>CAVVXV010000022.1:0-78483 GCA_963752295.1 uncultured beta proteobacterium | reverse complement strand
CCGAGGACGTGTATGCCGGCAATCTCCTGGGTGCGGTGTCGGCGCTGGAGTCCGGCATCACGACCCTGCGCGACGAATCGCACATCCCGAACAGCCCCGAACACACCGATGCGGCCATTCAGGGTCTGCGCGATGCCGGCATCCGCGCCGTGTTCGACTACGGCTGGCCGGCGCTGGACATGGGCGGGTGGCTGATGAACAGCACCCGTTTGCATCCACAGGACATCCGTCGCGTGCGACGCGACGTGCTTTCGGACGACGACGCCCTGGTGACGCTGAACATGATGCTGCGTGGCCCCGAGATGACGACGATCGACGTAGCCAAGGCCGACCTGTCCTTGATGCGCGAGCTCGGCCTGCGCGGCTGCCTGCATGTAGGCTGCGGCGAGTTCAGCAAGAACAACCCCGGTGTGGTGGCCTTGCACAAGCACAAGCTGCTCGGCCCGGACCTGACCTACATCCACTGCTGCACCTGCAGCGACGATGAACTGCACATGATCAAGGACTCCGGCGGCACGGTCTCGGTGGCAGCGACGATCGATGCCAACATGCCGGGCCTCGGATTGCCAGCCACCGGCCGCATGCTGAAGGTCGGCCTGAGGCCCAGCCTGTCAGTGGACGTCGAGATCTCGGCGGCCGGTGACATGTTCACCGTGATGCGTGCCGCACTGACCGGGCAGCAGATGGAGATCCTCCACAACCCGGCACTGGCCGAGGGATAGATGAAGTTCGGTGCCAAGGACCTGCTCGAGTTCGCGACGATCGAGGGTGCGCGTGCCTGCGGCATCGAGCACAGGACCGGCAGCCTGACGCCGGGCAAGGATGCCGACCTGATTCTGATCCGGGCCGATGACCTGAATCTCGCGCCGGTGACCGATGCGGCCGGTGCGATCGTCGGTGGAGCCCACCCTGGCAACGTTGACTCGGTGTTCGTGGCGGGTCGGGCGATGAAGCGTCACGGGAAGATGCTCAACGTCGACACCAGGCGCGTGCTAGAACTGGCGGAGAAGTCTCGCGATCGTCTGATGGCGGCCCGCACCACCGCGGCCTGAGCACCGATCAGGTCCGGCCACCCCTCGAGGCGTTCGACGTTGGCGCGCCACAGCCTCCTGCTGCGGTGAGCGAGTCGCTGCGCAAGGAACTCGATAGCTATCGCCGTGCAATGCCTTTGCAGCGACTCATCGGCAACGGCATGGAATACGCCGATGCTCATGCGCTGCATGCTCTCGTCGAGTCGGGTGTGCACTGGATCGAAGCCGGGGAGTGGCTTGCGGAGCGCAACCTTGCCTTGGCCCGGCGCGCGCTCAGCGCCGAGCAGGTCGCCACGGCGCGAAGTCACTTTCATCATGCCAGCGCCTGCTTGCGCTTCGCGCAGGTCGCGATCCCTCGAGATACGCCACGCAAGCTCGGGCTCTATCGGCGCATGGTCGATGCGTTCGGGGCGGCGGCTTCACTGACGGACCCGCCCATCCGCAAGCTGGAGCTGGCGTGGGGCGGTGCCGTTCTGTCCGGCTGGTTGCTGTTGCCGCGCGCCGAGGCAACGGCCCCTGTGGTCATCCAGTTCGGTGGCTTCGACGGATGGCGGGAGGAGTACCACCGCGGCGCGGAGTATCTCGTGGAACGCGGTGTCGCCGTGCTGCTCGTGGATCTTCCTGGCCAGGGCGAGGCTCGCCTGTTCCATGGCCTTTATATGGACGAGCGGGTTCATGAGGCCGTGACCGCCATAGTCGACCACCTGCTCGCACTGCCGATGCTGGAACGGCGCGTCGGCATCTGGGGCAACAGCATGGGCGGTTGCATCGCCGCGATGGCCTCGATCCACGACGAGCGCATCGCCGCTTGCTGCGTCAACGGTGGCACCGTGTCGCCCATCGAGTTGGTGGAACGCTATCCGCGGTTCTCGGAGAAGATCGAAGCCCTCACGGGTCGCGCCGACCCAGACGAGGCGGCTGCCATCGTGCGCCGCTTCGACCTCGGCAAAGACCTCCCACGTCTGGCATGCCCGCTGCTCCAGCTGCACAGCGTTCCCGACCAGGTGTTCCTGCTGGCCAACGCCCGCCGCATCCACGACGAAGCGGCCAGCGAGGACAAGACATTGCTTGTCTGGGAGGACGGCGACCACTGCCTCTACAACCACACGCACGAGAAGAACGGCCTGGTCGCGGACTGGTTTGCGCAGCGGCTCGGCGTTCGCCCGCTGGCCACTGGCTGATCCAGCCTGACGCGCAACCCTGCGTTCCCTGGACATCTCACCAGGACACACCCTACTGAAAGAGCACGATGCTGTTTGCAATCCATGCCCTTGGTGCGCCCGACGCGCAGCGGATACGACACTACGACCAGCACAAAGCGCACCTGGCTCGGGCGCCCGAGTATGGCGTCGTATTGGTCATTGGCGGCCCTTTGCTGGGTGGGGACGGCGTGTCGCCAATTGGCAGCCTGATGGTCTTCAAGGCTGAAGATCTCGGCAGCGTGAAGCGGTACAACGCAGACGATCCATTTCGGAGGAACGGCGTCTGGAGCACTGTCCATATCTCCCAGTTCGACCGCAGAACCTGATCGAATGGCGGCAACCACGCTGTTCGAAAAGCTGTGGCGGCGCCACGTGGTCGACGAGCCGTCTGGCGAATCGACCCTCCTGTACGTCGACCGCCACCTTGTCTATGAGGTCACGAGCCCGCAGGCGTTCGAGGGGTTGCGGCTGAGCGGTCGCATGCCGTGGCGACCGGGCACGGTGCTCGCGACGGTTGATCACAACGTACCGACGACGGCACGCGCGCTCGGCATCCCTGACCCGCTTGCACGACTGCAGGTGGAGCAGTTGGGTTGCAACTGCAGCGAGTTCAGGATCACGGAGTTCGGGCTGAAGGATCGACGTCAGGGGATCATCCACGTCATCGGCCCGGAACAGGGCGCGACGCTGCCTGGCATGACGGTGGTGGCCGGTGACTCGCACACCAGCACGCACGGCGCTTTCGCTGCGCTGGCTTTCGGCATCGGCACGTCCGAGGTCGAGCATGTGCTGGCCACGCAATGTCTGTCGCTGTCCAGGTTGAAGACCATGAATGTGCGGATCAACGGCACTCTCCCAGAGGCCGTGACAGCGAAGGACTTGATCCTGTCAATCATCGCCCGGCTTGGCGCGGGTGGTGCAGCCGGACACGCCATTGAATTCACGGGGACCACGGTCCGAGCGCAATCGATGGAAGGGCGCATGACTCTGTGCAACATGGCGATCGAGGCCGGCGCCCGCGTTGGCCTGGTAGCCGTTGACGACACGACGATTTCGTACTTGCGCGATCGGCCCTTTGCACCAAGCGGGGCGCAGTGGGATGCGGCGGTGAGGTACTGGCGCACGCTGGTGAGCGACAGCGACGCGGTTTTCGACAAGACCATAGACGTCGATGCCACTGAACTGCGGCCCATGGTGACGTGGGGCACGTCGCCCGACATGGTGCTGCCCGTTGATGCCAGCGTTCCGGATCCGGCGAGCGAGGCGGACCCAGGCCGTCGTGCCGCCATGCAGCGCGCACTCGACTACATGGGACTCAGTCCTGGTACGCCCATCACGGCGATTCGACCCGACAAAGTCTTCATCGGCTCCTGCACGAATGCGCGGATCGAAGACCTCCGCGCAGCCGCCACGGTCGTGGCCGGACGGCATGTCGCTGCATCGATCAGACAGGCGCTTGTCGTGCCGGGCTCGGGCCTCGTGAAGGCGCAGGCCGAGTCCGAAGGGCTGGCCCGCGTGTTCACCGACGCCGGGTTCGACTGGCGCGAGCCCGGCTGCTCGATGTGCCTGGGCATGAACGAAGACCGGCTGGCGCCGCAGGAGCGCTGTGCATCGACCTCGAACCGCAACTTCGAAGGGCGGCAAGGTGCGGGAGGTCGGACCCATCTTGTGAGCCCTGCCATCGCCGCTGCCGCGGCGATTGCCGGCCACTTCGTGGACATCGCGCGGAGGCACTGATGCCGCGCCCATTCACGTCGCTCGATGGTCTGGTCGTTCCACTGGACCGTGCCAACGTGGACACCGACGCAATCATCCCCAAGCAGTTCATGAAGTCGATCCGCCGGACCGGGTTCGGTGCGAACCTGTTTGACGAGTGGCGCTACCTGGACCACGGTGAACCGGGACAGGACTGCAGCGCTCGGCCACTCAACCTCGACTTCGTCTTGAATCAGCCGCGCTATCGGGGCGCGCAGATCCTGCTCGCCCGCGAAAACTTCGGGTGCGGATCCAGTCGCGAACATGCCCCTTGGGCACTGCGCGACTTCGGCATTCGGGCTCTGTTGGCGCCGAGCTTTGCCGACATCTTCTACGGGAACTGCCTGAAGAATGGGCTGCTGCCGATCGTGCTCGACAAGCCGACAGTCGACGAACTCTTCGGCGAGGTTCGTTTCATGCACGACTATCGGTTGGCGATTAACCTCGCGTCACAGACGGTCGCGACCCCTACCGGCAGAGTGTTAGCCTTCGACATAGAGCCGGGCCGTAAGCGCTGCCTGCTCGATGGCTTGGACGACATTGCCCTGACGCTGCAACGCGAAACGCGCATTCACGAGTACGAGGCCGGGCGCCGTGAACTGGAGCCTTGGCTGTTTTGCGATTCTCTGCCGCGGCACGTGCGCTGAATGAAGTTGGATCCCACGCCGAGGCGCCCGGGAGCTGGCCGGCTGATGCAAAGGGCCGCCCTCCAGAAGCGGTCTGTTCCGACGGCCTGGTTCAGGCCACATTCACTGCTCTAACCTTCTTGTCCAAGGCGAGGCCGAACGCGGGCGTCCTTGCCACGCGAATTGCTTGGCTCGCTTCTTCCCGCGCTCGCCTTGTTGGTCCCGACAGAATAACGCGACCGCCGTCGATCACCGATGACGGCTGTGCGGCCACCAGCTCGAGCTCGCGACCGACCGCTCAGGGTCGGTACTGCGAGTTCGCGCGGCAGGGAAGCAGTCATCGGCGTAGCACGATTTGCCGCGATGGAGACCGGCGTCGGCTGTACCTCGTAGAGCCGCCGTTCGGACCGGCGCGGGTGGTCTCGCCGAACGCCTGCTTGATGGCAGCGAGCGTGAGTACGCCCGCCGGCAGCCACCGACAGCAACCGCTGCAGACCCGCCGTAGCGCACAGCGCGCCTCCACACAGCGAGATCCGGTGGCAGTCCCTCCCGCGCATGCGAATGCGCTGACACTTCGTTTTCGATGTCATGTTCGCCTCTATCGAATTTCGAGTGGGTGGATTTCGAGCCGGTGGGTTCCGGCGCGCGGGCGGGGTCAAGGGCGGGCGCAGCCCGGCGAAGCGAACCCTTGATGCCGATCGCGCGTCCGCAGACGCTGGCTTGATGTCGAATGCGGCATGCTGACGCATTCGACATCAAGGCAATTGGCGGGGAGCTATGCACGACAAGCTGTTTGAAGCCGCACTTGGGATCCAGGCCCCGTGGGCGGTCAGCTCGGTGAAGTTCGACGAGTCGGCCAAGGTGCTGACGGTGGACATCGACTTCAAGCGCGGCAGCCGCTTCGAGGTCGAGGGCCACGAGGGTCTGCATCCGGTGCACGACACCGTCGTCAAGGAGTACCGGCACCTGAACTTCTTCCAGCACGAGTGCAAGCTGCGCGTGCGCACGCCGCGGGTGAAGTTGCCCGATGGCTCGGTGCGTCTGCACGAGCCGGAGTTCTCCGGACGGCTGTCGGGCTTCACGCTGCTGTTCGAGGCACTGATCCTGATGCTGGCGCAGCAGATGCCGTTCACGGCGGTGGCGCGCATCGTGGGCGAGTCGGTGCACCGCGTGATGGCGGTGTGCGAGCGCTACGTCGAGCTGGCGCTGGCCGCGGCCGACTTCAGCCAGGTCAAGGCGTTGGCCATCGACGAGACCTCGCGTGCGCGCGGCCATGACTACATCACCCTTTCCGCCGATGCCGCCCTGCGCCGCGTGCTGTTCGTCACCGAGGGGCGCGACGCCAAGACCATCGAGCGCCTGGCCGAGGATCTCGCCGCCCACGGCTGCCCGCCCGAGCAGATCGAGTCGGTGAGCATCGACATGTCGCCCGCGTTCATCAAGGGCTGCGCCGAGCACCTGCCCGAGGCGCGCATCACGTTCGACAAGTTCCACGTCGTCTGGCATGCAAACGCGGCCGTGGACAAGATGCGGCGCATCGAGCAGCGCACCGACAAGTCCCTCAAGGGCCTGCGCTGGAAGCTGCTGAAGGACCGCAGCCGGCTGAACACCCGCGACAGCGCTGATCTGGACGCGCTGATCGCCAGGATGGCCACGGTGCGCACCGCCCGCGCCTGGGCCTACAAAGAGCAGCTGCGTGAGATCCTCGATCGCAAGCAGGTCAACGTCGTGCGCGACATGCTGCAGCACTGGTGCACCTGCGTCATGCGCAGCAAGGTCGAGCCGATGAAGGCTGTGGCCCAGCTCGTGCGCCGTCACATGGAGGGCATCGTGGCCTGGGCTCAGACCCGCCAGACCAACGGCTTCCTCGAAGCGCTCAACGGCCTGTTCCAAGCCGCCAAGCGCCGCGCGCGCGGCTTCACCCGCCTGTCCACCATCAGGACCGTCATCTTCATGATCGCCGGCAAGCTGGACTTCGGCGCGCTCAACCCTCATGCCCGGTAACCCACTCGTTTTTCAATAGAGCCTCATGTTTCGCGTAGCAGTGATCAAGCGCGCGGGGACCGCGCTCCTTTGCTGCCCATACGGCACCTCGTCGTCCGATCGCGTCGTCGATCATGCGAAGACGAAGGATCACGTTGGCGCGGGTGACGTTGGCCAAGGCGACACCAACGACAGGAAATCGCGGCCGGTTCCGGGTCGCGCGGTCATCGCGATTGCGGCATGATTCCCCTCGAAACCGATCACCAGCATCCGGCAGGCGGCACCGCCACAACCGTAACGTCGGTTGCGCGTGCAACGCCATCGCCCGCGGTGATGGCCGGTCTCTTGAGCTGAATCCAGCGAGCTGAGCTGACCGTCCCACGGTCATGCGATCGATGTAGCGCCCGAGCGGTGCCTGAGCCATGCGTCACGGCAGGTCGTTCCGTGACGAGAGCCTTCACCCTTGAAATCTGCGGTCCGGCAGGTGCAATGCCGGCCACACATTCGCATTCCGTCGAACCCACCCTCGACCGAAGAAGGAAGGCCTGTCCATGCTTCAAGTCCCCATGTCCACCGCGCTGCGTCGCGATCTCACTGCCGTTCGACCGCCCGTTCCTGTGGTGCCACGCGCCCCTGCAGATGTGAGACAGGCGGTGACGGCATGAAGCGCGGATTGACCTACCTCGAGGCGATCGAGTATGTCGGCGTCAAGCGTCGCACCTTCGACATGCAGTGGCGCCCGCATCTGGTGGCGATTGCGCAGGGCACCAGCCTCGTCTTCGACCGCGCGGACCTGGATCGGCTGTTCGACGAATTCAAGCAGAACGCAGCGGCTCGTGTGCGCGGTGAGCGGAGCGGCAGCGAGCCAAGGCCTGCCTCGCGCGATTGTCCGCGTCCAGCCGAATGGAATGAACAAGGCCCGCGCGCAGAGGTATCCTCGCTCGAGGACAGGCGGCCCACGTCGGGGAAAGGAGTTGAACAATGGGTCGTCAAAACGGCGTCTACCAGGACGCAAAGGGCAAGTGGCGCGTCGACAAGCTCCACCGCGGTGAACGCCTTCAAGGCCGTTTCGGATCGCATCAGGAAGCCCAGGCTTGGCTGATCGCCGAGTGTGCGCAGATCGATGCCTACGGACCGATTGGCGCGAGGTCGATCACCCTGGCGGAAGCCGCCACCCGGTACCTCCTGGAGGAGGAGCGTGCCGGCAAGCCGTCGCTCGCCACTGAGAGCTATCTGCTGGAGCCCGTGGTCGCGTGCGTCGGTCACCTGCCGCTGGACCAGGTCCACGACGGGACGCTCAGGCCCTTCGTGGACCAGCGGCTGGCACAGGGCAGGGCGCACAAGACGGTGAACTTGAGTCTCGGGGTGGTCAGACACATGCTCAATCGCGCTTGTCGCAAGTGGCGAGTCGATGTGGGAGGCGGCCGGACGGTGCCGGTGTTGCTGCAGGTTCCCCTGCTGACGATGCTGCCGCTGAACGGCTACCAGCGAGACCCGCAGCCGATTTCGTGGGCCGAGCAACGCAGCTTGCTTGCGCTGCTGCCGCCGCACCTGGCGCGCATGGCGCTGTTCACGTTGAACACCGGCGCGCGAGACAACGTGGTCGTGAACCTGCGCTGGGAATGGGAGATCCGGGTCGACCTGGGTGACGTCCAGTGCTCCGTGTTCGAGGTGCCCAGGCAGTACGTCAAGGGCCGCAAGTCGGAGGGCTACGTGGTGTGCAACGCAGTGGCGCAGACCATCGTCGAGCAACTCCGCGGACAGCACGACGAGTTCGTGTTCGTCTGGCGGCGCGAGCGGGTGAAGGACTTCGACAAGGAACCGGCCATGCCGTATCAGCCGATCGAGTCGATGAACAACACCGCCTGGCAGACGGCCCGACGCAAGGCTGGTCTGGCCGATCTGCATGTGCACGACTTGCGGCACACGGTGGGCATGCGATTGCGCGAGGCCGCCGTCGAGGAGGACACGCGGGCAGACATCCTGTGGCACGTTCGGCCCGGGATGACGGCGCATTATTCAGAGGCGCAGATCCGCGAGATCCGTACCGCGCTCGAACTGATCAAGGATGAAACCGGTCGCCAGAACCGGTCGTTGAGAAGCCTCGCCAAGGAGGCTCGCGGGAGCCGTGCCAGCAACCCGCGAGTCCCTTCGGGGTCCCTTCGCCAAGGAAAAACGGCTTAGGTGCATGAACACCTAAGCCGTTGATCTGACTACTATTTCTGGCGCGGCTGGCAGGATTCGAACCCACGACCCCTTGGTTCGTAGCCGGACATACGCAATTCGAAAACTCCAATCGCGACAGGCACTTAGAGGTTAGTGCTGTGCTATTGTTTGTCCAGTTTCGGCCTCGTAGGCCCTTGTTCTGCCTCAGTACGGCCCGGTTGAATAGCACAGCCGTCGAATCGTCTCGCACGCGTCAGCCGCATCGGTCGAAGCGAGGTACAGCCTCACGCGACTCGTCGTCCACGTCGCCACGCGCGTGCCGAAGAAGTCGGCGTCTTCCGTCCACACCGGGCAATCGAGCGTCGAGGACGATCGCGCGCCCCTCGGACGTCGGTCGCGATTGCTCGCCACGCTCAGACAGTGGGCTGCTTCATCCCGACGCACGGCCAGTCTGGTGCTCATCGGGCGTCGCTGAACAAGGCGGCGTTCGAACTGGATCGCCTGTTGGCGGCCACGTCCATCGATGTGGAAGAGATCGCCGCCGAGTTCAAGGCTGCTCGCAAGGCCGGTGCGGCGCATCGGCGCAAGACCAGCGGTCGTCAAGAACAGATACGACTGAACGGGTCATGCTCGGGCTTCGGCGAGGCGCAGCAGTGCAGCGATCATCGAACGCGGGCCGATGACAAATCAAATTCAGGTTCTCCCCGAGAAATCCGCAGTCACGGCCGGAGTTGCTTCAAGATCAACGAAGCGCGCATGGCCGTGTGCCACGAATCAGGTGGCTCCGGACGATTTGGTTCGTCCCGTGCCGTCATCAATGCGCCACAGAGGACCCCTAGGCTGCGCTCGCACCAGTTCCTCGACTGCAACGCCGTCGACGATTAGGGCTGCATGACGTTCCATACCTCTCAACCCGCATCCGTGCGCAGACACCGCGTGGCTGCCCCCCTCAAAGGACCCGAAGCATGGCAATAACCTCGAGATCTCGACTTTCGCGCGCAGGCTTGTTGACCGGCGTTATCAGCGCCGGCTTGCTCGCATGCCCGCACGTGTATGCGAAGCGTGAGTCGCACACGCAAACGCCGATCAAGCACGTCGTCATCATCTTCCAGGAGAACGTCTCGTTCGATCACTACTTCGGCACATACCCACATGCCGCGACGAACGCCGACGGCTCCCGGTACTTCGGCAAACCCAGGCACGAGACGCCAAGCGTGAACAACCTCGAGAGCGGTGGCCTTCTCACCCACAATCCGAATGGCGTGAATCCTTTCCGAATTGACCGCAGCGTACCGGTGACTTGCGACCAGGATCACGGCTATGCAGACGAGCAGTTCGCCTTCCATGGCGGCCTCATGGATCGCTTTCTGAACCATAGCTGCAACGACGCGCACCTGGGTCCCACCAGCACGATGGGTTACTACGACGGCAACACGGTGACCGCGCTGTGGAACTATGCGCAGCACTACGCAATGAGCGACAACTCGTTCGGCACCAGCTTCGGGCCGTCGACACCGGGCCTGCTCAACCTCGTGGCCGGCACGACCTTCCAGGCGACGATCACGAATGGCGGATCGCCGAACGGAAACATTGCGGGCGGTGCAACCACGGGCGCCGTCATCGGCGATCCGGATCCGGCGGGTGACGTCTGCTCTGCTGCGAATCGCACGCAGATCATCATGTCCGGCGAGAACATCGGCGATCGGTTGAATGCGGCTGGCGTTACTTGGGGTGCGTTCATGGGCGGCTTCGACAACTGCAACGAGACCCACAACAACGTGTCCGGCGCCAGTGCCGGCAAAGACTACATCCCGCACCATGCATTCTTCCAGTACTGGAAGAGCACGCAGAACGCGGCACACCTGCCTCCGTCGTCCGATGCGGCGGTCGGCAGAACCGACCAGGCCAACCACCAATATGACCTGAGCCGTTTTCATACCGCGCTCATGAATCACAATCTTCCCGCTGTCAGCTTCGTCAAGGCAGGCGCCTATCAGGACGGGCACGCAGGCTATTCGGACCCGCTCGACGAGCAGACATTCCTGGTCGACACGATCAACGACATCATGCGCTCTGCCGAGTGGCGCGATACCGCGATCATCATCTCGTATGACGATTCCGACGGCTGGTACGACCACGTGATGGGACCCGTGATGATGCAATCGAACCTCGCGGACGATCAACTGCTCGCACCGGGAAGCTGCGGCGAACCCAAGTCGAACGACCCTGCCGGTGGGTCACAAGCCGGTCGCTGCGGGTACGGGCCGCGTCTGCCGCTTTTGGTGATCTCACCCTGGGCCAAGACAAACTATGTCGATCATTCAGTCACGGACCAGGCGTCAATCCTCAAGTTCATCGAGGACAACTGGGGCCTGCCGCGAATCGGCAACGGCTCCGCCGACGAGGTCGCGGGTTCGCTAGACGGCATGTTCCTCTTCGAGCAGGGCCCCCATGCGGGCCGACTGCAACTGGATCGCGCGACCGGCAGTATCGTCTCATTCGATCACTGAGCACTGACGAACTGGTTGTCCCACAGCGCACGCTCGCAGCTGCCGATACGCTGGCGGCTGCCCTGAAACGCTCCGGCGTCTGAGGAGGGCGCAAGCTCGTGGGACCTTGCGCGTGACGAACTCGCTGCCGCAGACAAGGTATTCCTTGCAGGGGTGAGCTTGCACCTGACTCGCACCACCATCGCCTTCTGCGAGCCGATGCCATTGGTGTAGCTTGGATGAAGGCGGGCCAGCGCATAGAATGCACTCGCGAAGTACACCGCCCGCGCAGTCACATGGATCTGCGGGATACCAGCATGAGAACGGCATGGGGAGACATCATCCCAGGGCAATCACCCAGGTTTGCCCTGTCCGAATTGAATGTTTCAAGGATGTTCATGATGCATACCCTTGCCCAGACTGCCTATCTTGACGCCCGGCTCGGAGTGGTTCAGCAGTTGCCCAAAGTTGGCTCCGCACTCGAAGTTCCGCTGGTTTTTGACGCCTCGGCACGCGAGCTGAAGCGAATGGCCGAGCAGGGCAAGGTCGAGATCGTCTGCGAACATCTCACGCAGACGGGTTGCGAGACACTCATCGACCAGCTGGCGTTCAGGCGAATTCGCTGAAAAAGCGAAATCCAGCCGCCCGCGCGCGGCGTTCGCGTATTCATTTGACGATGCGCAAGCCGCGCCGGTGTGGCACGGTTCGCCTGTCACCGAGCCGTCATATGCGCGCTTGACACTGGGACGTTATCCAGTGCGAAGCCATCATGTACAAGCAAGAGGCGGTTGCGTCGCTCGGCCAGGCGTCGCTGCTGCAACCCGCACGCGTCAAGTCAGCGCTCAAGGCCAATGATCGACTGAAGCTCTACCTTACGATCCTTCAAGCCGCAAAGACACATGCGCAGGCGCCGGATCGTGCAGCCGCGGACCTGTCGCGCGAGATCGCCGTAGCCGACATCGGCTCGCGCGACGATGCGGCATGGCTGCGCGAACTTCCGGCTTCCGCATCCATGCAGGCCAGCGAGTTGCACTTGCCCGAACTTCGCCGGCTCCTGGATCGCATGCACGACGATCTGTACACCATGGCGCGCCCGGTGCTCGAAGCCGAGGATGCCGATGCACTGCTGGCCGAACGTGCGTCGCACTGGCAATTGCTGCTGCGTGGGCTCGCGGGCCAGGAAATCTCGGCAGACACGTTCGCAAGCCTGACCCGCGGCCGCCGGGAGGACGGGGACAGCCTCCACCTGACGGTCATGGACCTGCACAAGGCGCTCAATCGGCTTTCCTCCCGACTTTCGGGAGAGTCGATCAGCGGCGCGCACGTGTGGCAACTGTCGCCCGATGGGAGCGATGCCCCCCTCATCGAGGCATTCATGCGGGGCGTCGAGCGCACCCGCGCGCTGAAGCTCGATCACCCGGGTCTCGATACGGCAGCCACGCGCGACGGCCGACGCCTGCTCATTCAGAATGACATCGGCACGAACGACGTCCATGTGCTCGTCATTCAGGTGGAAGACCTCGGCATTGCGCTCACCTACTCGGATCTGCATCGCCAGCGCTTCGCGTTTTTCCAGTCCCTGCTCGCTGGGGTCGGAGCGCAATGGTCCGCAGTCGAGGCGCGTACGACCGCAGGCTTGAACGCGGGAAGTGCCTATCACGTCGGCACGGCAACATTCAACGCTGCGGACCCGAAGGAACTGGGCTCCATGCTGGAGGCGATCGGGTCGCGCATCGTGTTCCTGATTGATTGGAACCGTGCGCGCAAGCGGCTCCTGTCGTTCGTCGACAAGGACGGCGCCGTCGCCGTGCTGCACGAGGCGGCGGACCGCGAAGTGGGCCACATGGCCTGGCTCCATGCTGGCGGCGAGCGTCTCGTGTGGGACGCCATGGCTGCGCAAGGCGAAGGGGCCTTCAGACTGGGAGACCGCCTCGACAACGTGATGGGCGCGGCTCCCGCCGCAGCCCTGCTGGTCGACATCATGGTGCTCGCAAGCCAGGGCGCCGCGCGCCGCAAGCCCGCGGCGTTGATCGCCGACGAAGCGCGCCTGCTGGTCGCGCGGCGGTTGAGGGGACGGCCCGGTGAGTTCGAGCTGCTGGAGGAGCACGCGGGGATCTGTCACGCGCTGGCGCAGGCTTTGAGCGAAGGGCTTTCTCGCGGTGTAGAGCGTGACGCCAGTGTCGCGACCAAGCTGGCTGGCCGCGCCAAGACCTGGGAGCGGCAGGCCGACCACCTCGTGATGCGGGCGCGCGCGCGGGCGGAGCGTCAACCACAGTGGGAGCCGTTCGCTCGTCTCATCGAGCGGTCAGATGACGTGGCCGACGCACTGGAGGAAGCTGCCTTCGTGCTGAGCCTTGTCGCCGAGAGACACCATCACGGCTGGGGTGCATCGGTGTTGACGGCGATGCAGGCCCTGGCTGACGCCGTGCTGGTGGCCACACAGGATCACGTGAAGGCCATCGAGGTCGCGAGCACGTTGGGCGAGGCCAGCGATGCAGCTGATCAGGACGAATATCTCGACGCCTCCTGGCGCGTCCTGCAGGCCGAACGCCAGTGCGACGAGTTGCTGCGCGCGGCAAGGCGCGCCCTGGCGCGCGAAGTGGACGATCCGGCCTCACTGATGCTCAGCAATGAACTGGCAAGCGCGCTTGAAAAGGCGTCTGACCATCTGCTGGCGGTCGGCTATGGTCTGCGCGACCATGCGCTGCGCCGCGTGGGAAAGGTGTCGCCGTGACTGTCCCTGCCCGCAACGCGCCGATCGAACAAAGGGCGCAGTCAGATGGCCAGGACGGCAACCGGCCCACGCCTGGATGCGCTGCAGGCTCGATTGTGCGGGCTGCCCCGCCTCCTCTGCTGATCGGTTGCGGCCCGGAACATGTCGAAGCGACACCAGAGGCGGTCGGCTTCAAGGCGAGCAACCTGGCGCGCATGGCGAGGCTTGGCATGCCTGTACCACCAGCGTTCGTGATCGGCACGGCTTGGTCGGCGCATGCACAAGACGCCGGCCCGGAACTGTGGTCGAACGCGATGCTGGCCCTGGAGGCGGCGACGGGGCTGCGTTTTGGCGACGCGCGCAGGCCACTGTTGCTGTCGGTTCGATCCGGCGCAGCGGTCTCCATGCCGGGGATGCTGGACACCTTGCTGAACATCGGATTGAACGACCAGACACTGCGCGGGCTGATCCGACTCACCGGCAACCCGAGGCTGGCTTGGGACGCCTACCGGCGCTTGATTGCCGGTTTCTCGGAGACGGTGCTCGGCCTTCCCTCGGCCGCGTTCGAGGTGGATCTGGCGTTGGTCGCGGAGGGGCGCGATGAACGCGACCTCGACTTCATCGAATTGCGTACCCTCGCGCGGCGCCACCTTGCGACCGTGGAGCAGCTCTGCGGTCAGCCGTTTCCGCAGGATCCCATCGTGCAGTTGAACCGCGCCATCGCCGCGGTCTTTGGATCGTGGTCGAGCTCGAAGGCACACACCTACCGATCCCTCAACGGACTCAGCGAATCGATGGGCACGGCAGTCACCGTTCAGCGCATGGTGTTCGGCAATGCGGGCGGCGTCTCCGGTGCCGGCGTCGGATTCACCAGGCATCCATCCACCGGAGAGCCTGAACCATGGGTGGATTTCCTCTTCAATGCGCAGGGGGAGGACGTGGTGTCGGGACGCCGCAGCGCGGCCGGACACGAGGAACTGGCCAGCGTCGCGCCCGCGCTCTGGGAGGACATGCTCACCATGGCACGCCAGCTGGAGCGGGCCTTCGGCGATATGCAGGACTTCGAGTTCACCATCGAGAATGGCCGCCTCTTCCTGCTCCAGACGCGCGCGGGCAAGCGCACGCCGCAAGCGGCGGTGCGCATTGCGCTGGACCTGTGCGCCGAGGGCGTCATCGACGTCACCGAGGCCTTGAGACGAACGGCATCATTCGGTTCGGATTCGCTCTGCGTCATGAAGATCGTCGCGGATAGCGGCCGCGAGGCCAGTCCGCTCGCTCATGCGCAAAGCGCGTGCAGTGGCGTGGCAGTCGGTGAAATCGCGTTCGACGAGGCTCGAGCACGAAGTCGCTCCAAGGCAGGGGCGAAGGTGATTCTGGTGAGGCACGACGCGGACACCCATGATATCGGTGCGCTCGACGTGGCGCAGGGCTTGCTCACCGTGCGCGGGGCGCGGACGTCGCATGCGGCGGTCGTCGCGCGGCAGCTGGGCAAGGTCTGCCTCGTCGCCTGCGATGCCCTCCGCATTGACCAGGAGCGACATTGCCTGCGCCTGGGCGACATCGAGTTCGCCGAAGGCGAGGTCATCACGCTGGACGGCAACGCAGGTGCCGTGTACGAAGGCGCCGCAAAGACCGTGAGAGAACCGCTAGCCGAACTCCTTGCACGGCTGCAGAATTTGCGATCCGCCATGCACTGCAGCCCTGACTGACGCTGCGTGACAACGCGGTTGTCCGCGTTCGACGAGGTCTCCTGCGTTCTGCACAGCCAATAGACGATGCACGAATCGGATCCCACCGGTCCGCGATGCGCGATGCACGATGCGCGTGCAATCGAAGATGGAGAGGAAATGGATGTCGCTGGTGCCAGCTACGGAGCCGACGAGGTCGGTCAAATTTGTGGTTTCCTCTTTCGCCCGGGTCAGAGCGCGTCGCCATTGAGCTCGGCCGAAGCAGCCGATTGGCTGGCCGAGCAACGTCGCGGTGACCTCGAACGCGACACCACGTTGCGCGATGCGGGGTTCGCATGGCTGCATTTCAACCTGAGCCACAATGCCGCGCGGCGCTGGCTCGAGGAGCATGCGCGGCTGTCCGACGCATTCTTCGAGGCGCTTCAAGAAGGCATGCACTCAACCCGCATCGAGCGCGCCGATCAGGGACTGATTGCCGTCATCAACGACGTCCACTTCAGCTTCTCCTTCGAGCCATCGGATATCTCCACACTGTGGATGAGTGTCGACCAGCATCTCCTAGTGACTGCCCGATTGCATCCGCTGCGGTCTATCGACAAGCTGCGATCCGCAGTGAAGGCCGGCGAGGTGCTCCGATCCACCGTCGAGCTGCTGGAGTTCCTGCTTCGTAACCAGGCCGATGTCCTGGTCGAGATCGTGCGTGAAGTCGCCACGAAGATTGACTCGATCGAGGACGACCTGCTGGCCGGCAAGCTCATCCACAAACGCGTCCGTCTGGGGGTCTTGCGTCGTTTGCTCGTGCGGCTGCAACGCCTGCTGGCACCTGAGCCGGCGGCGCTGTTCAGGCTGCTGCAGCACCCATTGGGATGGATGGCCGAACCGGACGTCCTGCAGCTGCACCAGGCGACAGAGGAATTCTCTGTGGTGTTGCGCGACATGGCGTCTTTGCAGGAGCGCATCAAGTTGCTCCAGGAAGAGATCGCCGCTCAAGTCAACGAGGACAACAACCGCAGCCTGTTCGTCCTTACCGTGGTCACGGTGCTCGCGCTGCCGATCAACATCATCGCCGGCCTGCTCGGCATGAACGTCGGCGGCATTCCCCTTGCGGGGCAAGCACACGGGTTCTGGATCGTCGTATTCGTGATCGCGACGTTCACGGTCGTTGCCGGCTGGCTGGCGTTTCGCAGCCAGCGCGATCGCTAGCGACGCAGCGGCGGGGGGCGTGAAGGGCGCCTGGCGAATCGCTCCGAAGCGGGATCGACGCCGCGGCCCATGTTATTGAACGGCAGTTCGCTGCTCAGCGACATTCGATTGTCACGGAGGGGTAGAAAGATAGAGATCCTGCCGTTGTTCCAAAGGATGCAGAGGACATGCGGATTGCTCTGGTGTCGGACAGTCATCTTTCGGCTCGGGCGCCAGAATGCGTGTCGAATTGGCATGCCGCTCGTTGCGCCATCGAGCAACTCGCGCCCGACGTCACGGTCCATCTCGGGGACATCACACTGGATGGCCAGGTCCGAAGTGAAGAACTGACGTTCGCGCGCGACCTTCTGCACGCGTGGCCGACACACCTGCGATGCCTGCCCGGCAACCATGATATGGGCGACGCCTCGGGTGACTTGCCTCTGGACGCCCGACTGCTCGGTGCCTATCGCGAGGTATTCGGGCAAGACCGCTGGATGGTCGAAACCGGTGGATGGAAGCTGCTGGGCATCAACGCCCAGCTCCTTGGCACCGACTCCGACGAGGAGTCGGCCCTATGGGATTGGATAGACCAGCAGACACGGCCGACGAAGCGGCACGTGCACACGGGACTGTTCCTGCACAGGCCGCTGTTTCGCCCGCTGCCGGGCGAGAACACTCGCAAGGGCCGCTATGTCTGCCGCGAGGCGACCGAACGCCTGCTCGATGGTCCGCTGAAGTCGACGCTGCGTCTGGTGGCCTCTGGCCATACGCACCAATTCCACGACGTCAGCGATGCCGGTGTCCGTCACTTGTGGATCCCGTCCACCGCATTCGTCCTGCCAGACGACATGCAGGCGCGTGTCGGCGAGAAGGTCGTGGGCATCGGACTGATTCACCTGAACGACCAGGAAGCGAGCTTCGATCTTTGGTGTCCGAACGGGCTGATCCGCCATGACCTGCCGAATTTGCAGTTCTTTCGTGGCATGTCTGTCTCGGCCGCGACGCGCTGAGACGTTGCCGCGCGAATAGGCACGCCACGCATTGCGCATCGATACGCTGCCCTTGACTGCCAACGTATCGGGGGGCCAGTCAAATTTCGCGGCCACGCCATGCTTCTGCTTCCACGTCGGGTTGACACCGCTGAGATCCGACACAGGCAGCGTCACGATGACGCATGGGGGATGCATGTAAACTGTACATACCGTTTCACAGCTTCTGAAGCCCATGCCCACATCCGCCAAGCGTCGTACGGGCGCTGCAGCCTCTGTACCGGCAAAGACGACGAAGGCCGTCGCGACATCGTCAAAGGCAACGCCTGCGAAGCGCGCGGCCAGCCGATCGAAAGCAACGGTCAACAGCCCAACCACGGGGACTGCGCCATCCGCCAAGGTCGCGGTGGCAAAGCCGCACAAGCGTAAGCTGGTACGCGACAGCTTCACCATCCCTCGCGACGAGTACACGGCCATCGAGGCGCTCAAGGTTCGGCTGGCCCGGCTCGGCCGTGTCTCGAAGAAAAGCGAGATCCTGCGCGCTGGGCTGAAGGTTCTGACCGGTCTATCGGACGATGCGTTGCAGAAGGCGCTTCAGGCCGTGCCCTTGATCAAGACCGGGCGTCCCAAGACAAAGGAATAGCTGACGGAAAACTTCACCGGGCCGGCGCGAGAGATTGCATGCAGCCCTTGCCGCATTGAGGCGAGCCCCGGCCTTTGCTCGATCACAGGGGTACGAGTGCTGCAATCAGCGCCAACACGATCACCACGAATACTGCGGCAAGCGCGCCGATGCGCTCGTGTCTTGAGCCGCCGGTTTCCCGGGCCGTATCGTGAGTCGTCATCCGGCGCAGGATGTCGGGCGGCAGCGAAAGCCAAGTGAACGAGATCATCATCGCCCCTTCCATGCTGAAGACCAACCAGGCGAGGCCGGCGAACACCAAACGGCCAGGACGAATCGAGCCCGCGGACAACCGGGAACAAACAACTGACTGGCGCGTTCTCTCCGCAGAAACGGTATATACCGTTGATAGCGTTTTGGCTATCCCCTGAACTTTCTTGACGCTTTTCCGGCACGCGGTGCGTCGCTGAGTGTTTCTTCGAACGTCAGCGAGCTCAATCGCACTGTCGTGAATGGGCCACCCAATCTTGCAGCTTGACGAGCTCGCGCTGAAGCCGGAAAGGGTTGCGGAAGTATGGCTGTCGCTCGGAGTGCAAGTCCACGTCGCTGTCGAGACCGGCGCGGGCGTGGTCGGCCGAGCGATCCTCGATTTCCATCTCCAGTTCTTCGTCGTAGCCGTCGATGAGATCGCGGCGGATTTGGTCCGCCAGTTCGTCGTAGTTGCCTGGAAAAGTCATCGGGCACCTTCTTGGCAGCCTGCAGGAAGCTGAACTTTGCCATGGCAATGATGACAGTGTGCCGACCCGCTTGCGCCGGCGTTGGCGTCATGTGACTGAGTACCCCGGCGTGTGCCAGCAGCGGCTGCGCGTGCGATGCGAGGGTGCCGTGCATGCGTAACCGCGGGTGATATCCAGCGGAGATGACGAATCGGTGACCAAGGGGGCACGCGGTTGCGAATGCCATCGCATCCGATTCCTCGTCCGAGCGATCGTCATGACTCGTTCACGGTGCTTTCACGCAGGCCATGCAAGGTGCTCCTCGCGTTCCGATTTCCCGAACGCCACCCTCAACCAGCTCCCAAAGCGTGAAGGAGAAAGCTACATGACAGCGAAATCCAGATTGCGCGCGTCCATCATCGCAGTCGGCCTGATCAGTGCCGTTTGCTCGAGCAACGCCCGCGACAACGAAGGTCGACAACAAGACGACGCAGCTCGCGGGAAGTACACGATCGCTTTGTTCGGCGACATGCCGTACAACGCGCTTGGCAAGGCACAGTATCCGAACCTCATCGCTGACATCAACGCCGCGCATGTTGCGTTTTCAGTGTTCGACGGTGACCTCAAGGCAGGTGGCGACGGCGCCTGCACGGACGAGAATGTCTATTTCCCGGCGCTCGCCAATTTCAGTCAATTCAAGCAACCGCTGATCTTCGTGACCGGCGACAACGACTGGACGGATTGCTGGGGTCGCTATGGGCCCGCATCGACCACCGCGGAGACGGCAGATCCCATCGAGCGCTTGCAGCATGAGCGCGATCTGTTCTTTTCCACGCCGTTCAGCCTCGGGCAGCACAAGTTGCGGCTGGTGCGGCAGTATCCGCAATACGTCGAAAACGCGCGGTGGGCGTACGGCCCCGTCGTATACGTCACCGTCAACATGCAGGGCTCCAACGACAACTATCCGTACCCCGGGGTCGACGGAGAGACGCGTCCCCAAGCTGAACTCGATCGCCAGCGTGCCGAGGAGGTGGCCCGCAAGGCCGCCAACCTATCCTGGATTGCAGAGAGCTTCGCCTATGCAAAGCAGGCGCACGCAAAGGGTGTCATGGTCATTGCACAGGCGGACCTGAACTTCAACAACGAGAACCATCTGACCGACACGCGCTCGTGGGACGCTTTTCCGGACTACGTGAACGCGCTGCGCGACGCCGCACTGGCCTTCCCTGGCCCGGTGGTCTACGTGCACGGCGACAGCCACTATTTCAAGCTGGACAAGCCGCTCAGCGGCCCGCAAGGCGGCGTCGTGGCGAACTTCACCCGCATGGAGACGTTCGGTGCTCGAAATACGCATTGGGTCAGCGCCACGATCGATCTCGCCGATCCCGACCTGTTCTCGTTCACGCCGCGGCTGGTGCGGGCCAACATCGACGCGCCGTGATGCCGAGATCGAGCCTGTAGTCGACGTCCGCGGGCCAGCGACACAACCCGTTTTCAGCAGGCCGGGGCGAACGACTGAAGCCGATGTGTCGTAGCGTGTCGCGGCGAGGTCGTCATGGAGGAGGCATTGCGCGTACCGACCTGCGCGCATGCCATCATCGGCCCCATTGTGGTCCCGCTCGCGTCGTTGGACATGTCGCTGCGCGGCGCCGTGGTGGCGCTGTTGCCTTTGCTCGCGGGCCTACATGAGACTGTGGGCGGCGCTGGCGCTGGCAGAGCCTGTGCGGACCTGAGCTGGCTGCTCCGCTGGTGCGCCACCGGCGGGTACCCTCGGGCCCGCGCCGCCAGCGAGTCGGTCTTTGCGCTGCCCGCGCTATTCGGCCTGCGCCTCTGGCTTGCCTGACATGAGATCCGCCGCCGCTTCGAAGGCGACACGACCTGGTACGGCCACATCGACCCCGGGGTGGCGGTCATAGTGGCCGCGGTGCCCGCGGAAGCCATGTTCGGCCTGGTCACCGCGGGCGCCGACCGCTGGCTGCTCCCGCGCTTTCATTCCGAGGCGGTCTTGGCCGCCTGCGCCTCCTGCGCACGGGTGGCTCACCTCGCGCAGGGCGGCCATGGCGCCATGCTCTCGCCGTTACCCCCGGGGCTGACAGGCGTGCTGGGCGAGCTTCTGAACGACCCGCCGGACTTCGAGCGCAGCGTGCTCCCGGCGGTGGACCGGAAGATCACGGACTACTTCCGGCGCCATTTGCTGCCGTGACAGCGCGCTCGCGCAGCGACGATGAGGCGCAGGCCCGATGAACTGAAAAGGGCCTGCCGGGACTTCTTTCGCCGTCAACCGCCGTTCTCCGGCGTACGGCTCATGAGCCCGACAGCACTTGCGCTGCCTCGAGCAGATCTCGACCCTGCCGGACAAGCTGCTGCGAATGCCCATTCTCGCTTCCGTCGAGGACGTTCTTCATCTTCGAGACCACCTCATCGCGCCGCGACGCGAGCCGCTGGATCGCGCGTTCGGTCTTGACGTAGGTCGCATCATCGGCCCGGATACCGCGCGTCGAGGCGACGATCAGCGCATGGGCGAATGCGCCGTATGGGGCATTGAGCTGCTTGTACAGGTTTCCGAGTTCGACGAGCGATTCCCCGTTGCCGCGTCCCGCGGACCGGTGCGTCAGCACCTGCGTGATGACACGGCCGTCCGGTTGGTAGTCGGTCGACAGTCCGAGCAAATGCATCATCGTGGGGACGATGTCGGTGTGGTCGGTCCATGTCGTGTGATCGATTCCTCCAGCGTTCACCCCGGGGCCGGCCAGACCCAGCCAGGTCTGACCTATGTCGTTCGCGTAGTCGCCGTGGATCCACGCGAAGCCGTCGTTCACGCATCCTTGGCTCGGTGCCGGGCAGGGGCTGAACGTCTGAAAATAGAAGTCGGGCTCAGCGAATACCGTGAACGACATCGACCGCTGCGGGTCGGCGTTGATCATGTGGATCGCCTTCAGGGTGGGCGCGTCGACGACGTATCGGGCCACTGGCGTGAGCTGCGCCGAGTCGATGTACGGATCGAACGCCTTCAGGTTCGCCGCAGCTTGCTCGAAGGCGCGCAGGACCGGGTTCAGCACGACATTCCCGGCCGCATCCACTGCTTGCGGCTGCCCGACGATGTAGAAGCTCGGCGCGGAGTCGAACGAGATGTCGTAGCCGGTATCGGCGATCGTCGCACCGAGAAGCCACTTCAGGTTGTAGCCGACTTCGCCGACGAGTGGGCCGTTGAGCCCCGCGGGCGGCCAGGCCGGCGGCGTGAACGGCAGGGTGCCGCCGTTCGTCACGTCGAATACGCCGTGTGCCGGCTTGCCATTCGATGCAAGCCCAGGTGCCGTGTTGTACGCGCATGGCACGTGCACGCCGTCGCAGTTTTCCGCGCGCTGGCCTGCGTAATGGTCGTTCTCGTCCGCCGTGACGACCAACAGCGTGTTGCGGGTGGTGATGCCGTGGGACGCGAGTCTGTCGATGAACTTGCCGAAGGCGTCGTCATAGCTCTTCAGGGCCGCGACATAGCCGGCCTCGCCCGGCGCATAGGCGCCCAGGCCCGCGTGGTTGTCGTGCGCGTCCGAGATGTAGGCGAACGTGACGGGGATTCCGGCCTCCTGCATCTGCGCGACATAGCCGAGGGTGTTCGCCGCCGACATGCCGTCAAAGCCCGGGAAGCCCGGGTTGCCGAGCGAATCCGTGATGGGTTGACCGTCGATATCGTTCACCACTGCCAGGCCACCGGTGATTGCGGGATTGACGTACTTGGCGCCGAAGAGCGCCTGGTAGCCGGAATATCCGCCGGGCTCGTCCGGCAGCGGGTCGCTCTTCGCGTTCGCGCTGCGTGCACAGACGCTGTCCGGTCCGCGCGCGCAATGGACCGCGATGCCGACGAAATCGGTGGTTCGCAAGGCAGCCGATTCGGAGGCCTCGGGCGATGGAACCCCATAGACGTTGTAAACGTCGCCCCCAGGCGAGGTCGAGTTGTTCTCGAGAACTGTATTGGCGACGGACACGTTGCCGACATCGCAACCGGCGCGTGTGTAGCTGACCCATGGCGCGGGCGTCGTCTTCGGCACGCCCGAGTCGTTGTTCACCATGTTGGGCAGTGTGTCGGTCCCCGACACCGGTGAGGTCCAGTACTTGAATGCGGATGTGAACGTGGGCGTGAGGTCCGGCTTGAAATAGTCGTACGAGTTCGACACCGTGACGCCCATCCGGTCGGGATTGAGCCCCGTGAGCGAGCTCAGAATGCCGCCTGCAGTGTGCGAGATCAGGATCGTGTAGTGCTTGTTGAGCACCGTGCCGCTGCCGGTGAGCAGATTGAGCAGATGCGGCATCTGTTCGAGGTCCGACGGGACGTTCGCGTTGTCCCGTCGCAGGTGCACGTTATCGAACTGGAGATAGATGACGTGCTTGATTTCACCGCCTGCGGACCGAAGGTGGCACGAATCATGATCCGCAGCGAGCGCCGGCACGATCCCGAATGCCGCCACGGCAGGCGGGATCAGCCGAGACAGACAGCGGACTGCGTGCGCCGCTTGGTTCAAGTACTTGTTCACGATTGGCCTCCGTTTCCAACAAGATGCCTGACGCTAGTGAGATGGCGTGTCCGATTGATGACGCGGCGGCGGCCGGCGACCACCATCCGATGCAGTACGGGCTCTTCCACGCCGCATGTCGTGTCGGCGATCGGTCGACGAACGGAATGACTCGGTTCGCTGCCGCACGCATTGCGCCGATCTCCGGGTTATGCAGAGAGTCTTTTGCCTGGCGATCTACGAGATGGCGCTGCCCCGCGTCCGGTGGGCAAAAGATCCCGTTGGACTGAACCGCCGCTCAGGCGGTGGCGGGCTTTGGGTATTGAATCGACGGGTCGGTGCGAACCGGCGCCTGCGTTGCGCGAATCGTCGATCGGCAGGCCGAAGTGGCGATGGGAGATGCGGGCCGAGAGTGCAACATTGCCGATGGACGGTAGGGTCGGGTGTAGCACTTGATGACAACGGCCTCGCCGCGGAACATTGCCCTGCCAGCCGGCGAGTCCGCCGAACCAACACCCTACCCAAGGTGCCCGAAGATCGCGTCATGCGGCTGCAGCTGCGCCACAACCTTTCCACTTGACCAAGATGGCACGCAATCGCTCGGCGCTGACGGGCTTGGTCACGAAGTCGTTCATGCCGACGCGCTGACATTGCTCGCGGTCCTCTTCGAATGCGGCGGCCGTCAATGCCACGATGGGGAGAGTCTCGGCTGGGTACTGGATCCGCAAGGCCGCGGTCACGTCGTAACCGCTCATGCCCGGCATGTGCAAGTCCATCAGCACAAGGTCAAAGTATCCCCGTTCATGATCGATCAGCTCCAGCGCTTCGCGCCCGCTATGGGCCGCGGTCACTTCCACGCCCCAGCGGCTCAGTATGGCTGTTGCGATCACCATGTTCGTTTCGTTGTCGTCGACCAGCATCACCCGCATGCCGGAGATGGCGACGTCCTCGAATGCAGGACCAGGTGATGCCTCTTCGTGCAGTGCCGGCGCCGCTGCGATCTCCAGCGGCAGTTCGACCCAGAAAACACTGCCTCGGCCGGGTTCGCTTTCCGCGCCGACGCGGCCGCCCATTTCATCTGCCAGCGCGCGACAAATCGACAAGCCCAGTCCGCTGCCGCCGAATTGGCGCGTCGTCGACTCGTCTGCCTGCACGAAGGGGCGGAACAGTTGCGCCAGTATTTGCGCCTCGATACCGATGCCGGTGTCCGCGACGGCCAGACGAACATCACCGTTGACCGTCATCCCGGCCATGACGTGCACGTGGCCCCGAGGGGTGAACTTGATGGCGTTGCTCAGGAAATTGGAGACGATCTGACGCACGCGCACCCGGTCACCGGTCACCTGCGCCGGCGTGTCAGGTGCGATGGTGAGAGGCAAGTCGACGTTCTTCGCGGACGCGAGCTCACGAAAGCTGCGCTGGACCGAGCGCAGCAAGTCGTGGAGGTCGAAGTCGACCCGCTGGATGCTCAGCTTGCCGGCTTCGATCTTCGAAAGGTCGAGCACGTCCGTGATCAGCTCGGTCAGTGCGCCGGCACTCTCGACGATGCCCTCGAGGTACCCGCGCAGCCGCGGCGCGTCCGTCGCCTCATCAAGGGCCAGGCGGGCCAGCCCAAGGACTCCATTCAGCGGCGTGCGGATCTCATGGCTCATGTTGGCGAGGAAGGCCGACTTGGCTTGGCTGGCCCGGTCCGCCGCGGCGCGGGCGTGCCGCAGCGCGTCGCGCTGGCGGCGTTCCTCGGAGTTGTCGCGAAAGGCGATGACCGTGCCGAGGATCCCGCTGTGCTGTGCCATCGGCTGCACATTCACCAGCACCTGACGGCGGCGACCATCGAACCCGACGAACTGCCCTTCATAGCGGCCGGGAAGCCAGGTCAGCTCCGGACCGTCGGCCGGTTCGAAGGTCGTGGTCGCGAAATCGATCGGGCCGAGCGAATCGACAATCTGCTCGTGCAAGCGGCGGCCGAGCAGTTCGTCGCGCGTGCAGCCGAGCAGGTGTGCTGCTTCCTGGTTGGCGAACACACATTCGCCAAGTTCATCTTCGACCAGGATGCCCTCGCCGACCGCCTCGGCAATGTTGGCCAGAAAGGCGCGCTGCTGCAGCAGTTCCTCGTCAAGGGATTTCTCGGCGGAGATGTCGGTCCGGATCGACACGTAGCGCAGCGGGAGCCCATTCGCATCGAGCATCGGCACGATGGTCGTCGCGACCCAGTAGAACGTGCCGTCCTTGCGCCGGTTCTTGAGCTCGCCGTGCCAGACTCGCCCGCCCGCAATGTTCTCCCAAAGATCCTCGTACAACTCGGGCGGGTGCTCGCCGGACTTGACGATGTTGTGCTGCGACCCGAGCAGTTCGAACGGCGTGTACCCGCTGGTCCGGCAAAAGAGGTCGTTGACGTAGACGATCCTGCCGGAGTTGTCCGCGACGCTGACGATGGCGTGCTCGTCCAGCGCGACGATGAGCTCGTCCCGGCGCAACGCATCAGACATGCCTTCGTCGATGTAGTGGCCCGTGTAGTAGCCCTCGAAGGGTGCTGGGGTGCCGTCGCTGGGAGGCCTCGTCATCGTTTCACCAGGATCCTGATCATTGAAAGTGGCGCGAAGCGGCGCCCGTGAATTGGCCAACACTCAAAAGCGCTCCCACTCACCGTCCGTGCCAGTCTTGCGAGGCTTCTTCGTCGGCGGCTGTTTTCGCAGCCCGATCCCGCCCGCCGGCTGAGCGGCCGTCAGAACGGGTCTCAGTCGCTCATCGATCTTTCTTGGAATCTGCTCGAACGCGGCAACGGCATTGAGGAGAAGTTGCGCTTGTTGCTTCAGGCTCTCGGCGGCGGCAGCACTCTGTTCCACCAGCGCCGCGTTCTGCTGAGTGGCCTGGTCCATCTGGCTGACCGCCTCGCCCACCTGGGCCACTCCGGCGCTCTGCTCGGCACTGGCAGAGCTGATCTCGCCAACAATGTCCGTCACGCGCCTGATCGAGGTGACCATCTCGTTCATCGTGGATCCGGCCTGATCGACGAGCGCCGTTCCTTGCGCCACGCGCTCGACGCTGGCGCCGATCAAGGCCTTGATCTCCTTCGCGGCTTCGGCCGAGCGGCCCGCGAGGCTGCGCACTTCAGAGGCGACCACGGCAAATCCTCGCCCTTGTTCACCGGCTCGCGCAGCTTCCACGGCAGCATTGAGGGCAAGGATGTTGGTCTGAAACGCGATGCTGTCGATCACGCCGATGATGTCGGCAATCCGCTTGGAGCTCTCGTCGATGCCCTTCATCGTCTCGATGACGCGTTCGACGATCTCGCCCCCCTGAATCGCGATGGCGGAGGTGCTCAGTGCAAGCCGATTGGCCTCCTGGGCGCGGTCAGCGTTCTGCCTGACGGTCGCCCCCAACTGTTCCATCGATGCAGCGGTTTCCTGCAAGCTGCTTGCGGTCTGCTCGGTGCGTGCGCTCAGGTCGTTGTTGCCCAGCGCGATTTCCGCGGTGCCTGCATGCACCTGGCTGGCTTGTTCGCTCACATCGTCGAGCAGTGAGCGCAGGTTGAGTGCGGATTGATTGACCGCTCGCAACAGCATGCCGATTTCGTCTACCCGATCGAGCATCACGTTGCGCTCTGGATTCCCTTCAGCGGCCTTCAATGCGACCCGCAAGACGGTGGCAAGGGGCGATGCGATCTGAGCTTCAAGCCACAGGTCGGCAAAGAGGCTCGAAAGTACCGCGCTGGCGGCCACGATTCCGAGTGCGCCGGTCCCGAGCCCTGCCGCGGCGCAGGTACCGATGACAACGGCCATGCTGGCGAGAGATGACCATCGAATGCGCCAGGCGACGGACATGGTCCGCAGCGCCGACATCCATCTCAGGAGGCCTGTTCGCACGGGCAATCCCTTGTGGAGCACGCGTCCGCGCGGTTTGCCATCAAGGAGATCACGATACAGCGCCTCGGCGGCATCGACCTCGGCTCGCGTGGGCTTGGTTCGAACGGACATGTAACCCAACAACTGACCGCGGCGTCGAACCGGCGTGGCGTTGGCACGTACCCAGTAGTGGTCGCCGTCCTTTCTTCGGTTCTTCACCAGCGCGGACCACGATTCCCCGCCTTTCAGGGTGGCCCACATGTCCGCGAACGCTTCTGGGGGCATGTCCGGATGTCGCACGAAGTTGTGCGGCTGGCCGATGATCTCGTCCCGGTCGAAGCCGCTGACTGCGACGAACGCCGCATTGGCGTAGATGATGTGGCTCTGCGTGTCCGTGACGGACATCAGGGTCGCATCGTCCGGATAGTCGAACTCTTGCTGCGAGACAGGTTGGTTGTTGCGCACGATTCATCGGCCAATGAACTTCGGCGCTGGCTCGTCCGCGCCCCCGCGCGATGGGGCCGCCTCGAGGCGGAATGTCGACACCGCGTCGGTCAGCGCCACCGCCTGCACCCGCAGGCTTTCGGCCGCGGCGGCGCTTTGCTCGACCAGCGCCGCGTTCTGCTGCGTCATCTGGTCGAGCCGGGTCACCGCGACGTTGACCTGCCCGATGCCATTGCTCTGCTCGGTCGACGCGACGGTGATCTCGCCAATGATGTCGGCGACGCGCTGCACCGAGGTGACGATCTCCGTCATCGTCGCGCCTGCGTCCGACACGAGCCTGGAACCCTCCGCAACCTTCTCGACCGAAGTGCCGATCAGCGCCTTGATCTGCTTGGCCGCCTCGGCTGAGCGCTGCGCGAGCAAGCGCACTTCGCCGGCGACGACCGCAAAGCCGCGCCCCTGTGCGCCGGCGCGGGCGGCTTCGACCGCGGCGTTGAGCGCGAGAATGTTGGTCTGGAACGCGATGCCGTCGATGACGGCGATGATGTCGGCGATCTCCTTGGAGCTCGCGTTGATCTCATCCATTGTCGAGACGACCTCGGAGATCACGCTGCCTCCGCGCTGCGCGACGCTGCGGGCCGAGCGGGCGAGTTCGTCGGCTATGGAAGCCGAATGCGCGGAGTCCTTCACCGTGCCGGTGAGTTGCTCCATCGAGCTCGCCGTTTCCTGAAGACTGGAGGCGGCTTGCTCGGTACGTACCGAGAGGTCGGCGTTGCCGCTTGCGATTTCGCTCGACGCGTTGCCGACCGACTCGGCGGCCATGCGCACGGCGAGAATCGACTGGCGCAGCCGATCGACCATGCCGCCCAGCGCGCGCAGGAGGTCACCAACCTCGTCGCGAACTTCGCTGTGCGGGGCGGAGTCAAGCCGGCCGGCAGCCACCCGCGACGCGGCCTCGGCCGCGGCGGAGACGTCCGCGGCGATCCGGCGCTGAGTGAGCCACGCGAAGCCGATCGACAGGGCGACGGCCAGCATGCCAAGTGAGCCGATCAGAAGCGCGCTGCGCCACGCCGATGTGTCGAGCATTGCGCGTTCGTCGGCCGCGTGCGCCCGCACCCTCGCGATCACGTCGGCGAGCGTGCGACTCATGGCGTCAAAGTCGACGTCTGCACCTTGCAGGGCTGCGATGCCGGTGTTCGGGTCTACGGTCGAGAGGTCGATCGCGTCGTCGGCCGCCTTGCGGTATTTCCGCAGCTGGCCCTCGTAGCGCACGAGCGCGCCACGCAATGCGTCGTCGGCGGAGCGGGCCTGTTGATTGCGTGCGCCGGCAGCCATCTCGTCGAGTACCTTGGCCCGCTGCTGCCGCATCGCCGCGACGGCCACCTCGTCCATTGAACCTATGATGGTGAGCGTTCGGTAGAGCTGCGTGTGCAGCTCGCCGAGGCGCGCTCGCTCGTCGGCGACCCGCGTGTAAGCGGTGAGGATGGCCGCGTGGCTCGCGCTGCTGCGTGACTTGAACGCGTCCAGAACCCACAGCGACGACGCGATCACAGCTGCGAGCATCACGCCGGATGCCACCGGCACAACCATGAGCTTGGTGCGAAGTTTCATGGCGCGGCTTTGTAGATGCCGCTGCAGACGAGCGTGTCGTCGAGGCGTTCGCAGTACATCGATTTCGGCTCGATCTTCTTGCTCACGGGGTTCGTGAATTTGTAGTCCTCCCAGAAGGACATCTTGGACTGCCCCTGGTCCAGCATCTCGCGCATGAAGGGTTTGCCGTCGACGTCCCTGAGCTCGCTCAGGTTCTTGCCGATCATCTTCTCGTTCGCCCCGTGCGCTCGCACCACGCCGTCGAGGCCCATGACGGCGATGTACAGGTCGCGGTCGACGAATGGACCGTGCTTGTTGGTCACTTCGGCATAACCCTTCTCCTTGCCGTTCGCCTTGATGAAGGCGATCCCCTTCTTCACCATGGCGGTCGCTTCGGGTGCCGTCGCGTTGGACGCCGATGCGTCGATGGCGGTGGTAAACGAGGCGGCGAGCATCGCGGCGCGCAGCATTGAAGGCATGTTCATGTGGAGTCGCTCGTTGAGTTGATCTGCGTCACTATCGACTGCACCTTGTTCGAACGTAGCCTGCGCCGGACCACTATCCGCATGCAAAGTGACGGATCGCGCAGTTCGACGAGTGCTGCACGCCGTGCGGAGTCCACGGCATGGGCAATCGAGCATGTTCGCGACTTCGTCACCGCGCACCTTGAGAGAGGCGAGCGAGCAGCTTGCTTCGGAACACCTCGCAACGCTTTCGCTCATGTCGCAGGATGCTGCCCTCCTGCTCGAGTGCATGCAGGGCTCGCGCGACGGATTCGCGCCTCGTCCCCAGCAGCTCGGCCAGATTCGAATGGCTTGGCAGCGCCACCATGGCCGCCTTGTTGGCTTCTGCCAGCAACACCAGGACATAGGCAAGCTGATTGATCACACCTGGCAAGCGCATGGATTCCGACCAGGCGGTCACCGCCCCAAAGGTCTCGACGATTGCGGACGCGGCATACCCGCGCAGTCTCGACCCGCACGTGCTCGTGTCGCGCAAGGCGGGAACGGGGATTTCGCAGACGCGAACGGTTGTGCGAGCGACGCACGACGCCTGACTCGGCATGTCGAACAGGCCGAATATCCCGAGGGCATTGCCCCGGTTCACGACCCCTATGGCCCGGGAACGCCCATCCAACCCTCGGCGGTATCCGAAGACGGTGCCCACCTTCACGATTCGCACGAAGCTCGCATACTTGCCTTCCTCGACGAGCACGTCGTCGCGATGAAAGACCCGCTCGCGAAGGTGCGAAGCGATGGGGGCGCGTTCCTGGTCGCCGAGCCGGCCCAAGGTGCACAGTTCGCGAATGGCGCAGTCCCGGCAATGTGTTGCACGAACGGAAGTCTTGATCGGCATGTGGAACCCGTTCAGGAAGCCAGCCTCAGGCCGGCCACGGGGCGCTGCAGTCATTGGCCGGTGCGCGTGCCGATCCCGCCGCGACCCATGCGACGCCCGCAGCGCCGCGGGTGCTCAATGGCTGCACCACCGAGATGCGCGGAAGAGAATCGACGGCGCCAACGGCGGCGTCGTGCGAGAGTTCCTCGGGATACGATCTTTCATTCGTCCATTCACATCGAGACAAGCCCCTCGCGGACACGGAATCCGTTCTGGCCGATAGGCGATCTTCCTACAGGGTCGGCCGCCGAATTGTTCACCCAGGTTCAATTGCGCGATTGCACACATTTGCGCGCAGTGTCGGCGCTACAGCGGCACAACGTCCGTGCCGGCTGCGGCTCGAAGCAGATCCAGGTCGCGGACAACGATCTTGCGGTAGCCCAGGCGCACGGCCCCGCTGGCTTCGAGTCGGTGCAGTTCGGCATTCACCTTGGAGCGGCTCGCGCCCAGCATGGTTGCCAGATCGGCTTGCGAGATGCGCAACTCGATGTCGGTGCCGCGGCCCGCCGCGAGCGCGTGGCCGAGTAGCCGTCGCGCCATGCGCTGCGTCAGCGGGACGCTGAGCGCGTCTCGATAAAACCCGCCGGCGGACAAGAATCGCCGGTAGAGCAATTCCTTCCTGTGGTGGTCCACCAGCTTGTCGTCGGCGAATTCGGCCTCCAATTGCGACACTTTGAAGGCCGCCACATCTGTGGTACCGACGGCTTGCGCTTCAGAGTTGACGACCTCGCCTTCCCGCACGATCGAGCCAGTGCTGTAGTAGCTTCCCTCGCCGAGCACGGCGACTGTAAAGGCACCTCCGTCCTCGCCGACCATCGTGACGCGAATCGCACCGGACAGTACCACCCACAGCTTGTTCACTGGCTGCCACGCAGCGTGGATCAGCTCGCCGTCCTTGTAGCGCTCGATGCAGCCAAGGTCCGCAAGGCGATCGAGGAAACTGCCTGGGAGCGGGTTCGAGTGAGGGCTGCGGCCAAGCATCACCCGGATGCGCCGCGTGTCCAGGGAGACACCACCGATCACCTTGCTGCCCATCGCCGGATTCTGCCCTGTCATTTCCTTGATCATCACACCCCAGGCGCAGCTTGAAAGATCGGATCTCGCGATCAACCGCGTGTGCCTTCACTCCCGACCCCTGACATTCTCGCGCGTAAAGAGCTGGGAATTCGACCCGACCTGGTGAGGCGTGATCAACGTCGGCCATCATCTGTCAATGTCCTGCCGGTGGCCAATGGCGAGAAGGCGGCCGTCACCGTTGGTCAACCGCCCACCGAGACCAAGGAGCGGACAAGCCCTTGAACCGGCCAACCGGGCTGCCGCGAGCTTCCCGCGATGTGAAGCGGGAGCTCCCGGATCGGCAATGATTGCGCAGGCGTATTCGGCAGAACACCCGAGCGCCGTTATCTCTGCGCGTGGGTCTGGCGTTCGGAACCCTGAACGGTCGCGGTGGCAGCCATCGGCTGGAACGGGTACCTGGACGGATAGAGATCCTTCAGGCTCTGACCGGTCTCACCCACCACGATGTCCCCCGCGCGCACTGCCTCTGCGAGTTCGGCGCGGACCTGCTCACGAGTCTTTCCCGCCACGTGGGGTTGTGCCGGATACCGCGACGGATAGAGCTCGTTGAGCTTCTTGCCGGTGTAGCCCACGACCAGATCGCCGTTTCGGATGGCTTCAGCAAGTTCGGCACGTACCCCGTCGCGCGTCTTGCCCTGTGCAGGTGGCTTGACAGGGTACATCGACGGATAGAGCTCGTTGAGCTTCTCGCCGGAGTAGCCCGACGCGAGATCGCCGGTTCGCTTGGCTTCGGCAAGCTCGGTTTGCACTTGAGCCCGTGTCTTGCCCTGCGCGGCCTCTTGGTCAGATGGCGTCGCATCATTCGCGCGTGCCGTCAAGCTGATGAATGCGGAAGCGATGGCAACAAGCCATATAGAAGATCGGGCCAAACGGGGCCTTGAATAAAGATTGTTCATTTGATTCTCTTGCAATGAATTGACATGTGAAGTGGTGGAGTGCATGGATTATTGAGCGTCACGGTTCGAACTGGAAAGATCGCTCTCGTCAATGCACAGTTGCCAACTACGAAATCGACAGAGTGCCTTGCGCCGTGCGTTCGAACCAGAATCGGCGAGTTCATTGCGGCAGTCTGAACTTCGTTAGATTTGTTCCAGGATCTGCAATGCCACTTTGAGTCCGGCGCGGTTTATGTCTTGGCGACTCGCACCTAAAGTTGCGGCATCGATTCGTGCAGAAACGCATCGAAGCCGGAAATGACAACCATGACCGGCGCACTTCAACCTTAATTCACATGAAGGAAGTCATCATGAATACAAAGTCAGCCATCATCACCATTGCACTGGGCTTCGCCACTTTTGCCGCCATGGCGGGGGAAGCCTCTGATCCTCCGATCGCGGTGTCGATGCTCAGCCGTGCGCAGGTCCAGGCCGACGTCGCGCGGGCTCAGCGGGACGGCTCGCTCCACGTCGGCGGCGAGGCGACGGTGTTCAACGACGCGGTGGTGGCGTCCACGAAGTCGCTTGACGAAGCACATGCCGAAGCCAGCAGGTTCGTGCGCAACGAATTCTTCAACAACCTTCAGGTCGGCGGATGAGGCGTTGCCCGGCCTCGGCGCGCGCCGAGGCTGGCCGTCGACCCAGCGCATTGGCGTCGAATGAACGACGGCCCAATGTGTGGCCTCCCAAGCATGTCTCGGCGCTGCCGTTACACGCCTCTTTCGTTCCATCCGGAGCGTTGTAGGCGCGGGACCGCTTTCATCGATCGGCCAGCGCCAGCTGCAAGGACTCGCGGGCCCGGAATGCCCACTTGCTGCCGATGCGCAGCGCCTCCAGCGCCGTCGACGAGGCGCGCGCGAAGAACCAGTCCTCGACAAGGCCAAGTCTTGCAAATAGGCGCCGTTGATTGAGTGAACGCCGACGCAGGTCGCCTTGTTGCACCTGCCGGCCCGCTTGCGCAAAAAGCGACGATGCGCATGTCAGATGGTCGAACGCCGCAGGCGTGAGCGCGGGCACGGCGCGCGGCGATGAAAGCCTGATCTTCGACACGAAGGGGTTCTTGCCGATCACGAGACCCCAGGGACGTGACCCGGATACCGGGTCGAATGTCAGGGCCTCAAGCTTGGTCAAGCCGAACGCACGTGCAACCCGCATGCGTGCGGCGAGCCACGGGTCCAGTGCTGCGACTTGCGCAATGCCGTCGGCTGCAGAGGACTCCTCACCCGAGACTGGCAGCACCAGCGAATGCAGCAGGCTCACGGCATGAGCGTCGCCAGAGGCGGCGGCCTGGTGCAGCCATGCAATCGCCCGCTCGGTTGCCGCAAGCGTGTCCGCTCGCTTGAGAAGGAGGGCGCCCAGTCGGCGTCGTGCTTGTGCGTCACCTCGTGCTGCCATCTTCTCCAGACAGTAGAACGCCATGGTCGGATTTGCCACGGACGCGTAGGGATCCGCATGCACACGGTAGAGGTCCATCCAGGCAACATCGCAGCCGGCGTCAGCCGCGCGCAGCAGCAATGCCGCGCCCTTGCGCACGTTCTGTCGCTCGACGATCGCACGCGCGGGCAGGACGCCCAGTGCAAGGCCGCACAGGGCACGTCCGAGGGCGTAGGCGGCATCGACATCGCCGTCCGATACGAGCATGTCGAGGGCGGCTTCGAGCACGCCGGTGTCCAGATAGGGCAGTTGGCACCCTTTCGCCTGTGCAGCTTGCAGCGCCTGGAAGACAAGTCTTGCGCCCTCCGCCCACGTGTGACCTCCCAAGCAGAACGAAGCGGACAGCGACAATGCAGCATCGCCAAGGTGCCCGTCCTGCAGCGCATGGCGCGCCGCTGCGAGCATCACCTTGCCTGCGTCGAGAAGGCGGGCCTCCTCGAGCGCCTGAAGCGTCTCGCACAGCGCCCGGCCAGGACCGTGCGCCGACAACGCCGCATTCCACACCGACAGGGAGATCGCCGCGGGCTCGCAGCCCTGTTCGGCGGCAGCTCGAAGCATGGCAAGGCCGTCGGTGCCGGCGCCATCGCGAGCCAGCAGCCAGGCGGCCCATTTGACCTGTGCAGGCCCGAACCCGGAGCGGGCCAGCCGCTTCAGCAGCGGAAGCAGTCCTGCCTCCAGCGCGGTGTCGAGCGCGACGTGTTGAGCGAGGACTTCTGCCGCCGCGCTCGATGTAGACATGCTCGGATGGGTCAGGTAGTCAATGCCACTTTGGACATGCGCGGGGAAACCTTCGATACCCAGGAGGTAGCGGCGGCCCGCTTCGATGCGCGCCAGCGCATCGCCGCTGCGGGCTAGCGCCAGGAGTTTGATTCCGTCTTTTCTCACGATGCCGCGACCATACGCAAGCATCGCGACCGGATCATCCTTTGCGCCCGCAACACCGCATTGCGTGCACAGCAATGCTGTACGTCGGCGCCGAACGGCCTTCGCGCTTCGCGCCACACGCTGTCACCGATCGCGGGGAGTCGTGAGAAGCAGGTCCGGCGGTTCCTTGTCCACCTGCGCTGCAAGCCGACGCGTTTTCTAGCATCTGCCCCGCTGTCGCATGCATGGGGCTGCGGCGCGAATCCACTCGATCAGAAATTGAAGGAATCACCATGAAGAATAGAGCTGCCCTGGCTGCCGCGCTGGCTGGCTTCTGCGCCGTAGGCCACGCGCAATCAGCGTCCAACGTCACGCTGTTCGGCATCATCGATGCGGGTGTTCGCTATACCAAGAATGGCGACGCCAATGTCACATCGGCCAGTTCGAATGGCCTGGCCAACAGCCGCATCGGCTTTCGCGGCGTCGAGGATCTCGGCGGCGGACTGAAAGCGGCGTTCTGGCTGGAGCAGGGCTTCAACCCGGACAGTGGTGCGCAATCCGACCCTGGCCGCCAGTTCAACCGGCGCTCCACCGTGAGCCTGCTCGGTGACTTCGGCGAATTGCGCCTGGGCCGCGACACGACGCCCACGTTCACCGGCTATGCGGCGTTCGATCCATTCAACACCAATGGCGTGGCGGGGGCCGACAAGTTCGTGTCGAAGCTGGGCACCGACGTCGATACGACAGTGCGAGCGGACAACCTCGTGTCCTACTCCATGCCAGGCAATCTGCATGGGCTGTATGGCCAGTTCTCGGCCGCCGCGGGGGAGGGCATCGACGGCAAGCGTTACTTCGGTGGCCGCATCGGCTATGTCCAGGGTCCGCTGGAGGTGTCGGGGTCGTACGGCGAGACGAAGGTCACCCCGCTGGTGGGCGGCAACGACAAATACAAGATGGGCTCGATCGGCGCATCCTATGACCTCGGCATCGCCAAGCTCACCGGATATGTGTCGCAGACCAAGTACGCCGCCGAGAAGCAGGTGATCGTGAACATCGGCGCGCTGGTGCCGGCGGGTCCGGGAACCGTGCGCGTAGGCTATGTGAACGTCAACGCGTCCGGAACCACGCCGAACGGTATGAACACGGACAACGACGACGCGAAGCAGTTTGCGATCGGCTACGTGTACGACCTGTCCAAGCGCACCGCGGTGTACAGCACCGTGGCGCGCGTGGACAACAAGGGTGCGGCCGCCTACACGGTGGACGGCAACCCGGCCCTTCCCAAGCCGAACAACGGCAAGGATTCGACGGGCTACGAGATCGGCATCCGCCACAGCTTCTGATCGGTTCTTCAGACTCCTAGGCGTTGGCGCCGCCGCATGCTGTGCGGCGACGCCCTTTTTCCTGGAGCGACCTTTGCATTTACCGTACCCCATCCGACCCCGAGTCTGGCCCAAATGCTTGCGGAACCAGGCGACCGCGATCGCGGTTCGACGTCGACTCGAGCGCGGGTGCACGCTGGGCCGGATCGCGCGCGGTGCCTTCATTGGCGCGATGGCCATGCTGCTGGCGGCCTGCGCGACCACGCGACCCTGGATCAACCAGCCGATCGCTCCGAATGCGTCCGTTCAGGCGGCGACGATCATCGAAGCGACGATTCCTGCGACGTACAGACAGCGTCCGCCATCGATCCTTGCAGCGGTGGCGCTGTCGGGCGGCGGTGCAAGGGCGGCGGCCTTCGGCCTGGGCGTGCTGGAGGAGCTCAAGGCCACGCGCTTCGAGCTGGACGGGCGCGACACCACGCTGCTCGACGAGGTGGGCGTCATCAGTGGCGTGTCCGGTGGCAGCGTACTCGCCACGTATTACGCAGCGTTCGGCGACGAAGTCTTCAAGGATTTCGAGCGCGACTTCCTGCTCGTGAACTTCCAGTCGCGCCTGATTCGCGCCGCGATGGCGCCCACCAGCCTGTACCGCCTCACGTCGCCGTGGTACGGACGAACCGACGTGCTCGCGCAGCGGCTCGACGGCGTGTTTCGCGGCATGACCTTCGGTGACCTGCATCGGCAGCACCCGCACCCGCGCCTGCTCGTGACAGCCACCGACCTGACCACCGGCGCGCCGTTCGAATTCACGCCCGAGCAGTTCTCGTGGATCTGCTCGGACCTGGACAGCGTGCCGCTGTCATTCGCGGTCGCCGCATCATCCGCGGTGCCGATCTTGTTGAGCCCGGTGACGCTGCGGAACTACGCGGGAAGTTGTCCGCGGCCCATGGATGCACACAACGAGACCGACGGCGATTCCAATCTGTCTGCCCGGTTGCTGCAATTGATCGCGCAGAGCTATCTCAATGCTGCCGACCGGCCCTACATCCATCTGGTGGACGGAGGGTTGGTGGACAACCTTGGCGTGCGGGGCCTGCTCGACCGTGCGATCGCTGCAGGATCGCTGGACGCCAGCTTTCGTGCGCTCCCACCGGATTCGGTGCATCAGATCGTGCTCGTCAGCGTGAACTCCGAACGCGATACGGCCGATCGCATCGACACCACTGATCGGGTACCCAGCACGCCTCAGGTGCTGGATGCCTTGGTGTTCGGTGCAGGCAGTCGCTTGACGACGGAAACCACCGAGATGGTCAACGACGCCGCGCACCGCTTGGAGCAGGAGCTGCAGGCCGATCGTCAACGGCCAGGCAGCCCGTTCGCGGCGGACGCGCAGATCCACGTGATCACGGTCAGCCTGCGAGGCCTGCAAGACGCGTCACTGCGCCGCAAGCTGCTCCAGGTGCCGACCGCGCTGACGATCCTGCCGATCCAGGTGCGACAGCTCGAGGTCGCGGGTCGCCAGGCAATGCGCGAGTCGCCGGAATTCCAGCGGCTGCGCGCGAGCCTGGCTGCGCGCCGCGGGCCCGGCACGACCAGCCCGGAACTCACGCACCGCGACACGCCGCATGCGCAATTCAGTGACCGCGCTCGCGCAGCCGTTGCGCCCACAGTTCGTGGGCCAGGCTGAGCGCCGCCGGGCCGATCACCAGCCCCGCGAGTCCGAGCGCGCCGAAGCCGCCGACGCAGCCCATCAGCACCCAGGCGAACGGCAGGCGCATGCCCTCGCGCACCACCATCGGCCTGACGAGCTTGTCGCCAAGCATCAGGACGATGCTGCCGAGGAGCAGGGACCACAGCGCGGGCCCGGGCAGGCCTTTGACCATCAATTGCACCGCCATCGCCGCCACGGCGGCGTAGCCCAGGAACGGCACGGCGGCAAGCGAGCCCGTGATCGCGGCCCACACCATGGCGCGCGGCGCACCGGCAATCACGTAGGCGAGTGCTGTTGCCAGCGCGTCGAACAGCGCCACCGCCAACATGCTGTTCACGCTGGCATGCACCGCGCGCGTCGCGACGAACAGGTAGCGGTCTGCGCGGTCACCCATGGCCGCGCGCAGCGTGCGCTGCAGCTCGCGTGCCAGCGCAGCGCCGTGCTCGTACAGAAAGAACAGCAGCAGGATCGTGAACGCGACGGTAAGGAATTGCCGGACCGAGAACTGCCCGAGCGACTCCGCCCAGCCCGAGCAGCACGGCGGCATCGGCATGTTGCGTCAGCATCAACAAGGCCTCGGGCCGCGCGAGCTCCTGCTGCCAGCGTGCCGCCAACCAGGGGCCGATCATCGGGGCACTGGGCAGCCAGCCGGGAACGGTCAGTCCCCGTCGGTCGGCCGCCGCGATGTCCAGCAGAAGCGAGTGAGCCTCGCCCAGCAGCGCCAGGCAGGCGAACACCAGCGGTGCAAGGACGAACACGGTGATCGCGGCAGTGAAGAGCGCCGCGCCGGCGTGCCTTCGCAACCGACCCGGCATGCGCGCCGCGAAGCGCATGTACAGCGGCCAGCTCGCGACCGCGACGACGCAGGCCGTCATGAGCGCCGGCAGGAAGCCGCGCACCACCCAGGCGCATAGCAGGACGACCGCGACGGCGAACATCCGTGCAGGGGTGAACTCGAGCTTCATGGGGCGGACCGTGCGGAAGGTTCTGAGAAGCGATGCATGCTAGTTCGCCAGGCCTGGGCAAGTCGTCAGCGACACGTCGCGATTCGGTCCGTGTCGTCGGATCGGCGGCGCAACGCCCATCGCGACCCAACGGCGACCGTTCGCCGACGACTTCCGAAGCATGGAAGGCTAAGGTCCTCACCGTCATTGAACCGCCTTCCAACCGCAGCATCGCGATGGTCCTGAACACCGAATCCAAGTATCCCAACCGACGTGCCTACGTCCTGAAGCTGCGCGGCGAGGCGTGCCCCGTCATCCTCTCGGGCCGCCTCGAGAACCTCGTCACGGGACGGCAGGTGGAATTTGCGTCTGCCCGCGAGTTGCTCGAATTCATCGCAGCCGACCTGGTAGCGAGTGCCGTGGAGCGGCCGGCGGACGCGGCCGAATGAGACTGCAAATGTCGACCGAATCCCGACGCTTCATTGACGACTTCACCCGAGCCGTCCCCTACGCTGACACCCCATCGAATCCAGACGAGTCCACTGCGATGCCGCGCCTTCCCACCATTCTCCCGACCCTGACCCGCCCCGAGCGGCTGACGTGCCTCGTCGTCGCGGCGGCGCTGGCCTCTTCGGTCGCGCTGGTGCTGGCCGGATGTGCCACGCCTTCGGTTCATCCTACGGTCGATGTGCCCAATCGCTTTGCCGAAGCCCGTGACGACCTCATGCCCGAGGCCGCATGGTGGGAGGCATTCCACGATCCGGCGCTGACCGACCTGGTGCAACGCGCGGCGCGCGAGAACCGCGATGTCAAGATCGCGGCCGAACGACTCCGTGCCGCGCGCGCCGGCCAGACGGTCAGCCGGTCCGCGCTGTTTCCCAGCGTGAGCGCCGTGGCCTCCGGCGGCAAACGCAGCAGCGGCTACGACGCCACCACCCGCCAGTTGCTGCCGGACACCAGGACCGGCAGTGCGGGTCTCGATGTGTCGTGGGAGCTCGACCTCAGTGGCCGCCTTCGCGCGGGCTCGGAAGCCGCTGCCGCCGATGCGCTGGCCGCCGAAGATGGCGTGCGAGGCGTGCGGCTGCTGGTGATCAGCGACGTCGCGACCCATTACTTCACGCTCGTCGGTGCGCTCAAGCAGATCGAGACGCTGCGTGCGATCTCCGCGGCCGAGGACGAGACACTGCGCCTGGTGACTGCACGCCAGCGCGCGGGCCTGGCGACGGCGTTCGACGTCGAGCGCGCACAGACCGAGGCTGCCACTGCCCACGCCCAGATTCCGCCGCTCGAAACGCTTGCGGCGGTCTCGCGGCATCGCATTGCGGTATTGATTGGCGACCAGGCCTTCAACGCTGCCCGCATCGTGCCGTCGCAAGGCGACGCGGTAGTGCCCGAAGCGCGGCCGGGCCAGCCTGCCGCACTGCTGCAGCGCCGACCGGACGTGCTCGCGCTGATGGCCCAGCTCGATGCGGTGAACGCGCGCCGCCAGGAGGCCGCGGCCGAATGGTTCCCGCGATTGTTCCTCGATGCGTCGTTCGGCCGCCAGAACGTGGCCATGAACAGCGTGGGCATGGGCTCGGCTCGCTTCACCAATGCCGCGGGGTTGTTGACGATGCCGCTGTTCAACGCCGGCCGCACGCGTGCGATCAACGAGGTCGCCGAGAGCGCGCAGCGCGAGGCGCTGCTGCACGCAGAGGATGGCATGGTCCGTGCACTGGAGGACGTCGAGAACTCGCTGGTCGCGCTGTCGCAGGAGCGGCAGCGTGCACAGTCGCTGCATGCCGCTGTCACCTCCGCCGAAGCCGCGCTGGGCCGGGCGACGTCCTTGTACGACCACGGTCAGATCGACTTGCTTCCGCTGCTGGAAGCGCAACGCGCGCGACTGTCGGTGCGCCTGAGCGCGGACGACAGCAACACCCGTCTGCTGCTCGACAGCGTGCAGCTCTACAAGGCGTTGGGCGGCGGCTGGCAGGTCTTCGAGCCGGCCACTGCGGCTGGCGCGCAGCCTGCCGCCGCCGGCGCCTCCCATCCATCGCTCTCCTGAAAACCCGTCGCCCCGGATCGATCCGGCGTTGCCGCACCGTGCGGCCCCTAGAGGGCGGCGTCGGCTCGCCGCCCGGGGGTCATGTCAACCGAGGAACTGTCTTGAAGAACTCTCTTGTCGCGGTCATCGCTCTTCCGATCGCCGCCATGCTCGGCGCGTGCAGCCACGACGAGCCGCCTGCGCAGGCGCCGCGTCCGGTGCGCACTGCCCAACTCCGCTACGACGGAGCCGGTGAAGTCCACCGCTACGTCGGCACCGTGCAATCGCGCTATGAAGTGGATCAGGCCTTCCGCGTTGGCGGCAAGGTCGTCCAGCGCAAGGTCGAGGTCGGCCAGGTCGTGCGCGAAGGCGACGTCATCGCCGTGCTCGACGACTCCGACTTCCGACTCGCCGAAGAGGCGGCGCGCCAGCAGTGGCAGGCTGCGATGACTCGGGCGCGCCAGGCCGATTCGGACAAGCAGCGCCTTGCCGCGCTGAAGTCCGACGGGTCGGTCAGTACCGCCGACGACGAGCATGCGCACAGTGGCGCGCAGCAGGCCATCGCCGCTGCCGAGGCCGAAGCGAAGCAGCTCGAACTTGCGCGCAACCGCCTGCGCTACACCGTCCTGCGCGCCTCGCGCGGCGGCGTCGTCACCACGGTGCGGTTCGAGGTGGGGCAAGTCGTCCCCGAAGGGCAGCCCGTCGTCTCCATCGCCGATCCGGGCACGCCAGAAATTGTGGTCGATGTGCCGGAGGACCAGCTCGCGGCTTTCAAGAGCGCACGTTTCAAGGCGGCGCTCGCGAGTGTGTCCGGGCAAGCTTTCGATGTGTCCTTGCGCGAGCTCGCACCGCAGGCCGCCGCGCCCACACGCACATACCGGGCGCGGCTGAAGCTGGTCGCCGCCCGACCCCTCCCGCTCGGCGCGACCGCCGTGCTGGAGGCTGATCGCGTGATGTCGGGGGCGCCCGTGGCCTCTATTCCAACCACGGCACTCACGCAGCTCAATGGCCAGCCCGCAGTGTGGGCGGTGAAGCGTGCCGGCGAGAAGCCAGTGGGCACGGTCGAACTTCAGCGCGTCACGGTGCGGGGATATCGCAACGACGATGTGCTGGTCTCCGGCCCGCCGCAAGGCGAACTGGTGGTGACCGCCGGCGTGCAGAAGATGGCGCCCGGGCTGCAGGTTTCACTGCCTGCCGCCGCACCCGCTGCGGCGACCATTGCAGCTGAGTCGAACACGGTGGCTGCGCGATGAAAGGCTTCAATCTGACCGACTGGGCGCTGCGCCACCGCGCCATCGTCTTGTTCCTGCTCCTCGTCGTGGCGGTGGCCGGCGCGTTCAGCTTCACGAGATTGGGGCAGCTCGAAGACCCGAGCTTCTCCGTGCCCTCGATGACCGCCATGGTCGTCTGGCCTGGCGCCACAGCGCAGCAGATGCAGGACGAAGTGCTCAACCGCTTGGAGAAGAAGTTCGAGCAGATCGACCACTTCGAAAAGGTGGTGACGTTCGCCCGGCAAGGCTACGGCGGCATGACGCTCACTGTGAAGGGCGGCACCTCCAAGGCGGACCAGCGCGAGGCGTGGTACCAGGCGCGAAAGAAGCTCAACGACATCCGCCTGGAGTTGCCCGATGGCGTGATCGGACCGATCGTCAACGATGAGTACGGCGATGTCTATGGCCTGATGTATGCCGTCAAGGGCGATGGCATCGGTCAGGCGGAGCTGTCCGACGTGGCCGAGGACGTCAAGCGCCAGCTGCTGAAGGTGCCGATGGTGAAGAAGGTCGATTTGATCGGCAAGCAGGCCAAGCGCGTGTACGTGGAGTTCTCGCACGAGCGCCTTGCCGCGCTCGGCATCACACCGCTGGCCATTGCCGAAAGCCTGAAAAGCCAGAACGCGATGCTGCCCGCGGGCCAGATCGACACCCACGACGATCGTGTGATGGTGCGCGTGAGCGGTCAGTTCACCGGACTCGATGACATCCGCAATGTGCCCATCACCGCGGCCGGCCGCACGATCAAGCTTGGCGACATCGCGACTGTCACGCGTGGCTTCGAGGATCCGCCCGTCTACACGGTGCGCCACAACGGCCAGCCGGTGCTGATGCTCGGCGTCTCGATGACCAACGACGGCAACATCGTGCAACTTGGCAAGGCGATGGATGGCGCCATCGCCAGGATCCAGTCGGAGCTTCCCTACGGTGTGGAACTCGAGCGCGTGGCCGATCAGCCGACGACTGTGAAGGATGCGATCTGGGATTTCGAGCGCTCGCTGATGGAGGCGCTGATCATCGTGATCGCGGTGAGCCTGGCGAGCCTGGGCTGGCGCACGGGTATCGTAGTCGCGGCCTCGGTGCCGCTCGTGCTCGGCGGTGTCGCGCTGGTGATGCTGGCGATGGGCTGGAACCTGGAGCGCATTTCGCTGGGCTCGCTGATCATCGCGCTTGGCCTGCTGGTGGACGACGCGATCATTGCGATCGAAATGATGGTGGTCAAGATGGAGGCCGGCTGGGACCGGGTGGAGGCGGCCACCTTCTCCTATTCGTCCACTGCGATGCCGCGCCTGACCGGCGCGCTGATCACGGCTGCCGGCTTCATGCCGATCGGGCTGTCGAAGTCGACCACCGGCGAGTACGCCGGCGGCATCTTCTGGATCGTGGGCGCCGCGGTGCTGCTGTCATGGCTGTGCTCGGGTGTGTTCACGCCGTACCTGGCGGTCAAGCTGCTGCCCAAGGACTTCGGCAAGCACCACCACGACGGCGACCCGTACGACACCACCTTCTATCGCAAGCTGCGCGGGCTGATCGATCTGGCCATCGAGCGCCGCTGGGTGGTGATCGGGGTGACGTTCGGCGCGCTGGTACTGGCGCTGGCCGGCATGAAGCTCGTGCCGCAGCAGTTCTTCCCGAGCAGTTCGCGACCCGAGCTCATCATCGACCTGCGCATGAAGGAGGGTTCCTCGTTCGCTGCGACGAGCGAGCAGGTCAAGCGCATGGAGGCGGTTCTGTCCAAGGACGCGGACGTCAATTTCTACACCGCCTACACCGGCGCAGGCGCGCCCCGCTTCTACCTGGCACTCAACCCCGAACTGCCGAACCCGGGGTATGCGCAGTTCGTCGTGATGACCAAGGATCTGCAGGCGCGGGAACGCGTGCGCTCGCGGATGATGATCGCGGCCGATCAGAAGTTCCCGCAGGCCTGGGTGCGCGTGACCCGGCTCGAGCTGGGTCCGCCGGTGGGCTTCCCGGTGCAGTTCCGCATCGTCGGTCCTGACACGCAGGTGGTGCGCCGGATCGCCCGCGAGGTGGAGCACGTGGTGGCTTCGAGCGCGAAGGTGCGTGACGTCCAGCTCGACTGGAACGACCCGGTCCGCACGCTCAAGGTGGACCTGGACCAGGACAAGGCGCGAGCGCTCGGCCTCACGCCGGCTGACGTGTCGCTGGCGACGCAGACGGTGATGAACGGTGCGACCCTTTCGCGGCTGCGTGAACACGAGGACCTGATCGACATCGTGGCCCGTGCCGTGCCGCAGGAGCGCCTGAATCTCGACACGCTGCAGGACATCAACCTCTACACGCGGCACGGCACCGTGGTCCCGCTGTCGCAAGTCGCGCGCGTCCGCTACGAACTGGAGGAGCCGGTGCTGTGGCGCCGCAACCGCGACATGGCGATCACCGTGCGCGCCGACGTCAAGGATGGCGAGCAGGCGGTGTCGGTGACTCAGGAAATCCGTCCGATGCTCAAGGACATCGAGGCCGGACTGCCTTCGGGCTATCGCATCGACGTCGGTGGAGCAGTGGAAGAGAGTGCCAAGGCCAACAAGGCGCTGCTGACCGTGGCCCCATTGATGCTCGTGTCGATCATGCTGCTTCTGATGGTGCAGCTGCAGGACATGTCCCGCATGGTGATGGTGTTGCTCACGGCGCCGCTCGGTCTGATTGGGGTCGTGCCTGCGCTTCTGGTGTTCCACGCACCGCTGGGCTTCGTCGCGATCCTTGGCATCATCGCACTGGGCGGCATGATCATGCGCAATGCGGTGATTCTGAAAGACCAGGTGCAGACCGAGATCACGCACGGCCGAGATCCATGGAACGCGGTGCTGCACGCCGCAATCTACCGGACTCGCCCGGTGGTGCTGACGGCGCTGGCCACGGTGCTGGCGATGATTCCGCTGACTCGCAGCGTGTTCTGGGGCCCGATGGCGATCGCGATCATGGGCGGTCTGACCATCGCGACCGTGCTCACGATCTTCTTCGTGCCGGCGCTCTACGCCGCGTGGTTCAAGGTCCGCCGTCATCCGGCTGGCGCGGCCGACCCGGCGGTGGGCCATGTGGTGCTGGCCTCCTGATGGGGGCGGCCATGGCGCGGCACCCGATCCTCTCCGACGAAGAGATCCTGGCTCGCGCCAGATCGGTCTTCGTCGAGCAGGGCTACTCGGCGCGGACCAAGCAGATCTCTGCTGCGGTGGGCCTGACCTGGGGTGCCATCGCCCTGAGGTTCGGCGACAAGCGGGAGTTGTTCACGCAGGCGATGACGACGCCGGTGCACCTACCTGGCGAGCCGGCATGCACACTGGTCGGGGCAGCCGACCTGCCGAGCCTTGTCCAATGGCTGAGAAGCCACCTGTGGGAGCGATGGCCGCTGCGGCTGCAGATGCGCCTGCAGATGCGCCTGGCCGAGACCAGCGACCACGCCGATGGAGAGCAGGAAGCCCTTCTGCGCAGATTGGCCGCTGCCTTGGCGGTGCACGCGCGTCACGGATCGATCCGGTCCGACATGGGCGCCGAAGTGCTGGCGCGGATCGTACTCGCGTTGGTGACCGGCGATGTGGCGCAGCGGTTCGTGACGCGCGAGCGAGCGCTGCCGCAGGACAGGGAATTCGTAGACCAGGTGGTTCGTCTCCTGGACCTCCATTGACTTGGACTCGCATGAGGAATCGACATGGATAGGCTTCAATCGATGAAGGTGTTCGAACAGGTGGTGACCGAAAAAGGCTTCGCCGCGGGCGCCCGCAAGCTGGATCTGTCGGCTGCGACGGTGACACGGCTCGTGAGGGATCTCGAAGATCACCTGGGCGTGCAATTGCTGCAGCGCTCGACGCGACGGCTCGCGCTCACCTCGGCTGGAGAAGCGTATCTCGAGCGGGTGCGCGATATTCTGCGCGACATCGCCGAAGCGGAAGAAGCAGTTCACAGCCAGGCTCGTGAGATGTCGGGGCGGGTGCGGGTGCTGGCGCTGCCCGGCGTGGCGACGCATCTGGTGGCGCCTGCCATCGCGGAGTTTCGCAGGCAGCACCCGAAAGTTGCGATCGAATTGCACTCCGACCTGCTCCCCTCGCGCGGCATTGAAGCGCACGACCTCACGCTGGTGACGAACCGCTTTCCGCTTCCAGGCGACGCAGTGGTGCGGCCGGTGATGCGCAGCGAAAGCATCCTGTGTGCCTCGCCCGAGTATCTGAAGCGTTACGGCGTGCCCCGCACCCCTGAGGATCTGCGGCAACACGCGCTGATTCGCATCGTGCTGCCGGGATTGCCGTCTGGACCGCTCAATCTGATTGACGAAACAGGCGCCAATGGCCAGCAGGAGATAGGCGTCGAAGCGGCCCTGACCTGCAACGACCACGAGGCGGCACTGCGCAGTACGCTGGAAGGCGCCGGCATCAGCAGCCAGGCGGTCGAGGTGGCAGGGCCCTTGGTGCGGGCGGGGCGCCTGCAGCGCGTCCTGGCGCCGTGGTTGACCGAGCGCTACACGCTGCTCGCCGGTTTCACCAGCCGCCGCCATATGCCGGCGCGTACCCGAGTGTTCCTCGAACATTTGATCCGGCATGCGGCCAGGATCAGGAGCGATCTCGGAAGTTGCGGCAACGATCGCACGGGAGACAGTCTGGCGTCAGGCGGTGCCGATCTGGATCGCCACTGGCAGCCCGGCCGCCCGACTGAATTCAGTCTCCTCGTCTAGCCCTCATGCTCGGCGACCTCTCACACTACTGGAGCAGCGCCTTCCTGGGCGCCAATGCCTTCGTCGGCCTGAACCTCGTGGGCGCGCTGCTGCTCGGCATGGTCGTCGGGTATGAGCGCTCGTACAACGGCCGGGCCGCAGGCATGCGTACCTATGGGCTCATCTGCATGGCTTCCACGGCTCTCATAGTGATCGTCGGCCATGCGCCGCTGTGGTACGGCGGAACGGGCGCGCACATGTCGGTCGACCCGACCCGCATCGTGCAGGGTGTCGTCACGGGAGTCGGTTTTCTCGGCGCTGGCGTGATCATGAAAGATGGCCTGAGCATCAGCGGCCTCACGACGGCCGCCTCGATCTGGACGGCATCGGCCATCGGCGTGCTGCTCGGAGTGGGCTTCTATGCCGCTGCACTGCTGCTGGCGCTGCTGTGCGTGGTGTCGATGTCCGCGTTGCATCGGCTCGAACGCAGGCTGCCGGGTCGTGCGACGCTGGAGGTGTGCATGAGTTTCGGGGCTGCCGGGGCGCCGAGCTTCGAGGATCTGGCAGACGTGGCACACGCGCGCGGGTATCGTGTGCTGCGCGACAGCCTGAGGATCACCGTCGCCGACAGCCTGCCGGTCTGGCGGTTCTGCGTGGTGGCGCAGGACCGCAGCCTCGCCGCGTCACCCGTGTTGCTCGCCCGCGAGATGGCAGCCTCCGACGGGGTCGCCGGATTCAGCATCGTCCCGGTGCGAAACTGATGCGGCAACCATGCAGTCGATCAAACAGTCAGGCGAGGCGCTGGGCGCGGCCCGTGCGTGCCAATTCACTCCGGCGATGCAGGCCGTCGATCGTGGCTCGAAGAATCAGCCGGCGACTCGTCAGCGCCCGCGAGCTCCGTCGTCAGCGCGGCGATCAGCTCGGCAGCGGACGAGAATTCACGATGCCGGCTCGTCGTCAGGTTCTCGATGCGGCCGGCCATCGAACCGGGTGTGCTGTCGCTGCGAAGCTTGAGCACATAGGCCAACCGGTTCGGATACTTGGAATCGGGGTTCAATGTCATTTGCATGCCCTCGGGTCGAAGGCCAGGTCACTCACGCGCGAATTCGCGCAACACACCGGCCCAGTGCAGTTGCAAATTGCCGCCGCGCAGGATGCACGCCACGTGCAGCGCCATGCGCCCGAGCCGGTATTTCGCCATCTTCATGCCCATGAGGACGTCCTTGTTGATTCGCCTGCACGAAAGGTTATGCGTCGACCGCCGTGCAGTCGTCAGCGAAAGGTCGCCATTCGGTCGCAGATCGAAGGCCAGGCGGGCGTTCGCGCACCACAGCCCGCGGCGCGGCGCTCTCGCTCGTTGCGTTTCGTCGCCCCGCACCGCTTCAGGCAGCAGCGTGGGCGCCTTCTTGCGCCTGCGCAGCGTCAACGAACGACAAGGGTCTGTCGATCGGCCATGAATGCGCGCGCCGGCGCCAGTCGATCGGCGAGGGCGGCCAGCGCCTGCAGGTCTTCGGCCGTCGCGCCGCCGTGCTCGCCGAGCTCGGCCAAGGCTCGCCACTCGTACCAGGCCGCTTCTTGCCTTCGAGCCTCGGCGATCGCACGCCGGACCGACACGTCGGCGGCGCGATCGTTGCCGCGCGCACGTGCGATCCGCGATTCGATCAGGAGGAGCTGGGCTTGGTACACGCGCTCGACGCGCGCCTCGGCGACCCTGAAGGCTTCGTCGAGTTCGCGTTGGGCCGCATCGCAGTCGCCGGCGCGCAGCAGCGCCTCGGCGCCATAGCCGAGCACCTCGCTGCTGCCGGCCCGCATGCCGATACGCTCGTTCTCGTCGTAGCCTCGGCGGATGAGGCGATAACCTTCGAGCGGCTGGCCCCTTCGCGCCTCGGCCCAGCCGCGGAACCAACTGCACGCAGTTCGACCTTGCGCCAGCCCGAACTCCTCGACGAGCGCGCCCATCTGGTCGGCCACCAGGGCGACACGTTCGGCGTCTTCCAGGCGCACCTCGAAAAGCGCCTGGTACCAGAGGGCAACCAGCCGCGTCATGGGCTGCCGAAGTGCGCCTGCACGCTCCTGCGCCTGTTCCAGCCGCGCGCTTGCCTGGTCCAGCAGGCCGAGATGAACCAGCGTGATGGCGAGCATCCCCAGCAGTGTGACTTGCGGATCAGCCACATAGGTGATGTCGGGCGCGCCGGCCAGCGGCCGCGCGGCGTCCAGCCCACGCTCGGCCCACGCCCGCGCGGCGCCCGGCCGGCCCTGAAGCTGATCGACATCGGTGTGGACCATGCACGCAGCCAGCACGAGGAGGGGGTCGCCGGAATCGGACGAGAACGCACTGGCCCGCTCCGCCACTTCGAGGGCGGCGGCATACTCGGCCCGCATGCATAGCACGAGGCCGAGGCCGTGCAGCAAGAGCCCGCTCATGGGATGCGGTTCGCCGCCAAGCAATGCGTAGGCCCGCTGAAAGCTGTCCCTGGCTTCGTCGCCTGCGCCGAGCGCATGGACCGCCGAGACGCCGCGCAGCGTGAACAGTGCAATCTCCAGCGCGTGGCGTTCCGGCCCCTGCGGGCTCTGCGCCACGACGGCCGCGGCGCGCTCGGTGAGGCTCAGGCACGATGCGGGACTCAACTGCTGCAGCGCCACCTGCGCCGCCTCGCAGTAGTGGCGCAATGCCGCCATCGGCTGGCGACCCCGGTCGAAGTGCATCGCCAGCTCCGCCGCGGCGACAGGCACTCCCGCGGCATGCTCCCATTCGAGCGCGGCCCCGACCTTGGCATGGATCTGGGCGCGAGTCGACGGCGGCGTGCGCTCGTAGGCGACTTGGCGAAAGAGGGCATGCCTGAACGAATACGGCAGATCGGGCGCATCGCCGCCTTGCGCCTCGCGCGCAGCCGCGAGCCAGAACTGTTCGCGCGCCAGGGCGTCGCACGCCTTGCCGACACATGCCGCGTCGCGGCCGAGCACATGAGCGACCGTCCCGACGCGGAACTCCACGCCGCATACGGCCGCCGCGGACAGCAACTCGCGGTGCTCGTCCGCGAGCCGGGCGATGTAGTGATCGATGATGGCGCCGAGCTTCTCGGGAACGGCCCCGGAGTCGAGGTGCGTGGCCGCTGCAGCGTCGTCGCCGGTTCGAGCGGAATGCTCCATGGCCTCGCTCAGGACGGACGCCACGAACAGCGGGACGCCGTCCGTTCGCCCATGCAGGCTGCGCACGAAGGTCTCGTCTCCGGCGAGCGAAGACGAGCGTTCGGCGACGTAGTCGGCGACCTCGGTCTCGGAGAAAGGATCGAGCACGATCTCTTCGCACAGGCCATGCACGCGCAGCTCGTGCCGAAGCGCGCTCAGCGAGTGATCCAGCGCAACGACCTCGGCCAGACGAAAGCTTGCCAGCCACATGAGGCGTGCGTTGCCGCGCCGCCGGGCGAGATAGTCGATGAGCTGGATCGTCGCACGGTCGCTCCAGTGCAGGTCCTCGGTGACCAGCAACAGAGGTCGCTGCTCGGTATAGCGGTCGAGTAACTCGCCGAGCTCGCGCAGCATGCGCTCCGCGCCCATCCCGGCGAGCTCGCGTCGCAGTGCGTCGCGCTCGTCGCCCGTGCTCAGCCATGGAAGCTGGAGCAGCCAGGTCGGGGCCACCGCGCGCAGCAAGGCGGGCAACTGGGCGTCATCGCGGCTGAGCCCCCCGAGCGCTTCCAACACCGGAAGATAGGATTCGCCGCTGCCGTAGTGCTCCACGCAATGGCCGCGAGCGCAGGCGATGTCGCCCAGGCTCGCGATGAAATGCTCGATCAGGGTCGTCTTGCCGATGCCCGGTTCGCCGGCCACCCAGACGACGCAGCGCTTGCCGCTGCAGGCGCTCTCCCAGGCCTGTTGCAGACGCGCCAGCGCATTCGTGCGTCCGACGAACGACGACGTCCGTGCACGCACGGCCGATCCACTGGCCCGTACCGCCGAATGGACTGCCGTGGCTGGCGCAATGAACCGATAGCCGCGGCGCGAAACGGTCTCGATGAAGCGGGGCTTGCGGGGGTCATCGCCGAGCACCGTGCGCAGATCGCTGATGGCGGTCTTCAGCACCGAATCGCTGACGAACTGGTGGCCCCACACGGCGTCGAGCAGCGCATCTTTCGTCAGCAAGGACCCCGGCAGGCGCGCGAGCGCGCACAGCACGGCAAAGGGCGTCGGCGCCAGCGCCACGGCGCGTCCGCCGCGGGTCAGCCGCGCGTTCGCCTCGTCGAGCTCGAACTCGTCGATGCGGACCCGCAGCGGGTCCGGGCTGGAGGGTGGGCGAGCCACGCGTTGCACCGGGCGTCGGGATGTCGACGGTGTTATACAGCGATCACGGCAACAGCACCACGCGGCCCGCCTTGCCGGCAGCGACATGTTCGAAGGCCGCGGCACCTTCGTCCAGCGGCACGGACAGGCCCACCGGCAGCGAGAATGGTTGCCCGCAGGCGCCCACGGCCAGGGCCTCGAGCGCCTTGCCGTCGGGCTTGAAGACGGTCCACGCGTAATGCGCGTTCGGCGCGCGTTCCGCCACGACTGAACGGACCTTCTTCCAGTCGCGCAGACTCGCCAGAGCGCCTTGCAGCCAGCCGAAGCGGTCGATGTGGCCGAGCAGGGGATGGACGGTGGTTGCGTGCCCCAGTGCGTCGGCGTTCAGGCGCGACGCCAGCAGCGGGTCGTCGTCCCATGAGGCGAAGTTGAGCACGACCTGGAAATGCGCGGGCAGTGACGCGATCGCGCCGGGGCCGTGTTCGATCGCCATCTCCGCACCAAGGGCAAGGCATTCGTCCACCGCGCCGCGCCCGCAGATCGCTGTGACGCGGCTGCGCCATGCCTGCAGAAGTTGCAGCGCCAGCCGCCCGAGGCCGCCGTTGGCGCCATGGACGAGCACGCGGGCGCCCGCCGCGTTCGATGCGTCCAGGCCGGTCGCGCGAAGCGCGAGCCACATCGTGGTGAACGAATAGGGCAACACCGCGAGCGCCGCGGGCTGTGCGTCGTCGCTGACCGGGACGAGTTGCTGTGGCGGCACGAGCACGTGCGACGCGTGCGCGCCCCCACCTCGGCCGGTCGCGACAAGGCCGAGCACGCGCTGGCCCGTCGACCAGCCCGATACTCCCGCGCCGACCGCTTCCACGACGCCGGCCAGGTCGTTCCCGAGCACCACGGGAAGCGTCGCCGCGCCCTTGAGCGCAAGAAGCCGCCGCCCGTAGCCGCCGGCGCGCTTCGCGTCGATCGGGTTCACCGAGCACGCCTGGACGCGCACCAGCACTTGGCCCGCGGCGGGGCTCGGCACTTCGCTCGTGCGCGTATCGAGTCGCGAGGGCACCGCCCAGTCGGTGCAGATCAGCTCACGTCGCATCGGTCAGCTCCACGCATGTTGGCCGCGACGCGGCAGCGCCACGGATGGCAACGGCGACGCGCCGATGCGCTCCAATGTCTGCGCCAGCATCGCCTCGACGCGCTCGACCGGTCCTTCGGCCAGCACGCAGCGGTCGGGCCGAACAATCGCGGCCCAGCCGAGCGGCACCCGGCGCGGCAGCAATGCCTCGTCGAGCGCTTCCAGGCGCTGCTCGGGCGCGGCCAGATGCTGTCGCTGGCCGCGCTGGCACCATTGCCAGACTCTGCCGCCGGCGCGGCGCCAGCCATCGAGCAGTTCGGGGACGACGCCGGCCGAGGGATCGACGCCGAAGCCGATCAGCGCCCAGCCGGAACCGAGCGCGTCGTCGCTGAGCATCGGTCCGCCGCCGATCGGCCGCCGCACCCAGCCCTGCGGCAGGCTGGAGCCCGCACGCAGCCGCTCGCAACCGCTCTCGCGCCAGAACAGGCCGGCGTCGAACCGGTTCTGCGGCTTGAGCTTCAGGTCCTCGAACAAGGCGCGGCCCGCGGGCAGCATGCGCGCCAGCGCGATCGGCACCATGGATGGCGAACGCAGCGGCGCGATGGCTCGGCATGACGAGCGCGCCGAGAAAACGCGCCAGGTTGATGATCTTGCGCGCATGCGGGCGGCGCTCCGCGTCGTAGCTGTCCAACACGTGTTCGCCGGCCTGGCCGCGCACGACCCAGGCGAGCTTCCAAGCGAGGTTGGCGGCATCGCGCAGGCCCGGCGACGAGGCCCTGGCCGGCGAACGGCGGTGTGATGTGCGCGGCGTCACCGGCGAGGAAGCATCGGCCCTTGGAAAAGGCGTCGGCGCAGCGCGCCTGGAAACGATAGACCGCGGTGCGCTCGATGCGGATTCGATCGACGTCGCACCAGGGCGCGAGCAGGCGGCGCACCGACTCCGGCCGCTCCATGTCCTGCGGCGACTCGCCGCGCCGCAGCATGAACTCCCAACGCTGGCGTCCGCCGGGCGCAACCATGTGGGGCGTCGGCCGTCGCGGATCGCAAATGAATTCGACGTGGTCGATCGGCTCGGGCACGTCCAGCGCATCGACGATCAGCCAGTCCTGCGGAAACTGCGACCCTTGAAATCCAGACCGAGCGCGCGCCGCACGCAGCGAATTCGCGCCGTCGGCGCCCACGAGATAGCGCGCACGCACCTGCAGATGCCGTCGCCGTCGCCAGGGCGAAGCCGCGCATCGCACCTGCTGGCCGTCGTCGTCGAAGCCGTCCAGCTCGACGCCGAGCCGCACCTCGACGTTCGAGTAGCTGCGCGAGCCGCGTTGCGCAGCAGGCGCTCGAGCTCCGGCTGATAGAAGGTGACGAGCATCGGGTGGCCGTCGACGATGCCGGCGCTGTTGATGCGCATGAAGCGTCCGAACAGCGGCGAGTGGTACTGCACCTGCGGGATCGCCACGGTCTCGAAGTCGTCATCGCGCACGCCGACCAGCTGCAGGATGCGCAGCGCCTCGTTGTCGAGGGCGATGGCGCGCGGCTTGGTGAAGATCTCGGTGGCGCGGTCGATCGCCAGCACGCGGATGCCCTAGCGGCCGAGCAGAATGGCCAGCGCGGCGCCGACCGGACCCAGTCCGACGAGAGGACATCGGTGTCGATCGTCTCTTTGTTCGCCATGTTCATGCGGCGGCCTCCTGCCAGATCGGCGTGACGGGATACAGGCCGGCGAGCTCGATTGCGGGGGCGCGCAAGGCCGACGGTCCGGAAAGATCGACGACCGTGCCCTGCTGCGGGCACAGGCGCGCCGTGGCCCGCACACCATCGAGGCCGGCGACGGCCAGCGCGTCAAGCATCACGTGTTCGATCGCGAGCAGGCGCAGGTGGGTTTTCGACACCTTGCCCACTGCCGTGAGTGGCAAAGACGACAGCACCTCGATGCGCACCGGCACGGCCGCGCGTTCGGGCATCGTCGTCCTCGCGAAGGCGAGCAGCTCCGCGGCGGTGGGCCGCTCGCCCGATTTGAGCGCCACGTAGGCCACCGGCAGTTCGCCGGCGTGGCGATCAGGCTGGCCGATGGCCGCGGCCATGGCGACTGCGGGATGTTGCGCCAGCGCGTCCTCGATCATCGAGGGGTCGATGTTGTGGCCGCCGCGAATGATGAGATCCTTCGCGCGTCCGCACAGCATCAGGTAGCCCGCATCGTCGATGCTGCCGAGGTCGCCGGTGCTGAACCAGCCGCCCTCGATCCAGATGTCGCGGTTGTCGCTCTCGCGCAGGTACCCTGGGAACACGTTGGGCCCGCGGATCGCGATGACGCCCACGTCGCCGGGCGCCGCGAAGCGTGCGGGTTTGCCGTCGGCGCCGGAACGAAAGGTTTGCAGCGCCTGGTAAGGCACGCGCAATCCGACGGTCCCGATCGGCGTTCGCCGGCGGGCGGATTCACGCTCGAGACGCAGCGCCTTCGGTCAGCCCGTAGCCCTCGTGGATCGTCACGCCGGTGGCCTTCTCGAAGCCGAGCGCGACCTGCGCCGGCAGTGGCGCGGCGCCGCACAGCACCCGCCGCAGCTCGGCACGCCACCTTCGGGCAGCGGCTTGTGCAGCAGCGCCGCCAGGACGGTGGGCACCGCGGAGAACGTGTCGCCCCGAATCGCTTCGCGATCGACCAGAACTCGTCCAGCAGACCCGGCGTGCGGTAGCCGCCGGTCGTGAGCATCACCACCTCGGCGCCGCGATGGAAGGCCCACAGGCCAGTGACGATCGCGCCGTTGACATGGAACAGCGGCAGCCCGGCCAGCAGGACCTCGCGGTCATCTTCGAAGAACTTCTCCAGGACCCAGGCCATGAAGGCTTCGTTGAGATGGGTGTGCGTGGCCACCTTCGGGTAGCCCGTCGTGCCACCGGTGTGGAAGTAGGCGCAGGGCGCGTTCGGATCGAAGCGGCGCTCGTCGGCAAGCCGCGTCGCCTCGGCCTGCGCCAGCGCATCGTGGAAGTCGAGCACGCGCACGCCGGGCCGTTGCGGCATGGTGCCGCGCGGCGGGTGTCGCCCACCTGCCGGTCGAAAGCCGAACGCGGCTGCCGGATCGACCTGCAGCAAGGTATGGATGCTCGGCACCTTGTCGGCCACCTCCACAGCCTTGTCCCACGTGTCGGATCCTTCGGCGGGACCGAAGCCGACGACCACCCGCGACCGCGTTTCCTCGCAGATGCGCGCGATGTACGCCGATTCGAGCATTGGGTTGATCGGGCTCGCAATGCCGGCGGCCTGCGCGCCCCATAAGGCGAGATGGCCCTCGATCACGTTGGGCAGCAGGATCGACACCGCGACACCCGGCTCGACGCCGCAGCGCGTGCAAAGCGTTCGCGGTGCGCCGCACGCCTTCGAGCAGATCGCTGTAGCGAAAGTCACGGGTCGGCGCGTCGGCACGGGCTGCGAGCAGCAGGCGCAGCGCGATGCGCTCGGGCCAGCGCTCGCACGCGGCACGCAAGAGGTGCCAGGTGTCCTGCGCCGGGATCACCTCCTGCCACGGCGTCGACTCGATGCGCTCGATGTCGGCCAGCGTGCGCACGATGTCTCGCGCGGTGTTGGAGTGCGTATGCGACATGGGCGTTCCCCGGTTCAAGCCGCAGTGATGAGCGTGGTTTGCTCGCCGAGGTCGAGCGTCCCGTCGTCGGTTCGGATCGACGCCGTGATGCGATCGCCTGGCTGGAGGTAGGCCGGGTTGGCCACGCCCTTGCGGACGAACATGCGCCACTTCGCGGCTCGTCATGCAGGTGCCGGCCATCCAACATGGCGGCCTTGCCCGGCGAGCGCGCGGCACAGCCCGCCGGCGTGCCGGTGGCGATCAGGTCGCCGGCGTGAAGGTCGTGCAGCGAGGCCAGCTCGGTCAGCGTGGCGGCGGGCTGGTGGATCATCTCGGCGCAATAGGCGTCCTGCCGCAACTGGCCGTTCACCGACAGGCGCATGTGAAGCTCGGGCCAGCGCTGCCCATTCGGACGGTGTCAGCAGCACCAGGCCCGGTCCCACCGGGCCGAAGCCGCGGAAGCTCTTGCCCTTGTAGAACTGCCCTTGCGGCAGCTGCACGTCGCGCGCCGACAGGTCGTTGACGATCGTCACGCCGGCGAGCCAGTCGTCCAGGTCGTCCGGCGAAACCTGCGTGCCCGCCGGCAGGTCGCGGCGCAGCACCAGGCCGAGCTCGATCTCGTAGTCGAGCAGCCGCACCTGCGGCGGACGAACGACGGGCGCGTCCGCGGCGGTGATGCATGTCGGGGACTTGGTGAAGATCGTGTTGAACGGCAAGTCGTCAAGGCGCAGGCCCGACTCGACGACGTGGCTGCGGTAGTTCACGCCCTGGCAGATGAACTGCTGCTGCGAAGTGATCGGCGGCAACAGCTTGACCCGCGCACGGTCCACATCGGCCTGCGCGGGCTGCGCGGCCCAGAGCGCCTCCCAGTGGTGCGCCAGCAGTTCGCCGGTGCTGGCGGCCTGCACGGAAAGCGGCGCGATGCGCGGTCCGAACTGGACGCCCCAGCGGGGCAAATCGTCGTGCAGATAGCGAACGAGGGTGCGGGACATGGTTGTGATCTCCTTCAAAGCCAGGGACGCGCGGGTGCGGCGAGCGCGGATTCGATCAGCTTCAGGCGCTGCGGCGTGATGGCCTTGCGGCGCACAAGCTTGAGCACGTGCAGCAGGTTGCGCAGATTCTTGCGCGGCTTCATCGAGGCCGGCGCGTCATCGCCCCAGGCCCAAATGACCGCCGAACTCGAGCGGCGAATACGCGGTCTCGAAGTCGGCGGTGAAGACGTCGCCGTCGGTGTAGTGCTCGTATTCGAAGCCGTCCGGGTCGCGCCAGTAGTCGAAGAGCTGGCTGCCGAGCACGTGCCGGCCGATGCCCCACATGTGGCGGTAGCCCTGCGCGCGCAACACCTGCTGGCCCTGACCGAGGGCGTCGAGGTCGATCACCTCGTAGGCGCTGTGCTCGTATCTCTCCTCGATGCCGCCGACGAGCACGACGGTGTGATGGTCGGCCGGCTGGTTGCCCAGATCGAGGCGGCAGAAGGCAAGGTTCGGGCTGCCGTCGGCCAGGTACTGCACGTCGGTCGGGATCAGCCCGAGCACGCGCATGTACCAGTCGGCCATGCGCGCGAACTCCACCGTCTGCAGGACCATGTGACCCAGTCTTGCGATGCGCGCCGGCTCGATGGGCGTGCGCACGGCATGGTTCACGCGGGGCCTTGCATGCGCTGTGTTGACGGCGTCCATCGCCGGCTCCGCAGTGGCAAAGGCTCGACACGCGACTGCCCCTGAAGAAGCCACACCGGTCGGCCCGCGGGATCGACGATCTCGACCCCGCAGCCGCCGCCGGGAAGGGCATGCGCCGGCAGCCAAGTCGCGCCCATGCTTCGCACGTAGGCGTGCAGATCCGTGTCGTCCGACATCGCGAAGGCCGGCGCCGACGAATCGGTCGCACGCTCCAGACTCGGCGACCGCGATGCATGGCGCCGTGCACGCCCCGCGCGCCACGAGGCGTTGCTGGCGTCGACTCGACGATCTGCAGTCCGAAGTCACGCCAGAAGCGTTCGGTCGGAGCGAGCTGCCGCTTTTCCCATCTGAGAAACGCGAGTTCGATGGCCCGACCCATGGCTCGCGGCCGGCCCAGTCTTTGGACGCCTGGTGGCCTCGCGCTCTCGGGATACGACAACAACGGCCGAAGTTCGGTGGGGGAGGGAAGCGTTTGCATGGAGCTCATTTCCTTGGCATGAGGCGTATGATAATGACGTTTATGTCATGATGACAAGATTGTCGTTTTCACCTATACCCACAGGGCAGAATCACGACCATGGAAGTGCAAGACCACCGACAACGCGTCGCCGCGGAGCGGCGCGAACGCATGCGCGCCCGACTGCTCGCGAGCGCCCTGGAGCTCGTGGCGGCAAAGGGACCGGCGTCGACATCCATCGATGACGTCATCTCGGCGGCCGATGTCTCACGCGGCACGTTCTACAAGTACTTTCCGTCGCCGGAGGCGCTCGTGCAGGAACTGGCCGTCGAGATCGCGAACGAGCTGATCCGCCTGGCCGAGCCGGTCGTGCTGGAGTTCGACGATCCTGCCGAGCGCGTTTCGTGCGGCATCCGGCTCGTTGCGGGTCTGGCGATCCACTATCCGCTTGCAGCGGGCTTCGTCGTCCGCATGGGGTGGCCCGATCCGCAACGCCCGGACCTGATGCTCGACTTCGTGCGGCGCGATCTGCGCGAAGGCATCCGCCTCGGCCGCTTCAAGCCCATGCCGCTGGCACTGGCCCTCAACATCGTGTCCGGCGCAGTTCTTGGTGCGACGCACTGCATGCTCGATCCGGAATGCGAGCCCGACTTCGCCGAGCAGACGGCCGCTGCGGCTCTGCGTGCCCTTGGCGTGGATGCGAAATCGGCCGAGCGCATCGCGCACCGGCGTCTGCGGCAAACGGCGCCAGCGGAGAGCGGCCTGCTCGCCGGCGTGCTGGTCACCGCTGCACGCGGTGGCGGGCGGCGTATCGATTCAAACGGAGGTCGGTGAAAAGCCATCCGCCGCCGAGCCTTTCAGTCCGGCGGAATCCGCTGACGGGCACGGTCTGGCGCCGCGATCCTCGCGATGGCCAAGGCGAACCGGGGGCGTCATGGCACTCGGCGCCTATGTGAAACAGCGATGTTCGGGGCACCATGGCCTGAGCCGGCCGATCATCCCGGCGTGGTGGAAGCATGCGGTCGAGTCCTGATCAGGCGAGTTAGGGCCCGACTTGGCCGAGGGCATCCGGCAGTGGTGCATCACGCGCGGTGACTGACTACGCCCCGCGCCGCATCCCCGCGGTATCCAGCGCCCGCAGCACGGGCGGCTCGCGTGTTGCCAGCTCGCGCGCCTCGTCGCGTGCAATGCCCAGCGCCACCAGCAGCAGCTCGGCAGTCTCGGCGCTCACATCGCGCCACGTGCGGTGGCCTTCGAGGATTGGCAGCATCGCGGCGATCACGGTGCCAGCGAGCATGACGAGGGCCGACGCCATTTGCTCGCGCCCGATCTTGTAGCGGCCGGAGTCGATGCCGGCGGCGAGGTTGCGCGCCGGGTCGGTGGTCCACAGCGTCTGCAGCGTCGACCTGCTAAATCCGAAGCGATTGAGGAAGCGGCCCCAGTGCGGCTCCTCGTGCGCGCGTCGCAGGTACTGGCGGATGCCGTTGGCCATGCGCTGCGCGAGATCGTCGACACCCTCGAAGCTGATCGTCACGCGCAACGTCATCTCGCGCACGAGCTGCGCCGCCACGGCGTCGAATAGCCCCTCGGTGCCACCGAGGTTGTTGTAGACGGTGCCGCGCGCGACACCGGCCGCGGCGGCGAGGTCGCTGATGCTTACCCGCGTCACGTCCATCTCGGCAAACAACTTCATCGCCGCCGCGTGGATGCGCTTCTGCGCCGCACTCGGCTCGTGCCCTTCTGCGCTCATGTCAATAGATTGAACGTCGCTGTCCATTTACAAACATCTTTCTCGTCGATTGCACATCATAGGGTTTGCTCCGATATTGCGCCAATGACTTAAATTGAACAATCATGTTCAAACAAAGGCACTAGTGCCATCTGCCTGGAGAACCTCTTGAATGCCGCCCTGCCCGTCGATCGCATCATCACCCGCACGGTTCGAGTCGGGCCGCGCACCATCCACCTCGCCGAAGCCGGTACGGCGGGTCCCGTTGTCCTGATGCTGCACGGCGGCGGCCCCGGAGCGTCGGGGCTGTCGAACTATTCGAATAACGTCGCGGCCCTCGCGCAGCACTTTCGCGTGCTCGTGCCCGACATGCCTGGCTACGGCAAATCGACCAAAGGCTTGAACGGCGCCGACGTCTGGGGCGATCTCGCCGACGCGATGTTCGGGCTGCTCGACGCGCTCGACATCGAGCGAGCAGACGTGATCGGAAATTCCGCGGGCGGCGGCTGCGCACTGCGCATGGCGCTCGAGCGGCCCGAGCGTGTCGGCCGCGTCGTGCTGATGGGGCCGGGTGGTATCGACATCTCGAAGGCGCCGCCCACCGAAGGCCTCAAGCGGCTGCTCGGCTACTACGCCGGCGAAGGCCCGACCTTCGAGAAGCTGCGCGCCTTCATCACTCAGGACTTGGTGTACGACGCGAGCCGGGTCAGCGACGCGCTGCTGCGCGAGAGGTTCGAGGCGAGCATCGACCCCGATGTGGTCGCGAATCCGCCGCTGCGCGCACCGAAGCATCCATCGGTGCTCGCCAAGCTCGACCTCGCACTCGATCCGCGCCTGGCCGGCATCGCGAACCCGACGCTCGTGTTGTGGGGGGTCGAGGACCGCGTCAACCCGCCGAGCGGCGGCGCGACGCTGCAAGCATTGATGCCGCGCTGCGACCTGTACCTTTTCAGCCGAACCGGCCACTGGGTGCAGTGGGAGCGCGCCGCCGAATTCAACTCGGTCGTGACCGCGTTCCTGAAGGCCGACGAGCCAGCCCCGGGAGAGGCCGCGTGAGCGCCGTCCTCGTCGATCGCGCCAACGCCGTGCATGGCGCCGTGAACGGTGTGACGAGCAACGCGAGCCTGTTCGGGCACATCCGGCTGGGCTACGTGCTCGTCGAGTCGATGAAGCTCGATTCCTGGCGCCGCTTCGCGGCCGATGGCTTGGGAGTGCACGTCGACGCCATCGAGGCCGACGCGCTCGCGCTGCGCATCGACGCGCACCAGCGACGAGTCGTCGTGCGCCGTGGCCAGGCCGAAGACGTGGCCACGCTCGGCTGGCAGCTCGACGACGAGGTGCTGCTGCTCGCGCTGAAGCGGCTGCGCGCGGCCGGTATCGCGGTGCGCGAGCACGCAGGCGAGGCTGCGGCGCTGCGAGGCGTCGAGCGGCTGTGGTCGTTCGAAGGCCCGAAGCGCATCGCATTCGACCTGTTCACGCGGCCGATCGTCGACGCGGCGCCGCTGCGGATGGCGTCGAGCGGCTTCGTCACCGGCGACGCCGGTATGGGGCACGTAGCGATTCCGACCCGCGAGCCCGAAGCGCTGCTCGCGTTCCTGCGCGACACGCTCGACGCCCGCGTGTCGGACTTCATCGAGGACCGCGTCAACGGCGTGCCGATGGACATCACGTTCCTGCGCCTCAATGAACGTCACCACAGCCTCGCGCTCGCGTCGACGCGCGGCCGCCGGATGGATCCGCTGCGTACGCGCATCCACCACCTCAACCTGCAAGCGAAGAACTGGGATGACGTCGTCGCGGCGTACCGCCGACTGCGCGGGATGGGCTGCGCAATAGCGAATGCGATCGGCCAACACCCGAACGATCGCGAGCTGTCGTTCTACGTGACGACGCCGTCTGGATTCGAGATCGAGCTGGGTTGGAACCCGATCGCCGTCGATGCCGAGCGCGAGGCGGGTTGGCAGCCCGCGACGTACCAGGGCATCAGCCTGTGGGGCCACTTTCCCGAGAGCCTCACGACTGGAATGAAGCTGCGCCAGATTGCGCGCGCGCTCGGTTCGCTCGCGCGCAAGGAACACGTACCGGGGGTCACGCCATGAATCACGCCGCAACCCGTTCATTCGACCACGACGTCGTCGTGTGCGGCCTCGGGCCGACCGGCCTCACGCTCGCGCATGCGCTTGGCATGCGCGGCGTGAAGGTGCTCGTGCTCGAGCGCGAGCCGCAGTTCTACGGCAACGCGCGCGCTGTCTACACCGACGGCGAGTGCATGCGCATCTTCCAATCGATCGGCATGGCCAACGAGATTGCGGCCGACATGCTGCAGGACGCGACTGCGCAGATGCTGCTGCCCGACGGCTCGGTGCTCATGCAGATCAAGAACGTGCAGCGGCCGTACGGCTGGCCGGCGCAAAACTTCTTCTACCAGCCGAACCTCGAGACGACGCTGGCCGCCGGTCTCGCGCGCTACCCCAACGTCGTCGTGCTGCGCGGCCGTGAGGTCGCGCGGTTCGAGCAGCACGAAACCGGCGTCCTCGTGCATCACATCGCGAGCGCGGGATGCGGCTACGGCGGCAAGGCAGCGAACGGCGCAACGAGGCTTGCGTCGACGGGCGGCGAAGCCACGGTGCACGCGCGCTGGCTCATCGGCTGCGACGGCGGGCGCAGCCTCGTGCGGTCGCAGCTCGGCATCGCGATGCGCGGCAAGAACTTCCCCAATCCCTGGCTTGTCGTCGACATCAAGGAGAAGGTGCGCGGCGACGGCCTGCACCACCTGCCGAACTTCAGCTTCATCTGCGATCCGAAGTGCCCCACCGTGAGCTGCGTACAGCCGAACGGCCATCACCGCTTCGAGTTCATGCTGATGCCCGGGCAGAGCACGGAGTGGATGGAGGATCCGGCGACGGTTCGCCGCTACCTGTCCAAGCACATCAACGTCGACAAGTTCGAGATCCTGCGCACGCTCGTCTACACGTTCAACGCGCTGATGGCCGAGCGCTGGCGCGAGCGCCGCGTGCTGCTCGCCGGCGACGCCGCGCACATGACGCCGCAGTTCGTCGGCCAGGGCATGAACGCCGGCGTGCGCGACGCGTTCAACCTCGCATGGAAGCTGCACGCTGTGCTCGAGGGCCGCGCCGGCCCGCAGCTGCTCGATACCTACGAGACCGAGCGCCGTCCGCACGCGGCGGCGATGACGCGTGAAGGCGTGCGCATGAAAAGCTTTGTCTCAATGGTCAACCCGGTCGGCACGGCGCTGCGCAACGTGCTGACGCGCTTTGTGCTGAAGCTGCCCTTGATCGGCCCGTTCGTGGGGCAGGGCGACTTCATCCCGAAGCCGACGTACGTGCGCGGCAGCTACTTCGGCCTCGAGCGTTCCTCGTGGCGCTCGGCCGAGGGCCGCATGCTGCCGCAGCCGAGTGTGCGCGGCAGCGACGGCCGGCGTCACCGGATGGACGACCTGCTCGGCATCGGCTACGCGCTCGTTGGCGCCGGCGTTGACCCGCGGGCGCTGTTGAGCACGGCCGAGCTGGCGACGTGGCAGCGCCTGAACACGAGGTTTGTCGCGATCTATCCGCTCGGCTGCCGGCCGCAGGGCGACTTCGACCGCAGGTGTCCACAAGACCTGATCGAGCTGGAAGACGTCGACGGCAGCTACTTCCGCTGGCTCCGCTCGCGCGGGCGGTCCACCGGCAGCGTCGCCATCGTGCGGCCCGACCGCTTCGTCTTCGGCCTGGTGCGCGCGCGCGATCTGGCGGCGACGACGCGAGCGCTCGTCGAGCAGCTACGGCTCGACGACGCGTCCGACGCCAGGGACGCGCAACCGAAGCGGGCCGGCGCATGGAAACAAGCGGCATGAGCGGAGCTTATGAGGCGCACCATCCGGACAGCCACGGCAGGACGCTCGATCGTCCCGTGCCGTAGAAGAACGAGGTGCTGATTCGCTTGAGGGACGAGGGCAGGAAACCAACGCCGGCTTCCCTTGCCCGCAGGCGCGATTTCGATTTGCCAGTTGCCGATCCGCTATCGCAGTTCGATGTGTCGATTCCCCCGTTTGCGAGCCACCATGGCTGGAGCCGACTGGCGCGGTGCCACAGAGAGATCTGCATCGGCGCGTTGCCGTAGGCGCGACTGGATGTCGTCTCGTGCCCGACCAAGCAATGCCTTCAGGCGCTGCTCGCCGACAGCATCGAGCGCGCTCGTCACGCCGACCAATGCCAGACCGGCTGCGACGTCGCCGTCCACGGTGAAGATCGGAACCGCAGCACCGGAGACACGCGGCTCCAATTCGCCGCGCGACCAGTAGAAACTCTGGCGACGTACGTCGGCCAGGCACGACCTGAACTCGGTCCAACTGGCTCCCAGCCCGCTTTCGGCCACCTCAGCGGAGGACCCCGAATAGAGCTTGACCAGTTGCGCCCTGGGCAAGTTCGCCAGAATCACCTTTGGGGAGGCGCCGCGGAACAAGGGGCGCGGGCGCCCACGACCGTAGCTCAGTTCCAGCGAGGGATTGATGCTGGCGCGATAGATGTCGACCGCCTTGGTGCCCAAGATGGTCGTCAGCACCGAGTCGAGCCTGGCTTTCCTCACCAATTCGTCCATGACCGGCGCGGCTGCCAGCAGCACCGGGTCGCTGCGTCGCAGTTGGTAGTCGAGTTCGATGATCCTGGACCCCAGCGAGTAGCGGCCGGCGGAGACCTTCTGCAGAAAACCGGTCTCCACGAGGTCCTTCACGTAGCGGTAGCCCGTGGCCCGCGTGTAGCCGAGCGTGTCATTGATCTCGTCGGTGTGCCAGACGGGATGTTGCTCGTCGAAGAGATCGAGGATCGCGAGAGCCCGGGCGGGGCTGGTCATGGTTCTGTGTCCTTGGAAATGCTCACCGGAGAAGGGGTGGCCGCCTTGCAGGACGGTGTCCGATTCTGACCGCATTCGAAGGAGGAGATGGGGAACACGCGACCCTCTTCAGTGAATAGCTGGCGCGGCAAGAAAATCTCAAAATATGCGATATAGGGAAACTACCGATGTTGATCCACATCATGAACGGATCTACTAATGTCGCATTACATGAGATTTTCAACCTAAGAGGTCGGCGATGAAGCTGGTGAGTTATGAGCATGGCGGCAAGGCCGGTTTCGGCCTGGTGAACGATCGGGGGGTCGTCGACCTCGGTGCTGCGCTTCGCGGTCGGTACGCCGATCTCAAGGCACTGCTGGAAGCGGATGCGCTCGACGAGGCTCGTGCCGTGGCATCGCGTGCGCCGGACTTTGCGCTCGCCGAGGTGACGCTGCTGCCGGTGATTCCCAATCCGGGCAAGGTCTGGTGTGCGGGACTGAACTACGGCGAGCACGTCCAGGAGACCGGGCGCCAGGTCACCGAGCAGCCGATGTTCTTCCTGCGCGTGGCTGACTCGCAGGTGGGCCACGGTGGGCAGATCCCGCGCCCGCCCGAGTCCGCCAAACTCGACTACGAAGGCGAGATCGCGGTCATCATCGGCAAGGCCGGGCGACGTATCGCCGAGGCCGACGCGTGGAACCACATTGCCGGCTACGCCTGCTACAACGATGCGTCCGTGCGTGACTGGCAGATGCACACCCAGCAGTGGTGTCCGGGCAAGAACTTCTGGCGTACCGGCGGATTCGGCCCTTGGATGGTGACGGCCGACGAGATTCCCGCGGGCGCCGAAATGACTCTCGTCACGCGCCTGAACGGCACCGAGGTGCAGCGTGCGACGACACGTCAGCTGATCCACAGCATTCCACGCCTGATCGCCTACGCCTCCACGGTGGCGCCACTTCGCGCAGGCGACGTCATCGTGACGGGGACGCCCGGCGGTGTGGGCGCCAAGCGCAATCCGCCGTTGTGGATGAAAGCCGGTGACGTGGTCGAGGTCGAGGTCGACCGCATCGGCATGCTTCGCAACACCGTCGTCGACGAAGCCTGAGGCCGGTGCGATGAACCCGACGATCACCGGCCCGCTGCTCGATCGCTACGACGTGGCGATCATCGGTTTCGGGCCGACCGGCGCGACGCTCGCCAACCTCCTTGCGCTGCGCGGCCTGAAGGTCCTGGCGTTGGACCGCGAGTCCGACATCTACCGTCTGCCGCGCGCGGTGCACTTCGACGGCGAATGCATGCGGGTGTTCCAGACGATCGGCATTGCGGACCAGCTCGCGCAGGACGTCGTCGTCGCACCCGGCATGCGGTTCGTCGCCGCCGACGGCGATCTGCTGCTGGACTGGTCGCGGCCTACGCAGATCGGGCCTCAAGGGTGGCACGCCAGCTACCGCTTCCATCAGCCCACGCTCGAGACGTTGCTCCGCCAGCGGCTGGAAGGGCATGCGTCGGTCGACATAAGGCTGAGGCACGAGGTCTTTGCGCTCGAGCCAGGGCCCGACGCCGTCGATCTGCGTCTGGAGGATCTCTGCAGCGGGCGACTGCTGCGGACCAGTGCGCGCTATGTCGTCGGCTGTGATGGCGCCCGGTCGACCGTGCGTCGCTTCATGGGCACCGAACTCGAGGACCTGAAGTCGCACGAGCGCTGGCTGGTGGTGGACGTTATTCTCAATCGCGAGAGACCGGACCTGGGTGATCACAGCGTGCAGTACTGCGATCCCGCGCGGCCCGCCACCTATGTTCGCGGCCCCGGGTCGCGCCGGCGCTGGGAACTCATGATGATGCCGGGCGAGGATGCCGCGGCGATGAGTCGTCCCGACACCATCTGGCGCCTGCTGTCGCGCTGGATCCAGCCGGAAGAGGCCGCGCTGGAGCGACCGGCCGTCTACACCTTCCACTCCGTGGTGGCGCGAGGCTGGCGCAATGGGCATCTGCTGATCGCGGGCGATGCCGCGCATCAAACGCCGCCGTTCATGGGGCAGGGCATGTGCGCAGGCATCCGCGACGCAGCCAATCTGGGGTGGAAGCTGGCCGACGTGCTGGAGGGGAGGGCGGGCGACGCACTCCTGGACACGTACGAGTCCGAGCGCTCGCCTCATGTGCGCGAGTTCATCGAGACCGCCGTGCGGCTGGGCAGCGTCATTCAGACCACGGACGCCGACGCGGCGCGCCGACGCGATGTCGAGATGCGTGCCGCCCGTCCCGTGTTCACGACGCCGTCGCCGCGCCTCGGTCCGGGCGCCCATGTGGGGCCGGCGCCGGCCGGGCACATCAGCGAGCAGCCACGCCTGGCCGACGACTCGCGACTGGATGACCGGGTCGGCTATCACCACGCGCTGCTCGTTGATCCGTCCTGGGATGTCGGGGCCACTGGGGCACAGCTCGTCGTGGTCCCGGCCGATTCCGCCTCGGCGCGCGACTGGTTGACACGGCTCGGCGCGGGGGCGGTGCTGCTCAGGCCCGATCGCTACGTCGCGGGCGTGGCGGCCGACCGCGCCGGCCTCGACCATTTGCTGCGCGAGCCGATGATTCCGGTGGCTGCGCCCCTTCTGGCTGCGTGACGACCGCGCTCGTTGCCACCCTTCGCTGCGAGTTCCTCCAGATGCACAAGCGCCATGCCGACAGCGACTGGCTTGCCGAGACCATCCGCGCGATGAGTAGGCGACGCGCGCCCTGTTCCCTTCCACGACCCGTCCGAGGAGCGTCACAGTGTCCAGACCCGGTTTGACCTTCAGCCACGTCGGATTCTTCGTGACCGACATCGCGCGCATGGAGGACTTCTACACGCGAGTCCTCGAATTCACGGTCACCGATCGCGGGCAACTTCCCGGCCCTGCAGGCCCGATGGACCTCGTGTTCCTGAGCCGCGACCCCGATGAACATCATCAGATCGTGCTCATCACGGGTCGGCCGCAGGAGATTCACTTCAACGTCATCAACCAGATCTCCTTGAAGGCCGACAAGCTGGCGACGCTGAAAGAGATGCACCGGCGTGTTCAGGCCGAGGGTCTGCACGACATCGCGCCCGTCACGCACGGCAACGCGCTGTCCGTGTACGTGCGAGACCCCGAGGGCAATCGGCTGGAGCTCTACATCGACCTGCCCTGGTACGTCTCGCAGCCGATGCGCGTGCCGGTGGACCTGACACCGCCCGACGACGCGATCATGGCCGCGGCCGAGGCCCACGCCAGGGCATTGCCGGGATTCAAGCCCCGTTCGCAATGGCGCGCCGAAATGGCGCGTCGGATGGGCCTGGCCTGAACCTCGCAGGCAACTTCGATGAGCGCCACCCGCCCGCCCGTGCTTGCCCACAAGCCGCAGCGCGATGACGCCCTTTCGCCGGAGGCCGCGCGGCGCGGCCAGGCAAACTCACCCCTGGAGACATGCCATGAGTCCATTCGCCCCGTCCCGACGCCATGCGATGGCTGCCCTGGTCGCGACCTGCGTCGCTGCGCGTTTCGTCCAAGCGGCGGAGGCCGTGCGGCTGAAGTTCACGAGCTTCGAGCCACCGATCGCGAACATCACCTCGAACGTGCTCGCGCCACTGGCGCGCGAGGCCAGCGCCGCGTCCGCAGGCACGCTGCAGATCGACATGTATGCGGGCGGCACCCTGGGCCGCAACCCGCTGCAGCAGCTCAAGCTGGTCACCGACGGCGTGGCCGACCTGGGGTGGGTCGTGCTGCCCTACACCCCTGGGCGCTTCGACGACACGGAAATCGTCGGATTGCCTTTCCTGACCACCAACGCCACCGAGGCAAGCATCGCCTTGCATCGGCTGTATGCAGCGGGAGTGCTGAACGGCTTTGAAGGACTGAAGATGCTCGCGGTGGGCGCCACACCGCCGGTCGCGATCCATGCCAACCAGACGATTCGTCTACCGGGCGACCTCAAGGGCAAGCGCGTGCGCGTCTCCGGAGACCATCTCACGCGCGTCGTCGAGGCGCTTGGCGGCGCGCCCGTGCAGGTGGGAGGAGGGCAGATCGCCGAGGCCCTGTCACGCGGCGTGGTCGACATGACACTGAACAACTGGGGTTTCGTCGGCGACTTCAAGATCGACGAGGTCAGCTCCAGCCACCTCGACATTCCGCTGGGCGCCGTCGCGGTGGGCATCGTGATGCGCCAGGACCGCTATGACGCGCTGCCCCCTGCAGCGCGCTCGGCGATCGACCGGGCCAGCGGCGAGGCGCTGGCGCGCAAGCTCGGCGATGCCTTCGACAGGCAGGAGAAGGAAGTTCGCGAGCGAGTCTCCAGGTCCGGCAAGAACCACGTCGTGACTCCCACCGCGGCCGAACTCGCCGAATGGAAGCGCGTCATCGAGCCGGTGAACGAAGGCTGGCGCAAGGCCAGGCCGCGCAACGAGCGCATCTACACGGCGTTCGTCGAGCAGCTGAATCGCGTTCGCGCAAGAGGCTGAGATGGCCGTGCGGGCACCTGTCGATTTGGCGCACCGCGCCTCGCGCTGGCTGGCTTGCCTGGCCATTGGCGCGCTCATGCTGCTGGCGGTTGCCACCACGGCGGACATCGTGCTGCGCTACGTGTTCGCCAGCCCGATCCGCGGTTTCGTGGACATCGCTTCGCTGGCGGGTGCCGTGATGCTGGCTGCCTGCTTTCCGTACGTGCTGTGCAGTCGCGGCAACATCGCCATCGACGCACTGGGCAAGTGGATCGGTGGCGCGGCCCCACGCTGGCTGGGCCGCTTTGCCAGCCTGGTCAGTACCGGGTTCTTTGCGCTGATGGCGTGGCAGTACGTTCGCTTCGCGATCGACCTGAAGAGCGACGGGCAGTTGATCCCGGTGTTGCGCTGGCCAGTGTGGCCGTGGTGGGCAGCGGTGGCAGCGTGCGTCGCGATGGCTGCCGTCGTCGCGCTGCTGACCGCATGGTCGACCGAGCAGGACGCGCGGTGATGAGTCCGATTGCCGTGACGTTGTGGGGGCTGCTGGGCACGTTCGTTCTCATCGCCCTGCAGGTGCCTGTAGGCGTTGCGATGGGCATTGCGGGGGTGATCGGATTCGGCGCGTTGTCGGGCTTCCATCCGGCTTTCGCGATGATTGCCTCCGAGACATCGAACAATCTGGCCTCGCTCGACCTGGCGACGATCCCACTGTTCGTGCTGATGGGTTCGTTCGCAAGCATGGCGGGCCTGTCCGAGGATCTCTACCGGCTGGCCTACGCCTTCGTCGGACACCGGCGCGGCGGATTGGCGATGGCGACCGTCGGCGGCTGTGCCGGATTCGGGGCCGTGTGCGGCAGTTCCGTCGCCACGGCGGCCACGTTCGGCAAGGCCTCGCTGCCCTCGATGCTGGCGCGCGGCTATTCGCCGGGCTTTGCGGCCGGAACGGTGGCCTCGGGAGGCACGCTCGGCATCTTGATCCCGCCTTCGTCGATCATGGTGATCTACGCGGTCCTCTCGCAGGAACTGATCGTCAAGTTGTACATGGCCGCACTGATCCCAGCCGTGATCGCCATCGCCTTGCACTTCACGACGATCGGGGTGTACACGCGCCTTCGGCCGGACAATGCGCCGACGGGAATGCGTGCAACGGCGGGCGAGCGTCTCGCCGCATTGCGTGCGAGCTGGCCCGTCCTGGTGCTGGCCGCCACGGTCATTGGCGGCATGGCGGTGGGCATCTTCACCGCAACCGAGAGTGCGGCCGTGGGTGCCGTGATGGCATTCGTCTTCGCCTGGGGCCGGCGCACGCTGCACCTGGCGTCGCTGCGCGTCGCGCTGCTCAGCACGGCGTCCACCTCGGCGATGATCTACGTGCTGATCATCGGGGCCTCGCTGTTCGGGTACTTCGCTGCGGTGACCCAAGCGCCTCAGGTCCTGGTCCAACTCGTCAAGGATTCGGGCATCCCGGTGTGGTGCGGCGTGCTGGCCCTGATGGGACTGTTTCTCGTCGCCGGTTCGATCTTCGACGAGGTGGCCGCGATGGTCGTGACGATGCCCTTCGTGTTGCCGCTCGTGAAAAGCTGGGGGTTCGACCCGATCTGGTGGGGGGTGATCAATGTCGTGCTCGTCGAGCTCGGCATGCTGACTCCGCCCATCGGCATGAATGTGTTCGTCGTCAAGGGCGTGGCTCCTCAGATCGCGCTCGGCGACATCTACCGCGGCGTGGCACCCTACCTCGCGTCTAACCTCGTGCGGCTTGGCATCCTGCTGTTGTTCCCGGCGCTGTCGCTGTGGCTACCGCATGTCCTGAAAGGGTGATGGCGTCGTGACGCCATCGTCTGCCGATGCCTCGCTGCTCACCGTTTGAGCATCCGCGTCAGGATGCGTGCGAGGTCCCTGGCCAGCAGCGGCTTGCTCGAGACTTCGATGCCCGCATCGCGCGCTCGCGACAAGAGGCCTGAATCCACGAACCCGCTGACGAGAAGAAACGGAATGTCCGGTCGCAGCTCGCGAATGTGCTGCGCGAGTTCGGACCCACTCATGCCGGGCATCGATTCGTCGGAAATGACGACGTCGAAACGCATCACATCCGCGTGCACTTCAGCCAATGCCGCGGCGCCCGAGGTCACGCCCAGCGGCTCATAGCCGAGGCTTGCCAGCAATTCTTCGCTCAGGCGCACCAGGGTTTCGTCGTCATCGACGAACAGGATGGCTTCGCCGTGGCCCAGAGGGACGTCCTCCTCCTGGCGGGACGGCGGCGACCTCTTCGTTCCAGAGGGCAGGTAGACGGTGAAACATGTGCCGATGCCCGCTCGGCTGTCGACATCGATGCCGCCGCCCAGTTCGTCGACGATGCCATGTACCAGAGACAGCCCCAAGCTTGTCCCGAGGCCCACACCTTTGGTGGTGAAGAACGGGTCGAAAACACGCGCCAGCAGTTCCGGTGCGATGCCCGCGCCGGTGTCGCGCACTGCCAGGCGGACATAGATTCCCACGGGGAGAACCTTGGTGCTCGTGCTGGTCTCGCCAACATGGACGACCCCGCGATCCACCTATGTGTACGTGAGCTACATCCGCACCACGCCCGAAAGGCTGTGGCAGGCCCTGACCAACGCCGAGTTCACGAAACAATATTGGTTCGGGATGCGTGCCGAAAGCGAATGGAAGCCGGGATCCGCATGGAAGCTCGTGGCCAGCAGCGATGGCGCAGTGTGGGACTCGGGCGAGATCATCGAAGCTGTGCCCAATCGCAAGCTGGTGATCCGCTGGGCGCACCAGATGAAGCCCGAGCTCAAAGCCGAAGGCGATTCGATCTGCACGATGGAGATCGAGCCTGGCAACGGCCAGGTGAAGCTGACAATCACGCACACAGTGGAGCGTGAAGGCTCCGAGCTGGTTGCTGCTGTATCGGGTGGCTGGCCGCAGGTCGTCTCGAACTTGAAGTCGCTGCTGGAGACGGGGACGACCGCGGGACGCTTCGAAGCCTGCGCATCGTGACGGCCATTCGCAACATCATCGAGCTGCTGGCGGCGTCTGCCGTCGCGGCAGGCGCCTGCGCGCAGCAACCGGTGAACGTCGTGCTCGTGAACGGCGCGTTGATCGACGGCTCGCGCTGGCGCGGCGTCTACGACCTGCTTACGCGTCGAGGTCTGCACGTCAGCGTGGTGCAGCAGCCGATGACTGGCTTCGATGATGACGTCGCCGCGACGCAGCGCGTGATCGACCAGCGGGACGGCGCCGGTGGTGCTCGTCGGGCACAGCTACGGCAGCGCGATCATCACCGTGGCGGGTGCGAACCCGAAGGTCAAGGCGCTCGTCTACGTGGCCGGCCTGCAGCCGGACGCGGGCGAAACCGCCGGCGAAGTCGCGCCGGCCAAGCCGCTGGCCGCCGAGCACCTGCGGCCGACAAGGGATGGATTCGGAGGCCTCCATGACAATTTCTCACGAGATCGAAATCGCGGCTACGCCGGTGGCGCTCTACGAGAAACTGACGTCGATTCCCGGCATCGCCGCTTGGTGCACGCCGACAACCAAGGGAGACGCTGGAAAGGGAGGTGTGCTGGAACTCGCGTTCGGGACGTTGCCCGTAGGCGTAGGCAAGCCGTTATCGCTCGCCGTGTTCGTCGATGTGCTCAGACATCGCCGACTCTTGACGACATCGGCATCACCCACGCCACAACCCCGGCGCAATTGAGCATGACGTTCGAGTCTTCCGCGCTTCAGGACTTGGACCCGAGCGTGCGGGCCGCAGTGATCGCAAAGTTGGCGACCATGCTCCTGCAAGCCGCCGGCGTTCAGGCGAAGGGGAGTGACGATGGGAAACTCTGAACTGTTGCCGGCTGCGGTGCTGCGGCGCAAGGCCGTCGTCTATGTGAACCGCACTGGCTTTCGAGGAGGGCTGTTGGCTTGAGTCAGACCGATGTGATCTGACAGCTGCGTTGGCTGTTCGGATTTTCTTTCTTCCCAGTCCCCCACAGTGGCCGCCGGAGGCCCCCCCGGTTGGGCCATGTATTCGTGGATCAACCCTCCAGCACCGCCGCCGATTTGGCAGGCTTGGCTGGGGCCAGGTCGCACGCCGCTGTCGCGCTCGCCTTGGCGCGACTTTGCGCTCGCCCAGGCCGGGTTGCGTGACTCGCAAGTCGCACGGCTTGCGACGATCGAAAAGATCGCGGCGGCTTTGTCGCGCATGAAGTGAGCGTGTCGCCTCTGGAGCGGATTGCCGATCGCAGCCGCTGGCGCACGGTCCACAGATGCGACGATCGGTCGGAATTCCGGGCGGCTGGAATCGAGTACCCTGTGTTGAACGCAATCGCACCTCAACGAGCGCAGGAAACCTGCCGCCGTCCGCTCGTGAGGACACATCGAGGATCAGGAGCTGCGCGCCGTCGAATTGCACAACCAATAGCACAACCCACAAGCAAAACGGGTTAGGCGAAAATCACCTAACCCGTTGATTTAATTGACTATTTGGCGCGGCTGGCAGGATTCGAACCCACGACCCCTTGGTTCGTAGGCTGACATACCAATGTCGAAAACTCCAATGGCGACAGTCACTTAGAGCCTAGTGGCTGTGCTATTGTTTGTCAGGTTTCGCCCTCGTAAGCCCTTGTTTTGCCTTGGTGCGGGCCTCTTGAATAGCACAGTGCTCGGCTCACCCGACGACCTCGAGGCAGCGGCCGAGACAACTACGAGACTCGGCTTCGTTGCGGCGATCAAGCCGTGGCCAAGATGCGGAAATCCGTCGCCCTGACGATAGGGCGGACGTGGCTCTTCTCCTTGCGAAGGTCAACCAGTCCATACCTGGACATCGTCTTGAGCGTGCGCGACAAGTTGCCGGGCTGCCGGCCTGTGGTCCGGGCCAACACCGCAACGGATTCGGGGTTCGTCTCTCGGATCACCTTGAGCAGAGCCCGGTTCTGATCGCTCAACACTTCGGCCACAGATCTCATCGAAGTGAACCAGATCTTGGGCTCGCCGGGCTTCGGCTTGTACTCGCCCTTGGCTATGGCGATCACCCGCTTCCGAATCTGGTCTTGCGGCATCACGCCGATGACGATTGCTTTCATTCCTGTGCCTCCTGGATGACGCGATCAACCTCGGCAAAGAAGTCCTCCAGCAAGCGTTGCGCAGATTCGAACGCGTACGGAACGCCCTTGTCCCTGGAAGACCGGTGCTTGTGGTCGTAGGCCAAGCGTTGCCCGGCGAACTTGAACTTCTTCGGTGGCTTCACTGCATGCGCGTTGTCGTAGCCGAGGACCCTTGTGCCATGTCCGTTGTGCAGCGTGAGGCTGTAGCGGATACCGTGCGGCGCGTTTGCCGAGGCATCCACTCGCTTGGCCTCCAGCTTGATCCAGAAACCGCCTTCCTGCTCCAGGATGCTTCCATCGAGATCAAGGAGGGTTTCGAGGCCTGAGTCACGGATCATTCTGGATCATTGTATCAACAGCTGATATGCTTCGAAAGCGGACTCGACGAACGGCGTCATCTGCCGGATGTGCTAAAGGTCGTAAGGGTTCTGGATGCGCTCCGCGACACCACTCGTGCTCTGCGGACCGCACCACCTCCACACCGATGAACAAAACGCCAGAAGTCGGTGCAAGACTGAACGAAATCGACTACCCCGCTCGCATCCCGCGGCACAGCCAGTGCATTCAGTAAGCGCTTTAAGGATGGGCGGAGCAGGACCGTCTGTTCCCGAGGCTGCCGGGGCACTTGGCGCGCATGGCGCTGTTCGCTGTGAACACAGGCTTGCGCGACGCCAACGTCTGCGGCCTGCAGCGGTCCTGGGAAGTGCCGGTGCCGGAGATCGGCCGCAGCGTCTTTGTGGTGCCCGCCGAGGAGTTCAAGGTCAATCGCCCTCACGTCGTGATCCTCAACGACATCGCCTGGTCGATCATCCAGACGCAACGCGGTCGGCATGCGGTGTGGGTGTTTCCCTATCGGGGTCGGCGCATTGCTCGGATGAACAACTCCGCATGGCAGCAGGCGCGGCGCGAGGTCGGCTTGCGTAACGTACGGGTGCACGATCTGAGGCACACCTACGGATGCCGGGTGCGCGCCGCCGGAGTCTCGGCCGAGGATCGAGCCGCGCTGCTCGGACACGCGACCCAGTCGATGGTGGGGCACTATGCGAGCGGCGACGTCGGGCGCCTGTTGCGCGAGGCCAATTTGGTGCTGCACCGCCAGGAGACGTGCACGGTGCTGCGCGTGGCCAATGGTTAAAAGGCAGAAAGACCGCTGTGGGACGCAAGGTCCCACAGCGGTCCCACGGTTACGTGAAGCACTTGGTTTTGCTTGCCAAGTGATTGATTTCTGGCGCGGCTGGCAGGATTCGAACCCACGACCCCTTGGTTCGTAGGAATGACAACGACTTAGCTGCGAGTTGCTGTGCTATTGAATGGCCCGTTTCGCCTCGTTAAGCCCTTGATCCACCGTGTTCCGGCCCTGTTGAATAGCACAACAGCCAACTCACTCGCCGACGCTCGGCGTCGATTGTGGCGCTGGCCTTTGCCGTCCTGCAAGTTGGCGCGGGCGCCCTCGCCCTCAACGGTCCGGTGATCATCGACAAGCGGCCATTGACTGCCACAGGTCGTCCGACGCGTCGAGACTGTTTGCAGTCGGTCGATTTCAGCGGCTGGCGGGCTGCAGGGGTCCAAAGCAGCCGCTCGTGCCCGGCGAGGCTGGATGACCGCTATGCACCTGGAACCTGACCGCCGTCAGCGATCGAGCTGCGAGTCGGGCCTGACCAATGCAGCGACAGCTTCCGTTCATCGCCCAGGTTCCCTGCCGACCCGGAGGCGACACTCGGGATCCGAGTTGCCTGTCCTCCAACCGGACGTTCATCATCACTGCCAAGATCGGCAAGCGCACGGGATTCGGCGACGGGTCAGGCGGCGAGATCCCGTGCCGTTTGAGGACTCAGGCGCAGGGTTCGGGGGCCGCCGGCGGGGAGGCTGGAATAACCGGCTGGGGGTCCAAGAAGATTGCGATGGTTGCGCGCGCCAGATCTTCCGGGGAGCCCGCGTATCGGTCGATTTTGAAGAGCTTTTCAGTGCGTTCGTATAGATCGTACGGCTCAAGCTCACGCTCGGTCAGTAGGATCGCTCGAAGCTGATGCTCACCGTTGAGCGACCGTGCGAGTTCGATCTCTGTTGGTGTAAAGGCGCACAGCTTGGCAAGAAGGATGTAGACCTCGAACCGTTCTCGGGGGAAGGACTCCGCAACAGCCCGCAGATTTGCGATGTCGTTCGCATTGATCGTGCCGCCGTCGCCACCCTGCTTCGGAGACTGACCGCGGTCCTTGCACTCGCCGATGATGACGATCGTTCGCTCTGGGTATCGACGAGGCATGAGCCAAGCGAAGTCAACCTCACACGGCGCGGGCAGTTGCCCTCTGGTCGGCGTCAAGTCAAGGGACACGGAGTACGACCGACGTTGCATGCCGAAACTCAGCTTGGTATCGAGCTGCTGCAGCGTCAGGACAACGGGAATTGCGCCCTGTGCGTTGCGCTCGGCTCCTAAGACTCCCGAGCGCCGGTAGGCCCAGTCGCCCTCAATGAGTTGGCTCGTGGCATCGAAGGATTCGCCGCACATCTGGCAATTCACGCGCTGCTGCATGTCGTCAACCGGGAACCAACTTCGCAGCTGACAGTGCGGGCAATTGACGTCGACACCGATGCGGAAGAGGCGCTTGCTGACCAAGTAGGAAAAGACGTGCGCTGGCGTCAGCGACACCCCCGGCTCGCGCGGTTCGATATATAGGTCCTTGTGGTCTTCGAACTTGGCGTCCGGGTTGTCTTCGTCCTTGCCGCCAATCAGCTGAAGTGCGGCGCGCCTGCCAAGCGACGATGTGGGCCCATGGGTCTTCAGTAGCCGACGTGCACCGGGAATCTTGAATACCCGGCTGCCTTGGACGCCGCCGAGCTGCGAGAGCAACTGGCGCGCAATCAGTCCGCCCGCGCTGACCTTGGCTGTGAAGCCTGCCAACGCGAAAACTCGCTTGAACAACTCAGCAGTCGGCAAGGCGTAGACAAAGCTGTCGCTGTCCGTTGCGCCGATGATCAGGCCGATCCGCTCCGACTCAATGCGCAGCCGGTCGTACTGGAAGTGCATCGTGCGTGCGAGGAACTCGTTCAGCTCAGGCACATAGGGTGGGTCGAGCGTAAAGTCATCTCTCCCATACAACCCTCCGAGGAAGCTGACCGATGCCACCAGGTGCTGGGTGTGGAACCAGGAATCAGTGGCGTAAGGGCGATCAGCGAGGCCGAAGGAAACTTTTGGTCTATCGCCTTCTGTGACGAGAACGCCGAGCGAAGCTACCTCGCCCAAGTGCATGAGCGGCGGTCTCAGGTTCAGGCCATTCCACACATGCTCATCCACGGCGCAAAGCGTGCACGGCTCGTTGCCGAACGGTGCGCGCAGCGTGGTGGCGTCGCCAGCATCGCCCATGTGCTCACGGCGCCACCAGATTGCGTAGGACTCGTCTCGACGATGTCGCCGGTGCTGAAGCATCGCTTCCGTGTAGGTCTTCCAAGCTGGTATCTGCTGGGCATAGCGCTCCGTCTGGGCGCGATCGACAAACAACAGCGCAAGGTCGGCGGCCCGCAAGTTCCAGAACGCGACGAGATCGTCCAGGTTCGATGCGTCGCCGAGATAGAAGCCGGGATAGTTCCAATGCGACTGAACACTGTGGTGTCGCCGCAGTTGGTGCCGTGACACATATGCGATGCTGGAGTGATCGAATAGGTCAGCCGGCAACGCGGCGCCCGGCTCGATTTCGGCTTCGTTTGCCCCGAGGGCTGCTTTGAACATCGATTCATAGTCGATGTGAATGGCGTCCTTGTCCGGATAGGCCCCAAGTTGCATGAGAAACACATCCCTGAGCGGGTCTTCGGCCGACCACTTGTAGATCCGCGGCTTGCGCTCTTGAATCTGCTTCCATTGCGGCGTGTCCCTGGCAAACAACATCGCGTTCTGCACATCAAGGACTTGAGCCCGTGCGTCCTCTGCTTGTCCCATGAAGACGCCGCTGCGGAAGAACGGCGAAATGAGGTGTTTGAAGCTGTCTGCGAATGCCCTGACTTCCGCGCTGGCGCCAAGGGGCTGAACGATGTCGGCGCGAAAGGCTTCGACGAGTGCACGCGCCTCGCTTGCGCGGTCGACGATAACAATGGGGTTGAAGCGCCCGCCCCAGAGCGCATGGTTTGTTCGAACGGCCTCACGGAACGA
>CAVVXV010000021.1:0-21738 GCA_963752295.1 uncultured beta proteobacterium | reverse complement strand
GGTAACCGTCTAGCGAAGGCGTCTTGACGGCCCTGCGTTGACCGGGTTCGTCGGCTTCACTCTTCGGTTAAAAGCCACATTCGAATGGCGCGGTTGGCGGAGTTGATGTCGAAGCCGGTCGGATCGAACGGCCCGCCCCACCAGCGCCACATGGCGTTGTGCTGTTCATGCGAGGGGTCGCGAATGGCTTTCAGGAATTCTTCGTAGCCGTTGACGCCGCCGACGTCCTCGGGTGGGCAGGCGTTGGCTCCTGCCAGGCACATGGGCCAGCCATTGAGTTCCTCGTCGGCGATCATGACCATCTGCACTGTGACGTCGTGCTGCCAGCTATCACCGAAGTCGTATTCGTACGTGAAGGCCTTGACCTTGGTGCCCACGACCTCATCGAGGATGAACTCGTGCTCGGGCAGGGTGTGCATCTCCGCCGCCCATTCGTCGTCGGGCACGCCGTACACGACGCCCTCGATGGCGAACATATGCAGGTGGCTGTTGGTCCAGCCCATGGCGGCCTGGATGACTCGATCGAGGTCCGCCAGCGTCAGGTGGCCGGGCACCACGATCTGGCGCCAGATCGTTGGATCGCTGTCGGCCAGTTTGATCAGGAGTTGGTAAGCATGCTTGGGCTTGCGGCGGCGCTTGGTCGCGGAAGTCTTGCGTGATGGCATTCGCAAAGCGTAGCAGCCCCAAGGCCGCAGGCCTCAAGCTGCCGGCGTCCAGCGATGCGGAAGCAGTTCCTCGATTCGGCTGGCCGGATGCGTCGGCAGTCGTTCCAGCACATCCTTGAGGTACGCGTAAGGCTCATGCCCGTTGATGCGTGCCGAATGCAGCAGGCTCATGATCGCCGCAGCTCGCTTGCCTGCGCGCAAACTGCCCGCGAACAACCAGTTGGCTCTTCCGAGAGCCACCGGACGAATCTGGTTTTCCACCCAGTTGTTCGAGATCGGCACGTCACCATCCTCGATGAACCGAGTCAACGCCGTCCAGCGCTTGAGGCTGTAATCGATCGCTTTGGCCGTGGCCGAGCCTGGCGGAACCCGCTGGCGTTGTTGGAGGAGCCACCTGTGCAGCAGGGCAGCGACCCTGCGCGACTTGCGCTTGCGAATTCGTCGTCGTTCGTCAGCGGGCTGGTCCTGGATCTCGGCCTCGATCCGGAAGAGAACCTGGAAGAACCGTAGCGCCTTCTCGCCGATCTTGCTGCCGTGGTTGACCCACAGCTCATGGAATTTACGTCGGCTATGAGCGGCGCAATTGGCAGCCGTCACGCCCCTGGCGATGGTGGCGTTGTAGCCCGAGTATCCGTCCGTGACGAGGGTGCCCCTCCAGGGGGTATCCGTCTCCTGACGCAGGAACTCGCGCACGTTCTCGCCGGCGCGCGTCTCGGCGAAGCGGAACACGACCGCCTTGATCGGGTTGTACGAGGTCGTGCAGAAGCTCCAGAGGTAGGCCTTGTGCGTCTTCTTGTTGCCCGGCTTGAGCATGGGCACCGGGGTCTCGTCAGCATGCAGCACGGCGTGGCGCAGCAATTCCGCCGACAGCGCGTCAACCAGTGGCTGCAGCTGGGCGCCGCATTCGCCCACCCACTGCGCCAGCGTAGACCGGGCGATTGCCATGCCCGCGCGCTCGAAGATGTGTTCCTGCCGGTACAGCGGGAGGTGGTCCAAGAACTTCGCCACGAGCACCTGGGCCAGCAGCCCCGTAGTCGGGATGCCCTTGTCGATGATGTGCGCAGCCACCGGGGCCTGCACCAGGGTCTGGCAGTGCGCGCAGGCCCACTTGCCGCGGATGTGCCGCTCCACACTGAACACGCCGGGGACGTAGTCGAGCTTCTCGGCCACGTCCTCGCCGATGCGCTTCATCTGGCAGCCGCAGGCGCATGCGGTGTTCTGCGGCTCATGATGGAAGTCGGTTCGCGGCAAGTGCGCGGGCAACGCGCGGCGCTTGGGTTGCTGGCGTTCCTTCTTGTTCCCGCCTGGCTGCTTGCCCTGGGATCGATCGAGCTCGCCCTCGATCTCGGCGATGTCGCCGTCCAGCGTCTCTTCGATCAGGCTCTTCTGCTCGGCGCTCAGTCCGGCGCTGAACTTCTCGCTGGTCGCGGCGAACTTCAGGCGCTTGAGCACCGCCAGCTCGTGCGTGAGCTTGTCGTTGAGCGCCTGCTTGAAGGCCGCCTCGCGCTGCGCGCGCTCGAGCTGCTCGGCGCGCTCGCGCAACTGTTCATCTTTGGTGGAGAGCTCGGCCATCAGCGCCAGCACGGCCTGGCGCGTCTGCGGATCCAGCGACTCCAATTGATGAGGGGCGATCACGGATGGTGATCGTGCCCGCGGCGGCGGCACTGCGCCATCGGCATTACCGTCAATTGCGCGGCGCTACAGAACCCGGATGATTCCAGCCTCACCGATGCGCTGCCAGGGCAGGCCCAGCACCAGGGCGTCGAGCTGCTGGCGCGTCAACGACACCGTCGCAGTCGTGTCGCTTGGCCAGACGAATTTGCCGGCGTTCAGCCGCCTTGCCGCCAGCCACACGCCAATGCCGTCGTGAACGAGGACCTTCATCCTATTGGCGCGGCGGTTCGCGAAGAGATAGGCGTGATGCGGCCTGGCTTCCCCAAAGACCTTCACCACGCGCCCCAACGCAGCTTCGGTGCCGGCGCGCATATCCATGGGCTCCACCGCCAACCAGACCGCGTCGACACGGATCACCGCAGCAGCTCGCGCAGCCAGGCACCGCACTCAGTGGCCGCGGACCGCGGCCAACTCACCGAGATGGACGTCTGCCCACGGCGCAGGTCAATTCGGATGGCGCTCATCGCGTCGCACTCGCTCGGCAAAGTCACGGGGACGAACCCGACCGGCGACGCCACCGAGGTCACCGGCGCTTGTGATCGCAACGCCTCGCGGCGCCACTTGTGAACGAGGTTGGCATTGAGACCATGGCTCATCGCCACCTTGGCCACTGACGCACTTGGTGCGTCGCACTCCGCCAACACCGAGGCCTTCAGCTCGCTGTCATGGCGACGTCGGGTCTTGCGTTTGGATTCATCCATGGTGTCCACCTATAGGTCTTGGTGGACACCATCGTCTCGGGTCGCGCGGCAGTGCTCAAGATGACATGGCCGGACGGATACGTCGCAAACGGCTATTCCGCAAGTTATCTACTAAACATGTTCGACGGGTTTGTGCACTTCATGCGCAGTCGCCCGAGAACCCACCCCTTGACGTGCATCAATGCTACTGAGGTGGCGAACTACGCTGCACGGCTCGAGAAGCACCAGAAATGTCGTGTCGGTGTATTCAAGGTGCTGCTTCAAAAGTGGCAATCCCTTGGCCTTCCCGGCGTAGACGCTCAGTGCATCGAGTACATGCGGGCGCGACGCACGCCCGGCAACATAAAGGGGAATGCGGTTCGAACGAGAGACCCAGTTGAAGGCCCCTTCAGCGAGGCTGAGTACACGGCGCTCTACAAAGCAGTGGACGCGGCCTACGGCGTCGGGGAGCTTCCGATGTGGGCTGCGGTGCTGACTCGCCTCCTGTTCGCTTGCGGCGGCCGCATCTCGCAGTACGCATCATTGAAGATGGTCGACCTAGTCGTCTCCCATCGCGATGATGGGCGTTGCCACTTTGTGCTTAACCGTAAGCGGCCAGCCGTGCCATCTTGATTTCGCTGAGCACGCAAGGCTCCACTACTCCACTTAACTTCTTGGTGGAGAAATGGACACTTCAGTTGCTCTTGGTGGCGGGCGTCGGCGGCGACGCAGGCACAGTGCCGAGTTCAAGGCGCACGTCGTGGCGGCGTGCAGCAGGCCGGGCGTGTCGTCAGCGTCGGTTGCCATGGCCAACGGAGTCAATGCGAACTTGGTGCGTCGCTGGGTCAAGGACGCCGAGGGCGAGCGGGAAGATGTCGGGGAGATCGGCGCGACGAACCGCGTCAAGCGGCCGGTGACCAAGTTCGTGCCGCTGCCACTGCCGTCACCTGCGCCGGTGAGCGATATCCGAGTCGAGCTGCAGCGAGGCGCGACCAAGATTGTCGTGACCTGGCCGGCGACTGCGGCGGCGGAGTGCGCCGCATGGATGCGAGAGCTGCTGCAATGATCCGCATCGACGCGATGTGGCTGGCGGTCGAGCCGATCGACATGCGAGCCGGAGCGGAGCGACTGTTGACGAGCGTCGTGCAGGTCTTCGGCGCCGCGCAGGCTCACCACGGCTACGTGTTCGCCAATGCTCGTGCCACTCGCATCAAGCTGCTTGTCCACGATGGCTTCGGGCTGTGGTGCGCAGCGCGGCGTCTCAACGAGGGCCGCTTCGCGTGGCCAGCCCCTGGCTCGAACGCAGTGCCCGCGCTGACGCAGGCGCAGTTCGACGCGCTCGTCGTGGGCCTGCCGTGGCAGCGGCTGCAGCAGATGCAACTCATCACGCGCACGTAGCAAGAGATGCGAGAGTTGGTCGCGATCAATTGGCGCATGCCCCGATGACGAGCGATTGCCTCGTCTCGCACAATGGGCGACATGCTCGATGTCCAAGCTCTGAAGCCCGGTGATCTTGATCGCCTCGCTCCCGAAGATAAGGACGCGCTGCTGCTGCAGATGCTCAGCCACATTGGCCAGCAGTCCAAGGCCCTGCAGGTCCGCCAGGAGAAGATCGAGCAGCAGGACAAGGCGCTGAAGTTCAAGGACGCGCGGATCGAGAAGATCACGTTCGAATTGCAGCGTCTGAAGCGTTGGCAGTTCGGCGCGCATAGCGAGCGCATGACGGCCGAGCAGCGCCAGCTGTTCGAGGAGACCCTGGTCGAAGATCGGGAGAGCTTGCAAGCCGAGCTGGATGGCTTGCTCGGCAAGAAGCAGGACAAGGCCGGTCAGGAGCGGGAGCGCCGCACGCCGCGGCGCGAGGCGCTTCCAGCACATCTGCGCCGGGTGGAACATCACCACGAGCCGCAAGACACGACTTGCGCGTGCGGCCAGCCGATGGTGCGCGTCGGCGAAGACGTGAGCGAGCGGCTGGATATCGTGCCGGCCGAGTTCTTCGCGCATCGCCACATCCGGGGCAAGTGGGCCTGCAAGTGCTGCCAGAAGCTGGTGCAGGAGCCCGTGGACCCGCAGATCATCGACGGCGGCATCCCGACCGCGGCGCTTCTGGCCCATTTGCTGGTGAGCCGCTTCGTCGATCACCTGCCGTATTACCGGATCGAGAAGATCAACGCACGCTCGGGCGTGCACACGCCGCGCTCGACACTGGCCGCCTGGTCGGGCCGCGCTGGTGCGGCGCTGACACCACTGTATGAAGCGCTACGCCGCTTCGCGCTGTCGTGCCCGGTGCTGCACGCCGATGAGACGCCAGTGAACATGCTGGACCCCGGGGCGGGCAAGACCAAGAAGGCCTACGTGTGGGGCTACGCGCGCGGCGTGTTCGACGCACAGCCGTGCGTGGTCTACGAATTCTGTGCGGGCCGCGGTGCAAAGTACCCGGTGGAGTTCCTCAAGGGCTGGAATGGCACTGTCGTGTGCGACGACTACAAGGCGTACGCGACGGTAGCCAAGATTGGCGAGCGCACGGAAGCGGGTTGTGCGGCCCACGCGCGCAGGAAGTTCGAGGAGCTTGACAGCCCCGTCGGGGTCGAAGGAGTCAGGCGCTTCGAGCGGATCTACCGAATCGAGCGAGCGATCGCGCATCTGAGCAGCGAGCGACGACTCGAAGTGAGAAAGGCGCTGACGACCAAGCGCTGGGACGCGCTGCACGACTGGCTCGAACTCGAGCGAAGTCGGGTGGCTGATGGCAGCGCGACAGCACGGGCTCTGGACTACAGCCGCAAGCGATGGCGCGCGCTCAGTCGCTTCCTCGAAGACGGCGACGTCGCGTTCGACAACAACCATCTGGAAAACCAGATCCGTCCATGGGCCGGTAGCCGCACAGTGCGCCCGACTGCGCCCCGGTCCAGTGCCACGACGTGGCGCCCGAGTTCCAGTTCGCCGCCCGATGTCTTGCGGCGGGCACATTCCCTGTCTATGGCCCAGTGTTGGGCAAGACGCCACTGACGAGACGTTCAGGCATGTGCCTTTGCGGCGAGCGGACTCCATGAGACCATCGACGCGGGTGCGGGGTTCGTTCTGCCGGAGGGTGTCATGGTCGAAGCAGCAGTTGCCATTGGGTCGCAGAAGGCGGAGCCGCGCTGGTTCTATGCGTGGATGGCGGTCACATGCATGGCTGTCGCGGTTCTCGGCTTCCTGCCGACCTATTTTGTGCCGATGGCGCAAGGGCAGTTTTCCGCGCCGCCCGTGATCCATTTCCACGGATTGATCTTCTTCGGCTGGACCGTGCTGTTCGCGAGCCAGGCCTGGCTGGTCGCCAGCGGCCGAACAGTCGCGCATCGCACGTGGGGCATGCTGGGCATCGCGTGGGCGACTGCGATGGTCTTCATCGTCTTTGCCGCAGTGATCTCGCGGATAAGCCTGCTGACTGCTGCCGGACATCGCGACTCGATGCTGGCCTTCAGCTGGATTCAGATCGGCGGCATCCTGCTCTTTGGCACCTTCTTCGTGCTGGCCATCGTCAACATCCGCAAGCCGGAAGTGCACAAGCGATTGATGCTGGTTGGCACGATCTCACTGCTGCAAGCGCCGGTCGCGCGCTGGTTCGTGGTGCTGCTTGCGCCGCCCGTGCCGCCGGGTGGCCTCGCCCTGCCGCCGCCGCTGCCGTTGACCATCCCGCCGGGCATCGTCGCAGACCTGCTGCTGATCGCAGCCATCATCTACGACTGGCGCACGCGTGGCCGCCCGCATCCCGTCTACCTGATCGGCGGTGCCGCGGTGTTGGCATTCCAGTTGACCGCGCCGCTGATCGGCGGCTCGGCCACCTGGCGCAGCATGGCGGCGTGGATCGGATCGTTCGTCGGCTAACAGCGTGGGAGGTTCCCACCACCGCCCAGACGGGACAGGGCACCTGCCCGATCGCCTTCGGATCAGCCACAAATACCCCGCCTTCGGCGCAAGTCGACTTGCTGCATCGGCCAGACGTCGCGGCGGCTTTCAGGCTCAAACGGCCACACGCCTGGCAACTGCGGAAGACAGCTCGTGCCCAGGACCGTGAGGTGGCGGGCGCGCCAGCAAGCGGGCCTCCGCCGAAGCACCTCATTACGCGAGTGACGGCAATCCTGGAGCGCCCGGAACTGGCGTTCCCGGCCAGGAGCGGCTGTTGGTCCCCGTCCCCCGACTGTTCGCTTCAGGCGGTATCGCCGACACTGGCCTCTCCACCGACGTTCAACACGAGCACGGCGTAGCACTAATCTGTCGCGACAGCAAGCCGACCTTGGGATCGACTGCCTTGCGACGGCGGCGCGTATTTGGTAGTGCTCAGGGAGCTTGGCGCAGCCGGTGGGGCCGTACCCGGTGCGTGGGGTGAGCGGCGGTGCCTGAGGTGCGCGCCGCCGGGTCTTCCCTTCTCATTCGGTGAACGAGACGTGCGCCGGCTTGGCGCTGGCCACGCATGCCGCGGCGGCCGCGCGCCGCGCGTCCATCCACCCGACGACGTCGTAGATGTCGAGCTGGTGGATTGCACGCGTCGTGAAGATGTACTGGCGCAGCGCAGCGACGCCTTGATCGGCTTTCTCCAGCAGGCGCTTCTGCAGGTTCGTCAGCGGCGCGGAGGCGCAACCCGGCTCCCTCGCTTGCGCGGCGATGGCGCCGAACAGCAACGCGCAGATCACGAGCGTGCTGCCGACGACGGGGTGATGACGGTATGTGCACATGATTATCTCCATGGACGGTCGCGGATCGGGCAGTACCTCGAATGTCGAGGTCCTATCCCGAGAGTGAATCTAGGAGCGCATGACACGCACGCCCAGCGCAAAGCGACCGGTGACGGGAAACGGGGGACGAATCGGGTCGCACGTGGAGCGAGTCCGCACGCGCTTGAAGTCACTCGGTGCGTGGCGGGAAATTTAAGACGCGAACGGCAGGTGCCTGGTTGCGCGACCGGCGACCCATCGCGATGAGGGGGCTGCATTCGAACATCGGGAAATTCGCACCGCATTCGGCAAGGTTCATCCCCTTGATCTCTTCATTCATCGCGCCGCCATTGCCTGCATGCGGCATCGCGCCCATCGTGGCGCCACGCCGCATCACGAGAGGTGAAGGCCGGTCGATCGAGGCAGTGCCTTCGAGGGTACCGCCGAGCTTGCACGCAGATGCGCCGCCTCTCCGGCCACGCCGGCCAGCCGCAATCGACCAGCTCGTCACGACGGCGACTCGGACGAGTCCGAAGGAGAAATGATGAAACAACTACTGGGTGTCCTGACCGCCATCAACGCCGGCGCGATGGCCATCGTTGCCCCGCCTGCGCACGCCGGTTGCGCGGATTGGTCGCAGCTTCAACAACCAGTGATGCAGTCGCCCGGGCGGCAATTGCCGGCGCGAGACGGGTTCATTCGAACTGCGTACTTGCAGGTCGACGACCGGGCCGGGCAGCTCGGCCAAGGCCGCCACGAGATGGCGGCCATCGTCGGGCTGTGGAAGTTCACCTTCGTGGCTGCGGGCAACCCGGCGGGGCCGCCCGATGGCACAATTCTCGACACCGGCTACGCCGAGTGGCATAGCGACGGCACCGAGATCGCGAATTCCGGTAGCCGACCTCCGCCGAGCCAGAGCTTCTGCATGGGTGTCTGGAAGCAGGTCGGCCCCTCGACCTTCAAGCTCAACCATTTCGCGCTGTCGTGGTCGCCAGATGGGAGCACGTTCGTCGGGCCCGGCAACATCCGTGAAGAGGTCACGGTCGATCGCAGCGGCAACCGCTTCTTCGGTACTTTCAGTGTCGTGCAGTACGACGCGACCGAACTGAGCGTGCTTGCGCATGTCGTCGGCACCGTCACCGGCACGCGGGTCACCGCCGACTGACGCTGCCGGAACTGGGCGGGCACGGCGGCCCGGACTGGCTCGCCTGCACAGCGAGCCGCCATAATACAGCCGGCGTGTAGCGCGGCTTACGGGAGCTGGACACGATGAGCTCCGATTCGGTCGACATCTCCGCGATCCCGGTTGCGGCGCGGATTCACCGCGAGCTGCGCCGGGCCTTCGAGGGTCTGACCTGGGCGCACATCGGACTCGTCGCCACCCTGTGCGCGGTCTGGGCCATTTCGGCGAGCGTCGGGGAGGTGATCGGGTTGTGGCGGGAAGGCCACTTCCTCAGCTGGTTCCAATACCAGCTGTTCGAGAACTTCTGGTCCATCGCCATGATCGCCGCGTTGATGGGGCTGCCCATCGTCGCGGTGCGCAACCTCGGGCCGGCGTCGGGGTGGCGACGCGTCGCCGCGCTGGGCGTGACGATCGTGCTGATGGTGCCGTTTGCGGCCGTCTTGCGCATCGCTACCCTCGATTGGACAGGCGACTGGGACGCGACGCCGGCTCAACTGCCCGGCCTGCTCGGCATGTTCGTGCTGCGCTACGCGATGCAGGCGGCGCTGCTGACGATCGTCGCCGAGTTCTATCGCTTCGAGACGCTGAGCGTCGAGGCGATGCATCGCGCCGAGATCGACCGTCTCGCGCTCGATCGCGAGATGACAGAGGCGCGGCTGCAGGTGCTGCAGGCGCAGATCGAGCCGCACTTCCTGTTCAACACCTTGGCCAACGTCCGACGGCTGTACGAGACCGACCTCGCGGCCGGCCGGGCGATGCTCGACAATCTGATGCGCTACCTCGAGGTGGCCCTGCCGCACATGCGCGACGAGCGCTCGACGGTCGGTGGTGAACTCGCGCTCGTGGAGGCTTACCTCGACGTGCAACGCATTCGCATGGGTCACAGGCTGACCTCCCGCATCCGCGTGCCGGCGGAACTGCACGCGCTCGACCTTCCGCCGATGATGCTGCTGACGCTGGTCGAAAATGCCGTCAAGCATGGACTCAACCCGCTGCCGGGAGGCGGCGAGATTGGCATCGAGGCACGTACCGTCGGTGCTCGGTTGCGCTTCGATGTCATCGACAACGGGCGCGGGTTCCAGTCGACATCGGGCGGCGGAACCGGGCTCGCCAACATCCGCGCGCGGCTCGCCGCGATGCACGGCTCTGCTGCGGCGCTCACCCTCACCGACAACCGGCCGCACGGCGTGACGTCGACGCTCGAGCTGCCGCTTGCGGCCAACAAGGGGGCACGTTCGTGACGGTGCACGCGCGCGACTTCGCGATCGTCGATGAGCCGGCCGCACCGGCCGGCGCGTTGGGCTTCGTCCGCGCCGTCCTGCGGCGCGTCCGGCCCGGGTTGCTGCCATGGGCGCTCGGCGCGCTGGTGGCCGCCGAGTCGATGACGCAGCTGAACTCGCGGTTCGTCGTGCCGGCCGGCAGCTGGCGATCGACGGTACTGGGCGAATCGGTGCAGATTGTCTGCGTGATGCTTGCGGTGCTCGCAGGGGACGAAGCGGTGGCGCGCGGCGCGCGGCGCTGGCAAACGTACCTCACCGCCTTGACGATTGGCTGTGCGATCGGCGCGGTGGTGCAGTGGCGCGTGCTTGAGCTTCTGCAATGGGACAGCGTCTACATGCGCGCGCCCGACTTCTGGCGTGATGGCGGGGAGCCGCTGATGGTGTTCTTCAGCGCGTTGCTGTATGGCTCGCTCGCGTGCTTCGTCTACGTCAACCAGCGCACCGCGCGGCTGGCCGCCGAGCGCATGCGCTCGGCGGAGTTGGCCCGCGCGCGGGCGCGGCGACGCACGCTCGAGTCGCGGCTGCAGGCGATGCAGGCACGGGTCGAGCCACAGTTCCTCTTCAACACCCTGGCCCAGGTGCGGGACCTTTACGAGCGCGACGTCGCGCTGGCTGGCCGCGTGCTCGACGACCTGATCGTCTACCTGCGCGCGGCGTTGCCGCACCTGCGGGAATCGCGTTCCACGCTTGGGCAGGAGATGTCGCTTGTGAGGGCCTACCTCGACATCATGCGCGTCCAGCGTGGCGACAGGCTTCAGTTCGCGATCGACTGCACAGACGAAGCCAGCACCGCGCGTGTGCCCGCAATGCTGCTGCTGCCGCTGGTCGACCACGCGCTGCGCAGGCAAGCGACGACCTTCGATGAACCGACCGAGATCCGCATCGCGGCGGTCGTCGTCGCCGGCCGCGTGCGGCTGACTGTCGACGACAGCGGGTCGGCCTTCGGCCCCGAGACGCGCAGCGGCACGCTCAGGGATCTATCGGGGCGATTGCAGGCGCTGTACGGCGATGCGATGCGCTTCGATCTCGAACGCGTGCCGAGCCCCGGTACACGCGCCACGCTGGAGATTCCCCATGAACCCGCCGACAGCAGTGATCGCTGAGGACGAACCGGTGCTGCGCGCCGAACTGCGGGAGACATTGGCCGCGCTCTGGCCTGAGCTCGTCATCGTCGCGGAGGCCGAGGATGGCTTGCAGGCGATGGCCGCACTGCAGGCCCACGAGCCGCAGCTGCTGTTCCTCGACATCGAGATGCCGGGACTGACCGGGCTGCAGGTGGCGGCGCACGCCAGCCGCAGGTGCCACGTCGTCTTCGTGACCGCCTACGACAAGTACGCGCTCGAGGCGTTCGAGCGCGGGGCCGCCGACTACGTGCTGAAGCCCTTCGCTGCGGCACGGCTGGCGACGACGGTTATGCGGCTGAAGGAACGCATGGGCAGCCAGCCGGCCGAACTGCACAGCTTGCTCGCGTCGCTCGCGCAGCGCGACGCGGTTGCGAGAAACCACCTGCGCTGGGTGCGCGCATCGCAGGGGCAGACCGTCAAGCTCATTACCGTCGAGGAGGTGATCTTCTTCCAGGCCGACAGCAAGTACACCCTCGTCGTGACGGCCGACGGCGAAGCGTTGATCCGCAAGACGATCGGCGAGCTGGCGGCGGAACTGGATCCCGAGGTGTTCTGGCAGGTGCACCGCGGGACGATCGTCAACGTCAACGAGATCGCGGCCGTGCACCGCAAGGCCAATGGTGCGCTTGAGCTGCGGCTCAAGCGCCACAAGCAAGTGCTGCCCGTGAGTTCGGCCCATGCGCACCTGTTCCGTCAGATGTAGCGCGCCGCCCGCGGCCGTACTGTCGGTCGGCCTCGGACTGGTCGCCGCGCTCGCGCCGGCACTTGCGCAGGAGCCGGCCAGTGCCAACCTGCAGCGCGTCGTCATCACCGGCTCGCAGATCCCGCGCATCGATGCGGAGACGGCGCTGCCGGTACAGGTGATCTCGCGTGAGGAGATCGAGCGCAGCGGCGCGTTGAGCGTCGAGGAGATTGTGGGACGCATCAGCAGCAATGTTCTAGGCACAAATGAAGCCGCCGGTGTTGGCGACTTCAACAGCCCGGGCTTCTCCGGCGTGTCGCTGCGCCGGTTCGGCGAGCATGCGACCTTGGTGCTGCTGAACGGCCGGCGCATCGCCAACTACGCGTTCAGCGACGAGGGCGGCGTCGGCGTCGACCTGCATGCGATTCCATTGGCGGCGATCGACCGCATCGAGGTGCTGAGCGACGGCGCGTCGGCGATCTACGGCAGTGACGCGGTGGCCGGCGTCGTCAACTTCATCCTGCGGCGCGACTTCCGCGGCGCGCAGGTCAGCGTCGAATGGGCGCAGCCGCAGGCGCAAGGTGGCGGCGCCCGTCAGCACGAGACGGCGACTTTCGGTTTCGGCGATGCGACGGGCGACGGCTTCAATGTGTTCGCGGTCATCGATCACCAGCGGCAACAGGCGCTGGCGGCGCGCGATCGCGGATTCGCGGCAACGGCCTATCGGCCGGAACTCGCGCTCGACAAGACGGTCGGGGGCAGCTTCCCGGCCAACATCGAGGGTTCCGATCGAGGAAGTTTTCTCAACCCGGCCGCCCCTGGCTGCACCGCCGACACCGTGTTCAACCATGGCGGATGTTTCTACGACTACGTCAGGATAATCGACATCCTGCCGCAGACCGACAACCTGGGCCTGCTGCTGCGCGGCACGCTTGCGCTGCCGAACCGCAGTGAGGCTTACGCGGAACTTCTGTCGTCGCGGCAACAGACGCATTACAGCGTGTCGGCGACGCCGATCAACCCATTCTTCTTCAGCTCCCACCCCGACTGGGTGATCCCGCCCAGCAGCCCGTATTACCCGACGAATCTCGGGCTGACGGGCGACATCGTCGATCCGCTGTATCGCACGCTGCCGCTCGGTCCGCGCGTCGACGACATCGCCAGCTACAACGTGCGCGCGCTGCTCGGCTGGCGGGGCGACGTGGCCAACTGGGACGTCGACACGGCGGTGATGCAATCGACCGGCCGCTCGACCGACCGCTATGGCGCCGGATATGTCGATGCGTCGAGGCTGTCCGCGGCGTTCTCGACCGGGCTGATCAACCCGTTCGGCGACTCCGGCCCGCAAGGCGACGCCTTGCTCGCGTCGACGCGGCTGGCCGGCATCGGACGCCAAGGCCGCAGCACGCTGCAGAGCGCCGATCTGCGTGCGAGCCGTGACATCGGCCGCTGGGGCGGTGGCACGGCGACGATCGGTCTCGGCGTCGAGGCGCGGCGCGAGAAGCTCGACGATCGCACGACGGAGCTGGCCGCGCTCATCGTCGGCGGCAGCTTTGTGCAGCCGAATGTCGGCGCCCGTTCGGCGCAGGCGCTGTACGCCGAAATGGCGCTGCCGATCGTGCCGACCCTGGATGCGCAGTTGGCGCTGCGCGCCGACCACTACAGCGACTTCGGCAACAGCACCAGCCCGAAGATGGCGTTGCGCTGGCAGCCGTCGACGCGGCTGCTGCTGCGCGCGTCGGCTGGCAAGGGCTTTCGCGCGCCGTCGCTGCCCGAGCTGTACAGCTTGCAGTTGCCGTCGGTGCGACCCACCCTGCGCCCCGATCCGAAGCGCTGCCCAGTGACGCAGCTCGACCAGGACTGTTTCGGCGATGTCGAGCACGTGTTCGGTGGCAATCCGGCGCTGCAGCCGGAGACCTCGCGCCAAACCTCGTTTGGCGTGCAGTTTGAGCCGGTCGAAGGCGGCACGATCGCACTCGACTGGTGGCGACTAACCCTAAACCACACGATTACCGCAATCGACGATGAGGTTGTGCTCGACGGCAACGACCGCTACGAGGGCAAGAACATCGTGCGCGGGCCGGTCGACCCCTTGTTCCCCAATCTGCCCGGGCCGATCGTGCAGCTGCTCGAGGTCAACGAGAACGTCGGCCGCCAGACCGCGAGCGGTGTCGACGTCAACCTGCGCCTGCGCACCCGGCAGAGCTCGCTCGGCGGCTTCGCGCTGCAACTGTCGGGCAGCTACATCGACAGCGCGGGCATCGCGCTGGATGGCGTGCACGAAGAGGCGGCCACCGACATCCCGCGCTGGCAGCACACGCTGACGCTCGGGTGGGAACGCGCACCCTGGACTGCGACGCTGGTGCAGACCTGGCGCGCAGGCTACGCCGACCAGAATCCTGGCGTCGACGGGTTGCCGCGGCGGGTCGCGCCGTATCAGGCGTGGGACGCGCAAGTCGGCTATTCGGGGTTCGCCCACTGGATGCTCGTGCTCGGCATCAAGAATCTGTTCGACCGCGCGCCGCCGTTCTCGAACCAGACCGACTTCTTCCAGGTAGGCTACGACCCGCGCTACGCCGATCCACGCGGACGAGTCCTATACGCGCGCGCGGGCTATCGCTGGCGGTGAGGTTTGACGCTTTTGTGACGGCGCCATGCCAGGAGCGGCCGGCAGCTCGCTGGGTTGGAGCCGCCGTTAGGCCGGGAGTCCGTCACCGGCAGCATTGGGTCGGCAACGCGAGTAGGCCACCGGGAACAGCGGTCATACGAGCGAGGCGCGGCTCGACGTGGTGCTCAGTCACCTCGTGAACGTCCGCAGCACCGTCAGGACCGATCGGCCAGGCTTCACCTCGCCAGCTGCCTCAATGATCGCGACGTGATCCATACCTGAAACTCGACGGCTGCGGACCAAGGACCGCTGACGCTGCCCAGCGGCTGTCGATGGCCGAGCGGGTGCGACCGCAGAGAGTTCGGGCGCCGCCGGTCGCCCGATGGCGCCAGCAGTCGCTCAAGCCAGATCGGCACGCCGCAGAGACCAACGAGATCGACTACATCGCGCGGGCGCGCGACGGCGAGGCCAACACCGCGAATCCCAAGTGCGGATTCGTTGCAGAGTCGCCACTCAAAGCGCAGCAACGTCTTTGGCCCACTTTTGGCCCACCACAAACAGCAACGCCACCCAAAGGTGGCGTAAGTTGTTGATTTTCTTGGTGGGCGGTGCAGGGTTCGAACCTGCGACCCCTGCCGTGTGCAAGCCGTTTGCGGGGGAACTTCGATTCACCCCGCTGTATCCAAGCGATTGATCTGAAAGGGAAAACTGCCCCACAGCATCCGACATGCACCCACATGGTCGCCGTACAAAGTGCCGTACTTTGCCGTACATCGAACTGAGACCTGAGCCATGAGCACCTATCGCATCGATCTGCTGAGCGTTCGAGCCAAGCTTCCGGCACGTCGCGAACCCTTCTGGTCAGCGCCCCTTGCACGTGGTCAGCATTTGGGCTTTCGCAAAATGTCGGCCGACACATCCGGCACTTGGATCGCGAAATTTCAGGGCACTGAACGATCCTTGGGCGCCTATGCCGACTGGAAAGAATCGGAGCGCTTCGATCGCGCCATGAAAGACGCGAAGGGATGGTTCGATCACATGAGCGCGGGCGGATCGACTGACGATCACTCAACCGTCGCCGATGCGTGCAAGGACTATGTGAAGCATGTCGCGGCAACTCGTCCGCAAGCGGCAAAGGAAATCGAGAAGCGCTATGAACGCTTTGTGTATGCAAGCTCGATCGCCAGTGTCCGCCTGACCAAGCTGCGCGCAGTGCGATTGTCTGCATGGCGTCAGACGCTCACGGCCCAACCGGCCAAGATCTCTCGGGACGATCGCCCGATCCCGCTCACTCGTGAACGCAGCCTCGCCACTGTGAGTCGGGACCTGTCGGCCTTGCGGGCTGCACTGAACCTTGCATACAGCGAGGGGAAAACACTTTCGGATCTGCCATGGCGACAAGCCCTCAAAGCTCCGGCGAAAGCCTTGACCCATGGGCATCGAGATCAGTACGTCACGCGAGCGCAGAGGCAAGCGCTGATTGATCACATCGCAGATCCGTCCTTTCGCGTTTTCGTCGAAGTCATGTGTGCCCTACCGATCCGACCCGGCGCATTGGCGCGACTCATGGCGCGGGACTACAGCAAACCAAAGCACCTTCTGACCGTTCGCTTCGACAAGGCGGGAGCAGGCCGACAGATCCCGATCCCGAAAACGCTTCGTGCAACCTTCGACGCAGCATGCAAGGGCAAGCTTCCGGCAGCGCCTTTGTTTTCGCGGGCTGACGGCACACATTGGACAAAGGATGCTTGGTGGCAACCCTTCCGCGATGCCGTCGCAGCGGCGGGACTCCCCCAAGAACTCGTCATGTATGACCTTCGCCATGCCGTCATTAGTGATCTCGCATCCTCGGGAATGAGCGCTTCAATGCTTGCCAAATTGGCCGGCACCAGCCTCGCGGTGATCGAACAAACGTATTTCAAGCTTGACCATGCCCTGGCATCGCAGCAACTCGAAGCGCTCGCCCTCGGCAATTGACGTGAGCGAAATTCGCACACTTGAATAGCTGGCGTTTTCGTTAATTTGCTCATTTGAGATTGCCCGAGTTCGTCAGTATTTGCGGGCCTTTCCCCCCCAGTACGGTTAATTAAACGCCCAACAATGGCCGCAGGACCCCGCTTGCATTAGGCGCGATCCGCCGCTAAATTGCCCCCTCGATGGGTCTATTTTGAGGGGCTGAGACGTGAAGCTGAAGTTCGAGCAACAACACGTGCAACCTGCGCAATTGCAGCCTGCGCAATCGCAATCCACGCAACCCGCTGAGCAATCGCCGAAAAAGCGCAGGGTCAAGGCGGAACCTCAATTCAGGGGACTTGATCCCAATTTTGAACGCCGGGTTCAGGTCGATGAATTGCTGGTGCTGTTCGCATATTCGCGGGGCCGCTTACAACATCGCTTGCGCAATGTGTCAGGAGTCGGCGTAATCCGGCCAGGCGGAGTCGGCATATTCAGGCCACTTGATGTGGCGCCGAAGGGCATCTCGAAGCACCCTGTGGACGGCGTTATTTTGCCGCGTTAACGGAGCCTTTTGCCGGCCCCTTCTTTGACACCGGGGCGACCTTCGGATCGCGGTAGGACGGCCCGTCGAGTTCGATGCAATAGGCGTTGTGACGCAGCCGGTCGAGCGTGGCCGAGGCCAGCAGCCGGTTGGTTGCGAAGGCCTGGTCCCATTCGTCGAAGTCCAAGTTGCTTGTCACAATTGTGGCGGCCTGCTCGTAGCGCTCGGCGATGAGGTCGTGCAGATCCTCGTCGGCGGGCGCACGAAGCGGTTTGAGCCCGAAGTCGTCGATGATCAGTAGCCCTACGCGCGACAGCGTGGCCAGCTTGCGTTCGTAGGCGCCGGTGGCACGTGCGGCGGTCAAGCTTTGCGTCAGCGCCGCGCAGGAGGTGAACACGACGTCCACGCCCTGACGCACGGCGCAGTGGCCCAGCGCCTGCGCGAGGTGGCTTTTGCCGATGCCGCTGGGGCCGACCATCAGCACCGGCGCCTTCTCCTGCAGGTAGCGCCCGGTGGCCAGGTCGTGGATGAGCGCGCGGCTGAGCTTGGGCAGCCGCTCGAACTCGAACTGCTCCAGCGTCTTGGTGGTGCGGAACTGCGCACGGCGCAGTCGCATGCTGAACTTCTTGTTCTCGCGCCGGGCGACCTCGTCGCCCACGAGCATCGCCAGGAACTCGGTGTAGGCGAGCTTGCCTTGGATCGCCTGGCGGTTGCGCGATTCCAGCGAGTCCAGGATGCCAGACAGGCGCAACTGCTTGAGCTGCGGGGCGAGTTCGGGGATGGGGTTCATGGGGTTGGTGTTCAAGGTTTGGACTTTCTTGTATCGGTCGTGGTGGGAGGCGGTGGTCATGTGGGCGAAGGGGGTGGACGGTGGGCAACGTGTACTCACGTTGTCCACGGGCCGCGCCCGGTGCGCGTCAGCGCATCGTCCATATGTCCACGGCCTGGTTGTGGCGATGGGCGGTTTTGCTGCGCGGTGGTCGGTCCTCCTGGGTTGGGTCAATGCAGGGTGCTCGGATCGGCGCCGAACAGGTCGGCCGCGGTGCGCGTGAAGCGTGCGCGGGTGTAGGCCGCGGGGGTCTGCGGCACGACCAGCGGTTGCTGGTCGGCGCCGGTGGCCAGAATCGTCTTGACGGTGCGGTAGTGCACGCTGTTGTGCGCCAGCGCCCGCTGGCACGCGGCCTCCAGCCGAGCGCTCCCGTAGCGCTTGCCCATTGCGAGGACGCCCTGGGCGGCGCGCAGTCGCTCGGCGATGCGGTCGCCCAACAGCCGCGCCACCAATTCGGTACAGCTCGGACCAACGGCTTGCGCCTGTGTGGCGCACCAGCGGCGGTCGCGCTCGAAGAAGGCGCGGGCCTCGGGCGGCAGATGATCGGTCACCGTCATGCGCTGGCCCGGCGCGTTGCGCGCGCAGGTGCGTGTACAGATGCCGGTAGTCCTCGTACAGCGCCACCACGCTGTCCGTGGTGCGCGCCCACAACGTCTTGCCCACCAGGACGAAGGGCGCAGAGTAGAAGGCGCGGTCGTGCTGTACGTGGCAGTCGCGGTGCAGCACCACGCGGTGCCAGCTGCCCAGCTCCGGCGTCACTGCTGGCAGGCGCTGCAGCAACGGCGCCTCGAGGTCGAACAGCACCAGCGGCCGCTCGCGCGTGGTGCCGTGCACGCGGTGGCCGGCCTCGAGCATGACCCAGGTGCGCACCTGGGCGTTGAGGTCGGCCAGGTCGCGGAACGTTCGCGTGGGCAGGAAGTTGCCTTTGACGAATTTGACCCCCGCCTCGACGACACCCTTTTTTTGCGGATCATGCGGGGGGCAGGCGTCGATCTTGAAGCCGTACCCTTCGGCGCATTCGGCGTAGGCGCGCTGCACCAACGGGTCGTGCCGACAGGCCTTGACGATGGCGCACTTGGCGTTGTCGATGGTCACGCGCTCGGGCACGCCGTTGAACCACTCGAAGGCGCGCCGGTGACAGCCCAGCCAAGTGGCCGAGCTCTGGTCCCACACGAACTCGACGTACTGGTGGCGGCTGTGGCACAGCGTCATCACGAAGGCCCAGGTGCGCCGCGGCTTGCCATCGGGGTGGGTGAGCATCGGGCCGGCGCCGAAGTCGACCTGCGCGGCCTCGCCTGGGGCGAAGCTCAGTCGCACGGTGACCTCCGGCGGCTGCTCGCCGCGCAGCTGGCGCAACATGCGCACCACGGCCGAGTAGCTGCCGCTGTAGGCGTGCTCGCGCTTGAGCGCTGCGTGAATGGCACGGCCTTGCACGCCAGCATCGAACCAGTGCTTGACCGTCTGGCGGTACGGCTCGACGCTGGAAATGGTGGAGCTGGCCTTGCGGCCCTTGCCGAGCACAGCAACGATGGTCGCGTCATCGGGCACGTCGGCGCTGGCGTCGAGCCAACCCTGCTGCTCGGCCACGGCGCGCAGTTCGCCGAGCTTGTCGCGGCCCATGAGGCCCGAACGTGCGATCTCGCGCACGGTGTCGCCCGCGCGCAGCCGCACGAGCACTTGTCGGTACTGGAACATCTCGATTCTCCTGCGGCCCACGCCAGCCTCCTCCTGAGCAAAAAGCCCGAAAGGTACCGCGTGGGGTAAACGAAGCTTCGAGACGCCTTCGGCGCCGTTGGTGGCCGGATTACGGCGCCTGCGCGGTGGCCGGTATATGCCGACTCCCGCCTGGCCGGTTTATGCCGACACCGTGGACACCATCGCCGGCCGACAAGTGGCCGGATTACGCCGACTCTGAAGTGGCCTGATTACGCCGGTCGCTGACACGAGGCGTTGGAAGGCCAGAACCTGAAGTTGCGCACGAAGAACCGCGCCCTTCGCTCGCAGGTGCGGCAGCTCAACGACGTGGTGAGCCTGATGCTCAAAAGCCTGCCGGGGATGGACCAACTCGCTGTGCAGTTGCCCTTCATCGACCCCGACTCGGATTCGGGCAGCGACGGCGAAGGCAACACGCGCACGCCCAAGAGGCTGGGTAAGCAGCCCGCGTTGACGCTTCCCAGCCCGCAGCCCAAGCCATCGAGCAGCGCAACAGGCTCGACAAGCAAGCCGGCGGTGTCGTTCCTGTCGGGGGCGGACCTGACCAGTTCATTCACCAGTGCGCTGCAGGACCAGGTCCGCAGCCGCAACAGCATCGGCCAAACCCAGATCTGGCAAACCGCTGACGTGCCCCAGTCGGACGGTTCCAGGCGTGCAGGCTACGCCATCGCCTTCGGCACGGAGCCGGAAGACCGCATTGATGCCTATCGCCTGCCGGGCGGCCTGTGGGGCTACCACGAGGCGCAGCGCTCGGACCACTGCGGGCGCCACACGCTGAACATGCTCGACCCCAACGCGTTGGCCACCGAGCGCGAGTACGACGCTTACGTCGCAGCAGAGTACGGGTTGAACATGCCCCAGACCGAGGCCGGCAGCCTGGTGCAGGACATCCAGCGCTTCCAGGACTGGAGGCTGCGTCAGAACATGCCCGTCAAGCCGATGGTCTCCGGCGAGGCCAACCTGCTCGGCACCGAATCGATGAATGAATTCAAGCAGGCAGTTGGCCAGCACAAGGCCTTCGGCGTGGGCTACACGAAGAAGGGCAAGAGTGCACAGCACAACGCCGTCATCCGCCAAGTGCAAGGCGCGTGGCGCGTGTTCGACAGCCAGGTGCCGCCCCTGCGCGGCGCGGAGCCTGAAGCGCTCGTCGGCACCACGGCCGTCGAGGCATTGAACGACTTCTTGAGCAAGAAAGCCGAGCCGCACCCGCAGCTGGGCTACGACTTCGAGTACCTGGTGCCGCAACCAGGCCAGACGTCTCAACCGTGATCAAGCCGTAGGACCCATCCCATGAAGAAGCTCGGTTTCGCGAAACTCGGCAGCAGCTCCGGCGCGAGCGGCGGCCAGGACCCCGACAAGCCCTCGGGCAGCGGCAAGAAGATCCAGCAGTTGGTCGGCTCGCTCACCGGTAAGAAGACCAAGAAGGGCCAGCCGCCGCGGCAAAGCCTGGCGGACCTCACCGCGAAGCTAAAGGATGCCGCCGCCCCCGACATCGTGGCCGCGGACCTCGGGGCGCTGGGCATCGAAGCGAGCGAGGGCGCGGAGAGCGCGGACAAGGGCAAGCGCCCTATGCTTCAGCGCCTGCGGGGCAAGCAACCGGCGAAATCGCCCGAAGAAAGGTACGAGGAAAGGTTTAAGGAGCTCGAAAGCGAAAGCGACAAACTTGTTGGCTCGCTCGCCGAGCCTGGTGCTCCCCGCGATGGCTTCGTCGAAGCCTCGCGACAATTGGACGTGCTGTGCGCGATGAAGCCCGAGGCCGCTGCGCGTCGGGGAGAAAAGTTTGAGGCATTCATGTGGTCCGGACTCTTCTCCCACGCTACGCGGGCGGGCCAGTATGACCTACTCACGCAGTGGATGCGCAAGTTCGAGAACCCCGAAACGCAATGCAGGCTGCTTGGGAACATTGGATCCGGGCTCAGCGAGCGTCCCAGCGATGCACCCACGCGCGCGTTCATCGGCAAGCTGTGCGACTACTACCTGAATAAGCTGCCCGCGCTGGTGATGCAGCACAACGGCAAGCCGCCGTCGCCGTTCTCGCACGATCAGCTGCACCAGGTCATGGCGGCGTTCTCCGAAAAGCTTGCCAACGGCAGCGGCAAGGCCCACGCGCAG
>CAVVXV010000020.1:0-21302 GCA_963752295.1 uncultured beta proteobacterium | reverse complement strand
TACCGCTTCGGCTCGGCATCCTTTGACTTCGTCCGCGGCGACGGTCGCCTCTTGGTGTCGAGGCTGCTGCTGAACGCCAGCTTGCGAACAATCGCCGAGAACGATTGGACCTGAGCAGCCTGCTTCGCATCTCTCTTCCACAGAATGCCAGGTGTTCGAATCGGCGTCGGGCTCTCCAGTGGTATGGCATGAAGACCGACGTTTGCGGGAACTACGCCGTAGGCGACGATCGCCGCAATGTCGGTCCTGGCAACCAGCCCCAGCATGGGGGCGACCGTGTTCATTTCGGCCACCACGACAGGTTCAGCTCCGGCCGCCCGGAAGTACTCGTCGAGCATGAGGCGTGTCGCGAACTCCCGCGGCAGCAAGACCAGCCGCTGGCGATGCAACTCGACCATGCGAACCCGCTTGCGCTTTGCAAACGGATGCGCATCGCCGACGGCGAGGACCATCTCTTCGTTGTACAGCGGCTCGAAACCCAGGTCGCTCGGTCCGGACGGGCGATAGGCGATTCCCAGATCGAGCTCGCCGCTGCGAAGCTTGGCGTCGATGGCGTCGGCGGAGAGCTCGGAGACCATCATCTTCACTGTCGGGTGCCGCATCATGAAGGTCGCGGCACAGGCCGGAATGAACCCGAGGTTGAACGTGTGCGTGGCACCAACCCGCACGAACCCGGCGAGTTCATCGCCGGGATCTCTGAGCGCACCGATTCCCTGGTCCAGTTCCTTGAGCGCCCGCGACGCGTAGCCGAGGAATTCTTCCCCTGCCTCGGTCATCACCACTTTCTTCCCCACCCGGTCGAACAGCTGCTTCCCGAGCTCCTCCTCGAGTTGTCGGATCTGGTGCGACAACGTCGACTGGGTGACGTGGACTCGTTCAGCTGCCCGAGTGAAGTTGAGCGAACCAGATAGCGCCACGAAGTACCGGATGTGTCTCAACTCCATGGGTGCCCCGAGACCGTAACGATCGATGCGGTCGATGATAACGATGGAAATTCATCACTTCCGCAAAAATCATCGCGTCACTACTCTTCCGTCCACAGCCAAGGTACCCCGGGGTTCAAGAAGCCGGCAACAACCAAAAGCAGATCGCAAAGACGGAGACAAGACATGCAGACAGTACACGACAGGCCAACGCCTCAGGGCAGTACGGTGCGACAGCACCGTCCAGCGTCCGCACCGGCCGGGAGCCGCCATGGCACCCCGGTCGCAATGCGCCGGCGAGTTGCCGGCAGCCCCCGCCGCTGAAGCGCCCGGCAACGGATCGCAACGCATCGGTTGCCCTCGCGGCGACCCAGATGCCTCGTGCCCTGAGGAGCACCAAACGCCATGTCCAAAGTACTCCAAGGCATCACCGTCCTTGAACAGGGGACCTTCATCACCGGACCGGCGGCGGCTATGCTGCTGGCCGACCTCGGCGCCACGGTCATCAAGGTCGAGCAACCGGGGAGTGGCGACCCCTTCCGGGCGTTTCGCGGTGGCTTGTACAGCCCGCATTTCCAGACCTACAACCGCAACAAGCGCAGCATCACCCTGAACACGAAGCTCGCAAAAGACGCGGCCGTGTTCGACGAACTGGTCAAGAGCGCTGACGTCTACATCCAGAACTTTCGACCTGGTGCGGCGGATCGCCTCGGTGCCGGCTGGGAGCGCCTGCATGCGATCAACCCGCGTCTCGTCTACGCCGCCATCAGCGGCTTCGGGCAGACCGGACCGGCGGCGGGTCGACCGGCGTACGACACCGTCGCTCAGGCCGCCAGCGGCTACCTCAACCTGCTCGTCAACCCGGCCAACCCTCGGGTGGTGGGCCCCGCGCTGGCGGACGCGATGACAGGCTTCTACGCTGCCTATGGCGTGATGGGTGCGCTCATCGAGCGCGGACGCACGGGCACCGGGCGCCTGGTGGAAGTGTCCATGCTCGAAGCCATGTGCCACTTCAATCTCGACGCATTCACGCACTACTTCGCCGAGGGTGAGGTGATGGGTCCCTTCAGTCGGCCCAGCGTGTCGCAGTCCTATGTGCTGGAGTGCGGCGATCGCAAGTGGATCGCACTGCACATGTCCTCCCCGGAGAAGTTCTGGCAGGGATTGGCTGAAGCCATCGAACGCCCGGACATCTTCAAGGACGAACGATTCGCGTCGCGCGAGGGTCGCATCGCCCACCAGGAGGAACTGATAGAACTGTTGGGCGCCATCTTCAAGACTCAGCCGCGCTCGACGTGGTGCGAGCGCCTCGAGGTGCGCGACGTGCCCTATGCACCGATGTACGACACCAGCGAGGCGCTCGAGGATCCGCAGGCGAAGCACCTGCAGCTCGCCATTGAAGGCACGCACCCGCAGGTTGGTGTCTGGCGCACCGTCCGGTCCCCTGTGAGTTTCGATGGCGAGCGTGCCCTCGACGTCACGCCACCGCCTCTTCTGGGCGAACACAACGCGTCCATCGTTGAACCGATACGCAGTCGGCTTCGTATGTCAACGCCGCCGGTAGTCTCCAGCTGACTTCCGTGCCCACCGACAACCGACAGGAGAACCCGATGTCAATCGATGCGCAGAGCGCCCTGACCCAGGCCGTCATCGATCGTCTTGCCAACTCGACAGACCCACGCTTCAACCGCGTGATGACGTCGTTGGTGACGAAGCTGCACGAATTCATCCGCGAAGTCGATCTGACGCCTCCCGAATGGATCGCTACCATCGAATTCCTGACCGCCACCGGTCAGACCTGCACTGACAAGCGCCAGGAGTTCATCCTGCTGTCCGACACACTGGGCGCTTCGATGATGGTGGTGATGCTCGATCAGGCCCGTGCGGCGACGCAGACCCAGGGCGCGCTGCCCGCAACCGCCGCGACCGAAGCGACGGTGCAGGGGCCGTACTACTGGGAAGGAGCGCCTGAAACACCGCTCGGTGGCGACATCGCCGAAGGCGTCAAGGGCGAACCGACCCTGTACAGCGGCCGTGTGACCGACACCGAAGGAGTCCCGCTCGCAGGTGCGCTGCTCGACGTGTGGTCAGGAGACGGCGAGGGGACCTACGACATGCAGGTCGACGGCGCCGGCATGGCTGCCCGCGCCCGACTGCGCACCGACGAGCAGGGGCGCTACTGGTTCTGGTCCATACGCCCGTTCTACTACCCGATCCCGATGGACGGGCCGGTGGGAAAGATGATCACTCGCTCCGGTTCGCACCCGAATCGACCCGGGCACATCCACTTCAAGGTGTCGGCACCCGGACACGTGGACGTGACCACGCACCTGTTCGTGGCGAACAGCCCTTACATCGAATCAGACGTCGTGTTCGGCGTGCGCGACAGCCTGATCGTGGAGTTCGAGCCCCACCCACCCGGCCAGGCCGCTGACGGGCGAGTCTTGACGACGAGGTACTGGTCGGCGCACCACGACTTTCGGCTCATCCATGCGGCTCGCTGAACCAGCGATGCACCACGCGTTTCGTCACGAGGCTTCAACATGAAAATCGGCAAGGAAACCGTACCGAAAACGTCGATCAGCACGTCGGACGAGCACATGATCGTCGTGCGCGGGCAGGATCTGTGTCGCGACCTGATCGGCAGGATCTCGTTCACCGACTACTTCCACCTGCTGGTCACCGGCCGGCGCCCTGACCCTGCGGCCACTGCCGTCCTGGACGCGACGCTGGTCGCCATCGCCGAACACGGACTCGTCCCGAGCGTGCAGGCCAGTCGCATGACGCTGGCCGCGGCACCGGATGCACTGCAGGGCGCCGTCGCCGCCGGAATCCTGGGATGCGGTTCGGTCATCCTGGGTGCATCGGAGACTGCCGGGCGCATGTTCAGCGACGTCCATGAACGCGCGGCTGCCAACGGTGGCGACATCGACGCTGCAGCGCTCGATGTGGTCAGCGCGTACCGCGAGGCGAAGCGCGCCATTCCCGGTTACGGCCACCCCTTGCACAAGGCACGCGACCCACGTGTCGGTGCGCTGTTCTCGGTGGCCCGCGAAAGCGGGGCCAACCTGCGCTTCGTCGCGATTGCCGAGGCCGTCGAACGAGCCATCCCTGCGGTCGTCGGCAAAGATCTCAAGCTCAACGTCTCAGCGGCCATCCCCGCCGTCTTGTTGGGGATCGGGTTCCCGCTGACCGCGCTCAAGGGAGTGCCGATCCTCGCCCGCACCGCCGGACTGATCGGGCACCTGACCGAAGAGGTGGAGCGCTCCATCGGATTCGCGCTGTCGTACCAGGCCACGCGCGAACTGGTCTACGACGGAACCGTTCCGGAGCACTTCGGCAAGTAGGTTCGAAGAGCAGAACACATTCAAAAACCAGGAGACAAGCAAATGAAGAATCGGAAACGAGCAGGCCGTCTATCGGCGATCACTGTGGCGCTGCTTAGCTGCGGCGTCGCGCCGGCCTTGGCGATGGACTTCGACACCGGCAATTCCGACTTGCGCTTGCGTTGGGACAACACAGTCAAGTACAGCGCTGGGTACCGACTGAAGGATCCGTCGCCCGCGCTGACGGATGTCAACCCGCCCACGCTCGCCGCCAACAACGACGATGGCGACCGCAACTTTAAGAAGGGCGTGATCTCCAACCGCCTCGACCTGCTGTCAGAGGTCGACCTTACGTACCGTGGCGTCGGCGCGCGAGTCAGTGCCGCAGCGTGGTACGACACGATCTACAACCGAAGCAACGACAACCCCGGTCTGGCGGGTGGCGCGGTGTCGAATCAACAGGCGGTGATCTTCAGCGGCTTCACAGCGCCTGCCAACGAGTTCCCGGACGCGACCCGCACGCTGCACGGGAGTAAGGCGGAAGTCCTCGATGCCTTCGTGTTCGGCAGGACCGATCTCGGCGAGATGTCGCTGTCCGGTCGGTTTGGCAAGCACACGCTGCTCTGGGGTGAGAGCCTGTTCTTCGGTGCGAACGGCATCGCCGGCGCCCAGGCGCCCATCGACTACGTGAAACTGTTGTCGGTGCCGAGCTCCCAGTTCAAGGAGGTCATTCGACCAGTCAATCAGCTGTCGGGCCAGTTGCAGATCAACCCGCAAGTGTCTATCGGGGCCTACGTGCAGTTCAAGTGGGAACCTGATCGCCTGCCTGGCGTGGGGAGCTACTTCTCGCGCGAAGACCTCTTCCCCGAAGGTGGTGAATGGCTGTGGCTCGGCGCGACCTCCGGAGTCCCCCGAGCGCCGGACTTCAGGGCTAAGAACTCCGGCCAGTATGGCGTGCAACTGCGCTGGCAAGCGACGTCCATCGACACAGACTTCGGCTTCTATGCCGTTCGCTTCCACGACAAGGAACCGCAGGCCTATCTGCGCTTCACCCCGGCATTCGTGCCCCAGGACTACGCGCTCGCCTATCACGAGGGCATCCGGGCATTCGGGGCCAGCTTCTCGAAGTCCGTCGGCTCGTGGAACATCGGGGGCGAGGTCTCGACCCGGCGCAACACCGATCTCGTTGGATTCGCGGCGGCGAACGATTTCGGCGCGACCGGCAACAACAACAGCAATCCGCTGTACCCGGTCGGGAATTCCGCGCACGCGCAGCTCTCGGGGGTGCACACCCTCGAACGCAGCGCGCTTTGGGATGGGGGGCTTTTCCTCGGTGAGATTGCCTGGCACCGGCGTCTCAGCGTGACGAAGAGCGAGGGCCAAATCGATCCCAACACGACCCGTGACGCCTCGGCCCTGCGCTTCCTGTTCTCGCCCACCTATTACCAGGCATTGCCCGGCCTGGATCTTTCGGTGCCTGTCGGCGTCGGCCTGAACCTCAGTGGGCGTTCCTCCGTGATTCCGTTGTTCAACGGTGGCTGGGGTCCGGGTGTCGGCGACCTGAACATCGGCATCTCTGGAGAGTATCTGCAGGCCTGGAAGTTTGGGCTGACCTACACGCACTACATCGGCTCGGCCGCGCCGGTCACCGCGCTGGACGCCAACAACAACCTCTACTACACCTTCAAGCAATCGCTGAAAGACCGCGACTTCATTGCGTTGTCGGTGCAGCGCACGTTCTGAGCACAAGGAGACATCAATGAAGCAAGCAACAGCAATCGCGCTGGTGGTTCTGGGACTCGCAACCAGCACGGCAGGCGCAGCGGTTTCGGCCAACGAGGCTGCGAAACTCAAGACGACCTTGACGCCGTTGGGTGGCGAAAAGGCCGGCAGCCCGGATGGCAGCATTCCGGCGTGGGATGGCGGAACCAAACAGGGCGGCAAGACTGGAGGCAAGCGCGCCGATCCGTTTGCCGGCGAGAAGCCGCTCTTCTCAGTGACGGCGCAGAACGTCTCGCAATACGCTGACAAGCTGAGCGACGGCCAGCAGGCCATGTTCAAGAAGTACCCGAACTATCGCATCGACGTCTACAAGACTCATCGGACCGCATCGGCGCCGCAATGGGTCTACGACAACACGTTCAAGAACGCGACACTGGCCAAGACCACGCAGAACGGATATTCGGTGGAAGGTGCTTACGGTGGCGTGCCATTCCCGATCCCGAAGAGCGGTGCAGAGGCCATGTGGAACCACACGCTCGTCTGGGACGGCGAGGCGGTCGAGTGGAACTTCTACACCTACATCACGACGGCAGACGGCAAGCGCGTCATGGCCTCCGACTCAATCCTTCAGAACCAGTATCCGTACTACTTCAAGGATGGATCGGCTGAGAAGTTCAAGGGCATCTTCTACCAGGTGCGCCTGGTGACCAATGGCCCACCGCAGAAGGCTGGCGAGGCCCTGCTTTGGTACGACCCGCTGGATCAGGCAGGTGTGGGCCGCCAGACTTGGCAGTACCTCACCGGTCAGCGACGGGTGCGCAAGCTGCCGAACGCCGCGTACGACACACCGTCGTTCGTGACCTCCGGTGTCTCCAACTTCGACGAGATTTTCGTCTTCAATGGTCCCATGGATCGCTACGAGTGGAAGCTTGCCGGCAAGAAGGAAATGCTCGTTCCGTACAACACGAACAAGATCTACGGTCCGGCGAAGAACGAGGTGATCATGTCGGAGCGGTTCCTTAACCCCGACTATGTGCGCTGGGAATTACACCGCGTGTGGGTTGTCGAGGCCAACCTTGTCGCCGGTAAGCGCCACGTGATGCCCAAGCGAACCTTCTACCTTGACGAGGACACCTGGCTCGCCGTTCTCGCCGACGGCTGGGACGCCAAGGGGCAGTTGTGGAAGACTTTCTGGTACCTGAACGTCGTCGCCCCGGAGTTGCCTGGCGTGGTCCCCGGGATGTTCGGGCACTACAACTTGCAGTCCGGGGACTGGATCGCGAACAACGTGATGAATGAGAAGGCCGATCAGATCAAGTTCATCGCGCCGTTGCCCGAGAATCACTTCTCGCCCGATGCCCTGGCCGGCGAAGGTGTCCGCTGAAATGACATTGACTCGGCGCACCGACGTGTACGCCAAAGCTGTGAGGTGGGTCAGCGCGTTGCTGATGGCCGCGGTGTCGACCGGCGTGCAGGCTCAGGTCGACCCGTCCCCAGTGCAGCGGCCCGCGCTGATGCTGCCCGCCGCTCAGGCTGCCGCCATGCTCGGCCTGGCTGCCGCCGGCACACGTTTGGTGGCAGTGGGTGAGCGAGGCGTGGTCCTGCTGTCCGACGATCATGGCAAGACATGGCGCCAGGCAAACGTGCCGACCAGTGTGACGCTGACGTCGGTACGCTTCGTTGACGCTCAGCACGGCTTCGCGTCGGGTCACAGCGGCGTGGTGCTCGCTACCGGCGACGGTGGCCAGCATTGGGCTCGGATCCTCGATGGGAAGATTGCGGCAGACTTGGCGCTGGCGACCGCGCAGTCGATGGAGAAGAGGCTTGGAGCGGACGATGCGACCGCCAAGCTCGCGATGACGTTTGCGCGCCGCCTCGTTGTCGACGGCGCGGACAAGCCCTTCCTCGATCTCTACTTCGCGGACGCGCAGCGCGGCTTCGTGGTGGGTGCCTACGGACTCGCTTTCATGACTGGAGACGGCGGCAAGACCTGGACCAGCATGCTTGACCGCATCGACAACCCCAAGGGCCTGCATCTGAACGCCATTGCTGGTTCTGGTGCGCACATCGTTGTCGCCGGCGAACAAGGTCTGCTGCTTCGTTCGGACGACGGCGGGATGCAGTTCAGCCGGGTGGAGACGCCGTATCGGGGCAGCTGGTTCGCGCTCCAGGTTGGACCTGCGGGTCAGACCCTTATCGGTGGCCTGCGGGGCAACGCGTACTTCTCGGAGGGAGTGGGGGCCGCGTGGAGCAAGGTCGCGTTCCCGGCACCGGTCTCCATCACGTCGTTTGCACGCGCCGACGATGGCCGCGTGTTTGCCGGCAATCAAGCGGGTCAGATATACGTCAGTGCGGACAACGGTCGCAATTTTGAGGTCACGCCGTTCCGCGCCAAGCCACCGCTGGCGGCGCTTGCTCCGGTTGGACAGGGATTTGTATTTGCCGGGCTGCGTGGGTTGCAGCGTGTGGACGCGCAAGTCAAAAGCGACAAAGGAACGCGGCCATGAAGATCGCAGACAACAGCGGAGGAGCTCCAGACCTCGCCGCATTCGATCGCAGCTCCGGTTCGCTGCTCGAGCGTGCCCTGTTCAACCACCGCGGCATCGTCGCTCGTTCTGTGCTTGCTGGCCACGCTGCTGCTCGGCTGGCAGGCCACGCGGCGTGCAGCTCAACGCCAGCTTCGAGAAGACGATCCCGACGCAGCACCCGTACATCGTCAACTACCTGGCGAACAAGAACGAGCATCGCAGGGCCGGGCAATGCGGTGCGCATGGTGGTCGAGACGCGCGGCGATCCATCTTCGACCCGAAGTACCTGAGACGCTGCAGAAGCTGAGCGACGAGCTCTATCCTGCTGCCCGGCGTCGACCGCGCCGCCATGAAGTCGCTGTGGACGCCGTCCACGCGCTGGATCGGCGGTCACCGAGGACGGGCTGGAAGGCGGCCCGGTGATTCCCGACGGCTACGACGGCTCGCCGCAAGCCTGGACAGCAGCTGCGCGCCAACGTCGAGCGCTCCGGCGAAATCGGCCAGCTGGTCGCGCTCGACTTCAAATCGAGCATCATCTTCGTGCCGCTGCTGCGCAACGACACGCAGACCGGCAAGCCGCTGGACTACGGCGCAGCTCGCGCGCGCGGCTCGAGGCAGCTGCGCGCCAAGTACCAGAGCGACAGGATGCGACATCCACATCACCGGCTTCGCCAAGGTCGTCGGCGACCTGATCGACGGCATGCAGCAGGTGCTGCTCTTCTTCGCGCGTCGCCATCGCCATCGCCGCGGCCGATGCTGTTCTGGTACACGCGCTGCGTGCGCACCACGCTGCTGGTGGTGGCCTGCTCGCTGGTGGCGGTGGTCTGGCAGTTCGGGCTGCTGCCCCTGCTCGGCTATCAGCTGGACCCGTATTCGGTGCTCGTGCCCTTCCTGGTGTTCGCCATCGGCATGAGCCACGGCGCGCAGAAGATGAACGGCATCATGCAGGACGTCGGCCGCGGCACGCACCGCGTGGTGGCCGCGCGCTTCACCTTCCGCCGCCTGTTCCTGGCCGGGCTGACGGCGCTGCTGTGCGACGCGGTCGGCTTCGCGGTGCTGATGCTGATCGAGATCCAGGTGATCCAGGACCTGGCGCTGATCGCGCAGCATCGGCGTGGCCGTGCTGATCTTCACCAACCTGATCCTGCTGCCGATCCTGCTGTCCTATATCGGCGTCAGCCGCAAGGCCGCCGAGCGCAGCCTGCAAGGCCGAGCAGCCGGACGAGCGCGGCACCGACAAGCATCGCGCTGTGGCACTTCCTCGACCTGCTTCACCCAGCGGCGCTGGGCCATCGCTGCGCGGTCGTGCGTCGGCGTGCGTGCTCGGCGCTCGTCGGCTTCGTGGTCAGCCTGCAACTTGAAGATCGGCGACCTCGACCCCGGCGCGCCGGAACTGCGCGCCGACTCCCGCTACAACCGCGACGACGCCTTCATGACGCAGCAACTACGCGGCCAGCAGCGACGTCCTCGTGGTGATGGTGAAGACGCCGGACGGCCACTGCGCGCAGCTACGACGACCCTGCCAAGGTCGATGCCTCGACTGGCAGCTGCGGCAGCTGCCCGGCGTCGAGTCCACCAACTCGCTGGCCGCGCTGAGCGCCGCGTGCTCGGTCGGCCTGCAACGAAGGCAACCTCAAGTGGTACGAGCTGTGCCCAACGCAGGCATGCTGAACAGCGTGACCGACCCGTGCGCCGCGCGAGCTGTTCAACGACGACTGCAGCCTGCTCACGCTTACGTCTACCTGACGGATCACAAGGCCGAAACGCTGACGCGCGTGGTCGACGACGTCGAAGCCTTCGCCAGGCACAACAACACGGACGAGGCCCAGTTCCTGCTCGCCGCCGGCAACGCCGGCATCGAGGCGGCGACCAACATCGTCGTCAAGCAGGCCAGCGCACGAGATGCTGTTGCTGGGTCTACGGCGCCGTGACGCTGCTGTGCTGGATCACCTTCCGCTCCTGGCGCGCCGTGGTCTGCGCGGTGCTGCCGCTGATGCTCACCTCGATCCTGGGCGAGGCGCTGATGGTCGCGCTCGGCATGGGCGTCAAGGTCGCCACGCTTGCCGGTAATCGCGCTGGGTGTGGGCATCGGCGTGGACTACGCGCTGTACGTTCTGTCGATCATGCTCGCCCAGCTGCGCGAAGGCAAGAGCCTCTCCGAGGCCTACTACCAGGCGCTGCTGTTCACCGGCAAGGTCGTGATGCTGACCGGCTTCACGCTGGCCATCGGGGTGGCGACCTGGGTCGTTCTCGCCGATCAAGTTCCAGGCCGACATGGGCATCCTGCTGGCTTTCATGTTCCTGTGGAACATGATCGGCGCGCTGGTCCTGCTGCCGGCCCTGGCCCACTTCCTTCTCAAACCTTCCGTCGCGGCAACGCTGGCGGATGACACCACCACGACCGGCGCACCGGCGATTGCCGCTTAGACCTGTCAAGACCGGAGACTCACCATGGAAACCTGCGACTTCATTGTTATCGGCTACGGCCCGGTCGGCCAGATGGCGTGCGCCCAACTCGGTCAGTACGGGTACAGCGTCGCGGCGTTCGAGAAGTTTCCGCGTCTGTACGGCCTGTCCCGTGCCGGACACGTCGACGACGAGATCGTACGGACCCTGCAGCGTGTCGGCGCGGTCGAGGACTTTCTCGAGGACGCCGTCCCGTGGGAGAACTACGACATGCGAACCAAGGCCTTCGGCGGTGAGCTGTTGCTCCACCTGGACTGGAGTGACATCGGTCCGAATGGCTGGAATTCGCACTGGCGCTTCTACCAGAACGAACTCGAGACCGCCATCGATCGCAAGGTCCGCGAAAGCGGCAAGGTCACCGTCTTCCTGGGGTGCGAAGCCACGGCGATTGCTCAGGACGACAGCGGCGTGACCGTCACCTTCCGGTCGGCCGAGCGAGGAGAGTTCCAGGTCCGCGGCAAGTATCTGCTGGGGTCCGACGGGGCGAACAGCTTCGTTCGCGAGGCGCTCGACATCGAGGAATGGAGTGGGCGAGAAGATGTCGACCAATTGGTCATCGACACCCGACAGAAGCGTCCGCTGAAGTTCGAGTTCGACAACGGCCAGTTCGCTGATCCCGCGCGTCCGGGTTGCCTCTTCCAGCTTGGCAAGCGCCATCGTCGCTGGGAGTTCACGCTGTTGCCCCACGAGAAGCCCGAAGACTTCGACGAGGCTCGCGTCTGGGAGCTTCTGAAGCCCTGGGTCACGCAAGACGACGTCGAGCTGCTGCGTCGACCCGTCTATCGGTTCCGGGAGAAGGTGGCGAAGGAGTGGCAGCGAGGCCGGATCTTCCTGGTCGGCGATGCGGCACATCGGCTGTGGCCTTTCACTGGGGAAGGCATGTGCAACGGCATCCGGGACGTGTGGCCCTGACGTGGCGCCTCGACCTCGTCATGAAGGGCATCGCGCCTGCGGCGCTGCTCGACTCCTACATGGATGACCGCAAGCCGAACTTCATCGGCTGGATGGACCTTTCGCGGGAGATCGGCGCTGGCTGCGTGATCACCGATCCGGTGATCGCCGAACATCGCAACGTCGGATTCTTCGCGGCGCAGAAGGATCCGTCGCTGATGCCGCCGCTTACGGTGCCGCCCGGGCCGACAGCCTTCTGCCGCGCCAACGATCCAACGGCTGGCTCGATGGGGCACCAGGGGCGCGTGAGGTTCAATGGCGCCGAGGGTCTGTTCGACGACATCGTGGGGCGTGGCTGGGTGCTGATCAGCCGCGACCCATCGGCGCTCCCGCTTGAGCAAACCAGACTTCCTGAAGCGCATCGGCGCGGTGGTCGCGCAAGTCGGTGCGCAGGGCAGTGGCGCTCCGGTGACCGATGTCAACGGCACCTATGCAGCCTGGCTGGCGTCGATCGGACGCACCAGCGTGCTGGTACGGCCCGACTACTTCGTCTGGGGCAGCGCATCGACCTCGACCGACACTGCCGCGCTGCTGCAGGAGTTCGAAACAGCGATACGGACAGGGCGATCCATCACCTCCGATTCGACATCGGCGACAGCATGACCAGGGAACCAACCATGAGCACTCAATCCACCGCGGACCGTCGCACCCTCATACGCGGTGCCCGCATCCTGACCCAGGACGGCAGGCTCGGTGAACTGCGCGGCGACATCCTGATCGAGGGGCGCAAGATCGCTGCGATCGGGGAGCGGCTCGAGGCGCACGCCGACGACATCATCGAGGCGAGCCACATGCTCGCGCTCCCCGGTTTCATCGACACGCACCGCCACACCTGGGAGACCGCGCTGCGCCACATCGGCGTCGGCTGGGAGTTTCTGGACTACCTGAACAAGTTCCTGATTCCGTACGGCAACCTGTTCACTGCCGAGGACGTGTATGCCGGCAATCTCCTGGGTGCGGTGTCGGCGCTGGAGTCCGGCATCACGACCCTGCGCGACGAATCGCACATCCAGAACAGCCCCGAACACACCGATGCGGCCATTCAGGGTCTGCGCGATGCCGGCATCCGCGCCGTGTTCGACTACGGCTGGCCGGCGCTGGACATGGGCGGGTGGCTGATGAACAGCACCCGTTTGCATCCACAGGACATCCGTCGCGTGCGACGCGACGTGCTTTCGGACGACGACGCCCTGGTGACGCTGAACATGATGCTGCGTGGCCCCGAGATGACGACGATCGACGTAGCCAAGGCCGACCTGTCCTTGATGCGCGAGCTCGGCCTGCGCGGCTGCCTGCATGTAGGCTGCGGCGAGTTCAGCAAGAACAACCCCGGTGTGGTGGCCTTGCACAAGCACAAGCTGCTCGGCCCGGACCTGACCTACATCCACTGCTGCACCTGCAGTGACGATGAACTGCACATGATCAAGGACTCCGGCGGCACGGTCTCGGTGGCAGCGACGATCGATGCCAACATGCCGGGCCTCGGATTGCCTGCCACCGGCCGCATGCTGAAGGTCGGCCTGAGGCCCAGCCTGTCAGTGGACGTCGAGATCTCGGCGGCCGGTGACATGTTCACCGTGATGCGTGCCGCACTGACCGGGCAGCAGATGGAGATCCTCCACAACCCGGCACTGGCCGAGGGATCGACGAAGTTCGGTGCCAAGGACCTGCTCGAGTTCGCGACGATCGAGGGTGCGCGTGCCTGCGGCATCGAGCACAGGACCGGCAGCCTGACGCCGGGCAAGGATGCCGACCTGATCTGATCCGGGCCGATGACCTGAATCTCGCGCCGGTGACCGATGCGGCCGGTGCGATCGTCGGTGGAGCCCACCCTGGCAACGTTGACTCGGTGTTCGTGGCGGGTCGGGCGATGAAGCGTCACGGGAAGATGCTCAACGTCGACACCAGGCGCGTGCTAGAACTGGCGGAGAAGTCTCGCGATCGTCTGATGGCGGCCCGCACCACCGCGGCCTGAGCACCGATGCAGGTCCGGCCACCCCTCGAGGCGTTCGACGTTGGCGCGCCACAGCCTCCTGCTGCGGTGAGCGAGTCGCTGCGCAAGGAACTCGATAGCTATCGCCGTGCGATGCCTTTGCAGCGACTCATCGGCAACGGCATGGAATACGCCGATGCCCATGCGCTGCATGCTCTCGTCGAGTCGGGTGTGCACTGGATCGAAGCCGGGGAGTGGCTTGCGGAGCGCAACCTTGCCTTGGCCCGGCGCGCGCTCAGCGCCGAGCACGTCGCCACGGCGCGAAGTCACTTTCATCATGCCAGCGCCTGCTTGCGCTTCGCGCAGGTCGCGATCCCTCGAGACACGCCACGCAAGCTCGGGCTCTATCGGCGCATGGTCGATGCGTTCGGGGCGGCGGCTTCACTGACGGACCCGCCCATCCGCAAGCTGGAGATCGCGTGGGGCGGCGGGGTCCTGTCCGGCTGGTTGATGTTGCCGCGCGCCGAGGCAACGGCCCCTGTGGTCATCCAGTTCGGTGGCTTCGACGGATGGCGGGAGGAGTACCACCGCGGCGCGGAGTATCTCGTGGAACGCGGTGTCGCCGTGCTGCTCGTGGACCTTCCTGGCCAGGGCGAGGCGCGGCTGTTCCATGGCCTGTACATGGACGAGCGGGTTCATGAGGCCGTGACCGCCATCGTCGACCACCTGCTCGCACTGCCGATGCTGGAACGGCGCGTCGGCATCTGGGGCAACAGCATGGGCGGTTGCATCGCCGCGATGGCCTCGATCCACGACGAGCGCATCACCGCTTGCTGCGTCAACGGTGGCACCGTGTCGCCCATCGAGTTGGTGGAACGCTATCCGCGGTTCTCGGAGAAGATCGAAGCCCTCACGGGCCGCGCCGACCCGGACGAGGCGGCTGCCATTGTGCGCCGCTTCGACCTCGGCGAAGACCTCCCGCGTCTGGCATGCCCGCTGCTCCAGCTGCACAGCGTCCCCGACCAGGTGTTCCTGCTGGCCAACGCCCGCCGCATCCACGACGAAGCGGCCAGCGAGGACAAGACCTTGCTTGTCTGGGAGGACGGCGACCACTGCCTCTACAACCACACGCACGAGAAGAACGGCCTGGTCGCGGACTGGTTTGCGCAGCGGCTCGGCGTTCGCCCGCTTGCCACTGGCTGATCCAGCCTGGCGCGTAACCCTGCGTTCGCTGGACATCTCAGTAGGACACACCCTACTGAAAGATCACGATGCTGTTTGCAATCCATGCCCTTGATGCGCCCGACGCGCAGCGGATACGACACTACGACCAGCACAAAGCGCACCTGGCTCGGACGGCCGACTATGGCGTTGTATTGGTCATTGGCGGCCCTTTGCTGGGTGGGGACGGCGTGTCGCCAATTGGCAGCCTGATGGTCTTCAAGGCTGAAGATCTCGGCAGCGTGAAGCGGTACAACGCAGACGATCCATTTCGGAGGAACGGCGTCTGGAGCACTGTCCATATCTCCCAGTTGGACCGCAGAAACCTGATCGAATGGCGGCAACCACGCTGTTCGAGAAGCTGTGGCGGCGCCACGTGGTCGACGAGCCGCCTGGCGAATCGACCCTCCTGTACGTCGACCGCCACCTTGTCTATGAGGTCACGAGCCCGCAGGCGTTCGAGGGGTTGCGGCTGAGCGGTCGCATGCCGTGGCGACCCGGCACGGTGCTCGCGACGGTTGATCACAACGTACCGACGACGGCACGCGCGCTCGGCATCCCTGACCCGCTTGCACGTCTGCAGGTGGAGCAGTTGGATCGCAACTGCAGCGAGTTCGGGATCACGGAGTTCGGGCTGAATGATCGACGTCAGGGGATCATCCACGTCATCGGCCCGGAACAGGGCGCGACGCTGCCTGGCATGACGGTGGTCGCCGGTGACTCGCACACCAGCACGCACGGCGCATTCGCGGCGCTGGCTTTCGGCATCGGCACTTCCGAGGTCGAGCATGTGCTGGCCACGCAATGTCTGTCGATGTCCAGAATTGAAGACCATGAATGTGCGGGTCAACGGCCGCTTCCAGAGGCCGTGACAGCGAAGGACCTGATCCTGTCAATCATCGCCCGGCATCGGCGCGGGTGGCGCAGCCGGACACGCCATCGAATTCACGGGGACCACGGTCCGAGCGATGTCGATGGAAGGGCGCATGACGCTGTGCAACATGGCGATCGAGGCCGGCGCCCGCGTCGGCCTGGTAGCCGTTGACGACACGACGATTTCGTACTTGCGCGATCGGCCTTTGCACCAAGCGGGACGCAGTGGGAGCGGCGGTGGGTACTGGCGCACGCTGGTCAGCGACAGCGACGCGGTTTTCGACAAGACCGGCGACGTCGATGCCACCGACTGCGCCCATGGTGACGTGGGGCACGTCGCCCGACATGGTGCTGCCCATCGATGCCAGCGTCCGGATCCGGCGAGCGAGGCGGACCCGGCCACGTGCCGCCATGCAGCGCGCACTCGACTACATGGGCCTCAGTCCGGTACGTCGATCACGGCGATTCGACTCGACAAGTCTTCATCGGCTCGTGCACCAACGCGCGCATCGAGGACCTCCGCGCAGCCGCCACGGTCGTGGCCGGACGGCATGTTGCTGCTCGATCAGACAGGCGCTCGTCGTGCCGGGCTCGGGCCTCGTGAAGGCGCAGGCCGAGGCCGAAGGGCTGGACCGCGTGTTCACCGACGCCGGTTCGATGGCGCGAGCCCGGCTGCTCGATGTGCCTGGGCATGAACGAAGACCGGCTGGCGCCGCAGGAGCGCTGCGCATCGACCTCGAACCGCAACTTCGAAGGCCGGCAAGGCGCGGGAGGTCGGACCCATCTTGTGAGCCCTGCCATGGCCGCTGCCGCGGCGATTGCCGGCCACTTCGTGGACATCGCACGGAGGCACTGATGCCGCTGCCATTCACGTCGCTCGATGGTCTGGTCGTGCCACTGGACCGTGCCAACGTCGACACCGACGCAATCATCCCCAAGCAGTTCATGAAGTCGATTCGCCGGACCGGGTTCGGTGCGAACCTGTTCGACGAGTGGCGCTACCTGGACCACGGTGAACCGGGACAGGACTGCAGCGCTCGGCCACTCAACCTCGACTTCGTCTTGAACCAGCCGCGCTATCGGGGCGCGCAGATCCTGCTTGCCCGCGAAACTTCGGTGCGGATCAGCCGCGAACATGCGCCCTGGGCACTGCGCGACTTCGGCATCCGGGCTCTGTGGCGCCGAGCTTTGCCGACATCTTCTACGGGAATGCCTGAAGAACGGGCTGCTGCCGATCGTGCTTGACAAGCCGACGGTCGACGAACTCTTTGGCGAAGTTCGTTCGATGGACGACTATCGGTTGGTGATCGATCTCGCGTCACAGACCGTCGCGACGCCTACCGGCAGAGTGTTAGCTTTCGACATAGAGCCGGGCCGTAAGCGCTGCCTGCTCGATGGCCTGGACGACATCGCCCTGACGCTGCAACGCGAAACGCGCATTCATGAGTATGAGGCCGGGCGGCGTGAACTGGAGCCTTGGCTGTTTTGCGATTCTCTGCCGGGGCACGTGCGCTGAATGAACTTGGATCCCGCCGAGGCGCCGGGAGCTGGCCGGCTGATGCAAAGGGCCGCCCTCCAGAAGCGGTCTGTTCCGACGGCCTGGTTCAGGCCACATTCACTGCTCTAACCTTTCTTGTCCAAGGCGAGGCCGAACGCGGGCGTCCTTGCCACGCGAATTGCTTGGCTCGCTTCTTCCCGCGCTCGCCTTGTTGGTCCCGACAGAATAACGCGACCGCCGTCGATCACCGATGACGGCTGTGCAGCTCCAGCTCGCGACCGACCGCTCAGGGTCGGTACTGCGAGTTCGCGCGGCAGGGAAGCAGTCATCGGCGTAGCACGATTTGCCGCGATGGAGACCGGCGTCGGCTGTACCTCGTAGAGCCGCCGTTCTGCCCGCGCGGGTGGTCTCGCCGAACGCCTGCTTGATGGCAGCGAGCGTGAGTACGCCCGCCGGCAGCCACCGACAGCAAACCGCTGCAGACCCGCCGTAGCGCACAGCGCGCCTCCACACAGCGAGATCCGGTGGCAGTCCCTCCCGCGCATGCGAATGCGCTGACACTTCGTTTTCGATGTCATGTTTGCCTCTATCGAATTTCGAGTGGGTGGATTTCGAGCCGGTGGGTTCCGGCGCGCGGGCGGGGTCAAGGGCGGGCGCAGCCCGGCGCAGCGAACCCTTGACGCCGATCGTGCGTCCGCAGAGGCTGGCTTGATGTCGAATGCGGCATGCTGACGCATTCGACATCAAGGCAAAGGGCGAACGATGCACGACAAACTCTTCGAATCGGCACTGGGGATCCAGGCACCGTGGTCGGTCACCTCCGTGAACTTCGACGAGGCGAGCAAGGTGCTGACGGTGGACATCGACTTCAAGCGCGGCAGCCGCTTCGCGGTTCCGGGCCACGAGGGTCTGCACCCGGTACACGACACCGTCGTCAAGGAGTACCGGCACCTGAACTTCTTTCAGCACGAGTGCAAGCTGCGCGTGCGCACGCCGCGGGTGAAGTTGCCCGATGGCTCGGTGCGTCTGCACGAGCCGGAGTTCTCTGGGCGGCTGTCGGGCTTCACGCTGCTGTTCGAGGCACTGATCCTGATGCTCAGCGCGCAGATGCCGTTCACGGCGGTGGCGCGCATCGTGGGCGAGTCGGTGCACCGCGTGATGGCCGTGTGCGAGCGCTACGTCGAACTGGCGCTGGCCGCGGCCGACTTCAGCGAGGTCAAGGCGCTGGCCATCGACGAGACCTCCCGCGCTCGGGGCCATGACTACATCACCTTGGCCGCCGACGCCGTCGAGCGCCGCGTCGTGTTCGTCACCGAAGGACGTGACGCCAAGACCATCGAGCGCCTGGCCGAGGATCTCGCCGCCCACGGCTGCCCGCCCGAGCAGATCGAGTCGGTGAGCATCGACATGTCGCCCGCGTTCATCAAGGGCTGCGCCGAGCACCTGCCCGAGGCGCGCATCACGTTCGACAAGTTCCACGTCGTCTGGCATGCAAACGCGGCCGTGGACAAGATGCGGCGCATCGAGCAGCGCACCGACAAGTCCCTCAAGGGCCTGCGCTGGAAGCTGCTGAAGGACCGCAGCCGGCTGAACACCCGCGACAGCGCTGATCTGGACGCGCTGATCGCCAGGATGGCCACGGTGCGCACCGCCCGCGCCTGGGCCTACAAAGAGCAGCTGCGTGAGATCCTCGATCGCAAGCAGGTCAACGTCGTGCGCGACATGCTGCAGCACTGGTGCACCTGCGTCATGCGCAGCAAGGTCGAGCCGATGAAGGCTGTGGCCCAGCTCGTGCGCCGTCACATGGAGGGCATCGTGGCCTGGGCTCAGACCCGCCAGACCAACGGCTTCCTCGAAGCGCTCAACGGCCTGTTCCAAGCCGCCAAGCGCCGCGCGCGGGGCTTCACCCGCCTGTCCACCATCAGGACCGTCATCTTCATGATCGCCGGCAAGCTGGACTTCGGCGCGCTCAACCCTCATGCCCGGTAACCCACTCGTTTTTCAATAGAGCCTCATGTTTCGCGTAGCAGTGATCAGGCGCGCGGGGACCGCGCTCCTTTGCCGCCCATACGTCACCTTGTCGCCCCATCGCGTCGTCGATCACGCGAAGACAATGGATCATAGTTGGCGCGGGTCGCTTTGGCCAAGGCGTCACCACCGGCAGGAAATCGCGGCCGGTTCCGGGTCGCGCGGTCATCGCGATTGCGGCATGATTCCCCTCGAAACCGATCACCAGCATCCGGCAGGGGGCACCACCGCAACCGTAACGTCGGATGCGAATGCAACGCCATCGCCCGCGGTGATGGCCGGTCCTACAGCTGAATTCAGCGAGCTGAGCTGACCGCCCCACGGTCATGCGGTCGATGCGGCGCCCAAGCGGCGCCTGAGCCCATGCGTCACGGCATGTCGTCCGTGACGAGAGCCTTCACCCTTGAAATCTGCGGTCCGCAGGTGCAATGCCGGCCACGCATTCGCACTCCGTCGCACCCACCCTCGACCGATGAAGGAAGGCCTGTCCATGCTTCAAGTCTCCATGTCCACCGCGCTCCGTCGCGATCGCACTGGCCGTTCGACCGCCCGTTCCTGTGGTGCCACGCGCCCCTGCAGACGCGAGAGAGGCGGTGACGGCATGAAGCGCGGATTGACCTACCTCGAGGCGATCGAGTATGTCGGCGTCAAGCGTCGCACCTTCGACATGCAGTGGCGCCCGCATCTGGTGGCAATTGCGCAGGGCACCAGCCTCGTCTTCGACCGCGCGGACCTGGATCGGCTGTTCGACGAATTCAAGCAGAACGCGGCGGCTCGTGTCCGCGGTGAGCGGAGCGGCAGCGCGCCATGGCCTGCCTCGCGCGATTGTCCGCATCCAGCCGAATGGAATGAACAAGGCCCGCGCGCAGAGGTATCCTCGCTCGAGGACAGGCGGCCCACGTCGAGGAAAGGGGCTGAACAATGGGTCGTCAAAACGGCGTCTACCAAGACGCAAAGGGCAAGTGGCACGTCGACAAGCTCCACCGCGGTGAACGCCTTCAAGGCCGTTTCGGATCGCATCAGGAAGCCCAGGCTTGGCTGATCGCCGAGTGTGCGCAGATCGATGCCTACGGACCGATTGGCGCGAGGTCGATCACCTTGGCGGAAGCCGCCACCCGGTACCTCCTGGAGGAGGAGCGTGCCGGCAAGGCGTCGCTCGCCACCGAGAGCTATCTGCTGGAGCCCGTGGTCGCGTGCGTGGGTCACCTGCCGCTGGACCAGGTCCACGACGGGACGCTCAGGCCCTTCGTGGACCAGCGGCTGGCACAGGGCAGGGCGCACAAGACGGTGAACTTGAGTCTCGGGGTGGTCAGACACATGCTCAATCGCGCTTGTCGCAAGTGGCGAGTCGATGTGGGAGGCGGCCGGACGGTGCCGGTGTTGCTGCAGGTTCCCCTGCTGACGATGCTGCCGCTGAACGGCCACCAGCGAGACCCGCAGCCGATTTCGTGGGCCGAGCAACGCAGCTTGCTTGCGCTGCTGCCGCCGCACCTGGCCCGCATGGCGCTGTTCACCTTGAACACCGGCGCGCGAGACAACGTGGTGGTCGGAACCTGCGCTGGGAATGGGAGATCCGGGTCGACCTGGGTGACGTCCAGTGCTCCGTGTTCGAGGTGCCCAGGCAGTACGTCAAGGGCCGCAAGTCGGAGGGCTACGTGGTGTGCAACGCAGTGGCGCAGACCATCGTCGAGCAAGTCCGCGGACAGCACGACGAGTTCGTGTTCGTCTGGCGGCGCGAGCGGGTGAAGGACTTCGACAAGGAACCGGCCATGCCGTATCAGCCGATCGAGTCGATGAACAACACCGCCTGGCAGACGGCCCGACGCAAGGCTG
>CAVVXV010000019.1:0-10231 GCA_963752295.1 uncultured beta proteobacterium | reverse complement strand
GCGGTAGGGGACGCTCGCCAACGCTCTTTGACCGACCGGTCCTACCGCAACGGGAGCATTCGGCTCGACGAGGCGAATGTTCGCGATGTGAGCACAGTGACCGTTCGGTTGCGAGGCCCGTGCGTCGCTGACCGGCCACTTCGGGACATTCGCCATGTCAAGAATGCTGCGTCGCCAACGACCGGTTGCATCAGAATGCGCTGCGAAGTGGTCCAGTGTCGGGTGCGCAGATGCACAGCCATATTCCGGCAGTACCAATACCCAGTGGCGCACCCGCTCCTCGAGCGCTGCGATGCGGTCCTGCGCATCGAGGGCGAATCGAAAGGCGCCGACATGGACGTGGCGCGGGCCCACAAACTTGGGTTGCTGGTGTGCTTCCACGTGAGCGAGTTGCCTGATCGACGCACTCACGCACCGGGGGGCGCCTGAATCAACCACCGCATTGGAGTAAGCTGATCCTTCCCCTGATCGCGTAGCGCACGCTTCGTGCCCTGCGACCCACCTCAATGCCGATGGACGCCTTGTCTGAGGTCCTCAAGTCCGTGCGGCTCGAGGGCGCTCTTTTTCTCGACGCCAAATTCAGCGCGCCCTGGTGCATGCGGGGCCGCTACGGTATGGCGAGCATCAAGGAGCGGCTCGCCGGTGCCGACCATGTCGTGATGTTCCACTTTCTGACTCACGGCACCTGCCAGGTTCGCCTGGTCGACGGCGCCGAGGCCATCGAGCTCACGGCTGGCGACCTCGTGATGTTCCCGAAGGACGACCGGCACCTGATGGGCAGCGATCTGCACCTGGCGCCGCTCGAGGCCGACTTCCTGATCGATGCGGCAGCCAAGTGCGCGCCCAACCCTGAGTTCATCAGCATCCGCCAAGGCGGCGGCGGAGCGACCACGCGTTTCGTTTGCGGCTATTTCGCCATCGGCCGCGGCTTGTGCCGGCCCTTGTTCGAGGCGCTGCCGCGCCTGTTGCGCATCCACCTCGGCGACGAGCAGGCGAGTTCGCTGTGGCGCCAGCTCGCGCGCGCCGGGGTCAATGTTTCGAACTCGAGCGTGGCGGGCCGGGAGTCGACCCTGGCCAAGATGGCCGAGCTGATGTTCGTCGAAGCGCTGCGCCGTCATGTCGCGACCCTGCCGCCTGACGGCAAGGGCTGGCTCGCCGCCATTCGCGATGCGCCGATCGGGCGCGCGCTCGCGCTGCTGCATACTGATCCAGGCCGGGCATGGACCGTCGACGCCCTGGCCCGCGAAGTCGCGCTATCGCGTTCGTTGCTGGCGCAGCGATTCTCCTCGCTCGTCGGCGAGTCCCCGATGCAGTACCTGACGCGCTGGCGCCTCGCCGTCGCGGCGCGTGAACTGCGTGCAGGCAGTGACACGATCGGGCGCGTCGCCGAGCGCGCTGGCTACGACACGGAGTCGGCTTTTAGCCGCGCGTTCAAGCGCGAGTACGGCCTGCCACCGGCGTCCTGGCGCAGGGCCGCCGTGTAGCCGGCGCGGCGCGCGGTGCATGGCACCGCTGCCGCAGCCCGGTGCGATCTGGCGTCTCGGCCAAGAAACCGGGCGCCTCGAACAAGTCAGCCGGCGCGCAAACGCGGACAGTGCAGATCGTTGTGGCGTTCCCGTGCCGCAACCAACCACCCAACCCGCGACCCTACTCGGCCCGAGTCTTCGCGGCGCGCAACCCCACAGGAACACGACATGACGCTCGAACATCAAAAGCCATCCGGCGCTGCGGCCCCCGGTACATCACGCGCTTCGCAAGAGGCGGACCGTGCTGCGGCAGCGGCCGTCGCCGCCGAGGGCGCCTTCTCGGTCGTCGAGACGGTCCAGCTCGCCGCCACTGCGCAGCAGATCTGGGCCGCGATCAGTGACTTCTCGACCTGGCAGGAATGGCATCCGGCCTTCGCCTCTACCACGATGCTTCAAGGCAGCGGCCGCGCCCCAGGCAGCGTGCGTGTGCTGGTCACCAAAGACGGTGGCCGGTTCACTGAAGAACTCGTCGCGTTCGATGCCGCGGCGCGCAGCTACGCGTACCGGATCATCGAATCGCCGGCGCCGGTGAGGGACTACGTCTCGACGATCCATGTCCGGGACGTGCACGGCGGCTCGAGCGTCGTCTGGAGCTCCCAGTTCAATGTGACGGCTGGCACGGCCCCGGCCGACGCCAAGCAACTGATCTCGGGCGTCTATCGCGCCGGGCTCGACGCCCTGGCTTCTGCCGTCGCGCGCTGACCCACGTCGTCCGGCCCAGCACCCATGGGCCGGTCCGGCACACGTCGCATGCGGCGTGCGCCGCCGCATGACTCTTTCTTCTCGATCACCCCCTCATCTCGTCCAACACCATGCAAACACATCACCTTGCGCCGAAAGGCCAGTCCCGCCGCTCTATCCTCCTGATTTCGCTGGGCCTCGCCCTGGCACTCGCCTTCTCGGCGGCAACCCCTGTCCAGGCCGCCGAGCGCACCGTTACCGTCAGCGAGCAGGTCCAGCTCGGCGTCGCACCGGCACGCGCCTGGACCGCGATCGAAAATTTCATGAGCTGGCCGTCGTGGCATCCCGCGTTCGCCAGCACCCAGCTAATCAAGGGTGATGGGCACTCAGCCGGCTCGGTGCGCCTGCTCGCCACCAAGGACGGCGCGCAGTTCACCGAGGAACTCGTCTCGCACGACGCGGCGACGCACAGTCTGCAGTACCGCATTCTCACGTCGCCTGCGCCGTTGGTCGGCTATCGCTCGACGCTGGCCGTCAAGCCCAGCGGCAAGGGCTCCACTGTCGTCTGGAGCTCCGAGTTCATGGTTGCTGCGGGCGCCTCCGAGGCGGACGTCAAGAAGATGATCTCGGGCATCTATCGGTTGGGCCTCGACAACCTCGCCAGCGCGATCGAGTGAGCGACCGGCCATGAGGATCACCGACTTTTTCGCAAGCGCATCGCTGATGACGCTGGCGGCCTGCGCCGGCACGGCCGCCTCCGAGATGAGCCTGCCGGCAGCGCTCAAGGCGGAGCCGGCGCCGGCGATGCAGCGGCTCGTCGCGCGCGGCGTGCAGATCTACGAGTGCCTTGCGGCTGCCGACGCCTACGCGGCGCCGCAGTGGACGCTGGTGGCGCCGCAAGCCGAGCTGTTCGACGGCAGCGGCCAGCATGCCGGCCGCCACTTCGCAGGTCCGCATTGGGAGGCCGACGACGGCAGCCGCATCGTCGGCAGCGTGAAGGCGCGCGCCGATGCGCCGCAGCGCGACGCCATCCCGTGGCTGCTGCTCGACGCCCGTTCGGTCGGCGCCGCGGGCCGCTTAAGCAGCGTCACGCAGGTGCAGCGCGTCAACACCGTCGGCGGCGTGGCACCCACGACGGCGTGCACGCCCGGCGCCGGCGGCAGCACGGTGCGCGTGCCCTACAGCGCCGACTACGTGTTCTTCGGTGCTTGAGAGGATGACCATGACGCGATCACACGACGCACGTGTACGGGCCGGTCGAGCGCTGCTGCTCGCTATCGTCACCTCGCTGGTTGCCGCCTGCGGTGGCGGCGGCTACGGTGGAGGGTCGTCTGGCTCGCCCGGAACGGGCAGTCGCTATGCCAGCACGCTACTCGCTTCCGACCAGGCCGGATCGCCCCACCTGGAGTCCCAGCTGATCGATCCCTGGGACCTGGCCGCAGGCGGTGGCGCGAAGCTGGGGGTCTCCAACCATGGGTCCACCGACTCGATCCTTTTGAGCGCCGTCGACCTGTCGCTGCCCGTGCTGGCCATCGGCGTGCCGCCGGGCAACGCCGCCAGCGCCCGTTCCACCGGCGTGGCCTTCAACCCCGCCAACGGCTTCGAAGTCAGCAGCGACGGCCACATCGGCGTGGCACGGTTCATCGTCGCCAGCGAGGGCGGCACCTTGTCGGGCTGGGCGCCGTCGCTCGGCCTCGACCAACTCGTCGTCGCCTTCGATGGCTCGGCCGTCGGCGCGGTCTATGCCGGCCTGGCGATGACGTCGGAAGGCGTCGACAGCGTGCTGCTGGCGGCGGACTTCCACAACCGCGTCATCGACACCTTCGGCCCCGACTTCGCCAAGCGACCCGGCGGCGGGCGCTTCGTCGATCCGGCACTGCCCGCGGGCTACGCGCCGTTCGGCATCACGGTGCAGCGCGGACTCGTCTACGTCACCTACTCGCAGCCCGACGCGTCGGGCCACACACCGCGCAACGGCGCCGGGCTCGGTCTCGTGAATGCCTTCAGCCTGACGGGCCAACTGGTGCAGCGCCTGGTGCCGGCAGGAAGCACGCTCAACGCACCGTGGAGCGCAGCGCTGGCGCCGGCCGACTTCGGTGCGTTCGGCGGCGCGCTGCTCGTTGCCAATGCCGGCAACGGCACGGTCTCGGCATTCGACGCCACCAGCGGCCAGCCGCTGGGCCTGTTGACCGGGCCCGACGGCGCGGCGCTCGTCATCGACGGACTGCACCGCATCCTCTTCGGCAACGGCACCGTGGGGCAGCCGCCCAATGCCCTGTTCTTCACCGCCGGACCGCAGGGCGGCACGCATGGCCGCTTCGGCCGCATCGACTTGCAATGAATCTCAGTTCCTCCACGCGCGGCATGTCCTGCGGCCATCACCTTGAATCGAAACCAACCATGAACCGATTGATGACTACTCACCACCGCGGGACCCTTCTGGCGCTGGCCGTCCTGGCTGCGCTTGCCGGGCCGGCGCATGCCGCGCCCGTCGTCGACGCCGCGGCCGACTTCCTGCCCACCTATGCCGGCCCGAAGGACGCGGATCTGGACGTGCGCTTCGCCGATGTCGTCATCGATCCGAAGGCCGGTACCGTCACGCTGTCGGGCGTGCTGGCCGGACCGATCGACCGCGCCTCGGGCAAGTTCTACGTCTTCGGCATCGACCGCGGCCGCGGCGAGGTCGGGCGCGACCTGGTCTTCCAGGGACCGCTCGGCGGCGAACCGAAGATCGGCGCCGGCGTGCGCTGGGACGCGGCGATCGGGCTGCTGGCCAACGGCCAGGCTGTCTTCTTCGACGCCTTGAACCCCGGCGTCGTGCCGCTGCCCGGTGTGGCGGTGCACATCGCCGGCAACGAGATCTCGGCGACGGTGCCCCTGGCACTCCTGCCGTCGCAAGGCGCGAGCTTGAAGGACTACACCTTCAACCTCTGGCCGCGCTCGCAGGTGTCCCTGGCCAACACGACGGTGGCCGACTTCGCGCCCGACAACGGCGACATGCGCGTGGGCATCGCCGGCAAGCACACGTCCTTCAAGATGGTGCGCTCGGCCAAGGCCGAGGCGGCCGGCTGCATGGCAGGCGCCGGTGCCGACGTGTCGATCCACTCGGTCGGCGGTGTCGAGGTGATGGACGTGTCGGTGCACGGCCTGCCGCCGCAGACGGGCTTCGACCTGTTCGTGATCCAGTTGCCCAACGCGCCCTTCGGCCTGTCCTGGTACCAGGGCGACATCGAGACCAATCGTTATGGCCAGGGGCATCAGCGCTTCATCGGGCGCTTCAGCAGCGAGACCTTCACGACCGCACCGGGCAGTGGCCCGGCGCCGGTGATCCACCACAACGCGTTCCCCGACGCCCAGCTCAACCCGGCGACCGCCCCGGTGCATCAATTCCACCTCGGGCTGTGGTTCGCCTCGCCGGCCGATGCCGTGCGTGCCGGCTGCCCCGGCGACGTGACACCGTTCAACGGCGAACACGCCGCGGGCATCCAGGTGCTGAGCACGCGCAACGCCGTCAACGAGCAGGGGCCCCTTCTCGAGGTGCGACCTTGAGCATGGCGCAACGCATTGGGACACGCTCGAGCCGCTGGCTTGGCCTGCAGCGCGCGCTCGCGCTGCGCGTGCGAGAGTGCTGGCAGCGCCTGCGCGCCGGCCTGCGGCGGTGGCGGACCGAGCGCCACACGCGGGCCGAGTTGCACGGGCTCGACGCACGGATGCTGCGCGACCTCGGTCTGGATCCGGGGCAGATTCCGTGGATCGCGCGGCCGGTGGCGGGGCATGGCGGCCCCATGCACGTCGCCGCGTTGCGCGGCATCGGCGCCGAGGACTGAACGCTTGGACGCGTCTCATCAGGCCATCGGCTGGCTCTTCGTCACGGTCAACGCGGCCCGGACCGCGGCCTATCTGCCGCAGATCTGGGCCGCCTTCACTTCGAGCGACGGCGCGCGCGGCGTCTCGATGCTGACCTGGGGCTCCTTCGCGCCCTCGCATCTCACCGGTGCTGCGTACAGTCTCGACGTGGTCGACGATCCCAAACTGTTCGGCGCGTTCCGGGGCAACTTCGTCGCGTGCAGCGTGCTGCTTGGTGTCGTGGTCTGGCGGCGGCACCGGCCAGCAGCCCGCCATGCCGGCCTTTCTTGACACGGCACCGAGCATGAGGGCGCTTCCCGCGGCAGGCTCGCACATCCGGCTCGCACGTGCCTCCGAGCACCGCGCCCTCGAGGCTTTGCAGCGCCACGCCTCGCTCGCCAACCCCGGCGATCGGGAGGCCATCCTTGCCCACCCCGACGCGATCGAACTTCCGCTCGAGCAGATTGCCAACGGGCAGGTCTTCGTCGTCGAGGCCGGCAGGGCGGTACGCGGATTCGCCGCCATCCTGCTACGGGCTGACGGTGACGTCGAGCTCGACGGGCTGTTCGTCGAACCGTCGTCCTGGCGACGCGGCTTCGGCGCCGCGCTGGTGGCCCATTGCGTCGAAGCGGCGCGCGCACGCGGCGCGATCGCCTTGCATGTGCTCGGCAATCCGCACGCGACGGCGTTCTATCGCGACTGCGGTTTCGAGGTCGTGGGAGTCGAGGCCACGCGCTTCGGCAGCGGCTTGCGCTTGCGCAGGCCGCTGTCGGACAGGGCGGCCGCGACATGACGAAGCGCGTCCGCAGCAAGCCGCAGGTTTGCCCACCGACACACCGGGCGGCGCGGTGATGAGGCAACACGGTCCGCGGCACGGGTCGTACTCAATGCAGGAGTCGCACAGCAAGCTCGTCGAGTTATCGATCGCTGCGCAAGCAGATGCGGCTGCTCCGGCCTCCAGGCACGCCGTAGTGCGCCGTGCAACCCAACCTTTCCATCGAGCGAACGTCAAAGGGCGCGCTTCTTTGCCGCCGCTCATGTCGAACGTTTCGGCATCACATTAACGCTGCACTCCGCGCGCTCTGCGCGGACTACCAGGAGAAAGGCTTTCACCATGCAGATTCAGTGTCAATGCGGGAAGTTTCAGGCCAAGCTCACGGCCTTCCCGAAGAGCACGCCAGGACGCTTGGTCTGCTATTGCGACGACTGTCAGAAGTACTTGCGGCACCTCAAGCGCACCGACCTGCTGGATGCCAATGGAGGCACAGAGGTGATTCCTGCATATCCTGCTGATGTGCAGGTTCTTCGTGGACTAGAGCATCTGAAATGCGCGCGCCTGTCGCCAACCGGGACCTTTCGCTTCTTTGCCTCGTGCTGCAACACACCTATCGTCAACACGCGGCCGGGAGAGCCATGGGCTGGTTTCTTGCGCTGCGTGTATACGGCCGGAGGAGAGGCACAAAGGCTCGACCAGGTGCTAGGGCCAGTTCGCAGCCGCATCATGGGTCGCTACGCGCAGGGGATTCCGCCTGTTGGCACGCCCAAGAAGTTTGATCTGAAAGCCCTACTGACCGTGATGCCCTTCATGCTCAAAGGGAAGTTGCTCGGTAAATCCAGGCCGTCACCATTTTTTGCAAGGGATGGCGGTACAGCTGTCGCTGTACCGTATGTCCTCAGCGAAGCGTAGAGACAGGCAGTACTCGGATAGGTGGGCTGCTCGTAGCTCCGCGGATCACCATCGCCATGACGAAGACCAAGACGCAACCTCCATCGGGGCGGCCGACATGGAAGCGGGTCTGCAGCAAGCCGCAGGCTTGCGCACCGAGACACCGGGCGGCACGGTGATCCGGCAACACGGTCCTCGCCACGAGGCCTTCCGGTCGGCACGTACGAGGCCCGGCTGGCGCATGGCGCTGCTCGCTGTGCTGGTGCTGCCGCTGCTGGCAGGATGCGCCGCGGCAATCACGAAGTCCGGGCCCGATGCGCCGGAGGCCCTCCCCGCGGGAACCACTGAGGCCCAGCTCGGCCAGCGTCTCGGGCAGCCACTCCGGTCGTCGATGCTCGCTCCGCCGCGACGAGCGCGGGACATCGGCGAAGAGGATCGCGAGGTTGCTGTGCTGCATCCCCAGGCGATCGCTGTCGCCGAACGCGTCTTCGCGGTCAAGGGAAGACTGGACAAGGACCGCCGCGCAGGCCAGGCCGGCTTCGACAGCTTCATGACGCTCGGCCTCGCCGAGCTCGTGCTGATTCCGAAGGCCCTGCTCGAGCGCGTGTTCGAAGGCGACCTGGAGCTCACGGCGTGGATCGACGACAGCGGCCTCGTGCTGGCCTACAAGTACGCCGCGCCGTCCAGCGGATCGCCCGGCGCGCCCGCGACGCCCTGATGGCGCGGATCCCAGCGCCGTTCGCCATGCGGTTTCGACCCGGCGCCTATCGCATCCATACCGTTCTGTTGGATTTACGGCTGCGCTCTGCTCGTGCGACAGAGGTCTTGCTCAGTGCGCGACGGATCCATGCGTCGCTGCCGCTGGTGCGCTATCACGCGCTTGCCCGCCCTGGCCATGGCTGGTGCGTTCTGACGAGAGCCGGATCACGCGGTTCGTCGCGCCCTAGTACCTGCGCGAGGAAGCAGCCAGCCTGCTCATCGCTCGCGCAAAAGTCCTCGGAGGGCCCGCCGCGCGTGGATGTCAACAGGACAACAGTTTCAACAGGAAGCGTTCCGTAGCGGGCGTGCCACCTTGAACCTCGAACCGAGGTCAAGTGAACTCATCGGGCTGACCGTGAGCGTCGCTTAGGGTCAACGGGAATGCTCCGCGCGCGTGATCGAACGATCGCGAACTGAGCACAGCTGACGTTCGCGCGCGGCTGACCTACCTTCCCAAAGTAGCCGGAGCAGTCGTTCATCCATCGAGGTCGCCGCAAGCTGAGTCTGCCCGGCAGGGACGCCCGGCGCGAAGGCGTGAGCGGATGGTGCAGCGCCTATGATCCAACCACCAACCGTAGGAGGAATATCCGATGGCCGTATCAGACCAAGTGCCCATCCATTCTGGGTTCGGCGCCAAATCAACGGGCGCCGAAGTGCTGGCTGGTCGCGACCTTGCAGGCAAGGTGGCGATCGTCACCGGCGGCTATAGCGGCATCGGCTTGGAGACCGTTCGCGCTCTGGCGAGCAAAGGAGCGCGCGTCATCGTGCCGGTGCGAGACCGTGCCAAGGCCGGCCCAGCCTTGTCCGACATCGTCGGGGAGGTCGAAACGGCCGACCTGGACCTGGGCCACCTCGGCTCGGTGCGCCTCCTCGCTGCGCATCTCGCGACATCGCTGCCCAGGCTCGACCTCCTGATCAACAACGCCGGCATCATGGCCTGTCCGGAAACGCGCATCGGGCCGGGATGGGAGGCGCAGTTCGCCACCAATCATCTCGGCCACATGGCACTGGCGCTCGGGCTGATGAGCCTGCTCATGCGAACCGACGGCGCGCGCGTGGTGGCCTTGTCGTCGACCGGTCACAAGATCAGTGGCGTTCGCTGGGACGACATTCACTTCCGGACCTCACCGTACGACAAGTGGCAGGCGTATGGGCAGTCGAAGACCGCCGATGCGCTCTTCGCCAACGCTCTGAGCCGGCGTCTGAAGGCCTCGGGAGGACTGGCCTTCGCGGTCCACCCAGGCGGCATCTTCACGCCGTTGCAGCGCCATCTGGGTATCGAGGAGCAGGTACGGCTCGGGTGGATCAACGAGGACGGGACGCCGTCGGAACTGGCCAAGGCCGGGTTCAAGACCACCGAACAGGGCTGTGCGACCACCCTGTGGGCGGCGACCAGCCCGGCCCTGGCCGACAGGCCCGGCGTCTATTGCGAAGACTGCGATATCGCCGCCCCGACGGACCCCTCCAGCCCGTTCGCCCGCTACCGTGGCGTCGAAGCCCATGCCTGCGACGACGATGCCGCAGAGCGGCTGTGGGCGGTGAGCGAAGAGATGCTGGCCGGGGTGTGAGGACGTGCGCGGTGGTCGCGCTGTTGGGCGGTGCGCCGTTGACGCGGCCGGCACACGCGACTGGCAGCCGTCAAGTTGCCGAGCCTTGCTCGACAGTGAGCGAGGCCGCATGCCGCTGACCTGCCCAGCTCGCTCGTGACTCTCTGCGCGACCCCGCCGGTGATTGGCTCCTCCGGCCGCCTTGC
>CAVVXV010000018.1:677500-1020427 GCA_963752295.1 uncultured beta proteobacterium | reverse complement strand
ACCGGCGGCTTTGAATTCGTCCTGCAGGATACCGAGAGCCGCTCGCCACAATCGCTGGCGGCCGTGCTGAACGGCTTCATCTTCGCGGCGAATGGTGAGCCGCGAGGTCACAAGCGTCTTCAGCACGTTCGGCGCCAACTCGCCTCAGCTTTTTATCGACGTCAATCGACAGCTTGCCAAAACCAAAGGCGTGAGCATCGAAGACATCTTCACGGTGCTCAACGCCAATATCGGATCCTACTATGTGAACGACTTCAACAAGTTCGGCCGTGTTTACCGCGTCTATGTGCAGGCGGAAGCCGATCGGCGCTCGAGCCCAGAGGATATCGGCAAGCTCTACGTGCGCTCGTCCGAGGGTGAAATGGTGCCTCTGCGCACGCTGATCACGGTGAAGTCGATCCTCGGGCCGGAGACCATCGAGCGCTACAACATGTTTCGCTCGGCCACGGTCAACGGAAATCCGGCTCCCGGCTACAGTTCCGGTCAGGCGATCGCTGCGATGGAGGGCGTCGCCAAGACGAGTCTGCCCGACGGCTATACCTACGAGTGGACCGGCATGTCCTACGAGGAGATCAAGGCGGGTGCGGCCGGATCGGCCGTGTTCGTGTTGTCGTTCGTCTTCGCCTATCTCTTCCTCGTCGCGCAGTACGAGAGCTGGACCATCCCGGTGTCCGTCATGCTGTCGGTCGTGTTCGCAATTCTCGGTGCGTTCGTGGCCCTCAAACTTTCTGGCGTCGCGCTCAATACCTACGCGCAAGTTGGTCTGATCCTTCTGATTGGCCTGGCGGCAAAGAACGCTATTCTCATTGTAGAATTCGCCAAGGAAAAGCGCGAAGCCGGCGAGAGCATTGTCGATGCCGCCGAGAATGCCGCCTCCTTACGCTTTCGGGCCGTGCTCATGACAGCCTTGTCATTCATCCTCGGCGTGTTGCCGCTCGTCCTCGCCACCGGCGCCGGCGCCGCAGCCCGAGTGTCCGTCGGTCTCACGGTGTTTGGCGGGATGCTACTTGCCACGATTCTCGGCGTAACATTCGTGCCTTTCCTCTACGTGCAACTCCAGCGCATGCGCGAGGTCGGCAAAAGCAAGAAGGCCGAGCCTCCGCCCGCGCCCAAGCCGCAGCAGACTTAGAGATGCTGATCCAGATCATCCTCGGTGCGGCGATGATCGTGGTCACGACACTCATCCAAGGTGTCTTCACCGTGCTGGGCATCGAACGCTTGCGCGATCACCTATCGCGGAGAACCACGAAGTCCCTCGTCCGCTCGACGCTGAAGCTCGCCGTCTTCGTGCTGTGGCTGTTCCTCGCCACGATCATTCAGGTGTGGACCTGGGCGATGCTCTATCGGATCTTGGGCGCGATCGGCTCGCTCGAGAAGGCGGCATATTTTTCGACCGTGACCTTCACCACGCTCGGCTTCGGCGACATCACTCTCGACGAGACATGGCGGCTACTGTCCTCGTTCGAGGCGGCCAACGGACTTTTGATGTTCGGATGGTCGACGGCGCTGATCTTCGCCGCCGTGCAATGGGTCTATGCCGGGCGCAGCGGCGCCTCCGGTGAACAAGCGCGCCGCCGATTAGAAGAAGCGTTCGAGGACGTAAATAGTGTCGCCGGGTTGAACGGGATAATCGGTTGGGACCATGACGGTGGACATGACGCCGCCGAATCGTCTGGTGAGGCGGACGAAGCGCTTTTTGGCGCGTTCGGTATAGCCTTCGGAGATGGCGACGGCGGCCTCGACGGTCATGGCGCTGACGTATGGATATTGGCCGGGCTTGTTGACCTCACCGAAGATGAAGAAGGGGCGGTAGGTCTCCACTTCGACGGTGACCTTGGGGTCCTTGATATATTTGCGCTTGAGGTCGCGGGCGATCTCGGATGCGAGCTCGAAGGTGGTGAGGCCGCGGGCTCTGACCGCGCCGATGAGCGGCATGGCGACTTTGCCGGATCCGTCGATGCTGTAGACGCGGGAGAGATTGTCCTGGCCGAAGACGATGATGCGGACATGATCGCCGCTGATCGAGCGTGTAGGTCTCGTTGGGGATGACGGGCACGCCGGGGGGCGCAGAGCCGGCGCCGGCGGGATAGGCCTCGCCGGGGGCGGGCAGGGGCGCGGGGGTGGAGAGCGCGAAGTCCGGCGTCGTTAACCCCGGCACGCCACGCATCTTGCAGCCGCCGAGGCATGCGGCCGACACTGCCAGCAGCAGTATGGCAAACCGGACGATCCGAACGCTTTGTGTCCCCAACATGGCTCCAAGCTACCCGAGCCATGGTTAACGAATGCTGAGCGGGCGTGCCGTGGCGATGCGGCACTTAATCCTTTGGTTACGGCAATCTGCGCTTAATGGCGGCAACGCGTTCAGAAGTGAGTCCCGTCCAGTGAGCAAGTCCCGCGCAGTGAACAAGTCCCGCAGAGATTACGCGGCCGCCGACGACATCGACCTCGCCACGCTGGGGTCCGCCGTGTGGCGGGCCAAGGGCTGGATCATAGGGCTCGCGCTCGGCGCCGGGCTCGTCACCTTTATCGGCCTGTCCATGGTGCGCCCGCTCTATACGTCGGAAGCGCGCATTCTCATCCAGAACGAGGAATCGGTGTTCACCCGGCCGACGGGCGAGCGGACGAACGAGCCGCGCACCACGCTCGACGAGCAGGCGGTGCAGAGCCAGGTGCAGGTGCTGACCTCGCGCGATCTGATCCTGCAGGTGGTCAAGGATCTCGACCTCACGGCCAACGCCGCCTTCGCCAAGGATTCCGGCCAGACGCTGCTCAGGCGGCTGCTGACAAGGTTCGGGCTTGGCCTCGGCACGCCTGAATTCGCAAGAGGAGCGGGCGGCCAATGCGGTTGCCGAGCATCTCGACGTGTTCCAGCTGTCGAAGTCCTCCGTGATCGCCATCGAATATACGTCCGGCGATCCGCGATTGGCGGCGGCGGTCGCGAACAAGCTGGCCGACGTCTATGTGGGCTGGCAGCGCGGCGCCAAGATCGAGCAGACCAAGGACGCCACCGCCTGGCTCAAGGACCAGATCGAGGTCCTGCGCAAAACCGTGGCCCAATCGGAGGAGGAGGCGGAGAAATTCCGCGCCTCCGAAGGCCTCTATTCCGGCTCGAACAACGTCACCCTGAACGCCCAGCAGCTCTGAGAGCTCAACAGCCAGCTGATCCTGGCCGACGCCCAGAAGTCCGAAGCCGAGGCGAGGGCCCGGCTGATCAAGAAGATGCTGGCCGATAACGGCGACATCGACGCGACCCCCGAAGTGCTGAAGTCGCCGCTGATCATCAATCTGGTCGAGCAGCGGGTCACGGTGCAGCGGAGCCTCGCCGAGCTCTCGGCCACCTTGATGCCGTCCCATCCGCGCATTCAGCAGCTCCGCTCCGAGCTCGCCGACGTGCGCGCCCAGATCCGCACCGAAGCCGGCAAGGTGGTCAAGAGCCTCGAGAACGAAGCCCATGTGGCGGCGGCCCGGGAAGCCAGCTTCGTGCAAGCCTCAACAGCGCGAAGTCGAAATCCGCAGGCCTTGGCGATGCCGAGATCAAACTGAGAGCCCTCGAGCGCGAATTGAAAGCGAACCGCGATCTGCTCGAATCCTATCTCGCCCGCTACCGCGACGCCTCCGCCCGCCACGACATGGGCGCCGTGCCCGCCCAAGCCGCCATCGTCTCGCGCGCCCACGCATCCGTGCTCCCGTCCTTCCCCAAGCGCGGCCCCCTCACGCTCCTCGTCATGGCCGCAACCGCACTCCTCGCGCTCGCAACTATCCTCGCCCGCGAACTCATCACCGGAAGCCGGGATGCCAGAACGTCTCAAAACGAGCCGGGGAGCCGTTCTCCCCGCCAGTCTGGGACGCCTCGCAGGGAGAGGTTTTCTCCGGCTCACGAGGCGCCGTCCCGACGCGTCGTCTGACCGACAAAAATCGGCTTATTAGCAGGGAGGTTGCCCCGGTAACCTCTTTTTATGGTTAGCGTCCGTCACTACTTCCGGGGCACATGGCTTGCACCAGGTCCACTTAGATGTGGTGGATTTGCCGAGCTTTAAGCGAAGTCTCGGCCCGAAATGGTGCATACGCTTATGGTTGAGACAGTTCAGGTCGCTTCAATCGGGAGGATGCCCTCTCGGCACTATCCCCTGCTGTTCGGGAGGAGCTTGGCAGCCCTATGGCCGGTCGCCGATGCGATCGTGGTGATCGCCCTGTCGGTCCTGGTGGGGCTGACCTATCACTGGTTTGCCTATGCCCATTCGGGGCCGATCCTGGACTATGCCAAGGTCGGCGCGGCCGTGGCGCTGTTCCGTTTGATCCTGCATCGACCTCTGTCGACGATCTCCGCCCGGCCGAGGAGCTCGCTGCGCTATCAGCTCTATCTGTGGAACGCCGCCTTCCTCTGCCTGCTCGCATTCGGCTTTCTCGTTAAGGTCTCGGGTCCTACTCCCGCGGCACCATTCTGCTATTTTACGTCTCCGGGCTACCGGTCCTGATCCTTTGGCAGGAAATTTGGAAACGCTTCGTTCGCGAGGGCTTCAGCGCGGGCCGTCTCGCCGTGCGCCAGGGACTCGTTTTTCGGGACGCTCGCCAAGATCGACGAGTTCAGGCGGAAATATCATCCAGCTCAGGCCGGCATGATCATCAGCGATATCGTCGTCCTCCCGGAGGAGGCGCTGCGGTCGTCCGCCGCAGGACAGGCCATGCTCAGGGAAGCCCTCACGCGGGCCGTCGAGCTGGTGCGATTTCCCGTCGTCGACGATGTCCTCGTCTTGTTACCGTGGTCTGCGGCAGACGCCATCAATACGTGCGCCGACAGGCTTATGACCGTCCCGGTCTCGGTGCTGCTCGGGCCGGAGGCGGTGTTCGATCGTTCAGCCAGGTGCATCTGTCGCGGCTTGGTCCCGCCACGATGCTCAATCTGATCCGTCCGCCGCTCACGCGGCTCGAGGTCCTAACCAAGCGCATGTTCGATTTTTGGGCGGCGCTGGCGCTGCTTATCGCGGTCTCGCCGCTGCTTCTCGTGGTCGCGATCCTGATCAAGCTCGATTCACCCGGGCCGATCTTCTTCAGGCAGTGGCGTCATGGCTTCAATCAACGACCGTTCAAGATCCTCAAATTCCGCACGATGACAGTCACCGAAGACGGCGACGTCGTGAAACAAGCCGTCAAGAACGACCCTCGCGTTACACGCCTCGGCCGCTATCTGCGCCGCTTCAATATCGATGAGTTGCCACAGCTCGCCAATGTGCTGCGGGGCGACATGTCACTGTCGGACCGCGCCCCCATGCTCTGACCCACGACCGGGACTTCGAGCGGAAGATTGCCTTCTACGCACGCCGCCACAATATCAAGCCCGGAATTCACAGGGTGGGCGCAGGTCAACGGTTGGAGAGGCGCAACGGATACCGAGGAGAAAATTCAAGCTCGTGTGGAGCATGACCTCTATTACATCGACAATTGGTCGGTCGCACTCGATCTTTATATTGTCGCCCTCACAGTGATCTCCCCGAAATCCTTCCGGAACGCTCACTGACAGGCTCATCGGTTCCGTCCAATCGTGGACGTCCAGTCCGAACGGGAGCCTGCGTCTCAGAACCTTGTGCGAGCCGCGGCTATGCGGTTCGCCGGGTCTCGTCTCTCGACTTAGGATCACGCGCTAAAGCCCGAGAGCCAAGACGTCGCGGCCGAGATCCATGCCCATGGATGGATCGAAGAGTTAGCTCCGTAAGCCGCATCAAGATTGCGATGCATTTCAAGCGAAGCCGCCGATGATCAAGAGGTCTCGCCCTGTGCCCTAGAGAGAGCGGAGGGAGGAGCGCCTTAAAGCCGAGAACGGTATGGCCGGCGGACCATGCCATCTATTCGGCCACGATCACATCTTCGAGGCAACGTTTATGGCGCCGAGGCGGCCACGCCTCGGCCGGGAAGCGGGCAGTAGTGCTGTTCTTTGGCACGCTCTCCCTCGTGGTGCCTGACCTCGCCGCGCACCCGGGGGAGCCCCGGCTTTATCTCTAAGCGGCGTCGGCCATGGTCAGGACGGCGGCACAGCGCCGGCCATCGGCGATCCGTAGGAGGTCGGCGGCGGCGGCGGTCGCCGTTTGCTCTGATGTGACCGAAGCTCTGGAGAGAAACAGGATCGCCTGACAGATGGCGACCAAAGCCCCCGCATTATGCTCACCATGCAAGATCCCCGCGTCGACGAGCGTGAGATCGTAGTCTGCGGCGATGCGGCTCACCTCGTCGGTAAGCGCATGGCGATTTGACCAGCCGGTCAGCGAATGGTTGTCGCCAACCAACGACATGAAAGCGAGCCCGAGCCGCTGATCTGTTATCACGCGATCCCTGAGTTCGGGGCCGGTGTCCCCCTTGCCAAGCACCCTGGTCAGCGCCGGATCGGCGGCGCTTGCGTCAATCAGCAACGTCCGCATACCAGACGAGGCGGCTGCGACCGCGAGACTGCAAGGCCGTCGCGCTTTTGCCTTCGCCCGGCATGGACGAAGTGATCATGACGATACGCGGCTTCTCGGCCGTGTCGAAATCGACGAGGTAAGACAGCAAGCGTAACATGGCTGCCCGGAATCCGGAGCGCGGGCTTTCCTCGAGTGTCTCGAGCACCAGGTCATAGAAGTTGGCGCCCTGCCGCCGCTGTCCGAGAACTCTTGCGAGGAGGCTACGGTTCGCCGCGAATGCGGGGATCGCAACGAGTGGCTTCAATCCCGTGGCATTCTGCAACTCGGCTCCGGTATAGATGCGGCGATCGAAATGCTCGGCGGCCAACGCAAGCGAGCCGCCGAGCCCGCATCCGAACCCCAGGGCGAGCACCAGTATCAAAAGCTTCTTCGGCGAGCTCGGCTTCTGGGGGATTGCCGCCGGAGAAATGATCCGCGCATCGGGCGTATAGATGCTCTCCGCTTCATTCATCTCCTTCACGCGAGACAAGAAGCTTTTGTAGACCGCCCGGGTCGTCTCGGCGTCCCGCTCCAAGTCGCGCAACTTGATGACGGCGCTGTCGTTCGAATTGGCTTCGTGGCGGGAGGCGGAGAGCGCCGCTTGGGCAGCCTCCAACCGCTGCTTGGCAGCTTCGTATTCCAGATTGATGGCCTTGGCGATCCGCTCGACCTCAGCCTGGATCAGTCCCCGCAGGCGCTCGACTTCCGAATGGGCCTGCATCATTTGGGGATGGGAGGGTAATAGATTGGCGCCGAGGATGGCTTCCCTGCGCGCCGCGAGCGCATATTGATCGCGGAGCCGCGAAACCGTCGCGGAATTGATCGCGTCCCCAATCATCTCCGGATCGACCCCATTGCGAAGAAGCTGTTGAACCTGCTGGTTTTTGGCTTCACTCCGGTCCATCTCCGCTTGCGCTTCTGTCAGCTTCTTGTTGAGGTCCTCTAGCTGACGCGTGTCGATCAGGACGCCTCGCTCACCCTGCTGTAGATTGTGAGCAGCCCGAAATTTCTGAACCTCGCTTTCCGCATGAAGGAGCCGCTCGCGAAGCGTGGCCAACTGGCCATCCATTTGAGCGCTCACCCGCTTGGTTATCTCAATCTTGGAGTTCGATTGATCCTCAAGATAAGTTGTAGCGATCGCTTGAGCGATGTTCGCCGACTTGACCGCGCCCTTCGTGGTGACGGCAATCGAGATGACGTAAGTCTGGCTGCCGCGCGTTATCTCGGTCTTGTCCCTGAGCGCCAATATGGCGCGATCTTCAGTGCTGCAGGGGACTTCGGACGTGGACCTCCCGAAGATGCCGGAGATGAGCTTAACTGTGCTTGAGAGCAGGCCCGGGTCTTCGCCGTTGAACTCAGGGTCGGCGGCGAGGTGCTGGGACTTCACCACGGGGCGCAGAACGGTGTCCGACAGCATCACCTGAATTTCGCTGTCCACCAGAGCGAAATTATCGCCGGCCGTGGTGCCGAGCCCCGACGGCACGACTTCGTTCTGCACGGTATTCTTCTTGCGTGGATCGATCAGGATCTCGGTGGAAGAGGTGTAGTAGGGCGTCGCCACGAGCAGGTAGCCCATGGCAAGCGCAAGCACCACGGCGACCGTGGTGGCGATCAACGCCACTCTGCGGCGCAGAGCGCGGACGAGGTCCATCAGACTCGGGCGGCGGCGGGCACGGATTCCGGCTCCACCGCGCCGTAGCGCCTCAATGCCGGAAATGCGCTTCCCATTGAATGTAGCGAATAGCCCGATTCCATGGCTTGGTAACTCCTTCTAAGCGCACGAAACGCAACCCGTTGGTCGTTCGCTAGGCCGCTGCAAAATTCGTGCTGAGAAGGAAGTCTTTAATAGAGACTTCGCGATCCGAAATTGGCCAGTGACCGGTTTACCGGCTTTGGCAAAAGACGGAGGTAAAAGACGCGGTATTGCCGAAGTCTCCGGAGATTTACCTTAACAAGCTCTCACCAAGAGGATGGCGCCCGCCGCATCGATTTAGACGGCGGGCGCTATCTGTCCCAGCTTGAACCAAGCGGGCAGATCAGGCCGCGGCCCGTTGTCCGTGGCGAAGGTCCTTGTCGAGGATGCCATCCGCCAAGAGCTTCCTGATGTGAGCGATGCGTTGGTAACGGGGGCCCCGAAATCCCCGAACGTGACGCCGGCCTTCATATAAGCCCGATAAAGCTGATCGGCGCCCTTGAGCGCGTCCCATTTTGGTTCGAAGCCTGGAAGGCGGCTGATCTTGTCGAAGTTCACGCGGTAGGAGCGATTGTCGGGGCCCGCGTCGGGCGCATATTCGAGGCGGCAATTGGGAACGACCTTCGCGACGATCTCGGCGATGTCACGGATGCGGTAATTGTGCTCGGTCTGCCCACGTTGAAGGCCTGGTTGAAGACCAAGTCCTCCGGTGCTTCGAGCGCCGCGATAAAGGCGCGAGATATATCCTCGATATGGACGATCGGCCGCCAAGGCGTGCCGTCGGACTTGAGGTAGATGCTGCCCCGCGTGATCGCCCAGGCGACGAGGTTATTCAGAACGATGTCGAAGCGCAGCCGCGGCGAGACGCCGTATGCCGTGGCGGGACGGAGATAGGTCGGGCAGAAGCCGTCTCCGGCGAGCTTCGAGACGTCCTGCTCCGTGAGAACCTTGGAGATGCCGTAGGGCGTCAGAGGTTTCAACTCGCCCGTCTCGTCCACCATGTTCTCGCCGGCGAGCCCGTAATTGCTGCAAGAGGACGCGAATACGAAGCGCTTGACGCCGGCCTTCTTGCCGATCTCGGCGAGGCGCACGCTCGCGCGATGATTGATGTCAAAGGTCAAGTCGGAATCGAGGTTTCCCAGGGGATCGTTGGACAAGCCCGCCAAGTGAATAATGGCGTCCAATCCCGCGATATCCTCGACCCTGAGATCGCGCACGTCCGAGTGCAAGGCCGGGACATCCGTGATCGAGCCGCCCTCGGCAAATGTGCAGCGCTCGTAGAGATCGGTGTCGCAGCCGACGACTTGGTGTCCGGCCTCGATGAGCATGGGGACCATGACCGTGCCGATATAGCCTTTGTGGCCGGTTACCAAGACTTTCATGACGTACTCCTTTGGTTGATCCTTTAACTTTGCCTCGTGGGCTCAGCGCTTATGCCGAGCAGTTCATATGCCGGCATCGAATGCAGTTTTCACGCCGCCTCGGTTCTGAGTTGATATTCATCAAGCCAAGTCTCGCCGCGGAAGTGATGGTATTGCTCCGCGCGCAGTTTGTCGGCGAGCCTACCTTCGGGCAATTGAACGTCGTTATAGGTGAGGACGGAGTCCTTGCTGACATCGCGCAATAGACGGCAGCCTTCGACGAGTCCTTCGGGCAAATAGCGCGAGGCCGACATTTCACCGACATTCACGGCCTCGCCGTACGTCATATACATGCCGTACCCATCGAGAACCTCGCCACGTTTCAAGTCGCGCTTAGCGACGGCGCAGACCTCGACGACCGGTCCGCCGATGGGGCGGGCGACGTTGTCGCGGAGTAGCGCGACGCGGGCAATCGCGTTGTGAACTTCGAAATGGACTAGGTGGTAGGGAACGAAGAATGCGTAAAGCGGACCTTCGCCCATTTTGTAGAGATTCGAGATAATGTTGCTGCTTCGGATCGGGATGCTCGGCGAGGCAATAGACCTTGGTCAGCGGCGTGCCGACCACGTAGTCGATGATACCGCCACAGTGGCGGAGTTCCTCGACGTCGTAGATCTCGCCGATCTTCATGACGTCACCCTTGTATTCCTTACCTCGCGACATGCCGCGAGAGGCGACGCCGAAGCCCGTGGCATTGGCCACGATCGCTTGCTCGAAGCTGATCTTGGAGCCATCGGCGAAGCTCGTCACCATCGTTGGGTTCTGCCCCCAACGCTCGGCAAACCCTTGTTGCGTGGTTGGTGTGCGGTATGGATCTTGGAGGCCCTTGATGTTGCCCATCACCCGCGGCGTAAAGCCGAGGCCCATGACCCAGCGGTAAAGGTTCATCTGGACGCCGGGCTCGTCACCTTCGCAAGCCGACAGGATGACACCATGCCGGTCGGCATAAACCTGAAGGATCGGGCCGATCGTCGCGTCGATTTCAGCGTTCATGAGCACGACGTCCTTTCCGTGCGCAAACGCATCAAGAATGATGTGGGCGCCAAAGTCGACCGCGCCAGTGACATCAACGAGGACGTCGATCAACGGCGAGCGGGCGAGAAAAAATGCATCCTCCGTCACGACCGGCCGACCTGAATTGATCGCCTCGTCGAACTGATTTTGTATTTCAGCAACGATGGCGTCGTCTCGTCCGGCGTAACTGAACACCTTGAGTGCCCTATCGGACGTTCGACTGAAGATCGCAACGACCTCCATACCGGGCACGCTGTTCAAGATTTGATTCGTCAGCCCCTGGGCCATGAAGCCGGCGCCGATCAGTCCGACGCGGACAGGATTGCCTGCATCATGGCGGGCCTTCAAAGCGGTATCGACAATATGCATCTTAGGATCCTCAGGCTGCCGCGGCATGAGGCAGGCTCATGCGACGCCGAATTTCTTGCTCCACGGATTCATATGGCTTGAACATCCGGTCCTTCTCCGAGATGGCCGAGACAGGCATAGGCCAGTTGAGACCGAGGGCTGGGTCGTCGTGGAGGAGGCCGCCTTCGGCGCTCGGCGCATAAAATTCACCGACGTGGTAGCTCGTCACGGTGTTGTCCTTGAGCGCTTGGTAGCCGTGGGCAAATCGTTCCGGGACGTAGAGAGCGCGCCAGTTGTCCTCGTTGAGTTCGACCGAGATGTGTTTCAGATAGGTCGAGCTCTCGGGACGAAGGTCGACGATGATGTCGAGGATTGCGCCGCGCGTGCATCTGACGAGTTTCGTTTCAGCCGCAGGCGGATACTGGAAGTGCATCCCGCGCAGCGTGCCGGCTTTTTTGTTGAAGGCGAGATTGGCCTGCGCCACGACAGGCTTCAGGCCATGCTCCTCGAATTCCGTTCGACAGAACTCACGGGCAAAAAATCCGCGCTCATCCGTACGAGGCTCTAGATCGATGATGAAGGCACCTTGGAGTTCCGTCTCGGTAAAGAGCATCCGTATTTACTCCTGTCGCTCGCTCGCGCCGCAAACGTTAACGCTTGTTAAGACGACGCGATTGGTCTCCTGTTCGAATTTTCGCCGAGGGAACTGCATGGATCGGGCCAAACATCGTTGCTATGGCGACCGAGGGTATTGCCGGCCGCCGGCCAGCGGCGTTCGTCGCCCCAAGAGCCCGGATGCGCCGGAAAAACGCGATTAGTTCGCGCGTTCCGAGCCAGCAAGGTAACCAAGTTATTAATGTATCGGATTGGCACGGGGGTTCCCGAGCGACCGTCCGATCCTTGGAAAAAAAATGGCGGAGATCGCCCCGCAAGTTCCCGGCCCGCCGCCTAGGAACCGTTTTTTCCTTGGCACCGATCGTGCACCTGCCAGTGCAGACACACCATCGCAACCAGCGGGAGCTTGGAATGAAGGTCGTTCTGTTCTGTGGCGGGCTTGGAACGCGGATTCGCGAATACTCCGAGGCCATACCCAAACCGATGATCCCGGTCGGAGGCCAGCCGATCCTGTGGCACATCATGCAGTACTACAGCTCGTTCGGCCACCGGGACTTCACCCTTTGCCTCGGGCACAAGGCGAACGTCGTGAAGGAGTTCTTCCTCGGCTATCGCCGCGAAGTCTTCAGCGACTGCGTAGTCTCGGAGAATGGCACGCATGTCGACATGATTGGCCAACCCGCCGATGACTGGCGCGTGACGATGATTGATACCGGCATCTGGCGAAATATCGGTGAACGCCTGTGGGCCGTCCGTCACCAAGTCAAAGACGAGGAATATTTTCTCGCCAATTACAGCGACGGTCTGTCGGACGTAAACCTCGACACCATGATCGATGACTTCAAGACTAGCGGGAAGATCGGCTGCTTTCTCGCCGTGCGCCCGGCGCTGACATTTCATCTCGCCGAAATCAATGAAGACAAGCTGGTGTCGAAGATGACGCCTGCAGCTAATTCCGATCTCTGGATCAACGGCGGCTTCTTCATTTTCCGCAAGGAGATCTTCGACTATATGCGGCCCGGCGAAGAGCTCGTCATCGAGCCCTTCGCGCGGCTGATCGAAGAAGAAAAACTGCTCGCTTACAAGCACAACGGCTTCTGGCGCTCGATGGACACGCTGCGCGACCGCCAGATGCTCGAGGAAATGGTCGAGCAAGGCCGCATGCCTTGGAATCGGCGAGACACCCTCGCGTGTCGTGTCGCTGCGGAGTAGGCAGATGCATCCACTGTCCTTCGCCGAACCCGGCCGGCCGCTCAAGGTTCTTTGCCTCGGTGCTCACTCCGACGACATCGAGATTGGTGTCGGCGGAACGCTACTCGGCTGGATAGCCGACGGCGTAGACCTCGACGCGCATTGGTGCGTCCTCAGCGCGCGGGGTGCCCGTCATGCCGAAGCCATGGCCGGCGCCGACGCCGTTCTCCGTGGCGTGAGCGCGCGCAAGGTGGAATGCGCCGAGTTCCGTGACGGCTATTTCCCCAACGAAGGCGTCGAGATCAAAACGTGGCTTGAGGATTTGAAGACGCGTGTGAGTCCAGACCTGATCTTCACGCATCGCCATGACGACGCGCATCAAGACCATCGCGAGGTCTGCCGCCTAACGTGGAACACGTTCCGGGACTTCACGATTCTCGAGTACGAGATCCCGAAATGGGATGGCGATCTCGGTCAGCCCAACCTCTACATCGCGATGTCTGAAGAAATCATGGAGCGGAAGATCGCCCTGTTGAGTGCCTGCTTCGGCACGCAACGTTCGAAGGACTGGTTCGACGGCGATACCTTCCGCGGTTTGGCACGCCTGAGAGGCATGGAATGCCGTGCGCCGGAGCGTTTCGCAGAAGCCTTCTTCGCTCGCAAGATTTGCATGGAGTGCAAGCCTGCAGTGGCGCCAGCCGCGTCGCGGCGTGTCCCGGACGGGGCGCTGAAAACGCTTTCGGCTGTCGAGGCCTGAGAGCTCGCGTTTGCGATCAAGAAGGCGTCTGACAACGGGTGTGATGAGACAGGGTGGGATGAGATGAAGGAAATGGCACTCCGCGGCGGCCTCGCCAAGCTGACGAGCCAGGGTGGGATTTTTGCCGCTCGCCTGCTCTTCATGGCCATCGTGGCACGACTTCTCGATCCAGAAGACTTTGGCCTGGTCGCTATGGTGACGGTCATTACCGCCGTGCTCGAGCTGTTTGCCACCGCGGGGCTGTCGGCAGCGAGCGTGCAGCGTCCGACGATCAGCGAGACTCAAATCTCTACGCTGTTCTGGATCAATCTATTCGTAGGGGTCGTACTAAGCCTTGTCTGCGTCATGATCGCACCGGTGGTTGCGGCGTTCTACGGGGAGCCACGATTGTTCTGGGTGACGGCCCTGATGGGCGTGGGCTTCTTTTTCAACGCAGCCGGCGTCCAGCACCTTGCCCTGTTGCAACGGCAGCTCCGTTACACGGCGCTCGCCGCCATAGAGTTTCTGGCCCAGTTCACGAGTCTTGGCATCGGCATCATTATGGCTGCGAGTGGCTTCGGCTATTGGTCCCTCGTTGCCGTGGTGATCGGGACGCCTGCGATCCTCACGATTAGCCTATGGATTACGACCAACTGGGTCCCCAGCAGACCGCGTCGAGGCGCCGAAATTTTCTCGATGCTGCGCTTTGGCGGCACGGTCACGATCAGTGGCGTCATCTCCTACATCACCTACAACTTCGATAAGTTCATTCTCGGTCGTGTATGGGGCGCAGTCGCGGTCGGCCAATATTCCGTTGCGTCTCAGCTCGTGAATACGCCGACGGCAAATATCAATATGGCGATTGGCGGGGTCCTATTCTCCGTCCTGTCGCGCCTGCAGCACGATGCAGAGCGCTATAAAAACTACTTTTTGAAAGCCTACGAGCTCATCCTTTCGGTGACGCTTCCCATTACGGCCTTCGCGGGGGTCTTCGCCCACGACATCATCCCGGTGGTCCTTGGGGCGAAATGGATCCAATCGGTAGAGATCTTCCGGCTGCTGGTTCCAGCCGTTCTCGTTTTCGGACTGATCAATCCCTTGGGCTGGCTTTTGTGGTCGAGCGCGAATCACGTTCGCTGCTTGAAGCTTTCACTCGCGATTGCCGCCCTCGTTATCCCGGCCTGCCTCATCGGGCTGAGCTATGGGCCGGTGGGTGTCGCCATCGGACTCTCTTCGGCGATGATGGTCTGGTTCATCCCCCATATCGTTTGGACCTTGCATGGAATGGTGATCAGGCCGCTTGAGCTCCTTCGGGCGGCAAGCCGTCCGTTTATCTCGGCCTGCATTGGCGCAGCAGTCGCATATGGCATGCAGCAGTATTTCTTCGGCCTGTCCTCTCCGCTCATTCGGCTGATGGTGGAAGGCGGCATCTTCGGTCTCGTCTATCTCTTCATGATTTTTTCGTGATGGGGCAGAAGGCCCTTTACCTCGATCTTCTGAAATCGCTTGGGATCGGAGTCTCGGACGAAATGGATACGGCACTCGAAAGCGTGCCGACGTCATCATGAGCCGGAGAATGAGGGACCGGCTCGTGGACTACCAAGCGTATCGGCTAGACGGGCAGTCGAATTCGGAGTGTCTTCGGAGTGTCTGCCATGAGTGAATTGCGATCGGGTGACTGGATTGAAGTCCGCAGTAAGGAGGAGATCCTTGCAACCTTGGACAAGAAGGGCAGGCACGACGAGATGCCCTTCATGCCGCAGATGTTTCAGTATTGCGGCAAGCGTTTTCAGGTCTACAAGCGTGCACACAAGACGTGTGACACCATCGTCTACAATTGGGACTCACCAGGACGTCGGTTAGAAGACGGCATTCATCTGAACCTCCGCTGTGACGGTCTGAGCCATGGCGGCTGTCAGGCGGCCTGCCTCATCTATTGGAAAGAATTATGGGTGAAGCCGGCCGGTGCGGATGCTCCGCTGGATATGCAAGCAGTAGGCACCGGGTGCACGGAAGACGATGTTCGCGCGGCGACGCGCGCGGAGGATGTCGAGGCACGCGGTCAACCGCGCTTTTCATGCCAAGCCACCGAGGTGCTCAACTTTACGAGCCCCCTTCCTTGGTGGGATGCAAGGCAGTATGTCGAGGACTACAAGTCCGGAAACGCGACGATACCCCAGATTCTCAAGGGCTTCCTGTGGACGTCCTTTTACTATTTCACGCTCGCGTTCAGCCCTAGGTTCGGAGCGCCCGCGCGCTATCTCTATGACCGGTTCCAAAGCCTGTGGGGTGGACTTCCGTTCCCGCGTCATCGAGGCAGATTTCCTGTCGGCAGCCCGACGCCCCAGGCCGAATTGAATCTTCAGCCGGGGAGAGTTGGTTCGCATCAGGCCGTACGAGGAGATCCTCGCGACCATCAATACGAATAACAAGAATGCCGGGATGGTTTTCGACGGCGAGCAGACTCCGTTCTGCGGCAAAACATTCCGCGTGCGAAACAGAGTTCGAGAGATTTATCGACGAACAGACTGGCTACATGAAGGCGATGAAGACGCCGGTCGTTATTCTCGAGGATGTTTTCTGCCGAGCGCGTTATAGCGAATGCCGACTTTTCTGTCCGCGGAGCATCTATTCCTGGTGGCGCGAAGTTTGGCTCGAGCGCGTGTTTGATGCTGCGAAGTTCGCCGGCAAGACGATTTCGCCCTATCAGAATGCCCTTCCCGCGCTTGCGCACACCGCCGCGCCCGATGGCAATCATGTGCCGGAGCCAGCACTTGCCGCTGCGCTTCCACTAGTCACGATTGCTATTCCGACTTTCAACAGAGAAGCGTTCGTCGCCAACTGTGTTCATAGCGCCCTGTCGCAAACCTACCCGAATATCGAAGTCCTCGTGTCGGACAACGCATCCACCGATGACACCATTGCCACGCTCGCCTCGATCGACGATCCCAGGCTACGCGTTCTGACGAACCCGGAAAATGTGGGTGCAGCTGGCAACTTCAACAAATGCGTACGGGAGGCGAGAGGTCAGTACCTCGTTCTTGCGGCCGACGACAACGCCTTCGACCCTCGCTTCATCGAGAAGTGCATGCGTCTGGTCGAGAAGGAGCCCGACCTCCCGATTGTTTTGTCCGGCTACGACGTTCTCATCATGGGAGAGTTCTCCAAGGACGACCGCCGGCGCGTACCGGCTAGGCTGAGCAAGAAGCTCGGAACGGGTATTTGGCGAGGCACTGATATTCTGAAGGAATATCTCGGCGGCAAGATCTCCGCACAGCTACTCAGTAGCCTTATTCGGACCGATATCATCCGTGCGAACGGTGGTTACTCCGCCCATCCATGTGCGGCCGACGAAGCAACTTGGATTTCGATCTTATTCGAAGGTAAAGCCGGTCTCGTCAACGAGTGTTGCGCGACGTACATGGTGCACGATGCCAGCCTGAGCGAGCGGTTCACAGCCGATCGGCGCTTGGCGGATCTCTGCGAAGTCATGGAGGAAATTTCCGTGGCTGCTGAGCAAAAAATTGCCGACGTCTCCGTTCGCCAGCAGATCCAGAAATTGACCGCGCGCTACGTGGCGTACCTGGCAATCATTAATCTGTTGATCTATCGCCGCGGCGGCGCGGGGCTCGCGGACGTCGCCCGCAAACTATGGAGCTGGCGAACCATGATTGGGCAGTGCACGGTCTTGGATTTCGCGACAACGCTGCGCCTGCGCTCCCTGGGTCGTATTCTGCTCCCCCAGTCGCTGGCGCGCTGGTCGGTGGGCATGAAGTTCGACCGGCTCCTCTAGACCAACCGACGCGCCGAAAAATACTTAAGACCTAATCCGCCACAGGGCTCTCCGCAGTGCAGGACCTAAAAGAGAAGACAATTCGCGGTGGGGCCGCGAGGCTCGTGGGGCACGCCGCAAGGGCCCTCGTGCGGCTCGTTGCCTTGGTCACGCTTGCCCGCTTGCTTGATCCAAGCGATTTTGGATTGGTCGCGATGGTGACGGCGATCACCGGAATCTTTCGACGTTTTCGCCACGGGCGGGCTCTCGGCGGCAACGGTTCAGAAATCCGAAGTCTCACACGCGCAAGTGTCCACGCTCTTCTGGTGCAACGTGGCGATCGGCGCCACGCTTGGCGCGCTCTGCCTCGCCGCCGCTCCTTTCGTTACGGCGTTCTACAACGATCCGAGAACGTCTCTCGTCATCGCCGCCTTGGCCCCGGCGTTCGTGTTGAATGCGACCGGCGTTCAACATCTCGCCCTCCTTCAGAGAGATCTGCGCTACGTCACCTTGGCCGTGATCGAAGTCGGCAGCGAGGTGGTGGCTGCCACCGTCTCGATCAGCATGGCGCTCGCCGGGTTCGGATACTGGGCGATCGTCGCGGCTCTGATCGTGGGGCCCGCGGTCATCACGATCGGGGCCTGGGTCACCAGCGGCTGGCGGCCCGGATTGCCGCGCAGAAATGCCGAAGTCTATCCCATGCTCCGTTTTGGCGGCGCGATGATGATCTATGGGCTCCTCGTTTACGTCGTCTACAACGTCGATAAGATCCTGATCGGCCGCTATTACGGGTCGGGCGCCTTGGGATTGTACGGCAAGGCCTATGAACTCATCCATCTGCCGACCCGGATCATCAGCACGGCGATCGGCATGGTCGCTTTCTCGTCGCTCGCGCGGCTGCAAAGCGAGCCCGCCCGATTGAAGAACTATTTCCTGAAAGGCTACGCGCTCTACAGTGCCATCATCCTTCCCGCCACCGTCGGCTGCGTGGTCTTCGCCAGCGATGTCATCCTCGTCATGCTCGGGCCGAAGTGGATCGAAGCGACGACGGTGTTCCAGCTGCTCGCGCCTTCGGTCGTCGTGCTCGGGCTCGTGTATCCGCTCGGTTGGCTGCTCATGGCTCTCGGCCTCCAGGAGCGAAACCTGAAAATCTCGCTTGCCTTGGCGCCGCTCATTCTCTGCTCGTACCTGGTCGGCCTCCCTTACGGACCGAGCGGCGTTGCCTTGGCCTTCTCCGTCGCGATGACCGTCTGGCTTGTGCCTTATGTCGTGCTCGCTTTGCGCGGGACGATGGTCTCGGTTCGAGACCTCCTAGCGGCCATCGGCCGGCCGCTCGCGGCGATTATTGTTGCCGCGGGCGCCGCCCTGAGCCTCGAGCCGTTCATCATCTCTATATCGTCGCCATTTCTCCGGCTCGCTCTCGGTGGCGCCGTCATGATGGGCGTCTATGCCTTGGTCCTGCTTTTTGTCCTGAAACAGAGTGAGTTCTATTTTGGGCTCCTGCGGTCGCTGGTGAGTGGCCTGTTCAACGCCCGTCGCGTGGACATTGCTGGCGCCCGATTCTCGGAGCAGCAATGATTGTGCAAGTAAAGGAAAAGCGAGCGTCCCGATGAGAGTTCTTTGCGCCGCTGCCGCCTATCCCCCATTTGGAAAGGGAGGTGGCCCGAAGGCATCCGAAGCGATGGCGAAGGCTCTCGTTGCGCGGGGTCATGCCGTTCGCGTCGTCACCGTTGCCGACGATGAAACTTTCGAGGTTCGCGACGGTGTCGAGGTCAAGACGCTACGCAGTCTCAACATCTACTCGAACTATTGGGTCGACAGACCCGCGTGGCTGAAGCTCATTTGGCACGCCCTCGAGAATTTCAATCCACGCGCTCTCTTTCGGATGCGCCGTGAGATTGCGGAATTTCAACCTGATGTCGTCGTTACCATCAGCGCCGAGAACATCAATGTCGCAACGTGGATTGCTGCCTGGATGATGGGGTGCCCCTCGGTTCACACCATTCACAGCTACTTTCTCATGTGCTGGCGCGGCACCATGTTCGCAAACGGCAAGACCTGCGAGCGGCGTTGCGGGCAATGTCGCGTGGCATCGATCGGCAAGAAGCTCTGCAGCCAGGTGGTGGATGGTGTTATGGCCGAAGCCTTCCATTCGCTCGCCTTGCACAGGGAGCATGGATATTTTCGTAAGGCGATGACCAAGGTCATTCCGGGCGCGGTGCAGAGTCCGGAGCCGCTGCCGCCTTATCGCGCGCCGGAGTCCAGCCCGATCCGCGTCGGCTTTATCGGAATGGTGGCGCCGAGCAAGGGCATCAACACGCTCGGCGAAGCCGCGGCGCTGCTCGGTGATACCGCGCCTATTGAATATGTCATCGCTGGCGATGGGGAGCAGGCCTACGTGCAAGACGTCTTGGAAAAGTTTCCCGCGTCTCAGACGACCTATCTCGGCTGGTCGAACCCGAAGGATTTTTATCCTTTGATCGACGTCCTCGTCGTGCCCTCAATCTGGGCGGAACCGTTCGGCAATGTCTGCGTAGAGGCGCTTTCTTACGGCATTCCGGTCATCGTGTCGCGCTCGGGTGCCCTGCCGGAGCTGATCGAGCCTGAGGAAAGCGGCCTTATCTTCAACGCAGGCGATCGCGAGGCGCTTGCGGATTGCCTACTCAAGATCGTCAGCGACCGCGCATTGCTGAGCCGCATGCATGATGGCGCGCTTGCCCGAGCTAAGCGGTTTTCGACGGAGGCCATGGCGGGGTCCCTGGATCATTTCCTGACCCAAGTACATGCGCGCAGGGAAGGAAAGCGCCGCTCAATCCCGGCACAGCCAGAAGCTCGCGTTCCCAGCAATCGCTAACAGTCGGGCAACCCGCTTGTGAACGGCGCGAGGACCGTCATTTGTGGCCTGTCCATGCCGTCTAGCGGCTGGATGGAGTACATGTAGTCACCCCACCATGGCCCTCCGGCCCAGTAGGTCCAGCCCAGCCAGACGTCCTTATTGCGGCTCATGTAGCACAGCAGATCACGGCCCTCATTTTGAGCCTGCTCATTGTCCGCCCAGCCGAACTCGCCAAGGAAACCATGAACGCCATGCTTCCGAGCCCAGTCCGTAAAGGCGGCGAGGCGTTCCGACCCAGATCCGGGGACCGCGGCGGCGTGGGTGCCCGAGTTGTTGGAATCCAAATATTGGTGAACCTCAAAAGCAAAATTCTGGCCGGGATCTTGGAAGCCGGTCATGACCTGCGCATTGTCCGTGCTCGTCCATGTGTGTGCGGAGTCCCAGTAGGAGCCAGGCACCAGGACGAGCTGTTTTGCGCCGGCTTTGCGTACCGCCGCGACAGCCGCATTTGCTCCTTCGAGCCATTCCGTAGCTGACTGTTGGTTTGGCTCGTTCATCAAGCCCAATATGACATTCGGCTTGTCGGCGACTTGCTTTGCGATCACAGACCAGGATGCGGCGAAGTCCTCGGTTGCGCCGGGGGCGTCGCCGATCAAACTTCCCGAGATGGTTTTACCGTAGTCGTGCATGTCGAGAATCACCGACGCGCCTTTTGCAGCTGCATAGTCGATGAGCTCGATCAGCGAATCCATATCCGCCGTTGGCGTGAACCGGGAAGGCCCGTCCTGCGAGAGAAGCCGCCTTGCCAGGAACGATATCCTGAAAATTTTGAAGCCTTTTTGCGTGAAGTAGTCGATGTCGGCCGTCGTCGGATAGGTGTAGTCGCGCTCACGCCGATCACCCTCGGAACCGAAGCTTCCGCTCGGAAGATTTACCCCCGGAACCGGAGCCTGTGCGCCATCTTTCAGCGGCGTAGCTGCCAAGGAAGAGGCTGAAGAGGCGAGTATAACCAGAGCCATAGCAGCACCCACTCCCATGGCGCTCCGGCGTAGCGGCCCTAGGGGGTTAAGCGCCATTCGGCGGCGGCGTCCGATGAAGCGACTCCGTGCCAACGCCGTATTGGGCCGCCGTGGTCGGCTGCACGCCTCGCCAATTAATATACTCGTTCGGCAGAACATTCTGAGACGGTCGCTGGTGATGGATCGATCTCAATGCGTGGTCGTGAATATGGGCGGCAAACATACGATCGATCCATTGCGTATTCTTGAAGATCCGCTGAGACCGGAGGAGCGTGAACGGCGCGATCTTGCGCAACGCGGTCTCGGTATTGAACTCATCGACGGCGAGCAATTCCCCGGTCCATGGGTTCGATCCGTCGACCCCGATGTCGTCGAGGTAAACGGGAACGATCGGCAGGTATTGCTGGGGCCCGCCTTTAAGAATCTCCAAGGCCTTCTTCGCCGAAGAATAATAGTCGACATCGACGGCCACGAAACCGATCGGCGAATGCTCACTCAACGAACGGCAAAACTGCGGGATGGTCTCGGCGACATCTCCGATGATAAGTTCGGCGAAATCGGGGAGGGCTTCCCGCAGGCGCTGCTCGTCCATTGGAAAATCGCCGGCCTGGAAGGATTTGGGAAGGTCGCGGTAGTCGATCGGATTGGGCATTCCCTTGCCGGTATCGAAGCCGACAACGCGAATTTCGATACCCGTCTCTCTCTGCGTGCGCTCAGCAATACGGCACATATTCAGTAGTCCTGCGCCGCCGGCTACGCCGAACTCGATGACCGTCACGGACTTGTAGCCGTAGCGCTTTGCAGCGTCGGCTGCGTATAAGATGGGAAACGCGTATTGCTGCCTGACCACGAGATCGAAATCGACCTTCGCGCGATACGACCCGAACATTGCGACCAGCACGGATAAGAGATTTATATGCAGAGGCTCGGTGCCCCGCTCAACGAGGACCTTCCGAAGTTGGCCCGGGCGTGCAAGCCGCTTTAATGCGTAGAGTGACATGGTGTTTTCCGATCGCGTTGGGATTTATGAATGTTGAAACGAAGAGGATTGAGGTACGGTGTTATGTGCGGAGCCACACCAGCGGAGGTCCGATTCGAGCTGCAGTCGCTGCAGCTGCTTGGATTTTTGCGGGCGTTTGACGGGCGCCTCCGCGACTGACAACACGCCGAGAAGCAGCCAAAGCATGCCGGCCAGCTTGATCGTGAATTGCGACGCCGAGATGCAAAGCAACGCGGTGAAGCAGAGCCCCAAGATGTTTCGGAAGGAATAGAAAAACTGGTTGTGGCCTTTGAGCGACATGAACCCAATCCACAATAGAGCGAAACCGACAATCCCGACGTTGCTAATCACGTAGCCGTAGCCAGAATTGAAGGTTTGCGCGCGGGATACCTCGAACCCGAACCAGTGAAAAACGTCAAAAGACAAAAGTACTCGGCCGGAATAGAGCAAGCGATCGTAGATCCCGAGGCCTTCGACCTCGGTAACCCCCTCGAAGGGTCCGACCCATGCGGCGAACACACAGAGACCAAGCATTGTTGCAAAAGGTGCGACCAACACAGCGGGCGTTGAAATCTTAAGTGGAAGAAATAGAACCCCCACGCCAAGGAGAACGAGTAGGCCAGCAAAGCGCGTGTCCGATAGAATGACGAGCGCGAGACCACTGACGGCGCACCAGAAGAACAGCTTCCCTTCCATGCGAGATCGGACAGCAGCCCATAAGGTGATGATCGCGCCGAAATTGCCCAGCGTACTCGGCTCGAGGAAGAGAGAAGATACGCGGTGGTCGCCGAGGAATGGCAGGAGCGTGCGCCCCTGATCGGTCGGCCGCATTCCACTGACCATCAACCCTTGCGAAACTTCGAGGGCATGCTGAGAGGCCGAAAGCGTTCCCCGTGCGATATAATATTTCGCCACTTCGAAAACGCGAAGATAGGCGTCCAAGAAGAAATACTCGAAGAGCGCGATGAAAAGCAGAAAGGCGGCGGCTGCGAAGACGATCCGATCAGCAGCCCTGATGTCGCTGAGCGCTCGTCCAAGAACAAAGAATACGACGGGAATCATGAGGTCCCGGCTTACCTTCGGGTCGAATCCGGTCGCCGGCGCCTCCGTATATCTGACGGAAGAGAGCACGACCGTGTAGAGGATGATCAACGCCAAGACGGTCAGGTGCTCAACATTCAGATAGTTGCGAGAAGCCAAGATCGCGGCGGCGATCAACAGAACTTCCGCCGTCATGACGTGAAGGTCGCTGATCGCGACGCCATGGCCATTCACGAAGCTCAGCGCCGCGTTGAAGCTGATCGTGCCAATGATGATCGCCGCGGTTGCCCACTTCGACGCCTGACTGGCCGAGAGGGCGCGGTCCGGAACGCGATCCGCTCTATATGTGAGCTCAGCGTTTGCCAAGGGAGGCCCGTCCTTGAAGTGTGGTCTCGGCGAGATTCTGAAAATCGGCCCCGGCACCGAGACATTTTCGCGGTTCCGTCGGGGAAGCGGCGATATAGAGTTTGGCGACTTCTTGAGAGACGCACTCCCAGTCATAGGCGCGCGCGGCCTGCATGCACGCAAAACGCTGCTCAGCGTAACCCGCCGCTAGGGCCGATACCTTCTTAAGGAGTGTAGCGGCGGCCTGGTCTGGATTCGCGAAGTCGAGACGCATGCCGAGCCCAGTGCGGCCGATGAGCCGGCGGAACGGCGGGATGTCGCTCAGGAGCGGAAATAGCCCCGCGGACATCCCTTCGATCGGCGTCATGCCGAAGCCTTCGTAGTCGGACGCGGCCGCTACAAACGAGCTGTCCCCCATCAGACTTTTGAGTTTTTCGTCCGAAGGATAGGCGACAACCTCGACCACATCCTCGAGGCCCTTTTCCTGCACAAGCCCTTTCACATCCTCCAACCGCAGGTCGTCCGGCCGTCCGGCGATCCTGAGCCGCCATTCGGGATCACCACTGGTGAGCGATGACATGAAATCGATCAGACGATCGATCCGCTTGTTTTGCGAGAAACGGCCGAACCAAAGAATTGATTTCCGGAATCTGCCGGGCAGAAGCATCACGGAACTTCGAAGTATTGATGCCATCCTCGATCAAGACCGTCCCCTTGGGACAAACCGAACGAAATTGTTCAAAGTCGGATGTGCTGCAAGCAATGAGCGCCGCATAGAATTTGCTCGATAACCGGGTGACAGTCGCAAACCAGATGCGTTTTAGGCGCGCCGCATAAGACGTGTGAAAGAACGCACCATGGGTCGTGGCCACGAGCTTCCGCCGATGGATCGGCGCTGTCCAAGCAAGGAAGTCAAAAAAGAAATCGATCGCGTGAACGTGAACGAGATCCGCGTCCCCGATATGCCGAAGAATGGTCGGGGCAATTGGATAGCGCGACGACCCGAAGTAGGGAACACGCACGATCTCTATGCCCTTGAGATTCTCCGTCGCCGCCAATGGCCGGGTCCGCTGACTTGAACAGCCGATCGAGCGTGACGACGCGTACACGGTTCCCGGCCGCAACTTGTGCCAAGGCGAGATCCAGTACGTGATTCTCAAGACCACCTACGCCGGGATGAAACTGCCGCACGACATGAGTAACGAACATCTCAATTCGTCTCCGTGTGCCGGACCTCGGCGAAGACCCGGCCCAAAAAGACGAAATTCCCGATCAGATAGCGATGCGCCAGCCGCATGGGCTCCTGAATGAGCCGGAAGCCCCATTCGCAGCGCAGTTTGCGCACCCAAAGCGGTGCGCGGCGTACATGACCCGCTTGGAAATCTAAAAATGCTCCAACTGCGAGAAACAATGTCGCGCCGGTTTTAGCGCCGTGCTCATCGATCCACAGTTCCTGCAAGGGGTTTCCCATACCGACCAGGACGCAGTTCGCGCGAACGCCGCGGATGTCACAGCATGTCTGCTCGACGTCTTGCGGACCAAGAAAAAATCCGTTCCTCCATCCGACAATCTTGTGACGCGGATAACGCGCGCGAAACGTCTCGGCTGCGCGCTGAACGATCGCGTCGGTTGTGCCTACGAGATAGATGCGGAGCTCGTGCTGCGTTTTGTCGAGGAAATCCGGCACGAAGTCGGTACCATTTAGATTCTCGCGGAAGGGTCTGCCAAACTTGATGCGGCTCGCAATATCCGTTCCGAGGCCATCGTTCAGCACCAAGAACCGGCGCATGGCCGTGCGGAAATGCTCATTGCTGCAAGCCACGTTGAGTGCTTGAGCATTGGCGAAGCAGACGTTCAAACTTTCCCTATCGGCGATGGCCCGATCGAGCGTGGCAATAGCCTGCGTTCGGTCCAAATCCCGGATGCCCACGCCGAGAATTGTCCGGTCGTCTTCCATTTGGACCGACTTAAAGTTTTGCATTGGCGTGTTGCAACCTCTCATCTGGCGCGTCGACCAAAACGCGGCGGCGCGCCGACACCTTGCAAAGCGCTTGCCATACAGTCCCCCCGAAGTTGTTTACTTTTCAGGACAGAATTTTTTTGATTGAGCTCTCGTGGCTGTTATGAGTTGGCGCCTGGACGGGTGGCACGAGTGGCTTAGGCGTCGACCATGCATGGCCGAACACGGAGGTTCGATTCCTCCCCCGTCCTCCACCACCCCTTCATCTGCTTGATTGAGTTGGCTCCGGCGCTTGGCACAGAACCTGCCAGCATTGCGCGAGTAGGGGAGTCGCGAATTGAGTGTTTTCAGTTGTGTCACCGGTGCTTGTGGAAGCGCGTTCCTGGCCGAGGCGTGCTGCGGTGATCCAGGCCCGCGGCCTCTGTATCGCCGCGATACGTCTGACTGTGCCAAAATCAGCCTCCCGAGCTTGTCTTGGGCCGCTGTTGTTGGCCTCCATGTTCGCGGTCGGGGGCACCGCTCAGGCGAACGGTGAGCCTCTGAACCTGCGCCGGGGGATCAATGTCCGCGAATGGCAGGATCAGACAAATCTCGTTGCCGGAACCGCACGCCTAAGCCTGCCTGCTCGGCGAGCGTTGGGCAGCGCACGCGACTTCGATGAGATCAAGCTGTTTGGCTACGACTTCGTGAGGCTTCCGATCGATTCCGGGCCCATGCTTGCAGCAGATATCGACGAACGACATGCCGCAGTCGATCGCCTCGAGTTTGCGGTTCGTCTCGCGCGCCGCAGTGGACTGAAAGTGGTTCTAGCGCTCGAATTCAAACTATCCTCAGGCGAGCCGTTTGATATTTCCGTTGCGAAGGATCGCGATGATCCTGGCCATCCTTTGATTGCCGAACTGGCCGGAATGCTGCTCCGAGTGGGGTCCGATTCGAGCGCCCTCGAACTGACGAACAAAATGGACTCCGATTCATGTGATGGACCATCCGGGCGCGCGTGGCGAGACTCAGATTGAAGACATGGTGCGGACCGCGCGTGAGACCGCGCAAGACCTCACGCTTATCGTCAGCGGCGCGTGCGGGGGAAACGCCAAGGGGCTTGTTCTGCTGGACCCGGTTGCGTTTGACGATGATAGGCTGCTTTTCAGCTTCGAATTTTTTGAACCGGAGGGCTTCACTCGTCAGGGCACGGGCGCGGCGAAAGATGTCAAAGGGGCGCCATGGCCGGCCGATATCGTCGCGAAACCGATGGCGTTGGTGCTCTCAAAACTCCTGATCAGCCGGCAAGACGGACTGACTGAAAATGATTTGGAAAGACGTGCTTCTACTGTGCGCCGCTCGCTCGACGGCTATCTCGCCGGCGGATGGGAGGAGTCGCGCTTGAAGGCGCGTTTTAGCGAAGTTCATGCCTGGGCTGGGCGATACGGCCTGTCGCCGCGCCGGCTGATCCTTGGCGCGTTTGGCGTCACGGCCGCCAATGCCAGTCGAGGTGGAGCGCTCGATGCCGACCGATTTCGCTGGCTCAATGCAGTCCGGCGCGAGGCGGAAGACTTGGGGGCTGCTTGGGCATATTCTCCGCCTTTCTCAGACGCGAACGAAAAGCCAGATCGCGTGGCACTCCTGGCGCTCGGACTTGGTTCGGACGCCGGCAACTAAAATTCGGACCGCGCCGATACGACGTTCGACCGTCATGACGGTCGTATGACGCATAAGGCGGTCGCGGAGACGCTTCAATTGCCTTACGTTTCGCCAGTGCCTTGAGTGACTGCTGGCCTAACGACGGAACGCCCCGCAAAGAGGGTGCTTCAGGGGGAGGTAGTGCCGTGGACGAGGTGGAGAAGATAATCGCGCGGCTGAATGGGATCGATCCCAAGCGGCCTTATTTCGATCCGCTCGCAGCCGAAGAAGCGGTGCGGCAGCACGCGAGGCTGATCGGCTTCCGCGATGTCGTTATCACCTGGGTGATGGGCCCGAACCAGGCCATCGGTGAACTCGAGGGCGTCGATTTCGAAAATCCCATGGCCTGCCGCTGGACGTTAACCATGCAGGCCCTTCAGGATCAGGCTGCGGCCGAACTTCAGCGCGACAGGACGGTATGGGAGGCTTATGGCAAGGCGCAGGACGCGGCCGAGGCACGGATATCGGAGACCCTGCACCTCGAGCCGTTCAGGCAGGCGCTCTTCGATCTCGTCTTGGGCGATGCAGGCCTGAAAAGCCACAATGTCGCGTATCTCGTCTCGTCCGCCTTGCGCGACCTCGTCGCCAGCGGAAGCGTCGATAATGCGGCGCTCGAAGATTTGAACGACGCCAATTTGCCGTTCGCCGATGCCATGCTGGCGGGACTCGGCTCGTTCTGGGTTATCGGCGAGCGGTTTGTGTGCCTGCCGCTGCCGCGGCTTTCGCTTGATGACGGCAAACTCGTCAGCGACGGCAGTCCTGCGGCCGTTTGGCCGAATGGCGAAGCCTACGCGAATGGCGAGGAAGGGCTCATCCCCGTCCTGCAATCGGTTGAATAGCGACGGGGTCGCTCAATCGTTGTCGTCGCAGGACGTGTTGTCAGGCTTGGTCGGCCAAACGCATACTTTGACAAAGGTCTCGCCGGACGGACCGCCAGCATTGACGTACAAATATTTGGCGCCGTTGGCCGCGCTAAGACCGCCGCCACCGCCCCAGGAGGAGCCGCCGCCACCTGAGCCTTCCACGGTCCAGCCGGAAGCGGGCAAGTTCTTCTTGTAGGCGTCCAATACCGCGGAAGGATTGGCCGATGACGTGTAGCTTGCCAGCATCCCGTTATCGTGGATCGATTTCGCCTCGCCAAGCGGCTTGCTATCCGGCGGGGTCGGTAGACCACTCATGAGATCATCGGCCAGGGCGGTTAATGGAAGAGACAGGGACAGCGCAACAAAACTTGCGACGCATCGTCTATTCATCGAAAAATCCTCGCGTGTAGATGTTCACGCCAGACGCTATCATGAGGCTTGTGGCATTTTCTTAATGGAGGCGACCATGCGCGAGCGACTGAATAGTATGACGACCTTCCTGGGGGCGGCTTTTTTCGTCGCGGCTGCCGCCGAGCCCGCCGCCGCGCGCATCGAATGCAAAGGCAATTTCATGGTCACCAAGAAGGATGGCCTGATTGCCACGCCCTATTGCGAGGAAGAGCAGATCGCCAAGGTGGCGCAAAGCTATGGCTGGAAGGTCACGGCAAACAGGTTCACAGCAATCCTTTGACGAAGGTGCAGATTTGCCAGGTTCTCGGTGGCGACGTTCGCCTGAAAGGATCTTGCGCCGGCTATGGCCCGGAGAACTACGCTCCCGGCCGGTAGGACGTTACGTCCGAGCAAGGGCTGGTGAAAGAGGCGAGGCGTCCGGCTAAGCCGATTTGACAGCCGCCCGCGACCTCGGCAAGCCATGGGGCTCCTTCCCATCTTCCAGGTAGAAACTGCGGATCGGGCGCAGACCTTGATCAAGCTCGTAGACCAACGGCTTCCCCGTTGGGATCTCGAGATGCGGAATATCTTCGTCCGAGATGCCGTCGAGATATTTGACGAGGCCCCTAAGGCTGTTGCCGTGGGCTGAGATCAGCGGGGTGCGGCCATCCATGAGCATGGGTTCGACGCGCTCCTGCCAATAGGGAAGCACCCTGTCCACGGTATCTTCAAGGCTTTCGGTCAGCGGTAAGTGGCGGTTCGGCACACGGGCATATTTCGGGTGATTGCCGGGAAAGCGCGCGTCGCTCTCTTCGATCGCCGGAGGACGAATGGAGTAGCTACGCCGCCATTTGTGGAGTTGCTCCTCGCCGACCTCGGCCAGGACGTCGTCCTTCTTTCGTCCTTGCAGCGCGCCGTAGTGGCGCTCGTTGAGCCGCCAACTCCGCTGGACTGGAAGCCAAGTGAGATCGAGAGCGTCGAGCACAATCCACAACGTATGGATCGACCGCTTGAGGTAAGAGGTGAAGCAATGGTCGAATTTGATGTCGTGTGCTCTCAGGAGTTCGGCGGCCTGGTTCGCCTCGGAAAGACCGTTGTCGCAAAGGTCGACATCCGTCCAGCCGGTGAAGACCGCATCCCTGTTCCAAATGCTTTGGCCGTGTCGCAGGAGAATTAGTCGAGGCATCTGAAGTCTCCGATTGGGCTGCCGGTCGCAGGCGTGTGGGCCAGGTTGTTGCCGGCAAGTCTGTCAGCACACGTCGCAAAACGATGCCGAGCCGTCATTTCCCCGCAATTCGGCGCTAATTCAGCCGATCCGTCAAATCAGCCCGGAGTTCTTTCAAGGGTCTTTGCTCTTACTACGGGAATCGGATGTACTTGGCGAGCATCGCTATTTAGACTTTCGGAGGGGCACGTGAGGCTCATTTTCTCGATCCTGACGGCAATCGTCGTCATCGCGGCGGCTGTCGTTTTTGTCGGCCCGCTGTTCATCTCCGCCGACGATGTCCGCAATCAGATTTTCGCTCAGGTCGAGTTGACGACCGGCTACCGGATCAGAGTCAGCGGACCGGTCGATATCACCTTGTTTCCCTCGCTTGACCTCGTGGCCGAGGATGTAGGCATCGCCCAGCCGGCCTCGGGCAGCGATGAGGAGTTCGCTACCGCCAAGACGCTAAAATTCGGCTTGATGCTGCGCGGCCTGATCGACGGCAAGATGCGGGTCACCGATCTCACTCTCATCGATCCCATCATCGCCGTGCCACAGACCGAGGCAGTGCCCGCAGCCGCGGGGCAGCCCGCCAACGCGCCGGATGACTTGGACCGTGGGGCCGCCAACGGCGGCACGGCCTCCGTCGCCGACAAGCTCAAGAACCTTACCCTCGATCAACTCGTCATCAAGAACGGGACCGTGATCCTGCCGCCGTCCGGCGAGGCGTCCGGCAAGCGTATCGAGAAGCTCAATCTCGAAGCCTCGCTGCCTGCTTACGATGAGCCGTTGTCATTCGACGTATCCGGCATTGTCGACCGCAAGGCGATGCAGGCGAACGGCTCGATCGGCAATTTCGGAGAATTTCTCGAAGGCGCACCGGCGCCCGTGGTCTTGAGCGTCGATGCGCCCGATGCGCTTGCGGACAAGGCGAGCTTCAGCGGCACCGCAACCTACAAGAACGACGTCGTCACGCTCAGTCAGTTCAGCGCCAAGTCCGGCGACAAGACGTTATCTGGCTCCGCTGTCTATCAGGACGGCACTGTCAATGTGAGCTCGTTCACCGCCACCTCCGGCGGCGATACATTTGCGGGAAAGGCGGTCTACAAGGACAATATCATCACCCTCAGCCCCTTGCGCGCCAATGTGCGCGGGACGCTTCTTTCAGGCTCGGTGACGGCCAATCTCGCTGACAAGGTCCCCTATGTCGAGGCGGCACTCGCGGCGAAGACGCTCGACGTCAATCACCTGACAGGCACGCCAAAGTCAAAGCCATCGAGCGGCGGTAGTGGTGGCGGCGGGGGAAATAGCGGCGGCGGGGGAGGCGGCGGCGGAGCAGCCAATTCCGCGTGGAGCGATGAGACGATCGACTTCGCGCCTCTCCGGCTCGTCAACGGCAGATTCAGCATTACGGCTGAGCAGCTGATCTACGACCAAATCAAAGTCAGTCCGGTCACGGCCAATGTGTCGCTCAGCGGCGGCAAGCTCAATGCGACGCTGTCGAACTTTAATCTCTATGGTGGCGGTGGCGACGTCGCGATCGCCGTCGACGCCAGCGGCAAGACGCCGGCGCAACGGGTCAAACTCACTTTATCGAAATTCGACGCTCGATCGCTGCTCATGGACGCGGCGGATTTCCAGCGGATCGAAGGCCGTGGAACCGTTTCCCTCGATCTCAGCGGGTACGGCGCAAGCCAGCGTGCCATCGTCTCGACGCTTGGGGGCAATGCCAATCTCGAATTTGCCGACGGCGCCATCCGTGGCGTTAATATCGCTCAGATGATCCGTAATCTCGGCACCGGCATCGTGGAGGGCTGGCAGGGCGGAGAACAGGAAAAGACCGACTTCGCTTCGCTCGGCGCGAGTTTCACGGTCACCAAGGGTAACGCGGTGACGAAGGATCTGCATCTGGTCGGCCCACTCGTGCGGATGAGCGGGACGGGTACGGTCAACCTTCCGAAGAAGCAGCTCAGCTTCCGCGTCGATCCGCAACTCGTAGCTTCGCTCGAGGGCCAAGGGGGCAAAAACGACCTTGCCGGGCTCGGGGTGCCGGTGATGATCGTCGGGCCGTGGGCGAAGCCGAAGATCTATCCCGACATCAAAGGCATCTTGGAAAATCCGGCTGCCGCCTATGAGCGGTTCAAGGCGTTCGGCGACGGAGTGGCGAAGATTCCGGGTCTGGATAAGATCGACAAGACCGGCGCGCTGCAAAACGTGATCAAGGACGGCAAGGTCGACAAGGACGCGCTGATGGAGGGAATTGGCGGCCTGCTCGGCGGCACCAAACCTCAGGAAGCGCCGGCGCCGCAAGCGACGGAGGAATCCGGCGCGGCGCCGGAGCCGGAAAAAAAGTCGAAGAAGAACAAATCGGCCGAGAAAAAGAAGAGCAAGAAGGACAAGCAAAAGGAGGCGGCCGAAGACGCTGCAAAACAGCTTTTTGACAGCTTCCTCGGAAACTAAGGCGGCGCGACAGAGTAGCGGTTTGACAACCATCAGGCGGGGGATACGCTCTCCCGATGGGCTCGATACTCGATAAATGCAAGCCTCGCCCCGTGCGAGACGCTTTCGCCGGGGACGGTGCTTTTATCTGAGGGCAGACGTCGGGACGGCTCTATGTGCTGGCAGTCCGGCACGTCGAGGTGCTTAGGGGCGAGACACAGGTCGCCGTGGTCAGGAACCTGGCGCCGTCTTCGGCGAAATGTCGGTTCTTCTCAACCGGCCCCACACCGCGACCGTCCGCGCCCTGTCGCCCGAGCATGTTCTATTGTTCGACGACGCCGAAAGCTTTCTGAGGTCCAACCCGGAAATCGCGTTTATGTTGGGCCGGCTGCTAGCCCAGCGGCTCAATGCGGCGACCACCTATCTCGTCGACCTGAAGCGACAGTTCGAAGACCAGAGCAATCATCTGGGCATGGTCGGCGATGTGCTGGAGTCGTTGATGCACCAGCAGGACGAGGAATTTACGCCGGGCTCCGAAGGCCAGGCCGATCCGCGACTTTAAGCCAGTCGGGAATCGCACCCAGTTTCGCGACAGGTCGTTGCAGCGGGTCGCCCAGCCGGACGAATTGATTGCCCGCGGCCGAAAACCACAGCGCCTCGCCGGCGTCGCTGTCCAGAATGATGTGCGTGGGCGGTGCGCCAAACTGGTGCCCGGCATTGAAGACCCACGTTGGCCCGATGCGATCGACCCACGAACCGTCTGCGATAAAGGGCGACTGATGCACGTGACCGGAGAAGACCATGTCCGGCGCGTACTGCTCGATCCACTCCCTTAATTCGACATCGCCGAAATAACGACCGCCGCCCCAACTGATCGGCGATTTGTCCGGCGGCGCGTGATGGACCCAGATCCAGTTCTTGGTCCTCATTTCGGACGCCGCGGCAAGTTGCTCCGCGATCTGCCGCGCGTGTGATCGGCCCGTCCCACCATGGGCACATCGTGAAGAGCGTTTCTCCGAGAAGGAACGATTCGCCGTCGGACAGGGCGCCAATCTCGTCGGATGCGGCGAGCCATCGTGCCGCCTTTTCGCCGGCCTCGTTTCGCGAATCGAGGTCGTGATTGCCAGAGCAGATCAGGAGTCGGGTCTTCGTCCCCAGTCGGCTGAAATATTTTCGGACGACCACCGTCTGGGCCCGGCCATCGACGATCGAACCCATGTCGAGATGGTCGCCTGCCATGACCACAACGTCGAAATCCTCTGCGACGTCGACCACCCAGTCGAACTGCGGCAGGGCGTAATGGAGATCGGCAACCAGCAGAAGTCGCATGGGCTATTCGCTTGAAGCGTCCCTTCAGGTCCGTCGTCAACGATTTGCTCACCTTGAAGTGCGTTTTGCGGGCTTGCGCAAGCCGGACCCTAGGGCCGGTGAACGCTTTATTGGGACAAGAGCAGTAGACCTTTGGGCTAAGGCGCGGCACCCGTCAACACCCGCGCCATTCGAAATCAATGGTTCACCTGATACTCCCCATTATCAGCGCAAGCGCTTCTTTCGTCCGCGCCGGCCCGGCATGGCCTGGCGTACGGTGCGCCGGTATCAGTTTTTGGAGCTGCCGGTGCTTACCGGCGCAATCGCCCTTGTGTGGCTCGGCGCCCATATGGATAACCAGTCGAGCCTGTGGGACGTGACCCAGCCGGCGGGGGTGGAGTTCGGCGAGCGCCGACTTCGTGGCCGGTGTGCCGCTGAAAGGCCGCCCGCGCGGCCAGCTTTAGCCGCGTGAACGCCGGTCCCGTTCGCCTCAACTCCGACTGTGGCGCCTGCCCGGCAATGCCTCCGGCTGGCTAGGGATGCGCCAACTGCCCGTCGCGTGCGCCTGTCGTTTCGAAAAATTGCTCATGGTATCGGCAATATGCCCCACTGCGACGTTTAGTCTGCTGATCGAATTGCGATATTCGACCCAAGGCGGAACAAGGTCAGCAAGATGGCGTTGTTGCGTGAGGTTGGGGCAGCAACGGGAAGCGGGACATGAACCGCCGGGAGTTTTCTTTGGCGGCGGGGGGAGCGGCGATCGCTGCGCTTAGCCCCAGGCTTTGCACTTCTGTCTTGGCGCAGCCCGCCGAGATGTTCAGCCGCGACACGGTCGTCGGCATCGCCAAGAGTCTCGCTGAGACTGACTTTCAGCGTCCGGACGCCGTCCCCGAGCCTTTCGCGGCGCTCGGCTACGATCAGTACCGCGACATCCATTTTCGCCGAAAGCGGGCGTTCTGGCTCGACGAGCAGCGAGGCTTTGCCCTCGAACTGCTGCACGCGGGATTCATTTACGAAACGCCGGTCGAAATTCACATCGTCGAGAACGGAACGGCAAAGCCGATTGGTTACGATTCGGAGTTCTTCGACTTCGGGCCGAATCTTTCGGTGCCGCCCACGACGGGCGCCGCTCTCTTCTCAGGGATCCGTCTGAGCTACCCCATCAACACACCCGACTATATCGACGAGGCGGCAGTCTTTCAGGGCGGCAGCTATTTCCGGTCGTTGGGGAAGGGCAAGTCTATGGCGTGTCGGCCCGAGGTCTCGCGGTCGATACGGGCGAACCGACGGGCGAGGAGTTCCCGTTCTTCCGGGCGTTTTGGGTCGAACGCCCTCCGCTCGAAGCCAAGACGGCAGTCGTCCATGCGTTGCTGGACAGCCCCAGCGTGACGGGCGCCTTCAGCTTCCGCATCACGCCGGGACATTCGACATTGATGGAGGTCGACGCGACGCTGTTCGCGCGAGACGAGCTGAGGCATCTGGGGCTAGCGCCGCTGACCAGCATGTACCTGTTCGGTTCGATGGAGAGACCCCGCTTCCCCGACTACCGCGTGGCTGTGCATGATTCCGACGCCCTGGCAATTGCCGAGGCCGGCGGTGACTGGGTATTGCGTCCTCTCGCCAATCCCGAAAGCTTGCAGATCAGCTCCTTCTCGGCGACTGCCGTGCGCGGGTTCGGGTTGCAGCAGCGGGCAGTCAGCTACGCCGACTACAAAGATCTCGAGGCGAAATACGAGCTGAGGCCCAGCATCTGGGTGCAGCCGAAGCAGCATTGGGGGGAGGGGCACGTCGAGCTCGTCGAAATCCCGACGGACCGGGAATTCAACGACAACATCGTCGCCTTTTGGCGCCCCGCCAAAAGTCTGGCGCGCGGCGAGAGCCTCTCCTACGGCTATTGGCTGCGCTGGGGACGCCCCGTCTCCTATAGCGGTTTGGCCCGGGTCAAGGCGACGAGCGGCGGACTGACCCTGGACCACAAGAAGCGATTGTTCGTCGTCGACTTCACCGGACCGTTGGACGTGACGCCGCCCGGCAGGCGAACACCAGCGGGCTACTTCCCGAACGACGTCAAACCAGACGTGTGGGCGAGCGCGGGGACCGTCACCAACGTTGTTGGCTACCCCAACCGGGCGACGGGCGGCTACCGCGTGAGTTTCGAAGTTGATGTGAACGGCGTGGACCTTTCCGAGCTCCGCCTCGTTCTGTTGAGAGGACCGGAAGCCATCAGCGAGACGTGGCTCTATCGATGGACAAGCTGAAAACATGAGCGCGATTGAACCGACCGCAAAGGAACTGGTACCGCCCGAAGCGCCGCTGGCGATGCCGACGCAGAGCATGCAGGCCTGGCCAGGCGAGAGACCGCGGAGCGTCTCCGGGGCGTCGGCCGGCTTGGCGCGGTTGTTCGTGTTCGCCACCACGATCCTGCTCACCGGATATGGAACCTGGCAGATGTACCAGGTCGTCGGTCAGAGCACCGCCACGACGCTCCAGATTTTCTCTGGTCGCGTTGTTCGGCCTGACCTTCTCGTGGATCGCGCTGGCGCGGCGACGGCGCTGCTCGGATTCTTGGCCTTGTTGACGGCGCAATCCGGCCGAAGGCCGAGGCCCAGCGCGAAATCTCTCGACCCGCACCGCTATTGTCATTCCCGTCTATAACGAGGATACCGAAGCGGTCTTCCATTCGCTGACGCGCATGGCTCTCGAACTGGCAATGACGGGACAGGCTGCGCATTTCGATATTTTCGTTCTCAGCGACTCCACCGAAGTCGAAACGATCCGCCGCGAGCGCGACGCCACCCTTCATCTGCGGTCGCTGGTTGAGGGGTGGATCGGCGTGTTCTATCGCAAGAGGAGTCAGCAATGAAGGCAAGAAGTCCGGCAATGTCGCCGATTTCGTCACGCGATGGGGCGCGGCATACGATTTCATGATCGTCTTGGATGCGGACAGCTATATGACCCCGCATCACTCGTCTCTCTGGCCGCGGCCATGGAGGCCGACCCCAAGCCGGGCTGATACAGACCGTGCCGCACCTTACGGGCGGCACCACGCTGTTTGCGCGCATGCAGCAATTCGCGACCGCAACCTACGGTCCCCTCCTGGCAGCGGGGCTTGCGGTCTGGCACGCGCGCGACGGCAATTACTGGGGGCACAACGCGATCATCAGGACCCGCGCGTTCGCCGGCGCTTGCGGCCTGCCCACGTTGACGGCCGCCGCCCCTTTGGCGGTCACATCATGAGCCATGACTTCGTAGAAGCCGCTCTGCTCCGCCGGGCGGGCTACGCGGTCTATCTCCGGCCTGGATATCGGCGGGAGCTTCGAAGGCACGCCGCCCACGCTTGCGGAGCACGCGGTGCGCGACCGGCGCTGGGCACAAGGCAACCTGCAACACAGCAAAATCGTGCCCGCTGCGGGCCTGCACTGGATGAGCCGGTTCCATCTGATCAATGGGATCATGAGCTATGTCGCATCTCCGCTATGGCTCATGTTCCTGGCGACCGGCTCGCGCTCAGCTGGGTCGCGGTCACCTTTGAGCCGACTATTTTCCTTCCGATTTCGCCCTCTTTCCGACGTGGCCGCGATTTGACGCACAGCAAGGATTTACGCTGCTCGGATTTTCGGTAGGCGTGCTCCTGGCGCCGAAAATCCTAGCTTGGCTCACGGTCATCACGAATGCCGCAGAGCGGCGGGAGGCAGGCGGGGCCTTCGCGCTCACCAATGGCGTTCTCTGCGAAACCATCATATCCGCGCTGCTGGCGCCGGTTCTGATGCTGATGCAGACCCAGATTGTCGTCGATGTGCTGCTCGGGCGGGACGCGGGATGGGTTACCCAAAATCGGCGCGAGCAGGACGCTCCTCTCGGCGATCAGTTCCCGCCAGCATCTCGGCCACACGCTGATCGGGCTTCGCGCTCTCGCTCGGGACGTTCATGCTGTCGATTCAAGTTTGGCTTTGGCTGTTCCGGTCTGGCTCGGATTATGTCTCGCCATACCGATCGCTGGCTAACGGCGCAACGCGAGGCCGGGCAAATGGCGCCCGCCGTGCCGGACTCTTCTGGTGGCAGGGGAGGCGGAGCAGCCGGACCCGGCCGTCGCCTCAATGCGACGGCATCGTCCCGACACAGCGCCCTTGGCCCCAATCCGTCGGCTAATGGCAGCTTGTGCCAGCTGGCGTTTGATAGCGCGCCGGTCGCCGGCTCCGCCAGTTCGGGAAAATCGCGCGGCAATGCCGCCATGATCGCGTGCATGTCGTCATAGCGGGCGGGTGGCTTGCGCTTCCTAGAGACCACGCCAACGATGGTCTGGCCGTTCGGCGCATGCCAGGCCGTCACGAGATTGTAGATATTCTTGCCGACATGCGATCCGGTCTTGGCGCCGATGACCCGCTCCTCGCCGAGAATCTCGAGCGTGGTCTGGAGCGTGACCGTCCGCGGCCTTTGGTCCCCCGATCTCGACCGTGCGCTCGGTGCAGGCCCAAGCCGGCAGCAATTTCGGATCGGTGAAGACGTTGGCGGCGATCAGTCCGACATCGCGCGCACTGGCGACATTGGCGGGGACAGGCCGTAAGGATCGGCGAAATTGGCGTGGGCCGCCCCGAGCGCCGCGGCGGCCGACCGCATCTCCTCGACAAACGTTGAACAGAGTCGCCATGCTTGTTCTCGCGGGCAAGAAGGTCGCGACCGACGTGGTCGGCGATGGCGACCGACGCGTCGTTGCCGGAGACCAGCACCATGCCGTAGAGCAGGTCCTGCAGGACCAGACGTCGCGCCTTTCAAGCCGGCTGTCGAGCCACGAACGAGATGGGGCCAATTTATCGTAACCGTTTCCGAAAGCCGGTCGCCCATCTTGTCCACCAAGACATAGGCGGTGATCAGCTTCGTGACGACTGAGGATCCAGAAGACCTCATCCTCGTTCTTGGCATAGAGAGGCTGCCCGGTATCCGCATCGAGCACGAAGACGGAGGAAGCGGTTACATCCGGAGGTGCCATGGCCTGTTCCGCCATGGCCGCCTGGGCGATGGCTTGGCCACTGATCAAGCCAAGGCCGCCAACGCGCCGCGACGTCCATTGGACGAACATGGACTTTCAGAGTCGGCGCCGCCTATTTTTTCTGCTTGTCGGCGTCCCATTTGGCGATCGCGTCGAGCAGGATCTGATTAAAGCGGCCGTCCGTCGTCATCTCCGTGATGCCTTCGCCGAATTTCGAAGCCAAGGGGCGCAAGGCGATTTCTTCGAGAAGGCGACGAACATCTCGGCCGAGAGTAGGGCGGGCTCCAGCGCCGTTCGACCTTGTCTTCGATCCCCAGCACAGACAGTTCGGCGTCGCCGGGATAGTAGCCGGCGATGACATAGTCGACCTTGCCGGCGACGAGTTCGTTCAAGGCTTCGTCAATGCCGTCGGTCCGGGCGACGTCAAGCTTGTCCTTGATGAACGCATCGAGCTTGGTGCCATAGCTCTCGCCCTTGTTGGTAGCGCCCTTTTTGCCGATCAGGTCGTTCTCATCTTTGAAGTCGAACTTCCTGTCCTTGGCGACGAAAACGACGACCGGGTCGAAGATGAAGGCCGGCTGGACGTAATCGAGATATTCGGCTCGCTCGTCGTTGAAGTAGACGCCGACGATCATGTCGGCCTTGCCGTCGCGTGTCGCTTCTTGCGCCTCGGACCACGTGCCCATGAATTTCGACTCAAGAGGAATGTCGAGTTTTTTGGCGATGGCCTCGACCAGCGACGGCGCAGCGCCCACGATTTTGTCGCCATCCTTGAAGGCGATCGCCGGATATTGCGGATGGCCGGTCGAAACGATCTTGGTGCAGGTGTCCGCGGCAAGCGCCGCATTGGCCGAAAATGTCAGGGCAGCAAGCACGCTCAAGCAGAGAATTCTGTTCATCATCTGGATCCTTGTTCCCGGCCAGGGCCGAGCTCGAAATGTGATGGGTGTTCCCGCTAGAAGAAGATACAGGGCATCGAGCGGCTATCGCCCTGCCTGCGCCTTGACCTTATCGACTTCGGCTTGCGAGACCTTGCCGGCTTTGACAAGGGCCTGCACGCAGGCCGGAGACAGGCTCGGGCCCCGCCTTGCGCATGCAAAGATTCAGTCCGCTGGAGTTTAGGCCCCAGTCGCCGCAGAACTTCTTGTAGTCGTTCACGCAGTAGGTCTGCATGTCCTTGGTCACGGTCCCTGCCTGCGCTAAGGCCGCCGACGGTGCCGCGAAGGCAAATCCGGCGAGCACAGCGAGAGCGATAGGTGCTCTTGAGCAATCACGCATTATCCACGGCCCCCTATGTTTGAACGTAACTTGTATCATCCATGATGCGTCCGGAATGCGGCAATTTCCGCAATGAGGCGAAGTTTGCGCATTTCAGCGCCTGGGCTTGGCGGAAGGGGACGATGTGAGCCTCGAAAGCTAGCGCTTTCAATGGCTTGTGCGCACCGAGATCCTGAAAAATGGTTTGATTGGGCAAGCCCAAGACGGGACTTCAGGCTCGCGACCCGGGTCCGGTTCCCACGCTAGGAAGGAGCATGGTCAGAGGAAATCACCTTCGTATAAATCACCTTGCTGTCGCCAAGTCCGTAGAAGTCGGGGAGGCGCGCTTCCTCGGCAAAGCCCCTTTGCCGATAGAACCCGCGCGTCGGGGCGTAGCGGTCCGATGAGGACGTATCGGCATAGATGCGTTTGGCACCCGCCCGGCGCATGGCCGCCTCCGCACGGGCATAGACCTGCGCGCCAAGCCCCTTGCCCTGCTCCTCGGGCGCGACCGCGATCCAATAAAGATCGAACGAGCCTTCGGTACCGTCGATCGGCCCGTAACAGGCATAGGCCACGAGGTCCGAGCCCCGCTCGGCCATCACGAAATGATAGCCGGAGCGGATGCCCTTCGTGAGCCGTTCGCTGACGAGCTCGCCGGCAATCTCGACTTCCGCTGCGCTGAAGAAGCCTGTGCTTGTGACCAAGCCGCGTACCCGACCCACGTCGTGGGCCATCACGGCGCTCCGCCACTCGAGCGTGCGCTTTTCCGCGAGATCGCGCGCGGTCACCGGTAACGTGTCCCGCGCAGCGGAATAGCCGGCAACGAGCCCGGCGAAGAAATTGCGCGTATTGGTGCCGAGGGTCCGGACGCGATATCCGCCTTCCTGCACCACCAGGGTTGGGTAGTTCTGCCCGCCGATCATGCGGCCGAGCTGTTCGAAATCCTTGGCGCCGTTCGACCACGTACCGGTGGGATCGCCGCGTGCCGTATCGAGGCCGAGCGACACAACAAGATAGGCCGGGCCAAAGCGCTTCACCCGGCGGAGGGCTTCCGCCACGGCATTGCGGTGCTGCTCCGGCGTGATGTGCTCGGGCAGCGGGATGTTCAGATTGTAGCCTGCCCCGGCGCCGATCCCCGTCTCGTCGCGGAAGCCGGCGAAATAGGGATAGGCGAAGCTCGGATGGCCATGGACCGAGACCGTCAGCACGTCCCCGCGGGCATAGAAGATCTCCTGCTGACCGTTGCCATGGTGGTAGTCGATGTCGAGGATGGCGACCTTGCCGTAGCGGGCGAGCAGGTTTGCGGCGATGGCGGCATTGTTGAAATAGCAGAAGCCGCCGAACGCATGGGTCTCGGCGTGATGGCCCGGGGGCCGTACGAGAGCGTAGGCGAGCCCGGCCCCTTCCAGCACCTTCTCGGCTGCGGTCAGCGAACAGTCGACCGCCGAGCGGGCGGCGAGATAGGCGCTTTCGTTCAGGGGTGTGAAGGTGTCGATGCAGTAATAGCCGGCAAGCACCGTCTCGTCCTTCGGTGGCCGCGCCGCGTTCCGCACGGGGAATACATAGGGATATATCGACTTCTTGGAGCCCGCCGTGAGGCAGGCCTTGCGGATATAGTCGACGAGCCTCCCGTCATGAACGGCCCGGATATGGCGGTCGGGAAACGCTTGGCCGGCAGGCGTTCAAACAGCCCGGAAGGCTCGAGCTCGGCCATGATCGAGCGGATCCGCACCGGCGCTTCCACATAGCCGCGGTCCTGGACGTGGTGGAGCGTGTGTTCGTCGTTCAGCACGAGCGCGATCCGTGGCGCCCCGGCCACCCTGCATTTCGCCTTTCGGCGCGCGCCGCGATTTGACGTAGCGCGGCGCGCGTAAGACGACAGGATCGTCCTTGAACGAGTCGACCACCCGTTCGACGTAGCTCTTCGGAAGCTCCGCGTATTTGCGCTCAAGAATAGCGCGCACCACCTTCTTGGCCTTGTCACGGCTTGGGAGATCGTTTGACCCGAGCGGGTCGAGGACCAGATAGGGCGGATCGATCGTCGCCGGCGTCACCGGGGTCTCGTAGGCGGTGTTGACGATCGGCAAGGCGCCGTAGCGCTCGTAGAATTTGAGCCGGCTCGCGTTGTCCGCCCGCACGTCGGGATTGGGGCTGAGCGCGGGATCGTCGGGAAGGCACTCGAAATAGAGCTGCGTTCCGAGCGCACGCGCTTCCTCCCGAACGCGTTCGTAGAGCGCGGCGCCGATGCCCCGCCCCATGCCGCCTTTCGCGGTGGAGATGATCTCAAGATAGGAAAATCCGATGTCCGGGAAATACAGCAGCAGCGCGACACCAAGGGTCTGATCCCGGCCGTTCTCGGCGACGAACAAGCGTGAGACGAAGCGGTGCTTAAGAGGGTTGGACAGCTGGTCGGGAAGCTTTGCGATGTCCGCCTCCGGCATGCCGGAAAATTGCTCCCGCATGATTTTCTGGGCCGCGGCGACAGCGGAGCGGTTCGCCGCCGTCGTGGCGTCGGCGACTTTGCGGATGCGAAGCATCTCAAGCGCCGTGCATGTCAGGCCGTCGCCCTGAGGCGTCCGAGCGGCGCGGCGGCGATTGCCCCGATCAGGTCGGGATAAGCGAGCCCGCCGGCAAGCGCCGCGGCGGCGAAGCCCGCATCCGGGGTGAGGCAGGGGTTCATGTTGACTTCGAGGATGAAGGGCGCGCCAGCCCGGTCGACTCTGAAATCGACGCGTGCGTAACCGGAAATTCCGAAAAGGGCCCAGCAGGCCCGCGCGTGCCGTGCGAGGCTCTCGGCGAGCTCGGGCTCGGCGAGCTCGAGCCCGAAGCGGCGCGGCGTCCCGATGTAAGCGGCGCTGTCCGGCGCCCATTTGGCGTCGTAGCCGACGATCCGGTCATGGCCGTCGGCGAAGCCCTCGAACAGGATCTCGGCGATGGGCAGGACCTCGACTCCGCCGGCCCCTCGAGCAGCGAGACATTGAATTCGCGGCCTTCGACGAAGCATTCCGCGAAATGCTCGGTTTGCCAGCGGGCGCTCCGTTCGGCGATGGCCTGGGGCGCTTCGGCGGCAGGCATCACCGATGTCGCGTCAAGGCCGAGCGAGCCATGTTCCCAGACCGGCTTCACGATGACCCGTGCCTCGGGACGGAGGTCTTGGCCCTGTTCGGACCAGGCCGGCGTCGGCAGGCCCGCATGGGCGAGCCTTAGCTTGGTTCCGACTTTGGAGAGCGTGTCGAGCCAGGCGGCAGTCGGGGCGCCCGTATAGCGCAAGCCGACGGCATCGAGCCGGGCCGGCACCAGCGGGCGCCAGCCTGCCGTCCCCGTCGACGGCATCGACCAGATTGAAGACGGCAAGCGGACGGCGAGCGGCAACGCGTCGAGCGGGCCAAGATCGGGCGACAGCGCGAGGATCTCGGTGGCGTAGCCGAGCTCGTTGAGCGCGCCGGCCACGGCCTCGGCCGCCAGAAGCGTGTCGATCTCGTCGGGGCGGCTCGCGGTCGCCGCGTGCAGGACGGGGATAAACCCTTTCGTCCCGCGTGCCATCAGGCGGTGCGCTGCGAGCGCTTCCTGTCAAATCCTTGCCGCCGTAACGTGCGAGTCCCGCTTCGAGGATCAGACCGATCAGGTCGACGAAGTCGATGCCATTCTGGGCGGCGAGGATCGGCAAGTCCGAATGACACGGGTGGAGCCCGGCGATCGGATTGGCTTCGAGGAAATAAGGCTCGCCATTGCCGTCGGAGCGGAAATCGATGCGGGCGGCGTCGCGGCATTGCAGAGCGCCGATAGGCCGCGAGCGCCCGCTCCCCGGCGAGCCGCGCCTCGGCATCGTCGGCGCGGACATAACTGACCAGGTCCTCGCACAGCTCCTTGTTGTGCAACGAATAGACATTGGCCTCGGCATGCGGCTTGCAGCAGGATCTCGCAGACGCCGATCACGCGGGCATCCTCGCCGTTGCCGACGATGCCCACGGTGAACTCGCGGCCCGGGAGATAGCGCTCGACCAGCGCCGGCTGGCGATAGCGCTCGATCACGCGCGTGGCTGCCGCTCGAAGCTCGTCCCTATCGCGAACCAGGGAGGCGGCCTCGCAGCCTTTGCCGGTGCCTTCGGCGAGCGGCTTGACGAAAGCGGGAAAGGCTCCCAGCCGGCGAGCTCGGCGGCGCTCGTCTCGGCCACGGCGAAGGCGGGCGTCGGCACGCCGGCATCGCGCACGAGGCGCTTGGCCACCGCCTTGTCGAGGGACGCGGCCATGGTCAGCGGATCGGAGAACAGATAAGGCTGGTCGAACAGCTCGCACAGCGCCGGCACCTGCGCTTCCCGCGGCGCGGCCCTTCACCCCTTCGGCGATCGAGAAGACGAGGTCGAAGCGCTCGCCGGCCACGAAGCCGTGCCGCCAGCGCCTGGCCGCGGCCGACGCGCTCGACGCTGCAGCCGAGCGCAGCAAGCGCCTCGGCAAGCTGCGTCGATCGTCGTCGATGCTGTCGAATTCGGCCACGGCTTCCTCGCGAAAAGCCGAGGGCGAGATAGTCGTCGCGCAAGTCGTAGACGAAGCCGATGCGCATCAGCCTTCACTCCGGTCGAGCGAGCGGTCCGCGCCAACCGCGCCTTGCGGATCGGTATAGCGGTAGGTGTTGCCCTCGAAATTCCGCAGGATCAGATCGTCGCCGTCGCGGCCCACGACGTAGTCGGGCAGGAGCGGGATCTTGCCGCCGCCGCCGGGCGCGTCGATCACATAGGTCGGCACGGCATAACCGGTGGTGTGGCCGCGCAGGCCCTGCATGATCTCGAGGCCTTTGTCGATGCTGCGTGCGGAAATGCGAGGAGCCGGTGATCGGGTCGCACTGATAGAGGTAATAGGGCCGGACGCGGCGCATCAGCAGCCCGTGATAGAGCCACTTCAACGTGTCGACGTTGTCGTTGACGCCCTTGAGCAGCACCGTCTGGCTGCCGAGCGGAATGCCCGCGTCGGCAAGCCGGGTGACGGCCTCGGTGACCTCCGGCGTCAGTTCGGCCGGATGGGTGAAGTGGATGCTCATCCACAAGGGATGGTGCTTCTTGAGCACCCGGATCAGCGAGCGCGTGATGCGCATGGGCAGCACCACCGGCACCTTGGTGCCGATGCGCACGAACTCCACGTGCGGGATCCGGCGCAAGCGTCCGAGAAGGTAGTCGAGCCTCTCGTCGGACAGCGTCAAGGGATCGCCGCCCGAGATCAGCACGTCGCGGATCTGCGGATTGTCGGCGATGTAGTTGAGCGCGTCCTCCCATTGGGGCCGGCTGAACGAGTAGTCGCCGCCCGCCTCGCCGACCATGCGCGAGCGGGTGCAGTAGCGGCAATAGGTGGAGCAGAAGCCGGTGGCGAGGAACAGCACCCGGTCGGGGTAGCGATGCACCAGCCCGGGCACGGCGCTGTGACCGTCCTCGCCAAGCGGGTCATCCGCCTCGCCCGGCGTCTTGAGGTATTCGCTGCCGACGGGAATATGGGTGCGGCGGAGCGGCTCCATCGCGTCTTCGCGCGACATGAGGCTCGCGTAATAGGGCGTGATGCCGAGGGGCAGCGAGCCCTGATGGCGGGCGACGGCATCGCGCTCGTCGTCCGACAACTCGAAGATGCGCGACAGCTCTTCAAGCGAGCGGATGCGGCTCCTGGCCTGCCAGCGCCAATCGTTCCACTGGGTGGGATCGATGTGAGGGAAGTAGCGCTTCCGAAATGCCCGCGTCTTGGGGCCGACGGGAAAGCGCTCGGCACGCGCCGTGAGCACGGCGAGACCCGAGCCAAGGCTTGGGACCGCGGCCGGCGCCAGAAGGTTGATGGGGTGATGTGGGTTTGGGAGAAGTTGATGTGCCGCCAGCGGGCGGCTCGGAGGCTCTTCAGCCTCTTCGGTCTGCAGCTTCATTGGAGATGCGTTCCCCCTTGGGGCTTTGTGACCGGCCGATGGTGGCGCCAACCGCCGACTCTGGACCGCCCAAATGCGCCTCGTCATTTCATCGAGCTTGATGGCATTTTCAAGTGGGAAAGATGGCGCGCCGATATTTTTTTGCGAAGGCTCTGCCGCGCGCCAGGACAAGTGCCGGCAGACAGGATGTGTGCGCCCGATGCACCTCCTGCCGAGAAGGGCTAGGGACCTCGGATTTGCAATACCCTCGCGAATCGCATTCGGGTAAGCCTGCTGTGAAATCTTGCGGAAAAGTGGCGCCTGACGCTACGAAAACGACTCACATGAGCAATCAGGGCGCCCCTCCGCGGCGCCCTCGTCGTTAGAAGGAAGCCCAATGGCGCAGCCACCGACCGCCACGTTCGCATCCCGACTTCGCCTGCCTGAGAAATTCAAGTCGCTGATGCCGGGTTTCTTGGTGGCCCTCGTCCTCGGCATCGCCTCGCAGTTCCTTTCGGAGCATTACGGCGCGCCGGCGATGTTGCTTGCGCTTCTGCTCGGTATCGCTTTCCACTTCCTCGCCGAGGAGGGGCCCTGCGTTCCGGGCATCGACTTCACCGCACAAGCGGTGCTGCGCTTCGGGGTGGCGCTGCTTGGCGCGCGGATCAGCGTGGATCTGCTGGTCGGTCTCGGCGCGCCACTCATCATCCTGACCATGGCGGGGGTCGTCTTGACCATCGTCTTTGGGCTGCTTGGGGCGCGGGTGCTCGGCCGGGGCTGGCGCTTCGGGCTCCTGACCGGCGGCGCGGTGGCGATTTGTGGCGCCTCGGCCGCCATGGCGATCGCCGCGGTGCTGCCTCGGAACGAACATTCCGAGAAGAACCTCATCTTCACCGTGCTCGGCGTCACGGTGCTCAGCACCATTGCGATGATCATCTATCCGGCGATCATCCAACTCACCGGGCTCGACCAGCGCGCCATCGGCGTGTTCCTCGGTGGCACTATCCACGACGTGGCACAGGTGGTCGGCGCCGGGTTCTCGGTTTCCGATGAAACCGGCCAGACGGCGACGCTGGTCAAGCTGGTCCGTGTCACCATGCTCGCTCCCGTGGTGCTGGTGTTCTCGCTTGCCGTGCGGTCACGCGGCGAGACCGTCGAGACCGGAGGAAAGCGGCCGGCATTGATTCCGGGCTTCGTCTGGGCCTTTCTCGCGCTCGCCACGATCAACTCGTTCGGGATCATGCCGGCGGTGGTCTCGCAGTTTTTAGGCGATCTCTCGCGCTGGGCGCTGCTCATCGCGATCGCGGCGGTCGGGATGAAAACCGCGCTCCGGACGATGCTCGACGTCGGCGGTCAAGCCATCACGCTCATGGTCGCCGAGACCGTGTTTCTCGCCGTCTTTATCTTGATCGGCCTGCACTGGCTGACGTGATGGGCGGTATTGGCGGACCGACCCGATCGCCGGTTAACGCTTACGGACTGTTAATCATCGGCTATTATCCAGCGAATCGCGCAAATCCGGGGCCGCAGTGCTTGCCGGACGACCGATCCGTTCGGAACTTCTTGAGGAGGGTTGCCGGTGGCAGGAGTGAAACGCGGTACCGGCGACCGAGATGCCAATGTCGCTAGCGTCGAGCCGCAGGACCGTGGGGAGAGTCAGCGTTCAGATTGGCTTCTGCCGGCTGTCGCCCTGATCCTGTTCTGCATCTACTTGGCGGTCACAAGCGCCGAGGCCTGGATGAAGCTAGAGGCGGTATGCGATGTCGCGATCGGTGAGGGCGCCTTGAGCCTCTGCCTGCAGTATGGCGCCCGGTGACCAACGTATCGCTTTAAACGGCCGGCCCGACGAAATAGCCGCAACCCGCTTGGCCGCTTCGACGTGGCGGCATGGCTGCAGCATATTCCTTCATGGCCATCCGTTGAGATCCCGCGCGTAGCGCTTGGATCGGCTTGCTGTGCACGCTTAAGATGTTCGGGAAGCAGAAAGGCTCTTCAGATGGCCGTATTGGACGATTTGCTGGGAGCTCATTCCCCGGGCTTCAACCCGCGTGCCGCCAATCAGCGCCAACTCGCCGTGGCGCTCATGGCGGAGATGCTGGGCTGTAGGCTCGGAACACATCCGGAAGGTTACGCCGTGATGCGTCGGGATTTTTCGCTGGCCGCGGTCGGCAGCCTCGAGCAATGCGCGGAAGGGATGGCGGCGGAACTGGACGGCCGTTTCGCGGACTGGAAGTCCGACTGGCGGGCGAAGTGGGATCGCTACAGGCAGGCCCAATTTTAGGCTTCGCGGTTGGTGCTCCAATGCCTGGTCCGGCAATTTGCGCTGCGGCACGCCGGCTCCAGCCTTTGCGACCTCGTATGGCGGAGAGGGAGGGATTCGAACCCTCGGAACGCTTGCGCGCTCAACGGTTTTCGAGACCGTCCCGTTCAACCACTCCGGCACCTCTCCACAAGGGGGCTGATGTAGCTTGCCGAGGCGCGGACGGCAAGCCGGGCTGAAGGCGGTGTAGCCACAGGTTCGTGGAGGCTCAATCAAGGGCCGCTAGCAGATTGACTTATCGGCTTTCGCCTCTATATTGCGCCGCTTATCGCTCCTTTAGAGGCTCTGCCCGCGCGCCTAGTCGCTGGTAAATCAGCCCCAGAGTTAGACGGATTAAAGACATGTTCGCGGTCATTCGCACGGGCGGCAAGCAATATCGCGTGGCGCCAAACGACATTATCGAGATTGAGAAGATCGCGGGCGAGCCCGGCGACATCGTCGAGCTTGGCGAGGTTCTGCTGCTTGGCGGCGACAGCCCCAAGACCGGCAGCCCGACCATTTCCGGCGCCACGGTGGCGGCCGAGGTCGTCGAGCAGAAGCGCGACGACAAGATCATCGTGTTCAAGAAGAAGCGCCGCCAGGGCTATCGCCGGACCAAAGGCCATCGCCAGATGCTGACGGCGCTGCGCATCACCGAGATCCTGACCGACGGCAAGAAGCCGTCGAAGGCCGCCGCCAAGCCGGCGCCGAAAAAGACCGAGGCGAAGCCCGAAACCAAGGCCGAGGCTGCGGAGAAGTCGGCGGAGACCAAGCCGGCCGCAGAAGCACAAGCCGCAGCCAAGAAGCCGGCCCAAGGCGCCGCCAAGAAAGCCGCGGCCAAGCCCGCAGCGAAGAAATCAGCCGCCAAGGCCCCCGCCAAGAAGCCGGCGCCCAAGGCGAAGAAGAGCTAAAGGAAGCCCACCATGGCACATAAGAAAGCAGGCGGCTCATCGCGCAACGGCCGGGACTCGGCTGGGCGGCGGCTTGGTGTCAAGAAGTCCGGCGGCCAGAGCGTCATCCCGGGCAACATCATCATCCGCCAGCGCGGGACCAAATGGCACCCGGGCGAGGGTGTCGGCATCGGCAAGGATCACACGATCTTCGCCGTTCGCGACGGTGAGGTCGAGTTCGTGACCAAGCAGAAGGGCCGGGTCTACGTATCGGTGAAGCCGAACGAGGCGCACTAACCTTTCCCCGCCGCTATCCCCGCAATACTTCCCGCGCGCCATCATGCGCGTGTAGCCTCCTTGTCCCGTGAAGATCAGAACGCAAAGGTTCACCTTGCGGCCGGCGGCGCTTGCCGATGCGGCGCGCGTCGCCTTGCTCGCCGGCGATTTCGACGTGGCGTGCATGACCGGCACAATTCCCCATCCCTATAGCGAGCAGATGGCGGCCGAATGGATCGCCGGCGCGCTCCAGGGCGAGGAAGGCGTCGTGTTCATGATCGAGCACGCGGAGCGGCTCATCGGCTGCACCGGCTATCGGGCCATGGCGGAGGACCATGCCGAGCTCGGCTACTGGATCGGCAAGCCCTATTGGGGCCAGGGCTATGCCGACCGAAGCGGTGCGGGCGCTGATCGCGCATGCCTTCGATGCGGACGGCTTCGACTATCTCATGGCCGGCCATTTCACCGACAACCCGGCCTCGGCGGCGGTCCTCCGCAAGCTCGGGTTTCTGGCCCAAGGCGGGGAGCTGCGCGACTGCGCGGCGCGGGGCACGAGGACTGAGTGCCTGACCTACCGGCTCGACCGCGCCCAGGCGCTGGCCAATTTGCGCGGGCCATTAAACGGATCCCGGCCCGCCAATGTCTGCCCGTGACTAGTGCAACGGTAAGACCTCTAGTGCTAAGCCCTTCCCATGCAGTTTCTCGATCAAGCCAAGGTCTTTGTCCGCGCCGGCGACGGCGGCAACGGGTGCGTGAGCTTCCGGCGGGAGAAGTTTATCGAGTTCGGCGGCCCGAACGGCGGGGACGGCGGAAAAGGCGGCGACGTGATCGTGGAATGCGTGGCCAACCTCAACACGCTGCTCGATTTCCGCTATCAGCAGCACTTCAAGGCCAAGAAGGGCGGCAACGGCTCAGGCCAGAACCGCACCGGGGCCGGCGGGGCCGACGTGGTTCTGAAAGTGCCGCCGGGAACGCAGATCATCGACGAGGACGAGCGAGACGCTGATCGCCGATCTGACCGAGCCCGGCCAGCGCATCACCCTGCTCAAGGGCGGCAATGGCGGGTTCGGCAATGCCCGCTTCAAGACCTCGACCAACCATGCGCCGCGCCACGCCAATCCCGGCCAGAAGGCCGAGGAGATGTATATCTGGCTCCAGCTCAAGCTGATCGGCGATGCCGGGATCATCGGCCTGCCCAACGCCGGCAAGTCGACCTTCCTCGCCGCGGTCAGCGCCGCCAAGCCCAAGATCGCCGACTATCCGTTCACGACGCTCCATCCCAATCTCGGCGTGGTGCGGATCGACAGGACCGACTTCGTGCTGGCCGACATTCCCGGTCTGATCGAAGGCGCCCACGAAGGCGCCGGGATCGGCGACCGCTTTCTCGGTCATGTGGAGCGCACCGCCGTGCTGCTGCATCTGGTCGACGCCATCGCTCGACGATCCGGTCGACGGCCTATGAGATCGTGCGCGGCGAAGTCGAGGCCTATGGCGCGGGGCTCGAGGACAAGCCGGAGGTCGCTCGCGCTGTCCAAGGCCGACGCGGTGCCGAAAGACGAATTGAAGAAGAAGGCGCGCGCCCTGAAGAAGGCCGCCGGCGTTCGCGCCGCTCATCGTCTCGGCGGCGAGCGGCGAGGGCGTGCCGGAAGTACTGCGCGCGCTGGCAGCGGAGATCGAAGCGGTCAGGAGCGCGGAGAAGGCGGCGCCCGTTCGCGCGAACGGGGTGGCGGCCATGAGACAGGAATGGAATTCCGCCCGCCGCATCGTCGTGAAGATCGGCTCGTCGCTTCTCGTCGATAGCGCGGCCGGCACGCTGAAATCGCGAATGGCTCAACGCGCTCGCCGACGACATCGCCGCCTTGCGCCGCAAGGCAAGGAGGTGATCGTGGTCTCCTCCGGCGCCATCGCGCTCGGCCGTAACGCGCTCAAGCTGCCGAAAGGCGCGCTCAAGCTCGAGGACAGCCAGGCGGCGGCCGCCGTCGGTCAGATCGACCTTGGCGCATGCCTATGAAGAGGCGTTCCGCACGCGCGGGCTCGTCGCGGCGCAAGTCCTGGTTACCCTCGGCGATACGGAAGAGCGCCGGCGCTATCTCAATGCGCGCAGCACCATGACCACGCTACTCAAGCTCGGCGCGGTGCCGGTGGTCAACGAGAACGACACGGTGGCGACGAACGAGATCCGCTACGGCGACAACGACCGGCTCGCGGCGCGCGTCGCGTCGATGACGAGCGCCGATTGTCTCGTGCTGTTGTCCGATGTTGACGGCTTCTACACGGCGCCGCCGGGCTCATGCGCGGAAGCGCGGCGCCTCGATGAGGTGCGCGAGATCACCCCGGAGATCGAGGCCATGGCGGGCGATGTCGGCTCCGAGCTGTCGCGCGGCGGCATGGTCACCAAGATCGAGGCGGCGAAAATCGCGGTGCAGGGCGGTACGCGACATGGTGATCGCCAGCGGCAAGGTCATGCATCCTCTTGCGCGCGCTTGGAGACCACCGGCATCGTGCACCTGGTTCCTGGCGCATTCCGATCCCGTGACGGCACGCAAGCGCTGGATCGGCGGCACGCTCGAGCCGCGCGGCGCCTTTATCGTGGATGGCGGCGCGGCGACGGCGCTCGGCTCCGGCAAGAGCCTGCTGCCGGCGGGCGTCACGCGGCGTCGAAGGACATTTCGAGCGCGGCGACGCGGTGGTCATCAAGAACGGCGACGGCCTGGAGGTCGGCCGCGGGCTGTCGGCCTATGGGCACGAGGAGGCGACCGCGATTATCGGCCGCAAGAGCAGTGAAATTGCCGACATTCTCGGCTACCTTGGCCGGCCCGAGCTGATCCATCGGGACGACATGACCCTGACCCGCAAAGGCTAGAGTTATGCGATGTCCATTCCCGCCCAAAGCCCCGAAGCGACCATCGAGCCGATGATGCTCTATATGGGCCGGCTCGCGCGCGAGGCGGCGGCGGAACTGGCGCTTGCCTCCACGGACGACGAAGAACGACGCCCTCGGCCGCATGGCGGCGCGGCTCGAAACCGGCGCCGAGAAGATCATCGCAGGCGAACCGCCAGGACCTCGAAGCGGCCGAAAAGAAGGGGCGCGACGCGGCCTTTCTCGACCGGCTGCGGCTCGACGGCTTGCGGATCGCCGCCATGGCCAGAGGCCTGCACGAGATCGCAGCACTGCCCGATCCGGTCGGCGCGACCATCGCCGCGTGGACGCGGCCCAACGGGCTCGAGATCGCGCGCGTGCGCGTGCCGCTCGGCGTCATCGGCATGATCTATGAGAGCCGCCCCAACGTGACGGCGGACGCCTCGGGGCTCTGCCTCAAGGCCGGCAACGCGGTGATGCTGCGGAGCGGCTCGGACAGCTTTCTCACCTCGCTCGTCATCGCCAATCTGCTGACCGAGGCGGTCACCGCCTCCGGGCTCCCGGAAGCGGCCATCCAGCTCGTGCCGACGGTCGACCGCTCGGCGGTCGGCTTCATGCTCGGCGGCCTCGACGGCGCCATCGACGTGATCGTGCCGCGCGGCGGCCGGAGCCTTGTCGAGCGCGTCCAGAAGGAGGCGCGCGTGCCGGTGTTCGCGCATCTCGAAGGCGTGTGCCACGTCTATGTTGATAAGGACGCCGATCTCGACATGGCGAAGAACATCGTGGTCAACGCCAAGATGCGGCGTCCCGGCATCTGCGGCGCGGCGGAGACGCTGCTGGTGGACGCGCGCCGTCGCGCCGACCCATCTCGCGCCGCTGGTCGATGCGCTGATCCATGCCGGCTGCGAGGTGCGCGGCGATGAAGAGACGCAAAAGACCGATGCGCGGGTGAAGCCTGCCAGCCGACGACGATTGGGGCGCGGAATATCTTGCGCCGATCATCGCGGTGAAGGTGGTCGACGGGCTCGACGAAGCGGTGGCGCATATCGCCCAATACGGTTCGCAGCACACCGACGCCATCGTCACCGACGATCAGGACACGGCGAACGCCTTCCTCGCCCGCGTCGACAGCGCCATCGTGCTGCACAACGCCTCGACCCAATTCGCCGACGGCGGCGAGTTCGGCATGGGCGCGGAGATCGGCATCGCCACGGGCCGCTTCCATGCGCGCGGGCCCGTGGGCCTCGAGCAACTCACCACATTCAAATATGTGGTGCGCGGACAGGGCCAGACGCGGCCTTGAGCACGGAGCATTCCGCGCAAGGCTTCCCATGGCGGCGGCCGGGCATGCGGATCGGTCTGCTCGGCGGCTCGTTCAATCCGGCCCATGACGCCCATCGCGACATCAGCCTGACGGCGCTGAAGCGCCTCGGACTCGACCAAGTGTGGTGGCTGGTCACGCCGGGCAATCCGCTGAAGGATGTTTCGAAACTTCCTGGCTTGGCCGAGCGCGTGGCCGGCCGCCGACAAAGCTCGCGCGTGCACCCGCAGGATCAAGGTCACCGGCTTCGACGGCGGAAGCGGGTCGCGGCTACACCATCGATCTGCTCAAGGCTCTCAAGCAGCGCTTTCCCAGCGTTCACTTCGTTTGGCTGATGGGGGCGGACAATCTCGCCCAATTCCATCGCTGGAAGGCGTGGCCGGAGATCTTCGCCACGATGCCGATCGCGGTGCTGGACCGGCCCGGTTTCCGGCTCAAAGCCCGCGCGAGCCTCGCGGCCCAGCGATTCGCGCCCTATTACGTGGACGAGACGTGACGCAGCAGGTCTCGCGCGCCTCGATCCCCCGGCCTGGACGATCCTCAGCCACAGGCTGTCAGGCCTGTCTTCGACCGCCCTTCGCGAAACTGTCTTGAAATCGGTCTAGAGAGCGCAAATAAGAGCAAGAAAAGGCGCGGCCAATACTAGCTATTGAAACCTGGCGGCCGCGCATACTATCTTTAGAGTGTGAAGCGGCAATAGAGGGGCTCCTCAGCATCATGCGCGAGACACGGCCAATGCCGCTTCCAGGAGCAATGGCGAAAGGATACTCACCAAAACATGCGCTCACCTAGAGAGGGTGCCGAACACGGCACGCCTCCTACCGGATTTGCGTCATTCCGCGCCGATCCGAATAGACTGCTCAAGATCGTGCTCGACACGCTCGATGGCTCAAAGGCCGAAGACGTTGTCGCCATCGACTTGAAGGGAAAGACCTCAATCGGCGACCACATGGTGCTCGCCTCGGGTCGTTCGCAGCGGCATGTCGGCGCCGTCGCCGACCACCTCATCAAGAAGCTGAAGGATGAAGGCTATGGCCGCGCCCGCATCGAAGGCCTGCCCCAATGCGACTGGGTGCTGATCGATGCCGGCGATGTCATCGTCCATGTCTTCCGCCCCGAGGTTCGTGAGTTCTACAACCTCGAAAAGATGTGGTCCGCCGACCGCCCCGTGGAGCGGATGGTGGTTTGACCGGTTGCTGACCGCGCACCGGCGGCCCATGCGCGGCAGGTGAGCCATGCGGCTCCTGATCGCCGCCGTCGGCAAGTTGAAGCAGGGGCCGGAGCGGGAGCTCTACGCCCATTATCTCGGCCGCGCCGAGGCGCTTGGCCGGACCTTGAGCCTGACGCCGCTCGCGAGCCTCGAACTGGCGGAGTCCAGGGCCGCAAGCGCTCCGGCCCGCCAGGCGGCGGAGGCCGAAGCGCTGCTCGGCAAAGTCCCGCCCGCACACACGCTCATCTGTCTCGATCCCGGCCGGCAAGATGCAGTCGAGCGAAGCTTTCGCCGGCACGCTCTCGCTAAGGTCCGGGATGGGGGCGCGGCGGGTCTCGTCTTTCTCGTCGGCGGGGCCGATGGGCTCGGCCGAGGCCGCCCATGACAGGGCGGATTTGAGCCTTTCGCTCGGCCCCATGACCTTGCCGCATGGGCTCGCCCGCGATCGTCCTCGCCGAGCAAATCTATCGGGCCATGACCATCCTTGCCGGCCATCCTTATCATCGGGCCTAAGAAGCGGCCTAAGGTTAAGGATTCGTAAGCGTTTTGCCTTGATTCTGCCGCTTCCTTCCGGTGCCATCGACTGAACGGCCAGGACGTATGGCGCAATCCGATCGATTGGCTTTTTCAAGACGAAGACTTCGGTCCGCGCTGCTCCTCGCCGGGCTGCTCTGCGCATCGTCGTGGGCGGCTGTTGCCGAGGACGATCTCTCCCGCGACGAGGCAAAACAGCGCCTCGACGCGACCGAGCAGGAATTGCAGTCGAGCCGGGTCAAAGCCGAGGGCCTTACCAAGGACCTCGCCGCCCTGGCAGAGGAGCGCGCGCGGCTTAATAGCGAGCTGATCGAGGCCGGCCAGAGGGTGCAGGCGAGCGAAGCGAAGTTGTCGGAGACGGAAGGCAAGCTCGCCGAGCTTACCGAGCAAGTGACGGTCATTCAGAGCTCGATCACCGAGCGGAAAGTCGCCATCGTCAAAATGCTGAGCGCCATGCAGAGAATTGGCCGGACGCCGCCGCCGGCGATCGTGACCCGGCGCGACGATGCGCTTGCCGTCGTGCGGGGCGCCATGCTGCTCGCCGACGTCTTTCCCGAACTGAAATACCAGGCGGACAATCTGTCCCATGAGCTGGAAGGGCTGGTCACGCTCGAGACCGGCATCCGCGAGCGGCGCGACGAGCAGAAGCAGGAGGCCGACCGGCTTTCCGCCGAGCAGGCGCGCCTCGACCGGCTGCTGGAAGAAAAGAAATCGAAGCTGGCGCAAGGCGAAGCGGAACTGGTCCAGGTCAGGCAATCGACCGAGCAGCTGTCGCGCGAGGCCACCAATCTCAATGAATTGATCGAGCGTCTGGACGTGCAGATCGCCCGGGCGGAGGTCGCCCAGTACGACGCCGAGATCGCCGCCGAGAAGGCGCTCCGCGCCCGATTGCAGCAGGAGGTCATGGCCACCCCTGCGAATGAGAAAGTGGTGGAGATCAAGCCCGAACTCGACGAAAGTGGCGTTTGCCAGCCCCGACCGGCTGAAACCGGCCATGCCGTTCGACCTGGCCAAGGGCACGTTAAGGTTGCCGGCCCAAGGGCGCCAGCTGAAGACCTTCGGCGATCTCGACGCAGCCGGCGCGCCGCTCAAAGGAATTTCGCTCGCAAACCCGCGAAGAAGCCCGGATTACCGCCCCTGCCGACGGTTGGGTGGTCTATGCCGGGCCGTTCCGGTCCTACGGGCAACTCTTGATCATCAACGCAGGCGGGGGCTATCATCTTTTGCTTGCGGGAATGAGCCGTATCGACGTGAGTCTCGGCCAATTCGTGCTAGCGGGCGAACCCATCGCCGTGATGGGAAATCCGAAAGAGTCGAGCATCAGCGGAGACGACATTTCACGCCCCGTCCTCTATGTCGAGTTTCGGAAGGACGGCAGGCCAGTCGACCCCGGTCCATGGTGGGCCGCGGCATCCGGGAAGGTGCAAGGATAATGCGGAAATCCGAATACGCGCTTTGGGCGCTCTTGGTCTTGGCTGTGCTCGCCGCCGGAACGACGATGGTGAGCCTGGCGCGAAGCCAGTCGGCCTCCGCCGCCAACTCGGAGATCTATAAGCAGCTCGACCTGTTCGGCGAGGTGCTTGAACGCGTCCGTGCCGACTATGTCGAGCAGCCCGAGGATTCCGAGCTGATCGAGTCCGCGATCAACGGCATGTTGGCGGCGCTCGACCCGCACTCCTCCTATCTCACCCCGAAGCATTTCCGCGACATGCAGGTCCAGACCCGCGGCGAGTTCGGCGGGCTCGGGATCGAAGTCACCATGGAAAACGGCGTGGTCAAGGTCGTATCGCCCATCGAAGATACGCCGGCGTCGCGCGCCGGGGCTGATGAGCGGCGACCTGATTACCGCATTCGACAAGGAGCAGATTCTCGGCCTCACCCTGCAAGAGGCGGTAGAGAAGATGCGCGGGCCGATCAACTCGCCGATCACGCTGACCGTCGTGCGCAAGGGCGTCGAGGATCCCTTCGAGGTGAAGGTCGTGCGCGACATGATCCACATCAACCCGGTGAAGTACAACGCGGAGGGGATGACGTCGGCTATATCCGGCTCACGACCTTCAACGAGCAGACGACGGAGAACATGCAGAAGGCGATCGAGGATCTGAAGAAGCAGCTCGGTCCGAAGCTCAAGGGATATATCGTCGACCTCAGAAACAATCCCGGCGGTCTGCTCGACCAGGCGATCTCGGTGTCGGACGCGTTCCTCGACCAGGGCGCAATTGTCCTGACCCGCGGCCGCAACCTCGAAGAGACGCAGCGGTCGAACGCGCGGGCCGGCGACATCACCGACGGCAAGAAGATCGTCGTGCTGATCAATGGCGGCTCGGCCTCCGCTTCCGAAATCGTCGCCGGCGCGCTCCAGGACCATCACCGCGCGACCGTGGTCGGCACCCGCTCCTTCGGCAAAGGATCGGTGCAGACCATCATCCCGCTCGGCTCAAACGGTGCGCTCAGGCTGACGACGGCGCGCTACTACACGCCATCCGGCCGCTCGATCCAGGCCAAGGGCATCGCTCCCGAAGTCGTGGTCGAGGAGGAACTGCCGGAAGACCTGAAGAAGAAGGCCGAGATCCAAGGCACGCGCGGCGAGGCCGATCTCCGTGGCCACCTCAAGGGTGAGTACGAGGCGGTCGAGGGCGAGGAAGTCGAGGAAGAATCCGGAAGCTCCTCCTACGTGCCCCAGGACAAGGAGAAGGATACGCAGCTCCAATACGCGCCTCGATCTTCTGCGTGGCATCAAGTCGGTCGACACCGAAACGAAGAAGAAGGCCGAGGCCAACTAAGCCTTCCCTGACCGGGCGATCGTGCCCTAGGGAAGAGGCGTTAGCCCCAGACATACGGCCGGGAAGCGGGGAGGACGAAACGATGAAAGCCCTGGCCATCGCTGCTGGGATTGTGTTCTGGACACTGGTCCTCGGCGTCGCCGTGCTGGTGTTTTTTCCGGGTGGCAATGGGGGAGAGCCCATTGCCGTCTTGTCAGTCGATCCCGCGCCCGCCGCAGCGCGACCGGCCGCCGCCGCCGCACCGCCGCAAGCCGGTGCGGCCAATGTGGAACTGCCACCCGGCTTCGCCGTAACCGGGCCACCCGAAGTGCGCTCCGGCCCGAATGCACCCGTCCCGCCAATGCTTGCCCCGCCCGGACGTGGCACCACCATGGTGCCGGTCGGGCCGCCGGCCATGCAAATGCCAGGGCCAGGGGGATCGTTGCCCCAATCGCTCGATCGCTATGGCGCGGCCGTGCCGCAGGACGGACCGCAAACGGCAGCGGCCGACGCGGGGCGTGAGCCCGCTTTGCCGCAGGTCGCCGCCGCGGACCTGACCGCCGGGATCGACAATACCGGGTCCGATCCCGCTCGCCGCGGTGCCGGCGCCGGCGCTGGTGGAAGAGTCCAAATATGGACCGCTCCCGAAGATCGCCGTCCGACGGCCGCCGCCCAGCCGAGCGTCTATGCGCGCCCGTCGCGTTACGCCCAAGTCGCCGGCGGACCGCCGCGCGTGGCGGTGCTGGTGAATGGGCTCGGCATCCCCGGCGCGCCGGACGGAGACGTGATCAAAGGCCTTCCGCCCCCTGTGAGCATCGCCTACGGCGCCTATGGGCGCAGCCTTCAGGAGCGGGTGACGCAAGCCCGCGCTGAGGGCCACGAGGTTCTCCTCGCGATCCCCCTGGAACCAAATGACTACCCGACCGAAGATCCCGGTCCCCATACTCTCCTCACCACCCTCCCCACAGACGAAAACATCAAACGGCTGCAGTGGCTGATGTCGCGCTATGCCGGCTATGTCGGCGTGACCAATCACATGGGCGCGAAATTCGAGACTGTGCAGGGCTCGCTCCGCCCGGTGCTCGAAGAGCTGAAGCGCCGCGGCCTGATCTATCTCGATGACGGCAACGTCCCCGACTCGATCGCCGGTCAGATCTCTGATGAGCTCGGCCTCACCTATTCGGTGGTCCAGGTGCGGCTCGATGGGGACGCCTCGACCGCCACGCTAGCCAAGGCGCTGGCCGAGCTCGAGGCGGCAGCCAAAGCCAGCGGTACCGCGATCGGTGTCGCCAAGGCCTCCCCCGGCACGGTCAAGCAAATCGCCGAATGGGCCGGCTCGCTCGAGAGCAAGGGTCTCGTGCTCGTGCCGGTCAGCACCGCGATGCGGACGCCACGGCAGAGCTGACGCTATTTCGAAGATCAAGAAATCCCGGCTGCCCTACCGGCCTTGTGTCGGCGTGATGCTGCTGAATGCGGAAAACAAAGCTTTTGTCGGGCGTCGCGCCGAGCGCCAGGGGGCCGCGGAAGGCGAGGGTCATTGGTGGCAGATGCCCCAAGGCGGAATGGATCCAGGGGAAACGCCCGAAGAGGCGGCGCGCCGCGAGCTTCACGAGGAGACGGGGATCCGCAACGCCCGGTTCATCGGACAGACGAGGGAGTGGCTCACCTACGATTTGCCTACCGGTCTGGTTGGAATTGCCTGGAGGGGGCGTTACCGCGGCCAGAAGCAAAGATGGTTCTTGGCACGTTTCGAAGGCGACGAAAGCGAGATCGATCTCGACCCGCGGCCGGATCATGCGGCGGAATTCGACGCATGGCGCTGGGTATCGGTGCCCGACCTGCCGGATCTCGTGGTTCCGTTCAAGCGCCAAGTCTATCAGGCGGTGGTGGCCGAGTTTGCTCCCATCCTGGAGCGCAGTTGATCGGGCCAGGCAAAGCCCGGCACCCCTAATCCCTAGAGATTGAGAGTGGCCTGGACCTGGCGCAAATGGTCGAGCTTGGTCTGGGCGCGGTCGCGAACCTCGTCGGCCAAATCGGCGACGTCTTCCTCGGCGTCCTGAATGGCCTGAGCCAGCTGGTCGGCTTTCAGCTCATCGAGATCGATGGCCGTTTCGGCGAGCACAGTGAGCCCGGCCGGATTGACTTCGGCAAAGCCGCCCCGGACGAAAAAGTGCTAACTCTTGCCGCCCGAATAGCCGATCTCGACCAGGCCGGGACGCAGCGTGGACAGAACCGGCGCGTGGTGAGCCAGCACCGTCATGTCGCCTTCGGCGCCGGGCACCAAGACCTGCTCCACGTTGGCGGAAACCAGAAGGCGCTCCGGCGACACCAGCTCGAATTTGAAAGAGTCGGGCATTACGCGGCCTCGGCGGCAAGCTTCTCAGCTTTGGAGATGGCCTCATCCATGGTGCCGACCATATAGAAGGCGGCCTCGGGAAGATGATCGTACTCGCCGTCGCAGAGGCCCTTAAAGCCTTTGATGGTATCGGCCAGATCGACGAACACGCCGGGCGAGCCGGTGAAGATTTCGGCCACATGGAAGGGCTGGGACAGGAAGCGCTCGATCTTGCGGGCGCGGGCCACGGTGACCTTGTCCTCTTCCGAGAGCTCGTCCATGCCGAGAATGGCAATGATGTCCTGCAGAGCCTTATAGCGTTGCAGGATTTCCTGCACCTGACGGGCCACCGCATAATGCTCTTCGCCGACGATACGCGGATCGAGCATGCGTGAGGTGGAGTCGAGCGGATCGACGGCAGGGTAGATGCCCTTTTCGGCAATCGACCGGGACAGCGTCGTCGTCGCGTCAAGATGGGCAAACGAAGTGGCAGGCGCCGGGTCGGTCAGATCGTCGGCCGGCACGTAAATCGCTTGCACCGAGGTGATCGATCCCTTGTTCGTGGTGGTGATGCGCTCCTGCAGCGCGCCCATATCGGTGGCAAGCGTCGGCTGATAGCCAACGGCCGAGGGAATGCGGCCGAGCAAGGCCGACAATTCCGAACCGGCCTGGGTGAACCGGAAGATGTTGTCGACGAAGAACAGCACGTCCATGCCTTCGTCGCGGAAATACTCGGCGACCGTGAGACCCGACAGGCCGACACGCGCACGCGCGCCGGGCGGTTCGTTCATCTGGCCATAGACCAGCGCGCATTTCGAGCCTTCGATGGGCCCCTTGGCGGGGTCCTTGTTCACGCCGGACTCGATCATCTCGTGATAGAGGTCGTTTCCTTCGCGCGTTCGCTCGCCCACGCCGGCAAACACGGAATACCCGCCGTGCGCCTTGGCGACGTTGTTGATCAACTCCATGATGAGCACGGTCTTGCCGACACCGGCGCCGCCGAACAGGCCGATCTTGCCGCCTTTGGCATATGGCGCGAGAAGGTCCACGACCTTGATGCCGGTCACCAGAATCTCGAATTCGGTCGACTGGTCGACGTAAGAGGGGGCCGGCGCATGGATCGGGCGGCGCTCTTCGTTGCCGATCGGCCCGGCCTGGTCCACGGCCTCACCGACGACGTTCATGATCCGACCCAAGGTCGACACGCCGACCGGCACGGCGATCGGCTCACCGGTATCGACCACGTCCTGACCGCGAACGAGGCCTTCGGTCGAGTCCATGGCGATCGTGCGGACCGTGTTCTCGCCGAGATGCTGGGCGACTTCGAGCACAAGGCGCGCGCCTTGATTTTCCGTCTCGAGCGCATTCAGGATTTTCGGCAGCTCTTCGTCGAACTGCACGTCGACCACGGCGCCCATGACTTGGCGGATATGGCCTTTGGGGCCCTTGCCTTCGGCGATCCGCTTCGCTTGGGCCTTGGTTTCAGCAACCACTGGTTTCTTTGCCATCGGTACGTTCCTTTGAGGTAATTAGAGCGCCTCGGCGCCGGAGATGATCTCGATCAGCTCCTTGGTGATCTGGGCCTGCCGGGTGCGGTTATAGAGCATGGTCAGCTTGTCGATCATGTCGCCGGCATTCCGGGTGGCGTTGTCCATCGCGCTCATGCGCGCGCCTTGCTCGGAGGCCGCGTTCTCGAGCAGCGCCTTGAAAATCTGCACGGTGATGTTGAGTGGCAGAAGCTCGGCGAGAATTTCGGACTCGTCGGGCTCGTACTCGTAGACGGCGCCGCCGAGATTTGCGGCGGCGGCCGGCGCTTCCGCCGGAATCGACGCCGGGATGATCTGCTGGGCGGTCGGGATCTGGCTGATCACCGACTTGAAGCGCGAGAAGAACAGCGTCGCGACGTCGAAGGCGCCCTCCTCGAACAGGGCGAGCACTTTCTGCGCGACCTGCTCGGCATGCTCGAACCCGATCTGGCGAATGCCGCGGAACTCGATCGTGTCGATGATGAGGCCCTTATATTGCCGGCGGAGCTGATCGTAGCCCTTCTTGCCGATGCAAAGGATTTTGACCTCCTTGCCGTCGGCGAGCAGCCGGTTGAGGTGCTCGCGGGCAAGCCGCACGATCGAGGAATTGAAGGCGCCGCAAAGGCCGCGTTCGGAGGTGCAGACCACGAGCAGATGGACAGCATCGCGGCCCGTACCGACCATCAGCGGCGGTCCTCCCTCGCGGCCTTCGAGGGCCGTGGCGAGGTTGGCGAGCACCGATTCCATGCGCGTCGCATAAGGCCGCGCGGCCTCGGCCGCGTTCTGCGCGCGGCGGAGCTTCGCCGCGGCCACCATTTGCATGGCCTTGGTAATTTTCTGGGTCGCCTTGACCGAGGCGATACGGTTGCGGAGGTCTTTAAGCGACGCCATGGATTCAACTCACGAGAAGGCCTTGGCGAACTTTTCGACTGCGTCTTTCAGCTTCTCGCCGGTCTCCTCGGAGATTTCCTTCTCCTCGCTGATGCTGTCCAGAATGTCCTTGATGCTCGGCTGCGCATATAGCGCAGCAGCTCCGCCTCGAAGCGGCCGACATCGGAGACCTTGACGGCGTCGAGATAGCCGTTCACGCCGGCATAGATCACCACGACCTGCTCTTCGACCTTCATCGGCGAGAATTGCGGCTGCTTCAGCAGCTCGGTCAGACGCGCGCCGCGGTTCAGCAGACGCTGGGTCGTGGCATCGAGGTCGGAGCCGAACTGGGCGAAGGCCGCCATCTCGCGGTACTGGGCGAGCTCGCCCTTAATCTTGCCGGCCACCTGCTTCATGGCCTTGATCTGCGCGGCGGAGCCCACGCGCGACACCGACAGACCGACGTTCACGGCGGGGCGGATGCCCTGATAGAACAGGTCGGTCTCGAGGAAGATCTGGCCGTCGGTGATGGAGATCACGTTGGTCGGGATATAGGCCGACACGTCGTTGGCCTGGGTCTCGATCACCGGCAGCGCGGTCAGCGAGCCCGAGCCGCTGTCCTTGTTGAGCTTGGCGGCGCGCTCCAGCAGACGCGAGTGCAGATAGAACACGTCGCCCGGATAGGCCTCGCGTCCCGGCGGGCGGCGCAGCAGCAGCGACATCTGGCGGTAGGCCACGGCCTGCTTGGAAAGATCGTCATAGCAGACGAGCGCATGCATGCCGTTGTCGCGGAAATACTCGCCCATGGCGCAGCCGGAGAACGGCGCCAGGAACTGCATCGGTGCCGGGTCGGAGGCGGTGGCGGCGACGACGATGGAATAGGGCAGCGCGCCGTTTTCTTCGAGCATCTTCACGAACTGGGCGACGGTCGAGCGCTTCTGGCCGATGGCGACATAGATGCAGTAAAGCTTGGCGTCTCGTCGCCACCCTCGTTGATCGACTTCTGATTGAGGATGGTGTCGAGGATGATGGCGGTCTTGCCGGTCTGGCGGTCGCCGATGATGAGCTCGCGCTGGCCGCGGCCGATCGGGATCAGCGCGTCGATGGCCTTGAGGCCCGTCTGCATCGGCTCGTGCACCGACTGGCGGGGAATGATGCCCGGCGCCTTCACGTCCACGCGGCGCATCTCGTCGGACTCGATCGGGCCCTTGCCGTCGATCGGATTGCCGAGCGCGTCCACCACGCGGCCGAGCAGGCCGCTTGCCCACCGGCACTTCCACGATGGCGCCGGTGCGCTTGACGATGTCGCCTTCCTTGATGTTGCGGTCGTCGCCGAAGATCACGATGCCGACATTGTCGACCTCGAGGTTCAGCGCCATGCCGCGCGTGCCGTCGGCGAACTCGACCATCTCGCCGGCCTGGACCTTGTCGAGGCCGTAGACGCGGGCGATGCCGTCACCGACGGACAGCACCTGGCCGACTTCGGCGACTTCGGCTTCCTGCCCGAAATTCTTGATTTGCTCTTTGAGAATCGCGGAGATCTCGGCGGCCCTGATATCCATTAGCCAACCTCTTTCATGGCGTGCTTGAGAGTGTTGAGTTTGGTGCGAAGCGAGGTGTCGATCATGCGGCTGCCCACTTTGACCATGAGGCCGCCGATGAGGCTCGGGATCGACCCGCTGATCGAGCATGACGTCCTTGCCGAGCGCGGCCTTCAAGCGCCTGCTTCATCGCGGTGACTTGCGCTTCGGTGAGTTTCGCGGCCGCGGTGACCGTGGCGCTCGTCTCGCCGCGATGGTTCGCGAGCATCGCGCGGAACGCGCGGATCATGTCGGGCGTGGCGAACAGGCGGCGGTTCTTGGAGACGAGCAGCAGAAAATTCTTGGTGAGGCCCTCGATCTTGAGCTCGTCGAGGATGGCGGCAAGCGCCCGGCCTTGCTCCTCGGCCGAGAACACGGGGCTCTTCACCAGACGCTGCAGGTCTTCGACGGCGTCGAGCGCCTCGCCGAAGCGGTTCAGGTCGGCCTCGATCTGCTCAAGCGCCTTCTCCTCGAGACCGAGCTCGAACAGGGCGGTGGCATAGCGGCCTGCAACGCCCGAAACGATATGGTCCTCGCCTGCCACTTCGATAAACGCCTCTTGCTCAGGGGCGGGCGCTCGTCGAGCCGTCCCACCCTCGGACCCCGGAAAATGCTGGGATTGGAGCCTCCGCGTCAACGGGCGAAACCCCGAAAACGGTCCCCTGGAAACCCCGCGGAGCCTGTAACACAGGGGCGAAGGGGGCGCAATAACCGCCAGCCTCGTCAGCCCAATGGCCGCGAGACGAATGTCTTACCTAGTTAGATATATCGTGCGATATGAACTTTCTAAAGCATATCGTAAGATAGATCGAATGGAGAACGAACATGCATTCATGAGACATCACGAAGGCCCGCTCGCCGGCTTATGGGCGGCGGCGCGGTCAGGACGGTCCGGCGGAGGTCGCGGCTGGGGGCCTGGGCGCGGGGGCGGCGGCAATGACTGGTTCCGCATCGGCCGCATGTTGGCCCAGGGCGACCTCAAGCTGCTCGCGCTTGCCCTGATCGCCGAGCAGCCCCGCCACGGCTACGAACTCATCAAGCTGATCGAGGAGAAGACGAGCGGCTGCTACAGCCCGAGCCCGGGCGTGGTCTATCCGACGCTGACCTTCCTCGAGGAGGCGGGCTACGTCACCTCGGAGAGCGAGGGCGCCAAGAAGCGCTACACCATCACCGAGGACGGCAGAGCCTACCTCGAGGACAACCGCGACATCGCCGACATGGTGCTGGAGCGGCTGGAGGGCATCGGCAAGAAGCTCGCGCGCCGGCGCCGGGCCTATGAGCGCCGCGAGGCGGAGGAGGCCGGCGTGCCGCAGCTCGTGGCCGCCGCGTTGGACAATCTCCGCGGCGCCGCGGCGAAGCGGCTCGAGGCCGAAGATGAAGCGGGCGATGCGGAGACGCGCATCGTCGAGATCCTGGCCCGCGCCGCGCAAGACATCCGCAACGCCTGATAGAATAGTCGTAGCCCGCACTGCGGTGTCGGGATTATCGTTGCGGCCTGCTTTAGGGAGTGCGGGACGGAGAGCCATGGCCACGGCAAAGGGGCAGGAGCCGAAGCTCGCGCCGCTCTTTGAGCGGCTCGACGGCGAGATTGCGTGGTACGACCGCAAGGCTTCGAAGGCTGCCAGCGGGCCTTCAAGGCGGCGAAGATCGCCATCATCGTGCTGGCGCTCGCCATTCCGGTGCTTGCCGAATATGGCAGATCCCCGGCTTTCACTTCCCGCGCGCTTCTCGTGGCGATCGCCGCGGGCGGCATCCTGCTCCTGGAAGGGCTCCAGCAGGTCAACAAGTGGCAGGAGAACTGGATCCTCTACCGCTCGACCTGCGAGACCTTGCGGAACGAACGGCATCTCTTCGTCGAGAAGGCCGGCCCTTACGCGGGTCTCAAGCCGCAAGAGGCGCAGCGCCTGCTGGCGGAGCGGATGGGCACGATGACGACCGCCGAGCACGCGAAATGGATCCATGCCCGCCACCAGAAGGCGAGACGACGCTCGGCTAGGGTCCTGGCGCCTCACAAGAAACTTAGGGGTCGATGTCGACGGTGAGGCGGATGTCGCCTCGGCCTTGGGCACGTCGGCGAGCCACAGCCGCATATAGGCCTGCAAGTCGGCCTCGCGGGCGGCCTTCACCAGGAGCCGGTAGCGGTAGCGGCCGCGGATCACCGAGAGCGGCGCCTCGGCGGGGCCGAGAACCTCGATCTTTTCGGCTTCGGGCGCGGCCGCGCGACCTCCCGGGCATAGGCTTCGGCGCTTTCGCGCGGTCGCCGGCCGTGACGAGGATCGCGGCGAGGCGGCCGAAGGGCGGCAGGCCCGCGTCCCGGCGCGCGGCGATCTCGCGCTCGAGGAAGGTGTCGCGGTCGCCCGCGACCAGCGCCGCGATCACCGGATGCTCCGGCATATAGGTCTGGATCAGGCCGCGGCCCTTGATCGCCTCGCGGCCCGCGCGCCCCGTGACCTGGCTCAGGAGCTGGAAGGTGCGCTCGGCGGCGCGGGGGTCGCCTTGGGCGAGGCCGAGATCCGCGTCGACCACGCCGACCAGGGCAAGCCCCGGAAAATGATGGCCTTTGGCCACGAGCTGGGTGCCGACGATGATGTCGACCTCGCGGTCCTCGATCTCGCGCAAGGTCTCGCGCAATCGGCGATGGACGGCGTGAGATCGCTCGACAGCAGCGCGCGGCGGGCTTCCGGGAAGTGTTCGGCGACCTCCTCGGCGATGCGCTCGATGCCGGGGCCGCAGGCGACGAGCGAGTCCTCGGCGCCGCAGCTCGGACATTCATGGGGGATGGGCATGAACTTGCCGCAATGATGGCATTCGAGGCGGCGGCGGAAGCGGTGCTCCACCAGCCAGGCCGAGCAATTGGGACATTCGAAGCGGAAGCCGCATTTCCGGCAGAGCGTCACCGGCGCATAGCCGCGGCGATTGAGGAACAGCAACGCCTGCTCGCCGCGCGCCAGAGTGTCCGCCATCTCCTCGATCAGAACCGGCGACAGCCAATGCCCGCGCTCGGGCGGGCTCTCCCGCATGTCGATGGCTTGGAGCGCCGGCAGGCCCGCCGCCTTGTAGCGGGTCGCGAGGCGGATATGCCGGTAGCGGCCCCGTTCGACATTCACCAGGCTCTCGATGGAGGGCGTCGCCGAGCTCAGGACCACGGGGATACCGCCGCGCGCCATGCATGCGCTTCTTGCTATCCCCGCCAAATTGCGCGCCATAACCCGCGCTATCCGCGCCAAGACTTGCGCGTCCCGCGCCGAGATAGGCGCGAACCACCGCCATGTCGCGCGCCTGATAGGCGACGCGGTCTTCCTGCTTGTAGGCCTGATCGTGCTCCTCATCGACGACGATCAGGCCGAGATCGGGGAAGGGCAGGAACAGCGCCGAGCGGGCGCCGACCACGAGCTTCGCCTTGTCCTTCCGCGACGCGCGCGCCAGACGCGGCCGCGCATCGAGGGGCTGACGCCCGGAATGCCATTCGGCGGGCCTCGCGCCGAAGCGCTCCTCGCAGCGGGCGATGAACTGGCCGGTCAGCGCGATCTCGGGCATCAGCACGAGCGCCTGGCGGCCGCCTGCCAAACATTCGGCGATCGCCTCGAAATAGACCTCCGTCTTGCCGGAGCCGGTGACGCCGTCGAGGAGCGCCACGGCGAAGCCGTTGCTCGTCATCTTCAGGAGCTCTTTCGCGGCTTCGGCCTGCTCCGGGTTCAGGGTCGCGCGCTTCGCGCGCGAAAGATCGAGCGGCATGGCATGCCAGTCCGGCAGCGGCTCGGCGAGAAGCGTGCCCGCATCGACCAGGCCGTCGATCACGCCCGCGCTCACGCCGGCGGCTTCGGCGAGGCGCAGACTTCACCCAGGTGAGGCCGTTCGCCGCCGCCTCGATCACGCGGGCGCGGGCCGGCGTCATGCGCGCCGGCGCAGGCCCTGCGAGCCGCACGCCGTAGCGCGGCTCCGGCGGCTGGAAGGCCGGCGCGCGCGCTCATCATCATGCGCAAGACCATGCCGGGCGAGGCAAGGTGTAGCCCGCGACCCAGTCGGCGAAGTCGAGCGAGACGGGCGGGAGCTTCGGCACGTCGTCGAGAATCTCGACGATCTCGCGGAGTTTTTTGCGCGCCATTCCCGGCGCAGCTTCGTCTTCATCGCGCCGCCACACGGCGGCGACATATTCGACGGGACCGAGCGGCACGACGACGAACTCGCCGGGCTCGACGTGGGCGCCCTTCGGCACGAGATATTCGTATGGGCGCGGGCAGGGCGAGCGGCAGCAGAACGGGCGCGGTCGTCTGATGCCGCTCGCTTCGTCGGCTGTCTGCGTCGGGACTCTTGGTCTGCGTCTTGGCCAGGGCGAACTCGTTCGGGTTAAGCGGGGGTTAACGACTCACCGACCCATAGTAGCCTGCTCGGGGGCAAAGTCGAGGGGCGGATGGCAGCCAAGTCGAAATCGGCGGCAAAATCGAAATCAAGGCGAAAGCGAAAGCGCTCGGCGCCGCGCCCGATGTCGACCGCGCGGTCAACGCCTGGTTCGTCTATCTCATGACCGAGCGCCAGCTCGCCGCCCATACGGTCGAGGCCTATCGGCGCGACCTCGGCCAGTTCCTCGCCTTCCTCGCAGGCCATTTCGATCGCGAGCCCGATCTCAAGCTGCTGCTCGGGCTCTCCGCGCGGGACGTGCGCGGCTTTCTCGCCATGCGCCGGAGTGCGGACGTCGGCAGCCGGAGCCTGGCGCGCACTTTGAGCGCGCTTCGCATGTTCTATCGTTTTCTCGAGCGCCGGGGCCTCGGCAAGAACGATGCGATCCGCGCCGTGTCGCTGCCGAAGCTGCCCGCATTCGGTGCCGAAGCCGCTCACCGCCGAGAAGGCGACGGCGCTCGTCGACGGCGCCGACATTTCAGACCCGGACGCGCCGGAATGGATCATCGCGCGGGACACCGCCGTGCTGACGCTGCTCTACGGCTCGGGCTTGCGGATCTCGGAAGCCTTGTCGCTTCGGGCAAAAGAGGCGCCGACCAAAGGGCGCGATATGCTGCGGGTGACGGGCAAGGGCTCGAAGACGCGGGTGGTGCCGGTGCTGCCGGTGACGCGGGCCGCGATCGAGCGCTATTTGAAGCTCTGCCCGGCGAAGCTCGGCGCGGACGATCCGCTGTTCATCGGCGCGCGCGGCAAGCAGCTGTCGCCCCGCATCATCCAATTGCGCATCGCGCGCGCCCGCGCGGCGCTCGGGCTTCCGGAGACGGCGACGCCGCATGCGCTCCGCCATTCCTTCGCCACGCATCTGCTCGGGGCCGGCGCCGACCTGCGCGCGATCCAAGAGCTGCTCGGCCATGCGAGCCTCTCGACCACCCAAGGCTATACGGAGGTCGACCGCGCGCCATCTCCTGAAGACCTACGAGAGCGCGCACCCGCGGGCTTGACGCGTGACGGGTGAAGATCACCCGCGCGCATGTGTGGGCTCCATCGTCGATTCCGGCGAAAGCCGGACTCCAGAACGGCTTCGCCGCGACTCTCGTGCTGGATTCCGGATCACGCGATACGCTTCGCGCACGCGGTCCGGAATGACGTTCGCTTCGATTGCCTCACTCTCGCTCACGCTCTATGCGGCTCTGCACTTGCGAACCTTCACGGCCTAAGTGAGGGTCTCGTCATTCCGGCGAAAGCCGGGATACGGCTTCGCCGTGATTCTCGTGCTGGATTCCGAATTCACGCGATGCGCTTCGCGCACGCGGTCCGGACTGACGATCACATATGCAGAGCGCGCTTGTCGACGGCGAGCGCCGCTTCCTTGACCGCTTCGTTCAGGGTCGGGATGGGCGTGGCAGGTGCGCGCGATATCCTCGGCCGAGCCGCCGAACTCCATGAGCACGGCGGCCTCGCGCGATCATGGTGCCGGCATCGGCGCCGATGATATGGACGCCGAGCACGCGGTCGGTCTTCGCGTCGGCCAGGATCTTGACGAAGCCTTCGGTGGTGCCATTGACCTTGGCGCGGCCGTTGGCCGTGAAGGGGAACTTGCCGACCTTGTAGGCGATGCCGGCCTCCTTCAGCTGCTCCTCGGTCTTGCCGACGGAGGCGACTTCCGGCGCGGTATAGACGACGCACGGGATCACGTCGTAGTTCACGTGGCCCGCCTGGCCGGCGATGATCTCGGCCACGGCGACGCCTTCGTCTTCCGCCTTGTGGGCGAGCATCGGGCCGGCGATCACGTCGCCGATGGCGTAGATGCCGGGCACGTTGGTCTGGAATTTGTGATCGACGATGACGCGGCCGCGCGCGTGGGTCTCGACGCCGACCTCCTCGAGGCCGAGGCCTTCGGTGTTCGGCACGCGGCCGACGGCGACCAGGACCACGTCGCAGTCGATGGTTTCCTTCTTGCCGCCGTCCGACCGGCTCGATGGTGAGCGTCACGCCCTTGGCCTTGGTCTCGACCTTCGTCGACCTTGGCGCCGAGCTTGAAGGTCATGCCCTGCTTCTCGAGGATGCGCTGCAGCTGCTTGGCAAGCTCGCCGTCGAGGCCGGGCGTGATGCGGTGCGAGCATCTCGACCACGGTGACCTCCGCGCCGAGGCGCGACCACACCGAGCCGAGTTCGAGGCCGATATAGCCGCCGCCGATCACCACCATGCGCTTCGGCACTTTCGAAAGCTCGAGCGCGCCGGTCGAGGACACGATGCGCTTCTCGTCGATGTCGATGCCGGGCACATGCGCCACCTCCGAGCCGGTGGCGATGACGATGGCCTTGGTCTCGAGGGCTTGCGTCTTGCCCTTGGCGTCCGCGACCTCGACCGTGTGCGGGCGCGGTGATGCGGCCGGTGCCGTGGAAGGCGTCGATCTTGTTCTTCTTCAGCAGAAATTCGACGCCGTCCACATTGCCCTTCACGCCCTTGTCCTTGAAGGCGAGCATGGCGGCAAGATCGAGCTCCGGCTTCACCTTGATGCCCATGGCGGCGAAGTCGTGCGCGGCTTCCGCGATAGGCCTCGCTCGCATGCGAGCAGCGCCTTCGAGGGAATGCAGCCGACATTGAGGCAGGTGCCGCCATGGGTCGCGCGCTTCTCGACGCACGGCGACCTTGCATGCCGAGCTGGCGCCGCGCGGATGGCGCAGACATAGCCGCCCGGGCCGGCGCCGATGACGACGAGATCGTAATGTCGTCATGACGAGAGCCTCAGAGGTCGAGGACGAGCCGCGCGGGGTCTTCGAGCTACTCCTTGACGTTCACCAGGAAGGTGACCGCCTCCTTGCCGTCCACGACGCGGTGGTCGTAGGACAGCGCCAGATACATCATCGGCCGCGCCACGATCTGGCCGTCGCGCACCACGGCGCGCTCCTCGATGCGTGTGCATGCCGAGAATGCCCGATTGCGGCGCGTTGAGGATCGGCGTCGACAGCATCGAGCCGTAAATGCCGCCGTTGGAGATGGTGAAGGTGCCGCCTTGCATCTCGGCGAGGCCGAGCTTGCCGTCGCGGGCGCGCGCGGCCGAAATCGGCGATCTCGGCCTCGATCTCCGCAAGGCTCATGGTGTCGGCTTCGCGCAACACCGGAACGACGAGGCCGCGCTCGGTGCCGACGGCGACGCCGATGTGGTAGTAATTCTTGTAGACGATGTCGTCGCCGTCGATCTCGGCGTTGACCGCGGGAATGTCCTTCAAGGCCTGCGACGCAGGCCTTGACGAAGAAGCCCATGAAGCCGAGCTTCACGCCGTGCTTCTTCTCGAAGGCGTCGCGATAGTCCTTCCGCATCTGCATGACCGCGCTCATGTCCACGTCGTTGAACGTGGTGAGCATGGCGGCGGTGTCCTGGGCTTCCTTCAGGCGCTTGGCGATGGTCTGGCGCAGCCGCGTCATGCGCACGCGCTCCTCGCGGGCGCCATCGTCCGGCGGCGACGGGCGCGCGGGCCGGCGCTTCAGGTTTCGGCTTCCGCTCGCGCGCGAGAAGCGCTTCGAGCGGCCTGCGCCGTCACGTCTTCCTTCAGCACCTGGCCGCGGCGGCCTGAGCCGGTGACCTCGCTCGCGTCGAGGCCGTTCTCGGCGAGGAGCTTGCGGGCGGCGGGCGAGGGCGGCATCTCGTCCCGGTCATCGGCGTCATAGGTATCGGCGGCGATTTCCTGCGCGGATGCGGCTCGCGCTCGAGCTTCTTCGGTGCGACGGGCGGCGGCGCATCGGCTTCGCCTTCGCTTCGAGGCCGCTTCTTTCACGGCGGCTTCGGCTGCGGCGCGCTCTCGGACTTCGCGGATGTGGCTTGGCGGCTTTGGGCTTCGCCTCGGTTTCGCTTTGCCGTCACCCTCGGCGATGGCGCCGAGCAGGGCGCCGACCGCCACCGTATCGCCCGCGTTCACGACGATATCGGACAGGACGCCCGAGGCCGGCGCCGGCACCTCGACGGTGACCTTGTCGGTTTCGAGCTCGACCAAGGGCTCGTCGGCGGAAACGGCATCGCCCGCCTGCTTGAACCACTGGCCGACCGTCGCCTCGACGACGGATTCTCCCAAGGCCGGAACCCGGATCTCTGTGGCCATCAGTTCGCTGCCTGTCCTTCTTTCGCCTAGCCCAACGCCTCGTCGAGAAAGGCCTTCAATTCACGCACATGCTTGCTCATCAAGCCCGTCGCGGTGGCGGCCGAGCTCGGCCGCCCGGCATAGCGGGGACGCCGGTGCTTCGCACCGATATGGTCGAGAACCCAGGACACATTCGGCTCGATGAAGCTCCATGCGCCCATATTCTTCGGCTCTTCCTGGCACCACACGATCTCGGCGTCCTTGAAACGGGTCAGCTCCTGGATCAGCGCGCGCGCCGGGAAGGGATAGAGCTGCTCGACGCGCAGCAGATAGACGTCGTTGATGCCGCGCTTCTCGCGCTCCTCGTAGAGGTCGTAATACACCTTGCCGGAGCACAACACCACGCGCCGGATGTTCGCGTCGGCGACGAGCTCGATCGCCTCGCCGGGCTTGCCTTCGGCATCGTCCCACAGCAGGCGGTGGAAGCTCGACTCCGGGCCGAACTGCTCCAAGTCCGATACCACACGCTTATGACGAAGCAGCGACTTCGGCGTCATGAGCACGAGGGGCTTGCGGAAGTCGCGATGGAGCTGGCGGCGCAGCACATGGAAATAATTGGCCGGGCGTGGTGCAGTTGACCACCTGCCAATTGTCCTCGGCGCAGGACTGGAGATAGCGCTCGAGGCGGGCCGAGGAATGCTCCGGGCCCTGGCCTTCGTAGCCATGAGGCAGCAGGAGCACGAGCCCGGACATGCGCAGCCATTTGCGCTCGCCGGAGGAGATGAACTGGTCGATGATCACCTGGGCGCCGTTGGCGAAGTCGCCGAACTGGGCTTCCCACAGCACGAGCGCATTCGGCTCGGCGAGGCTGTAGCCATATTCGAAGCCGAGCACCGCTTCTTCCGAGAGCATGGTGTTGATGACCTCGAACTCGGCCTGGCGCTTGTCGAGATGCTTGAGCGGCGTGTATTTCTTCTCGTTCTCCTGATCCATGAGCACCGAATGGCGCTGGGAGAAGGTGCCGCGCTCGGAGTCCTGGCCCGACAGCCGGACCTTGAAGCCCTCGACCAGGAGCGTCGCGAAGGCGAGCGCCTCGGCCGTCGCCCAGTCGATGCCCTTCCCCTCCTCGATCATCTTGCGCCGATTGCCCATGATGCGGGCGATGGTCTTGTGGGCCGTGAAGCTCTTCGGGATCGTGGTGAGCTTCTGGCCGACCTGGCGGAGCAGATCGAGATCGACGCCGGTCATGCCGCGGCGCGCGCCCTCGTCGGCGAAACCGATGCCGGACCAGCGGCCGTCGAGCCAATCGGCGCGGTTCGGCCGGTAGGTCTCCCCGGCGGCGAACTCCTCCTCGAGATAAGCACGGAAGCGCGCCTGCAGGTCCTCGACCTCCTCGGCCGTGAACAGCCCCTCGTTGATCAGGCGGTTCGCGTAGGTCTCGACCACGCCGGGATGGGCCGCGATGCGCTGATACATCAAGGGCTGGGTGAAGGCCGGCTCGTCGGCCTCGTTATGGCCGTGGCGGCGGTAGCAGAACATGTCGATGACCACGGGCTTGCCGAAGCGCTGGCGGTATTCGGTGGCGATCTTGGTGACATGCACGACGGCTTCGGGATCGTCGCCGTTCACGTGGAAGATCGGCGCGTCGATCATCTTGGCGGCGTCGGAGGGGTAGGGCGATGAGCGCGAGAAACGCGGCGCCGTGGTGAAGCCGATCTGATTGTTGACGATGAAGTGGATCGCGCCGCCGGTGCGGTGACCGCGCAAGCCCGAGAGCCCGAGGCATTCGGTGACCACGCCCTGGCCGGCGAAGGCCGCATCGCCGTGAAGGAGCAGCGGCAGGATCTCTTTGCGCTCCCGGTCGCCGCGCTGATCCTGCTTCGCTCTGACCTTGCCGAGCACCACGGGATCGACGCTTTCGAGATGAGACGGATTGGCGGTGAGCGACAGATGCACGCGGTTGTCGTCGAACTCGCGGTCGGAGGAAGCGCCCAAGTGATATTTCACGTCGCCCGAGCCTTCGACATCGTCGGGCTGGCGCCGAGCCGCCGCGGAACTCGTTGAAGATGGCGCGATAGGGCTTGCCCATGACATTGGCGAGCACGTTGAGCCGTCCGCGGTGGGGCATGCCGATGACGATCTCGCGCACGCCGAGCTGGCCGCCGCGCTTGATGATCTGCTCGAGCGCCGGGACCACGGACTCCCCGCCGTCGAGACCGAAGCGCTTGGTGCCAGTATATTTGACGTTGAGGAACCGCTCCGACCCTTCCGCCTCGATGAGCTTGGTCAGGATCGCCCGCTTGCCTTGAGACGTGAAGCGGACCTCGTTGTCCATGCCCTCGAAGCGCTTCTGAATCCAGGCGCGCTGCTCGGGATCGGAAATATACATGTACTCGACGCCGATCGGGCCGCAATAGGTGCGCTTGAGGATGGCGAGAACCTCACGCAAGGTCGCGAATTCGAGGCCGAAGGCGCCGCCGATATAGATCGACCGGTCGTAGTCGGCCTTGGTGAAGCCATAGGTCGACGGCTTGAGCTCGGGATGCTCGCGGCGCGTGGTGAGTTCGAGCGGGTCGAGCTTGGCGACGAGATGGCCGCGTGTGCGATAGGCGCGGATCAGCATGCGCGCGCCGAGCGTGTCGCGGGCGGCGTCGAGCGCCTGCTTCTGGGTCAGGGAGCCGCGGGGTGCGGCGGCCGCGGGGAGGCTGCCTCCGCCGCTGCTCCAAGAGGGGCCGCGCGCATCCGCGAAGACATCGGCGGCATCGTCGCCGAGGCTTGCAAAGAAGCTCTGCCATTCGGGATCGACGGAAGACGGGTCCGTCTCGTAGCGGGCATAAAGGTCCGCGAGATAGGTGGCGTTGGTGCCGTCCAAGAACGAGGTGCGGGCAAACACTTCGTTCAATTCATGTCGTGTCATCGGACCAAACCCTGCCGGTTAAATCGGTTACTCACCGGCCTGCGGGGCAATCAAGGCGAGTGTTAGGCGTCAGGCGCGCTCTTCACGAAAATATTCCTGCAAGGGTCGTTCCAAGGGCCGCTGGGGAAGGAGACACCACGATCCCGGCCTCCCGCATTGCCTCTATTTTACTCTCTGCATCGCCCTTGCCGCCTGAGATAACGGCACCGGCATGGCCCATGCGGCGGCCGGGCGGCGCCGTGGCGCCGGCGACGAAGCCGACAATCGGCTTCTTGTTGCCGGCCTTGATCAGAAACTCGGCGGCCTCTTCCTCGGCGGACCCACCGATTTCACCGATCATGATGATCGCTTCCGTCGCATCGTCCTCGAGAAACAGAGCGAGCGCATCCACGAAATTGGTGCCGTTGACGGGATCGCCGCCGATGCCGATGCACGTGGTCTGACCGAGCCCGGTGGCGGTGGTCTGAGCCACGGCCTCGTAGGTGAGAGTGCCGGAGCGCGAGACGATGCCGACCTTGCCGGGCATGTGAATGTGGCCCGGCATGATGCCGATCTTGCACTGGTTCGGGGTGATGACGCCGGGGCAGTTCGGTCCCGACCAGGCGCGTGCCCGAACCGCAGAGCGCGCGCTTGACCTTCACCATGTCGAGCACCGGAACGCCCTCGGTGATGCAAACCACGAGGCCGATCCCGGCGTCGATCGCCTCGAGGATCGCATCGGCGGCGAAGGGTGGCGGCACATAGACGGCGGAGGCCTCGGCACCGGTCGCCTCGACCGCTTCGCGCACGGTATCGAAAACCGGAAGGTCGAGATGCTTCGTGCCGCCTTTCCCCGGGGTCACGCCGCCGACCATCTTGGTCCCGTAGGCGATCGCCTGCTCCGAATGAAACGTGCCCTGAGCGCCGGTGAAACCCTGGCAGATGACGCGCGTATTCTTATCGACGAGGACGGACATGATCAGCGATTACAGCCTCTGGAAAAGGATTGGATGACAAGACGCGAAAAAAATGACGTTGCAAGTTTCAAGCCGCGGCTTTGACGGCGGCGACGGCCTTTTTAGCGGCGTCGTCGAGATCGTCGGCGGGAATGATGGCGAGGCCCGAGTCGCGCAAGAGCTCCTTGCCGCGCTCCACATTGGTGCCTTCGAGGCGGACCACGAGCGGCACGGTGATGTTCATCTCGCGCGCCGCGGCGATGATCCCCTCCGCGATGGTGTCGCAGCGCATGATGCCGCCGAAGATATTGACCAGCACGCCCTCGACATTCGGATCGGACAGGATGATCTTGAACGCCTCGGTCACGCGGTCCTTGTCGGCGCCGCCGCCGACGTCGAGAAAGTTCGCCGGCTCTCCGCCATAGAGCTTGATGATGTCCATGGTGGCCATGGCGAGGCCCGCGCCGTTGACCATGCAGCCGATGGTGCCGTCGAGCTTCACGTAGGACAAATCGTGCTTCGAGGCTTCGACCTCGGCCGGATCCTCTTCGTGAATGTCGCGCAGTTCGACGATGTCCGGATGGCGGAACAGCGCATTGTCCTCGAACCCCATCTTGGCGTCGAGGCAGACGAGATTGTCCTCTTTGGTCACGACCAGCGGATTGATCTCGATGAGGCTCGCGTCTTTGTCGATGAAGATCTTGTAGAGCGTCCTCACGAGCTTCGCGCATTGCTTGGCGAGATCGCCTTCGAGCTTCAGCGCCTTGGCGATGACGCGGGTGTGGTAGCCGCTCAAGCCGGTCGCCGGATCGACGTCGATCGTGGTGATCAGCTCGGGCGTCTTGGCGGCGACTTCCTCGATATTGACGCCGCCTTCCGTCGAGGCGACGAAGGCGACGCGGCTCGTGGCGCGGTCGACCAGCAGGGAGAGATAAAGCTCCCGGGCAATCGTCGTATCCTTGACGATATAAACACTCCGCACGACGCGGCCCTTGGGGCCGGTCTGCGGCGTGATGAGCGGCTTCCCGAGCATATGATCCGCTTCGGCGTGAAGCTCCTCGAGAGTGTTGACGAGCTTGATGCCGCCGCCTTTGCCCCGCCCGCCGGCATGGATCTGCGCCTTGACCACGAAAGTCTCGCCGCCGAGGGCCTTGGCGTGGGCGGCCGCATCATCAGCCGTGGTGATGACACTGCCGTCGGCCACCGGCGCGCCGAACTCTTTGAGCAGGGCCTTGGCTTGGTACTCGTGAATATTCATGGAAAGGCTCGTTTGCTCGATGCGCTTGACTAGGTGGTGGCGAGGTTCGGGGCGATCCTCTGGCAAAGCTCGACCAAGGCCTTCACCGATTCAACCGAATGCATGAAGGCGTCTTTCTCCGCCGAGGACAGGTCGAGTTCGATCACGCGCTCGACACCCTTGGCGGAAATGATCACCGGCACGCCGGCATAGATCCCCTTCACGCCATACTCGCCGTTCAGATAGGCGGCGGCCGGCAGCACGCGCTTCTCGTCGTTGAGATAGGATTCGGCCATGTCGAGAGCGGACGTGGCCGGCGCGTAATAGGCGGAGCCGGTCTTGAGCAGGCCGACGATCTCGGCGCCGCCGTCGCGGGTCCGCTGGACGATCTCGTCGAGCCGCTTCTGGGTGATCCAGCGCATCTTGACGAGGTCGGCGATCGGAATGCCGGCGACCGAGGAATAGCGGATGAGCGGCACCATGGTGTCGCCGTGGCCGCCGAGCACCATCGTGTGAATGTCCTGCGGGCTGACGTCGAACTCCTCGGAGAGGAAATAGCGGAAGCGCGCGCTGTCGAGCACGCCCGCCATGCCGACCACCTTGTTGCGCGGCAGGCCGGACGTCTTCTGCAGGGCCCAGACCATGGCGTCGAGCGGGTTGGTCACGCAGATGACGAAGGCTTCGGGCGCGTATTTGCGAAGGCCTGCGCCGACCTGCTCCATGACTTTCAAGTTGATCTCGAGAAGATCGTCGCGGCTCATGCCGGGCTTGCGCGGCACGCCCGCGGTGACGATCACCACGTCGGCGTCCTTGATCTCGGCATATTCGTTGACGCCCCTGAATTTCGGAGCGAAGCCGCCGACGGGGGCGGAATGGGAAAGGTCGAGCGCCTTGCCTTGCGGGACGCCGTCGACCACGTCGAACAAGATGACGTCACCGAGTTCCTTGATGCCGGCGAGATGGGCAATGGTGCCGCCGATCTGGCCAGCGCCGATCAATGCAATCCGACTACGCGCCATGAAATTTCCTCCGAAATCGGCCGCAATTTCTGCTGTTGCGGCTCCGCATGAACTGCTGGTTGGTTAAATGCAATTGGGCTCAAGCGCAAGGCGGTGATTTTTCACGCCGCTCCCTCCTTCGCGTTGGAAAGACTGGCTTCGCGATCCGCCTTTCGCGCTCGCCCCATGGAAAGCGTACGAGCGATCGGATAGGGTGGGTCGAACCATGAAACGCGAGGTTTCGCATGGATCAGAAGCGGCTCGCCAGGGCGCCTGACCGGCCGGTGCCGACGGACGAGGAACTCGAGCGCACCCCGCGGCTGCCGCTGGTCGTATGGGCGGCGCGCTGCAGCGCCTATTTCCTGGCGCTCGGGGGTCTGATGCTCCTGTCCTTCGCCTATTACGGCTTCTCGACCGACCCCCAAAGCTTCCCGCCGGGCTTCCGCCTCAATCCGCTGCAGGCCGGCGTGAATTTCGTGTGGGGCTTGGCCGGCACGCTGATCGGCTTCTTCCGGCCGCGGTTCTCGATCGTGTTCGTGCTCGCCTTTGCCGCCTTTTACACGCTGGTCGCGACCCTCGGCACCTTCGCCGGCTCGGCGCTCGGCATGGAGCTCGGGACCCCGGCCAAGGTGTTCTATTGGGTCGTCGTGGCGGGGGCCTGGGCGGTCGGCTTGCGCGCGCTCATCCGCAAGCGGCGGGCCTGAACGCCCTCACTTGGACTTACCGGGCGCGGCGCGCTCGCCATCGCTTGGTTCGACATTGCCTGGCTCGACACTGCCCGGCGCGACATTGACGGCAAGCGGCGCATCCTTCGGCTTCATGCGCACCACGAAGAGCCTTACCGGCACCGTGCCCTCATTCAGCCCGCGATGGACGATGTTGGGGCGAACGTAAGCGCTGTCGCCGGCTTTCAGGTGCTTCGTGCCTTCGCCCTCGATCTCGAGCGTCAACGCGCCCGAGATGATGTAGCTCACCTCATGTGCGTCGGGATGAATATGCCAGGGGAGCACGGCGCCGGCGGGGATGCTGTAAATATCGCTGACCACCACCTCGCCCGGCTCTCCGGCCATGGGCTCCGTAAACAGTTCTTCCCGGGTGACGCCCGCCGCCACTCCGGCCTCGCGCGCCGAGGCCGGCACGGTCGACATGATCAAACCCGTCACGAGGGCCGTGGCAAAAATCCAGGTCCGCATCGATGCACCTCCTATCAGCGGCGCTCACTCTAGCGGCGCGGTGCGCATCTTGGGACAGGGAATTGGTTGTTTTGGGGAGAGGGAATGGGCGTTGGCGGAATCGGTCTAGAGTGGCGCCTCACCCGAAGGAGGAGAACCATGACCTATACGGTTTCAGGCGCGTTCACCTGAACCAATAACGTGGAGGGGAAGGGCGGAGTTCCCTGCCTGACAAACGCGAATACCCCTCCCGAAACGAGAGGGGTACCGCATCGTCAGGCCAAGTCGCGGGTCCGGCTAGCGGATGGTGATGCTGAAGCCCGGGCCGCGATCGTCATAATAGGGGGCGTTGTAGGCCCGGCGCGGGCCGTAGTCGTAATAGTCGTAGCCCCGACTGGCGTAATAGCCGCGGTCATACTGGCGGCCGCTATAAAGTGGGCCGACACGGGCCGCGTGGCGGCGGTGCTGATAATAGCCCGAGCTCGGCTCGATTCGGCTCCAACTGCCGCCGAACTGACCTTCGCGATGGACGGAATTGGCCATGGCCGGCGCGATCGTCGCGGGCAAGGTCAGAAGCGTAGCGCCCGCCACGAGACCGAGCGCGATGGCGGTCTTGCGAAATGTGGTCTTCATTCGAAGCCTCCTTTCGTTGGCTTGTTCATGGGGGAAAAACGGCCGAGCCCCGTGCCCCGTTCCGGCCGCCCGACACCATGTCGCAGGGGCGCTTCGGCCGTCGCCGGTCTTTGCGGGGGCCGCTTGCCGGGCTATGCTCCAGGATCGAGAGGGCCGCGTCAGTCCGTCGTCGCGTCAGGGGGCAACAAGTGATCTCGACCTATCGGCGCGCTCCGCGCCGGACCGTTTCCCGTTCCGCCGGCGCGCTCATCGCCGTGGCGCTCGGCGCGGGCGCAGCACTCGCCGCGCAATATGAAAAGCCGCCGACCTTTACGGCGCGCGCCGTCCTGCCGCCGGGCCTCCTCAACAGCCCCTATTACAAAGTCCAGAACCAGGTCGGCGTCGAGAACTACCAATATGTGTTCGACGTCGACACCCAATGGGGGACGTACCGCATCGTCGGCACGACCCTGCTCAAGGTGCGGGCGCGCGAGATGCAAGCGGCGACCAAGCTCGCCGAGGTTGGCGGCGCCGAGACGCTGGTCGATGCGGCAGGCGCGACCGCGCTGAAGCCGCTCGGCACCGCCAAGGGCCTCGTGACCGCGCCCGGCAAGACCATCGGCGACACTTTCAAAGGCGTCGGCAATTTCTTCGGCGGCCTCAAGGCGGGCATGGAGGCGACGGACCCGCGCAAAGAAGGCATCGTCGCATCGGTGACCGGCGGGGCCGCGGCGCGGCGCAAGCTCGCCTTCGACCTCGGCGTCGATCCCTATACGAGCTTCAAGCCGCTCGACGAGCAGCTCACGCGCTTGGCGACCGCGAGCGCCGTCGGCAATACGGGCGTGAACGTCGGCTTGAGCTTCGTCACCGGCGGCGCGAGCATCGCCATCAGCGCGACCTCGACCAGCCAGAAGCTCCGCGAAGCGCTCCGCGACAAGACGGCAGCGCAGCTCGAGCAGCAGGGCCGCGAATTCCTCACCGTCATGGGCGTTTCGAAAGCGGCGCAGGACGCCTTCTACGCGAACGCGAACCTCACCCCGACCGACAAGGCGGTCATCGTCGTCGCGCTGAAGACGCTCGGCAATGTCGCGGGCCGGCAGATCTATATCGAGACCGCGGCGACGGCGAGCTCGATCGAGATGGCGTTCTATTACCGCCGCCAGTCCGAACTGATCGCGAACTACAACAAGAAGGTCGCGCCCGTCACCGGCTTCATCCGCGCGGGCCGCGCGCCCATGGTCGCAGACGGCGAAGGGCACGGTGTCGATCCTGCCGGTCGACTATCTCTATTGGAGCGCGCCGATCGAGGACTTGGCATCCAACGGGCGGGGCCAGATGTGGCTCACGGGCACCGCGAGCCGGACCGCGACGTCGCAGCTTTCCGCGCGCGGCTGGAAAGTGACGCCCAAGGTCGGCGGGCGGTTGGATTAGTCATTTTCGTTTCCGGTGCCGCCAAAGCCCGCGCCGGGTTTGCCACGTTTGACGCGCAATCTGGCGCTAAGGCCTTCCCTTCCTTTATGAAAAGGCATGGATTTGCGCGACGCAGGGCGGACGGGTCTTCGGAAAGCGGCCGGCATGGTGCTGGCGCTCGCTTTGAGCGCGGCCGCCACGAGCCTTTTGAGTGCTTGCGCCGGCGGCTCCGGCCCTGAGGACATGTACAATCAGATCACCCGCGTCGACCAGGGCAAGCCCTATCTCGGCATGAGCAAGGCCGAGGTCCTTTCGTGCGCCGGGCAGCCGCGCTCGCGCATTCCGGCCGGCGGGGGCGCCGAGACGCTCGTCTATCATTACAGCGGCGCCGGACCGGTCCCGGCCGGCGAGCAGCGACGACACCAAGAAGTCGTCGAGCCCGTTCAGCGGCATGCAGAAGAAGAAGGGCCCCAAGGCCGATTGCTCGGCGAGCCTCACCTTCGAGAAGGACGTGCTGGTGCGCGTCAGCTACGCGCATATGAATGTGCGGAGCCCCTATGAATGGCAAAGCGAGAATAACGAGGCCACGCAGGAGAAGATGCGCGCAGAGGGCGTGCCGACTTGCGCCTTCTCGCTGCCGCGCTGCCGCCGCTGATCACGACTTTCTTTGCGCTACCGCTCCGCTGCTTGAGCGCGTGTTTTTCGATGCGCTACGCTTTGTTTTCTGCGCTACCGGCCTCTGGCCTACTTGAGCGCTTGTTTTTGACGCGCTACCGCTGCGCTGCTTGAGCGCTTTATCTCAGACGCGTGGCAGACGGCCTCGACATTGTTGCCGTCGGAATCGAGCACGAAGGCGCCGTAATAATTCTCGTGGTAGTGGGGCCGCAGACCCGGCGCGCCGTTGTCCTTGCCGCCGGCCGCCAAGGCCGCCTGGTAGAAGGCGTCGACGGCCGCGCGGGAGGAAGCGGCAAACGCCACATGCACATGGCTTCCTTCGGCGACCTGGCCCTCGCCGATCCAGAAGAACGGCTTGCCCTCGGCGCCGAAGCCGACGGCCGGCCCCTTGCCGGTGAGCTCCGCCGGAACGTCCATGATGAGGCCGATGCCGAGCGGCTTCAGGGCCTTCAGATAGAAGGCCGTGGCGCGGGCAATGTCGCGCACCGGCATGCCGATATGATCGATCATCTCTCAGAGCGCTCCGCCAAATTTTGCATGCGCTACCACTCCGCTGCTTCAGCGCTTGTTATGCGCCACCGCTTCGCTACTTGAGCGCTTCTTTATGCGCTACCGCTTCGCTACATGAGCGCTTCAAGCCCGCTCCACCATCTTGGCCTTTAGGGAGGCGATGGCCTTGGCCGGGTTCAGCCCCTTGGGGCAGGCCTTGGTGCAGTTCAGGATGGTGTGGCAGCGATAGAGGCGGAAGGGATCCTCGAGATCGTCGAGGCGCTCGCCGGTCCGCTCGTCGCGGCTGTCCTCAACCCAGCGCTCGGCCTGGAGCAAGACGGCGGGGCCGAGATAGCGCTCGCCGTTCCACCAATAGGACGGACAGGCGGTCGAGCAACATGCACAGAGGATGCATTCGTAAAGCCCGTCGAGCTTCTCGCGGTCCTCATGGGACTGGCGCCATTCCTTCTGCGGCGTCGGGCTGTCGGTCTTGAGCCAAGGCTCGATCGAGCGGTGCTGGGCATAGAACTGGGTCATGTCCGGCACGAGATCCTTGATGACCGGCATATGGGGCAGGGGATAGACGGCGATGGCGCCCTTGGCATCGTCGGCGTGCATGGTGCAGGCGAGCGTGTTGGTGCCGGCGATATTCATGGAGCAGGAGCCGCACACGCCCTCGCGGCAGGAGCGGCGGAAGGTCAGCGTCGGGTCGATCGTGTTCTTGATCCAGATGAGCGCGTCGAGGACCATCGGCCCGCAGTCCTGCATATCGACCCAATAGGTGTCGACGCGGGGGTTCTCTCCGGTTTCCGGATCGAAACGGTAGATGCGGTATTCGCGCCAGCGGCCGGCTTCGGCGCCCTTGGCCGGCGGGTTCCACGCCTTACCCTTGGTGATCTTGGAATTCTTCGGAAGTGTGAATTGGACCATCTCAGCCTGTTCCTTGCCCGCAAAGGCCGTCCGAGCCTTCCGGTCATAGGTAGCCAGCGGGAGCGGTCCGGGCAAGTCTCGTTTCACGCCCCGTCGAGCATGTCGCGGACTTTTTTCGCAAGATCCTGGGCGGTATAGGGCTTGCCGAGCAGTTGTACGTCCGCGTCGAGACGGCCCTGATGGACGATGGCGTTCCGCGTATAGCCGGTGGTGTAGAGCACCGGCAAACCCGGATATTTCAGCCGGACCTCGTTCGCCAGGCTGCGCCCGTCGAGGCCGCCGGGCAGGACCACGTCGGTGAACAAGAGGTCGATGTGAGGCGTGTCGCGGATGAGGCGCATGGCGGCAGGGGCGTCGGCCGCTTCGAGAACGGTGTAGCCCAAGTCCTGGAGCACGTCCGCCGCGTAGTCCCGGACTCCCTCATTGTCCTCCACCATCAGAATCGTCTCCCGGGGCTCGGCCCGGGGGGAGGGCGAGACGTCCTCCTTGGCGGCCGGCGCCGCGGCACGCTCCTCGGCGTCCGTCATGCGCGGAAGATAGAGCTTTACCGTCGTGCCGTGGCCCTCCTCGCTATAGATGCGCAGATGCCCGCCGGACTGCTTCACGAAGCCATGGACCATGGCGAGGCCGAGGCCCGAGCCCTCGCCGTGCGGCTTGGTTGTAAAGAACGGCTCGAAGACCTGATGGAGAATTTCGGCCCGGATCCCGGTGCCCGTGTCGGTCACGCAGAGCACCACGTACTGGCCCGCCGCGATGTCGCCGAAACGGCGCGCATAGGCGTCGTCGAGATAGACATTGGCCGTTTCGATGGTGAGGCAGCCGCCGTCCGGCATGGCCGCCTTGGCGTTGATGGCGAGGTTCAGCAGGGCGTTCTCAAGCTGATTGGCATCGGTGAAGGTCGGCCAGAGGCCCGCGCCGAACACCGTCTCGACGCTGATCTGCTCGCCGAGGGACCGTTGGAGCATGTCGAGCATGCCGGTGACGAGCCGGCTCATGTCGACGCGCACGGGCGCGAGCGCCTGGCGGCGGGAGAACGCGAGCAGGCGCTGGGTCAGCTGGGCGGCGCTGCGCGCGCCGTACATGGCCGCATCGACCGGCTTCTCGAGAGACGCGGCGGCGTCGGCGTCCTTGGCCGCGCCGGCGAGCTTTCGCTTCAACGTATCGAGATTGCCGAGAATGATGGTGAGCAGGTTGTTGAAGTCGTGGGCGATGCCGCCGGTCAGCTGGCCCACGGCCTCCATCTTCTGCGCCTGACGCAGCGTATCCTCCGCCTCTTGACGCCGTTTCGATTCCGCCTCGAGCTCCTTGGTGCGCTCGATGAGGCCGCGCACCGAGGTCCGCGTCGCGAGGGCCAGGATGCCGGTCAGCAGCACGGCCGAGAGGAGGGCAAGTCCGATTAGAACGGCGAGCCAGCGGCGCAGTCCCGCGGCGTTCGCCTGCCTTGCCCGCAGAAGGTCACGTTCTGTTTTCAGAAATGCGAACATGTCGGTGCGGATCCGCTCCATCGCGGTCTTGCCCTTGGCTGAGCGGATCAGGTCGATCGCCTCCTCGCCGCGCCCTTCCCGATCGAGATCGAGGGTTTGGTTCATCTCCTCGAGCTTGTCGCCGATCATCGGCTCGACGACGTCGAGCCGAGTCTGCTGGGCGAGGTTGTCCGCCGTCAGCCTGTTCAAGTCGGCGAGCAGGCCCCCCACTTTGTCCGAGGCATCGCCGAAGGCGGTCAAATAATCGGCTTCACGGGTCAGCAGATAGCCGCGTTTCGCACTCTCCGCCGCCTGGAGCTCGCTCAGCAGGGACTCCGCGGTCTGCTGAACCTCGATCGTGTGGGCCACGAGGTCGTCGGCTTGATTCGAGCGCACGACGAGGACCACAACGGCCGCCGCGGCCGCCAGGACGAGACCGAGCCCGACCAGGACGATCAGAGGGGCATGCCGAACGAGGTAATCGGCTTTCACGGTACGGTGAGGCACGGCTCGGCGGTCCTGAGGGCGGGCTTAGGGGGCCAAGGTAAGTGGCGATAGCGCGGTGGAAGCCGCACGGGTATAATGGGATACGCAAAGCGTCTTATTGCAAGGATTAATTCCGTGCCGCGTATCCTTCTTGTCGACGACGAACCGTTGATCTCGATGCTGGTCGAGGATTGGCTCGCCGAGCTCGGCTGCGAGGTCGTCGGGCCGGCCCGCTCGCTCCAAGACGGTCTCGCGCTGGCCGAGAGCGACGGGCTCGACGGCGCGATCCTCGATCTCCGTCTCGGCGACAAGGACTCTTATCCTTTGGCCAACGCGCTCAGGGCCCGCGGCGTGCCCTTCGCCTTTGCCACGGGCGATGGCGGCCCCAATGATGAGCCGGGGTTCGAGTCCGTACTCCTGCTCGCCAAGCCGTTCGATTTCGAGGGCGTGAAGTCGGTCTTGGACCGGATGCTCGCGCAGACCTAGCGCACGCGCGCGCAAGACCGTCTAAGGCTCTAGTAGACCCGCTCTTTCGGCTCGATATAGGCGACCTCGTTCGACAGCGTGTAGGTGTGGACGGGCCGGAAGTCGAGCGTCACCAGATGGGTGCCGTAGTCCGCGTAGGACAGCGTGTGCTTCATCCACTCGGCGTCGTCGCGCTTCGGGAAATCCTCGCGGGCGTGCGCGCCTCTCGACTCCTGGCGTGCCAGGGCGCCTTGCACGGTGACGGCGGCTTGGGCGATCAGATTGTCGAACTCGAGCGTCTCGATCAGATCGGTGTTCCAGATCAGCGAGCGGTCGGTGACCTTGAGGTCGGACGCGTCGTCCCACACCTGCTTGATGCCCTTCACGCCCTCTTTCAGCACCTCCTCGGTGCGGAACACCGAGCAGTCGCGCTGCATGGTCTTCTGCATGGCGAGCCGCAAATCCGCGGTCGGGGTCGAGCCGTCGGCGTAGCGCAGGCGGTCGAGCCGCTCGATCGCCGCATCGCCCGCGCCCTTCGGCAATTCGGGAATGTCGCGGTCCGTGCCGACCACTTCGGCGCAGCGCTGGGCGGCGGCGCGGCCGAACACCACGAGATCGATCAGCGAGTTCGAGCCGAGACGGTTCGCGCCGTGCACCGACACGCAGGCCGCTTCGCCGAGCGCCATGAGGCCCGGCACGATGGCGTCCTTGTCCTCGCCCTTCGGCGCGATCACCTCGCCATGCATGTTGGTCGGGATGCCGCCCATATTGTAGTGGCAGGTCGGGATCACCGGGATCGGGCCCTTGGTCACGTCGACGCCGGCGAAGATGCGGGCGAGGTCGGTGATGCCCGGCAGCCTCTCGGCGAGCATGGCGTCGTCGAGATGGTCGAGATGAAGATGCATGTAGTCCTTGTCGGGACCATGCCCGCGGCCTTCGCGGATCTCGATGGTGATGGCGCGGGACACCACGTCGCGCGAGGCGAGGTCCTTGGCGGAGGGCGCGTAGCGCTCCATGAACTTCTCGCCCTCGGAATTGCGCAGATACCCGCCTTCGCCGCGCGCGCCCTCGGTGATGAGCACGCCGGCGCCGTAGACGCCGGTCGGGTGGAACTGCACGAACTCCATGTCCTGGAGCGGGAGCCCGGCGCGCAGCACCATGGCGTTGCCGTCGCCGGTGCAGATATGGGCGCTCGTGCAGGAGAAATAGGCGCGGCCGTAGCCGCCGGTGGCGAGGATGGTCTGATGGGCGCGGAAGCGGTGGATGGTGCCGTCGGCGAGGTTCAGCGCGACGACGCCGCGGCAGCGGCCCTCCTCGTCCATGATGAGGTCGATGGCGAAATACTCGATGAAGAATTCCGCCGACTGCTTCAGCGCCTGGCCGTACATGGTGTGCAGCATGGCGTGGCCGGTGCGGTCGGCCGCCGCGCAGGTGCGCTTCGCCGGGCCCTTGCCGAAATCCATGGTCATGCCGCCGAAGGCGCGCTGCAGGATCTTGCCGTCGTCGGTGCGCGAGAAGGGCACGCCCCAATGCTCGAGCTCGTAGACGGCTTCCGGCGCGTTGCGGCAGAGATATTCGATGGCGTCCTGGTCGCCGAGCCAGTCGGAGCCCTTGACGGTGTCGTACATGTGCCAGCGCCAGTCGTCGGGACCCATATTGCCGAGGGCCGCGGCGATGCCGCCTTGCGCCGCGACGGTATGGGAGCGCGTGGGGAACACTTTCGAGATGCAGGCGGTGCGCAGGCCCGCCTCGCTGCAGCCGACCACGGCGCGAAGGCCCGAGCCCCCGGCGCCGACGACGAGGACGTCATAGGCGTGGTCGGTGACCGGATAGGCGCGGCCGTTGATGAGGACGGCGTTGTGGGGCGGCGTTGCGTCTGGCGTGGCGTCTTGAGGCATGGACCGTCAGCTTCCGAGACTGATTTTCAACAGAGCGAGCGCGCTCGCGAGACCGACGGCGCCGGCAAAGAACGTGGCGGCGAGGATCGCGACCAATTTCGCGCCGCCATGGACGTAATCCTCGATGATCTCTTTCAGGCCGATGCGCATATGGATCGCGGCGGAGAGAACGAGCGCCAGCATAAGCACGGCGACGACGGGATGGGCGAGATAGGCTCTCACCTCCGCATAGGGTGCGCCGATATGCGTGAGGATCGACAGAATGAGAAAGATCACGAGCGGGATGTTGGCGATGGCCGTCACCCGCTGACGCCAGAAGGTCTCCGTGCCGCTATGGGCGGCGCCGAGCCCGCGAACGCGCTTGAGCGGTGTCGCCATGATCATTGAGCCCCTTGCAGCGCGTAGCCGGCGATCCAGACGAGGACGGTCAGCACGATCGAGCCGATGAGGGTCGCCCAGGCGAAGACCTCGATGCTCGTCTTGTCGAGGCCGGTGCCCGTGTCCCAGATGAGATGGCGGATGCCGCCGAGCATGTGGTGGATCAGCGACCAGGTGAACAGGAACAGCAGCACTTGGCCGATAAGGCTGCCGAAGAACCGATCGACGTAAGCATAGGCGTCCGGCCCGAGGCTCACCGCAAGGAGCCACCAGGTCAGGAGCGCGAAGCCGACCGCATTGGCGAAGCCGGTGATGCGATGTGCGATCGACATCATCATCGTCAGCATCGGCCGGTAGATTTGGAGATGCGGCGAGAGCGGACGCTCTGCCTCGAGCTTGTTGGTCATCGGTGATTTTGCGCGTGTTGCCCAGACGAGCCCTGTCATAGCCCAGACCCCGGGCAGGGGCAATCAGGCGGGCTGCCCTGCAAAGAAATTGCACTCAGCATTGATAGTCTGGGTCCAATCCCTGTTCAATGCGTCTAAACCCCCGCAGAAACCCTCTACCCATCGCTAGGCGTTCTTCTCGCGTTGCACGCCGGTATTTCTCTACACTCTGTCGGAACGCTTCGTACCCATCATGGTCGGGGTCGGGGTGCAAATCCCAAATATCAGGTTTCTCCAGTGTCATTATTGTTTCCCATGTCTTCATCTCTGGAGTGAGAGCCCCGTCGGTTGCACGTGAGTACAGAATGACACTCAAACCGATGCCGGATTGTGCGTGGGTTTCGTCGGGCTCCACCTGAGCGTCGGGGTCCTTGTCCGCGTGTTTCAGGAAATTTGTGATCTCGTTGAAGCGAGACCAGCCAAGTATTTCAATCACTTTTGACAACGGTTTTTCAAAACCGTCAGTGACTAATATTGGATAAATATCCCACAAGAGCCGAAACGACGCTCGAGATAGTGTGACTACCGAGCTTAAATCATCGTCGTTGAAGTAGAGGCGTATCGCGCAGTCAAGCTGGCGCTTTGCCGCTTCGAGCTTGGAAACCTTCATTCGATCGCCGAGTAGTACTGGGGAGCCGTCGTTCTGACCTTTCTTCGACCTAGCTTAGAGCCAACGAGCGCGTCTTGAAAACTGACGAGCCGGCGCACCGCTTGACGGTGATAACCGTGGGGTTATGAAATCGGCCATGCCTGGCGCCGCCAACAAGGTGTTCACCGCCCTGGCCGACCTGACCCGCCGCTCGATTTTCGAGCGGCTGGCGCGTAACGCGAGCTGACCGTGCGGGCGCTCACCGACAAGGCCGGGGTGTCCCAGCTTGCGATGTCCAAGCATCTCGGCGTGCTCAAGCTTGCCGGCTTGGTGCACGACCGGCACGAGGGGCGGCAGACGCACTACAGTGTTTGCTCACAGGGGTTACGACCGCTGCTGGACTGGATAGCTCTCTTCACCGTCGCCCGGAGGGCTCCATGAGTAAGCAACCTCGCGACGTTTGGGGGAACCTTGCAGGACCACCGGCGCGCTGGTCTCCAGCCGTTCGCCCCGGGGGCAAAAATCGACGTTCGTACGATGGTCTGATTAAACTAAGGCTCGCGCACAGTGAGGGGCGAAGCTACTTTATCCCGGACGTGTTGATCGCCGTCGGCGGGAGCCGCTTCTTCCTGCCAAGCTATTTTTCGCCTCCAGTACTTTCATTTAACATTGAGCCTGGAAGGCATATTGCTGAGTTCTCTATCGATGTGGGGAATCCGCGCGCAATCCGGCTTGAACGGTTTTTGGTGCGTATCGAGTCTGAGAATTTGGTTTCTAGCTACGCGGATGGAGCACAACTCTACAAATGTACGTTCGAAGCCTCTCGCGGGATAGTCGATTTCGCCAAGGGAGCATGCCGACGAGACGAATCAGGCGACTTCCTTCTTAGAGTTTATCACCACACTACGTCTGGGAGTGCCGTCAAGATCAGACAAGGAGGTGAACTCTGGTCTTCGCCATGGAACTTGGCTGGCACACGCCAGCTAGCGAACGTTTCGTATGGTTATTTCACCACGCTTCCCAGCGTAAAGAGTGAGGAAGATCTGCGGCTGATCGCGATGGCCTCGGATGAGCGTATCAGGCTACAGACCACCTCTAATCGGCTACGAGAAGAAGTTCTCGAGCTCAAAGTCTACCGAGGTAGCACGCTGGACCGCACGGCGGCTCTGGAGTTCCATGTTCCGGCGGCATTGATTGCGCCATCCCACTTGTATCTCTACCCATCAGTTGGGACCGAGCCCGCCTATTTTGAGGTAGTAAGCCCCGAAATTGTGCGTGTGGGCGTTGTCCCCTCGGCCATATTAAGATTTTCGCCGCGGTCCGAAGTGAGCGTTGACGACGTTCACCTCAAACGATTCGACTACATCATTATTGGAGACACTGGCATGGTTGAGGGCTTGGCTGCGCCCTTCAATGAAGAAGAGACAAAGCAGATTGCTCATCTTGAGCGTCTCGATGGGAAGCCTGACCTATTCGACTTTTGGCTTGAGCACGCCAACACTGACCAAGTATCGGGCCGGGTTATCGAGCCCCGGAAGCTCTCTCCACTGTGAGTATGAGCCGCGCTCAAGCGGGGCGGGCGATCTCGTAGGCCGCCTCGGCGTCGTCGGCGAATTTCGACAGGATCCAAGTATTGCCGCCGTCGATCGACTCCCAGACATGCGAGCCGACGATATAGGCGATCCCGCCCATCATGCCTTCGAATGGGCCTTCCCAAGCCATGGCGATTCCCCCAGTTCCCGAATCCCGGGTCCTAGGATGGTGCCTAAACCTTTGACAGAAGGTTTATTTCGGGCAAGGCGAAAGGGCGTTGGAAGGCTCAGGCCCTATTCGAGGACGCCGCAGGCGATGCGGGCGCCGGCGTCGCCGGCTGGGTCGGAGGTGTAGTCGTCCGATCCTTCATGGATCACGATGGCCGCGCCGTCGCCGTCCAGCAGGCCGTCGAGGCTCACCATCTGGTTCAACACCTCGAGCTTCAGCTTACCGGTCTCGGGCACATGGATGTTCGGCATGTCGCCCGCGTGGGGGCCCGCCTCGTTCATCAGGCCGTGCTCATCCTCCTCGGGGTTGAAATGGCCGCCGGCGGATTTGAAGTCGGGCGCCTCGCATTTGCCGACCGCATGGATGTGGAAGCCATGGGTGCCGGGCGGCACGGCGGTCAGATCGGCGGCGATCAGGACGCCGCTCGGGATGGCCATGACGGAGATCTTACCCACTTCCTTGCCGTCCGGATCCTTCAGGACTGCCGTCGCCTCGTTCGCGGCCAGCGCGGGAGCGGCAAACGCGAGGCTCGTGGCCATCGCGCATGCGAGCCGGATGATCTTGGGGGTCATGATACGCCTCCTAATTACTCTTCGCTTCCTACCATAGCGCAAAGTCGCACTGAACTGTTCCATCGCTCTTCCGTGTGACTCTTGCGATGAGAAAGCGGGCTCAGCGCGGGAGCGCCACCCAATAATCCATGTCGAGAACGACGCCGTCCTCGAGCTTGCCGTCTTCGGTAACTCCGGGGAAGTCGGCGCAATTGCGGTCCTTGACGGCGAAGGTGCGCAAGCGGAGCGCCCCCATGTCGGACTGGCCGGGGAGCTCGGCTTTGTCGAGCACCTCGCTCCAAGCATAGATCGTGTCGCCCGCGAAAGAGGGCGCCGCGTGGCGCGCGCCGTTCAAGCCCAGAACGTGGAAGGCATTGGCGAGCCCGTTGAAGCTCAAGCTCCTGGCGATCGAGATGATATGGCCGCCATAGACGAGGCGGCGGCTAAAGCGCTCTTTCGCTTCCCGGTGCTGATTGAAATGGACCCGCGCGGTGTTCTGGTAAAGACGCGTCGCCATCTGATGCTCGGCCTCCTCGATGGTCTGGCCGTCCACATGATCGATCTTGTCGCCGACCGCGTAATCCTCCCAGCGGCGGGGCGAGCCGGCGAGCGCATAGTCGTAGACCGTGAGCTTCAGCGGCGGCAGGGCGCGGCCGAGGGTCTCCGGCGCAACGCTCTCGTCGTTCTCGGGGATGACGGTCTCTGGCGCCGGCGCATCGACGTCGCGCTTGGTCACCATCACCCAACGCTTGAAGCGCAGCACCACCTCACCCTTCTGGTTCCGGCCCGTGGTTCGCACATAGACCGTGCCGTTTTTGCCGTTCGAGTTCTGCTTGACGCCGATCACCTCGGACATCGGAGGCGATGGTGTCGCCGGGATAGACCGGCGCCTCGAAACGAAACTCCGCATAGCCGAGATTGGCGATGGCGTTTCGGGAGATGTCGGGCACCGTCTTGCCGATGACGAAATGGAAGACGAGAATGTCGTCGATGGGGCTCCGGGGATAGCCGATACTTTGCGCGAAGGCGTCCGAGGATTGCACAGCGAAGCGGCCGCCATAGAGCGCGGTGTAAACGCTGACATCGCCGACGGTGACCGTGCGCGGGGTCGCATGCACGATCTCCTGGCCGACTTTGAAGTCCTCGAAATAGTTGCCGGTGACAGTGCGGTCGATTTTTTCTGAATTGGTCATTGTGTGGGTGTTGCGTATTTGAGGCCGATGATGGAGCCGATGAGCGTGGCGAGGAAGAACAGGCGGAGCGCCGTGGCCGGCTCCTTATAGACGAGGATGCCAATAATGGCAGTGCCGACGGCGCCGATGCCCGTCCACACCGCGTAGGCCGTGCCGATGGGGATGTCTTTCAGGGATTTCTCGAGGAAGAGAAAACCGAAAAGAAGGCAGGCGGCGAAAATGACTGTCGGCCATAGCCGGGTGAAGCCTTCGGTGAGCTTCAGGGTCGCGGCGAAGCCGATCTCGAAGAGTCCGGCGAGCACAAGATAGGTCCAAGCCATGGTGACGCGCCTCTAGTGCCGATTTGAGGAACCGCCGGCGCCGTGTTGTGCGCGGGGCCAGCCTAGCGGGCGGACCTTAGTTTCGCGCGGGAGACGCTGTCACCCGTCTTGCTGTCGCTGTGGCCAAAACCAAAATGGCGGCCCCCGCAGGGACCGCCATTTCAGCAAAAGGAGAGGTCGACGAAGCGAACTAAGCGCGGTCGAGCTCGGCCGGGAGGTAGGACGTCACTTCCATACCGGCTTCGGATTTGGTGATTTCGGGTTTCAGCCACTCTTTCATGGTCGTCCTCCTTCGGTGAACTTCAGGACCAGACAAGATAATGGGGTCGGGAGATGAGGACCGCATGAAGCGGGCATGAACGGCGTCTGACAGCCGGATGATGAGAGTCTGACAGAATGCCGCAGGGCGCGAGATTTGGTGCGGCCGAAGGTTTTAGCGAATGGGCGGCGCACAAAGAAAAATGGCGGCCCCGCTATCGCTGGGACCGCCATTTTCCGAAAACTTGCTAGATCAAACGCGAATTACGCGCGGTCGAGCTCGGCCGGGAGATAGGAAGTCACTTCCATACCAGCTTCGGACTCGGTGATCTCGGGCTTCAGCCACTCTTTCATGGTCGTCTCCTTCGGTGAACTTCAAGGTTAGATAATGGGGCTTCGGCATGAGAGCCGCATGAAGCGTTCATGAACGGAAGCTGACAGCCACATTAACGGATTCTGACAGAAAAAATCGTTCTAGGGCAAACGCATAGCGGAAAACGGCCCGTGCATCCGCCCCTGCGGCGGGCGCCGATCCGGGCTCATTGTCATGGGTCAGGCTCTATTGGAACAGCAACACGGCCTTGGCCAGGGTGTTGTAGACCCCCCAGATCAGCGGGATGCCGACGAAAGTCCACGCCAGCGCGAGCTTGATCGCGTTCGCGCCCGAGACGTCGTCCTGGTGCTTCGGTGCACGTCATGGCGTTGCCTCCCTTAGGCGTCCACGTCTTCGGGGTTCATGTGGTGGCGCTCATGCACCGGGTGCATGAACCAGTTCAGGGCGAAGCCGACCAGCGAGAAGTCCGGCCATGATGTACATGGTCACCGTATAGGCGTCGGCCTTGGGGACGCCGTTGTCGATCTGGTACTGGCGGATGTAGTTCACCAGGACCGGCCCGACGATGCCCGCCGCCGACCAGGCGGTCAGCAGCCGGCCGTGGATGGCGCCGACATAGCGGGTGCCGAAGATGTCCTTGAGATAGGCCGGGATGGTGGCGAAGCCGCCGCCGTACATCGACAGGATGACCGCGTAGACAGGCGACGAAGAGCACCACGCAGCCGATCGCGCCGGTCGTCAGGGCACGATCGCATAGAGGACGATGCCGAGCAGCGAAGAAGACCATGTAGGTGTTGCTTGCCGGCCGATCGTAGTCGGAGGTCGAGGCCCAGAAGAAGCGGCCGACCATGTTGAACAGGCTCAAGCAGGCCGACGAAGCCCGCGGCCGCGGCGGCGCTGATCGGCCCGGGAACATCTCCTGGCTCATCGGCGAGGCCTGGCCGAGCACGCCGATGCCGGCGGTCACGTTGAGGCAGAGGACGCCCCAGAGCAGCCAGAACTGCGGCGTCTTCAGCGCCTCGTCGACATGGACGTTGGCGCGTGGTGACGAGCTCCTTCGGCTGCTTCGGCGCGCACATAGCCCTCCGGCGCCCAGCCCTCGGCGGCACGCGCACGATCACCGCGCCGACCATCATGAAGACGAAGTAGACGATGCCCAGCACGACGAAGGTCTCCGTCACGCCGACATGGGTCGGGGTCGCGAATTGCTGCATCAGCCAGACCGACAGCGGCGAGGCGATGAAGGCGCCGCCGCCGAAGCCCATGATCGCCATGCCGGTCGCCATGCCCGGCCGGTCGGGGAACCAGTTGATCAGCGTCTTGACCGGCGAGATGTAGCCGAGGCCGAGGCCGCAGCCGCCGAGCACGCCATAGCCGAGATAGACGAGCCAGAGCTGGTGCAGATGCACGCCGAGCGCGGAGACGAGGAAGCCGCCGCCGAAGCAAAGTGCTGCGGTGAACATCGCCTTGCGCGGGCCGACCCGCTCGACCCAGGTGCCGGCGAAGGCGGCGGCGAGGCCGAGGAACACGATGGCGATGGAGAAGATCCAGCCGAGCTCGGTGAGCTTCCAGTCGTCCGGCGCGGATTCGGTGATCGCCGATGAGCCTGGTCATCGGCAGGTTGAACACGCTGAAGGCGTAGACCTGGCCGATGCAGAGATGCACGCAGAGCGCGGCCGGCGGCACGAGCCAACGGCTGAAGCCGGGCTTGGCCACGGTGTGCGACCGGTCAAGCCAATGGAAAATGCCGCCAGAGTCCGCCTGGGCCGCGGTTGCCATCGTCGATCCCCCCTGAAAACGCTTTGCGCTCTTGATTTGAGGCCAGTCTGGCCGGGCTGCGCCATCATCGCAAGCGCTAAGGGTCTTGCCCGGCGGTCCCCTTCAATCCGCGCGACCCATGACAACGCGATGACGTTTAGGGGCTGGGCGTGCCGGCGATCGGGACACCAGGCCTGCCCGATGAGCTATTCCGAGGATCTCGTGCGCGCAACTCCTGCTAGACAAAAGCCCAAAGGCCTGGAATCGTCCCCGAAATTTTCAGAAGGAAAATCCATTGTCGTTACCGAAGGCTCTGATCGACGGATACTGGCGGTTTCGCCGCGAGCTGCACGAACCCGACAAGGGGCGCTACCGGCAGCTTGCCGCGCTCGGCCAAGCGCCGACGGCCATGATCATCGCCTGCTGCGATTCCCGGGTCGATGTCTCGGCGATCTTCGATGCGGGGCCGGGCGATCTCTTCATCATGCGCAACGTCGCCAATCTCGTGCCGCCCTTCGAGCCGGAAGGCAAGTTTCACGGCACCAGTGCGGCGGTCGAATATGCGGCGCTCGTGCTGAACGTGCCGAACATCATCGTGCTCGGCCATTCCCATTGCGGCGGCGTCGCGGCTTACCGGGAGAGCCTCGCGGGCAAGCCGGACGAAACCGCCTTCATCGGCCGGTGGCTGACTCTCCTTGAAGGGCTCGGCGTCAGCGACGAGGACATGAAGGCTTACGGGCCGGAGACCGCGTTCGAGCTTGCCGGCATTCGCCAATCGCTCGAGAATTTGCGCACGTTCGAGGTCTTGAAAGAACGCGAAGCTGCTGGGCTGTTGGCGATCCACGGACTCCATTTCGATATCGGCAGCGGCACCGTGCTCGCGCTCGACCAGAAGACTGGCCGCTTCAACGCCCTGCCGGACGCGTGACCGCTAGGCCGCCTTCTTCAGAAGGTTGCGCTCGATGATCAGCTCGGCGATCTGAACGGTGTTGAGCGCGGCGCCTTTGCGTAGATTGTCCGACACGATCCAGAGCGACAGGCCATTGTCGACGGTCTGGTCGTCGCGGATGCGCGATACATAAGTGGCGTAGTCGCCGACGCATTCGACCGGCGTCACATAGCCGCCCGGCTCGCGCTTATCGACGACGAGCACGCCCGGTGCGTCGCGCAAGATGCGCCGCGCATCCTTTGCCGTGATTTCGTTCTCGAACTCGATATTGACGGCTTCCGAATGGCCGACAAAGACCGGCACGCGCACGCAAGTGGCGGTGAGCTTGATCTTGGGGTCGAGGATCTTCTTGGTCTCGACCATCATCTTCCATTCCTCCTTGGTCGAGCCGTCGTCCAGGAAGACGTCGATATGAGGAATGACGTTGAAGGCGATTTGCTTGGTGAAGGTCTTGGCCTCCGGCGGATCGGTGACGAAGATGCCCTTGGTCTGGTTCCAGAGCTCGTCCATGGCTTCTTTGCCCGCGCCGGAGACGGATTGATAAGTGTCCACCACCACGCGCTTGATCTTGGCGTAGTCGTGCAACGGCTTCAGCACCACGACGAGCTGCGCGGTCGAGCAGTTCGGGTTGGCGATGATGTTCTTCTTGGTGAAGCCGAGGACCGCGTCGGGATTGACCTCCGGGACGATGAGCGGGACGTCCTGGTCGGTGCGCCAATAGGACGAATTATCGATCACCACGCAGCCCTTCGAGGCGATCTTCGGCGCCCATTCCTTGGCCACGGCGCCACCCGCCGACATCAGCGCGAAGTCGACGCCGCCGAAATCGAACTGCTCGAGATCCTGGCATTTGAGGCGGTGATCGCCGAAGGACACCTCGGTGCCTTGCGAGCGGCGTGAGGCAATGGCGAAGACCTCGTCGGCCGGAAACGACCGTTCGGCCAGGATGTTCAGCATCTCGCGCCCGACATTGCCGGTCGCGCCGATGACGGCGACTTTGTAGCCCATCGATGAAAGCTCCTACGGCCGGCGCTGCTCGCGGGCCCTTCCGCGCGGATTTATGGGAAGCCTACGCCAATGTAAAGGCGCGGGCGATTGGGCCGGGAAACCATCGCCGCCCGAGGCGTTGATATAGCAGGAACAAGACACGGAGAGCTCGAAAATGGCTGTATTTCCAAGAATTGCCGTCGCCGCGGCGGCGGGGCTCGCTTTGCTCGCGGCGGGGTGCGACTCCGCCGATCTCCCGGAGGAGGCCTCGCAAGGCGCCAATCCGACGATTCCCGAACCGACCCAGGCCGTGGTTCCGACCGTCAATGTCGCCGAAGCCAAAGGGTGGAGCAAAGGCGAGCAGCCCGAGCCTGCGAGCGGGCTTACGGTCAAGGCCTTCGCGGAAGGGCTCGACCATCCGCGCTGGCTTTACGTGCTGCCGAATGGCGACGTGCTGGTGGCCGAAACCAACGGACCGGAGCGCCCCGAGGACAAGGACGGCATCAAGGGCTGGATCATGGGTCTCGTCATGGGTCATGCGGGCGCAGGCGTGCCGAGCCCGAACAAGATCATTCTCCTCCGCGATAGCAACGGCGACGGCGTTGCCGACGTGAAGAAAATCTTCCTCAAGGATCTCTACTCGCCGTTCGGCATGGCGCTGATCGGCAAGGATCTCTACGTCGCCAATACCGATGCCGTCATGCGCTTTCCTTACGAGGAGGGCGCGACGGAGATCACCGCGAAGGGCGAGAAGCTCGCGGACCTGCCGGGCGGCCCGCTCAATCATCACTGGACCAAGAGCCTCGTCGCGAGCCCGGACGGGACGAAGCTTTATGCCGGTATCGGCTCCAACAGTAATGTCGCCGAGAACGGTCTCGACAAAGAGGAGGGCCGCGCTGCGATCGAGGAGATCGACGTGGCTACGGGCAAATCCCGCCTCTACGCCTCGGGTTTGCGGAACCCTGTCGGTCTCGCATTCGCACCGGGAACCGATACGCTGTGGGCCGTGGTCAACGAACGCGACGAGCTCGGCAGCGATCTCGTGCCGGACTACCTGACGTCGGTGAAGGAAGGCGGGTTCTACGGCTGGCCTTTCAGCTATTGGGGCCAGCACGTGGACGAGCGGGTCGAGCCGCAAAAGCCAGAGCTCGTGAAGGAGGCCATCGTGCCGGACTATGCGCTCGGCAATCACGTGGCGCCGCTCGGCCTCACCTTCGCCGAAGGCAGCGCGCTGCCCGCGCCCTATCAGAGCGGTGCCTTTATCGGCGAGCATGGCTCGTGGAACCGTGAGCCCCGCGCCGGCTACAAAGTGGTGTTCGTGCCGTTCGAGGGCGGGTCGCCGTCGGGCAAGCCGATCGATGTGCTGACCGGCTTTCTCAACGAAGACGGCAAGGCGCGCGGACGACCCGTCGGGGTCGAGATCGACAGCAAGGGCGGACTATTGGTGGCCGACGACGTCGGGAACACGGTCTGGCGCGTGACGGGCTCGGACGAGACGGCGCGCTTGGGCGAAAAGGAGCAACCGACACCCTAACCAAGCGGAGAGGATGGCGCGGGGAACCGCTGGCCAAGGCTTGGCCGCGGTCATAGGGTCCGGGCCCCATGGCCTTTTTCCGCTCCAAGACGGTCAACCTGCTCAACCTCCACTACGCCATCCGCGCGCTCGCGCTGAGCGGCGGCGGAGCCTTCTTCGCGGTCTATCTCCTGAAGTCCGGCGTCTCCGCGCCGTGGGTGCTCGGCACGTTCGCTGCGATCCTCGCCGGCCGTTTTTTGGTCAGGCCCTTGGTCGTGCCGATCGCCATCCGGACGGGATTGCGCGCCATCGTCATCGCCGGTGCCTGCCTGACGGCGCTGCAATATCCGATCCTCGCCGAGGTGCAGGGGCTCGGGCCGGCGCTTTACATCCTGATCGCGACGGCCGCGATCGGCGAGGCGTTCTATTGGTCGGGATTCCACGCTTATTACGCGGCGCTCGGCACCGAGGAGCATCGCGGGTCCGAGCTTGGCGCCCGCGAGGCGCTTGCCGCGCTGATCGGGATCGTCAATCCGCTGGTCACGGGCCTGATCCTCGTCACCTACGGGCCGCGCGTGGCCTTCGGCGTCACCACCGTCTTTCTGTTGCTCGGGACGCTGCCGCTCCTGTTCACGCCCGATGTCGCCGTAAAGCGTGATGTGAAAGGGGTCTACCGAGCCGCGCTCCCCGGCGTGAAGCTGTTCATCGCCGACGGGTGGATCGGCGCAGGATGCTTCATCGTCTGGAAGATCGCGCTGTTCGTGACGCTCGGACAAGGCTTCGTCGCCTTCGGCGGGGCGCTCGCCTTCGCGGCGCTGGTCGGGGCGGTCGGCGGTCTCGTGCTCGGACGGCTCATCGACACCGGGGGCGGGCGCACGGCCGCCGCCTACGCCATCGCCGCGATGGCGGTCACGATCCTTTGCCGCGCCGCGGCGCCGGGGCATGTGGCGCTCGCCGTCTTTGCGAATGCGCTCGGCGCGCTCGCCATCTGCCTCTATGTGCCGACCCTGATGACGGCCGTCTACAACCAGGCGAAGCGCTCAGCCTGCACCTTGCGCTTCCACGTGGCGACGGAAGGCGGCTGGGACGCGGGCGGGGCGGCGGGCTGTCTCGCCGCGGCGCTGCTCGCAGGGGCGGGCGTGCCGTTGTCTGTCCCGATCCTGCTGTCGCTCCTCGGGGCCGCCTGGGCCTTCGGCCAGCTCCGCCGGTATTACGCGAGCCACCCCGTCCTCACCGAGGTCGCGGTCGACCCGCTCGCGCAGAACGCGGTCGTCAATCTCGCCGAAGAGGCCTGAGGCGCTAGCTTCCCGCGTCCAAAGCGAGTCTCGACGGCGATCAGCCGAGCAATGTCCCGAGCAGGAGCAAGGCCGCCTTGATGAAGCCGATGACCACGGTGGCGGCGACGAGGATGCTGAGCACGCCGACGAGGACCCCAACCAGCACGGCGACGCCGTCTTTCTCGATCAGCGCAAGGCCGAAGACGGCGATGCCCAAGGCCGGCAACCCGTTGGCGAAGGGGATTGGCAGCGTCAGGATCAGCGCGAGAAGGAGGATGGCGGCGCCGACCAGGCGCTCGCCGGTCCAGGTGAGGAGCCAGGTCAAGCGCGGGCGCAACAGCCGTTCGACGCGCTCGATGGTCGGCAGCGCGCGGCTCACGACCGCCACAAAGCCTTCGCGCGGAAAGGACCGGCGCGTGATCCAATCGGGAAGCCACGGCTCGTGGCGGCCATAGGTCAACTGCGCCCCGAGAATGACGAGGGGCAGGCCAAGGACCGCGGAAATCATCGGGATGCTGTAGGGCGTCAGATTCGGGAGAGCGAACAGGAAGAGCAGGACGCCGAAGCCGCGATCGCCGAGCGCGTCGCGGAGCGCGCCGACGGACACGCGATCATTGGTCTCGGTGGCTAGGAAATCGCGCAAGAGGCCCGAGACGCGCTTGCCCTCGGGTTCGGCCGCCATGCCCGCCTGCACCTCCGTCACCTTATCGTGGCCTTCCCGCTCTGCCGCCGTTCGCATCCTGCACCCCGCTTTAGTGGGACCAGCTATGAGCCCGCAATATGACGGGACCGCTCGAAGCCGCCTCGCGCCGGGTGGGATGCGGCTTTTCTGACACAGCTTTGACGCGAAAGCGCGGAACTCCACATATTTGCGTGTAAAACGCACTAGACATAACCTATGGTTGTGTTCCGCGATCTAGCAGGGGAGTATGGCCATGCCCGTTTCGAGCGGCACCAATGTCCGCGTCCTTGTCTACAACACCGTGACCCAATGGCTCGGTACCCGAGTCAACATTCCAGCTTGGAAGATCAGGGTCGACCGGCAGTTCGCCGGTCCCCCGCCCGGTGGATACGGCCAGACGCGGGGCGCCTTCATGACCATGTGCGACGACGTCTCCGCGACGCTTGCGACCGCCACCGGGCGGCGGCTCAGTCTCTCGGGGAGCTGGCGGCTGAAGCACCAGAACGATGTGATCGCCGACTACATCAATGGGGTGGCCGTGGCGCTGATGGCGGCGCCCATGAGCCCCGTCGGGCGCAAGGCGCTCACCTGGGCCATGGATTAGGGGAGGGTTCCATGCGGACAGTCTCCTTCGCCGCTATCGCCGTTATCGCGTCCGCGACCATGGCGGAGGCCGCGGCCTTCGAACCGGAAAGCTCGCAAGTCTGCATCGAGACGCGGGATCGTGGGCTGGTGGCCGATCCGAAACGCGTTCTTGCCCGGCTGATCCAGGTGCAAGCGGGCATTCCCGCGATCGAGCTCCGGCCGGACGGGGCGCCGGTCACCTACGAGATGCAGGTGGCGGCGCTCACGGATCCGGAAGGGTTCTGCAGCGCGAATGGCTGCTCAAGCGCCGTCGCGGGCAAGCTCGGGTCCGCCTACGTCGTGCTCCATGCCTTTTTGAATTGGGCCGCGCACGAGACCGGCCGCTTTCATCTCGCGGGCCCGGTTTCGGTCGAGGATTTTCTCAGGGTCAACGGCCCGACCCGGCTGGTTTGTGCCGCGCCACGGCCTCAGCAACAGCATGCCGCCGCAGGTGCAACTGCCAAACCGGCCGCTCAGGTGCGCCACTATTTCGGCATCCGCAAGAAGGTCGAGGACTTCCGCTACGCCCAAGACGACGCGGGCTTCAAGAAGCTCGACCGGGCCAGTCTTTCGTTTCAGGAAGACTACGAGGCCGACAGTCAGGGCTACGGCATCGACGGCGTCGTCGGCTATACGTTCGGGCCCGCACCGGTTGGCCGGTCCTTCGTGCAAATGACGCCGTTCTTGTCCTATAAGCAGGATTACGTGAACAACCCGGGCACCGCCAACGACCAAGGCGTGCAAGATCTCGGCGTGGGACTTGTCGGCGATCTGCTCTTTCCCATCGGCCGGATGTATCAGGATCTCCAGATCTATCCGAAATACGTCCACTCTTACCGGAGCGGCGCGGAGACGCTGATCTCGACCGCGGTCTATTCGCCGGAGCCGGCGTGGGCCTTCTTCGGGCACGCCACCTATCTGATCCCCGAAATACTGTCGGCGCAGTTCACGCCGCAGCTGAAGGCCGCCTACGGCACCGTGTTCGACGCGGGCGACGATCTAACCCTTCTGGAGAAGGGCGACTATTTCCGCTGGGGTCCCGAGCATCGCGCTCGCGATGTTCGGCGAAGGCTGGCTCGCGGGCTTCGAGTTCCGCGCGTCTTACGAATATTACGACGTGTCCAACGCGAAGATTTAGTCGCTCGAAAGGTTCGAGGCCTCGCTCGACTACACGATCGGGTCGAAGGAGCTTTGGGCGCTCCAGCTCAAATATGTGAACGGCCAGGACATCGACACGTGGGAAGACCAGGAGCAAGTCACTCTCGGCGCCGGCCTGAAATACTAGGCACGGGGCCCCGCACGAAGCCTTGCCGCAAAGCGCGGGGGCGCTAGTTGACGCGCCGGCCCGGGAGGTCGTCCTTCACCTCGGCGCATTTCTTGCCGGTGAACTCGTTGACCATGCGGACCACTTCGGGGCCGAGCACGTTCGAGGAATTGTCGAGACCGGTGCCGGCATAGAGCAGGGGATAGATCAGCATGGGCGCGGAGACGTCGCCCCAGTTGATCGTGGCGGCCGTGGCCTTGCCGTTCTCAAACGTCACCGCGGGCGACATCGCGATCTCGACCACGTAAGGCTTGCCCCCCTCTTGGTAGAGGGAGCAGCGGACGCTGTGGGAGTTCATCTCGACCTGATAGCGCGCCTCGCTCATGGCCTTGGCAAGCGGCGCGCGCTTCAGATGGAGCTGCGATTGGCAGACCGCCTTGCCCCAGGGCCAGTTGATGCGGCCGCCGAGCATGTTCACGATGTCCTCGGCGCGCCAGGTCTTGACGATGTCGCACGTGATGTCGGGGCCTTGCTGCTCCTTGGTCGCGAGGACGTCGCAAATCTCGATCTTGCAGGCCCGGCGCGCGAGCTTCTCCGCCTTCTCCTCCTCGGTCAGCACGCGCTTCGAGGTGACTTGTTTTCCGAGATCGGGGCCGGGTGCGGGCGTCGTCTCTTCGGCGATCGCCACTCCAGCGCCAAACAGCAGGAGCGCAAACGTGAGGAGGCCGGGCCGGAGCATCATGGCGACTTATGTGGCACGGTTTAGCGACGCAATGATGGCATCACCCATCTCGCGGGTGCCGACGGTCTTGCAGCCGTCTTGGCGGATGTCGCCGGTGCGCAAGCCTTGATCGAGCACGGCGGCGATCGCCGCTTCGATCCTGTCCGCAAGGCCTCCGAGATCGAAGGAATAGCGCAAGGCCATGGCGAAGCTCGCGATGGTGGCGATGGGGTTCGCCGCGCCGGTGCCGGCGATATCGGGGGCCGAGCCATGGACCGGCTCGTACATGGCGCGCCGCATGCCCTTGTCGTCCTCGGCGCCGAGGGAAGCAGACGGCAGCATGCCGAGGGAGCCGGTCGCCATGGCCGCCTCGTCGGAGAGCACGTCGCCGAAGAGATTGTCGGTGACGATGACGTCGAACTGCTTCGGCGCGCGCACGAGCTGCATGGCACAATTGTCGGCGAGGATATGCTCGAGCGTCACGTCGGCATATCGGTCCTTGTGCACGGCGGTGACCACCTCGTTCCACAGCACGCCGGTCTTCATGACGTTCCGCTTCTCGGCCGAGTGCACGAGGTTGCTGCGCTTCCTTGCGAGCTCGAACGCCACGGCGGCGATGCGCTCGATCTCGTAGGTGTCGTAGACTTGCGTGTCGACGGCGCGCTTCTGGCCGTTGCCGAGATCGGTGATCGTCTTGGGCTCACCGAAATAGACGCCGCCGGTGAGCTCGCGCACGATCATGATGTCGAGGCCGTCGACCAATTCACGCTTGAGCGAGGAGGCATCGGCGAGCGCGGGATAGCAGATCGCGGGGCGCAAATTGGCGAACAGCTCGAGATCCTTGCGAAGCCGCAAAAGCCCGGCCTCGGGCCGCTTGTCGTAAGCGACGCCGTCCCATTTGGGGCCGCCCACGGCGCCGAGCATGACCGCGTCGGCGGCAAGCGCGGTCTTCATGGTGGCGTCCGAGATCGCCTCGCCGTGATCATCGTAGGCGCAACCGCCGACGAGATCGGTCTCGGTCTCGATCGTGGCGGCGCCGGATTCATTGACCCAATCGATGAGGCGCGTGACCTCGCCCATGACTTCGGTGCCGATGCCATCGCCCGGAAGCAGCAAGAGTTTGTATGACGCCATGAATTGAGACCCGTCCTGTGCTAAAGCCATGAAAGCCGCTCGGGCTGTGGGTAACGGGAGAGAGGAATGCTGACAAGGGTGCTGTTTGCCGCCGGGCTGGTCCTGATGCTCGCAAGCGCCGCTTCCGCCCAGGAGACGGCCGTCGTCGCGCTCGGCCTCGCCGATCACAAAGTGTCGGAGGACGAGCTCGCCAAGGGTGTGGCTCCGGCCGCGCCGAAATTCAACACGCCGGGCGTGGCCTATGCCTGGATCGCCCATCCGAAGAAGGGTGACACGATCGAGGTCACCCTGACCAAGGACGGCCAGGCCTTGATGAGCAATACGCAGGAGGCCGAACCCGAGGACTCCGACATCCTGCTGCAGGCGGGCAAGACAGGCGTTCCCGCCGGCGGTTGGCCGGACGGCGCCTACACGGCCCGGGTCACGGTCACGCGCGACGGCAAGGCGATCGCGACGCAGGAAACCGACGCGATCCCCTTCGAGTAACGGCTCAAGCCCAGGGGCGGCTCGCGGCGGTCTGCTCCTCGAAGGCCGCGATGGCATCGGCCTTCTCGAGGGTCAGCCCGATATCGTCGAGCCCCTCGATCAGGCAGCGCTTCCTGTGCGGATCGACGTCGAAGGGAATGACGCCGCCGTCGGGCCCGCGGATTTCCTGGGCTTCCAGGTCGACGGTGATCGTTGCGTTCGCCCCGCGGGCGGCATCGTCGATCAGCTTGTCGATCTCCGCTTTCGGCAAGACGATGGGCAGGATCCCGTTCTTGAAGCAGTTGTTGTAGAAAATGTCGGCGAAGGACGGCGCGATGATGCAGCGGAAGCCGAAATCGAGCAGGGCCCAGGGTGCATGCTCGCGGGAGGAGCCGCAGCCGAAATTCTCCCCGGCGATGAGGATCTTGGCCTCCGTGTATGGCGGCTGATGAAGCACGAAATGGGGATGCGGCTTGCCGTCTTCGTCGTAGCGGAGCTCGGCGAACAGGCCTTCGCCAAGCCCCGTGCGCTTGATGGTCTTCAGATATTGCTTCGGGATGATCATGTCGGTGTCGACATTGATCATGGGCAGATGGGCGGCGATGGCCGTCAGCGTCGTGAACTTTTCCATGTGCATCCTCGGGGTTCAGGAGCCATATAGCCGTTAAGGCGCCGAGTTTCCACCGTCACAATCCCGCGCTTTTCTGTGGTCAAGCTCGGCCTTAAGGTCCGGGTCCAGCGGCGAAGGAGTTTTTGAGAACCATGGCGGGAAACTTCATCTATGAGGCGCATCCGGCGATGTTCCGGGCGCATCCTTTCTGGTTCATCCTCTTCGTCCTGCTGATCGCGGCGTTCGGCGTCGGGCTTTTGATCCTGCTCTACTGGTACATCAAGACGCGGGCCACGGCGCTCACGATCACCGATCACGAGCTCATGTACGAGCGCGGCATCCTGAGCAAGGACCGCCTTTCGGTGTCGCTCCGCCATGTGCGCTCGGTCGAGGTCAAGCAGAGCTTCGTCAACCGCATCCTCGGCGTCGGCACGATCGAAGTCTCGACCGCGGGCGACGAGCCCGAGTTCACAGTGAAGGATCTGCCGGATCCGCACGAGGTGCGCGAGGCGATCAGCCGCGCGCAAGAGCTGAAGCTCGACAACGACTAAGCGGGGGCGAGAAGCAATGCCAGGAGACGGAGACCGCCGCGACCGGCAAGATGCGACCCGGCTGTTCGTTGCCGCGGCCATCGCGCTGATCCTGCTCGTGGCGATGGGCGCGGGCGGACTTTACTATTTCACCGGAATGTTCGGATCCTCGGATCCGTTTTCCGAAGGCATTGGGCTCAAGACCGCCGCGCTGATCTCGTTCTGTGTGTCGTTCACCGCCATCCTGGTGATGGCGGTGGCCTCCGGGGGCGACGCCATTCTCGGCGAGCTGCCCTTCACCATCGCCGGATTTCTGATCTTCTTCGTGATCTTCTGGCTGATGATCGCCTGGATCTTTTAGGCGTTTTGCTGACGGCCTAGAACGGAGGCCCAAGCGTTTGCACGCGCGAGGGCGGCGCCGTGCTGGCGCGCTGGCCGGTCCCTTCGATCAACTCACGATAGCGGTTGCGCATCAAGGTGCAGCGCGTGGGGCCCGGCGGATGCACCGAATTGCCTTTCAATTGGGAGATGAAGGCGCAGATATCTTCGAGGCCCTGAGCGTCGAGCCAGCCCCATTTGACGCCGCGCCTGATGGCGAAGAGGTCTGCCTTCACCTCATCCGCGCCGACGAACTGATGCCCGCATTCGTGGGAATAGATGTAGAGCTTCACCTCGGTTTTCAGGCCGCTGATCTTTTTGGTGTTGAGGATGAGGAAGCCTGGAAACGCGCCGCCCCAGCTATCGAAACTCGGATTGAGCACGGTCGGCCGCTTGCCGCAATTGACCGAGATGCCGTCGATCTTGAGCGAGCCATGGGCGATGAAGGTTGCGTCGGAGCCGGTTTGCTCGAGATATTGCTCGACGGTCGGGCCGTTTGACACGCCGCCCCGGTAAATGAATTCCTGGGCATGGCCGAGCCGTCCGGCGCCGGCGCACAACACGAGCGCCAAAGCGAGGGATGCCGTCAAACGAAAGAGCGTCCGTCCGTTAAGCATGAGTTGCAGTGTAAGGGGCGATGGGTGGGGCGCAATTACCGCAGCATGTCGATATCGTCGCGCGGGTCGATCTCCGCCTTTTTGTCGAAGCATTGCTGGAGCTCGGCGCAGCGGATCTCCGGATCGGAATGGACCGGGCCGTGGCCGGCGATGGTGAAGGCGGCGCAAATTTCCTCGAGCGCCTTCGGCGTCAGCCAACGCTCGCGGCGGGCGCGGCGCACCGCATAGCAATCGGCGGCGCGCTCGTTCGGCCCATACAGAATATGCCCGCATTCATGGTAGTAGATCAGCCATTGCACCGGGCGGGGTAAATCCTTCATCGCCTGCATATTGAGCATGATCACCGTCGAGGAGACGGCGAAACCCTCGAAGTCGCGAATGAGCGTGGCGGTGCGGCCGCAGGACAGGCGGCGCCCGGCGACCACGAGACGGCCCGGCGCGACGCGCTTGCTTGGCTCGATGGCGGCGGCGGGATGCGGCGCCGGTCCCACCACGAAAAGGGTCAGGCAGAACGCGAGCCCCATCAGAAGATGGGCAGCCGATCGCATGATGTTTTCCTCTGCTGCCCACCGTCGCTCTCTAGTCTGCGGGTGGCGCCGCCAAGGGTCAACCGCCAATTCCAGCCGATTTTGCAGGTGACGGCGCGTGCGCGGGCGAAAAAGCAAAGGTCCGTCAGTGGATGACGCTGCCCTCGATCCGTTCCATGTCGCCGTCCGACAGGCCGAAATGATGGCCGATTTCATGGACCAGCACATGGGTCACGATCTGGCCGAGCGTGTCGTTGTGTTCGGCCCAGTAGTCGAGGATGGGGCGGCGGTAGAGAAAGATCATTTCCGGCAAGGGCGAGGGATCGAGAACGCTTTGCCGGGTGAGGTCGACGCCCTGATAGAGGCCGAGGAGGCCGAAGGGCGAGTTCATGCCGAGGGAGTCGAGCACGTCGTCCTCCGGAAAATCCTCGATGCGGATCAGGACGTCCTTCGTCATGTCGCGAAAGGTCGCGGGCAGCTTTTCGTATGCCGCTGCCGCGATGGCCTCGAACTCGGCGATCGTCGGCGCGTTGTGTCTGTGCCAGTCCGTCATGGATCGTGCTGCCGGTTGTGGTTCCGTCGCGCTTTCGTCTGAACCGCGCCTAAACTCCATGATCAGGGCGTATTCAGGCGACATAGAGACAATCGAATGGGATTTAGACGCGCTCAAAGGCGCGAGGCAAGCAAGGACAGCCGCGTAAGGGCAAGGCAAGTTAAGGGATTGGACATGACCATAAGACGACTTCTCACGCTGTTCGGGTTCCTCGGCCTGCTCATGGCGGGCCTGTCAGGGCTCCCTGCCACCGCCTCGGCGCAAGATTGCGGTCCCTGGAACAATTGGTGCCGGCCGGTCGCGCAATGCGGCCCCTGGAACAATTACTGCGGCCGCTGTGGCGCCTGGAACGATTGGTGCGCGGGCTACAACGCCTATCCACCGCCCCGTCCCTACGGCTATCAGCGCCCTTACGGCTACGACCGTCCCTATGGCGGGCCGGACCGCTATGGCTATGGCGGCCCCTCCTATCGCGGTGGGGGCGGCGGATATTGGTCGGACGATGACGACTACGATTATGACGACCGCGGCGGTCATGGTGACGGCAAGAAGCACAACGGCAAAAAGGGCGACGGCAAGAAAAACGACGGCAAGAAGGGCGACGGCAACAAGAACGCGCACAAGGGTGACGGCAAGAAGAACGACGGAAAGAAGAGCGACGACAAGCGCAATTACGGCAAGGGCCGCCCGGACTAAGCGGGCCTGTTAGGCGGGCTTGCGCGCGAGGACGATCGCCTCGCGCAAGCTGAAGACGAGCCCGTCGCCGTCCTCGCGAGGCCGTAACAGCCCGCGCAACGGTTCGGCCTCGAGCTGCTCGCGCAAGCGAGCAACGGTGGCGGGCGCGCAGCGCATGTGGGTCACCCAAGGCTCGAACGGAATGTCCTGATCCATCACCTCGCTTGCCGTGAGCGTCAGTCCGGCCTCGCGGATGACAGATTGCCACTCGCCGAGGCCGAGGGCACGCCCATGGCTCGGGTCGCGCAGTTTCTCGAAGCGGTTATAGCCGAGCGCGAGATCCGCATCGTCCGGTGAGACATTGTCGACCAGGGCGAAAATCCCGCCGGGAATGAGCACGCGGGCGGCTTCGCGCACGAATCTCTCGGGATCCGGGAAGTGATGCGCGGCAAGCCGGCAGGTCACGAGGTTGAAGCTCGTGTCTGGGAAGGGAAGGTCGCCGGCGGAAGCGTGCGCCGTCACAAGATTGCTCAAGCCCCGCGCTTTCGCGAGCTGCGCGCCTCCCCCAACATCTCCGGCGTAATGTCGCTCGCGGTGACCTTGGCGAGCTTCGGAGCGAAAGCGAGCGCCGTGTGCCCGGCGCCGGTGGCGATGTCGAGCAGGCGCCAGGTCGGCTTGGTCTCGACGAGCTCCAACAGGCGCGCGAGGCTCGGGCCTTCCGCATGCACGGGGGACGCCGCGTAATCGGCGGCGGCTTCACCGAACTTCTTCTGGACCAGGGAGGACATGGCCACCGAGTAAGCCGCTCGCGATCGCTGGGTCAAGCCCGGCGATGACGCATCGAGACGGCTCCCCGTGAACCGAGTCTCGTACTTCATCGTGCAATTCGGCGGGGGCAGCGGCTCCAACACGATCTCGCCATCAGGCAGGTCCGTCTTTTCGAGATAGGTTCGCTTGAAGGTCAGGTACACCGTCTCAGGATCGAGAAAGGTCAGCTCGGCGTAGACTTTGACGGGGATCGGCTCGGCCGTCGGCGGGGCGGCCGCGGCGCAGGAAGGAAGCGTCACGAAGACGATATCCCCGTCGGTGACCTGCTCGGGCGGGAGCTTGCGCTTGATGCAGGCCTCGATGGCCGCTTTGTCGGGCACGATCAGCGGGACTTCGCCGCCACCCCAAAATTGGGTCGCGTGAATTTTCTCGCCTTCGACGACGCTGTCCCGCTCTCTTTTTGCTGCGTTGAGGCTCATATCGCCGAAGCTGCCGGAAACCGTCAGCGTCCCGCTGTCGTCACCCTTGTAGACCAACGTCATTTCGTAAGGCTTGCCGGCATCCACGCCGGCACATTTCGCCGTCAGGGTATCCGCTCCGGCGGGAGACGCGCAGAGGACCGCGCATCCCGCCGCAATTCCCGCGGCCACTCCTCGGATTGCTTCACTCATCCGCATCTTGGGTTGCAGTTCTTGATGCAGGTCGGGTCGATCTGGAACTTATGGTTGGCGATGGCGTCCTGGCGGCAGTCCTCTTGGCATCTTGCGAGGCATGCCGAGTTGTCCGGCTTGCTGTTGCCGCTCGAACCGCTCGAGCCTTTTCCGCCAGAGTTGTTTCCACCCGAACCGTTTCCACCAGAGCTGCTGCCGCCCGAGCCCTTGCCGCCATAGCCGCCGTCCTCGTCGTAGGTCTTCGACTTCTTCTTCGGCTGGTAGCCGTCGTCGTCGTAGGTCTTGCTCTTCTTTTTCTTCGGCTGGTAGCCGTCCTCGTCATAGGTCTTCGACTTCTTTTTCGGCTGATAGCCGTCGTCATCGTAGGTCTTGCTCTTCTTCTTCGGCTGGTAATCGTCGTCGTCGTAGGTCTTGCTCTTCTTCTTCGGCTGATAATCGTCGTCGTCGTCGTAGGACTTCGGCTGCTTCTTCGGCTGGTCGTCGCTCCAACCGCCGCTGTCGTTGTTCTGGCCGCCGCCATAGCCGCCGCCGCTGCTGCCGCCGGATTCGCCGTAGCCCTTGTCGCCCCAGCCGACCAGCTCGACACCTTCGACCCCACGGTCGCCGAGACGGGCAAGGTCAAGTGCCGAGGCCATGTGGGCGAAGCCGCCGGCCGCGCAAATCACGACTAACGTACCAAGAAGGGGAGTTTTCATGTTGTTGTTCCGTGGTTGATGGTTTTGAAACGCCGTGCTCCCGCGCGCATCAATTGCAGCGCGGCGTGCACGAATTCATGCAACTGGCGAAATCGTCCGCGCTCTTGCACACTTTGAACTGGCAGTCGCTCAAGCAATTGACGGTAGCATCGCCCCCTCCACCGCCCTTGTTGCCGGAGGACGTGCCGCTCGAACCGCCGGAAGAGGTGCCGCCGGAACTCCCCGACGTGCCGCCAGAACTCCCCGAAGACGATCCGCTCGAGCCGCTTGATCCGCTCGAACCGTTTCCACCCGAGCCCTTCCCGCCATAGCCGCCGTCCTCGTCGTAGGTCTTTTTCTTCTTCTTAGGGTGGTAGTCCTCCTCGTAGGTCTTTCTCTTCTTCTTCGGCTTGTAGCCGTCATCGTCGTCGTAGGTTTTGCTCTTCTTCTTCGGCTGGTAATCGTCGTCGTCATCGTAGGTTTTGGGCTGCTTCTTCGGCTGGTCGTCGCTCCAGCCGCCGCTGTCGTTGTTCTGACCGCCGCCGTAGCCGCCGCCGCTGCTGCTGCCGGATTCGCCATAGCCTTTGTCGCCCCAGCCTGCGAGCTCGATGAGGTTCGGCGCGCTGGTGGGCCGGGCGTGGGCGCTCTGACCGGCAAAGGCCGGCGCCGACAAAGAACAGAGAGCGGCAAGGGTAATGGCGCCGCAAAGCCCGAAACTTCTCATCAGACAATCTCCATGTTCTCGAAAGGGGTGGGGCGCCCGGCTCCGGATCATCAGTGGGGTCGGCACTGCCGTGCGCAACGCCCGCTACATGACTTCTGACTGCTCGAACCAGGCACAAAGTCGTTCATGCATTTTTTCTGGCAGGTGCCGAGGCAGACTGCCTGCGTCGCCGGAAAATTGCCTCCGCCGCTGTTCCCGCTGCCGGTCGAAGGCTGCTCGTCGGTGTCGTTGCCGCTTGGCTTATTGTTCGGTTGATCGTCGCCGCCGTAATCGTCGCTCTTCTTTTTGGGCGGATATCCAGTGTCACCGCCGCTCGGCGGTTTCTCTCCGTAGCTTCCGGTGCCTTCGCCGCTGTCGCTACCGTCCTGACCGCCGCCATAGCCGCCACCGGAATTGCCTTCCGCTTCGCCGTAGCCGTCCCCCCAACCGGCGAGGATCACGATCGAACCTGCTGCTCTGCAGCCGTCGCATAAGGAGGGAACTGCCTCAGCACCGTGAGGGACGGCGGCAACGGGACTCGATGCCACGCCGCATACGACGAAAAGCAAAAAAGCCCAGCCTGTCGGCCTCATGGGAACTCTGTCCAATGGATGAAAGCAAGGTCCGCCGGTGTCCTGGCACAGGCGGCTTCCGTGCGGAGAGTAGTCGCCGATCTGCGGCGTCGTCTTGGGCTGGAGAGAACAAAAACTTGGCTTGGAACGAAATCGGGACGTTCTCGCATCTCTAAAGAACGCCCGGCGCGCAGATCTCGCCGGGCGTTCTTCAGACGATGTCATGCGGGATCTTCGACCTCGCAGTTGGGGCCGCTTCGGCGAGGGGGACACTTGCAATTTGGTGGCGTGCCAACCCTCGGCGGCGCGCATTTGGGTGAAGGCCCCGTCGGGGTCGGCGTCGGCGTCGAGGTGGTGCTGCTACCGGAATTCATGGGTGGCGAGTCGTGGTCCCCGCCCTTGTTGGTGTTGATGCCCCCGGAACCGGCGTCCTTGCCCTTCCCGCCGTAGCCGTCGTTCTCCCAGCTCTTGGTCTTCTTCTTCGGCTTATGATTCTCGTCGTAGCTCTTGGTCTTCTTCTTCTTCGGCTGGTAGTCGTCGTCGCTGTTTTTCGACTTTTTCTTCGGCTGGTCGCCGCTCCAACCGCCGCTGTCGTCGTTCTGGCCGCCGCCATAGCCGCCACCGCTACTGCCGCCGGATTCGCCATAGCCTTTGTCGCCCCAGCCTGCGAGCTCGATGAGGTTCGCTGCGCTGGCGGGCCTTTCGTTGGAGATCTGACCGGCTAAGGCAGGGGCGGATAAAGACAAGAGGGCGGCGAGCGTCATCGCGCCGCAAAGCCCGAAACTTCTCATCAGACCGTCTCCGTATCTCGAATGGGTGTGGGGCGCGCCCTGGTCCGGATCGTCAGGTTGCCGGGGGCTTGGCCAAAACATTAGGCGGCAATGCGCGGCGGCGTCTTGGGCTGGAGAGAACGAAAACTTGGCTTGGAACGAAATCTGGACTTTCCGGTTTGTCTGGCGGGCCGTATTAATGAGCGCCCCTCTTGGCAGCGGCGTAAGGTGGAGTGTCAGCCGATGGCGTCGCGGTCGCCGGTTGGTGTGCGCTTAAGTGTTTCCACGGGAGATTTTCCCGAGGAAGATCGGACATCGTTTTGGCGCGAGATCTTCGCCAGGCAGATGTGCCGTCTCGAGTTCGAGCCGCTGTCAGAGGCTCCCTTGGACGCCGATGCCACGCTTCTTGCCCTGCCGGGCCTGAGCGTCGGCTGGTGCCGTTCGAAAATGCCCGCGCGCTGGAGCCGGACTGCCGAGCTCGTGCAAGACGGCGACGATTCCTTCGCGCTCATCATGCCGCTCGAGGATGCGGTGAAGTGCTCGCAACGCGGCCGGGAGCTCGAGGCCAAACCCGGAGACGGCGTCGGCATCCTCCACAGCGAGCCCGGCGGCATTCAATTTCAGGCGCTCAACGACATGGTCGTCATGGTGCCGCGCTCCGCGCTCGCCCCGCTGGTGCCCGATCTGGAAGAGGCCGCAACGCGCCTTATTCCATCCACGAACGAGGCGCTACGGCTCTTGAAGCTCTATCTCATGACGTGGCGGGAGAATTTCGACGTGACCGATCCGGCCCTCAGCCGTCTCGTCGTGTCTCACGTCCATGATCTCATGGCCATGGCGCTCGGAGCGACGCGGGAGGCTACGGTGCTCGCCAACGGCCGAGGCATCAGAGCTGCGCGCCTCAAGGCCGTCAAAGCCGACATCGCCATGAATTTGACGGCGCAGGATCTCTCGGTCGCCGCGGTGGCGCTCCGCCAACGCGTCACCCCGCGTTACATCCAAATGCTGTTCGATAGAGAGGGCACGACCTTCTCGCTCTTCGTGCTCGGGGAGCGTCTGGCCTCGGCCCGCCGCATGCTGGTGGATCCCCGCCATTCCCATCAGTCGATCGGCGCCATCGCCTATGCCAGCGGCTTCGGCGACCTGTCCCATTTCAATCACGCCTTCCGCAAACGCTATAGTGCCACGCCGTCCGAGGTTCGACGGGGGCATGCCTCGTAGATCCTGCAGGCAGGCTAACGCGTCTCGCGGATATCGACGAAGTGGCCGGCGATAGCGGCCGCGGCGGCCATCTGCGGCGATACGAGATGGGTGCGGCCGAGCCGGCCCTGGCGCCCCTCGAAATTGCGGTTCGAGGTCGAGGCGCACCGCTCGCCGGGCTCGAGCTTGTCGGGGTTCATGGCAAGGCACATGGAGCAGCCGGGCTCGCGCCATTCGAAGCCGGCCTCCGTGAAGATCTTGTCGAGACCTTCTTCCTCGGCCTGCTCCTTCACGAGGCCTGAGCCCGGCACGATCATGGCCGAGAGGCTTCCGTTCACGTGCTTGCCTTCGACGATCTTCGCGACGGCGCGCAAGTCCTCGATGCGGCCATTGGTGCAGGAGCCGATGAAGATGCGGTCGAGCGCGATGTCGGTGATCTTCTCGCCGCCCTTCAAGCCCATATAGTCGAGCGCGCGGATCGCGGCTTTGCGCTTCGACTCATCGGCGATGTCGCCAGGCACCGGCACGCGGCCGGCGACCGACACGACCTGCTCGGGGCTCGTGCCCCAGGAGACGATGGGCGGCAGCTGCTCGGCATGAAGCACGATCTCCTTGTCGAACACGGCGTCCGGGTCCGAGAAGAGCGTCTCCCAATGTTTCTGCGCGATCTCGAAGGCGCCGGCCTTCGGTGCGCGCGGGCGGCCCTTGATGTAATCGAAGGTCTTCTGATCGGGCGCGATCAGGCCGGCGCGGGCGCCGCCCTCGATCGACATGTTGCAGATCGTCATGCGCCCTTCCATGGACAGCGCCTTGATCGCCTCCCCGCAATATTCGATGACATGGCCGGTGCCGCCGGCGGTGCCGATCTCGCCGATGATGGCGAGGATGATGTCCTTCGCGGTGACGCCGTCGGGCAATTTCCCGTCGACGCGCACGCGCATGTTCTTGGCCTTCTGCTGGATCAGCGTCTGGGTGGCGAGCACATGCTCGACCTCCGAGGTGCCGATGCCGTGAGCGAGCGCCCCGAAGGCGCCATGGGTCGAGGTGTGGCTATCGCCGCACACGATCGTGGTGCCGGGCAGCGTGAAGCCCTGCTCGGGGCCGACCACATGGACGATGCCCTGGCGGCGGTCGCGCTCGTGATAATATTCGACGCCGAAATCGGCCGCGTTCTGTGCCAGCGCTTCGATCTGGATCTTGGATTCGGGATCGTCGATGCCCTTGGTGCGGTCGGTGGTCGGCACGTTATGGTCGACCACGGCGAGGGTCTTCTCGGGCGCGCGGACTTTGCGGCCGGCCATGCGCAAGCCCTCGAAGGCTTGCGGGCTCGTCACCTCATGCACGAGATGACGGTCCACATAGATGAGGCAGGTGCCGTCCGGCGCCTCATGCACCAGGTGGTCGTCCCAGATCTTGTCGTAAAGGGTGCGGGGTTTCGCCATTTTTTGGGTTCGCTCGATTTCTGACGCGTTCTAGGCGTGAGATAACGTCTCTCTCGCCAGTTTACAAATCCCGAGCCTTTAGACCCCGCCGAGAAAATCTCTCTTGCCGAGCTCCACGCCGTTGTGGCGGAGGATCAGATAGGCCGCCGTGACGTGGAAATAGAGATTGGGCAGCACGAAGTTCAACAAGTAATCCTGCCCGCTGAAGGCCAACTCGCCGTCCCGCATCTGAAGCGTGATCGGTTTTGCCTCGCTACCGTCGATTTGCTCGGCCGTGAGCGTCTCCAAGAAGCGGAGGGTCTTGTTCAGGCGCTCTTTGAGCTCCGGGAACGTGGCTTCCGTGTCGGGGGTGCTCGGAAATTCCACACCCGCCAACCTGGCAGCCCCCCGCATCGCCATGTCGGCGGCGATCTGGACCTGGCTGGACAGAGGCAGCATGTCGGGCGCCAGCCGGCCGCCGATCAAAACCGACGGCTCGATTCCGCGGTTCTCCGCGTCGGCCGCTCCCTTGTCGAGGATCGCCGACAAGACGGTCAGCATGCGCACGAAAACGGGCACCGAGGCCTGGTACATGGAAAGGCGCATGGCGATCTCGAGGTGGGGGACGGGGTCGTCGGCCCGTCCCGGCGTTACCTTGCTTCCTTAAGACTTCTCGGTGGCGTCGGCGTCTGCCGCGTCGCCGTCCTCACCGGCTGGAACCTCGCCGGCCGTGGTCTCTGCCATCAGCTCGACCGACTTCGAGACCCAATCGCCGCTCTCGATGGCGCCGCCAAGGCTTAGCTGGTCGTCGATGCCCGCGATCTCGTCATCGGTGAGATTGGCGATCTGCTCGAACTTGACGATGCCGAGCTTGTTCAGCTTCTTCTCGATATCCTCGGTGATGCCGGGAATGAGCTTCAGATCGTCGGGCGCGCCGGCGGGCTTCTTGAAGCCCTTGAGGCCGGCCTTCTTCTTGCCGCGCGTGTCCTGGCGCTCCGGGATGCGGGCCGACTTGCCGCGGCGTCCGCGCAAGTAATAGAGCTTGGCGCGGCGGACGCGGCCGTGGCGCACCACATCGATGGAATCGATCAGCGGCGAATGGATCGGAAAGACGCGCTCGACGCCTTCGCCATAGGAAATCTTGCGGACCGTGAAATTCTCGTTGATGCCGCCGCCGGAGCGGCCGATGCAGACGCCTTCATAGGCCTGCACGCGGGAGCGCTCGCCTTCCACGACCTTGACGTTGACACGGACCGTGTCGCCGGGGCCGAACTGGGGCACGCTGCGCTTGTTCTTGAGCGCGACGAGCTGCTCTTGATCGAGTTCCTCGATGATATTCATAGCGGTACCTTTCGCGGGGCGCCTGCTCGTGGCCTTCTGGCCATCGATTGCGAACGCCATTCTTTTTGATTGATCCAGACGTTAGGGTCGCGGGCCTTGGGCTTTCGCGTGCCGTAAGCTTCCGCAAGCGGTGTCCTAACGTAAGGTTCGGCCCTTGTCGATGGATTTTCCGGAGCTTTTCAGGAACCGTCAGCCCGGCCTGGCAGAAATTAACGCTTGCCGCGCCTCTCCCACAGATCAGGGCGGCGGGACTTGGTGAGGTTTTCAGCCTGCTCACGGCGCCATGTCGCGATCTTCTCGTGGTCGCCCGAGAGCAGCACCTCTGGGAATGGCGCGGCCCTCCCACTCCCGGGGCCTCGTATAGTGAGGATATTCGAGGAGACCCGACGCGAAGCTCTCCTCGTCGAGCGAGACCTCGTTCCCGGCAACGCCGGGCAGGAGACGCACGCAGGCATCGATCAAGACTTGCGCGGCCAACTCGCCGCCGGACAGCACGTAATCGCCGATGGAGATCTCCTCGACGTTGCGGGCATCCAGAACCCGCTCGTCCACGCCCTCGAACCGGCCGCAGAGCAAAATGACGCCGGGGCCTCGCGAGAGGTCATGGGCGCGGGCTTGGGTCAGAGGCGCACCGCGGGGCGATAGATAAAGTGTCGGCGTGTCCGGCGCGGCATCGCCGCGGCCGGCATCGATGGCCATGGCGGCGATATCCGCCCGCATCACCATGCCGGCGCCGCCGCCCGCCGGCGTGTCGTCGACCGAGCGGTGCTTGTCGGTGGCGAAGCTTCGGATGTCGAAGGTCTGGAGCGTCCAAGTGCCGTCCGCCAAGGCCTTCCCGGCAAGGCTCAAGCCCAGCGGCCCCGGGAACATCTCGGGATAGAGGGTGAGGACGGCCGCGCGCCAGGGGCGGGGAGTGCTCATAAGGCTCGCTCCTGTTCCGCAGGACTCTCGCCTTTCAAGAACCAGGTCTTGATGGTTCCGACGCCCTTGATTGCGACAGGTCCGCGCCGCTCGAAGGCATAGGTTTCGCGGAGCGCCTGGTAGAGGTCGCCGGCGACTTGGATCTCGCCGGGGAGCCCGTGGAATTCAAGGCGCGCGGCGAGATTAACGGTCTCGCCCCACACGTCGTAGGAGAATTTATCGGTGCCGATGACCCCGGCCATGACGGGACCGCTGGCAAGCCCGACGCGGATGCGCAAGGTCACATCGTGCCTGGCCGAGACCTCCGCCACGGCACCGGGCAGCGCGAGCGCGAGGCGTGCGAGCCGATGCGCATGGTCGTGCTGGGGCGCGCTGACGCCGGCAACGGCCATGTAGCCATCGCCAATGGTCTTGATCTTCTCCACGCCATGGAGCGCGGCGAGCCGGTCGAATTCGCTCACCAGCCGGTCGAGAATCTCAACGGTGCGGGCGGCGCCGAGACTTTGGGCGAGCTCGGTGAAGCCGACGAGATCGCTAAACATCACCGAAGCGTTCGGCACGGCGTCGGCGACGCGTTCCCCCGGGCTCGTCTTCAAGCGCTCGGCGATCGGCGTCGGCAAGATGTTCGCGAGCAAGGAATCGGCCTCGGCGCGCGCACGGTCGGCCAAGGTAAAGGCGTAGCCGACGATCAAGCCGATGATGCAGAACGAGGTCGCGGCGGACGAGACGTAAAGATTGTGCAGGAGGAAGGGATCGGCGTCGATGCGCGCAGCCTCCGCGGGGTAGAGGAACCAGGCCGCGAGATGGAGGCCGAGGCCTATCGCGATCACGGCGACGCTGAGGCCGATGCGGGTGCGGTCGTAGATGGCGAAGGCGACGGCCGCGGCGATGATGTAATTGAGCTGGATGCCGGAGTCGCGCCCGAGCTCGCGGACGAAGAAGAACAGCGCCGCGTATTCCGCGGCGCAGATGATCAACGCTGCGGCGATGTCGTTGATCCGGTGCGCGAGCGGAGCCAGGGCCGCGACCACGGCGAGGCCCAAATTGAGAACGATCAGCGGCCAGTAGCGTTCGACGCCGAAGACGGTGAACACGCCCGCGTAGATCACGGAGAACAGCGCGATCATCAAAGCCATGACGTTCACGATCTTCAGCCGGGCCCGCGTCGCGCGCGGGTATTGCGCGGTGCCCACCTCGGCAAGGCGGGAGAGCGGCGCGAGCCAGGCGGGAAGCGCGCTCCGGTGCGCGTGGTTGACGCGCGAGGATTTTCGGAGCTCGGCGCGGAGCTGCATCAGCATGGTTCCGAGCTTGTTCTGACCGGAACCGTCGGCACCCGTGCCCCAATAATAGTCCTTCTGCGAGGCTTCCTCGATCCTTTCGTCGCCGCTTCCGGTGAGGAGATCACGCAAGGATCGATGCTGGGTGAACTTGGCGCGCAGCGCTTTCTCCATCACCGCGTCCTTCCGCGCATCCCAGTCCGGCCTGATCTCCCGCTTGTGCTTGCTCGCGTAGCGCTTAGCATCCGCGGCTCTCGGCAGTTCGCGGAAGCGCGATTTGCGCGCCGGATCGTCGAATTTCTGCGCCTGGTAAAAATGCTCGCTCGTCGGCCAGACGACGCCGTCGATCTCGATGGGATAGTTCGCGAAGTTCGAGAACTCGCGGTAGCGGTCGGACTTCGAAAAGAAGCGGATGGTCATGGCGGACCTTTATAGCGTTTCGTGCTCCCGCTTGACGTCAGTCTTCCAATATCTCCGGCGGCACCAGCACGAGCCGCCCGTTCTCAATGTCGACCTCCGGCACCGTCGTTTCGGTGAAGGCCACCAGCAGGTTTTCGCCGCCGGCCGTTAGCGCCACTTCGACAATGTCGCTCGCGCCGAAATTATGAACCGCCACCACTTTGCCGATGAGTTCGCCTTGCGCATCGACGGCGTCGAGCCCGACCAGATCGGCGACGTACCATTCGTCCTCACTCTCCTCGCGCGCGGTCTCCATCGTTTCGCGCGGAAGATAGAGCTTGGTGCGGCAAAGCGCTTCGGCCCCCTCGCGGGTGGTCACGCCTTTGATGCGGGCGATGACCGCCTTCGGCGTGATCCGGACGCGCTCGATCTCGATCGTCTTCGCGCCCGTCTCGTCCTCGAGCGGACCGTAGCCCGCGATGTCGGCCGGCGCCTGGGTGTAGGAGCGAAGCCGAACCTCGCCCTTCAACCCTTGCGCGGCGCCGATCTCGCCAACCAGCACCCGGTCTTGCGAACCGGACAAAACTACTCGGCAGCCTTCTCGGCTTCGGCCTCTGCGGGCGCCTCTTCGGCGGCAGCCTCAGGCTCGGGCTCAGGAGCCGCGGCCGCGGCAGCGGCGGCTTCCTCGGCGGCCTTCTTCGCGTCTTCGGCTTCTTTCGCCTTTGCCTCGCCGGCGGCCTTCTTGGCTTCCTCGCGCTCCTGGCGCTTCTTGCCGGGCAGGGCCTTCTCAGGATTGTTGCGCGCCTCGCGCTTCATGAGGCCCGCGGCATCGAAGAAGCGCAGCACGCGGTCGGTCGGCAGCGCGCCGTTGCGACAGCCAATGCTTGGCGCGGTCCTCGTCGAAATTCACGCGCTCGGCGGAATCACGCGGCAGCAGCGGATTGAACGTGCCGATCTTCTCGATATAGCGGCCGTCCCGGGGGCTGCGCAGAGTCGGCGACGACGATGCGGTAAAAGGGCCGCTTCTTGGCGCCGGCACGGGCCAGTCTGATCTTCAATGACATTGCTTTGGTTCTCCTGGTCGTTCGATCTCAAAAAATAAGGTCAGCGTTTCTTCTTCTGCTTCTGCGGCAGGCCGGGAAGGCCGCGCGGCATTCCTACGCCGGGCAGGCCCGGAAGGCCGCCTGGAAAGCTTCCGGGAAAGGCGCCGGGCGGGAGGCCCGGAAAATTCGCAGGCAGCTCGGCGCCGGCCGGCAGATCGTCCGGCAATTCAGGCGGCGGCCCGCCGCCGAACAAGCCGCTCAAAGGTCCGCGCTTCTTGCCCATGGCCTTCATCATGTCGGCCATCTGCCGGTGCATCTTCACGAGCTTGTTCACGTCCTGGACAGAAGTGCCGGAGCCCGCCGCTACGCGCCGCTTGCGCTTGGCGTCGAGCAGTTTCGGCGTCTTGCGCTCGGCGCGGGTCATCGAGCTGATGATGGCCTGCTGGCGCGTCAGGACACGCTCGTCGAGATTGGCGGCGTCGATCTGCTTCTTCACCTTGCCGAGCCCGGGCAGCATCGACATCATGCCGCCCATGCCGCCGAGCTTCTGCATCTGTTTCAGCTGGTCGGAAAGGTCCTGAAGGTCGAAGGAGCCCTTCCTGAGCTTCTTCGCGGTGGCTTCCGCCTTGTCGAGCTCGACGGTCTCCATCGCCTTCTCGACGAGGCCGACAACGTCGCCCATGCCGAGGATGCGCCCTGCGATACGGTCGGGATAGAATTCCTCGAGCGCGTCGAGCTTCTCGCCGACGCCGATCAGCTTGATGGGCTTGCCGGAGACGGCGCGCATGGAAAGCGCCGCGCCACCGCGGCCGTCGCCATCGACGCGGGTCAGCACGATGCCGGTGAGATTCAAGCGCTCACCGAAATTCTTGGCGAGGTTCACCGCGTCCTGGCCGGTCAAGGCATCGGCCACGAGCAGCGTCTCGTGCGGTGCGGCGATCTTTTCGATGGCTGCGGTCTCGGCCATGAGCTCTTCGTCGATATGAATGCGGCCGGCGGTGTCGAGCAGCAGCACGTCGTAGCCGCCGAGCTTCGCGGCCTTGACGGCGCGCGTCGTGATCGTCGTCGGGCTCTCGCCCTCGACGATGGGCAGAGTTGCGACGGCCGCCTGCTCGCCGAGGATGCGCAGCTGCTCCTGCGCGGCCGGCCTTCGCGTATCGAGCGAGGCCATCAGCACTTTCTGCTTGTCGCGGGTGGTCAGCCGGTGCGCGAGCTTGGCCGTGGTCGTGGTCTTGCCGGAGCCTTGCAGGCCGACCAGCATCATGACGACGGGCGGCGTCGCGGCAAGATCGATGCTTTGCGCATCGGAGCCCAGCATGCGCACTAGCTCGTCGTTGACGATCTTGATGACCATCTGGCCCGGCGTGACGGAGCGCACCACGTCCTGGCCGAGCGCTTTCTGCTTCACCCGGTCGGTGAAGGACCGCACCACGTCGAGGGCCACATCGGCCTCGATCAGCGCGCGGCGTACCTCGCGCATTGCCTCGGTCACGTCCGCCTCGCTCAGCGCGCCGCGGCGCGTGAGCTTATCGAGAATGCCGGAGAGGCGGTCTGAAAGGGTTTCGAACATCAGCCGGCGTAGTCCGCGACATATTTTCGGTAGACCCAGCCCGAAGAGCAGGGGCCGGTATAGGCGCCCGCGCGCGGCCAGGGCGAGGAGACCCCGCAGTCCTGGCCGTTATGGGAATAGACGACGCCGAGCCATTGGCCGCTCTGGTCGCAGAGATAGAGCTCGTTGCCGTTATAGACCTTGTCCAGCATGGCGTAGTTGGAGGAGGGACCGGCGCGCACCGCGAGGAAGCCGTCGCCGCCTTGCGGATTGAGGCCGCGCACGACGCCGATCGTGCCGCAGGCGTCATAGTCCGCGTCCTGACCCGCTATCACCGGCACATGACGCTGCTGCGCGGAGGCCGCCAAGGGCAGGCAGGCGAGCATGAGCGCGGCAAGAATGCCGGCGGGGCGGAAATAGGGGTCTGTCACCATTCGTCTCCTCCTCGCGATGAGGATACGCGCTCAAGCAGGCCAGAGGCCGTTAGCGCAACCAAACCCGCGCTCAAGCAGGCCAAAGGCCGTTAGCGCAACCAAAAATGCACCCGTGGGCGCATCGCGCTGACGGGTGTTGACCCCCCTGGCTAGTCTCTTTTGGTGCGCTACCGCGCTTCGCGCTACTTGAGCGCGATTGGTGCGCTACACACGCTTCGCGCTCCTTGAGCGCGAAAGCCAAAAATGAGACCCCACGCAGGGCGGCGGCTCTCATGACGGAGCTGCCTTGAATTTCGAGCGGAATGTCGGCGAGGCGGGCTCTTAAGTCAAGCTAGTGCGGCAGTGTTTTTGAGAACGCGTTCACCACGATGACCCCGGCGATGATGAGGCCGAGCCCAAGGAGGGCCGGGGTGTCGAGGGACTGCTTGAACCAGAGCCAGCCGACCAGGGCGATCAGGATGATGCCGGCACCGGACCACAGGGCGTAAGCGATGCCGACCGGGATGGTGCGCAGCGTTACTGCCAAAAGCAATAAGGACACCGTATAGGCCGCCACGGTGATCATGCCGGGGAGGAGCTTGGTGAAGCCGTCCGAGGCCTTCAAGGCGGAGGTTCCGATCACCTCGAAGACGATTGCGGCGCCAAGATAAAGATAGGGCACGTAAGTCCTCCCGGGGTTTGAACGTCCATGTGTCGACACTTCGCTCAGGTCAGGGAACCCGAGCTTCACGGCAAGATCGAGCAGGGCCTCGTCGCCGCCGTGCCAGCCGATGAACGAGAGACCGACGGGGCAGCCTGACGCGACCGCCGCCGGAATCGAGATTTGCGGCAGGCCGGCATGACCGGCGAGACAGGTGCTTTGCAAAGTGAGGGCGCGGAACTCGGCGAACGAGGCGCCGTCGGGGATATCGCGCTTGGGCGGCAGGGTCGGCGTGGTCGGCAACACGATCGCCGTGCCCGGTTGCAGGATGCCCTTGAGACGCTGCGTGACCTCGGCGCGAACGGACCGGGCCGCTTCCGCCTCCTCGAATGTGATGCGCGCGGCGATCTCGAAACGCTCGTTGATGCCGGGTCCGAGATTGACAGTGTGGGACTGCACGAAGGGCAACAGCGTCGACTGGATCTCAAAGCCCTGGATGGTGGCGAAGGCCTTGCGCCAGGCCACGATGTCCTCCCCGGCGATCTCCGCCTGCTCGGGCTTCGGGATCGTGCCGGCGATCTTGTCCAAGGTCTGCCATATGGCTTGGTCGGCGCTCGCCTCGGATTCGCCGACGATATCCTGGGCGAGGATCAGCCGGGTGATGGGCGCATCCACGCGCTCACCCTGAAGCAGCACCGCGCCGAGTTTTTGGGCGAGTTCCGCATCGCGGGCGAGGAAGCCCACGGTGTCGAAGCTCGGCGCCATGGCGGTGGCGCCGGTGCAGTCGATACGGCCATGGGTCGGGCGAAGGCCGTAAAGGCCACAAAAAGAGGCCGGCACGCGGATCGAGCCGCCGGTGTCGGAGCCGAGCGCGAAATCGCATAATTCGGCCGCCACCGCCGCCGCCGCGCCGCAGGAGGACCCGCCGGTGACATGATTGCCGGCGCGCGCATTGATGGGCTGGCCGTAATGGGCGTTGGTCCCAAGCACGCTATAGAAGAACTCGTCACAGACCGTGACGCCGGTAAGGCTTGCGCCCTGCTGAAGCAGCCGCGAGACGACAGGCGCCGTCTCGGCCGCGGGGGTGGCATGGGCGAAGAAATCCGGATTGCCGTTCGAAACCTTGCGTCCCTTGATGGCAAACAGGTCCTTCACCATGAAGGTGAGCCCGGCGAGCGGGCCTTCGCTCCGTCCCACGATCGGCTCTTCCAGCGTATGTGGGACGAGAGCGCCTACGTGGTCGTTCTTGGGAACGGCAATGAAGACCATGGAGTTCTCCTTGTGGCTTCCAACCTTGCGGAGAGAACGCCATATAAATGAAGCCTTCGCAACGATCCGAATGCGGCGGACTCTTTCGAGCGCTTTAGAGGACCCCTGCGCCTGCCCAATCCCCCGCCACCGCTGAACCCTTCGCTCCCGTCTAAGACCCCGCCACTGCCGAAGACGGTCTGGGCGCTTGGCTTCACGTCGCTGTTCATGGACATCTCCTCGGAGCTGATCCACGGGCTGCTGCCGCTGTTCCTCATGGTGAGCCTCGGGGCGAGCGCCGCGGTGCTCGGACTGGTCGAGGGCATCGCCGAGGCGACCGCGCAGATCGCCCGGGTGTTCTCGGGCTGGTTGTCCGACCGGCTTGGCCGCCGCAAGGCGCTTGCCGTGGCCGGCTACGGGCTGGCGGCCATCACCAAGCCTCTGTTCCCGCTCGCGAGCTCCGTTTGGCTCGTGGCGCTCGCGCGCTTCCTCGACCGCATCGGCAAGGGCATCAGGGGCGCGCCGCGTGATGCGCTGATCGCCGATGTGACGGCGCCGGAGGCCCGCGGCGCCGCCTTCGGCCTGCGCCAGTCGCTCGACACGGTGGGCGCGACGGTCGGACCGCTGCTCGCGGTCGGCCTGATGTATGCCTTCAGCGACGACATTCGCACGGTACTGTGGTTTGCGGTCATTCCAGCCGCGATCGCCGTCGCCATTCTCGTCTTCGCGGTCAAGGAGCCGGCGCGCGCGCCGACACGGCAGCGTGTCCCGATCAAGGCGGCGGAGGTCGCAGCGCTCGGGCGCTTCTACTGGCTCGTGGTCGGGGCGGGCGCGGTGTTCACGCTCGCGCGGTTCAGCGAGGCGTTTCTGGTGGTCCGCGCGCATGACGCTGGGTTGGCGCTTGCGCTCGCGCCGGCCGTGATCGCGGTGATGAGCCTCGTCTATGCGGGGGCCGCCTATCCCGCGGGCCGGCTCCAGGACCGGTTCGGGGCGCGGCCGCTCCTCATCGCCGGCCTCGCGGCGCTGATCGCCGCCGACCTCTTGCTCGCGCGCGGCCAATCGCTTGCTGCCATCTTCCTTGGCATTGCACTCTGGGGTCTCCATATGGGGTTGACCCAAGGGGTGCTGTCGGCGCTGATCGCCCATGCGGCGCCGCCCCGCTTACGCGGTACGGCGTTCGGCGTGTTCGGGCTGATCGCAGGGCTCGCCGCCCTGGTTGCGAGTGTTCTCGCGGGCGTGTTGTGGGAGACGATCGGACCGGGCGCGACCTTCTACGCCGGAGCGGGCTTCGCCGGCCTGTCGCTCGCGGTCTTTGCGGCCATCGGGCGCAGGGCCAGCGCCGGCTGACGGGATTTGGGGCGCGGTGCTATAGAAGCGTCTCCAGATTTCTAGGGTGAGCGGTCATGAACGCGGGCCTCCGCAAGTTTCGTAAGATGAACGGTCTCGGCAACGACTTCGTCGTGCTCGACGGCCGCACCGATGTGATTGCGCTCGAGCCGGACACGGTGCGCGCGATCGCCGACCGCAAAGAAGGCGTCGGCTGCGATCAGCTCATCGCGCTCGAACCTTCGAGCGAAGCGGATGTGTTCATGCGCATCTTCAACGCCGATGGCGGCGAGGTTTCGGCTTGCGGCAATGCCGCGCGCTGCGTCGCGGGGCTGATGGCGGCGGAGCTCGGAAGCGCGAACGTCACGATCGAGACCGAGGATCAAATCCTCGGTGCCATGGTCGGCGGCGACGGCCAAGTCACCATCGACATGGGCGCACCCCGGCTCGCCTGGGATCAGATCCCGCTCGCCGAGCCGTTTCACGATACGCGCAATATCGAACTCCAGGCGGGACCGATCGATAATCCGGTGATGCATTCGCCCGGCGTGGTCAATATGGGCAATCCTCATTGCCTTTTCTTCGTGGAGGACGTCGACGCCATCGATCTCGCCCGCATCGGACCCATGCTCGAGCATCACCCGCTGTTTCCCGAACGCGCCAATATCTCCGTCGTCGAGGTTCTGAGCCCGGCCCATCTCAAAGTCCGTACCTGGGAGCGGGGCGCAGGGCTCACCCGCGCCTGCGGGACGGCGGCGTGCGCCGCGGCGGTTGCCGCCATCCGCCGGCGATTGGCGGGCCGCAACGTTACCGTCACGCTTCCCGGCGGCGATCTCCTGATCCAGTGGCGGGAGGCGGATTGCCATGTGCTGATGACCGGGCCTTATGCGCTCGACTTCGAGGGCACGCTGCCGGTGGGGCTGCTGACGCCAGCCGGGGTCTGACTCCTTTCGTTTTTTGTGTTAGAAGCCGCTCACATGTCGAATATCGAGATCATCACCTTCGGCTGCCGGCTCAACGCCTATGAATCCGAGGTCATGCGCGGGCATGCGAATGCTGCCGGCATCACCGATGCGGTGATCGTCAACACCTGCGCGGTGACGGCCGAGGCCGTGCGCCAGGCGCGCCAGGCGATCCGCAAGGCCAGGCGCAGCCGCCCCGGCGCCCAGATCGTCGTCACGGGCTGCGCGGCGCAGATTGATCCGGGCCGCTTCGCGGCCATGGACGAAGTCGACCGCGTCATCGGCAACCAAGAAAAGCTCGAAGCAGCGACCTTCCACGGGCTCAGCGTCGAGGACAGCGAGAAAGTCGCCGTCAACGACATCATGTCGGTGACGGAGACGGCGGGGCATCTCATCGAAGGCTTCGGCAATCGGGCCCGTGCTTACGTGCAGATCCAGAACGGCTGCGATCATCGCTGCACGTTCTGCATCATTCCTTACGGCCGCGGGCCGTCGCGCTCGGTCCCGGCAGGCGAGGTGGTGGCGCAGATCCGCAAGCTCGTCGAGAACGGCTACGCCGAGATCGTCCTGACCGGCGTCGACATGACCGCCTATGGAAGCGACCTGCCGGGCGACATGACTCTCGGCAAGCTTGTCCGCGCCGTATTGAAGGCCGTGCCCGAGCTGCCGCGCTTGCGTCTGTCCTCCATCGATTCCATCGAGGCCGACCCCGCGCTCCTTGCCGCGGTCGCGGAAGAAGAGCGGCTGATGCCCCATCTCCATCTTTCGCTGCAGGCCGGCGACGACATGACCTTGAAGCGCATGAAGCGCCGTCACGCCCGCGCCGATTCGGTCAAGTTCTGCGAGGACATGCGCCGGGTGCGTCCCGAGATCGTCTTCGGCGCCGACATCATCGCCGGCTTCCCCACCGAGACCGAGGCGATGTTCAGGAATTCGCTATCGCTGGTCGACGATTGCGGCCTCACCTTCCTCCATGTGTTTCCGTTCTCGGCGCGAATGGGCACACCGGCCGCGCGCATGCCTCAGGTCAATGGCGCCGTGATCTCGCAGCGTGCGGGCGCCTTGCGCGACAAGGGTGTCTCCGCGCTCAAGGATCATTTGGCGCGCGCTCACGGGCGGCGCATCAAGGTCCTCATGGAAAACGAGGCGCAAGGCCGCTCGGCCGACTTCACCCCGGTCAAGCTTGCGTTTCGCGCGCAAGTCGGCGCGCTGGTCGATGCGGTGGTCTCCGGCGACGACGGGGCATCGTTGCTGGCCGAGGCAGCGCGATGACGGAAACCAAGAAGGACTCGTTCTTCGACCGGCTCCGCCGCGCCACCGCGGCAGACAAGAATACGGTAGAAGACGCCGAGCCGGTGTCGCCTGACGAAGCTGTCGTCAGCGCGCCCGAGCCGAAGCGCGAGGCCGTCAGCACGCTGGAGCAAGGCGGCTGGTTTGCCCAGCTCAAAGCCGGTCTCTCTCGCACCTCCAATTCGCTGACCGACAATATCGCGGGCGTGCTGACGAAGCGCAAACTCGACGAAGACACGCTCGATGAGCTCGAGGACGTGCTCATCCGGGCCGATCTCGGCATGGGCATGGCCGACCGCATGCGCGAAGCCATTTCAAAAGGCCGTTATGAAAAGGGCCTGACGGAGGCCGACGTGCGCCGGGTGCTGGCAGAGGTGGTGGCGCGCGTGCTCGAGCCGGTGGCCCAGCCCCTCGTTCTCGACGAGACCGCCAAGCCTCATGTGATCCTCGTGGTCGGCGTCAACGGCACCGGCAAGACCACCACGATCGGCAAGCTCGCCCACCAGTTCTCCACGGCGGGATCGAAGGTCATGCTCGCCGCCGGCGACACATTCCGCGCCGCCGCCATCGATCAGCTCAAGATCTGGGGCGGACGAGTCGGCGCCGAGGTCGTTGCCAAGGACGTAGGCGCGGACCCGGCTGGCGTCGCCTATGAGGCGCTCGAACGCGCCAAGTCCCAAGGCGCCGACGTGCTACTCATCGACACCGCGGGCCGGCTGCAGAACAAAAGCGACCTCATGGCCGAGCTCGCCAAGATCGTCCGCGTGTTGAAGAAGCTCGACGCGAAAGCGCCGCACTCGGTGATGCTTGTGCTCGATGCCACGACGGGCCAGAACGCCATCAGTCAGGTGCAGACTTTCCAGGAGATCGCCGGCGTGACGAATTTGGTGGTGACCAAGCTCGACGGCACCGCGCGCGGCGGCATTCTCGTTGCCATCGCCGAGCGCTTCGGACTGCCGATCAACGCCATCGGGGTCGGCGAAGGGATCGAGGATTTCGAACCGTTCGATGCCAGCGATTTCGCCAGCGCCCTCGCCGGAGCAGACCGTGACAATGAAGCCGCAGCCTGAGACCGATCCGGCCGCCAAGCCGGCCGCGCCGGAGCAGTCCGTCGGCGCCAAGCTTGCCATCGAGCTTGGACCGCTGCTCGTGTTCTTCGGCGGCAATGCTGCCGGCGGCATCTATGCGGGCACCGCGGCTTTCATGGTGGCGACCGTGCTGTCCCTGGGCTTTGCCTGGTGGCGCTATCATAAAGTGCCGGTGATGCCGCTCGTGAGCGCGGCGATCGTACTCGCCTTCGGCGGGCTCACGCTCTATTTGCACGACGACACTTTCATCAAGCTCAAGCCAACCATCGTCTACACGATGTTCGCGGTACTGCTGCTCGGGGGCCTTCTCACCAAGAAACCCGTGCTCGAGCTGCTGTTCGGCCCGGTGTTCAATCTGACGGACGAAGGCTGGCGTAAGCTGACATTGCGCTGGGCTCTGTTCTTCTTGGCCATGGCGGTGTTGAACGAGTTCGTGTGGCGCAACTTCTCGACCGATACCTGGGTCAGCTTCAAGGCGTTCGGCTTTCTGCCCATCACCTTCTTGTTCGCCATGGGCCAAGTGCCCCTCATGCAACGCTACGCCGTACCGGGCAACGACAGCGCCAAATAGCCGGCTGCCGGCTTAAGGTTACTTCCAGCGACGCGCTCCTCCTTGCTTGTATGAGGGTCTGGATGCTCCGATATGCACCTGGATAGGCCGGTTGTCCTAAGCGTAATGCACGGCAAGGCTACAACCTCACGTTTGCCGTTCGCGCTTCCGGGTTGTACAAGATTCCTTTTGTTCTCGGGAAAGCTAGGGGCCCGAGGGCGAAATCATATTCGAGCGCGATTGTTCTCTGGAGCTGGAGAGCCAGAGGACAGATGCGGAGCGCTCGCGTGGCAATGGTGGCATGCAGATGGCTAAGGCTGGAAATCCTCTGAATTGCTCGGCAGCACATCTGTTGCATCGGGCAGGCCAGTGCGCGGCCGACATCTTTGCGGATGAGGCAGGCCCCAACGCGCTGACGCCGCGCCAGTACGCCGTGTTGCTCGCGGTTTCCAACGAGGCGGGTCTGACGCAGACCGGGCTCGTGGAGCGGACCGGCATCGACCGGTCGACCTTGGCCGACATCGTGGCTCGCCTGCTCGCCCGCGGGTTGATCCAGCGGCGCAGGGCGAAATCCGACGGCAGGGCCTATGAGGTTGCTCTCAGCACGCAGGGTGCCAAGGTGTTGCGCGAGGCCCAGCCCAGCGCAACGGCGGCGGATTTGCGGCTGTTAAGCACGCTGCCCCCGGCCAAACGTCAAGAGTTTCTCGAATCGCTGGTCCTGATCGTCGAAGCCAACAACAGCTAGTCTCAGGCTTTCTCAGGCTGTGGTCTTCGGCGCGCTATTGAGGCGGACTCTCCGCCGGCTTTTGCATGGCCGGCAGGATTTTTTCCTTGATCGACTGCTCGGTGAGGGGCCCCACATGGCGATAGACGATCTTGCCGTCGCCCGAGATCACATAAGTCTCAGGCACGCCATAAACGCCGAAGTCGATCGCCGTCCGCCCGGAACGGTCTGCACCGACACGGTCGAAGGGATTGCCATAGCGACCGAGAAAGCGCCGGGCGGAGGCGGGATCGTCCTTGTAGTTGATGCCGTAGAGGCGGACGTCGGTCTCCTTCGCGAGCGCCATGAGCATGGGATGCTCCTGCAGACAGGGCACGCACCAGGATGCGAAAATGTTGACGATGGTGGGCTCGCCGCTAGCGAGATCGCTCGAGGTGAAACTTTGCGCGGCTGCGTCCTCATCCGTCTTCAACCCTTCGAGAGGGGCAAGCGTAAACTCGGGCACCGGCTTGCCGATCATGGCCGAGGGTAGCTTCGAGGGATCGCCGGTGTGCAGCGCGTAATAGAATAAACCCGCAAGGCCGGCGAAGACGAGTAACGGCAGCGCCACAGCCCAGCGGCCGCGCTTGCGGTTTGCCGTCTCGGGCGCCGTCTTTTCGGACGCGGTCTCTTGTTCAGCCGAGGCCGGCTTTGCCGGCGTCGTGGTTTTACCGGTCATGAGCGGGGTTTCCGGGAATTGGGCGGCTTCGGCGCGGTCTTTTGTTTGGCCGGTGTCTTTCGTTTGGCAGCTGATTTTTGCTTGGCGGGCTCTGGGATCTCCGTATCGCTGTCGGCGGGCGGCGCGGTCATCGACGGTGTCGTCTTCGGCGCCGGTGTGTTGGGTCCCGTTGTTTCCGGCCGGGGCGCCGAGCGGCGGCGAATGCCTTGGCGCTCCAATGCCGCGAGCTTGCGCCGCTGGGCGCGATCGTCGGCGAGCGTCACGAGAATCAGTGCGGCGACGGCGAGGCCGGTAACGCCATAAGCGGCGATGATGAAGCTTGCATGCGGGCCGAGGTCAAGCATGTGCCCGCTCTAGACTTCCGCCAGTGCGGCGCGCTCGACCTGAGTCTGCTGGAGCGCGCGCACGCGCCGGCGCAGAATCTCGGCCCGCATGGCGAGGAGATGCAGCAAGACGAAGAGCGCCGTAAAGCCCGCCGCCATGACGAAGAGCGGGGTGAGCAGCGAGGCATCGATGGTAGAGCCGCCGGCCCGGAACACGCTCGCGGGTTGGTGCAGCGTGTTCCACCAATCCACCGAGAATTTGATGATGGGAATGTTGATGGCGCCGACCAGCGCCAGGATGGCGGCGGCACGCCCGGCGCGTCCCGGTTCCTCGATGGCCTGCCATAGCGCAATGAGCCCGAGATAGAGCAGAAACAGGATCAGCATGGAGGTGAGCCTCGCGTCCCATACCCAATAAGTGCCCCACATAGGCTTGCCCCACAGCGAACCGGTGACGAGCGCGATGAAGGTGAAGGTCGCGCCGATCGGGGCGGCGGTCTTGGCGGCGACGTCGGCCAGGGGATGACGCCAGATCAGCGTGCCGAGCGCCGCGACGGCGATCAGCATGTAGCCGAACATGGCGAGCCATGCGGCCGGCACATGGACGAACATGATGCGCACGGTTTCGCCCTGCTGATAGTCGGGTGGCGCCACGAACAGGGAGAGGTAGAGGCCGATGCCGAGGAGAATGAGCGTCAGCGCGCTGAGCCACGGCACGACCCGGTCGACAAGGGTGAGGAAGCGCGTGGGATTGGCGAGGCCGATCATGGGGCTGATCTAGTGCGTTTGGCGCTGAAGCGCAATCCGAGCCTATCGCAGCGCGTTGCGGATCGCGGCCGCGGCGGCAAGAGGCGCAAGCACGATGCTCGCGAGGCTCAGCGCGCAGAGAATGAAGAAAGGGGGCCAGAGCGAGTTGGGTCCGGTGACGTATGGCGTGACGGATGAAACGCCGAAAATCAGGACCGGCACGTAGAGCGGCACCACCAGCAGCGCAAGAAGGAGGCCGCTGCGCCGCAAGCCGAGCGTCAGGCTCGCACCGACGGAAGCGACGAAGCTCACGGCGGGCGTGCCGGCCAGCATGGCCAGCACGAGGGACGGGATGGTGCCGAGCGGCAGGTTGAGCAGCAGGCCGAGCAGGGGTGCGATCAGGACCAGCGGGATGCCGGTCGCGATCCAATGGGCGAGGCATTTGATGGCGGCGACGACGGACAGCGGCAGAGGTCCGGCGGCAAGGACGTCGAGCGTACCGTCCTCGTAATCGTTGTCGAAGATGCGGCCGGCGGAGAGGAGGCCGGCGAGCAGCAGACCCACCCATAAGATGCCGGGCGCGATGCGGCCGAGCAGGTTGAGGTCGGGCCCGAGGCCGAGGGGCGTGATGACGATGACGATGAGATAGAATCCGAGCGCGACGCCGACCGCGCCGCCTTCGCGCCAGGCGAGCTTGACGTCGCGCTTTAGGAGAGCGAGGGCGGCTTTCATGGCGCGCGCTCCGGCCCGAGGACGAGCTCATGGGCGAACGTCGTCTTGAGCGGCACGTGGCTCGACACGATGGCGATGCCGCCGGATTTGAGATGATCGTCGATCGCACGATCGAGCCGCTTCACCGAGGCGGTGTCGAGCGACACCGAGGGTTCGTCGAGCAGCCAGAGAGGGCGGGGCGCGGCGAACAGGCGCGACAATGCGAGCTTGCGTTTCTGTCCCGCCGACAAAAGCCCGGCAGGAAGATCGGCGAGGGCGCTCAAGCCGAAGGCCGAAAGCGCCCGCTCCAACCCATCATCGTCCCCCTCCAGATAGTTCGCCCAGAAGGCCAAATTTTCGCGCACGCTCAACGCCGACTTGGAGGCATTCAGATGGCCCACATAGTGGCTGAGCTCGGCAAGTGGCAGGCCTGTCTCGGCGCCTGCCGTGTCGAGGCGGCCCGACGCCAAGGGCAAGAGTTGCGCGATCTGCCGTAGCAGGCTCGTCTTGCCGGCGCCGTTCGGCCCGCTGACGAGGAGCGCCTCGCCGGGCACAAGGGCAAAATTCACGTCCCGGAACAAGATCCTTCCGCCCCGCTCGCAGGCGATGTCTTGGGCGTCGAGGCTGAGCTTGAAGGGGATTTGCATGGATTCTGTGCAAACTTGCGGCAGGGCTCGGGCTCCGAAGAAGGCTCACGCGTCTCTTCGCGTCATTGTCTCGTTGCCGCAAGGGCTTTTATAGTGGGCCGAAGAGCGCCTATCCAAAAGCGAAGGATGCCCTGATGCGAGATGGCCGACATGGCCTCGCAGCCGATTGGCCGCACCTTTGCATGCTTATTTGCTGGGACCCGCCCTCTTGAGGGCTTCGAAGGAGACTTCATTGACATCGTTGGTTTCGACCTCGCTTGACAGTTTCAAGTGCCGCCGCACGCTGCATGTGGGCAAGCGTGCATACGATTATTTCGATCTCAAGGTGGCGGAAGCCGCGGGCCTCGAGGGCATCGGCCGCCTGCCCTTCTCGCTCAAGGTGCTGCTCGAGAACTTGCTGCGTCACGAGGATGGGCGCAGCGTCACCGCCGACGACATTCGCGCGGTCGCCGAGTGGCTGAAAGACAAGCGCAGCGACCGCGAAATCGCCTTCCGCCCGGCGCGCGTGCTGATGCAGGATTTCACCGGCGTTCCCGCCGTGGTCGATCTCGCCGCCATGCGCGATGCGGTCACGAAACTCGGCGGCGATCCGCACAAGATCAATCCGCTGGCGCCGGTCGATCTCGTGATCGATCATTCCGTGATGGTCGATGCCTTCGGCACGGGCGCGGCGTTCCAATTCAATGTCGAGAAGGAATATGAGCGCAACAACGAGCGCTACGCCTTCCTGCGCTGGGGCGCAGGTGCCTTCGACAATTTCCGCGTGGTGCCGCCGGGGACCGGCATCTGCCACCAGGTCAATCTCGAATATCTGGCGCAGACCGTGTGGACCAAAGAAGAGGGCGAGGAGACGCTCGCCTATCCCCGATACGCTCGTCGGCACGGATAGTCACACCACCATGGTCAATGGGTTGTCGGTGCTCGGCTGGGGCGTCGGCGGTATCGAGGCGGAAGCCGCCATGCTCGGTCAGCCGATCTCCATGCTGATCCCCGAGGTGGTCGGATTCCGCATGACCGGGCGCTTGCGTGAAGGCGTCACCGCCACCGATCTCGTGCTGACGGTGACGGAGATGCTGCGCCGGGCGGGCGTGGTCGGCAAGTTCGTGGAGTTTTTCGGGCAGGGCCTCGACAATCTGCCGCTCGAAGACCGCGCGACGATCGCCAATATGGCCCCGGAATATGGCGCGACCTGCGGTTTCTTCCCGGTCGACAAGGAGACGCTCGCCTATCTCGAGGCGACGGCGCGGAAAGACTCGCGCATCGAACTGGTCGAGGCTTACGCCAAGGCGCAAGGGCTCTACCGCAAGGACTCCACGCCCGACCCCGAGTTCACCGACACGCTCGCGCTCGATCTCGGCGACGTGGTGCCCTCGATCGCAGGGCCGAAGCGCCCGCAGGACCGCGTGCCGCTCGATCGCGCCGCCGCCTCCTTCACGGAGGTGCTCGATCACGAATACGGCAAAGGCGCGGAGGCGGATAAGCGGGTCGCGGTCAAGGACAAGAATTTCGATCTCGGCCACGGCGACGTGGTGATCGCCGCCATCACGTCGTGCACCAACACGTCGAACCCTTACGTGATGGTCGGCGCCGGCGTTCTTGCGCGCAATGCCGTCGAGAAGGGCCTGGCCGTCAAGCCTTGGGTGAAGACCTCGCTCGCGCCGGGCTCGCAAGTGGTCACCGACTATCTCGAGAAAGCCGGCCTGACCGAGGATCTCGACAAGCTCGGGTTCAATCTCGTGGGCTATGGCTGCACCACCTGCATCGGCAATTCGGGTCCGCTGCCCGAGGAGATATCGCACACGATCCACGAGCATGGCCTCGCGGTCGCGTCGGTGCTGTCGGGCAACCGCAATTTCGAAGGCCGGGTCAATCAGGACGTGAAGGCGAACTATCTCGCCTCGCCGCCGCTGGTGGTGGCCTATGCGCTCGCCGGCTCGATCATGGTCGATCTCGTCACCGAGCCGCTCGGGACGGACAAAAAGGGCCGGCCGGTCTATCTCAAGGATATCTGGCCGTCCTCGAAGGAGGTGGCCAAGCTCGTGCGCAAGGCCGTGAAGCGGTCGATGTTCAAGGAGCGCTACGGCGACGTGTTCCGGGGCGATCCCGAATGGCAGGCGATCCCGGTGGCGGGCGGTCTCACCTATGGCTGGGATACGAATTCGACCTATGTGCAGGAGCCGCCCTATTTCGCCGGCATGAGGCCCGCGCCGGATGCGGTGACCGATGTGGAGAATGCGCGCATTCTCGGCCTGTTCGGCGACTCCATCACGACTGACCACATCTCGCCCGCGGGCGCGATCAAGCGGGACAGCCCGGCGGGGCTTTACCTCGCCGACCATGGCGTTGCCGCTCACGACTTCAATTCGTACGGCTCGCGGCGCGGCAATCACGAGGTGATGATGCGCGGCACCTTCGCCAACACCCGCATCAAAAATCAGATGGTGCCGGGCGTCGAGGGCGGCGTCACGGTGCATCACCCCTCCGGAGAGCGCATGGCGATCTACGATGCGGCGATGCGCTATGCCGACGAGGCGCGTTCCGCTCGTCGTGTTCGCCGGCAAGGAATACGGCACGGGCTCGTCGCGCGACTGGGCCGCGAAGGGGACGCGGCTGCTCGGCGTACGCGCGGTCATCGCCGAGAGCTTCGAGCGCATCCACCGCTCGAACCTGATCGGCATGGGCGTGCTGCCGCTGGTGTTCGCCGAGGGCATGTCCTGGGGAACGCTCGGTCTCAAGGGCGACGAGACGGTGTCGTTGCGCGGCTTGACCGACATCAAACCGGGTCAATGGCTCGAGGCGAATATCAGCTTTGCCAACGGTGAAACGCGGGCGGTCCCGGTGCAGCTCAGGATCGATACGTTCGATGAGCTCGACTATTTCCGGAATGGCGGAATTCTGCATTACGTGCTGCGATCGCTTGCCCGCGACGCTGCTTAGGTCACCGAGTTGTGACCCCGTTCGAGCCGTTTTTCCCGCAAATCCCGGTCCACTTCCTGCATTCTAAGGCGCATGAGGCCAGTCTTCATCTTTGCCGTGAGCGTGGGCGCATTTGCGCTTTTCGGCCTGACGTCCCCAAGCCGGGCCGAGCCGCCCGCAGCCGATGTGAGCCTGCTCGAGCTGTTCACGAGCCAAGGCTGCTCGTCCTGCCCGCCTGCCGATAAGCTCCTCGCGGAGTACGGCGCGAAGAAGGGCGTCATCACGCTCTCCTTCTCGGTCGACTATTGGAACTATCTCGGCTGGCACGACACGCTGTCGAGCCCGGAGAACAGCGAACGCCAGCGCGACTACGCACTCGCGCGCGGCGACGGCCGCGTCTACACGCCACAAGTCGTGGTCGACGGGGTCATGCATGTGAATGGCAGCAGCGAGGCGGCGATCGAGATGGCGATGCGCAAGGCCGCGAGCCGGCTCAAGGACGTGAGAGTGCCGGTATCGATGCATGCCGAAGGCAACAGCCTCGTGGTCGATATCGGTGCGGCGAAAGGATCCTCGGATCTGCGGGAGGCCACGGTCTGGCTCGCCGTCGCCAAGAACAAGGAAACCGTCGCCATCAGCCGTGGCGAGAATCGCGGCAAGAAGATCACCTATACCCACCCCGTGCGGGAGATTACGCCCATCGGGATGTGGGCCGGGGAGGCAATGACGCTGCGCCTGCCCCTCAAGGATCTCAAGACGATCGGCGGCGACTGTCTCGTGGCTCTGGTGCAGGTCGAGGGTTCAGGGCCGGTGCTCGGCGCCGCGCTTTATGAAAGTCACTAGACGGCCCGCCTTTCGCAAGCGACGGGGCGTGAAAATCAAAAGGGCCGGCTGATCGCCGGCCCTTTTTCGTGGCCTCTTGAGTGAGATGGCCCGGTCCGAGAGAAGACCCCGGGGGGGCTGGGGGGCTGAGATCCGAAGCCTCTCCAGTTGGACCGGGCCGAGAGGCAACATGGATAATCATACGGAGTTTTGGGGCGTGCCAGGGGCTGAACTAGGGCGGAACTGTGACTTATATTTCGTTTTGTTACAGGTCGTGTGCGGAGCGCGTTCGGCTTGAATTTCCGCGCTTGCGCGGTCATCATGAAGCTTCGGTTACAGGAGGCGCGCATTGAGCGATACGGAGCCGATAGTCTTGCCGCTGGCCCGCAAGGCTGGCGGCGATCCTAGCCCTGCCGAGGGCTCCCAACGCGCCGACATCTCGTTCGATCGCCACGAGCTCAGCCAGATCCTCAACGTCTATGGCCGCAAGGTCGCGAGCGGCGAATGGCGCGATTACGCGATCGATACTCTGAAAGAAAAGGCCGTATTCTCGGTGTTCCGGCGGACCTCCGAATGCCCGCTTTACCGCATCGAGAAGGCGCCGAAGCTCGCGCGGCGCCAGGGCGCCTATAGCGTGATCGCGGCGACGGGCTTGATCTTGAAGCGGGGCCACGACCTGGCTCGGGTGCTGAGCGCGCTCGACAAGGGATTGCGGCTGGTCAAGGCCTGATACCCCGGAAATGGAGAAGCCCCTGAGACGGGGGACTCGGGGCTTCTCCGGTTCCTTACGGGGGGAACCTGTGATGGGGAGGGAAGCCCATCACAACAGGCTAATTAGCGACGAAATCCCATTTTTCAAGCAGGGGCAACTGCGTCGCTCGGTAACGGTAAATGAAAGGCCCCGGGTGTTAGCCGGGGCCTTTACCGTGCGTGAGATCTGTCTCGCCGCTAGCGCCGGTCGCCGAAGAGCGACAGCAGCATCATGAACAGGTTGATGAAGTCGAGATAGAGCCGAAGCGCGCCCATCACCGCCTTGCGTCCAGAGACCGAGCCGTCGTCGTTGACGGAGTACATCTCCTTGATCTGCTGGGTGTCGTAGGCGGTCAGCCCGGCGAACACGAGAACGCCGATGACCGACACGGCGAATTGCAGAGCGGTCGAGCCGACGAACAAGTTCACCAGCGAAGCGATGATGATGCCGATCAGGCCCATGAACAGGAACGAGCCCCAGCCGGAGAGGTCTTTCTTCGTGGTGTAGCCCCACAGGCTCAGCGCGCCGAACGAGGCGGCGGAGATGAAGAACACCCTCGCGATGCTTTCCCCGGCATAAACCAAGAAGATCGAGGAAATCGAGGCGCCCATGAGAGCGGAGAACAGCCAGAATGTCAGCTGCGCCGTGCCCAAGCTCATGGCGTTGATGCGCGCCGAGATGAAGAATACCAGCGCGAGCGGTGCGAAGATCACGACCCATTTAAAGGCGCTGGCAAACATGAAGTTGCCGAACGGGGTGAGGCCGGTGATCGTGCCGTCGGTCCCGGTTGCTACGGACATGGCATAGATCGCATAGGCGACGACGCCAGTAATGGCGACGCCGGAGGCCATGTAGTTGTAAACGCGGAGCATGTAGGCGCGCAGGCCCTGGTCGATGGTGCCGGCGTCGGTACGCCCGGCGACCGTGCCTTGCCCAAAACGTCTGTCGAGTTCCGCCATATTGAGAGAATCCCTTGCTTGAACGGTTGGTCAGAGAAAGCCGATTTGACTAAGAATATGGTAGCTTAAGGCTAGCGGTGCAAGATGAAGAGACTGTGTCCGGCTTGATCGGAAATGCCGATCAAAGGGTGAGGAAAAGCCTATTCCGCGCGCAAATAAGGCGCGGCCTTGACCGAAAGCACCCGCCAGGTGGTGATGGCGCCGACGGCGAGCACGAGGGCGAGGGCCAGCAATATGGTCCGGATCGCGGCCCATGGCGCGAAGACGAACTTGATGTCGAAGGCGAACGTGCAGAGGGCCCAGGCCGTGACCGTGGCGATGAGGAGCGCGAGCAGGGCGGTGGCGAGCCCGAGGGCGCCGAATTCAAGCAGTTCGGCACGGATGATGCGGCCGCGCGTGGCGCCAAGGGTCTTGTAGAGCACGGTCAGGTATTTCCGCTGCTGCTGGCCGGCGGACACGGCGCCCGCCAAGACCGCTGCACCAATCAGGAGCGTGACGCCGGCCGTCGCGGAGATCGCCGTCATCAGCTTGGCGAGGAGCGTTTTTGCCGCGTCGATGATGTCGCCGATCTTGATCGCGGTCACCAGAGGGAAGCGCTCGGCGAGCGACTGGATGATCTTGGCTTCCCGGGCGGGATCGGTGCCTTTCGGCAGCTCGAGCGTGGTGACGAGGCGGTGGGGGGCGCCTTCAAGCGTGTTCGGCGAAAAGACCATGACGAAATTGATGGCGAGCGACTCCCAGTCGATCTTGCGCAAACTCGCGATCTTCGCTTTCACGTTGCGGCCGAGAATGTTGACCGTGACCTCATCGCCGAGCTTCAAGCCAAGTCCCTTGGCAAGCTCTCCATCGAAAGAAACCAGCGGCGGACCGTCATAGCCCTTGGGCCACCACTCGCCTTCCTCGACGGTCGAGGAACCGGGGATATTGTCGGTGTAGGTGAGGCCGCGGTCGCCGGCGAGCACCCAGCGGGCGTCGGGTTTGACTTCCACCTTATCGACGGAGACGCCGTTCAGCTCGATGATCCGGCCGCGCAGCATCGGTGCGTCATCGAGCTTCGCTTTGGGCTCAATGGCTTTGGCGGTGTCCTCGAAGACCGTGAGGTCGTCGGGCTCCACATCGAGGAAGTAATAGGCGGGCGCGTCGACCTCGACATGGCTCTCGATCTCGGTGAGGAGCGAGGTGTGGATCAGCGCGACGGCGATGAGCAGGCCGAGGCCTAAGCCCAGCGACACGGAAATGGAGCGGGCAAGCGAGCCCGGCGCGCCGATGCTTGCGAGCGCGAGGCCCCAGGCGGGGGGCTTGGTCCGCCGGAAACGGGCGGCGAGGCGCTGCACGAGCAGGCCGAAACCGAGCAGCAGACCGAAGGCGACGACGATGCCCGCGGAAATCGCCGCGGTGACCAGGCGTTCCTCGGAGGCCGCGATCGCGAGGGCGAAGAGGGCAAGCCCGGCCGCCGCCGAGCCAATCGCGAAGGGGAGAGCGGAGCGCTCGCTTTCCTCGGTCAGCTGGGCGCGCATGAGGACGGCGGGCGAGATGCGGCTCGCGCGCCCGAGCGGCCACAGCACGAACAGCACCATGGTGAGGAGGCCCGCGAGAGCGGCGACGAGAAGCGGAATGGGATGCGGCTCGGTCGCGAGCGCGATGGGCAACGCATCCGCATAGAGGGTGGCGATGGCGAACGGCGCGAGCGCGCCGAGCACGAGCCCGATCGAAATGCCGATCAGGGCCAGGAGCAGCGCCTGAATGAGATAGACTTCGAGCACGAGCCGGCTCGAGGCGCCGAGGCATTTGAAGGTCGCGATGATGTCGCGCTTCTTAGCCATGTAGCTCTGGATGGCGTTGCCGACGCCGATGCCGCCGAGCAGGAGAGCCGTGAGCCCGACGAAGTTGATGAACTGGGTGAAGCGCTCGGCGTCGCGCCGGAGCGAGGGCGCGGGGTCCGTCCAGTCATGGATGGCGAAGCCGCTTTGCGGAAACCGGGTCTCGATCCCTTTGCGGGCCGCGGTCAGCACCTCCCGGTCGGCGGCAATCGCCTCGGGCATCTTCACGCGATAGGTCCAGCGGATCAGGCTTCCGGGCTGCACGAGGCCGGTTTTGGCGAGCGTGTCGCGCGACATCAGGAGCTTCGGACCATAGGACAGCCGATCGGCCAGACGGTCGGGCTGGTCCCCGAGAATGCCGCCGATCCTGACCGAGGCTTGGCCGATCTTGAGCGGATCGCCGATCTTCAAACCGAGACGGTCGAGCAGCACGCGCTGGGCCACGACGACGTCGGGCTTCCGCCAAATGGGACCCGCGTCTTTCGGCTCGAGAATGACGACGTTGCCGTAAAGCGGGTAGGGGTCGTCGACCGCCTTGACCTCGACCAGCGCACTTTTGCCGTCCTCGGCGCGGGCCATGGCGCGGAAGCTCGCCGAGCCGCTGATCTCGCCGAGCGCTTCGAGTGCCGCCCTCTCTTCCGGATTGGTCTCGCGGTGGATCAGCTCGAACGAGAGGTCGCCGCCGATGAGGAGCCGCCCCTGTTGCGCGAGCGCCTTGTCGAAGGAGGCCGCGAGGGAGCCGATGGCGGCAACGGCCGCGACGCCGAGCGCGATACACAGCACGAAAATGGCAAGTCCGCCGGCGCCGGCGCGCAATTCTCTAAGCGCGATCCTGAGAGCGAGCGGCAGACGGAAGCCGGAAGCGGGCAGGGCCGTGGCTGTGACCGCGTCCGTCACGTGGCCCGCACCCGGCGCTTGGCGCCGCCGGTGACGATGCGCCCGTCCGCGACATTGACGGTGCGGTCGCAGCGCTTGGCGAGCTCGTTGTCGTGGGTGATGAGGAGGAGCGTCGCGCCGGTCCGCTCCTTCATCTCGAACAGCAGGTCCATTACTTGCGCGCCGGTGGCGAGGTCGAGATTGCCGGTCGGCTCGTCGGCAAGGATCAGGGACGGCTTGGTGGCGAGCGCGCGGGCGATGGCGACGCGCTGCTGCTCGCCGCCGGAGAGCTGGCCCGGGAAATGGCTCTCGCGGTGGGCGAGCCCGACGTCGGAAAGGGCTTCGCGCGCTTTCGTCAGAACGTCGTCCTGATCGAGGAACTCCATCGGGAGCGCCACATTTTCGATCGCCGTCATGGTCGGCACGAGGTGGAAAGATTGGAACACGATGCCGATATTCCTGGCGCGGAGCCGCGCGAGGCCGTCTTCGTCAAGCGTCGCGAGATCGGTGCCGGCGACCGTGACGCGGCCCTTGGTGGCGCGTTCGAGACCGGCGATGACCATGAGCAGTGTCGACTTGCCCGAGCCGCTCGGGCCGACAACCGCCACAGCTTCGCCTTCGGGCACGCTTAGATCGATGCCGCGTAAGATGGCGACCGCGCCGGCCCGGGAAGGCAGCGTGACATGCAGGCCTTCCAAATGGATCGCGGGCTGCTGTTTCAGGGCTTGATCCATAGGAGAAGGGTCACCGGTTTTGTGAGTTGGGTCGCAGGATAGAGATTAGATAGCCGTATTAGACAAGGGCAAACAGGTCGAAATGATGATAGTTCGCACGGCACTCGTGGGCCTTCTCGCCGCAGGATTGTTTCTCGGACCGCCCTCGCGTTTGATCGCGGCGGAGGCACACGAGACTGTGATCGTCGCGCTGGGCGATAGTCTCACCGCAGGCTACGGCCTGCCCCAGGATCAATCCTTCCCCGCGCAGCTCGAGGCCGCGCTGAGAGCGCGCGGCGCCAATGTCAAAATCGTGAATGCCGGCGTTTCGGGCGATACGGCGTCTGCTGCGGCGAAACGGCTCGATTGGGCCTTGCCCGACACCACGGCGGCGGTGATCGTCGAGCTTGGCGGCAATGATGCGCTGCAGGGCGTTCCGCCCGCAGGCACCAAGGCGGCGCTCGTGAAGATCATCGAGGCGCTTCAGGCGCGCGGGCTCAAGGTGCTGCTCGCCGGCATGGAGGCGCCGCGCAACATGGGCGAGGACTATGTGGCCGCGTTCGGCGCGATCTATCCGGATATCGCCGAACAATATGACGTGCTGCTCTATCCGTTCTTCCTGGAGGGCGCCGCGCTCAACGACGACCTGATGCAGAAAGACGGCATCCACCCCAACGGCAAAGAAGTCGCGGTCATCGTCGAGAACATGCTGCCGAAGGTGGAAGCGCTTTTGGCCGAAGCAGAGACCCAAGCCCAGGTGAAGGAGTAGATTTGTTCATGCATACCAAGTTCAGCTTCATTTCATTGGCTTTCGCGATTGTCTGCATGTCGCTCCCCGCGCAGGCCGGTGAGGCGGTCACCTACACAGTGAGCGGCGAGGCCTTCGAGGGCTACCGCGCCGAGGCCAAGGGCGACTCCAAGGGCCTGGTCGTGATCATCCACGATTGGGACGGGTTGAACGAATACGAAAAGAAGCGCGCGGATATGCTTGCCGATATGGGCTACGACGCCTTCGCGCTCGATCTCTACGGCAAGGGCAATCGGCCGGCCGACACCGGCGCGAAGAAGGCGGCGACCGCTGCCCTCTACGAGGACCGGGCGCGCATGCGCTCGCTGATTCTCGCCGGGCTCGCTGAAGCCCGCAAGGGCGGCGGCGAGGAGACGGCCGTGGTGATGGGCTATTGTTTCGGCGGCGCCGGCGTGCTCGAGCTGGCGCGCTCGGGCAAGGCTGAGAATGTCGCCGGTTACGCCACATTCCACGGGGCCATCGCCACGCCCGAGGGCGAGTCTTATCCCAAGGACACGCCGCCGATCCTGGTCATGCATGGGGGAGCGGACACCTCGATCACCATGAACGACGTCTCGGCGCTAACCGCCGACCTCGAGCAAGCCGGCGTGACTTACGAAATTCAGATCTACTCCGGTGCGCCGCACGCCTTCACCAATTGGGACGGCGACCGCTACCAGGAACGGGCCGACGAACTTTCCTGGAAGGCGTTCTCGGAATTCCTTGCTACGAATTTGGCGGAGTGAGAAGGGCGTGGGCTAGCCTCGCTTCCTTCCCCTACCCAACGTCGCCTCCTGGGGATTTTAAAGGAAGCGCTTTAGATTTTCACAGAATTCCGTCGGGGCCTCTTCCGGGACAAAGTGGCCGCAATCTTCGACGATGACCGGCGTCAGGTCGTCCACCTGTGCTTCGAGGCTCGCGGCAAGCTTCGCGCCGACGCCGTGCCGGCCGGTGATTGCCATCACCGGCATCGAGAGTTTGCGGCCGCCGAACGTGGCGGCGAGCGCGGCATCCTCGCGCAAGGCCCGATAATAGTTGAAGCCCGCCGTCATTGCCCCGGGCTGCGCGTAGCGGCGTGCGTATTCCGCAATGACGTCCTCACCAATGGCGTCCTTGCGATAGCACCAAGCGCCAATTTGCGCCGCGATATACGCATGCTCCCGTCCTTGCGTGAGCAGTTCCGGGAAGCCGGCAGCCATGTGGAAGCCGTAATGCCACGCCCCGCCATGCATCGTGTCCATATTCTCCGTTCCGGGCACGAGGCAATCGACGAGGACGAGCTTGGAGACCAGTTCGGAATGCAAGTGAGCGAGCACGTACGCGGCCTTGCCGCCCATGTCGTGACCGACGATGTGCGCTTGCTCGGCGCCGAGATGCGCTGCCAGGGCCCGAATATCGCCTGCGACCGTGCGCTTGTCGTAGCCGCCGGCGGTGATCTCCGTCAGGCCTGCGCCTCTGAGATCGGGCGCAACGACCGTCATCCTCTCGGCCAGCTTTGGCATGATGCCATGCCAAGCGAACCAGGTTTCCGGCCAGCCATGCAGCAGGATCGCAAGCGGCCCAGATCCCATGGTGACGTAGTGCATGCGAATATTGTTGATTTGGGCAAACCGGCTTTTGGCCCCGGCGGGGAGGTCCTGCGTTCGCTCCGATGGTTCGCTCTTCGCCGTCGTTGCGCCAATTGCACCGGCCAGCAATGCGCTATATGTGCCAAAGAGAACCGAGCGCCGATCGAGGTTCATACTGCTTCCTTTTGCAAGTGTGACTGTCGCGGCAATCAAGACAATGGAACATCCCGCGTCTAGCTGTTAGAGAGTGATGATCTCCATAACCGTGAGTTATGCATGGATCTGACCGCAGCTTTGCGCGCCTTTGTTCGAACGATCGAACGCGGCTCGATTACCGCCGCCGCCCGCGACCTCGGGGTATCGCAGCCGGCTGTCAGCAAGTTGCTGCGCAACCTGGAGAACCATGCCGGCGCGGTGCTTCTTGAGCGCACAGCGCGCGCCGTTCGTCCGACGCCGCTAGGCCTGACACTCTACGAGGCCAGCGGAACATCTTTGGCGGCGATCGATGCGGCAGTCGAAGCCGTTCGCCGCGATATGGGCACGATCACGGGTGCGCTTCGCGTGCATGGCCCGGTTTGCCTTGGAGAAAGCCATCTCTATCGGATGGTGGCGGAGTTTCAGGACCGGAACCCGGCGGTAGCGGTCGATCTCATCCTCGAAAATCGCGGCGTCGATCTGGTCCACGAAAATATCGACGTCGCAGTCAGGATCGGACGGCCGACCGATCAGAGCCAAATTCTCCGCAAGGTCGGACTGATCAGGCGGATTCTCGTCGCGTCGCCTGACTATCTCACCAAGCATGGCGCTGTCCGGCGGTGCGAACAGCTTTCGAAACGGCCGGTTATCGTGACCGATGCCGTTCTTTCGAGGCAGGGCACGCTGACATTGTGCCGCGGCAAGACCGCGACCGAGGTTTCCGTCAATCCCATTCTGCGGACAAACAATGCGCAAGTTTTGATAGGAGCCTTGAAGGCAGGACGGGGCGTCGGGCCGGTGCAGGTGCCGCTTGTGACCGCGGAGCTTCGATCAGGAGCCCTCGTGAGGGTTCTTCCCCAATACGAGGTCAGGCCAAGCGAGCTCTACATGACCTATCCGGCGGCGCGGTTCCTGAGGCCTGCCGTGCGGGCCTTTATTGACTTCGTCGTGCCCGCCTTGAAGGCGATTGACGGCGTGTCCTAAGCAGTTGTTCGGACCAAGATGAAGACACCCTTGAAGCAAGTCGCAGCTTTGCCCTTCGTGGAGACGTCGAGCGGACCCCTGGTTCTGCTCATCACGACGCGCGGCATGGGGCGCTGGACCATTCCCAAGGGCTGGACCAAGCCGGATCTCTCGAATGCCGAGATGGCCGCACGCGAGGCCTTCGAGGAGGCGGGCATCGAGGGCGACATCGGGCGCAAAGCCCATCAGCTCCTACGACTACACCAAGCGCCTGCATCTGTTCTCCTGGGTACGGTGCAGCGTCGATGTCTTCCCTCTGCGGGCCCGGTGCCAGGAACTGGATTGGCCGGAAAAGCAAAGCCGGAAGCTCAGATGGGTGGCGCCGGCCAAGGCGGCCGCCATGGTCCGGGACCGCCAACTTGCGGTGATCTTGCGGGATTTTGCCGATCTCGGCCTCATTTGAGCGCGGCAACGACGCTTTCCAACGCCTCAGTTGAAAACTGCCGGACGGAATGCGGGGGCGCGGTTGTGACCGCCTCGAGACGCCCTATGACCTAGCGCGAGGACCCGGGGGCGCTTCATCCGTGACATTCAGCGAGACGAGGACGCGCGAGCCGATAGCGAGATTCGCAAATCATCGCTCGACAAGGACCTTCGCAAGATCGAGCGGCTGGAGGACGCGACCCGCGCCGTGTCGCGCAACCGCCTCGCCGTCGGCATCGCGCTCCTCTTCCTCGCCACGGCGGGCGTGGTGGCCAGCACCCAGATCGGCGGCGAGCCGCAATGCGTTCTCATCATCATCGCCGCGGTGATCGGCGGCTACATGGCGCTCACCATCGGCGCCAACGACGTGGCCAACAATGTCGGCCCGGCCGTCGGCGCGCGGGCCCTGACCATGACCGGCGCGCTGGTGATCGCCGCCGTCTTCGAGGCGCGCCGGCGCCCTGCTCGCCGGCGGCGATGTGGTCAAGACCATCTCCAAAGACATTGTCGACCCGGCGCTGGTTCCGGGCGCCAGGTGTTCGTGTGGGTGATGATGTCGGCGCTGCTCGCGTCTGCGCTCTGGGTCCATCTCGCGACCTTTCTCGGCGCGCCGGTGTCGACTACCCACGCCATCGTCGGCGGTGTGCTCGGGGCCGGCATCGCGGCGGTCGGCTTCGGCGTCGTCGATTGGGTCGTCGTGTCGTCGATCTTCGTCAGCTGGCTGATCTCGCCGCTGATCGGCGGCATCGATCGCGGCCGCCTTCCTCGCCTTCATCAAGGTCAATCTCATCTATCAAGAAGACAAGATCGCCGCGGCGAGGCGCTGGGTCCCCGTGCTCGTGGCGCTGCATCGCAGCGATCTTCTCGGCCTATCTCTCACCAAGGGCTGAGCCATGTGTGGACCCCCGGCTTTGCCGCGCTGGCGACGCCGCGTGCTCGTCTTTGCGCTCGTGTATCTGGTCGCGAAGCCATGGGTCCACGCCAATCGGAAGGCATGGAGAACCGCAATCAGGCGTTGCGGGAGCTGTTCCATCTGCCGCTGATCTGCTCCGCGGCCCTGCTGTCCTTCGCCCACGGCTCAAACGACGTGGCCAACGCGGTCGGGCCCCTGGCGGCGATCCTCAACAGCGTCGAGCAGGGGCCATGGCGAGCCGAGTCGGAGTGCCCGTTCTGGGTCATGCTGATCGGCGCGGCGGGCATCAGCCTCGGGCTGTTCCTGTTCGGACCTCGCATCGTGCGCATCGTCGGCGAGCAGATCACCAAGATGAACCCGATGCGCGCTTTTTGCGTCGCGCTGTCCGCGGCGCTCACGGTCCTCGTCGCCTCGCAGCTCGGCCTGCCGGTGTGACCACGCAGATCGCCGTCGGCGCCGTGTTCGGGGTCGGCTTCTTCCGCGAATATTACACGACCCATAGCCGTCGACGGCGCCACTATATTCGCACGCATAAGCGAAACCAGCCGCAGCAGCGCTTCTCGCTGGCGGATCAGGACGAATTGCGCCGCCGCAAGCTGGTGCGCCGGTCGCATTTCATGGGCATCGTCGCCGCCTGGGCGATCACCGTTCCGGCTGCCGCGATTCTCTCGGCTCTGATATTCTTCGCCGTCGACTGGGTTCGCTGACAGTCCAAGGTTCAAGGCTGACCGCTTGGCCACCATCTACGATCTCAAGCCGAAATTTCAGGCATGCTTGCGGCCCGTGGCCGAGATGCTTGTGCGGGCGGGGCTCACCGCGAACGGTGTCACGGCCGCGGCGCTCGCTTTGAGCGCCGCCCAAGGCGCTTGGCTCGCGCTTTCAGCCCGGTGCGGCATTGCCCCTGCTCCTGTTGCCGGTGATCCTGTTCCTGCGCATGGCGCTGAACGCCATCGACGGGCTCATGGCCAAGGAGCATGGCCAGGCGAGCGCGCGCGGCGCCGTTCTGAACGAATTGTCGGACGTGGTTGCCGACGCGCTGCTCTATCTCCCCTTCGCGCTCATCGCCGGCCTCAATGGAGGCCTCGTGGTGCTGGTTGTCGTGGCCGGGATCATCGCCGAGATGGCCGGCGCGCTCGGGCCTCTGATCGGGGCGCCGCGCCGCTATGACGGGCCGTTCGGCAAAAGCGACCGGGCGTTCGCCTTCGGGCTGCTGGCGGTCTTGATCGGCATCGGCTTCGCGCCGGGGCGATGGTCGAGCATCTATCTCGCCATCCTCCTCGTCTGTCGGTCCTCACGATCCTCAATCGCGCACGGGCCGTCGTGGCGGAAGGCGCCGCACGATGACGGAAGGCGCGACGGTCTTCGGCTTGCCCGAGCATTTGGTTCTCGCGACCGCGGGGGTCTGGGGCGTGCTAATCGCCGCCACACTGCTGGTGCTTGTCTTGCGCTGGCGCCGGCCTGAGCATTATGGCGAGCTCGTCGACCGCACGACGTCGTGGTGGTGGATGATCGGCGCCTTCACGCTTGCGATCGTCGTGAGCCAGACGGCGGCGATCGTCTTCCTCGCCTTCATCTCCTATCTGGCGCTCAAGGAATATCTGTCGCTGATCCCGACGCGTCGCATCGACCGGGGGCTTCTGCTGTTCGCCTATCTCGCCATCCCCATTCAGTATTATTGGGCGGCGGACGACTGGTACGGCGATGTTCATCGTCTTCGTGCCGGTCTGGCTGTTCCTGTTCTTTCCGGCGCTCATGGCGCTGCGCGGCGACACGCAACGGTTTCCTGCGCGCGGTCGGCACGCTGTCCTGGGGGCTGATGCTGACGGTGTTCTGCCTGAGCCACATGGCGATGCTGCTGGTTTCGGGCGAGGTCGAGAATAAGGTCGCCGGCGGCGTCGGGCTGTTGTTCTTCCTCGTAGTGCTGACCCAGTTCAACGACGTCGCCCAATACACCTGGGGCAAGCTGTTCGGCCGCCACAAGGTCACGCCCCAAGTCAGCCCGAAAAAGACCTGGGAAGGATTGATCGGCGGCGTGGCGACGACCGTCGTGCTCGCCGCCCTGCTCGGCCCCTATCTCACGCCGATGGACTGGCGCTGGTCGGCGCTCGCCGGTGCCGTGCTCGGGCTTTCCGGATTTCTCGGCGACATCACCATCTCGGCGGTGAAACGCGATCTCGGCGTCAAGGATACCGGCGGACTGATCCCCGGACATGGCGGCATTCTCGACCGGGTCGACAGCCTCACCTACGCGGCACCGGCCTTCTTCCACTTCTTCCGCTATTTCTTCACGCCATGAGCGCGGATGCCATGAGCCGAACCCACTGATCAGGCGGTTGCGCTTCCTCTTCTTCGCGGTCGTGGTGCGCGCCGTGGTGCTGGTCGCGCTCGGCCTCACGGTGCGGCACCGCGAGCGTCTGCCGGAAGGCGGGCCGGCCATCCTTGCCGCCAACCACAACTCCCATCTCGATACGCTGGTCCTGATGTCGCTGATGCCGCTGAGACTGCTGCCGCAGCGTGCGGCCCGTCGCGGCGGCCGATTATTTCGCCAAGGGGGGCGCCTTCGGCTGGTTCGCGAAGACGATCATCGGCATCATTCCGCTGGCCGCGCGCCGCCGCCCTGAAGGGCAATCCGCTGGCGGATCTCGAGGACGCGCTCGATCGCGGCGATATCCTCGTGCTGTTCCCGGAAGGCTCGCGCGGAGAGCCGGAAGCCCTGCAATCCTTCAAGACGGGAATCGGCCATCTGGCCGGCGCGCCGCCCGCAGGTGCCGGTCACGCCGATCTTCATGCACGGGCTCGGCAAGGTGCTGCCCAAAGGCTCGCTCTTGCCGGTGCCGTTCAACTGCATCGTCAGCGTGGGCGAGGTCCTTCACGGCGCGGGCGATCGCAGGGCTTACGTCGCCGCCCTCGAAGCCGCGATGACGGCGCTCGGCGGCCGAGGAAAAAGTTCCGGCCTGGGATTAGGGTCGGCCCCTTGACCAGCGCCACGATTCGACCAAGCGTTCGGGCAGATTCGCTTTTTTGGAGGTCCCGCTTGCTCCGTTACGGCACTTGCCTTCCTGATGATGACGCTCCTGCTTACGCCCTTCGCTGCCGCGGCGAGGGACGATGCGGGGCGCATCGCCATCATCGATACGTCCCACAACGTGACGCCGCATCTTTCGGAGCTCCGCGCCGCAGGCGTCAAGGTGATCGGGCGCTATCTCGGCCGCTGCGCGCAATGGCGTGGCAAGCGGCTCATCGACAACGGCAGAGCGGGGGAGCGGGGCAGCGAGATCGACGCGATCCTCGACCACGGCTTCGCGGTGCTGTCGATCTACCAATATCTCTCGAGCAGCAAATACAAGTTCCAAGGCAAGAGCTTCGACAGCAAGGGCAGGCTTTTCACGCTGAAGGACGCGAACTGTGCGCGCGCCGCCAATCCCGCCGCATTCGGCCAAGATGGAAGCCGAGCTCGATTCACGCGCCGCAGTCGCGCAAGCCCGGGCGCTCGGCCAGCCCGCCAACACGGCCATCTATTTCGGCGTCGATTTCAATTTCGACCGCAGCGACACGGCGACCGCCAAGAAAATGGTCGAGTATTTCGCGGTGGTGAACCGCAATCTGCGAAGCGCCGGCTATCTCGTCGGCGCCTATGGCAGCGGCGATGCACTCATGCTTCTGAGGCGGCAAGGGCTGATCGACTTCACTTGGCTTTCGGCGTCGCGTTCCTTCGGGGGCTCGTCCGCCTTCCACAATTCAGGCCAATGGCATCTCTTCCAGAACTGGACCGACACCACGTGGTTCTCGCGTAAAGCGGGAGGGAAATGCACCGGGGGCTTGCATCTCGACACCGACATCCAGAACGCGGCCTTCGCCGGCCAGTCGATCGGGTTCTGGACCCGCGAAGGTCCTTACGCCGTGCCGCAGGCGCGCACGCAGGCGATCTTCAATCAGCGCCGCTTCGCCTGCAATGGCGATGCGCTGATCCGCGCGAGTGGAGCGCTGCCGCCGGGTCCTCTCGCGAGCACGGCCCATTGCGGCCGCCCTTATGTCGAATGCGAGCCGCGCCTCGGGCGTGGGCTCGTGGCGCAGATCTGCTACGCGAACACCGCGCGCATCGGCGCAAGCAACGGCGTGCTCGTGGAGGTCGACTACGACGATGACGGCAATTTCGACGGCTGGACGATGATCGACAATCTCTCGCGGTCGTTTGCGAATAAGCCCACCTATATCAAGGACCAGGCGGCGCGGCGGAGCGCGGTCTGTCCGTGACGTTTTCCGAAGCACTCCATTCGAGCCGACAGTGTTGATGGAGTGGGCCGCACACCTCCTGCTCGCTGTCGGCGTTTGCGCGATATTCGTCGCGTTCGAGTCTTTTGGTGCCGGAAAGCATCTCGGAGCGAAGATGTCGGCTATGCGGCAGCCGCGTTGGGCGCCGACCATGCGTGTCTGGGTCGTCATCGGCCTCCTCTACTATGCGCTCTGCCTCGTCACGCTTACACTGCTTTTCACCCGAGCCTCGACGCCTGCCGTCACATTGCTTGCAGTTCTGCTGTTAATGACACTCAATGGCGCGTGGAACTTTCTGTTTTTTCAACTCCGGGCTTTCGGATGGTCGCTGATCGCCAATGCCGCCCAAGCCTGCCTTGTCGTTTTCATCTGGTGGCGGGTTGCCGATATTGACCGGGAGATCGGCTGGCTATGGGCGGCCTACGCGGTGTATCAAGTCTATGTCTTGGCCTGGGGGTATCGCGTATGGCAGCTGAACACGCCTGAAGTCGCCCGCTTGAACGTGCCTCAGACGCGCGCCACGGAACTGCCCATCGCGACCAGCGCCATGATGAGCATGGCACAAGCGACAATAGCCGTGACCGTGCGCACATGGTTCCACATGGACCACGACGACTGGAACCGTTTCCACAGATCGCGGCCGTCGTTGGCGTCGGGCGAGGCGACGGCGAGGCGGTTGTTGAGCGGCGCGTGGATCAGCATGGTCACGGGGAAGGCGCCCAGGAGAAAGAGCAAGGCGCCGGCGAGCAGATAGGCCGCGCCGGGCTTGCCCCAGTCGAGAATGGCGATCCCCGACAGAACGGCGCAGAGCAGGGCGGTGCCGAAGAACAGGACGAAGAACGCGAGGCTCTTGATCGCCGCGGTGATGGCCTGCATGGCGACGATGCCACGCTCGGCGGAAAGGCCGGTCAGCGCGCGCATGAGATAGGCCGAGAAGGCGAAGAAATTACCGGCGAGCAGCCCGGTGCCGAGCGCCGCCATGAGTGTCAGCACGAATTGGAACTTTTCCACCGTCTCTCGGCCTCTGGGTCGATCCGGTCTTTGGTCTCTACCAGGTCGGGTTGGTGCAGCGAACGCCCTTGGCATTCGTCTTCACGATCTTGCCGGGCTCGGGCGCCGGCTCGGTCGGTGCGTCTTCGGTCTTCGCCGCCTCGCCCGCCCCGCTATCGTCCTCGGCGGCTTCGGCGTCCGGGTCCGGCGGCAACTCGATCTTCCAGGCGCGCCGCACTTCGCTCCACCACTCCTTTTCCTCCGGTCCTCTCGCGTCGCCAATGAAGCGCAAGGTGAAGTCGTCGCCTTGGGTGCAGGCAATTGAAATCGCATAGCCTTTCCACGGCTTGGAAATGATCAGCGCATCGGTCACCCGGTATTTCTGTGACGCAAACTTGCTGGTCAGCACAAGGGACGAACCGTCCTCGCGTTGGTAGAGATGAACATAGATCGGGGGCAGGACGAGGCCGCCGCCGTAGTCGGTCCAGCCTTCGATGGGAAGTTCTTCCTCATAGGTCGTGCCGAGGAGGCTCTGAACGAGCTTCGCGTCCGCATCTTCCTCCTCGGCCGGCGTTTCCTCGGCAAATGCCGGGACTACAAAAAATGCCGTCGCGGCGCAGACCGACAATAAGAAACGCAGAATGTTAACGTGCATGGGGTGTTCCCTCGACCTGTTTCCTCCACCCGCGGCGAAGTTTATGCACAATCGCGGCAAATTTCGTCCATAAAGCACGCGCGCATGTCTTTCCGCTTTTTCTTACGCATCTTGATCGCTGGCTTGTGCCTGTCGCTCGTCCTGCTGGGCGTCCCGGGTGAGGGTGTCCGGGTCAAGCCCTTACGTGCAGCACCCCTGCCCGATGGCTGCGGCTCGCCAAGGCTTTCGGCGATGATCGGCCAGATGATCATGGTCGGATTTCCCGGCGACGACGAGAAAGACCTCGGCGTCATCGCCGTGCGCGACCAATTGGCGAAAGGCCTGGTCGGCGGCGTGGTTCTGTTTCCCGAGAATATCCGCTCACCCCGGGAGCTCAAGAACCTCATCGCCTATCTGCGCAATGCAAAGTCGAGCCCACGGCCTTTCATCGCGGTCGATCAGGAAGGCGGTAAGGTTCAGCGGCTCAATAGCTGGAACGGATATACGCGCTATCCATCGGCGCAGAGCGTGGGGCAAAATCCGAGCTATGCGGTGCCAGGCGCCGCGCGGCGTCTTTACGACAAGATGGCCGGCGAGTTGGCCGGGGCCGGCTTCAACATGAATTTCGGCCCCGTGGTGGATCTGAACCTCAATCCATCCAATCCGGTGATCGGCGCGCGCGGCCGGAGCTTCAGTGCGGACCCAGATACGGTCACGGCGCTCGCCACTGCCTTCATCGAGGCCCACCGTGCGGCGAATGTCGTTCCCGTGGCGAAACACTTCCCCGGCCACGGCTCAAGCCGGGTCGATAGCCACAAAGCACTGGCGGATGTTTCGGAAACCTGGCGCGAGGTCGAGCTCGAGCCCTATCGCCGGCTCGCCGCGGCGGGCAAGCTCGATGCGGTGATGATCGGGCACCTCTATCATCCGCGGTTCAGCGACATCGAAGGCATGCCTGCGTCGCTGTCGGCGAAAGCGGTCCGCGCGTTGCGGAACAAGAATTGGATCGACTTCCAGGGTGTCATCATCAGCGACGACATGGAGATGGGCGCGGTGCGGAACGGCTATAGCCAGGACGACCTCGCGATCAAGGCAATCAAGTCCGGCACTGACATTCTCGTGTTCTCAAATGTCGAGGCGAGCGATCCGGATATCGGCGTCAGGCTCCACGGCGCCATTTCCAAGGCGGTCTGCGAGGAACTCATCTCGCGCATCCGCATCCAGCAGGCCTACGGCAAGATCATGATGCTCAAGCGGCGGCTCGCGCAGAAGGATTTGAGCGGCAAATGGTGAACAACCTGCAGGCTCAATAATGCGGCCTCATCGAGATCTGCCGGAGACCGCGTTGACGATGACCAGCAGCACGACCGCGCCGATGACCGCGACGAACATGCTGTAAAGGTTGAAACCGGTGATCCCGCTCGCCCCCAAGGCGGCGAAGAGATAGCCGCCGACCACGGCGCCGACAATGCCGACGACGATGTCGAGCAACATGCCTTGACCGGAATGATTGACGAGCTTGCTCGCGATGAAGCCGGCGATAAGACCTAAGACAATCCAAGCCAAAATCGACATGGGATATCCTTTCGCTACGTCAGCGATCCAATTCGGCCATTTCTTGCGCGGTGGGAAGCCTTCCTTTCGGCGTCAGCCGGTCGACTACGGCGGGCAGCACGCTCGATAGAGCCGCCTCGATCTGCCCCTTCGGAATGCCGGTTTTCTTCGACAACTGATCGATCAAATCCGGACCAAGCGCCTTCTCAACCTCGCCCGGCGATACCTCCTTGTTGGAGCCGGTGCCGATCCAGGAACTGACGGCATCGCCGAGTCCGCTCTCCTGGAATTGCTTAAAGAGGCCACCGAGGCCGTCGCTGATGGTGTCCGGGAACTCGTCGCCGGCCGGCCGGCTTTCGGCGGGAGCGCTGTCCTTGCTTCCGCCGCCGAAATAGCGCGAGGCGAGCAGAGCCATCAATGCGATCATCAGGGGTTTGGAAATATTGCCGCCCGGAACGGCGGAGCTTGAATCGGAACCAAAGATATTATCGAGCAATCCCATGGGAACGTCCTCCTGCGAGATGAGTCAAATTGGGCGTCCGCGGTCGTTTTTCCAGTACCGGCCCTCAAGATCGCAGGGAAATGTAACAGCCTAACGTTCAGTGGTAGCTGTCGCTCGAGGGCGACTCCCACAGGACGTAATAAGAATAGGCGGTGTAGCCGAGGATGATCGGCAGCAAGGGAATGGCGCCATACAGCATAAAAAGCTGTGAGTCGGGCGCGGCGGCCGCCTGCCAAATGGTGATGTCGGGCGGGATGATGAAGGGGAACAGGCTGATCGCGAGCCCGATATAGCAGAGCTGAAAGATGGCCGCGCCCCACAGGAAGGGCGCATAGCGCTGGCGCTTGGCGATGCCCCGCCACAAACCGAGCACGGCAACCGCGGTCAGAAGCGGGACGGGGCAAAACATCACCATGTTCCCGGGCGAGAACCAGCGCGCCCCGATTTCCGGATAGAGAAAGGGGGTCCACAGGCTGAACACGGCAATGAAAATGGTGACGGCGATCAGCGCGTAACGGGCCACGCCGTAGGCCCATTCGCGCAGGGCTTCGTCGGCCTTCATAATGAGCCAGCCGGCTGACAGCAGCACATAGCCGGAGAGCACGGCGACGGCCGTGACCATGGAGAAGGGCGTCAGCCAATCGAGGGCACCGCCCGAGAACCGATTGTTTTCGACTTCGAAGCCCTGAACGAAAGCGCCGATGATCGCGCCTTGCATGAGAGCGGCGACGGTCGAGCCGCCGGCGAAGGCGAGATCCCAACCCCAACGATAGCGGCTCGACTTGAAGCGGAACTCAAAGGCCACGCCCCGCAGGATCAGCCCGAGCAGCATGAGAATGAGCGGGATGTAGAGCGCGGGCAGCATCACCGAATAGGCGAGGGGGAAAGCCGCCAAGAGGCCGCCGCCGCCGAGCACGAGCCAGGTTTCGTTGCCGTCCCAGAAGGGCGAGACGGACGCCATCATGGCATCGCGATCCGGATGGGAGGGGGCCAGCGGAAACAGCACGCCGAGGCCGAGATCGTAGCCGCCGAGCAGCACGTAAAGGAATACGGCGAGCGCCAGGATCGCCGCCCAGACGAGCGGCAGGAAGATCGGGAGCACCTGGCTCATCTCGACGCTTGCGGCTGTCATGCACTGACGCTCATCGATGGGGTCCTCATGATTTCCCCGCCGCCGCCATGGGCCTGTGGGAGAGATCCGCCTCGTGCTTCGCCCGAACCGGCGGGGTCTCGTCGGGCCCTTGGCGCACGAGCTGGGCCATATAGAAAACACCGGCCCCGAACACGATGCCGTAAACGATGACGAATAGGATGATGGAGGTCAGCACGCTGCCGCCGGGAACCGGCGAGACGGCGTCGGCGGTGCGCAACACGCCATAGACCACCCAGGGCTGGCGTCCGACCTCGGCCACGAACCAGCCGGCAAGCACGGCGATGAAGCCGATGGGCGTTGCAAACGACATGGCGCGCAAGAACCAGCGCGTCGTGAAGAGCCGGCCCCTCAGCCACAGCACCGCGCCGGTGAACCCGAGCGCAATCATCAGGAAGCCGATGCCGACCATCACCCGGAAGGAGAAGAAGGGGATGACCGGGTTCGGCCGGTCCTCGGGCGGAAAGGATTTCAAGCCGCGCACCTCGCCGTCCCATTCATGGGTGAGGATGAGGCTGCCGAGCTTGGGGATGGCGATCTCGTAGAGATTGCTCTCGGTCTTGGTGTCGGGCCAGGCGAACAAAACCAGCGGCGCGTCGCGGCGCGTCTCCCAATGCGCCTCGACCGCGGCGATCTTGGCCGGCTGATGCTCGCGCGCATTCAGTCCGTGGAGATCGCCGATGACGAGCTGCAGCGGCGCAAGCCACACGATGATGCTGAGGCCCATGCCGATCATGATGCGGCCGTGTGGCACGCTTCGGTTCCGCAAGATGTACCAGGACCCGATGCCGGCGACGACGAAGGCCGTGGTGAGATACGCGGCGGCAATCATGTGGGTGAAACGGTACGGAAAGGACGGGTTGAAGATCACCTGCCACCAGTCCGTCACATGGAGCACGCCGTCCTCGGCGACCCGGTAGCCTTGCGGCGTCTGCATCCAGCTATTGGCCGAGAGGATCCAAAAAGCGGAGATGGCGGTGCCGAGCGCTACCATGCAGGTCGCGAAGAAATGCACCCATGTCGGCACGCGGTCGCGGCCGAACAGCATGATGCCGAGGAAGCCGGCCTCGAGGAAAAAGGCGGTGAGCACCTCGTAGGACAGCAGCGGACCGATGACGTTGCCGCCGAGCCGCGACAGCTCGCTCCAATTGGTGCCGAACTCGTAGGACATGACCACGCCCGAAACGACGCCCATGCCGAAGGACACGGCGAAGATCTTGGTCCAGTGGCGGGAGATGTCGGCATAGATCGGCTTGCCGGTCTTGAGCCACAGCGCCTCGAGCACCATGAGCCAGGCCGCCAAGCCGATGGTGAAAGACGGAAAGATGATGTGGAAGGAGATCGTGAAGGCGAACTGGATGCGCGAAAGGAGAAGCGGATCGAGCTCGGGCATCGTTCGTTTCCCACCTGGCCAGTGATGGGCCGCCTTGCTCCGGGCAACTCAGTTTCTTCGGGTCGAGACTACCCCAGGAAGGGGGAGGAACCTAGGTGCCGCGGGTTGTGCAACGGAGCGCGCCTTCCGTTCGTTGACAGGGCGGGCGGCGGTGCCCCCTGTTCCGGTTGGAGGATCAACACGACGAGGGCCGGCCATGATGGATGACACGAGGACGGCCTTGGAGGAGATCGGCCGGACCCTGCAGGCGGCCGCCTACCGGTTCATCGCGGTCACGCCCGCAACCCATCAGCGGATCCTAGCCCGGGGAGGCCTTGGCACCACGCTCGAGGAAATTTTTGGCTGGAACAAGCCGTTTAAACCCGGTGTGCTGGATCACGCACTGATGACGGCGCTGCGGGAGGCGGGATTGCTGTCGGAAGACGGCGGCATCTACCGCGCCAAGGTCCGGTTCGCCACGGTCGGCGATCTCTTTTTCGCCCACGCCGGATTTCCCACGAGCGCACAGGACGCGGTGTTTTTCGGTCCCGACAGTTACCGCTTCGCCGACCTGATCGAGGCCGCCCTCGCGGATGTCGCAGCGGATGGACCGTTGCGTCTCGTGGACATCGGCTGCGGCAGCGGGGTGGGCGGTATCGTCGCAAGCCGGCTGCTCGCGCCCGGCAGCGAGATCGCCCTTTCGGACATTAACCAAGTGGCCTTGGACTTCGCCAAGGCCAACGCCGCGCTCGCAGGCATCCCGGTGACGACGGTGCTGAGCGACGTGCTCAAGGCCGTCGACGAAACGCCGGATATCGTGATCGCCAACCCCCCTTATCTCGTCGATGCGGAAGAGCGCCTCTATCGTCACGGCGGCGGCGGTCTCGGAACGGACCTCGCCGTCAGGATCCTCAACGAGGCGCTCGATCGTCTCAAGCCCGGAGGCCGGGTCGTTCTCTACACGGGCTCTCCGATCGTCGCGGGCGCGGACGTCTTTTTTCAGTCAATTCAGACCATGCTGCAACTCAAGGCCAGTCTGTTTCGTTATAGGGAGCTCGACCCGGACGTCTTCGGCGAGGAGCTCGATAAACCTGCCTATGGAAAGGTGGATCGGATCGCCGTCGTCGGGGTCACAGCCGTAAAACGAGGATAGCGTAGTGACATCTTTCGATTTCTCTTGGACACAGCATGCTTGCGTGCTCGAGGGTCCGAAATTTGCACTTTTTCAGCGGGAGCTTGCCAAATTCAATGGCAGCCTGATCGCTCCCGGGTTCCCCACCGACGCGTGGCGGTCGGAACTTGCAATGCTCGCCGAGGTGATGCGTGCCGAGGGCGAGTATGTCGAGGCCGTGCGCCGGGAGATCGCGCCGCTCGTCGCCTCGATCCCCGAGAAGGTCGACGACTTCATCGACTGGTACGAGGCGCTTCGGGACACGGGGCCGGGTCAGGGCGATCCGCTGTTTCCCTGGCTCGCGGATGCCGCGACCTTGGACGACATGCTGTGGTTTCTGACCCAGGAAGTTGCCGGCGAGGCCGGGTTCGACGACCTTCTCGCCATGACGCAGGTTCAGATGCCGGTCACGGCCAAGCTCGAGATGGCGCGCAATTATTGGGACGAGATGGGGCGCGGGCGCGAGAGCGCCATGCACGGGCCGCTGCTCGAGCGGCTCGCCACCCATCTCGAGATCGATGCCGATCCCGACCATGTCATTCCGGAGGCTCTCGCGCTCGGCAACGCCATGTTGGCGATGGCCAGGAGCCGCCGTTATGCCTTCCACTCGGTCGGCGCGCTCGGCGCGATCGAGATGACGGCGCCGGGGAGGGCGGCTTTCGTCGCCGAAGGTCTCAAGCGGCTCCGTGTGCCGACCAAGAAGCGTCTCTATTTCACGCTGCACGCCGTCCTCGACATCAAGCATTCCGAATGCTGGAACCGCGAAGTGCTTCGCTCTCTGGTCAAAGAAGATCCGCAACGCGCTGCGGCGATCGGCGAAGGAGCCGTTATCAGACTGTGGCATGGGGCGCGCTGCTTCGAGCGCTACCGCCGCCACTTCGGCGACAGCCGGCATAGCAAGGCCGCATAAGTTTGCGGAGCCTCCCTTAAATGCGCTTCCTGGGGATTGGTGATAACGCCGACCTTTCCTCATTGTATTTGCGTCTTGCCGCAGAAGGTCACGCCGTCAAAGTCTGCATTGGCGAAGCGCTGTGCCGCGGTACCCTGACCGGGCTTGTGGACAAGGTCGATGCCTGGGAAGGCGAGCTCGACTGGGTGAGGGCGGCCGGACCCGACGGCTGCATCCTGTTCGAGAATGTCGGGGCCGGGCGCGGCGCGCTGCAAGACCGCTTGCGGCGCGATGGGTTCAACGTCGTCGGCAGCAGCGCCTATGGCGCGCGCCTCGAGAACGACCGCGCTTACGCCCAACAGGTCCTCGCCGAACTCGGGCTCAGAACGGCGCCGGTCGCCGGGTTCTGCGATGTGGAGGCGGCGCGCGCCTTCATCGCCGGGCGTCCGAGACGCTACGTGCTGAAGGCGAACGGGCCGGACGCGGTCAGCTATGTCGGACGGCAGCCGGACGGGGCAGACGTCCGCACTTTGCTCGCCGCGGACCCACGCTACGCCGAGACGAGCTTCATCCTGATGGATTTCATCGAGGGCATCGAGATGGGCGTCGGTGCCTATTTCAACGGCGTCGATTTTCTGGAGCCCGCCTGCCTCGACTGGGAGCATAAGCGATTCTTTCCCGGCGACCTCGGCGAGTTGACCGGTGAAATGGGCACCGTCGTCACCTATGACCGCAGCAAAAGCTTCTTCGAGCGCACGCTCGCCAAGATGCGGCCGCTTCTCGCCGAGCACGGCTATTGCGGCTACATCAACCTGAACACGATCGTGAACGAAGACGGCATCTGGCCCCTCGAATTCACCTGCCGCTTCGGCTATCCGGGTTACTCGATCCTCGAACCGCTGCAGCGGACATCGTGGGGCGACCTGTTCAGCGCCATGATCCGGCGCTCCGCATTGCGCTTCGAGACGGCGCCGGGCTTTTGCGTCGGCATCGTCGTCACCACGCCGCCTTTTCCCTACTCCCGCGCGAACGTGAGCGAGCCCGTCGGCTTGCCGATCCTGTTCGACGGCGATCTCTCGGACGCGGACCGGCGGAACATCCACTACGGGGAGGTGGCGCTGCAGGGCGATCTTCTCGTCACGAGTGGCGCGAGCGGCTACACGCTGGTTGCGACCGGAACGGGAGAGACGGTTTCGGACGCACGCGCCGCCGCCGTCGCGCTTGCCGACCGGGTCATGGTGATGAATGCGCGCTATCGGCGCGATATCGGGGAGAAGCTCATCGGCGGCGACCTCGCCACGCTCGAGTCCCTCGGCCTCTTCGATGCACCCTAGTGCTTGATCCGCTCAAAGGCGGCGAGGGCGCGATCCCTGGCCGCGGCATGATCGACGATCGGCTCTAGGATAGGTCTTGCCGAGCTCGACCCCCGCTTGCTTCAGGAGGAGGTCCGGCGCCTCCCAGGGCGTATGGATGTCCGAAGCGGGAATCTCGGCGAGCTCCGGGACCCAGGTCCTTACATAGGCGCCGTCCGCGTCGAATTTCTGACCCTGCAGAAACGGATTGAACACGCGGAAATAGGGCGCGGCATCGGTGCCGCAGCCGGCGACCCACTGCCAGCCCGCCGAGTTGTTGGCGAGGTCGGCATCGACCAGCGTGTCCAGGAACCAAGCGGCGCCGGCCTGCCAGGGGATCAGCAAATGCTTCACCAGAAACGAGGCGACGATCATGCGCGCGCGATTCGGCATGTAGCCGGTCTGCCAGAGCTCGCGCATGGCGGCATCGACGATGGGGTAGCCAGTCTGGCCCGTCTGCCACGCTTTGAGCGCGTCGTTGTCCTCGCGCCACGGGAAGTCGGCGAACTCCGGCCGGAGCGGATCGCTCGGCATGGCCGGATAGCGATGAAGGAGATGGTGACAGAATTCGCGCCAGCCGAGCTGGCGCAAGAATGCGTCTGCGCCATCGGTCTTGCTCGCTGCCGCATCGCTTGCGTGGCGGACGGCGTGCCAGACTTGATTGGGGCTGATCTCGCCGAAATGGAGATGTGGCGAGAGGCGCGAGGTCGCATCGGCAGCGAAGCTGTCTCGGCTCTTTGCGTAGGCCGCGAGGCCATCGTCGATGAACGAAGCGAGCCGGTCCTGTGCCGCGGCCTCGCCCGGTGTCCAGGTCTCGCGCAAGCCCCCCGCCCAGTCGGGCTTTTGCGGCAATAGGCCGAGACTCTCGAGGGACTCGGTCTTCGCCTTGGCGAATTTTTCGAGTTTCGGTCTCTTCAAGGGCGTGCGCGGCGGCGGCTCGTCGAGGCAGGCTTTCCAGAACGGGGTGAACACGCGGTAGGGCTTGCCGCTCCCCGTCTCGATGGCATCGGGGGCGAAGAGAAGGGCGCCGGGATGCAGGTGAAGCTCCGCCCGTTCTCCTTCATAGCGCCGGCGAGTGCCTTCTCGAGATCCGACGTCCCACGGGTCGGTGCCTCTCGATGGCATGGACGGCGCTGGCGCCGGTCTCCTTGATCACGGCTTCGAGAACGTCCGGTGCCGCGCCTTTGCGCAAGATGAGATGGCCGTCGAGACTTTCATCAAGAGCCTTCAAGCTGCCATGGAGCCACCAGCGAGACGCGCCGCCCATGCGGTATTCGCCCGGTGTCTCGTCATCGAGAATGTAGACGGGCAGGATTGGTGCGTCCGGATTTCGCTGCGGCAGTCAGTGCCGCATTGTCCGCAAGCCGGAGATCGCGGCGGAACCAGACGATGACGGGAGCTTCCGATTTCGCCATGCGCTCAGCCTTGCGGCGCCGTGGCGGCGAGCGCCGCTTCGTGGAGCTCGAACGAACTCCCGCGCCGAAGCAGCAGAACACGACGCGCTCGATAGACGGATAGTCGGCGAGGGATTCGCGCACCGTGCGGGCGGCGATGAAGGCGGCGCGGTCGGGGGGATAGCCGTAAATGCCGGTCGAGATGGCGGGGAAGGCGATCGATTTAGCCCGGTCTCGGCGGCGATGGTCGAGCGCGTTCCGATAGCAAGCGGCGAGTCGCTTGCCTTCGCCTTGCTCGCCGCCGCCCCATACGGGCCCTACCGCATGGATCACATGGCGCGCGGGCAGGCGAAAGCCCGGCGTCATCTTCGCTTCGCCGGTGAGCGCAGCCGCCCAGCTCGGCGCAAGCCGCCGCCAGCTCGGGACCTGCCTTCTTGTGGATGGCGCCGCACACGCCGCCGCCCGGCGCGAGCGCCTCGTTGGCGGCATTGACGATGGCGTCGACATCGAGGGTGGTGATGTCGCCTTCGATGATGTCGATGTGGCCCGGCATGCGCCGCATTGCACGCCGAAAATCATTGCCGATCAAGCCCCTAGCGAGACCTCTAAAGGTCGAGCTGGTAGGAATGAGGAATCCAGCGATAGCCGCCCTCTTTCCGCCGCTCGACATAGCCGAGAGAGGGAAACGGCATGTGATAAGCGCTGACGGCCACGCGGTCGGTGGCCACGCGGTCGAACATGCGGGCGCGGGTCTTCGCCCCTTGCGCCTTGTCGACATCGAACACGCAATGCCAATCGGGACGCGCGAGCGAGGCAACCTGATGATGGGCGCAGTCGCCCCAAAAGACGAGGCGCTTGCCGCCGCTTTCGATGTTGAAGGCCAAGTGCCCGGGCGTATGGCCATAGGCTTCCATCGCGCGAATACCGGCCACCACTTCCTCGCCCGGCGCGAGGAAGGTGGTCTTCTCGGCAAGGGGCACCATGGTGTCGCGGAACAAGGCGGCGAAGGGCTGCAACTCTCCCGCCGGCCTATCGCTCGACCAGAAGTCATAGTCGATCGCCCCGGTGACGTAGCGAGCGTTGGGGAAGAGCGGCCGGCCTTTCTCCATCACGCCGCCGATGTGATCGGGGTGGCCATGGGAGATCACCACCACGTCGATCTGCTCTGGGCTGAATCCGGCGGGGCCGAGTTGGGCGGCAAGCCAGCCGCCATCGGGGCGCGGGACGAAGCCCGCGCGCGCCATTGCCGGTATCGAACAGGACAAGCTCCTTGCCGGTGTTCACCACCATGGGCGTGAAGCCAGGACGGTATTTATTCGTGGGCAGCAGGTTGGCGCGCATCAGTTGATCGACCTCGGCCTGTTTGGCGTTGCCGCCGATCAGGGGCCAGGGACCGTCGATGAAGGCGGCCGCGTCGGAGATCGTCGTCACCTCGAAATCGCCGAGTTTGAAGCGGTAATGGGTCGGTTCCGAAACGCCGAGCATCGGGGCCGCGGCCATGGCAGCGCGCGAGGTGAGGGCGGCGGCAATAGCGGCGCGGCGGCGAACGCGCCTGCGGCGCCGATCAACTGGCGGCGGTTGAAACTCAGATCCGGCATCTGCGGTCTTTCTTTTTGCGGCATGGCGCGAGACTATCGGCCGCCGCCCCGAAGCCACTTGAACGAACGTGCTGTGTCCCACGCCGCTGAAAATCTCGCCGATCTGGTATCTCGACCGCGCGCGGGCGCTGTTCGTCGGGCCGCTCGGACGCAATGCACGGCACCGGCACAGCACGCCGGTTTTTCTCGCCGGCCTCTATGGGAAATTCTCACTTGCGCATCGATGGCTGCGCCTGGCGCGTCTGCCGGACGGCGGCGATCCCTGCCGGTGTCGCTTACGAGTTCGATATGGGCGGCGACGCCGCTCGCGGTTCTCTATGCGGAGGCAAGTGCGGACGGCGAGGACCGCCTCTCACGACTTCGTGCGCCAGGCGGAAGACATGGGTGGCGCGGCGTCGGGAATGACGGGGAGATCGCCATGCTGCGTGAAATCTATGAGGATTGCGACAGCCTGTCTTGGCTTCCGCGCGGACTTGGATGATTTGCTCGGCTTCGCGGGCCGGCGCGCCCGCCCGCTCGATCCTCGCATGGTGCGCGTCGTCGAAACCCTGCATGAGAGCTATGCCGATTTGCGCGCGTCGGCGCGGTGGCGGGTTCGGTCGGGCTATCACCGTCACGCTTCCAGCATGTGTTCACGCGCGAGATCGGCGTGCCGTTCCGCCGCTACCGGGCCTGGTGCCGCATGCGGGCGGCGATCGGCGCCGTTCTTGGACGGCAGCAATCTCACGGCCGCCGCCCATGAAGCTGGCTTTGCCGATCAGGCCCATTTCGCGCGCGATTTCCGCCGCACGTTCGGCGCGCCGGCTTCGCCGACATTGTCGCGAGTGAGGGGGATGTGGCCTGCCTAGGACGTCCGGGAGGATCGCAAGGCCGTTAACGGCCCATGCGGCGGCGTCTGGCCGTTCGTGGGTCACTGATTGAGCGAGTGGATCCAGGTGATCATCTTCCACATGTCGTCGTTGGATTTTATGATCGTCCCTTGGGCGGGCATGGGGCCGACCACGGCTTCCGATCCCTTTCGCGTATAGCCCTGCTCCATGAACTTGTCGCGTGCCGAGCGCGATCAGGCGGAACAACGTGTCGTCGTCGTTGCCATAGATCCAGATGGGGTTGGTCAAGGGCGGGCCCATGCCGCCGCCGCCGGTGCCGCCGTGACACCCATTGCAGCCTGCCGCCATGTAGATCTCCTTACCCTCGGCCGCCACGTCGGCGTCGGTTGGCTTGTAAGGGTTCTTAAGCGTGCCTTTTTCCGCCGTTTCGGCCGTCTCCATAGGGCTCTTGGTGTCTTCTGCTTCGTCAGCCGCCATGGCCACTCCCGCAGTGGATCCCACGGCGCCGGCAATCGCGAGTTTCAGAAGCATCATTCGAACGTTGTGGCTGGCGGACATGGCTCCTCGCTTTCGGGAGAACATCGGCAGATGCGCCTCAGGGAAACGGGGGAGGCAGGGCCGAGGTTCCGCTTGACGGAGGGCAGTCTGTTATGTTATATCATCAATATGAACGCCGCCCATCACCACGACGCACCCCAAACTTTCGCGCAATCAGACGGAGATTCTCACCTGTCTGCGCAAAGAGGGCGAGCCCATGAGCGCCTACGCCATCCTTGACCGGGTGCGGAAGATCGGGCATCTCCCATCCGCCCACGGTCTACCGTGCGCTCAACGATCTGATGCGGAAGGGCATGGTGCATCGGCTCGAAGTCGCGCTCGGCCTTCGTCGCCTGCGGCCATGGCGTGTGCGACGGGAAGTTCGCCTTCGCCATCTGCCGGGCCTGCGACAAGGTGGTCGAGATCGCGCTCAGCGATGCGGACCAGTCCGGGCTTTTGGCGCTCGCGCCGGAGGAAATCACCCCCGAGCAGGCGACGCTCGAAATCGCCGGACTGTGTGAGGCCTGCCGTCCGGCGCAGTCGGCCTGACCCGCAGACATAAGACATCAAGCACAAGGATCATCGGTCATGGGCGTCGCGTCGGGCAGTGAAGCAGCACGAGCAGAAGCCGCAGGGCGCAGTGCACCTCGCTCCTGCTGGCTTCCGTGCAATTGCGTCTCGCCGTTGTGGCCGGAGCCGTCGGGTTCCTCTGGCTCGCGGTCCTCTGGGCGCTTCGCTGACCATGACGCCGCGCCAAACGCCCGCCGTCACGCTTTCACGACCTGACCCTCGGCTATGACCGGCATCCGGCCGTCCATCATATCACCGGCGAGATCGCCCGTGGCGGCTCTGGCTCGCGATCGTCGGCCCGAACGGCGCCGGCAAGTCGACTCTGCTGAAAGGCATCGTCGGCGAGCTCAAGCCCCTGAGCGGCAGCCTCAAACTCGACGGCCTCACCAATCGCGACATCGCCTATCTGCCGCAAGTCATCGAAATCGACCGCTCCTTTCCGATCTCGGTCTTCGATTGCGTGGCCATGGGGCTGTGGCGCGGGATCGGCGCGTGGCGGGGGTTCGGCGCCGCGACCGCAACCAAGTCGTCGAGGCGCTCGCCACCGTAGGCCTGGTCGAGCTTGCCGGACCGGCCGTCGGCACGCTGTCCGGCGGTCAGTTCCAGCGCATGCTGTTCGCCCGGCTCCTGCTGCAAGACGCCGCGGTGATCCTGCTCGACGAGCCGTTCCGTGCCGTCGACACAAGACCGTCGCCGAACTCATCGGCACTGATCGAGCGTTGGCACCGCGAAGGACGCACGGTGCTCGCGGCACTGCATGACTTCGATCAGGTGCGCGCGCATTTCCCCGACACGCTGCTGCTGTCCCGCGAAGTCGTGGCCTGGGGGCAAGACCCCGAATTCTGACGCCGGACAATCTCGCCAAATCGCGGGAGCTCACCGAGGCCTTCGACAGCCATGCGGACATTTGCGTTCGGGAGGAAGACTTGGAGCGCGAGCCGGCATGATCGACTCCGCGGTCCAGCCTTTCATCGAGTTCGCCTTCATGCGCCGGGCGCTGGTCGGCTGCCTGGCCATCTCGCTGACGGCGCCGCCCATCGGCGTGTTTCTCGTGCTCAGGCGCATGAGCCTCATGGGCGACGCCATGGGTCACGCGATCCTGCCGGGCGCGGCGGTCGGTTATCTTTTGGCCGGCCTCTCGGTGTTCGCCATGAGCCTTGGCGGCTTCGCCGCCGGGTTCGCGGTCGCGCTTGCCGCAGGGCTCGTCGCCCGCTCGACCGTCTTGCGCGAGGACGCGAGCCTCGCCGGCTTCTATCTGGTGTCGCTCGCGCTCGGTGTGATGCTGGTGTCGGTGCGCGGCAGCAATGTCGATCTGCTGCATGTGCTGTTCGGCACGGTTCTGGCGCTCGATGACGCGGCGCTTCTGCTGATTGCCGCCATCGCCACGGTGTCGCTTGGCGTGCTCGCGATGATCTACCGGCCGCTCGTGCTCGAATGTTTCGACCCGGAATTCCTGCGTTCGGTGAGCCCCTTGAGCCCGCCGACCCATTTCCTGTTCCTCGTGCTGGTGGTGCTCAATCTCGTCGCCGGCTTCCAGGCGCTCGGCACGCTGATGGCGGTCGGCATCATGCTCTTGCCGGCCGTGTCGGCGAGATTCTGGGCTGTGGATGTGTCGGGCATGATCGGCGTCGCGGTCATGACGGCGTTCGCGGCGAGCTTCGCCGGCCTGCTCATGTCCTATTACCTGAACGTGCCGACGGGGCCTGCGGTCATCCTCGCCTGCGGCGCCTTCTATTTCCTATCCATGCTTGTCGGCGTCAAAGGCGGCGTCCTGTGGCGGCTCCTGCCGCGCAAGCATCTCGAGGCCTGATCCTCACAAGGAGTTGCGTCATGCGAAATCGCATCATCGGTTGTTTGGGTAACCTGCTCGTTCTGCTCGGTGCCGCGACCCGGCCCATGCAGCCGACAAGCTCAAGGCGGTCGCTTCGTTCAGCATTCTCGGCGACATGGTGAAGCAGGTCGGCGGCGACCGCGTCGAGGTCACGACGCTGGTCGGCCCGAACGGCGACGCCCATGTGTTCAGCCCGACACCGGCCGATGCGAAGACGCTGGCCGGCGCCGATATTTTCTTCATCAACGGGCTCGGCTTCGAGGGCTGGATGGAGCGGCTGGAAAATGCCTCCGGCTTCAAGGGCGCGCTGGTGGTGGCGAGCGGCGGCGTCATGCCGATCACCATGGCCGAGGAAGAGGGCCATGATCACGAAGTTCATGCCAAGGGTGAGGACCACGACGCCGCCGATGCCGACAGTGATCACGCCGAGGCGATGGTGGCCGACCCCCATGCCTGGCAGAATCTCTTCAACGGCAAGATCTACGTTGCCAATATCCGCGATGCGCTGATCGCCGCCGATCCTGACGGCAAGGCCGTCTACGAGGCGAACGCCGCCAAATATTTGGCCGCCATCGACGCCGAGGACAAGGCAGTGAAGGCAGCTATCGCCAATCTGCCACCGGCGCGCCGCAAGATCATCACCAGCCATGACGCCTTCGGCTATTTCGGCAACGCTTACGGGCTCGAAGATCATTTCGCCGGAAGGGGTGAGCACCGAGAGCGAGGCGTCGGCGCAAGACGTGGCCAAGATCATGGTCCTGCATGGACAATGACGCTGCCGCCGACGTCACGCCGCTGGTTGAATCGATCGCTGAACTTGCCATGTGGGTCTCTCCTGGTGATCGGTTGGCGCGCTGAGCTCGAGTGCGAGCTTGGGGATCGAGGGGGTTGCAGTCGCCGGCCGCACGACTAGCAGGTGAACAGGACCGAAGCGCCGGATGGCGCCGCGCTGCTGTCGCGTGGACAGCGCTCGAAGATGCGCTTGCCGTTGAGCGTCAACGTGCGCAATCTCTTGCTGTCGCCGGTGAGCGTGCGCGCGATTTCCATGGCGCATCGGACGGCCGTGTCTTGTGCCAATCCGCGGTCGCGAACGGCGATGGCGACGGTCTCGCCGTCGTGATGGACGCGAACGACTTCGTCTGCTGCGACACGGGCGTCCGGGTCGTCGCGCAGGGGCGTTGCGGCATTCGCGAATGATTCGTCGAGGACGTCGTCCTGCCCGGCGGATGGCGTTCGCGACGGCCCAGGCAGTGGCGCCCGGTTGGCCGTCTGCGGTTTGAGCATCGTGCAAACAGATATGGCGGCATGCATTGGCGGGGCCACCGACGATGCCGGACCGCGGTTCGTTGGCGGTGTAGCACCACCAACTGGCAAGGCATCACCAACGGCTCTCGACCCTGATGGATCGATCCTCGCAGGCGCATCCGGGACTTGGTTCACCGGCAGGCGCACTGGGAGAACGCATTGGTTGGCAGACCTCGTCTCGCTCGGGCCCGCGGCGCCGGCAGGTGCCATGTACCGTGCCACGCGCATGCGCCCCGTCGCATCGCCCGGTGACGGGGTTGGGGCGGCCGGCTCGCCATGCCGAGGCCCGCTTCCCAGGTCCCGCGGCAACTCTGGTGCTGCAGCTCGCTCGGGCCAGGGTGTCGAATGCAGCGTCCGCGCCGCGACGACGCGGGATCGATCGAAGACGTCCTTCCACAGACGTTGCAAATCGTGGTCCAGGGAAGACTCGACACTGCTTGTTCCCGGCCGCCGGTCCTTGGCACTCAGGCTCTCTTGAGGGGCCGGAAGCTCGGTCATGCGCGATCCTTGTTCACGGCGAGCCAGAGCTCATCGGCCGCTACCGCGTCGGCCTTTTGCCGGCATTGCTCCCTCACGCGAGCGTTCGCATCGAGGCATCGCGCCAGCCCGGCCTCCTGCAGACGCCTTGCGCCCAGCTCCGATCTTGCGTCGTCGAGCGAGGCCGCGGCTCGTGCCAGGCACTCGCGTGCGGCGGCTGCCTGCATGAGCGCCCGGCGATGCGGGTGGCGCACGGCCTGAAGCACGGCGGGGTCGAGCACCGGCGAGGTGGCCAGGCGCCGAAGCTCGCCCGTGGCCGCGTCGGCGAAGGCCTGCGCCGAGCGCATGGCTTCGGCGGCGGCGGCGTGACTGGCACCGGCGCGTGCGTAGTCGGCCGCTGCTTCGCCGACGGCTTGCTCGGCCTGCGCGTGCAACGCGCGCAACGCACGGCCAATTCGTTCAGCGGGCATCGCGTGCCTCCAATGTCGACGCGAGCCGGCATAGCTGATCGATGGCGTCGCCTCGGCCGACGCGCTCGCGCACGGACTGGGTCAGAAATGCCTGAATGCGCGGCATGGCTTCGACCGCGCGGTCGAGCTCGGGATTCGCACCGCCCTTGTAAGCGCCGACCTCGACCAGTTGGCGATTGCGCTCGTAGACAGCCAGCGCGCGCAACACCCTGTTCGCCGCCGCCAGGTGTGCCGTCGACGACACGGTGGGGTGCAATCTGCTGATGCTCTTGAGCACGTCGACAGCCGGGTATTGCCCGGCGTTGGCGATGTCGCGAGACAGCACGACGTGGCCGTCGAGCGTGCCGCGGACCGTGTCGGAGATGGGTTCGTTCAGATCGTCGCCTTCCACGAGCACGGTGTAGACCGCCGTGATCGAGCCCTTTCCTGTGCCAGGCCCGCAGCGCTCGCACAACTGTGGAATCTCGGTGAACACCGAGGGCGTGTAGCCGCGTGCCGTGGGAGGCTCGCCGGCGGTCAGCGCCACTTCACGACGCGCCATGGCGAATCGGGTCAACGAATCCATGGTCAGCAAGACATCGAAGCCCTGGTCGCGCAGTTCTTCGGCCATGGCCGTCGCGGCGTAGGCGGCGCGCACGCGCACGATCGCCGAGGCAGCGGCCGTGGCCACGACGACGATCGACCGCTGCAACCCCTCGGTGCCAAGCTGATCCTCGACGAACTCCCGCACTTCCCGCGAGCGTTCGCCGATGAGCGCGATCACATTGACAGGTGCCTGGGTGCCGCGCGCCAGCATGCCCAGCAAGGAACTCTTTCCAACGCCGCTGCCTGCGAACAGGCCGATGCGCTGCCCCTTGGCAATGGACAGGAAGCTGTCGATGACCTTGACACCGGTGTCGATGGGTTCGTCGACCCGGCTCCTGCGAAGCGGTCCGATCGGCTCGCCCTTGAGCGGGCGGCGGCACGCCGTACCGATGGGCCCTTTCCCGTCCAGGGGCTCGCCGAACGCATCCACGACCCGCCCCAGCAAGGCGCGGTCCCGCTGGAACCTGCCCCACCGAACCGGTCGCCGCGACGAGCGCACCGGCGCTGATTCCTTCGGCATGCGCATAGGGCATCAGGACGGCTCGACCGCCACCGAAGCCGACCACCTCGGCGAGGATGGGATGGCGATCCGGGCCTGCATGGATACGGCACACCTCACCGACGTGCGTGGCCGGCCCGACGGACTCGATCGCGCCGCCGCGCACGTCGCACACGCGACCTTCCCGCGCGACGAGTTCGGTGCGCCGGATCGATTCGAGAAGGTCTGGCATGGCCATCATTTGTCGCTCGCCTCGGCGTGCTGACGGCACATGACAGCATGCAGGCGCGTCAGTTGCGTGTCGAGGGAGCCGTCGAAGCGACCCATGTCGCTGTCCACTACGCAGCCGCCCAGCGTCAGCGTGGAATCGGGCGTGAAGTCGACGCGCGCCCCCTCGCGCAACGATCGGGTGTCGATGTCCGACAGGAGTTGCAGGTCATCCGGATGAAGCCGCACAGTCAAGCTCGACTGACCCACGGCCTCGCGACAGACACGCTCGACGATCCCGCGCACGAATTCCTTCGATGCGAACTGCTGCGAGACAAGCCGACACACGGCCTCGAACGCGACGGCGCCGATCTGCTGCCGGCATTCATCGAGCACGCATTCGTGAGCATCGTGCAGACTGGTGAGCGCCGCTTCGATCCGCGCCTTCAATTCGTCGAATCGCCTTCGGATCTCGGTCGAGGCACTCTCATGGCCTTGCTCCATTCCCTGAGCGAAACCCTGTGCCTGTGCCTGGGCAAGAGTCGCCGCCCGATCGGAAGCGAGTTCGGCTGTCAGCTCGTCGCGAATCTTCACGCGCAGCCTGGCGATCTCGTCAAGCTGGCTCGATGCGCCGCTCGTCAAGGGAATGCCTTGCATCGCGGCGTTGACATCGGTATCTGCCCGGGCTCGCTCGTCTTTGCGTCTGTCTGGCATTGGCAGCGTGGTGCGCCCGAGCGCCACCCGCTCTGCGGTGATCACCGTTTCCATGTGAACCACCGGCGCCGGCCGGCCTTCTGCTTCACCGGGTGCGCAGCGTCTTGCGGCATCGACACACCGTCGAGCAACCTTTTGCAGAGAAGCTCGGCCGCGCGAGGCGCCCACCTTGAACCACATGCCAGGTCATCGGCTTCGGCCGCGCTCCGCAGGCCCAGGCTCTCGGGCGTGGCGGCCAGGACATCTTCCTTCCAGGGCCAGTCGGCAACGCGGAGCAGCGCACGTGTCGCGGCCGCGTCGAACCTCCGCAAGCCGCTCAGGACCTGCGACGGTTCGAGAGCGGCGACCTGTCCACGGTGATCCGGATCGGGCGTGGCGAATGGAGTCGGGTCCGGCAGGTCGTGAGGTGTGCTTGGAATGCCCAACGACGTCAGCTCGGCCAGCAAGGGTTCGATTTGCGCGCGTGCTCCAGCACTCAGCCGCCCGAGGACCTGTTCGCGCGCGTCGGGCGGCAAGCCGTGGACGAGGAGTGCGGCCTCGCGTGTGCGTGCGGCGGTATTCATCGCTGCACCTGTTCGGGATGAAGCCATGCACGCAGCTTCGCGGCAGTGGCGTCGACATCGATCGGTTCCACACGTCGCTGCATGGCCCTGCGCCGCGACGATCGCCTCGCCCAGACGCCTAGCGTGACGAGAACGAAGGCCAGGGCCAGGGGTAGCGGCGCGTGTCGGCTCGGGTTCACGGCGCTCCAGGAAACGCCTGAATTCGCTCTCGCCGAGGACGCGGCAAACGAGGCTGCGAATGCGCTGGCACGGGTCGGTGCCGGCGGCTCGGCGGTCTGCGTACGCGTCGCGAGAGCTTGCGTCGATGGCGTCACGCGGGGTTCATCGATCGGTGGAAGCAGCGCGACGTCCACCGAATCACCCCGCGCGGAATCGATGCCGATTGCATGGGCGACGAGTCGCTCCACGATCGGCACGGTCAGCGAACCTGGCGCCCCCCGAATGACCACCGCGACGCTGAGGCGCTTGATCGCGCCGGGATTCGACAAGGACTGCTCCATCCGATGACCGACCGCATACTCGTATTCGGAATCGTCGACATCCGCCGCATGCGCGGTGGCGCCCTCGGCGCCTGTGGCTGCGCCGCGCTGGGATTGCCGCTCCTTGACGATGACGCCTGTCGGGTGATCCGCGGTCGCGCCCGGCGCGGCGACTGGAACGTCGGTGGTCACCTTCATCTGAGCGATGTCCAGCGTGGCATCCGCCGACAGCGACACTCGGCCGTTGGGGGCGAGGTTGGCGAGCAATGCCGCGAGCTTGCCTTCGAGGTAGGTGTCCACCTGGCGCTTGAGATCGAGTTGCGCGCCGGACTCAACATCGAGCGGGTTGCCGGCGCCACGTCCGAGCAGCTTGCCGGCCTGGTCCAGCACGACCACGTTCTCGGGGCGCGCCTCGGGCACCGAGGCGGCCACCATGCGCTTGAGCCCGACGATCTGCGCCGGCAACAGGACGCTGCCGGGCAGCATCTGCAGCGTGACGGCCACGCTGGCTTTGGCATCGCTTCGCTTGAGAAGGCCGCCTTCTGGAAGGATCACGTGCACGCGTGCGCTTCGCACGCCGTCCATGGTCTGGAGCGTGCGGGTGATCTCGCCTTGCAGCGCGCGTTCATAGTTGATGCGCTGAGCAAAGTCGGTGGTCGAAAAGTCCGTGTCCTTGAAGATCTCCAGGCCGGCATTCGGCGGAATGCCCAGGTCGCGTCCATTCAACGCCGCCCGTGCCTTGCCGGCGTCCGACGATGCCACCAGCAGGGTGCTCCCGTCGTCGCCTATCCGATAGGGGATCTTTCCCTGCTCCAACTCATGGACGACAGCGGCCTGGCGCTCGGGCAGCAGCCCCGATGCCAGCGGAACGAGAGGGTCGCGCAAGGCCCACAGGCCGAACGCCGCCGTTGCGACGATGATCGTCCCGGCGCCGGCCGCCAGTCCGAGCTTCTGCCGCGAGCCGAGCGCTTTCCAGTAATCCAGCATGGACACGCGCCCGCTCACATCTGCATGCGCATGAGGTCCTGGTAGGACTCCACGAGCTTGTTGCGGATCTGCACGAAGGTCTCGACGCTGATCCGCGCCTTTTCCATGGCGATCATGACCTCATGCAGCTCCACGGGGCGGCCCGCGGCCAGGTCGCCGAGCGCCGTCTGGGCGGCGGCTGCGTTGGCGTCGACCTCGCCCAGTGACCGTTCGACAAACTGAGCGAATCCCGCCGCCGGTGCGCCCGCGCCGGACGCCGGTGGCGCCGGCGAGCGCAAGGCAGGCGAAGCATCGAGCGCCGTCAGTGCCGCGACGTTCAAGTTCATCATTCACTGTCCTCCAATTTCGAGAGCCTTGGTCGCCATGGCCTTCGTCGCCTGCAAAGCCGCGAGATTGGCTTCGTAGGTGCGCATGGCCGTCATCACGGTCATCATTTCGCGGGTGTGGTCCACCGCCGGGTAGCGCACCATGCCGGCTGCATCGGCGTCGGGATTGCCGGGCTCGAATGCTTCGCGTGAGCCGGGTCCGGATTGCGCCACCAGCCGCGCCTGCGGCACAGTGAGCGGTTCGGCGCCTGCGCCGAGCAGGGGCTCAAAGGCTGGGCGGATCGAGCGGATCGCCGCCACGACAGGCTGATAGTTGGGACCGGTGGCCGTGTACGCGGAGTGCGCATTGGCCAGATTCGAGACCGCGGCCTCGATGCGTGCCTGCTGGACGCTCATGCCGCAAGCGCTGATCTCGATCGCGCGAAAGGGGTCCATGCTCAGGTCCTCCCGCCCGTGGCGATGGATTCGCCGATCGAGAAGTACCTGGCCAGGGCGCGGGCCAGGGCGTCGAAGTGCAACGAATTCGCCGACAGGGCCACCATGTCCTGTTCGAGCGATGGTGCGATGGACTTGTCTTCCGGGACGACGACGACCTGGGATCGGGTCGTGGCGCTGACGTCCGCGGCGCCCCGTGCGGCCGCACCGGACCATGCGCTGCCCAGCGTGTCGGCGAATCGTGCGCTCAGGCGCTGGTAGCCCGCGCTGTCGCGATTGGCGATGTTGCTCGCGATGACCTGCTGGCGCAGGCTGTCAAGGGACAGGCCCGCCGAGACTTGGTCGACGATGTCGATGCGCATGGTGTAAATCAACTCCTGGATGAGGTTCACTGAACGACGAGTTCGGCATGAAGCGCGCCGGACGCCTTCAATGCCTTGAGAATCGACACGACATCCCGCGAATTCGTGTGGATGCGCGCCAGCGCCTGCATGAGGTCGGCGATCGAGCCGCCCTCGCGCGTCACGAGATGGGCACCGGCGGGCTCGTCGAGATCGATCTTCGAGTTCGACACGCCTTGCGTGCGGATCGCCGACCCCGGGTCGGCGATGAACGAGGGTTGTGACACTGTGTTGTCCGAGGTAATCGAGATGCGCAGATCTCCATACGAAATGGACACCGGCGCAATGCGCACGGCAGCGCCCGAGACCACCGTGCCGGTGCGCTCGTTGACCACCACTCGCGCCCGGAAATCCGCGGTGATCTCGAGAGGCTCGATGCGGCGGACCAGATCCACGAATCGACCACGGTAGGCATCTGGAATCTGCACGACCACGGAATCCGGATCGGGCGCCCTCGCGTAGCGGCCGTCGAGCGCGGTGTTGATGGCGTCGGCCACGCGCCCGGCATTGGTGTAGTCCGGTTCGAGCAACGTGACGACGAAGCTCGAGGCGTCCGCCGTGTCCGGTGCAGGCGGGGCCACTTCGACGATGCCACCCGCCGGAATGGTTGCCACGGTCGGATGGTTCTTCTGGCCCACCGTGCCGTTGGCTTCGTAGCGGTAGCCGCCGACCGTGAGCGGCCCTTGCGCCAGCACGTACACCTTGCCATTGGGTGCGCGCAGCGGCGCGAGCAGCAGGTCTCCACCGGCCAGGCTCCTGGCATCCCCGATCGATGTCACGGTCACATCGATCGAATCGCCCGCCTTGACGTAGTTCGGCAAGGCGGCACTGACCATGACCGCTGCCACATTGCGGCTGGCAACGGCTTCGGCGGGCAGGGTGATGCCAAAGCGGGCCAGCAGGTTGGCCAGGGTCTGCCGGGTCCCACGATTGCCCGAGGAGTCACCGGTGCCTGCGAGCCCTGTCACCAGCCCGTATCCGACGAGGGCATGCTCGCGCATTGATTGCACGCGCGCGATGTCCTTGATGCGCACGCCCGCGGCGGCGGCCTGCACCAAACCGGAAGCGGCGACCAGCAGAACGGCGAGAAAACGCAATGACCGCATGTTCAGAACCCGAAGCGTGCGAGCAGCCTGGACAGCCAGCCGGGCCGGCTTTCGTCGGCCATGTAACCTTCGCCGTTGAATTCGATCTGAGCGTCGGCGATCTTGCTCGACAGGATCGTGTTGTCCGCCCCGACGTCTCGCACTCGCACCGTGCCCGTCAGGGCGATCGTCTGCGCTTCGCCATTGACGACAATCTGCTGCCGGCCCGAGAGGTTCAGGTCGCCAGCAGCGGTGACGGAGTCGACTCGGACGCTGAGTTGTGCCGTCAGACGCCCGCTGCGTTCGGTGCGCCCGCCGCCTTCGGTCGCATTGGACAAGCTCGCCGTCAACTCGTGCGTTCCGACATTGGACGACCCGATGCCTGCGCCCAGGGAAGCCTTGCGGTCGCCCTGCAGGTCGGAAGCGGCTGTCGCACTCGCATCTTCCTGGACGATGACGGTCAGGATGTCGCCCACGTGCGCCGCCTTCTTCTCCGAGACCAGCGCCTCGTAGCTGTTCGGGTCGAACATGGCCTCGTCGGCGCCACGCGCCGTGTCAGATGCGCCCGCTGCCAGCAAAGCCAGGAGCATGGTCGCTCGCGAAGCACGCATCATTCGCCGCTCTCCACGCGCACCAGTCCGCGCGCCGCCACGCGCCCGTTCAGTTGTCGCGCGCTGCCGGCCAGGCGTACGGGCACTTCGTCGCCCACACGTCCGTCGGCCAGCGCGACACCCGCCTTCTCGACCATGACCGAGCCGACGACGATTCGGACCTTCAATGCGCCGAATGCAGCAACATCGGGAGGTGGCCCGACATCGGTCTGACGCACTGTGTCGCCGGCCGCCAGCGTGCGCAGAAGCACGAGGCCCGTCCCCAGGCCGCAAGGCGGGCGCAAGGCGTGCGTGGGAATCCATCGAAGGGGCTTTCGGTCGATGCCCAGATCGGAGCAGCTGATTGCCGATCCGCGATCCTTGCGACGGCGCATGACGAGAACCTCTTGTTCATCGGGTGATGCGCCGGCAAATTCTCGTGCTCTGTCTGCAAGGCCCTGCGCCGATGGCGCCCGGGAGCCATGCGTCGATCCCGCGCCCGGCGCCGATGCGCTGGCGACAAGCAAAGCGCAGAGCAACAGCGCCAATCGGGACATGCGCCGGGCTTTCATGCGTGCCGGAGGTTGTTCGTGATGCCGGCCATCTCGTCGGCAGCTTGTGCCACCTTTGCATTCAGCTCGTAGACGCGCTGCACCAGCATCAGCGAGACCATTTCGTCGACCATTCGCACATTGGAGGCTTCAAGGCTTCCCGATACCAGGCGGGCGGCGCCCGACTCCGTGGGTCGCCCACGCAAGGGCTCGCCGGCGGCCTGATTCGCAGTGAACAGGCCACCGCCCTGGTAGTCGAGTGCCTCCGGATTCGGGAACCTGATGAGATCGATCTGCCCGAGCTGGGTGGGGGCATGGTCACCCGGCAGCATCGCCGTCACCGTGCCGTCGGAGTTGATTTCGAGATTGCTCGCCTCTTGCGGGACACGAATGTCCGCCGCAAGCGTGCGTCCATCGGATTGCGTGAGCATGCCGTCGGCATTGACCTGGAGCGATCCGCCTCTCGTGTAGGCGGTCGCGCCTGCGCCGGCCATGACTTCGATGAATCCGGGGCCGTCGATGGCGATGTCCAGGGGCCGCCCGGTCGGATGGAGCTCGCCTGGCGTCAGGTCGACACGAAGCCGTGGACGTGTGGCGCTCGATGCCGAAGGAAGCGCTTCGGCCGGGAGCGACGTCGGCGAACGATCGAGCACGGCCGAGAAATCCACATGGAATGCCTTGTAGCCCGGCGTGCTGGCGTTCGACATGTTCTTTGCGGCCGCATCGAGCTGTTCCTTTTGGGACTCGAGACCCAAGGCCGAGATGTAGATGGCGTCGAACATGGCGTCAGATGTCTCCCAGTTTTTCGATGGTGCGGCCGAGCAGATCGTCGTAACCCTGCGTCACTCGCGCAAGGGATTCGAACTGCCGCGTGAGTGCCAGCAGGTCGACCATTTCGGTCGCCGCGCCGGCGTTCGAGCTTTCGAGCGTGCCGGCCAGAATGTGGGTCGACGCGGCGTCGACCGGATGGATCCCCGACGCGCCGGCGGCCACCAGCGCCCCGGTGCCGGGTGCGAGCCGCGCCGTATCGTCGGGCGCGAAGAGTTCGATTGCGGCCACATCGACACCGTTGCGCTGGATGCGTCCATCGGGCAGGACCTGGACGTCGGCCGTGTCGAGACGGATGTCGCCGCCGATTCCTTGCACGCGCAGTCCTCGCTCGCCGGTCAGGTAACCGTCCGCACCGACGACGAAGGAGCCGTCTCGCGTGAGCCAGGTGCGGGCTCCGTCGGACAATGCGAAGAAGTGGTTGCCGCCTTGGATGGACAGGTCCAGTGCGCGACCGGTCGTCAGCGTTTGCCCGGGACGCAGGTCGACGTGGTCCAGAGCATGCGGCGAGGGCGACGCGGGATTGGCCGACGTGCCCGCCATGGTGACCTGCGCCGGGTCAAGCTCGAAGGGCCGCACGACGGGCACGCGCCGCTTGTACCCGGGCAACGAGGCGCTTTGCGCATTGGCGCTGATGCTCTCCAGACGCCTTTGCCCCTCGAGCATTCCCATGCGGGCAATGGAATAGATGTCGCTCATGTGGTGATGGGTCGTTTCAGGACGCCGAAATGGATGCGAACGCCCGCAGTTCGAATCCGGGCGGCACTTCGGACATGGAGATCACGCGCAAGTGGGGTGCCGCGCGCTCGCACAGCGCCCTCAGGTGACGACGGATGTCCGCCGACACCAGGACGATCGGGATCAGATTGCTCTTGAGCATCTTTTCAGCCTGCGCGGCAATTCGGACCAGCGTGGCATCGACCTTCCGCGCATCGACCGCGAAAGCCGAATCGCGTCGGCCACCGAGCAGATGCTCCTCGAGGACCGGGTCGAGCGTGAGGACATGCAAGGTCTTTCGGTCCGGACTGAGGCTGTTGCAGATGCTCATGGCCAACCGTTGCCGAACGACTTCGGTCAACGCACCGGAGTCCTTGCTCGTGCGGGCGCCGTCACAGAGCGCCTCGACGATCGCCTGCAGGTTGCGCACCGGAACCTTCTCGCGCAGAAGGTTCTGCAGCACCTTCTGCACGTCGGTCAACGCGAGAATCGTGGGGACCAACTCTTCCACCAGCCCGGGCTGGAGCACTCTCACGCGGGAGAGCATTCGCTCGGTTTCGGCACGGGTCAGCAGCTCAGGCACCCGCTGGCGCACGACCTCCGACAGGTGCGTGAAAAGTACCGTGGTGGGATCGACAAGCGTGAACTTCGCAAGCCGGGCCGTGTCCCGGTGAGCATCTTCGATCCACAGGGCGGGAAGGCCGTAGGTCGGCTCGCGCGTCTCCAGGCCCGGCACCGCGGAGATGTCGCCGCCGGGATGAATCGCCAACGTGCGGTCGACCAGCACGCGGCCCGCTCCCACGATGTCGCCGTGGATCGCGATTCGATAGGACTGGTCCTCGATCTCCTTCGTCTCGCGAAATCGGACCTTGGGCACGACGAATCCGACTTCCTCTGCAAATTGCGTCCGGAAGCTCGCGACCCGTGTCGCCAATGCGCCGTGATCCACGCCGAAATGCCTGGCAACGGCCACGCCCATTTGCACTTCGATTGCTTCGATGTCGTACACGGCATAGAGGTCGACGCCGGCGGCAGCCTTCGCGTCCAAGGGCACATCCGTCGTTGTCGTGTTCGAGCGCCAACGCCACATCCAGACCAGCAAGATGCCCGCGCTGATGATCGCCACGGGTACCGTGGGCATGCCCGGCAACGCGGCGACGCCGCCCATCACCACGCCCACGATGAGCAGCGTGCGCGGCATGGCGCCCAATTGCCGCACCAGCTCCCGCCCGAGCTCGGAGTCGGACGACGACCGGGTGACGATCAGGCCGGTGCCCACCGAGATGACCAGTGCCGGAATCTGGGTCACGATGCCGTCGCCGATGGTCAGCAAGGTGTACTGTCGCAGTGCGTCTCCCCATGCGAGGCCGTGCTGCAGCACGCCGACGACCAGGCCGCCCAGGATGTTGATGAGCATGATCAGGATGCCAGCGATCGCATCGCCCTTCACGAACTTGCTGGCGCCGTCCATCGCGCCGTAGAAGGCCGCCTCGCGCTCCAGGTTCCTGCGCCTGCGCTTGGCCTCGTCCTGGTCGATGAAGCCCATGTTCAAGTCCGCGTCGATGCTCATCTGCTGGCCGGGCATACTGTCCAGCGTGAACCGCGCGGCCACTTCCGAAACCCGCTGTGCACCGTTGGTGACCACCACATACTGGACGACCACGAGAATCAGGAACACGATCAGTCCGATGACATAGTTGCCGCCGACGACGTACTCCCCCACCGCGCCGATCACGTGGCCCGCATTGCCCTTTGACAGGATCAGGCGAGTGGCCGAGACATTCAGCGACAGCCGGAAGAGCGTCGCGATCAACAGCACCGCGGGAAACGTGGAGAACTCGACAGGCCGCGGTGCATAGAAGGTCAGCAGCAGCACGAGCAGGGCGAGAGCGACATTCAGCAGGATGAGGAAGTCCAGCAGGGACGACCGGATGGGCGCGAACAGCACGACCAGGACGCCCATCACCAATGCGACGAGCAGGAGGTCCGCGTGTCGACCCAAGGCCTTCGACAACGCGCTCACGTGCCGCTCCCTGTCCCGCGAACGCCGCGTGTCGCGTAGACCCAGCGAAGGATCCGGGCGACGTCCTGGTAGTTCGCTGCCGGAATGAAGGGCTCGGTCCCTTGCACCTTGAACAGCGCGCGAGCGAGCGGCGGGTTTTCGACGATCGGGACGTGACGGCGCCGAGCCTCGTCGCGCATGCACAAGGCAAGTTCGCCTGCGCCCTTGGCGATGATGACAGGGGCTGGAGACTCTCCGTGGCGGTATTCCAGCGCGACCGCATAGTGCGTCGGATTCGTGACCAGGACGTCCGCACCCTTCACTTTGCCCAGCGAACGAGCCCGCCGCATCCATTCGAGTCGCAGCTCCCGCAAGCGCGACTTGATTCGCGGATCACCCTCTCGTTCCTTCCGCTCGTCCTTGACTTCCTTCCTGGACATGCGCATCTGGCGGGCGAACTCCCAACGATTGAAGGTCCAGTCGATGGCGGCCAGAAACAGGAACATTCCTGCCGCCATGCCCAGGACACTTGCCACCATGCTCATGGCGGCCAGCATCTGGCCTTTGGGAGTGGCGCGGTGCAATGCGATGATGTCGGCCAGGTGATGTCGCCCCCAGGCCGCGGCAGCCGTGGCAAGCACGCCGAGCTTGGCGACATTGCGCAGCAGGTCGAATGCCGATTTGATCGACAGCAGCCTTGCGATTCCTTGTGCCGGGCCGAGACGTGAGAAGTCCGGCTTGAGCGGTTGCGCACTGAACACGCCGCGTGCCTGCAGGGCGGCCGCAATGGTTGCGCTGGCCCAGATCACGAGCACGAGAGGTGCTGCAGCACGCAGTGCGGCCAAGGACATGCCCATGGCCGTCGACATCATCGCCTGCGCGTCAGCTGTCTGCTGCCCGCTTGACATGAGGCCGCTCCAGACGAGCGACGCGAGGCCCTGCACGATTCCCTGACCCAACCCGAGCACGCAGGCAGTGGCTGCCAGCAGCACTGCCGCGAAGGTCACCTCGGGGCTGCGGACAACAGAACCTCGCTCGTGCGCCTTGCGAAGCTTGTACGGCGTGGCCGCCTCGCTGCGATCCTGGTCGGATGCGTCGCCTGCCATCATCGACCTCCCAGCACATCGGCGACCAGGTCGAACATGCGGTCGGTGACCGGCGCCCATCCGCGCACGGAATACGCGAGCACGAGATAGGCGATCAGCACCTTCAGGGGAATGGCCAGGACGAGGACGTTGATCTGCGGCATGTTGCGCGAGGTGATGCCCACGAACAGGTCTGTCAGGACCAGTGCAATGGCAGTGGGCGCGGCCAGCGCCACGCCCATGGTGAACATGCTTCCGGCGGCGCACAGCAAGGGCAGGGGGTTGTCGATCGCAGGAAACCGACCGATCGGGAACACTGCGAGCGAGCGAGCCAGCATGGAGGCAAGTGACAGATGCGCGTTGGTCACGAAGAAGAGCGCGACGCCGATCACGCTCATCAGCGTCCCCATGACACTTTGGCTCGATCGCGACACCGGATCGAAGACGGAGCCAATGCCGAAACCGATCTGAACGTCGAGAAGCCGCCCCGCGACGGAAAAGGCAGCCAGCACGACGTGCACTCCCAAGCCGAGCAGCGCGCCGGTGAGCATCTCGGCAAGTGCCGCCAAAGCCAGCTGTTCCGGGGCGATATACCCGAGATCAGGCTTTGCCGCGGGAGCCGAGATCGTGAGAGCGGCCAATGCAAACACGAGCAGTATTCGCACCGCCGCGGGCACGCCGAACGATGCCATTGCCGGCGACAAGGCCAGCGCAACGGTCAGCCGCACAGTCAGCAGAAGCACCGGAATCAGCCACGCCATGACGCCTGTCGATCCCGCGTCGAACAGGATCTCGCGTGACCCGCCTGCGATCGAATGCACGGCTTCCATCAGTGGAATTGCCCGAGCCGCTGCAGCAGGCCCGTGGCGTACGCGTTGAGCCGGCTGAGCATCCAGGGGGCGAGCAACACGAGGGCGACGACCACCGTCACGAGCTTGGGGACGAACGAGATCGACGGGTCCTGCACCTGGGTGACCACCTGCAGGATGCTCACGAGCAGACCCGTGGCGAGGATGACCGCCAGCAACGGGGCGCACAGCAGGAGCGCGAGCTTGAAGAGCTCCGCCAGCAGTTGAAGCGCTGCGTCAGTCGTCACGACGACGCCTCGTCCAAGTCGCGCGGGATGCGCGAGACAAAGGCGGGCGCCACAAAGGTATCTGCCGCACGCAATGAATCCACTGCGCACATGCATGGCATGCACATCGATCAAGCCCTTCGAGTGACCAGTAATGGATTTCTTGTCCGGGCCAGCGCACTTGATCGACGCCACCCTCCCTATGGCGGCGGATTCTATGGATTCCATTAATCGCACAGCACCCCTTGAGTCGGGGGGCCGGGCAACGCAGCGGCACCGGCGTCGCGACCTTCGCTTCGGCAGGCGAACGCGGGTCGTCAGGGAGTTCAGTGCCGGGAATTTGCTGTCGACATCCTGTCGGCAGAAAACTGGAATTCGATATCCCGTAAACTGGAGGCAATGAACATCACCACCCGCATCGCCAGGCGCGTGCGCGAGTTGCGCGATGAGGCCGGCTTCTCGCTCGACGCCCTTGCCGAGCGCAGCGGCGTCAGCCGATCCAACATCTCGCTGATCGAGCGCGGCCAGAGCAGTCCCACGGCGAACGTGCTGGACAAGCTCTCCGCTGCGCTGGGCGTGACCGTCGCATCGCTGTTCGAAGATGGCCGCGCAGCCGCAGGCGAGCCGTCGCCGCTCGTGCGCGTGGCCGACCAGCCGGTCTGGACCGATCCGGCATCCGGCTATGTCCGGCGCAACGTGTCGCCGCCCGCGTGGTCGCCCATTCAACTCGTCGACGTCGTGTTCCCGCCAGGGCAGCGAGTGACCTACGACACAGGCGCACGCGACGCCGAGGTGCATCAGCAGGTCTGGATGATCGATGGCCGCATGGAGCTCAGCGTCGGCGACGCCGCCTGGACGCTCGACGCAGGCGATTGCCTCGCCATGAGGCTGGACCAGCCCATCGTCTATCGCAACCCGACCCGCAGGCCGGCGCGCTACCTCGTCGCGCTGGTCACTGCGGGCAACATCTCGCGCAGAAGGCACGCATGACCGAGCAGGTGACAGTCAGGCGCCTGAGCGCCAGGGGGGCGTTCGACAAGATCGATGAACTGGCCGATGTGCTGATCGACTGCGTCGAGGGCGGCGCCTCGGTGAGCTTCATGCTGCCGATCGCACGCGACACGGCAGTGGCGTTCTGGCGCGGGGTGGCCGATGGCGTCGCACGCGGTGAACGTGCACTGCTCGTGGCCGAAGATGCCCGCGGCCGCGTCGTCGGCACGGTGCAGATCGTTCTCGCGCTGCCAGAGAACCAGCCCCATCGCGGCGAGGTGGCCAAGATGCTCGTGCACCGCAGCGCGCGGCGGCGCGGCATTGCGCAGCGCCTGATGGCGGCCGTCGAAGACACCGCGCGTGAGGAGGGTCGCTCGGTCCTGGTGCTCGACACCGTCACCGACGGTGACGCGCAACTGCTCTACACGGGCGCCGGCTGGCAGCGCGTGGGCGAAGTGCCGAACTATGCGCTGATGCCCGATGGGCGTCCGTGCGGCACGACGTTCTTCTTCAAGCAGCTCTGAGCGACTGCGAGGGCCGCGGACGGGGAGGCAATGTCCCCGCACCAGCGCGGCGGCGGCCGAGCGGAGACAATTCGTTCGCCGTCGCAGTCGTCGCCGGCAGCCTCAACTTGTCAGCCACCCTCGCTCCTGCGCTCCCCGACGGTCTCCCCACGCCCGTTCGCTACCACGCGATGTCCACCATCGTGCTGGGCATTGCGCTGTGCGTGCTCGACGGCACCATCGTCAATCTCGCCCTGCCTGGCATCGCACGCGACCTGCACGCAAGTGCATCGAGCGTGGTCTGGGTCGTCAACGCCTACCAGGTGGGCGTGCTGGCGCTGCTCCTGCCCCTGGCGATGCTCGGCGACCTGATCGGCTACCGCAAGGTCTACCTGACCGGCGTGACCTTGTTCACGCTCGCCTCGGTGGCTTGCGCCATGTCCCGTTCGCTGCCGATGCTTGCGGCCGCCCGCGCGGTCCAGGGGATGGGTGCGGCGGGGCTGTTCGGCGTCAATTCGGCGCTGGTGCGTGTCATCTACCCGCGCCGGCTGCTGGGCCAGGGCGTGGCGCTCAATTCGATGGTGGTGGCCATTGCCTCGGTCGCGGGTCCGTCGGTGTCGGCGGCCATCCTGTCGGCCGCGTCGTGGCCGTGGCTGTTCGCCGTGAACCTCCCGCTGGGGGCGATGGTGGTCTTCGTGGGCTGGCGAACGCTCCCCCGAAATCCCACGCCCCATGCCGGCATGCGTCTGCCATGGCTGGACGTGGCCCTGAACGCGGCCATGTTCGGCATGCTCTTTCTCGGCGCTGACCGGCTGGTGTCCCGTGACGCATCGGGCACATCGGGGGTGCCCGCTGCCATCGGCCTGCTCGTGGGTGCCGTCGCGGTGGGCGCGGTGTACCTGAATCGCCAGCGACGGCAGGCGTTGCCGCTGTTTCCCGTCGACCTGCTGCGCATACCGGTCTTTCGCCTGTCGATGTGCACGTCGGTGCTGTCCTTCGCCGCGCAGATGCTCGCGTCGATCGCGCTGCCCTTTCTGCTGCTCGATGGCCTCCATCGCAGCCCCGCCGAGGCTGGTCTGGTGCTCACCGCGTGGCCGTTGACGACGGTCGTGTTCGCCGCGGTGGCGGGACACCTGATCGGACGCATCCCCGATGGGCTGCTCGCGGGCATCGGCCTGGTCACGCTGGCCTGCGGACTGCTGCTCCTGGCCTTCGTGCCGCCGGAGCCGACGTTGTTGGCCATTGCATGGCGGCTTGCGGTGTGCGGCGCGGGGTTCGGCCTGTTCCAGTCGCCCAACAATCACACCATCGTCACGTCCTCGCCGTCCGAGCGGGCAGGCGGCGCCAGCGGCATGCTGGGAACGGCCCGCCTGACCGGGCAGTCCATCGGCGCGGTGATGATCGCCTTGCTGTTCGGGCTATCGCTTCCCCACGGTGGGCATGCCTTTGCCTGGGCGCTCGCGCTGGCCGCGTGCTGCGCCGCAGGCGGCAGCGCATTCAGCCTGATGCGGCTTCGTCCCTGATCCATTCGTCCGTGAACAGGCTGCCTCCCTTGGGTGGGTCCTCGCCCCTGGGCGCCGCGACGGCTTGATCCAGATCAAGTGCGCCAGCGCAGATCGCGCCGGGGCTCCTCAAGTTTGTTCGGCCCGCACCGAAGAGCGAGAGGCGCGCCGTCGGATCGATGGACCCGATCCCACTGCCACCCGTCAATGTCGTCCGCTTCATTTCCTCTGTCCGAGCGTCCTGCCACGCTGCCGCCGCGGGGCACGAGGCTTTCTGGCGCGCGCAGTCTCCCCGGGATCGTGCGCGGATCGCACGTCCTGCTGGCGCTGTCGATCATCGTGCTGAGTGCCCTGTGGGGCGTGCTCGCGCTCGAGGTCCATCGCGAGAGACAGGAAGCGCTGCACAACGCCGAGGTCAATCTCACGAACCTCACGCGCGCCTTTGCCGAGCACACGAGCAAGACCATCGAAGGCGCGGACCAGGCCATCCGGTTCATCCGCAACGAGTACCTGGAGCGAGGCTCGAGCCTGGACATCGCCGCCTACCTGCGCGACAAGCAGATCATCGGTTCGGCCTACAACCTGCTCTCGGTGATCGGCCCGGACGGCTTCGTGTCGCATTCCTCGCAACCATTCCAGCGCGTGGACCTGCGAGATCGCGAGCACTTTCGGGTCCATGCCACCGGCAGCGTCGATCGCCTTTTCGTGAGCAAGCCCGTCCTGGGTCGCGTCTCGCGCAAGTGGTCGATCCAGCTCACTCGTCGCATCGACCGGCCCGACGGCTCGTTCGGCGGCGTGGTCGTGGTGTCGCTGTCGCCCGACTACCTCACGCGCTTCTATCAAGAGGTCAACCTCGGCCGGCACGGGGCGATCACCCTGGTCGGCTATGACGGCATCGTGCGCGCACGCGCCACCCACGGGGAGTCCAACGGAGCGCAGGATCTATCGGATTCGTCGCTGTTCAAGCGTGCCTTGCTGAACAAGGAGGGCACCTGGCGGGCGCGCAGCCATATCGACGGCGTGGACCGACTGTGGGCGTATCGCGCACTGGACGACGACCGGCTGCTGGTCTTCACGGGCGAGAGCGTGGACGAAATCACGGCCGAGACAACCCAGCGGCGCAATGCGTACCTCGCGGGCGCTGCCGTCCTGAGCGCGGTCATCATGGCTTTCGTGGCCGTCCTGATGCGCCGCGCACGCGTCCAGGCCGATCTGCTGGAACAACTCGAGCGAAGCAACGAAGAGGCGAACACGGCCAACCTGATGAAGACGCGGTTCCTGGCCAGCGTCTCGCATGAATTACGCACGCCGCTCAACGGAATCCTCGGCTATGCCGAACTGATCCGCGACGGGTCCGGCGACGCCGAGTCGCGCGAGTACGCCTGCATCGTTCACCAAAGCGCCCAGCATCTGCACGAGTTGGTGAACACGATCCTCGACATGGCCAAGATCGAGTCGGGCCGCATGGCGATCCGGCCCGCGCCGGTGGCGCTGCGCGGGCTTCTGGGTGAGGTTACCAGGCTGCATTCCGTGCACGCGCACGCGCGCGGCTGCAGCATGCGGCTGGAGCTGGCGCCCGACTGTCCGGCGCAGGTCGTGACCGACCGCGCACGCCTGGTGCAGGTGCTCAACAACCTGCTCAACAACGCCATCAAGTTCGGCGGCCACGGCGAGATCGTGGTGGCCGCACGGGCCGAGGACACGCGCGTGATCGTCGAGGTGCGCGACCACGGTCCGGGCATTCCTGCGGACCAGCTTGCCAGGATCTTCACGCGCTTTCATGCCACGACCGCGGAGTTCGTGCACCCCGAACAGGGCGCCGGCCTGGGCCTGCCCCTTTCATATGAGCTGGTGGCGCTTCTCGGCGGCAGTCTTCGCATCGACTCCCGTCCGGCAGAGGGAACGACCGTGATCATCGATCTCCCCGTCGATGCAGCTTCCATTTCCATCTTCGAATGAACGCAATGAGCACGCCCATGCAAGCCCTCGTCGTCGATGACAACCAGCTCAACAGCAAGCTGGTCGCCGTGTTCCTCAAGCGACTGGGATGGGAGACGCATGTGGTGGACACGGGCGACCGTGCCCTGCAGGCGCTGCGCGAGAAGGCCTACCAGATGGTGCTGCTCGACCTGCGCATGCCACAGCTCAGCGGCGAGCAGGTCTGCCGGCGAATTCGGGAGGAACTCGCATTGCCGCACCTGCATGTCATCGCCTACACCGCCCACGGCATGCCAGAGGAACGCGAGCGCATGCTGGCCGCCGGCTTCAGCGGCCTGCTCATCAAGCCGATTTCCTTCGGTGACGTGAAGACAATCTGCGAGGAATTCGCAGCACGGATTCAGTGACCCTTTCGTCGAACTCCACACTCATGAGCGCCGTATTGACATCTGTGCCCACCACAGCGGAGCCGCGGCCCGAACGCACCGCCTGGGTGATCGTCAACAACGCCCACGATGCATGGACCGTCGGCCAGGCCGTGCAAGGCGCGGGCTGGCGCCTGGGCGGCATCGCCAACGGGCTCAAGGGCGTGGGCGATCTGTTGCGCTCGGCCGCGCAAGCACCCGACCTGGTGGTGTGCGGGCTGCGCTTCGACGACGGCGACGGCTTCCAGTTGATCCGTGCCCTGGCGGGCCGTCCGCAAGTGCCGGCGCTGTTCATCGCCAGCCACCAGCAACGCGCGGTGATCAAGGCGGCCGCCGCACTGGCCGCCGCATGCGGCGTGCCGGTGGCCGGCGTAGCCGAGCAGCCGGTCGACCCGCTCGCCATCGGCCGCACCCTTCGCGACTACGCGCTGCCACGCGCACCCGCGCCGGTGCTGGCGCAGGCGCCACTCGGCAAGGAGGAACTGCTGGCGCTGTTCGATCGCGGGGCGTTTGTCCCGTGGATGCAGCCGAAGGTTCGCCTGGATACGCGCGAGGTCGTCGGCTTCGAGGCGCTCATGCGCGCACACGACGAGTCGGGGCGGGTGATCATGCCCGACCGGCTGGTCAGCGCGCTGTCCGCCCACGCATTGCTCGATCAGGCCACGATGCACATGGCCCGCCAGACCGTCGACTTCGTCGGCACCTGCCTGAGCGAAGGACTGGCAGTCAGTGCATCGATCAACGTGGCCATGCAGTCGCTGGCGAATCTCGGCTTCTGCCAGGAACTGGCTCGCACCGTCGAGGCCATCGATCTCGATCCCAGCTGGATCACGATCGAGATCACGGAGACCGACGCGATGTCCGACCTCGCCCAGGTGATCGAAAACACCGGGCGCATCCGCATGCTCGGTTTCAACCTCGCCATCGACGACTTCGGCACGGCCTATTCAAGCTTCTTCCAGCTCTCGCGCATCCCGTTCTCGGAATTGAAGATCGAGCGTGCGTTCACCAAAGGGCTGCAGGACGATCTTGCCAACCAGGCCATCGTGCGGGCCTGCGCGCAACTGGGTTCGTCGCTCGGACTTCACGTGGTGGCCGAAGGCGTGGAAACGGCGGCCGAACTCGCGACGGTCCAACGCTGTGGGTGCACGCAGATCCAGGGCTACCTCGTCTCCAGGCCGATCCCCGCCACGGACGCCTTCGAGTGGCTGCTCGGCCTGGACAACATGGTCGTACCGTTGCCGCACTGAGCCATTCGCCGCCGGCCGGCAGGCCAGACAGGCTGTTCAGTTCGTGGTCGAGTTGCTGCCCTGCGCGGCCGCCGGCGGCGATGCCGATGCCGCCGCATAACGGCCGAGGATGTCCACGATGCGTTGCGCGCTGTAGGGCTTGACGATGAATCCGTTCACGCCGTGCGCCAGGGCGGCTTGCACCTTGTCCAGCGCGCTCAGCGCCGAGACCATCACGATGAACGCCGACGGATGATGCTGGCGGATCTCGCCGAGCGCCTCCATGCCGTTCATCTCGGGCATGTCGATGTCGAGAAAAGTGATTTCCGCGGGGCGGCGCGCAAACTCGAGCACCGCCTCACGCCCGTCGCGCACCTCGCGAAGACGCACCTTGGCATACTGATTCAGCAGCCGCACGAGCCATTGACGGCTGGCAAAGTTGTCGTCGGCGATCAGCACGTCGATCGTCCGCTCGGGCATGCGCTCCCCGGTCATGTCGGCACCCAGGCCTGCAGGGCGTTGGTGGCCTCGAGCATGAGCCCTTCGCAAAGGACGGCAGCGCGGGCGTACCGTCCGGAGGCCAGTTCGGATTCGACGTTGGCCGCCAGGTCCGTGAGCCTGGGATACCCGTAGGAGCCGGCCGTCCCCTTGACGATGTGGATCAGCGAGCGAAGCGTCTCCCAGTCCGAGCGCCGCAGAGCGGCCCGGATGTCGTCGAGCTGGCGCGGCAGTCCCGAGCGGAACTCCTCCTTCAGCTCCTCGAGCTCCAGGCGGAACTCGGGGTCGTCGAGTTCGGGATCGAATGCGTCCGCCGCCGCCCAACTGCGTGCACAGCACCTCGTAGAAGACATCGCGGTCGACCGGCTTGGCCAGCACGTCGTTGCATCCTGCGTCGCGATAGCGGGCGATGTCCGACTTCATCACATTCGCTGTGAGCGCGACGATCGGACGCTCGAAGCCCGCCGCTCGTCAGCGTCTGCGTGGCACTCACGCCGTCCATCACCGGCATCTGGATGTCCATCGACACCAGATCGAAGTCGTGTCGCAATGCCTTCTCGACGGCTTCACGCCCGTTGGACGCGATGGTCACTTTCGAGGCCGGCCTGCTTCAGATAGGCCGACAGCAGGCGCTGGTTGTCGACGCCGTCCTCGGCCAGAGCACCGTGCCGTCGAGCTTCCGTACCGACACCGAGGTGATCGCAAAATCGTTGCGGGCGTAGTCGATGAGGTCGCCCTCCATCGTGAGCATTTCGGGCTCGGGCCCATCGGCGGGCTGCCAGCAGATCCAGGTGGAAGGTGCTGCCGCGTCCAAGCTCGCTCTCGACACGGATGCCGCCTCCGAGCATGGCTGCCAGCTGGCGCGAGATGTACAGGCCCAGGCCGGTGCCGCCGAACTTTCGCGTGGTGGACAGGTCGGCCTGCGAGAACGGCTGGAACAGCTTGTGCACCTGCGACGTCGACATGCCGATGCCAGTGTCGCGCACGCTGAACGTCATGCGCCGCTCATCCCGCGCGTAGCGCAGCTCCACCGTGACGCTGCCGCGCGGCGTGAACTTGATCGCATTGGTGCAGAAATTGATGAGGATCTGCTTGAGCCGCACGGGGTCGCAGCGCAGCGTGGCCGGCAGCGGCAGCTGCGGCTGGACGTCGAACTGAAGCGACTTTTCCTCGGCGCGCGGCGCCACGAGCACGTTCAGGTCCCGCAACAGGACCGGCAGGGGGAGGTCGACCCGCTCGAGGTCCATCTGCTGCGTCTCGATCTTGGCGAGGTCGAGGATGTCGTTGATCACCTCCAGCAGGTGGCGGCCGTTGCGGATGATCGTGTGCACGCAGTCGGTCTTGTCGATGCCCGGGTCGTGTTCTTCCTGCAGCAGCAGTTCGGCGAAGCCGATGATCGATGTCAGCGGCGTTCGTATCTCGTGGCTCATGTTCGCCACGAACGCGCTCTTGGCGTTGCTGGCAGCGAGCGCTTCGTCACGCGCGCGGCGAAGCTCGGCCGTGCGCCGCTGAAAGACCTCGTCCTGTTGCGCGCTCAGGCGGCCGAGCTCCGCACGTGCGGCGTCGAGCTCCGCGTTCGCTCGGGCCAGCGCGTCCTGCGCCTGCTTGCGCGACGCGCGCTCGATGGCCAGGCGCCGCTCCAGGGCATCGACGAGGGCCTTCATGCCAGGCAAGCCGGGCGGGCCGGCTGGTGGTGTCGGAGCAAGTCGCGCATCGAGGAGCTCATGGCGGGCGAACGGTTGGAAGGCAGCGGCGAAATCCGGGTTCGCCGGGTGACTGATCATCGGCATGCCATGGTCCGGCTTGAGGTCGTGTCGGCGCATCCCCGCGTTCGGGATTGATGCAGATCAATCCATCGTGGGCCCGACGCAGTCGCTGCGCGCCGGCTGAATCGACAGATCGCACCAGACGCGCGCTCTTCGAACCGCAGACAAAAGGTGTCGGGCCGCCGGTTGCGACCCAGCCGGCCGGCCGCGATGATGTCCGGATGAGTCGCGATGCCGACCGGCTGAAAGCCATGCCATTGCAGGGGGGGCAAGGATCGACGCGAACTGGTCCCGCGCGGCGCATCGGCCTGATCTCGGACACGCATGGGCTGTTAAGGCCCGAAGCGCTCGATTTCCTGTCGGGCTGCGAACACATCGTCCATGCAGGCGACATCGGTGGCCAGCACGTGCTCGATGCTCTGGGTGCCCTTGCGCCGGTGACGGCCGTGCGCGGCAACAACGACGGTGCGGCATGGGCGAGAACCCTGCCCGCGAAGCAGGTAGTGCGTCTGGAGGGCGCATGTCTGCTCGTGCTGCATGACCTCGCCGATCTCGACCTGGTGCCGGCCGATGAAGGTGTGGACGTGGTGATCTGCGGACATTCGCACCAGCCGCGCATTGAGCGCCGCGACGGCGTGATCTTCGTGAACCCCGGCAGCGCCGGGCCGCGCCGATTCACCCTCCCGGTGACGGCCGCCGAGCTGATCGTGAGCGACGAGGCCATCGTGCCGCGCATCGTGGAGATCGTCGCGCGGCCCGGATGACCCGGCGACGGATGTCCGCGCCGGGCTGGCGCGCTCTGGACGTGACGAAATGCGCACGGACTCCGCGTGCTTGCAACAGCGGGCTCAAGCGTGCGCGGCGCAGGCCGATGCCGCGAAGACGAGCCTTGCCGGAGCGCACCATGACCGAAGACACGCCCATCACCGATTCGCACGCATTGCGCGAGCGGCTGATGGCCCCGGATCCGATGCAGCGGGCCATCGGCCTGCACGCCCTCGAAGTCGAGGTGCAGCGCTGCTCGACCAGCGCGAGCCACTCGCTCGCGCATGAGGCATCGCGGTTCGCGGCTCGGGGAATCCCCTACTACGCCCTGAATGACCGGCATTTTCGGGAGTGGGTCGGCAAAGCGGTGGGGTACTGGGAAAAACTTCACGCCGGCGGAGGTCAGCGAGCCGTCGCCGGCAGCAGGGGCTGATCGGCACCGTGGCGCCGGGAGCGCTGGGCGCCAGCCCTTGCGGGCCGGCGCCTGGCTCTTCTGATGACAGCGAAACGTGGACCGAGCGTGCGAAACCCGAATCAGACCCGGTGCCGCCGCTCGTCAATGCAAGTCATTGAACCAGTCCAGGGGTCTGACGTGAACTGCAATCCCTTACAGGTTGAAGCAGGACGCCTTTTCAGACAGCCACGGCCGCACGCGCGCCGCAAAGCGGCCACGGCGCCGTCGAAATCGCATCAGGACTCATGAATTCCGTGTTCAGCATCGCGACCTCCGGCCTGCAAGCGGCCACCGCCCGGCTCGACCAGGCTGCCGCGGCCACTGCCGCCATGTCTGTCGGAAGCAACGGCCGCATGGATTTCGCCCGGCAGGCGTCTGCCACCGACCGGGCCGCGGCCGCTTGGCAAGCCTCACCGGCCCTTGGTGACATGTCGAGCAATCTCGTCGAGCAAATGAGTGCGCTGTACGACTTCAAGGCAAACATCCGGGTCGTGCAAGCCCAGGACGAGATGCTCGGAACGCTGCTGGACGCCCGGGCCTGAGCCCGGTGCGGCGCGAGCCGGTATCAGGCGGCACGCATGCCGCTCCAGTAGGGTCTGGTGGGGACGGAGGCGACGAGCGCCTCGGCGGCGGCCAGCTCGTCGGGCGTCATCTCGCGCCACTCACCCGCATGTTCTCGCACCTGCGCCACATCGACCTCGGGTGCGTAATCGATCTCTTCCAGCCGATCCGCATGGGCGGCGCCGACGAGGACCGGCTTCTCGGCCAGCACGCGCATCTCGTCGCCGTTGCGGACCGCCCCCTGCTGGCCGTCCCAGTAGAGGCGCAGTTGATATAGGGCAATGCTCATGGTGCGTAATTCCTGCTATCGATGTTGGCAAGGCGCATGCCCGGATGAAGGTCACTTTCGAATCGTCGTGACTGCAGGGTAGGCCTGCGGTGGGTCAAAGGCCATCCTCCATTCGCAGGGAGGAGCGACCCTCAGTGCCAAGGAAGACATAAAGCAGGCACGGCGCTGCCCGACCGTGACTCGGGCGCAACGACGCGGTACGCTGCGCAGCCACGAACTCTCTGCAGGAGATGCGAGCCATGGCTTCGAACAAGATCCTCATCGCGCAAGGCGGCGGACCGACGGCAGTGATCAACCAGTCGCTGGTGGGGGCTGTGCTCCAGGCGCAGCGCAGCGGGAAGGTCGACGCGGTCTATGGCGCGCGCCACGGCGTGCGCGGGATCGTCAACGAAGACCTCGTCGACCTGACCCAGGAAACGCATGCGAACCTCGAACTCGTGGCCTCGACGCCGGCCTCGGCGCTGGGCTCGACCCGCGACAAGCCCGACGACAAGTACTGCGAGGAAATCTTCAAGGTGCTGCGTGCACACGAGATCGCCCAGTTCTTCTACATCGGCGGCAACGACTCCTCGGACACGGTGCGCATCGTCAGCGAGCAAGCCCGTCGCGCCAACTATGCGTTGCGTTGCATGCACATCCCCAAGACGATCGACAACGACCTGGTGGGCAACGACCACACGCCCGGCTTCCCGTCGGCCGCGCGCTTCGTGGCGCAGGCCTTTGCGGGCGCCAATCTCGACAACGCGGCGCTGCCCGGCGTCTACGTCGGGGTGGTGATGGGGCGGCATGCGGGCTTCCTGACGGCGGCATCAGCGCTTGCGAGGCGCTTCACCGACGATGGTCCGCACCTGATCTACGTGCCCGAGCGAACCTTCGATCTCGACTCGTTTCTCGCGGCGGTGAAGGCCACGCACGACCGTCTGGGCCGTTGCATCGTGGCGGTATCGGAGGGCATCCACGACGCCTCCGGCACGGCGATCGCGACCCAGCTGGCCAAGCAAGTCGAGCGGGATGCGCACGGCAACGTGCAGTTGTCAGGCACCGGCGCCCTGGCCGACCAGTTGTGCGACCAGATCAAGGACCGCCTGGGCATCAAGCGCGTTCGCGGCGACACATTCGGGTATCTCCAGCGCTCCTTCCTCGGCTGCGTGTCCGATGTCGACCAGCGCGAAGCGCGCGAAGCCGGCGAGAAAGCCGTCCAGTTCGCGCTGGCAGCCGGGCGCGATGGTTCGGTGGCGATCCGCCGGACCGGGGACTACGCGGTGAGCTTCGAGCTGGTCGAGCTCGACACGGTGGCCGGCAAGACGCGTGTGATGGAGGACGCGCTGATCGCGCCCGGCGGCACGGACGTGACCGACGCATTCCGCAGCTACCTGCGGCCGCTGCTGGGCACCGGGCTGCCCGAGACCGCGCGCCTGCGCGCCCCTGCCGTCCAGAAAGTGCTCAAGCCAGCGTGAGTTCGCTGCCGCGCCTTCGCCCCGGCACGGACTGACAGCCGAGCGGGCCGGTCAACGGTCAATACAGCGGCGGCTGACCCGGCGGCCGGGTCTTGAAGCGCTTGTGGACCCAAAGGTACTGCGCCGGATTGCGCCGGACTTCCTGTTCGATCCAGCGGTTCATTGCGGCGGTGTCGGCCAGCGCATCCTCGCTCGGGAAGTCCGTCCATGGCGGCAGGAAGCGAACCCGATAGCCCTGCCCGCCCGGAAGCATCTGCGCGACCACCGGCTGCACGACCATGTCGAGCGCGCGCGCCATGCGCGAAGGCGCGAGCAGCGTGGACGCCGGCACGCCGAAGAACGGCACGAAGGCGGCATCGCGCTCGCCGAAGTCCATGTCGGGCAGGTTGAAGAAGGCCCATCCCTTGCGGATGGCGCGAATGAGCGGCTTGGCGGATTCGCTGCGCGCGAACACGTCGCCCTGGCGGAACCGCAGCCGGCCGCGGCGGATGGCCGCGTCCATGATCTCGTCGGACTGCTCCTGGTAGATGGAGGCGACCTGCTGCTTCTGGAACAGCTGCGTGGACGCGCCCGCGACGTCCAGGCCCATGAAGTGAGGCACGAGCCACATCACCGGACGCGCGCTGCGCTCGGCGAGCGTCACGTCGCCCTCGACACGGATGAGCCGCCGAAGTCGCGCGACAGGTGCGTACCAGAGCAGGCTGCGTTCGAGAAGGCTGCGGCCCAGCCACCGGAAATGTTCCCGCACGAGCGCGCGCCGCTGCCGCTCATCGAGTTCCGGGAAGCACAGCTCCACGTTGCGCAGCGCGACGCGACGGCGCGCGCGCGCCAGGGCGTGCAGCAGCATGCCCAAGGCGCAACCGATTGGCGCCAGCACGCCCAGCGGCAGCCAGTGCAGAAGCCAGAAGATGGCCAGCAGAAGCCGAGATCCCAACGTCAACCCTCGCGCGTGTCGTGGCCGACTGCGTCGTCGCCGCCCGAGGCGGCGCGACGCGGCGACTTGTAGCGGTCGTAGCCCCACAGGTATTGCTGTGGGCGCTGCCGGATCAACCGCTCCATGGCGCGGTTGATCGCGGCGGCCGATTCTGCCTGAGCGTCGACGCCTTCGGGCAGCGGCTCGGCGAACGGCATCACGTGCACGACAAAGCCACGGCCGCCGTCCAGCCGTTCGCCCCAGGCCAGCAGCAAGCTCGCGCCGGTCTGTTGCGCCAGCCTCGCGGCCAGGGTCATCGTGTAGGCGGGGCGGCCGAAGAACGGGGCCCACACGCCCATCTCGTCCGGCGGGACCTGGTCGGGCAGCAGTCCCACTGCCTCGCCACGACGCAGCGCGCGCAGCATCTGGCGCACCCCGGCGAGCGTGGCAGGCGCCGTGTCCAGCCCGCGACGGCGCCGGGCGGTGTCGACCAGCTCGCGCAGCCAGCGCTTTCGCGCCGGCCGGTAGAGCACGGTGATGGGGCCCCGTTCGGCCGCATAGCGCTCGGCATAGGCCTGGGCCGTGACCTCGAAGCACCCCATGTGCGGCGTGAGAAAGACGATGCCGCGCCGACGCTCGAGCGCGGCGTCGATGAATGCGTCACCGTCCCAACGCACGCGCGGCAGGATTGGATCGGTTGCAGGTCGCAGCCAGAGGTAGGGGAGCTCGAAGAGGAGCCGCCCCGCCTCGGCCACGGCCGGGCGCGACTGCGCGGCCGGCACGCCGGCTTGCCGGGCGTTGTCGAGGAAACGGCGCCTGTAGACTGCCGACCCCAGGTAGCTCGACCACCCGGCGGCTGCGCCGAACGCGTGCAGAAGCCACAAGGGCCAGCCCGAGAGCCAGCGGAAGAGCGTCAGCATGTTTCCTATAATCGCGCCATCGCCGAGTTATTGAACTACTTGCGGGGCGATTGTCGGTGCAGCCGTCGAAGCTGCCCCGGCGGGGGTCGACAGGCCCAACCCCACCGCTAAAGCGTTCGCCGCTCCTTCCCCCTCTCAGGCCGGCAACGCAAGTCAACCCTGAGCTGGAGTTTAAGAGTGACGAACGACTTCCTTTTCACATCCGAATCCGTATCCGAGGGCCATCCCGACAAGGTGGCCGACCAGATCTCGGATGCCATCCTCGACGCCGTGTTCACGCAGGACCCGCGCTCGCGCGTGGCCGCCGAGACCCTTTGCAACACCGGACTCGTCGTGCTTGCCGGCGAGATCACGACGAACGCGCACGTGGACTACATCCAGGTCGCGCGCGACACCATCAAGCGCATCGGCTACGACAACACCGAGTACGGCATCGACTACAAGGGCTGCGCGGTGCTGGTCGCCTACGACAAGCAGAGCAACGACATCGCGCAGGGCGTGGACCACGCCAGCGACGACCACCTCAACACCGGCGCGGGCGACCAGGGCCTGATGTTCGGCTATGCCTGCGACGAAACGCCCGAGCTGATGCCCGCGCCCATCTATTACGCGCATCGCCTCGTCGAGCGCCAGGCCCAGCTGCGCAAGGACGGGCGCATGCCCTTCCTGCGGCCCGACGCGAAGAGCCAGGTCACGATGCGCTATGTCGACGGCAAGCCGCATTCGATCGACACGGTGGTGCTGTCCAGCCAGCACAGCCCCGAGATGAGCGACGGCGCCAGGATGAAGCCGGCGTTCACCGAGGCGGTGATCGAGGACATCATCAAGCCCGTTTTGCCCAAGGAATGGCTGAAGGACACGAAGTTCCTGATCAATCCCACCGGGCGCTTCGTGGTCGGCGGCCCGCAGGGCGATTGCGGCCTGACCGGTCGCAAGATCATCGTCGACACCTATGGCGGTGCATGCCCGCACGGCGGCGGCGCGTTTTCCGGCAAGGACCCGACCAAGGTCGACCGTTCGGCGGCCTATGCCGCGCGCTATGTGGCGAAGAACATCGTCGCCGCCGGACTCGCAAGGCAGTGCCAGATCCAGGTCGCCTACGCCATCGGCGTGGCGCGGCCGATGAACGTCACCGTCTATACCGAAGGAACCGGCGTGATCTCCGACGAGAGAATCGCCGCCCTGGTGACCGAGCACTTCGACCTCCGGCCCAAGGGCATCATCCAGATGCTCGACCTGCTTCGCCCGATCTACGCCAAGACGGCTGCCTACGGCCATTTCGGCCGCGAAGAGCCGGAATTCAGCTGGGAGAAGACCGACAAGGCGAGGATGCTGCGCGAGGCTGCAGGAATTTGAGGTTCCCCCGCGCCGGCATCGATCGGCATGGGAAAGAAAGGGCGGCGACGGACCGCCCTTTTGTTTTGACATGATTGGCGGATGCCCGCGCGCCCCACCCTCGACGATCTGCGCCGGTTCGCCGTCTCGCGCAGCCTTTTCGCGCCGACCACGCTGGGAGCAGCCATCGGGCGCCTGGGCTTTGTGCAGGCCGATCCGATCCGCGCCCCGGCGCGTGCTCAAGACCTCACGCTGCGCCACCGCGTCAAGGATTACGTCGCCGGCGATCTCGATCGGCGCTATCCGCGGCTCGACGTGCATGAGGACTACTTCGTCAACTACGGATTCCTGCCGAGTGCCGTGCAGTCGCTGATGCATCCGCGCACCGCTCGACGGCCCTGGGATGCGGCCACGCAACGCCGAGCACAGGCCGTGCTCGAGTTCGTGCGCGAAAGGGCTGAAGTCCACCCCCGGGAGGTCGACCAGCATTTCGCTCACGGTCGCGTCACGAACTACTGGGGCGGCTCGTCGAGCGCCACTACGCATCTTCTGGACGGCATGCACTATCGCGGCCTGCTGCGGGTCGTGCGGCGCGACGCTGGCGTGCGTGTGTATGCCGCGCACCTCCACACGGACGGAGCGCCGGATGATGCCGGCGTGGCCTCGCGGGTCGATGCCCTGGTCGATGTGATCGTCGGCAAGTACGCACCGCTCACCGCGTCCTCGCTGTCCCGGCTGATTCGCCACCTTCGACTGGGCGCGCCGCAGTGGGAAGCCGAATTCGGGGCAGCAATCCAGAGAGCGCGCTCCCGGCTTTCGCATGCGAGCGTCGAGGGGACGGACTGGTTCTGGCCTCGCGGCGAGCGGCCCGGCTCCTCCAGGCACGAACCAAGCGCCGAAGTGCGCCTGCTGGCGCCATTCGACCCCGTCGTCTGGGATCGCCCCCGCTTCGAGCTGCTGTGGGGTTGGACATACCGCTTCGAAGCCTACACGCCGGCACCGCGGCGCAAGCTCGGCTACTACGCGCTGCCGCTGCTGTGGCGCGATGCCGTCATCGGCTGGGCCAATGTCGACGCCGGCGCCGACGGGATGTCCCACGAGATCGGATTCGTGGCGGGGCGTGCGCCGCGCGAGCGGGCGTTCCGTCGCGAACTGGACGCCGAGCTGGCGCGCCTGCGCGCCTTTCTCGGCAGGTAGCCGCGCACACGCCCGCGCACACGCCCGCGCATGGCGTCCAGCGCCCGCAGGCGCCCGGACCCTGCACACGCAGCTGAGGCGCATCGGCGAAGAGTCGAAGTGGCGCCGGCCGTCCGCGCCCGCTACAATCGCCCCACTTTCCGAGGAGCGTTGCAAGGTGCCGCCCGGCGCCCCAGGCTCGGAAACTGAACTGCAACCGCGCTCACCCGCACGATGTGTCCTCGTGGGTGAGTGTCCAGAGTCCTCCCCTCGCCGCATGTCCTGCGGGTTCCTGACCTGATTCGGAGCCCGACCATGAACGCCGCTGTCCTCAAGCCTTCCCACGACCACGCCATTGCCGATCCGTCGCTCGCCGACTGGGGCCGCAAGGAAATCCGCATCGCAGAGACCGAGATGCCCGGCCTCATGGCGATCCGCGAAGAATTCGCCGCCCGGCAACCGCTCGCGGGCGCACGCATCACGGGCTCGCTTCACATGACCATCCAGACGGCCGTGCTGATCGAGACGCTGCAAGCACTCGGCGCGAAGGTGCGCTGGGCCTCATGCAACATCTTCTCGACGCAGGACCACGCCGCAGCGGCGATCGCGGCAGCCGGCACGCCGGTCTTCGCGGTCAAGGGCGAAACATTGGCCGATTACTGGGACTACACCCACCGCATCTTCGAGTTCGGCGCCAAGGGGGCCGAAGGCGAAGGCCCGAACATGATCCTCGACGACGGCGGCGACGCCACGCTGCTGATGCACCTGGGCCGCAAGGCCGAGTCGGACCCGTCGGTGATCTCGAATCCGACGAGCGAGGAAGAACGCTGCCTGTTCGCGAGCATCAAGGCCAAGCTGGCCGACGACGCGAACTGGTACACCCGCAAGTCCGCGAAGATCATCGGCGTGACCGAGGAGACCACCACCGGCGTCCACCGTCTCAACGAGATGAGCGCCAAGGGCACGCTGCTGTTCCGTGCCATCAACGTCAACGACTCGGTCACCAAGAGCAAGTTCGACAACCTCTACGGTTGCCGCGAGTCGCTGGTCGACGGCATCAAGCGGGCCACCGATGTGATGATCGCCGGCAAGATCGCGCTGGTGTGCGGCTACGGCGACGTGGGCAAGGGCTCGGCACAGGCCTTGCGCGCGCTGTCGGCCCAGGTGTGGGTGACCGAGATCGACCCGATCAATGCGCTGCAGGCGGCCATGGAAGGCTACCGCGTGGTCACGATGGACGACGCCTGCGACCAGGCCGACATCTTCGTCACCGCCACCGGCAACAAGGACGTCATCACGCACCGGCACATGCTGCGCATGAAGAACCAGGCCATCGTGTGCAACATCGGCCACTTCGACAACGAGATCGAGGTCGCCGCGCTGGAGCAGTACCGCTGGGAGGAGATCAAGCCACAGGTCGATCACGTGATCTTCCCCGACGGCAAGCGCATCATCCTGCTCGCCAAGGGGCGCCTCGTGAACCTCGGCTGCGGCACCGGCCACCCGAGCTATGTGATGAGCTCCAGCTTCGCCAATCAGACCATCGCGCAGATCGAGCTGTTCACCAAGCCCGACGCCTACCAGGCGGGCAAAGTCTACGTGCTGCCCAAGCACCTCGACGAGAAGGTGGCGCGGCTGCAGTTGTCCAAGCTCGGCGCGAAGCTCACCGAGCTGACCGACGCGCAGGCGACCTACATCGGCGTGGACAAGAACGGCCCCTACAAGCCGGACACGTACCGCTACTGAGCCGCGCCGGCCGATGCGGCCGGCTCCACCCGCCATGCGTGCCGACCAGCTCCTCGTCGACCAGGGCCTGGCGCCCACGCGCTCGGCCGCCCAGCGTCTGATCGCGCGCGGCGCCGTGCGCTGGCGCGGCCCGAAGGGCTGGGCAGTGCCGCGCAAGGCCGGCGAAGAGTTGCCTCCGGGCTGCGAGATCGAGATCATCGACGACTCCGAACTGCGCTTCGTCTCGCGCGGCGGCCTCAAGCTGGAGGGAGCGCTCGCCCGCTGCGAAATCGACGTGCGTGGTCGATGCGTGCTCGACGTCGGCCAGAGCACCGGTGGCTTCACCGATGCATTGCTGCAGCGACGCGCGCAGCGCGTGGTCGGAATCGACGTCGGCCACGGGCAGCTGCATTCGCGCCTGTCGAGCGATCCGCGGGTGTGCGCTTTCGAGGGCCTCAATGCGCGCCACCTGACTCGCGCGGATCTCTCCGAGGCCATGCCGCCGTCAGGATTCGACCTGATCGTCGGCGACCTGTCGTTCATCTCGCTGACGCTGGTGCTGCCCGCCCTCGCCTTACTGCTCGCGCCGCACGGCGAATTGCTGATGCTCGTGAAGCCGCAGTTCGAATTGCAGCCCGAACACATCGGCAAGGGCGGACTCGTCAAGGACCCGACGGCGCACGCCGTCGTGGAAGCGCGTATCCGCCGCGCCTGCAACGATGCCGGATTGCGCGCGCGCGACTACTTCGACAGCCCGATCGCCGGCGGCGACGGCAACCGCGAGTTCTTCGTCCGGGCCGCACCGGAACCCACATCCCCAAGGAAAGCGCCATGACCGCGCCCAAACCCATACCTGTCAGCTTCGAGTTCTTTCCGCCCAACACGCCGGTGGGCGACGAGAAACTGCGCGATGTCGTGAGCCAGCTCGCCGTCGCGGCTCCCGAATTCTTCAGCGTCACCTACGGCGCGGGCGGCTCCACTCGCGAGAAGACGCTCAAGACCGTCATGGCCATCGCCCATGCCGGGCACGAGGCCGCGCCGCATCTGTCGTGCGTGGGCTCCACGCGCGACGGCCTCAAGGACATCCTGGCGACCTACCGGACGCAGAACATCCGGCGCATCGTGGCGCTGCGAGGCGACCTGCCGAGCGGCACGGCCACCGCCGGAGACTTCCGCTATGCGGCCGAACTGGTTCGATTCATCCGCGAGACCCAGGGCAGCGACTGGCACATCGAGGTCGCGGCGTATCCCGAGTACCACCCGGAGCAGCGCTACGCGCGGCGCGACCTGGAGCACTACGTCGACAAGGTGCGCTGCGGGGCCGATTCGGCGATCACGCAGTTCTTCTTCAATCCGGATTGCTATTTCCACTTCGTGGACGAGACGCGTCGTCTGGGCGCTGACGATCCCCATCGTGCCGGGCATCATGCCCTTCCACAACTTCGCCAAGATTGCGCATTTCGCCGCGCGCGACGGCATCGAGATCCCGCGCTGGGTCGCGCTGAAGATGGAAGGGTTCATGGACGACAGCGCGTCCATTCGTGCCTTCGGGCTCGACGTGGTTGCGGCACTGTGTGAACGTCTGATCGCCGGCGGCGCGCCGGGCCTTCATTTCTACACGATGAACCAGTCCACGCTGACGCTCGAGCTGTGCCGGCGCCTCGGGCTCGCGCCGTCGAGCTGACGAACGCAGCTGCGCCGTTCACTCGCCCGGCATGCCCTGCCACGCCACGCCGTCGTCGGTGAGCAGCGCGTCGAGGCCGAGTTCGCCGGCCTGTTCCCGCAGCATGGGCACGAATCCGTTCGAGTAGCACAGGCCCACGACCGTGGGCCGTGGCCGAAGCGAGGCCACCGTTCGCTCGTAGAACCCGCCACCGTAGCCCAGGCGCACGCCGGTCAGGCCATAGCCCACACACGGCAGCAACAGCATCTGAGGGTCGAACACCTCGGTGCCCTTGGGCTTCGGGATGTCGTAGGCGTCGAGTTCCGTGGGGCAGCCCGGGTACCAGACATGAAACCGCAACGAGCCGGCTTCCCGGTCGACCACCGGCAAGCCGATGCGACGCCGCTCATCGGCCTCCGACCAACGGTAGAGCGCAGGCAGCGGATCGAACTCGCCCTTGATGGGCCAGTACGCGCCGATGGTCGATTCCTTTCGGCTCACGAGCCAGATGCGCAGCACGCTTTGCAGGTGCACCGCACGCTCGAGCCGGTCGGGCATGGCCTGGCGCGCGGCAATCAGCTTGCGGCGCAGGACATCGAGATCGTCGGGCGAGTAGTACGGTTCGGTCGGCATCGGGGCGCCAGTTGCGGTCGATGGGCCGATTGTGCAAGATCGCGCGCCATGGCCCACGATGAACTTGCCCGGCATGCCGCGGAACTGCTCCAGCCGCTGGGCGAGGTGAGGGTGCGGCGCATGTTCGGCGGTCACGGGCTGTACGTCGATGGTCTGTTCATCGCGATCGTCGCGTTCGACCGGTTGTACCTGAAGGTCGATGCGGAGACACGCGCTGCCTTCGAGGCGGCTGGTTGCGAACCTTTCGTCTACGACCGCGCCGCCGAACGCGCGGTGTCGATCAGCTACTTCACCGTTCCCCCCGACGCGATGGAGTCTCCGGCCCTCATGCAGCCCTGGGCCAGGCTCGCGCTCGGGGCGGCCTTGCGCGCGCGGGCGCGCAAGCCGCCGGGGCGACCCAGGACCGCTCAGGCCAGGCGCAAGCCCAGGGCTGCAGCTCCGCGCCGCAAGACCGCCGTGCCAGGCGGCTGATGCCGCGGGCGCCATGCAATGCGGGTCGGCTCGTGCGAACGCCATGCTTCGGCGACCACGCCGTCGGCGCCCGTCACGCTGAAGGTGTCGCCCGCCTCCAGGACATGGTCGTCGAGGTCGCCGTCCCGGGTGACCCACGCACTGCCGCTCAGCACCACGAAGTCGCCGCCGCCAGCCAGCCGAAGGGGTTCGCCGAAGCGCAGTGTCAGATGTGCGGCCCGGTCCGGATAAAATTGCGACTTCATCATGAATCTCCTTTTCCACGACAGTCTCATCACCGTCGTCACGCCTGTATATTCGTCCACACAGGGCGCTCGATCCAATGAATTCGCACAGCTCATCTGATGCGATACGGGAATGAATAAAGTCCGACAGCGACCGCTTTCTCTCGGCAATCTGCGCGCATTCGAAGCCGTTGCCCGACGGCTCAACTTCAGCGAAGCAGCCGACGAGATGCACGTCACGCAATCGGCCGTAAGCCGCCAGATCAAGACCCTCGAAGACGAACTGGGCGCGACGCTCTTTCAGCGAGGCACACGGCACGTCGAGCTGACGGCCCACGGCTCGGCCCTGCTGCGTGTGGTGGCACCGTGGCTGGATCGCCTGGATGCGGGCGTGCGGCAGATCCGCCAGGCACACGGGCGTCGCACGGTGCACCTCGACACGTTCCCGTCACTGGCATCCCTGTGGCTTCTGCCGCAGATCGAAGCCTTTCAGCGCAACCATCCCGACCTCGACATCCGCGTGTCGGCGACCGACCGCATGGTCGATCTCGATGAGCCGGAACTCGACATCGCCTTGCGCTATTGCAGCCCGCAGTCAGCGCCTCCGAGGTCGAAGCGGCTGTTCGGCGAAGTGCTGGCGCCCGTGATCAGCCCTCGTCTGGCCGAGCAGATCCGCCACGGACAGGCGCCGCCGCTGGACACACCCGCCGACCTCGCGCAGCACACGCTGGCCGAGGAAGACGACCATCGACCCAGCTCTGAATTCCTCAGCTGGCGGCACTGGTTGACCGAGCATGGCCAGCCGCTGCTTCAGCCCAGGCGCTGGCTGTACCTGAACTTCACGTACCAGCAGGTGCAGGCCGCGCTGGCGGGCCACGGCGTCGCGCTCGCACGCGTTGCCCTGGTGGCCGAGCAGATCGAGCGCGGAGACCTGGTCGAACCATTCGGGCCGTCCGGCCGCATCCACAGCCCGTATGCCTATTGGCTCATCACATCGGACGCCAGTCGTGATCGCGTCGACGTGATGCAATTCTGCGCATGGCTGGAGGAGCGGGCCGCACGGACGCGGCACGCGATCGGCGAAGGCGCTGACGACGAGCCCTCGACCGAGGCCGATTGACTGGATCCGCGCACAGCGCCGCGAAAGGCCTTGATTTCAGTTGCTCCACCGCGCTTCGCGCCACCCACGACGCATGAAACATCCGTTCGCCCTGAGCAGGGTACTGAGCTTGTCGAAGGCCCTGTGCGAAGGGTCCACCGCGTGATGCCCACGGAGGGCTTCGACAGGCTCAGCCCGAACGGGGCGGGGTGGCTCAGCCCGAACGGGGCGGGGTGGCTCAGCCCGAACGCAGGGCAGGGGTGGCTCAGCCCGAACGGGGTGGGGTCGCAGCGCTCAAGTTTCATTTGAGCGTCTGGCGCACGGCAGGCACAGCCGTTTGACCCCGCTCAGTCGCACGCCAAGCGCCGGCCAGTCGAACCCCGGCCCCGGATCCAGCTTGCGGCCTGGCGCCACGTGTTCGTGGCCCGCCACGTCGACCACGGGATAGCGACCGGCGACGGCGCGCAGCAAGCGCGCGAGGCTGTCGTACTGGGCGGCCTCGAAACGTGCCCCCTCGAGCCCCTCGAGCTCGATGCCGATGGAGAAATCGTTGCAGTCGGTTCGGCCCTTCCATGACGACGCCCCGGCATGCCAGGCACGTTCGTCGCACGAGACGAACTGGACGCATTCCCCGGTGCGGCGAATGAAGAAATGCGCGGACACTTCCAGGCCGCGGATCTGCCCATAGTAGGGGTGAGCGTCCCAGTCCAGGGCATTCGTGAAGAGCCGCTCCACCGCATCGGTGCCGTACTCGCCCGGCGGGAGGCTGATCGAATGAATCACCGCCAGCGTGACCGGCGTGTGCGGTGGCCGTGGCCCTTGGTTGGGAGATTCGCGGCGCTGCGCGAGCTGCCACCAGCCCCCATCCCAGTCGCCCGCCGACTCAGGACCCGCTGCGGTCACCATCGAAGGGGTCACTGCCCACGCTCACGCCGAGGCGCGCCATGCGGTAGCGCATCTGCCGCAACGACAGGCCGAGGCTGGCACCGGCCGCCGTGCGGTTGAAGCGGTGACGCTCGAGCGCGCGCAGCAGGATGTCGCGTTCGACTTCGTCCAGGTAGGCCGCCAGGTCGTCCGGAAGCGGTGCCGCCTGAGGCGGCGCAGGCGGAGGCTCGGGGGCCAGGATCGACGGGTCGATGCGCGTGTTCTCGGTGATGAGCTCGAGCTCCTGGGCCGCGCTGTCGGTGAACACCATTTCCGGCAGCCCGAGGTCGAAGACGTCGATCGCTTCGCCGCTCGACAGCGCCACGGCGCGATGAAGCAGGTTCTCGAGTTCGCGCACGTTGCCGGGGAAGGGATAGCGCGCGAGATGCACCAGCGCATCGCGCGTCAGGCGCGGCGGAGGCGAGACGTTGGCGTCGCGCGCGATGCGCGCGAGCACATGCTCGCTGATGGCGGTGAGGTCCTCGATGCGCTCGCGCAATGGCGGCACCCTGATCTGGATGACGTTGAGGCGGTAGTACAGGTCCTGGCGGAAGCGTCCGGCGATCACTTCCGCGCCGAGATCCTTGTGCGTCGCGCTCAGCAGCCGGACATTGACCGGCTGCTCGCTCACCGCCCCCACGGGCCGCACCGAGCGCTCCTGGATCGAACGCAGGAGCTTGGACTGCATCGACAGCGGCAAGTCGCCGATCTCGTCGAGGAACAGCGTGCCGCCGTTGGCCGCCTGGAAGAAGCCTTCGCGATCTTCGGCCGCTCCTGTGAAGGCGCCCTTGCGGTAGCCGAAAAACTCTGCCTCAAGGAGTTGTTCCGGGATGGCGCTGCAATTCACGGCGATGAACGGCATGTTGCTTCGCGCGCTGACCTCGTGGATGGCGCGCGCGACCAGTTCCTTGCCCGTGCCCGACTCGCCTTGCACCAGCACCGGCGCCATGCTGCGAGCGACCTTGTCCACCAGGGTGCGCACCTCCTGCATCGTGGCGGACGTGCCCGCCATGCGGGTGAGCGCGGCGCTCGACGCATTCGGCGGCGCGGCCTGCGGCTGCGCCTGTTGCGAAGGCCTCGGCCTCGCCGGAGCCGAGCCCGCGCCAGCCGCCGCGGCCCGCTCCGACGGCAGGCTCGACGGAATCATCGTGGGCACCGTCGCCGGCGCGCGACCGAGCGCGGAAGCCACGACCGCGCGGAACTGCTTGAGGTCGACCGGCTTGGTCAGATAGTCGTAGGCGCCCGCCTTCAGCGCCTCGACGGCGTTTTCGGCCGACCCGTAGGCGGTGATGACGATCGTCTTCTCGCGCCGCCCCTGCTCTTCCAGCCGGCGCAGGAGTTCCAGCCCGGTCCCGTCGGGCAGTCGCATGTCGGTAATGACCGCGCTGTAGGTGCGGTCCTTCAGGTGCAGCCAGGCCTCGTCCACGGAGCCGGCCGTCTCGACGTCGTAGCCCTCCCGCAGCAACGTGAGCTCGTAGAGCGTGCGCAAGTCGGGCTCGTCGTCGACGACGAGGAGGCTGAAGTGGGACGGAGAAGTCATCGTGGGCGTCGTCGGCTCAGGTCGCAAGGGACGCTTCGCTGCCGGCCAGCGCTTGCCGCCGCATCACGACATTGAATTCGTTGCGCGTCGGATCGCCGGGGGTGCGCAGCCGGTAATCGATGCTGGCGCCGTAGCGCTCGCACAGCTCCCGGCAAATATACAGGCCCAGGCCCGTGCCGCGACTGCGCGTAGAGAAGAATGGCTCGAACAGGTAACGTTCCACATCCGGCGGAATGGGTGCGCCGTCGCTGGCCACGCTCAGGCGCAGCGTCGCGTCGTCCGGCGCATACAGTCGGACCTGCACCGCGCCCGAACCCTTGCTGGAGTGCCGGTAGCCGTTGTCGAGCAGGTTGATCATGACGCGGCGCAGGTGGTCAGGATCGAAGGCGGCCCCCAGCGGCTCGGGGGGAACGTCGACGCGCACCACGCCGTCGGCGTCGAGCACGACGCCTGCGCCCTGCGCCCAGCCCGAGCACGCCGCGGTAACCTGGGCGCCGGCATCGATGACACGCGCGTCGACCACCGAGCCCGGCGCGACCTCCATCACGTCGTCCACGATGCGCTTGAGCCGCTCGACGTTGTCGCTGACCATCTGCGTGAGCTGGCGCTGGCTGGGCGTGGTGGCGTCCTCGTTGAGCAACGCATTGGCCTGAGCGATCGCTGCCAGCGGATTGCGGATCTCGTGCGCGATCCCGGCCGACACGCGTCCCATGGCCGCGAGCTTTTCCTGGCGGGTGCGCGCTTGCATGTTGCGCACGTCCTCCATCAGGAGAACACAGAATTCCTCGCTCGTCTGCGACTCGTGCCGCCGCGTGAATCGGATGCGTACGCGCAGCACCCGCGTCTCTCCGGGATCGAACTCGAGTACCACGTCGCGCCCGGCCTCGGGCCACACGGCGTCGACGAAGGCCCGCTCGACGGTACCGACCAGCGCTTCCCAGGCCTCCACGCCGCGTAACTGGAACGGCGCGGGCCGGCACATGCCGCTCGGGGCGAGCAGGCGTCGTGCCGCCGGATTGGCCGCACGCACGCGCCCACGGCGATCGACGACCAGGACGCCGTCCTGCATCTCCTCGATGACCAGACGGTTGAGCTGGGCCTGCTGGCGCGCCAGTTCGAGGCTGCCCTTGGCCGTGAGCTCCTCGCGCGCAAGGCGACCGGCCAGCTCGCCGGCGAGCACGGTGATGACGAACAGTCCGCTGCCGGCCAGGCCCGCCTGCGTCATCAAGGTCGTGGCCTCGCCGCCGGACAGCACCGCGAGCCACGCCACCCCGAGAAGGGCGAGCGCCACCCCGGCTGCCGTGGCCAGGGCCTGCACGCGCGGCGTGAGCACGCCGGCCATCAGCACCGGCAGCACCAGCAGCGCCACGTAGTTGAAGCTCGACGAACTCGACAGCAGGTGCAGCCCGGTGAAGCAGACGATGTCCACACCGATCGTCGCCATCCACTGCGGCCCACGCAGCCGCGCGAGCTCGTGGGAGTCCGCCGCCGAATTGAAGCGCGGCAGCAGCCACATCCCGATGGCCACGCCCGCATAGCACACGCTGACGATTGCCACCGGAACGCTCGCGCGCCCGCCGAACACACCGGCCACCATCACGGTCAGGATGAGCGCAATGCCGAGCGCCGCGCGCGCGCCGAGGAACACACGGTAGATGCGGTGGAATGCAGTTTGTCCGGCGCTCACGATCCGGCGCGCCTGACGCGACAGGAAGCGCGAGTCGGCCGTGGCGGTGGCCGCCGCCGCGAGACCCCCGTCGTAGCGCGACTCGGGCTCGTCGATGCCTCCGTAGTCGCTCGTCTGCGTGTCTGCGTTGACGCCCAAGGCGCCGAACCACGACTCTTCCACCGGCTCCGGCCGGTGCCTGGCGCGCCGTTCTGCGCGTCGTCGGTCTCCTCCGGAGGGCAACGAGCCGCTCACGGCGACCGCCTTTCGCAGAAAACCCACCGCAGGCAGGCAGGCACTGCGGTCATCGGCCCAAGGGTGCCTCGGTTCACCGCGTTCATGTCCTCGGATGGGCTTGCTCGTAGCTGGTGCGATGTGCTTCGCAGCAGAAGACGCCGCCTCGCCCCGGCAACGCCTCGCTCGCGGGCAGGTGCACGCCGCACTGGGCGCACGCGACCATTTCCTCGCGAGTGCGACGCGGTGATCCCTTCGTGCCGTCCGCGGAGGTCGTGGCGCCGCGGCTGCCGCCGCGCGCGATCCACACGACGACGACGATGACCAGCAGGATGAGCAGGAATTTCATGACTCACAGCACCGGCGGCGGCCGGTGCAGCACGACCTCGAAGACGAACCGCGAGCCCACGTAGGCCAGCAGCAGGATGCCCGCCCCCGCATACAGCCAACGTGCGGCATGAGGCCCGCGCCAGCCGAACGCGCGGCGCCCAACGAGCAATGCCGCGAAAACGGCCCAGCCGATGATCGAGAGCACCGTCTTATGGCTCCACTGCCATGATTCGGTCTGCCACCAACCGAGCACGAGCGCGGCGGTCAGTACGATGAATCCGGCGGCGACGAAGCGAAAGGTCAGGCGCTCCAGGCGCAGCAGCGGCAGGCCCAGCGCCGTCGGCGTCGTGGGCTGATCGCCGAGTTGCGGGCGCTGGCGCATCTGGCGGTCGGCGCGGCCCAGCATCGCTGCATGCAGGACCGCGGCACCGAACAGTCCATAGGAGGCAATTCCGAGAATCCAGTGCAGCGGCGCCCAACTCGAAACCGAATGCGGCCGCAGTTCGCCCGGAAACAGCAGCGCCAGCGCCACGGCCGTCGCACCCAGCACGGCCAGCGTGCGACGCACGCCGGTCAACGGCAACCATCGGCTCTCGATCAGATAGACGGCGATGACCAGCCACAAGGTCACCGACAGGGCGGGCCCGAATCCGAAGCGTGCACCGTGCAGATTGGTGCCGATGCCCGAAGTGTCGATGCCGATCGCCACCGCATGCATGACCCACGCAGTGATCAGGCTCGCGCGCACGCCGGCCACGGCCGCGCGCGGCAGCAGCGCCGCGACGGCATAGGCCAGCAGTGCAAGCAGGCCCGGGACCAGCAGCAAGAGCGGCGTGGGCTCGAAAGATAGAATCATCCTCAGAGTGTACTTTCGCGATCCGCGCGCAGCGCCCGCTGTACGACTGCACGGATCGCCATCCCCCGCCATGGCATCCACCCTCACCGATCGGCTGAGCCGCCTCGTCAAGACGATGCGCGGACAGGCGCGCATTACGGAATCGAACGTGCAGGACATGCTGCGCGAGGTCCGAATGGCCCTGCTCGAGGCCGACGTCGCGCTTCCCGTCGTGCGCGACTTCATCGCGCGCGTGAAGGATAAGGCGCTGGGTGCCGATGTCATCGGCTCGCTGTCGCCCGGGCAGGCGCTCGTGGGCATCGTCGATCGCGAACTCGCTGCCACGATGGGCGACGGCGTCGCCGACCTGAACCTGGCCACCCAACCGCCAGCGGTCATCCTCATGGCGGGCCTGCAAGGCGCGGGCAAGACGACGACCACGGCCAAGCTGGCCAAGCACCTCATCGAGAAGCGCAAGAAGAAGGTGCTCACGGTGTCGGCAGACGTCTACCGTCCCGCGGCCATCGAACAGCTCAAGACCGTGACCCGCCAGGCCGGGGCGGAATGGTTCCCGTCGCACAAGGACGATCAGCCCGTGGCCATCGCCCGGGCAGCCCTCGACCATGCGCGCAGGCATTACTTCGATGTCCTGCTCGTGGACACGGCCGGACGACTGGCCATCGATGAGGCCCTGATGCGCGAGATCGCCGAGTTGCATTCGGCCCTCAAGCCGGTGGAGACGCTGTTCGTCGTCGACGCGATGCAGGGCCAGGACGCGATCAACACCGCACGGGCCTTCAAGGAAGCCCTCCCGTTGACCGGGATCGTGCTCACCAAGATGGACGGCGACTCGCGTGGCGGCGCTGCGTTGTCGGTGAGACAGGTGACCGGCGCGCCGATCAAGTTCGCAGGGATCAGCGAAAAGCTCGACGGACTCGAAGTCTTCGATGCGCAGCGCCACGCCGGCCGCATTCTCGGCATGGGCGACATCGTCGCGCTGGTCGAGGAGGTGACCAAGGGCGTCGACATGGCCGCCGCGCAGAAGCTGGCCGAGAAAGTGAAATCCGGCACGGCTTTCGATCTGAACGACTTTTTGTCACAGATCTCACAAATGAAGAAGATGGGCGGCCTCGCCGGGCTGATGGACAAGCTCCCCACCCAGATGACCGCCAAGGCCGGCCCGGTCGACATGGACCGCGCAGAACGTGACGTACGTCGCATGGAGGGAATCATCTGCTCGATGACGCCCACCGAGCGGCGTAAGCCCGAACTCCTCAAGGCAGCGCGCAAGCGCCGCATTGCCGCCGGTGCCGGTGTGCAGGTGCAGGAGGTCAACCGCCTGCTCAATCAATTCGAGCAGATGCGCGACATGATGAAGAAGATGAAGGGCGGCGGCATGATGAAGATGATGAAACGCATGGGCGGGATGAAGGGTTTCCCCGGAGTTCGCTGACCGCTATCCCCGCTTCGGCTGCGGCTTGGCGCCACAAACCTGCATTGACCTGCACTGGCGCCGCCGCTAAGGTCGCAACGTAGGTCACTCGACGAACATGCCTTGACACTCCTGTACATCGGACTTGCAGTTCTCGCCGCCTTCCTTCTCATTTGGTGGGGCGCGCGGTCGCGCGGCTCGGGCCGCGGCGAGGGGCGACCCGGCGACAACCTCGACACGGTCGCTGCGTGGCCGCCGCGCGCCACCCGCGTGCTCACCAGCGCCGAGCAGAGGGTGTTCGATCTTCTCCGCCTGGCACTGCCCGCGCACATGATCCTCGCGCAAGTCCCGTTGCAGCGATTCCTGAAGGTGCCCACCCGCAATTCGTACTCCGAGTGGCTGCGGCGGGCGGGCCAGATCAACGTCGATCTGGTCGTGTGCGACCGCTACTCGCAAGTCATCGCGGTGGTCGAAGTCCAGTCCGGCGACGATGCACAAGGTGCGCGTGCCGAGCGCCGCCGCAGGCGCATGATGCGAGTGCTCGAAGCGGCAGATATCCCCTTGCACCTGTGGTCGGCCGAGACGTTGCCGTCCATCGAAGCCGTGCGGCAGGCGATTGCGGTGGACGTGACTGCCGAAGAAGCGATGTCGGCTAGGCCTTCCGTTGCGCATGAAGGGCTTGCGGCGGCCTTCGAGACGACGATGCGGCCAGGCACGGACGAGAAGCAAGGCGAATTGCGAGAGCCGCCGCCTTCGACCTGGTTCGACGACCTCGAAACCGGGCCCGCACCGTTGTCAGTCTCCAGCGCGGCTCCTTCGGCTCCAGTGGAGCGGCACCCCAAAGGTCGTCCGGCCCATTGATCCTCGACATCGGCTGGCCCGGCACCAGTCCGTTCACCCGAGCAACGCGGTCGCGAACTCGCGCGCATCGAAGGTTTCCAGGTCTTCCAGCTTTTCGCCCACGCCGATGAAATACACGGGCACGGGCCGTTCGCGTGCGATCGCTGCCAACACGCCGCCCTTGGCCGTGCCATCGAGCTTGGTGACCACCATGCCCGTGAGCGACAGCGCGTCATCGAATGCCCTCACCTGCGCCAGCGCGTTCTGCCCTGTGTTGCCGTCGACCACGAGCAGGACTTCATGCGGCGCGCCTTCCTGCGCCTTGCCGATGGTGCGCCTGATCTTCTTGAGTTCCTCCATCAGGTGAAGTTGGGTCGGCAGCCTTCCGGCAGTGTCGGCGATGACCACGTCACAGCGCCGCGCCTTGCCGGCGAGCACGGCGTCGAACGTGACAGCCGATGGATCGCCGCCCTCCTGGCTGACGATCTCCACGTTGGCTCGACCCGCCCACACTGCGAGCTGCTCACGCGCGGCGGCGCGGAAGGTATCGGCCGCCGCCAGCAGCACCTTCTCGCCGCCTTGTGCAAGGTGGCGAGTGAGCTTGCCGATGCTTGTGGTCTTGCCCGCACCATTCACCCCGACCACCATCATCACGGTCGGAGACGCTTCTCCGATCACGAGTTGCTTTTCAAGCGGCTGCAGCAAGTCGGCCACGGCGTCGATGAGCAGTGCCTTGACGGCTGACGCATCGGTGGCACGCGCCTCCTTCACGCGTCGCTTGAGGTCGTCGAGCAGGAACTGAGTGGCCTTCACTCCGGCATCGGCCATCAGCAGCGCAGCTTCGAGCTCTTCGTATAGCGCGTCGTCGATCCTCGCGCCGACAAAGACCTGTGCAATGCTGGTCCCTGTCTTGCGCAGGCCGACTTTCAATCTGTCGAACCAGCGAGCGCGCTCGACGGGATCGATTTCGGGGCTCTCGGCAGCGGGCGCCTGCGTCTCGGTCGGCACGCCGACCGGCGCTGTCGTCGCGGCAGATGCGGCAGATTCCTGCGAGAGCGTTTCGGGCGGAGGTTGAGCTGGCGCCGGAGGCCGGGCCCCGAATCCGAGCTTTTCCCTCCACGAACGCGCAGGCGCCTCGGATGCCGGCGCTGATGCCTCGGGTGCCTGCGCAGGTGTCTCAGGTGCCAGCGCCGGTGTCTCGACCGTTTGCGGCGGCACTTGATCTTCAACCGGGGTGGGCGGCGCAGCAGGCGTCTTTTTCTTGAAGAAACTGAACATGCAGTGGGGGGAAGGACAGCAGGACAATCGGACGGTCGAGCCGCCCATGCGGACCCGAAACGCAAAGCTATAATCGTCGGCTCAGGCGCTTTAGCTCAGTCGGTTAGAGCGACGGAATCATAATCCGCAGGTCCGGGGTTCGAGTCCCTGAAGCGCCACCAAACAAAACCAACAGCTTAGCGCGCGTTCGCGCGTTACGACGTCTCAAGCTCTCTGGCATTTCCTGGCAAGTGGGCGCATCCATGAGTCGTTACAGCAGGGCCTTCGCAGCTTGACGACGCCGAGATCCCGTGGCTTCGTCCAAGTCCGTGAACGCCGCCGGCATTGTTCTTGCGCCAGCTTCCTGTGACGGCGTCAACACGAGCGCCGCTTCTTCGACCAGCAGCCCCTGGCGCTCGTAGTGTTTTCGCGCGCGGCTCCACTTGAGCACGATTGCGGTGAGCGCCGCGTGCTTGCGTGCACGCCACGTCAGCGCGACATCGCCTGCGGGAAGGAAGACGAGATGGTCAAGGTCGGCGCACGAAGGGCACAGCGCTCCGCGCTCGCCAGCCAGCGTGATCCAGGCATCGCGTCCGAGCACTTCATCGCACTCACCGCATGTCGACTCGCCGGCGGTGACGAAGACCTTGAGCTCCTCTTTTTCCGGCATGGGCGCAGCACCGTAGAACACGCCGCGTAGATTGCGCGACTCCGCGCGACTCCGCGCGCTCCGCTCGATCATGTCGTTGAACGGCACCATGCCAGCGCGTCAAATGGTGCATCAGATGATGCTACAGTTGATGCAGACTACACCCTGCTCCGAGCAGGTTCGACCATGCGCACGACCATCAATATCGACGACGAGCTGTTGGCCAAGGCATCGAAGCTGGCAGCCCCTCTGGACCGTTCCGCAGTCGTGCACGAAGGGCTCAAGGCCCTGATCCAGCGCGAAAGTGCCCGTCGCCTGGCGCGCCTGGGCGGCACCCAGCCGGCTCTGAAGGCCGCGCCTCGAAGGCGCGGAGAGGGCAAGTCTTGATCCTCGTGGACACGTCGGTGTGGGTGGATCACCTGCGCCGCGGGAATGCGCAACTGGTGGCGCTGCTCGAGAGCGCCAAGGTGCTCATCCACCCCTTCATCGTGGGCGAGATCGCCTGCGGCGGCCTGGTCGATCGGAAGACGGTGCTCGAACTGCTGCAGGACCTGCCGATGGCCACCGTGGCGGACACCAACGAGGTGCTCGGCTTCGTCGAGCGCCATTGGCTCTTCGGCAAGGGCATCGGCTACGTCGACGTGCACCTGCTCGCTGCCGTCGCCCTGTCAGATGGATCGGTGCTGTGGACGCGAGACAAGCGGCTCAGAGCTGCGGCGGACGCCCTCGGACGATCGTTCGCGGAGCCCTCGCACTGACGCGAGGGGGCGATGTCGGGATGGCGAACAAGCGGTCGAACTCGGCAGAGGCCTTCCTGAAACGGCCGAAGTGGCATCGGGTTGACCGGTTTGACCTCGTTGAGCGGCGCGTACTTCCTGCGCGCCATCGGTCTGGACCTTTCCGCAAGCCAAGTCAAATATCCATTGCACCACTTGATTTTCGTTCTCGCCTGAGGAAGCCCTGGCCCGGCAAATCGCTCGTCCGGGAGGTAGGAGCCGTTTCAGTCTGAACTGGAGGTCGCCCCGTATTTGCGCTCGTCACTCTGGCGATACACTTCACGGTGCCATCGGCGGCGTTCGGCCGCGGCGATGTGGCACGCTGGCACATCGCCAAAGGTCGTCGCCGTCTATCCCGTCTTCCCGATGAATCGGGTTTTGGTGTCGCTTCCGTGAAGCGCCAGCAGAATGAAAACGAAAGCGGCTCCGGACGGGGCCGTTTTCATTCGAGGTGCCGCGAGGAGACCCGCTCTCCGGCACCGGTTATCGTTCCGACAGCCACTGGATCCACACCATGTACCGCTGTTTCCTCGTGTTCGCATTGGCCGTCGGCCTGGTCTCATCGGCTGCCGCCCAGGCCCAACGGCACTTTCCGGGCAATGCGCTGCGAGGCGCATTCATCGTGGTCAACCCGTCGCAGGCAAGCCTGAACGGCGACCCCGTGGCGCTCGCGCCGGGCCTTCGAATCCATGGCCAGAACAACCTGCTGGAAATGTCGGGGGCGCTGATCGGCGCACGCCTGCTCGTCAACTACACGCTCGACACCGGAGGCGCCATCCACGAGGTCTGGGTCCTGACGCCTGATGAAGCGGCCCGGTCGCCGTGGCCGACCACGCCGGAACAAGCCAGCGCCTGGCAGTTCGATCCCGTGGCGCAGGTCTGGACGCGACCCTGAGGCCGCACCATGAACAAGAAAGTCTTCATCAAGACCTTCGGCTGCCAGATGAACGAGTACGACTCGGACAAGATGGCCGATGTACTTCACGCTGCCGAGGGCTACGAGCAGACCCAGGACCTCGAACAGGCCGATCTGATCCTCTTCAACACCTGCTCGGTTCGCGAGAAGGCACAGGAAAAGGTGTTCAGCGACCTCGGGCGCGTCAAGCACCTGAAGGCCAGGGGCGTAATGATCGGCGTGGGAGGCTGCGTGGCCAGCCAGGAGGGCGCCGCCATCGTCGAGCGCGCTCCCTATGTCGACATCGTGTTCGGCCCGCAGACCTTGCATCGCCTGCCCGACATGCTCGCGCGGCGCCGGGAGCTTCGTCAACCGCAGGTCGACATCAGCTTCCCCGAGATCGAGAAGTTCGACCACCTGCCGCCGGCGCGCGTGCAAGGCGCGAGTGCCTTCGTCTCGATCATGGAAGGCTGCTCGAAGTACTGCAGCTATTGCGTCGTGCCGTACACGCGCGGTGAAGAGGTGTCCCGGCCCTTCGACGACGTATCTGGTCGAGGTCGCCGGGCTCGCCGACCAGGGCGTGAAGGAGGTCACGCTGCTCGGGCAGAACGTCAACGCGTACAGGGGCGTGATGGGGACCACGGCCGAGATCGCGGATTTCGCGCTGCTCATCGAGTACGTCGCGGGCATTCCCGGCATCGAGCGCATTCGCTACACGACCAGCCATCCGAACGAGTTCACGCAGCGGCTCGTCGACGTCTACGCGCGAGTGCCGCAATTGGTGAACCACCTGCACCTGCCCGTGCAGCACGGCAGCGACCGCATCCTGATGGCGATGAAGCGCGGCTACACCGCCATGGAGTACAAGAGCATCGTGCGCAAGCTGCGTGCCGTGCGGCCGCACATCAGTCTCTCGACGGACTTCATCGTCGGGTTTCCGGGCGAAACCGATAAGGACTTTGCACTGCTGATGAAGCTGGTCGACGACGTGGGCTTCGATGGCAGCTTCAGCTTCATCTTCAGCCCGCGGCCCGGCACGCCAGCCGCGGCGCTCCACGATGCCACCGCCCAGACGGTGAAGCTGCAGCGACTTCAGCGGCTGCAGGCCGTCATCGAGGCGAACGCGCGGCGCATCAGCGCCGCCCGGGTGGGCACGGTACAGCGCATCCTGGTCGAAGGACCTTCACGCAAGGACCCAGCGGAGCTGATGGGCCGCACCGAGTGCAACCGCATCGTCAATTTCAAGGGGGCATCCCGGCTGGTGGGGAGAATGCTCGATGTGATGATCACCGAGGCCTATCCGCATTCGTTGCGCGCCGAGGCCGAGACCCCCGAGTCCGAACACACTCTGGCCGGCTGATTACCGCACCGACAGTGCATGCGCTCACTGACGACCGGGCCGCAGCCCCAGCCACCAAAGCGATGCGGCACATGCCAGCACCATCGCGAAATATGTGGCCATCTTCCCGTCGCGGCCGAACACGATGAGGCCGCCCGCTGCCGCCAGGGCCGAAGCACATGCGCTCCACGCCCAAAGACGCCACCAGGCTGTGCCGCGGGTCTCGCGCCGCCAGAAGACCCTCACCATCAGGGACGCGAAAAAGCCCATTCCGACGGACGATGCGAAGAAATTGAGCAGGTGCCACAGGGCGGCGAGGAAGTCCACGCGAGATGTCCGACGGGTTGGAGGAAGACGACGTGCCGAGCCGATATCGGCTCTCGAATCTGATCTGCGTCAAATCCGTCCTGTCGGGCGGACCCTTAGCAACTACTTGAATTGCCGCAAATTTTATAATCGCGCCCCATGAGCGTCTTTGCCCTCGGGTTGAACCATACGACCGCGCCGCTGGATTTGCGCGGTCGTTTTGCGTTCGCGCCTGACCAGCTTGCCCCCGCACTGCGGGCGGTGCAGGAGCGCCTGAATCGCTCGCCCGAGGTCGCGCTGGTGTCGACATGCAATCGCACCGAACTGTATGTCGCGGGCGGGGCGCCTCAAGCGGGTGCGCTGGCCGTGCCCGCGCTGGAATGGCTGGCCGAGTTCGGGGGCGTCGGGTCGCAAGCCGTTCGCGAGCACTCCTATGTGCTGCACGATGGAGCCGCCGCACGCCATGCGTTTCGGGTGGCCAGCGGGCTCGACTCCATGGTGCTCGGCGAGCCGCAGATCCTCGGGCAGATGAAGCAGGCGGTGCGAGAGGCCGACACTGCCGGGACGCTCGGCACGACGCTGCACCAGATGTTCCAGCGCTCGTTTGCCGTCGCCAAGGAGGTGCGCACCTCCACCGAGATCGGAGCCCATTCCATCAGCATGGCGGCCGCAGCAGTGCGGCTCGCCTCACAATTGTTCGAGGACTTGCGCGACCTGAAAGTGCTGTTCGTGGGTGCGGGTGAAATGATCGAACTTGTCGCGACGCACTTCGCGGCGAAGACCCCGCGGGCCATGACCGTGGCCAACCGAACGCTCGAGCGGGGCGAGAAACTCGCCGCCCGCTTCGGCGCCGAGGCCCTTCGTCTTGCGGAATTGCCACAGCGCCTGGCCGAGTTCGACGTCGTGGTCTCGTGCACGGCGAGTTCGTTGCCCATCATCGGTCTCGGTGCGGTCGAACGCGCATTGAAGGCGCGCCGGCACCGTCCCATGTTCATGGTGGATCTCGCCGTCCCGCGCGACATCGAGCCGGAAGTCGCCCAGCTTTCCGACGTCTACCTGTACACCGTGGACGACCTGTCCGCACTCGTCCAGACGGCCGGAGAAAAGCGGCAGGCGGCGGTCGAGCAGGCGGAGGCCATCATCGAGACCGGCGTCCAAGGCTTCGTGAACTGGCTCGGCCAGCGCGGCACGGTGCCCCTGATCCAGGCGCTCAATGCGCAAACCGACGAATGGCGTGCCGCGGAAATCGCACGAGCGCAAAAGCTGCTGGCCAGAGGCGAGCCCATCGAGACCGTGCTGGAAGCCATGTCGCGCGGGCTGACGCAAAAGATGCTGCACGGCACCCTCGCCGAATTGCACACCGCTGACGATGCGCAGCGCCAGGAACTGGCTCAGACAGTCTCGCGCATCTTCCTGCGCAGGTCCCCTCGAAATCCGGCTGACGGCCGGCGTTAGCGCTGCTGCCCCTTGCGGGCGGCACATGGCGCAGGCGTCTTCACGCGGTGCCCCGCCCTTCCCGAGCACCCGATGAAAGACTCCCTTCGACAGCAATTCCACCGACTCGCACTTCGACTGAGCGAACTCGATGCCACGCTCGGCGATGCCTCCACGACCTCGGACATGAAGCGCTTCCGGGAGCTGACGCGCGAGCATGCCGACGTGTCGGGCGTGGTCGAGCGCTTCAGGCGATTCGAGCAGCGCGAGCGCGACCTCGCCTCAGCACAAGAACTGCTCGCCGATGCGGAGATGGCCGACCTGGCGCGCGACGAGATCGGCTCGGCCGCCTCGGACATCGAGCGCCTTGAACTCGATCTTCAGACGGCCTTGTTGCCCCGCGATCCGGACGACGCGCGCAATGCCTTCATCGAGATCCGCGCCGGAACCGGCGGTGACGAATCCGCGCTTTTCGCGGCCGATCTCGCGCGCATGTACCTGCGTTATGCCGAGCGCCGCGGTTGGCGCAGCGAGGTGATGTCGGAGAGCACATCCGATCTGGGCGGATACAAGGAGGTCGTATTCCGCATCGAAGGCGACGGCGCCTACGGGCGGCTGAAGTTCGAATCGGGCGGTCATCGCGTGCAGCGCGTGCCGGCCACCGAGACGCAGGGACGAATCCACACCAGCGCGTGCACCGTGGCCGTGCTTCCCGAACCCGACGAAGCCGAGGACATTCACCTGAACCCAGCGGAACTGCGCATCGACACCTTTCGCGCGAGTGGTGCAGGCGGCCAGCACGTCAACAAGACCGACAGCGCGATCCGGATCACGCATCTGCCCACGGGCATCGTCGCGGAATGCCAGGACGACCGCTCGCAGCATCGCAACAAGGCCAAGGCCATGGCCGTGCTAACCGCGCGCCTGCGGGACAAGGAACGAGGCGAGCGCGCGGCCGCGGAAGCGGCAACACGAAAGGGCCTCATCGGCAGCGGCGACCGCAGCGACCGCATTCGCACGTACAACTTCCCGCAGGGCCGAGTCACCGAGCATCGCATCAACCTGACGCTCTACAAGCTCCAGTTCGTGCTCGACGGAGAGCTCGACGAACTCATCGATGCCCTCGCTGCCGCGCGCGCGGCCGAGCAGCTCGCGGCGCTGGAGAGCGGCCAGCTGTGAGCTCGTTCACGCTGGCGCAGGGCCTGGCTCATGCGAAAACGCTCGGGATCGAGCGACTCGATGCGCAGTTGCTGCTGGGCTTCGTGCTGCGAGCACCGCGTGTCTGGCTGCTTGCCCATGACGACACGGAGATGAGCCCGAGCCAGTGGCAGCAATTCACCACGCTCGCAGCACGGCGATCGGCCGGTGAACCGCTCGCCTACATCCTCGGCGAAAAGGAATTCCACGGCCTCATGCTGCGAGTGGACAGCGACGTGCTCGTGCCGCGACCCGACACCGAGACGCTCGTGGACTGGGCGCTGTCGCTGCTCGATGACGCGCATGGCGGCCCTTCTGCGCCGAGGGTCGTGGATCTCGGCACGGGCAGCGGTGCGATTGCGCTCGCGCTCAAGCACGGAGCGCCTCGCGCACACGTGTGGGCGGTCGAGCGCAGCGAAGCCGCGCTGGCCGTGGCTCGCGAGAACGGCAAACGGCTCGGCATCGAGGTGGATTGGCGCCACGGAGACTGGTGGCAGGCGTGCGGCGAGAGCACCTTTCACCTGGCAGTGACCAATCCGCCCTACGTGGCCGACGAGGACCCGCACCTGGTGGCGCTTTCCCACGAACCCCTCGACGCGTTGCGCGCCGGCCGGGACGGGTTGGATGCCATTCGCACCATCATCACCGGGGCGAGCGCCCATCTCGTTCCTTGCGGCAGGCTGCTGATCGAACACGGACATGACCAGGCCTGCGCCGTCCAGTCGCTGCTGTCTGCGGCCGGTCTCGTCGACGTCCAGTCCCGACAGGATCTCGGCGGGCGCTGGCGCTGCACAGGCGGGCGACTGCGTTGACCCTGCGCTGCCGTTGCGTTCCGAGTGACATCGGAAGCGGGACGTGACCGTGTCGCGCCCGACCGGATGCGGCATCGTTCACGCTTTCCGTCACCCCTTCGTTTCGATGGAAAAATCGACACACAAGGGCCACCGGCGGGCGTAGCATCGACTCGGATTCGTGACCGCACCGTCAGTTCGAGGAGAGGCTCATGCGAACAACGCGTTGGCTGGTGACAGTGGCGTGCCTGACTTCGGCCGCCGGATTCGCCCGGGCTGTCGAGGGCGACGGATTGCGACCAGCCGGCGATCCTGGCTGGTCGCGATGGCAAGGACGCTTGTCGCTCATCACCGAGGTCGCGCCATCCTGGCGCACCGACGCAAGTGGCGGCGGCACGACATCGAGGATGCAGGCGGCCGGCCTGCTTGGCGACTACTACTTCTTCCGCTCTGCCTCCAGCGAGCGCTCGCCCGGCGGCTTTCGGGCGACGGGGGGCCTTTTCCTCGGATCGAGAACCGCGTCGACGCTGTCGCTCGTGCCTCGCCCCGTCCAGGTGGGCCGAGACTTTTCCGCCGAGCACCTGAGCCTTGCCACGATGTTCGACGTCCCGTTCGCCCGCAACAGCCTCGCCGAAAACGGCGGCACGCCGTATCTCGGAGTGGGATACACGAGCATGTGGCCGCGCAGTCGCTGGGGATTCAGCGCCGATCTGGGCGTGATGGCGCTGCAGCCTTCCTCCGCAGTGAAACTGGGGCAGGTCCTGTCTGGACGCCAGACGCTCGACGACACGCTGCGCGATCTGCGCCTGGCGCCGTTGGTGCAGGTGGGCGTGTCGTACTCGTTCTGAAGCGCACCGCAAACCAAACCCGCACCCGGCAGGGCGCATCGGGTTTGCCGTATAACGTCGTCTATTCACTCCCTCTCTTTCCTAGATCTTCCGCAAGGGCATACACATGAGCGACGTTCAACAACGCATTGCCGATCTCGTCAAATCGAACCGGGTGGTCCTTTTCATGAAAGGCACTGCGCAATTTCCCATGTGCGGGTTTTCCGGTCGGGCCGTGCAGGTACTCAAGGCATGCGGCGTCAACGACCTGACCACGGTCAACGTGCTGGAGGACGAAGCGGTTCGACAGGGCATCAAGGAGTACGCCAACTGGCCGACGATCCCTCAGCTCTATGTCAACGGCGAGTTCGTCGGCGGATCGGACATCCTGATGGAAATGTACGAGGCCGGTGAGTTGCAGCAGGTGCTGTCGGCCCAGTCCTGAACCCGGCGGTGGCCGCACCCCTCTCTGCGCCGGCGCGCGTCATCGTCGGCGTCACCGGTGCGACCGGCGCGGTGTATGCCGTGCGGTTGCTCGAGCGGTTGCGGGCGACGGGGCGAGAAACCCATCTGGTCGTTACGCCGGCCGGCGTGCTGAACGTCAATCACGAGCTCGGGCTGGACCGTCGAGGCCTCGAGTCGATGGCCGATGTGGCCTACAACCCGTCGGATGTCGGCGCCGCCATTGCGAGCGGTTCGTTCTCGACGGCCGCGATGATCGTCGCACCGTGCTCCATGAAAACCTTGGCCGCCATTGCGCACGGGCTGGGCGACAACCTCCTGACGCGAGCAGCAGACGTGGTCCTGAAGGAGCGACGGCGGCTCGTGCTCATGGTGCGAGAAACGCCGTTCAACCTCGCCCACTTGCGCAACATGACCGCCGTGACTGAAATGGGCGCCATTGTGTTCCCGCCCCTGCCCGCGTTCTACCATCGGCCGCAGAGCATCGACGAACTGGTCGCCGATACGGTGGAACGCGTGCTGGCGCTGATCGGCGTCGAAGGCGCCGAACCGCGGACCTGGCAGGGGCTGTAGCCGCGGCGCCCGGGGCAGGCTGGGACGTCGACCGCATCGACCATCGGCCCCTTGCTTGGGCGCGGATCAGGCGGCCGCGGGGGTGTATTCCCACCGGCGGCGTGCCGCAAACACCATCTGCGGATATTCCGCCCGCCCGCGGCTGCCGTTGTAGCGACCCAGCGCCATGAACAGATCGCCGGCCTCGACATCGAGGTAGTGCCGAAGGATCACGCATCCGAAGCGCAGGTTGGTCTGCATGTGAAACAGGCCCATCGCCTGACCGTCGCCGATGGTGCGCGACCAGAACGGCATGACCTGCATGTACCCACGCGCACCCGCCGGGCTGATGGCGTATTTCCTGAAGCCGCTTTCGACCTGGATCAGTCCGAGCACCAGCGCCGTCTCCAGCCCCGCGCGCCTGCTCTCGTACCAGACGGTTTCAAGAAATTCCACGCGCGCGCTGCCCTTGGCCATTCGCGGCTTCAGCCGCGTGCTCATCTCGCCGAGCCAGCGAAGATAGGCCAACCGGGTTTCGATGTCGCCAAAGCTCGGTTTGGGTGGCGCGTGATCGCCGACGGCGGCGGCGAGCGCCGAGCGAACGGCGTCGGCCAGCGGCTCCTCGACCTGGGCCCCCGCGCGGGCGAGTGACGGAATCCCGAGGGTGCCTGCGGCACAGGCGAGTCCGACCACGAACCTGCGCCTTGCACGCCCTTGGCGGGCGTGGCCGCCCGCAGGCTGGGATGGATTCCCGATGCTCAATCTATCGCCTCATCCGTGGTTGCAGCGACTGCGTGCCGCCGAGGTCCACATGGTTCCAGACGCAAGCACCGTTGGCGGCATCGCGGTCGCCGCAATCGTGCGTATGCCGCGTTCGTGCCACTCTCGGCGTGTCGCCGCCAAGCCTCAGGCCTGGATTCGACCTGCCAGGAACGATGCGGCGTCATCGGTCGGCACGGGCGTGGCTTGTGCGTCGCGCCGCCCCTGGTATTCGAGCCGACCCTCCTTCAGGCCGCGATCGGAAATGACGATGCGGTGCGGAACGCCGATCAGTTCCCAGTCCGCGAACATGGCGCCCGGACGTTCGCCACGGTCGTCGAGAATCACGTCGAGGCCTCGCGCGCGAAGGTCGTCGTACAGGCGCTGGGCCGTGGCTCGCACCGGCTCGGAGCGGTCGAATCCGATCGGGCACACCGCGACCGTGAACGGCGCGAGGGGATCGGGCCACACGATGCCGCGCTCGTCATGGTTCTGCTCGATCGCGGCACCCAGGATGCGGGTCACGCCGATGCCGTAGCACCCCATCTCGATCAGCTGCGGCTTGCCATTCTCGTCGAGGTAGGTGGCGTCCATGGCCTTCGAGTACTTCGTCCCGAGGAAGAAGACATGTCCGACTTCGATGCCGCGCTGGATGGCGAGCACACCGTGCCCGTCGGGCGATGGATCGCCTTCGACGACATTGCGGATGTCGGCCACGATGTCGGGCTCGGGCAAGTCGCGGCCCCAGTTCGCGCCGGTGAAGTGGAAGTCGGCTTCATTGGCACCGCAGGTGAAGTCGCTCATGTTCGCCACCGTGCGGTCGGCCACCACGCGCACCGGCTTTCGCGTGCCGATCGGGCCGAGGTAGCCGGGCTTGCATCCGAAGCCCTCCTCGATCTCGGCCGCCGTCGCGAATCGATAGCCGTCTCCGAGGCCCGACAGCTTAGAGGCCTTCACTTCATTGAGTGTGTGATCGCCGCGAATGAGCAGCAACCACAAGGTGGTCCCGAGGACGTCGCCCGCAGGACTTCTTTCATCGGTGGCTAGCACGAGCGACTTGACGGTCGTCTGCAGCGGCTCGCCGAGCAGCGCGGCCACGTCCTCGCATGTGCTCTTGCCGGGCGTGGGCGTCTTGAGCAGCGGGCGCGCCGGCGCATCGCGCTGTGTGAGAAGCGACACCGCCTCGGCGAGTTCGATGTTGGCCGCGTAGTTGGAATCCGGGCAATAGACGATGGCGTCTTCGCCCGTGTCGGCGATCACCTGGAACTCGTGCGAACGGTCCCCGCCGATGGCGCCGGTGTCTGCCGCCACGGCGCGAAACTGCAGCCCCATGCGCTGGAAGATGCGCACATAGGCATCGAACATGGCCTGATAGCTGCGCCCCGCCGAGGCGACGTCACGGTCGAAGGAATAGGCATCCTTCATTGTGAATTCGCGTCCGCGCATCACGCCGAAGCGCGGCCGGCGCTCGTCGCGGAACTTGGTCTGGATGTGATAGAAATTCCGCGGCAGGGAGCGGTAGCTTCGAAGCTCCTGCCGCGCAATGTCGGTGATGACTTCTTCACTGGTCGGCTGAATGATGAAGTCGCGCTCATGCCGGTCCTTCACCCTCAGCAGCTCGGGGCCCATCTTGTCGAAGCGGCCCGTCTCCTGCCAAAGCTCCGCCGGCTGCACGACGGGCATCAACAGTTCGATGGCCCCCGCGCGGTTCATTTCTTCGCGGATGATGGCCTCGACCTTGCGAATGATCCGCAGCCCCATCGGCATGTATGTGTAGATGCCCGCGCCCAGACGTTTGATCATCCCCGCCCGCATCATCAATTTGTGGCTGACCACTTCGGCGTCGGCCGGCGCTTCCTTGAGCGTGGAAATGAAGAACTGAGAGGCTTTCATGCGGGCGGATTTGGGGACGAATGCCGGCGCGGCAGGTGAGGGAAACCGAAGGGGTTGTTTCCCGTCACGCCGGTGCAATAATCGTTTCAACGAGAATTTTGGGGTTGATTATGCTCGACCGTGAAGGGTTCAGACCCAACGTCGGCATCATCCTGCTCAACCAGAAGAACCAGGTATTCTGGGGCAAACGCATCCGAACTCATTCCTGGCAGTTCCCGCAAGGGGGCATCAAGCACGGCGAAACGCCCGAGCAGGCGATGTACCGCGAGCTCCACGAGGAAGTGGGGCTCACCTCGACGCACGTGCGAATCATCGCGAGAACGCGCGACTGGCTGCGGTACGAGGTTCCCGATCACTTCATCCGACGCGACGCGCGAGGACACTATCGCGGCCAGAAGCAGATCTGGTTCCTGCTGCAGTTGACCGGTCGCGACACCGACATGAACCTGCGCGCCACCGATCATCCGGAGTTCGACGCTTGGCGCTGGAACGAGTACTGGGTTCCGCTCGAAGTGGTGATCGAGTTCAAGCGCGACGTGTACCAGATGGCGCTGACCGAGCTGGCGCGCTTTCTCCCTCGCGGCAGCCACCACAACCGGTATCTGCGCGCAGGCATGCGCCCTCACCATCGCGACGAGGAGATGGCTCCTCGGCAACCCAAGCTTGACCCCGCGACGCCTGCCGATCCGGTCATCGTGGAGTTGCCCAAACCGACGCTGCGTTGACCCAGGTCGATCTGCATCGGCGCGATCAGGCGAGCACCAGGTTGTCCCGGTGGATCATTTCGGGTTCGGCGCTGAACCCGAGAAGACGCTCGAATTCGCTGGAGGGCTTGCGCGCAATGAGGCGGGCCTCACTGCTCGAGTAGTTCGCCAGTCCCCGCGCGACATCCACGCCGGCGAGGTTGCGCACGGCGATCACGTCGCCGCGATGGAATTCACCCTTGACTTCGACCACCCCGATGGGCAGCAGACTCTTGCCACCGTCGCGCAGTTTCACGACGGCACCATCGTCGATGACCACGGCGCCTCGCAGCAGCAGATGGTCGGCCATCCACTGCTTTCGCGCAGCCAGCTTGGGCGTAGTGGCAAGCAGGGCCGTGCCGATCGATTCGCCCGCGGCCAGGCGCACGAGAACGTCGCTTTCCCCGCCCCATGCGATCACTGTGCTGGCGCCGCTGCCAGCGGCGCGCTTGGCGGCGAGAATCTTGGTGATCATGCCGCCCCTGCCGATGCTCGACCCCGCGCCGCCCGCCATGCGTTCGAGTTCGGGTGCGCCTGCCTCTGCTTCGTCGATGAAGCGGGCGGACGGATCCCGCCGTGGATCGGCCGAATACAGGCCCTTCTGGTCGGTGAGAATGACCAGTGCATCCGCTTCGATCAGATTGGCGACCAGGGCGCCCAAGGTGTCGTTGTCGCCGAACTTGATCTCGTCGTTGACGACGGTGTCGTTCTCGTTGATGACCGGAATGACCTTCAGGCGCAGCAAGGTCAGCAGGGTCGACCGGGCGTTCAGGTAGCGCTCCCGGTCGGCCAGGTCGGCATGGGTGAGCAACACCTGCGCGCTGCCCATGCCATGCTCCCGCAGCTTCGATTCGTAGATCTGCGCGAGCCCCATCTGCCCGACTGCCGCGGCCGCCTGCAACTCGTGCAGTTCCTTCGGCCGCCTCAACCATCCCAGGCGCTTCATGCCTTCGGCAACGGCGCCGCTGGAGACCATGATCACCTCGCGCCCCTCGGACGCGAGCGCCGCCATCTGGCGGCACCAGTTGTCGACCGCCTGTGCATCGACGCCGCGACCATCGTTGGTGACGAGACTGGATCCGACCTTGACGACGATGCGCCGGGCGTTCTTCAACGCAGCGCTCATGGCTTGTCCGCCGAATTCAACCGCTCGGCGAACCTCGGATCGGGCGCTTCTTCGGCCTTGGTGTGCAGCGAGGAGATTTCACGGTACACCGCCCGAACGAGCGGCTCGCAACCTTCTCGCGTCAGTGCGGAAATCGAGAACACGGGACCTTTCCAGCGCAGCCGTCGAATGATGTCCTTGGCACGCTTCTCGCGCTCCTCCTGCGGAACCATGTCGAGCTTGTTGAGGATGAGCCAGCGAGGCTTGGCATAGAGCGCCGGATCATATTTCTTGAGTTCCGCGGCCACGGCCCTCACTTGCGCGACCGGGTCGAACTCTGCGTCGAAGGGCGCCACGTCCACCATGTGCAGCAGCAGATGCGTGCGCTGCAGGTGGCGCAGGAACAGGTGACCGAGCCCGGCGCCCTCCGCCGCGCCTTCGATCAATCCGGGGATGTCGGCCACGACGAAGCTCTGCTCGGGAGCCACGCGGACCACACCGAGATTCGGGTGCAGGGTCGTGAACGGATAGTCAGCGATCTTCGGCCTGGCGTTGGAGATGGCGGCAATGAGTGTCGACTTTCCTGCATTGGGCATGCCGAGCAGTCCGACATCGGCAAGCACGCGCAGTTCGAGCTTGAGGTGGCGAGACTCTCCCGGCCAGCCAGGTGTCTTCTGCCGCGGCGCGCGATTGGTGCTGCTCTTGAAATGCAGGTTGCCAAAGCCACCATCGCCGCCCTTGGCGAGCAGCACCTTCTCACCGGCGGCGAGCAATTCGGCGACGACCTGGCCGGAATCGACATCGGTGATGATGGTGCCGATGGGCATGCGCAGCACGATGTCGTCGGCTGCCGCGCCGAACTGATCGGAGCCGCGTCCGTTCTCGCCATTGCGGGCCTCGTGCCGTCGCGCATAGCGGAAGTCGATGAGGGTGTTCAAGTTGCGGTCACCCATCGCGAAGACGCTGCCGCCACGTCCGCCGTCGCCGCCGTCCGGGCCGCCGAACGGAATGAACTTCTCGCGCCGAAAACTTGCACAACCGTTGCCGCCATTGCCGGCGACGACATCGATGGTCGCTTCGTCGACGAACTTCATGATGGAGGCTTCTCGTTGTCCGACGCCTTTTGTCCGCCGGACTTGTGCGTGAGGAGTGACCAGACGCCGAGACCAATCAGGATCAATGGCCACCATTGGCGCAGCCACGCGAACTCCAGCAGCCCGAAATTGTGGGCGAGGAACAGGACGCCGATCACGATCAGCACAATGCCGCTCTTGTTCACGAGGTCCTTCCTGCAAATGGTCCGGAGGGGAATGGTACAAAAAACAAGCCCCGGCAGGCCGGGGCTTGTCGGTGCGCTTGGCCCGCCTGCTACAGCGCCTTGACGCTCACCGTCTGGCGATTCCGCGGGCCCTTCGTGGCGAAGCTGACCTCGCCGTCGACGAGCGCGAAAAGCGTGTGGTCACGGCCGGTGCCCACATTCGTTCCGGCGTGGAACTTCGTGCCGCGCTGGCGGACGATGATCGAGCCGGCGGGAATGGCCTGGCCACCGAAGACCTTCACGCCGAGCATCTTCGGCTGCGAATCACGGCCATTGCGGGTGGAGCCGCCGCCTTTTTTCTGTGCCATCTGGGATCTCCTTGGTCCTTGCCTGTCAGGCGTTCACGGCACTGATCTCGAGCTCGGTGAAGGTCTGGCGATGACCTTGCCGCTTCTGATAGTGCTTGCGACGGCGCATCTTGAAGATGCGAACCTTGTCGTGCTTGCCTTGCGCCACCACGGTGGCCTTGACGATCGCGCCTTCGACCAAGGGAGTCCCGATTTTCAGGTCTGCGCCGATTCCGACGGCGAGCACCTGGTCGATCGTGATCTCTTGGCCAATATCCGCAGCAATCTGTTCTACCTTGATCTTTTCGCCGGCAGCAACCTTGTACTGCTTCCCGCCGGTTTTTATGACCGCGTACATATCAGCCCTTTCCGATTGAAACCCGGGACGTGCCGGCCGATGTAAATCAGCACCTGCTCCCCCGGGCATTCCGCGAAAAATCGCAGAGCCGAAGATTCTACTATGGATTGAACAGCGATTGAAACGCGACGCCGCCCGCAGCCATGCCTGTGCAAGCTGCGTGGGCGCGACATCCCGGACCGGAGCGAAGCTCGCCGCTTCCTATAATCGCGGCCGTGTCATCCGAGTCCAGCATTCAGTCGGCGCCTGTCACTTCAGCCTCCGCGCCGATCCCGAGCGCGGTGACGCTGATGGCTGCCGACATGCGCGAAGTCGACGCCGTCATCCAGCGGCGCCTGTCGTCCGACGTGACGCTGGTGAACCAGATTGCGCACTACATCATCAGCGCAGGCGGCAAGCGCATTCGTCCGATGCTCGTGCTGCTGTTCTCCAAGGCGCTCGGCTTCGAGGGGTCGGAGCGATTCGAACTGGCGGCGACCGTCGAGTTCATCCATACCGCGACCCTGCTGCATGATGACGTGGTCGACGAGTCCGCGCTGCGGCGTGGACGAGACACAGCGAATGCGTTGTTCGGCAATGCCGCCAGTGTCCTCGTCGGCGATTTCATCTATTCGCGCGCGTTCCAGATGATGGTCTCTGTCGAGCGCATCGCGGTGCTGCGCGTGCTGGCGGACGCAACCAACGTCATTGCCGAGGGCGAAGTCCTGCAGTTGATGAACATGCATGACCCGGATATTGCCGTCGAGGACTATCTTCGGGTGATCCGCTTCAAGACGGCGAAGCTGTTCGAGGCGAGCGCGCGCCTTGGCGCCGTGCTGGCCGGCGCCGATTCGGCAGTCGAGGAAGCCTGCGCCGATTATGGCCGCTCGCTGGGCACGGCATTCCAGCTCATCGACGACCTTCTCGACTACGAAGGTTCCACCCCGCAACTGGGCAAGAACGTGGGAGACGACCTGCGCGAGGGCAAGCCGACCTTGCCGCTGCTGGTCGCCATGGAGCGCGGCAGCGCATCCGAGCGCGAGTTGATCCGTCATGCCATCGAGCATGGCGAGGTGGCCCGACTGCCCGAGGTGGTCGACATCGTGCGCCGCACCGGCGCCGTCGAGGTGACGCGCGAAGCGGCACGCGCCGAGGCCGACAAGGCACGTGGCGCCCTGGCGTTGATCCCTGACTCGGCGTGCCGGGAAGCTCTGCTAGAATTCTGCGTTCGATCAGTCGACCGCTCGTTCTGAGCACTTCGACACGCGGCCGCGATGCACGTCGATACACGTCGATGCGCTTCGCATGCGGTCTCGGCGGTCGCATCGGGGTGTAGCTTAGCCTGGTAGAGCGCTACGTTCGGGACGTAGAGGCCGGAGGTTCGAATCCTCTCACCCCGACCATTCTTCCCGCCCCAAATTGTTCTTTGCCGGCATCAGGTTGCCGGACGCATGACACGCATCGCCGCTGCGCCTGCCGCGGACGGATTCGCTTCTCGCGCAAAATATCCGACTGGAAAGCTCTCAGGCCGCGCTCGGCCGGTTCGACAGCAAGGGATCGGCCACACATGTCCTTGCCGCTTGCGGCCTGCTTGCATTTTGTTTCTCCTTTGCTTCGCCATTCGCGTCAAAGCGTCGTCGAGGCCTTGCGTGAATTGTTCGCACCCTGTCGTATCTCTGCGATTTACACCGTTCGGTGATTCAGCGATCATCATTCGGTCGCCCGTCGGGGAGTGAACACTCAGTGACTGCTTTTTCAGCTTCTGGCTCTCTTGAAGACCAGTGCAAATCCACCTTTGTCCATGCTGCGGCCGGCACGTGGACCGCTTCGCATTCCCGAAGCCGATTCTGACGCGTGGACACGACTCTCACCGAGACCCCTCAGTCGACGCTCTCGGGCGCGGCGCGGGTGCTCGTGCATGCGGGCAAGCTCAATGCCAAGACCGCTGAAGACCTGGTCAAGGCCGCCGCCAAGGAAAAGAAGTCCGGGTTCGTCGCATCCGTGATCGCCGCCGGCGCGATCAGCGCGTCGGACCTCGCACACACGCTCGCTTCCTCGCTTGCGCTGCCTCTGCTCGACCTGAATGCCGTCGACTCACAGAGGCTTCCGCGCAACGTGATCGATGTCAAGCTGGCAACCCAATACCAGATCGTGGTGCTGGGCAAGCGCGGCAACCGTCTGTTCATCGGGGGGTCCGACCCGACCGACCAGGAAGCCGTCGAGCGCATCAAGTTCGCCACGCAGATGACGCCCGAATGGGTCATCGTCGAGCACGACAAGCTCGCGAAGATCCTGGAGGCCAACAGCACAAGCGCCAGCGAGGCGCTCGAATCCATCGCCGCAGGCGACTTCGAGTTCGACGTGACGGACGACGTCACGACGCAGGAGGCGCCCGACACCAGCTCGGCAGATGTCGAGGACGCGCCGGTCGTGCGATTCCTGCAGAAGATGCTGATCGACGCGATCAATGCGCGCGCATCCGACCTGCATTTCGAGCCCTATGAATACCACTATCGGGTCCGATTCCGCGTCGACGGCGAGCTGCGCGAAATCACGCAGCCGCCCATCGCCATCAAGGACAAGCTCTCCTCGCGGATCAAGGTGATCTCCCGGCTGGACATCGCCGAAAAGCGCGTTCCGCAAGACGGGCGCATGAAGCTGAAGTTCGGAAGCAAGGCGATCGACTTTCGGGTGAGCACCCTGCCGACGCTGTTCGGCGAGAAGATCGTGATCCGTATCCTCGATCCGTCCAGCGCCAAGCTCGGCATCGAAGCGCTCGGCTACGAGAAGATCGAGAAGGATCGCCTCATGGCGGCCATCCAGCGGCCCTACGGCATGATCCTCGTCACGGGTCCGACCGGATCGGGCAAGACCGTGTCGCTGTACACCTGCCTGAACATCCTCAATCAGCCGGGCGTGAACATCTCCACGGTCGAGGATCCGGCTGAAATCAACCTGCCAGGGATCAACCAGGTCAACGTGAACGACAAGGCGGGTCTCACGTTCGCCGCCGCGCTGAAGTCGTTCCTGCGCCAGGATCCGGACATCATCATGGTCGGCGAAATCCGCGACCTCGAGACGGCGGACATCGCCATCAAGGCCGCGCAGACCGGCCACATGGTGATGTCCACGCTGCACACGAACGACGCACCCACCACGCTCACCCGCCTGCTCAACATGGGCGTGGCACCGTTCAACATCGCCTCGAGCGTCTTGCTGATCACGGCCCAGCGCCTTGCCCGCAAATTGTGCGAATCGTGCAAGCAGCCGGCCCAATACCCGCGCGAGGCGATGCTGAAGGCCGGATTCGCCGAAACCGATCTAGACGGCAGCTGGAAGCCGTACCGTGCCGTCGGGTGCTCGGCCTGCAGCAACGGCTACAAGGGGCGGGTGGGCATTTACCAGGTGATGCCGATCACCGAGGAGATCCAGCGAATCATCCTCGCCGAAGGCACCGCGATCGACATCGCCGTCCAGGCACAGAAAGAGGGCGTGCGCGACCTTCGGCAATCCGGTCTCGTGAAGGTTCGGGCCGGGGTCACGACCCTTGAGGAAGTCATTTCGGTCACCAATGAGTGACCGGCACGTGAATCTTGACATTGTTGGGCGAGGACTCGCTTCCTCGGAGGCACTATGGCGACTGCAGTAGCCGCGAAACAGAGCATCAAGGAACTTGTCTTCGAATGGGAGGGCAAGGACAAGAACGGTCGGGTCGTCCGCGGTGAAATGCGCGCCGGCGGCGAAGCCATGGTCAGTGCGAGCCTGCGCCGCCAGGGCATTCTCACGACCAAGGTGAAGAAGCGTCGCACGAGCGGCGGCCGATCGATCAAGCAAAAGGACATCGCCATCTTCACGCGGCAGTTGTCCACCATGATGCGTGCGGGCGTGCCTCTGATCCAGGCCTTCGAGATCGTCGCGCGCGGAAGCACGAACCCCAAGGTGACGCGGCTGCTCAACGACATCCGCAGCGACGTGGAGACCGGCACGAGCCTCTCGGCGGCGTTCCGCAAGCATCCCTTGTACTTCGATGCGCTGTATTGCAACCTCGTGGAAGCCGGCGAAGCCGGCGGTATCCTGGAAGCCTTGCTCGACCGCCTCGCGCTCTATCAGGAGAAGACGATGGCGATCAAGAACAAGATCAAGTCGGCGCTGGTCTACCCGGTTGCGGTGCTCGTGGTCGCCTTCATCGTGGTGTCGGTGATCATGATCTTCGTGATCCCGTCGTTCAAGGATGTCTTCACGTCCTTCGGCGCCGACCTGCCGGCACCCACCCTCGTCGTCATCGCGATGTCGGAGGCCTTCGTCAAGTACTGGTACCTCATCTTCGGCTTCGCATTCGGCGGCACGTACTTTTTCATTCAGTCCTGGCGGCGCTCCGAGAAGATGCAAAAAGCCATGGACCGCCTTCTCCTGCGCGTCCCGGTCTTCGGCGACCTCGTGAACAAGTCCGCCGTGGCGCGTTGGACCCGGACGCTGTCGACGATGTTCGCGGCCGGCGTGCCCCTGGTCGAAGCCCTCGATTCAGTGGGCGGCGCCTCGGGCAATGCCGTGTTCGCCGAAGCCACCGAGCAGATCCAGAAAGACGTCTCCACCGGCAGCGCGCTCACCGCGTCGATGCAGACCACAGGTGTCTTCCCGGTGATGGTCCTTCAGATGTGCGCCATCGGCGAAGAGTCGGGCTCGCTCGACCAGATGCTGGGCAAGGCCGCGGAGTTCTATGAGGACGAAGTCGACGAGGCGGTCAAGGGCCTGTCGAGCCTGATGGAGCCGTTCATCATCGTGATCCTGGGAACGCTCATCGGCGGCATCGTCGTTTCGATGTACCTGCCGATCTTCAAGCTGGGCCAGGTGGTGTGACGCCAGAGGTGATCGCCGTCCTGATGTCTCCGTGGGTGCTGGCGCTGATCGGGTTGTGCATCGGCAGCTTTCTCAATGTCGTCATTCACCGCCTGCCGCAGATGCTCGAGCGCGGCTGGCGTCTGGACAGCGCGGAGATGCTCGGCGTGCAGATCGACGTGGCACAGGAGCTCAATCTGGCCAGACCGCGCTCGCGATGCCCGGCCTGCGGCCATGTCATCGCGTGGCATGAGAACGTGCCCGTGCTGAGCTACCTTCGGCTGGGCGGCAAATGCTCTGCCTGCAAGGCGCGCATTTCGCCGCGATATCCATTCATCGAGATTCTGACCGCGGCTCTGTTCGGTGCCGCGGCGTGGCGCCTCGGGCCCGCGCCCACCACGCTGCTGTGGTGCGGCTTCCTGGCCGCGCTGGTCGCCCTGGCAGGCATCGACTGGGACACGACGCTCCTGCCAGACAACCTCACACTGCCGCTCATGTGGGCCGGACTGGTCGCCGCGGCCCTCGGCTGGACGATTCCGCTGCAGCAATCCGTCTGGGGCGCCGTCGCCGGTTACCTGTCGCTTTGGAGCGTGTACTGGCTGTTCAAGAAGACGACCGGCAAGGAAGGCATGGGATTCGGCGACTTCAAGCTGCTTGCCGCACTGGGGCTTGGCTGGGCGTGCAGATGATCCTGCCCATCGTGCTGGCGGCCTCGGTGCTCGGTGCCATCGTGGGAATCGGCATGAAGCTGAGCGGTGCGTTGCGCGAGGGCCGTTTCGTTCCCTTTGGTCCTTTCCTCGCCGGTGCGGGCGTTGTCGTCATGTTCGCCGGCGATGCGCGGGTATTGGGCTGGCTGGGCTGGGCTTGATACGCATCGGGCTCACCGGCGGCATCGGCAGCGGCAAGAGCACGGTTGCCGGGCTGCTGGCGTCGCACGGCGCGGCGATCATCGACACCGACGCGATCGCACGCCGGCTGACCTTGCCAGGGGGCGCCGCCATCGACGCGATCCGAGCTTCGTTCGGTGAGGGCTTCATCGACGTGACCGGCGCCCTGGACCGCCAGCGCATGCGCGAGCTCGCATTCAGCGACCCGGCCGCCAGACGCCGGCTCGAATCGATCCTTCATCCACTGATCGGGTCGGAGACCGAACGCGAGGCCCAGGCCGCGCGGCCGGCGGTGAAGGTGTTCGATGTTCCCCTGCTTGTCGAATCCGGACGCTGGCGCGCCATCGTCGACCGGGTGCTCGTGGTCGACTGCGACCCGGCCACACAGGTCGAGCGGGTCATGCAGCGCTCCGGCTGGACCGAGCACGCCGTACATGCCGTGCTGTCGCAGCAGGCCTCGCGCCGCGAGCGGCTCGCCTGCGCCGACGCGGTGATCCGCAACGATGCACTCACGCTGCAGGGCCTCGCCGCCGAGGTGGCAGCGCTGTGGGCACACTGGTGCGGTTCCCTGGCCATGTGAGGGGGCGCCAACGTATGGAACAATCAGGCGCACCGCGCAGTCCCACGTCGGCCTGCATCGGCACAGCCCGAGGAAAGCCCGTTGGTTCTCTACGAGTACCCCTTCAACGAAAGCATCCGCACGATGCTTCGGCTCGAGCATCTGTTCGATCGGCTCGGTCAGCTGATCCCGCGTGAGCCTGCCGTCGACCACCATTTCGCGCTCTCCACGCTGTTCGAGATCATGGACGTCGCATCGCGTGCCGACCTGAAATCCGACCTGCTCAAGGAACTCGAGCGCCACAAGTCGGCGCTCAACGCGTACCGAGGCAATCCGTCGATCTCCGAGGCGGCGCTCGACGAGATCGTTGCGCGCATCGATCATGCATTCAATGGCCTGAACCAGCAGCCGGGCAAGGCGGGCAGTGCATTGACCGCCAATGAATGGCTGATGAGCGTGCGAAGCAGGATCAGCATTCCGGGCGGCACCTGCGAATTCGACCTTCCCGCCTACCACGCCTGGCAAAAGCTCGAGCCGGCGCGCCGGCGCGCCGACCTGATGCAGTGGGTCGGCTGCATGATGCCGTTGGCAGAAGCGCTCAAGGTCTTGCTGGGCCTGTTGCGCGACGCCGGCGTGCCGCACAAGGTAATCGCCGTCGCAGGCCAGTACCAGCAGAGCCTGCCGGCTGGAAAGACCTACCAGCTCATGCGGGTTCGCCTCGACGAAAGCGAAGGCGTGGTGCCCGAGATCAGCGGGCATCGGCTGATGGCATCCGTGCGCATGATGCGCCCCGATGTCGATGGCCGGCTCAAATCGAGTGTGGCGGACACGCCGTTTGAACTCACGCTTTGCGCGTGAGTCCACGCGACATGGCCTCGCACACGACTCAATCCGCCGACAGATACGTCGCATGCCCCAGTTGCGGGGGAAAGAGCCTGTTCTCGCCGACCAACCGGTTCCGGCCGTTTTGCAGCGAACGCTGCAAGAACGTCGATCTCGGAGCCTGGGCAAGCGAAGGCTATCGTGTGCCTGCGCGACCGTCCTCCTCCGACCATGCGGACGCGGGCGACGTGACGCCCTCGGATTGATCGCCTCAAAGCGAGAACGGTTCCTGCGCCAGAAAGGCGCCGCACGCGCCCAGAGTGAACAGGTTCGGTGACTGCGTGGGCGGCATGCGAGAGCAAATGGCCGCATGAAAGGACGCGTAGGTCCCGCTGAACGTGCCGTTGTTCCAGGTCGCCAGCAGCTGTTCGGTGAAGGCGCCGTTGTGGTCGCCGTCCATGGAGGTCTGGTTGTCCTGGCACCCCGATACGAGGATCGCCGCCGGCGCAAACTTGCGCACGATCGAGGAGAGCCGTCCACTCACGGCCACGCGGGCGAGCGCCGCGTCGGGGTCCACGACTTTGCCCCCGGCAGCCTTGACGACATCCATCTGGAGCTTGTCGTAGAACGCCTGGTGATCCCGGTACGTGCGCAGCGCCACGCTGCGAGGCATCAGCTTCGGACGCTGGGGTGGCTGCGCGGTCGGCACGATCGCGACCGTGGCGGGCACCGCGCGTGTCACGGTGCCGCTGTGGCAACTGTCGGACAGCACCAGCAGCCGGACCCCCTTCGAGAAGCGGTTGAGCTCGAAGTACAGCTCGTCGTCGATCAACTGGCCGTCGTAGAGGCACCAGGTCTCGTCCTGCTTGTCATCCTCGTCGCCGCTCACGTCGGGCACCTGCCCGCCATGCCCTGAATAGCTGAGGAAGAACAGGTCGCCGCCTTGCAGCGACTTGGCCGCCGCGCGGATGGCCGACAGCACATTGGTGCGCGTGGCCTTCTTCGTCAGCAGCACGGTGGATTTCATCTTCCTGGACTTGGCGATCGCGGCCATGTCGCGCGCATCGAACTCGCAGGCTTCGAGCTCGCCTTGCCAGCCGCCATAGTGATCCGCGCTGACGGCATTGAGTCCGACGTGCACGGAGATGGCCTTTGCGCCCGAGGCGGTGTTCTTGGTGGCCATGCGTTCCTCCTGACGATCGCAGCGGTGGCCCCATGCTACTCACGCGACGGGCCGAGACACAGGCCTAGGTCGTGGGACGCCGCGTTGGAAATCGATCGCGCGACCCCTCTTGAAACCCGATCGACGACCCCTATAATTGGGTTGCTAGCACTCCAGGCTATAGAGTGCTAATGATGGCGGTCAGGGCCGCCATCACCTTGTGAATGAGCACTCGCTACCATTCATTTACCCATAGAAGTCAGTTCCGAGTCATCAAGGAGATGGTATGAAACTTCGTCCGTTGCACGATCGCGTGATCGTCAAGCGCCTCGAAAACGAAACCAAGACCGCGTCGGGCATCGTCATCCCCGACAACGCCGCCGAAAAGCCCGACCAGGGCGAAGTGATGGCGGTGGGCCCCGGCAAGCGCAATGAGAAGGGCGATTTCGTGGCCCTGAACGCGAAGGTCGGCGACCGCGTTCTTTTCGGCAAGTACAGCGGCCAGACGGTCAAGGTGGACGGCGACGAACTGCTGGTGATGCGCGAGGAAGACCTCTTCGCGGTAATCGAGAAGTGATCCTGAACCGTCGGACAAGCATTTCCCATAGCATCTAGGAGAATCAGAACATGGCAGCAAAAGACGTCATCTTCGGCGGCGAAGCGCGTGCGCGCATGGTCGAAGGCGTGAACATCCTCGCCAATGCGGTGAAGGTGACCCTCGGACCCAAGGGCCGCAACGTGGTCCTCGAGCGCTCGTTCGGCGCCCCGACCGTGACCAAGGACGGTGTCTCGGTCGCCAAGGAGATCGAGCTCAAGGACAAGTTGCAGAACATGGGCGCGCAGATGGTCAAGGAAGTCGCTTCCAAGACCAGCGACAACGCCGGTGACGGCACCACTACCGCTACGGTGCTGGCCCAGTCCATCGTGCGCGAGGGCATGAAGTACGTGGCCGCCGGCATGAACCCGATGGACCTCAAGCGCGGCATCGACCGCGCCGTCGTCGCCCTGGTCGAACAGCTCAAGAAACAATCCAAGGCGACCACCACCAGCAAGGAAATCGCCCAGGTCGGCTCGATCTCGGCGAACAGCGACGAGTCGATCGGCAAGATCATCGCCGATGCGATGGACAAGGTCGGCAAGGAAGGCGTCATCACCGTCGAAGACGGCAAGTCGCTCGACAACGAGCTCGAAGTCGTCGAGGGCATGCAGTTCGACCGCGGCTACCTGTCGCCGTACTTCATCAACAACCCCGAAAAGCAGTCGGCGCTCCTCGAGAACCCGTTCGTGCTGCTCTTCGACAAGAAGATCAGCAACATCCGTGACCTGCTGCCCACGCTCGAGCAAGTGGCCAAGGCCGGCCGCCCCCTGCTGATCGTGGCAGAAGAAGTCGAAGGCGAAGCGCTCGCGACGCTCGTCGTCAACACCATCCGCGGCATCCTGAAGGTCGTGGCCGTCAAGGCACCTGGCTTCGGTGACCGTCGCAAGGCCATGCTCGAAGACATCGCCATCCTGACCGGCGGCAAAGTGATCTCCGAGGAAGTCGGCCTGACGCTCGAGAAGGTGTCGCTGGCCGACCTCGGCCAGGCCAAGCGTGTCGAAGTGGGCAAGGAGAACACCACCATCATCGACGGTGCCGGCGCCAGCGCCGACATCGAGTCGCGGGTGAAGCAGATCCGCGTGCAGATCGAGGAAGCCACCAGCGACTACGACCGCGAGAAGCTCCAGGAGCGCGTGGCCAAGCTGGCAGGCGGCGTGGCGGTGATCAAGGTCGGTGCCGCCACCGAAGTCGAGATGAAGGAGAAGAAGGCCCGCGTCGAAGACGCCCTGCACGCCACGCGCGCGGCGGTGGAAGAAGGCGTGGTGGCCGGTGGCGGCGTGGCTCTGCTGCGTGCGCGCCAGGCACTGGTCGAGGGGCTCAAAGGTGACAACCACGACCAGGACGCCGGCATCAAGCTGGTGCTCAAGGCCGTCGAGTCGCCGCTGCGCGAAATCGTCGCCAACGCCGGTGGCGAACCGAGCGTGGTCGTCAATGCCGTGCTCGGTGGCAAGGGCAACTACGGCTTCAACGCGGCCAACGACACCTATGGCGACATGATCGAAATGGGCATCCTGGACCCGACCAAGGTGACGCGCACGGCGCTGCAGAACGCTGCGTCGGTCGCCTCCCTGATGCTCACCACCGAAGCCATGGTGGCCGAGGCCCCGAAGGATGAGGCACCGGGCGGTGGCATGCCCGGCGGCATGGGTGGCATGGGCGGCATGGGCATGGACATGTAAGTCCAGGCTCTGCACCGACATCGAAAGGGCTGCTTCGGCAGCCCTTTTTCATGTTACGGGCGCGAGGGGACGTCGCGCGCGCGAGTGCGGCCCTCCAGAGTGTGCAGGTCGGCGGTGAAGAGATAATGCGACCAAGGACGGTGCCTCGAGTCGATGCCCATCACGCCCCCGCTCCAACGTTTTGTCGACGACGAACTCTCGCGCTGCGTGAGCCTGTGCGAAGATTCGGTCAAGCTGACGATGGCGCAGCTCAAGCAGCCGCGCGAAGGCGCGCTGAGCCGGCCTGAACGCGAGCAATATCACGAGTTGCTGCAATCGTTGCCCAAGCGGGCCACTGATTTCGTGCGCACCTTTTCGACCACCTTGCGCGAGGCCGTCGCAGCAGAGATCGCGGGAACCGATCCTCTGCCGGGGCCGGGCGGTTCGCGCGGCCTCGAATTGATGGATGAGACCCGCGTCGAAGCAGACATCGAGGTGGCCGGCGCGGCACAACTCATTGCCGGATCCGCCGAATGGGAGCTTCGAGAGCTCCAAACCTTCACCTCGACGCTGGCCGGGCTCAAGTTCGTCAGCGCGAACACCTTGCCGTTGAATCCGAACGCCTATGCGCGTGCGCTGTGGGAAGCATGCAGGGTTGTCAGTGCAGATGCCGGGCAGCGAAGCACCCTGCTTCGAACGGCCGCCGGCGTCTTGTCCGGGCAGTTGAAGAAGGCCTGGGCCGCCGCCAGTACGCGCCTGGAGGCGCAAGGCGTCGAGCCGGGCATCTACAAGACGGTCGTGCTGTCTCACGGGCCGCACTCGGGTCGCGCACCACCCATGGATGTGACCCGCCCCGGTGCACTGGAGTCGCTTCTACCTCGGATGCCTGTGTCTGCCGGGCCCACGCCCGACGCCGCCGGGGCGCGCGGATCGGGGCGCCGGGCGATCGGCCCGGCATTCGACCAACTGCTCGCCCGGCTGGAGGCGCAATTGCGCCCTGCGGCCTTGCCGCAAAGCAACGATCTGCCGCCACTTCGGCTTGCGGAACATCGCGCGGAGCTGGCGGCGAACTCGTCGCTGCCGCTGGACAGGCAGATCGTCGAACTGATGTCGCGCCTGTTCGATGCGATGCTGTCGGATCAACGACTGCCTCCAGCCTACCGGACAGTGGTGGCACAACTGCAGGTGTCCGCGCTGCGCGTGGCCCTGTCCGACCCGATGATGCTCGAATCCCATGACCACCCGGTGTGGGGCCTGCTCAACCGGCTGGGAAGCGCTGCAGAGAGTTATACCCATACGGCCGATCCGCGCTGGACGGCGTTGCTGGCGCGCTGCGAAAGGCTCGTGGACCAGACGGCCCGCGCGCCGGCGCACGACGCGCCGCTGTATGCGCGCGGCATCGCCCAGCTCGATGAATTCCTCGGCGAACAACTGCGCGAGCAACAGACGCGCGCTGCCCCGATCGCCGAGTCGCTCACGAAGCTGGAACAGCGCGACGAGGTGGAACAGCAGATCTCGCAGCGGCTGATCGAGCAGATGGACTCCATGCGGGTGCCGCCCGGGGTGCGCCGCTTCGTGACGATCACCTGGGCGAAGGCGCTTGCCGAATCGATTCAGCGCCACGGTGAGCATGCGCAGGAGACGCTCGAATTCCTCCGCGCGACCGACGACCTCCTGTGGAGCCTGCGACTACCCGACCATCCGCAAAGCCGAAAGCGCCTTCTGGCGATGCTGCCCGGACTGTTGTCCAAGCTGCGCGCCGGTCTCACGCTCGCTGGCGTGGGCGCCACCGAGCAACAGGCAGTGCTGGACGACCTGATGGCCGTGCACACCGAAGCCCTCAAGCCGGGCAAGGCGGCCGCGCCCGAGCGCGAACTCACGCCGCAAGAAATCGTCCAGCGCATGCGGGAAGAATCGACCTGGGAGCCTTCCGGCCGTCCGCCGTTCGGAGACTCCTTGATCGACCTTTCCTCCATGGAGACGGTGCCCGCCGACATCCTGCCCGCCACGGCACCGGCGCCGGCCGGCTCCGACCCGCACGTCGAGGTGATGAACCTGGGAAGCCGTCATGCGATGTTCGTGCACGGCCGCTGGGAACATGTGCAACTTCTCTGGCGCAGCCCGCGTGCTCAGTTCTTCCTGTTTGCCGGCGGCAATCCGCTTCGCCCTCGCTCCATCACGCGCCGCGCACTGGAGCGGCTTTGCGAAGAAAAGCTCGTCAAGCCACTGGACGATGTGTCGCTGGTCCAGCGCGCCGTCGACGGCCTCATGAATGAGCTGACCCCGTCGAATTGATCACGCTGTGCATCCCCCTCGTTCGCGGGTTGCGGCGCCCCGACCGCATGACGCACTGAGCCGGCGGTCCTAGACTCTGTGGCAGGCATATGCGGTAAAGGCAGTTCCGGGTGCGACATGACTGAGAGCGAACTGATGCGGATCGACGAAGGCGGCGTCGAGTCATCGGAAGGGTGGGCAGCCCGACTGGTCGGTCGAGACTGGCTCGAATACATCAACGGCAGCGTGGCCTGCCTGGTCAACGTGGTGTATTGCCCGGAGCGTCGCGTGCGGGAAATCTGCGCGAGCGAGTCCGCATCGGAACTTTTCCCCCGCCTGCGCGAGCACCTGCGCAGCGCCGCGCCCCTGCTTGAAGGGCGTTACGTGGTCGTCTGAGCGGCGCGTCCTGCGGCGCCCGAGAGGGCCGCTTCGATCTCTTCGGCAATGCGAGCAGGCTGCTCGTGAATGACCCAGTGCGTGGCGCCGGGAATTCGCACGAGGGTCAGGTCCTCGACGAAGCGGTCGAGCCCCTGCACGAGCAACGGCAACAAGGCACCATCCGCCTCGGCCCACACGACGCGAGTAGGCACGCGCACCTTGACCATCTCGGGGGGCAACTGGACGTCCATCACCGACCGGTCGGCTTGCGTCGGCGGCCGCAGCGGCGAGGCACGATAGAAGTTGAGCGGTCCTTCCAGTCCGCGACCCCAGACGGACCGGTAGCGAACCTTGAGCTCGTCGCTCAGCCATTCGGGGCGCCGGCCATGACCCTCCAGGAATGACCACAGTCGCGTGTAGTCATTCTCTGCCAGGAGCCTTGCCGAATCGTCCCGGCAAAGGAATGTCATGTAGGCACTTGCGGCCTGCTGCCGGGCATCATGCTGAAGGGCATCCAGGAACAGGGCAGGGTGCGGCGCGTTGATGATCACCAGTTGCTCCATTCGAGCGGGGACCTGGGCCGCCACGTTCCAGGCGATGGCGCCGCCCCAGTCGTGCGCCACGAATGCACGCACTCGTCCACCCAGTCGCTCGATCAGGGCATCGATATCGCCTACCAGGTGCCGTGCACGGTACGCCTTCATGTCAGCGGGCGCGGACGAACGCTCGTAGCCACGCAGGTTGGGCGCCACGCAACGGTAGCGGCCCTCGAAATGCAGGAGCAGTTCGTCCCAGACGAAGGCGGCCTCGGGAAAACCGTGCAGGAACAGCAGCACGGGCGCATCCATCGGACCGGCCACCCGGCAAGACAGCCGGATGCCATGCGCAAGGTCGATGTCCAGGGTATCGATCATCGGTGGTCTCCTCTGCAACGAGGCGCAGTATCGGTTGCCTTCGGACCGCGCCGCGTCAACTGCGCGACAGGCTCAGAGGACGTGCGCCCACCGGTGCAGCATGACCGCGGCGTCACCCACCCCGGTTCGGTTCAGTGACGAGAACAAGGTCACGCCGACATCGGCCTCGTCCGTCGCCATCTCGCCAAGCACGGCCTGGGCAGCTGAAAGCGCCTCCCGCGATTCGCGGCGGTTGAGCTTGTCGGCCTTGGTCAGGAGGACCAGCAACTTCACGGCACCGTTGCCCACGCGTGGGGCGATGAATTCGAGCAACTGCCGGTCCAGACTGGTGAAGCCGAGCCGGGCATCCACCATCAGCACGACACCTGCGAGACTGCGGCGAAGCTCGAGGTAGTCCGCCATCACCTGCTGCCAGCGCAGCTTGGCGGTGCGGGCCACAGCAGCGTAGCCGTAACCCGGCAGGTCGGCGAACAGTGCGTCAGCGGCGATGCGCGGCCCGAGTTCGAAGAGGTTGATGTGCTGCGTTCGGCCCGGGGTCTTCGACGCGAACGCAAGCCGGCGGTTCTGCGTCAGGCTGTTGATGGCCGTCGACTTGCCAGCGTTGGAACGTCCGACGAAGGCGATCTCGGGCAATTCGGTGGCGGGAAGTTCCTCCAGCCGGCTGGCCGTCGTGAGAAAGCGCGCCGTGTGAGCCCATGCCAGTGCGGCCTTGTCCTCGGACGCTGGCGTGGCGTCGTTCGTGCGCGGGTCGGAAGGGTTCATGAAAGGGGTGCAAAGCCATCATTGTAAAATCCGCGGGTTTTGCGTCTGAAGAACGACGACCACTCGCTTCACCGATCAACCCGCCCCAAGACTCGACCATCGACATGAAGTCTGCTGCCCACTTGTTGTTCGGCGTCCTGCTCGCCTCGTTCGCCGTCGCGTCGCCCGCCGCGCAAGACGTCGCCGCCAAGCCCGACATCGCCCAGGGCGAGGCCAAGTCCAATGCGGTGTGCGGTGCATGCCATACCAACGACGGCTCGCGAGGCAGCCCGGCCAATCCGATTCTGCAGGGCCAGCACCCGGCCTACATGGTGAAGCAGTTGACCGAGTTCAAGGCCGGCAAGCGCCAGAGTCCGGTGATGCAGGGCATGGCCGCCAGCCTGACGCCGCAGGACATGCGCAATGTCGCCGCGTTCTATGCCACCAAGCATGCCAAGCCCGGATTCGCCAAGAGCACCGAACTCGCCACGCTGGGCCAGAAGATCTACCGCGGCGGCATCGTCGATCGCCAGATCCCGGCGTGCGCCGGTTGCCACAGCCCCGACGGCGCCGGAATCCCGTCGCAGTACCCGCGTCTGGCCGGCCAGCATTCCGAATACGTCGAGGCGCAACTGAATGCCTTCCGCAGCGGCGCACGCACGAACAGCCCGCAGATGACGGACATCGCCCACGAGATGACCGACACGGAAATCAAGTCGCTCGCGGACTACATCGCCGGGCTGCGCTGACCACGCGGCGGTCTGTCCACCGATTACTCGAAAGGCCGGTTCCGTACCGGCCTTTTGCATGGGTGGGCGTGAAGAGTTACCTCGACGTGGCACCTTCGTTCGCCCTGTGGTCCGGCGGTGTCTCCCGTCGGCGTATAGTCAGCGCCACTTCGGCTTTCCAACCCCTTTCGAGATGCCATACGTTCGCCGCAGCGCCAACGGCACGATCGCCAGCCTGCACCGCGAGCGCACGCTCGAAGCCGGCGAGTTCCTCGACGACGGCCATCCCGACGTCCAGTCTTTCGTCGGCAGGCCCCCCGACGTGCCGGAGGAGTTCAGCCGCCTCGACGCCGACTTCGTGCGCGTGATCGAGGACGTGATCGACACGCTGATCGTCAAGAACATCATCAACATCACCGATCTCCCTGGCGAGGCGCAGGCCAAGTTGTTCGCCCGCAAGAGCTTTCGGGAGCGGATTTCGACGAACTCGCTGCGCCTGTTCGAACCGACGGACTTCGGCGACGTGATCTAGTGACGGTCGTTGAGTCCGGAGTAAGAATTCGCGACGCACGCCGACTCACTGCAGTGCGATCGCGGGCCTTCCGGTCCAAGGCGTCGTGCAAAGTGCCACCATCGGACGTTTTGCCATGCATTTCCACAAGGACCGCGGATTCTCCCTCTCAAGCCATGCGGTGACGCCCGAGGCCGTCTATCGCGAACGGCGCCATCTGCTCAGGCTGTTGGCCGCGGGCACGGCAGGTGCGGCCCTGGCGACGTGGGCCAGCCGCGATGCGAAGGCGCAGATGGCCCGACCCGGCAAGCTCGCTCCCCTGCCGGGCGTACGCGGCAAAGTGGAGGGCGCGATGACCATGGAGAAGGTCACCCCCTACGAGGACGTCACGGGCTACAACAACTTCTACGAGTTCGGCACCGACAAGACCGATCCCGCGCACAACGCGCACACATTGAAGACCACGCCCTGGAAGGTCAGCGTCGAAGGCGCCGTTCGCAAGCCGCGCGTGTTCGACATCGATGATCTGATCCGTCTGGCCCCGCAGGAAGAGCGCATCTACCGCCTTCGTTGCGTGGAAGGATGGTCGATGGTGATTCCATGGGTGGGCTACTCGATGTCGGAGCTGATCAAGCGCGTGGAACCCACCGGCGACGCGAAATACATCCAGTTCGTCACGCTGGCCGATGAGACGAGCATGCCCGAGATCGGATCGAGGGTGCTCGACTGGCCCTATGTCGAAGGACTGCGCATGGACGAGGCGATGCACCCGCTCACGCTGCTGGCATTCGGTCTCTACGGTGAAGTGCTGCCGCCCCAGAACGGCGCGCCGGTGCGGGCGATCGTCCCGTGGAAGTACGGCTTCAAGAGCGGCAAGTCCATCGTCAAGATCCGCTTCGTCGACCAGCAGCCGCGCACGAGCTGGGTGCAGGCGAACAGCAGCGAATACGGCTTCTATTCGAACGTGAATCCCCACGTGGATCACCCTCGATGGAGTCAGGCCACCGAACGACGCATCGGCGAAGACGGCCTGTTCCGCAAGAAGCGGCCGACCCTCATGTTCAACGGCTACGAGGCGCAGGTGGGCTCGCTCTATTCCGGCATGGACTTGAAGAAGTACTTCTGACCATGTCTGCCGTCCTCGATCCAGGATCGCGCGTGCGACCCGTGCCACGGCGGCGTGCCGGGCTGCTGCATCCGGCTGCCAAGCCGATCCTTTTCGTCGTGTGCATGCTGCCTTTTGCGTGGCTGCTCTATGGCGCCCTGGCGGATGCGCTGGGAGCCAACCCGGCCGAGGCCTTGATCCGCGCCACCGGGGACTGGACCCTGCGCCTGCTGTGCGTGACGCTCGCGGTGACGCCGCTTCGCCACTGGACCGGGCAGAACGCCCTCGTGCGATTTCGTCGCATGCTGGGGCTCTTCACCTTCTTCTACGTCGTGCTCCACTTCCTTGCCTATGCCTGGCTGGACATGGGCTTCGATCTGCAGACCATCGCCCACGACATTCCCAAGCGGCCGTTCGCGCTGGTGGGATTCACCGCGTTCCTGCTGATGGTCCCGCTGGCAGCGACGTCGTTCAACAGGGCCATCAAGGCACTGGGGGCCGCGAGATGGCAATGGCTGCACCGGGCCGTCTACGCGATCGTGTTGCTCGGGTTGCTGCATTTCTTCTGGATGCGCGCGGCCAAGAACAATCTGGCGGAGGTCGCCGTGTACGGGGCGGTCGTCGCCGTGCTGCTGGGCTGGCGCCTGCAGCGGCGGCTGCGCCGACGCGTCGCGTCGTGATCTGCATCACGGGCGTGAGTCACGCGTGGCCGCAATGGCGGCCCATTGCCGGCCTCGCTTGTTCGCGCAACCGGGACAATGCCGGCAAGGTATCCACCGCCTCCCATGCACGCACCTCGGGCCCTTTCCGATCAGACTGTCCACTCCCACGCCGATCCCGGATCATGGATCGCGCGATCGCAAAGGGCATACGCCGACGGCCGGCACCGTGAAGGCGTGGAGCTGGCCGAGGCGGCCGTGCGCGCTGCCAGGCTGGCCGCCGAGCCCCGCATCCTGGCCCAGGCGCTGTCCGAGCAGGCGTCGCATCGCTGGCGCCTTGGCGAATTCGAGTCCGCCGTCCGCTCGGCACGCGAAGCCGGAGAGCACTGGAAGGATCTCGGTGATCCGCAGGAGTGCGACACCCTGTGCCTGCTGGCCATCTCGTGCAGCGAGCTGGGCCTCCACCAGGAGGCGTTGAAGGCCGCCACGACCGCCTTCGACAAGGCTCGTGCGGGTGGCTTCGATGTGCAGATCGCCGATGCGCTCAACCGGGTCGGGGTCTGCTTCGATCGCCTGGGCGACCATGTGCAAAGCGAGAAGTTTCTCCTGCAGGCACTTGGTCAGGCACGCGCACTGAACAATGACGCTCTCGCCCTGTCGGCGCAGAACAACCTGATGGCGACCTGCATCAGCGCCTTCTATCACTATCGTCAGCGCGACGAGCTGGTGCTGGGCACGGGCGCGCTGCATCGCGCGCGCGAGCATGGACGCCTCGCGCTCGCACTGGCGCGCAGGCTGGGGGATGACTACCGCCTGGCCGTCACGCACGGCAACCTGGGGGAGGTGCTCGGACTCGCCGGCGAACATGCCGCTGCCCATGCAGCGCTTGCCGAGACCGTGGAGCGCTCCCGCCGCCATGGCTACAGGGCGGTCGAGCTGCGCAGCCGGCACAACATTGCCGAAGTGCTCATTCTCGAGGGCAGGCACGACGAGGCCGTCGATGTGCTGCTGCCGACGCTAGCCGAACTGGATGGCAGCGACCACGAGACCACGCGCATGCGCGTGCACTCGGCGCTGTACCGCGCTTTCAAGGCGCGCAGCGACTTCGAACGCGCCTTGCACCACTGCGAGGCCTACCATGCCCTCGAACTGCATCGGGCGACGCAGCAGACACGGGCCCAGGCGCGCCTGATGGTCAACCGCCTCGACGTGGAAAACGCCCTGATCGACGGCGAGCGTGCGCGAATGGAAGCGCGGCTGCAGCGCCTTCGAAGCCGCGAGCTGGAAAACGACAAGCGCCGGCTGCAGGCACGCGCGGAGCAGTTGCAGCGAGACACGCTCGAGGACGAGCTCACGCGCCTGGCAAACCGCCGGCGCGTCGACGCGGACCTGCCTCGTCTGTTTGCGCGTGCCGGCACGTGCGAGCAGCCGCTGGCGCTGGCGCTGGCGCTGGTCGATGTGGACCACTTCAAGAGCGTGAACGATCGATTCGGCCATGCCGTGGGCGACGACGTGTTGCGCACGCTGGCGCAGATCTTTCGCGCCAAGACGCGCCCCATCGACCTGGTCGCTCGCATGGGCGGCGAGGAATTCCTCTTCGGACTCGGCGACACGACGCCTGCCACGGCACGCGAGGCGTGCGAGCGGCTGCGTGCGGCCGTCGAGACCCACCCGTGGGCGCAATTGGCCGAGGGCCTGTCCGTGACGATCAGCCTCGGGCTGGCGAACATTCGCGCAACAGACACGCTGCAGGCACTGCTGGACCGCGCGGACGCCAGCCTGTACGAAGCCAAGCGCCGCGGACGCAACCGCCTGCACGAGACAGGTTGAACGGCGACGACGCCGTCACCGCGACCCGACCGCAGCGACGTTGCGTCACACCGGTTCAGTCGTTTGGCGGCGGCTCGAGCCTGGCCTTCAGGAAGCTGCTTGCGGCATAGCGCGTGACGCGGTCGTAGTAACGCTCGCTCAGCCGCTTCACCATCGCGCCATAAGGCTCGACGAGCTCGGGACGGATGCTGAAGTGGTCGTAGTTCACCACCACCTGGACACGCCTGCCGAGGTCACCCACGCGCCGCACGACCTCGGCCTCGATCGCATCGATGTCCTGTTCGCTGCCGACGCCCAGGCCCTCGAAATTGATGAACAGCACATTGCCGCGCGGGTCGTAGTCGAACCGCTGCGCCAGGGGCAAGCTCAGCATCCTCTGGCGCAACTCCAGCGGGGCTGCGCCGAACAGCGCCGGATCCATCTGACGCAGCGTCGGGCTGATACGCGGCGTGAAGTCCATCTGCGAGAGGATGTGCCGATCGAGGTCGACGCCGGGCGCGATCTCGATCAGTTCCAGCCCCTGCTCCGCCAGTTGCAGCACGCATCGCTCGGTCACGTACAGCACGCGCTGTCCGCGGCGCCTGGCCAGGTCGCCGCTGAACGTGCGGTGTTCCACGTCGCGCACGAACTTGCGCATCGTGCCTTCGCTGACGATCGACACCTTGCCGCCCTCGATGCGCACGTCCAGGTCGCATGCCGTGAAGGTGCCGACGAAGACGACCTCCTTGGCGTTCTGGCTGATGTTGATGAACCCGCCCGCACCCGCCAGCCGCGGCCCGAACTTGCTCACATTGAGGTTGCCGTGCCGGTCCACCTGGGCCAGCCCCAGGACAGCCAGGTCCAGGCCGCCGCCGTCGTAGAAGTCGAACTGGCTTGGCTGGTCGATGATGGCCTGCGTGTTGATCGCCGCGCCGAAGTTCAGGCCGCTGGCGGGAATGCCGCCGATCACGCCCGGCTCGGCGGTCAGCGTGAGGAGGTCGATGATCTTCTCCTCGGCTGCCACGTCGGCCACACCCTCGGGCATGCCGATGCCCAGGTTCACCACCGCGTTGCGGTTCAATTCGAGAGCCGCCCGGCGCGCGATGACCTTTCGTTCGGACAGCGGCATCGGTGCGATGGAGTTCATGGGAACGCGGATCTCTCCGGCATACGCGGCGTTGTACTGCGTGACGAAGGTCTGCATGTGGTGCTCGGGCTTCTCGGCGACGACCACCGCATCGACGAGGACGCCGGGAATCTTCACCTGCCGGGGGTTGAGCGACCCCCGCTCGGCGATGCGCTCGACCTGCGCGATCACGATGCCGCCGCTGTTGTGTGCTGCCATGGCGATGGCCAGCGCCTCCAAGGTCAGCGCCTCGCGCTCCATCGTGAGGTTGCCGTCCGGATCGGCGGTGGTCGCGCGGATGATGCCGACATGAATCGGGAAGGCCTTGTAGAACAGCACCTCCTCGCCGTCGATCTCCATCAGGCGCACGAGCTCCTCGGTGGTCATCGTGTTGACCTTGCCGCCGCCATGCCGTGGGTCCACGAAGGTGTCCAGCCCGACGCGGCTCAAGGTGCCCGGCTTGCCCGCGGCGATGTCTCGGAACAGGTGAGCGATGACGCCCTGCGGAAGGTTGTAGGCCTCGATCTCGCCTGCCACGGCCAAGGCCTGCAACCGCGGCACCAGCCCCCAGTGGCCGCCGATCACGCGCTTGACGAGGCCGGCATGGCCGAAGTGATTCAGCCCGCGGGTCTTGCCGTCGCCCTGCCCGGCGGCATAGACGAGCGTGAGCTGCCGCGGCGAGCCGCTGCCGCTTTCTTCCTGCGTGGCGAGGAAACGTTCTTCGAGCGCAATGGCCACGCCCTCCGCGAAGCCGATGCCGACGAAGCCGCCGGTGGCGATCGTGTCGCCGTCATGGATGAGTCGGACGGCCTCGGCGGCCGTCACGATCTTGTCGGGACGCGCCGGGTTGTGCGCATGAGGATGGCTGGAATCGAGATGCATGGTCACGGCGCCTCCGTATCGCGTCCGTGGCACCGCCCTGGACGCGTGAACGACATGATCGTGCGCAATGGCGGCGCCGTGGCCCCTGGCAAGCCCTGATGTCGCCCGCGGCGGATCAGACGGAGGCAGCGTCTGCCGAAGGACGGCGGCAGACCATCATCTCGAACGAGGGCCCCTCCTTCAGGACATGCCCGAGGCCTCGGTCGACCCAGTAGGCCATGCGACCCATCGCGTGGGGGAAGCGATGGATCATCGGATTAAGCCATCGATCCCACACGGCATTCGCGAGTCTTGCGGACCAGGCGGTGGCATGGTCGTGTCCCTGCACCGAGACGAAGAAGGTCGGCGCACGAGACAGGATCTGAAAGCCCGCCGCCTGCAGCGCCTCGGTGTAGCGTGCCAGGGTGCGCAGCTTGATGTAGCCGAAGTCGAGTTCGCGCCGCTGCACGAAAGCGTCATGGATCGCCAGATAGCCGCCTGGCGCCACCGTCTCATAGAGATTCGACAGCGCCACCGGGAAGTGCGCATCGTCGACGACGTGGTAGAGCATGTCGATGGCCGTCACGAGACTGAATCCGGTACCGACGAGCTCGCTCAGCCGGGGTTCGGAGAGGTCGCGCTTGTGGAACTGGAAGTCGGTGAAGCGCTCGCTCAACGCGGCGGTGGCCGCAGCGCTGATGTCGATGCCCACGAGGCGACTCACGCCCAGGTCTCGCCAGGCCTGCACATAGACACCCGTGCCCGCCGCGATGTCCAGCACCGAGGCGCCCGTCGCGCTGAACCCCGCGGCATTGAGCTGCTGCATCAGCCGCTCGGTCTTTCGGCGGTACAGCCATCGGTTGTAGGCGGCCGGCAGGTCGATGTGGCCGGATTTCGTGATGTCGATGACCCGGTAGCGCTCGGCCCAGTACCGTTCGGGGTTGTAGCGCGTGCGGCTGTCGCCTGCCATGGAATCCCTTCCGCGTGGTCAGGCGCGATTCGACCATGTCCGCACCGCGCGTGGCGCGGGACTCGATGTGCGAAGCGAGACTTATCGCCGGTTCAGCACGGGTTCGAGGGCGGCGCCGGTGTGGCTCTGAGTGCATGCCACCAATCCGTCGGGCGTCGTCTCGGCGACCACGGTGCCGCCTTGTACGCCGCCCTCGGGGCCGAGGTCGATGACCCAGTCGGCTTCGGCGATCACGTCGAGGTCATGCTCGATGACCACGACGCTGTGGCCGCCGTCGGTCAGGCGATGCAGCACGCGCACGAGCTTGTCGACGTCGGCCATGTGCAGGCCGACTGTCGGCTCGTCGAGCACGTACAAGGTATGGGGCGCCTTGTTGCCACGCCTCGTCACGTCGTCGCGCACCTTGGTCAGCTCGGTGACGAGCTTGATCCGCTGCGCCTCGCCGCCGGACAGCGTAGGCGACGGCTGCCCCAGCGTCAGGTAGCCCAGGCCCACGTCCTTGAGCAGCCGCAGCGGATGCGCGATGGACGGCATCGACGCAAAGAACTCGACCGCCTCGTCGACTTCCATCTGCAGCACATCGCCGATGTTCTTGCCGCGCCAGCTCACGGTCAGGGTCTGCGGATTGAAGCGCTGGCCGTGGCAGACGTCGCAAGGCACCTTCACGTCCGGCAGAAAGCTCATCTCGATCGTGCGCATGCCCTGGCCTTCGCAACCGGGGCAGCGGCCGTCGCCGGTGTTGAACGAGAAGCGTGCCGGCGAAAAACCGCGTGCACGTGCTTCGAGCGTGTCGGCGAAGAGCTTGCGGATCGTGTCCCAGAAGCCGATGTACGTGGCGGGGCAGGAACGCGGCGTCTTGCCGATGGGCGTCTGGTCGACTTCGAGCACGCGGTCGATCTGCTGCCAGCCGTCGATGGCGGTGCAGCCTTGCCAATGGGGCTTGGCCCCGCGCGTGTTCACGAACTGGAGGTTGGACAGCAGCACGTCGCGCGCGAGCGTGGATTTTCCCGAGCCGCTGACACCGGTGACCGCGACCAGCCGTTTGAGCGGGAAGTCCACCACGATGTCGCGCAGATTGTGCAGGCTCGCGCCGCGCACCGTGAGCCAGCCGGACTCTCGACCTCCGTCGACGGCGGGAAGCACTTCGCGCCGCGCCTGCAGCGGGTGCACCAGCGGCCGGGCGAGCAGCCTGCCGGTCACCGATTCGATATTCGCGGATACCTGGGCTACGGTGCCTTGCGCCACCACCGAACCACCTCGCTTGCCCGCGCCCGGACCGATGTCGATGACATGGTCTGCGCGGCGGATGGTGTCCTCGTCGTGCTCGACGACGACCAGGGTATTGCCCTTGTCGCCCAGCTTCTGCAGCGCATCCAGGAGGATGCGGTTGTCGCGCGGATGCAGCCCGATGGTCGGCTCGTCGAGGACATAGCACACGCCCTGAAGGTTGCTGCCCAGCTGGGCCGCGAGCCTGATGCGCTGCGCCTCCCCGCCGGACAGCGTGGGCGCCGCGCGGTCGAGCGTGAGGTAGCCCAGTCCGACCTCTTCGAGGAATTCGAGGCGGCTTCGGATCTCGGTGACCACGTCGCGCGCGATGTCCGCGTCGCGCCCGGCAAGCCGCAGCGACTCGACCCACCGCTGCGCGTCGGACACCGACCACTGCGCGATGGCCGTGATCGGGTGGCCATCGAAGGTGACGCCACGCGACACCGGGTTCAGCCGCGTGCCGCCGCAGTCGGGGCAGGGTTCGTCGGCGACGCCTTCGACCTCGGCCTCCTCGGACGGAAAGCTCTGTTCGCGTCCCTTGTTGTCGTCGTCGCGGATCGTATCGTCATAGGCGCGCCGCTGCTCCCGGGTCAGCGCCAGGCCGGTGCCGACGCAGGTGGCGCACCAGCCATGCTTGCTGTTGTAGCTGAACATGCGCGGGTCCAGCTCGGGGTAGCTCGTCCCGCACACCGGGCAGGCGCGCTTCGTGGAAAAGACCTTCACGTCGCCCAGGCGGAGCGTCGGTGTGCCGGCGAGCATCGCGCCGCGCAGCCCGTCGAGCGGGCTGAGCAGGTGCATGACGCCCTTGCCCAGGTCGAGTGCCCGCGCCAACAGCGCGCGCAACTCCGATTCGCTGTCGGGCGTGACGACGATGTCGCCCACCGGCAGTTCGAGCGTGTGTTCCTTGAAGCGGTCCAGGCGCGGCCAGGGATCGACCCTGGTGAATTCGCCGTCGACGCGCAGGTGCGTGTGTCCGCGTGCCTTGGCCCATTTGGCGAGATCGGTGTAGACGCCTTTGCGATTCACGACCAGCGGCGCGAGCAGCCCCACGTGCTGGCCGCGGTGGTCGCGAAGAATCTGCGCGGCGATGCTCTCGGCGCTTTGCGGCTTGACGGGCGCACCGTCCTTCACGCAGTGCTGCAGGCCCAGCTTCACGTAGAGCAGCCGAAGAAAGTGCCACACCTCGGTCGTGGTCGCCACAGTGCTCTTGCGACCGCCGCGACTCAGCCGCTGCTCGATGGCGACGGTCGGCGGAATGCCGTAGACCGCGTCGACTTCCGGCCGGCCGGCAGGCTGCACGATGCTGCGCGCGTAGGCATTGAGCGATTCGAGGTAGCGCCGCTGTCCCTCGTTGAACAGGATGTCGAAGGCGAGCGTGCTCTTGCCCGAGCCCGAGACTCCGGTGATGACATTGAAGCGCCCGCGCGGAATGTCGACGTCGAGGGACTTGAGGTTGTGCTCCCTGGCGTTGACGATGCGGATGCTGTTGCCGGCCGCCCGTGCGGCGCGCCGGCGGGCGAGCAAGGTGGACTGCAGCGAGACCTCGCGTGCATCGGCGCCGCCCTCTGCGCCGGCGGCCTCCCGGCCGAACGCAAGGTACGAGGCCTCCCGGTCTCTGACTTCCACCGCCTCCATGGCGCCGAACGCCGCGTCGTACTCGCGCAGCGCCCTGGCAGTATGGGACGTGGCATGGCGGCGCACGTCTTCGGGTGAGCCCGTGCACACCACTTGGCCGCCCGCGTCGCCGCCTTCGGGGCCCAGGTCGATGAGCCAGTCGCAGGCGCGGATCACATCGAGGTTGTGCTCGATCACGATCAGCGAATGACCCGCGTCCAGCAGCTTGCGGAACGCACGCATCAGCTTGGCGATATCGTCGAAGTGCAGCCCAGTGGTCGGTTCATCGAACATGAACAGCGTGCCCTTTTTCGCCACTGCCTGGCGGCTGGCCGTGCGGTTCTGCGCCGCCTCGGCGAGGAAGCCGGCCAGCTTGAGCCGCTGCGCCTCGCCGCCCGAAAGCGTCGGCACGGGCTGACCGAGCTTCACGTACTCGAGCCCGACATCGACGATGGGCTGCAGCACGCGCACGACCTCGCGGTCGCCGGCGAATAGCTGCACCGCCTCGCTCACGGTCAGGTCGAGGACATCCGCCACCGACAGGTCGCGCACGACGTCGCCCGGCAGTCGCCGGTCGATCTTCACGTCGAGGATCTCCGGCCGGTAGCGTCGGCCGTCGCAATCCGGGCAGCGCAGGTAGACGTCGGACAGGAACTGCATTTCGACATGCTCGAATCCCGAGCCGCCGCAGGTCGGGCAGCGGCCGTCGCCGGCGTTGAAGCTGAACATCCCCGCGCCGTAGCCTCGCTGCCCCGCGAGCGGGGCGGCGGCGAACAGCTTGCGGATCTCGTCGAAGGCGCCGACATAGCTCGCGGGGTTGGAGCGCGCCGTCTTTCCGATGGGCGACTGGTCGACGAAGACCGCATCGGTGAGCCAGTCGGCGCCTAGCAGGCGCTCGTGCTCGCCGGGGCTTTCGGTCGCCTTTCCGAACTGGCGCGAGAGCGCAGGAAACAGCACGTCCTGCATCAACGTGCTCTTGCCCGATCCCGAGACCCCGGTCACGCAAACCAGGCGCTGCAACGGGAATTCGACGGTGAGGCTCTTGAGGTTGTGTTCGCGTGCGCCCTCGACAATGAGTCGCGGCGTGGCCTCTGTGACCATGCGCTTGATGCCCATGCCCACGTGCTTGCGCCCGCCGAGGTAGGCGCCGGTCAGCGTGTCGGCGCGGCGGATGGCATCGGGGGTGCCGTCGAAGACGATGCGACCTCCCCGCTCGCCCGGCCCGGGCCCCATGTCGATGAGCCGATCCGCGGCGAGCATCACCGCAGGATCGTGCTCGACGACGACCAGCGTGTTGCCCGCGTCGCGCAGGCGGTGCATGGCCTCGACGATGCGGCTCATGTCCCGCGGATGAAGGCCGATGCTCGGCTCGTCGAGCACGAACATGGTGTTCACCAGGGACGTGCCCAGCGCGGTGGTCAGGTTGATGCGCTGGACTTCTCCGCCCGAGAGCGTCCTGCTCTGTCGATCGAGCGTGAGGTAGCCCAGGCCGACGTCGCACAGGTACCTGATGCGCGTGCGGATCTCACCCACCAGGAGCTGCAGGGCGGGATCGAACTGTCTTTGCATCGCATCGCCACCCATCACTGCCGCCGCGTCAGGAGGACAGATGCCGTCGAAGAACGCGCGCAGCTTCGAGATGGGCACGATCATGAGGTCGTGCAGGGTGAGGCCGGGCAAGGCCTCGAGTTGCGGGCGCGACCAGTCCACGCCCGTGGGCATGAACCGGCGGGCCGGGGCCAGCACGCGGTCGGCATCGTCCTTGGTACCCAACCGCCACAGCAGCGATTCGGTCTTCAGCCGCGCCCCGCCGCAGGCGCCGCACGGCGTGTAGCTCCGGTACTTCGACAGAAGCACGCGGATGTGCATCTTGTAGGCCTTGCTCTCGAGATATTCGAAGAATCGCTTGACCCCATACCACTGCTTGTTCCAGTTTCCGTTCCAGTGCGGCGACCCGTCGACGACCCAGCCGCGCTGCGAAGGCGTGAGCTGCGACCACGGCGTGTCGCGCGGGATGCCGGCCTCGCCGGCGTACTTCATGAGGTCGTCCTGGCATTCCTTCCAGGCTGGCGTCTGCATCGGCTTGATGGCGCCGGCTCGCAGGGTCTTGCGGTGATCCGGAATCACGAGCCCGTAGTCGACGCCGATCACGCGCCCGAACCCGCGACAGGTTTCGCAGGCCCCCATGGCGGAGTTGAACGAGAACATCGCCGGCTGCGGATCCTGGTAGCGGATGTCGCTGTCGGGACAATGCAGGCCGGTGGAAAACCGCCACACCAGCTCCTGCGCATCGGAACCCGGCTCAGGCGCGACATGCACATTCACCCGGCCGGCCCCGCGCTTGAGCGCGACTTCGATCGCTTCGATGGCCCGCGATCGCTCGGTCCCCTGAATGCGGAACCGGTCGGCCACCACGTCGAGAACCTTTCGCGGTCCGGTGGGCGAGGCCACCTCGCGCTCCGCCTGCACGCGCGTGAAGCCGCTCGCCGACAGCCACTGCTCGATTTCGTCGGCGGTCGCGACGGCCGGCAGTTCGACCGGGAAGGTCACGACCAGCCTGGGATCGCCCTCCTGCGTGCGCGCCATCAACTCGGCGTAGATCGTGTCCGGGGAGTCGTGCCGCACACGGCGGGCCGCCTTGCGGTCGAACAGCTCGGCCGCGCGCGCAAACAGCAGCTTGAGGTGATCGTTCAGCTCGGTCATCGTGCCCACCGTCGAGCGCGAGGTTCGCACGGGATTCGTCTGGTCGATGGCGATGGCCGGCGGGACGCCGTCCACACGGTCCACCGCCGGACGGTCCATCCGGTCGAGGAACTGGCGCGCGTAGGCGCTGAAGGTCTCCACGTAACGGCGCTGGCCCTCCGCGTAGAGCGTGTCGAACACCAGGCTGGACTTGCCCGAGCCGCTCGGGCCGGTCACGACCGTGAGTTCGCCCGTGGCAATGTCAAGGTCCAGGTTCTTGAGATTGTGCTGGCGCGCTCCGCGGATGCGAATCGTGCCCGCCGCGGGCACCTGCGCGGCATTGCCGCCATCGGGATCGACCACGACGGCGGCGGAAGGCGACTCGCTCAGATCGGCGGAGCTCATGAATGGTGTTCGGGGGAGGGAAGGCGGAACATTCTAGGAAGCGCCGTGAATCCTGCACGGGCAAGGCCATCTTCTGTCCAAATGAGGGCGAAACCTCGGTTTTCCACAATGGCGCCGGTTCGCGTGAAGCACGAACACTCTCGCCGCCCGAGGGTCGAAGGCCGCACGGCCGATGCGTTCGGTGCCTGTCGAGTCCACCATGAGACAGATTGCAAGGAGACTACACGCATGAAATATTCAGCCAAGATCTGGCGCGCGCTGGCGCTCGGCCTGGCCGCCCTTGCGGCCACACCGGCCCTGTGGGCGCAGATTCTGATCGGACAGACCTCGGGCTTCACAGGGCCGGTCGCGGCGGGGGTGAAGGAAAACACGGTGGGTGCCCGGCTTTACATCGATCACATCAATGAGACGGGCGGGGTTCACGGAAAGAAGATCGAGTTGATCTCGATGGACGACCAGTTCAGCACTCAGAAGGCGGCCGAGAACGCCAAGGTCCTGATCACCGAAAAGCACGTCATCGCGCTGTTTCTCAATCGCGGCACCCCTCACACGCAGGCGATCATGCCCCTGCTGGACGAATACAAGGTTCCGCTGGTGGCCCCTTCGACCGGGGCGATGGTGCTGCACAGGCCTGTCGACCCATGGATCTTCAATGTGCGCGCCACCTACCAGCGAGAGGCCGAGAAGGCGGTGGACCACCTCACCAGCATCGGCCTCACGCGCATCGCCCTCGTGCACGTGGACGACTCGTTCGGCGCCGATTGCGCGGTAGGCGCTCGCAAAGGCTTCGACAAGGCGCAACAGAAGCCTGTCCTCGTCGCCACGTTCGACCGCACGCAACCGGTGTTCACCGACATCGTCGCCCAGGTCAAGGCCGCGGACCCGCAGGCGATCTTCCTGATCGGCTCGGCAGGCGCCGTATCCGACGGAACGAAGCTGATCCGCGAAGGCTGGCTCGAACGCGCAGATCGTCACCGTGTCGAACAATGCGTCGGGCGGATTCATCAAGATGATGGGCCGCTATGCCCGCGGCACGATCGTGTCGCAGATCTTCCCTTACGAGCGGTCCCTGTCGGCGCCGATGGTGAAGGAGGCGAGCGATCTCGCCCACGCCAAGGACGTGCCGGAAGTGACGCCGGCGATGCTCGAGGGATTCGCGGCCGCGAAGGTGCTGGTCGAGGGATTGCGCCGCGCAGGTCCCAATCCCACCCGGGCGTCGCTGCGCAATGCCCTGGAAACCCTGCACAAGTTCGACATCGGCGGACTCGAGGTGAGCTATTCCCCCACCGACCACACCGGCCTGGACTACGCAGATCTGTCCATCATCGGGCCCGAAGGCAAGTTCCGGCGCTGAGGCCACGCCCGGCCGGCCTCAGACCGTGGCGGAAAGGCACGTGCGTTCACGCGCCGCCGAAGAAGCGCTCCACGAGCGCGAACTGTTCCGGCGTGTTGAGCGCCGGTGCGTGGCCGCAGCCGGGAATCTCGATGACCACTGCACGCGGGCCGCGCGCGCGCATGGCGTCGGCGGTGTCGCGCAGCAGGAGGTCCGATCGCTCCCCGCGCAGGCAGAGCACCGGCAGGTCCAGGCTGTCCCATTCGTCCCAGCGCAGGTAGTCGTCCGCGTGGTGGGTGAACTGCATCACCATCGCCGGATCGTAGTGCGGCGTCACGCGCCCGTCGGGCAGGCGCCGCACGGAAGTCTCGGTCAGCCGCCGCCATTGCGCATCGCTCAGCCAGCCGTACGGCTCGTAGACAGTGCGGAAGTAGCGCTCCAGCTCGGTCACCGTGGCGAACGCCGACGGCTGGCCCGCGTAGCTTCGGATGCGCTCGATGGCCGACGCGGCGAGCTGCGGACCGTTGTCGTTGAGGACCAGGCGGCGCACGCGCCCGCGCAGGGGCCCTGCGGCAGCGACCGTGCCGATCGCGCCGCCCATCGACGTGCCGAGCCAGTGCACGCGTTCCAGTCCGAGCTGGTCGAGCAGCGCGACGGCCAGCTTCACGTAGAACGCGAGGCAGTACTCGGCCTCGGGCTGCGGGCTCCACTGGCTCAGCCCGCGTCCGATGGTGTCGGGGCAGATCACCCGGTAGTGGCGCGCAAGGTGTGCGGCGATGTCGTCCATGTCGCGCCCCGTGCGGGCCAGGCCGTGCCACGCGATGACGGTCTCGGCGTGGCCTGCGCCCCACTCGACATAGTGGATCTCGCGGCCTTCGCATTGCAGGTAATTCGAGGTGTGCGACATGGACGGCTTTCAGGCGCGGCGGCGCTGGGAGGCGGTCAGGGCTTCTTCGGCGCCGCGGTGGCTGCCGCGGCGATGCGCAGCGTGCGCCCGGCGCGCAGCCGGCCCACCACGCCGCTCGGGAAGTAGTACACCGACAGCACGAACAGGATGCCCAGCCAGAGCAGCCATCGGTTGGGCGAGATCAGCTGTGCGAGCACGGGCACGCCCTCGACGGCCGACGCACCCAGCTTCATCAGGTCCTGAAGGTAGCTTTGCGCGAGCACGAACAGCACGCTGCCGAGCACCGCGCCATAGATCGTCCCCATGCCGCCGATCACGACGATGAGCAGCACGTCGAGCATGATCTCGAAGCTCAGCGACGTGTCCGGACCGTTGTAGCGCAGCCAGATCGCCAGCAGGCAGCCGGCCAGCGTCGCGAACAGCGCCGACAGCACGCTGGACAAGGTACGGTAGACGACCGTGCGGTAGCCGATGGCCTCGGCACGGAAGTCGTTCTCCCGGATCGCCTGCAGCACGCGGCCGAACGGCGAGTTCACGATGCGCAGCATCGCCAGCACCAGCACCAGCGAGGCCACGAAGAGCAGGTAGTAGCTGACGAAGCGGCCGTCGATGGACGCACCGAGGAAGGGTTCGTCGAGGTAGTCGGTGCCTGGACTGAGCGCCTCGGGCACGCGGAAGGTCAACCCGTCTTCTCCGCCGGTGAATTCGGACAACTGCGAGGCGAGCGTGAGAAAGGCCGAGGCCACGGCCAGGGTGATCATTGCGAAGAAGATCGCCTTGACACGCAGGCTGAACAGCCCGATCACCAGCGACAGCACGAACGACACCGCCAGCGCCGCGAGGATTCCCGCAAGCAGCGCGCCCCAGCCGGCGCCCAGCCGCGTGCTGGCGATGGCGATGCCGTAGGCGCCGATGCCGAAGAACATGGTCTGGGCGAAGCTCACGATGCCCGTGTAGCCGAGCAGCAGGTCGAAGCTCGCGACCAGCACGATGAACACGAGGATCTTGGCCGCCACGTTCAGCGAGCGCGTGCCGGGAAACAGAAAGGGGGCGAACGCGAGCGCCACCAGGATGCCCACGAGGATGAGCGCGAGCCAGCGGCTGCGTGGCGTGTCGTGGGAGATGAGTCGAAGCAGCATGTCGGCGCGTCCTCGATCAGCGGCTCGTCACGGGGTACAGGCCCTGCGGCCGCCAAAGCAGCACGGCGACCATCAGCCCGATGTTGGAGAACATCGCCACCTTGGGCGCGAGAAAGCCGGTGTAGTTGGCCATCAGTCCGACCAGCAGGGCGCCCACGAAGCAGCCGAGCGTCGAGCCCAGGCCGCCGATGATGATGACGATGAAGATCAGCACGTTGACCTGCGCGCCCATCTGCGGCACGACGCCTTGCTGGTACATGCCCCAAAGGCAGCCGCCCACGCCCGCCAGCGCGGAGCCGGCGACGAACACGCCCACGAACAGCCGGCGGATGCGATAACCCAGGCTCTCGACCATCTCGCGGTCCTGGACGCCGGCGCGGATGAGCAGGCCGAGCTTGGTGCGGTTGAGCGTGAAGAGCATCGACACGAGCACGACCGCCCCGACCACGACCGCGACCAGACGGAACTTCTCCACCGCGGCGTCGCCGAAGATCAGCGCACCCCGCAGCGCCTGCGGCAGCGGCAGCGGCTTGGGTCCGGGCCCCCAGATGACCTTGATGAATTCCTCGCCGATGATCATGCCGCCCATCGTGATGAGGATCTGCTTGAGGTGCTGCCCGTACACCGGGCGCACCAGCACGCGCTCGAAGACCACGCCCACCGCGCCTGCCACGAGCATCGCGGCCAGCACCGCCGGCAGCACGGCGCCGAGGTTGAGCCACAGGCTGCCCGATTGTGTCCAGTCGCCCATCGCGCCGAGCACGCTCATCGCCACGAACGCGCCCAGTGCGATGAACACGCCATGGCCGAAGTTCAGCACGTCCATCAGGCCGAACACGAGCGTGAGGCCCGAGGCGATGATGAAGACGATCATGCCCATGGCGAGCCCGGCCACGGTCAGCGTGATCCAGGTGGAGGTCGAGCCGATCGCCGGCCAGGCCACGAGTGCGAGCGCGGCCACGAGTGCCATCGGGATGACGTCGAATGCCGCCTCGGGGATGGCGGTGTCCGCCGCACCCGGCGACGACCTGGCGATGGTGATGCTCATGGCCGCTGTCCAGTCGCGATGTTCATTGATGGGCTCCCAGGGACAGCCCGAGCAGCCGGTGCTGCAGCCCCTCGTCCTGCGCCAGTTCGGACATCGAGCCGCGATGCACGACGCGCCCGTCGTCCATCACCGCCACGTGGTCGCCGAGGGCGCGCGCCATGGCGAAGTTCTGCTCGACCAGCAGCACGGTGGTCTGCGTGGTCTTCAATTCGCGCAATGCCGAGATCAGGTTCTGCACGATCGCCGGCGCGAGGCCCTTGCTGGGTTCGTCGATCAGCAGCATGCGGCGCGGCTCCACCATCGCGCGGCAGATCGCGAGCATCTGCTTCTGGCCGCCCGACAGCTTGCCCGCCGGGTACAGCCAGAACTTGCGGATGGCCGGAAACAAGCCGAACAGCCAGTCCAGCCGACGCGTGTCGATGTCGTTCAGGCTGCGCGCGCCGCGGGCCGCGAGCAGCAGGTTCTCGCGCACGGTCAGGTCGCCGAAGATGCCCATGTTCTCGGGCACGTAGGCCATGCCCAGGCGCGAGATGTCGGGCGTGCTGCGCTGCCCCTTGGTGCCGCCGATCGGCTGGCCGTCGAACACCACCTGGCCGCTCGACGCCGCCCACAGGCCCATGATGGTCCGCAGCGTGGTCGTCTTGCCGGCGCCGTTGCGGCCGAGCAGCATGGTGACTTCTCCGGTTGGCACCGAGAGGTCCACGCCGTGCAGGATGTGGTACGCGCCGATGTGCGTGTGCACGGCATCCAGGCGCAGCAGTGCATCGGCCATGTCAGTTCTCCATGGCGCCTAGCGGCACCCCAACGGCATGAACCGACGCATCAAGCGGCCGCCGCGGATCCGGCTTTGCCGGTCCGCTGGTGGCGCCCCCTGGAGGGGGCGCGCCGAAGGCGCGACGGGGGTGGTTCACTTCAGCCCCGTCCCTCTTCGAGTGCCAGCGCATGCGCGATGGCATCCGGCTGAGGCGCCTCGTCGGTCTCGCCGGAGAGTCCGAGATAGGCGTTCTGCACCACCGGCGAGGCGATCACGGCGGCTGGCTCGCCATCGGCCACGAGCTGGCCGTTGTGCAGCACGACGATGCGGTCGGCCAGTTCGCGCACCACGTCCATCTTGTGCTCGACCAGCAGAATGATCTTGTCGCGCTGCCCTTTGAGCGTGCGGATGAGGTCGAGGATGACGGGCACGTCGTCCACGCTCATCCCCGCCGTGGGCTCGTCGAACATGAACACGCTGGGTTCGAGCGCCATGAGCATCGCCACCTCCAGCTTGCGCTGGTCGCCGTGCGGCAGGCTGCTCGCGGGCGCGTCGGCCCGGTCGGACAGCCGCACGAGCTCGACCAGTTCGTGCGCGCGCTCGAGCGTGCTGCGGTGGTCGAGCCACACCGACCACAGGTTCAGTCCCTGCTTGCGCCGGGACTGCACGGCCAGCCGCACGTTCTCGACCACGGCGAGGTTGGGAAACAGCTGCGTGAGCTGGAACGCCCGCCCCAGCCCGCGGTGCGTGCGCGCCGACGTCGGCATGGACGTGACGTCGACGCCGTCCAGATGCACGCTGCCGGCGCTTGCGCGCAGCTGCCCCGAGATGAGATTGAAATAGGTCGTCTTGCCCGCGCCGTTCGGGCCCACGATGGCGGTCAGCGTGCCGGGTCGGAACGTGCACGACACGCGGTCCACCGCCACGTGGCCGCCGAAGCGGATGCTGAGGTCCCTGGTTTCGAGCATGGGCGGCGTCGGGTCAGGGGCAAGTGCCGATGACGTAGTCAGTTCGGACCGATGCGCTTGAGCGTGGTCGTCGTGAAGACGGTCCACAGGCCCATGTTCTGGTTCGATCCGTTGGCGTAGGCCCAGCCCCAGTAGACGTGTGCGCGTCCGGCCTGGGTATGGTCGTAGTTCGATGACGTGAAGCACTGTGCCGTCGCACCCGTGGTGGTGCCGCTGGCCGACGCCGACGGCGGACTCTGCGCACCGCCGGCATCCACGGCCGTCACGGTCCAGCTGTATGTCGTGCCGGGGGCCAGGCCCGAATCGGTATAGCTCAGTCCCGACACCGGCGAGGCGGTCACCTGGGTGCCGTCTCGGTACACGTCGTAGCCGGCCGCGCCGCTGACGGCGGACCAGCCGATGACCATGCTGGTGTCGGTCGCACCCGAGGTCGTCACGTCGGTAGGCGCGGGCAGCCCGGAAGGCGGCGTGCCGCTGCCGCCGCTTTCCAGGCGGTCGACCATGGCCTTGATCGCCGCCATCTGCGGCCCGCTCTTCTTCGCGTAGTTGGCGCTGTCGTAGCCCCACCAGTCCCAGCAGCCGTTGGTGGCGCCCTGGCCGGTCTGCGGGTACAGCACCACGATGTGGTTCGTGTCCGCCCAGCGGTTGTATCCGGTGTCGCGCACGAACTGGTCGCCGATGGCCGCCGTGTTCTGCTGGCATCCGTGCAGGGCCACATGCACGCGGCAGCTCGCGCCGCCCGCGCAGTCCTGCGGCACATAGACCCAGCCGGTGCCGGCCATGCCGTGGCCGCTCACGAAGGCGGTCTGGTCGAACTCGATGAAGCTGCCCGTGAGCGCGCCGTCATTGCGCGGGTTCAGCGGCCCGTAGAACTGCGCCAGCATGGCGCCGGCGAGGTCGAAGTCGCAGTCGTCGATGTAGGGCGAGGCTGTGGTGCCGCAACTGCTGCCGTAGTCATCGGTGATCATCGCGTGCCCGGACGCGACATCGTTTCGATAGACGATGTTGCCCGCAGGCATGAAGTTCTTGTAGTACGCGAGCAAGTCGTTCATCACCGCCTGCACGACCGTGTGGTCGGCCGTGCCGGAATACAGATACACCTTCGACTGCGCCAGGTTCGACACCGGGTCCAGCGCGCCGCTCGCGGCCCAGCTGTTCGTCGTGTTCACCAGGGATGTCACCGGAATGCTGCTGGTGTGGTTCATGCACCGGCCCGTCGCGTTCACGATCGAATCCTCTGCACAGTAGAAGGGGCCGCCGGCCACGATGCCGGCACCTTTGGCGAAGGTGGCGGAATAGGCGACGTGCAATTGCACCGCCATGAAGCCGCCCGAGGACAGGCCCGACACCGTGGTCTGCGCCGGGTCGATCACGAGCTGCGGCAATGGCGCGGCATGTGCCGCGAAGGCGACGGCCAAGGCCGTCGCGACGATCCAGGAACGCGTTCGGGTGAGCTGCATGCTTGTCTCCGGTACTGCCCGCGAGGGCGTTGCTATGCCCCCCTTCCGGAATCGCTCGGTCGGCTCCCCTTCCTGTCCGCCGCGCAAGGCTGGGGTGAGGACGCGGAGATCATTGTCGCGACCGCTTGTGGCGCCCGCTCCTCCCCGCCCCTCACCCCAGCCCTGCACGACGCGCGCAGGACTCGAGGCGCCGGCCTGGCGTGCTCAGCGATGGTTCTTGATGGGAACGTTCATCTCGTCGGGCTTGATCTCGTGCACGAGTTCGGGCACGCCCCAGGCGAACGCCGGGTCCACCTTGATCTTGAAGTGATACATGCTCTGCATCGCCTGATGGTCTTCCTTGCGGAAGGTCATCTTGCCCTTGGGCGTCTCGAAGCTCATGCCTTCCATGGTCTTGATGAGCTTGTTCGTGTTCGTGTCGCCGTGGGTCTTCTTGAGCGCGTCCACGATGGCAATGGCGGCGGCCATTCCGCCGGCCGTGAAGAAGTCGGGCGGGCTCTGGAACTGCTTGTAGTGGTTGGCCACCAGCCACTCGTTGACCGGGTTCTTCGGGATGCCGAAATAGTAGTAGGTGGCGCCTTCCATGCCGGGGAAGTTCTTGTAGGCGGCCATCGCGGGCAGGATGTTGCCGCCGGTCGAGATCTCGATCCCGTAGCGCTTGAGGTCCAGGTCGGCGATCTTGAACGGGTTGCCGGCACCGGCCCAGATGATCCAGATGACCTTGCGTCCCGGCTTGTCCTTGAGCGCGTCGATCAGCCTTTGCGCGCCGGCGGTGAAGTCGGTGGTGTTGGCCGGAAGGTATTCCTCGTGCACGACCTTGGCGTGGTGCAGCGCCTCCTTGAAGGCCTTCACGCCGTCGCGTCCGAAGGCATAGTCCTGCGCGAGCGTGGCGATGGAGGTGCCGTCGTGGTCGAGGGCGACCGCGTTGGAGATGGCGTCCTGGGAGCTGTTGCGCGCGGTGCGGAAGATGTACTTGTTCCACTTGTCGCCGGTGATGGAGTCGGCCACCGCCGGCTCCACCAGCAGGATCTTCTTGTACTCCTCGGCCACGGGCAGCATGGCCAGCGCCACCCCCGAAGATGTCGGCCCCACCGCCAGATCCGCCTTGTCGTCGCCATAGGCCGTGGCCAGCAGGCTCTTGCCGAGGTCGGGCTTGCCCTGGTCATCCTTCTCGATGACGACGAGCTTCTTGCCGGCGACCATCATGGTGCCGCCAGTGGCGTAGTCCAGGCCCATCATGAGACCGGTCTGGGTCTGCTTGCCGTAGGCCTCCAGCGGCCCGGTCATGCTGTGCACGTGCGCGATGCGGATTTCCTGCTGCGCCATGGCCGGCGCGATCAGGGCAGCCGCGGCCAGGGCGGCAAGCACCGAACGGCGAGTGGAAGCATGCTTCATGGGTCTGGTCTCCTCAACGATTGGACCCTCCACCATCGCAAGCCCTGTGCCACGCGCCCCAGCTCAGTGCAAACCCTGAATTCGGGTGCATCTCTCATCGAACACTGTCCGATAACAAGGCAGACCTGCGTGGTCGACTGGGGAGAAACCCGCGAACGGATTGTCCGCATGCCGGACATCGTCCGCATGCTGGACAGCGGCACGCCCTCGGCGGGTCAACCGCCCTCGCGTCGCAGCGCGGGCAGTTTCTCGTACAAGGTCGCGCGCGAGATGCCGAGGAGCCGCGACGCCGCCAGCTTGTTGCCGCCCGTGGCCGCCAGCGCGTCGCGGATTGCCCGATGCTCGAGTTCGGCGATGGCCTGCGGGAGCGGCTTGATCCGTTCGAGGGCGGGCAGAGCCTCCACGGGCCGCGGCGATGCCGGCGGCTCGGCCTCGCGCGACGCGTGTGCCGGCGCCGCGCCGCGAGTCGGCTCACCGGTCACGCCGATGCCGGCGGTGCGAAAGTGCGCGGCGGTGAGGATCAGGTCGTCGGTCATCAGGGAAGCCTGCTCCAGCACATTGCGCAACTCGCGGATGTTGCCTGCCCAGCGTTGCGCGCCGAGCAGTTCCAGCGCGTCGGGCGCAAGACTTTTGTGCGGCAGGCCGCTGCGCCGCGCGATGTCGTCGGCGAGCGCCTCGACCAGCGCCTCCATGTCGGACAGGCGTTCGCGCAGGGGCGGAAGCCGGATCGGCAGCACGTTGAGGCGATAGAACAGGTCGGCGCGGAAATGGCCCGCGGCGACCATGGCCGGCAGATCGCGGCTGGTGGCGGCAACGATGCGCACATCCACGCGCTGGATCTGGTTGCTGCCGAGCGGTTCGAGCTCCTGCTCCTGCAGCACCCGCAGCAGCTTGACCTGCAGCGACGGGGGCATGTCGCCGATCTCGTCGAGGAACAGCGTGCCTCCGTCGGCCAGCTTGAACTTGCCTACACGGCCCTTGCGGTCGGCACCGGTGTACGCGCCGGGCGCCACGCCGAAGAATTCGGCCTCCAGCAAGGTATCTGGAACGGCTGCGATGTTCACGCCCACGAAGGGCCGCCCGGCACGCGAACTCGCCGCATGGATGGCGTGGGCCAGAAGCTCCTTGCCGGTGCCCGTCTCTCCGAGCAACAGCACGGTGCTGTCGGTCTGGGCCACGCGGCGCGCCTGGCGCTTGACTTCCATGGCAGCCGGACTCGCGCCAATGAAGCTCGCCACCGTGTACTTCGGCCGGCGCTGTGCGGCGAGTTGCTGGCGTGCGTCGTTGAGTTCGCGCTGAAGCCGGCTGAACTTGGCGATCAGCGGCTGCATGGTCGTCTCCGGGTGATCGAGCAGCACCATGCCGAGTGCTCCGAGGACTTCGCCACGCTCGTCACGCAGCGGCAGCCGGCTGACCAGGAACGTCCCGGCCTGGTTGGTGAGCAGGTCCACCAGGATGGGCTGGCCACTATCGATGACCTGGGCCATCAAGGTGTTGGGCACGACCTCCTCGACGCGGCGGCCGACGAAATCGGATTCCTCATGGCCCAGCGCCGGCAGGAAGCGTTTGTAGCCCTCGCTGATCCAGACGATGCGATGCCCGCGGTCGACCACCATCATCCCCATGGCCGTGCGGGCGAAGGTGTCGAACATGGTCTGCGCGGCGAGCTTGAGCACGCCATCGGCGTCGCCCGGCAGGGGGCTGGCCGCGGGAATCAGGACTCGGTTCACGATGAGGCCGTTCAGTGTCTGGATGCCAGACACTGTAGCGCCTCGGCCGCGGGGGCATCGCATCGCCCGTGGGGCCGCTTTGCAGCGCACAGCGCACGCGGCGGGATGAAACAACGTCCCGATTTGGCATGATGCCGACCATGGACCACACCCCTCCACGCCGCTGGACGGCGGCACCGCTGTCCGTGGGCTGAAGTGACCCACCCCCGTAGCGCCTTCGGCGCTCCCCCTCCAGGGGGCGCCGCCAGCGGACCGGCCAAGCCGGCTCCGCGGCCGCCGCTTGATGCCTCGGTTCATGCCGTTGGGGTGCCGCTCGGCGTCATGGAAAACGTGAAGACTGATATGTCCGGCACCATCAGCTTCGAATCGCAGGGCGATTGGGCCCGAATCACGTTGTCCAATCCGGGCAAGCTCAATGCCATCGACATCGCGATGTGGCGCGAGCTGCGCGCGGTGTTCGAGCGGCTGCAGTCGATGGCTGCGGCGCAGGCGCCGCACGCGCTCGTGGTATGCGGGTCGGACCGCCAATTCGCGTCGGGTGGCGACATCGCCGAATTCACCGCCTTTCGATTCGACGAGCCGCGGCTGCGTGACTTTCACGAAAACATCGTCGCGCCCGCCCTGCATGCGATGCTCGATTGCGACATCCCCTGCTTTGCGCAAATCGAGGGCGCCTGCCTGGGTGGCGGCCTCGAGATCGCCGCGTGCTGCGACATCCGCGTGTGTGCCGAATCCAGCCGCTTCGGCGCGCCCATCGCGAGGCTGGGATTCCCGATGGCCCCCGGTGAGCTCCAGGTGCTGGCGCGCGTGGTGCCCGATCCCGTGCTGCGTGAACTGCTGCTCGAGGCCAGGGTGCTGGACGCGCCCGCCGCGCTGCGCGCCGGCCTGGTCCACGAAGTCGTGCCCGACGCCGACCTCGCCGCGTCCGTGCAGCGCCGTGCCGCGCGCGTGGCCGAACTCGCCCCCGGTGCCGCACGCATGAACAAGCGAACGCTGCGCCAGATCGCCGAAGGGGGACCGAGCGGCGACGAGCGCCATGCACACTTCGTCTACGCCGACAGTGCCGAGCATCGCGAAGGCGTGGCGGCCTTCATCGAGAAACGCCCGCCGAGATTCCAGCGCGGCTGAGACACGACACCATGACTGCACCAAACGACAACCTCTTCGCGGCGCTTCGCGCTGCTTTTCCTGCCGACCTCGGATCGACCGCCATCGAGACGGCCGACGGCACCGCACTTTTCTACACCTGGCGCGACATCGACCATGCGACCGCGCGACTCGCGAATTTCCTCGAATGGCTGGAACTTCCGCCGGGCGCGCGCATCGCGGTACAGACCGAGAAATCCGTCGAGGCCCTGTTGCTGTACCTCGCGGTCCTGCGTGCCGGCTTTGTCTACCTGCCGCTCAACGTCGCCTACCAGACGGCAGAGATCGAGTACTTCCTGGGCGATGCCGAGCCGAGCGTGGTGGTGTGCAGCGGCCCGAATTTCAGCTGGGTGAGCAAGCTGGCGTTCAAGGCCGGCACGAAGCACGTCTTCACGCTGAACGACGACCGCAGCGGCAGCCTGCTCGAACGAGCCGCCGTGCACTCGGATACCCACTCGCCGGCAGCGCGGCGCGCGAGCGACCTCGCCGCCATCGTCTACACCAGTGGAACCACCGGGCGCAGCAAAGGCGCCATGCTCAGCCACGGCAATCTGCTGGCCAACGCGCTGGTCCTCAAGGACTACTGGGACTGGCAGGACGGCGACGTGCTGATCCATGCGCTTCCGATCTTCCACGTGCATGGCCTGTTCGTCGCGGCGCACGGCGCGCTGCTCAATGGCAGCAAGATGATCTGGTTCAACAAGTTCAATGCGCGCGCCGTGGTCGCGCGATTGCCCGACGCGACGATGTTCATGGGCGTGCCCACGCTGTACGTGCGCATGCTCGCCGAGCCGGGTCTCACGCTGCAGACGTGCCGCCACATGAGGTTGTTCATCAGCGGATCGGCGCCCTTGCTGCTCGACACGTTCGAGGAGTTCAGCAGCCGCACCGGACACACCATCCTCGAGCGCTACGGCATGAGCGAGACGATCATGCTGACCTCCAATCCGTGTCGTCCCGCTGACGGCGAGCGGCGCGGCGGCACCGTCGGATTTCCATTGCCCGGGGTGAGCCTGCGCGTGCGCGATGACAAGGGGCAGATCGCCCCGCCCGGCGAGGTCGGCGCCTTCGAGGTGACGGGCCCGAGCGTGTTCAGCGGTTACTGGCGCATGCCGCAGAAGACGAAGGAAGAGTTCACTCAGGACGGCTGGTTCAAGACCGGCGACGTCGGGCGCATCGACGAACGGGGCTACGTCGTCATCGTCGGCCGCGCGAAGGACCTGATCATCACCGGCGGCTACAACGTCTATCCGGCCGAGATCGAGGGCGTCCTCAACGAGATGCAAGGCGTTGCCGAGAGCGCGGTCGTCGGCGTTCCGCACCGCGACTTCGGCGAAGCCGTGATCGCGATCATCGTGCCGCGCCCGCAGGCCGTCCTCGACCCGGAGGAGATCATCGCCAGCCTGAAGGCGAAGATCGCCAACTTCAAGGTGCCCAAGCAGGTCTTCATCGTCAACGAACTGCCCCGCAACACGATGGGCAAGGTCCAGAAGAACCTGCTTCGCGATCAGCATCGGCATCTGTTCGTGGCCTGAGCGGCCGCCTCGATCCGGCGTCGCCCGCATCCGGCATTTTCACGCCGGAGTTCGCGAACTCGCTTTCAGACGGCATCGCGGCGCTGGACGCCGGGCGGCGCAATCGACGCCTCGTCCCACGCCGGGCCGTCGAACCAGGCATCGCCCCGCAGGCAGTCGGCGAGCATCTCCAGCGAATCGACACCCCAGAACAGCCGGTCGCCCACCGCGAACGTGGGCACGCCGAACACGCCGCGGGCCACCGCGCCGGCAGTCGCATCCTTCAGGGCCTGCTTGACCTGCGCGCCGTCGGGATCGATTTGCGGTGCAAGGCGCTGAGCGAGTTGCGCGACACGCACTGCATCGTTGGGGTCACCTGCGCCAACCCAGACATGCCGCAGGACCTGTTCGCACACGTGACCGGCTGGGCGTGCGCCCTTGCGCGCTGCAGGCCAGCGCCAGCCGCAACAGCGCGAGCGGGTTGAACGGATGCTGCGCCGGAGTCTGCATCTCGATGCCATGGCGATGTGCCAGCCAATGCACATGGCGGAAGGTCCACGCCCGCTTGGGCTCGATCTCGGCCGGCCCTTTCTGCCCCCATTGCGACAGCATCGCCGCGAACAGCACCGGCTGATAGTCCACGCTGTACGACAGGCCGTCGAGCGCACGCGGCAGCAGCTCGAATGCGAGATACGCGAACGGCGAGATCGGATCGAAGAAGAAGGTCAGGTGCTTCATGTGTCGCCTTTGCGTCGTCGGCGATCGTCCAGCCGGGCCCAGACCGATCGCTTCTGTTCGTCGTCGAGCACGCTCCACGACGCGATCTCGTCGATGGTGCGCAGGCACCCTTCGCACCAGCCGGTCCGCGGGTCCATCCTGCATACGTCGATGCATGGGCTTGCCACCGGCGCGGACGGCGCGCTGGGCAGTGGCTTCGCGGCGCCGGCGCTCATCCTTTGACGACGTCCGCCACCGGCGCGCCGGTGAGCGCTTCCAGGTCGCGCGGGGTGAGCCGGAACACACCATTGGGGTGGCCCGCGGCTGCCCAGATCTCGTCGAAGCGGAACAGGTCGCGATCGATCAACGTCACCATCGCAAAGGCATGCCCCACCGGCGCCACGCCGCCGATGGTGAATCCTGAGCGTGCTTTCACGAACTGCGGATCGGCCCGACCGATCTCGCCGACCAGCGCGCTCACCTTGGCCTCGTCGACGCGCCGGTCGCCGGAGGCGACCACGAGCACCGCTGCGTCGTCCTCGCGTCGACGGAAGACCACGCTCTTGGCGATCTGACCCACCGCAATGCCCAGCGCATCGGCCGCTTCCTGCGACGTGCGGGCGGCGACCTCGAGGAAGCGCGGCGCATGCGGGTGGCCGCGCTCGCGCAGCACGCGCGCCACCGTGCGAAACCCTTCGGGCCGGTCCTCTTGCGGGTCTGCGGTGCCGACCATCGTCATGCCGTCACGCCGCGTTTGGACAGCAGTGCCCGCGCGACTCGCGACACCGGCGGACGGCCGAGCACCTGCGAGATGGCATGGGCGGCATCGACCAGGCGTTCGAGGTCGATGCCCGTCTCGATACCCAGGCCGTTGAGCATGAAGACCACGTCCTCGGTCGCCACATTGCCTGTCGCGCCTTTCGCATAGGGACAGCCGCCCAGGCCGCCCACGCTCGCATCGAAGGTCGAGATGCCCATCTCGAGGCAGGCATAGATGTTTGCCAGCGCCTGACCGTAGGTGTCGTGGAAATGGCCGCTCACTTCGTCGATCGGGTAGTGCCTGAGCGCTCGCTCCATCGCTGCCTGCGCCCGCCTGGGTGTGCCCACGCCGATGGTGTCGGCCACGCCGCAGTGGTCCACGCCGATCTCCTTCATCAGCACCACCACCCGCTCGACCTCGTCGGGGCTCACCTCGCCCTGGTAGGGACAGCCGAGCGCGCAGGAGATGGCCGAGCGGACCTTGAGTCCCTTGTCGTGCGCCGCGGCCACGACCGGCCGGAACCGTTCGATGCTCTCGGCAATGCTGCAGTTGATGTTGCGTTGGCTGAAGGCCTCGCTTGCCGCACCGAACACCACGACCTCGTCGGGCCATTGTTCGCGCGGCGCAGACAGCGCCGCCTCCAGCCCCTTCATGTTGGGCGTGAGCACCGAGTAGCGCACGCTTGCTTCGCGCCGGATGGCCGCCATCACCTGGGCGTTGTCGGCCATCTGGGGCACCCATTTCGGGCTCACGAAGCTGGTCACTTCGATCTCGCGCAGGCCCGCCTGCTGCAGGCGATGCACCAGTTCGACCTTGCGCGACGCGTCGACCGTCTGCTTCTCGTTCTGGAGTCCGTCGCGCGGACCCACCTCTACCAACTTCACACGCGTGGGAAACATGACAGAAGTCTCACATCCTTGGACATCGTGAACCGACCCCCGGGGACCCGGGGTGGCGCGCCGGGCGCCACAGGAACAACATACCCGAACTCGTCGAGGAACGTACCGTGAGCGTCAATACCCGCCTTCGCATCGCCACACGCATCCACTTTGCGCTCCTGCGCTACCTGGGCGAAGGGATCGACGTGGCGGCCATGCTCAAGCGGCCGAACGAAGCGCGCGAGGTGCTCTGGGTGTGCCAGGGCTCGGGTGACGCCGAACTGATGGCGCTGGCCCGGCAATACGATCGCGCGGTCGCCCTCGAGCAAGCACCCGACGGCCAGAGCTTCGCGGCCGGGCACGCACCGCAGGACACGACCTGGTCCACCGACACGTCCGGCTTCGGCCTGTCGCAGCCGCCGGCGGTCGTGGAATCGCCGAAGGCGCCCGGTGCACCGCGCCCCGGTCCCTCGAAAGGCTGGTTCGCGTCGATCGGCTGGCCGCGGCGCCAGCAGCAAAGTCACTGACACCCCCGCTCAGGCCACCACCAGACGCAGGAGCTCGGCGCCCTCGCCGACCTGGTCGCCCACCGCATACAGCACTTCCTCGACCGTCCCGTCGCGCGGCGAGGAGAGCGTGTGCTCCATCTTCATCGCCTCCATGACCGCCAGAGGCTGGCCTTGCGTGACCGAGTCGCCGGCCTTCGCCAGCAGCGCGATGACCTTGCCCGGCATGGGCGCACTCAGCCTGCCGCCTTCGCTCGCGCCCTCGCCCGCATGGGCAATGGGATCGACTTCGCGCACCACCACGCTGTCGTCGGCCGAGAAGATGCTGAAGCGTTCGCCGACCGGGTAGACCGAGAGGACATGGCGCTGCCCGTCCAGCGTCACGTCGTGCACGTTGTCGCCGCGATGCGCGAGCGCGAGCGGCCAGCGGTCGGCTCCGATGGCCAGCACGTTGTCGCCGCCGTGCGTGCGCTGCAGGTGCGCGATGTGGTGTTCGCCGCCTGATTCCAGGTCGAAGCGCCGCATCGCCGCACCGTGCATGCGCCAGCCATCGCGCCGCGACCAAGGGTCCGTGTCCTCGAGCCCGTGTTCTTCGGCGAGCCGATGGGCAATGACGCCGGCTGCGGCCAGCGGCAGCGCCAGCGGCGCGCTGTCGAACAGCGACGCGCGCTCGCGCTCGATCAATGCCGTGTCCAGATCCGCACTCGCGAACGAGCGGCTGCGCACGACACGCCTCAGGAACGCGATGTTGGTGTGCAGTCCGGCGACATGCATGCCGCCCAGTGCCGCATCCATGCGCGCCAGGGCCTGCGAGCGATCGGCGCCCCAGACGATGAGCTTGGCGATCATGGAGTCGTAGTACGGCGAGATCTCGTCGCCTTCGCGTACGCCCGCATCGAGCCGGACCGCAGGCGGCGGGCGACCCGGTGCGAACGACACGGCATTCGGGGTGCGATAGACCGCAAGACGTCCGGTCGCGGGCAGGAAGTTCGCATCCGGGTTCTCCGCGCAGATGCGCGCCTCGATCGCGTGCCCGTCGATGCGCAATTCCTCCTGCGTGAGAGGCAGGGCCTCTCCCGCCGCCACGCGCAGTTGCCACTCCACCAGGTCCAGACCGGTGATGGCCTCGGTCACAGGATGCTCGACCTGCAGCCGCGTGTTCATCTCCATGAAATAGAAGCGCAGGTCGCCGCCGACTCGCGTGACCTTCGACCGGTTCGGCAATGAATTCGACCGTCCCCGCGCCGACATAGCCCACGGCCCTGGCCGCCGCCACGGCCGCACCGCCCATCTCGCGCCGGCGCGCCTCGGTCATGCCCGGCGCCGGCGCCTCCTCGAGCACCTTCTGGTGCCGCCGCTGCACCGAGCAGTCCCGCTCGAACAGGTACACGACGTTGCCGTGCGTGTCGCCGAACACCTGGATCTCGATGTGCCGAGGACGTGTCACGTAGCGCTCGATCAGCACCGCGTCGTCACCGAAGCTGTTGATCGCCTCGCGCTTGCAGGATGCGAGTGCCGCGTCGAATTCGGCCGCTGACGAGACGGCCCGCATGCCCTTGCCGCCGCCTCCGGCGCTGGCCTTGATGAGCACGGGATAGCCGATGCGGTCCGCTTCGCGCTTGAGCAGCGCGGGGTCCTGGTCGCGGCCGTGGTAGCCGGGGACCAGCGGCACGCCGGCGCGCTCCATCAGCTGCTTGGACTGCGCCTTCAGGCCCATCGCCTTGATGGCCGACGGCGGCGGGCCGATGAAGACCAGCCCGGCATCGGCGCAGGCTTGCGCGAAGTCCTCGTTCTCGCTCAGGAAGCCGTAACCCGGATGGATCGCCTGCGCCCCCGTCATGCGTGCCGCCGCGATGATGCGCTCGCCGCGCAGGTAGCTTTCGCGCGGCGAGCTGGCGCCGATGTGCACCGCCTCGTCGCAGTCGAGCACGTGCCTGGCCTGGGCGTCGGCATCCGAGTACACGGCGACCGTGCGAATGCCCATGCGGCGGGCCGTGGCGGCCACGCGGCAGGCAATCTCGCCGCGGTTGGCAATCAGGATCTTGTGGAACATGGCGGGCGTCTCAGTGCGGGCGTCTCAGTGCGAGCGTCAGTGCGTGCGACGAGTTTCGGGCAACGTGTCGAACGTCTTATCGCGGCAGCCACGAGGGCGGACGCTTGTCGAGGAAGGACTGAACGCCTTCGCGTCCCTCGTCGCTCGCGCGAATGTCGGCGATGCGGCGCGCGGTGTCGTCACGAAGTGCCGCGTCGATGGAGCGCTGCGCAACGTCCATGACGAGCTGCTTGCATGAACGCACGGCCATCGGGCCGTTGGCGACCACCGCGGCAACCAGCTCGTCGACCTTCGCGTCGATGTCCTCGGCCTTGCACACGGCGTGGACGAATCCGAGCGCGTGGGCCTCTTCGGCGCTGAAGCGCTCGGCCGTCACGAAATAGCGCCGCGCAGCCTGCTCGCCGAGTGCGCGCACCACGTAGGGGCTGATGGTCGCCGGCAGCAGGCCAAGCCGCGCCTCGCTCAGGCAGAAGTTCGCCGCGTCGGCGGCGACCAGGATGTCGCACACCGCGGCCAGCCCGACGCCGCCCGCGTAGCAGTCGCCGTGGACACGACCGATGACCGGCACCGGACAGCGGTAGATGGTCCACAGCATGTCGGAAAGCGTCTGTGCATCGGCCTTGTTCTGCGACCAGTCGAAGTCTGCCATCGCGCGCATCCAGGACAGGTCGGCGCCGGCGCAGAAGGCCTTGCCGTGACCGCCGAGCACGACCACGCGCAGATGCGGATCGCGGCCCAGTTCCGCGAACACGTTCGTCAACTCGCCAATCGACGTCTCGTTGAAGGCATTGCGCACTTGCGGCCGGTTCAGGAACACGCGGGCGACGTGCGCCGTGGGCCGCAGCACTTCGACATTCGGCTCGCTCATGAGGTCATGTCCTTTGCAGGCAGGTACAAAAGGTCGAGTTCCGGGCAGGGCCGGCCCATCGCCGTGAGCGCGGCGCTGATCTGCCCTCGATGTTGCGTGCCATGGTTGAACACGTGACCGCCTTCACATCCGGAACACGCCGAAGCGTGCCTCGGGCATCGGCGCGTTCAGACTGGCCGAGATGGCCAGTGCCAGCACGCGCCGCGTGTCGGCCGGGTCGATCACGCCGTCGTCCCACAGCCGGGCGCTCGAGTAATAGGGGTGCGCCTGGCGCTCGAACTGATCCAGGATGGGGCGCTTGAAAGCGGCCTCGTCCTCCGCGCTCCACGAGCCGCCCTTGGCCTCGATCCCGTCACGTCGGACGGTGGCCAGCACGCTGGCCGCCTGCTCGCCCCCCATCACGCTGATGCGCGCGTTCGGCCACATCCACAGAAAGCGCGGCGAATAGGCACGGCCGCACATGCCGTAATTGCCGGCGCCGAAGCTGCCGCCGAGGATGACGGTGAACTTCGGCACGTTCGCGGTGGACACGGCCGTCACCATCTTCGCGCCGTGCTTGGCGATGCCTTCGTTCTCGTGCTTCTTGCCGACCATGAACCCGGTGATGTTCTGCAGGAACACCAGCGGCACCTTGCGCTGGCAGCACAGCTCGATGAAGTGTGCGCCCTTGAGCGCGGACTCGGAGAACAGCACGCCGTTGTTGGCCACGATGCCCACCGGCATGCCCTCGATGTGGGCGAAGCCGGTGACCAGGGTCGTGCCGTAGCGCGCCTTGAACTCGTCGAATTCGCTGGCGTCCACGATGCGGGCGATGATCTCGCGCACGTCGAACGGCTTGCGCGTATCGGTGGGGATGACGCCGTGCAGCTCCTGCGGGTCGTGCAGCGGCGCGCGCGAGGCGATGCAGCGCAGCGGGATCTCCTTGCGCCAGTTCAGATGCTCGACCGCTCTGCGGGCCAGCGCCAGCGCATGCGTGTCGTCGTTGGCGAGGTGGTCGGCGACACCCGACAGGCGCGTGTGCACATCGCCACCGCCCAGGTCCTCGGCAGTGACGACCTCGCCGATGGCGGCCTTCACCAGCGGAGGGCCGGCCAGGAAGATCGTTCCCTGGTTCTTCACGATGATGGACTCGTCGCTCATCGCGGGCATGTAGGCGCCGCCGGCCGTGCACGAGCCCATGACCACCGCGATCTGTGGGATGCCCAGCGCGCTCATCTGCGCCTGGTTGTAGAAGATGCGCCCGAAATGGTCGCGGTCCGGAAAGACCTCGTCCTGGTTGGGCAGGTTGGCGCCGCCCGAGTCGACGAGATAGATGCAGGGCAGCCGGTTGTGCTGCGCGATCTCCTGCGCGCGCAGGTGCTTCTTGACCGTCATGGGGTAGTAGGTGCCGCCCTTCACGGTCGCGTCGTTGCACACGATCATGCATTCGACGCCAGCCACCCGCCCGACCCCCGCGATCAATCCGGCGCCGGGCGCGTCGTTGTTGTACATGCCGAGCGCGGCCAGCGGTGCGAGCTCCAGGAACGGCGCGTCCGGGTCGAGGAGCATCTCCACCCGGTCGCGCGGCAGCAGCTTGCCACGCGCCAGGTGCTTGGCGCGCGGGCCTTCGCCGCCGCCTTGCGCGATCGTCGAGAGCTTGTCGTTGAGGTCGTCGACGAGCCGCCGCATCGCCTCGGCGTTGGACTTGAACTCCTCGGTGCGCGCATTCAGCTTCGATGCCAGTGCCGGCATGGACCCTCCTCGATGTTCGATTCGTGCAAGACGGCACTCACGCCGTCTTGGCCACGGTGAGGTGGAGCTCCTCGACCATCTTCTGGCGCATCACGAACTTCTGGACCTTGCCGGTGATGGTCATCGGCATCTCCTCGACGAAGCGCACGTAGCGCGGCACCTTGTAGTGCGCGATCTGGTCACGGCAGAAGTCGCGGATCTCCTCGGTCGTGCACTGCTGGCCCGGCTTGAGCACGACCCAGGCGCAGACCTCCTCGCCGTACTTGGTGTCAGGCACGCCGAATACCTGGACCGACTGGATCTTCGGGTGGCGGAACAGGAATTCCTCGACCTCGCGCGGGTAGACGTTCTCGCCGCCGCGGATGAGCATGTCCTTGGCCCGGCCGACGATGTTGCAGTAGCCCTCGTCGTCGATCACGGCGAGGTCGCCGGTGTGCATCCAGCCGTCCTTCACCACCTCGCGCGTGCGCGCCTCGTCGCCCCAGTAGCCCTTCATCACCGAGTAGCCACGCACGCACAGCTCCCCGGTCTGCCCGACCGGGACGATCCGGCCCTCGGCGTCGATCACCTTGGCTTCGAGCCGCGGCTGGATGCGTCCCACGGTGGAGACGCGCCGCTCCAGCGGGTCGGTGGTCGAGCTCTGGAACGAGACGGGGCTCGTCTCGGTCATGCCGTAGGCGATGGTGACCTCGCTCATGTGCATCTGCGAGACCACGCGCTTCATGGTCTCGATAGGGCATGGCGAGCCTGCCATGATGCCGGTGCGCAGGGAGTTCAGGTCGTACTCGGCGAAGTTCGGATGGTCGAGTTCGGCGATGAACATCGTGGGTACGCCATGCAATGCCGTGCAGCGCTCCTGCGAGACGGCCGCGAGGGCGGCGGTCGCATCGAAGGACTCGCCGGGGAACACCATCGTCGCGCCCGTGCTGACGCAGGCGAGCACGGCGAGCACCATGCCGAAGCAGTGGTAGAGCGGCACGGGGATGCACAGCGAGTCCTGCTCGTCAAAGCGCATCGCCTGCGCGATGAAGCGCGCGTTGTTCACGACGTTGTGGTGCGTGAGCGTCGCGCCCTTGGGGTTGCCCGTGGTGCCGCTGGTGAACTGGATGTTGATGGCGTCGTGACAGGCGAGCGTGCGACCGATGGCGTCCAGCGCCGCCACGTCCAGGCGTTCCCGGCCACGGGCCAGCACCTCGTTGTAGTTCAGCATGCCCGCCGTGCGCTCGCTCCCCATGCGCACGACCATCTCGAGCGACGGCAGCCGCGCCGACTTCAGCTGGCCCGGCACGCAGGCATCCAGCTCGGGCGCCAGAGTGTGCAGCATGTCGAGATACTGCGAGGTCTTCAGCCGCTCGGCCAAGACGATCGCGCGGCAGCCCGACACGTTCAGCGCATATTCAAGCTCCGTGAGGCGGTAGGCCGGGTTGATGTTGACGAGGATGACCCCGATGCGCGCGGTGGCGAACTGCGTGACCAGCCATTCCGGCCGGTTGGGCGACCAGATCCCCACGCGATCCCCGGGCCGCACGCCCAGACCGGCCAGGCCGCTGGCCAGGGCGTCGACTTCCCGTGCGAACTGCGCCCAGGTCCAGCGCACGCCGGCTTCGCGGAAGACTGCCGCGGGGCGGTCCGGAAACCGCTGGACGGCATCGGCGAGCAGTTGCGAGATCGTGGCGTCGGACAGCGGCGCCTGCATGTCGCCGGTCACTTGCGACAGGCCGTCGCGCGGCGTGAGGTCGACGGCAACGTTTTTCGGTTCGGCCATGACATGTCTCCTTGAACGCGGGACCGATCGTGCGCCGGTCCGCCTGCAAGCCGCAAGCTTAGGCGCCGGCGCGCCACAAGGACTGCCACAATGGTTGCAAACCCTGCCAGCATGTCCAGCATGCCGGCGTGCCTTCGACCCCCGCGACGCCTTCCAGATGCCATCGCCCCGACTCGCCTCGCCCTTCCGGCACGAGCGCACCGCCGCGACGCCGATGGCCTTCGTGCGAGCGATCGTGATGGCATTCGAGAAGTACGGCGTCGACCCTGCCGAGGCGCTGCGGCAGGCACAAATCACGCCAGCACAGCTGCGGCGCGCCGACGGACGCATCACGGCTGCCCAGATGGAGATGATCTCCGCCCTCGCCATGCAGCAACTCGACGACGAGGCGCTCGGCTGGTTCTCGCGCAAGCTCCCGTGGGGCAGCTACGGCATGCTGTGCCGCGCCTCGATCACCTCGCCCGACCTGGGCGTGGCCATCAAGCGCTGGTGCCGGCACCATCGGCTGCTGACGCAGGACATCGCGCTGCGGCTGGAGGTCCACGGCGAGCGAGCGCGGTTCCTCATCGACGAGCGCGTCGCGCTCGGCCCGACCCGCGAGTTCTGCCTGGTGACGAGCCTGCGATTCCTGCATGGCTTTGCCTGCTGGGCCATCGATTCGCGCATCGCGTTGCAGGACACGACATTCCCGTTCGATGCGCCGCCGCACCACGCGGTGTATCCACTGCTCTTTCCGGGCACGCTGCATTTCGCCGGTGCGCAGGCGGGATTCGGCTTCGACGCACAGTACCTCGAGATGCCGCTGCGTCGCGACGAAGCGGCGTTGCGCGGCATGCTGCAGCGCGCGCTTCCTCTGACCGTGTTGCAGTACCGGCGCGATCGGCTGCTGGTGCAGCGCGTGCGCGAACTGCTGCGATCGGAGGCGGCGGCGCCGCACACCGCGGCGGCGATCGGCGCGGCCCTGCACGTGTCCACGCGCACCTTGCACCGGCAGCTTCGCGAGGAAGGCGCGGGGCTGCAGGCCTTGAAGGACGAGGCTCGCCTGGAGCGGGCGATGGCGCTTCTGCGCCGCAGCGACAAGCCCATCAAGCAGGTCGCCGCGCTGGTGGGATTCGACAACGAGAAGAGCTTTTCGCGGGCCTTTCGCCAATGGACGGGCCAGGCGCCCAGCGACGTGCGCCGCGGCGGGCCTGCTCGAGTCATGGCCAGCATCGTGCGCGAACCGCCTGCAATGCATGGCGACCATCTCAAGAGACCTCGAGGAGCGCGCGAATGAGCCGGAATCAATGACCTTGAATCAGGCAGCATAGCGGAAAGGCTCATTCGAGCTATCGACGAACGCATCTATCGATCGAACTGGGCTGTCTTCACCCGCGACGTCGTCAAGAACTCTGCCAACAACGAATGACTGTTCCACTTCGAGACTTGACCTTCGCCGAGCCAAGCGCCTGCTGTCACGCCCGCCGGCAATCCGGCACCACGTGGTGATGTCAAACGAACGGCTGCATCCTACGGTCGCGGACTGGCGCTGCCTCAAAGGAGCATGAGGCACGCCTTTCGCCCAAATTCAGTCCATTTTCCTGCGTGCGATACCGCACATACAGCCGCCACGAACCTGGATAACGTCGCCCTCGCGCAAGACGACGTTCGCGCATCAACGGACGCCTCGGAAGTGCACCATGAACCAGACCGACCATAGCTTCTTGATGAATACCTCGCATCGCGCATGGAAGGACGCCCGCGACGCTTACCTCCGGCTGGCGACGCGGGTTCCGGCTGAGGCATGCATTCCAGGAAGCGAAGTTGCCTCCGCGCGCGAGAAAGCGGAAGGGGCGCTATCGGACTTCATGTCGATCGACCAGCATACGCCGCTCAGGTCCACGGTGCTGATGCGCAGGTGGACACGTCCGCGGCCATCGCCCTGCATTGCGCGTCGCTGCCGCTGCGGCGGCCCGGCGTCCAGGAACGTGGAATGTCGTCGAGTGTGACGGCATGGCTGGTCGGTCAACAGCGGCGGCGGCGGTACCCAAGCCGGTAGGTCAGTACCTTTCCACACCGTTGCGCGGCTGAACCTCACGGCCGAACCCATGGAGATTGCGGGATGGTTAGTTGCCCTGCAGAAGCTTTTCCCGATCGCGAGCTTGCCGCCCGTGCGGCGATGGCGTTCATAGCGCTGCTTACCGAGATGCGTCAAGCTTTGGAGCAACTGCCGAACAGTGCGGATGCCCCGGCGCTCGACCGACTCGAAGACATCGCGTTGCGCCAAATGGCCCTGGTCCAGCGAGGCGAGCAGCTCGCCGCACAACTGCGGGCCTATGCCGGGAGGCAGCAGCTGAAGCCGGTCAGGCTGGAGCTGCTTCCGTTCATGGCCAATCTGGTCCACACCCTGCGCGGTGTGGTCGATGCCCGCATTGACGTGACGGTCAACGTCGGTCACGACTGCCCTACATGCGAGGTCGATGCGGAGGCCTTGGAAGAAGCGCTCTTGGGCTTGATTCGCAATGCGCTCGATGCCATGCCGGACGGTGGGCGCCTGCACTTCTCGGCACAAGCGGACCTGCCGTCCGACAGGCGACATGGTGATCCAACCGTTGCCCTGTCGGTGGCCGATTCCGGGACGAGGATGAGGCCGCAGCACGTGCGTCGCGCAGCTCTTGCGTCTGCCACTGGCAAAGCGAATGACCCTGTCGCCGAAATGGCCCTGGCAGCAGTGGACGGCTTCGCGCGGCAGTCAGGTGGTTGGATGACCCTGCAGAACATTTGCGGCGCCATGTCCGCGACCTTGCATCTGCCGCAGGTCGGATCACTACGGACGACCCCAGCCGAAATCGAATCTCCTTTGGCGATGTTGAACATCGGCGAGACCCACCTGCGAGGGATGGTGGATTCGGCAAGCGATGCGATCCTCACGACCGATGCGTCGAGATCGTGGTGATGGCCAATCCTGAGTTTCCAGCCGACGCTGTGATCTCGCACCTGAGCACCGATGTCCGTCGTCTGTACAGGGGCATACTGTGCGTCGATTTGCCATGTCCAATCGGCGCTCCGATGAAGACGGAACAGCCAATGTCTGACATCCGTGCGCCCTCCTGCGAGGCGATTTGCCGAGAGCGGGCTGGATATCCTCCAACTTGCCATCTTGCTGCCTCGCCGTAACCTGGAAAGGGTTCTCGCGAGATTGGGTTTCGGGGACCCCGAACACTGCACTACGATTTCGCGATGAGCGGCTCGCCGGCCTTCACACTCTTTCCCACGGCCCTGGGAAATTGCGGCCTCGCATGGAGTTCGCACGGCGTGGTCGGCGCGCAGTTGCCCGAGGCGGACGCTGCGCGCGCGCGGACCCGCCTGCTGCGGCGCTTTCCCGGCGCGGTCGAGGCCCGTGCCGACGGCGCGGCGCGCGAGGCGATCGATGGCATCGTCGCCCTGCTCGGCCAGGGGCGGGCGGACTTTTCGAACGTCATTCTCGACATGTCCGCCATCCCGCCGTTCCATCGGCGAGTGTATGAAGCTGCCCGCGCGATTCCCGCCGGTCGCACGCTCACCTACGGCGAACTGGCTGTACGCATCGGCGAGCCTGACGCCGCGCGCGCCGTGGGACAGGCACTGGGGCTGAACCCATTCGCGCCCATCGTGCCCTGCCATCGCATTCTCGCGGCAGGCGACGGCCTGGGCGGGTTCTCGGCACGCGGCGGCGTGCGGACCAAGTTGCGCCTGCTGGCGATCGAACGCGCCCGACGTGGCGAGGAGCCGGATCTGTTCGACGAGGAATCCGCCTGATGCGCGCGGCGTCGGCGATTCAGAAGCCCGCGGCCATCGACTTGACGAGGGCCGCGTCGTCGTCATCGCCGAAGCCTGCGTCGATGGCTGCCTGAAAGGCAGCAAGCGCATCCTGCCCGAGCGGCGTGCGCACGCCTGCAGCACGGGCCATCTCGATGGCGAGCCGCACGTCCTTGGTCAGGATGCGGGTGCGCGCACGCGGCTCGAAGTCACCGTCCAGTGCGCGCGTCATGCGGTCGTTGAAGATCCACGAGGCGCCGCTCGACGATCGGATCACTTCGAACAGAGCGCGACGGTCCAGGCCCAGGCGCAGGCCGAGCGCAAAGGCCTCGGCGCCGGCGGCGAGGTTCACGCCGGCCAGCAGGTTGTTGACAAGCTTGGTGCGCGCCGCGTCGCCGATGCGCTCGCCAATGAAGTGCACGGAAGACGCCAACTGGCGCAGCAGCGGCTCGCCGCGCGCGTACACATCGCGCCTTGCCGCGACCATCATCGACAAGGTGCCCGCATCGGCGCGTGCCGGGCCGCCGGAGATCGGCGCGTCGATCGCATCAATGCCGCGCCCGAGCAGACTTGCGTGAAATCGCACGGTGTCTTCCGGCGCGATGGTGGAGCACAGCACCACGGTCTGACGTGGCGCATCGGCAGGACGGTCCGCCTGCACGAGGCCATCGTCATCGAACAGCACGTCGTCGATCTGCGAGGCATCGACGACGACCACCAGCACGGTCTCGCACTGTTGCGCCAGCTCGGCGGGCGAGCGGCATGCCTTGAGCCCTTGGGCGACAGCGCGGGCCTGCGCCCGGGGATCGATGTCGCGAACGAATGGCGGATGGCCCAGCCGCTGGAGATGGCAGGCCATCGGCCAGCCCATCGCGCCGATGCCGACGATGCCCACTGTGCGCGGTGCCGTCACGGCGCCGGCCTTTCATTCATCTGGCGACGCCGCCCGGACGTCATGTCACGTCCTCGCCGGACGTCCCGGCCGACGACTTTGCCGCGGCTTTCTTCGCAGGCGTCTTCCGCGGCCTGCGGGATCGTGACGCCGGCTTGGGCGCAGCGGCCGCGGCTTCCTCCTGCGTCGAATCCACGGATTCCGACATGGCGTCAGCGGTCGTTTCCGCCGTGCTCTCGGTCCGGGTCCTCGCCGTGGGCTCGGCCAGCGCGCTGGCATTCGAGATGGCATGCGGGCCGACAGATGGTGACGGGCTTGCCGGCATGCCCGCATCGATCCGACGTGTTGCGGCGTCGCTGTCGTGCCACGCATGCGGCTCCTCGCGAAGCGTGAATTCGGCAGCCGGTTCGGCGACACGCGACTCCGTGCCCGCCGCGCGCCCGCCGGCCTTGCGGCCGCCGCGCGAACGTCCCTTGGGCCGCCCTTCGGCCGACTCGCCGGCGGCCGTGGGTACGGGAGCGGCCTCCGCCGGCGCGCGCACGGCGGCTGCCGCGGGCGCGCTGCCGCTGCGATTCACGTAGGCATTCGATTTCTCGTCGCGCCCGAGTTCGAGCAGGCCGCGCGACTGTGCGTCTTCGAGCAAGGCGCCGAAGGTGCGAAAGCCGAAGTACGACTCGTTGAAGTCGGGACGCCGCCGCTTGATGGCTTCCTTGAGCACCGAAGCCCAGATCTTTCCGCTGTCGCCGCGCTCGGCCAGGAGCGCCTCCAGGGTCTCGACCGCCATCTCGATGGCCTTGCCGCGGCGCGCCTCGAGTTCTTCCTTGCGGCGGCGGTCCTCGTCGGGCGAGCGCTTGGCGTTGGCCGCTTGCGGCTCGTCCGCGCCGCGCCGCGCCGCCACGCGCTGGTGCTCGCGCACGAGATCGTCGTAGAAGATGAACTCGTCGCAGTTGGCGATGAGAAGGTCCGAGGTCGACTGCTTCACGCCCACGCCGATCACCTGCTTCGCGTTCTCGCGCAACTTGGACACCAGCGGCGAGAAGTCGGAGTCGCCGCTGATGATCACGAAGGTGTCGACGTGCGACTTCGTGTAGCAGAGGTCCAGGGCATCCACCACGAGGCGGATGTCGGCAGAATTCTTGCCCGACTGGCGCACGTGGGGGATCTCGATCAGCTCGAAGTTCGCCTCGTGCATGGCCGCCTTGAAGGCCTTGTAGCGCTCCCAGTCGCAGTAGGCCTTCTTGACGACGATGCTGCCCTTGAGCAGGAGGCGTTCGAGCACGCGCTTGATGTCGAACTTGTCGTACTTCGCATCGCGCACGCCGAGCGCGACGTTCTCGAAGTCGCAGAACAGCGCCATGCTCGTGCTGTCGGATGATGAGGCCATCGGGGGAGAGTCCTGGGTTTCGGTGCGGGAAGACCGCAAGGATGGCACATCGGGCCGGCACCGCGCGCCGAGGCGGCGATGCCGGGCGACGCGTGCCGCGATTCAAACCGGCGACTTGCGTGCGGGCTTGTCCTGCACTGGCCCGCCGGCTTCCTTCCAGGCCTTGAAGCCCCCGCCGATGTGTGCCACGCGCGCCAGGCCCATGTCCATCAGCGAGCGGGTGGCCAGCGCCGAGCGCCAGCCGGCGGCGCAGAACAGGACGTACTCCTTGTCGTGTGCGAACTCCTCCCGGTGATAGGGCGACTCGGGGTCGACCCAGAACTCGAGCATGCCGCGCGGCGCGTGGATGGCGCCGGGAATCACGCCTTCGCGCTCGAGTTCGCGCACGTCGCGCACGTCCACGAATTGCACGCCCGGGTCGCCATGCAGCGCCCGCGCCTGTTCGGCCGTGTACGTGGTGACGAGTTCCATCGCCTCCTCGACCAGCGCCTTGGATGTCTTCTTCATCAGAACGGCCCTTTCTCCAGCCAGCGTTCGATCTGGGGACGCCGGTCGTTGCCCCAGAACGGCTCGTTGTCGACAACAAAGAACGGCGCGCCGAATACGCCCGCGGCAATCGCCGCGTCGTTGGCGGCCTTGAGACGCGCCTTCCAGGCGTGGTCGCTCCACACGGCCTCGGCCTCGTTGGCGTCGATGCCGAAGTCCGCCGCAAGCGCCTTGAGCCGGGCCGGATCGCTCAGGTCCACGCCGCGCGCGAAATAGGCGCGCAGGCAGTGGCGCGCCCAGCGGCTGGCCGCGCCGGCGTCCTGCTCCTGCAGCCACCAGAAGACGCGCGCCGCGTTCTGTGTGGGGATCGGGAATTTCTCCGGATTCGTCAGCGGCACGCCTTCGAAGCGCGCCGAGCGCTCGAAGTCGCGCAGCGAATAGTCCCGCTTGATCGGGTGGTCGACCGGGCTCCTGAGCTCGGCGGCCATGAACGTCGCGCCCAGCAGGATGGCCTTCCAGTTCACCGTGCGGCCGTGGCGCGCGGCGAGCGCCTCGATCCACTCGGAGGCGATGTAGGAATACGGCGACGAGAAGTCGAAGTAGAAGTCGATGGGTCGCGGCGGGGACATGGTGTCGGTCGTCTCGTGGCTGCAGATGGCGATGTTCGCTGGAAGTCACACACTATCGCAGGACACCGCGGTGGAATTCAGGCATTTCCCCAGCCGCGTGCGAGTAGCAAGGCTACGCCTGCGGCCTGCCCACGATGGCGAGAGTGCGATAGCGCACCACGACACCCGTGTCATCGGACCATCGCGCATACACCTCGTCCACCGCCTGCACCGCCGCACGTCCCGCATCGCTGCCGCGCGCCGGCATGTACGAGCGCGAGAAGACCAGCGCCTGCAGGCCCGCGAGAGAGAGTCGGTGCTCATGGGCCAGCGTGAATTCGCGCGATCGCCCGGCGCCGAAAAAGCGCGGCACGTCCGTGCGATCCTCGTGGGCCACGAGCGCGTCGCGCCGGCTGCCGCCAAAGCGCGCGAACACCTCGTCGAGCGCCGCGTGCAAGGGATCGCCCGGCTGGCGGTCGTTCCAGATCAGCGCCACCTGGCCGCCGGGCCGCAGGATGCGCAAGAGCTCGCGGCGCGCGGGCTCGATGTCGAACCAGTGGAAGGCTTGCGCCGCCGTGACGAGATCGACGCACGCGTCGTCCAGCGTAGTGGCCTCGGCCGTGCCGGCCACGCTGCGGTAGCCGGGGCGGTCGTGCAGCCGCGCGTCGCAGGCGGCGCGCATGTCGGCGCTGGGCTCGACGGCCGTCACCGCATGGCCACGCTCGAGCAGCTGCGCCGTGAGCAGCCCGGTGCCCGCACCGACATCTGCCACCCGTGACGCCGGCGCGAGCGCGCCGGCAGCCGGCCAGCGAATCGAACAAGCCGGCCGGGTAGTCCGGGCGCGACGCCGCATAGTCGGCCACCTTGGCGGAAAAGGTGCTCGCGACGCCGCCATCGGCCGCGTACAACGCTCTGAGTGCCTGTGAGGTCTGCTCGCTCATGACCGCCCCTTCTTCACGCGAGCGCACGCCCGATGAGGATCTTCTGCACGTCGCTCGTGCCTTCGTAGATCTGGCACACACGCACGTCCCGGTAGATGCGCTCCACCGGAAAATCGCTGACATAGCCGTAGCCGCCATGGACCTGGATGGCCGCGCTGCACACCGCCTCGGCCATCTCGCTGGCGAAGAGCTTGGCCATCGCAGCCTCCTTGAGGCAAGGAACGCCCGCGTCCTTCAGGCTGGCCGCATGGTGGATGAGCTGTCGCGCCGCCTCGATCTTCATCGCCATCTCGGCCAGACGGAATTGCACCGCCTGGTGCTCGAAGATCGGCTTGCCGAAGGCCACCCGCTCCTTGCTGTACGCCAGCGCCGCCTCGAACGCGGCGCGCGCCATGCCCACGCTCTGGGCGGCAATGCCGATGCGCCCGCCCTCCAGACCGGAGAGCGCGATCTTCAGCCCCTGGCCTTCGTCACCGAGGAGATTCGACGCCGGCACGCGGCAATTCTCGAACAGGATCTGCGCGGTGTCGCTCGCGTGCTGGCCCATCTTCTCCTCGAGACGCGCCACGACATAGCCCGGGGCGGACGTGGGCACGACGAAGGCGCTGATGCCTTTCTTGCCGGCCGCCTTGTCGGTGACGGCCATCACGATGGCCACATCGCCGTGCTTGCCGCTGGTGATGAACTGCTTGACGCCGTTGAGCACGTAGTGGTCGCCGTCGCGCACGGCCGTCGTGCGCAGGCCGTCGGCCTGCGAGCCCACGTGAGGCTCGGTCAGGCAGAAGGCGCCGAGCATGTCGCCGCGGGCCAGCGGCCGCAACCACTGCGCCTTCTGCGTCTCGTCGCCCCAGGCCATGAGGATTGAACAAACGGGGCAGTTGTTGACACTCACGATGGTCGAGGTCGCGCCGTCGCCGGCGGCGATCTCCTCGATGATCAGCGCGAGGCTGAGATAGTCCAGGCCGGCGCCATCCCATTGCGCCGGCACCGCGACGCCATAGCAGCCGAGCGCGGCCAGACCCTTCAGCTGGGCCTTCGGAAAGTGGCGCGCCCGGTCCCATTCGGCCGCATGCGGTGCAATCTCGGCCTGCACGTACGCGTGGACCGCCTCCTGCACGGCGCGATGGTCCTCATTGAGCAGCATGTCTGATCTCCAATCGGATGCTGAACGACCTGCCGGGCCGCGGCAGACTGACTGAACGGCGTCGCGGGCGCCTCAGCGCTGCGCCAGCGCCAGGCGCAACGCGAGGCCCGCGAACATAACGGCCCCGGCACGCTTGGCTCCGCGCAGCACGGACGGCCTCGGCCGCTGCCGGGCCAGAGGCGCGGCCAGCATCACGAGCACCACGAGGAACACGAGGCTCTGCACGGCCAGCCACGCGCCGAGCACCATGAAGGCGAGGGTCTTGTGCGGCGCCTGAGCGGCGATGAACTGCGGCAGCAATGCAAGGAAGAACAAGGCGACCTTCGGGTTGAGCGCGTTGGTCATCAAGCCCTGGCGAAACACCGTCCACGATGACGGGGCCGCGCGCGTCTCCAGCGCCGCGGCCGCGGACGCTGCGGGCCGCGCCGCGTCGCGCCACAGACCGATCGCAAGCCACAGCAGATAGGCTGCTCCGACCCACTTGATCGCGTTGAATGCGGCGGCCGACGCGGCCAGCAGTGCGGCAAGGCCCAAGGCCGCGGCCGCCGTGTGCACCATGCAGCCGCTCACGATGCCCAGCGCCCCGGCGAGCCCGGCGCGCACGCCGTGCTGCCAGGTGCGCGCCAGCGTGAACAGGAGGTCCACGCCGGGCGTCGCGTTGAGCACCAGCACCGTGGCGGCGAACAGCCACGGCGCGTGGATGCCCAGGGCATCGAGCATCAGAGCAGCTCAACCGCGAGCGCCGTGGCTTCGCCGCCGCCGATGCACAGCGCCGCCACGCCCTTCTTCAGGCCGCGCTTGCGCAGGGCCCCCAGCAGCGTGACCACGATGCGCGCACCGCTCGCGCCGATGGGGTGCCCCAGCGCCACTGCGCCGCCGTTGACGTTGACGATCTCGTGGGGCAGCTTGAACTCGGCCATCGCCGCCATCGTGACCGCCGCGAATGCCTCGTTGACCTCCCACAGCTGCACGTCCTTGGCGGCCCAGCCGGTCTTCTTCAGCAGCTTGTCGATCGCGCCCACCGGCGCCGTCGTGAACCAGTTCGGCGCCTGCGCGTGAACGGAATGGCCGACGATGCGCGCCACCGGCGAGAGGTTGAGCTTCTTGGCGGTGGATTCGCGCATCAGGACGAGCGCGGCCGCGCCATCGGAGATGCTCGACGACGTGGCCGCCGTGATGCTGCCGTCCTTCTTGAACGCCGGCTTGAGACCGGGGATCTTGTCGAGCTTGGCCTTGAAAGGCTGCTCGTCCATCTTGATCACCACGTCGCCGCCCTTGCCGGGAATGGTGACCGGTGCCATCTCCCAGGCGAAACTGCCGTCCTCGTTCGCCTTCTTGCTGCGCTCGGTGGAGCTGATCGCGAACTTGTCCATCGCCTCGCGGCTGAACTGGTACTTCGAGACGCATTCCTCGGCGAACACGCCCATGGCCTTGCCGCGCTCATAGGCGTCTTCCAGGCCGTCCAGCGCCATGTGGTCGTACAAGGCGGCCTGGCCGTACTTGATGCCCTTGCGCACGAAGGTGAGGTGCGGCGCGTTGGTCATGCTCTCCATGCCGCCGGCGACGATGATGTTGGCGCTCTCGGCCTTGAGCATGTCGTGCGCGAACATCATGGCGCGCATGCCCGAGCCGCACATCTTCGACAGCGTGACGGCGCCGGCCGACTGCGGCAGACCGGCGCCGAGCGCAGCCTGGCGGGCGGGTGCCTGCCCCTGGCCGGCCATCAGGCAATTGCCCAGCAGCACTTCGTCGACGGCATCGCCGGTGATGCCCGCGCGTTCGACGGCCGCCTTCACGGCCACTGCGCCGAGCTGGTACGCGGCAAGCGGGGACAGGTCGCCCAGCAAGCCGCCGATGGGCGTGCGGGCAGCGGAAACGATGACGATGGGATCGGACATGACGTACTCCTGTGAGATGGTGGGTGGCGCGCCGGGTCGAGCGCGTCAGGCGGTGGACGCCGCGGCGAGCGCCAGCGCTTCCCTGGCCCGGCGCTGATGCTTGAATCGCTTGGTGACGTCGTAGGGAAAGACATCGTGAACGTAGCCGGCCAGGATGCGCGCCTTGTGGGCTTGCCAGAATGCCGCATCGAGCAGGTCGGCATGGTGCCTCATGAACACTGCGCGGATGGCCGGATTGCCCAGCAGGAACGGCCCGAAGGTCTCCGGAAACACGTCCTTGGGGCCGACGTGGTACCAGACCTCGCCGGACATCTCTTCCTCCTCGGTGCGGGCCTGCGGCACCTTGCGGAAGTTGCAGTCGGTGACGTACTCGATCTCGTCGTAGTCGTAGAAGACGATCTTGCCGTTGCGCGTGATGCCGAAGTTCTTGAACAGCATGTCGCCCGGAAAGATGTTCGCCGCGGCCAGGTCCTTGATGGCATTGCCGTACTCGACGATGGCGCGTTCGATCTGCTCGTGCGTGGCATCGTGCAGGTAGATGTTCAGCGGAATCATGCGCCGTTCGATGTAGACATGGCGGATGACCAGGTCGTCGCCGTCCTCTTCGACGAGGCTGCCGCAGAAATGCTTGAGCTCCTCGACGAGCTCGTCCTCGAAGCGCATGCGCGGGAACGCGACGTTCGAATACTCGAGCGTGTCGGCCATGCGCCCCACGCGGTCGTGCTGCTTGACCAGCAGGTACTTGCCCTGGATCTCCTCGCGGGTGGTCTCCTTCTGCGGCGGGTAGAAGTCCTTGATGACCTTGAAGACGAAGGGGAACGACGGCAGGTCGAACACCAACATCACCATGCCCTTGATGCCCGGCGCAATGCGGAAGTGGTCGCTGCTGTGGCGCAGGTGGTAGAGAAAATCGCGGTAGAAGAGGTTCTTGCCCTGCTTCTGCAGGCCCAGCGCGCTGTAGAGCTCCGAACGCGGCTTGCGCGGCATCAGCGAGCGCAGGAACTGCACGTAGGCCGACGGCACCTCCATGTTCACCATGAAGTAGGCACGCGCGAAGCTGAACAGCATCTGAAGCTCGTCCTCGCCGAACAGCACCGCATCGACGACGAGCTGCCCGCTCGTGTTGTACAGCAGCGGCAGCGCGAAGGGCATCTCGTAGAAGCCGTTGATCACCTTGCCCACGACGTACGCGCCCTTGTTGCGAAAGAACAGGCTGGACAGCACCTGCACCTGGAAATTCGTTCGCGCGCGGAAGTCGCCGAGCTGCGCCAGCACGGCATCGAGCACGTGGTCGACGTCGCGTTCGAGATCCTCGAACGGCCGTTGCAGCTGGAAGTTCGTGATGATGCGCAGCCACGTCTCGCGCAGCGAATCCTTGGTCGGGTAGTAGGCGCGGTAGGTGGGCAGCGAGGCCGGCTCGTCGTTCTCGATGTACTCGGTGGAGACCGCCGGCCGCACGAAGATGAAGTCGTTGTTGAAGTAGCTGCGGTGCAGGATCTTGGTCGTGACCGAGTTGAAGAAGGTCTCGGCGAGCTCGGGCTGGTGGTGATTGGTCAGCAGGCCGATGTAGTGAAGCTTCACCTCCTGCCAGACATCCATCGAGAGCTTGCTCGCGTCGAACTCGCGCTGCAGTCGCGCAGCACCCTCCTCGACCCGCTTGTCGTAGAACTCGATGCGCTCGCGCTGTGCGCGCTGCTGGCCATGCCAGTCACCCTGCTCGAACCGCTCCTTGGCCTGGGCGCTGGCGGCGCGGAACAGTCGGTAGTGGCGATTGAACCCGTCGAGCATGGCCTGGGCGATGTCGAACGAGCGGCTGTCGCTCAACGCCCGCGGGAACATCGCGCGGCGCATCACGCGCCTCCGGTGCGCGATTCTTGCGCATAGCGCGACTTCACCGCGACCAACGCAGCCTCGTAGGAAGGCACGACATCGTCGCTGCCGGTGACGGTCATCGCCAGGTCGCGCAGCAGGCCGTTGTGCAGGCCGTACACCCAGCCGTGCACGACCAGTTCCTGGCCGCGATGCCAGGCATCCTGCACGATGGTGGTCTGGCACACATTGAGCGCCTGCTCCACCACGTTCAGCTCGACCAATGCGTCCAGCCGCCGCGCCGGGTCGACGCTGTCGAGCCAGTGCTGGTGGCGGTTGCGCACGTCCTGCACGTGGCGGATCCAGTTGTCGGCCACGCCGATGCGCCTGTCGGCAAGCGCGGCCGCCACGCCGCCGCAGTTGGAGTGTCCGACGACGATGATGTGCCTGACTTGCAGCACGTCGGTGGCGAACTGCATCACCGACAGGCAGTTGAGGTCGGAGTGCACCACCACGTTGGCCACGTTGCGATGCACGAACAGCTCGCCCGGCGCGAGATCGACCAGGTCGTTGGCAGGCACGCGGCTGTCGGCGCAGCCGATCCACAGGTACCGCGGCGCCTGCTGCGCGAGCAGGCCGGTGAAGAAGCCCGGTCGGCCGTCCTCCATGCGCCGGGCCCAGAGCCGGTTGCTGTCGAGCAGTTCCTGAAGTTGCGTCGTCATGTCGTGTCGGCGTGCGGCTGAACTTGCAGTGTACGCAGGCGCGCGGCCTGCGCATCGCGCTACATCGTCTCGGAGAAGAGCTCGCGCCCGATCAGCATCCGGCGGATCTCCGACGTGCCCGCGCCGATTTCGTAGAGCTTCGCGTCACGCCAGAGCCGGCCCAGCGGATAGTCATTGATGTAGCCATTGCCGCCGAACACCTGGATGCCCTCGCCGGCCATCCAGGTCGCCTTCTCGGCGCACCACAGGATCACCGAGGCGCAGTCCTTGCGCACCTGGCGCACGTGGCCGGCGCCGAGGCGGTCGAGGTTCTTGCCTACCGTGTAGCAGAAGGCCCGCGCGGCCTGCAGCACCGTGTACATGTCCGCCACCTTGCCCTGGATGAGCTGGAACTCGCCGATGCTCTGCCCGAATTGCTTGCGCTCGTGGATGTACGGCACGACGTTGTCGAGCACCGACTGCATGATGCCCACCGGACCGGCGGCCAGCACGGCGCGCTCGTAGTCCAGCCCGCTCATCAGCACCTTGGCGCCGCCGTTGATGCTGCCCAGCACGTTCTCCGAGGGCACCTCGACGTCACGGAACACCAGTTCGCCGGTATGGCTGCCTCGCATGCCGAGCTTGTCGAGCTTCTGGGCCACCGAGAAGCCCTTCATGCCTTTCTCGACCAGGAAGGCGGTGACGCCGCGCGCGCCGAGTTCGGGCTCGGTCTTGGCATAGACGACGAGAGTGTGGGCATCCGGGCCGTTGGTGATCCACATCTTGGTGCCGTTGAGCACATAGAAGCCGCCCTTGTCCTCGGCCTTGAGTTTCATGCCGATGACGTCGGAGCCCGCGCCCGCCTCGCTCATCGCGAGGGCGCCGACGTGCTCGCCGCTGATCAGCTTGGGCAGGTACTTGCGCTTCTGCGCCTCGCTGCCGTTGCGATTGATCTGGTTCACGCACAAGTTGCTGTGCGCGCCGTAGCTCAGCCCCACCGATGCGGAGGCCCGGCTGATCTCTTCCATCGCGATCATGTGGGCGAGATAGCCCATGTCGGCGCCGCCGTACTCCTCGGGCGCCGTCACGCCGAGCACGCCGAGCGAGCCGAGCTTGCACCACAGGTCCATGGGGAACTGATCGCTCCGGTCGATCTCGCCGGCGCGCGGGGCGATCTCGGCATCGGCAAAGGCGCGTACCGCGTCGCGCAGCGAATCGATGTCGTCGCCGAGCTGGAAGTCGAGTCCGGGAAGGGTCATGGCTGGTCTCCGTGGGTCAATGTTGGATGCCGTGGCGGCCGGTCACGGTCATGACGGTGGCGGTCATCGTGGCGACGAGCTGGCCGGCGTCGGCAACGCCAGTGAATTGCAGCGCGCGGCCTTCGACCACGCTGATGGTGCGGCCCGCCTTCGTGACCGCACCTTCGATGCGAAAGCGCGGCCCGCGGGCCGGCGCAAGCAGGTTGATCTTGAATTCGACGGTCAGCACGGCGGCATCCGCGGCCATCAGTGAAAACGCGGCATAGCCGCAGGCGGAATCGAGCGCCGCCGCCAGCATGCCTGCATGGACGAATCCATGCTGCTGGGTCAGTTCCTCGCGATGCAGCATGCCGATGGCGACCCGGCCCGGCTCGACCGATTCGAGCGTCGCGCCCAGGGTGCGCATCGCCGCCTGCCGAGCAAAGGACGCATGAACACGCGCGGCGAACTGAAGGTCTGCAGGTTCCATGCGGGCACCAAGATAACGCGATGTTGAGGCAGGTTCGACGTGCAGTTGACGTTTACGTAAACGTCAATCATAGCGGCAATGCCGCAGCCCGAATGACTGCCCGGGAAATGCCCGGAATTCCGGTCGCCATGGGTCAACCCGCCGATTCCATGCGCCTCGCTTCAGCCCACTCGAGCACGGCGCGCAGGCCGTTCGGGTCCACCGGCTTGGTCAGGTGCCTGTCGAACCCGGCTTCTTCCGCATGGCGCTTGTCTTCCTGCTGGCCCCAGCCGGTCAGCGCGACCAGGAGCGGGCGGTGTCCCGCGCCGTCCCGACTCAGGCGGCGCGCGACCTCGTAGCCGTTCATGACGGGCATGCCGATGTCCAGCAGGACGATGTCCGGGCGCGCGCGATCGTTCTCTTCCAGTGCTTGCGCGCCGTTGTGCGCGATCGTCACGTCGTGGCCCATCAGCGCCAGCATCATGGACAGGCTCTCCGCGGCGTCCACGTTGTCATCGACCACCAGCACGCGAAGCCTTGCCGGGACGACCTCATCGGCGTTACGCGGCTCGGGCGCGCCGGCGGCTGGTTCGGGCGTCGCGGCCAGCGGCAGGCGCACCGTGAAAGTGCAACCCTGCCCGATGCCGCCGCTGCTGGCTTCGATGCTGCCGCCGTGCAGTTCCACCAGGCCGCGCGCAAGGGCCAGCCCGATGCCCAGGCCACCTTGCGTGCGCTCCAGTGCCGGCGCCACCTGCGAGAACATCTCGAAGATGCCGGCCAGGCTGTCGGGGGCGAGTCCGATGCCGTTGTCGCGCACGATGACTTGGGCGCAGGCGTGCGACACACTCGCCTCGACGGAGATGCGTCCTCCCGCAGGCGTGTATTTGACGGCGTTGTTCAGGAGGTTGGCGAGCACCTGGGTCAGCCGGGTCGCGTCGGCATCGATCCAGATGGCCTCCTTCGGCAGCTGCACATCGAGCCGGTGCCCGGCGGCGTCGAGCCCCGGGCGGGCGATCTCGATGGCCGCATGCACGGCACCCGCCAAGGTGATGCGCCGAGGCCGAAGAACGATCTTGCCGCGTGTGATGCGCGCCACATCGAGCAGGTCGTCGACCAGCCGCGTGAGCTGGCGCACCTGGCGTTCGATGACATCGCGTACCCAGCACATCTGCGGGTCGTCCATGCCCTTGAGGCGCAGGATCTCCATGGCATGCGTGAGCGGCGCCAGCGGATTGCGCAGTTCATGGGCCAGAGTGGCCAGGAATTCGTCCTTTCTGCGATCGGCCTGGGACAGCTCCCGGTTCAGGCGCAGCAGTTCGTGTTCGGTGCGCCGGCGAGCACTGATGTCGATTCCCAATCCGTACAGCATCGTGGGCGTGCCATCGGGCGCGTACACGGCGCGTCCGCGCCCTTCCATCCATCGCCAGTCGCCGTCGGCATGCCTGAACCGGAACTCGACCAGGTAGTCATGCCGCTGCTCGATGGCCTGCGCGATCAGGGCACCCATGCGCGGCAGATCGTCGGGATGCACGAGGCGCTGAAAGTCACCTCGGCTGCCAGCGAATGCCCCTGGTGCCAACCCGAAGATCTCTTCGAGTTCGCGGCTCCACCAGACCCGATCGGTCGCGAGGTTGCGCGACCAGACACCCATCTTGCCGCTGCGCATCGCCAGCGACAGCACATCACGGCTTTCGCGCAAGGCCGACTCGGCGCGAGCGCTGTCCACCGCAAACCAGGTCCTCTCGGCCACCTGCTCGAGCAGCGCAGCCTCGTCGTCGGTGAACTCGCGCGGCGCGCGGTCGAGCACGACCAGCAACGACACCAGCCGCCCCTCGCGCAGCAAGGGCACGCAAAGTGCGGCGCGGGCAGCGATCGAATCGAACGCCGCCCGCACGGCACGCGGGTCCTCGTTCACGTCCGCAATGCGCAGCGTGCGGCCTGAGGCCAGCGCCTCGACCAGTCCAGTGCCGAAGTCGGCCAGCCGATGCACGCCGGCCGCACTGGGCAGGCCGTCGGCATAGTCGCGCGCCACCAATGCCGACTCGGCGTCGGTGTCGATTTCGCAATACGCGCACCGCGCGGCGCAGAAATGCCGACCCACCCGGCACACGATTTCCCATTGCGTCTGGGCCGGATCGCGCAGGCCCCTCGTCGCGTCGTGCAGTTCCACCAGCAGCCGCTGCGACTCCTCGTTGCGCTTCAGGTCGCTCAGCACCTTGGCACGTTGAGCCCGGTCGAGCGCGGCCTGCGCGCCCGCGCGCTGCAGGGCGCAACCCACTGCATCGACTTCGTCAAGGCCGGTCGGCCTCACCTCGGGCACTTCGTCGCGCTCGATGCTTCGAGCAGCCAGCTCGAGATGCACGATCGGCTCACGCACGCGCCTCACTGCCCAGGCCACGAGGCCCAACGACAGCAGCACCAGCATCGTGGCGCCGGCGGCCGACTGCCACGCCGCGGTGGCCGCGGCGCCCGCGACCGCCCGCTTGGGCACCCCGATCACGAAGGTCCAGCCGTGGACGGGAGAGCGGCTGTAGAACGCGAGCAGCGGCGCGCCGCCCAGGGAGACCGTATCGACAAAGCCCTCGCTGCTGAGTTCGATGGCGTTCGACAGGACGCCGCGCACGTGGCGCCCGACCAGCGCTGGATCGTGGGGGGCTCTGGCCACAATGGCGTACTCGCGGTCGAGCACGGCCGAGATCCAGCCGGCGGGCAACTGTTGCTGGTTCATGATCTCGAGGAGTTCCATAGGCCGGAACACCACGCCCACGTTGTAGCGCGCAGGGCCGGACCCCGGCGGCGGCGCGAAGACGGCGATCACCGGCTGGTTGACGACTGGACCGGTGCGCAGGTTCGACACTTCGATGCGATTGCCGCTGGCCAGAGGCCGGTCGGGATTCCACGTGCGAGCCGGCAAAGGCGAGCCGAAGGGCACTTTCGTGTTGAGGATCTGGTCGTTGCCGTCGACCACCACGACCCAGTTCCCGGTGCCCAGCGACGCCGCCTTCGCGTGCGCATACAGCGCTTGCCAATCCCCTCTGGCAAGCGCTTCGGAGCTCGCCAAGGTGCGCGCGACGGCCGCCCGCTGGTCGATCTCCCGGTCGACCACAAGGGAGAGTGCCCGGGTGGTCTCGCGCAAGCGCGCGTGCGCGGACGCCGTTTCGCGGAGGTAGGTGCCGACCACGATCCATGCCAGCATGGCCAGCATCGGCAGCAGCACCGCCAATGCAAGAGACCACAGCCTGCGTTGCAGCGTCATGCCGCCCCGACTGCATCGGCGTGCGCAGGTATCGCCGGGAACGAAACGGCACACGGGCTTCGAGCAGGCATGGCAACGTCCACGGCGCAGTGCATGATCGTTCGCGATAATGCCTCAGGCGCGTGCCGCCGATCCAACCGCCTTGTCGAGAGGAAGGATTCCACCGATGCCCTCCTGGCTGCCGCCTGCGCCGTTGCTGCTGGCATTTTGTGCCGCATCCGCCGTTCTGGCGCTCACGCCCGGCCCGGCCGTCTTCTACATCCTCACGCGCACTCTGTCCCAGGGCCGACGTGCCGGCATGGCATCGGTGGCCGGTGTGGCAGCCGGAAATCTGGGCAATGCGGCGGGCGCCAGCCTGGGGCTGGCAGCCTTGTTCGCCGTGTCGTCCTGGGCCTTCACGATCGTCAAGTTCGCCGGCGCGGCCTACCTGCTGTACCTCGGAATCCGAACCCTGCGGTCTTGGGACGATGCAGGGCTGCCAGCGGCCGCTCCCGCCTCGGGGCGCCGCTTGGTCCGTGACGGTTTCCTCGTGGCGCTGCTGAACCCGAAGACGGCCCTGTTCTTTGCTGCGTTCCTGCCCCAGTTCGTGGAGCCCGGCGCGCGCGCGGCTGCGCAGAGCCTGGCGCTGGGCGTGCTGTTCGTCCTGATCGCCGCCTGCACCGATGCCGGCTACGTGATGGGCGCCGGCACGATCGCCGCACGGCTGTCCAAGGCCCGCGCGGCGCGGGCATGGGGTCGTCGGTTGAGTGCGACCGCGTTCATCGGCCTGGCGGCGTTCACAGCCTTGGGCGGCATGCGGGCGACCCGCTAGGGGTGTCAGGTTCGTATCAGGCCGGTCCGCGCTTGCGGGCGCCTTCGGCCAGCAGGCGTCGCGCTTCACGTTCGTGGGCGCGAACCTCGTCGAGGTTGGCATGCAGGTCGGCAAGCTGCTGTTCGAGCTGCGCCCGATGGCCAGCCAGCACGACGAGGAATTTCCTGAGCTGCGGCTGGGTATCGCGCGGGGACTCGTACATGTCCACCAGTTCCTTCACCTCGGCCAGCGTGAGCCCCAGCCGCTTGCCGCGCAAGGTGAGCTTGAGCCGCGTGCGGTCGCGTGCGGAATAGATGCGATGGCGTCCGCTGCGCAGCGGCGCGATCAGCCCGCAATCCTCGTAGAAACGGATGGCGCGGGTGGTGAGATCGAACTCCTTGGCGAGTTCGCTGATCGTGTAGGTGGGCGCCGCGGCGGGCGACGCTTGGGCGACAGCAGGGGCGGACATCGGCGCGTAGACTCCGCGTGAATTGACGTATACGTAAAGTTTAAGGGCAGCGATGAACCTCCTCGAACAAGAACTGACCTACCCGTTGGGCGAGCGCGTCCCGGAGACAGGCCGCACGATCGAGGTCGCGCCGGGCGTGCGCTGGGTCCGCATGGGCCTGCCGTTCGCACTGGACCACATCAACCTGTGGCTGTTGCGCGACGAGCTGGACGGCCGCGCCGGCTGGACCATCGTCGACTGCGGCATCACGAGCGATGCCACGCAAAGGGCGTGGGAGCAAGTCTTTGCGGACGAACTGGACAGTCTTCCGGTGCTGCGGGTGATCGTCACGCACATGCATCCAGACCATGTCGGCCTGGCGCACTGGCTCACGGACCATTGGAGCGGGCGCAGCGGCGTGGAATGCCGCCTGTGGATGAGCGCCACCGACTTCAACACGGCGCAACTGGCCAGCCGATCCACCATCGGCTTCGGAGGCGACAGCGCGGCGCAGTTCATGGCCAGCCATGGCCTCACGGAGCCGGGGTCGATCGCCAAGGTGCGTGCGCGCGGCAACTACTACGCGAGCATGGTCCCGAAGCTGCCAGGCCGTTATCGCCGACTCATGGACGGAATGAAGGTGCTCATCGGCGGACGCGACTGGCACTGCCACGTCGGCTACGGCCACGCGCCGGAGCACATGTCGCTGCACTGTCCTGAAGCGGGCCTGCTGATTTCGGGCGACATGGTGCTGCCGCGGATCTCCACCAACGTGAGCGTGATCGACATCGAGCCGGAAGCGAATCCGCTGCCGCTCTATCTCGCCTCCATCGAGCGCCTTGGCGCGTTGCCGGAGGGCACGCTGGTGCTGCCATCGCACGGCAGGCCCTTCTTCGGGCTGCACCGGCGCGTCGAGCAGCTTCGGGCGCACCACGACGAACGCTTCGCCGACTTGCTCGCCGCCTGCCGCGACGCGCCGTCCAGCGCTGCCGATCTGCTGCCGGTGCTGTTCAACCGCGTGCTCGACCTGCACCAGACCACGTTCGCCATGGGCGAGTCGATCGCCCACCTGAACGCGTTGTGGCTGGATGGGCAACTGCGGCGCGAGCTCGGCGACGACGGGGTCTACAGGTTCTCGCCTGCCTGAGTGTTCGGCTCGCCGAGGGCCGGTCGCCGATGACAGGCCCTCGTTGTCGGGTCTGTGGACTATTCGAGAACCGGCAGCACGTCGTCCTTGAGCCCGCTGCGCAATTGCTCGTAGTCGGGGACGACCGATCGGACGACGTCCCAGAATCGCGGGCTGTGGTCCATGTGCCTCAGGTGGGCGAGCTCGTGCGCCACGACGTAGTCGATGGTCGGCATCGCCAGGTGGACGAGGCGCCAGTTGAGCCTGATCGATCCGTCGGCGCTGGCGCTGCCCCAGCGCAGTCGCGGCCGAAGACAAGGTCAGGCGGCGCACCCGCACGCCGAGCTGCTGGGCGAAATGTCGGCAGCGCTCCTCGAATATGCGGCGAGCCTGACGCTGAAGCCAGCTCTGCACGACGTCCCGGATCTGCTCGGACGTGGCGCCCACGGGCAGACCCACGTGCAGCACGAGGCTTGCCACGCCCGGCAAGGCCGACGCACCGGCGTCGAGCACGGCGCCGGTCGCGCGCGGATCCAGCAAGACGATGACCGGATCGCCCAGGAACGGAATCGTGGTGCCGTCGCGCCATTCCACCCTGGCCGCTTGAAGACGCTGCAGGCGTTCTTGCTGTTCGCGCAGCTTGCGCAGGATCCAGCTGGACTTTTCACGCAAGGCCGATTCGATCTCCGCAACGCTGACCCACTTCGGCGCATTCACGTTCAGTCCGTCCGGGCCGACGATGAATCCGATGGTGCGCCGACGCACGCGCCTGAGTTCGTACGCGACGAGGTGCTTTTCCAGGTGGATCTCGCGATTGGCCTGCGGATGCACGAACGCGGCCGGTGCAAGCACGTTGTCGAGCAACTCGGCAGGCCCGGCCATGGGCGGGTCTTCCTGAGGCGCCGGCTCGGCAGGCGTTGGCGCCACCGGCAGCTCCGGGACGATCGAGGTCAGCGGGGTCAGCGGGGTCAGCGGGGTCAGCAGCGGGGTCAGAAAGGTGCCGGCGTGGCGATCTCGACCGGCGCCGGATCGTCGAACAGCGAATACTGCGCGGGGTCGACTGCGGTGGGCCTTCTCGCCATGGGGCCGGATTCTAGGGCGCGGCCTTGTAGGCGTCAGGGTCCAGGCGGTGCATCTCGCCTTCGATCCAGGCTTCGGCCTCGCGCATCAACTCGTCCGGATCACGGCCCGCCGATGCGACCGGTCGGCCGATCGAGATGTCGACCAGCCCGGGTCGAAGCAGGTAGCTCCTGCGTGGCCAGCAGCGCGCGGACGTGACCGCGATCGGCAGGATCGATGCGCCGGTGGCCACCGCGAGGCGTGTGCCGCCCGTCTTGTAGGTTCCCTGACGGCCGCGAGGGGTGCGGGTCCCTTCGGGGAACATGATGATCCAGTTGCCCTGGGCGAGAAAGCGCCGCCCTTGCTCGGCCACGCGGTTCCACGCCTCGGTGCGCTTGCTGCGGTCGATGTGGATCATGTCCAGGCGCCCGAGCGCCCATCCGAAGAACGGGACCATCAGCAGTTCGCGCTTGAACACGAAGCACAAGGGATGCGGAAGCAGAAACGGAAACGCGAAGGTCTCCCAGGTCGACTGGTGCTTGGGAAGCACGATGATCGGGCCTGATCGGTCGGCCAGGGCCAGGTTCTCGGCACCGTGGATCTGCCACCGCACGCCACAGATCGCGCGTGCGCCCAGGATGGCGATGCGCGGCCACACGACGGTCAGGTGGTACAGCGGCGTGCCCCGCATGAAGATCGAGCCGACCAGCGAGATCACCGCCCACGGGATCACCGTGGCCACGAGCCACACCACGAAGAGCGCCGATCGCACGCACGCCACGAAGGTTTGCATCGGCCCGCGACTCAGCTCAGGTGGTCGAATCCGGAGTCGCTCGCACCGCTCAGGCGCCTGCGCTCCCGCTCGCCGAGGATCAGCGCTTCGGCAAAGCTCGCGAGATCGATGTGCACCTTCGTCCCCGGCACCATGCGAAGCATTTCGCCGATCTGCGGCTCGGTGAGCAGCGCGCTCTTGCCCGTGCGCACGAGGTGCGTCGGGCAACCGGCGGCGCGGCCGGCCTGCAGGTCGCGCAGCGAATCGCCGACGAACGGCACATCCGCCAGGTGGGCGCCATATCGTTCGCCGATCTGGAGCATCAAGCCGGGCAAGGGCTTGCGGCAATCGCATTGGTCCTCCGGCGTGTGGGGGCAGAAGAACACGGCATCGATTCGACCGCCCAGCTTGGCCAGCAGCTGGTTCATGCGCACATGCATGGCGTTGAGCATGCCCATGTCGAACAGGCCGCGCCCGAGTCCGGACTGGTTGGTCGCCAGCACCGCATGCCAGCCGGCATGGTTCAGGCGTGCGATGGCCTCCAGCGCCCCCGGCAAGGGCACCCACTCCTCCGGGGACTTGACGAAATCCTCGCGGTCTTCGTTGATCGTTCCGTCGCGGTCGAAGATGATGAGCTTCATCACGGCCTCAAACGGCCAGGCGCGACAGGTCGGCCACGCGGTTCATTGCCGAATGCAGCTGCGCCAGCAGGCCCAGCCGGTTCGCGCGAAGCGCGGGATCCTCGGCATTGACCATGACCTGGTCGAAGAATGCGTCGACGGGCGACTTCAGCGCTGCCAGCGCTTGCAGCGATGCGGTGTAGTCGCCGCGCGCGAAAGCCGCCTCGGATTCCGGGCCGACACGTCGCAGCGCTTCGACCAGCGCCTGCTCTGCCGGTTCTGCAAGCAGGAGCGGGTCGATGTGCACGGCTGTTGCGGCGTCGCTCTTCTTCAGGATGTTGCCGACCCGCTTGTTGGCCGCGGCCAGGGGCTCTGCTTCGGGCAGGGCCTTGAACGCCCGCACGGCGGCCAGCCGGCGCGGGAATTCGTCCCAGCGCGCAGGCCGCGCCTCGACCACCGCCTCGACCTCCTGCGCGCTGTAGCCGGCTTCCCGCAGATAACCCACGAGTCGCTCGCGCAGGAAGAAGGCGAGCTCCGCCTGAGCCTGGCCGTGGCCCTCGGGAAAGGCGCGAAACGCCGCCGCAATCAGCTCGATCGGATCCAGTGGCAGCTGCCGCTCGATCAGCATGCGAATGAGGCCCAGGGCATGGCGGCGCAGCGCGAATGGATCCTTGTCGCCCGTGGGAATCTGGCCGATGCCGAACAGGCCGGCGAGGGTCTCGAGCTTGTCGGCGATGGCCACGGCGATCGCCACGTCATTTCGCGGCAGGACGTCGCCCGCGAAGCGTGGTTTGTAGTGGTCCTCGATCGCGTCGGCGATGTCGTGGTCCAGGCCGTCATGGCGAGCGTAGTAGGCGCCCATGATGCCCTGCAGTTCCGGAAACTCGCCGACCATGTCGGTGAGCAGGTCGGCCTTGGCCAGCAGCGAAGCCTGGTCGGCCTTGGCCGCCAGCCCTTCCCCGCCCATCGCATGCGCCACCGTGCGCGCGATCGCGCGGACGCGCTCGACCCGCTCACCCTGGGTGCCCAGCTTGTTGTGGTAGACGACCTTCGCCAGTTCCGGCACGCGCGACGCCAGGGTCTTCCTGCGGTCCTGATCGAAGAAGAACTTCGCATCGGCCAGACGCGGCCGCACGACGCGCTCGTTGCCGCCAACGACGTGGCTTGCGTCTTCGGGGCGAATGTTGCTCACCACGAGGAACTCGTGGGTCAGCTGTCCGCGCGTGTCGAGGAGAGGAAAGTATTTCTGGTTGGCCTTCATCGTCAGGATGAGGCATTCCTGCGGCACGTCGAGGAACTCGGCATCGAAACGGCAGCGCAGCACGTTGGGGCGCTCGACCAGGGCGGTCACTTCGTCGAGCAGCGCATCGTCGGCCACCGGCGAAAGCCCGTCCGAGGCCGCCGCGGCGAGCTGCCGGGCGATCTCTGCACGACGCTCGTCGAAGCTCGCGATGACCGCGCCTTCGTCGCGCATCTGTTGAGCGTAGGAGTCGGCGTCTCGAAGTTCGATCGGGCTTCGCAGCGCCTCGAAGCGGTGGCCTGAGGTCAGGCGGCCGGCTTCCAGGCCGAGCGCGCGCACCGGCACGACCTGTGCGCCGTGCAGCGCGACCAGGCCGTGGGCAGGACGCACGAAATTCACGCTGGACCAGCCATCGGCGAGCTGGTACTGCATCAACTTGGGAATGGGCAGCCCGGCCAGCGCTTCATCGAGGGCTTTCTGCAGGCCCTCGGCGAGCGTGGCGCCGCGCACGACACTGTCGAAGTACAGCGCCTGGGCCTTGCCTTCGCCGTGGCGAGTCAGCTTCGCCACGGCCGAGGCGTCGGCGCCGAGCGAAGCCAGTTTCTTGAGCAGGGCCGGCGTGGGCTCGCCGTCGGGAGTCAGGCCCACGCCCACCGGCATCAGCTTGAGCGACACGGGCTTGTCCAACGCGGTAGCGCTCACGCCGGTCACGTGGGCAGCCAATCGCCTGGGCGACGCGAACGGCGTGACCGCCGCCCCTGCGGGGGCGAGCCCCTGGGCCTTGAGGTTCTCGGCGAGTTGCCGCGCGAATTCGTCGCCGAGCCTCTTGAGTGCCTTGGGTGGGAGTTCTTCGACGAACAGTTCGACGAGCAGGTTCTGTGGAATCATGGAACGTATCGCCCGTCAGGCAGCCTTCTTCTGGAGCTGCGCACGGACCTCTTCGGCCCAGGCGCTGGGCGCCATCGGGAAGCCCAGTCGCGCACGGCTGTCGAGATAACTCTGCGCCACGCTGCGCGCGAGATGGCGGATGCGGCCGATGTAGGCCGCGCGTTCGGTGACGCTGATGGCACCGCGAGCGTCGAGCAGGTTGAAGGTGTGCGCGGCCTTGAGAACCTGCTCGTACGCCGGCAATGCGAGTTGCTGCTCCATGAGGTACCTGGCCTGCTTCTCGTGAGCAGCGAAGGCGGTGAGCAGGAACTCGACATCGGAGTGCTCGAAATTGTAGGCACTCTGCTCGATCTCGTTCTGCAGGTAGACGTCGCCGTACCTCACCCCCTTCGTCCAGGCCAGGTCGTAGACGTTGTCGACGCCCTGGAGGTACATCGCCAGGCGCTCGAGGCCATAGGTGATCTCGCCCGTGATCGGCTTGCAGTCGATGCCGCCCACCTGCTGGAAGTAGGTGAACTGGGTGACCTCCATGCCGTTGAGCCAGACCTCCCAACCCAGGCCCCACGCGCCCAGGGTGGGGTTCTCCCAGTCGTCCTCGACGAAGCGGATGTCGTTGGTTCGGAGATCGAAGCCCAATGCCTCGAGCGAACCCAGGTACAGCTCCAGGATGTCCAGTGGCGCCGGCTTGAGCACCACCTGGTACTGGTAGTAGTGCTGCAGACGATTCGGGTTCTGGCCATAGCGGCCGTCCTTGGGCCGGCGGCTGGGTTGGACATAGGCGGCCTTCCAGGGCTCGGGGCCCAGCGCGCGCAGGAACGTGGCCGTGTGGCTCGTGCCCGCCCCGACTTCCATGTCATAGGGCTGCAGCAGGGCGCAGCCCTGCCTGTCCCAGTAGTCTTGAAGTCGAAGGATGATTTGCTGGAAGGTCAGCATGTGGTGCGCGAAACGGGGAAACGCGCGATTTTACGGGGCGCGCAACGCATCGAGGCCTCCGGCGCCTCCCAAAGCCAGATCAATTCGCCGCGCGGCGCCTCCAGCCCGCAGCCAACGCCAGTGCAACAGCGAACAGGGCCAGCGGCCACAGCCCGAAGCGGCTGACCCACCAGGCGAAGGGGGTGAGCCCGTCGCGGCCCTGCACCTGCCCCGCGAGCACGCCTCGCGTATAGGGCTTGAGTGAGGCAGTGACATGACCGCGATGGTCGATCACCGCGGTCGCCCCCGTGTTGGTGGCGCGCAGCATGGGCCGCTCGAACTCCAGCGCGCGCATCCGCGAGATGTTCAGGTGCTGGTCTATCGCGCTCGTGTCGCCGAACCAGCCGATGTTGCTGATGTTGGCAAAGACCGTCGGCGCGTTTTGCGGACCACGAAAGCGGGCGGCCAGTTCCTCGCCGAAGAGGTCCTCGTAGCAGATGTTGGGTGCCACGCGCTCGCCATCGACGTTGAAGCTTGGCTGGTTCACCGCGCCGCGACTGAAGTCGCCGAGCGGGATGTTCATCATGCGCACGAACCAGTGGAAGCCCGTCGGGATGAATTCGCCGAAGGGCACGAGGTGATGCTTGTCATAGCGGTATGGCGGCCGGCCCGGCGCCAAACCCACGGCCGAATTCGTGTAGCCGGTCTTTTCATCGCCCAGCGGAACGCCGAACAATGCCGCTGCGCTGCCGTGCCCGAAGCGTTCGCTCAAGTCGTTCCAGACGCCGGGCGGCATCTCCTGGGGCAAGTAGGGAATGGCCGTCTCGGGCGCCACGACGAGATCCGAATTCGCCGCCAGCAGGGCCCCGATATGCCACTTGAGCGCCTGTCCCTGGTATTCGGTGGCGAACTTCTCGTCCTGGGGGACATTGCCCTGCAGCAGCGTGACCGACAGTGTCCTGCGAGGATGCGTGAAGCGCTGCTGGATGCTCGCTGCCGCGACCAGCGCCAAGGTCGCGAGCGCCAGGCCTGCCCAGGGCCGCTGGGGTCGCGCGGCCGACAAGGCCGCCAGGGCCGCCAGCCCCGCCGCGACGGCACCGATGCCATACACGCCGACCCATGGCGCCAGCGATGCCAGTGGACTGTCGACATGGGCGTAGCCCGAAGCGACCCAGGGAAACCCCGTGAACAGCACGCCGCGAGCCAGTTCGGCCATCAGCCACAGGGCAGCAAACAGCAGCGCATCGCGGGCCAGGCTGCCGGTTCGCCAGCGCGAGAAGGCGGCCATGGCGGCGGCCAGGTAGAGAGACAGGAACGCGGCCAGCGTGAACACTGCCAGCGCAGCCATCCACGCCGGCAATCCGCCGTAACGGTTCAGGCTGATGAACAGCCACCAGGTGCCCATCGACAGCCAGGCCGTGCCATAGCACCAGCCGAGCGCGGCGGCCCGGCGCGGGCCGACGGCAGAGCCTCGCCAGGCGAGCAGCGCCGTGCAAAGCAGTTGCAGCCACCAGGCCTCGGTGTAGACGAACGCGGCCGTCTGCAGCGCGCCCAGCGTGCTGCACAGGATGAGGTCGAAGCTGAGCGACAAGGGCCGCGCCGCGACGCGGGGCGCCATGGCTGCCCCCATCAATGGCCTTCTTCTTCCGGTGCAGGCTCGGCAGCCCGGGTGACCTTGAACCAGCGCACGGCGCCACCTCGGGTGAGCATCACGGTGAACACGAGTCCGCCCATCGACAGCGATTCGCCGCGGCGCGGCACATGGCCCAGTTCCTGGGCGACGAGGCCGCCGATGGTGTCGAAATCCTGCTCGGGAAGCGTGCAGGAAAACGCCTCATTGACGGCGTGGATCTCTGCGTCGCCCGCCACCCGGTGGCTGCCATCGGCCAGCGTGTAGACACTGCTGTCGCCGTCCTTCTCGTCGAATTCATCCTCGATCTCGCCGACGATCTCCTCGAGCACGTCTTCGATCGTGATCAGCCCCGCGGTGCGCCCGAACTCGTCGATCACGATGGCCAGATGGTTGCGGTTGGAGCGAAAGTCGCGCAGCAGTTCGTTCAGGCCCTTGGACTCGGGCACGTAGACCGCCGGGCGCAGCAAGGTGCGCAGGTTCAGCTCCGGTGCCCGCTGAAGTTTCAGCAGGTCCTTGGCCATCAGGATGCCGATGATGTTGTCGCGCCGGCCCTCGTAGACCGGAAAGCGCGAATGGGCCGTCTCGATGACCACGGGCAGCATTTCATCGTACGGGGAGTCGATGCTCAGAAGGTCCATGCGCGGCGCCGCCACCATGACATCGCCCGCGGTCATGTCGGCCATGCGGATGACGCCCTCGAGCATCATCCGGGATTCCGGCGCGATGAGTTCGCGGTTTTCGGCCTCGGCCAGGGTTTCGATCAGTTCATCGGTGGAATCGGGGCCTGGGTGGACGAATTCGACGAGGCGCTGGAAAAGATTGCGCTTCTCCGCTTGAACCGGTTGCCGCTCGCCGCCCTTGTGGCGGCCGGATTGACCTGTATGGGGGTCGGACATCGCACAGGGGCGAGGAAGTGGCCAGGAGCGCCAGCTTACCCGATCAGGATTTCAGGAGTGTGCTAGCTTGACGGGTTGCTTTTCCCGCCGGCGGCCTCACATCAGGCTCGGCACCGACATCGCTACAGGATCCACCACATGGCCCTCATCCCCGCGACCATCCTCACCGGGTTCCTCGGCTCGGGCAAGACCACGCTTCTCAAGCGCGTGCTCAACGAAGCACACGGCCAGAAAATCGCCGTCATCGAGAACGAATTCGGCGCAGAGAACATCGACAACGACATCCTGGTCGAAGACACCAGGGAACAGATCATCCAGCTCAACAACGGCTGCGTGTGCTGCACGATCCGCGAAGACTTGCGGACCACGCTGAGCGACCTCGCCGCGAAGAAGCGCAAGGGCGAGCTGGACTTCGACCGCGTGGTCATCGAGACCACCGGTCTGGCCGATCCGGGCCCCGTCGCGCAGACGTTCTTCATGGACGACGAGATCGCCGAGATCTACCTGCTCGATTCGATCCTGACCCTGGTCGACGCCAAGCACGGCCAGCAGCAGCTCGACGACCGGCAGGAGGCGCGCCGGCAGGTCGGGTTCGCCGACCAGATCTTCATCAGCAAGACCGACCTGGTCGACGCAAGCCAGGCCGATGACCTCGCCCACCGCGTCAAGCACATGAACCCGCGCGCACCGCAGCGGCGCGTCAATTTCGGCGAGGTGCCGCTAGCCGAGGTGTTCGATCTGCGTGGGTTCAATCTCAATGCCAAGCTCGACATCGATCCCGACTTCCTGAAGGAAGACGACCATCACGCGCACGACCATGATGATCATGACCATGATCACGAGCACGGCGAACACTGCGACCACCCTCACCACCATGCACACGACGACGACGTGAAGTCCTTCGTGTTCCGCTCCGACCGGCCCTTCAACCCGGCCAAGCTCGAGGACTTCCTGGGGGCCATCGTCCAGGTGTACGGGCCCAAGATGCTGCGATACAAGGGCGTGCTGAACATGAAGGGCACCGACAAGAAGGTCATCTTCCAGGGCGTGCACCAGCTCATGGGCAGCGACCTGGGGCCGAAATGGGGGCCGGGTGAAAAGAAGACGAGCAAGATGGTCTTCATCGGCATCGACCTTCCGCGCGACGTCTTCCTGCAGGGGCTGGAACAGTGCCTCGCATGATCCTGAGGCACGCCGCGACCGCCTCGGTCGAGACGAATTACCGTTGTCGTGCGCGCCGTGGCCGCCCCCTCGCAAACCACAGGCCGCTGTTGCGGCGCAACGTGGCTACAATCCGCGGCGCCCAAATTCGCCCCGGTGTTGAAAAGTACTGAAGTCGCCGAGGTCAGAGCGGGTATAACCGCCGTTGCGAGGAGACTCAACGTGAGCACCACCCCGGCCAAGAAACCAGCAGCAAAGAAGCCCGCGGAGAAGGCGCCAGCGGCCAATCCGGCCCCGAAGGCGGTGCCCAAGCCCCTGGCCAAGGCAACAGCGGCCCCGCCTGCCAAGTCGCACGCGAAGCCGGAGGTCAAGCCATCGCCGTCTCATCGCGCACATGCCGAATCCGAAGCGGTCGGGACCCATACAGCGAGAGTCGCCCCCGCGCCCAAGGCGCCGGCGCCCAGATCCAGTTCCCGATCGGCCGCGGCCACTCCTGTGGCCGCGCCTCTTCCGCCCCCTACATCGCGATTCGCCGACCGGTTCGCCCCGCCTCGGCCTCCGACACGACAGATGAACAATCTTGCAGTAGACACCCCCAAGCAGGCGCACAAGCCTGACCCGAAGCTCGCGAACGCCTGGAAGACCAAGGCCGGCAGGGAACTCACCGAGGACGAGCTCCTCGCCATGCCCGACAGCGAGTACATGAACGACAAGCAGCTCGAATTCTTCCGTGCGCGCCTGCAGGCCCTCAAGGACGACCTGCTTTCCAACGCCGGCGAGACCACCGAGCACCTGCGCGAGGACACGTCGATCGTCCCGGACCCCGCCGACCGCGCCACGATCGAAGAGGAGCATGCGCTCGAACTGCGCACACGGGACCGCGAGCGCAAGCTGCTCAAGAAAATCTCCCAGTCGCTGGCCCGCATCGACGCCGGCGACTACGGGTTCTGTGACGAAACCGGCGAACCGATCGGGCTGGGCCGCCTGATCGCCCGACCGACCGCTACACTGTCGCTGGAAGCTCAGCAACGCCGCGAGCTCAAGCAGAAGATGTTTGGCGACTGACGGGCCGCCACCCCGACGCGGCACTACCCGACATGGCCGATCCCAAGGACACGACCAGTTTCTTTCGCAAGGTCGTGAAGTTCGTGGCCAACCCGGCCACCGAATGGAGCGATCTGGACCCTCCCTCGCAAGAGGCGCGGGAGAACGAGTTCGCCAAGTCGGAACTCAAGGCGATGATCGAGCGCAAGCGGCGCAACGACTTCGTGCGCAAGCGCGAGTTCGACATGTTGCGCAAGGTCCGCCGGGAGGGGCTGTCCAGCGAGCAGCTGGCTGCCTTGGGCAATTCGTCGCGCGTCGACGATTCCGAGGCGCGCGTGGACAGCGGCGCCAAGGCCGACATCGGCGTGAAGGCCAAGATCGACGAGATCGAGCAGCAGATGGTCGGTGACGGCTATCACGGCTCCCAGCGCCGCAGCCCCGAGTTCTACAACGCGCGCACCCAGCCGGCGCCCATGGAGCAGAGCACTTCCGGGCCGTCGTCGGCGCATTCGCCGCTGAACGGCGGCCGGGTGGTCGACACCGGCGCGATGAGCGCTCGCACGCCGCTCGATCCATCCACGCCGGCGCATGCCGTGATGAGCCCGGGCATGTCGCCCCTGTCTCCGCTCGCCCTGGACGCCGCCGGATCGTCCGATTTCGCCAATCCGTTCGCGGTCGAGGTCAACGAAGTCGCCCACGACCCCGAACTCGATGAAGCCGTCATCGCGTTCGCGAATGCCGATTTCGAGCTGTGCGAGCAGGCGCTGTCGAGCATGACCGCGCCCAGCGGGAGCCGGGCCCAGCACGCGGAGACCTGGCTGGTGCTGTTCGACATGTACCGGGCGATCGGCCAGCAGGGCAAGTTCGAGAACCTGGCGCTCGACTACGCGCAGCAATTCGGCTGGTCCGCGCCGCAATGGTTCTCGATGCCCAAGCTGGTGGCCGACGCGGCACGAGCCGAGGAACGCCCCAAGGCACAGCGCATCGACGGCCAGATCGGCTGGGTCTGCCCCGAGATCGTCGACGCAGACGCGGTGACGAAACTGCGCTCCCTGACGCTGCAAATGCCGCTGCCATGGGTGTTCGACTGGGGGCAGCTGCAAAGCATCGACCCCGAGGCATGCTCGCGCATGAGTGAGCTCTTTCGGACCTGGATCGCCCAGCCGCTGGACCTGCGTTGGCTCAATGGCGAGCAGTTGTTCGCCGTGCTGGCCGAGGCCTCCCCGACGGGCGCGCGCGACACTGACCCGGCCTACTGGCAGCTGCGCATGGACGCCCTGCGCATTGCCAACCGGCCGGACCAGTTCGACGAGACGGCGATCGACTATTGCGTCACCTACGAGGTATCGCCGCCCTCCTGGGAGCCGGCCCAGTGCCGCGCCCGCGTGAGTGGTGCCGAGAACAGCACCGCCTCGCAGCCCCTGTCGGTCGTCAGCGAAGTCTCCACCAGCTTCGTCGAGTCGCAGTTCAGCGAAGACCCGAACATGGTGCAGATGGCCAGTGTGGAACTGTCGGGGCAGCTCGTGGGCGACATCGGCGAGACGCTCAAGAAGCTCAATTCGGAGCTCGGCCATTCGGCCATCGTCCATGTGTCGTGCGCGAAATTGATCCGCGTCGATTTCATCGCTGCCGGAGATCTTCTCAACTGGGTGCTCGCGCGCCGAGGCGAGAACCGCAGCGTCAGCTTCGTCGATGCGCAGCGGCTGGTTGCCCTGTTCTTCGGCGCCATGGGCATCACCGAACACGCCAAGGTGAAGGTGCGCTCGGTCTGAGGCACCGGGGGCTCGGTGCCCGCGCTCCGACTGCGGCTTTGGATGCGCGCTTGCGAAAGCCGGATACTGCGACTTGACACGGGCTTGAAGCCCGCCGATTCGACCGCAGATCCCTCCGATGGAAAATTACCACGGCACCACCATTGTCAGCGTGCGCCGCGGCCAGAGCGTCGCGCTCGGCGGCGACGGCCAGGTCACGCTCGGCAACATCGTCGTCAAGGCCTCGGCGCGCAAGGTCCGCAAGCTGTACCGCGACCAGGTCCTGGCGGGCTTCGCCGGCGCCACGGCAGACGCCTTCACCCTGTTCGAGCGATTCGAGGCGAAGCTCGAGAAGCACCAGGGGCACCTCACGCGCGCGGCCATCGAGCTGACCAAGGATTGGCGCACCGACCGCGTCCTGCGCCGCCTGGAAGCCATGCTGGCCGTGGCCGACAAGGACGCTTCGCTCATCATCACCGGCAACGGTGACGTGCTCGAACCCGAGCACGGCATCGTCTCGATCGGCTCGGGCGGCGCCTATGCGCAGGCGGCCGCACGAGCGCTGCTCGAGCACACCCAGCTCGGGCCGGCCGACATCGTCAAGAAGTCGCTCGAGATCGCGGGCGAACTTTGCATCTACACGAACCAGCACCATACGGTGGAGACGCTCTAGCACGACCATGAAGTCCAGCATGACGCCCCAGGAAATCGTCTCCGAGCTCGACCGCCATATCGTCGGGCAGTCCGAGGCCAAGCGCGCGGTCGCGATCGCGATGCGCAACCGCTGGCGGCGCCAGCAGGTCGACGAGAAGCTGCGCTCGGAAATCACTCCCAAGAACATCCTCATGATCGGGCCGACCGGCGTCGGCAAGACCGAGATCGCACGCCGGCTGGCCAGGCTGGCCGATGCACCGTTCATCAAGGTCGAAGCGACGAAGTTCACGGAGGTGGGCTACGTGGGCAAGGACGTCGACTCCATCGTGCGCGACCTCGTCGATATGGCGGTCAAGCAAGAGCGCGAAACCGCCATGCGGCGCCAGCGCACGCGTGCAGAAGACGCGGCGGAAGACCGGGTGCTCGACATCCTGGTCCCGCCTGCGCGCAGCGACTTCGGCATCACGGCCAACCAGCCGGCCGACAACACCGCGCGGCAGGTCATGCGCAAACGCCTGCGCGAAGGAACGCTGGACGACAAGGAGATCGAGATCGAGGTGTCCGACACCAAGCCTGCGCTCGAGATCATGGGACCGGCGGGCATGGAAGACATGGCCGAGCAGCTGCGCGGCATGTTCGCCAACCTCGGCGGAAATCGCCGCAAGCTGCGCAAGGTCCGCATCGGCGAGGCGATGAAGCTGCTGGTCGACGAGGAAGCCGCCAAGCTCGTGAACGAGGATGAGATCCGCACCGCGGCGCTCACCAACGCGGAACAGAACGGCATCGTGTTCATCGACGAGATCGACAAGGTCGCCTCGCGCTCCGAGCACGGCGGCAGCAGCGCAGACGTGTCCAGGCAGGGCGTGCAGCGTGATCTTCTGCCGCTCGTGGAAGGGACCACCGTGAACACCAAGTACGGCATGGTGCGCACCGACCACATCCTCTTCATTGCGTCGGGCGCCTTCCACCTGAGCAAGCCGAGCGACCTGATCCCCGAGCTCCAGGGGCGCTTTCCGATTCGCGTCGAGCTCGGCTCGCTCAGCGTGGACGACTTCGAAGCCATCCTCACCCAGACCCACGCGAGCCTGGTCAAGCAGTACGAGGCCCTGCTCGCCACCGAAGGTGTGACGCTGGAACTGCAACCGCAAGGCATCCGGCGCATCGCCCAGATCGCCTGCGACGTGAACGAGCGCACGGAGAACATCGGTGCGCGCCGCCTGTCCACCGTCATGGAGCGGCTCCTCGACGAAGTCAGCTTCGATGCACCCAACCTGGGCGGCCAAACCGTGTCGCTGGGTGCAGCAGAGGTCGACGCCAAGCTGGCAGAGCTGGCGAAGAACGAGGATCTCTCCCGCTACATCCTCTGAATTGGCGGCTTGCCGCTAAAGGGCGAGCCGGTGGGCCTGCAGCGCGAGCAGGCCTTCGAAGATGAGGGTGTCCACCATCTCGAAGTGCAGGTCGGTGATCGGAGCGAGCTTGACGGCGGCGCCGCCGCTCATCAGCAGAGCAGGCTCCTGAGCGGTGCGCGCGAGAAGGCGGCGGTGCATGCGCTCGATGGCACCTGCAATGGCATGGGCGCCGCCACTCATCAAGGCATCGCTGGTGTTGGTGGGGAAATCGCAGACATCGCCGGTCGGCGCCTTCAACCCGGCCGTGCCCATCTCGAGGGCGCGCAGCATCAGGCCGAATCCGGGCAGGATGAGTCCGCCAAGGAAGCGTCCGGTCTCATCCAGCGCGTCCACGGTGACGGCCGTTCCGACCATGACGACCAGCGCCGGTCGGGGACGCCCGGTGGCCAGCACGCGGTGGCGCGCTCCGATGAGCGCGACCCAGCGATCGGTCCCGAGGCGGTTCGGATGGTCGTATCCGTTGGTGACACCGGCAGCATGAGCAGCAGACACGACCCAGCGCGGGGAAATGTCCCAGATCTCGAGTTGCTCCTCGACCCGCCGCTTGACACCTTCGCCTGCCACGATGCTGCCGAGCATGCTGGCCGGAGGCGCCAGGCTGCTCCACTCGTGTTCCGACAGCCGTTCGATCTGCTCCAGGAAGACAGCACCGTGCGCCAGCAAGCCGGCGCCTGGCTGGGGCGAGGCGTATTGCGCCCACTTCAGGCGAGTGTTGCCGACATCGATCGCGAAGAAGCTCATCGGCCGTGACTGTAAGGCGTTCAGGCCGCGTTGTACCGACTTCAGGCCTGGGCGAGCTCCTGCACTGCGGCTGTCAACAGATGGCGCGCACGTCGGAGGACTTGTTGTGCGGCCAGCGAACGATACGGCTTGACGATGCGGGACTCGACTTCGTCGACCAGTTCGGCGAGTTCGCCGCGCGAGCGCGCCCGGCGAAGCCGCATCATGGTCAGCGAGCCCGTCACAGGCGCACCCTGCCGCACGGCTTGCAGCAGGATCGCCCGCGCCTCCTCCAGCGACACATCCTCGGTGGCGCAGGCGGCCTCCTCGGCATCGAAGGCGCGCTGAGGCGAATCGGGCGAACCGAGCTCGCCGAGCGCGGAATCGTTCAGGACGGATTCGGGTTGAAGCGTGCGCGCCGCTGGAAGCCAGGAGTCTTCGGCCTCGGGCCTTGACATCCATCGAGCAGCGACGGCGTTGCCCTTGCGCGCAGCCGATGGCGGCAGCGGCGCATCGTCCAGTGGAATGTCGACGTGCAAGGGTTCGTCCTGCGAGGGCCGCACCGGCATCGGGATGGTTGGCTGCGTCTGCGTGCTGGGCGCATCGTTGTCGGATGGCGCCATGGCGATCATTCCGAGATCCACCAGTTCTGCAAAACAGCTGTCGGCAGCACCGGCCTGGCGCGCGAGCGACCGCACCTGACTCTCGTTGCGGCGTCCATCGACGAGGAACAGCACGGTGCGATGCCGCTGGCTGAGCCGGCGCCGCCGCTGGCTCAGTTCGTCCTGGCCCAGTGCCGTCTTGACGGGAATCAGGGAAGTCTCCACGAATCGCTCCTTGTCCGCGGCCCGCTGCTCAAGCACTTCCCGCAGGCCATGTCCCGGTTCGCGAGATTTTCAAGCGAAATGTGGCCCGAGTGTCATCGCGGAGGGCATGCAAGGAGGCCGATTTCGTGCAACTTGCCATGGATATCGGCGCGGAAGGCACGAAGGGTTACACTGCCTCGATTGACGTATACGTCAATTCGTACGTTCGCACCGACCGCGAGAGCAACTTGGCCAAACGCAACGCCAGCCTTTCCGACTTCCAGGTCCGCAATGCGCGAGACGCGCACGCCAAGCGGTTCGATCTGGCGCGAGTCGATCCGGCATCGACGCCCTTCTCGAGCGGCAGCAAGGCACGTGACAAGCTGCGCGTCGAAAGCCTGGCACGCGAGCTCGGCCGCATGCAGGAACTTTTCTATGCCGACCGCAGGTACAAGCTGCTCGTCGTGCTGCAGGGCACGGATACGGCCGGCAAGGACGGCACGATTCGCGGCGTGTTCAAGGAAATGAGCCCGCTGGGCGTGCACACGGTGCCCTGGAAGGCGCCGAGCGAGGAAGAGCGCAGCCATGATTACCTCTGGCGCATTCATCACCGCGTGCCCGCGCGCGGCGAGATCGTTCTGTTCAATCGCAGCCACTACGAGGATGTGCTGGTGCCGCGGGTCAACGGTGAACTCACCGATGAACAATTGCATCAGCGCTACGCTCACATCAACGAGTTCGAGCGGATGCTGACCGAGACCGGCACGGTGATCACGAAGTTCCTACTGCACATTTCAAAGGACGAGCAGCGACGTCGCCTGCAGGCACGCATCGACGACCCGACCAAGCACTGGAAGTTCGAAGGCGGCGACCTCGTCACGCGACAGCATTGGGACGCCTTTCAAGGCGCCTATTCCGACGCGGTTGCGGCCACCGGCACGGCGTGGGCGCCATGGACGGTGGTGCCGGCCGATTCGAAGACCCATCGAAACCTGATGGTCGCGCAGGTGATACGGCAAGCCCTGAAGGACATGAAACTGAGCTACCCGCCAGGCGATCCCGGCTTGAGCCGCATCCGCATCGAATGAGCGCGACAGCGTCTTAGCGCCGCTGTCCAGTGTCCAACCAGGAGCGATCCGAATGACCGACCTGTCCGCCGAATTCAAGGCCCTCGCCGCCTATCGACCGACGCACAAGGTGCGCTTCGTCACCGCAGCCTCGCTGTTCGACGGGCATGACGCCGCGATCAACATCATGCGACGCATCCTGCAGGGCATGGGTGCCGAGGTGATCCACCTGGGCCACAACCGTTCGGTCGACGAAGTCGTGACGGCGGCGCTGCAGGAGGATGTGCAGGGCATCGCGATCAGTTCCTACCAGGGCGGGCACGTCGAGTACTTCAAGTACATGGTCGACCTGCTGCGTTCGCGCGGCGGCGAGCACATCCAGGTCTTCGGCGGCGGCGGCGGCGTCATCGTGCCATCGGAGATCGCGGAACTGCAGGGCTACGGTGTGTCTCGCATCTACAGCCCTGAAGACGGCCAGCGCATGGGACTGCAGGGCATGATCGGCGAGATGGTCATGCGCTGCGACCGCGACTTGTCGGTCTATGCGCCGACCGACCTGGCGGCGATCCGCGGCCACGGCGATGCGCAATGGCGCGCGCTCGCCCAACTGATCACTGCACTCGAGAATGGGGAAGCGTCCGCGGCCGTCAAGGCCGAGCTGCAGGACCAGGCACGCGATGCGCGCATTCCCGTGCTTGGCATCACCGGCACCGGAGGCGCCGGCAAATCCTCGCTCACCGATGAACTGGTGCGACGGCTGCGACTGGACCAGGATGACGTCCTGCGCATCGCGGTGATCAGCATCGACCCGTCGCGCCGCAAGAGCGGCGGCGCGCTGCTGGGCGACCGGATCCGCATGAATGCGATCCAGCCCTGGTCACGGCGGACGGCAGTGCAAGACCCTGCGGACAGCGGGCAGCGGGTGTTCATGCGCAGTCTGGCCACGCGCGACTTCGGCAGCGAGATCAGCCAGGCACTGCCTGACGTGCTGGCCGCCTGCAAGGCGGCAGGCTTCGACTTGATCATTGTCGAAACCTCGGGCATCGGCCAGGGCGATGCGGCGATCGTGCCGCTCGTGGACGTGCCGATGTACGTGATGACGCCCGAGTACGGGGCTGCCAGCCAGCTCGAGAAGATCGACATGCTCGACTTCGCGGAGTTCGTGGCCATCAACAAGTTCGATCGAAAGGGTGCGGCCGACGCGCTGCGCGACGTCGCCAAGCAGGTGCAGCGCAACCGGGAGGCCTTCGGCAAACGGCCCGAGGACATGCCGGTGTTCGGCACCATGGCCAGCCGCTTCAGCGACGACGGCGTCACCGCGCTGTATCAGGCCCTGCTGCCGCGCCTGCGCGAACTGGGGCTGTGCACCGGCGAGAGTCGGCTGCCGGCCGTCTGCACGCGCCACAGCACGCATCAGGTGCCCATCGTGCCGCCGTCGCGCGTGCGCTACCTGGCCGACATCGCCGACATCGTGCGCGGCTACAAGCGCCGGGCGCTCGAGCAGAGCCGCCTGGCGCGCGAGCTGCAGCAGTTGCGCGCGACAGCGACGATGCTACAGACGGACAAGCCCGAGCGACATCGTGCCGTCGAGGCGGTGAACGAGCTTGCCGCGGGCCGCGAGCACCGCATCGACTCGGCCTCGCGCAAGCTCCTGGCGATGTGGCCCGAGATGCGGCGCGCCTACGCGGGCGACGAGTACGTCGTGAAGATCCGCGACAAGGAGATCCGCACCGCGCTCACGTACACGACGCTGTCGGGCACCAAGGTGCGCAAGGTGGCGCTGCCGCAGTACGAGGACCATGGCGAGCTGCTCAAGTGGCTGCTGCTGGAGAACGTGCCCGGCAGCTTCCCCTACACCGCAGGCACCTTCGCGTTCAAGCGCGAGAACGAGGACCCCACGCGCATGTTCGCCGGCGAAGGCGACGCATTCCGCACCAACCGGCGCTTCAAGCTGCTCAGCGAGGGCACGCCCGCCAAGCGGCTGTCCACGGCGTTCGATTCCGTCACGCTGTACGGCAACGACCCCGACCTGCGCCCGGACATCTACGGCAAGGTGGGCAACTCGGGCGTGAGCATCGCCACGCTGGACGACATGAAGGTGCTGTACGGCGGGTTCGACCTGTGCAGCCCGAGCACGAGCGTGTCCATGACGATCAACGGGCCGGCGCCCACGATCCTGGCGATGTTCATGAACACCGCCATCGACCAGCAGCTCGAGCGGTTCGAGCACGACAACGGCCGCGAACCCACCGACGACGAGGCGCAGAAGATCCGCGCATGGGTGCTGCAGAACGTGCGCGGCACGGTGCAGGCGGACATCCTCAAGGAGGACCAGGGCCAGAACACCTGCATCTTCTCCACCGAGTTCAGCCTGAAGGTAATGGGCGACATTGCCCAGTACTTCGTGCACCACCAGGTGCGCAACTTCTACTCGGTGAGCATCTCGGGCTACCACATCGCCGAGGCGGGAGCGAACCCGATCAGCCAGCTTGCGTTCACGCTGAGCAACGGATTCACCTTCGTGGAGGCGTACCTGGCGCGCGGCATGCACGTCGACGACTTCGCGCCGAACCTGAGCTTCTTCTTCAGCAACGGCATGGACCCGGAGTACACGGTGCTCGGGCGGGCGGCGCGGCGCATCTGGGCGGTGGCGATGAAGGAGCGCTACGGAGCCAACGAGCGCAGCCAGAAGCTCAAGTACCACATCCAGACGAGCGGGCGCAGCCTGCACGCGCAGGAGATCCAGTTCAATGACATCCGCACCACGCTGCAGGCGCTGATCGCGATCTACGACAACTGCAACAGCCTGCACACCAACGCGTTCGACGAGGCGATCACCACGCCCACGGAGGACAGTGTGCGCCGCGCGATGGCCATCCAGCTGATCATCAACCGCGAGTGGGGGCTGGCCAAGAACGAGAACCCCAACCAGGGCGCGTTCATCATCGACGAGCTCACCGAGCTGGTGGAGGAGGCGGTGCTCGCCGAGTTCGAGAAGATCGCCGAGCGTGGCGGAGTGCTGGGCGCGATGGAAACGGGCTACCAGCGCGGGCAGATCCAGGAAGAGAGCATGCACTACGAGATGCTCAAGCACACGGGCGAGTACCCGATCATCGGGGTGAACACCTTCCGCAACCCGCACGGCGACCCGGTGGCCGACCACATCGAGCTGGCGCGCTCGACCGAGGCGGAGAAGCAATCGCAGCTCAAGCGGCTGAGCGACTTCCACGCCCGCCACGCCGCGCAAGCGCCGGCCATGCTCGAGCGATTGCAGCAGGCCGTGATCGAGCATGCCAACGTGTTCGAGGTGCTGATGGACGCGGTACGCGTGTGTTCGCTTGGGCAGATCACGAGCGCGCTGTTCGAGGTGGGCGGGCAATACCGGCGCAGCATGTGATGCCTTTTCTGGTCTGCGGTCGCCGTGCGGTGACAAGGTCGCAGGCGGCATGTCGCTTGGCGGGTTGGCACCTAGGCGACTGCCACGGCGGTTGAACCCCGTTAGGCTTGCTGCTCCTCTTCGGCGGAGTCCCCGATGAACGACTTGTTTTCCCTCAAAGGCCGCACCGCCCTCGTCACGGGCGGCTCGCGCGGCATCGGCCGCATGATCGCTGCGGGTTTCATCGCTGCGGGCGCGCGCGTGTACATCTCGGCGCGCAAGGCGCAAGCCTGCGACCAGACCGCGCGCGAATTGTCCGAGGGCGGCAACCATTGCGTCTCGCTGCCTGCCGACGTCTCGACGCTCGAGGGCGTGCACGCCCTCGTTGAGGCGTATTCGCGGCACGAGCCGCAGCTGGACATCCTCGTCAACAACGCAGGCGCAGCCTGGGGCGCCCCATTCGAGGAGTTCCCGGAGAACGGTTGGGACAAGGTCGTCGACCTGAACCTGAAAACGCCCTTCTTCCTGACGCAGGCGCTTGGCGCGGCAATGCGCCGGGCAGCCGAATTTCGCCCCGCCAAGGTCATCAACATCGCCTCGATCGACGGCATCTCGGTGAATCCGATGGAGACGTATTCCTATGCGGCGAGCAAGGCAGGTCTCATCCACCTCACGCGACGGATGGCGTTGCGGCTCATCCAGGACAACATCGTCGTCAACGCGATCGCGCCGGGCGCCTTCGCCTCCGACATGAATCGCGAAGCTCGCGACCACGCGTCGGAGGTCTCCGCGCACATTCCGGCCGGACGGATCGGCCAGGACGACGACATGGCCGGCGCGGCGATCTATCTGGCATCGCGCGCAGGAGACTATGTGGTCGGATCCACCCTTGTCGTCGACGGGGGTGTCACCCACTCGCGCTGACGATGGCCGCGCCGGCCCTCACGCCGGCGCGCGCCAGATGCCGCCAACATCAAGCGCGACGCCGTCGTGGCGCAGCTTGAGAAGGTGCGCGAGGAGCGAGCGCAGGGCCACGCCGTGCATTCGGGTCGGGACATCGTCGTACACCTTGCCCACCAGTTGCTCCACCGTCGACGGACCGAGCGAACGCAGCACATCGAGAACTTTGGCTTCACGCGCGAGCCGATGGGCGATGATCCACTCGAAGACCTGCTCAGGCCTTTCCATCAGGAATCCGTGTCCGGGCGCAAGCCACTCGATGCGTTGCGGCGAGATCGAGGCCAGTTCGCGCAAGGACGCGAGATAGGCCGCCATGTCGCCGTCGGGCGGGTTGATGACGACCGTCGAGCGCTGCATCACCTGATCACCCGTGAACAGCGTCTTCTCCTCTTCGAGCAGATAGCACAGGTGGTTGGACGCGTGGCCGGGGGTGTGCAACACCTCCAGCGTGGTGTCTGCCCCGACCACGATGCGCTCGCCGCCGGCCAGCGGCCGGTCCGGCACGAATCCGGCGTCCTGCCGATCGGGGTGATCGGGCAGCCGACCGTAGGTCAGCGCGCCCGTGCGGGCCTTCAAGGCGGCAGCGCCCGGCGAATGGTCCGGGTGCGTATGCGTGACCAGGATGTGGCGTATCGGCCCCGGCGCCGCATCGACGAGGGCCTGTGCCTGCGCTTCGTCCAGCGGCCCTGGATCGATCACCGCCCAGGGCGCGCCCGGACCATTCCCCACGAGATAGCTGTTCGTTCCCGGACCCGTCATCACGCCGGGATTGGCCGCTGTGACGCGAACAATTCGCCTGGACAGCACAACGGGCTGGTGCGCGACGATCTCGTAGCTCGCGCGCCCGTGGCCGAGCGGATCGAGCCGGCCGAGTTCGACGAATGAAGGCTCCTCGGGAAGCACAGGGCGATCGCCCTGCGAGCCGGTGCCCAGGCGCGGAAAGATGCGAGACACCGTTCGCGGCGCGCGCGCCCAGGCCATGGCCTCGGCCGCGGACTCGAAGTCTCCCAGCACTTGCAGCGTGGCGCGGGTCGGTCCGATGAGCTTGAGCGCGTCGCCCTCGGCCGCCACGTCAGCGGGACGCAGCCAGCGATGCGCGGTCATTTCGGTGCCGTCGTGAGCGGCCACCTGGTCCGGCGGCGCCTCGGCGATGAAGAAGCGCGTGTCGAAGCGCTTGGGCCTGCCCAGCGGAGTCAGCCAATGGCTGAGGTAGACCGGAGCGCCTGCGTTCCACCGCAAGCCTGTCTGTTCGGCAAACGCCTGCAGACTGCGCTCGTTGCGGTGCAGCATGCCGCGCCATGGCGCAAGCTGCTGCGCCAGCTCGCCGCTCACCGGGCGTCCATCGCCGTGCAGCGCAAACAGCAGTCCGCATTCCTCGAAACATTCGCGCAGTGCCGCCAGCACATAGGCAAGACCGCCTTCGGACAGCCCCATGCGAGCACTGCAGGCGCGGTCGTCGTCGCCCGTGACCCATTGTTCAGCCAGGGCATCGGAGGCATCGAGCAGGCCACCGGGAAACACCCAGGCACCGCTGTTGTGGTCCCCGCGCTCGGCGCGTCGAAGCAGCAGCACCTCCAGCCCACGCTGCCCGTCGCGCACGAGGACGAGCGTCGCCGAAGGACGCGCCGGGCGCGCCGGCGCTGAGGCGGAAGCGGACAGGGGCGAATCTGGCATGCGAGGAAGGATCCCGGGCCGGGCAGCGACCATGCGAGGCGTGATCATGCGCCGCGTCGTCCTGCCACGATGTCACCGAGGCGATTCGGCGTGCGCTCGGCGCGCGTGCGCGCATCGATTCAGCGGGGGCCAGAGCGGGCTGCACTGCCGTGTAGGTTCGCTCCTACACGAACTTGATCGCTCGCCCGATGCCGCCACGTCGCGTGGCGTTGCACGATCCGACCATCGGCCACTGCAGTCTGGCCGCCACGGAGTCAATGATGCAGGACGCCGGCAAGAGACGCAGCGAACACGCGGGCGCGGACAGCGACAGGACGAGTGACTTCGACTCGCCGCCCTTCAAAGGCGCTCCCGCGCCTGATCCGATCGGATACGAAGCGGCCGATCCCTCCTTGCAATCTCCTTTCTGGGACGAGGTTTTCGGCGCGAGCGGCGGGCCCGCCTGAGTTTCGACGCTTCCCGGCTTTGGCGTGCGCTGCCCGGCGCGAGCGAGCATGCTGCAATGGGTCGCCTCGCCGGCAGACGAGACTCGCTCATGGCTCAAAGAAACGCACCTCCAGCCGGCGCGAGAATAGGCCACCTGCCCAAAGGAGATCCATGGCCTCGGTCCCGCCCTTCTTCGCCCCCACGCGCTTCGATGAACCCGGCGCCGCGCTGGCGCAGGTTCATGCGATCTACGATGCCAGCGTGGCCCACCTGCGCCACGCGTTGCAGCGGTTCGTCGCAGGGGAGTCACTCGACGAGCCTGTGCGCGCCTGCTATCCGTTCGTGCGTGTGCACACGGACACGGTCGCGCGCGCGGACTCGCGCCTGTCCTACGGGTTCGTGGCCGGCCCAGGCACCTACGAAACCACGCTCACGCGGCCGGATCTCTTCGACGATTACTACCACGAGCAATTCAGGCTGCTGCTGAAGAACCATCAGGTGCCTGTCGAGATCGGCACCAGCCACCAACCCATCCCCGTGCATTTCTCGCTGGCCGACAACGACCACCTTGAAGGATCGCTCGACGCCGCGCGCCGGCTGCTGATGCAGGACATGTTCGATCTGCCCGACCTCAGCGCGATGGACGACGGCATCGCCAACGGGACCCATGAAACCGGACCGTCGCAGGCCCATCCGCTGTCGCTGTTCACCGCCCCGCGGGTCGACTACTCGTTGCACCGCCTTCGCCATTACACCGGGACTGCGCCAGAACACTTCCAGAACTTCGTCCTGTTCACGAACTACCAGTTCTACATCGACGAGTTCGTGCGTCTCGGTCACGAGACGATGACCGCCGGTGACAGCGACTACGTCGCGTTCGTCGAGCCGGGCAATGTGGTCACGCGTCGCCAGGGTCTGTCGATGCAGGCCGGCGACGACCTCGGGTCACCACCGCCGCGTCTGCCGCAGATGCCGGCCTACCATCTGGTGCGCGGGGACCGCAGCGGCATCACGATGATCAACATCGGCGTGGGGCCGGCCAATGCGAAGACCATCACCGACCACGTGGCCGTGCTCAGGCCCCATGCGTGGATGATGCTTGGCCACTGCGCGGGTCTGCACACCACGCAGCAACTCGGCGACTATGTGCTGGCCCACGGATATGTGCGAGAGGACCATGTGCTCGACGAGGACCTGCCGCTGTGGGTCCCGCTGCCGCCGTTGGCTGAAGTGCAGCTCGCGCTCGAAGCCGCCGTGGCGGACATCACGCAGCTCAAGGGGCGCGAACTCAAACGCATCATGCGCACCGGCACGGTCGCCAGCACCGACAATCGCAATTGGGAATTGCTCCCGCAGCGCACGCCCGAACGCCGCTTCAGCCAGAGCCGCGCCATTGCGCTCGACATGGAAAGCGCCACCATTGCAGCCAACGGCTTTCGGTTTCGCGTGCCCTACGGCACCTTGCTGTGCGTGAGCGACAAGCCCCTGCATGGCGAAATCAAGCTGCCGGGAATGGCAAACCACTTCTATCGCGAACGAGTCGACCAGCACCTTCGCATCGGGATACGCGCCGTCGAGCTGCTGCGCCACGGCGGCGTGGACCAGCTTCACAGCCGCAAGCTCAGGAGCTTCGCGGAGGTGGCTTTCCAGTAGCCTCGGTCGTGGGCGTCTCGTCCGGGGGGCTTTCGTCGTCGCCGCCGCCGTGGGCGGCCTTGTCGTCGGCGAGTGGACCGCCGCCACGATCAGTCGAGGTCCGCATGCGACGATAGGCATCGTCGGCCACGGGCGCTCGCCCAGTGTCCTGGCGGCCAGCCTGGAGGTCGTCATGCGCCTGCCGCATGGCGCGTTGCGCATCGACATTGTCCTGGCCTTGCGTGGCATGTCGCCCGGCCGATTCGTCACGCTCATGAGGCAGACGCGGCTTGGCTGCGCGATCATTCCGGGGGCTGCCCAGACGTTCCTGTTCGACCTCGGTGGAACGCTTTTTCGATTCGGCCATCCATGATTCCTTTTGCGGCGCGAGGACCCACGCTTCAGAAGCGTCCCCGCAGGTACAGTGCCAACCCCCCGCTGCGTGGCTTCAGCGAGAGCCGATATCCTGAATCGAAACGGATGCCGATGGCCCCATGATCGAAGCCGAGCCGATGGGGCGCCGGCTTCCACTCCATCCCGACGTTGGCATGAACGTAGTCCGCATGCGGGTCGTCGCCGAGGCCGCGGGCATCGCTCGCGTCGGCAAACAGCGCCGATGCCCGCGACAGATGCAACCGCATCCCGACAGTCACCATGGGCCGGACTCGCATCAACGTGGGAACGTATCTGGGGTCATCCCCGAGGTGCATCGCAGGCATTTCGCGCGAATACGCCGCTTCGGGATCGATACTGAACGGAACGAAACCGATTGCACCCACCCCGACACCCCATTCCGCGCTGCCTCGAGCCACCCACAGCCGGTAGTTCACGCCCGCCAGCCCCGTCGCCCCTGCCGGAGCCACCATGTCAGCCGCCAAGGGCAGCTTGGCCATGTCGATCTCGTGGCGCAGCATCGACGCGCCTTCGATCGGCCCCGCAAACGCCAGGCCGAAACCCATGCAGGTCGCCGCCGCTGCAGCACGCTTGCCGAGTGAAGTCAGGGCCATCGAGAACATGGTTCAAAGGCGGTTCATGGGCGATTGAGCAATCAATGTGCCCGGCGAAGGTCGCACCGGGTGTCACTATCCCTTGCCGCACATCATGCGTCTGTCGGACTTGCCTGCAAAGCCTTGTAGGACGGGGCGATGGCGGGTACTCTCGACAGCTGGCATCCTCACGTCCTCGACCCACCATGCGGCGTCGCGCACGCCGAAGGAGACTGCGCCATGTCGACAGCGAATCCGGAGATTGCCGGCATCCGAACGATCGCCCTCGTCGGGCAGGCCACAGCAGGCAAGACCAGTCTGATCGAGGCGCTGCTGGGCAAGGCGGGGGCGGTGGGAGCTCCGGGCACCGTGGAGCGCGGAAACACGGTTTGCGACTTTGACCCGCTCGAGCGAAAGGTGCTTCATTCGCTGAAGGCGGCGATCGTGCACCTGAATCATCGCGAATCGCGCATCCACATGATCGACACGCCGGGATACCCGGATTTCGTCGGTCAGTCGATGACGGCGCTCGAAGCGGTGGACACGGCGGCCATCGTCGTCAATGCGCAGACGGGCATCGAGATGATGTCCACGCGCATGATGGAGTGGGCCGCCAAGCGCGGTCTGTGCCGGATGATCATCATCAACAAGATCGACGTACAGGGTCTCGATCTGCCTGAACTGGTCGCGCAGATCCAGCTCGCCTTCGGCAAGGAGTGCCTGCCCCTGAACCTGCCGGCCGCAGGGGGTACCGAGGTCGTGGACTGCTTCTTCAACCCCGCTGCGCCGAGTGGACACGAAGCGGACTTCTCGTCGGTCGAACAGGCGCACCGCGCCTTGGTCGAGCAGGTGGTCGAGGTCGACCCCGAGATCGTCGAGCGCTATCTCAACGACGGCGACGTCGATGCAAGCGAGCTGCATGCGCCGCTGGAACAGGCATTGCGCGAAGGGCACCTGATTCCGATCTGCTTCGTGTCGGCACGCAATGGCGCCGGCGTCGCCGAATTGCTCGACGTCATCGACCGATTGCTTCCCAATCCGGCAGAGGGCAACCCGCCACAGTTCTACAAGGGCGAAGGTGATGCCGCCGCCGAGTTGCATGCCGTCCCGGATCCGGACCAGCATGTCATCGCGCACGTGTTCAAGGTCACGGTCGACCCGTATGTCGGCAAGATGGGCATCTTCCGGATCCATCAGGGCACGGTCACCAAGGACAGCCAGCTCTTCATCGGCGACGGACGCAAGCCGTTCAAGGTCGGCCATTTGTTCATGCTGCTCGGAAAGGATCACGTCGAAGTGGCTCGCGGGCTGCCTGGCGACATCTGCGCCGTCGCGAAGGTCGACGAGATGCACTTCGATGCCGTGCTGCACGATGCCGCCGAAGACGACCATCTGCATCTCAAACCCCTCGAGTTCCCGGAGCCGGTGCACGGCCTGGCCATTGAACCCAAGCGGCGCGGCGACGAGCAGCGCATGTGGGAGATCCTCCAGAAATTGGTCGACGAAGACCCGTGCCTCAAGGTGGAACATGTGGCAACGACGAACGAAACCGTCGTGTATGGCCTGGGCGACCTGCATCTTCGTACGCTGCTCGAACGCATGCTCGAGGTCTACAAATGCGAGGTGAACACGCGTCCGCCGCGCATTGCCTATCGCGAAACCATCACTGCGCCAGCGGAAGGCCACTACCGGCACAAGAAGCAGAGCGGCGGAGCGGGCCAGTTCGGCGAAGTGTTCCTGCGCGTGGAGCCGCTCGCTCGCGGCGAAGGCTTTCAGTTTGCCGATGCAGTCAAGGGCGGCACGATCCCCGGCCAATTCATCCCGGCTGTGGAAAAGGGCGTGCGCCAGGCCCTCGACGGCGGCGTGATCGCGGGATTTCCGGTCAAGGACCTGCGCGTCACGGTCTATGACGGCAAGTCCCACTCGGTCGACTCCAAGGACATCGCGTTCGCCACCGCTGGGCGCAAGGCCTTCATCGACGCCATGCTCAAGGCGCGACCCATCGTGCTGGAGCCAATCGTGCGCGTCGAAATCACCGCGCCTGACCACGCCATGGGCGACATCACCGGCGACCTCTCATCCAAGCGCGGGCAAGTCAACGGAGCACGCACACTGCAGGGCGGGCATGTCGTCGTCTCGGGACAGGTTCCGCTCTCCGAATTGACGGGCTATCAGGCACGCCTGAACGGCATGACAGGCGGCCAGGGCCGATACACGCTGGAAATGAGCCACTACGAAGCCGTGCCGCCCACAGTGCAACAACAGCTGATGGGGCAATACAAGATCAAGGACGAAGACTGAGGCTCCCCATGCATGCTGAGCCGACATCCTCGCGGCACGGCACTGTAGGAATGGGCGCACACCCGGTTCGTGCCGTGTCCGACTGACGCGGGTTTCTGATTCGACGATCCTTCAATTACCTGAGGCGTTCGCGCCAGGCAGTTGCAATAGGAGAAGCGAAGATGAACACGACTTTACGTAGCCTGTCCTACGGCGTGCTGGTGACAGCACTGACCTTCGGCCTCGGCGCTTGTTCGAACATGTCACGACAGGACAAAGCCACCGCAGCGGGTGCTGCCATTGGTGGCGTGACCGGATCGGTCCTGAGCAATGGCAGCGGTGTCGGCACCGTCGGTGGGGCGGCAGTGGGCGGGGTGATCGGTCACGAAATCGAGAAGAACAAGTAATCAGCACGAGACAAACTCGTCGGGCGGGCAGGCGATGCCCGCCACCGGACGCGGCGCTGCATACGCCGCGTTTTCCTTTGTCCCGTGAGCGAATCGGAGAAAACGGGGCATCTCGAGCGCATCGAAGCTTTATCATTGGCTCTCATGCATGCCGGCCCCCGTGATGTTGCCCAGATTCGCCTAGACAATGCGTTGGCACTTTTCGACGAATTCGTTCGCCACACTGTCAAGCATCCGGATGCCGCCACGCTGCGGGGGCTGGAGCGGCGCTTTGCAGAGCGCTTGCAGATCCAACCAAGCTACTGGAGCCAGATCAAGGGTCGCTCACGCCAGATAGGCGAGCGGCTCGCACGCCAGTTCGAGCAGTTGTGCCACAAGCCGTATGGCTGGATGGACCAGCCGCATGACGAGTTTTCCGGCGTCGTCGCGTCGACAACAGACGATGCACAGCACAACGTGCCGCAGGACGACGATGAGCGTTTCATTGTCGGTCTCGTCCTGACCTACTATCGTCGCCACCCCGAGCGCGCGCGCACCCGCCTCCTGGACCTGCTCGGCGAGGTGCTGTCGCCTCCCCCCCAACCAACGCCCGATCGACCGCAACGAGCATCGAAGCCGGCGGGGACTGCATCAAAGGCTGGCAGCCTGGCCGGCACGGAAGCGGCGCATGAACTCTGGGCTCGCACCCAAGCAGGGGTCGCACCGCTGAAGCGCAAGAAATGACTCGCCCGCAAGGCGGGTCCCACGTTCTAGGGGATTCCGAGCACTTGCGCTCACCTTGCAAAAGATAATCAATCGTTTATCATTTGCGCAAGTTGTGGTCCGCAGGCCAACGCCACGACGAAACCCCCATTTCAACCATTTCCCCGGAGTGCCATGTCCGCGTTCGCCATGAATCCACTGCTGCCTCGTCGCACCTCGATGTGCAAGGCCGTATGGGTGCGACGTTGCATCGGCATTTCTCGGCAGGCGCCGCCCGGCGAACGATTGCGCTGAGCTTTCGCGACGAAGGCTCGACCCAAAAGGCCCGGGATGTGCAAACGCCCCGGGCCTTTTGTATTTCTCGACAGGAGAAGCCTGATGAAGATCGCCGTTGCCATTCGCAAGCCACGCAATCCACTCGTCGCGGCGGCGCGATTTCGCCTTGCCGGTGCTCATCGGAAGAGCTGTGGATCCGTCCGCCACCAGACGAAGCGCGGAATCCGCCGTGAGCTCGAGCAGCTCGCCCGCTCTGCCGACAGCCGTTGACCCACTGGGGACATCTTCAACGCCCCGACTGAACCACGGAGACGACCATGACAAGCTTGAAGTCCCTCCCCTGGAGTCCAATGGAAACGCGGTCCTGGACATGCCAGGTTCGCGGCACCATCGCATTCGTCCTTCAGAAGGCAAGCACCGGTTTGATGCGCCTTGCCCAGACCATCGCAGCACCTGCGGCGCCGCCCCCGAAGGCCCTTCCTCGCGAACTGGAGTTCTATGCGGAGGCAGGAGCGCCCGAAGGGGCCCTCTACATGGACGGCGAACTGGTGGGGTGGATCCCCGGCGTCACCCGCCTCTGAAGCGCAGACATGCGATTGACGCACCGCACAATGGCTTTCGGGCCATTGTGCTTGCCCGGTTCGGGTCCCGGCCTGGGGTATGACGAGCTTCGCCGCACTTACGGGTTGGAGGCGTCGAAGCCCGTTTCCCGGTAGATCTGCTCGATGATGTCGCGCCCGATGCGTGAGGCCATCTGCTTGTGGACCGGCAAGAGCGCCTGCTTCAATGCAAGTCTCTCCGACGGCGTGGGATCGTGGATCTCGGTCAACCCCGATGCGCGGATCCGTGCCAGCGCGTCCATGTTGTCCTGCCGCGCGTGCTCATTGGCCACCTGTGTCGCCTCGGCCATGGCCTGCGCAAGTTCCTGGCGGATCTCGGCGGGTAGTCCATCCCAGAACTTCTTGTTGACGACCACTGCATACCCGAGGTAGCCGTGATTGGTCAGCGTCATGTACTTCTGCACTTCGTGCATCTTCTGGGTATACAGGTTGGAATGCGGGTTCTCGGTGCCGTCGACGACACCGTTCTGCAATGCCTGGCGCACTTCGGAGAAGGCCATGACACGCGGGATTGCCCCGAGGGCTCGCATCTGCGCATCCAGCACCATCGATGACTGGATCCTCATCCTGAGCCCGCGGAAGTCCTCGGGCAGGCGCAACGGACGATTCGCGGAAAAGCTCTTGAAGCCGTTGTCCCAGAACGCAAGGCCTTGGATGCCCTTTGCTTCGAGTTTGCCAAGCAAGGCGCGCCCCACCGGTCCTTGGGTGATCCTGTGCAGGTCCTCAAGCTTGTCGAAGATGTAAGGCAGATCGAAAACCTCGAATTCCTTGACTCCCAGCGGCGCGAACTTCGACAGCGACGGCGCCAGCATTTGCACCGCGCCCAGCTGCAGGGCCTCCATTTCCTCCTTGTCCTTGTAGAGCTGGCTATTTGGATAGACCTGGACCTGGACCTTGCCATGCGTCAGAGCCGCCGCCCGAGCGGCGAAGAAATCGGCCGCCTGGCCTTTGGGAGTTTCACGGGCGACCACATGGCTGAACTTGATGACGATCGCTGCCTGAGCGCAGGCCATTCCGGCGAACAGGGAAATGCCAATCGCAAGAACGAGTTTTCGCGCCGGGCGCGCCAGACGAGAGACCATGAACGTTTGCGAATTGCCGGCCTGACGAGCGCACGGCGCAAAGGTGAATCCAGGAAGGCAGAGTTTCACATGCCTTTGCCGAAACGCGCCGAAAAGGACTTCGCAGCCCACTAGACTCGTCGGATGGACAGTTCGCTCTCGGCGCCAGGTTCCCCGACCGCACCGCCGCATCCGCCCTGGCGACATGGACTATGGGCCGTGCCGTTGCTTGTATCGCTTCTGTTCGTATCTGGCGTCATCGGCTGGCTGGTGCAGACTCAGCGCCGCGCAGTCGAGCAGCAACGCCTTGAATTGATCTCCGACGCGCTGTCGCTCGAAGCACAGATCACTGCCCGCATCGACGCGGAACGTCAGCAGCTTCACGAATTGGGAGTGCACGTCGATGCCACTCAACCATCGCCGCTGGCTTTCGCTGCCATGCCGCAAGTTCTCGAAGGTCTGCATCGGTTCTGGCTGAGCATCACCTGGCTCAGTGCCACGAACCGCATTCTGGTTCATCTTCCCGAGCAGCAGCCGCGCCCGGTCGATGCCAAAGGCGCAAGGCCTCCGCCGACCGGTCTCTCCGCGCACCTCGCGGTCAACATGCCTTCAGGGGAAACGCTGATCGCGCGCTACTCGCCCAACGAAATGCTGCGCCAGGGAGTGCCCTGGTGGCTGGCCCGCAAGTACGACGTTCGTCTGGTTGATACGCTGGGCACCGTCATTGCATCGACCGCCGATTCACGAGCAAGCGAGCTTCACGCGAGCTATCGACTCGATATGGCCCCCACCTTGAACGACACCTTTCTCGAGCTCGGTGCTCGAGACATCATTGCACCGTGGTACGAACCGATCACGCTGTCACTGATTGTCGGGTTCATCGGTCTGGTTGCCTTGAGCACCATGATGCTCAGGCGCCAGATGCGTGTCGTATCACTTGCCGAACAAGCCTGGCGAACTGAAGCAGCCTGGCGTCGCGCGATGGAGGATTCGCTCACCGTGGGCTTGCGGGCTCGCGACCTGGAAGGCAGGCTCGTCTATGCGAATCGAGCCCTCGCGGACATGGTCGGCTACACATCCGCAGAACTCCTGGGGCAAACTCCGCCCATGCCGTACTGGCCCCCAGATTCCCTGGAAGCCACCATGCTGCAGCACCGGCGCAACATGTCCGGGCAGGCTCCGCGCGGCGGATATGAATCGATTTGGCGGCATCGCGATGGCCATCGTCTCGATGTGATGGTCTTCGAGGCGCCGCTGGTTGACGCGCATGGCAGGCACGTCGGCTGGATGGGTTCGATCGTGGACATCACTGAATCGAAGCGCCTGGAAGAAAGAGAACGGCATCGCACCGAGTCGATGGCGCATCATGCTCGGCTGACGATGCTCGGCGAAGTGGCGTCCACGCTCGCGCACGAATTGAATCAACCTCTCATGGCAATTTCCAGCTACGCGGCCGGGGTGCTGAATTCGCTGCAGCGCGGCGGCCATCCTGATCCCGTCGTGCTGCGTGCGCTGCAGCGGATGGGAGAACAGGCCTCTCACGCCGGCGCCATCGTTCAGCGTATCCGTGATTTCCTCACCCGCCGCGCACCTCGCCTCGAATCATGCGATTTGAGTGCCGTTACACAAGGGGCAGTTGCGCTTTTGCGTCGCGACATAGAGAGGTGCAACATCGAAGTGCAGCTCCACTTCGATGTCGCAGTGCCAAACCTCGTGGCCGATGCGGTGCTGCTGGAACAGGTACTGGTCAATCTGTTGCGAAACGCCATCGACGCGCTGGCCACCGTGCGCAAGGGTCCGCGCATCGTGCGCTTTCATGGATCGCTCAGCTCGGATCGCCGCTTCGTGCGAATCGATGCCAGCGACAGCGGGCCTGGTCTTGACGGACGCAACATCGAGTCCCTTTGTGCGCCGTTCTACTCGACCAAGTCCGATGGCATGGGGATGGGCCTCGCGATTTGTCGCTCCATTGTCGAAGCTCACCGCGGCCTGTTCGACGCTCATGACCTGCCGGGCGGCGGCGCAGTCTTTTCCCTGACGCTTCCACTGGATCTTCAGGCCGCTGCCAAGCGGGCGGAAGAGGAGGCAGCCTGAGCCATCGCTCGGTTGCAATGCTTGGCCATATCCGAGCACAGCAGGAACGCCTTCGATGAACGAGCAGCGAGACGCAAGAACCGTCTACCTTGTCGACGACGAACCGTCAGTGCTCGACGCACTGAGCTTCCTGTTGCATTCGCGCGGCATGGTCGTGAAGGCATATCGCAGCGGGCCTTCTCTGCTGAGGACGCTGGAAGAAGCGGCGCTGCCAATCCACGGGGTCATCGTGCTGGACATCCGCATGCAGCCAATGTCCGGCCTTCGCGTGCACGATGAACTCGTTGCACGCGGGATTCAAAACCCTGTGCTTTTCCTGAGCGGGCACGGCGATATCCCGATGGCCGTCGATGCGCTCAAGAAAGGGGCCTTCGACTTCATCGAGAAGCCGTATGGAGACAATGCGCTTGCCGATCGAATCGAGCAGGCACTCACCGTGGCGGTTGCCATGCATCGAGGCGATCGGCTTGCTTGCGAACGCGCGGCGCGCATCGCGAGCCTGACCGAGCGCGAGCGGGACATCATGCTGCGTGTGGCCGCGGGAAAGCTGAACAAGATCATCGCCGACGAATTGCACTTGTCGGTACGCACGGTCGAGGTTCACCGCGCGCGGGTCTATGCGAAGCTCGGCGTCCGATCCGCGGCGGAGGTCGCGACCCTGGCCGCTGCAATTGGCACACCGACGCGCTAAATGTCACGCGCGCGATGTTCGGTCGCAGCAGGGGCGCTCAAGTACCGCCGCAGGCGTCCGAGAACCAAACTGTGCCGAACCGCCGGTGCAAAGGACGAGTTCCATGGCCGCAGATCGACTGACCGAACCATTGAAGGACCTGGCAGCCTGGACTGCCTTCTTCGGGAAGGCCGAGATCCCGGTGCTCAGCAAGTCTGCAGAAGCGGTGGAAGCGTTGCGTGCCAACGAGGACGCGGTGGACGCGAACCTCATCGGCGAGACGGTTTCCGACGACCCGCTGATGGCCCTTCGAGTGCTGGCCCATGTCTCGCAAAATCGGCCGTCACGCAGGTTGACGCAGCCGGAAACTGTGACGGCGGCCATCGTGATGATGGGCATCACTCCTTTTTTTCGCGCGTTCGGTCCGCTGCCCACGGTGGAGGTGCGCCTGGCTGACCAGCCGGATGCTCTGCGCGGACTGAATGAGGTCCTTCAGCGTGCGTACCGGGCAGCCAATTTCGCTCTTGCGTTCGCTATCCAGCGCATGGATCACGATGCCGCCGTGATCCATCACGCCGCGCTGCTTCACGACTTCGCCGAGATGCTTCTTTGGTGCCACGCACCCCAGCTCGCGCTAGCAATTCGCAGCGCACAAAATGCCGATCCGACCCTGCGGTCTGAAACCATCCAGCGCAGTGTCCTCAACATTGCCCTTTCCGACCTTCAACAAGCCCTGATGCGTACGTGGCATCTTCCTGAATTGCTGGTTCGTATTTCGGACGACCGCCATGCCGATCATCCGGCCGCAAAGAACGTAGTACTCGCCATCAGATTGGCCAGGCACACGGCACACGGCTGGAACAATGCCGCGCTCCCTGACGACGTGCACGACATCAGCCAATTGCTCAATCTTTCCGAGGAGGCCACGCTGGAACTCCTGCGTGACGTCGACGATTAGCGGCCCTGCGCGCTTGAGGCCGTTATCCCGATTGCGTCTTCATCATCATCGCTTCCGTCGCTGGTACCGAGACACCGCAGGACTTCCTGAAACACAATTTGCTGACATGCCATCTCGACGTGCGCAACCCCCGCGATGTGGTGTTTGTATGCACCGGGCAGCACAGCAGTGGAAGATGGGAACACGATGTTGTCGCAGTTACCAAAGAAGCAAATGAATCTACTATATCGATTGATTGGTTCGCGCGAGGAGAGGGATTCGAGCCACGCGCTACCCAACCGCATTTGACGGGTATTGGCCGACATTGCGAAGCGAGCCAGGTACGTTCCGTGGTGCGGCGTTCCGATCGTAATGACACGATGAGCCCGCTCGTCGTCATTCACATCGGCCAGCCATGCCCGTACGGCGAGGCCGCCCATGCTGTGAGCCACCAGCACCGGCGCCATGCCGGTCGCCGTTTCGAGGCACCTCACAGCTTGATCGATTTGCGCAATGTATTGGTCGATGGAACCGAATACCGGTTCAAGATTGACCGCGATAAACGGCACGCCGCGCTCGCGCAATCGGCGAAGCCATGGCGTCCATAGCCCCCGGTTGCAGACAAAGCCATGGACGAGTACAAGACCCCTTCGTTTGGCTCCAAGCGGGAGACAGTCCGCCTCAACATTTGATCGAAACGGTTGTCGCCAGATGAATACTGCCGGTGCCGTCACGACTTCGCCCCACCAGGCGGCTACACGCTCAGAAAGGCGCGCGTTCGGAACCTCATCATGCCGATTGACAACGGCTGCAATGGAAAACTCCAATGCAAGCACGAACGCATAGCCGAAGATGATCACCAGGGCACCGCCCGCGGACCAAGCGACTTGTCCCCTCGCAACAAAGACCGCCGCCCACACGATGGCAACGGTCATCAGCCCGAAGGTGATCAGACGCTGCAATCGAGCAAGCATGGTTCTTTTTATTGGCTTTACGCGCAAACGTCAGGCAAGTGCCAGCGGGATCTTCCCGAGTGCGTGGGCGAGCTGTGAGGCGAGACTGTTGGCAATTCTATAAGTCGGCAATTGGGGATTTGCACCGAAGCTGGTGGGAAAGATCGGCCCATCGAGAATCGACAAATTGGGAATCTGCCAGTGGATGCCGTCTGGACGAACGACGCCGCGCCGCTCGTCCGCGCTCATCGCGCAGCACCCCATCACGTGAGCACTGACGATGCGGGTGAGCAGTGGCTTCATCGTAGTGCCGCGATGGCAGATCGTACCTGCTTCCAGGATACGTACGATGTTCCCAACTCGTGAACAGGCATCACGCTGGTGGCGCCCGCTGCGAACTGGATTTCGGCCATCGTCAGCGGGGCGCGCCGAGCACCATCCATGACGAAGTCATTCAGCGGATAGTCAAGTCGCCGCGAACCATCGCTGCGCACATGCACCGTTCCACCAGGCGATTCTTCATGGAATTGGGAGAACTCATTTTGGGCATGAAGTGGCAAGCCCGAGACCGTGGCGTCCAACCGTTGAAGGGGTGCCTCCAGCGATTTGTCTCGAGTCTGGATTCCTGCAGGCAAACACTCGTCAAGCACTGCGACGGCAATGGCACGAAATACACGACGAGACGTGAACGTCATACGGCCATTGCTGAGGCCTGGTCACGATATGAGGGTAGTCGCACCCGGGAGGCCGAGCAGCACGGCTGCACCAGCGCCGAGTTTCACCAATCCGCGGCGGCGCATGGCTTGGGTTCGAAAGTCAAGGAGGACTGCTCAAATCAGATCTAGTAGTGTGGCTAGCCTAAATCCGGCCTGATGTTGGTCTGCGGGGCGCCCTTATATTGACTAGGTGAAATCAAAGTTCGATCAGTCCGCCTCGACCCGGATTCTGGAGTTGTTGCAAGTCGTCGACCGTGAGCGTCAGCGGAGACTAGTTGACGCGAAATTGGCCGCGAAGGTAGAGTCATTGAAACACTACCAGCAGCGTCGATTCGAGCGCTGCTATGCCGACGAACTAGCGTCGGCCCGATATGGGCCAGCGGCGCGCTTTTTTCTCGAGGAGTTATACGGCCCGCGCGATTTCCTTGTTCGGGATGCACAGTTCGCTCGCATCGTGCCGGCGATTACGCGCTTCTTTTCTCGTGAGCTCGTTGCCACAGTGGTCGCGTTAGCCGACTTGCACGCGCTGTCCGAGACTCTCGACAGTGAGATGGCAGCAAATTTGACCGCAGCATCGTTGGACGCCGCTGCATACGTTCAGGCGTGGCAAAGAACGGGCCGGCCGGCAGACAGGGCAAGGCAAATCGAGCTCATGGCTTCGATTGGAAGGTCGCTTGATCGACTGACCAGGAGCGAATGGCTTGGACGCGCACTGCGCACTATGCGCAGCCCTGCAGGACTTGCAGGCTTGGCGGAGCTGCAGCGCTTTCTGGAATTTGGTTTTATCGCCTTTAAATCTATGCGCGGTGCCGGCGATTTTATTTCTGCAATTGAAGAGCGTGAATCGGATTTGGCGGTCGCCCTATTCCAGGCGCGATTTGATTCGTTCGGCCGGCTCAATGAATCTACACTCTCATCAATGTTGCCATAGAGAAATGAGCGCCCCAATAGGAGAGCTCGAGAAAATGAAAAGGCCCCCATCTCTTCGATGGGGGCCAGTCAATTATTAGCCTGACAATGTCCTACTTTCACACGGGCATCCGCACTATCATCGGCGCTGAGGCGTTTCACTGTCCTGTTCGGGATGGGAAGGAGTGGGACCACCTCGCTATGGTCATCAGGCTTAACCGGTACGCACTATGTCCGAAATGGCCATAGTGGCTAATTTGTAGAGTCATTCCGCAATTGGGTGCGATTCAGCATATTGATTGCGCCTTCGCTTTTGAATGAAGACGGCATAACGCGACCACTCTTTGACACGTTGCGTCAAAGTTATAGGGTCAAGCCTCACGAGCAATTAGTACTGGTTAGCTTAACGCATTACTGCGCTTCCACACCCAGCCTATCAACGTCCTGGTCTCGAACGACTCTTCAGGGGGCTCAAGGCCCCGGCAAGACTTATCTTGAGACGAGTTTCCCGCTTAGATGCTTTCAGCGGTTATCTCTTCCGCACATAGCTACTCGGCAATGCCACTGGCGTGACAACCGATACACCAGAGGTGCGTCCACTCCGGTCCTCTCGTACTAGGAGCAGGCTCTCTCAATCTTGCAGCGCCCACGGAAGATAGGGACCAAACTGTCTCACGACGTTTTAAACCCAGCTCACGTACCTCTTTAAATGGCGAACAGCCATACCCTTGGGACCGGCTACAGCCCCAGGATGAGATGAGCCGACATCGAGGTGCCAAACACCGCCGTCGATATGAACTCTTGGGCGGTATCAGCCTGTTATCCCCAGAGTACCTTTTATCCGTTGAGCGATGGCCCTTCCATACAGAACCACCGGATCACTTTGTCCTACTTTCGTACCTGCTCGACTTGTCAGTCTCGCAGTCAAGCACGCTTATGCCAATGCACTATCAGCACGATTTCCGACCGTGCCTAGCGTACCTTCGAACTCCTCCGTTACGCTTTGGGAGGAGACCGCCCCAGTCAAACTGCCCACCATACACTGTCCCCAACCCGGATAACGGGCCAAGGTTAGAACCTCAAACACACCAGGGTGGTATTTCAACGTTGGCTCCACGACACCTAGCGGCACCGCTTCAAAGCCTCCCACCTATCCTACACAGATCTGTTCAAAGTCCAATGTAAAGCTACAGTAAAGGTTCATGGGGTCTTTCCGTCTTTCCGCGGGGAGATTGCATCATCACAAACATTTCAACTTCGCTGAGTCTCTGGAGGAGACAGTGTGGCCATCGTTACGCCATTCGTGCAGGTCGGAACTTACCCGACAAGGAATTTCGCTACCTTAGGACCGTTATAGTTACGGCCGCCGTTTACTGGGACTTCAGTCAAGAGCTTGCACCCCATCATTTAATCTTCCAGCACCGGGCAGGCGTCACACCCTATACGTCGACTTTCGTCTTTGCAGAGTGCTGTGTTTTTAATAAACAGTCGCAGCCACCGATTCTCTGCGGCCTCATTTGGCTCCCCCTGTACAGGTTCACCTACTAAAGGCACACCTTCTTCCGAAGTTACGGTGTCAATTTGCCGAGTTCCTTCTCCAGAGTTCTCTCAAGCGCCTTAGAATACTCATCTCGCGCACCAGTGTCGGTTTGCGGTACGGTCGTGTGTAGCTGAAGCTTAGTGGCTTTTCCTGGAAGCAGGGTATTACTCGCTTCGGCGGCAAGCCGCCTCGTTATTACATCTCAGCTAAGCTTTCCGGATTTGCCTAGAAAGCATGCCTACGTGCTTGAACCGGGATATCCAACACCCGGCCGAGCTAACCTTCTCCGTCCCCACATCGCACTACACATCGGTACAGGAATATTGACCTGTTTCCCATCAGCTACGCATCTCTGCCTCGCCTTAGGGGCCGACTCACCCTACGCCGATGAACGTTGCGTAGGAAACCTTGCGCTTACGGCGAGGGGGCTTTTCACCCCCTTTAACGCTACTCATGTCAGCATTCGCACTTCTGATACCTCCAGCAGACCTCACGATCCACCTTCACAGGCGTACAGAACGCTCTCCTACCACGTACGCTTGCGCGCACATCCGCAGCTTCGGTAACTGGCTTAGCCCCGTTACATCTTCCGCGCAGGACGACTCGATCAGTGAGCTATTACGCTTTCTTTAAATGATGGCTGCTTCTAAGCCAACATCCTGACTGTTTTAGCCTTCCCACTTCGTTTCCCACTTAGCCAATTTTAGGGACCTTAGCTGGCGGTCTGGGTTGTTTCCCTCTTGTGTCCGGACGTTAGCACCCGGTGCACTGTCTCCCAAGCTGTACTCATCGGTATTCGGAGTTTGCAATGGTTTGGTAAGTCGCCATGACCCCCTAGCCATAACAGTGCTCTACCCCCGACGGTAATACTTGAGGCACTACCTAAATAGTTTTCGGAGAGAACCAGCTATTTCCAAGTTTGTTTAGCCTTTCACCCCTATCCACAGC
>CAVVXV010000018.1:0-672500 GCA_963752295.1 uncultured beta proteobacterium | reverse complement strand
GCTCATGCAGCGATGCTATCAGCGCTACGGCCCGCGTGGATGCGTGCCATTGCAAGCCCATATGGGGTTGCGTCGCACTTTTGTCATGGTCAGTTCACGCGGGCGTCATTCCAGCAGGAGAGCATGCGCTCGATCAAATTGGAGAGCAGCCATGAGAGAACTCCCCGCGCCGACCCGGGCGCTCGCTGACCTGTGCTCGCCGGTGCCCCGGAGGTCACTTCATCGAAAACTGCATCTTTGCGAGCTGGACAGCCATGAAAGTGCTCGCCTCACGGTGGATTGGGCACGCAACGAAGCCGCCGTTCGGGAGGCTCAGAAACTGAGGTATCTCGTGTTTGCGCAGGAGATGGGGGCGCACCTGCGCGTGCCCAAGGGCACGCCTGCCGGGCACGACGCAGACGTGTTCGATGGCTATTGCGAACACCTCCTCGTGCGTCCCGTTCGCGACGACGGTGAATCCGCCGAGGTCATCGGCACATACCGTGTGCTCACGCCGGCAGCCGCCAAGCGGGCAGGGGGTCTCTACAGCGATACTGAATTCGACCTGACGCGTCTGCGCGCATTGCGCTCCGGCATGGCCGAACTCGGGCGTTCCTGCGTGCATCCGGCTTGGCGATCGGGCGGCGTCATCCTCTCGCTTTGGGGCGCATTGGCGGAATTCATGGAGCGCAATCGCCTCCAGACGATGATCGGCTGTGCCAGCATCAGCATGCGCGATGGTGGCCATGCCGCGGCCAGCCTGTGGTCGCAGTTACGCCAAACTCACCTTGCGCCTGTCGAATGGCATGTGCAGCCCCGGCTGCCGCTCCCGGTCAACGAACTGCGCGGCGACCTCCATGTCGAACTGCCCGCGCTGCTCAAAGGCTACCTGCGCTGCGGCGCAAAAGTCCTTGGGCCCCCGGCGTGGGACCCGGACTTCAACACCGCCGACCTACCCTTGATGATGCGAATCACCGATCTTCCATCGCGGTATCGCCGACACTTCCTGGGTTCGCAGGCCTGACCGCGGATGCACTCGGAGCGATTACTCACCTTCTCCGAACTTGTCATGAATCAAGGTGAGGATCGCCTCCATTGCCGTCTGTTCGTCCTCGCCCTCAATTTCGATCTCGATCTCGGAACCCACCCCAGCCGCGAGCATCATCACGCCCATGATGCTCTTTGCATTGACCCGTCTTCCGTTGCGGGCCATGAACACCTCGCTCTTGAAACCGGTCGCCAGTTTGGTGAGCTTGGCTGATGCCCGCGCATGCAGCCCGAGCCTATTGGTGATGGTGGCGCTGGTCTTGATCATTGGCACCTGGCTTGAAGGCTTGGTTCTGCGGACGTGAGGTTGCGACCTGCATCACGCCCTGTGTTGCACCGGCCATCGCACGCGCCACGAGTGAATCCAGTGGCTCGTCCGCATAGCACAGAGATCTCCAAAGCATCGGAACGTTCACGCCTGCGATCACCCTGACCTGCGCCCCCGCGACGTTGCTGGCCATCCGCTGAGCCACGTTGCACGGTGTCGCGCCAAAAACGTCGGTGAAGATGAGCGCCTCGGGATTTCGGACCCGCTCGAGCAGCTCACGTGCCTGCCGCTCGATCTCCTCCACCGGCATGTCAGGCGACACATCGAGCGCTTGCAGCACCGTCGAGCATTCGGGGAATGTGTGCCCCGCCACCGACTTGAGCGCTGACGCCAGCGGAGAATGGGCGATGATCAGAAGTCCCGGCATGGTCAAGGATTATCGGCAGTTGGCGGCGGCGCGTTCATCTGCAACTCCGGAGCGTCCACTTGGCGACGCAAAAACGACACACCAGAACGCGGCTCGCCATGCCGAAGGTTTCATGGGGTCACGCTCAGCCCCTCGAAGAACGCTTCGGGGACATCTGCTCCAAGCCTGCGGCCAAACACCGTTGCCTGATACACCTGCAGGCCGTCGCTGAAGAATGCCACTTCCTCCCGGAGTGACTTGCCGTCTGCACCATGCCCCTCCAAGGTCATCCGGCGTGCCAGCACATTGGGCATCAATCCGTGCACTTCGAACGAGCGCGGCGGGTTTGGAGTCGCCCCTATGTTGCGCACAGCCGCGCCCTGCAATTGCTCCAGCGCAAGGACAACACTGGCGGGCTTGTCGAGGGTCACCTGACTGACGGCGAATGTCGCCCCGCCGGTGTCGCACGTCCAGATGCGCATGGCCGTCTTCGTGCCGGCCATGGGAACGATGCGGGCCAAGCGCTCTGGCTTGCAAGGAAAGAGGGCCGTCAGGCGAGCGCCCTCCATTCGGACCTCGCGCCAGTTGAATGTCGGAGAACAGGCACACAAGGCAGTCAGGCACGCGGCCAGCACAACCCTCGCATTGACGATCATGCGCGAGATTATCTTGGCTGGACAAGAATGGCCGCATGACATCAATGCACGACTCGCCCCCGCCGCAATCCCTTGCGGGCCTCAAGGTGCTCGACCTCTCGCGTGTACTGGCCGGTCCCTGGTGCACCCAGACATTGGCCGATCTGGGGGCCGATGTTCTCAAGGTGGAGCGTCCCGAATCCGGTGACGACACCCGCGGGTGGGGGCCGCCATTCCTGAAGAACCGCGACGGAGCGGACACTGCCGAGGCGGCCTACTACCTCGGGACGAACCGAAACAAGCGGTCATTGGCCATCGACATCGCGAGTCCCCAAGGACAGGACCTTCTTCGCCTCATGATCCAGCGTTGCGATGTGTTCGTGGAGAACTTCAAGGTCGGCGACATGGCCAGGTATGGCCTGGATCCGGAGAGGCTTTTGTCGCTCAATCCCCGGTTGGTGTACTGCTCGATCACGGGCTTCGGGCAGACGGGACCATATCGCGAGCGCGCGGGATACGACTACGCCATCCAGGGCATGGGCGGCTTGATGAGCGTGACAGGCGAGCGCGATGATCTTCCCGGGGGCGGCCCGCAAAAGGTGGGCGTGGCAGTCGCCGACTTGTTCACCGGGATGTATGCAACCGTCGCCATCCTGTCCGCCCTGCGGCATCGAGACCTGACCGGCAACGGTCAAGTGATCGACATGGCACTGCTCGACACTCAGGTCGCGATGCTCGCCAATCTGGGTGCGAACTATCTCTGCACGGGGGCAGCGCCTCGACGCATGGGAAACGCGCATCAGAATATCGTGCCTTACCAGGTATTCGAGGCGGCAGACGGGCACATCATCGTGGCCGTTGGCAATGACAGCCAGTTCGCGAAATTCTGCGAAGTCGCCGGACGACCAGATTTGGCGGCCGACCCGCAATTTGCGCGAAACGCCGATAGAGTGAGGCACCGCGCCGAATTGGTCCCACTGCTCGCGGAGCTTGTCCGGCGCCGCCGCAAGGCCGACTGGCTGGACGCATTGCAAAAGGCCAAGGTGCCATGCGGGGCGATCAACGATCTCGAGGAAGTGTTCGATGACCCTCAAGTGCGATCGCGCGGCATGGTGGTCGACATGCCGCACCCGCTTTCAGATGTGCTGCAGCTTGTCGCGAGTCCGATCAAGATGTCGGCAACACCTGTGTCCTATCGCAGTCCGCCGCCGCTGCTCGGACAGCACACCGATGAAGTGCTTGCCGAGTTCGGCATCGATCAGGCGCAGCTCGATGCCTTGCGCGCCGCCGGGACCATCGGCTGAATTCGACATCGCCTCTTCCCCCTGATCCGGGGGAAGAGGCCGAATGGGGCTTGGCGAAACCCGTTCCTGCGCTCGACACTCGACAGAAGCAGCTAGACGGATGCCGATGCCTGCGGCAACCGACTCGACAGTGCCCTCGTCCTGCACAGTTGCAACCAAGGAGAACAGGGTGGATACGTCCCTTCACGGTCCCGCTCGGTATACGACATCGCCCGATGCCGACCATTGGCGCGGTGTTGTCAGCGCAGTCGGAAGGGAAGTGGCGGGCCCGCTCACCTCCGCCATCGAACGTATCCAGCGCCTGGCGACGACCGGGCTTATCGACAAGAGCAGTCTTCGGGTCCTGCAACTGGAAGTGGAACGCGCTCGGTCCGCGTCAATGATCGCCCAGCAGCTCACCCGGTTCGCGTCGGGCAGCCTGCGCCAATCGCGCGAACATGTCGAGCTGGCCAGTTTGCTGCGCGCCATCATGGAGCAGCGTGGACGTCAATCGCGTGGGCAGATCGTCATGCAGCCGGAGTCGGCTCAGGGCGACATCGACGCCGATCCGTCGCTGTGCTTCAGCCTTGTCAACACCCTGCTCGACTGGGCACAGACTCATTCAAGCACCCGCATCGCGCTGGATGTGAACATCAAGGCAGCATGGGCGCCACACGCGTACCTCTCATGTCGGTTTGACCGCCGGCCGGTCCACGAATCGTCCGCCGAACCATACGAGCGCGCAACTTGCGAGCTCGATTGCCTCCAATGGCAATTGCTCGCGCAGACCGCCACCCTCATGGGCTTGGCACTGTCCAGGACCGTGGAAGATGCCAACGTGCGCGTGCTCATCGAATTGCCACGTCCAGCAGTCCCGGGGCTCGAAGGGTTGAGCGCGGTCGAGCTCGACCACGGCTTTGGTCCAGTGGACTCCCCACGGCAATTGGCGGGCAGCCATGTCCTGGTGGTCGCCTCGCGACGCGAAGTGCGACTCAGGGTGTCTGCAGCCATTCGTCATCTGGGCCTCGTGGTGGACATCGTCACATCCGTCGAGGACGCACAGCGATTTTGCGAGGAAAACCCTCCGAATGCCCTCATCGTCGAGGGCGCCCTCGGTGGCGAGCGACTCCAGCAGCTGCGCCTGCAGATCGAACAGTTGTGTCCCGACATGCCGTTCATCGAGATCGTCGAAGAAGGCGATGCGTTCGAGATGTCAGGCTTCTCCGGTTCGACCATGGGTCGTGTCGGCCGTGATGCCATCGACAGTGCGCTGGCCTCGGTACTCACGTTCGAACTCTGTCGCGTCGCATGACGCGAGCCCTGTCTGCTTGAACTTCAGCGCAGAGAACTGAATACCTTCTGGAGCAAGGCGCTGCCGGTTCCAACAGGATCCTGACGAATCTTGCGTTCCTCTTCCCCGATGACCAGGTAAAGACCATCCAGCGCGCGAGTCGTCACGTAGTGCGGCATGTCGGCCTCATCCTTTCGGATCAGCCCGAAGGAAGCGACTCGTCCGGCCACCGCGTCGTACTTCTCGGCCAGCGACACTTTTCGGGTGGTCTGCGTGACGATGGGCAGAAACTTCTCTGTCAGAGGCGCGCGCGTCTTCTGTGCGAAGAACCGAGTCGCAGAATCGTCCGGACCCGTGACGATTCGCTTCGCATCCTCGACACTCATCGACTTGACTGCATTGACAAGCAGGAGCCGCGCCTGAGGCACGGCCAATTCAGCGGCGCGGTTCATCGCCGTCACCAACTCGTCGACGCGCTCCTGCCGCCCCATGGTCCGCAAAAGTCGTGCTGCATCGGAGAGCACACCCGGCAGCTCAATGCGCACCTTCGGATTCCCGAGGAAACCGTCTCGCCGGCCCAGTAGCGCCACCGCCTGCGAGGCGCCGCGCTCCAGCGCAGCGCGCACGCCTGCGGCTGCATCCGACTCCGTCAAGGCCTGTGCGGTGCCGTGAATCACCGCCACAACCGAGGCTGCGCAGCAAGCGAGAGTGAACTGACGGCGCTGCATGTGACCTCCGGCGATGATTGTTCAGCCGAGTGTGTGCGGCACGCCCGCCGCATGGGCTTGCTGGTCGGCGTGATAGCTCGAGCGCACCATGGCTCCGACGGCGGCGTGTGTGAAACCCATGAGAGCCCGCCTCCCGCTCGAACATCTTGAACGTCTCAGGATGCACGTAGCGTCGAACAGGCAGGTGATGGCCGCTCGGCGCTAGGTACTGCCCGATGGTGAGCATGTCGATGCCGTGCTCACGCATGTCGCGCATCGCTTCGAGAATTTCGTCGTCCGTCTCGCCAAGCCCGACCATGAGGCCGCTCTTGGTGGGCACTCCAGGCGCGAAGTCCTTGAACCGCTTCAGCAGATTGAGCGAGAACGCATAGTCGGATCCGGGCCTCGCCTCCTTGTAGAGGCGTGGAATGGTTTCCAGGTTGTGATTCATCACATCCGGAGGGGCCGCCTTGAGGATGTCCAGCGCGCGGTCCATCCGGCCACGGAAATCGGGCGTGAGGATTTCGATGCGCGTGGCCGGCGACATCTCGCGCACTCGGCGGATGCATTCGACGAAATGGCCCGCGCCACCATCGCGCAGATCGTCGCGGTCCACGCTCGTGATGACCACGTATTTCAGGTTCAGCGCGGCGATCGTTCGCGCGAGGTTCAATGGCTCGGCCAGGTCGAGTGGATCCGGACGACCATGGCCGACGTCACAGAACGGGCACCGCCGCGTGCACTTGTCGCCCATGACCATGAATGTGGCAGTGCCCTTGCCGAAGCACTCGCCGATGTTCGGGCAGGAAGCCTCCTCGCAGACGGTGTGCAGCTTGTGTTCTCGCAATATCTGCTTGATCTCGTAGAAGCGCGTGGTCGGCGAACCCGCCTTGACGCGAATCCAGTCGGGCTTCTTCAATGCCTCGGCGGCGATGACCTTGATGGGAATGCGGCTCGTCTTGGCCTGCGCCTTTTGCTTGGCATTCGCGTCGTAGCCCACAGCGTCCTGCGGTGTGCGAATCACGTTGTCGGTCGACATCGGAGGCGTCCTCGATAGAGTCTTTGCGGTCGGCGCCGGCTCAGGGCGACAAGTGCGAGGCGAGGCGCTTGCCGAGGCGCTCGGCCACCGTGGCCCAATCCGTGTAAACCCCAAGTGTAGCCAAGTCAACCGTGGCAAGACCCACATAGCCGCACGGGTTGATCCAGCCGAAGGGAGACAAGTCCATGGCCACGTTGAGCGCCACGCCGTGATAGGTCCGATGCCGGGTGATCTTGATGCCCAGTGCCGCGATCTTGCCCAGCCCGCGAAAAGCGTCCGTGCCACTCACCCCCTCGCGTTCGCGTGGCGCACGAGCATCGAGCGGCGCATGCCCGAACGGATCGGCCAGGCGAACGTAGATTCCGGGCGCGCCGGAGACGCGATGGCCCGTGACGCCGAAGCTTTCGAGCGTGGAGAGCACGCAGTGCTCGAGCCGGTACACATACTCCTTGACGTAGATGCCCAGGCGATGCAGGTCGATGAGCGGATAGGCAACCACCTGCCCCGGCCCGTGGTACGTGACCTGCCCCCCGCGGTTCGTATGAACGACCGCTATGCCGTGGGGCTCGAGCACATGATCTGCACGACCTGCGATGCCCTGCGTATAGACGGCCGGGTGTTCGCACAGCCAGATTTCATCTCGCGTGTCGCCATCGCGAGATTCGGTGAATCGCCGCATGGCGTCGATCGTCGGCGACAACTCCACGCTGCCCAACGTTCGCACGATCGGAAGGCTCAGAGCACCACCTTGACCATCGGATGCGTCGACAGCGTGCGGTACAGCTCGTCGAGCTGATCCCGGCTGGTGGCGGTGATCGTGATCGTCACCCCGAGATAGTTGTTGCCGCGACTGGGTCGTGTCTGCACGCCTTGGGCGTCGAATGAAGGGTCGAATCGCTGCGCGACAGCGACCACGGCATCGACGAAGCCGTCGACATTGCGGCCCATCACCTTGATCGGAAAGGCCGAGGGGTATTCGATCAGCGACTGCTCGCGCGGGATCTCTCTCATCGTGTTCATCGATTCAAGATGGGGACGCGCCTGGCAAAGACAATTGCCGTCTCAGATCGAATACAAGGGCTTCGCGCGTTGGTAGGCCTGATACAGCCGCGCGTACACGGGCCCGGGTTTGCCGCGAAGCGTCCCGTGCCCGACCGGATTGTCGTCCAGTGTGGTCACGGGCAGGACCTCCTTGGTGGCCGAACTCAGCATGATCTCGTCGGCGGCCAGCACTTCGGTCTCGGGAATGGGGCGCAGGTTGTAGGCGATTCCTTCTTCCTCGCAAAGCTCGCGGATGAGCTCGTAGCGGATGCCTTCCAGCACATGTTCGCTCTTGGGAGGGCCGAGCACGGCGCCCTCATGGACGATCCAGACGTTGCTGGCCGATGCCTCGGTCAGAAAGCCGTTTCTGAACATGATCGTCTCGGCGGCGCCGTGATCGGCCGACATCTGCCGCGCCAGCACGTTGCCAAGCAGCGAAATGGATTTGATGTCTCCGCGTTCCCAGCGAAAGTCGCGTGCCGTGACACACGCCACCCCATGGTGTCTTTGCTCCGGCGTCGCGGGCTTCATCGGAGAGGCCATCATGAAGACAGTCGGCTGCGTGCCTGCAGGCATGACATGGTCGCGCCACGCGACGCCGCGGGTGACCTGCAGATAGACGAGTTGATCCTCTGCCGCCTGTGCCGACACCAGATGGCGAGCTTTTTCCAGCCACTGCGCGCGATCGAGCGGATTCTCGATGCGCACTTTGCCGAGGCTGCGAGACAAACGCGCCATGTGCTCGTCGAAGCGGAACAGCTTGCGGCCATAGACCGGCACGACTTCGTACACACCGTCACCGAAGATGAACCCCCGATCGAGGACCGATACCTTGGCCTGGCTCAGCGGGAGGTACTCGCCGTTCAAGTAGCAAAGGAAGTCGGGAATCGTCTGCATCGCTGCTCCAGCGTGGATTCGAACGGGCAGATTATCCTTGTTTGACTGTCTCGTCTCGGCCCGATACGCAGGTGCGTGGCAAGATTTGCACGCTACTTGATCCAAAGCCTGATCGAGTCCCAGGCGCGGCCGAAGATGCCCGCCTGGTCCACCCCCTGCATGACCACCAGCGGGACCTCCGCAACCTTGGCGCCGGCGCTGGTCGCGACCTTGATCGTGCCCACACGCTGCCCCTGGCGCAAAGGCGCGACCAGAGGGTCCGTGCGCTCGATGCTGGTGCGCAACTTGTCGCCTTCGCCTCGCGGCACGGTGGCATACAGCGGCCCTGCCGGCCCGAGCTTGGCTTCGCCGCTGGCACCCTTCCAGACCGGCACGGTCACCACGGCCTTGTCATCGCCGAACAGGCGCACCGCATCGAAGGCCTGGAAGCCCCAGTTGAGCAGCCGTTGGCTCTCGTTGGCACGCACCTCCGCGGACGTGGTGTTCATCACCACGCTGAGAAGGCGTCGCTTGCCGTTGGGAAAGTCGCGCTGGGCACTGGCCACCAGGCAGTACCCGGCCGCTTCCGTATGCCCCGTCTTCATCCCGTCGACAGTGGGGTCGCGGTGAAGCAGGAGGTTGCGATTGGGCTGGGAGATGTTGTTGTACTTGTAGTCCTTGATGGAGTAGTACCGGTAGAAGTCGGGGAAGTCGCGGATGACGTGCATCGCGACCACCGAGATGTCGCGCGCCGTCGTCTTGTGTCCGGGGTCGGTCAGGCCCGTTACATTGGTGAATGTGGTGTTCTTCAGACCCCAGGCCTTCGCCTGCCGATTCATCATCGCGACGAATTGCTCCTCGGTCCCGGCCACCGCTTCGGCCAGAGCCACGGAGGCATCGTTGCCGCTCTGGATGATCACGCCGTGCAGCAATTCGTCGACCGTCGGCGTCAGCCGCGGCTCGATGAACATGAGCGAGCCGCCGCCTTTGCGCTCGTCCCAGGCGCGGCGTGACACGGTCACCTTCTGGTCGAGCGCCAGGCGCTTCTCCTTGATGGCCTCGAACGCGATGTACGCGGTCATGAGCTTGGTCAGCGAAGCGGGATCCTCGGGCGTGTCCGCATCGTGCTCGGCGAGCACCTGGTTGCTGGTCATGTCGACCAGGATGAAGCTCTTGGCCGCGATCTCGGGAACCTGCACGGTCTGGGCGGCAACGCCGCTCGCCAGGACGAGCGAAATGAGCAAGGCGAGAAATCGTTTCATCGAGTGGAGAAAATGAAAGCCTATGAAAGGGGCGACAAGCGAACGACGTGCTGTGAGCCGCATGGCGGCCGCAGGTTCAGGACAGCTGGTGCTGAAGCTGCGCGACGACGACGTTCTTGAGCAGCGTGAGCTGGCCATGAAAGAAGTGCCCGACACCGGGAAGCACGATCACGGGCAGTGACTGCGGTCGTGCCCAGTCCAGGGTGGCACTCAAGGGCACAACCTCGTCGGACTCGCCATGCACGACGATCGTGCCGGCCGGCACCGTCGCCATTGGCTGCTTCTGCGTGGAAGGCCCGATGAGCACCATGCGCGTCGGCGCCGAATCCGGACCCATGCGCACCGCTGCTTCGGCTGCAATATAGGCGCCGAAGGAGAATCCGGCCAGCACGAACGGCAGTTGGGTCTCGCGAAAGCGAGAGATCACGGCCATCGCGTCGTCGACCTCGCCCCGCCCTTCATCCCAGTCACCACCGGAAGCACCGACACCGCGGAAATTGAAGCGAACACTACGCAGGCCGAACTGCAAGGCTGCTCGCGCAAGGGTCTGGACCACCTTGTTGTCCAGCGTGCCGCCGTGGATCGGGTGCGGGTGGCAGATGACGGCCACGCCCGACGCCTTCGCGGCCGGCTCGTCGATCGCACACTCGAGATCGCCCGCCGGGCCGGTGATCGTCTGTCGAACCGTGCGCAGATTCATCAACGGCCGACGTCGGCGGGCAGGACGAGCCGGTCGACCACCTTGCCGTTCTTGAGATGCGACTCGACGATTTCGTCGATGTCGTGCTCGTCGAGGTAGGTGTACCAGACGGCTTCGGGATACACGACGGCGACCGGGCCGCCCGCGCACCGATCCATGCAGCCGGCCTTGTTGACCCGCACGCCGCCCGGACCGGCGAGATTCTCGGACTTCACGCGGCGCTTGCAATGGTCGAAGGCTTCCTGGGCGGGGTGGTCGGCGCAACTGGCTTCACCGTTGTCGCGCTTGTTGAGGCAGAAGAAGATGTGGCGCTGGTAGTAACTGCTCATTGCTGCATTTTAGGACCCGCCCCGGTCCCTTCTTGGGCCAATGCTTCCCGAGAAGCGATGCGTGCCAGCAGCCAGGCCATCGCCACATACGGCCAGAACCAGCCGACCCATTGGGCGACGCCATGGAAGCGGATGAAGCGCCCCTGCTCCCAGCCTTGGAGGCTTTCGGCGAAGTACGCGTCCGCCGGCGCCTGCGCCATGGCGGCCACCAGGGCGCCGAGTGCCATCAGGCCCAGGCCCGCAGCCACACGCCCGGGCACCCATGCAAGCAGCGCCGCAGCAACCAGAGCTGCGACGGTCGCGGCCATGGCGGTCGGCGTGCGCCACGCGAATGCGTGCTGCGGTCCGAAGTTCAGCGCCGTCGACAAGGTGGTGGCGCTAAGTCCGATCAGCACAGCGCCGAGCGCCAGCACGATCCGCCGCCAGCCGGGTCGTGACACGGCATAGGCCAGCAGACAAGGCGCGAGCAAGCCCAGCGTGACGACAGCAAACTCGGCCAACGGTGACAGGGACATGGTGTCGGGACGTGCTTGCAGCCACGGACCCAACCGATCGAGAAGTGCGCTGTCTTGCAGCCAGTCGGCCAGCGTGTCTCTCAAGCGCGGCCAGACCTGTCCCAGACCGAATGGGACCGGCGCGGGGAACAACAGACCCACCGGCCACAGCACGAGCAGTGCCAATGCGCCGCCGCTGCCCGCGATGAACCATCGTTGCCGCACGACCTGCCATCGGTCGACGGCGCCGAGCGCATGGATCAGGACGGCCACCAGTGCGCCGGCCAGCGTGCCGGCAGAGTTCAGGGCCAGGTCGATGTTGGACGGCACCCGGTGCGGCAGGAAATTCTGCAGCGACTCCATCGCCAGGGACAGTGCGGTGCCCAGGACGAACGTGGCCAGCAAGGCGCGCAGCACCGTCCAGCCCGAGCGCACATACGCCCCGAAGACAAGTGCGCCCAGCGGCATGTACCCGAGCAAGTTGGACACGACATCGAAGCCGGTCCACCAATGGGGAAAGCCTTGCAGGAGGAACGACCACACCGAATTGCCCGGGACGCGCCAACCGGTGAACGGGTACAGGCTCGCATAGATGATCAGCGCCCCATACGAGGCAGCCAGTGGCGCGGCCGAACTGCGATGGCGCGCCGTCATGCCTACCGACTCAGAACGGCTTGACGACCGCAAGCACCACGATCGCCGTGAACAGCAGCACCGACATTTCGTTGAATACCCGGAACCAGCGCTCGCTGCGCTGATTGGCGAACTGTTCGAACTTTCGCAGCATGGAGCGACATGCATGGTGGTAGCCGATGACCACCACGACCAGCACCAGCTTGACATGCAGCCATGCGCCCGCGCCCGGTTCGTAGGCCAGCCACAGCCACAGCCCCAGGCCGATGGCAGGCACCATCAGGAGGCTTGCAAAGCGGTACAGCTTGCGGGCCATCATGAGCAGCCGTTCACGTTCGGCATGGCTGTCCGCCGGAACCATGGTCAGGTTGACGAACAGCCGCGGGAGGTAGAACAGGCCAGCGAACCAACTGGCAACGAACACGATGTGGAAGGCTTTGATCCAGAGCATGGGGCATTATCGCCAGCGCGTGTGCTGCACCCGCAGCATCGGGCGGAGGATGCTGCATGCTTGCCTTGGATGCGACGACGGTGCCCAGAAAGAAAAGCCCCGACACGAGGTCAGGGCTCAAAAGCCTTAACGCTGTCATCACGTAAGGCACCTGCTCAGGGAGGAAAAGCAGGGAATGACCGCCTTGCGGCTATCATTCGCCGACCACTTTAGCAGATGCACAGCGCTTCTGGGGCCCCGTCGATTCGGGTTAACACGGAGTTTTCCCCTGCGTCGGTGCCGGCGCGCCGGCATTTTGCGCTTCGAGCCTTCGGGAACCTCAACGTGTCCATCCTGCCCCCATTTCCGGCCAGCCGGCCGCGCCGCCTGCGCCGCGATGAGTTCAGTCGCGCCATGGTGCGCGAGCACCGTCTGCATCCGAGTGACCTGATCCTGCCGGTGTTCGTGCTGGCCGGAAAGCAGCAGACCCAGGAAGTCTCATCCATGCCGGGAGTGCAGCGCCACAGCGTCGACCGGCTCTTCCCGATCGCGGAGGAATGTCTGTCGCTGGGCGTGCCAGTCATGGCGCTGTTTCCGGTCCTCGATCCGGCGTTGAAATTCGACGACGGCCGCGAAGCGCTCAATCCCGAGGGCCTGGTGCCCACGGCCGTGCGCGAGTTGAAGAAGCGGTTTCCAGAACTCGGGCTGCTCACCGACGTGGCGCTCGATCCGTTCACCAGCCACGGCCAGGATGGCCTGCTCGACGACAGCGGCTACATCGTCAACGACGAGACGGTCGCGGTCCTGACCAGACAGGCGATGCTGCAGGCGGAGGCCGGCGTCGACATCATCGCGCCGAGCGACATGATGGATGGCCGCATCGGCGCCATTCGCCAGGCGCTTGAATCCGGGGGTCGCATCCACACACGGATCATGGCGTACAGCGCCAAGTACGCGAGCGCCTTCTATGGCCCCTTCCGCGACGCCGTCGGCTCGGCCACGAACCTGGGGCGTGGCAACAAGAAGGTCTACCAGATGGATCCGGCCAACTCCGACGAGGCATTGCGCGAAGTGGCGCTGGACATCGCCGAAGGCGCCGACATGGTGATGGTCAAGCCGGGCATGCCGTATCTCGACATCGTTCGCCGGGTGAAGGACGAATTCCACATGCCCACCTTCGCCTACCAGGTGAGCGGCGAGTACTCCATGCTCAAGGCAGCGGCCTCCAACGGCTGGCTCGACCATGACGCTGTGGTCATGGAAAGCCTGCTCGCCTTCAAGCGCGCCGGGGCCGACGGCGTGCTGACCTACTTCGCGCTGCACGCTGCCCGTTTGATGCGTTGATCGTTCGATGCGGGTCTTCCACGTCAGCGGCGACCAGTTCAGCGAACTCAGCGCAGCGCCGGCCCAGTTGCCGGCCACGGGATACCTGTGGATAGGCGCGGCGCGAAACGAATTCGAAGCCGAGGGCAGCGCCATGCAGGCTGCGCTGCAGCGCTGGACCGGCGGCCAGCTCTTCGAGCTGCACGTGTCCGACCTTCTGAACGCGCAACTTCCGTCCCACTACGACTACACGTCCTGGTACGACCTGCTGGTGTTCCGCCGTCTCGCGGTGGCGCCAGGTGCGCTCACCGGACGTGAGGCGCTCACGGCCATCGACACCAATCCGGTGGGCTTCGCCCTGTTCGACCGCGTGCTCCTGACGGTGCATCCCGCCGACTGCCTCGTGCGCGACCATTTCGCCAACCGCCTGAAGAGCCAGAGCGCAGCCAGCGATGCTCGAGGCGCCGTCCGCTTGCCCACCAGCGCTGCCGATCTGATGCTGCGGATGGTCAACCACATGGTCGACAGCTACCTCGACCTGCGCCGCCTGCTCACGCGCCAGCTCGGTGAACTTCAGGCCGAGTTGTTCGGCCCGCGCAGCCGGTACGACGGATGGCAGATCCTGCTGAACTCGCGCAACGCCCTGCAATTGCTCGAGGAGACGTGCGAGGACCAGCGCAGTGCAGTCGTCGAGTGGATCGACGCACTCGACGAATGGCCCGAGGCTCCCACGCCAGGCGAGCGTCGTGAACGGGAACTGCTGCGCGTGCGCTCACGCGACGTGCTCGAGCACATCGAACGCGTGCTCAGCCATGTGCGGCGACTCGATTCTTCGGTCGAGACGGGCGTGCAAATGCACTTCGCCGCGCAAAGCCACCGCACGAACGCGATCATGCGCACACTGACCGTGCTGACGGCCATCTTCCTGCCCTTGAATCTCGTGACGGGATTCTTCGGCATGAATTTCGAGGCGCTGCCTTTCATCCATACCCCGCGCGGCTTCTGGACAGTGACCGGCCTGATGGCGCTGCTCGGCGTCGGCCTGAGCGTCTTCTTCTGGCGCAAGCGCTACCTGGGCACGACCCACTGAACGCCGGTCGAGCGTGTGCTGCGGAAACCGTCAGGCTCCTGCGTCCGCGTACGGGTCGGAAAATCCGAGCGCCCTCAGCACTTCCGTTTCGCGCGCCTCCATGGCCTTCGCCTGGGCTGCGCGTTCGTGGTCGTAACCCTGCGCATGCAGCGTGCCATGCACGAGCAGATGCGCGTAGTGCGCCTGCAGCGATTTGCGCTGGTCTCGTGCCTCCGCCGCGATGACCGGCGCGCAGAGCACGAGGTCGGCCACCACCAGCGGCTCGCGCTCATAGTCGAATGTCAGCACGTTGGTGGCGTAGTCCCGACCGCGATAGTCGCGATTGAGCGCGCGGCCCTCGTCGGCGTTGACGATGCGCACCGCGATCTGCGCCGGCGTGTCGAGCGCCGCACGGATCCAGCGCGCGACCTTGTGACGCGGCAGGTCGTCTCGGTGGGTTGCGTCGGCAAACTGCAGCGACAGCGACAGCTCAGGCCGCGCCATGCTCAGCCTGGGTCCAGCCGCGCCGCATCATAGGCCTCGACGATGCGCGCCACCAAGGGATGGCGCACGACGTCGGCCGATGTGAAGAGCGTGGTCGCAATGCCGCGCACTCGCCTCAGAACGCGCTCGGCATCGACCAGCCCGCTCATCGTGCCGCGCGGCAGGTCGATCTGGCTCACATCGCCGGTCACCACGCACTTGCTGCCAAAGCCGATGCGCGTAAGGAACATCTTCATCTGCTCCGGTGTCGTGTTCTGCGCCTCGTCGAGGATCACGAAGGCGTTGTTCAACGTGCGCCCACGCATGAAGGCCAACGGCGCGACCTCGATCGTCCCTTTCTCGAAGGCCTTGGTGACGCGCTCGAGTCCCATCAGGTCATACAACGCGTCGTAGAGCGGACGCAGGTATGGATCGACCTTCTGCGCGAGATCTCCCGGCAGGAACCCCAGGCGCTCGCCGGCCTCCACCGCCGGGCGGGTGAGGATGATGCGCTGGACGCTGCTTCGCTCCAGCGCATCGACCGCACAAGCCACGGCAAGGAAAGTCTTGCCCGTCCCCGCCGGTCCGATGGCGAACGTGATGTCGTGGTCGAGAATCTGCCGCAGATACTGATGCTGGTTGTGCGAGCGGCCCGCGAGGTCGGCGCGCCGCGTGCGCAGCACGATGTCCGCATCGGAGTCTTCCGGGCCCTCGGGTTCGCCGAGGGCCGGTCGCCGCTGCCGCCGGGGGCGGGCCGCATCGGAGCCCCCAGCCTCTGCCAGCGCAAGCTGGAACGTCTCGGCCGAGATGGGCCGCCGCGCCCGCTCGTACAGGTTCTGCAGCAGTGCTGCCGCCCGCTCGGCCTGAGCCTTGGCGCCTTCGATGCGAAAGGATTCGTTGCGCCGCGAGATGCCCACCTCCAGGGCAGCCTCGATGTCGCGCAGGTGCGCGTCCATGCTGCCGCACAGGTGCGCGAGCCGGGTGTTGTCCACGGGAATGAAGGCGTGTCGGAGGATCACGGGGGCGAGAATGTCAACGACAGGGCGCATTGTCGCCGCTGGCGTGGAATCCGCCCGCCGGATGCGGCACCGGCGCCACGGGAGGCCTCAAGCATCCTGCACAATCGCGCGCCATGCCGACTCGCGCCTTTCGGATCGTCTTCTGCATCCTTGCCGCCTGGCTGCTCGGCGGGGCAGCGGCGTATGCCGCTCCCGTGGTCATCTCCACAGCACAGAGTGTTCGAAGCGACGCGCCACGGTATCCGGAAGGCTCGCCCGAGCAGACCGTGCAGCTTCCCGACGACTGGTCGCAGTCTCGCCCGCGATTCGACGGCAGCGTGTGGTACAGGGTCCGCTTCGAGACCCCGCCCGGCGTCGGTCGCGACGATCTCCTGGCAGTGCTCATCGAGCGCGTGTGCACGAACCTCGAGGTGAACCTGAACGGACGCAGGATCTTCGACGGCGGACGCATGGCCGAGCCGCCGACGCGCAACTGCCACTACCCTCAGCTCGTGACGTTGCCCGGCGGTTTGCTTCAGTCGTCCGGCAACCACCTGGACATCCGGGTCATCGGATCGGCGCTGCAGAACGTGACGGCGCGGCAGCGTGCAGGACGCCTGTCGGCATTGAAGATCGGGCGCCAAGCCGAGCTGGCGGGCGAATACCGCATGCTCCTTTTCTGGAATGTGCAACTCGTCGAAGGCATCTCTCTGACGCTGTTCGTGCTTGGAAGCTTTCTGCTCGTCCTGTTCTGGATGAACCGCCGCCAGGTCGCCCTGATGTACTGCGGGTCGCTCCTGGTCGCTTGGTCGCTGCTTTCAGCGCGCGTGTGGTGGCGTGACATGCCGCTGGACACCTTGACGATCGAATTGATCGGCACGTGCATCTACCCGCCGATCGCGGCCCTGGCGGTGCAGTTCCTGCTCAGCCATGCGGGCGTTCGATCGCGGCCGATCGAGTCGGTGGCACTGCTCCAGTGCGTATTGATGCCGCTGAGCCTGGTCGCGATCGGCACGTCACGCCTGTACGCGCTCGCCAATGCCTGGTATTCGCTGCTGGCCCTCGAGCTGTTTGCCGTCGCTGCGCTTTATCTGAACGTCTTGCGCAAGCAACGTCGCCCGGATTTCGCGCCGATGATGTTCATCCTGGTCGCCATCGGTCTGGTGCTGCTGCTCGAGCTGGGCGTACAGATGCAGTGGCTCGCCCGGCCCTTGCTGCCGTTGACCCAGGCCATCCTGCCGGCGCTGCTTCTCGTGATCGGGGTTCGGCAGTTGCAGATGTTCTCGCACGCACTTCGGCTCGCCGAATTCAGCCGCACGAATCTCGAGCAGCGCGTGAAGGAAGCGACCGGAGAGATGGAGCGCAATTTCGCTCAGCTTTCGCAATTGCGCGTGGAGCAGGTGACTGAAAAGGAGCGCAAGCGCATCGCCGCCGACCTGCACGACGACCTCGGCGCCAAGCTGCTGACCATCGTGCACACGAGCGAAAGCGAGCGCATCTCGACGCTCGCGCGCGAGGCTCTCGAGGAGATGCGCCTGTCGGTTCGCGGCCTCACGGGCAAGCCCGTGCGGCTGGCGGACGCTCTGGCCGACTGGCGGGCGGAAACCGTGCTGAGGCTCGGGCAGGCCAACATCGAAGCCGACTGGCAGGGCCCCGCAGAAGAGGTCGAGCACCTGCTTCCAGCGCGGGCCTACGTGCAGACGACCCGCATCCTGCGCGAGGCCGTCAGCAACATCATCAAGCACAGCGGAGCGTCGCATTGCAGCGTGCGCAGCATGGTCGGCGAACGCGATTTCGGCCTGCTGGTGCAGGACAACGGGCACGGCATTCCCATGGAGCTCGACGGAAAGCTCGACCGCGGCCATGGCATGTCCAGCATGAAACACCGTGCGAAGCAGTTGCAAGGTCAGTGTCTGGTCGAGTCGGGCCCCGGCTACGGTACCGTGATAAGGCTCACGCTGCCGCTGTAGTCGCGCGCGTGCCACATTCGGCCGCGCTGTAGGATCGGTGGTCGGCATACCGCCCGCACGGATGGTCGCCATTCGGCCAGCGCCCCAATGCCTCACCGAGGACCGCCATGAACAATATCCTGCTGCTCGAAGACCTGCCGGAGATCCGTGCCTGGATGAAGCAACTCGTTCTGCAGGTATTTCCACAGTCGCTGATCTCCGAGGCCGCCCGCGTGCACGATGCGCTCGAACTGATCACCGCGGTCAAGTTCGATCTGGCGCTGGTCGACCTCGGCCTGCCCGACGGCTCCGGCGTCGACGTGGTCGCCGCTTTGCGCGAGTCGCAGCCCGAGGCACAGTCGGTGGTCGTGACCATCCATGACGATGACGATCACCTGTTTCCCGCGTTGCAAGCCGGCGCGTTCGGTTACCTGCTCAAGGAGCAGGCCCGGGAACTGATCGCCGAACAGCTCAAGCGCATGAGCCAGGGCGAGCCGCCTTTGTCTCCGTCGATCGCGCGGCGCGTCATTTCCTATTTCGCCGCACAGACCCGGCCGCAACAAAGCACGCCGCAGATGCCGCACGTGTCGCTGACCGATCGCGAGAACGAAGTCCTGCTGCGCGTCGCCAAGGGCTTCACGCTTCCCGAGATCGGCGTGCAGCTGAATCTCTCGCGGCACACGATCGCCGACTACGTGAAGCAGATCTATCGCAAGCTGAACGTCAGTTCGCGCGCCGAGGCGGCGCTCGAGGCACAGCGCCTCGGGCTGTTCCGGCGCTGAATCCGCACGATGGCGCGCCGCGGGGATAATCGCGGCCGATGATCGGAAGACTCAGCGGCGTCCTCGCGGAGAAATCGCCCCCGCAATTGCTCATCGACGTGCACGGAGTCGGCTACGAGGTCGACGTGCCGATGAGCAGTTTCTACAACCTTCCCGCCGTGGGCGAGCGCGTCACGTTGCTCACGCATTTCGTCGTCCGCGAGGATGCGCAGGTGCTGTTCGGCTTCCTGACGCACGAGGAACGTGCCGCGTTTCGGCTGCTCGTGAAGATTTCGGGCGTCGGTCCGCGCACCGCGCTGGCGATTCTGTCCGGATTGAGCGTGAACGAGCTGGCGCAAGCCGTCGCGCTGCAGGAAAGCGCGCGGCTGGTGAAGGTGCCCGGCATCGGCAAGAAGACCGCAGAACGGCTGCTGCTCGAGCTCAAAGGCAAGTTCGGCGACGCCATTGCCGCGCCCGCGGCGGCGGCCGATGCGGCGCAGGGCGACATCCTGCAGGCACTGCTCGCGCTCGGATACAACGAACGCGAGGCCGCGGCCGCCATGAAGGGCTTGGCGAGCGACGTGGGCGTGTCCGAAGGCATCAAGCAGGCACTCAAGTCGCTGGCGCGCTGAGCACGCGACGCGCACCCCGCGCGTCGCCCAATCAATGGGCAGCCGACACGGCCCGAGGCGCGAGCACCTTGCGGTCGATTTTCAGTTCGCCGGCGCGCGCCTCACCCCCCCGATAATGTCGTCCATGAGCATTCAGACCGACGACTTCCCCGCCTCCGAGCGCGTGGTCAGTGCCGCGCCGGCCTCGCCCAACGAGGAGGCGATCGAGCGGGCGCTACGGCCACGCGCGCTGCAGGAATACGTCGGCCAGGGCAAGGCACGCGAGCAGCTGGAAATCTTCATCGGCGCTGCACGCAAGCGCGGTGAGGCCATGGATCATGTGCTGCTGTTCGGGCCGCCTGGCCTGGGCAAGACCACCCTGTCGCACATCATCGCCAACGAGCTGGGCGTGAGCCTGCGCCAGACTTCCGGCCCGGTGCTTGAAAAGCCGCGCGATCTCGCGGCCATTCTCACCAACCTCGAGCGCAACGACGTGCTCTTCATCGACGAGATCCATCGCCTCAGCCCTGTCGTCGAGGAAATCCTCTATCCGGCGCTCGAGGACTACCAGATCGACATCATGATCGGAGAGGGCCCTGCCGCACGCTCGATCAAGCTCGACCTCCAGCCTTTCACGTTGGTGGGCGCCACCACGCGGGCAGGCATGCTGACCAACCCGCTGCGCGACCGCTTCGGCATCGTCGCGCGGCTGGAGTTCTATTCTGCCGACGAACTCGCGCGCATCGTCCACCGCTCGGCGGGATTGCTGGCGGTGCCGGTCGATGCAGAAGGCGCATTCGAGATCGCCCGCCGCTCGCGGGGCACGCCGCGCATCGCGAACCGCCTGCTGCGGCGTGTGCGCGACTATGCCGACGTGAAGGGCGACGGGCGCATTTCGAAAGCCATTGCGGACAAGGCCCTTGCCATGCTGGATGTCGACCCACAGGGCTTCGACGTGATGGACCGCAAGCTGCTGGAGGCAGTGATCCACCGCTTCGACGGCGGTCCGGTCGGCCTGGACAACGTGGCGGCGGCCATCGGCGAGGAACGCGACACCATCGAAGACGTCATCGAGCCTTACCTGATCCAGCAGGGGTATCTTCAAAGGACGCCGCGAGGACGGATCGCCACGCTGGCCGCCTTTCGTCACCTGGGCGTCGCACCGCCGAAGTCGGCAGCCGATCTGTTCGGCTGACGGCGCGTGCCGGTGGGACAAGCCGGCATCACACCAGGTCCTCTTCGGCGAGGCGGTGGTACTTCACGGCCATCGGCGAATCCAATCGCTTGGCGATCTCGGCCACGCACCGGGTCTGCGAATCCGAGGGCGCGCGCACCAGCAGCCAGCGAAAACCCTGCGCCGAGAGCTGGCGGTAGCGCCGCATCAGCACGACCTCATAGCCGAAGCCGGCGAAGTCGCTCGCGTGGTCCAGCATCTGGTCCATGCGACCGACCTGCTCGCCCGAACCGAAAGGCAGGATGTCTTCCTGATCGAAACCCGCATCGCGAAGCGCCGCCGTCCCGGCGTGAAGCTGATCGTCATCGCCGAGCGCCAGCAGCACATAGCCCACCGGCTTGAATGCGCCCAAAGCTTGCGGCAGGTCGGCCTTGGTCAACCGTTTGACAGTCATTGCAAGTCCTCCTTGAGTCTGAAACCAGTCTAGGAGGCCGTTGCGCTGGCCAAGAACGACTAGGACGTTGCCCCTTCCGCCTGAATGGCCGTGGCACGCGGCGTACAGATCACCCCCACGGCCCACAGTCCGAGCAGGATGCCGCCAGCCGCGGCCAGTTGCGCGGCAAGCGTCATGGTGCGGGCGTTCCAGAGGAAGAGAGTCGTGCCGTTGAGCACGAGCATGAACAGCAGGGCCGCCGTCAAGGTCGCGAACCTCGACAGTGCAGGGTCGTAGCGACGGACCTGGCGGATATCGAACGCCGGCCGCGGCCAGCGTGACGCGACGTCGGCGGGCCGCCAGCCGGGCGGCTTGAACCACACCCGCAGCTTGTCGGGCCAGGCTCGCGCTCGCCACGAATCCAGGGCGAGGTCACGGTAGTGGTGCAGGTTCGCCCAGAGCGGATTCCAGCTTCGCAGCGGCGCACGTGTCCCGTAGATGCACGGCTCCGCGTCGTCCTCTTCCACGAAGCTGCCGAACATGCGATCCCAGACAATGAGGATGCCGCCGAAGTTTCGATCGAGGTAGCGGTCATTGACCGCATGATGGACACGATGGTTGCTCGGCGCGCAGAACCAGCGGTCGAACCAGCCAAGGCGGCCGATCTGCTGCGTGTGCACCCAGTACTGGTACAGCAAGTCGATCAGCGCGACCGTCGCGAACACGGCGGGCGGAAAGCCGAGCACCGCCATCGGCAGATAGAACAGCCAGCCGGCAATCCAGCCGCTGGAAGTCTGGCGCAGCGCCGTCGACAGGTTGTAGTCCTCGCTTTGATGATGCACGACATGCGCAGCCCACAGCAGCGCGACCCTGTGCCCCAGCCGGTGGTACCAGTAGTAGCAGAAGTCGTAGATCACGAGAGCGCCGAGCCACACCCAAGGCGATCGCCCGTCGAGCGCGAACACGGCCCAATGCGTGAAGACGATGGTGTAGACGCCGATTGCGAACAACTTGCTGAAGACGCCCACGACCTGGCTCATCACGCCCAGGCCGATGCTGTTGAGCGAATCATTGAGACGGTAGGTGTTGCGCGCGCGCCGCCGGCCGATCCAGAATTCGATGCCGATCAGCAGGAAGAAGACGGGCGTGGCCAGGACGATGATCTGTTCCGCACTCATAGGCCGATCATCGGACCAACTTCTCGCCAGCAGTAGAGGAAGACCCCGGAGAACCCGCCCTCGTTCAGCTCACGCACCCACGAGCATCGACCGGCCACACCGCCTGCACGCGGCCGTCCGCCAGACCGCCCCGCAAGACGACATAACGATCATGCAGGTTCACGGTCGGATCGCAGTGACCCGGCACGAGCCAGACCGTGTCCCCGAGTTCTGGCAGTGCATCGCCCGCAGCGCGCAGGATGCCGTGCTCGTCGCCGCCGTTGGCGAATTCGAGCCGGCGTTGCCAGACCTTCGGCAGGCCCGAATCGATGGCATGCGACTTGTGCCCGGCATCCACCACCGCATGCGAGAAGCCCCGGCTGATCACCTGGCTCTTGACGAAAAGCGCCTGCTCGAACACCGGAGCGCCGATAGACGGCTCGTTGTCCGAGTAGTCGCGATCCATGAAGACGTAACTGCCCGGCTGCAACTCACCCCAGATTCCGCTGGACGCCTCGAAGACGAAAGTTCCCGTTCCGGCGCCGGTGACCAGCGGACAGGCGATGCCTGCGGCAGTCACGGCCGCCTGCGCGGCACGCGCCTGGGCGGCAGCATGGTGAATGGCCTGCTCGCGCTCGTGCGGCCCGCGCAGGTGCTGAGCGCGTCCGTGATATGCCTGCAACCCGGCAAACCGCAGACCATGCGAGACGACCTGCTGGGCAAGAGCCCCCGCGGCGGCGGCGGCCACCCCGCATCGCCCCTGGCCCACGTCCACCTCCACGAACACATCGACGCGGGTGCCTGCCTGGCGAAGCGCCTCCGCCAGCCGCGCAACGCCGGCCGCGCAGTCCACGGCAATGGCCAGCCGGACTTGACCAGCCAGCCTGGCGATGCGGGCCAGTTTGGCCGCATCGATCACCTCGTTGCTGAGGTAAATGTCGGCGATGCCGTGTGCGGCCAACGCCTCTGCCTCGCTGGTCTTCTGCACACACACGCCCACGGCTCCTGCCTCGACCTGGAGCTTCGCGATGACCGCGCTCTTGTGCGTCTTCGCATGAGGCCGCAGGCGAAGACCGCGCGATCGCGCGAAATCGGCCATGCGGGCAATGTTGCGCTCCATCGCATCGAGGTCGACGACCAGCGCCGGCGAATCGATGGCGTGGGCCGGATCGCCCGGCTGTATGTCGGACGGCATCACGCGGCACTCCCGACCCGATCGGCGATTTCGTCGCGCGGGCCACGGTCCAGATGCTGCGTGTCGCTCCAGCCGACCAGCGAGAATCCTTCCGGCGTGTGAAGCAGCCGGTTGATGCTCGCATTGCCGAGTTGCCAGGACCGAGGCGCTTGCAAATCGATGCGTGAGGCAGCTCGGTAGAGGCAATCCATCACGCCGCCATGGGCGACGAGGGCGATGGTCTGGCCCGGATGCCCGCTCGCGAGCCGCCGGGCGACATCGACGGTGCGCTCGTAGAACTGTCGCAAGGTCTCGCCGCCCGCGGGTGCGAAATCGAGATCGCGTCGCCGCCACCGTTCGCTTTCGACAGGCCAGCGGGTTTCGATCTCTTTCCAGGTGAAGCCCTCGAACTCGCCGAAGCCGCGCTCTCGCAGGCCGATGTCGGTGATGACGTCGCGTGCGCACGCGTCGGCCACGGCACGGGCGGTTTCATACGCCCTCGACAGATCGCTCGCGTAGATGGCATCGATGCCCTCTTCCGAAATGGCGAGCCCGAGCTGGCGCGCCTGCCAGCGCCCCGTGTCGTTCAGCGGTACATCAAGCTGGCCCTGGATGCGCGTGTCGACATTCCAGGCGGTCTCGCCATGACGAAGCGCGAATACCCGGGTGACCTGGTCTTGCATCAACCCATCAACCGTTTGTTCAGCGTATAGGTGCCCGAGTGCGTGGCTGCGGCCAGCACGTGCGGATGGATCGCCTCTCGCAACGCGGCGCCCGAGAACACCCCGTCGATCGGCGCGCGGTCGACGCCCAACGCATACAGCGTGAAGACATAGTGATGGACCAGCGAATCGTTGAAAGGAGGGAAGGGTCCGTCATAGCCGAAGTACTGTCCCTTCATCGCCTCGTCGCCCGCAAACCAGCCCGTGAAGTCGTTGAGTCCCTGGCGGGCGCCGTGCAGGCTGGCCGGGCCCGGCTTGCCGCGAGCCGTGAAGCCCCGGCTGAATTCGCCTTCGGCAATCGCATGGACGTCCACGGGCAGGTCGACGAGCAGCCAATGGAAGAAGTCCACGCGCGGCAGGTCGGCGGGAATTTCGCGGTCGCTCTTGTTGACGTCGTCGCCGCGACTGGGCACGTCGAAATCGTGACAGATGAGCGCGAGGGAGCGCGTTCCCTGCGGGACCTCGCTCCATGCCAGATGCGGATTCAGATTGTCCGAGAACGCAGGCTGCCCCGAGGCGTCCAGCTTTCCTGCCGCATGCCGTGCCGGCATCCGCTCACCGTTGACCCAACTGTCGCTCCACAACTTCATTGTGTCTTCCTTGCTCGTGTGGTGGTATTGGAGTGAATCATGGATCGCGCCGGGGCCGGACTCAGACGCCCCAGACGATCTCCTTGTCCTCGCCGTGCGAGCGCTTCATCATGTCGACGAGGGGCCATGCCCGCTGCCGCAGACTGACAGAATCGCTGCGCGGCAAGGTCTTCCCCTGCGCCTGCGCTTCCGCCTCAGCCTCGCGCCGCGCTTCTTCCTCGTCGAGGATGGCCTTCTCGATGGCCGCCATCGCGGCGGGCATGTCCGCCGGTTCGATGATGCCCTTGGCAGCGGGCTCCTTGCCGATGATTCGCAGCACGTGGTCGCCGCTCGCGCCCATCATGATGACGTCACCGGCCGCCTTGGACTTGAACTTGTAGATCATTTGATCGAATGGCGACACGCGGACCGGTGACGGCCGGACGGGCCGGCGCCTCGAGTCACGCCTCGCCGTAGATGTAGGCGCGGTTGAAGGGAAATGACGATTGTGCGCCTCGCAGCGGGCCCTCGGTCATGTCGCCGCTCGGGCGCGACGCGATCATCTGGTAGAGCGTGATCCAGCCGCGCTCGAAGCTCATGGCACAGCCGGCCAGGTACAGGCGATATGCGCGCACGACGCGATCGTTGGTCAGGGCGCGAGCGCGATCGAGCGCCGCCTCGAGTCCATCGCTCCAGGCCCACAGCGTCCTGGCGTAGTGGGGACGAAGATTTTCCACGTCCAGCGGTTCGAGCTGGGCCTCGCACATGTCGTGCAGAACGTGCGACATGTGCATCAATTCGCCGCCCGGAAAGATGTAGCGCTCGATGAATTCGCCCATGCCCGCGCCGAGTTGCGGATTGGTGGTGCCGCCGGCACAGATTCCATGGTTCATCAGCAGCCCGCCCGGCTTGAGCAAACGATGGATCTTGCGGAAGTAGGTGGGCAGCATTTCTTTGCCCACGTGCTCGAACATGCCGACCGAAGCGATCTTGTCCCAGGGATTGTCCTCGGGCAGGTCGCGATAGTCGCGAAGCTCCATCGTCACGCGCCCTTGCAGGCCCTTCTCCTCGATCAGGCGCGTCACGTAGGCGTGTTGATTGCGGCTGAGGGTGATGCCGTGGGCAGTGACACCGTAACGCTCGGCTGCCCACAAGAGCAGTCCGCCCCAGCCGGCGCCGATGTCGAGAAACCGGTCGCCTTCGCGAAGCATCAGCTTCCTGCAAATGTGATCGAGCTTGGCTTCCTGCGCCTGGGCCAGGGTCATGTCGGGCTCGCGGAAGTAGGCGCAGGAATAGACGCGGCGCGGGTCCAGCCACAGCGCGTAGAAGTCGTCGGACACGTCGTAGTGGAATTGCACCTGCTCCGCGTCGGCCTCCTTGCCGTGGCGCGAGCGTGAGCGCCTGCGCTGAGCCATCGAGCGCCACCAACCCGGCCTGCGCGCGGGTCCCGTCGTGTCCGTCGGATTGGAGTCGAGCATCTGCGCGGCCACGTTCATCACGTCGCGCATGGACCCGTCGAGATCGAGCTTGCCCTCGACATGGTCCTGTGCCACCGACCCGATGTCTCCCGAGGCAATGCGCGCAAGGGGCGACAAGTCTCGGAGGTGCACGGTCACGCGCGGCGACGGGTCCCCCACCAGCTCCCCGGCTGGTAGGTGCACTGCGAGAGGCACGTCGAGCGACGCGAGCTTCTTTTCCAGCAATGTGGTGAAAGGACCCATGGCGCATCCCGCAGTTGGCAACGGCGCGCCGCCACCCGGGCAGATCACCCGGCTCCTCGGGACGCGCACTCGGAAACTTTACAAAAAATTTCCGCCAGCGTCGCGAGGGTGGTTTCGCCCTCAGTCTGGCTGATCGGCCATGTGAGGAATGCCGGACAGCCGCGCTTCGAAGCTGGCGCTGTCCAAAGCAGGAGCAAACAAGAATCCTTGGTAGTGCTCGCAGCCGCTGGTCTGGAGGAATTGCCGCTGCGCTTCGGTTTCGACGCCCTCCGCGACGATTTCCAGTTGCAGCGCACGCCCGAGGTGCACGATCGCATTGACGATACCGGCATCGCTTTCATCGTGCGGCAAGCCTTGCACGAAACTCCGATCGATCTTGAGCCGGTCGATGGGAAAGCGCTTGAGATAGCCGAGGCTCGAATACCCGGTGCCGAAATCGTCGATCGCCAGCTTGACACCGAGCGCCGAGAGCGCCTCCAGCCGCAGCAGCGCCTGCTGGGCGTCCTGGATCAGGATCGACTCGGTGAGCTCGAGTTCCAGCCATTCGGGCGGCAATCGCGCAGCGGACAATGCCTCGGCCACCCGTTCGACGAAGCCGTCGCGCTGGAACTGCAGTGCCGAGACATTGACCGACACGACCAGCCGTCGACCTTGCGCGTGCCATTTCGCGGCCTGCTGCGTCGCCTGACACAGCACCCACTCGCCAATCGGAATGATGAGACCGCTTTCCTCGGCCAGGGGAATGAAGTCTGCCGGCGACACGTGGCCCAATTGCGGATCGTGCCAGCGCAGCAGCGCCTCCGCGCCGATCACTTCGCCGCTGGCAATGTCCACCTGAGGCTGGTAGTGGACACGGAAATGCCCGTCGTCCAGTGCACGTCTCATGGCCGTGTCCAGTCGCAGCGTGTCCCTCAGGCGAGGCATGCGGGCATGCATCGAATCGGCATGAAAGCGATACGCCGCGCGGCCCGCATCCTTCACTTCCCGCATGGCCGCGTCGGCATGACGCACCAGTTCATCGAGGCTGGCCCCGTGGTTGGGGTACATCGCGATGCCGATGGAGCAGGTCACCGTGAAGCTCAAGGTGCCGCGGTGCAGAGGCTGCTGCATCGCGCACAGGACGCGGCTGGCGGCCGCTTCCGCACCTGCCGCGTCGGCCTGATGGACGAGCACCGCGAATTCATCGCCGCCCAGGCGCGCGACCGTGTCGACTTGCCGCACGCACGCCTTCAGCCGGTCGGACACATCAATGAGAACGCGGTCGCCGATCTCCTGGCCCAGCGTCTCATTGATGTGCTTGAAGCGATCGAGATTCGCCAGCAGCACGGCAAACGAGGTGCCGTCGCGTTGCGCCAGCGCCAGGGCGAACGCCACGCGGTCGGCCAGCACCCGACGGTTGGGAAGGCCGGTCAGGACATCGCAGTGGGACAGCGTGTCGATTCGGTGCAGCGCCATGATGCGCTCGGTGATGTCCCGGAAGGAATAAAGGCGACCCGTCACGCGACCGCGGCTTCGAAGCGGCCGCATCACGCGTTGCAGCACGCGGCCGCCGCGCAGCGTCAGCGTGTCGACTGCCTCGTTCAATTCAAGCCCTTCGAGGGCGGCGAGTCGCCGCATGTAGCCCGCCGAATCGGCCACGGCGCGGCACATGAAGTCCAGCACGGCGGCGTCATCGCGCACGCGCAGCATGCCGTCGGGCATGCGCCAGGCAGCGGCAAATGCATGGTTGAAACTGCGTACGCGCCCGCTCAGATCGGTGATCAGCAATCCTTCGGCGGTCGATTCCAGTGTCGATGCCAGTTCGTCGACCCTCGCCTCGAGCGCCGCCTCCACGCGCTTCTGCTCTTCGAGATCGTGCATGACGACCATGAACAGTTCACCGTGGCCGGCAGCACGCAGGCGGCGCACGCGCCGGCTGACCGGGATCATCCGCCCGTCGCTGCGTTGCACCCAGCTCTCCGAATCGATGCCGTGAGAATCGCCTGCCGCGGCCTCGACCCAGAAGATGAGATCCTGCGGCGCCGCGCACAGCTCGACCACGCGGCGCCCGATCATGGACGCCGCCTCCATGCCCATCAGTTCGCCCGCGGCGGCGTTTGCAGCCACCACCTGCTGGCTCGCCGGGTCGACCAGCCACACGGCGTCGAGCATGCCGTCGATCACGCAAACGACGGCATCTGCATGGGCAAGGGCGCGTCCTTCGGCCCCGTTGAGCGAATTCATGTCGTCGCGTCCTCGGGTGCCGGTTCGAAGAAATAGGCGACGCGCTGGCGCGGCGACAGGGTCTCGGCGGCCTCCGGCGGCAGCGTGCTGGCGCGCAGGCTGCGACGGATGCCCAGGTTCGGACTTCGCTCGAGGTCGACAATGAGCGACTCGTCGGGCGGCACCCGCGGATCGTGGACTGCCACGCGCGGCTTCAAGGGGCGGCTCGAGTTCACGCTGACGACGATCGCATAGCGATCATCGGTGAGTTGAACCACGGAGCCCGCCGGGTAGACCCCCATCATGCGGATGAATGCACTCAGGATGGCCGTATCGAACTTGGCCTTGCCCTGCGCGAAAAGCAGGGACAGCGCCTCGTGAGGCGTGAGCGCCTTGGCGGGAACCGGAGGGTTGCACAGGTTGTCGTAGCGGTTGACGAGCGCGACGATTCCCGAGGCCGTGGTCATGCGATCGCTGCCGATCTTCTGTGGAAATCCGCTGGCGTCGGCGTGCTCGTGGTGCTGCGCGATCACCAGGGTGGCGCCGGCGCTGAGGGCCATCCGCCTGGCCTGGGCCACGCCGTGGGCGACATGCTCCTCGTAGAACTTCGATTCGCTCGAAGTGAAGTGCTCGTCGCGATGTCGCACGCGCGCGGGAAGTTCGAGCTTTCCGACGTCGTGCAGCAAGGCACCGACCCCAAGGTCCTGAAGGTCGGCGGCATTCAATCCGAAGGTGCGCCCCATCAGCAGCGCCACCAGCGCCACATTCACCGCATGAGTCGAGGCGCGGTCACCGGCGCACTCGCCCAGCAGTCGGATGCACAGGTCGCCGGCACCCGCCATCTTGTCGACGAGAGCGCGGGCAAGCTGCTCCGTTCGCCGTGCCGCCACGTCGGGCTGTGCGGCCACGAGTTCGACAGCCTGGCGGCATTCGCGCGCGGCTTCGGCGAACTGGCGCTCGCACAGTGCCAGGGCTGCACGTTCGGCTGCCACTTCGGACCGGCGCTGCCGGCGGGCAACGGCGTCAGGCGACTCGGCCGCGGCGGGCTCGGCTGGGAGCAACGCCGCGTGGACCTGCGCAGCGCCTGCTTCCACGTCCTGGGTGAGCTCCGCGCACGAACCATCTGCGCGAGCATCGCACTCGTGAGCTTTCTGCAGAGCGCTTTGCTCCGGGCTCCAGCGAATCTGGCGCAGTCCCAGCTTCCGGATGAGTTCGATCTGGTCCTGTGTCGCGATCCGGAAACTGCTCAATGGAAATGGGTGCGACATCCAGCCCACGTCGAGATGGACGTACATCCCGATGCGCAAGGCGTCGATGTCGATCGGTGTCGTTGATCCTGCGTTCTTCATCCCTGCAGACGCCAGCGGATGGCGCGGGCGGCCTCACACGTTGTCGGCAGTCGACGCTGAAGCTTGAGCCCGCCCGCCGAGGCCGGACGGGACGATCAGCGCTGGAATCGTGTGGACAGCACGATCGCCGAAGTGGTCCGCTCGACACCATCGAGCGCGCCGATTCGGTCGATCAGCGTGTCCAGCTCGCCGATCGACTGGGCGGCAACCACGGCAATGAGATCAAAAGGCCCGCTCACCGAATGCAACACGCGCACCTCGGGAATCTTTCTCAGAGCCGATTCGATCGCCGCCGCCTGCTTGGGCACCAGCGTGATCAGCACATGGGAGCGTACGAGCGATGCCTCGAGCTCGTCGGGGACCGTGATCGTGTAGCCGGCGATGACCCGCCGCCGCTGCAGACCCTCGACCCGGCTTTGCACCGTCGTACGCGACAGGCCGAGGCGGCGCGCGAGTTCGGCCGTGGACGCACGCGCGTTCTCGCGCAGCAACGCCAGCAGGGCTTGGTCGGTGTCATCCAGGCGGGTCTTCGTCACATTGCCGATTCCAGGCTCCGATCAGTCGAATATTGGCCGTGATTTCGTCCAGCGTCCAGCTGCGATTTTCATTGCTTGCCCCAACAATGGGCAATCTCCGGCGCACAGCCGCATCCCAGCATTCCAAGGAAGCTCCCATGAAGAACATCCTCGTCATTGGCGGCGGCAAGATCGGCCAGGTCGTAGCCGACCTGCTATCCCAGGCCCGGGCAGGCGACGCCTATCAGGTCACCGTTGCCGATCGAAGCGAGTCTTCTCTGGCAGACGTGGCTGCGGCGGCGCGACGCTCCGAACGCCTCTCCACGCTGCTCCTGGACGTGACCGACAAGGCGGCACTGCGCCAAGCCTTGTGCGGGCGCTATGCCGTCTTGAGCGCCGCACCGTACCACTTGAGCGTGCAGGTTGCCGAGGCCGCCCGCGAACTCAATGTTCACTATCTGGACCTCACCGAGGATGTCGCCGCCACGCGCAGGATTCGCGAGCTGGCCACGGGGGCGCCGACTGCCTTCATCCCGCAGTGCGGCCTGGCGCCCGGCTTCATCTCCATCGTCGCATCGGACCTCGCGAGCCGCTTCGACAGCCTGGATTCGGTGCGCATGCGCGTGGGTGCCCTTCCGGCCTACCCGAGCAATGCGCTGAACTACAACCTGACCTGGAGCACCGAGGGCGTCATCAACGAATACTGCGAACCCTGCGAAGCGATCGTCGATGGACGGGCGACCGAGGTCCCCGCATTGGAGGAGCGTGAGGAGTTCTCGCTCGATGGGGTGCTCTACGAAGCGTTCAACACGTCGGGAGGCCTGGGCACGCTGTGCGAGAGCTTGGCCGGGCGCGTGCGCACGCTGAACTACCGCACCATCCGCTACCCGGGGCATGCTGCGATCATGAAGGCGCTGTTGCACGACCTGCGGCTGAAAGACCGGCGCGACGTGCTCAAGGACATCCTCGAACAGGCCGTGCCGGCAACGATGCAGGATGTGGTCATCGTGTTCGTGACCGTGGCGGGAATGCGAGGCGGTCGCCTGCTCCAAGACACGTATGCACGCAAGATCTACAGCAGTGTCCTGGCCGGGAAGATGTGCAGCGCGATCCAGATCACGACCGCCAGCAGCTTGTGCGCCATGCTCGATTTACTCGCCCATGGCCGCTTGCCGCAATCGGGCTTCGTCAAGCAGGAAGAGGTGCCGCTGGCCGAGTTCCTTTCCAACCGCTTCGGACAGGTCTACGCGTCGCAGGAGCTCTCGAAGGCCGCCTGAACACCTCCGAGGAGATCTCATCGCGGCGTCGGGCTCCGTCGCGCGCGGTGCACCGTCACGAAGTCCGACACGGCGAAAGTCCGACAAACGACAACGTGCATTGCGGCGCAAGCGGAAACGCTGGTTATCATTCGACTCGTTCGTTTTATGAACACATGTTCGTATTTTGAACTTCCGGAGTGGAATCGAGATGATCAGCAAGGTAGCCGAGGGCATTGCCGCCGCGTTGCAGGACGTCGCTGACGGCGCCACGGTGATGATTGGCGGATTTGGCGGAGCAGGGCAGCCTGGCGAATTGATCGACGGGCTCATCGCCCAAGGCGCCCGCGATCTCACCATCGTGAACAACAATGCCGGCAACGGCGAAGTCGGCCTGGCTGCGTTGCTCAAGACGGGCCGCGTACGGAAGATCATCTGCAGCTTTCCGCGGCAGGTCGACTCGCAGGTCTTCGATGGCCTGTACCGGGCCAGCAAGATCGAACTTGAATTGGTGCCCCAAGGAAATCTGGCTGAACGCATTCGCGCCGCGGGGGCCGGCATCGGCGGCTTCTTCACGCCGACCGGATACGGCACCGACCTCGCCCACGGCAAGGAGACGCGCGAAATCGACGGGCGCATGTATGTCCTCGAATCACCCATCCACGCCGACGTGGCGCTGATCAAGGCAGAGACAGGCGACCGCTGGGGAAATCTCGTCTACCGCAAGACGGCCCGCAATTTCGGACCCATCATGGCGATGGCTGCGAAGCGGACCATTGCGTCGGTTCATGAAGTCGTCGAACTCGGCGGACTCGACCCCGAGCACATCGTGACGCCGGGGATCTTCGTGCACCGCATCGTCCGCGTGGCGCGCGCCGCGACGGCCGCGGCAGGTTTCAAGCAAGCTGCCTGAGGACGACATGGCCGTGAAAAGACTCAGCCGCGACCAGATGGCGCAACGCGTGGCGCGCGACATTCCCGAGGGCGCCTACGTGAACCTGGGAATCGGTCTGCCCACCATGGTGGCCAATCACCTGCCGCGCGATCGCGACATCTTCCTCCACAGCGAGAACGGCCTGTTGGGCATGGGGCCTGCCCCGGCCGCGGGCGAAGAAGACTTCGATCTCATCAACGCGGGCAAGCAGCCCGTCACCCTCCTGCCCGGCGGCTCGTTTTTCCATCACGCCGACAGTTTCGCCATGATGCGTGGCGGCCACCTCGACATTTGCGTGCTCGGCGCCTTCCAGGTGTCCACGCGAGGCGACCTGGCCAACTGGCACACCGGCGCACCGGACGCGATCCCCGCCGTCGGCGGCGCCATGGATCTGGCCATCGGCGCGAAGAGGACGCTGGTGATGATGGAGCACTTGACGAAGGACGGCGAAAGCAAGATCGTGGAGCGCTGCACCTATCCGCTGACCGGAATCGCCTGCGTGAGCCGCATCTACACCGACCTCGCCGTGCTCGACGTGACCACCGACGGCCTGAAGGTGGTCGAGATCGTCGACGGTCTCGAGCTGAACGAACTGCAGCGGCTCACCCGTGTGCCGCTGCTCGCATGAAGGAATTTCGATGAACGACGCCTACATCTGCGACGCACTGCGCACTCCTTTCGGTCGCTACGGTGGCGCCCTTGCGTCGGTGCGAGCCGACGACCTGGCCGCAGTGCCCATCAAGGCGCTCATGGCTCGTCACCCGGAGGTGGATTGGGCGGCAGTCAGCGACGTGATCTACGGCTGTGCGAACCAGGCCGGCGAGGACAACCGGAACGTCGCACGCATGGCCGCCTTGCTGGCGGGCTTGCCCATCGAGGTGTCCGGCGCCACCGTGAATCGACTGTGCGGATCTGGCATGGACGCTGTCGGCACGGCCGCCCGCGCCATCCGGTGCGGCGAGGCCGGGCTAGTCATCGCAGGGGGCGTCGAAAGCATGAGCCGCGCGCCGTTCGTGATGCCCAAGGCGGAGTCGGCCTTCTCTCGCAGCAATGCGGTGTACGACACCACCATCGGCTGGCGCTTCGTGAACAAGCTGATGAAGGAGCGCTACGGCGTCGATTCCATGCCGGAGACAGCCGAGAACGTGGCCACCGAGTTCAAGATCGAGCGGAACGCGCAGGACCGCATGGCACTCGCGTCCCAGTCGAAGGCGCTCGCGGCCCAGGAGTCCGGCTTCTTCGACAAGGAGATCACACCGGTCACGATCGCGCAGAAGAAGGGTGACCCGATCGTCGTGTCGAAGGACGAGCATCCGCGCCAGACGTCGCTCGAGGCACTGGCCAAGCTCAAGGGCGTCGTGCGCCCCGATGGGAGCGTGACGGCGGGCAACGCATCGGGCGTCAACGACGGAGCATGCGCGCTCCTACTGGCCGACGAAGGTTCGGCCGCCCGCCACGGCCTCAAGCCTCGCGCACGTGTGGTCGGCATGGCCACGGCTGGGGTAGCGCCGCGCATCATGGGCATGGGGCCGGCGCCGGCGTCCCGCAAGGTGCTCGCATTGACCGGGCTTTCTCTGGATCAGCTCGATGTGATCGAGTTGAACGAGGCCTTCGCCGCGCAGGGACTCGCGGTGCTGCGCGACCTCGGGCTGCCAGACGACGATGCGCGAGTCAACTCGAACGGCGGCGCGATCGCGCTCGGACATCCGTTAGGGGCCAGCGGCGCTCGACTCGTCACTACGGCGGTCAATCAACTCGAACGCATCAAGGGCCGGTACGCGTTGTGCACCATGTGCATCGGCGTGGGACAAGGCATTGCGATGATCATCGAGCGGGTCTGACGCTCAGGCAGATGCCTGCTCGTCCTCGCGCAGGGTTTCGCGAACGTCCAAGGCCTCGAGCACGCGCGAGAGCGCATCAACCGCCTCGTCGATCTGCCTTCGCGTGATCACGAGCGGAGGTGCCAGGCGCACGACCGTGTCGTGCGTATCCTTGGTCAGCACGCCCTCGGCCATCAGGCGCTCGCAAACCTCGCGCGCGCTGGCAAAGGCATGATCGATCTCGACGCCGACGAGCAAGCCGCGCCCGCGGATGTCCGCAATCGCCGGGTGATTCAAGCCACGCAGCCGCGTCATCAGGTACTCGCCGTGCTCGAGCGCCCGCTGCGGCAACGCCTCGCGCTCGAGAAGTTCCAGCGCCGCCTCGCCCACCGCCGCCGCCAGCGGGTTGCCCCCGAAGGTGCTGCCGTGGTCGCCGGGTGTGAACTGCGCCATCACGTCATCGCGAGCCAGGAATGCGCTCACCGGCAGGAGGCCGCCGCCCAGCGCCTTGCCCAGCGTGAGACCGTCAGGGCGCACACCCTCGTGGTCACAGGCGAGAATCCGCCCCGTGCGTCCCAGCCCCGTCTGCACCTCATCGCAGATCATGAGGACGTTTCGGCGGCTGCAGATCTCGCGCACGGCCTTGAGATAGCCCGCGGGCGGCACCACGATGCCCGCCTCGCCCTGGATGGGTTCGACGATGAAGGCGGCCGTGTCCGGGCCGATCGCGGCCTCCAGCGCACCGGCGTCGCCGAATGGAATCGCGTCGAAGCCCGGACTGAACGGGCCGAAACCATCGCGGTACTGCGGTTCGCTGGAAAAGCCGACGATGGTCGTCGTGCGGCCCGCGAAATTGCCCTCCGCCACGATGATTCGCGCACGCCCTTCAGGCACTCGCTTGATCTTGTAGGCCCACTTCCTCGCGGCCTTGATGGCGGTCTCCACGGCCTCGGCGCCGCTGTTCATGGGCAGCGCGCGGGCCATGCCGGTCACCCGGCACAGCGCCTGGAGAAACGGCCCCAGCCGATCGGTATGGAAAGCGCGACTGGTCACCGCAAGCCGCCTCGCCTGCCGGGTCAGCGCGTCGACGAGAACCGGATGGCTGTGGCCGAAACTGACCGCGGAGTAAGCGGACATCATGTCGATGTAGCGACGCCCGCGGTCGTCGAAAAGGTACACGCCTTCTCCGCGTTCGAGGACGACAGGCAGCGGATGGTAGTTGCGCGCGCCGAAGCGTTGCTCGAGTTCGATGGGGGACGCGATGTCCTCGGTTCCTCTGCGAGGCGAATTGGCGCGAGCGGCGGTGGTGGTGGTCATTCGAGCGGATCCTCGTGTCGATGGCGGGGTGGGCGCGATACCTCAAGTCTAGGAGTGCGGATGCGAAATTTGCCTGCCATTCGTTGCAGCCCGGGCGCCCTCGGTGCATGATTCTTTCTCCAACCGCAGGTTTCTCAGATGCCAACTTCTACACTTGACGCCCTTGACTGCAAGATTCTCGATGCGCTTCAGCAAGATGGCCGTGCATCCAATGTCGACATGGCCGCGCGTGTGCATCTGTCTGCGCCTCAGTGCTTCAGACGCGTGCGGGCGCTCGAGGAGCGCGGCGTGATCCGCGGATACCGCGCAGTCGTCTCGGCCGAGTCCCTCGGCCTGAGCGTCATGGCCTATGTCGCGTTGAGCATCGACGGCGGCCAGTTCGGCCGGGTGCGCGACATCGAGGCCAGCATCCGCGACTTCCCTCAGATTCTCGAGTGTCATACGGTGTCTGGAGACCACGACTATCTGCTGAAGGTCGTCGCCCGCGACCTGAAGAGCTTGTCGCAGTTCCTCACCGATCGACTCATGCAGGTGCCAGGCGTCGACGACGTGCGCTCGATGATCTGCCTGGAGGAAGTGAAGGCGCCTGCGCCATTGCCCGTCGTGCTGGCATCCTGAGCATCGATTCGCGCGAGCCGCGCACAGCCGAACGGCGCAGTAAGACGTGGGAGATACGCCACGATCGGGATGAGGGATTTCCCGAAACCTTGCGTCAATCTTACGCACGATCGTGCGCTAGGCGCGGTAATCGCACATTGGTTTCATTAGCGAACGCCTTTCGAACAGTTTGTCGGTAGATTGCTCTCCGGCGGGGGCCGAATTGGGCCCCGTTCGCGTCAGTCCGGGCGAACAACGCCCACGAGAAAGAGTCGGAGTCCCTCCATGAATTCACTTGAGCGGAGCGAGGTCGAGACAGTACGTGCGACCGACGCCGTGTTCACCGCTTCCCCGCTGCCCACGTCCGGCGGCAAGCCCACCCCGCAAAAGCGCGACCTGATCGCCGGCCTGGAAAAGGGCCTTTCGGTCATCGCGGCATTCGATCAGGATCGCCCACGCCTGACCATGACCGAGGTCGCCTCGCTGTGCGGCCTCACGCGCGCGGCGGCCCGGCGCTACCTGATCACGCTGGAACATCTCGGTTACGTGACCAGCGATCGCAAGATGTATGCATTGACGCCCAAGGTATTGCGCCTGGGCCAGAGCTACATGCACTCGGCGCGCCTTCCACGCATCGTTCAGCCCGAACTGCAGAAGCTCGCCTACGCAATGAAGGAGGCGTCCTCGGCTGGCGTGCTCGAAGGCGCCGACGTCATCTGCATCGCCGCGACCAGTGCCGGCCGGGTGGTGTCGTCCACGCTGCAACCCGGCTCGCGAGTGCCCGCCTATTGCACAGCCAACGGCCGCGTGTTGCTTGCTGCGCTGTCACCGCAAGAACTCGACGCCTGGCTCGCCCGGCACACACTGGCGCCTCTGACTGCGAGCACGATCACCAACCCCGAGCGCCTGCGTTCCGAGCTCGCGCGCGTGCGCTCGCAAGGCTATGCCACGGTCGACCAGGAACTCGAGATCGGGCTGCGAACCATCTCCGTGCCGCTCAAGAGCTACCGCGGCGACGTGCTGGCCGCCATGAACATCAGCGTGCACGCTGCCCGGTTCACGATGGACCAGCTCGTCAGCGACTGCCTGCCGGCATTGCTGCAGGCTCAGGCAGGTCTGCGCACGGTTCTCTGAACTGACGCACTGCGGCGAACGGCGCACAGAGAGCGTGCGCCGTTCACAAGCAGGCCGCGCCGCCATCGCCGGTTTCAACGCGCGAGCCGTCGGCTCGTGTACGCTGTGTCGGATTGCCGCATGCTTTCCGACCTGACTGCCATGGCCTGCCACGAAACCCGACGCGAGATCGCTGAGCGATTCAGCCATGTCGCGCGCCGTTTCGTCGGATGGGCCGACGGCGGCGGTGCCAGCCAGACACTGACGGCGGCGCAGGCGCTTCGGCGCGTCGTGGATCTCTACTCTGCCGCGCTCGCGCTGCCGCAACCCTGGAGCGAAGGCGTCTCGGTGCAGCACGGCGGACCGCCGCTCGACTTGGCACGACCGCTGGCCGCCGTTCGCGAGCGGGCCGCGGCCATCCCGTTGCAGCACTACAGCGAGATCTTCAGCCCCCACGTTCCGCAAGAGGAGCCCATGGTGGGTGACCTCGCCGACGACCTTGTCGAGATGTACCGCGATCTGGCGGTCGGATTGCACCTGCACGATGCCGGGTTCGTCGACGATGCCCTGTGGCAGTGGGGCTTCGGTTTCCAGACGCATTGGGGGGAGCACGCGTCGTCTGCCATCCGGGCGCTGCACTGCTACCTCGCCTTCGAGGATCCGAGCGGATTGTCCAGTGCCGGCTGACTGGCCGTATCCGCAAAGACGCGCTGAATTCAGACGTCGAGCGAATACACCTGTGCCTGCTGGCGCTCCTTGCGGCTGTGGCCGCTCAGCGCCGTGTCCCATTCGGGGCCGCTGGCGCTTTGTTCGGGCCTGAGACCCTGGGTCATCACGGCGACTTCGGAGGACGACGCATCGAAGTCGGCCATGCGGTGGCGATCGCGGTCGAACATCAGCGCCAGCATCTCTCCGGCCGCGTCGATCACGACCAGGAAACGCGCGGGCGATTGCCCATTGTGCATTGCGGGGCTCCCTGTCATGGCGCCGAGTCGGCGCCCTGGTCATCGATGTCGGATTCGCTCGCCTGCGGCCCGCCCGGTTCCTCAGGGCGCACGATCATGACGGGCAGGTGAGCGCTCTTCAGCACCGTTTGCGCCACCGAACCGAGCGCGGCGCTGTTGTCGCCCTCCCCGTGCGCACTCATGATGATCGCGTCGCACTGGTAGTTCTCCGCGACATCCACGAGCGTATGCGCCGGCTCTCCGGAGGCAATCTCAATCTCGTAGTCAAGCGCGGCCACGTCGAGCAGTCGTGCTGCCGTCGACACGGCATGCTGCCCGGCTTCCAGCGCCACCTGCTGCAGCGCCTGCGGGTCGTGCACCACGACCATCTCGTACAGGGAACTTGGCTCCTGCACATTGGCGAGCACGAAGCTCGCCCTCAGGCCGTCGCCGGTCAGCCGGATCGCATGGCGTATGGCATCCAACGCCGGCTCCGATCCGTCGACGGGCAAGAGAATCTTCATCATGTTGTTCTCCGTTCTCGCAATGCACGAGCTTGGGTGGGGGCGAGGCTTGAAGTCAAGATGGCCGCTCGCACGATCTTGACGGGCATCAGGCCTGCGCGCAGCGCGATCCAGCGCACGACCGGCCGCCGATCGGCGTTCATTTTCGGCGCATCCGGCGAATTCACGTCGGCCTCCCGGCAAGGCTTTTTTCGCACGAGGTCGCGACGCAGGCGCATGGTGCAGTGCCGATCGGCATCGTCGCTGCCGGAGCGGGTCCCGAACATCGCCAAAGGGATCGACTGCGCAGAGTCCACGGGTAATCCCGCTTCTTGAACGACCGTAATGTTGCTCTATACTGCAGCGCACGATGCAAGATATTGCATCTGCGGCCCGGCCGACAAGTCGATGAAATTTGAACCACCCGCATGAGGAGACCCCGATGAGAACGATGTCTAAGCTGTCCTTGGCGGCATTGGCGCTGGGCATGGCCGGCCTGGCCAGTGCGCAATCCGGCCCCATCAAGGTGGGCCTGATGCTTCCGTATACCGGTACGTACGCGTCGCTCGGAAACATGATCGAGAACGGATTCCGACTCTATGTGCAGGAGCACGGTGGCAAGGTCGCCGGCCGGGAGATCGAATACTTCAAGGTGGACGACGAATCCGATCCGTCCAAGGCCACCGACAACGTCAACAAGCTGATCAAGCGCGACCAGGTCGACGTGATCGTGGGCACGGTCCATTCCGGCGTGGCGCTCGGCATGGCCAAGGCCGCGCGCGAAAGCAAGACACTGCTCATTGTTCCCAACGCCGGCGCTGACGCCATCACCGGCCCGTTGTGCGCACCGAACATCGTGCGCAGTTCCTTCTCGAACTGGCAGCCGGGCTATTCGACGGGCGTGCTCATGGCCAAGCGTGGGCACAAGCGTGCCATGACCATCACCTGGAACTACGCCGCTGGCAGCGAGACGGTCAAGGGCTTCCATGAGGCTTTCGAGAAGGCCGGCGGCACGGTGATCAAGGACCTCAGCGTGCCGTTTCCGAACGTGGAGTTCCAGGCCCTGCTCACCGAGATCGCTGCGCAAAAGCCTGACGCCGTCTTCGCGTTCTTCGCTGGCGGCGGCGCCGTGAAATTCGTCAAGGACTACGCCGCCGCGGGCCTGAACAAGAGCATCCCGCTGTATGGTTCGGGCTTCCTCACCGACGGCACGCTGAAGGCCCAAGGCGCGGCAGCGCAGGGTCTGATGACCACGCTGCACTACGCAGACAACATCGACACACCGCGCAACAACGAGTTCCGCAAGGACTTCGCTCTGGCCTACAAGACCAATGCCGATGTCTACGCGGTGCAAGGCTACGATGCGGCCCAGTTGCTGTACGCCGGCCTGAATGCGGCCAAAGGCGACATCTCCAAGACTGACGTGATTGCCGCGGCGATGCGAAGCACCACGGTGGACAGCCCGCGCGGCAAGTTCCACCTGTCCAAGGCGGGCAACCCGGTGCAGGACATGTACATCCGCGAAGTCGTCGGTGAAAGCAACGAGCTCAAGGGCGTGGCGGTGAAGTCGCTCGCCGATCCGGCCCGAGGCTGCAGGATGTAGCGCTTCGCGCCCGGGCAGCCCGCGGCCGCGACGTGCTTGCGGCCGCGACCTCACGCAGTGCCCGGTGGACATCCGGCATCGTGGCGGGTATGGGCCACGCCGTGTGCCGGCTGTCTGGACAACCTCGCCACGACGCGCATGATGTCACCCCGAACGTCGCCGCCGGTGTAGACCCGCCCGACCCGCCAAGTGGACCTCCCGACCTTCCTCGTCCAGTGCCTGAATGCCGTGCAATACGGCTTGCTGCTGTTCCTCGTGGCCAGCGGCCTCACGCTGATCTTCGGCATCATGGGCGTGATCAACCTCGCCCACGGCAGCTTCTACATGATTGGCGCGTATCTCGCCTTCGTGTTGTTGCCGCACCTGGGCGGAAGCTACCTCCTGACCTTGCTGGTCGGCGTCGTCCTGTCGGCGCTGTTCGGGTTCGTGCTCGAGTGGGCGTTCTTCAGCTTCCTCTATGAGCGCGAGCACCTGCAACAGGTGCTGATGACCTACGCGCTCATCCTGGTGTTCGAAGAGGCCCGGTCGATGCTCGTGGGCAACGATGTCCATGGCGTGACGGTTCCGCATTGGCTCGCCGGCAGCTTCGCGTTGGGCAATCTCATGTCGTACCCCTGGTATCGCCTGTTCGCGTCGGCTGCCTGCGTGGTGCTGGCCATCGGTCTGTACTTCGTCGTCAACCGCACACGGCTGGGCATGATGATCCGCGCCGGCGCGAGCAATCGCGACATGGTGCGCGGACTGGGCATCGACATCCGCCTGCTTTATCGGATCGTCTTCGCCGGCGGCGTGGCGCTTGCGGCGCTGGCCGGCATGATTGCCGCGCCGATGAGTTCGGTCTACCCGGGCATGGGATCGAGCGTCTTGATCATCTGTTTCGTGGTCGTCGTGATCGGCGGCATCGGCTCGATCAGCGGCGCACTCGTCGCTTCGCTGCTGGTGGGTTTCGTGGACACGTTCGGCAAGGTGTTCTTCGCCGAGTACAGCGGCGTGGGTGTCTACCTGTTGATGGCGGCGATCCTCGTGTGGCGGCCCGAAGGGCTGATGAAACGTGCCTGAATCGACCGCTCCGCGGACTGTCCGGTGGCCATGGCTCGTGCCGACGGTGGCCGCCCTCGCCCTCGCCTTCCTGCCCGCGGTTCTCACGCCGTGGTTGCACGACCTGGTGTTGAAGATCGCCGTCTACTCGATCTTCGCGCTGAGCCTGGAACTGCTCGTAGGCATGACCGGCCTGGTCAGCCTCGGGCACGCCGCCTTCCTGGGAATCGGCGCCTACGCGACCGTGCTCGCCGCGGGCGACGCCGCGCAGCCATCGATTGCACGCCTGCTGCCGCTTGCCGTGCTGTCCTCGGCCGCCTACGCGTTGTTCGTGGGGGCGCTGAGCCTGCGCACCAAGGGGGCCTACTTCATCATGGTCACGCTGGCCTTCGCGCAGATGGCCTACTTCGTCTTCCACGACACGCACCTGGCCGGCGGCAGCGACGGCATGTTCCTCTATGTCCGCCCGTCATTCTCGGTTGGTGAACGGCGGATCGTCGACCTGGAAGACAAGCACCAGCTCTACCTTGCCGTCTGGCTGGCCCTGGTGGGAACGTACGCGCTGCTGGCCCTCGTGCGCCGCTCCCGCTTCGGACACGCCCTGGCCGGCATTCGCGCCAACGAGCAGCGCATGCGCGGCGCCGGCTACGACACCTACGCGTACAAGCTCGGCGCTTTCGTGCTGGCCGGCGCCATCGCCGGCGTCGCCGGGTTCCTGCTGGCCGTCAAGGACGGTGCGGTCAACCCCGAACTGGCGAGCTGGCATGAGTCGGGCACGGTGCTTCTGATGGTCATCCTCGGCGGCATCGGTCACTTGCGCGGCGCGGTGATTGGCGCCATCGCCTTCACGCTGCTCAAGGAGTTCTTCCAGACCGAGGCGTGGCTGGGCACGTGGGCATCGCATTGGCAACTCACGCTCGGACTCACCGTGATCGTGTTCGTCGCGCTGCTGCCGCAAGGTCTCATCGGCATGCGAAGCCTCTTTTCGGGGCGACTGTCGCGGCGACGCGCATTGAAGGCCGCCGATGGCTGACGTGCAGAGAGCGACCGCCGCGCGCGAGCCGCTCCTTCGTGCGGAGGCCTTGACGCGCCGTTTCGGCGGGCTGTGCGCCGTCAATGCGGTGACGCTCGGCTTGAGCGTCGGCGCCTTGCATGCGGTCATCGGCACGAACGGCGCGGGCAAGTCCACATTGATCAACCTCCTGTCCGGTGAACTCGCGCTCAGCGAGGGGCACATCGTGTTCGCCGGCCACGACGTGACTCGCTGGGCGCAACCCCGCCGCGCTCGCGCCGGCATCGGTCGAAGCTATCAGCGAACCACCATCTTCCCTGGCTTCTCGGTGCTCGAAAACTGCCGATTGGCCGCGCAGGCGATGCGCCAGCGCCCTTGGGCGCTGTGGGAATCGGCCGACGCGTGCACCGACAGCCGGCAAGCCGCATTCGATGCCCTGGCAGCCGCCGGTCTGGCCGAGCATGCGAACCGCACGGCCGGCATGCTCAGCCACGGCGGCAAGCGACAGCTCGAGATCGCGATGTGCCTGTCGACGCGACCGCGCGTGCTGTTGCTCGACGAGCCGCTGGCCGGCATGGGCGCGGAAGAGACCGAGCGCATGCTGGCCCTGCTCGAACGCCTGAAGGCGGGACACGCCATCCTGCTGGTCGAGCACGACATGGACGCCGTCTTCCGGGTGGCCGACCAGATCACCGTGATGGTCAACGGCGAGGTGATCGCCAGCGACACGCCGGCGCGCATCCGCGACAACCGCGACGTGCAGCTGGCCTACCTGGGTGAAGCCGCATGATGCTGCACGTCGGCGCCTTGCACAGCGGCTACGGCGACAGCCTGGTCCTGCGCGGCGTGGACCTGGACATCGGTGCCGGGGAAGCACTGGGACTGCTCGGGCGAAACGGCATGGGCAAGACCACGCTCATCCGCACCCTGATGGGCTACTTGCGTGCGCGCGGAGGCATGGTTCGATGGGACGGTCGCGACGTGACCGGCCGGCCGCCGGAGCGCATCGCGCGGCTGGGCGTGGGCTATGTTCCCGAGGGACGCGGCGTCTTTCCCAACCTGTCCGTGCGCGAGAACCTCGTCATGGCCGCACGCATGGGTGCCGATGGCCGTCGCGACTGGACCTTCGATCGCGTCCTCGACACCTTTCCGCGGCTGGCCGAGCGGCTGCATCACGGCGGGAACCAATTGTCCGGCGGCGAGCAGCAGATGCTGGCGATCGGCCGCGCACTCATGACCCACCCGCGCCTCCTTATCCTCGACGAGGCCACCGAAGGCCTGGCGCCACTCGTGGTTGCGGAGATCTGGCGGGTGATCTCGGAGATTCGCGCCAGCGGCATCGCCACGCTCGTGGTCGACCGCAACTACCGCGCCGTGCTCGCGCACGTCGATCGTGCCGTCGTGATGGAAAAGGGCCGCATCGTGCTGACCGGCCGGGCGTCGGACCTTGCGCAGGACCACGAGGCGTTGGCGCGCTGGCTTGGCGTGTAGGCCGACGTTCAGCGGATGGCGCTGCAGGTTCCGTCGGCGCCGGGCACGAAGCAGAAGTCGCCAGTCAGGCTGGAGCTCTCCCAGGGCACCTGGACGCGACCGGTTTCGCGCGCCACGCTCAGCCGCACTTCCTTGAACAGCAATTCGATGGGCAGGCCGGGCGAACGCATCTCGGAAAGCAAGTGCTTGGTGTACAGGCTGTGCGGCTCGCGCGGATTGTCCAGCGCGACCCCGCCAGGTGCCGTGGAAAACGCGACCATCGATCCGAGCGGCGCCTCCACCGGCGCGAGACCTGCAGGCGTGGCGCCCCGGAACTTCAAGCGCCGTCCGTCCGGCCCGACGATCTCGGCGCCCGAGAACGGGTTGTTGCGGCAGGCGTCGAGAATGATGATGTTCATGCCCTGCTTGATCGCCGCCAGGCGGTCGAGCAATTCGTTGAGGTCGGCGCTCTTGGCGGCGATCTCGTCCTCGGCGCGGATCTCGGTGTCCACCGGAAGCAGGTAGTTGCGGCCCTTCACCTGCACGCCGTGGCCCGCGTAGTACAGCAGGCGGACGCGCGCAGACCTGCTGTCGAGCGAGAAGCGCCGGAAGGCCTCGATCATGTCGCCAAGCGTGGTGTTCTCGCGCAGCGTCACTTCGAAACCGAGTCCCCGAAGCGAGTTGGCCACGGCTGCAGCGTCGTTGACAGGGTTCTTCAGCGGCCCGACGCGGTAGTCGCTGTTGCCGATGACCAGCGCGCGGCGCTCGCCTGCCACGCCGGAACCGGCCAGCGTGGCAGCGCGCAGCGCCGAGGCAGGTGCACCGAGCGCAGCGGCCAGAAGCCCTGCGCAAACCGTGCGTCTGTCCTGTCTCATTGCAATCCTCCTTCGATCAACGTCGTGCTGGCAAGGCATCGACGACGGCGACGCCATCGACGATCGTGCTTCCCGCGATCGCCTGTTGCGCCGCGGCAATGTGTTCCTCGGGCACTCGCACGTAGTAGTCGCCGAGCTGGCCCGGCCCTGCCGCGAGGCTTCCATTGACCTTGACAAGAAGCAGTCGGATGTCCGTCTCGCGAGCGTCGGGCTTGAAGTTCACCTTGAGGTACGGCCCGTGATCGACCACGGTGGCCTGCAGCGCGCGGATCTGGCTGTCGTCGTCATGCTGGCCGACCAGCATCGCAATCACCGCGCCCTGCGCGACCACCACGGCCAGCGCCGCGGCGAAAGCCGGCCGCAGCATGGGCTGGGGTACCAGCGACGCGAGCCATTCGCGCGCCCGCTGCAGCGTCGAACGCTGCGCCGACTGGCGCGGCCGCTGCGGCGCGGGGTGCTCGCTGCGGATGCGCCGCAGGACACGCTCCATGCCGACTTCGCTGGACACCGCCGGCACATCCTCGCGCAAGCGGGCCTGCAAGGAGTCGACCCAGTGGAGTTCCTCGTTGGCGGCCGGATGCTCGCGCAAGTAGGCCTCGAACCAGGCGCGGTCGTCCGGTGAGAGAGTGTCGTTCACGTAGAACGGGAGCAATTCGTCGAATCGGGTATTCATGTTGAACCTCCAGCCGCGCCGGCCAGCGTGTCGCCTTCGCGCACGAGCAGCAGTCGCAGGCAGTTCTTCAGCTTCTGGCGCGCATGGAACAGGCGCGTCTTCACGGTGTTTTCCGGGCAGCTCTGCACGGCGGCCACCTCGGCGAGCGACATGCCTTCGTAGAACACGAGGTGCACGCATTCGCGATGGTCTTCGGACAGGCGTTCCATGCAGTGGCGAACGCCGTGGTGGCGTTGCTTGTCGGCCAGGATGTCGAAGGCACCGGCTGCCTCGGAGGCAACGGTCTCGGCAACGTCATCGAGGTCGTCGTGGTCGGCGTCGGGCCGGCGCGAGCGCCAGGCCATCAGCACCTTGTTGCGCGCGATGCCGATCAGCCACGTGCTGAACTGCGAGTCGCCGCGGAACCGAGCCGGCTGCCGCCACACTTCGTACAAGCTGTCTGCCACGATTTCCTCCGCCTTGGCTGGATCGCCGAGTTGCCTCAGCACGTAGGCGTAGAGCTTGCGCGAGAACGCGCGATAGAGCTCTTTGAAGGCGGCTTCATCGGCTTGCCCGATGCGTTCGAGCAGGCGCAGCACCTCTTGGTTGTCCATGGTTCGCGTTCCCGTGCGGCCGGAGCTGGAGGTCGAGCACACATAGTAGTCATCCGTTACCAATTAGGGGACGCGGGCGGACACCTAGCCTGAGGGATCACTCGCCGCGGAACTGCACGCGCCGGTTGACGGCAGCCGTGGGCTGCGCGCCGGGCAGCAAGCCGAACTCGCCGAGACCGATCGCGTGCAAGCGATCCGGGGCAATGCCTTGCGAAGCGACCAGGTAATGCTGAACCGCCTGGGCGCGGCGCAGCGACAGGTCCTCGTTGTACTCGGCCGGCCCGGTGGCGTCGGTATGGCCTTCGATGACCACGGCTCGCGAGGGCGCGAGCCGGCGGATGCCTTCGGCCAGCGCGTCGAGCTGGGCACGCGCTGCGGGCAGGATGTCGGCGGAATCGAAGGCGAACTGCACCGGCAGCGACAGCGCCGTGGGCGTCTCGGCCGGCGCAGCGCCGCCACCACCACCGCCACCGCCACCGCCTTCGGTCATCGCCACGCGGTCGACCGGCAGGGAGCTGGCAGGCCCGTCGTCGAGCAGGCGCAGCGAGCGCATCTTGATCACGGGGCCGGCTTGCGTCGGGTCATCACCGAGGATGCGCATCACGTCCTGGGGGTCGACGGTTTCGCCGGGCCGATACAGGCGCACGTCTTCGGCAGCGGCATGGCCGGCGAAGAGAGCCAGAACCAGGGAGGCGATAAGCGAACGGTGCGACATGGCGGTGTCCTCATGGGGAAAGTGTGCAGTCCCCCTTGGGTTGCGCCGCCACCGGCGCAGGTTCAATTTTTCCGGGCAGCCAGCCGGCGCACCGCACCGGCTCCCGTGACCGAGGCGCGCACGCGCGGCTCGCCGAGGTAGGCCACTTCTCCGCTGCCGGAAATGCTCGCGGCAAGCAGGTCGCGAGCGAAGACCGCGATCCGTCCGCTTCCCTGCAGGGCAATGTCCGCCTCGCCGCAGCTCATGCCGGTGGCGTCGTAGCTGCCGGAGCCGGCCAGCACCACATGCTGCGACGCGACATGACCGCTTTGCAGGCTCACCGATCCGGAACCGTCCATCCGGACGTCCAGCGTGCGTGCCTCCAGGTGCTCGCCCAGCAGGTTGTCGCTGCCCGACAGCCGAAGGACCAGCGCCGCGGTCTTCAGCGCTCCCAGGCGGATATCGCCCGAGCTTCGCGCCTCCAACCGGTCCAGGCCGGAAAGTTCGAGTCGCATGCGAATGGGCTGCCTGGTCGTCACCTGGCCCGGCCGGAAGCCGATCGTCAGGCGCCGGCCGTGCACCTCGGAGAAGATCTTGGCGAGGATGTCCGGCTCGGCCTCGATGTGCAGGCGCTCACGCCCTGTCTGCTCGATGCGAAGTTCGCCGACCGCCTGCCACACCAGTTCGTCGAAGCCGCCCAGCTCGCGCGTCTCGGACGCGGTCGCGGCGGCCCGGCTCACCTGCATGCCGCTGCCGGCCAGCGCAAGAAGCGCGAACGACGTCAGGGCGCGCCTGCGGGAATCCATGGAACCGGGCTCAGTGCGGCAAGGGCGGCCAGGACCGGTCTTCGGACATGCTGCGGATCAGGCACGTCGCGTTCTTCGTGTCGGCCACGAAGACCGGGCTGCCGTGGCGATCGGTGCCCGCCGTCTTGAAGGCAAAGCGTCCGTTCTCGGCCGGCAGCATGAGGCCGTTCTCCTCGAACAGGAGACGGCCCTCCTGCCAGCAGCGCATCTGGTAGAGACGCTGCGGCAGGACCGGTGCGTGCGCTGAACGGGCAGGCTGCACCGCAGCGGCGGTTTGCGAAGGCTCGACGCTCGGCGCCGGATCCAGCGTGGTCGACACGCCAGCCAGCGCAACCAGCGGCAGCGCAAGGGCGACCATCAGCGGCCAGCGGGCCTTACCGGGCTTGGACATGGAAGGTCTCCTCGGCCAGGGCGCCGCCGCTGGCCTGTGCGAACGCGTTCTGGATCTGCCGCATGGAACCGATGGCCAGCGGCTCGAAGTCCGTGCCGACCGCGCCGTCGGGCAGCTTGCCGATCACATCGCTGGGGGTCGCGAAACAGGCGATGGTCTCGGCCACGCCCTTGGGGTTCATCGAGAGCTGGAATCGCATCGAGCCCGGCAGCTCAAGGGGTTGGGCCGCGGCGACCAGCGAATCCTTGGCGAAGCGGTTCGGGAAGAAGCGCGTGATGCGGGCCGTCTCGTCCTGCAGATAGCAGTAGACATGCGCGTCCCGAGTCGGTTTCACGGTGAGGCTGAACACCTGACCTGGGGTGAAGCGGGTCTGATTGTTCGACGTCGCCAGGCTCAGTGCCAGCGGTCCGGCGCCAGCCGAGGCGGTCCCTCGACCTGACGTCGGCGGCGGGGCGACGGGTGCGGCGGGCGCCGGTGCCGCCGCCGGCGCGGCCGGCGCGGGTGCCTGTGCAAGCGCCGCGCTGGCGGGGTGCTCCGGCGCCGGGATCTTCGAATGGTCGGCTCGCAGGTAGGCCACGAAGAATTCCTTGTCGATCTTGGCCTCGCGGCTCATGCCCAGCGCAGCGCGGTAGTTGGACACCGCCTCGTCGAGGGCGGGGTTGAAGTTGCCGTCGATGGGGCCGTCGTAGAAACCGCGCCGGCGCAACTGGTTCTGGAACCAGGCCACGATCTCCACGCGGGTGGAGGCCATGGCAAAGAACCAGTCGTCGATCTCCTGGCGGATTTCCTCGTTCGACTCGGCCTCCGCGCCCAGGCAGCTCCAGTAGGGGGTCTTGGTCAGCTTGCCCATCAGCTCGATGGCGGCCAGTTCCACCAGGCCGCGCAGCGCCTGCGACTGGCCCTCGGACTTGCTCAGCGTCATGCTGAAGCTCACGCCGAACTTATGGTAGGCGGCATCGGCGTCGAGTCCCTTGCCCTCCTTGAGGATCACCACCGAATTGCGCGAGGTGACGCCCGAGAGGACCGACATGTTGTCGGTGGTGAGCACGCTCAGGTCGAGGCCGAGCACGGAGGAGGCGGCGTCACGCGCAATGCCGAGGTTGACGAAGGGCTGGAACCCGATGCCCAGGTCCTTCTGGTTGCGGATCACGTTCTCGTCGAGCTGCGAGACCGAACCCTTGATGTCGTACTGCGGAATCACCTGGTAGGCGCTTTGCCGCTGGGCTGCGGCGAGGAAGCTGATTGCGTTGCTCGCATCCTTGCCGAAGGCGACCACGCGGACGGCGCGGCTGCGCCGCGTCATGTCCGACAGCGCGGTGATCAGCATGTCGCGCGTGCCCGCATTGACCTTCTTGGTCTGGTCGCTGATCTCCTCGACCAGCATGCTCACGTCGCGCACGCCATAGTCGATCATCGTGTTGTCCATGCAGCGCAGCGCGTCGGAGAAACCGGTGATCGACCGGAACGGCTTGCGCTCCGGCCCGACCCGCGTCGCGTCGGTCTTCTCGATCGTTTCCTGGTGCACCTCCAGGCTGGAGCACCCGGCCAGCGCAGCCAGCGCGGCCGCGGTCAGTGCCAGCCCCTTGAGGGTGGTTGCGATCGAACGTGACATGGTGTCCTCCAGCTTGGGTCGAATGCCGCGCCAGCCTAGTGGCAGCCGCCGGCAGTGACCAGATTGATCGCGTTGGGCGCGAAAACGAAGACCTCGCGCGGCGCGGTGCCCGGCATCTTCCCGGTGTCGATGTTGCCGATATTCTGGCTGCCGCAGCTCTGCGTGTCAGGCCCGTTGCCCAACTCTTGGTTCTTGCGCTCGGCAAAGCCCTCCTTGATCTTCTCCTTCGCGATCTTCGCGCGGAACCGGGTGTCGATGTCGAGGGTTTCCTCTCCGGCGAAGCAGCGTGCGCCGGCGACGAACAGCAAGGTGAAGGCGAGCATCGGAACGATCGGGGATTTCATGGCTCGGGCTCCGGATTTGGGGTTCCTGAAACGAGGCATCGCCACGGCGCTCACGCTGCCGTGGCGATGCGGTGGGGGTTGCTGGTCGGGGATCAGCGGGCCACGCCGATGCGCTGGGTCGCCGAGCTTGCCAGGCCGACCGACGAGTTGACCGCGCCGGTGGCGAACACCGAAGAGTTCTGCAGGACGCCGTTGTTGGCGGCACCGCCGATTTCCTGGGTGGCGCTGGACGCCAGGCCGACGGCGTTGTTGGATGCGCCGCTGGCCGACACGAAGCTGTTCGTCACGCGGCCGTTGTTGTCGGCGAAGCCGATCTGCTGCTTGGCCGTGGAGGCCAGCCCTGCGGAGACGTTGGACACGCCCGTGGCCAGGACCAGGGTGTTGTCGATGCGGCCGTTGCCGGACGCGTGGCCGATGTTCTGCGTGGCGCTGGATGCCAGGCCGGCCGACGAGTTGGTCGCGCCATTCACCAGGACCGTCGAGTTGCCGATGTGCCCGTTGCCTTCGGCCACGCCGATGTTCTGCAGGGCCGAGGAGGCCAAGCCGGCAGACGTGTTGAACACGCCGGCACCGCTGACGCTGGTGTTGACGATTTCGCCGGCCATCACGGCAGCAGACGAAAGACCGAGGGCGACGACGAGGGCGGCTTGGGTGAAGACTTTCATGGGGTGCTCCTGATGAGTTTCGAGGTTCGGTTTGACGGTGGCCTGGGCGAAAATGCGTGCCATCCGCTCAATCAGTTGCACCCGGGTTCTGCCCGGTTCAAAGATCTTCGAAGATTTTTTCGGCCTCAGTTGAGCCGGTACTCCATCAGCTCGAAGGACGCCGCCTCCCGCACCGTGGAGCCCACCTGGGTGCGAACCGTCGACTTGACGATTCGCTTGACCTGCGGGGCGTACCAGACCACCTGCTCGACCTTCACTTGCCCATCGCGCGACGTGCCCCTCGAACCGCTGCGCGTCTGGCCCTGGAGCACGATCTTGGTGGCGCGGAAACGACCGGCCGCCACGGCGACCTCTTCTTCGCCTTCCACGCTCACCTCGAGCGGGACCTCGATGTCGCCCACCCTGCGCTTGAGGGTCGCGAAGGCCTGTCCCGGACGCAACCGCTCAAAGGCCTGCAGATAGGGCGCGAACTCCGGTGGAGCGAGGGTCCAGCCGGGCAGCACGTCGAAGCCGGGCGCGTACGGCGACAGGGTCGTGCGAACCTTGGCGTCGGCCGTGGTCGACCAGGTCTCGGCAATGCCCTCGGGGGTGATCTCGTCGACGCGGGCGGTGACGAACAGGTCGCCCAGGCGGAACTGGTCTTGCACGCGATAGCGCCAGCTGTCGCCCACGCGAGGGAGCATGTCGGGCCGGCCCACCAGGCCCGATGCCGCGACCGCCGCCGGCTCGGGCCGCGTGGCCGGTTCCGCTCGCGCCTCCAGCTCGGCCACGCGCGTGTGGGCGAGCGCGGCGAAACGGCCCTGCGGGTACTGATGCAGGTAGGCGCGGTATTCCTCGGGTCGGTTCGACGCTTGCACGCTGTTCCAGAACGCCAGTTCGCCGGCGGCGAGCTGGGCGCCGTCGGTCGCCGGTGCCGTGCCGGGGACGAAGGCGAACTCGCCCTGCAGGGATGAACTCTCCCAGGGCACCTGCTGCTCCTTGGTATCGCGCACCACGCCTTCACGGACCCGCTTGAACACCTGTTCCACCGGCAATCCGGGGGTCAGCATGAATTTGGCAAGATAGCTGGCGTAGGGGCTGTTGACGCCACCTTCGCTGTCCGCCGCGAGCTTGCCCGGCGCCGTGGCGAAGGCCAGCAGCGTACCCACGGGAGCGTCCATGGGGGCGAGCCCGCTCGGTGCCGACACGGTCTTGCCGGCGAACGGGTTGTTGCGGCAGGCATCGAGGATGACGATGTTGATGCGGCTGCGCGCATGCGACATGCGGTTCAGGATGAAGGAAAGGTCCAGGCCCGCGACGGCGATCTCGTCCTCGCTGTGGATGTCGGCATCCACCGGGATCAGGTAGTTGTGGTCGCGCAGCTGCAGGCCGTGGCCGGCGTAGTACAGCACGGCGATGGTGTTGTCGTTGAGCCGGCCGCCGAACTCGCGCAGCGCATCGATCAGAGAGCGCCGGTCGAGGTTTTCGCGCAAGGCGACACTGAAGCCAGCACGCTCCAGGCTCGAGGCAATCAACCGGGCGTCGTGGATCGGATTGTCCAGGGCGCCGGAACGGTAGGCCGCATTGCCGATCACCAGCGCCACGCGCTGCTCGGTCATCGTGATGCCGCGTTGCCGCTGCGCGAGCGCGAGGCCGGGCGCCAGCAGCAGGCAAAGCATCACGATCACCCCCGCGGCCATGCGGGCGCGCATGCGGTTCGGACGGCGTGCACTCTGATTCATCGGTTCTTCAACACTAGCGCACCTCGTCGGTCTCGGCCAGGACAGCGGCGAACGAGGCTGGCGGCAACCCGGGGAAGGCGTCGAAATGCATGGTGTCGGCCGGCCGGCCACACCACCAGAGGCTGCACTTGATGCCGGCAGCCGGCGGGTCGTGCCGCATCAAGGGCGCGAGCAGATCCGCCGCCAGCAGCGCGCCCTGCGACTGCGAGTCCGGCGGCGCAAGCAGCGGCACCAGCGCCGCCTGCGCAAGCACGCGCTCGAAATCGTCGGGGGTGAACGCGGGATCGAGCACTCGACGCGCGGCGGCGTCCATCGCCTCGAACCAGTCCAGCGCGCTCAGCACTGCCGCGAGCGAGCCTGCAGGCGCCTCCAGGGTCGCCGCGACCGTCATCGGGAAGTGGCGCCCGACGCTGTCGACGCTGGGCATCAGCACACCGGCCCAGGCCCCCTCGCCCAGCAGGCCCGGCGACAGCCAGAAGCGGCGCACGGGCGCCACCAGGTAGCGCTCGATCCAGTCCGCACCGAGTTCGGCCTGCGCATGCGCGATGCCGCGTTGCAGCCAATCGTCCCAGGGGGCCACGAATTCATCGGGCAGCCGCCGCGAGGCAAAGTCGCCCAATCGCGGCATCTTGCCGAACCAGCCGGGCACGACCGCAGCCGCACCGGCGTCGCTCACAGGCGCTTCGGACATTGAAATCGCTCCAGCTCGTCGCGCAGCAGGGGGTTGTGGGCCGACACGCTGCGCACTTCGAATCGCGCCCGGTGCCCTTCGACGTCGAACACGAGCACGGCCTTGTCCGGCGTGCTGCCAGGCTCGACGCGCACGCGGTCGAGCAGATGGAACAGGGCCCATGGCCCCTCGAAGGCGAAGTCGCTGCCGTTGTCGCCGCCCGCCGTCGTCAGGCGAAGGTGAACGCCTCCGGGCCGGTCGGGGCGCGGCCACTGCAGCGCGACCGGACCGCGCTGGTCACGCGCGAAGCGCATCAGCTGCCCGTCGATGTCCAGCGAGAAGCGGCGCACCGCCGGATCGAGCTCGAGCAGGCGGAATTCCATCGTCGCGCCGAGGGTTCGGCCGCCGTCGTGGAAGAACGTGTCGCGAATGGCCTGCGCGCGCTGGAAATCCAGCAGCGCCTGCGCGGGAGGCGGCGGGCCTCCGTCGGCGGGCATCATGGACCACGGCCTCGTCGTGGTATCGACATAGGGCGCCAGGCCGTGCTGGAAGAACGCATCGAGCAGGCCGCCCGCACCGAAGGTCTTGACGAAGTCCTCCCGCGACATGTTTTCCGCGCCGGTGCGAACCAGCGGGTAGCGGCCGCCCGCAAGCCGCGTGCAGGCGGGTTGCAACGCACCGGCGATCTGGCGCTCGAGCGTGTCGTGCAGGGCGCCGAAGGCGAGGCCGGCGCCGCGACGCGAAAGCTGCTCGAGCATGCCGCTCACGGGCGTGGGTGCCTTGGGCGCGGCGGCGGCAAGTTCGCGGATCACATCGCTGACGGGTGGCGTGGCGTGCCGGCGGGCGGCATCGTCCACGGCCGCGAGGTAGGTGCTGAGCCGGCCGATCAGCGCGATCGTGGCGTCCAGCGCGGACGCCTCGCCCACGACGTAGCGGCGCAGCGAATCGAAGCCCGGCAACGACTGCGCGTCCGACCGCGCCGGCCCTGCAGGGTCGGCCGGCTCGGCGACGACGCTCACCTCGTCGGCCACGCCCGCCAGCAGGCTGTGCAAGGGGGAATTCGAGTGCGAGAGCTGCTGGGCCTGGTCGGTCACGGCGGCAAGGTCGGGCGCCGGCGCGAGCCGGATGTCGCCGATGAAGTCGCTCCACACGCGCGTGTAGTCCGCCACGTACAGCTTGCGCACCGCATCGACGAGCGACGACTGCGCGGAGGGCTCCATGGCGCTCGCCGCGGAGCGCCCCAGGACCCAGTTCTGCTCGCCGGCGAGCTGGCGCAGCACCTGCACCGTGCGCGGCTGGAGCGATTGCTTGAACACCGCCCTGGTGTACAGGGCGGGCACTCCGCGATCGAGTCGCTCCCCGCTGGCCCGCGCAAACAGGCGCCGCGCCGACGGCCCGGCTGCCGACTCGATGCTGAAGGCCGTGGCGCCTGCGCCGGGATCGATCTGCTTGAGACGGCTGTAGGCGCGCTGCGCCAGAGGCACCCCGGCCACCAGGCCGCGCACCTGCGCGACCAGTTGCGGATCCGCCTGCGACGGCGCGCCGACCTCCGCACCGGCGAGCAGACGGTCCAGGTGCTGGCGCAGCGCGTCGCGCTCGGCCGGGCGCATGGACGTCGGCAAGGTCGCATCCCAGTCGGCGACCAGGAACGATTTCAGCGCGCCCGCATCGAAATTGCGCCCGCCGAACAGCATCAGGTAGGCCTTCAGATCCTCGTACAGGCGGTCGATGTGGTCGCGCCCGCCACTGCGCAGGCGCAGTTCCAGCCGTGCGGCGATGCGAGGAAGAAAGGCCTCCTTGAGCACGCGGCGATAGGCGTCTCGTGCCGTGGATGCGATCAGGTCGCCCTGGTCCATTCCCATCGTCGGCCAGGCGCCCGCGTTCGCAGGCCGCCAAGACGCCAGGGATTGAAGGTCCTGCAATGTGGGCAGGAGCGCCGGAAGGTCGGTGACGGCACTGCGCCGGGCCGCCGCCACGTCGCCGTCGAGCGCGGCCGCACGAGAAGACAGGGCGCCGATGCGGTCGCGACTGGACGCGAACGCATGCCATGACATCACCGCCGCGACCGCCACGCCGCCCACTGTCGCGGCGGTCACACCCCAGGCGACGACGCTGCGCCGCCGGCGCCAGCGCAGGTTGGTGCCTGCCAGGGCCGCCTCGTGCAGCACCACGTCGCGCAGCATGCGCGTGACGAAGAAGGTCTTGCCGCTCGGCCGTGCGGGCGGGGCGAGCCGCCCGGCGAGCCCGAGGCCGCGCGCGATGGCGCCGATCGCGCGGTCCATCGGCGTGCCTTCCTGCGTGGCACTGGTGAAGTACACGCCGCGCAGGAACGGCCGTTGCCCGTCGGGCGACTGCGTGAAGATGGCCGGCAGCACCTCGAGCAGTGTCTCGTGCAGCACGCGCCACTGCTGCGGGAACGCATAGATCGAAGCACGCCGGTCACGGTCCTGCTCGGCATGCAGGCGATCGATGAGGCATTCGTTCAGGCGCTTTTCGAGCCAGACCAGATCGCTGGGCAGCCGCGCGATCGGGTCGTCCGAAGTGAGCTCGGTGTCGAACGGAAAGGTCACTCCCCAGACCTGGGAACGCTCGTCCTTGTCGAAGTCGGCGAAGAACTCCATGAAGCCGGCCAGCAGGTCGGTCTTGGTGACGACCACGTAGATCGGCAGACGCACGCCCAGGCGGCCGTGAAGTTCGTCGAGCCGCTCGCGCAGCGTGCGCGCATGCGCCAGCCGCGCCTGGCTGTCCGCACCGAGCAGGTCGCTCACGCTGAGGGTCAACAGCACGCCGTTGATCGGTCGACCGGGGCGATAGCGGGTGAGCAGGTCGAGGAACCCCAGCCATGCCTTCCGGTCGGCCGCATGGTGGCTGTCCTGCGTGGTGTAGCGGCCTGCCGTGTCGATCAGCACCGCGTCGCTGGTGAACCACCAGTCGCAGTTGCGCGTGCCGCCGATGCCCCGGATCATCTTCTTGCCCAGCTGGGCCTCCAGGGGGAAATCGAGGCCCGAATGAACGAGCGCGGTCGTCTTGCCGGCACCTGGTGCGCCGATGATCACGTACCAGGGCAGCTCGTAGACATAGGGGTGCCCGGACAGGGCGCCGAGCCAGGCGCGACGGCCGCCGACGCGGCGACGCTTCAGCAGCGCGACGGCGCGCTCGAATCGCTCGCCGATGGCCGCCAGGTCCTGTTCGCCCGGCTGCGGCCCGAGCGTCGGTCCCGCGGTCGCGACCATGTCGTCGAGCAGCCGGCTGTTGTCGCGTCCGGCCTGCGTGGCGCGCCATAGCGCGGCCGCCGTCACCGCCAGGGCCACGAACGCGAGTGCGCCGGCACGCGGCGCCGTGCCGGCCAGCGGCGCGACGCCACCCACGCTCAGCAAGGGGCCGAGGTACCAGACGAGCGCAAGCAGGGCTGCGAGGCCGAGCGTGCCCATCAGCGTTCGCACGAGGGGAAGCAAGCGGCCGGAATTCATGGCGGGCGATGGACTTTGTTCGCTAGTCGGGGCGCGCCAGTTGCAGCTCGATCTCGACACGCCGGTTGCGTGCGCGTGCCTCGGCCGTGTCGGCGTTGTCGCGTGGCTCCACGTCGGCCCGACCCTCCGCCCGTGCACGTTCGGGCGGCAAGCCCAGGCGCTCGAGTTCGGCGAGCACGGCCTGCGCCCTTGCGCGCGAGAGGTGCCAGTTGCTCGGGTACTGAAGCGACCGGGTCGGGGTGCTGTCGGTGTGGCCGATCACCACCACCTGCCCGTGCAAGCCGCGCAACGCCTGCACGACGCGGCCGAGCAGCGCGCTCTGGCGCGCGTCGAGCTGCGCCGTGCCCGACGGAAACATCGCATCGGCCGGCAACGTGATGATCGAGCGCAGGGCTTCGTCGCGCACTTCCAGCGTGCCCGCAGCGATGTCCCCCTGAAGCAGCGGCGCCATCCGTGGACGGGCCGCGGCGGCCGGGCGCACGACCTGCAAGGCCGCGGGCGCGGCCTGGATGCGGCGGTAGAGCGGTTCGGACATTCTCTCGAGCCGGGCATTCATGGCCAGCACCGCGCCGAGCACGACGGCACCTCCGATGGCACCGACCACCCACAGGGGCAGCACCGTCAGCCCCGCACGCCCGCGTGCGCCGGCCGCGGGCTTCCACAGCCGGGAGAGCTCGCGCGTGGGCGTGCGTTCCGTTGCCGGACGAACTGCGTCGAGCACACGCTCGGCGATGGCATCCAGCTGCTCGCGTCCGCGCCGCACCCCGCGGTACCGGCCCTCGAACCCGAGCGCCAGGCACACGTAGAAGAGCTCCAGCAGATGCCGGTTGGACGAGACGTCCTCGCCGAGGCGCTCCAGCAGCCTGAAAGCCTTGTCGCCGCCCGACCGTTCCTCGTGAAAAGCCTGCAGCAGGCTGCCTTCGGCCCAGGCGCCGCCCGCGCCCCAGGGCGTCGATTCGATCACCTCGTCGATGAAGCTGCACAGCAGATAACGCGCGGCGCTGACCTGGTGCGGCGGAATTCCGCTGCTTCCGGCAAGCGCTTCGAACTCGGCCACCTGTTCCAGCAATTGCTCCCGCAGCGCCGAAGGGTTGGCATGGCTGGTGGTCGCGCGCAGTTGTGCCACCAGCGCCAGCAGCACATTGGCCGCTCCGAGCAGCGGGTTGACGCCGGCAACGAGACGCCGCAATTCGACAGTGGCCGCCGGCCGTGCAAAGCGTGCCGGTCGATCGATCACGACAGTGGGCTGCCCGCCGGGCGACGGAAGGCGGATCGTCAAGTCCGCCGCCGACGCGATGAGCGTGCGTTCTTCGTCGGTCATCGTGGTGCGCCCCGGAGGCCGTGCTGCCCGCTCCATGGTGGCAATCGCCGCGTGGCCTCAACCGCCGGACACGAGGGCCTCGCGCAGGAAGCGCTCGCGCTGCGCCTTGTTCTCGAGGTTGAGCGCCAGTTCCTGCATGAAATCGTGGCGGTTCATGCCCGACACGGCCGCGCGCCTGGCGACCACCCGCGCGATGGGGCCGATATACGGCGTGAGCAGCTGCGCTGCGCGCTCGATGTCCGCGGGCGTGAGGACCGGACCGGCCGGGCCGTTGCGTGGCGTGGCCGCCTCCGTCGGCGCGGACTGCGAGTTGCGCTGCATGATCATCGGCCGGCCCGTGACCGCCTTCGTGAACGCCTCGCGATCTTCGGAACGGTCGAGCGTCTCGAGGAGGTCCAGGACCAGCGAGTCGATGTCCTTGTGCGTGCGCGCCGCGCGGCGAACCAGCACCTTGGCCACCGGCCCGACGAATCGCGCGAGTTCGATCTCGACCCCTGCCAGCACTGGCGTGCTCCAGTCGCTGGGCGCGAGTGTGCTGTTCGCGAACGAGGGCGTGCGCGACGCCGACGGCGTGCTCGCCTCGGGGCTGCGCACGGGCCGCATGGGCCGCGCGATGATCGTGGCGTCCGAGATGGTGCTGCTCACGGGCTGTGCGTATTCGGCCAGCAGCTCGGTGCGGAACTCGTCGGCCGACTGGAAGCGTGCCGACGGCGTCTTCGCCAGGGCGCGCGCCGCGATCGGATCGTAGTGGGGCCACCGATGCTGCGGATCAACCTCTGAGGGCGGGTCCGGATCGTGGTAGCACACGTCGTGCATGATGGCTTCGGGCCGTCCCCGGAACGGCGCCTGTCGAGCCAGCAACTCGTAGAAGATGGCGCCGGCGGAGAAGAGGTCGATCCGGTGGTCGATGGGCTCGCCCAGGTAGTACTCCGGTGCGATGTAGCCGGGCGTCCCCATGAGCAGGTTGGTGCGTGTCCGGTCGCCGGACTCGATGCGCGCGATGCCGAAATCGGCCAGCTTCGCGCGCCCGTTGCCCATGATGATGATGTTGCCCGGCTTGATGTCGCGGTGCCACACGGCATTGGCGTGCGCGAACTGCAGCGCGTCGAGCAGCTGCGACATGATGCTCACTGTGTCGCGCTCGTCGAACGCCGCACCGTGCGAGAGATAGTCGCGCAGCGTGTTGCCCTCGACGTACTCCATCGCGATGAATGCAAACTGCTCGTCCTCGCCGTACTCGTAGACCGACACGATGCCCGGGTGGTTGAGCGCCCCGGCCGCCTGCGCCTCGCGGCGAAAACGCTCCGACAACGACTCCGCGCGCTCCTCGTCGTCCATGGCCTCCTTGCGGATCGTCTTGATCGCCACGCGCCGCTTGATGACCGGGTCGTGGCCAAGGTAGACGACTCCCATGGCGCCCTTGCCGACGACGCCGGTGATCCGGTACTTGCCAAGACGCTCGGGAATCTTCATGACGGTCCGTGGGGTTGCGCGGGTGCTGCGAAGCTCACGCCTCGAGCATCTTCATGGCCTTGACCAGGCTCGTTCGCATGCGTCCGATGGAACGTGCGAGCCCGCCGATCTCGTCGCGCGAATCGCGCGCGGTCTCGGGGATGTCGAGCTCGCCCAGGCTCACGCGGTCGGCGAAGCGCGAGAGCTTGCCGATGGGCCGCACCACGATGACCCAGAGCATCACGTTGAGCATGAGCCCGATGAGCACGAACACGACGGTGATGGACCCCATGAACACCGTGAACGCACGCTCGGCGCGGGCGAGCGGCACCTGCGTGGGCACCGAGATGATCTGGGCGCCCACCGCCTCGTTGAGGTTCCACCCGAACCCGTTGGCCGGTCCGTAGCGGTCGATCATCGTGCGCGGCGCCGCGTCGACGGTGCTGTGGCAGCGCAGGCAGGCAGGATTGCCCACGCGGATGGGCCGCGCGACGTAGAACGAAGGCCCGGTCGGGGTGTCGCGGTCGCCGACGATCTCCTGCGTGTCCTTGTTGTTGCGGAACTGGTTGACGATGTCCGCCTCCCAGTCGACCGCACGGTCGCGGGGATTGGTCGGGTTGAGCACGGCCTCCTTGTAGACGTATTCCGCATGCTTCTTGCGCAGGTCGTTGAACACCTCGGTCGCCGAATAGGCCGGCACCGACTGGGGCAGGAAACTGTATTTCATCTGCGTCTCGAGCAGCGGCCCGACCTGGCTCGACGTATAGCCGCGCGCGGCCAGCGCCGTGTCCATCAGCAGGCGGGCGTTCTGGACGATCTCTTCACGGGCGTTGCGGGCCAGCAGGGCCCACGAGACGCGCCCGGTCGCGAACAGTCCGGCGGCGAAGATGAGCAGGAACACGATGTTGAACTTGAACAGCAGCTTCACGGCAGTGCCTTTCGCTTAACGTTTTGTCGGAAATACCACCACGCTGGCAGCCCGGCCCGGCATGGCTGCCGCCGACGCCGCGCTGGCCACCGGCTTGGGCAGGTACTTCTCGGGGAAGAGGATCCGGTCCCACTCCCAGTGGGAATGCAATTGCGCGATCAGGCCGGCCCGGAAGGCCGGATTGCGCGCCTTGGCGCGCCAACGGCTGACCAGCGGACGGCGCAGCCAGTATTCGCCATTGAGCCAGTCCTGCACGTCGGCGTAGGTGAAATCGGGTCCCGCGGCCGGCGTGATGTCGGCATCGCGATAGCGGTCCAGCCGCTGCGGCAGCGAGTCGCGGAAGGCGCGGGGCAAGGCCGCCAGAAACGAGCTTTCGATGCCCGGCCCGTTCACCTCGCCCCGTTCGTGGCCCATCCGCCGGTAGTAGGCGCCGGCGTTGAGAGACACCACCTGCGACTTGCCGTGCGGTTGTCGCTCCTGGACCCGAAGAGCGCCACGCTCCACGAACAAGCTCGTGTCCGATGCCGAGCTGCGCACGACCATCACGCCGCGACCGGCCGGGATGTCCAGCAGGCGGGAGCGAAAGTCGATGCCCGACTGGGCATCAGTACCCGAATTCAAGCCCGACACCTTGCACCATCCATCCATGAGATAGACCCACGGCGGAGTCTTGAAGCGCCCGCCGCCCGCTTCGAGCATGGCGCGGGTCTTCGGTCCGAACTGCAGCACGGTGCGGTCCGGCATCTCGACTTGCATCAGCGTCGATTCGTCGGTCTGGACGATGTCGCCCGGCTCGAGGCGAACACCTTCGCCCGCGAGCAGGCGGCCTGCATCGCGGTAGATGAGCGCATTGCCCTCAATGATGGTGATCGTGCCCAGCGTGCCGGCCAGGCAACCACCCCAGCCTGCCGACATTGCCGCAGCAAGGATGAGTCCACGCATCATTGCCACCAATCTCCTCGCCCCGGGCGAAGCCCGGCGACTCAAGCGGCAGGCCAGTCCTGCCGCGTACCTAGACTCCCTGCCGGCGCCTTTCGGCGCAGCCGTCCTCGCGCCCGCGAAACGGCCCCGTCCTGTCTGCGAACACGCGAGGCAGCAGTACTATCAGCGTACGCGGTTTCGATTGCAATCAGGAATCGGAGGCGTTCCACATGTTAGGGATTCGGGTGGTGTCGTTGGCGGGGGTGACCCCCCCCATTCCGATGGTGGCCGTCTTCGGACCTGCCGGCGGCGACATCGGGCGGGGTGCGGATTGCAAGCTGGTCCTGGCGGACCCGGAGCGGCGCATTTCCCGCCATCAGGTGCGAATCGACTATCGCGCGGGGCGTCATTTCATCCGCCAGACCGGCACGAACCTGGTCGTGGAGGTCGACGACGTGCCGCTCGCACCGAATGTCGAGTGGCCGTTGGACCCGGGCGCGCGCATCCGCATCGGGGCCTACATGCTCAAGGCGGAGCCGGTAACCGCACCGCTGCCCGCGCAGCAGGCTGCTCCTGCGCCGCAGACGTCCACCGACGAATTGCTCGCGCCGTTCGCGCCGAAGCCGGGCAAGCCGCCACGGGCGAGCGTCTTCGTCGACCTGCTGGGCACGCCCGACAATGCGGCTCCCACCGCGCTGGCGCCCGCGCAGGCGGCCCCGGCGGCAGCATCGTCGATGGAGCTGGATCTCGTGGTCGGCTACCCCACCGGCGCCCAGGAGCGCCCGGTCTTGCACCCTCCGGCAGCGCCCGCCCCGCCGCAGGCCGGCGACCCGTCGGACCCGTATGCCGCGCTCTTTGCAGGCCTGGGCCTGCCGCCACCCGTGCCCCAGGAACGGTCGGCCGAGCAGTTGTGGCTGGTCGGGGCGATGCTGCGACGGGCCGTCGAAGGCGCGCTCGAGTTGCTCTCCGCGCGCGCCATCGCCAAGCGTGAGCTGGGCGCCAACCCGACCTTGCTGCAGCCAAGGGAGAACAACCCCCTGAAATTCTCGCCAGATGCCGACGCAGCCCTCGCACACCTGCTCGGTCCGGCCAAGCGCGGATTCATTGCGCCGCTGGCCGCGCTGAGCGACGCCTTCGACGACCTGAGGGCGCATGAGCTGGCCGTCCTGGCCGGCACCCGCGCGGCGCTGGAGGAGGTGCTGGCGCATTTCGAACCTTCGGCGCTCGAGCACCGGCTGGTGCGCACCGGCATGTGGGACAAGCTGCTCGCGGGCAGCCGAGACGCTCGACTCTGGGCGCACTACCGGACCCACCACGCCGACATCGTGCGCGAAATCGGCGACAACTTCGATTCGCTGTTCGGCCGAGCCTTCCGCCTGGCGTACGAGGCACAACTCGACGCGCTGGCCGGAGGTGCCGGGCAAGGCGCCCCCGACGCCCGCGAAAATGGCGCACCTCCTGATCCCCATCGCAAAGGAACACCGTGATCCTCGAAATTGCCGATATCCGCATTCCGCCTGGCAAGCAGGACGAATTCGACCGGGCCATCCAGCATGGGCTGGACACCGTCATCTCCAAGGCCCAGGGTTTTCGCGGCTACAAGGTCAACCACGGTGTCGAATCGCCGGAGCGCTACATCCTCATGATCTACTGGAACTCGCTCGAAGATCACACGGTCGCGTTCCGCCAGGGTCCGTTGTTTGCGCAGTGGCGCGCCATCGTGGGCCCGTACTTTGCGCAGCCGCCGGTCGTCGAGCACTTCACGCTGGTTGCCAAGTCCCAGTAGGCGCGCTCGGCTGCCCCTCGGCGCGCATGCCGCACCGCCGACCGCCGCCGTGCACGCGCTCGGCGCGGCATGCCCCGTCTGCCGATGCCTGGATTGAGGATTCGCATTGCCCGCGCACGTACGCCGGTCGCACAATCGTCCCGGCAGCGGTGCGCCTGGCCGGATCGCCGGATGCACCCATCCAAAGGAGACAGACCATGACCGAATCCGTGTCCAAGGGCCCCAAGAAGGAGCTGTCCGACGCCGAGAAGGCGCTTCGCGATGCAGCGCTCGAATACCACCGGGCGCCTACCCGGGGCAAGATCGCCGTGGTCCCGACCAAGCCGCTGTCGAACCAGCGCGACCTCTCTCTGGCCTATTCGCCAGGCGTGGCGTACGCCTGCCTGGCCATCGAGGCCGACCCTCGTCTGGCGGCCGATTTCACGTCGCGCGGCAACCTGGTCGGCGTGGTCACCAACGGCACGGCCGTGCTGGGCCTGGGCGATATCGGCCCGCTGGCGGGCAAGCCGGTGATGGAGGGCAAGGGTTGCCTGTTCCAGAAGTTCGCCGGCATCAACGTGTTCGATATCGAGCTGGCCGAGCACGACCCGGACAAGCTCGTGGAGATCATTGCCGCGCTCGAGCCCACGCTCGGCGGCATCAACCTCGAGGACATCAAGGCGCCCGAGTGCTTCTATATAGAGAGCAAGCTGCGCGAGCGCATGAACATCCCCGTGTTCCATGACGACCAGCATGGCACGGCCATCATCTCTGCGGCCGCCCTGCTCAATGGCCTGGAACTGGTGGGCAAGTCGATCGGCGAAGTGAAGTTGGCGGTGTCGGGCGCCGGCGCGGCCGCCATCGCCTGCCTGGACCTCATGGTCGAGCTCGGCGTGAAGCGAGAGAACATCTTCGTGTGCGACTCCAAGGGCGTCATCCACGATCGCCGAGAGGACCGGCTGGACGAGTCCAAGAAGCGCTACCAGCAGAAAACCGCCGCCCGGACGCTGGCCGACGTGATGGAAGCCGCCGACGTGCTGCTTGGCTGCTCCGCGGCCGGCGCGGTCACGCAGGCGATGGTGAAGTCCATGGCGCCCAAGCCGATCATCCTGGCCCTGGCGAACCCCGAACCTGAGATCCGTCCCGAGCTGGCGAAGCAGGTGCGCCCCGACTGCATCATCGCGACCGGCCGCTCCGATTACCCGAACCAGGTCAACAACGTCCTTTGCTTCCCGTACATCTTCCGCGGCGCACTCGATTGCGGCGCCACGCGCATCACCGAGGCCATGAAGGTCGCGTGCGTTCGCGAGATCGCCGATCTGGCCAAGGCCGAGATCAGCGCCGAAGTGGCGAGCGCCTACGCGGGGCGCGAGCTTCGCTTCGGTCCGGAATACCTCATTCCCACGCCATTCGATTCGCGCCTGATCCTGCGGATCGCGCCGGCCGTCGCGCGCGCCGCCGAGGCCTCGGGGGTGGCCACCCGGCCCATCGCCGACCTGGACGCCTACCGCCAGTCGCTCACGCGCTTCGTCACCCACACGGGCATGTTCATGCGGCCGGTGTTCCAGGCTGCACGGCAATCGCCGCAACGCATTGCCTACGCCGAAGGGGAAGACGAGCGCGTGCTGCGTGCAGTGCAGATCGCGCTGGACGAGAAGCTGGTCCGGCCGATCCTGGTCGGGCGGCCTGCCGTCATCGCGCAACGCATCGAGCGCGCCGGCCTTCGGCTGCAGGCCGGACGCGACTTCGAGCTGACCAACCCCGATGACGACACGCGATTCCGCCAGTACTGGGAGGCCTATCACCGCATCACGGCGCGGGACGGCGTCACGCCGGAGATGGCCAAGGCCACGCTGCGCCGCTCGAACACGACCATCGCCGCGATGATGATGCACCTGGGCGACGCCGACGGGATGCTGTGCGGCCTGGTAGGCCGCTTCGAAGGCCACTTCGACCATGTGCGCGAAGTCGTCGGACTGCGCGAAGGCGCCCGCGTGCTGGCCTGCGTGAATGCGCTGATGCTCGACAAGCACACGCTTTTCATCGCGGACACCTTCGTCAACGACGATCCGAATGCGGAGGAACTGGCCGAGATCGCGGCCATGGCTGCGGAGGAAGTGCGCCGATTCGGCGTGACGCCGAAGGTCGCGTTTTTGTCGCACTCGATGTATGGGAGCAGCCAGCGCGCCTCGGCACTGAAGATGCGCGCGGCACGCGACCTGTTCGCGCGGCGCATGCCCGACGTGGAAGCCGACGGCGAGATGCAGGGCGACGCGGCCCTCAGCGAAGACGTACGTCAGCGTTTCCTGCCTGCCGCGTCGCTGAACGGTGCGGCCAATGTGCTGATCCTGCCGAACCTCGATGCCGCGAACATCCTGTTCAATGTGCTGAAGATGACCGGCGGTCAGGGCGTGACAGTCGGGCCGATCCTGCTCGGAACGGCCGCGCCGGCGCACATTCTGACGCCATCTTCCACGGTCCGCCGGATCGTGAACATGACAGCGCTGGCAGTCGCCGATGCAGCGGCGAGGGCACGGGCTTAGTCTGGCTGCGGAGTCGCCCCTATCGAAATGATCGGGGAGTATGCGGGGCGGTGCCCTCGGAAAGGCCTACGGCCTCACATGGTCAGTGGGTGCCGCGACCCTTTGTGAGCCTGCGGCAATATCCCTGTCGCAAGGATGTCACAGGATGCTTCTAAGCAGGTATTAAGGCTGCTGATTAGACTGCATTCATCGACGGTGCGCCAGCATGCTCATCAACATCGTTCCGTTCCTGTTTCTGCCGGGCATTGCCATGATGGGCTTCTTGCTCGGCGGGCAGGCGGGCGCGATCGCCGCCACCTTGGCCTGGACGGCGATCATGGTGCTGGCGACTGCGGTGTGTCTGGTGCGCCACATCCGGGAACGCCGCCACGGCCAGTCGACGCTGCGGCACCGCATGCACTAGGCGGCGTCGACCGTCTCTCGTCGCGTCGGCTGCTCAGTCGGCGAACAGCCCGTACCAGCCGAACCCCAGCGACCACATCGTGTCGGGGCTGCCGATCATGCGACTGGCGGTGAGGTCAAGGCCAAGACGATCGGGCACCACCCAATATCGGGCACCCACGTTGCGCACGGTGCCGCCGGAGACCATCCGGCGATCGTTTGCCAATGCTTCGGCAAAGAGCAGCCAGCGCGGATCCGGCGTCCACGCCGCGGCGACGTTGAACAGCCTGGCGCGTTCGCGAACCGCAGGCGCGTCGGCGATGCCCAGGTTCAGATGCACCGACCAGCGCGGATTCGGCGTCCACGTGAGCAACCCCAGCAAGCTCCGCTCGGCCGTGTGCCAGCCCGCCACTGCGGCCCGCTCATAGCCCAGTGCCCCCTTGAGTCCGAAGTCGAGATCGCCCGCGGAGGACGCCAGGTGCGCCGCCGCTGGCACCCACTTGAGCGCGATGCCGGCCGCGGCCCGCACCGGGTCTGGCGGATGTGGCAGCGTGTAGTCGACATCGACCTCGAGCCCCGCCGCCGGACTGCATGCCGGCGCGGCCACCCATGCCCCGTCGCTGCCTTGTCGCTCGATCCAGTTTTCCAGCTGGCACTGGCCGGCTGGAGCCGTGGCGCCATCGTCGGTCGCCAAGGGGCGGCCGGCATGCGAAGGCCACGCCAACGCGCTCATCGCCACGGCGAGGGCAAGGCGATGTGTGAATCGCACCGTGGAGTCCTCGTTGGTTCTCGTTGTTCTCGCTCGTCACCGGCTGTCGCAGGCCCGGTTGCCGCAGGGATGGGCGCATGGTTCGGACAGGGGGTGCGCAGTAGTGTAGGGAAAAGCGCCGCGTGACCGTGCACAGGTCGAGCGCGATGGATGCGGGCGGCACGCACGCGCGTCGCCACGCGCGGGCTCGGTCGAGCCAGCCTGCTCAGGCTGCGCGAAGGCTGCTCTGCGTGCGCCAAGCCGCCTTGACCGCGCTGTGCACCAGGCGCCGAGCGATTTCCACGGCGGCCGCCGTGCTGGGCGTGGAGCGTCCCACATGGTGCATCCACGAGGCGAGGACGGGGTTGCGGCCTGCCAGCGCCTTCCAGCTTGACCGCCAGCAGCGCGAGAGATCGGCGTACGGCGTGAGTGCCGGCGCGCGGCGCCGCATGCGGTCATTGCACGGCAACGGATCGAACACCTTGCCCAGGTCGAAGAGGAAAGCCGCCGCGGAACACAACTGCTCGAGTTCGTCGAGCATCATGGGCAGGGGCTCGAACGAACCGGGCGAATGGCATGGGTTCATGGCCAGTTCGGCAGCGGTGATGCTCACCTCGAGCATGCCGTACGGCAGGTCATGGTGGTCCAGCGCGGCCGGCTGGACGAGGAAGTTATCGAGGTTGCCCGTGTGGCGCAGCGCCTGCGCGACGAAGGTCTGCAAGTCAGGCGCCCAGCGGCTGCACAGCACGGCCCAGCGATAGACCAGCGGCGCGGGCACCTGCAGGTACGACAGGCTGCCCGCATTCACGCGCATGATCAATTCCTGCAGCGAGTGGTCCTCCTGGCCTTTCGGGGGCGCGGCGATGAAGCCGGAGATCGGCAGCAACTCCGCCGGCATCACGCCGCGGGACAGATCTGGCGCATGGGAATTCAATCGGGCCTCGCATCAGGGGACAACAACCCTGATTTTCGGCAGCCGCGGCGCAGACCTCCTGTGTAACAACGCCCCTTTGACGGCCCTTTTTCGCGCTGGCGTTCGCTTTGGCGTTCGCTTTGGCGTTCCGCCAGCGATTGGCGACCGCCGTCGCTGCGCTTCAGCCCCGGACTTCTCCCTGGCCGAGCACGACCCACTTCATCGACGTGAGGCCCTCCAGCCCGACGGGCCCGCGTGCGTGGAACTTGTCGGTGCTGATTCCGATCTCGGCGCCCAGACCGTATTCGAAGCCGTCGGCAAAGCGGGTCGACGCGTTGACCATGACGCTCGCCGAATCGACCTCGCGCAGGAACCGCATGGCGTTCGGATGGCTTTCGGTGAGGATCGCGTCGGTGTGATGCGAACCGTAGCGATTGATGTGTGCAATGGCCTCGTCGAGGTGGTCGACCACCTTCACGCTGATCAGCGGCGCGAGGTATTCCTCGGACCAGTCGTGCTCGGACGCCTCGGCAAGGTTCACCCCCGGAACCGTACGCAGCAGGGCCATGGCACGCGCGTCGCAGCGCATCTCGACGGCCTTGGGCGCCCACAGCGCGCCCAGGCGCGGCAGGAACTCGCCCGCGACCGCCGCATGGACCAGCAGCGACTCTGCCGCGTTGCAGGGGCTGTATTTCTGGGTCTTGGCGTTGTCGGTCACGCGAAGGGCCTGCGCCAGATCCACTGGCGCGTCGACATAGACATGGCAATTGCCGTCAAGGTGCTTGATGACCGGCACCCGCGCCTCGCGGCTGATTCGCTCGATCAGGCCCTTGCCGCCGCGCGGGATGATCACGTCGACCGCCTCGGGCGAGGCGATCAGGTGGCCGACCGCCTCGCGGTCGGTGGTCTCGACGAGCTGCACCGCCTCGGGCGGCAAGCCGGCCTCCAGCAAGGCCGCCTGCACGAGGCGCCACAGGGCCAGGTTGGAATGAATGGCCTCGGAGCCCCCGCGCAGGATGCAGGCATTGCCGCTCTTGATCGCCAGCGACGCCGCCTCGATCGTCACGTTGGGGCGACTCTCATAGATCATGCCGAACACGCCGAGCGGGACACGCATCTGCCCGACGCTGATGCCGCTGGGGCGGCGGCGAAGCTGGGTGATCTCACCGATCGGGTCGGGCATGGCGGCGATCTGCTCGCAGCCCTCGGCGACCGTCTCGACGATCCGCGCCGTCAGCTTGAGCCGGTCCAGCATGGGCTCGGACAGGCCCGCGGCGCGCCCTGCGGCCAGGTCCCGGTCGTTCGGCGTCGCGAGCTCGGCCGCTCCATCGCGCAGCAGGCGTGCCAGCGCGAGAAGGGCCGCATTCTTGGCAGCCGTCGGCGCCGCCGCCATTCGGGTGGAGGCGGCCCGCGCCGATGCGCCCATGTGGGCGATGGTGGCCTGGAGGTCCGTGGAGGTCATTGCGCGATTGTCCCAAAAGCCCGTGCGCGCTGCGCGCGTACGGGCTCGGGGTGATCGGCATCAGCGTCCGTACTTCGACGTGAAGCTCGCCGAGCCGATCTTGTTGGCATGAATCATGAACCCTGCCAGTGCGGGACTGGCCTCGGGCGGCAGGTCGAGCTTGTCCGTCTTCAGCGCGTACACGGTGAATACATAGCGGTGTGGCTTGTCGCCCTTGGGCGGGCAGGCGCCGCCGAACTCGTGCGTCCCGAAATCGTTGCGTACCTGCGCCGCACCGGCAGGCAGCCCCTTTCCATCGGTGCCGCCGGCACCGGCAGGCAATTCGTGGCTGTCGGCGGGAATGTTGACCACCACCCAGTGCCACCAGCCCGAACCGGTCGGCGCATCGGGGTCGTAGACCGTCACGGCAAAGCTCTTCGTGCCCTTGGGTTCTCCGCTCCATTTGAGCTCGGGCGAGGTGTTCTTTCCGCTGCAGCCAAAGCCGTTGAAGACATGGGTATCGGGCAGACTCGCGCCGGGCTTCGCGGTCGGACTGCTGATCTTGAAGCCTGCCGCGCTCGCCAGCGAGCAGGCGACAGTGAAAAGGGCTGCAACGAGGAAGCGGGAAGCGGTGGACATGGTGTTTCCTTTCGTCGACGACAGAGCGGCGCATTGAGAGGCAGGGCGACGTACTCTGCACCAGCGGCAGCGCCGATTCAAGCGGCGCACGATGCGCCTGCGCGCCCCGCGGCCGTCGCGCCCACGCAAACCGTCAGCGCAACGCGAGGCGCATCTGCATCTGGTGCAGCAGCAAGGGTGCGAATCCGGCATCCCGAAATGCGCCGGCGCCCAGGTCGTCGCGCATCAGCTGAGGCACGCGCAGCCGGTGCGCCGGTCGGGCCTGCATGAGCGCTGCGAGCAGCGCGCGGGTTCCCCGCCCGAGGGGATCGGCATCGAAGGACACGACGATGGTCACCGCGTCTGCCGCGGCGTCGATGAAGCCGAGCAGCGCGTCCTCGTGTCGCCAAAGCTGCACCATCGGGCCGGCGCGTCGCAAGGCGTGCCCTGACATCTGGTACGGCGAATCGTCGGGCGCGTTGGCCGTCAGCCATGCCTCGGCGTCCGCATGGATCGTGATCCGTGGCGGGATGGCTGGCGGCCGATCCATCGGACGCGAGGGGCTGCGCTCGAAGCCCCACAGCGCCGGCCCGTCGACGAAGCCCGCCGCCCGGTACAGGCGCACGGCGGGCAGGTTCTGTACGAAGACCTCCAACTCGACCGCGGACAGCCCCGCGTCGCGCGCCTCATCGACCACGCGGTGCAGCAGGACGCGCGCCGCGCCCGTGCCTCGGGCCTGGTCGACCACACCCATGGCGCCAATGCGCCGACGGCCCGCATACTCGCCGATGAAGGCGACGCCGGCGAGGATCCCGTCGACGTACACGCAGCGGCTCAGCGCGAGATCGGCCCCCTGCCGCTCGAGAAACCGCGTCAGCGAACTGGCGTCGAGTGCCATGGCACCCGCAAGGTAGCCCTCGAAGGCCGAAGTGAAACACGCCGCCAGCGCGTGCGCACCATGGTATGCAGCCGGGACGACCTCCATGTTCATGGGCGCCGCCTCGACCTGCGACTGCGCATGCTCGAAGTCATCTGCCCCCCACCACGCTCAAGACCATCAACCAGAACGGGGCCGTCACGACGAAGGCAAAGGTGGACACGACGATCGCGCCGGTCGCTTCGGCCTCCAGTGTCTCGTAACGCTGCGAGAAGATCAGCGCATTGGAGCCCACCGGCAGCGACGCGGCCATCACGATCACCGCCAGCGGCAGGCCAGACAAGCCCATGATCCAGTGGCCGATCAGCAGCACCACCAGCGGCAGCACGAGCAGCTTGAGCATGGCCAGCACGATCGCGCTCTTGGCGGCGCCGCGCATGCCGTAGTAGGCGAGCGACAAGCCGATGAGCACCAGGCACAGCGGCACCACGGGCTCGCCGAGCGTCACGAGCACTTCGTCGACGATCGCCGGCAGCGGCGGCAGCAAGGCATTCCACACGAGCCCCGCCAGCACCGGCAGGACGATCGGATGAATGATGGTATTGCGCACGGTGCTCCCCAGCGTCGAGAGCAGATGCCCGCTCGCATGGCCCAGCCGGCGCCGCTCGCGGGCGAGATCGATCTCGACCAGCGCGGTCAGCACCGACAGCAGCGCAAGCGCATGCAGGCTGATGATGGTGATGTGGATCCGCAGACCGGCTTCTCCGAATAGCGCGGTGACGACCGGCACACCGATTTGCAATGTGTTGCCGAACGTGGCCGATATGGCCCGCACGCTGGGCGCGGCCGCCGGAAGCCGGCCGCTGCGATTCGAGCGGCGCTGCCATGCGTAGACGACCCCAAGCATCAACAGCACCGGCACGAAGAAGGCGGCGAGCGTCCTCCATGGAAGCGTGCCGAAGGGCACCCTCGCCGTGGTGCGGAACAGCAACGCAGGCACGAAGATGTAGAAGGCGGCGTTGGACAGCGTGCGAGCGGGGTCGTTGTCGCCCAGCCAGCGCAGCCTGCCGGCCACCCAGCCGAGGGCCACTACGGCAAAGATCGCCGAAAGCTTGAGAAAGACGGCCGCAGACATTCACGTCAGTCCGGGCCTGAAGCGCCGGACCCTGCGGGCCATTGAAAGGCGACCGGAAACTTCATCCTCGGCGGGAACATCGTTTGCTCTGTTACGTTGCGGTGCACAAGAACGCAAGCGCCGCAAGGATAGCGGGCCGGCGAACTCCGGCGCCGGGAAGCGATCACAAAACGGCGGATCACAAAACCGAACAGACATCCGGTGCGGGCGTGCATAAGCTGGCATGCCCCCTGCCATGCCGACCCATGAACCGAGCCCGAGTGAGCCCCTCCCCGATCCCTCCGCCCGCCAACGCCGGGGCCGCCGCCCCGGGTGCCCAGCCGCCAGTGGTGCGCACGGACGCCCTGCCGCCGGGAACGCGGCTGGAGCAATGCATCATCGAGCGGGTCATCGGCGCGAGCAGTTTCGGCATCGTCTACGCGGCTTTCGACGAGTCGACGCAACATCGCGTCGCCATCAAGGAATACCTTCCCGACACCCTGGCACTCCGGGCGGCCGACGGGCTGAATGTCGAGTTGCGCGCCACGGTCCACGCGGACGCCTTCGAGCGCGGGCGCTGCGCCTTCGTGGGCGAGGCGCAACTGCTGCAGCGCCGGCGCCACCCATCGCTGCTGCAGGTGCTGGCCCACTGGAGCGCGCACGACACGGTCTATCGCTCGATGCCTTTCTATGGCGGCAGCAGCCTGCTCTCGCTGCGGCAGGCGATGGCATCGCCACCGGACGAAGCGTCTCTGCGGGCCCTGCTCGACGGTCTGCTCGGCGCCATCGAGACCCTCCATGAAGCCGGTTCGCTGCACCGCGAGATCGCGCCCTCGAACATCCTGCTGCAACCCGACGACCGGCCGATCCTGATGGATTCCGCGGCCGTGCGGCGCGCCGTCGTGGGCGACCAGGCGCGCGCGCTGATGCGCCTGCTCGAGCCTTCCTTCGCACCGATTGAACAGACCTCGCCGTCCCCGGAACGCCCGCAGGGCCCGTGGACCGATCTCTATTCCCTGGGCGCGGTGCTGCGTTTCTGCATCAGCGGCAAGCTTCCCCCGCCCTCGTCGCTGCATGCCCTGCCCCAGGTCGAGCCCATGGCCGTGCTGGTGCGACGCATGCAGGAGCGCTTCCCGCTGATCCACTACAGCGCGTCGTTCCTCACCGCGATCGACGCGGCGCTCGCCGTGGGTGCCGAGCACCGCCCGCACAGCGTCGCAGAGTTTCGCGCAAGGCTCGAGGACCATCCGCCCAGCTTTGCGCCGTACTCCGAATCCGACGCAGACACCGTGGTCTTCGGCACCAGGGGCCAGGAGCCCACGCTTGGCGAATCGGCCTGGACCAAGCCCGCCGAGGAACCTGTCCCGTCCTACGTCGCCCCGCCGGTGGCGCCGCCACCCGTGCGGGCCGATGTCGCACCGCCGCCCGTTCGGGCCGAATTCGCACCACCTCCCGTGCGGAGCGATTCCGCACCGCCGGTCCAGGCGCACAGCACCTGGTCTCGCGACGAGCCGCACCTGGGTGCGAGCAGTTTCGCAATGCCTCCACCCCGCTACGAGCCCGACCCGTTCGGGCCAGGCTCGGAAGATCTCGGCGCCATCCCGGGGCGAGGCGGCGGCGCGTCCAACCACAACGGCGTCTTCAATTTCGCCGAGGCGGCCCGTCGTCGTCGACGCCGGCGCGGTTGGGCGATTGCGATCTCGCTCCTGCTTGCCGCGGGAGCGGCAGCCTGGCTCGTCGACCAGCAACGTCTGACCGAACTCGCGCAATCCACGCTCGCACGCGCCATGCGAGAGGAAGTCCTCGGGCACCCTGACAAGGTGACGCCGGCAATCCCCACTGAGCCCGAGCCGACCGGTGCGGTGACGTCTTTGGCAGGGGAAGCGCCTCGTGCGCCCGTGTCCGACATGACGGCGCCGAATACGACAGCCGCGACTGCACCTGTCGCGCCGGGCGCGGCTCAGTCGGTCCGGGCCGGCAATGTCACGCAGCCGGCCGCCCAGGCACCCGCTCAATTGACCGGCCAGACGCCAGCGCCCGCCGCGCCTGCGGCCATGAATGCCCAACCAGGCATGCCGGCTGCGGCGAATGGGATCTCGGTCGACCAGATGAGTCGCGCGGCGGCCGCGGAACGCGCTGCCGGGAACCGTGCTGCCACGAACCGGGGTGGTGCGGACCGCGTCGCCACGGACCGCCTCGCATCCGACCGCGGCGGCCGCCTGAATGCCACGGCGAACCCCATCGCGCCGCCGCAGCCGGTGGCTCGTGGCGATACCACCGCACGGATGTCCTCGGGAGCCGCCCAGTCGCGGCAGTCGCTGCCCTCCGCGCCCCCACCCAACGCGCAGCCGCCTCGCGAACAGGTGGCCGTGCCGCCCGAGATGCGTGTCACGAGCCCGCGCGAAGCCTGCGGCGACCGCACGCAGTTCTCGCTCTATCGCTGCATGCAATCGCAGTGTGCGACAGGACGGTGGATGCGTCACCCGCAGTGCATCCGCCTGCGGGAGACCGACGAAGTCGATTGAGACAGGCTCACTCGCTCTGGCTCGACGGCGCCCATCCGCTCAACGGGAGCCGAACATCATCTGACGCGCCAGCGCCGACTTGACCGGCCGCAGTGCCTGGACGGCCGCGATCCCGAGGCCACGCGCCGCGCCGGCACCGGGAAGTTGCCAGGTGAAGCTGCGGGCGAGGAAATCAGTGGCCGCGATCATCGCCCAGCGGTCGGGTCCGCGCCGCCACTCGAAACCGCGCAGCACGCTGTCGACGTCGCTCGACCGGGACAAGGCCCGCACGAGCTCGAACGCGTCACGCAGGCCCAGGTTCAGGCCCTGACCGGCCACCGGGTGCAAGGTCTGCGCGGCATTGCCGATGCGCACCGAGCGTCCTTCGACCAGGCGGCGTTCGGCGCTCAGGCCGAGCGGGAACCGCTTCAGTTCGGAGACTTCCACGATGCGGCCGATGTCCGCATCGTCGAACACGGTGTTCAGCACCGCCAGGCGCTGCGCATCCGACAGCTCGGCGACCGGATCGTCGCTGCTGTCCACACACCACACCAGTCCGGCGCGGCCGTTCTTCAGCGGCAGCAAGGCGGCCGGTCCATGGCGTGTGAAGCGTTCGAAGGCGATGGCGGGTCGCGATTGCTCGAGCCGAACGGTGCCGACCCATGCCGTCTGCTGGTAGTCGTGGTGCAGCGCACGCTGCACGAGCGTCCCTCGCTCGCGACGCGGCGCCTCGGCGAAGACGCCACCTTCGGCGATGACCGCCAGGTCGAACCGCTCGGCGATGCCCGCATCGAGTTCGACGCCCGCACCGACCGGCTTGAGCGCCGTCACGGTGGTGCCGAAGCGCGACACGAGACGTGCCGGTGCTTCCAGCACTGTTTCTTCCCAGGCCTTCTGCAAGGGCGCGACGATCTCGCCGTAACTCAGCACCGCGCCCAGCATCGGCACGGCCTCGTCGATGGCGCAGATGCGGGCCCGCGGTTCGCGCATCCACGGGCTCAACAAGGCTGGCAGCGATGGCGGCTGCTGCGACACATGCACTTCGAGGATCGGCTGCGCCGCCTGCGCATTCCACGCATCGAGCCGCTTGAGCATCTGCACGCTGCCCAGCGACAGCGCCAGGGTGCGCGGATCGCCAGAGACGTCCTCCTCGACGGGCCGTGCATCGAACAGGCTGATGCGCGCCTGCGGCAGCGCGCGTGCGGCGTGCAGCGCCAGTGACAGTCCCACGGGCCCTGCGCCCACCACCGCCAGGTTCAGGTTCGAGTTCGGCCCCACTGCACACCTCCATTCCGGCGCCCACGCGCCGACAGCACATTATTCGCCCTCGCAAAGCCAAGGCGAGAAAAAGGGGCCGCGCAAGCGGCCCCTCCAGCGCAGAGGCGTCCAGCCGGTCAATGCAGGCGCACGATCTCCGCCTCATCGCCCGCATCGAGCCTGTACATGAGCAGCAGCCCGGTCTGTGACGGCGAGGCCTGGGCGCCGCCGGCCACGCGGGCGGTGTGCAGCCGCCCCAGCGACAACGGGCTGACGCTGCCTTGCACACCTTCGGTCGCGATGAACTTCGGCTTGGTCGGCGTGTAGGTGACCGTCGGGAAGCTGTCGGTGGCCGCGCCGGTGAAGTAGTTGTCGTACGCCGTCACCGTGAAGTCGAAGGTGCTGTCGTCGGTGAGTCCGACGAGCGCGGTCGGCACGGTGAGGATGGCGTTGGCCGACTGCAGGTCGGCATCCGTGTAGAACACCGTGGTGATTGCCCCCGTGGCCACGTCGTAGATGCTGACCACGTTGTTGCCGGTGGCACCGAAGCCGCCGAGCTCGCTGTTGAAGACGATGTACTCGGGGGACCCGTCGCGATTGGTGTCGATCTCGACGTCGAACTCGGCCGGGTAGTTCGGGTGTGCGCGACGTCCGTAGGTGTTCACGGCGAACTGCAGGTAGCCCGGCTCGGCCAGCCGCACGCCGAGCGCGCGCATGTCGATCACCTCGAAATTGTCGCCCGGCTGGGGCAGGTCGGACGAGGGCAGCTTGCCGCTCTCGCCGACGAGCGAGAACACGTCGAAATCGCCCGGGGCGACGCCCAGGTTGAGCAGCCGCACCGCCTGACCGGCCCGAAGGCTCGTGTCGCCCGCCACCATGCGCGCCGACTTGCGGGGCAGGACCTGCCAGGGAACGTGCAGGGTCTCGTCGTCGGAAGTGAGGGTCACGTAGCCGTCGTACTCGAGGACGTTCAACAGCGCGCCGTTGCCGCCGTTGGCGCCGCCGTCGAGTGTCCAGTCAGGCAGCTTCCTTCCGTCGATCGTCATGATCACGTGCACGTCCCGGCTGCCGCGCGCGGGCACGGTCACCTGTCCGGGCGCGACGATATGCACTGCACCGGTTGCCGCGTCGTCGGCATAGCGGAAGCTGGGCGAGATGCTGTAGCGCCTGGCCCGGTTGGAGAAGTTCTCGATCGTCAGCTTCTTGTCCAGCACTTTCACGAGATTCACCGACTGGAAACCGAACGACAGCGCAGCGGAATGGTCCTCGACCACGCGGGCGACCGAATCCAGAGCCAGAGCGCGGTCGACACGCAGCTCGCCCGCGCCGATGCGCGTGATGGGCGCCAGCTCGCCCGGCAGCAGTGCCTTGTTGGTGTAGACCTGCGTCTCGGCGCTGTTCATGAGCTGCGCCTTGATCTGCTCGGGCGTGCGCGATGGGTTGGCCTGCAGAAGGATGGCCGCGGCGCCCGCGACCATCGGCGTGGCGCCGGACGTGCCGCCGAAGGCTTCCTCCCCGTTGCCGGTGCCCACCACGGCCGACACCGAGGCGCCGGGCGCGCCGATCTCGGGCTTGATCGTCGACAGGCTCATGCTCGGGCCCCGAGCGGACGTGCTGGCCATGCTGCCGACCAGCGGCACGCCGGTCCCATCGACATGGACCTGCACCGCATCCGCCAAGTGGGCCTTGATGGCATTGGACAAGGACTGCTGGATCACCAGCGTCGGCACGAACGACGTGCCGCCACCGAACGAGAACGAGACCGCGTCGCCCGGAGCAACCAGGCCCAGCAGCACGGCCTTGGCGCCGGCCTTGGCCGCCCGATCGACCTTCAGGCTGATCGCGCAGGCGCCACGGTCGATCAGCACGACCATGCCCGCCGGGTCCGCCGTGTAGGGATCCTCGGGCGTCGCGCCGTCTGCCGGGCAGCCTCGCCCGACTGCGGCCACCGCGCCGGAGAAACCGCCGGCGCCGATCGGCGCCCAGTCGACGGTCGCGGTGTTGGCGTAGCTGCCGGCGATCGCATCGGGCGAATCCACGACCAGCGGGTAGGCGCGGTCGCTCGGCACGGCCGTCTGCGCGACGCTGATCACGCCGGGAGCGATCGACGGCGACGACACGATGTAGGGCAGATTGGCCGCGTTGCCCGCGGCGGCGACCACGACCACGCCGAGCTGGACTGCCACGGCCGATGCCTGCGAGAGGTCGTCTTCCTGCTGGCCGTAGTTCGATCCGAGCGACATGTTGATCACGTCGACCGCGTCGCTCGTGTCGCCGTCTCCGTTGGGATCGAGTGCAAAGTCCATCGCCTTGAGCAGGGCGATGCCGTTGCAGCTGGTGGCCACCGCGCTGCAGACCCGCAGCGCGATGAGCGACGCGCCAGGCGCCACGCCCACGTGCGTGCCGTCGGCGCTGCGGCCGGCGATGATGTCCGCCACGTGGGTCCCGTGACCCTGGAAGTCGATCGGATCATCGTCTTCGCTGCGACAATCGACGCCCGCGTCGCAGTTGGGCCATTGCTCGCCGACGAAATCGTAGCCATCGACGACCTTGGCGGTGGGAAACAGTCCGTCGCGCGTGGTGTTGCGCGGATCGGTAGGGTCCGTGCCGTAGGCGGCGATGTAGGCGGCCTCGGTGCCGGGGCCGCCGAGGTTGCGGTGCGTGTAGTCGATGCCGGAGTCCAGGACCGCGACCCGAACGCCGGTGCCGTCCTTGCCCGCCGCCTGCGCCGCCGCAGCGCCCACGTAGGGCACGGTGTCCGACAGGGCAAGGTCATAGTCGAGCACGGGCCGCACGGCGGCCACGCCGGACATCTGGGCGATCTTGCCGATCTCCCTGGCATCCACCCGTACCGCGATGGCGTCGTGCGCGATGGTCACGTGGGCGAGTTCCTTCGCCCCGAGGCTGTGCAACTGCTGCATCAGTCCCTGCTGCTGCGCGCGCAGGCTGTCGCGATGGCTGCGAGCGGCCAGCGCCAGCGACTGAGCGGCGGCGCCCTCGCGGGCCGTCGTGCCCAAGGCGCGCGCCTGCCGCGTCATGCCCTGGGCGGCGAGTTGCTGGCTCTTGTAGGCCGCCACCGACGGCGCCGCGAGTGAAACCCAGACGTCCACGGATCCGTGGACCCTGGAGAGCCGGGAATCGACGAGCCCCTTGGCCGGCCCGCCCGGCATCGCCAGGCGCTGCACGCCGCTGCTGCCGGAGACGACACTCGCGCCAGAAGCCTTCGCGTCCGGACTGGATTGCGATGGGTCTCCACCGCCACATGCGGCCAGAAGAATTGCCGCCGCCCATCCCACCGCATGCTTGATCGATCGTTGCATTCGTCATCTCCGGAAGGGGTTGCCGGTCGTCGCGAACAACACCGCATGCCGCTCTCGGGGCGCGCGGCGCGGGCTTCGCCGAGGAACGCATGCTGCTAGCACGCTTGACGGAAAGCAATCTCGTTCGGGGGAAACCATGCCCCAAAAACTAGGGGTGCAGCAACTCCTGATGACGGACAGGCGTGACCGTCCGAACGCCCACGACGGCGCGGGCACGAGGCAGCGCAGCGGGGTCGATCTGCACTGCGATGGCGTTGCGCACGATCTGTACGCGGGCCAGTTCGCGCGCTCCCAGGAGGCGCAGCTGGCGCATCACTTCGTCCTGCTGTCGTTGCAGCTCCAGGCGCGCCTGTGCACGCTCGGCCACCGGCACCCGTCCCAGCGCCGGCAGCGTGAGATCGACCCAGACCTCGACAGACGCATCGCGCCGGGAATCGAGCGCACCGTTTCCGCGCTCACCGTCGTGCGCTCGCGTTGCCGGCCCTGCGCCGGACACAGGCAGCGACAGCACGAGCAGCGCTGCGGACAGCGCGCGGCGTCGCGCGCGCTTGCGACCACGGATGCTGTTCATCGGTGCAGTTTCATCGACGCCTATTCATCGACAGTGGTTTCCCGGCAGCGGACACGGCATTCGCCGCACCAGGTGCGTCGTATTATTCGGCGCACCTGGTGCGAAGCGCCGCGGAGGACATGGCCATGGCTTTGATGGATTTCATCAAGAAACAGTTCATCGACATCCTCGAGTGGACCGAGAGCGGCGACGGCACCTTGGCATGGCGCTTCCCGATGGCGGGCAACGAGATCCAGTACGGCGGCTCGCTGACCGTTCGCGACTCGCAGGTCGCGGTGTTCGTCAACGAGGGCAAGATCGCCGACGTGTTCGGACCCGGCCGCTACACCCTCACGACGCAGACGCTGCCGGTGCTCACCTACCTGAAGAACTGGGACAAGCTGTTCCAGAGCCCGTTCAAGAGCGACGTCTACTTCTACAGCACCCGGCTGCAGATCGACCAGCGCTGGGGAACGAGCCAGCCGGTGACGATCCGGGACAAGGAATTCGGCGCCGTGCGATTGCGCGCATTCGGCAACTACACGTATCGCATCGCCGATGCGCGGACTTTCTACCAGAACGTCTCGGGCACGCGCGACATCTACACCGTCGCCGACCTCGACGGCCAGTTGCGCGCACTGATGCTCCAGCATATTTCCGACGCCGTCGCCCAGAGCGGCATCGCGTTCCTCGACCTGGCGGCCAACCAGGTCGAATTCGCCACGCAGCTGCGCACCGCCGCCTCGCCCGCCTTCGGGCAGCTCGGGCTCGAGCTGCAGGCGGTGACGGTCCAGAACATCTCGCTGCCCGAGGACCTGCAGAAGATCCTCGACCAGAAGATCGGCATGGGCATGGTCGGCAACGACATGGGCAAGTTCATGCAATACCAGACGGCGCAATCCATGCCCAAGTTCGCCGAAGGCGCGGGCCAGGGCGGCGTGGCCGGCGACGCCATGGGCCTGGGCGCCGGCATGGCACTCGGTCAGGTGATGGCGCAGCAGCTCGGCAAGGGGCTGCAGGGCGGGACGGGCGCGACCGGCGAGCAGGCCGCGCCGCCGCCTTCGGGCGTGCGGCCTGACGAGGTGATGGCAACGATCGAGAAGCTCGCGGACCTGAAGGCCAAAGGCATCCTCACGCCGGAGGAGTTCGACGCGAAGAAGGCCGAGCTGCTCAAGAAACTGGTGTAAGGCAGCGCACCTCACCCGTCGCGCCGCCGCGTGGCCACCACCGATCTGCCATCGCAGCGCCAGTGGCGCGCTGCCTGTCCCAACTGCGGCGCGCCGGTCGAGTTCCGCTCGCCGGCATCGGAGTTCGCGGTCTGCAGCTTCTGCCGCAGCACCGTCGTGCGCGAGGGCGACGCGCTGCGAAAGATCGGCGAGAGCGCCGAGCTGTTCGACGACCATTCGCCGTTGCAGCTCGGCGCCAGCGGGCGTTACCAGGGCGAGACCTTCACGCTCGTCGGCCGCTTGCAATACGGCTACGCGGAAGGCACCTGGAACGAATGGCACGCGCTGTTCGACAACGGCCGCAGCGGCTGGCTCAGCGAGGACAACGGCCGGTATGTGATGGCCTTCGATGCGCGGCTGGCAGGCCCCGTGCCACCGGCGCAGTCATTGCACGTCGGCGAGCAGCAGATCGTCGACGGGCGACCGTATGTGGTCGCCTCGGTCACGGTTTCCAAGCTCATCGCGGTGCAAGGCGAGCTTCCGGCGCCGCCGCAGGCGCAGCGCGAATTCGTGGTGGCCGATCTGCGCAGCACGGCGGACGAGGTCGGCACGCTCGACTACAGCCGCCCGCAATCGCCCACCTGGTCCGTGGGACGCTCTGTCGCATTGGCGGAGCTTTCGATGACGGGACTCTCCGAGACATCGGAGAAGACGCTGTCCGGACGCGGCATTGCCTGCCCCCAATGCGGAGCGCCGCTCGAGATCACGCTGGCGAGCACGAAGTCCGTCGTCTGCGGTCAGTGCCGCTCGGTGGTCGACGTCTCCGAAGGCGTCGGCGCCGACCTGGCGCACTTCACGCAGGCGGCCGGCCGCGAGCCCCAGATTGCCCTGGGCCGCACCGGCCGCCTGACACTCACGCGCGCGCAGGCGCTGCCGTGGCAGGTCGTCGGCTATGCGCAAAAGCGCGAAATCTCCGACGACGAACCGAGCAGTTGGAGCGAGTACCTCCTGTACAACCGCACCGAGGGGTTTGCCTTTCTCGTCGATGCCGACGAAGGCTGGAGCTGGGTCGCGCCGATCACAGGCGTGCCGCAACCAGCGGGCGACGGCGTCGTCCATGGCGGCGTGCGCTACCGCAAGCTGTATGACTACGTCGCCGAGACCACCTACGTGCTGGGCGAGTTCTATTGGAAGGTGCAGCGGCTCGAACGCAGCGACAACACCGACTACGCCGGCACCGGCCAGGGCCGCGACAAGCGGCTCAACCGCGAACGCACGCGCAGCGGCGACGCCGAGGAGATCGTCTGGTCCGCGGGCGAGACGCTGTCGTCGGACGCGGTGGCCCGGGCCTTCGCGCTGGCGCCGCAGCAGCGTGCGGCGCTCTCGCGCGATGCCGCGCCGACGTCGGGCGGCGGCCTCGCCAAGGCCTTCATGGTGATGTTCGCCGTGGCGGTCGTGCTGCTGCTGTTTCGCTGTGGCGGCGGTGACGACTGCGAGTCCTTGCGCAGCACCTACGGCGCGGCTTCCTACGAATACCAGAACTGCCTGAACCAGCGCGGCAGCGGGTTTCGCACCCGCGGCGGCGCGTTCGGCGGCTTTTCAAGCGGCGGCGGGCACAAGTAGCTCGCAGCCAAGGCTGGCGTTTTCAACCACCTAGGAGAATCAACCATGTGGGGAATCGAATGGATGAAACCCGGCGTGTTCTTCGGGTCGATCCTGTACGCGCTGGTCGGCGTGCTCGTGTTCTGGATCGCCTTCCTGATCGTCGACAAGCTCACCCCCTACGACCTGTGGGGCGAGATCGTCGAGAAGAAGAACACCGCGCTGGCGATCGTCGTGGGCGCCATGTGCATCGCGATCGGGCTGATCGTGGCGGCAGCCATCCACGGATGAGACGACGCTGTCGGGCGAGCGCGTTCGTCGTGCTCGTCGCATTTGCCGTGCCCGCCATGTCCGCCGTGGCGAACGACCCGCGCCCGTGATGTCGGTCTCCTCGCGCTCGAACGTGCCGGGAGAAACCGGCGACGACCCGGCACAAGACGCTTCGCCCGCGCGCGTGCGCCCCGCCGAGGTGGTGCTGCTCGCCTCGGTGTTCGTCGTTGCCGCCTGCGGCCTCGTCTACGAACTGGCGGCCGGTGCGCTGGCGAGCATCCTGCTGGGCGACTCGATCCTGCAGTTCTCCACGGTCATCGGCACCTATCTGTTCGCGATGGGCCTGGGCTCATACCTGTCGCGCTTCTTCGTGCGGCAGCTCGTGGCGCACTTCCTGCGCATCGAGCTCATGGTGGGGCTGGTGGGCGGACTGATGCCCTCGGCACTGTTCGCGCTGAACGCGATCGCCTCGCCGTCGTTCCGCCTTGCGCTTTATGTGCTGGTGCTGATCGTGGGCGTGCTGGTGGGGCTGGAGATCCCGCTGGTGATGCGCATCCTCAAGCGGCACTTCCGCCAACGTTACGGCCTGAAGGACCTGGTCTCGCAGGTGCTCACGTTCGACTACCTCGGCGCCCTGGTGGTGGCGGTGGCCTTTCCGCTCGTGCTGGTGCCGCAGCTCGGGCTGCTGCGCACAGGCGTGTTCTTCGGACTGCTCAACGCCGCCGTCGCGGTGTGGGCGCTGCTGCTGTTCCGCGGCGAGATGCGCCGCTGGTCCGCCCATGCGCTCGCGTGCGCGGCGGTGCTCGCGGCGCTGGGCACGGCCATGGCGGCCGCTTCGCATGTCACGACCTGGGCCGAGGACCGCTTCTACGGCGACCATGTCGTTTACAGCGCATCGAGCCCGTATCAGCGGATCGTCGTGACCGCGAGCCGCGCCGGCGTGCGCCTGTTCCTGAACGGCAATCTGCAGTTCCACTCACACGACGAATACCGCTACCACGAGTCGCTGGTGCATCCTGCGATGGCCGCGCAGGGCGCGCCGCGCGAGGTGCTCATCGTGGGCGGCGGCGACGGCATGGCCGCGCGGGAAGTCCTGAAATACCAGAGCGTCAGGCACGTCACGCTGGTCGACCTGGATTCGCACGTGACCGACCTGTTCACGCGCATGCCCATGCTGCGCGAGCTCAACCACGACTCGCTGCGCTCGCCCCGGCTGAGGGTGGTCAATGAAGACGCCTTCGCGTGGCTGGACACCCATGACGCGCGGTACGACGTGATCATCGTGGACTTTCCCGACCCCACGAACTTCTCGCTCGGCAAGCTCTACACGACGAGCTTCTACCAGCTCGTCGACGAGCATCTCGCGGCGGGCGGCTACGCGGTGGTCCAGACCACTTCGCCACTGATCGCCCGGCGCAGCTTCTGGACAGTGGTGGCGACATTGGAAGCGGTCGGCCTCAAGACCGCGCCGTACCACGCGCATGTGCCGAGCTTCGGCGAATGGGGCTTCGTGCTCGCCAGCCGTCGGCCGTTTCGCATGCCCGAGGCCTTCCCGCCGGGACTGCGTTTCCTGACGGTCGCCGGACTGCCTGCGCTGTTCCAGTTCCCGCCGGACATGTCCCGTGTCCCGGCCGAGCCCAACCGGCTGTCGAACCAGGTGCTGGTGCCGATCTTCGAGCAAGAGTGGGGCAAGGTGCAGTGAGCTGGTCGCGCCGCGATGTGCTTTCGGCGGCGGCTTGCGGCCCGCTGGCTGCCTTGACGGCCTGCGCGCCGGGTGGGGACAGAGTGATCGCGGGTGGCTGGGTCGGCCAGTCGCATGAGCGCGGGCACCGCCTGCGCGATCTGCGCGGATCGCCGCTGCCCGCACCCGACGTTCACTTGCGCACGGACGTGCTCGTGGTTGGCGCGGGCATCGCAGGCCTGGCATGCGCCCGCACGCTCGTGCAGTCGGGCATCGAGGACGTGCGCGTGCTCGAACTGGAAGACGAGACAGGCGGCAACAGCCGGGGCCACCGCATGGGCGCGATGACTTGCCCGCTGGGCGCCCACTATCTGCCGCTGCCGGGCGATCCCGCGGTCGAGGTCATCGAGTTGCTGGAGGCATGGGGCATTCGCCGGACGGTGCAGGGTCGCGCCCGCTACGACGAGCGGCAGCTGTGCCACAGCCCGCAGGAACGCTTGTTCATCGACGGGCACTGGCGCGACGGACTGCTCGCGCCGCTGGACGCGCTGCCTCGCGCCCGACAGGCCGAGACGCTGGCCGACTATCGGCGCTTCTCCCGGCTGGTCGAAGAGTGGCGCGCGGACGGCGCCTTCACGATTCCGACCGCACGCTGCCGCTGGCGCCCGGGCTTGTCGCAGCTCGATGCAGTCAGCTTCGCCCAGTGGCTCGACCATGAACGACTCGCCGCGCCTGCGCTTCGCTGGTACCTCGACTATTGCTGTCGCGACGACTACGGGGGCGGCGCGGCGCAGGTCTCGGCCTGGGCTGGCCTGCACTATTTCGCGAGCCGCCACGGCTTTCTCGCGCCCGGCGACGGCGAGGACGATCGCGACGCCGTCCTCACCTGGCCCGAAGGCAACGCACACCTGGCCGCGCGACTGGCCGAGCCGCTGGCACCGCTGTTCGCACGAGGGCGCATCGCCCTGCGCGTCGTGCCAGCCCGGCATTCGGTTCAGGTGGACGCGTGGGATGCCGGCGACCGAAGGCTCGAACGCTGGACGGCGCAGCACGTGGTGCTGGCGACACCGTTGTTCGTGTCATCGCGCCTGCTCGAGTCGCCGCCGCCTGCGTTGGCCGAAGCGGCGACACAGATGCGCTACGCACCGTGGCTGGTGACGAACCTCCAGCTCGATGCCGCGCTCGACGACCGTCCGGGCGCGCCGCTGTCCTGGGACAACGTGATCTATGGCAGCCCGAGCCTCGGCTACGTCGATGCGATGCACCAGAGCACCCGCCCCTACGACGGCCCGACGGTCCTGACCGGCTATTGGTCCTGGGGCACTGAACCGGGCGCCCGGCAGGCCCTGCTCGCGCTGCCTTGGCGCGAACGGCTCGCGCTCGTGCTGCGCGATCTGGCCGTCGCGCATCCCGATCTTCCGCAAAAGGTGGTGCGCGCCGACCTGATGCGCTACGGGCATGCGATGAGCATTCCCGTGCCGGGCGTGCGCAGCAGCCCCGCGCTGGCATCCCTGGCCGTGCCGGCCGGAAGGGTCGGGTTCGCCCACAGCGACCTTTCCGCTTACTCGGTGTTCGAGGAAGCCATCTTCCACGGCGTGCGTGCCGCGCGCGCCGTGGCGCAGGTCATGCGTGACCGCAGCTCAGAGCAGTAGCGCAGCCTCCGGCGCCAGCATCGAACACCCGCCAACCGGTGCCGCGCCCATGGACAATGGATCATGCCGGCGCGCCCGAATTCCAATGGCGCGCACCCAGCCTACGCCATCAGCTCGAACGGCCCGCCGCGCTCGAGCGCGCGCCGATAGGCCGGGCGGTTGCGGATTCGCCCGAGGAAGTCCATCAGCCGCGGCCGGCTGGAATCGAGGCCTGCCCGCGCCTGCGCGGCTTCGACGGGGAAGCTCATCTGAATGTCTGCGGCCGTGAACTCCGGCCCCGCGAACCATGCGCCCTGCCGCAGCGAGGCCTCCATGAAGTCGAGATGCCGGCCGATCTGCGGCGTCACGAGCACGCGCTTGACCTTGCCCGCAATGCTGCGCGCGATCGGCCTGGCGAAGAACGGCATCGGCCCGGTCTCGATGCGGTCGAAGATGAGCTTGAGCAGCAGCGGCGTCATGGCAGAGCCTTCGGCGTAGTGCATCCAGTACGTGTAGCGCAAGCGTTCGGGCGTCCCCGACGCGGGGGCGAACCGTCCGTGACCATGGCGATCGACGAGGTACTCGAGGATCGCACCCGACTCGGCAAGGATCTGCCCCTCGTCCTCGATGACGGGCGACTTGCCCAGCGGGTGGATGGCTTCCAGCGATTTCGGCGCCAGGCCGCTGGACTCGCGCTCATAGCGCTTGATCTCATAGGGCAGCCCGAGTTCCTCGAGCAGCCAGAGGACGCGCTGTGAGCGGGAGTTGTTCAAGTGATGGACGATCAGCATGACCATGGACTCCAGCGCGCATGCGTGGCAGCAGCGCGGCTTGTCGACTTGCAGGAACTGCCCTCGCGGGTCTCACGGGTCTCGCAGCTGACACCCCCGTCGCGCGGCGACTCGCACCCGAAGCGGCCGCCGTGGAGGTCGGAATCGGATCTTCAGGGGCTGCGCATGAGGGCCTCGATCTCGTCGGGCGAAACCGGCACGTCGCGCGAAATGAATTCGCAGCCATGGTCGGTCACGATGGCATCGTCCTCGATGCGGATCCCGATGTGCCAGAAGCGCTCGGGCACGCCTTCTCCCGGGCGCACGTACAAGCCCGGCTCGAGCGTGACCACCATGCCGGGCACGAGCCGGCGCGATGGCTTCTTCACGACGGTGCCACCCATGAAGTCGGGCTGCTCGCAAGGCGGCTCGTCCAGTGACAGGTACTCGCCGACGTCGTGGACATCGCGTCCGAGCCAGTGGCCGGTGCCGTGCATGTAGAAGCGCCGGTACGCAGCCGAGGAGACGACATCTTCCAGCGACCCCACCGCGTTGGTATCGAGCAGGCCGCAGTCGAGCATGCCCTGGGACAGCGCCCGCACAGCGGCGTGGTGGGCATCGCGCTGGCGCGCGCCCGGCCTCGTCGCGTCCGCCGCGGCCTGCTGCGCGGCCTGGACGATCTCGTAGAGCTCGCGCTGAGCCGGCGTGAAGCGGCCATCGGCCGGAAACGTGCGCGTCACGTCGCTGGCATAGCCGTCGAGCTCGCAACCGGCATCGACCAGGCACAGTTCGCCGCGCCTGAGCGGCGTATTGCCCGCTTCGTAGTGCAGGATGCACGCGTTGGCGCCGGCCGCCACGATGCTCCCGTAGGCCGGTCCGTGCGTGCCATGGCGGCGGAATTCGTGCAGCAGTTCCGCCTCGATCTCGTATTCCCGCACCATGGCGGCGCCGTCGCGAAAGCGCGCCGCGCAATAGCGCATGGCACGCACGTGGGCTCCTGCCGAGATGGCCGCGGCGCGGCGCATCGTGGCGCGCTCGAGTTCATCCTTCACGAGCCGCATGTCGTCCAGCGGCACGGCGAGATCGCGCATCGACGACGGCGCCTGCACACCGTCCCGCGCGCGACGGCGCGCAGCCGCGAGCCAGCCCTGCAGGCGCACCGGGAGTTCCGGATGCGCGGCGAACGGAAACCACACCTGCCCCTGATTGCCGATGAGCTCGGGCAGCTTGACATCGAGGTCGGCCACGTCGAACGCCTCGTCCACGCCGAGCGCGTCCGGCGCCGCCTCGACGCCCAGGCGCACACCGTCCCACAGCTCGCGCTCGGGGTCCTTGGGTTGGCAGAAGAACGCGGTGCGACCGTCGCTGAACAGGACCAGCCACGCGTGAGGCTCCTCGAAGCCCGTCAGGTAGTGGAAGTAGCTGTCGAACCGGAACGGGAAATCGTTGTCACTGTTGCGCTGCCGCAGCGGCGCGGTCGGGACGATGGCCACCCCGCCGCCCGTGCCGGCCATCGCCGAGGCGAGGCGTGCGCGGCGCTCGCGATGGACGGCCCAGGCGGGATCGGCAGCAGGTTGGAGCAGTGCGTTCATCGCGCGATTCTCCCATCGGCGCATGGCGCTCGCGCAGGCATGCCACGCGGAAAGTGCGTCAATGCGCGCTGCGCTTGAGCGCGGCGCCTTGCCGCAGGCGGCGCAACGCGCGCCGCAGGTCTTCGTCCGCTCCGCCCGGCGGTCCGGTATCCGGCGCGGCGCCCGCCTGGCGCAGGCTTTCCTGGTGTCGAAGCTGGTCCATGCGCTGCCGCAGGTGGTTGGCCACGGCTTCGACATCGTCCAGGCCGCCGTAGGCATCGGTCTTGGGCAGCGCCACGACGCGCCGGTCGTTCATGCGCACGTTCAACCGCGCCAGCCGATTGCGCACCCCATGACGCAGCGTGAAGCCGCGCGCGTCCAATTCCTCGACCGAGACATCGCGGATGTTGTCCAGCGCGACCTGATGGACCCGGCCCCGGAATCCTCGCTGAAACCACAGGTTGCTGGCGCTGGACGCCACGCGCTCCCAGCGCAGGACATCCCAGACCACGACACCGGCCATCGCCAGCACGCCGAGCCAGCCCCAGGCCCAACGGCCGGTCGCCAGCGCCACCCACCACGGCAATCCGGACAGTGCCGCGGCAGCGACGATCTGCATCATGGCGGCGTCCGCGGAGTGGTAGACACGTCGCTCGTAACAGGCGGCTTCCGGCTCGCCGGTGGCAAGCGGCGACCATGACCACAGGACCGCCTTGACGGCACGCGACAGCAGCGCATGCCCGGCCAGCCCGAAGGCCAGCATGAACGGAAGGGCGAGTGCGAGACGGAACGGCGTCACGTGCGCACGATAGCGAACCGCGGCCGCGCTGAGAAGCGCAAAGCCCCGCGACGGTCGCGGAGCAATGACCCAACGGGCATTTGGGGGCGCTGAACGGTTCGGGATGCGTCGTTAAGATGCATGCGCACCCGGCGCGGCCCCCAGCCGCGCCGCCAATTTCTCCGCGCAGGGCACACCATGAAGTACCGACGTCTGGGCCGCAGCGGCCTGCGAGTGAGCGAGCTCTCGCTCGGGTCCTGGATCACGTACCACAACCAGGTGGACGAATCGGCAGCCCGGGACATGATGGCCGCCGCCTTCGATGCGGGCGTCAACTTCTTCGACAACGCCGAAGCCTATGCGAGCGGCAAGAGCGAGGAGGTGATGGGCGCGGCGTTGCGGGCGCTGAAGTGGCCGAGGCTGAACTACGTGGTCTCCACCAAGTTCTTCTGGGGCCTGGACCGCGACGCGAACGCGGTGAATCGCCGCGACACGTTGAACCGCAAGTACCTGATGCAGGCGATCGACGGCTCGCTGCGGCGCTTCGGCCTGGATTTCATCGACATCGTCTATTGCCATCGCCACGATCCGCACACGCCCATCGAGGAGACGGTGTGGGCCATGAGCGACATGATCACCCGCGGCAAGGCGCTCTACTGGGGCACCAGCGAGTGGCCCTCGTCGGACATCCAGTGCGCCTGGGACATTGCCGAGCGCCACCACCTGCACAAGCCGGTCGTCGAGCAGCCTCAATACCATCTCTTCCATCGCAAGCGCGTGGAGCAGGAATATGTCCGGCTGGTCGAGGACATCGGTCTGGGCCTGACCACCTGGAGCCCGCTGGCCAGCGGGCTGCTTACCGGCAAGTACCGCGGCGGCATCCCGCCCGACAGCCGCGGCGCCCGCAAGGGCATGTCGTTCCTGGAGGCCGGCCTCACCGATCCGGCCCGGAACGCGGCCGTGGTGCGGCTCGAAGGCATCGCGGCCGAACTGGGCTGCCAGGTGTCTCAGCTGGCCATTGCGTGGGCGGCGAAGAACCTGCACGTCAGCAGCGTGATCACCGGCGCATCGCGCCTGTCGCAGTTGCAGAGCAACCTCGCGGCTGCCGAGTTCATCGACCGGCTCACGCCCGACGTGATGGCGCGCATCGACGAGACGACCGCCGCGCTGGCCGACTGAACGGGGCCGCGCCTTGTTGAATGTCCGACGGCTGGTACCGGCCGACGCGCGCGCCTTCCAGGTCCTGCGGCTGCAGGCTCTGCGCGAGGACCCGATCGCGTTCGCGGCCAGCTACGAGGACGAGCGCGGCACGCCGCTGTCCACCGTCGCCGAGCGACTGGAGGCCACGGGCGACCGGGCCATCGTGGGCGCCTTCGACGGCACGCAACTCGTCGGCCTGGCCGCGTGGCATCGCGAGGAGATGCGCAAGCTGCACCACAAGGGCTTCATCTGGGGCGTCTTCGTGACGACGTCGCACCGCCGGCTGGGCCTGGGCCGCCGTCTCATGGAGGCGGTGATTTCGCTGGCGCGCCGTGCGGACGGGATCGTGATGCTCAACCTCACGGCCTACGCCGACAACACCATCGCGATCGGCCTGTACGAATCGCTCGGCTTCGTCATCTACGGCCGCGAGCCCGCTGCAATCTGCGTGGATGGGCGACTGCATGACGAGCTTCACATGGCGCTTCGCCTGTAGCCTGCTGGCAGTGGTCTGCGGGCCCCACGGGGGCTATAGTGCGGCGACGAGATCCCGACGACGGATCGGAGCGCGCGGCATGGCCTCAGACAACGGCGGTTCATTGGGCGGCAAGCACATCCGCCTCACGTCGCACCCCGGACAAGGACCGGGCGGCGCGCCCGCGTTGCATTGGGGTGCGGCGACCGCCGCCGAGCGCGGCCCCGTGATCGGCACGACCGCGAATCGCCACCAGCGCAACGTGATCGGAACGCACTCAGGGTCGTACGGCGTCTATCGGGCGCTGGCGGTGGCGGCCGGCAGTCTCGTGCGAGGGCACCGCGCCGACCTCACCGACACGGCGCCCACCGTTCCCATCGGCCCGTATCCGCAATGGGGCGATGCCCAGCGGATCGTCTCCATCGACCCGTGGGGCGCTTCGGTGGCCGACGTCTTCTCCGGCCATCTCGCGCAGGGCTACGACGTGCGCCCCACCATCGCCGTCACCAAGGCGCGCATCCATCTGCCCGAAGTGCGGCAGGCCATCGCCTTCCAGCGCCTGGCGGTCGACGGCCAGGTGCTGTTCGACGACGGCTCCGCGGCGGTCACGAAGGTCGCGATCGAACCCGTGTGGTGGCTGCCGGGCGTGGCCGAGCGGTTTCACGTGAGCGAGGCCGACCTGCGCAGGGCGCTGTTCGAGGAAACGGGCGGCATGTACCCGGAGCTCGTCACGCGCAGCGACCTCGAGGTCTTCCTGCCGCCCATCGGCGGGCAGACGCTCTACATCTTCGGCCACGCACGCGATCTTGCCGATCCTTCGGTCACCCTGACCGCACGCGTGCACGACGAATGCAACGGCTCCGACGTGTTCGGCTCTGACATCTGCACCTGCCGGCCCTATCTCACCCACGCGATCGAAGAGTGCATCAAGGGTGCGCAGGCCGGCGGCGTGGGCTTGATCGCCTACAGCCGCAAGGAAGGGCGCGCGCTCGGCGAGGTGACCAAGTTCCTCGTCTACAACGCGCGCAAGCGCCAGCTCGGCGGCGACAGCGCCGACAAGTATTTCCTGCGCACCGAATGCGTGGCCGGCGTGCAGGACATGCGTTTCCAGGAACTGATGCCCGACGTGCTGCATTGGCTGGGCATCCGCAAGATCCATCGTCTCGTGTCCATGAGCAAGGACAAGTTCGATGCGATCACCGGCAGCGGCATCGAGGTGGGCGAGCGGGTCAAGATTCCCGATGCGCTGGTGCCCGCGGACGCGCGCGTCGAGATCGAGGCCAAGATCGCTGCCGGCTATTTCACGGACGGGAGCGTGCCGGACGAGCTGATGCTCGCCGCGGTGAAGGGGCGCAGTCTTGAGTGACTCCACATCGAACGAACGAGCGCAAGGCGCTGCCTTGCACGAGGCCGTGCGGCTGCTGCGTCAGCCGTCGACGATCCGCGAGCGCTGTGCATTGATCACGGCCGCGGCCAGCGCGGGGCGGTCTCGCCACTTCGACATCGATCGCGCGAAGCTGCCCACCGTGGCCGACCGGGTGCTGCGCATCACGCGCGAGCGATACCCCGACCTCGCGATTCCCGTGCACAGCCGCTGGCGGCACTTCGAGGCCGGCGGCGTCGACCGGCGTGCCGAACTCGATGCGCGGCTGAACGGGCGCACCAGCGCGGGCGTGGCCCGCGCCTGTGTCGACCTGGCGCTGGTCAGCGTGCTGCTGGACGCCGGTGCCGGCCCCGCCTGGTCGTACGTGGAGGCCGAGACCGGCCAGCGCTTCACGCGCTCCGAAGGGCTGGCCGTGGCGAGCTTCCGCGCCTTCATGGCCGGACGGTTTTCGTCCGATCCTGGCGATCCGACGCGGGTCGATGCGCGCGCCCTCGCCCGCGTCGACCGTGCGGCGCTGGCCGAGATGTTCCAGGTCAGCGACGCCAACCCGCTGGTCGGCCTGGACGGGCGTGTCACGTTGCTTCGACGGCTGGCGCAGGCCCTGCGCGAGCAGCCGCAGTGGTTCACCGATGTCGGGCAACCCGGTCATTTGTTCGACACGCTGAGCTACCACGCCCATGCGCCTCGGCTGCTGCATCATCGCCCGGCGCCGGGCATGCAGCGTCACCGGCACGTCACTGCCGCACGCCTGCTCGGCGCGCTGCTCGAGGCCTTCAGCGGGATCTGGCCGAGCGGCAACATGCTCGGCGAGGTGGCGCTCGGGGACGTGTGGCGCCATCCCGCCGCGGACGGCCATGGGCCGAGCGCGGGCCTTGTCCCGTTCCACAAGCTTTCGCAGTGGCTCGCCTATTCGCTGATCGAGCCGTTCGAGCGGGGTGGTGTGCAGATCGTCGAGGTGGACGCGCTGACCGCTCTGCCGGAATACCGCAACGGGGGCCTGCTCCTCGATGCGGGCGTCATCGTGCCTCGCCAGGCCGAATACGGGTCGAAGCGCTACGCCGCGGGCGACGAGTGGGTCGTGGAATGGCGTGCGCTGACGGTGACGCTGATCGACGAACTGGCGCCGGCGCTGCGCGAAGCGCTCAGCCTGGATGCCACATCGTTGCCGCTCGCCCGCATCCTCGAAGGTGGAACGTGGGCCGCGGGACGAGAGATCGCACGCGAGCGACGTCCCGATGGTGCCCCGCCCGTGCACATCGACAGCGACGGCACGGTGTTCTGAACCGGGGCGGCGCCACCCGGGCGCACGCGTTGATCAGGCCTTGGCGGGGTCGAGTGCCTTGATCCAGGCGGCGATGCCCGGCCACACATGGGCGAGCGTGTTCTCGCCCATGAACAGGCCGATGTGACCACCGGGCGCAAGCGTGCGCCGGATCGCCGCGGCGGGCGTGCCCAGCAAGGCCTGCGCATTGAACACCTGCTCGGACGGCGTGATGTCGTCGCGGTCCCCGGCCAGCAGGTACACCGGCACGGTGATCGCTCGCAGATCGATCTTGCGGCCCAGCGCCACGAAGTGCCCACGCGCCAGCGCGTTGTGCTTGAACAGCAGGCCGATGGCTTGCAGGTAGTAGCGCCCCGGCAGGTCGATCGGATGTTCGTACCAGCGTTCGAACGCCTCGGTTCGCCGCAGGTAGTTGCGGTCCTCGATGTGCGCGTACAGGTCGAGGTACTTGCTCAGATACTGCTCGTCAGCGTGCATGCTCTTCCAGCCGGCCAGCATGAAGGCCCCGAGCATGCGCCCGCGGCCGAGCTCGACCATGTTCTCGTAGTACGACAGCGGCAGCGTGTCGACCATCGCGTGCAGCGGCCCGCGCCCGGCCTCCGTGTCGATGGGGGCGCCGGCCAGGACCAGCGAGCGCACCTTGTGGGGAAAGCGTGCCGCGAACATCGCGCTCATCCAGCCACCCTGGCAGAGGCCGACCAGGTGGACCGCTCCGCCCAGGTCGTCCACGAGCACGTTGATCTCGGCCAGGTACTTGTCGATGTCGAAATCCTTCATCGCCTCGGTCGCCGGCTTCCAGTCGGTGACGAGCACGCGGTTCAGGCCGCCGGCCATCAAGGTCTGCACCAGGCTCTGTCCCGCGCGGTAGTCCGCGATCTCGGCGGTGTGCCCGGCGTAGGGTGCGTCCACGAGGACGGGCACGGCGCCATCGGCCTGGGCGGCAACCGAGAAGTCGCGCACGAGCATGGTGTCCAGGTCCATCAGGACGCGGTTGGGCGTCGCCCACACGGGCGGGCTGGGATGGTCGATGTGCGCGGCCTCCGCAACGAACTTCAAGTTCTCGTCGAGCAGCTTCGTGCCCATTTCGCCGAGTTCCACCGCAGCAGCGAAGGGCCACAGATAGGGCACGGCATGGTCCAGGTGAGGGCGGTGTTCGGTGAGTTTGGTGCTTGTCATGGGGGTGAGGTGGTGAGGTTGGTCGCCGATCAAGAGGCCGCGGACGACGCCGCGGCGGGATCGCCTTGCAGCGAGCTCATGAGCGTCTCGAGTTCATTCGTGATGTCGGCCTGCCGCAGCCGAGCATGGCGTTGGCGCAAGGTGTTGCCAAGTTCGTCCAGGTGGTCTTGCGCGCGTTGCATCTGCGTCAGGCGCCAATGATTTTCCTGCTCGAGCGATGCCGCCAGGCCCTGCTGCAACAAGAGACGCATGGCCTGCCGCTGCAACGCGGCGCGCATGTCGTGCACGGGGAGGTAGTGCCACGGGCTGGGCTCGACGTGCGCGAACAAGCCCGATTGCGCCTCGAGCGGGTCCCGAGGCAAGCCCCCTGGCAGCACCGCGGGAACGTCGGGCACAGGCCAGAGCGGCCGCCGCATGAGTTCGGCGCCATCGGCATGCAGCAACTGGACGGCGTGGCGAAGTTTCAGCTCGCCGTCGAGCGCGGACATCCATGCATCGAGCGCCGCATCGGCGTCATCGATCGCGGCGCAGCCGGCCACGGAGACGACCCCGGACGCGTCCGCGCCGAGCAGGTCCACCACGCGCCGTCCGGCGACCAGCACGCGCGCCTGCGGCATCTCGCGGCGCAGGTCCTCGATCCCTTGTGCCAGGCGCGCACTGAACGCACCACAGAAGCCCCGCTCGGCGCCGATCACGAACCAGACTGTCGCGGCAGCGCCAAGCGGCGCGCTCGGCGTCCCTGGCATGGCGTGCAGCGCCTGCGCCACCGCCTCGAGCGCCTGGCGCTGTGCAGGCCGCATGCGTGACACACGCTGCAGTTCAGCGAACGCAATGTTCTTCATCGCCTGCACGATCTGGCGCAATTCGTCGAGCAGCCCGGCACGTTCGCGCAGCGCGTTCTTGGTCGTCATGGCGCGCTTCCAAGCCAACCGCGAACCGCGTCGACCCACTGCGTGCGCGATGCATCCAGCGATGGCGCCTGAGCCACGTGATCCGACAGGCGCGCCAGGGCCTGTTCGACGGCCGCGGTATCGAGCCCGTCGAACAGCCCTTCGTTGAGCGTGACCAGCCAGGCCATCTCGTACGCGATCGGTCGCGGTGCCAGGCGATCCTGGCGAAACAGCCCGCGAAGAAGCCGGCCGCGCGCGAGTCGCGCGCTCGTCTCTTCGTCGAGCCGCGTTCCGAAGCGCGTGAACAGCTCCAGCTCGAGAAACTGGAGGTAGTCCAGCCGCAGGCGCTTGCACTCGAGCGCAATGGCGCGATGCTGCGCCTTGCCGCCGATCCGCGATACCGACGTGCCCACCTCGATGGCCGGGAACATCCCGGCCGACACGAGCTTGGCACTGAGGTAGACCTGACCGTCGGTGATGGAGATCAGGTTCGTCGGGATGTAGCTCGCGATCTCCCCGAGCTGGGTGGGCACGATGGGCAGCGCGGTCATGCTGCCGCCGCCTTGCGCGGCGGCCAGTTGCGTGGACCGCTCGAGCAGTCGAGAGTGCAGGTAGAAGATGTCGCCGGGATAGGCCTCGCGGCCGGGAGGCCGGCGCAGCAGCAGCGACAGCTCGCGATAGGCCTGTGCGTGCTGCCCCAGGTCGTCGTACACGATCAGGGTGTCGTGGCCCGCATGCATCCAGGCTTCGGCAAGCGCGCAGCCCGCAAAGGGCGCGAGGTACTGGAGTCCGGGCAAGGTGCCGGCCTCCGCCACCACGATGGTGGTGTGGGCGAGCGCGTCGCGCTCTGCAAGCACCCGCATGGTCTCGGCCACCTCCGATCGTCTCTGGCCGATCAGCACCAGCACGCATCGCACGCCCTGGTCGCGCTGGTGGATCACGGCATCCAGGGCGATGGCGCTCTTGCCGGTGCCGTCGTCGCCGATCAGCAACTCGCGCTGGCCGCGCCCGATCGGCAGCAGCGTGTCGATGACGGTGTTGCCGGTGTAGAGCGGCCGGCTCACGGCGTCGCGTTCCATGATGCTCGGCGAACGACACTCGAGCGGCCGCTGCGCGCTCGCCGGCGGCGCGGCCAGTCCGTCCAGCGGCCTGCCCAGGGGATCGATGACGCGGCCGAGCAGGCCATCGCCGCAGCCGAGCGTGAGGCCGAGGCCACTGCGCCGCATGCGAAGCCCCGCCGCGAGTTGCTCCGACTGGTCCAGCAGGATGCATCCGGCGAGCCGCTCGTCGAGCTGGAACACCCAGGCGCGGCTGCCGTCGGCCGAGCGCAGCACTTCGCCGACGGGCACCGACGGCAGGCCCTGCACCCAGGCAATCCCGTCGGCCACACCAATCACGGTGCCGACTTCCTCGATGACGAGACCAATGCCGTTCGTTTTCATCGTCACGGAAGGCCGGTCACGCCGAATCCGCCGCGAAGGCATCGATTCCGCGCCGCAGGCTGGCCTCGAGCTGGTGGCCCGGCAGGTGGATGCAAATGCCGGCGAGCAGCGCCGAATCGATCCGCCATCTGGTCCTGATGCCCGGCCCCACGAGTCGTTCGAGCTCGGCCTGGACCTTTTCGCGCGCCGCAGGTTCGGGAGCGAACGCTGTCGCGACATCGATTTCCGCACCGGCGCCGTCTGGCGCGGCGCCGCCATCGCGCAGTGCCGCACGCGCGGAGTCGGATTGCTCCTCGAGATCGGACAGGAACAGATTCACGATGGCCGACTCGACATCGGGCGACGCGAGGCGTTCGAGGTAGCCGGCGACGAACTGCCCGGCCCGCGCCCGCAGCGCCTCGTCGCCTTGCCGTTGCGCCGCGGCGCGCTCCAGCTCCAGCCGCGCACGCGCCTTCTCGCGTTCGTCGGCCACGTCGCGATTGAGCTCGGCCATCCGTTTCTCGCGCAGCACGGCCATGTCGGCGGCCAGCGTGCGTTCGGCCTCCTCGCGATGCGTCTCGGCCGCCGAGCGCTGGCGCGCAAGGTCGGCGATGCCCTGGTCGAGCGTGCGCTGCTGCGTGTCGAGGGCTTGCCGCTCGTGTGCGGCGGCGGCGGCGCGCGCCTCCAGCGCGTGGCGCATGGGCTTCCACAGGAAGTGGGCGAGCAGCCAGAGCAGCACCAGGAAATTGATGATCTCCAGCACGAAGGTGGTGGGGTCCAGGTCCATGCTCTGCCCCTCACTTGAGGAGGTACTCCAGCAGCGGGTTGCGGAACAGGATGATGAGCGCGACCACGAGACAGTAGATGGCCAGCGACTCGATCATCGCCAGGCCGATGAACAAGGTGCGGCTGATCGACTTCTCGGCCTCCGGCTGGCGCGCGAGCGCGTCGAGGGCTGCCGCGATGGCTCGCCCCATGGCCAGCGCCGGGAAGAACACGCCCATGGCGATCGCCAGCGCGGCCACCACGGTGGAGACAAGGCTGAAGAGGTGCAGGTCGGTCATGATGGCTTTCCGGAAGGCGAGGGTTCTTCTTCTCCCGGGGCAGGCGAATCGCGCTGCCCCCGGGCACGATGGGCTTCGAGCGCGCTGGCGATGTAGATGAGGGCGAGCATGCCGAAGATGTAGGCCTGCACCAGTGCCTCGACCACATGCAGCAGCAACAGCGGCACCGGCACCAGCAGGCCTGCGACCAGCAGCACGAGCAGCGCTGCCATCTCCAGGCTCATCATGTTGCCGAACAGGCGCACCGCCAGCGCGAGCGTGCGCGTCACCTCGCTGATGAGGTGAAAGGGCAGCATGATCGGATTGGGCGACAGATAGTGGCGCAGGTAGCCGCCCCAGCCGCCCGCGCGCACGCCGTAGACATGCACGGCGATGAACACGATCGCCGCGAGCGCCGCAGTGACCGAAAGGTCTCGCGTCGGCGAGGACAGGCCGGGCACCAGGCCCAGCAGGTTGGAGGCGAGGATGAAGAGCCACAAGGTGCCCACGAAGGGCAACACGCGTGGGACGTCCTGGGGCGGCACGACGTCGGCGACGGCATCGCGCATGAGGGTGTACGTGGCCTCGGCCACCGCGGGGATGTGCGCCGCCGGCGAACGCAGCGCGCGTCGAAGCGCGAACGCGAGCGCGGCCAGCGCGACGGCCACCGCCACCGACAACACGAGCGGCTCGCGCAGGGCCACGGCGCCGATCTGCCACCACACGGGCTCGCCCATGGCGTTCATCGGTCACTGTCCTTGAAGAAGCGCCACACGTTGTACGCCCCGACCGCCAGGCCGAGCAGGATGCAGTTCACCGTCCAGTGCACCGAATACCCCGGCGAGCGTTCGTCGAGCCAGCGGCCGAGGTAGGCGCCCAGCACCAGCGGCACGGCCAGCAGCAGACCGGCCGTGCCGCCCGTCACCAGCAGGCCCAGCACGCCCGCACGGCGCGCGTCGCGCCAGCGACTTGCCTGTCGCTTCAGCGCGTGCCGGAGTTTGTCGTCGTCGTCGTTCACGGCTGCGCTTCCTGCGCCAGCTGCTGCATGCGCTTGTAGAACGCCACGTCCAGACGCTCGCGGCTCTCGCGCGTGCTGACGCGCAGGGAACGCTCGCGCTGCAACAGGGCGTCGAGCTGTTCCTGCAGCGCTTCCGGCCGCTCGCCCTGCAGGAACCTGCGGCTGACGATGCAGACCTCGTTGCGTGCGTTCCCGAGGGCGCAGCTCAGCAAGCCGCCGACGCACGCGCCCCAGTCCCAGCCGCCCGAGCCCACGCGATAGCGGAACAGGCCGGGCTCGAGCACGGTCACGAATGCCTCGTGGCCGGGCAGCAACCCGAACTGGCCGCGCGCATCGGCGGCCACGACGCTGCTCACGCCGTCGATGCGAATCGCGCGCCAGCCGTCCAGGAGATTCAGGGCCAGCCCACTCATGTCTGCCCCTCGGCCCGCAACCAGCAGGTTGACACGAGGTGTCTCATGCCGCCACCTTTTCCACGCGGCCAGTGTCCGATGTCGCGGCGGCCAGAGGCATCGGACCCTGCATGTAGCAGGCGTCCTCGGTGAGCGCGTCGTAGGCTCCGTCGAGAAAGCGCTCGCAGTCGGCGAGCGTGGTCTCCAGCGGCACCGACACGCCCGGCAACCCGGTGTGGTCGGCCACCACGCTGAAAGGCTGCGTGAGGTAGCGTTGCAACCGGCGCGCGCGTCGCACGATGCGCCTGTCGTCAGGCGACAGCTCCTCGATGCCGAGCATCGCGATGATGTCTTCGAGCTCCTTGTAGCGCGCAAGATGATCCCGCACCGCAGCGGCCACGCGGTGGTGGCGCTCCCCCACCAGGCGGGCATCCATCAGACGGCTGTTCGACGCCAGCGGGTCCACCGCCGGATAGATTCCGCGAGCGGCCTGTTCGCGCGAGAGGACGACGATGGAGTCGAGGTGTGCCTGGATGGCCGCGATCGACGGATCGCTCATGTCGTCGGCGGGCACGTACACGGCCTGCACGGCCGTGATCGCCCCTTGCGGCGTCGACAGGATGCGTTCCTCGAGGCTGGCCACCTCGGTCAGCAAGGTCGGCTGGTAGCCCACGCTGGAGGGCATGCGCCCGAGCAGACCAGAGATTTCGGTGCCGGCCTGCACGAAGCGGAACAGGTTGTCCATCAGGAACAGCACTTCACCGGCACCGCCGTCGCGCAGCGATTCGGCGCACGTCACTGCGGTGTAGCCGGTGTGGAAGCGCACGCCCGGCGTCTCGTCCATCTGCCCGAAGACCATCACGGTGCGGTCCATCACGCCGGCCTCGCGCATCTCGTGCCACAGCTCATGGCCTTCGCGGATGCGCTCGCCGACCCCGGCGAACACCGAAGCGCCGTGGTGCATGCTGCCCACGGCGTGCATGAACTCCATCATCAGCACCGTCTTGCCCACGCCCGCACCGCCGAACAGCCCGGTCTTCCCGCCGCGCACGAAGGGGCACAGCAGGTCGATCACCTTCACGCCGGTCGGCAGGATGCGGCGGCCGGCCACCGTGTTGGTGAGCGGCGGCGGCGCAGCCACGATCGGCCGGCGCGGCGCATCGGACAAGGGCGCGCCGCCGTCTAGCGGCTCGCCCATGACATCGAGGAGCCGACCCAGGCAGGCCTTGCCCACCGGCACGGACAGTGCCGCGCCGCTGTCGCGTGCATGCATGCCGCGTGCAAGCCCATCGGTCGTCTGCAACGCAATGCAGCGCACCGTGTGTTCCGACAGGTGCTGCGCGACCACGAGCAGCAATTCGCGCCCATCCAGCGCCACGCGCACCACGTGGCCGAGCTGCGCCAGCGGCGTGCCCCTCACGTCGACGACCGGCCCGTGCACCGCAATGACGCGGTGGCGAGGCGGCGATTCCGGCGCAGCATTCGGTGTGGGCATGGGATGGCTTCAAGGCAGGCACCGCCTGGCCCCGGCATTGGCGCAGGGTTGCGGTCGGGGCGCTGCCGAAAATCATGTTCGGCCGATGCCGCGTCCCTGCGCTTGACGTGGATCAAGGCGGACTGCGCGCCGTCGACGATCGGCGCGCGACGTTCGTCTATTCTGGATCGGGCCGCTTGCCGCGCGCCGCACTGTATGCTGCGGCGTCGTCGATGGTCGGCGCCACTGAGGACGCGATGAACGCTCCTGTCCAGTTGATCACCCATCCGCTCATCCAGCACAAGCTCACGCTGATGCGCCAGAAGGATCGCAGCACCAACAGCTTCCGCCGGCTGCTGGGCGAGATCAGCATGCTGATGGCCTACGAGGTCACGCGCGACATGCCGATGCAGACGATCGAGATCGAGACGCCGCTGGAACACATGCAGTCACCAGTCATCGACGGCAAGAAGACGGTGTTCGTCACCATCATGCGGGCGGGTGCGGGCTTCCTCGACGGGATGCTCAACGTCGTGCCCGGCGCGCGCATCGGCCACATCGGCCTGTACCGCGACCCGAAGACGCGGGTGGCCATCGAGTACTACTTCAAGATGCCGGCCGACATGCACGAGCGAGACGCGATCGTGCTCGACCCCATGCTGGCCACGGGCAATTCGGCGGTCGCCGCGGTGGATCGCCTGAAGGAGACGCGGCCGCGCTCCATCCGGTTCGTGTGCCTGCTGGCGGCGCCCGAGGGGCTGGCGCACTTCCACGCCAACCACCCCGACGTGCCGGTGTTCGTGGCCGCCGTGGACCGGCAACTCGATGAAAACGGCTACATCGTGCCTGGGCTCGGCGACGCCGGCGACCGGCTCTTCGGCACCAAGTAGGGCACGCTGCGCCGTCAGCGGAACGGATTGGCCGTGGCGAACCACAAGCCGATGCCGGTGGCGATGATGAAGGCTCCGTCGAGCACACCCACCAGAAGGAACACCTTGGTCTGCAGGCTGTCCATCAGTTCCGGCTGCCGTGCCGATGATTCGAGAAACTTGCTGCCCAGCAGGCCCACGCCCAGGCACGAGCCGACGGCACCCAGCCCGATCATGTGTCCCACACCGAGAGGAAGAAGGTCGATGGCTGTCATGCAGGCTCCTTGTGGTCGGATGGCGAATCGTTCGATGGCCCGTATGGTGGCGCGCGGCTTGCTAGGAGTCCATGACCTGCGAAGTCATGCGCACGATGCCGCCGGTCGGCGCCACCACCCTGTTGCACGAGCCACGAGATGAATGTCCCTGATCGTCCCCTCCTCGTTCGCGACGTGACACTGCCCGACGGACGGCGAGGCATGGACGTGCTCGCGCGCGCCGGCCGCATCGCCGACATCGGCCGCGGACTGGCCGTGCCCGACGCCGAAGTCGTCCAAGGTGGCGGCTGGCTGCTCTCGCCTCCCTTCGTCGATGCGCATTTCCACATGGATGCGACCTTGTCGTTCGGCCTGCCGCGAGTCAACGACAGCGGCACCTTGCTCGAAGGCATCGCGCTGTGGGGAGAGCTCAAGCCGCAGCTCACCCACGAGGCCCTGGTCGAGCGGGCCATGCGCTATTGCGACTGGGCGGCCGCGCGCGGATTGCTCGCGATCCGCTCCCATGTGGACGTCTGCGACGATCGTCTGCTGGCGGTGCAGGCGCTGCTCCAGGTCAAGCGCCAGGTGGCGCCCTACATCGACCTGCAGCTCGTCGCCTTTCCGCAGGATGGCCTGCTGCGCTCGCCGAATGCACTGGCCAACCTCACCCGCGCGCTGGACCTCGGCGTGGACGTCGTGGGCGGCATCCCGCACTTCGAGCGCACCATGGCCGAAGGTGCCGAATCGGTGCGCATCCTGTGTGAGTTGGCGGCCGCGCGCGGCCTGCGCGTGGACATGCATTGCGACGAGAGCGACGACCCCTTGTCGCGCCACATCGAGACACTTGCGCTGCACACGCAGCGGCTGGGGCTGCACGGCCGCGTCACCGGCTCGCACCTGACGTCCATGCATTCGATGGACAACTACTACGCGTCCAAGCTCATCCCGCTGATCGCCGAGGCGCAGGTGCATGCCGTGGCCAATCCGCTCATCAACATCACGCTGCAGGGCCGGCACGACACCTATCCCAAGCGGCGCGGCATGACGCGCGTGCCCGAGCTGATGGCCGCCGGCGTGAATGTCGCCTTCGGGCACGACTGCGTGATGGACCCGTGGTACCCGCTCGGTTCGGGCGACATGCTGGAAGTCGCACAGATGGGCCTGCACGTCGGACAGCTCACGTCGCAAGCCCACATGCGCGCGTGCTTCGACGCAGTGACAGTCAATGCCGCGCGGGTGCTGGGCCTGGAAGGCTATGGCCTGTCGGTGGGAAACTCAGCCGACATGGTGCTGCTCCAGGCACGAGACCCCGTCGAGGCGATCCGCCTGCGCTCGGCGCGGCTCGCGGTGATCCGTCGCGGGGCGGTAATCGCACGCACGCCACCGAGCACAGCGCAGCTGAATCTGCCCGAACGGCCGAACCAAGTCGATTGGACCCTCGAGACGCGCGCCGATGACCGCGCGAGGCAGCAGGTGCCCCGCTAGAATCGCGCGCCAGGGGATCACCACACCACATCATGAAACTCATCGGCTCGCCCACCAGTCCGTATGTGCGCAAAGTGCGCATCGTGATGGCCGAGAAACGGCTCGACTATCAGTTCGAGCAGGAAGACGTCTGGGGAAGCGACCACATCCTGCAGTCGAACCCGCTCGGAAAGGTGCCCTGCCTCGTGATGGAGGGCGCAGAGGCGATGTTCGACTCGCGGGTGATCGTCGAGTACCTCGACACGCTGTCGCCGGTCGGGCGGTTGATTCCGGAGCGGGGCCGCGAGCGCGCCGAAGTGCGCACCTGGGAGGCGTTGGCCGATGGTGTGCTGGACGCATCCATCCTGGCGCGCCTGGAGCGTACGTGGGCCGGACGGGCCGAGACCGAGCGCAGCGAAGCCTGGATCCGGCGGCAGCTCGTGAAGGTCGACACGTCGCTGGCGGCCATGAGCAAGGGATTGGGCGACAAGCCGTTCTGTTCGGGCATCCACTTCTCGCTGTCGGATGTTGCCGTTGGCTGTGCGCTCGGCTATCTGCTGTTCCGCTTTCCCGAGATCGACTGGCGTTCCCGCCACGCCAACCTGGCCAAGCTCTACGACAAGGTGGTCTTGCGCCAGAGCTTCGTCGACACGGCACCACCGCCGGCCTGAGCCGGTCCTGATCCGCGATCGCCCGACACCAGCCCCGCCCGGAGGCGTTCAGGCCAGCGCGGCTCGCGCTCCGCCCGACTTCGATTCGAGGGCGGCATACAAGCGCCGCATGCGCACCCCGACCGCCTGCGGGCTCAGCCTGAGCCCGCGCGCGACCTCATAGGCGACGTAACCCTGCGCCGTCCAGTTCAGCAGCCGCCTATCGGTCTCGTCGAGCGCGCTCGGACCAGGCAGCTCGAGTTCGGCGCGCACCTGCCGTGCGATCTGCGGCGACATCGTCGACTCTCCGTGCAGCAGGCGATCGATGACCGCCAGCAGCGATATCGAAGAGCGCGCCTGCGTGAAGTAGCCGTCCGCGCCGTGGCGCAGCGCGTCCATGAGCCGTGGGTCGTCGGCCGACACGGCCAGGACCATCACGGCCGGACGCGGCGCCTCGGGCAGGCGGCGCAGGTGCCGCAGCAACTCGCGAACCTGCAGCCCGGGCATCATGAGGTCGAGGATCAGCAGATCGGGTACGCCGCAGGCCAGCAGATCGCCCAGGGCCGGCAGGTGCTTTGCCACCCCGGTCACGCGCAGCGACGGCGTCGCATCGATGTGTGCGCACAGGCGGTGCGCCACGTCGGCGTCGTGGTGCAGCAGGATGACGGAAGTCATGGGGGATCAGGCTGGTCCGGGCGGGGTGGTGTGAGATTCTTCTCGCATGCCGCCGCGGCGCCATCCCCGAGACGGGGGGCGACCTCCTCGGCAGGGCGCGGCGCCGACACGCCGAGCGCTCGCCATGGGCCGGTAGGGCCAGTGCGCGGCACGCGGCATCTCGCCGTCTGGCGGCGCACCGCCGCACGAAGGGCAGCAGGTCTGCCGGCACCTTCACCCGCGATGGCCGCAGACGTTCCGTGATCTCAGTGCCCGTCAGCGGCAGGAACGTCGAGAAATACCCTCAGCGCCGCGGCAGCCTCCGCAGGAAGCTCCTCCGGGATGAAGTGGCCGCAAGGCATCGATTGCCCGCTCACACGGCCCCGGCACTGCGCCTGCCACAGCGACACCGGATCGAACAATTGCTCCACCACGCCGCGCTCGCCCCACAGCACGAGCATGTCGCAGGCGATCTTCTCGCCGCGCTCGCGGGACGCGCGGTCGTGCTCGAGGTCGATTCCCGCGCTGGCACGATAGTCTTCGCATGCGCTGTGGATGGCTTCGGCCGTGCAGAAGCAGCGCTCGTATTCGGACATGGCTTGTGCCTCGATGTGCGAGGTGCCGCCCGCACCCCAGCCGCCCAGGTGCCAGTGCAGGTAGAAGCGCGGGTTGCCGCCGATCATGGTCTCGGGCAGGGGCGTCGGCTGGATGAGATGGAACCAGTGGTAGTACACGCGGGCAAAACGCATGTTGGTGGCGTCGTACATGTCCAGCGTGGGTGCGATGTCGAGCACGGCAAGGCGCGCCACGGCCTCAGGATGGTCCACCGCCAGCCGGTGCGCGACACGTCCGCCGCGGTCATGGCCGACCACGGCGAAGCGCTCGTGGCCGAGTTGCCGCATCAGCGCGACGAGGTCGCGGGCCACGGCGCGCTTGCTGTAGTTGGCGTGGTCCGGTTCGCCCGGCGGCTTCGATGAATCGCCATAGCCGCGCAGGTCGGGCATCACCAGGAAGAAGTGGTCGGCCAGCCGGCGCGCCACGCGGTGCCACATGACATGCGTTTGCGGAAAGCCATGCACGAGGAGCAAGGGCGGAGCGCCGGCGCGACCGCCGGTGCGTGCGTAGAGCTGCATGTCGCCGATCGCGTGGTGGCGAGCATCGAAACCCTCGAACCATGGATCGGCCATCGGCGCCTCCTTCAGTCCAGCGTGCGGCGGTAGCGCGTCAGCGCCAGCGTGCCGGCAATCAACAGGAAAGCGAGCATCGGCCACAGCTGCGGCAGGATCTGGCTGATGTCGTTGCCCTTGAGCATGATGCCGCGCACGATGCGCAGGAAATGCGTGAGCGGCAGGGCCTCCCCGATCCATTGCGCCCACCGGGGCATCCCGCGAAACGGGAACATGAAGCCCGACAGGAGGATCGACGGCAGGAAGAAGAAGAAGGTCATCTGCATCGCCTGGAGCTGGTTGGAAGCCAGCGTCGAGAACGTGAACCCGACGCTGAGGTTGGCCAGCATGAAGATGCCGATCATCGACATGAGCAACGTCAGGCTGCCCATCATCGGCACCTCGAACAGCAGCTCGGCGGCGACCAGGATGACCGCGAGCTGGATGTAGCCGATCACGACGTACGGCAGGATCTTGCCCACCATCACCTCGAAGGGCCGCACGGGCGTGGCCAGCAGGTTCTCCATGGTGCCGCGCTCGCGCTCGCGCGTCATGGCCAGGCCTGTCAGCATGACCATGGTCATCGTGAGGATCGTGCCGATGAGGCCCGGCACGATGTTGTAGCGCGACAGTCCCTCGGGGTTGTAGCGCCGATGCACGCGGATCTCGTAGGGCGGCGCGCCGGGGTTCAGCCGGGCCAGCGGACCGGTGAGGTCGGGCGCGAGCGCCTGTTGCGCGATCTGGCCCAGCGCGGCGATCGCGTTGCCCGACGCCGAAGGATCGGTCGCGTCCACGGCCACGAGGATGGCCGGCTGCTCGCCGCGCACGACTCGGCGACTGAAGTCGGGCGGGATGGCGATCATGAACTGCACATCGCCTTCGTCGAGGAGGGTCTCGGCGTCCGACTCGCTCGACGCCATCGTGGTGATCTTGAAATAGCCGGTGTTCTGAAGCGCTGCCGTCAGCGTGCGCGCCATGGGGCCCGTGTCATACGAGACGATCGCGGTGGGCAGTCCCTTGGGATCGGTGTTGATCGCATAGCCGAACAGCACGAGCTGAAGCACCGGCACGCCGATGGCCATCGCGAAGGTGAGCCGGTCGCGGAGCATCTGCTGGAATTCCTTGATGAACACGGCCAGCGTGCGTTGCACCGAGAAGCTCTTCATCAGTGGGCCTCGTGCGTGTCGGCGAAGTTGTCCTGCGCCTGGCCGATCAGGCTGATGAAGACGTCTTCGAGGTTGGGCTCGGCACGCTGCCAGCGCAGACCAGGGCGGCGGAAGGGCTCGATCGCCTTCTCGAGCAGCGCATCGTCCTGTCCGGCGACATGGACGGCATTGCCGAAGGCCGCCGCGCTCAGCACGCCAGGCGCGTTCTTCAAGGGTTCCACCAGGCGGCCCGCATCGTCTCCCACCGCCGCCCACACATGCAGCCGTGCCGCCTCGATGATCTCGTGCTCCGTGCCCCGGGCGAGCGTCTTGCCGTACGCGATGTACACGAGTTCATGGCAGCGCTCGGCCTCGTCCATGTAGTGCGTGGACACCAGCACGGTAATGCCTTCGGAGGCCAGCCGGTGGATCTCGTCCCAGAAGTCGCGCCGCGCCTTCGGGTCGACCCCTGCGGTCGGCTCGTCGAGCAGCAGCAGGCGCGGGCGGTGGATCAGGCACGAGGCCAGCGCGAGCCTTTGCTTCCATCCGCCCGACAGCGCGCCGGCGAGCTGCTGCTGGCGCTCGACGAGCCCGAGCCGCTGCAGCGCCGCATCGACCGCCTGGCGCCGATCGGGCAGCTCGAACAGGCGTGCGACGAAGTCCAGGTTCTGGCGAATCGACAGATCGTCGTAGAGGCCGAACTTCTGCGTCATGTAGCCGACCTGTCGGCGGATCTCGCCGGCTTGCTCGATGATGTCCAATCCCAGGCAGCGGCCTTCGCCCTCGTCGGGCCGCAGCAGGCCGCACAGCATGCGGATCGTGGTCGTCTTGCCGCTGCCGTTGGGCCCGAGGAAGCCGCAGATGCGTCCGGGCCGCACTTGCAGCGAGACGTGGTCGACCACGGTCCGCGAGCCGTAGCGCTTCGTGAGGTCGCGCACGTCGATGGCCAGCGATTCGCTCATCGCACAGCCTTGGCGTCGCTTGCGCCTGTCGGGGCCGTCGCCCGCGTGCCAGGCTTGCGATCCGCCGGGACGACATCCACCGGCTGCCCGGGCTTCAGCCGTTGCGCGGCCTGCCGGTCGTCCGGCCGCGCCTCCACGCGGAACACCAGCCGCGCGCGCTGCGCGTTCGAGTAGATGACGGGTGGCGTGTATTCCGCCTGCGTCGCGACGAAGTCGACATGCGCGGCGATCGGCTGGCCGCATCCGTCGCACTCGACGCGGACCGCATCGCCGACTTGCAAGGCGCCAAGCTCGCCCTCGGGAACGAAGAAGCGCGCACGCACCTGGCCCGGCGGCAGCAGCGACACCACCGGCTGGCCGGCGGGCACCCATTCGCCGACCCGGAAGAACGTGTCGGCCACTTCGGCCGCAGTCGGCGCAGCCTGGCGAGTCTGCCCGGTGCGCCACTCGGTCTGGCGCAGTGCCTGCGCGGCGGCCTTGGCATTGGCCTGGGCCGCGGCTTGCGCGTCACTGCGCGCGGGCAGTTTGGCGACTTTCAGGGCAGCCGTCAGCTCCGCGACGTGCTGATGCGCCTGCTCGGCCGCCGTTCGTGCATCGTCCAGCGCAGCCTGCGAGATGAAGCCCTGCTGCCGGAGCGCCTGCTGGCGCGCGTATTCGGAATCAGCCAGCCGCGCCTGCGCCGTCGCCTGGGAGAGCTGTGCCTGCGTCATGGCGATCTCCGGCGGTCGACGACCCTTCTCGGCATCGCGCGCCTGGGCCTTGGCTGCCGCCACCAGGGCCGCAGCCTGGTCGCGCGCGGCCTGCTCGTTCTCGGCGTCGAGCGCGAACAGCGGTGCGCCAGCGCTCACCTGTTGCCCACGCCTGACGGACAGCGCGTCCAGGGTGCCACCGACTGGCGAGGAGACATAGACGTAGTCGCCTTCCACGTAACCGGACCAGGCGCTGTCGGGCGTCTTGCTGCAGGCCGCGAGCAGCGCGGCTACGGCGAGTGCCGCTGCACCGGCGAGTGTTGCAAGGGTCGGTCGATGCATCGCTGCTCCTTCAGTGGGACTTTCGAGCGCGCCGGGTGACCGGCGGCACGACGCGCAGCGCATCGAGCACCAGGTCCACGCGCTCGGCGATGGCCTCGGGATTCAGGACCTGCCGGGCGAATTCATGCTGGAACCCGGGCTGCGGCAGTGCCACTTCGAACAGCCGCGACGCAAACACGCTTGGCAGCGCGGCCGCGCCCATCAGCGTGGCCAGGCATTGCAGGGGCGCGATGCTGCGAAGGGACCCTTCGGATTGGGCCTGTTCCAGCAGCGCCCGCAGGAGCCCGAGATGGCGCGGCGCGTTGCGCTGCAGGAACTCGACCGCGACCGGCTCGCCACCGATCGCATCCATCCACAAGCGTGCGATGACCAGGCGATGACGCGCGAGCAGCGTGCCCGCGGCCACGAGGGCCTCGCGCAATCGAACGATGGCCGGACCGTCCTGCGCCACGGCGCCGGCCAGGCCGGCAAAGATCTCCTCGTACACCTGCTGCAGGACCGCGCGCAGGAACTGGTCCTTGGTCTTGAAGTGGTAATGGAACATGCCCGGATTCGCGCCTGCGCGCTCAGCGACCGCGCGCACCGACAGGCCTGCGCAGCCCTGGTGCGCGAACAGCTCGCGCCCGGCCTGCAGCATGGCGAGATCGAGGTTCTGGGAGGGACGCGGCACATTTCATTATTAGTCGATTGACCAGTTTTATGCAATGCGCGCCCGGCGCGTGCGCGTCGGAAGAACTTCCGTGCGAGGCCGCGCCGCTATACTTCGCGCCTCAGCGCCGATTTGTTCGGGCTTGCGGGCGCTCAATAAATCCAGCTAAAGACAGGACCCAGCACCCGGTGTCCCGCTTTGGCGGCGCCGGGTTTCTTCTTCTGGTCGACGATGAATTCACTGGGTCCTGTCACGCCGCAGTCGCGGCACTTCGCTGATCCCTTGCCGCTGCAAAGCGGGGCCTCCCTGCGCGACTACACGCTGGTCTACGAGACCTACGGCACGCTCAACGCCGAGCGAAGCAACGCCGTGCTCGTCTGCCACGCATTGAACGCCTCGCATCACGTGGCCGGCACCTATGCGGGCCAGGAACGAAGCGAAGGCTGGTGGGACAACCTCATCGGCCCGGGCAAGGCGCTCGACACCGACCGCTTCTTCGTCATCGGCGTCAACAATCCCGGCTCGTGCTTCGGCTCGACCGGCCCGACACACCCGAACCCCGACACCGGGCGCCCCTACGGCGCCGACTTCCCGGTGGTCACCGTGGAAGACTGGGTCGATGCGCAGGCGCTGCTGCTCGATGTCCTGGGCATCGAGCGCCTGGCCGCGGCGATCGGCGGCAGCCTCGGGGGCATGCAGGCGCTGAGCTGGTCGCTGCGGTATCCGAAGCGCCTGCGCCACTGCATCGCGATCGCCACGGCGCCGAACCTGTCGGCACAGAACATCGCCTTCAACGAAGTGGCTCGGCGCGCCATCATCACGGACCCCGATTTCCACGATGGCCACTACCAGCTTCAGGGCACGGTGCCCAAGCGTGGCCTTCGCGTGGCGCGCATGATCGGCCACATCACCTACCTCAGCGACGATGCCATGGAGACGAAGTTCGGGCGGCTGATGAAGGGCGAGACGCTGAACTACAGCACCCAGAACATCGAGTTCGAGATCGAGAGCTACCTGCGTTACCAGGGCGACAAGTTCAGCGACTACTTCGATGCCAACACCTATCTGCTGATCACGCGCGCGCTCGACTACTTCGATCCCGCACGTGCATTCGCGGGCGACCTCACCGCCGCATTCGCCAACGCGCAATGCCAGTTCCAGTTGATCAGCTTCACCACCGACTGGCGGTTCTCGCCGGCGCGCTCGCGCGAGATCGTGAAGGCGCTGCTGGACAACCGGCATCGCGTGAGCTACGCCGAGATCGACGCGCCGCACGGCCACGATGCATTCCTCCTCGACGACGCCCGCTACCACGCGCTGCTGCGAGCCCGCTTCGAGAACATCGCGAGGGAATGCGCATGATCGCCGCCGCATCGCGGGGCCGGACGGAACGCGCCGCTGCGTCCGCGCGTCACGCTCGCGTCGCCCGAGCCGGGAGCACGCGCCCATGAGCGAACGCAAGGACATCGAGCTCATCGCCGATCTGGTTCCGCCGGGCTCGCGTGTGCTCGACCTCGGTTGCGGCAGCGGAGAACTGCTCGCGCTGCTGCGCGATCGCCGCCAGTGCAGTGGCTACGGCGTGGAGATCGCCGACGAGAACCTGCTGGCCTGCACGCGCCGCGGCGTCGACGTGATCCAGCTCAACCTCGAGGAAGGGCTGGCGATGTTCGAGGACCAGAGTTTCGATGTCGTCCTTCAGCTCGACACCATGCAGCATCTTCGCAATACCGAGCGCATGCTGCGCGAGACGGCACGCGTCGGACGCATCGGCATCGTGAGCTTTCCGAACTTCGCGCACTGGCCCAATCGCCTGCGGGTGGTCAGCGGCCGCATGCCGGTGACCAAGGCGCTGCCCTACGAGTGGTACGACACCCCCAACATCCGCGTGGGCACCTACGCCGACTTCGAGGTCCTCGCGCGAAAGGACGGCCTGCGCGTGCTCGACGCCTTCGGCATCCAGGACGCGCGCGTGGTCCGCCGCTTCCCCAATCTCATGGCGAGCGTGGCGGTGTTCAAGTTCGAGCGGGCCGCCTGAGCAGGGCCGGTCCGGCACCGGCCATCCCCATGCCGTCGCTTGCGCGTGCGCTGCTTCCTGCGGGCGTCGACCCGTCCGCGGCCGCGCTCGTCGCCGGCCGCGCGCTGCGCGGCTTTGCCGACGGGTACATGGCGGTGCTGCTGCCCGCCTACCTGCTGGCCCTCGGGCTGGACACGCTGCAGGTCGGCGTCATCGCCACCGCGACGATGCTCGGCTCGGCCTTGCTCACACTCGGCGTGGGCGCATTCGGTCACCGCTTCCGCTCACGCGGCCTGCTCGAGGCCGCTGCGCTGCTGATGGCCGGCACCGGCGCAGGTTTTGCGCTGTGTTCGTCGTTCTGGCCGCTGCTGGCGGTCGCCTTCGTGGGGACGCTCAACCCGAGTTCCGGCGATGTCAGCGTGTTCCTCCCCTTGGAGCATGCGCGCCTCGCGGCGGCGGCCCGCGGTCAGGCAAGAACAGCGGTCTTCGCCCGCTACAGCGTCATCGGGTCGCTATGCGCGGCGCTCGGCGCATTGGGCGCGGCCGTGCCCGACCTCCTGGCCGGCCACGGCCTTGTCGATCGCCTGGACGCGCTGCGAGCGATGTTCCTGCTGTACGGCGCCATCGGCGTGGCCATCGGCTGGCTCTACCGCCGACCCGTCTTCAGTGCCACGGTCAGCGAGCCGCCGCCAGCCGCGCCATTGATGGCGTCGCGGCGCATCGTGATCAGGCTGGCTGCCCTGTTCTCCATCGATTCCTTCGCGGGCGGGCTGGTGGTCAATGCCCTGCTGTCGCTGTGGCTACTGCAGCGCTTCGGCCTGTCGCTCGCGCAGGCCGGCGCATTCTTCTTCTGGGCCGGTTTGCTGAGCGCGGGCTCGCAGCTCGCTGCACCTCGGGTGGCCAGCCGTTTCGGTTTGCTGAACACGATGGTGTTCACGCACATTCCGGCCAACCTGTGCCTGATCTTCGCCGCGCTCGCCCCGGGCCTGCCCTGGGCACTCGCGTTGCTGTTCGTGCGCAGCGCGCTGTCCCAGATGGACGTGCCCACCCGCACCGCCTACGTGATGGCGGTCGTCACCCCGGCCGAACGACCCGCGGCCGCCAGCTTCACCGCGGTACCGCGCAGCCTCGCCGCCGCACTGAGCCCCACCTTGAGCGGCGCGCTGTTCGCCGCCGGATGGATCTCGGCGCCGCTCATTGCCTGCGGGCTGTTGAAGATCGCCTATGACCTCACGCTCTGGCGCTCGTGTCGTGGCGATGTTCTCGGCGAAGGTTGAAGGCGCCTTCGGCATGTCGCGCGGTGCGCGCACGGCGGCGAGCGTGCGGGCGCACCGACAGCTGGCCGGTATGGCGGCGTCGCACGCCTCGTCGTAGAGTCGGCGCCGTGTCTGCCGCCCATCCATCCCCGACGCCGCGCAAGGTCGCACTCGCCGGCGCGACCGGCCTCGTCGGGCGCGCCTTGCTCGACGAGCTGCTCGCTTCGCCGGAAGTCGCAAGTGTGCTCGTGCTGCTGCGCCGGGCCGCCCGCGACCTCCCGGCGCATCGCAAGATCGAAGTCCGAACGGTCGATTTCGCTCGATTGCCGCCCCTGCCGCCGCTCGACGATGTGTTCATCGCGTTGGGAACGACCATCAAGGTCGCCGGGTCGCAGGCCGCGTTCCGTCAGGTCGACTTCGACGCCGTCGTCAACACGGCGCGCGCCGCCCACGACGCCGGCGCCTCTCGCGCGGGCATCGTGTCCGCGCTCGGCGCCAATGCCGGGTCGAGCGTGTTCTACAACCGGGTCAAGGGCGAGATGCAGGATGCCGTCGCAGCCATCGGCTTCGTGAGCACGGTCTTCGCCCAGCCGTCGTTGATCCTGGGCGACCGTCAGGCGCTCGGCCAGCCGCCTCGCGCCGGGGAGGTCTGGACCGCGCGGCTGCTCGGCCCGGTCATGGGCTTGTTGCCTCGCGCGGTGCGGCCCATCGATGCACACGACATCGCGCATGCCCTGCTTCGCGGCACGCTCGGCGCGGCACCGGGCGTGCATGTGCTGTCTTCGGGGCAGATGCAGCCGTCGCGACGCTCCGGTCGCTGAGCCCGCGGCCTTGCCCGCCCCGTGGGCCATCACGTCAATACCCGCGGGCCCGGTCGACCGTGTTCGGCGGGGCCTCGCCGCGCTCGATGCGGTGCAATCCCGCGACGAACTGCTCGGCAATCGTCTGCGGCGACGACTGCGCGGCAATGTGAGGCGTGATCGTGATGCCTGGAACGTCCCACAGCGGATCGTCCGGCGGCATCGGCTCGCGGCGCTGCACATCGAGCGCTGCACCGCCCAGGTGGCCGCTGCGAACGGCGGCGACGAGGTCCGGCTCGACCACGTGCGCGCCGCGCGCGATGTTGATGAGATAGGCACCGCGCGGCATCGCCGAGAAGGCGCGCGCATCGAGCAGCCCGTGTGTCTGCGGTGTCAGCGGCAGCGCGCAGACGACGAACTCCCGGTCGCGCAGCGCATCGTGCAGCGGCTCGGCCGTGCGGCGGCTCCAGCCGTGCACCTCGAAGCCGACGGCACGCATGAATTCGGCGACCACACCGCCCATGGCGCCCGTGCCGAGCACCGCCACGCGGCCGCGCACGGACGCCACCGGCTGCCGCTTCCACTCGCGCCGCCTTTGCTGCTCGTCGTAGAGCGGCAGGTTGCGCGCATGGCGCAGCGCCATCAGGACGACGAACTGCGCGATGCCCTGTGCCTGCTCGGAATCGACGATGCGCGACACGAGCACCTGCGCTGCCAACTCCGGAACCAGCAGCTTCTCGACCCCGGCGGACACCGCGCAGATCCAGCGCAGCCGCGGCAGCCGAGCCGCCAGTCCGGTCGGCAATTGCCACGCGAGCACGACTTCGACCTGCGACAGCGTCGCCTCGTCGAGGGTGCCGGCGTATTCGATGAGTTCCACGTCCGGCTCGATCGCGTGGATCGCACGGCTGAAGTAGCCTTCGGGCATGGGCGCAGTGCACAGGAGGATCTTCATCCCTCGACGGTAACGCATGGAGTCGCCAAGCGCATGCCATGCATGGGCGCACGCTCGTCCCGCTCGACCAGCACCGAATCGCCGAACTCGTGAGTGAAATAGCCTTCCCGCTCCAAGGCCTCGCTTGCGCGGCGCAGCACCTCATCGCCTGCGAAGGCCCGCAGCAATTCGTAGTGGCTGGTGCCGGGCTCGTGCGTGCCACTCACGATCGCATCGACGACTCGAAGCTGCGAGTGCGGACCGAGACGCTGGTCGGCCAGCCCCTCGCCGGCATGCAGTCCGCCCGTGCACGCCGCCGCATGTTCGAGGGCGCGCGTGACCGTCGTGCCCAGCGCGACGACCCGACCGCCGGCGGCACGCGTCCGTGCGATCGATTGCACGAGGCCAGGTCCGAGCCGATAGGGCTCGTCGAACGGAAGGCGCGCATCGATCAGCGGGTCGCCGGTGGAGGAGATCCCGGCGGCATGGGTCAGCGTCGCAAAGCCGATCCCGCGCGCCTTGAGCCTGGACAGCAGCGACCAGTCGAGCACGAAGCCCGCAGACGGCGGCTCGAAGGCCACCGGCAACGCCGCCACGCGCGTCCACACGTCCCACAGCGCCAGCGGCTCGGGGATGTGTGCGTATTGGATCGGGCGGCCGTGGCGCGCGATGCCAGCCCACACGGCATCGGCGGAACCGTGGAAGCGCAGGTCCACGAGACGCGGATGGCCGAGCGTGCGCAGCACCGTGGCGGCGAGCGGTCCGAGGACCAGTTCGTCGCCGGCGCGAAGCTCGGGCGGCGCGGGACGGTCTTCGGTTCGCGCACGATGGTCGCCCGCGCCGAACACGATTGCCGTGAATCGGTGGATCTGCTCGACGGCGAGCGACGTCCGTCCCGCGAGCCTCACCTCGATGGGCTCAACGGTGCGCCGATGGACGCCTCGCAGGCTGGCGGGAAGCGTGGCGGCATCGTTGGCGACGAGGAGATCGCCTGGCGACAGGAATTCAGTCAGCCGGTCGCGCGACGCATGGGTCAGGCCGCCGTGCCGGTCGATCACCAGCAACTTCGACGTGCACGGGCGCTGCACGGGAGCGTGGGCGGCCTTCATACGGTTTCGCGCCGCGCGGCCTCGCCGATGCTCGACAGCTGCTCGACAATCTCGGCTGCCGCGTCCTCGGGACGTCGCAGCGATGCAGGATCGGCATCCGGCAGGGCCAGCGCATGCATCGGTGTGTCCATGTCGCCGGGATCGATCGCGAGGACCTGGATGCCATGCGGGCTCAGCTCCTCGTTCCAGATGCGGCTCATGTGGAGCAAGGCGGCCTTGCTCGCACCGTAGGCGCCCCAGCCGGCATACGGCGTGACCGCCGCATCGCTGACGATGTTCACGACGATCGCCGGCCGCCCATCGCGCGCTGCCGCGCCCAATGCACCCAGCAAGGCCTTGGTCAGGCGGAACGGGCCGACGAGATTGGTGGCCAGCGCCAGCTCCAGGTCCTCGCAGTCGGTATCGCCCAACGGCGCGAGCGGCACCGGGCCGAGGCTCGACGCGTTGTGGATCAGCACGTCGAGCCCGCCGAGCGCGGCCGCGATCTGCATCGCCAGGGCGTGCGTCTCGTCCTTGTGCGAGACGTCGCCGGCAATGCCGTGGGCGCCCGGAACTTGCGCGGCCACGGCCGTCACGCGGCTCGCATCGCGGGCGACGAAGGCGACTTGCGCGTCGGCGCGCCGCAATGCCCGCACGAGGGCCAGGCCGAGGCCGGATGTCCCGCCGGTGATGGCGATGCGCAATCCGGCCAGCGAAGCTTGAAGAGAGGTCATGATGTGTTCCTTGCAATGAGTTTCGACCAGCGGCATGCCAGCCGGATCAGCGCGGCGCACCTTTGAGCTCGATGGTGTTGCCCTCGGGATCGCTGAGATAGATCGATGGGCCGGACCCGTCCGCGCCGTAGCGCAAGGCGGTCGGTCCGGCCTGCACGCCATGCGCCTGCAGATGCGCCCGCACGGCGACGTCGTCGAACGGATCGATGCGCAGGCAGAAATGATCCAGGTTGCGCCCGGTGGGCCCCGGCGCGGCCCCGCCGGACCGGCCGAGTTCGCTGTTCACCGGCACGAAGTCGATGAGCGACGCGCCGGCGCGCACCTGGACGAGGCCGATGTCGTCGTTGCGGCGATCGAAGGTGCAGCCCAGCACGTCTTGATAAAAAGACAGCATGTGCTCGACATCGACTACGCGCAGCACGATGTGGTCGAGATGGCGAATGGTGAATTGCGGTTGGCTCATGGTCGTGGTCCTGTTCGTCTGAGCGGTGGTCTTGACAATGGCCTCGACGATAGACGCGGCAGGCGCGCGAGCCCAGGCGCTTGTCCAAGGGATTGGAGAAGCGTCGCTTGGCCGGACGGGCGCGTCCGGCGCACAATGCCGATCCGCATGACAGACACGACCACGCGCTCCATTGCCCCGCTCATGGCCTCGCCCGTGGCCGGCGCGGCCGGGGCGCCGCCCGCGGACTCGCCCGATCGGACGGCGAGTCATCTGGCCCGCAACCTCGTCAGCCTGCGCCACACGCGATCACTGACGCAAGAAGGTCTTGCGCGCGCCGCTGGCGTGCCCAGATCGACCATCGCGAATCTCGAATCGGGCGATGGCAATCCTTCGCTCGCCGTGCTGGTGAAGGTGGCCGCGGCACTGGGCGTGCCGATCGACGAACTGCTCGCATCGCCGCGCGCCCTGGTGCGCCGATGGCCATCCGACGAGATCGGGCGCCGGACCAAGGGACGAGGCGTCACGATCCGCGCCCTCGTGCCCGAACCCGTGCCTGACGAGATGATGGAGGTGATGGACTTCGCGCCGGGCGCGGTCATGGGCGGAACGCCGCATCTGCCGGGCACGCGCGAATTCTTCACCTGCCTGGACGGCCGGGTGCACATCATGGTGGCCGGCGAGCGCTACGAACTCGCGGCCGGCGACGTGCTCGCATTCCCTGGCAACCTGCCGCACTCGTACCAGAACGGCGACGCCCTGGCCCCTTCGAGAGGCGTCTCGGTCGTCGTGCTGGCCAAGGCGGGAGTCTGACGGCCGCACCGCCGCGCCGCGACGAACGACAGGAGAGATTGCCTTCATGGAAGTTGCAGACCGGGACACATTCGATGGCCGCTGCACCTGCGGCGCCGTGCGCTACCGCATGACCTCCAGGCCGCTGATCGTGCACTGCTGCCATTGCCGATGGTGCCAGCGCGAGACCGGGACGGCCTTCGCGCTCAATGCGGTGATCGAGGCGGATCGAGTCGAACTGCTGGCCGGTGCGCCGGAGTGCGTGCAGACGCCATCGCTGAGCGGCGCGGGACAGCGCATCTGGCGTTGTCCGCAGTGCCGCGTCGCGCTATGGAGCAACTACGCCGGCGCGGGCGACGCCGTGCGGTTCGTCCGCGTCGGCACGCTCGAGGATCCCGACACGATGCCCCCGGATGTGCACATCTTCACCGCGTCGAAGCAGCCGTGGGTCGTGCTCTCGCCGGACACCCCGGCCGTGCCCGAGTACTACGAACGCGACGAGCTCTGGCGCCCGGAGAGCCTGGACCGCCGAGCGCGGCTGATGGCCGGCCTGGGCAGGCGCTGAGCAAAGAACGGCTCATGGCGCAAGCCAATCCCATGTGTGCGCGAGGCGTATCGCCTCGCAGCATGGATTGCGAACGATAGGTAGACTGCCGTCGCTGCATCATCGACGGCGCAACGCTGTACTGCGTCGCCTTGGTCGTTTTCGTCTTTCGGACGCCCGTGCGGGCGCCCGCTTCCGGAAAGGTTCTTCATGTCTGCGTTGACCCTGGTCGCAGGCGCGCGCGACGTGTCGCGCGCCGTTCGAGCGACCGCCTCGCTGCCGTCCGATGTACGAAGCGCGGCGCGCACGCCCGCATCGCCCCGCGCGGCGTATCGCACCGCCGGCGCCGCGTCGCCAGGCGCCGTGGCGTCGACCCTGTCGCGCCGCATTCCTGGTGCACCTGCATGGGCCGCCCTGCTGTGCCTGTTCGTCGCGTTCATCCTGTCCGGCTGCGGCAACAAGGAGAATGCGGCTGCTGGCGGAGGCGGCGCCGGGCCGGGCGGCGGCATGCCCCCGCCAGAGGTCGGCGTGGTCACGGTCGCGCTGCACGCCGTGCCGCTGGTGACCGAACTGCCGGGACGCCTCGAGGCGTCTCGCGTGGCGCAGGTGCGCGCGCGCGCTGCCGGCATCCTGCAGAAGCGGCTGTTCCGCGAGGGCAGCGACGTGAAGGCCGGTCAGACGCTGTTCCTAATCGACGCGGCCCCCTACCAGGCGGCACTGCAGACTGCCCAGGCCATGCTCGCGCGCGCCGAAGCCAGTCTGGCGCAGGCCGAAGCCCAGGCCCAACGGTTCAAACCCCTGCTCGAAGCCAATGCGATCAGCAAGCAGGACTACATCAACGCCGTGGCGGCGCAGAAGCAGGCCCAGGCCGACGTCGCCGCAGGGCGCGCCGCGGTCAGGACGGCGAACATCAACCTGGGCTACGCGAGCGTGACCGCGCCGATCTCGGGACGCATCGGCCGCGCGCTCGTGACCGAAGGAGCGCTGGTCGGGCAGGGCGAGGCCACGCAATTGGCCGTCATCCAGCAGATCAATCCCATGTACGTGAACTTCACGCAGTCGTCCACGGCCGTGCTCAGGCTGCGCCGCGAACTGGCCGGCGGACAGCTCAAGCGGGCCGCCGGCCCGGAGGCCGCGAGCGTGCGCATCGCGCTCGAAGACGGCACCGTGTACGCGCATGAGGGCCGGCTTCTGTTCTCGGATTTGACCGTCGATCCGACAACCGGCCAGATCACGCTGCGCGCGGAGATCCCGAACCCCGAAGGCCTGTTGCTGCCAGGCATGTACGTGCGCGTGCGCTTCGAGGAGGCACAGGCGCAGCAGGCCATCTCGTTGCCCGAGCAGGCGGTGACGCGCTCGGCGCAAGGCGATTCGGTGATGGTCGTCGGTCCGGACAAGAAAGTGTCGCCGCGCCCGGTCAAGGTCGGCCCCGCACGCGGAGGCGACTGGATCGTGCTCGACGGCCTGAAACCGGGCGAGATGGTGATGGTCGACGGATTCCAGAAGCTGCGCGGACCCGGGCCGGTCACACCGGTGCCATGGCAAGGCGCCGCGTCCGCGCCTGCATCAGCCGCCTCGGGCGCGTCCGCCCCGACCGCCGCCCCAGCGGCCTCGAAGTGAAGTCGAACGCGCGAATGCGACGACTGCCCTTGCGGCCGGCCGCCTGCCCGCTTGTCACGAAGCGCTCGACCTAGCCTTCCAGCAGAACGAAACGACCCATGTCCAAGTTCTTCATCGACCGGCCGATCTTCGCGTGGGTGATCGCGCTGTTCATCATCGTGCTCGGCGGTGTGGGCATCACCCAATTGCCGGTGTCGCAGTACCCGCCCGTGGCGCCGCCGTCGATCGTCATCTCGGCGATCTACCCGGGCGCATCCGCGCAGACGCTCGAGAACAGCGTGGTGAGCGTCATCGAACAGGAGATGAACGGGTCACCAGGGCTCATGTACATGGAGTCGGTGAGCCAGGCCAACGGCTCGGGCTCGATCACCTTGAGCTTCGAGCCGGGCACCAACCCAGACCTCGCGCAGGTCGACGTGCAGAACCGCCTCAGCCGCGCCAGCCCGCGCCTGCCGCAGGCCGTGACGCAACAGGGCGTGCGGGTGGACAAGGCGCGCTCGAACTTCCTGCTGTTCACGATCCTGTCATCGACCAATCCGGATTACGACCCGATCGCACTGGGCGACTATGCGTCGCGCAATGTGCTGCCCGAGATCCAGCGCATTCCCGGCGTGGGGCAGGCCCAGCTGTTCGGCACGGAACGCGCCATGCGCATCTGGATCGACCCTGCCAAGCTGGTGGGCTACCAGCTCTCGCCTGCCGACGTGACGCAGGCGATCCGGGCACAGAACGCGCAGGTGTCCTCGGGCACCATCGGCGATCTGCCCAACGTGCCTGGGCAACCGATCTTTGCCACGGTCGTCGTCGAGGGGCAGTTGCACACGCCCGAGCAATTCGGCGACATCGTGCTGCGCGCCAACGCGGACGGCTCCACCGTGCGGCTGCGCGACGTCGCGCGCATCGAGCTGGGGGCGCAGAGCTATGCGACATCGGCACGGCTCAACGGAAAGCCGTCCACCGGCATCGGCGTGCAGCTCTCGCCGAGTGGCAACGCCCTGGCCACCGCCACCGCGATTCGACAGCGCATGGACGAACTGTCGCGCTACTTCCCGGAGGGCGTGAAGTACAGCATCCCGTACGACAGCTCGCGCTTCGTGCGCATCTCGATCCGGCAGGTCGTGGAAACGCTGCTCGAGGCCGTGGGCCTGGTGTTCCTCGTGATGTTCCTGTTCCTGCAGAGCTGGCGCTACACGCTGATCCCGACGATCGTCGTCCCCATCGCGCTGATGGGGACCTTCGGCGTGCTGTTCGCGCTCGGCTTCTCGATCAACGTGCTGACCATGTTCGGCATGGTGCTGGTGATCGGGATCGTCGTCGACGACGCGATCGTCGTGGTCGAGAACGTCGAGCGCATCATGAGCGAAGAAGGCCTGGCGCCGCGCGCGGCCACCCGCAAGGCCATGGGCCAGATCCAAAGTGCGATCATCGGCGTGACGGTCGTGCTGATCTCGGTGTTCGTGCCGCTGGCCTTCTTCAGCGGCGCGGTGGGCAACATCTATCGCCAGTTCGCGACGGTGATGGTCGCGTCGATCTCGTTCTCCGCCTTCATGGCGCTGTCGCTGTCGCCGGCCCTGTGCGCGTCGTTGCTCAAGCCGGTGGAGGCGGGCCACCACCACGCCAAGAGCGGATTCTTCGGCTGGTTCAACCGCGGGTTCTCGCGCACCGCCAAGGGCTACGAAAGCTGGGTGGCGCGCGTCCTGCGGCGTGCGTGGCGCTTCCTGATCATCTACGTGGCCGTCATCGCCGCCGTGGTGCTGCTGCTCAACCGCCTGCCAGGATCGTTCCTGCCCGCCGAAGACCAGGGCTACATGATCGTCAACGTGCAGCTTCCTCCGGGGGCGACCGTCAATCGCACGGTGAAGGTCATGCAGCAGGTGGAAGGCTTCATGCTCAAGCAGCCGGAGGTGCAGAGCATGGTCAGCGTGCTCGGATTCAGCTTCTCCGGGCAAGGCCAGAATGCCGGCCTCGCCTTCGTGACGCTGAAGGACTGGTCCGATCGGGAGGGCCAGCAGCACACGGCGCAGGCGGTGGCAGGGCGAGCCTTCGGCGCCCTCATGAGCATCCGCGACGCGTTCATCTTCCCGTTGAGTCCGCCGCCGATTCCCGAACTCGGCACGGCCTCGGGGTTCAGCTTCCGGCTCCAGGATCGCGGCGGCCACACTCACGAGGCACTGGTGGCCGCGCGCAACCAGCTGCTGGGCATGGCGGCCCAGAGCAAGATCCTCACCGGCGTGCGCCCGGACGGCCTGGAGGACGCGTCGCAACTGCAACTGGACATCGATCGAGACAAGGCCAGCGCGCTGGGCGTGGGCTTCGACTCGATCAACTCCGCCCTGTCGTCGACGCTCGGCTCGGTGTACGTGAATGACTTTCCAAGCGCCGGTCGGCTGCAGCGCGTGATCGTCCAGGCCGACGCGCCCGACCGAATGCAGCCCGACGACCTCCTGCACGTCAATGCGCTCAATGCGAAGGGCGAGCCGGTGCCGTTCTCCGCCTTCGCGACGACGCACTGGATCACCGGCCCGATGCAGACCATCCGCTACAACGGCTACCCCACCATGCGAATCAGCGGCGATGCCGCTCCCGGCTACAGCACGGGCGATGCGATGAACGAGATGGAGCGGCTTGCGGCCCGCCTGCCCGAAGGCTTCGCCTACGAGTGGACCGGCCAGTCGCGCGAGGAAAAGCTCTCGGGCTCCACGGCCACGGTGCTGTTCGCGTTCTCGCTGCTGGCGGTCTTCCTGGCCTTGGCGGCGCTGTACGAAAGCTGGTCGATCCCGCTGTCGGTGCTGCTCGTCGTCCCGCTGGGTGTGCTGGGCGTGGTGCTCGCCACGACCTTGCGCGGCTTCTCGAACGACATCTACTTCAAGGTCGGGATGATCACGGTGATCGGCCTGTCGGCCAAGAATGCGGTGCTGATCATCGAGTTCGCGAAGGACCTTCATGCCCAGGGCAAGAGCCTCGTCGATGCGGTGCTGGCTGCGGCGCATCTGCGATTCAGGCCCATTCTGATGACTTCGCTGGCGTTCATCCTCGGCGTGCTTCCGCTGGCCATCGCGTCGGGTGCCGGCTCGGCCAGCCAGCGCGCGATCGGCACCGGGGTGATGGGCGGCATGTTCAGCGCGACGATGCTGGCGGTGTTCTTCGTGCCGGTGTTCTTCGTCGTCGTGCGGCGCATCTTCAAAGGGAGCGAACGACAGCGCAGGATGTACACGCACGAACTCGATGGCAACAGCGGCGGCGAGGCCGGCACCGCGCCCAAGGAGGACGGCCATGCTTGAGCGTTCCCTGCCCTGGCTCGCGGTCGCGGCGTTGCTGGGCGGCTGCATGTCGCTCGAGCCGCCCTACCATCGGCCCGCTGCCCCCGTGCCTGCATCGTTTGCGAACGAGGCGCCACCTGCAGCGTCGGGTGCCGCATCGGGTGCCTCCGCGTCTGCCCCCACGTCTGCTGCCGAGAGCGCTCCGCTGCCCGCGGCCGCCGCTTCGCAGCCGCCTTCGGGGACGGTGCCGCCCGCCGCCGATCTGGACTGGCGCCGCTTCTTTGCAGACGAGCGGCTCAAGCAGCTCATCGCCATCGCGCTCGAACAGAATCGTGACCTTCGCATCGCCGCACTGAACATCGAGCAGGCGCGTGCGCTCTACCAGGTACGGCGAGCGGACGAACTGCCCACGGTCGGGGTCGGTGCGTCGGCAACCCGTCAGCCGAACACGAACCGAAGCGTCGGCGGCATCACGAGCCTGTACACCGTGGGCTTGTCGGTCACCAGCTACGAGCTCGATTTCTTCGGCCGCGTGCGCAGCCTGAGCGACGTGGCGCTCGCGCAATACCTCGCCACCGAGGAGGCACGCAAGTCCGCGCAGATCAGCCTGGTCGCGTCGGTGGCCACGGCCTACCTGAACCTGCTCGGCGACGAAGAGCTGCTGAACGTGACGCAGCAGACGCTGGACACGCGGCGCGAGTCGCTGCGGCTCACCAAGCTGAAGTTCGACAACGGTGCCGCCTCGGAGCTGGACTTCCGGCAGGCGCAGTCGCTCTACGAAACCGCCCGCGTGGCCCTCGCGCAGCAGACGCGGCAGCGCGCACTCGACATCGACGCGCTTGCGCTCCTGCTGGGCCGGCCGGTCCCGGACGATCTTCCCGCCGGCCTGCCGACCACCGACCAGCGAATGGTCGAGGACCTGCCTGCCGGCGTGCCGTCCGAAGTGCTCGCGCGCCGGCCCGACGTTCGCGCGGCCGAAGAGCAGCTCGTGGCGGCGAACGCGAACATCGGCGCGGCCCGTGCGGCTTTCTTCCCGCGCATCACGCTCACCGGAAGCGCGGGCACGGCGAGCACGGAGCTGTCGGGCCTGTTCAAGGCCGGCTCGGCCGCCTGGACCTTCGCACCGCAGGCGCTGCTGCCGATCTTCGATGCCGGACGCAACCAGGCCAACCTCGACGCGGCCAAGGTGGGACGCGAGATTGCCGTGGCGCAGTACGAACGCGCCATCCAGACGGCATTCCGCGAGGTCTCGGACGCGCTGGCAGGCCGCGCCACGCTCGGCGACCAGCTCGACGCGCAGCGAAACCAGACGCAGGCCGAGGAGGCACGTTTCCGGCTTGCCGATCTTCGCTACCGCAACGGCGCCGCGAGCTTCCTCGACGTGCTCGATGCGCAGCGCTCGCTGTTCGCGGCGCAGCAGAGCCTCGTGCAGACGGAGGTGGCGCGCGCGCAGAACCTCGTCACGCTCTACAAGGTGCTCGGAGGCGGCTGGAGCGACTCGAAGTAGTACGTCGTGGCCGCACGTGCGGCGGCGCGGCTATGCGCCGGGCACCGGCCGCAAGTCGGCGAACTGCGCCTCGCGCTTGCTCTTCCAGGCGGCAATCGCCTCGGCCATCTCCGCCGTGTCGAAGACCGCACTCTGCAGCAGTGTCATCTGCTGGAGAGCCGCCGCCGTGCCATGGTCGCGGGCGTGATTGAGCGCCAGCTTGCTCGTGGCGATCGCCAGCGGCGATTTCGCGGCGATCGAACGCGCGCGGGCCATCACATGATCGAGCATGCCCGATGCGTCGGGCAGCACGGCGTTGACCAGCCCGAGCGACAGTGCGCGCGGCGCAGAGAGCCGCTCGCCGGTGTAGGCCAGCTCGCGCACCATGCCGGCGGGCATCAGCCGGGGCAGTCGCTGCAGCACGCCGAGGTCGGCCGCCATGCCGACATTGATTTCCTGGATGCAGAAGAACGCGTCTTCGGTGCAATAGCGCATGTCGCATGCCGCCGCGAGGTCGAGCGCGCCGCCGATGCAGCCGCCCTGGATCGCGCACAAGACCGGAAAGCGGACGGAATCGAGCACGTCGAAGCAATTCATCAGTCGACGCAAGCCCTCCTGGAACGTCAGCCGGGCCCGCGCGCTCGACGTGTCCAGCAATGGCCCGTCGCCCGCGAATGTCTCCAGCGCCATGCCCGCGCTGAAGTGCTGCCCGGTCGACGAGATCACCAGGACGCGCGCCGCCGCGTCGTCGCTGAGCGCCTGCACCGCGTCGCGCAGCGCCGGGAAGAACGCCGGTGCCATCGTGTTCATGCGCTCCGGCCGGTTCAGCCGCAGGTGAGCCACCGCCCCATCATGGTCGAGTTCGAAGAAGTCGTTCATCTGTCTCTCTTCCTTTTCATGTTCCTGGATTGCACGCGCATCGCGCCAAGTTGGCAGCGAGCCGCCACGACGATGGTTCCCATGTGGCGCGCGGGCGTCAGTCACACGGCGGACAGCAGCCGGTCTGCCTACACTGATTGCCCATGACGACGTCGTTGACCACCGCCGATGGCATTGCCCTGCACCTCCACGAATGGCCGGCGTCGACCCCGCAGGCCGGCACCGTGCTGATCGTCCATGGCCTGGGCGAACACATCATGCGCTACGCGCACGTGGCGCGCTACCTCAACGAGGCCGGATGGCGGGTTGTCGGTCATGACCATCGAGGTCACGGGCAAAGCAGCGGCCCGCGAGGTCGGCTGACTGCCGCGGACGACCTGCTGCGCGATCTGTCGCGGGTGATCGACGCCGTGCGCCCGAGTGCGCCAGCGCCGCTCGTCCTGCTCGGTCACAGCCTGGGCGGTCTGATCGCGGCGCGCTTCGTCGCCGAAGGCCTCTCGTCCGCCGCGGCCGAGTGGTATCGGCCGGTCGATGCGCTCGTGCTCAGTTCGCCGGCGATCGATCCCGGCATGAACGCGGCGCAGAAGCTGCTGCTGGCGGTCATGCATCGCATCGCCCCGGATCTCGCGGTGAGCAACGGCCTGAAGCCCGAGTGGATCTCGCGTGATGCGGCGGTCGTGAGGGCCTATGAAGCCGATCCGCTGGTGCACGACCGCGTCACTGCCAGGCTCGTGGAGTTCATCCTTGCGGGCGCCAGTGTGGTTCTGCAACGGGCGCCGCACTGGCAGGTACCCACGTTGCTGCTGTATGCCGGAAGCGACCGGTGTGTCGCGCCACGCGGCAGCGCCGCATTCGCCGACGCCGCACCGCCTGGCGTGGTGGAGACACATGTCTTCCCCGATCTGTTTCACGAGATCTTCAACGAACCCGAGAAGCAGCAGGTGCTTTCGCTGCTCGTCGCATGGCTTGCCACGCGACGCCGCTGATCGCGACGGTCGAGGAATTCCTTGCCGCATTGCCGACCGCGTTGGCGATGTCGTGTGTGAGGCCTTCGCTCGCGGCGCCGGGTGGCGCGTCCTACACTCGTGATGTCGTGAAGGAGCCTCGCCGATGAATGCCCGCGATCCGAACCTGCCCGTGCAGCCCGATGAAGCCGTCGCCCTGGCCGACTACGCGGCGCAACGCTGGGACGAGGAGATCGTCCCGGCGCTGACGGACTACATCGCGGTGCCGGCCAAGAGCCCCATGTTCGATGCCGACTGGCAGCGCCATGGTCACATCGACCGGGTCGTGCGCGATGCCGCGGACTGGGTGCAGCGCCAGGGCGTGGCCGGCCTGCAGCTCGAAGTCGTGCGCCTGGAGGGGCGCACGCCGGTCATCTTCTTCGACGTGCCTTCGACCAAGCCCGGCAGCACCGACACGGTCTGCCTTTACGGCCACCTCGACAAGCAACCCGAGTTCAATGGCTGGCGCGCCGACCTCGGGCCCTGGACGCCCAAGTACGAGAACGGGCTCCTGTACGGCCGAGGTGGTGCCGACGACGGCTATGCCGTCTATGCCGCCATCACGGCGATCCAGGCGCTGGACCGGCAGGGCATTCCGCGCCCGCGCTGCGTGGGACTCATCGAGTCCAGCGAGGAGAGCGGGTCACCCGATCTGCCGGCCTACATCGATGTGCTGCGCCCGCGGCTGGGCAGCGTGGGGCTCGTCATTTGTCTCGACAGCGGCGCGGGCAACTACGACCAGCTGTGGCTGACCACCAGCCTGCGCGGCAACGTGACCGGCACGCTGAAGGTCGAGATCCTCACTGAAGGCGTGCACTCCGGAGACGCGAGCGGACTGGTCCCGTCGAGCTTCCGCATCCTGCGACAGGTCCTTGATCGGCTGGAGGACGCCGCAACGGGCGAGTTGCTGCCGCAGAGCTTTCATTGCGACATCCCGGCCGAACGCATCGAACAGGCGCACACGGCGGCAAGGATTCTCGGCGACGAAGTCTTCAAGCGCTTCCCGTGGGCATGCGGCGCCGATGGCACACCCGCCCTGCCCACCACCACCGACCCGGTTCAGGCGCTGTTGCGCCGCACCTGGAAACCCACGCTCAGCGTCACCGGCGTGGATGGCATGCCCGACATTCGCAACGCGGGCAATGTGCTGCGGCCATTCACGGCGTTCAAGCTGTCGCTTCGCCTGCCACCCCTTGTCGACGGCAACGAGGCTGCGCAGCGCCTGAAGACACTGCTCGAAGACAACGCCCCGTACAACGCCAAGGTCACGTTCGCCGCCGACGGCCGCGTCGGGGCCCAGGGCGCGAGCGGCTGGAATGCGCCTGCTCTGGCCAGCTGGATGGAGGACGCACTGAATGCAGCGTCGCTCGCCCATTTCGGCGCGGCCTGCGGGTACATCGGGCAGGGCGGCACCATTCCGCTGATGAGCATGCTCCAGCAGGGATTTCCTTCGGCGCAGATGATGGTCTGCGGCGTGCTCGGCCCGCGCAGCAATGCGCACGGGCCCAACGAGTTCCTGCACGTGCCCTACGGCAAGAAGCTCACTGCCGCAGTGGCGCAGGTGATGGCAGCCTGTCCTTGACCCGGCGATGCGCCGATCGTCCGATCAACGGGTGCGGCGCCGCCATGTTCGAGCGTTCACCGGCGGCGGCGTGCCGCTTCAATACGGGGCAGTGCCCGAACTTCCTGCACGATGCCCGCCCCACGCCGAACCGAACCGCGATCCGCCGCACCGCCCAAGGCGGCGCCACGCCCCCCGAGCGGGCGTCCCGCCGCATCGCGTGACGCTGTCGCTCGCAAATCCGCGCCTGGGGAAGTTGCGCCCCGCCCGACGGTGGCCCGCGCGCAGTCCGATGTCCAGCCAGGACTTCTGAAGCGAGCGGCCGTGCCGTTGATGGTGCTCGTCGCGCTTGTCGGCGTGCCGGCCGCATGGCTGACGGGCGGAAGCTGGTTCGAGATGGCGCGTGCCGTCCCAGGCGATACGCGCCCGCTGCCTCAGTGGGTGGTGCCCGGCGACGTCAGGGCCAGCACCAGCGATGGCGCGCTCGTGAAGGTGAGGGTCGCTTTGGATGCCTCGACGTCATCGAACAAGTCGGCGATCGAGCACCGGCTGCGCGACGTGACGACCGTCCTCCAGGTCAGTGTCGGCGACCAGAGCGTCGCCGACCTCGCGGGCGGTCGAGGCATCCGCCAGTTGGAGACCGACATGCAGCGGCGCATCAATGCCTATCTCCAGGGCGAAGGTCTGGATCCGCTGAAGGCGGTCGCGATTCAGGACCTCTGGTACAAGACCCCGTAGACCGGCGCCACGGCCTTCGGGGCCTACGCCCTATGAAACGGCGGCGCCCTGCAATATCGAGCGGCCGACCGCTTCGGCGGCTTCGATGCCATCGACAGCCGCCGACATGATTCCCCCCGCATAACCCGCGCCTTCCCCGGCAGGATAGAGGCCGCTCACATTGAGGCTCTGTCCATCGGGGCCGCGCGTCAGCCGAATCGGTGAAGACGTGCGCGTCTCCACGCCCGTCAGGACTGCGTCGGGCATCGAGAAACCCTTGATCTGGCGCTCGAAGGCTGGAAGCGCCTCGCGGATCGCCTCGATTGCATAAGCCGGCAGGCTGGTCGACAGATCGGTCGGGCGCACCCCCGGCGTGTACGACGGCTGCACGGAGCCGAGCGCCGCGGATGCGTTCCCCGACAGGAAGTCACCCACGAGTTGGCATGGCGCGTCATACGTGCCGCCACCAAGCTCGAACGCAAGGGATTCCAGGCGCCGCTGGAACGCGATGCCGTCGAGCGGGTCGACCTGGCCATCGACACGGCGCTCGCCGGCATAGTCCGACGGCGTGATGCCGACCACGATGCCCGCGTTGGCGTTGCGTTCGTTGCGAGAGTACTGGCTCATGCCGTTGGTCACCACGCGGCCCGGCTCCGACGTGGCCGCCACGACGGTCCCGCCCGGGCACATGCAGAAGCTGTACACCGAGCGACCGTTGCTCGCATGGTGCACGAGCTTGTAGTCCGCCGCCCCGAGAAGCGGGTCGCCGGCGGCCGGTCCGAAACGGGCGCGATCGATCAGCGACTGCGGATGCTCGATGCGAAATCCGACGGAGAACGGCTTGGCTTCCATGTGAACACCATGTGCGGCCAGCATCGCGAACGTATCGCGCGCGCTGTGACCCAGCGCAAGCACGACGTGATCGGCGGCGAGGAACTCGCCCGAAGCGAGCGCCACTCCTCGAACCCGGCCGTCCTCGATCAGCAGGTCGCTCACGTGGTGCCGGAAACGGACCTCACCGCCGAGCGATTCGATCTCGGCGCGCATCTTCTCGACCATGCTGACCAGCCGAAAGGTGCCGATGTGCGGCTTGCCGACATACAGGATTTCGGGCGGCGCGCCGGCCTTGACGAATTCGGAAAGCACCTTGCGCGTGAGATGCCGCGGGTCGCTGATCTGGCTGTAGAGCTTGCCGTCGGAGAATGTGCCTGCCCCGCCCTCGCCGAACTGCACATTGGACTCGGGATCGAGCACACGACGTCGCCACAGGCCCCAGGTATCTTGCGTGCGTTCGCGCACCTGCTTGCCGCGCTCCAGCACGATCGGCCGAAGCCCCATCTGCGCCAGCACCAGTGCGGCGAAGATGCCGCAAGGCCCGAAGCCGACCACGACCGGCCGCAGGTGCCTGTCATCGCGCAAGCCGGGCGGTGCGTGGCCCACGAAACGGTAGGTGGTGTCGGGTGACGGCCTCACGTGGCGGTCTCCGCCCAGCGCCGCGAGCACTTCCGATTCGCGGTCTACCGTGCAGTCGATCGTGTAGATGAAGGTCAGTGCGTGGCGCTTGCGCGCGTCATGGCTGCGCTTGAAGACGGTGAAGTCGTGCAGGTCGTTGCTGCCGATTCGCAGACGCTGCAGGATGGCTTCGCGCAACGCATCCTCGGCATGGTGCAACGGCAGACGAAGATCGGTGATTCGCAGCATGGCCGCCATTGTCGGCGCTGGAGCCGACCCACAAAAAAGCCGCCCGAAGGCGGCTCGATGCGCTGGCTGCGCAGATGTTCAGTCGACGTAAGCCGCCTTGAAGCCGGCCGCCGACACGCGGGCCAGGACCTCATGACGGGCGTCGTCGCGAACCTGGGCGCGCGTCGTCGTCGAGTTCAGCGTCTGGTCGGCGAACACGGTCGCTTCGCCGCCTCGCAGAGTCCCGTCCCGCTGTGCCTGCGCCAACTCTGCGCGAACTTCGGCACGAGTGAGGGTCGAGCTGGCAAGCGGAGCTTGCGAAGGCGCTGCGAGGGCGGCGGTTCCCGCGAAGGCAATGGAGACGGCAGCGACGATTTGCTTGGCGTTCATGATGATTCCTTCAATGCATTGGTTTGACATTTCCGGGCAGGGCGGCCTCTTTGGTGTTCATGCCGTCTTGTCCAGCCTCGGTGAGTCGTTGTTTTGTTTGCGGCTCATCGATGGGATGAACTCTAGGCATTGCAGGACGATCAATAAAGTGTTTAACATCGAATACGGCATTTCGGTTTTAGAAAGAATCGGGGGACAGGATGGATCGACTTCACTCCATGCGCGCCTTTTGCCGCGTCATCGACTCGGGCAGCTTTGCGGGGGCCGCCCGCGAGATGAACATGTCGCCCGCGGTCGTGACGCGCCTGGTCGCCGACCTCGAGGATCACCTCGGCGCCCGACTCATCAACCGCACGACCAGGCGCCTCGCACTCACCGACATCGGGGAGGCCTATCTCGAGCGGGCACGGCAGATCCTCACCGAAGTGGAAGAGGCCGAAGCGCTTGCCAGCACGGCCAGCAGCGAACCCCGAGGGCACCTTCGCGTGCTGGCTCCGCCGGCTTTTGCCGTGCACCAGCTCGCCAAGCACCTCCCCCGATTCCATGCGCTCTTTCCCAAGATCACCATCGAGCTGTCGACCCCCGGGCCGGTCGACACGATGGACGAGAACTTCGACGTGAGCATCATCCATGTCGGGCGGCGCCCGCTCGAGGGCGACTTCGTCGCAAGAAAGCTGGCGCGCTCGGAAGTCATCACCTGCGCGTCGCCGGAATACCTCGATCGAAACGGGCGCCCGGAACATCCCAAGGACCTTCCGCTGCACGAGGCCATGCTGCCGACCTTCCTGCGCGAGGTGACGTTCTGGCGCGGGCCCCATGGCGACGACGAACCCGGCGGCGAGACATTCACCTTGGCGCCCAGCCGGCCGGTCCTGGGCACCGTCCACACCGACACCTTGTACGCGGCGGCCTTGCATGGCCTGGGCATCGCGGGTCTTCCTTCGTTCGTCGCAGAGGATGCGCTCGTGGAGCACGCTCTCGAGCGCGTGTTGCCGCAGTGGCACGTTCTTTCGGTGTCGCTCTATGCGGCGATGCCCACGCGCAAATACGTTCCGGCGCGTACCCGAGCTTTCGTGGATTTCCTCGTGCAGATCTTCGGCGGCGAGGATCGGGACCCATGGTTGCAGGCTGCGGGCTGCGAGACCCAGCCCGTGCGACCGCGCGTGCTGGCGGCTTGACGCGGGTGGCCGATCGACCGAGGCGATCGGTCAATAGAACGCGTCGGTCCGGGTTTCGCCCATCAGCGGCTCGAGGAGCCGCGCGAGCGGACCCAGGCCGTTGTATCGCACGGCCACGCGGTGCGCGTAGCGGAAGAAGCGCGCCAGGTCCTCGCTGTATCGAGGCTTGCCATCCCGGTGCTTGAGGCGGCAGAAGATGCCCAGCACCTTGAGGTGTCTCTGCAGACCCATCCATTCGAGCTGCCGCCAGAAGTCCCCGAAGTCGGCCGGCACCGGCAACTGGACCTTTCGGGCCTGCTCCCAGTAGCGCACGGCCCAGTCGATCTCCTGTTCCTCGTCCCAGCTGATGAAGGCATCGCGCAGCAGGCACACGATGTCGTAGGTGATCGGTCCATGGACGGCATCCTGGAAGTCGAGGATCCCGGGGTTGGGCTCGCACACCATCAGGTTGCGCGGCATGTAGTCGCGATGCACGGCCACTCGCGATTGCGCCAGCGCAGTCTGGACGAGCAGCTCGGTCACCGTGTGCCACTGCGCACGTTGCGCCTCGCTCCATTGCTGACCGAATTCGCGCTCGACGCACCAATCGGGAAAGAGCTGCAGTTCCCGATGCAGCAGCGCACCGTCGTAGCCCGGAAGGTCGTCGGCGCGCACGCGCTGTTGCCAGACCAGGAGTGCGGTGGTCGCGTCGCGCATGAGGCGACCAATAAGCGTGAAATCTCCGATGGCGAGAGCCGCCTTGAGTTCGGTCAGGTAGAGGCGATTTCCGAGGTCGTCGAGCAACAGGAAACCTGCTTCGACGTCCTGTGCCAGCACCAGCGGTGCATGCAGCCCCGCCTGGAGCATGCGCCCGGCGATGTCGACGAAGGGGCGCACATCCTCGTGCGGCGGCGGTGCGTCCATGACGATGAAGCTCGCGGACGCCCCATCAAGACGGAGGTAGCGTCGAAAGCTTGCGTCGCTGGATGCCGGTCTGAGGGTCTCGATGCGCAGACCGTGTGCCGCCGACAGCGGCGCAATCCACGCCTCGAAGCTCGCACGTCGGGCGGCATCGGGCCATTCGACAGGCGCGGGGGAATCGACAGGAACGGCAGCGTGCATCGCAGGTCGTGGCGCCGGCGAATGGTCGTCGGCGCAAGTCGAGAGTCTGGCACGCCTCTGCAAGGCAGAGGCCTCATGGATAATCGATTCTACAAACCAGCCCCGAACGGCCAGCCACCAGACGCTGCAGCGATGTGCGGCGTGCATTGCTTGGAGGGGGCATCCATCAGCTGCCTGTCCCCTTGTTGCGCCGCTCAAACTCTTCTCGTCTTGCAGCGCCCTCGCGCCTGGCACCCGTTGCCGTCGCATGCGCGATGGCCGCCGGTCCGGCATGCGGCCAGGCACAGGCGCAGGCGCAGGAGGGCCTGAATCTTCGAATGGCGACGACCCTCTCGCCGCCCCCTCGCGGAGAGGCAGCGGCGGAAGCACCCATCGTGTTGAAGGCGCGCGAAATGCATGGTCGCCCCGATCTCGAGACGGTGCTGGAAGGCGATGCGGAGTTCCGCCGCGCGGGCATTGCCATTCATGCAGACCACCTGAGCTATCAGCAGGCAGAGGATCTCGCCATCGCGCGCGGAAATGTCCGGATCGACCAGGACGGCAATCGCTACAGTGGCCCCGAACTGCAATTGCACGTCCAGCGCTTCGAAGGCTACTTCCTGAATCCGACCTTCTTCTTCAGCCGCGTCAATGCCGGCGGCACCGCCTCACGCGTGGATTTTCTCGACGAGCAGCGCGCCGTGGCTCACGATGCCACGTACACGAGTTGTCCGGCCGACACCAGCGGCGGACCGGATTGGCTGCTCAGCGCGCGCACGGTCAAGGTGGACTTCGGAGCCAACGAAGGCGTGGCCGAGGGCGCTGTCCTGCGGTTCATGGGCGTTCCGATCCTCGGAGCGCCCGTCCTGAGCTTTCCGCTCTCGGACGCGCGAAAGTCGGGTTGGCTGCCGCCGAACATCAACCTCGACAACAAGAGCGGGTTCCAGGCATCGGTTCCCTATTACTGGAACATCGCCCCCAATCGCGACGCGACGGTGACGCCCGGCATCAGCACGAAGCGTGGTGTGTCGCTGGGCACGGAGTTCCGGTATCTGGAGCCGAGGTATCGCGGCACCGCGAATCTGGACCTGATGCCCCACGATGCACTGACCGGCCATTCGCGCCATGCGTTCTACTGGACGCACGATGCAGCGCTGGTCCACGATACCTCGCTGTCGGTGCACGCCTTGGGCGTCTCCGACGAAGCCTATTGGAAGGACTTCCCGCGCAACCTGCCCACACTGACGCCGCGCCTGCTTCTGTCGGACGTGCAGGTCAGCCGGCCGTGGGGCGACTGGACCACCTACGCGCGCGCGATGCGCTGGCAAGTCCTGCAAGACAGCGACACGCCGATCACCGAAACGCCATACGAACGCCAGCCGCAAATCGGCGCGCGAACACGGCAGTTGCTCGGCGGCGGTCTCGTGCTGGGCGTCGAAGGTGAATTCAACCGTTTCGTCCATGCCGCCAATGCATTGCCCGCGGACGCGGCTGGCCCGACCGGCATTCGCGTGCACACGCTCGCGGGCCTGTCGCGCCCTTACGTGACGCCTGGATGGTCGCTCACGCCGAAGGTGCTGCTCAATGCCGCGAGCTATTCGCTCGACCAGCCGATGACCGACGGGCGGCGCAGCGCGTCGCGCGTGATTCCGAGCTTCAGCCTGGACAGCGCCTGGGTGCTCGAGCGCAACAGCCATTGGTTCGGCCGAGCGGTCCGGCAAACGCTGGAACCGCGCCTGCTCTACGTGAATACCCCTTACCGCGACCAGAGCGATCTGCCGGACTTCGATTCCGCGCCGAAGGATTTCAACTTCGAATCGATCTATACCGAGAATGCATTCACCGGCATCGACCGAGTCTCCGACGCGAACCAGCTGACGGCCGGTGTGACGACGCGTCTGCTTGACCCCGACAATGGTGCTGAATTGATGCGCCTGGGTGTTGTTCAGCGGTATCTGTTCCACGAACAGCGCATCACGACCGAGGGCATACCGTTGACGCAGCGATTCTCCGATGTCCTTTTGCTCGCATCGAGCACGCTGGTGCCTCGCTGGACGCTGGACGCGTCGCTGCAATACAACCCGGACACGCGCCGCACCGTGCGGTCGGTGACAGGGGTCCGATATTCTCCAGGGCCGTTCCGAACCGTGAATGCCACCTACCGCCTGGCGCGCGGGCTGAGCGAACAGGTTGAACTCGGCTGGCAATGGCCGATCTATGGCCCTGTTCCAGGAGAATCGCCCGCGCCATTGAAGAGATTGCAGTCTGAAAATGGCTCCAGAAGCTGCAAAGGCACGCTCTACGGGGTGGGCCGCGTCAACTACAGCACCCGCGACCGACGAGTCACCGACTCGGTCGTAGGATTGGAGTACGACGCCGGCTGCTGGATCGCGCGGGTCGTTGCCGAGCGGCTGTCCACCGGACGAAGCGAGGCCACCACCCGATTGCTGCTCCAACTGGAACTCGTTGGCCTGTCGCGACTCGGATCGAACCCGCTCCAGGTCTTGAAGGACAATATCCCCGGCTACCAACTGCTGCGCGATGGAGCCCCCACTCCTGCAGACAAGAGTTTCTATGACTGACATGACCGCCCCGGGGCCCCGCACTGCGCCTCGCCACCCCCGCCGACGACGACATCCGCTGCTGTTTGTGGCCGTGGCGGCTTCGTTGACGATGGCCTTTGCATCCGGCGTCAAGGCACAAGGCGCCAAGACCGAACGGAGCGAGCCACGCACTGCGGACTACATCGTCGCCGTCGTCAACCAGGAGCTCGTCACCGCAGGCGAACTGGAACAAAGGCTCGACCGAGTCAGACAGCAGGCCCAACGCAACGGCGCACAACTGCCGCCGCCTGCGGAACTGCGCAAGAAGGTGCTCGACGCGCTGATCGACGAACGGGTACAGGTCACGCACGCTCGAGAAAGCGGGACGCGCGTAGACGACGGTGATGTCGATCGCGCGGTCGCCAACGTGGCGGCCCAGAACCAGATCACCATGGCACAGCTGCGTGAACGGCTGGCTGCCGAAGGGCTGGATTTCACCCGCTTTCGCAACAACATCCGCGATCAGATTCTCATCGAGCGCACGCGCGAGCGCGAGGTGCAGGCACGCATCCACATCACCGAAGCCGATATCGACGCAGTGCTCGACAAGGAGCGCGCGGCAGCCGGCGAGGCCACCCAATACGACATTGCGCAGATACTCATCGGCGTGCCGGATGGCGCGAGCGACGCGTTGGTGGCCGAACGCCGGGCAAAGGCGGAATCCGTGATGAGCAAGATTCGAGCCGGTCAATCATTCGAGAAGCTGGCCAAGGAAGTGTCGGAGGACGCCAATCGCGACCAGGGGGGCGATATCGGCATGCGTCCCGCGGATCGCCTGCCCGATGTGTTCGTCAAGCACGTGCGCAGCCTCAAACCGGGCGAAGTTGCGCCCACCTTGCTGCGCACGCGGGCCGGTTTCCATCTGCTCAAATTGGTCGGCAAGCAGGAGGCACAGGCCTTTGCGGTCACTCAGACCCATGCCAGGCACATCCTGCTGCGACCCTCGGCACAGCTGTCGCAGGAGGCGGCCATCCAGCGCCTGGCCGAATTCAAGCGCGAGATTCTCGCTGGCTCGAAAAGCTTCAGCGAACTGGCGCGCGAGAATTCCGAGGACGGGAGTGCAGCGCAGGGCGGCGACCTGAACTGGGCGGCACCCGGCATGTTCGTCCCGGAGTTCGAGGAAGCCATGAATGCCCTGCCGGTGGGCGGCATCTCGGACCCGGTCGTGTCCAGGTTCGGTGTGCATCTGATTCAGGTGATCGAGCGCAGGCAGGTCACGTTGGACCCGAAGCAGCAACGCGAGCAGGCGCGCAATGTGCTGCGCGAGCAGAAGTTCGATGAAGCCTATGGCGAGTGGCTGCGCGAGCTGCGCGCCCGCGCATACATCGAGATGCGCGAGCCGCCGACCTGAAGGGCCGTCTTGGCCGATCCACCTTGAGACACATCCCGCGCAAGCGATTCGGCCAGCACTTCCTGACCGACGGCGCGATCATCGATGCAATCGTCGCCACGATCGATCCGCGCCCGGGCGACGCGCTCGTGGAAATCGGACCAGGACTTGGCGCGTTGACCGAGCCGTTGCTGGCGCGAAGCGACCATCTCGTTGTCATCGAGCTCGATCGGGATCTTGCCGCACGCCTGCGTCGCAAGCCCGGGCTGAATGTGATCGAAGCGGACGTGCTCAACGTCGATTTCGAGGCGCTCGCGAGCCAGACTGGGCAGTCACTGCGCGTGGTCGGCAATCTGCCGTACAACATCTCGACGCCCATCCTTTTTCACTTGCTGCGCGCCGCCGATCGGATCGTCGATCAGCATTTCATGCTGCAGCGAGAAGTCGTCGATCGCATGGCCGCGAGACCGGGCACGAAAGACTATGGCCGGCTTTCAGTCATGCTCCAGTGGCGCTACGACATCGAAAACGTTCTCTCGGTGCCTCCCGAATGCTTCGATCCGCCGCCTCGGGTGGATTCGGCCATCGTGCGCATGCGCCCGTTGCCGCCTGTGCTCGGCGTGAACCCCGCGCTTCTTGGCGAACTGGTCACGGTCGCGTTCTCGCAGCGTCGCAAGCTCTTGCGGCATACGCTCGGCCGCTGGCTCGACGAACGTGGTTTCGAAGGCGCATTCGACGTTCGGCGGCGTGCCGAGGAGGTGCCGGTCGCGGAATTCCTGTGCCTGGCAGCGGCCGTTTCCGGCCATTGATGGGATTCGCACTCCAGACACGAAGAAGGCGACCCGCGGGTCGCCTTCTTCGTCTGGTTCATGCCGCGCTCACGCGGCGTTCAACCACATCGCCGTATCGAAGGCGCTGCTCATCATCGGCATGTTCATGCCGAAGTTCGCGCTGGCTGCGTTCTTCGAAGCCTTGGCAGGCTTCTCCGCGACGTTTTGGGCCACTTCCGTCGCCCGCTCCCATGACCCTTGTTCCTGGGAGCGGGCTACTGAAAAGAATAGAAACACCTGAATGGTATTTTTCGCTCCGCCCAGAAGTCTGCGGCGTCTCGAAACACGTCCAGAAGTTGCTCTCGCGCTTCACGATCGAAGCGCGGATTGTCGGGTAATTGTTCGAGGACAACCACGAAGCCCGGCTGCTGCCCGGCCTTGTGAACGAGATCGGTCATGCAGTCATACAGCGCATCGAGGTTCTTGCCGAAATGCGCCGGGAACAGGAAGGATTCGGCGATCTTCTCGAGCACCTCCTGCTTGGACTGGGCCGCGGTCAGATTCGCATAGAGGAAATGCTGGCCGACGTCCTGTGCCGCCTCCTGCAGATCCTCTGCGCGATAGGCGCGGATCGATTGAACAATGTTCGGACGGACTGTCTGCAAGAGCATGTCGCGATCCTCCTCAAGTCACACAAAAAATTCAGATGCGCTCAATACACGATCCGGGCGAAGTTCGCGTAATGATCGCCAGTAAAGAAACACGCTTCGGGACGGGTGGGCTGCCAGCCGCCGCAAACGATGCGCCGGGCTCCGCGGTCTCGTGCACCGGGCGTCCTGACCGTGTACTCCCGGTAGTAGCCGCGAGGCTCACCCGGGAGCACGCGTTCGCGATTGCCGAACACCATGCCGTCTTTCGAGTAGGGAAAAGGTCCGCCGGCGCGGATCAAGCGGTCGGTGGTCTGCGCCTGCGCCGGCAGAGCAGTCCATGCCACGGTGCCTAAATCGTGGCCAACGGGCCGCCTGGCCCATGCTGACCCCGGCAACGTCGCCGAAGCCAACATGGCGCCAGCGAGGCTGAGAGCAAAACCGACCTTTCGAGGGCTTCGAAAGCTTTGAAAGGTTCGGAGGGCTTGCCATGCCTCGGCTGGCCGCACAGACACGGGTTTTCCCTGAATCCTGAAACGCAGATGGTACCGAAATGGGGCAGAAATCTCAAGCGGTTGCCACAAAAGTAGGCAAGCCCCTCGTCTTGTCAGCGTGCGCACACATACGCCAAGCCGATTGCCGTTCGCACTTCTGGGAACGCTACTTCAGCCGTTCAACGACGACATTGCGCGGAATCAAGCACCGAGCGAATGGCACGGCCACAGCGCACCCGCAGCAGGGCATTGCTGCACTGCGGCAGATCGATCGCCGACCGCACTTTCGACGGCCCCATCCAACGCCGAGGCGTTGCGCGGGCCAATCAGCGTGCGGCGTTGGCGTCGGCGACGGTCAGGGCCGTCATGTTGACGATGCGTCGAACGGTCGCCGAAGGAGTCAGGATGTGGACGGGCTTGACGGCACCCAGCAGCACGGGCCCGATTGCAATTCCGCCCCCCGCGGCCGTCTTGAGAAGGTTGTACGAGATGTTCGCAGCATCGATGTTGGGCAGCACCAGAAGGTTCGCTTCGCCGTTCAGTGAGCTGTCAGGCATCGTCTCGCGGCGGTACGCGGCATCGAGCGCCGTGTCGCCGTGCATCTCGCCATCGACTTCCAGCCAGCCCGCACGTTCCTGCAACAGTGCCAGCGCGTCGCGCATCTTGATCGCCGAAGGCTGGTTGCTGGAGCCGAAGTTGCTGTGCGACAGCAGCGCAGCCTTGGGCCTGAGGCCGAAGCGCATCATCTCTTCCGCGGCGAGGATCGTGATCTCCGCGATCTGGGCAGCCGTGGGGTCGTAGTTGACGTGCGTGTCCACGAGCATCACCTGTCGACCCGGCAGGATCAGGCCGTTCATGCAGGCGTACGTATTGACGCCCTCTCGCAATCCGATCACCTGATCGATGTAGTGCAGGTGCATGCCCGTGGTGCCCCAGGTCCCGCACAACATGCCATCGACTTCGCCTGACTCGAGCAGCATGGCGCCAATGAGCGTGAGGCGACGTCGCATCTCGATCTTGGCCAGCTGCACGGTCACGCCCTTGCGCGCAGTCATGCGATGGTAGGTCTGCCAATAGGTGCGGTAGCGGTGATCGTTCTCGGTATTGACCAGGTCATAGTCCCGCCCTGCCTCCAGACGCAAGCCGAACTTCTCGCATCGCTGGGCGATCACTTCGGGGCGGCCGATCAAGGTCGGGCGCGCCAATCCTTCGTCGACGACCACCTGAACCGCGCGCAGGATGCGTTCTTCTTCGCCTTCCGCGTAGGCCACGCGCTTGCGTTCGGCGCGCTTGGCAATCTGGAAGATCGGCTTCATCGTCGTGCCGGACGCGTACACGAAGGTCTGCAGCTTCTCGCGATACGCATCCAGATCCGCGATCGGCCGCAGGGCCACGCCCGAATCGGCCGCCGCCTTTGCCACGGCGGGTGCGATCTTCATCATCAGCCGCGGATCGAAGGGCTTGGGGATCAGGTATTCAGGCCCGAAGCTGAGCGTGGCGCCGGCGTACGCGGCGGCCACCACTTCGCTTTGCTCTGCCTGGGCCAGCTCCGCAATCGCGTGGACGGCGGCGATTTCCATCTCGTCGGTGATGGTCGTCGCGCCGGAGTCGAGGGCGCCGCGAAAGATGTACGGGAAGCACAGGACGTTATTGACCTGGTTCGGATAGTCGGTGCGTCCCGTGGCGATGATCGCGTCGGTGCGGACCTCCTTGGCTTCCTCGGGAAGGATTTCCGGCATGGGATTGGCCAGCGCGAAGATTGTCGGATCAGGGGCCATGAGTGCCACCATGTCCTTCTTCAGCACGCCCGCCGCAGACAAGCCGAGGAAAACGTCGGCACCGTCAATGACCTCGGCCAGCGTGCGCAAGGTCGTCTTCTGGGCGAAGACAGCCTTGTCTTCGTCCATCAACTCCACGCGGCCCTCGTAGACGACGCCAGCGAGGTCCGTCAGCCAGATGTTCTCGCGCGGCAGGCCGAGCTTGACGAGAAGCCCCACGCAGGCAAGCGCCGCGGCGCCTGCGCCCGAAGTGACCAGCTTGACTTTGCGGATGTCCTTGCCGCTGACCTTCAACGCATTGAGCAGCGCCGCGCCGACGACGATGGCCGTGCCGTGCTGATCGTCGTGGAATACCGGGATCTTCATGCGCTCGCGCAGGCGGCGTTCCACATAGAAGCAGTCGGGGGCCTTGATGTCCTCGAGATTCACCCCGCCGAAGGTCGGTTCCAGCGCGGCAATGATGTCCACGAGTTTGTCGAGGTTGCGCTCCTGCAGCTCGATGTCGAAGACGTCGATTCCCGCGAATTTCTTGAACAGGACACCCTTGCCCTCCATCACGGGCTTCGCGGCGAGAGGTCCGATGTCACCCAATCCGAGGACCGCCGTGCCGTTGGTCACCACGGCCACCAGGTTGCCGCGCGCGGTATAGCGAAAGGCATTCACCGGATCGGCGACGATCTCCTCGCAGGCGGCAGCCACGCCGGGCGAATAGGCCAGTGCAAGGTCGCGCTGGTTGATGAGCTGCTTGGTGGCTGCGATCTGCACCTTCCCGGGCGTCGGGAACTCATGGTATTCAAGCGCGGCACGCCGAAGTTCTGCGCGCTTCTGATCTATGTCGGACATGGCTTGTCTCGGTGATTGACGGCCGCGTCGGGTCCCCGGCGACAGCGCCCGGGCATTGTAGGAGCGCGATTCCACACTCGCAGGCATAACTCCCATGAGGAAACTGCGTAGACCGGCGGAGCCTGCGCATGGCGATACTGCGGCGTGGCGACTCCTTCTGTTCCTGCGCTGCCCGACTCCGCCCCTGCCCCCGACGCGCCTGCCGGCCGCAGCTTGCGGCAGCGAGCAGTGCTGTGGGGTGCTCTGGTGGCGTTGCTCGCGGTGGCGCAGTCCATGCTCGTGTGGCTCTCGTTCAAGTACGAGAACAACCGGGCGCAAGATCGCGTCGACGCGGTGTCGGCCGCCGTCGCCGCCGACATCAAGCAGTTGTTCGCACGCGATCTCCAGGCGCTGCAGGCATTGCTGTGGGATACCGCGGGAACGACCTCATGGCACGATGGGGCGTTGGAACTGATGCGCGCGCGCCCCGAGCTGGTCCATCTCGAGCGGCGCGATGCCCGCCACCGCATCGTCGAATCTGCCGACTCGCCGCTGCAGCCACCCATGTTCACGCGCATTCCGCGCGACGAGATCGAGCTCGACTCCGACGCCGCCTGCGTGGCGGCGGCGCGTCAGTCCAGTCCGGTCTATTCGCAAAGCTATTTCGTGCCGCTGCCGGGCGGCCTGGGGCTCGAAGTGTTGGACGCCTGCCTGCCGATGCAGCATGCCGGCAAGGTCGACAGCTACATGACGGCCACATTCTCGTTGGCCGCGGTCCTCGACACCGCTACGGACCGGGAAGTGCTGCGCGCCAACGAATTGTCCTTCGTGGAAGGCGACGGCACGCGCCTGGCACGTGCAGGCCCGGTGCGCGGCGCGGGCGTGTATGTGTCTCAGCGCCTGATCGACCTGCCGGGCTTGACGCTGCAGTTGCGACTGGACAGCACGGCGCGTCGCCCGCAATGGATCCCGAACCTGACTGTCGCGCTCGTGCTGGGCCTGTCGCTGGCGCTGGGCGGCGTCGTCGTCATGCTGGTGCGCGACGTGCGCAGGCGTTCTCGCGCTGAGCGGGCGCTTGCAGAGTCCCTCGCCTTTCGAAAGGCGATGGAGGACTCTCTGGTCACCGGCCTGCGCGCTCGCGACCTGCAGGGCCGCATCACCTACGTCAATCCGGCTTTTTGCCAGATGGTGGGCTATCGTGCCGAAGACATCGTCGGCCAGATGACGCCACCGTACTGGCCGCCGGAGCTTGCCGATGAATATGCCCGGCGGCAGGCGGCGCGACTGGCCGGCGAAACGGCTCGAAGCCCTCGCGAGGGTTTCGAGACGATGTTCGTGCGCTCGACCGGAGAGCACTTCTCGGTGCTCATCTTCGAGGCTCCGCTCGTGGACAGCGACGGTCGCCAGACCGGCTGGATGAGCGCGGTGCTGGACATCAGCGAACAGCGTCGGATCGAAGAGCTCTCGCGCCAGCAGCACGAACGGCTGCAAGCCACCGCGCGGCTGGCCACTGTCGGAGAAATGGCATCGCTGCTCAGCCACGAGTTGAACCAGCCGCTGGCAGCGATCGCGAGCTATGCCAGCGGCTCGCTCAACCTGATGGAGCCGGGACCGCTGGATGCCGACACTGCCGGCATGCTTCGCCAGGCGGCCGAGCGGATCTCGGAGCAGGCCGAGCGCGCGGGCCGCGTCATCAAGAGCGTGCATGATTTCGTCAGGCGCCGCGAGCAGAGTCACGAGGCCGTGCGATGCGACGTGCTGGTGGATACGGTGCTCCCCCTGGTGCGACTGCAGGCCCGCAAGATCGGCGCGCGGGTCGAGGTCGACATGCCGTCTCCGGCACCCCGCGCGATGTGCGACCGGACCATGGTCGAACAGGTGCTGCTCAACCTGGCGCGCAACGGCATCCAGGCCATGGAACCGCACACGCCGGCAGAGCAGCGCGAGCTGCTCATCCGCGTGCGCCAGCATCATCCGCGTTGGGTGACCTTCAGCGTGATCGACCACGGACCAGGTGTCCCGCCCGAGGTCGCGCGCAAGATGTTCACGCCGTTCTTCACGACACGCAGCGAAGGCATGGGTCTGGGGCTCAGTCTGTGCCGCACGGTCATCGAGCAGCACGGCGGAGCGCTCGATTTCGCGCCCCTGACCGTCCAGGATGGTCATGGCGGCAGCGGCACCGAATTCCGGTTTACCCTTCCGGCCGACCGCAGCGAACGACGGCCTCCCCATGCCTCCAGCGCCGCCCGCGACACTGACGACCTCGCACGGACATCGCCATGACTTTCACTGCCGATCCCCGCCTGGGCCTGCCCACGGTCTACCTCGTGGATGACGAGGATGTCGTGCGCGAGGCGCTCGCCTGGCTGCTGCGCTCGCGGCGGCTGCTGTCCGAGGGATTTGCCAGCGCCGAGGCATTCGAAGAGATGCTGGCCGGGCGTCCGTCCGACTGGCCCGGCACCCCTAGTTGCCTGTTGCTGGACGTGCGCATGCCCGTGACCAGCGGCATCGTGCTCTTCGAGCGCCTGGTCGAGCGCCAGGTGCTCGATGTGATGCCGGTGATCTTCCTCACCGGGCCACGGCGACGTCCCGACCGCGGTGGCCGCCGTCAAGCGCGGCGCTTTCGATTTCGTCGAAAAGCCCTTTGCCGACAATGCCCTCGTCGATCGCATCGAGCTGGCGCTGACACGCAGCAGCGAGGCCATCCTCTTGCGGCGCAATGCGATGCAGGTGGCAGGCCGTCTGGCCGACCTCACCGACCGTGAGCGCGACGTCATGCGGCTCGTGGTCGAAGGCCGCCCGAACAAGCTCATCGCCGACGAACTGCAGATCAGTGTGCGCACCGTGGAGGTCCATCGCGCCCGTGTGTTCGAGAAGATGGGCGTGCGCTCGGCGGTGGAGCTGGCCAACGCGCTGCGGCCCCCGAATTCGTGAGCGGCCGTGAGGCGTCCGGACGCGCGCAGGGCGACGGGCGCGATCCGGTCCGGACACTGAGCGCGCTGGGCGACAATGCTTGTCATGGCGTTGGGCGAGTTCGACATCATCCGGACCTTCTTCACGCGCAAGGCGTCTCGCTGTGCACTGGGCATCGGGGACGACTGCGCGCTGCTGGCCCCCGGGCCGGGCATGCAGCTGGCCATCTCCAGCGACATGCTGGTCGAAGGCCGGCATTTCCTGTCCACGGTCGAACCGCAGCGACTCGGCCACAAGGCGTTGGCCGTCAATCTGAGCGATCTCGCCGCCTGCGGTGCGCAGCCTCTTGCGTTCACGCTCGCGCTGGCCATGCCGCGCGTCGACGATGGTTTCCTGCAAGGCTTTTCACGCGGCTTGCTCGCCCTGGCCGACGAGCATCGATGCGAACTCGTCGGTGGCGACACCACCCAGGGGCCATTGAACATCTGCATCACGGTCTTCGGCGAGGTGCCCACAGGGGAGGCCTTGCTGCGCAGCGGAGCCCGCGACGGTGACGATGTCTATGTCAGCGGCCACGTCGGCGATGCGCGCCTGGCGCTGGAGGTCTTCCGAGGCACGGCGGCGCTCGACGCGGAACCTTTCACCCGGGTCCGGCAGGCCATGGAACTCCCACAGCCGCGCGTTGCGCTGGGCGTCGCGCTGCGCGGCATCGCCAGCAGCGCCATCGACGTATCCGACGGCCTGCTCGGAGATCTCTCGCACATTCTCGCGAACTCGGGCGTCGGTGCGACGATCGACACGGATGCCGTGCCGCGGAGCGACGTGCTCCGCACCCAGGCACCCGCCCTTCAACGCCTGTGCACGCTCAGCGGCGGCGACGACTATGAGCTCGTGTTCACCGCGCCACCGCAACGCGCCGCAGCGGTCGCCGCAGCCGCTGCCCAAGGGCCGGTCGCCGTCACGCGCATCGGCCGCATCGATTCCTCGCAGGGCTTGCGCCTGACCGACCGCAGCGGCCGTGCGATCGACCAGCATTTCGAGTCCTTCGATCACTTCCGCGGATGACCGAGGACCTTCATCCTCCCATGTCGCAGGCGCCGCGAAAGGCGACGGCCGCGTTCACGTTCTCGCATCCGGCGCATGCGCTTGCGCTGGGTTTCGGCAGCGGGCTGTCGCCCTGGGCGCCCGGCACGGTGGGCACGCTGTGGGCATGGCTGGTCTTCGCGATCGCACGTCCCCACGTCGACGATGCGGGTTGCGGCATGGTCATCGGCGCGGGGCTGGTCATCGGATGGTGGGCGTGCACCGTCACGGCCCGCGACCTCGGCACCGCCGATCCGTCGGCGGTCGTCTGGGACGAGATCGTGGCATTCTGGATCGTCCTGTGGCTGGTCACGCCCGCAAGCGGCTGGGCACAGGGGGCTGCGTTCGCGCTCTTCCGGTTCTTCGATGCGGCCAAGCCCGGCCCCATCGCCTGGGCCGACAAGGTCTTCAAGGGTCAGCGCGGGCAGCGCGTCGGATACGGCCAGGGCTTTGGCATTCTTCTCGACGACCTGGTGGCCGCCCTGTGCACCTTGCTCGTCATCGCGGCGTGGAGGTGGTGGTGAACGAACTCGATGCAGCGCTCGCGGAGCAAGTCGAATCGCTGGCAGACGCACTGAAGTCGCAAGGTCGCATGCTGGCCACTGCCGAATCCTGCACGGGCGGCCTCGTGGCCGCCGCCTGCACCGCGCTTGCCGGTTCCAGCGACTGGTTCGATCGCGGGCTGGTGACCTACTCGAACGAGGCGAAGACCGAACTGCTGGGGGTGCCGGCGGCCCTCATTGCCGAGCACGGTGCCGTCAGCAGTGAGGTCGCTCGCGCCATGGCGGACGGAGTCGTCGCTCGATCGCGCGCCCAGGTCGCCGCGGCGGTGACGGGCATTGCCGGACCGGGCGGCGCCACGCCGGGCAAACCGGTCGGAACGGTGTGGGTCGCCATCGCCGCGCCGGGCCGACAGACGTCGGCGACACGCCTGCAACTGCAAGGCGACCGCGCCGCCGTGCGCGGCCAGACCGTGGCGTGGGTGTTGTCGGCGCTGAACCGCACGCTGCGCGACGCCTGACGGCCTCGCCGTCGCGCTGCGCGCATCGCGTATCCCACTGGGTGGAGAACGGCAGCGGACGGCTCAGCCGCCCAGCGCCAGGCGGGGAGCAACGGCACGACCGCGTCCTGCCCCGGCCGCGGCGGACGTGCACTCCAACGCCATCAGCATCAAGCGTCGCAAGCCGTCCCAGGGCTCGAGCGGCCAGTCGGGCTGCTTGAGCCCCTTCACGAGCCCGTCGCACACCTGCGCCGCGTGCAGCAAGCGCGCCAGCGCATGGTCGCTGAACATCGGCACTGCCCGCTCGAACAATCGCTCCTTCGCGCCCCAGACCCGCGCCTCCCGCAGGGCCATCGGAAGCGGCTTGCCCGCGCTCATCGCCTCCTTGACGCGGCGCAGGGCGCGGATGTCCTCCGACAGGGTCCAATGCACCAGCACCGCGGCCTCGCCCTCGGCGCGCAGGCCGTCGAGCATGCGCAGCGCGCGCGCCACCTGCCCGGCCAGCACCGCTTCGCCAAGCTTGAACACGTCATAGCGCGCGACGTTCAGCACCGAAGCCTCGACCTGCTCGAAACTCAGCTCGCCGGCCGGATAAAGGAGAGCGAGTTTCTGGATCTCCTGATGCGCGGCGAGAAGATTTCCCTCGACCCGGTCGGCAAAGAAGGCCAGCGTGTGCTGTCCTGCCTCGCCATCCTGCACACGCTGTGCCTGGCCTGCCAGCCGCTGCGCGATCCATTGAGGCAAGGCGCGGCGCTCGACGGGATCGATGCGCACGCAGACGCCCGCGTCGTCGAGCGCTGCAAACCACGCGCTCGCCTGTTGCTGTCGATCCAGCCGCGGCAGCTGCACCAGCGTGAGAACATCGTCCGACAAGTGTGCGCAGTAGCGCTGCAGGGCGTCGGAGCCGTCCTTGCCGGGCTTTCCTGACGGAATCCGGATCTCGATCAGCTGACGGTCTGCGAACAGACTCATCTCCTGGGCCGCACCGAGCAGCGCGCTCCAGTTGAAGTGAGCGCCGCTGACCGTGTGCACTTGCCGCTCGGCATATCCCGCCGCTCGTGCAGCGGCGCGGATGGCGTCCGCAGCCTCCTGGGCAAGCAGCGGTTCGTCACCCCACAGCGTGTACATGCGCCGCAGGTCTTTAGCGAGATGGGGCGCGAGCTGATCCAGGCGCAATTGCATCAGATCGCCTTCACCGCGGCCAGGCGCCGCATCACCTGGGAAACGATGTCGCTTTGCATCATCCGGAACAGCAAGGCTTCCTCTTCCTCCTTGGCGAGTGCGGCGCCTTCGCTGTAGCTCATGTCGCGGCTGAGCAGCAGTTCGGTGGCGGGAATCAGCTCTTTTCCGCTCGGCGTGTCCAGGCGAAACGAAAAGCGGGTGCGCAATTGCAGTTCGCGCACCTGGCCGGCGGCCGTGCTCGCGGCCACGCTGCGCTCGCGCGCGTCGGTCAGCGCGTGAAGGATCACTTGCGCCTGCAGCGCGGGCTCGATCACGAGAGTGGTCTGGCTGGCATTGATGCTGGAGCGAAGCTCATCCGCCAGTGGAGAGCGCGCGGGAAAGCCGGCCAGTCCGATGGTGCGGAACGCAAAGCTCGGTGCGCGCCGCAACTCGAAACCGCAGCCGCCGAGAGCGAAGATGCCCACGACGGCGACCGATGCCCGCGTCAGCCACGACCGCCGGCCGGCGCGCAAGGAGCCGCCGTCAAACGGGCGTACGGACCTGTCCTGCAGCACGCGCTCAGACCACGATATTGATCAGTTGCCTGCCAGGCGGCATGACGATCTTTCGCGGGCTCTTGCCCTCGGAAAACCGCACGAACTCGGGGCTGGCAAGCGCTGCGGCCTCGATCTGGCCCTTGTTGGCGCTGGCGGGAACCTTCACCGACCCCCGCAGCTTGCCGTTCACCTGCAGCACGAACTCGATTTCTTCCTGCAGCAGCGCGGCAGGGTCGACCTTGGGCCATGGGGCGTCGAGCAGGTCGCCGTGCTCGACGGCATAGCCAAGCTCATTCCAGAGCACGCATGCCACGTGAGGCGCAGCAGGATAGAGCGCGCGCAGCAGCACGCCCAGCCCCTCGCGCAGCGCGGCGGCGTCTGCCGGCGCCTCTGTCAGCTGCGCGCCTTCCAGTGCATTGAGCAGCTTCATCGCGCCCGAGACCACCGTGTTGTATTGAAGGCGGTCGTAGTCGTGGCTGATCTGGCGCAGCAGCATGTGCACCTCGCGCCGAAGATCCTTGGCACCCGCACTGGGCTGGTCGATGCGCGAACCGGCTTCGCGGATGCGTGACCCGTGCCGTACCGCGAAGCTCCACAAGCGACGCAGGTAGCGGAAGGCACCCTCGGCCCCCGAGTCGGACCATGCCGCGCTCTGGTCGGGCGGCCCCGCGAACATCGTGAACAGGCGGGCCGTGTCGGCGCCGAAGCGCGCGATGATGTCTCGCGGCTCGACGACGTTGTTCTTGGACTTGGACATCTTCTCGATGCCGCCCAGTTGCACGGGCAGCCCGTCCTCGCGCGCCGTGGCGCCCGCGGGATGGCCCTTCTCGTCATAGAGGACATCGACCTCGCTCGGATAGAACCAGCGTCGCCTGCCGGCTTCGTCCTCGCGATAGAACGACTCGTTGAGCAGCATGCCCTGGGTGAACAGCTTGGTGAACGGCTCGTCGAACTTCACCAGGCCGATGTCGCGCATGGCCTTGGTCCAGAACCGCGCGTACAGCAGGTGAAGCACTGCATGCTCGATGCCGCCGATGTACTGGTCCATGGGCATCCAGTAGTCGTTGCGCGCATCCACCATTGCCGCGTCGTTGTCCGGGCAGCAGTAGCGCATGTAGTACCAGGCCGAATCCACGAAGGTGTCCATCGTGTCGGTCTCGCGTCGCGCAGGCTGCCCGCAACGCGGGCAGGCGGTGTTCACGAACGCCGCACACTTGTTGAGGGGGTTGCCCGTGCCGTCGGGCACGAGGTCCTCGGGCAACAGGACGGGCAGATCCTTCTCGGGCACAGGCACATCCCCGCATGCGGGGCAGTGAATGATCGGAATGGGCGTGCCCCAATAGCGCTGGCGGCTGATGCCCCAGTCGCGCAGGCGCCAGGTGGTCTTCTTCTCGCCCAGGCCCTTGTGCGCCAGTGCCGTGGCAACCGCATCGACTGCCGCCTTGTAGTCGAGACCGCTGAAATAGTCGGAATTGACGGTGATGCCGCGCTGCTTGTCGCCGTACCACTCCTGCCAGTGGTCGTAGGTGAATTCCTCGCCGTCCACCGCGATGACCTGGAGGATGTCGATGCCGTACTTCTTGGCAAAGACGAAATCCCGCTCGTCGTGCGCGGGCACGCCCATGACGGCGCCGTCGCCGTAGCTCATGAGCACATAGTTGCCCACCCACACCTCGACCTCTTCGTCGGTCAGCGGATGCTGCACGAACAGACCCGTGGGCATGCCCTCCTTTTCCTTGAGGGCGAGATCGGCCTCGCTCGTGCCGCCCTTCTTGCAGGCCTCGATGAATGCGGCGAGCTTCGGGTTGGCTGTGTGCGGCATGGATCGCGAGAGGGTGCTCGGCGGCCACGGCGCAGAAGGTGACGCCCATGATCGTGTCGGCCCGCGTGGTGAAGACCCACATGCGCCCGTCGCCGATCAAGTGACCGCCTGCGTCTCGAATGTCATGCGTGAAGGCAAACCGCACGCCTTCGCTGCGGCCGATCCAGTGCTCCTGCATCAGCCGCACCCGCTCGGGCCAGCCGCTCAGGTACTGCGGGTTCGCGGGATCGGCCACGTTGGCGAGCAATTCCTCGGCATATTTGGTGATTGCGAGGTAGTAGCCGGGAATCTCGCGCCGCTCCACCGGCGCGCCACTGCGCCAGCCGCGGCCGTCGACCACCTGCTCGTTGGCCAGCACCGTCTGGTCGACCGGATCCCAGTTGACGACCTGCGTCTTCTTGTATGCCAGACCCTTGTCGAGCATCTTCAGGAAGAACCACTGATTCCACTTGTAGTACGAAGGGTCGCAGGTTGCGACCTCGCGCGACCAGTCGAATGCCAGTCCGAGCGGCTGCATCTGCGCCTTCATGTCGGCGATGTTGTCGCGGGTCCAGCGCGCAGGCGCCACGCGCTTGTCGATCGCGGCATTCTCGGCCGGCAGGCCGAAGGCATCCCATCCCATGGGCATGAGCACGTTGAAGCCCTTCATGCGAAGGTAGCGCGCCATCATGTCGTTGATGGTGTAGTTGCGCACGTGTCCCATGTGCAGCTTGCCGCTTGGATAGGGCAGCATGGAGCACGCATAGAACTTCGGGCGTGCGGTGTCTTCGCCGACACGATAGGCGTCACGCGCGGCCCAGTCGTTCTGCGCAGCGCGCTCGATCTCGTCGGGTTTGAATTCTGGGTTCATGCGAAAGGGCGCCAGGGGGATGTGCGGCGGCGGGAAGAACTCGCCGATTATAGGAAGCGGACCCTCGCAGCCCGCGCATGTGCGGGCCCGGCACGACGCTATTTCGCCTGATCGGGCGGCGTCTGGGCCACGAACCCGATGCGCACGAGGCCCGCCTTCTGCACCACGCCGATCAGCTCGGCCACACGGCCATAGGTCACGCGACGGTCGGCGCGCAGTTGCACTTCGGTGCGCGGGTTCGCCTTGGCCGCCTGGGCCAGTCGTGTGGCGAGCACGGCAACCTGCACCGGCTTGTCGTCGAGGAACAGCTCGCCTTGGGCATCGATCGCGATGGACACGAACTGCGGGGTGTCGGCGGGCTGCGCGGCATCCGTTTCGGGCAAGTCCAGCCGGAGACTGGACGTCATCAGCGGCGCGGTGATGATGAAGATCACGAGCAACACCAGCATCACATCGATCAAGGGCGTCATGTTGATGTCGCTCATCGGCGCCGGAGAGGCGCTGCGCTCGAGGCGTCCGAAGGCCATGGCCGTATCTCAGGAGACGCCGCGGGCGGCGTCTGCGAACATCTCGCGCAGGTCGTACGCGAATCCCTCGAGCTCGGCTTCGCTGGCGCCTGCCCTCTTGCCGAAGATGTTGTAGGCGAGCACGGCGGGGATCGCCACGGCCAGGCCGGCTGCCGTCATGACCAGTGCCTCGCCGACCGGGCCGGACACCCGTTCGATGGTGATCGAACCGCCCGCCGAGATGCTCGCCAGCGCATGGTAGATGCCCCAAACCGTCCCGAACAGGCCGATGAAGGGCGCCGTGCTGCCGATGGAGGCGAGCAGCACCTGGCCGAATTGCAGTTGAGCGAGCACCGCATGCAGCGCGTCGCGCAGGCGGCGCGTGAGCTGGGAATCGACTTGTGCGCGCGCCTCGAGCGTCTGTGCGCCCGGAACGGCCAGGGCGGCTGCGAGCAGTGGCTCGAGCACGCGCTCGCGATCGAGTGCGAGAAGCCGCTCGCGGCCGGCAGCGAGGTCAGGCGCCGACCAGAATGCCGGCACGGCCCGTTCGATGTCGGCGCGCACGCGGCGCAGCAGCCACCCTTTCCAGAAGATGAGCACCCAGGCACTGACCGACATCAGCAGGAGCAGCAGCGCCACCGCGCGCGTGATCGCGTCGCCCTGCTGCCAGAAGTGCTGGAAGCTGCTCATCGCGGGCGCGGCGCGTCAGCCGATGCCCAGGACGTCGTTCATGCCGTACAGGCCGGCCGTGCGGGATGCGAGGAAACGCGCCGCACGGAGGCTGCCCTGGGCGAAGGTGGCGCGGCTCGACGCCTTGTGCGTGATTTCGATGCGTTCGCCGGTCCCGGCGAACAGCACCGTGTGGTCGCCGACGATGTCGCCCCCGCGCACCGTGGCGAAGCCGATTGTCGACGGGTCGCGCTCGCCGGTCACGCCTTCGCGCCCGTACACCGCGCATTGGCGCAGGTCGCGGCCCAGCGCCGCGGCCACGGCTTCACCCATCGCCAGCGCCGTACCGCTGGGCGCATCGATCTTGTGGCGATGATGCGCCTCGATGATCTCGACATCGTAGCCTTCGCTGAGAGCGCGTGCGGCCATGTCGAGCAGCCGAAGCACGACATTCACGCCGACGCTCATGTTCGGCGCGAGCACGATGCCTATGCCCTCGGCGTGCTCGGCGATGCGCGCCTTCTGCTCATCGCTGAAGCCGGTCGTGCCGATCACGGACTTCACGCCGAGCGCCTCGCAGCCGGCAAGGTGGGCCATCGTGCCTTCGGGACGCGTGAAATCGATCAGGACCTGCGCATCGCGCAGACCGGCCTGCAGGTCGGCCTGGATCGTCACGCCACTGCTGCGCCCCAGGAACGCGGCAGCGTCCTGGCCGATGGCCGCACTGTCGCGAAGGTCCAGGGCGCCGGCCAGCACGAGGTCATCGGCCAGATCGACTGCCTCGATCAGCATGCGGCCCATCCGTCCGGACGCGCCAGCGACCGCGATTCGCAGCGGCGTGCTCACCGAGGCTCCAGGGGCGGGTAGTCGCGTGCGGGCGCAGGCGCTGAAGCCGCGGCAGACGCCGGTTCGGCCGGCTGTGGCGGCACGGGGAGCGCCTTCAGCTGATCGGGGTCGAGCGACAGCGGCTTCGCGTTTCGGGCGGTCTTGAAGGTGTCGATGGACGCGACGAACTCCTGCTCGCTGGGCAGTTCGCCCCCGGTGTCGATGGAGGTCAGGGCGTCGCCATCGAACCGCACAATGACGTGGCGCCGCTGCGGCTCGGCACCCTGGCGCTTGATGGTGAACACGTAGTCCCAGCGGTCGCGGTGGAAGATGTCGGCAAGCAGCGGCGAGCCGAGGATGTCGCGGACCTGCGCCCGGTTCATGCCTTTCTTGATCGCCTGCGCCTGCTCGCGCGTGACCACGTTGCCCTGGACGACTTCGACCTTGTACGGCGTGATCAGGCCCAGGAAGTTGTCGGACGATTGGAGCGAATGACAGCCGGCCATGCCGAGGAGGGCGAGCGGTGCGATGAAAAGGAGCGAACGCATGATGACGAGTCGGGAACGCCGGCAGCGGGCGCCAAGCATCGATATGATCGGGCGATTCTAGCGGGGCGGGCGGCGCCGCCGCGCCCCTGCGGAGCCACCATGACACATGCCGACGAACTCAAGAGCAGCGGGCTGAAGGCCACCCTGCCGCGCATCAAGATCCTCGAGGTCTTCCAGAATTCCACGCAGCGGCACATGACGGCCGAGGACGTGTACAAGGTGCTTCTGGCCGAGGGGGCTGATGTCGGCCTCGCCACGGTGTACCGGGTCCTGATGCAGTTCGAGCAGGCAGGACTGCTTTCACGCAATCATTTCGAGACCGGCAAGTCGGTGTTCGAGTTGAACGAAGGCAAGCATCACGACCACCTGGTGTGCATGGACTGCGGGCGGGTCGAGGAATTCTTCGATGCCGAGATCGAGAAGCGCCAGCGCGCCGTGGCGCTAGGGCGAGGTTTCGAGCTGCAGGAGCATTCGCTGTCGCTGTACGCCGTATGCACCAAGAAGAACTGTCCGTACCGGCACGCGAACAAGTAGTCGTCGCGCGCCCTGCCCAAGCGTCACGGCACGCCGTTATTCCTGCCGCCCCATGGCCTTCTGGTGGCGCTCGATGAATTCGCGATAGGTGTCGATGCCGCGCAACTGAAGGATGGTGTTGCGCACGGCCGCCTCCACCAGCACCGCGAGGTTGCGCCCTGCGTCGACGGCGATCACCACCTTGCGCACGGGGACGTCGAGAATCTCCTCGTACAGGGGCTCATAGGGAAGACGCTCGAACTCGCGCTCGAGCGTCTCCTTGCGAACGAGGTGGACGATCAGCTTCAGCCGCATCTTTCGGCGCACGGCCGTCTCGCCGAAGATGGCCTTGATGTCGAGCAGACCGATGCCCCGCACCTCGAGCAGGTTCATCAGCAACTCCGGACAACGGCCATCCAGAGATGTCTGTGAGACGCGATAGAGATCGACCGCATCGTCGGCGACAAGGCCGTGACCGCGCGAAATCAGCTCCAGGCCGAGTTCGCTCTTGCCGAGGCCCGATTCGCCGGTCAGCAGCACGCCCAGGCCGAGGATGTCCATGAACACGCCATGGCGAGTCGTCCGCTCCGCGAAAAGCTGGCTCAGGTAGCCGCGGACCACGTCGATCACATGGCCCGCCGACTCCTCGGTGACGAAAAGCGGGATGTCGGCGCGGTCGCACATGGCGACCAGCTTGTCCGGCGGCGTCTGCGAATCCGCGACGATCAGCACCGGGGGCTCGAGCGTGACGATGCGCGCGATGCGCCGCTCGATCACGTCGGCCGGCGACTGGCTCAGATAAGCGACTTCGCGCCGGCCCACGATCTGCACCCGGTACGGGTGGATGTAGTTCAGGTATCCGACCAGGTCCGCGGCCGATTGCGCGTTGCGTACGGCCGCTTCGTCGAAGCGGCGTTCGGGATGCGCGTGTCCGGCGATCCACTCCCAGCGAAGCGCAGGGCGATGCTCCTCGAACAGCGCCTCGGCGCTGATGAAACTCGGCTTCATGCCGCGGGCCCCTGACTGCCGCGCACGGGCTGCAGGCGCATCAGGCGACGGATTTCAGTGGCTGCCAATTCGAGATCAGTTCGTGCACTTTCGCAGCCGAAGCCTCCGTCTTGAGTCGCTCGCGCAACTCGCGGTCGCTGAGCATCTCTGCAATCTCCGAGAGGATCTCGAGATGCCGCTGCGTGGCCGCCTCGGGCACCAGCAAAAAGATGAGCAGGATGACGGGCTCGTCGTCGGGTGCGTCGAAGGGAATGGGCTGCTGCACGCGCAACACGGCGGCCAGCGGATTCTTCAACCCCTTGATGCGACCGTGCGGAATGGCCACTCCGTGGCCAAGCCCGGTCGAACCCAGGCGTTCGCGCGCGAAGAGGTTGTCGGTCACGGTCGCTCGCGCGATGGAGTGCTGGTTCTCGAACAGGAGTCCCGCGTGCTCGAATGCGCGTTTCTTGCTGGTGGCGTCCACATCGACCAGCACGTTGCTGGCGGGCAAGATGGCAGCGAGACGATTCATCGGAAGGTCCGGGCGCCTGCTTCAACCTCTTGGGCCTGGCGGGCGCTCGCGTGGAGCCTATTCGGCAAATTAGAGAAATGGCCTGCAAGCCAGCGGCAATGCGCGGACGGTCGGGCCAAATTGTGCACCCCCTGCTGCGACGCAGCAACGCCCGTGCCGTCCCCCATTCCGGTGCCTGTGCGATATGCAGCAAAAAGCGGCCCGCAGGCCGCTCGTCGTGGCGTATGGGCAAGCCGGTCAAGCAGGCGTCGCATCGATCCGCTTTGCGGCAACGTGGTGGTGATCGTGCAGACGATCCTTGTGGCGCACGACCTGGCGATCGAGCTTGTCCATCAACTGGTCGATCGCGGCATACAGATCCTCGTGTGCGTTTTCGGCAAAGATGTCCTTGCCTTTCACGTGCAAAGTCACTTCAGCCTTTTGTCTGCGTTCCTTTTCCTTGAGCTTCTCCACTGACAGCAGCACATTGATGTCCACCACTTGATCGAAGTGCCGCGTGACGCGGTCCAGCTTTGTAAGCACATACTCACGCAGGGCTGGAGTGACCTCGAGGTGGTGGCCGCTGATTGTCAGATTCATAGGGACTCCTTTCACAGGGTGATGGAACCAGGGAGAAGGGGGTTTGCCGCGGGGGCTTGAGGGCAGGGTGACTGCTGAAGGCGGGGACCGTGCGAACGAGTGTGCCCGGGTTCGGCCAGTGTGACAAGCACGTGACGCGAGCATCCGGTCGCGCACGTCGGCGTGCCATCTCTTTCGTGCAGCGCAATGCCATAATTTCGCTCTTTGCTGCTGTGCGGAGACTTCGCCTTGGACGTGCCCCCTACGCGGTGACCGTCCACTCCAGCGCCGTGCTTCAGGCACTGGCCACCCCGGAGTGTGACGGTCGCGAGCGCCCTTTCCGTGTCACCCGGGTTCGAGCGCGCGATGCGCGTCGGTCATGCTGGAGCTTGCATGCTGAATGTTTTCACGCTGGTCAACGGCCGACTGGTCCAGGAGGAAATCGAAAGCCTCGACGCGCTCGCTGATCTGCGGCCCATCTGGGTCGACCTGGAAGAGCCCACCGCGGAAGAGAAAGGCTGGATCGCACAGCATTTCGGAGTGACCATCCCGGCAGACGCCGTCGACGAAGACCTCGAGGAATCCGCGCGCTTCTACGAGGAAGACAACGGCGAGTTGCACATTCGCTCCGACTTCCTGATCGACAGCGACGAAACACCGCGCAACGTGCGCGTGGCCTTCATCCTGTTTGAGGGCATTCTCTTTTCCGTGCACGCCGAGGCACTGCCTGTCTTTCGGCTGCTGCGCCTGCGCGCGCGCCGCATTCCGGCGTTGATCGAGGATGCGAAAGACGTGCTCCTCAAGCTCTACGACGCCGACGCTGAGTACAGCGCCGATGCGCTCGAGGGCATCTACGACAATCTCGAGGCGGTGAGCACGCGCGTGCTCAAGGAAGACGTGAACGATGCCACCGCCGGCGAAGCACTGGCCGCCATTGCCCGCGAGGAAGACCTGAACGGCCGCATCCGCCGCAACGTGATGGACACCCGCCGAGCCGTCAGTTTCATGATGCGCAGCCGCATGCTCAACGCGGAGCAGTTCGAGGAGGCGCGCCAGATCATGCGCGACATCGACTCGCTCGACAGCCACACCACCTTTCTTTTCGACAAGATCAACTTCCTGATGAATGCCGTGGTCGGCTTCATCAACATCAACCAGAACAAGATCATCAAGATCTTCTCCGTGGCGAGCGTCGCCTTGCTGCCTCCCACGCTGATCGCCAGCGTCTACGGAATGAACTTTCGCGCCATGCCCGAATTGAATTGGTCGCTTGGCTACCCGTTCGCCCTGATGCTGATGGTCGCGTCCGTGGCGGCGCCTTTCCTTTACTTCAGGCGCAAGGGGTGGCTGCAATAAGGCGGTGCAGCGCGCCGAACGGACGCCGGCCGCACGAGGCGGCCGGCCCGGGAATAAAGATCGCTGCACAGCGCCCCACAGGGAAGGAGGGAGGGAGGAGGGAGGAGGAGAACCGCTGCGAGATTTCAACCGGTGAACCGGCAGGCTGTGCAACGCGAAAAACCATCAGGACGAGAGGCTGAATGCGCCGTCACCATCCATGCCCACTTCGACGCGTCAGCCTGCGCTGAGTTCCGTGCCTGATTTGCCAATCGCCCGCGACGACTGGCGCAGTCGTAAGCGATCGAAACTTGGCGCCCTGGCCGGGGCCGCCGGCGCATCGGCGGGCCGGCAGTGTGCTGCAAGCCACGTTCGGCGCTTTGACGGGAGCCATGCAGGTCGTGCGAACCGCGCTGATTGTCACAAGCCCCGACTAAAATCAAGGACTATCCCAAAGGCACCGCACATGCTCTATCCGGAACTCTTCAAGCAGCTCGAGGCCGTTCGCTGGAGCATGGACAAGGACATCCCGTGGGATCGGTTCGACGCGAGCCTGCTCACGACCGAGCAGGCGCGCACGATCAAGATGAACGCGATCACCGAATGGGCGGCCTTGCCGGCCACGGAGATGTTCCTGCGCGACAACCGCGACGACAGCGACTTTTCCGCCTTCATGAGCGTGTGGTTCTTCGAGGAACAGAAGCATTCGCTCGTCCTGATGGAATACCTGCGGCGCTTCCGGCCCGAACTCGTGCCGACCGAGGAGGAATTGCACGAAGTCCGCTTCGAGTTCGACCCCGCGCCCGCGCTCGAGACCCTGATGCTGCACTTCTGCGGCGAGATCCGGCTGAACCATTGGTACCGGCGTGCCGCGGAATGGCACACCGAGCCCGTCATCAAGGCCATCTACGAGACACTCGCCCGCGACGAGGCACGCCACGGGGGCGCCTACCTGCGCTACATGAAGCGGGCGCTGCACAAGTTCGGTGACGAGGCCAAGGCGGCATTCGCCAAGGTCGGCGTGCTGATGGCCAGCGCCCGGCGGACGGCGCAGGCGCTGCATCCGACCAACCTGCACGTCAACGAGAAACTGTTCCCGCGCGATACCGTGCAAAGCCGGCTGCCCGACCCGAGTTGGCTCGAGCAGTGGCTGGACAAGCAGATCCAGTTCGACGCGGTATGGGAAACCAAGGTAGTCGAACGCATCCTGCACAACATGAGCCTGCTCATGGAGCGCAGTTTCGCGAGCGTGCAGGAGCTCAACCGCTTTCGCAAGGAAGTGACGGCCGCCGTCGCGGCCGCCGCCAAGGGCCCGAAGCCCGACCCCCAGCCGGCCTGAAACGGACGGCACCTCGCCTCAGGGCGCTGCCGCCGCGACCATGCCCCCCCCGGCGAACTTCCTCGACAAGCTGTGCCCTCGCGACGCCATCGCCGCTCGGGCGGCGACGCTGGCGCGGCCGCTGGTCTTCACCAACGGCGTGTTCGACATCCTTCATCGCGGCCATGTGAGCTATCTGGCGCAAGCGCGCGCGCTCGGCGCAGCGCTGGTCGTCGGCCTCAACAGCGACAGTTCCGCGCGCCGTCTCGGGAAGGGCCCTGACCGTCCGCTCAATTCCGAAGCCGATCGTGCATGTGTCCTGGCCGCGCTCGAAAGCGTGAGTCTGGTCACCTTGTTCGATGAAACGACGCCTGTCGAACTCCTGAAGCGGGTCCGGCCGCAGATCTACGTGAAAGGCGGCGACTACGATATCGAGACGCTCGAGGAAACGAAGTGGGTGCGCAGCTGGGGCGGCCAGGCCATCGCACTGCCCTTCGTCGACGGGTATTCGACAACGGCACTGGTCGAGCGCATTCGCGGTTGAGCGTGCCGGGCAGCCGCGCCTCAGCGCGGCAACTCGCGCGTGCGCCGCGCCGGACGGTTCACGAGCACGATCCCCGCAGACACCGCGATCAGCGCCACGACCAACCGCGCGGTGATCGGCTCGCCCAGCAATGCCGCCCCCATGAGCAGCCCGAACACGGGCGTCAACAGGGTGAACGAAGCGAGTCGCGTGGCGGGGTAGTGTCGGATCAGCCAGAACCACATCAGGTAACTGGCGAAACTGACGATCACGACCTGGAATCCCAGGGACGACCACGCCAGCACCGAGAGTTGCGCGGGCCACGGCGCGCCGCGCAGCCAGGCTGCCAGCGCCAGTGCGACACCGGAGATGCCCAGCTGGTAGAGCAGCGTCTTCTCGGCCACCGCCGTGGTCAGGCGGCTGCCGCGAATGGCCAGCGTCGTGGCGCCCCAAAGCACGCCGGCCGTGACGCCGAGGGCGTCTCCCAGCCATTGCGACTGACCGGCCGCAGGACGCGTGAAGCCTTCCGCGAAGGCCCACGCGACCCCCGCGAACGCAGCACTGAGGCCGCCGAGTTGCACGATCGAGAGTCTTTCGGAGTGCGCAATGAACGGCATGCCAAGCGCCACGACGAACGGCGCAAGATAGATGAACACGACCATGCGCGACGCGGTCGTGAACTGCAGCCCGATGAAGATGCAGCCGAATTCTGCCGCGAACAGCAGGCCCGCCACGAGTCCGCCGGGCAAGGTGCCGTCGCGCTCGAACAGCGGTACGCCACGCCACGCTGCCCAGGCCCACACCAGCAAGGCGCCACCGATCGACCGCACCGCCGCCTGCTGCAGGGCGGGCACCTCGGCCAATGCCGCCTTCGCCGCCACCTGGTTGAGTCCCCACAGCAGACAGCAGCCGACCAGGCTGGCCACGGCCACGCCGTCGAGTTGCGCTTTGCGTTCGGTCATCGGCGCATCCTAGGACCGCACCGTGACAGTGCACGGGCAGCCAACGCGCACATCGCACCGCTTGCAGCGCCTGTCGCATGGGCGAGCGGCGCGACAGCGATGTCCCATCCCGGCGGATAGCGCAGCGGACCCCGCCAAGGCGCTTCGAACCCGATCTTCACGCACAGCCCGAGTGCCAGCAGCAGGCCCAGCAGGCGCAGCCCGCGCGAACCTTGCAACATCAGCTCCACGGCCACCACGGCGGCACCTGCGTGAAGCACGCCGGACAGGCCGCCGTAGTGCATGAGCGCCGGCTGCAGGAGCAACCCGAACTGGGTGAGCGGCCAGGCAGCCAGCCACGCCAGCGACGCACGCCGCGGCACCGGCATGGCCGCGCCCAGGGCCGCGACGAGCGCGGTTCCTGCCAGGTTGGCCCCCAGGTGCATCGCGCTGTAATGGACAAACACGGCGCTGACGGCACGCCACGGCTGGCTGATGGCAAGAGCCGGTTGCCAATCGATCAGCGTGCGCTGGACCGGCCAGCCCGCAAGGGCGCCGGCGGCGAGGACGGCCGCCACCAAGACCCAGGCGCGCGCGCCGGCGGTGGCCCCGACGCGCTCAGGCGAAGACTGCATGCCACAGCGCGAGCACGGCATTGCGCTGCGTCGCCATGGCCTCGGATGGAAGTTGCGTGGGCTGTTCGTCCAGGCGTGCGCGGTGCTGCGCGCGACGCAATTCTCGATAGGCATCGCCCGCGGCAACCCCCACGCCGGCAGGCAGCAGACCGGCGGACTCGGCCCGTTGCAGCAGCGCGATGTTGCCGACGTTGTCCAGCATCTCGGCGTGCGCCGCACTGTGGGCCAGGACGAGCACCTGGACCGCGAATTCGACGTCCATCATGCCGCCGGCGCTGTATTTGATGTCGAACAGACCGTCCTTGACCGGCCGCGCGGCACGCACCTTCTCGCGCATGGCCTGCACTTCCTGGCGCAGGGCCGTCGGATCCCGATCGGCCGACAGGACTGCGCGACGCACCGCCTCGAAACGCGTGCCGATCTGCACCAGGCCCGCGCAGAAGCGGGCCCGCGTGAGCGCCTGATGCTCCCAGGTCCAGGCGGTGTTGCTGCCGCGGCCGCTCTGGTAGCGCTCGTAGCTGTCGAGGGACGACACGAGCAGCCCCGAATTGCCGTTGGGACGCAAGGCGGTATCGATGTCGAAAAGCTCGCCGGATGCGGTGCGCAGCGTGAGCCAGTTGATGAGCTTGCGCACGAAGGCCCCGTAAGCCTCCGCAGCCCGCTCGTCGTCATCGTCGTACAGGAACACCACGTCGAGATCGCTGCCGTAGCCGAGTTCCTTGCCGCCCAGCTTCCCGTAGGCAATGACGGCGAACTGCGGCTGCTCGCGATGGCGCTGCTTGAGGTGCATCCATGACCAGCGCAAGCTGCACTCGAGCGTCGCGTCGGCAAGGGCGGACAGGTCATCGGCCACCTGCTCGACGGTGATGTGGCCCTCGACGTCGCGCACCAGCGTGCGGAAGACTTCGGCGTGGTGCGCGCGCCGCAAGGTGTCGAGCAGGGATTCTTCATTGGCCTCGCCCGAGCGCTCCCATGCCCGATGACGCGCCTCCAGGTCGTCGATGTATTCGTCGCGCTCGAAGCGGTCATGCAGGAGCCGCTCGTCGGCCAGTTCGTCGATGACGCCCGGATGCAGCATCAGGTAGCGCATCGGCCAGCGCGCCAACCCGAGGAGGCGAAGCAGGCGGCCTTGCACTTCGGGCCGCTCGACCAGCAGCGCGAGGTAGCTCTCGCGCCGCAGCAGCGGCTCGAGCCATTCGACGAATCGCAGCGCCGCGTCCATCGTGCATCGTTCGTCTGCCACTGCATTCGATGCGCGCGTGATCAGCTTGGCCAGACGCAGCTTGCTGTCGTCGCGCAGCGCCTGCACTCGCGGTTGGCCCGCCCACGCGCGAACACGCTCGCCCAGCGCTGGCGGCAACTTCTCGACGAAGGCCTCGCTGTCCACCGGCTGCGGCATGGGCCCGCAACTGCGGCAGCCGCCATGGTCCTTTCCAGTATCGCCACGTCCGTCATGCAGGAGCGCGTCGAATTCAGTGGCGACCACTTCGCGCGTCTCGCCCAGCGCGTGCAGCAGGCCGCAGGTGCCGCCGTTGGCAGCCAGACCGAGGCTCGCCGCGATCCAGGCCAGGTCGCCATCGTTGGTGGGCAGCAGGTGGGTCTGCTGGTCGTCGAGGTACTGGATCCGATGCTCGACCCGGCGCAGAAAGGTGTACGCCTCGGCCAGGCGATTCGCGCTTTCCGGACGCATCAGGCCGCCCGCGGCGAGCTTGTCCAGCGCCTTGAGTGTCGAGCGCGTGCGGATCTCCGGGAACTGGCCGCCGCGCACCACCAGCAGCAATTGCACGATGAATTCGATCTCGCGGATGCCGCCGCGCGAGAGCTTCACGTCGTTGGCACGTTCCGGCCGTCCTGCGGCCCGGCGCTGCGCCTCGTCGCGCACCTTTCGATGCAGCTGCCGCAGCCCCTCGAACACGCCGTAGTCGAGGTAGCGCCGGTAGACGAAGGCCGCGACGATGGATCGCAGCGCCAGCGGGCGGCCGCTCCTGACGCTGGCCAGCGGGGCGACCACGCGGCTTTTCAGCCAGGCAAACCGCTCCCATTCGCGGCCCTGGACCTGAAGGTATTCCTCCAGCATCGCGAGGCTCACGACCGCCGGCCCGGAATTTCCGTTGGGCCTGAGCGCGAGGTCCACCCGAAAGACGAAGCCGTCGTCCGTGGTGTCGCCGATCAGCGAATACAGGGCCCGCGCGAGCTGGGAGAAGTACTCGTGCGCGGAGATCTTCTGCGGTCCGGTGGTTTCACCGTCTTCCTCGTAGACGTAGATGAGGTCGATGTCCGACGAGACATTCAACTCGCGCGCGCCGAGCTTGCCCATGCCGACCACCCAGAAGTCGATGCGCTCGCCCGCGGCATCGCGCGGCTCTCCGAAGCGCGCGTCGAGCTCGGCCCGCGCATGCGCCAGCGCCAGATCCAGCACGATCTCGGCCAGTTCGGTCATGGCCAGGGTGACGTCCGCGACCGTCGCACCGTGTTCGATGTCGAGCACCGCCAGCCGCTCCAGCACGAGGTGGCGCGCCACGCGCAAGGCGCTGGGCAACGCGCGGCCACCCGACTGCAATTGCGCCATCAGCGCGACGACGGCTTCGCGGCGCGGCAGCCCCGGCGGAAGCAGCGCCAGTTCGGCGACGTAGCGTCGCCGGACTCGCTGCACGAATCGGCTGTGATCGGCTCGGACACAGACAGCGTCGACCGCGGCGGTGGTTTCGGCAGGAGAGCTCGAAGGCAGGGAACCCATGGGGATGTCGGCAGGTCTGTGCTAGATTGCCACGGCGCCGGGGATACGCCAGCAGCCGGTATGCCGCCAGGCCGACACCTGCCTTGCCGTACGCCGGTTCCCCAACTCGTTCATGTCCATCGTTGCGCCTGTCACTGCCGCTGCCTGCGCGCCGCCCTCGCGCCGGGCACTGATCGCAACGCGATTGCGTTGGGCGGCTCGGCTGCTCGGTGGGCTTGTCATTGCGGCGTGGAGCTTATTGCTTGTCGCCTGGCTGACATTGCACTGGGGAATTCTGCCCCACATCCAGCAATGGCGCCCGCAGATCGAACAACGGGCGACCAGCGCACTCGGGGTTCCCGTGCGAATCGGCCAGATCAGCGTGCGTTCGAGCGGCTGGGTCCCCACGCTCGAACTGCACGACGTCGTCCTGCTCGACGCCGAATCCCGGCCGGCGCTGCAGCTGCCAAGAGTGGTTGCAGCCCTGTCGCCCCGCTCCCTTCTGACGCTGGAGCTGCGCTTCACCCAATTGCTCGTGGAAGGACCGCAACTGGAGGTGCGACGTGACGCACAGGGCCGCATCTTCGTGGCCGGCCTGGCCATCGGAGGGCCCGGCCGCAGCGACCGGGCGGCACAGAACTGGTTCTTCAAGCAGCCCGAGTTCGTCATTCGCGGAGGCTCCTTGCGCTGGACCGACGAGCAGCGCGATGCGCCGCCCCTGGCCCTGTCCGATGTCCGCGTGGTCGTGCGCAACGGCTTGCGCCGCCACTCGATGCGCCTGGATGCCACGCCGCCGGCCGATTGGGGCGATCGCTTCAGCCTGAACGCACGCTTCAGCCAGCCGCTGCTCGAGGAAAGCGGCGACTGGTCGCACTGGAGCGGCACCTTGTACGCCGACCTGCCGCGTGCGGACGTGGCGCAGTTGCGCCGCTACATGACCCTGCCTTTCGATCTGGACGAAGGCGACGGCGCCGTGCGCGCGTGGATGGACGTTCAAGACGGGCAACCGCTGGGCGTCACCGCCGATGTGGCCCTGCGCGAAGTGACGCTGCGGCTGGGGCGCCATGTGCAGCCGCTGGTGCTCTCGCAGATCGAGGGCCGCCTCGCGGCACGGCACGACCAGGACACCTGGGCACTCTCGGCCCACCAGTTCGGCTTCGTCACGGGCGACGGCATCCGCTGGCCTCGAAGCGACATCTCGCTGCGCTGGCGGCAGTCGGTGCAAGGCAATGTCGACAGCGGGCAATTCGATGCCGGGCAACTCGACCTCGCCCTGGTCGCGCAGATCGCCGAGCGCGTGCCGCTGGGCGAATCCGTCCGCCGCCTGCTCGCCGAAGTGCAGCCACGCGGCATGCTCGGCGGCCTGTCGGCCCGCTGGACGGGGCCGATCGACGCGCCCGCGACTTACCACGTGAAGGGGGTGCTGGGCAGTCTTTCGCTCGCCGCCAAGGCCGCGCCCGCACCGGACGAGGTCGGGCGGCCCGGACTTCGCAACGCGACCGTCGTCCTCGATGCCACCGAGAAAGGCGGCAACGCACGAGTGGACATCTCCGATGGCGGCATCGAGCTGCCGGGCGTGTTCGAGGACCCCGTCGTGCATCTGGCGCGCTTGGGCGGCAATCTGCAATGGTCGATCCAGCCGGCAGGCGACGGCGCACCGCCCGCCGTGAGCGTTCAGGCCCGGGAGGTGCGGTTCAACAATGACGACGCGGCCGGCGAGCTCTCGGGCCAGTGGTCCACGGGCCCCGGGCAGACGAAGTCGCGCGGTGGGCGCTACCCGGGTCTCATCGAACTGAGCGGCAAGATTTCGCAGGGGCAAGCCACCCGCGTCGCACGCTACCTTCCGCTCGGGATCCCCGAAGACACGCGCCGCTACGTCGCCCATGCCGTGCAAAGCGGCCGGGTCGAGAACGTGAGCTTTCGCGTCAAGGGCGACCTGCGGGACTTTCCGTTCAATCGCCTGAACAACCCGACGGAGGGGGAGTTCCGGATCGCCGGCCAGGTCGTGGATGCCGACTTCGCCTATGTGCCTGTGACCCCGGATGCTGCGTCGTCCGGCAATGTGCAAGCAGTGGCGACGACGTGGCCGCCGTTCAACCGGCTGAGCGGCGAACTGGTCTTCGACCGCGCCTCGATGGAAATCCGCAACGCGCAGGCGAGCGTCTACGGCGTGACGCTGAGCCAGGTCAACGGCGGCATTCGCCAGCTCGGTGACCACCCGGTTCTCGCCATTCGCGGGCAGGTGCATGGTCCGCTGCAGGACCTTCTTCGCTACGTCGGCAACTCGCCGGTGGGCGAGTGGCTGGGATCGGCCCTCGCCCAGGCGCGCGGCAACGGCCCGGCGGACCTCAAGCTCGCGCTCGACGTCCCGTTGCAGGACGTCGAGCGCACCACGGTCAAGGGCAACCTCGCGCTCGCAGGCAACGATGTGCGGCTCGCGCCTGACCTGCCGCTGTTGGCCAATGCGCGTGCGCGGATCGACTTCACCGACCAGGGGCTGTCCGTCGCCGGCGGCGCGGCACGCGTGCTCGGCGGGGATGCGACCTTCGAAGGAGGCACGCAGGCCGATGGCAGCCTGCGTTTCAACGGACGGGGCATCGCCACGGCCGACGGCCTGCGCCGCGCCGTTGAACTGGGCGCCGTCTCGCGCCTGGCCACCTCGCTGAGCGGGCAGTCGGCTTATCGGCTGGCGCTGGGCGTCATCCATGGCCACACGGAGCTGAGTGTCGACAGCACTTTGGTGGGCATGGCGTCGGACCTTCCGGCACCCCTTCGCAAGTCGGCCGATTCGCCGTTGGCGCTGCATTACCAGACCGCGCTCGATGCGCGCACGCCGGCAACCGGACAGATCGCCACCGACACGATGCGCCTCGAACTCGGGCGCGTGGTGCGCGCGCAATTCCAGCGCGATCTCTCGGGCCAGCAGCCGCGGGTGCTGCGCGGCTCGATCGGCGTGCTCGATACTCCCCCCGTGTCCAGTGACGGCGTGGCCGCGTCCATCAATATTCCCGAGCTCGACGTCGATGCCTGGCAAGGCGTCACCGAGCGACTCACGGATGCGGGCGGCGTGGACGCGGGCGGCGCCTCCAACGGCTACGTGCCCGGCAGGATCGCCTTGCGCGCGGGCGAATTGAGCGCATCCGGGCGCAGACTGACGCATCTGGTCGCCGGCCTCACGCGCGAAGACGATCGTTGGCACGCCAATCTGGATGCCGACCAGCTGAATGGCTATGCCGAATACACGCCCGGCCGGGCCGATCGCGGCGGACCGGCGCCCGGGCGCATCTACGCGCGGCTGTCGCGCCTGTCCTTGCCCGAGAGCGAGGCCGACAGCGTGGAGACCATGCTCGACCGTCCCACCGCGACGGTCCCGTCGCTCGACATCGTCGTCGACGACCTCGAGTTGCGAAGCAAGCGCCTGGGCCGCGTGGAGATCGAGGCGAACAATCGCACCGTCGCCGAGGGGCACGAATCCGTGCGCGAGTGGCAGCTCGCACGACTCACGATGACCGTGCCGGAGGCCCGCTTCGTCGGCAGCGGCCGCTGGGCGTCGGGCAGCGCGTCCGGTGACCGGCGCCGCGCAACCCTCGACTTCAAGCTCGACATCGCCGACTCGGGGGCCCTGCTGGCTCGGCTGGGCACCCCCGACGCTGTCAAGGGAGGCAAAGGCAATCTGACCGGCCAGTTGTCATGGCTCGGATCGCCGCTGTCGCTGGACTACCCGTCGCTGGGCGGAAAGGTCAACGTGGACATCGACTCGGGTCAGTTCCTGAAGGTCAAGCCGGGTGCCGCACGCCTGCTGAGCGTCTTGAGCCTTCAATCCTTGCCGCGGCGCCTGGCGCTGGATTTCCGCGACCTCTTCCAGCAGGGCTTCGCCTTCGACAACCTCACCGGCGACCTGAGCATCGAGCATGGCGTGGCGCACTCGAACAACCTTCGCATGCGCGGCGTGCAGGCGGCCGTGCTGATGGAAGGCAGCGCCGACATCGAGAACGAGACCCAGGACCTGAGGGTCGTGGTCGTTCCCGAGATCAACGCGGGCACGGCCTCGCTCGCCTATGCAGCCATCAACCCGGCCATCGGGCTGGGTACTTTTCTTGCGCAGCTGTTCCTGCGCAAGCCGCTGGTGCGCGCGGGCACGCGCGAGTTCCACGTGACCGGCCCGTGGAGCGACCCCAAGGTCGAGCGCGTCGAGCATGACGCCAAAGACGTGCCCAGGACTCCGGACTTCGACGCCTCCGCACCCAACGGCGTCACAAACCGGTGAAGATGCACGCCATGAAGATCGCTGCCCTGCAAACGGTCTCGACGCCGCGCGTCGATGACAACCTCGAAACGGCACGCCGCCTCGTCGGCGAAGCAGCTGCCCGTGGCGCCGCTCTGGTGGCGCTGCCTGAATATTTCTGCTTCATCGGCAGCGACGAACGCGACAAGCTCGTCATTGCCGAGACGCCTGGAGACGGGCCGATCCAGAACGCCATGGCCGACACGGCGCGCGAATTCCGCGTGTGGATCATTGCCGGCACCCTGCCGCTGCGCTCGGACGATCCCGACCATGCCTTCAACGCAAGCTGCGCCTTCGCGCCGGACGGTCGCCTGGCGGCTCGCTACGACAAGATCCATCTGTTTCGCTACGACAACGGCCGCGAGCGCTACGACGAGGGGCGCGTGCTTCGCGCCGGCGACACGCCCGTGTCTTTCGAGGCCGAAGGGCTGCGCGTGGGGATGAGCGTGTGCTACGACCTGCGCTTCCCGGAGCTGTACCGGCGCCTCACGTTCGCCGAGGGGCAGCGGCCCTGCGACCTGATCGCGGTGCCTTCGGCCTTCACCCAGAGCACGGGACGCGCGCACTGGGAGCTGCTGCTGCGCGCGCGGGCCGTCGAGAACCAGTGCTACGTGATCGCGCCGGCCCAGGGCGGCCGCCACGAGAGCGGACGCCGCACCTGGGGGCACACCATGATCGTCGACCCGTGGGGCGACGTGCTCGGTGTGTGCGACGAGGGCGAGGGCATCGTGATGGCGGACGTGGATCCTGATCGCATCGCGACGGTGCGCCAGCAGTTGCCCGCGCTGTCGCACCGTCGCTGCACCTGACGCGCCGGCCGCGCGATGCCCGGGCAGCGGTGTGCCGGTCAGGTAAGTCGGCCGGTTGCGCCGGCCCCATGCGGCCTGTTCAAGCTGCCTTCTTCGCGGCGGCCTTCTTGGCCGGAACCTTGGCCGCTCGCGGCTCGAACTCGAAGATGACCTTGCCTTCCTTCTTGTCGTAGGCGAGGCGCGCCTTGAACTTGCGCCGCGTCTTGTTCGACACGAAGTTCTCCAGCAGCTCGGTCTTGCCTTCGTGCAGGAGCCGGGTCATCTGCTCGCGGGCCACGGGCTGCTGCAGGATGATCTTGCCGCTCTTGAAATCGCAGGTGACGTGCGCCCCGACACTGCGCTCGCACACGTACGACGCGCCGTGCTCGTACACGTGCCCGCCGCATTTCGGGCAGGCTCCCAGGCTCTCCTGGCCGGAGAAATCCACCGGCTCGCCCGATTCACCTTCCTTCTTCGCGTCCTCGCCGAAGTCGAATTCGAGCTTCCAGTTGCGAATCTCTTCATCGAAGACCAGCCGCAACTCCGCGGTGAACGGCCAGCCCGCCTTCGACCGGAAGCCCTCGAGCGGCCCGATCTTCTTGTCGCGCAGGAAGGCCTCGACCTCCTCGAGCTCGAAGCTGCGCCCGCCGGGAATCTTGCTGATCGAGAACCCGCAGCCGTCGCCATCGCCGCCCTGTCCGGTACAGGTGAAGCGGCGGTAGTTCTCCTTCACGACGCCGCCGCAGTTCGGGCAGGGCGTCTTCAGGGTCGCGTAGTCGCCGGGAATCGTGTCGCGGTCGTATTCCTTCGCCTTGGCGACGATGCGCTGCGTCATCACCGCGATCTCGTCCATGAATCGCTCGCGGCTGAGCCTTCCCTTCTCCATCTCGGCGAGCTGGTACTCCCAGTTGCCGGTCAGCTCGGGCTTGGTGAGTTCCTCGACCTGCAGGCCGCGCAGCAGTGTCATCAGCTGGAAGGCCTTGGCCGTGGGCACGAGTTCGCGCCCGTCGCGCACCATGTACTTCTCCATCAGCAGCCCTTCGATGATGGCCGCGCGCGTGGCAGGCGTGCCCAGGCCCTTTTCCTGCATGGCCTCGCGCAACTCGTCGTCGTCGATCAGCTTGCCTGCGCCTTCCATCGCCGACAGCAGCGTCGCCTCGGTGTAGCGTGCCGGTGGCCGGGTCCTGAGCGCGTTCACGTCGACGTGTTCGGTGCGCACCATCTCGCCCGGCTTCACCGGCACGAGGTTGGCGTCGGCCTCTTGTGCCTCACGGCCGTACACCGCGAGCCACCCGGGCTTGACCATCACCTTGCCGTTGGTCTGGAACTTGTGGCTGCGCTCGGCGGCCTTCACCGTCGAGATGCGCGTGGTCACCATGAATTCCGCTGCGGGGAAGAACACGGCCAGGAAGCGCTTGAGCACCATGTCGTACAGCTTGGCCTCGACTTCGGTCAGGCTCTTGGGCACCTGCAGCGTCGGGATGATCGCGAAGTGGTCCGACACCTTGGCGTTGTCGAAGATGCGCTTGTTGGGCTTGACGTAGCCCTCGTCGAGTGCCCGCTTCGCATGGGCCGACATCGCGCGCAACGGGCCGGGCAGCTCTTCCTTGGCAAACATCTGCATCGTGTTCTTCACGACGCTCACATAGTCTTCCGGCAGATGGCGGCTGTCTGTCCGCGGGTAGGTCAGGACCTTGTGCTTCTCGTACAGGGCCTGCGCGATCGACAGCGTGGTCTTGGCCGAGAATCCGAGCCGGGAATTCGCCTCGCGCTGCAGCGTCGTGAGGTCGTACAGCCCGGGCGGGCTCTGCGTGCTGGGCTTGGCTTCCTCGGTGACGCTGGCGGGCTCGCCGCGCACGGCCTGTGCGATGGCCTGCGCGTCGGCTTCGGTCCACAGACGGTCGGCGCGCTGCTCGGGGTCGTCGGGGTTCTTCTTCCACGCCGGATCGAACCACTTGCCCTCGTACTGGCCGGCCTCGGCGTCGAAGGTGGCCTTGACTTCCCAGTAGTCGCGCGCGATGTGCTTGCGGATCTTCTCCTCACGCTCGACGACGATGGACAAGGTGGGGGTCTGCACGCGCCCCACCGTGGTCAGGAAGAAGCCGCCGTCGCGCGAATTGAACGCCGTCATCGCGCGCGTGCCGTTGATGCCGACGAGCCAGTCGGCTTCGCTGCGGCTGCGCGCCGCGTCGGACAGCCCGAGCAGTTCCTCGTCGCTGCGCAGCCGCTCGAAGCCTTCGCGGATCGCCTGGGGCGTCATGCTTTGCAGCCACAGGCGGCGGATCGGCTTGTTCACCGGCGCCTTGGGACTTCCCGCGTACTGCACGATCAGCCGGAAGATCAGCTCGCCCTCGCGGCCCGCGTCGCAGGCGTTGATGAGTTCGCTCACGTCCTTGCGCTTGACGAGCTTCACGACGGCGTTCAGGCGCGTCTTGGCCTTGTCGATCGGCGCGAGGTCGAAGTGAGGCGGTATCACGGGCAAGTGGGCGAAGCTCCACTTGCCGCGCTTCACGTCGTATTCCTCGGGCGCCTTGATCTCGACCAGGTGGCCGACCGCGGAGGTGACTACGTAGCGCTCGTTCTCGAAGTACTCGGACTGCTTGTCGAACTTGCCTGACACCGGCGTGAGCGCACGGACGATGTCCTGTGCCACGGACGGCTTCTCGGCGATGACCAATGTCTTGCTCATGTGTCGTTTCTTGTCGTGCGCCCTTCCGGGCAGCCAATGCGTCAATACAATCCAGGCTTCTCGCGCGCACGCACGCGCGCGCGCCCATCAATTCAATGTACCCAAAGACGCCGATGCCGCAAACGATGCCCGCCAAGCCCCCGCGCACCCGAGCGGATGCCGCGCCGCCGGGACGCCGCATCCAGGTGCGCCGATCGGGTGTGCACGGCAAGGGCGTGTTCGCGCTGGCGCCCATGCCGAAGGACACGGTGATCATCGAGTACAAAGGCGAACTCATCACCTGGCGCGAGGCGCTGCGGCGGCATCCGCACGATCCGAAAGACCCGAACCACACCTTCTATTTCCATATCGACGACGATCATGTCATCGATGCCAAGTACGGCGGCAACGCGGCGCGCTGGATCAACCACGCCTGCGAGCCCAACTGCGAAGCCGACGAGACGGACGGCCGCGTGTTCATCAAGGCGCTGCGCGCGCTGAAGCCGGGCGAGGAACTTTTCTACGACTACGGCCTCGTGATCGACGATCGCTATACGCCCAAGCTGAAGAAGCAATACGAGTGTCGCTGTGGCAGCGTGCGTTGCCGCGGAACGATGCTTGCCCCCAAGCGCTGAGAGTCACGAAGACAAGACGAACGGAACGCGATGAACGAGCATCCGCTGCGCTGGGGCGCCGAGGCTTTGTGGGAGCAGCTGACTCCCCAATTGCCCGGCCTGAGCGTGGAGGTCGTGGCTCGCATCGCGTCGACGAACTCAGCGCTGCTCGAGCGTGCGCGCATCGTCGTTCCGACCTCAGACGACACCGACGGCGCGCAGGTGCGCCGAAGCGTCGAGAGCCATGCTTTCGGACGCCGCGCCGCCGACCTGCAGCCCTGCCTGCTGGTGGCCGAGCACCAGACCCATGGTCGCGGACGCCAGGGCCGGATCTGGCAGGCTTCGCCCGGCGCATCGCTCACGTTTTCGCTCGCGCTGCCGCTCTCGCCGCCGGACTGGTCCGGCCTGTCGCTGGCTGTCGGCGTGGCGCTGGCCGAAGCCCTGGACCCTGCCGGCATCGGGCGCCGCATCGGCGTGAAATGGCCCAATGACCTGTGGCTGCTCGATGGGCAGGGCCACAGCCGCAAGCTCGGCGGCATCCTGATCGAGACCGTGGCCGCTGGAAGCCGGCGGCTGGCGGTGATCGGCATCGGCTTGAATGTGCTTCCGATGTCGACCGCCGACACGAGCAGCGGATTTGCCTGCGTGCAGGAACTGGACCCGGACGTGACGGCCCCCCAGGTGCTGCACCGGGTCGCCAAACCGCTGGTCGACGCCCTGCAGCTCTTCGAGCGCGAGGGGTTCGGTGCGTTCGTCGGGCGGTTCGCCGCGCGCGACATCCTGCGCGGGCGCGCGGTTCACACCACCCAGGCCGATGTGCCCGAAGGCGTCGCCGAGGGCATCTCTGCACTGGGTGCGTTGCGGGTGCGCGCCAGCGACGGCACCGTGCATGAGGTCACGAGTGGCGAAGTCAGCGTGCGCCTGGCGCCCGGCGCGCAAGCCGCATGCTGAGGCTGCTCGTCCTCGCGCTGCTGCTGGCCAACCTGGCGTTCTATGCGTGGACCCAGGGCTGGCTGGACGACGTGGTCGGTGTGCGCGCCGACGGCGACCGTGAGCCGCAGCGGCTGGGCAAGCAGGTTCATCCGGAAATGATCCGCGTGCTGTCGCCGCAAGCGGTCGCTGCCGCCGCCAGCGCAAGCGCCAGTGCGAGCGCCAGTGCGAGCGCGAGTGCCGCCAAGGCGGCGTCTGCGTGCCTGGAGGCGGGGCCGTTCGACGCCCAGGCCGCCGCAGCCGCGGATCGGGCGCTGGCAGCCGCGTTGCCGGCGGGATCATGGACACGCCACACGACGGAGCGGCCGGCCACCTGGGCGGTCTACATGGGCCGGTTCGCCAATCGCGAAGCGCTGCAGCGCAAGGAAGTGGAGCTATCGCGCATCAGCCTGCATTTCGAGGAGATCGCCAACGCGCCATCGCTCGAGCCCGGCCTGTCGCTCGGTCGGTTTGACGATCGCGATGCCGCCGAGGCGGCGCTGGTCCGGTTGTCGGCACGGGGCATCCAGACCGCTCGGATCGTGCAGCTGGCACCGGCGGTGATGCAGGAGGTGCTTCGCATCGAGCATGCCGATGCCGCCCTTGCCACCAAGGCGGCAGCGTTGAAGCTCGATGGGACCGGCAAGGGCTTCGTCCCTTGCGCAAAGCCCTGAGCGCCGAACGGCACCCCAACGGCATGAACCGACGCATCAAGCGGCCGCCGCGGATCCGGCTTGGCAGGTCCGCTGGCGGCGCCCCCTGGAGGGGGAGCGCCGAAGGCGTTACGGGGGTGGTTCACTCCAGTCTCGACGCACGCGCGAAGTTCCGGTGGCCCGACGGGCTTGCCAGGCCACGGCTGCCAGAATCGCGAGCAGGCAGGCGAGCGAGGCCGTGTCGATGGCGCCTCCGCCGCCACTGCTGGTGCTGGGCGGTGGGTTGCTCGTCACTTGCGCCGGCCCGACGGTCAACAGCACCGACGAAGACGTGGCGACATTCATGCTGTCCGTCACGGTGAGCGTGACCGTGGTCTGTCCTGCTGCGAGTGCTTGTACGGTGGTCGTGGCCGTATTGGTCGGGCCGGTCAATGCGGCGACGGACGTGTCGCCGACCGTCCAGCTGTAAGTGCCGCTGCCGGTGGCGACCGTGGCGGCGCTCGCATCGAGCGACACGGCCTGGCCGACACTTGGGTTGACGTTCGAAGCGCTCAGGGGTGCCGTGGGCGCGGCGGCCGGCATGACGGCGGCCACCGCGGCACGCGTGTCGAGAAGGCCGGCTCCGCAAGTCGCAGTCGTGCAGTAGCACTCGTCCTGGACGACGCCATTCGGCGCATGGCACACCGGTGTTCCCGACGCAGCTCCCGTGGTGGGGAATGGCCGAGCCGACCCCTTCAGCGCACTCGTGAGTGCCGACGGCGTCAGCCCCGGATCGACTGACAACATCAACGCCGCCGTGCCGGACACGAGCGGTGCGGAGAAGCTCGTGCCTAGCGATGGCCGGACGAAGCTGTCGCTGTAGCCGCTGCCTGCGGGCGTGGTCGTGCCGGTGTTGATGGAGGTCAGCAAGGGATCCAGGCATGCGCCGCTCAGATTCACGCAATTGCCGGCCGGCGCGCTGATGGCCACCTCCGGCCCGACATTCGAATACCCCACCTTCGTGCCGATGTTGCGCACGCCGCCCACACCGATGGCGCCGGGACAGTTGGCCGGCGCATCGACCGCCAGGCCTTCGCCGTTGCCGGCCGATGCGACGACCGAGACGCCCGCGGCCGAAAGCTGGGAAATCACGCTCGCATAGCTTCCGCACGACGTCGCGGAACCGAGGCTGAGATTGATGATCTTTGCGGGGTGCGGATTGGCGATGGGATTGCTCGAGAGACCGGCCGCCCACAGCATCGCGGCCTGGATGTCCGAGTCGAAGCCCCCGCATTTGCCCAGCACGCGAACCGGCAGGATCATGACATTGCGTCCGACCGACGCCATGCCGATGCCGTTGTCCGTGGCCGCGCCGATGAGACCCGCCACCTGGGTGCCGTGCCAGGAACTGTCTTCCGCCATGTAGCGGCCGGTGCTCGGATCGAGATCGCTGCAGAAGCTCGGACTGCCGCCGTAGAACGTGCCGCCCACGGTATTGACCTCGGCGTCGGAGAGCCAGTCGCCCGGGTCGGATGCATCGGGATCGCGGCCGCCTCCATCGTTGGCGGTGGCCTTGTCGGAGATGAAGTCGTAGCCCGGATAGAGCTTGCCGGCCAGGTCCGGGTGGTCGTATCGAACGCCGGTGTCGAGCACCGCGACGACGACCGCGCTGGTGCCCATGGTCGTGTCCCAGGCGGTCTGCGCATCGATGGCCGAGTCGTTGGCCGAGGCGGGCGGCCTGAGATACCACTGGCCGACGGTCGGGGTGATCGTGGTCTGCCCGCCCGGATAGAACGGATCGTTCGGGACGGCGCTGATGTGCCTGCGATGGTCAGGTTCGGCGAACTCCACGTCGGGCTCGGCCGACAAGCGCGCGGCAAGCTGCTCGGACGTCATGCCGCGCGCAAACATCACTTGCCGGGACGCGCCGATCGGATGGCCGTCGGTCAATGCGAGGCCCGTGCGCGCGGACAACCGGCCGGCACGTTGCTCGAACCGCTGCTCTGCCGGCCTGGCCGACTGCGCCTGCATGGTCGCTGCGCTCGCCCGGAACTTCACGATCACGCGCGCCACGGTGGCGTCGGCCGCGGTGGCGACAGCGGTGGCCGCGGCCGCCGGCTGGGACATCCCGGCCAACGGCAACGCCAACGCCAGCGCGGCGGCAAAGGCGAACAAGGGACGGCGCATCGAAAGTTCTCCGATCAGTGAACAGGAAAGGCAAGGACCCGGTGCCCCACGCCCCGTCAGGGAGAGTGGATGCGCCGACGTTGATCCACGTCGACATCGCGATACGAGTCCGTGTCGGCGCGCAGCCGCGCGATGGCTTCACCGCAACGATCGACGCTCCCGCATTGCAGGACAAGAGCATGCCGCGTGCCGCCGGCGCTGGCGGCGTAATGGGCCGGCACGCCGGCCACTTCGCTCGCGTGGCGCGCGATGGCCGCCACGTCGGAGCTCGGCCGCACGAGATCGACCACGATGCGCTGCTCCATGGCCGGATCGGCCGCGCACGACGAGACAACCGCGGCGAACATGCCGACGACGATCAACGAACGCTTCTTCATTCCGGGCAGTGTATGAGTGCGCGCAGGCGCCGTTCGCCTCCGATAGGGCGGCAACTTGGTAAGCGTTTGTTGGGTTTCGTGAAGGCTGCACGCCGGCAGCCTGGGCAGCGCTGCGGCGGCTGCCCATGACCTGCGCGCGCTCGCCGCACCGGCCGTCGCGGCCGGGCGACAAGCGCGTCGAACTACTTGACCGCCATCAGCGCCACGGTGGTGTCGAGCATGCGGTTGGAGAAGCCCCACTCGTTGTCGTACCAGCTCAGCACCTTGACCAGCTTGCCGTCCGGGGACACCCGGGTCTGGGTCGCGTCGAAGATGCTCGACAGCGCGTTGTGATTGAAGTCCACCGACACGAGCGGTTCAGTGTTGTAGCCGAGGATGCCCTTGAGCTCGCCATCGCTGGCGGCCTTGAGGATGGCATTGACCTCGTCGGCCTTGGTCGCCTTCTTCGAGACGAAGCTCAGGTCCACGACCGACACGTTGATCGTCGGCACCCGGATGGCGAAGCCGTCGAGCTTGCCGTTGAGTTCGGGCATCACGAGGCCCACCGCCGCGGCCGCGCCGGTCTTGGTCGGGATCATCGAGTGCGTGGCCGATCGCGCGCGGCGCAGGTCTTCGTGATAGACGTCGGTGAGCACCTGGTCGTTGGTGTACGCGTGGATGGTCGTCATCAGGCCCGACTCCACACCCAGCTTCTCGTGCAGCGGCTTGACCAGAGGCGCCAGGCAGTTGGTGGTGCACGAGGCGTTGGAGATGACGGTGTCGCTCGCCTTCAGCGTGCCGTGGTTGACGCCGAACACGATGGTGGCGTCGACATCCTTGCCGCCGGGCGCCGAGATGATGACCTTCTTGGCGCCTGCGCTCAGGTGGGCGGAGGCTTTCTCCTTGGTGGTGAACAGGCCCGTGCACTCCATGACGAGGTCGACGCCGAGTGCCTTCCAGGGCAGTTCCGCGGGGTTGCGCACGGCGAGGACCTTGATGCGGTCGCCATTGACCACCATGGAGTCGCCGTCGACGGTCACGGTTCCGGGGAAGGGGCCGTGCACGGTGTCGTGCTTGGTCAGGTGGGCGTTGGTCTCGGGCTTTCCGAGGTCATTGATCGCGACGATCTGGATGTCGTGCTTCTTGCCGCCTTCGTAGTGGGCGCGAAGCACGTTGCGGCCGATGCGGCCGTAACCGTTGATGGCAACTTTGATGGTCATGAGGGTCTCTCCTTTGGGTTGCAGTCAGAAGCGTGCGGCGACGCCTGCGATCGGGCGTGGACTCACGGAAGGGCGAAAGGGCGATTTTCGCGCAGCTGGCGCGCTCATTGGCTTGAGGCGCGTCATGTGGGCTCGCAGACGGCGTAAATCGTGGCAAAGGCGACCGGTGCGGGCGGCGGCGCGCCGTCGAAGTGAAAGCTCATGGACAGCGTGGCCGCCACGACGGACGTCGCGATCTGCGGATCGCCGATGCTGCGCAAGGCATGCGGCGAGCCGGGCCGGACCGATCCGTCGGACTCGATCACTGCCTCGACCACCGCGCCGCCGGCGTGGGCCGGCTGCGGCGCGCCGCCCGGCGGGAAGCTGAGCGGCGTGCGCACCTGGATGCCGCGAGCCTGGAGTTCGGCGATGGATTCGCCGGGAGGCACGGCTTCGGCCAGCGAATTCTCGAGCGCTCGGCACGCGTCGACGGCCGATTCGGCGGTCGCCGGCTCCGGCGCCTGCACGATGGCGCAGCCTGCCAGCAGGGCGCCGGCCAGGGCACCGGCCGCGGCGACCGCACGCGCCGTGAAGGTCATCCGCGCAACACCTTCAGCACCGTGGCCGCGACATTTTCCGGCGTGAAGTGAAAGTGCTTGAACAGGACTCCCGCGGGAGCGGACTCGCCGTAGGTGTCGATGCCGACCACGGCCGCCACGCCGTACTTCCACCAGAGGTCGGTCACGCCGGCCTCGACCGCGACACGCGGCAGCCCGGCGGGCAGCACGCGCTTCTTGTAGGCGGCATCCTGCCGGTCGAAGGCGGAGGTGGATGGCATCGAGACCACCCGCACGGCCACGCCCTGCATGGCCAGTTGCTGCTGTGCATGCATCGCGAGCTGGACCTCGGAGCCGGTTGCGATGATCACCGCCTGGGCCTTGCGGCGAAGCCCGACGTCCGAGGGTTCGGCCAGCACGTAGCCGCCGCGCGCGACATCGCCGGGTGCGGCCTTGGGCAGGAAGGGAAGGTTCTGGCGGGACAGCAGCAAGGCCGTGGGCCTGTGCGCATGCTCGAGGGCCTGCGTCCAGGCGACGACGGTCTCGACGGTGTCGGCCGGGCGCCAGACATCAAGTCCGGGGATCAGGCGCAGGCTCGCCGCGTGCTCGATCGACTGGTGCGTCGGGCCATCCTCGCCCAGGCCGATGCTGTCGTGGGTGAACACGTGGATCACGCGTTGCTTCATCAGCGCGGCCATGCGGATGGCGTTGCGGCTGTAGTCACTGAAGGTGAGAAAGGTGCCGCCGTAGGGAATGAAGCCGCCGTGCAGCGCCAGGCCGTTCATGATGGCGGCCATGCCGAATTCGCGCACGCCGTAGTTGATGTGGCGGCCGCCGTTGGGCGTGCCTTCGCTGTCGAAGCGAAGCGCCGGCGTCGAGCTGGTGTTGGTGAGGTTCGAACCGGTCAGGTCCGCCGAGCCGCCGAGCATCTCGGGCAGCGTCTTGGTGAACGCCTCGAGGGCCAGCTGGCTCGCCTTGCGAGTGGCGACGTGCTCGGCCTTGTCCTGCGCGGCTTGCAGCGCGTCGGCGGCGGCCTGCGAGAAGGACGCGGGCAGCTCTCCCTTGATGCGGCGCAGGTATTCGGCAGCGAGTTCGGGGTGACGTGCCTCGTAAGCGGCCAGGCGCTCGTTCCACTGTGCCTCGGCGCGGGCGCCGGCAGCCTTGGCATCCCACAGCGCACAGACAGCCTCGGGCAGCACGAACGGGGCATGGACCCAGCCGAGCGCATCGCGGGTGCGCTGGATCTCGTCGACGCCCAGGGCTTCACCGTGCGCCTTGGCTGTGCCCGCACGGGTCGGCGCACCCTTGCCGATGGTCGTGTTGCAGACGATCAACGTGGGCTGGTCGACGCTCTTCCTGGCTTCGACGATGGCCGCGTCGACGGCCTCGACATCGTGACCGTCGATCGGGCCGATGACGTTCCAGCCGTACGCCTCGAAGCGCTTGCCGGCATCGTCGATGTACCAGGGCGCGACCGGCCCGTCGATGCTGATGCCGTTGTCGTCGTAGAAGGCGATCAGCTTGTTGAGCTTCCAGGCGCCGGCGATCGCGCAGGCCTCGTGGCTGATGCCCTCCATCAGGCAGCCGTCACCCATGAAGACATAGGTGTGGTGGTCGACCAGCGGAATGTCGTCGCGGTTGAATTCGTGCGCCAGCAGCTTCTCGGCCAACGCCATGCCCACCGCATTGGCCAGCCCCTGGCCGAGCGGGCCGGTGGTGGTTTCCACGCCCGACGTGACGCCGACTTCCGGATGGCCCGGAGTCTTGCTGTGCATCTGGCGGAACCGGCGCAACTCGCTCATCGGGAGGTCGTATCCCGTCAGGTGCAGCAGCGCGTAGACCAGCATCGAGCCGTGGCCGTTGGACAACACGAAGCGGTCGCGCCCGGGCCAGTGCGGGTTGCCCGGGTTGTGCCGCATGTGGCGGCCCCACAGCGCCACGGCGATCTCGGCCATCCCCATCGGGGCGCCGGGGTGTCCGGAATTGGCCTGCTGGACCGCATCCATCGCGAGCGCGCGGATCGCATTGGCCATCAAGGCGGTGTCTGACGGAGGTGCCAGGGAGTCGGGAACGGCGGCCATGGAAGATCCCGGCGAGCGGGCGAGAGGGGAAGCCCGAGATTTTACGGTGGCGCGCCCCGGATAATCCCCGCCATGGACGGCCTGCACCTCACTGCCGATCTGCGCGGATGCGCGCAATCCCGACCCGGCATGACCGACGCGCATGTGCTGCGCAGGATCTGCCTCGAAGCCGTGGCCGGCGCCGGCCTGCACCCGGTGGGCGAGCTCTTCCACGCCTTTCCGGCGCCCGGAGGCGTCACGGGTGTCGTGCTGCTGGCCGAATCGCACTTGGCCGTGCACACCTGGCCCGAAATCGCCGCAGTCACGCTCGACGTGTACGTGTGCAACCTCGCAGAAGACAACTCCTCGCGCGCGCACGCGCTCATGGCGGCGCTGCTCGAGGCGTTCGGCGCCGAGAGGATCGAACGGCGGGCGCTGCGCCGCGGCGCGCAACTCGGCCGGGCGGCCGCATGAAGGCCATCGTGCTGGCCGCAGGCCGCGGAGAGCGCATGCGCCCGCTGACCGATCACACGCCCAAGCCGCTGCTGCCGGTGCGTGGCCGGCCGCTGATCGAGTGGCACCTACGAGCCCTTGCCGCGGCGGGCGTGCGCGAAGTGGTCGTGAACACGGCCTGGCTCGAGGACCGGATCAGCGCGGCGCTGGGCGATGGGTCGCGTTACGGGGTCGCGATCCGCTACTCGATGGAAGGTCGCGACCACGGCGGCGCGCTGGAAACCGCGGGTGGCATCGCGAAGGCATTGCCGCTGCTGGTCGATTCGGCGGACGACGCGTTCTGGATCGTCTCCGGCGACATCTTCGTGCCGGGCTTTCGCTTCGACACCCCGGCCGCCGAGGCCTTCGCCGACCGCCCCGGACTTTTTGCGCATGTGTGGCTCGTGCCCAATCCGCCATTCCATCCCCAGGGCGACTTCGTCCTCGATGCCGAGGGGTTCGGCGTGGCCGACGGCGGCCCGCAGGATCTGCGCCTGACGTACGCGAACATCGCACTTGCGCGCCCGGCGCTGGTCGCGGGCATCATGGCCGGCACGAAGGCGCCGCTGGGGCCGCTGCTGTACGCCGGCATGCGCGAGCGGCGCATCACTGCCGAGGTCTATGCGGGCGAATGGGAGAACGTGGGCACGCCGGCCCAGCTCGAAGCGCTGAACCGGCCCGGCCAAGCCCGATCCAAGCCGTGCCCGACGCACCAAGCGCACGCGGCTGAAACAGTCCGGCGCTGCAATTCAGCGCTGCGGGTTGGGGCAGCGGTTCACTTCGATGGAGACGTGCACGAGTTCGCTGTGGGCGACCAGTCGCTCGCGGTAGACCGACGGCTCCAGCGGCACGTCGGCCACCACGCAGGCGATGGCGGCGAACTGGTTGCGCCCGACGCGCCACACGTGCAGATCGGCCACCTTCGCGTCGCCGTCGGACTCGAGATCCTCGCGCAGGTGACTGGCTAGTGGATGATCCATCTCGCGGTCGAGCAACACCGCCGACGACTGGCGCAGCAGGCCCACGGCCCACACGGCGATGACGACTGCGCCGAGGGCGCCGACCAGCGGGTCCAGCCACCACCACCCCAGCCACATCGCCCCGGCCAGCGCGGCAATGGCCAGCACGGATGTCAGCGCGTCGGCAAGGACGTGGACGTACGCGGCGCGAAGATTGAGGTCGTGATGCGCGTGGGCGCTGCCACCGCCGTGGGTGTGCCGGCCAACCGCCGCGTCGCCTGCATGCTCGCCGTGTCCGTGCGCGCCGTGCGCATGGACGCGGTCGTGCGCATGCGTGTGGTCGTGCGAATGGGCATGGTCATGCGCATGCGCGTGGGCGTGGCCCGGATCCGCCCCGTGCAGCATCCATGCCGACAGCAGGTTCACCACCAGCCCGATCACAGCGACCATCATCGCCGTCTGCAGTGCGATCGGCTCCTCGCGCCACAGTCGCAGCGCCGATTCAGCGAGGATGCCCACGGAGACCATGCCCAGCACGAGCGCACTGGCGAAGCTGCCGAGGACCTCGATCTTCCAGGTCCCGAAACTGAATCGCGGGTCCTGCGCATGGCGCCTGGCGAGCGCATAGGCTCCCGCCGCGACGCCCAGGGCGAGCGCGTGCGTCCCCATGTGCCAGCCATCCGCCAGCAGTGCCATCGAGCCGGTCCACCAGCCGGCGCCGATCTCCGCGACCATCATCACCACCGTCAGCGCCAGGACCCAGCGCGTACGCACCTCGCCGTGCAGATTGCCCGCATCGAACTGGTGGCTGTGCTGCCACGCCGACATGTCGTGGTCATGCGAGGCCGGCGCCGGGTGGGAATGGGAGTGTCCGAACGGGCTCATCGCGCGATTCTCGCGTGCGCGGCCATGCGGACCAAGGCGCCGCCCCATTCGCTTCATGGCCCGCTTGCGCGCCCCGCGCCCCCTGCGCGGGGCGCACTGCGCACCAGCGCCTAAAATCGCCGCCTTCCTCGTCCCGACTTCCTCGTCCCATCTTCCCGGGCGCTCCCGCCGCCTCGCACCGTCGTCGCCATGAATCTGTCCTCGCTCACTGCCCTGTCGCCGCTGGACGGCCGCTACGCCGCCAAGCTCGCGCCGCTTCGCCCGCTGCTCAGCGAATTCGGCCTCATGCATCGGCGAGTGCAGGTCGAGGTGGAATGGTTCATTGCGTTGTCCGATGTCGGCTTCGCCGAACTCAAGCCGCTCAGCGAGGCGGCCCGCGGCCTGCTTCGCGGCCTGGTCGCGCGCTTCTCCGAAGCCGACGCGCAGGCCATCAAGGACATCGAGCGCACGACGAACCACGACGTGAAGGCCGTGGAGTACTGGCTCAAGGGACGTTTCGGCAGCAACGCCGAACTGAAGGCCGCCGGCGAGTTCGTCCACTTCGCCTGCACCAGCGAGGACATCAACAACACGAGCCATGGCCTGATGCTCAAGTCGGCGCGCCGCGATGTGCTGCTGCCCGCGCTGGACAAGATCGTGGACACGCTCACCGGCATGGCCCGGCGCCTGGCCCACGTGCCCATGCTCAGCCGCACCCACGGCCAGACCGCGAGCCCCACGACCGTCGGCAAGGAAGTGGCCAACGTCGTGGCGCGGCTCGTGCACGCGCGCGAACGCATTGCCGAGGTCAGGCTGCTGGCCAAGATGAACGGCGCGGTGGGCAACTACAACGCCCATCTGGCGGCCTACCCCGAATTCGACTGGGAAGCCTTCAGCCGCCGCGTCGTCGAGCAGCAACTGGGGCTCGCGTTCAACGCCTACACCATCCAGATCGAGCCGCACGACTACATGGCCGAGCTGTTCGACGCGATCGCTCGCGCGAACACCATCCTGATCGACTGGTCGCGCGACATCTGGGGCTATGTCAGCCTGGGGTATTTCAGCCAGCGAACGGTGGCCGGCGAGATCGGCTCGTCGACCATGCCGCACAAGGTCAACCCGATCGACTTCGAGAACGCCGAGGGCAACTTCGGCCTGGCCAATGCCTTGCTCACGCACCTCTCCCAGAAGCTTCCGGTCAGCCGCTGGCAGCGCGACCTCACCGACAGCACGGTGCTGCGCAATGTCGGCGTGGCCCTGGGCTACTCGGTCCTCGGCTACGACAGCATGCTGCGCGGCCTGGGCAAGCTCGAGGTCAATCGCGATGCGCTGGCCGAGGACCTCGATCACGCCTGGGAAGTGCTGGCCGAGCCCATCCAGACCGTCATGCGGCGCTACGGCCTGCCCAACCCCTACGAGCGCCTGAAGGAGCTCACGCGCGGCAAGGGCATCACGCGCGAGGCCATCCAGCAGTTCATCGCCACGCTGGAGATCCCCGAATCCGAGCGCGACCGCCTGCTGGCCATGACGCCGGCCACCTACACCGGCCATGCCGGGCGCCTCGCCGAGCGCATCGGCTGAACGAACGGGACACACCGATGAACTTTCGCGAGAAGCTGGAACGGGCCGAACGAGCGCATGACTCGCTGCTGTGCGTCGGCCTGGACCCGGAGCCCGCACGTTTCCCGGGCGCATGGAAGGGCGATGCCTCGCGCCTGCTCGACTTCTGCACGGCCATCGTCGATGCGACGCACGACCTGGCCATCGCCTTCAAGCCGCAGATCGCGTACTTCGCCGCGAACCGCGCCGAGACCGCGCTGGAACGGCTGATCGCACACATCCGGCGCGTCGCGCCCGAGGTGCCCGTGATCCTCGATGCCAAGCGGGGCGACATCGGCAGCACCGCCGAGCAGTACGCACGTGAAGCCTTCGAGCGCTACGACGCCGATGCGGTGACCTTGTCGCCGTTCATGGGCTTCGACTCGATCGAGCCCTATCTTCGCTATGCCGACCGTGGACTGATCCTGCTGTGCCGCACGTCCAACCCCGGCGGCGCGGACCTCCAGGCACAGCCCCTGGCCGATGGCGACCGCGTCTTCGAGCGCATCGCGCGGCTTGCGCAGGGCGCATGGAATGCCTCGGGGCAGCTCGGCCTCGTGGTGGGCGCGACGTATCCGACCGAGATCTCCAGGGTTCGCGAACTCGCCCCCACGCTGCCCTTGCTGATCCCCGGCATCGGCACCCAGGGCGGCGACGCCCGCGCCACCGTGCAGGCAGGCTGGCGCGCCGTGGACGGGCGCACCGTGGCCCCGGTGATGGTGAACTCGTCGCGCGCGGTGCTGTATGCCGGCTCGGGCAACGATTTTGCGGAAGCCGCGCGACACGCCGCGCTCGCCGCGCGTGACGAGCTCAATCGGGCTCGCGCGCGTTGAATCGAACTTCGGGCGTGCACAGTGCACGTCCTGCGGAATCACCCTGAATAGGGTGGGGGGAATGCGACGTAGTATTTGCACACCGGCAATCGCCGCCCTCGTGTCTTTTTTGATGCGCGCAGAAGAGTCGTCCGCAGCGCGGTCCACGGTGCCGCCCGTCGCATCGGGCCGACCCGCCGTCCTGCGGGCCGTTGGACGCTACTACTTCGGAACGGCCAGCGCCGTGGCCCTGCTGCTGGCCGTTGCGATCCAGGCCGCTCCGGTCCACCTGGCCGCGCCGTGGGGCCGCCTGCTGACGATCGCCCTGGTTGCATATGCCGCAGCGTGCCTCGTCGCCTTCTTCGCAGGCGCTCGAAGCCGCTTTCCCATCAACGCGGTACTGGTGCTCGCCGGCAGCGGCGCGATGGGGTTGACCGTGCTGAGCGCACTGGCCCTTGGCGACGGGCTGCGGCAACCCACGCTGGGGCTCGGCGCACTCGTGGTCTGCGTGGTCTGCAGCGTGACCAACCTGCGGTGGGGGACCCTGCTTGCCATCGTGTGCGCGGCATCGATCGGATTTCTCGCGTGGGCGCAGACCCGGGGCTGGACGATCGTCCCGCCCCAGGGGACGCCTCTGGCCCTGGCGCTCGCGATCCAGTGGGCACTCATCGGCTGCGGGCTGGCCGGTGGTGCATTGCTCACGCGTGTGCTGGCACGCTATCTCGCCACGGCCGATCAGCGCGAGCATCGCTACCACACCCTCTTCCAGCGATCGCCTTCGCCGCTGATGCTGCATCGCCAGGGCATCGTCATGGAGGCCAACGAAGCGGCCGCGCGCATGTTCGGCGTCCAGTCGATCGAGGACCTGATCGGGTTCGACGTCCGATCGGCATACGTCGATCAGGATTCGCTCGTGCGGCTGAGGCAGCGGATGAAGCGCCTGGAGCACATGCCCCCGGGCGAACACCTGCCGGTGGAGGAATTCCGCCTGCGCTCGCGCCGAGGCGACGACCGGATCGTGCAGGCGACCGCCACGCGCGTGGACACCGGACAAGGCATGGCCATCTTGTCGATCTACTTCGACGTCACCGAGCGTGTCACGGCCGAAGCCGCGCTGCGCCGGTCGCAGTCGCTGCTCGCGCATCTCATCGAGACCAGCCCCGACCTCATCACGCTCACCGACCTGGGCACGGGTCGCTACGAACTGGTGAACCGCACCTTCGAACGCGTGACGGGCTACAACGCCTCGGAGGTCGTGGGGAGGACGTCGTCCGACATCGCGATCTGGTACGACCGCACCTACCGGGACAAGCTCGTCGATGTCATCCGCCGAGACGGCCATGCCGACGACTTGCCCGCCGTGGTGCGCACCAAGTCCGGCGAGCCTGTGGCGGTCCGGTTGTCCGGCGCCCGGTTCACGATGGAGGGACTCGACTACCTCGTGCTCAACGGGCGCGACGTGACCTCCACCGAACAGGCGCGCCTGGAGCACGAAGCGATCCTCCAGAACGTGTCCATCGGAATCGCGTTCACGCGCAAGCGGGTGTTCCAGCACACGAACCCCAGCTTCGATCGCATGTTCGGCTGGCAGCCAGGCCAACTCGCCGGGCAAGACATCGGCGTCATCTGGCCGCACCAGGACGACTATGACGCGATGCGCAGCGAGGCCCTGCCCGCACTGTCGCGCGGCGAGGCCTACGAGCTCGAGCGCACGATGCGCCGCGCCGACGGCACGCTCTTCTGGTGCCGCATGCGCGGCCAGGCGCTGCAGGACCGCGTGCCGGGCGCAGGCACGATCTGGATCGCCGAGGACGTGAGCGAGCGCCGCCAGGTCGACCAGGCCCTGGCCGACGCGCGCGACGCCGCCGAGGCCGCCAGCCGCGCCAAGAGCACCTTCCTTGCCAACACGAGCCATGAGATCCGCACGCCGCTGCACGGGCTGCTCGGCCTGGCTCGCCTGGCGATGCGCGAAGGCCTGGACGAGGGCCGGCGCAGGCAGTACCTGGCGCAGATCGTCGACAGCGCCAACACCCTGTCGAACATCATCTCGGACATCCTCGACCTGTCGCGCATCGAGGCCGGCAAGCTCCCGCTCGAATCGGTGGCCTTCGGGTTGCACGAGACGCTGCAGGCGGTGCACGCGGCCTACCGCCCGTTGGCCGAGTCCAAGGGCCTCGCGCTGACGCTTTCGATCGACGACGAGGTGCCCGACAACGCCCGCGGCGATCCGGTGCGCGTGCGGCAGGTGCTCACCAATTTCGTCACCAACGCGCTCAAGTTCACCGAGCGCGGCAGCATCCGGATCGATGCAAGCCCCGCCCCGGACGAGCGCGTTCGCCTGTCGGTCACCGACACCGGCCCCGGCATCGACGCGGCCACCCAGCAACGGCTGTTCCAGCCCTTCTCACAGGCCGACGACTCCACCACCCGTCGCTACGGCGGCACCGGGCTGGGGCTGTCGATCTGCCGGGAGATCGCCCACCTCCTTGGAGGCGACGTGGGCGTGCTGAGCCAACCTGGCGCAGGCAGCACCTTCTGGGTGGAATTGCCGTTGCCGGCCGCCGACGCAGCTGAAACGGGCCACGGCGCCCTCGACGCGCTGGCCGACAGGCTGGTGGGCGCGCGCATCCTGCTGGTCGAGGACAACGCGGTGAACATGATGATCGCGGTCGCGATGCTCGAGCAGTGGGGCGTGGACGTGATGCAGGCCTTCGACGGACGCATGGCCATCGATGCGGTGGATCAGGCCGCGCGCGAGGGAAGGCCTTTCGACGCCGTGGTCATGGACGTGCAGATGCCTGTCATGAGCGGTCACGAAGCGGCGCGGCGGCTGCGCGAGCGCTTCGGGCCGCAGCAGTTGCCCATCGTTGCGCTCACGGCCGCCGCGCTCGTGTCCGAGCGCGAGCAGGCGCTCTCCAGCGGCATGAACGACTTCCTGACCAAGCCCGTCGACGCACAGCGCCTGAAGGAGACGCTTCTGCGCCTGCTCTACCTGCACCGCACCCGAGGTGCGTGAGGCAGGCACGCCTTCAGGCGTGCAGCGCGACGGGCAATTCGCGGATACGTTGCCCGGTGAGCGCAAACAGCGCGTTCGCCAGCGCAGGGGCGACGGGCGGCGTGCCCGGCTCGCCCACGCCCGCAGGCGGCCTCGTGCTGGGCACGAGGTGCGTCTCGATGGCGGGCGCCTCGGCCATCTTCACCATGGCGTAGTCGGGGAAGTTCGATTGCCGGACTGCGCCGCCGACGATGTCGATGCGCCCATACAGCGCCGCCGTCAGGCCGTAGATGATGGCGCCCTCCATCTGCTGCTCGACGATGCGCGGATTGACCACCGTGCCGACATCGGCGGCGCAGACCACGCGGTGCACGCGCGGCCGGTCGCCGTCCAGCGAGACCTCCACGACCTGCGCCACGATGCTGCCGAAGCTCTCGTGCAAGGCGACCCCGCGCGCACGACCCGCGGGTGGTCGTGTCCCCCAGCCGGACTTCTGCGCTGCCAGGCGCAGCACCTCGGCATGCCGCGGTGCCTTGTCGAGCAGCGCGAGCCGAAACGCCACCGGGTCCTGCCCGGCCTCGTGCGCCACCTCGTCGACGAAGGCTTCGCTGAAGAACGCATTGTGCGAATGGCCCACCGAGCGCCAGAACCCCACGGGCACCGCATGGCGGGTGGCCACGTGCGCCATGCGCTGGTGCGGCACGCCGTACGGCAGGTCGAACAGGCCCTCGCTGGTGGTCTTGTCGGGCAGGTCGACGGGGCCGGACAACCCGGGCAGCGCACGTTCCATCCAGCGTGGCGTGATGGCGTCGCCGGCGCTCGTGATGGCCAGGGCCTGAAGGCCGCCTTGCGCGTTCAGCCCGGCGCGCAGGACCGCGACGCCGGCGGGGCGATAGAAGTCGTGCCGGATGTCCTCTTCGCGCGACCACAGCAGTTGCACGGGCCGGCCGCCCGTCTCGACCGCCACGCGCACCGCCTGGCCGATGAAGTCCACGTCCAGACGCCGTCCGAAACCGCCGCCGAGGTAGGTGACGTGCAGCGTCACGGCGTCGACTGCGACACCTGCGGCCCGCGCCGCAATGGCGCGCGCCATGGTCGGCGCCTGCGTGGGCGCCCAGACGGTGACGCGGCCGTCTCGGACCTGGGCCGTGCAGTTGATCGGCTCCATCGTGGCGTGCGCGAGGAACGGTGCGCGGTACACGGCCTCGACGCGGCGCGCGGCGGATTTCAGCGCCTGGCCGGCATCTCCTTGAGTGTGGAACGCGAAGCCCCCATGGCTGGAATTCGCCGCGTCGCCGGCCGAGCGTTCGAGCGATGCCATGATGTCGGCACTGTCGAGCGCCGCACCCGGGGCGGGCGCCCATCGAACAACCAGTGCCTTGGCGGCCTCGAGCGCATGCCAGCTCGTGATGCCCACGACCGCCACGCCGGCGGTGGAGCCGGCGTACGGTCCGAGGCGGACCACGCGCACGATGCCCGGGCGCGACAGCACCGGCTCGACGTCCATGCTCGCCGCACTGCCGCCCAAGGTCGGGCAATGGCGCATGGCCGCGAAGAGCTGGCCTTCCTGGCGCACGTCGATGCCGAAGGTCGCGCTGCCGTTCGTCTTGGCGACCATGTCGATGCGCGCAAGAGGCTTGCCGATGACACGCCAATCCTTGGGCGACTTCAGCGTCACGTCCGCCGGCGGGGCCGCAGCGGCCATCTTCGCCAGTTCGCCGAAATGCGCGTGCGCGCCGGAGGTGTGGCTGACCACGCCATCGGACACCGTCATTTCCTCGACCGGCAAACGCCAGCGCAGCGACGCGGCGGCGAGCAATTTGGCGCGCGCCGTGGCCGCCGCCCAGCGCAGGACCTCGAAACCGTCGGCCACGCTGGACGAGCCGCCCGTCAGGTTGATGCCCAGTTCGCGCGCCACCTTGGCGACAACCCACTGCGTCGCTCGCACCTTGAGCGGCTCATCGGCGGCATCGAGTTCGCTGGGATGAAATGGCAGGGTATCGACGAAGCTGGCCACGTTGCCGTACAGCGTGTCCGGCCCCGCCTCGACCAGGCCCACCGTAGGCAGCGGCACGTCGAGTTCCTCGGCCACCAGCATGGCCAGGGCGGTGTGGATTCCCTGCCCCATCTCGCTGCGGTTCATGGCCAGCAGGACCTGGCCGTCGGCGCCGATCTTGATCCATCCGTTGAGTCCGACCTCGCCCCCGTGCACGGCAAGCGTGTCCGAGTTCCCCAATCGGCTGCGCGGCGGCAGCATGCCCCAGCCGACCACCAGGGCGCCTGCTGCGCCCAGGCCGCTGAGCAGAAGTGTGCGTCGCCTCATGCCGCGCCCAGAGGCTTGCGGCGCCACGGCGGGCGATGACGCGGCTGGCGTTCATGCAGGGCCGTGGCGGCCGCATGGATGGCGGCACGCACGCGCGGGTACGTGCCGCAACGGCAGATGTTCGTGATTGCCGCGTCGATGTCGGCGTCGCTCGGATCCGGGTTGGCAGCCAGGAGCGCCGCTGCTGCCATCAGCATGCCGCTTTGGCAATAGCCGCACTGCGCAACCTGGTGGTCGATCCAGGCCTTCTGCAATTCATGCGGGTGCTCCGGCGTGCCGAGCGCCTCGATGGTGTTCACGGCCTTTCCCTTGACAGCCGACAGCGGGGTCACGCATGAACGGACGGCCTTGCCGTCCACGTGCACTGTGCAGGCGCCGCAGGCCGACACGCCGCAGCCGAATTTCGTTCCCGTGAGATTGAGTGCATCGCGCAGCACCCACAGCAGTGGCATGTCCGGCGCGATCGCGGCTTCGGGCAGGCGACGCGGCTCGCCGTTGATGAGCAGTTCCATCGGTAGCAGGTTTCGAGGTGGGCAAGGCTGGGCTGGACATTCTGCTTCAGCCGCTGGCGGCACAACGCGGTCCGATGTGTGGCGCAGGTCAGACGTTCGCGGCGCCAATCGGCTTGATTCGAGGGTTTGTACGGGGGAAGTCGGCCCGCTTGTCACAGAATTCGGAGCGCGTCGCGCAGGCCGTCTGATGTCGCCGACGCACGACCCATCCCAGTTTCCCGCCTGAACCGATTGATCGGAGTGCCCCCGATGTTCCGTTCCACGATGCTGGCCGCTGTCGCTGCAGCCGGCCTGAGCCTGTGCAGCGCAGCGAGCGCCCAGCAGGAAGTCCAGCTCTACGGCTTGCTCGACATGTCTGCCGGCTCGTTCCAGAACGCGGGCAGCGATCGCGTCGCCCGCGCCGCCAGCGGCAGCATGTCCACCAGTTTCATCGGCTTCAAGGGCAACGAGACGATCGGCGGCAATCTGAAGGCCGTCTTTGCGATCGAACATTTCCTTCGACTCGACACCGGGTCGGCCGGCCGATTCGACGGGGATGCCTTCTGGGCGCGCAATGCCTATGTCGGCCTGTCCGGCGACTTCGGCACGACGACGCTCGGACGCAACACCACGCCGCTGTTCGTCTCGACGCTGCTCTTCAACGCCTTCGGCGATTCGTTCGGCTTCTCCCCGAGCATCCGGCAGTTGTTCACACCATCGATGCTGCCGTTCTTCGGCGACACCGGCTGGAACAACTCCATCGCCTACGCGAGCCACGACGAAGGCGGCTGGAGTTTCAACCTGCTGGCCAACCTCGGCGAAGGCGCACCCGGCGCGCAAGGCAAGAACCTCGGCGCCAACGTGCTGTATTTCGCGGGTCCCCTGGGCGCCACCCTCGCCTGGCAGCGTGTCGAGAACGGCGCCTTCGGCGCGCCGCCCGGATGGCGGCGGCAGACCACGTGGCAGCTCGGCGCGTCGTACGAACTGGCCATGGCCAAGCTCTTCGGCCAATACGCCGACGTGCGCACGGACGCGACCACCGGCACGCGCACCGCTCTGTGGGGCATCGGCGCGGCCGTGCCGCTCGGCAGCGGTCGCGTATTGGCCCAGTACGGCGACGCCGTCGCGCACGTTCCCGGCGCATCACCGAGCAACGGCACGCTCAGCCTGGGCTACGACCTTGCCCTGTCCAAGCGAACGGACGTCTACGCTGTCTACATGCACGACCGGCTGAGCGGCCAGGACAGCGGCAACAGCGTCGCCGCCGGCCTTCGATTGCGTTACTGACGCCGCCTGTCGGACGCTCAGTCGAGCGTGACCTCGGTTCGTACGACCCCGGCCCGTTCGGCGCGTGCGCTCAAAGCCACGCGCGTGCCTTTCGGTGCCCGCACGACCCACTCGGCCACAGCCCGATCGCCCGTGATCTCACGCGTGGGCAGGAACGCCTGCAGCGTCGACTTCGGGGCATGTCCCTCGAGGTGAGGGCCTTCGATCCGCTCCTTGCCGCTGATCAACGAGATTTCCGGCCGGTCCTTCGGCAGGTGCAGTTCGAAGATCACGCCGCGGACCGTCTTGCGCTCCAGCGCACGGCGCGTCACGTGTGCCGGCAGGTAGCCTGCATTGGCCACCGCCAGCCGAACCCGCCAGGTGTCGGGCCCGAGGGCGCGCACCTCCGTGCGCAGCAACTCCAACTTGGGCAGGCTCATCGCGATCTGGTCCATCCAGGCCGGGAAGCGCGCCGCCTCGCGCTCGCGCAATGACGGCGGCGGGTTGCGCCAGTAGTTCATCTTGTCCCAGCCACCGATCTCCACCGCGCCAAGCTGCGGATGGTGAAAGGGCTTCCAGTCGACATGCGCCTGGCCGCCGCACTGCTCGTCGCTCCATTTCAGCAGCTTGAGGTCGTCGTCGACCGGATGGTCGCGGAACCAGTCGATCCATTTGTAGCCGTTGATCCCTGCCTCCCGGTTCGGCGACCACATCTCCACCACCCAGAACAGCGCGCCCAGGTGCTCGTACAGCCAGTCTTGCGTGCCGCTGAGGACTTCCTTGGGGTGGTACTTGAACTCGTGCCAGATGCTGATCGCCGGATACCCCGTGAGATCGGCGCCAATGTCGCTGAAGCGCTGGTAGGTCCAGAGGTCCTCGGGAATCATGTCGTCGTCGCTTTGCGTGCCCATGGGCCGCAGGATCACGCCGCTGTGCGTGTGGTAGCTGATCCCCGCGCCGATGTTCGGATGCGCGATCACGAAATCGAGCATGGCACGCACTTCGGGCTCGCTGGCCGGATAAGGGCCCGCGCCGGTCTGCTCGAATTCCTGCCGCCAGCCGGGCGGAAAATTGCGGTTCAGGTCGAGGCCTTCGACGTCCCTGTTGACGTGGACCATGAGCCCATCGTAGTGGCGCAGCGTGCCCTCGGGCATGAGGCGGTAGTACTCGCCGCCGAACTCGCCGGGCTGGCGCGGCACCATCAACCTGGGGTCGCGCTCGCACTTCTTGTAGGTGCCGTGCGAGTCCCGGATCCGCATCGTCAGAATGCGTCCGTCGCCGTCGATGTCCTCGATCGTGAGGCCGTCCACCGGCTCCTCGTCGAAGGGATATCGGCGCGTGGACGAGCGGATGTGCCGGGGTCGGTCCGCGAGCGCGAGCTCTGCACCATCGGGGTTCAGGCGCGGGCAGATGTAGATGGCGCGCGTGTCCAGCAGATGCGTGACGGCTGGCTCCTGCCCGTACCCCGTCACGAGGTGATGCAGGTAGTACATGCAGGCGGTGCTCGCGGTGAGCTCGGCCGCATGGATGTTGCCGTCGACCCAGAACGCGGGCTTGTCGATATCCGGTCCGGTCGCGACGTTGGTGACGGCGACGACCCAGATGTCGCGGCCTTCGTGGCTCTTGCCGATGGAGTGAAGGGTCACCAGCTCAGGATGCGCTTCGGAATAGTCGAACAGGAGCCGTGTGAGGGCGTCGTACCTGTAGAACGTGTCGAAGCGGGGCGTGGGAGAGGCTTGCAGCGTCATGGCCAATCGAGGAGGAAGCGCGCGTGCGGGAAGATCGGATGCGAGTGTCGCAGGGCGCTTGCGCGACAGTGACCGCACAAACGAGGGGTCGCCGCGCCGGGCGTGCGCCGCCCGCACGCATCCATGCCCGACAAACCCGTTGGCACAAGAATCACCGACTCTGGACTGGCGCCCCGCCGACGAAGGCACGCAATTCACCGGGCGAAAAGAAGGTCCAGTCTTCATCGCGCGTGAGCGGCTCCGTGACCACCACCGCGACGCGATCCGTCGGCGTCGTGTGTTGCGCGAAGTCGATGCTCACGTCCTCGTCCTGCAACTGCGCCTGCCGAAACGGATGCTGGCGGACCAGGTAGCAAAGCTGCGTGGAGCAGTGCGCCCAGAGCGCTTCGCCGTTGCTGAGCATGAAGTTGAACGTGCCGTGGCCGGCCAGCGTGGGCGCCAGTTCGCGCAGTGTCGCTGTCAGTTCCGCGATCGGCGGCAGGCTCGCGTGGGCCTTGGCCAGCTCCTGCATCAGCCAGCAGAAGGCGCGCTCGCTGTCGGTGCCGCCCACCGGGCGGAACGCGCCGTGCAGCCGCGGTGAGAAGTTCGCCAGGTTGCCGTTGTGCGCGAAGACCCAGTAGCGGCCCCATAGCTCGCGCTGGAAGGGATGGGTGTTCTCCAGCGCAACGTGGCCCTGCGTGGCCTTTCGGATATGCGCCACGATGTTGTCGCTGCGGATCGGGTATCGGCGCACCATGTCGGCCACCGGCGAAGCCTGGGCGCTTTGCGCGTCCACGAACAGGCGCACGCCCGGGCCTTCGAAGAAGGCGATGCCGAAACCGTCCTTGTGCTCTTCGGCGCGTGTGCAAAAGCCGGTGAAGCTGAACACGATGTCGGTCGGCGTGTTGGCGTTCATCCCCAGCAGCTGACACATCGCGTCGACTCCTCGCGCCGGGCTGGCCGGCTATTCGGTGAACAGGCGCAGCATGCCCTTGACCGACACCAGGTTGCCGGGATTGCTCGTCTCGTTGAGCACGCCGCTCATGCGGCGCAGCAGCCGCTCGCTCTTCTTCGCACGCCAGATGAGCAGGTCGGCCAGCCATGGGTGGCGGTTCACCTTGTTGGCGCGTGCATACAACTCGAAGCGCGGCTTCAGCGCCAGCAGCGCCGCCTCATAGCGCTGTCGCACCGCGGAATCATCGAGACGTCCGCCGCGTCCGGCGAGCACGGATTCGGCGGCGAGCATGCCCGTTTCCATGGCCTTGCCGATGCCTTCGCCGCTGAACGAATACGTGCTGCCCGCCGCCTCGCCGGTCACGATCAAACCCGGTCGCGAGTAGCGCGCCCCTTCGAGGGTGCAGCGCAGCGGGGCGCCCTTGAGCGGACCGGTCCATTCGCCCCCTTGGACGAGTTCCCGGGCAGGCGCATAGACGCGCGTGAAATCGTCGAAGACCTGCCGCAGGTTGACTTCCTTCTTGGTGAGCTTGTCGCCGCGACGCTCGTCGTGGCTGTCGGCAATGCCCACGCCGATGTTGAAGACGTCTTCTCGGCACGGAAAGATCCAGCCGTAGCCGGGGCTCAGCGCACGGTGCCAGACGATCTCGAGCTTGTCGATGCGATGGCGCATCGCGGGGTTTCGCACGTAGCCACGCAGCGCCACGCCGCTCGGGGTGTGCCGTTCGGACATGCCCGCGGCCAGAAGCGCCTGCGGGACGGCGCCGGTGGCCAGCACGACCCAGTCGGCGCGGATCTCTCGAGAGACATCGCCCGACCCGAGCCGTGCCCCGACGACACGTCCGCCTTCCTCGATGGGCGACACGAAGCGCAACGGCGCCACCATGCGGGCGCCCGCGGCGGCCGCGGCGCGGCACAGCACGTGGTCGAGTTCGCGGCGCGGCAGCACGGCCAGGGTGCCCGGCACGTCGATGCGCCCGCCGCGCGGGCCGACGCAGCCCACGTGCGTGGCCGACTGGGCCAGGGTCAGCACCTGCTCGAGCACACCGAGCCTGCGCAAGGCGTTGTGCGCGTCGGGGATCAGGCCGTCGCCGCAGACCTTGTCGCGTGGGAAGGCGTGCTGGTCCACGAGCACGACATCCGCGCCTGCGCGAGCGAGGGTGATGGCGGCCGCGCTTCCCGCGGGACCGGCGCCGACCACCAGCACCTCGCAGCGCGGCGGCAGGGTTTCGGGCGGACCGTTCAGGCGGTCGTCGGCAGCCGCCGAAAGCACGGCGGCGTCAGGTAGAAGGCTCATGGGCAAGGTAGCGCAGGGGAACCTGCGAAGGATACCGCCTCGGCCCGCGTGTCACCGCGGGTCCCGCCCGTTCGGCCGCCGGGATTCAACCCTGGCCGCGTCGTGCAGCCTTCACCTTGAGACGCCAGGCATGCAGCAGCGGCTCGGTGTAGCCGCTCGGTTGGTCCTTGCCCTTGAAGATCAGGTCGCGTGCGGCACGGAATGCGAAGGAAGCCTCGTAGTCGGCCGACATCGGCAGGTAAAGCGGGTCGTCCGCGTTCTGTGCGTCGACCACCTTGGCCATTCGCCGCAGCGTCTCGTCGACCTGGCTGGCGGTCACGACGCCATGCAGAAGCCAGTTGGCGATGTGCTGGCTGCTGATGCGCAGCGTCGCGCGGTCTTCCATCAGGCCGACATTGTGGATGTCGGGCACCTTGGAGCAGCCGACGCCCTGGTCGACCCAGCGCACCACGTAGCCCAGGATGCCCTGGGTGTTGTTGTCCAGTTCCTGCTGAACCTCGGCGGACGACCACGTCGCCTTGGCCACGACCGGGATCTGCAGCAGGTCGTCGAGCAACGCGTCGCGTTGCGCATCGGCATCGATCTTCTCCAGGCCCGCCTGCACCTCGGCCACGTCGACCCGGTGGTAGTGCAGCGCATGGAGCGTGGCGGCGGTGGGCGAGGGCACCCAGGCGGTATTGGCACCCGCCTTGGGGTGCGCGACCTTCTGCTCGAGCATCGCGGCCATCAGGTCGGGCATGGCCCACATGCCCTTGCCGATCTGCGCGCGACCGCGCAGGCCGCAGCCCAGTCCGACCAGCACGTTGCTGCGCTCGTAGGCCTGGATCCAGGCGCTGGTTTTCATGTCGCCCTTGCGGAACATGGGGCCGGCATGCATCGCGGTATGCATCTCGTCGCCGGTGCGGTCGAGGAAGCCCGTGTTGATGAACGCCACGCGCGCGGCAGCCTCGGCGATGCACGCCTTCAGGTTGACGCTCGTGCGCCGCTCCTCGTCCATGATGCCGAGCTTGACGGTGTTGGCGGGCAGGCCGAGCATCTGCTCGACGCGTCCGAACAGTTCACTGGCGAAGGCGACCTCGCGCGGACCGTGCATCTTGGGCTTGACGATGTAGATCGATCCGGTCCGCGAGTTGCCCCGGCGCTTCAGGTCGACCATGCCGATCGTCACCGTGAGCACCGCGTCCATGATGCCTTCGGGGATCTCGCGGTCGCCTTCGTGCAGGATGGCCGGATTGGTCATCAGGTGCCCGACATTGCGCACGAACATCAGCGAGCGCCCGTGCAGCCTGACCGGGCGGCCATCCGGCCCCGTGTACTCGCGGTCGGGGTTGAGGCCGCGCGTGAATGTGCGGGCGCCCTTGGTGACCTCCTCGGTGAGCGTCCCCTGCAGGATGCCGAGCCAGTTGGCATAGGCCAGCACCTTGTCTTCGGCATCGACGGCGGCGATCGAATCCTCGAGGTCGAGGATGGTGGACAGCGCGGCCTCGAGGATCACGTCGCTGATGCCCGCCTTGTCGTCGCGTCCGATCGGCGTCGCGCGGTCGATGCGAATGTCCAGGTGCAGGCCGTGATGGCGGAGCAACACCGATGAAGGCGCGGCGGGATCGCCCTGGTACCCCGCGAATCGCTGCGGATCGGCAAGGCCGGTGACACCCGCCGCCGTCTCCACGACGAGGCGGCCGCCCTCCACGCGGTAGCCCGTCGCGTCTCGGTGCGAGCCTGATGCCAGCGCGGCGGCCTGGTCCAGCACACCGCGGGCATGGTCGATGACACGCGCACCGCGCACGGGGTTGTATCGGCTGCCCTTCTCCGCACCGCCTGTCTCGGGAATCGCGTCCGTGCCGTACAGCGCGTCATAGAGCGAACCCCAGCGCGCATTGGCGGCGTTCAGCGCGTAGCGGGCGTTGAGGATCGGCACCACGAGCTGGGGACCAGCCTGTTGAGACAACTCCGCATCCACATTCGCCGTCGTGGCCTTCGCCTGGGCAGGCGGCGTCACGAGGTAGCCGGTCTTCTCGAGGAAGGCGCGATAGGCGGGCATGTCGCGGATCGGACCGGGGTTCGACTGGTGCCACGCATCCATCTCCGATTGCAAGCGGTCGCGTTCGGCCAGCAGCGCCGCGTTCTTCGGTGCGAGGTCCGCCACGATGCCGTCGAAGCCCTTCCAGAAGGCGTCGCTGCTCACACCCGTGGCCGACAGGACCTTGTCCTCGATGAAGCGGTACAGCTCGGTGGCCACGCGCAGTCGATGGATGGTGGTGCGATCTGTCATGGTGCAAACCTCTTGGAGACGGAAAGAAATCGGAAGAAGAAAGAACGGCGTCCGTTCAGAAGAAGTCGAGGACGTCGCGCAGGCTGTTCCCTGTGCGCGTGGGCTCGGTGTCGAGCTGCTCCAGCGGAAGCCCCTGCCGGTTCACCCACAAGGTCGTGAAGCCGTACCAGGTCGCCCCGATCGCGTCCCAGCAGTTGCTCGACACGAACAGTATCTGCCGCGCCGGCAGCTTCAGCGCCTCGGGCGCGATGGCATAGGCGGCGGGATCGGTCTTGAAGCGGCGCACCGGATCGACGCTGAGCACCGGGTCGAGCAACTCCGAGAAGCCGGCACTCTTGACGGCCACCGAGAGCATCTCGGGGTCGCCGTTGCTCAGGATGGCCGCCGGGATCCCGCGCGACTTCAATTCGCGCAGCACGTCGAGATTCTCGGGAAAGGCGCTGAGATGGCGGTACTGGTTCATCAGCCGCTCCTCGGCGGCGGAGTCCAGGGCGAGCCCCAGGCGTTGCGCGGCGAAGCGAAGACCCGCCCGGGTCAATTCCCAGAACGGACGATAGCGCCCGCTCATCGACGTGAGCCGGGTGTACTCGATCTGCTTGTCACGCCAGAGGACGCCGAGCGCCTCGCCGCGCCCGGGGAACAGCTGCTCGGCCAGCAAGCCGACGCTGTAGACGTCGAACAAGGTGCCGTACGCGTCGAAGACGACGGCCCGCAAAGCGGTCGGTGAGCTCATCGCGCGACTGTATTCGGAACCGGGCCGAAGATTAAGTGCCCGCAGATCGCTAGATTGATGACTCACTTGCAATGAATCGGAACATCCGATCACAGCGCGCGATAAGCGCAAAACTCGCCGAACCCGCATTGATTACCTATCACAGGCGCATTAGTCTGCGCCGATGGATCGTCTGAAGCAGATCGAATCGTTCGTGGCCGTGGCGACCAAGGGCAGCCTCACCGCGGCGGCGAATGCCGAAGGCGTGGCGCCCGCGGTCATCGGCCGGCGCATCGATGCGCTGGAGGAACGGCTGGGCGTGAAACTGCTGATGCGCACGACCCGTCGCATCACGCTGACGCATGAAGGCAGCGCGTTCCTGGAGGACTGCCAGCGCCTGCTCGCCGATCTGGCCAATGCGGAAGCCAGCGTCACGGCGGGAGGCGTGAAGGCAAGCGGCCATCTGCGCGTGACCGCGCCCGCAGGCTTCGGCCGCCGCCACGTCGCGCCGCTGGTGCCCGGCTTTCTCGCCCGCCACCCCGACGTCTCGCTGTCGCTGAACCTGAGCGACCGCGTCGTCGACATCGTCAACGAAGGGGTCGACTGCGCGGTGCGGGTCGGCGACCTGCCTGACTCGTCCCTGGTCAGCGTGCGGCTGGCGGAAAACCGTCGTCTGTGCGTGGCATCGCCCGGCTATCTGCAGCGTGCCGGCACGCCGCAGCATCCGGCAGAGTTGAGCCGGCATGAGTGCCTCACGCTGAGCAGCGAGGCCAGCCAGACACGCGGCTGGGCCTTCACGATCGATGGCGAAGTCGTGCACCAGCGCCCCAGCAGCCGTCTGGACTGCAACGACGGCCAGGTCCTGCACGATTGGTGCCTGGCCGGCCTGGGCATCGCGTGGCGCTCGACCTGGGAGGTCGAGCGCGAAGTGTCCTCGGGACGCCTGGTCAGCCTGCTCAACGCCTTCGCGTCACCGGCCAATGGCATCTACGCGGTGTTTCCGCACGCCAAGCATCTGCCACTGCGCGTGCGGCTGTGGATCGACTTCCTCAAGCACAGCTACGGCGACCCGGCCTACTGGCGGGCCGCCTGATCGTCCTGAGGAGACACGATCACTTGCTCAGGCATTCCTTCATGAAGGCCTGGCGTTCCTTGCCCGGCTTGCCGGTCGCCTTGAAGTCCGCGCTGCAGGTTTTCATCTTCTGTGTCTGCGCGGTCTTGGCATCCGATTCCTTCTTCAGGCACTCCTTCATGAAGGCCTGACGCTCGGCGCCGGGCTTGCCAGTGCTCTTGAACTCTGCGCTGCAGCTGGACATCTTGTTCTGCTGGGCAGTGGGCGCCTTGTCGGCGGCCTGGGCGGAAATCGCAGCGGCAGCGCACACCGCGAGCGCGAACATCAGTCGTTTCATTGGGGTTCTCCTTCGAGCGAGCATGTCAGTGAGGCGCCGATCGCGCCGGCGAGCATGACAGCACGACCGTGCGAAAGCGGCAAGGGGCACAACGCTTCGGAGTTGCGGCCCGCCGACAGGGCATGCGCGAGATCAAAGGATGCGGCGTGGGTGGGCGAGCGATTCGTGGGCCGCATGCAGCCGGCGCACGAGGACGCGAATGAACGCCTCGTCGAAGTGGTGGCGGCAGCCCGGGCTGACTTGCGCCAGTGTCTCGGGCGTGAAGGAGATGGTCGTGGCCGGCTCGGTGACGATGACGTCGGTGCTGTGGCGCCGCAGGTCCGGGCTGGGGGCCAGGTACGCCATTTCACCGACCGACGTGCCCGAACCGAGTTGCGCGACCTTCTGGCCGTCTCGAAACACCTCGACTTCGCCCTGGGCGATGATGTGGAAGGTGCGCCCTTCCTCGCCCTTGCGATACAGCGCATGGCCAAACGGAAAGCGCTGCCACTTGGCACGATGCACCACTTCCCACAGCTCGACGTCGCCGAAGCTGGTGAAGAAGTCGAGGCTGCGCAGCAACGTGAAGCGCTCGGAATCGAGCACGCCCTGGATCTGGCCGCGCGGCACCTCGTGGTTGGCGATCAGCGACGACAAGGCCTGGGCGAATTCGTCCCAGGTGCCGTATCGCATCGTCGGATTCTTGGCCAACGCGCGTTGAATGACCTGGTCCACCGCATCGGCCAGGCCCGAGCGCAGGCCGGTGAGCGAGGCCGGCTGCTGGTTGTAGATCTGGTTCATCATCGCCGACTGCACCTGGGCGTCGAAGGGCGGCCGCCCGGCGATGAGGTGGTAGAGGACCGCACCCAGCGAGTACATGTCGGCCCGGCAGTCGAGCATGCCGCCATCGAGCTGCTCGGGCGACATGTAGGCCAGCGAGCCCACCCGATAGACCTGCGTCACGTCCGACTCGAGGTTCAGCACGCTGCCGAAATCGGTGATCTTCACATCCGTGATGGCCCCGCCGTTGAGCACGACCAGCAGGTTCGCCGGCTTCACGTCGCGGTGGATCAGCCCCTGGCGGTACACGTAGCCCAGCGCCATCGCGCACTTGAAGCCGATCTCGACGATCAGTTCGAGCGACAGCAACTGGTCGGCACGACAGAACGGCCGCAGCGTGTTGCCATGGACATACTCCATGACGAGATACGCGCCCTCCTGATCGTTGACCGCGTCGAAGATCTGCACCACGTTGGGATGGTGCAGCCGGCCCACGAGGGCGGCCTCGGCGGCGAAGAATCGCTCGGAATACCGCCCGTCGACCGGGTCGCCACTGGCTGCGCGGACGCGCTTGATCGCGACGTCGCGCTCGTGGAAGTCGTCGTGGCAGAGGAATACCTCGCTGGTCGCGCCTTCGCCAAGCTTGCGAAGCACGCGGTACTTGCCTATTTGCACGGGCAGTTCCGGAATCTCGATGGCCAGATCGGCGGGGCAAGGAACGTCAGGTGACATGAATGACTCGGCCGGAGAAGCCGGCCTTTCATCGTGCCTGCACACGCATTCTTGCACCGGCCGGAACAAGGGCGCAAAGACTGGTCAATACTGCCCACCCGCGCGGCACTTGTCGAAACCCGTTGTATCTGCCGCGAGGCCGCAAGGGTCAACCGTAGAATTCGCGCCCATGATTGAAGCCAAACAGGCGCTGCTTGCCGCGCTGGCGCACGCGATCGAGCAGGTCGGCCCCGGTGCGACGGTGTCCGCCGCGTTCGAATCTCCCAAGCAGGCGGCGCACGGCGACCTCGCCATCACCGCGGCCATGCAGCTGGCCAAGCCCTTGAGGCGCAATCCGCGCGAGGTCGCGCAATCGCTGATCGACGCGCTGGCCGCCGATGTGTCCGTGCAGCGCTTCGTCTCGTCCATGGAGATCGCCGGGCCCGGATTCATCAACCTGCGCCTGTCGCCCGCGGCCAAGCAAGCGGTCGTCGCCGATGTGCTGTCGGCGGGAGACCGCTACGGATTCCAGCCTTCGAGCGGGCAGCGCGTGCTGGTCGAGTTCGTCTCGGCCAACCCCACCGGCCCGTTGCACCTGGGCCATGCGCGACAGGCCGCCCTCGGCGACGCGTTGTGCCACCTGTTCGAGAGCCAGGGCTGCCTCGTGACGCGCGAGTTCTACTACAACGATGCCGGGGTGCAGATCGCCACGCTCGCCGCCTCGGTGCAGGCTCGTATCCGGGGCATCCGCCCCGGCGACCCGCAATGGCCGGACGCCGCCTACAACGGCGAGTACATCCAGGACATCGCCGACGAGTTCCTCGCGAAGAAGTCGGTCAAGGCAGACGACCGTGCATTCACCGCGTCCGGCGATCCCGAGGACATCGACGGCATCCGCGAATTCGCCGTCGCCTACCTGCGCCGCGAACAGGATCTCGACCTGAAGGCCTTCGGGCTGCGTTTCGACAACTACTTCCTCGAATCGGGTCTCTACGCCTCGCACCGCGTGGATGACGTGGTGGCCAGCCTGATCGCGGCGGGCAGGACCTACGAGCGTGACGGGGCCTTGTGGCTGCGCACCACCGACTATGGCGACGACAAGGATCGCGTCATGAAGAAGTCGGACGGAACCTACACCTACTTCGTCCCGGATGTCGCCTACCACGTCAACAAATTCGAACGCGGGTTCACGCGTGCGATCAACATCCAGGGCAGCGACCATCACGGCACGGTCGCCCGCGTGCGCGCCGGTCTGCAGGCCCTCGGCCACGGGATTCCGCAGGGCTACCCCGACTACCTCCTGCACAAGATGGTCACGGTGATGAAGGGCGGCGAGGAGGTCAAGATCTCCAAGCGCGCCGGCAGCTACGTGACGCTTGCGCGACCTGATCGAATGGACCAGCCGCGACGCCGTGCGCTTCTTTCTCATCAGCCGCAAGGCCGACACGGAGTTCGTCTTCGACGTCGATCTGGCGCTGAAGCAGAACGATGAAAACCCGGTCTTCTACGTGCAGTATGCGCACGCGCGCATCTGCTCGGTCATCCAGCAGTACGCCGAGCGCGGCGGCGACCCGGCCTCGCTGGCCACGGCCGACCTGTCGCGCCTGAGCGCGCCCAGCGAGGCGGCACTGATGCTGCGGCTGTCCGAATACCCGGCCGTGCTCGCCGGGGCGGCGGCTGGCCTGGCGCCCCACGACGTGGCGTTCTACCTGCGCGACGTGGCAAGCACCTTCCACAGTTACTACGCCGCCGAGCGCTTTCTCGTCGACGGGGACGAGTCCTTGACGCGGGCCCGCCTCGCGTTGTTGTCGGCGACCCGGCAGGTGCTCAAGAATGCGCTGGCCGTTCTGGGTGTCGGCGCGCCAGAGAAGATGTGAATTCGGGAGATTGACTGCATGAAGTCGCAACGCGGTGGTTTCGTCATGGGCCTGATCGTCGGCCTGCTCGTCGGGCTGGCCCTGGCCCTGGGCGTGGCGCTCTATGTCACGAAGGTGCCCGTGCCCTTCGTCAACAAGGTGCCCCAGCGCTCGCCCGAACAGGACGCGGCCGAGGCCGAGAAGAACAAGAACTGGGATCCCAACAGCCCTTTGTACGGCAAGAATCCCGCTCGCCCGAACGCCGTACCGCCGGCGGCCAGCACTGTCGCGCCGGGGCAGGCCCCGATCATGGCGGCTCCGGCCATGGCGGCTCCGGCCAGCGAGTTGCCACCGCGCGCGCCCGATGTCGCCACGGCACGCCCGGTGGCGCCGCCGCCACCGACGCCACCCGTGTCCACCCATTCGGGCACCGACCCGTTCATGTACTTCGTGCAGGTCGGCGCCTATTCGCGCCCGGAAGATGCCGAAGCCCAGCGCGCCCGGCTCGCCATGCTCGGCATGGCCGCCAAGGTCACCGAGCGCGACCAGTCCGGGCGCACGGTGTACCGAGTGAGTGTGGGGCCGTTCGACCACAAGGACGACGCCGACTCGGCCCGGGACCGGCTGGTGTCGTCGGGCATGGAATCGTCGCTGGTCAGGGTGCAGCGTTAGCAGGCGCCGCCCCTGCACGGGCATTCTCAAGCGGGAAGGAACACGCATGTTGAATCGTCGAGAGTTCTCCACTGGCCTGCTGGTCGGCGTGAGCGGTGCCGCCCTGGCCGCGAACGCCCTGGCCCAGGGTGCGGTGCCGGTCGAGGGAACCCAGTACGTCCGATTGAGCCCGCCTCTGCCGGTGCCGCAGGGCAAGATCGAGGTCATCGAGTTCTTCTGGTACGGCTGCCCGCACTGCAATGCATTCGAGCCGTCGCTGGATGCCTGGCAGAAGAACCTGCCGGCCGACGTGGCGTTCCGCCGCGTTCCGGTCGCCTTCCGGCCCGAGCCGTTCGTGGCACACCAGAAGATCTTCTATGCGCTCGAGGCGATGGACCTCGTCGGCACCATGCACCGCAAGGTGTTCTACGCCATCCACCACGATCGACGCCGCCTCGACAAGCCCGACGACATCTCGGCCTTCATGGCCAAGAACGGCGTCGATCCCGTGAAGTTCATGGCGAACTTCAATTCCTTCTCGACGGCTGCCAAGGCGCGCCAGGCGGCCCAGTTGGCGGCCGACTACAAGATCGACGGCGTTCCCGCCATCGGCGTGCAGGGGCGCTACTACACTTCGGCGGCGCTGGCCAACGGCGCCGAGAACTCGCTGGCCATTGCCGACTACCTCATCCAGAAGGTGCGCCAAGGCGGTTGACCGAGGGGCGCCGCTGGCGGGCATCGCAGAACAATTGGTCGAAGATCACGCTGGCAAGGGCTCGAGGGGCAGATGCTTGGGGCTAGAATGGCCTGCAAGTTTCATGCCTCTATGACCGATAAGGCCCTGACCCCCTTGCTTCGCCTTGCCCGACCGGCCTGGGCGCTCGCGCTGGCCGCGACCCTCGCCGGCCCGGCGCTGGCCGAACGCGCCGATCGCGGTCAGCCGCTGAACGTGGCCGCCGACCGGCAAGGCACCTTCGATCTTGCTCAAGCAGGAGATCGAATTCAGCGGCAACGTGGTCCTGACCAAGGGCAGCATCGTCATCCGCGCCGACCGGCTGGAAGTCCGCGAGGGCCCCGATGGCTATCGGACCGCGGTCGCGATCGGGTCGTCGGATCATCCGGCCTCGTTCCGGCAGAAGCGCGAAGGGGTGGACGAATACATCACCGGCGAGGCCGACCGGCTCGAATACGACGAAAAGGGCGACATCGTGCGCTTCGTCGGCGATGCCTCGGTGAGACGTCTGCGTGGCACCGAGGTGGCCGATCAGATCACCGGCGCGCTGATCACCTACAACAACAACACCGAGGTCTTCAGCGTGAGCGGCGCCGCGGCGACGGCCGGCGGCGAGCCCGCCGGTCGCGTGCGCGCCGTGCTCACGCCCCGCAAAGGCACGGCCGCCGCCGATGAAGCCGACGCCGCATCCGAACCCGGGATCGGCCTCAAGCCCAGCGCACCCCAGGGAAAGCCGGCCATGAACCTCGCACCTGGCGCGGCGCCTTGGGCGCGAAGTGCCGGCAGGCTCACGGCAAGTGGCCTGCAAAAGAGCTATGGCACGCGCAAGGTCGTCAAGGACGTGCACGTCGCCGTGGATGCCGGCGAGGTCGTCGGTCTGCTCGGCCCGAACGGCGCCGGCAAGACCACCAGCTTCTACATGATCGTCGGCCTCGTTCGCGCCGACGCCGGCGAGATCACGATCGACGGCGCGCCCATCGAGCGGCTGCCGATCCATCGCCGGTCGCGGCTCGGACTGTCGTACCTGCCCCAGGAGGCATCGATCTTCCGAAAGCTGACCGTCGAGGAGAACATCCGGGCCGTTCTCGAACTCCAGTTCGATGCGCAAGGCCGGCCGCTGAAACCTGCCGCCATCGACGAACTGCTGTACCGGCCTGCTGCGCGACCTGAGCATCGAGAAGCTGCGCCAATCTCCGGCTCCGGCGCTGTCGGGCGGCGAACGCCGCCGCGTCGAGATCGCCCGCGCCCTGGCCACCCAGCCGCGCTTCATCCTTCTGGACGAGCCGTTCGCCGGCGTCGACCCGATCGCCGTGATCGAGATCCAGCGCATCATCAGCTTTCTCAAGTCGCGCGGCATCGGCGTGCTCATCACCGACCACAACGTGCGCGAAACGCTGGGCATCTGCGACCGCGCCTACATCATCAGCGAAGGCCAGGTCCTGGCCGAAGGCACGCCCGCGGAGATCGTGGAGAACGCGGACGTGCGCAAGGTCTACCTGGGCGAGCATTTCCGGATGTGACATGGTCGCGCGCCGATTCAACCACCCCTGCCAGACCTTTCGAAGAGGTCGCGCTGCCGTGCGGACCCACGCGGTCGCGGCACCACGTGCATCGAGGCCGCTGTAACCCATGAAACCCTCGCTGCAAGTCCGACTTTCCCAGCACCTGGCGCTCACGCCCCAGTTGCAGCAGTCGATTCGCCTGTTGCAGTTGTCCACGCTCGAACTGCACCAGGAAGTCGAGCAGATGCTCGAGCAGAATCCGTTCCTCGAGACCGAGGAAGAGGCTGCACCCGCCTTCGAGCCGATGGCCGAGCGCCTGACCAGCACCGAGCGTGCTGCCGAGCGCGAGGCCGACAGCGCGGTTGATGCACCGATGTCAGGCGATGATGCGCCGGGCGTGGACAGCGCCGAATTCGGAGCAACCGAGCGCGAGGACTGGGAGAACGGCACCGAGCGAGACGATTTCGATGGCATTCGCGAGACGCCCAGCGCAGCCGGATCGGCCAGCGGCGACAACGACGAGTTCGATCCCCAGGACCGTAACCCGGTCTCGCAGACCCTCCAGGAATTCCTTCGCGACCAGCTGCCCGGCATGCGCCTGTCGCCCGAGGACGCCGCCGCGCTCCATGTGCTGATCGAGTCCCTGGACGATGACGGCTATCTGGCCGACCCGCTGGAAGAGATCGCCTCGTTGCTCGTCGGCGACGATGAAGAGGCACGGGAAGACCTGCTCGAGCGACTCCAATGCGCACTCAAGTGGTTGCAAAGCATGGAGCCGCCGGGCGTCGGCGCGCGCTCGCTGTCCGAGTGCCTGACCCTGCAGTTGCGCCTGCTCGAGCGCAGCGAGGCCCAGGCGATTGCGATCATCGTCTGCAAGCAGCACCTGGACCTGCTGGCACGGCGCGACATGAAGAAACTGGTGGCCGCCACGGGTGCCGACGAGGCGCTGCTCAAGGAAGCACAGGCGATCATCACGTCGCTGGAGCCCAAGCCGGCCCGCCGGTTCGCGCGTGCCGAGGCCAACATCGTGGTGCCCGATGTCATCGTGCAGAAGTCGGGTCGCAACTGGAAGGTGGTGCTCAATCCCGACGTGATGCCCAAGCTGCGCATCAACGACCTCTACGCACAGGCGATCCGGCAATCGCGCGGCGCGTCCAACGGCGCCGGGGCAGGGCTGAATTCCAGGCTGCAGGAGGCGCGCTGGTTCATGAAGAACATCCAGCAGCGCTTCGACACGATCCAGCGCGTGTCGCAAGCGATCGTCGAGCGCCAGAAGAGCTTCTTCACGCACGGCGAGATCGCGATGAAGCCGCTCGTGCTGCGCGAAATCGCCGACGAGCTCGGCCTGCACGAATCGACGATCTCCCGCGTGACCACGGCCAAGTACATGTCCACGCCGTTCGGCACCTTCGAGCTCAAGTACTTCTTCGGTTCGTCGCTGAACACCGAGGCGGGCGGCAATGCGTCGAGCACCGCCGTGCGGGCGCTGATCAAGCAGCTCGTGGCCGCCGAGGACCCTGACAAGCCGCTGTCGGACAGCCAGCTCTCGCAGATGCTCGAGGAGCAAGGCATTCAGGTGGCTCGGCGCACTGTCGCGAAATACCGCGAAGCGTTGAAGATCGCGCCGGCCAACCTGCGCCGGGCGCTGTAGCCGCGCATGGCATTGCCCTTGTTCCTGCCCTGCGCCGCGGGCGTCGAGGCGCTGCTCGCCGAGGAAGTGCAGCGCGTGCTGCCTGACGCCCACGTCCACGCCTCGCGCGGCGGCGCATCGCTCGAGGGCGGCCCGCACGAGGTCATGGTGCTCAATCTCGAATGCCGCCTGCCGCAACGCGTGCTGGCCGAAGTGGCGCGTGGCAGCTACCGGGGCGAGGATGATCTCTACGCGCTGGCGCGCCTGGTCGACTGGACGCAGTGGATCACGCCGCGCCACACACTGCGCGTGGACACCACGGCCCAACGCAGCCCCTTGCGCAGCCTGAACTTCGCCGCGCTTCGCATCAAGGACGCCGTGTGCGACGCGATGCGCGAGGCGACCGGCGAGCGTCCGAGCGTGGACACGCAGCGGCCGGACCTGTCGCTGGTGCTGCACCTCGGCCCGGAGCAGGCCACGTTGTACGTGGACACGTCCGGTGAGCCGCTGTTCAAGCGTGGCTGGCGCGAGGACCGCGGCGACGCCCCGCTGAAGGAGACGCTGGCCGCCGCGATGCTGGCCGCCGCCGGCTGGCAGGGCACGCCGGCATCCGGAGGCGCCCTGCACGACCCTTGCTGTGGCTCGGGCACGATCGCCATCGAGGCGGCCCAGATCGCCTGCGGCATCGCGCCGGGGCTGCGGCGGCGCTTCGCCTTCGAGCGTCTGCTGCCCTTCGGCGATGCCGCCTCACGTGCCGAGTGGCAGCGCCTCAAGAGCCACGCGCAGTCGCGCATTCACGCGAGTGCGGTGCCGATCGTCGCCAGTGACGTGTCGTTCCGCATGATCGACTTTGCACGGCGCAATGCGCAGCGCGCGGGCGTGGAGGGGGCCATCGAGTTCCATGGCGGCGACGCGCTCGAGCGCCCGGCCCCCGTGCTGGCGCCCGCACTGCCCGGCACGCTGATGCTGAACCCGCCCTACGGCGAGCGCATCGACGTCGCCGGCAAGGCCGCGCGCCCGGCACCCGAAGAAGGCAACCGGGCCTTGCCGGGCGATTTTTTCGTGCGGCTGGCCGCGCACTGGAAGCGCGTCTACACCAGTCATCCCGCCGGATGGACAGCCTATGTGCTCAGCCCCGACATGAAACTGCCCGGCACGATGCGGCTCAAGGCCTCCCGTCGCGTGCCGATGTGGAACGGCCCCATCGAATGCCGCTTGTTCCGCTTCGACCTGGTGCACGGATCGATGCGGGATCGCCACGACGACGCCTGACGCCGAACGACACGCGTCGCAAGGCGCGCCGCAAGATCTCCTGCCGCACCGACCATCGCGGTCATGCCGCGAGATGCTTGGCCTGCGTGCGTCGCTGCCATGTCAGCCAGGCAATGGCGCCGGCGACGATGGCCACGGGCAGCAGCGAGCCGACGTTCATCCAGGTCCAGCCTCGCGTGGTCACCAGCGCCCCCGAGCTGAACGACGTGAGGGTCATGGTCGAGAACACGCAGAAGTCGAGCGCCGCCTGCGCACGCGTCTTTTCCTCGGGCCGGTACGCCTGCGTGAACAGCGTCGTCCCGCCCACGAAGAGGAAGTTCCAGCCGACGCCAAGCAGCACCAGCGCGGTCAGGAACTGCATCAGCTCCACCCCTGAAAGCGCGACCGCGATGCACGCGGCGTTGAGCACCACGCCCGCGGTCAGCACCGGCAGCACACCGACGCGGCGGATCAGGCTGCCGGTGAAGAAGCTGGGCACGTACATGCCGAGCACGTGCCATTCAAGCACCAGCGCCGCGCTGCTGAATGCGTGTCCGCACTGCTTCATGGCAATGGGCGTGGCGGCCATCAGGAGGTTCATGGCGCCGTAGCCCAGTGCGCATGCGATGGCGGCGACCACGAAGACCGGCTGGCGCGCGATCTCGCGCATCGGCCGGCCCGGCCGCGCGGCGCTGGGCAGCGGCAAGGGCGGAAAATCGATGAACGACAGCAGTGACAGGGACAGCAGCGCGACCACGACGAGCGACGCGTAGGCGCCCGCGAACGGAACGGGCAGCGCATCGCGGGTCGCATTGGCCAGCCCCGGACCGATCACACCGCCGATGATGCCGCCGGCCAGGACCCACGAGATGGCACGCTCGCGAAAGGGCGGCGACACGATTTCAGTGGACGCGAAGCGGTACAGGCCGGCGTTGGCGTTGTAGTAGCCGGCGAGCAGGGTCGCACCGACCAGCAGCCAGAAGCTGTGCCGGGTCGCCGCCAGCGCGCACAGTCCGCTCGACAGCATGGCAATCAGCAGACCGAACTGGAAGGCGCGCCGGCGACCCCAGGCCCGATGATGGCGCGCGACCAGCGCCGTCGACAGTGCACCCCCGGCCACATAGCCCGTCACGGGCAGCGTGGCCAGCCACGGGGTGGGTGCCAGACTCAGTCCGACCAGCCCGTTGATCGCGATGAAGGTGACGTTGTTGATCAGGAAGAATCCCTGGCACAGGGTGAGCAGGGCGAGGCGAAAGTTCATCGATGGACTCCGGAAGCCAGTGCCAGCGCAGCCAGGGCCGCCAGCGGCGCCGTGTCCGCGCGCAACACGCGCGGACCCAGCGAAGCGGCATTGAAGCACGCCGTCCGGGCGGCAGCTTCTTCGGCATCGGTGAAGCCTCCTTCGGGGCCGCTGAGCAGACAGATCGGCTGCGTGAATCCGGCCGGTTGGAATGGGACCGTGCTGAGCGGGCTCAGCACGGTGCGCACCTCGTCGGCAAGCGGCCCGAGGTCGGCCAGCCATTGGTCGAAGTTCCGCACCGGCTCGATGCGAGGCACTCGCGTGCGCCCGCTTTGCTCGCTCGCGGCCACGGCCACGCCGCGCCAGTGCTCGACCTTCTTCGCAGCACGCTCGCCAGACAGCCGCAGCACCGAACGCTCGCACACCAGAGGCTGCACGACCGACACGCCGAGTTCGGTCGCCTTCTCGATCAGCATGTCCATGCGGTCGTTGGCCGGCATGCCCAATGCCAGCGTCACCGTCCGCGCAAGTTCGCGCTCGACGGCCTCGTGCGCACCGACGGCGACCTCGACGCTGGACCGCCCCATGCGGACCACGGTCGCGGCCCACTCGCCTGCGCGGCCGTCGAACAGCGTCAGCGCGTCGCCGGCCTGCAGACGAAGGACCTGCGCGTGGCGTGCCGGACCGGCCGGCAGCTCGAACCGTGCGCTCGGCTCGATGGGCCGGTCGATGTACAGACGTGGCGGCATCGTGTCGTGCCCCCTGTTCAACGCATGTGGCGCAAGCGGCGCCGAACGATGAGCGCGAGCCGCCGCGCGGTGCGTCGTGCAGACTGCCACGGCGCCGAGCCCACGACGGCGGCGCGCACGCGCAGCTTGGTCGCGCGCCACCAGGCCAGTGCACGGGCGAACCAGCCGAAACGCACGAGCTGGGGTTCCGTCAGGATGAACAACCGCCCCACGAGTGCCGTGCCGAGCACCTTGGCGGCCAGGATCACGAAGACGCCCGCACCCGTGTGCCCCAGATGGATGAACCACAGCGCAATCAGCTTGATCGGAAACAGCGCAGCGGCCGGCACGGCGAAGAGCGCCAACGCCCATTTCGGCGAAGCGTTCCGGATGCGGGCCTCGAGTCGACCGAGCGGCGGCCACCGGCTCAGCCTCGCCGCCCAGGCCGTCAGCGGCCGCCAGCCCCATTCCTCGATGAAGAGGATCAAGGCGGCGGCGCCGAGCAGCACCGTGCGAACCACCCGCCAGGCGAGATGCCCCCAGCGTCTCATGCCGCGCGGCGCAGGTGGGTCATCGTCCTTGCTCGCCAAGGGCCTTCGCCCAAGGGCGCCAAACGCGTTTCGAGCTGGCGAATCGGGGCGTCATGCGCGCCAGTGTAGGCGCAGCCGCGCAGGGCTCAGCCTGGCGCCGCGGTCTCGCGGCGCAGCCATTCGTGGATGACCGCGCGCGTGTAGACGCTGGCGACTTCCACGATGAAACGCGAGAAGTCCGCGTGCGCGTCGTCGTCCGCGCGGTCCGAGATGGTCCGCAGCACCGCGAACGGGCGCTGGAAATCGCCGCACACCTGCGCAAGCGCGGCGCCTTCCATCTCGACCGCGAGCGCATCGGGCAGGTCGGAGGCGAGCGCCGCACTCTCGGCCGCCGTGGCCACGAAGCGGTCGCCGCTCACGACGAGCCCTTCATGCACGCGCGGCGATTCGATGCCGAAGTCGGCGAGGTGAGACGGGCCGATCGTGTGCGCGGCCTGCGCTGCGCAATGCCGTGCGGCCAGCGCGAACGCATCGCTCAGCCGGGCATCGGCGTCGAACCGGGCGCGTCCGGTCAGCGGCACCTCGTAGCGCGGGAACAGCGGCGAGGCGTCCATGTCGTGCTGCAGCAGCTGGCGCGCCACGACGATGTCGCCCACGCGCACGCCAGGGCCGATGCCGCCGGCAACGCCCGTGAGCACGATCGCCCGGGCATCGAACTGCGCCAGCAGCACGCTGGCGGTCGTCGCCGCGGCGACTTTGCCGATGCCCGAGAGCACCAGCACGACCGGCTGTCCGTCCATCGAGCCGACGTGGAACTTGCGGCCGGCCAGCTGAACGGTCCGGGCATGCGACAGCGTGGGCAGGAGCGCACGCAGTTCCTCGTGCATCGCGCTGACAATCGCGAGCGGCCTGGTCATCTCGGCCGCCGACTCAACGTCCGAACAGCATGCGGCGCACTGCCTCCGCTGCCGCAGCACCCTTGCGTTCGCGAACCTGCTCGACCGTGCGACGAGCGACCTCGATCAGTTCGTCCATTGTCTTCGCCTTGTCCAGCGCCAGGGTGAGGGAGAAGCCGCGCATGCCGAGCTCCCTGGTGATGAGCTGCCCCAGCGCCGCGGCGAGACGTTCCGGATCGGCCGCGGCAGCAGGCGTTGCCGGTCCGGCACCGCGCGTCGGGCGGGCGGTCGGCGCCTCTGCCCCGGAGCGGCCCGTGCCCGACGGCACGCGCTGGATCAGTCCCTGGGCTTCGAGCGCGGCGAAGTCCTGCGGCGTGATGCCGGCCATGCCGGCGAGCAGCGTGTCCTCGGTCTTCTGGCCGTCGATCAACAGCAATAGGCTTCGCCGGACACGATCGGCGACCAATGCCTTGGCCTGCATTTCGGCGCGGCCGGCATCCGTCTTTGCCCAGATCACCTCGGACATGACAAGAGGCAGCGCAACGGGAGTCCTTCGCGTGGACGGCGACGGCCGCCACGGTGTGCCTGCTCACCCTTGCAAGAACGTGCAAGCACCGCGTGACTCTGCGTCGCAACGGGTTCGCAGTCAATGGCACGGGAGGACGGATTTACACCTTGTCGCGCAGCTCGCGGCGCAGGATCTTGCCCACCGGCGTCTTGGGAAGGTCGGTGCGGAACTCGACGATCTTCGGCCGCTTGTAGCCCGTCAGGTTCGCCTCACAGTACGCGCGCACCTGCGCCTCGGTGAGGTTCGGGTCGCTGCGCACGATGCACAGCTTGACCGCCTCGCCCGCCTTCTCGTCGGCCACGCCGATGGCGGCGCACTCCAGAACGCCTGGCATCTGGGTGACGACGTCCTCGACCTCGTTCGGATACACGTTGAACCCGCTGACGAGGATCATGTCCTTCTTGCGGTCCACGATGCGGAAATAGCCGCGCTCGTCGACGACGCCGATGTCACCGCTGCGGAAGAACCCGTCGGCCGTCATCACCTTGGCCGTCTCGTCGGGGCGCTGCCAGTAGCCGGCCATCACCTGAGGACCCTTGATGGCAATCTCGCCGGGCTGGCCCATGGGCACCTCGTTGCCGTCGTCGTCGAGCAGCTTGAGCTCGGTGTTGGGCATGGGCAAGCCGATGTTGCCGGTGTAGGCGGTGCTGTCCGAAGGATTGCAGGTGACAGACGGCGAGGTCTCGGACAGCCCGTAGCCCTCGATGATGGCGCAGCCGGTCTTCTCCAGCCACAGCTTGGCCGTCGCGCTTTGCACCGCCATGCCGCCTCCCACCGAAATCACGAGGCTGCTCCAGTCGACGCTGGCCGCCTCGGGATGATGCGCGATCGCATTGAACAGCGTGTTGACCGCCGGGAAGCTGTGGAACTTCTCGCCCTTGAGTTCCTTGAAGAGCGCCGGCAGGTCGCGCGGGTTGGGAATCAGGATGTTGCAGCCGCCCATGCGCATGGACAGCATCATGTTCGTGTTGAATCCGAAGATGTGATAGAGCGGCAAGGCGCACACGGTGACGACCTGTTCGCCCGCCGGAATGCGCGTGAGGGCAGGCTGGTACCAGGCCTCCGCCTGCAGGATGTTGGCCACGAGATTGCGGTGCAGCAGGACGGCGCCCTTGCTCACGCCGGTCGTGCCGCCGGTGTATTGCAGCACTGCGATGTCGTCCGGGCCGACCTGCGGCGCGCGAAAGGCCTGGTGGCGCCCCGACGCGACGGCGTCGCCGAATCGCACGGCGCCCGGAATGTCGTAGGCCGGCACCATCTTCTTCACCTTGCGCACGACGTAGTTGACGATCGCGCCCTTGGGGAATCCGAGCAGATCGCCCAGGCCGGTGAGCACCACATGCCGCGTGGGCACATGGCTCATGACCTGCTGCAGCGTGTTGGCGAAATTCTCGACCAGGACGATCAGTTTCGCGCCCGAATCCTTGAGCTGGTGCTCGAGCTCGCGCGGCGTGTACAGCGGGTTCACGTTCACGACCACGCAGCCGGCGCGCAGAATGCCCGCCACGGCCACCGGATACTGGGGCACGTTGGGCATCATGATCGCCACGCGGTCGCCTTTCTCCAGGCCTTGCGCCTGCAGGTAGGCGGCGAACGCGCGCGAGAGGTCGTCGATCTGTCCGAAACGAATCGACTTGCCCATGAATCGATACGCGTCGAGGTCGCGGTACTTGACGAAGCTTTCCTCGATCAGCGCCACCAGCGAGGGGTAGTCATCCACCTTGATGTTCGCCGGCACCCCCTTCGGATAGTGCTTCAGCCAGGTCTTTTCCATCACGCTCGCTCGCATCTTGTTAGGTCAGGGATTCTGACGGAAGCCCCTGGACCCTCCCATCAGGGGATTCGATAGCGCGCGGCAACGCATCGGCACGTGTCGGCATCTGTGCAGCGCGAAGCGCGAACGGCCGGCCGGTGCCCCAGCGCGCCTTGCGCTATCGTCGCGCGTGGCGCGTGCGGGCGGATCGGCACGCACGGATCCCCAGAAAGGAACCCCCCATGAAATTGATGCGACTGGGCCCCAAGGGCGCGGAAAGGCCGGCACTGGTCGATGCGCAGGGGCAAACGCGTGACCTGAGCGGCGTGTTGTCCGATGTCACCGCGGCGACACTCCAGCCCGAATCCCTGGCCCGGCTGGCACAGATCGAGCCGTCTTCGCTGCCCTTGCTCGATCCGGGCGTGCGCATCGCGCCGCCCTGGAGCGGCATGGGGAAGTTCATCTGCATCGGCCTGAACTTCGCTGACCATGCTGCCGAATCCGGCATGCCCGTACCCAAGGAACCGATCGTTTTCCTGAAGGCCAACAGCGCGCTCGTGGGCTGCAACGATCCGGTCGTGCTGCCCCGTGGCTCGCTCAAGGGAGACTGGGAGGTCGAACTCGGCGTCGTGATCGGCCGAACCGCGCGCTACGTGTCAGAAGACGATGCGATCTCGCACGTGGCCGGTTATTGCGTGGTCAACGACGTGTCCGAGCGCGAATACCAGCTCGAACGCGGCAGCCAGTGGGACAAGGGCAAGGGCTGCGACACCTTCGGCCCGGTGGGGCCCTGGCTCGTCACGCGCGACGAGATTGCCGATCCGCAGCGGCTGGCCATGTGGCTGGACGTGAACGGCCAGCGCATGCAGACGGGCAGCACCGCCACCATGGTGTTCGGGGTGGCGGCACTGGTGAGCTACCTGAGCCGCTTCATGACGCTGTATCCCGGCGATCTCATCAGCACCGGCACCCCGCCGGGTGTCGGCATGGGACGCAAGCCGCAGGTGTTCCTGAAGACGGGCGACGAGATGCGCCTCGGCATCGAAGGCCTGGGCGAGCAATGCCAGCGCGTCCACGCGTGGGACCCGGCACTCATCGACGGCTGAGCCGCCACGAAACGACAAGGCCGGGCAGTGCCCGGCCTTGCATCGAAGGGCCTGTGGGCGCCCGCGCTATTCGATCGACTTGACCATGTCCTCGACGACCTTCTTCGCATCGCCGAAGACCATCATGGTCTTGTCCATGTAGAACAAATCGTTGTCCAGCCCGGCATAGCCCGCGGCCATCGAGCGCTTGTTCACGATCACCGTCTTGGCCTTGTAGGCTTCCAGGATCGGCATGCCGTAGATCGCGCTGCCCTTGGTGTGCGCGGCCGGGTTCACCACGTCGTTGGCGCCCAGGATGATCGCCACGTCGGCCTGCCCGAACTCGCCGTTGATGTCCTCCATCTCGAACACCTGGTCATAGGGCACCTCGGCCTCGGCCAGCAGCACGTTCATGTGGCCCGGCATGCGCCCGGCCACCGGGTGGATCGCGTACTTCACCGTCACGCCGTGCTCGGTGAGCTTGGCCGCAAGCTCCTTCACCGCGTGCTGCGCGCGCGCCACCGCCAGCCCGTAGCCGGGCACGATGATCACCGTCTCGGCGTTGCTCAGCACGAACGCCGCGTCGTCGGCGCTGCCGCTCTTGACCGGGCGCTGCGCCTGCGCGCCGGCCGCCGGCGCACCCGACTCGCCGCCGAAGCCGCCCAGGATCACGTTGAAGAACGAGCGGTTCATCGCCTTGCACATGATGTAGCTCAGGATCGCGCCGGAGCTGCCCACCAGCGACCCCGCGATGATCAGCATCGCGTTGTTCAGGCTGAAGCCGATGCCCGCGGCCGCCCAGCCCGAGTAGCTGTTGAGCATGGACACCACCACCGGCATGTCCGCCCCGCCGATGGGGATGATGATGAGCACCCCCAGCACGAAGGACAGCACCAGCATCGCGAAGAACGCGGTGAAGCTCTGGTTGGCCATGAAGGTCAGGCCCAGCGCGATGGTGGCCAGCCCGAGCACCAGGTTGAGAATGTGCTGGCCGGGGAACACCACCGGCGCGCCGCGGAACAGCCGGAACTTGTAGGTGCCGCTCAGCTTGCCGAAGGCGATCACCGAGCCGCTGAAGGTGATGGCACCGATGGCCGCCCCCAGGAACAGCTCCAGCCGGTTGCCCGCGGGAATCTCCTGCCCGCGCTCGATGCCGTGCACCAGCGCGGCCGGCTCGGCCACCGCGGCCACCGCGATGAACACCGCCGCCAGGCCGATCATGCTGTGGAAGAAGGCCACCAGCTCGGGCATCTTGGTCATCTCGACCGTCTTGGCCCGCCAGGCCCCGTAGGCGCCGCCCACGGCCAGGCCCAGCAGCACCCACAGCAGCCCCAGTGCGTGGCCCTCGCCGATCTTGACGATCAGTGCGGCGGTGGTGACCGCGGCGATGCCCATGCCCACCATGCCGAACAGGTTGCCGCGAATGGAGGTGGTCGGGTGGCTCAGGCCCTTCAGGGCCTGGATGAAGCACACGCTGGCCACCAGGTACAGCAGCGTGACGAGATTCAGGCTCATGACAGCTCCCCGATCGACGAGGACGCCGACCGACCCTTCGAGAGGGTCGGGCCTTGCTCGGGGCGGCCCAGCGCGGCGGCCCTTGAATGCTTGCTTGCCAGTGTCTTCATTTCTTCTCTCCCTCGGCTGCCTTCTTGTCCTTTTTCTTGAACATCTCCAGCATGCGCCGCGTCACGAGGAAGCCGCCGAAGATGTTGACCGAGGCCAGCGCCACGGCCAGCACGCCCATGCTCTTGCCCAGCAAGGTGTCGGTCTGCGCCGCCGCGAGCATCGCGCCCACCACGACGATGGCCGAGATCGCGTTGGTCACCGACATCAGCGGCGTGTGCAGCGCGGGGGTGACCGTCCATACCACGTGGTAGCCCACGTAGATGGCCAGCACGAAGATGATCAGGTTGATGATGGTCGGAGAAATGGTTTCCATGCTCACTTCCTCAGGACTTCGCCGTTTTGGGTCATCAGGCAGGCGACGACGATGTCGTCGTCCATCGGCACGTTGAACGTGCCTTCCTTGGTCAGCACCAGCTTGAGGAAGTCGAGCACGTTGCGCGCATACAGCGCCGACGCGTCGGCGGCCACCAGCGCGGCGAGGTTGGTCTCGCCGATGAGCGTGACGTTGTGCTTGACCACCGTCTTGCCCGCCTCGGTGAGCGGGCAGTTGCCGCCGTTGGGCGCGGCCAGGTCGACGATCACCGAGCCGGCCTTCATGCTCCTGACCATCTCCTCGGTGACGAGCACCGGTGCGGGACGACCCGGAATGAGCGCGGTGGTGATCACGATGTCGGCCATCGCCACGCGCTTGGCCACCTCCACCTTCTGACGATCGAGCCAGCTTGGCGGCATGGGCCGCGCGTAGCCGCCCACTCCTTCGGCGGCCTCCTTCTCCTCGGCCGTCTCGTAGGGCACGTCGATGAACTTGCCGCCCAGCGACTCCACCTGCTCCTTCACGCTCGGGCGCACGTCGCTCGCCTCGATCACCGCCCCCAGCCGCTTGGCCGTGGCGATCGCCTGCAGGCCGGCCACGCCGACGCCAAGGATGACCACGCGCGCGGCCTTCACGGTGCCCGCCGCCGTCATCAGCATCGGGAAGAACTTCTGGTAGCGGTCGGCGGCCATGATCACCGCCTTGTAGCCGGCGATGTTGGCCTGGCTGGACAGCACGTCCATGCTCTGCGCGCGCGTGGTGCGCGGCGCGGCCTCCAGCGCGAAGCTGGTCAGCCCCGCGCCGGCCAGACGGTGCAGGTTGTCGCGGTCGAAGGGGTTGAGCATGCCCACCAGCGCCGTGCCCTTCTTCATCAGCGGCAACTCGCTGTCCAGCGGCGAGCGCACCTTGAGCACAAGATCGCAGCCGAAGGCGCCGCTCGCGTCGGTGATCTCCGCGCCCGCGGCCGCGTAGGCCTCGTCGGTGACGCTGGCCGCCATGCCCGCACCGGACTGGATGCGTATCGTGTGGCCTTGGGCCTTGAGCTTCTTCGCCGTTTCCGGAGTGACGGCAACGCGCGTCTCCCCGGCCGCCGTTTCGAGCGGAACACCTATCAACATGAAAGCCTCCTCGGGCGCTTGGACTTGCTATTGGAACCTTGACCGGAAACCTTGAGTGGCAGACGGTCCGGTCGCGCAGGCGACACCCTGAAGCCGGGCAAACCCGCGGCACGTCGATCGCAAACCCGCGCAGCTTACACAAACCTGGGGCAGACGCAGTTGACCGCGCGCAGCCCAGGGCAACATCGGGCCGCCGCCCGCGCGTCGTACGATCCACCCATGGCAACACCACGTTGGAAGCCCAGCGTCACTGCAGCGGCGATCATCGAACGAGATGGCCGCTTCCTTCTGGTGGAAGAACACACCCCCGAGGGGCTGCGGCTGAACAACCCTGCTGGTCATCTCGATCCCGGCGAATCGCCGCAGCAAGCTGCCGTGCGCGAGGCCCTGGAGGAAACGGCCTGCGTCTTCGTGCCGGACCGGCTGCTCGGCGTGTACCTGGCCCGCATGCAGCGTCCGGCAACCGGCGAGGATGTCACTTATGTGCGCTTTGCCTATGGCGGGAGTGCCGCCGAGCCCGATCCAGCGCGATCGCTGGACCACGGCATCGTGCGCACGCTGTGGATGACGCCAGAGGAAGTGCGTGGCAGCCGGGATCGCCACCGAAGCCCTCTCGTGGTGCGCTGCGTCGAGGACTTTCTCGCGGGCACCCGGTATCCGCTGGATGCCGTGTTCTCCGACCCGACGCTGTTCGAACCGGAGATCAAGCGCTGAAGCGCTGCCGGGTTGGCCGGAAGCTGTCCTGGCGAACCCGCGGACAACCCCAGGATGGCGAAGCATCGAGGCGGCTCCCTACAATTCCGGCATGACGTCGGGAAAGAAGTACAGGGTGGTCGTGGGCCTGTCGGGCGGAGTCGACTCTGCCGTGTCGGCTCATCTGCTCAAGGCGCAGGGCCACGAGGTCGTCGCGATCTTCATGAAGAACTGGGAGGAAGACGACGACGACGAATACTGCTCGTCGCGCCAGGACTTCCTGGACGCTGCCAGCGTGGCGGACGTGCTCGGCATCGAGATCGAGCACGTCAACTTCGCCGCCGACTACAAGGACCGCGTGTTCGCCGAGTTCCTGCGCGAATATCGCTCGGGCCGTACGCCCAATCCGGATGTCCTTTGCAATGCCGAGATCAAGTTCAAGGCCTTCCTCGACCACGCCCTGCGCCTGGGCGCCGAGAAGATCGCGACCGGCCATTACGCCCGGGTACGCGAGCGCGCAGGTCGATTCGAGCTGCTGAAGGGCCTGGACCCGTTGAAGGACCAGAGCTACTTCCTGCACAGGCTCAATCAGGCACAGCTCGCACGCACGATGTTCCCGGTCGGTGAGCTGCCGAAGGCGCAGGTGCGGCGCATCGCCGCGGAGATCGGGCTGCCGAACGCCCAGAAGCGCGACTCGACCGGCATCTGCTTCATCGGCGAACGCCCCTTTCGCGAATTCCTGGGACGCTATCTGGCCAATGCACCCGGGCCGGTGAAGGACGATCGCGGCCGCACCGTGGGCGAGCACGTGGGCCTGAGCTTCTATACGCTGGGCCAGCGCAAGGGGCTGGGCATCGGAGGAATGCGCGACGATCCCCGCGACAAGGGCGGCAGCGAGCATGCGCCCTGGTTCGTCGCCCGCAAGGACATGGCTTCGAACACCTTGATCGTCGTCCAGGGTCACGATCATCCGTGGCTGCTGTCGCGTCGCCTCAGTGCGGCGGACGCCAGCTGGATCGCCGGCGAGCCGCCTGGCACCGGGCCGGCCTCCGCGAAGACCCGCTACCGGCAGGAAGATGCCGCCTGTGCCGTGGCCGCCGGCGCCAATGGGGCGTTCGCACTCGATTTCGAGGCGGCCCAATGGGCCGTCACGCCCGGCCAGTCCGCGGTGCTGTACGACGGCGACATCTGCCTGGGCGGCGGCGTCATCGCATCGTCCCGGTAACGCGCACGGCAGCACGCCGGCGCGGCATACTGCCTGAGCCACCGAATCCACTTCATCAACGGCCGCATGTACCTGCCCGCGCATTTCGAAGAAGACCGCCCCGAGGTGCTGGCGGATCTGCTCCAGCGGTTCCCGTTGGGACTGCTCATCACGCATGGCTCCCAAGGGCTGGACGCCAATCCGATGCCTTTCCTGCACGAGCCTGAGGCAGGACGGCCCGGCCGCCTGCGCGGCCATGTCGCGCGGGCCAACCCGGTGTGGCGCGAAGCCGGCGAGGGCGCGGAGGTGCTCGTCGTCTTTCAAGGGCCGCAGGCCTACGTCTCCCCGGGCTGGTATGCCACGAAGTCCGAGACGGGCAAGGTGGTTCCGACCTGGAACTACGTGATCGCCGAGGCGCGAGGAAGACTGCATCGTGCATGACGATCCGGCGTGGCTTCGCGCCCTGGTCGGTGAACTGACCGCGCGGCACGAGAGCACCCGTGAGCCGCCATGGTCGGTCTCGGACGCGCCCGAGGACTACATCGGATCCATGGTTCGGGCCATCGTGGGCATCGAGATCGAGCTTCGATCGCTGCGCGGCAAGTGGAAGGCGAGCCAAAATAGATCGGCTGCCGATCGCGAAGGCGTGGCTCGCGCCTTGGCCTCGACGGCGGACGGAACAAAACAACAAATGGCTCGGCAAGTGCAGACGCCGGGATTCACGATGATGTCCTGGCAAGTAAGCGCTGGCATCATGTGGCCCTTGTGCTGCATGATGCCAATGCAGGGAGATTCTGGGAGGTCGACGGTCCATGACCAGCTACAAGGGCACGCAGGCATGTGCTGCATTGGCGGCATCGCGTGGCGCTGGCGCTGGCGTTGGCGATGCCGCAAGCCGCGTGGGGCCAGCCCGCGGGCAGGGACGCACGCAGGCGCCCAACACGATCCGCCTGCGCATCGTGGGCGGGCTGGCGGGCGTGAACCAGTACACCAAGCTCGAGGAGCCGTTCTGGTCTCGAGAATTGCCGCGTCTGACCGGCGGACGCGTCACGGCCGAAATCGTCCCGTTCGATCGGGCCGGCATCCGGGGTCAGGAAATGCTGCGCCTGATGCAACTGGGCGTGGTGCCGTTCGGCACCGTGCTGCTGCCGCTGGCCGCCGCTCTCGATCCGGTGTTTGCCGCCCCCGATCTTGCCGGCCTCAACCCGGACATGGCCTCGGCGCGCAAGACGATGGCGGCTTTTCGCCCATACCTCGAAAAGACGCTTCGCGAGAAATACGGCATCGAGGCGCTCGCCGTCTATGCCTACCCCGGACAGGCGATTTTTTGCAACAAGCCGTTCGCGAGTCTGGCCGACCTCGCTGGCCGCCGCGTGCGCACGTCCAGCGCACCGCAAGCGGATCTCGTCGAGGCGCTCGACGCCGTCCCGGTGCAGACCAGCTTCGCCGAACTCATGCCCAACATGAAGAGCGGCAACATCGAGTGCGCCATCACGGGCACCATGTCGGGCAACACGATCGGCCTGCAGGACGTGACGACGCACCTCGACACCATGACGATCAACTGGGGACTGTCCGTCTTCGGCGCCAACATCGATGCCTGGAATGCGCTCCCGCAGTCGCTGCGCGACCTTCTGCGCCACGAGCTGCCCCGTCTGGAGCAGGCCGTCTGGGCGGAGGCCGAACGCGAGACCGGCGACGGCATCGCGTGCAACACCGGCAGCGACCAGTGCCGCGATGGCCGCAAGGGACACATGATCGCGGTGACGCCCTCGCCCACCGACGACGCCCGGCGCCGCACGATCTTCGCCGCCACGGTGCTGCCTCGCTGGCTGCACCGGTGCGGCCCGGGCTGCGCCGATGTGTGGAACCAGACCATCGGACCGGCCACCGGCTTTGAAGCGCATGAGAAGTAGCTCCGTCACGGCCCTGCCGCGTCGATTTCCAGTCATCCTCTGGAGCGTGATCGCGCTGTTCATCGTCGCGACCATGGCGTCCGGCTGGCGGCTGGCGCAGCGCAGCCGCCATGATGCGCTGGCCGCGAACGAGGCGCGTGCGATGCGTTTCGTCAGCGGCGCCGAGGCGGCGCTCAATCGCATGATGCTCGGTGTGGATCTCCTTCTGGCCGGCACCGACGACCTGCTGCAGCCTGCCGTCCTTCCCGACGGCTCGCTCGACGCCACCGTGGCGAACCGCCTTCTCATGCAGATGGGGTCACGCAACCTGCTCGTGCGCGACGTGGCCCTGCTCGCGCCCGACGGGACCGTGCTCGCCGCGGCGCAGGGCAACAGCCAGCGCATGGGCGTGGACCTGCCCAAGGGATTCGAGACCGATGTCCTGTCGCGCCCGGTGCCGCAACTCGCTGTCAGTGCGCCGGTGGTCGACTTCTCCAGCTCGGAGCGTGTCGTGTATTTCGCCCGGCCGCTTCAACTGCCCAATGGGCGGCGCGAGCTCGCCGTGGCCAAAGTACCGGTATCGCAGATCACGACGGTGCTCGCGCAGGCCGTCGAGAGCCCCGGCCTGGTCGCGACCTTCGAGCGCGAGGACGGCCAGCTGCTGGCCAGCATGCCGCCCGACGAGCGCCTCATGGGGCAGAAGTTGCCGCAAGCGCTCGACATCCGGCAGGCCAACGGCCGGCCCATGCGCGGGCCCGGTCGCCTCGGGGGCGGCGAATCGATCGTCGTGGCCCGCCCGACGCTCTACCGATCGCTGCTGGTGGCCGCCAGCATTCCGCTCGACGCCGCACTGGCCGTGTGGCGGACCGACCTGGAAAAGCTCGTGCTGGCGACCGTGGGTTTCACACTGATGTTCCTCGCCGCCGGGACGTTCATCCATTGGCACATGGCACGGTTGGCGCGCGCGCGCAGCGAGATCGCGCAGGCCAAGCGCACGCTTGACCAGGCGCTGGCATCCATGGCCGACGGCTTCCTCCTGTGCGACGCGCAGGACAGAGTCGTGGTCTGGAACAAGCGCTATGTCGACATCTTCCCGTGGGTGCGAGACGAGATCGCGGCGGAGTTGCCCTTTCGCCGGCTCGCCGAGCTGGCAGCGCCGCACATGCTCCCCGAAGGGACCGAACCCGAGCGAGAGGCATGGATCGAGCGTCGGATGGCCTTGCACAACAGCGGGCACGGCATGTACGACCTTGAACTGGCCAGCGGCATGGTCGTGCACGCCATCGAGCGGCGCACGCCGGATGGCGGCGTCGTCAGCGTGACGCGCGATATCACCGCGGCGGAACGCGCCCTGTCCCGTGCCAAGGCGGCGGCCGAAGCGGCGAACGAGTCGAAGTCCCAGTTCCTCGCGGCCATGAGCCACGAGATCCGCACACCGCTCAATGGCGTGCTCGGCATGAACGGCTTGCTGCTGAACACTCCCCTGACCGCAGAGCAGCGCCGCTATGCCGAACTCATCCGCAGCTCCGGTCAGACCCTGCTCACGGTCATCAACGACATCCTCGACCTGGCCAAGATCGAGGCGGGCCGCATGGAGCTGGAGATCGTCGAGTTCGACCCGAGCGCGACATTGGACGAAGTCGTCTCGCTGCTCTCGGTGCGCGCGCAGGCCAAGGGCCTCGCGATGAACCTGCGGATGCCGGCGGACATGCCCGAGGCGCTCAAGGGCGACCCGAGCCGGCTGCGCCAAGTTTTGTTCAACCTGATCGGCAATGCGCTGAAATTCACCGAGCAGGGCCGGGTGGACGTGGACGTGACACACCGGCCGCTGCCCGAGAGGCGCACGGAACTCACGATCTCCGTGCGCGACACCGGCATCGGCATCGCACCCGAGGCGATTCCCCGGCTGTTCGACCGTTTCATCCAGGCCGACGCCACCACGGCGCGGCGCTACGGCGGCACGGGCCTTGGCCTGGCGATCAGCCGGGAAATCGTCGAGCTGATGGGCGGGCGCATCGAGGTCGACAGCGCCGCCGGCGTGGGAAGCACCTTCCGGATCTCGGTGCCGATGGCCCTGGGCGACGGTCAGCGCCTTCGCGACGCCATCTCCTCGATGATGGAGTTCGGCGACATGCCGGGCCTGCGGATCCTCGTGGCCGAGGACAACGGCGTGAACCAGATCCTGATCAAGGCCATCCTCGAGCAGATGGGGCATTTCAGCGACGTGGTGGCCAACGGCATCGAGGCGGTGCAGCAGGTGCAGAACGCCCACTACGATCTCGTGCTGATGGACATCCAGATGCCCGAGATGGATGGCGAGACGGCCACGCGCACGATCCGCTCGCTGCACAGCGCGGCCTGCGGTATCCCCATCATCGCGATGACCGCCAACGCAATGGTGGAGCACCGCGAAGCCTACCTCGCATGCGGCATGAACGACTACGTGTCCAAGCCGGTCAGCTCGCGAATGCTGGCTGCTGCCATCGCGCGCGTGATGCATTCGGCTGCAGCTCTCTGAGCGGCCCGCGGTCTGTCTGCCCCTTGTATCGACCGACGAGGTCGTCGGCCGATCCCCCGAGGGGATGCGGGCCGCCTTGGGAGCGGCCAGGCGCTCGGCCCGCGTCAGCACGTTGACAAAGCGTGTCTCATGCCCGCCGCGCGGTCACTCCTGTGCGAAGTGGCCCGACGGGAGGAGCTGCGACAGCACCGCGAAGAGCTGGTCGGCTGACACGGGCTTCACCAGGTGCTCGTCGAAGTGCGTGGCAAGGGCGCGCGTGCGATCGAGCTCGCCGCCATAGCCGGTCACCGCGACCAGACGCAGGTCCCGCAGGCGCGGGTCTGCACGCAGGCGGCCGGCCAGTTCGTATCCGTCCATGCCCGGCAGGCCGATGTCCAGCAGGCCGATCTGCGGCAGGAAGTGGTCCAGCAACGCGAGTGCGGAGGCGCCATCGGTGGCGCAAGCCACTTCGTAGCCGGCGTCCTCGAGGAGCAGGCGCAGCATCTCGGCCGCGTCGGCGTTGTCGTCGACCAGCAGCACGCGCCCGCTGGGCACAGCCTGGGCTACCGCCGGAGCCTGCTCGATGTCGCTCACGGACTCCTCGCCGGCCAGGGGCAGACGCACGACGAAGCGCGCGCCATGGCCCAGCCCGTCGCTCTCCGCGCGCACGCTGCCGCCGTGCAGGTGCACCAGCGTCTTGACGATCGCCAGCCCGAGGCCGAGGCCGCCCGCATGCCGGTCCATGCCCTGCTCGCCCTGCGTGAAGAAATCGAACACCCGCGGCAGCAGCTCCGGCGCGATGCCGCTGCCTTCGTCGTCGACCACGACTTCGGCCTCGCCGTCGACCTCGCGCAGCGTCAATGCGATGCGGCGTTCGACCGGCGTGAACTTGGCCGCGTTCGTGAGCAGATTGCACAGCACCTGGGCCAGGCGCACGGGATCGCCGGAGACGACCAGCGCAGTCGCAGGCACCGCCACCTCGACCGCGGACACGCGGCGCTCGAGCGCAGGCTGCGTGAGCTCGAGCGCGCGTTCCACGACCGAGCGCATGTCGACCCGCTCGCGCCGCAACTGGATCTTGCCTCGCGCAATTCGCGAGACGTCGAGCAGGTCGTCCACGAGTCGCATCAGGTGAGCGACCTGGCGTTCGATCACCCTGCGCTCCAGCGCCGTGTCGTCGTCGCCGCGCCGGGCCATCAGGTGCAGGGCCGTGACGATCGGTGCGAGCGGGTTGCGCAGCTCGTGGCCGAGCATCGCCAGGAACTCGTCCTTCGCACGGTTGGCGGTCTCGGCTTCGGCGCGCGCGGCCTGCGCATCGGCATACAGACGGGCATTGTCCAGCGCAAGAGCGGCGCGCTGCCCGAGCTCGACCAGCAAAGAGCAATCGTCGTCGCTGAACTGTCGGTCGGACTCGGCCTGCAGTGCAGCCATCGCGCCCAGCGTGCGGCCCCGCGCGACGAGCGGCACGATGAAATACGAGCGCATGCCGATCGCCTGCGCGAAGGTGATCATGTCGCCGTCGCGCCGGTTGTCGTAGTGCTGCGGCGGGTCGAAGTGCGCCAGATGATTGCGGCCCGTCGCCACGGTCCAGGCCATCGAGCCCGGCGTCTCGGGCCCGGCATGCAGCCGCTGCACGAGTTCCGCCCCGAAGCGCGACTTCAGGGGGTCGGAGTGATGGGTGAGGGCACGCTGCAGATGCCCCTCGGCATCGACCAGGTCGACGCGGCACCAGTCGGCGATGCTGGGCACGACGATCGATGCGATGGCTTCGAGCGTGGCATGCGGCTGCAGCGAGCGAGAGAGAATGGCTCCCGCAGCGGCGAGCAATTCGAGTCGGCGTCGGGCCAGCTCGGCGTGGCCCCGGGCCGCGCGCTCGGCGGCGAGCAGCCGCTCGCGCTCGGCCTCGTCGCGCGAGCGCTGCTCGGCCGATGCCGCCAGCGCGTCGGCGACTTCCTGGATTTCGTGGATATCGGTATGCGGGAGCTGGGGCATCTGTCCGCGGCCCAGCGCCTGTGCTGCCCGCCGCAATTGCCCGATCGGGCGGCTCACGCCGCGAGCGATCGCCAATGCGGCGAGCACCCCCAGCACGGCGGACAGCAGGATGCCGCTGCCGTAAGCCAGCGCCGAGCGGGACGCCACCGCCTCGACGGACGCAAAGGGAATTCCCACCGCCACGGTCCATCCTGTGGGCCGGCTGCGCGTGTAGGCCGTGAACACCTGCTCGCCTTCGAGCGTGAGCGACGTGCCCACGCCTTCGCTGCCGCCCGAGGACATCAGCCGCATCAGGCTTGGCGCAGGACCGGCGCCGAGATACTTCGCGTTGTTGCGTGAGCGCGCCACGCGAGCGCCCTTCGCGTCGAACACCGAAACGACCCAGTCGCTGGGCACACGCTGCCGGGCCACGACGTCGATGATCGCGTCCGGGCTGATGACCGCCGTGAGCACGAAACGCATCTTGCCGTCGCGAATGACCGGAACGTGCAGCGGCACGCCGAACTCGCCTCGTTGCCCTCGCCGCAAGGCCCCGACTGCCGGCTCGTGCATCTCGATGAGCTGGTCGAAGCTGCTCGGCTCGGCGATGGCCAGGTCGGTTCGTCCTTCCGGATAGCCCGTGTGCACGACCAGCTTGCCATCGGGGTCGGTCAGCAGCACGGCACGCCATTGCGGCGTGGCCGAGACGACTCGCTTGGCCACTCGGTAGAAACCTTCGGCGTCCGGCCGGTCGAGCGTGCCCGACGTCGCCAGAACCTGCAGCAACGCGGTCGAACTGCGCAGCTCTGCGTCGACCGCGGTAGAAAGCGCGCGAGAAAGGTCCAGGCTCGCGCGCTCGGTCTGATCACGCTGCTGCTGGACGAGCGCATACAGGCCCAGGCCCGATGCGGCGGCGAGCGGAAGGATCGCTGCCAGGGTCAGCAGGATCAGGCGACGCTTGAGTCCGACCGCTTGCATCAATCGAGAAGTCGCTTCGACGTCTGCAGGCACGGCGGCATTCCGGCGTGGTCGGGCGGCGTGCAGGACGGCAAAAGAACGGCTTTCATCCTGCAGCGATGTTAGAGCCACTCGCTGCCGTTGGCGCCGGGCATTTCCTTACCGCGCCTTGCCGCGGATTGCCGTCCGACGAAAAACGCCAGCGCCGTCCCTTGACGGGACAAGCCGGGTGTCTAAAAAGGACAGTGAGCGGCTGTTTGCTCGACGTCCACGCTGCCGACGCAGCGCAGATGCGGGCGTCATGCTCCCTGCTCCGCGTAGCCCACGACCTCATGCGCGTCACTGGCCAACAGTTGCATCAGCCGCGGGTGGATGAAGAGCTTCTCCTTGCCGATTTTGACCTCTCGCAGCATGCCGATGCTCACCAAGTCCTGCAGATAGCGCGAAGCCGCCTGGCGCTGCGCGACGCCCTTGTCGACCAGGTTGGCAATGCGGCAGTACGGCTGCTCGAAGATCGCGTCGACGAGCTCGCGGCTGTAGATCTTCGGCAGGCGCTTGCGCACGAAAGCTGCGGCGGAATCAGACAGGTCACGGACTGCCAGGATCTTGTCGGTGGTCCAGCGTGCGGTCTCCTCGACTGCCCTCAGCATGAAGAGCACCCAGGGCTCCCACGCGCCCTCGCGCGTCACGTCGAGCAGCAGACGGTAGTAGTCGGCCTTGTTCGCGATGATGTGGCGGCTGAGGTAGAGGATCGGCAGCGAAAGCAGCCCCGCCTGGATCAGGTACAGGATGTTCAACACGCGTCCGGTGCGGCCATTGCCATCAATGAAGGGGTGGATGGCTTCGAACTGGTAGTGGGCGACGGCCATGCGCACCAGCGGGTCGAGTTCGACCTGCTCATGGAGGAAGCGCTCCCAGTTGGCCAGCATGTCGCGCAGGCGCGCCTCTCCCTCCGGCGGCGTGTAGATGATCTGGCCAGTGGCTGCGTTGGCCAGCTGCGTGCCGGGTACGCTGCGCACGCCCATCTCGGCCGCCTTGATGGTCCGGCAGATCTCGACGGCGGTGGCCGTACACAGCGGCCGGCGTGCAAGCGACTCGAAGCCGGCGTACAGCGCCGTGCGATAGCGCAGGGCCTCCTTGGTGGCGGCATCGGCCACGCCCCCCTGGGACTGGGCGAACTGGAACAGCTTGTCGGCCGTGGTGACGATGTTCTCGATCTCGCAGCTGTCCTTGGCTTCGAGGATGGGGATCGTGTTGATGAGCATGGTCTGGTTAGGGATCAGCTCGGCCGCCTGCTTCAGCGCCGCGAGCGCAGCGCGCGAGAGCACGACCTGCTTGAGAACCGCGCGCGACTCGATCTCGAAAGCGGGCGGCAGCAGCGGCAGGTCGTTGTAGGGCTGCGCTGCCCCACCCCAGGGCGACAGGGCGGCAGCAGTCATGTTCTCCAAAGTTGATTTGGACGACATGAAATGAGCATATGTCGTCGCCATCGACACGTCAAGGAAACGTGTCGATGAATCCACGTTTTGACGTCATGAGGCTCTGGTGCACGTTCAGTGCGCCCACGCCGTTTGGCTCAAATGGTCGGTATTGGCGACGGGACAAAAGTCGGAATTGGACACACATGTGCCGCTCGAATAGCCCGCCGCACAACGAAGAAAAAAGGGGGGATGAATCCCTAGCGGAGATCGTCCCCTCTCCAAGCCAAGCCTATCGCGTGTTGTTGCGACGCGGCCGAGTTGGATCTTTACAGGATGGTATGGATTGACCGCCCCGACTAGAACGGAATGTCGTCGTCCATGTCGTCGAACCCGGTCGCCGACTTGCTCGCCGGTTTGCTGGGCGCGGGGCGCGGGGCGGGCGCACTGCGCTCCTCGCCGCGCGAACCGGTGCTTTCGTCGGCGGGCGCACCGGCGCCTTCGCGGCCACCGAGCAATTGCATGCTGTCGGCAACGATCTCGGTGGTGTAGCGGTCGTTGCCGTCCTTGTCCTGCCACTTGCGGGTCTTCAGGCGACCCTCGATGTACACCGGTCTGCCCTTCTTGAGGTACTCGCCGGCCACTTCGGCCTGACGGTCGTAGAGGACCACCGAATGCCATTCGGTCTCTTCCTGGCGTTCACCGGTATCGCGGGCCTTCCAGTTGCGCGTGGTGGCAATGCGCAGGTTGCACACGGCATTGCCGTTCGGTGTGTATCGCACCTCGGGATCGCGGCCGAGATTGCCCAGGAGAATGACTTTGTTGACCGAGGCCATGCGGATGCTCCGACAGACGGGTGTGATGAATGGGATGCGGCGCATTATCGCTCCCGCTCCTGCGCCGCCTGCACCCCATGGAGGGGGATCGACGATCACCCTGGGGAGTGACGCCCTCCCGCCGGCGCGCTCCCGTACCATCACGGCTTCGCCAACCAGGCAGCAGCGCACTTCGCCCTGCCATCGCAGCCCCACTCGTGAACGCCGTTCCCCGCCCGACTCCCGCGCTCGACGTGCTGCACGAAGTGTTCGGATACGACTCGTTTCGCAGCGCCCAGGGCGACATCGTCGAGCATGTCGCCGCCGGCGGCGACGCACTGGTGCTCATGCCCACGGGCGGCGGCAAGAGCCTGTGCTATCAGGTGCCTGCCATCGTGCGCCATCGGGCGGGCCGCGGCGTGGCCGTCGTCGTCAGCCCGCTGATCGCGCTCATGCACGACCAGGTCGGCGCCCTGGAGGAGGCAGGCGTCCACGCGGCCTTCCTGAACTCGACGCTCAGCCTGGAAGAAGCGCAGCGCATCGAGCGCGAGATGATGAGCGGCCGGCTGGTTCTGCTGTATGCGGCGCCCGAGCGCGTGACCACGCCGCGGTTCCTCGCCCAGCTCGATTCGCTTCACGAGCGCGGCTTGCTGAGCCTGTTCGCGATCGACGAGGCGCACTGCGTGAGCCAGTGGGGACACGACTTCCGCGAGGACTACCTGGCGCTCGACGTCCTGCACCAGCGCTATGCCGACGTCCCGCGCGTGGCCCTGACCGCCACGGCCGACGCCCTCACGCGCCAGGACATCCTCGAGCGGCTGCAGCTGGGCGACGCGCGCGTGTTCATCAGCAGCTTCGACCGCCCCAACATCCGCTACGCCATCGTCGAGAAGGACAACGCACGCGCGCAGCTGCTGCGCTTCATCCAGGACGAGCACGCTGGCGACGCGGGCATCGTCTATTGCCAGTCGCGCAAGAAGGTGGAAGACACGGCCGAATGGTTGCGATCGCAGGGCGTCGCCGCGCTGCCCTACCACGCCGGGCTCGATTCCGAGCTGCGCCGCCGCCATCAGGACCGCTTCCTGCGCGAGGAAGGCCTCGTCATGGTCGCCACGATCGCGTTCGGCATGGGCATCGACAAGCCCGACGTGCGCTTCGTGGCCCATCTCGACCTGCCGAAGAACATCGAGAGCTACTACCAGGAAACCGGCCGCGCCGGGCGGGACGGTCTGAGCGCCGACGCCTGGATGAGCTACGGGCTGGCCGACGTCGTGAATCAGCGCCGAATGATCGACGAGAGCCCCGCCGGCGAGGAATTCAAGCGCGCCCAGCGTGGCAAACTCGATGCCCTGCTGGCGCTGGCCGAAGCGCACGATTGCCGGCGCGCGAGGCTGCTGGCTTATTTCGGCGAGACCATGGACGCTACGTCGTCGCCGGCTCGCTGCGGCAACTGCGACAACTGCCTGAACCCGCCCGCCACCTGGGATGCGACCGAGACGGCCCGCAAGGCCCTGTCGTGCGTGTACCGATTCCACCAGCACGGCGGCATGCGCTTCGGCGCCGGCCACCTGATCGACGTCCTGCGCGGCAAGAGCACCGACAAGGTCCGGCAGTACCAACACGAACGCCTGTCGACTTTCGGCGTCGGCGCCGACGTGAGCGAGGCGCAGCTGCGTGCGGTGCTGCGCCAGCTCATCGCGCTCGGATACCTTCGCGCCGAGGGCGAATACAACACCCTGGAGCTCACGGCATCCGCCAGGGAAGTCCTGCGCGGCGACGTGCACCTGCTGCTTCGCCAGGCCAGCGATTCGAAGGGGCGCGCTCGCCGCGGCGCAGGCGTCGCCGGCGGCCGCGACAAGCCACCGCCCCTGCCCCTGGACGAGGCCGGTACGGAGCGCTTCGCGGCGCTCAAGGCCTGGCGCGCAGACGTCGCGCGCGAGCACAACCTGCCGGCGTACGTGGTGTTCCATGACGCCACGCTCGCCGAGATGGCGCGCGCGCGGCCCGACAGCCTGGATGCGCTGGCTCGCATCAGCGGGGTCGGCGCGAAGAAGCTGGAAGCCTACGGCCGCGACCTTCTGGCCGTCCTGTCGGAATGAAGAGCGGAGCGCCTGACCCGCGCCCTCCAGGCGCGCTAGAGAATCACCGGGATCGACACGGCGGTGCTGTCCGTGCGGTTGCCGTCCAGATCGGTGGCGCGCGCGAACACGGTCAGCGTGGTGCGCCCGTCGGCGGGCGCGGTGACCTGCCATTCGAAGGAAGGCCCGGTCTGTTGTCCCAGCAACACCGCGCCCGTGCCGTCGACCCGATAGAGCGCCACGTTGTCGATGCCCGTGTCGTCGCTGGCCGCCGCGACAAAACGCACCGTCTGGCCGGGCGCCACCTGCTCGGCCGCCGTGGTCAGGGTGACCGACGGGGGCCGGGTGCCGAATCCGGAGCCGAGCTCGAAGTACAGGCCGCCGCCGCAACCCGCCAATGCCAGTGTGAGTGACAACGTCAGCGCCATCGTCAGCGTCCGCAACGGGACCAGCAGAGCGAGGCGCGGCAAGGCCGCGCCGATCCGCACGGGAATCGCTCGAAGGAGTGCTGGTGGAAGACCGCTCATGACCGCCATGCTACGGTGCCTGCTCCCGCTCGGGCGTGACTGCCTGCGACACGCGCGACGCGTGGCATGGCTATCATCATCGGTTTCACATTGCCACGATGACGGACGTCCCCTCTGCTGCCACCGACCTGGAAGAACGGTCCCAAGACGAGCGAGCCCGGGCCGCCGGGAGCAGTGCCGAACACGCCGCCGAGACCTCCATCGAGGCCCAGGCGATCCGCGTTCGCGGCGCCCGCACGCACAACCTGAAGAACATCGACCTGGACATCCCCCGCAACCGGCTCGTGGTGATCACCGGCCTGAGCGGTTCGGGCAAGTCCAGCCTGGCATTCGACACCTTGTACGCAGAGGGCCAGCGCCGCTACGTCGAAAGCCTGTCGGCCTACGCCCGCCAGTTCCTGCAACTGATGGACAAGCCGGACGTGGACGTGATCGAGGGTCTGAGCCCGGCGATCTCGATCGAGCAGAAGGCCACGTCGCACAACCCGCGCTCGACGGTCGGCACGGTCACCGAGATCCACGATTACCTTCGGTTGCTGTATGCGCGCGCGGGCACCCCGTTCTGCCCCGTTCACCGCCTGCCGCTGCGGGCGCAGAGCGTGAGCCAGATGGTGGATGCCGCGATCGCCCTGCCCGAGGGCACACGCCTGATGGTGCTCGCTCCGGTCGTGCGCGACCGCAAGGGCGAGTTCGGCGAGTTGTTCGCCGACATGCAGGCGCAAGGCTACGTGCGTTTTCGCATCGACGGCGGCACGCACGAGGCCGGCGACCTGCCACGCCTGAAGAAGGCCGAGAAGCACGACATCGACGTCGTCATCGATCGCGTGAGGGTGCCGGAGGCCGGTGGTGACGTCTCCGGGCTGCGCCAGCGGCTGGCCGAGAGCTTCGAGGCTGCGATGCGCATTGCCGACGGTCGCGCGATCGCGCTCGAGATGGATCACGCGCGGGAACATCTTTTCTCCAGCCGCTTTGCCTGTCCGGTCTGCAGCTACTCGCTGGCCGAACTCGAACCGCGGCTGTTCTCGTTCAATTCGCCGGTGGGCGCCTGCCCGGGCTGCGACGGGCTGGGCGTGGTCACCGTGTTCGATCCGGAACGCGTGGTCGCCTTCCCGTCGTTGAGCCTGGCCAGCGGCGCGGTCAAGGGCTGGGACCGGCGCAATGCATACACGTTCTCGTTGCTCGACAGTGTCGCCAAGCACTACGGCTTCGAACTGGACACCCCGTTCGAGGACCTCCCCGAGCCCGCGAAGCAGGTCATCCTCAACGGTTCGGGCGACGAGGAGATCGCATTCGTCTACCAGGCCGAGGGCGCCCGCGGCAAGGCTCGCAGCGTGAAGCGCCATCACCCGTTCGAAGGCATCGTGCCCAACTTCGAGCGGCGCTTTCGCGAAACCGATTCGGCCGCCGTGCGCGAAGACCTGGCGCGCTACCAGAACGCCAAGCCCTGCCCGCAGTGCGAAGGCGCGCGGCTGCGCACGGAGGCGCGGCACGTGCTGCTGCAGCATGAGGGCGACGACGGCGGTGAGCCGATCTTCCGCGTCGAACATTTCACGCTGCGCGAGTGCCTGGCGTATTTCGACGGCCTGCGCCTGCAAGGCGCGAAGGCCGGGATCGCCGACAAGGTCATCCGGGAGATCCGCTCGCGGCTTCGCTTCCTCAACGACGTGGGATTGAACTACCTGAGCCTGGACCGAAGCGCAGACAGCCTGAGCGGCGGCGAGGCGCAGCGCATCCGGCTCGCATCGCAGATCGGCTCGGGTTTGACAGGGGTCATGTATGTGCTCGACGAGCCGAGCATCGGATTGCACCAGCGCGACAACGACCGCCTGATCGGCACCCTGAAGCACCTGCGCGACATCGGCAACAGCGTGCTGGTGGTGGAGCACGACGAGGACGCGATCCGCGCGGCCGACCATGTGATCGACATGGGCCCGGGCGCGGGCGTCCATGGCGGGCGCGTGATTGTTCAGGGGACGGCCGATGAGGTTGCAGCGAACAGCGAATCCCTGACCGGGCGGTATCTGGCAGGCGTGCTGCGCATTCCAGTGCCGTCCGACCGACACGCCTGGCGCTCGCCTTCACCGTCCGCCGATGACGCCGTCGAGGCGGCCGAAGCGAACGCCTTGCGCATCGTGAATGCCCGTGGCAACAACCTGCGCGGCGTGACGGTCGAGATTCCCGTCGGGCTGTTCACCTGCGTGACGGGCGTGTCCGGCTCGGGCAAGAGCACGCTGGTCAACGACACGCTCTACGCAGCCGTCGCCCGCAAGCTCTACAACAGCCATGCGGAGCCGCAGCCCCACGATGCCATCGAGGGGCTGGATGCGTTCGACAAGGTCATCAATGTCGACCAGTCGCCCATCGGCCGCACGCCGCGCAGCAATCCGGCGACTTACACGGGCTTGTTCACGCCGATCCGCGAATTGTTCGCCGAAGTGCCGGCCGCGCGCGAACGCGGTTACGGGCCCGGCCGGTTCAGCTTCAATGTCCCGGGCGGACGCTGCGAGGCGTGCCAGGGCGACGGCGTGCTGAAGGTCGAGATGCATTTCCTGCCCGACGTCTACGTGCCTTGCGATGTGTGCCACGGCAAGCGCTACAACCGCGAGACGCTGGAGATCCTCTACAAGGGCTCGAACATCACCGAAGTGCTCGAAATGACCGTCGAGGAAGCCCATGCATTCTTCGGCGCGGTGCCGGCGATCGCGCGCAAGCTGCAGACCTTGCTGCACGTGGGCCTGGGGTACATCCGCCTGGGCCAAAGCGCGACGACGCTGAGCGGTGGCGAAGCGCAGCGCGTGAAGCTCGCGCTCGAGCTCAGCAAGCGCGACACGGGCCGCACGCTGTATATCCTCGACGAGCCGACCACTGGGTTGCATTTCGCGGACATCGCCTTGCTGCTGCGCGTGCTCCACCAGTTGCGCGATGCCGGCAACACGATCGTCGTCATCGAACACAACCTCGACGTGATCAAGACCGCCGACTGGGTCATCGACATGGGCCCGGAGGGCGGTGCCGGCGGCGGCACCGTGGTGGCGAGCGGCACGCCGGAGTCCGTCGCTTCGCACGCCGGCAGCCATACCGGGCACTACCTGCAGCCGCTGCTGCCGGGATGAACGTCATGCCGCGAAATTCACCGGCCCGGTGCGCAGGGCGCGCATCGCGGCCCGCCTTCACAGGCGATTACATTTGCCCAAATATAATTTGCCGTCCATGCGCCGCTCGGCGCATTCCGTTCGCCCCCAAGGAGATCCCCGAATGCTGAGACTGATCACGTGTGCCGTGGCCGCCGCTGCGCTGGCCGCCTGCAGCACCGCCCCCGTGGAACCCGCCAAAGCCCCCGTTGCCCAGGCGCCTGTGGCGGCGCCGGCCCCGGCCCCGCGAGCGCCCGCGGCCGACACGGGTGCGAACAGGGTGGCCACTGTCCAAGTCGATCCTCTGGACGACCCACACAGCGTGCTGGCGGCCCGCAGCGTGTACTTCGCGTTCGACCGTGCCGATCTCGAGCAGAAATATTTCGCCAATGGTCCAGGCCCATGGCGACTACATCTCATCCCACAAGCAGGCTCAGGTGCGCGTCGAAGGCAACGCCGACGAGCGCGGCTCGCACGAATACAACCTGGCGCTCGGCGACAAGCGCGCCCAGATCGTCGCCCGACAACTTCAGCTGATGGGCGCCAGCCCGGGCCAGATCGACATCGTCAGCTATGGCGAAGAGCGCCCGAAGGCGGCGGGCCACGACGAAACTGCCTGGGCGGAAAACCGCCGCGCGGATATTCTCTACACGAAGCGCTGAGAACCCTGCCTGCAGCCGGGACGGCTCACCCGGCCCCTTGCACCTCACGGACTCGGTGCCCCCGAGTCCGTTTCATTTTTCGCCGACGGCCCAGACCATGAAGCGCCCTTCGCTAGACATCAGCTCGTTTCGCGACACTCCGACGACGCGTCGATGGCAGACCCGCGTGGTGCTCTGGGTGGGATCGGCACTGGCAGGTCTGGCGGTGGTGGGCTTTGCTTCTCTCGCCGAGTACGCGCTCGATGGCTTCCAGCTTCTCCACGCCCATTGGCGGTGGGCGCCTTTCCTGGTGGTGCCCGCGGCGGGCATGCTCGTGGCCTGGGCGGCGAAACGCTACGTGCCGGGCAGCGAAGGCAGCGGCATTCCGCAGGTCGTGGCAGCCACCGCGCTGGCCCCTTCGGGGCACTCGCTCGAAGGGCTGCTGTCGCTTCGAATCGCGGCCGGCAAGGTCGTGCTGGGCTGCCTGGCGCTGGCCGGCGGCTTCTCGGCCGGCCGCGAAGGCCCCTCGGTCCAGGTCGCCGCTTCCATCATGAAGCTGGCGCAGCGCTTCCTGCCGCACAGCCGCGCCATCCGCTCGTCGGACCTGATCCTGGCCGGCGGCGCAGCGGGCATCGCCGCCGCATTCAACACCCCGCTGGCCGGCATCGTGTTCGCGGTCGAGGAGCTCGGGCGTCGCCTGGAGACACGCACCAGCGGGGTCTTGCTCAGCACGATCATCATCGCCGGCCTGGTCTCGATCGCCTTCAAGGGCAACTACACCTACTTCGGCCAACTGCACGTGGGCGCGCTCGGCGTCGCGGTCGTCGTGCCCACGCTGTTGAGCGGGCTGACCTGCGGGCTCCTGGGCGGCGGGTTCAGCTGGCTGCTGCTGTGGCCGCAGCGGCGTCCGGACCTGGTGCTGTGGGCCTGGCGGCGCGAGCATCCGGTCTGGTTCGCCGGCGGCTGCGGGCTGACTGTCGCGATCCTCGGCTGGATCAGCGGCGGGACGTCGTTCGGCAGCGGGTACGCGGCCACCTCGCAGGCCATCAGCGGGCAGATCGTGCTGGGCTGGCATGCCCCGGTGACCCGTTTCCTTGCCACGGCCGTCAGCTACTTCAGCGGCATCCCCGGTGGCATCTTTGCGCCGGCGCTGGCCGTCGGCGCCGCCGTGGGCAACGATTTCGCGCTCTACAGCGGGCTGATGGCCGACCCGCACGCCTGGATGGCCCTGTGCATGGCCGCGTTTCTCGCCGCCGTCACGCAGGCGCCCATCACCGCGGCGATCATCGTGATGGAGATGGTGGACGGCCACCAGATGGTGATCAGCCTGATGGCGACTGCCTTCATCGCCAAGTCGATCAGCGCGCGCTTCGGCCCGGAGCTGTACCAGCAGATGGCCGCGGCCATGGCGCCGCCCAACGCTCTGCCGTCGCACGGTTAGCGCGGGCGTGCTGCGGCACGCTGGCATGATCGTCAGACCACTCGGGAACCGCTTGAACAAGGAGACTGACCGTGGGACTCACCGTCGACTACTACTGCACGCCGAACTCGCCGTGGACCTACCTCGGGCATCGCCGGTTCCAGGAAATCGTCGCACAGGCGAATGCCAAGGTCCGGCTCCTGCCCATCGATCTCGGGGGGAAGGTCTTCCCGGTCAGCGGAGGCCTTCCGCTGGGCAAGCGCGCTCCGCAGCGGCAGGCCTATCGGCTGGTCGAGCTCCAGCGATTCGCCGAGCACCTCGGGCAGCCGATCACATTGCACCCGAAGTACTTTCCGGTCGATGCCAACGATGGCGCCAAGCTCGTCATCGCCGTGGACATGCATGATGGCGGCGATGCGGCCATGACCTTGATCGGCGCGATGCTGCGCGCGGTGTGGGTCGAGGATCGCAACATCGCCGATCAGGCCGAGCTGGCTGCCATGCTCGCCGCGGCGAAGCTGCCCGGGCGCCGTCTCGACGACGCGCAGACGCAGGCCGTTCACGAGCGCTATGAAGCCAACACGCAGCAGGCGATCGACGCGGGCGTGTTCGGCGCGCCCAGCTATGTGATCGACGGCGAGATCTTCTGGGGCCAGGATCGGCTCGACTTCGTCGCGCGGCGACTCGCCAGCGGCTGAGAGGAAAGTTCGCCGCGCGGCGTGGTGCAGCGCGGCAAGACGTGGCATGCCGCGGCAGGTCACAATGGCGCTTCAATTGCAATCGCCATGCACTCGGCCCCGCTCCCGCCCCACGAAGCTCGCCGTCTGGCCGTGCTGCACGACCCTGCCGTATTCGACGCCGAACCTGATCCGGCATTCGATGCACTGGCGCGCGCCGCCGCCCTTCTGACCGGTTGCCCGATGGCGCTCGTGATGCTGGTCGATGGACATCGCCAGTTCTTCAAGGGCGCGCATGGGCTGCCGTGCGGTGGGCTGCCGCGCAGTGCGCTGTCGCGCGATGGGTTGCTGCGCGCCCACGCGACCGACGGATCGGTCGTGGTGGTGAGCGACCTGCGTCAAGACCCGAGGCATGCTGGCGATCCGCTGGTCGTCGGCCAGCCGTGGCTGCGCTTCTATGCCGGTGCGCCATTGAAGGTGCGCGACGTGGACGTCGGCATCCTTTGCGTGTTCGACACGGAAGTCCGCGGCCTCGACGACGCCGGGGTCGACGCACTCGCCGCGTTGGCTCGCGCCACGGCGGAGTTGGTGATCGCCCGCCAGCGCATGCCCGCGGCGGACACCGAGCGCGAACGCCTGCTCGATTTCGCCCGGGCCTCCGGCGACTGGATGTGGGAGACCGATGCAGCCCTCAACCATGTGTGGCTCTCCGAGACCTACGAATCCGTGACCGGACTGAGCGTGGCCTCGAAGATCGGCCAGCCGATCTTCGACGCGCCGCTCCTCGATCCCGACGGCACGCCGCTGCGCCGCGGTGGGTGGCTGCATCAGCTCCTCTCCCAGCATGCGCCGTTCTCGCGCGCGGTGACCGAGGAACCGCGGGCGCACGGGACCATGGTGGTCTCGCGCAGCGCAGTGCCCATGACCGATGCCGACGGCCGCTTCAGCGGTTACCGCGGGACCGCGCGCGACATCACCGAGCAGGTCGAGGCCACGCGCCGCTCGCGCACGCACGACAGGCTGCTGCGCAAGCTCTCGTCGCAGGTGCCCGGTGTCATCTTCCAGTTCCGCATGTCCGGCGACGCCGCCTTCGACTTTCCCTACGTCAGCGACGGCCTGCGCGATCTGCTCGGCATCGGGCAGCGCGTCGACGGCCTTGTGCGAGATCCCGCGGTCGCATTGCGCATGGTCCACCCCGACGATCGCGTCGGCTTCGTCGAGAGCATCAAGGCGTCCGCCTCGTCGCTGCTGGCCTGGCAGCGCGAATACCGCATCATCCGGCGCGACGGCAGCCTTCGATGGCTCGAAACACGCGCCATGCCCGAGCGGCAGGCCGACGGCGCCACCGTGTGGCATGGGTTCACGGCCGACATCACCGCCCGCAAGGAGACCGAACTCGCCCTACGGCGCTTCGAAGAACGCTGGGAGATGGCGGCGGATGCGGCCGGCATCGGCCTCGCGGAACTCGATCTCGCGACGGGCCTGATGAACCTGGACCGGCGAGCCTGCGTCAATCACGGCCTTCCATACCCTGCCTGCGGCCTCACGCTGACCGATTGGCTCGCCACCGTCGATCCGGTCGACCGGGAACCGCTTCGCACGAAGCTGGAACACGCCGCCGCCGCCCACACGACCCTGGAAGCGCGGTACGTGGTCCATCGCGGCGAGCACAGCGCCACGCTGGAGATCACGGCGCGCGGCCGCCACGACAGCCATGGTCGAACGACTTCGCTGGTAGGAACCTGCCGGGATGTCACCGCGCAACGCGAGGTGGAGCGCCTGCAGCGCGACAAGGACGCGGCCGAGCGCGCGAATCGAGCCAAGAGTGAATTCCTCTCGCGCGTGAGTCATGAATTCCGCACCCCCCTCAACGGGATCCTTGGCTTCGCGCAGGTCATGTCCCTGGACCGCACGGATGCGCTGTCGCCCGCACAGCAACGCCGACTGGACAGCCTGGCGCGGGCCGGCCGGCATTTGCTGGACCTCATCAACGACGTGCTGGACCTCACGCGCATCGAGAGCGAAGACTTCTCCCTGAAGCCGGTCGGCGTCGACGCGCGGCGTGCGCTCGCGGATTGCCTCGCGTTGATCCAACCGTTGGCGGAAGCCGCCGGCGTGCACCTGCCCGAGCCGTCGGACGACGTTCGTCCGGTCTGGGTGCGCGCCGATCCGCGCGCGCTGGAACAGGTGCTGATGAACCTCCTGTCCAACGCGATCAAGTACAACCGTCCGGCAGGCTCCGTGTCGGTCGACATCGGCACCGCGCCGGGTGATTTCTCGCGAGTGCGCATCGCCATCCGCGATCAAGGGCGAGGCATCGGCCATGCACAGCTCGCGTCCCTTTTCCAGCCGTTCAACCGCCTCGGCGCAGAGAACGGTCGCATCGAAGGCAGCGGGCTGGGCCTGGTGATCAGCCAGCGCCTGGTGGACGCGATGGCGGGCAAACTGCTCGTGCAAAGCACGCCAGGAACGGGTTCGATCTTCACTGTCGATCTGCCCGCAGGCGGCCCTGATGAAGCGCCCGCGCCGCAATCGTCGACACAGGCGACCATCGCGGCGGCACCCGGCCCAGCCAAACGAAAGGTCCTCTACATCGAAGACGAGCCCTTGAACGCGGTCCTGATGGAAGAGGTCTTCCGCACCCACCCGCAATGGACTTTGACGGTTGCCGACGACGGTGCGAGCGGACTGCAGCACGCCCGCGCGGGCCGACCAGATCTGGTGCTGATCGACATGAACCTGCCCGACATGAACGGGCTGGAGGTCATCAGCGCGCTGCGCAACCACGACGCCACGCGCGAGTTGCGCTGCATCGCCTTGTCGGCCGACGCCATGCGCGAGCAGATCGATGCGGCGCTGTCGGCCGGCTTCGACGACTACTGGACCAAACCCATCGACGTTCCGAAGGTGCTCGCCGACCTGGCGCGATTGCTGGCCGACGGGGCGCCGGCGACAGCGCGACGAGATCGGTAGGCCATCGGGCGAGCATGGCGCGTTCAGGACGACGCCATGAGGAGGACAAGAAAAAAGCCGGTGCAATGCACCGGCTTTCTCGAAGCGCCAGCCCTTGCGGGCCGGCGATTCACTTCAGGTGAGCGTTGATCAGCTTGGTCATCTCGAACATCGAGACCTGGGCCTTGCGGAAGATCTCCTTCAGCTTGGCATCGGCATTGATCATCGTGCGCTTGGCCTGATCCTGCAGCTTGTTGGCCTTGATGTAGTCCCACACCTTCTTCGTGACTTCGGTGCGTGGCAGCGGCTTGTCACCGATGACAGCGGCCAATTGCGCGCTCGGAGTCATGGCCTTCATGAAGGCGGCGTTGGGTGTGCGCTTCTTGGCCGGGGCCTTCTTGGCGGCCGCCTTCTTGGCGGGTGCCGCCTTCTTCGCCACGACGGCCTTCTTGGCCGGGGCTTTCTTGGCCGCCGCCTTCTTGGCCGGCGCGGCCTTCTTTGCTGCCGGTTTCTTGGCGGCAGCCTTCTTCGCAGTTGCCATTTCGATTCTCTCCATCAAGTGAGTTGTTGATGTGCCGGGCTGGGTGAGAACCGCATGAGCTCTCGTTTCTCCAGGGACCGCGCGCTGCGAATGGTACTGCGTGCATGCAGCATTGAGAAGCCGTTTTCATAGGAGAAACGCGCAAACTCACGAGGGAAATCAACCTTTTGTCGCGACCATGCGTCATCTCGCGTCGTTCATCGATGCTCCGGGGATGGCGCTATGCTCGCGCACCATGAAGCTGATCGTTCGCTGGATGCTCCTGGCTGCCGCGCTGTTGCTGGTGGCCCGCCTCTACACCGGAGTCGAAGTCAACGGGTTCGCCGCGGCATTGGCTGCAGCGCTCGTGATCGGTCTGTTCAACGCCTTGTTGCGCCCGATCCTGGTCCTGTTGACGCTGCCGGTCACGCTGCTCACGCTGGGCCTTTTCCTGTTCGTCATCAACGCGGTGATGTTCTACGCCGCCGCCGCGGTGCTCGGCAGCAGCTTCACCGTCCATGGCTTTTCCGCGGCGCTGGTGGGCTCGTTGATCTACAGCCTGTGCAGCATGGTCATCGACGTGGCGATGGAGCGGATGTTCCCGCCGCGCTGAGGGCACCGCGGACGCGGCTGTCGAACCGGCCGCGGCCGCACGCCCCGGACATCAGCCGCCCGGAGACTCGCGCTCCTGCGCCTTCAGTTGACGGCGCCGCCCCTCGACTTCGCGCAGTCGCGCGTCGATCACCGAGGCCTCGATGAAGTCGCTGGCCTGTCCGCTGCGGGCGAGACGTTGCCCCGCGCGCAAGCGCTCGACGGCACCCGTGAGATCGCCCACGGCAACCCTCGACTCGGCATCCGCGCGCAGCGAGCGCAGCCGCTGGCCGAGCTGGCCCCAGGCCTGCGAGAGGGACGACCATGCCTGGGCATCGCCTGAATGCGTGCTGACCCAGGTCTGCAGGTCTTCGGTGCTGCGCTTGAGCTTGGCGGAGTCCGCCTCGCCGAGGGCAGCGCGTGCGATCAGCAGCATCACGGGACGTGAGCCGTCGTCCGCATACGGCTTGAGTTCGTCCTCGGCGCGCCCATAGGCCGCGCGCTCGATCATCGATTGCGCGTCGAGCATGGCGACGGCGCGCACGGCGCGAGGCTCCGCCGGCGACGCCCGCACGATGGCAAAGGCCTTGGCGATCGACGCATCGGCCCGCGGCCATTCGTGCAGCAGCGTCGAGGCCAGCGCGCACTCGTAGTCGGCCGCCAGCTTGTCGGCCACGTGGGGTCCGGCTTCCGCCTCGTCGGCCGTCTGCCAGCGACGCAGGGCCGAGACGCGCGTGTCCATCAGCACGCGGGCGCGCGCCTGCGCTGCCGTGTGCTCGAGCAAACCCTTGTGCGGAGTGGCCGGCGCCATCCCCATGCGCGCGCGAGCCTCGCCGATGCGCTCGGTGGTCATGGGGTGGCTGCGCAGGTACGGGAAGCCGCCGCTGTCGTTCAGCCGGTTGGCGGTGTCGAGCTTCTCGAACATCGATGACATGCCGCTGGGCGAGTAGCCGGCCGCCGTCATGACGGCGAAGCCGATGCGGTCGGCTTCGCGCTCCATGTCGCGCGAGAAATTCAGCTGGCCCTGGATGGCCGCCGCCTGGCCACCGGTGATGAGCGCGTTGGCGCCGTCCATGCTGCTGCTGCGGCTGGCTGCGAGCACGCCGAGGATCATGGCTGCCGTGCCGAGCAGCGACTGCCGCTTGCTGTTCTCGATGGTGCGGGCGATGTGGCGCTGGGTGATGTGCGACATCTCGTGTGCGAGCACGGAAGCGAGTTCGCTGCGGGTGGAGGTCATCGCGATCAACCCCAGGTGCACGCCGATGTAGCCGCCGGGCAGGGCGAAGGCGTTCACGCTCGGGTCGCGCACCAGGAACGGCTCCCAGGCGAAGCGCTGGTCCATGTCCGGCCCGATCTCGCCGCGTTGCCGGGCCGCATTGACCAGCGGCTGGAAGATGTTCTGCAGGTACTCGAGCAGGATCGCGTCGTCGTTGTAATCGGGATCGCGCCGGATTTCGCGCATGATCTGGTCGCCCAGCTTGCGCTCGGCGCCCAGGCCGAAGTCTTCGCCGGTGGCGTCGCCCAGCGCGGGCAGCGAATTCGACGCGGCGGGAGCCACGGGCACGCCACCCGCTGAGAGCGCGAGGGCGCACAGCCATGGCAGGACACGGCGGCCGAAGGGGCGCGCGAGGAGGCGGGTTCGAGAAAAGTCCGGCATGGCAGGCAATGCGGGCGTTGGTGCGGGCGTCAGTGCGGGGCGTCAGTGCGGGCGTCAGTGCGAGTTCGAGCGATTTCGCCTCGCCGAGTTCGTCCGGCGAGTGACTATGATGCCAGCCCGATGTTGCTGCATTGTTTTACGCCATGACGGCTCCCGATACACCCTCGCCCCTGACCCATTTCGACGCCGCCGGGCAGGCGCACATGGTCGACGTCTCGGCCAAGGGCGAAACGCATCGCGTCGCACGCGCCACAGGCGAGATCCGGATGCAAGCGGCCACGCTCGCGCTCATCAGAAGCGGCCAGGCCAGGAAAGGCGATGTGCTGGGCGTGGCGCGGATCGCCGCCATCCAAGGCGCCAAGCGGACGGCCGACCTGATTCCGCTTTGCCACCCACTGCCGATCACGCGCGTCGCCGTCGACTTCGAACTGGATGATGCGCAAAGTTCGGTGCGCTGCACCGCGCAGGTGGAAACCCTCGGACGCACCGGCGTCGAGATGGAGGCGCTGACCGCCGTGCAGGTCGGCCTGCTCACCATCTACGACATGTGCAAGGCCGCTGATCGCGGCATGGTGATGGGCGGCATCCGCGTGCTGGAAAAACGCGGCGGGAAGTCCGGCGAATGGGTCGCGCCGTGAGGGCACGCGGCTATTCGAAATCCTCGTAGGTGAACGAGCGCGTGGGCGCCTTGCACTGGAACGGCAGCGGCTCGCCCGGCACCGGCTCGTCGCAGGGCGCGAAGAAGCTTTTCGAGTCAGGGTTGCGGAACTCGCGCAGCCGCTGCGCGATGTAGCGCGCGCGCTCGACATCGCCCGATTCATCCAGCGCCTTCGCCCAGGCGATCATCAGCCGCGTATCCAGCAGGTAGTGTGTGGCGACGCGGAACGCCTCGATCTCGTCGGCAGGATGTGTCGCCGTCGTGGCCGCGGCGTAGTACGCGTGGTGGGCGAAGAAGAAGCTGTGTTCCCCCTCCGCGATGCGTTGGGTAAGGGGCTCCCCGCCCGGATCGGCGACGAAGATCCGCGATACGCGCAGGTAGTCGACCACCGAGAGCAGTCCGCCCAGCAGCATGGCCGCGCATCCGATCCGCAACCAACCGCCGCTGCCGCGCGTGGCACCTGGAGTCGGACGCCAACACGTCGTCCTTCGCGGGTGAAGGTTGCGAATGATCGCCGCCCAGACAGAATCCCCACAGGAACGCCGCGGGCAGCAGGAAGTAGGCGTACCACAACGGGTACTCGAACATGCTGTGCAGCAGGATCATCACGACCATCATGAAGGCGCTGCGCAGCATGGTGGCGCGCGGCTGTGGCGCGTCGCGCCCGGCCGCGTAGGCGCGCCACAACGCATAACCGAGCAGGCCGACGACCAGCGCGGCCAAAGGCAAGCCGAGCTCGACGGCGAGTTGCAGCACCAGATTGTGGGTGTGGTCGAAGAACGCCGTCGGGCGATGGGGAAACGGCGTCAGCGACCACGCGAAATTGAATTCGCCGAAGCCCACGCCCGTCCATGGATGGCGCGCGACGAGTGCGAGCGTGTTGGCCCAGATGCGAAGGCGGGAGTTGGGGCTCTCGGCGGTGTCGGTGATGCGCGTCTCGCCGCCGAAGGCGTGGTGGGTGGATTCCGACCACCACGCCAGTGCGGCCCACAACACGAGGTAGACGAGTGGAGACGACAGCAGCGCGAGCCTCGATGACTTCGACAGCCGCCGATCCAGCATCGCCCCACAACGCGAGCAGGCCGACGCCCAGAACCCCCGTTCGCGACCCGGTCAGCACGATCCCGAAGATGAACGCCGCCCCGAGGAGCACGAAGGCGCGCTGCCGCAGCGGCTTCGACTCGTGCAGCCACAAGCCGGCAATGACGGACCAGAGCAGCAGACTGCTCAAGTGATTCGGCTGCCGAAGATTTCCCGACGCGCGCCCCTCCGCCGTGGCCGCGGCGATCCAGCCGTCGTGGGTCCAGGCCGGCATGAAGACCTGCACCACCGCCAGCACGGTGCTGACGGCGCCAGCGATGACCATCGCGGTGCAAAGAACGGAGAACCATCGGCCCGCTTGGCGCGTGTCGCCGCAAGCGGCGCCGACCATTGCCACGAGCCCCACCATGGCGATGACCGCGACGTAGCCGTGCGCAAAGGTCCCGGGCAATCCGGCCCAGAAGGGCGCGCCAGCGGCCGAAAGGCCGAGAACGACGAGGGCCGCCAGGAAGGCCATCAACCCCGGTGTCCATGGAACGGTGGTCGCGTTGCCGATGCGAACGAGCAGCAGGAGCAAGGCACCCCAGCCCACGACGGCCGCCGCCTGGTTGATGAAGGTGGCCGAAGGGGGTGCGCCGTAGCAGAGCCAGGCAGGCGCCGCCACGGCAAGCACTGCAGCGATCGATATCGCCTGTGTGCCAAGGCGCATCGGTGCGCCTGCATTCTCGGCGGCTGTTTCGGGGGAGACCTGCTGGGAAGGATGCATCGGACTGCCGGACGGGGACTGCGACGGACAGTGAGAATCTCACAACTTCCTCGCGTCGGCCGCGAGGCGGAGATCGCCCGACTCGCGGGCTTTGTGCGCCGAAATCTGCACGGCGCGATCATCTCGCGAAACCAGCGTGACAAGCCGCACCCTGGGACCCCAAGTCGTACTCGAGCGAACATGGAAAAACGGCGTGCCGCAGCACGCCGTTCTTTGCGAAGCTCGCAGGGTCAGATACGCATCAGCCGCTTGACACCACGAGTCCCGATCGCTTGTCTCTTACTTGCACTCTGCCGGCGCGAAGCGCGGCAGGAGCGTACCGGCGGTTGCACCCGCGAGGCCGCGGTTGGTCGCAGCGACGTTGGTGGTGGAGGAGCACGCCCAGTCCACCGATCCCGTCGCGCCTGCGGCAGCAGCAGCCAGAGTCGTGATCGTGCCGTTGGCGTTCAGGAACGGTGACATGACCAGCGTCGGAGCCGTGCCGACGGCGCTTCCCACGTTGGCATCGTTGTACGTGATGGTGATGACGCCGGTGGCGGGCGCAACAGCAACGCTGCTCACATACTTGGACTGCGGCGGCGTGGCGTTGATTTGTGCCGCATAGGCTGCAATGCCATTCATGCCGTCTGCCGCGTAGCTGCTCGACATGTCAGCCTTGATCGCGGATGCCAGCGACAAGCCTTCCGTGATCTTCGCGCGGATCGTGTAATCCTGATAAGCGGGCAGCGCGACGGCCGCCAAGATGCCGATGATCGCGACGACGATCATCAATTCGATAAGAGTGAAACCCTGCTGAACGCGCTTCATAGTTGCTCCTGGAAAAAGGTGGTGAAACTCGCCTTGTTCCTGTTGCAGAGCCCGTGCCAGCGGAAAGGCCGTGTAATTCCGAGAAATATGCCCTGCCGACTGACGCAGACCGTCACAAATTGTTTGGCTGGCTTACGCGCGCCTGAGCAGGCTGACGCAAATCGTCAGCTTCGGGGTGACCCAATTCGATCCGTTGGCCGGCTTGCAGCGCGTGGATGCGGTGCGGCGTCGCGATCCGTGCCACCCCGTTCATCACGGCATTGAGCTCGCCCGGCTTCACATGCGTCAAATAGACATCGACGCTGCCGGCAAGCTGGAGCAGCTCTTCGCGCAGGGAAGATGGGCACAGGTGCTGGCTGATGCGCGCCAGCGGCCGCTCCTCGTCGCTGAAGGCCGTCTCGATCACGAGCTGGGCGACGTCCATGGTCGCCAGGCGCTGCCAGAGCGCCGGGTTCGGCCCGGTGTCGCCGGTGTACACCCACCAGCCCCGCTCGCCGCCGGCATCCACCGCGAACCCCACGGCGGGCACCGTGTGCGCCGCGCTGAGCACTTCGATGCGGTGGCCGGCCAGCGTCAAGGTGTCTCCGATGCCGAGCGGTTCGAAGCGGAGCGCCGGTGCCGCGGGTGTCGGCAACTTCGTGAAATCGGGCCAGATGACGCCGTTGAAGATGTGCTGGCGCAAGGCGGCCAGGGTCTCGGGCAGCGCGTGCACGGTGATCGGCCCCCTTTGCCGTGCCGCGCGCAGGCGCAAGGTGCTGTCGGCCAGCAGCCCGATCGACAGGACGTGGTCGAGATGCGAATGGCTGATAAGGATGTGATCGATGCGCGCCAGATCGTCCAGCGGCAGGTCCCCGACCCCGGTGCCGGCGTCGATGAGGATGTTCTCACCGAGCAGGAACGAGGTCGTCTTGCAGCCGGCTGCAATGGCACCGGAGCATCCGAGGACGCGAATGGTCATGTCGTTGTAGGTTGGCCTTTCCAACCGTGCCTGGGGTGCCGGGCACGGTACCGCTGGATGCGCGGGCCACCGCTGCGGCACGGAGCGAGCGTCCCGCGGTCGGCAGCACTGCCGCCCTCGCGAGCGGCACTTGCGCACCGGAGGCCATCTTGAGCGGCCAGACGCACCATGGCAAGGCGCCAATGTCGCATTTCCAGGCCTCCCGGCGCTGCTTGATTCAACGGCCGGCTGGCGGCGTGAAAAGCTTCACGACAGACGCGCGACGCTCCGGGCACCTCTCTCGGGCGTCGCTCTCGGGCGCCATTCAGGGGCGCCGGGCTGCCGCCTCGGCGAGCAGCGACGGCTTCAGCAGTCTCAGCCGTGGACGAACTGCATCTGGGTGCCCGCGAGCTCGATCACGTCACCGTTCTTGAGCTGAACAGTTTCGCCGGTCAGCGGCTGGCCATTCACGGTGGGTCGCATGGCGCCTTCGACGTGCGCGAACACATAGCCGCCCGGTCGTTTGGTGATCGATGCCACTTGCACGCCGGGCTTGCCGACGGTGGTGACGACTTTGGTCAGGCTGACCTCGCGTCCGGCGGCCGCGCCATTGAGGACGCGGATCGACGCCGGCACGACAGACGAGCCGAGCGTGCCGAAGCCCGACGGCGAGAACCCGGCCGTGGGCGCGTAGGCCGGTGCGGCCGGCGCGCGTGCGGATGGCGCGCTGCCGGGCTTCATGATCATCGTCTTCTCGTAGTCGGCGGCGTCCTCGACGAGGTACTTGATCTTGTACTTGCCGATCTCGACGGTGTCGTTGTGGGTCAGGAGCTGCTTCTTGATCGCCTTGCCGTTGATGTAGGTGCCGTTGGTGCTGTTGAGGTCCTCGATGAAGACGTCGGCGCCCACCATTTGGAGCACGGCATGCTCGCCGCTGACGGCGAGGTTGTCGATGACGATGTCGTTGTACGGGCGGCGGCCCAGCGTGGTCTTGTCCTTCGTGATCTGCACTTCCTTGATCACCACGCCGTCCAGCGATACGACCAGTTTGCCCATGCTTTGACCTCGTGTCTCTTTGTAGTGCCTGTCTCGATGCCTTGCCGACGCTTGGCGGGTGGCAACTTCGCTGGTGTCGCCTGGGCCCGCGCCTACCTCCGGAAGGGCCACCATGAGCGTGCCGGACCGCTGGAGCCGCGCACTCTCGCCAGTATCACCGAAATATTGTCCTTCCCGCCTGCGTCGTTGGCTGCCTCGATCAGAGCCGCGCCTGCTTCCGCGATGGAGTCGTACGCCTGCAACAGGTGTGCAATGCTTTCATCGTCGAGCATGTCCGACAGGCCGTCGGAGCACAGCAGATAGATGTCGCCCGGCATGAGGTCGTGCAGGTGCGTCTCGAGCAGCACGGTGTCCTCGACACCGACTGCACGTGTCACGAGATTCTTGTTGGCGGAGAACGCCGCCTGTTCGGCGGTGATCAACCCTGCGTCGATCTGCTCCTGGAGCAAGGAATGGTCATGGGTGATCTGCTGCAGCCGCCCCGAGCGCAGCCGGTAGCCGCGCGAGTCGCCGACATGCCCCATCAGCAGGCGGCCCTCCCGGAACACGCCCACGACCAGCGTGGTGCCCATTCCTGCGTATTGCGGATTGGAATTGGCGGCGTTGAAGATCGCCCGGTTGGCGTTGTCCACGCAGATGTCCATCGCGCGGCGGACATCGGTGTCGGATGCGTTGGCCGATGCCTCCTGCAACCAGCGGCCGAGCTCGGCCTTGATGAACGAGGTGGCCATGCCGCTGGCGACTTCGCCGGCGTTGTAGCCGCCCATGCCGTCGGCCAGCACGATGAGCGACGACGCCTCGTCGATGTCCACCGAATCCTCGTTGTTGTTGCGAGCGCGGCCAGTGTCGGTGGCGCTGAAGAACTCGAGGCTCATGGTGGGTGGTGTGGGGCAGGCGGCGTTTTCGACGGGCGACGCTCGAATCAAGGCGAGGAATTGTGCCTTGGATCGGTGCGCGAAAGTTTCAGGGTCTTGGCGAACCCATCGGTTTCGGGGGGTGACAAAGGCTGCGCCTCGAGCCTCTGGACCTGCGGCAACTCCTGGCATGCCACCTGAACAGTGCGCAGATCCTGTGCCATCTGGCGGCCGTCGGCGTAGCGGACTTCGGGGCGTTTCTCCAGCGCCAAGGCCACGACATTGGCCAACGGTTCTGGCAATTCCGGACGCAGGGAACGGATGTCCGGCGCCGGTTCGTTGGCGATCTGGTACATGAGCTTGGCCATCGACTCCGCACTGTGCGGCAATCGTCCACTGAGCAGCTGGAACAACATGGCCCCGAGCGAATACAGATCGGAGCGCCCATCCACGCGACGGCCGGCCATCTGCTCGGGGGACATGTACGACGGCGTCCCGAGCACCATGCCGGTTCGCGTCCGGCTCGAATCGGTGATGCGGGCAATGCCGAAATCGGTGACTTTCACGCTGTCGTCGACGGGGTCGAACATCACGTTGGCCGGCTTGATGTCGCGGTGCACCACGCCCTGGCTGTGCGCATAGGCCAGCGCGTCGGCCACGCGGGCGACGATGTCGAGAACGACCGGCACGGGCAGCAGATTCGCGCCGGTCGTGTAGCGCTGCAGGTCGTGGCCCTTGAGGTATTCCATGGCGATGTAGGCCAGGTCCTGGTCTTCGCCGGCGTCGAAGATCGTCACGATGTCGCGGTGCTGCAATCGCCCGGCGGTTTCCGCCTCGCGGAAGAAGCGCGAGCGTGCCTCGATCAGTTCGGCGCCGTCGAACTCCTGGCTGAGCGCCATGGTCTTGATGGCCACTTGCCGCCCTATCTTGGGATCGTGTCCGAGGTAGACCGCGCCCATGGCGCCCCGGCCGAGCTGACGATCGATCAGGTAGCGGCCCAGTGTGGTCCGGTCGGGCGCGGGCGCTGTGTCGTTTGCCGCGGCTGGCTTCGGCGCGGCGGAATCGCCCCTCGCGGCCCTCGCAGCGGAACGTGTCAGCGCGTGCCCGAGGTGGCCGAACACGAGTGCGATCCATGCCGGCCATGCCGGCCAGGCGAGCGACAGGACAGTCCACGATGCCCAACTGGCGACCAGGACGATCACCGCAGCGCCCACACTCGTCAAGGCCGCGCGGCGCGGCGGCAGGCGGCGAAGCGCCCACCCGAGATAGATGCCGCTCAGCACCAGCGTCGCGATCACCACCGCCGATGACGGCCCATTCAGGCCGGGGGCGATGATCTGGTCGAGCGCTTGCAAGTCGGACATGTCTCGCGCACGTTAGCACACGGTTCTGCCTGCGAACGCTTTCGCCCCGAGCCACGGGCCGGGGCCAGCGCCGCCCTCTTCGCCGGGCATTTCGGGGGGCCGCCGCACTCGCATGCGCTTCCTATTCTGCATCGGCGGACATCGCCGGACGTCGCCGGCGCGCCCATGCGCCAGCGCCGACGACGCCGACCATCACGAGTGCATAGACGGCCATGCGTCTTGCCGGATAGTCGTCCAAGACCGGCTCGAGCAACGGTTCGGCAACGATCATGTGCGCCGCCGTGTAGGCCAGCACGGCGGCCCCTGCATACGTGATGGCGGGGAAGCGGTCGACGATCCGCAGGACCATCGTGCTGCCCCACACCACGATGGGCACGCTGATCAACAGGCCGATGATGACGAGGTCGAATGCACCCTTGGCCGCGCCCGCCACGCCCAGCACGTTGTCGACGCCCATCAACGCGTCGGCCACGATGATCGTGCGCATGGCACCCCAGAAGCCCTGCACCGGCGGCGCGGCGGCATGGCCGCCGTCGCGTGCGGCAAGCAGGCTGTGGGCGATCCACACGAGGCCCAGGCCGCCTGCCAGCAGCAGACCCGGAAGCTGGAGCAGCCACACGACGCCGATCGTCATCACGGCACGAACGGCCACCGCGCCGAGCGTGCCCCAGACGATGGCGCGCTTGCGAAGGCCCGCAGGCAGGTTGCGGGCCGCCAGCGCGATGACGATGGCGTTGTCGCCGGCAAGCACCAGGTCGATCAGCACGATGGCGGCCAGGGCCGACAGCCAGGCGGAAGAGAGGAGGTCCATGGAATCTCCGGCAGCGGTTGCAAGGTCGAACGTTGCAAGCCGCCGGGCGGGACGCATGGAGCGGTCAGGCACCTTCGATCCATCCGCGAAGCGGCGTGCATCGAAGGTCTTGCTCGCCTGGAACCTCATGGTCCCAAGGCCCGGCAGACCGGAAGCTGGAAGCTTCGTATTGACGGCCTGCCGACATGCCGCGACGCCGGTGGTCGGCGTCGCGAAGGTGGAGCTACTCCCCTTCAGGGGCGTATTCAATCACAGATCATGCGGATTCACTCAACCCGGCCGGTCGACCTTGCCCGGTTCAGGCCCACTGTCGGGCTCAATGCGCCGATCGGCGGTTCATGCGACGCAGCAGCAGGCCGAGCATGACGACGAGCGCGGCGCATGCGGCACCTGCGATGTGGGCCGTTGTCTCCGAGATCGTTCGCTCCAGGGCCCGCTCGAGGCCGGGATCGGTGAACAGCATCTCGCCCGCCAGGTAGCCAAGCAGCGCGCCGCCCAGCGTGATGATGATCGGCAGGCGCTGCATCAGGCGCAGCAGCAGCGTGCTGCCAAAGACGATCAGCGGAATGCTGATCGCCAGACCGAGGACCAAGAGGACGACGCTGTCCTTCGCCGCGGCGGCCACGGCAAGCACGTTGTCCAGACTCATCACCAGATCGGCCACGAGGATGGTGCGCACTGCAGTGAGCACCCCCCGGCGACCAGCCGGCTTGTGCTTTTCGACTTCGTCCTCTTCGTCGAGCAGGAGCTGCGTTCCGATCCAGAGCAGAAGCAGCCCGCCGACGATCTTCAGGTAGGGCAGCTGCAGCAGCTGCACCGCGGCCAATGTGAGGACGATGCGCAGCACGATGGCGGCGGCGCTGCCCCAGAAGATCGCACGGCGCTGCTGCTCCTGAGGCAAGGACCGCGCAGCCAGCGCGATGACCACCGCGTTGTCTCCCGACAGCACGACGTTGGTGAGGATGATGGAGCCGAGCGCGGCCCAGAATGCCGCAGTGGTGAATTCCATGGCGAATCAGCGGGATCGGCGCCGCGCAGGACGAAAGCCGAGAGGGCGCCGTCCTGGTGCGCATCGCGGCCAGTTTAGGCGGCGCACCCCGCTGAATCGTTCGCAAGCCTATGAATGCACCATGCCATGGGCTGGATTTGCCGTCGCAGCCAGGTCAGGCTGGAAGCCAGCCTAGAGCAGCTCCTTGAGCAGGCGACCCATCTCCGACGGATTGCGGGTCACCTTGAAGCCGCATTCCTCCATGATGGCCAGCTTCGCGTCGGCGGTGTCGGCGCCTCCGGAGATCAGCGCGCCGGCATGGCCCATTCGCTTGCCGGGTGGGGCCGTCACGCCGGCGATGAACCCGACGATCGGCTTCTTCATGTGCTCCTTGCACCAGCGGGCGGCGTCCGCTTCGTCCGGTCCGCCGATTTCACCGATCATGATCACGGCATCGGTGTCCGGGTCGTCGTTGAACATCTTCATGATGTCGATGTGCTTGAGTCCGTTGATCGGGTCGCCCCCGATGCCCACGGCACTCGATTGCCCCAGGCCGATTTCAGTGAGTTGCGCCACCGCCTCGTAGGTCAGCGTGCCCGAGCGCGAGACGACACCGACGCGGCCCTTCTTGTGGATGTGCCCGGGCATGATGCCGATCTTGATTTCGTCGGGCGTGATGAGGCCTGGGCAGTTCGGGCCGAGCAGAAGCGTCTTCTTGCCTCCGCGCGCTTCCTTTTCCTTCATCTTGTTGCGCACGATGAGCATGTCCTTGATCGGAATGCCTTCGGTGATGCAGATGGCGAGATCGAGGTCGGCTTCGACGGCCTCCCAAATGGCGGCAGCCGCGCCGGCCGGCGGCACGTAGATCACGCTGACGGTCGCTCCGGTGGCCTTGGCGGCGTCCTTCACGCCGGCATAAATGGGGATGCCTTCGAAGTCGTCGCCGGCCTTCTTCGGATTGACGCCGGCGACGAAGCAGTTGCGGCCATTGGCGTAGTCGCGGCACATCCGGGTATGGAATTGCCCCGTCTTGCCGGTGATGCCCTGCGTGATGACCTTGGTGTCTTTGTCGATGAGGATGGACATGATCGTTCTCTCTATTGCAAGGCGTTGCGTCAGTGCAGCGTGGCCATCACTTTTTGCGCGGCTTCGGCCATCGTGTCGGCACTGATGATGGGCAGGCCCGAATCTGCCAGCATCTTCTTGCCGATGTCCTCGTTCGTGCCCTTCATGCGCACGACCAGCGGAACTTGCAGGTTCACTGCCTTGCACGCGGCGACCACGCCTTCGGCGATCGTGTCGCAGCGCATGATGCCGCCGAAGATGTTGACGAGGATGGCCTTCACCTTGGGGCTGGCAAGCATGATCTTGAACGCCTCGGTCACCTTCTCGGCCGTGGCGCCGCCACCCACGTCGAGGAAGTTTGCCGGCTCCCCGCCGAACAGCTTGATCGTGTCCATGGTGGCCATGGCAAGTCCCGCGCCGTTGACCAGGCAGCCGATGTTGCCATCGAGCTGGATGTAGGCCAGGTCGAACTTGCTGGCCTCGATCTCCGCCGGATCCTCTTCGTCGAGGTCGCGGTAGGCGACGATCTCGGGGTGGCGGAACAGGGCGTTCGAATCGAAGTTGAACTTGGCGTCGAGCGCCTTGATGTTGCCGTTGCCTTCGAGGATGAGCGGATTGATCTCGGCCAGGGAAGCGTCGGTCTCCATGTAGCAGGTATAGAGCTTCTTGAAGACATCGACCGCCTGTGCTTGCGAAGCCTGCGGAATGCCGATGCCGCGCGCCAGTTCCGCGCCCTGCGCGTCGGTCATGCCCACGAGCGGATCGATGAAGACCTTGATGATCTTCTCGGGCGTGGCGTGTGCGACCTCCTCGATGTCCATGCCGCCCTCGCTGGACGCCATCATCGCCACCTTCTGCGTGGCACGGTCGGTGACCGCCGCCACGTAGTACTCCTTCTTGATGTCGGCGCCTTCCTCGATGAGCAGGCGGCGCACCTTCTGCCCGCCCGGGCCGGTCTGGTGCGTGACGAGTTGCATGCCGAGGATCTGGCCGGCGAGGCTGTTCACTTCATCGAGCGATCGAGCGAGCTTCACGCCGCCGCCTTTGCCGCGTCCGCCTGCGTGAATCTGCGCCTTGACCACCCACACCGGGCCACCCAGTTTCTGAGCCGCTTCGCCGGCCTCGTGCACGCTGAATGCCGCGTAGCCGCGCGGTACCGGTACACCGAACTGGCGCAGGATTTCCTTGCCTTGATACTCGTGGATCTTCATAAGCGGACTCTCTCGAGGGTGTGAAAACGCTGGGCCCCGACGGGGATCAGGACAGTGCGGTCCGACGGGGCGCGGCCGATGGTCCGCGGCAGACACGGACGCTTGTGGGAGCGGTCGCGAACAGGCGCGGCGGGGTGCGGAGCCATGAATAGAACTTCGGAGTCGGTCGCGCCGGCAACATGCCTGAGGACAGGGCCGCAGGCCGGGTACAAGACCACACCGACAGGGGCGCAATGTAGCATGCTGCTTTGCACCAATCCTGACGGGGTGCCGACATCCCGTCTGGAGAGTCGGCTTGTTCAGTCGTCGTCGAGGTCGGGGTCGCGCTCCGCTTCACGCCCTGTTTCATGCTCTGGTTCATGCCGTATTTCATGCCCGACTCCGCGCTCGGCTTCTCGCATCACGCGGGAAATCGTCTGAGCCGTGAACCCCCGCTGGGCAAGGAAGCGCGATTGGCGTGCGCGCTGCATGGCGTCTTGTGGCGGGCGACCGAACTTGCGCCGCCAGACCTGCAGGGCGCGCTCCAGTTCGCTGTCGCGCAATCGGGACGATTCGGCTTCGGGAAGGTCGAGCCCGTGCTGCGCCAGCTCCTGACGGATGCGCAAGTTGCCGTAGCGTGACGCGCGCGCATGAAGGCGTGCCTCGATGAAGCGGACATCGCTGAGATAGTCGTGTGCCCGCAGCCAGGCCATCACCTCATCGACTCGTTCGCCGGCATCGGGAGCCACAGCGACATCTCCGGCTTCCGGAGCGGCAGGGACGCTCATGGCGCTGAGGTCGCCGCCGTCGGCGGCGTTGGTGGCGGCGTTGGTGGCGGCGTTGGTGGCAGTGCTGGTGGCAGCGGTAGTGGCGGCACTTTGCGCCTGCCGCTCGATCTCGGCCCGGGCATGGCGCATCAGTTTGCGGCGCAACTCGGTCGCGCTGTGCTCACGCTGTGCCAGCAACGCCAGCGCACGCCCCTTCAACGACAGAGATTTCTTGCCCGGCATGGCGACGATCGCGAAGGAAGCGGCTCCCGCCGCCGGCATCGGGCCGCGGCGGCCGACGAAGTCCGAATGGGATTATTCCTTCGGCGTCTTTGCGCGCGCGGGCTTGCTGGGTTCGGCTTCCGCGGTGGGCGCGCCATCGGTGGGAAGCAACGGGATGCCCATGGCTTCGCGCACCTTGTTTTCGATTTCGACGGCCAGACCGGGGTTTTCGCGGAGGAATTCCCGGGAGTTGTCTTTGCCCTGGCCGATCTTTTCGCCGTTGTAGGCGTACCAGGCACCACTCTTTTCGAGCACTTTGGCTTCGACACCCATGTCGATGATTTCGCCTTCGCGGCTGATGCCTTCGCCGTAGAGGATGTCGAACTCCGCGGTCTTGAACGGGGGCGACACCTTGTTCTTGACGACCTTGACCTTGGTCTCGTTGCCGATGACTTCCTCGCCCCTCTTGATGCTGCCGATGCGGCGGATGTCCAGGCGGACGGAGGCATAGAACTTCAGCGCGTTGCCGCCGGTGGTGGTTTCCGGTGAACCGAACATCACGCCGATCTTCATGCGGATCTGGTTGATGAAGATGACCATGGTGTTGGTCTTCTTGATCGTGGCAGTCAGCTTGCGCAGCGCCTGGCTCATCAGCCGCGCCTGCAGGCCCGGCAGTGAATCGCCCATTTCGCCTTCGATTTCGGCTTTGGGCGTGAGGGCGGCGACCGAGTCGATGATGACCAGATCGACCGAGCCGGAGCGCACGAGCGCGTCGACGATCTCGAGCGCCTGTTCGCCGGTGTCGGGCTGGGAGATGAGGAGTTCCTGCAGATTGACGCCGAGCTTCTGGGCGTACTGGACATCCAGCGCGTGCTCGGCGTCGATGAAGGCGCAAGTGCCTCCCATTTTTTGCATCTCGGCGACGACCTGCAGGGTCAGCGTGGTCTTGCCGCTGGACTCGGGTCCGTAAATTTCGACGACGCGACCGCGTGGCAAGCCGCCCACTCCGAGCGCGATGTCGAGGCCCAGTGAACCCGTGGAGACGACGTCGATGTCTTCGATCACCTCGCCTTCGCCCAGGCGCATGATCGAGCCCTTGCCGAATTGCTTCTCGATCTGGGCGAGTGCCGCCTGCAAGGCCTTTGCTTTCTCGGTGTTCAGGGCTTTCACAGGTGCGTCCATCAATTCCTCCAAAAAGTTGAGGCATTATCGCAAAAGCTGGATGTTTGTACAGTAATCGATCGGCCCTGCACACCGCCCCCGCATTGGGGTATCCCGCCTCCTTCTGGCGCACCCGCGCGACCCACCGAAACCTAGAATCGGTGCTGCGATGCGCCGCGCACTTGCCGGCGCCGCGAAAGGCACGCATGCGCATCCTGATCGCCGAAGACGACCAAGTGCTGGCCGACGGGCTGTTGCGCTCGCTGCGCCAGGCGGGCTATGCGGTCGATCAGGTGGGCAGCGGCAGCGAAGCCGACGCGGCACTGGCCTCGCACGAGTTCGATCTCGTCATCCTCGATCTCGGTCTGCCGCGCCTGCATGGCCTGGAAGTCCTGCGCCGCCTGCGCGCCCGAGGCACCTCCGTGCCCGTGCTGATCCTCACCGCCGCCGACAGCATCGAGCAGCGCGTCAAGGGCCTGGATCTCGGTGCCGACGACTACATGGCCAAGCCGTTTTCGCTGCAGGAGCTCGAAGCGCGCGTGCGGGCACTCACGCGGCGTGGTCTCGGCACGGCCTCGTCGATCATCCGACACGGCCCGCTCACCTTCGATGCCACCGGACGCGTGGCCTACATGAACGACCAGATGATCGACTTGTCCGCGCGCGAACTGAGCCTGCTGGAAGTGCTGCTCCAGCGTTGCGGCCGGCTGGTCAGCAAGGACCAGCTCGTCGAGCGCCTGTGCGAATGGGGCGAGGAAGTCAGCAACAACGCCATCGAGGTGTACATCCACCGGCTGCGCAAGAAGATCGAGCAGGGTCCGGTGCGGATCGCGACGGTGCGCGGCCTCGGGTACTGCCTGGAGAAGATCCCGGGCTGACCGGCCGCGCGGCACGCCTTGCCCACGTCCGGGCGGCGTACGCGATACTCGATCGGCATGGTCCCGCGTCGCGAACAGCGCTCACTCTTCGGCGAGATCCTCGACTGGATGCTCGCGCCGCTGCTTCTGCTGTGGCCGATGAGCGTCGTGCTGACATGGCTGGTCGCGCAGGGCATCGCCAGCACCCCCTACGACCGGCACCTGGGCGAGATGGCGCGCGTCCTGGCCGAAGGTGTCGTGCCGGCGCCCTCGGGCGCACCGGCGGCGGCGTCCTTCACGTTCCCCGCCGGCGCCTCGGGGATCCTGCATCCGGAGAACAGCGAATACCGCTACTTCCAGGTGCTCGGGTCGCGCGGGGAAGCGCTCGGCGGAGCCATCGAACTGCCTTTGCCGCCGCAGGGAGAACGCGCACCGCCGGGTGAATTGCGGTTTCGCGACGCCACGCTCGACGGTGAGCCGGTGCGCGTCGCCTACCTGTGGGTCGATCTGCCGGGCCGCGCCGCGAGCGATGCGCCGCTGGTGCAGGTGGCCGAAACGCTGGGCCAGCGCGCGAGGCTGGCCACCGAGATCATCAAGGGCGTGATCCTTCCGCAGTTCGTGGTGCTGCCGCTGGCCGTGCTGCTGGTGTGGTTCGCGCTTGCACGAGGCATCGCGCCCCTGCATGCCTTGCAGCAGCGCATCCGCGGCAGGGAGAGCGGCGACCTCAGCCCGATCGACGAGCGCGACGTACCGGAGGAAGTCGCGCCCCTGGTGAGCGCCATCAACGATCTGCTGGCGCGCCTGGACCAGTCGCTGGGCACCCACAAGCAGTTTCTCGCGGACGCGGCGCACCAGTTGAAGACGCCCTTGGCCGGCCTGCGCATGCAGGCGGAGCTGGCACAGCGCGAGATCGATGCCGGGGCGACCGATGCCCATGCGGTGAAACGATCGCTGCAGCAGATCGCGCTGTCCAGCCAGCGCGCGGCGCACATGGTCAACCAGTTGCTCTCGATGGCGCGTGCCGAGCACCATGAGCTGGCCGTGCAATCGCAGGCCCTGGACCTCATGCGGCTGGCCGCCGAGACGGTGCGCGACTTCGTGCCGAGAGCGATGGAAAAACGCATCGACCTCGGCTTCGAGGCCACCGAGGACGGCGATGCCCTTGCGATGCGGGGAAATCCGGTCCTGCTGCGTGAACTGATTCGCAATCTCGTGGACAACGCCCTGCTCTACACGCCCGAGGGCGGAACGGTGACCGTGCGCGTGTTGAACGACCCGTTCGGACAGGTCGTCGTGCTCCAGGTCGAGGACTCCGGCGCGGGAATCGCGCCAGCCGAACGCGACAAGATCTTCCAGCCGTTCTACCGCGTGCTGGGCAGCGGTGTCGACGGCTCCGGCCTGGGGTTGGCCATCGTGCAGGAAATCGCCCACCAGCATGGCGCCGAGGTCACGGTGGAAGACACCATGCCGCGCGGTCGCGCACGCCGGCGATGCGCCTTCGGGCCCTGGCGCACGCTTCACGCTGCGATTCCCTGCCGATGGCACTTCCGAGGCGACCTGATTCCATCGACCTGAGCTTCGCTGCGCGATCTGGTCTGGACGAGCCTCCGGATCAGGTCTGGACGAGCCTCCGGCTCTTGGCAATGGACATCAGGATGCCCAGGCCGAGCCCGAGCGAGACCATGGCGGTGCCGCCATAGCTGATGAACGGCAGCGGAATGCCCACCACGGGCAGGATGCCGCTGACCATTCCCATGTTCACGAACGCATAGGTGAAGAAGCTCAGTGTCATGGCGCCGGCGAGAAGCCGGGTGAAGACAGTCGGAGCGTCGGCGGCGATCATGAGTCCGCGCATGATGAGGAAGATGAAGCCGAGCACCAGCGTGCCGGCACCCACGAGACCGAATTCCTCCGCAAACGCGGCAAAGATGAAATCGGTCGTTCGCTCCGGAATGAACTCCAGGTGCGTCTGCGTGCCCTTCATGAAGCCCTTGCCCTGCACGCCGCCGGAGCCGATGGCGATCATGCCCTGGATGATGTGGAAGCCCTTGCCGAGCGGATCGGTCGTCGGATCGAGCAGGGTGCACACGCGGTGCTTCTGGTAGTCGCGCAGCAGCGGCCATTTCAGGTCGGGCTGGCAGATGCGATCCTGCGTCAGCACGACCGCCGCGACGGCCAGCGCCGCGGCCACCACGACCGGCACGATCAGCCGCCACGACAGGCCGGCGAAGAAGATGACATACAAGCCTGCAGACAGCACGAGGATCGCAGTGCCCAGGTCAGGCTGCTTGACGATCAGCCCCACCGGCACGGCCAGCAGGCACAGTGCGATGAGGAAGTCGCTGGCTCTCACCTGGCCCTCGCGGCGCTGGAACCACCACGCAAGCATCAGCGGCATCGCGATCTTGAGGATCTCGCTCGGCTGGATCACGACACCCACGTTCAGCCAGCGCGTGGCGCCCTTCTTCGTCGTGCCGAACACCGCGGTGGCGACGAGCAGGGCGACGCCCGCCGTGTACAGCGGCACGGCCAACTGCATCAGGCGCTGCGGCGGCACCTGGGCGACGAAGAAGAGGATGCCCAGCGCCAGCAGCATGTTGCGGCCGTGATCGACGAAGCGCGTGCCCTGGTCGTAGCCGGCCGAATACATCGTGACCAGCCCGATGCCGGCCAGCCAGAGCATCGCGACGAGCAAGGGCCCGTCGAAGCCGGTGAACAGCCGGCTCGCCCGCTTCAAGATCGATGGACTCTCGAATATCGCGTTCATCGCGCGTCCCCTTCGACCTTGCGTGCAGGAACCTGCAGCGCGAGGTGCTGCCCGGCAGACGCCGCCTGCGAGGCCGGCGTCGCCGCAGGTGCCGCCACGGGCAGCAGGGCGCCCGCCGGAAGGACCTGCGCCGGCGCCCCGGGCAGCGGGATGCTGGCGGCCGGCCGCGGCGTGCCGATGGGCGCGGTGGTCTGGCCCTGCTGCGTGGCAGCAATGTCTTCTTCGCTCGGATACTGGCCGAGCAGGACGTAGTCGAACACCCGGCGCGCGATCGGCGCGGCAGCACCTGCGCCAAAGCCCGCGTTCTCCACCACCAGCGCCAGCGCGATACTGGGTTCGTCCAGGGGCGCAAAGGCGGTGTACAGGGCATGGTCGCGATGGCGCTCCTCGACCTTGCTGGCATCGTATTTCTCGTTCTGCTTGATCTGCACGACCTGCGCGGTGCCGGTCTTGCCGCCGCTCATGTAGGGCGCCTTCACGAAGGAGCGTGCGGACGTGCCCTCCTGCGTGACACCGTACAGCGCGCGGCGAATGATCTCGAAGTTCTCGGGCTTGAACGTGAGCGGCGTCATTTCCGCGCCTCCAAGCTGGCGTCTCTCGTGGGTCTCGGTGTTCTCGATCTCGCGGACCAGGTGCGGCTTGAAGCGCTTGCCGCCGGCGGCAAGCGTTGCCTCGGCATGGGCGAGCTGCAGCATCGTGAACGAGTTGTAGCCCTGTCCGATGCCCAGCGAGATGGTCTCGCCCGAATACCATTTCTGCTGCTCGCGCCGCCGATAGGCATGTCGCTTCCATTCGGTCGATGGAAGGATGCCGCGCAGTTCGCCGGGCAGGTCGATGCCGGTGATCTGGCCGAAACCGAAGGGCGCCATGAAGTCGTGCATCGCATCGACGCCCAGGTCGGCGGCGAGCATGTAGTAGTAGGTGTCGCAGGACTCGACGATCGAGCGGTACATGTCGACCGTGCCGTGCCCGCCCTCCTTGTCGTCGCGGAACCGGTGGTTGCCGAACATGAAATACCCCGGGTCGTAGATGGTCTGCTGGGGAGTGCGCTTGCCCAGTTCCAGCGCGGCCAGCGCCATGAACGGCTTGTAGGTCGAGCCTGGGGGGTAGGTGCCACGCAACGCACGGTTCAGCAAAGGCGTGTCGATGGACTCGTTGAGCGCCTTCCAGTTGTCGTAGTCGATGCCGTCGACGAAGAGATTGGGGTCGAAATCGGGCTTGCTGACGAAGGCGAGCACGTCGCCGTTGCGCGGATCGATGGCCACCAGTGCCCCGCGGCGATCCCCGAACAGCCGCTCGACCAGCGCCTGCAGCCGGATGTCGACGGACAGGACCAGCGTGTTGCCCGGCGTGGCCGGATTGCTCTTCAGGCGCCGGACTGCCCGCCCGCCCGCCGTTGTCTCGACCTCCTCGAAACCTGTCTCGCCGTGCAGCTCGGACTCGTACTGCTGCTCGATGCCGAGCTTGCCGATGTATTCGGTGCCACGGTAGTTGGCGGCGTCGTCGGAGTCGTCGATGGCCTCTTTTTCCTTCGTGTTGATGCGGCCGATATAGCCGATCAGGTGACTGGCCAACTCACCCAGGGGGTAGTTCCGGAACAGGCGCGCCTTGATGTCGACACCCGGGAAACGGAAGCGCTGGGCCGTGAAGCGCGCCACCTCCTCGTCGCTCAACCGCGTGCGAATGGGCAGCGACTCGAAGTCCTTGCTGTCCTCGAGAAGGCGCTTGAATCGCTTGCGATCGACGCTCGTCACCGGGACCACCTGAGCGATGCGGTCGATGGTGGCGTCCAGGCCGTCCACCTTCGACGGCGTGATCTCCAGGGTATAGGCCGAGTAGTTGTTGGCGAGCACCACGCCGTTGCGGTCCACGATCAGCCCGCGATTGGGCGGAATCGGCATCACCGTGATCCGATTGTTTTCGGCTCGGGTGGACAGTTCGTCGTGGCGGTAGACCTGCAGGTAGACGAGGCGCGCGCCCAGCAGGCCGAACGCGAACACGACGAACGCAGCCGCAGCCAACAGCCGGCGGCGAAACCTGCTGAGCTCCTGCTCGACGTTCTTCAGTTCGGTCATGGTCAGCGCACGGGCGGCCGGTTCGATCGCAGCGTGGGGGCCGCCATCACAGCGGGCGGTTCTCGTCAGGGTCGGGCGCGCGACGCTGCGGCGCGAGGAGCAGCCACGTAACCGGCGGCCACAGCAGCGCTTCGAATACGGGCGCGAGCACCAGTTCCCAGCCAGGCAGCATGCCGCCGGCGATCATGCGCACTATGAACGATACGGCATGCGCGGCGGCGAACAAGGGCAGAATCTGCACGGCCTGCGACGGCACGGTAAACCAGCGCAACCGACGATGGATGGTGATCGCGAAGAAGCTCAGCAGGGTGTAGGCCAGCGCATGCTGGCCCAGCACGGCGCCGTCGTGCACATCCATCATGAGGCCGAATGCAAAGGCCAGGCCCACGCCGACGCGCCGGGGCTGGTGCACGTTCCAGAACACCAGCACCAGGGCCATGACATCGGGCATCGCCGCGTGCCGGCCGAGCGGCACGAGGTTCAGCAGGAAGGCCGCCAGCAGCGTCAGCCAAACGAAAAGCGGATTGACCGGCAGCAGCAACTGGTCGGCGCTGCGCAGCATGATCACGGGCTGCCTCCGTGCGTCCGCACGTCGCCGACGGCTTCGTGAGCGGGCTTCTTCGGCGCTCCGGCGGCTGGTTGCACCGCGGCCTTCTCCTTGGCGCTCGGGGCCGGCTTCCTGCCGACGGCTTCCTTCCTGGCCGCGGGCTCCTTCCTGGCGGCAGGTTCCTTCTTGACGGCAGGTTCCTTGTTCCCGGGCTCCTTCTTTGAGGGCTCCTTCTTCGAGGGTTCCTTCCGTGCAGGCTCCTTGCCCGAGGCCGCCGCCTTCTGCCCGGCCTGCACTGCCGCATCGTCGAGCTTGGGCATCTGCAACCCCAGCGGCTCGAGCACGAGCACGTGGCGCACGCCATCGGGCTGGGCCGCCGGCGCGAGCATCACCTTGGCGAAGCCGGTGTCGACCTTGCGGTCGACGCTGCGCACGGTGGCGACGGGCAGTCCCGGCGGGTACACGCCATCGACGCCCGATGTATTGAGCACATCGCCGGCCTTGACATCTGCATTGCCGGCCAGGAACCGCAATTCCATTCCCCGGCCGTCGGCCAGGCCGAAAGCCGCGCTCAGCTGCTGGGTGCGCGCGTTGAGAACGGGGATCGCGGCATCCTTGTCGGTCAGGAGCGTGACTTCGGATGCGAGGGGATAGACGCGGGTGACTTGCCCAAGCACGCCGGCTTCGTCGATGACGGGCGACGCGAGCTTGACGCCCTGCGTGCCGCCCCGGTCGATGACGACCTTGCGCGAGAAGGGATCGGACGCCTCGTACAGCACCTCGGCCGGCTGCGAACGGACGATCAAGGCCGGACGTAGCCCGAGCAGGTCGCGAAGTCGCTTGTTCTCGGCCTCCAACTGCTCGACGCGCGCGGCGCGTTCCGCCTGGCGTGCCATGGTCTGATGCGCGCGGGCTTCGCTTGCGAGTGCATGCTGCAAGCCCATCAGGTAGTCGCCGGCTCCGTTCCACAGGTCCACCGGAATTCGAAGCGCCTGCTCGATCGGGTTGAGCACGGTGGCCACCAGCGTGCGCAATGGCTGCGTCAGGTTCAGCCGTGTGTCGGCCACCATCAGGAAGACGGCCAGCGCCGAGCACAACGTCAGCTTCGTGAGGGCAGACGGACCTTGCCGGAAGAACGGCGGCGGAGTCCGGTCCAGGGTGCCCAACGGCGCTACCACGGCTGCGATGCCTCGATCGTATGAAGCGTGCCGGCGTGCAACACGACCCGTCGGCGACGCAAGGTCAGGTCCTGGTGTGGGCGTCTCACTCCGACGTGAAGATCGCGCCCAGCCGTTCCATGCGCTCGAGCGCCATGCCGCAGCCGCGCACCACGCAGGTCAGCGGGTCCTCGGCCACGAGCACGGGCAGGCCGGTCTCTTCGGCAAGCAGGCGGTCGAGGTCGCGCAACAATGCGCCCCCGCCGGTCAGCATCATGCCGCGCTCGGCAATGTCAGCGCCCAGTTCGGGGGGAGTCTGCTCGAGGGCATTCTTCACGCTGGAGACAATCTGGTTGAGCGGGTCGGTGAGCGCTTCGAGGATCTCGTTGCTCGAGATCGTGAAGCTGCGCGGCACGCCTTCGGAGAGGTTGCGGCCCTTGACTTCCATCTCCTTGACCTCGGATCCGGGGAAGGCGCTGCCGATGCTCTTCTTGATGGCTTCGGCGGTGGGCTCGCCGATCAGCATGCCGTAGTTGCGGCGGATGTAGTTGATGATGGCCTCGTCGAACTTGTCGCCGCCCACCCGCACGCTGCCCTTGTAGACCATGCCGCCCAGCGAGATGACGCCCACCTCCGTCGTGCCGCCGCCGATGTCGACCACCATCGAGCCGCTGGCTTCGGACACCGGCAGCCCCGCGCCGATGGCCGCGGCCATGGGTTCCTCGATGAGGTAGACCTCGCTCGCGCCCGCGCCGAGCGCCGATTCGCGGATGGCGCGGCGTTCGACCTGGGTGGAGCCGCAGGGCACGCAGATGATGATCCGCGGGCTCGGCCTGAGCACCGAGCGCGGATGGACCATCTTGATGAACTGCTTGAGCATCTGCTCGGTGACGGTGAAGTCGGCGATGACGCCATCCTTCATGGGGCGGATGGCCTCGATGTTGCCCGGCACCTTGCCGAGCATCGCCTTGGCCTCGGCACCGACGGCCTGGATGGTCTTCTTGCCGTTGGGACCGCCTTCATGGCGGATGGCCACGACGGAGGGCTCGTCCAGCACGATGCCCTTGCCGCGCACATAGATCAGCGTATTGGCGGTGCCGAGGTCGATCGCGAGGTCCGTCGAGAAATAGCGACGAAAGGATCCGAACATGGGTGTGGTGAATGAGGCGTTCAGCGGGCTCAGAGCAAGGGGGCCATGCGTCCGTGAATTCCTTGGCTGGTGATGGTGGGGCGCGCCTCGCCGCGGCGAGCCCGGCATGCTTGGCGCAACGCTTGTTAATTCGGACACAGCCCCCCGCGCGAAGCCGCATGAACACACGCGGATCGCGTGCTCGTCGGCCGCACACGGCGGCTTGTGGATAACCGAAGATAATACCCGATCCCCCATCGATTCCGCCTCGTTCGGAACACCCATTCACGAGTGCAAATTTCATGGCATTGACCTCCGATGACGTGAGCCGGATCGCGCATCTGGCGCGGCTCGAGCTGCAGCCGGCCGAACAGACGGCCATGCTGGCGCAGCTCAATGGCTTCTTTTCGATCGTCGAGCAGATGAGCGCGATCGACACGGGCGGCGTCGAGCCGCTGTACACGCCCTTGTCGGCCGTGACGGAAGTCGCGCTTCGCCTGCGCGACGACGTCATCTCCGAGGCCGATCGACGGTCTCAGAACCAGCGCAGCGCACCGGCGGTCGAAGACGGCCTCTACATGGTTCCGAAAGTCATCGAATGACCGCACTGCACGAATTGGGCGTGGCCGCGCTCGGCCGCGCACTCGGCGCAGGGGAGGTTTCCAGCGAGGAGCTGACGAAACATCTGCTCGCGCGCGTTGCCATTCACGAACATTTGGGGTTGTGGCTTTCCCTCGACGCCGAGCACGCGATCGACCAGGCGCGCGCCGCCGATCAGCGCCGCGCCGCGGGAGCGCACCAGCCCTTGCTCGGCGTGCCGATCGCGCACAAGGACATCTTCGTCACGAGCGTGCTGCCCACCACTGCCGGCTCCAGGATGCTCGAGGGCTACATGAGCCCTTTCGACGCCACCGTGGTCAGGAAGCTCGCCGACGCGGGCACCGTCATGATGGGCAAGCTCAACTGTGACGAATTCGCGATGGGCTCGAGCAACGAGAATTCCGCCTACCGGCCGGTGCGCAACCCCTGGGACACGCAACGGGTGCCGGGGGGTTCGTCAGGCGGCTCCGCGGCGGCCGTGGCGGCGCGCCTCGTGCCCGGCGCGACCGGGACCGACACCGGTGGCTCGATCCGCCAGCCCGCCAGCTTCTGCGGCGTCACCGGCATCAAGCCCACCTATGGCGTGTGTTCGCGCCTGGGGATGATCGCCTTCGCATCGAGCCTGGACCAGGCCGGCCCCTTCGCCCGCTGTGCCGAGGATTGCGCGCTGCTGCTGTCGGCGATGAGCGGCTTCGACGAGCACGACTCGACGAGCGCGCACCGCCCGCCGCAGGACTTTCACGCGGCGATGCTCGCACCGCGCGAGGGCGCGACGGCCGCCCAGCCGCTCAAGGGACTGCGCATCGGCCTGCCTCGCGAGTTCTTTCCGGATGCGCTGGCCGCCGACGTCGACGGCGCCGTGCGCGCGGCGCTGCGTGAATTCGAGACCCTCGGCGCGACGCTCGTCGACGTGAGCCTGCCCCGCACGGAGCTGTCGATTCCCGTCTACTACATCATCGCCCCGGCCGAGGCGTCGTCGAATCTCAGCCGCTACGACGGCGTGCGCTTCGGTCATCGTGCCGAGCGCTACGACGACCTGCTCGACATGTACAAGAAGACGCGCGCACAGGGCTTCGGCCCGGAGGTCAAGCGACGGATCATGATCGGCACCTACGTGCTGTCGCACGGCTACTACGACGCCTACTACCTGCAAGCGCAGAAGCTGCGCCGGATGATCGCCGACGACTTCCAGGCGTGTTTTGGTCAATGCGACCTGATCGCGGGCCCTGTCGCGCCCAGCGTGGCCTGGCCGCTCGGCGGCAAGGGAGACGACCCGGTCGCCAGCTACCTCGCGGACATCTTCACGCTACCGGCGAGCCTGGCCGGCCTGCCCGGCATGAGCCTGCCCGCCGGCTTCGGCGAGGCCGGCATGCCGGTCGGCCTGCAGCTGATCGCCAACTACTTCGAGGAGGGGTGCCTGCTGCATGCCGCCCATGCTTTCCAGCAGGCCACCGACTGGCACATGAGAGCCCCTGCGGGACACTGACATGACGCGCGCGAGCAACCTCATCAGGGGCTATGAAGTCGTCATCGGCCTGGAGACGCATGCCCAGCTGTCCACGCACAGCAAGATCTTCAGCGGCTCGCCGACGGCCTTCGGCGCCGCGCCCAACACGCAGGCCTCCCCCGTGGATCTCGCGCTGCCCGGCACGCTGCCGGTGCTCAACCGCGGCGCGGTCGAGCGCGCGATCCGCTTCGGCCTGGCCGTGGGCGCCAAGGTGGCGAACCATTCCATTTTCGCGCGCAAGAACTACTTCTACCCGGACCTGCCCAAGGGCTACCAGATCAGCCAGTACGAGACCCCTGTCGTGCAAGGCGGCGCGGTCGAGTTCTTCGTGGGCGAGACACCGCACAAGGTCACCCTCACACGCGCGCACCTCGAAGAGGACGCCGGCAAGTCGCTCCATGAGTTCTATGCCGACCTGACGGCCATCGACCTCAACCGCGCGGGCACGCCGCTGCTGGAGATCGTCTCGGAGCCGGACATGCGCTCGAGTCTGGAGGCGGTGGCCTACGCCAAGGCGCTGCACGCGCTGGTGGTCTGGCTGGGCATCTGCGACGGCAACATGCAGGAAGGCTCCTTCCGGTGCGACGCCAACGTCTCGGTGCGCAAGCCCGGCGCGCCTTTCGGCACCCGACGCGAGGTGAAGAACCTGAACAGCTTCCGCTTCCTGCAGCAGGCGATCGACTACGAGATTCAGTGGCAGATCGACCTGATCGAAGACGGCGGCGAAGTGCAGCAGGCCACGGTGCTGTTCAACCCCGACAGCGGTGAAACTCGCGCCATGCGGACCAAGGAAGACGCGCACGACTACCGCTATTTCCCTGACCCCGACCTGCCGCCGTTGGTCATCCCGCAATCCTGGATCGAGGAGGTGCGCGCGGCGATGCCCGAACTGCCGCGGGCGATGGCCGAGCGCTTCCATTCGGAATATGGCCTGCCCGTCTACGACGCCTCCATGATGACGCAGAACAAGGACTTCGGCGCCTTCTTCGAGGCGGCGGCGCGCTCGTGCGGCCAGCCCAAGCTCGTCGCGAACTGGCTCATGGGCGAGGTCTCGCGCCGGCTCAATGCCGAAGCGCTGGAGATCGTCGCGAGCCCGGTCAAGCCCGTCACGCTCGCGGCCCTGGTGTCGCGCATCGCCGACGGCACTATCTCGAACAACGGCGCTCGCCAGGTCTTCGAGGCGCTGTGGAGCGGCGAGGGCCGCTCGGTGGACGAGATCATCGAGGCGCGCGGCCTGCGCCAGATGAACGACAGCAGCGAGCTCGAACGCATCGTTGACGAGGTCCTGGCCGCCAATGGCCGGAGCGTGGAGGAATACCGTTCGGGCAAGGAAAAGGCGTTCAACTCACTGGTCGGCCAAGCCATGAAGGCCTCGCGCGGCAAGGCCAATCCTGCAGAGCTGAACGCGCTCCTGAAGAAAAAGCTGGGCTGAGGCGCGCCGCCCGGGTGGGCGCGCCGATGACTACTTCGAGGCGGCCTTGCGCACGGGCTGCGATGCGGCCCCGGGACCGGGCGACGCAGGCGCAGGCAAGGCGCCCATCGAACCCGGTGGCGCGCCGGCCCACAGCTTGCGAAGCCGCTCGAGCTCGACGTCGAACAGTGCATTGATGCGCCCGATCTCGGCCTGCTGGTTCTGGATCAGGGTCTGTTGAGCCTCGGTGGCCGCGTCGTTCGCGTCGAGTTGCTGCTTCAGCTTGTGCGGCAAGGGCTTGCCCACGTAGAACTCGGTCTCTGCAGTCAGCGGCTTGCGTTCCGAGGCCAGCACTTCCAGACGCCGCCTGGACAGCTGCACCGCATTTCGGACGTCGTCGAGAGCGGCCGCGCGCGCCTTGTCGTGCGTCTGTTCGTTGGGAAAGCGCAGCATCAGGTTGCGGTCACGGCGGATGGCGTCCTGCCGTGACGCGCGCAGGGACATTTCCTCGCGTTCTCGGGCCTCCTGCTGCGCACGTTCGTCGGCCGTGGGCGTGGGCGGCACGATCTTGCGCACCGAGCCATCGGAATTCAGCAGGCGCTGCTCGCGGGCCGCGCACTCGGGGATCGGCCGGTCGGAGGTCAGCCGCTTGCCGTTGGAGTCGATGCAGGTGTATATGCGCGCGCCCAGGGCCGGGGCCGAGGCGAGCAGTCCGGCGGCCAGCAGCGACAGGACGGCAAATCCGCCCGACCTGCGTGTCGACGTGCTGGCTGCTTCAGGCATTCACACTCCGTAACGTTCTCGGTACGCCTCGATTCGAGGCAAATGGGCACTCAGCGACGGGTCGTCGTTCGAGCGAAGGTATTCAAGCAGATCGGCCAGGCTGGCCACCGAGACCACCGGCACGCCGTAGGCCCCCTCGAACTCTTCAACGGCGGAACTGCGCGTCAGGTTGTCATCGCTGCCGCCGCGCTCCATGCGGTCCAGGGCGATCAGCACGGCGGCCGGCTCGGCCCCGGCCGCGCGGATCGTCTCGACCGATTCGCGCTTGGAGGCACCGTCGGTGATGACGTCGTCGACGATGACGACCCTGCCTTTCAGCGGCGCCCCCACCAGCAGGCCGCCTTCGCCGTGGCTTTTCGCTTCCTTTCGGTTGTGGCAGAAGGCCACATTGCGCCCAAGCCCGGCCAGCGCCATGGCAGTGCCGGCGGCCAGCGTGATGCCCTTGTAGGCCGGACCATAGAGCATGTCGAACTCCACTCCGCTTGAGAGCAGCCTGCGCGCATAGAATTCCGCGAGGCGGCCGAGCTTGGCGCCGTCGTCGAACAGGCCCGAGTTGAAGAAGTAGGGCGACAGCCGTCCGGCCTTGGTCCTGAATTCACCGAAACGCAGCACGCCGCAGTCCACGGCGAAGGCCACGAAGTCCTGTGCCAACCGATCGCCCGCGGCACCCGCGCTCATTGAGGACATCGAAGTGTTCCGTCTCGTCACGTTGAATCTGAACGGCATCCGCTCGGCCGCGAACAAGGGCTTTCTGCCCTTTGCCGAGAAGCTGGCGGCCGATTGTATGGGGGTGCAGGAAATCAAGGCGCAGCACGGCGACCTCGAAGGCCGATTCGACACGGTGGCCGGTTTGAAGGGTCATTTCCATTGCGCGCAGAAGAAAGGCTACTCCGGCGTCGGCCTGTACTGCCGCAAGACGCCCAGCAGCGTGATCACCGGCATCGGCAATCGAAGAGTTCGATGACGAGGGCCGCTACGTGGAGGCGCGCTTCGACACGCCGCGGCGGCGCCTGAGCGTCATCAGCTGCTACTTTCCCAGCGGCTCGAGCGGAGAGTTGCGCCAGCAGGCCAAATTCAGATTCCTTGCGCTGATGGCGCCGCATCTGATCAAACTGAAGGCGGAGCGCGAATTCATCCTGGTGGGCGACATCAACATCGCCCACAAGGAGATCGACCTCAAGAACTGGAAGAGCAACCAGAAGAACAGCGGCTTCCTGCCCGAAGAGCGCGCCTGGATGAGCCATGCGATCGAGCAGATCGGCCTGGTCGACGTGTTCCGCACGCTGAATCCGCACCCCGAGCAGTACACCTGGTGGAGCAACCGGGGGCAGGCCTGGGCCAAGAACGTGGGCTGGCGGCTCGACTACCACCTGGCCACTCCCGGCGTGGCGACCAAGGCCCGGCGCGAGCACATCTACCTCGAGGAGCGTTTCTCGGACCATGCGCCGCTGGTGATCGACTACGACTTCAAGCTGTAGCGTGACCGCCCGCATCTTGGCAGGGTTCTCGGGAGGGTTTGCGTGACCGACACGCCGCACCGCGCTGCGCCACCGTCTTCACGCTTCACGCTGCCGGCCTTGCGCCGCCTGGCGGTGGTGACGCTCCTGGGCTTCGCTTCCGGCCTGCCGCTCGCGCTGACGGGGCAGGCCATGCAGGCATGGCTCAGTTCGGCGGGAGTCGACATCGCGACCATCGGCTTCCTGAGCCTGGTCGGGCTGCCCTACACGTTCAAGTTCCTGTGGGCGCCGCTGATGGACCGCTTCGAACTGCCCTGGCTCGGCCGGCGCCGGGGCTGGCTCGTCCTCACCCAACTCGCGCTGGCCGGTGTCCTGTGGGCCATGGCGGCCACCTCGCCAACCGGTGCGACACGGGCGTTCGCCTGGCTGGCGGTGCTCACGGCGTTCGTGTCGGCGTCGCAGGACGTGGTCATCGACGCCTACCGGACCGACCTTCTGCACGCGAGCGAGCGCGGCCTCGGCTCGTCGCTGAACGTGATGGGCTACCGCATGGCGATGATCCTGTCCGGCGGTGTCGCGTTCATCTGGGTCGACCCGACGCAAGGCGGCGGCTGGACCTGGCCGCAGGTGTACAGCCTGATGGGCTGGATCATGGTGGCCGCGGCCGTGTTCAGCGCGCTGGCGCTCCCGCGCCTGCGCCACGCGCCGGTGCCGCACAGCGTGGCGCGCCACGACGTGCTCGGATTCGTGGCGGTGGTCGCGGCGGTCGTGTGCGGCGCCGCCGTCAGCCAGCGTGTCGGTCCCCCGCTGGCGGCATGGCTGTTGTCGCCCGTGTGGGCGCACAGCCAGCTCGCGCCGGCCTTGCAGCAGAAATGGTCCGACCTCCTGGCGCTGCTGCTGGGCATTGGGTTGACGCTGCCATTGGCCGCGTGGACGGCGCGGCGCGTGCGGTTCGAGACCTTGCTGGGCGGCCTGCGCAGCTACTTCGCCCAGGAAGGCGCAGGGGCCTTCCTCGTCTTCATCGTTCTCTACAAGCTCGGCGACGCCTTCGCCGGGTCCCTGATGACGCCGTTCCTGCTGCAGGCCGTGCATTACGGCACGGCCGAAGTCGGCGTGGTCAACAAGATCATCGGCCTGTGGCTGACCATCGCCGGCGCCCTTGCGGGCGGCGCGTTGATGCTGCGCCTGGGCCTGTGGCGTTCGCTGATGCTGTTCGGCATCCTGCAGATGGCCAGCAATCTCGGCTTCTGGTGGCTTGCCGTGCACGGCAAGGGCGTGCTGCCGGGCTTGACCATCCCGGCATTCGACTGGGGGTTTGTCCAGCTCGCCCAGCCCACGCCCGTCGATGGTGGGCTGCTGCTGGTGATCGCCGCCGAGAACCTGTCGGGAGGGATGGGCACGGCGGCGTTCCTCGCGTTCCTGATGAGCCTGTGCAACCAGCGCTTCACCGCGACGCAGTTCGCGCTGCTGTCGGCCTTTGCCTCGATCGGTCGCGTGTGGGTCGGGCCACTGGCTGGCGTGCTGGCCGAGTCCATCGGATGGCCGGAGTTCTTCGTGCTGTCGACCATCCTCGCCGCGCCGGCGCTGCTCATGCTCTGGTGGCTGCGCAGCGCGGTGCGCGCGCTCGAAGTCGATCCTGACGCGATACCCTCGGACGATTGAGCCTGGGCAGGCACGCGCTTTGCGGCACCGAAGCGCACGGCTCGGCCTCTCGAGACGCGACACACCCTTTTTCGACGCCATGTTCCACGATCGACACGACCCCGGCCCTGACGCTCCCCGACCGCTGCGGAAGGACGTCCCTGCCTCCGCCTGCGCCAGCATGAGTCCTGCGCGCCGGCGCTTCTGCTCGGCCCTGGCCGTCGCCGGCCTGGCGGCGTTCGCGCCGAGCGCGGCCTTCGCCGACGGCGTCAGCGTGGGCGACCGCTCGCAGCTGGCCAATCTCGTCCCGGCCGACGAGATCGAGGCGGCCGCGGCCCAGCAGTACCGGCAGCTGCTGCAGGAGGCGGCCAAGCAGAACGCGCTCGCACCCGCCAACAACGAGCAGGTGGTGCGCCTGCGCGCCATCGCCAAGCGGCTCATCCCGCATGTCATGGCGCCCAATCTCAAGTCCACGTCCAGGGCCGCGAACTGGCACTGGGAGGTCAACCTGATCGGCAGCAAGGAGATCAATGCCTTCTGCATGCCGGGCGGCAAGATCGCCTTCTTCTACGGCATCCTCAAGCAGCTGCAGCTCAGCGACGACGAAGTTGCCATCGTGATGGGCCACGAGATGGCCCACGCCCTGCGCGAGCACGCGCGCGAGCGCATGGGCAAGACCGCCGCAACGAACGGACTGATCCAACTGGGCGCGGCTCTGTTCGGGCTGGGCAATGGCGGGCGCTACCTGGCCAATATCGGCGGCCAGCTGCTGACGCTTCGATTCAGCCGCGAAGACGAATCCGAAGCGGACAAGATCGGCCTGGACCTCGCCGCTCGCGCCGGCTACGACCCTGCGGCCGGCGTGACGCTGTGGCAGAAGATGGAAAAGGCGAGCCAGGGCGCGCCGCCGGCATGGCTGTCGACGCACCCGGCGGGCACGCAGCGCATCGACCAGATCCGCAGCCTGTTGCCCGCCGTGGAACCGCTCTACCGGCGCGCGCCCAAGCCCGAGCAACGCTTCGGACCTCCCCCTCGCTGAGGTCGCGCCGGCCGGCGCGTCAAGCGAGCACGCGCAACAGCCAGCGGTTCAGGTCGGCGATCTCCTGCGCGCAGACCGCGTGCGGCATGGCGTATTGGTGCCACTCGACGTCATAGCCCAGGGCGACCAACGCATCGCGCGAAGCGACGGCCCGCGCGAGCGGGACCACCGGGTCCGCGCTGCCATGGGCGAGGAAGATCGGGACATCCGCATTCGCCGCGCTGCGCTCTGCTGCCAGGCTGGCCGCGAGCGGCAAATATCCGGACATGCCGACCAGTCCAGCCAGCCGCTCGGCATGGCGCAGGCCGGTCAGGAGAGTCATGGCGCAGCCCTGCGAGAAGCCCGCGAGCACGATGCGCCTCGAAGGGACACCGCGCGCGCGTTCGCGCTCGATCAGGGCCTCCACCGACGACTGGGAGCGGCGCATGCCGGTGGCGTCCTCGCGCTGCACGATGTCGGCACCGAGGATGTCGTACCAGGCGCGCATCACATACCCGCCGTTGATCGTGACCGGCATCGTCGGCGCGTGAGGAAACACGAAGCGCACCGGGCCGACCGCAGCGAGATCGAGCTCCTCGGCAAACGGCACGAAGTCGTTGCCGTCGGCGCCCAGTCCGTGGAGGACGATGAGGCTCGCGCGGGGCTGCGGGCCGGTCTCGATGTCGATGGTGTCCAGTGCCATGGCGCGTATCTTCGCATCGACTCGCATCCATGCAGCGGCCGGGGCTGCCAGTGCGAACGGTTTTCCCGCTTCGGGCGTGCGGGCACTGGCGATCCTGACTTCGGGTGCGGACGCCCCGCGGCACTGCCGGAAGGCGGCCTGCCGGCGGCGGCGACCTGCGCGTCGTACAGTCTCGGCATCGCGCCCGGCCCCGGCGCCTTTCGCGACTGCCCGACGCATGACCGACGCCCATCGAACGCCCCGCCCGGCCATCACCTGCGTGATGCCGGCCTATAACGAAGCCGACAACCTGCCGGCCGTCGTGGCCGATGTCACGCGACAACTCGCCGCGCTGAGCGACCGCTGGGAACTCATCGTCGTCGATGACGGCAGCCGGGACGCCACGCCGCTGGTCATGCAGAGCTTTCTGGCCGAGCCGGGTGTGCGCTACGTACGCCTGTCGCGCAATTTCGGCAAGGAAGCGGCGCTGACCGCGGGCATCGATCGTGCGCAGGGCGAGGTCGTCCTGCTGATGGATGCCGACGGGCAGCATCCTTCGACGCTGCTGCCGCGCATGCTCGAGGCATGGGTGAACGGCGCGGACATGGTGTGCGCGGCGCGCGCCTCGCGGGCCGACGAGTCCTGGACCAAGCGCATGGGAACCTGGCTTTTCTATCTTCTCGTGAACGCCAACCCTTCGGTCCAGATTCCGGTCGACGCCGGCGACTTTCGCCTCATGGACCGCAAGGTCGTGAATGCGCTGAAGGCGCTGCCCGAACGCAACCGCTTCATGAAGGGGTTGTACGCATGGGTCGGCTTTCGCACCGAGATCATCGACTACCTGCCCGCCGAACGCATGGCCGGGCAGAGCACCTTCTCGCTGCGCAGCCTGTCGCGACTGGCGTTCACCGGCGTCACCGCGTTCACCAACCTGCCGTTGCGCCTGTGGAGCGCACTGGGCGCGCTGATCGCGATGGCCGCCTTCGGCTTCGCCTGCTACATCGTGATGGACTACTTCCTGTACGGCAACAACGTGCCCGGCTGGGCGACGCTGGTGACCGGCATGGCTTTCTTCAGCGGCGTGCAACTGCTGTCCATCGGCATCCTGGGCGAATACGTCGGACGCATCTTCGACGAGGTGAAGCAGCGGCCGGTGTATGTCGTGGGTGCAGAAGCCGGACGCGGCGCCCTTGCGCCGGACGGCGACGCGCCCGCATGAGCAAGCACGCAGGGTGCACGACCCGCCTGCTTGCCCTGTGCGCGGACGACTTCGGGCTGTCGCCCGGCGTGTCGCACGGCATCGCGGCACTGGCACAGGCCGGGCGTCTCAACGCCGTGACCTGCCTCGTGAATGGTCCGCACTGGCGAGCAACTGCGGGTGTCCTCGACGGCCTGGGGCCGCGGGTCGACCTCGGCCTGCACTTCAACCTGACCGACGGCCGACCCATGTCGCCCGCCCTGCGGCGGCGCTGGGACCGACTGCCGACGCTGACCCGGCTGATCGCACTGGCCCATCTGCGCTTGCTGCCCCTGACCGATCTGGCCGAGGAATTCCGCACGCAGTTCGCCGCCTTCTCCGACGCACGCGGCCAGGCGCCGGCCTTCATCGACGGACATCAGCATGTGCATCACCTGCCCGGCATTCGAAGCGTTGTACTGGATGCGATCGGGTCCATGGCCGAGCCGCCGGCAGTGCGCAACACCGGGCATCTTCCCGGTCCTGGTCATGCGTTCAAGCGGGCGCTGATCGAGGGCACCGGAGGCCGTGCATTGCAACGCCGGCTCAAGCGCCGCGGCCTGTGTCATAACTACGCGTTGCTGGGCGTCTACGATTTCCGCGCGGGTGCGTACCGGCAATGCATGCGTGGCTGGCTGGCCTCGGTGCCTTCCGAGGGCGCGCTGCTTTTCTGCCATCCCGGCGCCGCCGATGCGCCGGGCGATCCGATCGCGGCGGCCCGTGTCGCCGAAGCCGCCTACCTCGCAAGCAGCGAATTCGCCGAGGACCTGCGTTCTGCGAACGTCGAGATCGGGCGGACTTGGCGGCGCTGAGCAGGGGTCGTGGCCCTCGTCGTGGCGCGGGCCGGAGCGCGCATCGGAGGCACTTCGGGGCTCAGCGGAAAGTCCACGCGCGATTGATCGCGAATGTCAGCAGCATGCCCGCCACCGTGGCCAGCACCTGGGCGAACAGGTAGTACAGGCCCCACTGCACGCCGGCACCGACGATGACCATGCCAAGCACCGCGCCGGCCGCAGCCGTGCTCTGAAAGCGCACCCACGCGGGCGCGACCAGGCCCGCATGCGCGAAGGTGAACCACCGGTTGCCGACGAACGCCACTTGCGCCCCCGCCACGGCTCCGATGCCCGATGCCAGCCACGCCGGCACGCCGAAGACTTCGACCAGCAGCGTGAGCAACCCGTAGTGGACGGCGGTGGCGATGGCGCCGACCAGAGCGTAGCGACCCAGGCGCCGCATGCGTCAGCACGCGCGCCCGGGCGCACGCCACAGCACGACGTCACGATCGGCGTACACCCGGCTCAGGGAGGGCACGGCCTTCAGCGCCTGCGGTTCCCCGGGGCGCGCCACGAACCAGGTAGCGTTCGCGCGGCAGGTCAGCGCCGGCAGGCGCGACAGCGGCTGAAGCACTTGGCTCGCGCGTGCCGGATCGAAGCGCGCTGCATCCGCGAGTTCCTTGCGCCAGTTGTCGTGAAGCGCGATCCCGGGGTCAGACCAATTGCTCGCCACGATCGGCGGCTCGCGCAATCCGGCGTAGAAGGGCAGGTCATAGAACATCTCGTCGACGAACACGACGGCATCGCCGGCTTCGATGCGAGCGGCGAGCACCTGCGCGGCCGCGCGCGACGAATGAGGCGTCTTCCAGACGAGCGCTCCCACGACGGCCAGACAGGCGAGTGCGCCGACTGCCGCCATCGCTTGCGCGGCGCGCGTCCTTCGTGCGGCAGGCGCAGCCAGCAGCAGGCACCACGGTGCCAGAGCCGGCAGGACGTAGCCCACGAGCTTGGAGCTCGGCAGCGTGAAGAAGCCCACGATCGCGACGATCCACCACACGTACAGCGAGATATGGTCAGACCCCTGCCAATCGCGCCTTGCCCGCGCATCGCGCACGGCCCACGGAAGCCAGGCGCTCCATGGCAGGGTCAGCAGCACGAGCACAGCCGGGTAGAACCACGCCGGCTGCACATTGTTGAAATCGTGCTGTGCAAAGCGGCGAAAGTGCTGCTCGATGACGAAGTAGTCGAAGAACCCCGGATAGTGCAGTTGCATCGCCGCAAACCACGGCAGGCCCACCAGCGCGAAGACCGCGAGCCCGGCCGGATGCAGCAGCCGCAACACCTCGCGCCAGCGGCGATGCGCGAGCAGCCAGGGCCCCACGACGAGGGCGGGGAGCACGATGCCGATGAGTCCCTTGGCAAGCATCGCCAGTGCCGCCAGCAACCAGGCCGTCAGGACCCACCGAAGCGGCGGAAAGGGCGTCTCCACGGCGCGCACGAACGCGAGGACTGCCGCCGTGATGAGCCCGCCCACCAGCATGTCGTGGTTGTCGTATTGGGCACCGATGAAGAACATGGGCGTCGTGGCCAGCACGACGAGCACCGCCACGGCCGCGCGTGCACCGTGCCAGCGGCGCACCGCCAGGAACACCGATGCCGCCAGCAGCCAGGCGCCCACGAAGGACCCGAAGCGCGCGGCAAAGGCATTCACCCCCAGCACGGACATCGCGGCGATGTCGAGCCAGTACAGCAGCGGCGGCTTGTGAAAGAACGGAAGCCCGTTGAGCATGGGCACCCAGAACTGGCCATGGGTCAGCATGTCGCGCGCGACGTTCCCGTAGCGTCCCTCGTCGGGCAGCAGCAAGGGCCGCGCGCCCAGAGTGACCAGCAGCCACAGCGCGAGCAGGGCCAGCAGTCGGGTCGCCCGTGTGAGGTGCACGGGTGCGGCAGGTTCGCTCGATGGCGTGGAAGAGTCGGGCACGGGGTCGGTTTGGCGGCGCGGTCGTTGGGCGAGAATGGCCGCCGGTGCGCGGCTTGCACAGTGTCGCAGAGACAAGATGCGCGACGACGCACCGCCATGCGATGCGCGCGCGGCCGGCGCTCGAGGCGCAGGCTTCGTGTCTTCTGTTCGTCCCTGTAAACCCTGTCAGCTGTGCAGCCCTGCGCCCTGTGTCAAATTCGACTCCGCATCGACCCTCCAGAAGGCGTTCCGACTTGAACTCTGCGTCCAACGCCCCGCTGGCCTATCCCGAACTCGGCGCGATCGTCAGCCGCGTCCAATCGCGGTTCATCCGCGCTGCGCCGACCACCGAGGTGTTCGAGCCGCTGCTGACCGACCTGCTGGACGTGACCGGAAGCGAGTACGGGTTCATCGCCACACTGGAACGCGACGACAGCGACGGCCACGAATTCCTGCGCATGCTGGTGCTGACCGACATCAGCTGGGACGACGAGTCGCGCCATACCTATGATGCGCATCGCCGCGGCGAGGCGCCGATGGAATTCCACAACATGGACTCGCTGTTCGGCGCCGCCATGCACGGTGGCACGGCGATCATCGTCAACGACCCGCCCCGCGACGCACTGCGCGGCGGACTGCCGGTGGCGCATCGCGCGCTGCAGGCATTCCTCGGCGTGCCGCTCGTGCATGGCGGCGAGAAGGTCGGGCTGGTGGGCCTTTCCAACCGTCCCGGCGGCTACGACGAAGGCACTGGTCGAGTTCCTCGAACCGCTGTTCGCGAGCGTGGCCGCGATCATCGGCGCTGTCCATCTCGAGCAGGCGCGCCGGAAGGCCGAAGACGCCTTGCGCGCCAGCGAGGAACGCCTGCGGACGACCTTCGAGATGGCCGCCGTCGGCATCGCGCACATCACGCCAGACGGCCGATTCGTGCGAGCCAATCAGAAATTGTGCGAGTTGCTGGGCTACTCGTTGCAGGAACTGCGGACCTTGCGCGTGCAGGACGTGACCGTGCCGGAGGACATCGAAGCCAACCGCGCCTACGCCCGTGACTTGCTCCACGGCGGTCCGCCCGGACGCCCTATCGAGAAGCGGTACCGCCGCAGCAACGGCGCCGTCGTGTGGGTGTCGTACAAGGCGGCCCTGGCGCGCGACGAGAAAGGGGCGCCGGCCTACTTCATCGCCGTGGTCGAGGACATCACCGAGCGCAAGGGCACCGAGTCCGCACTCCTGGCCGCGCGTGCGGCGGAGCGGGCCAACGCGGCCAAGACCGAGTTCCTGTCGCGCATGAGCCATGAACTGCGCACGCCGCTGAATGCGGTGCTCGGCTTCACGCAACTGCTGCAGATGGACAGCGTCCATCCACTGAGTCCCGAGCAGCACAAGAAGCTCCAGCACATCGAGAATGCCGGCGCCCATCTGCTGGCGATGATCAACGATGTGCTGGATCTCTCGCGCATCGAAAGCGGCGGCATGCCGCTGACGGCCGAGTCGGTATCGCTCGGCCCCGCCGTGGACGAGGCGATGGTGCTGGTGGCCAACGCCGCGCACGAGGCCGGCGTGCGAATGCTCGTGCAGGCCCCCGACGCGCGCCTGGACCCTCGCTCGGCCCAGGTGCAGGCCGACCATCTGCGGCTTCGGCAGGTGCTGGTGAACCTGCTGAGCAATGCAATCAAGTACAACCGCTCCGGCGGCAACGTGACGGTGCGCTGGGGCACCGGACGCGGCGACACCGTGCGATTGCAGGTCATCGACACCGGCAGCGGGTTGACGCCCGAGCAGCAGGCGCATCTCTTCGAGCCGTTCAACCGCCTCGGCGCCGAGCGCAGCAGCATCGAGGGCACCGGGATCGGTCTGGTCGTCACGCAGCGGCTCGTGCAATTGATGGGCGGCGCCATCGAGGTCGAGAGCCAGCCGGGCGTGGGCAGCTGCTTCACGGTGAGCCTTCCCGCCGGGATCTCCGGTCACACGCGCCCGGGCACGCTCGACGAGGCCGCGGCCTCGCGCATGCCCCTGCGGGCAGGCCGGCCGCGGACCGTGCTCTATGCCGAGGACAACCCGATGAATCTCGAGTTGGTGCGCGAGGTGCTTCGGCTGCGCGAGAACTGCAGGCTGATCGTCGCGCGCAACGGACGCGAGGCCGTCACGATGGCACGCCAGGAGCAGCCCGACCTGCTGCTGCTGGACATGCATCTGGGCGACATGACCGGGCTGGACGTCCTTCGCCACCTGCGCCGCGACCCGCTGCTCGCCACGGTGCCGGCGGTGGCGCTTTCGGCCGACGCGATGCCCGCCCCGATGGCGGCCGCCGAGCGCGCGGGCTTCAAGGCCTACCTCACCAAGCCGCTGGATGTCGCGCGATTCCTCGAGTGCATCGATGACGTGATGGGCGCTGCGCACTGAATCCGCGCAGTTTTCCGGCACGGGACGCACCGCGCCCGTTGTGCGGAGATCGTCGCTGGCCGCCACAGACCGAGCCTCGCGCCGATACGATTCGGCGAGCCGCTCACAGGAGAACTCGTCATGCCTGCCAATTCCTCGTCCGATGTCCCTCGCATGTACTGGGAGGACTTTCGCGAAGGCGATGTTCGTGAATTCGGCGGCATGGTGGTCGAGCACGACGAGATCGTCCGTTTCGCGACGGCCTACGACCCGCAGCCGTTCCATGTCGACGACGAGGCGGCCCGCCAGTCGATGTTCGGCGGCCTCATTGCCAGCGGCTGGCATACCGCGGCCATGGCCATGCGCATGATGTGCGATGCGTATCTGCTTCGCGCCGCCAGCCTGGGCTCGCCGGGCATCGAGCAGCTCAAGTGGCTCAAGCCCGTGCGCCCGGGAGATCGGCTGCACATGCGCCTGACGGTGCTGGAGTCACGCGAGCTGCGCAGTCGCCCGGGCGTGGGGCTGGTGAAAAGCCGTCACGAAGTCATCAACCAGGATGATGACGTCGTGATGCAGATGGAAGGCTACGGCATGTTCGGGCGCCGGCCGGCCTGAAAGCGGGTCAGTGCGGTTTCAGCGCACACGCCGCGTGCCGCCGAGCAGCGCATTGAGAAGGATCGCGCCGAAGGTCGCCGTGCCGATGCCGCCCATCGTGAAGCTGCCGAATTTCAGCGTGTAGTCACCGGTGCCCAGGATCAGCGTGACCGCCGCGACGATCAGGTTCGCGTTGTCGCTGAAGTCGACCTGGCTCTGCACCCAGATCTTCGCGCCCGCGACCGCGATGAGCCCGAAGACCACGATGCTCACGCCGCCCATCACCGCGAGCGGAATGGTCTGCAGCAGCGCGCCGAACTTCGGACAAAAACCCAGGAAGATCGCGATCAGCGCGGCGGCGACGAACATGGCGGTGGAGTAGATGCGGGTGGCGGCCATCACGCCGATGTTCTCGGCATAGGTGGTCACGCCCGTGCCGCCGGCCGCCCCGCTGACCATGGTGGCCACGCCGTCGCCGATGAATGCGCGACCCATGTAGGGGTCGAGTTGCAGCCCGGTCATCGCGCTGACGGCCTTGATGTGGCCCAGGTTCTCGGCAATGAGAATCACCGCCACCGGCGCGATCAGAAGGATCGCCTGGGTCGTGAACACGGGCGCGGTGAAATGCGGCATGCCGAACCATGCGGCCGACGCGACGCGAGCGAAATCTATCGGCTTGCCCATGCCGAGTCCGTTGGTCAGCAGGGCGTAGACGATGCTGGCCACGATCAGCCCCACCAGGATCAGCAGGCGCTGCGCCATGCCGCGCGTGTAGACGGCGACGAGTCCGACGCTCACGAACGTCACGGCCTGCATCCATGCATCGAAGCCGGTCGGTGCCATGTTCTTGATCGGGATGCCGGCGAGGTTCAGGCCGATCACGGCCACGACCGAGCCGGTCACCACGGGCGGCATCAGCGTCTCGATCCATCCCGTTCCGGCGAGCTGCACGGCCAGACCGATCAGCGCCACGACCGCACCGCAGGCGACGATGCCGCCAAGCGCCACGCCGAGATTTGCATTCGCGCCCTGACCCCCGTAGCCGCTGGCGGCGATCACGACGCCGATGAAGGCGAAGCTCGAGCCCAGGTAGCTCGGCACGCGCCCGCCCACGATCACGAAGAAGATCAACGTGCCGATTCCGCTCATCAGGATGGCGAGGTTCGGGTCGAACCCCATCAGGAGCGGCGCCAGAACCGTCGCGCCGAACATCGCGATGACATGCTGCACGCCAAGCGCTGAAGTCTGGCTCCAGGGCAGGCGCTCGTCGGGCGCCACCACGCGCCCGGGTTGCGCGTGAACGACGCGCCACGCTGGAATGAGACTCATGGTTCCTCCTCGTCGTTCTTCGTCGTGCGCCGCACGCTCCGTGCAGTCCTGGCTGCAGGCTCGCGCACAGGGACGGGCGCGCCAGTGTAGGCGGGCGTCGAGGAATTCCGCAGAAAGGGATGAGCGCTCTGTACGAAGAGCGAAAAAAGAAAGGGGAGCGGGACAGGCGCCGGGGACTCGCTCTCTCCTACCCCGGAATGCCCGCTCCCCTGGACGTCAATCGATCAGTGAGTGCTTCTTCACTTGACGTCGATAGCGCCTGAGCGCAGGAAAAGGCAAAGCTGCGCAGGGGCGCTGCGCGACTGGAGGACCTGGAACGATCGCGCCGGGGCGGTGGGGACCGACCTGGTGGAAGCCGGCTCGCTGGGGCGCTTGAGCACCGGCGCTGGCCTTTGATAGGGAGTTGCAGACATGGCGATCAACCTGCTGTGAATTCGCTCGGTGCGAACACGGGGACGGGGGACATGCCCAGGGCCTGTGCCGCCCGACCGAGCCAACCACCCGCGGCAAGCGACCCCGGCGTGCGAGGTGCGGGTTGCGCCAGCCTGAGCAGCGATGACGCACCGCCGCGGCAGCTCGGGGCTGCCGGACGGGCTTGGCGCACAGACTGGAGCTGGCGAAGGCGGCGAGTGAGCGGCATGCAACGACATCCTGTATTTGGCGCGTCCGTCGACTTGCACGAACGCTGTGCCATCCAATGCGCAGCTTCCGTGCCAAGCCATTGGACCGCCTTTTGGGGTGCGGTCGCGTTGACCGCAGACAAATTGCGTCCATGACGGGCCATGGGTCGTCGCAGGGTGACCAATACGTGAAACGTTGTTACTCGCCTTGTCGGGATGTGTCAGGGCCCGGGCGCCGGAAGCCCATGCCTGCATGGCTCAAGGTTCGAAGTCGTCGTTGCTTTGCGGCAGGCGCGACCAGAAGCGACTGGCAGCCCGCCATGCCAAGGCTGAGCAGATGGTGAGAAAAATGGCGACGAGCGAGACGGTGAGAATGGACATTCGAGGGCTCCGGTCGAATCGCTTTCGCACGATCGTGCGAAATTGGGCCGTTCCGACGACTGCAAGAGGTTCTGGGACTCAGGAGGCCAGGAGAAAGGCGCGCCTGCGGCCTTCAGGCCGGGCGCGCGCGCGACGCCATCTCGTCGGCGGCGACCGGCCGGTACGACTCGACGATCCGTTCGTAGGCCACCCATGCCCGGTCGGCGGCCCGCGGATCGCGCAGGAACCGTGCATCGCGCATCAGGGCGACGAACAAGCCGTCGATCTCGAACACCAACTGGTCAGCGTCGATGTCGGGGCGCAGATGTCCAGCGTCGATGGCCTGGATCACCGTGCGCTTGAGTGCGGTGCGCCAGCCTTGGATCCCCTCGAGCAGCTTGTCGCGAAGCGGCCCCTCGCGATCGTCGAATTCGAACGCGCCGGCGCAATAGATGCAGCCCTGGCGAATGTCGACGTCCCGCGCGCGCTGCAACCACAGTCGCATGATGGCGTTCAGTCGGGGCAGGCCACGCGGCTCGCGCATCGCAGGAACGAACACGTCCTGCAGGAAACGGCGGTCGTATTCCTCGATCACGGCGACCTGCAGCGCCTCGCGCGAACCGACCCGCGAGAACACGCCACTCTTGCTCAGTCCCAGTCGCTTGGCGACCTCGCCGATGGTGAGGCTCTCGAGTCCGTCCTGGGCCGCCATGGCGGTGGCGGTGTCGAGGATGGCGGTAAGAGTGAGTCCGCTGCGATGGGTCTTGGTTTCCACCCGCGGGAATTTAGCACGGTCGTGCGAAATGTCAATCTCGCGGCACCGTCGATGCCGGATGGTACCCGCGCGGCACGGCAGACATGAGGCGGCGGGTGTATTCCTGCTGCGGGTGGTCGATGATCTGCTCGACGCTGGCCTGTTCCACCACGGCCCCGTCCTTCATCACCAGCACCTCGTCGGCCATGAAGCGCACGACGGCGAGGTCGTGGCTGATGAACACATAGGCCAGACCGAGTTCGTCCTGCAGGTCCTTGAGCAGGTTGAGCACCTGCGCCTGCACCGACACGTCCAGGGCGCTGACGGCCTCGTCCAGCACCAGCACCTCCGGCGAAAGCGTCAGGCAGCGGGCGATGGCCACGCGCTGGCGCTGGCCGCCAGAAAACTCGTGCGGATACTTGCGCATCGCAGCCTCGTCCAGACCGACGCGTTCGAGCAGCGAGCGAGCGCGTGCCTCGCGCTCGGCGCTGCCGGCGCCGACGTGGTGGATCGCCATCGGCTCGACCAGCGTCTGGCCGATCGTGAATCGCGGGTTCAGGCTGGCGTAGGGATTCTGGAACACGACCTGGATGCGCTGGCGAACCGCCAGCAGGTCGGCGCGCGGCACGGTCAGGAGGTCGCGGCCATCGAACATCACCCGACCGCCGGCCGGGCCCCCACCTGGCTCGTGCAGGCGCAGCAGCGTCAGCCCCATCGTCGTCTTGCCCGAGCCGGATTCGCCGACCACGCCCAGCGTGTGGCCCCGCCGCAGCTTGAAGCTCGCGCCGCGCACGGCCGGGAATTCCCGCCGGCCGAACACGCCCGAGCGGATCCAGAAGCTCTTGCGCAGGCCAGTGGCCTCCAGCACGACCGGCGCATCGGGGTCGCGTGGCTTGGCCGTCGAGGCGGCCCGGCGTCCGGCGATGTAGTCGTCGATCACCATCAGCCGGGCGTCGCGCTGTTCGAGCGTCGGACGGCAGGCAAGCAGTGCCCGCGTGTAGGGGTCGCGCGGCGCGGCGAAGATTTCCGCGACGGGGCCTTGTTCGCGCACGGTTCCCTCACGCATCACCACGACGTGATCGGCGATTTCTCCGACCAGCCCCAAATCGTGACTGATGAACAGCATGCTCATCCGATGGCGGTCCTTGAGGCGCGCAAGCAGTTCGATGATCTGCCGCTGAATGGTCACGTCCAAGGCCGTGGTGGGCTCGTCGGCGATCAGCAGCTTGGGCTCGCAGGCCAGGGCCATCGCGATCATCACCCGCTGCTGCTGACCGCCCGACAACTGATGGGGATAGGCAGCGAGCCGGCTGCGTGGCTGCGGAAGGCCGACTTCATCGAGCAGGGCTTCGGCGCGCTCTCGCGCCTGGCGCCCGCGCATGCCGAGATGGCGGGCGAGCGGTTCGCGCAATTGCTCGCCGATCGTGAAGACGGGGTTGAGCGAGGTCATCGGGTCCTGGAACACGCAGGCGATGTCGCGTCCGCGAAGCGCCTGCAGTTCGGGCAGCGACGCGGCGAGCAGGTCACGATCCCGGAAGCGGATGGCGCCGCGACGCTCGGCGTTGTCCGGCAGCAGGTTCAGTATGGACATGGCCGTCACGGTCTTGCCCGAACCCGACTCGCCCACCAACGCGACCGTCGCGTTCTCGGGCACGTCGAAGCTCACGCCCGCATCGCCGCGTCCCACGGCCTGGACACGGCGGTCGACACCGTCTTCCTTGCCCAGGCGGAAGGCCACCTTCAAATCGCGAATGCTCAGCAGCATGGCTACTCCAGGCCGCGCAGCTTGGGGTCGAGCGCGTCGCGCAGCGCGTCGGTGAACAGCGAGAACGCGGTGACGAAGACGGCCATGAATGCGGTGGCGGCCACGAGCTGCCACCAGTGGCCGAGGATCAGTTCGTTCTGCGCCTCCGCGAGCATCGTGCCCCAGGAGACGTCGTCCACGCCGACACCCAACCCGAGGTACGACAGGATCACCTCGAACTTGATGAAGCCCACCACCAGAAGCGACATGCGCACGAGGATGACGTGGCTCACGTTGGGCAGGATGTGGCGGAACATGCGCGATGCCGTCGAGGCGCCGATCGCCTCGGCCGCACGCACGTAGTCGCGAACGGAATGCTTGAGGAATTCCGCGCGGACCTGCCGGTAAAGCCCCGTCCAGCCGACCAGCGCGAGGATCATCGCGACGCTGCCGATGCCGCGGCCGAAGATCACCGCGAACGACAGGATGAGCAGAATGTCGGGGATCGAGGTGAACACGCTGTACAGCCACTCGAGGAAATCCCCCACGCGACCTCCGAAGAAACCCGCCAGCGCGCCCAGTACCGTGCCGATGACCGTGGCGACCACGGCGGCCAGGAGCCCCACGAACACCGATGTCTGCGTGCCCTTGACGGCCTTGGCGAGCACGTCGCGGCCGAGACGGTCGCCGCCGAAGGGCAGCGTCTCCCGCTTGGCCGGAAGGATGGTCTTGTAGCGCGCCGCGCGCTGTGCCCATTCCTTGTAGCGCGGCGCCAGCGGGTCCACCGCCGAGATGTCGGCATCGCGGCCGCTCGGCTGCGGGATGGTCGACGGCGAGGTCTTCGGCGCCGGACCGAGGAAGCTCGGCGGCGCGCTAGGAACACCCACCTCGCGCTGCCAACCGCTGGCCACCAGGCCCGCGGCCGCGACAACGATCAGCACCACGTAGAGGCCGACGATCACCAGCGACACCATGCCCACGCGATCCGAGCGCAGGCGCCGCCAGGCCGCGCGCCAGACACCCTGCGACGACTCGACCGACGACGCCGGCGGCAGGCGCTCGGCCACCGCGCTCACGGGCTGCACTCCGCGGGCATGGCGCGGTGGACGACACCGGCGGGGAACAGGACGGGCGTCATCGCGGAGGTCAATTCAGTGCTCCACGGCACCGCGCGGCATCCGCGATGCATGCAACTTCCGTTCGCCCTGAAGTGAACCACCGCCGTAGCGCCTTCGGCGCCCCCTGGAGGGCGACCGCTGAACGCGCTACGAGTGTGGGTCATTTCAGGACCACGCGCGGATCCACCCATTTGTAGAGGATGTCGACCGTCAGGTTGATCAGCATCGTGAGCATCGCCAGGTAGACCGTCACGGCCTGGATCACCGGATAGTCGCTTCGGTTCACTGCCAGGATCACCTCGCGTCCGAGGCCGGGTATCGAAAAGAAGACTTCGATGAGGAACGAGCCGATGAAGATCCCGGGCAACGCGAGGCCGATGTTCGTGAGGATCGGGATCATGGCATTGCGAAGCACGTGCCTGAACAGCACGGTGCGCTCGGTCATGCCCTTGGCGCGGGCGGTGCGGACGTAGTCCTGGCCCAGTTCGTCGAGGAAGAACGTGCGGTAAAGCCGCGTCTGCGGCGCCAGACCGACCAGCAGGGCAAGCAGCACGGGCAGCGGCACATAGGTGGTCAGGTTGGTCCAGGTGCTGTCGCTCCAGCCCTGCACCGGAAACCAGCCGAGCTGGAAGCCGAACACATACTGGCCAAGGATGATGTAGACGAGGAACGACACCGACAGCGCCGTGGTGGCCACGATCATGATGGCGCGGTCGCCCAGCGTTCCGCGGCGATAGGCCACCCACATGGCCACAGGCAGCGCGAGCAGCGTGTCGAGAATGAGAATGGGCAGCATGACCGTGAGCGTGGCCGGCAGGCGCGTGCGGAAGATGTGGCTCACCGCCTCCTGCGTGGCCCAGCTGCTCCCCCAGTCCAGCGTGACGATGCCCTTCAGATAGATCCACAGCTGATACCACACCGGCCGGTTGAGGCCCAGCTCTGTGCGGATCGCTTCGATCTGCTGCTGCGTCGCGTTCAGCCCGCCGAGAATCTGCGCCGGGTCGCCTCCGAAGAACTTGAACAGGAAGAACACCAGCAGCACGACCCCGATCAGCGTCGGGACCATTTGCAGCAGGCGCCGGATCACATAGGCAGCCATGCGTCAGGTGAGGGCGGGACCTTGGGCGTGTGGGATAGACGCGCGTGTGGCCTGGGCCACGCCGCGAGGAACGGCGAATGCGCGAGTCTAAGCGGCGACGCGACGCGGCTCGCCCCGCGTTTGCCCTTGCCCGCTCGTCCATGGCGGGCAATCTGCGCGACGTCGGATGGCCCATGCCGGACCCCGATGGTGACGGGGTCTGCCCCGTGGCGCGCGGGCATGCCCGGACCTAGACTTGTCGACGACCGCGAATTCACTCGGATGCAAAGCATGACGAAGGAATGCCGATGAAGCGTCGAAGCTGGCTGGCCGCCGCTGCTGCGGCGCCCTGGATGGCCGCATGGCGGCCCGCCGCCGCACAGGCCGCGCCCGCGGGCGCATCCGCGCCGGCAACGCCGCAGGCCGAGCGCGTGCTGCGCTACGCGTTCAGCGTCGCGGAAACCGGATTCGACCCGACGAAGATCAACGATCTGTACTCGCGCATCATCACGGCACACATCTTCGAGGCGCCCTACGGCTACGACTACCTGGCGCGCCCTTTCAAGATGCGGCCTGTCACGGCCGAAGACATGCCCGAGGTCACCGACGACTTCAAGACCTGGACGATCCGCCTTCGCCCGGGCATCTACTTCGACGACGACCCGGCATTCAAGGGCGTGCGGCGAGAACTGGTGGCCCAGGATTACGTCTACACATGGAAGCGCTTCTTCGATCCGGCGAACAAGAGCCCCACCTATGCGGGATTCGCCGAAGAGGGCGTGATCGGGGTCGACGCGCTGCGGCAGCAGGCGCTGTCGACGGGGCGTGCGTTCGACTATGACCGCGAAGTCGAGGGACTGCGGGCGCTCGATCGCTACACGTTGCAATTCAGGCTCGCGTCCTCGCGGCCTCGGTTTCTCTACACCATCGCCGATTCCAGCCTGTTCGGCGCCATCGCCCGCGAGGTCGTGGAGTTCTACGGCGAACGCATCGCCGAACACCCCGTCGGCACCGGACCATTCCGCCTGTCCACCTGGCGGCGAAGCTCGCATCTCGGCTTCGAGCGGAATCCGACTTATCGACCGGTCTACTACGACGGCGAACCGGCTGCGGACGATGTCCAGGGCCAGGCGCTGCTCGCGCGATTCAAGGGGCGCCGGCTGCCCATGGTGGACCGCGTCGAGATCGCCATCATCGAACAGAGCCAGCCGAGATGGCTGTCCTTCCTCAACCGCGAGTTCGACCTCGTGACCGTGCCGCTGGAGTTCATGACGCAGGCCCTGGCCGGCGACCGCCTGGCGCCACACCTCGAAAAGCGCGGCGTGACGATGGAGCGCATCGTCAATGCCGATGTCACCCTCTTCTACTTCAACATGGAAGACCCGATCGTCGGCGGCTACACGCCCGAAAAGGTCGCGCTGCGCCGTGCCATCAGCCTGGCCTACGACGTGCAGCGGGAGATCCTGCAAGTCCGGCGCGGTCAGGCCATTCCGGCGCAGTCGATGGTGGAGCCGGGCACCTGGGGCTACGACCCGAACTACAAGAGCGAGAACAGCGACTACAGCCTTCCGCGCGCGAAGGCGCTGCTGGACATGTACGGCTATCTCGACCGCGACGGCGACGGCTGGCGCGAACTGCCCGATGGGAGTCCGCTGGTGCTCGACTATGCGACCGAGCCCGACAGCATCTCGCGGCAATTCGACGAGGTGTGGAAGAAGTGCATGGACGACGTGGGCATACGTCTGCGGTTCAAGACGGCGAAGTGGCCCGAGCAGCTCAAGGCGGCCCGCTCGGGACAATTGATGGTGTGGCAGCTCGGCTATACGTCGGCGGCACCGGACGTGCAAGATGGTCTGCAGACGCTGTACGGCCCCGCTTCGGGTGGACAGAATCTCGCGCGCTTCAAGTTTCCTCGCTTCGACGAGATCTATGACCGCATGAAGGTGCTGCCCGACGGGCCCGAGCGCCTGTCGCTGCTGCATGAAGCCATGAACATCGTCACGGCCTATGCACCGCAGAAGTTCAACGTCCACCGCATCGTGACCGACCTGTCGCAACCGTGGCTGGCAGGGTTTCGCCGGCCGCTGTTCAGTCGCCAGTTCTGGCAATACGTGGACATCGACGAATCCAGGCGAGGCATGTGAGTTTCAGCGTCTGAGGTTCGGCGCTCGACAGCGTGTCGAACCTGCAGCAGCACGACCGGTCCGGGCGCCGTACAGTTGCTGTCATGAGCCTGCCCGAACCCCGCATCGTCCACTTCACGCGCTGGCTGGCCAGCCAGCGCGGCTTGCACTTCGACCCCACGACCACTGCGGGCTATGACAAGTTCTGGCGATGGTCCGTGGACGACCTCGCAGTGTTCTGGGGCGCCATCTGGGACTACTTCGACCTGCAGTCGCCTTCGCCGGTGCGCGCCGTGCTGGCCGATGCGGGCATGCCCGGTGCGCGGTGGTTCGACGGGGCGCAGGTGAACTATGCGCAGCAGGTGTTTCGCCACGCCGATGCCGCGCATGCCGCGGGCCACCCGGCGATCGTGTTCCAGAACGAGGCGATGGCAGAGCGCGGTGAACTGCGAGAGGTGTCGTGGCCGGAGCTGAGGCAGTGCGTGGCCTCGCTCGCCGGCCGCCTGCGCGGCATGGGCGTGCAGCCTGGCGATCGGGTGTGCGCGATCCTGCCCAACACGCCGCAGGCGGCGGTGGGGTTTCTCGCCGTGGTCAGCATCGGGGCGATCTGGTCGGTGTGCTCGCCCGACATGGGTCCGGTGGCGGTGCTCGACCGCTTCCGGCAGATCGAACCGAAAGTCCTGCTGGCGGTCGATGGGGTGCGCTATGGCGGAGTAGTGCACGACCGCACGCCATTTCTCGATGAGCTGCTGCCCGAGCTTCCCACTGTGCGAGATGTCGTGCTGTGGCGCTACCAGTCCGGCGAACAAGCCGCATCGGCCGGACCAGGCCTGGGCTCTCCCGGCGCAACCGCGCCACGCTGGCACGACTTCGACCAGCTTTGCGCCGACGTGCATGCCACGTTCACACCGACCTGGCTGCCCTTCGACCATCCACTGTGGGTGGTGTATTCCAGCGGCACGACCGGCCTGCCCAAGGCCATCGTGCACGGCCACGGCGGTGTGATCCTCGAAGCACTCAAGCTCACTCAGCTGCACAACAACGTGGGCCCTACGGTCGAGACCGGCGACCGCTTCCACTGGTACAGCAGCACCGGCTGGATCATGTGGAATTGCCAGGTCGGCGGGCTGCTTGGCGGCACCACGATCTGCCTGTTCGACGGCAATCCGGGCGGACGCTCGGGCGCACCTGACTGGAGCGTCCTGTGGCGATTCGCGGGCGCCTCGCGGACCACTTTCTTCGGCGCCGGCGCCGCCTATTTCGCAAGCTGCCAGAAGGCTGAACTCGAGCCTGCGCAAGCCGCCGATCTGAGCGCCCTGCGGGCACTGGGCTCGACCGGCTCGCCCCTGTCCGCAGACACCTACCGCTGGGCCGTGACGCACCTGCCGCGCGTCGACGGGCACGACATCTGGTTCACGTCGATCTCGGGCGGCACCGACTTCGCTGGCGCCTTCATCGCCGGCCTGCCGACCCTGCCCGTCGTCGAAGGCGAGATGCAGTGCCGCTGTCTGGGCGCAGCGGTCGAGGCCTGGAGCGAGCCGTTCGAAGGCGACGGGGCGGACGCGCCGGCGCGGGGCCGCGCATTGATCGACGAAGTCGGGGAACTGGTCTGCACGAAACCCATGCCCTCGATGCCCCTGTACTTCTGGAACGACCCGGACCACAGGCGCTACCACGACAGCTATTTCGACATGTACCCGGGTGTGTGGCGACACGGCGACTGGTTGCGCATCACGCCCGACGGCGGCGCCATCATCTACGGGCGCAGTGACGCGACGATCAATCGCCACGGCATCCGCATGGGCACGAGCGAGCTCTACCGCGCGGTCGAGGCGCTGCCTGAAGTGCTCGACAGTCTCGTGGTCGACCTCGAGTACCTCGGGCGCGAGAGCTACATGCCGCTGTTCGTGGTCCTTCGCGACGGGCTGGTCCTCGACGACGCTCTGACGCGGCAGATCAAGGACGCCATCCGCGGCGCCTTGTCGGCACGACATGTGCCCAATGAAGTTCTTCAGGTGCCGGCGATCCCACGCACCTTGTCCGGGAAGAAAATGGAGCTGCCGGTGAAGAAGTTGCTGCTCGGTCAGCCGGCCGAGAAGTTGTTCAATCTCGACGCGATGGCCAACGCGCGCAGCGTCGAATGGTTCGTGGCGTTCGCTCGGCAGCGGGCCCGGTGATCGGCCGCAAATGTCGCTCCATGGCCCGCCAGTGGGCTCGCACTCATGGCGAGGTTGCCGAGTTCGTGCCCGGCGCCGGTGCAGACGCGAGGCCCTCACCCTGGCGATCACTCTGGCGGAAGCAGGCGGTTGGCGGCAACCTCCAGCGATGCCTTCAATTGCGCCCACGCCTGGTCACTGCGCAGGTCGATCCCTCCGAAGATCCGGATCTTGCGTGCGCGCAAGAGCAGATATTGCACACCGGCCACGAGCAGGAGGGTGACGCCCCGGATGGCGGGCTGCTCGCGGTACGCGTCCCCGCCGAACAGCGCCTCGACCTGCTCGCCCCACAGCTCGCGCTCGGCCTCGAGGATGGCGGTGAGTTCGTTGCGCTCGAGCATTTCTGCGGCGAGGATTTCCAAGGTCAGCGGGCGCGCGCGGAGCGCGTCGATGAAGCGGTCGAAGAAGCGGGCGAAGCGCTGCGGCGGCGGCAGGGCGAGCAAGGTGTCGCGCTCGCCCCCGAGCAGTTCATCGACGCTCGGCCAGAATCGGCCGCTCGCGCCCCACTGCTGCAGCAGTTGAGGCAGACCCCGAAGTAGCGATAGATGAGCACCTTGTCGACACGCGCCTCGCGAGCGATCGCGTTGACGCCCAGCGCCGCGAAGCCGTCACGGGTGAGCACTTGTCCGACGGCGCCGAGGATGCGGTCCTCGGTGTCGACCCTGTTGCGCGAGCGCGTGGACTCGGCGCGCGCGGCGCCGCCAACGGTGCGATGCTTTGCGTCGCTCATGCCCCCATGCCGCCGGTGCCGCGCGTCCTGCACTCGCGCTTCAAGCCCGCATGATCTGCGCCTCGACGCCACGCCGAGGGGCAGGCTGCACGTTGGGGGCGAAGCCCACGCGCGCCCACATCTGGACGGTGTGTGCGGGCATCGGCGCCTGGAGCTGCCGTCGGATGGCGGCGTACGTCGCCGCCTGCTCCGGGTACTCCTGGAGCGCTTGCTGCAGAGGCTGCATTGCCACGCCATGCGCCGTCGCGGCGAGCTGCACCCGCACATAGGCACGTCCGGCGGCCACCTGCGTCGCCCGGTCGTTGCCCTCGGTCACCATCCACAGGAATGCCGGAGTGGACTGCAGCTTCTCGTTGAATGATTTGATCTGGCTGGTGGTGGCGTAGTCGTCGGGCCCGGGCGCCTTGCGACGATCGAACCACCCGAGGCGGTCGAGCCAGACCACCATGGGGTCGTTCAGCGCGAGCCCGTCTCGATGCGCGGCGATCTCCTGGTTGCCCACGCGCAGCCATTTGTACGACTCCAGAATCGTGCGCGGCGTCACGAGTTCGATGCGCCAGGCCTCGGCAGCAATGGTGCGATGGCGCGCGAGCGCATCCGGATCCTCTGTGCCCACGGCGCCGAAGCGAAGCCGAGTCGGCTCGACCGCTTCGGCCATGGCCTGCCACGCCTCGCGAGGCACCGGGCGCGCAAGATCGTATGCGTTGCGATTGGTGTGGCGCCTGCGGATCTGTGCAAACAGCGGATCGCGCGGCGCACCCGCGTCGCGCAGGAGTTGGATGCGCGCTACCGGTCGCCCGCCCGTCTGGCGAGGGTCGAACTCACCATCGGGGAAGAGCGTGATTCGCGTTCGCCACCCCCGCTCGCGGGCTGCGATGTCGAGCAGTTCGATGAACGTGCCATGGCTCATCATGATCTGTCGGCCGAACGGATCGGTCTCGGGCAGCAGGCGATCGGGGTCGCAGTGAAGCACGATGTGGTCGGGCTCCGAGAGATCCACCATCCAGGACTGCAGGTTGTGCGAGTGCGGCGCGAGGATCGCGTAGCCGAGCATCCAGTGCCGCATGTCCGACTCGGTCGCGGGTCCTTGCCAGGCCGAAATCGCCTCGGGTGGGTACGCAGTCGAAGAACAACCCGCCGACCCGGCGGCTGCGGCCATCACGACGCCGCCACCCAGCACCCGAATGAATTGACGACGTTCCATGTGATCCTCATGTCACCGTGTGGTGACATCAGCTTAGGCGAGCGCGACGTCGATTGCAAGGTGGATGGTCGAAAGCGCCGCCCGCAAGCGCCGCGGACGGCGTCCGGTGGGCTTGTCAGGGCCGATCAGCCTGGCTCACGCCGACAGGTGGATCACGTCGCGCACGACCGGGTAGATGTGCCTCTGCCAGCGTTTGCCGCTGAATACGCCGTAGTGGCCCACGCCTGGCTGCACATGGTGAGTGCGCAAGTACGGCCGTACGCGGCTGCACAGGTCCTGCGCCGCCAGCGTCTGCCCGATGGCGCAGATGTCGTCGCGCTCCCCCTCGATGGTCAGCAAGGCCGTGCGGCGGATCGCCGACGGATCGATCCGCCGGTCGCGAAACCGCAACTCCCCGCGCGGCAGCGCATGCTGCTGGAAGACCTGGGCCACGGTCTCGAGATAGAAGTCGGACGGGAGATCTGCCACGGCGAGGTATTCCTCGTAGAAGCTGCGCGTGGCCTGCGCCTTCTCATGCTCGTCGGCAACGAGATGCTGGAAGTAGTCCCGGAACGCGTTCACATGGCGCTCACGGTTCATGCTCATGAATGCCGAGAGTTGCACGAAGCCGGGATAGACGCGGCGGCCAGCGCCGGGATACCGCCATGGCACACACGCGATCAAGTGCTGTTCGAACCAGTCGATGGGACGCGCGGTGGCCAGGCGATTGACCTCGGTCGGGTTGACGCGGCAATCGATCGGTCCGGCCATGAGCGTGAGGCTCGCCGGCGTGGAAGGGTGATCGTCCTCCGACATCAAGGCGGTGGCCGCCAATGCCGACACGCAAGGCTGGCAGATCGCCATCAAGTGGGCGCCGGGCCCGATGGCCGCCATGAACTGCATGATGTGCTCGGTGTATTCGTCCAGTCCGAAGCGGCCCTCGCGCAAGGGGATGTCGCGTGCGTTGTGCCAGTCGGTCACGTAGACGTCGTGGTCCTCGAGCATCGTGCGCACGGTGTCGCGCAGCAATGTGGCGAAATGCCCCGACATCGGGGCGACCAGCAGCACTCGTGGTCCGCGCGTTGTGGTGGACTTCCGAAATCGCCGCAGGGTCCCGAAGGGCGTCGCGAGCACGACCTCCTCTTCGATGCCCACCACGCCGGCATCCGTGACCACTTCGTCGATACCCCAATCGGGACGCCGATGGCGCACCTCGGCGAGATTGAAGACTTCGCAGGCAGCGGCCAGGTGGCGCCGACCCCAGGCATCGGCCAGTGCATGCGATCGTTCACTCAACGCGGGCGACGCGGTCCGGCCCAGGTGTCTGAGGGGCCAAAGGGCATCGGCGTGAGCTTGGTAGGCCTCGTAGAGCATGGGTGTTTCGGCGGCTGCCCCTGGGACATTGCAACTTGCGCGCCAACGTGGCACATCCTTTGCGAGTCCAGGCGGCATGTCCGGCCGCAGCAGGAGAACGACCATGCCGCCCTCGCCGCCATCGACCGCCGCCGTGCGCGGAAGGCCGAAGCCCAAGGCGGCGGCCGCACCGCCCGCCGCGCGTGCCACGCTGACGATCAGCAGCAAGAACTATTCGTCGTGGTCGCTGCGCGGCTGGCTGCTCGCCCGATTCGCGGGCTTGCCATTCGACGAGGTGGCGGTCCCGCCCGACGACGTGAACGCGCGCAAGGAATTGCTGTTGCTGGCACCTTCGATCCTGGTGCCATGCCTGACCCACGAGGGCGCGCGCGTGTGGAACACGTTTGCCATCGCCGTGTACCTCGCCGAGCTGCGCCCGGACACCGGACTGTTGCCGTCCGACCGGATCGCGCGCGCGCATTGCCTGTCGGTGTGCGGCGAAATGAACTCGGGTTTCGCCAAGCTGCGCGGGGCGTTACCCATGAACCTCAAGGCCCACCGTCCCGACCACAAGGTGTGGACAGGCGCGCAGCCGGATATCGAACGCATCGTGGAGATCTGGTCGGAGTGCCTCGCCACCTATGGGGGACCGTTCCTGTTCGGTGGCAGGCGCAGCATGGCCGATGCGATGTTCGCCCCGGTCGTCACTCGCTTTCGAACCTATGGAGTCAAGCTCGACAAGGTCGGCGAGCGCTACTGCAAGACCATCATGGACCTGCCCGAGATGCAGGAATGGATCGCTGCGGCACGTGCGGAGCCCGACGAGATCGAAGAACTCGACATGGACTTCTGAGCCTCCGGCTCGCGGCCGGGCATGCAATCGGTGCCTCGCTGCGCCCCCGTTCGGTGCGATGCACGGATTCGGACATTCGCTCGACATCGGTCGCCACCGGCCAGCGCGCACTCGATTCATGTTTATCTTAATGAGTAACGAAGAACTTCTGACTATTCATTAATCGACCATCGCCCTAGGCTTCGTTCACCCCGTCATTCCGCGCGCCTTGCGGTTGCGCCCAGAAGGAGACCTCGTGAACAAGCCTGTCGACGCCGGCATCCTCGCCGATTCCACTGACATCACTGGCCAGGACGCCCGCAAACGCTATTCGGCTGGTGTCCTCAAGTACCGCCAGATGGGCTACTGGCAGCCCGACTATCAGCCCTCGGAGACAGACACCATCTGCCTCTTCCGCATCACGCCGCAGGAAGGCGTGGACCCGGTCGAGGCCGCAGCCGCAGTGGCCGGCGAGTCGAGCACCGCCACCTGGACGGTGGTGTGGACCGACCGCCTCACCGCCTGCGACAGCTATCGGGCGAAGGCCTACCGGGTCGAGCCCGTGCCCAACGCGCCGGGCCAGTATTTCGCCTGGGTCGCCTACGACCTCGTCCTCTTCGAGGAAGGCTCGATCTCCAACATGACGGCCAGCCTCATCGGCAACGTCTTCAGCTTCAAGCCGCTGAAGGCGGCGCGGCTGGAGGACATCCGCATCCCGGTGGCCTACGTGAAGACCTTCAAGGGTCCGCCCACCGGCCTGGTCGTCGAGCGCGAGCGCCTGGACAAGTTCGGCCGCCCGTTGCTGGGCGCCACCACCAAGCCGAAGCTCGGCCTGTCCGGACGCAACTACGGGCGGGTGATCTACGAGGGCCTCAAGGGCGGCCTGGACTTCATGAAGGACGACGAGAACATCAACTCGCAGCCGTTCATGCACTGGCGCGACCGATTCCTCAACGTGATGGACGCGGTCAACAAGGCCAGCGCGGCCACCGGCGAGATCAAGGGCAGCTACCTGAACATCACCGCCGCCACGATGGAGGACATGTACGAGCGTGCCGAGTTCGCCAAGGAGCTCGGCTCGGTGGTCGTGATGGTCGACCTCGTGATCGGCTGGACAGCAATCCAATCGATGGCCAACTGGTGCCGCAAGCACGACATGATCATGCATATGCACCGTGCCGGCCACGGCACGTACACGCGGCAAAAGACGCATGGCGTGAGCTTCCGCGTGATCGCCAAGTGGCTGCGCCTGGCCGGCTGCGACCACCTGCACACCGGCACCGCCGTCGGCAAGCTCGAGGGCGACCCGATGACCGTGCAGGGCTACTACAACGTCTGTCGCGACCGTGTCACGAAGCAGGACCTGCCGCGCGGCCTGTTCTTCGACCAGGACTGGGCCGACACCAAGAAGGTGATGCCGGTGGCCTCCGGCGGCATCCACGCCGGGCAGATGCACCAGCTGCTCGACCTGTTCGGAGACGACGTGATCCTGCAGTTCGGCGGCGGCACGATCGGCCATCCGCAGGGCATCCAGGCCGGCGCGGTCGCCAACCGCGTCGCGCTCGAGGCGATGGTCAAGGCGCGCAACGAAGGGCGCGACATCAAGAACGACGGCCCCGACATCCTGCAGAAGGCGGCGAAGTTCTGCACGCCGCTGAAGCAGGCGCTCGATACCTGGGGCGACATCAGCTTCAACTACACATCGACCGACACCTCTGACTACGCAGTGACGCCGACCGCGGCCTGAAGGAGAACACCCCATGATGACCAACCCTGCCGGCCGCATCACGCAAGGCCAGTTCAGCTTCCTCCCCGAACTCACCGATGCGGAAATCTCGCTGCAGATCGAATACGGGCTGAACAAAGGCTATGCATGGAGCGTCGAGTACACCGACGACCCGCATCCTCGCAACACCTACTGGGAGATGTATGGCGCACCCATGTTCGATCTGCGCGACGCCGCCGGCGTGATGGCCGAGTTCAAGGCCTGCCGCGACACGTTTCCCAATCACTACATCCGGCTGATGGCCTTCGACTCGACGCGAGGCATCGAGTCGATCGCGATGAGCTTCATCGCCAATCGCCCGGCGAACGAGCCCGGCTTCGCGTTGCAGCGGCAGGAAGGCCCGGGCCGCACGATGCACTACACGGTGCATGGCTACGCAGCCGAACAGCCCGAAGGCAAGCGCTACTGAAACGATCGCCGGCACGCGCATCCGCCATGAATCCAACGCCCCTCTACGCGATTCCCGGTGCGGCGGCGACGCCGCCGCCGCCGCAGCCCGCGACGGCCACCCCAGCCGAAGCAGCCCCGGGGCTGCGAACGGTGGCCGACGTGCTCGCGCAAAGCCAGGTCGAGGAAGTGCTCGACGAGCTGGACCGCGACCTCGTGGGTCTCGTGCCGGTGAAGCAGCGCATCCGCGACATCGCTGCACTGCTGGTGATCGACAAGCTGCGCGCGGCACACGGCCTGCAGGCGCAGGCCCCGTCGCTGCACATGTGCTTCAGCGGCAACCCGGGGACCGGAAAGACCACGGTGGCGATGCGCATGGCGCAGATCCTCCATCGCCTGGGCTATGTGCGCAAAGGGCATCTCGTGGCGGTGACGCGAGATGACCTCGTCGGGCAGTACATCGGGCACACCGCGCCGAAGACGCGCGAGGTGCTGAAGAAGGCGATGGGCGGCGTGCTGTTCATCGACGAGGCGTACTACCTGTACCGGCCCGAGAACGAGCGCGACTACGGCCAGGAGGCGATCGAGATCCTGCTGCAGGTGATGGAGAACCAGCGCGACGACCTGGTGGTGATCCTCGCGGGCTACAAGGACCGGATGGACACCTTCTTCCAGTCCAACCCGGGCATGAGCTCGCGCATCGCGCACCACATCGACTTCCCCGACTACACGGGCGGCGAGCTGATGCGCATCGCCGAGCTGATGCTGCGCGACCAGCACTACCGTTTCAGCGACGAAGCGCGCGCCGCCTTCGACGAGTACCTCGAATTGCGCCTGGCCCAGCCTCACTTCGCCAATGCGAGAAGCGTGCGCAATGCGCTGGACAGGGCGAGGCTGCGACAGGCCAGCCGCCTGTTCGCCGAACGCGAACGGGTGCTTGGTGCGGACGACCTCAGCACGCTGGCAGCCGACGACATCCGCGGCAGCCGCCTGTTCCGTTCACAGGAAGGCAGCTGAAGTGAACCCTGGGCACTGCAACCCCACCCCGTTCGGCGTGAGCCACCCCACCCCGTTCGGGCTGAGCCTGTCGAAGCCCGGCGCGAGCATCACGCGGTGGACCCTTCGACACGGGGCCTTCGACAAGCTCAGTCCCCTGCTCAGGGCGAACGGTTGTTGTTGTCTGGGCGAACGGCTGTTTCATGCGCCGCGGGACGCGCGAAGCGCGATTGAGCAACTGAAATGAGCCTCGTCTCGTCGTCGCCCGCGCTCAGGCCGCGACGTCTGCGCCGCTCGCCACCGCACGACGTCCCCGCGATTGCGCGGGCGACGGCAAGCATTGCCCCAACGCAAGGAAATTCGCCCAGCCTCTCGATTCAATGGAATGCACGGCAACCGACCCGCCTTGCAAGCCATCCGACCACGACAACGACCCAGACGCACCGCGGCGGCATCGGACACGCCGCGGGCGACGCCCCGAGGAGCCCCTGACATGCACCACGACGCCCAGGCCTTCGCGCCAGACCCGATCGCGACCGCGCCCATGGCGTGGCCTGGTCATCGCAAGACCCTCACGCAGTTCCTGATCGAGCAGCGGCGGCGTTTTCCGCAGGCCAGCGGCGAACTCAACGCGCTGATCCTGGACGTCTCGCTCGCCTGCAAGGCCATCGCACGGGCCGTGGCGTTCGGCGACCTCGGCGAAAGCGGCGAGCAGCGCAAGGCCGGCGGTGAGACGAATGTGCAGGGCGAGGTGCAGAAGCGCCTGGACGTGCTGAGCAACGAGGTCTTCATCCGCATGAACGAGTGGGGCGGGCACCTGGCGGGCATGGCGTCCGAGGAAATGGCCGAGCCGCGCCAGATTCCCGAGGCGTTTCCGCGCGGCAAGTACCTGCTGGTGTTCGATCCGCTGGACGGATCGTCGAACATCGACGTGAACGTCTCCGTGGGCAGCATCTTCTCGATCCTGCGGGCGCCCGAGGACGCAGCGGCAGCGGGCGCGATGTCTGCGAGGCCGACTTCCTGCAGCCCGGACACCAGCAGGTGGCTGCGGGTTACGCGCTGTACGGCCCGACCACGATGCTGGTTCTGAGCGTGGGCAACGGCGTCAGCGGCTTCACGCTGGACCCCAACCTCGGCGAATTCATGCTGACGCATCCGCAGCTCGTGATCGCGCCGGACACGCGCGAGTTCGCGATCAACAGCTCGAACAGCCGCTTCTGGGAACCGCCCGTCAAGCGCTATGTCGACGAATGCCTGGCCGGCAGCACCGGACCGCGCGGCAAGGACTTCAACATGCGCTGGATCGCGTCGATGGTGGCCGAGGCGCACCGCATCCTGATGCGCGGCGGCGTGTTCATGTACCCGCGCGACACGAAGGAGCCGGCCAAGCCTGGCCGGTTGCGGCTGCTGTACGAGGCCAATCCGATCGGCTTCCTGATGGAGCAGGCGGGCGGACGCGCCAGCACCGGCCGCCAGCCCGTGCTTGGCGTGGCGCCCAGCGGACTGCACCAGCGCATCGGCCTCGTGTTCGGCTCGAAGAACGAAGTCGAGCGCATCGAGCGCTACCACCGCGAACCGGCAGGCCGCGATGCGGGCAACCCGCTGTTCGCCGAGCGCGGCCTGTTCCGCAACTGAGTCCTTTTCGCCGTCCTCACCAAGAGAGTCCGCCATGTCCGAACGCCACCCCATCATCGCCATCACCGGATCGTCCGGCGCAGGCACCACCTCGGTGACGCGCACCTTCCAGAACATCTTTCGCCGCGAGAACGTGGCGGCCGCGATCGTCGAGGGCGACAGCTTTCACCGCTACGACCGCGAGGAGATGAAGCGCCGCCAGGCCGACGCCGAGCGCGACGGCGACCGCAACTTCAGTCACTTCGGTCCCGAGAACAACCTGTTCGCGGAACTGGAGCTGCTCTTCCATTCGTACGCCGAGTCGGGCACCGGACGCACGCGCAAGTACCTGCACGACACCGAGGAAGCGGCGCCGTACGGCCAGATGCCGGGCACCTTCACGCCCTGGGAGGACGTGCCGCCCGACACCGACCTGCTCTTCTACGAGGGGCTGCACGGCGCGGTCGTGACGCCCGAGGTCGACATCGCGCGCCATCCCGACCTGCTCATCGGCGTGGTCCCCGTCATCAACCTCGAGTGGATTCAGAAGCTGTGGCGGGACAAGTCCAAGCGCGGCTACTCCACCGAGGCGGTCACCGACACCATCCTGCGGCGCATGCCCGACTACGTGAACTACATCTGCCCGCAGTTCACGCACACGCACGTGAACTTCCAGCGGGTGCCGATGGTGGACACCTCGAACCCGTTCATCGCGCGCGACATTCCCGCGCCCGACGAAAGCATGGTCGTGATCCGCTTCGCGAGCCCCAAGGGCATCGACTTCCAGTACCTGCTCAACATGGTCCACGACTCGTTCATGTCGCGCGCGAACACGATCGTCGTGCCCGGCGGAAAGATGGAACTGGCCATGCAGTTGATCTTCACCCCCTTCATCTGGCGAATGATGGAGCGCCGCCAGCGTGCTCTAGGCGCCCTTTGATTCGCAGGAGCCCACGATGAGCACGATCGCATCCGAACTCCCGACCAACGCGGCAGTGGCCGAACGCGTGATCCGGCCCGACGCGGGTCGGCACGACGACCTGGCGAACGCGCTGCGCGCACTGGCCATGGACGCCGTGCAGCAGGCGCACAGCGGCCATCCGGGCGCGCCGATGGGCATGGCCGAGATGGCCGTGGCGCTGTGGAACGAGCATCTGCGCCACAACCCGTCCAATCCGCGCTGGAATGGACGCGACCGCTTCGTGCTGTCGAACGGCCACGCGTCGATGCTCCTGTACGCGCTGCTGCACCTCACGGGTTACGCGCTGCCGATGGCGGAGCTCGAACGGTTCCGCCAACTGCACAGCCGCACGCCCGGCCACCCGGAGGTGGGCGTCACGCCGGGCGTCGAAACGACCACCGGCCCGCTTGGTCAGGGGCTGGCCAACGCCGTCGGGATGGCGCTGGCCGAGAAGCTCATGGGCGACGAATTCAACCGCCCGGGCCACGAGATCGTGGACCATCGAACCTACGTGTTTCTGGGCGATGGCTGCCTGATGGAAGGCGTCAGCCATGAAGCGTGCGCGCTGGCCGGCGTGTGGAAGCTGGGCAAGCTCGTCGCCCTCTACGACGACAACGGCATCTCCATCGACGGGCCGGTGCAAGGCTGGTTCGGCGACGACACCGCGGCGCGCTTTCGTGCCTACGGCTGGAATGTTCATCGGCCCGGTGGACGGACACGACGTCGCCGCGGTGTCGGCAGGCCATTGCGCAGGCGAGATCGTCGATCGACGCCCCGACGCTGATCGTGTGCCGAACGACCATCGGACGCGGCTCGCCCGCGCGCGCGGGCAGCGCGAAGGCACATGGCGAACCGCTCGGCGCGGCCGATATCGCGGCCACGCGCGAAGCCATCGGATGGCCGCACGCGCCGTTCGAGATTCCGCCGGACATCGCCCAGCGGTGGGACGCGCGCCAGCGCGGCGGCGAACAGGAGGCCGCAATGGCGCCGGCGCTTCGCGGCGTATCGCCAGGCCCACCCCAGGTTGGCCGCCGAATTCGAGCGGCGCATGGCCGGCGACCTGCCGCGCCACTTCGAGGAAGTCCGACTGCAGGCGCTGGCCGCGTTCGGGCAGTCGCGCGAGAACGTCGCGACGCGCAAGCGCGTCACAGCAGGTGCTGACGATGCTGGCGCCTGCGCTGCCCGAGTTGCTGGGCGGCAGCGCAGACCTCACCGGTTCGAACCTCACCGACTTTCCAGGATGCGGCGCCGTGCGCGGTGGCCACAGCGGCGGGCGGCACATCAACTACGGCGTGCGCGAGTTCGGCATGGCGGCCATCATGAACGGCATCGCGCTGCACGGCGGCTTCGTGCCCTATGGCGGGCACCTTCCTCGACGTTCAGCGACTACAGCCGCAATGCGATCCGCATGGCCGCGCTGATGGGCAAGCGCGTGATCCATGTGTTCACGCATGACAGCGATCGGCCTCGGCGAAGACGGCCCGACTCACCAGCCCGTGGAACATGCCGCGAGCCTGCGGCTGATTCCGAACCTGGATGTCTGGCGCCCCTGCGATGCGGCCGAGACGGCAGTCGCCTGGACGCACGCGCTGTCGCAGCGCGAGCGCCCGAGCGCCTTGCTGCTGTCGCGGCAGAACCTGCCGGCGCAGCATCGCCGGCCCGAGCAGGTGCTGGAGATCCAGCCGCGGCGGCTACGTCCTCAGCGAGCGTCCTGCGGCCGTGGCAGCGATTCTGGCCACCGGCTCGGAAGTCGCGCTCGCGATGGAAGCGCAAAAGTGCCTCGACACGCGCGGCGTGCCGGTGCGAGTGGTGTCGCTGCCATCGACCAGCGTGTTCGACCGGCAGGATCGCGCATACCGCGACCGCGTGCTCGGTCGCGGGATTGCCGCGCATCGGCGTTGAAGCGGGCGTCACGCGCGGTTGGTCGCACTATGGCTGCGTAGCCGCGCTGGGCGTCGACCGCTTCGGCGAATCGGCCCCGGCCGCCCAGGTCAGCGAGCATCTCGGTCTCACCGTCGACCGTCTGGTCGAACTCGTGCTGGCACAGTTGCCCGGCACGGCGGAGCCAACGAGATGAGCGCGCCCGTGCTTCGAGCGTTGATCTGGGACGTCGATGGCACGCTCGCCGAGACCGAGCGCGACGGCCACCGTGTCGCGTTCAACCAGGCGTTCAGCCAGCACGGGTTGCCCTGGCGGTGGGACGAAGTGACCTACGGCAGGCTGCTGCAGGTGGCCGGCGGTCCGGAGCGATTGCTGCACGACATGCGCAGCCGGGCCGACGCACCTTCCACGCTGCGCCAGCGGGAGCGCCTCGCCCGTGTACTGCATGCCAGCAAGACCGAGGCTTACGCAGCCCTCGTCGCGCAGGGACGGGTGGCGCTGCGCCCCGGCGTGCGGCGCCTGCTCGACGACTGCGAGCGCACGGGAATCGCGCTGGCGATCGCGACGACCACCAGCCGCAGCAATGTGCATGCGCTGTGTTCCGAGCACCTGGGGCGCGACTGGTCCGACCGCTTCCGGGCGGTCGTGTGCGCCGACGATGCGCCGCGCAAGAAGCCGCATCCGATGGCCTACCTGGTCGCACTGCAACGGCTGGGCGCCAGTCCTTCATCGGCGATGGCGGTCGAGGACTCGCCCAACGGACTGTCGGCGGCGACGGCCGCAGGCCTGCCCACCTTGGTGACACGCAGCGCGTACTTCGCCGACGAGCCCTTCGCAGGTTGCGCGGCGCTCTGCGACGACCTCAACTCCCCCGTGCGCTGGCGCGGCGGCGAAGTCGACCGCGTCGACCTCGGCGTGCTGCGCCGCGCCCATGCGGGCTGGTTCGCATCCCAGGTCGCGACGCTGCGCTGACGGCACGCCCTGCCCGGCCGGACCGCCACGGCTCACTCGATCAGCGGCTTGACCAGGTTCAGCAGGGCCTTGAAGCGTGGATGCCGGCAGTCGCGCAACCACTCGAACACCACCATCTCGGTGCTCACGATCACCGCGCCGCCCTGTTTCAGCCGCTGCATCGCGAGCCGGTGATCGGCGGCCGTGCGCGAAGCGCAGGCCGGTGCCACGACCCAGATGCGCAGTCCGGCGCGCAGCAGGCCCAGCGCCGTCTGCAGCAGGCACACATGGGCTTCGCAACCGGCGATGACGACGTCGTCGATGGGTGCATTGGCGGCGCCCGGGCGAAGCGCGGCCAGCAGCCCGTCCCGCGATGCGTCGAACTGCATCTTGGCCAGCGTGACGGCGCAGCGGCTGCGCAGCGAGTCGATATTGGGACCCAGGCCTGCCGGGTTCTGCTCGGTGCCGATCACGGGCACGCCCAGCTCGTTCGCGGCCTCGGCCAGCCGCAACGCATGGGCCACGGCGCGCTCGCCGCCGTGCAAGGCCGGCAGCAGGCGCGACTGGTAGTCGATCAGCACGAGCGCGCTGCGACCGGCATCGATCGTGTTCATCGTCGTCTCCTTGGGGCGGGCGCGGCGCGCACCGCGAGCGCGTTCAGGTAGGTCTCGAACAAGTCCCGTGAGGACTGCCGGAACATGCGGATGCGTCCGGTATGACTGAGCAGCAGCAGGCCGACGATGTGCGCGAACAGCGCAGTCACTTCGGTCTGCGCTTCGCTTTCGTCCTGGCCGAGCGATTGCAATGCGCCCTTCGCCGGCGCAAGCGCCGCGCGCAGGCGGGCATTCAACATGCCATTGAGCGCCGGGGTGAGGCCTCGGGGCTGCATGCCCTTGAACAGATAGAAGCCGAGGTCGAGGTCGCGCGGGTTCTGGCTATAGAAATCGAAGAAGGCACCTGCGCAGGCGCGCAGGACCGCATCGTGCCCCGCGGGCAGAGCGCCTGCACGGGCCGCCTCCACTTGCGCATTCAGCCGGTCCAGCGATTCGCCGAGCAAGGCCGCGTACACCTCTTCCCTGCTCGCGAAATAGCCGTAGAGGGCGCCCGGCGTGTAGCCGGCGCGGCGGGCAATCTCGCGCATGCTGGCGCCTTCCAGGCCGAGTTCGAAGAACGCGGCACGAGCGGCATCGAGCACATGCGCGCGCCGGGCATCGGCCATTGCCGCACGGCGCGCTGCGCGCACGGCGTGGTGCGTTTCAGCGGGTGCAACGGAGCCCGTCGTGGCTCGGGCCCGGGCCACTGTGGCGGGTCTGGACATGCGAAAAGCTTAACATTGATCAGTCGACTGAACGGTGTTCAAATCGCGGCCATCCTCCGAGGAGACCGTTGCCGTGAACGCCCCGCTGTCGCCCGATGCCGCCTCGATGCCTGCGCCCGCGCCGACGCTGATGACGGGCGACGATTACCGCGAGTCGCTGCGGCGCCTGCGGCCCACGGTCTATGTCGACGGACGCCGCGTCGATTCCGTGGCCGACGCACCGGAGCTCGGGCCCGGGGTCAACGCGCTGGCATACACCTACGATTTCGCGCGGGATGCGTCGGTCGCGCCCGTCGCGCTTGCCGTTCAATCCGCGCGAGGACGCACGGTCAACCGCATGCTGCACGTCAATGAGTCGGCCGGCGACCTGCTCAACAAGCTCGAAGCCGTGCGCCTGTTGTGCCAGGAGACCGGCTGCGCCCAGCGCTATCTTGCGCACGACGCGCTCAACGCGCTCGCGCAGGCAACGGCCACCATCGACGACGCGCGCGGTGGCCGCGAACATCGGGATCGATTCGCCGCGTACCTGGCCCGCGTGCAGGATGAAGACCTGTCGCTGGGCATCGCGATGACCGACGCGAAAGGCGACCGCAGCCGCCGTCCGCACGAGCAGGCCAATCCCGACACGTACGTGCACGTGGTGGAGACGAAGCCCGGTGGCGTCGTCATCAGCGGGACCAAGGCCATCGTCACGGGCGCTCCCTACATGCACGAGCTCCTCGTGATGCCCGGTCGACAGATGGGCCGCGAGGATGCGGCTTTCGCGGTGTGTTGCGCCGTGCCGGTCGATGCACCGGGCGTCACCATCGTCGCGCGCCCGGCTGGCCGTCCCGGAGAGAAGCTCGAGCACGGCGAACCGCTGTTTTCACGCCGCTATGGGCAGTCGACCGGCGTGGTCGTGTTCGATCGGGTGTTCGTGCCGTGGGATCGGGTCTTCTTTGCCGGCGAATGGGAGCATGGCAGCGTGGTCACCTATTCCTACGCCACCCACCATCGACACAGCTGCATTGGGGCGCGCGCGGGTTTCGGCGACCTGCTCATCGGTGCCGGTGCGCTGATGTGCGAGGCAAACGGATTCGACCCGGGCAGCACGAGCGCGCTGCGCGAGCCGATGGTCGAGCTCATCAAGATCACCGAGGGCTTCTTCGCATGCGGAGTGGCGGCCAGTGTCTACGCGAGCGCCGACCCGCACAGCGCGAGCTTCATGCCAGAGCCCGTGTTCAGCAATATCGGCAAGTTGCTGCTTGCCACGCAGATCTACGACATGCACCGGCTCGCGCACGAAGTCTCGGGCGGCCTCGTCGTGGCCCTGCCGGGACCCGACGAGGACCACAACCCCGCTACGGCGGCCACGCTCTCGCAGGTGCTGCGCGCCAACCCCGCCGTACCCTATGACAAGCGGATCGAGGTGGCGCGCTTGGTGGAGGACCTGACGGCCTCGTACCAGGGCGGCTGGTATTCGGTCATCAGCCTGCATGGGGGCGGATCGCCGGCAGCGATGAAACAGGAGATCTGGCGGCGTTATCCGGTGGGCAGCAAGGTCGAGCTGGTCGAGCGGCTTCTCGATCGTGGCGTGCTTCACGACGAGTCCCGTGCCATCACGCGCAATCGCCAGCCCGGACGCTGCTGCGATGCGGGATGCACGCAGCCGGGCCAGGCAGTGATGGTTCCGTTTTCCCGGAGTGACCGCGGCCGCGATTGAATGCCGCGCGCCGCTGCCAATCGACCTTCGGGCAAGGAGCCGGCGCCGGGCTCGCCGACATCAGCCCGAGCCAGATGCCCCAACAGGCTCTGTGTAAGGTGTGGCGTGCTGGCGCGTCCAATCAGGTTGCGCCATGCAGGACGATGCGCCTGCCGCAGCTTTGCGAAGTCGAACGTACTCCGGATTCCCGATGCCCGACACCGACCTTCCATCCGAGATTGCCGCGCTGCGTCCTTACCTGCTGAAGGTGGCAAGGCTGCAGTTGCGCAACGCTGCCTGGGCCGAGGATGCCGTGTCCGAGACCACGCTGGCAGCGCTCGAGCACGCCGATCGATTCGACAGGCGCTCGCAACTCAAGACATGGGTCGTGTCCATCCTTCGGCACAAGGTCATCGACCAATTGCGTCGCGGTCTGCGCGAAGTGCAGGCGCCCGACGACGCGGACTCCGATGCGGACGACCCGATCGAGGGCCTGCTGTTCGACGCCCGAGGGCGCTTCCATGCACCGCCCTCGCCCTGGCCGGAACCCGAAGGCGCGCTTGCCGAGCGACAGTTCCTGGGCATCGTCGAGGCTTGCGTAGAACGTCTGCCCGGGCGCCTTGGCCGCGTGTTCCTGATGCGCGAGTGGCTGGAACTCGACAGCGCCGAAATCTGTAAGGATCTGGGCCTGAGCGCGTCGAATCTGTGGGTGATGCTGCATCGCGCGCGGTTGCGTCTTCGAGAGTGCATCGAACTTCAATGGACAAGGTGAGAGGGCGATGAAGCTGATGACGACTTGCCGTGACAGCGCGCGGCTGATCCTCGCTCGCGAAGACCGGGCCCTGTCGGCCGCCGAACGCGCCCGACTCGGCCTGCACCTGTGGATGTGCCGCCGTTGCCCGACGCTCGAAAGGCAGGTCGTGCAGATGCGGCAGGCTCTGCAGCGATGCAATCCGTACAAGGGCGCAGATTTCTGACGCGCCCAGGGCCGGCGCCAGGGGAAGGCCCGCTGGCCTCGGGCGCTCAGCCCGCGTGACGCTTGCTGCGCGCCTCGGCGCGGCGGCGCGCCGCCATCTCGCGGCCCATCTCGCGGCGCTCGGAATCGAGCAGTTGCCGGCGTGCCTGCGGGTAGATCAGCGATTCTTCGAGTGCGATGTGGTCGTGCGACAGCGCCTCGAACACTTCGACTCCCGCGCGCAGGGTGTCCACGTCGTACCAGGACTGGCCCGCAGCCACGGCGTCGAGATGGGGCTGCAGTTCCAGCCAGTCCTCTTCCAGCCAGCCATGATCCTGCTGCAGGCGCTGAACGGCTTGGACGGTCTCCGCATCACCGCCCTCGATCAGTTTGGGAAACACGTGTCTTTCTTCATCCACATGGTGCTGGCGCGCGGTGGTCGAGAAGAACTCGACGATCTCTGCGGCGAGTGCGCGCGTCTGGTCGTCAACACCCACCACCTGCAGCCGCGTGATCAGCGCGGACAGCTTTCCCAGGGTGAACAGGGTCTGCCGGTGACATGCATCGAGTGCATCGAAGCCGTCGGCGGGGACGGCGGCCTCGCGATGCTGGCGGTCCGTGGGCGTCGAGGTCATGAGAGGCTCCTGATGTGCGCAGACCGGGCTCCACGCTTGTCCCGAGCGTAGGCCGGGAGCCTGTGTGCCGCCTTGACGCAGCGCAACCGCGACTTCGCGGCGGCCCCGTCATCCGCTTGCCTGGGCCAGCAGCCATTGCTCCAGGGCGCGGACTGCGGGGCGCGAGGTGGACGACGGATTCACCACCAGGAAGTACGCGCGCGTGGAGGCCGTGGCGTCCTTGAAGGGGACGACCAGGCGCCGGCTTCGAATCAGGTCATCGACGAGCGGGCGCCGGCCCAGCGCCACGCCCTGCCCTGAAAGTGCCGCGGCGATCGCCTCGCTGTAGCCCGAAAAAGTCAGCATCGACGCGGGCTGCAAGTCAGCCAGGCCGACAGCCTGCAGCCACGATGCCCACTCGATGGGCATGCCACGGGCATTGGGCTCGATCACCTGGAGCAGCGTATGCAGGCGCAAGTCCGCCGGACGTTTCAGCGGGGCAGTGCCGCGCAGCAAACGCGGGCTGCACACGGGCTGCATCGATTCGGGAAACAGGCTCGTTCCTTCGCTCAGGCCGACCCGGCCGTAGCGCACGGCGAGGTCGAAGTCGTCGGCCCGCAGGCTGCGCAGCTCGAAGGTCGCATCGAGGCGTACGTCGATGCCCGGATGCGCGCGGGTGAATGCCGGCAGCCGCGGAATGAGCCACAAGGACGCCAGGCCAGGCGTGGTGGTGAGCGAGAGCACCTCGCGCCGCGCCGGCGCGCGGATGTCGGCGACCGCCTCGCGCAGTTGCGCGAGGATGTCCGTGCAGATTGCCTGCAGATGCAATCCCTGCTCGGTCAGGCTCAGCGCGCGATGCCGCCGCCGGAAGAGTGCCACGCCCAGATGCGCTTCGAGCGCGCGGATCTGCCGGCTCATCGCCGACTGAGTGATGAAACGTTCTTCGCCCGCCCGGGTGAATGAAAGATGGCGCGCCGCCGCCTCGAAGGCGGCCAGCAGGTCCAGGGGAGGCAGTCGGTCTTGGTGCTTTTGCATGCGCTGGCGGAATGCAATGGATTCCGAATCATCGTTTGCGAACGCTCGTTCGCGAGCCGAATATTCGCGGCATGGGGCTCCGGTTGCAAGCCTGCCGTGCATGCAAACCGCCGTCTCCGTCACAGCCTCGAAAGGAATGCCATGACATCGAATCGCCTGCATCGCGGTCTCGTCCTCCACCGCGGACAGTGCAGTCGCATCCATGCAGCGTGCGGCACAAGCATCGACTGCCGCAGAGGAACGCTGTGGATCACGGTCGATCATGACCTGCGCGACATCGTGCTCGAAGCCGGGGAGTCCTACGTGATCGCCGGCTCGGGCTCGGTGCTGGTGTCGTCTGTGGGCGGCCCGGCCTCGGCAGCGCTGAACCGCAGCGGCGAGGCCCCGTGCGTCAACGGGCCGACCCGCCAGCCGTGGTGGGGTCGGATTGTGCAGGCTGTCGTGCCGCCACAGCCGTGGCCGGGGACGGCAACGTGAGCGGCACGGCCATGCACGGATTGGCGCCGCAGCCGCGCGAGCCGCACGTGCCGACGACGCTGATCCGGCATATCGCGCTGGCCGACGGCCGCCAGGTCCTCATGCGACCGGTGCACGCGCAGGATGCGCAAGCGCAGCAGCGGTTCGTCCGATCGCTCTCGCCGATGTCGCGCCTACGTCGTTTTCACGTCGGAATCCGCGAGCTCGCGCCCGATACGCTGCGTGCGCTGACGGACGTCGATCAGCGCTGCCACGTGGCGGTCGTGGCGCAGGTCCTGGACGAACTCGGCGAGCCGACGATCGTCGCCGATGCGCGCTACGTGCGGGGCCCCGGACCGGACGAGGCGGAGTTTGCCGTGCTGGTGGCCGAAGGGTGGCGGTGCCAGGGTCTCGCACAGGAACTGTTGCATCGCCTCTTTCGGCATGCGCGCAAACATGGGCTTCGGCGGGTCCATGGCGATGTCCTGCGCGACAACACTCCAATGATCTCGCTGGTGCGCCGAATGGGCGGACGGTTCATCGCTTCGCCCGGCAACGCGGTGCTCACCAGGGCCACCTTCGATCTCCGCGAGACGGGCGCGCTCCTGCAGTAGCGCCGGTTCAGCGCCTCACGCTCGGGGCCAGGCGGTAGCGCGGCGGCTCGCCGGGCAGGGACAACGACAGCAGCACCCGCTCCACATCGTGGACCGCCTGCACACGAGCGCGCGCCTGCTCGATCTGCGCGGCACTGGCAGCGCAGCCCTGCAGCTCGACGAAGCGCCTCTGCGCCACGACCCAGATGGCGCTGTCGGTGAGGGTCGGATCAGCCCGCAGCGCGGCGACTGCAGCGTCGGCAATGCGACGGTCATAGCGGTAGGCGTTGGGCTCGGTGCAGGTTCCCGCCAGCCAGCAGCTGGTTCCCCGTTCGATGCGCGAGTGGGCCTCGCCCCGGCGTTCGGCCTCCGTGTAGGCGGGCCCGAGCGGCTGGGGGCACGGCCGGCCATGCGTGGCCTGCAAGAACGGGTCGCCGAAGGGGTTGAGCAGCAATGGGGGCGATCCGGCCACGGCATTGAGCGCAATCGCCACGCCACAGGCGAAGAACGCGATGCGCAGCCGGATCGCGACGTTTCGCGATTGGAGCTCGACGTTCACGCGACCCCCTTCAGGCGCTGCGCGGTGGCGTCGCCGACCATTTCCATGAAGGCCTGGATGCGCGCGGTGCGCCGCAGATCGGGATGGGTCAGGATCCACAAAGGCGTCTCCAGCTCGGGAATCGGGTCGGACACGGGAATCAGCTCCGGCTCCCTGTCTACCACGAAGCTCGGCAACACACCGATGCCGAGGCCGGTGCGAACCATCGCGATCGCCGTATTGAAAATGTCCACGCGCATGCGAACCTGGCGGGCGGGAATGCGTTCGCGCATCCAGCGCGCGAATTGATTGCCGGTGGCTTCGCGCTCGAACGCGATCCAGGGCGCCTGGGCGAGCAGGTCGGCCAGTGGCTGTACGTGCTGAGGCAGGCCGGACGCGTCGCGTCGCGCATAGACGCGAAAGCTGGCCGTGCCGAGCGATCGGCCGACCCAGTGCTCGGGCACCTGGTGCGACAGGCGAATCGCCACGTCGGCCTGGCGGCGGGAGAGGTCCACGAGGGCACTGTTTTCTGCCACTTCGACTTCGATGCCCGGGTGTGCGCGGGCGAAGTCGGCCAGCGGTTGCGGCAACAGGTAGGCTGTGGTGACGAACGCGGTCGTCAGTCGCAGCGTGCCCGTCAGTCGCAGGTCGCGGCCGAGCAGCCGCCGCTCGATGTCGGCCACGCGCGGCGCGATGGCGCGAGCTTCCTGGGCCAGCACATCGCCCGCCTCGGTGAGCACGTAGCCGCCCCGCTGCCGGTCGAACAGCCTCGTCCCCAGACGCGATTCCAGCGCGTCCAGCCGCCGCAGCGCGGTGGTGTGATTGACATTGAGCGCACGCGCCGCGCCGGCGAGCGAGCCCGCATCGGCCACCGCAAGCGCCACGCGAAGGTCGTCCCAGTCGAGTGAAGCCATGCACCACCCTAGTCGCCAACGTGCGATTTCGCAAACTCTGATTGCATCGAGAGCCATTGAGTGTGCGAATGCGCAGGACTAGATTCGTTGTACGGTCACCTTCAGGAGCAGGACATGCGTGTTCCATGGTTCTTTACAACGACCAGACGCACGACGGCCGCGCCATCGTGCGCGCCTTCGGGCCTGTGGGCCTGGATCAGCACTCGATATGTCGCGTGGGCAGAGCGCTCGCACGAGGAACTGAAATCGCACGGTCTGGGGTGAGATCGCCCCGCGCGACGACTACAAGGGCAGTTCGGTGAAGTACCGGCCGCCATGGAAGATGAGCGGCTGGGCGCCCTCGCGCCGGGTGCAGTGCTCGACCTCGCCGACGAAGATGACGTGGTCGCCTTCCGCATAGCGGCTGCGGTTGAAGCATTCGAACACCGCGGCGGCGCCGTTCAGGATCGGCGCGCCGCCGGCTCCTTCGCTGCAGTCGACGCCGGCGAACCGATCGGGCGCCTTGCGCGAGAAGCGCTCCGCCAGTTCCCATTGCTCTGCCGAAAGGATGTTGATCGCGTAGTGCGAACCGCGCGTGAAAGCGGGCATCGAGCCTGCCGCACGGGACAGACTCCACAGCACCAGCGGCGGCTGCATCGACACGGAATTGAATGAATTGGCAGTCAGGCCGATTCGCTGCCCGGCAGCATCGCGAGCCGTCACGATGGTCACCCCCGTGGCGAACATGCCCAGGGCCGCGCGGAATTCCAGCGCAGAAAAGCTGGGGGCGAGCGCCTTCGACGGTGGAGTCATGTCGCAATTGTCCCGGATCGGCCCGCACCCCGCGAAGCGCCGGGCTTGCGCGCCGGCACGCTCGCACGTGGTCGCGCGAGACGGCCCGTCTCGGTATCCTTGGCTCCTCACGAGGCCGGGCGGGAATTCTCCCAACCCCTTCCTCGTACACACGGTGTGACCGCTCCCGACGCCTTTCGCGACCAGCTTCTGGGCACCATTGCGCGCTTGCGGCGGTATGCCCGCACCCTGGTATTCGATCCCAGCGCGGCTGACGATCTCGTTCAGACCGCACTGGAGCGAGCGCTCGCTCATTGGCATCAGTTCGACCAGCGCCGCGACATTCTCGTGTGGGTGCTGGGCATTGCGCACAACGCGCATCGGGACGAGCGGCGCCGCGGCGCCCGCATGGTCAGCGTCGACCCCCAACTCCTCGACGAGGTCGACGCGCCCGGCCGCAGCTTCACAGAAGATCCCGGCCTGCGAATGGACCTGCTTGCGGCGCTGAGCCGGCTTCCGCCGGAGCAGCGCGAGCCTTTGCTGCTGGTCACCCTGGAACAACTGTCCTACGCCGAATGCGCCGAGATCCTGCACGTCCCGGTGGGCACTGTGATGTCGCGCATCTCGCGCGCACGCATCGCGCTGCGTGCCCTTCTCGACGGGAAGGCTCCATCCGCGCCCGGCGCACGCGGACTCCGACGGGTGGTCTGACGCCATGTCTGCGCCCATGGATCCCGGCACGCGCGACGACAGGCTGTCTGCCTGGCTCGACGATGCACTCGATGCGGGGCAGCGCGCCGAGGTCGAGGCCTGGCTGCGTGACCACCCTGACGACGTCGCCCGTGTGAGGATGTGGGCAGCCGATCGCGATGCGCTGCGCGCACGCCTGGGCCCGGTGGCCGACGAGCCGGTGCCGACCCGCCTGGAGGAACTCGTGCGACGGCAGGCCGCGCCGCCAAGGCCGCAGCCGCGCTGGCATGGCGCTAGGCGCTGGGCGGCGGCGCTGGCAGTTTTCGTCGGCGGCGGCATGCTCGGTGCGGCGGCGATGTGGCGCCTCGACCGCTCGGCCTCGCTGGCCGATGCCAGCCAGCGGTTCGAGCATCGTGCGATGGTCGCGCACGCGGTCTATGTGCCGGAAGTCCGGCACCCCGTGGAGGTCGCGGTCACCGGCATGTCCGCGCAAGACGCGCAGGCGCAGGAACAGCATCTGGTGCGCTGGCTGACCAAGCGCATCGATCGACCGGTGACGCTGTTCGACCTGCGCGGCGAGGGTTTCGATCTGGTCGGCGGACGGCTGCTGGCCGATGCGGCCGGCCCGTGCGCCCAGCTCATGTACGAACGCCGAGGCGCTTCGCCTCCGGTGCGCGTGACGGTCTACCTGCGCAAGCCGGAGCCCGGCACGCCCGCAGCCTTCCGCTACTTGCAAGACGGTCCTCTGGGATCGTTCTACTGGGTGGAGGGGACCACCGGCTATGCATTGGTGGGCGCCTTGCCCCGCGGCGAATTGCTCGCGCTGGCCGAGGCGATCTACCGCCAGGTCGGCCGCTGAGCCGGGTTGCCGTGCACCGGCGGTTCAGGCGGCGGCACTGCGCGCGACGGCCGACTCGATCTGCTCCTGCACCCGTCTCGCGCCGCGCAGCACGAGCGTGACGTCCATGTTGGCCTGCGGCGCCACCGCGCGTGCGACGTCGTCCAGGGTCGTCGGGTCCACGATCAGCGCATTCGCCAGCGCGGAGATGGCGCAGATCGAGCGCTTCTGCACCTGCATCGGCAGCTCCCGCGTGGCATGCACGACCACGTGATAGCGCACGCTGTGCACGGCCGCCGGCGCGAGGCCCCAGCTTTCACAGAGGGCGGCGCCGAGCGCGTCATGGCTCACGCCGAATTCCTGGTGTTCGAGGAACAGCAGTTCCTCGTCGTCCTTGGCCGCCGTGAGCATCGGGCGGTAGCGTTCGGCGGCGTGGCGGAAGAGCACGGCCTTGCCGCACTCCTCGAACAGGCCTGCCGAGTGGGCGGCCCATGGGTCCACGTCCAGCGCATTGCCAATTCGACCCATCAGCAAACCTCGCACGGCTGCACGCTCCCACACCGGTTCGAGTTCGGGCGCCGGCGGGAAGACTGCCTTGAGGCCCATCTCGAAGGTGACGGCCGCCACTTCGCGCGTGCCAAGGTAAGTGATGGCCTGCTGCACGCTTTGCACACGACCGGAAAGTCCGTACAGAGAGGAATTGACCGCCTTGAGCACCGCCGACGCGAGTGCCATGTCCGACTCGATCAACGAGCCGAGCGCCTGCATGTTCACTTCCTCGTCGGCCAGCAGGAGGGACAATTTCACCAACGCCTCCGGCTGGGCGGGGATGTCGATGTTCAGTGATCGGAGTTGGGCGTCGACGGGCATGGCAGGCTCTTGCAAGGACTTCGGGTCGATTGCGATGCTACGGGCGAGCGGCCGGGCCATAGCGACGAACAGACAGGCCCAGCGGTCTTAATTCGCAGGTTCCGGCGGCGTGGCGCCCTCGACGCGCGGAATTCGGCACCGCAGGGGCGTTTGTTCGATGTCGAGGCGAGACGCCCGCCACATGTCGATGTCGGGAGCGGTGCGATTCGTGTTCAGGAACCCTTGACCGTGCGACCATCCCTTCGACCGGGCTCGGCACTTGCCCGCCCTGGATCAGCCGCCAAAGCGCCGGCAGCAAGGAGGAATCGTGGCCAGCGGATTCAACATCGACCCCGACATCACGATCGCCACGACGCCGGAGGGCTCCTTCTATGGCGACGAGGCCATGCACGCGGCCGTCTGCGATCGTGTCTTCGCGCGCACGTGGCAGTGGCTCGGCGACACCGGCGACGTGCTCGCGCCGGGCTCTCTGTCCCCGCGCATGCTCGTGCCGGGTTGCCTGGACGAGCCCGTGCTGCTCGCGCGCGACCGCGAGGGCGCCCTGCGGTGCATGTCCAACGTCTGCACGCATCGCGGCAACATCCTCGTGAAGGCGCCTTGCCGGATGTCCGAGATCCGCTGCGGATATCACGCGCGCTGCTTCGATCTGCACGGACACATGACCTTCATGCCGGAGTTCGACCGGGCGCGCGACTTTCCTCGTGGCGACGACGACCTTCCCGAAGTGCCGTTGGCACTGTGGGGAACGCAGGCCTTTGCCGCGCTGGACCCGGCGGCATCGTTCGAGGCCTTCATGGGCGACGTGCAGCGGCGGGTGCCCTGGCTGCGGCCGGAAGAACTTCACCACGATCCGGCCGCCGACCGGGACTTCCACGTGGGCGCGAACTGGGCGCTGTATGTCGAGAACTATCTCGAGGGCCTTCACATCCCGTTCGTGCATCCGGCCCTGCACAAGGCGCTCGACTATGCGAACTACACGACCGAGCTCTACCGCTATGCCAGCCTGCAGCTCGCTGCGGCGCGCGAAGGCGAGGCGGGCTTCGATCTCCCGCGCGAGACGCCCGACCACGGCAGGCGCATCGCCGCCTATTACTTCTGGATCTTCCCCAACCTGATGCTCAACGTCTATCCATGGGGCGTGTCGCTCAACGCTGTGCTTCCGCTCGGGCGCGAACGTACTCGAATTGCCTTTCGCAGCTATGTGCGCGACACGGGCGATTCAGCGCCACGCGCCGCGGCGCTCGAAGGCCTCGACCAGGTCGAACTCGAGGACGAGGGCATCGTGGAGCAGGTGCAGATCGGTGTGCGATCGAGGCTGTACGGGCGCGGACGCTACTCACCCACCCGCGAGCAGGGCGTGCACCATTTCCATCGGCTCCTGGCTGAATTCCTGAACCCATGACGCGCCGGGCGTCTGGCGGACGCCCCAATGGAAAAGGGCGCCGGATCACCAGCGCCCTCTTGTTATGGCATCGACCCAGCGGCCGCACCGTCATTCGCGAGCCTGGGACCTTGCCCGGCTGCGTTGTCTGTCTCCTCGAACCCCCGCCGTGCGAAGCACCTGTTCGGTGCTTGCCGCGAGACCATCGACTTTAGACTGGTGCGAATAGCGGCGCATCAGGGGTTTCCCTGCGCCGCGGCGAAGCACGGCCGCGACCTGGCCACCGATCATGCCCCGGAGCGGGGCAGCGAAAGCGTGACGACGGTCCCCTCACCGGGCACGCTGCGGACCGTCACATCCCCGTGGTGCAGCTCGGCAATGCGCTTGACGATTGCCAGGCCGAGCCCCTTGCCGCCTTCGCCCGTGGCCGGCGCGACGCTCTGGCGGCTTTGATAGAAGCGATTGAACAGGTGCGGCACGTCGCCGGGCGCAATGCCCGGGCCGGTGTCGGCGACGCTGACTTCGACCCGGCCGCCACGGGCGGCGGCAGCCAGCACGATCCGGTCGCCCGTGCGGCAGAACTTGAGCGCGTTGTCCACGAGATTGGCCACGGCGCGCTCGAACAGCTCGATGTCCAGCGCGGCGAAAGGCGGCTCGCCGGCACTGTCGTGCTCGCAGGTCAATGTCACCCCGCGCTGCTGTGCGCGCTCGCCGAAGCGAAGCGCAATGTCGTCGAGCAATTCACCTGCGTCGAGCACCTGGGCCTGCAGCTTGAACTGCGGCTCGTCGAGCTGCGCCAGGTCGCCCAGCGACTGAACGAGGCGCGCCGCGTTGCGCGTGTTGCGAAGGGCCATCTGCACCAGGCGACGATCGTCCTCGCGCGCGGGTTCGCCGGACCACCGATCGTCCAGCGTTTCGAGACAGGTCGCCGTGGCCGTCAGCGGCGAGCGCAGGTCGTGCGACAGGTTGCTCACGCCTTCGCGCCGGAAATGATCGAGACGGCCCAGCGCAGCCCATTGCTGGCGCAAGGTGGCCAGCATGGCCCGAAAGCCGTCCGCGAGTTGGCCGAATTCGTCTCGCGCATGTGGCGACGGCAGCGCAATGGCTGCCGGATCGGTGGCACCGCTGCCCAACCCTTCGCGGCTGACCGCGGCCACCGCATTGCTGAGCTGCCGCAGCGGACGCGTGACCGTGGCGATCACCCACCACGACAGGAGCGTCGCCAGCACGACGATGCCCACGACGGCGGCGAGTGCGGGCTTGGCGAAGGTGCTGCCGACGATCTCCAGCCTGTCCGGGAGAAACTGCTTGTGGCAGACGAGATAGAGGTAGCCGGCGACATCGTCGTCGCTGCGGATCACCATGCGGCGCACGGCGCGAGCAGCGATGATTGCATCGGCATCCATGCGCTCGGGATCGTCGCCCATCACGTACGGCATGTCCGGATGCTGTGCAGCCTGCTGTACCGGCTTGATCGCCACCTGAAAGCCGGGCGGCAACCGGACACTGCCGGTATAGGCGAGCACGACGCCCTGCGTGTCGAGAAGGTAGAGCTGCGTATCCGGCTCGAAAAGGACCAGGTTGTGCAGGAAGGCATTGAACTCCTGCGGGTGTCGTTCGTGCATCTCGAAGATGTCGTCGTACATGGAGACCACGCGCTGCAGGAAGGCGTCGGCGCGCCGGTAGGTGGACTCGTGCTCGAAGCGCTGGAAGGCGAACAGCACCGTGGCGACGACGCCCATGGCCGTCAACGCGCCGGTGATGAAGATGGTCAGCGCGATCTTGAGCCTGACGCTCACGAAGCGGGTCTCCCCGCACTCCCCCGTGGAGCCATTGCTCGCCCGCGCGCCCATCAGCCCGGCGCCTCTCGCAGCTTGTAGCCGGCCCCTCGCACCGTCAGGATGAGCTTGGGCCGCATCGGGTCTGCCTCGAGCTTGGCGCGCAAGCGGTTGATGTGCGTCGTGACGGTGTGTTCGTAGCCGTCGTGGGTGTAGCCCCAGACGGCATTGAGAAGCTGGCCGCGCGAGAAGACGAGGCCCGGATGCTGCGCGAAGTGCAGCAGCAGGTCGAACTCGAGCGCGGTGAACTCGATGCGTTCTCCGCGCACGCGCACCTCGCGCTTGGCCGGCAGGATCTCCAGCTCGCCATTGCGCAGCGCCTGTGCGAGCGCGCCGCCTTGCAGTTGCGCCGCGCGCAGGAGGTCGGCGCGGCGCAGGAGCGCCTTCACGCGCGCGAGCAGCTCGGCCAGCGAAAACGGCTTGGTCAGGTAGTCGTCGGCGCCGAGCTCCAGGCCGAGAACCCGGTCGAGCTCCGTCGACTTGGCCGTGAGCATCAGGATCGGCGTGCTTCGGCCGCGCGCGCGCAGCGCCTTGCACACTTCCAGCCCGTCCAGCCCCGGCATCATCAGGTCGAGGATGAGCAGGTCGCTGGCCGTGTCGGACTGGCTCTGCAAGGCCGCCGTGCCGTCGGCCACCGCGATCACCTCGTAGCCCGCGCTGCGCAGGTTCATGACGAGCAGGTCGCGGATGTCGGCCTGGTCTTCGGCGACGAGGATGGTGCTGGGCATGGCCCATTGTCGCGTTCACGCGGCCGCTTCTTACGCAAATGTGATCTTCCTGTGAGCTTTCGAGAGGGTGCCGCGAGGTGCGGCAACCAAAGTTCTCTCCATTCGCAACACGTGCTCGGACAGCCCAGGAGAGACCCGATGAATGCCAGCGCCGCCCTCGACACCCCATTCGCCGCCAGCTTCGGCGCACCCGCACCGCACCCCGTCGCCGCCCCGGGCGTGGCTTGGCGCGAGATGGTCTCGCACCGGGGCTACCTGGTCCGCTTCGCCCAGCGCCGGCTGCAGGATCCGATGCTCGCCGAGGACGTGGTCCACGACGTGTTCGAGGCGGTGCTCTGCGGGCGCGCGGTCTTCGCCGGCCGTGCCGCGTTGCGCTCGTGGCTGACGGCGATCCTGAAGAACAAGATCGTCGACCTGGTGCGGAAACGCGCAGGGCTGGACAGCCTCGACGGCGACGGCGATGACGATGGCGAGGGTCCGGCCGCGGCGATCGAGTCTGCGCAGCCGGGTCCCGAGGCCGTGGCCGAACAGCGGCAGTTCCTCGCCCACACGCTGGCCCGCATCGAAGCGTTGCCGGCCGGCCTGCGCGACGTGATGCGCCTGCGCGTGCTGCAGGAGGAGCCCACCGACGCGGTATGCAAGGCCCTGTCGATCAGCGAGGAAAATCTCTTCGTGCGATTGCACCGGGCGCGCAAGCAGTTGCTCTCCTGAGGGTGGGGAGCCCCCGGTTGCCGTGCGGCAGGAAAGGCGACAACATGTCGCAATGAAGAATCTGCACCGTGTCCTGGCGGCTCTCGTCCTCGTGGGCGCCTGCGCAGGCGCAGGCGCTGCCGTGACAGCCACATCGGACGACGCCGGCGAGCGCTGCGAGGCGGCCGTGGCCGACACCGTGCGGCGCGTGCGCGGCCCGCTGGCCAAGGAAGTCGAGTTCGTGGCCGCCGCGAGGCGTCTCGTGCCCACGGATGGCTCGGACGAGACCCGCGTCAACGGGGACGGCCGCTATCGCGGCGCCAACCATCCGACCGTCACGTTCTCCTACAGTTGCGCGTACGACCGCGCCACCGGGCGCACTTCCGGCGTCGTCTTCCGCGACAAGCCGCCACCGGCGGACACCGGGTCATGGCAGCCCGATCTCGCGAACTTTTCGCCGGATGCCTGTGAGGCCGCCACGGCCGCGGCGCTGAAGGACAAGCATCCGCGCGTGGCCAACATCGCATTCGACGCCGGCACACGGCAATTGCAGCCGGCCAGCGAGGGCCTCACCCGACTCGAGGGGCGTGGCGCCATGGCACGGGCGCCCGGCATGAGTGCGCAGCCCTTCAGCTTCCGTTGCGACTTCGAAACCGCCAACGGCAAGGTGCGTGATGTCCAGACGCGCGAATGAGCCGCGCTGACTGCGGACGCGTTCAACGCCGGACGGTGCGCCCCGACTTGAGCCAGGCCAGCTTGGCCGCATAGAGATCGCGCTCGTCATGCGTGGTGCTGGTGCGGCGCGCCAGTTCGAGCTCTTCGCGCGCCTCGTCGAAGCGTCCGAGGCGGTAGTCCGCCTGCGCGAGCCAGAAGTGGAACTCATGGTAATAGTCGGCACGCGCCACTTCCTTGGCGAAGAGTTCGCGTGCGTCGGCGTAGTCGCCGCGCTGCATCGCCGCCATGCCGAGGTCGAAGTAGTGGAACGGCGGATCCGGCTCGAGCTGCGCCAGCCGAGCCTTCAGCGCGGCCGCCCCGTCCTTGTCGCCTCGCTGCGCGAGGACCTGCGACAGGTTGAACATGGCGCGCGTGTTGCGGGGTTCGCGCTCGAGAACGTAGTCCAGGACCTGCTCGGCCTGCGCCAGATTGCCGTGGTGCTGATACACCACGCCCAGCGTGTTGAAGGCGCTCGCGAATGAAGGATCCTGGGCGATCGCCTCGCGCGCCCACCAATAGGCATCATCGAGCTGCCCCTGAACGAGCGCCTCGGCGGCACGATTGTTCATGAACATCGCCACGATCGTCGGCTCCGCGATCGACCGCGTGCGCATGCCTTCGATCTCGTCGCCGGGGAGGAAGTCGATCGTGGTCTCGCCCGAACCGACCGTGTCGCCGCGGTGGGCGAGCCCCGGCGCGAGCGCGATGTTCACGTGGCCGCTGCGAATGTAGAGATTGCCGCTTCGGCTCCAGGTTTCTTCCTGGTAGGCGCTGCGGTACTCCACCCGCAGATCGAGTTCCTTGGCCAGCGCCGCGGTCATGATGACCAGCGACAGGCAGTTGCCCCGGCGCGCGGCGAATGCCTCGGCGGCGTTGCGGGTCATCGTCGAGTCGTATTCGAGCTTGAGCTGGCCATGCCGGTACAGCGCATCGACGAGGCCGCGCACCCTGCCTTTCTCGTGCAGCTGCAGGGAGATGTCGACCTGCAGGTACTTGCGCATGGCGTCGCTCGCGGCGAATACGTCGGACGCCCGGATCCGGACGGAGGGCGGCGCGAAATGGTCGCCCTGGAAGAGGAACGACGGCGCCTGGGCGACCGGCGCACTGCTGGCGCATCCTTCGAGCGCGGCCGCGCCGAGCACTGCCATGGCGAAGAAGACGCACAGCAACGCCCCATGCCCCTGCCGCAGAGACCGACGAAAAGCCACCGGTAGCACACTCCAGACGCACACCCGCATGCGGTCCGCTCCTTCACGCTGCGAAAGGTGATGTAAGCACGAAGTGCGCTTGCCGTGCGTACGTGTTTGTCCGCGTGCAAGAAACTGCAAGGCCGTCTTGGTACGATCGTCTTGCATGTCGCCCCCGCTGATCTCCTCGCTACCCACATCGATCGCCGACCGCGTCGCTGTGCTGCTGCGCGAGGTCGCCGGTGAAGTCGTGATGCCGCGCTATCGATCCCTCCTGGACAGCGAGGTCTCGCACAAGGGTCCGGGCGAGCTGGTGACCGTGGTCGATGTCGAATCCGAGCGCCGCCTCACGCAGGCCTTGCTCGGCTGGCTTCCCGGCTCTCGAGTGGTGGGCGAGGAAGGCGCATCGGCCCATCCGTCGCGGCTGGACCGGCTCGACGATGGCGACGTCTGGCTCGTCGATCCGTTGGACGGGACGGGCAATTTCATCGCCGGCGCCGGCGATTTCGCGGTGATGCTGTGCTTGCTGCGCCACGGCGAAGCCGCCGCCGCATGGATCCTGCATCCGTTGAGCGGTGAGCTTTTCACAGCCGAGCGTGGGGCGGGGGCCTGGTGCAACGGCCGACGTTTGCGTTCGGTGGCTGGCGGCGCACCGGTGCAGGCAGGCGACTTGCGCGGCACCGTCAAGACGCGATTCCTGCCGCCTGCACTGCGCCAGAGCATCAATGAACGCAGCAGGCAATTCGCGGCCGTCCTGCCTGGTTCGGGCTGCGCCGGCAGCGACTACCCGGCGCTTGCACGAAATGCCATGCACTTTTGCATGTACTGGCGGACATTGCCGTGGGACCACGTCCCCGGGGTGCTCCTGCTGCGCGAGGCCGGTGGCCACGCCGCCCGGCCCGATGGCCGCGCGTATCGGGCCGCCGACCGCGGCGACGGCCTTCTCGCCGCACGCGACGAAGCTGCCTGGACCGCCGCGCGCGACGCCCTGTTCAGGCCCACGCCGTGAGGCGATTCCACGGACGCCGTGCGCCCTGCGGCGAGCGGCACGCGAGATGCCCCGACTTCAAGCCGCTTGGCCTGTGTCAACGTTTTGCCATTCGACGGGCGCAAGTTTTTGCCGATGTCGCACCCCCATCGGGGCGGCGGCGCGATGATCGGCATCCAACGCCTTCGCTGATGAAAACGCCATGAGTTCGAAAACCTTCGCTCCCGCCAGCCAGCCGGTGCAGACAGGCACCGTGCGGCACACCGACTCGCACGGCCTGGTGGCCGGCGACATCGAGATTTCCACGCCAACTGGCCCGATTCCCGGCTACCGTGCCGCGCCGGAACTGCGTGGTCCGCATCCGGTGGTGCTCGTCGTCCAGGAGATCTTCGGCCTGCACGAGCACATCAAGGATGTGACGCGGCGGCTGGCCAAGGCCGGCTTCATGGCCGTCGCACCCGCGCTGTACGTTCGCCAGGGCGACCCCTCGCAGTACGACAGCATCGACGAATTGCGCGAGAAAGTGGTCGACCGGGTACCGGACGAGCAAGTCCTGTCGGACCTCGACGCCAGTGTCGAATGGGCGCGCCAGCACGGCGGCGACCCGGCGCGTCTGGCGATCACGGGATTCTGCTGGGGCGGCCGGATCGTCTGGCTGTATGCGGCGCATCAGCCGCGCTTGCGCGCCGGCGTGGCCTGGTACGGGAAGGTCTCGGGTCCGAAGAACGCTCTGCATCCGCGACAGCCGCTGGACGTGGCGCGGGAACTGCACGCGCCGGTGCTAGGTCTTTACGGCGGCGCAGACGCGAGCATTCCGCTGGCCCAGGTCGAAAAGCTGAGAACCGAGCTTCGCGAGTCGGGCAGTGCATCGGTCGTGCTGGTCTATCCGGATGCTCCCCATGCGTTCTATGCCGACTATCGGCCGAGCTACCGGGCGGAAGCCGCCGAGGACGGCTGGCAGCGCATGTTGGCCTGGTTCAACCAGTACGTGCTGCGACACTGAGCGTCGCCGCCGGACGTGGCGCCCGCGGCAATTGACCGATGCAATGCCGCTGACCATCCGCATCGAAGGTCCACGCGCGCGGCCGGGCCTCGATCAGATCCCGGCCTCGCGGCGGCGCTCGGCCTGCCGGTAGGCCGCAACGCGGCGTGAGCACAATTTGGTGTGTCGCTGAAAGTCCCGCGAACGAGGTGTGTGCGATGCGCTTGTCGCCAGCACAGAATGCGCCCATGACAAGCCCACCACCCGGCCACGATCCAGACGCCGACGACGGCGAGCACAGTCGCCGCCTGGCGCGCGGGCAATCAGCACACGAGAAACCGCTGCGCCGAGGCCAGGCCCGTCAAATCGACCTGCTCGGAGAGGCAGCGCTGAGGCAGCGCCAAGGGGATTCCTGGTTCGGCGACTGGTTCGACAGCCGCTAAGTGCGCGGCTAAGTGCGCCGGTTCAGGGATAACCTGACGTACTCAGCTTGCCGAGCGCCGCGCGTGCCCATTCGCGGTTGCCGGCGTCGTCGATGCGGTCGACGCAGTCGCCCATCTTCGCCACGGCATCCCGGAAACCCGGCGGATCGCCCGCGGCACGCGCGGCAACGGCCCGGGCCTCATGGGCAAATGCGAATTCGAGAGGGTCGGCGCCATTGGCCTCGCACAGCATCAGGCAATGGCCGGCATGCGAGAGTGCCGAGGTCGAATCTCCGATCTTCGCCGCGCAGTGAGCGAGGAGATATTCGGCACGCTCGGCCTGAAGCCAGGTGCCAGCCTCGCCCCAGCGACGGCGCGCTTCGCGGGCCGACTCCATCATCAGCGTGTCGCGGGCCGCATCGGCGGCGCCTTCCAGCAACTGCGCGGCAAGATTGTTATGGATGGCCGCCATCGCGCGCGAAGACTCCTGCGTCCCGTCCGCTTGAGCCTTCTCGCCGGCACGTCGCAGCAGCGACCGTGCCGCATCCACGCGGCCGGTTTCAGCCTTGCCGTAGGCGGCACTGCCGTGCGCCCTCACCACCTGCACGACCGTCAATCCTGGCCCTTCGGCGCGTTCATCGTCCAGCAGCGCCATCGCCAGCCGCGCGCGGTCCAGGGCGGCGCGCGCATCGCCATCGGCCGCGTGTCCCGCCAGGGCCTCGAGCGATTCGCCCATGCGCCGCGAATCCGCGAGGTGTCCAACCAGCACGTGCTCGGCCAGCGCGATGATTTCCGCGCTTCGTCCAGGTGCGCGCATGGCCCATTCGGCGCAGGCGCCCAGACGGCTGGCCACGCCGGAGGGGTCGCCCGCGTGCTCGTTCCAGGCCTGATCGATGAGGCTTCCGATTGCAAGGTCCTCATCATCTGGCGCAGCGTTGGCGGGGACGGTTGACGGCTTCATGGCGTCTCCATGAGATGGCGTCGTCGCAGGCGCTTCGAGAGTGAAGGGCGCCAGCGTGGAATGCCGATGGCGCAGCAGTATGCCCACCTGCGGGCCGGCGCGTCAAAGCGCCGCGCGCACGCGCCTGGCCAGGCCGTCGAGTTCGTCGTCCCGCCGTGGCTGCATGTCGCCGTCGAGCGCGCTTTGCACCAGTCGGGACAGCGTCTGCTCATGCGGCAGGATGGTGCCGAAGAACAGCACCTCGGCGCCGTCTGCGATCAGCAAGGTGGGAAAGTTCTCGACGTCGATGGCCCCCATCACCTCGTCGTGGTCCTCGACGTCGATCCATTCGAAATGCGCGCGGCCGGCGAACACTTGCGACTGGGCCTCGAAGAGAGGCTGCCAGTCGCGGCAGGTGCCGCACCAGTCCGCGCACAGTCCGGCCACGAGCAGGTCGCGTGCGCTCACTGGACGTCCCCCGCAATCCTTTCAGGCGCACGTTCGACGATTCTCAGCGCCGGCGAATTCGCGTTGCCATGGCGCGGCCGCAGGTCTGCCGAACCGATGCCCGAATGCTGCAAGAACTGGGGGCTGCCGATCGAGCCCGTCGCCGCCGCGACTTCGTGCGTGGCGATCGCGCGTCGCGCCGCGTTGCCGCCGGGCACCCGCAGCGCCTCGACACCAGTCAACGCCGGCTGGCCTGTTGCGGCGTGGCCGCGCAGCGGACCCGCGTCCTCATCAGTGAAATGCAACCAGCCGGTGCGGGCACAGAGCATGTTGACGACGGTCGGGGCGCTCATTCCAACCATTGTGGGGCCGCCGCGCCTGGGACATCGCGGCAGCGCATCAGTCGCCCAGCGAGGAGGTCGGGAGATGCGTGACGGGCGCCGTCCATGCGGCGCGCCCGGCTTTCCAGGCGGCGGCCATGGCCGGCAGCACCGAGGCGGGGTCGTCGCCGAGACCTCGCACGATGCACACGCCGTCGACGCCGCATCGGGCGGCCTCGCGCACCTGCGACGCAGCGAGCACGCCGCCGATCGCCACGACCGGCGCGCCGGCCATGTGCCGCCACCACGCCAGGTTGTGCAGGCCCTGCGGCCGCCACGGCATGGCCTTGGTGGTGGTCGCCCAGACGGGGCCACACGCGATGTACCGGGGCGACAGGCTGCGAGCGCGGCAGAGCTCCCACAGGCTGTGCGAACTTACGCCGATCTGGAGCCCGCTCTCGGCCAGTGCCGCGCGGCCGTCCTCGCCAAGCGCGAGAAGATCTTCCTGCCCCAGGTGCACGCCGCAGGCACCGAGCGCATGGGCCACCGTCCAGTGGTCATTGACGAAAAGCTGGGTGCCGACTTCACGGCAAGCCGCTACGCCTTGCGCCACCGTGTCGTTCAAGGCAACGCGCCAGCGGGCGTCCGCTCGCGCGGGCGTCTTGATCCGGAGTTGCACGGTACGCACGCCCGCCGCCAGGACCTGCGCCAGGCGCTCGGAACCGTCGACGATCGCGTACAGGCCGATCGGACCGTGGGCATTCGCTGATGGGTCCGCGTGGGTGAACGCCGCGAACCGCGGCTCGTCGCCGAAGCTCATCTGCGGCAACAGGGTCGGGTCAGACTCGAAACCCGCGCGGATGCGCACCGGGCCGGGGCCTGCCCCTGCGGCATGGCCGTGCCGCAGGGCATGGGTGGTCGCCATCTTCGCGAGCACGGCGGCATCGGCGCTCACGAAACCCAGCGCCAGGGCAGACGACGCCGCGCTGGCGAAGGTGCAGCCGGTGCCGTGATGGTTCAGCGAATCCACGCGCGGCAAGGCCAGCCATCCGCGTGCATGCGGCCCGTCGAACCAATCGAGCGCCAGCCCGTCGCGCGCCGGCTCGTCGCCGCCGGTGACGCAGACGGCCTGGCAACCCAGGCGTCGCAACGCGCTCGCGAGCTCCGGCGCCGTGTGGCCGCCATCCGGCATCAGCCGGCGCGCCTCGACGAGGTTCGGCGTGGCCAAGGTGGCGCGCGGCAGCAGGTCATCGCGCCATGCTTCGATGGCTGCGTCATCGGCAAACGACGCGCCGCTGCTCGCGCCCAGCACCGGATCGACGACCAAGGCCACCGGCGCGCGTTCGCGCAGGCGGTCGACCCAGCGCGCCACGCGGCGGATTGCCGCCGCGCCGCCAAGCAGACCGGTCTTCACGACGCGCGGCGGCATATCGTCCGAGAGCGTGCCGAGTTGCGCGTCGAGGAGTTCCTCGGGCACGGGCGCGACGTGCGTGACCGTCCGCGAGTTCTGCGCGGTGACGGCGGCCACGACGGTACACAGGTGGACGCCGAAGGCGTCCGCCGCCCGCTGGTCGGCGGCCAGCCCGGCGCCGCCGCTGCTGTCGACGCCGGAGATGCTCCAGACGACGGGGATGGTCGATTCGGTCATGAGTCCAGGAGGACCGGTGAGCCACCGACGGGCGTGCTCGCCACGGCGAAATCCTGCGGCGCCATCACGCCGGCGCGTCGGCCCGCCCGCCCCGCCTCGATGGCCAACCGAAAGGCGCGTGCCATGGCCACCGGATCGCCCGCCTGCGCGACGGCGGTGTTGAGCAGCACGGCATCGAAGCCCAGCTCCATGGCCTGCGCCGCGTGCGACGGCGCGCCGATGCCCGCATCGACGATGAGCGTGGTGTCGGGTAGGCGCTCGCGCAGCGTGCGTAGCGCGAACGGATTCAGCAGCCCCTGGCCCGAGCCGATCGGCGCGCCCCATGGCATGAGCAGCGGGCAGCCGGCATCGAGCAGCCGCCGACAGGTCACGAGATCGTCGGTGCAATAGGGAAACACGACGAACCCCTCGCGCACGAGCGTGGCCGCGGCCTCCACCAGCTCGAACGGGTCGGGCTGGAGGGTGTGCTCGTCGCCGACGACTTCGAGCTTGATCCACGGCGTGTCGTACAGCTCACGCGCCATCCGCGCGAGTTGCACCGCCTCGCGCGCGGTGCGGCAACCCGCGGTGTTGGGCAGCAGCCGTGCGCCGGTGTCGGCCAGCGCGGCGCGGATCATCTCGACGAAGCCGTTGTCGCCCGCCGCGGCCAGCGTGCGCCTGAGGCCGACCGTGACGATCTGCGTCCGGGCCTCGACGATCGCGTCGCGCAGCACCCGGGGCGACGGATAGCCGGCCGTCCCGAGAAGGAAGCGGCTCGTGAAGGCGAGGTCGCCGACGCGCCACGGGTCAGCCGGTGCCGAATTCTTGTGCTCGGCGTGCATGGCGGCTCATCCCCCCACGATGGGCTGAAACAGCACGACCGCGTCGCCGGACTGCAGCGTGCAGGCGGCACGCTGTGCGCGCGACACGAAGCAGCCGTTGACCGCAGCGGCCACTTCGTGCGGTGCATGGCCGAGGTCGTCGATGAGGGCGGCCAGGGTGGTGCCGGCGGGCAGGCAGTGCGGCCGGCCATCGAGCCGCAGCTCGATCGGCGAAGAGAGGCTTTCCGGGGTCATGGCATCGCACATGGTTGAGGGGTCGTGAGCGGCGAGGGCAAGATCGAGAGCGCACCGGCCATGGGCTCGCAGGCTGGCGGCCAGCGCGGCCTCGACCAGGGCCGGCGCCAGAAGCCAACCGTGGCGGTACAAGCCGTTGATGCGCATCAGGCCGTCGGCACACTCGACATGCGGCGCGTGATCCGCCATGGCCGGGCGCAGATTGCTGTCCATGCGCAAGATGCGAGCCTCGGCCAATGCGGGCATCACGCTGTGGGCGGCACTCATCAGCTCGACAGCACTGCGCAGCGAGACTTCGCCGCGGTCTTCGCTTTCGATCTCGCTGGCGCCGACGATCAGCAGGTCAGGTGCGCGCGGCACGATGTAGACGCGGTGCCGAGGGTGCAGCAGCCGCACCGGCCGCCGCAGCCCGTGCGACGGCAACCGCAGCCACACGGTCTCACCGCGCACGCCGCGAATCGCGAGCGCGGGGCGCGCCCCGACCCCCCGGACATCGATGGCGAGGTCGAAGCGCCGCGTGTCGCCCCCGACGCGTAGCCTGCCGGGTTGGACCTCGCAGACCATGTGGTCCCAATGCCAGCGAACGCCCACGGCTTCGTCATGCAGTGCCGACATGGTGGCGACAGTGTCGATCTGCGCCTCGTCGGGCAGCAGCCACGCCAGGGCGACGCCGTGCAGCGCCGGCTCGAGTTCGGCCAGCGCCAGCGGGTCGAGACGGCGTGGGCTTTGCGGGCAGTCCTTGCCAGACCCCGAGGCGGGAGCCATGCGGGCTAGGACACGCTGCGCCGAGGCGAAGTCCGTGCGATGCGCAAGCAGCAGGCTGCCGAGCTGCGCGAAATGGGGTCGTGCAGCCAGCGACGCGACGAGCTCGCGCCACAACACGATCGAGCGCCACCCGAGCGCGGCGATGTCGGGTGCAGCGGTCTCCTGCTCGGCCAACGGGCTGAGCATGCCTGCGGCGGTGAAGCCCGCGGCATGCTGCGACGCGCCCGTCGCGCCGAAGCGAGGCTCGGGCCCGGGCCCCGGATCGAACACGTCGACGCGCGAGCCGCGCCGCGACAGCGTCCAGGCCAGCAGCCGGCCGAGCAGGCCGGCGCCTGCGATGCCCACGCGCATCCCGTTCATGGCTCAGGCGAGGGGTTCGATGGGCACGTACATCGAGGCGCCCGCGGCCTTGAACTGCGCCGACTTCTCGGCCATGCCGCGCTCGATCGCCTGCTCCGGCGCCACGCCAGCGCGCGCGGCGAATTCGCGCACCTCCTGCGTGATCTTCATCGAGCAGAACTTGGGGCCGCACATGCTGCAGAAGTGCGCCACCTTGCTGGCATCCTTGGGCAGGGTCTCGTCGTGGAACGCGCGCGCGGTGTCGGGGTCGAGGCCGAGATTGAACTGATCGCTCCAGCGAAATTCGAATCGCGCCCTGGACAACGCGTCGTCGCGGGCGCGCGCACCCGGATGGCCCTTGGCGACATCGGCCGCATGCGCGGCAATCTTGTAGGCAATCAGGCCTTGCTTGACATCGTCGCGGTCGGGCAGGCCAAGGTGCTCCTTGGGCGTCACGTAGCACAGCATGGCCGTGCCCATCCAGCCGATCATGGCGGCGCCGATGGCGCTGGCGATGTGGTCGTAGCCGGGCGCGATGTCGATCGCCAGCGGCCCGAGCGTGTAGAACGGCGCTTCGTGGCAGTGGGCGAGCTGCTCGTCCATGTTGGCCTGGATGAGGTGCAGCGGCACGTGGCCGGGGCCTTCGATCATGGTCTGCACGTCGTGCCGCCACGCCAACTGCGTGAGCTCGCCGAGCGTGCGCAGTTCGGCGAACTGTGCTTCGTCGTTGGCGTCGGCGGCGCTGCCCGGGCGCAGACCATCGCCGAGCGAGAAGCTCACGTCATACGACTTCATGATGTCGCAGATCTCGTCGAAGTGCGTGTACAGAAAGCTCTCGCGGTGGTGGGCGATGCACCACTTGGCCATGATCGAACCGCCGCGCGAGACGATGCCCGTTCGGCGCTGGGCGGTGAGGTGAATGAAGGGCAGGCGCAGGCCCGCATGGATGGTGAAATAGTCGACCCCCTGCTCGGCCTGCTCGATGAGCGTGTCGCGATAGATGTCCCAGCTCAGGTCCTCGGCCACGCCGCCCACCTTCTCGAGCGCCTGGTAGATCGGTACCGTGCCGATGGGCACCGGCGAGTTGCGCACGATCCAGTCGCGCGTGGTGTGGATGTGGCGGCCGGTGGACAGGTCCATCACGTTGTCCGCGCCCCAGCGGATGGCCCACACGAGCTTGTCGACCTCCTCCTCGATGCTCGAGGTCACGGCCGAATTGCCGATGTTGGCATTGACCTTGACCTTGAAATTGCGGCCGATGGCCATCGGCTCGAGTTCGGGGTGGTTGATGTTGGCGGGAATGATGGCGCGCCCGCGCGCCACTTCGTCGCGCACGAACTCCGGCGTGACGTTCGCCGGAAGCCGTGCGCCGCGAGGGTCGCCGCGCAGCCGTCGCTCGCGGCTTTCGTCCGACAGGTACTCGGCCATCCATTCGCGTCGCCCGTTCTCGCGCAGGGCGACGAACTCCATCTCGGGCGTGACGATGCCGCGGCGGGCATAGTGCATCTGCGTCACGTTCGCGCCCGGGCGGGCGCGCCGTGGCCGCCGCTGCAGCGCGCGGGCCTGCGCGCGCAGGGCGTCGATGCGCTCGCCGGGCTCGCCCTTCACACCGTCGTCGAGCGCCTGCCGAGCGCGCCCCTGGCCGTTCTCGGTATCGGCTCGTGCGTCGATCCACGGTCCACGAAGGTCGGGCAGGCCGCGGCGCACATCCACCTCGGCCCGAGGGTCGGTGTAGGGGCCGGAGGTGTCGTAGAGCGTGACCACCTCGCCGTTGGACAGCACGACTTCACGCATGGGCACGCTCACGCCTTCGCCCTCGACGTGGACCTTGCGGGAGGCAGGGAACGGTTGGCGGGTCAGCGCGAGACGCTGGTGCAGGGGATCATCGGCATTCATCAGGGCTCCTTCGTGGCAATGGCTCGATTGCTCCGAAGGTGTGCCCGACGCATCGACCGGATGCACGCTGGTGCGACGGTCTTTGAAGGAACACGGCTCTTCTTTCGCCGGTACGAACCGGATCAAGTTCGCGGGTTCGGTCTTCGCCGTCTCAGCACATGCTGTGCACCCCGGAGCGGGACGGATTCTGGGGCCGTCGATGTCGCGCGGTCAACTGCGCTTCGCGCAAGCCCGACTGCCGCGCCGGGAATCGCGATTGCCCCCGTGCGCGCGAGGTCAGACAGGTGCCGGCAACCACCCGGCCACGGTCAGTGTGGTGCGGTCCTCGAAAGCCGGCCCGATGACCTGCACGCCGATGGGCATGCCGGCCGCGCCGCGTGCGACGGGCACGACCGTCGCCGGCAGACCGGCCAGCGACGCCAGGCTCGCCCATGCGATCTGATCGCCGTAGGGTGTGTCGACGCCGTCCACCGGCAGCTTGCGGCGGTCCCAGTCGGGCTCGTCGACATGGGTGAACGCACTCGTGCCGAAGGCCGGCGCGACGACCACGTCCACCGCTTCGAACAGCCGCTGGCATTGCTCGCGGACTCGATCGCGCCGGTCGAGCAGCGCAAGCCAGTCGTGCGCCGAGATGACCTGGCCCGGGTCGGGTCGGCCGCGCGTGATGATGGTGAACAGCATGCCTCGGTAGATCGACAACACGTCGCTCAGGTCGGGCAGCTCGGGGTGCGAGCGGACCACGCGCGCTCCGGCATCGGCCAGCGCACTGGCAGCCCCATCCACCGCGGCACGCACCTCGCCCGAAGCACATGCCCCTGGATGCTCGGGGAGCGCCAGCACACGCAGGCCGGCCGCACTTGCGCAGCGAGGCGCTGCGAGCTCGACGCGACAGGCGACCGACTCGGGCCTCAGCGGACCTGCCAGCACGTCGAGCGCCAACGACAGGTCATCCACGGTGCGCGCGATCGGCCCGATCACCGACAGCGGGTCGGGAGCGGCGACGTGTCCCGGAAAGTCATGCCCGCGCGTGGGCAGCAGTCCGTGCGTGGGCTTGTGGCCTGCCACGCCGCAGAAGTGCGCGGGCACGCGGATGGACCCCCCGATGTCCGAGCCCAGTTCCAGCGCGACATAGCCGGCGGCCACGGCAGCGGCGGAGCCGCCCGACGAGCCGCCGGGCGTTCGCGACGGATCGAGCGGATGGAGCGTGCGCCCGTACACCGGATTGGTGCTTTGCCAGTCGCCCAGCGCCGTGGCGACATTGGTCTTGCCGAGAATGACCGCACCGGCCGCCTTCAGCCGCGACACGGCGACCGCATCTTGCGTGACGGGCCATTCCCGCGCGAAGCCGAAGCCCCAGGTGGTCGGAAGGCCGGCCACGTTGAACGCCTCCTTGACGGTCATCGGCAAGCCCAGGAGCGGCAGGCGCTCGCCGCGTGCCAACGCGGCGTCCGCAGCCCTGGCCTGCGCACGCGCCCGATCGAAGTCCCGCACGACGACCGCATTGATCTCGCGGTCGCCGGCCTCGATGCGCGCGATGGCGGCCTCGCAAAGCGCGAGCGAGGACGTCTCGCCACGGTCCAGCGCCTGCAGCAAGCGCCGCGCGCTCGCTCCGGCAAGCTCGGAGAGTTCTTCTGAAGGCATGGGGCGTCCTTTCGCAATTCGGGCGAGCCGATCGACACGAGCGCGAGCGACCCGGGCCGGATTGTCGGCCAGCCGCCGTGGGCGAACGCGGCTCAGGCAGTGGTGGCGAAGAACGCGGCGCGAATCGTCACGTTCGGAGCCCAGCTGTCCCGTGCGGACAGGGCCGACAGCGCGAGCAGGATCTGCCCCTTGCTGGCCAGCACGGGCACGACACGCATCGGCGCGAGCGCATGGATCTGCTGCAAGGCGACTGCGCGCTGCGGCCGATCCATCGCGACGATGAGGCTTTGCCCGTCGAACAAGATCGGCATCGAGCGATGGGCCACCGCCATGCGCAGCGGCAGCTTGCGCGCGGCCGCGGGGTCGACAGGAAAGCGCGTGAGGTCGACGAACGGATAGCCCATCTTGTGGGCAATCGCGGTGTGAAGATCGGCCCCGGACAGCAGTCCGCGCGCGACCAGCGCCTCGCCAAGCGGCTCTTCTTCGCGCTTCGCGGCCAGCGTTCGTTCGAGATCCGTGGGGGTGACCATGCCCAACGCCAGCAGCGATTCGCCCAGCGGCCTGACCGGCAGGCGATGCTGCTCGGCCAGCGCGGCCAGCAATGTGCGCGGGGTGGCGTGCCAACGTTCGGCGGCGACGTCCTGCACGGACAGTCCCAGCACGAAGGAGCCGCCCGGCGGCCGAGGCACGAATTCGCGTTGAAGCAGGTTGTCGTTGTCGACCGGCGTGAAAATGAACAACCCCTCTGGCGTCTCTACGTGGCCGACGGTCATGCCACTCATCAGGCAGTTCCCGCCGCTGTCCAGGGCGCGCCACTGGCGCTCATGCTCGGCTCGCGGCATGCGGTCGCCGTGGCCGCGCGGCTGCACGATCGCCCGCAGCGGCGTGACCAGCGTCAGCCGCCGCACGCGCAAGAGCGGCAGCGGCAGCGCCTGGCCTTCGGCGCTGGCGCGGAAATCGAGTCGGCCAGCCGGCGGATCGAGGTCCACGAGCCAGCCGTCGACAAATGCGCCCGAGGGCGTCTCGACCCGACACGGCTGGGGAATGCCCATCTCCGGCGGCGGCGTATGCCGCCAATCGAAAGGCGGCGCCGGCCACTGCCATGGCGGCTCGGGCTCCTCCATGAGCATGGGAAAAGGTGGCAGCGAATCGGTTCCGTTCACGATGCGATTGCGGATGACAGACCTGTCATGCAGGCGCTGGAAGACACGAGTGCACCATACCGGGGAACTGTTCGGCCGCGCTGTGAACAAGTTCCGGGTTGAACCGGTTGCGTTGCGTCGCAAGGCTTGCGCCCCCGAAGCGAGGGGCCGTTAGGGTCCGTTCAGGGACAAGTTGTGCATTTGGCCGCCGGCCGCCGGCCGCGGGATGCGATGCACGGCGCAAAGCGCAGGCATGCCCATAGGCACCGCGAGCATTTGCAACGCCGCAGCGCGCCCTCAGCCGACGAGCCAATTGTGCAAGTGATCCCTGAACGAGCCCTTGGAGGGCCCGCATCAGTGCAGCGTCGAGGCAAGAACCGGGAAAAGCTTGATGAGACCGTCGGCCAGCAACTCGACGGCCACCGCGGCCAGGATCAGGCCCATGAGCCGCGTCATGATGTCGATCCCCGTCTGGCCAAGCGCGCGTGCGATGCGCCCGGCAGCGGAGAAGGCGGCAAAGGTCACCGCCGCCACGACCACGCCGTAGCCCACCAGCACGGCGAGTTGCCACCAGTGGCGGGTCTTCTCTGCGTAGATGACCATCGTGGAGATCGTCGCCGGCCCGGTGAGCAAGGGGATGGTCAGCGGCACGACGGCGATGCTCGCGCCCGCATCGCGCTTGTGGCGGCCTTCGCTGATGTCCTCCTTGCGGCTCTCGGCCGGCTGTGCGTTCAGCATCTGGATCGACGAGATCAGCAGCAGCGTTCCGCCGCCCACCTGGAACGATGCGAGCGAAATGCCGAAGAACTCGATGATCTTCAGCCCGGCCAGGGCGCTGGCGGCGATGACGATGAAGGCGGTGAACGCGCTCACGCGGATCGTGCGCCGACGCTCGTGCGGCGACAGGTTCTGCGTGAAGTGGATGAAGAACGGCACCACGCCGATCGGGTTGACGATCGCCAGCAGCGCGATCAGCGGCTTGAGCAGGTCCATGGGCCGATTCTCGCGTCGCCCAGTCGTGCGGCACCTACCAGGGTGGCGATGCGCAAAGCGGCGTTGCACATGGGCTTTGCTCCGGCCACTCGGTCAGCGCTCGGTGTCGAGCATGGCCAGATAGACTTCGCAGGTCCCACGCAGATAGACCATGCCGGGCAGCACCAGCGCCAGTGCAAAGACCACGCCCGCGCCGGCGAGCGCTGCGGCCGCATGGGGCCCGCCAGCGACCGCGGCGCCCGGACCGAGCACACGCAATCCGCGTCCGAGAAGGCCCGCCATGAACAGCTGTGTCGGCAACTCGATGCCGACCACCGCCACCGCCAGTTGCGACACGACCCGCCCGCCCATGGCGACAACGAAGGTGACGATTGCGCCGGCTGCGGCAGTCAGCAGGCTGACCAGTGCCATCAGAAAGGTCGCGGTGACCAGGCGCCGCCTGATCCACCGCGCGTGCCTGCGCACGATGGCCAACGACGGCTCGCCGCACCAGACGGCGGGAGCCGACAGCGGCACGATGATCGTGGTGAGCGCGAGCACCGCCAGCCCGACCGCCACCACGGCCACGGGCACGACGAACGCCAACAGCAGCGGCCCGACCAGCGGCCCCGACACCGCCGGCCGGCACAGCCACAGGACGCCCCAGAGCACGCCGGCGAACACGGCGCCCGCGCCGAGCACCATGGAGAGGACGAAGAGCAGCCGGTGCGAGGTCAGCAAGGAGCAGCGCAACGCATCGCCGACGTCGCGGACGGGTCGCCCGCTGGCATCGTCCATGACGAGAATGCCGGCGGCATTGCCTCCATAGAAGGCGATGAACAAGGCCGCGGCGGCCTCGATCACGGCCAGCGCGCCCGTCGAACCGGCAGCCGCCTGGGCCATGGTCGTGCACAGGCCGGCGGCCGCAAATGTTGCCAGGAGAACGTACAGCGCACGCAGGTTGCGCACCGCGTCGACGCTGCGCAGCACGAGATCGAGCGCTTCAACGGGTCGGCGATGTGACATGCCAGTGTCGCTTCGGGTCCATGGGCACGGGGTTGGATTGGCGTCGGGATGATATCCAGAGAGCCCGCCGATAAGGGTTTGCACCGAGTTCCTGGGCACGACGGAAAAGGGGTGCCCTTCTATGGGGCAAATGGCTTTATCGAGGGGCGGCTGGTTCTGCCCGAAAACAACACTTTGTGATGCGCGGCTTTGCGCACGATTTCTCGTTTAATTGATAATGGAAATTCCCGTGTTAGGAAGCAGCGCCTTTGCTTGAATGGTTCAGGATAGGTTGAAGCTCCTCGGTATTCACTGGGTTATTCAGGAACGAAAGGCGCTCTAGATGGGCAACAAACTCTATGTGGGCAACCTCGCCTACAGCATCCGCGACGACGACCTTCAGCAGGCTTTCTCGCAGTTCGGCACCGTGACCTCTGCCAAGGTCATGATGGACCGTGAAACCGGTCGCTCGAAAGGGTTCGGTTTCGTCGAAATGGGGTCGGACGCTGAAGCGCAGGCAGCCATCAACGGCATGAACGGCCAGGCCCTCGATGGCCGCGCCGTGGTCGTCAACGAGGCCCGCCCGCGTGAAGAGCGTCCGGGCGGCTTCGGCGGCGGCGGCGGCGGCAGTCGCGGCGGCTTCGGCGGCGGCGGTGGCGGTCGTGGCGGCTACGGTGGTGGCGGCAGCGGCGGTGGTGGTTACGGCGGCGGCGGTGGCGGCGGCCGGGGTGGCTACGGCGGTGGCGGCGGCAGCGGTGGTCGCGGCGGCTACGGCGGCGGTGGTGGTGGCGGCCGCGGCGGCTACTGACCCCAGCATCAGGATGGCCCGCGTGGGCCATCCCGTTCGAATCGATCTTCTGAATGCGGTGCGCGAAAGCCCACCGCGTTTTTGCGTGTCCGGCTATTCAGTGCGCCTGCGCTTTCGCGGTCGCCCCGAAAGCACCCGATCGAACACCGCATTGGGAAGCAGCCGCAGGACCTTGGCGACCACGCCCATCTGCCATGGAATGACGCGGTAGCTCGCGCCGGACAGGATCGCCGCGTAGGCCTTGTCGGCGAATTCGGCTGCCGGCATCAGGAAAGGCATCGCATACCGATTGCCCTGCGTGAGCGGCGTGTCGATGTAGCCCGGCAGTAGCGTCACGACCTTCAGGCCGTCGGATCGGCATTCGCCGCGCAGACTTTCGCAGTACGAGATCACTGCGGCCTTGCTCGAGCAGTACGCGCCATGGCCGGGCAACCCGCGGATACCCGCGACACTGGCGACACCCACCAAGATGCCGGATCGCCGCTCGCGCATGCCGCGCAGGAACGGCTGGAAGGTGGCGGCCATGCCGATGTTGTTGGTCTCGAAGGTGGCCCGCATGACTTCGAGGTCGTCGTATTCCTCGGTATCGATGCCCACGCTGATGCCGGCATTGGCGATCACCACATCGGGCAGCCCCTGTGCAGCGATGCAAACGCGGGCGGCCGCGGTCATTCCCGCGACGTCGCGGACATCGGCGGGATACACGGCGGCGCGCGCGGGATCGAATCCCTGACCCTGGGCCCACGCACGAAGCTCCGCACCGCGGCGGGCGACCAGCGCGAGCCGGTATCCGCTCCGATAGAAGCGCGATGCAAGCGCTTGACCGATCCCGCTGGAAGCGCCGGTGACGAACACGAGCGGGTCGTTCATTTCACCGGCGGCAGGTGAGCGGTCACGCGGCCCTTGAGCTTGACCGCGCGGGCGAGGTTGTCGTACTCCATGGCATCGGCATGAACGACGATGCCGCCTTGCGTGAGCGTGACGGGCAAGTGAGATCTGATGCGCTCGGTGTCGAGAAAGGCCTGGAGGAAGTCGCCGTGAAACTCGACGGCAGGTTCGCCATGCAGGCCTTCGCGCATGACGCGTGCATTGCCTTGAAGCTGCACTTCCGTGCCGTCTCCGTTGGCCAGGGCGCGGCGTGCGCTCGAATGGGTGATGCGACCGTTCTCCGCAACGGAAAGAATGCGCGGATCGTCGATTTCCAGTGTGTCGGTGTCTGGAAAGTGCCTCATGGAATCGCCCTCGATCTGCACGCGAAGCTCGCCATCGGGTGCGAAGCGCTGCACGATGAAATCCGACATGGAGTAGTCGGCCTCGTGACGCAAACGGCCGGCGGGGTGCTGCGCTTCGAGCGTGGGCGTGTTCTTGACGAGCCACCAGGTTGCCAGCGCAAGGAGCGCCATCAGCAGCAAGGGCAGGTACGAGGACGCCTGCTCCACGATGCGCAGGCCCCAGCGCATCGCCGCGCGTGCACCCGGCCCACGCGCGGGCCGCGCCGCGGGTGTGACGGGCGTCGCGGGCTCGATCATGCGCGACCCCGTCGCGGCGTCATGCCGAGCGGTCCAGCGACACGAGTTGGCCGCGCAACAGGTCGGCATAGCGTCCGGCGGCGCACAGCAGCAGGTCGCACAATTCGCGCGCAGCCCCATGGCCACCGTGGCCGGCCGTGACGTGATGCGCGACGGCGCGGGCCTCGAGATGCGCATTCGCCGGCGCGCAGGCGAACGCCGCGCGCACCATCAGCGGCAGGTCGGGCCAGTCGTCGCCCATCACCGCGACGGCATCCCATCCGAGTTGCAATTCCGCCAGAAGGCGCTGGGCCGCCTCGAGCTTGTCGTCCACGCCATAGATGGCATGCGCGATGCCGAGGTCGGCCACGCGGCGCCGCACGGCGGGAGAGTCACGCCCGGTGATCACTGCGGGCACGATGCCGCCGCGCGACAGCAGTTTGAGGCCGTGGCCGTCGAGCGTGCTGAAGGCCTTGAACGCCTCGCCGTCCTCGCCGATGTAGATGCGTCCGTCGGTCAGGACACCGTCGACATCGAAGATCGCCGCATGGATACCTTGCGCGCGCAGCAGCAGCTCGGGCAGGAAGGAAAGGGCCGGGCTGAGTTCACGCTCGGCCATCAGATCACCTTCGCGCGCATGAGGTCGTTCGAGTTCAGGGCACCAATGAGCGCGCCGTCGGCGTCGACGACGAGCACGCTCGTGATGCGGTACTGCTCCATCATGTCGGCCGCGTCGACTGCCAGCGCGTCGTCGCGTACGAGGCGCGGGTTGGGGTGCATCACATCGCGTGCGGTGAGGCCGCGCAGGTCCATGCCCTTCTCCAGCAGGCGACGCAGGTCGCCGTCGGTGAAGATGCCCAGCACATGACGCGATGCGTCGGTGATCGCTGTCGCGCCCAGACCCTTGTTGGTCATCTCGCGCATGGTCTCGATGAACGTCGTGTCGGGGAGCACCTGGGGGACGGCAGCTCCACTGCGCATGACATCGCGTACGTGGGTCAGCAGCTTGCGTCCGAGCGAGCCGCCCGGGTGCGAGCGCGCGAAGTCCTCTTCGCGAAAACCCCGCGCGTCCAGCAGCGCCACGGCCAGTGCGTCGCCCAGCGCCATCTGAGCGGTGGTGCTTGCGGTGGGTGCCAGGTTCATGGGACAGGCTTCCTGGTCGACTTCGCTGCTGATGACGATGTCGGCATGGCGTGCGAGGGAGGATTCCGCGCGACCCGTCATGATGACCAGCGTCACGCCCAGGCGCTTGAGCGCCGGCATGATGGCCGCGAGCTCGTCGACTTCGCCGGAGTTGGAGATCGCCAGCACCACATCGCCCGGTGTGACCATGCCCAGGTCTCCGTGGCTCGCCTCGGCAGGATGCACGAACATCGCCGGCGTGCCGGTAGACGCGAGGGTCGCGGCGATCTTGCGTCCGACATGGCCGCTCTTGCCCATGCCCATCACCACGACGCGACCTTGGCAGTCGAGCATGGCGCGCACGGCCTGGGCGAAACTCTCGCCCTGGCGCGCCTTCAGCCCCGTCAGTGCGCGCGCCTCGATGTCGAAGGTCTCCCGTGCAAGCCGCAGGGCGCGCTCGGCGTCGAAGTGGGAGGAAGCTGGCACGCGTGGAGCCCGTCTGTGTGAAGAGATCGCCGATTCTAGGTTGCGGCGGGCGCGCCTTCTTGCTGCGATGATGCCGTGCGCGGTGATCGTCGGTGTCCACGCGGGCATGGGCCTTGCGATCGGCCCGCCGATTCCGTCCCTGATGCATTCACCCGTCCGCAACGAATGGCCTCCACCCTCGAACTGATCCTGCTGTACCTGCTCGCGGCGGTGGCTGGCGTCGTGGTGTGCCGGCTGGTCAAGCTGCCGCCGATGCTCGGCTACCTGGCCGTCGGGGTGGTGATCGGCCCGAATGCGATGGCTCTGGCCAAGGGTTCGAGCAACGTGGAGGCGCTGGCGGAATTCGGCGTGGTCTTCCTGATGTTCGTCATCGGACTCGAATTCAACCTCCCCAAGCTGAAGAGCATGCGGCGCCTGGTGTTCGGCCTGGGACTGAGCCAGGTTGCGCTGACGATGCTCACGACCGTGCTCGTCAACGCACTCGTGGGCGCCGCCTTCACCGCGATGGGGCGGCGCTGGGGCATGCACTGGCAGGGCGCCCTCGCGCTCGGCGGGGCGGCGGCAATGAGCAGCACAGCCATCGTCGTCAAGCTGATGGCCGAGCGGCTGGAACTCGAAAGCGAGCACGGCCGCCGGGTCATGGGCGTGTTGCTGTTCCAGGATCTGGCCGTCGTGCCGCTTCTCGTGCTGATCCCCGCGCTGGGTTCCGCGCCGGCCGAACTCGCGCGAGAGCTCGCCTTCGCGCTCGTCAAGGCGGCGGCCCTGCTCGCTTTGCTGCTGCTCGGAGGCCAGCGCGTCATGCGCTGGTGGCTCACGCTTGTCGCGCGACGAAAGAGCGAGGAACTCTTCATCCTCAACCTGCTGCTGGTCACTCTGGCACTGGCCTGGCTGACGGAGCTGGCCGGCCTGTCGCTCGCGCTGGGCGCCTTCATCGCCGGCATGCTGATCGCGGAGACTGAATACAAGCACCAGGTGGAAACCGACATTCGGCCATTCCACGATGTCCTGCTCGGCCTGTTCTTCATCACCATCGGAATGAAGCTCGATGCTCTGGCAGTGCTCGCCCATTGGCCGGTCGTGCTTGCCCTGGCCGTGCTGCCGGTGCTGTTCAAGTTCGGACTCGTGACGGCCTTGGCCAAGCTGTTCGGGGCGGCCACCGGCGTGGCGCTGCGCACCGGCCTGTATCTGGCGCAGGCCGGCGAATTCGGCTTCGTGATGCTGTCGCTGGCCACCGAGCGCAGCCTCATCAGTCCCGAGCTGCAAAGCCCGGTGCTGGCAAGCATGGTGCTGAGCATGCTCGCCACGCCTTTCATCGTGATGTACAGCAACCGCATCGTGATGCGTCTGAGCGCGACCGACTGGCTAATGCAGTCGGTGGCCATGACGACCATCGCCAGGCGCGCGATCAACACCGAGCAGCACGTGATCATCTGCGGCTACGGGCGCAGCGGCCAGAACCTCGCGCGCCTGCTCGACGGCGAGCACATCCCGTACATGGCGCTCGACCTGGATCCCGATCGGGTGCGCCAGGCCGCGGCGGCTGGACAAAGCGTGGTCTTCGGTGACGCCGCCCGGCTGCAAAGCCTGATGGCCGCGGGTCTCGCGCGTGCCAACGCGGTGGTGGTGAGCTACCACGACACGCCCTCGGCGCTCAAGATCCTCAGCCTCGTGCAGGCGCATGCGCCGAAAGTGCCGGTGGTCGTGCGCACGATCGACGATGCGGACCTCGAAAAGCTGCGCGCGGCCGGCGCGACCGAGGTCGTGCCGGAGGCGGTGGAAGGCTCGCTGATGCTCGCCAGCCATGCGCTCGCGCTCGTGGGCGTGCCCATGCGGCGCGTGCTGAGGGTCGTGCAGCAGCAGCGGGATGCCCGCTACGGCCTGCTGCGCGGCTATTTTCACGGCGCAGACGATGACACCGTGGACGAATTGCAGACGGCGCGGCTGCACAGCGTGACCTTGCCAACGGGCAGCCGTTGCGTCGGACAGTCGCTTGCGGATCAGGCGCTTCACGCGGTCGGCGTGAATGTGGTGTCGCTCAGGCGTGCGTCGGGCGCCGTCGTCAAGCCTGCCGACGAACTCGTGCTTGCCGCCGGCGACACGCTGGTCCTCTCGGGCCTGCCCGAACCGCTCGCGCTTGCGGAAGGGCGTCTTCTCGATTCGCTGTGAACGTGGCTGCCGCCGTGGCGCGATCAAGGTCCCGCGGGCGCGGGCGTGGGCGTGGGAAAAGCCACGCCGCTCATCAAGCCGGTGACTGCATCAAGCGTTCGCAACGCAGGGCTCGCCTGGTTTACGCTGGCCGTTTTCCCGGGCCACTGAACGCCGCCGATTCCGGAATGCGCGCTTCAGGTGAAAGGCGTCTGCTTTTGAAGAGTGGCGCGCATGCGGATGGACATCACCGCCCCCGCGGCTCGCATCAGTTCGATGGCCAGCGACGGATTGCGCTGAACGAGTTCCTCCAGGCGTGGCCCGCGCAAGGCCCAGACGATGCAAGGCGTCATCGCCTCGACGTTCGCCATTCGCGCCCCATCGGTGAACATCCCAGGCTCTCCGACGACGGAGCCCGCGCGCAGGATCGCGATGCGATTGCTGCCTGGCGCCCCGCCGGTGACGAACACCTGCAACGACCCTTGACCAAGGAAGTACATGGTGCGGTCGGTATCGCCCTGCTTGATGAGCAGATCGCCGGCTCGGATATCGTGGCGCGTGAGGTAGGGCGCGATGACGCGCCATTGGTCGAGGCTCAGGCGCGGCCGAAACGCATCTTCGGCGTTGAGCGTCTGCATGACCTGCACCAACTCGCTGAATTCCATCGCTTCTCCGGACTGCGCCGCCCCCGACGTCTGGCGAACGATTATGGGTCGCGGTCACTGTGCCCACAATCGCTCAAGCCAGGGGACGGGCACTGCGTGTGCGGGCGGGAAAGGTCGTTTGTCACGAACCCTCTGGGCGTCACTTTCCGATACACATCCGGGGCAGGACGGGATGTCCGTCCAGCTGGCTCGGACACGTGTATCGAGATTGCAAGAACTTGCTGCATCCGCGCGGACTCGCCCTGAATGGGCCGCGGCCAAGTCTGATAATGGCCCTTCGTAATTATTTCAAGCTTGTGCGCGAGTCTGCGACTTGGATGGCAGCCACGCAAATCACAGATTGCGATGCACAACGGCCTGGGCGCCGCAGGGAATGGTCCCCCAGAGCACATCGAGTCCAAGTCTGTGGTCCGGATCGATCGGCACAGATGGTGCAGTGAGCGACAAATTGAATGGGTGAGAACACTTCCATGAGCAACAGCCGTCTGGTAACCCTTTGGGTCGCCTTTGCCTGGTGTGCAGGCCTGTCCGCATGCGGTGGGAGCAATGCCGCCGAGACCCCCGCGTCCGGTGCACCCGCACCTGCACCTGCACCTGCACCTGCACCCGCACCCGCACCCGCACCCGCACCCGCACCAGCACCCGCACCAGCACCCGCACCCGCACCTGCACCCGCACCCGCACCCGCACCCGCACCCGCACCCGCACCCGCACCTGCACCCGCACCTGCACCTGCGCCCGCACCTGCGCCTGCACCTGCACCTGCACCTGCGCCTGCACCTGCCAGCGCTGATTGGGCTGGTCGCATCTCGGGCGCCGGAGTTGTCTGGTATCACAATTTCGACACAGCATCGGAGGTGAACCAGTTCCGCTGGACTGGCGGTTACAGCGGGGGCAACGATCCGCTGGCCAAGGGTTCAGGGGGCAGCTTCGTATCCTGGCAATCCAGCGGCGGCGCCGAGGGGGGTGCATTCCTGCGCCTGACCTACCCGCAAGGTTCGGTCGACGGGCGTGGCAACGCTTACTGGTGGCGACCGTTCAATCCCCTGACTGGTGCGACCAATGGTCGTGGCGCAGATGATCCTGGCGCCAACGGTTCGATCGCGCCGGGTGCGTTCACGGTGACCGACGGAAGCAACACGACGAATGCGTGGGGCGCAACGGCATCCAATCCCGGCTGGTATGGAAGTCCGACGGACCAAGCGGCCAATCCGACGAAGTACCAGGGCAACGACTTCTATTTGCAGGTTCGGGTGCGTCGCGCACAGTCGCCAGGCGCTCCGCCGGATTCCGGGCAATACACCTACATCACCGGCAAGTCAGTCTGGCTCACCACGACCGGCGCCACGTACACCACCCAGGAACTTGTCACCTACGGGCAGTCTGTCGGGGGTGGCGACGTTCAAGGAGTCCTGAGCCGGCATCTCGTTTACGACGGTCAAAACTTCGGACCTTTGGGAACTGGCAATCAGCCGAACGAGAGCACCACGACATCCAACTGGACGCTGAATTGGCGATACTCCGGCGGCTGGGACACGCTGCTCTACCACATCACTCCTGGTACTGCCGGTGGCACCGGATCGAACCGGACGCATGTCGAAGTGTGGGCGCAGCACGACCCTGCGCTGTCCCCGTCCGAAGCTGGTCAGTACACGAAGATCTGGGACACCAGCTTTTCACAGAGCTATGCCACCGGCACGAACAGTGTCGGGGCACCGTTCCTTCCTGGGTGGAATGGGTTGATCCTCGCCATCTATCACAACGGCTCGGCCTTCACGACGGGCTCGTTCAACTTCGACTACGACCAGCTGATCTTTTCCAAGGCCACCATTCCGGCACCGACCCGATAGGCGCGACGCCCTGGGCTGCACGGGGTCCGAGCCTGGGCATGTTGCGACGCGCCTTGGTCCGCGCATGGTGGGTGCCGTTGTCGCCGCCCGTGCACGGCTCATCTCGGACGAGCCGATCGCCCGAGACTATTTCCCGATACAGAAGCGGCTGAAGATTTCACCGAGCAAGTCGTCGGCGCTGAATTCCCCGGTGATTTCGCCGAGCGACGCCTGCGCGAGCCGCAGTTCCTCGGCCACCAGATCGAGCGCGAGGTCCCCTTGTTGGGCCAGTTGGCGCGCCTGCGAGAGGTGGTCCCGAGTTCTGTGCAAGGCACTGACGTGGCGAGCGCGCGCAATGAACACACCCTCGGCGCTCGCGTGCCATCCGGCGAGCGCGAGCAGGCGCTGCCGCAGAGCATCGAGCCCGGCGCCGCTGCGCGCTGAAATGAGCAGGCCGTCGACGGGCGGGGCCCCGTCCAGGCAATCGACCTTGTTGTAGAGCGGCACGAGCCGGCCGCTGTGGATGAGCGTGGCCGGCAGCCGCTCGGCGATGCGTCGGTCCGCCTCCTGGTACGACGTGTCGTCCAGGCGAGTGAGGTCGTGCAGGAAGAGCAGGGCATCGGCCGACCCGATCTCCGTCCAGCTGCGCTCGATGCCGATGCGCTCGACCTCGTCGTGGGTCTCGCGCAGGCCGGCAGTGTCGATCACGTGCACCGGCACGCCCTCGATCTGCACGGTCTCGCTCACCTTGTCGCGCGTGGTGCCGGGCACGGGCGTCACGATGGCAAGTTCGGCCCCGGCCAGCGCATTGAGCAGCGAGCTCTTGCCCACGTTCGGTTGTCCTGCGATCACCACCCGCATCCCCTCGCGCAGCAAGGCGCCCTGGCGTGCGCGGTCGAGCACTGCGTCGAGGCGGGCCGACAGGTGATCCATGCGGCCCCGGGCGTCGGCCTTGTCCAGGAAGTCGATCTCCTCTTCGGGAAAGTCGAGTGTCGCCTCCACCAGCATGCGCAAGGCGACCAGTTCGTCGCGCAGAGCATGGATCTCCTGCGAAAAAGTGCCGCCAAGAGAGCGTGCGGCACTGCGTGCGGCTGCCTCGGTGCTGGCTTCAATCAGGTCGCTGACCGCCTCGGCTTGCGCCAGATCCAGCTTGTCGTTGAGAAAGGCCCGCTGGGTGAACTCGCCGGGCTGCGCCAGGCGCATGCCGATGCCCCTGCCTGCCTGCAGGCAGCGGGCCAGCAGCAGTTGAAGCACAACGGTGCCGCCGTGCGCCTGCAGTTCGAGGACGTCTTCACCAGTGTAGGAATTCGGCGCTGGGAAGTGGATGGCCAAGCCCTGATCGATGGCGCTCCCGTCCTCGTCGAGGAACGGTCCGAAGCTCGCCTGGCGCGGCGCGAGCCTGCGGGCACACACCGCTGCGATGATCGTGGACAGGTCGGGGCCCGACATGCGCACGATGCCGACCGCCCCGCGCCCTGGAGCGGTGGAGATCGCGGCAATGGGATCCTCGCGCGGCAGCATGGAGAGATTGTCGGCGAGACCGGCTGCCGCAAGGAGCCTCCGGGCAGCGCGGCATCCAGAGGGATTCGCTGCCGCCCCTTCGACGACGCCGTGCTACTTGCCGGCCACGCCCATGCGCTTGTTGATCACGTACTGCTGGGCAATGGACAGGATGTTGTTCGTGAGCCAGTACAGCACGAGACCGGCCGGAAAGAAGAAGAACATCACCGAGAACGCGAGCGGCATGATCCACATCATCTTGGCCTGCACCGGATCGGGCGGCTTGGCACCGAGGGCGACCTGCACCAGGCTCGTCAGGGTCATGAGGACCGGCAGGATGAAGTACGGGTCACGGGCGGATAGATCGGTGATCCAGCCGATCCACGGCGCATTCCTCATTTCCACGGTGGACAGCAGCACCCAGTAAAGCGAAATGAAGAACGGCATCTGCACGACGATGGGCAGGCATCCGCCCAGCGGATTGACCTTTTCCTCGCGGTAGATGCGCATCATCTCCTGCTGCATCTGCTGCGGCTTGTCCTTGTATCGCTCCCGCAGGGCCTGCACCTTGGGGTTGATGGCCCTCATCTTGGCCATCGAACGGTACGCGCTGGCATTGAGCCAGAAGAAGGCGATCTTCAGCAGCACGACCAGCGCCACGATGGCCCAGCCCCAGTTGCCGAGGAACTTGTGCATCTGGGTGAGCAGCCAGAACAAGGGCTTGGCGATGATGGTGAGCACGCCGTAGTCCTTGACCAGTTCGAGTCCGGGTGCGATCGCCTCGAGTTTCTTTTCTTCCTCGGGGCCGACGAACAGACGCGCATCTACCGTGCGCGTCTTGCCGGGCTCGACCGTACCCATCGGCACGATCATGCCGACGGAGTACTCGTTGGCATCGACCTTCTTGGTGAAGAACTCGCGCTGGCGCTTCTCGTCGCCTTGCGTACCCAGCAACCAGGCCGACGCGAAGTAGTGCTGGACCATCGCGACCCAGCCGTTGTCCGTCGTCACCTCGTGTTCGAGCTTGGTGTTGCCTTCGCGCTTCTCGATCGTCTTGAACGGGATCTTCTGGTACTTGTTCGCCTCGGTGTAGATGGCCGGCCCGGTGAATGTGGAGTAGAAGCTCGAGCCGCCCGGAGCAGGATTGCCGTCGCGCACGAGTTGCAGGTAGAGCTGCGGTTGCACCGGCGCGGTCGATTCGTTGATCGCCTCGTGCCTGACGTCGATGACGTAGCTGCCGCGATGCAAGGTGAAGGTCTTGACCAGCTTCACCCCGCCGATCACGGGTGACTCGAATTTCACTTCGAGCGTGTTTTCGTTGGCCCCGAGGCTGCGATCGCCCGGCACCACCGTCATCGGCGTCAGGTGATTGGGAAGGGAACCGCCCTGGGTCGGGATCAGGCCGGTCTGGGCCTTGTACAGCCGGTCACGGGAGACGTCGAACAGGACGACGTGCTCCTTGGGATCATGCTCTGCCGCCTCCTTCAGCAGTTCGGCGCGCACGATGTCGGCGCCCTTGGTGTCGAAGGTGAGCCTCAGCAGATCGGTATCGACCGTGATCTTCTGTGAAGCCACCGCCGCCGAGGATGGCGAAGGAGGGATCGGTGCACCTGCCGCCGGGGTCGCCGTAGCCGTCGGCACCGCGCCGGTGGACGCAGCAGGGCTTGGCGGGGCGGATGTCTGGGTCGCGACACGCGGCGCAAACATCGAGGGATGTCCGTTGTACTTGTTCCAGGCGTCGTACAGCAGGAACAGCGAGACGAGGAAGACGCCCCAGAGGATGGTGCGGCGCATGTCGGTCATGGGGTGTTCTTTTCTTGTGAGACGGGGGAGCCCGTGCGATTCGGCGCAAGCCCTGGAAGGCGCGTGAACAGTCGCGGCGGCTGTTCGGGCACCGGGTCATGGCCGCCGGCACACCACGGATGACAGCGCGCAAGCCGGCCAAGCGTCAGCAACGTGCCGAGCGTGGCCCCATGCCGCTGCAGCGCACCGAGCGCGTACGCAGAACAGGTGGGTTCGAAGCGGCAGGCGCTTCCAAGCCACGGACTGAGAAAGTATCGATAACCGCGCACGGCTCCGATCAGCACCTGACGTGGGATATCGATAAGAGCGAACCTGCGGGCCATGGCAATCTGCGGCGGATCAGCGACTTTGCCAACCTTGGAGTGCAACGCTCAACAACGCGTCGAGTTCGTCTTGCGCGGCACGCCGCAGCACCTGCGAGGCAGCGCTGGTGAATTGAGCACGATCGAAGGGCGCGCGCAGGCGAATGACCCATAGCCCGGAGCCGAACCCACCGGGATTTGCGAGATGCTTTGTCGCAGCCGCGCGGATCTGCCGCTTCAGCAGCGAGCGCGTGACGGCGCGCTTCGCGTGCCGCTTGGGCACGACAGCGCCAAGCCAGACGCCCATCGTGCCCGTTGCAAGGCCGGCAGAGTCATCCACAAGCTTGTGCCTCTGTGGTGCGTCGCCTGTTGATAACTCGGTGGACAGGCCGTGGATTTCCGCGCGGCGAGGCAGTGTCGGCCGGGAATCCAGGTGATGGACGGCGAAATGGGCTGTGCGCGCCCGGGACGGAGCGCTCAGGACACGTTCGAAATCGATGGATCGCACGATGCGGCCAATCGACTGGCCGACCGGTCGTGGCATGCCGTGCGAGAGTCGCGCGACTCAGACCGCGAGGCCTCAGACCGCGAGACGTTTGCGGCCTTTGGCGCGCCGCGCGTTGATGACGGCGCGGCCGCCACGCGTCTTCATGCGAACGAGAAAGCCATGGGTGCGGGCGCGGCGGACTTTGGAAGCTTGGTAGGTGCGTTTCATGATGGTTCCGACTGGGCTGGTTCCCCGGCTTCGGGAAACCCACTATTACAGCAAAAAGCCCTTTCAAAGTCAAAGACTTGGACGGCAGCATGCGCCTTGGGCCGGGTCTTGACCCAGGTCGAGAAACTGTGGATAACCACGGCCCCGGCACCCGGTTGCCACGTACAATCCGCCCGCTCCGAAAAGAGTTTTCCACAAACATGAGCGCTGACCTCTGGCAGCGCGGCTGCGAACGCCTTGCCGCCGAACTGCCCGAACAACAATTCAATACCTGGATACGCCCTTTGCCGGCGGCCGACGTGGCCGACGATGCGGGCGTGGGCATGGCAGTGGTCACCTTGCGCGTGCCCAATCGGTTCAAGCTCGACTGGATCCGCCAGCAGTATGCGAGTCGCATCGAAGCCGTGCTGAGCGACATCGCGGGCAAGCCGGTGCGTCTGGAGATTGCATTGGCTCCGCGAGAGGCGGAGCGGCCGGCGCTGCGCGCAGTGCCGGCCACGGCGACGGTGCCGGAGATGGCCGACGCGGCCGCGCTCGCGGTCGCCGGAGGTCTGCCGGTGCGTGGCAGCCGACCGACGCTTGTGGCTTCGTCGCCTCAGCCGCCGAGCCGCTCGTTGCCAAGCCATCGGTTGAATGTCAACCTCACCTTCGACACGCTCGTCCCGGGCCGCGCCAACCAGATGGCCCGCACGGCCGCGCTGCATGTGGCCGGTGCACCGGGCCAGTCGTACAACCCGTTGTTCGTCTATGGCGGCGTCGGGCTGGGCAAGACGCATCTCGTCCATGCCGTGGGCAATGCCCTGCTGGCCGACAAGCCCGATGCGCGCATCCTGTACTTGCACGCAGAGCAGTTCATCACCGATGTCGTCAAGAACTACCAGCGCAAGACCTTCGACGAACTGAAGGCCAAGTACCACTCGCTCGATCTCCTGCTGATCGACGACGTGCAGTTCTTTGCCGGCAAGGAGCGCACGCAGGAGGAGTTCTTCAATGCCTTCGAGGCATTGCTGGCCAAGCGCGCGCACATCATCATGACCAGCGACACCTATCCCAAGGGGCTGGCCGACATCGACGAGCGCCTGACCTCGCGCTTCGACGCTGGCCTGACGGTTGCCATCGAGCCGCCGGAGCTGGAGATGCGGGTCGCGATTCTGATGCGCAAGGCCGACGCCGAAGGCGCCGCGATGCCCGAGGACGTGGCGTTCTTCGTCGCGAAGAACGTGCGTGCCAATGTGCGAGAACTCGAAGGCGCCCTGAGGAAGATCCTGGCGTACTCGCGGTTCAGCCACAAGGACATCAACATCCAGCTCGCTCGCGAGGCCCTCAAGGATCTGCTGTCGATCCAGAACCGGCAGATCGGCGTCGAGAACATCCAGAAGACCGTGGCCGATTTCTACAAGATCAAGGTCGCCGACATGTATTCCAAGAAGCGTCCCGCGAGCATCGCCCGCCCGCGCCAGATCGCCATGTATCTCGCCAAGGAAATGACGCAGAAGAGCCTGCCGGAGATCGGCGAACTGTTCGGTGGACGAGACCACACCACCGTGCTGCATGCCGTTCGCAAGATATCGGGAGAACGCGGCAAGAACACCGAGCTGAACCAGCAGTTGCACGTGCTCGAGCAGACGCTCAAGGGCTGATGGCCGCCATGCACGAGGCTCGCGAGCGCGTCAAGCCACAAGGCTGGGGACAACTTTTGAACAAGGTGGTGCTTATCCACTGCGCTCGTTCGCTTGCCCAAGTTGTTGTCGTTGCCTCCCCCGGTTGCCCGAACCCGGCCCACAGGGTTCACAGGGCTCTAGACGATTGAAAGAAAAGGGGAAAATGGCGTTCTCCACAAAAGCCGTCCACCCCTACTAGAACGACTAATTCAAGAGGTTCAAATGATTGTCTTGAAGGCAGCGCAAGAAAAACTGTTGAACGCCCTGCAAGCGGTATCGGGCATCGTGGAGCGTCGCCACACATTGCCGATCCTCGCCAACGTGCTGATCCGCAAGACCGGTGGCGCCGTCGAGTTCACCACCTCCGACCTTGAAATCCAGGTGCGCACCTCCGGCGAATTCGATGGCGATGCGGGCAACTTCGCCACCACGGTGGGTGCTCGCAAGCTCATCGACATCCTGCGGGCGCTGCCGGCCGAACAGAGCGTCACGCTGAGTGCCAACCAGAGCAAGCTCACGCTGCAGGGAGGCAAGAGCCGCTTCACGCTGCAGACCATGCCCAGCGACGACTTCCCGCTGGTGCAGGAAGCAGCGGATTTCGGCCCGGTTTTCGGCGTCCCGCAAAAGACGCTCAAGCAGTTGATCAACCAGGTGCACTTTGCGATGGCGGTGCACGATATCCGCTACTACCTCAACGGCATCCTGTTCGTGGCCGAAGGAAAGAGCCTCACGCTCGTGGCCACCGACGGACACCGCCTGGCGCTGGCGCAGGCGACGCTGGACGTCGAGATCCCAAAGCAGGAAGTCATCCTGCCGCGCAAGACCGTGCTGGAACTGCAGCGCCTTCTCAAGGACGACGACGCACCCATCGAGATGCGATTCGCCGGCAACCAGGCCAAGTTCAGCTTCGCCGGAATGGAGTTCGTGACGAAGCTGGTCGAGGGCAAGTTCCCCGACTACAACCGCGTGATCCCGAAGAACCACAAGAACCACGTGACGCTCGGGCGCGCACCCTTGCTGGCCAGCCTGCAGCGTGCAGCCATCCTCACCAGCGAGAAGTTCAAGGGCGTGCGGGTGAACATCGAGCCGGGCGTCCTGCGCATCGCATCGAACAATGCCGAGCAGGAGGAAGCCAAGGAGGAACTCGAGGTCGACTACGACGGCGATGCCATCGAGATCGGCTTCAACGTGACCTACCTGATGGATGCGCTGGCGAACATGGGCCAGGACATGGTCAAGATCGAGCTGCAGGACACCAATTCGAGCGCCTTGATCACGGTGCCCGAACAAGCCGGATTCAAGTACGTGGTGATGCCCATGCGCATCTGAACGCGCCGACGCGCGATGCCACGCGCGGGCCGCAGCCCGCCGCAGCGCTCAGGACGGGCTGTGAATCCGTTTGAACGCCCCCACATGATTTCGAGAAACCGATGAGCGAGCAGCAAGCGACACCTTCCCACGACGACAGCAAGAAGCTGGGCGACATGGCGTCCAGGGCGGCGGCAGTAGGGCCGGCACTGGACGCCTACGGCGAGGGCAGCATCCAGATCCTGGAAGGCCTGGAAGCCGTGCGCAAGCGGCCGGGCATGTACATCGGCGACACCTCTGACGGCACCGGCCTGCACCATCTCGTGTTCGAGGTGGTCGACAACTCCATCGACGAAGCACTTGCGGGCTATTGCGACGACATCGTCGTCACCATCCACACCGACAATTCGATCTCGGTCGTCGACAACGGGCGGGGCATTCCGACCGGCGTCAAGATGGACGACAAGCACGAGCCCAAGCGCAGCGCCGCCGAAATCGCGCTGACCGAATTGCATGCTGGCGGCAAGTTCAACCAGAACAGCTACAAGGTCTCGGGCGGCCTGCACGGCGTGGGCGTGTCCTGCGTGAACGCACTGTCCAAGTGGTTGCGCCTGACCGTGCGCCGCGAAGGCAAGGTTCATTTCATCGAGTTCAAGAAGGGCGTGCCGCAGGACCGGCAGATCGAGGTGCGCGGTGCAGTCGAAGTGAGCCCGATGAAGCTGATCGGAGACACCGAGAAGCGCGGCACCGAAGTGCATTTCCTGCCGGACGACGAGATCTTCACCAACATCGATTTTCACTACGACATCCTCAGCAAGCGACTGCGCGAACTGAGCTTTCTGAACAACGGCGTGAAGATCCGGCTGGTCGACGAGCGGAACAACAAGGAAGACGACTTCGCCTTCACCGGCGGCGTCAAGGGCTTCGTCGACTTCATCAACACCGGCAAGAAGACGCTGCATCCGACCATCTTCCATGCCACCGGCGAGAAGATGAGCGAACAGGGCACGGTCATCACGAGCGAGGTGGCCATGCAGTGGAACGATGGCTACAGCGAGAACGTCCTGTGCTTCACGAACAACATTCCGCAGCGCGACGGCGGCACCCACCTCACGGGCCTGCGCGCGGCCATGACGCGAGTCATCAACAAGTACATCGAGGACAACGAACTGGCCAAGAAGGCCAAGGTCGAGATCAGCGGTGACGACATGCGCGAGGGGCTTTGCTGCGTGCTCAGCGTGAAGGCGCCCGAGCCCAAGTTCAGCAGCCAGACCAAGGACAAGCTGGTCTCCAGCGAAGTTCGCGGCCCAGTCGAGGACGTGGTCAGCAAGGCGCTGACAGACTACCTCCTCGAGAATCCCACCGACGCCAAGATCATCTGCGGCAAGATCGTCGATGCGGCCCGCGCCCGCGAAGCCGCACGCAAGGCGCGCGAGATGACTCGCCGCAAGGGTGTGCTCGACGGCATGGGCCTCCCCGGAAAGCTTGCCGACTGCCAGGAGAAGGACCCTGCGCTGTGCGAGATCTACATCGTCGAGGGCGATTCCGCCGGCGGCTCGGCCAAGCAAGGGCGCGATCGCAAGTTCCAGGCGATCCTTCCGCTGCGCGGCAAGATCCTGAACGTCGAGAAGGCGCGCTTCGAGAAACTGCTCACCAGCAACGAGATCCTGACGCTCATCACGGCATTGGGCACAAGCATCGGCAAGGACGAGTTCAACCCGGACAAGCTCCGCTACCACCGCATCATCATCATGACCGATGCGGACGTCGACGGCGCGCACATCCGCACGCTCCTGCTGACCTTCTTCTATCGCCAGATGCCCGAACTCGTCGAGCGCGGCCACATCTACATTGCGCAGCCGCCGCTCTACAAGGTCAAGCTGGGCAAGGAGGAGCAATACCTCAAGGACGGCCACGAGCTCGATGCCTACCTGATGCGCGTGGCCTTGAAAGATGCGCAGCTCGACACGGGTACCCAAGGTGCGACCGTGCTGCGCGGAGACGCCCTGGAAACCCTCGCGAGCCAATACGTGCTTGCCAACAACGTGGTCGAGCGGCTGTCGAACTGGATGGATGTGGAAGCCTTGCGCGCCATTGCCAACGGGCTCGAGCTGAACCTCGACACGCTGGAAGCGGCCGAAACCTCGGCGCTGGCCCTGAAGGCGGCGCTCCACGGCGCGGACGTGACCGCAGAATTCGACGCACGCCTGGACAAGCACATCCTTCGCATCGGTCGACTCCACCATGGCAACATCAAGAGCAGCGTCATCACGGCCGATTTCCTGCACGGCGCCGACTATGAAGTCCTGAGCTCGGCGGGCCGCACCTTCAAGGGCCTCGTCGGAGCAGACGCGGTAGTCCGCCGCGGCGAGGGCGACAGGCAGAAGGAAGCGAAGGCGGGCGACTTCCGCCAGGCCATGGACTGGCTGATGCAGCAAGCCGAAAGCGCCGTCGGCCGACAACGCTACAAGGGCCTGGGCGAGATGAACCCGCAGCAGTTGTGGGAGACCACGATGGATCCGAGCGTGCGCCGCCTGCTGAGAGTGCAGATCGATGACGCGATCGAGGCCGATCGCGTGTTCACGATGCTGATGGGCGACGAGGTCGAGCCGCGCCGGGACTTTATCGAGACGAACGCCTTGAGGGCGGCGAACATCGACGTGTGAAGGAGTCGTTCGATCGTCGTCTTGGCGTGGCAATGGATCGGTGGAAGGCTGCACCTGCACGCACTTGCGCTCGACCGCCCCGGGGCATCAGCGCCAGGACGCTCGGGCACTTGCGCTTCTCGACTGCCGCCAACGGACGATGTTGATCGGCAGCAGCAAGAGGTGCAGCGCCAGAACCGGCAACAGTGCGGCGCAGCAGCCATAAGCGATGAACGCCAGGTTCGTGCACACGGCAAGCTGGCGCATGCGAAGCACATCGCGGCAGCTGAAGGTCGACACCATCAACGCTGCTGCACACCACCCGAACAGGTCGCCGAGACTCATGCTTGCTCCATCGCTCACTGATCATGGTCGAGTCGGACACGCAGATGTCGGGCGAGCACATGGCGCGCCCTTCGCCATGTGTGTTGCCTCGCGCATTCGTCAGGTTCACGAACGGTGGATGCATGGGGAAACCAGCTCCTCGGCCAGTCGAAACGGGCAGATTCATTAAGGGCTGCTTAAGCGTTTCTTGATCCATCGCGCGGCTTCGCCGAGCATCGCGGTTGGCGCAGGCCACAAACCGCGCGAGATATGGATCAACTTTGAAACATCGTGTGATTCCCAGCCCACACTCGAGTCGCACGTTCATGATGATGGCGCTGCGGCTCGCTTGGCGCGCGGCCGCCATCAAGTTCTGAAAGGATCTTCGTCATGGATCGAACCGTGAAGTACGGCGGCCGTGGCCGCTGCCTGTCCGGAGTCGTACGGCGCTTCGCGGTGTCTCTGCTTTGCGTCGTGGCCGCATGCGGCAGCGCGCAGGCGCAAGGCGCAGCGGCGTGGAGCTCACTCGGGCCGCCCGGAGGCACGGTCAACGTGCTGCTGACGCCCAGCGTGAGCACGCCGGCAACCGTCTATGCAGGAACGCCCGAGAACGGCGTGTTCGTCAGCACCGATGCAGGTGCCACGTGGCAGGCAGGCAATGCTGGCCTGGCCGTGTCGCAGCTCACCGGGCGGCAATCGCTGTACGCGGTGACATCGATGGTGACGGTCGGGTCTTCGGTGGTCGCGGCCACCGGCTCGGGGCTTTATTACTCCGCCATCGGCGCGACGCCGCAGTGGACGCTGCTGCCGACCCAGCCTATCGCTGCAGGCGCGGGCGCGCCGATCACTTTCCTGGCCTTCGAGCCGGGCACGCAGCGGCTCGTTGCGGCGAGCGATACCGCGTCGCCGGTGGGTGTGTACTCGGTCGACACCTCGGCGGGGCTGGCGGCGTTGCCCGCGTGGAGTGCCGTGCAGCCATTGCCCGCCGGCGCCACCTCGATCGCCGCCTTGAGCGCCGTGCCGGCGACGCCGTTCGGCAGCCCCGTGCCGGGCGTGCTCGTCGGCGCGGACTCCGGCCTGTATCGCGCAACCATCACTGCCGGATCGCCCACGTTGTCGTGGAGTTCCGCGGACCCGTTGATGAGCATGGGCGCGGGGGCGATCTCGCCGATCGCTTACACCACCGACCTGTCGCAGGCCTACGCCTGCAACGCAGGCGCCTTGTTCTACTCGGGCAATCCGATGGACACGCAGCCCGTGTGGATCCAGGTGCTGCCCGATCCGAACGTCCCGAGCAGCGGTTTCCTCTGCGCCTCGCTGGGCACCTTGTCGAGCAGCTTCGTGCAGCAACCGGCGGTGTTGCTTGGCACCGACCAGCAGCCGTACGTGAGCGCGGACGGCATCAATTTCGCGGCCACCCAGCCGCTGGGCGTCGGCCCGAGGGCCAACACGTTTGCGGCCGCGGTACCGGTCTCTGGCATGGGCGCGCCCTTGGCGCTGGCGGGCGGCGCCTTCGGCGTGTGGTCCGCCGATCCTGCCACCTTCGCCGCCGGCTCGGCCTGGAGCGAGAGCGATGGCCCGAAATCCGTGGCGGCGGGTGGCTCGAACCAAAGGCTGAACAATGCCAACGTCATCGACTCGGCCGTGATCGGCAGTACCTTGTACGCCGCAGCGGCGGCCACCACCGGCGACTACGAAGAGGTGTTCGCCACCACGGACGGCGGCGCCAACTGGAGCACGACGGACATTGGCTCGGTCCTCAATCCCACGGAGGAGCTCATCGCGTTGATGCCCGACGCCGCGAATAACGTGTTGTACGCATCCACCGATGAACGGCTGGTGGCGTACTCGACCGCCGCCGCGCAATGGAGCGGGATCACCGGCTTCATCTACGGCCGGGTCTCCGCCATGGCGCTGGGCAGCACGGTGCTCTTCGCCGGCACCGACGACGGCCTCTATGCGGTGCCACGTTCGGGCACGCCTGCCAGCGCGGTGCCGGTCGCGGCCGGCCTGTCCGGAATGGCGGTGAAAGCTCTGCTGGTCGACGGCGGAAACATCTTCGCAGCGGTCATCGATCCTTCGAGCGGGAACAGCATGGTCTATGTGGCATCCGAGCAGACGGCAGCGGCTGGCACGGCGACCTGGGCGCGCTACGGCATGAACGACCTTGGCGGCGAGCGCGTGACGGGACTGGTGCGGGTCGGCACGAACCTGCTCGCCTCGACCTTCGGCAACCTGGTGCTGTATGCCGCATCCGGCGGCAATTGGGCATCGGCCAACACCAGCAGCGACCCGGCGCAGCAGATCGGCGACGACTTCGGCGTCGTCTTCAGCCTGTACACCGACGGCACATCGGTCTTCGCCGCCACCGCGACGAGGGGGGTGTTCGTCTCGCCGGCAGGGTCGAGCTTCACGTGGACTGCGATGAGCGGGACGGGAGACACCGCACTGCCCGCGCTCGAAGTGCGATCGCTTCGCGCGAGCGGGACGCTGTTGTATGCGTCGACCCGTGCGGGGCTGGCGTCCTTCGACGGCGTGACGGCGACGACGCCACCAGGGGGCGGAGGCGGCAACAGTGGAGGTGGCAGTTCCGGAGGCAGCAGCGGAGGAAGCAGCGGCGGCGGTGCAGTGGATCCCGTCGATGGACTGCTGCTGGCGGCCATGCTCTGGGCGCTGAACCGACGGCGACACCGGCACCCGATGCCGCGAGCCGCAGGCCGTCGCAGATTCAGAAGGCGTTCCAGGGCCCGTTGACCGCCGTCGCCTGACCCCAGATCGACGTGAACACCGTGCGCCCGTAGAAAAACGGAAAGCCCCAGACAAAGGTACCGGCGCCCTGGCCAGCCGATCCACCGAGCGTCGCGAAGGCGCTGCCGGAGGTGGTGAACAGCGCGTCCGCATTCGCGATGGCGAAATCGACCTGACCGATGCTGCCGGGGACAGTGCCCAGGGTGGCTCCGGTGATCGTCGCAGTGCGCCGAGCCACGGTGGTGGGGCAGAACCATCCGCCTGTTCCGCCCGCAGAACTCTGGCAGCCGAAGGGCAATGTGGGATCGTCGAAGAACAACGCGTTGGAGCCGCTGTCGATGTAGCTGTAGGGGTACGCGGCACCGTCGAGGTCGGTCGCCAGGTATTGATAACTCAGGCTGTTCGGGTCGGTTTCGACGGCGTAGATCTGCGCGGTCACGGGCAATTGATTGTTGGCCTGCGTGCCGATGCCGAAGACCAGGCGGCCGCGAGCGAGCGTGGCACCGAGGTCGGGCAGCGCGGGCATCATGATCATCGTGCCGTTGTTGTCGACGGTGCCATCGCTGTTCGCCGCGAAGTGGGCCACCGGGTGTTGAGCCTGGGCGTCGATGGGCATGGCCGCAGGCAGACAGGCGGCGCTGCCCGATGCGGGGCACGAGTAATACACGTCATGGCCGCTCAGGGGCAGGCCGTCGACGCAGTCGGCGCCGCAGTCGAATGCCGTCATGCCCACGCCGAGCACGCCGTTGGCCTGGAGCGTGGCCACCGAGGTGAGCAGGCCGCCGTTGGCGGCGGCGAGGCAATCCGCGGGTGCCGCGTATGCCGGCGTGGTCGAGTCGTCGATGATCTGGATCGGCAGCGACGGCGCCGACTCGCCGGCGATGCGCACATCGGCGGTGGCCATCGGCCCCCAGATGGCCCCGAGCACGAACGGATAGCACTCGGCAGCATTGCCGGCCGGCGTGTTCGTCGCCGCGTCGGCCACCACTGCGACGGCTGGCAGGCTGAGGCCTGCCACCGCGCTCTTGAGAACCCGCAGCCCCACTGAGCCCGTGTCGAGAAACACATGGTCGATCGTCGCGCAGTCTGTGGCCGAACCCGGCGTGCAGATGGTGACGGTCACATACGGCACGTTGGCCACGCCCAGTGCAAATCCAGACGCCGGGCCGGAATCGACAACGATCTCGGTGGTGTTCGGGCCGGTCGGCGGGTTGGCGAGCGCCACCTCGCCGCCTGCCGTGCCGCCGGTGATGCCGCCGCCGGTGATCGTGGTGACGCTCGTGGTGCCGCCACCGCAGCCGGCGAGCATGAGTGCACAGACCGCGGTGAGCGCGGCGAATGCGAGCATGCGATCCTTCGTCGCGCGCCTGATATCAGCGAACCACATTGGCGGTCGTGCCCGAAGGCATCATCGAAGCCACGTACGCTGTGCCGACGAAGGCGTTCAGATGGCCCATCGAATGGACGACGATATCGCCGTGTCGAAGGGTGACGTCGCGCCGAATGCCGGGTCGCTTCATGGCGTCGTGCGCCGCGGCCGTGTAGTCGGCGTGGTAGCGGCCCAGCAGCGCCGCCAGGTCTGGCTTGAAGCGCGTGTTCCAGGCCACGGCAAAGACGATGCCCGAGGGCGAGACGAACTCGCGGATGCGCGAACCATCGGTCATCGTGATCTCATGGATCTCGTAGCCGAGCGATACGCTCTGGCTGTGGCGACCGGCCAGACGGATCTGGTCGGCCTGGACCGATGCGACGGCTTCGCCGAGCACGGCCCTCGCGGGCAGCGGTGCGAGCGCGCCTGCCATGAGGGCTGCTGCTGCCAGCGGGCTCGAAACGCCCGCGGCCGATCGGCAGATCGACGCCCAGCGATGCGTCATTTGATGACCTCCGTGATCTCGAGCTTGACGCCGCGTGCGCCCACGTTCACCGGCGCAGACCAGCCCTCCATGTCGCCGGCTTGCGGCATCACGTCCCCACGCAGCGAGATGCGTGCGCCGATCACGACCACGGGCTCCTTGGACAGCTTCGCCGCGGGCACCATGGCCATCGAGTCGTCGAGCGTGAAGTCCAGCGGCAGATCGCGCACATGCTTGCGCAGCAGCGCCACCGGCATGCGCGAGCCCTGGATCGGCCGGGCGAAGACGAACACCACCGCGTCGGGCGGCGCCTTCGCGCGCAGGTCGTCGGAAAGACTGACCCGCCCGGCGACGAATGCCTTGCCGGGAGCGGGCTTGGGTGCCTGGGCGGCAGCGGAGGCAAGGACTTCGCTGGCCGGCTTGCCCTTGGCCAACGCGCGTGCCTGCGCCAGGCCGGCATCGATCTGCTGCGTGAACCGTGCATCGTGGCTCAGCGCCCGTGCGCGTTCCCAGTACTCGACGGCCTTGTCGAAGTGCTGCTCTTCGAGCGCCGCCGTGCCCGCCAGCGTGAGCGCCTTGACGTTCTTGGGATCCAGCGCCAGCGCCTTGTCGATCAGCGCCGTGGGTTCACCCGCCAGCGTGCGGCCGTTGGCCACGCCCAGCGCATCCGCGTAGTCGGCGAGGACCTGTGCGTCGCCGGGACGCAATTCGACGAGCTTTGCATACGCCTTGCTCGACTCGGCAAAGCGCCCGAGCATGTCGTACGAATGCGCGAGCATGGCCCAGGCCGTGATGTTCCGGGGATCTTTCTCGGTCTGCTCGTGCGCTTGCGCGACCATGTGCTCGAGTTGCTGGTCGGACAGGGCGCGCCCCGGCGCCTCGGGGGCAGGCGCGGGTGCGGGCGTGAGCGGTGCCCGATGCATGGCGAACCAAACCACGCCCGCAAAGAGAGCGGCCAGCGCCACGCCGGCGGCTGCGGCGAGCAGAGGCCTGCGCTTTCGCGGCAGAGGCCGCGTCTCGACGATCGTGTCTGCCCATTCGGCGGTGCGAGGTGTCGGCTCGCCGACCGTGCCTTTACTGCCCTCGGTCATCAGAACAACTCGTAGCGGTACCCGACGTAGAAGAAGATCGAGTTGGTCGTGTCATGGTTGGTGGGGCCCGTCGACTTCGAGTGCTCGACGATCGATTCGCCCAGAACGCTGGCGCGCCGCGAGAGCCGGTACGACGCACGAAATCCGGGCGTGATCCGATAGAGCTTGATGCCCTGGTCGTCATGCTGCGTGTACACGCGGATCGAAGGCTCGATCGTCACGTCGTTGTTGCGAAGGCCCGTGAGGTTGTTGTACGCGAGTTGGGCACCCTTGAACAGCGGGGTGGTCAGGATGCTGACATTGAAATTGTTGATGTCGCGCGATGAATAGAGGTTCGAGCCGGTGAGCTGCAGCGTGAGTCCGTATTGGTCGCCGGTGGCGGGGGTGGCCTCGAAGTCGCCCACGGCGGGCAGGGCGCCGATCGCGCTGTAGCGCAGGTCGCCGGCGATCTGCCATTTCTCGTTCAGCGGGCGGGAGACGCTGACCAGCGCCTGGCGCGCCTGCGCGGTCGTGTCGCGCGCAGCTTGCCGGACCTGGTCGAGGCTCGACATCTGCAGCAGCGTCTTGAGCGAAGTCGTGCCGCTGCTGATGAGCGCGTTGGTCATCTGCAGCGACGGCGCCTTGCGCGAATCGACCAGCAATGTGATGGTCGACTGCGACGGACCCTGGATGGAGCCTTGCACCGACACCGCGTTGACCGAGCGAAACAGCGTGTCGTAGTCGACCAGCGAGTACATGGACCCGCGCTCACCCGAGTAGCGCACTTCGGCGCCGATCGCGCGGCGGTTGGTGATGCCTTCGGTCGTCTGGTCGATGATGTAGACGTCGCCGCCCCAATGGTCGAACAGGCCATCGGCCTCGATCATGGCCGCGAGCAGACGTTCCGAAGGTGCGGAGACCAGCACGTTGGCCGGCACGCCGCCCATCACGTCGACGCGCCAGCCTTGCCGGATGGGGTAGGTGAGCGACACGCCGTCGAACAGCCCCAGCAAACCGCCGCTGATCGCCGATTGCCGGCCCAGACGGACGTCGAGCCCGTTGTCCGTGCGCTTGTAGTCGACATAGGCGGCGCTCAACAAGCTGTCGGTGTGCGAACTGGAGGCGAGGTTGGTGGCGCCGGTGCCGCGCAGGACCACGCGGGTGTCGCTGTTCTGGCCGGTGTAGCGGCCGCTCAGGTCCACGCTGGTGACGATGGATGATTCGGTCGTCGTCGTGAGTGTTGACTGGTCGATGCCGGCCGGCAGGTTGACCAGTGATTGGCTGCGCGCCTTGCCGCCGTAGTAGTACTGGGCGATGCTGCCCGTGAACTTGCGTGGCGCCGCTGCAGGCTGCGTGCCGGCAGTGGCGGTGCCCTGCAGCGGCTGCTGGGGCGTGGCGGTGGCGCTCTCCAGCGCGGCCAGGCGCTGTTGCACACGGTCCGCTCCATCACCCACCGGGAAGAGCTTGAGATACAGCTCGTATTCGACCTTGGCGCGGCGTGCATCGCCAGCGCGCTCCCAGGCGACGCCGATCAGCTCCTGGGCCTCTTGCGACTGAGTGTTCGGCGGCAACAGCAGCAACTGATTGAGCGCGTCGATCGCATCGTCAAGCTTCTTGGCCGCGAGGGCTGTGCGCGCGCGTGTCATCAGTTCGGTGGCGCGAGCTTCGACCTCCGGCGTGGCCGGCGCGATCGGTGGCGCAGGGACGGCTGGTTCAGCGGTTGGTGCAGGCGCAGGCGTGGGCGCAGGCGCAGGCGTGGGCGCAGGCGCAGGCGTGGGCGCAGGCGAAGGCGTGGGCGTGGGCGCAGGCGTGGGTGCAGGCGCAGGCGTGGGCGTGGGCGTGGGCGCAGGCGCAGGCGTGGGCGTGGGCGTGGGCGCAGGCGCAGGCGCAGGCGTGGGTGCGGGCGCAGGCGTGGGCGTGGGCGTGGGCGCAGGCGCAGGCGCAGGCGTGGGTGCGGGCGCAGGCGCAGGCGTGGGTGCAGGTGGCGCGGCAGCGGCCTTGTTTGCCGCCTGCTCGGACGCGGCGGCCAGCATCTGCTGACGCCGCTGTTCGAGATTCACGACAGCCGCGTCGGGAAAGCGGCTCAGCGCGGCCTGACGCGCGGCCTGCGCCTCCGCCTCGGTCGCGAAGTAGCCGACATTCACGTCGACAGTGGGCACGCCGCCGACCACCGAGTGGGTCGTGAACACATCCAGGCTCTGCAGACGCGGAGGAACCGGAAGCAGCTTGTCGGTCTGATCCTCGGGGACGCTCTGCAGCTTGACGGCGAACGGCTTGGACGAACGCGGGCCGACGGCGGATGCCGCGGTCGGTGCTGCCGGCGCCGTCGTGGCCATTCCCGGAAAGATGAGGTCGATGCTCGTTCGCGTGGGCCCCTGGCGCGCCCGCACCGTCGCGCGGCCACGCAGTTGCAGCGTCATCGTCTGCGCACGGCTCCCCGCGCGTGGAGCGTAGGTCAGCGTCCCTTCGGGTGCGCCGCCGGTGGCCGCGAGCTGGCGCGACTCCTCCACGGTCTGGCGCAGCAGCGAATCCTCCGCAGCGACGAGGTCGAAGTCGATGCGAAACAGGTCGGCTTCACCGACCGGCACGATGCGGCGCAGCACGACGGTCGCATTGAAGGTGACCCGGGCCACCACGTCCTGGCCCTTGGTGCTCATGATGACCGTGTCGAGCGTCTGCGAGTGCGCCGCCGCGCCCGTCGCCAGGAGGGCGACGGCCAACAGCCAGCGCAGACGCGCGAACACGGCCCAGCTCATGGGGTCAGCCTCCCGGAGGCACGGGCCGCGGACGCGGTCCGCCGCGCAATTGACGCGGGATGATCTCGCCGTTGGTGATGTGGCAATTCACGCAGTTCGGCTTGTCCGGCGTGGGTCGGTACAGCGGCGACAGGTGCGAGTAGTTGACAGGAACCCAGCCCAGCGTCTTGTTGTGGCACGTGTCGCAGGAGCGGGCGGTGATGAAGTGCGCCGAGGACTTGCCCGTCGCCGCAGTCCCGTTGTGGCAGGTCTGGCACTGCCCCGGCAGCACGCCCTGGTGATTGAACTGCGCCGGCAGCCATGCGGTGTTGCGGTGACAGGTGTCGCAGGACGAGCGCGTGGCGAGGTGCTTCACCGGCAGGCCCTTGGCGGCCTGGCCGTTGTGGCAGGTCAGGCACTGACCGGGCAGCACGCCCTGGTGGTTGAACACGCCGGCGGCGGCAGCGCCGGGCATGGCCAGCACCGTGCCGTCAGGAAGGATGCGCGGGCGAGCGGCGTTGACGGCGGCGCGCAGCACCGGGCGGATGCGCGCTTCGTTCGAGAACTGGTTGTAGCTCTTGCGGTGGCAACCGGAGCTGATGCAGTCCTGGCCGGCCTTGCGACCGTGATGGCTGCCGGAGCCCGGCGTGCGGATCGTGACGCCGAACCACTGATACGGATATTCGTGACAAGTCTCGCAAGTGTCGGCAGCCACCGCCGTGTGGGCCGTGGTGTTGCCCTTCATCTGCATGCCAGAGAAAGAAGTGAACACGGTCGGCGAGTGACACTTCTCGCAGGCGATTCCGACCACCGGAATATGGGTCGACTTCGACGGTTGCGTCGGCTGAGTCCCCGCGGCCAGCGGCGTGACCATGGGCTGATAGGTCAGCGGCGGATTGGCCGGGCAGTTGGCCTGCGTCGTGCAACCGGCGAACGGCCCGGCACCGCTGCCCGAAGAGTGGCAAGCGATGCAGCCGCTGCTCACGCCGGTGTGCAGCTGCGTCATGTTGGTCGTGAGCCCGGCCACTGAGAAGTCGCCCGAAACCACGTGGCAGATCGAGCACGTCTGCTGCTGCGTCGGGATGTGCCCGGGCGGCTTGGCCTGCGCGCTGAAGTAGTTGGTGCCGCTGTGGCACTGCGAGCAGTCGCCCGTGGCCGGGTGCGCGGCGTCGGCCACGCTGCGTGTGCTGCCCGCTGCCACTGGCCGCGTGTGGAAGCCCGTGTATTGCGCACCTGCGACCAGCGTCGTCGGCGCGATGGGATAGGACCCCATCCCCATCCAGTTGTAGCCCGTCTCGTGGCAGCTCGAGCAGTTGCCCGTGATGCCGTTGTGGATCTGGGTGGTGGTGGGTACGGGCGTCGCGAAGGCCGTGCCTGGCGGGCTACGCGTGGCCGCGGCGGCCACCGGCGTGCCCGGCATCGAGCCAAGGTGGCAGGTCTCGCAGGCAGTGCCCGACGGGATGTGCGAGTTGGCGCTGGGCGAGGCACTTGGCGGCATGACGACGATGCGCGTGACCCCTACGAAGGTCGAGTTGGAAATGGTCGGCCCGTGGCACGACACGCAATTGTTGGTGATGCCGCTGTGGTTCATCAGCGAGCCGGAGAACTTCGCGCCATTGCCGACCGGCGTGGCGGCAATGCTCGACCCGGAACCGACGTGGCAGACCTCGCAGGACGACGTGGTCGGCAGATGGTTGCCCGGCATGCCCACGACGCTGAAGTTCGCCGACGGGATGGCATAGCTGGCGGCGGACGCACCGTGGCACTGGGCGCAGTTGTTGGTGGTGCTCGGTGCGTTGGCGTGGATGTTCGCCAGCGTGGGCATCACCGCGTAGTCGGTGGACGTATGGCACGCGTTGCAGGCGGCGCTGGCGGACGTCGGAATGTGATTGGCCGGCTTGTCCTGGCCTGCGAAGAAATTGGTGCCGGCGTGGCACTGTGCGCAGTCGCCGGTTGTCGGGTGCGTGGCATCGGCGACGTTGTAGGTGCCTGCGGCCGTGCGCGGACGGGTCTGGAAGCCGGTGTACTGGGCGCCGGTCGTCTTGGTCGTCGGCGAGATGGGATAGCGGTTCATGCCCATCCACACGTAGTTCGCCTCGTGGCAGCTGGTGCAGCCCGACGAGATGCCGTTGTGGATCTGCGCGGTCGTGGGCACCGGTGTCGCGAAGTCCGAGCCCGGGGTGGTCTTCGACGTGGACGCCGGCACGCTTGCGCTCGGCGTGGACCCGAGGTGGCAGGACTCGCAGGTGGTCGACGACGGGATGTGCGAGGTCGCGCCGACCGGCGTGGTCGCTGGCATCACGATGATCTTGCCGACGCCGACGAAGGTCGTGCCGGTGATGGTGGGGCCGTGGCAGGTGTCGCAGTTGGCGGTGATGCCGGTGTGGCTCATGCGCGAATTGGCGAAGCTCGCGCCATTGCCCACCGGCGTGGTTGCCACGCTCGAGCCGGTGCCGACGTGACAGGCCTCGCAAGACGCGGCGGTCGGGATGTGGTTGCTCGGCAGCCCCACCACGCTGAAGTTGGCGGCCGGAATCGCGAAGCTCGGCGCGGCGCTGCCGTGGCACTGCGCACAGTTGTTGGTGGTGCTCGGCGCGTTGGCGTGGATGTTCGCCAGCGTCGGGATCACCGAATAGTCGCTCGACGTATGGCAGGCGGCGCAGGTGGCGCTGGCCGCGGTGGGGATGTGATTGGCGGGCTTGTCCTGGCCGCTGAAGAACGTGGTGCCGCTATGGCATTGCGAGCAGTCACCGGTGGTCGGGTGCGACGCGTCGGCGACATTGAACGTGCCGGCCGCCGTGCGCGGACGCGTCTGGAAGCCGGTGTACTGGGCGCCCGTGGTCTTGGTGGTGGGCGAGATCGGGTAGTTGCCCATGCCCATCCACGCATAGTTCGCCTCGTGGCAGTTCGAGCATCCGCTGGTCACGCCGGTGTGGATCTGCGCGGTGGTGGGCACCGGCGTCGCGAACGCCGTGCCCGGCGCGCTCTTGGTCGAGGACGCCGCGATCATGCCGCTGGGCGTGGAGCCGAGGTGGCAGGTTTCGCAAGTGGTCGACGACGGAATGTGCGAACTCGCGCCGACGGGCGTGGTCGGCGGCATGACGACGATGTTGGCAATGCCCACGAACGACGCGCTCCCGATGCTCGGACCGTGGCACGACACGCAGTTGTTCGTGATGCCGCTGTGGTTCATCAAGGAACCGGAGAACTTCGCGCCGTTGCCCACCGGCGTGGCCGCGATGCTGGAGCCGGCACCGACGTGGCAGGCCTCGCACGAGGAGCTCGTGGGGATGTGGTTGCTCGGCAGGCCGACGATGCTGAAGTTGGCCGCCGGGATCGCGAAGCTCGGCGCGGCGCTGCCGTGGCACTGCGCGCAATTGTTGGTGGTGCTCGGCGCGTTGGCGTGGATGTTCGCCAGCGTGGGCATCACCGAGTAGTCGCTGGAGGTATGGCAGGCACTGCACTGCGCCCCGGCCGCGGTGGGGATGTGGTTGGCCGGCTGGTCGACGCCGCTGAAGAAGTTCGTGTTGCCGTGGCACTGCGAGCAGTCGCCGCTGGACGGGTGGGCGGCATCGGCGATGTTGAACGTGCCCGCGGCCGAACGAGGTCTCGTCTGGAAACCGGTGTACTGGGCTCCGCTGACCAGGGTGCTCGGCGAGATCGGGTATGCGCTCATGCCCATCCACACCGAATTGCTCTCGTGGCAGTTCGAGCAGCCGCCGGTCACGCCGCTGTGGATCTGGGCCGTCGTCGGCGCCGGTGTGGCGAAGGCGGTGCCGGGCGGCGTCTTGGCGGCGTTGGCCGCGATCAGGCCGCTCGGGGCGGACGCGAGGTGGCAGGTCTCGCAGGTGGTCGACGAGGGGATGTGCGAACTCGCGCCCATCGGCGAGGTGGCCGGCATCACCACGATGTTGCCGATGCCCGCGAAGGTCGTGATGCCCGGGCCGTGGCACGACGCGCAGTTGTTGCTGATGCCGCTGTGGCTCATCAACGAGCCCGAGAAACGCGCCCCGTTGCCGACCGGGGTGGAGGAGATGCTCGAACCGGCGCCGACGTGGCACGCCTCGCACGAGGCGCTCGTCGGGATATGGTTGGCGGGCAAGCCGACCACGCTGAAGTTGGCCGACGGAATCGCAAAGCTCGCTGCGGCGGCGCCGTGGCATTGCGCGCAGTTGTTGGTGGTGCTCGGGGCGTTGGCATGGATGTTCGCCAGTGTCGGGATCACCGAATAGTCGCTGGACGTGTGGCAGGCATTGCACTGCGCCGCTGCGGCGGTCGGGATGTGGTTGGCCGGCTTGTCCTGGCCGCTGAAGAAGTTGGTGCCGCTGTGGCACTGCGAGCAGTCGCCGGTGGTCGGGTGCGCCGGATCGGCCACGTTGTAGGTCCCGGCTGCGATGCGCGGGCGGGTCTGGAAGCCGGTGTATTGAGCGCCTGCGACGAGCGTGCCGGGCGCGATCGGATAGGCGCTCACGCCCATCCACTGGTAGTTCGCCTCGTGGCAGCTCGAGCAGCTGCCGGTGACGCCGGCGTGGATTTGCGCGGTGGTGGGCGCGGGCGTGGCAAAGCCCGAACCCGGCGGGGACTTGGTCGCCGAGGCCGCAATCGCGCCGCCCGGGGTGGACGCGAGGTGGCAATTCGCGCAGGCGGTGGACGACGGAATGTGCGACGTCGGTCCGACCGGCGTGGTGGCCGGCATCACGACGATCCGGCTCACACCCGCGAAGCTGCTGTTGGTGATGGTCGGGCCGTGGCATGCCTCGCAATTGCTCGCGATCCCCGTGTGGTTCATCAGCGAGCCGGAGAACTTCGCGCCGTTGGCCACCGGCAGGGCGGCGATGCTGGAGCCTGCGCCGACGTGGCAGGTCTCGCACGAGGCGCTGGTCGGGAGGTGGTTGCCCGGCAGGCCCACGATGCTGAAGTTGGCGGCGGGAATCGCGAAGCTGGGAGCGGCCGCGCCATGGCACTGGGCGCAGTTGCCGGTGGTGCTCGGCGCGTTCGCGTGGATGTTCGCCAGCGTGGGCATCACCGAGAAGTCGGTGCTGGTGTGGCAGGCGTTGCACTGCGCGCCGGCCGCCGTCGGGATGTGGTTGGCGGGTTTGTCCTGCGCGCTGAAGAAGTTGGTGCCGCTGTGGCACTGCGAGCAGTCGCCCGTGCTCGGGTGCGCGGCGTCGGCCACGTTGAAGGTGCCGGCTGCGGCGCGCGGGCGGGTCTGGAAGCCCGTGTACTGGGCGCCGTTGACCAGCGTGGTCGGCGCGATGGGGTAGTTGCTCATCCCCATCCAGGAGAAGCTCGTGTCGTGGCAGCTCGAGCAGCCGCTGCTCACTCCCGTGTGGATCTGCACCGAGGTGGGCACGGGGGTGGCGAAGTCAGTACCTGGCGCCGACTTGCTGGCGGTGGCTGCAATGGAGCCCGCCGGCATGGAGGCGAGGTGGCAGGTCTCGCAGGCCGTGGACGACGGGATGTGCGAACCCGGCCCCATCGGCGAGGTGGGCGGCATCGTGACGATTCGAGCGATGCCGGCGAACGACGAGCCGCCGATCGATGGACCGTGGCAGGCCACGCAGTTGTTCGAGATCCCGCTGTGGTTCATCAGCGAGCCGGAGAACTTCGCGCCGTTGGCCACCGGCAAGGCGGCGATGCTGGAGCCTGCGCCGACGTGGCAGGTCTCGCACGAGGCGCTGGTCGGGAGGTGGTTGCTCGGCAGGCCCACGATGCTGAAGTTGGCGGCGGGAATCGCGAAGCTGGGCGCGGCCGCGCCGTGGCACTGGGCGCAATTGCCGGTGGTGCTCGGCGCGTTCGCGTGAATGTTCGCCAGCGTGGGCATCACCGAGAAGTCGGTGCTGGTGTGGCAGGCGTTGCACTGTGCGCTCGCCGCCGTCGGGATGTGGTTGGCCGGCTTGTCCTGTGCGGTGAAGAAGGCCGTGCTGCTGTGGCATTGCGAGCAATCGCCCGCGCTCGGGTGCGCGGCATCGGCGACGCTGAAGGTGCCGGCTGCGGCATGCGGGCGGGTCTGGAAGCCCGTGTACTGGGCGCCGTTGACCAGCGTGCTCGGCGCGATGGGGTAGTTGCTCATCCCCATCCAAACGAAGTTCGTGTCGTGGCAGCTCGAGCAGCCGCTGCTCACGCCGGTGTGGATCTGTGAGCTCGTGGGCACGGGCGTGGCGAAATCGGAGCCCGGCGCGGTCTTGGTGGCCGATGCAGGAATCAGCCCGCTCGGCGTCGAGCCGAGGTGACAGGTCTCGCAGGTGGTCGACGACGGAATGTGCGAGTTCGTGCCGGCGGGCGAGGTCGGCGGCATCGTGACGATGCGAGCGATGCCGGCGAAGGATGTGCCCCCCACCGACGGCCCGTGGCATGCCGCGCAGTTGTTCGTGATGCCGCTGTGGCTCATCAGCGAGCCGGAGAATTTCGCGCCGTTGTTCACCGGCAGCGCGGCGATGCTGGAGCCCGCGCCGACGTGGCACGCCTCGCATGATGCACTGGTCGGGATGTGGTTGTTGGGCAGTCCGACGATGCTGAAGTTGGCGGCCGGAATCGCGAAGCTGGGCGCGGCCGCGCCGTGGCACTGCGCGCAGTTGGTGGTCGTGCTCGGCGCGTTCGCGTGGATGTTCGCGAGCGTGGGCATGACCGAGTAGTCGCTGGTGGTGTGGCACGCATTGCACTGCGCGCTCGCCGCGAACGGGATGTGGTTGTCGGGCCTGTCGGTGGCAGTGAACGCGGCCGTGCTGAAGTGGCACTGGGAGCAGTCGCCGCTGTTGGGGTGCGCCGGATCGGCCACGTTGAAGCTGCCACCGCCCGCCCGCGGGCGAGTCTGGAAGCCCAGGTATTGCGCGCCTGCCACCAGCGTGCTCGGGCTGATCGGATAGGCATTCATGCCCATCCAGACGAAGCTGCTCTCGTGGCAGTTGGAGCAGCCACCGGTGATGCCGGTGTGGATCTGCGCCGACGTGGGCGGGGGCGAGCCGAAGGCGGTGCCCGGCGCACTGCGCACGGCATTGGCTGGCACGAGGCCTCCGGGCACATTGGCGATGTGGCACGTCTCGCACGCGGTCGACGCCGGAATGTGCGCGTTCGGCCCCATCGGCGAGGTGGGCGGCATCGTGACGATGCGGGAGATCCCGGCGAAGGCGCCGGGCGCGACGCCGGGGCCGTGACAGACATCGCACTGGCGCGTGATGCCCACGTGGTCCATCTGCCCGCCCGCGAAGGTGCTGAATCCGTTCAGCGTGGATGCGATATGGCAGGTGCCGCACAGGCTTGGATCGGCGAACGGGATGTGGTTGGGCGGCTGCCCGGTGGCGAGCTTGCCGTCGTGGCAGCTCGCGCAGGTGGTCCAGTCGCCGCCGAGCGACGAGTGGTCGAACTTGCGCACGGGCAGGAACGCGCTGGCCACGTGGCATTGGTCGCACGACAGCGTGGTGGGAACGTGGTTGGCGGGCTTGCCCTCGGCGCGCACGCCGTTGTGGCACGTGGCGCACGAGCCGGCGGCGACCGTGGCATGGCTGAACATCGCGCCGGAGAACGACCCGATGCTGTGGCAGTCGTCGCAGCTTTGCTGGGTCTGGATGTGGTTGACCGGCTTGGCGATGGCGCCGCGCTCGTTGTTCACGGCATGGCATGTCCGGCAATCGCGCGGCGTGCCCTTGAAGATGCCCTTGATGTGGCAGGTCTCGCAGCGCACCTGCTCATGCGCGCCCGTGAGCGGGAACAGCGTGGCCGAGTGGTCGAAGGTTTGCGCAGGAGCCGCGGCGTGCCAACCTGCAAGCATCAACAGCAGGCCGAGCGCGAGCGCCACGCGGCGAGCCGACAGGCATGCCGATACGAGACGGCAGCACATCGACGCGAGCGCGGCGCGGGCATTCATGACGGCAGCCTCGACTTGCCCAATGCCATGCGCAGCGATTGCGCGCCGGTACGCAGGCGCGGAGCCTCCAGCGTGCTTACCGGGCGCCCGATGATTCCAGGCCGCAGAGTCTTGAACGACGTCGTGACGTGGCAGCGCTGGCACTGACGGCCGAAGCGTCCTTCGTGCACGTCGTCCTTCGCGTGGCAGCTGTTGCACTGGGCCGATGCGAGCACCTTGTCGCCTTGCGCGGGCTGCGTGTGGCAGCCGCTGCAGGCCAGTCCCTTGTGCTTGCCGTCGAGCGGAAATTTCGTCTTCTTGTCGTGGTCGAAGCTCCAGGTCTTCCAGCTTCGCGGGTTGTGGCACTGCTCGCAGGCCGTTCCGAGCGTCCTCTTGTGCTTGTCGTCCTTCAGATGGCAGTCGATGCACTCGTGCTTGGCGTCCTTGAAGCGAACACTGTCATGACAGTCCTTGCATTTCACTTCGGCATGGCGCGCCAGCAGCGGGAACGACACCAGCCCATGGTCGAACTTGGGGGCCGGCTTCCACGCGGACTCGTTGTGGCATTGGCCGCATTGCTTGCCTTCCTGGCCTTCGTGCTTGTCGTCGCGTTGGTGGCACGAGAAGCAATCCTTGGGCGTGTCGCGGTACTGCTGGGTCTTGTGGCAATCGCCGCATTCGGTGCGCTGGTGCTTGCCCAGCAACGGGAAGCGCGTCTTGGCGTGATCGAAGCTCGTCTTCTTCCAGTCGCGATCGCTGTGGCAGTCCTGGCACGATTCGCCGAGCGATCCCTTGTGCTTGTCGTCCTTGCGGTGGCAGCCGATGCACAGCTTGGGCGCCTCCTTGTACATCTGGCTCTTGTGGCAGTCGGCGCACTTCACATTGACGTGCTTGCCGCGCAGCGGAAAGTCGGTGCGGTCGTGGTTGAACTTGGCCGGTTCCTTCCAGTCGCGCTCGGTGTGGCAGCGTGCGCAGTCGTCGCCGAGCGAGCCCTTGTGCTTGTCGTCCTTCTTGTGGCACTCGATGCAGGTGGTGGGCAGCTTGTCGCGATAGAGCGAGCCGGTGTGGCAGGTCTCGCACTTCACCGTGCGGTGCTTGCCCACCAGCGGATAGCGTGTGTCCTTGTCGTGGTTGAAGGTCGGCTCCTTCCATGACTTGGCGTCGTGGCAGGTCTCGCACTTCGGCCCGAAACGGCCCTTGTGCTTGTCGTCCTTCTTGTGGCAGGCCACGCATTCGAGCGGCGTGTCCTTGTAGTGCGCATCCTTGTGGCAGTCGGCGCACTTCACGTCGGCATGCTTGCCGGTGAGCGGAAAGTGCGTGGTGCTGTGATCGAAGCGCGCGTCCTTCCAGCTCGTCTCGGTGTGGCAATCGGCGCACTTCGCGCCGAGCGATCCCTTGTGCGTGTCGTCTTTCTTGTGGCAGGCCACGCAGTCGTGCGGCGCTTCGCGGAATTTCTTGCCCGCGACATGGCACTTCTCGCAGTCCACCTGCTGGTGCTTGCCTTTCAGCATGTAGTCGGTGCTGCCATGGTCGAAGCTCGCGTGATCGAACGCGGCGATGTGCGCTCCCCGCCCCTTGTGCTCGGTGTGGCACGTGCGGCACGCCTGCGGCTTCATCTTGCCGTGCATGCGGCGCTTCACGTTCACGTCTTCCCGGACATCCTTGTGACAGTCCATACAAAGGCGGTCTTGTGCGTTGCGGTCAAACTTGACGTGGCACTTCTGGCAGTCTTCTTCGAGCTTGGCATGCGCCTCGGACATCTTCCCGGGCGCCAGCACCGATTCGATGGCCTGTGCCATCGCCGGCGGCGCTGCCAGCCACAGCAGCGCCATCGCAATGAGGATCGACCACGCCCGCAGAACGCCCGCGCGATGCGACGTCTGCAGAGGAGGCCGATCGCTCCCTTCGGTCATGGTCAGTACGCATGTACGGCAAAGATGTGAAAGCAGGCGGTGAAGATCAGCAAATAGACAAACGGAACATGCAACACGTGCCAGAGTGCGAAAAGCCGTTCGTAGGCGGTGAATTGCGCTACTCGCACCACGCTCGACAAATACCGGCGGGTGAGGCTGGCTACCTGGCGGCGCCGTCGGCGCAGATGATCGCGGCTCCAAGCGCGCTCCTTGGCAATGACGCGCAGGCGTTCATTGAGGTCATGGACGCACGCGTTGTACGCCGAGCGCTGACGCAAGGGAAGAAGCGTGACGTTGCGGACCACCGTGGCCCAGCCGGACGGGGCCGTCAGGGCCATGGCTTCGAACGCGAGTAGGCGCTCGGCGACTTCCGGCGCGAACCGAAAGCGTGATTTCATTTCGCCTTCGGCAAGGCCCGCGCGATTCTGCAACTCCTTGAAGTTGCTTCGCTCTCCGTGCAGTCCCCGGTGCACGCGCACATAGAGGAAACGCCCGACGACCCCGCTCGATGCCACGATCACCATGCTGAAGAACGCCACGGTCGCGTTGAGAGAGCCCAGCCGGAACGTGGAGTGCAGCAGGATCAGCATCGGGCCCCCGATGCCCAGGACCATGTGCACCGCAAACCACCATTTCACCTTGCCCCAGCGATGCATGAACCGCACATATTTGCGCAAGGGGTAGCTGAACAACAGCAGCATCATCGTGCCGCCGCTCACGCCGAGCCAGTACCCGACGTTGTCGCCTGACTTGAAGTAGCCCCGACGGGAAAACCACCACGCGGCAAAGGTCAGCGCGATCAGCAGCGCATACAGCAGCGCGTCGTTGGGCCGGCGACGCGACTTGGACGACGCCTTGGCGGTCTCGCCGCCCGGGATCTGCGTGGTGGAGGTAAGTACTGCGGCTTTCATGTCAGTGTCTGGTGGCGCTGCGAACAATGAGGCACGCAGTAATGGAAGGCGCCAGGGTCTGCGCCGCGGAGCAGCCGCGAATCAGATCGACAGTACCTTTCATCCCAACGCGATTCAGTTCGTTTTTCGTGATGCGGCGGTGATGCGAGCAAACGCACCACCGTGGAAACGGATTCCGGTCTTGGCCGGCTTCCCAGTCGAGGGATTTGACCTGCATCGCGCTTAAGCAGGGCTTAAGCCGAAGCAACCTGGCGTAACAACAGCGCGGCGGCCTCGCATCCGTGACAATCGGCACGGTTTGGCGCGGTGCAATGGCATCGGATGTGCGCAATGCGGGGGATTGGATTGGCGAATCGAGGCCATCGGCCTGGCGGGGCGCGGCGCAGTTCCAGCTCCAAGCGCGGGTTCAGACGGTTGAGGCGCAGGTGGCGGCGGTTACGCGTCGACCTGCCCGATGCACTGATGATCTCGTTGCTGGTGCATGGGCTGGTACTCATGCTGCGCTTCAGCGAAGTGGGACTCGGGGTGCCGGGCTCGGGCGAGTCGTGGAATCCGCGACGCGTGCGGGCGCCCGACATCCAGATCGTCCTCGCCCCTCGCTTGGTGCAGCCGGCATCGGCACCGGCATCCGCGGCCGCGCCTCCCGTGCCCCCAGTATTTGTAGCCGCTGCTGCCTCGGTGCCTTCCGTGCCCGCGGCAGCGACTGCCTCGGTCACCGAATGGCGGCCGCACGCTGCGCCGCCGGTCGAGAGGCCCGGGCCTGCCCCGGTTCATGAGCCCGTCATCGCCGCGACGCCGGCACGGCGAATGGCGGCTGCGGACGCACCGCCTCTTGTCGCCGAAGGTGCCATCGTGGAGCTGGAGACACGCCCACCGGCGCCCAAACCCCCGGTGCCCGTCGCGAAAGCGCCCACGACAAAGCGTGCGCCGCTGGTCTCTCGCTCGGTGAAGCCCAAGCCCAAGGCCACGGCCACGGCCAAGGCCAAGGCCAAGGCGCCGCCAAAGCGTGTGGCGCAGGTGCACGCCGTCTCCAAACCCAAGACCCGACGGCATGTGGCCGCCGCCGCGCCCCCGCGTCCTCGCCTATTGACTCAGACGCATCCCGTCGAAGAAACCTTTTCGGTGGCGAAATCCGAGTCCGACACCCAGGGAGCCAAAGGCGTTGCTGCTGCTGCGTCGGAGCCGGAGGGTTCTTCGACGGATGCAGCGCGAGAGTTGTCGCGGACGCAAGAGGATCTGCGCAAGTCGCATGAGGCCTTGTTGCAAGAAGCACTCAAGCTCGCAGAGGAGCGTGAGAAAGCCGAGCAGGAACAGGCCGAGAAGAGGCAGGCGGCGCAGCGCGAGGCCGAGCGACAGCAAGCGCTTCGCGAGGAGATCGCGCGGCAGCTGGCGGCCCAGGAGCAAGCTCGAGAGGAGGATGCTCGCGCCGTCGAGGCTTCGCGTTTGGTCGCCCGGGACGAGGCGCGAAAGGTGGAGGCACAGCGACTCGATGAGATGAGGAGGGACGAAGCGCGGCAAGAGGCGGCACGGCAAGAGGCAGCACGGCAGGAGGCAGCACGGCAGGAGGCAGCACGGCAGGAGGCAGCGCGGCAAGAGGCAGTGCGGCAAGAGGCAGTGCAGCAAGAGGCAGTGCGGCAAGAAGCAGCACGGCAGGAGGCGACGCGGCAAGAAGCAGCACGGCAGGAGGCGGCACGGCAGGAGGCAGCGCGGCAGGAGGCAGCGCGGCAAGAGGCAGCGCGGCAAGAGGCAGTGCAGCAAGAGGCAGTGCAGCAAGAGGCAGTGCAGCAAGAGGCAGTGCGGCAAGAGGCAGTGCGGCAAGAGGCAGTGCGGCAAGAGGCAGCACGGCAAGAAGCAGCACGGCAGGAGGCGGCACGGCAAGAGGCAGCACGGCAGGAAGCAGCACAGCAGGAAGCAGCACAGCAGGAGGCGACGCGGCAAGAGGCGACGCGGCAAGAGGCAGTACGGCAAGAGGCAGCACGGCAAGAGGCAGCACGGCAAGAGGCAGCACGGCAAGAGGCAGCACGGCAAGAGGCAGCACGGCAAGAGGCAGCACGGCAAGAGGCAGCACGGCAAGAGGCAGCACGGCAAGAGGCAGCACGGCAAGAGGCAGCACGGCAAGAGGCAGCACGGCAAGAGGCAGCACGGCAAGAGGCAGCACGGCAAGAGGCAGCACGGCTTGCAGCGGAGCGGGCAGCAGCGGAGCGGGCAGCAGCGGAGCGGGCAGCAGCGGAGCGGGCAGCAGCGGAGCGGGCAGCAGCAGAGCGGGCAGCAGCGGAGCGGGCAGCAGCGGAGCGGGCAGCAGCGGAGCGGGCAGCAGCGGAGCGGGCAGCAGCAGAGCGGGCAGCAGCGGAGCGGGCAGCAGCAGAGCGGGCAGCAGCAGAGCGGGCAGCAGCAGAGCGGGCAGCAGCGGAGCGGGCAGCAGCAGAGCGGGCAGCAGCAGAGCGGGCAGCAGCAGCAGCGGGGCGAGCGGCAGAAGAACGTGCCGCCCAAGCGCAAGCGTTGGCGGGCCACCCAGAGAACGCCGCTGGTACGACGGCGGCCGGGACTCAGGTCGCCACGGCGACCGCGGGCAGTCCACGGGCGATTCCTTCACCGTTGCAGCCAAGTGGCGTGGGTGGCGCGACCGCGCAGCCCGAACCCGGATCATCGGTCGTGGCTCGAGTGAACCCGCGACCCGTGCCGCCTCCGCCGCTGGCCATGCCGAACAACTCACGGCGAAGAATCCTGTTTGGACGCACGGACCGGGAGGTGGGTGTCGTGATGTACGCCGAGGGCTGGCGGCAGAAGATCGAGATGAATGCCAAGACCGATGCGCTTCAGGCGCTCAAGGCTCGACCGCACGAGAATCCGGTGATCACCGTCGCGCTGCGAAGCGACGGAAGCGTGGAAAGTGTCGTGGTCAATCGATCGAGCGGCGTGCCCGAAATCGACGAAGCGGTGCGAACCATCGTGAAGGCGCTGGCGCCCTATCCGCCCTTCCCGCCTGATGTCGCGCAAGACTATGACGTCATCGAGATTCGCCGCGTGTGGACTTTCGACAGGGCGGTTCGCCTGTTCGCAGGCGGTCGCTGATCGATGGCTGGCCGCCAGGGTGCGTTTTTTGGCTCCTGACGCAGTCACAAATTGAAACGAAAGTCTGCCCCTGCGGCACCTTGCAGCGGAACCATTTTGATGGCAGCGCCAACGCGCGACATGGCGCGAGATGCGCACGGCCGGCCAGGAAGGCTTGGATGCCGTGCGGAGAAAGGCGCGCGGCCAAAATGAACAAATCGACAGGCGCCGTGCCGCAGCATTCCTTCGGCAACCCCTCGAGACAATCCGGGTCAGCGGATCGAATGCACGTGGGACGCACACGGCACACCCTCTGACATTCGTCTGCAACCGGGTCCCCTGTGAGCCGCATGCGACCGCGGTGAGCGGGCTCCCTGCTCTCGCCTCCCGGCCTGTCCCGTTTCGCGACGCTCGAGGCACCGGCCGGTGAACGCGGCGCCCTGCGCTATCCCATTCATTTCGAACCAAGGGAGAGTCCCATCCTGGCCAAGGAAGAACTGATCGAGACGAGCGGAGTCGTGAGTGAAGTCCTGCCCGACTCACGCTTTCGCGTCGAGCTCGAAAACGGACATACGCTGGTCGCATACACGTCCGGCAAGATGCGCAAGCATCACATCCGTATCCTGGCGGGAGACAACGTGTCGCTGGAGATGTCGCCTTACGACCTCACCAAGGCACGCATCACGTTCCGTCACCTCGAGCGTCGTGGGCCGCCGATGGCTGCCAAGCGCGGCAACGCCTGATCGACCTCTTCAGGCCTCGGGTCACCTGGCGCCGAATATCGCGCTGCCGACGCGCACGATGGTCGCGCCTTCCAGCACCGCCGCTTCGAGATCGGCGCTCATCCCCATCGAGAGGGTGTCGAGAGCGAGACCGGCGCGATTGAGGTCATCGAGCAATCCGCGCAGTGCGGCGTGCGGACGACGCTGGGCGGCAAGGGCTTGCAGCGGCTGCGGTATCGACATCAGCCCGCGCAGACGAAGCCCCGGCAGGCGCGCCACTTCTCGCGCCAGGGCGGCCACGGCTTCGGGCGGCACCCCGCTCTTGCTGGCTTCGGCGCTCACGTTGACCTGCAGGCACACCTGAATCGGCGGGCGTGCCGCAGGCCGCTGCTCCGACAGGCGCTGCGCGACCTTGAGCCGATCGACGCTGTGGACCCAGTCGAATCGCTCGGCGACGAGGCGGCTCTTGTTGGTTTGCAGCGGCCCGATGAGATGCCAGGCGAGCGGCGGCCTTCGCACAGCCAGCGCATCGATTTTTTCGATGGCCTCCTGCACGTAGCTTTCGCCGAAATGGCGCTCACCGGCGTCGGCCGCCTGGGCCACGGCGTCGCGATCGAACGTCTTGCTCACGCACAGCAGCGTGACGCTTTGCACGGGTCGCTTCGCCTCGGCGCATGCGACGGCTATGCGAGCACGCACTTGTTGTATGTTGTCCGCGATCGTCGCCATAATGCGTCGAGTATCCCGCAGGGCTTCCTGCCGCGCCGAGACGTTCGCCGGCGCCTTTCCGGATCTCCATGGACATCACCCAACTGCTGGCGTTCTCGGTCAAGAACAAAGCCTCAGACCTTCACCTGTCCTCCGGGCTGCCACCCATGATCCGCGTGCACGGCGACGTGCGCCGCATCAACGTCGACCCCCTCGAGCACAAGCAGGTGCACGACATGGTCTACGACATCATGAACGACTCGCAGCGAAAGGCCTATGAAGAGACTCTCGAATGCGACTTCTCGTTCGAGATCCAGGGGCTCGCGCGCTTTCGGGTCAACGCGTTCAACCAGAACCGCGGCTCGGGCGCGGTGTTCCGGACCATCCCTTCGAAGATCCTCACGCTCGAGCAGCTCTCGGCCCCGAAAGTCTTTGCCGACCTGTCCCTCAAGCCGCGCGGCATGGTGCTCGTGACCGGACCGACGGGCTCGGGCAAGTCGACCACGCTGGCCGCCATGGTCAACCACCTCAACGAGAATGAGTATGGGCACGTGCTCACGGTGGAGGACCCGATCGAGTTCGTGCACGACTCGAAGAAATGCCTCATAAACCAGCGTGAGGTGGGCCCGCACACGCTGAGCTTTGCCAATGCGCTGCGCTCGGCGCTGCGCGAGGACCCCGATGCGATCCTCGTGGGGGAAATGCGCGACCTCGAAACGATCCGTCTCGCGCTCACTGCCGCCGAGACCGGGCACCTGGTCTTCGGCACGCTGCACACCTCGAGCGCGGCCAAGACGGTCGACCGCATCGTCGACGTCTTTCCCGCAGCCGAAAAGGAAATGGTTCGCGCCATGCTCTCCGAGTCGCTGGTGGCGGTCATTTCGCAGACGCTGTGCAAGCTCAAGGATGGCTCGGGGCGCGTGGCCGCGCACGAGATCATGCTGGGCACCGCGGCGATCCGAAACCTGATTCGCGAGAACAAGGTCGCCCAGATGTATTCGGCAATCCAGACGGGCAACAGCATGGGGATGCAGACGCTCGACCAGAATCTCGCAGACCTGGTGCGACGCAACATCGTCGCGCCTTCGGAAGCGCGGGCCAAGGCGAAGTTCCCCGACAACTTCCCGGGCTGATCAGCGCGGCCTCCACGTGAAGCGCCTTCTCGCACGCATAAAGCGCGCTCCTGCCGCGCCCGCCTCCGGCGAAGACACCGGATTCTTCTCGTCGGTGTTCCAGGAACTGCCCGAAAAGCCGCCGACCGTGGCAAGCTGGCGCGACCGCGCCGAACGCATCGGCGCGCAGCAGGCCGACCGGCAGGCGGCGGCTGCTCTGTTCGCGCAATTGTGGGGCGCCGACCGGCACGTCGTTGCGCTCAGTGCAGACGACCTGCAGCACATGAGCCGCTACCTCGAGTTCGTGCAGATCCCCACCGGGCAGGAAGTGATCGGGCAGGACGAACTCGGCGACTACATGGCCATCGTCCTGGAAGGCACCTTGTCGGTGGACCGCGCGCAGGCCTGGGGCGGCCGCGCGCGCCTCGCCGAGGCGCATGCAGGCGACATGCTCGGCGAGATGTCGCTGCTCGATGCCGGCGCGCGATTCTCGTCGTGCATGACGCTCACCCCTTGCACGCTGGCCATCGTCGACGCGCGGCGCCTGGACGAGATGATCGACAAGGACCCGCGCCTGGGTGTGGCGTTGCTGGCCTCGTTGTCGCGTCGGCTGTCGCTGCGGCTGAGGCAGGTCAGTGCACGCCTGAGCGCGTTGTTGTCGCAGAATTAGCCCACCAGTCCGAGGAATGCGGTATGGAAAGAGACCAGGCCTCCAAATTCGTGAACGACCTGCTTCGCCTGATGGTGTCGCGCAACGGGTCGGACCTTTTCCTCACGGCCGACTTCCCGCCGGCGATCAAGGTCGACGGGAAGGTCACCAAAGTGTCGCCGCAGCCGTTGACCGGGCAGCACACGCTGGCGCTGGCGCGTTCGGTCATGAACGACAAGCAGGCGGCCGAGTTCGAGCGCACCAAGGAGTGCAACTTCGCGGTGTCGCCCCAGGGCATCGGGCGATTCCGGGTCAACGCCTTCATTCAGCAGGGCCATGTCGGACTGGTGCTGCGGACGATCCCCCAGACATTGCCCACCATAGACACCCTGAACCTGCCTCAGGTGCTCAAGGACGTCGCGATGACCAAGCGCGGGCTGGTGATCTTCGTCGGCGCGACGGGGTCGGGCAAGAGCACGTCGCTGGCGGCGATGGTCGATCACCGCAACGAGAATTCCTATGGCCACATCATCACCATCGAGGACCCGGTGGAATTTGTGCATCCGCACAAGAATTGCATCGTGACGCAGCGCGAGGTCGGCATCGACACCGATGGCTGGGGCCAGGCGCTGAAGAACACGCTTCGACAGGCGCCCGACGTGATCCTGATGGGCGAGATCCGTGACCGTGAAACGATGGAACATGCCGTCGCATTCGCCGAGACCGGCCACCTGTGCATGGCCACGTTGCACGCCAACAGCTCGAATCAGGCACTCGACCGCATCATCAACTTCTTCCCTGAAGAGCGGCGTGCGCAACTGCTGATGGACCTGTCGCTGAACCTGAAGGGGCTCGTGTCGCAGCGCTTGCTGCCGCGGCAGGAAGGCAAGGGCCGTATCGCCGCCGTCGAAGTCCTGCTGAACACGCCGCTGATATCGGAATTGATCTTCAAGGGCGAGGTCAGCGAGATCAAGGAGATCATGAAGCGCTCGCGCGAGCTGGGCATGCAGACCTTCGACCAGGCCCTTTTCGACCTCTACGAGAACCAGTTGGTGACTTACGAAGACGCACTGCGCAATGCCGACTCGGTGAACGACCTGCGATTGCAGATCAAGCTGCACAGCCAGCGCGCGCGCAGCAGTGACCTGGCAGCCGGGACCGAACACCTCACCATCGTCTAACCTGTACGCCGGAGGCGGCAGGCCCGCCCACGCCCACGACCGGATCGCCATCGATGAAGACCTACGCACCGGCATTGCCGCGCCGCACCGCATTCCTGGGCCTGGGAGTCATGGGATACCCGATGGCAGGCCACTTGCTGCGCGCCGGCCATGACGTGTGCGTCTATAACCGCACTGCGGCCAAGGCGCAGCAATGGGTCGGTGAATACGGCGGACGCTCGGCGCCGACGCCCCGCGCCGCGTCTGCCGGCGCGGACATCGTCTTTGCCTGCGTGGGAAACGATGACGACCTGCGCTCGGTGGTGCTCGGCGACGAGGGTGCGTTCGCCGGCATGAAGCCGGGCGCCGTGCTCGTCGACCACACGACCGCATCTGCCGCAGTCGCCCGCGAGCTCTACGCCGAAGCCCTGCGCCGCGGGCTGGCGTTCATCGACGCGCCCGTGTCGGGCGGCAATGTCGGTGCGGCCAATGGGATGCTCACCGTGATGTGCGGAGGCGACGCGGCAGCCTTCGACACGATCCGGCCCGTCGCAATGGCGTTCGCGAAAGCCGTCGCCCTGCTTGGAAGCAGCGGCGCCGGCCAGCTCGCGAAGATGGTGAACCAGATCGCCGTTGCCGGGCTGGTGCAAGGCCTGTCCGAGGCCATTGCCTTTGGAGAGTCGGCCGGGCTCGACATGAAGAAGGTGCTTGCGGCGATCGGCCAGGGCGCGGCACAAAGCTGGCAGCTCGAGAACCGAGGCCCCACGATGATCGACAACCGGTTCGACTTCGGTTTCGCAGTCGACTGGATGCGCAAGGACCTCGGCCTCGTGCTGGATGAGGCCAAGCGCAACGGGGCGCAATTGCCCGTCACGGCGCTCGTCGACCAGTTCTACGCAGGGGTCCAGGCGCAAGGCGGCGGCCGCTGGGACACGTCCAGCCTCATCACGCGTTTGCGCTGATAGCGCGCGCGGGCTTCGCGCCGCCGTCGGGACGCGAGCTACTTCTTCGGTTCCTGCGGCAGCATGTTGGCGAGTTCGGCCTCGGAAATGATCTCGAACACCCTCACCACCTTCTGCACGCCGCTCACGCCACGGGCGATCTCGACGCCGCGGTTGGCCTCGCGCTCGGTCACCCGGCCCATCAAATAGACGATGCCACGCGCGGTCGTGACGTTGAACGCATTGGCGTTCAGGTCCTTGGCGTCGATGAGCGACGCCTTGACCTTGCTCGTGATGATGGCGTCGCTGGACCGGCTCGTGAGCGAGGACGTTCCGCTGACCTGCAGTTCGTTCACGATGGAACGCACGTTCTCGACGCGTTGAACGGCCTGCTCGACCGCCACCTTGTCCTCTTCGGTGGGCACTTCGCCGGTGATCAGCACCATGCGGTTGTAGCTGGTGGTGCTGACGTGTCCCCGGTCGCCGAGGACGTCGTGGATGCGGTTGTGCGACTTCAGCTCGATCGCTTCGTCCTCGATCTGCGCTCCCGAGGTGCGGCGGTCGGTGAGCATCATGGTTCCGCCGAGCATCGCGCCTCCGACGACGAGCGGCGCGCAGGCCGGCAGGAGGGTCGATGCGGCGAGTACCCCGGCGAGCACGCCGGCACGGAATCGGATCGGGGTCATGCGTTGTCCTGTTCTCCAAGAAGCTGCAGATCGACGGCATCGCACAGGCAATGCAGCGCGAGGAGGTGAACCTCCTGGATTCGAGCGGTCCGCTCGTGCGGCACGCAGATGTGCACATCCGTCTCGCTCAGAAGCGGTCCCAGCTTGCCCCCGCCGCGCCCGGTGAGTGCGATCACGGTCATTTCCTTGACGTGGGCAGCCTCGACGGCGGCCAGCATGTTGGTCGAGTTGCCACTCGTGCTGAATGCCAGGAGCACGTCGCCGGGATTGCCCAGAGCCTGAACCTGCTTGGCGAAGATCTGATCGAAGGCGTAGTCATTGGCGACGGCCGTGAGGATCGAGGAGTCTGTCGTGAGGGCCACCGCCGCCAAGCCCGGGCGTTCGCGCTCGAAGCGGCCGATGAACTCGGCAGCGAAATGCTGCGCGTCGGCGGCCGAGCCGCCATTGCCGCAGGCCAGCACTTTTCCGCCGGCGGTGATGCAGCCCACGAGAGCGTTGACCGCGTCGACGATCGGCTTCGTCAGGATCTCAGCGGCCGCGTACTTCAGGTCCGCGCTGTCGAAGAACTGCTGCTGGATGCGTTGTTCAAGCATGGGCATGGATGATAAGTCACGGGTTGCGAACGAATGCCGCCACGATGCGGTTGACGCTCAAGCCGCATCGAATGCGGCCTTCAGCCATTCGATGTGACCGCCCTGGATGGCCACCACGTCGAACCGGCATGGCGGCAACGATGGCAGTGCGCTCAGGAAGTGCCGGGCCGCAAGCACGACCTTGCGTCGCTTGGCACGGTTCACGCTGGCTGCCGCGCCGCCATGGCGCGCGTCTGCGCGCATGCGGACCTCGACGAAGACGAGGGTGCCGTCGCGCTCGCGCAGGATGAGGTCGACCTCGGCGCCGCGCCGCCGGGGCCCCGCGGCGACCCGATAATTGCGTCGCACCAGCGTCAAGCCTGCACGCAGCAGGTGCGCCAGCGCCAGGGTCTCACCTTCCTCGCCCAAGTTCTTCGTCGTGATCAATTCGAATGCCTCGCTGTTGCTGCAGGCCGCCGCTGCCGCGGCCGGCGCGCAGCAGTATCCTGCAGGCGCGCTGTACATGGTCGCCACGCCGATCGGCAACCTGGCCGACATCAGCCTGCGGGCGATCCACGTGCTGTCTCTTGCCGATGCCGTCGCCTGCGAGGACACGCGACACAGCGGCGCCTTGCTGCGCCACCTCGGACTCGACAAGCCGCTGCTCGCGGCGCATGAACACAACGAACGCGAGGCGGCGCAGGCGCTGCTCCCGCGCTTGGCAAGGGGCGAAAGGGTTGCCTATGTCAGCGACGCAGGGACGCCGGGCATCAGTGATCCCGGTGCGACCCTGGTGGCGGTCGTGCGCGAGGCGGGACATCCAGTCGTGCCCATTCCGGGAGCGAGCAGCGCGGTGGCCGCGATGAGCGTTGCTGGAGATGTGCACGCCTCGGGATTTCGCTTCGTCGGATTCCTGCCGACGCGGTCGGCGGCGAGGTCAGCGGCCCTGGCCGCGGTGGAGGCGGCCGCGCAAGCGCAGGTCGTGTTCGAGGCGCCGCACCGGATCGACGTGCTTGCGCAAGACCTGTCTTCGCGCCTGGGCGACAGGCCCTTGACCATCTGCCGCGAGCTGACCAAGCAGTTCGAGAGTGTGGTGACCTTGACGGCTGCCCAGTGGCCGGCCTGGCTGGCAGCCAGCGAACAGCATCGGCGCGGCGAGTTCGTGGTAGTGGTGCATTCAAGAGTGAGCGAACCTGCGCTCGACGATGCCGGCCAGCACGATGCCATGCTGCAGGTCCTGATGGATGCGCTGCCCTTGAAGCAGGCAGTGGCGATCACGGCGAAGCTGACCGGCGCACCCCGCAACGCGCTGTACAGCCGCGCGCTCGGCCTGAAGGACGGTGCAGCGCCGCGTTGAAGTTCGGCGCCGCGACCGTGGCGCAGCACGCCCCGGTTGAGAGGGCTCAGCGACGCCAGGCGACCTGGTGGTCGTGCTTCTGTCGCGCGATGTCGCGGCTCGCGTGATGCTGCATATGGTGCAGGCGTTCGCGCTCGGCCAGCGTGACGCGGCCATCGGACTTCGCGTGCGCACGGGCCCGGTCGATGTTCAGCTGCTCCCGCTGGAGACGGTAAGTTTCACGGGCGGTCAGCTGGCCGGAGGCGACGCCCTGGTGGATGCGGTGTTCCTGGCGGACTTCGCGCTTGGCGATGCCCGGAGTCGATGCCGCCGGCGCCGCGTGGGCCAGCGCGGCAGCCGACAGCAGTGCGGCGAACGTGCCGGCGACGATGGTTTTCAAGAACATGGTCGTTCCTTTCGGTGCTTTCGTGGTTTGATCGGGATTGCGGGCCCGCACGCCGAACAACGCCAGCCGGTGCGCACGGGTCGACGCGGCTGGCGTAAAGCGCCGTAAAGAAGAATGAAGCACATGGTTCGCAGGCTTTGCGGCCGCGCGCCTCGACCCGCTCCTACAATCGACGACCGACCAGCAAGGACATCGGCATGATTTCTCGCGAACCGACGCTCGAACGCCTGGCGATTGCCCGAGCACTGTTGCTGGAGCCGTTCGGGCTCGACGATGGCAAGCTCGCGCGCGCACTTCAGACCATCGCCACGCACCGCATCGACGACGCCGACCTTTACTTCCAGTACACCCGAAGCGAGGGATGGAGCCTGGAGGAAGGCATCGTCAAGAGCGGCAGCTTCGGCATCGACCAGGGCGTGGGCGTCCGGGCGGTCGCAGGAGAGAAGACGGCATTCGCCTACTCTGACGACATCTCCGAGGCGGCGCTGCTGGATGCCGCCCAGACGGTGCGGACCATCGCCGCGGCGGGGCAGAGTCGCAAGGTGCGCGTGGACGGCCCGCGCAAGGTGGCCGGCAGCCGCGTCCTGTATGCGCCAATGGATCCCATCGCCACGCTCGACAGCACGCAAAAGGTGGCGTTGCTGGAAAAGGTCGAGAAGCTCGCGCGCGCCAAGGATCCGCGCATCGTCCAGGTCATGGCGGGGCTCGCCGGGGAGTACGACGTCGTGCTCGTCGCGCGTGCCGACGGTACCGTCGCGGCAGACGTGCGGCCGCTGGTGCGCCTGAGCGTGACGGTCATCGCCGAGCAGGTCATCGACGGCGAAAGCCGGCGCGAGGTCGGCACGGCGGGCGGCGGCGGGCGCTTCGGATTCGGATATTTCCATGACAGCGTGATCCAGAGCTATGTGGACGACGCAGTCAATGCGGCGCTGACCAACCTCGAGTCGCGGCCCGCACGGGCCGGCGAGATGAGCGTCGTGCTCGGGTCGGGCTGGCCCGGCATCCTGCTGCATGAAGCCATCGGCCACGGGCTCGAGGGTGACTTCAATCGCAAGGAGTCGAGCGCCTTTTCCGGCCGTGTCGGACAACGCGTCGCCGCCAAGGGCGTCACCGTCCTCGATGACGGTACCTTGCCTGACCGCCGCGGATCGCTCAACGTGGACGACGAGGGAAATGCCTCGCAGCGCAACGTCCTGATCGAGGACGGCATTTTGCGGGGCTACATCCAGGACGCGATGAACGCGCGCCTGATGAAGGTGAAACCTACGGGCAATGGCCGCCGCGAGAGCTATGCCGCAGTGCCCATGCCGCGCATGACCAACACCTACATGCTCGGCGGCGACAAGACCAAGGAAGAGATCGTGGCCGGCTTGAAGCGCGGCCTGTACGCGACCAACTTCGGCGGAGGCCAGGTCGACATCACGAGCGGGAAGTTCGTGTTTTCGGCCAGTGAGGCGTTCTGGGTCGAGAACGGCCGCATCCAGTATCCGGTGAAAGGCGCGACGATCATCGGCAACGGCCCGGATGCGCTGACCCGCGTGACGATGATCGGCAACGACATGAAGCTTGACACCGGCGTGGGCACCTGCGGCAAGGAAGGCCAGAGCGTGCCCGTGGGCGTGGGCCAGCCCACGTTGCGCATCGATGGCTTGACGGTCGGCGGCACCGCATGATCGGCATCGGCATCGGCATCGGCGGCATGCGGGGCGGACTTGACGCGGCCGATGCGGGCCGTGCTACATTCGCGCCCATGCGTTCGTCCAGCTTCATCTTTGCGCACTTTTGGTTCTCGCACCGCCCGGCGGATGGAGAGGCAGGCGCATAGGCAAAGAACGAGCGCAAACCGAAACCAGATACCGCCGGGCGATCCCCGGCGGTTTTTTTTGCCCTTTCAGTCTTGACGACCCATCGCTAGGAGACCGCAGTCATGTCGAACAGGAACGCCGCTGTCACGGACGGCTGGTATGCGCGCACCGAGAAAACCAGCCAGACCGACGATGAAAGGATCAAGGACGTGATGCCGCTGCCGCCCCCCGAGCACCTGATCCGATTCTTTCCGATCAGCGGCACTCCGGTGGAACGCCTTGTGGTCGATACGCGTCGGCATATCCGGCAGATCATGCACGGCAAGGACGACCGGTTGCTGGTCATCATCGGGCCCTGTTCCATCCACGACCCCGCGGCCGCGCTCGAGTATGCACGCCGGCTCGTCGCACAGCGCGAGCGCCACGCCGACACGCTCGAGATCGTGATGCGCGTGTATTTCGAGAAGCCGCGCACCACGGTCGGCTGGAAGGGCCTCATCAACGACCCGTATCTCGACGAGAGCTATCGCATCGACGAGGGCTTGCGCATGGCGCGGCAACTCCTGCTCGAGATCAATCGGCTGGGCATGCCGGCCGGCAGCGAATTCCTCGATGTGATCTCTCCGCAGTACATCGGAGACCTTATTTCCTGGGGGGCCATCGGGGCGCGCACCACGGAAAGCCAGGTGCACCGCGAACTCTCGTCCGGCATCTCCGCGCCGATCGGATTCAAGAATGGCACCGACGGCAACATCAAGATTGCCAGCGACGCCATTCAGGCCGCAGCGCGCGCGCACCACTTTCTGTCCGTGCACAAGAATGGCCAGGTCGCGATCGTCCAGACCAAAGGCAACAAGGACTGCCACGTGATCCTGCGGGGGGGCAAGACGCCGAACTACGACGCTGCGCACGTGGAAGCCGCATGCAGGGAGCTGGAAGCCGCCAAGCTGCCGTGCGCGTTGATGGTCGACTGTTCGCATGCCAACAGCAGCAAGCAGTACGAACGGCAGGTCGATGTGGCGCGGGACATCGCGGCCCAGGTGGTCGCGGGCAGTCGACGAGTGTTCGGCGTGATGGTGGAAAGTCATCTGCGTGCCGGCGCTCAGAAGTTCACCGCCGGCAAGGACGATCCGTCGAAGCTGGTCTACGGCCAGAGCATCACCGACGCCTGTCTCGATTGGGAACGATCGGTCGAAGTGCTTCAAATCCTTGCGGACGCTGTGGTTTCCCGACGGGTCTGAGCGGGCGCGGAGAGTTACAACCTCGTGGAATGCGCAAGCGGCTGAAAGGGGCAGTAAGGGGCGGGACGCAGCCTGTAAGCCGGGTAATTCGGCGCAAGAATGCTTGGACGCGGCTCCTTGGGCGGATTGAATGAACGCTCCCCTAACAACATTGGAGATCACTCATGACGACCCGCTCTCTGCTGTCTCTCTCGGTTCTTCCTCTCGTGCTGGCTGGTGCCGCGCTGAGCGCCTATGCGCAGAGCCAACCGTCGACACAGGCTCCGACCTACGACAAATCCATGTCGTCGAAGGAAAAGGCAGCCTCGTCCGATCCGGTATTCATGAAGGCCGATGCCAATCACGACGGCAAGGTTTCGAAGGAAGAAGCTGCGAAGGTTCCGGCGCTCAACGCCAAGTTCCAGTCGCTGGACAAGAACCACGACGGCACAATCAGCGCCGACGAATACAGCGCCAGTCCTGTCTCGGAAAAGTAAGAACCAGTTTGCGCGGCTCGCCGGGGCGGGCCACGACTGAACAACGCGCCGACTGCCGGCGCGTTGTTCATTTGAAGGATCAATCTGGAACGATTGCCAGGGCTTTGCCCTGCGCGCGGGACTTTGCGACCGCTGTTCCTCACGCGTCGTCTTGACGCCGCAAACGTTCGCTTTGCCAGTAGACGTCGTCCCCGCCGAGCCCGTCGAGGTTGGCGCGATTGAGTACCCGGGCGAGTACGAAAAGCAGGTCGCTCAGCCGATTGAGGTACTGCCGCGGCGCTTCGTTGATCGTGTCATGCGCGGCCAGCGCCACCACGGAACGCTCGGCCCGTCGTGCCACCGTACGGCAGACGTGAGCGATGGCGGCGCTTCGGGTGCCGGCAGGAAGGATGAATTCCTTCAATCGAGGCAAGGTCGCATTGTGGCGGGCCAGGGCCTCGTCGAGTCGAACGACGGCATCGACCTTGACCAGCGAATGACCGGGCATCGACAGTTCGCCGCCGAGGTTGAAGAGCTCGTGCTGTATCACGATCAGCAACTCCCGCACGGTGTCGGGCAGCGGCTCGGCAAGCAGGACGCCGATCTGGGAGTTGAGTTCGTCCACGTCGCCCATGGTCTGGACGCGCAAATGGTTCTTCGGCACGCGCTGGCCGTCGCCAAGTCCGGTGGTGCCATCGTCGCCGGTGCGGGTGGTGATCTGGGACAGTCGGTTGGCCATGGCGTGATGCTAGACCATCGCGGTGCCTAAAATGACCTTGGTCATCGGCCAGTCGATTCGACAGTCGGTCAATGCGGTCCGCATGCCCTCCCGGGAAACACGATGAACGCTCCGATTCCTGCCCAATTGCTTCCAAAGCTCGATCCTCGACCTGTCCCCGCCGCCATGCTGGAGGCCCTGTCGCAGCGCTTCGCCGAGCGCTGCACGACAGCATTGAGCGTACGCGAGCAGCACGGACGCGACGAATCGCCCTTCGATGTCCCGCCTCCGGACGTCGTGGTGTTCTGTGAAACCCCCGAAGACGTGGCTGATGTCATTGTGCTGGCCGCCCGCCATGCAGTGCCGGTCATCCCCTACGGTGTCGGCTCGTCGCTGGAGGGGCATCTGCTCGCGGTGCAAGGCGGGGTGAGCATCGACCTCAGCCGCATGAATCAGGTGCTGTCGGTGAACGCCGAGGACCTGACCGTCACGGTTCAACCCGGCGTGACGCGCACGCAGTTGAACAACGAGATCCGTCACACGGGTTTGTTCTTCCCGATCGACCCGGGCGCGGATGCGAGCCTGGGCGGCATGTGCGCGACTCGGGCCAGCGGCACGAACGCCGTGCGCTACGGGACCATGCGCGAGAACGTGCTGGCGCTGAGCGTCGTGACGGCCTCCGGCGAGGTCATGCACACCGGAACGCGGGCCAAGAAGAGCAGCGCCGGGTACGACCTCACTCGTCTGATGGTCGGCAGCGAGGGCACGCTCGGCGTCATGACCGAAATCACTCTGCGCCTCTATCCGCAGCCCGAGGCGGTGTCGGCGGCAGTCTGCAGCTTTCCGAGCATCGCCGACGCAGTGCGCACCACCATCGAGATCATCCAGATGGGCGTGCCGATCGCGCGCTGCGAGCTGCTCGATGCCAATGCGGTGCGTGCGGTGAACAAGCACGACAAGCTGGATCTGCGCGAAGGGCCGATGCTGCTGATGGAATTTCACGGCACCGCGGCCAGCGTGCAGGAGCAGATCGAGTCGGTTCAGCTGATCGCCGGCGAACACGGAGCCATGGCCTTCGAATGGGCGGATACGCCGGAGGAGCGAACGCGCCTGTGGACTGCCCGGCATCGCGCCTATTTCGCCGGTGCACAGACCAAGCCCGGTTGCCGCACGGTCACGACCGACACCTGTGTGCCGATCTCTCGGCTGGCCGACTGTCTTCTCGAGACCGTCGCCGAGGTGGATGCCACCGGCCTGCCCTATTACATTGTCGGCCACGTTGGGGACGGCAACTTCCATGTGGCCTACCTGATCGATCCGGCCATTCCCGAAGAGCGCGAGACTGCCGAGCGGCTGAACTCCCAGCTCGTTCAGCGCGCCTTGAGGCTGGACGGCACCTGCACCGGCGAACACGGCATCGGCTTGCACAAGATGGGTTTCCTCGTCGACGAGGCGGGTGCCGGCGCTGTCGAGATGATGCGCACCATCAAGCGTGCGCTCGACCCCAAGAACATCCTGAATCCGGGGAAGATCTTCGCGATGTGAGCGGGGCTGCCCGCGCAGCCCCGGAGGAATTCCTCAGCCGACCAGTGTGATCACGCCCTGGTAGACCGCGAGGATGGCGCCCGCGCACAACATGTTGGCGGCCAGGTGCCGTACGCCCTTGTCCAGCCGGATGCCAAGGCGCACGCCGATGCACGCCCAGAAGATCACGAGAAGCGCTGCCCCGGCATCGGCGCGGTTCATGGCGTGCTCGCTCACCTTCCATGCAGCCATGCAGGCCAGCCACAGGCCTGCGGCCATCACGGCCGATGCCGTGAGCTCGGAAAAGGAAGGTTTGCTCAACTGGATCCCCAGGATCTTCATGCGCGCGGGCCTCATTCGACTGTTGGACGACATCGCGCAAGGGAATGGCCGGCATCAAGCCGTCAAGTGCCGCAGCGCGCGGATGGGATCGGAAATCTTTTCCGGAGGTTCCCTTCCATCGCAGATTCTTGCATCCAACGGCACGAATGAGCTGCGCCAAGACAAGTCCGGCCCGTGTCGAAACGGGCCGGATGGCAAATCTGCACGCTGTGCACCAGCCGGCGCACCGTTCATTCAATGAGCGGGTGCCGGAACGGACCAGCGCCGGGTGACGTTGCCGCCCCCATCGACGCTTTCGAGGTGCACACCGAACCCCCACAGGCGCGACACGTGCCGGAGCACCTCCTGGGCGTTGTCGTGCAGGGGACGATCGTTGTGCTGGGTGTGGCGAAGCACGAGGGACCGGTCACCGCGCGTGTTGACGCTCCAGACCTGGATGTTCGGCTCGCGGCTTCCAAGGTCGTACTGGTGCGAAAGCGCCTCGCGCACCCGGCGGTAGCCGGTCTCGTCGTGAATGGCGGAGACTTCGAGCTCCGATTCGCGCTCGTCGTCGACGATGGCGAACATCCGGAACTCGCGCATCAAATTGGGCGAGAGGTACTGGCCGATGAAGCTCTCGTCCTTGAAGTTGCGCATGGCGTGGTCGAGCGTCTCCAGCCAGTCGGAGCCCGCCGCTTCCGGAAACCATTGGCGATCCTCGTCCGTCGGGTGCTCGCAGATGCGCTTGAGGTCGGTGTACATGGCGAACCCCAGCGCGTATGGGTTGATGCCGCTGTACGCACGGTGTCCCACCGGCGGCTGGTAGATCACATTGGTATGCGACTTCAGCCATTCGATCATCATGCCGTCGTCGAGATGCCCGTCCTCGTACATCGTATTGAGCAGGTGGTGGTGCCAGAAGGTGGCCCAGCCTTCGTTCATGACCTGCGTCTGTCGCTGCGGATAGAAATACTGCGCCACCTTGCGCACGATGCGAACGATCTCGCGCTGCCATGGCTCGAGCAAGGGCGCGTTCTTTTCGATGAAGTAAAGCAGGTTTTCCTGGGGCTCCTCGGGAAAGCGCCGCGGCTGGTCGTCGCTGTCCTCGCGTTCTGAGCGTTTCTTTCGCGGCAGAGTGCGCCACATGTCGTTGATCTGCCGTTGCGCGTAGGTCTCTCGTTCCTCGCGGCGCGCCTGCTCCTGGGCCAGCGACAGCTTGCTTGGACGCCGATAGCGGTCCACGCCATGATTCATCAGCGCGTGACAGGAGTCGAGCGTCTCCTCGACGGCTTCGAGGCCATGACGCTCCTCGCATTCGGCCACGTAGTTCTTCGCGTAGACGAGGTAGTCGATGATCGACGACGCATCCGTCCACATCTTGAAGAGGTAGTTGCCTTTGAAGAAGCTGTTGTGGCCGTAGGCGGCATGCGCGATGACCAGCGCCTGCATCGCCATCGTGTTTTCTTCCATCAGATAGGCAATGCAGGGATTGGAGTTGATGACGATCTCGTAGGCGAGCCCCATGTGCCCGCGGCGATAGTTCTTCTCCGTGGCGATGAATTCCTTGCCGTAGCTCCAGTGCCGGTAGTTCACCGGCATGCCCACGGACGCGTAAGCGTCCATCATCTGCTCGGCTGTGATGATCTCGAGCTGGTTGGGATAGGTGTCGAGGCCGAAGCGCTCGGCGGTGCGGCGGATGACGCCGTGGTACTGGTCGATCAGTTCGAAGGACCAGTCGCTCGGGGACGGCAGGGGCTTGTCCGCGCGAGGCGGTCTGATGATGTCGGCGGCGCGCTTGACTCGTGGGGACGTGTCCTGCAGCGTGCTGAACAGATCTTGGGCCGGCGCGGCGGCGGTCATGGTGGACTGGCTCATGCGGGTGTGCCCTCCTTCTTGAAGAGCTCCCTGAAGACAGGGTAGATCTGGGAAGCTTCCGTGACCTTGCGAATCGCGAAGGCCTTGGATTCGGCGGCGAGCGCGGAGTACTCGTCCCACAGGTTCTGTTCTTCCTCGGCGACCTGCACGTATGCGAAGTAGCGGCACAGCGGCAGGATATTGTGTGCCAGCAGTTCGCGGCAGCGCCCGCTGTCGTGATGCCAGTTGTCGCCATCGCTGGCCTGAGCACCGTAGATGTTCCACTCGCTGGTCGGGTATCTCGCGCGTGCGATCTCCTCCATCAGCACCAACGCGCTGGACACGACGGTGCCGCCGGTTTCGGTCGAGTGGAAGAAGTTTTCCTCGTCGACTTCCTGCGCCTGGGTGTGGTGCCGGATGAAGACGATGTCGATCTTCTCGTAGTGGCGCGTCAGGAAGAGGTAGAGCAGGATGAAGAAGCGCTTGGCGAGGTCCTTGCGCGCCTCGTCCATGGAACCCGAGACGTCCATGAGGCAGAACATCACCGCCTTGGCCGTGGGCACCGGCACGCGCACGCGGCTGCGATAGCGCAGGTCGATGGGATCGAGGTAGGGAATCCGCCCGAGCCGCGCGCGCAATGCCTCGATCTCTGCCTGCAGGCGCGGGATTTCGTGGGCAAGTGGATTGGGCTCGGGGTGCGCCAGGATGGCTTCGAGCTGTTCCTCGAGGCGCCGCAAGTCCTTGCGTGAATCCCCACCGAGCGCGATGCGCCTGCCGATGGCTCCGCGCATCGAACGCACCACGTGCAGGTTGTTGGGCGTGCCGTCGCTGGAGTATCCCGCGCGGTGGGTCTTGAACTCGGGCGTCTCGGCCAAGGTCGTGCGCGCGAGATTCGGCAATGCCAGGTCGTCGAAGAAGACCTGCATGAATTCTTCCTTCGTGAGGTGGAAGACGAAATCGTCTTCGCCCTCACCCGAGTCGCTCGCCTGGCCGCCGCCGCCGCCCCCGCCTCCGCCGCGGGGCCGCTCGATCCGGTCGCCCCGCACATACTCTTGATTGCCCGGGTGCACCATCTCGCGCTTGCCGCCCTGGCCATGTCCGAACACGGGCTCGGTGATGTCCTTCTTGGGGATGCGGATGTCCTCGCCCTGCGCGATGTCGCGAATGCCGCGTCCATCGACCGCGCGCTTGACCGCCTCGCGGATCTGTTCCTTGTGGCGGCGCAGGAAGCGCTCGCGGTTGCCGATGGACTTGTTCTTGCCCGCCAGCCGCCGGTCGATGATCTGCTGAAGCATGAGAGCTATTCCGTCAGTCGAGCGTCCTCAGGAACTCTTCCTTACCCGAAGGTACCACTCGCACAGCAGGCGCACCTGCTTGGACGTGTATCCCTTGTCGACCATGCGGGTGACGAAGTCTTCGTGCTTCTTCGCCTCGTCGGCGCTTGCCTTGGCGTTGAAGCTGATGACGGGAAGGAGTTCCTCGGTGTTGGAGAACATCTTCTTCTCGATCACTGTGCGCAGCTTCTCGTAGCTCGTCCACAGCGGGTTCTTGCCCTGGTTGTTGGCTCGTGCGCGCAGGACGAAGTTGACGATCTCGTTGCGGAAGTCCTTCGGGTTGCTGATGCCAGCGGGCTTCTCGATCTTCTCGAGTTCGGCGTTCAGGGCCGAGCGGTCGAACACCTCGCCCGTGTCGGTGTCGCGGTATTCGTGGTCCTGGATCCAATAGTCGGCATAGGTCACGTAGCGGTCGAAGATGTTCTGGCCGTACTCGCTGTAGCTCTCGAGATAGGCGGTCTGGATCTCCTTGCCTATGAATTCCGCGTAGCGCGTGGACAGATGTTCCTTGATGAACGCGAGGTACTTCTGCTCCATCTCCGGTGGGAACTGCTCGCGCTCGATCTGCTGCTCGAGGACGTACATCAGGTGCACGGGATTGGCGGCGATTTCGGTGCTGTCGAAGTTGAAGACCTTGGAGATGATCTTGAATGCGAAACGCGTGGAGACGCCGGCCATGCCTTCGTCCACGCCCGCATAGTCGCGGTACTCCTGATAGCTCTTCGCGCGCGGGTCGGTGTCCTTGAGGTTTTCTCCGTCGTAGACGAGCATCTTGGAGAACAGCGAAGAGTTCTCGGGTTCTTTCAGGCGCGTGAGGATCGCGAACTGGGCCATCATCTTGAGCGTGCCCGGCGCGCAGGTGGCATGGGCGAGCGACGAGCCGCGCAGGAGCTTCTCGTAGATGTGGACTTCCTCGGACACGCGAAGGCAATAGGGGACCTTCACGATATAGATCCGATCGAGGAAAGCCTCGTTGTTCTTGTTGTTGCGGAAGGATTTCCACTCGCTTTCGTTGCTGTGCGCCAGCACGATGCCGTCGAACGGTATCGCGCCGAAGCCTTCCGTGCCTTTGTAGTTGCCTTCCTGGGTGGCCGTCAGCAACGGGTGCAGGACCTTGATGGGCGCCTTGAACATTTCGACGAATTCGAGCAGGCCCTGGTTGGCCAGGCACAGGCCCCCGGAATAGCTGTAGGCGTCGGGGTCATCCTGCGCGTAGGTCTCGAGGCGGCGGATGTCGACCTTGCCGACCAGCGAGGAGATGTCCTGGTTGTTCTCGTCACCCGGTTCGGTCTTCGCAATGCCCACCTGCTTGAGCACCGACGGGAAGCGCTTGACGACCTTGAACTTGCGGATGTCACCGCCGTATTCGTCGAGGCGCTTGACGGCCCACGGCGACAGGATGCGGTTGATGTAGCGTTTCGGAATCCCGTACTCTTTTTCGAGGATCGGCCCGTCTTCTTCGCCATCGAACAGGCCCAGCGGCGACTCGTTCACCGGGGAGCCCTTGATGGCATAGAACGGCACCTGCTCCATCAGCTGCTTGAGACGCTCGGCAATCGATGACTTGCCACCTCCCACCGGTCCGAGCAGGTAGAGGATCTGTTTCTTTTCCTCGAGCCCCTGGGCCGCATGGCGGAAGTACGACACGACCTGCTCGATCGAGTCTTCCATGCCATAGAACTCGGCGAACGCTGGATAGATCTTGATGACCTTGTTCGCGAAGAGTCGGGACAAGCGCGGCTCGTTGCGCGTGTCGACGGTCTGAGGCTCGCCGATGGCCTTGAGCATGCGCTCGGCGGCCGTGGCGTACGCCAGCGGGTTGCGCTTGCATTCCGCGAGGTAGTCTTCGAGCGAGAGCTCTTCCTCGCGGGTACGCTCGAAGCGAGCGGCGAAATGGCTGATCACATCCATGCTGACCTCCAGGTTCTGGGCGGGGTGATCCAGGCGCCACCTGAACCACCGCCTTGGGAAGTTCTGATGAAGTCCAGCCGGTTTCCGGCCATGGGCTCCATCAGAGCTTTCCGCGCGATCAGCGCAACACGCGACTCAAGCTTCTTTGTTCGGCTCGCGGGCGAAGGACCGAATCGCGGATGGGAAGTCCGGCAATTCTGCGCTTCCGCGCCGCGTTCAAGTTCAGCAAGACCCGTGCCTTCACGATACCGCAGATGCCTCGAAGTGCGCCAGCCCCGCAGTCCAGGGAGATGCCCGGATGTGCGAAAGTTCCTTGAGGGCATTCGACGTCATCCAGTGCGTGCGTCGCGCGTTGTGGATCAGGTCGAGGCAAGGCCGAGCCGGTCGAGCAGTCCGTTGAGTTCATCCAGCGAGCCGAAGGCAATGGCGACTTCACCTTGCTCGCCGCGGGCCGTGCGCCTCTTCACGCGGACTTCCACTGCCGCGGTGAGCTTGTCTGAGAGTTCGTCCTCGATGCGCTGGAGGTCGCGCGACTTTTCCGGTCGGCTTCGGCTCGATGTGCGCGAGTTCGGGTTTGCGGCGCGGGCGGCAAGGCGTTCAGCGTCGCGTACGCTGAGCTTGCGCGCTGAGATCTCGCCGGCACAGAGTATTTGCTGCGCACCGTCCAGCGGCAGCAACGCGCGCGCATGACCCATGTCGATGTCGCCGGCCATCAGCATCTGCTGAACCGGCGCGGACAGCTTGAGCAGGCGAATCAGATTGCTTGCTGCACTGCGGGATCGTCCTACCGCTTGTGCTGCCTGCTCGTGCGTGAGGTGGAACTCGTCGACAAGCCGCTGGATGCCCTGCGCTTCCTCGAGCGGATTCAAGTCTTCGCGCTGGATGTTCTCGATCAACGCCATGGCCGCGGCCGCTTCGTCGGGCACCAGCTTGACGAGCACGGGGATTTCGTCGAGGCCGGCAAGGCGGGCCGCGCGAACTCGGCGTTCGCCGGCGATGATCTCGTAGGTCGACGAATCGAGCGGGCGCACGAGCACGGGTTGCATGACACCCTGCGCCTTGATGCTCTCGGCGAGCTCGTAGAGCGAGCTCTCGTCCATGCGCGTGCGTGGCTGGTACTTGCCGGGACGCAACTGGTCGAGTCGCAGCGCATGGGGTGCGCCGGGCACCGCGGCGGCAGCATCGGTCCGGCCATCCTCTTTGACGCGGGGGCCGAGCAATGCTTCGAGGCCCATACCGAGGCCCTTGGGTTTCTTGGTGACCATGAGCGGATTGTCTTCTATGCGCTGGGCTCGTCGACGAGCCCAGCGATCAAGGCGAGTCCTTCGGGCCAGTCGCCCAGGCCGGACTGCGCATTGAGGTGGCCACGCGGGCCGGCGCACTGGAAACGGCAGCCCCAGTCGGTGGTCATTTCCTGTGCACGCGGCAAGTCGCAGAATGGGTCGTCGCTGCTGGCCAGGAGCAGCGCCTGGAACGGAAGCCGCGTGCGCGAAATGGGACGCCAGCCGAAAAGTTGAGGCGCCAGGTCGTCGCGTTCGGTGTCGGGCGGGGCCACGAGCAGTGCTGCGCGCACCTTCGCAGTGTGGCGGGACAGTGCAGACCACGATGCCACCAAATGGCAACCCAGGCTGTGGGCCACCAGCACGATCGGGCGTCCGGAAGCCATCACCGCCTCATCCAGGGCTGACATCCAGTCGCCGCGCCGGGGCCATTCCCAATCATGCTGCTGAACGCGGCGAACTCGACGCGGTCCATGCAGGACCTCCCAGCGGCTTTGCCAATGGTCCGGGCCGGAGCCGAGCCAGCCGGGCAACAGAAGCAGGTCGCAAGACCGAGGCAACGCATTCGTCATCGGGCTCGCTTATCCTTCGGGCAGTTCAGGAGAGTTTGGCATGAAGCATCGCGTGTTCGTCGACGGTCAGGAAGGCACGACCGGTTTGCGCATCCATGAGTATCTCGCGCGGCGCGACGACATCGAGGTCCTGCGCATCACCCCGGAGCGCCGAAAGGACGCGGACGAGCGCGCACGGCTGTTGAATGCTGCTGACGTGGCCTTCCTGTGCTTGCCGGATGCCGCAGCGCGCGAGGCCTGTGCACTCGTGACCAATCCGCACACTTGCGTCATCGATGCGAGCACTGCGCACCGGACGACGCCAGGCTGGGTCTTCGGGATGCCGGAGCTGGCTGCGGACCAGCGCGATCGCCTGCGCACGACGACACGAATTTCCAATCCGGGTTGTCACTCCAGCGCATTCATCCTGCTCGTGCGCCCTCTGGTCGATGCGGGTGTGATTCCTTCGTCCGCCGCCTTGTGCGCGACCTCTATCACGGGGTATTCCGGCGGGGGGAAGAAGATGATCGAGCAATACGAGCGCGCCGCGGATCCGAGTCTCGACTCACCGCGGCCGTATGGACTGAACATGGCGCACAAGCATGTGCCGGAAATGACCGTGCATGCCGGCCTGTCGGTTCGCCCGGTGTTTCAACCGATCGTCGGCCGTTTCTACAAGGGTTTGGCTGTCAGTGTGCCCTTGCACTTCTCGCAGCTGAGGCCAGATGTCGGCGGCCCCGCGTTGCACGACGCGTTGAATCGGCGCTACGAAGGCGAGCCTTTCATTCGTGTCATGCCGATCGATGATCCAGCCACGTTGCAGGCGAACGGTGGATTCTTCGATGTGCAGGCTTGCAACGACACAAACCGAGTGGAACTGTTCGTGTTCGCCAATGAGACACAGGCGATTCTCATGGCTCGACTGGACAATCTCGGAAAAGGCGCCAGCGGGGCTGCCGTGCAAGCCATGAACGTGCACCTGGGGCTCGAGGAGACGCTGGGACTGTAGCGTCTGTGGTGAAGTGAGTGGCTGCAGACAATGCGTCATACATCGGCTGTCGATGTGCGGTAGTGGTACGCGTAACCGTCCCGGAATCCGAGCGAGTGATAGATCGAGCGGGCTGCCATGTTGTCGGCATCGACCTGGAGATAGCCTGTCGTTGCGCCTTGCGCGCCGGCGTATGCCAGCAGGTGGCTGCAAAGTGATCGTGCCAGCCCTTGGCCGCGCATGTGCTCGGCGGTGAATATGTCGTAGAGGCCGACCAAGCGGCTCTCAATGGCCGATTGGCCGCAGGCGATGGGTTGTCCTTCATGGCGAAGCACCCAGGCCCGAAACGGCACGGGTGAGCTGGCCAGGCGTTCCGCGTGGGCCTGGCGTTGTGCAAGGGCTGATCCTCGCATCATGCCGACAGTCTGCGCGAAGATCTCATGGCTGACCGGCGTGAGATGGAATCCGGCAGCGAACGGCTTCGGCGACTCACTCGCGAGGTTGGCTAAAACCATGACTCGGGTGTCGTCGAATCGACGCATGTTCAAACGCTCGAGCGCGCTGTCCAAGCCTCGAGGCTCGCTGAACGGCGTGAGACGCACGATCAAGGGCAGTCGGGCTTCGTCAAAAAGCTCCTGGCATAGCGCAAGTTTCTCAGACAGCGGAAGTCGGCCTGCAGCGATGGCGTTGCATGATCGCGCGCGCTTGGCCTTGCCGGGCGAGAAGCGAACCAACCACCCGTCGACCAGCCGCTGCTGGGGCGGAGTACTGGCATTCAGGCCAGCTTCCTCGATTCGCGCGAGAAGTGGTTCAGGAAACGTCGCCGGAGTCATGCGCATCTTGAACGAGCACCGTGAAGTGCTTCGCATGGGAGTCGGAGCGGCCCCTCGGTGTTCGACCAATCTTGGTGCAGTGGCGCCCCAGGCGCGTGCGACGCTGCCCTTTTCGAGGCTTCATAGTTTGCCGCTGCGATCGACCATTTCTCGCGCGAAATCGATGAATGCTTGTGCGCCCTTCGAGGCGGGATCGAAGACCACGCCTGGCAAGCCGTAGCTTGGCGCCTCGGCCAGACGCACGTTGCGTGGAATCACCGTGTTGAAGACTTTCTCGCCGAAGTGATCTTTCAGTTGATCGCTCACTTGCTGCTGCAATGTGATGCGCGGATCGAACATGATGCGCAAGAGACCGATGATCTGAAGATCCGCATTGAGGTTGGCGTGAACCTGCTTGATGGTATTGACGAGGTCGCTCAGCCCCTCCAGCGCGAAATATTCGCATTGCATCGGCACGATGACGCCGTGGGCGCTGCAAAGCCCGTTCAGCGTCAGCAGGCTCAATGACGGTGGGCAATCGATCAGGACGAAGTCATAGTCCTTCTCCACGTCGGCAAGAGCCCTCTTCAGCCGTTTGTCTCGTCGCTCAAGTTGGACCAATTCCACCTCAGCGCCTGCCAATTCTCGATTTGCGCCCAATACGTCATAGCCTGACTTTTCGCTTCGGCGGCGGGCCTGCACGACGCTGGCTGATTCGAGCAATACTTCGTAAACAGACAGAGTCAGCGCTCGCTTGTCGATACCGGAGCCCATGGTGGCATTTCCCTGTGGGTCCAGATCAACGACAAGCACCCGTTGGCCTACACGGGCGAGACCGGCAGCAAGGTTGACCGTTGTGGTGGTCTTACCAACACCGCCTTTCTGGTTGGCGATGCAAAAAATTCGAGCCATGGGTGAAGTCATCCAGGAAGTGCCGAGGCAATTGTCGGGGTGGAGGCGCACCTCTGCCGGGATTTATTCCTTGCGCGGTGCGCGGCATGAACGCGGCGCGCGGCCAGGGGATCCGACTCAAGTGGAAATCCGCGGCCGGATCCAAACCAAGCACCGGTTCGCATGGATGCCAGGAACGACCAACTGTTCCACGTGAAACACCTCGTCCGAATTTTCCAGGGCCGTCATTTCTTCGATCGGAACCTTTCCCTTCATCGCCATCCACACGCCCGTCGGGCTGAGGTGAACCCGGGTGAGGCGAACAAATTCGGCCAACGATGAAAAGGCCCTCGATGTGATGAGATCAAAAGGATCGGCCACAAGGTCCTCTACCCTCGCATGCACGGCTCGAAGTTTCGCTAAAGAGAGCTCTGTGGAGGCTTGTTGAATGAATGCAGACTTCTTGCCAACGGCATCGACACACACGACATCCCACTCCGGGCAGAGCAAGGAAATGACGATACCTGGCAACCCGGCTCCGCTCCCCACATCAAGGATGCGACGATTTGGCGATGTGCCCAATTGGCGTTGTAGCGGCCGAATCACAGCCAGACAATCGCCGATATGTTGGTAAAGCATTTGCCACGGGTCGCGAACAGCGGTGAGGTTGTAGGTGGAATTCCAGCGTTCCAGCAAATCCAGAAAAACCAATAGTTGCCCTGCATCGTGCTCGGACAGTGACAGCTGGAGTGCACGCGCGACGGCGTGTAGCGCGCTCAGGCGGCGATTCGCATCCGGGCTCAAAGCGTTTGATTCCTGTGATGTCACTGAATCGAGGACCTCTCGTAGCCACCAGGCAGCAGCGCCAGCGGGCTGATTCTCGCGTCAATCGAAGATGGGGCAGCGTACATGCAGGCGCATTAGCTGCCGGCAACTTGACTTCGGCACTTCTCCGCCGCCGCTTGCGGTGCCCGGAGGCGGCAGAGCCAGACAAAATGATTTCCGTTGCGGCTTGAGTTGGCGGCGGATTTGGGACGCTTTCTGCTGCAGGGAACCGATGCGCACACGCGCACCGCGTCCAGGGGCCCAAAACGTTCCATGCAGCGTCCACCTGGGTCCAGCCGCGAAAGCGAAAGTGAACCCTCTCCGCCCCAGTCTTTTATGGAGCCACGTCGGACGTTGAGCACTGGGATGGCGTGCCAGAGTGCCCCTTCTTCACATGGATTAGCAGCAAGGAAATTGCCGCAGGAGTCACGCCGGAAATTCGAGACGCCTGCCCTAAGGTTTGCGGTCGCTGGCGGCTGAGTTTCTGGCGAACCTCGAAACTCAAGGCGCGTACCTCCGAATAGTCAAGATTCGCTGGAAGGGCCAGGTTCTCGAAACGAGCAGTTCGAAGGACTTCATCTTTCTGCTTCTCAATGTAGCCGGCGTACTTGGAACTGATCTCGACCTGCTCGATGACCGCCTCTGCGAGTGGTTCACCCAATTCAGTCGCTAGTGTTTCACGTGAAACCATCGCAGGGACGCCCATGCTGGACTCAATCGCCACGATCGCGTCGAACGTGACTCCGGGCCTGCGGAGCAGATCGCTCAGCCGATATTCGCGCTCGATGGCCTTGCCCAAGTATTGATGGGCTGCTTCCGGTGGCAGCGTTGCGGGACGCACCCAAGTGGAACGCAAGCGCTCGAGCTCGCGAGCAACCGCGTCGCGCTTACGATTGAATGCCGACCACCGCACGTCGTCCACCAGACCCATTTGGCGTCCTGCCTCCGTGAGACGAGCGTCGGCATTGTCCTCGCGAAGTTGCAATCTGAATTCCGCACGACTGGTGAACATTCGATAGGGTTCCGTCACTCCTTTTGTGATCAGGTCATCGATGAGCACCCCAAGGTAGGCCTGCTCGCGCCCAGGGGTCCAAGGGCCCTCACCACGACTCTGCAAAGCGGCATTCACTCCGGCATACAGCCCCTGCGCCGCTGCTTCTTCATATCCTGTCGTCCCGTTGATCTGCCCGGCGAAGTACAGGCCTCGGATCGAGTGCGTCTCGAACGTCGGTTTCAGCGATCGCGGATCGAAATAGTCGTATTCGATCGCATAGCCGGGTCGCAGAATGTGGGCACGCTCCAGGCCCACGATCGAATGAACTGCCTCCAGCTGGACATCGAAAGGCAACGAAGTCGAAATGCCATTCGGGTAGATTTCGTTCGTCGTCAGACCTTCCGGCTCCAGGAAGATCTGATGGGAATTCTTGTCGGCAAACCGATTGATCTTGTCTTCGATGCTCGGGCAATAACGAGGCCCTACGCCTTCGATGACGCCAGTGAACATCGGACTGCGGCCAAACCCGGATCGGATGATGTCGTGGGTGCGTTCGTTCGTGCTCGTGATCCAGCACGATATCTGTCGCGGGTGTTGAGACGGCTCGCCCAAGAAACTGAAGACTGGCACCGGGTCGAGATCCCCAGGCTGCTGGGTCAGAACACCAAAGTCGACGGTGCGACCATCGATGCGCGGGGGTGTCCCGGTCTTGAGGCGACCTTGCGGTAGCTTCAATTCCTTGAGCCGGTCCGACAGCCGGATGGCCGGCGGATCTCCGGCCCGTCCAGCTGCATGACTCTGAAGGCCTACATGAACCTTGCCGTCCAGGAATGTGCCGGCGGTCAGGACGACGGTTCCCGCCTTGAAGCAAATGCCCACTTGCGTTACAACGCCTACAATCCGGTCCCCTTCCAAGATCAGGTCATCGCATGCACCTTGAAAAAGGACGAGCCCCGGCTGGTTCTCGAGTCGGCGACGGATGGCTGCGCGGTATAGCACCCGATCCGCCTGAGCGCGAGTGGCTCGAACGGCAGGGCCCTTGGAGCCATTGAGGATGCGGAATTGGATCCCTGCCTCGTCCGTGGCCGCGGCCATGGCGCCGCCCAATGCGTCGATTTCCTTGACCAGATGGCCTTTGCCGATGCCGCCGATCGAAGGGTTGCAGCTCATCTGCCCGAGCGTTTCGATGCTGTGCGTGAGAAGGAGCGTGGAACACCCCATGCGCGCGGATGCCAGCGCCGCTTCGGTGCCCGCATGGCCGCCGCCCACCACGATCACTTCGAACTGCTTCGGAAACAACATCGCCTTGCCTATATTTTCAGCACACGGAATTGTAGGCAGCCGCTCAAGAAAGCGCTCCCCCTAGGGAACTGACGGTACCTGCCCGGGGTCGCCAAGCCATTGCCGCTGGGCCGCCGAGTGAAACGTCACGGAACAGGCCGAATGAATGAATGTGTTGCCCGCTTCGCCCCCGCCAGGCCACGACGAAACCGCTGCGGCCGACGCGCTGTCGTCCCGGCTGCGGTGCGTGCTGCATCGCCCCATCGATCTCGTCGCCGATTTCCGGCATGTCTGTCGTGAATCGGATGGGCAAACCGGCGGGCGTGCGGTGCGCGCAGCTGTCCGACGACAACCGCTGCAAGATCTTTGGGCAATCGCAGCGGCCAGCGGTTTGCAGCTCGCTTCGGCCCACGCATACCATGTGCGGACCAACACGCGAGCAAGCGATTCGGTGGTTGACCGCCATGCAGCTGGCAACGCAGCCCCGGATGAAATCCTAGACCTTCAGCTGCGCGCCACCGTATGCGAGACGGTGCGAAAGTCCTGAGCCACGCGCCCCTCGTTGAGCATGATGACGCGATGGGCCGATGCGATGGTCTCGGGACGATGGGCCACGATCACGCGGGTGAGCTCGAGCTGGCGCACGGCCTGATTCACCAGGCGCTCTCGGTCGATGTCCAGCGCGCTGGTGGCCTCATCGAGCAACAGCACCCGTGGCTTCTTGTACAGGGCCCGCGCCAACAGAAGGCGTTGCTTCTGACCGCCCGAAACGCTCGTGCCCATGTCGCCGATCAGCGTGTGGTAGGCCATGGGCATGGCATCGATTTCTTCATGGATCGACGCCAGGCGGGCGCATTCTTCCACCCATGCGAGATCGGGTGTCGGATCAAAGAAGCTGATGTTGTCGATGATCGACCCGGCGAACAACTGATCGTCCTGCATGACCGTGCCGACCATCTCGCGCCATGTCCGAAGACCGAGCTGGCTCAGGGGCATGCCACCGACTCGCACTTCGCCCGAATGTGGCTCGAAGATGCCAAGGATCAGCTTGAGCAAGGTGGTCTTGCCGCAACCCGAGGGTCCCGCGATCGCCACTGATTCGCCAGGCTCGATGACGAGGCTCACGCCATGGAGGACCTCCGCCTCGTTGTCGGCATAACGAAAATCCACCTGCCGCAGTTCGATCCTGGAATCCGCGGCACGACGCGGCGCCGCGACATTCTCTGATTCGGGTGCCGACAGCACGATGTCGGCCAGGCGTTCGCCTTGAAGCTTCAGCATTTTCAGTTCGACAGCCTTGTCGATGAGGCCGCTGGTGCGCAACGCGAATTGCTCCTTGTACGCGAAGAAAGCGAACAGCATCCCCACCGAGAATCGCGTGTCGAGGACCAGCAGGGCCCCAACCCAGATGACGGCGATGCGCTCCAGCCCGAACAGAAGCTTGTGAAACACGCCCAGAGCGAGGTCGAGCTTGCGCGTGGCCAGGTTGGCGTTCATGGCATCGACGACCAGGTTCATGAAGCGCGCTTGCCGATCCTCCTGGCGGTTGAACAGCTTGATCGATTGAACCCCGCGAAGCGACTCCAGGAAATGGCTTGCCTTCTTGGCATCGTGAACGATGGCCTCTTCCGTCGCGGTGCGCAGCGGCCGGTAGAACGCCCAGCGCAACAGGGCATATGCGCCCACGCACGCTGTCGCGATGGCGGTCAGCCGGGCGCTGTAGACCCACATCATGGCCAGCGTCAGCACAACCATCAGGCCGTCGAGAACGACTTCGATGAACGACGTCGTGAGCGTCTGCTGAATCTGCTGCACGGCGCCGAAGCGCGACAGCACGTCGCCGGTATGCCGCTTCTCGAACCATGCCACCGGCAAGCGCATGAGGTGCGCAAACACGTTCGACAGCCACTGGAGGTTCAAGGTCGACGAAAGGTACAGGACGGCCCACGAGCGGATGGCGCCCGTGGCAACCTGCAACAGCACCAGAAAGCCGAAGCCAATGCCCAAGGTGACGAGCAGGTCCCTGTCGGCTCCGACGAGCACGCCGTCGACCACCCATTGCATGAAGAAGGGTGACAGCAGCAGGAATCCTTCGAGAGCCAGCGCCAGAACGAATATCTGCACGAGCGATCGACGCAACCCAGTCACGTGGCCGAGCAATTGGCGAAGCGTGACCGACTGTCGCTCCACGCGTGGGCGGAAGTCCGTTTCCGGTGAGACCTCCAGGACGACTCCCGTGAAGTGCCGCGAGACCTCATCCAACGCCATGTGGCGAATGCCGCGCGCCGGGTCGTGGATCACTGCCGTGCCGTGGCGCACCTGGGTGAGCACGACGAAGTGATTCAAATCCCAGTGCAGCACGCAAGGGAGTTGCAGTTGCGCAAGGTGGGCCATCTCCGCGCGCAATGCCCGCGTGCGCAGCCGCAACTGCCCGGCGATCCGCATCAGGTCCACCATCGTCGCGCCCTTGAGCGACAGCTGAAATCGCTGCCGCAAGGTCGGCATGTCGGTGCGCAGACCGTGATACGCGGCGACCATGGCCAGGCTCGCGAGACCGCATTCGGCTGCCTCCGATTGGTGCAGCATGGGCGTGCGGGGGCCGCCGAATCCGAGGTGCAAGGAAGAAATCCAGCCGGGCATGCTTGGCGATCCGCTACATGCGGCCTGTCACGCTGAGCAACGGCTCGAAGATCCACTCGATCAGGCGCCGCTGCTCCAGCAGAACGTCGCCTTCGAGCTGCATGCCCGCGACCAGCGGATGCGGACGACCATATGCCTTCACGCTCTGTGCGTCGAGGGCGACGGTGATGCGGTACAGCGGCTCGGCCGACGACGCCGTCTTCATCCACTGCGGCAGCGGAAGCGCTGCCAGCTCGGCCGCGCGCAATGGTGCGCGCGACACCTGCGTGATCTGGCCGACGTGATGCCCGAACTTCTGGTACGGAAATGCTTCGTAGCGCAGTTGCACCTGCTGGGTTTCTCGCACGAAGCCGACCGCGCTGGACGGTGCGAACAACTCCGCCTGCAACTTCGCATCGGCGGGCAGCACGCTGGCAAGGAGCGAAGTGGGCAGCACATGGTCACCGCGCTGCGCCATCACACCCGTGACCACGCCATCGGCAGGTGCCACGACGACCGTGGCGCGCCGTGCCTCGGTCTGGGCCGCATCGCCTGCCAGCGTGGCAATGCGCCGCTGAATGTCGCCCTGCGCATCCTGAGAATCCAGCGGTTGCTGCCGGCGGCGCGCCTCGATCTGCCCCAGGTCGCGCAAGCGCTGTGTGCGTTGTGCGCTCAATTCGAGCAGATGGGACTGCACATCGATTGCTTCTGCCCGTTTCACTTGCAGTCCCGTTTCGGAGATGAAGGCGTCGCCTTTCATCAGCGACTCGAACTTGGCGACCTCCTTGCGCTTGAGCGCGAGCTTTTCCCTTTGCAGATCGATGGCCTCGTCGATCTGCGTGAGTTCGGTTCGTACGTCGGCGGCCTGACGCTCGAGCGCATTCGCCTGTTCCCGCTGCAGTTCGAGCGCGCGCTTCGCTTCGGCCTCCAGGCTGCGTCTGCGCGTATCGAGGCTTTGCTGCACGGCAGCCTGGGCATTGCCGGTGGGCGTGGCCTGGTCGAGCGATACCACGAACAGCACGTCGCCGGCGTGTACCCTCACGCCTTCATCGACGTGACTCTCGGCGATGATGCCGCCCTGTTGCGGGTAGATCCTTCGCTCGCCCCGATCGGGCACGAGGTAGCCGGCCACGTGGGCCTTGCGGGTGTATTGCCCTTCAAAGAGATAGGCGCCGACGGTCACCGCGGTCGCGGCGACGAGTGCCGTCAGCAGGCCCAGCGGCACGGGCCGGACGAGCTGGATGCTGCCCAGCCAAGCCTGGCGCTGCCCATCGAGGGCCTCAGGGCGGAACAGGCCTGCCATGGATCAGTGATGCATGAGTCGAGCCGCGCGCCGCACGATGACGTCGGCACGGATGCGGCCGGCGAGGGCCGGCACTCGGTGTCACCAGCCGGTCTTTGGGGAATCGGTGCCGCCGCTGACCTGGCGCAGAAGGCTCGGATCGATCGGCAACGGGGCCGACGGTGCTGCGGGCGCCTGCGTCTTGGATTGCTGTTGCGGAACGACCGGGGTTTGCTTTTGCGACATGTGAGGCTCCTGGGGTGGTGATGCACGCCCTCTGCGTGTGTCGCCATTCCATCAGCCAGCACAAGATCAGGTAACTGTCAACTCTTACAGCTTGCGCAGACGAATTCGTCGCTCTAAAGCCGTGACAGATCCACGCTGCCACGCGCTGCGCAATCGGCCGAGTTGCGCAGATCCTTCGCGTGAGTGCGCAGAGAAAACGGGGCTCGATTCAGCGGATGAGTCCCATGCGCAGGGCCTTCAGCACGGCCTGGTGCTTGTTCACGCAGCCGAGCTTGTGCGTCGCGTTGTTCACGTGCAGCACCGCCGTGCGCTCGCTGATGCCCAGGATGTTGCCGAGCTCCCATGCGGTCTTGCCTTCCATCGTCCAGCGAAGGCTTTCCAGCTCGCGTGGCGTGAGGTTGGGCACCTCGTGCTGTGGCGATTGCGGCGCCAACACCCTCAGTGCGGCATCCTGGGCGTGCACGGCAAACAGTTGCAGGTCCGCCACGATCCGGGTGACTTCCGCCGGACTCGGCGGAAGCGGCTGATCGCGATCGACGCCAATGCAGAAGTGACGCCCCTCGGGCAGGTGCAATGCCAGCGTGATCCCGGTGCGATACCCGAAGCGGGCCTGTTCTTCCCACATCGCGCCCTGGCCGGCGGCCGTGTAAGTGTCCTGGTTCCAGATGATGGGCACGCTGGCTCGCTTGCAATGCTGCATCACCGGATCGAGCCTTGCCTGATCCAGGTTCTGTGCCAGTTCGCGGTAGCCGCTGGGCGCGTTGTTCACCCAGATGAATTCCGGCTCGCCGCGAAAGTGGTCGATGACGACCATGGCATCCACCGTCTCGAAACCGAGGCGGCGCGTGAATCCGACCACTTCGCTCAGCAATTCGTCGCGGCTCTTGGCCTGGAGCACTGACGTGAACCCACCCTGCAGCATGTCTGAACAACTCTCCGCGAACAACTAGGTGCCCCGCCAACCGGCGCCCTGCAAGGACTTACAGGTGCAAGGACTTACAGATGGCAAGTGCGTCCCGACGCACCACACTCTCGCCAACATGATCTACCCCCTCAACCACCGCCGGATCTCGACGCAGATGACCCCCGCCTGGATTGTGTGTGCATGGCCGCCGCTATTGTGGCAGGCGGAGTGCGCACCGGAGCTTCATTTCGTACATCTTGGCACACGAGTGCTCAGCGAAGGTGACGCAGATCATCCCTGCAGCGGCCAGACGGTGTGGGGCAACGCATCGATCGAATGCGCGGCAGGCGTGGCCTGGGACTGGATCGAGCTGCAGCGTGGCGTGGTTGCAATGGCGGACCCGCTCGGTCTGGTGACCAATCTGCAGCTGACGGATGCCCAGGGCGGATTGCTGCCCATCATGCAGGCGGCGCTGCACCTCAACGAGATCGTGCACGCCCTGCCTTGGCAGTCGGAAGTCCAGCGCGCTCTGCATCGCGTGGCGGCCTGAACCGTCCGCGCGGGTTCCGCGTTCCCGGATCTGTACCGGGAAGTGCGCTCAGGCTTCGGCGGCGCGCAGCATCTGCGTGTGCAGGATGCCGTCTTCCATGTAGGGTTCTCCAACGCCAACGAAGCCTGCTTGCCCGTAGAAACGCTCCAGGCGGGTTTGGGCCGAGATCCTGATGCCGCAGCCCGGATGCACGTTCGCGGCCAGTGCGATGGTCCGCCGCACCACTTCGCGACCGAGCCCCGTGCCGCGTGCCAAGGCGGTGGTCAAGACGCGGCCCATCGAGGGCTCGACGTATTTGCCGCCCGGGTCGATCAGGCGAGCGTAGGCCAGAGGCATGCGCTGCACCGGCGACCACGCAGCCACATGCCACGCCATCTCGTCGCATCCGTCTGCATCCAGGTACGCACAGGCTTGTTCCACGGCGAACACCTCCTGGCGTGCCATGTAGATGAACTGAAGCTCACGCACACCCAGGGAGGCAAAACGACAAGCGCGCCAGATCGGCACGGCCGCTGCCGATCTCGGCGACTCGGCGGGTGACGTATTCGAAAGGTTCATGGCGAAAACATTCAAGCAAAGCGGTTTCGAGTCAGCCTCGATCGCCTCAGCGCACCGCCGCCGCGCGCAGCCTCGCGCCCATCCAGGCGATGCCGGTGACGGTGAGGACCGCGCAGACGGTCGTGGGCACCAACCACTGATCGGCCGTGATGGACTCGCCGCGCAGCACCCGCGTGAGCAAGGCGTTTTGCGCGAGAGCCGGAACCCACAGGCGCCAGGCAGCCTGCGTGCTGCTGCCGAACAGGTTGATCAGCGGGAGCATCGACACGACGAGCGCCACGACGGTGCTGTTGGCCTGCGCCTCCTTGAATGTGCGGCTGCGGATAGCCACGGCCATCAGCACGGCCGAGAGCGCGGCGGCGAATGGCAGCAGCACCGCGAGGAAGAGCAGCACCTCGCGTGGTCCGAACCGGAACAGCGCCTGCAGCGTCTCGCTGCGCAGCAGCCATTGCGAGGGAATGAAGCTCAGGCAACTCAGTGTCGCGATCAGCATCGAGACGCCGGCCACGGCGCCCCACTTTCCAAGGATCAGGGCAGGAAGCGGCGCCGGGGTCATCAGCAAGGGCTCGAGCGAGCCGCGCTCGCGCTCCCCGGCGGTCGTGTCCAGGGCGGCGTTCACGGCGCCGTAGAGGACGGCCATCAAGACGAAGAACGGCAGCATTCCGGTGTAGCGCGTCGCACGTGCCTGGGCATTGGCAAGATCGCGCTCATGCACTTCCACCGGCGCGATCAGCGCGGGTGCCACGCCGCGCATCGCCAGGCGCAGCGTCGCCTGTTCGCGTCCGAAGCCGGCGAGCAATTGCTGGATGCGGCCAACGGCCGCCTGCGCGCGGTCGTTGGCCGCGTCGCTCACCACGTCCACGACCGGCGCCTGTCCGTGACGCAACGCGGATTCGAAGTCCGCAGGCACCACCACGACAGGCTCTTCCAGCCGCAAGGCTCGCAGCTGCGTTTCATAGTCGCGAGGTGCCGGCTTGACCGTGTAGGTCATGCGTTCAAGAAAGTTGCGCAGGGTCGGGGCTTGGTCGATGCCGGCCACCAGGATCTCCCGCTGTTCGGCACGTGCTTCCAGCGATGCGATCAGCGAGGACAATGCCACCAGCACGAGCGGGCCCAGCAACACGCTGGACAGGACCACCACCAGCAGCGTGCGTCGATCCCGAAGTGCGTCCGTCCACTCCTTGCGGAAGACCGTCAGCGCGTCGCGACGCAGGGATGCGAAGCCGTTCATGGCGAAGGCGCCCGGCCGCCGGCCAATTCGCGCGCGAAGGCGAGCTTCACGAAGGCCTCCTCGAAGTCGCGCTCGCCCGTGCGCTGCAGGAGTTCGTCGACGCTGCCGCAGGCAACCGTGCGTCCATGCGACACGACCACCACGTGATCGCACAGGCGTTCGACTTCCTGCATGATGTGCGTCGAGAACACGATGCATTTGCCGCCGCCGGCAGGCGTGCGCAGCCAGCGCAATGCCTCGCGAAGCGCGCGCGTGGCGAGCACGTCCAGCCCGTTGGTCGGTTCGTCCAGGACAATGTGCGACGGATCGTGCACGAGGGCGCGGGCGAGGGCGGTCTTCATGCGCTCGCCCTGGCTGAAGCCCTCCGTTCGCCGGTCCAGCAGGGGCGACAGGTCGAGCATGTCGGCCAGCGTGCGCACGCGTGCATGGGCGGCATCGGGCGTCATGCCCTGCAATTGCGCGTGGTACAGAATGTTCTCGCGCGCAGTGAGGCGCGGATATAGCCCGCGCGCATCGCTGAGCACGCCCAGGCGGGTGAGGGCCTCGCGCCGGCGCGTGCCCACATCGATGCCGTCGACTCGCATGTGGCCTGCATCGGGCGTGATCAGCCCGGCCAGCATGCGAAGCGTCGTCGTCTTGCCTGCCCCGTTCGGGCCGAGCAGTCCGGTGATGCGCCCGTCATCGGCGCGAAAGTCCACCTGCTCGACGGCGACCAGCGCGCGCGTCGCGCCACGCAGCAGCGACCAGCGCCGGCCTTCGGCAGGCACGATGAAGCGCTTGGCCAGCCCGCCGACCTCGATCACGAGCCGTCCTCCGTGCTGTCGGGCAAGAGCGGCTGCCATGCGGGTGGCCGTGGGACGGCCGAAGCGCAGCGCGCATCCACCGCCAGCGCATCGGCGGCATCGGCGTCGTCGATGAAGCGATAAAGCGTGTCGCGCAGACAGGGCACGCTCAAGAGCACGCCGTGGCCGGCATGGGGCACGACCAGGTGCCGGGCCAGCGGCCCGAGCAGGTGGGCGACGCGCTCACCGTGGCGCGGCGGTGTCACCGGATCGATGCCACCACTGACCAGCAGCACAGGAGACGTGGCGGGCGGTATGCGGTAGAAGCTGGCGGAGACATCACCGCGCGGCCAGCGGGCGCAGACGTCCGCGTAGAGCTGCGTGAAATCCCGACCGAATGCGGGCTCGTCCGACGGCGCTGAGGGCTTCATCAGCGGGTAGTCTTCGGTGCAGACGACCGAAAAGTGCATACCCTGCGCCACGCCTTTGCCGCGCCTTTCGGCGAACAGGCTGCCCAGGCCAGCCAACGCGTCGAAGCGGCCGTCCAGTGCGGCGGCTATCGCTTGCGGGATGGCCGACGCGAGCAGCGGCGAATAAAGCGGTTGGCGCACGAACGCGAACAGCTTGTCGCGGGTGAGCGTGATCCGGCTGGGGCGTCCGGTCAGGGCGTCGGCGATGCTCACCTCTCGAGGCAGGCTGTCGACGAGGCGCTGCCAGTCGTCGGCCAGGTTCGGATGCGCCTGGCGGCACGCGGGCTCCACCTCGCAAGCCGTGAAGACGCCTTGCAGTGCCGCCCGCGCATCGTGCGCCGCGCTTTGCGGCAGGACCATGTCGGGAGGCGCCACGCCATCGAGCACGGCACGCCTCACATGGCCCGGGAAGAGGCGCATGAACTCGAGCGCTGCGCGGGTTCCATACGACATTCCGACCAGGTCGACTTGATCAGCGCCGAGCGCCTGGCGCACCGCGTCAAGGTCCTGCATGGCCAGCGTGGTGCCGAAGAACCGAAGGTCGCCTGGGTCGCGGATGTAGGGCAAACGGACCAGCCGCTCGCGGCACGCCATCGCCTGCGCGATCTGCTGCTTCATGCCAGCGCGGTCGGCGAGCGGTCCGGCCGCGTTGTCCGCACCGCACTCCAATGGCGCGGACCGACCGGTGCCGCGCTGGTCGACGAAGACGATGGCTCGCCGGTTGTTCAGACGCGCGAACAGCGGCATCACCTGGGCCGCGACGTCGATGGCGCTTTGTCCCGGTCCGCCGGCCAGCAGAAAGACCGGGTCGGGCCGCGCCTGCCGGGCGATCGCCGGCACGACGATGTAATGGATGCCGATGCGTGGCCCGTCGGGCTGCGCGGGATCCAGCGCACGCGCCAGAACCCCGCACAGCACACCCGTGCGCAGGCCTTCGATCCGGCAGACATGGGGTCCGCTGGAATCAGATGCAGATGCAGATGCAGATGCGTGGGCGCCGTTCTCCGGCGTCGAGGCATTGGAGGCAGGAACGGCCGCATGGGCCAGGGCCGTGGCCAGGCCAAAGGCCGCCCCCGCCAGGCACTGCGCCACGCGCCGCACGATGCGATTCAAGGTTCGCCCAGCAGTCGCTTGAGTTCGCCGGAGTCGATCAGCGTCTTGATCTCGTTGTAGCCGCCGACCAGGACGCCGCGCACGAACACCATCGGGAAGGTCGGCCAGCCGGTCCACATCTTCAGGGCCAGCCGCGGCTTCCACGCGCTGAGGTAGCTGCCGTATTCGAGGTACTGAAAGGGCTGTCCGGCTGACTGCAGCGCCTGTCGCGCGCGGCGGCAGAACGGGTTCTGTGCCATGCCCACGACCAGCACCGGATTGGACTCCGACGCCGAGCGCACGTTGTGGACGATGTCGGCGTGCCAGTTCTCGATGCGGTCGCGAATCGCGGGGTGCTGTCTGGTCTGGTCGAGCGTCGGCCTTGGCATGTCAATGACCCGCGCAGCATGGCACCGGGCGCGCCGAGGCGGGACGGGTGCCCGGCGACGAGGCGGCGGCAGACGGGTCGATGCGGTGTTTCATCGTGGCTCCTGGGCGAAAAACCCATAGCGTATTCGACCCGGCCACAGCGCGTTCACCAGATTCGAATGCGTTGCGCGGGCGCCTTGTACATGCGGTCGCCAGGATGGGTGCCGAAGGCGGCTTGGAACGCGTCGCTATTCATGGCGGCGCCATTGGCGCGATATTCGTCGGGCGCATGCGGATCGATGGTCAGGAGCTGGAGCGTGCGTTCTTCGCGGGCCTTGGACCGCCAGGCACGCGCCCATCCCAGGAAGAATCGCTGGTCGCCGGTGAGCCCGTCGACCACGGCGGCCGGCTTGCCGCCCAGGGCGCGGCGATACGCCTTGTAGGCGATCTGCAGGCCGGACAGGTCGGCGATGTTTTCTCCCAAGGTGAGGCGCCCGTCCACGTGGTGGCCCGGCAGCGGCTCGTACGCGTCGAATTGCGCCACGAGCCGGTCGCCCAGCGCGGCGAACGCGCGCCGATCCGCTTCCGTCCACCAGTCATTGAGCCTGCCGTCGCCGTCGTAGCGGCTGCCACTGTCGTCGAATCCATGGCTGATCTCGTGGCCGATGATCGCTCCGATCGCACCATAGTTCACCGCGTCGTCGGCTTTCATGTCGAACAACGGCGGCTCCAGGATGGCCGCGGGGAACACCACTTCGTTGAGGTTCGGGTTGTAGTAGGCATTGACGGTCTGGGGCGTCATGTGCCACTCGCGCCGGTCCACCGCTCGTCCCGCCTTGTGCGCCTCGCGCTCCCATTCGAAGCGGCCGGCTCGCACGACATTGCCGAACGCGTCTGCGTCGCGCACTTCGAGCTTGCTGTAATCGCGCCATTTGTCAGGGTAGCCGATCTTGGGCGTGTACTTGGCAAGCTTGGCGCGCGCCTGCGCCTTTGTCTGCGGGCTCATCCAAGTCAATCCGTCGATCGAGTCGCCGAACGCGGCGAGCAAATTGCTGACCAGTTGCTGCATGCGGGCCTTGTTCTCGGGTGGGAAGTAGTGCGCCACATAGACCTGCCCCACCGCTTCGCCGAGCCCGCTGTTCAGGGCCCTGATCGCGTCCTGCCAGCGCGGAGGCGGCTGCTCGAGACCCTGCAGGGTCCGTCCGCGCAGGTCGAAGCGTGCGTCGCGGAAGGGCTTGGGCAACACCTTCGCGCAGTCGTCGAGCAAGCGCACCCGCAGATAGAGCTTCCAGTCCGACAGGGGCTCATGCGCCAGGGCATGCGCGACGGCCTTCACATAGTTCGGCTGTCCGATGGACAACCGGTCGAGTACCGGCAGGGCCGCCGCGGCGAAGAAGGCCGCCCAGTCGAAACCTGGGGCGTCTGTTGCCAGCGCTTGAACTGTCGTCGGGTTGTAGGTCTTGATCGGATCGCGCAGCTCGGCGCGAGGCCACTGCACGGTGGCCAGCCGCTTCTCGAGCGCGAAGACGCGCTGCGCGTCGTTCACCGCTTGCGCGTCGCCGCCGGCGGCAAGCAAGGTCTCGATGTTGTGCAGGTAGGCCTTTCGCGCTTTCTCGAATCGCGCGTCGTCCTTGAGGTAATAGTCGCGGTCAGGCAGCCCCAGTCCGTCCTGCCACACGGTGACACGGTTGACGCCCGGATCCTTGCGATCGCCGGCGACGAACGGTCCGAGCGGCGTGCTGGCCACACCTTGCAGCCTGCCCATCATCACGGCCAGGCCGTGCCGGTTCTTCAACGCATCGATCTGCGCCAGCCATGGCTCCACGGGTGCGAGGCCGCCCTTGTCGATCGCAGCCGTGTCGAGGTAGCTCCGATAGAAATTGCCGATCTTTTCCTCGACGCTGCCTGCGGCGGCCGTCTGCGTGGCCAGCGCCTCGACCAGCGTCTTCACGCGTGCGTCGGCTCGGTCCCGCAACTGGATCGCCAGGCCGAAGCTGGACTTGTCGGCGGGAATGGTGGCCGTCTTGAGCCACGGGCCGTTGACGGCCCGGTAGAGGTCGTCCTGAGGTCTCACGCCGCTGGCGAAGCCGGCGTGGTCGCTCTTCGCGGCTGGCGCTTCGCCGGCGAACGCCGGGCCCATCAGCAGCAGGGCGGCGCACACCAAGTTCATTGACACTTTCAAGGTCATACTTTCTCGGGGGAACTTTCAGGGATCTGCCAGACGGACTCGCGGCAGCGTTATGGATTCAGTCGGCCTCGGAGCGGGGCGGCCGTGCCGACTGTGCGACCGGTGTCGCGGCAGCAGACGCGGCCAGCCACTCGGATGGCGATTGCGGATCTGCCGCGAAGTTCATTGAGACTTGGCTGGGTTCGCGGAAAAAAGCCCCATGCAGACGGGGCGCTGTACATCGCCCTCGGGCATCGAACGGCAGATGGTGTCGACCCGTGCGCGCAAATGGCCCAGGACCTGGGCATGTGCGCCGCCCGAATTCCACGCGACGAGCTGCTGCCCGGTACGCTGCAGGACCCGCGCGCTGCGTTCGTAGAACGCGTTCGGCTGCGCTGCCGCCTCGTCGAAGAGCCTGGTGGCTGCCCGCTCGATGCGAGCCTCGTCCTGCGGCGCCAATTGCACCAGCGCTCGCACGTAGCTGCTTCCCCATTGCAATCTCGTGGCGGGACCCTCGGCGCGTTCGTACGCCTGCGCATACCACTTCAGCGCGCCTTCCTTGTCGCCCCGCTTGCGGGCGTTCGAAGCGAGTTGCGACATCAGGTAGTAAGGCGCATGGCTCTTTGAAAGGTTGGCCTTCAGCATCGCATCCGATTCGCTCGTCAGCCCGGCCTCCTCGAGCAATTCGGCCGCTTCCGTGATCACGGCCTGCCGCTCGTACCCGTTCGTGATCTCGCGATCCATCTGCGCGGTCTTCACGAGGATGGCCGAGCGCAGCGCCGGGGAAACCGGCGCCGGTGGCACCGGCGTGCCGCTGGCCGATCGGGGTCGGTCGATGCCAGCCAGGTCGACCTGGCCCCACAACGCGCCAAGGCGGTCTGCGCGGGACAGGGTCGCGTCGTCGGCCAGGCCCGACAGTGTCGCGTCGAACGCTTCGATCAGCGCCGTGCGCGCCTTCGAATGGGGCGCCGATACCGCGCGCACCAGGTCGGCGGCGCTGCTGGTCAGGACGTCCATGTGCCGCCGCGCGGCGGCGGCGTCATCCAATACCGACAGCAGGCGCTGCCGTGCGGCGTCGGCATGCAACGCGTGGTGGCCTTCGAGGGCAGCCAAGGCCAGCAGATGCAAGCGCATCGCCGTGTCGGGCTGGCTGTCGGGACAGGCTTCGGCCAGGGACGACAGCAGCGCTGGAAGCTGTGCCTTCGGGACCAGTTGCTGGTCATCGGCTTCCCAGGAATAGAACGCCAGCATCTTCCAGTCGTTGGGGTCGAGCTGTGAGGGGTGCTTCCGCGCCTGCGCGACCACCGCTTTCACCGGGCGCCGGGCACCCAGCCCCAGGGCCAGCGCCTGGTCGTATTGCCGCGCGTCCACCTCGCCGGGCAAGCGTGTCAGTTCGTGGCCTTCGGAGTCGAACAGCACCATCGTGGGGTAGCCGGATACCTTGAAGCGCGCCCCCAGCTTCTGCGCGCCGGGTGAATCGCCATCGACGTAGACCGGCACGAACGAGCGCGACCGCTCGATGAAGTCGATGCGGTTGAACAAGGTCGCCTTGACCTGATTGCACGGTGGGCACCAGCTGGCACCCCAGTACAGGAAGACCGGCTTGTGCTCGCGGCGAGCGGCGGCGAAGGCGGCCGCGATGTCCGCGTCATTCGATGCGTGCCGCCACTGGACTGCTTGCGCGGACTCGGCGGCAGCGGGCGCTGCGGCGTCGGCACCGGACGGCTGATCGCCCGCGCAAGCCCACGATGCGACCACGAGGGTGGAGGCCGCGAGGATCCGAAGGTGTGCCTTCATGGGGTACTCCTTGCCAAGCGGCGAGTGTCGCTCAAACATCGCTCCGCATGCCGCGGGTCCTGGCACTGCTGGCAGGCGCACCCAGCCAGGCCTGCGAATCGTCGCCGGAGCTGCCTTCGGCCGGCGTGGCGCGTGCCAGCGCCATCCAGGCATGGAACGGCAGGCGCATCGACCGCCGGGGAGCGGGCCGAGCCACCTCGAGCGATTCGTCGCGCGCCACCAGCACGCCGCATTCGACCGGGATCTCGTCGGCCTGTGCGATGCCTTCGCGGATCACGTACCAGCATTCGCCGCAGAGCTGCAGGTAGGCCGCGCGCTTCGCCGTTCGCCGCAGATCGGCCAGCAAATCCGACCGGCGCACCTTGATTTCATGAACGATGGGTTCGAGGTAGTGCTCGACCGTGGTGTGCCGGATCGAGAAGACATCGGGCATGGCCACGACCCAGCCTTCCTCGACCTTGGCACGCAGGCTCAGGCCACGCCACGCGATGCGCCCGGCGCGCCCCATTTCCTTGACGACGCGATCGACCAGCGCCTCGTGCAGGTCACGGGCCGCCCGGTTGCGCTGGAGCGTATCGGCCAGCACGGCAATGCCTTCGTCGGTCAGCCGGAGGGTTTCGTGCCCTGAAGCGTGGCGCACACGTTCCAGCCAGCCGCCCGCGAGCAATTCGACTTCGATCATGTCCTGGCAGGGCCATCCGGCCGAGCGCCAGATCTCGCGCAGGCGGCGGCGATGGATGCTGCTGAGGGCGCTCGGGGCCATGAGGCACCAGCCACGCAGCCGGTCGTCGCGCCTACTCGGTGACCTGCACGCCCTTCCAGAAGGCGACCCGGCCCTTGATCTGTCGCGCCGCCTCGCTAGGCTCCGGGTAGTACCAGACCGCGTCGGGGTTCAAGTCGCCGTTGACCATGAGGCTGTAATAGTGCGCCTGGCCTTTCCAGGGGCAGCTCGTGCGATGGTTGCTGAAGGTGGTGAACTCGCGCTTCAGGCTGCTTTCGGGAAAGTAGTGGTTGCCTTCGACGACCACGGTGTCGTCGCTTTCGGCGATCACAGCGCCATTCCAGGTGGCTTTCATCGGATCTCCTTGTTGTCGCGGGCATGCGAACAGTCGCAACGCAATCGGCGTCAAGCGTACAACGCGGCTGCCTTCTTCAGCCGCTGCGCAATGGATGCCACCAAGGGCTTGTCGCCCACGACCTCGACCGAATCGCCGTGGCGCAGGATGTCCATGGTGAGTTCGGTCGGATCGCTGTAGGGCACCTGAAGCTCGTAGCGGCCGTCGGGCAGCCAGCGCGCACGCTGACGCACATGCCATTCCTCGCTGGCCACCCACTGGGCGGCCTCCGCGCCGAACACCAGCGTGGCCCACTTCACGCGCGCCGCGTCGCCTCCGTAGATGCCATATCCGGCGTCGAGTTCCGCCTCGAGCTCCTTGAGCGGCACGTGACGCGCCTTGCTGTCGAGCGGCCGGGCCGCTTGCACGGCATCCAGCGCGAAGCGCCGCAGGCCGTCGCTGGCGTGGCACCAGGCGTCGAGATACCAGGTGTTGCGGTAGTTGATGAGCCGCTGCGGCGAGACCTCGCGCTCGCTGGTGCTGCGATCGCTGCGCTTGAAGTAGCGCAGCCAGACCCGGCGGCGCTGCACGAGCGCACTGCCGAGCAGCTCGAAGTGGCGGCTCGCCACGCGCCGGCGCGCCGTGGAGATGACCTTCACTCGCCGCATCAGCTCGCGCGCTTCGCTCTCGTCGGCGCCCAGCATGCCTTCGAGCCTGTCCATCATCGGCTGCAGGTGCCGTGACAGTACGCCGTCGTCGTCCAGGCCGGCCAGCAACTGGTGCATGGTCAAGAGGGCATGGATCTCCTTCTCGCTGAACCACAGGCCGGGCAATTCACGGCGCGCGCCTGCGACCGCCTCGAACCGGTAGCCGTTGTCGAAGCGGTCGTAGACGATCGGCGCGGCCAGGCGGTCGCGCAGGTATTGCAGGTCGCGCTTGAGCGTCGCCGGCGAGACGCCCAGTTCGTCGCGCAGGGCATCGAAGTGCACGCACCCGCGTCCGCGCAGGAGAAGCTCGATCTTGTAGAAACGCTCGGTGCGGTCCATGCAGGCCCTCTGCCGTCCCTTGTGTCGTCTGGGATTTCGGGGATGTCGCTGGCTCAAGGCCTGAGCCAGCGGACGCGAAGGATATGCGATTCGCGCGGCAAGCGCGCACATCGCGAGTTTTTGGCTGGCTCACGCCGTGAGCTACCGGAGCGACACACTCGCTTCCAGATCGCGGCAGTTCGCCGTGACGACCACAGGAGCGCACCATGACCGTTGAACTCATCAGCACCCCTTCGCTGACCGTCCACGAGCACCTCGGCTTCGAGCTGGGCTGGGACTACGCACACCATCGGCTGGTGCCGCCCGCGCCGTACGCACAGGAGCCGTCGCCCTTGCGCCACGGCTGGCTGGCAGGACAAGCCGCTTTCGGCGCTCGCACGCTGCAACCCACGCGCGCGGTGCGCAAGTGGCTGCAATTGCGCCTGCACGCCTGGCTGCGCGGCCGCAGCGTGGAACTGGTGCAGGTCACGCCGCATTACCTGCAGCAGCTCGAGGTGAGCCACTGCCCGATTACGCGCGTCGCGCTCAGCACCGCGACGCTGTCCGGCAGCGATGCGTCGATCGATCGGGTGCGCAACGACGCGGGCTATGCAGCAGGCAACCTCGCGCTGATGAGCACCAAGGCGAACCATGCGAAAGGCGCCCATGGCTTCCACGACGCCCTGCGCTTCATCAAGCAGATCGAAGCCGGGCGGCTCGGCGGCATCGACGGATTGACCGCGGCGCAATGGAGCCGGGTCGCCGTGTTGTGCAGCTTCGTCGAGCCGCTCGCGCATGACGAGGCGCTCACCGTGCCGATGCTCGTGCTGCCGCCCAACCGTTTGCGGCTGTTCAATCCCGTGCAGGCATTGCAGGCCTTCGTGAGCCGCCAGTTGCTCGCGCCGGGCTGGAGCCAGCGGTCCGGCCGCATCGAGGCGCTGTTGCCCGGCAAGCCCGCGAAGCGCGCGTTCCAGACCTTCTTCCACGCACTGCTGCCGCGTGTGCTGGAGTGCGGGCGCGGCCAGGGCGAGCTGCACATCCGATGGGCCATCGAGGACGCCTGGCGCAATCCTTTGGTGCTGCGCCGCTGGATCGCCTTTGCCCGGCAGCTCACGCCCGCTCAATGCGAAGCGCTCGTCGAGCGGGCGACGGCACGTGGCCTGGGCGCGCAGCGCCTGCAGCGGCTCGATGACGCACAGGCCACCGACGGCTGGAACCTCGACTCGCGCGGCTATGTGCCCCATGCGGTGCTGATGCGGCCGCCGGCGGGCAGGCCGGCGCCACGGCGCGCGGCTGCGGTGCAGGCCAGCCTTCCGCTTGCTTGACATCGAGCCCGGTTCACAGGCCTCAGCGCGCCCGCGGCTGCGGGACGACGGCGAACGCGACCGCCGTCCCTAGAATCCGCCATGTTCCGTGATGCCGCCATGGCGCGCATTCGCCTGCGCCACCTGCAATGCTTTCTCGCCGTCGCGCGCAGCGGCACGCTGCGTGGCGCTGCGCAGGCCTTGTCGATCACTCAGCCGGCGGTCACCAAGACGCTCAACGAACTCGAGCAGATGCTGGGCACCGCGCTGTTCGTGCGTGGGCGCAAGGGCGCCGCGCTGACGCCGGCCGCCGAAGGCTTTCTCGCCCACGCGAGCGCGAGCGTGCAGGCGCTTCGGCAGGCGGTCGACAGCGTCGCGCAGGCGCCGGTCGAAGCACCGCTGCGCCTGGGCATCCTGCCAACGCTCGCACCTTCGTTCGTGCCTGCCGTCCTCCGTGCCTTCCTTGCGGCAAGGCCTGACTCGGCGCTGCGCGTGCACACCGCGAGCAACCGCTCGCTGGTGGAAATGCTCCGCCGGGACGAACTGGACATCGTCGTGGGCCGACTGTCCGACCCCGATGCCATGGTCGGCGTGAGTTTCGAACACCTGTACGCCGAGCCGATGGTGGTGGCGGTCCGGCGCGGCCATGCGTTGGCGCCGCAGCCGGGACGGCGCAGCGGCGCATCGCTGGCCCGCATTTCAGACCACCCGCTGCTGCTGCCGCTTGCGGGCACGCTCATACGACAGGTGGCCGACGGGTTTCTCGCCGCGCAGGGCATCGAGCCCCGCGCCGGCCTGGTCGAGACGCTGGATGCGTCGCTCGCGCGAGCGCTGGTGCTCGGCGGCGACCATGTCTGGATCGCGCCGCTCGGCGCGGCGCAGGCCGACCTGTCGGACGGCACCATGGTCAGGCTCGCGGCTGCGCTGGCGCCCGACGAACCGGTCGGCCTGATCCTGCGCAGCGATACGCCCGCGCCTTCGCCAGCGCTGCGAGCCTTGATGCTCGCAGCGCGCCACGAGGCCCAGGCGCGATGGCAATCCACAGCGCCGAAGCATCACCTCAGGTAATCGAAAGCGCGCGCCGATTTCAATTTACTTGAGCGGAGGTAAATCCTAGAGTTGCACCTTCACGCAAGGAGACATCGATGACCCGTGCCCCACAGCCCGGCGACGAATTCGTGATGCGCGACCCCGGTTCGCATCCGCCCGCATTCGCACCCGGCTACAAGACCAGCGTGCTGCGCAGCCCGCGCAACGCCTTGATCTCACTGCAGCAATCGCTGTCCGAAGTGACCGCGCCGGTGTTCCGTGCCGAGGAGTTCGGCGCGCTGGACAACGACCTCATCATGAACTACGCGAAGGCCGGGCTCCCGGTGGGCGAGCGCATCCTGGTGCACGGCCACGTGCGCGACCAGTTCGGCGCCCCGGTGAAGAACGCCCTCGTGGAGGTCTGGCAGGCCAATGCAAGCGGACGCTACCGCCACAAGAAGGACCAGTACATCGGAGCGCTCGACCCGAACTTCGGCGGGTGCGGGCGCGTGCTGACCGACGAGAACGGCTACTACGCCTACCGCACGATCAAGCCCGGCCCGTACCCGTGGCGCAACCGCATCAACGACTGGCGCCCCTCGCACATCCACTACGCCATCTCCGGCGACGGCTGGGCGCAGCGGCTGATCACGCAGATGTACTTCGAGGGCGATCCGCTGATCGCCACCTGCCCGATCCTGCGCAGCATTCCCGACGAGGAACAGATCCGCGGCCTGATCGCGCTGCAGGACCTGGGCAGCTTCGTGCAGCTCGACAGTCGTGCCTACCGCTTCGACATCGTGCTGCGCGGACGCCGTGCAACGCTGTTCGAGAACCACCTGCAAGGAGAGGCCAAGTGACCACGCTGCTCAGAGAAACCGCCTCGCAGACGGCGGGTCCCTACGTCCACATCGGGCTTGCGCCGAGCGCGGCCGGCTTCGACATCTTCGAGAACAACTTCGGCAACGTGCTCGCTTCGCCGCAGGCGCTCGGCGAGCGCATCCGGATCGAGGGCATCGTCACCGACGGTTCGGGTACGCCCGTGCGCGACGTGCTGCTGGAGATCTGGCAGGCCAATGCGGCGGGCAAGTACGACCATCCCGGCGACAGGCAGGCTGGCAAGGCGGTCGACCCGGCATTCCGCGGCTGGGGTCGCGCATGCAGCGATTTCGAGACGGGCCTGTACCGCTTCGACACGATCAAGCCCGGTCCCGTGATCGGCCGCAACGGGCGCCTGATGGCCCCGCACATCAACTTCTGGCTGGTGGCGCGCGGCATCAACATCGGCTTGCACACGCGCATGTATTTCGACGACGAGGCCGAAGCCAACGCGCGCGACCCGGTGATCAACCTGATCGAATGGTCCGTGCGGCGCCAGACCTTGATTGCCAAGCGCGAGTCGCGCGCGGACGGCATCGTGTACCGCTTCGACATCCGCCTGCAAGGCGAGAACGAGACGGTCTTCTTCGACATCTGATCCGTCACGGCAGGCAGGCGCCGGATGCGGCTCGCCCTGCCGGTGGACCCGCGCGGGAACCTTTCCGCGCGGGTGCCGGTCTGGCCTGAATGACCACCATCCGAAGGAGGCCGGCATGGGTGCGAGCCTGCAGACGATTGCCACGACGGTCGCCGGCCAGTTTTCAGACCTGAACGACATCGCGGGTGCCACGCGACTGCTGCTGCGGCTCCTGCTGGCCGCCGTGCTGGGCGGTGTGCTCGGCTGGGAGCGCGAGGCCCGCGGCAAGGCAGCCGGCATGCGCACCCACATGCTCGTGTGCGTCGGGGCGGCGCTGTTCGTGCTGGTGCCGCTCGAGGTCGGCGTCTCGGATGACGCGATGACCCGCGTCATTCAGGGGCTTGTCACGGGTATCGGTTTTCTGGGGGCGGGCACGATCATCAAGGGCCAGGACGCCGGCAGGGTGCGCGGGCTCACCACGGCGGCCAGCGTGTGGATGACCGCGGCCATCGGCCTTGCCGCGGGATGGGGCCGCGGCGCGACCGCCGTGGCCAGCACGCTCGGCGCGCTGGCCGTGCTCTACCTTTTGCCCCATGTCGAGGAGCGCGGAACCCGGCGCGGCCTGCGGTCGCGCGCCCGCGCGAATTCCCCGCCGCCCGGGACGCCACCCGCAGCCTAGGCGGGCGCGGCAAATCGCACTCCAGCCCCGCGTCGGCGAGCGGTGCGCCAAGGAGGGTCGGCGATCCGACGCCGCCGAGATCGCCTTCCCGCAACCTGGAATAGACGGGCTTGCCGACATGGGTTTCGCAGGGACCGGCGCCGCATCCCGCGCATGTTCGATACTGCACGCTCCGCGGCGCGCCCGAGACCCTTCGCGCGCGGGAACAGGCCATGCCGCTGCGCTACCCGTGTGGCGGAATTGACATGTTGTTTCCGATTACCGGTCGGGCTCACGAGAACATTGCAATCATGAAACTCATGCGATGGCGACACCGCGGCGCCGGGTTGGCGGCTTTCGCCGCTGCGGGGCTCGCCGCCTGCGCCGCCGCGCCGTCCGGGCCCGCGACACCTGTGCCTGCGGCTGAAGTCCCACCCCAGTGGCATGCACCGCTGCCCCGCGACGGCAGCACACAGCAGCTCGCGCAGTGGTGGAAGCAGTTCGACGATCCGCTGGTGCCCTCACTGATCGATGCAGCGGAAGCAGCCAGTCCGAACCTTGCCACGGCACGCTCGCGCATCGCCCAGGCGGATGCGCAACGCGTCGCCGCGACCGGCGCGCTGCTGCCCACGGTCGACGCGAACGCTGCCGCCGAGCGCGGCCGGCAGGACTTCATCACGCCCACCGGGACATTGCTGTCCGCCGGGGTGCGTGCGAGCTGGGAGATCGATCTCTTCGGCGCGGCGCGTGCGGGCCGGCAGGCCGCAGTGGCGAGATCCGACGAAGCGCGGGCGGGCTGGCATGCCGCCCGCGTCTCGGTCGCCGCGGAATTGGCCACGAACTACGTCGGGCTGCGTGCATGCGAAGCCGTGCTCGACGAAGTCAAGACCGATGCCGCCTCGCGTGAGCAGACGGCAAGGCTGACCGCACTGAGCAGGCACGCGGGCTTCCAGTCTCCGGCAAACGAAGCCTTGTCGCGTGCAAGCGCTGCGCAGGCGCGGGCCCAGGTGTCTCAGCAACAGGCCCAATGCGACCTGGACGTGAAGGCACTGGTGGCCATGACCGGCCTGCCCGAGGACGATTTGCGCCGCCGGCTGGCCGCCAGGCGCGCCACCCTGCCGAGGCCCGCGCAGCTGCAGGTCGCCGAAGTGCCCGGCAGCGTGCTGGCCCAGCGTCCGGATGTCTACATGGCCGAGCGTGAACTGGCGGCCGCGAGCGCCGACGTCGCGCAGGCACGCGCCAGGCGCCTGCCGCAGGTGAGCGTGGCGGGCACGCTCACCGCCGCCCGGTTCGAATCGGGCGGGCTGTCGGCCAACGGCACGCTGTGGACCATCGGGCCGCTCTCCGTGTCGCTGCCTCTCTTCGATGCCGGCGTGCGTCGCGCGAATGTCGACGCCGCGAAGGCACGCTACGACGAAGCTGCGTCCAAGTACCGGGCCGCGCTGCGAGATGCCGTGCGCGAGGTCGAGCAAGCACTCGTGGTGCTCGACAGCACGACCCGCCGCAGCGACGACGCACGCGTTGCGGCCGAAGGCTTCGACGAGTCATACCGTGCCGCACAGGCTCGCTATCGCGGCGGACTGGCCAGCTTGTTCGAACTCGAGGATGCCCGTCGCAGCGCCGTCCAGGCGCACAGCCAGCTCATCGAACTCCAGCGTGCACAGGTCACGGCCTGGATCAACCTGTACCGCGCGCTTGGCGGAGGCTGGGACTCACCGCAACACAGCGCCTCGGCGGCCGCGGCCAGCGCGACGCCCTGACGCACCCGCCGCACGCAACGACTTCGACATGCCATGAAACTTCAGCGCCCTTCATCATCGGTCGCCTTCGCTGTCGCGCTGCTCGCGGCATTGGGGATTGCCGCGTTCCTCGTGTTCGACGCGCGCGGTGCCGGCGAATCGGCCACGCAGTCGCAGCCCAAGCGTGCCCTCACCGTCTCGACCGTCTCCCCCGAGACGACGACCATGCCAGTGACCATCGAGGCGAACGGCAACATCGCTGCCTGGCAGGAGGCCAGCATTGGCACCGAAGTCAACGGCCTGCGCCTCGGGCGCGTCCTGGTCAATGTCGGCGACGTGGTCCGGCGCGGGCAGGTCCTGGCCACCTTCGTGCCTGACACCATCGAAGCCGACCTGAAGCAGACACGCGCCGCCGTGGCAGAGGCCGAGGCGCATCTGGCGGAGGCACATGCGAACGCGCAGCGCGCACGCGAGCTGTCGGAGACCGGCGCCTTGAGTGCGCAGCAGATCCAGCAGTACGTCACGGCCGAGCACACCGCGCAGGCTCGCCTGGATGCCCAGCGGGCCGCCGCCGAAGTCCAGCAGCTGCGGCTGCGGCAGACCAAGGTGGTGGCTCCCGACAACGGTGTCATCTCCGCGCGCAGCGCCACGGTCGGTGCGGTGCTGCCCGCGGGCACCGAGATGTTCAGGCTCATCCGCGGTGGCCGGCTCGAGTGGCGCGCTCAGGTGCCCGCCGAGGACCTGTCGCGCATCGAGCCGGGCATGCCGGTGCAGGTGACGACGCCCAGCGGCGCCGTGGTCGACGCCAAGGTCCGCATGATCGGCCCGACCGTCGACGAGAAGACGCGCAACGGCATCGTGTACGTCGACCTCGCGCAGGGTGGCGACGCCCGCGCCGGCATGTTTGCCAGCGGCAGGTTCGAACTGGGCACGGTGCAGCGCGCGACACTGCCGCAAGGCGCCGTGCTGCTGCGCGATGGCTTTCACTACGTCATGCGTGTCGGCCCCGACGACAAGGTCGTCGAGACGAAGGTGCAGGTGGGTCCCCGCATGGGTGATCGCATCGCGATCCTGGGCGGCCTGCCCGCATCGGCACGGGTCGTGGCGAACGGCGGCGGCTTTCTCGCCGATGGCGATCTGGTGAAGGTGGTGACGGCGCCTCCTCACGCGTCGCCTGGCAACGGATCCTCGGTCGCCGGCGCCGACGGTGCCGCGCCGTCCCGCTGAGGTTTGTCATGCTGAACGTCTCGTCGTGGTCGATACGCAACCCGATTCCGTCCGTCCTGCTGTTCATCATGCTCACGATCGTGGGTCTGATGAGTTTCAGGGCGATGAAGATCCAGAACTTCCCGGATATCGACCTGCCCACTGTCATCGTCACCGCCTCGCTGCCGGGCGCCTCGCCGGCGCAGCTCGAGACCGAGGTCGCGCGCAAGATCGAGAACTCGGTGGCCACCGTGCAGGGCGTGAAGCATATCTACACCTCGGTGCAGGACGGCGTGGCCAACATCACCGTCGAGTTCCGGCTGGAAAAGCCGACCCAGGAAGCGCTCGACGACGTGCGCGACGCGGTTCAGCGCGTGCGTGCCGACCTGCCCGCCGACCTGCGCGACCCCGTCATCCAGAAGCAGAATCTCGCCGGCTCGCCGATCCTGACCTACACCGTGTCGTCCACTCGAATGGACGACGAGGCGCTGTCGTGGTTCGTCGACAACGACGTGACCAAGGCGCTGCTGGGCGTGAAGGGGGTGGGCCAGGTGTCGCGCGTGGGCGGCGTCACACGCGAAGTGCAGGTGGCGCTCGATCCGCTGCGCCTGCAGGCGCTGCATTCCACGGCCGCCGACATCTCGCGGCAGCTTCGCCAGACGCAGCGTGAATCCGCAGGGGGGCGCACGGAGCTCGGCAACGCCGAGCAGTCGGTGCGCACCATCGGCACGGTGCAGTCGGCCGCCCAGCTCGCACGCATGGAGATCCCGCTGGCAGACGGCCGCAGCATCCGCCTCAGCGAAGTGGCGGACGTGAGCGACACGGTCGCCGAGCAGCGCTCGGGCGCACTGCTCAATGGCAAGCCGGTGGTGGGTTTCGAGATCGTGCGGGCCCGGGGCGCCGGCGAGGTCGAGGTCGCCGCCGGCGTGCGCGAGGCCATCGGCCGGCTGCGTGCCGCCCATCCCGAAGTGACCTTCACCGAAGCCTTCAACTTCGTCGATCCCGTGGAGGAGAACTACCACGGCTCGATGTACCTCCTCTACGAAGGTGCCGCCCTGGCGGTGCTGGTCGTGTGGTTCTTCCTGCGCAGCTGGCGCGCCACGCTGGTGTCGGCCACGGCGCTGCCGCTGTCGGTGCTGCCGGCCTTCGCCGTCATGTACCTGCTCGGATTCACCATCAACATCGTCACGCTGCTCAGCCTGTCGCTGGTGGTGGGCATCCTGGTGGACGATGCGATCGTCGAGATCGAGAACATCATGCGTCACCTGCGCATGGGCAAGACGCCCTACCAGGGCGCGATGGAGGCCGCCGACGAGATCGGACTGGCGGTCATCGCCACCAGCTTCACCTTGATTGCCGTGTTCCTCCCCACGGCCTTCATGGCCGGTGTGGCGGGCAAGTTCTTCGTGCAGTTCGGCTGGACGGCGGCGATCGCGGTCTTCTTCTCGCTCGTCGTGGCCCGCATGCTGACGCCGATGATGGCCGCCTACATGCTGCGTCCGCAGAAGCCCCATGCCGAGCCGCGCTGGCTGTCCACCTACATGCGCTGGGCGCAATGGGCGCTGCGGCACCGCGTCAAGGTCACGTTGGCGGCCATTGCGTTCACGGTGATGTCGGTGTTCATGGTGACCACGCTTGCCCACCGGCTTCATCCCGCCGGACGACCTGTCGCAGACGCAGGTGATCATCACCTTGCCGCCGGGCAGCACGTACCAGGACACGCTGGGCGTGGCCGAGCAGGCGCAGCACATCGTCAGCCGCAACAAGTACGTCACGCTCGTCTATACGGCCATCGGCGCAGGCAGCACGGGCGCCGATCCGTTCATGCCCGCGGGGGCCTCGGAAGTCCGCAAAGCCACGCTGACCATCAAGATGACGCCGCGCGGCGACCGCCACGGCGTCAGCAAGCAGGACGTGGAGGCGCAGCTGAGGCAGGCGCTTTCGGTCGTGCCGGGGGCGCGCATCAAGGTGGGGTTCGGCGGCTCTTCCGAGAAATACCTGCTGGTCCTGGCCGGAGAAGATGGTCGCGTGCTCGCTGAGCATGCGCGCCGCGTCGAGAAAGACCTGCGCACGCTGCCGGGCATCGGCACGGTCACGTCGACGCTCAGCCTCGTGCGCCCCGAACTCATCGTGCGTCCCGATTTCGCCCGCGCGGCCGATCTGGGCGTCACTTCGGCAGCGATCGCCGATACGCTGCGCATCGCACTGTCGGGCGATTACGACCAGGCATTGGCCAAGCTGAACCTGACCCAACGTCAGATCCCGGTCGTCGTGCAGCTCAAGCGGCACGCCCGCACCGATCTGGACCTGATCGAGCGCTTGTCCGTGCCCGGCGCGAACGGACCGGTCCCGCTGCGCAACGTCGCCACCTTCGAAGTCGCCAGCGGGCCGGCGCAGATCGACCGCTACGACCGACTGCGAAACATCAACTTCGAGATCGAGCTGAACGGGCAGCCGCTGGGCGAGGTGCAGAAGGAGGCGATGGCACTGCCCAGCCTCGCTCACCTGCCGCCGGGTGTCATCACGCGCAGCGTGGGCGATGCCGAGGCGATGGCGGAGTTGTTCCAGAGCTTCGGTGTCGCGATGCTGACCGGCGTCATGTGCATCTATGTCGTGCTGGTGCTGCTGTTCAAGGACTTCGTGCAGCCGGTGACGATCCTCGTCGCGCTGCTGCTGTCCATCCCCGGCGCCTTTCTTGCGCTGTTCCTCACGCGCACGTCCCTGTCGATGCCTTCGATGATCGGACTGATCATGCTGATGGGCATCGCGACCAAGAACTCCATCCTGCTGGTCGAGTACGCGATCATGGCGCGGCGCGATCGCGGCATGTCACGCATGGACGCCCTGCTCGATGCGTGCCACAAGCGCGCGCGGCCCATCGTGATGACCACCATCGCGATGGCGGCGGGCATGACGCCCATCGCGCTGGGCCTCGGGGTGGATCCGAGTTTCCGCTCGCCGATGGCCATCGTCGTCATCGGCGGTCTCATCACCTCGACGTTCCTGAGCCTGCTGGTCATTCCGGTGATCTTCACCTTCGTCGACGACGGCGTGCAGAAACTTCACCGCGGCTTCGCAAGGCTGCACCATGCCCACGGCGCGCCGGATGCGAGCGCGCAGCCCGGCCATGGCGCCGTGGAACGGGGGGCGTCGGACGCGCGCTGAACCGCGATGAGGTGCGAGGCGTGAGGCGTGAGGCGCGACGAGCGGACTGGTCATCGCAGAGGGTGCCGCGTATGCTGAACAGAGGTTGTACCGTTGCTGAGGAGTTGCCATGAGCGCCAGCATGACCACGCCGCATCTGCCCGGCAAGTTCGTCTGGTTCGAACACGTCTCGGCCGACTTGGGCGCCGCACGCGCGTTCTACGAGCCCTTGTTCGGCTGGCATGTCGAAGGCATGCCATTGGGCGATCAGAACTACCGCATGCTTCTCAACCGAGGCGAGGGCATTGGCGGCTTTCTCGAAGGCCCGGCGGGCACGCCAGCGCATTGGGTGTCGTATCTTTCCGTGCTCGATGTCGATCGTGCGTACGCTGCCGCGACGGCGGCAGGTGCTGTGCCTCGGCAGGCGCCGGTCGATGTGCCGCCGGTGGGGCGCGGTGCGAGTTTGATCGACCCCTGCGGTGCGCCGCTCAGCCTGTGGACCAGCGCGCGCGGCGACCGCCCCGATGCCGCCAGCACCAGCGTGGGCGACTGGCACTGGAACGAGCTGTGGACCTCCGATGCGCGCCGCGCACTCGACTTCTATTCAAAGGCATTCGGGCTCGCGGTCGAGCCGATGCAGTTTGCCGGCCAGGGACAGTATGTGCTGCTCAAGAGTGCCGACGGACGCGCGCGCGCCGGCGTGTACGAGGCGCCTGACGGGCATGTGACGCCACGCTGGCTGCCGTATGTCCATGTGGCCGATTGCGATGCCATTGCGGCACGGGCCACGCAGCTGGGCGCCACGTCGTTCCTGCCGCCCAACGACATCGAGGGCGTCGGGCGAGTGTCGGCGCTGGTCGATCCGCTGGGCGCCGCGATCGCCATCATCCAGCCTTCGACACCGTAGCCTTCGCCAACCGTTTGACCGTTTGACCGTTTGACCGTTTGAGGATGGGCAGCCATGGCGCCTGCCATGGGCGTGCTGACTCCAGCCGTCGGGAACATGGATTGCTGAGTCATCCTGCGCCCGCCGCGGCGGGCGCTTCACGCCCCATGACCAAGAACCCCGCGACGCTCAGCATCCGCATCCTCACGGTGAACACCCACAAGGGATTCACGGCCTTCAACCGGCGCTTCATCCTTCACGAACTGCGCGAAGCGGTGCATGCCGTCTCGGCCGACATCGTGTTCCTGCAGGAAGTGCTGGGCAGCCACGCATTGCACGCGGCGCGCGTCCCCAATTGGCCCGTGGGTTCGCACTACGAATTCCTCGCCGACACCATGTGGACGAATTTCGCCTACGGGCGCAATGCCGTCTATCCGCATGGCGACCACGGCAATGCCGTGCTGTCGAAGTTTCCGATCGAACGACACGAGAACCGCGACGTGTCGATCGGCACCACGGAGCAGCGCGGACTCCTGCACTGCGTGTGCCCGGTGCCGGGGCGCGGGCTGGACCTTCACCTGATCTGCGTGCACCTGGGGCTGCGCGAGTCCCACAGGCGCCGCCAGATCGAACTGCTGTGCCACATGATCCGCGACGAGTTGCCGGCTGACGCACCGCTGGTGATCGCCGGCGACTTCAACGACTGGCGCCTGCGCGGGCACCACGAGATCGAGCGATGCACCGGCGTGCGCGAAGTCTTCGTGCAGGCGCGCGGCGAGGCGGCGCGCACCTTTCCGGCGCGCTCGCCGCTGCTTCGCCTGGACCGCATCTATGTGCGAAACGCCGCCGTGCACCGCCCGATCGTGCTGCCGCGCCGGCCCTGGTCGCACCTGTCCGACCACGCGCCGCTGGCCGCGGAGATCGTCGTATGAACGGCAAGTGGCCCTGGCGCGAGGGCAACAGCGTTCGCCTGCTCGAGAACGGGGAGGAGTTCTTTCCGGCCGTGTTCGCCGCAATCGAGGCCGCGCGGCACGAAGTGTTCATCGAGACCTTCATCCTGTTTGGCGACAAGGTGGGCCTGGCGCTGCATGCATGCCTGCTCTCGGCCGTGCGACGCGGCGTGCAGGTGGATGTCACGGTGGACGGATTCGGGTCGCATGACCTTCCGGCCGATTTCGTGGGCTCGCTCACCGAGGCCGGCGTGCGGATCCATGTCTTCGACCCGCAGCCGCGACTGTTCGGCCGGCTTCGCACGAACTGGTTTCGCCGCATGCACCGGAAGATCGCGGTCATCGACGGCCACACGGCATTCGTGGGCGGAATCAACTACGGCGCCGACCAACTCGGCGACTTCGGCGCGGAAGCCAAGCAGGACTTCGCGGTCGAGCTGCAAGGCCCCGTGGTCGACGACATCCATCGCTTTGCGATCGAGGCGGTCGCCCCGGCCGTGCGTGCACGCCGCTGGTGGCGAGGACATCGCGGCTCCAGCGAGGTGCCGGCGCCGCGCCAGCGTCGCGCCGGCGACGCGCAGGCCCTGTTCGTCGTGCGCGACAACGCTTCGCACCGCGATGACATCGAGCGCCAGTACCGGATTGCGCTGCGCTCGGCGCGACGCGAAGTGATCCTGGCCAATGCGTATTTCTTCCCGGGGTACCGGCTGCTGGCCGAAATGCGGCGCGCGGCTCGGCGCGGCGTGCGCGTGTGCCTCGTCTTGCAGGGCCATCCCGACATGCCGATCGTGCGGGTGCTGGCCACCATGCTCTACGACCACCTGTTGCGGGCCGGCGTGCACATCTACGAATACTGCGAACGTCCGCTGCACGGCAAGGTCGCGCTGGCCGACGACGAGTGGGCGACGGTCGGATCGAGCAACCTCGATCCGCTCAGCCTGTCGCTGAACCTCGAGGCCAACGTGGTGCTGCGCGATCGAGCATTCAATGCCTCGCTGCGCGCATGCCTGGAGCGTCTGATGCGCGACCATTGCACGGCGATCGAACCGTCGCAGGCGGTTCGCCGGCACTGGTGGCAGCTTGCCGCGAGCTACCTGGCCTTCCATGTGCTGCGCCGCATTCCGCAGTGGTCGGGCTGGCTGCCGGCCCACCAGCCGCGCCTGCTGCCTGCCGAGCAGTTCGCCGCGCCCGAAGGGACGGTGGCGCAGACCGTGGCCGCCGCGGCATCGCTCACCGGCGAGGTGACGCCGCCGAAGCCGTGGGCCTGGCAGGCCCACGGCCGGCCGGTCGACGAACGGGCCGAGCGCTGTACCGTGCCATGACGCGCGGCGCGGCGTTCGAACAGTCCAAGGATAGCGACCGCGGCGGCCGCGGCGGCCGCGGCGACCGCGGCGACCGCGGCGACTGGGCGCGACGCCATCCGTGGTGGCCCTGGGTGCGCCGGGCCCTCAATGTCGCGTTCCTCGCGCTGGTGGCGGCGCTGCTGGTCTGGCAGGGCCGCAAGGTCCACTGGCACGAGGTCGTGGCGGTCCTGCGCGGCTATCCGCTTTGGGTGATGCTGTCGGCCGCGGCGCTGGCGGCGCTGAGTCATCTGATCTATGCCACCTACGACCTGCTGGGCCGCACGTGGACCGGCCATCGCCTGCCGACGCGCCGTGTGCTCGCGATCACGTTCGTGAGCTACGCCTTCAATGTGAACTTCGGCATGTGGGTCGGCGGTTTCGCCTTCAGGCTGCGTCTGTACTCGCGCTTCGGCCTCGGGCTGGAGGTGATCTCGCGCGTCCTCGGGTTGAGCATCGCCACCAACTGGCTCGGTTACCTCGCTCTGGCCGGGGGCGTGTTCGCGGCCGGCAAGGTGGCGCCGCCACCGGACTGGCCAATCGGCACCGGAGCACTGCGCCTGGCCGGGGTCGTCATGCTGGCATCGGCCGTCGCCTACGTGGTCGTGTGCGGGACGATGCGCCGGCGCGACTGGTGGCTGCGCGGCCACCACATCGTCCTGCCGCCGCTGCGCCTGGCGCTCATGCAAGTCGGACTGTCGTGCATGCACTGGTCCAGCGTGGCGGGCATCGTCGCGGTGCTGATGCCCGAGCATGTGCCCTACTTCACGGTGGTCGGCACGCTGGCGCTGGCGGCGGTGGCGGGCGTCATCACGCACATCCCGGCCGGCCTCGGCGTCCTCGAGGCCGTCTTCCTGGCGCTCTTGGGTTCGCGCGTGGCCACGGGCCCGCTGCTGGCAGCCCTAATAGGGTACCGTGCCCTGTACTACCTCCTTCCCTTGCTGGTCGCCACCGCGCTTTTCTTCTGGCTGGAGGCGCAGGCGGCAGGGCAGTCGCCCGAGCAGACCCGCCGCGATGCGCCCGGCTCGCACCGCACGTCGACGCGCCATGCGAAGTAGCAGCACGGCCGCGGCGTGACTTTTGCAACTCGCGCCGCAGCGGCGCAGGCCTTATCGTGGCAATCGCGCAAGTCCGCGCGCCACGATCAAGAGCCGCACTCATGAAGTCGCGTTCATCGACCGGACCGATCCGTCCCACGCGCCCCAGCACGGGGCCCCGACCGATGCTGGTCCAGCGCGCAGGCGTCGTGCTGATCATCGACCGGCTGCTGCCTCCCAATGCGCGGCCGCTCCAGGTGGAGACCCGCACGCTTGAGCTCTTCTCTGCATTGATGGCCGCGGAGGGCCATACCGCTCACGTTTCCACCATGGCGTTCGATCGGATCTACGCACGTGAACGCTTCGTCTTCGCACGCCGCCGGGGCGGCCAGGAACTGGCCGCACTCGCGGTGAGCCTGTTGCATCGTCACCGATACGGAAGCCCCGCGTTGCCTGCTCCCTGATCCGGCGTCTCGCGCCCGCTCACACCTGGTCACCGGACGGGGCTTGCGCTGGCTGGCGGCTGGACTATCGTGGAGATCCGGCGTGGCGCGGGCGCGCCGCGGCGGGTCAATTTCGTTCCCGCGGCGCCTGCGGCACGCCCTCGAGGAGGACGCCATGAATCATCTGGCTGGCAAGTTCGGCTGGTTCGAACATGTCTCGCACGACCCCACCAGGGCGTGCCGGTTCTACGAGTCGCTGTTCGACTGGAACAGCGAGGCCATGACCGTTGCCGGAGCCCCGTACCGCATGATCTACAACGGCCATGCAGCCATCGCGGGGATGCGCGCGGCGGCAGATCTGGAACATGCGCAATGGATCGGCCACGTCACGGTGGACGATCTCGACAGCGCATGCCGCAGCGCCCGCAGCGCGGGCGCCCGGATCCTGTCGGCGCCGGGTGCCGATACCGTTCGAGGGCTCAGCGCACAGCTTGCCGACCCATGGGGCGCGCGAATCGCGCTGTCACAGCCCGCCCACGGCGAGCGCCCGGACGAGCCCGCCGTCGCGCTGGGCGACTGGTACTGGCACGAGCTATGGACGCCCGACGAAATGGGCGCCCTGGCGTTCTACCAGCGTGTCCTCGGCTACGGACACGAGACGCTCCAGATGGGCGGCAGCGGAAGCGGCGCCTATTACATCCTGAAGAAGAACGGCGTGTCGCGTGCCGGCATGACCCGGGCGCGGCGAGCCGATGTGCACGCGGCCTGGCTGCCCTACGTCGCGGTCGAGGATTGCGACGGCTGCGCCGCCCGCGCGCAACGCCTGGGAGGGCGACTGCTCAGCGCGCCGCGGGACGCACCGGGCATCGGCCGCGTCGCCTTGTTGTCCGACCCGCTCGATGCGGCGATTGCGGTGATCCGCCCGGAAGAACGTGTGGAAGTGCGCGAACAGGAAGCCCTCAACGAGGCGGCCGCGGCCTGAACGCCCCGCGCACTCGTGCGCCGGGCTAGGATGCCGGAATGTCCGGCGCCCTGTCCTTCTGGCTTTTCGTCTCGCGGCTGGGCGAGGCGCAGATCCTCCTGCCCGCGGCGCTGGTACTTGCCGGCTGGCTATGGCACCGCGAGGGCACGCGCGTTCTCGCACAGCGCTGGCTCGCACTGATCGCGGTCGCCGCGCTCGCGACCACCGTCACCAAGGTTGCCTTCATCGGCTGGGGCATCGGCAGCGCCGCGCTCGATTTCACCGGGGTCTCGGGCCATGCGATGTTCGCCGCTGCGGTCTACCCGACGCTCGCGCGTTTGAGCATGGCCGGCGCGCCACCGGCGCGGCAACGCATTGCGTGGCTGATCGGCAGTGCGACCGCGTTGCTGATCGCCTACTCGCGCATCGAGGTGCATGCCCATTCCTGGTCGGAGGTGCTGGCCGGCCTGGTCGTCGGAGGCGCCGTCAGCGCGTGGGCCTGGCGCTTCACAGAGCTGCGCGCGGCCGCACTGCCGCGCGTCCCGCTGTGGCTGCCCGCGAGCGTCGCGCTGTGGCTCGCCCTCACGCCGGTGCAGGCGCCGGCCTCCACGACCCACGACATGGTGACCCGCCTGGCATTGACCCTGTCGCACCACGACAGACCGCACACCCGATGGGAACTGCTGCACAGGCCGGCCGGCCGCTGAGTCAGATCGCGCCCACGCTGCCTGTGATCGGCAGCACGATTCCGCTGATGTAGCTCGCGCAGGCGGGTGCTGCGAGAAACACATACGCAGGCGCGAGTTCCTCGGGCTGAGCGGCGCGTTTCATGTCGGTCTGCTCGCCGAAATGCGCGACTTTCCCGGCCGGCGAATCGGCGGGATTCAAGGGCGTCCACACCGGCCCGGGGGCCACCGCGTTCACGCGGATGCCCTTGGACATGAGATTGGATGCGAGGGCCTTGGTGAATGCGTGGATCGCGCCCTTGGTGGCCGCGTAGTCGAGCAGGCCCGGGCGACCCTCCAGGCCCACGACGGAACCGGTATTGATGATCGACGAGCGTTCGTGCAGGTGCGGCAGTGCGGCGCGGGCCATGTGGAAGTAGCCGTAGACGTTGGTGCGCAGCGTCTCGTCGAAGCGTTCCTCCGTGATGTCTTCCAGCGACGAGGCATGTTCCTGGAACGCGGCGTTGTTGACCAGGATGTCCAGCCGTCCCAGCTCGCCCACGGCGTGGTCCACCGCGTCGCGGCAGAACTGCGGATCCTTGACGTCGCCGGCGATGAGCAGGCAGCGACGCCCTTCCGCCTCCACGAGACGCCGGGTTTCCTGCGCGTCTTCGTGCTCCTCGAGATAGACGATGGCCACGTCGGCGCCCTCGCGCGCATAGAGCACGCTCACCGCCCGGCCGATGCCCGAATCGCCGCCGGTCACCAGGGCCACCATGTCGCGCAGCTTGTGGCTGCCCTCATAGAAGGCGGCCTCGGAGCGCGGCTTGAGTTGCATGTCGGCTTCGCGGCCGGGCTTCGGAAGATGCTGCGCCGGCAGCGTGTCGGGCTCGGGGTGGCGCCCTGCCTGAGTGCTCTTGCGCGGATGCGTGCTTTCCCGCGCCTGCGGCTTCTCGCGCTGCGACGCCTTGTCGCGACGGTCCTGTTCGGACTGCAGGCGGCGTTGCTTGTCGGCGCTGGGCTCGGCGGCTTCAGAAGAAGGGCGTTCGGATCGGGTCATGGGGTGCTCCTGTCGACAGCCAGAAAATGGATGAGGACTTCGCCTGCAGGCGCCGTGCCCGGACCGCCGTCAGTGCGACGGGCAATCCCCCTCAGGTCCCGCGAGATTGGTCGCGGGAATCAGCTCGTGTACCGGGGCGTGGACTCGTGGTGCCTTTCGTAGGCCTCCTGGCAAGTCAGGCACCGCTTGGCGCTCGGCTGGGCCTGCAGCCGGTCGTAGCCGATGGGTGCACCGCATTCGACGCATTCGCCGTACGAACCGTCTGCGATGCGCTCGCGCGCGGCCGAAATGGCGGAAAGCTCTTCCTGGTCGCGCATCAGCTCGACGTGCTCGATGCCCGTCCGAAACCGCGTGTCGCCCTCCTCGACAAGGTCTTCGCCTTCGGACACCTGCACGCCGGGCGGGTTGGGGTCATGCGACTTGGCTTCGCGCACGCTGTCCCGCAAGGTCGCCTCGCGCTCATCGAGCAGCCCCTGCAGTGTCGCCAACTGCGCATCGGTCAGTGTGGACATCGTCTTCTCCATGTCGGACGCATCGAATGCATGAGCCGCGCCGCGGCAACGCCCGTGCCTGGAGTGCGGACCCTGCGGCATGGCGTTTGCCCGCCACGAGGCGCTGACGCATGCTTGCATGACCCCTGCGATGAGAAGGAAGTTCCTACCCGCTCTGCGGCGTCTCCTGGGCTGGTCGCTGGGCCTGGCTGGCCTGGGCGCGCTCGTCGGCCTGGGCGCCATCGGGGTCGTCATCCTGCGGGTGGCACACGAGGCACCGGACGTCGCCGACGTGCACGCATTGCACGGCGCGCGCCCGAGCGTGCTGCTGTCGGCCGATGGACGGGTTTTGATGAGCTTCCGGCGCATCCAGCGCGTGCCGGTGCCGCTGGAACGCATCTCGCCGTTCGTCGTCAAGGCCCTCATCGCGACCGAGGACCAGCACTTCTACGAGCACCACGGCATCGACCTTCCCCGCACGCTGGCCGCCGCGTGGCACACGACGCAGGGGGACTTGCAGGGCGGGTCCACGATCACGCAGCAACTGGCCCGCAACCTGTTTCCGCAACGCATCGGGCGCGACCGCACGCTCACCCGCAAGCTCAAGGAACTGCTGACCGCGCTGCGCATCGAGCGGGCGTGGAGCAAGAAGCAGATCCTCGAGGCTTACCTGAACCGCGCGCCCTTCCTCTATCACGTCGAAGGCATCGAGATGGCCGCGCGGACCTACTTCGGACGCTCCGCCGCACAACTGGATCTGCTGCAAAGCGCCACGCTGGTCGGCATGCTCAAGGGAACGGCCTACTACAACCCGGTGCTCCATCCCAGGCGTGCACTGGCGCGCCGCAACCTCGTGCTCGCACGCATGGTTGACCAGGGGTGGCTCACCGCCGAGCGCTGCGCGGCACTGAGCGGCGCGCCGCTGTCGGTGAATCTCAGGCTCGAGCCGGAGATCCGCGACCTGGCGCCGCACTTCGCGGTGCGGACCCGGGCGTGGCTGTTCGACTGGGCGCGGCGCCACGACCTCGATCTCTACCGTGACGGGCTGGTCGTCCATTCGACCATCGATGCGCGTCTGCAGCATCTGGCCGAGCGCTCGGTGGCCCAGCAGGTGCGTGCGTTGCAGGCGGTGGCCGACGTGGAGTGGGCGACGAAGCGGCTGAAGATCCTGTCTGCAACCAGCACGGCGCCCTACCTGGCCGCGCAAGCTCGCGTCCACGCATTCGAATACTTCTGGGCCACCCATCCGTGGCTTGCCGCCACGTCCGCCGAGCGGAGCGCGAAGCAGCGCCTCGAAGCGGGCTTCGTTGCCATCGACCCTCGCACGGGCGAGGTCAAGGCCTGGATCGGCAGCCGCGACTATGCGATCGACCAGTACGACCATGTCGCCCAGGCTCAGCGCCAACCCGGCTCCACCTTCAAGCCGTTCGTCTACGGCGCGGCGCTGCAGGCAGGCTTCAGTCCGTACCGCAGCTATCTCGACTGGCCGGTGGACATTGCGCTGCCCGATGGCCGCGTGTGGCAGCCCACCGACATGTCCGAACCGAGCGGCGAGGTCATGACGATGCGGGACGGGCTGGTGCATTCGATGAACACGATCACGGCGCAGGTCGGACAGGACGTGGGCGTGCAGCGCATCGCCTCGCTGGCACGCGCGCTTGGCGTCGATCACAGCCCGCTGGACACCGTGCCTTCGCTGGCGCTGGGCACGAGCCCGGTGACCCTGCTGGAGATGGTCAACGCCTATGCATCGATCGCGCGCGGTGGCGTGGCGCGTGCGCCGCTGACCGTCACGCGCATCGAGGACCACGACGGCCGTGTCCTCGCGCGCTTCGAAGCCGCGCCGCAACGGGTCATGTCGCGTGACGCGGCCGACGACCTCGTCGACATCATGCGCGGCGTCATCGATGAAGGCACCGGCATGCGCCTTCGCACGCAATTCGGCATTCGCGCGGACGTGGCCGGAAAGACCGGCACCTCCCAGGACAACGCCGACGGCTGGTTCATCCTGATGCACCCGTCGCTCGTGGTCGGCGCCTGGGTGGGATTCAACGACCAGCGCGTCACGATGCGCAGCGACCAGTGGGGCCAGGGCGGCCACGACGCGATCCTGTTGGTGGGGGATTTCTTCCGCCGCGCCCTGGATGATGGGTGGGTCGACGCGCGCGCGCAGTTCCCGCCGGCCCACACGCCTGCACCCGGAGCGGCGCCGCCGTGGTGGAACGATGCCGATGGCGCCGAATCGCAGGACGCGGACGATCCGGTGGCCACCGAAGGGGATGGCGTCATCGTCGTGGGCAACAAGGCCAGCGTCGCGAGCGGCCGTCCGATGGGCACGGCATCGCCCAAGAGCGAGCAGGACCTCGCCCGGGCGATGATCGGGATGGGCCGGGATCCGGCCACCGGCATGCCCGTCGGCTCGGTCACGCCGATGCGGCCCTGCTGCCGCTGAAACGTGGGTCTGAGGTGACCCAGCCGCTCGAAGCGGTGAAAGTGGGCAGATCGTGCATCCTTCGCGCCGGCGATCCGGACTGGCGGCCGCCGTGCGGCGGTCAAATCGAAGGCGATGCGCATCCTCACCTGCCTCGCCGTGCTGGCGTTCCTTTCGGTCTCTGGCCGAGCGGCTGATCTCACGCCGCTCGAGCAGCGCTGGCTGCAGACGGGCTGGCCGGTGATCGCCTACGCGAAGCAGCAGGGGCTTCCGCTGGATGTCGTGGTCGAGCCGCGCGCCCGGCCGGGCGATGCGCCCGTCGCGACCGGCTATGTCGACGGCCGTTGCAAGCTCGTGCTCGCGATGCGCGGCAATCCGCAGGCCCAGGCGAGCCTCGATCGCCTCGCGCCCGATCTGCTTCAGCCGGCGGTCGAGGCCATGATGGCGCACGAGATCGGCCACTGCTGGCGCTATGTGCACGGCGCATGGCATTCGCTGCCGGCAGGTTTCTCCGACCCTGTCGACGATGCGGCCGCGCTGCCCGACGCTGCGCTCGAAAAGCTGCGGCGCGACATGCACGCCACGCGCCGCGAGGAGGGCTTTGCGGATCTCGTCGGCCTGGCGTGGACGCGCTGGAAACACCCCGAGCGCTATGCGCAGGTGCAGGCCTGGCTCGCCAGCGAGCGTGCAGATCAGCCGGTGCCCGGTGCGCACCACGACACCCGCGCCTGGCTGAGGCTCGCGCGCGATCCGCAGGTGTTCGCCGCGGGCGCAACACCGTTCGAGGCGGCCCTTGTCGTGTGGCTGCGCGGACTGACGCTGCCGGCCGGCGACCCATCCGCGGACGCGTCCTGACGCCTGGCCGTCGAGCTGCGCCGCCACGCCGGCCGCCGGCCTGGCGAGCCAGACGGCCCGACCTGCGGCCGCCACGCGAGTTCGCGCCACGTATCGTTTTGCTTCGTTGCTGTTGATGGGCCGGTCAACGTACCCAAATGGACGGGGTCGCGTCATGTTCGCTGCCCATGTCCGTCCCGCCCCTGGTCGTCCTGTCGTTGCTGTTGAACGCCTACCTTGCCGGCCGCCTGCTCCCGGCGTGGTCGGATCGGCCATGGGTCCTTGGGGGTCTGGCGCTCGTGCTCCTTGGGCAAGCACTGCTGCTGCCGGCCGGCCTGTGGTCACGCCGCCTGCGTTCGCCCACATGGACGCGGGCGCTCGCCTGGAGTGGCTTTCTCGCGCTGGGTCTGTTCTCTTCGCTGCTGGTCCTCTCGCTGTTGCGCGATGCCATGCTGCTGATGGCCGGCATTGCGGATGCGCTGGTCCCGGCGCGCCTGGGGCTGGGCACCCTCTCGCGCACCAGCGGCCGCGCCGTTCCGATCCTTGCCCTCGCGGTCACGCTGTGGGGCCTGCGCAATGCACGACGCACGGCAGCCGTCGTGACAGTCGACGTGCCGATCGATGGGCTGGCCCCTGCGCTGCACGGTTTCACGATCGCGCAGATCAGCGATGTCCATGTCGGACCGACCATCCGGCGCGGCTACCTCGAGGCGATCGTCGATGCGGTCAATCGCCTGGATGCCGACATGGTGGCCATCACCGGCGATCTGGTCGATGGGTCCGTGGCCGATCTCGCAGAGGATGTCGCGCCGCTGTCGGGGCTGCGTTCGCGCCATGGCAGCTTCTTCGTGACCGGCAACCATGAGTATTACTCGGGCGCAGCCTCGTGGGTGCCGGCCCTGCGGCGTCTCGGGCTGCGCGTGTTGCTCAATGAGCATGCCGTGATCGAACACGGGGGCAGTGAGCTGGTCGTCGCCGGCGTCACCGACTTCAGTGCCCATCACTTCGACCCCACCCAGCGCAGCGATCCCGCCGCGGCCCTGGCCGGCGCGCCGACGCAAGCGAACGTGCGGGTGCTGCTGGCCCACCAGCCACGAAGCGCTGAAGCGGCCGAGGCGGCGGGCTTCACGCTGCAATTGAGCGGCCATACCCATGGCGGCCAGTTCTGGCCCTGGAACCATTTCGTGCGGCTGCAGCAGCCCTTCACCGCGGGACTGCATCGCTGGCGAGGCATGTGGGTCTACACCAGCCGGGGCACCGGCTACTGGGGTCCGCCCAAGCGCTTCGGTGCCCCGTCCGAAATCACCCGGCTGCGGCTGGTGGCGCCCGCCGGCGTCACCGGGCCCGACGGCACTTCGCGATAGATTCGCGCCATGAGCTTTCGCACGCTGCCTCTGGACGACGCGCTCCTGTCCTACATCCAGGCCCATTCGCTGCGCGAGCATCCGGCGCAGAGGGCCTTGCGGGAAGCCACGCTGTCGCAACCGCACAGCGGCATGCAGATCGGCCCCGACCAGGGACAGTTCATGGCCCTGCTCGTGCGCCTGATCGGCGCGCGACGGACGATCGAAGTCGGGGTCTACACGGGCTACAGCGCGTTGACGGTCGCGCTGGCACTGCCCGACGACGGTTACCTGCTGGCCTGCGATGTGAGCGACGCCTACACGCGCGTGGGTCGGCCCTTCTGGAGCGAGGCAAATGTCTCCCACAAAATCGACCTGCGCTTGCAGCCCGCACTGGACACGCTCGACGACGAGCTGGCAGCCGGCCGGAGCGACAGCTACGACTTCGCCTTCATCGATGCCGACAAGACGGCTTACGACGCGTATGTCGAACGCTGTCTGCGGCTCGTTCGCCCGGGCGGCCTGATCGCGATCGACAACACGCTGTGGGGCGGCACCGTGGCCCGTCCGGCCACCTCGAGCGATACGGCGGCATTGCAGGCCCTGAACGACAAGCTGCACCGCGACGAACGAGTGGATCTCTCGCTGTTGCCCATAGGCGACGGCCTCACCCTGCTGCGCCGGCGCTGAACGCGCACATGCGGGCGAGCCGCTTGCCGGTGGCGCTTCAGTTCCCGGCCAAGCCTCGTTCGATGTCCCAGTCGATTCCTGCAACATCCGCGTGCACCGACGCGCTGCTCATCATCGACATGATCAGCGTCTGGGATTTTCCCGACGCGCGCAAACTCCTTCCGCACGCCCTCCGCGTCGCGCCGACGATCGCCGCCCTGAAACGGCGATGCCGTCGACGCGGCGTGCCGGCGATCTACGCCAACGACAATCGAGGCCAATGGCGAAGCGATTTCCGCGAGTTGGTCGAGCGTTCCCTCGCTCATGGCGGAAGCGGTGCGCGCATCACCGAACAACTCATGCCCGAAGAAGACGACTACTTCGTCCTCAAGCCCAAGCAGTCCGCCTTCTTCGGCACGCCGCTGGCCCTGCTGCTGCAGCACCTGGGCACCGGACGAATGCTGCTGTCCGGTGTGGCCTCGGACCAGTGCATCGCGACGACCGCAGCCGATGCCCGCATGCGGGACCTGGAAGTCGTCGTGCCCGCCGACTGTGTCGCGTCGCAGTCCGGTGCGCGCAATCGGCGCGCCGTGGAGCACTTCGAGCAGGTGATGAAGATCGCGGCGACCCCATCGTCGCGATTGCGCCTTCGCATTGGCGGCGTGCCCGCTAGAACGCGAGCGCCGTGACGTTCTTGACCTCTTCCATCACGGCGTAGGTTCTGGTCTCGCGCACGCCGGGCAGGGTCCAGATGACCGAGCCGATGAATTCGCGGTACGCGCCCATGTCGGCCACGCGCGTCTTCAACAGGTAGTCGAAGCCACCCGCCACGAGGTGGCATTCCAGGATTTCGGCACGCACCTGCACGGCGGCCTTGAAGTTGTCCATCACGTCGTGCACGGTGCGGTCGAGCAGGATCTCGACGAACACCAGCAGTCCGGCGCCGAGCTTGGCCGGGTTGAGCCTGGCTTCGTAGCCGAGGATGAAGCCGTCTCGCGTGAGACGCTTGACGCGCTCGAGCACAGCCGTCGGCGACAGGTGCACTTCGTCGGCCAACTTCAGGTTGGAGATGCGCCCATTCTTCTGCAGCGCGCGCAGAATCTTCGCGTCGATCTTGTCGATGCTCGCCGGGCTCGTCATTGGCACTGCCATGGTGGATATTTGCAGAGTTGCCCGACCTGATATGGAGATTAATGCTGTAGGTCGGCCGCTGACCTAGCGGGACATTCTACCGAGGTGCTTCTCCATGGTCACTCCTGCAGCAGGTCCTGCGCGCCTTCCGTGGCCTATCGCTCGGAGTCCGACGTGGTGGCGGCAATGCGATCCTGCTGTCCGACCGCAGTGATGCCGCGCGGAGCACGGCGCCTTTCCTTCCTACACTCTCGCCCATGGACACACTTGCATTCATCGGCGGCGGCAACATGGCCGGCGCGATCATCGGCGGACTCATCCGGCGCGGGCGCGATCCGCGCTCGGTGATCGTCGTGGACCCGGGTGACGCGCCCCGCGAAAGGCTGCACGTCGACTTCGGCGTGCGCACGCTGCAGTCGGCGGATGCGACGCTCGAGGAAGCGGGCGTGATCGTATGGGCCGTGAAGCCCCAGTTCTTCGCCGTCGCCGCGCTTCCTTGCGCACCACATGTCCGGCAGGCCTTGCACTTGAGCGTGATGGCGGGCATTCGCAGCGACTCGATCGCCCTCAGCGTCGGCACGCAGCGCGTCGTGCGCGCGATGCCCAACACGCCGGCGCTGATCGGCCAGGGCATCGCCGGGCTTTTCGCCAGGGACGCGGTGAGCGACGCCGAGCGTCGAATGGTCGAGGGCGTGCTGGCCACCACGGGCCAATGGCTCTGGCTGGCACGCGAGGAAGATCTCGACGCGGTCACCGCCTTGTCGGGTTCCGGCCCGGCCTATGTCTTCTACTTCATCGAGGCCATGATCCAGGCCGCGGTGGAGATGGGCCTCACCGCGCAGCAGGGACGCGCCATGGCCCTGGCCACGTTCTCGGGCGCTGCGGCGCTGGCGGCGGCATCGGAGGATCCTCCCGAAGTGCTGCGTGAACGGGTGACATCCAAGGGCGGCACGACTCACGCGGCCGTTGCCGTGCTCGAATCGAAGGGCGTCAAGGCCGCCTTCGTCGAAGCGATGAGGGCCGCGCAAACGCGCGCCCGGGCGCTGGGCGACGAATTCGGGGGCTGACGCGTCCCCTCGAGTCTGCGGGGCGGCCCGCCAGGGCCGGCTTCAAGTCATGCAAACCCGGCATGGCGAATGGCAAAAACCCGGCACTCCCGCGCCTACAGTCCCAGCCCATGCACGCGGCGCGCCGGTACTCCCCAGTTCGGGCCGAAGACGCAAGCGCCGCGGCGACGAACAACTGTCGTGGAGATTGCCCATGAGCTACCTGTCCTACATCACGCCCAGCGAGACCAGTCCCTGGCGCACCTATCTGTCCCAGGTCGATCGGGTGCTGCCCTACCTCGGGCCGCTGGCGCATTGGGCCGAAACCCTGAAGCGGCCCAAGCGCGCGCTGATCGTCGACGTGCCCATCGAGATGGACGATGGCAGCGTCAGGCACTTCGAGGGATTTCGTGTCCAGCACAATCTTTCGCGCGGCCCCGGCAAGGGCGGCGTGCGCTATCACCCGGACGTCACGCTGGAAGAGGTGATGGCGCTGGCGGCGTGGATGACCATCAAGAACGCGGGCATCGGGCTGCCTTACGGCGGGGCCAAGGGCGGCATCCGGGTGGATCCCAAGACCTTGACTCACAAGGAACTCGAGCGCATGACGCGGCGCTACACGAGCGAGATCGGCATCATCATCGGCCCGCAGCGCGACATTCCCGCGCCCGACGTGAACACCAATCCGCAGATCATGGCGTGGATGATGGACACGTACTCGATGAACACCGGCTCGACGGCCACAGGTGTGGTGACCGGCAAGCCCATCCATCTGGGCGGGTCGCTCGGCCGGGTGAAGGCCACCGGGCGCGGGGTGTTCGTCACGGGCCGGGAGGCGGCCCGTCGCATCGGCCTGAATCTCGACGGCGCGCGCGTGGCCGTGCAGGGCTTCGGCAACGTCGGCAGCGCTGCTGCCGAACTCTTCGTCGGCGCGGGCGGAAAGGTCGTCGCGGTGCAGGATCACACCGGCACCATCGCCAACGCGAATGGCTTCGACATGCATGAGCTGATGAACACCGTGCGCAGGGATGGCGGCGTGGGCGCGCACCGGGATGGCGAGCGAATCGATGAAGAAGCATTCTGGGACACGAACTGCGACATCATGATCCCCGCCGCCCTCGAAGGGCAGATCACCGTCGATCGCGCCAGCCGCCTGAAGGCGCGCCTCGTGCTCGAGGGGGCCAATGGACCGACCCTGCCCGAAGCCGACGATGTGCTGCAGGACCGCGGCATCCTCGTCGTGCCCGACGTCATCTGCAATGCCGGCGGCGTGACGGTGAGCTACTTCGAATGGGTGCAGGATTTCTCCAGCTTCTTCTGGAGCGAGGACGAGATCAACGTCCGGCTCGACAAGATCATGGTCGATGCGCTGCGCAAGATCTGGGACACGGCCGATCGCCACGAGATCACGCTGCGTACGGCGACCTTCGCGGTCGCCTGCGAGCGCATCCTCATCGCGCGCGAAGAGCGCGGCCTGTACCCCTGATGTCGGCCGGGGCGGGCGTGGCGAGGCGCAGCACCATCTGGCCGGTGCGCCTCGCCGGCCCGCTCAATCGCAGCTACTTCAGTGCGGCGTCCACCACGACGCCGGCCAGCACGGCCAATCCGACCCAGTGGTTCAGGCGAAATGCCTTGAAGCAGCCGTCGCGCGTGCGCTCGCGGATGAGCGTGAAGTGCCACGCCGCCTGCGCCGCCGCGGCGGCGAGCCCGACGAAGTACGCGACGCCCAGCCCCAGTCGCACTCCGATGACCGCCCATATCGCGATGTAGGCGCCATAGAAGGACATCACTCCCGCCACGTCGAAGGGGCCCAATGTGATGGCCGACGTCTTGATGCCGATCCTCAGGTCGTCGTCGCGATCGACCATGGCGTATTCGGTGTCGTAAGCCAGCACCCAGAACAGGTTGCCGAGCAGCAGCCACCAGGCGAGCGTCGGCACGTTCCCGCGAACTGCGGCGAAGGCCATCGGGATCCCGAAGCTGAATGCCACGCCGAGCACGGCTTGCGGCATCGACAGAAAGCGCTTGGTGAACGGGTAGACGATGCTCACCGCCAATGCCACGACGCTCCAGGCGATTGCCGTGGCATTGGTCGTCAGGACCAGCGCGAACGCCGCCAGCGCCAGCACGGCGCCCAGCGTCAACGCTTCGCGGGGGCTGACCGCGCCACTGGTCACCGGACGGGAGGCCGTTCGTTTCACGTGGCGATCGAATTCGCGGTCGGCCACGTCGTTCACGGCGCAACCCGCGCTGCGCATCAAAAAGGTCCCCGCCACGAACACCGCGAGCAGGTGCCAGCCGGGAAACCCGCCGGCTGCGATCCACAGCGCCGCCAACGTGGGCCACAAGAGCAGGTAGCTTCCGGCAGGACGGTCCCAGCGAACGAGATTCAGGTACAGCCTCAGGCGCGACGGCGGCGATGCGGTGGAGCTGCTCATCGCGGAATGGCTCAGTCGGACTGCTTGTGGATCATGAGGCCGGCATGCTCGCGCATCGCATGAAAGCGGATCTTGGGCCAGTTGGCTTCGATCGCGCGCAGCTCGGGGGCGTATTCGACCAGCACCGTGGGCGCGTCGACGGCGTCGTACGCCACACGGTGCGAATTCCCGTCGATGAAGCGCTTGAGCTCGTTGGCGTCTTCGCAGGTCACCCAGCGTGCCACCTGGAACCGCGAGGGCAGGATGCGCGCTTTCACGCCGTATTCATGCTCGAGCCGGTGCGCCACGACTTCGAACTGCAGCTGCCCCACGGCGCCGAGCAGGAGCATCGAGCCGGCCACCGGCCGGAAGACCTGGATCGCGCCTTCCTCGCCGAGCTGCGTGAGGCCCGCCTTGAGCTGCTTCGTGCGCAATGGGTCGGCCACCTCGACGGTGCGGAACATCTCCGGCGCGAAGAACGGAAGGCCGGTGAACTGCAGCGTCTCGCCCTCGGTGAGGGTGTCGCCGAGCTGGAGCACGCCGTGGTTGGGAATGCCGATGATGTCGCCGGCGAATGCCTCGTCGAGTAATTCCCGACGCTGCGACAGGAAGCTCACCACCGTGTTCGGGCGCAGCTCCTTGCCCGAGCGAACCACCTTCAGTCGCATGCCGCGCAGGAAGTGACCCGATGCCACGCGCACGAAGGCGATGCGGTCGCGATGCGACGGGTCCATGTTGGCCTGTATCTTGAAGACCACGCCGCTGAACTTCGATTCCTCCGGTTGAACGCCGCGCTGGATCGCGGACCTGGCCCCCGGCGCCGGGGCCAGGTCGACCAGCGCGTCGAGCACCTCGCGCACGCCGAAGTTGTTGATGGCCGAGCCGAAGAACATCGGCGTCTGGTGGCCGGCGAGGAATTCGGCCTCGTCGAAGGCCGGCGCGGCGGTCCGCACCAGCTCGATGTCGTGCCGTGCATGTTCGTATTCGGCGCCGAAGCGCTGCGCATAGGCGGGGTTCTGCAGCCCCGGGATGATCTCGTCGTCGCTGCCGCGGCGATCCTCACCCGGCACGAACACGCGCATTTGCTCCGCGCGCAGGTCCATCACGCCATGGAAAGCCTTGCCCATGCCCACCGGCCAGGTGAATGGCACGACGCTCATCGACAGCTCGCGCTCGATCTCGTCCATGAGGGCAAGCGGCTCCTGTACCTCGCGGTCCATCTTGTTCACGAAGGTGAGGATGGGCGTGTTTCGCGCTCTGCAGACCTGCAGCAGGCGCCGGGTCTGGGGTTCGACGCCGTTGGCGGCATCGATCACCATGAGTGCGGCGTCCACGGCGGTCAATACGCGATACGTGTCCTCCGAGAAGTCCTGGTGGCCCGGCGTGTCCAGCAGATTGATGACGCAGTTGCGATATTCCATCTGCATGACCGAGCTTGCGACCGAGATGCCGCGCTGCTTCTCGATTTCCATCCAGTCTGACGTCGCGTGGCGCGAGGCCTTGCGCGCCTTCACCGAACCTGCGATCTGGATCGCTCCGGAAAACAGCAGCAGCTTCTCCGTCAGCGTGGTCTTGCCCGCGTCCGGGTGGGAAATGATGGCGAACGTCCTGCGTCGCTTGACTTCATTGACGATCTGATCGTTGGACATGACCCGCCAGCCTCATGATGTACACGACTATGTACGCCGTTCCAAGGTGCCCATAGCGTCGTGCATATCGGCCTCTGTGCCTGCGCCTGACTTGACCGGCGCGCCGGAATTCTACCCATCGACCCCACGAGCGAGGCTGCTGCGCGCGCGACATCGAACTTGCGCATCGACGCCGGTCGTTTGAACAGTCGCAGCGCCTTGCGTCACGGGCGCGACGTCACACGCGCGACAACTGCTCGCGCAGTGCCGTGCTCGACGTGGCCGGCAACTCGCATCTGCCCTTGCGGCACAGATAGGCTTGACCGGCGCTGCGGCCGGCCAGCAAGGGCGCCGCATCGCGCGGGCCATGCACCACCGTCATGCAGGGCGCGAAAGCTTGCCGGGCTTCCTGCCAAAGCGCATCGGCGCCCGGGCCGGATGGCACTGCCAGATCGGCGCCGCGCTCCTGCAGGAGGTGCGCGAACAGCAAGGCCGGCACGGCCATGGGCGCGTCGTCGATCAGCGCGCCGAGCCGTTGCAGCGTGTCATCCGCCAGCGCGGCCCAGTCTTCGCGATCGAAGATGCCCGACAGGCGCAGCAACAGTTCGCAAGCGGCGGCCGTGCCCGAGGGCACCGCGCCGTCCTGGATTTCGCAGGCGCGTGCCGGTGGCGCCGAGTTCGTGCCGGCACCCTTGGGGCTGTCGAAGAAGCCGGCACCGGGCTCATGAAAGTCCTCGACCATGCGCAGGCAGATATCGCGAGCGTGCAGCAGCCATTCGAAGTCGCCGGTGGCCCTGTGGAGTTCGACCAGGCCGAGGCCGAGTTGTGCGTGATCCGAGAGAAATCCTTCATCGCGCAGCGCGCCATTGCGCCAGGCGTGATGGACCTGTCCCTCGCGCTGCATCGTGCCAAGCAGGAACCGGGCGAGGCGGCAGGCCGCGTCGAGCGTGCCGGGCGTGCCTAGCAGCCGAGCCGTTTCGGCCAGGGCACGAAGGGCGAGCCCGTTCCAGTCAGCAAGCACCTTGTCGTCGGTGAGCGGCCAGGTGCGACGGGCGCGCGCCTGGTACAGCCGCTCGCGAACGCTGCGTTCCCACCGGGCGAATGCCTCATCGTCGAGGCCCATCGACTTCTGCAAAGCGTTTGCATCGTCTCGCCGCAGGACATTCAGACCATGTTCCCAATTACCTCCACGGGTGGCGCCGTAGAGGGAAGCCGCCGCGGTCGCGTCGTCGCCGAGCGCCTCGCGAAGCTGGTTCATCGTCCACGCGTGGAAGCGGCCTTCCACGCCTTCGGCGTCGGCATCCTGCGCCGACGCGAATGCATCGGGACAGGCCTGCGGATGCATCTCTCGCAGCAGGTAGTGCAGCGTGTCCTCGGCCACCTCGCGCAGCCGACGGTCCCCGCTCAAGCGCCAGGCCCCGGCGTAGACGCGAAGCAGTTGCGCATTGTCATACAGCATTTTCTCGAAATGCGGCACATGCCAGCGGGCGTCGGTCGAGTACCTCGCGAATCCGCCGCCGACCTGATCGTGGATGCCTCCGCGCGCCATGGCATGCAGCGTGGTCAGCAACATCGTGCGCGCGGACGCCTCACCTTGCTGCGCGAGTGCGAGCAGATACTGCAGCAGCGGCGTCTGCGGAAATTTCGGCGCCCCGCCGAAACCGCCGTTCGCCTCGTCGAAGCGCGTCGCGAACTGCGCGAGCGCGCGCGCATGCACGCCTTCGGCCAATGTTCGCGGCGCCTGGGGCGCGCCCGTTCGCAGGTGATCGAGCAAGGTCTGCGACTGGGCATCGATCGCGTCGCGTTGTTCGTGCCAGGCACGCCGGACGGCCGCCAGCAATTGTGAAAAGCTCGGCAAGCCGTGGCGTGGCGATGGCGGAAAGTAGGTGCCGCCAAAGAAGGGCGCCAGCGTCGGCGTCAGGAACATCGACATCGGCCACCCGCCATGTCCGCCAAGTGCGTGCAGCGCACGCATGTAGACCTGGTCGACGTCGGGCCGCTCTTCGCGATCCACCTTGACGGCGACGAAGGCCTCGCCAAGCTGACTGGCGATTGCCTCGTCCTCGAAGCTCTCGCGCTCCATGACGTGGCACCAGTGGCAGGTCGCATAGCCCACGGACAGGAAGATCGGCTTGTCCTCCTCGCGTGCCTTGGCGAAGGCCTCGGCACCCCACGGATACCAGTCCACGGGGTTGCGGGCGTGCTGGAGCAGGTAGGGGCTTGTCTCGCGGGCCAGCCGGTTCAGATGCGAGTCGTCGGGCGAATTCATTTCTGCACCTTAGCGCGTCTGCGCGCCTGCCGGAACGCCGCTCGGATGTGTCCAGGAAGACATGATGGCGACACGCAGCGGACAAGCGCGGCGGGTCAAATCCATCGGTGGCCTGCCGGATCGTCCGTTCCTTCGCCCATTGAAAACCCCCGTTGAACGTTCCTGCCCTCGCCGATACCCGACGTCCGCTCGGAGCTTGACCGCCGCCGCAGTGCGCCCGTCCCGACCTCCGTGTAGCCGCCTGATGGGGCCGCTCGCACGAGCGTGGCAAGATCGGCCACGCGCGTGTCTTCCGACCGCGCTGCCGGAGAACAGTTGATGTCCCGTTGCCTGCTGGTCGATGACGATGGCGAGATTCGCGTCACGCTGGCCGACTACCTCCAGCGCTACGGCCTGAAGGTGACGGCGGTCGGTAGCGCCGACCAGATGTTTCGTGCGCTGAAGCAGGACTGCTACGACATCATCGTGCTCGACGTGATGCTGCCCGACGGAAACGGGATCGAACTGTGCCGCGAACTGCGCCGCACGCGCGATGTGCCGGTGATCATGCTCACCGCCCTGGGTGATCCGATCAGCCGGGTGGTCGGCCTGGAGATCGGCGCTGACGACTACGTGGGCAAGCCCTTCGAGCCGCGCGAACTGGTGGCGCGCATCCACGTGGTGCTTCGCAGAACCGCGAAGGGCGCTGCCGCATCCGATCATCCGGAGCAGGACCTGCCCGCGCCGCGCGTCATGTTCGCAGGCTGGTCGCTGGACCGGTTGAAGCGCGTGCTGGTCTCCCCTGCCGACGTGGTCCTGCCGTTGTCGAGCGCCGAATACAGGTTGCTGACGGCGTTCGTCGAGCATGCCGGCCGCGTGCTGGGCCGCGACGAGCTGGTCGCGCTCACTTCGGTCCCCGGGACCGACGTGAACGGCCGAAGCGTGGACCTCGCCGTGTCGCGCTTGCGCCAGAAACTGGGCGACTCTCCGCGCCAGCCCGCGCTCATTCGCACGGTGCGTGGCGAAGGCTATCTATTCGATGTGCAGGTGCAGTGATGAAGCGATGGTGGAGCGACACGCTGTTCAAGCGGCTGTTCGTCCTGATGTGGGTGGCGCTGGTGGTGAGTCATCTCGCGGCCTACGCGGTCGTGGTGGCGCATGCCCGCGGCGCCGGACCCGCGGGAGGCTTTTCGCTGTCCATGATTCCTGTGCTGCCGTCGCTGCCGCCCACGCCCGGCCTGCTCGGGCCCGAGGGCGCCGGCGCGCCGCGTGATGCACCGGCCTCGCTGGCACCCACGCATGACAATCTGTCCCAGGACATGCTCGACGACGACGACCTCGCCGACGGGCACGGCCCCGAGCTGCCGCGCGACGTGCTGCTGCTCGACTATGGCGTGCGCTTCGCGATGATCGCGCTGGCGGCCTTGTGGGGTGCGCGTTGGCTGTCCGCACCGATGCGCCGGCTCGTCGGCGCATCGCAGGCGCTGGCGTCGTCGATCGGGGGCAAGGCTGCGCTGCCGCGCCTGAACGATCGGCGCGGAACGGTGGAGGTGCGCGAGGCGGCGCGGGTCTTCAACGACATGGCGCAGCAGCTCGACGCGCAGTTCCGGCATCGCGGCCTGCTCGTCGCGGCCATCTCCCATGACCTTCGCACGCCTTTGACGCGAATGCGCATGCGCCTGGAGTCGCTTGCCCATGAGCCCGCAGCCCAGCGCTGCATCGCCGACTTGAGGGAGATGAACGAGCTGATCGATTCCGTTCTCGAAGTCTTCCGCGGCGAGGGCGCAAGCGAGCCCACGCAGCGCATGGATGTGTTCGCCCTCGTACAGGCCATGGCCGACGACCTGGTCGAACAAGGCAACCACGTGTCGGCTGCCGGCCTGGCCGTCACCATCGAAGTGCAGCCGCAGGCTTTGCGCCGCGCCTTGTCCAATCTCATGGGCAACGCCTTGCGCTATGGCAACACGGCTGACGTGATGGTCTTTCGCGATCCCGGCGGTGCGCGCATCGTCATCGACGACGATGGCCCAGGCATTCCCGACGACCAGCTCGATGCGGTGTTCCAGCCTTTTTATCGGGTCGACAATTCCCGCAGTCGAAGCACCGGCGGCGCCGGACTGGGGCTCTACATCGCGCGCGAACTCATCCAGCGCCAGGGTGGCCGACTCACTCTGTCGAACCGGCCCGATGGCGGCCTGCGTGTGACGGTGTCCTTGCGCCATCCGAACTGACTGCCGCCGAAGCCGGCGTCATTGAAGACCGCCACTCGCGCGCCGGCAGCCAAAGCGAACCGGGCCGCGCTCTTGCCGCCGTGGGAGCCGCTGACCACGGCAGCACCATGGCCGCGGCCGACGGCTTGCGTGATGCTGTCGACCACCAGCAGGGGTGTGCGTGAAGGAAGAGGCAGCATCGGGCCAGTGTGCAGTGTGGAGAAGACAGGGATGGCCGGGCAATGGCAGCCGCGCGAGGGACGGGACACAATCCGGGCGCACCGGGTCCATTGTTGCGCAATATGACAAAGCCGAACCTTTCGCGCCGCTGGGTCGCGCTTCTGCGCGGCGTGAACGTCGGCCGTGCGAAGCGCGTCCCGATGGGCGAGTGGCGCGATCTGCTCGTCGGGCTCGGTTACGGTGACGTGCGCACGCTCCTCAACAGCGGCAATGCGGTCTTCGACGCCACGTCGGGCAGCGCGGTGACACATGCGCACCATATCCGCAGCGCGCTCGCCGGCACGCTGGGCGTGGACGTCGAAGTCGTCGTCAAGTCTGCCGCCGAGCTCGCCGAGATCGTCCTGGGCAACCGGCTTGGGGAGCTGGCGGACGACGCCACCCGCCTGGCCGTGGTCTTCATGCAGTCGCCGGCCGCACTTGCCCCATTGAGGCCGCTCGCATTGCAGGACTGGTCGCCCGAGGCGATGCATCTGGGCGCCGAGGCAGCCTACCTGTGGTGTCCAAGAGGCATGATCGAAAGTCGAGTGGCCAAGGCGGTCGACCGCGCCCTCGGCCCGACAGCGACCGTGCGCAACTGGGCGACCGTGGGCAAGCTGAACGCGATGGTTCAGGCCGGTCTGCAGGCGTCCCGGCGTCCGTCGGCCAACGCCGCATGATGTCGGAACTGACTCCGACAGGCTGAACCATTTGGCGCGCGCATGCCCGAATTGCCCGACGTCACCGTCTATGTCGACAGCTTGGCCGCCAAGGCGGTCGGCCAGGTGCTCGAACGCGTGCACGTGCTGCACCCTTTCGTGCTGCGTACCGCCGTGCCGCCGATTTCCGCCGTCGAGGGGCGAGTCCTGCGCAAGGTCGAACGCCTCGGCAAGCGCGTCGTCCTGGTGCTCGACGGCGAGTGCATGGTGGTGATCCACTTGATGGTCGCAGGACGCCTCCTGTGGCGTCCGGGCGCCGTCAAGCCGCCGGGCCGAAGCGCTCTCGCCGCGTTCGATTTTGCAAGCGGACGGCTCATCCTCACGGAAGCCGGGAGTCGGCGAAGGGCGTCGCTGCACGTTCTGGCCGACCGGGAGGCGCTGTCTGCCATGGACCCGGGCGGCATCGACGTGCTTGCCGTCGAGTCGGCTGCATTCGCGGACCAGCTCGTCCGGGAGAATCACACGCTCAAGCGCGCGCTGACCAACCCGCAATTGTTCAGCGGTATCGGCAACGCCTACTCCGACGAGATCCTGCACCGGGCAAAGCTGTCGCCGGTGGCGCTGACGCGCTCGCTCGAGGCGGCAGGCATCGAACGGCTCTATCACGCCGCGCGCAGCGTGCTGGCCGAATGGACCGAGCGGCTGCGCGCCGAGGCGAAGGCGCACGGCGGCTGGCCTGACAAGGTGACGGCATTCCGGCCCGACATGGCGGTGCATGGCCGCTACGGGCAGCCGTGTCCGGTGTGCGGCGCGCCGGTGCAGCGCATCGTGCACGCCGACAACGAGACCAACTACTGCGCGCGCTGCCAGACCGGCGGCAAACTGCTCGCCGACCGCGCTCTCTCGCGCCTGCTCAAGGCGAGCTGGCCGCGGCACATCGACGACATCGAACCGTAGCCGGCTCGCCTGCGGCGGTCAGGCGCCCTTGGCGGAATCCATGAGGAAAGGCTTGACGACCGAAAGCAGGCGCTCGACGTAGGCGTCCTTTTCGCCGACCGGTGCCGCATAGTGCAGTGCGTCGGTGGCCGCTGCGAGCCCGGCACGGCTGGCCATCATCCAGGCGGCCACGTACTGCGACGCCAGGCAGCCGCCGGCCGTGGCGATCGGGCCCTTGGCATGGAACGGCGCATCGACCACGCGCACACCGGCCTGCACGACCCACGGCTTGCTGCTCGAGTCGGTACAGGCGGGCACGTCGGCCAGCAGCCCCAGGTGAGCCATCAGCAAGGTCCCCGAGCATTGCCCGGCAATGAGCTGGCGCAGCGGGTCGAGTTGCAGGCGATCGAGGGCGACGCCGCTTTCGGCGATGGCGCGCGTGTAGATGCCGCTGCCGAAGATGACGGCATCGGCCTCGTTGGCGAACTCCAGCGGCTGCTGGGCCTCGACGACGACGCCGTTCATCGAAGTGATTCGCGCGCTCGGCCCGGCGATCTCGGCCTTCCAGCCAAGCGCCGACAGCCGGTTCAGAAGCCCCAGCGCAATGAACGAATCGAGTTCGTTGAAGCCGTCGAAGGTGAGGATGGCAATGTGCATCGGGTGCCCTGCTGGCCGAGGCCGCACGCTACACGATCGGCGTCAATCCTCCAACAGCGAGCGAAGCATCCATGCTGCTTGTTCGTGCACAGCCAGCCGCTGGGTGAGGAGGTCGGCGGTGGGCTGGTCGTTCGCGGCCTCGGCCATCGGAAACACGTCGCGCGCCGTGCGGGCGACCGCCTCGTGGCCCTGCACCAGGATGCGCACCATGTCGAGCGCCCGCGGGGGCATGGTCGGCACGTCGTCCAGCGACGAGAGGGCGCCAAATTGTGAATACGAACCGGGCGCCGGGTGCCCGAGCGAGCGAATGCGCTCGGCGATGGGGTCGACCGCGTTCCACAGCTCCGTGTACTGGGTCATGAACATCGCGTGCAGCGTGTTGAACATGGGCCCGGTCACATTCCAGTGGAAATTGTGCGTGGTGAGGTAAAGCGTGTAGGTGTCCGCCAGCAGATGACTGAGCCCGCCGGCAATCGCGCCGCGGTCCTTCTCGCCGATGCCGATGTGGATGCCCATCGGGCCGGAGGACACAGCCACCTTGGCGGCGGCGGGTTTCGGTTTCTTTGCCATGTGCTCTCTCCTTGTTCGATTCGTTGGGTGGACGCGGCCCGGCCAGTCTATCGACGCCGGCGCCACCACGCCATTTGCTTGACGCGATCGGGGCCATAGCGTCCAAATCGGTGCAGTGCGGCACCTACGAGGTCAGCCGTTTCACGCCGGGCAGTTCGCAGGCATAGATGGCGTTGCGAAGTGCGGCGATGGCCTCGTAGCGCGTGAACGTGCGGCGCCAGCCCAGCACCACCCGGCGGGTGGGCACGGGTGCCGAGAAAGGAATGTAGATCACGTGCGGATCGGGTTCCTTGGGCACGCTCAGCTGCGGCACCACGGTCACGCCCATGCCCGAGGCGACCATGTACTTGATCGTTTCCAGCGACGAACCTTCGAAGCTCTTGCGGATGCCGTCCGCGTCGCTGGAAAAGCGTGCGTACTCCGGGCAGACCTCCAGCACGTGGTCGCGGAAGCAGTGGCCCGTGCCCAGCAGCAGCATCGTTTCCTGCTTGAGCTCCTCGGCGCTGATGCGACGGCGCTTGGCCAGCGGGTGCGAGCGCGGGACGGCCACCATGAAGGGCTCGTCGTACAGCGGCGCCACGGCCAGCCCCGCATCGGGAAATGGCTCCGCCATGATCGCCGCGTCCAGCTCGCCCGTGCGCAGCATGTCCAGCAGCTTGATCGTGAAATTCTCCTGGAGCATGAGCGGCATCTGAGGCACGCGCTCGATGGCCTGCCTGACCAGGTCGGGCAGCAGGTAGGGCCCGATCGTGTAGATCACGCCCAGGCGCAGCGGCCCGGACAGAGGGTCCTTGCCGCGCTTGGCGATTTCCTTGATTGCGGCAGCCTGTTCGATCACCGACTGTGCCTGCCGCACGATCTCCTCGCCCAGGGGGGTGACGCTGACCTCGTTGGCGCCGCGCTCGAACAGTTTGACGTCGAGTTCCTCCTCGAGCTTCTTGATGGCCACGCTCAGCGTCGGCTGCGAAACGAAGCACGCCTCGGCGGCCCGCCCGAAGTGCTTTTCGCGGGCGACGGCGACGATGTAGCGCAGTTCGGTCAGCGTCATGGGTGATGGGAGTATGTCAGCGCCGGGTCAGGCGTGCACGGCGCCGGTGCTCGGTGGCGCGTCCTGCGCACGCGATCTCCCGCATGCATGCGCCTCAGGCCTTGAGGTAGTCCGCGCGGCTGCCTAGCCAACGCTCGACGTGACGGGTGGCGGCCTCGGGGTGCTGCGCCAGCATGATCTCGGCGGCGCGCCGCGCCTGAGCGACGAGCGGTGCGTCCTCGGCCAGGTCGGCGAATCGCAGCAACGGGGCACCCGACTGCCTCGCGCCGAGGAACTCGCCCGGACCGCGGATCTCGAGGTCCCGCCGCGCGATTTCGAAGCCGTCGCTGGTCTGCGACATCGCCTTCAGGCGGGCGCGTCCGGTGTCCGACAGCGGCCCGCTGTAGAGCAGCACGCACACGCTGGCCACGGCGCCGCGCCCGACACGCCCTCGCAGCTGATGCAACTGGCTCAGGCCGAAGCGCTCCGCATGCTCGATGACCATCAGGCTCGCGTTGGGCACGTCCACGCCGACCTCGATCACGGTCGTGCTGACCAGGACCGACGTCTGGCCGCCGGTGAACCGGGACATGACCGCCGACTTCTCTGCCGCTGGCATGCGACCGTGCAGCAGGCCGACCTCGTGCTGCGGCATGGCCTGGGCGAGCTGCGCGTGGGTCTGGGTGGCGTTCTGCAGGTCCACATGCTCGGATTCGTCGATCAGGGGGCAAACCCAGTACACCTGCCGTCCAAGCGCCACCTCGTCCCGGATGCGCTCGATGACGGCGTCGCGGCGGCTGTCGGCGAAGACCTTGGTCAGCACCGGCGTGCGGCCGGGCGGCAATTCGTCGATCGTGCTGATGTCGAGGTCGGCGAACAGCGTCATGGCCAGCGTGCGCGGAATGGGCGTGGCGCTCATCATCAGCAGGTGCGGTTCCAGGGCCTGGGCGTCGAGCTTGCTGCGAAGGGCCAGGCGCTGCTGCACACCGAAGCGGTGCTGCTCGTCGATCACTGCCAGTCCGAGGCGGGCAAATGCCACGTCCTCCTGGATCACGGCATGCGTGCCGACCACCAACGCCGCCTCGCCGCTGGCGATGCGCTCGATCATCTCGCCTCGGGGTTTCCCGCGGCGGCTGCCGGTGAGCCACGCCATGCCCACGCCCAGAGGCGTCAGCCAGTCGACCAGCTTGCGAAAGTGCTGCTCGGCGAGGATCTCGGTGGGCGCCATGAGCGCACATTGCCAGCCTGCGTCGATGCACAGTGCCGCCGCCAGAGCGGCCACGACGGTCTTGCCCGAGCCGACATCGCCCTGGAGCAGGCGGTGCATGGGTGCATCGCGCCGCAGGTCGACTGCAATCTCCTCGACGACACGGCGCTGCGCTCGCGTGAGCGTGAAAGGCAATGCGGCGAGCAGCCGCTCGTGCAAGCCGCCGGGCGCGGGCTCGAATGCCGGCGCACGCTGCAGCTCCCGCTCCTGCCGTGATTGAAGCTGCGAGAGCTGCTGGGCCAGCAGCTCCTCGAACTTCAGCCGCTGCCATGCGGGGTGGCTGTGGTCTTCCAGCGTGGCCAGTGCCACGTCGGGTGCCGGCTGGTGCAGAAAGCGCAACGATTCGCGCAGTCCCGCGAGCCCGGGCGGAGCCAGCTCGGCCGGCACGATGTCGCCCAGATCGGCGCGCTGGAGGCCCGAGGCCACCGCCTTGCGAAGATAGGCCTGCGGCAGCGCGGCCGAGGTCGGGTACACGGGCGTCAGCGCGCTGGCCAGCGGCGTGTGGTCGTCGACCGCCTTGAAGACCGGATGCACCATCTCCAGCCCGAGAAAGCCGCCGCGCACTTCGCCGCGCACGCGCACGCGGCGGCCCGCGGCGAGCGTCTTCTGGTGCGATGGATAGAAATGCAGGAAGCGCAGCACGAGTTCGTCGCCGGACGCATCGGCCATTCGCACGACGAGCTGCCGGCGCGAACGCAATTGCACCTGCGCATCGCGCACGACGCCTTCGACCTGGGCCGTGTCGCCGTCACGCAGGGCCACGACGGGAGTCAGTCGCGTCTCGTCCTCGTAGCGCAGCGGCAGATGCAAGGCGAGGTCGATGTCGCGCCGCAGGCCCAGCTTTTCCAGCGCCTTCTGCGGGGCGGACTTCTGCCGCGCCGCAGAAGGCTCGGCAGGCGCGGGGTCGGGCGCGGACGCTGCGGCAGGAGGTGGCATGGGACAATTCTGCCCTTCCTTGGCACGGGTCTCGTCCGGCCCTCAACGGCATGCTCCCCTCCTCGCGAACGTACACGCTGGGCGATTTCGATTTCGACTTGCCCGACGAACTCATCGCACAGCACCCTGCCGCCGAGCGCAGTGCGTCGCGGCTGCTCGACGCCACCTGCGATCCGCCTGCCGACCGCCTGTTTCGCGAGCTGCCGGCGAGGCTGCAGCCCGGCGACCTTCTGGTGTTCAACGACACGCGGGTCATCAAGGCACGACTGCTGGGTGCGAAAGACACCGGCGGCGCCGTCGAGGCGCTCGTCGAGCGCATCCTGGCAACCGGAGAGGTCCTGGCGCACATGCGCGCGAGCAAGTCGCCTCGCGCGGGCAGCCATGTGAACTTCGACGCGCCCGACGGTGCGCGCTTTCGGGCCGAAGTGCTGGGGCGCGGCGGCCCCGACGACGCACTGTTTCGCCTGCGCTTTCCCGACGACCCGCTGACCTTGCTCGATCGCTTCGGCCACGTCCCCTTGCCGCCGTATATCACCCACGAGGACACCGCCGACGATGAGAGGCGCTATCAGACGGTCTTCGCGCGTCGCCCCGGTGCCGTGGCGGCGCCCACGGCGGCCCTGCACTTCGACGAACCAGTCCTGGCCGCACTCGACGCGCGTGGCGTGCGGCTCGCCCGCATCACGCTGCACGTGGGTGCCGGCACGTTCCAGCCCGTTCGCTCGGAGAACCTGGCGGAGCATCGCATGCACAGCGAGTGGTTCGAGGTGCCCGAGGAGACCGTGCAGGCCGTGGCGGCGACCCGCGCTGCGGGCGGGCGGGTCGTGTCGGTGGGGACGACGACGCTGCGCGCGCTGGAGTCGGCGTCGCTCGGTGGTGAATTGCGTGCGGGCCAGCGCGACACGGACATCTTCATCACGCCCGGGTTCCGTTTTCGTGTCGCCGACCTCCTGCTCACCAATTTCCATCTGCCGCGAAGCACGCTGATGATGCTGGTCAGCGCATTCGCCGGCTTCGAGCGCATCCGCGCGCTCTACGCCCATGCGATTGCCACGCGCTATCGCTTCTTCAGCTACGGCGATGCGATGCTGCTCGACCGCGAGACAGCCTGCCCTGCGACGACCCATGGGCATGACAGCCAGCGGCGCGGCGCAGCAGGCCTGAATCTTCGCGCGGCGAGCCGCGCGCCTGAGGCGACAATCCGCGCCATGTTGCAGTTCGAAATTCTCGCCACCGAAGGCGCGGCGCGGCGCGGTCGCATGACGCTCAACCACGGGTGCGTGCACACGCCGGCCTTCATGCCCGTGGGCACCTACGGAACCGTCAAGGGAGTGACGCCCGAGTCGCTGGAGGCGATGGGCGCGCAGATCATCCTGGGCAACACGTTCCACCTGTGGCTTCGTCCCGGGCTGGATGTCTTGCGACAGTTCGGCGGCCTTCACCGGTTCGAAGGATGGCACAAGCCCATCCTCACCGACAGCGGCGGCTTCCAGGTCTGGAGCCTGGGGGACATGCGCAAGATCAGCGAAGAGGGCGTGCGGTTCGCGTCGCCGGTCAACGGAGACAAGCTGTTCCTCACCCCCGAGACGAGCATGCAGATCCAGCACGTGCTCGACAGCGACATCGTGATGCAGTTCGACGAGTGCACGCCTTACGAGACGGCCGGCCACGTGACCACCGAGCGCGAGGCCCGCGAGTCGATGGAGCTCAGCCTGCGCTGGGCGAGCCGATGCCACGCCGAATTGCAGCACCTCGAGAATCGCAATGCATTGTTCGGCATCGTCCAGGGCGGCATGTTCGAGAATCTGCGCGAGGCTTCTCTTTGTGCACTGGTGGACCTCGATCTGCCTGGCTACGCCATTGGCGGCGTGAGCGTGGGCGAGCCCAAGGACCAGATGCAGCGCATCGTGGCCCACACGCCTGCTCGATTGCCCGCGCACAAGCCGCGCTACCTGATGGGCGTGGGCACGCCGGAAGACTTGATGGACGGCGTGGCCGCCGGCGTCGACATGTTCGACTGCGTGATGCCCACGCGAAACGCCCGCAATGGCCATCTGTTCACCCGCTTCGGCGACTTGCGATTGCGCAATGCGCGCTTCAAGACCGACGAGCGACCCATCGACGAGAGCTGCACCTGCGCGGCCTGCAGCCGATTCTCCAGGGCCTACCTCCATCACCTCGACCGTTGTGGCGAAATGCTCGGACCCATGCTGACGAGCATCCACAACCTGCACTTCTACCTGAACCTGATGCGACTGGCGCGCGATGCGATCGAGCGCGGTGAATTCGCCGCATTCGCCGCTCAATTCCGCGCGGACCGATCGCGCGGCGTGTAGCGCACCATCCCTCGACGGCTCCCCCGAAAGGGGCGCTGCCAGCGAGGCAAGTTATCCGTAGAGTGGCGTGTCCGACTTCAATTCAATCGTGCGTCATGCCAAGTCCTGCTGCGGGCCAACCGTCCCTGTCCGCCCACCAACTGCCTCCATCTCGACCTTCGCGCAGACAGCTCCTGGCCAGCCTGGCGACTCTGCCGCTGTGGCCGGTCACGGCGTTCGCGCGCAAAGACGCGCGACCGCTGCTCCTTGCTGAAGTGGCCCCGCCAGGCATCGATCCGCAACCCTATCTCGTCAGCGAAAAGTACGACGGCGCTCGCGCGTTGTGGGACGGGACGACGCTGCGCTTTCGAAGCGGGCGCGTCGTGCCTGCACCGGCATGGTTCACGTCACGATTGCCCATCGCGTCGCTCGATGGCGAACTGTGGCTCGGCCGTCGGCGTTTCGACGAGTTGTCGGCCATCGTGCGCCGCAGCGAGCCGCTCGACGATGATTGGCGACAGGTCCGGTACATGGTCTTCGAAGCGCCTGGTGCGGCCGGCTCGTTCAGCAGGCGCGCCGAGCGATTGCGCGAACTCGTGGCGCGGACCGATGCGCCCTTCCTCCGTGCGGTGGCGCAGCGCCGGCTGGCTGATCGTGCGCAGCTCGATCGCCTCTTCGACGAGGTGGTCAGGCTTGGCGGCGAGGGCCTCATGCTGCACCGGGCAGACGCAGCCGTTCTCACCGGACGCAGCGATGCACTGCTGAAGCTCAAGCCGGTGAGCGATGCGGAAGCCACCGTGACAGCGCACCTGCAAGGCCACGGTCGCGATGCCGGCATGCTCGGGGCGCTGCTCGTGCGCACGCCGCAAGGTCGGGTGTTCCGGCTCGGCACCGGCTTTTCCGACGCGCAGCGACGGCATCCGCCACCGGTGGGCAGCACCGTCACCTACCGCTACCGTGACGTGACGCCGAACGGACTGCCCCGATTCGCCAGCTTCCTGCGGATCCGCGACGACTTCTGACGCCGCGCATCGGGCGCGCGACGAGCGGCCTACCAGAAGCTCCAGTGTCCGGTGGCGACGACCCAGGCACCCAGCGCGCCATTGGTCACGGCGTGGGCGATCACGGGCACCCACAGGCGACCGGTCCGGATGAACAGCCACGCATAGGCCAATCCTGCGAGCGCCGCGGCGAGCCACATGGTGTGCGCCAGCGTGAAGACGAAGGTCGACAGGATCACGGCCTTCGCGCTCACGCGCTGGGGCGGCACGGTCTCGAATTGCGCGCGGTCGATCCAGCGCATCAGGAAGGAGCGCCAGAACAGTTCCTCCATCACGGGCACCAGCAGCGCAGCGCCTGCCCATCGCACGGCGATGAGCGGCCAAAGGCGCTCTCCCTGTGCGTCCACAGGCGTGAAGGTGGCCGCGGCGTCGGGCAGCTGGAGCATCGGTGCATCCAGGCTGATCCACAACACGAACAGGATCAGACCGACGAGCACGGCAAGCATGAGCTCACGGCGCGTGGGCAGGTTCTGCCAGCCGAGCTCGCCGTATTCGTTGCGAAACCACAGCAGCACCGCAGCGACGGCCAGGACGGACACGCCGTAGATCCACCGGGGATCGACCGGCCCTTCCGCACCCATGACGCCCCGCAGGAACAGCAGCATCAGGAACAGCAGGAACGGGGCGATGCGCGCAAACGCGGCGCGGCTCAGGCTTGGAACCATGGGCGGGCGTCTCCTTTCTGCGCATTGTCTCCAAGGTGCGGCATGCGAGATAGCCGCCGGCACCCTCTCCTCTTTCCACGACGCGGCGAATGGACGATCGGGTGATTCAATCGGCCAGCAAGGCCCCCACGCGTTCGCGCAGCAGGACAGGCGACACCTGCTCGGCCGGTACGGGTTCACCGGCCACGAGGCCCACGCGGCTGAAGAATCCACGCCGAAACGGGCGCTTCATGGCCGCGCCGTCGACGCGGGAGAAGAAGGATCCCCAGAGGTTTCGAAGCGCCAGCGGAACGACGGGAACGGGATTCGTCTCCAGGATCTTCATGATGCCGCCCCTGAATTCGCCGAGCTGGCCGTCGCGCGTGATCGCGCCCTCGGGGAACACGCACAGGAGATCGCCTTCGGCCAGCACGCGACGCGCGGCATCGAGAGCGTGTTCGTAGATGGCTCGGCGCCTCGCGTTGCGGCGCGATCGGGATTGCCTTGGCCAGCCTGAACAGCCTGCCGAGCACCGGAATGCGGAAGATCCGATGGTCCATGATGAAACGGATCGGCCGCGGACTCGCGGCCATCAGCAGCACCGCATCAACGAAGCTGACGTGGTTGCACACGAGAATCGCAGCGCCCTCCGCGGGGATGTTCTCTTCGCCGCTCACCCTGAACCGGTAGACCAGGCGCGTGGCGATGAACGCCACGAAGCGCAGCAAGTATTCGGGAACGAGCACGAAGATGTACAGCGCGACGACGGCATTGAGCAGGCCGACGACCAGGAAGACCTGCGGGATGGTCGCTCCGGCCTTGAGCAACACGCCCACGCCCAGCGCGCTGACGATCATGAACAGCGCATTCAGGATGTTGTTGGCCGCAATGATGCGAGCGCGATGACTCGGCTGCGAGCGAAGCTGGATCAGCGCATACATCGGCACGCTGTACAGGCCCGCGAACAGCGACAGCAGCGCCAGATCGGCCATCACGCGCCAATGCGCGGCCTGGCGCACGAACTCGCCCACCGACCACAGCGTGGCCGGTGGCAAGTTGCGCGATGCGAAATACAGGTCGATGGCGAACACGCTCATCCCGATCGCGCCAAGCGGCACGAGCCCGATCTCGATGTGCCGACGCGAGAGCGCTTCGCACAGCAAGGACCCCGCGCCGATCCCCACCGAAAACACCACCAGCAGCAGTGAAGCCACGTGCTCGTCCCCGTGCAGGACCATCTTGGCGAAGGACGGGAACTGCGACAGGAACACCGCGCCGAAGAACCACATCCACGAGATGCCGAGCAGCGAGCGGAACACCACCGTGTTCTCATGCGCAAGGCGCAGGTTGCGCCAGGTCTCGGTCACGGGATTCCAGTTGATCTTCAGCCGCGGATCGGTCGAAGGCGACGTCGGGACGCCCTGGGCGCACAGACGCCCGACGAGCGCAAGCGCCACGCAAGCCGCAGCCGTGCACTGCGCACCGATCTGCGGCAGCCCGATCAACAGCCCACCGGCGACGTTGCCCAGCAAGATGGCGACGAACGTGCCCATCTCGACCATGCCGTTGCCTCCGGTGAGTTCGCGTTCATCCAGGTGCTGCGGCAGGTAGGCGTATTTGACCGGGCCGAACAGCGTGGAATGCAGCCCCATCAGGAACACGCAGGCCAGCAGGACGACCACCTGCTGCCGCCAGAATCCCCACGCCGCAAGCAACATCACGCCAATCTCGAGCCACTTGACGAAGCGGATCAGCGTGGCCTTGTCGTGCTTGTCGGCGAGCTGGCCACTGGTCGCCGAGAACAGCAGGAACGGCAGGATGAACAAGGCGCCGATGGCCAGCCCTGCCAGCGAGGGCGGCAGCCACTTCACCTCGAGCTGGTAAGTCACCAGCACGGTGAAGGCGAACTTGAACAGGTTGTCGTTTCCTGCGCCCAGGAACTGCGTCCAGAAGAAGGGCGCGAACCGGCGTTGGCGCAGCAGTGCGAATTGATTGGGCTGATCGTGATGACTCAAAGTCGTGTTCCCCTGGCGTGCGGCTTGTGAATGGCCGGCGGGCGCAATCTAGCGCACGTCGACCGCTTCGTGGGCGATGGCGCGCTGCCGCAGTCCCATGAATACCGAGTCAAGCATCACGAATGTCGATGCTGTCGATGAAATGCGGCAGCCGCGCATGGCCGCGATCATGGGCCGGCTCGCTCATGCGGATCAACCGCGGCATGACCCGGAGGCGCCCGGCTGCGCCGCTGGTATCGTATGGCGATACCGAGCGGGGGAGCGGGGGAGCGGGGAACGGAGATGAGCACCACTCAGGACCTTGTCGCGGCGCTGAAGGCCGAGCTCAAGGCGGCAGGTGTCACCTATGCCGATCTGGCGATCCAGCTGGGCATGTCCGAATCGACCATGAAGCGCGTGTTCGCCAAGGGCGACATGCCGCTGTCGCGCATCGACGATGTCCTGCGCGTGCTGAAGATGGACTTCGCCGAACTGGCGCGCCGGGTGGCCGATGCGCAGCCCCTCGCGCGCGAACTCAGCCTCGAGCAGGAAACCGCCGTCGTCGCGGACAGACGTCTCTTGCTGCTCGCCATCTGTTGCCTGAGTCACTGGACCTTCGAACAGATGGTGTCGACCTACACGTTCAGCGATGCCGAGTGCGTGAGCCGCCTCGTGGCGCTCGACAAGCTCGGCATCATCGAGCTGCGCCCGCTGAATCGCTACCGGCTGAGAGTCGCCAAGGGATTTCGCTGGCGCCCGCACGGTCCGGTGATGCAGTACTTTCGGGAGCAGGTCGTGGGCGACTACTACAGCGGAGGCTTCGACGGCGAGGGCGAACTGCTCATGCTCGTGCACGGACAGGTCAGCCCGTCGCAGGCGCAAGGCTTCGTCGACCGGCTACAGCGTATCGGCCAGGACTTTGCCCAGCAGCATCTGGCGGACCAGAAGCTTGCGCCGCCTCAGCGCCGGCCCTATACGCTCGTCGTCGGTATGCGCTCGTGGCTGTTCGCCGGCTTTCGCGACCTCAAGCGCGAGACGACAACAGGCTGAATGAACATGCCGCGGCCGCAGGCACTTTGATGCGACCTGCGGCTTGCGGGGCGCTACGCCTGGATCTCGATGCGGCGCGGACGCGCCTGTTCGAGCTTGGGCAGGCGCAAGGTGAGCACACCGTCTTTCAACGAGGCATCGATGCGGCTCGTGTCGAGCTCCCTGCTGAGCTGGAAGCTGCGGCGATACCGGCGCGCGCGCATTTCGGCGTAAACCGCATCCAGCCGGGCAGGCTCGCCCAGCGACAACGGCGCCTCGATGGTCAGCGTGTCGCCATCGACATGCAGTGCAAGTGTCTCGCGCGAGACGCCGGGGAGGTCGGCCAGCAGCGTGATGCCCGAGTCGTCCTCGGTCACGTCCACCGGCGGGACGATGGCCGGTGCCTCGAGCGTCTCGGCGGCCTGGGCGGCTGCGGTGCCTTCGCGGCGAACAACATCCTGGTTCGTGTTCATGGAAAGACTCCTTTCGATGCAAGTCGTCGGTCTGTTGGCGAGCCGATCAACGCGAATCCTTGACCTCGATGCGGCGTGGCCTGGAGGCTTCGCGTTTTTGCACCTGCACATGCAGGATGCCGTCGCGGTACGACGCGTTCACCCGATCCGGATCGGCATCTTCGGGCAGGCTGACCACGCGCCGGAATGCGCCTTCGAAGCGCTCGCGTGCGTAGTCCGTGGCCTTGGCGCCCGACTCCGGTGCTGCGCGACTTGCGCTCGCCCGCGATCGTCAGCAAGCCTTTGTCGATCGTCAGGTTGAGTGTGGATGTGTCGATGCCCGGGGCGAACGCATAAACCTCGACGGCGTCGGCCGTCGTGCCGACATTGAGGGCCGGAAAACTGCCGCGCTGCACCGCCCGGATGCTCGAGCTGGGCGTACGCCACCCGAGCATGCGATCGAGTTGCCGTTGCAATTCGTCGAAATCCGCGAACATGTCGCCTGGAAATCTGAGCATGGATGTCACCATGGTGTGCGCTCCTTTCGTCATGCGGGTCAGGCCAACACGCGCCCTGCGGACGCGCTGCCGATGTCGAAGGTAGGGTTCGTCCGACGGCATTCAAGGGGGCCTGCAAAGTTCAGGCAGTGCAGGCGAAATAAGTCGGGAAATGCTTTGGCCGCGACGAACCGGCGCCGGTTTCCGGACGGGGCGCACGACCTCGTCTCGTCGCGCCAACGCTTCGTCAACGTCGACGGCAGAACGCCGCGTGCAGTCGAGTCAGCGCATGCCGCCCATGCCGCCCATGACGGCCGTGCTCGAGAGCGCCGAAGCTGCGACCTCGGCGCCGGTGCCTGCAGGGGGATCGAGGAGTGCGAGTGACGGGCTGCGCAGTTGTCGCGCAAGGGAGACCACCGACTTGCCGCTGTCGTAGGGCAGTGCCTGCCACGGGTCCGCGCCGCGCGAGATGAGGTACGCGACGAGATCGCCTTGCCGCTCGGGCTGATGCAGGTAGCTGGGAGTGATGACGCGGGCGAGCGGGACCCACGGCAGCTGATCGCCCTGTGAGGGTGGCACTCGGTTGGCGAGTTCCGGCGCGCGGTCCAGCCACCAGTCAAGGGCGCGGAAGTTGCCGTCGCGCAAGGCCTGGTCGAAGCCGGCGGGCAGGCGCCCGGCATACGCGCCGAGCCCCGCACGTGCCGTGTGGCCGCGCGCTTCCAGTTCCAGGGCCAACTGCGACCCGAGGTCCGTCGGATCCAGTGCGCTCAGCACGCCGAATGGAAGACCGCGCGTGGGCAGGCGGCCCTGCGCCAACCACCTCTCGAGGACGTCGTCGAGTTGAACCGCCCTTGCATTCGGGCAGCTCAGCATGCGGATCACATCGTGATGGACGGCGCGAGGATCGACTTCGGCCAGCCAACGCATGCTGTCGCGAGCCTGGGGCGTCGTGGCGGCGAAGTCGGGACACGGCAATGTCTCGGCCAGGGTGACGAGCGGCGATTCGCGGCAGGCTTGCGGCTTCGCGCCCTTGTCCCGCAGTTCCTGGATCACGGGCCACAGTTGCGGGTCACGAGCGGCCGTTGCCAGAGGGCATTGCGGCAGCCCGGAGGCAGTGACGTCTTTGGTCAGCAACGAACCGGGCACGTACGCTCCGCACCGAGTGCTGAGCGCGCGATCGACGCTGTTGAGCTTGTAGCACGGAGTGGGCTGCCCCTCGTTCGCCTTGTCGATGGCGTAGGCGATGACGGCCCCGGCGGCACAACCGGGGGTGATGCACTGCCCATCGTTCGCTTGCTCATACGCGAAGGTGAGCACTGACGTGGCGGCGCATCCGGCGCACAGGGCCAGTCCACCGGCCATGCAAAGCCACAGGAAGGTGCGTCGCAGGAAGCCCATTGGAGTCGCCATGTCGGGCGTACTGCGATCAAGAAACATGCCGCAAGGGCAAGTGACGCGCTGCGTCCGCCTGCCGTAAGGATTTGTGATCAGGCTGCGCGCTGTTCGAGCAGGTAGTTGGCGCCGTCGTACTGCCCGAGCACTTCGACAAGCCAAGGCAGCACGTTCAACAGATCGTCGTGCAGTGTGTAGGGCGGATTGATCACGAACATGCCGCTTCCCGCAAGGCCGAAGCCTTGGGAGTCCGGCTCCTGCACGGTCAGGCGCGCATGGAGCCAGCCTCTTGGTGCCAGTGACTGCAGCCGCCGAGGCAACTGGGCCGCCTCGACCTTCTGCACCTGCGGATACCACACCAGGTACACGCCTTCGGCGAATCGCGTGAGCGCGTCACGCAATGTGGCGACCACCCGGCCATAGTCGCCATGACCCTCGTAGCTGGGATCGATCAGCACCACGGCACGGCGCGTGGATGGCGGCAATTGGCTTTTCAGGCCGTCGAAGCCGTCGGCATGTCGCACCTCGACGCCTTTTTGCTTGGCCAGGAAGGACTCGAGGATGCGATGGTCGGTTGGGTGCAGTTCGAACAGCCGCATCTGATCCTGCCCGCGCAGGACCATTTGCGCGATCGCCGGTGAGCCTGGGTATTGCTCGAGGGTACCCTGTGGGTTGAAGCGTCGCACGAGCGACATGTAGTCGGCCACGGGCGCTGGCAGATCCTCGGCGGGACTGTCCCAAAGCCGCGCCACGCCTCGTTCGAACTCGCCCTTTTGCTGGGCATACCGGCCCTCCAGCGAATAGCCGCCGGCACCGGCGTGCGTGTCGACAAAGCGATAGGGCTTGTCCTTCTGGTTCATGTAGCGAAGCACGAGCGCGAGGACCGTGTGCTTCAGCACGTCGGCATGGTTGCCCGCATGGAAGGCGTGTCGGTAGGCGAGCATGGTGCGAGGCGCTGGGGCAGGGTGGTCGACTTTAGCGCGCCGCCGTTCCCGAACATCATGGCCGACGTTGTCGGCTCGTGCGCGCGCGAAACAGTTCCTGGATGCCGACCTCGCGAGGGCCGGGCACGACTTCGAATTCGTCGTGCGGATGAAGGACGCCTGGTCGGCGCACCCCAAGGTAGAAGCCGCACCACGCATTCTGCTGCATCAGTTTGGCGGCTTGGCCGAATCCCATCGCGGCGTTGAACTTGAAGCATGGGAACCGCGGCTCGCTCACAGCCAACTCGCAATCGGGAAATCTCAGCAAGTCGCCGATCCAGACCTCGGCTTCCGATAGACCCTCGATCGTCAGGTTCTCGCCGAGCGCCCCAAAAGGCAGCGCGTCGTCCCACCCTGCGACACGCGCCTGGGCGCGGACGGTCTGCCAGAACGGATAGTGCTCGATGGGGTAGGCGTACACGGCCTTCGACAACCCGCCGTGCACGGTGAGGTCCGCCTGCTCGTCGCCGACCAGTCCGAGCGGATGCACGATGGCAGAACCGTCCAACGGGCGCTTGTGGATGGCCGTCAGCACGGCGCGGCCGTCGATGTCCATCGTGCGTGCGGAGGCGACATTGATGCTGCGCAGGATCGGCATCGGCTCATCTTGCCGTATTTGCCTGGACGATGCCGGATCGCGTGGTGCGCCGGCAGCTGACCGGCTGGGCGATGACGGCGCCCAGGCTGGCAGCGGACGCTGAAATTGGACTTCAACCGGCCCTGTAGCCCCGGTGCGCCGCAGCCAGGCGGCGTCCCTTGGGACTGGCTATCCACTCAACGAAAAGTTTGCCGGCAGGATGCTGCACCCGGAAGCTGCGCATGACGTGCACCTCGATCGTGAAGCGCGGATCGCCAGCGGCGAGCACGCCGTAGCCCTTGCCGCCTGGGTGGACGCTCCAAACTCCGCGCTCCACGACCGTGCACGCATTTTCGTGGCGCGCTTGCGCCAGCACCGATTGTCCGCTGGCGGCGAGGTGGTACCACGGCTCGCCGGGCGCCACGTGCGCGGCTGACCAGAGCGCCAGCTCCGCGAGATGACTGCCGGATCCATCGTGCCGCCCGAGAAACGGCGCGTTCGCTTGAGCCAAGCGCCCGGCGGCCTGGACCATGTCGTGGCCGGCACTGAGGGGGCGGGCGAGCACGCTCGGGCCGACGATGAGGAAATCGCTGCGGGTGATCAGGCGCCGGTCGTAGACCAGTCCTTCTTTTTCCAGCGAGGCTTCCAGTGCCGGCGCATTGGTGAGCGCCACGTCATGTTCGCCGCGTTCCAGGGCGCGCAGCACTTCGCTGGCCGGCCCGTGCAAGACCTCCACCGCGACGCCAGTGTCCCTTCCGAACCCGCGCTGAAGCGCCGAAGCAAGTCCTGACTCCGCCAGCGCGTCGTCGGCGGCCAATCTGAGCGGGTCGGCCAGGGACGCGCGCTGGACGGCGTTCGACAACGCCGGACGGGCGAGCAAGGCGGCAGTCGCCCCGAGTCGAACGAGAAATCGACGGCGTGGACTCATGGCGCGGCATCTTAAGCGTGGCGGGCGCGTCGCTTGCTATCTGTACTATGCCAAATCGGACCGCGAAAGGGCATGCATAGATCTATGCAGGAAATGCATGACCCCCCGGACCCTGGTGGTTACCGGCCAATTACACTGGCTTGAGAATAGGTGCCTGCGGTGAGTGATGTCTACAGGCATTCACAACCGGTAATCGGCAGTAATCGACGGCGCGGGCGATCCCCGAAGCGGCATTGGGAAAGGCATGCAGGTCGGTGGCGGTGTTGGGCGCCACACCAGCATTTCTTTCCCAATCCCGCTTTTTTTGACTTCGATGATTGGAGCAGCCATGAACCGTCCCGCGCCGGAAGGTATGCGTCTGAACGCGCCCGCCTATGTCCACCATACGCGCCTGCTGGAATGGGTTGCCAAAGTCGCAGCGCTGACGGAGGCCCGCGACGTCTACTGGTGCGACGGCACGACCGCCGAATACGACCGGCTGTGCGCGCAACTTGTGGCTGCGGGGACTTTCAAGAAGCTGAATCCGGAGCTTCGTCCCAACAGCTACCTGGCGCTGAGCAGCCCTGGCGATGTCGCACGAGTCGAGGATCGCACGTTCATCTGCAGCGAACGGCAGGAAGACGCAGGCCCCACGAACAATTGGATGGATCCGGGCGAAATGCGCCAGATCCTGGAGACTGGCCGTCCGGACGGCACGCCCGGACTGTTCAAGGGCTCCATGCGGGGGCGCACGATGTACGTGATCCCGTTCAGCATGGGACCGATCGGCTCACCGATCGCGCACATCGGCGTCGAGCTCAGCGACAGCGCCTATGTCGCCGTGAACATGAAGATCATGACCCGGATGGGGCGCAAGGTGCTCGATGTCCTCGGCAGCGATGGCGCTTTCGTTCCGTGCGTGCATACGGTCGGCGCCCCGCTGGAGCCGGGCCAGAAAGACGTCTCGTGGCCATGCAACAGCACGAAGTACATCGTGCAGTACCCGGAAATGCGGGAAGTCTGGAGTTACGGCTCAGGCTACGGTGGGAATGCACTGCTCGGCAAGAAATGCTTTGCGTTGCGCATTGCCAGCACGATGGGTCGCGACGACGGTTGGCTGGCAGAGCACATGTTGGTGATGGGGGTTCAAGGGCCTGACGGCAAGAAACGGCACATCGCCGCGGCGTTTCCGAGCGCCTGCGGCAAGACCAACTTCTCGATGCTGATTCCCCCCGCGGCCATGCAGGGCTGGAAAGTGACGACCGTCGGTGACGACATCGCATGGATCAAGCCGGGCGCCGATGGTCGCCTGTACGCGATCAATCCGGAGGCTGGATATTTCGGCGTCGCGCCGGGGACCAACGAGAAGACCAACTACAACTGCATGCAGACGCTCAAGCGAGACGTCATCTTCACCAACGTTGCCATGACCGACGACGGCGACGTGTGGTGGGAAGGAATGACCGAAACGCCACCTGCGCACCTGATCGACTGGCAAGGCAAGGATTGGACGCCGGCGATCGCGCGCGAGACAGGCGCGAAGGCGGCCCATCCGAATGCCCGCTTCACGGTCGCATCGACGAACAACCCGGCGCTCGACCCGGAATGGGACAGCACGACGGGGGTCGCAATCGATGCATTCATCGTCGGCGGCCGACGCTCGACGACTGTCCCGCTGATCACCGAAGCTCGCGACTGGGTGGATGGGGTCTACATGGGCGCCACCATGGGGTCAGAGACCACCGCTGCAGCGGCCGGGCAGCAAGGCGTCGTTCGTCGTGACCCATTCGCGATGCTGCCCTTCATGGGCTACAACATGAGCGACTACTTCCAGCATTGGCTGGATCTCGGCCGTTCGCTGGAGGCTCGGGGTGCGAAGCTGCCGAAATTCTTCTGCGTGAACTGGTTCCGCAAAAGCCCCGAAGGGAAGTTCGCGTGGCCGGGATTCGGCGAGAACATGCGCGTGCTCGAGTGGATCCTCAAGCGAGTCGACGGCCGCGGGCACGGTGTCGAAAACGCCTTCGGCGTCACGCCGAGCTACGATGACATCACCTGGACTGGGCTGGACTTCACGCCCGAGCAGTTCGAGCAAGTCAGCAGCGTGGACAGGGAAGACTGGAGGGCCGAATTGGCCTTGCACGACGAGCATTTCAAGAAGCTCGCTTATCACCTTCCAGCTGAGTTGCGCGCGACCAGGGCCAGGATTGCGGCCCGCCTGGGTCTTGACGCCTAGCCAGGCGCCAGCACATACAGGGTCCGCGTCATGCGGGCACCCCCAGTGGCCGATCCTGGCGAACAGGTGCCAGGATCGGACGTTGGGGCCTATTCGATGCCGTGCTCTCGTTCGTAACGATCCGCAGCTGCACGCAGGTCGGCGGCAAAACCGGGCTGAGAATCGTAGCGGTTCGCCATTGCCCTCAGATTTGCTGCCGCAAGTCTCGGATCGTCGTCGCGCGGCCACATGGCCTCGGACATGGATGTCATCAAGCGGCTGAACAAGGCGGCGAGAGGTTGAACCACGCGCGGTGCGCCGTGGCGTGCGGAATGCAGAGTGGCGGTACTCATTTGGTTTCCTTGGTACTAGGGGTTAACCCCAATGTCGGAGAGTATAGGGTAAACCCTAGCCGCGAACCAATGATGGATTTCACGGTGATCGATGCGCCGTTGGAATAGCGCCACGCGACACTTCCGCCTTCCAGCGATTGGCCGTGTCGAGGCGAAAGTGCAAGAGGCGGCCAAACCTGAAACAACCCCGCGGCGCTCGACCTGTGCAAAACCTCAGGGCGCTAGCATTCAAGAGTCATCCGCGCTCCATTGCAATGAATGTGAATCGACTCTCAGGTCGCTTTACCCGCACCGCCATCGCGTTCCACTGGCTGCTCGCCGTGACCATCGCCTGTTCCTTCAGCGTGGGCCTCTACATGGCCGACCTGCCCCTTTCTCCGCAGCGCCTGAAGCTCTACAACTGGCACAAGTGGGCTGGCATCACCATCTTGGCGCTGTCTGCCCTGCGGCTGTGTTGGCGTGCGACCCACCCGCCGCCGCAGGAAATGCCGGGTCCCGCGTGGCAACGTCGCGCAGCTCGTCTCACGCATGTGCTCATGTACTTGCTGTTCTTTGCGGTGCCCCTGGTCGGTTGGGCCTACAGTTCGGCTGCGGGATTTCCGATCGTGGTGTATGGCGTGCTGCCCTTGCCTGATTTCGTGCACGCGGACAAATCCCTTGCCGCGGCGATCAAGCCCTGGCATGGACGGCTGGCCTGGACTCTCGCGACTTTGGTGCTCCTGCACGTGGGCGCCGCACTGAAGCATCAGTTCGTCGATCGCGACCACCTGCTCGGCCGCATGTGGCCGAGTCGAGCCTGAAACCGGAAGGAACCGATACCTTGAACCCATGTGGCACTCTTGCCGTGGCCATCAGCATGCTGGCGATGCTCGGACCGGCGGCGGCGCAGCAGCAGAAACTCGTGCCAGCGCGCAGCGAGATCAAGTTCGTTTCGCGGCAAATGGGCGTCCCTGTGGATGGCCGCTTCACCCGATTCGACGCGAAGGTCGCCTTCGACCCCAAGAAGCCGGACGCCTCGCATGTCGAGATCGGCATCGATCTGGACAGTGCGACTTTGGGTTCCGACGAGGCCGAGTCCCAGTTGAAGACGCCGGACTGGCTGGCGACCGGCCGCTTTCCGCGTGCCGTGTTCCAGTCGACGAGCGTGAAGCCCAATGGGCCTGGCCGTTTCGACGTGGCGGGCCAGTTGACGCTCAAGGGCACTCGGCGCGATCTCACCGTACCCGTCACGCTGTCGCAGAGCGGCCCGGCGACGCTCGCCACCGGCACATTCGTGATCAAGCGGCTCGACTACAAGATCGGAGCGGGCGAATGGTCAGACACCTCGTTGGTGGCCGACGAGGTCCAGGTGAGTTTCAAGCTCTCGTTGACTGGCGTGCCCCCTCTCTGACGCCCGCCCCTGCCCGTCGCGTCGACTGTCCGTGACCGCCATGATCTGTCGATTCGTCTTGCCCGCGCTTCTTTGCGGATCCGCTCTCGCACACGCGGAGAGCGTGACCTACACCATCGACCCGACGCACACCTTCGTCACATTCGAGACGAGTCACGCAGAGACTTCCACCTTGCGGGGCCGCTTTGACAAGAAGCAGGGTTCGGTCACCATCGACAGGGAGGCGCACACCGGCCAGACGAAGATCAAGATCGACGTGACCTCGTTGAACACCGGCATTGCGACGCTCGACCAGCGTCTCAAGAGTTCCGACTTCTTCGATGCGGACCGCATGAACATGGCCGTGTTCGATGGCGACAAGTTCAGTTTCGACGGCGACAACGTCACCGCAGTCTCGGGCACGCTCAGCATGCACGGCAAGACCGTCCCCATCACCCTGCGGGCGGAGCGCTTCAACTGCTACACGCACCCGCTTCTCCGGCGCCAGGTGTGCGGCGGCGATTTCCAGGTCACGATCAAGCGCAGCCGTTGGGACATGACATACGGCCTGGACCATGGCTTGTCCGACGACGTTCATCTGCTGATCCAGATCGAAGCGATCCGACAGTAGTGGCGCAACGACCTACCAATGACGCTCCGAAGGCAGCGCATGACGATGAAGTGCCATTTCGTGATCTCCAGGTCGATGCGCCGGGCTTGTGTCATCCCGCTCGCCACCCTGGCGATGGCGCTGCTCGCGCCTGTGGCCAAGGCGCAGCCTGTGATCTATCTCATCGATCCGGAGCACACACAGATCTGGTGGGGTGTTCGGCATCTGGGCACGTCCACCGCGCGCGGTCGCTTCGACCACATTGCGGGACGGATCGTCCTTGATCGAGCCGCCGGCGCAGGAGACGTCTCGATCGTTGTCGACACCGCCTCGGTCAGCAGCGGCGTCCCCGTCCTCGACAAGATGCTGCGCGGGACGGATTTCCTCGCAAGTGACGCCTGGCCGCAGGCCTACTTCATCGGCAACCAGCTGCGCTTCGAAGCAGGGAAGCTGCGCGAGCTGCGCGGCGAATTCACCCTGCGCGGTGTTTCGCGCGGGCTGTCGCTGATCGCACGCCGCTTCCATTGCCGCAGCGAACCGAACACGCAGGAAGTGTGTGGCGGAGACTTCGAAGCCACGCTCGAACGCAGCGACTTCGGCATCACGTACGGATTGCCATTCGTCGGCAACGAGGTGGCGCTGTCGATTTCCATCGAAGCCACGAGGAGCCCCGGCGCGCGATAGGCGCGCAGGCATGACGTGGCTGTGCGCCTGTGCAGCGGCCGTTCCGGGCGCGACCTGCCGAGCCCGATCCCACAAAGCGACGCTCCCTCATCCGCGGGCTGGCGGAGCCAGGGCAATGCACCACACAATCGCGGCATGCCCCGAAAACCTCACGTCTTCAGCTGGGACGAGGAGCCCGCCGACGAACGTCCCAGCGAATTCATGGCCAGCAGTGGCTACTCCTTGCATTCGGGTCTCTTTGCCCCTACCGATCTCACACGGCGTGCTGCGCAGCGCAGGCATGCCCGCGGAGCGGGGCTCAAGATGATTCTGGCCATTGCAATCCTGATCGCCTTTTGCGCGGTCGCGATGGTCGAGCTTCTTCCACGTCTGCGCTGACTCTCTCAGCCCACGAACAACGTGGCCGGGCTTTCCAGCAGACTTCGAATCGCCTGCACGAATCGAGCGGCATCGATGCCGTCCACGACACGGTGGTCGAATGACGAAGAAAGGTTCATCAGCTGGCGCGCCACGACCGCACCGCCGCGCCACACCGGCCGCTCCACGATCCGATTGACGCCGATGATCGCCACTTCCGGGTGATTGATCACCGGCGTCGACGCAATGCCGCCAAGAGCACCGAGGCTGGTGATCGTGATCGTCGAGCCGCTCAGCTCGTCGCGCGTGACGCGCCCGCCCCGGGCGGCTTCTGAAAGGCGCGAAATCTCCGCGGCACAGGACCACAGATCTCGCGCTTCTGCATGTCGCAACACTGGCACCATCAGTCCGGCATCGGTTTGCGTTGCAATGCCGACATGGACGGCACCGTATCGCGTGACAACGCCCGAATCATCGTCGAATCGCGCATTGACCTGCGGAAAGTCGCGCACCGCCATCACCACCGCGCGCACTAGAAACGGCAGCAATGTCAGGCGGCCGCGCGTGGCTTCCCAGCGCGTGTTGAATTGCGCCCGCGCCGATTCGACCTCCGTGACATCGATCTCCTCGACATAGGTGAAGTGCGGAATCCGTCGCTTCGATTCCTGCATCTTCTGCGCAATCTTGCGTCGCACGCCGATCACCGGCCGCCGCTCTTCGTCGTGGCGCTCGGCGCCCGCAGCATGCGGCTCGCCGCGCGGAAGCGTCGTGGCCGAGATGCCCTGGCGCGCGGCATGCAGCTCGAGGTCCCCATGCAAGATGCGTCCGGCCGGCCCGGTCCCTCGGACTTCGGCCAACCCGACGCCGAGCTCCCACGCGCGTCGGCGCACGGATGGGGAGGCGATGGGACGATCGCGCACGCTGTCGGACGATCGCGCTTGCGCGCCAGCGGCCGGCGCGGTCGATGTCGGTGCAGCCGACGCAGGAGGGAGCGGAGACGATGCGGACGGCCCTGGCGGAACTGCCGGCGTGAGCGCCGTCCGGCCATGTGTCGGCGCTGCAGATTGGTCGGCAGTCGTGCGTTCGAGCGCGCGTTGCGCCCTTGTGTCCTCGGCCACTTCGAGGCGGATCAATTCCGAACCCACTGCCAGGACCTGTCCGACCTCGCCGCCCAGCGAAATGACGGTTCCGCGCACCGGCGACGGAATCTCGACATTGGCCTTGTCGGTCATGACATCGGCCAGGACCTGGTCTTCCGACACGCTGTCGCCGGGCTTGACATGCCAGGCGACCAGTTCCACCTCGGCAATACCCTCGCCGATGTCGGGCATCTTGATCGTATGAACGCTCATGCGCCGCTCCCCTACTCTTCCACGGCACGCCGTAACGCGCGCGCCACTCGCGCCGGACCAGGAAAGTAAGACCACTCGAGCGCGTGCGGATACGGCGTATCCCAGCCGGTGACGCGTTCGATCGGTGCTTCGAGGTGATAGAAGCAGTGCTCCTGCACGAGCGCGACAAGCTCCGCGCCGAGACCGCTGGTGCGCGTGGCTTCGTGCACCACGACGCACCGGCCCGTCTTCTTCACCGATTCGACGATGGTGGCGAGATCGAGCGGCCACAGGCTGCGCAGGTCGATGATCTCCGCATCGATGCCGGTCTCCTGGGCGGCCGCCTCGCTGACGAACACCATCGTGCCGTAGGCAAGCACGGTGCAATCGCGACCCGGCCGATAGACCGCCGCCGATTCAAGCGGAATGGTGTAGTAGCCGATCGGGACTTCCCCGAGCGGATGCTTCGACCACGGGACGACGGGCCGGTCGTGGTGCCCGTCGAAGGGTCCGTTGTACAGGCGCTTGGGTTCGAGGAACACGACCGGGTCGTTGTTCTCGATCGATGCGATCAGCAGCCCCTTGGCGTCGTACGGGTTCGAAGGCATCACTGTTCGGATGCCGCAGACGTGCGTGAAGAGGGCCTCCGGGCTCTGGCTGTGGGTCTGCCCGCCGTAGATGCCACCTCCGCAGGGCATGCGGATCGTGATCGGTGCCGTGAAATCGCCGACCGAGCGGTAGCGAAGTCGCGCGGCCTCGGACACGATCTGGTCCGAAGCCGGATAGAAATAGTCGGCGAACTGGATCTCCACGACCGGCCGCAGACCGTAGGCGCCCATGCCGACCGCGGCACCGACGATGCCGCCCTCGGAGATCGGTGCGTCGAACACGCGCGATGTGCCGTACTTGGCTTGCAGACCCTCGGTGCAGCGGAAGACGCCACCAAAGTAGCCCACATCCTGGCCGAAGACCACGACGTCCGGATCGCGCTCGAGCATGAGATCCATGGCCGAGCGCAATGCCTGGATCATCGTCATGGGGGCGGTCTTCATGTCCGCGGTGTCGGTCTCGACCACGCGCTGTCCGGCTTGCCTGAGCATGGTGTTCATTCCTCCGCCCGTGCCTGTTCGAGCTGGTCTTGAAGGTGCTGCGGCATGTGCTCGTAGACATCTTCGAACATGGTCGAGATCGGTGGAACGTGCCCGTCGATGAGCGTGCCGTGGCGTTCGGCCTCTTTCTGCGCCGCCGCAACCTCCGCTTCGAGTTGCGCCTGCGCCTGGTTCTGCTGTTCCTCGGACCACAGTCCCAATCCGATGAGGTGTCTGGTGAGACGCGCGATCGGGTCGCCAAGCGGAAACCGCTGCCAGTCATCGGCGGGCCGATACTTGCTCGGGTCGTCCGAAGTGGAGTGCGCACCGGCGCGGTAGGTCACCCACTCGATCAACGTGGGACCGAGATTGCTTCGCGCGCGCTCGGCGGCCCAACGCGATGCGGCCAGCACTGCGAGGAAATCATTGCCATCCACCCGCAGCGACGCAATCCCCGCACCCACGCCGCGGGCCGCGAAGGTGGTCGCCTCGCCGCCCGCAATGGCCTGGAACGTGGAGATCGCCCACTGGTTGTTCACGACGTTGAGGATGACGGGTGCGCGATACACGTGGGCGAATGTCAGCGCGGTGTGGAAATCGGACTCGGCCGTCGCGCCATCGCCGATCCAGCCCGAAGCGATTCGGGTATCGCCCTTGATGGCCGAGGCCATGGCCCAGCCCACCGCCTGGATGAACTGCGTGGCGAGATTGCCGCTGATCGTGAAGAAGCCGGCGCGCTTGTACGAATACATCACCGGCAGCTGGCGCCCCTTGAGCGGATCGCGCTCGTTGCTCATCAGCTGACACATCATCTCGACCAGCGGTACGTCGTCGCGCGCGAGCAGCAGGCCCTGCTGGCGATAGGTCGGGAAGTTCATGTCGCCCGGATCAAGCGCCAGCGCATGGGCCGTGGCGATGGCCTCCTCGCCGAGGCTTTGCATGTAGAACGAGATCTTCTTCTGTCGCTGGGCGATGAGCATGCGCGCGTCGAAGATGCGCGTCTTCATCATCGCGCGCAGTCCGCGCTGGAGGAGGTCGGGATCGGCGTGGGGATCCCATGGCCCGACGGCGCGATGGTCCTCATCGAGGACGCGAACCAGTGTGTAGGCGAGGTCGGCCGTGTCGGCGGGCGTGGTGTCGACTGGAGGGCGGCGCACTTCGCCGGCGCGCGCGACACGCAGATATGAAAAATCGGTTTGGCATCCCGGACGCCCACTGGGCTCCGGCACGTGCAGACGCAAGGGTCCGTGCTGGCTCATTGCTGTCGCTCCGCGCGCGATCGTGTCGAGCGCCCAAGGTCTTGAATCGGTGGCACGCCTGCGGATAACAGGGCGGCCGCGTCATCGGCGACCGTGCGCAGGGTAGCCGCGCGCCGGTGCCTTCGAGCCAGCGTAACGGATTTCAAAAGACCCGGACTCGCGTGCTCGCTCAGGATATTCCCCAGTCATGCATGGGGTTGCGGGAGGTCAAGTCCATGGTGCCCATGTCGGCACCGGTCGCCGCTCCGATGAGGCCAATGGCGGTCAAGGGCCACGCTGGGGCGCGCCCACGGCTGTCGCCGAGGGTCCACGCGGAACGGTCACGAATTCACGGCAACCCCGTCGGCCTGCTCCGACGGGCCAGTACTTGTGCGGATGGCGCGCAAAGTCCCTGCACGATTCGGGCCAATATGGCTGAATCCACCCACGAGTGGAAGGGTCGAACAATGAACATCGAACTCTCGGAAGCCTTATTCCTTTGTGTGGTCGGCGTGGCTGCCGTCGGGCTGGGCTGTCGATGGTGGTACTCGCGACAGCTGCGCGCGCTGGCGCTCAAGCTCGGTCGGATCACCGATGCGCACGAGAACACGCAACGCATGATGAGTCAGGCGCGCCGCCAGATCGAGGATCTGCAGCGCGTGGCAGAAGAGTACCGTCGTCGGCACGTGGCGGCGCAGGCTGCTCGCCGTACACGCAACGAAGCCCTGGCCGCGATCGAAGCCGCGGCGCCTCCGCCCTTGCCCGTTCTCCCGACGGGTGGCTGGGCCGATACCCAACCGATGTAGCTGCGCGGTCGTACGACAAGCGACGGCCGGTTCCGCTGGACGGCATCGCCCGAAGGCATGCATCGACTCGCTTGTCACTTCGCGCTCCTTTGTCGCGCCGCGGCGCACCCTCGCCACGCGTGCAGATGCCGCTGGCCACTGGCGGTCCGCTGTCCAAAATCGAGCGCCGGTGATTCGGACGGCCCCACCGCCCAGGCGCCCACCACCGCGCTCAGAACCCTAGCCCGAGCAGCGCGCCCTCCAGGTCGCTGCGCATCGGCGCATGCCTCACGGGGAAGGCGCGGAAGAAGTCCGCGCGGCGCAGCTGCGGGTGGCGCTCGCGCACGTCGGCGGCCCAGTGGGCGGCGAGGGTGTTGTTGCCCTGCAGGGACTGCGCGGCGGCGGCGATCATGGCGATCATCACATGCGCGCCCGGCGATCTCGCGGCGCGCTCGGCCCAGGCTGCCGCTTCGGCCCGCTCGCCGCAGGCGAGGTGCCCGAGGCCGCGCGTGGCGAGCATGGCGTAGTGCAGGGGGTCGATCGGGCTCAGGCGCATGGCGAGGTTCACATGGTCGCGGCCGCTTTGCGGCAGGCCGGCCAGTGTCTCGGTCCACGCGAGTGCGTACAGGCCCTGCGCATAGTTGGGACTGATGTCAGTGGCGCGCTGCAGCCACTCGCGGCCGCTGTCGAGGTCGCCTTCCAGCCAGTAGGTGCGTCCCATCGCGAAATTCACGAAGGGATCGAGCGGGTCGAATTCCACCGCCCACAGCGCATGGTCGCGGGACTGGGCGGATTCGGCGTCGACCTGGTCGGAGTAGCGCAGGAAGGCATGCTGGAAGTGCACGAAGGAAAGCCCCGCGTGGGCGCGGGCGAAGCGCGAATCGAGTTCCAGTGCGCGGGCGAACAGCGCAGCAGCCTTCTGGCTGTCGGCGCGGTTGAAGCGGTACAGGTGCTGCAGGCCCAGGTGGTAGGCCGACCAGGCGTCGAGGTTGTCGGGCGCCATGCCGCGGGCGAGGCCGGCTTCGTGGGCCGGGATGCGCAGCTCCAGGGCCGCCAGCACGCCGGCGCGGAGCTGCAGGCGCAGCTCGTACAGGGCCGCCAGCGGCGAGGCGAAGCGCTCAGCCCACACCACGCCGCCGTCGCGCGTGTCGTTGAGCTCCATGGTCACCGACACTCGCCGCCCCTGCAACTCCAGCGCGCCGGTGAGGGCGTAGCGCACGCCGAGCACCTGCCCCACGTCCTGCGGGGCGGTGTCGGGCGCCAGCCGGAACGACGACCCGCGCGCGCAGACGAACAGCCAGTGGATGCTGGCCAGGTCGGTGATCAGCTCGCAGGCCAATCCATGCGCCAACGCCGCATGCGGCTGCGCCGGCCCGTTGCGCCGCAGTGGCAGCACCGCGATGGACGGTCGCGCGCCGGCGCCGGCGGCCGCTTCGGTGACGCGCCGGGTAGGCGCCACGAAGCGAAAGCCGAGCCGCGGCTGGGTCTTGATGTAGCGCTGCGCCTCCCCGTCGTCGCCCAGCGCCTGGCGCGCGGACTTCACCCTGCTGGCGATCGCGGAGTCCGACACCACGCGGCCGGCCCACACCTTCTCGACCAGCTCGTCCTTCGACACCAACCGCTCGCCGTGCTCCACCAGCAGCGCGAGCACGGCGAACACCTGGGGCTCCACCGGCAACGGCTGGCCGTCGGTGCGCAACTCGGCCCGGGCGGTGTCGAGCTCGAAATGGGCGAACCGGTAGATCACCCGGTAAGCGTACGCCCGCCCGGCGCTTCTCCCAAGCATCTCCGGCGTTTCTCCATGCCGTCTCCAAGCGCTACCGCCGGCTGCGGCGCAGGCTTCGTTCCAGGTGCGGGAGACAGGCTCCGGCGCCAACCACTACGAGGAGAGATGCCATGCCACTGGTCACGATCGATGTCATCAAGGACGTGTTCACCCCGCGCCAGAAGAGCGAGCTGATCGCGAAGGTCACCGAGGCGATGGTCTCGGTGGAAGGCGAGGGCCTGCGGCCGGTCACCTGGGTGCGGATCAACGAGTTCGAGGGGGGCGACTGGGCCATCGGCGGCAAGGCGCTGCGCGCGAGCGACGTGCAGGCGCTGTCGCAGCCGGTACCGGCCTAGCCGGCGGAAGCCGCTCAGGTCGACACGGCCTGACGGACCCGAGGACCGGGCGCGTCGAGCGTGCCGGCGGGTCCATCGCGGTGGTGCCGCATCCCCGCCGCGAGCGCTTCGATGCGCTGCAGCACGGCACGGCCACACGCGCGACCTGCGCGTGCTGTAGGCGCTCGATGAGATGCAGGTGCCCTACGAGGTGGTCGGCATGGACCACCCCGCGGGCGACCTCGGCGCCGCCGACTACCGGCGGCTCAGTCCGTTCGAACAGTTCCCGTCCATCGACGACGACGGGGTGCCGCTGTCGGAGTCGGCGGCCATCGTCGTCTACCTGGCGAAGCGGTCGGGGCGCCTGATCCCGGATGACCGCGCCGGAGAGGCGCAGGTGCTGCGCTGGTACTTCGCGGCGGTGAACACCGTCGAGCCCCCGCTGCTGAGCCTGATGGTGCACGACTGGACGGCCGACGGCCAGTGCGACAGGCTGCGCGAATTCCTGGTCGGCAGTGTGCATCGGGCGCTGGGCAACCTCGAGCGCTGGCTCGCCGACCGGCGCTTCGTTGCGACGGACGACTTCACCATCGCCGACATCCTGATGGCGCACGTGCTCTCGGCGGGCATCAAGGACGAGGGCCTGATCGCGCCGCATCCAGGACTCGTCTCGTACCGGGATCGCTGCCTGGGCTGGCCGGCCTGGAAGCGGATGGTCGACGCGTACTGCGCGGGTCGAGGCGGTTTAGGCGGCTACCGACTGCCTGACCGCACGCTCCCAGCGTTCCATCAATTCCTCGGCGCGCTCCCGCGGCAAGGTGGGATGAAAACGGCGCTCGACCTGCCACTGCGCGGCGAGTTGCTCCGTCGTCTCGAACATGCCGCAACTCAATCCGGCCAGGTAGGCCGCGCCCAGCGCGGTCGTCTCGATCACCTGCGGCCTCACGACCGGAATGCCAAGCAGGTCGGCCTGGAACTGCATCAGCAGATTGTTGACGCAGGCCCCTCCGTCCACGCGCAGTTCGCTCACCGGCGAGGCGCCGGCGGCCACCGCATCGCGGCTCATCGCTTGCAAGAGAGCTGCGCTCTGGAATGCGATGCTCTCGAGGGCCGCGCGTGCGATGTGCGCGGCCGTGCTGCCTCGGGTGAGCCCGACGATGGTCCCGCGCGCCTGGGCATTCCAGTACGGTGCGCCCAGGCCGGTGAACGCGGGCACGAACATGACGCCGCCGCTGTCGGGCACCGACTCGGCCAAGCCCTGGACCTCGCTGCTTCCCTTGATGGCATGAATGCCATCGCGAAGCCACTGCACCACGGCGCCGGCAATGAAGACGCTGCCTTCGAGCGCGAATTCAGGCGTTGCGGTGAGCTGGGCGGCACTGGTGGTGACGAGCCCGTTGGTCGAGACCTGAAAACGGGGCCCGGTGTGCATGAGCATGAAGCAGCCCGTGCCGTAAGTGTTCTTCGCGAGCCCCGGGCGAAAGCAGGCCTGTCCGAACAGCGCGGCCTGCTGATCGCCCGCTACGCCGCCGATCGGCAGGGAGCGGCCCAGCCACCTGGCTTCGGCGTGGCCGAACACATGACTGGAGGGATGCACGGCCGGCAGCACGTCGCGCGGCACATCGAGCATGGCGAGCAGCTCGTCGTCCCAGCGGTTGTCGTGCACGTTCAGCAGCATCGTGCGCGAGGCATTGGTGACGTCGGTCGCGTGCACCTTGCCGCCCGTGAGCTGCCAGATGAGCCACGAATCGACAGTGCCGAAGGCCAGCTCGCCGCGCGCCGCGGATTCCCGTGCGCCGGGCACATGGTCGAAGATCCACTTGAGCTTGGTGCCCGAGAAATAGGCGTCGATGATGAGCCCGGTCTTCTCGCGGATCGTCGGTTCCAGCCCTTGCGCGCGCATGCGCTCGCAGGTCGGTTCGGCGCGGCGATCCTGCCAGACGATCGCGTTGTACACCGGCTCGCCCGTGCGCCGGTTCCACAGCAGGGTGGTCTCGCGCTGATTGGTGATCCCGATGCTCGCAATGCGATCCGGCCCGATGCCCGCCCGTGCGAGCGCCTCCTGCGCGGTCGCCAGCTGTGTTTCCCAGATCTCCTTCGGGTCGTGCTCCACCCAGCCCGGCTGCGGAAAGATCTGGCGGAATTCGCGCTGCGCCATCGCCACGATCCGGCCCTCGCGGTCGAACACGATGCTGCGTGAGCTGGAAGTGCCCTGGTCCAGGGCGAGCAGATAGTCCATGGTCATGCCTTTGCGGTCGCGGCGACGTTGCGCTCGATCGTCGCTCAATCGTGGCCGATCGTGAGCTGGACCCCGGCCTCGGCCAGCAGCGCCGGAAACGGCGGCGGCGGCGAAGCGTCGGTGAACAGCATGTCGATCTGGCTGAGTTGGGCGAGCTCCACCATCGCCGGGCGGTTGAACTTGCTGTGATCGGCGGCCAGCCACACTTCGCGCGAGTGTCCGATGATCGCCTTGGCGACGTTCACCTCCCGGTAGTCGAAGTCGCGCAACGTGCCGTCGGGCTCGATGCCGGAGATGCCGATCAGGCCGATGTCGACCTTGAACTGCCGCATGAACTCGACGGTCACCTCGCCGACGATGCCGCGGTCGCGCGAACGCACCATGCCTCCGGCGACGATCACCTCGCAGTCGGGATTGTCCGAAAGAATGGCCGCCACGTTCAGGTTGTTCGTGATCACGCGAAGGCCCTTGTGGTGGAGCAGTTCACGCGCGATCGCCTCGGTGGTCGTGCCGATGTTGATGATCAGCGAGCATCCGTTGGGCACCTCCCTGGCCACTCGCCGCGCGATGCGCTGTTTGCCCGATTCGTTGAGCTGCTGTCGCTGCCGGTAGGCGATGTTCTCCACCGTCGAGCTCGGCAACCGAACGCCGCCGTGAAAGCGCGCCACCAGTCCCGCATCGGACAGCAGCTTCACATCGCGTCGCACCGTCTGCAAGGTCACGCCGAACTGATCGGAAAGCGCCTCGACGCTGACCGAGCCGCGCGCACGCACCTCGTCCAGAAGCAAGGATTGGCGCGGGTTGGGAGTCATGGCGTGGGCGTGCCGGCCAGCAGTGTCGGTGCGGCCAGCATAGCCGCGCACTCAGGGAAATCCATGGGGGATCTCGCGCTTGCCTTCTGTTCACGTCTCCTGTAAAACGAAAAAAGAACGACAGAAACGAAAATAAACGAACACAGTTCGACGATCGTCCATGGACCTTTCGCGTCGAATCGAAAAGCGCAGGAGTGACTTCTTGAACCCGTCCCCGTTGAACGGCCAGGCGCGCGCCGCAGTGCCGGCCACCGGCATCCATGCCGGCGAACCGGCATGGCGCGAAGGCGATCGCGCACGCACGGTCGACGTGCTCGTCGTGGGCGGCGGCATCAATGGCGCGGGCATCGCGCGCGACCTGGCGGGGCGGGGCCTGTCGGTTCTGCTGTGCGAGAAAGACGACCTGGCGCAGCACACCTCGTCGTCGTCGACCAAGCTCATCCATGGCGGCCTGCGCTATCTCGAGTACTACGAGTTCTCGCTGGTCCGAAAGGCGCTCGCCGAGCGGGAGGTCCTTTTGCGCAGCGCGCCGCACATCATGCGGCCATTGCGATTCGTGATGCCCCATGATCCTGGCATGCGCCCGGTATGGATGATCCGCATCGGCCTGTTCCTTTACGACCACCTGGCACGCCGCGAGGTGCTGGCCGGTTCGCGCACGGTGAGTCTGCGCCGTCACCCCGCCGGCGCGCCATTGAAGCCCGGCTTCACCCGCGGATTCGTCTACTCGGACGGGTGGGTCGACGATGCCCGCCTGGTGGTGCTCAATGCGATGGACGCAGCCGAACGCGGCGCGCAAATCTTCACCCGTTGGCAATGCGTGGATGCACGCCGCGGCGACACCGCGTGGAACGTGCGCCTGCGCCACGAGAACGGCGACGAGCAAGGCCTGAAGGCGCGCGCGCTGGTCAATGCGGCCGGACCCTGGGCCGGCCAGTTCCTGGCCGACCATGCCCATGTTCCGCAGGCCCGGGCGCTGCGGCTCGTCAAGGGCAGCCACATCGTCGTGCCGCGCATGTTCGAGCACGACCACGCGTACATCTTCCAGAATCCGGATCGCCGCATCATCTTCGCGATTCCGTACGAAGACCAGTTCACGCTCATCGGCACCACCGACGTCGAGTACGTCGGGCCGGTTGGCGAAGCGCGCATCGACGAGGAAGAAACCCGCTACCTGTGCGATCAGGCGAGTCGCTACTTCGCAATCGGCGTGACGCCGCGCGACGTGGTGTGGAGCTATTCGGGCGTGCGCCCGCTGCTCGACGACGAGTCCGGCGATCCGTCGGCGGTGACGCGCGACTATCAGCTCGAACTCGACGCCGCGTCCGGGCGGGCACCATTGCTGTCGGTCTGGGGCGGCAAGATCACCACGTTCCGCAAGCTCGCGGAGGAGGCGGGCGACCTGCTCGCCGGTCCGCTGCAACCGCGCGGCGGTCCATGGACGCGCGATGCCTTCCTGCCCGGCGGTGACCTGAGCGAATGGATCGGCGCACCGCGACGGCCCGACACCGACATCGACAGATTCGAGCAGGTCCTGGCGCAGCGGCACCCGGCACTGGACGCTTCGCTCGTGCATCGCCTGTCGCGTGGGTACGGCACTCGCGTGTCGATCCTCCTGGCTGACGGTTTGGGCGCCGAGATCGCACCGGGGCTTCACGAAGCAGAGCTGCGCTATCTGCACGACCACGAATGGGCGAGGAGCGCAGAGGACGTGCTGTGGCGCCGGACCAAGCTGGGGCTGCACTTCAGTGCCGAGCAACGAATGACGGTCGACCATTGGTGTGCCGCCCACTGGACCAGTACCGCCGCGGCGACGGCAAGCGCCCGCGCCGGGCGTTCGGAGAGGACATGGAGCTGACGCTCGAGCGCATCGAACAGCAAGTGGGCGGCCAGACCTGGCTGCATCCGCTGGACCTTTCACTGGTGCCACGCGCGGTGACCGTGCTGCTGGGCGCGACCCAGGCCGGAAAGACGTCGCTGATGCGCGTGATGGCGGGGCTCGATGCGCCAAGCCGCGGCCGCGTCGTCGTCGACGGCGGCGACGTGACCGGGCGCTCCGTGCGCGAGCGCAATGTCGCCATGGTGTACCAGCAGTTCATCAACTATCCGTCGATGACGGTGGCCGACAACATCGCGTCGCCCTTGAAGCTGCGCGGCGAGAAGGGCATTGCCGCGCGGGTGGCCGAGCTGGCGGCCAAGCTGCACATCGAGCCATTTCTCGATCGGCTTCCGGCCGAGCTTTCCGGTGGCCAGCAGCAGCGCGTGGCACTGGCCCGCGCCCTGGCCAAGCACGCGCCGCTCATGCTGCTCGACGAGCCGCTCGTGAACCTCGACTACAAGCTGCGCGAGGAGCTTCGCGACGAGCTCTCGCAGCTCTTCGCCAGCGGCGACTCGACGGTCGTCTACGCGACCACCGAGCCGACCGAGGCGTTGCTGCTGGGGGGTTTCACCGCGGTGCTCGACGCCGGCGAACTGTTGCAATACGGGCCGACCGCGGAGGTGTTTCACAGGCCGAAGTCGATTCGCGTCGCGCGTGCCTTCAGTGACCCGCCGATGAATCTGCTGGAAGGATCGTCCGCGACCATCGGCGTCGCACTGTCCTCGGGCATCGAATTGTCGGTTCCGCTGCCCCCGGCCAGCACGCCGGTGCTGACCATCGGCGTGCGGGCGAGCGCGCTGCGCGTCCACGGCCGCGTGGGCGACGTCGCATTGCCGGGCAAGGTCGAGCTGGCGGAGATTTCGGGGTCCGACACCTTCGTGCACGTGGAAACGCCCGTTGGCGAACTCGTCGCCCAGCTCACGGGAGTGCACGCGTTCTCGCTGGGCCAGGCGGTCACGCTGTACCTGAACCCGGCCCACGTCCATGTCTTCGACGCGGCAGGCCATCTGCTGGTCGCGCCTTCGCAGGAGTCTTGATGGCACGCATCGACCTCGATCTGGCGCACGCCTACAAGCCCAATCCGCAACGCGCCGAGGACTACGCGCTCCTGCCGCTGAAGATGAGCTTCGAGAACGGCGGCGCATACGCCCTGCTGGGCCCGTCGGGCTGCGGCAAGACCACGATGCTCAACATCGTCTCGGGCCTCGTCACGCCGTCGCACGGCACCGTCGCCTTCGACGGGCACGACGTGACCGGCCAGTCGCCGCAGCAGCGCAACATTGCGCAGGTGTTCCAGTTCCCGGTCATCTACGACACGATGACCGTCGCGCAGAACCTCGCGTTTCCGCTACGCAACCGCGGCATTCCGGCGGACCGGGTGCGCCACCGCGTGGGCGTGATCGCCGAGATGCTCGAACTCAGTGCGCAGCTCGACATGCGTGCGGCTGGCCTGGCGGCCGACGCCAAGCAGAAGATCTCGCTCGGGCGCGGCCTGGTGCGCGAGGACGTCAGCGCCGTGCTCTTCGACGAGCCGTTGACCGTGATCGACCCGCATCTGAAGTGGCAGCTGCGCCGAAAGCTCAAGCAGATCCACCACGAGCTGAAGCTGACGCTGATCTACGTGACGCACGACCAGGTCGAGGCCCTGACCTTTGCCGATCAGGTGGTCGTCATGACCCGGGGGCGCGCGGTGCAGATCGGGACCGCCTCCGAGCTGTTCGAGCGGCCGAGGCACACCTTCGTGGGCAACTTCATCGGCTCGCCCGGCATGAATTTCCTGCCCGCGCGCTGGCAAGGCGATGGCATCGCGGTGGCCGACCACCTGCTGCATGGCGAAGGGGTGGCGTCGCTGGCCGCGGCCGGCGACTTCACGCTCGGCGTGCGCCCCGAATACGTCGCTCTCGCGCCGCCCGGGCGGCCCGATGCGTTGCGCGCAAGGGTGGAACGTGCACAGGACATCGGCACCTACTGGCTGCTGACCGCCAGCAGCGGCAAGCACCTCATCCGCGCGCGCCTGGCATCGGAACAACGCGCGCCCGATGTCGGCGAGGAAGTGTGGCTGAGCGTGCTGGGCGCGCACACCTGCTTCTACAAGGACGAGGAGCTGATCGCATGAAGCCGATCAACCAGAAGGCGTGGTTCCTGATCCTGCCCGTCATCCTGTGCGTCGCGTTCTCCGCGATCCTGCCGCTGATGACGGTGGTGAACTATTCGGTGCAGGACATCATCTCCCCCGAGCGACGCGTGTTCGTCGGCACCGACTGGTTCAAGCAGGTCATGCGGGACGACGAGCTGATCGACGCCCTGGTGCGGCAGATCGGCTTCTCGGTGTCGGTGCTGCTGGTGGAGATTCCGCTGGGCATCGCGCTGGCGCTGTCGATGCCGGCAAAGGGCTGGAAGGCGTCGGCGGTGCTGGTGCTGGTCGCCATCTCGCTGCTCATCCCGTGGAATGTGGTTGGCACGATCTGGCAGATCTACGGCCGCATCGACATCGGCCTCGGCGGTGCGGCGCTCGCCGCGCTGGGCATCGACTACAACTACACCGGCAACGCCACGGATGCCTGGCTCACGGTCCTGGTGATGGACGTGTGGCACTGGACTCCGCTGGTCGCGCTGCTGTGCTATGCCGGCCTGCGGGCCATTCCCGACGCGTACTACCAGGCCGCGCGCATCGACGGCGCCAGCAAGTTCGCCGTGTTCCGCTACATCCAGCTGCCCAAGCTGCGCGGCGTGCTGATGATCGCCGTGCTGCTGCGGTTCATGGACAGCTTCATGATCTACACGGAGCCTTTCGTGCTGACCGGAGGCGGTCCAGGCAATTCGACCACCTTCCTCAGCCAGTACCTGACGCAAAAGGCGGTCGGCCAGTTCGACCTCGGACCGGCGGCAGCGTTCTCGCTCATCTACTTCCTGATCATCCTGCTGCTGTGCTTCATCCTCTACAACTGGATGCAGCGCGTCGGCCAGGGCAAGACCGAAGGAGCCGCGCATGAATAGCGTCTCGCGCAGCGCGCTCGACCCCGTGCTGGCGGTCCCGGCGCCGGCGCGCGTGCAGCGTCGCGCCGGCACCGACGCGCGATTCCAGAAACGCATCGTGTTCCTGGTCCTGTACCTCGTGTTCGCCATCCTGCCCGTGTACTGGATGATCAACATGTCGTTCAAGACGAACGAGGAGATCCTGTCCACGTTCAGCCTGTGGCCGCACGCGCTGACCCTCGGCAACTACCGGGTCATCTTCACCGACGAGTCGTGGTACTCGGGCTACATCAATTCGCTGATCTACGTGGTCATCAACACGGCGATCTCGCTGACCGTGGCGCTGCCTGCCGCCTATGCGTTCTCGCGCTACAGCTTCCTGGGCGACAAGCATGTGTTCTTCTGGCTGCTGACCAATCGCATGACGCCGCCGGCCGTGTTCCTGCTGCCGTTCTTTCAGCTCTACACGACGCTCGGCCTGATGGACACGCACATCGCGGTGGCGCTCGCCCACCTGCTGTTCAACGTGCCGCTCGCGGTGTGGATCCTGGAGGGTTTCATGAGCGGCATTCCGCGCGAGATCGACGAGACCGCGTACATCGACGGCTACTCCTTCCCCCGCTTCTTCCTGACGATCTTCATTCCGCTGATCAAGGCGGGCGTGGGCGTCGCGGCGTTCTTCTGCTTCATGTTCAGCTGGGTCGAATTGCTGATGGCGCGCACGCTGACCAGCGTGAACGCCAAGCCGATCGTCGCGGTGATGACGCGCACCGTGAGCGCTGCGGGCATGGATTGGGGCGTGCTGGCAGCCGCCGGGGTGCTCACGATCGTGCCCGGCGCGATCGTGATCTGGTTCGTCAGGCACTACATCGCGAAGGGTTTCGCGATGGGCCGCGTCTGATCCAAGCGAGGAGGCGAACCATGTTCCACTGGATGGCCTGGACGCTGCCCGTGGCGGTGTTCTTCGTCTGCATCGCCCTGATGCTCATCGGCATGACGGTGTGGGAAATCAAGTCCCCCACCGTGTTGCGCAAGGGCTTCCTGCCCATCGCGACCACGCGAGGAGACCGCCTGTTCATCGGCCTGCTCAGCGCGGCGTACGTGAACCTGCTGTTCGTCGCCTTCAGCGAGAAGCTGATGCTGTGGCTCGGCCTCGAGAACGAGCCCTCGGTCTGGATCGGCTTCGTGCTCTCGATGGCCCTTCTGGCGCTGGTCATGCGCAAGGGTTGAAACGTCTCTTTCCGAACAGGCACCCGGCCACCCTTCCCAGCCGAAGTGTCGATGCAATGAATGGGAAGCCCTTGAGGAGACACCTGATGAAATTGCGCTTGAACGCCGTGGCCTTCGCTGCAGCCGCCCTGGTCTTTGGCCATGGCGCGATTGCCGGAGAAGCCGAGGCCAAGAAGTGGGTCGACAGCGAGTTCCAGCCATCGACCTTGTCCAAGGACAAGCAGTTGGCCGAGATGAAGTGGTTCATCGACGCGGCAGCGAAGCTCAAGGCCAAGGGAGTGAACGAGGTCTCGGTCGTGTCCGAGACGCTCACGACGCACGAGTACGAATCGAAGACGCTGGCCAAGGCCTTCGAGGAGATCACCGGCATCAAGGTGAAGCACGACATCATCCAGGAGGGTGACGTCGTCGAGAAGCTGCAGACCTCGATGCAGTCGGGCAAGTCGATCTACGACGGATGGATCTCCGACTCCGACCTGATCGGCACCCACTACCGCTATGGCACGGCGCTGTCGCTCACCGACCAGATGGCCGGTCCGTGGAAGCAGTACACCAACCCGGGCCTGGATCTGAAGGACTTCATCGGCACCAGCTTCACCACGGCGCCCGACGGCAAGCTCTACCAGTTGCCCGACCAGCAGTTTGCCAACCTGTACTGGTTCCGCGCGGACTGGTTCGCGCGCAAGGATCTGCAGGACAAGTTCAAGGCCAAGTACGGCTATGAGCTCGGCGTGCCGCTGAACTGGAGCGCCTACGAGGACATCGCCGATTTCTTCAGCAACGATGTGAAGGAACTCGACGGCAAGCCCGTGTACGGCCACATGGACTACGGCAAGAAGGATCCGTCGCTCGGCTGGCGATTCACCGACGCGTGGCTGTCGATGGCGGGCGAGGCCGACAAGGGGATTCCCAACGGACTGCCGGTCGACGAATGGGGCATCCGCGTGGCCGACGACAAGTGCACGCCCGTGGGCGCGTCGGTGGCGCGTGGCGGCGGCGCGAACTCGCCGGCCGCGGTCTACGCACTGACCAAGTACGTCGACTGGATGAAGAAGTACGCGCCCAAGGAAGCCACCGGGATGACCTTCGGCGAGGCCGGACCGGTGCCCGCGCAAGGCCAGATCGCGCAGCAGATCTTCTGGTACACGGCATTCACCGCCGACATGACCAAGGCCGGCCTGCCGGTGGTCAATGCAGACGGCTCGCCGAAATGGCGGATGGCGCCCGGGCCCAACGGCCCGTACTGGAAGCAGGGCATGCAGAACGGCTACCAGGACGTGGGTTCGTGGACGTTCCTGAAGTCCACGAATCCAGACCGTGCCGCCGCTGCGTGGCTCTACGGCCAGTTCGTCACGAGCAAGACCGTCTCGCTGAAGAAGTCCATCGTCGGGCTGACCTTCATCCGCGACAGCGACATCCGCAGCGACTACTTCACCAAGAACGCCGACAGGTACGGTGGCTTGATCGAGTTCTACCGCAGCCCGGCACGCGTGGCCTGGACGCCCACCGGCACCAATGTGCCCGACTATCCCAAGCTCGCGCAGCTGTGGTGGAAGAACGTGGCCGTGGCGGTCACTGGCGAAAAGACGCCGCAGCAGGCGATGGACAACCTCGCCGAGGAGATGGACCAGGTTCTGGCCCGCCTGCAGCGCGCCGGCATGGCGCATTGCGCGCCCAAGCTGAACCCGAAGAGCAATCCGCAAAAGTGGCTCTCCGCAAACGGTGCGCCGTGGCAGAAGCTGGCCAATGAGAAGCCCAAGGGCGAGACCATCGCCTACGAGAAGCTGCTCAACGCGTGGAAGGAGGGACGCGTGCGCTGACGCGCGATGCGACTCGCTGCGCGATGAAGGCACACCGCCGCCGCGGCGGTGGCGCCATGCATGATGCGCGGGTGAGGCTGCCGGTGGCTTCGAGGTCGACCAGCCGCGAAGCCATCGGTCGCTGACCTCTTGGAAAGGCTGCACATGCAAGTCACGTTCCGATGCGATCCGGCCCTGATCGACGTCCTGCCGCATCCGGTCCACGCGCGCGCCGTGCTGCCGCAGTGGCTGCGCGACATGGCGCCGCGCGCGCCTTCGGAGCTTCACGGACGCGAGATCCGCACTGTCAAGCAGTGCCCACCCTTCGTCGACGCCATGTCGCACGGCTTCATGATCCTCCTGCCGTGCGACGTCCACGTCGCCGGCGGCCGGTTTTCGTGGCACTGGCCCGTGCCGCCGCCGAGCCTGCCGAACCATCCCCGCTCACCGTTGAGCTTTCATGTGCCGGCGCAATTGAATGGCATGCCGCGTCACGACGGCCAGGCCGCGGCCATCAAGTTCAACAGTTTCTGGACGATCGAGCTCGAGCCTGGCTGGTCGCTGTTCGCGATGCATCCGGCGAACCGCGAGGATCTGCCGTTTCGCCTGCTCAGCGGCGTCGTCGACGCCGACCGGTTCAACGATGCCGGGATCAATTTCCCGGCGCTCTGGACCGATCCGGCATTCGAAGGCGTGCTGGAGCGCGGGACGCCCGTGGCCCAGTGCATGCCGGTGCCGCGGGAGGCGCCGCAATTGCGCATCGAGGCGCTCTCGGGCGAGCGTGCTCAGCGCTACGGCGACACCGTGGCCGAAGTGCTCGCCGCGCCGGGCGTGTATCGCAAGCGGTTTCGCGTCAAGCGCCGGATGCCGGTCTGAGCCCGGCGAGCTCTGCTTTCAGGTCGTCCAGGCGAAGCCACAGGCGTCCGGTCGGCAGCGACGCGAGCGCGTTGGCGATGCGGCCGATCGTGTCCGGCCGCTGCGCGTAGGCGAGGGCGTAGCGCTGCATGGCGGCGTCGATGTCGCCGGCTTGCTGCAGAAGCAGCCCCAGGTTCACGAGCGCTTCGGGATTCCCCGGTTCCAGCTTCAGGAGTCGCTCGAGCGACGCGCGTGCGTTGTCGAGCTGCCCCAGGTCCTCGTGGACGAGCGCAAGCGCGAACCATGCGGGTGCGAGGTCCTGTGCGTGCGCCACCGCCCGCTCGAGCGCTTCCAGCGCGCCCTGCGCATCGGAGCGCTCTTGGCGGATGCGGCCCACTTCGTACCATGCCCGGGCTGCCAGGCGCAGCGAAGGCAAGTGGTCGGGGCGCGGGCTCAGGCTTCGCGCAGCATGCTGCGTGGCAACTTCGAAGTCCTTGTCGTCCAGCGCGAGGACGGCGAGCAATTGGTGAACCGCGGGATGTCCCGGGTCGCGCTGCAGCAGTTCGCGGCACAGTGCGCCCGCCTCGCGCCGACTGCCGGCGTTGTACAGCGCGATCGCCCGCGCAAGGCCGTGGTCGAGGGAGGTCGGCGCCATGGCTGCATTGTCGCGGCGGAGGCGCAGGTTCGGCGGCGAGGTACGCTTCGCCTTTTCGGAACCTCGCACGACCGTCTCGATGTCGCCCTGTCGTTTCCTGTTGCAGCGTTGCGCGCAGGCGCTTGTGCTGCTGTGCGCCTCGGTGGCCCTTGCACAGGCCGACGACCCGGCGAGCCCGTTGGGTGGGAGCGAGAGGCCGCTGGCCGTGCTCCCGCACCCGCCTGGTCTCGACCCGGGCGCAATGGACACGAGCGTGGACCCATGCGCCGACTTCTATCGCTACAGCTGCGGCGGCTGGGAAAAGGCCAACCCGATCCCGCCCGATCAGGCCAGCTGGACCGTCTACGACAAGCTGCAGGAAGACAACCAGCGGCTCCTGTGGGGGCTGCTCGAGGAGGCGGCGGCCGGCGGTGCGGCACGGGCGCCCTTGCAGCAGAAGATCGGCGACTATTACGCCGCGTGCATGAACGAACGCCGCATCGAGGCGGCCGGGACGGCGCCGCTGGCGCCGTTGCTGCAGCGCATCTCGGCCTTGCATTCGATGCGCGAAGCCGGCGGCCTGGTGGCAAGCCTGCACCTCGAAGGCGTGTCCGACGTGCTGTTTTCGTTCGATTCACAACAGGACTTCGGCGACTCCTCGCGCGTCATCGCGGTGGCCGATGCAGGCGGCCTGGGGCTGCCCGATCGAGCCCAGTACATCGGCACCGGCGCGGCAGAGCAGGCCATCCGCGATGCATACCGGCGTCACGTGGCGCGCATGTTCGAGCTCATCGGCGAGGCGCCGCCGAGCGCGCGGCGTGAAGCGGCTGCAGTCCTGTCGATCGAATCCGCGCTTGCCGAGTCGACGCTGCCGCGCGAGGTGCAGCGCGACCCGCGCAAGATGTACCACCGCATGTCGGCAGGCGAATTGCGCCGTCTCGCACCGGCATTCGGCTGGACGGCCTACATGCGAGCCATGGGGCTCGACGGGCGCACGCAGGTCAACGTCGCGCAGCCCGCCTTCATGCGTCGCCTCGATCGGCTGCTGCGAGATCGCAGCATCGACGATTGGAAGACCTACCTGCGATGGCACGTGATCGATGCGCAGGCGCGCTACCTGTCGCACACGTTCGTTCAGGCCGACTTCGATTTCCGCTCGACGACGCTGCAGGGCGTCGAGGTGCTGCCCGCGCGCTGGAAGCGCTGCGTGCGCTGGGTGGATCGCGACCTGGGCGAAGCCCTGGGCAAGGCCTTTGTCGAGCGCACGTTCACGGCCATGACCCGCGATCGCGTGGCCGGCATGGCGCGCGCCATCGAGGGCGCCATGGCCACGCGGCTGGCGCATCTCGAATGGATGGGCGGGCGCACGCGGCGCGCGGCACTCGCCAAGCTGCACGCCATGGTCAACAAGATCGGCTACCCGGACCGCTGGCGCGACTATGCCGCGCTGACGATTCGGCGCGACGACTTCTTCGGCAATGTCAGGCGCAGCCTGGCCTTCGACGTGAGGCGTCGCATGGCCAAGGTCGGCCGGCCGGTCGACCGCGGGGAGTGGACCATGACCGCCCCGACGGTCAATGCCTATTACGATGCACAGAGCAACGACATGAATTTCCCCGCCGGCATCCTGCAGCCCCCGCTGTTCGATCCCGACATGGACGATGCGCCCAATTTCGGCAACACCGGCTCGACCATCGGCCATGAACTCACGCACGGCTTCGACGACGAGGGCCGCCGCTTCGACGCGAAGGGCAATCTGCGTGACTGGTGGACGCCGCACGACGCGGCCGCGTTCGAGCGACGCGCCGCCTGCCTGGTCGACCAGTATTCGAAGTACACCGTGCTCGACGACCTGAAGATCAACGCCACGCTCACCAGCGGGGAGGACATCGCCGATCTGGGCGGTGCCGTGCTCGCCTATGCCGCCTGGCATGCGTCGAATGCCGCTCCCACCATGACCTTGCGCGACGGCCTGACACCCGAGCAGCGGTTCTTCGTCGGCATGGCGCAATGGGCCTGCGGCACGGTGCGTCCGCAGACCCTGCGCCTGTGGACGCTCACGGATTCTCACTCTCCCAATCCATGGCGCGTGAACGGCGTCGTGTCGAACATGCCCGAATTCGCCCGCGCATTCGCATGCAAACCGGGCTCGCCGATGGTCAGAGCGCGGCCGTGCCGGGTGTGGTGACCTCAGCCCTGTCGCAGGCCGAGCGGCACGGCGCCTCGATTCAGGCGCCGCCGCCGCACTTGCGATGCGCGGATGTCGCCTGCCTGCGCCACAGGCCGGCACGCCGCTGCGGCGCATGACTCGCTCATTGTTCATAGGCGCCCTGTTCGCGTTGGCCGCCGGGCTGATGTGGGGGGTCGTCTTCATCGCCCCGGTCCTGCTGCCCGAGTACCCTGCGCCGCTGCTGTCGTTTGGCCGCTATCTCGCCTTCGGCCTCATCGCGCTGCCCATCGCCTGGTTCGATCGCGAACGTCTGCTGCAGCTTCGCCGTGCCGACTGGGTCGAGGCGCTCAAGCTTTCGCTGGTGGGCAACCTGCTGTACTACCTCTGCCTCGCCGCGGCAATCCAGCGCACGGGCGCACCGGTGCCCACGATGATCATCGGCACCTTGCCGGTGGTCATCGCCATCACTGCCAACCTGCGCGACTCGCGGCACGCGCGGCTGCCGTGGCGGCAGCTCGCGCCCTCGCTCGGGCTGATCGCGGCGGGCATCGCGTTGGTGAACCATGCCGAGATCGGCCGGTTGCAGGCTGGTCACGCGGGCCAGGCACGCGACCTTTGGCGCTATGGCATGGGTGCAGGGCTGGCGGTCGGCGCGGTCGCGTGCTGGACCTGGTATCCCATTCGAAACGCCGAATGGCTGCGAGCACATCCACAGCGCCATCCGCGCAGCTGGGCCACGGCACAGGGACTGGCCACGCTGCCGCTGGCGGCATCGGGTTTTGCGGCGTTCTGGGCCTGGAGCGCCGTTCGCGATGCGGCCTGGCCCATGCCTTTCGGGCCGCGACCGCATGCCTTCGTGGCGCTGATGCTCGCTGTCGGGCTGCTCGCGTCCTGGCTGGGCACGCTGTGCTGGAACGAGTCGAGCCAGCGCCTGCCCACGAGGCTGGCCGGCCAGCTCATCGTGTTCGAGACGCTGTCGGCGCTTGCCTATGCCTTCATGCTTCGCGGCACGGCACCCGCGCCGGCCACGATGGCAGGGATCGCGCTGCTCGTCGCCGGCGTGATGTGGGCCCTGCGCCGCGGCGTCGCGCCGGTCGCTTCCGAAGGTCATGCCGGATGATCCCGCAGCGGCGGGAGCTGCCCCGGCGCGGCGCGCGGCAGGGGCGCAGTTCGCAACGCACGGCACAATCGCGTGAACTCCCGACCGCGGGCTTGCCCCAAGGTTCGTCATGCACCCAAAGGACTCTTCGATGAACCGTCGACGTTTCGTTCTCACTGCGGCCGCTGCCGCCACCGTGCTAGCCTCCTGTTCGGACAAGGCCGCGCAGGAACCCGCCGCGGCCAAGCCCGCAGTCGCACCCAGCGCGCAGGAAGCCTACGACCTGGCCGCCAAGCAGGGGCATGGATTCACCATTGGCGCGGTGATGGCTGCCAACACCGTCTACGTCTTCTTCGACCCGACCTGCCCGCACTGTGCGGCGCTCTGGACCAACGCCCGGTCGCTGCTGCACAAGCTGAAGATGGTGTGGATCCCGATTTCCATCCTGCACGGATCGTCGACCGCGCAGGGCGCCACCATCCTCTCGGCGCCGGACCCCGAGGCGGCAATGAACGAGAACGAGGCCAGCGTGCTCGACCGCAAGGGCGGCATCACCGCGAGTTCCTCGCTCAGCGACGACATGGTGGGTCAGGTCAAGGCCAACACCGATCTGTTCACGAAGCTCGGCGCGGACAGCGTGCCGTTCATCGTCTACAAGAACGCCAAGACGGGCGCCTTCGCGACGCATTCGGGCGCGGTGCCGGCCGACGAACTGGCCTCCATGGTCGGGATCTGAGCGCGCGTGGCGGCGACGCCGGCGGGTCCTGCGGGACGCCGTGCGCGGCAGGCACCGCCGGTGGGTGGCAAAAGCTTCAATCGGCTCGCGCGCTAACATCCATTTCCGTGAAGCTGCCGCGCCCTCCCGCCCGGTTCGCCGCTGCCCTGTTGGTGGCCGCGGCCGCTGCCCATGCCGATCCGTCCCCCGAGCGCGCAGCCTATTGTGTGGCGGCGCTCAAGGTGCGCGCCGACCCGCTGGCCGACCGGCTGCGTGCCGGCGAGGAGAGCGTCGAGGCGCCCCTGCTGGTCATCGTGACGGCGTCGTTTGCATTCATCGGCAGTGCCTACAAGCAGGGGTTGCGCTCGGAGCGGGCGGACGAGCTGGTCAAGGCCGCGGAAAAGGCCCAGGCCAAGCTGCCGCCGGCGGAGATGACCAGGGCGCAGGATGCCTGCCAGGCCGAAGGCCAGAAGTTGTATGCCGATGCGAACTACATCGAGCGCCTGCTCGTGCGGCGCGCGGCCAGCAATCGCATCGAGCGCCTTCGGCGCTCTTCGTGATCCCCCAGGCGAGTCACCGCAGGACGACGGCCGCCAGGGTGCCGCGGCAACGCGGCGATCCGCAGCGGCACGGGAAGTCGGCCGGGTCGGCATTGCCCACGTCGAGGCGATAGTCGATGAACAGCTCCTCGCCGGCCCGCAACCTGCGCAGCGTCCGAACCACGATGCGCAGTTCGCCGTCATCGTCGTCCTGCTCCACGGCCTGGCAGTTCGGCTCGCAGGAATGATTGATGAGGCGCATCGCATTGCCGCCGTCCGCCCCGTCGATGAGCGAGCCGTCGGACAGGCCGAACACATAGGTGATGGGCAAGGGGTCTTCATCGACCTGGTCGCCCGGGCGGATGCGTCGACCTTCGTAGACACCGACCTGCCGGCCGGGGGGGAGGCCGCGGCGGGCGAACACGCCCATGCCGTGCACGGCGCTCTCATGGAGCTCCAGGTCTGGATGCGCTGCCAGGAGAAGAGATTCGTCGATCATGTCGCGAGTCCGGTCGTGGCCGAGAAGAAACCGGCCATGGCAAGCGGCGTTCCCGGGCGCGTCGTGCGGCGGACCTTGCAGCCCGGCCCTGCCACGGCGGCCTGTCGCCGCGCGACATTGTCGATCAGCGAAGATCAAACCGCGAGTGCTTCGTCGACGATCTCGATCCAGTGTCTGACCGGCGTGGCCGTGCCGCTTTGCAGATGCTGGATGCAACCGATGTTCGCCGACACGATCGCCTGCGGCTGCAGCGCCGAGAACTGCTCCAGCTTGCGGTCTCGCAGCGAATAGGCGAGTTCGGGCTGCAGCACCGAGTAGGTGCCGGCCGACCCGCAGCACAAGTGGCTTTCACGCGGGGCGAGCTGTACTTCGAAACCCAGAGCGGTCAGTCCGGCTTCCACCTCGCCGCGCAGCTGCTGGCCGTGCTGCAGCGTGCACGGCGGGTGGTACGCCACCCGGGTGACTCTTCGGCGGCGCACCTTGTCGACCAGGCGCGGCGCCAGTTCGGGCAGCAGCTCGCTCAGGTCGCGGGTCAGCTCGCTCACGCGCCGCGCCTTGTCGGCATAGGCTCGCGTCGCGGGCCAGGGCGTGGCCGTATTCCTTGACGGTCACGCCGCAGCCCGATGCATTCATCACGATCGCCTCGACCTTGCCCGTGGACACGCTCGGCCACCAGGCGTCGATGTTGCGGCGCATGTCGTCCAGCGCACCGGCGTCGTCGCCGAGGTGCAGCCGGATCGCGCCGCAGCAGCCCGCCTCCGCTGCCACCAGCGTCTGGATGTCGGCCGCATCGAGCACGCGCGCGGTCGCGCTGTTGACGTTGGGCATCATCGCGGGCTGGACGCAACCCATGAGCAGCAGGACCGCCCGTGAATGGGTTCGGGTCGGCCATCGGTGCGCCCCCGGCGCGGCTTTCTCGGGAATCTTGTTGCGCAAGGAGCCAGGCACCAGCGGCCGCATGGCCTGACCGAGCTTCATCGCCGGCTTGAACAGCGGCGAAGTGAGTCCTTCGCGCAGCAGCCAGCGCACCACCCGCTCGCCGGCGGGACGCCGCACGCGCTGTTCGACGACCTTGCGCCCGATGTCCACGAGGTGCCCGTATTCCACCCCCGAGGGGCAGGTGCTTTCGCAGTTCCGGCAGGTGAGGCAGCGGTCGAGATGGGCCTGGGTCTTGCGCGTGGGGGCGTGGCCTTCGAGCACCTGCTTCATCAGGTAGATGCGGCCGCGCGGGCCATCGAGTTCGTCGCCAAGCAGCTGGTATGTGGGGCAGGTGGCGGTGCAGAAACCGCAGTGGACGCACCTGCGCAGAATGGCTTCGGCCTCCTTGCCTTCCGGCGTGTCGGCGAACTCGGGTGCGAGCTGGGTTTGCATCGAGGCTTCAGAGTCCGGGGTACATCCGGCCGGGGTTGAACAGACCTTGCGGGTCGAAGGACTTCTTCAGCTCGCGATGGATGCGGTCCAGCGGCGACTTGAGCGGGGCGAACACGCCCGCGGACTTGTCCTTGGCGCGAAACAGCACCGCATGGCCGCCGACCCGCGTGGCGGCGTCGCGGACCTGGGAGGCGGGCAGCGCGCTGACCAGCCAGCGTTGCGCACCGCCCCATTCGACCAGGATTTCGCCTGCCAGGGAAAGCTGCGGTGCGGTGGAAGGCACCGACAGGCGCCACAGGCGCGCACCGTGGTCCACCGCCACGGCGGCCTTTTCGAAGTACTCGTCGCGGTGGTCACGCAGACCTTGCCAGAAGGGGCTCGCCAGCGATGGCTCGATCACCTCGCCGCCGAGCGACGAGATGGCCGCCTGCACAGCCGCCAGGGCGCCGCGCAGGCGCACGACCAGCGTGCCGTCCCACCAGGCCGTGGCATTGATCGGGAGCGCGCGGGCCGACCAGTCGTTGGCCGTGCGAAGCGCCTCGTCTTCCGCCATCTCGAAGCGCAAGGTCGCGGTCGCGGGCGCCATGGGCAGCACCTTGAGCGACACCTCGAGGATCACGCCGAGCGTTCCCAGCGAACCCGCCAGAAGCCGCGAGATGTCGTAGCCGGCCACGTTCTTCATCACCTGGCCGCCGAAGGTGAGCACTTCGGCTCGGCCGTCGAGCATCGTGGCGCCCAGGACGAAGTCGCGCACGGAGCCCACAGCGGCACGCGCCGGGCCGGACAGCCCGGCGGCCACCATGCCACCGACCGTGCCGCCCGCCTGGAAGTGCGGCGGCTCGAACGGCAGGTACTGCCCCCGCTCGGCCAATGCCGCCTCGAGCTTGTCCAGGGTCGTGCCGCAGCGCGTCGTGACGACGAGCTCCGTGGGTTCGTAGCTGGAAATGCCCTCGAGCACGGTGGTGTCCAGCGGCTCACCCTGCGGCGCCTCGCCGTAGAAGTCCTTGGTGCCGCCGCCGCGGATGCACAGCTGCGCGCCGGCGGACCGCGCGGTCTTGACGTGGTCGATGAGGCGTTGGAGCGCCGGGTCGTTGGCCTGCATCAAAAGCGCTCGATGTCGGCGAAAGGCAGCAGGCCGCGGCGCACATGCATCTTTCCGTATTCGGCGCAGCGGTGCAGCGTGGGAATCACCTTGCCGGGGTTGAGCACACCTTGAGGATCGAACGCGCGCTTGAGCGACAGCATCTGCTCGCGCTCGGCGGCGGAGAATTGCACGCACATCGACGACAGCTTCTCGACTCCCACGCCGTGCTCGCCGGTGACCGTCCCGCCGAGCGCCACGCTCTTCTCGAGGATCTCCGCGCCAAAGCGCTCGCATCGGTGCAGCTCGTCCGGATCGTTGGCATCGAACAGGATCAGCGGATGGAGGTTGCCGTCGCCAGCATGAAAGACGTTCACGCAGCGCAGGTCGTACTTGCGCTCCATCTCGGCGATGGCAGTGAGGATGTCGGCCAGCCGCTTGCGCGGGATGGTCGAATCCATGCACATGTAATCGGGGCTGATGCGCCCGCTGGCCGGAAAGGCATTCTTGCGGCCGCTCCAGAAGCGAAGGCGCTGCGCCTCGTCGGCACTGACCTCGATGCCGCTGGCGCCACTGGCGCGCAGCACCTCGACCATGCGGCCGATCTCCTCGGTCACCTCTTCCTGCGTGCCGTCGCTTTCGCACAGCAGGATGGCCGCGGCGTTCAGGTCGTAGCCGGCGTGCACGAAATCCTCGACCGCGCGGGTCATGGGCTTGTCCATCATCTCGAGGCCGGCCGGAATGATGCCGGCGGCGATGACGTTGGCCACCGCGTCGCCGGCATGGCGGATGTCGTCGAAGCTCGCCATGATGCAGCGCGCCAGCGGCGGCAGGGGAATCAGCCGCACGGTGATTTCCGTGGCCACGGCCAGCATGCCTTCGCTGCCCACGATGACGGTCAGCAGGTCGAGTCCCGGCACGTCGAGCGCCTCGCTGCCGAACTCGACTTCCTGGCCGTCGGCGCAGAAGCCGCGGATGCGCAGCACGTTGTGCAGGGTGAGGCCGTACTTGAGGCAGTGCACGCCGCCGGAGTTCTCGGCGATGTTGCCGCCGATCGTGCAGGCGATCTGGCTGCTCGGGTCCGGCGCGTAGTACAGCCCGAACGGGCGCGCGGCCTCGCTGATGGCGAGGTTGCGCACGCCGCATTGCACGCGCGCCGTGCGCGCGAGCGGATCGATGTCGAGGATCTTGTTGAATCGCGCGAGGCTCAGCGTCACGCCCAGGGCGTGCGGTAAGGCGCCTCCCGACAACCCAGTCCCGGCACCGCGTGCCACGACTGGCACCTGAAGTTGATGGCACACCCGCAGCACCGCGGCCACATGCGCATCGGTCTCGGGCAGCGCCACGGCGAGCGGCTGCTGACGATAGGCGGTGAGCCCGTCGCACTCGTAGGGCACGGTGTCCTCGGTATGCCACAGCAGGGCGTGCGGTGGCAGCTCGGCCTGCAAGGCGGCCACCACTTCAGCCCGCCGGCGCGCGCGATCGGACACTCCATGGTCGGCTGACGGGGGCGTGGCAGTGGCTGGAGCCGTGGCGTTCATGGCGGCGACAATGGTAAGGGGGACGTTGGGCGTTCCCTCGTCAAAGCGGCTTTGACCTTGGCGCAGGCAATGCAGGTCGGTCGCGCATGTTCATGCCGGAAAGACGGTCAGCACGCCCGTGTACCCGACCAACCGGTCGCGCGCGATCTCGCCGCTGGCGAAGAAGCCGACCAGCGGCACGTCGCCCAAGGCGTGGCGGACGATCTGCAGTTCGGCTGACGGGCCCCCGAAGTGCGGACCGCCCCTGCCGGCACAGCTGATGTACACCGCGCCGGCGATGCCGCGCGCGGCGTGCGCGGCGCTGTCCGCCTGGGCGTCACGCAGGGCGAGTGCCGTCTCCAGCGCCTGGGTTTCGGGTTCGAGTTCCTCGCGAATCTCGCTGCAGATGCGCACGAGGTCTCGGCGTGCGGCCTCGCGATGGCGCTGGCAGAAGGCGAGCTGCGTCCCGGAGGTTGCCGTGTCGGCGATCGCCACGCCGCCTCGCGCCGGATCCAGCCCGACGAGGTGGCGCACACGCGTGTCCGGGCCGAACTGTCCTCGACGCCCCGGCGGGTCGCCTTCGTCGTCCAGGCCGACCAGCGTCTGCGCGATCTGCGGCAGGAAGTCGCGCGGCTCGCGTCCGGCGTGTCCGAGGTCGCGCATCAGGCAGGCCAACGCCGGTTCGCCGTCCAGCGAAAAAATGACATTGCGCTGCGCGTCCGTGATGCGCCGCGACGGCCCGACCGGCTGGCAGCCCTGGGTCACGCGCGACAGCATCGCGACGCCTTCGCCGAAGGCCACGCCCGACAAGCCGCCTGCAAAGACGCCGTCGGCCACCTGAAGCGCGTTCGGCGGGCGCGACGCCGAAGCGAGCCCGCCGAACAGGTAGCCGCTACTGGTTCGGGCCGCCAGGTCGGTCACGAGCTCGTCGAGGTCGACGCTCGTGGGGTCAGCGTGCACCTGCGCCGCAGCGGGTGTGAAGCCGTCTCCGGCATTCAGCGGTCTCAAGCCGGAGAACACGCGGAATTGCTCGCGAGGCATCTCGGCGAGCATCAGCGAGACGGCCGGCTCCTCGAAGTACTCGACGCCGTTGCCCGACACGCCCACGCCGGCCGCGCCCACCCACGCCACCCCGGGCCAGCGCCGCCTCGCGTCGTCGAGCAGGCCCTGGGCGGCGGACGAGAATTGATCGCTCAAGTACAGCCAGCCCAGCGTCGGCCGAGTCGCTGCGCCCGAGTGCCGTCGTTGCGCCTCGATCTGCGCCGCGGCGAGCGCGAGCGCCATGTGCGCATCGGGATGGGTGGCGTGCCCGTGCAGGAACAGCTTCATGGTCGGCTCACCCCACCGTGCCGCTTCAGGCCGCCTTGGTTCGCTTGCGCGCCGGCGCCCCGATCGTCTTGCGCGCGGCGCGTGGCGCCCCGGACTTCTTCGGGGCAGATGTGCCGTCGCCGGCAGCTTGCTGGCCCTGGCTGCCGGTCGAGTCCTTCGAGGCCTCGCGCGCACTCTCGCGCATGGCGGAAGCGGCGAGCTCGGTGAATTGCTTGGTCAAGGCGCCCCACCACTGCATCGGGTCGACCGGAGACGCCGCTTCGCCGGTGCCGGCACCCTGGCCGGATTTTCGCGCTGCGAACCGCTCTTCGCGGCAGGCTTGGCCGGCGCCTTTTCAGCGGCCTGCGATGCCTTCGGTTCCGGCTGCGCGCTGGCCGGGGCCGGGGGCGGTGAACCCACCGGCATGCGGATTTGCAGCGATTCGCGCAGGTCGTCCATTTGCACATTCATCGTGCGCAGCGTCGACAGCGTCATGCGCTGGACCTCGAGTGCCTGGATGGTTGCCCCGAGCATGCGAGCGTTCTGCTCCAGCCAGAACTGGACTGTGCGCAACTCCTCGATGCGCTTCTCGAGTTCGTCCGGGTTGAGCGTGGGCGCCACCCATTGGCCAATCGCCGGCAGCGCCGAGCCGGCATTCTTGACCAATCCCTGCAGGAAGTCGAAACCGGGCACGAGCTTGGTGAAGGCGGGGGCGTCGGCCATGAGGTCTCCTGTGGGCGTCGTTTGTGATCCATTGTGCATGCGATGCGCCTGCGCGCCAATGACGATGCGCGGCACGTGCCATGGCATGTGCCAGCGCACGAGACGGCCGCGGCACGCCTGTTGCGGCCCGGTCCAAACCGGCGAGCGCGCCTTGCCTCGCGTCCTACGGCGCGCCGATGCGGCTGACCACGAAGCCACGCTGCGCCAACAGTGCCGGCAGGCCATTCGGACCGATCAGGTGAAGGCTGCCGACCGCGGCGAAGACCCGGCTGCCTTCGGCGTGCAGCGCATCGATGCGTGCCGCCAGCCCGGGGTTGCGCTCGTCGACGAGGCGCCGGTTCTGTGCCAGATCCTGCGGTGTGTCGAGGCAGCCGCACCACTGCGCATAGTGTTCGAGTTCGTCGTAGCGCGAATGGGCCCAGACGCTCGCGATGCGCTCGAGCATGGGCGCCGCGCGGCCGGCCTCGAGCTCGTCCAGGGATTGGTCAACGGCTGTTCGCTCGGCCTCGGCGCTGCTGCTTTGCAGCGCGCGAAGCTGCAGTTCGGGCGTTTCCAGCGAAACCACTTGCAAGCCCAATGCACGGCCCAGGCCGGCCAGGACCGTGTCGATGGCAAAGGCCGGATCGAGGCCGTCGCGTCGCGCCGCCAGGACGAGTAGCGTGGTGGACAGCATCTCGGGATCCATCGTACTCAGCATGAAGTCCGGCAGGCATGCCGCGCGGACCTGGGCAGCCAGCCGGCGTGCCAGCGCCCCTTGCACCGCGCGCTCGGGACGCCACGCCATGCCCGCGCGCAGTTTTGCCTGCACCGACGGATCCAGTATGTCGAGTTCCAGCGCGAGGACCTCGCTTGTCCGCAGGGCGTGCAGAGCGGCCGGCCCCGGTGTGACCCAATCGTGCCGGGCGACATGCACCGTGCCGAACAGCCAGGAATCATGGCCGCCACGACTGAGGCGGAAAAGGAACCCCCGCTCGCGCGCGGTCGATGCTCCGGCCAGGACGTCGCGGGCGGACGGGACCATGGCCGCCGGCGGACAGCGGGCCTGAGATTCAGCGGACGATTCAGCGGGCAGATCCGCCGATGGCTCCGGCAGCGAATGCGCAGGCCATTGCGCCTGACCATGTGCCGGCGACTGTGCCTGCGAAGGCATCGGCGCGAACCAGAGGGTCAGCCACAGCACCTGCAAAAGAACCCGGATGGCACGAAGCACCTCGCCGCGCCGCGGGCTTGCCGCATGGCGCGGCAAGGCAAGCATCGGATGTCCACCCACGGAAGGATGCGCCTCCTGCGTTTTCACGGAAGCGGCACGACGGTCTGCTCGATCGCGCCGAACACGCTCTGACCGTCCTGGCCCTTCATCTCGATGCGGATGATGTCCCCGTACCGCATGAATCCGGTACGCGGCGCTCCGGATTCGATCGTTTCGATCGCCCGCTTCTCCGCAATGCACGAATAGCCGTGTGACCAGTCCTTGTTGCTCACCGTGCCGGACCCGACGATCGACCCCGCGCGCACACGGCGCGTCTTGCACATGTGTGCGATGAGCTGGCCGAAGTGAAAGGTCATTTCCGGGCCCGCGTCGCACAGCCCGACCCGCTTGCCGTTCCAGCTGCTTTCGAGCTTGAGGTGCACGCGTCCGCCTTGCCAGGCCGCTCCGAGTTCGTCGGGGGTGACGGCCACGGGGCCGAACGCGGTCGCGGGCTTGCCCTGGAAGAAGCCGAAGCCCTTGGCCAGCTCGGCCGGAATGAGCTCGCGCAACGAGACGTCGTTGGCGAGCATGAGCAGCCGGATGCCCTCCAGCGCCTCGTCGGGCGAGCTGCCGATATCCAGGTCGGCCGTGACGACGGCCACTTCGGCCTCGAAGTCGATCCCGAACTCCGGGCTGGGCACGACGATGTCGTCGCGGGGGCCCAGCAGGTCGTCGCTGGCGCCCTGGTACATGAGCGGGTCCGTGTAGAAGCTTTCGGGGACCTCGGCCCCCCGCGCGCGCCGCACCAACTCGACGTGGTTGATGAACGCTGAGCCGTCGGCCCATTGGTACGCGCGAGGCAGCGGTGCGGCGCATTGGCGCGGCTCGAAAGCGAACGCGTGGCGCGCCTTGCCGTGGTTGAGCGTCTGGTACAGGTCCTCGAGCTGCGGCGAGAGAAAGTTCCAGTCGTCGAGCACCTGCTGCAGCCGAGTGGCGATGCCGGTGGCGTAATGGGCCGTGGCCAGGTCGCGCGAGACGACCACGAGCTGGCCGTCGCGCGATCCATCCTTGTAGCTGGCGAGTTTCATCGTGCGAGAAAGGTGCGGAATGTACAGTTTGACCGAGCCGCGATTGTCGGGGCGCGCGGCGCCGCGCCAGCGACGATAGTCAAACTTACTCGTCGGGATCGGGCGACCGGGTAAAGCCGGCCTGCCGAACTCGCGCCAAGGGGGCACGCGCCTGTGCGCTGCAGTCCCTCGATGTGTGAATACCGCCACCATGACAGCTTCAAGGTCTTCGCCGTGCTGCTGCGCACACCGGCTCCCTGGCAGGCTTCGCGCGCGAAAGAGCGCGGCGCTGACGCACTGCAGCAATGGCCGGAACGCCGACAAGGGCGCGATCCGCACGAAATGGTCGGCGGCGATCGGGCCCGCGTCCACGCTTGGCTTGAATTTTGCGTTGAAGGACTCAGCTTCCCGGTCAAGGAGTCACTTGATGCAAATGCTCTACAACTCGGACAACTTCGCCGTCGTCATGTTCGACGTGACGGACGCGTCCGAAAAAGACCCCGGGAATATCCTGAAACGAGGCGGATACGAGATCGTCGACAAATTCGCGCGCCGCGAGATCTTCATCGAGGGCGCGCTGGCCCAGAGCTTCAAGGAGGGCGTCGAGGCTCTCATCGAGACCGAGCCCTCCGAAGAGGAAATCGACGAGTACCTGGGCCGCTTCAGCTCTCTGATGCAGCAGCCCGTCGTGCTGCACTGAACCGCTCACGCCGGTTCCACTACTGCGAGTCGATCCCGCCCCTATCGCAGGGTGGCGGTCGGCCGCGGCGCCTCCGGTGGTCCTGGCGAAAGCCCGCGGACCTGTCACCCCGCAATTTCGCACGCATGCGCCTTCTGCAACCCGTGTCGCGCGCCAGGGACTTGCCGCATCGTGCATGCTGCGCCAAGATGCTCTGCACCCTGGGGCGAGATCGGCATGGCAAGAAGCTCGAGTGGCACACGCATGGTGTTGTCGCCCGGCCTGAAAGAGGCGCCGGTACTCGACCGCATGTGCTCGCAATTCGTGCTGACGCTCACGATGCGGCATGTCGGGCGCTTCAACCTCCGCCGCGACTGGAACAGTCTGCTGGCCCTCACCGGACGGCACCTGGTGTGGCCGGCGTCCGTGCTCACCAGGCTGCGCGCGTTCCTCAATCAGCGCTGCAAGGGCAACGACCAGTGGAAAGGCCACGAGGCTTTGTCGGACGAGGCCTTCATGACGCGCCACGGCGGCTGGCGCGGGCCGTACGAGGAGTCGACACTGTTCTTCTACGTCGACGAGTACATCAAGGACGCGCCCAAGGACCTGCTGGCGGTCCTGGGTGCCACGGCCGACTGGCTTGACCGCAGCCTCAAGCGGGAATCGACACTCGTCGAAAAGAACATCGATGCCCTGGCGGGACTGCTTCAACTCAACCCCGCGGAGCGCGCGCTGCTGCTGTACGGCACGCTCGCGCGCTACCAGCGCGACCTGCGAGGCCTGCTGGTCGAATTCAAGGTCTCGAATGCGCAGGAGGCCTATGCTGCCATCGCGGCCGTCGCCGGAGTCAACGAGAACGACGTGGCCGAAGCCTTGCGGGCCGGTTCGCGGCTCGAGCGCATCGGGATGGTCGAGAACCTCATCTCGGAGCACAACATCACCGACCTGGCCGACCTGATGAAGGTCAGCGAGCAATTGCCACCGGTCCTGATGCGCCACTACGAGGGCCCGTCCGACCTGATGGCCGTGTTCACCCGCCCGGCCACCCGCAGTGAACTCACGCCTTCGGACTTTCACTACGTCGGCGACGACCAGCGCGTGCTCACGACCATGCTGCGCAACGCCATCGACCATCATGAGCCGGGCGTCAACGTGCTCCTGTACGGCCCCCCGGGCACAGGCAAGACCGAACTGGCCAAAGTCGCGGCCGAGGCCGCCGGGCTGGAGCTCTACGAAGTCGAGTACGCCGACCGCGACGGCAATTCGCTGAGCGGGCGCGACCGATACCGATCGCTGCAGATCAGCCAGGTCTTCCTCAAGGGCAGCGCCAACGTGGCCTTGCTCTTCGACGAGGTCGAGGATGTCTTCCCGCCGATCTCCACGGACGCGGCCCAGTTGATGGCGCGCCTGGATACCGGCGATGGCGGCCCGTCGGGAAGCGTGAGTGGCAAGGCATGGGTCAACCAGATCCTGGAGACCAATCCCGTACCGGTGATCTGGGTCACCAACCGCATCGAGCAGATCGACCCGGCATTCCGCCGCCGTTTCCAGTACCACCTCGAGCTCAAGAGCCCGCCGCCCGGCGCGCGCGAGGCGCTGGTGGCGCGCGCCCTGGCCGGCGTTCCCGTGTCCGAAGGATTCGCAGCGCGCCTGGCCGAACGGCGCGGACTGACACCTGCGCAGGTGCGCACGGCGGTCAAGTTTGCTCGCCTGGCGCGCGAGGCGGGCCAGGTCGAAGCATTGATCGAACGCCAGATCGGCAATGCCGACCGGGCCCTGGGCAATGGCAGCCACGGGCGCGCCGCAAGACCCGTCGTCACGCACTACGACCTGTCGCTTCTCAACACGGAGTCGCGCTTCGAAGTACCGCGCGTGATCGAAGCGTTGCGGCGCAAGGGCGGGGGCACGCTGTGCTTCCATGGGCCGCCCGGCACGGGCAAGACCGCGCTGGCCGAGCACATCGCGCAGTGCCTTCAGCGGCCGCTTCTCGTTCGCCAGGCCTCCGACCTCGTCAGCAAGTTCGTCGGCGAAACCGAGCAGAACATGGCCGCGATGTTCGAGGAGGCCGACAGCGAGCAGGCCGTCCTGCTGCTCGACGAAGCCGACAGTTTCCTGCGCAGCCGACGCATGGCCGAGCGCAGCTACGAGGTCAGCGAAGTCAACGAAATGCTGCAAGGCATGGAGCGCTTTCCCGGCGTCTTCATCTGCACGACCAACCTCTTCGAGGAGCTCGACGAGGCTGCGCTGCGGCGCTTCACGTTCAAGATCCGCTTTCGCGCATTGACGGGCGAACAGCGCGAGCGCATGTTCGTCGCCGAGGCCTTGGATGGCCACGGCGAGGCGCTCACGCCTGAGCAGCGCACGCGCCTTGCTGAACTCGACCAACTGGCGCCCGGCGACTTCGCCGCGGTCAAGCGGCAGGTTGATATCCTCGGGGCGGACTTCGACGCCGACGAGTTCCTGGCGCAGCTCGAGACCGAGCATCGGGTGAAACCCGAGGTCAGGCAGCGCCGAAGCATCGGCTTTCGGCGCTGACGGGCAGGCCGCGCGGGCCGGCCCTGTGGTGCGGTTGCCGCACTGCGCGACAGTGCAAGTCCTTTGACGCCTTGAAAGCGTCATTCCTCCACACAGCCCCTGAATCGACCGCAGCCACGCGGTTGCCACGCCATGCAGACTCATGGAACCTGCTGGCGGCATTGCCCTCGTGGCATGACACGCCGGACCGCTCACTGTCACATCGATGTTCGAGATCACCTTTTGCCTTCGAATCGGCGCCGCGCTCGCCGCAGCCTTCTGTGGTGTCCTGGTCGGGCAGGACTTCGCGCGGCGAGCCGATCGCAGCGACGTTGCCGTCTATCGCGGCTGGCTTGTCACTTCCGCCGTGATCTGTGGAGCCTGCCTCTGGGCCGCCCACCTGTGCCTGGCCATGGCCACCGGCGGGATCACGGTCATGCCGCTCGGCAATTCCGCGCTGGCTCTGGTGCTCGCCACGGGGAGCGTCGCGGCCGGCCTCGCGGCACTGGGAATGCGCCGCCGGCAGTACCGTGTTCTTGCGGGGCTGGGCGCTGCCTTCCTCGCGCTGTCCGAGGTCGGGGTATGGGCGATCTGCATGGGCTGGCGTGCGCAGCCTGGCCCGCTGATGGCGGCATTCCTGGCGGCAATGGCGGCCCAGGGCGTGTGGACGACCTTTCTGTGGCGCCGACCGCGATCGGCGGACAAGCCGTGGTCGCGCCACCTGGTGCCTGCAGGCGTGGCCATTGCACAACTGCTTGCACTGATGGCGGGCGGCTGGCACAGGCCCGCCGCGGCCCTGGCGGTGCCTGGTCCCGAACTGCTCTTCGCCCTGTTGTGTGCGGCCATGGCGCTGCTGGTCCTGCAGGCAGCACGCATGGAACGCCATCTGGTCGGCAAGCAGCGAATGCTCGGCGCGCGCCTGCAGCAGGCCAATGCCAACCTCGAACGCACGCCGCTGTCCGACCCGCTGACGGGCCTGCTCAGCCGGCTGGGCATGGAAGGCGCCCTGCGCAAGTCGGCCGGCGAAGCAGAGGCGCAAGGCCAGCGGATTGCCCTGCTCGCGGTCGGGCTGGACGGCTTCAAGAGCGTGAATGATTCGTTCGGGCACGCGCTGGGTGACACGGTGTTGCGCGAAGTGGCGCGGAGGCTTGGCCAGGAGGCGCTGGGCATGGTGGCCCCCCCGGCCATCGTCAGCCAGGAACTCGCACGGTTGGGCGCAGACGAGTTCGTGGTGATGCTTCACGGACAACTCGACCGGCGCATGCTGGGCGACGCCGCCCATCGCCTGCTCGATGCGCTCGACGCGCCCGTCGACTGCGCAGGCCACGACCTGCGCGTGTCGGCTTCGATCGGCATCGCCTGCTTCCCGGAGGACGGTGGCGCGACCAAGCTGATCTCGCGCGCCAATGCCGCCATGCAGGCCGCCAAGTCGGCGGGCGGCTCGAGCTACGCGCTGTTCGAGCCGCGCATGCAGGACGACGCACGCGACCGCCACGAGTTGCTGCGCGACCTGCGCCATGCGATCGACAACCGGCAGCTCGAGCTGTTCTATCAGCCCAAGATCGATGCTCGAAGCGGCCAGGTGACGGCCGCCGAAGCCCTGCTGCGCTGGCACCACCCCGTGCGCGGCCTGGTCGGACCCGATGTCTTCATTCCGCTGGCCGAGCGCCATGGCCTCATCGGGGCATTGGGCAACTGGGTCATCGAGGACGCTTGCCGCCAGGCACGCGTGTGGCGCGAGCGCGGGCTCAAGATGCGCGTGGCGATCAACCTGTCGGTGTTTCAGATGCGCCAGACCGACCTCGTCGAGCGCCTGCAGGCGGCACTGCGCCGCCATGGCGTGAACCCTTCGCGGCTGACCTGCGAGATCACCGAGTCGGTGGCGATGGAGGACACGCAAGTCACCCAGCGCACCTTCGAGCGCCTGGGTCAGGCGGGCATCCACCTGTCCATCGACGATTTCGGGACCGGCTACTCCAGCCTGAGCTACCTGCGCCGCCTGCCGGCCACCGAGCTGAAGATCGACCGCAGCTTCGTGATGGACCTGGACACCAGTGCAGACGCTCGGGCGATCGTCGACGCCGTGTTGAAGCTCGCCCATGCGATCGGCCTGAAGGTCGTCGCGGAGGGCGTGGAGAACGTTCGCCAGCGCGACATCCTCATGAGCCTGGGCTGCGACGAGTTCCAGGGATACCTGTTCGCACGGCCCATGTCCGCGCGCGCCCTCACCTTGTGGGCAGCCGACGACCGCGCCTCGAAGAACGCCTTCAGGCCCTCGCTGTTCGCGGAAACCGACATCCCGTCGGTGGCGGACGCACGCTCGCTGCTCCCCGCCAGCGTGCAGTCGCTGAGCTACGGCCTGCGCCGCCGGATGGCCCGAAGGGCCTGACTCCGTGGCGGACGCAGGGCTTGACGCCGTTCTTAGAATGGCGCGATGAGCACGCCCCCGTCAGTCATCTACACCCGCGCCCAGGCGCTCCCGTCGCTGCTTGCGAAGCGCATCGTCGTCCTTGACGGCGCCATGGGCACGATGATCCAGCGCTACCAGCTCGGCGAGGCCGACTTCCGCGGCGAGCGCTTCAAGGACCATCCTCGCGACCTCAAGGGCAACAACGACCTGCTGCAGCTCACCCAGCCGGGCGTCGTGCGCGAGATCCACGATCGCTACCTCGCGGCCGGCGCCGACATCATCGAGACCAATACATTCGGCGCGACATCCGTCGCCCAGGAAGATTACGGCCTTGCAGATGTCGCGCGCGAACTCAACGTCGCGGCGGCCCGGCTCGCGCGGGAAGCCTGCGACGCGGCCGCCACGCCCGACAAACCGCGCTTCGTCGCGGGCGCCCTGGGGCCGACGCCGCGGACAGCGAGCATCAGCCCCGACGTCAACGATCCGGCGGCGCGCAATGTCGGCTTCGACGACCTGCGCATGGCCTACAAGGAGCAGGCGGCAGGGCTGCTGGAAGGCGGCTGCGACCTCTTCCTGGTCGAGACCATCTTCGACACGCTGAACGCCAAGGCCGCGATCTTCGCGCTGGACGAGCTGATGGAAGACACCGGAGAGCGCCTGCCGGTGATCATCTCCGGCACCGTCACGGATGCGTCCGGGCGCATCCTGTCGGGCCAGACCGTGACAGCGTTCTGGCACAGCGTCCGACACGCCCGCCCGCTGGCCGTGGGCCTGAACTGCGCGCTCGGCGCTACGCTGATGCGCCCCTACATCGAGGAGCTCGCGCGCGTGGCGGGCGACACCTTCATCAGCTGCTACCCGAATGCGGGCTTGCCCAATCCGATGAGCGAGACCGGCTTCGACGAGACGCCGGAAATCACGGGCAGCCTCCTCGAGGAATTCGCCCAGTCGGGCTTCCTCAACATCGCCGGTGGCTGCTGCGGCACGACCCCCGAGCACATCGAGCAGATCGCGCAGCGCGTCGGCAAGTACCGGCCGCGCTGCATCCACGGCGGTGCGATATCGTCTCTGCTGGCGGCCTGATGCCGCCCGAGGCGGCGCGGCGCGTGACGGGTCAGGCCAGCGCGAGCAGTCGTTCCAGGTTCAGGCGCAGCTTGACTTCGTGCGGGGCGAGGCCGCCCGTGATCTCGAAGGCCTTCAGGCGCGTGTCGCGCAGTGCCGGCTCGCCCATGGGCGTGCCGGTGCGGGTGACGACGCTGGCGGCCACGGGCTCGTTGGCACGCTTGCCGCGGCGCAAGGCGATGCCGATCTCGCCGTTGGCCAGCCGCACATAGCTGCCAGGAGGGTAGATTCCGAGTGCCTTGACGATGGCAGCGCCCGCATCGTCGGCCTGCTGGTTCTCGTCGAGGTAGGCCGCACGCGCGGCGGCCGTGGCCGCCATCGCCTGGCGCATCTTCCGGGGGCTCAGGCGCGCCGCGAAGATGTCGGCGCGCTGGATCAGCCGGGCCAGCTGCAGCATCGGAGGCAATTGCACCAACGGACCGGGCTGAGTGCCGTGGTGATGCTCCACCGCGTCGAGCCACAGCGTGTCGTCGATCCCGGAGCCGGCCATCAGGCGCACGGCGTCGGCAGGGTGTGAATCGATGGCGACGCGCTGGCGTGGCGTGACCGGGCTTTCCTGCTTGGCGAGCTGATCCTGCAGGCTGGTCATCGCGACGTTCATGGTCAGCGCCGCGCGCCGCAACGAGGACCGCCACTCGGCTGGCCAGGGCAGGTGGCGCCCGGCGAGCTCGCACACGGCGGCAACGAGCAGGGCGTGCGTCACGCTGTACTGATGCGTCTCGCTGGTGCTGGCGTGCACCAGGACCAGCAACGCGGCGTCGGTATCGCCATCGAGCAAGGCCAGGAGGTCGGCGTCCAGGCGTTGCACGCGCGAAGCGAAGTCGGCTTGAGGGGCATCGTGCAGCATCGCACTTGCGCGCAGCATCACCGCGTTCCACGCGGCGATGGGCTCGACGCCGCCTGCGCGCGCCTGCGACAGCGAACCCGAGACGACTTCGGGCACCGCCTGGGCGATCTGGCCCAGGAGCGCGTTGCTGCGCACCATGGCATCGAGTTTTCCGGCCAATGCGCGCCGCAACTGCTGGGAGTCGCCGGCATCGACGTACACGCCGCGGGCAATCAACTGCTGGCGCTGCGTTTCGTCGGTCAGCATCGATCCGCGCGGCAGCAGCAGAAGGCCGTTGGCGTCGCGCACCGGCACCGGCACGGGCTGGCCGAGCCGCAACAGGTTGGGCGAAAGCTGGATCACGGGCATGTCGTCACGGCAGGTGCGGCTGAGGTCGGTTTGGGGCGCGTCTTCCGATTTCGGCAGATCCTTCGCCGACTTGAACCTGCCTTCGCGCCGTGCTGCGCGATCTCTCGCCTTCGCGCCTACAATACCGCCCTCGCCCAAGGAGCGTTGCGACGGCCGTCCAAGGCCGCCAGGCTTGGGCAATTCGCATCCAACGGCGCTCACCCGACCCAGCAGGCCGCGGTGAGTTGCGCGGCCGATCTCACGATCTGCAGCCTTCGCGCTTCGCCATGACCTCTCGTACCGATCCTCGCACCGTCCCGCCGATGAAGCTCTCGGGCCTCGAGCCGGTGACCATCGGCGACGACGCGCTGTTCGTCAACATCGGCGAGCGCACCAACGTGACGGGCTCGAAGGCCTTCGCGCGCATGATCCTCGCGGGCCAGTTCGAGCAGGCGTTGGCCGTGGCGCGCCAGCAGGTCGACAACGGCGCGCAGGTCATCGACGTCAACATGGACGAGGCCATGCTCGACAGCAAGGTCGCGATGGTGCGCTTTCTCAACCTGATCGCTTCCGAGCCCGAGATCGCGCGCGTGCCGATCATGATCGACAGCTCGAAGTGGGAGGTGATCGAGGCAGGCCTCAAGTGCGTGCAGGGCAAGGGCATCGTGAATTCGATTTCGCTGAAGGAAGGCGTGGACACCTTCAGGCACCAGGCGAAGCTCGTTCGCCGCTATGGCGCCGCAGCGGTGGTCATGGCCTTCGACGAGAAGGGCCAGGCCGATAGCTTCGAGCGCAAGACTTCCATCTGCGAGCGCGCCTATCGCATCCTCGTCGACGAGGTGGGCTTCCCGCCCGAGGACATCATCTTCGACCCGAACATCTTCGCGATTGCCACGGGCATCGAGGAGCACGACAACTACGCGGTCGAATTCATCCAGGCCACGCGCTGGATCAAGCAGAACCTGCCGGGCGCCAAGGTCAGCGGCGGCGTCTCGAACGTGAGCTTCAGCTTCCGCGGCAACGATCCGGTGCGCGAAGCGATCCACACGGTCTTCCTGTACCACGCGATCCGCGCCGGGATGGACATGGGCATCGTCAACGCTGGAATGATCGGCGTGTACGACGATCTCGACCCGGCGCTTCGCGAGCGCGTCGAGGACGTGGTGCTCAACCGGCGGCCCGATGCCGGCGAGCGGCTCGTGGAAGTGGCCGAAAGCGCGAAGGGCGCCGCAAAGGACGACAGCTTGCGACTCGCCTGGCGCGCCAAGCCGGTCGAGGAAAGGCTCTCGCATGCGCTGGTGCACGGCGTCAACGACTTCATCGTCGAAGACACCGAGCAGGCGTGGCGCACGATCGAGGCGCGCGGCGGAAGGCCTCTGCACGTCATCGAAGGTCCCCTGATGGCCGGCATGAACGTGGTCGGCGATCTCTTCGGGCAGGGGAAGATGTTCCTGCCGCAGGTGGTCAAGAGCGCGCGCGTGATGAAGCAGGCGGTGGCCCATCTGCTGCCGTACATCGAGGCCGAGAAGCGATCCCTCGTCGATGCCGGAGGACAGGCGCGACCGAAGGGCAAGGTCGTCATCGCCACCGTCAAGGGCGACGTTCACGACATCGGCAAGAACATCGTGACGGTGGTCTTGCAGTGCAACAACTTCGAGGTCGTCAACATGGGCGTCATGGTGCCGTGCCAGGACATCCTCGCGCGCGCCAAGGCCGAGGGTGCCGACATCGTCGGGCTGTCCGGTCTTATCACGCCGAGCCTCGAGGAAATGCAGCACGTCGCCGGCGAGATGCAGCGCGACGAGCACTTTCGCTCGAAGAAGATTCCGCTGCTGATCGGCGGCGCTACGACCAGCCGCGTCCACACGGCGGTGAAAATTTCACCGCACTACGATGGGCCGGTCGTCTATGTGCCCGATGCGAGCCGCAGTGTCGGGGTGTGCAGTGATTTGTTGTCGGACGAGCGCGCCGACGCATTCATTGCCGAGCTGCGCACCGACTATGAGCGGGTGCGCGACCTGCACGCAAAGAAGAAGTCGACGCCCTTGGTGACGCTCGCGCAGGCACGTGCCAACAAGACCCCCATCGACTGGAACGGCTATACGCCGCCGCAGCCGAAGTTCATCGGGCGCCGAGTCTTCAAGAACTACGACCTGGCCGAACTCTCCCATTGCATCGACTGGGGCCCGTTCTTCCAGACCTGGGACCTTGCCGGCCCCTACCCGGCGATCCTCGACGACGGGATCGTCGGCGAATCCGCAAGGCGCGTGCTCGCCGACGGACAGCGCATGCTCAAGCGCCTGATCGACGGGCGCTGGCTGACCGCCAACGGCGTGGTCGGGCTGTTTCCCGCGAATACCGTGAATGACGACGACATCGAGATCTATGCCGACGAAGATCGCAGCCGGACATTGATGACCTGGCGCGGCCTTCGCATGCAGACGCAACGACCCGTGATCGAAGGCCCCGACGGCAAGCGGGTGCCGAGACCCAACCGTTGCCTGGCCGACTTCATCGCGCCGCGCGAGACGGGCATCCGCGACTACATCGGCATGTTCGCCGTGACGGCCGGGCTGGGCGTGGACCGCAAGGAGCGGCAGTTCGCGGACGATCACGACGACTACAGCGCCATCATGCTCAAGGCGCTTGCCGACCGGATGGCAGAAGCCTTTGCCGAGCGCATGCACCAGCGCGTGCGGACCGAACTGTGGGGTTATGCCAGCGGCGAAGCGCTTTCCAACGCCGAACTCATTGCCGAGCGATATCGCGGCATCCGGCCTGCGCCCGGCTATCCCGCCTGCCCGGACCACGCGGTCAAGGCCGACATCTTCCGCGTGCTCGATTGCGATGCCGTGGGCATGGGGTTGACGGAGAGCCTGGCAATGACGCCCGCGGCCACGGTGAGCGGCTTCTACTTCGCACATCCGGCATCCACCTACTTCAATGTGGGCCGGGTCGGGGACGATCAATTGCGGGACTTGGCGCGCCGTGCCGTGCGCGATGTCGCCGACCTGCAACGCTCGCTCGGCTCGCAGCTGTAGGCAGCATGCGCGGGGTTGGCGCAGCTGACTCCCGGGGCATTGCCGTGCCCGGCGCAGTATGCGCTCACGGCGGCTCAAACCGTTACAACTGATTCGATTGCGGAGTGCCGCAAGCGGGGTCCTCTTTGCGTTCAATGTCGAGGCGCAGTCGGCGCCCGTGGAACCTGAAAGGAACTTGTCCGTGCATTCATCGACCTCTCCCGCCTCGACGATCGTCCGCCCTGGACACTTCGCGAATCGGATCTGGCTGCTGGTGGGCGGTCTCGCGCTCGTCGGCGTGGGCCTGGCCGCCGGCATGGCGTGGCACCCGGCGCCGCAGAGCGATCTGCTGTCTGCCGGGCCGATGGAAGGCACTCGCGCGTCCCTGGCCAGCGATGACGCCATGGTGGATACAACGGTGAAGGTCGCTGCCGGAAACGCGGCAGCCCCCACTGTCGAGCTCGCGCCGCAAGACGGTCCTGCGGTACGTTCGCCGGCTCCCGCGTTCGCCCATCCCGCGGCCCTGCAGAAGAAGCATGTCGTGCAGGCTGCGCCCGAGCCGGTGGCCGCGCCCGTGTGTGCACATTGCGGGGTGATCGAGTCCGTCCACGCCGTTCAGCAAAAAGGAAAGGGCACCGGCCTGGGTGCTGTGGCCGGCGGCGTCCTGGGTGGTGCGTTGGGCAACAACATGGGCCGCGGCAATGGTCGTACCGCGATGACCGTCCTCGGTGCGATCGGCGGCGGGTTGGCGGGCAACGAAGTCGAGAAGCGTGCGCGCAGCGAGGTGATCTACGACGTGCGTGTGCACATGGATGACGGCAGCACGCGCACTCTGGCACTGAAGACCGCGCCGACGGTCGGTTCACGCGTGACTGTGGACGGCCAGACGCTTCATCCGTTGGCTGCTCAGTGACGCATCGCGCGCCGCTCATGCTGGTCTGAGCACGCGCCGATACTGAATGGCCTCCCCCAGATGGGAGGTCTGGACGTCGGGCGTGCCGGCAAGGTCCGCGATGCTGCGTGCGACGCGCAGCACCCGGTGGAATCCTCGGGCCGACCATCCCAGCCGCGTCGCGGCCGTCTGCACGAAGGCGGTCGCCGCGGCGTCGAGCGGGACGTGCTCCGCGATGCCATTGACGCTCAGCGCGGCGTTGAGGCATCCCTGTCGCGACTGCTGCCGTGCCTGCGCGGCGGCGACCCGTGAGGCGATCGCCGGGCTGCTCTCGCCGTCCGAGGCCCGGGCAAGGATGTCAGGGGCCACCGCGGGCACCTCGACCTGCACGTCGATCCGATCGAGCAGCGGGCCGCTGAGCTTGCCCTGGTAGCGCTCGATCGAGTCCGGCGAACAGCGGCATGCCCGAAGCGTGCTGCCGTGGTGTCCGCATGCGCACGGATTCATGGCGGCGATGAGTTGGAATCGCGCCGGGAACTCCGCCTGCCTCGCGGCACGGGAAATCACGATCCGCCCGTTTTCCAGCGGCTCGCGCAACGCTTCGAGCGCACTGCGCGGGAATTCCGGCAACTCGTCGAGAAACAGCACGCCTTCGTGGGCCAGCGAGATCTCGCCCGGCCGCGGTGGCGAGCCTCCACCTACCAACGCCGGCTGGGAGGCGCTGTGATGCGGGCTGCGCAAGACGCGCTGGCGCCATCGGCGCAGATCGAATGTGCCGTTCAGGCCGAGAATGGCCGCGGATTCCAGCGCCTGATCTTCGGACAGCGCAGGCAGCAGGCCGATGAAGCGCTGGGCGAGCATCGACTTGCCAGTCCCTGGCGGCCCCACCATGAGCAGGCTGTGTCCGCCGGCCGCGGCGATTTCGAGGGCGCGCTTGGCGCCGGCCTGGCCCCTCACGTCCCGCAGGTCGTGGGCGGCCACGCAGGCGGAGACGATTTCGCGATGTGCCATGGGAAGCGGCCTGGCTGCATCGCCCGGAAGAAGCGCCTGCACGACATCGAGCAAATGCGCCGCAGGGTGGATGGACAGCCCGTGAACGAGCGCCGCCTCGTCGGCGCTTGCCCGAGGCAGCACGAGCGCCTTGCGCGCGCCGATGCGGCGCAGCGCGAGCGACATGGCCAGGGCTCCGCGAATCGGACGCAGATCGCCGGCGAGCGACAGTTCGCCCGCGAATTCATAGCTGTCGAGCCGTCGTGCATCGATCTGTCCGCTGGCCGCCAGGATGCCGATGGCGATCGGCAGGTCGAAGCGCCCGGACTCCTTGGGCAGATCGGCCGGTGCCAGGTTCACGGTGATTCGCTTGTTGTTCGGGAACTCCAGGCCGCTTTGCTGCAGAGCGGCGCGCACCCGCTCACGCGCTTCCTTGACCTCCGTGTCGGCGAGCCCGACCAGCGTGAAGCTGGGCAGGCCGTTGGCCAGATGGACTTCCACCGTGACTTCGGGTGCCGCGAGCCCATCGAGCGCGCGGCTGTGCACCACTGCCAGAGACATGTTCAGGATGAATCGTGTGTCGGGCGGCCACCCGCCCCGAAGGGATTCTCGGCGTCGCATCGGCGGACTCGCCACCCCGCTTTGGGCCACTCCAATGGGCGAATGGCCAGAAAGGCTTGCACCAAAAGGCGGCAATGGGGCGATCAACGCCATTTTGGTTCTCGGACGCACTGAAGAAGGGCGAAATCTCCTTGGCGTGGGGCGCATTCGAGGTAGGACGATCAGGCACAGAAGCTGCAATTAGCCGCCTGGTCTTACTTTCACACCGAGTCGAGGAGAAATTCGAATGAAGCTCTATTCCCTGGCACTGGCCGCCTTCACCGCGATCAGCGTCCTGCCCACGGTCTCGCATGCTGAAGACAACCCGTTGTCGTTCAACGCCAGCCTGACGAGCGACTACCGTTACCGCGGCATCTCGCAATCGCGGCTGCAGCCGGCGCTGCAGGGCGGCGCCGACTATGCGGCTGCCAACGGCCTGTACGTGGGCACCTGGCTTTCGACCATCAAGTGGATCAAGGACTTCGGCGGAAATGCCGACGTCGAGTGGGACATCTACGGCGGCTACAAGGGTGCGCTCACCAAGGACGTGGGGTTCGACGTCGGCTTGCTGACCTATCAGTACCCGAGCAACGATCTGAACCCGAGCGCCAACACGACCGAGATCTATGGCGCACTGAGCTTCGGGCCAGCCACGCTGAAGTATTCGCACAGCGTGAGCAACCTGTTCGGGTTCGCCGACAGCAAGAACAGTGGCTACCTCGACCTCAGCGCCAGCTTCGACATCGGCGCTGGCTTCTCGCTCGCCCCGCACCTTGGATACCAGCACGTGGCCCACAACAGCGACTACTCGTACACCGACTATTCGCTGACGGTGAGCAAGGACGTCGCGGGGTTCACCTTGAGCGGCGCGATCGTCGGGGCGGACACCAAGTCGATCGGCGGCGTGAAAGCCTATGCGTCGCCGGCCAACGGCAAGGACCTCGGACGAGCCGGCCTCGTGGTGGCCGTCAAGAAAACCTTCTGATCCCTTCAACCCAGGAGATGACCATGAAGATGGTGACTGCCATCGTCAAGCCTTTCAAGCTTGATGAAGTGCGTGAGGCCCTCAGCGCCATCGGCGTGCAAGGGGTCACGGTGACCGAAGTGAAAGGCTTCGGTCGTCAAAAGGGCCACACCGAGCTGTACCGCGGTGCGGAGTATGTCGTCGACTTCCTGCCCAAGGTGAAGATCGAGGCGGCAGTCGATGACGCGATCGTCGACCGCGTCATCGAGGCGATCGAGACCGCCGCGCGCACCGGAAAGATCGGCGACGGAAAGATCTTCGTATCGTCGTTGGAACAGGTCGTCCGCATTCGTACGGGCGAGACCGGCAAAGACGCGTTGTGACGTCAACCTGAAGAGACATCCCACCATGAAGAAACTTCTTGCAACCCTCGCTCTCGGCCTGGCGGCCCTGGGTTTTGCCGGCTCATCGCTCGCGCAGGACGCCGGTGCATCGGCACCGGCGGCTGCCGCCGCACCCGCGGCGGCCGAAGCGGCCTCCGCGGCACCGGTGGCCGCGGCCACTGCGGCCGCTCCTGCGGCATCCGCGGCGCCGGTGGTCAACAAGGGTGATACCGCCTGGATGCTCACTGCCACGCTGCTGGTGCTGTTCATGGCCGTGCCGGGTCTGGCGCTGTTCTATGGCGGACTGGTCCGCAGCAAGAACATGCTGTCCGTGCTCATGCAGGTGATGTGTGTGTTCTGCCTCATCCTTGTGCTGTGGGCGATCTACGGCTACAGCCTGGCGTTCGGCGGCGGAGGGGCGGTCATCGGCGTGCTGAGCAAGGCCTTCCTGTCCGGCATCACGCCCGACAGCATGGCCGATACGTTCTCGGCAGGCTTCAAGCTGCCCGAGTACGTGTTCGTCGCCTTCCAGGGCACGTTCGCGGCGATCACCTGCGCCCTGATCGTGGGCTCGCTGGCCGAGCGCGTGAAGTTCTCCGCCGTGCTGCTGTTCACCGCGATCTGGTTCACGTTCTGCTACATCCCGATCGCGCACATGGTGTGGTTCAGCGAGGGCTTCCTGTTCAAGAAAGGTGCCCTCGACTTCGCGGGTGGCACGGTGGTGCACATCAACGCCGGCGTCGCAGGCCTCGTGGGTGCGTACCTGCTGGGCAAGCGCATCGGCTACGGGCGCGATTCCCTCACGCCGCACTCGCTGACCCTGACGATGGTCGGTGCCGCCATGCTGTGGATGGGCTGGTTCGGCTTCAACGCGGGCTCTGCGCTGGAAGCCAACGGCACGGCCGCCCTCGCCTTCATCAACACCTTGCTGGCCACGGCCATCGCCACGCTGGCATGGTCGGTCGGTGAAGCGCTGACGAAGGGCAAGGCGTCCATGCTCGGCGCCGCATCCGGGGCGGTCGCCGGCCTGGTGGCCATCACGCCGGCGTGCGGCACCGTCGGGCCGATGGGGGCACTCGTCATCGGGATCGTCGCTGGCCTGCTCTGCCTGTGGGGCGTCAACGGCCTCAAGCGCATCCTGGGCGCAGACGACACGCTCGATGTGTTCGGCGTGCACGGAGTGGGTGGTATCGCCGGTGCGCTCTTGACCGGTGTGTTCACGGCACCGTGGCTCGGCGGCACGGGCGCGGCGGACTTCTCCATCGCCAGCCAGTTGAGCATCCAGGCACTGGGCGTGGGCATCACGATCGTGTGGTCCGGCGTCGTCGCCTTCATCGGCTACAAGATCGTCGACGTCCTCGTCGGTTTGCGAGTCAGCGAAGAGGAAGAGCGCGAGGGCCTGGACATCGCCTCGCACGGCGAGACGGCATACGCCAAGTAAGACCTGTCGTTCTTGGATCCGGGGCCGCCGTGAGGCGGCCTCTTTCATTGCAGCACCGTCGTGGGTGCAGGCAGGAAACGATCGTGAATGAGCGCGCATTCCAGGACCAAGAGAGTGCCCACTTCAGGACTGGGTTCGGCGGTGCGCGAGCCGCCCTTGCCTTGCGCCGCGGGAACCCCAAATGCCTAGAATCGACAGCCCTGCTCTCCGGACGCTGTGCGTCAGGCGCGGGGACTCCTCGCAACCGGGTCTCCCTTCATGGTTCCTCATCTCATCACGGCACTCAACGGCCCGATCAACGAACTGGAGCAGCGGATTCTCGAATCGCTGCCCGCCATCGAACGCTGGTTCCGGCTCGAGTGGATGGAGCACACGCCGCCCTTCTATACCTCCGTCGATGTGCGAAACGCGGGCTTCAAGCTGGCGCCGGTGGACACCAACCTGTTCCCCGGTGGCTGGAACAACCTGACCGAAGAGATGCTGCCGCTGGCAGTTCAGGCCGCGATGGCGGCTATCGAGAAGATCTGCCCTGAAGCGCGCAACCTGCTGCTGATTCCCGAGAACCACACCCGCAACACGTTCTACGTGACCAATGTGGCCCGATTGGTCAAGATTTTTCACCAGGCCGGACTGAACGTCCGGTTGGGCTCGCTGGACGAGTCCGTGAAGACGCCCACGAGGCTCGAACTGCCCGAAGGCGATGACCTCATCCTCGAGCCGTTGCTGCGCAATCGGGGCCGACTCGGGCTCAAGGACTTCGATCCCTGCACGATCCTCCTCAACAACGACTTGTCCGCGGGCATTCCCACGATCCTCGAGAACCTGCACGAGCAATACGTGCTGCCTCCGTTGCACGCGGGCTGGGCGGTGCGTCGCAAGACCAACCACTTCCAGGCCTACGAGGAAATCGCGAAGAAATTCGCCAAGCTGCTCGGCATGGACCCTTGGCTGATCAATCCGCTCTTCGCGCGATGCGGTGAAGTGAACTTCTCCGAAGGATCCGGCCAGGAATGCCTGATGAGCAATGCGGAGGCACTGCTCGGCAAGATCCGTCGCAAGTACAAGGAATACGGCATCCAGGAAAAGCCATTCATCATTGTCAAGGCGGACGCCGGCACCTACGGCATGGGCATCATGACCGTGCGCGATCCGAAGGATCTGGCCGACCTCAACCGCCGTTCGCGCAACAAGATGAGTGTCATCAAGGACGGGCAGGAGGTGACCGAGGTCATCCTGCAGGAAGGCGTTCCCACGAACGAGCGGGTCAACGATGCGGTCGCCGAACCGGTGGTCTACATGTTGGATCGTTATGTCGTGGGCGGCTTCTATCGCGTCAATGCCGAGCGCGGCGTGGACGAGAACCTGAATTCGCCCGGGGCGAGCTTCGTGCCGCTCGCTTTCGCGGAAACCAATCACCTTCCACGGCCTGGCGTCAAGCCGGGCGCGAGTGCACCGAACAGGTTCTACATGTACGGTGTCATCGCCCGCCTGGCGATGGTGGCGGCCAGCTACGAGCTCGAGGCGACCGATCCGGACGCCGAAATCTACGAGTAATCGGCGCGATCTGCCCGAGGGCAAGACCTAGTCCATTGGTTGCTGCATTGCAACAAAAGCACTGCATGTTGATCAGCTTTCCCCTGTACGCAGGGGTGCGGCGGTTCGTGGCGGGCGCAAAATCGACCTCCCGAAAACAAAAGCCCCGCAGGCCGATGCGCCATTGCGGCGGACCGTGAACCAGCACAGACCGTCTTCCAGCCTGGCCGCCCTGACGCTGGGTGCCCTGGGTGTCGTGTACGGCGACATCGGCACCAGCCCGCTGTACACCGTCAAGGAAATCTTCGCCCCGGGCCATGTTCCGCTCACGCCGGAGAACATCTTCGGCGTGCTGTCGCTCATGTTCTGGAGCATCACGATCATCGTGTCGCTGAAGTACGTCGTGCTCATCCTGCGTGCCGACAACAACGGCGAGGGCGGCCTCATTGCCATGCTGGCACTGGCGTCGCAAGCGGTGAAATCGCGTCCGGTGCTGCGTGCACGGCTGCTCGCGATCGGCATCTTCGGCACATCCATCTTCTTCGGTGACGGCGTGATCACGCCGGCAGTGTCCGTGCTCGGCGCGATCGAGGGCCTCGAAGTGGCGGCGCCCGCGCTGATGCACTACATCGTGCCCCTTTCGCTCGTCGTGCTGACGGTGCTGTTCATGATGCAGCGCCACGGCACCGGCGGCATCGGGAAGTTCTTCGGCCCGGTCACCGGCGTGTGGTTCGTGACCATCGCGGTCATGGGCATCGTCCATATTCTCGAGGTGCCCTCGGTGCTGGGCGCGCTCAGCCCCCATCACGCGCTTCGCTTCATGTTCGCGCAACCCGCCATCACATTCATGGCGCTGGGGTTCACGGTGCTGTGCGTGACCGGCGCCGAGGCCCTCTACGCCGACATGGGCCACTTCGGCAAGCAGCCAATTCGGCTTGCGTGGTTCGGCCTCGTGATGCCCGCCCTCGTGCTCAATTACTTCGGCCAGGGTGCGCTACTGCTCCACAGCCCGCAAAAGGTCGCCAACCCCTTCTTCGAGATGGCGCCCGAATGGGCGGTGTATCCGCTCATCGCGCTGGCAACCTGCGCGGCGGTCATTGCCTCGCAGGCATTGATCTCGGCGGCGTTCTCCATCACCAAGCAGGCGATCCAGCTCGGCTACATGCCGCGGCTGCGCATCCTGCACACCTCCGTGCGGGAGACGGGCCAGGTGTACCTGCCCTTCGTGAACTGGGGATTGTTCGTGTGCATCGTCGGGGCCGTCGTGGGCTTTGGCTCCAGCGGACGCCTGGCATCGGCCTACGGCATCACCGTGACCATCGACATGACGATCACGACGATCATGACCTTCTTCGTGATCCGCTATGGCTGGAAGCTGCCGTGGCTGTTGTGCGTGGCGGCCACCGGATTCTTCTTCCTGGTCGACCTGACCTATTTCTCGGCCAACATCGTCAAAGTCGTCGAAGGCGGCTGGTTCCCGATCGTGATCGGCGCCGCCATGTTCACGCTCATGATGACCTGGAAGCAAGGGCGCGCACTGATGGCCGAGCGCCTTCGGGACGACGCGATCGACCTGCGCACCTTCCTGGAGACCGTGTTCATCAACCCGCCCACGCGCGTGGAGGGCACGGCGGTGTTCCTCGTGAGCGAGCAGGGCATCGTGCCCAACGCGCTGCTTCACAACCTCAAGCACAACAAGGTGCTGCACGAAACCAACCTGTTCGTGACCGTGAAGCAGCACGAGGTTCCTTGGATCGGGTTCGACCGACGGGCCGAAATGGAGCCGCTCGGACACGGTTGCTGGCAGGTCACGCTGCATTTCGGCTTCAAGAACGAGCCCGATGTGCCAGAGGCTCTCGCGCTTCTGCACACGCGCGCGTTCCAGATCGACGACATGTCCACGTCCTATTTCCTGTCGCGCGACATCGTGATTCCGACGCTCGGCAGCGGCATGGCCCCGTGGCGCGAAAAACTTTTCGCGGGCATGCACCGCAATGCATCTGCCGCGGCCGACTACCTCAGTCTCCCAACCAATCGGGTGGTCGAGCTCGGCTCCAAGCTCGAGATCTGATCCGCACTGCCTCACCTGGCGATTGGATTCGCGAGAGCGGGCGTGCCGGCGGGCCGCATGGCACCCTGTGCAACGCCATACCCGCCGCCATCCCCGCCGCCGCAACCCCGCTATGCTCGCGCGATGCGCTCTCTCGTGAAAGACATGTCCGTGTCAGCCGCGACCGCCGGCTTCGTCGCGGTCCTGGTGGGCTTCACCAGTTCGGTCGCCATCGTGTTCCAGGCGGCGACGGCACTCGGAGCGACGCAGGCCCAGATCAGCTCGTGGATGTGGGCGCTCGGGCTCGGGATGGGCCTGTGCACCCTCGTCCCTTCGTTGTGGTGGCGCAAGCCGGTGATGGTGGCATGGAGCACTCCGGGGGCGGCCGTGCTGGCCACCGCGGCTGCCACGGGCGGCTATACCCTGCCGCAGGCGGTGGGTGCATTCATCGCGTGCGCGGCGCTGGTCATCCTCTTTGGCATCACCGGCTGGTTCGAGCGCCTGATGGACCGCATTCCGATGGCCATCGCGAGTGCATTGCTGGCCGGCGTGCTGGCGCGCTTCGGCCTGGATGCGTTCGTCGCGCTGCGTTCCGACTTCGGGCTGGTCCTTGCGATGTTGCTGGCCTATCTGGTCTGGCGGCGCTGGTGGCCGCGCTTTGCGATGCCGGCGGTCCTGGCGATCGGCACGTTGCATGCCGCGCTGCGCGGGCAGCTCCATCTTGGCGGCGTGCACTGGACGCTCACGCGGCCGGTGTTCGTTGCGCCCGAATTCGCGATGCCGGCACTCGTGAGCCTGTCGCTGCCGTTGTTCGTGGTGACGATGGCATCGCAGAACCTGCCCGGCGTGGCGGCCATTCGCGCGGCGGGCTATCGCATGCCGATTTCGCGCATCATCACGCTCACCGGCATCGCCTCCTTCCTGCTCGCTCCCTTCGGTGCCTTCGCGCTCAATCTCGCGGCGATCACGGCGGCGATGTGCATGGGGCGCGAAGCGCATGAAGATCCGGCGCGGCGTTATCCTGCCGCCGTGGTCTGCGGGATGCTGTATTGCGTAATCGGTCTGTTCGGCGCCGCCGTGACCGGCGTCCTGACGGCTTTCCCGCATGAACTGGTCGTTGCCATCGCGGGGCTCGCGCTGCTGGGCAGCATCGGGGGCGGCCTTGCCATCGCGCTCAAGGATGATGCCCATCGCGAGGCCGCGCTCATCACATTCCTGGTCACGCTCAGCGGTCTGGAGCTTTGGGGCATCGGCTCGGCCTTCTGGGGCGTGACGTTCGGCGGCCTGGCCCTTTTTGTGCAACAGTGGCGGGCCGTTCGTCACGCATGACTTTCCGCGCGCCATGAAACTGCTGTTCGTTGCCGACTCGCTCGAGGCCTTCAAGCCCTACAAGGACACGACCTTCGCAATGATGCGCGAGGCCGCACGCCGCGGGCATGCCCTGTTCGCCTGCGAACCCAGACACCTCGTGTGGGAGCGTGGCGAGCGCGTGCAGGCGCGACTGCGCGAGATCACGCTGACTGGAGATCTGCACGACTGGTTCAGCGAACGCGCCGCCCCCACGCACGCCCTGGCCGATCTGGATGCCGTGCTCATGCGCAAGGACCCGCCGTTCGACAGCGAGTACTTCTACGCCACCCACCTTCTGCAGCAGGCCGAGCGCGAAGGTGCGCGCGTGTTCAACAAGCCTGCCGCACTGCGCGACCACCCCGAGAAGCTCGCCATCCTCGAATGGCCCGAGTACATCGGCCCCACGCTCGTCACGCGCGACGAACAGGCGGTGCGCCGCTTCCACGCCGAACACGGGGACATCATCCTCAAGCCGCTCGACGGCATGGGCGGCATGGGCATCTTCCGGGTCGGGCCCGATGGCCTCAACCTGGGCAGCATCACCGAGACGCTCAACCGGGGCGGCGCCCAGACCCTGATGGCCCAGCGCTATCTGCCGGAGATCGCGCAAGGCGACAAGCGCATCCTGATCATCGGGGGAGTCCCCGTGCCCTACTCGCTGGCGCGCATCCCGCAGGGCAGCGAGATCCGCGGCAACCTCGCCGTGGGCGGCAAGGGCGTGGCGCAGCCTCTGAGCGTGCGCGACCGCGAGATCGCCGAAGGCATCGGTCCCACGCTCGCCGCGCGGGGCCTGCTGTTCGTCGGGCTCGACGTGATCGGCGACTGCATGACCGAGATCAACGTCACCAGTCCCACCTGCTTCCAGGAGATCGCGCAGCAGACCGGGCTGGACGTCGCGGCGATCTACCAGGACGCGCTCGAGGCCGCATTGCGCGGGGCCTGATTGAACCCATGGCCGTCCTGTCGCTATCCAATGCCCATCTGGCCTACGGCCACCATCCGCTTCTCGACGATGCCGGTTTCTCGCTCGAGTCAGGCGAACGCCTGGGCCTGATCGGCCGCAACGGCGCGGGGAAGTCTTCGCTGCTGAAGATCGTCGCCGGACTCGAGCGGCCGGACGACGGCCTGCTGCAACTCACCCAAGGCCTGCGAATTCGCTATGTGCCGCAGGAGCCCGGCTTCGATCCGAGCCGCACGGTCTTCGACCTGGTCAGCGAAGGCGTCGCCGAATCGAAGGCGCTGCGCGATGCGTACGAAGCACATGCCGAGGGCACCGACCTCGATGCCTTGCAGACACGCATCGAGGCGCTCGACGCGTGGAATTGGGAGCAGCGGGTGCAGGCCACGCTGGCACAACTCCATCTGGACGGGCAGCGCGTCGTGGGCGAATTGTCGGGCGGCATGAACAAGCGCGTGGCGCTGGCCCAGGCGCTGGTGGCCGTGCCCGACGTGCTCCTGCTCGACGAGCCCACCAATCACCTGGACCTCGATTCCATTGCCTGGCTGGAAGAGCTCCTGCGCGGCTTCAAGGGCGCGGCCATGGTCGTCACGCACGACCGCGCCTTCCTCGATGCCGTCGCCACGCGCATTCTCGAACTGGACCGCGGCATCATTCGCAGCTACCCGGGCAACTTCAGCGCCTACGAGCGCGCCAAGGAAGAGCAGCTTGCCGCCGAGGCGCTCGCCAACGCACGCGCGGACAAGCTGCTCGCACAGGAAGAGGCCTGGATCCGCAAGGGCGTCGAGGCGCGGCGCACCCGCAGCGTCAGCCGCGTGCAACGACTGCAGGCCCTGCGGGCACAGCGTCGCGCGCGCCGCGAATCGCTGGGGCAGGTCCGCCTGGATGTCGATGCCGGCCTGCCCAGCGGCAAGATCGTCGCGGAGCTGCGCGACGTCTGCATGCGCTTTCCCGGCGATGATGGCGAGAAGGTCGTGGTCGATCGATTCAGCGCCACGATCCTGCGCGGTGACAAGGTGGGCCTGATCGGCCCGAATGGCTCGGGCAAGACGACCCTGCTCAAGCTCATCCTCGGCGAGCTCGAGCCGACATCGGGCAGCGTGCGCCGCGGTACGCGCCTCGAAGTGGCCTACTTCGACCAGATGCGCAGCCGACTGGATCTCGAAGCGACGCTCGCGGACACGATCAGCCCCGGCAGCGAGTGGGTGGAGTTCGGCGGTGCGCGCAAGCACGTGATGAGCTATCTCGCCGATTTTCTCTTTCCCCCGGAGCGCGCCAATGCACCCGTGCGCACGCTGTCCGGCGGTGAACGCAATCGACTGCTCCTGGCGCGGCTGTTTGCGCTGCCCGCCAACGTGCTGGTGCTCGACGAGCCGACCAACGACCTCGACATCGACACGCTCGAGCTGCTCGAGGAACTGCTCCAGAGCTATGCCGGCACGGTGTTCCTCGTGAGCCATGACCGGCGCTTTCTCGACAACGTCGTGACCAGCACCATCGCGTGGGAGGGCGATGAACCCGGCGCGGCCGGCCGCTGGCGCGAGTATGAAGGCGGCTACGAGGACTGGAAGCTTCAGCGCGAGCGTGCACGCGCCCTGCGCGAAGTGGCGCCGGGACGCCCGTCGGACAAGCCAAGGACGCAGCAGGCGCCACCGCCTGCGCCGGAGGCTGTGCCAGCAGCACCGGCCAAGCCGCGCAAGCTGAGCTACAAGGAGCAGCGAGAGCTCGATGAACTGCCCAGCCTCATCGACGCACTCGAGGCGGAGCAGAGGGATCTGGGCGATCTGCTTGCGCGCGCAGACCTCTATGCGAGCGACCCTACCCGCGCCGCTCAAGCGCAACAGCGCTTCGCCCGCATCGACGAGGAGCTCACGGCGGCACTCGAGCGCTGGGAGGCTCTGGCGTCCCGCTGAATGGCGGCCTCGACGATCTATGCGCGCGGCGAGAAGAGGCCCTGGCGTGTGGCGGAACGCTCTGTCGGGTCGCAGCGATCAGATGGGCGCTCAGGCCGTCAACGACCTCGCGCCGGAAACCAGCCTTCGTTGATCGCGTCGGGATGAGACCGGCTCACCATCAGTCCCGCCTGAAGGTACAGGGCATTGAGCAGCCTCGCCGCGCGCTCGCGATCCAGCCCGGCCCACTCGCTGATGTCGCGCAAGGTGCAGCTCTCGCGGCGTAGCCGATAGATCGCCGCGAGCATGGGCCGTGGCGCGGGCAGCGCGCCGATCTCGAGACCCGGTGCCACGCGGTACACGGCCGGTCCCGCGATTTCGGGCAGCAGTTCGCTGCGGCCGCCCCGCATGGCCAGTTCCCACAGCAAAGGTGCCAAGGGCGAGTGCATTCGGGCCTCGCCGACCAGTCCGGTCTCTTCCTCGCCCGGCGGGCGAAGCAGGGCAGGCTCGACATGCAGGACGCGCAGGCCGAGGGGATCCTCGAGCAACTGCTCCAGCGACAGGGGGCAATGGACCAGCCGCTCGTCAGGAAAGACCGTCAGCGGTGCGACCCGCTCGTCGTACTGGAGCTGGATCGTCACGCGCTTGGCATGGCGAACACAGGCAGCGACCACCTCCAGCACTTCCGACGTACCGCCATCCGCCTCGAACCGATAGAGATCCGCGCGCAGCGACGGGCTGAGCGAGGAAATCCGCGAACTCATGCCTTGCTGATCCGCCTGCGCCTCGAGCTCTTTCAGATAGAGCCGGTAGGCACTCACGCGCATCAACTCCGGTTCACCGAATGGAATCGTGGGCTCGAACATGTTCCGAAGCTAATGCAGTTGTCACGAACTGTAGCTGCTGGGCTGCCGTGTGCCAATGAGTATCCGGTATCTCACAACGCGGCGCGTGCCGCCGCGAAGGCTCGCCAGAACCTCGCATCCTGTGTCGTGGCGAAGTTGACGCGCATGAGCGTGGTAGGGCGATGGACGGCGTGGAACAGCGCACCGGGCGCAAGCAGCCAGCCGTCTTCAAGCATGACGCGCGCCAGCCGTTCGGTATCCACGCCGGTGTCGAGCCAGCCGAACAATCCGCGCGCGGGCGCGGCGAAACGGCAATCGTGCTGCTCGGCGAGCTTCACGGCACGCGCACGTGCCTGATCCAGCTTGGACATGACGCGTTCGGCATGACGCCGAAGCAGGCCATGCTCCAGACAGTGTGCGAGGGCTTGCTCCGTCAGGCTTGGCGTCGTCAGCGTGCTCAGCAGCTTGGTGTCGATGAAGCGATCGACCAGCCGGGTCGGCGAGGCGATGAACCCGACACGCCAGTTCGGCGCGAGGATCTTGGAAAAGCCCGACACATAGATCGTGCGCTCCAGCGCGTCGAGTGCCGCCATCCGAGGCAGGTGAGCAGGGGCAAGGTGGGCATAGCTGTCGTCCTCGACGATGTGCAGGTCGTGCGCCTGCGCCAGTTGCAGCAGGCGGTGCGCGGCCCCCAACGACAGCGACGCACCGGTCGGGTTGTGCAGCACCGACACGGTGACGTACAGGCGCGGGCGGTGCGCCGCGATGAGGCGCTGCATGACGGCGAGATCCGGGCCGGCCTCTCCGCGTGGGACCGGCAGGATGCGCAGCCCCATCGCCGCCAGCCGGGCGTATTCGACCGACCATCCCGGCTCGTCGACGAGCACGGAGTCTCCGGCATGCACCAGCGTACGGGTCACGACGTCAAGCGCGTGGGTGGCTCCCACGGTCGTGATGATCTGGTCGGGCGAGGCCAGGACGCCGTGGTCGGCGAGCCGCGTGGACAGCGCCCTGCGCAGCCGAGGGTCGCCGGCCGGCTGGCCGTACTGCACCGCCAGGGCATTGCCGGTGCTCGCTCGGCGCAACGCGGTGGCGAGCATGGGCAGGTCCAGCCACTCCATCGGCAAGGTGCCCAGGCCGGGCATCGGCTGGCTGCCGGGGGCCTGGAACATGCCGCGCATGAGGGTGGTCGCGCTGATCGGCAAGGGCGCCGGCGCGGACGGGGTGGAGCGTTCGTTCGCTGCGCTGTCCGGCATCGGTTCCCGCACGAAGAAACCGCGCTGCCGGCGCGCCTCGACGAGCCCCTGTGCCTGGAGCTGGTCGTAGGCGGCGACCACCGTGTAGGCGCTGACGCCGTGGCGTCGCGCGCATTCCCGCACTGACGGCAGCCGCGATCCCGGCGCCAGAAGGCGCTGGCGGATGCGCTCGGAAAAGCGCGCGGAAAGCTGCTCGGTCAATGTCGTGTCGGCGCCGCGCGAGAGGCTCGCCGGAAGTTCGGGCGATGAATCCATGTGCCGCCGCGCGTGTGCTGGCGCGACCACCTATACAGGTTGAAATGTGTGAGGGGGCAGTGTACTGGCGCTGTGCAGGCGCGCTTCGTAGACTCGCCGGTCATGTCCACGCAAGAATTGACGGCCCTGCTGGTGTTCGCCACCGCCATGAGCTTCACGCCCGGGCCGAACACCACGCTGTCGGCCGCGCTCGGTGCCAACCACGGGTTGCGTCGCGCCCTCGGCTTCATCGTGGCGGTGCCTGCCGGTTGGTCATTGATGATGCTCGCGAGCGGTCTCGGCCTGGGTGCGTTGGTGCTGGCCGTGCCCGGATTGCGCGTGGCCCTGAAAGGGCTGGGCATCGCCTATCTGGTGTGGCTGGCCTGGCGGCTGGCGAGGAGCGCGAGCCTCGGTGACACGCAGGGGGTGCCGTTGCGGGTCGGTTTCTGGCAGGGCGTGGCATTGCAGTTCGTCAACATCAAGGCCTGGATGCTGGCGCTCGCGCTGGCGGCGGGCTGGGTGACGAGCGCGGGCGGGCAGCCAGCGGCCAATCCGCTGCAGCGGTTGGCCATTGTCTGCGCCGTCATGACCTTGTTCGCACTGTGCAGCAACACGGCCTACGCGCTGGTCGGATCGTTGCTGCGACGCTGGCTCGCGCAGGGCGCCCGGCTGCTTTGGTTCAACCGCGTCATGGCGGCCTTGCTCCTGGGCACCGCGGCATGGATGGTGCGCGCATGACGCGCCGCATCGGTCCGCCGTGTTCGGCGGCGCCACAGGTCGGGATGGTCCGCTCGTGACCCCGACCGGCCAAGGCAGCTCGCGCCGCCAGGAAGCGCGTGGATTGTGGCTGGGCCTGCTCGGCGTGGCGATCTTCGCCATGACCTTGCCGATGACCCGGCTGGCCGTCGGCCCGGCCGACGATCCGCAATTGCCACCGTTGTTCGTGACCGCCGGACGCGCTGCCTGCGCGGGTCTGCTGAGCATCGTCTATCAGCTGGCCACCGGCGCGCCGAGGCCCGAGCGCCGTCATGTCGCCGACCTGACGAAATCGGCCGCGGGCACCGTCGTGGGCTTTCCGCTGTTCCTCGCGCTGGCGCTACGGCGTGTCGATGCCATGCATGCGGCCGTCATCACCGGCGTGTTGCCATTGGGCACCGCGGCCGCTGCTGCCCTGGCATGGGGCCAGCGGCCATCGAGCACCCGAGACGACGAAAGGACGACATGATCTTCACACAGGCACGCCGCGCCGAACGGATGAATCCTTCGGTCATCCGCGAGATCCTCAAGCTGACCGAACTTCCGGGCATCGTCTCGCTGGCCGGTGGTCTGCCTTCGCCCGACACGTTTCCCGTGGAGGTCATGCGCGAGGCGACACAGCGCGTGCTGCGCGACACGGGACGCGAGGCGCTGCAGTACGCGGCCAGCGAAGGCTATGCACCGCTTCGCGAATGGGTGGCGGCCCATCTGGCGGAGGAGGGCCTGAGCGCGCAGGCCTCGCAAGTGCTCATCACCACGGGCTCGCAGCAGGGGCTCGATCTCGTGGCCAAGGTGCTGGTGGATGCCGGCAGTCGCGTGGCGGTGGAGTCGCCGACCTATCTCGGCGCGCTGCAGGCCTTCGCGCCCTATGAGCCGCAGTTCGTCAGCGTCGACTGCGATGACGACGGGCCCGTGCCGCAGGCGCTGGTCGATGTGGTGCGCGAGGGCCTGCCGCGATTTCTCTATGCGCTTCCCAACTTCCAGAACCCGAGCGGGCGATGCATGAGCGCCGCGCGCCGGGACGATCTGATGGCGCAGGCGGCTCGGGCGGGCTTGCCCGTGGTCGAGGACAACCCCTATGGCGACCTTTGGTACGACGCGCCGCCTCCGGCGCCGCTGGCATCGCGTTGGCCCGAAGGCTGCGTGTACCTCGGCTCGTTCTCGAAGGTGCTGGCGCCAGGGCTGCGACTCGGTTATGTCCTTGCTCCCCCCGAGCTCTTTCCGAAGCTGCTGCAAGCCAAGCAGGCTGCCGATCTTCACACGCCGGGGTTCAACCAGCGCGTGGTCCACGAAGTGATCCGCGACGGTTTCCTGCTGGACCATGTGCCGACCATCCGCGAGCGCTACCGCGTCCAGCGCGATGCCATGCGCGCGGCGCTCGAGCGGCACATGCCGCCGCAGTGCCGCTGGACCGTGCCGGCCGGCGGCATGTTCTTCTGGGTGCAGTTGCCCGAACATGTCGACTCGATGGCGCTCCTGCCGCGCGCGGTCGAGCGCGGCATGGCTTTCGTGCCCGGTGCGGCCTTCTTTGCCGAGCGCGCACCGGCCAACACCGTGCGCCTGTCGTTCGTGACGGTGTCGCCGGAGCGGATCGACGAGGGCATTGCAGCACTGGCGGCCGCCATGTCGGAGACCCCGCGATGACCATGTTTCGCTTCACGCAAGTCGACGTCTTCACCGCCACGCCGTTGCGCGGCAATCCGCTGGCCGTGGTCCACGGCGCAGACGCGCTCGACGAGGCGACGATGCAGTCGTTCGCGCGCTGGACGAATCTCTCGGAGACCAGCTTCCTGCTGCGTCCTACGTCGCCTGAGGCCGACTATCGGGTGCGCATCTTCACGCCCGGTGGCGAACTGCCCTTTGCCGGACATCCCACGCTCGGGAGCTGCCATGCCTGGCTGGAGCAAGGCGGCAAGGCGCGTCGATCCGATCGCGTCGTGCAGGAATGCGGTGTGGGCCTGGTGCCCATCCGCCTGCAGGGATCGCGGGCGGCCTTCGCGGCGCCCGCCTGCCGGCGCGAAGACGTGGCGCCGGATCTTCTCGCAAAGGTGTTGCGCGCGCTGGACCTGCCCGATGCCGCGCTGCGTGCCGCCCAGTGGCTCGACAACGGACCGCGCTGGCTTGTGCTGCTTGTCGACAGTGCCGAGACGGTGCTGCGAATCGAACCGGATCATGCCGCCTTGAAGGGGCTCGCCAAGGTCGGGGTCGTCGGTCGGCATGCGCCAGGGCACGAATGCGCCTTCGAAGTGCGGGCCTTCGCCGCGCCGTTGGGCATTCCCGAAGACCCCGTCACGGGGAGCCTGAATGCGAGCCTGGCGCAATGGCTGATCGACGCCGGTCTCGCTCCGAGACACTATGTGGCCGCGCAAGGCACGCGTCTGGACCGGGCCGGTCGCGTGCACATCGATGCCGAGGGTGAGGACATCTGGGTCGGCGGGGCGAGCACGAGCTGCATCCGCGGCGAGGTGCTCATTCCCGACGCGGCGGCGTGATGGCGAACGCGCTCGATCATCTCGTCATCGCCGCACGCACGCTCGACGAGGGAGTGGCCTGGTGCGGTGCCACGCTGGGCGTCGTGCCGGGCCCGGGCGGACGCCACGCCCTCATGGGCACGCACAACCGTGTGCTTCCGATCGGGTGCGCGGCCTATCCTGCCGCGTATGCCGAGATCATCGCCATCGACCCGGCTGCGCCGGAACCCGGTCGCGCTCGCTGGTTCGATCTCGACACGCGTTTGATGCGCGAATGCCTGGCGGGTGGTCCGAGCATCGTTCATTGGGTGATGCGCTGCGACGACATCGACATCCTGTGCGATCGATGGCGCTCGGCGGGCATCGATCGCGGTGAAGTGGTCGAGGCCCAACGCGACACGCCCGAGGGCATGCTGCGCTGGCGCATCACCGTCCGCAAGGATGGGGCGCGCTTGTTCGATGGCGCCTTGCCGACGCTCATTGAGTGGGGCGACCGTCATCCGGCACAAGGGATGGTCGACGCCGGTGTGCAACTGTGCCGGCTGGAAATTGCCGGCGTACCGTCCGAAGCGGCACCCGATTGCGCCGAAGCAGGCGCGACGATCGTTGGCGTCGGTGCGGCGCTGCGCGCCGTGCTGGACACGCCGCGAGGCCGTGTCGTGCTGATGTCGAACGAACCAGGACACGGCCATGTTCGCTCCTGAAGCGCTGGACGATGCGATGAACATCGTGCGGCAGGCCTTCGCAGCCACGCCACAGCAGCGCTGGCCGCTGCTCGAAGAGCGCCTGGGCACCACCGCCTGGGTCAAGCACGAAAACCACACGCCCGTGGGCGCATTCAAGCTGCGTGGCGGCCTCACGTACTTCGATGCGCTAGTCAGGCGGGCGCCGGATTGCCACGGCGTCGTCAGCGCCACCCGCGGCAACCACGGCCAGTCGGTCGGCCTGGCGGCTCGGCGCCATGGACTGTCCGCCACCATCGTCGTACCGCATGGCAATTCCGCCGAAAAGAATGCGGCAATGCGCGCGCTGGGTGTCGAACTGCTCGAGCACGGCGACGACTTCCAGGCCGCACGCGAGCATGCGGGGCATCTCGCGGCACGGCGTGGACTGCACATGGTGCCGTCGTTCCACGAGGATCTCGTGCGTGGCGTGGCCACGTGCTGGATCGAGTTCTTCCGCGCCGTCCAGCCCGACGTCGTGTTCGTGCCCATCGGCCAGGGCTCCGGTCTTTGCGCCTGTGCGGCGGCGCGCGCGCATGTCGGTGCACGCAGTCGGATCATCGGGGTCGTGTCTGCACACGCCACCGCCTATCTCGACTCGTTTCGCAGCGGGCGCCTGGTCGAGTCCGAGGTCACGACGTTGCTCGCCGACGGCATGGCGTGCCGTCTTCCGGATGCGCAGGCGCTGGAGATCATCCGGCGCGAGGCGGACGACATCGTGGCCGTGACCGACCGCGAAGTCGCGCACGCGATGCGGGCGCTGTTCGCGGACACGCACAACGTGGCCGAAGGGGCGGGAGCGGCCAGCCTGGCAGGCGCTTGGCAGCAGCGCGAGCGTTGGCGCGGCCGCTCGATCGGCATCGTGCTGTCGGGCGGCAATGTCGATACCGCGGTGTTCGCGCGGGTCCTCACAGGCGGCGACGGCTGAGCCTTCGCGACGCGTCGAACGCAAGCTTCTTCAGATGCGACGACGCAGGCGCCACGCCCCGCGAAGCGCGTCCAGCGCGGCGGCGCCCTGCGGGTCGCTCTCGCGCAACAACGCGCTGTAGCGCCGCCACACGACGACGGCGCTGGCGCCGATCAGGCCCAGCAAGGTTCCGGCAATCACCACCAGCGCGCGCGACGGCTTGGACTTGTAGTCCGGCGGCACGGCCAGGTCGACCTGCTGCACGCCCGTCCCTTCCTTGGCTTCGTCGAGCTTGGCGATCTCGTATTGGCGCACCATGCCTTCGAGCAGCGTCTCCTGCAGCTTCAGCTCGCGTTTGGCGCGGATGTAGTCGAGTGCCGCCTCGGGAATGTTGCCCACCGGCAGGTCGATCGCGCTGGCGCCGTGGTCGTTCTGCTTGTCCTCCATGCGAGCGAGCTGGGCCTTCAGCCCGGCCAGCTCCGACTCGAGGCGCTGCACGTCCGGATTGCGCGCCGTGGCCGACGTGCGCAGCACCTGCAGGCGCACTTCTCGTTCGGCAATCTGGACGCGCAGCTGCGCTGCCGTGGTGATCAGCGCCTCGGCCTGCTTGTCGAGCACGATGACGCCGGACTTTTCCTGCACCTTCATGAAGGTCTGCTCGGCCTTGATGAGGTTCTCCTTCGTGTCCTTGAGCTGCTGCTCGTAGAAGATGCGCCGCTGCTGCGCTTCGGACACGGCGACGCGGTCGAGGAGCTTGTTCAGCTCCACCGGGAACGCATTGGCGAGTTCGGCCGCGAAGGCGGCGCTTTCATCGTCCACTTCGACGTCGATGACGCCGCTCTTCTTGTCGGCCGCCACATGCACGTACTTGGGAAGCACCTTGCGCAGCGCCTCGCCCGTCTTCACGTCATAGTGCTTGCGCAGCCCGAAGCGCTGGTCCAGCGCGCGCGTGACGCTGTCGCTCTTGAGCAGGGTCACGTACATCTCGTCGGGTGTCTTGCCGCCCAGGCTGCCGGCCAAGCCGCTCAGCGATCCGAGCGCCGCGAGGGCAGCCGCCGCGCCGCTTTGCTGCTGCGAGCCGGGCGGCAGCAGTGTCGTGCGCGCCGTGAAGACCGGGGGCAGCACCAGCGCGACGACCAGGGAGACGATCGCCGCGGCGACCGTGACAATGGCGATGCGCTTCTTGCCCTCGCCGATCCAGGTGAGGAGGTCCAGGAGGCCGACTTCCGGTCCGTCGTCCTCGTCCAGGGTGTCGACCCGTTCGTCGCGCAGCTGACTGTCGGAAACCTTCATGCCCGCCTCAGTTGCGAAGGGTCTGGATGGCCGCCGCGCCGAGACCGAACTGGTAGAAGATCTGCGACCAGTCCTTCAGGTTGCGCACCAGTGCACGTCCCCAGGTTTCGTAGTCGAGCTGGTTGGGCACGACCACGGCGTCGCCCGGGTGCAGTTCCTGCGAGTCGATGCTGCCGTAGCCGAAGAAGCCGCGCCTGCCGTTGGCGCTGCTCACGGTGCCGTCGGCGCGCAGCACGAACATGTTCGACTCGTCGGCGGCTTCGTCCAGGCCGGCAAGCCGCACGTAGTCGCCCGCCGTGCGGCCCGGTTTCCACAGGAAGGCGTTGCTGTTGACCACGGCACCGGCCACCGTCACGAACCCCGGTCGGGCCGGAATGACGATGCGGTCGCCCTTTTCGAGCGGCACGTCGGGCAGGGCATCGATCGCACGGGCATCGGGCTGCAGTTCCAGGGCGATGCGCCCGTTGGGCTGGAGCTGGGCCAGCCTCGCCAGTTGCGCCTGCGTGGCGGCGTTGCTGACGGCAGTGGTGCGGTCGGCGGCGTCTTCGCGGCGGTTGGCGGCTTCACGCGCGCTTTGCGTCGCCGCCAGAGCGCGCAAACGGGTCAGCGCCTCGTCGAGGTTCTGCCGCTGACGGCGCTTGGTCTCCTCGCGGCTCAGCTCGAGGCCGTAGATGTAAGCCTGCGCGCGTGAACCCGCCCGCGCGCTGGATCAAACCGCGCAGCGTCTCGCCGGGCAGCAACTGGTAGACGCCGGGCGCGGCGACTTCACCCTCGAGCGACACGAGGCGCGTCTGGCGTGCCTGCGGCACGCGCATGTCCGTCTGGCTGTAGATGGTCACTACGTCGCCAGGCTGCAGTTCGATGTTCTGCGACGGATCGTGATGCAGCACGGCGCGCCCGAGGTTGAACGGAATGATCTGTGTGCTGAGGTCCTTGCGGTTCAGGCGCTCGATCGACGGCGTAGTCCCAGTTCAGGTCGTCGAACAGCGGCTTGGGAATGCCACGCGCGCTGCGCTGCGTCTCCTCGGTGTCGCGCCGCGCCATGGTCTGGCGTTCGGGGTCATAGTCGCCGGAAAAACGTTGGTCGCGGCGATCCGACTGCTGTTGGCGCGCATCCTGCAGCTGTTGCTGCTGCAGCATCGCGAGCGCTGTCGGCGCCTCCCCGACCGGCGGCGACGCCGCCATTGTTGAACGGATTCTGGTCCTGGCCGGTAGCCGGACCGCCGTACGGCGGAGCCGTGCGCGACTGCAGGCGATGGCGCATCGCCCACTGCGAGTTGGCCGCTTCCTGTTCGTCGAGCATCTGCACGAGCAGGTTCTTGCGACGATAGAAATCGGGCGTGATGAGCGCGTCGACATCGGGGATCAGGTCGGTGATGCGCATGCCCTGGGTGTACGGATAGCGCAGCGGCTGGGCCACATGGCCAGTGAGCGTCACGGCATTGGCAAACTGCGGCGAGATCTCGAGCAGCGTGACGATGTCGCCGTCGCGCAGCAGTTCATGCAGCCCGGCGTCGTCGAGCTTGAACTGCTGAACGCTGCGCGCGGCGCCGGTGCGCGACGGGTCCACCCGTTCGAGCTGCGCGCGGTTCTGCGTGGCCAGGATCGACGCACCGCCCGCGTAGCGCAGCACGTTGGCCAAGGGCTCCTCGGGCTGCTTGAGTTCGTAGATGGCGGGCGTTTCGAGCGTACCGTTCAGCGCGACACGCGGGCCCACCGGCTCGAAGACGATGACATCGCCCGGCGCGAGCTGGATGTCGTGCGACTTGTCACCCTGGACGAGGAAGTCGTAGATGTCGAGCTCGGAGACGACCTTGCCGTCGCGTCGAAGACTCAGCCTGCGCATCGATCCGTTCGTGCCCGGGCCGCCGGCGGCAACGGCGGCCGACAGCATGGTCGACTGTCCGGGCAACGTATAGACGCCCGGTCGCAAGGCAGGTCCGACCACGAAGACCTTCACGCCGCGCAGATGCCCGAGCGTCACGCTGAGGCTGAAGTTCGTGAACACGCGGCCGATCTGCGTGCGCAGATGCTGCTCGATGTCGGAGGCCCTGATGCCGGCGACACTGAAGCTGCCCACCTTCGGCAGGCTGATCTGCCCGTTGCGGTCGACCTTGGCGCGATAGTCGACATCGATGGATCCCCATGCGCGGATCACCAGTTCATCGCCGGGCCCGATGATGTATTCGCCAGCCACCGGCACGTTGTCGACCGGATCCGGCAGATCGCCTGCGCGCTCGAAGAACTTCTCGCCGAACATCGGCAGCATGCGCCCCGTCGCCTGCTCCACGAATTTCTGGAATTCGCTCGGCTGGGGCCGCATGTAGCGCTCGCCGCGCAGGTTCGCTCCGGGCTCGACCGTGCGCCGCGAGCGTTCGGGCCGTTCCTGCTGGTTTCGGCGCCCACCGGACAAGGTGTCCCGGTTGGTGCCGTCGACGGTGCCGCCGAAGTCGGGAAGCGTCGACGGCGAAGTCTGGCCGTCGAGCCCTTGACGATTCGATGGCGCCTGGTAGCCCGGGGTGACGAAGGTCCCGCCGCTGGTGTCGTCCGAGGTGGATTGCGCCAGGGCGGTGGCACTGAACAGGCACAGGGCAAGCAGGATTCGGAAGTGGCGCATGCAGACAATGGGCGAACGGAGCCCTGCAGGGATCGGAAGGCACGAGCGGGCCGCGGCGAGTGTTTCGGCTTGGCGCGGACTTGGCAGGCCGCGATGGTACCGGATGGTCGGACGTGAAACGTCAGCCCGGACCTATCATGCCGCCGGAGATTCATCATGCAGAGCGACCACGCCTTGACCCCCGCCACCCGCGAATTGTTCCGCGACGACGCGCAAAGCCGCGAATGCGATGCCTGCATCGTCGCTGTGACATCCGCCGGCTTGCTGCTCGACTGCACTGTCTTCTACCCGCGCGGCGGCGGCCAGGCGGGTGACAGCGGCGAGCTGTTCATGGCCGACGGATCGCGCATCGACATTGCCGACACCGTCAAGGACCCTGCCAGCGGTGCGCCGCTGCACGTTCCGGCGCCTGGCCAGGAGGCGGTGCTCGCGGCGCTGCAGCCGCGCGCGGCTGTGCGCGCACGCATCGATTGGGACCGCCGCCACCGCCACATGCGCTTTCACACCGCCACCCATCTCCTGTGCGCCTTGGTGCCGCATCCGGTGGACGGCTGCTCGATCACCGCAGGCTATGCGCGCCTGGACTTCCACATGAACGAACCGCTGGACAAGGATGCGCTCACTTCCGGGCTGGGGAGGCTGGTCGATGAGGCGCATCCGGTTTCTCACCGGTGGATCACCGATGCGGAACTGGACGCGCAGCCCGGTCTCGTTCGCAGCATGAGCGTGCAGCCGCCGCGTGGCAGCGGACGCGTTCGATTGCTGGAGATCCGTGGCGTCGATCTGCAGCCTTGCGGCGGCACGCATGTGTCCAACACGGCCGAGATCGGTCGCGTGGTGGTGACCAAGATCGAGAAGAAGTCGGCCATGACGCGCCGAGTGGTGCTCGGCTTCGCCGCCGACACCTGAATGACATGCTGCGCAGCGCAACCCGAGTCGACTGGTCGGCTGCCCCTTGGCAGGCGGCGCCGGCGGACTACACTTGGCGCTCCCAGGTCTTTCGAAAGCGGATGGACGCCCCCGAGATACGTCTGGTGACGCCAGACACCCCTGAACTGCTCGCGGCCACGCGAGAGATCTTTCGAGAGTACGCGCGAAGCCTCGGCGTCGACCTGTGCTTCCAGAACTTCGAACACGAGCTCCAGACGCTTCCGGGCGAGTACGCACCGCCGGGTGGATGCCTCTTGCTGGCGACCGTCGATTCCGCCTTGGCAGGCTGCGGCGGATTGCGCGGCGTGCGCGATGCGGACTATGCCAATGCCTGCGAAATGAAGCGCCTGTATGTGCGCCCGGCGTTTCGTCGTTTCGGCATCGGGCGACTGGTGGCACAGGCGCTGCTCGACGAAGCCCAGCGGGCCGGCTACTCGGAAGTTCTGCTCGACACGCTCGACGACATGGAAGCCGCGCGCGGCCTGTACGCGTCGCTGGGCTTCGAGGAGATTCCGCCGTACTACTTCAATCCCATTCCCGGCGCCCACTATCTGAAAGCCACCGTTGGCGTTGCGCCGACCCATTACTGAACGGCGCGCGCGCCGGCAAGGATCCTCGATGAACCCCTTCCAGCAGCTGCTGAAGTCCTCGGGTGCCCACCCGCCCGTGGGCACGTGGCTCACCTCCGCATGCCCGATCGTGTCCGAGGCCATGGGCTGCGCCGGGTTCGACTGGGCGCTGGTGGACATGGAGCATTCGCCCCTGGACGTGATGGGCGTCGTGCATCAGCTCCAGGCGATTGCCTCGACACGAATGGTGCCTGTCGTGCGCGTCCCCTGGAACGAGGCCGTGACGGTCAAGCGCGTGCTCGACGCAGGCGCCACGACCCTCATGTTCCCCTTTGTGCAGAGCGCCGACGAGGCGAGCCGTGCCGTGGCCGCGACACGCTATCCGCCCGAAGGCGTCCGCGGAATGGCGGGCATGAGCCGCGCATCTCGATACGGGACCCATCCGAACTACTTCAAGACCGCCAACCGGCAACTCGGCGTCATCGTGCAACTGGAGTCTCCGCAGGCGATCGACCGCCTCGATGCGATCGCCGGCGTCGAAGGGGTCGACGCGCTTTTCATCGGCCCAGCGGACCTGTCGGCTGCGATGGGGTACATCGGCGAACTCACACATCCGGCCGTCATGCACCTGATGTCGGATGCCGTCGCGCGCTGCAAGGCCGTCGGCGTGCCGGTCGGCACGCTGGGCGGCACGGCGGAACTCGTGGCGCAGTACCGTGCCATCGGCTTCGACTACGTGGCGGTCTCGTCCGACATCGGCTTCATGATGCGAGGCGCGCAGGCGGCCATCGCTGCGCTGCGCACCCGCGACGCCGAGCACGTGCATTCGCTGGCGAGCGGGACACAGCAGTCGGCGCGTTGAGCCCGATGCGCGATCCCCATCCCGATATCGCCGTTGCCGTGGCCTCGCCGAGCATGCTTGGCGAATCGCCGATGTGGCACCCGCGCGAACAGGCGCTGTACTACTGCGACATCCCTGGGCGCCGGCTGAATCGCTTCGAGCCGTCCGGCGCCGGTCTCACGCACTGGCAGTTCGACACTCACCCGGCCAGCCTGGCCGCACGGCTCGATGGCACGCTGATCGTGGCGATGCGCGACGGCTTGTGGCGCTTCGACCCGCGCGATGGCAGCCGGGTGTTGCTGGCCAAGCCGCCCTACGACCCGCGCAACGAGCGCTTCAACGACGGGAAGTGCGATCCGCAGGGTCGCTTCTGGGTCGGCACGATCTACGAGCCGCGCACGCCGGCGCTGGCCGCCCTCTACTGCTGGACCGACGGGCAACTCGATCGCCGGGCGGGCGACATCACGGTGTCCAACGGGCTCGCGTGGAGCCCGGACGGCCGCACGATGTACTGGAGCGACACCACCACGCATCGTATCTTCGCGCTGGATTTCGATCCCGCCAGTGGCGAGTTGTCGCGGCGGCGGTTGTTCGCCAGCTTCGCCTTGAAGCAGGATGGACAGGACCTGCACGACTATGGCGGGCGCCCGGATGGCGCCGCGGTGGACGCCGAGGGCTGCTATTGGGTCGCGATGTTCGAGGGCCAGCGCCTGCTGCGCCTGTCGCCGGACGGCGAGATCATCCGGGAAATCGTGCTGCCGGTGCGATGTCCGACCATGCCGTGCTTCGGCGGCCCGGATCTGAAGACGCTCTACGTGACCACGGCCCGCGAGAACCGACCTGCGAAGGAAATCGCAGAGCAGCCGCTGGCCGGATGCGTGCTGAGCCTGCGCGTCGACGTGCAGGGCCTGCCGGCCAATCTCGCCTCCTGAGTTGCCGACGAGCGCCGCGACCGCGCTGTCAGGTCGCAGACAGTTGCCGCACCGACACTGCCGGTCGGGTAGTCAAGGGCCGCGCGGGTTGGCACGTATATAATCCCGAGGCTTTGCCGAAACCGACTGTCATCGCTGCCGTGACTCACCGAGTGGGCGTCCCCCAGAGCCACCGAAGCGACACAGATCCGGTGGAGGAACCGCCCTTCAAGCCGCTCTCGCGAGATCAAGCGCAAGCGCTGAGGGCCAAGCATCCGCCGGTCTCGCCATGGCGGGTGGTTGCGGCGCAGGCCGCTGCCGGTGTGGTGTGCGCCGCCATCGCGTGGGCCGTCACGAACCGCGGCGGCCCGGCCTGGTCCGCGCTTTACGGCGCGGCGGCCACCGTCCTCCCCAACGCCATGATGGCGCGCGGGATGACACGGCGAACCAGTGCCAACCCGGGTGCAGCCGTGTTCGGGTTCATGTTCTGGGAGATGGTGAAGATTGCAGTGGCGGTCGCCATGCTGGCGGCCGCTTCAAGAGTGGTACCCGATCTGAGTTGGCCCGCCTTGCTGGTTGCCATGATCGTGTGCGTGAAGGTGAACTGGCTGGCGCTGCTTTGGCGGCGACGGCCGGCGGACGACAAGCAAGAAAGAGTCTGATTCGACATGGCTGCTGCCGAAGCTCAAGTCGCCGAACATGCGGCGAACGGCCCCACCGCCGGGGAATACATCCAGCATCACCTGACCCATCTGCGAACCCACGAGCAGACAGGCATCGTCGACTTCACGGTGGTCAACATGGACACCATCTTCTGGGCCATCGTCACCGGCGTCATCGGCCTGTGGGTGCTGCGCAGCGTCGCCAGGCGCGCGACATCGGGCGTTCCCGGGCGCATGCAGGCGGCCGTCGAGATCGTGCTCGAAATGGTCGACAACCAGGCTCGCTCGATCATCCACAACGCCCAGTCGCGCAAGTTCGTCGCTCCGCTGGCGCTCACCGTGTTCATCTGGGTCTTCCTGATGAATTCGATGGACTTCCTCCCGGTCGACCTGATCCCCAGCATCTGGCAGTGGATCTACGGCGCGAGCGGCCATGACCCGCATCATGCGTACCAGCGGGTTGTGCCCACCGCCGACCTGTCGGGCTCGCTCGGCCTGTCGTTCGGCGTGCTGGTCACCGTGCTGTACTACAACGTCAAGATCAAGGGGCTTGGCGGGTGGTTCCACGAGATGATCACCGCGCCTTTCGGGTCGCATCCGGTGCTGTGGCCCATCAACTTCGTGTTCCAGTTGATCGAATTCGCCGCTCGCACCGTCTCGCACGGCATGCGGTTGTTCGGCAACATGTATGCGGGAGAACTGCTGTTCATGCTGATTGCGTTGCTCGGCGCCGTCGGCTTCGGCTCGCTCACGGGCATTTCGCTGTGGGTCGCGCACATCATCGCCGGCACCGGCTGGGCGATCTTCCACATCCTGATCGTCGCGCTGCAGGCCTTCATCTTCATGATGCTCACGCTGGTCTACATCGGCCAGGCGCACGACAAGCACTGATCCCGCAGTTTTTCCAACCACCCACTTTCACTTCTCTTTCCCTTTAGGAGTCAACATGGAACACGTTCTTGGTTTTGTCGCCCTGGCCGCCGGTCTGATCATCGGTCTGGGTGCCATTGGCGCCTGCATCGGCATCGGCATCATGGGCAGCAAGTACCTCGAATCGGCCGCCCGCCAGCCCGAACTCATGAACGAACTGCAGACCAAGATGTTCCTGCTGGCCGGCCTGATCGACGCCGCGTTCCTGATCGGTGTCGGTATCGCGATGATGTTCGCGTTCGCCAACCCGTTCGTCCTGCACTGAGCGATCGATCTTCCCTCCTAGCTGCAAGAAAGGTGTTGCCGTGAGCATCAACGCAACCCTGCTGGCGCAGATCGTCGTGTTCTTCATCCTGGCGTGGTTCACGATGAGCTTCATTTGGCCGCCCATCACGAGGGCGCTGGACGAACGCGCCAAGAAGATCGCCGACGGCCTGTCCGCCGCTGACAAGGCACGCTCCGACCTCGCGCTGGCAGACAAGCGCGTCGAGGAGCAACTCGCCGCCGCCCGTACCGACGCGACGCAGCGTCTGGCCGATGCCGAACGCCTCGCGCACTCGATGATCGAGGAAGCCAAGTCTCGCGCCAGCGAGGAAGGCGCCAAGATCGTCGCGGCGGCCAAGGCCGAAGCCGAACAGGAAGCGGTCAAGGTTCGCGAAGCCTTGCGCGACCAGGTGGCCGCGCTCGCGGTCAAGGGCGCGGAGCAGATCCTCAAGCGCGAGGTCAACCCGGCTGCGCACGCTGAACTGCTCGGCCGACTGCAGGCCGAACTGTGAAGGCGGTGACCCATGGCTGAGCTCGCGACCATTGCGCGCCCCTACGCCGAGGCCTTGTTCAAGGCATCGCAGGAAACGCCCGGCGCACGGCCGCAGGACTGGGTAGACCAGATCGGCGCGTTGGGCCAGGCGGCTGCATTGCCCGAACTGCGTCGCTTCGCCGACGACCCCAAGGTGCTGCCATCGACCGTTCTCGACCTCATGGTCGGCGCCCTGCAGGGCGAGACGATCGCGCCGATCGTGCAGAACCTGCTTCGCACCGTGCTTGAAAACGGCCGCCTCGACGCGATGGCAGAGATCGCGATGCAGTACCGGGCACTGGTCAACGCCAGGACGGGCGTGGCCGATGCCACCATCTTCAGCGCATTTCCGCTCGACGGTGCGCTGCAGGCGCAAGTGCTGCCCGCCCTCGAGCGACGCTTCGGTCGCAAGCTCAATGCCAGTGTGGTGGTTGACCCTGAACTCATCGGCGGCATTCGCGTCGTGGTCGGCGACGAGGTGCTCGATACGTCCGTCAAGGCCCGACTCCAACAAATGAAGGCGGCACTCACCGCCTGATCGATCGCCACGACCCGAATCGCCGTCCTCGCCGGGCCCTCGCAGATGGGGCCAACCGGAGAAAGCAATGCAACTCAATCCCGCAGAAATTTCCGAACTGATCAAGACCCGCATCGAGGGCCTTGAAACCTCGTCGGACATCCGCAACCAGGGCACCATCGTGTCGCTGACCGACGGCATCTGCCGCATTCACGGCCTGTCGGAGGTGATGGCCGGTGAAATGCTCGAATTCCCGCCCGGCTCGGATGGCCAGCCGACCTACGGCCTGGCCCTCAACCTCGAGCGCGACTCGGTGGGCTCGGTGATCCTGGGCGAGTACGAGCACCTCTCCGAAGGCGATACCGTCAAGTGCACGGGCCGCATTCTCGAAGTGCCTGTGGGTCCCGAACTGATCGGTCGCGTGGTCAACGCCCTCGGGCAGCCCATCGACGGCAAGGGCCCGATCAACGCCAAGATGACCGACGTCATCGAAAAGGTGGCCCCCGGGGTGATCGCGCGCCAGTCCGTGTCGCAGCCGGTGCAGACCGGCCTGAAGTCCATCGACTCCATGGTGCCGATCGGACGCGGCCAGCGCGAACTGATCATCGGCGACCGTCAGACCGGCAAGACTGCGGTGGCGATCGACACGATCATCAACCAGAAGGGTCAGGACATGACCTGCGTCTACGTCGCGATCGGCCAGAAGGCCTCGTCGATCAAGAACGTGGTGCGCGCACTCGAGCAGCACGGCGCGATGGAATACACCATCGTGGTGGCGGCGTCGGCCTCGGAATCCGCGGCCATGCAGTACGTCTCGGCGTATTCCGGCTGCACCATGGGCGAATACTTCCGCGATCGCGGCCAGGACGCGCTCATCATCTACGACGACCTCTCCAAGCAGGCCGTGGCCTATCGCCAGGTGTCGCTGCTGCTGCGCCGCCCGCCAGGCCGCGAAGCCTTCCCAGGCGACGTCTTCTATCTCCACAGCCGCCTGCTCGAGCGTGCGGCCCGCGTGAACGGCGAATACGTCGAGAAGTTCACCAAGGGTGCAGTCAAGGGCAAGACCGGTTCGCTGACCGCCCTGCCGATCATCGAAACCCAGGCGGGTGACGTGTCCGCGTTCGTGCCGACGAACGTGATCTCGATCACCGACGGCCAGATCTTCCTGGAAACGGCGCTGTTCAATTCCGGCGTCCGCCCCGCCATCAACGCCGGCATCTCCGTGTCGCGCGTGGGCGGCGCTGCGCAGACCAAGCTCATCAAGAGCCTGTCCGGCGGCATCCGCACCGACCTCGCGCAATATCGCGAACTCGCCGCATTTGCCCAGTTCGCCTCCGACCTTGACGCCGCGACCCGCAAGCAGCTTGACCGCGGCGGCCGCGTGACCGAGTTGCTCAAGCAGCCGCAGTATTCCCCGCTGCCCATCAGCCTGATGGCTGCGTCGCTGTATGCCGTGAACAAGGGCTACTTCGACGACATCGACGTCAAGCAGGTCCTGGCATTCGAGCACGGCCTGCACCAGCACCTCAAGTCCAGTCATGCCGCGCTCCTTCAGAAGATGGAAGCCGACAAGGCCATGGACAAGGATGCCGAAAGCCAGCTGAACGACGCCATCGTCGCGTTCAAGAAGTCCTTTGCCTGACCCGTGACGCAACGACGCTGAAAGGAGTTCCGTCATGGCGGTAGGCAAGGAAATACGCGGCAAGATCAAGTCCTTCGAGAACACGAAGAAGATCACGAAGGCGATGGAGCTGGTCTCCGCGTCCAAGATGCGCAAGGCCCAGGAGCGGATGCGCCAGGCGCGTCCCTACGCCGAGAAGATCCGGAACATCACCGCCAACCTGTCGCAGGCGAATCCGGAATACCACTCGCCGTACATGCGCCATGTCGAGGCGCCCAAGGCCATCGGATTCATTGTCGTCACCACCGACAAGGGCCTGTGCGGCGGCTTGAACACGAACATCCTGCGCGCGGTCACCCAGAAGATGCGTGAAGTGCAGGGGGCCGGCGGCAAGGTTCAGGCCGTCGCCATCGGGAACAAGGGGCTGGGATTTCTCAGTCGAATCGGCGCAGCGGTCGTTTCCCACGTCACGCAGCTCGGCGATGCGCCGCAGCTCGAAAAGCTGATCGGCCCGGTCAAGGTGATTCTCGACGCCTTCATCGAGGGCAAGCTCGACGCGGTGTACTTGTGCTACACGAAGTTCATCAACACGATGAAGCAGGAGCCGCTGGTCGAGCAGCTGCTGCCGCTGTCGAACGAGCGTCTGTCGCTGACGGCCGAGCAGAAGAAGGCCTACGGTTGGGACTATCTCTACGAACCTGACGCTGCCACCGTCATCGAGGAGCTGATGACGCGCTACATCGAGGCGCTGGTGTTCCAGTCCGTGGCGGAGAACATGGCCTCCGAGCAATCGGCCCGGATGGTGGCGATGAAGGCCGCGACCGACAACGCCGGCAACCTGATCGCCGAGCTCAAGCTGGTCTACAACAAGACCCGGCAGGCGGCGATCACGAAGGAACTCTCCGAGATCGTCGGCGGCGCGGCTGCGGTCTGATCTCGCACATGAATATTGTTTGAAGGAATCGAGATGGCGAACACTCAAGCCCAGGGCAAGATCGTCCAGTGCATCGGCGCGGTGGTGGACGTGGAATTTCCGCGCGACGGGATCCCTCACGTGTACGACGCGCTGAAGCTGGAAGGCGGGGCGCTGACGCTCGAGGTGCAGCAACAGCTCGGGGACGGCGTCGTGCGCACCATCGCGCTCGGCTCGTCCGACGGCCTGCGCCGCGGGCTGATGGTCACCAATACCGGCGCGCCGATCACCGTGCCGGTCGGCAAGGCGACGCTCGGCCGCATCATGGACGTGCTCGGCGCGCCCATCGACGAACGCGGCCCGGTCAGCACGGAACTCACCGCCCCCATCCATCGCAAGGCACCCGCCTACGATGAGCTGAGCCCGTCCCAGGAACTGCTCGAGACCGGTATCAAGGTGATCGACCTCATCTGCCCGTTTGCCAAGGGCGGCAAGGTGGGCCTGTTCGGCGGCGCCGGCGTGGGCAAGACGGTCAACATGATGGAGCTCATCAACAACATCGCGAAGGCGCACTCGGGCCTGTCGGTGTTCGCAGGCGTCGGCGAGCGCACCCGCGAGGGCAATGACTTCTATCACGAGATGATGGAGTCCAATGTCGTTGTGGCCGACAACCTGAGCGAGTCGAAGGTGTCCATGGTGTACGGGCAGATGAACGAGCCGCCGGGCAATCGCCTGCGCGTCGCGCTGACCGGGCTGACGATCGCCGAATCGTTCCGAGACGAGGGCCGCGACGTGCTGTTCTTCGTCGACAACATCTATCGCTACACGCTGGCCGGCACCGAAGTGTCCGCACTGCTGGGCCGCATGCCTTCCGCCGTGGGCTACCAGCCGACGCTGGCCGAGGAAATGGGCCGGCTTCAGGAGCGCATCACGTCGACCAAGGTCGGCTCGATCACGTCGATCCAGGCCGTGTACGTGCCGGCCGACGACCTGACCGACCCGTCTCCCGCGACGACCTTCGCCCACCTCGACGCCACGGTCGTGCTGTCGCGCGACATCGCCGCACTCGGCATCTACCCCGCAGTGGACCCCCTCGATTCGACGTCGCGGCAGGTCGACCCGAACGTGGTGGGCGAGGACCACTACAACACCACGCGCACCGTTCAGGGCACGCTGCAGCGCTACAAGGAATTGCGCGACATCATCGCGATCCTGGGCATGGACGAGCTCTCGCCGGAAGACAAGCTCGCCGTGGCCCGCGCGCGCAAGATCCAGCGCTTCCTGTCGCAGCCGTTCCACGTCGCCGAGGTGTTCACCGGCACGGAGGGCAAGTACGTGCCGCTCAAGGAGACGATCCGCGGCTTCAAGATGATCGTCAACGGCGAATGCGACGCGTTGCCCGAACAGGCCTTCTACATGGTCGGCACCATCGACGAAGCGTTCGAGAAGGCCAAGAAGCTGCAATAAAAGGACGACCAGACCATGGCAACGATTCACGTCGACGTGGTGTCCGCCGAAGAGCAGATCTTCTCCGGCGAGGCGAACTTCGTGGCACTGCCCGGCGAGAACGGTGAACTGGGCATCCTGCCGCGGCACACGCCGCTGATCACCCGCATCAAGCCCGGCGCCGTCCGCATCGAGCGCGCCGACAACGGGCAAGAGGAGTTCGTCTTCGTGGCCGGCGGCATCCTCGAAGTGCAGCCCGGCACGGTCACCGTGCTGGCCGACACCGCGATCCGCGGCCGCGACCTCGACGAGGCGAAGGCGGCCGAGGCCAAGCGTGCCGCCGAAGAAGCGCTCAAGAATGCCAAGAGCGACATCGACATCGCGCGCGCGCAAAGCGAGCTGGCGGTCTACGCCGCGCAGATCGCGGCATTGCGACGCCTGATGAAGAAGTAGCGTCCCGAAGGTCGGTCCGAGGCCGACCGGCCTGCAACGATGGCATGACGCCCGCCCTCTGGCGGGCGTTTTCAATGGCTCCGCGCAATCGCTCTCTTGGCGGCGACATCGGGGCATGTCGATGCCATGTCACGTCATGGCAACTGCATGTCGGGATGTTCGCCGCGTCGCGAACGGGAATGGAGCATGCCTCGTGAATGTAGCGGCAGATCCGCCCGATCAGACGAGTCCTCGTGAGCCAGATGACTGCGTGGCCGACGAGGCGGGGACCCGAATGAAGGACCTCATCTCCGGCACTCCAGATAGGCCGAGGCCGAGGAAGGTCCGAGTCGGCCATTCGCATCGCGCGCCTGTACGCGCCATTCGATCAGGCCGTAGACGCCCTGCGCGAGCGTCAGGTGGTTGTCTTCGGCGTCGAATCGTTGAGGCGCGTGCGCGCCGCGCTCAGCGTACTGCGGCCTCAGCGTGACGACGTAGTTGCGAGCGCCTCGCACCGCCTGCCACGACAGCGCCAGCGGTCTGCAGCGCTGTGCAATATCCGGCCGCTGAGCTGAGGTGCTGCCGGGCTTGAGGCCAGTCGGGGCGGCCGGCGTGCCGCCATGGTCATGGTCGTCCTGGCTTGCCGCGATGATGGCAATCAAGCCCGCGATTGCCAGGGCCGGACCGACCTGGCTGCCTGCCGGCCTTGGTGCAGGCACGAGGCTTTCCACGCGCTCGACCCAGGCCCTGGTCCGCGCCAGTTCCGGCGGTGGTGCTCGCATCGGGACGGGCGTGGCCTGCGGCGGACCGCCGCACATCATCCCCGCACGCAAGGACACGGGACGCCACGACCGGGACAATGACGAGACGTCGACGGTTCCGTCGAAGACCACGACCGAATATTGCCCTTGTGGCTCCCCACGCACGGAAAATGCGGTGCCTTGTGCACCGGCCTCGATGAAGCTCGTCTGGATCGCGAACGCGCCGCGAATCTTGGCGAAGATCTCCCCGACCAGGTCCGTGAAGGAGCCGACGCGGCCGCGCGTGTCCGGGCGCATGTAGACCTCGGTCCCCGACGGGTAGCGGACGACCGCGGTCGCGCGCGAATCCGTGGTCACCCAGTCGCCTGCCAGCAAGGTGGCGCCCGGGCGCGCCTCCACCGCATGGCCGTTCCGCACCACCTGCACCCATCCGGCCTCGCCGGGCGTGGCCACGCGCTGGGAGTCCACGACGATGGCTGCGAGCGTGATCTCGCGAGGTGCGGGCGGCGCGCTCGCACAGCCGCCGAACGCGAGGGCCATCCATGCCATGCCGAAGACCCACGCGAGGCGCCTGCAGCACCGTGTCGTGACGATCACGTGAGCCTCCTTTTATCCAGCCAGCCCATCATCCACCAGGAAGCCCCGAAGGCGACGAGAAGGTAGGCCAGGTTGATGAGCACATGTCCGATCCGGTAGATCGCGATCGCCGCGAGCACCAGGGCCAGCGCTGCCGCGGCCAGCGCCGACAGTCGCAGGGGCGCCGAGCGATGCGCCACGGCGCGCCGAGAGAATGCGCCGACCGCCGCGGCCACCAGCATCGCCGAGAGTGCGCCCAACGGGCCGGGCAGACGAATGGAATCGCCTCGCACCAGTGCGTCGATCTCCGAAGCGATCAACTCGACGCCGAAGCGGCCGCCGCCGCGCGGCAGGGGCAGGAAATCCTGTCCGCGCAAGGTCAGGCCCACCAGCACGATGCGGCCGCGAATGCCCTCGAGCAAGGGACCTCCGGCCGGCGCCGCCAGGACGTCGCCATAGCGCAGCCGCCGCGGGGCATCGTGCAACGAGGGAAGCGCCGACAGATCCAGCAGCTGCAGCGCCACGGTGTCGCCACGGCGGATGGCCGTGCACTGGGGCTGCGAAGACCGTACCGTCTCGGTCAGAGAGAACGGCACATCCGGCGACAATTCCTCACGCACGAGCCTGACCCGCAGATGCTGGCCGAGGGGGTCGAGGGCTTCCACCTTGCCTGCGCCGCTGAATGCCGACAAGGCGAGCGAAGCCCAGATCTGTTCGCCGTGTTCGACTGCCAGCGGCAGCGAGCGGGCATAGCCGAGCTTCTGCCCGGCGCAGGCGATGCCGAACGATGCTTCGGCGGCGATCGCCGGCGACAGCACGGGGCGGTCGCCTTTGCGCTGGTGAATGCCGACGATCACGGGCATCGGCGCCGCCGCCCGAATCGCTGCAGCAAGGGCTGCATCGTCCTGGGGCTGCCCGGGTTGGTCGAAGAACAGGTCGAACGCCACGGCACGTACGCCTGCTTGCGCCAGTTTGCGAACCAGCAGGGCGTGCTCTCGCCGCCAGCTCGCATCGAAGGGGCGGCCCACGCGCTCCACCGATTCGCGATCGATGGCCACCAGCACCACCTGCCCGCTCCAGGGTGGGTCTCCTCGATATGGGGCCAGCGCCATCGTGGCGGCGGCCGTTCGCGTGTCCACGCCGGCGAAGTCGAGCACGGCCACCCACCCGGCGAGAAAAATGGTCACGCCGACCACCGCGCCGACCCACTGTGCCTGGCGCAGCGAGCGCAGCCTTCGCCGCAAGTCGCGCGTGACATCTTCGAACGAGCGTCCCTGGACGGCCTCGACCAGCGCGTTGAGTTGCGGCTTGAGTGCACGAGGGTCCAGGTTCAAGGCATTGAGCCGGCGCAGGGGCTCCAGGTCGGGCGGGAGTCCGGGGCCCGGTGGAGCAGCGTGGTCCACCAGCACGGGCACGATGCGGATCGAGCGCGCCAGTGCACGAGACAGTTCATGCCGCACATAGTCGTCCGCGCGAGCCCGCCGCTGCAGAAGGTCCGCCCAGCGCGGACCGATGACGGCCACCACCACGTCAGACGCATCCAGGTGAGCATCGATCTTGCGGGCGAAGTCCTCGCCGTAGTCGATGTCGTCGATGTCCATGAACACGTCGCCCGCACCGAACCGCGCCACCAGTTCGTTGTGGACCAGCCGCGCGTGGACGATGCTGTCGTCGCGCCGGTAGCTGATGAAGACCTTCATGCGTGCGATCTTGCGGGCGCCGTGACGATGGCTTCACCATAGTCGCCGCATGCGGGGCTGCGCAACCCCTAGGCGACGAGCTCGATTCGTCGCGGGCCTGCGGGCGACGCGCGGCAGGACGACGCCGCTCGCATGCGCAGCGGCGCGGACCGCTAGATCACGACCGGCGCATCGGGGAGTTCGTTCTGATCTTCGCGCCCAGGTCGGCGCGGAAAGTGCTCGCGCAGCAACGCGTCGACCACATCGATCGCGTGGTTCAGGCCGGCGTCGAAGTCGGCCCGGCGAAACGATTCGGCCATTCCGTCCAGGAGCATCTTCCACTGGGCCGGCGACACGTGCCGGTTCAGGCCGCGGTCTGCGACGATCTCGATGCGGCGGTCGGCCAGGAGAAGGTAGATCAGCACGCCGCTGTTGTCCTCGGTGTCCCACACCCGCAGCTTCCCGAACAACGATACCGCCCGCTCCCGTGCCGACGCGTCGCGCCAAAGGTAGGAAAGCGGCAACCCCGCCTCGATGCACACGCGGATCTCGCCGCGATGATGTCGCTCGCTTTCCTTCACGCGCGACTCGACGTGCGCAAGGGTTTGCGGGCCGAGCCTGCGGCGTGCGTCGCTTTCGTCCAGCCAACGGTGCTTGAGCAGGCGCAGCCACTTGTTCATCGGGCGTCCCTCACCAATCGCCGGAGGCGCCGCCGCCGCCGAAGTCGCCGCCACCGCCCGAGCCGAAGCCTCCGCCGCCTCCACCCCCGCCGCCGCCGAAGCCCCCACCCCCGCCGCCACCCCAGATGATCGGGCCACCGCCTATCCCGCCGCCGCGACGCGACGCGCCCGTGCCCATCACCCCGACGAGAAGCAGGGCCAGAACACCCGCGGCGCCGCCGAGCAGCAGGCTGCTCGTGACCCACCAGCCCAGGCCTCCCGCGAAGAGACCTGTCAGAAAGCTGCCCGGCTTGCGACCGAAGATGGCGGTCAGCACGGCGCCAAGAACGGGCACGCCGATGAAGAAGAACACCGGAAGGCTTTGCCAGGGAAACCTTTGCGAAGCTGCGGGGCGTTGAGATGACGCCGACGGCGGCGCAAGTCCTTCGCCGCGGATGCGCTCGGCCAGACGATCGATGGCTGCGTTCAGGCCGCCGGCGAAATCGCCTGCCCGAAAGGCGGGCGTGATCTGCCCGGAGATGATGCGGCTGGCCTCCAGGTCGGGAATCGCCCCTTCCAGCGCCTTGGCGACTTCAATGCGCACGCGGTGCTCGTTCTTCTCCACGACGATGAGCAACCCGTCGCCGACATCGCGTCGCCCGATCTTCCATTGGTCGGCCACGCGCTGTGCATAGCTGGCGATGTCTTCGGGCCGGGTGGTGGGCACCAGCAGCACGACGATCTGGCTGCCGGTCGACTTCTCGATGGCGGCGAGCTTCGCGTCGAGCGCCTCGTGCTGGGCGGCGCTCAGCGTCGCGGTCTGGTCGATCACGCGATCCGACAGCGGCGGCACGGGCAGGACGTCCTGTGCCTGCGCGAGCCCGACCGCCCATGCCAGCGCGCATGCGGCCAAGGCGGCCAGCGCTCGGGCGAGAAGGCGTGTCGCGCCGCGCATGCGCCGCGTTCCTCTACTTCGACGCCGGCTTGTCGAAGTTCACGGCCGGCGGCGCGGAAAGCTGTGCCTCGTTCTGCACGGTGAAGTTCGGCTTGACGTCGTAGCCGAACATCTTGGCGGTCAGATTCGAGGGAAAGCTGCGCGTGAGGACGTTGTATTCCGCCACGGCCTTGATGTAGCGGTTGCGCGCCACGGTGATGCGGTTCTCGGTGCCTTCGAGCTGGACGCGAAGGTCCTGGAAGGCCTGGTTCGCACGCAGGGTCGGATAAGCCTCGGCCACGGCCATGAGGCGGCTCAGCGCAGAGCTCAGTTCGCCCTGGGCCTGCTGGAATTTGTTGAATGCCTGCGGGTCGTTGATGAGCTCGGGCGTGGCCTGGATGCTGGTGGCCTTCGAGCGTGCCTCGATGACCTTGGTCAGCGTTTCCTGCTCGAAATTGGCCTCGCCCTTGACCGTGGCGACGATGTTGGGAATCAGGTCGGCGCGGCGCTGGTACTGGTTGAGCACTTCCGACCACGCGGCCTTGACTTGCTCATCGAGCTGCTGGAAATGGTTGTATCCGCAGCCGCTCAATGCCAGTGCGACCATCAGTGCCGCGGTGGCCTGCCAGAATCGTCGGATCATTGTCGGTCCTCCATGTGCCGGGGTCCATGCTAACCCGCCATCGTAGTTGGGGCCGCGCGTGCTGCACTTCAAGCGCTGCTGCGTCGGCGCAGATACTTCATCGATGACCCGTGTTCATGACGCCTTGCAGGGAGCACAGTCCGCATCGCATTCCGCAGCGCGACCGGGACGGCGCCTTCTGCTGGCCGGCGGCGCAGGTGCGCTCGGCTCGGCCGTGCTCGAACAGGCCTTGGCGTGCGGCACCTTCGGCGAGGTGAACGTGCTCGTGATGCATCCGCTGAACACGGCCTTGCGCGGCCTCGTGCCGGTGTCTCTCGACGCCTTCGAGCGCGGCCCGCGACACTCGGCGAGCGAGGACACGGCCATGATCGTGTTCGATCGCATCCGGCATGCCAACGGCCGCGAGCGGGCCTTCGTGCGGCCTGAGCCATCATCGCTCGTGGAACTCGCGACGCTCATGCGCCGGCACGGCGTGCGGACCCTGGTCGTGGTGTCGCCTCATGCCGCCGCAACGCTCCCCGAGGCGCTCAAGCGCGGCCTGGCCTCGCTGGACGAGCATGCCGTGGCCTCGCTCGGGTTCGAGCATCTGGTCTTCGTGAGATCGGCGCAGGCGCCTTCGGGTTTGCGCTCGACGAGGTTTCTGCAGCGGCTGGCCGACGCGGTCCTGGCGCAACTGCGCTTCATGATTCCGCAGCACGAGCGCCCCGTGCGCGCGACCAGGGTCGCGCAGTTCGCCGTACAGACGGCCGTGCAATTGCCCGGCGCCGCGGCCGGAACCCGTATCGCTGCCCCGGAGCTCGTATGGCTTGCTTCCCAGGTGGGCCATGTCGGCACCTTGGTGGACGACTGGCTTCAAGGTCGGCCCGTTCCGGCTCTGCCGCGCGGCAGCCGGCGCAGGCCGTCCGACAGATTTCGCGACCGCTAGAACATATTCGATCGCCTGCGGGGCGATGGCGCCTCGCGCCGGTCGAGGCCGCGCGTGCGACTGCCGATGATCTGGAACCGGGCAGGCCTCATGTGCCGAGGAGCTGGGTGCTGGCGCGCGAGGTGATCGCGGCGGTGCAAGGATGCGAGCTGCGGCGCTCGACGGTTATCGCGTAGAACTCCTCCACGAGCTCTTCGGTGCGGCCGACCACGCGCACGCCGTACTGGGCAGACGTCTCCGATTCGAGCACGGTCGGGCGTCATGAACACGCCGCGTCCCTCGCCGCCGAACGCCTTCATCAGCGCGGCATCGTCGAACTCGCCGATGATCCGCGGCCGGATCTTGTGGGCGGCGAGCCAGAAGTCGAAGCGCTGGCGCATTGCCGAGGCGGCGCTTTGCAGCAACATCGGCGCGTCGTCCAGGCAGCGCCGGGAACTCGCCCTCGAGGCATCGCTTGAGCGTCGGCGCGGCGAAGAAGCTCATCGCGGTCGAGCCCAGGAGGTGGCTGTGCCCCTTTACGCTCACCTGTCGGCTCATCGGCTCATCGGCGATGACGAGATCGAGCCGATGCACCGCGAGCTGGCCCAGCAGGTCGGCGAACTGCCCCTCGTGGCAGATCAGGCGTACATGCTCGACGACCGTCAGCGCCGGCTCCAGCAGCCGGTAAGCGACGGCCTTGGGCACCGAATCGGCGATGCCGACGCGGAAATCGAGTGTTCTCTCCCCGCTGCGCGCGGCCTTGCCGATGCGCGACTCGAGTTCGGCGCCGAGCGCGAAGATCTGGTCGGCATAGCCGAGCGCGAGTCGGCCCTCGTCGGTCAGCTCGAGTCCGCGGCCCGCCTTTCGGAACAGCTCGCAGCCCAGGCGCTCCTCGAGCAGCTTGATCTGGCCCGACAGCGTCTGCGGCGAGATGTGCAATTGCCCGCCCGCGCGCACGATGCCACCGGCCTTGGCGGCGGCCCAGAAGTAGTGCAGGTGCTTGAAGTTCATGGTGGTTCGGTCGCGGCGTCCAACGATTCGCATTTATCGAATCCTGAGCACGCAAAACTTCGACTTTACGCTAAAGGTGACAGTCCCTACAGTGCCGTGTCCTCGCCTGCGGCGGTCTGCGGCCGCACCCATCCATGGACTTCCTGCTCGAACCCAACCTCTGGATCGCCTTTGCCATGCTCACGGGCCTCGAGATCGTGCTGGGCATCGACAACATCATCTTCATCTCGATCCTCGTCGGCCGCGTGCCTGCCGAGCAACGCGACCACGCACGCCGGCTCGGCCTGGGCTTTGCGATGGTCACACGAGTGATGCTGCTCTTGTCGCTGACCTGGGTGATGGGCCTGACCGCCGACCTGTTCGGCGTCGCCGGGATGGGCATCAGCGGGCGCGACCTGGTGCTGTTGCTGGGCGGGCTGTTCCTGTTGTGGAAGTCCTCGCGCGAGATCTTCATCGAGGTCGAGGCGCGCGACGAACACACGCCGGACGACACGGTGGCGCCCTCGCACGCCGCGCGCCGCGGCCTCTTCTGGGGCGTGATCGGCCAGATCGCCGTGCTCGACATCGTCTTCTCGCTCGATTCGGTGATCACGGCGGTCGGCATGGTCGACCACATCGGCGTGATGATCGCGGCGGTGCTGGCCGCGGTCGGCGTGATGCTCTTCGCCGCCAAGCCGATCGGCGACTTCGTCGACCGCCACCCGTCGGTCAAGGTGCTGGCGCTCGCGTTCCTGGTGATGGTCGGCATGGCGCTGATCGCCGAAGCCTTCGACCTGCACATACCCAAGGGCTACATCTACGCCGCCATGGCCTTCTCGCTCGCGGTCGAGGCCCTCAACCTTCGCTCGCGCCGGTCAGACGTCTGGCGAAGGCTGCGACCTGATGATGCGGTTAAACTCGAATTTTCGTTACGAGAGATCCGACTTTTTTGCGGATCATTGTTGCCCATAGATTTCAGGGTCTGAACTTACCCTTCCCGAAAGGACCGCCATGAACTTCCAACCCGTCGGCGCCGACCGATTGCAAGCCGCCGGCCATGCGCTGCCGGTCACGCAGCGCAACCGCGTGCTGCGCAACACCTACTGGCTGCTCGCGCTCTCGATGATTCCCACCGTGCTGGGCGCCTGGCTGGGCGTGAGCACCGGGCTTGTCCGGACCATGACGCCGGGCGTTGGCCTGATCGTGTTCCTCGGCGGAGCGTTCGGCTTCATGTTCGCCATCGAGAAGACCAAGAATTCGGCGGCCGGCGTGCCGGTGCTGCTGGCGTTCACCTTCTTCATGGGCCTGATGCTGTCGCGCCTGGTCGGCGCGGTGCTGGGCCTGGCCAACGGCGCGAGCCTGGTCATGACGGCCTTCGCCGGCACCGGCACGATCTTCCTCGGCATGGCGATGCTGTCGACGGTGATCAAGCGCGACCTCTCCGCGGTGGGCAAGTGGCTGTTCATCGGCATGGTGATGTTGTTGGTCGCGGGCATCGCGAACGTCTTCATCCAGTCCGGTGCGCTGATGGTCACGCTGTCGGTGATCGCGATCGGCATCTTCTCGGCCTTCATCCTGCACGACCTGAAGCGCGTCCAGGACGGGCTGGAGACCAACTACATCAGCGCCACGCTGGGCGTCTACCTGAGCATCTACAACGTCTTCCAGTCGCTGCTGTCCCTGCTGGGCATCTTCGGCGGCGCTCCGACGAATAAGGCGGTGGTCCATGTTGACAAGCCTGTTGAGCCTCGTCACACGCATGCTGCGCGCAATGATCGGCCTTGTGCTGGTGGCCAGCGCGCTTGCGTTCGGGGTCATCGCCGCTGCCGGACTGTTGAGCATGGCCTGGCTCCTGGGGCGGCCGACGCGTCTGCGGTTTCCGGTGCAACGCGGTGCTGCCGCGGCCAGCGGCGAAGTGATCGACGTCGAAATGCGCGAGGTCCCGCGCCGCGCGCCTTGAAGTCGACCCGCTTGCCGCGATTCGAGGCTGGGCATGCGGCGGTGGCGTAAGCCTCGATCGCCGTGCCGCTGCCTGGCCCCGAGGCGCAGGTGCCAACCTGCCCCGGCAAACTCGTTACCGAGGTGACACGGCCGGCGACCATCCTGGAAGCTGGCGCATCAGAGCCTCGCGGCGCGAGGCCGGCATCGGGCGCAGGTGCGCGATCACCCAGGAGACCCGTTCGACGTCGACCTGCCCGCGGCGCTGGAATGCCTGCCAATCCGCGTCTGGGTTGTGCAGCAGGCTTGCCAGCCAGGCCGCTTCGGTGGGCGTGAGCCGGTCGACCCGCTTGTGAAGGTAGTGCTTCGAGGCCGCGGCGGCGCCGCAGATGCCGTCACCCCAGGGCGCCATCGCGAGGTAGAGATTGAGTACCCTTGCCTTGCCGAGCGTGCGGTCGAGTTCCACGGCATACAGCAGTTCGCGCAGCTTGCGCGAGTGGGTGCGCGCGTCACCTGTGTAGACCAGCTTCGCGAGTTGTTGCGACAGCGTGCTGGCGCCCCGCGCGTCGTCACCGGCGGCGGTCCAGGCCACGCGCAGTTCTCGCAGGTCGACCCCGGTGTGCGTGTAGAAGCGCTGGTCCTCGGCGGCGAGCACCGCGCGCGGCAGCCAGCGCCCGAAACCGTGTCGCGCCGGTTCGCAGGCTGGCGTGGCGTCGAGCAAGGCCTCGGTCCCCAGGCCTGTGACGCGAAAGCCTTCGACCTGCGGATGGATCGTCCACTCGTGTTGCGGCAGGCGCCACTGCGCATTCAGGCGCAGGCGACCTTCGATGCTGGCGCGAGTGGCTTCTGGCACGACCGATGCGAATTGCAGGTAGGCGTCGGACAGCGTTGTATCGGGCAAGTCCAGCGCAATGCTGACGCCATTCGGGTCCATGCGCACGCCGAAATCGCCGTGCACGCTGCGCGGCCCTTCGCCGAGCGCGAACTCGCCGCGCCATTGCGTTTGAGACATGCGCTCGGCCACAAGCTCCAGACGCGCCACGACGATGGCGTCGTCACCGCTCGATTCCAGAGACAGCCGGCACGGCGCGCAGACGGCGCGCCAGGAGTGGGGACGGTTCGCCGCCTGCCATTGCACCGTGCCGAAGCGCGTGCGCAGCGTGCGGCCTTCGAGCCAGCGCAGGACCGATGGATGCGTGCCCACGCGGATGAGGGCGGCCACGCTCAGGCGGGCATGCAGCGGTCCGATCCACAGCGGTGCAGACCATTCGCCGGGCGCCGCGCGCAACAGCAGCAGCAGGGCGCAGACTGTTGCCAGGACCACGGACCCTGCGCAAGCGAGCACGATCGCGAGCGCGCGGGGAAAACGTCCGGCGCGGTGGATCCTGTGCGTGTTCACGGCAACGCCCTCGCCGTCGTGATCGCCTGCCAGGGTCCCGCCGATCGGCCGAGTTGCGCGGCCCAGAACCAGTTCGACGCATCGGTGAAGGCCTGCCCCTCGGCGTCGACGATGCGTTCGCACACGCGAAGACGCGTTCCGTGACGCTCGGCGACGAAGCAGCGCCAGAGGCGCTCGCGGCGATCGCGCTCCAGCCGCGCGTCGTCGATGCGATAGCCCAGGCCGCGGTAGCAATCAGCCGCAGGATGCAGCATGCGCGTGGGGGTTCGCACTTCTCGCCAGACCAGCACCTGCTCGCCGTCGGTCAGGCGCGCGATCCGACCGGGAAAGCGAGCTGCAAAGCGCTGCTCCACCGGGCTGAGCGCCATCGGACGCAACACGCGGCCGTCCCAGGTGATGGGCCACTCGGCCTGCTCGGCCGCAGTCGCGGCGCGCGAACCGCCCGCCGCGCCGAGCGGTGCTACCGCGCACAGCGCAAGCACGCAGGCGAAGCCGAGCTTGAGCCAGCCCGGCGAGAGCGCATCAACGAGATCCATTGCGACCTCCCAGCAGCAGTGCGACGACGCCGCCGCACACGACAACGAGCACGAGCAGCCCCACGGCTTCATGAAGCGATGCAGGCATGGGCGCCGCGCGGGCATCCCATGCGACGAGCAGCGTGTTGCGCAGCACATTGCCGGCCAGCACGAGCAGCCCCACGAGAGGCAGCCGTGCCATGAAGCGCCGGTCGGACACGCCCGCGAAGGCCGCGACCGCGCAGGCGGTGAAGTAAGCGAACCAGACCATCTGCAGCCCCGAGCACGGGGCATCGACAATCACCAGGCGCCCCTCGACCTCCATCGAACTGCCGCTTCGCATCGCCGCAAATCCCGCCAGTTGCAGCGCCCACGTGCTCAGCTGCGCCGTCAGGACCCGCAGCGGATAGCCGGCATAGAACTGCAGCGAAGACATCACCGGCAAGGCGAGCACCGCCAGACCGGCCAGCGGCAGTCCTGCCTCGTGGGAAGGAAGAAATGCGCGCACCGTGCACGCCAGTGCCAGCACAGCGAGCATGGCGGCCAGCAGCGGCGGGAGCACATATACGCCGACTGTCGCCGCCACGCTCAACAGCAACGCGATGACCAGCCAGCCCGGCTGCGGGCGCGCACGCAAGGTCGGCGCCAGCCGCCCGATCGCGAACAACAGGGCGGCGAGCGCCGCCATGCCCAGCGGATCGTCCGAACCATCGGCCAACCGTGCCGCGGCCCAGCGCCAGTGGGTCCACAGGGCGGCCGATTGCAGCAGCGGCCAGATGATCGGCGGCAGGCTTTCCAGCCGATGCTGCCAGCGGCCAGCGGGTGAGGTGGCAACGAAGCTCATGTCAGGCTCCGGCCTCAACGCCCACGCCGCGCGAACAGCGTGGCGCCAATGACGCCGCCCACCACGAGCAACGCGAGCCAGGCGGAAGGCTCCGGCGTGCTGGGCACCTGCGCGCCAATGGCCAAGGCACTCACACCTTGCGGCATGGGCAGGGGCTGGTCCACGGTGGGAGCGAGCCCGGGATTGGAATTGCGCACCACCTCGTCGACGGCGACGAAACTCGTGTACTGGGTCAGCAGGCTGTATCTCAGGCCCAGGGCAGTGATGTCGGCTTTCTGGGCATCGCCGCCGACGAGCGCCTCCTCGTCGCCGAGTTCGGCGATGCGCTCGCGTGCCCACAGCTGGCGCAAGGCGGGGGCGGACTGGCTCTCGTGGCCCGACAGATCCAGCAGCTGGCGGAACGGGCCGTCTGCGCCGCGACCCTCGATCAGCAGCGTGCCGTTGGCTTCCTCGCCGGGCTCGCCGCGCCATTTGCCGTAGACGACGACGGGTCGCCCGGCCATCACGTCGGGCAGCACGGCGGGAATCACGTCGTACACGTCCAGGCCCTGGAATCTCATGTGCACGTCGGTCAGCACGGGCGCCTCGATGATCCGGCGCAGACGTTCGGCCTGCGCTGCAGCTTGGTCGGGACGTGTGACCACGAAGGCCTCGCCCATGCCCGCGCGGGCGATCCCTTCGATGAGGTGGCGGTTCACGCTGGCGCCGATGCCGAATGCGAACACGTTGGCCTTGTCCAGGTTCTGTCGCACGAGGCGGAAGACCTCGTCCTCGACCGCGACGTAGCCGTCGGTCACGATGATCACGCTGCGCGAGACGTCGGCAGACTTGGGCCAGGCCGCGATGCGTCGCAGTGCCGGCACGATTTCCGTGCTGCCGCCGCCGCCTTCCGCGCGGATCGTCGCCAACGCACGGTCGATGTTGGCCCGTGTGGCCGGCACCGACTGCGGCGAGAGCATGCGGCTGCTGCCCGAGAACAGCATCACGTTGAACGTGTCGCTGGGGCGCAGGCCGCCGATGAGGTGTTCCAGCAGCGTCTTGGCCGTGTCCAGCGGATAGCCGTGCATGGAGCCCGAAATGTCGACCACGAAGATGTAGTCGCGCGGGCTGATCTGTCGCAGCGGCACGGCCTTGGGGGGCTCGACCAGCGCAAGAAAGAAGTTCTCCTGCTCGCCGCGATAGAGCATGACGCCGCTTTCGATGCGGTCGCCTGCCAGCCGGTAGCGCAGCACGACATCCCGGTCGTTCCCGCCGCTCCCGTCCGCCGAAGGACGCAATGCCACGCGCACATGGGGCGTCCCCAGTCCGTCGACCTGGAAGTCATGCGACGGCGATTCGAGCTCGTTGACAGCCAGCGGCGCGTCGAGCACCACGTTCATGTCGAAGCGTCCCGTGGGCAGCGCGCCCTTCGCCTTCGAGTAGGGCGTGGCCACCCATTTCTCGTGGGCGGCCGCGCCTTGGGGGCTGTTGTAGCGCGGTCCGACGACGGCGGGAAAGACGAAGCCATAGCGGGCGTCGGTGGGCGTGAGCAACTCCGTGTAGCGCAACTCGACCGCCACGTCGTCGCCTGGAAGGATGTTGGCCACGTTCATCTCGAACACGTTCGGCCGATGCTGCTCGAGCAAGGCGCTGGTGCGCCCTTGCTTTTTGGCGTTCTCGTACTCGATGCGCGCGGCCTGCTTCTCGCGAATGCGCGCGACGATCACGCGCGCGCCCAGGCGTACGTTCATCGCGTAGAGTGCCGCATGCGTGGCGCCGGGGAATACATACCGCGCCTCGAGCGGCCTTTGGCCTTCGTTCCGATAGTGCTGCGTGACGGTTACGTCGGCAATGACACCGGCGATTCGCACGTCCACGTGCGTGGCCTTCAGCGGCAGGCGGTCCGTGCCCGGTTCGCCGCTGTCCACCACGAAATACGGGCTCTCGACCGGCGAAGCCTCGGAATCGTCTGCTCGGGACGGCGGGCTGAAACTCAGCAGCAACGCCGCCAGGATCGACAGCGCAATGCATAGCAGGACCCGTGCGGTGGGCGTGGGCCGCAGTGGATGGCGAAACAGGTGCATCGAGTTCTCCTGGGGAGCGTCGGCCGCGGCGGCGGCATGGCGCGAAGGATCGGACTCGGATGCGAAGGCAGTGGGAAGCGCCGGTGGGGTGGGCTATGCGTCTGTGAAGTCGGCGTGAAGCCGCGTGTCCACTTGCGGCTCAGTTGGCGCGCGGGAGGCGGTCGCCGTCTTCCATGAGTGGCAAGGTGAGCGTGGCCAGGGCGCCGCCGTCGGGTGCATTGGCCAACGTGACGCGGCCATCGTGAAGTTCGGCGATCTCCTTGGCGAACGCGAGGCCCAGTCCGGTGCTCTTCTTCCTCGAGTCCGGGCGCGCGAGCGAAAAGAACTTCTCGAAGACCTTCTCGCCTGCAAACTCGGGAATGCCTGGCCCGTGGTCGCGCACGCTGACCTGCACCGTGCGGCGGCCGCGCGTCAACGACAGCGTGACGCGGCCGCCGGGCGCAGAGAAGTCCAGCGCGTTGTCCACCAGGTTGGCCAACGCGCGCCGCAACAGGAAAGCGTCTCCTTCCACGATCGCGTCGTCGCCCGGCGCCACGTCGGTCTGCACGCCGCGCGGCGCGCCGCTCACCTGCGCGCTGGCACTCAACTCGTCGAGCAGAGCGCGCAGGGCGACGGGCGCGCTGTGCTGGAGATAGCGGCGTGACTCGAGCGCGGTCAGCTCCATCATCCGATCCACGAGTTCCTGGATGCGCTGCGTCTCGCGCTCGATGTTGACCACGAAGCGCGCGCGATCGGTGTCGGGCATGGGCTCGTGCAGCAATTCGGCCGCCCCTCGAATGGCCGACAGAGGGCTCTTCAACTCGTGCGTCAGCGTCTGCACATAGTCGGCCACGTAGTTGCGGCCGGCGAGCGCATCGCGCATTTCGTCGAAGGCGACCCGCACGCTCGCGCCGGCACGCCGCACGAGTCTGGAAAGGTTGAGCGACCGCTGCGCGCGCAACCAGCGCACGTAGTCGGACACGACGCCGAACGGCCTGGCAAGCCAGACCGACACGATCACCACGAACAGCAGCACCGCCACGACCGAGGTCGCGCCGACCAGCAGCGTCTTCCGGCGCGCCGCATCCACGAACTGTCCGAAGCTCTGCACCGGCTTGGCCAGGCTCACCGCACCGATGATCTCGTCGTGCACGCGAATCGGTGCGGCGACGTACATCACCGACGTGTGCGGATCGCCGTCGACGTCGACCGACGTTCGCGCGCCGTACAGGCCTTCGAGCGCGCGATGAATGTCGCGCTTCTGCGAGAAATCCTCGCCTTCATGGCGCGCGAGCGAGTCGAATACCACCTGACCCGCGCGGTCGACCACCATCATGCGCAGCTCCACGTGTGTCTTGACGATGCCGTAGATGTCGGCCTTGAAGCGTCGCGCGTACAGCGACTGGAAGACCGGACGCAGCGAATCCACGTGCAGATGCGCCATCGGAAGAGGCCGACTCGATCATCGCGGCCATCAGGTGCGACGTCTCGACCAGCGACTCCTCGGCCGATTCGCGGTAGCGGGGATCGATGTCGCCGACCAGCCTGTAGAGCAGCACACCCACGCCGAGGGCATAAGCGAGCAGGATGCCGATGAAGATGCGCGTGCGCTTGTTCATGGGCCGCTGGCGGACTTGATGCGGACGCAGTGCAATGCGGACGGTGCGGCCGTGGCGGTCGGGCGCATCGCGTTCATGACAGCCCCACACAAGGCAAGTACGCTGGCCGGTCCCCCGAATGAATGCGAACCGGGTCGGGAGCGGCCGGGCGCTCGGCAAGCGCCGGCCACGCGGCCGCCAGATGTCTCATGCGGCCGGCAATGACGCCGGGAGGTCCTCGGCCAGGGCATAGCCGGTGCCGCGGTGTGTGCGGATCGGATCGAGCGAAGGCGCGACGGACTTCATCTTCGCGCGCAGGGTCTTGACGTGTGCATCGACGGTTCGGTCGATGCTCTCACTCGGATCGTCCCAGACACGTTCAAGGAGCATGTCGCGGGTGAACACGTGTCCGGGCCGCGAGGCCAGTGTCTTGAGGACGCCGTATTCGTAGCGCGACAACTCGAGCAACTGGCCGTAGAAGCGGATCTGCCGGCGACCATCATCGACATGGATGGGCAGCACGCCGCTGGCGGGCGTGCCGGTGCCCGGTGGCGCCTTCGCCGTTCGCCGCAGGATCGTGCGCACGCGCGCGGCCAGCTCGCGTGGCGAGAACGGCTTGGCAACGTAGTCGTCGGCCCCGAGCTCGAGGCCCACGACGCGGTCGATCTCGTCGCTGCGCGCAGTGAGGAAGACCACCGGTACGTCCGCGAACTCGCGCAAGCGCTTGAACAGCTCGAAGCCGTTGATGTCTGGCAAGCCGACGTCCAGGACGACCAGGGCCGGAACCTGCGTGCGCCACTGTGCAATGGCCTCCTCGCCGGTGGCTGCCCATGCCGGGTCGAAGCCGTCGGTGCGCAATGCGTATTGGAGCGTGTCGGCGATCCCCGGCTCGTCCTCGACGATCAGGATGCGCGGCTTCATGCAGCCGCCGTTGCCGCGCCGGGCCGTAGCGGTGCCGTTTCCTGTGGACGAGGGCCGTTCATTCGACGGGCAGGAAGCCTTCGGTCGACAGGTACCGCTCGCCGGTGTCGTAGTTGAACCCGAGCACCGTGGCGCCCGCGCGAAGTTCGGGCAGTTTCTGCGCGATGGCCGCGAGGGTGGCGCCCGACGAGATGCCGACGAGCAGGCCCTCTTCGCGCGCCGCGCGCCGGGCCATCTCCTTGGCTGCCTCGGCTTCGACCTGGATCGTTCCGTCCAGCAGCCGGGTGTGCAGGTTCTTCGGGATGAAGCCGGCGCCAATGCCCTGGATCGGGTGGGGGCTGGGCTTGCCGCCGCTGATGACCGGCGAGGCGGCCGGCTCGACCGCGAAGACCTTGAGCTGCGGCCACATGCCCTTGAGCACCTGCGCACAGCCGGTGATGTGGCCCCCGGTTCCCACGCCGGTGATCAGGGCGTCGATGCCGCTCGGGAAGTCGGCGGCGATTTCCTGGGCGGTCGTGCGCGCGTGGACCTCGATGTTCGCCGGGTTCTCGAACTGCTGGGGCATCCAGGCGCCGGGCGTGGAGGCGACGATCTCCTGGGCTCGCGCGATCGCCCCGTTCATTCCCTTCTCGCGCGGCGTGAGTTCGAATTTCGCGCCGTAGGCGAGCATCAGGCGACGACGCTCGACGCTCATGCTGTCGGGCATCACGAGCACCAGGCGATATCCCTTGACCGCGGCGACCATCGCGAGCCCGACGCCGGTGTTGCCCGAGGTCGGCTCCACGATGGTGGCGCCCGGCTTGAGGGCACCGGAGGCTTCCGCGGCCTCGACCATCGACAAGGCAATGCGATCCTTGATGGAGCCGCCGGGGTTGCTGCGCTCGCTCTTGACGTAGACCGTATGTGTCTTGCCGAACAGCCGGTTGATGCGGATGTGCGGCGTGTTGCCGATGGTGTGAAGGACGTCGTTTGCGAGCATGAAGGTCTCCTCGGATTTCGCCGATTATGGGGCGCGATAATCCGCCGATGTTTGCACCGCTCCAAAACGACAGCTTCCTGCGGGCCTGCCTGCGCCTGCCCACGCCGCACACGCCTGTGTGGCTCATGCGCCAGGCCGGGCGCTACCTGCCGGAGTATCGCGCCACACGCGAGCGCGCGGGCAGCTTCATGGGCCTGGCCACGAACACCGACTTCGCCACCGAAGTCACCCTTCAGCCCCTCGATCGCTACGCGCTTGACGCGGCCATTCTTTTTTCCGACATCCTCACGGTGCCCGACGCGATGGGCCTCGGCCTGAGCTTCGCGCTGGGCGAAGGCCCTCGATTCGCACACCCGGTGCGCGACGAGACTGCAGTGGGGCGTCTCGAAGTGCCGGACATGGCGCGGCTTCAGTACGTGTTCGATGCGGTCGCCTCGATCCGCCGTGCCCTGGCCGGCCGCGTTCCGCTCATCGGTTTCTCCGGCAGCCCGTGGACCTTGGCGTGCTATATGGTCGAGGGCAGCGGCTCGGACGACTATCGTCTCGTGAAGACCATGCTCTACGCGCGCCCCGACCTGATGCATCGCGTGCTGCAGGTCAATGCCGACGCGGTGGCCGCCTACTTGAACGCGCAGATCGATGCCGGCGCACAGGCGGTGATGATCTTCGACAGCTGGGGCGGCGTGCTGGCCGATGGCGCGTTCCAGGAATTCAGCCTCGCCTACACGGCACGCGTGCTGGGCCAGCTGAAACGCGAGCACGAAGGGCAGCGCATTCCGCACATCGTGTTCACGAAGGGCGGCGGCTTGTGGCTCGATGAAATGGCCGCCGTCGGGGCCGATGTGCTCGGGCTCGACTGGACGGTGAATCTCGGTCGGGCCAGAGTGCAGGTCGGCGATCGCGTCGCCCTTCAAGGCAATCTCGATCCGAACGTGTTGTTCGCGCCGCCCGAGCGCATCGAGGCGGAAGTCATCCGCACGCTCGACACGTTTGGCGAATTTCCGGGGCACATCTTCAACCTGGGCCACGGCATCAGCCAGCACACGCCTGCCGAGCATGTCAGCGTGCTTGTCGACACGGTGCAACGGCATTCGCGCGAATGGCGAGCACGAAAGTGACATTGGCGCAAACCTTGTGCTCTCTTTCGTGATTTTTTTCGCCCCCTATCCATTCCGGGCTTGACTTATCCCCATGTTTCGGATCACCGCTTTTCGGCCTGAACTGTGCTGCAGTGCAGCATGTCGTTTCTACCAACTCGCGCTAAGTCATTGATTTCATTGGCACTGTCACTTTGCTGTCAAAGTGGGCAGTGCGACGCGAGCGCTGATGAATCAAGGATTTAGCGTCTATTTGGGGAGCTTGCCCACAAAGTTATCCACAGGCGCCGTGGAAACCCCGGAAACATGCCGGGAATCAAGCACTTAGACCTGATCCTTCACAGGTCTTGTAGCTTTTGCTCGTAACTTCTCCATGATTTTGGTCGATGTGACAAAGCGGCTGCGCGTCGCGGTGGAAACACCGCAGCACACGGGGCTGGGCGAGCCGCTTGACTACGAGAGCGAGCAGGAGCTGGCGCCAGGGACGCTGGTGCGAGTGCCGTTGGGGTCCAGGGTCGTGGCTGGCATCGTTTGGCCAGGATCGATCGATGAAAAGGCCGAAGGTGGCCCATCGCTTCGATGTGTCGTTCAGGCGCTGGATGCCTTGCCCCCGCTCAGTGCGGCGTGGTGCGATCTCGTGGCGTTCGCGGCGGGTTACTACCAGCGGGGCATCGGCGAGGTCGCTCTGTCGGTACTGCCGCCGGAACTGCGGCGGCTCGACGATTCGCAGTTGTCCAACCGCATCGCGAAGCTGCGCAAGTCGTGGGCCGCCGTGGCCGTCGAAGTCGACAAGCCCGTCCGTTCGCCCGTTCTCGGCGCCGAGCAGGCGAGCGCGCTTGATCAGCTTGCTGCCGCCTCGCCGGCCACGGTGCTGCTGCATGGCGTGACGGGAAGCGGCAAGACGGAGGTCTACCTGCGCGCCGCCGAACGCGCACTCGGGGCCGGCAGGCAGGCCCTGGTTCTGGTCCCTGAAATCAACCTCACGCCGCAGCTTGAATCCCGGTTTGCCGAACGGTTCGCGGGCCGGCGAATCGTGGCGTTGCACAGCGGCCTCACACCGGCGCAGCGGCTGCGCCACTGGATGGCCGCGCACCTCGGCCTGGCCGACCTCGTGCTCGGAACACGCCTGGCGGTATTCGCGTCGCTGCCGCGGCTGGGCCTGATCGTCGTGGACGAGGAGCACGACCCGTCCTACAAGCAGCAGGAAGGCGCGCGCTACTCTGCACGAGACCTTGCCGTGTACCGTGGCCGTCTCGAAGGCGTGAGCGTCGTGCTCGGTTCGGCCACGCCATCGCTCGAGACCTGGCAGCGCGTCAACGAAGGCCGCTACCTGCGCTTGTCGCTGCCAGCGCGCATCGGCGGCGGCGTGTTCCCGAAGGTGCGCCTGGTCGACATGAACCAGCAACCCAAGAGCAGCGGCGCGGCGCCGGCCGTGTCGGAGCCCTTGCTCGCCGCGCTGCAGGAGCGGATCGAACGGGGCGAGCAAAGCCTCGTCTTTCTCAACCGGCGGGGCTATGCACCGGTGCTTCACTGTGCCGATTGCGGATGGAAAAGCGCCTGCGCCCACTGCAGCGCGTGGCGCGTGTTCCACAAGCTCGATCGAACACTTCGTTGCCACCATTGCGGGTTCACCGAGCGCGTGCCTCGTGCCTGCCCGGACTGCGGAAACCTGGACATCGCGCCGATCGGCCGCGGGACGGAGCGCCTGGAGGAACAGCTCGGCGCATTGCTGAAGGGCGCGGCTGGTGGGGCGGCGCGCATTGCGCGCATCGACGCCGATTCGACGCGGCTGAAGGGGGCGCTCGAGGCACAGTTGGGCGCCGTCCACGCAGGTGATGTGGATGTGCTCGTCGGCACTCAGATGATCACCAAGGGGCACGACTTTCGGCGCATCACGCTCGTGGCGGCCATCAACCCCGATGGCGCGCTGTTCAGCAGCGACTTTCGCGCCGGCGAACGCCTGTTCGCGTTGCTGATGCAGGCGGCAGGCCGCGCCGGCCGCGACGCGCAGCATGCCGCGGCCAGCGAGATGTGGGTGCAGACATGGCATCCGCAGCATGCGCTGTATGCAGCGCTGCGACGGCACGACTACGAAGCGTTCGCCCAGAGCCAGCTCGAGGAACGCCGAAGCGCCGGCCTGCCGCCGTTTTCACATCTGGCCATGCTGCGCGCCGACGCGCGCAGCGCGCAGGCTGCGCAAGGATTCCTGCAGGCTGCTGCGGAGGCCGCCGAGCAATTGCCGCAGGCGAAGGCCGTGTCGATCTATGCGCCGGTGCCGATGGCCATCGCACGAGTGGCCGATGTCGACCGCATGCAGATGCTCGTCGAGGCCGAGTCGCGCATGGCACTGCAGCGCTTCCTGGCCGCTTGGCTGGCGTCGCTGCACGCCTTGCGACGCGCGCGCGGTGCGGCGGAACAAAGGATTCTGCGCTGGGCCGTCGACGTCGATCCGCTGGCCATCTGAGGGCCGACGCGGCGGGCGTCGGCCGATCATTCGTTCCAGACGTCGCGCGCCGCGTGCCGGCCGGAGTGGTTGTTCAAGTCAGCGCGCCGGTGATCTGCGCGGCCAGAGCCTGCTTCTGTGAAGTCGCGGCTCCCAACACGGCAAAGCCGAGCAATGTCCCGTCGGGCGCGTGAAAGCGCGCATCGCAGCCGCCTTCCGACAGCTCGGTTCGCCAGGCACCCTCCAGCAAAGGCGATGGCGGGCAGACCACGGTGGGGCACGCAGGGGTCTTGACGAGCACGGGCATGGCGGGATACCGAACCGGTGTGGGCATGCCCGCGAGGGTCGCGCCCAACGCTCGCGCCTGTTGCATCAGGGGCATCACGAAGGGCAGGACCATGCCTTCCACTTCGGCGCAGTCGCCCAGGGCGTACACATGCGGTTCGCTCGTGCGCAGCAACCGGTCGACCACGATGCCGCGCTGTACGGCCAGGCCGGCCGCCTCGGCCACGGCGATGCGCGGACGCAGACCGATCGCGGACAGGACCACTTCAGCCTCCACCGCGCTGCCGTCGCTCAGCCGAAGCTGCAGCGCCGAGCCCGCGCGTTGTACCGAACTCACCGTCACACCCATTCGGAAGGACACGCCTGCTGCTTCGAGCCGCTCGCGCAACCTCGCTGCGGCCGGTGCCGGCAGCAGCCGGGACAACGGCCGGTCGGCCGGATCCACCAGCATCGGCGAGATTCCACGGGCCAGCAGGTCGTTGGCGAATTCGCAGCCAATGAGGCCCGCCCCGAGGATCGCGACGCGTTGGACGCCTTCGATGCAGGCGGCAAAGCGGGCGTAGTCCTCCAGGTCATTGACGGACAGGACCTCGTCGCGCGCATCACCGTCAAGCGCCATGCGGATCGGATCCGCGCCCAGTGCGAGCACGAGGTCCCGATAGCGCAGCTCGCTGCCATCGTCCAGGACGACGCGCCCGGACGCGGCATCGATGGCGGCGATGGCGGTGCGCGGCCGGACGGTTGCCTGCAGGTCATCGGCCATCTGCGCAGCTGAACGGGTGACCAGCGTGGCAGCCGTCTTGCGGCCGGCCAGGGCGTTCGACAGCATGGGCTTGGAGTAGAAGGCCGCATCGTCGCGGCTGATGATCACCAGGGGCGTGGCCTTGTCGTGCCTGCGGAATTCGCGCGCGAACGAGTAGCCGGCCAAACCACTGCCAGCGATGACGACGGCCTCCATCAGATCTCGACCATTTCGAAATCGGCCTTGGCCACGCCGCAATCGGGGCACTCCCAATCGTCCGCGATGTCAGCCCACCGCGTGCCGGGAGCGATGCCATCTTCAGGAATTCCGGCGGCCTCGTCATAGACGAAGCCGCACACGACGCATTGAAAAGTCTTCATGTGTTTTCCGAACAGGTTCGTTGGAGTGGAGACGGTTGGTTCAGGCGAGGATCTGATCGAGCGTCGCCTGGTAGTGGCGTGCGTGCCGCTCCTCGACCTTGGCGAGCGCGGCGAATCGCTTGGCGGCCTTGGCGAGCACGGCCTCGAACATGCGTGCGTGCTGTTCCGACTCGACGATCTGCTCGTCGATCTCGCGCACGGCCGCCGCGTTGCCTTCAGCCACCGCCGCATTGCGAAACGACGGGTACATCTCGGTGTACTCGTAGGTTTCGCCCTCGATGGCGAGTTCCAGGGCGCGCGCAGGCGTCATGTTGGCCTTCGGAAACAGCAGATCCGCGTGGCCGAATGCATGCAGGAGCTCCTGTTCGGCTGTGTCTTCGAAGACCTTCGCAGTGGCGTCATCGCCGAATTCCCGGCACAGCTTTGCGAAATATCGGTACTTGATGTGGGCCATCGACTCGCCGGCGAAAGCGGATTCGAGATTCTTGATCGTTGCCGAGGCGGGATCATGAAAGGGGCTGGTCATCCGTGTGCTCCATTGAAGTCTTGCGATGGAGAAGATTCTGGGGACACAGGACCCATGTGTAAATTGAATCGATCATATGCAGAGTGATAGGTCAAATTAATTCCGTACCCAGCTCCCTCGCACCCGGCGGCGCGCAGGTGTTTCAGCGCGTGCGCTGCTGAAGCAGCCAGGCGAGCACCGAGAAGCTGACGAACGCCAGCACGGTACTTGCCATGATGATGCGGGCCACGCGGCCATTGTCGGCCCCGTATCGCTCGGCGAGCAGCGAGACATTGCTCGCGCTCGGCAGCGCCGCTGCGAGAACCAGGATCGTGAGGCCGAATGTGGACACCTTCGCACCGGCGGCGCCCACCAGCATGGCCACGCTCCAGACGAGCAGCGGATGAACCACGAGCTTGACGAGGGCAACAGGCAAATACTCTCGCACGGGAGTTCGGCTGTGAGCGTGCTGCCCGGCGCGCCACAGCACCGAGCCGATCGTGAACATGGCCACCGGCGTGGCCGAATCGCCGAGCATCTTGACGATCTGCGCCACGGGTTCGGGCAGAGACAATCCGCAGGCAGCCACGACCGCACCGACGGCAATCGCCCACGGCAACGGATTGGTGAGCGCACCGCGAACCGAACTCAGTGCGGCGCTCGGGATGCTCGCGCGCACGCTGTCCGGTGCGGCGCGCAGCGGCTGAGCGATCGCGATGCACAAGGTGCTCGTCAGGATGAGGTCCGTGAGAACGGTGCCGATGACCGGGCCGGCAGCTCGCTGCCCGAACAGGGCCACCAGCAGGGGCACGCCCATGAACCCAGAGTTCGGAAAGGCGGCGACGAGAGCGCCGAAGGCCGCGTCCTTCAAGTCGACGCCGTGCTTGCCGCCTTCACGGCGCAGCGTCGCCGCCAATGTGAAGAACACCAACAGCAAGGCGGTCAGTGCGTAGATCCCGATCAGGACAGGGTCGATCAATTGCCGAAACGGCATGCTCGCACCGAAGCGGAACAGCATGCATGGCAGCGCGAAGAACAGCACGTATGCGTTCAGGCCGGGAATCGCCATCTCGGGCAGGACGCGCCGATGCGCTGCCAGGTAGCCGCACAAGACCAGGGCGAAGAATGGAACAGTGACCGAGAGGATCGCTTGCATCGGGCCGCAGTATCGCCGTGACGAATTGACCCGACGAAATGGACCGTCACCGCGTCCGCGCGAGCGGCGGCGAGTGCGCGTGCCTCGCGGAGTCGGCATGCACCGGCTCCGCGAGGCGCGGATCAATCGCCGTCCTTGCTCCTGACGAACTCGATGAAGCTGTAGATCATGGCCACCACCCCGATGAGGATGACGATGATCATTGCGGGGTTCTTGAGCTTGATCGCGGGCGGCGCGAAGAACGCGAGCGCCATGGCCAGAGCAATGAGGCCCATCACGATCCTCGCGAGCTTTCCATTCATGGTCGTCTCCGTCTTCAGTCGTCGTTCCGCGCGAGCTGCCATGCCCACTCGGCGAGCCAGCGGGCCGTGCGCAGGAGCCGCGCGTCGTCGCCTCGCCGCCCGACGAGCTGGATGCCCATCGGCATGCCGTTGTCCGCACGCAATAAAGGCAGTGTCACGGCAGGCATGCCCGCGAAGGTCCACAACGTGCAAAAGGCCGGCGAGCCGGTCGAGTCCAGACCCTGTGGAGCGGGCCCTGCGGTCGCCGCAGTGAGGATCGCGTCGCACCGATCGAAGATCTCGTCGAACGCGAGGCTCGTCGCGCGGATCTTGTCCACGGCGTTGTTGTAGTCGACCGCCGTCACCCGCAGGCCGCGCTCGATCTGGGCGCGCAGCGAATCGCTCAAGGCATCGCGGCCGCGCTCGTACAGCGGCTGGTAGTTGCGCGCCAGATCCGCTTCCATGATCGTGGCATGCCACTGCCAGGCATCGCGGAAGATCGACGGCACGGTGAACGGCTTGCACTGTGCGTCCAGCGCCTGTGCGACCTCCTCGAACGCCAGGCGGGTCTGCTCCTCGGCCTCGTCCCAGTTCGGCGTCTTCGTGAATGCGAACACAGGCGGCAGCGGCGGCTCCTGCAGCGCGATGTCGCGCAGGCCGGGACGTGCCATCGGCCGCGTGTGCGGGTCGCGCTCGTCGTAGCCGATGAGCGGCTCGGCAATGATCGCGAGATCCTCCACGCTTCGGGCCATGACACCCACCTGATCCAGCGGACGGCTCTGCTCGAGGATGCCATGGCGCGGCACGAATCCGAAGGTCGGCTTGTAGCCGTAGACGCCGCAATAGGCGGCCGGCCGGATCACGCTGCCGTTGGTCTGTGTGCCGATGGCCACGGGCACCATTTGCGCTGCGACGGCGGCCGCCGACCCGCTCGACGACCCGCCCGGCGTGTGAGCCGGATTGACGGGATTGCGGGTCTTGCCGGGGGCGTAGGTCGCCAGTTCCGTGGTCACCGTCTTGCCCAGGATGATCGCGCCGGCGGACCGTAGTCGCTCCACGACCGTGGCGTCGAAATCGGGGCGGCGCCCCGCGAGCAGCGGCGTGCCGTCCTCGGTGGGCATGTCGGCGGTGTCGATGATGTCCTTGACGCCCACGGGCAGCCCGTGCAGGGGCCCCATCGCATGGCCCTCGCGCCGGATGCGGTCGACGTTGCGCGCCTGCTCGAGGGCGCGCGTTTCATCGAGGAACGCCCAGGCCTGCACGCGATGCTCGTCTGCCGCGATCCGGGCCAGGCACCCCTTGACGAGTTCCTCGGCGCTCGTGCGGCCATCGCGGATGGCCGCGAGCGCCTGTGCCGCGCTCAGCGACGTGATGTCGACAAGATCGTCTTCCTTCATTTTGATGCGTAGGCCTCAGCTGCCATAGAACAGGTTCGGCAGCCAGTAGACCAGCTGCGGAAATACATAGACCAGCAGCATGGTCACGAACACCAGGCCGAGGAACGGGAAGCAGCCCTGGAAGATCGTCCACAGCTGCACGAACGGGGGAGCAATCCCTTTCAGGTAGTACGCCGACATCGCCATCGGCGGCGACAGGAAGGATGTCTGGAGATTGAGCGCCACCAGGATCCCGAAGAACAGCGGATCGACGCCGAAATGGGGCAGCAGCGGCAGGAAGATGGGCACGAAGATGATGATGATTTCGCTCCACTCGAGCGGCCAGCCGAGGAGGAAGATGATCGCTTGCGACAGCAGCAGGAACGTGATGGTGTTCAGGTGCATGGCCAGCACGAAATTCTTGATGATTCCTTCGCCGCCGAGATAGGAGAAGACCGACGAGAACGTCCATGAACCCACGAACAGCCAGCAGACCATGGCCGACGTGCGGGCGGTGAGGAACACGGCCTCCTTCAGACGCCCCCAGGTGAACACCCGGTAGCCCATGGCCAGCACCATGGCGCCGAGCGCGCCGATCGCGGCGGCCTCGCTGGGCGTGGCCAGTCCGAACAGGATCGCACCAAGCACCGACAGGATCAGCACGGCCAGCGGAATGAACGCCTTCAACAAGAGCGTGACCACCTGCAGCCAGGGGATGTCGGTCTCCTCCTTGGGCAGCTTGGGCGCCAGCTTGGGGTTGAGCGTGGCACGGGTGATCACGTAGACGACGTAAAGGCCGGCCAGCAGGAAGCCAGGGATGATCGCCGCCGCATAGAGCTGCACCACCGAGACGGCAGATGTCGCGCCATACACGATCAGCATGATGGACGGCGGAATCAGGATGCCCAGCGTGCCGCCGGCGCAGATCACGCCTGACGACAGCTTCTGGTCGTAGCCGGCCTTCAGCATCGCAGGGAACGCGAGCAGGCCCATGAGCGTGACGACGGCGCCCACGATGCCCGTGGCAGTGGCAAACAGGGCGCAGGTGACGAGCGCAGCCACCGCCATGGCCCCCGGGATGGCCCGCAAGGCCACCTGCAGGCTGTAGAACAGGCGGTCGAGGATGTTCGATCTCTCGATCATGTAGCCCATGAACAGGAACAGTGGGACGGCGGTCAGCACGTCGTTGTTCATGATGCTGAAGGTGTTCTGCGACAGCAGGTAGAACACCCGGCTGTCGAAGAACTCCTGGCCGGGCACGTAGTAGGCGTAGTAGCCGAACATGACGCCCATCGCCATCAGCGTGAAGGCGATCGGAAAACCCAGAAGGATGATGAAGATGAAGCTGCCCAGCATCAGCAGCGCGAGTTGCGGGTTGCTCATCAGGCGCCTTTCTTTTCCGCGTGCTGCTGGTGCTCGTGCTGCAGCATGCTTTCTATTTCTTCGACGTCGTGGAGCCGGCGCGGCCATCGGCCGGTTCGAATGCACAGGATGCAGCGGATGACCTGCGCGATGCCCTGGATGAAGAGCATGATTCCGGCCAGCGGGATCAGCGCCTTGAGCTGCCAGATCGGCACGCCCACCGGGCTGTTGACGCTCACCTCCTTGTAGCCGAACGAGTCGTGCGCGTAGCCGAATCCGGCGTAGATGAGCGCGGTGACGCCGGGATAGAAGAAGATGAAATACAGCACCAGTTCGATGGAGGCCTGCAGCCGCGGGCGCAGCAGCCGGAACACCACGTCTCCACGCACATGGGCGTCGCGGGACAGCGCATACGCTCCGGACATGATGAAGAGCCCGCCGTACATGATGTAGCTCATGTCGAAGGCCCAGCTCGTGGGGTTGTTGAGGATGTAGCGCATGAAGACCTCATAGGAGGTCCCCAGCGTGAGGATCAGGATGCACCACGCGAAGGCTTGGCCCACGGCCATGCTGAATCGGTCGATCGCGAGCAGGAAGTTCTGGAGCATGGGAACGGATCCTTGGGCAAGGCTTGACGGGGCTTCTCAGGCTTCTCGGGGGGCCTGAAAAAAGGCGGCGCATCGCTGCGCCGCCTTGGCGGGCCCCGCCCGTGCCGCGAGGCCGGGGCAAGACGGGTCAGAAACCCAGCTTGCCGTACAGGTGCTCGTACGCCTGCTGATAGTCGGCGTTGTTGTTGAAGTAGTAGTAGCCGACCCGCTGCGCCCATTCCTTCTGCGACTCCCACACCTTCTTGAAGAAGGGGTCTTCTTCGGACAGGCGCTTGACCAGCACGTCCCAGCCCTTGAGCTGCGCGGCGAAGATGTCCTTGGGCGTGCGCAGCACGTTGACCTTGTGCTTGGACTTGAGCTCCTGCAGATCGATGGAGTACTGGTCCATGGCCAAGGCGAAATTCGCTGTCGAGGCTGCCTCGGCCGAGTACTGCAGGATGGCTTGCATGTCCTTGGGCAGCGATTCGAATTTCTTCTTGTTGAAGTCGATCTCGAAGAATTCCATCGCCTGGTGGTAGCTGCCCATCATGTAGTTCTTGGCCACGTCCTGGGCGCCGAAACGGCTGTCGGAAGTCGGGTTGTTGTACTCGAATGCGTCGATCACGCCACGTTCCATGGCGGGCACGATTTCACCGCCGGCGAGTTGCGTGACCTTGCAGCCGAGTTCCTGCATCAAGTCGGCGGCGAGGCCCACCGTGCGGTACTTGAGGCCCTTCAGCTCGGCTGCGCTCTTGATCGGCTTCTTGAACCATCCGAGCGGCTGGGTCGGCATCGGCATCGCGAAGAACGCCACGACATCGAGCCCGAGCTTCTTGACCAGTTCGTTGTAGAACGGCATGCCCTTGCGCTGGATCCAGGCCAGCATCTGGTTGGCGTCGCAGCCGTTGATCGGGCCCGATCCGAAGAGCGATGCAACCTTGCTCTTGCCGTACCAGTACACCGCCACCTGGTGGCAGCAATCGATGACGCCCTTGTTGGTGGCATCCATGACCTCGAACGGCTTCACGACAGAGCCGGCCACGAGGTAGTCGATGCGCAGACGCCCGCCGGCCATCTCGTTGACGCGGGCGACATATTGTTCGGCCATCTCGTTGAAGATGTCCTTGGCACCCCAGGCGCCTTGCATCTTCAACACGATGGGTGACTGGGCGACGGAGACCATCGGCGCCGTCAAGGCACCGGCGCCGGTCAACGCCGCACCGAGAAAGCGCCGACGCGCAGGACGGCCTTCGGAGGGGGACGCGATCGCCGCATTCGTCTGTTCGGTCATGCTTTGTCTCCTCTGTGGATGCGCCAACCGTTCACGCGAAGGCGCGTTGTCGTTGAAAGTGGGGCAATCGACTATTGGTTTGCACCCGCGCACAGGCAAGTCGGTTAAACCCCCAAATCCGGCGCTCTGCGCAGCGCTCGTGTTGGCAGTCAAGGGTTCGCGCCGCCCTCGGGCCCCGATTACCCCTGTCGCGGTCGAAGCAGTCGTGACTTCAACACAAAATCGATCGGACGCGCCACGGCAGCCGGGAGGCATCGGTTGCACGGCGCGCGGAGGGTCCGTCAGGGAGCGGGTGAGCGGCTAGACATCGCGCGCGGGCGGTATTCGCCCGCAGTCCCAAGACTGCCGAGGCCGCGCACGGATCAATCGTGATCGAACGAATGAGGCTGCCAGCCACGCCGCCGCGGTGCCTGGCGGCGGGACGGCCGGCACAGCAGGACTAGGTGCGTCTTGCCGAGGGGACGAGGCGGTCGCCGTCAGTGACGCCCTCGTGGCCATCGATCTCGGTGGCGATCTGCGTGCATACGGCGCGGCACAGCATGGCCGCACGCTCGCTCTGGATGCGATAGAAGATCTGGGTGCCGTCGCGCCGCCTCGCGAGGATGCCGGCACGATACAGCGTGGACAGGTGCTGCGACATGTTCGGCTGGGTCGCGTCGATTTCCGAGAGCAACTGCGAGACGTTCTTCTCGGAGTGGCAAAGCGCGCTGATCAGCTTCAGGCGCACGGGAGTCGACAGCACCGAGAACAACTCGGCAGCGGCGGCGAACACCTCTTCTGAAGCTATTTCCGAATCCTGGCTCATCACGTCGGGCCCCGGCATCACGCTTTGGTTGCGCATGGGTCAGATCATAGCGCGGACAGGTCCTGCAGTGACTTCATGCGCAACCACTCATGTGCGCGGCGATCCACGGCGCGCGACGTGGGTCGCGACACCTCACGGCGCAGGCCGGGACGTGAGAGGTCGGGGACCGGGGGAGGTGTCAGGCCGGAATCAGGGTTTCTGCGTTGGCGCGCAGAACGTACTGCGCCATCTCGCCCAGCGTGTTGAATACGCGATCGGGCCTGGTGGCCAGCACCGAGCGGTCGCCGGCGTAGCCGTAGGGCACGGCCCATGCCTCGACGCCGGCGCCGCGGGCGGTCTCCACGTCGATGGAGGAATCGCCCAGGTGCGCGGCCCGGTGGCGCTCAGCGCCGAGGACGTTCAGCACATGGTCGAGCGTGCCGCGGTCGGGTTTTCGAACAGGCAGCGAATCGCCGCACACGACGAGGTCGAACAGGTCGTACAGGCCTGCATGCTTCAGCACGCGCCGGGCAAAGCGCCGTTCCTTGTTCGTAAGGCACGCCAGCCGCACGCCGGCGCCGACGAGGTCCTCCAGCGCCTGGGCTGCGCCGGGGTAGGGGCGCGCCACCGTGCCAGCCGTGGCGCCGTAGTGCGCTTCGAGCCGCTGGAGCACTGCGTCGGGCGGAAGCTGGGGAGCCAGTTCGCTGCGTTCGTTCAACAGATGGGCCAGGACCCGCAACATCGTGTTGCGCGCGCCGCCCCCGATGAAACGGGCGACGAATGCCTCGCTTTGCCGCTCGAGGCCGAATTCGGCCAGGGTGCGGTTGACGGCCTCGGCGATCTCGCCTGCCGTGTCGACGAGCGTGCCATCGAGATCCAGGCTGATGACGCAGTAGCGCATGGGGGCTCTCCATTGGGTTGATGTACGGCAGGGGTCGCCCACGAGTGCTTGACGACGCCAATGGGGCAATTTAAGTTGCGCCGCGGCCCAGCGGAATTCAGACCTTCTTCTCTTCGCATTCAACAATCACTGAATGAACGTCACGTTTCGACAATTGCGGGTCTTCACCGAGGTGGCGCGCCACCTGAGCTTTGCGCGCGCGGCCGAGGCGCTTCACCTCACGCCGCCGGCGGTCACGATGCAGGTCAAGGAACTGGAGGGGCAGGTGGGTCTGCCGTTGTTCGAACGCAAGGGCCGGCAGGTGTCCCTGACGACGGCAGGGGAGTATTTCCTGGTCCATGCCAAGCGGCTCCAATCGGCCCTGAAGGATGCCGACGACGCCATGGCGCGCTTCAAGCGGCTCGAGACGGGCCTCCTGACCATCGGCATGGTGAGCACCGCCAAGTACTTCGTGCCGCGGCTGCTGGCGCGATTCCGTGAGGAACACCGCGGGGTCGACGTGCGGCTGCAGGTCAGCGGGAATCGCGAGCAGCTCGTCGAACTGCTGCATGCCAACGAGGTGGACCTGGCGATCATGGGGCGACCGCCGAGCGAATTGGCCACGCGCGCCGAGCCGTTCGCCGCCCATCCGTTGGTGTTCGTGGCGCCGCCGGAACACCCGCTGATGTCGGTGGGCCACCCGCCCGTGAGGCTGCTCGAGCCTTATCCGTTCATCGTGCGGGAGTCGGGCTCGGGGACGCGCAATGCGATGGAAGCATTCTTCCGCAAGCACCGCTTCACCCCGCGCATCGTCATGGAGATGTCAAGCAACGAAACCATCAAGCAGGCCGTCATGGCCGGCATGGGGCTGAGCTTCCTGTCGCTGCACACCATGGGCCTGGAAGTCCGCAGCGGCCTGATGAACGTGCTGACGGTCGAAGACACGCCTGTGATGCGCACCTGGAACATCGTGCATTTGCTGTCGAAGGTGCTGTCGCCGGCGGCTGAGGCGTTCCGGTACTTCATGCTCGAGCATGCCGAGGCCTACCTCGTCGAACACGACACGCCGCTGCTCGCGCCCGCCGGGCATGCGTCGAAGGACGTGTCGCCCCCGGCGTCCGGCGCCCTGGAGCGCCATCCCGCCGGGGCCGAGGCGCCTCGGCGCGGCGATTGACCCTGGCGCTGCATCATCCTTTGAGCAGGGACAGCGTGCGAGGGTCGCGTTCGCCATCGAAGTACTGCACGAGTGCCTGCGCAAAAGCCGGCTCGGCCGGCCAGGCCTTCTCGAACAGCGTCATCGACGAACAGAACTTGAGGTCGTCGGGCGGACCGAGTACCTGCAGCGCGCTGCGGCCCTTGATCGCCAGCATGCGTGCGGTGCATTCCTGCAGGCGTGGACCGAGCACCGGGTGGCGGGCAAATGCGCTGGCCTCTTCCAGCGAAGCCAGGCCGAAGTGCTGTGCCGTCGCAGTGCGCCCCAGGCCCTTGAGCTGGGGGAACACGAACCACATCCAGTGCGTGGTCTTCTGCCCGGCGGCGAGTTCGGCAAGGACACGCTCGTAGACCGAATCCTGCGCGTCGACGAATCGCTGCAGGTCGTGCGGATCGTCCATCTTTGACAGGGCCCGTCAGTCCGGATGAGTCGGGTCGATCCAGCGCACCGACTCGGGCTTCTCGACGGGCTCGATGTCCAGGTTGATGGCGACCGCATCGCCGTCGCTGCGCACCAGCACGCATTCGAGAGTCTCGGTGGCGCTGGCATTGATCTCCTGGTGCGGGACGAATGGCGGCACGTAGATGAAGTCGCCCGGTCCGGCCTCGGCGGTGAATTGCAGCCGATCGCCCCATCGCATGCGTGCACGACCCTTCACGACGTAGATCACGCTTTCGAGCGGGCCGTGGTGGTGGGCGCCGGTCTTGGCGTCCGGATGGATGTGGACGGTGCCGGCCCAGAGCTTCTGTGCGCCGACTCGCGCGAAATTGATGGCCGCCTGGCGATGCATGCCTGGCGTCTGCGCCGTGTTGGGGTCGAGCCTGTCGCCGGGAATGACGCGCACCCCGTCGTTCTTCCAGCGCAGGTCGTCCTGGGGTCCAGTGTCATGGCTCATGGGCAGATTGCAGCACATCCGCCGGCAAGGCGCAGGCTCCGGAGGCGCAACGCTCCTGCGATCGGGGCCTTGAGAACTTCGCCGGCCCTCGGGCGACACGGCCGCCGGCGGCGGATCAGCCCGGCTGCGTGATCCGCATCAGTTCCAGAACGTCTTCCTCGAACATTTCGCCGGGGATCGCCGCGACCAGGCGCCCGCCGCGTTCGACCGCGTAGGTGCGCGGAATCACGTGCCGGGCATCGAATACCGGGCCGAGCTTGCCGGCATCGGCAGTCACCGCGAACGTGTAGCCTTCGTGCCGCACATGGTCGACGATGGCGTCCATGTCCCGATCGATCGACACGCCCAGGACGAGCAGGTCGCTGCCGGACGAGATGCGCTGCAGTTTCTCGACGTGCCTGTTGTGGTTGCGGCAGAACGGGCAGGTGGTGGACCAGAACACAGCCACGACCGGTCGCGCCTTCAGCATGGCGGCGTCCAGGCGCCTGCCGTCGAGAAGCGTGACCTCGGCGGGCCAGGTGATCATGCGCGGCAATCGTGCCGGGGCGGCCTGGGTCTGTGTCTGGGCATGACCCGGCCGTGCCGCCGCGCCCGCCATGGCGGCGACGCCCGCCGCCAACAATCCACGTCGTGTCGCCTTCATCGTTCCTGCTCCATCATCAGGTAGGTGTTGTACGCATTCCTGCGATTTGCCGCGTCAAACAATGGCATGTGCGCGTAGCGCGACCAGTCGGTGCGCGCGTAGGCCTGTTCGAACGGTTCCATGTCGCGGGCGGCCGGGCCCATGGTCTGGCGAAGGTAGGCGAGATAGTCGCGTGTGAGCGTCAGGTCCTCTCGCGGGTCGGTGGAAGGCGGGCCATGGCCCGGCACGAGCACTTTCGCGTCGAACTTGAGAAGCTGGTCGAGTGCGGCGATCCAATGACGGCTGTCGGCCTGACCCACATAGGGAATGCGCGCGCGGAACACCACGTCGCCGGCATACAGGACCTTCTCCGACGGCACATACACGACCGTGTCCTCAGGCGTGTGCGCCGGGCCGGCTGCGCGCAGCAGGAAGCGCGTGCCGCCGATCTCGAGGTCGATGTCGCCGTCGATCCAGCGGTCTGGCGTGACCAGCCGGGTGTCGGCGTCGATCCACGGCGCGAGGTCTTCGCGGCTGGCCTGCAGTCGCAACTGTGCGGCGTCCGAGTTCAGGTACTCCTGCGCGTGTCGATTGGCGACGATGCTGGCACCCGCCGCCTTGAAGACTTGCAGGCCATAGACGTGGTCGGCGTGGTAGTGCGTGAGCAGGACGTGGCTGACCGGCTTGTCCGTGAGTTGTCCGATCCTCGCCAGCAAGGCCCGCGCGAGGGCCGGCGAGCCGAGCGCGTCGATGACGACCACCGAGGTGTCGGTGATCACGAAGCCGGCGTTCGAGATGAAGTTCGCGTTGGCCGCAGACCCCAGCGCCGAGAAGCCCTGCACCATGTAAGCGTGCGGCCCGACCTGATGCGGCTCGACCGGTGGGACGGCGGGCGCGGTCGAGGAACCGACGGCGGCCGCGGCATCTGCATGGCCGTCCGGCGCGGCCAAGGCAATGGATGCGAGCACGAGCGCCGCGAGTGCGGCGAGTCCGCCGAGGGCCCATGCCCGCACGGCGGATATGGCCCGCGGGGTGCCCATCACGGCCTCGCGCTCGGGGTGTTCATGGCTTGAGGTAGGCGTATCCCTGCAACTGCAGCTTGGTCACACGGACCACGCCCGAGGGCGTGAAGTCGGCTTCCTGCAGGAACTGGTCCTTCTTCAGGTTGCGATTCTTCAGCGTCATCTCGCAGACCTCGAACTTGACGCCACGGGCCGCCAGTGCGGCCACCGGGCCGGCATAGAGTCCTCCGTTGCGGTCCTTGGCGCCTTCCATCAGGAAGTCCACCCCCTGTCCGTGCGTGACGAAGATGATCTTCGTGGACGGCTCGACGTCGAGGTGATTGCGTGCGTTGCGCAGCCCGGCTAGCGCCTGCGTTTCGGCGTCGCTGATGTGATAGACGACGTGGTCTTCGGCGCGGACGGCCACGGCGGCGAGCGCCAGCGTGGCGGCGAGAAGGAACTTGGTGATCATGGGTCGTCCTCGTTGGATGGGTGCGGTCAGGCGATGCCCGGATTGCCGTCGACGCCGATCAGTCGCGGCGTGTTCAGCTTGCGTGGCGACACGTGCCCCTTGGTGCGCAGCCAGTCCTCGACCACGTCCCACACCGGCTTGTTGCCGGCGCTGCGTGCCTGCTCCGACACCGGCGCCCAACCCGCCACCTTGTAGGTCTTCGCGGCGTCGATCGGGCGTCCGTTGAGGCGCATGTCCTGAATGCGGCTGCCCATCTTCTCCCCGGGCGCGCAGGCGTAGCTCATGCCGCCCACTCGCACCATGTCGCCCCCTTGCTGGTAGTAGGGGTCCGGGTTGAAGAGGTTGTCGCAGACATCCTCGAGCACGGTCTTGATGGTCGCGCCCGTCATCTCGGTGACGGTGGCGTAGGAGTAGGTCGTGGCGAGCTGGTCCATCATCAGCTCGCGTGTGATTGCTTCGCCGGGCAGCAGCGAAGTGCCCCAGCGGAAGCCGGGCGAGAACGCGATCTCGGCGCCCTGTGCCTCCATCAACGCATCGAGAATGAGCTGGTCCCAGCTGCCGTTGAAATTGCCCCGGCGAAACAGCATGCCGTCGGTCACGGCGAGTTTCTCGGCCAGCCGGGCCTCGTGCGGAGCGCGCAGCTTCGTGATGAGCGCAGCCATCTCGGGGTCGGCACGCAGTGCATCGGCGAACACCGGCAGCAGCGTGTAGCGGACATCGCGCACCTTGCCTGCGGCCACGTCGAAGTCGAGCACGCCGAGGAACTTGCCGTTCGATCCCGCGTTCGTCACCAAGGTCTTGCCGCCCGCGTTCTCGACGGCCACCGGCACGGGCACGCCATCGTGGGTGTGGCCGCCGAGGATCGCGTCGATGCCCTTGACCCGGCTGGCCATCTTCAGGTCCACGTCCATGCCGTTGTGCGAGAGCACCACGACCACCCGGGCACCCTTGGCCCGCGCCTCGTCGACGACCTCCTGCATGTGATCGTCCTGGATGCCGAAGCTCCAGTCGGGCACGAAATAGCGCGGATTCGCGATCGGGGTGTAGGGAAAGGCCTGGCCGACGATCGCCACCGGGACGCCATTGATCTCGCGGATCACATAGGGCTTGAAGACGGGGTCGCCGAAGTCGGTGGTCTTGACGTTCTGCGCGACGAAATCGATGCGGCCCTTGAAGTCGCCGTCGACGATCTCCTTGACGCGGTCCTGGCCGTAGGTGAATTCCCAATGTCCGGTCATCACGTCCACGCCCAGCAGCTTGCAGGCATCGACCATGTCCTGGCCCTTCGTCCACAACGACAGCGCCGAGCCTTGCCAGGTGTCGCCGCCATCGAGCAGCAGGGCGCCAGGGCGGCTCGCCTTCATCCGCTTGACCAGCGTGGCGAGGTGTGCAAAGCCGCCGACTCTGCCGAACCGCCGCGATGCGGTCTCGAAGTCGAGGTAGGTGAGCGCGTGAGCCGTGCGAGTGCCCGGCCGCACGCCCACGCGACGCAGCAGATCTTCGCCCACCAGGTGCGGCAACTGCCCGCGCATCGAGCCCACGCCGAGATTCACGTCCGGCTCGCGGAAGCGAATCGGCAGGAGCTGTGCATGACAGTCGGTCATGTGCAGCAGCGACACGTTGCCGAAGCGTGGCAGCCCGTACAGGCCATCCTCGGCTGTGGCCGCGTCGGCGTTCGCGAAACGGCCCAGGCCCATGCCTGCCACGGACGCGCAGGCGAGCACCTGCGCGAAATCACGCCTTGAAAGGTTCATCGGGTACTGCCTGAAGAGGGAGTGTTCGGCCGCGCGGCGGTGTGACCGCGCCTATTGGTTGACTGGCGACTTCGGGTCGAGCAGCAGCGCCATCACGTCGCGGACCTGGGCTTCGGTGAGCGTGCCCGAATGGCCGAAGCGCGGCATGTTGGAGCAGGCGTTGTACGCCTTGGCATTCCAGATCTTGCCCCAGGTGTACTGGACCATCTGGGCGCTGGCTGGGCTGGCCGGATCGCTCACGCCATGGGTCTTGTTGTACTGGTACAGGCTCGGGCCGATGGTGCCGAAGGAGATCTCCTCCTTCGAGAGCTGGTGGCAGTTGTAGCAGCCGCCGCCGTTCTTGGCATCGGCCTTGTCGCTCCAGGTCATGCCCTTGCCGTCCTGTGCGATCTTCTCGCCGGCTTTCCAGTCGCCGAGGTAATGGCCGTCCTTGGGCCACTGCACCGTCGCCAACTGTGCCGCCTCGAGCTGCTTGGCCTTCTGCTCCGACGGCGGCGTGCGGCCGGAGCATTCGCGCTGGATGTCATCCTGCTTCAGTCGGTCCAGCCCGGCCATGCCGTGCGACTGGAACGAGGTCTTGAGCATTTGCATGGCGGCCGCGTCGCTGTCGTTCGCGGCGGGCGCGGTCGCGCAGCCGGCCACCAGGGCCACTGCGGCAGCCAGCCAGGTCTTCGAATATGTACGCATCAGGTCCTCCTCAGCGCTTGAGGGCCGGTGCGATGCTCTCGCTGCCCGAACCATTGACACCCATGTAGACACCGAGCGCGATGGTCGCGTCGGAGGCGAATCCCGGATAGGGCATGCGCTGCTGGCGGAAGCAGTCGTTCAGGCGGTGCTGCATGCTCCACAACTGTCCGTTGGACACGCGGTAGGCGGGCCATGCCCCGAAGCCGGCGCCGGCGCCCGGATTCTTCGTGAGGTTGGGCAGGTCCTGCATGCGGATGCGCTTGCCGTCCTCGCCATGGCAGCTCGCGCACGAGAAATCGAACGGCCCCCCGCGGAAGTGGAAGATGCGCTCACCCGCGGCGTAGTAGCGCCGCTCCTGCGCATTCGACTGCGGCACGTCGAGCTTCATGCCGCGCGACTGACCCGAGATGTAGGCCACGAGCGACTCGAGCGTCTTCTGCTCGCCCTTGCCGAACGGTGTCTTCGCGATCTCGGCGGCGCTGAATCCCTGCTGGGTTTCCATGCAGGTCAGAAGGCGCGACTCCAGGTCCTGCACGCGGTCGGTGTCCTTGAAGTAGCGTGGCAGGGACACGAACGCGCCCTTGACGACGCCGGGGCCCTGGCCCAGGTCGCACTGCTCGAGCGATGCCTTCTTCGGGCCGCGCGGCGTCTTCCAGAGTTCCTCGCCCTTGGCTTCATAGAGCTCGGCCGGATTGCCGTCGGCCAGCATCTCGCGGTACTGGGCGATGCCGTCGGCTGCGCTCTTGGACTGCGCGCGGGCGGCGCCCAGCGGCAGCGACGCCGCGAACGCTGCGGCGCACAGCGCCAATGTCATGGTGCTCTTCATCGTGTCTCCTGGCCTTTCCTCGGTTCGGTCATGCAGCGGGGTCCTCGCTCAGGACACGGTCGCCGTGTCGGTGCGGGTGTCGCCGTGGTTGTCGAGCCACGTGATCGCCACCTTGTCGCCCGCCTTGCCGCCCTTGATGGTGAACTGCATGAACGGGTTCTTCGAGACCGCGGGGCCCCAATGGGCCGTCATCACGACCTGGTCGTTGTGCTTCGCGGTGACTTGCTGGATGTACCAGGCCGGGATGATCTTGCCGGATGAATCCTTGCGTTGGCCGGTCTCCATCTCGTGGCTCATCAGCACGCGCACGACGGTCTTGTCGCCGGACGCTTGGGCGCGGATGCGCATCGGGTCTGCCATGGGAATGCTCCTTCGTGATTTCCTGAATTCGGGTGCGCGCGGTCGCGGCTCAGCCGCCGCAGCCGCCGAGGGTGACCTTGATTTCCTTGGACGCGTAGAGCACGCGACCGTCGTTCATCATGGCCACCGCATAGACATTGGATGACTGGCCCATCTTCACGCGTGTGGTGACGGCGGGCTCCACCGCTTCGGTGAACTCGAACATCGCGCTGAGCATCGACGGGTTCTTCTCGACCATCAGCAGCATGCGCTTGACGCCGGGCAGCGTGGTGGCTGCACCCAGCGGCACGACCGCGCCGTTCTCGGCGATGTCCGGGCCCTGGATCGTCACGTCCGTGCTCTGCGCGGGCGCCGAGCCTCCGAGCGCCTTCATCACGTCGGCCATGTTCTTGGCGTCGAAGGCGGCGCTCGGATAGCCGGGCGCGTCGGCCGCCAGCGCGGCGCGCGGCAGCAAGCCTGCGCCCATCAGCATCGTGGCGACGGTGGCGCTGTGTTTGAGCATGTCTCTGCGGGTGGTCATCGGGGGCTCCAGTAATTCAGTCAATGCTAATAAACGGTTGAATGAAGGGATCTCCGTGCGATCCCTAGGGTCTGTGCAGGGAATGAAGGCGGCGGTGCGGTCCTCACTCGCCGGCGCCGCCGGCGAGCCATTGAGCGATGCGCTGGATGTCTGCGTCGGGAAGGGTCTGCGGCGGCATCGGGATCGGGCCCCAGGTGCCGCTGCCGCCGGAGCGGATCTTGCCTCGAAGATAGTCGACCGCGTCGGTGCGACCGGCGTACTTGCCGGCGACTTCCTTGAACGCCGGGCCCACGATGCGGCTGTCCACCGCATGGCAGGCCACGCAGCCGTTCTTCTGCAGCAATGCCACGGGCGCACCGCTTGGCGATCCGGCTGTGGCCACGGCCGCGGGCGCCGCCGGCTGGGCGGCGGCATCCTGCGGCGATCTGGTCGGCGCGGTCCCGGGCGGCAAGGTCGTGTCGATGCCGCGCTGTGCTCCGACCAACCGGTTCTGCTGGGCCAGATTGCCGTGCGCGTTGCGCGCGAAGTCGGGCAGGAACGACGTGATCTTCGGCTCCACCGGGCAGTTGCTCATGCAGGTCGAGCCTTGCACATCCGGCTTGGCCGTGCCGCCGAGTTCACGCCCGGGCCACATGGCATGCTGGGTCGTGACGCCGTTGCGGTTGGGCAATCTGTTCTGGACTTCGACCACGTTCTTGTCGGAGAGCACGAAGTCGTCGGGCAGCACATTGCCGAGGTTGAGCAGATAGGCAGTGACGGCATAGACCTCGTCGTTGGTCAGCGACTTGGGCGCGTTCCAAGGCATCGCGCGACGGATGTAGTCGAACAGCGTGGACAGCGTCGACACCTTCATCAGCGTCGTGCGCCCCGGGTAGGCGCGGTCGTTCAGGCGCGCGACATGGCCCGTCTTCACGTCTTCGGCGGTCGTGCCCCCCACCAGCGGATTGAACACCTCGCCCGACTCGCCGAAGATGCCATGGCAGGCGGCGCACTTGCCTTCCCATACCTGCTGGCCCTTCGCGACGGAGCCCGATCCCTTCGGCAGTCCCTTGAAGTCGGGGCGCACATCAATGTCCCAGGCCTGGACTTCCTTGGTCGTCGCGGCCCGGCCGATACCGGGGTACGCCGCGCTCTGGGCGGAGGCCGTGGGCGCGGCAAGCAAGGCCGAGAGGGCCAGCGCCAGCGAACCTGCCAGCGACCCGGTCAATGAACGCGCTGTTGACCGAGCCCGCATCGGGCGAAGCGCCTTACGAGAGCTGGACATTCTTCACCTCACCGCTTTCCTGCACGAGCCAGGTCTGGATCGAGTTGTTGTGATAGATCGAACGCGTGCCGCGCACCTTGCGCGTCTGGGTGTAGGTGGCCTGCACCTGCCCGGTGTCGTCCGTGGCACGGCTTTGCACCAGTGCGGGTTTGCCGTCCCACACCCAGTCGAGGCTGAAGCGGGTCAGGCACTTGGACATCACGGGCGTCTGCAGCCGCGCCTGGCGCCAGTTGCGCCCGCCATCGACCGACACGTCCACACGGCGGATGGCGCCACGTCCGGACCAGGCCAGGCCGTTGATGCTGTAGAAGCCGCGGTCGAGCAACGCCTGGCCGCCCGACGGCGTCGTGATCACGCTCTTGACCTCCTGGATGGACGTGTACTGCCGGTGCTGGCCGCCAGGCAGCAGGTCCACGTAGTGGATGGTCTCGTCCTTGGTGCCGTAGGGCTTGTCGCCGACCTCGATGCGGCGAAGGTACTTGACCCAGCTCACACCCTGCACGCCCGGCACCACCAGGCGCAGCGGATAGCCCTGCTCGGGCCGCAGCATCTCGCCGTTCTGTCCGTAGGCCACGAACACTTCGCCGTTCTCGACCAGCTCCATGGGGATCGTGCGCGTCATCGACGAGCCGTCCGCGCCCTCGGCAAGCACGAAGCGCGCGCGCTTGTAGTCGACGCCGCACATGTCGAGCAGCGTGCGCAGCGGCACGCCGGTGAATTCGCTGCAGCTGAGCATGCCGTGCGTGTACTGGCAGGTCGGGACCGCGACATTGCCCCATTCCATGCCGGTGTTTGCGCCGCATTCGATGAAGTGAAAGCGCGACACCGACGGCAGCCGCATCAGTTCGTCCATCGTGAACACGCGCGCCGTCTTCATCAGCGAGGCATCGCTGCCGTTGAGCATGAGGCGGTGCTTGGACGGGTCGATGTCCCACCAGCCCTGGTGGTGGCGCTCGAAATGCAGCCCGCTGGGCGTGACGATGCCGAACAGCGACTGCAGCGGCGCGAACGACACCGAAGCCTGACGCGTCTGCGTGAGGCCCGGGCTCTGCCGGCGCTGCACGTTCGATTCGTATTTCGACGGCTGGCCGTAGCCGCGGCTGGCCACGGGCTGACCGAGGTTCTTGCTGTGCTCGGGCAGTTCGAGGATGTTGGGGTCGCCGCCTTCGGCGGGCACGGGATTGGCCTGCGCCAGCGCGACAGGCGCCGCGAGGCCGGCCGCCGCTGCCGCGAAGGCGCCGCGAATGAAGTCGCGCCGGCCGTCGCGGGCTTCGCGATGCACCAGGCGGATGCCGTCCTGGGTCAGGAAGTTCTCAGGCGCGGGGCGCAGGCGGCCCGAGGTCCTGGGGTCATTGGTCACATGGCCTCCGGAATAGATCTGAACAGCAAGATATAAGCATGAACGAATATATATGCTGGGCGACGCCGGACAACTGGTAGAAGTACCAGGGTCGATGGCGGAGCTTGTGCGTCATGCGAACGGCGGATCGGCAAGCCGTCGGTGTGCCATGGTGCCGGCGCGACCGCGGGCTCAGCAGGCTTCGTGCAGGGTTGCTTCGCTATCATGGCCGGCCACTCCTGCCCGACCGCCAGCGCCTCCCACGTGTCTTCCGCCCCAGCTTCGCTCAACCCTGCCCAGCTCGACGCGGTTCACCATCTCTCGGGGCCATGTCTGGTCCTTGCCGGCGCGGGCTCGGGCAAGACCCGCGTGATCACGCACAAGATCGCGCGGCTGCTGCAGGCCGGGTACGAGCCGGGCCAGATCGCGGCCATCACCTTCACCAACAAGGCCGCTGCCGAGATGCGCGAGCGTGCGAAGCAACTGGTCGGCCCTCGGGCGGCCAAGCACCTCGTGGTCAGCACGTTCCACTCGCTGGGCGTGCGAGTGCTGCGCAGCGAGGGCGAGCGCCTCGGGCTGAAGGAGCAATTCAGCATCCTCGACAGCGACGACGTGCTCGGCATTCTCAAGGACGCCGGCGGCTCCAGCGACAACGCGCTCGCTCGCCGCTGGCAGTGGACGATCAGCCTGTGGAAGAACCAGGGACTGAACAGCGATCAGGCCGAGGCGGCGGCAGTCAGCGACGACGAGCGGGTCGCGGCCCGCGTCATGAAGCGCTATGAAGAGCGCCTGGCGGCCTACCAGGCGGTGGACTTCGACGACCTCATTGGCCTGCCGCACAAGCTGCTCCTGCGCGATGCGCAGTGCCGCGCCAAATGGCAGGACCTGCTGCGCTACGTGCTCGTCGACGAATACCAGGACACCAACGCGATCCAGTACGAACTGCTCAAGTCGCTGGTCGGCGAGCGCGGCATGTTCACCGCAGTGGGCGATGACGACCAGAGCATCTATGGCTGGCGCGGAGCGACCATCGAGAACCTGCGGCGGCTGCCGCAGGAGTTTCCGGCGCTCAAGGTGATTGCGCTGGAGCAGAACTACCGCTCGACCGGCCACATCCTGCGCGCGGCCAACGCGGTCATCGGCCACAACCCGAAGCTGTTCGAAAAGAAGCTCTGGAGCGACCTGGGCGACGGCGAGCCGGTGCGCGTGATCGAGTGCGACGGCGAGGACCACGAGGCCGAGCGGGCGGTGGCGCGCATCCAGTCCCTTCGCGGCCAGGGCGGCGAGGTGCAGTTCAAGGACTTCGCCATTCTCTACCGCGCCAACCATCAGGCCCGTGTCTTCGAGAAGGCCTTGCGCAAGGCCAGCCTGCCCTACAAGGTGTCCGGCGGCCAGAGCTTCTTCGACCGGGCCGAGATCAAGGACCTTTGCGCATGGCTGCGCCTGCTCGTCAACAACGACGACGACCCCGCGTTCCTTCGCGCGGCCACGACACCCAAGCGCGGCATCGGCCACCAGACCCTGGGCCAACTCGGCGAGTTCGCCGCCAAATGGAAGATGAGCCTGTACGAGGCGCTGTTCGCTGAAAGCCTCGGGACGGCGATCAGCGCGCGTGCGGTCGGCTCGCTGCATGAATTCGGCCGCTGCGTGAACGACCTCGAATACCGCGCCCGCCACACCGTGGGCGCCGACGACGCGAAGGCGCTGCTGATGGGCTGGCTCAAGGACATCGACTATGAAAAGCACCTGCTCGACGGTGAAGACAGCGACAAGCTTGCGGCCAGCCGTTGGTCCAACGTGCTGGACTTCGTCGACTGGATCGCGCGTCGCTGCGGCGGCGAGATCGAGAACGACGGCGGGATGACCGTCGAGACCGAGAAGAAGAGCGTGCTCGACGTCGCGCAGACGATCTCGGTCATCATCAGCCTGGCCGAGCGCGGCGACGACCAGAACGTGATCACCTTGTCGACGCTGCACGCGGCCAAGGGCCTGGAATGGCCGCACGTGGTGCTTGCCGGGGTCAACGAAGGCCTGTTGCCGTTCAGGAGCGACGACGAGGAGATGAGCGCGCAGCGTCTCGAGGAGGAGCGCCGGCTGATGTACGTCGGAATCACGCGTGCACGGCACACCTTGGCGGTCAGCACGCTGCGCCGGCGCAAGCGGGGGCGCGACACGGTGCAGGGTGTTCCGAGCCGCTTCATCGCCGAAATGAAGCTCGGCGCGACCGTCGTCAAGGAAGACCCCCGCGAAAGACTGAAGGCCTTGCGCGCAGCCGCGGCGCAGCGCACCGCGCTGGCTTCGGACAAGGCGTGAGACACGCTCTGTCAACCTGCTTGTTGCGGGCGAGCGCCGGGCCGCTCCCAAGCGGGCCCGCATCCCCTCGGGGGATCGGCCGACGTACTCTTCGGCCGAGGGGCAGACAAGGCGGGCCGAGCGCCGGGCCGCTCCCAAGCGGGCCCGCATCCCCTCGGGGGATCGGCCGACGTACTCGTCGGCCGAGGGGCAGACATGATGAGTCGTGCGACCTGCCGCCTCGCGGCCGCGACCACCGGATCGGCGCTGCTCGCGATCGGCGCCTCGATCGGCGTGGGCATGCCGGCTGCGGCGATCTGGTTGTTCAAGCCGCTGACCACCGCGCTCGTGATGGCGCATGCATGGCAGCGCACCGGAGGCGAGCCGGGCGTTCGGGCCGCCGTGCTGCTGGGCTTGATCCTGTCCCTGGTCGGGGACGTGGCGCTGATCGTGCCGGCGCACGGCTTCCTGCCGGGGCTGGTGGCCTTCCTGCTCGCGCACCTGGCCTACCTCGGCGCCTTCCTGCGTGTCGCGCCGCCGATGGCCAGCGCATGGCCCTTCGCAGCCTACGCGGTCGTGGCCGCGGGCCTGCTGGTGTGGCTCTGGCCGGGGATTCCCGGGCCGCTGCACGCGCCAGTAGTCGCGTACGTCGTCTGCCTCACCTCCATGGCGGCGCAGGCGGCCGCCGTGTGGCGCCGCGCCGCCGACGATGCCGGCGCGCGACGCGGAGCCGTGCTCGCCCTCGGCGGACTGGCGTTCGTGACCTCGGATGCGCTGCTGGCCGTCAACAAGTTCGGCGGTGGACTGCCCCTGGCGCCACTTGCGATCCTGTCGACCTACTGGCTCGCCCAGTGGTGCATCGCCTCTTGGCTGCCGCCCGGTGTGCCGCGTCCGGGGCCGGCCGCTACATCCCCTTGAAGAGTCCGGTGAAGCTGCGGCTGACCTCGAGCTTCTGCGGATGCCCGTGCACCGACACGAGCTGCCGGCCGCGAAGGTCGCGGCTGATGCCTGAGATCGCCTTCGTGTTGACCAGCGTGGAGCGGTGGATCTGCCAGAAGAGGTCCATGTCCAGCTCCTCGACCAGCTCCTTGATCGGCTTGCGGATCAGCGCTTCGGTGTGGGCTGTCTGAACGCGCGTGTACTTCTCGTCGGAGATGAAGAACAGCACGTCTTCCACGGGGATCATCTGGATCTGCTGTCCCACCGTCGCCTGAATCCACTTCAGCCGTGGCGGCGCCGCCGGGTTCATCTGCGCTGCGAGCTTCTGCAGCAATTGCTGCATGTCGGGCGTGTGCGCAGCCAGCGGCGACTGGGTGCCCGGCTGGGACCCGGGCGAGGATCGCTGCGCCATGCGGCGCTGGATGCGGTCCACGGTGATCTGCAGGCGATCGCGCTCGGCCGGCTTGAGCACATAGTCGACCACGCCCTGCTCGAAAGCCTCCACCGCGTACTGGTCGTAGGCGGTGATGAAGACGATCTCGCAGCCGGGCCAGCCGTCCGCCTCGTCGTGCGTGGGGAGCTGCGCGATCTGGCGTGCCGCGTCGACGCCTGTCATGCCGGGCATGCGGATGTCGAGGAACACCAGGTCCGGATGGTGCTCCTCGGTCAGTGCCACGGCCTCGATGCCGTTCTTCGCCTCGGCGACGATCTCGAGCTCGGGCCAGACCTCGACCAGCCTTGCCCGCAGCTGCTCGCGCATGAGGCGTTCGTCGTCTGCGATGAGGGCGCGGATCGTCATGCGTCGGCTCCGTCAGGGTGGTGGGTGGTGTAGGGCACGGTGATCGTCACGGCCGTGCCGCCGCCCTGATTCTCGTTCACCGCGAGGCTCGCCTTGCCGCCGTAGAGCAGTTGCAGGCGCTCGCGGATATTGTTCAGGCCGATGCCCGTGCCGGCGGTTGCCGCCTTGCCGAATCCGAGGCCCGTGTCGGCCACCGTGACCGCGAGCTTGCCGTGCACGATCTCCGCGCTCACCGTGAGCCGGCCGCCATCGGGCTTGGGCTCGAGGCCGTGCTTGATGGCGTTCTCCACCAGGCTTTGCAGCATCATCGGCGGGAAGTCCGCCGACAGAAGGCCGTCGGGGACGCGGATCTCCGTGTGCAGCCGCTCCTCCATGCGGACCTTCAGGATCTCCAGGTAGGGGCGGATCACCGCCAGTTCGCGCCCGAGGTCGCGACTGCCTTTCGCGTTGGCCTCGCGCATCGTGGGCATCGACGCGCGCAGCAGGGCGATCAGGTTCTTCTGCATCCGCGACGCGCGTGGCGGGTCGGTTTCGATGAGATGGTCGATGCTGGCGAGCGTGTTGAACAGGAAATGCGGCTCGACCTGGGCCTGCATGGCGGCCATGCGGGCCTCCACCACCTGTCGCTTGAGCGCCTCCGCCTCGGCGAACTCGGCCGCCTGCACCGCGCTGCGCTCGGCCTTGAAGCGGCCGGCGGCCATGATCTTGATGATCACGGACATGAAGATGAACACGACGGTGAAGTCGACCAGGTGGTCACCGAGGCTGAATGCCTTGATCACGCGCACCTTGGGGCGCGACGCGCGGATCGCGGCCACGATGTCCGACTTCGCCTTCTCGATGGCGCGCTTGACTTCTTGCTTGTCGGCATCGGCCGGAAGCCGGATCGTGACGCCACTGTCGGGCGAGATCTCGACTCCGGGGCCCTTGACGGGAGGGGTCGGCGGGACCGGCGGGACCGGCGGCGCCGTTGGGAGCGGCGGCTGCGGCGGCGCCTCTTCGTCATCCGACGAGTCTTGCCCGTCCGATGCCGGCGGCGAGCCGTTGCGCGCGGCCGCTTTGGGGCTGCTCGCGGCAGGCGAGCCGGGCGCGATCGGCCGGATGTGGACGCCCTGTTCGTCCACACTGATCTCGTAGCGCTTGTGCCGCTTGGCCGCCTCGATGACGAGCGGCACCTCTTCGTCGCTCAGGCCCGGCATCCCGCGGATCTCCGTGCGGTCGGGTCCCCATCGCAGGCTGAACGGCGGCAGCTCCGACAGCAGCGCGCTCACGATGAGGGCCAGGATCGACAACAGCGTGAAGCGCTTCCAGCTGATGCTCGCCAGCCACCGCGCATACGCGATGAAGCCGCGCCGCACCGCGGCAAGGAAGCCCCGGCTCGCGCCTGAAGCAGGCGGCGTGGGCGGTGCGGGAGGAGCAAGCGGCGGCGTCATGGCGCGCACTTTACGGTGTGGCGGCACGGCGGCGCGACTGCCGCGCGACGGATTGCGCGCCCGTGCGGACAGGATGCCGCCGCGGCGGACAGTCAGGCGCGCCGCGGCCAGGAGCGAGGCACGCTGCGGCAGGCGATCAGGTGGGCGCCCGCGCTCAGTGGGCTCGCCCCGCGGACGCTCGACCCGGCTCTACAAGGTCCCGCTCAGGCGCAGGCGTTCGAGCCGCAGCGCAATGAATTGCTGGAGCTCGCTCAGCCGCTGGCGCTTCGTCTGGCGTGCCGGGCCATCGGGCATGGCCGCGATCTCCTCGCGCAGCGCGCCGGCCTGCTGCATCAGCTCGACCTCGGGCGGCACCATGCCGGCGTTCTTCAGCACCTTGTACGCCATGCGCAACTCCGTGGGCGTGGTCGCATAGCCGTCGGTCAGATCCAGCGGGCGGCCCCAGAAGCGAGCGGCGCGCAATTCTCCCGCGGCCTCGCTCTCGCGCAGGTTGCGGGCGATCTCTTCGTCGAGGGTGGTCATGGCGCGTGCAGGTGTCGACATCGATCCTGCGGGCCATTGTCGCGCAGCGACGCCAGCCGAATCCACCACCCGCACCGCAACCGGGCCTTCAAGGTCGGCGTCCGCATCACGAGAAATGGACGATTCGCAGAGTTTCCCGCAACGCCCCAAGCGCGTGGTCGCATAGTCATGGCCCAGATCAGATGGCCGGCCCAGACGTGCAAGATTCACAACTTTTCCCTGTAACCCCCAGCCACGGTGTTTCCAGTTGTGTTCAAACGGGGCTTGCGGGCTCGTCAGACCCGATGCACAGGGCACACTCCAATGCTTCGGCCCCTGCGATCCGGTCGGCATCTGGTTCATCGATCATTCCCGTCCCGCGCGCCCTGGCTCGAGCGTCCTGAAGATTCAACCCATTCGAGGAATTGCACATGGCCCACTCCAATACATCGAAGCTGCGCGAAGTGGCGCGTGCCGACCAGGACGCCGCGGCAGCGGGTACGCCGGTCGTGCGCGCCATCGACGTCGGCTTCGGCCTGGTCAAGCTGAGCCTGCCGGGCGAAGGCGGCATGACCTACACCAGCTTTCCGTCGATGGCGATCCCTGCCGACGTGAGCGCCGTGCGCACTCTCAGCACGCGGCGTCGCGATACCTTCGACGTGCCGGTCAACGGGGCCATGTACGAAGTGGGACGCGATGTCGGCCTCGCCCATGCCGGCGGCAGCTTCGGTCGTGACGTGACCGACGAGTTCTACCGCGGCGCGATCTACGAGGCGCTCACCAAGGGTGCGTTGCGCTACATGGCCGAGGCCGGCGACCGGACGATCGACCTCCTCGTGCTCGGCCTGCCGGTGAACCAGTACAACGATGCCAAGCGACGCGACTACCTGCGCGCCACCTACGAAGGCGACATCGACGTCGGCGACGGCAAGACGGTGACGGTGCGCAAGGTCGTCGTGCAGGCCCAGCCGATGGGCGGCTACGCGGCGCTCGACGGCCATCTGGAAGCCCTGAACAACACCATCGTGGCCACCGGCGGCGCGCTGCAACCGCTCGGCAGCGGCGAAGAACTGGACGAGTTGTCGGTGCTGATGATCGATGCCGGCGAGCACACGCTGGACTGGCTGATGATCCAGGAAGGTGCCATCAATGCCCGCGCCAGCGGTGCCGCCTCCGACGCCGGGCGCCACCGGGTCCTGCGCGCAGTGCAGGATTCGCTGTCGGCCGAGATCGGCCGCCCGCTCGGGCCGGCCGTGCTGCCTCGCATCAACGACGCCTTGCGGCGCAAGGTGCCGGTCAAGCTGTCGGGCGTCGCCTACGACCTGGCTCGCTACGAGCCGGTCATCATGAGCGTGGTGGAAGACTCCATCAACCGGATGGTCGACGGGCTGCGCGACGCGCACGAGATCATCGACCTGATGGTGCTGGTGGGCGGGCAGCCCGAGCGCTATCGCGACGTGCTCGCCAAACGCTTTCCGGCGATCCCCGTGTTCATCATGCCGGAGTCCCTCGCCGCCAATGTGCGCGGCTTCCAGATGATCGGCGAGGCCCTGGCCGAAGGCTGAACGAGGCCGGCTGGCGATCATCCATCGTGCCTGTCTTTCGACTCGTGCTGGACATCGACAGCGATGTCTATCCTGAGCTGCATGCCCGGTTGAGCGCGATTCGCGTGAGCGGCGGTCGCGGTGAATGCCTGCGCCAGCTCGCCGCGAGCGGGCTGGTATGGGAAGCCTTGCGATTGAAGGGCCACGGACCGGCCACGGCGATGCAGTCGCCTGCCGAGGAGCAGCCGCTCGACACCGCGCGCCCCGCGCCGTCCGCGCCGGCCATTCCCTTCGTGCCCGCCGCTATTGCAGCGGCGCAGCCCGAGAAAGCCGCGAACCGGGGCAGCGCGGCGCGCCGCTCGCCAGCTGTCGTGGCTCCGCAGGCTCCTCCGCCGCCTGAAGACTCCGGGTTCGTCAACCTCGCCATCGACGCCGACACGCCGCCGTGGCAGGACCCGCCATCGCATGCCCATCATCACCACGAAGCGCAGCCGGGTGCCAAGCGTCTGCCGGTGCTGCAGGACATCGTCGAGCCCGAAAACGTCCATGCCGAAGTTCGAGCCCGACCGGCACGGCGCGCCAAGGACAAGACCCGCCCGGCCGCCGCGTCGGGCGCGCCGTCTGCGGCCGAACCGGCATCGGCAAGGCAGCTTGCAGCCGAACCCGACGAGAACGACGAGACGTCAGTCGTGTCGGCCGAAGTCTCACTCTCATGGGGCGCCGCGCCGACCCCACCTGCGTCGCGCGCCCGGCTGCGGCGCATGAAGGAACTCGGCCTGTTCAAGAACGGCTGAAGCGCTGCGCGCGACTCTGCGCTGAGCGGCGCGATGCGGCGCGCAAAGGCATCGGGTGCCCGCCCGTGAAGCGGGAAAGACCCTCAAGTGCTGCGGCCAATCGACGGCCGTACCATCGGTCTCGAGCCTCGCACAGGGCGCACAGCGCATGGAATCTCGAAGACTGACGAGCCAGACGAACTCGCTGCTTCAGAGCACGGACTGGTCGGCGACACCGCTTGGCGCCATGGACGCATGGCCGCGCAGCCTGCTCGGCTACGTGTCCATGATCATGGCGATGCCATCGCCGGCAATCATCTTCTGGGGCGAGGAACAGACTCAGATCTACAACGACGGCTACGCCGTCATCATGGGTCCGCGCCATCCACGCTTCTTCGGCGCGTCCTACCGCGATTGCTGGCCGGACACGTATCCGCTGATCTACCCGTCGATGCGAAGGGTGCTGGACCATGGGGAAGTGGTCGAGGTCGAGAAAGAGCACATTCCCGTGACTCGCTACGGTTTCGAGGAAGAGGCGTACTTCACCTTCACGTTCAGCCCCTTGCGTGACGACCACGGTGAGATCGGCGGCATCCTGCAGCCGGTGTTCGAGGTGACCGACACCGTGCTGAGCCGGCGAAGGGCCGAGACGCTGCGCCGCATGTCGCCCGACCATGTCTCGACCGATGCCGTGACGCACGCCCTGGCGGCCTTCGGCGGGAACCCGCGCGACATACCGTTCGCCCGGATCTACCTTTGGGATGCGGCGCGCGAGACGCTCGTGCTGGCAGGTTCGACGGCGCAGACGCAGGCCGACGATGGCCGAGACGAACGCCTGCGCGAGGTGGCGCGGCAAGCGTTCGATGCGAACCGCATCGTCAAGGCCGATGAGCTTCATGCGCTGCTGCTGCCGATCGATGGTCCGAGCCCGAGTCTCCCGCTGGGTGTCCTGCAAGTGGGCATCGGCCCGCGGCTGCAGTTCGACCACCGGTACCAGCAATTCCTGCAGATGCTTCCCAAGCAGCTGTCGGCCAACCTCCAGCGAGCCAGCACGCTGCATGCGCTGGAGCGGCAGCGCGCCTATCTGAATGAATTGTTCATGCAGGCGCCTGCAGGCATTGCCGTTCTGGAAGGGCCGGACCTGGTCTTCGGACTGGTCAACCCGATGTACTGTGAGTTGATCAGCTCGCGCGATGTCCTCGGACAGCCATTGCGCGCGGTCGTTCCTGACCTCGAGGGCCATCTCTTTCCAGACATCCTCGAGAAGGTCTATCGCACCGGTGTGCCGCACGTGGGCAAAGAGGTCAGGGCGATGCTGCGGCGCGACGCTTCGGGCACGCAGCAGGAGGCCTTCCTCAATTTCGTCTACCAGCCCTTGCATGACGCGCTGGGCAGGACGAGCGGCATCCTGGTCTTCACGTACGAGGTGACGGAGCAAGTCAGTTCAAGGCGAAGCGCCGAGGGGATGGCGGAAGCCCTGCGCGCAGAGCACCGCCGCAAGGACGAGTTCCTCGCCATGCTCGCGCACGAACTTCGAAACCCGCTCGCGCCAATCACCTCTGCGGCGTCGGTGCTGCTCAAGGCGCCTTCGAATGAAGTGCTGGTGCGGCAGGCCAGCGAGATCCTGGCTCGACAGGTGCGCCACATGACCGCGCTGGTGAACGATCTGCTCGACGTGTCGCGCGTGACGCGCGGCCTGGTGACGATTGCCGAAGCGCCCGAAGACCTGAAGATCGTCGTCATCGAGGCGATCGAACAGGTCCGTCCGGTGATCGAGGCGCGCGGCCACCGTCTCGTCATGCACATGGCGCCCGAGACCGCCCATGTGTCGGGCGACAAGAAGCGCCTGGTGCAGATCCTGACGAACCTGCTGAACAACGCAGCGAAGTACACGCCTCCCAGCGGAGAGATCGTCATTCGCATGACGGTCGAGGAAGACGAGATCGTCGTGGCGGTCAAGGACAACGGCGTGGGCATTGCGCAAGACCTGCTTGCGCGGGTGTTCGATCTGTTCGTCCAGGCCGAGACGAGTTCCGACCGCACATCCGGCGGGCTTGGCATCGGCCTGGCGCTGGTCAAGAGCCTCACCGAGCTTCACCGCGGGTCCATCAGCTGTACGAGCGAGGGCCCCGGAAAGGGGGCCGAATTCGAGATGCGCCTGCCGCGCCTGCAAGACGGGCATGGCGCCGACGAGGCGGCGGAGGATCGCATCGCCGCGAGCGCCGGGCCGAGGCGGCGCGTCCTCATCGTCGACGACAACGAGGATGCCGCGAAGATGCTCGGCATGCAGCTCGAAGCGGCAGGCCACGCGGTGATGATCGAGCACAGCCCGCTGCGCGCGCTGGAGCGGGCAAGGCGCGACCCGCCCGACGTGTGCGTGCTCGACATCGGCTTGCCGGAGATGGACGGCAATGAACTGGCCAGACGCCTTCGGGCCGCGCCCGAGACCGCGGACAAGCTGTTGATCGCGCTGTCGGGCTACGGGCAGGACGCAGACAAGGCCGGCTCGATGCAGGCCGGATTCGACCACTATGTCGTGAAGCCGCTCGATGCGCCGGCGCTCGCCTCGCTTCTGCGCATGCGGCGTTCCGACGGCGCGTAGTTCGGTGCACAAGGCTGGCGCACAAGCCGAGGCACAAGGCCGGCGCACAAGTCGGCCCATGAGTCGGCGCCTGGTTCGGCGCCTGGTTCGGCGCGGCCGCGCCGCCGCGCGCCACAGGCCAACGAACGGTCTTCTCAGTCCATGCCCGTGCGGCGCATCCAGTGCCGCGTGAGCGCGGTATGCGACTTGTATGCATGCCTTTCGTCCAGCAGCGCCCGCACTGCGCCTCTGTCCGAAGCGCCGGCTGCCGCGGCCAGCAGCGTCTGGTCGACGAGGTCGCGTTGCGCGTGGCTGCCACCGATGCGATGCAGTTGCGCGCGCAACGGACCGAGCAGGCGCAACGCCTGCACGAACCGACCCTCGTCGAGGGCCAGCAGACCGTGCATCAATGCCGGCGCGATATCGTGCAGCGGCGATCCACCGGACGCGCGCGCGGCACTTGCCTGCACGGCGTCGATCCATGCCTTCGCGTCGGCATGGCGCCTCTGGCCGAGCAGGACCAGCAGCGCATGCATGTCGTTGAACACGGAGTGTCCCGCCTGCGAGGGGTTGAAGTCCCAGCCGATGGCGGCGTCGTGCCAGCGTGTGCCGACATCGACATCCAGCAGGCGCAACCTCCACAGCAGCGATGCACCGTCCAGTCGCTGCAACGTGAGCGGCGCCTGAGTGCTGCACAGGCGCGTGTCGTAGAGCGCCAGCGCGTCGTCCGTCTCCATCGATTCGAGCAGGAACAGCCCGAGGTGCCACCAGTGGTGCACCGAGAACCCGTTGCCCTCGGCCCAGTCCGCTTCGCGTTCGCGCAGCCATGCGACGCCCTCTGCCGTGCGCCCCTGCATTTCCATCACGTGCGCGACGGCGTGCGTGGCCCACGGCACTTTGGCCGCTTCTGCCGCCTCGCGACCGGCGGCCTCGGCCTCGTCATAGTGCTGCGATTCCTCCAGTCCGAAGGCGAGCATGCCCAGAAGATAGGGCCTGAGCGGGTCGTCGCTGCTCCAGGCACCGAGCGCCCTCCGCGGGCGTTCGCGCAAGGCGTTTGAATCTCCCCGGTGCAGATCGAACAGATGCGCCCATTGGAGCGCGTACAGGTCGCGTGGATGGGCTTCGGCGATGGCGCCCCATGCGGCGCTGGCGCCGGCCCAATCGCCATCGGCGCAGCGGCGCGCCGCGCCGAGATGGGCCTGTTCGCGCGGCGTCAACGTGCGCGCGCGTGCCTGCGCGGCATCCAGCGCCGCCACCGCATCGGCATGCAGCGGCGGCTCGGTCAGCGTCAGCAGGAAGGCGCCGCGCATGAGGTGCGGCCACGCCCACGCCGGATCGGCGGCGGCGGCCGCATCGATGTCGGCCACCGGCGTGTCGAAGAACGACACCATGCGCCACAGCGCCGTCTCGGCATGCGCGAGCGCCTCCGCGCTCGACGTGCCGGCCGCATTGCCGCGCGGGTCGTTCATTTCAGTTGCTTCATTGCGCTTTGCGCCACCCGCGACGCATGAAACACCCGTTCGCCCTGAGCAGGGGACTGAGCTTGTCGAAGGCCCCGTGTCGAAGGGGCCACCGCATGATGCTCACAGGGGGCTTCGACAGGCTCAGCCCGAACGGGGTGGGTGGCTGAGCCCGAACGGGTCGCGGTCGCTGTGCTCAAGTTTCATCTCAGTTGCTCCACTGCGCTTCGCGCGACCCGCGACGCATGAAACAAACACCCGTTCGCCCTGAGCAGGGGACTGAGGTTGTCGAAGGCCCCGTGTCGAAGGGTCCGCGTGAGGCTCGCAGGGGGCTTCGACAGGCTCAGCCCGAACGGATTGGGGTGGCTCAGCCCGAACGGATTGGGGTGGCTCAGCCCGAGCGGGTTGGGGTGGCTCAGCCCGAACGGGTTGGAGCTGCAACGCTCAAGTTTCACTTCAAGCACCGGGCTCGGGCCAGGGCCGCTGCGGCGGCCGCAGCCGCTCCCAGGCGCGCGCCATCTGCAACACGCCCAGGTCATCGAAGCGCTGTCCGGCAATCTGCAGCCCGATGGGCAGGCCTTCGGTCGTGTAGCCGCCATTGATCGATGCCGCCGGCTGCTCGCTCATGTTGTAGGGCAAGGTGAAGGCGATGTGCTCGAATGGCAGGGCCGGGTCGTCGGTCGGCGAGGCGAGCTCGGCCTGGAAGGCCGGGATCGGTGCGGTGGGCGAGAGAACGAAGTCGAACGGCGCGCACGCGGCGACAGCGGCCTCGCGCATGGCGCCCATCTGGCTGTAGCCGTGAAAGACCTGCGCGCCGCTCAGCGACTCGCCGCCGCGCGCCCATTCGAAGATGAACGGCAGCACCTTCGCGCGCCGCGCCTCGTCGAGCGCGGCGATGTCGAGCCACGCCCGCTGGCGCCAGAATCGGTCCATGCCGTCGATCATCTCGCGGGTCATGAAGGCCGGGACGCGCTCGACGATGGCGCCCTGGGCCTCGAAGGCTCGTGCAGCGGCCTCCACGGCCGCACGGACCTGCGGTTGCACCGGCAGGCCCCAGCCGGCATCCAGGTGCAGCCCCAGGCGCACGCCGCGAAGGGGCCGTTCGAGACTGTCCCACGCGATGTCCTGCCACGGCAGGCTCATGGTGTCGCGCGCATCGGGTTGCGCGAGCACGCGCATCATCAGCGCGCCATCCTCGACCGTGCGCGTCATCGGGCCGGCCACGCGACCTGCGTACGGCGGGTAGATCGGGATGCGTCCGAGGCTCGGCTTGAGCCCGAAGATCCCGCACCAGCCTGCCGGCAGGCGCACCGAGCCGCCGATGTCGGTGCCCAGGTGCAAAGGCCCGTAGCCCGCGGCGGCGCCCGCGCTGGCCCCCGCACTGCTGCCGCCCGGCCCGCGCGACGGGTCCCAGGGATTGCGCGCGAGCGGATGGAAGCTCGACAGCCCCGACGACAGCATCCCGTAGTCGGGCATGGTCGTCTTGCCGAGAATCACCGCGCCGGCCTCGCGCAGGCGTGCCGCCGGGGGCGCGTCACGCTCTGCCGGGACCAGGTCGGTCGCGGCCGTGCCCAGAGGCATCGGCACGCCGCGGGTGGCGATGTTTTCCTTGATCATCGCCGGCACGCCGTCGAGCAGACCTTGCGGCTCGCCCTTCAGCCAGCGCATTTGCGAGGCTTCTGCCTGAACCAGCGCGCCCTCGGGATCGAGCGCGTAGGTGGCGTGCAGCCTCGGCTCCCAGGCCGCGATGCGCGCCAGCACGGCGCGCACCACCTCCGTCGGCGACAGGGTTCGGTCGCGGTACGACGCCAGCAGCTGCGTGGCGCTCAGCGAGGACAGGTCATCCATCTCACTGCCAGCTGACGGCCGCCATGTCGTTGGCGAAGATCGGCGAACTGCTCCACAGGCCCTTGAGCTTCTTGTTGTGCACGTCGAACTGCGGCAGCTGGAACAGGAAGGCGTTGACGCTGTCGTCGGCCAGCTTGCGCTGGATGTCGCCGAGGACGGCCAGCCGGCCCTTCGTGTCGGTCGTCGTGTTGTACTTGGTGAGCAGGTTGCGGTACTCGGGGCTGTCGTAGTGCCAGTAGTACTTCGGGTCGCCGTAGCGGTCGAAATCGAGGGGCTCCACGTGGCTGATCACCGTCAGGTCGTAGTTGCCCTTGAACGCGCCGGACAGCCACTGCGCCCATTCGACGTTCTCGATCTTCGCTTCGATGCCGACCTTCGCCAGCTCGGCCGCGATGATCTCGCCACCCTTGCGTGCGTACTGTGGCGGCGGCAAGGTCAGCGTGACCTGCAACGGCAGCGCCACGCCTGCTTCCTTGAGCAGCCGCTTGGCCTTCTCGGGGTCGTAGGGGTTGACCTTGGTGAGGTCGATGTAGCCCGCGTCGCTGGGCACCATGTGGCTGCCGATGGGCGCACCGTAGCCTTCTTCCGCACCGTCGATGATGGATTTGCGGTCGATGGCTGCCGCGATGGCGCGGCGCACACGCACGTCGTCGAAGGGCTTGCGCGTGTTGTTGATGCTGACGATGGTCTTGCCCTCGGTGCCGCCGATCTCGACCTTGAAGCGCGCATCGCTCTGGAACTGCTTCAGGCTCTGCGGCGCGCCAAAGCGCGGCATGCCGTCGATGTCGCCCGCGAGAAGCGCGGCCACCTGCGCGGCCGGGTCGTTGATGAAGCGGAACGTCACCCGCTTGAGCGCGATCGACTTGGCACTGCGAAAGCCGTCGAACTTCTCCAGCGTGACCGAGGAGCCCTTGGCCCAGCTCGCGAACTTGAACGGGCCGGTGCCCACCGGGTGCGTCGCCGCGGTCGGTGCGCTCTTGGGGTCGAGGATCACCGCCGTGTTCTCACCCATGCGGAACAGGAAGTTGCCGTCCGGGTTGTTCAGCAGCACTACCACCGTGTAGGGGTCGGGGGTATCGATGCGGGCGATGTTGTCGAACACCGCCTTCTTCGCCTTGTTGGTGGAAGCCGGCGCTTTGGCACGCTCGAAGCTGAACTTCACGTCGCTGGAATCGAAGGCTTCGCCGTCCTGGAACTTCACGCCGTGGCGCAGCTTGAAGGTGTAAGCCTTGCCGTCGGGGTCGATGCTCCAGCTCTCGGCCAGCAGCGGCGTGATGGTGCCGTCGACGTTGATCTTGGTCAGGCCCTCCAGCACGTTGTAGTGGACGATTTCGCCGATCGCCGCGGCCGGCGCGGTCGTCGGGTCCAGGCCCGGCGGCTCCAGCACCATGCCGAGCACGACACGGTCCTTGTGCTGGGCGAAGGCCGGGGCCGCGGCCCCGAGGGCGAGGGCCGCGAGGGCACAGGCGGCCATCCATCGTTGTGGTGTCTTCATCGTCTCATCTCCTGGTCACGAACGGTCCATGGGCACTCTACTGGAAGCCGCCCCCGCGCGAACTCGGCGTCGACCCGGGGTGTCGATGCGCGGCACGGCTTCCAGCAGGGTGCGCGTGTAGGGGTGTTCGGCATGCCGGAACAGGCGTTCGGGCGTCCCGCGCTCGACGATGCGGCCGGCGTGCATGACCGCCACCTCGTCGCACAGATGGTCGACCACCGCCAGATCGTGGCTGATGAACAGCATCGCCACGCCCAGCTGCGCACGCAGGTCCTGCAGCAGGTTCAGGACCTGCGCCTGCACCGACACGTCCAGCGCGCTGACCGGTTCGTCGGCAACGATCAGGCGCGGCCGCGTGATCACCGCGCGCGCGATGGCGATGCGCTGGCGCTGGCCGCCGGAGAACTCGTGGGGGTACTTGTCCGCATCCGCGGCGCGCAGGCCCACCGACTCCAGCGCCTGGGCCACCCGCTCATGCCGTTCGGCAGCCGGCACCGCGGGCAACGGCTCGGCAACGATGTGCTGGACGCGCTGGCGCGGGTCCAAAGAGCCGTACGGATCCTGGAAGACCATCTGGAAGTCGCGCCGCGCCGCACGCAGCTCGCCCGCCGGCAATGCATGGAGATTGCGTCCGAGCAGCACGACGCGTCCGCCGCTCGGCCGCTCCAGCGCCATCACGAGGCGCGCAAGCGTGGATTTGCCCGAGCCCGATTCGCCCACGATGCCCAGCGTGCGGCCAGCGGCCAGCTCGAGACTGACGCCCTGCAGGGCAGGCACCCGCGGCGCCGGCGACAGGAGACGCTGCCGGGGCAGCGTGTACAGCTTCGTCAGCTCCTCCACCTTCAGCAGCACGGGGCTCATCGTGGCGCACTCACTGCCCGCGGGCGCTGCCCGAGGCGGGCGCAGCGGCAGATGCCGAAGGCAGGGGCCTCATGTGGTGGCCTGCTCGAAGTCCAGCGGGGTGGACAGAACGGCATCGAGCCGGATGCAGCGTGCCATGTGGTCCGCCCCCACATCGGCCATCGGCGGAAGCGACGTGCGGCAGTCGTCGATCGTCCAGCCGCATCTGTCGGCGAACGGACAGCCCGTCGGCAGCTCCGAGAGTTCCGGCACCCGGCCGGGAATGGTTTGCAGGCGCCGCCCGCGCGCGACACCCAGCGGCGGGCGCGCACTGAACAGGCCGCGTGTGTAGGGATGGGCCAGTCGCTCGAACAGCGGGCGCGTCGGACCGGCCTCCACGATGGCACCGCCATACATGACCAGCACCCGCTCGACGTTCTCGGCCATCACGGCCAGGTCGTGCGAGATCAGAAGCAGCGCCATGCCGGTGTCGTCCACCAGCTCGGCGATCAGGTCGAGGATCTCGCGCTGGATCGTCACGTCCAGCGCGGTGGTGGGCTCGTCGGCGATGAGCAGGTCGGGTCCGCAGGCGAGCGCCGCGGCGATCATCACCCGCTGGCGCTGGCCGCCGGAGAGGTGATGCGGATAGGCGTCGAGGCGGTTCGCAGCCTGCGGCAGGCGCACCCGCTCGAGCAGGCGCAGCGCCTCGGACCGCGCCTCGCGGCGCCCGATGCGCAGATGGCGGCGCAGCGGCTCGGCCACTTGCGCGCCCACCGTGTGCAGCGGGTTCAGCGCCGTCATCGGCTCCTGGAAGACCATGCCGATGCGGCGCCCGCGCAGACGACACAGCGCCGCGTCGTCCAGGCCCGCGAGTTCTTCGCCATCGAAGCGGATGCTGCCGGTCCATTGCGCGCCCTCGGGCAAGAGACCCATCAGTGCCAGCGCCGTCATCGACTTGCCGCAGCCGCTTTCGCCGATAAGCCCCACGGTCTCGCCGCGCGCGAGGTCGAGGTCGATGCCGCGCAATGCGCTCAATCTGCCGAGCGGCCCCGGGAGCGAGACATGCAGGGATCGGACTTGGAGCATCGAAGGCACTGTATGCCTCAACCAGTCAGACAGGCGGCGCAGCTCGCACAAGACCGCCATCGCCGCGAGGCATGCCCGGCGTCACCGTTGCCTCGCCAGGCGCGGATCGAGAAGATCGCGCAGGCCGTCGCCCATCAGGTTCAGGCCGAGGACGCTCAGTGCGATGGCCAGACCGGGCCAGATCGCCAGTTGCGGCGCCTGGAACATCATGCTTTGCGCCTCGTTGAGCATGCGTCCCCACGAAGGCTGCGGCGGCTGCGTGCCCAGCCCCAGGTAGCTGAGCGCGGCCTCGGCGAGGATGGCGGTGGCGAACTGGATCGTCGCCTGCACGATGATGCCGCTGACGATGTTGGGCAGCACGTGGGCGAAGGTGATGTGCCAGCCGCCCTTGCCGCAGGCGCGCGAGGCGAGCACGTAGTCGCGTGACCAGGCCGAAATGCCCGACGCACGGGCGACGCGTGCGAAGACCGGGATGTTGAAGATGCCGATGGCCACGATCGAGGTCGCCAGTCCCGGCCCGTAGATGGCGGTCAGCATGATCGCGCTGAGCAGCGCCGGAAACGCGAAGGTGAAGTCGGACAGTCGCATCACCAACTCTTCCACCCAGCCGCGCCGCGCCGCGGCCAAGAGGCCGAGCGAGACGCCCGCACCCATGCCGATGCCCACCGCGATCACGCCCACCGCAATCGAGTTCTGCGCCCCCACGAGCAGCTCCGAGACGATGTCGCGCCCCAGGCTGTCGGTGCCCAGCCAGTGCGCGGCCGACGGTGCCTGCAGCTTGGCGGGGATGTCGATGTCCCGCGCCGGATAAGGGGTCCAGACGAAGGACAGAGCCGCCGTGCCCAACAGCAGCGCGACCAGGACGCCGCCCACCACGAAGCTCGCGTGGCGCATGGCGCGTTGCCAGAAGCTCATCGCTCGTCTCATGTCCGCCACTCGTCCGACGAGGTCGTCGGTCGATCCCCCGAGGGGATGCGGCCCGGCTTGGGAGCGGCCCGGCGCTCGGCCCGGGACAAGCAGGGTGACGCAGGGTGTCTCATGTGCGCACCCTCAAGCGCGGATCGACCACGGCGTACAGCACGTCGACGACGAAGTTGATGAGGATCACGGCGCCCGCAAACAACATCACCACGTTGCGCACGACCACCAGGTCGCGATTGGCGATGGCCTCGAACACCAGGCGCCCGAGTCCCGGCAGGCTGAACACGCGCTCGATGACGACCGTGCCCGTCAGCAGGTTGGCGAACTGCAGGCCCATGATGGTCAGCACCGGCACCATCGCGTTGCGCAGCACATGCTGCCAGAGCACCTGGCGACGGCTCAGCCCGCGCGCTCGCGCGGTCCGCACGAAGTCCTCGCGCAGGACGTCGAGCACGGCCGAACGCGTGATCCGCGACAGGATGGCCGCCTGCACCGCGGCCAGCGCCACGGCGGGCAGCACGAGCGCCTTCAGGCCTTCCCAGAGGCCGTCGTCCCAGCCGGGAAAGCCGCCGGCGGAGAACCAGCGCAGTTGCACGGCGAACACCAGGCTGAGCAGGATGCCGAACCAGAAGTTGGGCAGGGCGATGCCGACCTGGCTGGCCACCATCACGCCCAGGTCACCCGCGCGGCGATGATGCGATGCGGCATAGAGGCCGAGGGCCACGGCGATCACGATGGTCAGCGCCATCGACATCACGGCCAGCGGCACGGTCACGGCAGCCCGCTCGGCGACGAGGTCCGCCACCGGCGAGTCGTAGGCCACGCTCGTGCCCATGTCGCCGTGGGCGAGTCCACGCAGCCAGTCCGCATACCGCACGAGCGGCGGCCGGTCCAGGCCGAGCTTTTCGCTCAGCGCCTTCAAGGACTCGGGCGTCGCGGTCTCGCCGAGCATCACCTCGGCCGCGTTGCCAGGCAATACGTCGAGCACCGTGAAGACCACGGCCGACGCGGCGAGCAAGGTCAACACGAAGGTCGCGAAGCGCTTGAGCAGGAAGAGTGCGATGGGTGGACCTCGTGGAGTGGGTTGAAACTCGAGCACGGTCGCCGGCATGCATATCATGCCCAAAGAAGGGCGCCTTTCGGCGCAAAGGAGACGGCGATGGTCTCGAGCATTACGTTCCAGGCATCGGCCCTGTTCATCGGCGGACAGTGGCTGACGGCATCGGGCGGCGACACGCTGTCGCTGGAGAATCCTTCCGAAGGCCGTGCGCTGGCCGACATCGCACGCGGGCGGTCGGCCGACATCGACGCGGCCGTGGGCGCCGCACGCCACGCGCTGAATGCAGGCGAGTGGGGTCGCCTGTCGGCCACCGAGCGCGGCCGCATCCTTGCTGCCATGGGCCGGCGTGTTCTCGAGGCCGCCGACGAACTCGCGCGCCTGGAGGCGATGGATGTCGGCAAGCCCGTGCGCCAGGGGCGGGCCGATGCGCTCGCGCTGGCGCGCTACCTGGAGTTCTACGGCGGCGCGGCCGACAAGATCCACGGCGAGACGCTGCCCTGCCCGGCCGGCTTCACGGCGCTGACCTGGCGCGAGCCACACGGCGTCACCGCGCACATCGTGCCGTGGAACTACCCGATGCAGATCGTCGGGCGCAGCGTGGGCGCGGCGCTGGCCATGGGCAACGCGTGCGTGCTCAAGCCGGCGGAGGAAGCGTGTCTCACCGTCCTGGCCTTTGCGCAGCTCGCGCACGAGGCGGGGTTGCCGCCGGGTGCGCTGAACGTGGTGCCCGGCCTCGGCGAGGAAGCGGGAGCCGCGCTCTCGGCGCATGCGGGCATCGACCACATCTCCTTCACCGGCTCGGTATCCACCGGCGCGCTGGTGCAGGCGGCGGCGGCACGCAACGCGGTGCCTGTCACGCTGGAGCTCGGCGGCAAGAGTCCGCAGATCGTGTTCGCCGATGCCGACCTGGATGCGGCACTGCCGTTCCTCGTCAACGCGGGCATCCAGAACGCCGGGCAGACTTGCTCGGCGGCCTCGCGCATCATCGTCGAGCGCCCGGTGTATGACGAGGTCCGCGAGCGCATGGCCGAGCGCTACCGTGCGCTGCGAGTCGGGCCGGCGCTGGCCGACCTGGATGTCGGCCCGGTCATCTCGCGACGCCAGCACGGTGTCGTCTCGCATTACCTCGCGATGGCGCGCGATGCCGGCCTGCCCGTGGCGGCGCAGGCGCAGATCGTGGCAGACGCCCCGCCCGACGGCTATTACATCCGCCCCACGCTGGTGGCCGATGTGCCGCCATCGCATGCGCTGGCGCAGGAGGAGATCTTCGGGCCCGTGCAGGTCCTGATCCCATTCGACGGCGAGTCGCAGGCCGTGCAGATCGCCAACGGCACGCCCTACGGCTTGGTCGCGGGCGTATGGACGCGCGACGGTGGGCGGCAGCTGCGCATGGCGCGCGCGCTCAAGTGCGGCCAGGTGTTCGTCAACAACTACGGCGCCGGTGGCGGCGTCGAGCTGCCTTTTGGCGGCGTCAAGCGTTCGGGACACGGCCGCGAAAAAGGCTTCGAGGCGCTGTATGGCTTCTCGACGCTGAAGACCGTGGCGATCCACCATGGCTGACTCACCCTGCTGGCGCCTTTCTCGAACCCTGACTTGTAGATCTTCAGTGATATTGCATTGGTTGCCATGAGCGTCCTGAAGCAGATGATGGACCGCCTGGTGTGTGCCGACGTCGGCAACCCCGCCCCCACGTCCACCGCGAACAAGGATCCATCACGCGCCAAGGCCCTCGACCTTCAGGGCTGTGACTATCCGAAGCACCTGGCCGGCCGCGCTTGTGGCGTGGTCGTGCATGGCGACGTGGCGGGCATCGAGTCGGTGCGCCGAGCACTGACGGACTGGCTGGATTGGATGGGGTTGATCGATGTCGGTCGCGCGCTGGCATACGTGATTGGCGAACTGAGCACCGGGTGCGGTCCGCAGCGGCTCTCCTCAAGCCCGGGGAGAGCGACGGGTTGACAAATAACGCACTCGAGGCGCCGAATACATTGCAAGACCTGTCTATGCCGCGTTCTTGTTGGAGACACCATGGTCATCCGGTTCATCAAGCCTCCGGTGCTGTGTCCGACCTGCGGCGAGTTCATACCGCGCAATCCACTCAGGCCGAATGCGTACGAACTGCACGACTGTCCTGATCGCCGCGTGGTGCCCCCGTTCCCGCAGCGGGCCGGAGACACGCGATACGAACGCCTTCTGATACTTGTCCACCGCCTCAAGGTCGCAACGCGCAATGGCGAGGAATTAGGCGAAGAGGAACAAGAAGAGTTCAGCAAGTTGATGAAGCTCCATAAAGGGCGCTTTCCCAAGCAAGGTTTGAAGAACTGGTTCGAACGACAGGACAATGCAAAAGCAATTACGCGTCTCGCGGAGGCCGCTGAGCGGATTCGCGTCTGCTATTCGGCGTACATGCCGCCCACGTTCCTCGCAGCGCTTCTCGCCGAATTCATCCAGCGAAGCGTTGAAGACGAAACGCCGTGCACCTGCTTTGTCTGGCACAAGACGCCCGGGTACCTGATGAAGCGTCTGGAGCGGGTGAGTAACAAGCGGCCAGCGGGGAACATCGACGCCATGACCATACGTTGGGACAACGCAGAGAGTTGTTCGGGACCGGCGCTTCTATCCGGCACGTATCCACCGCTCAACCGCAGCATCGAGTTCGAAAAGCCCAAGCTCGACACATTGACGCACGAAATGATCCATTGGTGTGCATCGCCTGAGTTCAACCTCGAGGCGCAGAAGTACTCGGGCAATGACTACGCGCTGATCTGCGAAGGAGCCACAGAGTGGCTCAAACGGCATGCCACGGGAGACTGGGCCAACGGCGGCTACACGGATGTCATGCCGAGATTCATTGCCCTGATGCGGACCGACAAGATCCGGCAGGAAGAATTGATGGCGGCGTACTTCGGCGGCGTGAATGCGGTACAGGTCGTGGCGAAGATCAAGGATACGGACGATGAACTGCAGCGCCAGAAGGTGGATGCAGTCATGCAAGCGAGCAACGCGGCTGAGTTCAAGCGGTTTCAGGAGCAATTCACGGACAGCCGATTTGCCGTGGCCAAGCGATCCAACGAATATCGAGAGAAGGCGTACTCGATATTCGGAGCACTGGCGGATGCAGCCCTTGACCAGGCACTGCGCGGTGCGCGAGCGGATTGGAAGGCGTATTTGCGAGCCAGAAAGTCAGGTGACGACGACGCGGAAGCCTTGAGGAAGTCGTCACGGCTGTAGCGTGGCGCGGGCCGTCCCGACCTTTGCGGGACGAGCGGAAAGGCGTCGCATCTTCCACGCGCGCCGGTTACAGCTTCTGCGAAAGCTCTGCATAGAAGGCGTCGAGCTGCGCAGGATTGAAGATTGAAGTCAAGACGTTGATTTTGAGGCGTGGGTGTCCACTGTCTCGATAGGCTTAGCCATGCGCCATGGCGACCCTCACTTGGCTTTCTGGTTCCCGGACGCGCTCAGGCCTGCTGGATCACGAACGCTTCGAACAGGCCATCGGCGAGCCAGCGTGCCAAGGCCGTTGCGGTCACTTGCGCCGCCTGTGCTTCGCCGACGCGCTCGGCAGCCGTTTCGCACAACGCAGCAAAAGGTTGTCCCGCCAAGGCTGCGGACAGCAGCTCGGCATCGACGGGCTCGAGGATGCGCCAGCGGTTGTCCAGCCCTTGCCGCCACACCAGAAGCGCATGGACATGGCGCTCGGGTTCGGGCAGTGTGGGCTCCTCGCCCGGCTCGGCCGATTGAATCGCCCGCCAGACCGGCTCGATCGCCCAGTTCATCGTCAGCAGCTGCACGCTTGCGAGCGGGCTGAACCGAAGCCGCGGCCAATTGGCGGGAGCGACTCCGGCCAGTGCCTCTGCGCCCAGCGGTGAGCCGTCGGCGGCATCGAAGGCAGCACGAAGCGCCCATTCCATGCGGGCGAGGTCGACCAGCGCCGGGTGCGGGACCAGCGCGAGATGCGTCGACATGAAGTCGACCAGGCAGTCGCCGAACCATCTGATCGATGGCCGGCGCGATGGATGAGCGGCGATGTAGCCGGCTGCAAGGGCGTCGAAAGCGTCGTCGCCCATGACACGCGGCAAGACGCCGAAGTTGTCGCGCAGCGCCGATGCGAGCCGCGCCGCATAAGCATGCCGATAGACCTGGAGCAGCGGATCGCGACCCTGTCCGGCACGCAGCAGCCCGGGCGCGTCGCACCCTTCGACGATGCTGCGCTGCAGGCCGCGCTGCTGGTCGGCGAGCAGTGTGTGTTGTGAGGTCATTGGAACCCTTCGCACGCTGGTGCTCCCGGGATTCGCGCTCGGGGCGGCCCAGCGCGCTCATGCCACAAGCGCCCGATGCTCCAACGCGTCGCGCTGCACGCGTCGAGCATGATCCAGTTCGGCCACCAGGACATCCAGCGGCGGGATGTGATCGTCCCGCTCGATCATCGTGGGCACGTCGCCTAGGCGGCGCACGGTGTAGTCGTACAGGTCCCATACCGCGTCGCACACAGGATGGTCGTGGGTGTCGATGCAGTGGGTCCCGCGGTCGTCATGGCCGGCCAGATGGACCTGTCGCACTCGTTCGCGCGGGAGCGCATCGATGAATCGTCGTCCGTCGAAGCCATGGTTTCGGCTGGACACGTAGACGTTATTCACATCGAGCAGCAATTCGCAGTCGGCACGCCGGGCGAGCTCGGCGATGAATTGCCACTCGCTCATCTCGTCGCCCGCGAAGGCGATGTAGCTGGAGACGTTCTCCAGCAGCAGGCGACGACCGAGGAATTCCTGCACGCGGCTCACGCGCTCCACCAGGTGGCGCAGCGCCTCCTCGGTGTACGGCATGGGCAGGAGGTCGTGCAGATGGCGATGGTCGATGCCAGTCCAGCAAAGATGGTCCGAGATCCACGCCGGCTCGATGCGGGCGGCCAGGGCCTTGAGCTCGCGCAGGTAGTCGAAGTCCAGCGGGTCGGTCCCGCCGATGGACATCGAGACGCCGTGCATGACCATCGGCCAGTCACGCCGGATCGTGTCCAGGAAATGCAGGGGCTTGCCCCCCGGCGCCATGTAGTTCTCGCTCAGCACTTCGAGCCAGTCCACGCCGGCAGCACCGTCGACGAAGTCGCGGTAGTGCTCGGTGCGAAGGCCGAGCCCGAACCCGTTCAATGCAGTCATGCGTGGGTGGTGCGCGACCCCGCGGGGCGGTGCCCGTGCGGGGTCGAGGCCGTTCGAGCGCCCGCGTGCCTTACATCAGCACCGTGCCGCCGGCCGCCTTGCAGGCGTCGGCCGACTTCTGGGAGACCCAGCCCTGGCCCTTGCAGCTGTTCATGCCCTTGCAATCGTTCTTGGCCGTCTTGCACTCGGCCGTGCCCTTGCACGAGTTGATGCCTGCGCACTTCACGGTGCCTTCCTCGGCCGCCTGGACCTGGGTCGAACATGCGCCGATGGCGAACAGGGCCGCTGCGGCGGAGGCGATGGCAACGCCTGACTTGATGGGGTTCAGCATGGTGGTGGTTCCTGAAGTTGTCTGGGTCATGGTTGATGCGTGACGCAGGCTGACCTGCGGCCACAGGGGCCTGCACGCCGCCTGCCACCACATGGTCGAGCGGCGCGCGAATTTCTTACACGCCGACCGATCAGGACGAACCCCAGGCCTCAGGTCAGGACCGCCGCCATGGCCACCGCAGTGGCCTCCACATTGCGCGAGTTCAATCCGGCCACGCACATGCGCCCAGAGCGGACGAGGTACACCGCGTGATCCTCGCGCAGCCGGTCCACCTGTGCCGCACTCAGCCCGGTGTAGCTGAACATGCCGCGCTGGCTGAGGAAGTAGCCGAAGTCGCGTCCCGGGCAGCTTGGCCGAGAGCACATCGTGCAGCCGTCGGCGCATGGCGAGGATGCGCTCGCGCATCGCCGCCACGTCGGCTTCCCAGCTCGCACGCAGCGCCGGCTCGGTGAGCACCTTGGCGACCACCAGGCCCGCATGGATGGGCGGGCTGGAATAGTTGCGGCGCACGGTGGCCTTGAGCTGCCCAAGCGCCAGTGCCGCTTCGGTCGCGTCGGGGCACACCACGCTCAACGCTCCGGCACGCTCGCCGTACAGGCTCATGCTCTTGGAAAACGAATTGGCGATGAAGAACGACAGCCCGGCGTCTGCCAGGGCACGCGGCGCGAAGGCATCGGCCTCGATCCCGTCGCCGTAGCCCTGGTAGGCGAGATCCAGGTAAGGCAGCAGTTCGCGTTCGCGAAGCACCGGGATCAACTGCTTCCACTGCGCCGCAGTGAGGTCCACGCCGGTCGGGTTGTGGCAACACGCGTGCAGCAGCACGATGCTGCGCGTAGGCAGGCGCTGCAGCGCGGCGCACATGGCATCGAAGTCCAGCCCGCCGGTGTCGCGGTCGTAGTACGGGTAGGTGTTCACCGTGAAGCCCGCGCCTTCGAACATCGCACGATGGTTGTCCCAGGTGGGGTCGCTCACCCAGACCTGGCTGTCGGGGAACCAGCGCCGAAGAAAATCGGCGCCCACCTTCAGGCCGCCGCTGGAGCCCACGGTCTGCAGCGTCGCGATGCGCTGGCTGCGGATGGCCTCGTGGCCGTGGCCGAACAGCAGCTCCTGCACCGCGCGGCGACAGGCCGGCGCGCCCTCGATGGGCAGGTAAGGCTTGGCCGCGCCTTCGGCCAGCAGTTGCGCCTCGGCCTCGCGCACGCAACCGAGCACGGGGATGTGGCCGGCGTCATCGAAATAGATGCCGATCGACAGGTTGATCTTCCCCGGGCGGGGGTCGTTGCCGTAGGCCTCGTTGAGCGAAAGGATCGGGTCGCCGGCGTAAGGTTCGAGGTGCTGGAACATGGTGGTGCGTGGATGCGGATCAGGAATTCTTTGCGAGAGCGGCTTCGATGTCGGCCTTCATGGCAGCCGGGCTGTCGCTCGGGGCGAAGCGCTTGACGACCTGGCCGTCGCGGCCGACGAGGAACTTGGTGAAGTTCCACTTGATGCCCTGCAGGCCGAGCAGTCCGGGCGCCTGGGCGGTCAGCCACTTCCACAGCGGGTGCGCATGGGCGCCATTGACCTCCACCTTGCTCATCATCGGGAATGTGACGCCGTAGTTCAGCGAGCAGAACGACGCGATCTCGTTGTTGCTGCCCGGGTCCTGTCCTCCGAACTCGTTGCTCGGAAACCCCACGATCACGAGGCCGCGGTCGCGGTATTCGTCCCACAACGCCTGCAGGCCCGAGAACTGCGGAGTGAACCCGCATTCGCTGGCGGTGTTGACGATCAGCAGAACCTTGCCCTGCTGGGTCGACAAATGGGCAGGTTTGCCGTCGATGGACAAGGCTTCGAAGTCGTAGATGCTGGCGCTCATGGGGCCCTCATGTGCGGGATGGTCGGCGGTCGAATTCGGGGCATGGTACGCGCACAGCCCGCTTTCATGCTTGACGGCGAGGGCTGGCGTGCCGAACATGGCTGCCGGCGCTGGGAGCGCCCGAAGTGCAAAAGGCAGAAAGAAAAGCGGTATGACGGCGCCAGCGGCGACACGCTACAGCGTGGCCATTCAGGGGTTCAGCACCTTCGAGCGGGGGGCGCTGTCGTCGTTCTTCCGTCTGGCCGCGCGGCGCACGCCGTCGTACGTGCAGGTCGATGCACTCGAGCGAAGCGACTTCGTCATCGCCGACGCCGACCACAAGGTCTCGGTGCAGGCGGTGCTCGATGCAGGGCGCGAACCCGACACCGTCTTCATCGGTGCCGGCGCACCGCGCAGCGCGATGTCGCGGCTGGCCCGCCCCATCGATCCGATGCACATCCTGCGCGAGCTCGACACGCTGGCCGAGCAGCGCCAGACCGGGCCGGGTGCCCTCAGTGCCGCGGTCGAACGGCGCATGCGCCGCCCTGGAGATGCCGGCAAGGGTGACTCGGCCACCCTGGGTGGGATTGGTGAACTCGCCGACCTCATGGATGGAACTGGCGATGCACCCGGCAACGCCGTGGCCGAAGACAAGGCCGCTGGCAAGCGCGCCGGCAAGCCCGACGCCCCGCCTGCCCAGGAAGAGCACGATGCCGGCGCGGCGGACAACGTGCTCGTCGTCGAGGACAGCGCCGTGGCGCGGCGGTTTCTCGAGGTTCGGCTGCGCAATCTGGGCTACCGTGTCCAGTCGGTGCCGGATGCGGCCGCGGCCAACGTCCTTCTCAAGCAGCGTCCTTTCACGCTGGCCTTTCTGGACGTGGTGCTCGGCCCGCCGGGCTCCGCCGACGGACTGTCCTTGTGCCAGAAGCTCAAGCACCGACGCGGACCCCATGCGCTGCCGGTACCGAAAGTGGTGATCGTCACCGGGCTGTCCGGTCCGGCCGATCGTGTGCGCGGGTCGCTGGCAGGCTGCGATGCCTACCTGACCAAGCCGCTGGACGACGACGAGTTGCGACGCACCTTGCGCACCCTCGACCCGGCCTTTGCCGCACGCGAGAGCCATCTTCGACGCTGAGACTCGCTTCGCCGAGCTGCATCCGCGGGTGCTCCTCGAAGCGAAAGTCCGTGGCGTCGGCAAGCTCGGGCACGAGACAGCCGCCGACGAAGCCGGAATCGCCTTCGTCGGCGCCCCTCACGCGGCCTTCGGCCAATGCCTGTCGTGTACTGCGGCGAAGTGCGGATCGCCGTCGATGCGGTCGAGCAGCGCGGCGAATGCGGGCCGCGAACGCTGCAGGTGGACGCGGGTGCCGAAGCACTTGGAGACCGCCGCGGCCAGCAGGTCCAGCGCGCCGACGCGCTCGCCTGCAAGGAACGGCGTGGCAGCGAAGGTGTCGGCGAAGGCGTCCCATAGCGCATGCAAGTGATGGCGCGTCGCGCTGCGGATGCGTCCCGCCTCCGATTCCGTGCAGTCGCTGCAGTAGCGCTCGGGATAGTCGACGACGCTGATGTCCGGGTAGCAATTGGCGGCGATGAAGACCAGGCCGCGAAGGTTCTGGGCGCGTGCCTTCTCGTTCGCCGGCAGCAGCCCGCAGTGCGGGTGCGTGAGACCGAGATGCACGAGGATCGCCGCCGATTCGGTCAGCACGGCTCCATCGTCGAGCACGAGCGTGGGCACCTGTCCCAGCGGATTGATCCTTCGCAGTCGGTCCGAGGCGTCGCCGCTCTCCCATGGGGGCGCTTCCACATAGGCGACCGAGACGCCCGCGATGGCGAGGGCAGCTTCGACGGCAGCGGTGCCGACGCCGCCGATGGCGCCGTACAAGGTGGTCATGGTGGTCGCTCCAGGAGGAAGGTCAGGGCAGATGGCGCCTGCTCTCGCGGATCTTAACGACTGCCCGTGTGGCCGGTTGGCGTTCGAAGCATGTCGACCGATGGCTGTCGTCGATGACGCGCGTCACGCGTGAACCGGATCAATGCCCGTCCCGACGCATCGCTGCCAGCACGGCGGCCGCGACGATGAGCCCGCCGCCCCACATCAGCGAGGCCGTGAAGCGACCGCCGCCGAACGTGGCGGCCGTCGCCGAGGCGAAGACGACCTCGCTGAGCATCACCACGGCCGTGACGTTCGCCGGCAGTCGCGCCGCCCCGAATTGCAGCGCGAGGTTGCTGACGAGGAAGAGCAGAGCCAAAGCCAGGGCGATCGCCACCCAACCCGCAGCCGGCGTGGGCGGCAGGGCAAGGCGGTGCTGCGCCGCCAGCATCGCGCCCATGGCACCGGCCACGACGGCTCCGCCCATGAACATCGCCAGCGCACGGCCTTCCTCCGGGCGATGGGCTTCGCGCCGCAGCATCACGTTGTTCAGCGCAAACGAGAATCCGCCGACCAGTCCCGAGCCAGTCGGGAAGCGAGCGCGGCATCGGCAAGGCCGCCAGGCCGTGCGCGCCCGAAGGCCACAGCACGATCCCGGCTCCGGCCAGCGCCATCGCCACCCGCCACGACGATGCGCGCGTGAACGGCTCGTGCAGCAGCCATCTCGCGAGAATCACGGTCCACAAGGGCATCAGGTAGAACAGCAGCACCACGCGCACGACGTCGCCGGTGACCACCGCCCAGTTGAACGTGGCATTGGTGACACCTGCAGCCATCACCAGCACCCAGAGCGTGGGCGTGGTCGCGAGTTGGACAAAGGCCCGAGGACGCACGGCGGCAATCACGACCACGGCAAAGGCGAACACGAAGGCGGTCGCCCACAACGGATGAAGGCCGCGCAGTTGGAGCTGGCGCAGGGGCCACCACGAGGTGCCCCAGACGAGCGCGTTGAAGACGAGGGCGAGGGCGGGAAAGAAGCGGGCAGGAATCGGCACCGCGCGATTGTCCACGGCTCGCCCTTGCGGCACCGCACGGGATTGCGCGGGCGAGGCCGTGCGGCTACCGTGATCGTCTCGAGCCTGCCTGCGAGGTGGTCCAGATGCGCGCGATCGATGTCTTCCAGCCCGACGACCTCACGTCCAGCATTCCTCCTGTCCTGTCCGGCTACGGCTGGCGTTTTCTCGCGCAGGGCGATTCCTGGTTCACCATCGGCACGCTGAACCTCCTGGCGAACTCCAACCTGCTGTTCGAGCTGCGCATGCAGCAGAGCGCCTGCGCGGTCACGTGCGCGACGCCGGGCGATACGCTCAGGCGAATGTCGCAGATGAATGCCGACCGCAACTTCACCGAGATGCTGTGCGGTCATCGGTCACGTTTCTGGGACGGCATCCTGATGTCCTGCGGCGGCAACGACCTGATCGAAGCCGTCGCCGCACCGGCGGTGGACGAACACGGCGACCCGATCCCGCAGGACAGGCGCCTGCTGCTCACACGCGATGAATGGGGGCCGCCGGCGCGCGGGGCGCTTCGCTACCTCAGCGAGTCCGGCTGGCAGACCTTCCGCAGCTATTTCCTGGCCAATCTCGAGCACTTCCTGGCCATGCGTGACGCGGGGCCGTCGAAGGGCCAGCCCCTGTTCCTGCACGGCTATGCCTTCCCGACGCCGCGACCCGCCGGTGCGGGCCTGGGCATGGGACCCTGGCTGTATCCGTCGCTGCAGGCCTATGCGATTCCCGGGGAAGACGGCATTGCCGTGGCGCGTGAACTGCTGCTGCGCCTCGGGGCGCTGTTGAGGGACGCGGCGTCGGATTCGGCGCGGTTTCCCGCCGTGCATTTCTTCGATTCCACCGGCGTGGCCATCGAGGCAGCGGCCAACGACGCCCCGGGCGTGAGTGGCGACTGGGTGAACGAGATCCACCTCACGCGGTCGGGCTACAGCAAGATCGCGGTCGTGTGGTCTGCCGAGATCGAGGCGATCCTGCGCGGGGATTGAGCCGCCCGAGGCGTGCAGCCGCCTCAGTGGTGGCGGTCGTGGCGGGCCAGCATCAGCAGGTGGCCGAGTTCGTCGGCGTACTGCACGCAGTTGTTGCGATGCCAGCGGCCGATCAGCCACATCGTGAACGCGACCACGATCCCGAAGATCGTGATGGCGCCGAAGGCCGACAGGCCGAGCTTGGCCATGCCGGTGTAGAAGGCGCCGAGCCCCAGGATGCACGCCTGCTCGTTGAAGTTCTGCACCGCGATGGACCGGCCCGCGCCCATCAGGTTGTGCCCGCGGTGCTGGAGCAGCGCGTTCATCGGTACGACCAGGTAGCCGCCGATGGCGCCGAGCACGATGAGAAAGGGCGCGGCCATCCAGACCGAATGGATCAGGTTCATCGCGATCACGAGCAAGCCCATCGCCGTGCCCAGCGGAATCACGTTGGTCGCCTGATCCAGCCGCATGCGCATCGATGCGAGCACGGCACCGGCCGCAGTGCCGACGGCGACCACGCCCACGAGCGACGAGGCGCTGGTCGTGCTGTAGCCGAGCGCCGCGGCGGCCCACGCGAGCACGATGTAGCGCAGGTTGCCCGACACGCCCCAGAACAGTGTGGTCGTCGACAGCGAGATCTGGCCGAGCTTGTCGTTCCACAGGCGGGCGTTGCAGTTGGAGAAATCGCGCACCAGGGCGGACGCCGTGTGCGCGAGCGGCTGCAGCGGCGCCTCTGTGCGCGGGATCTTGAGGTTGAACAGCGCCGCGATCACGTACAGGATGATGATCGATGCGATGGCGGCCTCGGGCGGCGTGTCGATGCCGGTGTCGATCAGCGGCATGTCGAAGGCGAGCAGCTCATGCGACACGGCATGCCCGACCAGCTGGCCGCCGAGCAGCACGCCGAGGATGATCGAGCCGATGGTGAGCCCCTCGATCCAGCCGTTGGCCTTGACGAGCTGCGAATTCGGAAGCAGTTCGGTGAGGATGCCGTACTTCGCCGGTGAATAGGCGGCCGCGCCCAGCCCGACGATCGCATAGGACAGCAGCGGATGCGTGCCGAACAGCATCACGAGGCAGCCCACCACCTTGACCAGGTTGGAATAAAACATCACCCGGCCCTTGGGCACGGCATCGGCATAGGCGCCAACAAAGGGAGCGAGGATGACGTAGAAGAGCGCGAACATGGGCACCAGCGCGGCACGATGCCACTCGGGCTGCCCCGAACTCTTCAGCAATTCGACTGCGGCGACGAACAACGCGTTGTCTGCCAGCGAGCTGAAGAACTGCGCCGACATGATCGTGTAGAAGCCTTTTTTCATTCGCCCGAAGCGCGGTGCCTCTTTCCCCAAGCTGTGTTCGGTTGTCTCCCCGCGGCGCAGGGTTATAGCATGCAGGCTACCCCGCCCTGGCGCGAAAGCGGCGCGTCCTGGGGCGTCTCGGGCAGAATCCGCACGAAGCCCGCGCCGCGAATCGCACGGTGCGCGAGACCACCACGGCCGCCCGGATGGGCGCGAGGGTCCTCGCATCGGCACCGGCGCCTCCAGGACCGCTCGACGACAGTCTTCGCCCATGCCCCGCCCGATCGACGCCCTCATCCACACCGACGCGCTGGCCCACAACCTCCTGCGGGCGCGCCGTGCCTCACCCGATGCGCGCGTGTGGGCCGTGGTCAAGGCCAATGCCTACGGCCATGGCATCGAGCAGGCCTACAAGGGCCTTCAGGCGGCCGACGGATTTGCGCTGCTGGACATCGCCGAGGCCGAACGCATCCGTGCGCTGGGGTGGCGCGGACCGGTCCTGCTGCTCGAAGGCTGCTTCGAGCCGCGCGACCTCGAGGCATGCTCGCGCCTCGACCTGTGGCACACCGTGCACCGCGAGGGGCAGATCGATTGGCTGGCCGCACACAAGACACATCGGGCGCATCAGGTCTTCCTGAAGGTCAACACGGGCATGAACCGGCTTGGCTTCGCGCCCGAGGCCGTGCACGGTGCCTGGCTGAGACTGTCCGGCCTGACGCAGGTGGAGGGCATCACGCTCATGACCCACTTCGCCGACGCCGACGGTCCGCGCGGCGTGTCCGCAGCACTCGCGGTGTTCGAGGCGGCCACGCGGGACCTGCCCGGCGAGCGCTCGGTGGCAAACAGCGCGGCCACGCTGCGCTTCGCGGGCGCGGAGGCTTCCGTGCGAGGCGACTGGGTGCGCCCGGGCATCATGGTCTACGGATCGTCGCCGGATTTCCCGGCCCATGGCATCGCGGATTGGGATCTTCGCCCGACCATGAGCCTGCGTGCCCGGTTGATCGCCGTGCAGTCGCTGCGGCCGGGCGACGGCGTGGGCTACGGCAGCACGTTCACCGCCGAGCGTGCGATGCGCATCGGCGTGGTCGCCTGCGGCTATGCCGACGGCTATCCGCGCCTCGCGCCCACCGGCACACCTGTGCTCGTCGACGGCGTGCGCACGCGGCTCATCGGACGGGTTTCGATGGACATGATCACCGTGGACCTGACGCCGGTGCCGCACGCGCAGCCTGGCAGCGAGGCCACGTTGTGGGGCTGCGGTCCCGGAGGGAGCGTGCTGCCGATCGACGAAGTCGCGCATGCGGCCGGCACCGTAGGCTACGAATTGATGTGCGCGCTGGCTCCGCGCGTGCCGGTCGCGGCGGTGCCTTGAAGATGTCCGCGCGCGTCCAGTGGTGCCGCGATGCGGCGGAAGGTCGCGCGGAGGAACGCGAGTGCACCTGAAGATCACACCTCGTGAGGTCGAATGGACGGCCATCCGCGCGCAGGGCGCCGGCGGACAGAACGTGAACAAGGTGTCCAGCGCAGTGCAGCTGCGCTTCGACGTCCGGGCCTCGTCGCTGCCCGAGCCGGTCAAGACGCGACTCCTGGCCGTCAGCGACCAGCGCATCAACGATGACGGCGTGGTGATCATCAAGGCGCAGACGCACCGCAGCCAGGACCTCAACCGCAGCGAAGCCATGCGGCGCCTGCAGGGACTCGTCGACAGCGTGGCCGTGCCTGCGCGCAAGCGCATTGCGACCCGGCCGACGCGCGCATCGAAGCAACGCCGGCTCGAAGACAAGTCCCGGCGCGCGCAGGTGAAGGCGCTGCGCGGGCGGGCTTGAAGAGCAGCCCGGCGGCCTGCCGGCATGCGGCGACAATGCCGCGCATGGCCCGCGAACGATCGATCTACACCTGCACCGAATGCGGCGGCACCTCGCCTAAATGGCTCGGCAAGTGCCCGAGCTGCAACGCCTGGAACACCCTCGTCGAATCGGTGGCCGAGGGCACGCCGAAGAACCGCTTCCAGTCGCTGGCGAAGAGCCAGCCGGTGGCCACGCTGTCGGAGATCGAGGCCGCCGACGTCGAGCGCCAGCCCACCGGCATCGACGAGCTCGACCGCGTGCTGGGCGGCGGCATCGTGGAAGGCGGCGTCGTGCTCATCGGCGGCGATCCCGGCATCGGCAAGTCCACCTTGCTCCTGCAGGCGCTCGATTCGCTTTCGCGAAGCATGCCGACCTTGTACGTGACCGGCGAGGAATCGGGCGCCCAGGTGGCGCTGCGTTCGCGCCGCCTGGGCCTGGAGGGCAGCCGCGTGCGAGTGCTGGCCGAGATCAGCCTCGAGAAGATCACAGCGACCATCGATGCCGAGCAACCCGCGGTGTGCGTGATCGACTCGATCCAGACCGTCTACAGCGAGCAGCTCAGCTCGGCGCCCGGTTCGGTGGCGCAGGTGCGCGAATGTGCCGCGCAGCTCACGCGCACGGCCAAGAGCAGCGGGACGACCATCGTACTCGTCGGGCACGTCACCAAGGAGGGCGCGCTGGCCGGCCCGCGCGTGCTCGAACACATCGTCGACACCGTGCTGTACTTCGAAGGCGACACCCATTCGAGTTTCCGCCTCGTGCGCGCCATCAAGAACCGCTTCGGCGCGGTCAACGAGATCGGCGTGTTCGCGATGACCGAGCGCGGGCTCAAGGGCGTGGCCAATCCGAGCGCGATCTTCCTGTCCACCCATGGCGATCCGGTTCCCGGCTCGTGCGTGCTGGTCACGCTGGAGGGCACGCGGCCGATGCTGGTGGAGATCCAGGCGCTGGTCGACAGCGGCGGCCCGAGCCCCAGGCGCCTGTCGGTCGGCCTCGAGCGCGACCGTCTCGCGATGATGCTCGCGGTGATGCACCGCCATGCGGGCATCGCCAGCTTCGATCAGGACGTGTTTGTCAATGCCGTCGGCGGCGTGCGCATCAGCGAGCCGGCGGCCGATCTGGCCGTGATGCTGGCCATCCAGAGCAGCCTGCGCGCGCGGGCGTTGCCGCGCGGGTTCATCGCGTTCGGCGAAGTCGGCCTGGCCGGCGAGGTGCGGCCTGCACCACGGGGACAGGAGCGCCTGAAGGAAGCCGCCAAGCTCGGTTTCAGCGTGGCCGTCGTCCCCAAGGCGAACGCTCCGAAGCGGCCCGTCGAAGGCCTCACCATCCACCCGGTCGAGCGCATCGAGCAGGCCATCGAACTGGTGCGAAGCCTGTGATTGCGCCCTGGCTTGCCTGGACGCTGGTGGCCGCGGCCCTGGCGCTCGGCTGGCGGGTCTATGGTTGGCAGGGCGCTTTGCTGGTCGCCACGCTCGTGGTGTTCTGGCTGCTGCTGCAATTCAATCGTGCGGTGCGCGTCATGCGCCGCGCCTCGGGGAATCCGCTCGCGCGAGTTGCCAGTGCGGTCATGCTGAACGCGCGCCTGCGCAAGGGCCTGACGCTGCTGCAGGTGGTCGCGATCACACATAGCCTGGGCCGCCAGGAGTCCGAGGCGCCCGAGACCTGGCGCTGGGACGACGACGGCGGATCGGGCGTGACATTGGTCTTCGAACGTGGGCGCCTCGCGCGCTGGACCTTGACCCGCCCGCCGGGCGAGCCGCCCCCCGCGCCGTAAAATCACCGGCTCAGCATCACCGACACACGAAGGGGCATCTCATGTCCATGGCCGACCGCGACGGCAAGATCTGGATGGACGGCAAGCTCGTCGACTGGCGAGACGCCAAGATCCACGTCCTCACGCACACCCTGCACTACGGCTGCGGCGCCTTCGAAGGCGTGCGCGCCTACGACACCGTCCAAGGCACGGCGATCTTTCGGCTGCGCGAGCACACGGAGCGCTTCTTCAACAGCGCCAAGATCCTGCGCATGAAGATCCCGTACTCGTTCGACGAGGTGCTGGAGGCGCAGCGCAGCGTCGTGCGCGAAAACAAGCTCGCGAGCTGCTACCTGCGCCCGCTCGCCTGGATCGGCGACGAGAAGCTCGGCGTGAGCCCCAAGGGCAACACCATTCACGTGATGGTGGCCGGTTGGGCCTGGGGCGCCTACCTGGGCGAGGAAGGCCTCAAGCGCGGCATCCGCGTGAAGACCTCGAGCTACACGCGGCACCACGTCAACATCACGATGACGCAGGCCAAGACCGTCAGCAACTACACCAACTCCATCCTCGCCAACATGGAGGCCACCGAAGACGGCTACGACGAGGCGCTGCTGCTCGATGCATCGGGCTTCGTCAGCGAAGGCGCCGGCGAGAACCTGTTCGTCGTCAAGGGTGGCGTCGTCTACACGCCCGACCTGTCGGCCGGCGCACTCAACGGCATCACGCGCAACACGGTGTTCGCGATCTGCCAGGACATGGGGCTGAAGCTGGTCGAGAAGCGCATCACGCGCGACGAGGTGTACATCAGCGACGAGGCCTTCTTCACCGGCACCGCGGCCGAGGTCACGCCGATCCGCGAACTCGACCGCATCGAGATCGGGCGCGGCTCGCGAGGCCCCGTCACCGAGAAGATCCAGAGCGCCTTCTTCGACATCGTGAACGGGCGCAATCCCAAGTACGCCGAGTGGCTGACCAAGGTGTGACGATGAGCGCGAACATGAGCGAGACCCAGGCGGTGGTGGAAGTCACCGCCAAGGATGTGCAGGGCCACGGCGTGGTCTTCTGCCCCAACCCGAAGATGCCCCTGTGGAGCGGCCATCCGCGCGTCTTCATCGACGTGGCGAGCACCGGCGAGGGCAAGTGCCCGTACTGCGGCACCGTGTACCGTCTGAAGGCAGGCGAAGTCCTCGGCGCGGGCCACTGATGCCCGCATCGCTCGTCATCGCGCCGCAATGGATCGGCGACGCGGTGATGAGCGAGCCGCTGCTGCGGCGGCTCGCCGCGCGCGGCGAATCGCTGAGCGTAGCCGCGCTGCCATGGGTGGCGCCGGTGTACCGGGCGATGCCGCAGGTCGGCGAGGTCATCGAGCTGCCATTTGCTCACGGCCGGCTCGACTGGTCGGCGCGCCGCCATGTCGGTCGTGTGCTGCGGGGCCGTTTCGATTCGGCCTATGTCCTGCCGAACTCGCTCAAGTCGGCGCTGGTCCCCTTTTTCGCGCGCATCCCGCGCCGCATCGGATACCGCGGCGAGGGACGGGTGCTGCTGCTCAACGAACGACTGCCCGATCCCGCGGGCAAACCGCCGATGGTGGACTTCTACAGTGCGCTGGCCGGGACGTCGCCGCCGGGGGAGCGCCCGTCGTTGCACCTGGCCGATGAGGTCCTCGCGGCAGCCGCCGGCGCGGCCGGCGTCGCGCCGGGCGCCTACTTCGTCTTCGCTCCCGGCGCCGAATACGGGCCGGCCAAGTGCTGGCCGGCCGAACACTACGGCGAACTGGCGCGGGCGCTGCATGCCGAGCACGGATTGCCCGTGCTGCTGCTGGGCTCTGGCAAGGAAACGGCGTTGTGCGAATCGATCGCCGGCATGGCGCCGGGCGCCTGTCGCGTGCTTGCCGGCAGCACCTCGCTGCACGACGCGATGGCGCTCATCGCCGGCGCGCGCGGCGTGGTCAGCAACGACTCGGGCCTCATGCACGTGGCCGCGGCCTTCGGCGTGCCGCAGGTCGCGTTGTTCGGGTCGACCAGTCCCGAACACACGCCGCCGCTGAACCGGCACGCCAAGGTGCTTTGGCTCAAGCATGAACTCGCGCTCGAATGCGCGCCATGCTTCGATCGGCAATGCCGCTTTGGCCATACGCGATGCCTGACGGAGATCGCGCCGCAGCGGGCGGCGCGCGCACTGGACGATGCGATGTCGGAGGACCTGTCTGCGCCATATCCCGGCGGGTGTGCAGGTGGGCGCACCAGGAGGCACACGCCGGGGTTTCGCGAGTAGGCCTGCCAGGATGCGTGCCCGAAGCCAAGCCAGAAGCTCCGAACGGAGATTCGCGCGGAGCGCTCGCGAGACACAGGCAGCCGCTGAGCCGGTGCGCGATGCCGTCAGGTTCTCAGCTTGCCGGCCCACAGGACCGGCCCGGTCGGCACGCCGGTGGGCGAGCCGCCCGGAGGCTCCAGGCTGACGGCCAGCGCATCAGCCCCTTGAAGCACCCCGGCCTGGCGCACGATCGTCGTGCCCTTTGGCGAGATGAGGCCCAGCGAGCGTGGAGCGCCTTGTGCCGGCACGGCCCACAACTCGAGCGCGTGGTCGGCGGTCAGCGTCACCTGTTGCAGGGGTCGAGTCACGAGCGCGCGGCCATCGCCACTGATGCTCGCGATGAACGTGGCCGGCACGGCGGCGCCCTCGCCGGCGGACGTGGCGCTGAGCACAACGACCACCGGTGGGCGTACGGGGCCGGGACTGGCCAGCAGCACGGCCAGGCCGATCGCCGCGACGCTCGCCAGCGCCGCCAATCCGCGCCACAGGCTGAGCCGCTGCCGCCACCGGATGGCTGCGCCCGTGTCCGCGGCGGCTCCACGCGGCGTGCCGGCCGCGCTTGGAGCGATTCGGGTTTCGATTCCTCGCCAGACGTCGGCAGAGGGCTGCCGAGACGGCAAGCTCGCTGTCAGCGGCATCAGCCGGTCCTGCCAGGCGCGCACGGAGGCCCGCAACATCGGGTGCGCAGGCAACAAACCCTCGAACCGGCGCCGGGCCGGGCCGCGCAAGGTCCCTGCCACGTATTCCGCTGCGAGTCGATCGGCGAGTTCGGGGCGGCCGTAGTCCATGTCAGCGCCCGACCCTGACGGCGTCACGCACCACCGTGCCGCTGATGGGCGTCATCGTCCATGCCCATGGGCTCGAAGTGTGGCGCTTCATGTCAGTTTTCCATGGCGCCGAGCGAGCACCCCAACGGCATGAACCGACGCATCAAGCGGCCGCCGCGGAGCCGGCTTGGCCGGTCCGCTGGCGGCGTCCCCTGGAGGGGGAGCGCCGAAGGCGCTACGGGGGTGGTTCACTTCAGTGATCCATGGGGCCCAAGTGGCTCCCGTGCAAGCACCGAGGGCGCAGCAGCAGGCGTCCATTCACGAACTCGCATCGCGCTCGACGGCACGGTCCAGGCAGCTCTTGAGCGCAAGAAGACCGCGGCGCACCCAACTCTTCACGGTCCCGATCGGCTGACCCAGGTTGCGCGCCACCTCTGCGTGACTGAGCCCGTCGTAGAACGCCAGCGCCACGCTGTGCCGCTGCGCCGCCGAAAGCGCCTGCATGCAGTGCGCGAGCGCGCGGGCGTCGGCGGCCCGGCTCAGCAAGTCAAGCGGCCCTGGGCCGTCGTCGGGGGTGCGCTCCAACATGTCGCGGTCCTCGTCGTCGTCGATCGTCGCGCTATCGAGGCGCGGTTGCGTCTGCGCGCGGCGCAGGCTGTCGATGGCCCGGTGCCGCGCAATGCTCGTCATCCAGGTCAGCGGCTGGCTCTGCGCCGCGTCGAAGCTCCCTGCCGACTGCCAGATCCTGACGTACACGTCCTGGAGCACGTCCTCGGCCAGTGCGCGATCCTTGCAGATACGCAGCACGACGGCGAACAGATGCGCGCAGGTGCGCTGATAGAGCGCGGCAAATGCCGCACGGTCGCCCGTTCCCGCGCGCGCCAGAGCTTGTGCCAGGTCGCGGCTGCGTTCGGGCCAGTCCTCGTGTGGCGTCATCGGCATGGGCAGGCGCATCGCAGTGGCGGCGATTATGGCCGCGTGCTCCGGCGGGTCCAAGCCGGCTTCGTACAATCGCCGCTTGCTACGCATTGCGCCCACGCGCTTCGGGTCCCGCCGTTCCATGCCCGCCCCCAACGAATTCGTGCTCACGCTGTCGTGCCCAGACGCGAAAGGCATCGTCTACGCCGTGTCCGGCCTGCTCTATCAGGCCGGCTGCAACATTGTCGATTCGCAGCAGTTCGGCGACGTGCAAAGCGAAGGCGGCACGGGGCTCTTCTTCATGCGGGTCCACTTCGAGGCGCCCGAGCACCTGGCCGGCCCCGGTACGCTGGAGCAGCTGTTCACCAATGTTCGTCAGCAGTTCGGCATGAACGCACGCTTCCATTCGCTCGAGCGCAAGCCCCGGCTGCTGCTGATGGTGAGCCGCCACGGCCACTGTCTGAACGACCTGCTGTTTCGGGTCCACAGTGGACAGCTCGACGCCGAGATTTCGGGCATCGTGTCGAACCACCCCGACTTCGCCGGTCTGGCCGGCAGCTACGGTCATCCCTTCCATCATCTTCCGCTGGCCAGCGGCGCCGGTGCCCAGGCCAAGCGGGCGCAGGAACGCCAGGTCGAGGCCTTGATCGAAGAGCGGCAGGTGGACCTGGTCGTGCTGGCGCGCTACATGCAAGTGCTCAGCGAGGAGTTCTGCGCGTTCCTCAAGGGCCGTGCGATCAACATCCATCACAGTTTCCTGCCGAGCTTCAAGGGCGCGAGGCCTTACTACCAGGCCTACGAGCGCGGGGTGAAGCTCATCGGCGCGACGGCCCACTACGTGACCGCCGAACTCGACGAGGGGCCCATCATCGAGCAGGATGTCGAGCGCGTCGACCACGCCCTTGGTCCCGACGAGATCACGGCGGTGGGCCGCGATGTCGAGAGCGTCGTGCTGGCGCGCGCGGTGCGCTGGCATGTCGAGCATCGGGTCCTGATGAACGGCCACAAGACGGTCGTGTTCGCCTGAGGACCGCGCCATGGCGCCCATCAAGCCGCCTGCAGTCCTGATCGGCAATGCCGACGAGACCGAATCACAGTTCTACGAGGCGATGCAACGTGCCGACATCGAGCGCCTGATGTCCGTGTGGTCGGACGACGACGAGATCGTCTGCGTGCACCCCGGAGGTCCGCGGCTGGTCGGCGCGGCATCGATCCGCGCGGCGTTCGAGGCCATCTTCGCCAATGGGCCGGTGGACGTCGTCGCGGAAAACGTGCGCCGGGTCACAGGACACTCGAGCGATGTTCACAACGTGCTCGAGCGGGTGCGGTTCATGCGTCCGGACGGCGCCCACTCCGCCTGGGTGGTGGCGACCAACGTGTACGTGAAGAGCGCGCAGGGCTGGCGAATGGTCGCCCATCACGCGAGTCCCGGGACGGCCCAGGAGGCGCAGGAGATCGTCGAGTCCGCCTCCACGCTGCATTGATGGACGCGTTCCGAGCGCCGTGGTGGCTGCCGGGCGGTCATGCGCAGACCATCTGGCCGGCGCTGCTCTCGCGCGCCTGGGACGGCCCGCCCCCCAATTACCGGCGCGAGCGCTGGACGACGCCCGATGGCGACTTCATCGACGTCGACTGGCTCGATTCGGCGGCAGCGGCTGGCGTCGACGCGACCCTGGCTCCGCTGCTGGTCCTGTTCCATGGCCTGGAGGGTTCGTCGGCGAGCCACTATGCCAGGGCATTTGCGCACTGGGCGCATGGCCGCGGCTGGCGTTTTGCCGTGCCCCATTTCCGCGGCTGCTCCGGCGAGCTCAACCTGGCGCCGCGTGCCTACCATTCCGGCGACCATGAGGAGATCGGCTGGATCCTGTCGCAGGTGCGCAGGCGCCACCGCGGCACGCTCGTGGCCGTGGGCGTCTCGCTGGGAGGCAACGCACTCCTGCGCTGGGCCGAGGAGGCTGGCGAGTCGGCCGGGCGCACGGTGGCCGCGGTCGGGGCGCGTGTGTTCGCCCGTCGATCTGTCAGCGGGGGGCGCGGCGATCGGACAGGGCTTCAACCGCCTCATCTACACGCGCATGTTCCTGCGCACGATGGTGCCGAAGGCCCTTGCCAAGCTGGCGCAGCACCCTCGCCTGTTCGACCGCGAGCGTTTGCTCGCGGCGCGTGATCTCTACGACTTCGACAACGTCTTCACTGCGCCATTGCACGGCTTCAAGGACACCGACGACTATTGGTCGCGCTGCTCGGCGAAGCCGCAGTTGCACCGCATCCGCGTTCCGACCTTGGTGCTCAATGCGCGCAACGACCCGTTCGTGCCTGCGCACAGCCTGCCTGCACCTCATGAGGCGGGTGCGTACGTCACGCTGTGGCAGCCCGAGCACGGAGGCCACGTGGGATTCCCGGCCGGCCGCATGCCCGGCCATGTTCTCGCGCTGCCCGAAGGGGTGATGTCTTGGGTGCATCGGCAGCTCTGAGCGAACATGCGCCATGGATGCGATCGTCGAAGCTGCGCTCAGGAAGTGGCCGAATGTGCCCCATTGCCATGGCTGGCTGGGGTTGGATGCGAGGGGCGATTGGTACCTGCGCGATGACCGCACGCAAGCGGCTGGCCCTTTTCCGGCGGTGAAGGGCAGCCGCATCGTTCATGAGGGGCTGCGTGAGTTCATCCACCGCAACTACGACACCGATGAAGCCGGCTGCTGGTTCTTCCAGAACGGGCCTCAGCGCGTGTATGTCGAACTCGAGGCCGCGCCCTGGGTGTGGCGCCTCGCCTGGAACGGCGGCGGCCCGCAGGTGCAAAGCCATACGGGCCGCCGCGCTGAAGCGCACGGCGTGTGGCTGGATGAAGCGGGCCGGCTGTTCCTGGATACCGACATCGGCCCGGGCATCGTCCACAGCATGGACATGTCCGAAGCCGCGCAAGCTGTCGACGAAGGCCTGTGGCTTCCGCAGCCGGCCAGCTTCGAAACACTGCCGGCGCGACTGGGCTATACGCTCAGCCCCGCTGCGGCACGCACGGGGACCGCGGCCTGACGGGCATTCCGCACACAGGCCCTGAAAAGAAAAAGCCGACCCGATGGGCCGGCTTTCATGCGAGCGAACTGTCAGGCGGCTACTTGGCCTGGCTCACCATGTACTGAACGACTTCCTTGATCTGCGCCTCGGTGGCGCTCGAGCCGCCTTTCGGTGGCATGGCGCCCTTGCCGTGCATGGCGTTGTTGACGAGGGCGTCCACCCCTTGCGCGATTCGGGGCGCCCAGGCGGCCTTGTCACCCAGCTTGGGCGCATTCAGGACGCCGGTGCCGTGGCAGGCAGAGCACACTTGCGTATACAGCGTCGGAGGTCCTTGCGTCGCGGCGGCTGCGGCGACCGGTGCAGCCGTCTTTGCATCGGCCTTCTCCGGGGGCGCTGCGGGTGCGGTGGTGGCAGCGGCAGCCACGTTGGCCTGCGCTGGTGCCGCAGGCGCCGGCTCGGATGCTGCGGGTTTTCCATTGGCGGCCTGCGCTGGGGCCTTCGGCTCTTCGAAGTGGGCCCCGCCCTTGTTGGCCATGTAGACGACCGCACGACCGATTTCCAGTTCGGTGTTGTCGCCGCCGCCTTGCGGGGGCATGGCCTTGTAGCCCTTTAGCGCATGCGTGAGAAGCGTTTCATAGCCCTGGCTGATGCGCGGGCCCCAGGCGGCGGCATCGCCGAATTTTGGCGCGCCCAATGCGCCGCTGCCGTGGCACGTGACGCAGACGGACGCATAGACCTGCTCGCCGGTCTTGAGTGCCGCAGGGTTCGACGTGTCCTTCACTTCGACCATGCCCACCGGGCTGATGCGCTCGGCGACGGCTTGCATGCTGAGCGCGTCGCTGCCTGCAGCCGGCCGGTGGCCGGCGGTGACGTACTTGACGAGGAGGGTGATCGCGACGATCGGGACGAGAAACGCGAAGACGACGGCCACAATGAGTTGCTTGGGCGTCTTGATAGGGCCTTCGTGCGGGCCGTCTTCGTCATGGTGCTGCGTGGCGTCGCTCATGGAATCCTCGAGGGCATGGATAGATGTCCGAGCCGCCGTTCGCAATCGCCGGCGGATGGGAAACGCAAAACCCGTCGATTATAGGGGGCGTGCATCGCGCCCCGCCCGTGATCCAAGGGCGGCCCGGCGCAGGTGCGATAATGCCCGCCACGCGCCCGTAGCTCAATGGATAGAGTACTGCCCTCCGAAGGCAGGGGTTGCAGGTTCGATCCCTGCCGGGCGCGCCAGGAGTCCTCAACTACGTACCTCGTTGTCGTCCCGTGTGACGGCGAGCGAAAGCGGTTGACGACCTTGAGCCCTCCACGGCGTCTTCTTCCCGAGCGCGAAACCAGCCCGAGGCCCGAGGTCACCACGTCGAGGCTCTGGCTCTTGAGGCCGGCGAGCAGCGGCGCGCCGGCCTGAAAGGTGAAGGACTTCGGCTCGACGCCCACCTTCTTGTAGAGGCCAAGGTCATGTGCCAGGTACAGCGTGACACAGGCTGTCCGCCCGGCGCTGCGGGTCCGCAACGGTTGGGCCCACAACAGAACGCTTGACGGCATTTTCGCCGTCCGGAATTGATTTCGCGCGGCTCGGCATTCGCGAGCTTTGCAGCCTGCTGCGGCATCGCGCCGGCATCTCGATCGATTCAAGTGGCGCGATCTGTTGCGGTCGATGTCAGTCACTCGATCCAAGGAGTCTGTCGTGAGCGGCGAGCAGAACTGACATGGCACGACGTCGCCCAAGGCGCGCCGATTGCTCTTTCCCCCTCATGAGGCGCACGGCCGGCGCACTGCGTGCGAAGGTGACCAATCTCGAGGAGATGCTGGAACGTATCTCCAATGCCGCGGCCCAGCGCGATGACGTGCCGCTGGGTGCACTTGTGCATGCCGTCGGGGAACGGACGTTCGGCCCGTTGCTGCTGCTCGCAGGCATGGTCACCGTGTCTCCCCTCAGCGGCATTCCAGGCGTGCCGACAGCAATGGGATTCGTGATCCTGCTGGTCTCCGGACAGTTGTTGATGAGACGTCGCCACTTCTGGCTGCCGCAATGGCTGCTGCGACGTTCCATCGAGCGGCCCAAGGTCGAGCGGGCGACGGCCTGGCTATCGCGCCCCGCACGTCGGATCGACCACTGGCTGCAGCCGCGGATCCAAGTGCTTGTCGAGGGCGCCGGCCGCTACGCCATCGCCGGGGTGTCCGCCGCTCTTGCCCTGGCAATGCCAGCCATGGAGGTTGTCCCGTTTTCTGCCACCGCAGCGGGAGTGGCCCTCAGTGCGTTCGGCCTCGCGCTGATTGCGCGCGACGGGCTGCTGGCCTTGCTGGCGTTCATCACCACGGGTGCCGTGGCCGGCCTCGTGATCTGGAAAGTTCTCGGGTGAGGCAAAGAACGTGCCGCAGCGCCGTCGGCACTCAAGGTCTTGCGCGCCAGGTTGTAAGCGATACCCGACGTCGATTCGCGGCGCACCCTGACTGCGCGTTCGCATTGGATAGGTCATCTTCTTGTACGACGACAGCGCGAAAACACGTCGACGTCGCCATTCACTTCATGACCACCTGAAAGGAAGCAACATCATGTCAAAGCTACACACCTCACTCTCGGCAGCTTGTCTCTTCATGCTGGGGACGGTCGCCTACGCACAGCAGGCGCCAGACGCGAGCAAGCCCAACCCCTCTGCCGCCACGAGCACGGGCACGTCGACGTCGCAGTCTGAAATGAACCGCGGCGTGCCGGGCGTCAATGTCGACGTCGGGCGCAATGCCTCGAACGGCGTGGTGAGCGGTGATGTCGACCACAACACCGACACCCGCAACCTCACCGACCGCAATGACAACAGTGCCAACGGCAACGCGTCGGACATGAACTCGCGCCAGATGAGGCAGGCGCGCGCCGACCGAGGTTGATATCCGTCGATTGCTGTGAGGCTTGGCTTGGTGCGCCCACCAGGCCATGACCTGCCCGATCTTGAGGATCGGCATTTGGCTGCGCTGACAACACCCGCAGGTCGTTCAGCCCGAAGACAGCGTGGACAGCAACCCGGCGATCCCGAGGCCGAGCGCCGCCAGTGCATCACCAGCGATCAGCCCGCCGCCGAACAGTGACGCACTGCTCATGTCGGCGGGCAGCACGGTGCCTCGGCCGGCACTCTTGTCGCGCAGCATCGGGCTGTCGAGGATGCCGCTGGTGACGCCGCCCGCGCCGAACCAGAGCGAGGTGTGCAGATTCACGAAGCCGCCGAATGACAGGGCGTACGGTGAAGGCAGCAGCACGGCATCCAGCACGAAGTCCGCGATGTGTCCCCAACGTCCACCGGCAGCGAAGCGGCGATAGCGATCGCTGGCTCGGATCAGCTTGCGCAGCAGTTCGATGGCGAAACCGAGCCCGACCCCGATCCAGATCGCCGTTCGCTGGTACGGTCTGTCGGTGGTGAGGCTTCTGAGCACCCCGACGAACTTGTAGGTCATTGCCGCGCTCCACTCGCTGGGCTGCTCGCCCGCCTTCATCACGGTCTGATCGAGCAGGAGCACCGGATAGGCGGCCATGAACAACCGCGCGAAGCCCACGGCGAGGATGGCACCGACCAGGATGCCGGCCACCTGGTATCGGAACTGAATGTTCCGGTTCGTGCCGAGACGCCAGCCTGTCGAGCGATCCTGCTGCATGTCGCAGGCGACGCTGGTCGACACGAGGAGCACGGTGCCCGCCATCAGCCCGACGGCGGGCTCCTGCAGTCCAAGCGCGGCCATGATGACCACCGCGACGACGAATGCCGACGAGATCGGATTCGAATCGCTGATGCCCAGCGAGATCCCGTTGACCATGCCGAACACGAACACCAGCGCCACGGCCAGCGAGAGGAACCCCACGGGCTGCCCGAGCACGAAGTGGCCCGTGAAAACGATGCCCGCTCCCCAGCAGGCGATCCATGCAAGAAGACGCGGCGTGTGCATGCGCGGCTGCCCCACTCCGGCGGGGGTCGCGTCGGGCTCGCGCATCACCGAGCCCGTCGGCGAGCGCAGACGTTGCGCCGCCTGCCACAGGATCACGCTGAGGTCGACAGCTGCCGCGCCCATGATGGTACCCAGCGCGATCAGGAAGGTGATCTTGCGAAACGGATCCCCCGGCGCGAGCCAGCCGATGGAGACGAAGGTGGGCGTGAGCGCCACGCCCAGCAGGCCGCCTGTCACGGCGGCCACGCCGATGCGCGGGCCCACCACCATGCCGGCTCCGAAGGTCGACGCGGAGAATTCGGTGGCTGACACCAGCGGCACCTTGGCGGCAGAAATGCCCCCGGCCAATCCGATCGCGATGCCGCTGCCCAGTCGCTGCACCGAGTGGCGCAGCAGGTCCGGGTCGGTGAGCGCACGCAGGATGTTGGCCACCGCCAGACCCGACGGATAGGTCAGCCGCAGCCGGTCCACCAGCACCGGTGTGTAGAGCATGCCGACGCCGGCGCCGAACATGCCGATGCACAGCATGTAGAGGATGAGCTGCCACATCGGCGGCTGCGGCAGCCCCAGCCACACCATGGCCTGGATGAGCACGCCCATGGCGCTCATGCTGGCCACCGAAGCCGCCGAAGTCTGTATGTAGTTGGCGCCGTGCCTGCCTTCGGTGCCGTAGCCGTAGGTCACGGTCGAGCCCAGCAAGCCCGCGAGGACCTGGCCGCCGACGAAGAACCCCAGCGAGAAGTTCATGTAGGAAGCGGTCACGCCGCCGAGCGGGCCCAGCACCAGCACACCGAGCCCGAGGAGCAGCGCGTGGTACTTCCAGGTGCCCGGGGCAGGCAGCCAGCGCCAGCGAGGGGCGGCAGTGCTCGTGTCGAAAGCGGCGATGCTCATGGACTTGGCGCGATCAATGAAACGTGCAGCATGCACGACCTGGCGCGTGCCGAGCGCCCGGAGATGCCCGGATGAGGGCGCCCCTGTTCTTGGTGCCGGCGCTTGTGCGTATCATCCGCGCGATCCCACTGCCTCGCAAAGCGCATGTCATCGGCCTCATGCTGGCGGTTGCCGGCCTGGATCGCGACCTCGGGCCTCATGCTCGGTGTGCTCGCCGGTTGCGGCTCGGTGCCGCATTCGGGCGGCGGCGTGGACTTGCGTCCGGGGCCTGCGTCAAGCAACGAACGCGATGGTCCCGGCGCGAATCCGCCGCGCGACCTCGCAAGCATCCCCGACGCACAGCCTCGGGTAGAACCGATTCGTCGAGGCGGGCCGAACAAGCCCTACGAGATCCTGGGCCGCGACTACGTGCCCATCACCGACGACCGCCCCTTTACCGAGCGAGGGTTGGCATCGTGGTACGGAAGGAAGTTCCATGGCCATCCCACCGCAAGTGGGGAGCCCTACGACATGTATGCGATGACCGCTGCGCACCCGACGCTGCCGATTCCGAGCTATGTGCGGGTTCGAAATCCCGCCAACGACCGGGAAGTGATCGTGCGGGTCAATGACCGCGGGCCCTTCCACCCGGGGCGGATCATCGACCTGAGCTACGCCGCCGCATTCAAGCTGGACCTGCTGCGCGGCGTGGCACCCGTGGAACTCACGCGCATCACCTACGACGAGATCCGCGCCGGCACCTGGCGGCACGACGACGAGTCTGCGCGAGTCGCGGCGTCCGCAGGGATCGATTCTGCAAGCGCACGCTCCGCACCGGGCGATGCGGCGGCAGCGGCACCTCGCGACATGCCGGCCCTTGCGCAAGTTGCCGCGGTCAACCGCGAAACGGCGGCGCCGTCCGCCAATGACCCGGCCACGCCGCCGGCGGCGCCTGCAACGCCTGCAGCACCTGCAGCACCTGCAACGGTCGCAAGTCTCGCGGTCACCCTGCCCTCAGCTGCGACTGCCGAGGGAACGTCAGGCGCGCCGCGCCGGGCCGCAGGATATTGGGTGCAACTGGGCGCGTTCCGCCAGCGTGACGGCGCGGAGTTGTTCCAGCGCCGCGTCAGTGCGGACCTCGACTGGCTGGCGCCCGTTCTGCTGGTGTTCAGCGACCCTTCCGCATACCGGCTCCAGGCCGGCCCCTATGCAAGCCGCGGCGAGGCGCAAGGCGTGGCCGATCGCGTGCATGAAGCGCTCAATCTCGTGCCCATGATCGTAGAGCGGCGCTGACTCGCCGACTCTCGTGCGCCCAGACACCGTGAGGTGCCGGGTGCGCAGGCGCACTCAGCAAACGCGATTCACGAGGCGAACCAGAGTGCCGCGAAGAAATGGCACGAACTGCCTGCCAGCACGAAGAGGTGCCAGACGAAGTGGGCGTAGCGCACCCGCGAGTCGAACAGGAACACCACCGCGCCCAAGGTGTAGGCGGCGCCACCTGCTGCAAGCCACCCGAGGCCCGCCAGCGGCATATGCTGCATCAGCGGCACGACCGCCACCACCACGACCCAGCCCATGGCGACGTAAAGCGCGGTGGACCACAGCGGATGCTGCAAGCGGTTCAGCAGCTTGGCGCCTACCCCGAGTCCGGCCAGACCCCACACGACGCCGAACAGGGTCCAGCCCCATGCGCCGCGAAGGACGCCGAGCACGAAAGGCGTGTAGCTGCCGGCGATGAAGACGTAGATGGCGGCGTGGTCGACCCGATTGAGCCAACTCTTGGCGCGCCCGTGCGGCAGGGCGTGGTACAGGCACGAGACGAAGTACAGCAGGATCATCGTGGCCGAGAAGACGCTCGCCGCGACGATGTTGATCGTGCTGCCGCGCAGCACGGCGAACACGACAAGGATCGGCAGCGACGCCACTGCCAGCAGGAAGCCCACGCCGTGGCTGATCGCGTTGGCCAGTTCTTCGCCGAAGGTCTGTGGTCTGTCGAGGAGCATGGTTTGCATCACTGCGCAGCAATTGCCGCGCCGTGCAGCCGGCAGGGTCTGTGCATCAGCGCCCGCCGGCCACGTCGAGCAGCGCGCCAGTCGTATAGCTCGCGGCGTCGTCGAGAAGCCATACGACGGCAGCGGCCACCTCGTCGGCCCGCCCGGCGCGGTGCATGGGCAACTCCGGGCCGAGCCGGGCGGCGCGGTCGGGATCGCCACCGAGGGCATGGATCTGGGTATCGATGATGCCGGGGCGCACCGCATTGACGCGGATGCCTTCGGCCGCAACCTCTCGCGCCAGTCCCAGCGTGAAGGTGTCGATCGCGCCCTTGCTGGCCGCATAGTCGACGTACTGCGCCGGCGAACCGATGCGCGAGGCCGCTGACGAGACGTTCACGATGGCGCCTCCGCGGCCGCCGTGGCGCGTCGACATGCGAAGCACCGCTTCGCGCGCGCACAAGAGGCTTGCAATCACGTTGACATTGAACATGCGCTGCCAGCGCGCCACGCTCATCTGATCCAGCCGCATGGACTGGTCGACGATGCCGGCATTGTTGACGAGGCCCGACAGCGGTGGCACTTCGGCGTCGAGTCGCGCGAACATCGCGAGCACCTGGGCCTCGTCGGTCACGTCGGCCGCCAGGGCCAGCGCATGCCCGCCAGCGTCCCGAATGCCGGACACGACCGCCTGAAGCGCCGCCGAGTCGTGGGTGGCGTTCACGGCCACGACATGGCCTCGACGGGCGCAGGCCGAGGCCACGGCCGCGCCGATGCCTCGGCTGCCGCCGGTCACGAGGACGGTGCGTGCGTCATTCTTCATCGTCATCGGACCCGGCTGTCGCGTCGTCGCCGACGCCGGGTTTTCGAGCCTGCTTGTCGAGGATGGGCTTGAGCGCGCCCAGGCCGCTCACGAAGGCGTGCGTGTCGCGGGTCGGCGCGATCCGCCATGCAGGCGGAAACAGGTGTGTCATGTAAAGCTCGTCGCCGAACTGGCCATTGTTCTGGTGATTCGACCAGAGCGCCAGCCCGACGGCCCCGACGAACAGGCCGCCGGCCACCACGCGCAGCCGGATGAGATGCTTGGGCTCCAGCCCCTGGGCATGGAAATACAGCATCGTGACGGCAATCGCGTACACGCCCATGAACGCGAAGTCGCTGATGGCGGGCCACGACAGCGCGAACGCGAGCCATCGCGTGATGCCCGTGAGCGCCTGCAGCGCCAGCACGCCCAGCAGCATCACGCGCACATGCCACCAGAAATGGCTGCGCCGAGTGAAGATCTTGGAGATCAGGGCCCAGCCCGCCGTCCAGGCTGCGCCGATCGTGAAGGCACTCAACAGCACCGGGCCCACGGTTCGGGACCAGTCGTCAGGATCCGTGCTCAGCCACGCACTGAACAAGAGCGCCGCAAGCACCCCCGCGCCGAGCGCGAACGTGGGCCACGCCGCCTGCCAGAGTCCGAGCGGCGTGCGCGCCACCTGCTCCGGCGCGAGCTTGTGCGACGCGAGGCGAAGGCACAGGTGCGCATCGCCGATGGACAGTCGCAGAGGCGCGTCGCCCACGACGATGCGCTCGCCGCGCCCGAAGCGCCGGCCCCGGGAACGCACGCCGTTGACGGTGTTGCCGACCTCGATGAAAACGCCCGCGGGGTCGCTGTCGATGCACAAATGGTGCGGCGCGACAGCTGCGTCGTCGAGCACCAACGTATTGTCGATCGCGCGCCCCACGCTGATGGGCCAGGCGGTGATCGGCACGTACAGCCGAACACGGTCGTCCCGATCGAGCACTTCGAGCAACGCGATGCGGCGCTCGGCCACGGGTGCCGGCACGGCTTCGGAATCGGGGTCGATGCTCATGTCAGTGCACCCTGCCAGGAGCGAACAGTCCACCGGACCTTTGGTTTCCGGGATCTGCATGCTCGAGGAGGCGCGCCGCAGGCGCTGAGGAAGAGTGGGTCACTTCAGCAATCCGTAGCCGTCCAGGTAGTGTTCGGTGAGCTTGATCGCACTGGCGAAGCTCACGCCCTGCGCATCGAACCGGCCCTGCACGCCGGACTGGTTCCGGTCCAGCGTGGCCACGAGCACCGACACGTCGTAGAGCTGCGGCAGCTTGCGGTAGGCACGCATGCACACCACGGCGCGCAAAGGAAGGCGGTCATGTTCGATGTAGTCTTCGCGGCATTGCGGCTTGGTCATGTACTCGGCCGGCAGGCGTCGAAAGCTCTCGTTTCGAAAGCTCTGGGAGTAGCGGTCGGCGAAGCGCCAGGTGCCCAGCTTCGTGCCGTCGTAGCTCTCGTGGCGCACGCTGATCGCGCCGGTCGTGAAGCGGCCCACGAAGATGCGCGTGTCCATCACGCAGTCGGAACGCTCGAAGTCGAGCCCGCCGGTTCGCGACTGCTCGGTGGAACCCCAGCAGCGCATGAAACGGTCCGGCGGCACGGGCACCTTGTAGCGCGCGTGGGTAGCAGTTTTCCAGCCTTGGCCGATGAAACGCTCGGTGAGTGCGGCCTGGTGGATCATGAGCTGGCGGGTGATCTCCGCATCGGCCGCGCCCTTCATCGGCGGCGCGCGACGGCCGCGCTCGAGCAGCGCCGTGGCGAAACGCGCGGGCACCAGGAAACTCACCTGCTCACCGTCGACACGCCTGGCGACGTTCACGCCGATCACGCGTCCTTCCTGGTCGAGCGCGGGGCCCCCGCTCATGCCGGCGCTCAGGGCACCAGAGAAGAAGATCTGCGGATAGAAGCTGCGCTCGACGAGGCCGTTGTAGTTGCCCTCGATGACCGCGAACCCGACGTCCAGCGGATTGCCCAGTGAGTACATCCGCTCGCCCTGCCCCAACTCGAGCGAGGGCGGCCGAAACGCCAGCGCCTGCCATTCGGGGGCGGGCTGCGCAGCATCGTGTACGGCCGGCTTGAGCAGCGCGAGGTCGTGAAGGACGTCGAGCATGAGGATGTCCAGCCGCGCCTCGTGGCCGTCGGCCGTGACGTAGACGAGGTCGTGCGTTTGGGGCTCCAGCGCGACTTCGCTGACCACATGGAAGTTCGTGATGATGTGGCCTTCGGGCGACACGACGAAGCCCGAGCCCACCGACGTCTGGCTGGCGCGTCCCTTGAGCACCGTTCGGATCTGCAGCAGTTGCGAGCGCGCCTGCTCGTAGACCTTGCGCGCAGACAGGGACACCACCGCCGGGGCGCTGGCGGCCGCGGCCGCGGGCGCTGCGGAGCCGGAAGGCGCAGATGCGGAAGGCGCAGATGCGGAGCGTGGAAACCACGGGCGTCGCCCCGGCCGCGGCCGAAGCAAGAACGGCCAGCAGCGCCAGCACACGAAGCGTCTTCATTGGCGGTCGATTCTACGGGGCCCGCGGCACAGGGAATGCCGCGACACATGGCGGTCCCGTCCGTGCTGCGACCCGCATCGCGCACTGCGGTTCAGCGGCGAACGCGGTTTGTTGCCGCGCCGGGCGAAGATCGCCCTCAGGCCACCGCGATGCGATTGCGGCCTCCTTGCTTGGCGCGGTACATGGCCCGGTCTGCTTCTTCGAACAGGGTCTTGATGTCGTATGGCGGTGCATGGGCAAGCCCGATGCTGAGCGTCACGCGCAGGCCGGGCGACAGCGGGTCCCAATCGTGCTGCTCGACGCGGGAGCGAAGGCGCTCGCAGACCTCCAGCGCCTGCGTCGCCGGCATGTCGGGATAGACGACCAGGAATTCCTCGCCTCCGATGCGCGCGAGCACGTCGCTCGCTCGCGTGTTGTCGCGCAACTGCTGGGCCATGGCCCGCAGGACCTTGTCGCCCACGGCATGGCCGAAGCGATCGTTGATCTGCTTGAAGTGGTCGAGGTCGATGAGTGCCACCGTGAGCGGCAGCTGCTGCGTCTGGGCGCGCTGAAGCAGCACCGGCAGGCGGTGATCGAGGTGGCGTCGATTGCCCAGGCCGGTGAGTTCGTCGCGTTGAGCGTCGGCCTGGAACCCTGCGGCGCGGGTGCGCTCGGCCTGAGCCTCCAGGCGCGCGCGCTCGGCCATCAGGCGGGATTGCTCGGCCTCCACGCGCGTCACGAACAGGCGCGACTGCGCCTTGAGCTGGCTGGTCGCGCGGCGGCGTTCCAGGCGCTCGTGGTGCTCGAAGTGCTCCAGGGCGTCTGTGTCCCAGCCGAGTTCGCGGCAGGCGCGGTAGAGCGCGTGATGCACGCGGATCAGCGTCGATCGCGGATCGCCGCCGCGCATGTCGCGCAACAGCATGCTCAGCGCTTCGTAGGCCGCACGGGCTTGTCCCTGGGCCAGCAGCAATTCGCAGATCGAGCATCGAATGCGCCACACCTGGGCTTCGTAGCCGTGCTCCATGCCGCGCTGCAACGCGCTGTCCAGCAGTTGCCGCGCCTCGTGCGTGTTGCCCAGGTGGAGCAGCACCTCGCCGAGGTTGCCTTCCACGAACACCGAAAAGAACGGGTCGCGGAAATGCGGCAGCAGCGAGTGCGCTTCTCGCGCATGCACCAGTGCGCGGCGAAGCGACGCCGTGGCTTCCGCGGGTTCGTCACCGCCTCTGAGCACGTAGAACGCGCCGATGCACACCGCGCAAAGGTTGTTCAGCGTCACCAGGCGGGCGAACGGATCACCGATCGCGCGCGCCACACGAAGGGCGTCGTCGATGAGACGCTCGGCCTGCCAGGGGTCGCCCATGCGCTCGAAGCAGGCTCCCAGGGCAGTGAGCGACAGGGCGAACTGGCGCTGGTCGCCGATTTCCTGGGCCAGCATGCATGCATCGTTCGCACAGGACAGCGCGGTGTCGAAGCGGCCGGTCTCGCACCCGCTCAGGGCCATCCAGCGCAGAACTTCGGTGCGGGCCGCGCGGTGTTCGGGCCGGTTCAGCGCGGCAACCACCTGCGCACCGGCGTCGAGCAACGCTTCCAGCTCGCCCAGGCGATAGAGGAACAGGCACAGCAGGTGGCCCGCATCGGCGCGCTCGGGAACGTCCGGACGGCGCGATGCAAGCGACCACGCCCTTTCGGCCAGTTCACGGCCTTCGGCGAGCTCGGAGGCATCGCGCGCCGCTCGCGCACGATCCAGCAGTTCGGAGATCGATTCGTCCTCCATCCCTCGATGATGCAGCCGGAGGACGCCGGCGGGTCGCGATGTGCCTTACCGGGCGGTCGGCATCGTGAATTCCGCGCCGCGGTCCGTGCTTTCCGGCCAACGCTGCATGACCGATTTCTGACGTGTGTAGAAACGTACGCCTTCCTCGCCGTAAGCATTCATGTCGCCGAAAAGACTCCGCTTGAAGCCTCCGAAGCCGTGCCAGGCCATGGGCACCGGGATCGGGACGTTGATTCCCACCATGCCCACGTCGATGCGGCGCGAGAACTCGCGCGCGATGTGGCCATCGCGGGTGTAGCAGGCCACCCCGTTGCCGAACTCGTGGTTGTTGACCAGGCCAACGGCCTCGGCGAAGTCGTGGGCGCGCACGCACGACAGGACCGGGCCGAAGATCTCCTCGCGGTAGATGCGCATGTCCGGCGTGACGCGGTCGAAAAGCGTGCCGCCGACGAAGAAGCCGTCCTCGTGACCCTTCACGCGGCAGCCGCGGCCATCGACCAACAATTTCGCACCTTCCTGGACGCCTGTCGCGATATATCCCTCGATACGCTGCTGCGCCTGGCGCGTGACGACCGGCCCCATCTCGACATCGCCGGACATGCCATTGCCGATCTTGAGCGCGCGCACCCGCTCGACCAGCCTGGGCATGATCGCGTCGGCGGCACTGCCGACGAGGACCGCCACGCTGATCGCCATGCAGCGCTCGCCGGCCGAGCCGTAGGCAGCGCCGACCAATGCGTCCACGGCCTGCTCGAGGTCGGCATCGGGCATCACGACCATGTGATTCTTCGCGCCGCCAAGCGCCTGCACCCGCTTGCCGTGGCGGGCGCCCGTCTCGTAGATGTACTGGGCGATGGGCGTGGATCCGACGAAGCTCAGGGCACGCACGCCGGGGTGCGCGAGCAGCGCATCGACGACGACCTTGTCGCCCTGCAGGACGTTGAACACGCCGTCGGGCAATCCGGCCTGGCGCAGCAGGTCGGCCATCAGCAGCGAGGCCGACGGGTCACGCTCGCTGGGCTTGAGGATGAATGCATTGCCGCAGGCCAGCGCCACCGGGAACATCCAGCACGGGACCATGCACGGGAAATTGAACGGCGTGATGCCGGCCACTACGCCCAGCGGCTGGCGCAGGGTCCAGTTGTCGATGCCGGTGGACACCTGATCGGTGTAGTCGCCCTTGAGCAGTTGCGGAATGCCACAGGCGAACTCCACGATCTCGATGCCGCGCGTGACCTCGCCTTGCGCATCGCTGAAGACCTTGCCGTGCTCGGCGGTGATCATGGCGGCGAGGGTGTCCTTGTGCTCGTTGAGCAGCGCGAGGAAGTTGTTGAGAACCCGCGCGCGCCGCAGCGGCGGGGTATCGGCCCAACCGGGGAAGGCTGCCTGCGCGGCGGCCGCGGCCTCGTCCACGTCGGCAGCCGTGCCGAGCACCACATGGCGGGCGACCGCGCCCGTGGCGGGGTTGTAGACCGGCTGGCGGCGGTCGCCGGTGCCTGTGGTCAGCCGTGCGCCGATGCAGTGGCCGACGTCGCCCGTGGCGGTGAAGGAGTCAGGTGCGCCCATGTCGTCAATCTCCGGTGGCCGGCGGCAGGGTTGGCGCCGGGTTCCGCTGGCCCCGGCTCTATCCCCGGGGCTGCGGCATGGCAGCAGTCTAGGTCCATGGCAGTCGGGTGCCAACCTGCCCCCACCGGAGCGATCGACCCGCGAATCGCGGACGACGCTCATGGCATGCGGACGACCTGCGACGGCGGCGGAGGCCGACGGCCTCTGGATTTCGGAGGGCGCGTTGGCATGGCTGACCTTCTCACGACTGCCCAGGCGCACTGGAAGGCCGCTTGCCGTTTCGGACCTGATGCAGACAGTGCGTGCTCGCACCGATGTGGAATCCAAGTCGTCGTGACCTCCGCCACCGGGAGGGAATGGCCGTCGACACCGGGAAGAATGCGAAAAAAAAGCCCACCTGCGTGAGCAGGCGGGCTGTGTCAAGTCCTCAAAGTAAGGACGTCGTTGGGACGGTTGCCGATCCTGCACCCTCTTGCGTTGTTGGTCATGCGGGTGCCACGGACCTTCACGAGCATCTTGCGGACGCCGTGAGACAGCGATGGCAGCACTTTAGGGGCCGGACAAGAATGAGGACATCCCCAATACGTGGGAGACCGACCCGGTAAGTTTGTGGCAGACACCGGGCGGCGCAAGAAAGCGTGAGCGCGACAATCCCGTCATGCCCCCCACGCCTAGACCCCCTTCGCGGCCAGCCCCTGACGTGCTCAGCGACCGAGACATCGACGCGCTCCAGTCGCTGCTGGACCGCATCCCGGCTCCTCTCGAGCCACTGGACGTGAGCACGCTCGACGGGTTCCTGTGTGGCGTGCTGCTCCAGCCCCAGCCGGTGCCCGAGGCGCGGTGGGCGGACTACGTCACCGACAGCGAGGCGCGCCCGCTGCCGGCCGGTTTCGATGCGGCACCGATTCTGGCGCTGGTTCGACTCCGGCGTGCCGAACTCGACACGGCGATCGGGCATCGCCAATGGTTCGATCCGTGGGTCTTCGAGCTGAGCATCGAGGACTCCGCACCGGAGGGGGCGCAGCCCGGGGCCGTCCGCTTCGACGCGGTGGTGCCGTGGGTGGCAGGTTTCTCGCTCGCGCAGGAAGTCTTTCCAGCGCTGATGCGCCTGGACGCGACGGCGCTCAAGGAGCCGTTGACCCTGCTTTATCGCCACCTCGATGCGGACGATCTCGAGGACGCCGATGATCTGATCGAGGAGATGGAGTCGCTGGAGCCGCCGCAGGACCTGGGCGAAGCCGTCGAGGAACTGGTGCGCGCGACGTTGCTTATTGCCGACATCAGCCGCCCCGTGCGCCCACGGCCGCTCGCGTCGCACCGTGGGTCGCCGCGCAGGCGATAACTCCGCGCGCCGACGCCCGGCCCGTCTTTCACGGTCGAGCCGTGTCGAAGAAGCGCTGCGCATGCAGCGCCAGACCCGAGACGACGCTCGAGAAGCGGTCGCCGCGCACTGCGCGCGCATCCGGGAAGGCCGCCGCGATCCGCTGCGACAGGCGCCGCAGCCCGGTCGAGCCCCCGGTGAAGTACAGGGCGTCGATCTGCTGCACCGCAAGGCCTGCCTGAGACGCCGTGTCGCGCGCGGCTTGCACGATGCGCGCCATGTCCGCCTCGATGGCCGCTGCTGCGGCCCGTTCGCTCAGCGGCGGGGCGAGCCCTGATTCGACATGGCCCAGGTCGATGTGCGTGTCGCCGCCGTCGGCCACGTCGATCTTCGCCTGTTCCGAACGCGCCGCCAATTCATGGCCAAGCCTGTGCGTGACGACGGTCATCAGCCGGCGATGCTGCGCCGCATCTGCGAAGAACCGCCGCATCTGACGAAGCTCGGCGACTCGCTGCGGGCTGTACACCGTGTTGATGAGATGCCAGGTGGCAAGATCGAAATACACGCCGCTGGGCACTTCGCGAGGTGCCGCGCCGGCCATGCTCGGACCGTAGGCGCCGAAGCCCAGTTCGGGCATGACGGCGGCGAGCGAGACACGCCGGTCGAAATCCGTTCCGGCGATGTGCACGCCGTGGTTGGCGAGGATGTCGTCCTTGCGATCCGGCCGCCGCGCGCGCCCCGGTCCCACGCGCACGATGGAAAAGTCCGACGTGCCCCCGCCGATGTCCGCCACGAGGACGAGTTCTTCGCGTCCGGCTTGGCGTTCGTGCTCGAACGCGGCCGCGATCGGCTCGAACTGGAAGCGAATCTCGTCGAAGCCGACCATCCGCGCTGCCTCCGCGAGGGCGGCCTGTGCGGCGGAGTCGCGCACGGGGTCGTCGTCGACGAAGAACACCGGCCTGCCGAGCACGGCCCGCCTGATCGGTTGCCCAGCAGTCGCCTCGGCCACCGACTTGAGATGGCGCAGGTAGCCTGCGATGACGTCGAGGTACTTCACGGCGCGCCCGCCTCCGACATCGGTCGACTGGTCGACCAGGCTGGAGCCGAGGATGCTTTTCATCGAGCGCATGAGACGGCCGTCGAGTCCGTCGACATAGGCTGCCACCGCGGCCCGACCGAATGCACGCGGCGGTCCGTCGAGTTCCGGGCCGTCCACGAAGTAGAAGACCGCCGTGGGCATCGTTCGAAACCCGGGCTCGAGCTCCACGAGCTGCATGGCGCCCCGGCCGTCGGGTATTGCGATCGCGGAATTGGAGGTACCGAAGTCGATGGCGCAGAACATGGGCGAGGCGTGCTCCAGGCGCGAGAGGGGCGGCGATTTTAGTGCCGCCCCTGGCGCTCAGGCGAAGCCGGCCGCGCGGTCGGCCGAGTCGCCGCGGTGCCAGGGAATCGGGAGGTGCTCGCCCGCTCGGCGCGCTCGTGGCGCCGGTGGAAGCTGGGGTTCGGTGATGCTCAGGCGCCGTCCCGAGTGGTCATGCCAAGACGCCATCGGAGCCGCCTTGGCGCGGGACACGACCTGATCGACCTCAGGCAAAGCGGCATCAACCCCGCAATGCGAAGGGACGGCGCCCAGCGGAAAGTGCGGTCAGCGGACGTCCTGTGCGCCGGTCGTCTCGATGAGCGTGCCGGCACCACGCTGCGAATGGAAGGCCGCGGGCAGGGTCGCGTTCATGCCGGGATGCCCCGACGACGCCGTGCTGCCGGACACGAACGAGGCCTGGCTCAGCGCCCTGGTCCAAGCCAGCCGCGCCCAGTCGGGCGCCCCGGAATCCCCGGCCCCAAGCCAGAGTGCGCCCACGATGGCGCTTGTCACCGTGCCCCAGGTCAGGGCGCGAAGCGAAGTCAGTGTCATTGGTTTATGGCTCCCAACCGCGGCGGGTGGCCCCGCCGCAGACAGCTGCAACCATAGGCGGCAGCCCCCGCGATTTCCACCCTAGTGCGTAAGCAGACGCGTCGGCGGATTTGCGCGGGCGCAACGATACCTCATTCCCCACATCGGTATGTGGCCGGCATTGCGCCAAAAGTGCACGGCAACCTGCCCGCATATCGCGCAAAGGCTGCCCGCGCAGTCCTGCACACTGGGATCATCCAACTCGCATCGGATTGCACTCGCATCGGAAGGGGACAGCGATGAAGAAAGTGCCGAACTCGCCATGGTGGGCGACCATGAGGCTTCACCCTCTGCGGCCGCCGGCGGACACCGACTATGCCGATCTCGGAACGGCATTCGGGCTGGACGCGAGCCTGCGCCATGCCGCGCCGGAGACGCCTCCTCTGGTGCCTGGTGGCGACACCGGCCCGAGCACCGACCCGCTGAACCGGCGATCGGTCATCTGAGGCGGTCCGACGCCTGGCATGCCTTCACACCTCGACGGTGAAAGCGCCGTCGAACGACTGCGCCTCTCCCTTGGACGCGTGACCGCGCGCATTGCAGACGATGCGGGTGCTGCCGTGGGCATGCCTGACCCGATAGTCGTGCCGGCAGTGCAGGTGCCCGTGGATCCACAGCTGAGCAAGCGGAAGTAGGTCGTCGTCCGCGTTGCAGAAGCTCGCCGTGCCGGGCTGCGCGCCATACCGGGGGTCTGCACTGAGGAAGCTCGGGCCGAAATGCGTGATGGCGACCGTGGCATCGACATGCCCCTCGCGCTGGCGCAGTGCCTGTTCGAGCCAGGCCCGGCAAGCCAGCGCTTCGACGCGAACGGCCTGCGCGTCGAAGGGCAGTCCATCGAGCGTGGAGCGCTGGACCTTCATGAAATAGGTCGCCGCCTTGAGCACGCGCTCGCGTTGGGCGTCGCCGAACAGATTGAAATCACACCAGCGCGTCGTACCGACGAAACGGATGCGGCGGCCATCCGCGCCCTCGATCACGACGCTTTCGCGTTCGAGCAGCGTGAAGCCGAGCGATTCGCAGCGCTCTCGAAGCGCCGGCCACGCCGTGAGCATCTCCCGCTCGTCGAACTCGTGGTTGCCGGCGACGAAGATCACCGGCACCGGCCAGCTGCGGAACTGCTCCAGGCCGTTCCAGCGGCTGTCGATGTCGCCGGCGAGCACCAGCAGGTCGGCGCTCGCCGCTGGCCGTGCATCGAAAGATTCGGTCTCGAGGTGCAGGTCGGACAGGATCTGGAGTCGCATTCGCAGGACGCCGTCGATCACGCGCCGTGGCAGTGCTTGAATTTCTTGCCGCTTCCGCAGGGACAGGGATCGTTGCGCCCGACTTTCGGCTCCTCGCGCCGGACCGTCTCGACACGGTAGCGCTGCGTGCTGGTCAATTCGTAGAGATCGGCCACGGCGGCGATCATGTCCTGCACGGCATCGTCGAGCGAGGTGAGCGGGAATTCGCGATCGAGGGTGTCGACGATCTCCCTTTCTTCATCGGTCTGCGGCGGCAGGTGCCGGTACAGGCGGGCCTGGGCAGCCATCGCTTCGTCGTCGGGCAGTTCGGACAGCGCGGGGAAGGCCAGCGACGCGAGCTGGAACCCGGCGACCCATGGCGCGAGGGCACGCGAAACCGGACTGAGTGCGCTCAGCGGGTCGGGCTCCGAGTCGGTCGGCGCGTCGGCGCCGGGGAAATCGTCGGCATCCATGTCGAGGATCAGGGGATCGAACCAGCCCTCGTCGGCCAGAGCGCGGTTGAGCGCTGCATGGCGCCGCAGCACGAGCGACTCCGTGCGCGAGCGCCAGGCCGGGTCGACATCATCGGGAAGCGGCCGGCCGTCCACGTCGAACACATGCGGCAGCCAGTGATCGGCGTCCACCAGCACCGGCTGCACCAGCACGCCGCACAGGTAGCCGTCGAGCATCACGGAGTCGCATGGCTCCAGGGCGGCAGGCGTGTCATGGAGAAGGTCGTCGAGCTCGACGAACTCGGCGTCGGAAAGGTCGCGCGCGTGGGCGGCGATGGGGGGCTGCGGCATGGGGAGTCTCGGTCCGGTGGACCGGGCATTTTGCTATGGGTGGGCGGCCACCGAGTCGGGCACGCTGAAGTGGCCCATGAGGCGATAGCGGGTTCCCGGGTGATAGAGCCTGGCCACCGAGGCCACCGCGCCTTGCGAGACGCTGCGGCGCGAGACCATCAGCAACGCGCTGCCTGCCGGGATGTCGAGCATGCGCGCCTGCTCGGGCGTGGCGATCACGGCTTCGATGACCTGCTCGGCCTCGGTGAGCGGGGCGTGCTCGAACAGCACGGACGAGGGCGTGGCGACGCTCAAGTCCTGCTCCAGCAGCCCGGGGGCCAGCGCGGGGTTCACATGGCGGTCCTCGTACTGGATCGGCACGCCGTTCTCCAGGTGCAGGAGGCGACAGCGCAGCACCCAGGTGCCCTTGCGCAGCCGCATCGCCGCCGCGACGGCGGCGTCTGCCTTTTCTCGCGAGAGCTCGAAGACGCGGATCGTGTGCGCGTGCCCGCGCTCGACAATCTCGTCGTGGATGTCGCGCACCTGCAGGAGATTGGATATAGGGTGCAGCTCGGCGACATATGAACCCGAACCCTGCCGCCGTTCGATCAGGCCTTCGGCCTCGAGCTCACGCAGCGCACGGTGAACCGTCATGCGGGCGCAGCCGAACTGCTGCACGAGCTCGCGCTCCGACGGCAGGCGAACACCCGGCTGCCAGCCACCTTCGGCGAGGCGCTGCTGGATCGAGGTCTTGACCGTTTCATAGGACAACGATCGTCTGCGGCGCGCGTTCATGTGCTCATTCTAGGTGCGAGCATGCCAAAGTTGTCTAGACCACTTGTGGCGGTGGTCCTCGATGGTCCATCGGTTCGCGCAGGTGATCGCGGTGCCACGCTGGAGGTGTTGCTGCGGTCGCAGGCGCTGCGGCGGCGTCTCACTGGCCGCGACGGAAAGCGAATCGCCGGCGGCCATCATGCAGTGCAGCACGACGCCCGCGCGCTGCAGGTGGCGGTGTACGGCATTCGCGCCGGTTTCCGCAAGTTCGCGCAAACCCGCATCGGCCGTCCAGATGCGCAACCGGTCCAGGGGCGTCGCCCGGAATGCCGGTTATTCGGGGCGTCGGCCTCAGGCGGCCCGACGCGCCCCCTGCGCATCGCGCCACTGCGCGAGCAGTGACTCCCACTTGGGTCGCGCCGCCGCGAGATGCCTGGCTTTCACATGGCCGAAGCCCCGGATCTGCTCGGGAATGCGCGCGATCTCGACGGCCAGGGAAAGTCGCTCGCCGTCCAGTCCCGCCAACACCTCGTCGATGCTGCGCCGGTATTCGTCGATCAGGGCGCGCTCGATCCGGCGTTCCTCGGTTCGGCCGAACGGGTCGAAAGGCGTGCCTCGAAGGCCCTTGAAGCGTGCGAGCATGCCGAATGCGCGACGCATCCAGGGCCCATAGGCACGCTTGACCAGCTCGCCCTTGTCGTTTCTCTTCGCGAACAACGGCGGGGCAAGGTGATAGTGGAGCGCGTAGTCGCCCTCGAACTGGGAGGCCACCTTGTCGAGAAAACTCCGGTCGGTGTGCAGCCGAGCGACCTCGTACTCGTCCTTGTAGGCCATCAACTTGAACAGGCCGCGTGCGACTGCATCGCTCAGGCGCGTGCTGCCCAGCGGCATCTCCGCCTGGCGCACCTTCTCGACGAAGGTCTTGTAACCCTCGGCATAGCGGTCGTCCTGATAGGCCCGCAGGAACTCCATGCGCCGCGCCACCACGTCGTCGATGCCAGGCGTGCCGCGCGAGAACTGCACGACCTGACCCGGGCTCAGCAAGGCCTGCACGGACGCGGGTTCGTGGGCGGCCCGCCGGCCCCACTCGAAGGCGAGCTTGTTGTTCTCCACCTGGACGCCATTGAGTTCGATCGCCCGCATGAGGGCCTCCCGGCTGAGCGGCACGCGGCCCTTCTGCCATGCATATCCGAGCATCAGCGGGTTGGTGTAGAGCGAGTCGCCGACCAGTTCCACCGCGATGCGTTCGGCGTCGAGCGCACCGAATTGCGATCCGACCGTCGCGCTCACCGCGCTTTCGCAGGCGCCCGCGGGAAACTGCCAGTTCGGGTTGCCGACGAAGGCGGCGGTGGGCGTGCCGTGAGTGTTCATGGCGACGAAGGTCCTGCCCTCGCGCATCGCCGCGAGCGTGGCCTTGCCTGCCGTGACGATGGGGTCGCAACCGATCACGAGATCGGCCTCGCCCGTGCCCACGCGTGTGGTGTGGATGACGCCGCTCCGCTCTGCGATCTGGATGTGGCTCCAGGTCGCGCCGCCCTTTTGCGCGAGGCCGGCGGCATCCTGCGTGACGATGTCCTTGCCCTCGATGTGTGCGGCCATGCCCAGCAACTGGCCGATCGTGATCACGCCCGTGCCGCCCACGCCGGCGACGACGATGCCCCAGGCGCGGTGCTGCGACGACGGCAGTTCCGGCTCGGGAATAGGTGGCAGGGCGAACGGGTCCGGCCGCGTCGCCGCGGACCTGGCCGCTCGCTTCATCTGGCCGCCTTCGACCGTCACGAAGCTCGGACAGAAGCCGTTCACGCAGGAATAGTCCTTGTTGCAGGTGTTCTGGTTGATGCGGCGCTTGCGGCCGAACTCCGTCTCGACGGGCTCGACGCTGAGGCAATTGCTCTTGACGGAGCAATCGCCGCAGCCTTCGCACACCAGTTCATTGATGACCACCCGCTTGGCCGGCTCGGCCAGCGTGCCGCGCTTGCGGCGGCGCCGCTTCTCGGTGGCGCAGGTCTGGTCGTAGATGATGGCCGTCGTGCCGGGCACTTCGCGCAATTCCCGTTGCACCGCATCGAGCGCGTCCCGGTGGTGCACCGTGACGCCCGGGGAGAGCGGCGCTGCGGCGTACTTGGACGGATCGTCGCTCACGATGCGCACGCGCGCGGCACCTTCGGCGACCAGGCTCTGCATGATCTGCAGCACCGAATGGCCCTCCGGTCGCTCGCCCACGGGCTGGCCGCCGGTCATCGCGACTGCGTCGTTGTAGAGGATCTTGTAGGTGATGTTCACGCCCGCGGCAATGCTCTGGCGGATGGCCAGCAATCCGCTGTGGAAGTAGGTGCCGTCGCCGAGATTGGCGAACACGTGACGATCCTTTGAGAACGGTGCCTGTCCGACCCACGGAACGCCCTCGCCACCCATCTGCGTGAACGAGACGGTCTGCCGGTCCATCCACACCGCCATGTAATGGCAGCCGATGCCTGCCATCGCGCGCGACCCCTCGGGCACGCGTGTGCTGGTGTTGTGCGGGCATCCGCTGCAGAACCACGGCGTGCGTTCCCCGACGGACGAGCCGGGCGCCGCCGCGCTCGAACCTGCCGTGAGTTCAGCCAGGCTGCGTTCCTTGGCATCGATGAGTGCGATGCGCGCGTCCATCCGCGCCGCCGTGTCGGCGTCCACCCCGAGCTTCTTCAATCGCCTGGCGATCGCGCGCGCGATCAGCGCAGGATTGAGCTCCGCCTGGGCGCGCAGCAACCAGTGCTGGCTCGGGTTGGCATGCGACCATTCGCCGCCGGACTGGTCGCCCTCGCTCTCGTCGAACTTGCCCAGCACCGTGGGGCGCACATCGAGGCGCCAGTTGTAGAGCTCTTCCTTCACCTGGTATTCGATGACCTGGCGCTTCTCCTCGACGACGAGGATCTCCTGCAGGCCCTGCGCGAACTCGCGGGTGATGGTGGCCTCCAGCGGCCACACGACGTTCACCTTGTGCAGGCGGATGCCCACGCGGCGGCAGGTTTCTTCGTCCAGGCCGAGGTCGTGCAGCGCCTGGCGCGTGTCGTTGAAGGCTTTCCCGCTGGCGATGATGCCGAAGCGGTCGTTCGGCCCGGAGATGACATCGTGGTTCAACCGATTGGCGCGCACGTAGGCGAGCGCGGCATACCACTTGTGGTCGAACAGGCGCGACTCCTGCTCGAGCGGCGGGTCCGGCCAGCGGATGTGCAGGCCGCCCGGCGGCATCGCGAAGTCCTCGGGCAGCACGATGTCGATCCGGTCGGGATCGACGAGCACGCTTGCCGAGGATTCGACGATCTCCTGGATCGTCTTCATGCCCGACCAGACGCCGGCGAAGCGGCTGAGCGCGAATGCGTGCAGCCCCATGTCGAGGATGTCCTGCACGCTCGACGGAAAGAACACCGGCAGGCCGCAGGCCTTGAAGATGTGGTCGCTCTGATGCGCGGCGGTCGAGCTCTTGGCGATGTGGTCGTCCCCGGCGATCGCGATCACGCCGCCGTGCCTGGCGGTGCCGGCCATGTTCGCGTGCTTGAACACATCGGAGCAGCGGTCCACGCCCGGGCCCTTGCCATACCAGATGCCGAAAACGCCGTCGAACTTCTTCGATGCCGGGTACAGGTCGAGTTGCTGGGTGCCCCAGATGGCCGTGGCCCCGAGTTCCTCATTGACGCCGGGCTGGAACACGATGTTCTGCAACGCGAGGTGCTTCTTGGCCGCCCACAGCGCCTGGTCGTAAGTGCCCAGCGGCGAGCCTCGATAGCCGCTGATGAAGCCCGCCGTGTTCAAGCCGGCGCGCGCGTCGCGGCTGCGTTGCAGCATCGGCAGGCGCACCAGGGCCTGCACGCCGCTCATGAATGCACGCCCGTGCTCCAGGCTGTACTTGTCATCGAGCGTCACGCGTTCGAGAGCCTTGCGAATCGACTCGGGTAGAGGTGCATTCATCGGCCGCGGCTCCTTCCGGTGGGAAGGGTCCAGTGTATGGATTCGAGGCGATGAAGTCTTTTCCTTTGATATCTCGCCAAGGGGCATGAAAGCAAGAATGTTGCTGTGATTGGAGCAAAATCACAGAAATGAAGCTGAAATCCGCTGTTCAAGGGAAAACCCAGGAGGCCGGCGACCCGGTCGAGCCGCACGGTGCGACGCTCGACCGCTACGACATCGCGATCCTGCGGGAATTGCAGGCCGATGCGCGCCTGTCCAATACCGAACTCGCGTCGCGCATCGGCCTGTCGGCCGCGCCCACCTGGCGGCGCGTCAAGTGGCTCGAGGAACAGCGCTACATCACCGGCTACCGCGCGCAGATCGACCGTCGCCGGATTGGCCTGGGCGTCCTCGCCTTCGTGCGCGTGGACGCCGAGCGCAACAACGCCGAGGCGACGCGCGAACTCGAGGATGCGATCCGGCGCATCCCGGAGGTCATCTCCTGCCACTACATTTCGGGGTCCGGCACCTTCGAGCTGCAGGTCATGGCCACCGACCTCGACGCCTTCTCGCGGCTGTCCCTTGAAACCTTGCTGACGCTGCCGAACGTGAAGGACCTCCATACCAGCTTCTCGCTTGGCGAAGTCAAGGCCGCCGGCGCGTTGCCGCTGACGCATCTGAGCGCGGGCCGCGGCGCATGACACCGGACGCCCTCGCCCTGCGCTTGCTCGGCGCCGACCGGCACCAGCGGCTCAGGTTCGGGCTGTCGGCCGCGGCGCTCGCACTTTTGTGCGTTCTCGCCGCCGCGATGGGCTACCTCGCCTGGACGGGGCTGGCGTCGCCGCGTGCGGCGACGTGGTGGGCGGTGTGCACGCTGGGCTCGTCCATCGTCTTCCTGGTCGTCATCCGCCTCGGCGCGAACCTGCGCCTGCAAGACCCGTCCATGGTCTGGGCCCAGACGGGTGCGGCGCTGGTGAGCGGGGCGTGGGCGTACGCGATCGCAGGAGGGGGACGCGGAGTGGTGTTTCCACTTCCCGTCGTCGTGCTCATGATCGGGATGTATTCGCTGGACCCGAGGCGCGTCTGGCGCATCGCGGCCTTTGCCATGGCCTTGTTCGGCGCGACGATGGCGGTGATGTCGCTGCGCCATCCGCAGGTGTACGACTCGCGCATCGAACTGGCGCACTTCGTCGTGCTCGGCGCCATGCTGATCGCGGTGTCGATGCTCGCCGAGCAGCTCGGCCGGCTGCGACTGCGCCTGCGCACGCAGAAGCACGAACTCGAGATCGCGCTCGGGCGCATCCAGGACCTCTCCACGCGAGACGAACTCACCGGCTTGCCCAACCGGCGTCACCTGCAGGAGATGCTCACGCTCGAGCACCAGCGCGGCATGCGAACCGGGCACACCTTCTGCGTCGCGATGATCGACATCGATCGGCTCAAGGAGGTCAACGACCGGCATGGGCGCGCGGCAGGCGACGATGTGCTGCGCGCCCTCGCGGCGCAGGCGCGCCAGTCGCTGCGTGCGGCCGACGTGCTCGGGCGCTGGAGCGACGAGGAGTTCCTGCTGCTGATGAGCGACATGCGGGCCCCGCTTGCGCGCACCGGCGTAGAGCGGTTGCGCGAATCCATCGGTTCGTTGCAGCCGCCGGGCCTGGCCGGTGCGCAAGCCGTCACGCTGTCCGCCGGACTCGCCGAGCACCGGGCGGGCGAACCGCTGGAGCAGACGCTCGCGCGCGCGGACCAGGCCCTGTGCATGGCCAAGGCGCAGGGGCGCAATCGCATCGTGGTCGGTTAGTCCAGCGGCTCCGAGGAACAGGCGCGGCGCCAACGTGGGCGACGGCGCTGTGCTACGGTGAGCGCCCCGCGATCATCGTCCGCGCCGCTGGCCGGCCAGCCGCATGCACCACAGCGTCGCCCCCCGACACCTGCTTCTCGCGCTCGTCGTGGTGGCCATCTGGGGCACCAACTTCGTCGTCATCAAGCTCGCCCTCGCACACATTCCGCCGCTCCTGTTCGCTGCGCTGCGCTTTGGCTTCGCGGTGGTGCCCGCAGCCTTCTTCCTGCCGCGCCCGGCGGTGGGCTGGCGCAATCTGGCGGCCTACGGAATCCTTCTCGGCGTCGGCCAGTTCGGGTTGCTGTACCTCGCGATCGACGGCCACATCTCGCCCGGGCTGGCTTCGCTGGTGGTGCAGATGCAGGTTTTCTTCACGATCGGGCTTGCGATGGCCTTGCAGGGCGAAACACCGCGTCGATTCCAGTGGACAGCGCTCGTGCTGGCGGTCGCGGGCATCGCGGTGATCGGCGCCCACACCGGCGGCGCCACCACGCCGCTGGGGGTGGGCCTGGTGCTGTTCGCCGCCCTGGGGTGGGCGAGCGCGAACATCGTGGGTCGACGCGCGGGCGCGTCCAGCATGCTGGCCTACGTGGTCTGGTCCAGCGCGTATGCGGTGCCGCCGCTCCTTGCCCTGTCGCTGGCCTTCGAGGGCCCGGCGGCCGTGTGGCATGGGCTGCGCGACGCCGATCTCGCCGCCTGGGCGGCGGTGGCCTGGCAAAGCGTGGGCAACACGCTGTTCGGATTCGCCGCATGGGCCTGGTTGCTGTCGCGCTATCCGGCGGCCACGGTCGCGCCGATGGCGCTGCTCGTGCCGGTGTTCGGCATGGGCGCGTCCACCCTCTGGCTCGGAGAGAGCCTCCCCGGGTGGAAGCTGCTGGCCGCCTCGTTGGTGATGGCCGGCCTCGCGCTCAACCTGTGGTGGCCACGCCTGCGTGCGCGCTTGGCAGCAGCGTAGTGCGCCAGCAGCGGGCAGGCGGCGGGCAGGCGGCGGGCAGGCGGCGGGCAGGCATGCGCCTTGCCTTGAACCGGCCGAAAGCCATTCACCCATGACCGCCCGCGACAAGCTTCCCGCGCCTTCGCGGCGGCTGCCATCCTTCGTCCGCCATGTCGGACCCGGCGTGGTCACCGGAGCCGCGGACGACGACCCGTCGGGCATCGCGACCTACACGCAGGCCGGTGCGCAACTCGGAACGCACGCGCTGTGGACCGTCTTCCTCACGCTGCCATTCATGGTGGCCATCCAGCTCGTGAGCGCGCGCATCGGGCGACAGTCCGGGCAGGGCATCGTCGCGAACATGAAGGCGCATGTGCCGCGCGCGTTCGTCACCGCGATCGTTGCGCTTCTTCTCGTGGCCAACACGATCAACATTGCCGCCGACATCGGTGCGATGGGGGCCGCCCTCAGGCTGGTCATTGGCGGCGGCGAGCACTTCCACGGCGCGTTGTTCGGCGCGGCGACGATTCTGCTGCAGGTGTTCGTGCCCTACCGGCGTCTTGCGCCGCTGCTCAAGTGGTTCACGCTCAGCCTGTTCGTGTACGTCGCCACCGCCTTCACGATCGACGTGCCGTGGTCGACGGTGATGCACGATCTCGTGCTGCCACGCCCGACGCTCACGCCGACGTTCTGGATGACCATCGTGGCGATCCTGGGCACGACGATTTCGCCGTACCTGTTCTTCTGGCAGGCCGCGCAGGAGGTCGAGGAGTTGCAGCAGCGGCACATCAGGCCGGAGCATGAACGAACGCGCCACATGGCGCGTGCCGTGCGACGCATCCGGTCCGACACGGTGATCGGCATGGTCTTCTCCAACGGCATCGCATTCTTCGTGATGCTGACCGCCGCAGTGGCCCTTCATGCCGCGGGGCACACCGACATTCAAACGGCCGCGCAGGCGGCCGAGGCCTTGCGTCCGCTCGCGGGCGATCTCGCCTTTGCCCTGTTCGCGACCGGCATCATCGCCACGGGCATGCTGGCCGTGCCGGTGCTCGCGTCGTCGGCCGCCTACGCAGTCGCCGAAGCCTTCGAATGGCCTGAAGGCCTGGAGCGGCCCTGGCGAGAAGCCCGCGGCTTCTACGCGATCATCGTCGTCGCGACGCTGGCCGGCACGATGATCAGCTTCACCCCGATCGATTCGATGCGCGCCTTGTACTGGAGCGCGGTCATCAACGGCGTGGTCTCGGTTCCCATCATGGCGGTCATGATGGTGCTGGCGGCCGACCCGAAGGTGATGGGCACGCTGACCATTCGCCGCAAGACGCGCGCCTTCGGCTGGGGCGCCGTGGCCCTGATGGCTGGCGCGGTTGTCCTGATGGCCCGCGACTGGCTTCGATGACGGCGCGGCGCGATGGTGCCAGCGGCCGGCTAAGGCTTGCCGGCCTCGGCGTCCGACGGCCACAGCGCCCACATGCGCAGCGGCTGCTTCATCCGGCCTGCCTGCTGTTCGGCCTGTTCGCCCCAACCCCAGAAGTAGTCGGCGCGCACGGCGCCGACGATGGCGCTTCCGGTGTCCTGCGCGATCGCGATTCGCCGCAGTGGCGTGCTCGACAAGGGCTCGGTGGTGTCCAGCCACACCGGTGTGCCGAAAGGGACACTCGCGGTGTCCACCGCGATCGAGCGCCCCGGGGTGAGCGGCACGCCCTGCGCGCCGCGTGGCCCGATGGCAGGGTCTGTCACCGGTTCCTCGCGAAAGAAGACGACGCGCGGGTTGCTCCACATCATTTCGTTGAGCCGCTTGGGATTGGCGCGGACCCAGGCCTTGATGGCCGGCCACGACGCCTGCTCCGCCGACATCTGTCCTTGCTCCACGAGCCAGCGGCCGACCGACTTGTAGGGCTGCTCGTTGTGGCCCGCGAAAGCCGCGCGCACAAGCCGCCGCGTCCCGTCGGGCTCGACCAGCCTCAGGCGGCCCGAACCCTGGATCTGCAGGATCAAGGCGTCCAGCGGATCGGCGACGAACGCCAGTTCGCGCCCGCGCAACTGGGCCTTGGCCGCCGAGAGTGTGTCGACCTGGTAGCGCGTCCAGTAGGGCTTCTGGGTGGCGAGCTGAGGCGGCGCCGTGTACAGCGGAACGTGGAATGGACCCTGTGCACGCCGGCTCGCGTCGATCTCGGGCTCGAAATAGCCGGTGGCCAGGCCATCGACCTTGCCATCGGTCGACTCGATGCTGAAGGGCGCGAGACGCTGCTGCAGCCACGCACGTGCGGCCGCGTCGTCCACCGGCGGGTTGCCGCGAGCGTCGGCGCACACGCGCATCCATGCCGGCGCAGGCCGCTCGCAACTGCGCCGCAATGCGGGCCACAGCGCGAGCGTGCGGTCATCGTTCCAGCCGGGCAGGTCCGCCCAGGTCACCGGCACCCAGCGCGCGTGTGCCATGGCCGGGGGAGTGGCGGGGGCCGCGATGCCGGTCGGCGCCATCGCATGGGACGACGATGCCGGCGCGGCTTGCGAGGCGGCGGCCGCACTCGCAGCAGGCGCGGGCACCTCGACGTCGCCGGTCAAGATGCCGCAGCCGGACACCGAACCTAGAATCAGCGCTGACAGGACGCAACGACCGGCCAACGGGAACGACTTCGACATGTGGGTGATCTTGCTGGAGGCACTGGGGGCACTCGCGCTGCTCGTGCTCATCGTGTGGTGGACGATGTTCTCGGGCCGCAAACGCGGCGAGCGCGACGAACCGCCCACACCGTGAATTCGCGCATGGGCGCTGAAGTCAATGCAGCGCGGCCGCGAGGTTGAGCCCGAACTCGGGAACAGGGGCATCGAACGGGTGGGCGTCCTCGGTCATGCAGAAGAAGGTGCCGCGCATGCTGCCGTTGGGCGTGGGGATGA
>CAVVXV010000017.1:0-35023 GCA_963752295.1 uncultured beta proteobacterium | reverse complement strand
TTGTCGGCAGGAAGGTGTCTCTGGAGCGAAAGCGTCGGTCGAGGCTGTCAAGCTAGCGGAGCTCGCAATCACCGGCGATGCCTTCACGCATGCACGCCACGTCAAACCTTGAGCGACTGGGCATCCGCGTCTGCGTCTCACGATAGCACCAATCCAACAATCGCTAGCAGCGCGAAGGGTGGGATGGCTCGGGAACACTCGGCACGAATCGCAACGAAACGGGAAGCTCTGAGGTGAACTGCTCTGATGGACGCGTTGCGAATTCAACACCGGGCGGCGAGGCCCAGTCTGCGAAGAAGACGTTCGCAAAAGACCCCGACTGAGTGCTGTAGCCGAATCCGTCCCCACTCAACTCGCCGGACGCCTTGATCAGATTGTCGACAAGGAACGGCTCGTTGCCGGGGGTCGACGTCCCGGATGGCTGAAGGGTGATGATCGCGTCGCCATTGCGCACTCCGGTGATGCCGGAGATCTTGAAGAACCCGTCGCTGTTCGCCACGTCGGTCGTCGTCATGGTGCCCCATGCATTCACACCAGCACCGGTATAGCCCCAGTCTCATACCTGGACGGCATGGGCGAGCCCGGTGCACATCATTCCGGCCACTGCGACAACCGTGGCGGCGAGAGCCCGTCGCGTGCAGGCCTCAGGTCTTCCTAGTTTCATGGTGATGGTCCTTCCGAGCTCAAACGTTGAAAACCGGCCGCGCAAAGCAGCGCCCACTGAACTGCCCTGTACGGCCGGCGTGATCCATCGTCGTTGCCTTCGACCAGGATCACGGTGGTCCGGCTTGTGTCGGCGTCGATCATCGCCGTCCGTGTCCTTTGCTCGTCGCGCCGGCCAAGCGCCTCTGCCCATCAACGTCGGCGCACCGCGCACTGTTCATCGTGATGCGTACCTGGTCCCGGCGATTGCCTGCGACGCAGTGCCATTCGGCGCTGGCCCGCGATTCCCAAAAGTTGCGACGCAGCGGTCACGATGGCCGCAGGTTTCGCACTGCGAATCGAGCGCGCTGGGGGGATTGGAGGCGCCCCCGCGAAATCGCCGCGTGTCGCTCACGCATCTTCTGAATCTCGTCGACGCCCAGCAGCGTCACTCTGTGCGGCCGGCGTGCGCCGGTCGTGCTGCTCTGGACAAAAGCTAGGCGTCCCGCGCGACCGGCTGACCACTCTCGTCTTGAAGGGCGAGCCGTTGCACCGAGAGTTCGATGACGTCCGCCATGTACACGATGTCCCGGGATCGTGTCTTCAGCTCAACGAGCTTAAGGACGCCGTCGAGCCAGTACGCTCGATCCAGGCGCGCGACCAACTTTCTGCGGTGCGACCGAAGGTCTGCTCGGCGTATGCGATCTCTGCGCCTCGCAGTTCATCCGGCAAACCACGTTGGTCACGGACCTCCTGCTTGCGATGCGCCCGGAGAAAAGAGGAACAGCGAGGCGATGAAGAGCACCGCCACCACCACTGCGAGACCTTCACCGCTCATCGCCACTCCCTGGCTGTTCGAGCCTCCTGCTCACAGCATTGCGGGCATAGGTGCCCAACGCCCGCAAGGGCCCGCGGCACAGCCAGAGCAAGGCTGGTCTGCCTTCCATCAGTCGGCACACGATGGAGAGACGCGGTAGTAGACAGCGATGAACTGCCTTCCCCCCCATGACGACGAAGAACAGGTCGCGGTACTGGCGCAGAGCGGTCGTCTCTCTGCACTCGCCCAGCGCCAGCGTCGCGATGAAGCAGCGTCCCTTGCGCTCGCTGACCCTTGCAATCCGTCGGCTCTCTTGCAGAAAGTCGTCGTGAGCCCTCTTGCCCCTGGCTGCCGCTTGACGTTGCCGCGCAGTTGTACGCCGGCCGTAGGCCGCGTCGAACGCGACTTGGCGTTCGCAGTAGCCGAGTCTGGCCAGTTCGCTCGCGCTGACAAAGTCGTCCTTCATGGCGCTCCCTCGTGTGCCGCTGCGTTCGTGTCATCTCCCCAATCGAGCATCGAACTCACCGACTGCCCGACCGGCGCGCGCGGAGGTGATGCCGAATCATCCGTCGGCGCCTGGGCACGTTGGGCCACCGGCGCTGCCGTCGGGGCCCGCTCCATCAACAGTCCCTTCACCGCCAGGTCCTTCAGCCGCCGGGTTCTTCGGCGCGGGTCCCTGATGTCTCGCAGCGCCCGGAAAAGATCGAGGTTCTCGTCCAATGCGATCGTGAGCTTCAACTTCAGCTGATCGTCGATCACGGCGTCGTCCTGCATCATCACGACCCCGCAGGCTCAGCGGCCGTTTGCGCCGGAGCAGCCGGTGCGGCTGTGAACAACTCCGGCCGCTCCTTTACGTATTGCTCGCCGAGCAGTTGGAACCCCCGAACATTCGCGTGCAGTGGATCCCCGACCTCGTGAATGATGTGCTTCGAGAAATGCCGCTTGATCGCCTTGCGGAACAGGTACGCGCCGCCGCCTACGAGCACGACGTTCTCGACGCTGTAGGTCTTGTCCATCTTGCTCACCAGCGAAGTGACGGCCTGCTCGGCGATCACCTGCACTACCGAGTCAAACCGCTTCAGGTCGTATTCCTTCTGGTAGATATTCAGGCTCTTTCCGGAGCGAAGGGCAACGTCGATGGCTTCCCAGTCGTCGAATTCCTCGCCGATCTCGGTGCTGATCTTTCGTGCGATCGCCAGCAGGATGTCGGACACGCCGCGCGTGACGGAGTGGCTCATGTTTGAAACCACCTTCATCCCCCTGGTCGTGAGCCAGTCGAATGTTCGAGTCCCGCGTCGACCACCAGGCTCTTTCCTTGCGCCACGGCGCTTTGGAGGTCGTGCTGTGTAGCGTAGTCGAAGAGCGCGCCTTGCGGCTGCGCGACCACCTGTCGCCGTTTGCCGTCGCCGGGTTCGCGATCTCGTCGAGGTGAAGGAACACGCGGCGCTCGTCTTCCCAGGGGCAGCGGCGAAGCCAGCCTCGATCAGAAGACCATCAACAAGCAGCTGCGCGATCGACAGCTGCCAGAGGATCGCTCGCCGATGAAGCACCGAGCAAAGCGTTCGGCGTCACTCGCGATGCCAGGTGGGCCCTGCACCCCGCATGACCTTCGTCGCACCGGCGCGACGATGATGAGCCAGCTCGGATTCCGACGGAGGTCATCCACCTTTGCCAAGCACACACGCCGCAAGATCAGCTGGCGCGGATCTACATCGAGCGCCGTGCTGCGTTCGATGCGCTGGGAGCGCGGCTTGCAGATCTTGTGGCCACGCCGGTCGTCGCCGTGCCCGCACGTAAGCGCAGCCGCACGAAGGGAATCAGCGCTGGAGCCACGCCTCCTTCGATGTCGGGCAGCGTACGAAGCTGATTCGTTCGCCGGGGGCCGGTGGCCAACTACGTATTCCGAGCGTGTTGGTCAACTGAGCCCGTGGCCCCATGACCATGTCACTTGCACATGCTGATCCGGCAATCGGCTCCCTGTCCGTCATCGACGTTCCGCGCTTCTCAGTTCGCGCGCCGCATTGGACTGCCGCCCGCCATCACGGTCGCACTCTGTCTAGTAAGGTCGGCACTCGGGCGCCGCGGTCGGCTTGTCGCGCCAGCCGACACAACGTTGGCCCTCGTCGTATCGGCCTCCCCCGATCCGAACCTTCCACACGTTTGCCATGCGCGTAACGGCGCACTCGGCTTGGCGTTTGATATCAGGATCCGTTGCGCAGCCCGCAGCAAAGCGAGCCAGCCGTGCCGCCGCCAGCTCGCGCTGGTTGTCGGCGAAGTTCGCGTAGGGCGGCGCACCTTGGGCGATGTCGAGAAAGATCAGGTTCCAGAAGTCCGTTGCCGCATTCGGTAGCTGCGGAATCTCGTACACGGTGAAAAGCCCATCGCGGTCTGAAAGTTCGACCGACAAGCCGTTCGCACCTGCGCGTTTGACCGTCACGCTGCCACCGGAAAACAACGTGCCTTCGGTCACAGCCCTGCGCGCATCGCCTGTCTTCTCGGGCGTCAGATACTTGGCGCAGATCCAACGAGAGCCGGCACGCTGCTCGGGTCGATCTCGCGTCTGCGGCGTATGCACCGCGTCGGTACAGGTTCAGATAAACGCTGCACTGCTGCACTTATTGGCAGCACCTACGCCGCTGTATGACATAGCCAACATAATGTCACCGAGGTGGGTGCTGCTAGGCTCCACGCCGGCATCGAAGCTCCAACTAACCGCGCTGAGGAGGGAGAGACCCATGGAACTGGGCGCAGCAGGGCAGTCGAATCGTTCAATTGCGGCCAACCTCACGGATTGGCTGTCGAAAGTTGGCGCAGTTGCGGCAGCTTTGACGGCGATAGCATACCTAGCCGGGTGGCTGACCTTGCGCAGCTACTACAGTGCCTTGGGTGCGGCCTGGTACGTATCTAATATCTCCCCAACGAAGGTCATGCAAGAAGGTGCAGGGACACTGACGGTGCTCGCCGCCGCCATTTATCTTGGCCTTCAATTTCTCATGAGCGGGAGGAGCGCGATCGGCGTTGACCGGTTTGCCAAGTGGTGTGCAATTGCCGCGCTAGTTTTGAGTATTGGGGGCGCAATCGGGCACGGTTTCGCGGCCATCGGGTCACAAGGGCAGTACGTTGCGACAATCCTGGCAGGGGGGACGCTGCTGGTTTCTGTCGGGGTCACGATCGCACTGCTTCTATGGCAAATGCGTTCGCCGTCGTTCACCTGGACGCGCCATCATCTTGGCCTGGTGTACTGGGTCTACTGGATGGCGTTCTCGGCTCTGCCCTTCTACGTCGGGCAGGTCAAAGCCGAAGCCGACTCTGACCTGAAGTCATCCCGGCTGGCAACCGTAACCCGCTCAGGTAGCACAGGCCCGCAGTGGCGGCTTGTCGATGTCAGCGGCGACACTGCTTTGCTAGCGAAGCTGGCGCCCAAAGCATCGGACATTGGATTTCAGCTTGTGAAGATCGACCAAACGCTCGAGATTCGTCACCAATAACCAACCAGCGGAGGGACGATGAAGCGTGACTGGGATCTCTTGCGTCGAATTCTGCTTACCTGCGAAGCCGCAACGCCCGGCGCTCGGATAGGTCCGGACGCATTCGAGGGCGTGGACCGGCCTACGCTATTCCAGCACGTGAAGTTGCTGGACGAAGGCGGCTATGTCGATGCCCGCCTGATGCGATACCTCGACAACACGACGGGTGGCGGCGACTTCGTGATCCTCGGGCTCTCATGGGAGGGACATGACCTCCTGGCGAAGATGGCGTCAGACACTTGGTGGGCAAAGATCAAGGCATTCGCGGCCGACAAGGGTCTCGCCCTGACTTTTGATGTCGTGAAGGCGCTTGCCGCGCCGGCGGCCAAGAGTCTTCTGGGCCTAGAGGAGCAATAGCAGCAGGCTGCAAGAATCCATGCGTTCGCTTCCACGACAGACTCCGCAACATCTAGCCACCTCCAGCATGACATCCGTTCCTTCCTTCGACCTCGACGAAGCCCTCAGACGCGTGGCTTTGGCCATCCCGAACTTGAGTCAAACCGAAAAGGGCCTGTGCGAGCGCCTTCTCCACAACGGGGTTTCGATCGACGCTGTGATCAGCGTGATCAAAGCCGATCGCATGCGTGCACAGATCGCCGGAGAGATCGAAGATCGCAAAGCAGCTGACGCCCAACAGGCCGAGGACCGGAAGCTGCCCCAAAACGATCGACCCAGGCTGCGATAGTCCGACTACGTCTGGCTGATAGGCGATCGGGGCCGCCGCGTGGCGCCTTCGGCGGAGACGTAGCGGTTGCACATTGGGGTGGATCGTAGCGAGGCCCAAGGCAAGGCTAGGATTCCCGAGATGAATTTGCGCCAACGTTGGAAACAAACCTCACTGGCGAACCAGCTGCTGGTCGTGATCGGACTGCCAGGTGCGATTGCCGCCATCGTTGGCGTGTACTACGCGCGTGAAGCGGCACACCAGGACCAACGCGCATGGGTCCATGTCAACAAGCAAGCGCTATGGGGAAAGGGTCCGATCGTTGTCGGCTTGGATCTATCCAACACGGGCAAGACACCAGCATTCAACTTGGTCAGCCGGGTGATGGTCACTGTAGATCAAATCCCGATCCTTCCCATGCCGGCGACAGTCGAACCCGCCAAGCCCATCGTGATGCACCCTGGCCAGCCACTAACCTTGAAGTCCGCGCCGCTGTCACTGAACGCCGATCAAGCAGCGGCCTTCAACGCCGGCCAAACACGCATCTATGTCCGAACGTTAATTTGCTACGACGACGCCTTCGGCACGCGTCATTGGGTCACCACTTGCGCCAGCCATGGGGTGACCCAGCTGATTGATGACTTCGAACTTTGCCAGACGGGCAACCAGGCCGGAACCGATGGCCTACGAAATCGCACCTGCACAGACTGACGGCGCACCCATCAGTGCCTCGACGGCGGCGCATTGGCTAGGCAAGTCGGACGCAGAGCGGAGCAGTGGCACCCACAAGCCAAATTTCCGCGAATCCGTATTGCTGCAACTCTTGGCGGATTGCGGCGTATGCCGCCAACAGCGCCGGGTCGGAACAGAACAGACCGGCCCAACGCACGTCCAGAGCCAGCAACGTCGTCGCACGATTCGCAGGTGCGATGGTGAGTTTGTGCTCGATGGCCTCTCGAACCCAGGCCACTGCCTCCGCGTCTGAGATCGTCCGAGCCGCTTTGCCCTTCGCGACGTCGGCGCCGAATTTCTCGTCAACGGGCACCGACACAACCTGGATGATCAGAGGTGCGGCGCCCTCGGACCGAACGAGCCCGTCCTCGCCTCGGTCATCTTCTGCGCCCTCACGCACAGGCACGCTCCGGCCAGATTGCGTGAACGCGTCGCCCAGCACACGAAGGACGGTTGGCTCATTCGGTCTACCGCGCTTGGGGCTCTCGGTGACTTCGATTTCAATGTCACCGTCAGCGTTCCGCCGCATCGTTGCTCGGCCTTCGAAGTCACTTATCTCGAACCGCTTCGGCCCGCTCAAGATCATTGCCGCTGGGTACGTCTTGACCGTCACAACAGCGGTGCCAGGAGTCAGCACTCGGCTGCCTGTCGCGTCGCCCGGCGTTTCGACAGTAATAGTCCGACGAGCACCGTCCAGGGCGGCCGCCTGGATCAAACGTCGACGAGATGTCGAAGTAGTTCGAAGGCGACGCGCCACTTCTGGCCATCGCAGTCGAGCGTGGCGGTGTGTTGGTTGACGCGCACGATCATGCCGACGCGGTGCTGCAGATCTTTGTCGGTGAAGGACACCCGGTTGCCCACGCGGAAGTCGGCACGAGCGGCGATCTCTGGTGGCGGAGTCGGCCTGGTGAGTTCGACATCTGATGGTATCGGGCCAGTTGCGCTTGGCGCGACGGTCGGCTCGGTGAGGATCGCCGCGTAGTGCACTTTGAAGGCCTTGCCGTGGTCCGCATCCTGTAGAGCCACGTGGTCCCCGTGCATCCCAACGACTCGTGCCGGGCGCAACTTCCCGTCTGCCCAGTGGAGGTACTGGACCTGTTGGCCGGTATGCAGCTGCGCACGCACCTGGACGATGCGTCGTGGGTCGGCCAACAATTGCTCGATGACCCAACTGAGCTGGTACAGCTCAGCGCTGGTGGCCATCGGCAGCTCTTCGATCAGTTTGATGCGCATGAGCATATTCTGCCCATGCCAGCCGGGTCGGCGCTCAGGCGGCCAGCGGCATGTCCTTCGCGCTGGAGTCGTCCTCCCACTTCGCGGCAACCACCCACGGCAGCAGCTCGTCGATGCGGTTGCTCGGGTGGTCGGCGATGCGCTCCAGGACGTAGCGCAGGTAGCGCTGCGGGTTGATCCCGTTCAGCTTCGCTGTGCCCAGCAGCGTGTACATCACCGCCGCCGTGTGGCCGCCCGCGTCCGAGCCGACGTGGAGGTAGTTTTTCCTGCCGATCGCTACCCCACGCAGGGCACGCTCAGCCGTATTGTTGTGCGCGTCGATGCGTCCGTCATCGACGAAGTTCGTCAGCGCCGTCCAGTTGCTCAAGGAATAGCCGATCGCCAACGCCATTGGCGACTTCGCCGACACCTGCGCCAAGGTCGCGCTCATCCAGGACTTCAATTCTGTGAGCACCGGCACGGTTCGAGTCTGGCGCATTCGCCTTCGCCGCAATGCCGATCGCCCGTTCACTTGTGCCTCGACCTTGAACAACTCGCCGATCCGCACCAAGCCCTCATGCGCCAGCGTCCCGGGCAGGCGCTTCTGCTTGACGTGGATGTCCCACAGCTTTCGGCGCGCGTGGCTCCAGCATCCAGCTTCAAGAATCCGACCGTCTTTGTAGACCGCGTTGTACCCGGAGTACGCATCGGCTTGCAGAATGCCGCTGTAGTTCTGCAGGTGCCGCGCCGGGTGCTCGCCCTTGCGGTCGGCGGAGTATTGGAACCACACCGCCGGCGGCGCCTTGTCGCCGCTGGGTCGGTCATCGCGAACGTAGACCCACAGCCGACCCGTGTGCGCCTTCTCGCCCTTGCCGCCGAGTGAGCGGATCGGTGTGTCGTCACCGTGGATCTTGTCGGCCTTCAGCACGTAGCGCCCAACGGCTTCGGCCAGCGGCGTCAACAACACGGCGCAATTGCCGATCATGTCGGTGATGGTCGAACGGCTCATCTGGACACCGTCACGGGCGTAGATCTGGCACAGCCGGTACAGCGGAACATGGTCGGCGAATTTGCTCACCGCAATGTGCGTGAGCAGCCCCGCGCCGGCCATGCACCGGTCCATCGGCCGCGTCGGCGCCAACGCCTGCGTGATCGTCTTGCATCCCGCACAGGCCAGCTTCGGGCGCACGTGGCGCACCACGTGGAAGGTGCCCGGCTCGTAGTCCAGAACCTCCGAGACGTCTTGGCCGATCTCCCGCAGGCCACCGCCACAAGCCATGCAGCCGCATCCGCCTTGCGGTGTGTGAACGACGGTGCGCCGCGGCAGGTGCGCAGGCAACTCGCGCAGCCCTGGTCTCGTCTTGGGCTCGCGCCTCTTGCGCTCGTCTGCGAGTGACGTCACATTGGACTTCAACCCGTCATCCGCACCAGCATCGACGGGCGCCTCAACCACCGGTTGTGCGACCTGCCCACCCATGAGTTCGAGTTGATCATGCTCGAGCTTCTCGCTGGAGCGGCCGTACTTCATGCGCCGCAGGTACGCCAGTTCGACCTTCATCTTGTCGATGGTCAACTGCGCAATCTTCAAGGCTTCGTGCGAGCGTCGAACCTCACCGCTCAATGCAGCGTTGCTGGCCACGAGTTCCGCGAACGTCATGACCATGACTTTGCCTGCGGCGACCAGCCCTCGCAACGGGACATGTCCCGTCAACCATTCGCACTCTCGACTACACCGCCATGCGTGGTTGCCACGTGCGTTCAGGATGCCGCCAATCGATCCCTTCGAGCAGCATCGACAGCTGTGCGGTGCTCAGTGACACGCTCCCCGCATCGGCCTGCGGCCACACGAAGCGGCCCCGCTCGAGCCGCTTCGTCAACATGCACATGCCGTCGCCATCACTCCAGAGCAACTTCACCAGGTCGCCTCGGCGGCCTCGGAACGCGAAGACGTGGCCGCTGAACGGATCCTCCGTCAGTGCCATCTGAACCTTCGCCGCCAGCGAGTCAATTCCGCAGCGCATGTCTGTCACGCCAGCGGCGAGCCACACCCGGGTTCCGGCGCGGGGGCCGATCATTCGCTTCGGCGCAGCGCGCGCAAGACACTGCTCAGCACAGTCTCGTCGACGGCGCCACGAAGCCGCAGATGGGCGCCGGCGATCTCGACCTCGATGACGCCTGGACGCGAGCTTCGGTTGATGGCGGTGTCGCCGGACGCGGTGGGCTGTGCGGTCGATGCCGAGGCGGTCTCAGGCATCACGCATACCGGCAGCAACGTCGCGGTGGTCGGTGCAGACGCCGCCATCGCCCTGACGTGCTCACGTCGCCACTTGAACAGAAGGTTGGCATTAATGCCGCCCTTCATTGCGATCCCCGCGACCGACGCGCCGGGGACCAGACTCTGCGCGATCAGCTCGTCCTTGAACGCCCGTTCATGCTGCCGCCGGCTTCGCGACGACCCTCTTGTTTGATCCTTCATGGTGTGCACCATCTCCGTTGGTGCACACCATCAAGCGGGTGAGCACTCCGTCAGATCAGATGCTGCCGGGCATCGAACCCCGGCGCAATGACGGTGCTGGTCGGACTATTACGATGAGTTGAACCGCATTCGAGCAAGTGCGCCAAACGCAATACCTCGGCCCAAGATGCGGACGCTCTGGCGCCTGTTCCTGACAAACCGTGTGAAGTAGCAATGAGCGACCTGGACCTCTATCGATGGATGGAACGCTTCCGGCGCGATGGCCTCACAACGTCGCTTCGACTAGAACTGCGCGATTCATTGACGCCACGGGTGTCGCTGCGCGAGCCATTCCGCTGGACGGCGCAGGGGGAGGACGCCGGTGAATCGGACCGCCTCAAGGATCTGGTCGATTGGGAGGTAGTTCTCTCCACGGAGCATGTGCACTCCGTTTTCCAGGATCACCAGGCGAGCCCGAAATGGGCAGAGGCTCTTCCCTGTCTGCTAAGTAGGCAGTTTCATAAATACGGCAACGTATATGGTTGATAAGTTTGGCCGCGTATGGCATCTTGATGCGATTCTTCGACGAGGGGTCGCGCATGCCAAGGAAGAGCCCGTTCGAGATCAAGCTTTCGGTAGCCGAGGCTGCCGAGCTGAGCCGTCGTGCAAGCAGATATACGTTGCCGTACTTCGAGGTCGTCCGGGCCAAGATGATCCTGATGGCCGCCGACGGTATGGGCAACGACGAGATCGCCGCGCGCCTGGACACCGGGCGCGACGTCGTCAGCCAGTGGCGCAAGCGCTTCTTCAAGGAGCGATTGGCGGGCCTCGAAGAGAGAGCCCGCCCCGGACGCCCTCGGGTCTTTTCCCCCAGAGCTCACGATTGAGATCAAGGCTCTCGCATGCGAGTTGCCGGCCACCCTGGGTTTGCCGCTGTCGCGACTCAGCGTGGCCGATTTGGCGCGACACGCCGAGCGCTCGGGGTTGGTCGCGCGCATCAGCCACAGCACCGTCTGGCGATGGCTGCATGAGGACGCCATCCGACCTTGGCAGCACCGCTGTTGGATCTTCCCGCGCGATCCGCACTTCCAAGCCAAGGCCGGGCGCATCCTTGACCTGTACGAGCGGCGCTGGCAGCGGGATGCCAAGCGTCTTGCGATTCTTGACCTCGCTGGCCTTCACATGCATCACGCGGCGGCCCAGGTCGATCTGCTTCCAGCGCAGGCGCAGCACGTTGCCGCGGCGCAGGCCAGTCGCGAAGGCAAAGCGCGTCATCGCGCGCAGGTGCTCGGGCAGGTTGCGCAGCAGGGTGTCGATCTCCTGCGGTGACAGGTAGCGCACGCGCCCCTCAGGCTCGCGGTGCAGGCGTACCACCGGCACCTTTTCGATCCACTGCCACTCGCGCATGGCCCGCCTCAGGATCGATCGCACCAGTTGGTAGTAGCGGTTGCGCGTGGCCGGCTTGCGGTCGCCCTTCTGCCCTTCCACCACGGCCTGGATGCGGTCCCAGCTCAGGTCGGCCAGCGGCACGCGGCGGAAGAACGGCGTCAGGATCTCGATCTTCTTCGCGTCGTCGCGGATGGACGCCTTGTGCGCCTGCTCGTTCAGCCAGCGCAGCGCGGCGTCCTCCCAGGTGTACTTGGGCTTGTCGCCGAGCTTGGCCTGGCGCCAGAGGTCGGCCTTCAGCTTGTCGTGGAGTTCCTGGGCCGCCTTGCGGTCAGGTGTCTCAGCCGATCTTCTAAGTCGATGGCCACCTGGCGTGGCGATGTCGAGCCACCAGGTCTGGCCGCGCTTTCTGAGTGCCATGTCGCTGCTCCGATGCTGTCGTGGATGGACTTGGCCGTTGCCGCCCGGCGCTGCACGGCCTCCTTGCCTTCGTCGATGAACGCCTGGATGTCGGCGGGCTGCACGTGCCAGCGCCGGCCGATTTGAAGCCGCGCAGTTGCCCGCTGATCAGCAGGCCGCGGGCGGTGCAGTAGTCGACGCCGAGCACGGTGGCGGCCTCGCGCAGTGAATAGAAAGTGATGGGCCATGCCCTTCGTGGCCCCGCCTGGGGCCGTGGACGAATGACCTGCTTGGTCACCGCCGTGTTGAGATCAGGATTCCACGGCGATCAAGGGCGTCAACGGCTCTTCCTCGGGGCTCATCGGGACGCCCGCCCGATGTGCATGCGGATAGGGATGCAGAAATGGAGTCGGTGCCAGGGGCCGGCGCACGGCGCGCGGGCTGGCGGTGGCTGTCGGCACCATCGGTGCCTGCGTCATCGCGGCGGCTGGCCCGAAGGCACATCAAAGCCGGTGAACGCTGCTCCAGGGCGGGTCACGACCGCAAACGCCGCCGCTCGCGCGGCGGGGCGGGCTACGGCATGGAATGCCGGCCGCCTTGCGTGCAAAGATACTGCGGATTCGCGCGCGTGTGAAGAAGGCGGAACGCTTCGCCACCCACAAGCGGCTCGCATGTTCGCGCCGCCATGGCGAACTACTCGTCGACAGGGTCGGCGAACACGTCGTCGGCACCATCACCGGCCACAGGTGGTGCCGGCGGGATCGCAGGCGGCTGCGCTGCGCGTTCGACCATCAAGCCCTGGGTGACCAGTGTTCGCAGGCGCTGCAGGCGCAAAGGCCCCTTGCGGAAGCGCATCAGGTCGGCGTACAGCAACGGCATCCCGAGCTGGTCGTACGCGAAGTACATCACCTCGCGGTCATTCGCCTCGTGGCGCTCTGCCTGGCGGCGCGGCCGCCGTTGACGCCGTCGCGATCCTTCAGCGGCACGACGCTCAGATTCTTCGGCTGCCCATTCATGTTGCAGCTCCGCATTCGATGGCCGCGCTGGGCTCCACCGCCGGCGCCGCACCCGCCTTCGGCGCCAGCTTGGCCTGGCCGGCGATCTGGTAGCCGCGCACGTTGGCGTATATCGGCTCGCTCACCTCGTCCAGCCGGTACAGCGGCAAGGCCTCGTGGATCGCCTTCTTGAACAGGTGGCTGCGCCGCCGGCCACCACGACGTACTCGAAGCGCTGCTTGTGGCCGATGGACCCCAGCATGCTCTGTACCGCGTCGTAGGCGACCGGCGCGATCATCGGCCGGTACTTCTCCACCGAGTACGGCTTGCCCCACAGCGTCAGTGGCCTGACCTTGCGCAGCGCGTGGTCCAGCGCTTCCAGGTCGCGGAACGGATCACCGATGTCGTGGCTGATCTCGTCGGCAATCATCATCAGCACGTTGTGCACGCCGCGGTTCACCGAATTGCTGCGGCTCGTCACCAGCCGCATGCCGCGCGTCACCAGCCAGTCGAATGTCCGCGAACCGGCGTCGATGATCAGGCTCTCGTGCTGGCGCAGCTGGCCCAGCTTGCCCTCGCCCGCCGCAAAACTCACCAGCGCGCCCTGCGGCTGCGCCACGGCCAGCGCCTTCTTGACACGAACGACGCGCCCCTTCGAGACCGGGTGCTCACCCGTGGCCAGGCGCTCCAGCGCGTTCTTCTTGGCGGCGTACAGGCCCACCGGCAGGCCCGTGACCAGCAGGTCGATGGTGTCGACCCGCATGTAGTCGATGGCGATGCGCAGCAGGGCCAGGTACTCGGGCAATTGAACGTAGTCATCCGTGCGCGGCAGCTGTGGCCGGAAGTTGCCGAGCGCCAGGTCGATGTCGGGGCCGGCCTCGTAGAACATCTGGCCCACCCGCAGGGCGATGGTGTCGCGCGGGCCACCCCAACTGCGGTCGGCGGGATCGCGGACGCTGGCCGCCGCCACGGATGGGAAGTGGCTGCAGGTGATGGCATTGCCTTCGACATGCGTGACGTACTTGGTGTAGCCGAAGCCAACGTCGATGGCGCGGACGACGGGTTGCATGGCGCTCTCCTGTTCAGTGATGGGGACGACGACATCGTCCTCAGTCGCACCGGCTCGCGCCACCCAAAATCCCGCCCTCTTGGGCCCGGGAATCGGCCTCTGCCCGGCGGCTGTGCGAACAGCAGCAGCGCGGTCCGTCTGCGTTCGGTGTCGGCGCCGAATGCAGTCACCGCGACAGCTCGCGGCCGGCCCCTTGGTCTGCGTGGAGTGCGTGCGGGGTCGACGTGCAATGGGCGGTGCCGCGCCGGCTCGGAGGGAGAGGTTTGAATCTAAGACGTCAACCCCAGGGGCTGCGCGATGCGTCATCCGTATCGACACGGTATTGGCGCGATTTGCCACTTGCGTGCCTGCCACGGCTGATGCATGCTGCAAGTGCTAACCGCCGGGCCAGCTGGCATCCCGGGCGCATTGAGCACCGATTGCAAGCCCTTGTAGCGGTGACCCCGAGTCACCATGAGCGTCAAGCTCGTTCTGTTGCGCACCACGCTGGTCAACCAGCGCCCGGTGCATGGAACCGCCGCACACCTGCCTGTGTGCGGACATCGTCGAGAACCAGGCCAGACCTGGCCCTCATCGCCCTCGCCCATTGAGGCGCTGGCATGTGGCGCGCCTTGAGCGCTGCCGAAGTCCCCCCTTGTCCCGCATCACGCATCGCCTTCGGGCAACCCTGATCCGCCGGCAAGACCGGCCGCAGTGGACCCCGCGTGAACAGGCCGTGCACCGCGTTGGCTGCGGTGCCGTCAGTCGGCCTGGCGACGACGATCGATTTGATGCCCGTCGTGGCATCCGCATGGGTGGCGCCCGTGCAACTGCTTCGCAGACCCGCGGCCAAGCCAAAGGGTCTGCGGTTCGCCTTGAGCGAACAGCCACGTGTGCTCGACACCGTGTGCAGGGCGTCCACTTTTACGAACCGCCTCGGCAGCGACCTTCAGGTCAACGCCCAACCCTGACCCGACGCGCATGGGGATGCGCGCACTTCGATCAACCCACTACGTCGGCCCACGCTTGAAAGGAAAGACCATGGCCAACAACCCCCCACGCAACATCGACCTCGACAAGATCCCGCTGCAGCCGCAGCGGTGGAAGTACGTGCTGAGCCTGATCCTGGCCCTCTTCAACTGGCGCCATGCCGTGAAAGACAAGGGCGTCGCGTACGACACCATTGCACGCCGTCAGCAGTTCCTCTACCGCTTGTTCGAGACGCTGCTGCACAACCCGATCAAGACCTTCAAGCTCGATCCGCGGTCGCTCAGCGGCCGGCATGTCGATGTCCTGATGACGATCTGGCGCCAACGGGCCGAGGCCGGCGAGCTGGGCGCGTCATCGCTGCAGAAGTACCACAGCATGCTGAAGACCTTCACCTCATGGATCGGCAAGCCGAACCTGGTGAAACCGCTGTCGGCGTACTTCGACGACACCGCGCTCTACAAGCGCGGCTACGTGGCCAAGGAGAGCAAGGCGCCTCGGGCTCGTGGCGTGGACATCGACAAGCTCATCGCCGAGATCGAAGCCCGCGACGTGCGGGCCGCCGCAGCCACGCGGCTGATGGCGGCGTTCGGCCTGCGATTCAAGGAAGCCGTGATGTGCAGGCCGCATGCCGATGTCGTGACGGCGGCGCAGGCGGGCAAGCCGGACGCCGACACGGGTATGTACCTCCACGTTCACCGCGGCACCAAAGGCGGACGGCGCCGCTACGTGCCGATCGACGCGCCCGAGCGCCAGCGCGCGGTCGACATCGCCCGCCTGATTGCCAAGGACGAGAACGAAAGCGTCAGCGACCCGCGGCTTGAACTGACCCAGGCCATCCGGCACCTGCGCTATGTGCTGGAGTGCTGCGGCATGACGAAGGCCGATCTGAAAGTGACACCGCACGGCCTGCGGCACCAGTACGCCGCCGATGAGTACGAGCGCGCCACCGGCGTGCGGCCACCCGTCGAAGGCGGGGCAGCGGCCGACAAGGCAATCGACACCGCTGCCCGCCAGGATGTATCGATGAAGCTGGGCCATGGTCGGCCGGAGATCTCAAATGCGTACTTGGGCCAGCCGGGCAGACGCGGCTCCTGAAGCGTCGCCACCTTCCGCAGCTCCTGACGTGGGCTGAGGCGCTCGGCGGCGAGTCTTGTACCCTTGCGGCATGACCCTCACCGCCGTGTGCCCCTTCTGTGCCCTGCCGGCGGAGCGGGTGCTGTTCCGAAACGATGCCGCGGTCGTCGTGCGGGACGCGTACCCGGTCACGCCGGGGCACACGCTGGTGATTCCCGTGCGCCACGTCGCTTCGTTCTTCGATGCCACGCCGCCAGAGCGCGACGCAATGCTCGCACTGCTGGACGTGGCGAAGCAGCAGCTTCAGGCCGAGTTCGGCCCTGCGGGCTACAACATCGGCATCAACGACGGCACGGCCGCCGGCCAGACCATCGGCCACCTGCACATGCACCTGATTCCTCGGTATCCCGGTGACAGGCCCGACCCGCGCGGCGGCGTGCGATGGGTCATCCCGGACAAGGCCGACTACTGGACTGAATGCGACCGCGCACAGCCGACATGAAGACCGCCATCGAAGTCCTGGACGCCTTCGAGAACATCCGCCGCGCGCAACGGGCGGGCGTCTACGCGCCGCACAAGCCGCTGCTGATCCTGCTGGCGTTGGCCCGAGTGCAGCGCGGCGAGCCGAGACTGGTCGAGTTCACCGCCATCGATGAGCTGCTGAAACAGCTGCTGGCCGAGTTCGGCCCCAGCAGCGCCGCCAAGTCACGGCACTACCCGTTCTGGCACCTGGCCACCGATGGCCACGGCGCGCTGTGGGACCTGAGTGGCCCGCGCGAGGTCTTGAAGCGCCCTGCCGGCGCCACGCCCAGCCTGGGCGAGTTGCGGGAGCATCACATCAAGGCAGGTTTCCCCACCGACGTCGACGAGGCCCTGCGCCACATGCCCGGCCTGCTGCAGGCCGTGGCTTCGCGGGTGCTCGACACCTACTTCCCTGCGACCCTGCATGCCGACATCGTGGCTACGCTGGGCCTGGATCTCGACGGCGCCAGTGAACTGCGCGATGGCGCAGCCGGTCGCTGTCGACTACGCCACCGCGGAACGGCGCAGGCGCGACCCCGGTTTTCGGGAGCGGGTGCTGCGCGCCTACGAGTACCGGTGCTGCGTCTGCGGCTTCGACCTCCGCATCGGGCACACACCGGCCGGCCTGGAGGCCGCGCACATCCAATGGCATCACGTCGGTGGGCCGGACATCGAGCCCAACGGCCTGTCGCTGTGCGCGCTGCACCACAAGCTCTTCGACCTGGGCGTGTTCACCGTCGAGCCGGCGGAGCACCGCGTCGTCTTCAGCCAGCACGCGATCAGCGGCGGCCGCGGCATGGAAGGCGAGCTGCAGTTCCACGGGCGCGCGATCCACGCGCCGCAGCATGCCGACCTGCTACCGGCGCCTGAGTTTCTGGCATGGAACACGAAGAACGTGTTCAAGACGCCGGCTCGGCAGGTCGTGCGGGCTGGCGCTACACCCCGCGCAGCACGCTGAACTCCCTGAACAGCCGCGCCGGCAGCGGCGTTTGCAGCTTCCAGACGATGCTCATGGGTCGGTCGCCTTCGGCCGACTCCAGCGTCACGCGCCCGCAGGCGCGGTACGCATCACCCTTGCGCGGCCGCACGAACAGCTGGAACTGCCAGCCGTTGGTCGAACTCTCCAGATAGCGCCGGCCACCGGGCGTGTCAGGGCCGGCGCTGTTCTGTGTCTGCCAGTGGAAGCGCTCGGCGCTGATCGCGTAGTCGTGGTACGCGATGCGGTCGTGGTAGCCCTCGCTCTTGTCGAGCGTGACGAACAGCAGTTCGGTCTTGCGGCTGGTCAGCGGCAGCACACCGGCCTGGAATGGCGCACGGCGCGCCGCCGTCAGCCAGCCCACCGCCGTGAGCACCTCGCGCGCGCCATAGGCGGCGTGCAGGCACAGCGGCGTGTCTTCGAGCCCAGGCACGGCGCTTGGCGCTCAGCGTGCTGCGGGCCTGCAGCAGGCCAGACAGCTCGACCAGTTCGGCGGCGATGGCGGGGTGACGCTCGATGCGTTCAATGAAGGCTTCGGGGCCTGCCGCCTGCTCGTGCCGGCCATCGATCTGGTAGGCCAGCATCTGCACACCCAGCGCATCCTTCGGCATCGAGCGCCGGCGGCTGGCGCGATCGGCGCGCCGACCGCGGCCATCACGTCGAGCCGCTGCGGATCGTCCACATGCAGCAGGTCACCGAAGCGGCGGCTGAAGTAGTCCTCTTCGGGGCCAGGCTCCGCGACGATCAGGCCGGCATCGCGCTTCAGTGCCGTCCAGCCGCTGCGGCCCTGGCCGGTGCCGCGCGGTAGACGTCTTCGAGCTCCAGCGCCTGGTCGTGCAGGAAGTCGGCCAGCCGCACCGAGGCACGGCCGCGCAGGGCTGCATAGGTCTGCAGCTCGGTCTTCAGGCGGCGCCAGTTCTGCGTCGTCAACGCGCGCAGGCCCTGCAGCACCTGCTCTCGCGTCTGGCGCTGCAGGTGGATGTGGCAGCCGGCGGCAGGCTGCCGAAGCCGTTCTCGACGCCGTCCACCAGTTCACGGCGCGACAAGCCGGTCAGGCTCGACAACAGGCGGTCGAACCGGAACTCGGTGCGGTGCTGGCCGACGAAGTCGAGCACCAGGCAGCTCTCCTTGCCCGGCGCCAGGCGCAGGCCGCGGCCGATCTGCTGCTGGAACAGCACCGGGCTCTGCGTGGGCCGCAGCAGCAACAGCGTGTCGACCATCGGCAGGTCGATGCCTTCGTTGTAGAGGTCGACCGTCACCAGCGCGCACAGCTCGCCGCTGAGCAGGCGCTGCGGGGCCCGGCGGCGCTCGTCGCTCGCCGTTGTGCCGACCACGCAGGCGGCCGGCAGGCCGGCGCGGTTGAGCCAGTCCGTCATGAACTCGGCGTGCGCGACCGACACGCAGAACACGATGGCGCGCGACCGCGCCGGCGTCGGACGCCAGCCGGCGCCATTCGTTGACCACCAGCCGGGCGCGCACGTCATTGCCCGTGACCAGCTTGTCCACCGCCTCACGTTCACCCGGCTTGTCCCAGGGCACGGCCGAGAAGTCGGTGGCGTCGTCGCAGGCGTAGTACTCGAAGGGCGCCAGCAGTTGCAGGTCCAGCGCGTGCCACAGCCGCAGCTCGACCGCCGGGCTGCCATCGGGCCGCGCATCGAAGTACTGGCGCGATGGGTTGGCCGTCGCTGCGCTCGGGCGTCGCCGTCAGGCCGAGCAGAACGCTGGGGCGAACGGCCTTGACGAAGGCATCGAAGCGATCGGCGGCCAGCCGGTGGCATTCATCCACCACGACGGTGTGCCAGTGATCGGCGCCGACGGTGGCCACCAGGTCGCGGCTGGTCACGCTGTCGATGGTGGCGAAGAGATGGTCCCATCGCTCGGGCTGGTGGCTACCGGTGAGCAGATCGCCGAACTCGGGGTCGCGCAGCACCTCGCGGTAGGTGCGCAAGGCCTGGCGCAGGATCTCCTCGCGGTGGGCCACGAACAGCAGACGCGGGCGCCCACCTTCGAGACGGCAGGTGTTGCGATAGTCGAACGCCGCCACCACCGTCTTGCCAGTGCCAGTGGCCGCCACCAGCAGGTTGCGGCTGCGACCATGGGCACGCTCGGCGACCAATTGCTCCAGCATCTCCTGCTGGTAGGTCTTGGGCTGCAGGTCGAAGAAGCTGATCGCGCCCGTGGGCTCACCGCCGAAAGACTCGCGGCCGAGCGCGGCGGCCAGTGCCTGGCGATGCTCGACGTTGTCCGGGTCATAGCGCTGGAACTCGCTGTCGGCCCACAGCGTCTCGAAGTGAGCCACGGCCCGCGCGAACAGCGCCTCTTGCGCTCGCTGGGTGAGCTTGACGGTCCACTCCAGCCCGCCAGTCAGCGCGGCGCCCGACAGGTTGGCGCTGCCGACATAGGCCGAGCCAAAGCCGGACTTGCGCTGGAACAGCCAGGCCTTGGCATGCAGGCGAGTGCGCCGGCCATCGAGCGACACGCGTACTTCGCAGCCTGGCAGGCGCGCCAGCTCGTCCAGCGCGCGCGCCTCGGTCGCGCCGGTGTAGGTGGTGGTGAGGATGCGCAGGCGCGTGGCACTCTGGCCCATGCGCGACCGGTGGCGGTGATCTGCTGCAGCACGTCCTGCAGCTTGCGGACGCCGGACACCGTGATGAAGCTGACCAGGATGTCCACCTGGTCGCTCGAGGCCAGCTCACGGCGGATCTCTTGCAACAGCGAAGGCGAGCCCTTGCCGGCCGTGAAGAGCCAGGGCACGGCCAGGCCGATCTCGGGCGAGGCCGGGAACTGCTGATCACGCTTGACGGCCCTGAGCACGCGCAGCGGCGATGCCACCAGATCGACAACTTCGGCAGACGCCATCGCCGCAGCCGAGCTGCCGCCCGCGCTGAGCCGCTGGCGCAGCGTCACCAGCAGGTCGTTGACCAGTTCGAGCTGGCGCCTGGGTTTGTCGGCGTCGTCACCGGCAACATCGTCGAGGATGGCACCGAGCTGCCGCGTGATGACCTCGGCCAGAAACTCGGCGGCGCCGCCCTTGAGCGCCAGCACGTCGGCGCTGGTTGGGTCGAGCGCTGCGAGCGATCGGGCCAGGCCCTCGGTCAGCAACAGGTCGTAGAGGCCATCGGGCAATGCCATCGTGGTCCCTGGTGTCAGGCGATCGGCCGCGTGCCACGGCATGCCGGGTAGCCCGTGCAGCCCCAGAACTCGCTGCCGGCATTGGCGCCGCGCTTTGCCGTCCGCCGCACCATGGGTTTCGAGCACAACGGGCAGCTTGCCGCCTGCATCGGCGCCGGGTTGGGCGGCACCGCTGGAGCATCCGCGGCCGCAGCCCGTGCCGGCAAACGGTCGATCCCAGCCTTGGCCTGTCGAATCAGCCCATGGAGCTTCGGCCCATCGACCAGGTTCACATTGCGACCGCTCGCAAAGCTGATGGCCTCGTCGGTGAATCGGCCCGAGGTCACCACGAAGCCACCTGTGGCGCCTCGGGCGGCCATCACGCCGTACAGCTCGCGCACCACGTCCACGCCGACCTTGAAGGCGCGCCACTGCTTGCACTGCACGAGAAACTTCTCGCCGCCGTTCTTGCCGGGTTTCGTGAGCACGAGATCGACGCCGCCGTCGGCGCCGCCGCCACCGGTTTCGACAACCTGGTAGCCCTGCAGCCGAAACCCTTCGCCGACGAGCATCTCGAACTCGCGCCAGCTCATGCCATCGAGCACGTCGGTCGCCTTGCTTTGCGCCACGTCGGTGACGAGGTTCTGCCTGGCCCTGCGTCGCCAGGCCGACATCCCGGCGCCGCCGAGGCAGAGGATGGGCAGGATGTACTGGCCGACGCTGGCCAGCGTCTTCCAAAGCGTCTGCGTGACCATCGCACCCACTTGGCCCGGCTGGGCGGTGGCGACCATCTGCTGAGATGCGACGCTGTGGAGCAGCATGTAGCTCAACAGCGCCAGCATGACACCGACCCACCACGGCAGCATCGACACGATGTCCATGAGGTCCTCGGCGGGACTGGTCTTTCCGCGTCTTGCCATGTCTTGTTCTCTCCCTTGCTCAGGGGAGCTTGTACCAGCCATTCTGAGTTGGCCGCCCGAGGACACGCCTGTGCGGCACGATGTCGTTCACGCGGCGTCAATGAACTTGTTTCGGTCCCTGGCGCTCGATCTGTTCAAAGAGATCGACAAGCAGCATCGTCGTCGAGAGGTCCGCGAGGCCATACTGGCTGCAGATGGCCGGCACAACCCACGCGTCCCACGCCGAGTAGAGCGCTTTCAAGCTCTGGGTTGCGTCAGCGATGTCCTCGGGCAGGCCGCAACTGGCGAAGTCGCTGAGACGGCTTTCGTCGGTGACGATGCACTCGCCGTAGTCCATGCCGAGAACAGCGAGAAAGAACTCAACCGCCGTGCACTCGAAGTCATCGATGCGCTCCTGCGCGGCGAACACCACCTTCTTCATGGCGAAGAGGTCAGCGCCCGGCGGCCCGGAAGGCCTTGCGGAACTCGCGACCGGAACGACTGCGAAACTGCGGCTTGACCACGACGGCGCCCTCGAAGACCCGCTCCAGCCACGCGGCCGCGTTCTGGTCGTCGTCGATGTCGCGGATCGCCGCCGCGATCTCACGCGTCGAACGACCGCCGAGCTCTTCGAAGAGCGCGTCGCATCCTGGCTTGTACAGGGGTTCGAAAACGTCGTCAGCGGACACGAGCTCGACCGTGCCGGCATCGATCTCGGCAACCTGGCGCTTGAGATCTTCCGACACCTCCAGTTGCTCTTGCGGCGCACCATGAAAGGACAGTTCCCACAGCAGGCCGTGGATGACCTGGCCCAGCGTCACGTCGGCGCATCTAGCGCGCTGGATCTCGCTCCTGTAGGCCTTGGCCGACGCGTCTTCCTCGGTGATCCGAACCTCGTCCTTCACCCGGACCGGCAACGACAGTAGCTCGCGCAGCGGCGTCAGCGAGACCGACCATTCGATGCGTTCGCCCTTCTTCCTTCGTTCTTCCGGCAGGTCTTCCGCCAATTCGTGGCCGATGCCGTGCAAGTGCAGGCGTTGCATGCCGGAGTACTCGTTCGTGCTCGTGTCCAGCTCCCATTCCTGATACAGCTCGAGGAACTCGATGCCTTCATGCGCAGCCCGCTCACGGGCCGGCGGTGCGGCGGCCCCCTTGCGCGCCTCCGCGCAGAGTTCTTCGGCGAAGTCCCGGCGGTAGAACTTCTGCAGCAGCGGGCTGGCCTCCATCAGCCGGAAGATGTCGGCCAACGTGGTCTCGGCGTGGACGGTGACGAGCTCGAACAGAAGCTCGTAGGCGCGGCCGGTGACGTCGACCTCCTTCAGCCGGCTGCCCGTGTCGTCGGGTTCCGGTCGAAAGGCTCGCATGACCAGTTGGGGGCCTGGGCGCAGGATCAGGTGCTGCATCGTGATGGCATTTTCGCAGTCGCATGCGGGATTGAGCAGTTCAAAGCAGTTCGATCGCTGACCAAGGAGACGAGCCGAACCATGCCAAGCCAAACGTCGCCTGCTATGCCGACTGGAACGCATACTGAACACTGCCGTTCGAGTCGATCACCACCTTGCCGCTGGCGAGCAACTGCGCCAGCACAGAGTGCACAGCTTGCTCGTCGGCGGACTGACCCAGCAGCGACTTGATGGCAGCCACCAGCTTCGCACGCTTGGTTGGCTTGCTGGTGGTCTTCCTGAGGCTAGCTACAACGTGGCTGATGGCCTTCTTCAGATCAATCACTGAACTTACATTGACAGCAGGGGCCGCACTGGATGTCGAGGCAACGGAGGCGGTGGTCGGTGCCGCCGCGGGTGACGCAGTCTTCTTCGTCGCAGCGGCCTTCTTTGCAGCCGGCACCTTCTTTGCCTGGGCCTTCGCCACTGGGGACGATGGCAGTTTCGCGACTGCTTTCTTCGCCGCTGGTTTGGTGGGCACCTTCTTCGCAGCCACCTTCTCGGCCGGAGCGGCCTTCTTGGCTGCACTGCTCGCCGATGCCGCCTCGACAACGGCACCGGACTTGCCGAAGCCAACCTGACGCGCCGAGAACCCCAACTCTGCCGCGTGCTCCAGCATGGGCGCATAGCCCTTGTCGTTGGACACGACGATGAATCGTGCGTCGGGATGGCGGGCAGCGATGTAACCCATGTAGAACGAGAGGTGGAAGTCCAGCGCGTTCTTGCCCGTGCGCGCGATCTTCACCGGCGTCGCCTTCTCGCCGAATGACGCGTGCTTTGCGGCCACGCCCTTCTGGTTCGGCCCATGAAAGAGCCAGATGTCGGTGACGTCGGGCACCAGGGACCGGATGTCGGCATCTTTGGGTTGCACGTTCTCCCAATCCACCAGCACGTGGGTCTCGGTGTCCCCGGCGGCACCTGTACCCACCCGGAAGCCAGGCAGGCCGGGCCGCAGCGGCGGGTGCTTCTTCGAGTTCTTGACGAGCTTGCGTCCGACAGCGCGTTTCAGGTCGATGCCCGTGTGGTCGGCAATCTGCACCAGGTACAGCAGCACGTCGGCCACCTCGTCCGCAACCTGCTCCTGCAACACGAGGTCGCCGCGCGCGGCCTGCGACTGCTCGGGCGTCATCCACTGGAAGATCTCGGCCAACTCGGCCGCCTCCACCATCAGCGCCATAGCCAGGTTCTTCGGCGTGTGAAACGGCTGCCATTCGCGCTCGGCGGCGAACTCGCGCAGCGTGGTCTGCAGGGCTTTCAGGTCCAACGGCGGTCTCCCTCAGGCAGTCGACAGTTCTCGGTCTTGTGGCCCCAAGCCTCGGCGCTTTCCGACCCAGCTTGTGGCATCTGCTCGGCGAAGGGTGCTTGCTTGTCCGTGGTGGGTGTGGGCCGAGCACGCCGGGCCAATGGCGACAGCTTCGCACAGGTGAAGTTCGATTCCTGGCCGAGAACCCGGCGCGCAGCGGGCCGGCTGGCCAGCCGTTCTTTGGGAAAGCCGGACGAAATCAAGCACAAGTGGTTTGTTTATGGACAATTGGAGCGTACTCAACGCGCGAAATGTGATGAATCTGCACAACGGCTGAAGCATCAAAAGAAGTTGTTTTTGGACAAACAGAGCCCGTTCGTGGCATTCTATGGACACTTCTTGAGAAACCGCAGCCGCAAAGCGCTCATTCATGGACACGCTGCCCGAGATCCTGTTCAGTCAGGGCACAGACCAGGCTCAGTCCAAGCGCGTGCGCCGCCTGGCTGCCGACGGGCACCTGCGGAAGCTCTACGCAGGCGTCTACACCTCCAATCTGGACGCGCCGGCCGAGTCGGTGGTGCTGCGCCACTGGCGCGCCATCGTCGGCCATCTGCTGCCCGGCGGCGTGATCTCGCACCGCTCAGCGTTCGACGGCCGGCCTCAGGCCGGCAAGCTGCTTGTCACACGCGGCAGGACGCGCCGCAAGCTGGAGCTGCCGGGGTTGACCGTCGAGGTGCTGCCCGGACCGCCAGCCGTCACCGATGGCGCCGCGCGGGACGTGCCCTACGGCTCCCTGTTCCTGGCCAGCGAGTCTCGGCGGTTCCTGGAGAACCTGAGTCGAGGTCGTGGCTGGTCTGAGCGTGTGCTGCCTCAGCAGGAAGTCGAGGTGCAACTCGACAAGATGCTGGCCCTGCGCGGCGAGCAGAGGCTGAACGATCTGCGCGATGCATGTCGAACGCTGGCCGCCTTGCTCGACATGACGCCTCAGTTCGCGCGCCTGGACGGCATCGTCGGCGCGCTGCTGGGTACACACGCTGCGCGCAACCTGTCGGCGCGTCAGTCCCTGGCGCGCGCAGCCGGCCGACCGTACGACCCGAGCCGCCTCGACCTGTTCGACACGCTCTTCTCGGCACTGAACCGCGAGGTGTTTGCCGCCATCGCTGACCCGGCCCCAGCCGGCCTCGCACGCGAGAACTTCGCCTTCTTCGAATCGTACTTCTCCAACTACATCGAAGGCACGACGTTCACTGTCGCCGAGGCCGAAAGCATCGTCTTCGACGGCCGGATCATTGAGAACCGCAGCGCGGACTCGCACGACATCCTCGGCACTTTCGCGGCGGCGACACGCTCGCCCTGGCGCGACCGACCGGCACAGGATGCCGACGCTTTCCTGGCCTGGCTCAAGAGCGTGAACGCACAGGTCATGCAGCAGCGGCCCGACAAGAAGCCCGGCGAATGGAAGGATCGGGTCAACCAGGCGGGCTCGACGGTCTTCGTGTTGCCCGAGCTGGTGCCCGGCACACTTCGCGAGGCCTTCGAGCGCATCCTGGCGCTGGTGGACCCCTTGGCACGCGCACTGATGACCATGTTCGTCGTCAGCGAGGTGCACCCCTTCATCGACGGCAACGGGCGAACGGCACGACTGGCGATGAACTGCGTGCTGAGCGCAGTGGGCCTGAGCCGCATCATCGTGCCGACCGTCTACCGCGAGGACTACCTGCTGCCGCTCAAGGCACTCAGCAACAACGCCGACGCGAAACCTTTCGTGGCCGCCATGACACGTATCCAGTCATGGTCGGCCGCGTTCGACTATGGCGTGCCGCGTGATCAGCTCCGCGCTCGACTGGCTGCGTGCCATGCGTTCGAGGAGGACTTGAAGAGCTATCGGCTGGTGTTCCCTGAACGGCCTGGGTGAACGCTGGCCGGCGTCGTCGACGATGGAAGAGGCGCAAGCGCTGGTCCATCACCCTGCAGGTTGTCGGAGATGAAGAGGTCGCCAGCCGAGGTTTCCACCCGGTATCCCATGGCGCGATAGCCGACCTGGCGTTTCGACCACATCCTCATCAGCGCCGGATGACCTGAGTCGACGAAATCCACGATCCGCACGTGCGTCTTGTCCGCGTGCTCGCGGTGCAGGCGGCCAGCGTATTGCTGGAGGGTGCCCTTCCACGAGATCGGCATCGCCAAGATCAGAGTGTCGAGCGGCGGGTGGTCGAATCCCTCGCCAACCAACTTGCCGGTGGACAACAAGACTCGCGGCGCGTCTGGCGCCAGCGCTTCCAGTGTCGCCAGCACGGCCGCGCGCTGCTTCTTCGACGAACGGCCTTGCAGCGTGACCAGGTTCTGGACCAGCCCGCTCAAGGCCGCACCGATTGCGGCGAGATGCTCCGTGCGCTCGGTCAGGACCAGAACCTTCCGCCCCTGCAGATAGGCGTCGACGATCTCCCCGACGATGCGGGCCGTACGAGCGTCATCGACCGCCAGTGTCCGGAAGACCTCCTGGATTCCGGCGTCGGAATGCACGACGATCGCTGTCGACAGGAAGCGCGGCGTCACCTCCAGCGTCTGCGGTGCACCTTCCGGCTTCGCCGCGGTGTGCCGGATCGGACCGCACTGCATGAAGATGATCGGCTGCTGACCGTCGCGCCGTACTGGAGTAGCCGTCAGGCCGAGCACGTACTTGGCCTTGGCCCGCTTCAGGATCGCTTCGAACGAGAAGGCCGACAGATGGTGGCATTCGTCGACGATGACGTGGCCGTAGTTCTCGACCAAGGCGCTGACCTCGCCTTGGCGTTGACCCCTCCCAACAAGAGACTGCATCACGGCAACGTCGATCCTGCCGGTCGGCTTGGCCTTGCCACCGCCGACGGTGCCGACGACGTCCGGACCAACGCTGAGAAGCGACTGCAGGCGCTCCTTCCACTGCCTGAGCAACTCGATGCGATGGACGAGCACCAGAGTATTCACGCCACGGCTGGCGATCATCGCAGCGGCTGTCACTGTCTTGCCGAAAGCTGTCGGCGCGCACAACACGCCGGTGTCGTTCTTCAGCATGGCTTTGGCTGCCGCCTGCTGGTCAGGCCGCAACGTGCCGACGAACGTAACCACCAGAGGTTCGCCCGTCGAGCGTTCGTCCCGCAGATCGCAGCGGATACCTTGATCCCGAAAGAGTTGTTGAACTGCATCCAGGCAACCGCGTGGCAGGCCGATGTGTTGCGGGAAGTTCTCGGCGCACCCGATGACTCGGGGCTTGTCCCACACCGGCATGCGCATGGCCTGCGCCCGGTAGAACTCAGGGTTCTGGAAGGCGGCCAGGCGCACCAGTCGGTTCGCGAGCGGTTGCGGCAGTTGTGCCTTCGCTGCATAGACCAGATTGGCCAGCGTCACCGCGACCGACTCGGGCATCGGACCAGCCAATCGCTGCGTGGCCGACGAGCGCGGCTTCCACGGCTCCAGCGAGTCCTCGTCGGCCACGAAAGTCACGTCGAGAGGGTGCGATCCACCCGTCGCTCGAAGAATCGTCGGCTCGATATCTCGCGGCGCCATCGGCTCGATGGATGCCAAGTACGCCCATTGATCCGGAAACGCCTGTAGCGCATCGTCGACGAACACGCTGCGCCCTTGCTCGCGAGGCTGCTTCTGCAGCGGTAACGCGATCAGGTTGCCGAAGCCGCCTTTGGGCAGGGTGTCCTGGCTCGGAAATAAGCGGTCGTAGGAGGTCAGCTTCAGTTGTCGGGTCCGAGCACAAGTGAAACTGATCAACGCCGTGCCCAGGCGCCGTGCATCGCGTGCAGCTACGCTCGTCGAAAAGAACACCCAGGCATGCGCACCCTCGCCCGAGCGCGACACTTCCAATGCAACAGGCACGCCCAGCTCACGACACGATTTCGCGAAGCCCTTCGCATCCTCGCGCCACTCGGCATCGTCGAAGTCGACGGCCAGGAAGTTGCAGGTGTCGTCGGTGAGCAGCGGGTAGACGCCGGTGGTGTGCCGCCCGGCAAGGTGATCAAAGATCGTCCGGTCGGTCAGCGCGATCAAGCTGCGGTGGCCACAGTCTGAACACTTGATCCGCGGCTTCTCGCAGATGCCCGCGCGCCATTCGTTGGCGCACGCCGGTGCGTAGCCAGTCTTGCCGGCTTTGCTTTCCCAGCGCACGGGATAGAGGTCGGTCCGACCACGGAACAGGCGACGGAACAGCGCAACCTTTTGATCGGTGTTCAGCGCCGAAGGGGTGTGCTGCACATCGACGGTAGCGGTCCGTCGCCATTCGATGCCGTGCGACTCCAGCAGCGCGACCAGGCGTGCGTTCTCGGCGCGCAGGTCCGGGGGAAGGTCACCGTCATCGGTCATGACTGCCAGAGCCCAGCCTCGGTGAGCCGTCGCAGCAGGGCACCGCGCTTCGCGTGGCGGACCAGAAAGCGCCGCAACTCGCGATCGAAGGTCTTGCGATCGGAGACGATGGCATAGGCCTCCGCCAGGTCGCTCAAGGCCCGCACAGCCTGTTCGTAGGCCGACGCGCTGCCTCGCTCTGCCTGCTGATGAAGGGCAAGCCATCGTTTGTCGACATCGGACATCAGCAGCCGAAGCTGGGCGTCGCGCTGCGTACGCCGCGCGGCGGCCTGTTGCTCGCGCGCCAAGGCATCCCGGCGGCGACGCTCCTCGCCGGCCGGCACAGCCAGAGACCGCAGCTCGGCCACACTGCGACGGCGCGCCTCGGGCGCCGCTTGCGGCGCGTGCTGCCGATGCCACGCTCGATAGCGACTCGCGACTTCGCGCTGTGGGTTGGGGCGGTCGGCCCGCACGATCGACTTCAGCATCGACCGAAGCTCGTCGGGCGAGAGCGACTGCAGCCAGGCATCGACAGACTCTGGCCGATCGGACGCGTCCGCGCTGCCGATTGCTGCCGCTGCAATGATGTCGGCATCGATCTCCAGGAATGCCGCCAGCGCATTCTGGGCCGCGGACAGTTGCGACAGGCCTGCGGGCACCGTCGGCTCCAAAGTGGTCTCTGGCACCTCGCCCTTGGCGGCACCGGCAAGCCAACCCAGGTAAAGCGAACGTTGATCGCCGCGAATCAGCTCATCGCGCAATGGCACGAGACGGCCCATCCAGCCCCTGCCATCATCCTCGGCGAAGCGGTCATAGTTGTCGCTGCCCTCGAGCGACCAATCGAGGATCCAGTGATCCTCGCTCGCATCGATGGTCAGGCTCTGCTTCACACCGAAGGGTTTCAACTCCGCCTTGCCGAACATGTCGCGCGGCAATCGCAAGGCAAACCGGCAGTGGGCCCAGTCGGCCAAGTAGACGAATGCGTCGAAGTAGCGTCGCATCCAATCCAACGGATCGGCCTTCAGCCCACCCCACTCGTAGTGGTTGACGAAACCTGACGGCGTTATCACAGCGCGCGTGGACACAGCTCGCAACGCGGCCATCTCGCCGTCCGTCAACGGGCGGTCGATCGCCGCGAATTCGAAGTACTGGTACTCGCTCATGGCGACGATAGCTGCAAGGCTCCGGCCTGCACGACGGCAGGCCACAGGGCCACGCGAAGCACTGTGACCACGTCCACCAGCGGCCGATGCACGATATCGTTCTTCTTCAGCAACGATTGCCACAGCGCAATGCGCGTCGGGTCGAGCGCGAACTCGTCGCTCAAGCCGACAGGCGGTGCATTCGGCAGGGCAGTGCCACGCCGCTGAAAGGTCGCAGCAATGGCAAGGGCGAGAGTCGGCTCATCGAGTGCCTCGCGCTCCATGATCACAACCAGATCGAGATAGTCCTTGAGGCGACTGTTCACCATGCCGAGCACCACGATGGCGTGCAACTTCTCGGCGACGACGGTGTAGACCGGGTAGGTGCGCAGGCGTGGCGCGGGCAAATCGTCCAGCAACACGGGGTAGACCGCATCTGTCGGGCCCGGTGTGACGGCATCCCCGAATCCCACGTCCACCTGGGCAACACAGCGTGCGTTGGCGAGCTTGCCGTTCAGCGTGACCCGCACGCCGCCGTAGCCTGCATCCTTTCGGATAACTCCGACGCGAACCGATGCCGGATCGAAAACGATGCCGTCGTCGGCCGCGACCGACGCGATGTCTCTGAAAACACCGGCCATCGAGCCGGTATCGCTCGGCCCGAATCCCAGCAAGTCGGCGTCCCGCGTCGCGCGGTGAGGCAGGTCGTACCAGAGCGTAAAGAGCAGCGCGCCCTTGAGGACGAAGCGGTCGGAGTGGGCTGAAGTGGACAGTCGAAACAACAGCCTCTCAAGCGCGAAGCGAACCAGCACCAGGTTGAAGTCCGTCCCAGTCGCTTTGGCGACATTCAACAGGCGTACCCTCACTGAGGCCGCACGATCCCGGGTCATCGCTGCGTCCTTGTCCAGCGATCCATCTTCCCTTTGGACGCATCGCCCGCTGCGTGAACACCGGAGCAGCTCATGCCACAGCTTCCATGTAGGGCCGCATCACATTGGAAACGCGGCACACCTTGGCACAGCGCCACAGGTCGTCGAAGCTCGCCCTGCCCTGCGCCCTGGCGTCCTTCAGCGCTTCAAGCGCCACGTCCATTCCGATCTTGTTCCGGTGCTTGAAGCAGTCGGCGACAGTCTTGGCTACGCTGTACACGTGCAGCTTGACGCCATCGCGCTCGTGGGTCTCGATGCCCTGCGTGTAGGCCTCGCCGGTGAACTGCACCATCCTGATGGGCGGGTATTCGAGCCGCGGCACATGGCTTCCGCGCGGCATCGCAAACCAGACCTGCCACGGCAGCTGGGTGGTCAACCCGTGAAACTGCAGCGCGCTCAGCAGGCAGACCACGGCCTGCGGCACTTTGCTGGCCACCGTCACCAGGCCTTCGTGCTCGGAGCTACCGCTGTCTGGAAGACGGTATAGCCCCCGCGCTGCCCGCTCCAGTTGACCGCTGGCCGCCATGCGCGTCAGCACCGCGCGCGGCACGCCCGCATCGGCCAGATCGCTCGCGCGCAGCCAGCCGTTCTTGCGCACCAACTGCAGTACTCTTTGCGTGTGGGTGACAGCGGAGCGCATGGCAGGGGCAATCGTCCCGGGTTGGCGTGGGCTCTAGTATGTTTCAAACATTCGTCGATTGCAAACATTCGACGAACATCTGCTTAGTGTTCACGCGCATCAAGTGGTCGCCTCGACCAGGCGATGGGCATTGCAACAGACACCACTTCTGCGGCGTCCGAATAGCCCCTGCCGGCGACGAAAACCGCCCTCGCGACTGTGACGAAAACGTGCCGTGAATCCTGAAAAACAGGCCTCCGGAAGGCCCTTTACGGCACAAAATTCACCCCTCAAAATTGCCGGATTAGCTAACCATATCAACAACTTGGACCACTTTCTTCGACCATTCCGGATGTGGGCTGTTAATCCGTAGGTCCCTGGTTCGAGCCCGGGTCGGGGAGCCAAGAAAATCAAGGGGTTACGTCGCAAAGGCGTAACCCCTTTCTCATGGGGATTTTGGAAGGATTTTGGAGCGTTTCCAAAATTCCAGCCAATCGGGGCACTGCCTGTCAAGCAAGAACGCGATCGACGAAGCGCCGGCGACCTGCAAGAAAGTCGATGCGGTGATGGAGGCCGTGCCAGTTCAGAGCGTTCAACGGGGGTCGGGCGTCGAGCGAGCAATGGCCATGGAGGTCTCTGCCTCTTGGTCGCCATACTTTCCCTATCGATTGACGAATGATCTAACGATTGCAACTTGAGGCTGAGTCGCAGCCAGCCAACACTTCTAGCGCGGGCGTTGCACGTGCCGGTCGAGGAGTTGTCTTCTCCGTCTTGATCGACTTGCGCGGAACCGACGAACGGCGGATGGTCATCGGCCGACGTCCTGTGGACTCGCGACCGTCCAAACTGTTCACCTCGAATCGCCGATTCTCATGGGTTGCGTCTACGTGAGCCAGCATGCCCGAAAGCGGTTCTTCGTGCCTGACCGCTTCGGGGGAGTCTGCAACGACCTTCGACCGGCGCTTCGCACCGAAGCTGCCCCTGGCCCATGTCGGGGTCGGTGGACGTCTGGATGCCCAGTTTTGACCGACCGAACAGATGTCGCGCTCTAGCGAGTTCTGACGTTGCGCCAGCCGCCTGCCGAGCACTTGAACGTCCTCGTGGTGATCGTGCTGCACTACGTCGCGAAGGACCGAACACTGGCCGGACGTTCAAGGACTCGGAGTTGCTGCGGGATCGCTTGAGCAACGCGCGCGTCCAAGCCAAAGCGGCTTGGCGCGATCTGCTGGCCCGAGTAGTTAGGACGCCGCTGGCGTCGAACTTGGAGTCACTGCCTTGGGAGGCTGGGTGCCGTCGGACTTGCGGCGCTTTCTACCGCTTGCCGTCTTTCTGACTTGCTTGGCAGAAATGGTCTTCTTGCCTACACGCTTCTTCTTTGCCAGTGCCATCTCGATCCTTTTGAGTTAAGGGGCTGAGGATACACGCGGCACGGATGCGGGGCCTTGTTCATGTGGCCCATGACGGAGTCCGCCTCCACGCACCGCGAGTTCGATTTCGGAATCGAGATCGACTGATGTCGGCCAGTAGTGTGTGTTGTCGAAAGGCAGTGCTCGGGCGAGCCAGGACCGCCACAGGGCGCCCGCCCGCGCACCGGGCAGGCCATGTCGAATCGGCTACCTTCCGTTCGTCGACAAGGTGCGAGGCGCCCTCAGCCGGGTGCGCCGACGCGTCAACCCAACAGGAGTCAAGGCATGTCTTACATCGACGGTTTCGTGATCGCGGTTCCCACTGCCAACAAGCAGAAGTTCATCGAGCATGCGCGTCATTTCGATTCGTTATTCATCGAGCTGGGCGCGATCCGTGTGATCGAGAGTTGGGGCGACGACGTCCCCGACGGCAAAGTCACCGATTTCCGCCGCGCGGTCCAGGCGACGGCCGAGGAAACGGTGGCCTTTTCGTGGGTCGAATGGCCGGACAAGGCCACGCGCGACGTCGCCATGAAGACGATGATGGAAGACCCGCGAATGGATCCGTCCGCACCCGGCAATCCGCCCATGCCTTTCGACGGCAAGCGCATGATCTTTGGCGGCTTCGAACAGGTGGTCGAAGTGAAGGCTTGAGCGGCGATGCGACACCGCACCTGGACGTGGGGTGCGCCATGGCAGGCGTTTGGGCGCAGGCCGTGGCGCCCCTGGCAAGTCGTCTCGGGCCAGGGCGCAGGGGGCCTGTTCCTGGTCCAGCCAGTGCCGCAGCCCCACGCCCGGGACGATACAGGTCCGACTGACCGCTGGAGGGCGCCGAGTTCAGGGCAACAGATGTCGGCTCGGGGTCGGGTCCGTGAGTTCGAGCAGTAGAGAAGCGGTCGCCGACGCGGCGCGAACCGTCTCGTAGAGGTCCTACGACCGCAGTACCGCGTACAGCTGACGTTCGAGCCCGCGCCTTTTCCTCGGCCCAACGACTGCTTGGTGCCAGTCAGCGTGAGTAGCGCCTCGGCCAGCGAACGGCTCCAATTGCTGCGCACCGGCCTGTCGCAATCGGTGATTCAGTGCCACTGCTGTTCGCTAGCGGCGAATTGCCTCGTGGTTACATGCTGGCCGAGTGGGACACGGCCTTGTTGCTCGTTCGAGGGCACGCGCTCATCGTCGGTCGTACCGTGGATCGTCGTCGCGGCGCCAGTGATCGCGATCACCCTCATGTCGATGGTGGTCTCCGTACCCGCGTTCATGGCTATAACGCGCATCCCACCCGAGTGGGCGCACGACGCAACCGCTGACGAACACGGCCAATCCCAGCAAGGCAGCGACGCTGCCCCAGCGACGAAGTGATGTCACGTCATTCTCCTGGGCCACTGACAAGGGCCCTCATCCAGACTGAACGTCGCGCACCGGGGGCATTGTTGACGCACACGTCCTGCTCCCGCAGTAAAGATCCGTCAAGCGACCAAGACAACAAGTAACGAGGGCGCTCCTGAGTCTCATGATGCTGCGCTCCTGGCAACCAGGCGCAGCTTTGCGCGGAGGGGCCGCCTGCCGTTCGCCGCGCCCAGCGCCTCACATCCGCCTCGCGGCCCGCGGCTTGGTAGAACCTTCAGGCGCCGCCCCCTCCCCTCGGGACTCCTCGCCGGCCTTGGCCATCTCCTCATGCCCCATTTGGGGAAATGCGGTTCGCCAAAGACGAACCCGAAGAACAGTGCCATCAGGAAGCTCGTGAACGCCAGCGGCACGAGGACGATGCGCACCACCGGCTCCATGAGCATGAGTATCGCGACGATCGAGCCGTGCATGATCCTCCAGAGCACCCACAGTGCCACGGAGACGAAGCCCTCGAGCACATGCCCCAGGACGCCAAACCCAGCCTGCATCCGCTCGCGCCGGCGCAACGCCGTGTTCGGCGCGCCGAACACATTGGGCCCTCGCCCGGGTCGAACATGTCAGGTGTCTGCCGAGACCAAGCTCGTTTGGCGCGCCAATTCACGACGCTAATAGGTGGACTGCCTACCGCGACGGTGCCCGTCGATTTCCAGCCGGCAGCCTATGCTTCTAACCCCCTCAGCGCAACGCGGTGCCAGACCAGGCCGAACAGCCCGACGCGGTGATGCCAAGTGCTAAGCTCGTCGTGCCGAACACGTCCGGACATCGCTTGGGTTCGGTGGATCAACGCCGGTGTGGCGACCAAGCGCGGCGCCGCCATGGGCCTGTATTCGACACGCCGAACACGTCGACCGATTCCCTCGTCAAGGGTGATTCGGAGGCGGATCCCGATGGGGCCGCGCTGGAGCTGTTCGGCGTGCCGAACATGTGGGCCTTCGGCATGGTGCTTGGGGGCTGCGCCTCCGTTCGACTCGCCCAACAGATTGTGGTCACGTCCAGAGATCTCTTTGGCGGTCGGCAAATGACGGGCATGTTCGGCACGCCGAACACTGCCAACAAC
>CAVVXV010000016.1:0-10120 GCA_963752295.1 uncultured beta proteobacterium | reverse complement strand
ACCCGGGAGAGCTCGCGGTTAGGGCCGGGGTGATTGATCGTCCACCTTGAACAGAGGGTGCCGACCATGAAGGCACAAGAACGCGAGCAGCTTCTGCGGGCGCTTCAGAACCGGTTCGAGAAGAACCCGAATCGCCATCCGGGACAAAGCTGGGAAAAGGTTCTCGCCAGGCTTCGCAAGAATTCCGACGCGCTCAGATCGCTTCATGAAATGGAGTCGTCCGGCGGCGAGCCGGATGTGATCGGCCATGAAGAAGCCTCCGGACAATACATCTACTGCGACTGTTCAGCCGAGAGCCCGGCTGGGCGCAGAAGTCTCTGCTACGACCGAGAGGCCTTGAACTCGCGCAAGGAGAACAAGCCGCAAGGTTGTGCCGTCGACACGGCGGCCGCGATGGGCATCGAACTGCTCGATGAAGAGCAGTACCGCGAGCTGCAGAGGCTCGGCGAATTCGACACGAAAACGTCCAGCTGGGTGGCAACGCCCGACGACGTGCGCTCGCGTGGCGGCGCGCTCTTCTGCGACCGCCGCTATGGGAAGGTATTCGTCTATCACAACGGCGCGCAGTCCTACTACGCTGCGCGAGGATTCCGCGGCCTGCTTCGCATATGAACCGGCGTGCTTCGAGCGCCGCCCCCATAGGGGAGCAGATTCGGCTGAATGGCGAGTTCACAGCGTCCCGGTCGCCTGACCTTTGCGAACATCGTCGTTGTCCACGCCCGCAGATCAGCAAGGCACGCGCCTTGAGCGTTCCGGTAGCCCGGACTCGCCGACCTGTTCCTGTTTGTCGGGCGCGACGCGCGCGACTCGCGTTCCGTTCCAGGAATCAGCGGCGGCATCACCACCGACCCGAAGGTTCACATTTCTCCGGCTTTCGTTCTAGAGATGGATGAAACCAGGGTCCCCGCGCGTACGCCTGACGCAGCCCGAAAACCTTCGAAGGGTCGTCGAACGGGGCTCGGCTCAGACGTTCGGCGTGTCCTGCACGATTGAACCTTTCTCGCTCGAGCGGGAATTAACCGGGAACGGAAAGGAACCGATGCTTCCCAGCCACAGGGAAAATGTCGCCTCGCGGGGCGACGCCCGGACTCGAGACAACGAAGAGGGCGAGGCGACGCTGCTCGCACGCGTCGCCGCGGGAGACTCGCGTGCGTTCGAGGCGCTGTATCGTATCTACCATCCACGCCTCACACGCTTTCTCGACCGGATGACCAGACACGCCGGGCTCGTGGAAGAGGCCGTCAACGACACGATGTATGTGGTATGGAATCGCGCAGCAAGCTACAACGGTGCCTCGAAGGTCTCGACATGGGTCTTCGCGATCGCCTACCGCAAGGCGCTCAAGGCGCTGTCCGCCGGACGTCGGCAGCACGAGTCCTTGGACGAACTGACACCGCAGGATCATCCCGTGGATAGCGGCCCGGGGCCGGAAGAATGCTTCGCCGACCGGCAGGACCAGGTCCTGGTCGCCCGTGCCCTCGAGACCCTGTCGGCGGAGCATCGGGCCGTGGTGGAACTGGCCTATTTCCACGGCATCGGCTATCGCGAGATCGCGGAGGTTGTCGGTTGCCCTCCGGATACCGTGAAGACGCGCATGTTCCACGCCCGCCGCCGCCTGCGCCTCGCCCTGCTCTCGGCCAATGGCAAGGATCGTCCATGATGTGCGGGCATTCGAAGGAGGGCCCTGAATGACGGTCGTGCGCTTCGAGCCGGATGCCCATGCGGAGGTCCAGTCGTTGCTCGCCTGGTATGTCAAGGGCAGCCTCGACGACGACGACCGGGCACTCGTCGACGGGCATCTTGCGCAATGCCCGAGGTGCCAGGCGGAATTGGAGGTCGAGCGCGCAGTGCAAGCCGCGCATGCGGGGCTCGACAGCCCGTCGGCTGACGTGGGGCAAGGCCTCGCGATGATGCGCGCGCGCCTTGCGTCGGGCGCGCCTGCGCGACGTGCGGCCTCGCCGTCGAGCTGGTGGCGGCCGGACCAGTGGGTGCACGCATGGCATTGGGCGCTGGCCGCGCAGTTTGCCGTCGCCATCGCACTCACGGCGCTGCTGTGGACCTTGCGCACGACCGAGCCGGCCTTTCATGCGCTTGGCGCCGCTGCGCAGTCGAAAGCGGCCAACGCCGTCGTGATGTTCCTTCCGACAGCCACCGAAGCGCAGATCCGCAGCGCACTGCGCACGAGCGATGCGCGACTGGTCGACGGCCCGACGGTCACGAATGCCTACCTGATACGCCTTCCCGGCCACGGACACGCCGAGGCGATCGACCGCCTGCGAGCGCAGCCCGGCGTGTCGATGGCCGAGTCTCTGGACAACGGGATGAAACCGTGATGCGCCGCTGGCTCGTTGCCTTCGCGATCCTCGGTGCCGCCTGCACGGCCGGGGCGGGCGGACCGCAGACCCCGCCCGCCCCGGCGCAGGAGGTGCTCGTCCTCTTGCGGCTTCCGCCAGCGCACTTTCACCCGGATGGAACGTACTCGGGTGCCTACGGCGACACGATGGGCCGGGCCGCGAGGCAAGGCATCGCGGCCCGCATTGCACGAGACAGCAAGCTGACGCTGGTCACCGATTGGCCCATGCCGGCCATCGGCGTCGACTGCTATGTCATGGCCGTTCCGCCGGAGCGCTCGCCGCGCGATGTCGCGCAGGCGCTGTCGCACGACAGTCGTGTCGAGTGGGCGCAGCCGATGGGCATCTTTCGCGCTCGCGGGGGTGGCGACCCTCTCTATGCCGCGCAGCCGGCGGCGCTCGCGTGGCGACTGTCCGAACTGCATGAAATTTCCACGGGTCGAGGCGTCTCGGTGGCGGTGGTGGACAGTGCGATCGAAACCACCCATCCTGATCTGGCAGGCCAGGTGTCGCTGAGCGAGAACTTCGTCGACGATGGACCGCTGGCCGCCGAGTCGCATGGCACGGCAGTCGCCGGAATCATCGCGGCCCGGGCTGACAACGGCATGGGCATCGTCGGCGTGGCGCCTCGTGCCGCGCTCCTGGGCTTGCGTGCATGCTGGGAGGCCGGACCCGACGACACGCTTTGCTCCACGTTGAGCCTCGCCAAGGCTCTCCAGTTCGCGATCCTTCGGGGGGCGCAAGTCATCAACATGAGCCTGAGCGGCCCTGACGACCGTCTGCTCGGCCGGCTGCTCGATGAGGCGATCGCCCGCGGATCGACCGTCGTTGCCGCGGCAGACAAGACGCTGCCCGGCGGGGGTTTCCCCGCAAATCATCCGGGCGTGATCTCCGTGGCAAGCGACCCGGCAACCCAGTCCGCGTCCCTCGTCGCACCGGGTGTCGACGTCCCGACCACCCTTGTCGGCGGGACCTGGGGCGTGGTGTCGGGCGCCTCATACGCGGCGGCGCACGTGAGCGGTCTCGTCGCGCTCGTGCGGGCTGCAAAGCCCGATCGCGCGTCGCCCGAACGGATCGCATCGATCGTGGTGACTGGCCCGGCGCGCACCATCGATACCTGCGCGACGCTCAGGCGTGCAAGCGGACAGAGCGCCTGGGCATGCACGCTCGCCTTCGTCGAACCACGCACGACGCGAAGGTGACGTGCGCCGCGGGCGATCGCTTGCAGTCGTCAGACGCGCCTTCGCGGCCGCGATCCTGTCGACGAGCGTCCCGACATTCGCCCAACTGGCGGGCGGCGTCGCCGTCGAGAGCGACTTCCGTTTTCGCGGCGTGTCGCTGAGCGGCGAGGAACCTGCGATTCGGGCGAGCATGTCCTACGATCGGAAAGACGGCCTGTATGGCGGTGCGTCGGCCACGACAGTCGAACTCGACTCCGCGCGGCGACGCGCGATGTGGCTCGGCTATGCAGGCTTCGCGAGGCGCACTGTCGTCGGACGAAGTTGGGAAGCCGGCGCCACGGTCGCGCACTTCGTCGGTGATGCGCGCTACGACTATGTCGAAGCCTACGCAGGCGTCGCAGGCGAGAACTGGTCGGCGCGGCTGTTCCTGTCGCCGGACTATTTCGGCCGCGGCGCGCGCACGGCCTATGCGCAGCTCGAATCGGCATGGATGGCGACGGCATCGCTGAGCTTCTTCGCGCACGCGGGGTGTCTCGTGCAATTGAACTCTCGCGGGCAGGACGAGGCGCGCAGCCGGTTCGACACGCGGCTGGGTGCAACGCAGCGCTTCGGGCCGCTCGAACTGCAGCTCTCATGGATCACGACGGGCCGAAGCCCATATCCGGCGGCGTACCCGCAGCGCCGGAGCACCACCGTGATCAGCGCTTCGTACGCATTCTGAAGATGCGAATCCCGAGGGTGAGATGTCCGACGCGCAATTGCTCACGGCGAGATAGCGCGCGCCGGTATTGAACCGCTCGGTCGCCGCGCGGAATCAACCGCAGGGATCGCGAATGGTCGCGGCCCGTATCACTGGAGTCTGTCGATGAATGTGTTGCGCGGAATCGGCGCGGCATGGGCGATATCGCTCGTGCTCGCGGCATGCGGTGGCGGCGGAAATTCCGGCTATGCCGGCGGAAACGGCGGCAACGGTGGAATGGGGACGAGCTTCGTCGCAACGACACTCGTGTCAGACACGGCCCTTGCGGCCTACTCGACAAACCGAAGGGATCCGAACCTCGTCAACGGCTGGGGCCTGGCATTCAATCCGCAGGCCTATGCCTGGGTCGCCAACAACGGAACGGCGACGTCGACACTCTATGACGGCAGCGGAGTCGCGCAGTCGCTCGTGGTGACGACGCCCCCGGCGCCGACCGGCATCGTCTACAACGGCTCGCAGGACTTCAAGATCACGCAGGGCAGCACCACCGCCGCGAGCCTGTTCATCTTCGCCACGGAGGGCGGCCAGATTGCCGCCTGGTCTCCGACAGTGAACGCGACAGCCACGCTCAAGGTATTCGATGGCAGCGCCGGCGGCAGCTCGTACAAGGGCCTGGCGATCGCGTCAAGGCTGGGCACGAGCTTCCTGTATGCGGCCGACTTCCACAACGCGCGCGTGGACGTCTTCGACTCTGCCTTCACGCCGGTGCATCTTCAAGGGGCGTTCACGGACGCGGCGCTTCCGGCCGGATATGCGCCGTTCGGAATCCAGGCCATCGGAGACAGCATCTACGTGGCCTACGCAATGCAGGACGGACAGGCGCAGGACGAAGTCCACGGTGCCGGACTGGGCATCGTCGATGTGTTCGACACCGCGGGCGCGTTCGTCAAGCGCCTGGTCACCGGTGGCGCCCTCGACGCGCCCTGGGGCATCGCCATGGCGCCCGCCAGCTTCGGCCCGCTCGGCGGCGCCCTCCTCGTCGGCAACTTCGGTGACGGAAAGATCAATGCGTTCGATCCGACCACCGGCAATCAGGTCGGCACGGTGAGCAAGGCGGACGGCTCTGCCATCGTGATCGACGGCCTGTGGGGCATCGCGTTCGGCAACGGCATCAATGGCCAGCCGACGACCACTCTGTTCTTCGCTGCGGGACCCGGCGACGAGGCCCACGGCGTCTATGGCCGCATCGACGCGCAATGACGGCCCCATGATCGACGAGGAGCACGAATCATCATGAAGATCGAATCGATTCTCTTGGCCGTGGCACTCGTCGTGTGCACCGCCGATGCGACAGCGGCCGGCGGCGGCGGAGGAGGTGGTGGCGGCAGCGGCGGTGATGAGTGGGGCGCGACCGATGCGGCGTCGCGCGACCCGGACTTCAAGGCCGGCGTGGCGGCGTGGAAGGCGAAGCAGTGGCCGCAGGTGATCGAGCGCATGTCCACCGTGATCTCGCACGACGCGCGCAACGCGGACGCCTGGAACTATCGCGCCTATGCCCACCGCCAGCTCGGCGAGATGCAGCTCTCGTTCAGCGATTACGAGCGGGCGCTGCAGATCGATCCCAACCACCGCGCAGCGCACGAGTACATGGGCGAGGCGTACCTCCAGGTGGGCGACCTTGCGCATGCGGAGCAGCACCTGAGATTGCTCGACAAGCTGTGCTGGCTGCCGTGCGAGGAATACTCCGAGCTCAAGGAGAAGGTCGCCGCGTACAAGCGCGACCACGCACTCTGATCATCCGGGACGCAGGAGACCGCCACGCCCCCGCCGACGCAGCGTGGCGTCGATCCGCGCGAGGGGGCTGACATTCTGTCCACCCAGCCCCCGCTGTACGGCTTGCGGCGGTGCGTGAAGCGTCCGACTAGTCGTCCACGTGCTGCCGAGACTCGCGCATCGTGCGCAGAAAACCCGGATCCAGCGTGTCGAGAACTCTTCTGACATCGAAGCAGGTCGCATTGGTCATGACCACGGTCCCGATGCGCGAGGACGGATACAGACGCATCATGGCGTGAAAGCCGCCACCGCCGCCTTCCTTGTAGAAGAAGCGTGTTTCATCTGCCGTCCCGATGTTCCAGCCGAGCGTCATCGGGATGAGCGCACCATCCGTCGTGCGTTGAGGGGTGTAGAACGATCGATGCGTCTCGTCGCCGAACAGCGCCGACCGCGATCGGAGCTGGTCCTGAAGAAACTTCCCGAAGCCACCGGCGTTGCCCACCATGCCGCCGAACGCGGCCCCATTGACATGGTGGTCCTCGATGTGCAGCCAGCGCTTCTCGTAGCCACCGACCAGATCCTTGGCGATCACGACACGCTTCACGAGATTCAGCAGCGAATACCGCTCCAGGTATCCCTTCGCGTGATCCTGGTAATCCGGCACGACGTATCCGAGCTCGCGTGACGCCATTCCAAGTCGCCGAAGCACGTGGTCGCGAACGAACGTAGGAAACGGTTCACCGCAGGCTCGCTCGACCACGTATCCCAGCAACCAGTACCCGATATTCGAGTAGGCGTATCGCGTTCCTGGCGCGAAAGACAGCCTCGGATGCCCGCGCAACACTTCCGCGAGCGCGGCCCGTTCGTCAAAGGCGTCATGGCTGCGCGCGGGGTGAACCCAGCGCAAGGGGATCGGATTGGGCACACCCGATGTGTGGGATAGCAGTTGGCCGACGGTCACGTCGGGACCGTAGGGCTGCCATTGCAGGTAGGAGGATATCGAGCTGTCGAGCCTCAGGGTGCGGGCTTCGACGAGCTGCAGGACCGCCGCCGCGGTGATCGGCTTGCTCATCGAGTAGGCCATCATTGTCGTGCTCGGTCCGAGCACGCGCTCCCCCGCGATGTCCGCCCAGCCGGAGGCGTGCTCGAGCACCGTCTCTTCAGGCGAGACGACGACGTATTGAATCCCAGGGACCCTGGCGCGTGCGACCAGTTCGTCCAGGTAGCAGCGAGCGGTTCGAACAGCGTTGCGATGATCCATCCGAGACGAGCAAGGTGGCGTGAAGGCGCGATCCCGGCCTGACGGCCCTGTGCACGCGACCGCAGCTTACAGAACGGGATCGATGCTGTTGATGGAACCAGCCCGTCCACGTGTCGCGCGATCGCGAGCCGCCGTGAATTCAAGCGAGGGAGGGATTGAACCGATTGTTTGGTGCGATGCGCTGCGAGTCCACTGCCTTGCGCCGATCCAAGCAAGAACCCGCGCGCATCCGGCCCACCCGCGGTGGGGGGACCATGCGTGCTCCTGGACGGCGCAGGAGGCAGCATGAAGTTCCATTGGAAATCCTTGGCAGGGTTGGTGCTCAGCGCCACCGCGCTCGCCGCGATGGGGCCCGCGCACGCACACGACAGCGGCGCCAGCATCACCACCCTCTCGTCGCGCTCCGACATGATCAGCGGCGGCAATACCCTGGTTCGTGTCGAGGTGGCTGGTCGTGCCCACAAAGGCAAGGTCACCGTCACCCTGAACGGCCAGGACGTGAGCGCCGCATTCCATGCCGACCCGTCGCCGGCGCACAGCTACACCGGCCTGGTGAACGGGCTCGCACTGGGCGCGAACGTGATGCAGGTGTGGTCCAAGGGCAAGGCCGAAGGTCAACCCGACGCTCAGGCCACCCTGGTGAACTACCCCATCGAAGGGCCGATCTTCTCCGGCCCCCGACAGTCGCCTTTCATCTGCCAGACGCAAAGCTTCAAACTGCCTGACGGCACCTTTCTCGGCGCACCCACGGATCCAGCCACCTGCTCGGCGCCGACGGTCATCCAGTACGTCTACATGTCGACCGCCGGTGGAGCATTGAAGCCGATGCCCGACACGACCACGCTGCCGGCCGACGTAGCCATGACGACGACCGACAGCGGGGCAACCGTCCCCTACGTCGTGCGCGTCGAGACCGGCACGATGGACCGTGGCGTGTACCAGAACGCGGTGCTGCATGACCCGACCACCGAGCCGCCGCCAACGCCATTCACACCGCCCAAGGGCTGGAACCGACGCCTGCAGGGGCTGCACGGGGTCGGCTGCCCGAACGGCTGGTATATCCAGGGCGCGGCCATGGGTGAAAACGTCCTGGCACAGACCGACCTGCTGGGCCGCGGGTTTGCCGTGTTCATCAACACGCTGAATCACCCGACCAACAGCTGCAACGCCTTCCTCGCCGGCGAGGTCACGGAGATGGGCAAGGAGCACTTCATCAAGACCTTCGGCGTGCCGTACTACACGGTGAGCCGCGGTTGCTCGGGCGGCTCGTACACGAGCGAGCAGGTCGCCGACGCATTCCCGGGGCTGTTCGATGGGATCCTCATCGACTGCACCTTCCCCGATCCATTCTCCATCGCCCTCTCGGCGCAGGACGGGCATCTCCTGACGCACTTCTTCTACAACTATCCCGGCTACACCGATGCGCAGCAGGCTGCGATCTCAGGGTATTCGGGCCCGGTGACGCTGCTTGCGGCGGCAAACCAGTCGCAGCGCACTGACCCGATCGCCCACAGCGACCCTTCGGCTCCCGGCTACAGCCCGGGCACCTTCAATTCGGTGGTGCCCGCAGAACTCCGCTATGACCCGGTTTCCAATCCCACTGGCGCCCGACCGACCGTCTACGACGAGAACGCCAACGTCTTCGGCAAGGATCCGGTCACCGGATTTGCCCTGCGCACCTTCGACAACGTCGGCGTGCAATACGGCCTCGCAGCACTCAACTCCGGCGCCATCAGTACGACGCAGTTCCTCGACCTGAACCAGTACGTCGGCGGCTACGACCAGGACGAGAAATACATCCCGCAGCGCACCGTCGGGGACGCCGGGGCCATCCGGCGCATGCACCACTCGGGCCTGAATCTCGGCGGCGCCGGAGGACTGTCGTCGATCCCCTTCGTCGACTTCACGGGCATCTACGGCGAGACCTCGACGAACTACCACTTGCAGTGGGAACACTTCGCATCGCGCGAACGGCTGAAGGAAGCCAACGGCAACACCGACAACCACGTGATGTGGCGCGCCATTCCTGCGATGCTGAGGCTGGACGCGCCGGCGCGTGCACTGTTCGACCAATGGATGGAGGCCTACCGGGCCGATACGTCTCACCACACGCAGCGCCAGAAGGTGATCGCCAACAAGCCGGCCGAGGCCGTCGACGGCTGCTTCACCGGCTCGAGCACGGACACCTTCGTTGCCGAACCGCAGACCTTCAGCAGCGCACCGAACACGACCTGCAACACGTTGATGCCGTCCTACGCGTTCCCGCGCCACATGGCCGGCGGCCCACTTGCCGCCGACGTCCTCAAGTGCGAACTCAAGCCGCTCACGCCAAGAGACTATGCCGTCGCCTTCACGGCAGCCGAATGGAATCGCCTGCAGTCGATCTTCCCGGACGGCGTGTGTGACTGGTCGAAGAAGGGTGTCAGCCACGTGAGCGTCCTGCCCTGGCCTGCGAGCCCGGCGACCGGTGTGGTCAACATGACGCCATGCCGCAATGTGCTGGCCGGCAGCACGAATGCCGATCTGTGTCTGCCGCCGGTCGAGGTGAACATCGATCCCCGATCGATCAACCTGAAGAGCCACGGCGTGGTCACGGCCATCATCACATCGACCTCGGGACAGTCACTGACGCATTGGAAGATCAGTGACGTGACGCTGAACGGTGTCGCCGCGCTATCGACCTCATTCCTGGGAGACGGGCGCAGTGTCGTCGCCAGGTTCGCGACGAGTCAGCTCGGCAACAGTCTCCCGCTCGGCAATGAAGTCGTTCTGGGCGTGGCCGGCACGATGCGCAGAGATGGCAACCAGGGCCAGTTCATCGCAGCAGACCTGGTGAAGGTGCGCAAGTGACCAA
>CAVVXV010000015.1:0-39888 GCA_963752295.1 uncultured beta proteobacterium | reverse complement strand
ACCGTTACTGCTCAAGTTGGCCCCTGCCGGGGTAACGGTTGCCCGGCCAAGTAGCCGCGTACCGTCCGGCAGGGCGGGCGAGATTTGATTCCTCGCATCCCTGGCTGGTGCCGACTACCCAGTCACCCGCTGGCTATAAGAGTCACGGCCTGGTTGGTAGCTCTCACGACGCGATCCTCTGGTCGCGTGCGTGTCGCGCCTTCCCCGACGCCGTGCCTTGAGGCCTTGGGCGCGACGCCCGATCACCGTGGCGGCCGCCTGGTGCCCGGGTGACGTTCTCATATGGTTTGCGCCAGTGCTGGTCCCCCCAGGCGCTGGTATATGCAGGATTGACCGCCAATACCCGGATACCGGCCGCTGCCGTTTGTGCGGATAACCGAATGCGGAACACCGCGGTCGGGATGCCAGCACACCGTCTTCCCCGAAAGCGTTTTTTGCGCCGGCCACGGCCCATGGTCTCCCGCCCGACTGACGCGGGCATCAGCGAAGTCCACATCTTCGACCGCAATCGTGTCGATCCCCGTGCGCCGACGCGTAGTGGATCAGCCGGGTGATGGCATGGCGGACTTGCGCGTCGCGTCGTGCCGACTGTGCCGCCACAAGTCCATACCGATATGCGCTGACGCACCGACTGGATTCCCGTGCTCGTCGAGGCGGCGGAACCGCCAAATGCCCGGCGTTGAGGTCGACGCCCCACAACCCGGCCAACGACGACGGTTTAACTGTGCTCTGTATCGACGCCGAATTCGCTGGGATCATCCAGCTCACGGCGGACCCCCTCGCCCAGGCCGCGGTGAGGTAACGCCCGGCTCGGTCGGGCCTCCCGGCTAAATAATGTATGAGACCGACTTTCCGCCGGTGATCCGTCCCCAGCCCACTCCTACTGCACGGTGGGTAAAGATCGCCGTCGCGCGCGAAGGCACGTAACGGCCGCGTTTGGCGTTGGCAAGGTGCTCCAGCGGCTTTTGGCAAGCAGCAGGCTGACGTTACCCACTCCGGAGTGACGGTGATGGTGAGATTTCCGAACGGTTCATCCCCGGATCCGTTCACCTGGATTCGGTATCGGGCACAGTTCCACTTCGCCTGCCATTGGGCCAAACTCAGGTCCGCCAGCGTCGAGATTGTGGCGAGCGTTGGCAAGGCGTTTAGTCCCGTCAGTAACCCGCACCCGGTTCTGATCGCGATCGGCTTGAGCTCGCGCCAGTTCGGCGCGCAGTTGCTGCAGCCTGCGCTGCTTTTGAAAACGTTCCGACTGGTTCCAATAACCTTGCGGCACCCTTGCTTTCCGCATGGCGGAGCGCTCCCCCGCGGTGACGAGTAACCCTAGTTGGCTGGGTCAGCCGCTTTTCGATCGCCGCAATCGCCGCCCGCAATCCGGAGATATGCCGATACTGCGCTTCGCGCGACAACCGGCGCTGGCGATCGTGTCGTCGTTATCCGAGGGCTTGAGCATCCGCGGATTTGCCCGGCGGATGTGCGCGTGCAGCGGACAGGTGCTTCCCGTCTTGTCGTCTTCGTAGTTGAAGTCGTTGGGGTGTTGCGGATCGGTAGCGATCAGCGGCAAGCCGCTCTTGGGATTGCCGGTCGGGTAGCGCCCCATCATCTTCGCGAGCACGATGTCGCGCGTCAGGTGGGCGTCGTCCGATGCGACCGCCGCGTCGACCGCGTTCTCCAGCGCGGCGACATCCTGGCGCAGCTTGCGCACGACAACGAAGCTGCCGTTGCGCAGGAATCGATCCCGGTCTGTCGAGGCTTGCGTCGCACGATCCGCTTCGTTGTCGTATCCAAGCAAAGCCTCGCCCAGGTGCACGAGGTTGGGGTATTGGGTGCCCTGCTGCGCGGGATCGAACACCGGATCGGACCCGCCGTCGGTGAAGCCGAAGTGGTCGATGACCTGGCCGTCGTCATCGAAGTGCCGCTGCATCCACTGCACCGACAGCACCCGGACGCCGTCGAGACCTTGAACGATGCCGGTCCACGCCTTGCCCAGTTCCTCTCGCGCCTGCTGGACGCTGTAGGCGAGGGGGTCCTGCGGTCGCACGCGCAGCTGGACCATCGCGTGCACGGACTTGAGCGACACCGGATCTCCGACCTCCTTGGGGTTGTCGAATCCGTTGCGCACCGGCAAGCGCCAGCGCCGCGGATGATTGGTGTGCACGTCGCCGAGCGTGGTCGCGCGCGCCTCCATGCCCACGAGGAATTCCTCGGGGAACCAAGCGATCTGTGCTTCCGACATGCGCGCCACACGCAGGCCCTCCAGCGTGAACGCGATGTTGGCGGCGACGCCACCCGGCGGCAGCCCATCCCTTTCACGCGTTGGACGAAAGCGCGTCAGAAAGTCGGCGAGCGCGGCCGCGCCATCGAAGGCCAGCAGCACGAGCCGCCAGCCGTGCGTGACCCCGTCGTAGGAACGGAGGATGCCGCCCTGGACATCGTCTTCGGTCGCGGGAGCGGACTCCGGCAGCGCCGGAGGGATCCGCACGGGCGGAGGTTCTTCGACATCGTTGTCGAACCAATCAAGCTGCTCGCCGAACCGTTCGCGCGCGTCGTTCAGCGCGCTTTCGTACAGTCCCCCGCGCATCATCCGGAAGAATTCGGGCAGCAGCTCGCGCGCTGCCCGGTGCAGGAGCACGCCGTCGCCGGATCCGGGCGGATAGACGTTCGACAGGCCGAACAGGGCCACCAGACCCTGGATTCCTTGGCGCACGGCTTCGCGGCCCGTGAAGTTGGGATCGTCGGGTCCTTGCCAAATCCGCAATTCGTCGGATCGGTGCCGCTGTTGATGAGCTCCACGAGATCTCCTCCGCGGTCGGAATGCGGATCCGCGCGGCCGCCTGTTCAGCCTCGCGACCGGTGGAGCGGCGTTGCACACGTTCTTCCATGTGCAGGTATTGCGTGTCGGGCATCGTGAGCCCGGGACTCGCGTAGAGGAACTCGGTCTTCGACTGGTGGCCACGCAGCCATTCGCCCCACACGTCGAAAGTGCTCTCGTACCCGAGCTTGTAGTCTTGGGTGTTGCAGAAGATCAGGTCCAGCCGCGTGACCTTCTGCCAGATCACGCGCACATACGACTCCCAGGCGCCGTCGAAGGTAACGACGAGCAGCACGGCGTCTTCCGGCTCCAGCACGCCGATGCGCACCGCGTGGATCTGTCCGACGCGCTCCACCGCGTCGGACAGTGCCCGAATCACCGCGTACTCAAACGCCGAGCTGCGTGCCGCGTGCAGTGTGCGAAGCACCTGCTTGACGCGGGTCTTGTATGTCACGGCGTCGAGCGACGGCACGAAGCCGCGCTGGATGGGCGCGATCACGGTCAAGTCCGACTTCCCGCCCATGCTGCAAGTCTTGATCGTCGGTTCGCGTCGCATGGCGCCCTCCCTCTGGTTAGGCGGTTGTTCTTGGTTCCGCGTTGCGCCGATCATGCAAGCCGCCAACGCGAAGTCAACATGGAAAGCCGGTATTCCGATCGGACCCGGCGGGCTCATCCCCTCCCTTGTGGAGGGCAAGGATCACCGCCTCTTGCGCGTCGGGTGCCGGCAGGTCAGGCCATGCGTGCCAGGACGATCAACACCAGCGTCACCGTCAGCGCCCCGCCGATCCGCGTCGCGATCTGCGCGAAGGGCATCAACTCATGCGGTTGGCGGCGGTGAGGATCGCGACATCGCCGGTGCCGCCCTGGCCGCAGTGGCAGGCGTTCACGATCGCGGCCTCGATCGGGTACATTTTCAGGCACTGCGCGCGTAAAAGCCGCGTGACCATCAGCCGACACGGTCGCGAAGATGGTGATGAGGTTGGGCAGCGTGAAGGACGAGATCAGCTTGTCCCACGGCGTCATCGCACGCCGATGGCGAAGAGCAGCGGATAGGTCACCGCGCGCGAAGAACTTGTAGACCACGAATGCGCCCTGCTGCAGCTGGGGCGAACGACTGGGTGAGCTTGACCAGCACCACGAAAACAGCATCGCCACCGGCGCGGGCAAGCGGAACAGCGTGAGCCATCACGCCGAGCAGGTACAGCGTCAGCGCGGTGAGGCCCGCCGCGGCGATGTGCGACACGTCCATGTGCTTGCCCACCTGTTCCGGACGACGCGCTCGAGATCGCAGAGCAAACTGAGGTCTGAAGTACCCACTCAAGGACGGTGACCGGGTCGGCGCCACCGTCGTGGGTGCACACAAGGTATGGACTTCCTCCGTTCCTCCGTCCCCCATCGCCGAACGAGTACTCCAGACTGATCTGAGACGTTCGCCTTCGCGGGTCGAACGTCGGCATTCGCCGAAACCTGCCATTCGGCGTCCCGCGTCACGAGCGACCGCGGCATTCACAAAGCGTCGGTCGCCGCCTCGCATGGACAGTGCCGGGTGGATGACTGCTTCGACTTCCGGCGAACTCACAAAATCGACCCTCAGGCGACAGCCGCGGCCTCGATCTCGCCGCCCCGAAGCTGCCGGACGCACTTGCGCCCGGGCACTTGTTGCAAGCTCCGCGGAGTAGGACGCGGGAGACGTGAGGGAAGCGACGCTATGTCACGCTGCCTGGTGCGCGTTTCCCCTTTCGAGCGCAGCGACTTGGAACCTTTCACCCGTGGGCGTCTCCAACCGCGAACTTGAACTCGAGGTATACGCACCACAGTTGTGCAATGCAGGCATCTTCTTGCAGTTTCTGGCGGCAACGTCCGACAAGACTGCACGCGGGTGTTGGAGCATCCTGTCCTCCCAGGAGCCGTCAGGTGCGTTATAGGCTCTGTTCCGATTCAATCCTGCGCGGCCGAGCTCTCAGGCTGGCGAGACAACCCGAACCAACGGGAGGTGTTTGAGAGCGCGTACCGGTGAAGTACCGGGTGACGGGAGTTATTCGTGAGTTCCATTTTCTCAACCCACAAGTCCTCGTGCGACATGGTTGCCTGTGGTGCTGTTGTGACCGAGATGGTCGCCTGCGTCACGACCGATATGGTGGCATGCGCCACCGCCGACATGGTCGCCTGCGGCTGAACGAACCCACCTCCTCGAGGACTCACGCGCCGGCTTCCACCGGCGCTTTTCACTGGAACGCCCGACACCGGCCAACGAACTCCTGGCGTGCCACCCCTAGCGCGGAGCTGAGGCAGGCTCGGCTGCGGCTTCCGGGTCCACGGCGCTCGCAACAGAAGCGCCACTGGCCACGCCGGATGCGAGCTGCGCCGCCGCCACGCCACTCGCGGCAGCGACTGGGGGTATCGCGCGGCATCTCGAGTGCATGTTCCAGTCCCACTTCCACAGGACGAACTGCTTCTCAACGTCGGTCAGATTCTGGCAAATCACGCTCTGCCAGCCAGGAATGCACTTGGCGGCCACCGTCTCTGGTGTCACCCTCAAGCGCGACAGGCTCACGCCCCAGGGGGCAGCAGGACCTGCGCGGCGATGCTTCGAATCCGGTAGAGCGACTTAAAAGCCAGGCCTTCGCCCGGGTCAGGGTGTGCATCCGTCCACTGCCACTGATATTCGGCACGGCCGTTTGCGTCCAGCGCGACATTGAAGGTCTTTTCCGGGTATTGCTCGCACTTGCCGTCAGGCGTGCACGGCGCGTCCACCACGCCGACCTCGACCTTTCGTTCTTGCTCATCGACTCGATACAGCGCACCGTGTGCGCGTCCCGTCGGCAAGGCGGTAGCCGGATAGATGTCGCCCCGAGGGGTCACGCGCACCGTGTCGTAGAAGGTTGCGAAATCCGCCGGACCGGAGGCAGCCGCTGGCGCACCACCGGACGAGGCCGCAGCTCCGACCGCCGGCACCGCCGCGCCATCCGGCTCGGTTCCGGCAGGGCAATGGCTCTGGGTAAATCGGCCAGCCGAACGATGTCCACGCAAGGAGAACTGCTCGTGCACTTCTCGTCTGGCGAAGCCAGGCCCTTGCGCTTCGCATCTTCCCTCGCATAGGCCTGGGCGGTCTGCTCGACACGCACGCCAGGTACCTGGAGCTGTTGTCGCGTTCCTTCTGGAGAGTTCGAATAACGCGCCGTGCCTTCAAGGTCCTTGCTCAAGACTGTGCCAACGTTGAGAGCCTTGTCACCTTCGAACCCAGAGTTCAGGCCGAACCGAGCAGCGTCCTTGATTCCGCCGCTGCAGGCGAAGACCGCGTTGAATATCACGGGGTCGCTGACCGGCGTCTTCTGGAAGAAGAACACTGGACCACCACGGCCGTTGCTACGGCGGCCGCCCAGGGCCAGAGCGGGAATCGCCGGGTTGGCGCCCGTCTCGCTCGAGCAGGCCTCGCCGCCGGAGCCGGAGTTGGTGTGCGCTTGTCGGAATCCGACATGGGCTGGTCCTCCCGATTCTCAAAGCCTCACGAGTCTCCCCGCCAAGCTTTGGAATCGGCAGGCTCCTCTGGAACTCGCGCGTCGAGAGTCTAGGCCGAAGTTCCGTAGCCGCCGGACGAGTTTGTCCTGTGCGACAAGCACTTGGCATGAGATGGGGGTTCGGGCTTCTGTCTACGGCTTGATCTGCTGGATGAGTTCGAGCGCGCGCTGTTGCTTCGGGTTGGCGCGTGGTGGCCACGTCGAAGGTGGGCGCATCGGCGCCTGCGCCAGGCGTGCGGCAGGTGTTGCGCACGATGGTGGCGAGTTCGGCCAGCAGGGTGGCGAAGCTGTGCGCGGGGGTGCCGTCATCGAGGGTGTGGGCGGCGCGCCTTGGCCAGCGCCGCCTGCGAGCGCTTGGCCGGCGCGACGGGATCGCGCGTGGCCTTGGCCTGCCTGGTCGGTGTCGGCGAACATCAACTCGCGCCAGGCCTCGCGCATGTGCCACTCGACGTAGTAGGCGAGCATGCACAGGAAGATGTGCGCGCGCACCCGATCGGCCAGGCGGTGGTGGATCGGGCGCACCTTGAGGTCGACGGTCTTGAGCGAGCGGAAGGCGCGCTCGACGTTGGCCAGCGACTTGTAGTTGCGCACGCAGTCGGGCGCGTCCATCTGCGCTGCGCGTCGACCGAGGTGCGGATGATGTAGAGGCCGTCCAGCGCCGCTTCGGCGGCGATGCTGTCGCGCTTGCGCGCGAAGGTGAAGCGTGCGCTCGCCGATGTCGAGCTCGAAGTGCTTGGCCACCTTGTACTGGTTGACGACCTTGCCCACGCGCACGCCGATCTCGTCGGCGCCCGTGAGCTTGCCGGCGTCCACCCGGGCCTTGATCTTGTCGCAGGCTCTGCTTCGGTGGCCGCGAGCAGCTCCTCGCGCTTGTGCGCGCGCAGCTTGGCCAGCTCCGGATTGCGGCAAGCCACCAGCCGCTCGCCGGGATAGTCGGGCGAGCTGAGCTCGAGCAGATTGCGCTCGTCGAACAGACCCAGCTGCAGTTGCCCTTGCTCGACCAGCGCGCGGATCGAGGCGCTCTTGAGCGCCGTGATCCAGCCGACGCCGTCGCATCTCGCGCAGCTCGTCGATCGCCTTGTGCGAGATCATGCCGCGGTCGCCGACCATCACCAGGTGCTCGATGCCGAACTGCTCGCGCAGCCGCTGCACCTCGCGGCATCAAGGTCGTGCTGTCGGCGGTATTGCCCTCGTACACCGAGACCGCCACCGGGCAGCCGCGGCGCATCGGTGAGCAGGCCGTAGTTGACCTGCAGCGTGCCCTGCTTGCCGTCGCGGCTGTAGCCGAGCTTGGCCAGCGGGCAGGTGGTGCCCTCGAAGTAGCTCGACGACAGGTCGTAGAGCACCAGGCCGCCGGCGCTGCAAGTGGCGCGCGGCGAGCTTCTTCTGGATCGCTGTCCTGGCGCTCGAGCAGCCAGTCCATCGCCGCGTACAGATCGTCCTCGTCGGCATCGGCCACGCCGAAGTCCTCGGCCAGCGTGCGTGGTGTGCCACCAGCGTGTGGTCGCCAGCTTGGTGTGCGGCGCCACGATGCGCGCGGCCACCATGGCCAGCACCAGGTCGCGCTCGCGGCAAGGCTTGGCGGCCGAGCAGCGAGGCGAAGCCCAAGCGCTGCATGGCCGCAGCCACCGCCTGCACGTGGCCGTGCGCAGCGCGAGCGCGATGACCTCGAAGCGCCTGCGCCAGCGGCACGAAGGTCTCGCCCTGCAGCGAGCGCACGGATGATCTCGATCAGCGCCTCGGGCAGATGCGAGAGATTGCCCAGCGTCTCGTTCTTGACGGTGCCGCCCTCGCGGTAGCTGCGCCGCAGCAGATGGGTGCGATAGACCTGACCCTTGTACTTGCGGGTCGTGGTGACGACGTGGGCAGTTCCGGTGCGGGCAGGCCATGGACCCAAGCATAGTCGAATCCTGGCCAAGTTTCAAGCTACTTTTAGTGACTACAAATACAAGCAAAAAAAGCGCCTTAACGGCGCCAATTCTCAGCAATCACGCGGGCCCGCGCCCGCGTGATGACTACATTGAGTCGAGGAACTTCGGACTAGGCCTTTGTGGCGGCAGCAGCCAGTGGTCGTCAGGCCAACGGTCTTCCGAGGAGGAAATAAGCAGAGCGAGTGCGCCATCGTCCTTGGTGGTGAATTTAGCAGTGACGCGAGCACGTACAGCAACATCGCCTTGTCGCCCGGCTCGGCAACAGCTTCACGAGTGAAGACGGGATCGTCGCTGATGGGTTCGACATACGCTCGTAGTCTTACTGTGTCATAAATTTATGCCCGCTTTCTTTGCCGCAACAGGGACATCCCATTCGAACGATCAGGCCGAAAGCTAGCTGATGGCGCAGGGAGGGTATCGAGTCCGCGACGTGGCGCTGCGCGCGCAGGACTGCCGCGCGGGATGTAATCCGCGGGAAGGGCAGGCACTTGGCGGAGTGGAACTTTTTTTTAGTGCCGCGGTGTTTGCCGGCGGCGAGTCCGCTCGCCGACCAGGAAGCCATAGGCGGCAATACAGAGCGTCGCGTGATGATGGAAGCCGCGCCAGCCTCGGCCCTCGTAGTGACCCAGTCCCAGTTCCTGCTTGAGGTCCTGGTAGTCGCGCTCGATGCGCCAGCGCATTGTGCGCCTTGGTCACCAGATCGTTGATCGGGGTATCCGTCGGGCAGCGTCGACAGGTAGTATTTCAGCGGCTCCTGCTCACCTGCCGGCCATTCGATCAGCAGCCATTGCTCGGGTCGCAGGCGGGCTCGGCCGGAATTGCCGCCCGCATGTCGTACGCGCACCGCCGCAAAGCGGCCGCTGAGAGTCGCGTTGCTGCCCTCTCGCCAGCTGATCGTCTGAAAGGCACTGGCGGGCAACCTTCGCCAGCGCCTTGACGCTCACCGGCTGGCGCGTGCGCGTGCGCCGCGGCATTACCGGCGGTCGGCCCATGCCGCTGTAGCGCTTGGCCGGAAGCGGCTCCACGCCCGGCGGCCAAACCACCACCGCCGAGGTTATGCCCACCATATAGTCCAGCCCCAATTCGCTCAGCCGCTGGCGAAAAGCGGTGTCCACCCCGTAACCGCATCGGCCAGACACGCAGTGCTTGGGCGCGCCGTCGCCAGCAGTCCTTCGAGCTGCTCAAGCGCGATCTGCGGCTTGGTCGCAAATCGATACCTCGTCCGGCACTCCCGCCTCGTGGCGCCGCGCTCGCGTCCTCGGCCCACTCTTGCGGCAAGTACAGTCGATAGGCCACCGGCACGCTGCCTTGCTCAGTGCCAGCGAGAGGCTCACCGCCACCTGGCAGTTGTCCTGCTTGCCCAGCACCCCACAGTACTGCCGCGCCACCCCGACCGAGTGCGTGCCCTTCTTCGGGAATCCCGTGTCGTCGATGATCCAGTACGCCTCCTTCGCGACGGTCCATCTTCGGCACCACCCATTGCGCGACGCGTTCGAGCATCTCCTCATCCGACCACTCGGCCTTCGCCACGAAGTGGTGCAGCGCTTGATGCCTGGCGCTCGCGTGCCGCGGATCAACCCGCGCCGCCATCGGCTCCACGCTCTTGCGCGACAGGGCAGCATCAATCCCGTGCAGTAGCCCTTCAGCCCCGCGTTGCGATCCACGTGTCCCAGTCCAGCCGCCAAGTGCTCCATGTAACGCTCAAACCGTTCGCTCGCCCTCATCATTCCTCTTGCAACGGATGAAGAAGTGCGGATAATGCCATGTATTTAATGACACAGTAAGACTAACGCCGGACATGACGGACGAACTGACAAAGGGTCGATAGATCGGCGACCAATCGCGCAAAGTGTTCAAGATCAGGTCGAGAGTTTGAGTTGCCCGCGTCAAAAGTCACGGCGGCGCCGTAAAGTTCGCGTATCAGATTTGTCTTGGTCCGAGCGGAATGCCGAAAGGCCAACAATGACACAGCTCCGGGAAACTCTATGAAGGCCTTCTTTCAAGCGGCGCTCGCCATAGCTTCGCTCGTTTTTCTGCCAGCAGCGGCAGCCAGCTTCGACTGCTCCAAAGCGTCAACAATGCAGGAACGACTTGATCTGCGAGTCGCCGACACTCGGTGCCCTTGACTGGAGGAGCTCGACTACCGTCTACGCGCCGATCGTAAGAGCGACGCCAGATGGCGGAGAGATGGACGCTTACACTCGTAACCAGAGAGCCTGGCTGTCCCTGGACAGAAATGACTGCAAGGACGCACATTGCGTGGCGCTTTCGACTTGGCAACGCACGGCGTACGTTGCCAAGTCGATTGGCCACGCAATGTGCGTCCTTGCAGTCATTTCTGTCCAGGGACAGCCAGGCTCTCTGGTTGCGATTGTAAGCGTCCCTCATTTCGCCATCTGGCGTCGCTGCGACGATGCGCGCGTAGAGCAGTTTCAAACTTCTGCATTGTTCAAGAGCTTTAAGTGTCGGCGACTCGCAGATGGAGAAGCTCCTTCATTGTTGACGCTTTGGAGCAGTGGAAGGCTGGATTCCGTTGCTGGCAGAGAAACGAGCGAAGCTATGGCGAGCGCCCCCTGAAAGAAGGCCTTAATAGAGTTTCCCGGAGCTGTGTCATTGTTGGCCTTTCGGCATTTTGCACGGACCAAGACAAATCTGATACCGGCCCCCTGTGCCAATGTAACCTGCGCCACTTCCCCTGAGAGATTAGTGGGCGACAAGGTAGCCATGACGATCAATCGACAGCCCAAGGCGACGACGGACGAAGCGAGCGCTCTTGCCGATGCAGGCGTAACGGAAGGAGCCCGTAGGGCGACTGGAGATGCGCCTGCATCGGCGGCAAAATCGTCTCCGGTTGGCGGCGGGATGGAGGTGGTGCCGCGTGGCCGGCGGTTCTTTTCCAAGGCCGACAAGCAGCGCATTCTCCAGGCTGCCGACCGCTGCACCGCGCCCGGCGAGATCGGCGCGCTGATGCGCCGCGAAGGGGTGTACTCGTCGAGTCTGAGCACCTGGCGACGGCAGCGCAAGGCGGCGGAACAGGCCGCCCTGGCGCCACAGAAGCGCGGCCCCAAGCCTGTCGCCGATCGCGATCAGGCGCTGCAGATCGCCCACCTGACGCGCGACAACGATCGCCTCAAGAACCAGCTCGACAAGGCCCTGTTTGTCATCGAGGTCCAAAAAAAAGTCGCGGCCTTGCTGGGCCATCCGATCGACGACAACGGCGAGAGCACGTGATCGCCGGGGTGCGCGAGCTGGCGCCGGTGGTCGGAAACGCCGCTGCCTGCCGCGCCCTCGGCCAGTGGCGCGGCACCTTGGCTCGCGGCCGTGCCCGCGCGCGCCGCGCCGCGTTACTCGGGCCGCCGGTTCGGCGCCCGGCACCGCCGCCACCGCCGCTGGCCTTGACGCCCTGCGAGCAGCAGGTGCTGCTCGGCACGCTCAACAGCGAGCGCTTCGTCGACAGCGCGCCTGCGGCGGTGCATGCCACGCTGCTCGACGAAGGCCAATACCTTGGCTCGGTGCGCACGATGTACCGCCTGCTGGCAGCCAACGGCGGCTGCCACGAGCGGCGCAACCAGCGCCGCCATCCAGCCTACAGCAAGCCCGAGCTGCTGGCCGTTGCCCCCAACCAAGTGTGGTCGTGGGACATCACCAAGCTCAAGGGACCGGCCAAGTGGACGTCCTTCCACCTCTACGTGATGCTCGACATCTTCAGCCGTCTGGTCGTCGGCTGGATGGTCGCCTCGCGCGAAAGTGCCGAGCTGGCCGAGCAGATGATCGCCGAGACCGTCGCCCGCCACGCCATCGAGCCCGGCAAGCTGACACTGCACGCCGATCGCGGGGCCAGCATGCGCTCCAAGCCGGTGGCAGCCCTGCTGGTCGATCTCGATATCGCCAAGAGCCACAGCCGGCCCCACGTCTCCGACGACAATCCATTCTCCGAAGCGCAGTTCAAGACCATGAAATACCGACCCGACTTCCCGCCGCGCTTCGGCAGCCTCGAGGATGCGCGCGCCCACTGCCAGGCATTCTTCACCTGGTACAACACGATCCACCGTCACTCCGGCATCGCCTATATGACGCCGCACAGCGTCCACTACGGACACGCCGACGCCATGTTGGCCACCCGCCAAACCGCCCTCGATGCCGCTTTCCGCAGGCATCCCAACCGCTTCAAAGGCAAGAACCCGCGGCCCATCGCCTTGCCTGAAGCCGTTTGGATCAACCCGCCCGTGCACCACCAAACAACGCCGCAACAACCGCTGAATTGCTCACTAAAATCATGACCACAAGTGGCGCAAAGTCATTGACACGTTCCGGAGCGCGCCCGCTCCTGATTCTCTGGCCCTTCGGCCCGGTAGCGCTTGTGTACGATGTGCAGGACACGGAAGGAAGGCCCCTACCTGAGGATGTGTCGAGCTTCGTGGCGCGAGGTCCCATAGGCGAATCGGCGCTGCAGACCTTTCAACCGCTGCTCAAGAGGAAGAACATCGATCTTGCTTGGGTTGATGTGGGAGACCGCACCGCAGGATTCGTTCGTGTGGTGCGGCGCGCTGCCAGCGACAAGGAGGCGACTCAATACCGCATCAACATCAATCGCAACCATGGCGCCCCGGTGAAGTTCACGACGTTGGCGCACGAACTGGGTCATCTGGCCCTTGGCCACCTCGGGCCAGACAAGAAGTTGAGCGTTCCGGAGCGACCGACGCTGTCGCATTCGCAACAGGAACTGGAGGCTGAGTCGGTCGCCTACATCGTCTGTGAACGGAATAGTGTGCAGTCAAAGTCGCAGACCTATCTGTCCAGCTTTGTCGGTGCGAACACCACGGTCAAGGATCTGGATGTCTACCAGGTAATGCGGGCAGCCGGTCACGTCGAAACGATGCTCGGATTGGCCGCACACGCGCAGTTCGACCGACCCGTGGCCGCCGCACAAGGGAGGGAATCGGTTAATGGCTAAAGCTGAAGCGACGGTAAGCGCCGACATGAACGACGGGACCGGCTCAGGACGCCAGCCGCGGGGCATGGCTGCGATTGAAAGGGGCATCATGATTTCCACCACCGGCGGCACTGCTGTCGCCAGGCTGATTGACGCGATGGCGTTCGCGGCCGACAAGCACAAGAACCAGCGACGCAAGGATGCCCAGGCATCGCCCTACATCAATCACCCGATTGCCCTGGCCCGCCTGCTGGCCGTCGAGGGCGCCGTGACCGACGTGCAGGTCCTGATCGCCGCGGTCCTGCACGACACGGTCGAAGACACCGATACCACCTTCCAGGAGTTGCGGGACCGGTTCGGTGACGAGGTTGCGGACATCGTCGCGGAGGTCACTGACGACAAGCAGTTGCCGAAGCAACTCCGCAAGGATCTCCAGATCGAGCACGCTCCGCACGTGAGCGAAGACGCCGCATTGGTCAAGCTCGCCGACAAGACCTGCAATCTGCGCGACATCATCACGTCCCCACCAGAGGACTGGAGCAACGAACGACGCCAAATGTACTTCGACTGGGCGCGGGATGTCGTGCACGGTTTGCCAAGAATCAACGAGGCACTGCGCGAGCAGTTCGATCAGGTGTACGCGTTGCGGCCGTAGTCGATGGGCAGGTCGACTCTTGGCAGATCGCGGCAGGGTCGAGGAGAATCAAGGTCACCAGAATTCGCGCGATCGTGACTGCTGCGCGAATGAAGCGTTGTCACCGCCGGCCGAGCACCTTGGGCGATGCCACATCTTTCCTCGTGCTGAGGCACCAATTCAAATACATCGCCATACTGAACCCTTCTCAACAAGATCATCTGATTGATCAATCGGACCTTGCCGCACCATCCGCCGTTGACGGCATAACGGCGGGGTTGGACGGGGGCACTGGAACGACCCAGCGACCGGGATCGGCCAGTACGACGGCGGCGAGCCGGCCACCTCGTGCGCCACCTCGCTTTTTGACGCTGAACTGATGGATGTTTGTGCCGCCGGCTGCTTCGATATGCCAACCTGCCTTCAGCACTTCACGTTGGACATCGAGCCCCAGTCGCTCCGGAGGGACGATTTCCTGCGCGTCGCCCGGACGTGTGCGTGCGAATTCGCGAAAGATCAGCGGCGACACGAGCGCCATGCCGCTCTCGACAAAGTGCACCGGCGCTCCCGCCTCGTTGTACTTGATCGATCCGCTTGCAAGGCCATGCTGCAGCCAGCGCATGAAATTCAGCGCGGTATCTGACGCGATCCTGTTCGTGTCGCCTGCCAACGCAGGCAGTGGTGAGCGGAGGACAACTGGGTCGCTCTGCGGTGTCGTCTCGGGGCCCTCGGACGGGGTCCCAACCACTCGCTTGGGGACAGCCGCCCGATTCGCACGGCGCGCCTCAGCGGCAGCGCTTTCTTCGTGATCAAGAAGATCACTATCAATCGGTCGCTCCTGCGAAATCTTCGCCCCCGAGGTCGATGCTTCCCTTGCACCGCCAGGCGGAACGCGTGTGGCCGACCTGAATGAAGGTGCCCGGATTTCGATCGAGATATCGGTTGCTGGTGCTGGTCCGCCAGGCGCGTTGCCGACGTCCGGTACCTCGCGATGACCAGCATTGCTCCGGCTCCCTTCGTCACCGAGCTCTGGGTCTTCGCCCTCAGATCTTCGTTCCGCCCGCTCTCGCCGTGCCAGGATCTCGATGCGGCCCTGCATCGCCGAAGGCCGCTGCGCGGGATCTTCCCAGACTTTCTCAAGCGGGAACCGCAGCATCGAGAGTTGATGGTCATAGCCTGCGCCATCTTCGCCATGCACGACCACGTACCAGATGGCCTGCTGCGTCGCCGGATTCACCATCACACAGCCATACTCCTGCCACGTGTCGAACAGCCGATCATTCTTGGCTTCTCCCGGAACGGCCTCATCGGGGGCGTGCTGCCTCAGATACTCACGCACCAGGTCCGCGACCCGCTTGGCCACGAACCACACGGAGCCGTCGTAGACCCATCCGACGGCGCCATCGCGATTGAGCGGCATCTGGCCGCCGCGTCGAAGCATGTCGCGCAACGCGCCCATCAGCAACTCGATCAGAGGCACGCTCGAGGCGGTAGGGAAGCGCGCGTGGGAGCCCTGCGCCAACGAGCGGCCCGTCGATGCGCGATCGGCGCGACCGATGATCTCGGCGATGACGCCGTCCGAATCCTCGCCGGCGAGATACTGCATCAGCGCTTGCAGCGCCTGGGGCTGCCGCGCAAGGAACGACAGCGCGGGGGCCGGGATCAATCGCTGCAGCAGCGTGACCGCAAAGCGCGTGTGAAGACCGTAGTTGCGCTGCGCCTTTGGCGTGAATCCGACTCGGTACTGCTCCGCCTGGCAGTCGACAAGCGACCCGGCCGCGGGCATCCATTGCAGCGCCTCGGAGCTGCCCGCGCGAGTCCAGTCGATACGCAGGTCCGCGAGCGGCTTCCCTGCGTCGTGCAGCAATGCAGCAAACAGGACGACATAGGTCCAGTAGTCGCGCTGGCGATCGACCTCCTCGGCTTGCGCACCCTGCGGCAGGAGACGGCCGTTGCGCCATGTCGCAGCTGCCAGCATCGTTTCGAGCGTATGCGTCAGCAGGCCGCCCGCATGCGCATGGTGGTGCGATTCGGACGCCGGCATGAGTTGCACGAACTCGGCGTATCGATGGATCGCCGGTAGCACGTCACGCCGCCACACGGGCTCAGCCAGGCGTGATTGCCTCAGCAGGTGGGCAAGCGTTTCGTCAGCGCCGACGCATTGAAGAAGCGCGTGCGCGGGCAGCACGCGCAGCCAGCCGGGGTGGCCCGGGACGTCGCGTCCAACTGGCGCTGCGTCAGTGCGGGTCGACCTGGGGGGCTGCGCAACACATGCGTTTGCCGCAGGGGGCCTTTGGGGGCGCAGTCGCAGCGCCATCCGCAGGCAAGCTGCGGCAGCGACGAGGCACGCGATGGCGAGCAGCGCGGTCATTGGAACAAGCCTTATGAAGAGCCCTTGGGTGTCGGCGGCCGGCGGAATCCCGGCTGGCAATGTAGTGGTGCGTTGTCCATGCATGGCTATGGCAACTCGCGCCGCGAGCAACCGGGTAATCGCTTGCGACAGGACGCCCAGGCGTGGTACGGGTTGCGATACCGCGGCGTTCGCCCTTTGACCAAGCCCTTGCCGGCGACCGCCGCCCACGGCTGTCGCCGGCATACCCGTAGCTGCGCCATTTCCGGTACCGGTAGCGCCTTTGCCGTGCCGCAATGGTTGCGGCACGGGCCCTTTGGATAGGGCCCTTACCCCGTAGGCAGCCTTTGCCCCTCACCGCGCCGCCCTCGGCGCGGACTGCCTTTTGGGTCCCTTTGCGATTCGCCGGAATCAAAAGGCGAATTCGACGCGCGTCCGCATGCGCGGCGCTCTCTGTTGCGCAGCACTTCGCCAGATCCGATAGCTCAAGAAGATTCACGCGTCAAGCGAGAACCATGCGCTACCAGATTCGGGGTTGCTGCATGCGCTTCTCACTCGCGCTTTGCACACTGACTTCGGGACCCACACGCATCGCGTTTGCGCTTGGCGCCCCGATCCAACTCTGTTGGACGTCTTGCTCGAGGACATGACCGATGAAGCTGCTCTTCCTGCCGGCGCTTGGCGCCGCAGCGTCGCTTGCCACCGCGGCCTTCGCGGGCGACATGCCAGCAGGCGCCACCGCGCTTGCCGATGCATACGCACGCGACGGCGCAGCGCGATCGAACGCGACGGCGGCGCCGTTGATTCGTCAGGTTGATGGCGATCAGATCCAGGTCGGCCGCTACACCACGCTGAGCACGTTGGCCGATGACGCCGCCGCCAACTCCCTTGCCGTCGTCGCCACCGTGCATTTTCCGCGCGGCACGGTGCAATCCGTGGACGACGCTGTGCGCTACCTGCTCATCCGTACCGGCTACGAGCTGGCGCCGGTGGACCAACTCGACGATCGCGTTCAACACGTTCTCGGGCTTCGCCTGCCGGATTCGCAGCGGACGCTGGGCCCGTATCGCGTCGACACGATGCTTGGCGTGTTGCTCGGCCAGCCGTTCCAGATGGTCGCAGACGCCTTGACCAGGACCGTCTCGTATGCGGTGCGCGAGGCACCGCACCCACCCGCCGAGGCTGCGCAACCGGCTTCGTCCCAGCCGTCGGACCGCCAACGTACTCCGGCGACGGTAACGGCAATGCCAGTGGCTTCGCACGCGACAACGCCGGCACCCTGATCGCAGCAAATCGCTTTGATGGAATCTGCATGACCAAGACCACCGAGTTGGATTCGTCGAAGTCCACTGCCGGCGACCGCCCAACTGTCGTCGCCGCCAGAACAGATGCTGGCCTCGCTACAGCGCAGTCGAATGCAAGGACCGTGCTCTTCTATGCCATGGCCGGCGTGTTCCTGATCCTTGCCGTAGTCCTGTCCGTCCGCCACTCGCGGAGCGATCGACCGGTCGGACTCAGCGATCCGGTGGCGTCGGATCAGGCCATCCTCATCCCCGCCGTCTCGCGACCCGAAGCAGCGTTTGCAGCCCCATCGCCCGCCGACGGCGCAAGCGACGTTCCGAAGCAGCCACACCGAGGTTCCAACACAGGGCACGGCTTCCAATGCAGAAGCCGAACCAGGGTCCCCAGTCGCGCCGAAACCGATGACCATCTCGCGCGCAGTGCTCGATGCTGTCGCAGAAATCGCGGATCAGCTGAAGGTCCTGCTCTCGAAGGTGACCGACCTCCTTCAAGGCCAGCATCAGATCGACGATCACCTGTCGCATCTCGAAGCGACCGTCACGGAGCTTCGGGCTCAGCTCGTCGCGCGCAAGCCGGCCAAAGCTGCGTCGGCGGCGATCACGTCACGCAGATCCACTTCGCGCACGAAACCGCCAGTACTGCCCGCCAGCGCGGACGACGCCCGCCTGCTCGCCGTCGACATGTGGGACGGCAAGCCCAGCGTTGCGGTCGCCCGCGGCGCCGGGCGCGAAGCCGACGTGCGCTTTCTCAATGAGGGCGAGAGCTCGGGACACGTGACCGTGCGCCGCGCGGACATCACCTCCCAGAAGGCCGTCTTCAGCACCAGCAAGGGCGAAGTGGTGCTCGATGTCGAGCAGCAGTGAGGCTTCATGGTGCTGCAACGACTTCGATACGCGCCGCTTGCCTCGTGCCTGGCTGGCGCCCTATGTGCAGCGAGCGCGTTCGCGGTCGATACCGTTCAGACGGTCACCGGCGCGCCCGTCAAGACTCAGACGAGCATCGCCGAGACACCGCGCGCGAACTCGGCGCTGCAGAGCGCCGCAGTGGGCGTGAGCGACACCGAGACAGCCCAGTTCTGGGGGCTGTCGGTCGACGAGGTCCGCCGCGCCAAGGCTCTCCTGCGCGGCCCACGCGCGAGCTTCTCGATCGCGAACCTGAGCCCGATCGAGGCGCTCGGAATCCACGCGCGATCGGAGGCTGAACGCCAGCGCTACGCCGAACTGTTCGCACGCGCCGTCCATGCAGACACCGAGCGTGTGCTGGCGTGGGCCGTTGCCTACCAACAGGCGATGGCGCGGCTCTATCCGAACGAAGCGGTCATCGACTACAGCGGCTTGAAGGGTTCGGCCGCTTTGCCGAGCGGCGTGGCCGATGCGGCCGACGTGCCGCGCGCCATGTTGCGGCCCGCGGCCTCGGCACCGTTCGGAGGCAAGCGCTGATGCAACGCCGGCATGCCCTCACTGGGATCGCCTGTCTGGCGGGAGGCATCGCGCCGCGCGTCCACGCCAGCGGCGTCGCTCCGGCAGGCCCGAACCGCTCACCCCGACCATCACCCACCACAAGCCCGATGCCGGCCGGCTACATCGTGATGGGGCGCATTCACCACGTGCCGCCGCTGATCCTGTACGGCGTCGCGCTCCAAGAGTCGGCGCGGCTGTTTGGTGACCGCGTTCTTCCCTACCCATGGACGTTGAATGTCGCTGGTGAACCACGTCGGTTCGCCGGCTATGAATCAGCCGTTGCCGCCTTGCGCACATCCGTGGAGCAGGGCCAGCCAAACGTCGACTGCGGCCTCCTGCAGGTCAACTGGCGATACCACCACGACAAGCTCAGCTCGTTCTGGGCCGCGCTCGATCCGTATCCAAACATCGGCGTCGGAGCCCGCCTCCTGCGCGGCCACTTCGACACGACGCAGGACTGGTTTCGTGCAGTCGGCCGCTATCACAGCGAGGCGGGTGGCGCGCGAGCGAATGCTTATGCCCAATCGGTGTACCGGCGCATCGCTCGCATTCCGCGCTCTGCGCAGATTCCCATCGTCGGTCCAGATCGAGAGCGGGGACGCCATGCATAGAGGCCGTGACCACAGCGCCACGAGCAAGGTCCGGCGCCTCGGTGCGCTGTTGCTCTGCGCGAGCGCGGCCGTGCACGCCGAACAGCCTGCCGTCATCCACGACAGCGGCCGGACCATCCCAATCGCCCAGTACTTCGGTTTCGCCCTGGAGGGTGCAAGCTCGTCGACCGTCTCTCCGCTGGCCCACTTCCCCGTGCACACGCCGCAGTTGCGGCCAGGGTTGCTATCCGCCACCACGCGCCACCTGTCGCGCTCCGAGTGGTTGCCGCAGCCCGTCTTCGTGATCGGCGCCGATGCTCGCTCCCGCGCCTGGTTGACGCGCTGGCACGCCGATCTGGAGCGCCTGGGTGCGCTTGGCGTCGTGTTGGAAGTCGCTGACGGTGATTCGTTCAAGTCGCTGCAGAGGATCGCCGCCGGCATTCGATTGGCGCCGACCAGCAGTCCCGCTCTCGTGGCCGACCTGCTGGAGCAAGGCATCGCCGTCTACCCGCTGCTGATCCAAACCGACGGCCGCATCGTCGCGACGCCACAGGCACAGGAGCAGGCAAGGTGAGCAAGAAGACCTTCGTGCTCGAACCGCTGCTTCGCCCACCGGTGGAATACCAAAGCGCCGCCGTCGCGGCCGCGTGCGCGGCGGTCGCCACGACGGCGCCGTGGGCGCTGATGCTGCCTGAGCGCCTGGGCTACGTCGCGGGCGCGATGGCACTCGGCTTCGCGGCGGTTCGCTTCCGCGAAGCCTGGAAGGTGCAGCGCTATCAGGCCGGGATGCGCTACTACAAGATCACGACCCTCGCGCCGCACAAGATCCCCCGGCCATCCGGCACGCTGTATCTCGGCGATGGATTTCAGTGGACGCAGAAACACACGCAGCGGCTCATCGACGCCCGGCGACCCGAAGCCGAGCCGTTCGTCACGATCAGCCGGCGCGAACGCGCGCTGAAGGACTTCTCCCGGCGCATTGAGCGTTGGGCATGTGCACCGCGCGCCAAACGCCGCCCGCTCAATACCTTGGCTATGGCCATCGCGCGCGCCACCAGCTCCGATCACTGGTGCAATCCGCTGCGCCCGATTCACGACCTCGGCGGCACGCCGATCCTGCACGGTGTCGAGCCCGACGAGAAGCCGGTGCTGCTGCGCCAGTCCGAGCGCAACGGCCACGTGCTGGTGCTCGGCACGACACGCGTGGGCAAGACGCGCCTGCTCGAGCTGCTGGCGACCCAGGACATCCACGACGGGCACGTCGTCATCATCATCGACCCCAAGGGCGATGCCGAGCTGATGATGCGCGTCTACGCCGAAGCTGCGCGCGCCGGCCGGCTCGACCATCTGTACCTGTTCCATCTCGGCTACCCTGAGTTCAGCGCGCGCTACAACGGTATCGGCAACTTCGCGCGCATCACCGAGGTCGCAACTCGCACCACGAACCCCTTGCCATCGTCGGGCAACTCGGCCGCGTTCAAGGAATTCAGCTGGCGCTTCACGAACCTGGTTGCGCAAGCGCAGGTCGCGCTCGGCGAAGTGCCGACCTACGACGGCATCCTGCGGCACATCACCGACATCGAGCCGCTGTTCATGGCCTATGCGCGGCTCACCTTGCAGCGCGCGCAAGCGGCCGGCGCTGTGCGCGACTGGGAAACCGCGCACGCCCAACTGGAAGCGGAGATCGAACGGCGCAGGACGCCGGTGCCACGTGCGCTGCAAGACCGCCAGCCGGCACTCGCCGCGATGGTCATGCTCGCCAAGCGGTTGCACGTGCAGATCAACGACGCGGTGCTCGGCGGCCTGGCCACCGCAGTCTCCTACGAAAAGAGCTTCTTCGAGAAGATCATCGCCTCGCTCGGGCCCTTCCTCGAAAAGCTCACCACCGGCGCGGTGGGCAAGCTGATCAGTCCCGACTACTTCGACCCCGACGACAAGCGGCCGATCTTCGACTGGATGCAGGTGATCCGCCAGGGCGGCATTGTCTACGCCGGACTGGATGCTCTGTCAGACGCTGTGATCGCCGGCGCTGCGGGCAACAGCATGCTGGCCGATCTGGTTTCCGTGGGCGGCAAGCTCTACAAGACCGGGCTCGATGCGCACCGCGAGGACGGCAAGATCATCCTGCCCACCATCTGCGGGCACTTCGACGAGGTCGAAGCGATCCTCGGGGCCGAATTCGTGCCGATGGTCAATCGCATGGGCGGCGCGGGCATGCGCGTCACCGCGTACACGCAGTCGGTCTCCGACCTGCAGGCCAAGCTCGGCGATGAGGCCAAGGCGCAGCAGATCCTCGACAACTTCAACCACGTCATCACCCTGAGGCTGAAGTCTGCCAAGTCGGCGAAGTTCATCACCGACCAGGTACCCAAGGTCGAGGTTGCCACGCTGACTGTGGTGTCCGGCGTCACCGACAAGGCCGCCGAAGGCGACGGCATCCACTTCGTGTCCAACAACCAGGATCGCGTGGCCACGAAAGACGTGCCGATGATCGACGTGGCCGACATCATGCAGCTCGGCAAGGGCCACGCCTTCGCTCTCATCGAGGGCAACCGGCTGCAGAAGATCCGTATCCCGCTGCCTGAGACGCGCGGCGATGTCTTCATTCCCGAGTCCCTGCGCGTCGTGTGCGAGGACATGAAGGCCAAATACCGCACCGGCGAACACTGGGCCTTGCAGACAGACTGGCTGGCAGATCACCCGATCGGCGCCGGGGCCGTCGGACCTGCGGTGCTGGTGCCCGATCTTCCTGACGCCGAACCGCCCGTCGCGAATGAGCCGGCCGACGACGACGAGACGTTGACGTCATGAATACGCGTCGTCCCATCCCAGCGGCAAATCGCGCCGGCCCGGTCGATCAAGGCCCGATCGGATTCGCGCTCGAAGTGGCCTTCGGCCTGCTGCTCGGTTCGTTCTTCGCCTGGGCGGTCGGCGTGATCATCGAGGTGATCGGCATCCACGTGCCGCAAATGTGGGCCAAGCAGGGCATTGCGCACGCGCGTGGCCTTGCCGAGGAAGATCTCGGCTTCATCGCCGAGTACCCGCGCTCGGTGCTCATTGCCGACACACTCGTCTTCGAGCGCGAGGTCGCGCGCATCGTCGCCTCGCCGTTCGTGCGCGTCGATGCGCTCGGGTACTACGAACGCAGCCTCGCGCCCATTCCCGCAGAAGTCGTCGGCATCAAGCGCACGGGAAAGCTGCTACGCCGCGAATTGGCCACGGCCATGGTCATTGGAATGTACGTGGCGATGGACGTGGCCATGCGTTTGTGGGTCGTGGTGTTCGCGCTGCCTGCCTTCGCACTGGCTTGCCTGCTAGGCACCGTCGATGGCCTGGTGCGGCGCGATCTCAGGCGCTGGGGAGGAGGGCGCGAGTCGAGCTTCGTCTACCACCGCGCCAAGAAGGTCACGCTTTGGGCCTTGACCGGCGGCTTCGCGCTCTACCTGGCCTGGCCCATCGGCGGATTCAACCCCGCCTACATGGTGCTGGTGTTCACCGCGCTGGTCGCCTGGTCGCTGTCGATCACGGTCAGCAGCTTCAAGAAATACCTGTGAGGGCATCCGATGACACGCAGTCCTTCCCACAGCGCGTCCACCACGGTCTTGGCATCGCGCCGCTCCTCGCTCTGCTGATCGCACTGTTCGCCGCGTTCCCGCCGCATGCCCGCGCGGACGAGGACTCCGAGCGCGAGCAGCTCGCTCGCATCAGCTACGAGCTGCAGCGGCTGCGCCAGTCGGTCGTCGACGCGCAGCGCAACGCGCCGGACGCGGGCCGCGTGCGGTTTCGCTACGACTGGCTCGAGCGCGACCTGACGCTCGTGCAGCGAGGGATCGACGAACACCTCGACGCGCCGCGCCAGCCGCGCCCGGCTCCGCCTCTTCGGGGCGACTACCGCCAGTGACCGCCGGAGGTACGCAATGACGATCACGAGCGACATGGCTGCCGCCTTCCACGCTGGCGCGGGCTGGGACGCCGGACCCGCAGGCACGGCGATCGTGCTGGTCGTCGGCGCGTTTGCGGTGGTCTGGGGCGCGAATGCGCTGCGTTCCGTCAGCCAGCTCGCGATGGACAAGCGCATGGAGTTGCCACGCGCACTGCGCTACGTGCTGCGCGCGCTCGTGCTGGTGATGTTGCTCATCTACCTCATGAGCTGAAGTCTGTGGCCTGGTCTGCCCGCCTTCATCACCTCGCGCGGCCGCCGTGATCGTGTGTCTCAACGCGCGTCAACTGTTCCCATTCATCACCTTGTGTCCAGGAGTCCAAATCATGTTCTCTACCCGCATGGCCCACGCGTCGGCACGGCCAATTGGCAACCGGCACCCGCTCCGGCGGGTCTTGACATTCGTCATCGTGGTGACAGAGATCGTCGCCTCCATCCAACCGGCCATGGCCGCGTTGCCGCAACCCGTCCAGCCAGGCAACGGCGTGGCAGCCGGCGACTACATCGCGCTGCTGCAGCAGTATTGGAAGGAGGGCATCGCGTTTCTCGTGCTCGCCATCGGCGCCTACGGCTTTGTCGAGGTCGGTGGTGGCGCGGTCGCCAAGTTCCGCGAGTGGCGCGAAGGCAAGGCCGAACTCAGCGACCTGAAGTGGTTCTTCGTCATCGGTGTCGTGATGCTCGTCGCGCTGGTCTATCTGTTGACCATCGCCAGCGGCATTCTCTGATCGACCCCGCCATGAGCTCCCTTCGCTCTGCTCACGAGGATCGCGAGATGGCGGCACCTGTGCCGATCGCGCAGGCACCGCTGGCCGACCGTGCCAACAGTGAGCCAGCGATCCTGCGCGGACTCACCGCCTCGGAGGCCTCGCTGGCAGGGCTCGTGGCATTTCCCGCGTGGATGCTGGTGGGCGTCGTGGTCGGTGCGGTCACGCGCATCTGGGCGCTGGCGATGCTCATCGCGTCACTGGCGCCGATGCTCACCGTGTGGGTGCTGGCGGGCAAGCTGGCACTGCTCAAGCGAGGACGGCCCGACGGCTTCCACCTGCAGCGGATGAAGCTGTGGCTTGTCGACAGTGGCCTTGCCCGTGGCGTCTTGATTCGCCATCACGGGAATTGGAGCCTGGGGAGAGCGTTGGAGGTGCCGCATGCTCGCTTCTGCAGGCGCAAACCGGCCAAGCGGTTCAGGGGGTTCGTTCAATGAGCAAGTACGTCGACGCACTCGCTCAAGCCCGGCACATGAACAAGGTGCTGCTGACAATTGCCGCAACATTCGCAGTGCTGTGCGTCTTCGCGATGCTCGGCTGGCGCGCGGCGCCGCGCGATCTCACGTTGTATATCCCGCCGAACCTCTCGGGTGGTGCACAAGTACGCATCGGACGCCATGAGGTACCCGAGCCGAACGTGTACGCGTTCGCCTTCTATATCTGGCAGCAAGTCAATCGCTGGGCCCACAACGGGCAGGAGGACTACGGCGAGCAGCTCTTCAAGCTTCAGGCCTTCTTCACCCCGAGCTGCCTGAACCAGCTGCAAAACGACATGAAGCTTCGCTCGGATCAAGGCGAGCTGGAGCAACGCACGCGCGCCGTCATGGAGATCCCAGGACTCGGCTTTGAGGAAGACCGTGTGCAAGGTCAGGGCGATGGCCGCTGGCGTGTACTGCTCGACACGCAGGTTCAGGAGAGTTCGCGCGGCGTGGCTGTCAAGGACGCCTACATCCGCTACCCCCTGCAGGTCGTGCGCTTCGACGTGGACCGCGAGCGCAACCCCTGGCAACTGGCCGTCGATTGCTACGGGGATGAGCGTCCCGAGCGGCTCGACCCCAAGGCCGTGGAGATCGCCAAGAGCAGCGGCGGCGCTGTTGTGAAGAACACGCCGGCCTTTGCGCATCGTGACATCGGTCCGGGTGCAGTCGACGTGAATCAGCGCTCGAAGACGAACGCGGTTCCGGCGCCAAGCGTCTTGCCCCGGCCGCTTGACCACTGAACGGAGGCCATCGATGAAAGTTTCGCGTCGATTGCATGCCAAGGTGCTGGTGATTGCGCTGACTACCGTCGCGCCGCTCTTCACATTGGCACAAGTCGAGTCCGATCATGGGGTGGGGCCGCCCCCTGCGCAGCCACCGGTACTGGATCTAGGCAACGTTCCCGAGCCTGCGTCGCCAACGAGCGGCAGCAGCGAAGTCGCCGCGCCATCCTCCCCGGCCAGCGGCCCCTCGGCGCGAGCTCCACGCAACTCGCGGACGAACAAAGTGACTTCGCCTGTCAGCCAGAGCGCCGATGCGCGGGTCGACGACGATCGCATCGAGCGCGTCCAATTCGGTCGCGCTCCGATTCATGTGGCACTCCAGGTTGCGAGGGAACGGCGGGTGACTTTCCCGAATCCGATCGCGCTGCACGTGCCCTCGGGCAGCGACGCTCTGTTGCATGTGCAGATCATCGAGCGGACGGCATACCTTCGTGCGGAGGCTCCCCTTCATGCGCTACGCGTTATCGCAGAGGATCTGGTGACCGGCCGGATGGTGCCTGTCGACATCGACGCCGAGGCGCCCGCGTCGACATCTTCGCGCGATACCTCGCGCACAGCGGCCAACACTTCCCGGACAGCCGAAATCGAGGTCTTCTATCGGCCGCACGCAGGAGTGTCTGCAACGGGCGATGCCGCCGAATCCGACGACGACCCGCCGCCGCTCGACAAGGTTGCGCTCACGCGGTACGCGGCGCAGATGACGTACGCGCCGCGCCGGCTGTTGCCGCGCGCGGCGGAAGTGCATCAGGTGCCCGTGAGCGCGGCACCCGTCAGCGGCCTGCTGCGAGGAACGCGGCTTGCAGCCGTTCCGCTGGGTCAGTGGCGCTCAGGTCCGCTCTACGTCACCGCGGTGCGCGTCACGAACCTGGAGCACACGGCCGTCGATCTCGACCTGGACGAGCTGCGTGGCTCGTGGCTCGCGGCGACTGCCCAGCACCACCGCCTGTTGGCTTCGGGCACCGAGTGGGACACCTCGACGCTGTACCTGGTCTGTGACCGTCCCTTCGAAGCCTGTCGTTAGGAATCCCCCATGCCTGCCGTCACGCAGAACAAGATCACGCCGGTGCTGGTCATCGCGACCCTGGCCATCGTCGGCTACATCGTCTATGGCCGGGCCACGACCGGCACGCAAAAGCCGGTCAGGGCGGGCGCACCTCTGGCAGCGGTGCCGAGTCCGAACGGGCCCGATGGTCCGGCGCGCACAGGTGGCCTCCTTGGGCTGGGCGCACTGTCAGCATCCCCGCCCGAACGTCGCGCCGACGCGGACAACCCCGGCGAAACGCTCAAGACGCTCACTGCGAGCAACAACGACCTGCGTGCGCAGGTGCAGAAGGTGCTCGATGCCAACCAGGACCTGCAGCGGGAGAACGCCAATCTGCGCGCCGACCAGGCAGGCGTCATCGCCAGGACCAAAGAGCAGGTGCTGACCGAGTTGCGCGCGCAGTCAGCAGTCATGCCTTCAGGTACCGGCGCTATCGTTGCCGCCTCTCCATCTGCGCCTTCCTCAGCGCCCCAGATAGCCAGTCGCTCGCCCACGGGCCTTGGCGAGATCGTCGATTCGGCGACGGAAGGTGCCGGCCATCTGATCGGCGGCCTGGGCGCGCCGGCCGCTGCGCAGCCTCTTGGCTCGCACAGCGACATTCCGAGCGGCCTTGGCTACGACAGCGAGGGCACCAATGCCCAGTCCACGGTCGCCGCAAAAAGCTACGTGCGGGTTCTGCCTGCGGGCTATCGCGAATCCACGGGGGCGGGCAGTCAGAAGGGTCTCGTACGTCCCAACGGCACGCCGGTCGTGCAAGGTTCTGCCCCATCAGGGCCAGAGCCGGGCGCCGCTGCCGTCCCCGGCAACGAGAGCAAGGGCAAGAAGTCCGAGCACACGTCCAAGCCCTATTTCACGATTCCGGAGAATGCCACGCTCACGCGCGGCACGCTGATGACTGCGTTGGTCGGTCGCGTGCCGATCGACGGGCGCGTGCAGGACCCGATGCCGTTCAAGCTGATCGTTGGTCGCGAGAACCTGGCTGCCAACGGTCAGTACGTCCCGGACGACATCTCGGGCGCCATCGTCTCTGGTATCGCCATTGGCGATATGGCACTGAGTTGCTCCGAAGGCCTCGTGCAATCAGTGACCTTCGTCTTCGACGACGGCACCATCCAGACGGTGTCGCTGAAAAAGAACGGCGCGACTGGTGGAATGGGTGGTGGCACCGCCACCATCGGAGCGGGCAGCCAATCAACGATCGCCCAGTCGACGAAGCTGGCATGGCTCTCCGACGAGTTCGGAAACCCCTGCATCAGCGGCAAATTCGTGACCAATGCGCCAGCCTACCTCACCGACGTGGTGGGTCTGAAGACCTTGAGCACCGCAGCACAGGCCTCGTCGCTCACGCAGACCACGACGTCGGCCAGTCCACTCGGCGCCACCAACAGCGTCACCGGCAACAAGGGCTCGTTCGTGCTCGGCCAGGCCGCCAGCGCCGGCGTCGACGAGATCAGCAGCTGGATCATGCGGCGCCTGAACAACTCCTTCGACGCCGTCGTGACCCCTGCCGGCGAGCGGGTGGTGCTGCACGTCGAGCAGGACATCGCGATCGACAAGTCGAGCGATGCGCGGCGGTTGGACTATGCGCGTGCGCAGCGCGAGCCACGTGGCGGCCGCACGCTGGACTGATCCATGCACATCACGGAGAGCAAGTCGATGTTCCACGCTACGCCCATACATCCGAATCGGCGCGCTCAGCGCCCGCGGCGAATGCTGAGCCATCTGGTCTTGGTCCTCGCGCCGTCGTTCTTGCTTGGTGCCTGTTCCGTGGCAGGCCCCCGCCACAGTCCTTTGCCACACGACGGCCCAACGATGGCCGAGATCTACAAGCGCCACATGGAAGAGGAGTCCCCACAGCGCGACGATCGCCCCCGTCGCGGCGCGGACGACGACATCGGCAGGGATACGCGCAGCGATCCCACCGTGAATCGGTTTCAGCGCCTGCCCAATCCCGACCTCGAAATGCATGTCTTTGCCCACCTGGCGGCGGGCAAGTATCCGGTGCCCGGCTACGTCACGGTGTTTCCGATGTACGAGACGGTGCAGTACGCGATGCCTGGTGAAGTCCCGCCGCGCATGACGCGGCACGCGGACGCTGGGGCGAATTGAATGCAGAGACAACAGCTGGGAGAGACAAAAGAATGATTGATTGGCTGAATGCGTTGCGGCCCGCGACCGCCTCGACCAGCACAAGGTCAAGCGCACGCGCCGCCCCGAGCGGACATGCAGTACGAACCCCGCCCGCTGACGACCGCGATGCGCCGGCGAATGGCCGCGCGACCTCCGTCCTTCACCGAACTCCTTCCGTGGACCGCCTTCGATGCGGACACGGAAGTCTTCGAACTGAACGACGGCGCCAGCGTCGGCGCACTTTTCGAGCTGACGCCGGCGCCCACGGAGGCGCAGCCGGCGCAGGCCCTGGAGGAATGCCGCCACAAGGTCCAGGCCGCCCTGCAGGCGCTGCCCGAGGCGGACACCGCCGAATGGATCGTGCAGTTCTTCGTCAACGACGATCGCAACATCGACCACTCTGCGCGACGAGCTGGAAGACTATGTCCGCGACGTGCACGCGCACGATCCACACAAGGCGGATCGCATCCTCGGCTCGAAGCTCACGCGCACGGTCCTCGACGAGTTCGCGCGTCACCTGGCTCGCATGTCGAGACCCGAAGGCCTGTTCGAGGACACGCAGGTCAGCGGCCATGTCTGGCGCGGGCAGCTGAGGCGCGTTCGCTGCTGCCTCTACCGTGTCTATGGGCAGGATCACGACTTCGGCAAGGAAACGGAGTCGCCGAAGACCCTGCTGAATCATGTTGCACTGACGCTCGCCGCCGGACTCACTGAAGCCGGCATCGGCGTGCGCCGTGCCCTTGGCCGCGATCTCTACGAGTGGCTTCAACCGTTCCTCAACCGCAAGGGCTACTGGGCCAGTCCCGGCGAGCTGCTGCGCAACGTTCCCTATCCTGGGGACCAATCGGAGGACGCACGGGGAGAAGCGCCCATCTTCGGCTGGGATTTGGCGGAGTTCCTCAACCTGCAGTGCCCGAAGTCCGACGTCGAGCACGGCTGCTTCGAGTTCGATGGGGTACCCGTCAAGGCACTCACTCTGCAGCGCGTGCGCAGGAACCCCGATGTCGGCCATCTGACGGCTGAGCGTGAGCACCCGGGCCAGGGGCACACGCAGCTCTTCGCGCGCTTCGATCGGTTGCCCGCAAACTCGATGCTGTCGATCACCGTGACGATCCGGCCGCAGAATCTGGTCGTCGACCATGTCGAACGCATTCGCGGCGCATCACGAGCGCTCACCGCGGAGGCGCAGCGCACGCACGCCGAATGCACGACGATCCTCGACCACATCGCCGGTGGCGACAAGCTGCTGCCGACCTTCGTGGTGCTGTACCTGTCGGCCGACGATCATCAGCAGCTGAAGCGCGATATCGCGACGGTCAACTCGCAGCTTGATGCATCGGGGCTGCAATTCATCAAGCCCGAGCACGATCTGACGCCGCTGGATGCCTTCATCCGTGGGTTGCCGATGGCATTCGATCCGCGCTTCGATGCGAAGCACATGCATCGCTCGCGGTTGCTGTTTCGCATCGCAGATCGCGGCGCTCGTCCCCGTCTACGGCCGTCATCGCGGCACCGGGCACCCGGGGTTCCCGATGTGGAATCGCGGCGGTGAGCCGTTGTGGGTCGACCCGCTGAACAAGCGCGATCGCAAGAAGAACGCCCACCAGGTCGTGCTCGGTCCGACCGGGTCGGGCAAGTCCGGCACGCTGAACGTGATGGTGCTCTTCACGATGGCCGTGCACCGCCCGCGACTCTTCATCGCCGATGGTGGACGCAGCTTCGAGCTGCAGAGGGACTTCTTCGCCTCCCAGGACCTGACGACGCACTACGTCAAGCTGACGCCCGACAGCGATGTGTCCTTGCCTCCATTCGCGCTGGCCGCCCGCTTGCTGGACGACGCCCAACTGATGAGCGCGTTCAAGGCCGCCACCGGCGCATCGGACGACGAGTTGCCAAAAGGGCTTGGCGATGAGTTGGACGAGACACCGTCGGACATGGGCGATGCGGATGAGGGCTCAAGGGACTACCTCGGTGAAATGCTGATCACCGCCGCCATGATGATCACCGGTGGCGAGGATGAAGAGATCAAACGCCTGACCCGTGCCGACCGCTACATCATTGGCCGCGCGATCGTGCAGGCCGCCTGCGCGGCGCGTAAATCTGGCACGCCGCATCCCCTGGTGCAGGACGTCGCGCTGGCGCTGATGGACATCGGCCGCGATCCTGGGCTGCTGCCTCAGCGTCAGGCGCGCGCTGCAGAGATGGGCGAAGCGATGATGGTGTTCACGCAGGGCTTGCGCGGCCGCATTTTCAACCGCTACGGCCAGCCGTGGCCGGACGTGGACGTGACGCTCGTCGAGCTCGGCACGCTGGTGCACAACGAGGAATACAAGGATGCGCTGGCCGTCGCCTACTCGGCCCTCGTCGACCACGTCCAGGCCACCGGCGAGGCGCGCCAGTACGAGGGACGCGACAACATCTTCCTCACCGACGAGGGCCATCTCGTCACGACCAATCCGCTGCTCGGCCCCAAGCTGGCGAAGGGGACCAAGATGTGGCGCAAGCTGGCCATCTGGTTCTGGCTCGCCACGCAGGACATGAAGGACTTTCCCGACTCGATGAGCCGGGTGCTCAACATGTGCGAGTGGTGGGTGCTGCTGACGATGGAGAAGGCCGAGGTCGCCGAGGTCGCTCGCTTCAAGCAGTTGAGCAGCGAGCAGCGTGCGCTGATCATGTCGGCGCGCAAGGACCCGCCGAAGTACACCGAAGGCGTGCTGCTGAGCTCCAGCCTCAACGCGCTGTTTCGCAACGTGCCGCCGCCGCTGGCGATAGCGCTCGCGATGACCGAAGGCCATGAGAAGGCCGAGCGCCGCACGCTGATGGATCGGCATGGGTGCAGCGAGCTGGAGGCGGCGATGATGGTTGCGCGACGCCTCGAGGAGCAGCGCACGTGAGCCGGACACATCGGCATGTCGGCACCGATCACGACGACCGGGCGCTGATCGACACGCCGCCGCTGCAGGTCGAAGCTGCCATCCGCGACGCGATGGACCGCGCCGCCCTGCTGGTCATCGAGTGTCCGCCCGCTGTCGACCGGACGGCGCTGAGCGAGCATTTCCTGGCCCAGGCGCGGGCTGCTAACAGCGCCTTCGCGCAAGAGGGTCGTGCCTGGGTCGATGGTTACCTGAACCTTGCGGGGCATCCGCTGATGCCTGCGGAGTCGTTCGTGTGCGGGCGGGCATCGCTATGGGACGACCTGGCTGATGGTGTGGCATCGGAGCTGGCGAGGGCCAGGCTGGCGATCGTCGATGCGCCCGAGGAACTCCTCGTCCACTCCCCGCTGCGATTCGGGCGCTTCCTCGCGGCATGCCTCGTCGTGCGCTCCCGTGCCGGGCTCATGGTCGTCTTGACGGCGTATGCGCGCCTCGTGCTTGCGTTGCTTGGGGACTGTGATGGCGACTGGCGGACGCTGTCGGACCAGATCGTCTGCGGTCCTCAGCTCGTCAGCCCGGAGGCAGTGTGGATGCAATCGACGGCGGCCGCAGTGATCGACGCCGCGCGCGGTACTGGCATACATGGGCGGCGGTCACCACCTGGCCATGATCCCACGGAGGAGACCGAATGAGGAAGTCGTTGCGGCTCGCCGGCGCTTGTGCACTCGCTCTTGGGATCAACACGAGCGTTGCTGCGCAGGCGCTCGGCTCGCGTCTGTTGCCCGTCACCCAGATCGGGCCAATCTTCGGGCGAACCAACACGCCGATCGCGACGCAAATCGAGGTCTTCACCAACTCGGCCATCTACTTGACGCACACGGCGGGTGCCACCGTGTACGTCCTCGATGGATTGCAGCAACTCGAGGCGCAGCTGTCTCAGGGCCTCCCCAACGATCCGCAGAAGGCCGCGGCCATCGCGCAGGAGCGACTGAAGCGCGTCGGAGCCGCTGAGCTGCAACGGCGCGCCGCGAATGCCGCGCAGGGCATTGTCCGCGCGCAGGAATACGGCGTCGATCGGGCGCCGGCCATGGTGTTCAACGGGCGCGCTGTCGTCTACGGTGTTACCGATGTGGAAGAGGCGAGCGAAATCTACCGGCAGCACCGTGCTACGGCATTGCGTCGCGCGCCGGTACGCTCCCTCGACCAGGCCGGACGCTGAGCAGGGGCAGGGGACGCATGGATCCGCGCTTGCTACTCCAATCGAGGCTGAACCGCATCGCCTCAGCGCTCCTGCTGGCCTTGTTCGTCACGCACGTGCCTGCGCAGACAAACACCGTCGAGATCGCGGCCAACACCGCGAAGGCCTTGCCCAGCTGCCTCCACTATCGGGTGCGCGGTGTCTGCTGGTGGCTGCTTTGCGGATGGGCCGGATGCTCGGTCCGAACATCGCTGCGCGTCGAGCACTTCGTGCCCGAGCTGGTGGTGAGTACCTGGCATGATCCGGCGAATCATCCATGGCTGGACGTCGGGCGGCCGATCGCCGTGGCGGTGAGCGGACTGGGCAGCGCCATGCTCGGGACGCCGATCGACTCGGCCGGCACGCGCTTCGACGACGATCACGTCGGCGCGCAGGAGCGCTTTCGCGACGCGGACGCGATCGGCAACCCACTCGGTGCGCTGGGCTTCTTGCTTTCGGGGCAGTTCCCGAGCCTCACCACGCCGTCGACCTTCCCGTTGCCTGGGCTCCATGAGCTGATGTCCTTCCCGGGGTCGCTGAACGGCATCGAGGCGCAGTGGTCGCACGTGCCGAACACGGTCTCCGCCGCCACCTTCGCGCAGATCAAGAGCATGGCCAACGTGCCCGCCACGATCGCGTCGCTGCCGGCGAAGATCGCGGCGGTGCCAGGCGCGCTGGCGCAGTTGCAGACGGGGTCCGGCAATCTCCTGAGTCTCATGAACAAGGGAATGTCGCTGCCCGGCGTCAGCAATCTCCCGATCGCGGGCCTGCCTTCGCTGCAGTCGCTGGTGAACATTCCTTCGTTGCAGGTCCTGACCGGCAGCGTGTTCTGCCCTCCCACGTCACGTCCCTTCGCGCTGCACTACCAGTCCGAGCTCGACGCGTTGTTCTGGCGCGGCGTGATTCCTGCGGACATGGTTTATCCGGACAGCTGGGTTTCGGGCATGAGCGAGATCGGAGGCTTTCCGAGTAATACGTGGGGCAGTGTCTATCCTCGTCAGGGTGGTGTGACGCAGGAGCACCCGGTCAAGGCCTCGGCTGTGCACGCACAGCGGGTGGCCAGCATCGTCTCCCGTACCGCGCAGCCGCACATCTATTCGCCATTGGTAGAGCAGGGCGGTTTTCGGTACTTCAGCGTCGGGCCGATCAATCCGAACGATGGCGGCCAATCGGCTTGGCAGCGCCTCTACCCGAACGCGCAGACATCGTGCTCGGCATTCGGCACGAACGACTCTATGGGCCTCGTCTCCTGGGGTGATGGCAATACGAGCGCCTCGGAAAGCTACTCCTGGAACCTGTGGCGGCGCCTCGAGTGCTGCCAGAGCATGGGTCAGGTTTTCCTGGGATCGATCACGTGGTGACGGATTCGAAGGATGTTTCGAATGAAGAACAAAGATGTGCGCAGGCCCAGTCACACTGCGTCCCTACTGATCGCCATAGGGACCTGCATGGCGACGCCGCACGTGCAGGCCCAGTCGCAGGACGTACCTCGCTCCGATTCGTCGCTGTACTACCGCATGGGCGGCAGTTCTCCCGCCGCGCGTTCAGCCAATCCGAGCGCCGTCGCCACGCACATCGGCATGGGGGGGAACCTCCGCCTCAACTACTCGTGCGGAAAGTTCGACGTTGGGCTGAGCTGGTCCACGCTGATGAATGGCTTCTCACAGCTTGGCACGCAGGTCACGCAAGCAGTGCATGCCGGAATCGCGGCGCTCCCCCTGTACGTCCTGCAGCGTGCACAGCCCGGCCTGTACGAGCTGTTCCAGACGTACGCGAAAAAGGCCGACGTGTCGGTCGCCGCGGCACTGCAGACCTGCGAACAGATGGAAGCGCAGATCAAGGCAGGCAACGACCCCTACGCGCAATGGCTGGGCATGGCCAAGGGCGAGGGTTGGCGCGTGCAGGCCAACACGCCCGGCAGCGACCTCGTCGCGGCCAAGACCCAGATCGACACCACGGGCGGCCGCAGCGGCATCACCTGGATCGGCGGACGCGCCGCCGGCGGTGCGCTGCAGACGCCGATCCGGCCCATCAACGACATCACGCTTGCCGGCTACAACCTGGCGCTGAACCAGCCGGTGACCGCGTCGAACACGATGAACTATCACGGCCAGCCAACTGCCGCTGCCCAAGCTGTTTCCGACTCCGCAGTCGGCGGCCGACTACACGACCAGCGTACTGGGTGATCTACAGATCGCCACGTGCTCCGATGTCGATTGCCCGGCAAAGGGCTCGCAGGCCGGCGCCGGGCTGATGCCGAAGTACGAGGCGGAGGTTCCGATCGCGCGGCATCAGTTGGACACCGTGCTGGCCAGCGGCAATCCGGGATACGCCAACCTCGAGGCGCTCGCCGCGCCGGGCGTGACCATCACTGCCGAGGTCGTGCGCGCGCTGCGCGAGCTGCCGCAGGACATGCAGTCGATCTCGTCCGAGCGCCTGGCCAAGGAGATCGCGCTTGCGCGCACGATCGACAAGGCGCTGATGGTGCGCAACCTGCTTATCTCCGGCATGACTGTTCCGGAGGTCGAAGCGTCGGAATCCGGCCAAGGCAGATGTGAAGCGTCGGGTGGCAAACCTCAACCGCTACATCGACGACCTGATGTTCGAGTCGCGCGTGCGGCGCGAAATCGTCTCCAACACGTCGGCAATGCTGCTACAGGCCTACCAGGCGAGCCGCGCCACGTCGATCGGCGTTGGGGCACACGGGCCTGCGGACAATTCGCCCGTCATCGATGGACGCGTGCATTGAAGGCGACCGCTCCATGCCAGATCGCGAAGAAATGAGCGGGGTGGAGCGTGGGCCAGGTGCCCGCCGACTCGCACGGGCCGCCTTGCGCGGCGCCATCGTCGGGTTGTTGTGCCTTGTCGCGGGCGCGCTGCTCGCTGCATTGGCGTTGGCCGTTCTTGAACGCGCCGACAGCATCGGTGACGCTGTCGACTGGTTGTGGAGGATTCGCCCTTACGTCTTCGCAGTTCACTTCGCGCTGATCGGCAACCTGTGGTGGCATTGGGCCGCGATCTTGGAATGGTTCATCCGCGGCGGCCATCTGCCGCAGGCGGCGCGCGAACCCCTGTTGCAGCGGCGCGATCGCTGGATCGCAGGCCTGCTCGCCATCGAGCTTGTGATGGCGATAGTGACTCGCGGGCACTGAATCCGGACGTAGAGGCCGCCATGGGTGTGGACAGCTACCTCGAACTCTTCACGACGCTGTACGGCTGGCATTTCAGCTCGATCATCTGGAACGTGCTGGCGGCTACCGGCATCATCTACCTGCCGTTCCTGGTCACGCTGATCGAGGTCTGGCGAGAGGCCCACGAGCTCGGCGAGGAGAACGGCGGCGTCACCTGGATGATCCGCAAGATGGAGGTCGAGCTGATCGCGGCGATCTTCGTCTTCGCGATGTGCCTGGTGCCGTCGAACATCACCTCGCTGTCGAACGCGCACCTGTACTACACGCCAGCCGCCACGGCCGTCAATCCTTCGCCCGCGACGGCCACCGCCGTCAACTCGGACTCGACCTATGCCAGTGCCGACGCGTTCGGTGCGAGCCTCCCGGCGCGGCGGCGGTGCCGCCGTGGTGGTACACGGTGATGAGCTTGTCTGCCGGCATCGATGGTGCCGTTCGCGCCGGCATCAACGGCGGCCTGCGCGACTTTCGCCAGCTCGAGGACCTCGCGCATGTCGCCACCCTGCAGGATCCACGGCTGCGCTCGCAGATCCAACGCTTCTACTCGGAATGCTATGTACCCGCGAGATCGCGTTTCCTGAGGGCCGACGGCCCGTCGGCGCAGGCCGCAGGCGCCATCACCACCTATGGCCAGGCCGATGTCGACTGGGTCGGCAGCCATACGTTCCAGGACGATCCACAGCTCTATCCTGATCTGACGGCGGTGAGCGACGTGCCGGGCTTCGCATACAGCCCCGCGCGAGACGTCGACGTCAATCCGGCCGCGACGCCACCTGCGCTGGGGCGGCCGTCTTGCGCCGACTGGTGGCAAGGGCATGGCGGCCCCGGCCTTCGCGATCAGATGGTTGCTGCGGTGGGTTCGCAGAACGGCCTTTGGGGCAAGCTGCGTGCAGTGTTCACCGGCTTGAGCGATGAGCAGCTCAAGGACCAGGTCGCGCGCACCGCGCTGACCAAGGCGACGGCGAGCTACATCTCGCCCGACGCCATCATCGGCGACGATCGCGGCGCTCTCGACAAGGCCCTGCACGCGACCACCGACGTGCTGGGAGTCGTCGGCGCGGGTTGGGAGGGCCTGAAGGCGTCGGCAACGATCATGCCGTTGGTCACGCTGCTGACCATGGCCCAGCCGCTGATTTTGATGTCGATGTACATGTTCTTGCCGATCATCATCGTGTTCGGACGCTATTCGCTGAGCATGATGATGCTCGGCGCCCTCGCGATCTTCTCGGTCAAGTTCTGGGCAGTGATGTGGTTCATCGCGCGCTGGGTCGACGACCACTTGATCGCCGCCATGTACCCCGGCGCGAACGGGGGCGTGCTGCTCGAGGCGATCACCACCGGGCTCGATGGGACCTACAAGCGGATGATCCTGAACATCCTGCTGATGCTCATGTACATCGGGCTGCCGCTGCTATGGAGCGCGATGATGGCCTGGGTGGGTTTCCGTCTTGGCCACGGGATCGAGAGCCTGTATGCCAGCGTGGCCAACACCGGCCGGGCGGCAGGCGCTCAAGGCGCGGACATCGGGAAGAAGATTGCCACGAAGGGCCGTGGGTAGGGCTATTCGATGATGGTCTTGCCATCACGCGTGAATGGTGCCGATGTGGGCTCGTGCGGCACTTCGTAGCGGCGGACCCAATCCCGCGACTCGCTGCCGTCTGGCATGACACCGAGAACCGCTCGCACGAGTTTCCACAACGTTGTGGCTGCGAGCGCCACAAGCGAGAACAAAGCTTTGAGAAGGTAGGTCACGTCGCTCTCCTTGCCTATGTTGCCTTCCGGAGCCAGGAGAGCCGTTCAAGGAGCGCGAGATTCGGCTGGGCCTCGGAAGAGGTCGGCTACATCATCGAGCAGCAGTCTACCGGGGGTCGCCGTAACGATTTGTCATTGACCATGTTGATATCACGCGCCACCTGAGGAGGAGAACACGCGGCACGAAACGTCATACGGAGGTAACGTGCCCGCGGGCGCACGTCAAGCAACAACCCCGCGCCGTCTCGGCCACGGTTCTCGCCAACTTTCGGATGCGAACGCGTGCAAATTTCGAGCGAACACAACGACAGTTCGCTCGGCATGCTCGCGCCCAAGATCTCCCCTGACGCACTCGACCCACCACGGACCGTCGCCGATGCCTCGGCCGGCATAGCCGGCGAGGGCGCGCCGATATGGGAGGAAGCCGAAGGCCAGATCGTCAATGCGGGTTGGATCGGCCTGGCCATTGCCACGTTCTGGCTGGTCTTCCCGCTGCTCCTCGTCGGCTGGAAGATGTGGCGAACCTCGCGACATCGCTACCGATTGACGGATCAGCGCCTGCACGAAACATGCGGCGTGCTGTTTCGCGATGTCGAAGAGCTGGAGCTATACCGCGTCAAGGACATCTCGGCCCACGAGCCGCCGCTGCAGGCGATGTTCGGTCGCGGCCGGGTCGTGCTCATCACATCCGACCGCACCACACCCACGGTCGTGCTCAACGCCATCAGCGCTCCGCTGCAGGTCGCCAACCTGATCCGTGACCGTGTGGAGCGTTGTCGCGTGTTCAAGGGCGTGCGTGAAGTCGATTGATCCGGAAACCGCCTATGCAACCGATTCGCAGAACGCTGAAACCCGCGACCACACGCGGCCGCGGCCTCGAGAGATGCATTGCATCCGTTCTCCTGCTTGCGTCGCTTTCAGGCGCCGGCGTGGCGCAGGAGTCGAACGAGCTATCCGATTCGGTGCAGGCTCGTGTCAAGAAGGGCATCGAGCACTACACCTCGGGCAGCGTGGCGGTGGACACCGTATCGAAGACGCCGATCGCCGGCCTGTACGAGATCAGCTCCGGCACCGACGTGTTCTACGCAGACGCGTCGGGTCGCTACGCCCTGGTTGAAGGGCGCTTGATGGACCTGCAGGACAAGCAGGACCTGACGGCGATCAGGCTCGATCGGCTGAGCCGGATCGACTTTCGTACCTTGCCGCTGGATCTGGCGATCAAGACCGTCAGCGGCGACGGCAGGCGCGTCCTCGCGATCTTCGAGGATCCAACCTGTCCGGTGTGCCGCGCGCTGCACAAGTTCATCGCGCAGTTGCCCGATGTCACCGTCTACGCTTTCGCCTATCCGGTGGTCTCGCCGGAGGCCGCTCCTATCGCCCGCAGCGCCTGGTGTGCGCCAGACCGTGCGAGCGCCTGGGACACGGCCATGCGCGGTACGCCTCTCCGTCCGGCAACACCCTGCGACACCCGCGCCATCGAGCAGATCGTCGCGCTGGGCGACCGCCTGCACATCACCGGGACGCCGACCGTGTTCCTCGCGGATGGCAGACGCCTCGTCGGCGCCGTGCCGCCGGACCAGTTCGTCAGGGCCCTGGACGAGCTGGCGCCACCACGCAGCGAGCCTTATCGGCAGCCGCGAGGGTCGAGGCCGTGAAGGTTCGACTTTGCGCATCCGTGACCTTGATGGCGTGCTGCGCCCTGGTTATGCCTGCGATCGCGCGCCCCCTTGATACCCTGGCGACTTGCGCGTCCGGTGCCCGCCTTGAACGAGCGGTCGGGGTATTTGAAGGAACGGCCGCGCATGCCCTGCGGGACTCGCGCTTTGCGGCCGCACACGAACGCGGTACGCGCGAATTTGGCGCCACCTGGCTGTCGCGGCTCGACGGTCGATCGGGAGCCGCTCGCGTTTACGTCGACGGCGCGCGGCATGTTCTGGTCCTGACTGTGTGCGCCCCTGGCGACTGCGACCGCTCTCGCGCCTACGTCGCCTACGAGGCGGCCACGCGGTCTTGGGGTGCGAGCCTGTATCTTGACGGCCAAACGCAGGAGCTGGGGGAGGCCGTGTTGCCCGGTTCGGCTCAGCAGCGCGTGCCCAAGGCACTCGCGCCCGCCATCGTCTGCGCGCAAAACGCCGATTGGGCGGCCCAGCGATGAAACGTCCACGGTGCCG
>CAVVXV010000014.1:0-5847 GCA_963752295.1 uncultured beta proteobacterium | reverse complement strand
CTGACGAACCCGATTCGACTCGCACCACACGACCTGTATTCCGGAACGCCCAACGTAATGTGGACCGACTGCGACCGCGACCATTCGTCGGCCCAAACTCGATGGTCGAACATCCGATCACACTTGTCCTCCCCCTATGCGGGTGTCGCCCACGGTATCCCACTGGCGAGCGATATACGTGAGTACATAGGCTGACTAAATTTCGCGGCATGGACTCCTCCCGTCAACAAGGCGCGCCTGGTGCGCCGAATCGTCGAACTCTACCGCGACGCACCGGACTCCGGCACGCCGGATTGTCCGAATCGTCATCCCCAGTCGCTCCGGCACCGGAGAATCGACACCCTGGGCAAACTGAAACGCAATCTTCCGAAGGCGCAGCCGAACCCTCACCGCCTCCCAAACTTCTCGACCGCCTGCGTCACACGATACGCGTCAAAAACTACTCCATCCGCACCGAGGACACCTATGTGGACTGGGCGCGTCGCTTCATCCTGTTCCACGACAAGCGGCACCCCAAGGACATGGGCGCTTCCCAGGTGCAGGCATTCCTCACGCACCTTGCCGTCGACCGCCGCGTGGCCGCGTCGACGCAGAACCAGGCCAAGTCGGCGCTCCTCTTTCTCTACCGGGAAGTGCTTGCCGTTCAGCTGCCGTGGCTGGATGAGGTGGTCGTCGCCAAGGACCGGCGGCGCCTTCCCGTTGTCCTCACATCGTCGGAGGTCCGCGCGCTCTTGCATGAACTCAGCGGCACCATGGGCCTGGTCGCCGGCCTGCTCTACGGTACCGGCATGCGCCTTCTCGAAGCGCTGCGCCTGCGCGTGAAGGACGTCGATTTCGAGCGACGCGAGGTCGTCGTTCGCGATGGCAAGGGCGGCAAGGATCGTGTGACCGTCCTACCCGAGAATGCCGTGCTGCCTCTGCGCGAACAACTGTCGCGCACCAAAGCCCGGCACGACCGTGATCTTGCCGAAGGATTCGGCGCCGTGTGGCTTCCCAAGGCCCTCGCCGTCAAGTACCCGAATGCAGCGCGTGCATGGGGCTGGCAGTGGATCTTTCCGAGTGCGCAGCGCAGCGAGGATCCGCGCAGCGGCATCACGCGGCGCCACCACTTGAACGAAACATCGGTTCAAAAGGCCATTGCCGGCGCCGCACGCCGCGCCGGCATCAGCAAGCCGTGCTCACCGCACATATTGCGCCACGCATTCGCGACCCACATGTTGCAAGCCGGCTACGACATTCGAACCGTCCAGGAACTGCTCGGCCACAGCGACGTGTCGACCACGATGATCTACACCCACGTGCTGAACCGAGGGGGCCGAGGTGTCCGCAGCCCGTTCGACAGCATCTGACGCTTGCGGAGCATCGTCCTGCCCTTCGCGACGTGCGAATTCGCCACCCAGCCGCATCCACCTTCACCGCTCGAAGCGCACCAGCCATTCCTGCACGACGGCGGCCACATCGTCCTGCCCGAGGCCGACCGACTCGACGCCGCGAAAGCGCAGATACGGATCTCGCACATCCACCAGCACCGGCTGGTACAGCTCGAACAGCAGACCCTTGTCCGGATTCGCCCGCAAGTCGCGCAGCACCAGGCGCTTGACGCGGCCGGGCCGACCGAACCCGTTGCGACGTCATCTCGAAGATGCCCACGGCCCACTGAGCTTCTGGTGGCTCCTTGTCGCGAACGAGGGCACCCATCTGGCGCAGGCGGAGAACTTTGGCAAACATCGTGAACCTGTAGATTTGTCCAGTATAGTCATGCCGGGTCGTGGTCAGAATGCAAGGACCCCCTCCAGAGGGATGGTCCGGGATCCACGTTTCGATGATCATCGGCCGACGTCAGGCCTGGCACGACGACTCTCGCCGGAGTACTGGTGATGCGCGAACTCTTCAAGCGGCTGCTCAACGATGTCCTCGCACGCTTGCGGCCAACGCCGCCGGACGCAGACACGCTTCCCATCTTCGAGCGCATCGATGCCGCGTGCGTTGCGGCCGGCGAATTCCGGCGTTCCGGCGGCATGTGCTTCGAGACGACGCAGCCGGCGCCGTGGATCCAGCAACCCACGAGATAGGACCAGCCGTAGTCGGCCTGCCGGAGGGCACTACTCGATCGGCCAGATGATCGACGTCGGCCGTTTGCACCCGGAATGCGGACCGGTTACTTGCGGCCGAGCTCGACTGACTCGCAGCTCTTCGATTTCGTACGCCTCGACCCAGTCCACCCGCTCGCGCAGGTCCTGCTGCCGCCGCGCAGGCAACGCTCGAATCATGCGCAGCAGTACCGTGCACCGATGGTCATCGGGCGGCGTGACCGACACGCCGTGGAAGCGCAGCAGCCGCGCGGCGATCAACAGTCGGTGCCGAGCTCGCGCGCTGAACGTGGGTCTCGGCGCGACCGGCACGCCAGCCGTCTGACTTGGATGAAGCGAAGTCATCACGCGGTTTGCGCATCTGGGTCGCGCAGCGGGCGCGGTTCGGATCGCCGCACCGCGCCCACCACGCTTTCAGAGCAACCTCATTCGGCCGAGCTCACGTCGCAGTCGTCGCCCTGTGCGGGTCCTTTCAACGGCGCGGGCAGCCAGCCCTTGCCGTGAAGTTCGCGCTCGGCGATGCGCGCCAGTTCCCCCTTGGACACCCCCTTGAACCTCGCCGCGACCTCGGCACCCGCGCCCTGCTCGATCGCCTGTGCAATCGCCTCCTTCGTGAGGCGGCTGAAGTACCCCTTCGCCGTGGCCTCCCACCACTGCGCCATGTCGAGCGCCAGCAATCGGCACAGCCCGTCCAGCGGCGAACGGCGCTCGCTGTCGCGCACATCGTTCACGGCCAGCGCCACGCACAGCGCAAGAAGGTCCATCCGGTCCGCGTCATTCAGGTCCATGAGCCACGGCAACAGACGCTGCGGATCGCCGGGCAACCGGTCGCCCCAGTGCTGGCGCGCCTGTGCGATCTCCTTGGCTGCCCTCCCCTCGGCCCAGTCGGAGTTCGGGCGGGCCCCGAGTCCGGCATCTGGGGCATTGGGCAGCAGCCGCACGGCGCTGGTCGGCGCGAAGTAGCTGCAGCAGCCGTTGCACCAGGACCTCGAGCAGCGCGGACATGGCGACATCGGGACGCTCCAGCAGCGCAGCGCGCGCGGCCAGCGTGCGGTGCGCTCTCAGGTCGAGCATCAAGGCGGCGGAAACTGTTCCTGGAGGGAACCAAACCTTGACTGCCGCGGCAGCTGCGGCTGCTGGCCGCAAAGCCGGGTTGCCAAGCGCACCTTCAGACGCCATGATCAGTTTCCACGAGCGCTCGGCGAGGATCGCATGACGTCGACAAGGTATTCGACCGACGATGTGACTGGGCAGGAGTCCTTCGCCTACTGGCGAGACCTGATCTGCGACGTCTTCATCAGCCTGGACTGCTCGACCGCGGAGGAAGGTTCGTTCGGCGGCCTGATCCAGACGCAAGCCATGGCCGACATCGAGGTATCGACGATGGAGGCCGATGCCATGCGCCTTGCACGCACCAAGGGCCACATCGCACGAGCGCGCGACGACCACTTCCTCGTGGTGCTCCAGGGTGGCGGCACCATGGTGTCTCAACAGGACGGACGCGTGTCGATCTTGCGCGAAGGCGACTGCGCGCTGTTCGACAGCGCCAGGCCATACGTCGCGACCTTCGACCAGAGCTTCAGACACGTCGTTCTGAAGGTTCCGCGCTGTCTGATGCGCAGCCGCTACGGCCCGATCGAAGGGTTCAGCGGCCTGCGGATTCCGGGCGACCGCGGCATGGGCCGGGTGGCGTCGCGATTCCTGCATTCGCTGCCCGAGAACCTGCCGCACATGAGTCAGGCATCGGCTTCACGCGTGGCCGCCGTCAGCCTTGATCTTGTGGCGGCAGCCATCGCGGAGTTTCCGGCTTCCGGGCTGACCATCGACACCGCCGCGAGGGTTGCACGCAGAGTCCAGATCAAGGACTACATCGAATCGCACCTGTGCGATCCCGAGCTGTCGTTGACCTCGATTGCGGCCAGTCTGCAGATCTCGGCCCGCTATGTGAGCGATGTGTTCGAGGGCGAGGACACGTCGGTGATGCGGCACATCTGGAGCCGGCGCCTGGAGCGCTGTCATGTCCTCCTGGGTGATCCGGCGCAGTCCTCGGCGCGCAGCATCAGCAGCATTGCGTTCGGACTCGGCTTCAACAACATGTCCCACTTCAGCCGCAGCTTCAGGTTGCGCTATGGCATGTCGCCGAGCGAGTACCGCGAAGCGATAGCAGCCTCTCGCCGTTGAGCACATCGGTTCAGAGCTCCGGGGGCGTGCTGTTCCTTGACAGTCAATCTTCTCTGCTCGCGCGGGTCAGACGGCCGTCCGGCCGGTTCCTACGATGACTGCTCGTCCATCGTTTAAGAACCGGAAAGGGGCAAGACCATGTATGTCGAAGCAGGAAGCCACACGCGGCGCGCACTGCAGCGCTTTGGCGATCGTGTCGCCGTCTCGGCGCCGCAAGGCACGCTGAGTTTCAGCGACCTCAACCGCGAGGCCAATGCGGTCGGCGCTGCCCTTGTCGACAAGGGCGTCTCGGCCGGCGATCGCGTCGCGATCCTCTCGTACAACCGCCTGGAACTCGTGCCCCTGTGGCTGGGCATGGAAAAGCACGGCCTGGTTCGGGTCGTGTTGCACAGCCACTTCGACATGGCGGTCCACGTGGGCACGCTGAACCAGGTGCAGGCCAGCGTACTGGTCTTCGACGTGCGCTTTGCGCCGGCCATCGACAAGCATCGCCACGACATGAAGAGCATCGAGCATTTCATCGCGATGGGCGACGGCGCGCCGCCCTGGGCCGAGCCGTACGCGGACCTCACGCACGGCAACGAAGGCGAACCCGGCCTCGACGTCGACGAGAACGCGCCGTGCTTCATCCAGCTGACCACCGGCACGACGGGCAACCCCAAGCCCTGGACCGCCACGCATCGCTCCTGGCGTGCCGTGATCGCCAACAACATCGATCATCTGGACTCGATGAATGCGGCGCTTCCCGCCCTTGGCACCGAGGACGTCAATCTGCATTTCCATGCGCTGCAATGGGCGACTGGTTTTCAGACGCTGTACCCGTACCTGCTGCGCGGCGCGCGGACGGTGCTTTTGGACGACTCGTCCTTCGACCCCGCAGCGATCGTGGACGCCATCGTTTGCGAGCGCGTGACCGGCGTTCTGGTGCCGGGCCCGATGCTCGGGCCCATCCTCGACGTGGTCGAGCAGCGCGGGGGAATCGATCATGGGTTGAGGCGCATGGTGATCTTCTTTGCGACCCCCGAATTGCTGCGCCGAGTCACTACGGTGCTGGGGCCGGTGTGGTGCCATGGCTTCGGGTCGACCGAGCAAGGTGCGCCCACCACGCGTCTGACCGCCAGCGACGTTGCGATCGACGAGCGCCGTATTGACAGTGTGGGCCGACCGGCGTCGATGTTCTTCGAGGTGGCGGTCGTGGACGGCGCGGGCGTTTCGCAGCCCGCCAGAAGGGCCGGCGAAATCGTGGTCAGGAGCGCCATGTCTGCCAGCCAATACTGGCAGATGCCGGAGAAGACCAAGGATTCGTTCATTCCGAGCGGCTGGTTCAAGACGGGCGACGTGGGTTATCTCGATGAGGACGGATTCCTCTACTACCTGGACCGGGACAAGGACAAGATCGTCACCGCCGCGGGCGTGGTCTATCCGCATGTGATCGAGACGGCATTGCTGCGCCACAGCGCGGTTGCCAACTGCGGGGTCGTCGGGCTGGGCGCGGCCGGCCGGCAGGCCATCGTCGCCGGCGTGTTGCTCAAGCCCGGCTCGACAGCCTCGGACGCGCTCGGCCAAGACATCCTGA
>CAVVXV010000013.1:0-1720160 GCA_963752295.1 uncultured beta proteobacterium | reverse complement strand
AAATCCCAGATAGCCTAAGCATCTTCGCTCAAGCAAGGCAGGTATCCAGACTATGATGTAATTTTATATTTGCAAACTTTATTCATGCCAGACAAATACAGAAACTTACCTTCAAGAATCATGTGGGTACTCATGATATTATGGTTTATTCTGCATTTATTTTCCATCTGTTATGATTCCATTAAAAATAACAGGACAAAGAATGATGCTATTCCAAATAAAAAAGTCGAAAAAACTTTCTCTTAGTCTTCCGAATATATTCGGCGTTACCCTATCCCATTCTTCTCAGCCGAGCCTCATCAATGGCCCGTGTTTTGGTCATGGACCCGGCAGAGATAAGTATTTTTCATAAATTTATCAGTTGAGAATAATTCTCATGAAAGCTATTATATTAATCATTTTATCGCTGGGTATATTAAGTTGTACAAACCAAAACAATAAGTCTATGGGACTATTTGGAAAGAAAAAGAATACTGAAGAACAGAAAGAAGCTGCTTCTGATACAACACCATTATTTAAAACGGCAGAAATGCTTGATGAAGATCTATACTGGTCAATTATTGACAAGTCCCTGAAGGCTACCGATAACCAAGACGACCAGGAGCAATTCCTGATAAACGAAATCGGCAACCTGACCCCAAAACAAATGATCGGATTTCGTTTACGAACCGACAAACTTCTTTACGATACATATAATTCAGAAATGTGGTGCGCCGGTTATATAATGAATGGCGGTTGTTCTGATGACGGCTTTGAGTATTTCAGGAATTGGGTTATATCAAGAGGGAAAGACACTTATTGTAAAGCAAAAGAAAATCCAGACAACCTGATTGCTGAAGTAAATGAAGATGCCGACATGTACGATTTTGAGAGTTTCTGGTACGTGGCACTTGAAGCTTTTAAGCAGAAAACAGGCAAAGACTTATATGACTTTATTGACGAGGACAACTTTAAAACAAGAGAAGGAAACTATCCAAAGTTTGAATTTTCCTGGCAGGAAGATAATCCTGAAAGTATGAAGAAAATTTGTCCGAAGTTATTTGATAAACTATGGCCAACTAATTGATGCGACTCCAAACCAGTCAAAACGTCTTGTTTAAGTAAAACAACAAGAATGTAAGCATGCCAGACATCAGGAGCATTATATTAATCATTTTACCATTGGTCATGGACCCGATAGCGATCTGGTCGGCGCAAATCATGGGCAACGACGAGCCGCTATGGAAGCTCGTAAAAAAAGCGAAAAGCCGAAATGTTACCAAACTTCTATAATATATACCAATGCTGTGGGAAGAAAAAATAGACCTGCTTAAAAAAAGATTTTCTCTACAGGAGTTTCATGTTCATTTTAATGACTGGCCGGCAATTTTGAAAAAGATTGAAAGCAGGTTTATTGTAAAACAAAATTCCATGTATTTCCTCAGAAATTGGAGAGAGAATATAAAAAATAAGCATTTCATTCAAACAATTATTCCGGCCATGTTGCAAAACTATTTTGGCGAACTGGATAAAAACCAAACTTATTGGTTCATCGTCCTAATGACAGATACCCCTACAAGTAAACAGTATATTTACAGTTGTAGCCCTAAGGTCATCCACGCCATGGTTCCGATAACTGCAAATGATTTTTTTATTGTGGACAAAAAGCTGGCATGGTTTACCCATTTTCATTATGCTGGTGATAAAATCGAAGTCTATAAAGGCGGCGACACAGAAACACCATTCGATAAGGTCGATGCTTAAATGAGAATTGCATTTCTTCTTAGCCGGGTCTCATTAATGGCTTTGTGTTTTGGTCATGGGCCCGGCGCAAATTATTGACAACGACGAGTCCCTGAGGAGACTCGTCGGAGAAACTAAACAGAATTAATTATTTTCCGCCCGGGAAAAAATTAGTTACATTTAATATACAAAGCCATAACCAATAAACTTATTCGATGAAAATCAAAAGCATTACCGGGGTGATTGCCCTTACAATGGGCCTGGTTTCTGTAACTGGTTGTAAAAAAGGTGATAATCCTGCAACCATAACTTACACCGTTTATAAAGGAGAAACACAAAAAGGCATAATAACCCCGACTACGTCACCTCCGCCTCAGTCCTTTCCGGGAAGTACAGTTTCTACGAAAACCTCAAGTAATAATGATATTGAAATCTCTTTCTCTATTGATCCATCCATAACTTACAAAGGCAAATATATCATACAGGCGTCATCGGCGACGATCATTTCAAATACAGAATCAGCACAAAAATCTATAACCGTAAGTATAATGATATTACCCAATAATCAAACTCACATCTCATATGGCATACGGGACAAATCAAATAACAGTACTGAGTATTATAACTTTTTTGGCGAAAAAATATAACTAAGAATAAACAGGGCAAGTCTGCTATTCCTGTTATTTCTTCTAAGCCGAGTCTCATCAATGGCCCGTGTTTGGCTCATGGACTCGGCGCAAATTATGGACTGCGACGAGCCCCAGCAGAGACTCGCCGGAGAAGTGAAACACGAAATCAAATACTATAATCTTTTAGAAGTTGTTGTGAATTTAACTTCAACTTATCAAAATTCTCAGACATGGTTTGTAAATCATTTTGCAAACCCCTTTTTACTACATTTGAATCATTTTGCAATTCATCATAGAGCAGTATCGCCCTATTTGCATAATAATTTAAATCATATATCTCTTGAAAAGTAATCACTGGCCTCTTTAAAACCTCAATTGTTAAATCCCGAAGCGGTTTAAAATAAAATTCAACATAGAACAGAAAATCATTTCTGCTATTACTGTTGTCAAAAAAATATTTTAATGAAGTATGTAGTTTTTCATGCAAGAGTCTATCGTTCTTGTACAAATCCAAATTAAAGCGTTGTAAAATAACATAGCAGTTATCAATTAAGTTTTGAAATTGTAACTTCCGTTGGAGATTTATTTCTGAGAGTTTCTTGACTCTTTGATATATGTTATCAAATAATAGATAAAAGAAGTCTATTGGTCCAATAATTGCCTTAAATCTAATAACTGCTTCATTTCTATCATTATTATAAATGTCTGCAAAAGCGAGTAGATAATCTTCTAAATTTTCATCTGATATGCGCTTTAAATCGGCCCAAGGTATAATAGTTATCGGTTTTAACTCAATTGCATCTGCTTCAATTTCGCTTATATAATCCTCAATATATTTTCTTTGTCGAACTATGGTATCTATACTTCCTTTAGTTAGAGCAGAAAGAAATGATAATTTATCTCTACAATGCTGTAATTTTCTTTCTGTTTCCTTTGTTTTTTCATTTGCTATCCCTTTATTAAATAACCGCACTGCTATATAAGCAGCTAAAGCAGCAGAGCCAAGAGGAATAAGAATATCTTTACTTAATTCCCACCACAATGGCAAGGCCGATCCATTGCAGTTCTCGCAATTTTGTTTAAATATGATTTGAAGTAGTTCGATCATTAATGAGATTGGTGATATTAAAGTTATTAAATAATGATCAACGTCCTATCTCTGAAATGATTTGGTCTTTGCGGCGTGTTCCAGTTCTTCTACAATCAGAGTCGTTTCATCGGGAGTTTGGCTTACCGATCCGATGTATAGGTACTTTCTTTCCAGACGAATCTCATCCACAGCCTTGTGTTTTAGTTCATAGACCCGATAGCTATCGGGTCGGCGCAAATCATGGGCAACGACGAGTCCTGGCGGAAACTAGTCGGAGAAAAACAAATGCCTCGAGGTATTGATGACCGCTCTTTTTCCTTATGATTCTTTTGCAAAGTGACCAACAGAACTTAAATTTATCCATTAGCTTTAAACAAAGTGTGTCACATATGAAATTCCCGGTATTACTATTTGTCTTTTCAATATCCCTTTTTCCATAAAAGTCAATTGCCCAGGAGATGGAGGACATTACATTCAAATTTATTTGCGTGCCCACAAGTACAACAGACTATTCAATTGAAATAACAAGGAGCCGGTTAGTGCTGAATCAAAATGAAAAAATACCTGCAAAAAGGGAAGATAGCAGGAGAAAAACACCCATTCGAAAAATGTCTCCTCAACATATACGCACCTATTCGATGCATCAGAAAGGAAAACAATAGACAGCATCATCAGTGTGTATGCCTTAGATTCTGCAGGCTTTATGAAAAAAGAAATACCGAATGGGGAACAGTCTGGAAAGTCACTATCATCCGGGAGTCGCTCACCCATACAATTGATCTGCCCAATTATACTAATCCGGGTTTAGAGTCGCTTATTGGCTTTGTTGTTTGCCTGATTCCAAAGAAAAACTTGCCAGGTTTGAATGTAAAGAATGTCATTAGTATATTTTATTTTTTTTATTAATTCACTTAACTGCCTCGCTTAATCAAAAATATTTTTCAAAAATAATTTGGGTAACTAAAAAGTTACATATAAATTTGATCCGCGTCAGTGACCCGGCATTCCAGGGACCATTCCGCGCGTGGCATAGTCGGTAAACATCAGTCCCACCAGCACGACCAGCCACAAAAGCGCGATCGCAGCAATGCTCCATGTCAATCGAGGGCTGCCAATCAAATGCATGAAGAATAGACGCCACCAGTGACGCCTTGGCGAGCCCGAACGTCAGCCCGATCGCAATGTGCCAGGCTCCGCTTAAGGGGAAAAACGAGGCGCCCATCGTGCCGAACGTGAGCAGTACGAGCAGAAAATAGACGACGAAGTATGTCCCGCTACGAAATTGAGTCGATTGCATTGGTTGAATTCCAGACGCTAAAACCCGAGGCGCTCGCCGGTGTGCGTGCCCAGCAGATACAGCATCGGCAGCAAGAAAATCCAAACGATGTCGACGAAGTGCCAGTAGAGCGCGGTCACGTCGACCGGCGAATAGTAATTGGGCGAGAAGTGGTCGCCGCCGTGCCAGGACCAACAGGATGGCCACCGCGACGATGCCGATCGTTACGTGCAAGGCGTGAATCAACGTCATGACCCAGTAGAAGACCAGAACAGCTTGACCTGCGCGACTTGTGCCAGGGTCAGTCCGTCGTCTGCGGTCCACTCTTCGGCCGAGAACTTCCAGCCAGGAATTAGATTTTCCTGATAGTCTGTGTAGTACTCCAACCCCTTCAGGCCCAGGAAATGCCAAACCGAGAAAGGCCGTTAGCGCCAGCGACAGCAACGAGTCGTGTTGCCTGCCGCGCCGGGCGAAACTCACGGCCAAGACGATCGTCAAGCTGCTGGTCAGCAAGACGAGGGTGTTGACGCCACCGATGACCCAATTGAGTTTTTCGCTGGCCTTTTCGAATGCCTCGCCGTAGAGCAGTCGATAGACTCCTAAAGCGGTAAACGCGGCGCCGAAAAACATGACTTCCGTGGCCAGAAACACCCACATGCCGCTAGTGGCCGTCTCGTGTTGCTGCTCGAGATTCTCGTACTGCTCCTCCAGACGGTCGCGGTGCAGGACCGTGTAGTCGAGCGTGCGTCGCTCGGCGTCGGTCAAGAGCGTGGATTCACGGCTCATTCTGGGCCTTCCCCGTGTGATATTCGTAGGGTCCGCGGACCACGACGGCGTGACCGCGAAATTTTCTTTGGGCGGCGGGCGCGGTGTCTGCCACTCCAGTCCGGTCGCGTGCCACGGATTGGCTCCGGCTCTGCGGCCGAAATAGAGCGATAGCAGCAAATAGCAGAGCGGCAAGACGTAGCCCACGGAAAGGATCGAAGCCCCCGCGGTCGACAAAACGTTCCAGACTTGGAACTCGGGAACGTAATTGTGGTATCGCCGGGGCATACCGTTGTATCCCACGATGAATTGCGGCAGGAACGTCAAGAAGAAGCCAACGAAAATGATCAGCGCGCTAAGTCGCGACCACCATTGCGAATACAGTCGGCCGGTCATCTTGGGCCACCAGTAGTGCAGTCCCGCCATGTAGGCCATCACCATGCCGCCGACCATGATGAAGTGAAAATGGGCAATGACGAAGTAAGTGTCATGGACGTGCATGTCCATGCCCAGCGTGGCCAGAAACAACCCGGTCAGTCCGCCGAGCGTGAACAGCGCGACGAACCCCAAGGCAAACAGCATGGGGGTCTCGAAGGCGATCGAACCTTTGTAAAGCGTCGCCGTCCAATTGAACACCTTGATGGCCGATGGGACGGCCACGAGAAAGCTCAAGCTGGAAAAGACCAACGCTGAATAGATCGAAATGCCCGCCACGAACATGTGGTGCGCCAGACGAGAAAACCAAAAAACGCGATCAACAAGACTGGCCACGGCGACGAACGTGTAGCCGAAAAGCTGCTTGCGGGCGAAGCAGGGAATGACTTCGCTCACGATGCCCATTCCCGGTAAAATCATGATGTAAACGGCGGGGTGCGAGTAGAACCAGAACAAATGCTGGAACAGCAGCGGATCGCCTCCCAGGCTGGGATCGAAGATTCCGATATGCGTGATCCGCTCGACGACGATCAGCAGCAGTGCCATGGCCAGCACGGGCACGGCGAGTAAAAAGATGATGCTCGTTCCATACAACGTCCAGACGAAGATCGGCAGCCGCCCCCAGGTCATGCCCGGCGCCCGCAGCCAGTGCGTGGTCACCATGAAATTCAAGCCAGTCAGCAACGACGAGAAACCGGCAATGACGATGCCGACCATCGTTGGCACCACGTTGTAATGCGATGATTCGGTGCTATAGGGCGTATAGAACGTCCAGCCGGTATCCAACCCGCCGGCGATCATGGCATACAGCGTCCACGTGGCCCCAAACATATAGAGATACCAACTCAACAGGTTGACGCGTGGAAACGCCAGATCCTTGGCGCCGATCATCATCGGGAGCACGAAATTGCCCAGCGCCGCGGGCACGATCGGCACCAGGAAAAAAAACACCATGATGATGCCGTGCAGCGTGAACAGGCGGTTATAAGTGTCCGCCTCGATCAAGCCGCCTTCGGGAGTCAGCAGATTCAGCCGCGCGACTGCAATAGCGAACCCACCGATAAAGAACATCACCGTGACCGAGAGCAAATAGAGGATGCCGATGCGCTTGTGGTCCTTGGTTAATAGCCAGGAGACGATCCCGCGGCTGACATTCAAATAGTTGGGCTTGCACTCGCGCGCGCTGGGCGGACGCTGAGGGCGTTCTTCCAAGTGGCGTGCTCATAGTTTGGGAACCTCTGCGCCGGGTAGCTGTTTGACGTCATCGTTGAACTTCTCGGTGCGCACCGGCGGCGGATAATCTTCCACGCGCGGCGGCAGGTCGCCGGCTTCCAGCGACTGGATGTACGCGATCAGTTCAATCACTTCCTGTTCGCTGATCTGTCCGGCAAACGTGGGCATGATCTCCTGGTAGCCGGCCACGATTTGCGCTCCGGCGTGCAGAATCGAATCGTGGAGATACTGCTCGTCGGCCCTCACGAACTGGCCGTCGCGCAGCGCGACCCGACTTCCCGAGAGAGTCTCCAAGTTGGAGCCCGGGCACCGGCATCGGCACTGTGGCAGCTCAGGCAGCGGTATTTGAGAAACGTCTTTCGCCCCTGCAGGGCCAGCGAGCCCTCGGCCGTCGACTGCAGCCACTGTTGATAGTTTGCAGGGCTCATCACCTCGACCGTTCCTCGCATGGTCGCGTGGGCGGTGCCGCAATATTGTGAGCAGAATAAGTGGTACTTGCCGACGCGCGTCGCTTCGAACCAGACTGACGTGTACTGCGCCGGCAAGACATCCATGTGCACGCGGAAATCTGGCACGAAGAAGCTGTGGATAACGTCCTCGGAAGTGAGCAGCAGCTTCACGGGCCGGCCGGCTGGAACGTGCAACGTGTTGATTTCCCGTTGACCCTCGGGGTGCTGGAACTTCCACATCCACTGTTTGGCCACGACGTAGACCGGCGCAGCGTTGGCGGGGGCATTGAAGGCGCGCACGTAAACGCCCGCGCCCCAGAAGAACATCACCGCGAAAATGAACAACGGCGTGATCGTCCAGGTCCACTCCAGCCAGCGAGCCGATGCCGTGGCGGCGGGACGAGCATCGTCGCCGGCCCGCCGGCGATAACGCACCGAGAAGTAGATCAAGAAGATGGCCACCATGACGCCGACCGCGCCGCACACGGCAGTCAGAAAAAAGAAGAGCCGGTCTACTTCTTGAGCGGTAGTCGATGCGACTTTGGGGAACAGTGCGATCTGATCCGTCATCACTACAAGCCCTCCCGAACGATCGCCGTACTCGATGTCGCACCGTCACTCACGGCCATGCTTCCGACGCCGGCTGCATCCGCCGTCGAGTCGGCGGCAGTTTGGGGGCCGTTGCGGAACAGCCGCCACAACAATCCCGCCACTGCCAAGAGCGTCAGGACGCCCCCAATGCGCACCATGCCGCATGATCGCGGCCCCGTACTTGCCCTCGGCCGGATCGTAGTGGAAGCAGAACAGCAGCACCTGGTCGATTGGCGAGCCGATCTTGTTTTCCGACGCTTCCACCAATCCGAGGCGCACGTCGCGCGGAGAATACTTGATGTCGTAGAAGTAGCGCGACACTTTGCCGCCGGGCGTGAGGATGACGATACCGCTGGCGTGCGCGAATTCGTCGCGAAACGCGTCGTACTTGTAGCGAAAGCCTACGGCGTGCGCCAACGGCTCGATGGATTCCTGCTGCCCGGTGAGAAAGTGCCAACCATTCTCCGCCCCGCTGCGACCGTAGCGGTCCACGTAGGTTTTCTTTTTGGCCGCCGCCAATTCCGGAGTCTCGCGCGGATCGAAACTGACGGTTACCACTTCGAATTCTCGACCCGCGTCGAAACTTATGTCGCGCATGGTCTGCGTCAGACCGTTGAGCACGAGATTGCACAGCATCGGGCAACGGTAATAGGCCAGCACGAGGATGACCGGCTTGCCGTGAAAGTAATCCGCCAGCTCAACATCTCGGCCCTGCTCGTCGCGAAAAGCCAAATCCAGCGGCACCTGTTCGTTGAGCCGTTGGTCGAAGCCCACGTTTTGCAACAGCGGCGGCAACGTCGCCTGAGCGTGCGCCATAGACGGAGAGAGGAATACGAGGGCTGCAATACAAAGTCGAAAACGTGTCACGGGTTTGCCCTCCGAAACATGCGTCCCGAGTTGGACTCGCCGCCGCCGAGGAGTCCCAGACTGCGGGGGTCTTCGGCATGTGAACCCTCTCGAATCGGAAGTCGGTCGACAATCAGGTCCATTGCGTCGTCAATGGGAATGTGGATGTAGCCTGCGTCGGCTGTCGTCCCGAAGCGATTGAGCCGGTTCAGGTCAATCGTCTCAAGGTGCCGCACGTTGCTATGTTCGATCCCCGCCGTGCGATCGAGTTGCTCGAGCCGCGGTTGTTCGGGAAGCCGGGTTTCACTCGGCGGGCGCGGCCCTGCGGTCTCCGTCCGCGCGCGGCCAAAGTAGGCCTCTCCCTCCTGGAATATCTTCCACACGACATAGACCTGAGCGCCGCCCAAGAGTAGTGAAGCCGCGACAAAGGCCGCGACCCAGCGAAAACGCACGTCGCGCGCTTCCCGCCGCACGCGGGGATGCTCGATGCGGCCGTCCGAATGTCGCACCTCCTCGGGCGGAAGCGTGGACTCTGTCGCCGCTTGCTTCTGGGGCTGTTTTTCAGGATTCGTTTCAGCCATGCGAGAACACTCCCTCCCAAGCTGCTTCTTGCTCGTCCGAATGGCGCAAGTGCGCGGCGGTCGTTTCGTTGTAGTCGTACTCTGGCAGTACCGGCGCACTCCCTAGACGCCACAGATAAAACGCCAACCAAAGTCCGCCCCACGCGACCGGCGCCACCAACGACATCCAATGTCCCGCCAGACCATAGGCATGAAAGGCCGGCACGACCTGGTAGTAGCTGAACACCAGCTGCATCACTAGCAGCAATCCTGCGACGCTACCCAGCATGTGCCGATTCTGCTTGGCGCCTCGCCATAACAAGAGCACCGTGGGCAACGCAAATCCAAACACAACCAGCACCAGCGCCATCCATTGCCAACCATCGCGAAGGCGCGGCACGAACCAGACGGCGTCGTATGGCAAGTTGGCAATCCAACTCAACAAGTATTGGAACCAGCACATGTAGCTCCACACCACGGTGAAGCTAAGCAGCAGGTTGCCCAGATCCGTCATGACACTAGGCGACATGAACTCGGCCACCGGAGCACGCTCCGCGAACCAGCACAGCACCAGGAGGGCTAGCGCAGTGCGCCGATAAGATCTGTCCCGACACGACGAGCGGCCCGAAGATCGTGGAGTGAAACGACGGCTGCAATGCCAACAGCCAATCGACGGCCGCAAAGTGCATGCTCACGCCAAACAGCAGCAGCCCCACGCCGCTCAAACCATCCAGCCAGTTGGCCATGTTCGGCTGGCGCGACCGATCTTGTTGGCGCGACCACCGGCCGAGCCCCCAGGCCAGCAGCCCCCACAAGACAAAATAGCCAATTGCTCTGCCGTAGAAGAACGTCTCGTTCATGTACACGCTTTGCCCGGCGAGTAGCTCGCTGCGCTGCGGGGTTTGGGGCGCCGCCCAAGGGTAGAGATAGCCGATCCCCACGGCGATCGGCAGGAAGCCCAGCACGGTCAGTGGAAAGGTCCGCACCGCGGCTTCCAAAAAGCGCCGAATCAGAAATCCCCAGGCGCCGCCGACCGTGTGATAGATCATCAACAGCGCCATGGATCCCATCGTCAAGCCGAAGTAGAAGGCATACGCCGCCAGATAGGCCCGATAGAACTGCGCCGGATCGGCAACTGCGCCGAAGGCCAGCACGGCGCTGGCGATCAGGCCTACCACGAGCGAACCGGCCAGGTATTTTCGATACGCCTTCGCCATTTGTCGTGCCGCGGGTACCACGCGTCATCCTCCCGCCATGCTCGTTTCGAGTGCGCGCCACTGTTGCCGGAGCCGCGGCGGCAACTCGTCATCGGGAAAATGTTGGCTCAGTTGCAGTGCGCGCACGTAGGCCACGATGGCCCATCGGTCTCGCGCCGAGATTTGCGCTGCGTAGGAAGGCATGGAACCGTACCCTTCGCTAACCACTCGAAACATGTGACCCACAGGCGCGTTGCGCAGCCGCTCGATGTGATACGACGGCGGACGCGTGTAACCCCGTTCGACAATCTTGCCGCGCCCGGTTCCCAAAGGATCGTGACAGACAACGCAGTAGATCATGTACCGATTGCGGCCATGCTCGACGACCTCGCGCGTGATCGTCAAGGGAAACTCGTCGACCACGCCCTCGAAATTCGATGCTTCGGCGATCAGCGTTTCCTGATCGGCGGATGCTTCGACGTCCCGATTGGATGCTGCGGCTTCGGGAGTCGCTTGCTTTGGCGTGGACGTGCGGCCCGTGTATAGGGCGCTATCAATGCGCAAATGGCCGCGAGCAACCGTGCCTTCCGGCAAGTCACGCGCCGACGTGCCGTTGTCAAAGAACTCACAGGGTTGGAAGGCGTCGTAACTCGGCTGTGCGGCCATCTTCTGCTGGCATCCAAACGCGGCCATGGCCACCAGTCCGGCCAGGATCGTGAAAACGGGGCCCGAATGCATGCTGGTTCGCATCGCTCAGCCTCCCCCGTGAGTGTTTGACACGGCTGTCTCATCTGTGGCGCCGACACCCGCTGGATGTGTTTCTGAAAGCTGCTTGGCCAACTCCTCGTCGTGGACCTCGCACACTTTTTCCTCGGTGGCCAGTTCCGCCAGAAATCGTCGCGTTGCGTCGAAATCAAATCGCGGATCGCTGGCTTCGATGCACAGAAAGAACCGGTCTTGGCTGGCACGCTCGAACCCTGGAGCGTTAAAGATGGGATGATTCGGGCGGGGCAAGCCGTTGAGAAACAGCGTGCCCAAGAATGCGGACAACGAGGCGATCAGGACCAGCACTTCGAACGTCACCGGAATGAACGCCGGCCAACTGTTCAGCGGCCGTCCTCCTGAATTGAACGGGTAGTCGATCACCATCGAGTAGTACTGCATCAAAAACCCGACGCCCGCGCCCACCAGCGCGCCGCAGAAAACAATCGACGGAATACGGCTCCGCTTCATGCCCAGCGCCGTCGCCAGGCCTTCGACGGGATAGGGCGAGTAAGCGTCCATTTCACGGTAACCTTCTTCCCAGGCGCGCCGCGTCGCGGTTAGCACTTGTGCCGGTTCGGCGAACTCGGCTAGCAGCCCGTAGAGAGTCGTTGGCGCGCTCATCGCCCCCCCTCGTGTCCGTGCGATTTTGGCAAGAGCACGCGCATTTCCGACATGGAAATCAACGGCAGCAGGCGCGTGAACAGCAGAAACGCGGTAAGAAACAGGCCGATCGAGCCGAAGAACGTCAGATAGTCGAATACGGTTGGCCGAAACATGCCCCATGCCGAGGGGAGATAGTCGCGGTGCAGCGTGGTGATGATGATCACGTATCGCTCGAGCCACATGCCCAACAACACGGCGAGTGAGACCACCAGCAGCCAGAACTCGCTCCGTCGCGCCGCCGGAATCCAAAACAACTGGGGGATGAGCGTGTTGCACGCAAACACGCACCAGGCCAATGGCGCGTACTCACCGATCAAGCGATTGGTGTACACGAATCGTTCGACCTTTTCTTGGCCGTACCAGGACAAGAACTGTTCACTCAAGTAGCCATACGAAGTGAGCAGGCTGGTGACCAGGATGATTTTGGCCATCACGGCCAGATGCTCGGTCGTTATGAAGTTCTGCAATTGATAGATGTGTCGCAGCGGGATGCAGAGCACCACCACCATCGCAAATCCCGAAAAGATGGCGCCGGCCACGAAATACGGGGGAAACACGGTTTCGTGCCAGCCGGGTTCGAGCGACATGGCAAAGTCCGAGGACACCACCGAATGGACGGAGACGACCAAGGGCGTCGCCAGTCCGGCCAATAGCAGATACGCTGCCTCGTAGCGTTGCCAATGACGCGCCGAATTGCGCCAGCCGAGGGCCAGAAACCCATAAGCGACACGCGCGCGTCGCGACGTCGCCCGATCGCGCAACGTGGCCAGGTCCGGGATCATTCCCAGATACCAGAACAACAGCGACACCAGAAAATAGGTGCTCACCGCGAACACGTCCCAGACCAGCGCGCTGCGGAATTGCGGCCACAGCCGCATCGTGTTCGGATAGGGCAGCAGCCAAAAGAAGTACCAGGGGCGTCCCAAGTGCAGCAAAGGAAACGACGCCGCGCACACACGGCGCAAAGATCGTCATGGCCTCGGCAATACGATTGATCGAAGTTCGCCATTTCTGGTGCAACAAGAGCAAGATGGCGGAAATCAAAGTTCCCGCGTGACCGATTCCAATCCACCACACGAAATCGGTGATCGTGAAGCCCCATCCGACGGGAATATTGATGCCCCAAATGCCAACGCCGACGATTAACAAATAAATGATCACCAGGCCAAACATCAGCAACAGCAGATTGCTGAAGCCGAACAACCCGTACCAACCGTTTCCCGTGGGTCGCCGCAGGACGATGTCGCTGATCTGCACGGTGATGGACGAGAAGGTCTCGTCGCGCGGCACGTAGTCCGGCATGCCCGGTGGGGGCTGCACGCGCGGTTCATCGGCGGTGGCTGAACGAGCCATGCTCATGTCGGTTCGCGGTCTAGATCGGAATTGGGATTGCGCAACTCCGCAAGATACGTCGTGCGCGGCGCCGTGTTGGTTTCTTCCAGCAACGAGTAGTGCAACGGCGATTCCTTCCAGCGTCGCACTTCACTCTGAGGATCGTTGATGTCGCCAAACGTGATCGCTTGTCCGGGACACACTGCCTGACAAGCGGTCAGGATTTCACCGTCGCGCAGGGGCCGTTGTTCCGTCTGCGCGTCGATTTCAGCCTGGCGTATGCGCTGCACGCAATAGGTGCATTTTTCCATGACTCCCCTCGACCGCACGGTGACGTCCGGGTTGAACTGCAGACGCCGCGTGCCGGAGTCGAAATCGGCGTAGGCCAGGAAGTTGAAGCGGCGGACCTTGTAGGGGCAGTTGTTCGAACAGAACCGGGTCCCCACGCAACGGTTGTAAATCATGTCGTTCAGCCCTCCCGCACTGTGCACCGTGGCTTCCACCGGACATACGTATTCACAGGGAGCGTTCTCGCAGTGCATGCAAGGCACGGGTTGAAAATGAACGGCTGTCGGCGCTTCCTCGGGACCTTCCAAGTATCGATCAACGCGTAACCAGTGCATTTCTCGACCAAAGCTGACTTGTTCCTTGCCGACCACGGGAATGTTGTTTTCGGCCTGGCAGGCGATGATGCAGGCGTTGCACCCGATGCAGCTTGTCAGATCGATGGCCATGCCCCATTTGTGTTCCGCGTTCTGGTCCAAGGGTTCATAAAAGCGCAGCGGTTGCTCGGCATGCGGCGTAGTTTTCGTCGACTCCGGGTGCTCGCGCTTCGAAACCGACTCGGGACGGTCTCGGTATTGGCGCAACGTCCCGCTGCGCACGAGCTCGCGCCCGTCCATCGAGTGGTGCACTTGAGTGCATGCCACGACCTCGGACACGTCGAGGGAGCGAAGTTCGACGCCCGAGGCGAACCAGGGTTGCGAGCCGGTACGCAGCGCATAGGCGTCGAAACCAACGCCATTTCCCACCCTGCCGGCCTGCTTTCGCCCGTTGCCAAGATAGACGCTGACGTTGTTGTCGGCGTGCCCCGGCATGATCCACAATGGGGCCTCGGCGCGACGGCCATCGATCGAAAGCTCGACCACTGGCATGTGGTGTCCACCATGCTGTCCACCATGCACGTAGGTGCCGCGTTCGAGCCCCAGTTTCTTGGCGGTGGCCGGGCTGACGATGGCGGCATTGCCCCAGGTGAGCAGTGTTACCGGCTTGGGCAATTCCTGCAGCCATCCGTTGTTCGCGAACTCGCCGTCCAGTACCGTGGGGTCAGGAAGGAACTCGAGCTCCATTTCGTCATCGTTCACTTTAGCGGCTTGGCGGTCGGTCTCGTTGGCGACGCGCTGTTGCCAATCGCCGGCCAGGCTCACATCCTTGTTGCCAGACTCAGAGCCCTTGATCACGCCGTCGTGCAACGTCACTTGCCACCAGTCTTCGAAGTTGCCTGAGGCGCCATGTTCGCGCCAGTGATCTCGCCAATAGTCTTTGACAATCTGCTGCCCGGGCACGTCGCGTGATGTAGCTATCAACGACAATACTTCGTGCGCCGATCGTCCTTGATAGAGCGGCTTGATGAGCGGTTGCGCGATGGACGCCGTGCCGTCGAAAGCGCGCGCGTCCGACCACGCCTCCAGGTAATGCGCTTCCGGGAGGTGCCAATGGCAGAGATGGGAGGTTTCGTCCTGATATAAACCGAGATGCACACTCAGCCCAACGTGCTCCAACGCCTTGCCGAATGCGACATCGGCCGGCGCGTGTAGACCGGATTGCCACCGAAAATGAGGAGGAGTTCGACGTCGCCCCGTGCCATCTCGTCCGCGAGATCGGCGAGTGACGTACTCGGTTCAGAAGGTTGAAAACGCACTGGATCCATGTAGCGCACCGTCCGGCCGACGTTGCCAAGGCGCGCGTTGAGAACGTGAGCCAGCGCATGCACCTCGGCTGGCTGGCGCTCGCCTGCCAGAACTAGCGATCGGCCACGGTGATTCGTTAGATCCTGGGCAACCGCGTCGATGAATGACTGTGTACTTGCGTCGGATGGTTGCGATTCGTTGATGATGCGAGTCGAGAGTTCATGTGCCCAGGCGCCGATTGCCGATCCGCGCAGCGCCATGCGATGATCGGCCTTTGCGCCGGTGCAACTGAGCGAGGGCTCCACCACATACAGCCGATTCATTTCCGCGGAATGAGCCGCATCGCCGGGTGTGCGAACGCGCCGCCGGTCGATGAAGTCGTGGGCGTAGCGCAGATGGCCCGGCCCCGATCCGAGAAAGTCGCAATCCAGGGACAGAATGACATCGGCCTGCGAAAAGTCATAGACGGCGTTTGCCGGTTCTCCGAATGCCAGTTGCGCGCCGCGACGCGCGGCATGATGATCGATCGGGTCGTGAACGCACCACTTCGCATCGGGCAACTGCGTCAAAAGTTCTTGCAGTTGCGCATGGAGCGTTGGCGAGGCGATCGAAGGCGTCAAGATTCTCAGTCCGCGACCCGCTCGAGTTCGCTGCTGGTTCATGGAATCGCGGATTGCCGCCGTGGCGGCTTCCCACGTGCGTTCCTGGCCGAAGCGTGTAACTGCCTGCGACCGGTCGGGATCATAAAGCGTCAGCACCGACGCCTGATGCACCGTGCTGGTGGCGCCCAGGCTGGCCGGATGGTCGGGATTGCCTTCGACCTTGATCGGCCGCCCCATGTGGCTCTCGACCAGCAGGCCGACGGCGTCGCCAGCAACCGTCATCGTAGTTGCAAAGAACAATGGCCGCCCCGGCGTGATCGTCTCGGGAGGACGCACGTAGGGGACGATGTCCTCTTCTGGTGCTGGCTCGACCGAGCAACCGCTCACGCCGGCCAATGCCAACGAGGCTCCCATCAAGGCGAGAAACTTTCGCCGACTCAGCGCGTCGCCCCACATCGATGCCCCACTGGGAAACTCGCGCTCGACCCATTTCATCACCTCGGGCGACTCCGCCAGTTCCTCCAGGTCACGCCAGAATTGCCGGCCGGACGTCGAGTCGCCCGTACTCGTTCGGATCGCGTTGGAATGTGGTTTGCAACTCATCGATGGCACACCGAACAACTCGTCAGTTTATTTTTGCTAGCGATCTTGTATTCGGAACACAGTTCCGCGCCCAACGACTTCTGATCCGCCGGTTGGGCGTAGTTCATGTCAAACACGCATTCACGCGGCCGCACGTGCTTTTCCGGAGCACGATGGCAATCGAGACACCACTCCATGAGCAGCGAGGGAACCTGATACGTGAGGGGCATCTTGTTCACCTCGCCGTGGCACGACGAGCAGCCAATGCCGTTTTGCACGTGTATGCTGTGGTCGAAGTAGACGAAGCCCGGCAGGTTGTAGACGCGGTCCCAGTGCAATGGCTCGCCGGACGCGTAGCTGTCTCGCACGGGCTTCAACATTTCGCTTCCCACCCAGATCTGGGAGTGACAGTTCATGCAGGTCTTCGTGGCAGGCATGCCGGCATAGGAAGAAGTCTCCACCGTCTGGTGGCAATAGCGACAGTCAATTCCAAGCACGCCTACGTGATGTTCGTGACTGAACGGAATCGGCTGCTCTCGCACGACGCCCGCATCGGTGCCATACGACGAGCGGATATACATCATGCAAAACCAAAGGATGAGCGGCGCCGATAGGAGCCCCCCGGCCAACGTCACCCGAGCCACGGCATTCGTCCAACGTGGAAACACTTGGGCCATCCAACGGCCTCCGGGCGAGTGTCATTCAGTTGCGCCGCGGTACGGCACCGGAAAGCGTTCCGCAAGCCAGATCGCAAACGCCATGCCTGTCGAAGAATTACTCCACCCCAGGAAAGGGTAGCGCCCGCCGGCCCCCGATAGCCGATAGGCGCGCGGATTTCAGTCACCTTGGTCGATTGCCTGCCATCCAGGAGCGTCGGCGATCAGTCCATGCGTCGGCCGCCAGATTGCAAACTTGCTTACGAGATCGAAAGCGTAACTGGAGGCACCAAGCAGGAAATCGGCAAAACGAGTGCGTGTGGATTGCATGGCGTTGAGCCGTGCCGCCGATCGTGGCAAACTTGGAAATGAAGTCGAGCAAGACAGAATGCGCGCACGCTTGCTGCGCACCGGCAAGACTCCACGGTTCAGCGTGGATATTCACGGCGTTGGGAATTACTGGTTCGCGCTGCACCGTGGGCGAGGTGTGAAAAGACCTGAAACATTCGGTCGCGATACAACTGTTGAGCCGCAACTCGCCACCAAGAAATGGCTTGCGGAGCACAACATTCGAACGGCTCGGATTAGGACACCGTTGCCCTATCCCCCGCTGCCCCATCCCCGCAGCTACCGGCGCGTGTCGATCATCATCCCTGTCTTGCTGGGCGAAGGCTGCCTGGCCAGTGACGCGTCAACGACGTCGAAATCCCATGCCGGCCACGTGACCAGGTGCTTGCCATGCACGGGGTGCATGACCTACGATCCTTGAGCGAATATCCGAGTATCAGTGGGAGCGACACCATTGGCCGTCAAGAAGTCCAAGAAGTCGGAGAAGCGGAAATCCGCCGCGCCCACATCCAAGCGTGCTGCTACGAAGGTCACTCGATCCAGCGCGGCCAATCGCAATGACACTGCCGCGTCGCAGCGGATTGACAAGCGAATCAAGGATTTGAGCGGCTGGCGAGGGGAGACTCTCCAGAGAGTGCGCGCGATCATCGCGAAAGCGGACCCCCGGATCGTCGAAGAGTGGAAGTGGGAGACGCCCGTTTGGTCTTGCAACGGCATCATCTGCACGGGCGAATCCTACAAGGAAGTCGTCAAATTGACGTTCGCCAAGGGCGCCTCGCTTGCAGGATCCAGCCCGGCTATTCAACTCCAGCCTGGCGGGGAAAGTCCGGCGGGCCATCGATATCCGCGAAGGCGAGAAGGTCAACGAAACGGCCCTCAAAAACCTCATTCGCGCGGCCGTCGCGCTCAACCTGCAGAACAAGAGTCCCCGATCGGTCGCGAAAGCCAAGGCTTCTTTCAGGCGGCAACCCCCAAATCGCCAAAGCCGATGGCGACGCACCCGTGCAGGCCTACATCGCGGCCGTGCCGGGCTGGAAGCAGGCCACTCGGCGCCGCCTCGACGCGCTCGTCAGCGCACCGTGCCCGACGTACAAAAAGCCGTGAAATGGAATTCCCCGTTCTATGGCATCGCAGGCCAGGGCTGGTTTGCGTCGTTCCACGTTTTCACCCGCTACGTCAAAGTGACCTTCTTCCACGGCACGTCGCTACGACCCGTTCCGCCCGGCGGCACGAGTAATGAAGCGCGCTGGATCGACGTGCACGAAGACGATCTCGACGAAGCCCAGTTGGCCAAATGGATCAAGCAAGCGGCGAAACTGCCGGGCTGGGGCAAGACCTGACTTGCGAAACAATCCGTGTCGCGGGGCCAGGACTACTGGATTGATTCAACAGGAGGCAGCAGAGACAACGGAGAGAAGTTCTCTGTTGCTTCCGTTGCCTCCTGTTCGAATAATTCGCTCGCAACTGCAAAAAATCAACGTATTTCTTGAGACGTCGCTAACGGCAACGGTCTAGTTGTTAGATCTCGACGTGGGTGACGCCGCCGACTTCGTCGAAGTGGCCGATCTTCAGGACCACGCCGCCGGAGCCTGGCATTTCGGCAACGAAGGCCGGGTCGCAAACGATGAGCGGCGGTCCCGCCAAGTATCCGGCGAGCGACGAAACGTACGAGACGGTGAGCGACAGGGCGACGAACCAAGGCACGGTTCCGGCGGCCATTGCGAGCAACTGGGCTCGCTTGGCCTCCGAAAGTTCTTGCTCGATGCAGTACTGCTCGATCACGTCCGTTCGCTTGGGCGGACTGGTCAGCTCGAGCACCTCGTCGAACGTGCAGCCGTCGGTGCGAATACTTGCGATAGGTTCTTGGCGGCGTCGCAAAGCCAGCTTTCTTCGCTCGAATTCCAGGTGAGCCTGCAGTCGCATCGATGGCCCTTTGTTTGCGCCCGACAGCATATTTCACCACCGCGCGAGGAATGGCCAAACCCAGGTTGGCGGCAGCCACCATCGCCTCCAGCGGCCGGCGGTAGAGCGCCAGGCGGCGATACTCCGCAAAGACTTCCTCTTGCACCTTGGTGATGGCGGCCGTCAGGTCTTCGCCCGTGGTGAGGATCAGCTCGTCGCCGACTTCGACGCAGAGCGGCTTGAGGTAATAAACCTTTGCGCCCTGCTCCATGGCGGGTCCGCTCAAGAACTCGTCCAGGCGGGTTTGCACGCAGTCGGGTATCGGGTCGGTAATCTTGTCGAAGTGCTTTTGCTCGGTGACCGTGACAAAGAACTTTCCTTGGGGAAGTCGAATGGAAGCCTGAAACAGGTCGAGCTCGCGCACCTGGCGTGAAATCGCTGCGATGTTTCTTTTCGACGGCCGGCCCAGCGCTTGTCCCGCGAGGCGAATGGCCGCGACTCGCGCAGCATCGTCTCGGCCAGCGTCTTGCTCGAATCCTTGGGCGGCACCCAAATCGGCTTTCCGACCCAGGCTCCGAATGGCTTGAGTTCCTGTTCCAGCGTAAACGGTTCAGCGGTCGCGGGGTCGACGATCGACGGCGACACGCGGCGGACGGCACGCGGTTGGGTCGTAGGGCGGTCGATGGTCCGTCGGCATGTCAGGTCTCCACAAAAAGAGAGGTGACGCAATGCCAAACTCAACAGCGGGAATCGAGCACCATGCTCAAAAAAGCTCCCGTCGCGAGCACGTTGATGTATCAAGTCGCGTTCTCAAGGTCGTCGTTCGCAGTCTCGATAACAAACCCACGGAATCAGTCGTTGCGGCTATCCTTTTTGTAATCATTTTGGAGTATTTTGGACAATTAATTCCGCTGCAGAGTGCGGTGCTACCAGTGTGCTGGCGCTGCGGCACTCTATCAGCCTGTTGAAATAAGCCATCGTGGCCTATTTCAACCTCGCCAAATGCGGAGCCAAGCTCACGGCTCGCAGCCCGTTGAATACTTCAACAGGCTGCGAGACGCCTGGAGAATGACCGGCGTCTTATGAACTAAACGGTATCCGCGAGCGGCCTGCGCGCGCATCGGGTTCAATTGGCCCTTTCTCCGCCTAGCTACGGCCCAAGACCGGTCGATATTGCGGCTGCGGTTGGGATTCGCCCCCAACCTGGCGCCGGCCAGTTGCGCTATCAAAGCACAGATGTTGGTGAAACCCAATGGTTAGCGCTTCTCCACCAGGCACGACCATCCCAGAAATTGGGCCGGGACACCGGGAGCTTCGTCGAAGCGGAACTCGTGCAAGTCCAGAATCCGAAATGCCATGCCGAGTTCTTCACGAATCTCCTGTTCGGAAACGACTGGCGGACCGGGTTCGTGCGGCTCGCGCGCGTTGCCGGCCAAGATCAGGCCGTGTCCACCGGAAGTCAGTTGCCGCGCCACGGCCGGGGCATATTGTTCCGGTGCGCTGCGGCGCACGGCATGGTAACAACCGCGATCGAAAAAGAACGCAAAGGGCCCACCCAGCTCTGGCAGTTGAAGCACGTCGCCGACCACGAAATGCACGTTCACCCCGGCGTCGCGAGCGCGTTTTTCCGCTTGCTCCACCGCCAGCGGCGCCACGTCGACCCCGGTGACTTCCAAGCCCTGCTGGGCCAGCCAGACGCTGTTGGTACCGGTGCCGCAGCCTAGCTCGAGCGCGCGGCACGGCTGAATCGTGTGTTGACTGAAGACGCGTTGCAACTCCGAGGATGGCCGGCCTGTGTCCCACGGCAGATTGCCTTCCCGGTAGCTGTCGTTCCAATCCGGGTGTTCTTTCATGGCGCTTGCTCTGCGGTCCTGTGCAATGCGACGATCAACGAATGCCTACGTTGGCAGCCGGTACATACCATAGGGGCCGAACGGCCACATTGTAAAGCACGAGCTTGCGGGCTTTTACACCTGAACGACGAATCATGCACCGTTTCCCTTGGCGGCGCAGGACGGACCGGATCCACGCGAAATCCCGCCCGTTCTTTAGCGCCGCGCTCGCCCGCGGCGTGACCTATGCTTTCCGAAGGGGCACCGGCGCGCTGTAGCGTAGCCTGCCATCCATAGGATGGCGCGCCTTGCCAGGAGCTACACTCGGAAAACTTTTTCCGCGACATGCGCCAACGGGAATCGAAGCGATGTTCGAACGAATTACAACCGGTTGGCGTCTCATGCAGCAGAGCTTTGCGGTCCTGCGCCGAAAAAAGCCTTTTGATCTTCCCCTTCGTCAGTGGCCTCGCCTGCCTGGCGGTGATGGCCAGCTTTGCAATCCCCCTCTGGATGACCGGTGCGGCGGAGCGGCTCGGCGAGCATGGCAAGCCCGACATCGGAATCTGGGGCTATGCCCTGTTGTTCGCGTTCTACTTTGCCAACTACTTCGTGATCGTGTTTTTCAATGCCGCGCGGTCGCGTGCGCCGTGATCCGTTTTGATGGGGGCGATCCGGTACCGGGCGACGGCGTGCGGGTGGCAATCGCTCGGCTGCCGCAAATTCTCGGCTGGGCCCTGGTTGCCGCGAGCGTCGGCGTGGTGCTGCGGATCGTCGAATCTCGCTCGGCAAAGTTCGGGCAAATCGTCGGCTCGCTGTTGGGCATGGCCTGGTCGATCGTCACATACTTCGTGGTACCGGTGATCGTCGTGGAAAAAGCCGGCCCGCTCAAGGCCCTCGAACGCTCGACAACCATCATGCGCAAAGCCTGGGGCGAATCGCTCTCGTCCAACGTCGGCATCGGCGTCATTACCTCGCTGTTGATCCTTCCGGCCGGTCTGGTGATTTTTGCCGGCGCCTCCGTCGTCGGCGCCGGGCACGTCGCGATTGGCGGCGCCATCCTCGGCCTGGGCGTGCTGGCCCTATTGATCGTGTCACTGGTGTCATCGGCCATCAGCGCGATCGTACTGGCGGCCCTGTATCTTTACGCAGCGACTGATCGCGTGCCGGCCGCCTTCGACACCGAGCTGCTCCGCGTTGCGTTTGTGCCAAAGTAGTCGAGTTTCCTACGGGCAGTTGCTCGAACTAGGACGAATTCGATCCCTGGCCGCCGGCATTTTTCGCCCTGTGCGTTACCCTCGGTAGCTGCGCTTCTGCGCAAGCATCACTGCACGTTGATGTGGCGACGTAACGCACCGTGCGGCGCTCGCTGCGGCGCCCTCCAGATGTACGCCCCGCGCCGCACTGCGCTGTTGGCACATTGTTGGCTTACGGACTCGTCAGCATCATGTGGCAAACGGCGCACGAATCTAAACCGGCGTGCCTAACCCGAATGGACGGTATGCATTTTGCACACGTTGCGGATGCTTCCTAAAACTGGCGAATTGAGCTATCAAACGGAAAGACATGCAACGTGATGGTCGTTCGACGGACAAGCTGATACGAAAGGAGCCATGCCGGTCGTCCAGGACTCGACCTTTTGAATGAAAACATTCTAATGATTTTCTAGATGAGTATGGTTCTATGGAGCGTCGATCTGTCACCGTCCGTGGGATCGTTCAAGGCGTGGGCTTTCGGCCCTTCGTGCACACGCTGGCAGCAGAGCTCCAACTTTCCGGCTTCGTCAGAAACCAATCCGGCAGCGTCCAAATCGAAGTCGAGGGGGAGAGCGCGGCGCTCGAAACTTTTCGCCATGCGCTGACGCATCAACCCCCGCCGCTGGCCCGCATCGATCGGGTGACCTGGGAAGCGATCGACTGTCGCGGCCAGAACGGATTTGACATCGAAGCCAGCACCGTCGAACACTCGCACGAAGTCTTCGTGTCGCCCGACATCGGCACGTGCGACGATTGTCTCGCCGAATTGCGCGATCCGCACGACCGCCGCTACGGCTATCCGTTCATTAACTGCACCAACTGTGGCCCGCGCCTCACTATCATCCGCGCCGCCCCATACGATCGGGCACGCACGACGATGGCTCCCTTCGCCATGTGCCCGCAATGTTTGGCCGAATACCGCGATCCGGCGAATCGCCGATTTCACGCGGAGCCGACGTGTTGCCCGCAATGCGGGCCGCGCCTGCGGTTGCTTTCACCCGCCGGCGACGAGTTGTCCCACGAAAGCCCGCTGGCTGGATTCGTCGACACGGTCCGCCGCGGCGGCATCGGCGCACTGAAGGGATTGGGCGGATATCACCTGGTGTGCGATGCCTCAAGTGCCAACGCGGTGGAAAAACTGCGCCGCCGCAAACATCGCGACGACAAGCCATTTGCCGTGATGGTGGCCGACCTCGAACCGGCCGAGCGACTGTGCTATCTCAACGATCCCGAACGCGCGTTGCTGAGCTCGCCGCGCCGGCCCATCGTGCTGTTGCAACGACGCCGTCGCGCCGACGTGGAGGGCGAAACGCTCCTCGCCGCGGCCGTTGCTCCGAACAATCCCTGCTTGGGTCTCATGCTCCCCTATACGCCGTTGCATCACTTGCTCATGAGGGGCATGGATGGCCGCCCGTTGGTGATGACCAGCGGCAACCGCTCCGACGAGCCGATTGCCTACGACGATGAGCGCGCCCTGGAGCAGCTCGAAGGCATTGCCGACGTGTTCCTCACGCACGACCGGGCGATTCACGTGCGCTGCGACGACTCCGTGACGCGAGTGTTCGGCGGCAAAGAATGTGTTCTACGCCGTTCGCGCGGCTATGCCCCGGTGCCAATCCCCTTGCCGGTCGAGTCCCCGCAGCCCGTTCTGGCCGTCGGCGGGCAACTCAAGGGGACGTTCGCGCTGGCCCGCGGACGATCGGCATTTGTTAGCCACCACTTGGGCGATCTCGATCAGTACGAGGCCTATCGCGCCTTCTTGCGCGACGTGCGGTTGTACGAAGACCTGTTCGAAGTCCAGCCGCAGTGTATCGTTCACGATCTGCACGCGGACTACGCCACCACGGGCTATGCGCGCGAGCGCGGCACAAGCCGACGGCATCCCCACCTTGGCCGTGCAGCATCATCATGCCCATGTCGCCAGTTGCATGGCCGAGCACGGTCTGAGCGGCCACGTGATCGGCGTGGCGTTCGACGGCACGGGGCTGGGCGCCGACGGCGCGATCTGGGGCGGTGAGTTCCTTGTCGCCGGCTATGCAGGCTTCGAGCGCGCCGCCCATCTGCGCTACGTGCCGCTGCCAGGCGGCGATGCCGCCATTCGAGAACCGTGGCGCATGACCGCCTCCTATTTGCTGGAGGCGGGCTGCGACCTGTCGCTGGTGGACGGCTCGCCGACCTCTATGCTTTGCGAACCGTCATCCGCATGTGCCGTCGCGGCATCAATGCCCCGCCCACTTCCAGCATGGGGCGGTTGTTCGATGGTGTGGCCTCGATGATCGGGCTGCGCAGTCGTACGAGCTTTGAAGGACAAGCCGCCATGGAACTCGAATGGCTGGCGACCGGCGTGCCGGCGGAAGGGCACTACCCGATCGAACTCGACGGCCCGTTGAATGCCGACTGCGCCTGCCCCAGCGACTCGTCCGCCGCGCGCTGCGCCGGCCGTGCCAGATCGATGTCCGCCCGATCGTTCGCGGTGTCATCGCCGATTTGACCCGGGGCATCGGCAAGTCGCGCATCGCGCGTCGCTTCCATTCCACGCTCGTCGAGATGGTCGCGCACGTCTGCGATCGCCTGCGCGCGCAGACTGGCTTGAATCGCGTGGTATTGAGCGGCGGCGTGTTCATGAACGCCATTCTGTCGACCGAAACGCCGGCACGCTTGGCGGCCGAGGGCTTCGACGTCTTCTGTCACCAGCAAGTGCCCGCCAACGACGGCGGGATCAGCCTGGGGCAGCTCGCCGTCGCCGCGGCCGTACTTGGCAAACCCGCCCGAGACAACAACAACCGTGTCGCTACTGCGGCTCACGCCGCGCCAACGCCCTGCGTCACTTGAGGAAACACGCCATGTGCCTCGGTATACCCGGAAGAGTCGTGGAGACCTACGAAGAGCATGGCGTGCCGATGGGCAAGGTCGATTTCGGCGGCGTCAGCAAACGCGTCTGCCTGGCTCACACGCCCGAGGTGGCCCTGGGGCAGTTTGTCATCGTCCACGTCGGTTTCTCGCTCAACGTGGTCGACGAAGACGAGGCCGCCCAAATCTTCCGCTTCCTCGACCGCATGAACGAGCTTGGCGAACTCGAACACGACGCCCTAGAGCAAGAGGCCGACCCAGCTTTGGAATGAAACGCACGCACGGCTAACCCAACGGGAATGCCATGAAGTATCAGGACGAGTATCGCGACCCCATCGCCGCCGAGAAACTGCGGCGCGCCATTGCCGACATCACCACGCGACCGTGGACGATCATGGAGGTTTGCGGCGGCCAGACGCACACGATCGTCAAATACGGCATCGACGAATTGCTGCCGCCCCAGGTCGAGCTGGTTCACGGTCCCGGCTGTCCGGTCTGCGTGACGCCGCTGGAGTTGATCGACAAAGCAATTGCCATCGCCTCGCAACCCAACGTCATTTTCTGTTCCTTTGGAGACATGTTGCGCGTGCCCGGCAGCTCGCGCGATTTATTCGGCGTGAAAGCGGCCGGCGGCGACGTGCGCATCGTGTATTCGCCGCTGGATTGTTTGACCATTGCCGAGCGGCATCCCGATCGCACGGTGGTCTTCTTTGCCGTGGGCTTCGAAACCACGGCGCCGGCCAATGCCATGGCCGTTTGGCAGGCCAAACAGCGAGGGCTGACCAACTTCGCCGTGCTGGTTTCCCACGTGCTCGTGCCGCCGGCGATCACCGCCATCCTCTCATCGCCGCGCAACCGCGTGCAGGCGTTCCTGGCCGCGGGACACGTCTGCGCCGTCATGGGCTACGAAGAATACATTCCGCTGGCCGAGCAGTTCAAGATTCCCATCGTCGTGACCGGCTTCGAGCCGCTCGATCTGCTCGAAGGCGTCTACCGCTGCGTCGCGATGCTCGAAGCGGGCCGGTACGGCGTCGACAATCAATACGCCCGCGTCGTGCAACGCGCCGGCAACGCCCCGGCCATGCAGCTCATTCAGGAAGTCTTCGAGATAACCGACCGAAAATGGCGCGGCATCGGTTCCATTCCCGCCAGCGGCCTGCGCCTCACCGCCCCCTATCGACAGTTCGACGCCGAGCAGCGCTTCGACGTGGCGGGCGTGGAAGTCAACGAATCGCAGGCCTGCATCAGCGGCGAGATTCTGCAAGGTCTGAAGAAGCCGCACCAGTGCACCGCCTTCGGCACGCTGTGTACGCCCGAGCATCCGTTGGGCGCCACCATGGTGTCGTCCGAAGGAGCGTGCGCCGCCTACTATCACTACGCCCGCTACCGCCGCGAGCAGCAAGATTCGAACAAACCGGAAAACGGCCCTCATGGCGAACGCCTGTTTCAAATAGGACAAGCGACTGCATGAAAGACACCTTCGATATCGAACAACTCGCTTGCCCGCTCCCCTTGACCCAACACGAGCAGGTCGTGCTCGGCCACGGCAGCGGCGGCAAGCTCAGCGCCGAACTCATCCAGCAGGTCTTTCTGCCGGCTTGGGAAAACAAACTGCTATCGGCCCTGGAAGATCAGGCCACGCTCGATCTCGGCCGCACGTGGCAACCCACCAACGGCACGAAGGCGCCGCGCATCGCGTTCACCACCGACGCGTTCGTCGTCCGCCCGTTGTTCTTTCCAGGCGGCGATATCGGCAAGCTGGCGGTTCACGGCACCGTCAACGATTTGGCCGTGGGGGGCGCGGTGCCGCAGTATCTCTCGGCCGCGTTCATTCTCGAGGAAGGACTGCCCATGGCGGACCTTCAGCGCATCGTCGCCTCGATGCGCAATGCCTGTGCGGAGGCCAACGTCGTGCTGGTCACCGGCGATACGAAGGTCGTCGACCGTGGCAAGGGCGACGGCGTGTTCATCACCACCTCGGGCATCGGGCTCGTGCCCGATCATCGGCATCTGTCCATCCACGCCGCGCAACCGGGCGATCACGTCCTCGTCTCCGGCACGGTCGGCGATCACGGCGTGGCGATCCTCTCGGTGCGCGAAGGGCTGGAATTCGAAACCGTGCTCGAAAGCGACACGGCGCCCTTGGCCGGTCTAACCGAAGCCATGCTGGCGGCGTGTCCGTCGATTCGCTGCATGCGCGATCCGACGCGCGGCGGCATGTCGAGCGCGCTGAACGAGCTTGCCGCGGCGTCACACGTCGGCGTCCGCCTGCGCGAAGCGGCCATCCCGCTGCGGCCCGAAGTCCACGCGGCATGCGAAATGCTGGGTTTGGATCCCTTGTACGTAGCCAACGAGGGCAAACTGATCGCGGTGGTTCCGGCCGAACATGTCGACGAGGTGCTGCAAGTCATGCACGTCCACCCGCTCGGCCGCAACGCGGCGGACATCGGCCAGGTCGTGGAAGATCATCCTGGCTTGGTCGTTTTGAAATCGCTCATCGGCGGCGAGCGCATCGTTTCGATGCTGGCCGGAGAACAATTGCCACGAATTTGCTGACGGAGGACGGTCGTTTGCGGCGCACACTGGGAGTTACCGATGGTGACAGACGCGTTCACGGGCCGGGGACTGGCTCATTTTTCGGCCGATGCGCCAAGCCCGCAAGTTCGTGACGTCCGAAAAACGTGCCTGTCCCCTTCCGCGGCGCACACTGGGAGTTATCGATGGTGACAGACGCCTCGACCGAGAACGACGACCTGGCCGGGTCCGACGAGCAGGAGCCGCGCAAGGCCTCCGGCAAGATTCTCCAGCACGAGTTGCAGGAAGCGATCGACGCGCTCGATCGGCCAGCCAATCGATTGTTCTATTCCGGCGTGGCCGCCGGACTCGAGATCGGCTTCAGCCTGCTGCTGATGGCCTCGGTCAGGTACATGAGCGAGGGCCAATTGCCGGCTCCGATCATGGAGATTCTCGTGGCCAATATGTACTCCTTTGGATTCATCCTCGTGGTGGTCGGACGCTCGGAACTCTTTACCGAACAGACCAGCCTGGCGGTCATGCCCGTGCTCAGCGGCGACGCGTCGGCCGTTTCCGTGGTTCGTCTCTGGAGCATAATTTTCGTCGCCAACCTGATTGGCGCGGCCGCCTTCGCGGGCATGGCCGCGATCGTCGGCCCGGCGCTGGGCACGTTCAACGCCGAAACGCTGACGACGATTGCGCGCCGCATGACCGATCACTCCGGCTGGGCGAATCTCTTGAGCGCCATCCTCGCCGGCTGGCTGATGGGACTGCTCAGTTGGCTGGTGGCTGCCGGGCGCGACACGATCAGCCAGATCGTCATCGTGTGGATGATCGCCACCGCGATCGGACTGGGACACTTGCATCACGTGATCCTCGGCACCGCCGAAGTGCTGGCCGGAGTATTCTCGGGCGGTGTTTCGTGGGCGGCGTTTGGGCACTTCCTCTTCTGGACGACGCTGGGCAATGCGGTCGGCGGGCCGCTGTTCGTGGCATTGCTCAAAACGTCCCACGCAAAACTTGAAACTGAATAGCACCATCTTCCTCAGGAAAGGGCCATTGTCATGCCGGAAGCACACGTCCACTTTGCAAGACATACTCCCGCGGTCAAGGAAGTGCACATCCTGTGGCTCACCGCCGGACTGGGGTGCGACGGCGACTCCGTTTCCATCACGGCTGCCACGCAGCCCAGCATCGAGGACCTGGTGATGGGCGCCATCCCCGGCCTGCCCAAGGTCCACCTGCACAACCCGGTGCTGGCCTATGAGGTCGGCGATGAGTTCATGAACTTCTTCTACCAGGCCGAAAAGGGCGAGCTCGACCCGTTCGTGCTGGTGGTCGAAGGTTCCATCCCCAACGAATCCATCAAGTCCGAGGGCTACTGGGCCGCGCAAGGAACCGACAAGACGACCGGCCAGCCCATCACCACCTGTGAATGGATCGACCGGCTGGCTCCCAAGGCCTGGGGCGTGGTGGCCATCGGCACGTGCGCAGCCTATGGCGGCATTCACGCCATGGAAGGCAACCCGACCGGCTGCATGGGCCTGGCCGATTACCTGGGCTGGAACTTCAAAAGCGCCGGCGGACTGCCGATCGTCAACGTGCCCGGCTGCCCCGTGCAGCCCGACAACTTCATGGAAACCGTCTTGCACTTGCTCTTTCACGCGGCCGGGCTTGGGCCCCGTGCCGCCGCTCGACGAGCAACTGCGGCCCCAGTGGCTGTTCGGGAAAACCGTACACGAAGGCTGCGACCGGGGCGGCTACTACGAGCAGGCTCAGTTCGCCTCGAACTACGGCCAGCCCGAATGCCTGGTGAAGCTCGGCTGTTGGGGTCCGGTGGTCAACTGCAACGTGACCAAGCGCGGCTGGATGGCCGGCATCGGCGGTTGCCCCAACGTGGGCGGCATCTGCATCGGCTGCACCATGCCCGGCTTTCCCGACAAGTTCATGCCCTTCATGGACGAACCGCCGGGCGCACACGTCGTCGACCGCCATCAGCCTCTACGGACGGCTCATCAAATCGCTGCGCGGCTTCACGAACAACTCCGCCAACAAGGAACCCAAGTGGCGGCATCGCAATCCCCAGCTCACCACCGGTTACAAACCGACCACGTATGCGCCGGGCCGCTGAACGATCCACTCGCGGGCCAGTCCCCCTCGGCCGCGAATCATCAAGGAGCAAAAACATGGCAACGACTGACACCGCACGGAAACCCGACGAGAAACGGCGCAACCTGGTCGAAATGTCCTGGGATCCGATCACGCGCATCGTGGGCAGCCTGGGCATCTTCACCAAGATCGACTTCGACAATCGCGAAGTGGTGGAATGCCACAGCACGTCGTCCATCTTCCGCGGCTATAGCGTCTTCATGAAGGGCAAGGACCCGCGCGACGCGCACTTCATCACCAGCCGCATCTGCGGCATCTGCGGCGACAACCACGCCACGTGCAGCGTCTATGCGCAGAACATGGCCTACGGCATTCGCCCGCCGGCTCTGGCCGAGTGGATCATCAACCTGGGCGAAGCGGCCGAATACATGTTCGACCACAACATCTTCCAGGACAACCTGGTGGGCGTCGACTTCTGCGAGCAAATGGTCAAGGAAACCAATCCCGGCGTCCTCCACAAGGCCGAGAACACGCCCGGCGCCCACAAGGACATTCACGGTTACAAGACCATTGCCGATATCATGCGCGCGCTGAATCCCTTCACCGGCGAGTTCTACCGCGAAACGCTGCACGTGAGCCGCTACACGCGCGAAATGTTCTGCTTGATGGAGGGCCGGCACGTCCATCCGTCGACGCTCTATCCCGGCGGAGTCGGCACCGTGCCATCGCTGCAGCTATTCTCCGAGTATCTCGTGCGGCTGATGCGCGTACATCGAGTTCATGAAGAAAGTCGTGCCCTTGCACGACGACCTGTTCGACTTCTTCTACGAAGCGTTGCCCGGCTACGAAGAAGTCGGCCGGCGCCGCGTTCTGTTGGGTTGCTGGGGCTCGTTCAATGATCCCGACGTCTGCGACTACACGTATCGCAACATGGACAAGTGGGGCCACGCCATGTACGTCACGCCGGGCGTCGTGGTCGACGGCGAACTGGTCACCAACAACCTGGTCGACATCAACCTGGGCATTCGCATTCTGCTGGGCAGCTCGTTCTACGACGATTGGAACGAAACCGGCGAGGTGTTCGTCAAGAACGACCCGCTCGGCAACCCGGTCGACAAACGGCATCCCTGGAATCAGACCACGGTGCCCAAGCCGCAAAAACGCGACTTCAACGGCAACTATTCCTGGGTCATGTCGCCCCGCTGGTTCGACAAGCGCACTGCGCGACCATCTGGCCTTGGACACCGGCGGCGGGCCCATTGCCCGGCTGTGGGCCACGGCGCTGGCGGGTCTGGTCGACGTCGGCTACGTCAAGGCGACCGGCACCAGCGTCAAGATTTTGCTGCCGAAGACCGCCCTGATGCCCGAGACCGAGTTCGAGTGGAAAATTCCCCAATGGAGCAACGCCATCGAGCGCGACCGCGCGCGGACTTACTTCCAGGCGTACGCGGCGGCCATGGCCATGTACTTCGTGGAAAAAGCGCTCAAGGAAGTGCAGGCCGGGCGCACTAAAACCGCCACCGAGTTCACGGTGCCCGACGAAGCCATCGGCTGCGGGTTCCACGAAGCGGTGCGCGGCGTGTTGTCGCATCACCTGGTCATCCGCGACAAAAAGATCGCCAACTACCACCCCTATCCGCCCACGCCGTGGAACGGCAACCCGCGCGACGTCTACGGCACGCCCGGCCCGTACGAAGACGCGGTGCAAGGCACTCCCATCTTCGAAGAAAACGGCCCCGACAATTTCAAAGGCATCGATATCATGCGCACCGTGCGCAGCTTCGATCCCTGCCTGCCGTGCGGCGTGCACATGTATACCGGCGGCGGCCGGCTGCTCAACGAAACCCGGCACGTGCCCATGTTGGGCGTGGAAGCACACTGACAGAGTCCGCATACCCAGACGCTAAAACCTACTTTGACAAACGACCGAATTGCCCGCTGGGTGCCATCGCTAGCTTGCCTGGCAGTGCACTTACAAAGTTGCACTGCTTGACGAGCAAGCGGCCCTACACCGTTAGCCCCGAAGAAGAATCCACAGATTACATAGATTTCGCAGAAATATGAGTTCAGAATTCGACTCGCGCTGAGCCGAGGTCCCATCACCCTGAATTGTTCTTTTTCTCTGCAAAATCTGTGTAATCTGTGGATCGAGGATCAGAAAACGGTTAACGGCGTAGAGTGGCACCCGGAATGCCGCATTTCGTCACAAATGCTGAACCAACACGAGGAAGCCACAATGCCCGACGGACAACTTGCTGCGTCGATCGAGCGCATGGACGAATTGCTCCACGTTATCGAATCGCATCCGGATGAAGTCCTGCGCGGCCAGGTGCAAGAAATCGTCCAGTGTCTTCTCGACTATCACGAACAGGCGTTGGGGCGGCTATTGGGCATTTTGCGAGCGTCACGAGACGATTCGCAAGCAGACATCGAACGACTGGCGCGCGACGAACTGGTCGCCAGCCTGCTAGTGTTGCACGGGCTTCATCCGGCCGATCTGGAAAGCCGGGTTGCCGAAGCCCTCGAGCGCGTGAGGCCGTTCCTGGAGTCGCACGGCGGCAACGTGCAGTTGGCGCGCATCGCCGACGGCGTCGTGTATCTGCGGCTGGAAGGAAACTGCCACAGTTGCCCCTCGTCGTCGGCCACCATGAAAACGCGCGTCGAACAGGCAATTCACGAACTGGCGCCGGACGTGGCGGGCATCGAGGTTGAAGGGTCCGCCGCCCCGGCGGCTCCAACCCCCGATTTCGTCGCCGTCGAAAGGCTTTCCATCGGCTAAGCGCGACCCAACCTCAACTTTCAACGGGTGAACCATGCAACAAGCCGCAACCGACACGCTGGCACGCTTGCAGCGCTTCGCTCGTCAGCCTCGCAACGTGCAAGCGCATTGCGAAATGTGTAGCGCCGCCATCGACTCCGAACACGCGCACGTCGTGGAAGCGGACACCGGGCGCATCGTCTGCACTTGCGAGCCCTGCGCACTGCTGTTCGGCAACCAAGGCAGCGCGAAGTTCTGCCGCGTGCCGCGCGACGTCGTCGCGCTGCAGGACTTTCACATGACCGACGCGCAGTGGAACAATCTGGCCATTCCGATTGGCCTCGCGTTCCTGGTTGCAAGCACGCGCGCCGGGCGTCCCATCGCCGTCTATCCCAGTCCGGCCGGCGGCACCGAGTCGGAGCCCATGCTCGACGCGTGGGAGGAACTGGTCGACGAAAACCCCGTGTTGCGCCAGTTCGAGCCCGACGTCGAAGCGCTGCTGGTCAACCGCATCGACGGAGCGCACGACTATTTGCGCGTGCCGATCGACGAGTGCTATCGGCTCGTGGGGCTGGTGCGTTCGCGCTCGCGCGGATTCACCGGCGGCGTGGCGTTGTGGCAGGAAATCGGCGACTTCCTCGCCGGGCTCAAACGCAGGGCAGGCGACCATGGCTGATCTGCACTTTCAAGTCGAGCGCGCCGCGCCCATTCCGTTCGCCGCTGCGCCCCAGTTGGGTTTCACGTTGCGCGTCGAGGATCGCGACGAAGCACGCGTGCCCATCCAGTCGGTGCAGTTGCGCGTGCAGATCCGCATCGAGCCCACCCGCCGCCGCTATGGTCCCCATCATGGCCCGGGATTGCAGGATCTGTTCGGCGCGACGGCGCGCTGGGGCAGTTCGATGCGCAGCATGCTGTGGACCCACGCCGACGTCGTGCTGCCGCCGTTTAGCGGTTCGGTCAGCGTCGAGTTTCCCGTCGCTTGCACGTTCGATTTCAACGTCGCTGCCACGAAGTACTTCTCCGCGCTCGAAGAGGGGGACGTGCCGTTGTGTTTCTTGTTCAGCGGCACGGTCTTTTCTCAAACGGAAATTGGGTTGCAAGCTTCGCAAATCTCCTGGGAATGCGAGGCCGACTTTCGCCTGCCAGTAAAGGTCTGGCGGGAAATGATGGACCAATACTATCCCAACTCCGCCTGGCTGTGCGTCGACCGCGATGTGTTCGACGAACTGTGCGAATACCGAAGCCGCCATGGTTTGTTGAACTGGGAACAGGCCATCGCGAAGCTACTCGCCCAAGACACCGAGCGCATGCAACTGGAACCAAAACGATGAACAGCTACCTGGTGGATCGCATCGTCAACGCCGTGGTGTACGAGGGCTATCTGCTCTATCCCTACCGGCCCTCGACCAAGAACGTCAAGCGCTGGACCTTCGGCGGGTTGTATCCCCGCGCTTGGAGCAAAGCGACCGGCGGAAGCGAACGCTGCACGACCCGGGCGCGATGCCTGGTCATCGGCTCGCCGAGCGCAACGCTGGAAGTCGAAGCCCGGCTGTTGCACCTGATCGAACGCAGCACGGTCGAGCAGGGCAACGAACACGTGCCCGTACAAATCTGGCAGGAATGCCAAGAGCGAAAGATCGCGATGCCCGCCTGCGCGATCGGCGACGTACTACCGGCTCCGCGCCGCCAGGAGTTTGCATTCCCGGCCATCCAATGGGAAGAAGCGAGTCAAAGCGGTGACGCCGCCACCACCATCGTGCGCCGCCAAGAAGCGATACAAGGCGTCTTGGAGCTGACGGCCGAGCGGGTGTCCGACGATGTCACCTTGCTGGCACTAACCATCACGAACAATTCGCCTCTCGAGCCGGCCGATGGGTCGGAGCTCAACGCCAATCAAGCGCTGCTCCGCTCGTTGGCCTCGGCCCACGCGATCATCCACGTTGAAGGCGGCCGCCTTGTCTCGCGCATCGACCCGCCTTCCGAGGTTCAATGCCTTCTTCCATCAGACGCTGCCGACGGCCTCTGGCCGGTGTTCGTCGGCGACCCCGGGCAATGCGATACGATGCTCTGCTCGCCCATCATTCTGTACGACTACCCGGAAATCGCGCCCGAGAGCCCCGGCGACTACTTCGATGCCACCGAGATCGACGAAATGCTGGCGCTGCGGGTAATGACACTCTCTGACGCGGAAAAGGCCGAAGTCGAGCGTTTTGACACCCGCGGGCGCGAGCTGCTGCAGCGCACGCAAGCCATGGCCGGTCAACAGTTGGCGAAACTACACGGAACGATGCGCAGCGTGCGCACCTTGGAGGACCCAAACGATGGAGTTTGATTGGGGCGACCAGCAAATGCGCCGTCTGCAATGCGTCCACGTGGGAGCCTACGAAATCCACGCTGGCGACCGCGTTCGGCTGCGCCGTTTCGTCGGGCCGACATCCTGGACATTGCGCTGGCCGGCAAAGCGGCTACCGTCGAAGCCATCGAGCAAGACTTCGAAAAGCGCGTCTACCTGGCCGTCGTCGTCGACGACGATCCCGGCGCCGAGCTGGGCATCGCGCGTCAAATCGCCCATCGCTTCTTTTTCGCTCCCGACGAAGTCGAACCGCTCGAAGAATGCCAGCGCGATCCCGATCACTCCGCCGAAACCTGACACCATGAAACAGCGGCCAGACATCCTGATCGCCGGCATCGGCAACATCTTCCTGGGAGACGACGCATTCGGCGTCGAGGTGGTCGCCCAGTTGTCGAACATGCAGTTGCCCGAGCACGTGCAGGTCGTGGACTTCGGCATCCGCGGCCTCGACCTGGCTTACACGCTGCTCGATGGGTATCAAACGGTTATCCTGGTCGACGCCGTGCCGCGCGGAAGCTCGCCGGGCTCGGTCTATGTCATTGAGCCAGACCGGGCCACGGTCGAGCCGAACGGCGCCGCGGGCGGAGTGCCCATGGAAGCGCACCGCATGGATCCGCAGCGCGTGCTGCAACTCGTGGCCACGCTGGGAGGTACCGTCGGGCGACTGCTCGTCGTGGGCTGCGAGCCGACACCGTGCCGCGAGGACGAGGAATTCCATGATGGACTCAGCGACGCCGTGCAAGCGGCCGTGCCCGTCGCCGTAAGCGAGATCCTGCGGCTGATCGAGGAACAACCCGTTGCAGTTGAGACGGCTTCGTGCGAAGCGTCCGCAGTACACGCCCGCGGCGAAAAAACATAGTTCGAGCGAAAAACAAGGAGAACCGTCGTGAAAGCCATTATGATACTTGGCGAGTACGTCGTTGGTGTCGTCATCTGGCTGCTCGTCTTGCTCTGCATCGTCGTGGCGATGTTCATCAGCCTGTTCGAACTGCCCGGCTATCGGCGCCGCATGCACCGGTAACATTGAAACCGCACGCACATTGAAGCCACGCGGAATGCCCGCGGCCGCACCATGCACGAACTTTCCATAGCACTGGGCATCATCGACATCGGCGAGGAAGTCGCCCAGCGCGAGGGAAGCACCTCGGTCGTGGCGGTCCACCTGAAACTGGGGCCGCTGGCCGGAGTGGTCAAAGACGCGCTTGTCTCGGCGTTCGAGCTGGCGCGCGAGGGATCGATTCTGCGCCCTCGAGCCTGGTCATCGAGGACGTGCCGATCGCGGCCTGGTGCTGCCCGGTGCGAACGCCAGCAGATTGTCGAGTCGCTGCAAAACCTGTGTTGTCAGCAGTGTGGTGCCCCCACGCCCGACATCGTCAGCGGACGTGAACTGGAAGTCGTTGCCATGGAGTTCGAAGCATGAGCCTTGCCACCGAAACGCGACTGGTTCAAGTGCGGACCAAGATTCTCAAGCAAAACGACGTCGTCGCCCGCGCCTGCGGCAGGAGTTTCTTGCTGCCGGTGTTCACGTCACCAGCCTTGTCTCCAGCCCCGGCGCCGGCAAAACCGCGTTTCTCCAGCGCACGCTCTCGGCGCTGGCGAAGCGATCTCGGGTAGCGGCCCTGGTGGGCGATCTTGCCACCGACAACGACGCCGCTCGGCTGGCCACCGCCGGCGTCCCGGTCCGCCAGATCACGACCGGAACCGTTTGCCACCTCGAAGCCGAAATGGTCCGCGAGTCGCTCGCGGACTGGAAACTCGACGAGCTGGACTACTTGTTCATCGAAAACGTCGGCAATCTGGTTTGCCCGGCCACGTTCGACCTGGGCGAGCAGTTGCGGCTGGTGCTGTTCTCGGTAACCGAAGGAGAAGACAAGCCGCTGAAGTATCCGACGATCTTCAACACGGCCGACGTGGCCATCATCACCAAAGTCGACCTGGCCGCCGCCGTCGAATGCGATCTGGGCGCGGCGCATCGCAACATCCAGGCAGTCCGCCCCGGCATGCAAGTGCTCGAAGTCTCCACCAAGAGCGGCCAAGGCTTCGACGCGTGGCTGCAGTTACTCGCCGCTCGCTGAAACCCCTAGTGCAGCCGCCTGGGACGCGCGGGCAAGTAGCTACCAGCGGCAGCGCGGCGCAAAACGCCAGCGGCAACGTCGGCCACGCCAACGATACGGTTGGCAGCGGGTTTGTGTGGCCAACGGTTCGGAACATGCTGCGGCTGCCGGTGCCACAACCGGCGGCGTTTCCATCACCACTTGTCCTTGCATCGCGCAGTTGCCGGTCCAGTTCGGCCTTTTTCACCGCGACGCGGGCCTGCAAATCGACCATGTGTTGCCGGATGCGCTCGAGTTCGCTTTGCCGCGCCTTGATCGCCGAAGCGGAATCCCCATCCGGCCACTCGCGCCAATTGTCCAATTCGAGCTTGCTCGCGTCGACTTTCAAAACCTCGTCATATCGGTTCAACCCCATCTGCATTGCGCCCACAAGAGCTGCCGCGGATTCGTCATCTCAAGGCAACGCAACCACCAGCTGCGCCAGCTTGCGATCCGGCTCGATGCCTTTCTCGGGGTCCGCATAGAAGCCATACAACTGAGCAATGCGATTGGCCAACACTGCGTTGACATTGGCGCCCGGCTGTGCGTTGATTGCCCGCGCGTACACTTCTGCGGCCTTGTCTCGATCCCGTTGATCTTCGGGGCAGAACATGGGATCAAACCGGCGCGCGCGCGCACCAACGCTTTCGCTTCGCCGCTTTCATAGATGTCGCCCCCCATGTCGTCGTCCGTCGGCGGTGTATAGGGTGACTCGTCTCGAGGGTCTGCCGGCGCTGTCGGGCGGTTCCGCAAACGGGTCGATCGCTGGCACTGAGGTATCTTCGACGGCAGCGCGTCCGCCTGAAACCGGCGGGACTGCCTCAACGCCATGTGCCCAGATTACCGCGAGGGTGAAAAACGGCGCCGCTACAAGCAGCAAGATTGGGTGTCGGCCGGCCCGCGTTGCAGTTGTGTGCATTTGCCCATCGCCTGCAGTCTCGCAACGACTGCCAGAGAGGCTGATTCCCATTTGACGTACGCTTCGGTGTTCAGAAGCTTAGATGCCACGTGCAAACGAAAAGTTCCCTCCGGCTTGTCGCGCACTCGCCTCACGCACTGGCTGCCACGTCGCCATACTCCTCGGCGTGAGCCTCCGGCTCGATCGCCGATCCGTACATGCGAGCGTAAACCTGAGTGAATTCGGCGCCCAGATATACGACTTGGGCCGTGTAGTATATCCACAATAGTAGAATCGCCAGCGATCCGGCCGCTCCGTACGTGGAGCCTATGACGCTATATCCAAAGTAGATGCTGAGCAACGTGTTGCCAATTCCCACCAGGACTGATGTTACGAATGCTCCTAGCCACACGTCCATCCAGGCGATCGTGCCTTCGGGCAAGTAGCGAAAGACCAGGGCAAATAGCACCGTCTCGATGGCCATCGTCACGAAGTAGTTGAGCCACATGGCCATGGTTGTCGAGTAGGCCACGTCCGAGGCGAGCCAGCTCCAAGCTGATGAAACGGCCGAACTGACGACGAGCAACGCCAAGAACAGCAGGCCCACGACGAGCACGAGCCCAAACGCCATCACGCGGTTCTTCACCGTCAGCCACCAAGGAGCCGATTCGCTGGGGCGAACTTTCCAGATGCGATTCAGCCCGGTGCGAAACTCGTTGAACGCCGCCGAGGCTCCCACCAGGAGCGCCGCGGTCGAAAGAACGGTAGCCAGCGGGCCTTGGCCGGCATTCTGGGTGGCGGCCAGCAGCGATTGCACGGCGCCGGCCGCTTGTTCGCCCATCGCGCCGTTCAACTCGCGGCTCAACTTGCCTTGGGCGGCATCGCTGCCATAGATCATGCCCGCGATGCTCAGCGCGAACACCAATAGCGGCGCAACGGAGAACACCATGTAGAACGCCAGCGAAGCGCCCAAACGTTGCACGTCGTCGTTCCACCACGACACCAGCGTTTCCTTTAAGAGATGCCACCAATTCTGCGTCGATTGCTGGGGCGCCATGGGTCGCTGTGGGGGCTATTGCTTTGGGCTGGAGGCGTGTACCGGTTCCGGTTCGGATACCGGCGGCCGATACATTTTCTGTTCGGTCGTAGGATAAGGCGATCCGTCGAAATCGTCGATTCGTACGGCCCGTTGCGTCGTCGCGGACCGATACAGCGCCTGGATGAGGCGCACGTCCAGCATCCCTTCCGCGCCGCCCGGCTCGGGGCTCGTGTCGGTGAGAATGCAATTCGAAAAATAGGCCAGCTCCGGCGCAAACTGATCGCGCTTGCGAAACGAGCGGCGAGTCGTCTTTCCGCCGATCGTCAAATCATGCTTGATCGGGGCGGTATACGTATAAGCCGGTTCGACGCGCAGTTCGCCTTCGGTGCCGGCAACGTGATAGCGGGATACGTCCGTCGCGCCGAAACTGGCAGTGAACGTCGCCAGCCGCTCCCCCGGGAAACGCAATACGGCTCCCGTCGATTCGTCGACTTCCTGGAAACGCGGATCTTCTCGATTCGCCGCCGACAGCGCCATGACCTCCGTCGGCTCCTCGCGGAACAGATACCGTGCCGCGTTGATGCAGTAAATGCCGATGTCAAAGAGCGTGCCTCCTCCTTTGGCGCCGTCCGTGCGAATGTTGTCTTCCGCCACGCGCATGCAAAAGAAAGAACTGAAGACCCGCGGGTTGCCGAGCTGGCCTGACTGCACGAGCTTGATCGCTTCGAGATTGGCCGGCTCGAAGTGCAGCCGATAGGCGATCATCAGTTTGACTTCTCGCGCAGTCGCCGCGTCGATCATTCGCCGGCACTCCTCGACGGTCACCGCCATTGGTTTTTCGCATAGCACGTGCACGCCGCAATGGGCCGCGCGCACCGCATACTCGCAATGCAGGTGATTGGGCAAGGCGATGTACACCGCGTCGACGTCGCCGCTCGCCAGGCATTCGTCGTACTGCTCGTACGAATACCGTTGCTCCACCTCATATTTGTCGCCCAATTCCGAAAGTTTGAGAGGGTCTTCAGAGACCAGTGCCGCCAATTCAGAATTGTTGGCATGTGCGAACGCCGGCAACACCGCCACTTGGGCAATGTGCCCCAGCCCGACCACCGCATAGCGGACCTTCTTGGATTTTCGTGGCATGACGTTGATATCTCTCGGTGGGAAGCGACAAAGTCAACCGCTCAAAGCCGCAAACTGCGCCTCGTGCTCAATCCCAAGGGGGCCGAGCGCTTTTAAACGCCCCGGCCCCCGTTCGTGCTCGGACATCAGCAATCGCGATCACAACGAACTAGTCGCGATCATCGTCCGACTCGTCATCGTAGTTCTGACCGTCTTCCTCACTCCTGGTCAGCGATTCGTTGGACGAAGAGCCGGTGTCATTGCCTCGATGTTTTTCGGCAATGCATTGCTGCAGCTCCTGGCGAGTCACCTTGCCATCGCCGTTGTCGTCGACACGGTCGAAGCTGGAGGCAAGGAATGTGCCCTGGGCCTCTTGCTGGCTGATCTTCTGGTCGTCGTTGTCGTCCAGCCGCCTGGCGACCATGCGGGCCCACTTGGCCAGGTTTGCCTTACGGCAAGCCTGCAGTTCCGACCGGGCCAATTCACCGTTGCCGTTCTTGTCGACCTTTTGCAGCGTGTCGTACGCCCGTTGCAGCTCGTTGAGCGACAGATGGCCGGAATCCGCGTCGCTCACCCAAATGTAGATAAACTCTATGGGCGCCGTGGGGCGGCCTGCCGAGCGACGGCTTGCCGAGCGGCTGCGCTGCTGGAGTTCGCTCTTGGTCAAGTGGTCGTCACCGTCCCGATCGAGCTGATCGAAGCGGCCCGCCAGCCGGGGCGGCAGTTCGTTGCGCTGCAACACGCCGTCGCCGTTGTCGTCAAAATCTTCGACCAACTGCTGGGCGTCCATCCCCCGGGGCGCCGATTGGTTCGAACTATTGTCGAACGACGGCGGGCTGGGCGGGGCAGATCGGTCTTGGCGATCGTCGTCGGCCAAGGCCGCGGTACAACTCAGCACGATCATGGCAATCAAGGATAGGCCCACATATTTCATCACACATTCCTCCATATCAAAGAAAACATTTCGCGGCGCACCGCACAGGCGCCGCCCTGCTGCCATGTCAGCTCAACTCACTGCTTTTCCGGCCAGCAATGCAATGACCAGTAACACCACGAACAGGACGGCAAAGATTCCAAACAACACCTTGGCGATCGTCGCTGCGCCGGCGGCAATTCCGCCAAAGCCGAGCGCTCCGGCAACAATCGCGATCACTAACGCAACGAGTGCCCAATACAACAAATTCATCACTTGCTCCTTTTTCCACGCGAGACCGCCATCGCGTCGCGCATTGTGCTCTGCTTACGATTTCAAGCCGGCCGCCCCGTTTTCAGTGCAAACGCGAGCGTGTTCGGGGCGGTCGGCTTCCTGCTGAATCGGCGGGCCAGCACGAATTGCAAACTCACCGATTGTTGATGGCGCCGCCGATGGCCGCACCGATGCCGGCGCCTTGTTGGCCACCGATCGCACCGCCGATATTGGCGCCAGTGGCGGCTCCCTGGTTGTAGCCGCCGTATCCGTATCCCGGACCGTAGTAGCCCGGCCCGTAGTAGCCGGCGTTGTTCGGCCACGCGTTGTAGCCGTTGTAGCCGTACGTGCCCGGATAGTAGTTGCCGCGATACCCGGTGCGATATTGGCCTGAGAAGCGCGAGGCGTTGTACGGCGACCAATTGTTGCCGTTCCATATCGCCCACGAGTTGTTGGGCTGCCAATACCACCACCGTCCGTTGTGGTACTTGTAGCGCCAGTCATTGTCACGCTGGCGCGTGGCGGACTGACTGTCATCCGTCGCCGGATCGGGCGGCGCCACGCATAGGCGAACGACGTCAGCAACATGAATGCAGTGAGGGTATACAGAGTTCGCATAACAATTCTCCTTGAATGCCGTAGGTGTCGAGCGACGCCGCTCCCGCCGATTTCCGTAACCGCACGCGTCCATCGATCCCATGAATGCGGGTGAATCTGTCTGGACAAAAGTTGCAAACGACATGCCATTGACGGCCCGGTCGAGCGGACCGAGGTGTCTGTATCGCGTAAATCGCCAGGCGCTTGCCCTGAAAACGACGCAGCGCAAACTGGCACGGCGCCGCCTCGCATCGCGTCGGGTGCGCGACAAAACCGCAAGTTGGCGGATTGGTGTTCAGCCTGGACGGAACTGAACTGCAAGTAACCCACCGATTCCGTGAAGCAAGCACAGCTTCCGAGGGCGCGCTGGCCCTTGATCCTCGGGCTTGCCACGGGCCGAATACGTAGCCCAAGCAGACTTTCGATCCTGCTGCTCGGCTTTCCGGACAATGCCCGGCTTGCGCGGGCGCGGCCCGGTGAATTGCACAAGTCCGTTCGCCACACGGGGGGAACTTTGGCGGCCCGCCAATCGTCAAAAAGTTGGCTTGGCGCGGCGGATCACGTATCATGCACTTTACGCACTGTGGAAGATCGCCGGTTAGCTCGCGGGAAGGGGTCGTGCGAGGCCGTGTTACCCGGCTATGGACTGACAGCGGGCCGCGGCCCTCGGCTCGCAGTCTCGCCGTTTTCTCGAACTCTCGGAACAGGGGCAAGGCAATGGAACAGGCTTCCGACGTGGCAACTGCGGACCGGCTGAGCGAATCCGACGTGCAGGCCATCGACCGCCTGCGCGAGCTCTACGCCCGGCTCCAGAAGGAACTCGCCCGCGTGATCATCGGCCAGCGCGACGTCATCGAACGCCTGGCCATCTGCATGTTCGCCCGGGGGCATGGACTGCTGATGGGCGTGCCGGGCCTGGCCAAGACGCTGCTGGTGAGCAAGATCGCTGAAACGATGTCGCTCGATTTCAGCCGCATCCAATTCACGCCCGACTTGATGCCGATGGACATCACCGGCACCGACATCCTGCAAGAGGGCGCCGACGGACGGCGTGAGTTTCAATTCGTCCACGGACCCGTGTTCGCCAACATCGTGCTGGCCGACGAAATCAACCGCGCTCCCCCCAAAACCCAGGCTGCCATGCTACAGGCCATGCAGGAGCAGCGGGTCACCGTCGTCGGCAAAACGTTCGTGCTGCCGCCGCCATTCTTCGTGTTGGCCACGCAGAACCCGGTCGAACAGGAAGGCACCTATCCGCTCCCCGAAGCGCAGCTCGATCGCTTCATGTTCCTGATCGAACTGGACTACCCCTCGGAAGCCGAAGAGGTGTTGATCGCCCGCACCACCACCGGCGACCCCTTGCCGGAATTGCAGCACCTGATGACGGCCGAGGAGATTTCCGAACACCAGGACCTGGTGCGTCACGTGCCCGTGCCCGACCACATCTATCAGTATGCGGCCAAGCTGGTGCGTAAGACGCGCCCGCTCGACCCGACGGCGCCGGGATGGATGAAGCCGCTGGTCTCCTGGGGCGCGGGGCCCCGTGCCGTGCAGTTCCTCATCCTGGGCGCCAAAGCGCGTGCCGCCTTGCACGGCAGTTACATGGTGCGTCTGGAAGATATCCACGAAGTGGCGATTCCCGTGCTGACCCACCGCGTCATCACCAACTTTGCCGCGCAAGCCCAGGGCATCGATGCCAAGCAGATCGTGCGGCGATTGATCGAGGAGATGGACGACGAGCGGTAGGACCATCGTGACGTGAGCCCGGAGGGAGAGCCGGGCTGCAACCCATTGCGGACGGAAGCGTGCCATGTTGTCGACCGGTCAACCGAGCAGCTTTCTCGATGCCGACGTCTTGTCGCGCCTGGCGGGCGTGCCGTTGTTCGCCCGGCGTCCCATGCACGGCACGGTCTCCGGCCGCCATGCCAGCCCGCACCGCGGTTCCAGCGTCGAATTCGCCGAGTACCGCAAGTACGTGCCGGGCGACGACCTGCGGCGGCTCGATTGGCGCGCCTTCGGACGGTCAGATCGCTTCTACGTCAAAGAGTTCGAGGCCGACACGAACTTGCGCTGCTGTTTCGTGCTCGACACCAGCGGTTCGATGGGCTTTGGTTCCACGGGCGTGACGAAGTTCGACTTCGCCCGCCGCATCGTGGCCACGCTCGGCTATTTGGCCAGCCAGCAGGGCGACGCGGTGGGTTTGGCCTGCGTGGCCAAGAAAATCGTGCAGCAGTTGCCGCCGCGGCGCAACGCTGCCCACCTGCGGCTGGTGCTCGGCATGTTGGAAGACGCCCAACCGCAAAGCGAAACGCAGCTCGCGCCGCATCCTGCACGAACTGGCCGAGACGATCCGCCAGCGGGCGCTGGTGATTATCGTGTCCGACCTGTTCATCGATCCCGAGATTCTCAACGGCTGCTTCCAGCACTTGCGTTTCTGCCGGCACGACGTGGCCGTGTTTCACCTGCTCGATCCGTTGGAGCTCGACTTCAACTTTCGCCGGCCCATGCGGTTTCTCGACATGGAGGGCGGGCCGTCGGTCTTCGCCGAGCCCAACGAAATCTCCGACCGCTATCACCGGGCCTTGCAGCAGTATCTCGAACAACTGAAGGCCGTGGTGTTGGAATCGGCCGTCGACTATCACCGCGTGCGCATCGACGAGGGCTACGAGCCGGCGCTCATGCGTTTTCTGATCAATCGCGCTCAAACGAAGTCCATGCGATGAGTTTTTTGCAACCGTGGCTGTTGATCGCTCTGCCGTTGGTGGCGTTGCCCATCATCATCCATCTGATCAATCAGTGGCGGTTTCAGACGATCCCCTGGGGCGCGATGATGTTTTTGCTGTCCGCCCAGCGGATGGCCCGCGGCTACTCGCGACTGCGGCAGTGGCTGATCCTTTTGATGCGTACGTTGGCCGTGGCCACGTTGATCTTCGCCGTGGCCCGTCCGTTGGCCAGCGGTTGGCTGGGCGTCACGGTCGGATCGCAAGCCGACACCACGCTCATCCTGCTCGATCGTTCACCCAGCATGCAGCAGCACGGCGCCGGCACGGGCGAATCGAAGCTCGATACCGGTCGGCATCAACTGGTGCGCACCTTGGAAACGCTCGGCTCCGGCCGCTGGGTGTTGATCGACAGCGTCACCCGCCAGCCCCGCGAGTTGGAGTCGCCCGACGCATTGCTGAAAGCCCCCAGCGCCGGTCCGGCCAGCGCCCCGGCCGATCTGCCGGCCATGCTGCAAGCGGCCTACGACTACGTGCGCGACAACCGCACGGGCCGCACCGAGATCTGGATCTGCTCCGACCTGCACGAAAACGACTGGAACGCCGGCAGCGGCCGTTGGACCACGCTGCGCGACGCGTTTCTCGAATTGCCACAAGGCGTGCGGTTTCACTTGCTGGCCTATCCGAGCGTGGCGGCGGCCAATACGTCGGTCCGCGTGACCAGCGTGCGCCGGCAGAACACCAGCGACGGCGCCGAGTTGCTGGTCTCGTTGCGGCTTTCGCGAGCCAACGAAGCCGCCGAGCCGATCACCATTCCCGTGCAGTTCGAAATCGAAGGCGCCCGCTCAGTGATGCCGGTGGAACTGACCGGTCAGTACACCGACGTGCGAGATCACCGCATTCCGATCGAGCGCAATCGCGAGCAGGGCTGGGGGCGGGTGTCGATACCCGCCGATGCGAATCCCGCGGACGACGAATTCTATTTCGCGTTTGCCAATCCGCCGCCACGCCGCGCGATCGTGGTCGTCGACAATCCGCAGGCCGAGTTGCCGCTGCGGCTGGTGGCCGGCATCAGTCCCGACCCGGCGCTCGAGTCGTCGACCGAGACGCTCGACGTCGAGCAGTTGACCGCGGTCGAATGGGACCAGATCGGACTCGTGCTGTGGCAGGCGCCCATGCCCAACGGTCCGGCGGCCGACCTGCTGCAGTCGTTTGTCGCGCGTGGCGGCGAAATCATGCTCTTTCCGCCCGACAACCCTGGCGACGACGAACTGTGGGGAGTGCGCTGGCAATCGTGGCAGACGGACAACGAGCCATTCACGGTCGGCTCGTGGCGCGGCGACGACGATCTGTTGGCGCGCACGCTCAGCGGCGCCGCGTTGCCGGTCGGGCAGTTGCACGTGCTGCGCTATTGCGGTCTGGCCGGCGAAGTGACGTCGCTGGCCGCGCTGTCCAGCGGCGCGCCGCTCTTGGCGCGCGTCCCCACCGAACGCGGCGGCATTTATCTCTGGACAACCACGCCCTCGCCGCGCGATTCGTCGCTGGCCACCGAGGGCATCGTGCTCTACGCCGCGGTGCAGCGCGCCCTGGCGGTCGGCTCGTCCGTGCTCGGCAAAGCACGTCAGTTGGACGCCGGACAAGCGGCCGATGAAAGCTCATCCAGTTGGAAACGCCTCAGTCGAGCAGGACGACCGGTTGTCGACCGAAGCGGCCTCGCAATGTGGCGTCTACCAGTCGGCCGATCGCCTGCTGGCGGTCAATCGCCCTGCGGCGGAAGATCACGCCCAGACGCTGGCCGACGCGCGCGTCGACGAATTGTTTCACGGCTTGAACTACGTTCGCGTGGAAGATCAGGCCGGCAATCTGAACTCGCTCGTGCAGGAAATCTGGCGCGCGTTCCTGCTGGCGATGTTGGTGGCGCTCATCGTGGAAGCCGTGCTGTGCTTGCCCCGCTTGGCTCGAGTTGGGGGAACCACCACATGAACAGCGCCCGAAGCTTGACGTTCCTCTCCGCGCCCTGGTCGATCGCCGTATCGCTGTTGGTGGTGCTGGGCACGGCGGCGCTGTGCTTCGTGGCCTGGCGGCGCAGCGGCTATCGCCGCGACCTCGGGCTGCTCGAACTGTTGCGGCTGGCCATGGTGTGCCTCATCGCGATCGTTTTCAATCAGCCCGAGTGGGTCGAAGAATATCGCCCCGAAGAAAAGCCCTCGATCGCCGTGTTGTGGGATGGTTCGACGAGCATGGAGACGCGCGACGTGCCCAGCGGCAACGGCGAGTCGGGCGGCCTGACGACGCGCCACGAGGCGATTGCCCCGCTGGTTGACAGCGAATTCTGGAAATCGCTCGAAGAGCGGATGACCGTCGTCATGCAGCCCTTCTCCGCCGCCGAGACGTCAAAAGGCACCGATCTGTACGATCCCCTGGCCCAAGCGCCGAAGCGCATCAAGAATCTGCGCGGAATCGTGTTGGCCTCCGACGGCGACTGGAACGTTGGACAGCCGCCGGTGCAGGCCGCTGCCGCGTTGCGATTGAAAGACATTCCCCTGTTCGCCGTGCCGGTGGGCAGCCCCTCGCGCTTGCCCGACGTCGAACTGTTGAGCCTCGACGCGCCCACCTTTGGCATCGTGGGCAAGAGTGTGCGCATTCCGTTCACCATCGACAGCACGTTGCCGCGCGAGTATCTCACCAGCGTGACGCTCGAAACATCGGACGGCGAAAAGATCACGAAGGAAGTGCGTGTCGCCCCCATGGGCCGCACCAGCGAATCGGTGCTGTGGAAGCCCAAGGAGATCGGCGACTACACGCTCACGCTCGACGTGCCCAAGCAAAGCGACGAGTTGTTGGAAGACAACAACCGTCTGTCGGCCCCGATTGCCATCCGCCAGGAGAAGCTCCGCGTGCTGCTGGTGGAATCGGTGCCGCGGTGGGAATATCGCTATCTGCGCAACGCCCTGTCGCGCGATCCGGGCGTCGACTTGTCCTGCCTGCTGTACCATCCCGGCTTGGACAAGGTGGGGGGCGGCAACGCCGACTACATCAAGGCGTTCCCCTCCGGCCTGGACGAACTGGCCAAATTTGATGTCGTGTTTCTGGGCGACGTCGGGTTGGAAGCTGGGCAACTTACGACCGAGGACTGCCGGCTGCTGCGCGGTCTCATCGAACACCAAGCTAGTGGATTGGTTTTTATGCCCGGCTGGCAAGGCCGGCAGATGTCGCTGGTCGAGTCCGAACTGGGCGATCTGCTGCCTGTGCTGCTCGATGAAAGTCAGCCGGGCGGTTGGGGCTCGCGCATGCCCAGCCATTTCGAACTCACCGAGTTGGGCCGCCGCAGCCTGTTGACCAAGTTGGCGGACACACAAGGTGAGAACATAGAGGTTTGGGAGGCTTTGCCGGGCTTTCAATGGTACGCGCCAGTGATTCGTGCCAAAGCCGGTAGCGAGGTGTTGTGCGTTCACAAAGATATCACCAACGAGTTCGGCCGCCTGCCGCTCTTGGCCACGCGCACCTTCGGCGCCGGCAAGGTGTTATTCATGGGCACCGACGGCGCCTGGCGCTGGCGCAAAGGGGTGGAAGACAAATACCACTACCGTTTCTGGGGACAGGTGGTACGCTGGATGGCGTATCAGCGCAACATGGCCAAGGGTGAGACGATGCGCATGTACTACTCTCCCGAACAGCCGCAAGTTCGCCAGACAATCTCGCTCACCGCCAACGTCATGGAACGCAGCGGAGAGCCACTGCCCAAGGGCGACGTCACCGCCCGCATCGTGGCCCCCTCGGGCAAGGCCGAGACAGTGCGCTTCACCTCCTTCGGCGACGAGTGGGGCGCCTTCTCCGGGCGTTACACGACGCGCGAAGCCGGCCGTCACGAAGTGACCCTGGCCTGCAAACAAACCGGCGCCACGCTCGAGGCGTCGTTCTTCGTGCAAGGCGCGCCGATCGAACGCATCGGCCAGGCGGCCCGGGCCGACGTGCTGCAAGAACTGGCCCGCGTCACGCGCGGCCGGGTGATCGCGGCCAATCGCTTGGAACAAGTGCTGCAATCGCTGGCCGCGCTTCCCGATCCGCCGGCATCGGTGCGGCGCGTGCAACTGTGGAGCCATCCGGCCGTCATGGCAACGTTGATCGTCATGCTGGGGGCGTTTTGGATCGGGCGAAAGGTGATCGGACTGGTATAGTTGACAGACTAGTGAATAGAAGCTGCTTCAAAACCCAAGAAGACACCGGTCGGGCGCCATTGCTAGCTCGCCTAGCAGTGCCTGTCCCAGGGTCTGCACTGCTTGACAAGCAAGCAGTGGCACTCAGATTCGTTTTGAAACAGCTTCACGCGAACAAACGCGCCGCAGGGTGCGAGATTGATGACAAATAAGCGTTGAAATGAAGTTGCGAACGAAGGATACGCGTGACCTGGTGCCGAATCGATCCAGTCATCGAGGAGCAGGATTGCCATGAGCGTTTCACGAGTGACCGCCGGACTCGAGTTGCCCGCCTCGCTGCAGGCCCAAATGTTCGATTTTCGCCGCCGCGTGTGGGCGATCAAAGCGGCCGAAGCCGTGTGCGGTGCAATCTTCGGTGTCGCCGTCTCCTTCCTGGCGCTGTTTGCCCTCGATCGCGTTGTCGACACGGCGGCGTGGGCACGAGTGACCATTTTCCTCGTGGCCGCCGGCTTCTGCATGCTCGTGCCAATCTATCTACACCGCTGGCTGTGGAGTCAGCGCCGTCTGGAGCAACTGGCGCGCCTGTTGAGCCGGCGGCATCCGAGCATCGGCGACCAGATGCTGGGCATCATCGAACTGGTTCGCAGCGAGAGCGAGCAAGCCCGTTCGCGCGCGCTGTGCGAAGCGGCCATCGAGCAAGTGGCCGTGGCCGCCGCGAAGCGCGACTTTCGCGATGCCGTGCCGCATCCGCGCCATCGGCTGTGGGCCGCGCTGGCCGCAGCGCCGCTGGCGTTGGCGTTGGGCGTAGCGCTCTTGTGGCCCGCGGCGGCCGCCAACGCCTGGGCGCGTTTCACTCAGCCTTGGTCCGAAATCCAGCGCTACACATTTACCCGCATCGAATCCCTGCCCGAACGTTTAGTAGTCGCCCACGGCGAACCGGTGGCTTTCACCGTACAACTGCTCGACGATTCGCGCTGGCATCCCGCCCACGGCCGCGGCCAACTGGGCGACCAGCGCCCCGTCGAAGCCGTGTTGCGCGACGGCGCGTACACCTTCGAGTTGCCGCCGCAGATCGACGCCGCTTGGATGGACCTGCATATCGGCGACGTCCGGCAGCGGGTCCGCATCGAACCGATGCTGCGCCCCGAGCTAACGTCCGTCGTTGCCAACGTGCAACTGCCAGAGTACCTGCAGCTTCCCGAGCCGCAGCGCAAAGACGTGCGCGGCGGTTCGGTGTCGCTGGTCAACGGCAGCGTCGCCACGATCGTCGCTACGGCCAATCGCAAGCTGTCCAACGCCAAAGTCGATGGCCAGCCGGCGAAGCCTGCAGAAGCCAGTATCGCCAGCCCGCCGGCCAAGATTGCCGCGTCCAGCACGCTGTCGATCGAATGGCAGGATGAGTTCGGCTTGCAGGGGCAGGAGCCGTTCGCGGTTTCGATCACCGCGCGCGACGACGAGGCGCCCACCGTCGCCTGCGAAAACTTGCCCAGGCAACGCGTCGTGCTCATATCCGAGACACTCAATTTCAAAGTCCGGGCGACCGACGATTTTGGCGTCAAGAAGGTTGGCATCGAGTGGCAAACCAACGAAGACGCCGAAGCCGTGTCGCCCGTCAATGGCGAACACGTGTTGGCCGCCGGCGCCAGCGACAAGGCGGAACTCGAACTGGCCGGCACGTTCTGCGCCGAGAAGCTGGGCATCGAACCGCAGCCGCTCGACGTCCGCATCTTTGCCGAGGACTATCGGCCCGGCAAAAGCCGCGCGTACTCTCCCGCCTACCATTTCTGGGTGCTCAGTGCCGAGCAACACTACATCTGGCTCACCGAGCAACTCAGCAAATGGCATCGTCAGTCGCTGGAAGTGCGCGACCGTGAACTGCAACTGCACTATGCCAACCAGCAACTGCGGATGATGTCGCCCGAGGAGCTCGACCATCCCGAGACACGCCGTCGCATCGAAACTCAGTCGGCCGCCGAGCGCGCCAATGGGCGGCGGCTGAGCGGACTGGTCTCCAACGGCGAAGAACTGGTTCGACAAGCCATGCGCAATCCGGAGTTCGGCGTCGGCCATCTGGATCAATGGGCCGAAATGCTCACCATCCTCAAGGACATCGCGGGCAACCGCATGCCCAACGTCGCCGACCTGCTCAAGGAGTCGTCGCAAGCGCCGGGCAAGTTGGCCAGCGTCGACGGCAAACGTCCGCCCACGGCCGGCCAGTCGCGCAGCTCGCAAGGGAAGTCGCAACCCAGCGAGAACAAGCCAAAGCCGGCGGTGCCGCAAGTGGCCGACGGCGAAAGTTCGCAACAACCGGCCAACAAGGACGACGAGGCGCAAGAACCCTCCAAGAAAAACTCCACGCCCAAGCTCCGGCTGCCGGTCACCACGCTCGCCGGCAAAGGCAAGCAGGGCAACAAGCCATCCACTCCGGCCGAAGAGAAGCTCGAAGAGGCCGTCGTCGCGCAGCAAGACTTGCTCGCCGAGTTCGAAAAAATTGCCGACGAACTCAACAAGGTGTTGGCCAATCTCGAGGGCAGCACACTGGTCAAGCGGCTCAAATCCGCCTCGCGCGAGCAGTACAAGGTCGCGGGGCAAATTGCCGAGCAGCTTCCCGCGACGTTCGGCAAACGCGGTTCGCCGGAGCCCGCCAAGGAAGTCTTGAGCCAGGTTTCCAGCGTCGAGGAAGCCAGCAGTCATAACGCTGTCGACCATCATGGACGACATGCAGGCCTATTTCGACCGCCGCCGATTCCAGCGCTTCAAAACCGTGCTCGACCAGATGCGCGAAGAAGACGTCGTGGGCAGCCTGCGGCAACTGAGCGACGACGTGGAGAAAGAAACCGGCATGTCCATCGCCCAGGCCGAATTTTGGTCCGACACGTTCGATCGCTGGGCCGACGACCTGGTCGATCCGGCCTGCGCCGGCAAGTGCCCTGGCTGCAAGTCGAAGGGCAGCCTGCCGCCGTCGGTCGTGCTCGAAGCCATGCAAATCCTCGAGGCTGAAGTCAACTTGCGCGAGGAAACCCGCGTCGCCGAACAAGCGCGTGCGGCGCTTGAGGCCAAAGACTACGAACAGCGGGCCGGCGGCTTGAAAACCACGCAGCAGGCGCTTTCCAAACGCGTTGCCGATCTGACGGTGCGGATTCGCGAACTGCCCGACGGCGAAAACGAATTTGCCAATGAGATCAACCTGCTGGGCATGGTCGAACAGGTGATGGACGAAGCGGCCGACATTCTCGGCACGCCGGAAACGGGCCCCACGGCCATCGCGGCCGAGACCGAAGCCATCGAGTTGTTGCTCAAGTCGAAGCGCATCAATCCCAACGGCGGCGGCGGGGGCGGTTCTTCGCCCGGCGGCGGCGGTAGTGGAACTACCGTCGATACGGCGCTGGCCCTGATCGGCACCGGCGCCAACGACAAGGAACTGCGCGAAGACCACGGCATCTCGCAGGCCACCGGAGAGTCGGGTAACTCACTGCCCGAAGAGTTTCGCGCCGGCCTGGACGAATACTTCAATCGCCTCGAAAGCGGCGACAACAATTCCCTGAGAACGATGAACACCATACGACCTCGTTGGATCAACAGTGCAAGTCGGTACCTGCCGATGATGGGTCGCGCCGCGCGCTTATGGCGCTCGCAGTGCTCGCGGCGTCGTTTTGCACCGGCACGGGACATGCTGAGGACAAGGCCGCACCGGCCAAGCGGGCGAAAAAGCGCATCGTCGTTGCTGCGCCCGCTCCGGTCGCCGCGGCGGCCAACGACCCCATGGTGATGCAGTGGCAAAACCAATTCCGCCCGGCGATGCTGGCCGAGTTGAACTTCGTTCGCCTGATCTGCGATCTAAAGCCCGAGCAGCGCCCGCCCGTCCGCGCCGCCGCCGAAAAGAGTCTGCGCACCGCCGCCATGAAGTTTGCCAAATATCAGCAAGGCGCGGGTGGTCAACGGCGTGCAACAAAGTCAGCCCACCCCGCAACCGATCATCCAGGAAGGCGTGGCCAAGGCGCTTGAGAACGTTCTGTCGCCGGAGCAATTTGCCCACTACGAGAAGGAGGCCCGCGCCCGCAGCGAGCAGCGCAAAAGTGCCGCCATCCTGAGCGTCACGGCGCGGCTCGACGGCGCTTTGAGCCTCTCGGCCGAGCAACGCCAGGAAATCGTCGACGCCTTTGACAAAAAGTGGCAGGACGACTGGCAGCAATGGTTGATGGTCAATCGCTTCGGCGACCAATACTTCCCGCAAATTCCCGACGAGATTCTGGTCCCGCTGCTGGACTCCGCGCAGCGGCCGGTCTGGAAAGGGCTGTCGAAGATCGGCGCCGGCTACTACGCCAGCCCATTTGCCCAACCGCCGGACGACGTGGCCTGGTGGGGCGGCGAAGCGCCCGACGCCGTGGGGCCGCCCGAGGCCGTCGACCGGGCCGGCGCCGTCGAGGTGCGGAAGACGGTCGGCGGCGCCATTCTCGAAGTGCTCAACGATTGGTTCGGCATCAAGTGAATCGAAAGCAAGTGATGCGGTTGTTGAAGATGGCAAGGCACGAAAGTTCTGCGACCAACATGATTCATCGATGAACGCTTTGACGCGACATATCGTGCGGGTGTGTCTCTTGGCCGCGGCCCTGCTGCCGGCCGCCAGCAGTCGGGCCGCGCCGGATGACACGGAGCAGCCGGAAAAACCCGCCGCGCAACAGCAAGTCGGCCGCGTCGCGCCGCAAAACTTCGAGCAATGGGTATTTCAAAGCGCGCGGAACGAACAGACGGCCAGAGTTCAGTTGCAGTCGCGCTTCAGCCTGCAGCTCAAAAAACTGGAGCGGGTCTACGACCTGTCGGACGCCCAAAAGCGCAAACTCCAGTTGGCGGCCGACGGCGACATGGACCGATTCTTCGAGGAAGTGGACGTCGTGCGCCAAAAATTCCTCAGTCAGTTGGACGATCCCAATGCCCTGGGACAGATTTGGCCACAGATCCAGCCGTTGCAAATCAAAATGGCGACCGGTCTGTTTGGCGACCGTTCGCTGTTCGCCAAGGTGCTCAGCCACACGCTCAGCACCGAGCAGGACGCGGACCGCCAGGCCGAAATGCGCGTGCGCCGCCAGTTCCGCTATCGGGCCTGTGTCGAGGCGGCCGTTGTCATGCTGGAAGACGCGGTGCCGCTAAACGAAAAGCAGCGCCAGGCGCTGATCGCGCTGATCCTGGAAAAAACCGAGCCCCCAGCCGCGTTCGGGCAGTACGACTACTACTACGTGATGTACAGCCTCGCGTCGCTGCGAAATCAGGATGTGATGGACTTGCTCGACCAACGGCAACAAACGTTGATGCGGGCCCAACTGCAAAATGGCCGAGGCATGCGGCAAATGCTCATTCAAAACGGCGCCATCGAATCGTCCACGCGACGCTAGACGCCACAGCCGGCGAGACCCATGAACACCTTGCTTGTCCCATACCGTCGCACGACCCGCTTCGTCTTGGCGCTGGCGTTGCTGGCCTGCCTGCTTGCGGCGCCGCCGGCCGCGCAAGCGCAAGTGCCCACGATGCGCGTCGGCGAGGCCGTGCCGCGCGACGTCCGCGATATTTACGACCGCGGCCTGCAGTACCTGGCCGGCGCAGTCCGAAGACGGCGATTGGTCCGGCGGACAAAACGGGCCGGGCGTCACCGGCATGTGCATGATGGTGTTTCTCGCCTCCGGCGAGGATCCCAACTTCGGCCTGTACAGCAGCCACATCCGCCGCGCGCTGCGCAGCATGATTTCGCAGCAAGACGCCACGACCGGCATCCTCGGCGGCAGCATGTATCACCACGGCTTCGCCATGCTGGCGCTGGCCGAAGCTTACGGCACGGTCGACGATCGCAACCTGTGGAGCGGATCGGAGAACAACCGCCGTTCGATCGGCGAGGCCCTGCAACTGGCCGTCCGCGCCGCCGTCACGTCGCAAAAGAAGAACGCCTTCGGCGGCTGGCGCTACTCGCCCGACAGCAACGACGCGGACACCTCCGTCAGCGGCGCCGTGCTGGTGGGACTGCTGGCCGCGCGCAATGCCGGCATCGAAGTGCCCGACGAAGTAATCGACAAGGCCGTCAAGTACTACACGCAAATGACGTCCGATTCAGGCCAGGTCGGCTACTCCGGAGGGTTCGGCGGCTTCGACGAGTCGATCGCCCGCATCTCGATCGCCACGCTCGTCTACTCCGTCGCCCGGCGCAAGGATCTGCCGCAATTCAAGGCAACCCTGGGCTACCTGACTCAGCGCCTGGAAAACGCGCCCAACAGCTACCCCGAGTACACGCGCTACTATCAGGCCCAGGCGCTGTTTCAGGGCGACGTCGAGGCGTGGGAAAAATGGAACAAGTTGCTCATCCGGCAGCTCAAGACGGCCCAGGCCACCGACGGCAGCTTCCCTTCGCAATTCGGCACCCAGGTGGGCACGTCCATGTCGCTGTTGGCGCTGGCGCTCAACTATCGCTTTTTACCGATCTACGAACGATAACGAGGCCCCGGCGGCTGCGAATATGAACAAGGTGCATGGGATCATTGGGCTCGTCGGCTGGCCGCGATCGGGGCGCACGTTGCGGTTGGCGGCATTCGCGTTGTGCGGCATCGCCCTGTTGGTTCTTGCGGCGGGCGCCGTCGAACCATCGGCCGACGTTCGACCGGCCATCATCACCTTGACCAACGGCGACCACGCCGCCGGACGGTTGGTCGAATCCGTCGGCGGCGGCGACACCCTCGTGTGGAAGGCCGATGGATTGGTCGACGATCTGCGGTTTCCCCTCGATCTCGTACAGGGCATTCGGTTTCGAGATCAGCAGAACGTGCCGCAGCCCAAGGGGGACTATTGCTTCGATCTGGCGGGGCACGACCTGCTGTACGGTTCGCTCATCTCGCTCGACGAGCAGACGGCCGTGATCGAAGTGGACGGGCCAGGTCGCTTGCACGTCGATCGCTCGATCCTGCGCCACATCGGACGGCGCGAGGGATCGGAACTGATCTTCAGCGGACTAACCGGACTCGAAGGCTGGCGGATTGTTGGAAAAGATGACTCCTGGCACGAAGAAGCGGGGCATCTGGTCACCCACGTCGACGGCGCCGCCATTTTTCAAGATCTCGGAGTCCCGGCACAAGCCCGCATCGAAATCGACCTAACTTGGAAAAACCGCCCCAATTTCCGAATGGAGCTGGGAACGGCGGCGAGCCAGAAAAAGGATGACAGCTCGTTTGTCCTTGAGGTCCTGGACGAAACGCTGGTCGCGCTGTGTGAAACTACCGCAGACGCGGACATCGCCGAAATTGCACAGTTGAAGCCCGGTGATGGCAACCTCTCGTTGCAGATTTACCTGGACCAACATACCGGACGTATGTTGGTCGCCTCCGTCGACGGCGAACTGCTGGCCGATCTGAGTGTCGCCGTGCCGAAGCCCGATGTACGCGGCGGATTAGGGTTCGACGGGCTGCGCCCGATACACGGCGGACTGCGCCTCACCAACACCAAGGGGGACGTGCGACTGGAAAACCTGCGTGTCTATCGGTGGAATGCCCAGCCACCCAGCGCCACGCCGGCCGATTCGACGAAAATCCTGCACGCCGACGGCACGATCACCAGCGGGCAACTACTGTCGTACGATAGCCAGCAGAACAAGTTCGTCGTGCGGGCCGGCGCCGCGGAAGTACGTTTCGACCGCGACCAGATCCAGGGTTTCGACTTTCCCATTGCCGACGAGGCGCAAGACCGCTCGCTCAGGGCCGTGTTGCAAAACGGCATGCGCGTCAGCGGCGGGCTGGAACGAGCCAACCACGATCATCTTGTCCTGAAGTGCCCCGGCATTGCCGAGCCGCTCGACATTCCGGCCGAGGACTTGCTGGCCGTGACCGGTTTGCAGCGGGAAACGCGCAAGCACGAGTTGCCCGGCCGTATTGGACGATTGGAAATGCACGACGTGGTGCTGCACGGCTGTCTGGTCGATGGCAGCGAAGGCGCCGCCAGTTGCCTGGTATGGCAACCGCTCCGCGGCAACAGTGCCAGCCGATTCGCGCGCGACGCGTCGGCGCGAGTGTTTTACGGGGATCCGAAGCTGTTGCCCAAGCAGGCCGTCCAGCCGAAGAAGCCCGACGAGCCCGTGGTGCGAAAGTTCGCCATCGGCCAGGCGGTGCTACGTCAGCTTCGCAGGCCCAGTGCCCCGGTCGCCCGGGATCGTCCCGTCGAGGTGGCGCCCGCGACGGCCGAATGCGTGTTGCACCTGCGCCTCCGGCGACACGATTCCGTGTCGCGTGACCGGCGTCGACGAACAGGGAATCACGTTCACCACGTCGCTCAGCGACGCGACCTACGTGCCCCACGAGCGGGTGAAGGTGCTGGAGTTGCTGCCCAACGCGGCGCCGGTGCAAATTGTCTCGTCGAAGAAACAACGCCTGCTGACGTTGCCGCGCATGCAGCGCGACAGTCCGCCCACGCAGCTCATTCGAGCCGTGACAGGCGACTACCTGCGCGGACGATTGGTGGCCATGGACGACAAGCAACTCCAAGTCGAGGTGCGGCTCGAGATGCAATCGATTCCGCGCGAAAACGTCGCACGCATCATCTGGCTGCACGCCGACGAATTCGGCCCGGACGCCAAACCGCCCGGCGCCAAATCGAACGAACAAGAGCAAGCCGCAAAGCCGCCGCAGCGCATCACGGGCACCCGCGTGCAGGCCATTCCGCGCGATGGCAACCGTCTCACGTTCTTTGCCGAAGAAATGGCCGGCTCGGTTCTTGTCGGCCAAAGCGATCTGCTGGGCACTTGCCGGGTCAATGTCAACGAGATCGACGAACTGCTGGTGGGCGAGGCCATCGAACAGGCGGCCGCGGCGCTGGCCTTTCATCGTTGGCGGCTCTCGCCCGCGATCGATCCCCTCGAGTTTCAAGACAACGGCACGCCCGACGGCAACGCCGAAGGCATGGAGTCCGTGCTGGTGGGCAAGCCCGCGCCCGATATCGAGTTGAAGCTGCTCGACGGCAAGCGATTTCGCCTGGCGGACAAGCGCGACAAGATCCTGGTGCTCGATTTCTGGGCCTCCTGGTGCGGACCGTGCCTGCAAGCGATGCCGCAGGTGCACCGCGTGGTCGAGGAATTCGCCGATCAGCAAGTCGAGCTCGTGGCGATCAACCTGCAGGAAGCCCCCGAGCAAATCAAGGTCGCGCTAGAGCGGCTGCAACTCGACATGACCGTCGCGCTCGACACCGACGGCCGCGTGGCCGAAAAGTACGGCGCCACGGCCATTCCGCAAACGGTCATCATCGGTCGAGACGGCAACGTCGCCCGGCTCTTCGTCGGCGGCGGCGCACGTTTCGACGAACAATTGCGCAAAGCGCTCACCAGCGTGTTGTCCCCTAACACGGAAGAAACCGACCCACAACCGTAGAATCATCATCGGCGGATCGCAATCCGGCAACGAGATGGCTGGGACGTGCCGCCTTCCGCAAACCACGGAGGCGAGGACACTCTTCATGAAGCATCTATTCCGGCCGTCACAACAGTGGCAAATGATGCGTGGCATTTTACCGGTGGCCGCGGTTTGGGCCACCGTGTTTTCGTGCGCTTCGGTCGCATTGTCGGACGATGAGCTAAAGGCCGCCGGCGACGCGGGCATTTTCGTCATGAAGATCGACGGCAGCGAGGAGCGGCTCGTTGCCGCGCCCGAAGGCTTCGGCCGGCACATGACGCCGCGTTGGAGCCGCGACGGCCAGCGGCTGGCGTTCGAAGCGTACGAAGGGCCCGAACGGCGCAGCGCCGGGTTTTCATCGTCGACCGCGACGGCGGCAACCTGCAGGAAGTCGGAGATTTCGGCGCGCCCGATTGGTCGCCCGATGGACAGCAGTTGGTCTTGCACCATTTGGGCGGCGCCCTGCGGACAGGCGTTTGGGTGCGAAACCTCGTCACCGGCGAACAAAATTGGGTGGTCGACGGAAGTTGGCCACGCTGGTCGGTCGACGGCGGTAAGATCGCTTACCTGACTCCCAATTTCGAGTCCATCCGCTATCTCGATCTCGACGCCAACGAAGACCGGCTGCTATTGGGCGAAAAATTCTTTCGAAACTCCACCGGCTTCGATTGGTCGCACGATGGTAAGCAGATGGCGTTTTTCGCGCAAAGAGTCGCAAACGGCCCCAAGGAACTGCACGTCGCCAATATCGACGGCACCATTCAAGGCCCACGCTACGCCCGCACCGGACTGGTCGGCAGCCACGTGAGTTGGTCGCCCGACGATTCGAAGATCGCGTTCACCATCGACTCATTCATCTGGATCGTGAACGCGGAAGGGGACGATCCGCCGGAGAAGTTGCCAGGCCAGCCGCTCAAGAGCCGCGACCCTTGCTGGTCTCCCGATGGCCAATGGATGGCGTTCTCGCGGCGACGTGATCGCTAGCGGCAGCGCCTCGTCCTCGTAGATCGGCCGATGGCCGAGCGAGTCGGAGATCGACCCATGCCAGACAGAACGCGGCCTGTTTCGAAGCGATGGCTGATGGCATGCCTCGCGGTCGCGGCGATGCCGTTCGCTTCGTCCGTCAGTGGAGCTGAGCCGCCTGTCGACGCGCAACCCTCCGTCGCGGCGGCGCCCCGCGTCGACGCGCTGGGCGATCCGTTGCCTGAGGGCGCGTTGCTGCGCTCGGGCGCACAGCGATTTTGTGCGCCCTCCATTGTTGCCGAACTGGCTCTGTCTCCGGACGAAAAGACCGTCGTCTCATTCGGCGACGAGCTGATCGCCTGGGACACGGCCACGGGCAAGGCGCGGTGGACCGCCAAGGCAAGCGAGCTCAATGTTCGCCTGCCGGCGGCCACGTACGGCATGCGGGCCGTCGCGTTCACGCCCGACAGCCGGCAGTTCTACACCCCCGGCCCGGGCAACAACCTGCTGATCTGGAACACGCTGTCCGGCGAGCGCGAAGAATTGCCCATCGACGGAGCCAACAATCTTGTGCAGTTCATGAACGGGCGTGACGGCAGCTATCGCGCCATCGACGTCTCATTCGACGGCAAGTCGCTCGTGTTGGGAAACGCCGGCGGACTGGTGGTCGCGTCCGGCGACAACGGCGCGGGCTATCAGATCGCCAACCGCCCGGAGCGGCCCTTCGATATCAACGGCATCAACAAAGACCGTCTGCGCTTCGGCGGGCACTATAGTTACGCGCGCTTCGCCCCCGATGGCAAGACCCTGGCCGTGGTGACCAGCGACGCGCCGCAAGCGATTCGCATCGTCAATGCGGCTGATGGCGCGGAGTTGCGCCGCATCGATCTCTCCGCCTGGCTGGTGCGGATGGACTTCTCGCCCGACGGCCAGCGCATCGTCGCCACCGAGCGCGAACAGCGCCGTGCGCATGTACGACGTGGAAACGGCCAAGCCCCTTTGGTCGCACGTCGTCGAGCTGGACAACCCCTACGAAAACTACACTTCCGCGGTCGCGATCAGTCCCGACGGCAAGCTGGTCGCTGCCTGCGCCACGGATAACACGATCCGGCTGCTCGACGCATCCAACGGCAAAGAGACCGCGACCCTACAGGGCCACACCTGGTATCCCTGGGCGCTGGCCTTCACGCGCGACGGCAAGACGCTCTATTCCTCCGGCTGGGACCGTGCCATCCGGCGCTGGGATGTCGCCACCGGCAAGCAACTCGAACTGCCGGAAGGAACCTGGGGATCGAGCGTGATCGCCGCCGCGCCCGACGGGCGGACCCTGGCTTATCAAGACGGCTGGGGCGCGATACGGCTGGTCGATGCCGCCACCGGCGCCGAAAAGCAAAAACTCGATTTGCCCGGCGCCCGCTTCGGCGAGCTGTCGTTTTCGCCCGACGGCCGTCAGTTGGCGGCCGGTGGCGGCGCAGACGACGACGTCACGCTTGTCGTATGGGACCTCGCTAGCGGCGACGTGGCACATCAATGGGCGTGGCCCCGCGGCGACGACCCGCACTCCACCATCAACTCCCTGGCGTACTCGCCCAATGGAAAGCGCCTGGCGGTCGCCGTCTTCCGACAATCGGCCGCGTACCTGTGGGACATGACCACCGGCAAGCAGTTCGACAAGCTGCCGCACAAGCAGATCTACGGGCTTTCGTTCACCGACGACGAAGAACTGGTCTCCGCCGGCTGGGACCGCGCGGTGCACTTCTGGAACGCAACCGACGGCACGCTTGAGCAGACCGTTGAACTTGCGCCGGCGTTTCCCAACGATCAAGAGCTGCGCATGTACGCGGTCTCCTCCTCCCCGGAAGCAGAGCTGATTGCCACGGCTCAACTACAGGGCAAGGTTCGCATCTGGCAATCGGCCAACATGGCGCCTGCGCCGAGTTTCAATTCGACGGCCGATTCATCGACGGAGCGATCAACTTTTCACCCGATGGCTTGTGGCTGGCCGGCGGCGGCATGAACGGCAGCCTGGCCATCTGGGACGCCGCCACGGGACAACTCGTCTGGAGCCGCGGCCGTCACGAGGGCTATGTCCACGAAGTCGCCTTCACGCCGGACAGCCGCAAGCTATTCTCCGGCGGCGCCGACGGCGTGGCCTATCTGTGGGATTTGCGCCCCACCGAACCGGCGGACGAAAGCGATCCGGAAGAATTGTGGAACGCCCTCGACGGCACCGACGTGCCCGCCGCGTATCGCGCCGATGTGGGCACTCTCCGACCAACCCGCCGCCGCCGTCCCGCTATTGGCCGAAAAGTTGCAGCCCCTCACTGACATCGTCGATTCCGCGTATGTGACCGAGGGCCATTCGACCGAGGAACAGTTGCGCATCGAAGGGCTGCAGCAAATGCTGGCCGACGAAGCGCCCCACGTCATGCACGCCGTCACGTTCCGCCGCGCCGCTTCGCTGCTGGAGCAGATCAACACGCCCGCGGCGCTGGTCGTGCTCAAAGGCGTCGTCGTGCGGAATCCCACCGGCGACGCCGCCCGAGTTGCCGCCGCGGCGTTGCTCCGCGCAGAACTGCGCCAGCAGCCCTGAGCGGTGGCCGACGGCCTGCCCGCTTCAAAGGGTTTCATCGCCTCGCATTGTTCGCTATGCTGGCCGGCGCATTGCGCGGCGGGTGGTTCGGTCGCGCTTGTCATTTCCGCATACCCAGGGTGCAATCATGAGCATCGACGAATCAAAACTGCATGAACTGGTCATCAAAATGGTCGGCGATATGGGCGCAGCCGCCATTGCGCCGTTGGTGATCGTGGGCGACCGGCTGGGGCTCTACAAGGCGCTCGCCGAAAGCGGCCCGCTCGCGCCCGAAGGGCTCGCCGAAAAGACCGGCACCACCGAGCGCGACGTGCGCGAGCGGTGCGCCGCGCAGGCCAGCTCGGGCTATATCAACTACGACGCCGACTCGCAGACCTTCGCCATGACGCCCGAGCAGCAGGCCGTTTTCGCCGATCCCGACAGCCCGGTCTGCCTCACCGGCGGCTACTACGCCATCAGCTCCATGTTCATCGACGAGCCGAAGATCACGCAAATCTTCAAAAGCGGCGAAGGCCTCTCCTGGGGCGATCATCACGAGTGCCTGTTTTGCGGCACCGAGAAGTTCTTCCGGCCCGGCTACGCCGCCAACCTCGTGGCCGAGTGGCTGCCGAAGCTGGACGGCGTTGTCCAAAAGCTCGAACAGGGGGGCAAAGTGGCCGACGTGGGCTGCGGCCACGGCGCGTCGACCCTCGTCATGGCCCGCGCCTTCCCCAAATCGCAATTCGTGGGCTACGACTTTCACGAGGCGTCGATTCGCCACGCCAACCAGCTCGCCAAAGAGGCCGGCCTCGACAACATTCGCTTCGAGGTCGCCTCGGCCAAACAATACCCCGGCAACGACTACGACCTGATCGCATATTTCGATTGCCTCCACGACATGGGCGATCCGGTCGGCGCGCTGCGCACACCCGCAAAGCGCTCAAGCCGGACGGCACGTTGATGCTGGTCGAACCGTTCGCTCACGACGAATTGAGCGAAAACCTCAATCCGATCGGCCGCATGTACTTCAGCTTTTCCACCATGATCTGCACGCCGGCCTCGATCAGCCAGGAAGTGGGCCTGGCGTTGGGCGCGCAAGCGGGCGAGAAACGCCTCCGCGACGTCGCCACCCAAGGCGGCTTCACGCGTTTCCGCCGCGCCACCGAAACGCCCTTCAACCTGATCCTGGAAGCGCGGCCGTAGCCGATGTTCGCCAAAAGCTGTTTCCAAAGAGAATCTGGTGCCACTGCTTGCTTGTCAGGGTGAGCTAGCAGAGGCAACGGACGTGCCGCTTGTGGCCTACGACAGCCTTTCCGGCACGCCCCAAACTGATCTGGAACGAACCGGGCCGTTTTGGGAAACTCTCGCCCCCAATTCACTTCGGTCCCTCGGGGCACGTGTGTGATCAGATTCGAGCTGCGACGCGTTTGCCGAGTTCTGGCCATCTGTTCCGCCTTGGCGGCAGGCGGCTGCGCGCGCTCGGCGTTGAACGATCCCAACGCCATTGACGAAAATGCCAGCATGTGGCGCAAGATGCGGCCCACGGGCGCCGGGGGAACGAGCTTCGCCGGCACCGACGAACGCAGCCGCGAAATCGAGCGCAATCTAGGCGTCTACTAGCAGCCGCATGCTACCAGAAAGCCCGCCACGTCAACGGCACTGCAACAACCGCAGCCGCCGTCTACTCCGCCACGTTCTCCAGCGGCGGCTCGCCCGGATGATACACCAGCTTGGCGCCGGCCAGCACGTCGGGCCAATAGAACAGCTCGGGCTTGAGCTGGCACTGCGAGAGCAAATGCGCCTGATCGAAATAGTGCGGCGAGCTCTCCACCCCGCTGTTGCCAAAGTTCAGCGTGCTGGCGCCGCGAATCTTCGGTCCGAATTCGTACGTGGCCATGTAACTGGCGCCAACCACTCCGTACCGCTTCTTCAGGTCGATCACGAACGGGATGCGGATCGACGGCGAGTAATACTGCGTGAACACGATGCCCATCGGGCCCGGTCCCGCCACGCTGGGCAGGCTCGGCAAGCGATCGTCGAACGCCAGGCCCAACAGGTCGACGATTTGCGGCCGTCGCTGAATGCGAAACAAATCGCCCCAGGCCACCTGCCAATCGCCGTGGCGAATGCGCAGATTGTTGGCCACTTCGATCAATGCCTTGAAGCGGGCGTTCACGTCGTCGGCGTACTTGGGCAATAACTTCTCGGCCGGATAGTCGGTGCCGTACATTTCCTCGTACCACGCCTCGCACAGCGTGGCGGCCGTCGACTCGGGCGTGATGCGGCAATCCCACGCCAGCAAGTGCTCGAGATACGGCTTCACCTGGGCGGCCAGCGCGGGGTCGTCCGACTGCAGCGCTTCGTATTCGCGCCGATAGTTGGGCAACTCGTGCTCGGCCCAATAGACGTTCGTATCGAACGCCGCCTCGCCGAGCTGTTCGAACGTCAGGTCGTGCATGTTCTCCAGCAACTGGCGCGACATCTTCGCCCGTCGTTTGTCGTCGTCGGCGTCTTCGCACATATAGGGCGGAAACCGGTCGCGCGGCGGATTGCCTGTTTCACAAGTCGTAAATGGGCTGGAGTTGCAGTTCTGGACGTAGCCGGCGGGCGGATTCAATAGTTGCGGCAATTCGTCGACCGTGTGGATGCCCTGCCACGCCGTGCGCGGATCGGCGCCGTCCACCGGCTTGCTCCAATCGAATTGTGGATCGCGGCGCGGCACGCGGCCGTTGTACAGAAAGAGAATGTTGCCGGCCTGATCGGCATACAGCACGTTCATGACCGGAAACTGCTGCAGCGACAATCCGGCGCGGAACTCGTCGAGATTGCGCGACCGCACCAGCGACAACTGCTGCGAGAGCATCGACAAGCTGTCTTGCCCCGCGATCTGCGCCGCCAGATAGTGCTGATCGTCCTCGCGCCCCACGATGGGTCCGTGGTGCGTCTTGCGAAACGTGACCAGCCGGTCCTTGAGCTCCGTGCCCACCAGCACTTTCACCGTTTCGGTCCATTCCGTGGCTTCCAGGGTCTTGCCGTCGTACTGGTAGCGCAGCGGGTGCTCGGCATCGTCGAACGTCACGCGCCACACGTCGGCGATGTCGGGCTCGTTCGTGGTGAGCGTCCAGCCCAGGTGCTCGTTGTGGCCCAACGTCGGCACGCAGTTGCCATACATCGTGGCGCCGCTGAAGCTCCAGCCGTCGTCGCTGCGCAAGTGCGCCTCGTACATTTGCGAAAAACCGAACCAGGGCAAGTGCGGATTCACGAACAACATCGCGTGGCCCGACTCCGTCCGGGACGGCGCAATGGCCCAGCCGTTGGAGCCCGCCGCCGTCCAGATGCGATCGTAAGTGCGCGGCAGGTAGTTGTCGTACAAGCGCGTGTAGCGGAAGCACAACTCGAGCATGACGTGCCGCCCATAGGCCATCATGTGCCACGGCTCGAAGTGCGCGATGATCCGCGGCCTGGTCTCGGGGTGCTTGGCCAGATAGTAATTCAAGCCCATGGCGAACGCCCGGCAGTATTCCTGCATGGCGGGTTCGAGCTTTTCGAAGTTCTTCTGGCTCTGCGGCACGACTTCGAACGCCCGATTGAGCAAGTCGGAGTTGTAACCCCGATGGCCGTGTACTTCGCTATAGCGGCCCAGGCTGAGGATATAGGTGTCCTCGATTTGCCAGAAGTAGTCCTCGGCCTGCGCATAGGCGTAGCCAAACGCCACGTGCGCGTCGGACTTGCCGTGGATGTGCGGTACGCCGTAGGCATCGCGATAGATGGTCACGCCTTGGGCCAGTTTGGCGGCCGCGGCCGCTTCGGCCGGCGTCCAAGCCAGGCTGGGGCGATCGAGCGACGCGACCTTGGTTCCGCCCGGGATCGTGGGACGATCGTCGGCCGCCTCGTCAGCAACGACGGTTGCCGTCGCCAGTGTGCAAAGAATCGCGGAGAACCCGCAGCGAAACAGACGCCCAAGGAGGGCGTTTGGGGTGGTCGACATCCGTCGCCCTCCGAGCAAAACAAGTGCCTCTTCTGTATCACTCAATTATCGCAGACACCCCGGATGCCGGCAAATACCGGTTCGCTCCCATCAAAGAAGTCCGTGGTATCACGCAAAAACTTCGTTTTCGAACCGCGTGCAAACGATCCGCTAGCGCGATTGACGGACCCCCTATGGTTCGGCCAAGGGACCGTAGAGTTCCGGCCGGCGAAAGCGAAACAAATACTCCGGCTCGGCGCGCGCTCGCAGCAAGTCGTCGGCGCAGCGTCGCCAACAACATGTCGGGCTGGCCCGTCGTGCCCTGCCACTCTGCCAGCACCTCGCCACGGGGCGAAACGATCAGGCCGCCGCCGGGAAGATCCTGGCTCGGCGCCGGCGCACTCGACGTGCCCGGCATAGTTCACCGCGATGCCGAACACGCCGTTCTCTTGGCAGCGAGCGCGCAGTGCGGGGCCCGCCCAAGCGGCCCAACCGGCGGGCGTGCGTGGCGGCGGATCGGCCGCAAAGGGAAACAACACCACCTCCACGTTTTGCACGGCCAGCAGTCTCGTCGACTCCGGCAGCAGCGCGTCGAAGCAGATGTTCGTGCCCAGCCGCGCCAGCGGCGTCTCGGCCACACGGGGCCCCGGTCCCGGACTGTAGAACGGCATTTCGAACATCGGCACGTGCATCTTGCGCGTGGCGTCGAGCAGGCCGCTCGGTCCGACCAGCAACTGCGTGTTGTAAAGCACGTTGCCGGCGTCTTCCAGCATGCCCACGCTGAACGTCACGTTCTGCCGCGCCGCCACCGGCGCGAGTGCCAGCACGGTCTCTCCGTCCAGCCGCAGGGCGGCGCGTCGCGCCGCAACCAGTGACTCGCGGAGCCAGGCTTCGTGGCCGCCTTGCGGATGATTGGGGATGAAGCCCCTCAGCGACAGTTCAGGAAACAGCACCAGTTGCGCGCCCTCGCGCGCGGCCTGTGCCGCCCAGTGTTCGATCTTGTCCAGGTTCGCCCGCGGTTCACCCGGCCTGGTATCCACGGCCACCGCCGCCACCCGCAATTCGTCCAGCATGTCGACGTTCAACCTCGTTTGGGAACCTGCTTCACAGCCGGATGTCGGCCGCGGGGCATTGGCAACCACCGTATCGTTCGGCTACGCTTGGGACCAGCACGAGCGAACTTGAAACTCACGCCGGGAGCCTGTCATGGAATACAACGATCGCACCTTTGCCGATTCGCGACAAGAAGTGGACGGCAACCACTACACCAACTGCCGCTTCGATCGTTGCGACATCTCGTATCGCGGCGGCGACATTCCCAACATCGTCGATTGCACGTTCGACGACTGCAATTGGCACTTCGAAGACGCCGCCGAACGCACGCTCGCCTTCATGCACCACTTGTATCACGGCACCGGCGAGTCAGGACGCGAAATGATCGAACAAACGTTCGAGCATCATCCGCCAACCGGCTGCGTCGAGCATTCATCCGGCGACGCTCAGGGTCCGCCAGAACGACGTTACAGCGACTCCAGATACGCCACCAGGTCGGCCACTTCCTCTGGCGTCAGTTCGCGCGTGCCCGAGACCTTGGCCGGACTGTGCAGGTCGGTCAGCAGATCGGCCAAGCGACTTGGCGCGGCCGTGGTGCAAGTAGCCGCGCGCGATTGGCCACGTCCAACAGCGACGGCGTGTTGTAGCCCTCGTACTCGTCGTATCTCGAGCCCAGCCCGACGTCGTGCTTCTGGCCGTCGGTGAAGTAGGGCCCGCTGTGGCAATGCGGCACAATTGGCCGCGTCGCTGGCGAAAGACTCGCTTGCCGCGCTCGTGGCCGCGGCCGTGAGTCTCGCTGGCCAGTGCACTGCCGCGAATTGGGCGGCGGCGTCGAGCGTGTCGAGATAGGCCAGCACGGCGTGCACGTCGTCGTCGCGTGGGCGCGGGCCCTTGCATCGTGTCGCCCAGGCTCTTGCGCCACGGCGGCGGTCAGATCGTCTTGCCAGCCGTGCCAGAACCAGGGGCCCGTGTGCTGCGCGTTGCGCAGGCTGAGCACCATCTTGTAGGTGCCGAACGAGCCGTCGTTCTTGGTGTCCATCGTGACGGCGTTCGTGCCCCCTTCGTAGTGGCAACTGTGGCAGCTATACCAGCCGTCGGCGCTGCGCATGCGCGTCGCAGAAGATCGCTTCGCCGCGCCGCGCCAGCGACGGCTCGGCCGGCCCGCCCAGGGCAATCTCGCGCTCGAGCTTGCCGCTCGGCCAAGTTGACCACTTGCACCGAGTTGTCCAGGTAGTTGGCCACGTAGACGCGCTCGCCCGCGCGATCGAAGCGAATCCCCATCGGCCGGCCGCCCAGCGGAATGCGAAAAAAGCGCTCGGTCGTCTTTGGCCAGCTCGGCATCCATGTGGTCGCCAGGGCCGTCCGGCGCCAGCGGCAAACCTGCCAGCCGCAGCAAGCACCAGCTCGTGCGTGCCCGAGGCCGCCAGCGCCAGCCACTGTCCGTCCGGGGACGAGGGCCAGGCCATGCGGATCGGCCACGGCCTTGCCGCGCGGATCGAGGGCAATCGCTTCGCGCCGCGCCGGCTCGTCGAGCCGCACGCGCGCCACGCGATTGCCCATCACCCAGCCTTCGCGAATGTTGCCGGGCGTGATCGGCCGATCGGCATAGACCATCCAGGGAAAGTAAGCGTAACGTCCGTCGGCCGAAATCTGCACGTGGCCGATGTTCAGACCGAGGAACTTGGAGTCGTACAGCAAGGTTCGCGACTCGGTATCGACGACCGAAATGCCGCCATCGCCGCTGGCGCCCACGGCCAGTCGGCTGCCGTCGGGCGAGATCGCCAGATAGCGCGGCCAGCGACCCACGTCGATGCGCTCAAGCGTTTCGAGCGTCTCTAGGTCGACCACGGCCACTTCGTTGGCCGCCGTCAGCGCCACATAGGCCAACCGTCCGTCGGGCGAGATGGCGATGCCGCGCGGTTCGATACCCCAAATGCACCGTGCCGGCAGGCGACAACGAACCGTTGGCCCGTGTGAAACACGTGTAGCTCGCCGCCGTAAGTCGCACTCACCAGCACGCTTGCGCCGTCTGGCGAAATTGCAACCGCCGGAGGGCCGCAGGCCGCAGGGCACTTCGGCGACCACGGCGCCATCTTGCAACCGCACCAAGGACACCGTGCCCGAGGTTTGATTCGCCGTAGACCAGCCAGTCGCTCATCCGGCGCGATTGCCAGAGTCCACCGGCGAACGGTCCCGCGCCTCGCCCGCTGCCGGCCTGGATTGTCGACGCAATCGGTCCGTCGCCGGCGAAAAATGCGGCAATCAGCCCCACGCACGTGCGCCAACGACGCTAAGACCGTGGGCACTCGTATCGCGACGCTGCTGGCGCGCATGACATGAATCTCGCTCCCGGGCACTGGAAATCACTTCGACACTGCGGTCGATTATCCCCGCTTCGCCCCGGCCGAGGCAATTGCGCTGATCGCGGATCCCCCATATTCCGGCAGCGGGATTACGCTATGCCAACAGCAGTTCGGTCACCCAGTCTTCGTCGTCTTCGAGCGCCGCGTCGGTGACGCTGGACTCCTCGTCCGACGAACTACTGCTGACGGCCACGGCCGGCGCGGCGATCATCAGTTCCGCGGCGGGCGCGACCTCCGGACTCGGCGGTTCTCCGAATCACTGCCGGTGGTCGTGGTCGTTGTCGACGGCGTAGCCGGACGTTCCGGCCGAACCGCCGCCAAAGAAGAACAACCCGCCCAAGGCTGTCGAGTCATCGTTAAGGATCGTGGCGACCCCGGCGTAGACGCCCACCGAAATGTTCGTCGGCGACGAGAACTGCACCGAGAACGTTTCGTCCGCCTCGTTGGTCGTGTCGCCGTTGACCAAGACCGTGATCAGCTTCGACACTTCGCCGGGCGCGAACGTGAGCACTCCGTTTTGCGCCACATAGTCTCCCGAGGCGGCCGTGGCCGAGCCGTCGACCGTGTTATAAGTCCACGGTGACCGTTTGCGACTGGGCGGCCGAGAGCATCGCCGTGAACACCATTTCGTCGTGCCACTGTTGCCCTCGTACTGAGTCACGTTGCCGATCGACAAGGTATCGACCACCGCCAGCGTGACGCTGCGATTGGTGCCGGAAATCTTCAGGAAGTATGCCGGGCCCAGCACGGCCGGAGTAAGTCATCGAGCCCGCCGGTAGGCGTGGCCGACGACACCGCCACGAGTTGCATGGCGTTGTTGTACAGATACATCGTGGCGCTGCCCTGGCTGGCGTCGAACAGGGCCTTCACCGAACGCGGCCCTTGCCATCCACCGTCGACCGAAATCCAGGCGTCGCCGCGCGTCAGGTCGATGACCTGTCCCGGAAACACCGCGCCATTGGGCGGATTCGCCAGTGCCGAGGAGAAGAACGCCCGCCGATTCAAGAACGCGGACACGAACTCGGTGCGCAGCGTGCCCTCGCCAAAGTTGTAGCCGCTGGCGAGTTGCGCTGGGGGCCAACACGATGTTCGTGTGCTGGTCGTTGACGGAGCTGTCGATGCCCAAGTGCGTGTCGCGGCCGTCCAGGTAGAAGCCGGGTTGCAACTCGCGAACCGTGTAGGTGCCCGGCTGCAGTCCGGTCAGAGAGTACGACCCGTCGGCGGCGGTATACACAGTTTGCACGATGGCGCCGTTGCGAATGGCTTGGACCGTGGCGCCTTCGATGCCGACTTCGCTCCCCTCCTTCAAACCGCTATTGTTCGAGTCGACGTAGACGAAGCCGGTGATCCTGGCTGGCGGCACGTCGATGATCGTGCCGGTGGCGGTGGCCGTGCTCAGCGTGGCATTCGTCGGATTGCTGAGCACGATGCGGAACATCTCGTTGTCGTCGACCACCAAATCGGCCAACAGCGGCACGCTGATCGTTTGCGTGCTGGTGTTCGGTGCAAACGTCAGCGTGCCCGACACAGGCGTATAGTCGACGCCGACCGTGGCCGGGTTGCCAGACAACGCGTCGGCCGTCGTGTAAGCCACGGTGACCATCTTGCCGCTCACTTGCGACAAGCTGACCGTGAAGAGCAGATTACCACCCTCGCTGCCGCTGGAGTTGGCAACCGACACGCTGGGCGGTCCGTCGTCGTTGGTGATCGTGCCCACGCCCGGCGACTCGGTGGCCACTGCGCCGATGGCATTGCTGAGATTGACGAAGAACGTTTCGTTCTCTTCGTCAATCGTATCGCCGTTGACGGCCACCGTGATGGTCTGGGTGTCGTTGCCCGGCGTGAACGTCAACGTGCCAGATGCTGCCGTATAGTCCGTGCCGGCTCGCGGCGGTGTCGTTGCTCGTGGCATACTCCACCGAGGCCGTGCTGCCGCTCGGCAATATTCGGGTGATCGTGAACACGTAGTTCGTCGCCGCCCGCGTTGCCTTCTGCGTGTGTGACGCTGTCGATCGTGAAGACGTTCGATCCGATGTTGATCGAGTCGTTGACAAATTGATCGACGCCGAGGGAACCGGCAAGTCGGACGTGAATTCGAGCACGTCGTGTCCGCCCAGATCGGCCGGGTCGGCAGTGAAGTTGGCCAGGCCCACGTCGAGCGCCTTCAGATTGATGCTGAACAGCAACTGAGCGGCGCCGGGATTGGCGGGCTGACTCGATTGGAACCCGCCCACTTCGTCGATCAAACCCGGAGTCGCCGTGCTGCCCGATTGCAGCGTCGCCGAACGCCGCGCCAAATACGATCGGGCCGTTGACCATTACCAGATTCGAGTCGTACAACACGTCCAGATAGGCCGCGGCGATGCCGTTCGGGTCGTCCTGAATGTCCTGCACGTAGACGTGCAATTGGAAGTTGTCGTTGACGTTCAGCGTTTCGCCGCCGGAGAATTCCACGCCGCTGTCGTCGGCCAGCCGCAACTCGATGAGCGCCTTTTGGCCGTCGTCGTTGAGAATCGTGCCGGTGGCCGAATTGGTGAATAGGGCTGCGCCCGTGGCGTTCGTCAAATTGACGGTAAACGTCTCGTTCGGTTCGACCGTCGTATCGCCGGTGACCGCCACGGTCACGGTTTGCACGGTCGTGCCCGGCGCGAAGGTGAGCGTGCCGCTGGCGGAGACATAGTCGCCATTGGACACCGTCGCGGTGCCATCTGCCGTGTTGTATTGCACGGTAACTTCGTCTTTCTTGCGCTTGCGACAGCGCCACCGTGAACACCGCATTGGTGGTGCCTGAGTTGCCTTCCAACACGCTCGCATTGCCGATCGTGAGTCCCTGCCGCACGATCGTACCCAAGGCCTTGCGCGTTGCCGATCTGTCGCGCCGCCGGTCGGGCTCGAAAGGTTGACGAAGAACGTCTCATCCGGCTGCGCTATGGCGCTGGCCAGCACGGGCACGGTGATCGTCTGCATGAGCGAGCCGCCCGGCAGGAACGTCACGATGCCCGACTGCGGCAGATAGTCGATGCCCGCCTCGGCGGTGCCATCGGCCGTGGCATAGCTGACCGTGACCTGCGAACTGATCGTCGTCGAAAGCGTCACCGTGAACACGGCGTCGACCGTGCTGTTCGGGCTGCCCGTCACGGTCGTATTGTCGATTTCGACAACGGGCGGACCGTCATCGTTGTTGATCGTGCCCACGGCCGGCGTTTGCAGCGTGCCGATCGTGCCCGACACCAGCGTCAGGTTGACGTTGAACGTTTCGCTGGGCTCCAACGTCGTATCACCGTTGACCGACACCGTGATGAACTGTTGCGTTACTCCGGGAGCGAACGTGATCGAGCCGCTGGTGGCCGTGTAGTCGCTGCCAGCCGTGGCGCTATCGCCGGCGCCGGAATTTGCCGTGGCATAAGCCAAAATGACTTGCTGGCTCGATGCAGACGACAACCCGACGGTGAACACCATGTTCGTGGTGCCGCTGTTGCCTTCGGTGACCGCCGCGTTGGCTATCGTCACGTTCGGGATCGGCACGGCGGGCAGGATCGTGCCCACGGCCTGGCTGTCGGCGATTGCTGTATTGACCGATGGATTCGTCAAGTTGATGAAGAACGATTCGGTTGCATCGGGCAGCGGATCGCCGATGATCGGCACCGTGATTGTTCGCGTAGCCGTGCCGGCGGGGAAAGTCAGCGTGCCGCTGGTGGCTGTGTAGTCGGTGCCCGCGATCGCCGTGTTGTTGGCAGTCGCGATATTCCACCGTGGCCGTGGAACTGGCGGTGGGGCTCAGCGTCACGGTAAACACGGCATTCGTAGTGCCGGCCGTGACGTTCTGAACGCTCACGTCGCCGATCGTCAGACTCGAGTTCGAGTCATCGTTCACGATCGTGCCGACACCCGTGCTCGCGCCGCCCAGCACGCCGTTGGTCGGGTTCGACAGCACGAAGTTGAAGAGTTCGTTGGGCTCGATCGTCAGGTCGCCGTTGACCAACACCGTGACGATCTGTTGCGTCGTGCCCGGAGAGAACGTCAGCGTGCCTGACTTTGCCGTGTAGTCGGTGCCAGCAGTGGCGGCGTTGCCGCCCCCTGGACTGGCGGTTGTGTATTGGACGGTAACCGGCTGATTGTACGCGTTGGAAAGGCTGACGCTGAACACGAACGGCGTCGTGCCGGAGTTGCCTTCGTTCTGCGACACGCTGTTGACCGAGATGGTCGGCTCTTGCGTGACGGTGATCGAGGCGCCGACGAAGTCGATCGCGTCGCTGGGAACTGGCTCCGAGTCGCCGCCATAGAGTATCACGTCATGGCCAAGTTGTGTGTCGTAGCTGGGAGTGAACGACACGACGCCGGGGCTCGTGGCGGTCACCACGACGCTCCACAGCGGCTGAGGGGCACTGCCTGGGTTCGAACCCGACTTCGTAGCAGCGCTCTGCGCCGGTGATTTGCCCCGGCGTGCTCGTATCCCCGTCGGGCAATAAGTCGAAAAACGGATCGTAGTTGATCGCGCCGGCCGTTGGAATCGACACGTGCGACGCGTCGTAGCTGACATTTAGATAGGCCGAGAACACGCCCGGAAACTGATCGGGCGGATTTCGCACGTCTTGCACGATCGCGCCAATTGGAACGTACTGCCGACGGGAATCTGCGTGATCGGGGTACCAAATTGATCGGTGGTCACCAACTTGATCTGCGCCTGGTCGTCGACCGCCAGCGCGTTGATGACGCGCAACGCGTCGAGTGGCGTGACCATATTGTCGCCCGTCACGTCCACGTACTTGACGCTGGACGCCGTGGCGCCGCCGGCCGCCAGCGGCTTTACCCCGTCGTTGGGCACGCTGTGCACGCCGTTGCTGAGCAAATCGTTGAAAATCACTAGCACGTCGAGCGGCGTGAGTTGATTGTCGTGATTCACATCGAGCGGATAGTCCACATTGTGCAAGGGCGTGGCCAGGCCCGAGTCCACCGCCAGCAGCTCGCGTCGCTCCAGCGTCTCCAGGTTCCGGGTCCAACGATTGCGGCCCGCCATACGCTGCTTGCCGTCGGTACGAGTCCGGGCATCTTTCCGCCGTCGATTGAATCTCATGGTCGTTTTCTCTAGGTGCTCGCTGTGGGCCCCGCGTTGGCCGGGCCCCTGCTTGCCGAAGCACTTGCTTCAACCAGCAGAGCTGTTTGTCCCCCGCTTCGTCGGGCCCCGTGGCCACGCCGACGCGGAGAATCCTATTGTTGTCAGGTTGTCAAGAAAGGGCCGCGGAATCTTCGCACAAATCGGCTGCAATCTCGTCCCACGTGTCGTCAGATTCCCAATCGCCGGAATCCCAGGCGTCGGAGGCCCAAACGTCGTCTTCCAGGGCCGCCATTTTCGCGCTCGAAATGGCCGTCGGCGACGTGACCGCGGCGTCGCTGCCCGTCGTCACGTCGATCGAGGTGCTGGCCGTCGCGTCGTAGCCAACGGCAGTGGCCTGCGTCGACAGGCTGAACGCCACGGCCCCGGCCGCTGTCGGCGGCTCGCTGGCAACGGGTTGGGCCGCCGCGATGGCGACAGGCGTCGTGGCCGCATCGGCCACCGTGACCATCGTGGCGGCCGCGAACGCTTCCGTCATGTCGCCGCTGTCGGCGGTCGTTGCCGACGGCGCCGCCGCTGCCGGAGTCGCCGCTGCCGGAGTCGCCAGCGACCCGGCGGACTGCGCGTTCAGATAGTTGATCACTTGCAGCACGTCGAGCGGCGTCAAATTGCCGTCGCCCGACACGTCGAGATAAGGCGGCACGACCGGCGTGGGCGGCAAGGGGCCCAGTTCTCCCGCCAATAGCCGGTTGATAATGATCAACACGTCCAACGGGTAGACGTTGCCGTCGCCGTTGACGTCGTACTTGTTCACGGGATTCTGCCACGTGCTGGTCGCCGTGTCCGTGAGCTGAATGACGAACTGCGTGACGCCCGACGATTCGTTCGGCTGCAACTTGTTGCCGACCAGGTCCTTGATGCCGGTGGCCGTCGAGTTGTTGACGTTGATGGTGTAGGTGGCGTTGGTCCACACTCCAGCCACCGGAGTCACCAGCACGATGTTCGAGGTGTTCTCGTACTCGAGCGTGTAGTCGACTTCCGGCGTGAGCGTGGTCGTTGAGCCGCCCGCGGTACGTTGAATGACGAACTTGTCGGACGTGACCGTTTCGTCGTCGACGCCCAGGCCGCCGTCGTTGAGCTGAATCTCGAAGTTCTTCAGCGTCTTGCCGACCACGATCACCTTGTTCACGACCTGGTTCTGGTCGACCAGCGCGGCATCGTTGTCGAGCGGATTGAACAGCCGGGCGATGGGGCCCAAGGCGTCGGATCGTTCGATGGCGCCACGGTCCTTGAACACGTTGCTGCCGTAGCCCGGTCCCGAAGGCGGAGCCACCGTGGGATCGTCGACGCGAAGCTGACCGTACAGGTCGTGCTCGGGCGCCTGAATCGGCGACGGCAGCATGCCCAGGGCATTGGTTACGGCCACCAGCGTGTCGCGCTGTTGCAACGTGTTGATCGAGCTGTCGATCGCCGCCGAGCCGGCCGCCAGGTAGAAGTTGCCCTTGCTGGAGTCGACGAACAGCGGCGCTCCTTCGGCCAGCACGATGGCCGTGCTCTGCACGAAACCGCCGGGGGCAGTCAGGTTCGTGCCGTTTTGCTTGTAGGTCGTGGCCTGCACGACGGTCGTCCCCGACGTGTTGTCGATGCGAATGGCGGTGCCGGTCTCGGCGATGATGTTGTTGATCAGCGTTGGACTGGCGTTGTTGACGACTTGGATGCCAAAGGGAGTCTGCACGATCGTGTTGTTGACGATTCGTCCGAACGGAACGGCCGAGGCGATGTCCGTCGCGGGGGCGCCGCTGAAGGCGATGCCTGTCTGTCCGCCCTTCACGATCAGGTTGTCCTTGATGGCAATGCCCGGCACCAGCCGGGAACTATTCGCCACGGGCAGATTGGCGACCGAATAGGTGTGATTCGGATCGCCGAGTTGGAAGCCCGTTTCGGTGATATTGCTAATGGCCGGCTGCACGATGATGCCGGCTTGCAGCGCATTGCTGATCTTGTTGTTTTGCAGGATCGTATATCCCTGCAACTTCACTGGCAGCGTGTCGCCAGTGCCGTGATATTCGATGTAGCCCAGCGGCCCCTCATCCACTTCGATGGCGCCGTACAGGTCGACGTTCGCGCTGCCGGACACCACGCCGGCCTTCACTTCGAACTTCTTGGCGACCGGCACGGTGTTGATGGCCGTTTGGATCGCCTCGGCGACCGCGTGCGCCGAGTCCTCCGCATGCAAGGCGACGCGAATATGGTCGGCCGCCACACTGTTGTCGAAGTCGAACTCGAAGACCTGCGTGCCGAGCAGCCCGTTGATACGGAACGTCTGACCGTCGGCCAAAGCCGACCCCGCCGGCGCCACCAGCGTGATTGCCTGCACCTGGCGGTCGTTGATGTCAAACGTGTCGAACAAGCTGATGTACGGCACGCTGCCACCGAGCGATACTCCATATTCCGTCCCGCGCTTGACGGTCAACTGGAAGGGGCCCGTCGTGATGCGTTTCGGGTCCGAGAAATCCCGCGTCGGCAACGCCGTGAACGATGTGTCGCCCTGCACGGCGTCGGGCGCTTCCGGGTCTTCGAAACTCAGCGGATTGAAGTTGCCAGAAACCATTTCGCCACGGCCGGAAAAACCCACGATGATGTCGTCGATGTACACGCCCTCGTGCGCGTTGTTCTGTCCACGCTCTCGAGCGGCCACGTCGCTGATGCCCCGGCTGGAGCTCACCGGGCTGTAGTACAGCCCGAACTGGTCGCCTTGCAGCGACGTGGAGAGCGTAACCGGACCTGGCTTCGTAGGCGTTTCTCCGGTATCCGTGACGGTGTGTCCGATCACTTGCAGCACGCTGCCGTTGAGCTTCGACGACGTGAAGATCGTCGGATCGTCGAAGTTGCCCGGCACCGTCAACGCCGCGTCTAGCGATACCGCAATGGCCTGCGCCACCTGTTCGGCGGTCCAATTGATTTGATAGAAGATGTCCGTCGGACCCGCACCCCCGGGCACCGAGCCTTGCACGACCAACTTGGGCGACGGGCTCTGTACGATGTTCGTGGTCGCCCCCACCAACTGCACGCTGGTGCCAGTGTCGGGTTTGCCCAGCACCAGCGAATGAATGACGCTCTGCGACGCCGAGCCGGCGCCCGCGAATTGAATACTGGTGCCGGTTGCAACCGGCGTTATACCGATGCCGGCGTCGATGACCGCATCGATCAGTCTCGCGGTGACTTCCGCGGCCGTCGAGTCCGAAAAACTCTTGAGTGCCGACAGAACCGTCGTGCGAACGGCCGAATGCGTGGCCGAAGTCGCCCCGAGCAACGTAATCGTGTTGCCGTTGCGGGCGGGCGTTACCCCAACGTTGGCGCTGGTGATCGCGGCGGCCAGGTTAGTCGCCACCTGCGTCGACGATGCCGTCGTTCCTAGAATCGCGGCAACCCTGGTCGTGTGATTCGTGCTGCGGGCCAGCGAAGTTGCGCCGGTCAATTTCAGCGTGTCGTTGTTGACGGTGGTCGTTTGCTGTGTGGCCGTGACGCCGATGCCGGCCGTCTGGATCGCCGTGGAGATGGCGGCCGTGATCTGCGCGGCCGTATCGGCAGGGTTGTACAAAACGAGCGTGTTGCTGCCCGTTGCCGGGCCGCTGGTTCGCAGCTCGAAGGTCGTGCCGTTGATCTTGAATGTCTCGCCGTTGAGCAGGAGTCCGCCGCCATTGGGCACTTGCAGCGACAGCGTGCTGCCGACCGGTACGGCGATCGCATTGGCGGTTTCCAGAGTCGTTCCAAATTCGCCGCTCCGGCGCATTTCAAACATCGCGCCGTTGACCGTGAACGTTTCGCCGTTGGCCATGCCCACGCTGTTGACCGGCGTCTGCACCTGCAAGACCGAGCTAAAAGGCACGGCGACGTTGGTGCCGCCGAAGTTGCCATCGTTGCGGAACTCGAATACGCGGTCGTTGAGCGTGAGCGTTTCGCCGTTGATCATGTTCGCGCCGCCGCCGGTGGGCACGTCGACCGAATAACCGGCGTCGCGCACCGGCGTCACTCCGGCCGGCGGATTGTTGGCGATCGAGACGAAAATCGCATCGGCCACTTGTTCGGACGTTTGTGCGTTGGTGATCGGCACTGCCGTGTTTCCGCCGGAGACCGATGAGTTCTTGTCGAACTCATATGTGATCCCTTCGATGGTAAACGTCTCACCATCCGGAATCGTCACTCCTCCGCCAGCCGGGACGAACAAGCTCAATCCTTGGCGGAGCGTAAAAGTCGTGCCGGGGCTGATCGCGGTTTGATCCAGCGTGAACGTCTGGCCGTCGGTCAGCTCGCTACCGGCCTTCGCTCCCATATAGACGCCGACCTGCGTCGTGATGCCGGTGCCCATGCTGCCGGCCGTGCTGAAGTCAAAACGCAATTTGATGTTCGCCGTGCCCGCCAAATCGCCCAGGTCCACCCGCGCTTGCCGCCATTGGACGGCGTCGGTGGGCACCGGCTGGTCAAAATCGTTACGCAGATAGTTGCCCGGCATCACTCCGTCGGTGCCGGTCGGGTCGAAGGCCTCCTGCACGCGCTGCGTCGACTTGTCGGATTGATACAACCCGCCCGAATCCGACGCGTACGACGGTAGTTCAGCGGAGGTGGAGTTCCTGATGGACGGCACCGAGTTGTTGGTGGTCAACTCGATCCAATTCACGCCGTCGCGGGTGCCATAGACCCGGAAACTGTCGCGCATTGCTGTCTTGTCGCTGTTGGCCCCCTCGGTATCCAGGGCGTAGTTGAAGTACAGCGTCGGCTTGTCCTCGGCCGAGTAATCGGCCAGGCTGAATTCCGCCGAAGTCAGGCTTCCCTTGGCGCCACCCGGCAGGTTGTAGCTGCCGAACAAGCTTTCGTTGCCAGAGAGCGACTGCAAGGCGGGGTTTTCCTGCAGGCCGTGGATGTAGCGATACGACCCCGGTTGCTGCGGGGCATAGGCGCCCCCAACTCCCCCTATGTCCCGCGGGTCTTCCAGGCCGAAGTAGAAGCTGTTGCCGGCGCCGGTCTGGGTCGTGGCGCGGGCGACGTTGTAGTCGAACGTCGGCGTGTTGCCGTGGCCCGCGTCGTCCTTGCGAGTCGTCGTCACGTGCCACAGGTTGTAGTCCAACGTCGAGAACGCCAGACCCTGGATATCGAAGTCGTAGGGACCGATGTTGACCGAAGTTTGACCGTCCACGAACACCGGCGCGGGTTGTCCGTTCTCGTCGAACGCCCACAGATTGCCGTTTTCGTCCGTGGCCCATAGCGTCCGCGCAGCGCCCCCCCTCGACGTTCTCCGGTCCGGGAGTCAAGCCGGTGAACCGAATTCCGTTTCCGTTCGCATCGCGCACCACGTTGAGCAATTCCATCTCCGCGGCGTCGATGCCTTCGTAGTTCGTGATCCGGTACACGCCGCCGGAGTTGCTGACGGCGTACATGTCGGGTTCGAATCCAAAAATGGTGTTGTTGACCTGCAATACATCGGGCAGCATTGCCAGGCCGGTGATGCTGCCGGCGTCGGTAAAGATCGAGCCAAACCCGTCCGCATCCGTATACCACGGCGTCGATGTATTGACCGTCGTATTGCCCACAACTTTGCTCGTGCTGACGTCGAATTTTCCGGTGTCGATTTGGACTTCGCCGTTGCCCAAGTTCACCGCCTTGATCGGCGGCAACGTTTGCACCGCTGCGGCGTACCGGTAGATTGGAATGTCTTCGGCGCCTGGAGCATGCGGTAAACCGGCCTGGATCGCAGCTGTGATTCTGCTGCCCAGGTCGCCGGCCGTGTCGTCGGCGTGGAACGGAATACGCAATATCTTCAAGGGGCCGGGCGTTGATCCGGATACTCCCGAAGTAGTGAAATTCGTCGACAGATTCGTGACGTTCGTCAGGTTGGCGCTCGTCGCGTTCAAGAACATCACGCGGTCGCGCGACCAACTGGCATCGACCGTCGTGAACGAGCCCGTTTCATCGACGATGCCGGTGATGCCGGCGCCGTCCACGGCTTGGGCGATCGCGTCCAGCAAGTCTTGCGTGCTGTCACTTGACGAATACACGATTGGCTTGTTGCCGGCGACGAAGCTGCTGTTGCTGTCGAACTCGAAGGTGGTGCTGCCGATGGTGAAGGTGGTGCCGTCGGGAATCAGCGACGCAGCGACCGGCGATGCCAGTCGAAGCTGAGGACCGCCGTCGAACTCGATCGTCGTGTCGCCAAGAATGATGGTTTCGCCATCGTTCAGGTCGAGCGCGTTGACCGTGGCGTTGGTGGCATAGAACGAGCCGGGGCTGTTGTCCGTGGCGTCCGAGGCGAACAGCCACCGCCCCGTCGCCAGCGTTCCGCGCGGCACCACGTCGGTACCGGACCCCGCGTCGATATCGCGATTGCCTGCAAGGTACGGGGAACCGTCCGGATAGGGGTTCCACGCCGTGAACGAGCCGTTGTCGGGCGGCGGGAAAGCGTCCGTGTTCGTGATCACGTCGTTGTTAAACTGCTCGCCCGTGTTCGGATCGAAGCGGAACAGCAGGTTCTGCGTCTCCGTGATTTCGCGGGTTCCCGCCTCGCGGTTGCCCACCACGAACAGGGTTCGCTCATCCACGCTCGAACTCGAAAGGACGTCGGTGCCGAACGCCAGCGCGTTGATCATAATTCCACGATCCGTTTGCGGCGACTGAAAGTTGTACAGCCCCGTCTGGTCGTCGATCGGATTGTCTTGATCGACGTTGATACGTCGAAAGTGCGAACGCGGGTGTCCATCGTCGATGCATCCGACGGATTAATCTGCGTGAACGTGCTGTTCGTGCTTTGAACGTTGTTGTCGCCGAAGCCGCGCGCGAACGCATAAAGCCGGCCGTCGCTGCGCATCGCGATGTCGAAGTATCCGAGGTTGCTCGAAGGGCTCGCCTGGGCGAGGTATTCGCTGGCGAGATCCGGCCGCGTGATGAACGTCGTGGTTTGGCCCGTGAACGGATTCACCGTGTACAGGTCGTCCTCCGTATTCACGAACAGCACGACGTCGGACAACGTGAAGTCGGTGGCGCTGACGCTCAACTCCACCGGAGTCGATCCCGGGAAGAGTTGCTGCGATGGGCCGGCCGTTGTGAATCCCGTCCCGCCGATGCGGTCGTCGATGATGCGGCCACCGAGCTGACCGGCTCCAGGCGAACCAACGGGTTCGTGGCTTCCATCTTGAACGTGGCGTCCAGAATCGTGGGCAACGCGGCGCTCGAGGACACCGCGATGTAGTAGGTTCTGCCGCCGCTTCCGCCGATTGGCTGCGGATCGTTTTCGTCGCCCGCGGGCACGGTGCCGGCCGGAAGCTGCACGGTTCCCACCGAGGCGTCCCGCACGCCGAACGAGCCATGCGCCAGATTGGTGAGATCCGCCCCGGTCGATTCCCGCGGCTGATCATCCGATACGTCCGAGTCGCGACCGATCAACAGCAAATTGCCGTTGGAGTCGAAAATCGAGATGGTCGTGTCGGGCCGCGACAGTCCGTCGGCATAGTCGATCTGGAACATCGTCGCGAACGTCTTGAAACCGTTCGATACGCCGGCGATCGATTGCACCAGATCGTAGTTCAGGTCCATCTTGAACCAAACCGGATCGGTCGAGCTAGTGAGTGTGCCGGCCACGCTAATTTGATTTTTGTCCGAGTTCAGCAAGTTGCCGATGTCTTGTGCGGTGTCGAACGTGTTGTGCGTGCCGGTGGAACTGATCGTGTCGCCCAAGAGCGGCGATTGCGACGGTTTGCCGATGACCTGGATGGCGTTGGTCGCATAGCGAATGTCGGAGTACGCGCACCGTGGAACCCGGATAGACGTCCAGGTTCTGCAGGCGGATCTGCATCACGTACTCGCCCTTGGACAAACCGCCGGAAAGTAGCGACAAATTGTTGCTGAAGGCACGCACGCGCACGAAGTACGTGTTCGACGTGCCGGCCGTTCCCGGCAACACGACGCGCATGCCCGCGTCTTTCGGATTGATCGTGTAGTGGTCAGGGCTGGTGTACGGACCCTGGCTGCTGGAGAAACCGGGCCGCATTTGCTGCGCCGCTCCCGACCAGCAGCGATGCATTGTTCTGTTCGTTGACGGAGTTGTCGCTACGGGCCACCACGGCGCCATTGGCGTCGATCAATTCGATGACCGTGTCGAGCGCCTGGCCGGTGCGGTCGATGTCGAACCACACGGTCTGGCCGGCCGTGGCCTTGAAGCTGTAGACGTCGACGTCGCCCCCCTTGGGACTGTTGACGGTTTGGCTGATCGAACCGTGTACTTCGAAGCCCAGCCGCCGCACGTCGTCGCCACTGCCGGCGTTGGGCGCCAGTTCGCCCAGGTTCTGCGCGGTCGTCGGCAGTCCGTTGGTATCGCCGCTCGGCAAGAATCGCTGCTCGAACTCATTCGTCAACTCGACGTTGTAGTCGTTGCTGTAGTCGTCGATCTTGATCCTGCGCCAGTCACCCGGCTGCGGGTCGGGAAACCGAGTGCCGATGCCTCCCTGGCCGGCGCCGATGCCCAGCGTCACCGCGGCTCCGGTGGCCGGGTCGACCACCCAGACTTGCATGCGGTTGAAGCCCGGCGGACCGATGAAGCTGTTGTGCCACGGCGTGCCGTTGCTGAGTTCTTTGTCCGTGATGTTGAAACCCGCGGCCGCCAACAGCGGAGTTTGCGCGAGGTCCGTGCCGAATCCGCCTTGAATCACGAACGGTTCGGGTAATTCCAGCCAGCCATACGGATTCTCGGAAGCCGCCTCGGTGAGAGCGAAGACGCCGCCGCCGACGATGTTGACGTAGTTCTGTATGGCCAACTTGTCGCGCGTTCAATCGATCCAAATCAGCCTGGACGATGCCCCCTGCCGTGTTTCCAAAGGCGTTGTTGTCCGACGGCACGTAAATCATCCGATAGTCGGCAAAATTGACGTTGTTGATTGCCGCGCCTGTCACGAACGTCAGTTCCAAATCCAACACGTCGGCGACGCTTTGGATCGCGTCCAAGGCCTGGTTGTTGTCCGTGTTGCTGTCGTCGATACCGATGACCAACACACCGGTGCCCGCAGTATTCAGCGATTCGTTGTAAACGAACTCGACGGACTGCTCGATGAACTTCCAACCGTCACTTATTCGTCGTCGTCAGCGAAAGTTCCGTGGTCGTCGCGGTCGCCGCCGTCGATGACCACCGGACCGGAATTGTCAAAGTCGGGCTGCTGCAAGTTGCTGCTGCCTTCGACGTTGTGCGTGTCGTTCTGCGGCAATCCGTTGGGCCGGAAGCCCGCTCCCGCCGTGCGGTCGAAGATCGAGGTCATGATGACCGGGTGGTCGGGCATGCCGATCACCTGCACGGCCCCGCCCATGCGATCCTGGATGTCCAGCGGAACGCCCGAGGCCGTGATGCCGGCGGTGGGCCCCAGCCCCTTGACCACCAGGCTTTCGTTGGCGCTGCTCTGCAGCCGCAGCCGTCCGCTCAGCGAGAACATGGTATCGGCCACCACCTCGTCCAACAGCACGTGAACGATATCGGTGTCGTCCCAGACCACGTCGGTCGTCAATCGGCCACCGCGCACCACCATGCCGTTGATCGGCGTGTTGCCGATGCGATTGCCGCGGATCAGCGGGCCGGAATTCACCAGCGAAGTATCGATGATGTCGGCCCGCCCCGTGCTGCGCCCGATGATCCATGACGAGCTTGGAATTCAGGGCGTTGACGTTGATGCTGATGGCCGCCGTCTCGCGCAACGTGCCGTTGATGTCGGTGATCGGCGCGGTGTCGTTGTTTTGAATGGTGTTGTTGAGCAGCACGGGCTGTGCGCCGCGGACGAAGATGATCGCGGCGGTCGTCGAGCTGCGTCCGGCGCGGTCGGACGTCTCGCCGCCCGCGGCATTGTGCTCCAAGGTGCTGTTGGAGATTCGCACCTTCGCCTGGTGGATTTCCACGGCGTTGAAGTTGACCGCGTCGCCTTCGATCGTGGTCGCGCCGCCGCCGTAGGTGATCAGCGCGTGATCGAGGCTGCCCAGTGAAAGCGGTCCGAAGAACAGGCCGCCCCAGTCCCCTTCGTCGGCGGCCGTGGTGGCGCCGTCGTTGGTCGTGTCGAATACGCCGCCGGCGCCGAAGCTGTCGTCGAGCAATCGACGTGAAGATGATCGGCTTGGCCTTGGTTCCTTCGGCGTACAGCGCCGTGCCGATTTGCGTTTCGATGCGCGTCCCGCCCAGCTTCACGATCACGCCCGGGTCGATCGCCAGTCGTCCGCTCGGTGCGCGCCGTCAAGCGACCGTTCGGGTCGATGTAGTATCCGCCCGGCGAACCGCCGATCACCAGATTTTCCTCGATCACGTACACCATGTCGGTCGTGGTGAAGCGGCCGGGCACGGTCATGCGATCGATCACGGCGCCGGTATCCGTATCGGTGCGCACGCCGCACGAACAAGCCGCTGATCGTGTTGTTCGACAGCGCATTGCGATAGATTTTCGGCCCGCCGCGCGTGTAGTCGGCCGTGAATCCCGGAACGATGGATCCGTCCACTACGTGCTCAATGCCTTGAAACTGGCTCTCCTCGAAGCTGTTCGGATTGGCCGAAATGGCCGCATTCGCCGCATTCGAAATGGTGTTGAAGCTGATGGTCGGCCGGGCGTCGATCAGGTGGATCGGATCGAACGTCGACGACACCGAATTGACCACCACCTGGCCGCCACCGTAGCTGATCTTCGCCCGGTTGACGGTATTCATGAAGATGCCGTCGTCTTCCAAGTCGGAATCTTCGCGGAAAACGAGGCCGCCCCAATCGCCGGACGTCAACGGCCCCTTGGCCGGATTCGAATCCGTGCCGATCGAGGTGTTGTAGAACGACGTCACGTACACGCTGCCGATATCGGCTCCAGAGGCGTTCTTTGCCGGCGTGCCCAGCAATTGCAACGCGCCGCCGCTATGGTCGATGCCCTGCGACACCGTGCCGGCATCGATGTTGGCGCCGCGCAGCTTGAGAATGGCGCCGGCGTCGACCATCACGGTGACGTTGCGCGGAATCTCGAATTTCGAACCGTCCGACAGCGCCAGGCCGAGATTATCGAAGCCGATGTTGTACGACAGATTGTCGCCGACGGTGGACAGGTCCTTGTCGGCGCCGCCGTTGGCCACGATCCGCACCACCGAACCGGCGGCCGCGGCCGCCAGTGCCTGGTCGATCGTCTTATAGGGATTCGTGATCGAGCCAGCCGCGCCGGTGCCGCCCGTGGCCGCCTTGTCCACGAACTTGGTGTTGGCGGTGCTCGCCACGCGGAACCAGAAATTGTAGTTGCCGCCCGGCGTGCCGTCGGCGTCTCCGTCCAACGCCGTGCCGGTCGTGTCCTTGATGCCCGTGGTGGTGCTTGGAGTAAATGTCAGCCGTAGCTTGTATTCCCCCTGCGTCGTGCCGCCGGCGCCGGTGTCGCCGGTGGCCGGGTCGAAGTTGTCGTTACCCGTGCTGGTGATCGCGACGTAGTACGTGCCGGCCTCGATGTCGAACTGTAAAAACGGATCGTCGCCGTAATAGTCGTCGTTGCGGGCAATGACCGTTCCGGTCGAGCTATAGACCGTAATGACCGAGTCGAGCTGGCTCGGATTCAAAGACGAGTTGTAATCGCGCAATCGCTCGGCGAACGTTTCCAGATTCAACGACCCGGCGCGCGCGAGCGTGAACTTGTAAACGTCGATGTCGTTGCCCACCGGCGGGTGCAGGTACTGCCCCAGCAGAATGTCGAAGTCGCCGGGGAACACGGGTTCGCCGCTGGGGGCCGAGTCGCCGTTGCCCTCGCCGCTGCCCATGATGGTCAGCCCGGGCAACTCGTAAGTATGGCCCAGTCCGAGCAAGTGGCCGATTTCGTGCATCGCGGTCTGGAAATAGCCGCCACCCGGTTCGCTGCGTCCCCAATCGACCCCGGCGTTCATCACGGCCAGGCCGGTGCGAACTGGCGGGGTGGAGAAGACGGGCGTCATGCTTCCGCCGGCGATGCCGCCGACGCCGCCCGGAACGACAAAGGGATCGACGGCCCGTGGATCGCCGGTGGCAATCGTGGCGCCATACAGGTCGTTCTCGACGATTTCCACGCCCAGGTAATGGCTGTAGAACGACATGATCTCGCGCACGCGGTCTTTTTGATCCTCGGTGATCGAGTTGTACGCGGGGGCTCCGAGGACTTGGCCGATGTCCCCTTTGAAGTTGTAGTACAGCACCGGCACGACGCCGGTGGTGTCGCGATTGATCAGTAGGTGGCTTTGGAAAATGTCGGGCAGATCGTGCGCGCCCACGTCCCCCTGGCCGCCGGGATAGAGCACGTTGACCGGCGTGCCGCCGATCGAGCCGTCGACCGTGACACTCTGCGTGCCTTGGGCGGCGGGGAAGATCGTACCCAGGTTGGCCGATGTGCCAAAACTCGAGCCCGCCGCGCCGACCGTCGGCGTCACCGGCGCCAGCGGCAGCGGATCGTTGTTGCCCACGCGCAAACGGTAGAGCCCGGCCGTGGTCAGCACTCCCGAGCTGAACGTCAACACGGCCTTGCCCGTGGCCGCGTCGTAGGTGACCGAAGCCGGATTGAATATCGCATCGTCGGTCGTGCTCTCCGTGCCGGCGGTGCGGATTAGTTCGTAGTTGATTGGATTGGTGGCCGTCGAGGAGCTCAACGGATCCTGCACGTTGAAGTACACTTCGATCTGGTTGACGGCTTGCGACAATTTGCCGGCGGCATCCCGCGTCACCGGCTGCGGCACGACGGCCGCGACCTGCGCACCCAGGTCGAGCGTGAAGTTCATCGTCAGATCTGCGCCGCCGTTGAACGCCTCGCCGTCGGTGTTCTTAAGCGGAGTAGCGCCGCTGCCGACGATCTTTACCTGGTACAGATCGTCCACCAGCGGACTCGCGAAACGCAGGATCACGTCGGTCGCCGTGGTGGTCACGCCGAGATAGGGGGCGGCGACCGAGACGTCGTTGCCGTTGCCCAGGATGTGGTCGTTGCCGCGCGTGACTTGAATGTTCGCCGTGCCGTTTTGCAGCGTGCTGGCGTCGATGTTGCTCGTGAAGCGGAACCGCAACTCGGTGGGCGCCGTGTGCAGCACCTGGTTGTTGGTGAGCAACACATCCTCGCTGCTATAGGCGGCCACCAGGCCCACCGCAAACAGCGTTCGCTCCTCGAACGGCTCCACCCGCAGTTGCCGCGGTCCGGGACGCCCGGGACGCAACTTGCGAAATCGTGATGCTCGTCGACCCGTCCGCGATGCCAAACTCTGCCTTTTCGCCATAGCCGTGGGCTTTCTCTCAAAGTCGCACGCGCATCCCAACGGACGCAGCCGGGCCTCCGCGAGGCCCCGTTTTCAAGCGAAAACGCCTCGCCAAGTGTCCCTGCCGCGCGTGGGCACGTCGTGCAGTTTTAGCTACTCCCTAGCCCTCAAATCCCCTCTGGGGGCGTAAGTTGCGAGTATGCTTCCAGGTTCTACAAAAAACAATTCCCAGATTTCCCAAACAACGTATTTTATCTATATTCTCATAATGGCCGCACCAAAAGCGCAGGCCGATCATGGAATTTCAGGTGAGCAAAAGCACGATGCGGGACGCCTTGCGCCGTTCCAAAAGCGCAAGCGAGAGACGATCTTTCCATATAGGCACAGGCGCGCGCCGCATTCAAGTACCGTGTGGGCAAAAAAGGAGGAAAGTAGCGGGTTGTCTCACTCAAGGCGCTGCCGCCGTTTCGGAGTGGAGAGCGGGCGGATTCTACGGCCGGATCTCGGGGCCGCTGGGCTAGTCCTGTTCCACGGGACCTGCCGAGCTGTTTGTTTCCCTGCACGCCTCATGGTCGTGCCGACTGCCGTGCAATCGCAAGCATTCTCTGTTCGTCACGCACTGCCTGATGCTGGGGCATCGCCTACAGATTCGCTCGTCCAACCAACAGTTATTCCCGTTGATTCTTCCTTGACTGAAAAAATCTTCGCCCCTCCCCGGAAGTGCTTCGCCCGGGCTGCCACGTGATTGCGCAACGGCCGCGCGGGCGTGATCGAAAGCCAAGAGACGGCCCAAAAACCAGGGCCAGACTGGGCGTTATGATGGCGGCCTGTTCCAAGCGGCGTAGTTGGCGTATTTCCGATTCGACCAATAATGGCTACGCAAGTAGTGCCACAAGTTTTCGATCGGTTGAGTTCCGCGAATAGGTGCAGCTGCACCAGCTGACGTTGCGGTACTTGAGCGCCCGCTGGTGTGATATCCAGCGCCGTCCCACACCAAAACGGCCTGCAGCCGGAGCCAGGCCGCGGAGAACTCGCGCAAGAAGCATTGATCGTATCGGTGTTGATAGGGCCAGGATTCCTCGGCCTGACCGTGCGGGCAGCGGCGCAACTACGTACAGATAGTCGTATTGCGCTTGACGTACGCGCGCGACGCGAACCACGCCGCGCCCACATGCGCGTCAACGTGCCTTGTTGACCGAACCGTGCTTCGTCTTGAAAGAAGACTTGGATCAGCCGGTCGTGGTCGCGGCGGATCTCGTCAAGACGCTGCGGTAGTTCGTTTTTTTAAAATGCTCCTGCCGCGCGGCATCGCTTGCACATGACGCGCCGCGAACGAGTGACGAGTAACCGAGGAATGCAACAGTAATACACCGAGCTCAGCTTGCGCAGCACGCCGAACTCTTCCTGCAGGATCCGCTGAATGTCTTCGCCGCCAGGTGCAGACTTCATCTGCGCCGTGGGCCGCGGCCAATCTCGCTTGCAGTTCGCCTGCTGCTCGACAGTCAGCGACAAACGACCGCGTCCGACGGTCTTCCAAGCCCGCCAGTCCCTGCTCGTTGAATCGTTGCAGCCAGTTCTGCACCTGCGACGACACAAGCCTGACTGCGCAGTGACCTGGTCCGCCGTCGACTTCCAACGACCAGCGGATCACCCGCAGCCGTTGCCGACGCGAAGCATTCCTGCATTTGCGAATCAGCTCGTCCAACTCCCGCTCCGAACACCACAGCACGTGACGCTTGCTTCGCCCTGCGACATGGCGATGAAGAAGCCGTGCCGGCTCCAAAACGCGAACCACTGGCCCAACTGCTCCGCCAGCGACCCGTCCGGGCCATCGTCCGCAACGGCCGCCGCGCCAATTGCCTGGCTCAGCGTTTCGCCCGCCGCCAGGCTCGAAAGCAGCGCATATTGCGTCGCGCTCAGAGCATGCCGCTCGATGGTGTAATTGCGGCGATTGACCGCTACCCACGTCTGGGCCAGCTCGGCGCTCGCCGGGCCACTCTCCTCGCGATACGATTGCCAGAATTCGTGTACCGGATGCATGGCGTGGAAAAGCCGCAGGCACGGCGCCAACGTCAATCGCAAGCCGGGCCAATGTTCGGGCGCCACCGACGCCAACGCGTCGAAATCGAGCAAGTTGCCGCGTTCGGTTCCCTCGGCGTCGAACACCTCGCGTTGCACGCGCTCGAACTGCGCCAGTTCCACGACGAAATCGGGCCAAGTGGCAGGCACTCCCGCTGGCGCTTCCTGCGCGTGCAGCCGATGCTTATCGAGATACTCCGCGAACGAAGCGCCCAACTGCCCCAGCGTATAGCTGCGCGACGGATAGCTCTGCAAATAGCCGAAGGCCAACGCGTCAAACAGCTCCTCGCCCACGGCGTATTGCGTGCCGCAAAATTCCTGGCGCAGGCATTCCAACAGCCGTTCGTAGTACGCGTCGACGTAGATCTCCAGCCGCGCGTTGCTGGTCAAAGCCGCCGACGGCCGGATCACGCTATCCAACTCGGCCAGCGGCACGTCCAAATGCTGCCGCGCCGTGTCCGCCTCGACCCCCTCGGCCACGCCGCCGGGGTGCATGATCACGCTTTGCATCCAGCGCCGAATCTGCTCGAGATGGGCCGGCCTGGGCTTCATGTGATGTCGGACACGATGTACGCGATCGGGTTGGACACGCCCGAGGTGGCCGGCTGCCGCGTTTCCCTCGGCGCCGACTCCGACGGCGTTGTTTCTTTGTGCCGCGCCTGCTGCTCGTCCAACGCGCCGATGTACTGTTGCGCCTTGAGCACCTCGGCGTGCACCACCGGAAACTCGGGGATCTTGGCGTCCCATTCCAGCAATGTCGACATGCCCCCGGTCCGCGCGTGCGCCAGCCGATACAGCTCCCACACCGGGTCGATCACGTGGTCGTCGTGCGTGTCGATCAGGTGCGTGCGGCAGTTGGTGTGGCCGGCCAGGTGGCACTGCACGATCCGTTCGTGCGGCACGTTTTCCAGGTATTCCCGCGGGTCGAAATCGTGATTCACGCTCGACACGTAGACGTTGTTCACGTCCAGCAGCAGCCCGCAGTCGGCCTCTTCGGCCAGCCGGGAGAGAAACTCCCACTCGCTCATCGTCGAGTCGGCGAACGTCACGTAGGTGCTGGGGTTTTCCAGCACCAGCGGCCGTTCGAGCACGTCCTGCACCGTCCGCACGCGCTTCGACCACGTGCCGCAGCGTTTCCTCGTTGAGCGGAATCGGCAGCAGATCGTGCGCGTTGCGCCCCAGCACGCCGGTCCAGCACAGGTGGTCGGAAATCCAGCGCGGCTTGATTTCGCCGGCCAGCCGCTTGAGCTTGCCCAGGTAGTCGAAGTCGAGCGGATCGGTGCTGCCGATCGACAGCGACACGCCGTGCATCACGATCGGATAGCGCTCGGCGATCTGCTCGAGCACGTAGCGCGGCCGCCCGGCCGAGTCCATGAAGTTCTCGGAGATGATCTCGAACCAGTCGACCTCGGGCCAGTGTTCGAGAATGTGGCCGAAGTGCACGGTGCGCAGGCCGACGCCAAGCCCCAGCAGGTCGTGACCCAAACGCGCTACGGCCATGGTCGGTGTGTCTCCCAGTTACTTTCCACGTGGCGCTGTCCGCAACACGCACTTACCCGAAGCGCCAGCGCGGGAGCACTACCGAAAGCCGTTTTCCCAATCCCTCTCGCTTGCGCTTTGGGTTGGTGTCGCCATCTGCGAACCGAAATCCCCCGCGCACCATCAAAACCTTCCCAAAAAACGGCACCGCGCCGAGCGACCTCACCGTTGCGCTCGCCGCGGTGCACTGTGTTGCAAAATGGCTCGGGCTTACGCCTTCGGCGGTGCGGGGCCGACCTTCTTGCCTTCGGCTTTCATCAGCTCTTCGAAGCGGGCCCGGCTTTCTTCCAGGCGCTGCGGCCCAACGGCACGCCGCACTCGCCTTTGCCTTTGCACTCGTTCTCGCCCGGCTTCGCGCCGCAGCCGCCCTGCCCTCGGCAGTCATTGTCGAAGTGGCACGTGTGCGCCTTGGCCGTGGCACAGGCGCCCTGGCCGGCGCAAGCGTTGTCCTTGCTGGCGCTCAGCCCTTTGCACATGTTGATGCCGCGGCACACGTGCGGCTCGCCGAGCATGGGATTCTTCTTCGGGTCCTTGCCCGGAACCTTGGGCTCGTCGGCGCCCAACGCATTGCGGACCAAACCGCCACCCGCCAAAAGTCCACCGACGGCCGCTGCCGTCAAACGTTCGAAATCGCGACGATTCAAGTTGTTGTTCTGCATTGCGGGTTCCTTGCCTGGCTAACGGTTCGAGAATTTGACTCGGGCATCCGCGGCAGCAGACACCCAGGCGGTGTGAATATCCTATGCCGAAAACGGCCGAAGTGCCAACGGCCATTTGCCGATGGTACGGGATCGCGCACCTCCAAGTCCCCTGCAACGATCCGGTTGCGTCGCGTTGCGCTCTGGCACACCCTCAAATGTGGTAGCATGACAGACGTGAAATCTGCCGCAGAAATGCCGAACAAGCACGCCACACAAGTAGCTGAATTCGCCAGAATTCAGAGCGATCGAGCCAGCAGACGTGGCCCAACCGCGATCCGATTTCTACGCCAGGAACATCCGGAGGCAACCGATGTCCGACGCACCTACTCCGTCTCCCAAGCGCCGGCGACTGTTTAGTTTTAGCCTACGAACGCTGTTGGTATTGGTCACGCTTGTGGCCGCAACAGTTGCCTTTCGCGCCGCACAAGTCGTGCGCGCAACGCCGCGCTGTATCCGCATTGACTTCGGCCGGAGGCATGGTGGTATACTTCGACGAAGGCTGGGGCCCGTTGGGCGGCTATGGCCGTGTGCCCCCTGACGGCACGGTCCCGGGCTGGCTGCGAGAGTTCTTCGCACTGCGATACCCCGGCGAAGCCTATTTGAAGGGCGCGGACGTCTCTGACCAGACCATTCGCGACTACGTATTGCCATTGCGCTCGTTCGCTTGGTTAGGTTTCACTGAAACTTCGGTCTCGCATGAGGGACTTGCCCAGTTGGCGGAAATGCCCGATCTAAGGATGGTGATACTTCGCAGCGACAGGCACCACGATCTATTGATCCTCGCACTCGGTGAACCGACCATCATCGAGTTTCAAGAAGTACCGCTCCAAGACGGCATCGACTACTTGGTTGACCTGCACGACATCCCCATTGAGATCGACCATGCGGCCGTCTCGCCCGAGCATCTCGATGGTCGCCGCCCGCTAACCGGGATGATCCAAGGCAAAAAACTCGGCGAAGCGCTGACTGAATTGCTCGCGCCGTGCGATCTTGGGTGGAAAATCGACAACGGCAAATTGATGATCACGAGGCACGCAATTCAAAAAGAACACGACGCGATGATTGAGAGAGTAAAGGCCAGGTTGCCCCAAGTGAAACAACTGATCATCGATTGAGCGTGATGCAACTCACACTAACCCGAAGCGCGAGCGAGGGAGATTGGGACAATGGCCTCAAGTACTGCTCCCTCGCTTGCGCTTTGGGTTAGTGTGACAATACGCATTAACGCCTCAAAAATCGTACTGCCCGATATTCTCTCGATCGAACACCAGCGGCGGGCCGAGCAGCACTTCGCCGGGCGAGACCTCGATGCCTTCCAGCCGGCCGATCGTGTGCTCGCCTTCGCTGAGTTTGCCGTCGCGCAGCAGCTTGGCCGCGTGTACCGTCAGGTAGCCCAAGTCGACCGGGTTCCACAGCACGACCTTTTGCACCGTGCCGTCTTCGACGTACTCGCGCATCGTGTTGGGCAGGCTCAAGCCGGTGACGAAAATCTCGCCGCTCTTGCCCGCGTCGCGCACGGCTTTGGCGGCGCCGGGGAATGCCACGGTGGTGATCGCCCAAATGCCCTTCAGATCGGGCTGCGAGTTGATCACGTCGCGCGCCAGTCGATAGGCCTTGGCCTGGTCCTCGTCGCTGACTAGCGTTTCCAGATAGTTCGACGTCGGGATACTTCTCGGCCAGGCGTGCCCGCATCAGCTCCATCCAGGCGTTTTGATTCGGCGCGGTGGCCGAGCCGGTGATGATGACCGCCTTGCCTTTGCCATCAATCGCGTCGCCCACCAGGTCGACCATCGTGTTGGCGATGCCTGCGGGCGGGGCCTGGCTGACGAACGTCTCGCGGCCCGAGGCCTTCGGATTCGCGTCGGCGTCCCAGGTGAGCACGGTGATGCCGGCGTCCTTGGCCCGTCGCAGCGCCGGCGCGATCAACTCCGGATCGTTCGGCGCCACGGCGATCATGTCGTAGCCCTGGGCAATCCAGCGGTCGATCATCTTCACTTGCTCTTCGGCGTTATCCACCGCCGGCCCGTCGTACGTCAGGGCAACGTCCAACTCGTCGGCCGCTTCCTTGGCGCCTTTGCCGGCCGCCGTGAAGTAACTGATGCCCAATAGCTTCGGCATCACGCCGATCTTAGGGCGAGTGTCGCGTGCGCCGCAACCGAGCGTGAGCAACGCCAACAAAGCCAACGCGCCAAAGCGAAGCAGCCGCATTCGTCTGCCCTTCGAAGAGATACTTACGGTAGGGCTTCAGCCTGTCGAAGCACCGAGTGCTAAAGATACGCACTGGCAAGATGCCAGTGCCACCCGGCACGCTGCCATGGATTGCCGCTAAGCGTTCTTCACTGTCGGTGAGTCGCCGCGCCGCGCTACACCAGCCCGTCCAGCCGGCCGGTGCTGTCGCCCAACTGGTCGACCGACGACTCCATGCGGTCGAGCATCGCCAGATAGAGATTGTTCAGCGGCGTTTCGCCGGCCAGCTTCATGTGGCGTCCCGGACGAATCGTGTCGCCGCCACGGCCGGCCATCAGAATCGGCAGGTTGTCGTGGTTGTGGCGATTTCCGTCGCCAATGCCGCTGCCGTACAGAATCATCGAATTGTCCAGCAGCGTCCGCTCGCCTTCGGCAATGCTGTTGAGCTTCTCCAGGAAGTACGCCAGTTGCGTGACGTGGAAGCGATTGATTTCGCGAATCTTCATCTGCTTCGCCTCGTCGCCGCCGTGGTGCGAAAGATCGTGATGCCCGTCGGGCACGTCGATGAACGGATACGCCCGATTGCTCCCCTCGTTGGCCACCACGAACGTCGACACCCGCGTCAAGTCGCCCTGGAACGCCAGCACCATCAGATCGTACATCAGCCGGATGTGCTCGGCGTAGTCCTTGGGAATACCGGCCGGACGCGGATAGTCGGGCATGGAGGCATCCACCTGGCGGCTGGCCAGGTCGATCCGCATTTCCAACTCGCGCACCGCCGTGAGATATTCGTCGAGCTTCCGCTGGTCCTTGTTGCCCAGTTTCGCCCGCAGGTCGTGGGCGTCTTCCAACACGAAATCGAGCACGCTCTTCTTGTAGCGCTCGCGCTTCGAGCGTTGATCGCCGGCGTCACCCAGCGAGAACAGTCGCTCGAATGCCAACCGCGGATCGATTTCCTTGGCCGACGGCGTCGAATCGCTGCGCCACGAGATGTTGGTCGAGTACGAGCAGCTATAGCCACTGTCGCAATTGCCGGCCTGCATGCCGCGATCGCAACCAAGTTCGAGCGAGGGAAACTTGGTCGTGCGCCCTACGCGGGCCGCGGCCACCTGGTCCACCGACTTACCGGCCTTGATATCGGCGCCGTGCGTCTTGCGCACCTGCACGCCCGTCAGAAAGCTGCCCAGCGCCCGGGCGTGATCGCCGGCGCCGTCGCCGTTGGCCCGGGCCTTGGTCTGTGCCAAGCCGCTGATCACCAGCAGGCGGTCCTTCACTTTGGACAGCGGTTCCATGATGTAGGGCAGTTCGAACGCTTCGCCTTCGGCCGCCGGCGTCCAGTCGGGCATGTGCTTGCCGTTGGGCACATAGACGAAGCCCATTCGCGTGGGCACGCCTTGCTTGCCGTCGCCCGCCAGCGCCAAGGCCGGTTCCATCGCGTCCAACAGGGGCAACGCCACCGCGGTGCCAATGCCGCGCAACACCGTGCGTCGAGAAATGTGCCAACTATTTGTCATCGGTTGCTTCCTTTCCCGCCGTACTTGCTAACGACGAACGCTTTTGAAAGGCGTCGCTTTGGACGACGGCCAGAATCAAACTCGAAAACCGGTAATCGTTGGCCGCCATGCTCGTGGCGATGTCGCGCACCGTGCATCTGTCACTATACTCGACACCGCGGCCCAGCCCATAAGTCAGCATCTTCTCGGCCAGGCACCGCAGAAAATCGTCCTGCCGCGCCTTGAGCACTTGCTTCAGTTCTTGCGGCCCGGAAAAGTCTGCCCGTTGGGCAACTCGCCCGAGGCGTCGATGGCAAACTCTCCGTCCTTGTCGCGCCAGCCGCCGATGCCGTCGTAGTTCTCCAAGCCGAAGCCCAGCGGATCCATCGCCTTGTGGCAACTGGCGCACACGGCATTGTCGCGGTGCTGTTCCATCCGCTGGCGCAGCGTGCCCACCAGCTCCTTTTCCTCCAGCGGCGGCACGTCAGGCGGCGGATCGGCCGGCGGCGTGCCCAGCAGGTTTTCCAACACCCACTTGCCGCGCTTCACCGGCGAGGTGCGGGTGGGGTTCGAGGTGACCGTCAACACGCTGGCCTGCGCCAACACGCCGCCGCGCGCGCACCGGGTCGAGCGATACGCGGCGGAACTCCTCCCCTTCGACGTCGGCCATGCCATAGTGCTTGGCCAGCCGCTCGTTGACGAACGTGTAGTCCGCGTCCAAGAACTCCAGCACGCTGCGGTCCTCGCGCATGATCGTGGCGAAGAACGTCTCGGTCTCCTGCCGCATCGCGCGCGCGCAGCGCTTCATCGAACCCTTGGTAGGTCGACTTGTCCGGCGCGACGGTGTTCAGATTGCGCAACTGCAGCCACTGGCCGGCGAAATTTTCCACCAAGGCCTGCGCCTTCGCGTCGGCCAGCATCCGGCGCACCTGCTTTTCCAGGTTGCCATCTTTCCGCAGCGCGCCGTGGCGGGCCAGCTCGAACAGTTCGTCGTCCGGCATCGAGCTCCACAGGAAATACGACAGCCGCGTGGCCACTTCGAAGTCGTTCAATTCGCGAATGCCGTCGGCGTCGTCCGCCGGCGCGTCGAGTTCCACGCGGAACAAAAAGTGCGGCGACACCAGCATCGCCTGCAAGCCCAGGCCGATCGATTCGGCGAAGTTGCCGCCGTCGGCGTGCACCGCTTCGACCAGCTCCAACACGCGATCCACTTCCGCCGCGGTCGACGGCCGGCGATACGTGCGGCTCATGATGTGATTCACGATTTCGCGCGCGACCAGTTGCCGATCCTCCGGCGTGTGCTCGCGCGGGATGATTTGCTCGTAGCTGTCTCCATACGGGCCCATCATTTCCAGGTTGCCGACATACAGATTGCGGTCGTGAGGGCCTTCCTCCTCCGGCCGGTAGTAGTCGTTCAAGAACGAGACCGACCACTTGTGCCGGCCCGGCTCGGGCACTTCCACCCAGGCTTCGTACAGCTCCGGATAGTCGGCCACGGCGCGCACTTCGAACTCTCGCACGGTCTGGTCGCCGAACGAGATCCGCATCTTCACCGGCTCGTCGCCCGCCTGATCGCCATAGGCCCGCACGCGCAGGATATAGTGCTTTCCGCCGCCGCGCGTCTTCACCTTGGCGGCCACTTCGCCTTGAGAGGCCAGCACGCGAAAGCCATCGTCGCGCTCTTGGCCACCGTCGACGCCTTCGACCAGGTTGGTCAGTCGCGTGCCCAAGGCGTGGTCGACAATGTCTTGCGCCGCGGCGAGATACTTCTCCAGCAGTATCGGCGGCATCGACAGCACGTCGCCGATGTTGTCGAAGCCGTAGCCCACGTCGTCGGCCGGAAAGTCCTTGGCCGGCTGAAACTCCACGCCCAGTAGGTCGCGGATCGTGTTGTTGTATTCGTTGCGATTGAGCCGGCGAATGGTCACGCGGCCCGGATCGCGCGGTCCGCTGCAATCATCTTTGGCCAATTCGGTGTCGACCCAGTTCAGAAACTGCGCTCGCTGGTCGTCCGCCAAAGGCTCGCCGTCCTCGGGCGGCATTTCCTTGTCGCGCACCCGCCGGGCCATCTTGTCCCACGTTTCGCGGTCGCCATTGACCGAGCCCCGCTCGAGCACCGCGTCCAGCGCCAACTCGCCGGCTGGTTCTTCGCCGCAGTGGCAGTCGACGCACGATCGTGCCACCAACGGCTCGATCCGTGCGCGAAACACGTCCTCGGCAGGCGTCCCAGCCGCTTCGTCGGCAAGGACGGCGCCGCGCGGAATCGCAACGAGCACCAGAGATAGGGCCAGCAATCGGAGCATCGGTCTGCGCTTTGGGTGAGACGTCGGTTCGTTGTCAGGTTGACATCACCGGGTGCCATGTTCACACGCCGAGCTAGCGGTAGGTGAGCATGCATGGCACCAGAGGGCAGGGCGGCGAAGGCAGGTTTTCGGTCAAGCGCCGTGCCCAGATTCTATCATATTCACCCGCTCCGATGCGACCACTCTTTTTAGGAATTCCACCCGATTTGCCGGGCTGCGCAACATCATCGCGAAAGGTAGCTGAAGTCGCCAGACTGCAGTTTGCCCGCTACCCGTAGCTGAAGTCGCCAGACTTCAGATTGCGTGCGGCTGAGAGTAGCTGAAGTCGCCAGACTTCAGAATGCGTGCGGCTGAATTCTGGCGAATCCAGCTACCGCGGCACGTCCGAAGACAACGCCTTTACGCATTGCGACGATTACTCGCCGTCGGATGACTTGGCGTCGGATGACTCGCCGTCGCTCGACTTATCGTCGAACCAATCCGGCGCAAGGTACAAACTCCACACGTCGTTGGCCAACGGGCGTGCATGACCGCCGGCGACCCACAGCTTGTCGTCAAGCACGTAGGTCGAATGTTCGTGGCGCTCTTTCCAAATTACTTCCGAGCGCAGTTGCTTCCAATCACGGCCGTCGCGCGAAACCCACACGTCGCCCAAATTGGTCGATGGGTTGTTCTTCCAACCTCCTAGCACCCAGATGCGATCGCGATACACGGCGGTCGAAAACCACAGCCGCGGCTCCCACGGCGCCGCTTCGGTCACTTGCTCCCAATGCACGCCGTCGCTCGAACTCCAGACGTCGTTCTTGGCTTCATACTCGGGCACGTAGTTGCCACCGCCAAAGACATAGATCTTACCGTCGAGCACCGCGGCCTGGTGATAGGCCCGGGGCGACCAGCCGGCGTGATCGGCGACTTGCGTCCAGACCTTGCCGTCGCTCGAACTCCAAACGTCGTTCTTCAGGCTCGACGCGTCGCCAAAGTAATAGTCCTCGGTGCCGCCCAGGATCCACATTTTGCCTTGGAACACCACGGCGGCCGCGGCCAGGCGCGGCGTCCAGCCGGCATGCCTGGTCGCCGCCTCCCAATGCGCGCCGTCGGTGCTCGACCAGACTTCGTTGCCGCTTTCATGCCCCGGCATCCGCCCGTTGAACCATCCGCCCATGAACCACATGCGGCCATCGAACGCCAGGCTCATCGACAGATCGCTGTGCCGCCAGGCCGCCTCGGGCGTAACCAGCGTCCAGTGTTTACCATCCGCCGAGCTCCACACGTCGCGCGGCGCCGGCTTGAACGAATCGAACCAGCCCCCGAAGATCCACAGCCGCCCGCCATAGGCCACTTCCCCCTGACTATCCCGCTCTTGCCAACCGGCGTGCTCCGTGACGCGCACCCAATCCGGAGCCGGCTTCTCCGCGCACCGCGGTAGCCAAGATCGCAACATACAAGAGAGCCAGGTTCAGTTTCATGACAGAACTCGTCAAAGCGCAGGGCAGGGAACCAGAGCAACAGGGCCGCTCGGAACTCAAAGTGTAACCTCGCAGTTCGGTCGCTGCGAATGATCGATGAAACCACGACGGCGCAACGGCGCGACGAGTAAACGATGAGCCACAGAGCCCACCGAGAAAACCGAGACAAAAATCCAATCGAATTCGTCCTTCGTGTTCGTCGTCCTCAACTTTTTCCGTCGCAGTGCCGTCGTGGTTACCAATCTCCTCATCCCTCTGCGTCCTTTGCGAACTCTGCGGTTCGGTACAGGTTCAGGACATGGGTAACAGATTTGGTTCAGGACATGGGTGGCGCGCCGGGGCAGAATGGTTCTCCGAAAGGAGACCATTGTTATGCCTTGGATGGAGACTCATGTCATGGACCAGCGGACGGAGTTTGTTTTGCGTGTACTGAGGAACCGGGAGCGTTTTGGCGACCTTTGCCGGGAGTTCGGCGTGTCGCGAAGACCGGTTACAAGTGGAAAGAGCGATTTTTTCGGGACGGGCTGAGTGGCCTGAGCGATCATTCGCGACGACCGATTACGACTCCCAACGAGATCGGCGAGACTATGGTTTGTCAGATCGTGAAGTTGAAGCTGGCCCATCCGGGCTGGGGAGCTCGTAAGTTGCAGGCGGTCTTGGAGCGCACCGTGCCTAAGGAAGACCTGCCCTCGGAGAGCAGCTTCAAGCGGATCTTGGACAAAGCGGGCCTGGTCGAGCACCGGCGCCGGATGCCGGCCGAGCAAGCCACGCGCTTGCAGACTCCGGCCAAGGCCGAGCGGCCGAATCACGTGTGGACGATCGACTTCAAAGGCTGGTGGTATACGCGGAACCGTACTCGCTTCGAACCGTTGACGATCCGCGACGACTTTAGCCGATACCTGTTGTGTACCCAGGCCCTGGATAACGCCCGCACCGAGACGGTTCGGCGGCAGATGACGGGCGTGTTTGAGCGGCATGGGCTGCCGGAGGTCATCCGCAGTGACAATGGGGCGCCGTTTGCCGCCTGCAACTCGCCCTTGGGATTGAGCCGCTTGAGTGCATGGTGGTTGTCGTTGGGCATCCACCTGGACCGTATTCCGCCGGGTCGCCCGGACCAAAACGGCGGACATGAACGAATGCATCGCGACCTGGCCTGGGAAGTTGAAAGCCATGCCGACCACGACGCGGCGACGCAACAAGCGACGCTCGACGTGTGGCGACGGACCTTCAACGAAGAGCGGCCGCACGAAGCCTTGGGCATGCGTGTGCCGCACGACGTTTACCACGTGTCGCCGCGGAAGTTTGATCCCACGCCCGTCGAGCTGGTCTATCCCCGCGAATACCTGGTACGCAAAGTGAATCGCAATGGGAGCGTGAAGATCCACAAAGCCGCGGTCAACGTCTCGGCCGCGCTGCGTGGCTTCCCGATCGGACTGGAGCCCCTGCCGGCCAACCGCTACGCGACTTGGTTCTGTCGGTTGTGTCTTGGGCAAATCGACTTGAGCACGCAAAAGTTCCACGCCGTCACCCCGACAACCAAATCAAGCACAATCACCGAATGATTCCAAATTTTTTCCCCCTGGGATCCCAGGGGGAAAAGCCAATGACGCTAACTCAACCGTGTAACCAAACCTCAACCTGTCACCCTAACCAACAAAGCGCCACCCATGTCCTGAACCAAATCTGTTACCCATGTCCTGACTGCACTCCCCCTCTTCGTCCCTATCCCCGATCCCCTATCCCCTATCCCCTGTCCCCGACTCCCTCGCCAAAAAAACTACTTGAAATCCGGCCACCACTTATGCGATAAGGGAAAGCATCCTGATCGGACAAAGGCAGGCTGCGGGAGAACTCGTTTGTGGGATGTGAATCGAGCGATGCGTCGGGCCGCTTGTCCCGGCAAGTCCTCGGGCCTCGTCCGCTTGACCGTGAGTGCGGCGCAGTAAAAGGCCACTGGTCGTGTAAGCCGCCGACCAACACTTGCGATAAGCCGGCGATAAGCGGCATCCCAAGCCACCGGCCGATACGTCTTAGAGTTTGCTACTGCATGCAACGGTGACTCTAAGAAGCGAGTATCGGATTTGCCGATCAGACCGACCGGGTTCGAAGGTCCAGGCGTCTTGGTGACCTGCGCTTGGAGCAAACCATCGTTCCCACGGCGGAGGGTCACCGGTGCGCCGCTGCTTCGCAAGAACGCCGTGGCACGCGACCTACAACCACAAGAAATCGCCACGGCCCCTAGGAACGGGGCGGCAGCGCACAAACCAAACTGGTTTCGCCCAGGCGCCGCTGCGCACGTTCCACGTGCGCAGCGGCGTATTTTTTCGTGTTCCCATCTCGGCCCCAACGGGGCCACGCGTCAATAGCCAGGTGGCGTAAGCCCCTGGACCTCGATGCACCGCAACCACCATACTCTCTTCCAACGCACGAGCCCCATCGGGGCGGCACCTCGTGTCGCCAACACATTGCGGTGTCGCCCCGTCGGGGCTCTTGGTGATCATCCGCCGCTCGCTCCCCAAGGCCCGCGCCTCCGGCCATTAGCGGATCGCCGCGTTGCGGCTCACGTGCGCAGCGGCGTATTTTGATTCACATGCACCACACACCAACCCGAAGCGTCAGCGAGGGAGCATCACGAGCCGGTTTTCCATCTCCCTCGCTCGCGCATTGCGCTGGGTATTCGATTGCCGTCTCGTCGATGCTCGGTCGGCGCGTGAAGTTGCTCGGCGCTGGCAAAATGCCAGTGCCACCCGGCGCCAATGCGCGGTTCTGCTACCGATCGATTTCGCGCAGCTCGTAGCGGTCGATCAGCACTTCTGCGCCCGGGGTGAGACGGCGGAGCTTGGCCGCGATGACCCCTTTTTCCGAGACGTTGGCTTTGTCCAGCCGCTTGCTTAACAGGGCCAGCTTCTTGCGACGCTGCCGCCGCCGTTTGATCTCTTTGCCGCGTTCGCTAATCCCAGCCACGTGCAGAGTCTCCGATTAAAGGAAATAGCCCAGGCAGCCCAAACCAGCCGCACCGGAAGTCCTCATTCTTAGCACGAAGCCCCGCAAGGGTCAACGCGGAGCCCGGCGAGGGAACCGCATTGGGAACTATCGTGTCCTTCGCAAGCGAACCCGGCACGTGTAGGCGGCCACAAGCGAGAAGAAGCCGGCAATCGCAAAGTACGGTATCAGCCTTCTCCCACCCGAGAAGCCCACAGTGCCGGCGACAAGCGACATCGCTGACATGACAATCAAACAGACTCCGAGCATGCCCAGCAGCATGGATCCCAAGCTGAGCGCTGCGGGCCGAAACATCTGGGCCGTCGATTGAGGCGGGCGGACCTTTGGCGCGGGCAGCCATTCCGGTCGGTCGTCCATGTCGTCGCTCATGCTGGCATTCGGCGGATACGCGGAACTGACCCGACTCCCCAAACTCGGCGCCTGCTACGGTTCCAAAATCGCCGCTTCGTCGAACACGGCGTGATTGATGATCGTGCGGTCGCCCGAGGTGTACACGACGTGGATCTTGCCATCGGCCGTCTGGATGGCGGAGGGATACGCGGCCGTGTCGCCCGGGCGATTGACGATGTCGCGGCGGTGCGGATACGACTTGTCGCGGTCGGTCGAGATGGCAATCGTCAGCGGCATCCGCTCCCCTTCGTTGTTGTCGTTGTAGACCAGCAGCAAATGCCCGTTGGCCAGCTTGATGAAGTCGGCCGCCGAGTTCGGATTGCGAAACTCGGTCGCCTTGCCCTCGCTCCAGGTGCGGCCGCCGTCGCGCGATTCCGACCGATACAACACGCCCTCGGGCAGCGGCCCAAAGCGTCCACCCCGTCGGATGTAGGCGATCAAATAGTCATCGTCAATTTGCACCGGCGAGGCCTGCAGGTTGCCCATTTCGGAGTAAATGCGATTGGTCGGCGTCCAGGTCTTTTCCTTGACGTCGTAACGCAGGAAGTAGCTGCACGTATCGGGCGGCGTGCCCTCGCGGTCCTCGCCCGTCTCGTGGTATAGGGGGAGCAGGTAGTCGCCGTCGTTAAGCAGGATCGGCCGGCTGCGGCACATGGTGCCTTCTTCGAAACTCAACAGGTAGGAGTCGCTCCAGGTATGCCCGCCGTCTTTCGACACCTTGCACTTGGTGTGCGCCGACGACCACGTGGGCCCGTAGTTCGTCACGTAGAACAGCCACACCGCGCCATCGGGCGCTTGCCAGGCGGCGGCGTTGCCTTCGGAGCGGTTCGGCGTATCGGCAATGATCTCGGGCTTCGACCACTCGGAACCCCCCTTGGCCAGACGCATGCCGTAAACGGCCGTGTCCCCCTCGTACTCACCCGCGCCACTGTAGTAGGCGATGTACAGATCGCCATTGGCCAACTCGGCAATCGTGGCCGGGTGCTTGTAAGGACCGGGAAACTCCGGTCCGATCACGCGCTCGATCACGAAGTTGTCGGCTGCCGTATCGTCGGCGACAACGATTACCGGCGCCACGGCGAAGGCCACGAGCGGGATGCACATCAGTCTCATGGCAGGCTCTCGCAATGTGAATGTGCCTGGCGCGGCCCAGGCGGCGCCGTTCGATGTCTCTAGCGTGAACGCCGCTTCCCCGGCAGCATTTGGAACATCCATTGGGCAAACGCGCCCAGTCCCATCCAGGGCGCCACGATCAGGATGCTCAACAGCGCCGCCAGCACGGCGACCATCACGATGTAGGCTGCAACCGTCGGATACCACGTGACGATCCACGCGGTCAGCGCCACGACGGTCGTCAGGATGAACAAAGCTCGCAAGCCAAACTGCATAAGCCGCAGTATAGTCAATCGCTCACGGTGCAATTGCCCCCGGATGCGGCAGCGTTGCCACCGGGCGCAGCCAAACCCTCACAAAAACCTGATTGAATCCACACACGAGACCGCTAGATTCAGCAGATTGGGGGGAGTTTGGCCAGGTTGCCAGGCTTCAACCGCACCGTCGCCGGCCCCTGCTGCCGCGACGCGAGGCACGCGACCACCGATTTGTGCTCGAGGGATTTTGTCGATGAGCCAGGGTTCAGAGTCTTCTCACAATGCCGGACTGCCCCCGCAGGGCAACTTCAGCAACAGCGCGGGACTGCCCAGCGGGTTGCGTGCGATCCTATATAGTGGGTTGGCCGTGGCGCTGGCCGTGGTGGCCTACGTGGCAGTGCGCGCCACGCAGGAGCAGGCTGCCATGAAAAAAGGGCAAGACCGGCTCACCGCACACCACGGATTGATTCAGCCCGCCGACAAACATCTCGCCCCGGCCTACTCCGACAAAAAAGGCCGTCTGGTGGCCGATCCCCCCAGCGATCCGGCCGAGCTGGTCGATCCGGAAACGCTCGCGCTGGCCCACTACGAGGGAGACGATGACGACGAGGAGCGCGTCGACTGGGAGTCATTCAAAGCCGCGCTCGCCAAGGCCACCGGCAAGACCGTCGAGACCCAGCCTTATGTCAACAGTGCCGATGAGATCGCCGACGTAAAGGCCGGCAAGATCCAGCTCGTGGCGTTGCACGCCGCCGACGTCCCCTATCTGGTCAACAATGCCGGCTTCGTGCCGATGGCCGTGCTGGGCACTTCCGACGGCGCCAATGGCAATCACTTGGTCATCGCCACCGGCGCCAAGGGCAAGATCAGTTCGCTGACGGATTTGCGCGGCAAGCAACTCACCTGCACGCGTCCCGACTCGATCACCGGCTATCGCGCCGCCATTGCCATCCTGGCGCAAGATGCCGGCATGCGTCCCAACGTCGACTACGACGTCCACTTCTCGCTGGGACAGAAGCGCTCGATCCGCGGTCTCATCGATGGGCAATACACCGTTGCGGCCCTCTCGGCCGACAAGCTCCGCGGCATGCTCGACGAGGGCGAGATTTCCGCAAGCGACTATCGCGTGATCTACGAGTCGCAAGTGATTCCGCGGTTGACGTTCGGCTACTCTCACAAGCTGCAGCCCGAGCTGGCGGCCAAGATCACCGCGGCGGCCCTGGCCTTCGACAACGCCGGCGCGGCGGCCGACGAAGCGTCAGCCAGGCCGATGCGATTCTTCCCGCTGGACTACAAGCAGGAGTTCGCCTTCGTCCGCACGATCGACAACTGCTTCGATCCCCGCTTCGGCCAGCACGCCACGGCGTCGCTGACGCCCGAGCCGTAGGCGTCCCCCACGGTTGCCGTTCCGGGGCATCGCCTGTCGCAGCACGTTCGCCGTAACGAGCGCTTGGCGGTAGCGTCACTTTTCGCCTGAAACAGAGCGTCGCAGTCGAGCATCGTCCGGCGTTGCCGACAACAGCCCGGTTCCTGAGCTAGGCTTTTCTTGCATCGCAAGCTCGTGCCGCGGGCATCTCGTTGCCGCGTCGCCGCGAGCCACTTCACTCCATAGGGTTCTACGCCATGAAGACTTTTGTCTGTGCGACACTGGCCTTGTATTGCGTTTCCACCGTTGGCTGTGCCCACCGCTCGGAAGCACCGACGGCAGCCCATACTGAAGTAACGACAGACGACAAGCCCGGCATCGAAATCGATACTCCTAACGCTCGCATCGACGTGGGCGACGGCAAGGGCATTCAGGTCGAATCACCCGACGTCGACATCAAAACGTCGAAGCAAGAGTAACCGCCGCCCGAAACGTTTGAAACAACGCGCGGCCAATCCGGCTCCGGTCGGGTTGGCCGCTTTGCGTATCTGGCCGGTGCCCGCACATGGCCGATCCCGGCCGGTTCCGCGCTTCCGTCCGTGAGGCTGCGTCGTACAATAGAGCATCCGCCGACAGACTTTCCGGAGCATCGGCGGCACGAACCGGACGGGTGGCCGAGTGGTCTAAGGCGGCGGTCTTGAAAACCGCTGTACGGGAAACCGTACCGGGGGTTCGAATCCCTCCCCGTCCGCTGGCTCATGGATACCCAGACCTCGACGAGCACGACCTGGCCGCGGTAGCTGGCCTCCTGCTCCCAACTATTGAGTCTGGTCGTTCGCATTGATGAACGCCACCAACTCCTCGATGTACTCCGGCGGCATGTAGCCGGCCATGATCGCGGTCAGGTGCGACTTGCCGGGCAGCACGACGGCTTTGAAGTTGGCCAGTTCGCGCTGCATGCGGTGGGTCTTGGCGTTGGGGCCGTCGAACTGGCCGTTGATCGCTAGCACGGGGATTTTGATCGTCGTCAGATCGATGTCGCCGCGGCTGATCGAAGCCCAGCCTGCGCGGATGGCGCCCAGCGCCTCGCGGTCGTTCGGCAAACCGGCGAGCGTTGACCGCGCTTCGGCCTCCTGCGGATCGGGACCCGGTTCGTCGGCGGGCACTTCGGCTTTGTGCTTCTCGTCAACCTCGGGCACACCCGAGCCGCCGTACGACGCGGTGACGAACCGGTCGGGAGCCATCGCCAATAACTGCGTCACGATGAGCCCGCCCATCGAATAACCATGCACGTGGGCTTTGCCGATCTTCAGGTGATCCATCAACTCCAGCACGTCTTTGGCCATTTGGGCGCCGTACTGGGCCGAGTCGTGCGGCTTGTCGCTCTCGCCGTGGCCGCGGCAGTCCAACGCCACCACCCGATGGTTCTTGGCCAGCGCGTTGGCGACGCCGTTGAGAAACCAATTTCCCTGGGCCGTGCCGGTATAGCCATGCACCAGCACCACCGGCGAGCCCTGGCCGACTTCGAGGTAGTGGATTTTCACCCCGTCCGAGGCCGTAAACGTACCGTCGATGGGTTCGACGGCCGCGCGGGCGAACGAAACGCTAACCAGAACGCAAGTCAGTGCCGCCGCAATTGTTGAGGTTCGCTGTCCGCCGCGCATGGCTGTTCCCCTTTGCCAGAAAGATCACCGTCAATTGCCGCCAGCCGGCGATTCTGCGCTTGCATAGGGCCCAAAGCAAGGGATTTCCGCCAGGATTTGGCAAGGCCTGCCGCGGCGCGTAATTGCGAGTTGGCGCGGCACGCCGTAGAATCGTTGCTTTGCGAGCGATTGCCCGCGCTTCCATACGCCTAGAGACAGCCGCGATGGCCAAAACGATGAAGTACACCTACCTCGATTTGAAGGACGCCGGCGAAGTGCTGGTGGTGACGTTCAAGCAGGCGTCGATATTGGATCAGGCGATCATCGACCAGATCGGCCAGGAGCTGAGCCAGGCCGGACTCGAAGCGTCCAGCAACCGCAAGTTGCTGGTGGACTTTCGCGACGTGGAGTTCATGTCCTCGGCCATGCTCGGCAAGATCGTGCAGCTTCACAAACGCTGCAAGGCCGACAAGATCAAACTCAAATTCTGCGGGATATCGCCCAATCCGCTGGAAGTCTTCAAGATCACGCGGCTCGACAAGCTGTTCGAGATCCACAAGGACGCGCCGACCGCCATCGCCACGTTTTAACACCGCGACGGTTGCAAATTTCGGCCGCGCGCGGTCTTAGCGCCGCAATGTACACCTCGGCATCGTCCACGATCCACGGCGTCGACCAGTTGCCGTTGTTGCCACTGACGACGTTGAAGAACAGCGTATCCATTCGCACGCAGTTGTAACTGTAGGGATATTGCGTCGTCAGGTGGTCGGCCGCGGTCAACGGCTCGACGCCCTCGTGCGCGAAATAGTGAACGCGGCCATCGCTGGTGAACGACATGCCCAACGTCCACCAGCCCGTCTCGGTGATCTTCGGCCCACGCAAGTCCTGGCCCACCGAGCCGGCACGGACGGTGAAGTAGGCGGAGTCCGGCTTGTCTTTGCCGTCGCCGGGCACGAAGTGGATGAAGAAGCCGGGCCAATAGGTCTCTTGCTTCGTGCTGCGGCTGACGCCACCAAACGGCCCGCGTTTCTTGGTCTCAGTCTTGTAAGTCTGACACGCCGTGCGGAAGCCGAACGAAGGTCCGTAGCGTCGCTCCCAATGTTCGAAGGGGGGTATGTGCACGCGCACCACGACGCTGGGATTGCGCCCGACCGGTATTCCACCGCCGATGCGCGACGAGACGTTGCAAATGAAGTCATCTTGTTCGAACTTGCCCGTATAGCGTCCTGGCACGCCAGTTTGCTTCGAGCGCATCAACATGGCGCCTTCGCTGCCGGCAATGCCGTCGGGCGGCGTGGGAACGCGCAGATCTGGTCGGGCTGGCCGCGCTTGGCGCCTTCGAACCAGCGGCCATTCGTGGCATATCCGCCCGGCAGACGCTGGCGGTCGTCGTTCTCTTCGCTGCTCTTGGGCAGGTTGTAGACGTAGTCCCACTTCTCGTCTTCGAAGTCGTCGCCGACTTGCGTCAGCTTCTGTCCCGTGCCCGGCACCAGGATTTGAGCCGACAACGACAAAGGCACGCAGACGACAACAGCCGCCAGCGCGCATGGCGATAGCAACCGTCGTGTGAAGAGAGCTCGTGGCAAGCAGGGGAATCGACGCATGAAAACCTCGCATTCCGTCGCGATATCGGTGGGGGGCGGTGCGCACAGCGGGCGCGGTGGGACCGGCCGGGGCCGGCATATACCTTTCTATCGGAGCGACCCCGGCGATTCGTCCACCCGTTTTGCGGGGCTTACACACCGGCAAGGCCGCACGCGACTCTCACCAGCAAGAGCGAATCGCATTGCGTACGCGGCAGATGGGAAACCTGGCAATCCGCGTACTCTTTGCCGCGCTGCTGGCGTCTACTTTGGCGCGGCGCGCCGCAACCGGTGCGGATTGAACGTGCTGTCAGGCAAGCCGACGTTCACTTTCAAGTCGGTGTAGGTGTATTCGGCGATCAGCGGGGCGTCGCCGCCGCTGTAGCGCGGCCAGTCGGTATAGTCCACCCGCACCGGCACGTGCAACTCGTCGTCGACAAAGACGTTCGCCCGATGGAATTCCAAGCCCTGCTGGCTTTGGGGATGGGTGATGCGAATGACGCTGCACGAGCGGTCTTCGAGTTTGGCGCCCTTGATCTGTTCGACCTGCGTGTTCGTGCCGCCCGGGTCCACCGCCACGTGCCGCTCGAGCACGGCGATCATCTGGGCTAGAATTTGGTTGAATCCGCTTTGGGTCACCGGCACCAGACTTTCGTCCATGGCCGTGTCGCCATACGGATCGAGTTCGACGACCACGTAGTCGAAGTGCTTGCCGCCGTTGCGCACCAGCAGTTTGTTGTCGTTGTGGCCATCGACAAACAATACACGCCTGCCAGCGACGCGCTTGGGCGCCAGAAACTGCATGTAGATCGACAGCGGCGCCACGACGCCCCGGTCGTTGCGCTGCTCTTCGCGCACCCACATGTCGATGTAGTTGTGGTCCTGCAGAATTCCGCCGATGCGCTCGCGCTTGGTCAACCGGCAGGTGAAGTCGCGCACCGTGTTGCGCAAGTAGGCTTGTTCCTTGCGCGCGTAGTCGATCACCGGCACCAGCGCGTGCCCCGCGGCCACCTTCGACCAATCGGGGACGACCGGACGATTGGACGTCCGCACCGTGGTGGTGGTCGCTGCTTGTTGATCCGGCAACGATTCTTCCGCCAGCGCGGAGCCGGGGGGCCAGGACAATGACAGAGCCAACGCCATCGTCGCTGGCGCTAGCGGACGTTTGTACACCTCGGACATGGGCATCCCTTCTGTATGTCCGGCGAGCGCCGGGCCAGGGGTTTGTGAGCTTAATTATGCCTCACGGTTCACAAGTGGCAAATCCGCGCCGGCCAAAGGGTTCGCGCCAGCGACCGCGGACGGCACGAAAGCGTTGCTGTAGGCGGCACTTGAGTGGGCCGCGGCCGGAGTCCGTCGATTCGGACACGCCACCCTGCCCCGCGCGCTCAACCGCGATCGGACGGCGACGAGCGGCCGCGCGACGTGAGCAGTTTGCCTAACCGCTCGTTCATGATCTCGGTGGTACCATCGGTAAAACAGGCGACCTTTGCCGCCAGCATGTGGCGCGTGAGTGGATACTCGGCACGCAGCCCGTTGGCACCCATCGCCTGCACGCAAGCTGCCAGATGGCCAAGCGTTCGCTGGCCGGCGAACTTCTTTGCCCGCGCCGCGTCGGCTTCGGCATCTTCGCCGGCGTCGATGCGCCGGGCCGCCCGATAGACGAGCAAACGCAGCGCCGCCAGATCGGTTTCCGCGTCGACCAGCGACCACCGCAGCCCTTGAAGCTCCAACAGACGCTTGCCGAACGCTTGCCGCTTCGCACCATACTCGACGGCCAACTCGATCGCCGATTCCAACATGCCGGCGCACATGGCCGCCACGTAAGTGCGGGCGCCATTGATGCCCACGATGGCGTGGCGAAACGCTTCGCCGGGCGGATCCAGCAGCGCGTCGTTGGCGACCGAATAGTCTTGCAAGCGAAATCCGCCCGCGCCGATCGCATGGCAGCCGTCCATGGTGATCGCCGGATCGCGTGTAAATCCCGGACGATGGGCTTCAACCAAAAACGACGCCATGCCACGGCCACGCAGCCCCGGATCAGTCTGCGCCAGCGTGACGAACACATTCGCCACGGCCGCGTTGGTGATCCAGCTTTTGGCGCCGTTGAGTACCCACCCGTCGCCGGTTCTCTCAGCAATGGTGTCGATGCCCGACAGATCGCTGCCGTGTCCCGGCTCGGTGTAAGCCGAGCAACCGATCAATTCGCCGGTCAACATTCGCGGCACCAGCGATTGGGCCGCCGCGCTGTCGCACCGAGCAATGCGCACCAGAGCGTTGTGATGATTCACCAGGGCAAAGGGAAATGAAAAGTCGAACTTGGCAAGTTCCTCGACCAACCGCAGCTTGGCCGAAAAGCTCATGCCCAGCCCGCCGTGCGAAGCCGGCAGTTCCACGGCGGCCAACCCCGCGGCGCACGCTGCGCGCAAGCGCATCCAGCGGCCCGCGCCGCTCCGTCTCCCAGCGTGCTGCATTCGGAGCGACAACGCGCAGGCCGAACTCGACGCCGCGCGCGATGAGTTCACGCTCCGACGGTGTCAGAGCAGCGTCAAATTCGCGTACGATAGGATCGCTATTCATCGGCGCTAATTCGCGTTGCATGCCCTATCGGCAGCTCTCTCGGCCAGCGCCGCTAAAATCCGCCGTTCGGCTCCGCGCCGGCTCGCGTTGCCGCGGCCCGCCATGGCGCCAAATCGACCCCATCGAACACGAAACGCACGCTGCTGTCGCAGTACAGCACGTTGGCGCCGGTGGGATGGCGGCTGCGTGCGGTGAACAAACCCTTTTGCTGCGGCAGGTTCATGCAGTCCCAGTTTGTGGCGTTGGGAGCATAGAAGTGGTTGTAGATCGTGTTGCCGTAGTTGCCCAGGATCCACTTCGCGCCGCGGTCGCTATAGTACCCGCCCGAGGCCGGGTTGCGCAATTCGTGGCATCGATCGTGATGCCGTTGTTCACTTCCAGAATAAAATCGCTCTGCAGGCCTGGCGACGGCGACAACATCGTGTCGCCCGGACCCAGCGTGCGCTCGCCAAAGGCCACGGTGTGCGACGAGCCGTCCGTGATGTGGCGAAATGAAATCTCGGAGCCATAGAAGAACACGCCATCGCCCGGGCTGATCGTGCCCGAGTCGGGCACGCCGCTACCGGCGCATGCCGCGTAATTGGTCGCCGCGAAGTCCGAACCGGGCACGCGCTCGTGCACGATGTCGCTGGGGCAAAGCAACAGTGGCAAGGGCGTGGTGGCGGCAAACTTGTTCGCATCGCCCGAATATGGAATGCCAGCCACCACCACAAACACCGGCGCTTGCGTAAAGTCGATCATGCCCTCTAGCGCCTGCTCCTCGACGTATGGCAACAGAAACGCCAGTGCCGAAAATATCTTCGGCGGCGGACTGCCGCGTCCGGCGGGAAACTTGCGATGCGAGTCGTGAAAGTTCTGCAGCGCCACGCCAAACTGCCGCAAGTTGTTCGTGCAATTGCTGCGGCGACTCGACTCGCGCGCCGATTGAATCGCCGGCAACAACAGCGCCACCAGCACGCCCACGATGGCAATCACCACCAGCAGTTCCACCAAGGTGAAACCATGTAGGGGGCGACGGCGGATGGTATCCTGCCGTCGCGATGGGTGCTGATTCCAATCCCCTACATGGAGGCTTTGATTATGCAGACTGCTATTCTTCCGCACCACTGGTGCGTGGGCATCGACTTGCACAAGGACACGATGACGGTTTGCACGTACTGTCGCTGCTGTGGCGAAATCGCCTTTCGCAAAATCGCCTGCAAGAACCGGGAGCAAATCGGCGAGTTTTTCCGCGCTTTGCCGCGACCCCACACGGTCGCTATCGAAGCGGTCGGCTTCTATCGCTGGTTGTGGGAACTGCTCGAACCGATCGTCGAGAAGCTCGTGCTGGCCGACGCCACCCAGGCTCGTGCTTTGGCTGGTCGCCGGCTCAAGACGGATCGGGAAGACGCCCAGAACATCGCCGAATTGCTGGCCGACGGTCGCTTGCCGCGGGCTTACGCGCCTCCCTTGGAGGTGCAAATTCTGCGCGACTGGACGCGGCAACGCAACCGGCTCTCGGCGCGCATGCCAGGACCCTTCACGGAGTGAAGAGCCTGATGAACATCAACAACCGCCCCGGTCCGGCGCCTCTGTGCCGTGCGCTTGACTGGCTACGTCAAAGCCTACGGTGAGAAGCTGCCGGAGCGGCACGTGCGAATGTTGTGGCAGCACCAGCGGCAACTCAGTCTGATTGAGGAAGAGATGACGCTCTGCGAACGCGAGATCGCCAGGCTCTTGGAAAGTCCCCGGTTCGCGGCCACGGCCGCGCTGCTCAGAACGGCGCCAGGCGTCGGCCCGATCGTGTCGGCCACCGTGCTGGCCGAGGTCGGCGACTTCGCGCGCTTTCCCGACGGCAAAGCCATCGGCCGCTATGCTGGCATGACGCCCCGGGTGTTTGCCTCGGGCGGCAAGGAGCGTCACGGACATATCAGCAAGACGGGGCCACGCGATATGCGTTGGGTTCTGCAACAAGCAGCTTGGGTGGCCATTCGCTGCGACACTCGAATCAAGAAGCGTTGGCTGAAAATTGCGCGTGGCTCGGGCAAGAAAGCGGCCGCGGTCGCAATCGCTCGTCAACTGTTGGTCGCCTTGTGGCAGATGGCCCGCCGCAACGCGATCTATCGACCGCAGGTCACACAACCCCAGGAGGCGGCGTAAACGAACCATTCGAGCAATGAGTGTTAACGGGACCTCGAAGCGAGAAACGGGGCTCGGCAGCCCGACCGGTTTTATGGGCCAGCGTCTCAACGACCAGAGCTCGTATGTGTGAATGGGCGTCGATCCTCCCGCACGTGATCTCATGGGTCGGAAGCAAGTCTTCCCGAACTCGAATAGCTGAATGGCCCCTTCGAGGGCGCTTTAAGGTCGAAACCAAGATCGAGTCCTGAGGCGACGCGCCGCGGGCGGGCACCCTTCGCTCCGGCCGCCGCGGTAGGGCCTGCGCTACGCGAGCCCGCCCGCTCGCCAACCACGAGGCAACGATGTGAAACATCGCCACCAGTTGACAAGCACCTACATAGCTAAAACCGTGCGGCGAACGACGGCGGATTTGCCTGGGAGTGGCCATGGAATTGCGAATCCGAGCTACGCTTTGCGGCCGTGGGTGGCTTGGGAGAGCGACTTCCGCCAGCCCACATTGTCAGCAGGCCGCCCGCACGAGTCAACGCGGCTGTCCGTGGAAGCCCCCGCTTCTATTCGCCTCCGAACCAAGGTTCTTTGCAGCCGGGTGAAGAATCGCTTGCCGGCGGCAAACAGCGAATTCTGCGGCCCAGCTTGCTACAATTGCCGCAACGGCACTTGAAACATCAACGCCAGCCGCCGGATTCGCCGACATGTCGACGTTGGGACGAAAGCCCATGTGCAGAAGCCCCATGTTCAAAAGCCTACTGTCGCTGGCGATGCTCGCCCTGTTGTTATTACCGCAGCGGGCAACCGCATCCGGCCCTGCGGCCGACTTGATCATCGTCAACGCCCGCGTGTGGACGGTCGACGAAGCGCAACCCACCGCCGAAGCACTCGCCGTGTGCCGCGACCGCATTGTCGCCGTCGGCGATTTGCAGCACGTTGATCCGTGGAAAGGCACCGACACGCGCATCATCGACGCCGGCGGCCGCACCGTTCTGCCGGGCTTCAACGACTCGCACGTCCACTTCCTGTGGGGCGGCCAGCAGCTCGACAACGTCCACTTGAAAGACGCGCCCACGCAGCAGGAATTTGCCGCCCGCATCGCCAGGCACGCGCAAAAGTTGCCAGTCGGCGAATGGCTCACCGGCGGCAGTTGGGACGATCAAGCGTGGCCTGAAGCGGCTCTGCCGACCAGGCAACTCATCGATCCGTCGACTGCCGACGTGCCGGTGTTCGTCGTGCGCTACGACGGGCACATGGGCCTGGCAAACACCCGCGCGTTGCAACTGGCCGGCATCACGGTCGACACGCTCGATCCTCCCGGTGGACTGATCGTCCGCGATGCCCAGGGCGAACCCACGGGCATTTTGAAAGACGCCGCGATGCCGCTGGTGCAGCGCAAGATTCCGCCGCAGTCGGCCGAACAACGCACGCGACTTGCCCGCCGCGCCATGCAACACGCCGCCAGCCTGGGCGTGACCAGCGTCCAGCACATGAACTGCACCGGCGAAGAATTCGCAACATACGCCGCCCTGGTCGAATCGGGCAAGTTGATCATGCGCGTCTATGCCGCGCCGTCGGAAACCAAATGGCAGGACTATGCGAAAGTCGGCGTTCGCCGCGCCTTCGGATCGGCATTCCTCCGCCTGGGCCGCTAAAGGGCTATGCCGACGGTTCCCTCGGCTCCTCGACGGCCTTCTTCTTCGAACCGTATGAAGACGACCCCGACAATCGTGGCCTGCTGTCCGACGAAATGCAGCCGGTCTCCGGCATGCTCGAGCGCATGACCCGTGCCGACGCCGCCGGGCTGCAACTCTGCATTCACGGCATCGGCGACCGCGCCATTTCCGAAGTGCTGGACCTGTTCCAACAAGTCGAGCAGGCCAACGGCCCGCGCGACCGCCGCTTTCGCGTCGAACACGCACAGCACGTGGCGCCCAAAGACTTCTCTCGCTTTGCGTCGCTGGGAGTAATCGCCTCGGTGCAGCCCTACCACGCCATCGACGACGGCCGCTGGGCCGAGACGCGCATTGGCCCGCTGCGCAAAGAGCACCTACGCCTTTCGCACCTTCCTCGACAACGACGTCCGACTGGCGCTGGGCACCGACTGGCCCGTGGCGCCGCTCGACCCGATGCTCACCATCTATGCCGCCGTCACCCGGGCCACGCTCGACGGCCGGCGCAACGAAGGCTGGGTGCCCGAACAGAAAATTACGGTGGCCGAAGCCGTCGCCGCTTACACCCTTGGCTCGGCCTACGCCGAGTTCCAGGAAGGCGAGAAAGGCTCACTCAGTGTCGGTAAGCTGGCCGACATCATCCTGCTCGACCGCGATCTGTTCGCCACGCCGCCCATGGAGCTGCGCGACGTGAAGGTCGACATGACCATCGTCGGCGGCAAAGTCGTGTGGGAGCGGGCGGCGCGCTAGTGGTGGTGATGGTGCCCCTTGGACGGTTTGTGCCCCGGTTCCAGCACCAGCGGCAGCCCCAGCATGTCGCCGTTCGGCTCGAATCCGTTGCCGTTGACGTCGACGAAGATCGGATTGCCCACGGCGCACGGCGCATCCTTGCCACGATCGGGACCCATCACCGCGCCCAGTTGCTTCCCTGCGCCGATGCAGGTCACGACCACGTGAGCGTCGCGTTCCAGTACGAGCGGCACGGTCTCGTCAAACACCACCGTGTCGCGGTGAAACTTTTGCGGATGCGTACGCGCGGTGAAGTTTGCCTCCGCAGAGGGCAGGCCATTGACGAACACCTGCACGCGATTCACCTCCAGCCAGTTGGGACATTGCACGCGAACCTTGAGCGCCAGCTTGCCGCCGGGGGCTTGCAAATCGTCGCCCACGTCCGCCGTGTCGCCGCCCTGATCCGCCTTGGCGCTCACTTCCAGGAACGGGCCGTTGCTCATCACGATATTGCCGTGCTCGCACGTGTGAACCAGGTCAGCCACCGAGGCCTTGGTCGGATCCTCGGTCGGCGACTTGATGTAATTGCGCAACCAGCCCGAGCCGTGAAAATTCCAGTGCGCGTCGGTGTTCACCACGCCCGGCATGCGATAGCCCAGATTCAAAAGCTGCAGCCAGTGAAAGATGGCGTTGCCCTGCTCGCGCTCGTTCGGCAATGCCTCGGGCTTCTTGAAAATGTTGTCCAACGGGTGAACTTCGATCACGTCCATGAAGCTGAACATCTTTTCGAAGCCGCCGTCGGGCGAGCCATTGGTGTCTCGGTCGCCGACCATCTGTGGAATGTTCGGATGATTGATCTGCACCAGCTTTTCCGACCCGCCGTCCCACATGGCCAGCCGTTCGATCTGCACCACAGGGTCAACGTCCGGCACGGGACCGCCTCCGTCCTGCGTGCGCGGCTTGGGCTGCAAGGGAAAAGCGTTCTGGTGATTGATCGGCAAAGGCCGTCCGGTGAGCTCCATGCCAGGACAGGTGAGCATCCGGTCGAACGCCTGGAAGTGCTCCAGGTGCGGATCGTAAACCGTCACGCGGTTGTGTTCCGTACACGGGGCGAACTCGATGTGCTCGCTCAGCAGGTTCAACACCCGGCCGCGCTGGCTCGACGTATTGTCGCCCGAGGGAGTCGAATGGCTATGAAAGTCGGCGCTCAGCCAGCCGCGGGTGTCGACGGTTCGCTTGAGCTTTGCCTCGAGCGCCGCATCGTTGCCGCCGGAAACCTTCAGCGTCTTGAACACCGCGTCGTATTCCGGACCATGGCTGACGATCACGTCGTACTCGCCCGGCGCGAGCGGCGCTCGGAACGAACCGTTCTCGGTGTAGTACAGATTCGCGCACGCCGTGGATGGCGCTATCGGGACCATAGTTCGGGCTGGGTGTCCCGTCGCGCCCGGTGAACTGCACTTTGCAGGCAATCGGCCGGCCGTCGACGTCCGTGATCTTGGCAACCACGTAGCCCGGCGCGGGCAGCTTGATTGCGGCGGACTGGTCCTTGTCGACTTTCCAATCCAGCGTTTTCGAGCCGCGGCCATGCGCGGAAACTTCGGCTTGATAGTCGCCCTTGGGCAAGTGCAGCGTGAGTTTTCCATCCGCGTCGGTGACGCCGTGGCCGTAGTCCTGGCCGTCCTGTTTGACGTGTACTTCCGCGCCGTCAACATCCCCGGACGGATCGCTCACGTGCAGCCTCACGGCCAGCGGCTTCTGGCCTCGCAGTTGTTGGGCCAGCGCCTGCACTTCGACGTTGTCGGCGGCCGGGAACAAATAGCGCACCAGTTCCAGCGTCTCGCCGGCCGCCAGCGTGAGCTTCTTGGGCTCCTTGGATTCCAGCAACAAATCGGGGCTGCGGCGACCGCCCTCGCCGGCCGTCACCAGCCGCATATCGGCATTTTCGAACAACGTGCCGTACGCCTGGGCCCAATAGGGGTCGTACGCCCAGGAGAGCCCCAGTGCGTCGTCGGCGCCGAACTCGAATTCACCGTCGGCGCGGATGGCGTCAAGCCGCTTCAATTCGAGCGGCTGCTTGCCCGTATTGGTGATGCGTGTCGTGATTTTCAACCAGCGATCGCCGTCGGCCAGGTCGTAAACGACTTCCGCCCTCGAGCGCTCGTCCAGCGCCGGGCCGCGAAACGTCAGCTTGGCGTGCGCGCCTTTTTCCGTGATGGGTTCGCCATCGGCCACCGGCCCGCTCAATTGGTAACCGGTGCCCACCGGATAGTACGCGCTGAGCTGGTCGCTTTGCTTGGCACTCTCCGTCAAATCGATGACCGACCCGCCGACGTTGCGCACGGTCATGTTGGCGTTGCGCCCCTCAATTGCGTCGGCAATGACGACGATCAGGTGATCGTTGCGCAGCACCCAATCGCCGTAGATCGCATCGACTTCCTTGCCTTGCGGCACGGCATCGTCCCAAACTTCCTCGGCCAATCGCGTGACTTCGACGGCTTGCGTCCGGTTCGTGCAATAGAGAATTCCCGTCGCCAGCATTGCGCCGATGGCGGATATTCGAGCGAGTTTGTAGGGTCGCATGATCGCGTCTCCTGAAAGTGATCCGCCGCCAATTCGCATCCGCACCGCCAGCCTAGCCGTCGATGGTTAGCGAATTATGTCCGACCCCGCTCTTGGCCGCAAACTGGCCGACTTTTGCGGGAATTTTCCCGGCCAAGGCCGTAGGATTTGAATGCTAGACTAGCGAAGAGCCGGCCATCTCACGAACATCGACCGCCGGACCGCTTGGCGTCATCGGCCAGTCCTGGAGCACGAATCCATGTCCCTGCGAACCAAAACCTGCCGGTACGTTGCGTGTTTATTGGCGATCTGCTTCGCCACCGCACGACGTGTCCAGGCCGAGTCGCCCCAGCAAACCGATCTGGCATCCGCCGGCGCCACGCGCGACGCCGCCTACTGGCCTTTCTCCTCGAGCAGCCCGTGGAACACGTCGCTGGGCGCCAACGCCAACTACCAGAAGATCATTTCGCCGGGGTTCTCTTCCAACGGCGGGGCCAATCTCAACTGTCGACATTGGTCCTATCCCGTGTTCGTTGCCAGCGAAACCGATCCCGAGCGCAATTTCTATTGGCGCGATAGCGGCGAACTGATCGCCCGCATGCGACTGCCCGACGCTGCCCGTGCCGACGTCAAGGCCGACGGCTCGCTGATCATCATCAACGAGACCCACGACGCCGACGTGGAAATGTGGCAAGCAAAACGACGCCCCAACGGCGACTTTGAAGGTTCGGTCACGGTGAAGCACAACCTGCGTGGCACCGGCTTCTATCAAGACTACCAGGGGACGCGTGCCGGTGGCATGTCGGCGCTCGGTGGTTTGATTCGGCGCGATGAGCTCATCCACCGCAATATTCCCCACGCGTTGGCCGTGGCCGTCCAAGGCAGCGCCATGAACCGCAATGCCCCGGGCGGAAGGCCCTATGTCTGGCCGGCAAGCCACGCCGATGGCGCCACCGGCGACGACTACGGCACGACCGGCAACCTCTACATGGGCTCCCTGCTGGCGATTCCGCCCGACGCGGATTTGAAATCGCTGAAACTGTCGGGCCAGGGAATGGCGATCGCTAAAGCGCTGCAGGACTACGGCGCCTATGTCGTCGATATGGGCGACGCGAACATTATTTACTACGTGGAACAAGCCGCCAGCGACGTGCTGGCCACCAGCGCCGCCGAGTTGGGCAAGCTCACTCCCCTGCTCCGCGTCGTCCCAAACAACGCACCGTTCGCGATTGGTGGTGGCGGCGAACCGCGCCGCGTCGCCACACCCGCTCCGCCGCTGCCCAACAACCCCTTGGGCAATTAGCCGAAACGACGGATCCGATCCATTTCAAGGCCAGCCTCTTGACAAGACGATAGTTTACGTATAAACTATTTACGTGACGACCACATGATGGCGAGCCCAGCCATGACTACCAAGCTGCAACACGAACTCAAGAAAAAACGCCCCTTCGAGTCGCTCGATCAGGAGGCCTCCTTGAACCTGCTGCGCACCAACGACCAATTGCAAATCCGCTTCGTGCGCCTGTTTCGCCAGTTCGGGCTCACCCCCTCGCAATACAACGTGCTGCGGATCCTGCGGGGTGAAGGCCAGCCATTGCCCATCTTGGAAATCGCCAACCGCACCATCACGGTCGTGCCGGGCATCACCGGCTTGATCGATCGCCTGGAAGAGGCGGGCTTCGTGCGCCGCGAGCGTTGCGCAAATGATCGCCGCGTGGTGTACGTCGCCCTGACCGAAAAAGCCGCCAAAACGCTGGCCAAGATCGACAAGCCCCTGGTCGAGTTGCACCAGCGCGTGATGAGCCAACTGACGCAGGCCGAACTGAAAGCGCTCAACGCCACGCTTGAAAAGATCGCGCCGCCTTGCCGGACGAAGACGGCTAGCGGCCGCTATCTCTTTTTTGCAAATACTTGACATATCAACTACCGCCGCCAACCAACGCCAAGGAGAATATCATGGTTGCCATTCGACGAGCCCACCAGCGCGGCCACTTCAATCACGGCTGGCTCGACACGTATCACACCTTCTCGTTCGGCGACTACTACGACCCGGCCCACACGCAGGTCCGCAGCCTGCGCGTGATGAACGAAGACCGCGTGGCCCCCGGCCAAGGCTTTGGCATGCACGGCCATCGCGACATGGAGATCGTCACCTACGTGCTCTCCGGTGCGCTCGAACATCGCGACAGCCTGGGCAATGGCTCGGTGCTGCGGCCCGGCGAGTTGCAGCGCATGACCGCCGGCACCGGCATTCGCCACAGCGAGTTCAATCCCTCGCCCGACGAGCCGGTTCACCTGTACCAGATTTGGCTGCTGCCCGAGCGGCCGGGGCTCACGCCCGGCTACGAGCAAAAGGCGTTTCCCGCCGAGGGCCGGCAAAACCGTTGGCAACTCGTGGCCTCGCCCGACGGCCGAGTCCGACTCGCTGGCGATCCACCAGGACGCCCGGCTCTACCTGGCCGAGCTGTCCGCGGGCACATCGTTGGCTCAGGCGATCGACCCAGGCCGACTGGCCTGGCTGCAAGCGTTGCGCGGCACGGTCCGCTTCGGCAATGAGCAACTGTCCGCCGGCGACGGCGCCGCCATCAGCGACCAATCGCAGTTCGAAGTCACCGCGGACGAGCCCGCCGAGCTGTTGCTGTTCGATCTGGCGTGACGAGCAGCGTCGATTCGTCCCACGTGCCTATTACGTTTTCAACAAGCACTAAATGTCAAGGAGCCTAACCATGTCGCCTCCGCTACAAACCGCAGTCAGTATTGTCGGCCGTTTGTTCCTGGTCGCCATCTTCGTGATAAGCGCCCTGGGCAACAAGATTCCCCACTTCAACCACGTGGCCGGCGCCATGCAGCAGGTCGGCATCCCAGCGCCGTCGTTCATGCTGGTCGGCGCAATCGTGTTCCTGCTGGTCGGCGGAGCGTCGGTCGCACTGGGCTTCCACGCCCGCATCGGCGCCGCGCTGCTGCTGGTGTTCCTGGTGCTGGCCACCTACTACTTCCACGACTTCTGGAACCTCACCGGCCAGGACCAGCAAATGCAAATGATCCAAGCCCTGAAGAATCTAGGCCTGATGGGCACCATGCTATTCCTAATAGCCAACGGCCCCGCGCGGGAAGCATCGATGCCCGGCAAAGCCAGCCAAACGCCCCCTCCGATAATTGAGAGACATCGCACCGGCGTACGAGAAAATCCCCCATTCCGATCGAATAGCGGGATTTGATAAAAGTACACCCCAGAGGGCTCGAACCTCTAACCTTCGGTTCCGTAGACCGATGCTCTATCCAATTGAGCTAGGGGTGCTCATGTCCTGTCAAACAGACGCACGTTGTCGAAACCACCAATTGTGCAGAGTTTTGCGTAGAGTTCAAGGCCGGCTTGAGGACGTTCTTGCCATGTGGCTGTCGATCGACGGTCCCGGGTTTGCTCGCTCTGGGCGGTCGGGCACTGGCAACAACTGCGTTGGACGCGGGCAGCGCGGTGGCTTGGGAAATATCGAGTGGCGACGGTTCGCAACCTGCTCCTGGGAACTGATAGAACTATTACCCCGCCGCAATCGAATCGCCGTGCATTCCGCCGCCATTGCATTCGAGCATATCGACATTGGGATGCGCCAGCCGACAACCTTGGGCGTCCACTTTCTTGGTTCATTCCAACGCCGCGTGCGGATCCCGCGGCGTGCCGGCATCACCTGCGGGCCCGCTTCCGGCATTGTACTGGGCCAGGATCCGAGCTACTGCCGCCAGCGCGGGCTGCGTACCGGTCGGTTCCAACAATCAGGTCCCCCGACGGAATCATTTTGCGTGGTCGTGCGTCAAAGACACGAACGCCGGCGCTGTGCTTGATACTGCCGGCCCCGCAGGCAAGAATTGCCTGGGAATTTCCAATTCCGCAACAGCTCAAATTGTCAGGTGATTTCGACTATGTGTCTCACGCTCCTTCCTTTTCTGCGGCATGCTCACGCCGACCGATACTCAATGGTTGCCCGGCGGATCGTCGCGCTGATGGCATTTATGACCGTGTGCGGGGCCATGGCCGATCGGCTGCCCGCCCTGGCCCAGGACGCGCAACAGCGAATGGTGCAGTTGTCAAACCTCTATCACGAGGCCAAGGCGACCGGACAGTGGGGCGTCGCTGTCGAAGCGGGCGAACGGATGCTGGCGCTTAGCAAGGAATTCGAGCTAGCCAGCGCGCTTTTCAGTTGGCTGTCATCGACCAGATCGCGCTGGCACGCTTGAACCTGAACGATTTCGACAAAGCGCTGGCCAATTACCAGGAGTTGATTGAAGGTTGCAAGACAACGCGCCACGCGACCGCAACGAAGCCACTTTGTTGAACGAATTGATGTGCGCGGCCTGACCGGAGCCGGCCGTGTTTTTCGCTCGCGCGACGAACAAGAAGAGGCCGCCGCATACTTTCGCCAGGCCATTGATCACGCAAACAAGAACGGACTCCGAGCGGTCGCGGCCCAGGGCAGCACGGATCTGGCGCTTTCACTCGTTGAGTTAGACCGCACTGACGAGGCCATCGCAGCATTGCAAAAAGCCCTGCCAATTCTCAAACAGGCCGCGCACCCGGACCACAGAAACGACCCGAACAATTTGCAGTATGCCAACGCGCTACACTCCATGGCGTATGCCTATGACCACCTTGGCCGATACGACCTGGGGGAGCCCTACCACCGACAGGCACTGGACGCCGTTGTGGCCAACGTCACGTGGAACCACAACCTCACTGCCGTCGTCGCCGACAATCTGGCCGATAGCTATCACATGCAAGGACGCATCGACGAGGCCGAGGAAATGTATAAGGCCGTGATCACCATCTATGAATCGACCGTCGGCCGCGATCATCCGCGCTGCCGTCGCGATCAACAACCTCGCGCGGCTGCTGGAAGTAGAAAAGGGCCAGCACGTCGAGGCCGAGAAGCTGGGACGCGAGGCAGTGGCCATCAAACGCAAATTCTTCGGCAACGACCATCAGCAAACCGCCGTCAGCATTCTGAACCTGGCCAACATCCTCAGCTACCAGGACCGTGACGCGGAATCAGAAAAACTGACCCGCGAGGCGCTGGCTATCTTCGAAGAAAACTATCGCGCTCCCATCCCGAGACCATACAGTGCCTGCAATTGCTGGCCACCTGTCGCGTCAAACAGGGAGCGCCCCATGAGGGACTAGAGATCATCGACTCCGCCCTCAAGGCCGCCGAGCAGGCGCCGCTGACGACGCAGCAATCGGCCATGCTTCACGTTATCCAAGCCGTTCCCCTGCAATTGTTGGAACGCCACGAAGAAGCGGTAAAGGCCATGGAAAAGGCTTTGGAGTTGCTCGAAATCCAGCGCACCTACTCATCGGGCGTCGAGCGAGAGCGCACCGGTGTCTTTGCCCGTTGTGCCGATCTCTACAACGACACCATCGATGCTCTGGCGAAGTCGGACAACGTTGCCGAGATGTTTGCCGTTTCCGAATCGATGAAAGCTCGGGCGTTTCTCGACGAACTGCAAACGCACCACGTCGACCTGTTGGCCGAGTTGCCGGCCGAGCAACGAAAAACGTTGCAGGCGGAGGAAGCCCGCTTGCGCCGCGAACTGACGGCAGCGACCGACGCCTTCAATGCCCTGCCGGACTTTGGGCCTAAGCCCACCGACGAGCAACTCGCACAACAGAAAAAGGCGGCGCGGGCAGTCTTTGCTGCCCGCGATGCTCTTTACGAGCACCTGTCCGAAGTGAAGGCCGCGAGCAAGACGTATCGCGACCTGATCACCCACCAGGCCAAAACCGCGACGCTCGCCGACCTGCAAAAGCGGCTGGACGAGGGAGAGCTCGTGCTCAGCTATAGTGTCGGCACAGACAACTCCTACGTGATCGCCATCCGCAACGACGGCGCCAAGTTCACCCAGCTTGTGTTCGACGAACCCACCGCAAAGCGGTTCGGCGTCGAGTCCGGTCCGGCCACTCGCGAAAAGTTGAAGACCGCCCTACTGTCGGAAGAACACGGCGTCATGCCAGGGCTCTCACACCCCAAAAACACGCCCGACGATTTCCTCGAAAGGCTGGCTGCATTGTGGACGCTGCTGCTGCCCGAGGCGGAACGCGACGCGCTCACCGGCGGCGACGTCAAACGGCTGCTCGTGCTGCCGACCGATGCCTTGTCCCTATTGCCGTTCAAGGCGCTGGTAATCCGCACCGATGGCGAACTGAAGTTCCTGCTCGACGTTGGCCCGCCAGTGAGTTACGCTCCCTCGGCCACGGTGCTTTTGAGCCTGACCGACCGTGAGGCGAAAGCGGCCAACAGCGAGACCCCAGTGCTGACGCTCGGTGACCCGGCCTACCCGCAACCGAGCGAGCAGAAAGACACGGTCGATCGAATGATGGCAGCGTTCAACGTGTCGCAGCCGTTCGTGCCGCACTTACCCGCCTGCCGTTCTCCGGTTGGGAGGCGAATTGGGTGCAACAGCATTTTAAGGACGCCGGCGTCGCGTCCACCTTGCTGACCGGAAAGGCCGCCACCGAGGCCGCCGTTCGCCGCGAAGCCCCCGGCCGGCAGATCATTCACTTGGCCTGCCACGGCATGGCGGAACAATCCTACAGCAATTTCTTTGGTGAGCTCGCGCTCATGCCCGGTCGAGCCGGCGATCCGGCGGACGACGGCATTCTGTCGATGTCGGAAATCTACGGGCTGGATCTCAGCGGGTGCGAACTGGCCGTGTTAAGCGCCTGTCAGACGAACTATGGCCCCGAACAGCAGGGCGAAGGCGTGTGGGCCCTGTCACGCGGCTTTTTGGTGGCCGGCACGAAACGGGTCATCGCCAGCAACTGGGTCGTGCACGACGAGGCCGGCGCCACGCTGGTGAGCTACTACGCCGATTTCCTTACGCAGGCCGGCGACAGCGGCGACAACTATGACTACGCCGCCGCGCATGCAAAAGGCGAAACGCGTCGTCCGCAAGGACAAGCATGGGTGCATCCATTCTTCTGGAGCACGATGGTGCTGGTCGGCGCAAAATAACCTGTTGCATGTCGAAGTTTCGTCCTGGCCGTCAAGCTGCCAAGGTATGAGCGGAGTGTCCAAAGGCTCTCGCCGCTACGGCTCCTCGCGGCGCAGGCTTGTCCTCGGGCGGCGATTGACTGTAGTCGCCGAAGGGCGCATCGCGCTGTTGGACCGCCGCGCGGCCACTCCCTGCTGCTGCGCAGTGCGCACGAATTCGCGTCCCTCGGGCGTGTTGCGCATGATGCCGTCGAGGATCGTGCCCAGGTATTGCGTGCTGGCCAACCCCATGTTCTCGTAGGCCTGATTGACGATCAGTTTCATGGCCGCCAACTGCGTCACGGGAATTTGCGCCAGCCGCTCGGCCCAGTATTGGGTCTTTTCGGAAAGTTGCTCCAGCGGATAGGCGAAATTGATCAAGCCCATGTCGGCCGCCTCGCACCCGTGATGGAGTCGCCGGAGAGCGCGTAGAGCTTGGCCCGGGTCAGCCCCAGCCGATAGATCCACATGCCCGTCAGATGACAACCCCATACGCGCACATAGGGTGTGCCGAAGCGGGCATCGTCGGCGGCGAGCACCAGATCGGCACACAATGCCATTTCCGATCCGCCCCCCACACACCATCCCTGAACTTTGGCGATCACCGGCTTGGAGCTTCGCCAAATGCGCATGAAGGCCGGAATCGGGGCGTTGAACGGATTGGTCACGCCGATCACGTCCATACCCGGGTCGTAGCCTTCTTCGGCCAGGCCGTCGTAGTGCCCAAGCCTGCCGGAGAAATCGAAGCCGGCGCAGAACGAATCGCCGGCCCCCGCCAGGATGACCACCCGTACCTGCGGGTCATGTTGAGCGTCGGCTAGCGCCGCGTCCAACTCCTCCCACATTTGCGGCCGCAGCGCATTGTGCTTGTCCGGCCGATTGAGCGTGATCGTGGCGATGCGTTGGTCCTTGGCATACTCGATCATCTCGTACGGCATCCGGAGTGGCTCCTACATTTCGGGGATACCGGCGTCCATTGCCAGGGACATCGTGCGTCCGACCGCGCGGCGCAACCGCTGGCGACAACGCACGAAGCGAAACCCGCATCGATCTTGATGCCCGCGGCCAACTTGAGGCCCTGCGCCCGCATGCCAAATCGGCACTGCAATCGCTTGCCTACCGGCACGGCAACCGCTTGCCTACCGGCACTGCAATCGCTTGCCTACCGGCACTGCAATCGATTGCCTACCGGCACAGTGGCGCGGCGGCTACTCAGCCGCGCTGGCTTGCTCGCTGACGAGGTGGCCCGTTTTCGGATCGATCTTGCAGGTTCAATTGATCTTCATCGTGGACGTAGAAGATGAAGCCGTTGAACATCTCGTCGTACGATTGATCGCCGTACGGCACCTTGTAGTCGGGATCCGGGTTATAGGGATTGAATTTCGAGTTGTCGTAGTGCGCGATGGCCTCCATCTCGGTGCCCGCGGGGATCTTGGTTTCGTTGGGAGCATCGGGACTGACGTAGCCGATCTGCCAATCGAAGTTGTAGTTGGGCACTTGCAGCAACGTCTCGTCCTTGCCGTCGGGATAGTGCGCGGAACGTCATATCGCGCCCGCGCAGGTGCATGTGCGTGAACAGGCCCAGCAGCGTGGCGTCTTTTTCGATCTTTCGCTTGGCCTTCATTTCATAAAACGCGTCGCCCGGCGGAATGGCGATATCGTGCGGATCGAGCAGCATGAAATGGGTGGTCTTTTGCACGGTGCCGCCGGCAAAACGGAAGCCGATCGAGATGGTGCTCTCTTCTTCCTTGCCGGTGGTGACGTAGTGGATTTGCAGACCGATCATGGCGTTCTTCGGAATGCGCTGCGCCGTGCCCGGCTTGCACGTGAACGGCATGCCACCCGGGACGTAACCCGTGATGAAGGCGTCTTTGCTGGGCTTGCGCGTCACCGAGTCGATGTAAAAGGCGTTGCAGTGATGCACGACCGCCCGATTGTGCGGGCGAATCTCGATCGACTCGACGTAGGTGTCTTCGTCGAAGATCGGCTGCAGAAAGACGTACTTGTAGGGAATGAAGCCGTCGGCCTGGATTTTGTGCGGCTTGGCCATGGTCAGCTCGAGATCCGGCTCGCCGATGCGCCACACGGTGTCTGGAAATTCCAACGGCTCGGGCGCTTTCGAGGCATCGCCCTCAGGCATGCCAGCGGACACCCAGGCTTGCACCAGGTTGCGCTCTTTGCTGCGTCAGCGATGGATCGTTCTGAAAGTGGCCGAATTCCTTGTTCGCATACCAGGGCGGCATGCGCCGTCGCGGACGACTTCGGCGAGCATTTCACCTTGTGCCTTCGCGTCATCGTACGACACCAGGGCAAACGGCGCCGCGGTGCCGTCGTGATGGCAGTTCTGGCAGTGGTCTTGGAAAATCTTTTCCACGTGCTCGTGGAAGGTCACGGTGTAGTCAAAACTGGGCTTCACCCACGCGGTGACCTTGCAGCCATCGACCGGCGTTTCCGGCACCGAAATCGGCTTGCCCGCCAACAGCTCGTCGATGGCTTCCACCAGGTCGTGGCGGCCGACCTGCGGCTGCACGCCGCCCACGCGGTACTGATCGTCGATGCGGCCGGAATACACGATGTTCTTGGCGCTATCGAGCAGCACCACCTGCGGCACGCGCTCGACGCCCAGGGCCTGCGTACACTTCTGGTCCTCGTCCCACACCAGCGGGAATGACACTCCGGTCGCCAAGCCATGCGCGGCGATATCCTTGGGCGTTTCGTGTTGCGCAGTTGTACACGGCCACGACTTGAATGCCCTGCTCGGCATATTTCTGATGAAGTTCTTCCAACCGCGGCATGTAGCGTTGTGCCACGGGGCACGTCGTGCTCAAGAACACCAGCGCGTATCCCTTGGCCTCGCCCAGATCGCTAAGGCTGCGGGTGAGATAGCGAATATCCTTGAACGTAAGCTGGCCGGCCGCGCTGCCGATCTTGGCCGCCTGAGACTGCGACGCCGCCCAACAAAGAAGGCCGATGGCAACAACGAGAGTCGATCGCTTCATCATGGGTTCATTCCACCAAAAAGCCTGCCTGGACAATACCAACGCGGCGGGGAATTCACTCAGCGAACGCCGATCCCCACACGTTGCTATTTGAACCCCCCGGGCACCGTTTGGCAACGGATATTTCCAGCGATTGACGGCGAATAACAGCAGTTGCACCAATCCGCACACCAAAGTGCCGCCACTTGGCGCACTACATTCGGCCCGATATTTTGACCACGGCAACTGGGTCCTCGGGAGCACGTGATGCGCAAGACGACGTGGGATCGGTGGCAGAACCCGCGGCCCAACCCGCGACAGAGCCTGGCTATTCGCTGGGCCAACTCGCACGGTATGCCCTACGGCTCGGCGCATTGGGCTTTGGCGGTCCGGTCGCCCTGGTCGGCTATATGCATCGCGATCTGGTCGATCGCCGCGGCTGGATCACCGAGGCCGACTACAAAGAGGGCCTCACGCTGGCGCAACTCATGCCCGGCCCGCTGGCTGCGCAACTGGCCATTTATCTGGGCTACGTGCACTATGGATTGCTCGGCGCAACCGTCGTCGGCGTGCTGTTCGTGGTACCGTCCTTTGCAATCGTGGTGGCGCTCGGTTGGGCCTACGTGGCGTTCGGCGGGCTCGGTTGGATGCAGGCCGTATTCTATGGCGTGGGAGCCTGCGTGATCGCCATCATTGCCTTGAGCGCCGTCGAATTGACGCGCAGCGCCATCGGCCGCAACAAGCTGCTCGGCGCGATCTACCTGGTCAGCGCCGCGTGCACGGTCGCAACCGAATCGGAGATGCTGTCGGTCATTCTCGCCGCTGGGCTACTCCACTGGATCGTGTGGCGCCGTCGTCAAGGCGTAGGCCATTCGGCTACGCCGGCTGCCGCCATCGCCCCGTTGCTGGGCATGCTGTCAGTAACGGGCCCTAGCGGCAACGGCACGCTCGTGCAGATCGCGCTGTTCTTCACCAAGGCGGGCGCATTCGTATTCGGCAGCGGATTGGCGATCGTGCCCTTTCTCTACGGCGGCGTGGTCAAAGAGTACGGCTGGCTCGACGAGCAGCAATTCCTCGACGCGGTGGCCGTGGCCATGATCACGCCCGGCCCCGTTGTCATTAGCGTGGGCTTCATCGGCTATCTGGTGGCGGGGTTCGCCGGCGCGGTCGTGGCCTCGATCGCCACGTTCTTGCCGTGCTATTTTTTCACAGTCGTACCGGCTCCTTACTTCAAGCGGCACGGCAAGCGGCCGGGCATCGTCGCGTTTGTCGAAGGAGTGACCGCGGCGGCCATCGGCGCCATCGGCGGCGCCGTGATCGTGCTCGGCCGGCGAACGCTGTTGGACGAAGCACTACATCCCCAGTGGCCCAAGGTCGCCATTCTGCTGGTCTCGTTAGCCGTGCTCCTCCGGTTTCGCAAGCTGCCGGAGCCCGTGCTGGTGCTCGCGGCCGCATTGGCCGGACTGGTGATTCTTCCCTGGGTTCGTTAGTTCGACGCATGGCCGTAAAACCGTTGGTCAATTTCGGCCTTCAACTCCTGGCGCTGTTTCGGCGTTAGCGTTTCGAGAGCCCGAGGGAGCATCACGCGGTCGGTCTCGTATTTCCTGACATGCATCCCTTGGTCGAGCTGCTTCAAATTCTCGGCCTGCTCGGGCGTCATGCCAATTGCGGCTCGATTCGCCGGATCGGCCAACGCCAGGACGACTTTCCTTTGAAAATCGAATTCGTTGACCATCTTCAACTGTGCCGGCGTGAGCACTGTCTCGACTTGCTCGTTTTCGTTTGCTTCGGCCGCCGCGGTGGCCTCCGCAGGCGTGGACTCTCCGGCTTGCCGGGCCTGCAGGTCCTTGCTCCTTCTGTCCATCGAGGCTTGGGTAATCGCATCAAGTTGTTGCTTCTGCGCTGTCGTGATTCCCAACCGCTTCCGTACGGGCGCCTGGCCAAGCATCGGGTAGCCGGGCACCAACGTGTCTAAGTCAAACCCCAGTCCCCAGCCAATCGCCAGCGCGGCCGACGTCGGGCCCTGTTTTCTCACTAACTCGGGCAGCTCCGCCTGTTGTCCGAGCGAGAGCAAATTCCAAAGCTTCTCGGCCCGTTCCAACTCGATCTGCTGAAATTCGGACAAACGTTGCTGGGCTATTTTGCGAAAGTCGCTTTGCTGTTCGGCTGTCATCCCGATTTGCTCACGCGTCGCTGAGTCATACAGCAGAGCAACCGCATATCCTGGCAACGCGTGGTCCCGCAACGTTTGAGCCTGTTCCGCACTCAACACGCTCTCAATCTGCCTTCCCACTGATCGGTCGAGTTCCGTGCGCAGGGCGCACTCTTGCCCTGCCACGATTGCACCTCGGCGCGTTGTTCTGCCGGCGAAAGCTTTTGAAAGCGCTCCGTCTGGGCTCGCGTTGTCGCCATCGCTTGGGAGCGAATGTCTTGCAACGCTTTCGTTTGAGCATCCGTGAGTCCAATTTCTTGTTGCCATTGCGGATGCCAAACGGTCGCATAGGCGAACGACGGAGCGGCCAAGGCATCTCCCTCAGACGGCGGCGCATACTTCGGCTCCGGCAGCCAAAGCGGCGCAAAACCAAACCGCTCTCGATTCTGTCGCACCGCCGCGGATAGTCGGTCGGGCGATGGCGGTTCAGCACCCGGCTGGCCATATGCGGGCATCGTGGCCAGAAACGACGACGAAACAAATACGAGGCAAACGTACTTTCTCATCACTTTACTCCTCGAGATAGCGGTTTGGAGACGTTGAAATTCACATCGAGAAATGAGTCGTGTCATTGATCGCACGTTGCGACCAAGCGCCCCTCACGCGGTTGGTGAGGATTCCGGTGATGTAGCCCACGACCAGCAACGGCAAGTAACACAAGGGCGTCAACACGACGGCGATCGCCTGCGTAGAGGACACTTGCGGCCCCGCCGGATGTGAGAGCAGAAACTGCGTGAACCCCTGCATTGCCAACCACGCCGCGCCCGCTCCCATGGTTGCCGAGCACGGGAACACCGCGCCCGACTTGACTCGCTTGCTCCGCTCGCTCCGTCCGCAGTGCGCCCAAAACAGCAGGGCGAGAAATACGAACGGCAGCGTGGTGCCGATCGGCCCGATCCAAAACGTGCCGTAGGGATCAACCAAGTACGAACCTGCGTGCAGCGTGTTTGCCACTGCGGGAACTCCCACCAATGCGGCGGTGAATCCCCACTTTCTTTTTGTCGCTGTATTCATGACAGATCAGTCCTTTCCAGCATTCGTTGTTCTTGACGTGTCAAGACGAGGTCCCGCGACGCAAAACCAGACTCCCAGGCCCACCAGCGCGCCCACGGCGTGAACCAGCGGCAAGGGGACAAAGCCAGCGGCAGCCGAGTCGACGAAGAGCGTCTGGCCAGTGGCGATTTCAAAAGCGATTTTGGCCACAAATCCCGCCGCCAAAGCCGCAATTACCCACGACACGCCAGCCTGTCGATTGCGCCGCGACTCGCAGAACAGCATCGGTACGGCGAACCCGAACAGCGCCGAATCCACGCCGCTGAGTCCCCGGTACTGCACGGTCAGCGGATCGCACGTCCACACGGCTGCCGAGATGGCAACGGCCGACAGCACCAGCGTGGCAACCAATGCGCGGCGGTCGAACCGTTCGACCAAAACGCCCAGCACGCCGAACACGACAACGTCCCATAGCAAATGATCGTGGTTCCAGTGCACGAGGTGCCCCGTAACAAACCGCCAGAGTTCGCCGGTTGCGATTGCAACTCGATCGAACGTTAGCAGTTGGCTCCACTCGCCGAACAGCGATGCGGCAACCGCGACTAGCGCCAATACCGCGGTAACAAAAGGGACTTGCCGCCAGTCGAACGATGCCGAAGTCGCAACGCCTCTATCCCAGTCCTTCGACCCATGTTGTAGGGAAAGACTTTCCATGTTTCCGACTCCGCGTGAATGTGTGTCGCTAGTTCGTTGATGGGATGCATTTGTTTGGTTGTTCTCAAAAAACACCGCGCGGACTGCCGTTTGTAGGTCAGCCCCGCGGCGCCAGACACACACACGTGGTGGCTAGGCGGCAGGCTGGTCTGACTTACCTCCCTTCCTGCGTCGAGCTGCCCAGCCGAGGCCGGCAAGTGAAGCCACGGCCAACGCGCTCAACGGATCAAATGCACCGCCACCGCCGCCACCAAAACTCGGTGAATTGTCCACCACGAGATCGCCCGGGCTACGACGCGTCGCCTGTGCGTCGCGTGCCGCGAATTGCGTCGGAGCCGCACGGTTGCTGGCGACCTTTTTCGGCCCCTGAGGTCCGAGGCTCTCGGCCGTTTGCCGTCGCAACTCTTCCAGGCGCTGGCGAACCGCAAGCTGGGCATTGCGGTCTCGGTTCACGCGGGCAGCGTTACGCCGCTCGATCTTCCAACGCTGGTACTCGGCGTCGTTCTCCAGCACGATGAACGACGCGTACTCGCTGGCGATCGAGTAGCCTTCGCACAGCCGCACGATTTCGTCCTGGCGTCCTTGCGAGCCGTCGCGACGATCCTCGCCCATCAGCCGCTCGACGCGATGCTGAGCCCACATCCGCTCGATCTCGGGATTGGCCGTCGTCCTTGGCCGGCAACGTGACGTCGATCGTCTGCGCGAGCGGGCTGCCCAGCACCTCGGCCCGCACCTGCACTTTGGCCGCACCGCTCTTCTTGTAACGACCGTACATCCGCAGCGGCTGGCCGTAGTACAGGTTCGGCAGCACTTGCGGCTCGACGTCGTAAACATCCGCGCCGTCCATCGCGATCTTCACGTTCGTTGCCGCCGGATGGGTCAGCTTGCGGCGAAAGGCCTGCGCCTGCTGCTCGAAGTTGTCGCTGGTCGACATGAACGCGGCCAGGCCGCCGGTTTCCTGGGCCAATTGCCCCAGCAGCGGACGATTCACTTCGTTGCCCACGCCGATGCAAAACACGCTCACGCCGCTGGGCCGCTGATCGATCAGTTGCAGCAGCTCGCGCTGTTCGCGCTGCTCGGTCATGCCGTCCGAGAGCACCACGACGTTCAACTGGCGGTCGCTGTCCTTGTAGCGATAGGCCGCCTGGATGGCCGGATTGAGCACCGTGCCCCCCATGGCCTTTTGCGAGTTGAGAAACTCGCCGGCGCGCTGCTGGTTCTCGGCATTGACCGGCGCAGGCGCATTGAACAGCGGCGTGGCCGCGATGTTGAACGTGATCAGCTCGAACCGGTCGTCTTCGCCCAGCGATTGGACGAAGGCCTGCACGGCTTCGCGCGACAGCGCCAGCTTGCCGTCGTTGGTCATGCTGCCGGACACGTCGACCACGAACACGTAGTCGCTCCCCTGCACTTTTTCTTCCAGCTCCTTGCCGGCGGTCAGCGTGAGTTGAAAGTACCCGTCTTCGCCGCCGGTCTTCGAGGTGATCAGGTCGATGCCGGTGTGCGGGCGTTCCACGCCGTAGTCGATCACCAGGTCGCGGCTCAAGTCGGCCGCCGTTGGTTTCCAGGCTGGCCTGCCAGTACTGGGCATCGGCATGCTTGACGATCACGAACTCGTCCGGATGCGAAGGGCTGGCCATCTCGGTGATGGGCACTTCGCTCTTCACGTCCAACGAGAACGCGAACCTGCCGGTGGTTTGCTGATTGACGCCGGTTTGCGTCACCGTGGCCAGGGATAGATGTAGTTGGCCCGATCGTGATCGAAATCGAGCTCCTGGTAGTACGTGATGCGCACGCGCTGCTCGGCGCCCGCGGCGATCGGGAAGATGCGCATCTCGAACCGTTTGTAGTCCACTTGCTCGAGCAGGCCGGGATCGCGGCGCTGGCTGTTTGTAGCTGTCGTAGATTTCGCGGGCCCGCTTTTTCTCCACGACCTCGCCGACCATCTCCTTGCCATTGATCCACATGCTGAAGTTCGAAACCGAGGCCCCCTTGGGCACGGGAAACGTGTACAGCGCCTCGACCACGCGGTTCTCGGTGTTGACAAAGACCTGCTCGACCTCGGTTACGGCCACGCCGTTGTTGATCGTGACGTGAACGTCCTGCTCTTTGATTTCGAGCACGCCGCCGAAACCTCCGTCGGCCACCAATAGCCCCGCCGCCTGGGCCGGGCGCTGGGCGGCCATGACGATTAGCCCCGCCAGTACCAGACATCCCCAGCGGTACTCGGCCATGCTGCTTGAAAAACTCCATGATCTGACTCCTTGCACACTCGGGAAATGAAACTCGACCTTCTCACGTCGCGAGTCCCTAAATCACTTCCCGTGCCAAAGCCGGCAGACGTTGCATAAGCCGCTTCTGTTGAAGTGGTTACAACACCATCGCGCCACGGCAACCTCGCCATGCATTCGACGCGTGTGTGCATGAAATGTCTGGCCGAAGTACATTACATGTACAGGTCAGCATCGCAACGGAGCTTCCCATGTCGCTATTCAGTCCCGCCGAACGCCGTTTTGCCGAGACCGTGGGGCGGCTGGGCGCACTGCAATCCGTTTACGGCCGAACGTATTGCCTGCGAGCGCGCGGCGCTGGCGGGCGAATTCGACGAACAGCAAAGCCGACTGGAACGTCCGCTTCGAAGATGAGCGCGACCATCCGAATCTGTCGCGGTTGCTGGAACTCTCCGAAGTCTCTGCTGGACCGCGCCCGCGCCAGATCGAAGCGCCGCCCGAGCTGACTTGGGAAACGAGTTTCCCTGCTACGAAGGACTCGCTGCTCACGACGGTCTATCACCGCCATCGGCACGCGCTGGACGAATTGATTCACGGCGGGGAGCCAAGCCGCGGCGCAAATCGCACCGCCAAGGTCTATCAGGCTCTGGCCGACGACGCCAACCACTATCTCTGCTTTGGCGATCGACGACTGCCCTTGGACCGAACCGTTACCGCACCTGTTCGCCGGCTTCTTTCAGATCCGCCGCGCGTTCGAAAATATCTTTCGACTGATCCTGGGCGTTTCGCGGCCCGCCATCGAGCTGCGCGCCGCGGTCTGGGAATCGATCTTCACGCACGACATGCGCCGCTACCGGCGCACGCATGTACGATCGCATGGCCGATTTCACCACGCTGGTCACCGGCCCCTCGGGCACGGGCAAGGAGCTGGTGGCCCAGCGCCATCGGCATGTCGCGATACATTCCCTTTGACGAAGCGAAGGGGAAGTTCCACCAGGACTTTCGCCGGCTCGTTCTACCCGGTCAATCTGTCGGCGCTGAGCCCAACGCTGATCGAGTCGGAACTATTCGGCCATCAGCGCGGTTCGTTCACCGGGGCCATTGCCGAACGCGCCGGTTGGCTGGAAGTCTGCCCGGCGCTGGGCACGGTATTCCTCGACGAGATCGGCGAGGTCGACACCAGCATTCAAGTCAAGCTGCTGCGCGTGTTGCAATCACGTCAGTTTTCACGTCTGGGCGAAACGGTGTCCCGCCAGTTCAAGGGAAAGATCATCGCCGCCACGAATCGCGACCTGGCAGAGGAGATGCGCCACGGCCGCTTCCGCCACGACTTTTACTACCGGCTCTGCTCCGACATCGTGACCGTTCCGTCGCTCCAGCAGCGGATCGCCAGCAACGCCGACGAGTTGCCGCACCTCGTCGGCCACTTGGCCCAACGCATTGTCGGTGCAGACGGTCCCGCCGTCGCCGAGGAAGTCGTCGAATGGATCGTAGAGCACTTGGGCGCCAACTATCCCTGGCCCGGCAACGTGCGGGAGCTCGAGCAGTGCGTGCGCAACTTCGTCATTCGTCAATCGTACGTGCCCACCTCGTCGCCGGCAGCCAATTCCACGGCGGACTCTCACGACGAATTGTTCGGCGCAATTCTGGGCGGCGAATTAACGGCCGACGAGTTGTTGCGCCAATATTGCACGCTCGTGTACAGCGCCACCGGCAGCTACGAAGCCACGGCGCGCAAATTGAAGCTCGATCGCCGCACCGTCCGCGCAAAGGTCGACGCCGCGACGGTTGCCCGTCAACAATCGGTTGCACGAGCCGCATCGCGGGAAACGGCGCAGGAACCGCACTAGCGGCCGACTCCTCCCGCCACAGCGCGCTTCGTGCCATTTACCAGACCAAGGGCACGAAGTTCTGCTTTTCCATCGGCGGTCGCACGTATTCGTCGGCCGGTGGACGCGGCGGCAATTCCGGCGGCGTGGGAGTCAGATCCTTGTAGTCGATCATGCTGAGAAAGTGCGTAATGCAGTTGAGGCGAGCGCTCTTTTTGGCGTCGGCCTTCACGACATACCACGGCGCTTGCGGCGTGTCGGTGTGCGCGAACATGACGTCCTTGGCCCGCGAGTATTCCACCCAACGCGAGCGAGACTCGACGTCCATCGGGCTGAGCTTCCAACTCCGCGTCGGATCTTCCATGCGCTTTTGGAACCGTCGCTCTTGCTCGGCGTCGCTGACCGAAAACCAGTACTTGATCAGGATGATGCCCGAGCGAATCAGCATGTATTCGAACTCGGGACAAGTGCGCATGAATTCCTGATACTCGGGATCGGTGCAGAAGCCCATCACGCGTTCCACGCCGGCGCGGTTGTACCAACTGCGGTCGAACAGCACGATCTCTCCGCCTGAGGGCAAATGTTCGACATAGCGCTGAAAATACCAGGAAGTTCGTTCACGCTCGGTGGGCCGGCCCAAGGCGACGACGCGGCAGATACGCGGATTGAGGCTTTCGGTAATCCGCTTGATGACGCCTCCCTTGCCGGCGGCGTCACGGCCTTCGAAGATGACCACGACTTTCAGATTCTCGTGTTTGACCCACTCCTGGAGTTTCACGAGTTCGATTTGCAGCCGGGCCAATTCGGCTTCGTACTGTTTGGTATTGATCTTGCGGGTTTCGGCCTTGATGTCCCCCACGTGCGATTCGCCGAGCGAGACGTCGTGCTTACCGTTGCTGGCCGCCAGTTTTGCCTTCTTCTTGGCCTTCTTGTCTTTCTTGTTCTTGTTTTTCTCTGTCTTCATCGTTTCCCCCAGATTGAGTTAGCGGCGGCTGAATGATGCTGAGTGAAACAGATCAGCGTATTCCGCCCTCTACCCAACGCCGGGGAACCGCGGCTCAGCCAGGCACACTGCCTGCAACGGTCACCAGGCACACTTTAGTCGCTTTAGCCCCTGCGGTGCAAATCGGCGGAAGTATTTGGCGGCCGCACGGCCCCTGCCCGTTGTACGGGATGGGCCGGCGGCGCCCCTTCGCGGACCGGTTTGACCTCGGTTGCCGACAAACTTTGCGCCATGCGTGCGGGCAGATTATTTGACTTTGCTTAGCCGACAGGTATGTTCGATTATGCTGGGTTTTTTAGCAGGTTTTTGCCTTGCAGCGTGACTCCGCCGTCCACTTGCCCGGCCGAGTCCAACCAAAACAATATAAAGCGCCGCGTGTCGCGGCGCAGCTCCACTTACATACCCCCATATGGGTTCGAGGTAGTTCCATGTTTCGCTTCGCGGTTGCCTGTGCCATCAGCGTCTGTGCCGCCACGGCTTCGGCCCAACAATGGGCCGAGCAGATGTTTGCCGAACGAACGCACGACTTCGGCTCGGTGCCCCGTTCGGCCAAAGTGGAACACGAGTTCGTCATCACGAATCTGTACAAAGACGACGTCCATATTGCCAGCGTGCGCAGCAGTTGCGGATGTACGCAACCGCGAATCCTCAAGGACACGCTGAAGACGCACGAGAAGGGCGCCATCATCGCGGCTTTCAATACCCGCGCCTTCAGCGGCCAGCGTGGGGCCCGCGTCACCGTCACCATCGATCGTCCGAAGTGGGCCGAAATCCAGCTCGACGTCCACGGCTATATCCGCACCGATCTGACGCTCGAGCCGAGCGAGGTTAACTTCGGCTCGGTGGCCGAAGGCCAAACCACCGACAAGAAGATTCAGATCACGCATTACGGCAACAGCGACTGGAAGATCACGGAAGCCAACTCGAATTCGCCCAATATCGAACCAACGCTGCGGGAAATTGCCCGTTCCGGCGGCCGCGTCACCTATGAATTGGCCGTGGCGTTAAAGGACGGCGCTCCGGCTGGCTACCTGAACGACCAGTTGACTCTAACCACGAACGATCACAGCGGTGCATTTCCGGTGATGGTCGAGGGGCGCATCGTGGCGCCGCTCACCGTCAGTCCCGCCGCCCTCATGATCGGCAGCGTCGTTCCCGGCCAGACGCTAACCAAGCAAATCGTCGTCAAGGGGACCGAGCCGTTTGCGATTCTCGACGTCCATTGCGACGACCCGTCGTTTGCCTTCAACCTCGACAAAGCCAAACAGCCCAAACTGGTCCACCTCGTGCCGGTGACCTACACCGCGGGCAACACCATCGGCAAATTCACTCACGAGATCGAGATCATCACCGACCTGGGTGACAGCTCGTCGACCAAGCTCACCGTGATCGGCCACATCAATCCGCTGCCGGAAAGCCAACCCCTGGCCACGAAATAGCCAAGCGCGGCCGGACAACTCTACAATCCACACAGACGGACGCGCGGTCTTCGGCCGCACGTCCGTTTTTTGTCCATGTGGGCCACTGCAAGGGGCCGCTGGGCACTCGTGGCAAATCGAGTGGGGAAAACCTTGCCGGATATTCCGACCGTATGAGCGGCTGTGCTGGCCTGGGTGAATCGTTCGCGCCGGCGCGTGCCACGTGCTCCGGTCAGCGAAACGGTAGCGGCAATCGTCTGACGTTTGATGAAACGTGAGCGCCGCGTCCGAAAAAACTTCTAAAGGTTCAGCGACGCCGCGCCGCTGGGCGGCAACCAACTCATATGCCCCAGGGACTATCGGCCATGCAACCTCTCTCACGTGGCCCAGGGCCGAACGACGGTCCCAAGGTTCGGGCAACGCTCTATTTGTCGGCCGACGTGTTGAATCAGGCCCGCAACGCGACGGTTCATCTGGCCGGATATCCCGAACGACTTACTTTGACCAAGCTTGCTGAAAACGCACTTCGCCATGAACTCCGCCGGCTCAAAGACCGCTACAACGGCGGCCAAGACTTTCCCGAACGCGACGAAGATCTTCGAGGCGGCCGTCCCATCGCCGCCTGAAAGGATCCCCTGCACCATGGCAAACGCCAACTCCATTTCCACCAAGACCGCCGACCGCGACGCGTTGCGGCGCGAACTACTCAAACGAATCCTCCACAACGAGGCCACGCGCCGCAAACAGCGCACGGCGCCCGCTAAGTGAAAATCTCGCTGGCCCTAGCACTCTGCCTGGTGGCGACGAGCGGCGCGTTGGCTGATATGCCTGCGTCGCAACCGTTGGCCTATGCGCCCGGCGTCACCTCTAGCTGGCGTGCCTCGTCACCGTTTGCTCCGGCCGGACCATCGGCGGCGTCGGGTAACGAGCAGCGCAAGCATCCGGCCGTCGCACGCATCGTCGCGCCCGGCGATGGCAGCATGTCGTTTGGCTCCGGCACGCTGATCTATGCGGCGGACCAGTACGGCCTGGTGATTACCAACTGGCACGTGATCAACGAGGCGACCGGCCAGATCTCCGTCCACTTTCCCGACGGGTTCTATTCTCCGGCCACGATCCAGAAAATCGATCGCGACTGGGACCTGGCAATTCTGGCCATTCGAAGGCCGGAAAATGTCGAGCCCGTGCCACTGGCCAGCGAGGCGCCGCGCCCTGGCGAATCGCTGACGATCGCCGGCTACGGCAAGGGCGAGTATCGCGCAGCCACCGGGCCTTGCACGCAATACGTCGCGCCCGGCTTGGACATTTCCGTTCGAGATGGTGGAAGTCGCCGTTTCGGCGCGGCAGGGCGACTCGGGCGGCCCCATCTTCAACAGCCGCGGCGAACTGGCCGGCGTGCTGTTTGGCGAGGGCAACGGCCGCACGAGTGGCAGCTACTGCGGACGCGTGCGGTGGTTTCTGACCAGCGTCGCGCCAGACGCTTCGGCAACGCGCCGCAAATTGCCAGTGCGCCCAAGCCGCTGGCGCCGGTCGCGCCTCGTCCGATCGTCTCATCGACCGCCATCGCCTCCCGCCCCGTGCCGAGCGAACCCGCTCAATTGGCATCGGTCGAGACCCCTCAACGGACTTCATCGGCAAGCGCCGGCCTGCAGTTGCCACCGAGGGTCAGCCAGGCGCAGAATGTGACGCGCGCGGCCGAACCGGCCGAGCCATCGTTGGTGCTGGCCAGCACGCGGTCCGAAGCGTCGGACCGCCAGACCCACGTGATTGGCTGGGCCGACCTGGCGGGCGAAACGCTCGGGCAGCAACTAAAAACAGTCTTGGCCGCGATCGGCGTGCTGGCGATCGTCCTGCATTTCCTGAAATGGATGAGTACGGAGGTCGAACCTGCCTAGTCCGGCGGCGGCCGGAGTGGATGGTTGGCGGCACGCCACTCCGACGCTGGAGCACGATTGCCCTGCGGCCAAGCCGATTCGTCTCTCGTGGCCGCACAAGCTTGGGGTAGAATGAATCGGGGCCGTCGCGGTCGTAAAGACGACCGCGAGCCCAGCGGGCCGTAGTCGTTCGGCCCATCTCCCGAGGATGACGCCAGATGACCCGTGTGGTCCAAAACACCGCCAGCCAAGAGCGACGTCCCGGCCTACTCATCGCCCGAATTGGACGACGCCCTTCGCGTGACCGATTCCAGCGTCCTGCTGGTGTCGCCGCGGATTCTACGGCGGGTCATCAAGCTTGTATGCGATATCGGCGGCATTGGCCTGCGCGTGCCGCATCGCAAGACATTCGTCATCGGCCGCGAACGGCTGTTGCAGACCGTCGACCGCGGCGGAACTCGACTTGCCGTACGACGCGGCGCTGCCGGAAACGGTCATTCTCATCGGGCGCCCGACGGCCGAATCGCTGGCCGAACTGTCGCGCCGACGAAGCGCTGACCAAGTACTGGCGGCAACTCTTTCACGCCCGCGTCCACCTGGCCATGGACGCGCAGATCGCCGCGGGAAAGCTGAGCCCGGCCGATGTGCGGCAACGGATCGCCGCGATCGGCGACATCGAGTTCGAAGAAATTCGCCTCGTGCTGCGGCAGGAAGACTATCTGCTGCCGCCCAAGGACGATCGCACGGTGTACGTCGAGTTCGCGGCCGTCTATCTGGAGCTGCGGTACTTCGTGCCCGAGCTTGCTGCGCAGCTACTTTCCCGGTCTCGATGACCTGTACTACGTCGACGACGTGCTGAAACGCGACGTCGACGGGCCAGGCGACTGTTGGCCGCGACGCGGCTGGCCGGTGCGCCCGATGCCCGACTGGCAAGGCGACGTGCCGCGCAGCGAACGGCTTCATTTGGTCGACCCGTCGCACGAAGCGCGAGCCTGCTTCCGCGGCGGCTGCCGGCCAGCCAAGCGATCGGACCGTACGGCGACACACGGCTGTTGGCCCGGGCCGATCGGCGCAGCCGGCGCGGGCAATCTGGTGCGGGCGGCGATCCTGCGAACGCGCGCCGCGCGCTATGCCGACCCCGAGACTGGCGCACGAGGCCCGCGAGGATGCCCGCCGCGAACTGGCGCGGCTGGCGCGCCGCCTGCAAGCCGCGCTGCAATTCACGGCCAACGAGGCCGACGAATGGACGCCGCTCGCTGGTCTCGCTGATCGAAAACGCCGTCCGCGGCGTGTGGACGCCCGAGGCCCGCTTGCTGTACGACTTGCAAAAAGTCTGCGTCGATCACGAGCGTGGCATCTACACGCTGGACGTCTGGGGCTGGGCCTCGTCGCTGGGCCGCAAGAGCCTGAAGCGCTTTCTGCCCGGCCAGCGCGACGTGCTGATGTCGAAGCACTTGCGCGGCGCCACGCGGCGCGTGCCGCTCGGTGCGGCTGTCGCAGCGTGCGCGCAGCCGGCTGGTCGGCCCTGCTGCAATCGGCGGTCCACCGCGCCGAAGGAACCCTGCGGGCCGCGGTTCAAACCGGCGATCGAGACGGCGCTGGACAAGGTCAAGCTGCTGCCGCAAAACCTGCCGGAACGGGTCGCCCGGCGGAAACTGATCGAGGAAATCCTGGACCGCATCGTCGAGCGCGGCTTTCTTGACGATGAGCGACCTGCGCGACGCGCTGTCGCGCAACAACCTGAAACTTGCCCGACCTGGCCAGCGTTCGGCAGTTTTTTTCCGGCGATCAGTTGCTGCAAGCCGACAAGCAATTGGCCGAAAGCCTCGACGGCGTGTACCACCGCGGCGAAATCTATCTGCGCCTGCCGCAGCGGCTCAGCTCGCTGGCCTTTGGCACGCCGCTGGGCCGGGTGCTGACGCGCTATGTCGCCCTGCCCTTCGGCGGCGCGTACATCGCGCTGGAAGGCGTGCAGCATCTGGCCAACCCGGTGTGCCATTGGTTGGCCAGCAGCGACCGGCACGTTGCACATTGTCAGCTGGCCGTCGGTAGCTGCTGCTGGGCGCGTTCTCTGTTGGGCCTGATGCACAACCAGCGCTTCCGCGCGATGGTGCCTCGAAGGTCTGGTCCGCGCGGGGCAGGTGTGCCGCCGGGTGTTCGTTGACTTTCCGCAACTGGCTGTTGCAAATGCCGTTGGTCGAATCGGCTCGTGCAAGAGCTGGCAGTTCAGACTGTTCGTGCGATTCTTGTTCAAGCCGCTGGTGGTTTCGCTGATCGCCGGCGGATTGATCGCGACGTTCTCCGATGCCGAGGTGACGTTCTTCAGTGCCTTGGCGAACGTTCCTGGTCATCAACTTGCTGTTGAATTCGCCCATCGGCCGCGACGTCGACGAATTGGTGACCGACTGGGTCGTGCAAACCTGGCACCGCTTGCGGATTCACGTCTTCGCCGCGCTGTTCCGCTTCATCATGGACGTGTTCAACCGCATCCTGGAAATGATCGAGCGGTTTCTGTACACGGTCGACGAATGGCTGCGATTTCGCGCCGGCGAGCGGCGTTCCGCCACGGTGGTCAAAGCCGTGCTCGGGCTCAGTCTGGTTCTTCGTCAACTATTTCATCCGCTTCTGCGTCACGCTGCTGATCGAGCCGCAGGTCAACCCGATCAAGCACTTTCCCGTGGTCACCGTGTCGCACAAAGTGTTCATTGGGCTTTACGCCCGCGCTGAGCCGCGCGCTGGCCGGCCCGCTGGGTCACGCCTGGGCCGCGGCCGTCGCGCCCACCGCCATCGTGCTGACGCCGGGCATCTTTGGCTTCTTGGTTTGGGAGCTGAAGGAGAACTGGCGGCTGTACGCGGCCAACCGGCCGCCCAACCTGCAACCGGTGCAGCTGGGCCATCACGGCGAGACGATGTGCAGTTCCTGCGTCCCGGCTTTCGCTCGGGCACGGTGCCCAAGCTGTACGCCAAGCTCCGCCGCGCCAATCGCAAGGCCCTGTACACCGACAACTGGAAGGCGTGCAGCAAGTATCTCGACGGCCTGCACCACGTGGGCGAATCGGTGCGCAGTTTCGTCGATCGCGAGCTGCTGGAACTGCTGCACGAAAGCCGCAGTTGGGCCGACCGCTCCATCACCACCGGCGAAATCCACCTGGCCTGCAATCGTATCCTGATCGAGCTCTACTGTCCCGACCTGGCCGAAGACAGCATGTGGCTGGCGTTCGAGGAGCAATCGGGCTGGCTCGTGGCCTCGATCCATCGTCGCGGCTGGTCCGACGCGCTTTCGCTTCAGCGGCGCCACACGCTGGCCAGCGCCCTGGCCGGGTTCTACAAGATGGCCGGCGTCACCCTGGTACGCGAGCAGATCGACGCGCGGCTGGATCCCGGCTCGCGCGGCTATCGAGATCACCGACGACGCACTGTTGGTCTGGATCGAGCGACAATCGCTTCGAGCAGCGCATTACCCGCTGCGCGACTGGCCGTCGATCAACGGACACGCGACCGCGCCAGATCACATGGCGCCGCGGCAGCCCGGCCGATCGCACCGACTGGGTCTTCGCCGCCACGCCCATCACCTGGCGCCGCTGGGTCGTGACCTGGGAACTCGACCAGCTCGACGGTTTTTCCAAGCACGACGTGCTGGAAAATGTTTCGGTGCTGCCTGGGTAAGTGAAAACGCTACAGCGTCACACCGTTGCGAGTTGATGCTTGCGGCCGATTACTCTCGAACTCGCACGCCACTTTCCGAGACGATCCAAAGCCGTCCCGCGACGATTTCGGTCTTGAGCAAGCGGCTTACCTGGTCGAACACACTCACCAAATGTCGTCGACTTTGATTGTGAACTCGCAAGACAATGATTCCGCTACCGTGTGCTGGCGGAAATGCTCGAACGTCCGCGAAATCCAAGTCGAGCGTGATGATGGTACGACCTTCGCAACGGCAATGCTCGGCCAAAACTTCGTCCGTACAGCCTCGCAACCCCTCGTCGTGAACCGTTTCGGCTTCGTGGCCAGCATCGCTCGGCAAACGTACTAAAATCGGGTGTACGTTTTCATCGCTTTTGAATCGCATCACGCCGGACCAGGCGTAAAGGGGATCACCGTCTCACGGGCCAACTCCGCAGCATACTGCATGGCGGCTTGCACATCTTCGCCCTCGATGTGATAGTCCCGCATCAAATCATCGGCGGACTCCCCCTCGGCCAGATTGTCGAGCACGACCGAAACCATGACACGCGTTCCGCGGATGCACGCCTTGCCGTGACAGACCGCAGGGTCCACTGAAATCCGGTCTCGCCATGTCATCTTACAAGGCCTCGAAAAGGGGTGTGCTTCAATTCTACACCACACCACAATCGCGGCAAATGTAGCATCTCCAAGACGCGCACGTCGCTCGAAGTGCGGAAAGTCGCTTTGCCGCAACGGCCTACTTCAGCGACCGCAAATACGCCAGCAGGTCGCCCAGTTCGCGCTGGCTGAGCGTTTTTTCGAGTCCTTGGGGCATGATCGACGTGCGGCTGGGCGACATTTCTTCGATCGCCTGGCGATCCACGCGCACTTCGGCCCGCTCGGTGGTGCGCAGGAAAATGGCCGCCGCCGTTTCTCGGCTAAGCAGACCGGACTGCACCTTGCCGTCGGTCAGGACGACGTGAAAGCTCTCGTAGCCCCGCGCCAGGCTGGTGCTGGGAAACAGAATCGCCTCCAACAGATCGCGACGATTGCGCACTTCGCCGATCTTCGACAAATCTGGCCCGATCCGCTCGCCCCGCGCACCGATCCGATGGCAGGCCGAACACGCGGCGCGCGTGCTGAAAAAGACTTCCTCGCCCTGCACCGCGTCGCCATCATCGAGCGCTGCGACCAACTCATCGAGCCTGCGCGGCGCGTTGGGCGTCATCGGGGCCAACACGCTGCAGCAGGGGCCGTGCCGCGTCGCGCACGGCTGGGGAATATCTGGCAAATACGGTCGTCAGCCGCTCGTTGGAAATGCTGTCCAGCGATCGCGCCTTGGTCAGGGCGTCGACCAGCGCCATGCCCACGCGGTCGTCCGCCTGCCGTTCGTACGCCTGCAACAGCCACGACAGTTCGATCGGGCCCACGTCCCCGAGCAATTCGGCACTGCGCTGCAATTGCTCGTCGGTCAGCGCGACTGCCCCAACGCCTCGGCCGCCGCCAGGCGAGCCGACAGGCTCTCTGCCGAGCGCAACTGGTGGCTCAAGAACTGGTACGCATCCGGCGAAAGCGAGGGCTTCGTTCGGCCCGCCACCTGCAGCGCCGCCAGCCGTACCGACGGCGTTCGCTCTGTATCCATTCCAATCGCTAGTAAATCGCGGGCAAACGGTTGCACGTCGAGCGCCCCGATCGTGAAGATTGCCTGGTGCAAGACTTCGCTGTCAGATGACTTCAGGCAAGTCGCCAACGCATGGTTGAAGGCCGTGGGCCGTTGATCGTATTGCTCGGCGGCAATCACCTCCAGCAGCATCAACCGCACCGGTTGCGACGTGTCCGGGCTGGCGAGTCGCTCCGCCACCAGCGATTCGACCTGCGGCCGCTGCCCCAAGGCGGCAGTCGCCCCTCGCGCCATGGCCAGTTCGTCCTGAGTCGGGCTCGCGAGCGCCAGCGTTGCGTCCAACACGCTAGTGATTTCATCGACCCACTCCGCATGTCGCGACAAGACGTCGACGATTGCCGTAGTGATGGCGGTATCGGCCGTTTGCAGCAATAGGCCGATGTCGCCTTGCGAAAGCTCGCCCCCTTCCATTTGATCCAGCGCGACCAGCGCCGCGCGCCGCACGGCCGGCGACTCGTGCGTCAGGCCCGCTCGCGTCGACGTCGGATCGTTGATTTCGATCAGCGCAAAGATCAACGCATGCTCCAAAAATCGGTCCGCCGGCTGGGCCAGCGCGGCCAGCAACACCGGCACCGCCGCCGACTCTCGCAATCGTCCCAGCCCCATGGCGGCTTCGCGCTTGACTGCCGCGTCGTCGTCGGCCATCAAGTCGAGCAGGATCGGCAGACTCGCCGCGTCGCGCAACTCGCCGCAGGCATGCGCCGCGGCCTGCCGCACCGGCGCGTCGTCGTCCGAAAGCACTTGCCGCAACAGCATCCGCGCATTGTCCGAACCGTTGCGCGCCAGCGCCCACACCGCGTTCTGCCGCGCGCTGATAGTCTGCGTTTTCGAACAACGCCGTGGCCAGCGAGCCCATCGCCGCGTCGCCGCGCTCGGCCAGCAGTCTCGATCGCGCGCTCGACCACCGCCGGCCGCGGATCGCCCAACAGGTCGGCCATCTCCGTATCGGAAATGCGCTCCCAGTCCATCTGCCAGCCCGCGCGGATCCTCAGGCGACTCGGCGCCGCGCTGTGCGGCGAATGCGATAGATCGCGCCGCCGATCTCGGGCTTGGCAATCTGCGACGTCGGGCAGCCGATGCGGAACCAGCCGCCGGTGTCGATCACCAGCAGGCTGCCGTCGGCGTCTTCCAGCACGTCGGTGGGATGAAAGTCGGCGTTGTCCGAACGAGAGAAACTCCTCGTCGCGTGCAGGCGTAACGTGGCCCCTCGCGCGTCAGCACGTGCCGCAGCACCTTGTGCGTGTTGAACTGCGCCGAGAACAGATTGTCGCGAAACTCCTCGCCCCAGGCGGCGCCGGCGTAGCACGTCAGCCCCGAGGGAGCCGTCACGCCAAAGCGGCTCAACGCCGGCATCAGCTCGCCGGTCCGCTTGAATTCGCTGGTGCAAGGATGCTTCTTGGGATAGACCCCGCCATACACGAAGTGCACCAGCGCGTCGTGCCGCGCATCGTCGGGATTGTAAAACGTCATCGTGCCGATCGTGTCGCCTTCGGCCGGTGAAGGCGACTTCGACCGGGTTGTCCATGCCGCCGCCGCAAAACACTTCCACGTCGCTGCCGTCGGGCCGGCAGGAAAACACCCGCGCGGCCAGCCCCTTGCTCGTCGGGCGTGCCGTCGGCGTCGTCGAACTCGTGGCCGTGGCGACCGTCGCACCAGGCGATGCGGCCGGTCGGCGTGATGAAGCAGCCGTGGATGTCGGCCGCGTTGCCGATGAAGCCGAACTTGCCCACCAGCTCCTGCCGCTTGTCGGCCACGCCGTCGTCGTCCGTGTCTTCCAGCCGCCAGATCGTTCGGCGGGCTGGCCACGTACAGCGCGCCGCGATACCAGGCCGCGCCCTGCGGAAACGTCATCTTGTCGGCAAACACCGTGCTGCGGTCGAAGCGCCCGTCGCCGTCGGTGTCTTCCAACATGCGGATCATGTTGGGCAGCTGCTCGAGCAACTCTTCGGCCGGCAAGTTCAAGCCCGCGTTGTCGGCGACGAACAGCCGGCCGCGATCGTCGAACCCGGCCATCACCGGATGTTCGACCAGCGGCGCGGCTGCCACCCGCTCGACCGTGAATCCGTCGGGCACGCGAATCGCATCCAGCGACTGTCATCGGCCGCCATCACGACGTCGGCCGGAACGATGCCGCCAGCACAGACGACAGCCAGCTCGGCACGCATACGCACACGTCATTTGCCGGATCAGTCTCTTCGGGTCTTCGGCGTTCGGCGCGGCTCGTCCGGCGGCTTCGCTTCCTTGGCGGCCTTCTTTCTTGGCCTTGGCGTTGGCCAGCGTCTCGGCCGCCAGATCCTTGCCGGCCAGCAGCGACTCCAGATCCTTGGACAGCGCCGTCTCCAAATCGGGCGAAACGCCGATCTTCACGACCTGCACCGAGCCGTCCTTGCCCACGATCACGGTTTGCGGAATGGCTTCGGCCAGATAGGCCGCGGCCGTCTCGCCCTCGCTGTCGAGCGCGACGTCGACCTTCAGCTCGGTCTCTGTTCGAGGAACTTCTCAATCTCGTCCGGCTTTTCCTGAATGTTCACGGCGAACAGCAGCACGCCCTTGTCCTTGTACTTCTCGGCGACCTTGTCGATGATCGGCATGGCCCGCACGCACGGGCCGCACCAGGTGGCCCAGAAATCGAGGATCACGACGTTCTTGTCTCTTGTAGCTGGCCAAGTCGAGCTTGCCGCCGTCGAGCAGTTCGAGATCGACCGGCGGGGCCGGCTTGCCCAGCAAGGCGTGCGGAGCGGGCTCGGCTGCGGCCGCCGCGACCGCCGGTGAACATCTGCATCAGCGAGTCGACCTTCTCGCGCCTCGGCCGGCACGTTGAACACGAACGTGTCTGCGGCGAACTTGGGATCGACTTCCCAGTCGATGATAGGTCACGACGTTCTCAATCTTCATGCCGGCCAATGGCGACTCGCCCTTGCTGCGCTTTGGCCATGCTTCCAAAGGCCTTGGTCAAGTCGGGCACGAACTTGCCGCACCAAGGGCGTGCTCGCCCGCGTCGATCCACAATCTGCCAGTCCATTTGCGCTCCGGTGGCCTTGATCAAGTGATGGCACTTCACGCCGTCCGATCACCTCCTGCGCCGCCATATTCGACCGATTCGGCGGTCGAGCGACAACTGCCGCGGCCGGATCGCGCTCACCAACGACGCGGTCACCGGCAGTGGCGTTGCCCATCGACAGCACGCCCATGCACGATCGGATTGGTGAACAGCTGACTCCAATCGCTCGGGCGCCTCTTCAACGGCGTACTTGCCCAGCGGCTTGATATACACCGACAGATCCTTGCCGTCGGAGATGATGGTGGCGCCGCCCCCCTGGCCGCTCGTAGGTATAGGAGAACTTGTTGGGGCGTTCGGCGGCCAGTTTCTGCTCGAACTTGACACTCTGCTTCATGCCGTCGCGATCGATCGTCAGGTCGATATTGACGGCAACCTTGAAGCCTTTCAGTCCCGGGTAGTACTTGCCAAAGGCATCGAGCACCTTTTGCGACTCGGCGTCGATCTTCACTTCGGCGACCGCTGACGGAGGACTGAATAGTGCGATGCCGGCCACCAACACCAGTGAACCGATTGCCGTGCCTGCAATCGATCGCACCACGGGCCGCGACTTCGTGAACAGAGCCTGCCATGGTCGTTGCTCCTGAAAAGTTTCGGCGAGAATCTTCGGGAGCTCGGACCCGCCGTCCAGCGGCCCAGATCTCCATACCGGGCAGCGTGCCCGACCTTTCAGCATATCAGCCCCGGCGCGGTCTACCACGGGCCCGTTTCGGGTGCCGCCGGCTGCGAGCGGTCTGGCGGCTCGCGAACGTGCCGCTAGCCGAGCTAGAGTGAACGCTCCCGTCCCTTGCTGGCCGTGCTGGAACCAGGATCTATCCGATGCAACGATTGCCGCTTGGCCCGCTCTACTACGAATACAGCCGCCACGTCGAGCCGCGCCTGTGCGATCGAACCGGGCGAAACCTTCGTCGTCGAAAGCGAGGACGCCTTCTCCGGCCAGATTCGCACCGACGACGACCGCCGCGACAAGACGACGATGCCCTACAGCAATCCGCAGACCGGGCCCATCGTGGTCGCTGGCGCCGAGCCGGGCGATGCGCTGGCCGTGACCATCGACTCGATCGAGCCGCTCGCTCGGCCAGTGTGCACGCGCACCGGCGATGCCAGCATGCTGGCCCAATGGCTGGGGACGATTGCCCGCACGGCACGCACGTCTGCCCGATCCGCGACGGCGCAGATTCACTGGAGCGATCGACTCTCGATTCCCTATCGTCCGATGCTGGGCTGCATCGGCACGGCGCCGCCTGGGGCTCGCCCACCACGGTGCCGGCCGGCCCGCACGGCGGCAACATGGACATCGTCGAAGTCTGCCCCGGCAACACGATCTATCTGCCGGTGTTCGTGCCGAGTGGATACCTCTACCTGGGCGACGCCCATGCCGCGATGGGGCACGGCGAGCTGTCGGCCAGCGGCCTGGAGATGCCCGCCGAGAGCACGCTCACCGTGAACCTTGTCAGAGCAGAGACCAATCGCCGGTCCGCGCATCGAGATCGCCCGAAGCGATCATGACCGTCGTCAGCGGCGCGCCGCTGGAGCGCTCCGCCGCGCAGGCCTTCGCGCAGCTGATCCTGTGGATGGAAGCCGACTACGGCTGGAACCGCTGGCGGGCCTACGACCTGCTGACGCACGTGGCCGAGCTGTCGATCGGCTACTACGGCATCGGCACGGTCGCGGCCAAGATCGCCAAGCGCTATGCCGAGGTACGCCGAGTTGAAAAGCATTGTTCTTGCGGCGTGGATGTGGCCAGGGCTAGAATCCGCCAACAGCCAGCCAATCTACCCATCGTCCCTAACCGGCGGAGCACTCTGATGAAGTCCTATCGATTCGTCTCTACTGCCGCTCCTTCTGCTGCTGACTCAAATCAGCGGGCTGCTCTCGGCCGACGAGACGGCGCTCGACCGCTACATCGCCCCGCCCGATCCGGCCTACGCCTGGAAGCTGGCCGACACCGTGACGGGCGACGGCTACACGACGTACATCATCGACCTGACTTCGCAGACCTGGCGCACGGAAAAAGACGTCGACCGGCCGCTGTGGAAGCACTGGCTGACGGTCGTCAAGCCCGACAACCTGCAAGCACCACACGGCGTTTCTGTACATCGGCGGCGGCAGCAATCGCGACGCGATGCCGAAGGATTCGACTCGAGCGCACCATCGAGCTGGCCAAGTACACCGGCTCGATCGTGGCCGAGCTGGGCACGGTGCCCAACCAGCCGCTGGTCTTCACCGATTCGAAGGACGAGGACCGCTACGAAGACAACATCATCGCCTACACGCGCGTGAAATACATCGCCACGCGCGATCCCGACCTGGCTGGTGCGGCTGGCGATGGTCAAAAGCGGCGTGCGGGCGATGGACGCCATGCAAGAGTTCTTCGCCTCGGAAGCCGGCGGCAAGTGGCAAGCTCGACAAGTTCGTCGTGGCCGGCGGATCGAAGCGCGGCTGGACCACCTGGCTGGTGGGCGTGGTCGACCAGCGCGTGGTCGCCATCATTCCCATCGTGATCGACGCGCTCAATTCCGAAGTCATCACGCGGCACCATTTCGAGGCCTATGGGTTCTTCTCGCCGGCGCTGAAAGACTACGTCCGCCACGGACTGTTTCCCGACAAGGTCGGCACGCCCGAGTATCGCGAGATCCTGGCGATCGAAGATCCCTACCACTATCGCCACCGCGAGCGGCTGAAGATTCCCAAGTACGTCATCAATGCCTCGGGCGACCAGTTCTTCCTGCCCGACAACTCGCAGTTCTATTACGACGAGCTGCCCGAGCCCAAGTGGCTGCGCTACGTCGAGAACGCCAAGCACGATCTGAGCAGGCAGCGATGCCCGCGAGAGCATCGCGGCGTTCTATCTGTCGGTGCTGGAGGACAGAGCCGCGCCCGAAGTATTCACTGGAAGCGCGAGAGCGACGGCGTGCTGCGCGTGACCGCCGAACGAAAGCCCGAGCGAAGTCAACGCTCTGGCAGGCCACGAATCCCGAGGCGCGCGACTTTCGCGTCGACACGATCGGCAAGGCCTACACGAAGACGCCGCTCGAGCCGCAGTCCGACGGCACCTACCTGGCGCAGGTCGACAAGCCGGCCAAGGGCTTCACGGCCTTCTTCGTCGAGCTGGTCTATCCGACGGGCCACGAGTATCCGCTCAAGTTCACCACGCGCGTGTACGTGGTGCCCGACGTGCTGCCGTTTGCGGGTAAGATGCCCTCGGGCACGGGAAAGTAGGGCACAAAGGATAGAACTGGGCACGGCACGACGGCACGGCGCGTTGCAGTTGTCCACGAAGAACATGCCCACGGCCTGTTTGCGCAAGTCGGGCATGTCGACGTTCAATGCGCCGCTCTCACCCGCGCTTGCAGCGCAAACTGAAAATATTGCAACGCGCGGCTCTCCTCCGAATGGCCCACAGGAAGGTGGTGACCACCTATTCCCGCGGCAAGTCGCCGTCCTCGACCAGCTGGATGATCTCATCGATGTATTGGAACTCGATTTGCGGCGCGCCTTCAGTCCCTTCTCCAACTGCTTCTTCAGGTCCAAACCCTGCACGCCACCGGCGTCCACCGGCGCAGGCCCCGCCGCCGTGGCCGGCAACGCAACACTCAGCATGCGCCAGGACACTCAAACTCAGGACTTTTCGCATGGGAATCGTCTCTCCGAAACCAGGCCGTCAGGAGGCAGCGGCGCAGAAAAGCGGGCAATCTTGTAGTCGACTTTCCCCAGCGCGGCAAGATCGCCCAAACCCGTGCGGCAGCTAGCAGAACGTTCCTCGCTAACGCGCCGAACCGCGCAATGAACTTGCCGGTCAAGATTTGCGATGCCTGCCTACCGCTTGGCGACGGGACGCAAGCAGCTTGCGAATTCCTCATAGTCTAGTGGCTCGTCCCCCGGCTATGATTGCTGCGAACCCGCCGGACCAAAGCCGGGTCCACAAGGACAACCATGAACTCCGACCTGAATACCCCGCGCCACTGCACGACCGGGCCGGCAGTCTGCGCGAACTGCTGCGCGTGTCGGTGCCGCTGATCATCAGCTACAGCGCCACGGCCCTGATGTACGTCGTCGACCGCATCTTTCTGAGCTGGTACTCGGTCGACGCCATGGCCGCTTCGTTGCCGGCGGGCGTGCTGCACTGGAACCTGGCCGTCGCTGGCCATCGGCACCGTCACCTACGCCAACGCCTTCATCGGCCAATACGTGGGCGCCGGCGACGCAAGGCGCGTCGGCCCCGTGCTCTGGCAAGGCATCTACCTGTCGCTGGTGGCGGCCGCGCTGATGCTCTGCCTGGTGCCGCTGGCCGCCGGCACGTTTGCCGCCTTCGACCACGACGCCGACATCCAGCATCTGGAAGTGCGCTACTTCCCCATCATGGCCGTTGGCACCGGTCCGCTGTTGATTTCGCGCGACGCTGTCGTGTTTCTACAGCGGCCGCGGCCGGACCACTACCGTGATGGTCGTCAACATCCTGGCCACGTTGATCAACGTCGGGCTCGACTACGTGCTGATCTTCGGCGAGGCCGGCTTCCCCGAGATGGGCATCGACGGCGCGGCCATCGCCACGTCGCTCTCGTTCGTCGCGATCGCGGTGATGTACGTCGTGCACATGCTGTGGACCGAACGGCGGCCGCGCTACTGCCTTTGGTCGGGCCGGCGGTTCGACCGCGAGCTGTTCGGGCGGCTGTTCCGCTTCGGCTTTCCCAGCGGCGTGCAGCAGTTTCTCGACATCGCCTGCTGGAGCATCTTCGTGCAGTTGATCGGCCGGCTGGGCAAGCCCGAGCTGGCCGGCCACGGGACTGGTGTTCAATCTGAACTCGCTGGTGTTCATGCCCATGATGGGACTGGGCACCGCCGTCACGGCGCTGGTCGGCCAGCGGATCGGCGAAGGCCGGCCGCATCTGGCCGTGCGCACCACCTGGCTGGCGTTTGGCGTGGCGCCTCACCTATACACTGGCCTTCGCCGCGGTCTACCTGTTCGTGCCGCACATCATTTTGACGCCGTACGGCATTGCGGCCAACCAGCCCGAGGTGGCCGCCCTGGTGATCTAGCTGCTGCGAGTTCGTGGCGGTGTATTCGTTGTTCGACGCGATGGCCGTGGTGTTCAGCTCGGCGATCCGCGGCGCCGGCGATACGCGCTTTGCCATGTTCCTGTCGGTGACGCTGGGGGCATTGTTGCTGGTGCTGCCCACCGCCATGATGGTGCGATCCGGCTCGGCCGGCTTCATCACGTCGTGGTATTCGGTCGTGGCGTTTCTGTTCGCGCTGGGCCTGGGCTTCTTTGCCCGCTTCCAGCAAGGACGCTGGAAATCGATGCGCGTGATCGAACACACCGCGGCCGACGTGGAGCTTGCGCCGGCCGTTGCCGTGGCGGAGTAGCTGCGCCGATCACGCACGAAGCAATTGAGCCGCGGTCGAGCGAAGCGGTCAATTGCCTTCGGCCGCGCCTTCAGCAAGTGCCTCGGCGTCGTCCTGCGTGTAGGTGCGTTCGCGGTAGAACATGGCCACGAACACGAACACGATCGCCACGACGCCCATCAAGGCCGCGAACATCCAATAGTAGTTGGGGCCGCTGATGCGCGAATTGCCCTGCTCGTCTTGAATGAACAGGTTGATCATGGCCGTGATGACGTTGCCGGCCGAAACGCTCAGCAGCCACAGCGACATCACCACCGATTTCAGTCGCGGCGGCGCCTGCGTGTAGGAAAACTCCAGACCCGTGACCGAGACCATCACCTCGCCAGCCGTCAGCACGGCATAGGCGAGAAACTGCCACACGATATGCGGAGTTTGCCCGTCGGAAATCCACTGTTCGATGACCGCCGAGATGCAAAACGCGGCGCGCCGTGAGAAAGAACCCGATGCCGATCTTGCGCAGGTACGTGAGCTTGAACACGCGCTCGATCAGCCGGATAGATCACGTAGGAAAAGATGGGAATGAAGAACAGAATCATGATCGGATTGGCCGCGTGCGTTTGGGCCGCCGAGATTTCGGTGCCCAGGAGCGTGCGATCCATGTTCTCGGCCTGGAGAATCCACGCCGAACCGGTCTGGTCGTAGAGCGCCCAGAAGAAGGCCACGAAGGCATAGATCACGACGAGCTTTGCCGAGCACGGCCAGTCCTTCGCGGCTGAATGCCTCGCGCAGAAACCCGAGCCCGCCCGGCGGCACGTGGACGAACTTGTGCCGGCCCATCCAGAACACGATCGTCGCCAGTCCCATGAACATGCCCGGCACGCCGAACGCCCAACTCGGCCCGTAGTGGTCCAGCAGCCAGGGCGTCAGCAGCGTCGAGAAGAACGCGCCGAAATTGATCGAAAAGTAAAACCAGGAGTACACCTTCTCGAGCAGATGCCTTGTTCCGCGATCCGAACTGATCGCCGACGTTCGCCGAAACGCACGGCTTGATGCCGCCCGAGCCGATGGCGATCAACGTCAAGCCGATTCGCCAGCCCGAGCCGCGTCTCGTCCATGGCCAGCGCCGCGTGCCCCGCGCAATAGACCAGCGACAGCTAAATGATCGTGCGGTACTTGCCCAGCACCGCGTCGGACAACAGCGCCCCAATAGCGGGAAGAAGTAGACGCCGAAAGAAACATGTGATACCAGTACTTGGCCTCTTCGTCGCCCATCACTTCCAAGCTGCCCGACGATCCCATCAGGTGCTGGGTCATGAACACGACCAAAATGGCCCGCATGCCGTAAAAGCTGAAACGCTCGGCAGCCTCGTTGCCGACGATGTAGCCGACGCCCGGGGGCATTCCATCCGTGGGGACCGGCGTGCGTGCGGTACTTTGTGGCAGCCATAAGTTTCTCGGCGCGTGTGGAGGAACTAGTTGGTGGGATCCATTCGAGACGTGACTACGAGTTGTCGCCATCGAGCATCTCACCCGAAGCCGCCGAGCACGGCGCCTTCGTCCTGGTTGGCGTGCCCGGTTTGCCGCACAGCGGCCGCGATGATGCGACCGGCCAAACGCGAGAACGGAAAAGGCCCTATGGAATGCCCGTCTTTGGCAAAGTACCAGTCGGCAGTTGCGGGCATGTGTCAAACTCCTCGTCGTAGGCCCCGGCGCGGCTCCCAACATAGCAATTCGCGGGGCCAGCGGCCATATTGTTCGTGATCGGGTAGTGGTATTCCAATCGTCGACGTGGGCGAGGATGCGCAAGCTGCCTACAATGGACTAGTCCGATCCTTCGAGCCAAAGTTCCCGCCGCCGGATTCCCTTCCATGCCCCACGAACGCAGCCGGCAGCGATTTGCCCGCTACCGGCGCGAACTGATCGAAAAGCGGCGTAACGGCAAACGTCCCCCGCGATCCGCGCCGGCCGCCGCGCGAGCATCCGCGCTCCTTCTGGCGGCTGCTGGTCGAGTTCTGGGGTCTGCTGCGCGGCCATCGCGGGCCGGTGATCTTTGCCCTGGCGACGCTGACCGTCGCCACGCTGCTGTCGCTCGTGCCGCCGGCGGCCACCAAGGTGACGATCGACAACGTGCTGGGCGGCAAGCCGCTTGCGCCGCCCTGGTCGCAGCTTACTCCCCAAGCCCGACAGCCGCTGGCAATTGCTGTGTTGGCTGGCCGGCGCGGTCGTCGTTGATCTCGCTGGTCGAGGCGGCATTGCGCCTGTGGGGACGCTGGTACGCCACGCGCACGGTCAACAAGGTGCAAGTCGCGACGCGCAAGCTGGCCTTCGAACATGCCGTGCGACTGCCGCTGCATCGCGTGCATCAGATCAAGAGCGGCGGCGTGGCCAGCATCCTGCGCGAAGACGCCGGCACCGTGGCCGAGCTGATCTTCAGCATGCTCTACAATCCCTGGCGGGCCGTCATCCAACTCATCGGCAGCCTGGTCATTCTGGCCTGGATCGACTGGCGGCTGTTGCTCGGCTCGCTGGTGCTGCTGCCGGTCGTGGCGCTGACGCATCGCACCTGGATCGCCCGCATCCGCCCGCTGCACCGCGACATTCGCCTGCAGCGCCAGGACATCGACAGCACGGCCACCGAATCGTTCGCCGGCATGCGCGTGGTGCGGGCCTTCGGCCGGCAGCGCAGCGAGACGGGCCGCTTCACGCGCAACAACCACTTCATGGCCCGCCAGCAGCTGCACGCCTGGTGGTGGGCGCGGATCATCGAGATCGTCTGGGAGGTGCTCATTCCGCTGGCGTCGGCGGCGCTTGTTGCTTTACGGCGGCTGCGCAGGTGCTCAACGGCAAGCTCTCGCTGGGCGACCTGATGATGTTCCTGTTCTACCTGGCCATGCTGCTGGGCCCGTTGGCCGTGCTGGCCAACAGTGCCGCGGCGTTTCAAAGCAGCCTGGCGGGGCTCGACCGCGTGCTCGACCTGCTCGCCGAGCCGCTCGAAATGGAAAACTCGGCCGGCGCCATGCTGATTCGCAAAGAAGACGTCGCCGGTCACGTGCGGCTGCGCGACGTCAGCTTTCGCTATCCCACGGCCAGCGAGCTCGTGCTGCGCGACGTCGATCTCGAAGTCGAACGCCGGCGAGACCATCGCCCTGGTCGGGTCGCAGCGGCGCCGGCAAGACCACGCTCACCAACCTCGTGGCCCGCTTCTACGACCCGACCACGGGCAGCGTCGAGCTCGACGGCATCGACCTGCGCGAGATCGACGTCGAGAGCTACCGCCGGTTGCTGGGCATCGTCGAGCAGGACGTGTTCCTCTTCGATGGCACCGTGGCCGACAATATCGGCTACGCCGCCCGCAGACGCCACGCCCGGCGAATATCGAACGAGCCGCCCGGGCCGCCAACGCCCACGAGTTCATCGTGGCGCTCGACCGCGGCTATGAAACGATCATCGGCGAGCGCGGCGTGCGCCTGAGCGGCGGACAGCGCCAGCGCATCGCCATCGCCCGGGCTCTGCTGGCCGACCCGCGGATCCTCATCCTCGACGAGGCCACCAGCAACCTCGACAGCGAGAGCGAGCGGCTGATCCAGCAGAGCCTGGTCACGCCTGATGCAAGGCCGCACGTGCTTCGTCATCGCGCATCGGCTTGAGCACGATCATCCACGCCGATCGCATCGTGGTGCTCGAGGCGGGCCGCATCGTGCAAGTCGGCACGCACCACGAGCTGCTGTCGCCAAGACGGCCCCTACCGCCAAATGGTCGACATCCAAACGCTGGCCGACGGCCCGCTGGCGGAGCCGAAGCGGAGCGGTAGGTCCTGTGGTTGAGCTGACTACTGCTCGACGATCGCATTCTTACCAGAGGATCGCGCGTGAACATGACGGTCGGCTTTGATCGTGGCGCTGGCTGTCCACCTTTGGAGGTTCAGTGATATGCATGAGCCATTTCCGAAACGGACTATCGCCGTCGGTGATCGTGGTATGATCACCAAAATGAGATTTCAGTTTTTGACGTCAACGCTCCTCTTGGCGATCACTTTTTCGGGTATCTGCCTAGCCGGGTTTGCGCACTTCTCGCCGTAATCTCTCCGAACGGCGTTTCATGGCTAGCCGACAGGCAAGAATTGCGGATTCTAGTTGGAGAACTCTGCCTTTCTGGTCCAACGTCTATGTACCAGTGATCTTCGCCGCATATGCCTTGGGTCGAAGGGCACTGACCGCACGTTTCAATAGTGTCATTTGCCGTGGCTGCAAGACCGTGCGCGATTGCCCTTCCTAACAAGTTCTTGATCGGTCAATTCGGATTTCTAGACGACGCTCATAGCCCGAGAGTGCTTGCCATGGATGGGTATCACGATTGTACGGGACGGCGCATGACACCGCGCATGTTGGCGTCGGCTGCTCGGCCTCGCGGCTATCATGGGGGGCTGACTGGCCGAGTCTGGCGGTCGCATGGATTGCCCGCGGCGCCGGCCGTTCACCCGCCCCGATAGCCCCACGGATCGAGAGCACGATGCCGCCGTCGAGTTCCCAGCCTGCAACCGCTCCTGCTACTCGGAATCCTGGCGTTGGCGGCCGCGATTGTCGTTCCGGCCGCAGCCGCGGCGGACGACGCGTTCAACATCGGCAATTGGCCCTTCTGTCCGCCCGTGCGCCCGAGCTGCCCGCGGTCAATGACACGGCCTGGGTCGCCAATCCGATCGACGCGTTCATCCTGGCCGCGTTGGAAGAGCAAGGGCTCGACCCCAACCGTGCCGGCCGACAAGCTGACGCTGTTGCGCCGCGTGACGTTCGACCTGACCGGACTGGCGCCGACGCTCGCCGAACAGCAGGCGTTCCTGGCCGATGAATCGCCCGACGCCTACGACGCGCTGGTCGACCGCTTGCTCGATTCGCCCCACTACGGCGAGCGCTGGGCCCAGCATTGGCTCGACGTGGTGCGCTATGCCGAGAGCGACGGCTTCAAGGCCGACGCCCTGCGCCCGACGGCCCATCGCTATCGCGACTATGTGATCCGCGCGTTCAATGCCGACCTGCCCTACGACCGCTTCATTCGCCAGCAACTGGCCGGCGACGAGCTGGAGCCCGACAACCCCGAGGCGCTGATCGCCACGGGCTTGAACCGGCTTGTACCCCGACGAGTCCAACGCGGCCAACGTCGTGCAACGCCGGCAGGAGATTCGCGACGACCTGACCGACGACACGGGCCTGACCTTCCTGGGGCTGACGATCGGCTGCGCCCAGTGCCACGACCACAAGTTCGATCCGATCTCGCAGGTCGACTACTACCGCTGCAGGCCTTCTTCGCGACCGATGCTGCCCCGCGACGACACGCCGCTGGCGGCTGCCGAGCGAGCGGCGCCGCTACGAGCGCGAGCAGGCCGTGTGGGACGAAGCCACCCGCGATATCCGCGCGCGAGATCGACAACGCTGCTGGCCGGCAAGCGCCAGGCCGCGATGAACGACGGGCTGGAAAAGTTCGAGCCCGAGCTGCGCGAGGCGTGCTCAAGCCCGCCCGAGCGAACGCACGGCGCTCGAACAGCAGCTTGCCTTTCAAATGATGAAGCTACATCCGCCCCAAGCTGGACGACGCTGGCCGGCAAGCTCAAGGGCGAAGAGAAGGAGCGCTACGACGCGCTCGAGAAACGACTGGCCGGCTTCGACCATCTCAAGCCCGCGCCGCTGCCGACGGCCATGACCGTGATCGACGCCGCGGGCGAGTGCCCGCCACGCATCGGCTGGCCGTGGGCGACTATCGCAAGCCGCTCGAAGAAGTGCAGCCCGGCTTTCCGGCGTTCCTCGGCGCCAGCGAACCGCAGATCGTGCCGCCGCGGCAGGAGCATCGTCCGGTCGCCGCGCGGCGCTGGCCGAGTGGCTGTGCCGCGCCGACCATCCGCTCACGCCGCGCGTGATGGTCAACCGCCTCTGGCAGCATCATTTCGGCCGCGGGATCGTGGCCACGCCCAACGATTTTGGCGCGATGGGGCAGCCGCCCACGCATCCGCGAGCTGCTCGACTGGCTGGCGGTCGAGTTCGTCGAGCGCGGCTGGAGCATCAAGGCGATGCACCGGCTGATGGTCACGTCGGCCGACGTATCGCCAGTCGTCGCGCGTCGACCTGGACAGCCCGCTGGTCGCGCAAGGCGCTGGAGCTCGACGGCGAGAACCGCCTGCTGTGGCACGCGCGGCGGCGCCGGCTGGAGGGCGAAGCGATCCGCGACGTCATGCTGCAACTGGCCGGCCAGCTCAACGAGCGGATGTTCGGCACAGAGCGCCGGCCCGAGCTGCCCGCCGGGCATCGATCCAAACTGGCCTGGCAGCCCGACGCACGATCCGCAAGACCGCGACCGCCGCTCGGTCTATGTGCTGGCCAAGCGCAACCTGCGCTACCCGCTGCTGGACGTGTTCGACCTGCCCGACATGCACAACAGTTGTCCCCAGCGGCCCGCGCACCACCACGGCCCCGCAGGCCCTGGCACTGATGAACGGCGAGTTCGCGCTCGAGCAGGCCCGCGCGCTGGAGCGGCCGGCTGCTGGCGAACACGGCGAGACACGGCCGCGCTGGTGCGCGCGGCGCTTGCACGAAGCGCTGGCTCGACGCGGCCAGTCGACGACGAGTTGGCCGCCAGCCGAAGCGTTTCCTCGACGCGAGCAAACCGCGCGAATCGATCGCCGCGGGCGACGCGACCGCCAGCGACACGTTGCCCCAGCCCTTGCCGCCGGCCTCGACCCGGCCCGGCCGCCGCGGTGGTCGACTTTTGCCACGCGCTCTTGAACTCCAACGAACTGTTGTACGTCGATTGATACAACGGCAATGCCCCGCATGGCACCGTGAATCGCCCAAGCACGCCAATGTCAACCTGCCGCACCATCATGAATCCGCCGTCTCGCGGCGCGATTTCCTGGCCCGCGCCGGCGGCGGATTCGGGTCGATCGCGCTGGCCTCGCTCGTCTGCCGGCGAAGCCCGCGGCGTCGGCCGGCGATGTGGCCTCGGCGGAGACTCCGCCGCCTCGCGGCCAGACCGCACTTTGCCGCCAACGGCCAAGAGCGTCATCTGGTGCTTCATCGACGGCGGACCCAGCCACATCGATCTGTTCGACCCCAAGCCCGAGTTGAACAGGCTGGCCGGCACAGCCGCTGCCCGACAGTTTCGAGCGGCCGATGACGGCCATGGGCCGCACGGCCTACACGCCGCTGCTGGCCAGCCAAGCGCAAGTTTGCCCAGCACGGGCAGTCGGGCATTTGGGTCAGCGACTGGTATCCGGAAATCGCCACTTGCGTGGACGACATCGCCGTGGTGCGCAGTTGCCATGCCGACGGCTTGAACCACGTCGGCGGCGTGTGCCAGATGAACACCGGCAGCATCCTGGGCGGCCGGCCCGCCTGGGGCGCGTGGTGCCTGTATGGCTTGGGCAGCGCAGTGCGACAATCTGCCCGGCTACGTCGTGCTGTGCGACAACGGCAACAACCCGCCCGGCGGCACGCGCAACTGGGGCACCGGCTTCATGCCGGCCGCCTACCAGGGCACGAAGTTTCGCGACGGCAAGGTGCCGATCCTGCACGTCGACGCCGGCCGACGCCTGCGCTGGCGCGCCGGCAGCGCGGCAAGCTCGACTTCATGCAGCAGCTCAACCGCCGCCACCAGCACGGCCGCGAGGAAGACAGCGACCTGGAGGCCCGCATCGCCAGCTACGAGTTGGCCTTCCGCATGCAGTCCGCCGCGCCCGAGGCCACCGACCTGGCCGGCGAGACGGCGGAAACCCGCGCCCTGTACGGCCTGGACGACAAAGCGACCGAGGCCAACGGCCGCAACTGCCTGCTCGCCCGGCGGCTGGTCGAACGGGGCGTGCGCTGCGTGCAGCTTTACATGGGCGCGGGCAGCAAGTGGGACGCCCACAGCGACGTCGAAGGCAACCACTCGCTGCACTGCCGCGAAAGCGATCGCCCCATCGCCGGCCTGCTCAACGATCTGAAGCGCCGCGGCCTGCTCGACAGCACGCTCGTGGTCTGGGGCGGCGAGTTCGGCCGCACGCCGATGAGCGAAAGCGGCAACGGCCGCGACCACAATCCCTACGGCTTCACCATCTGGATGGCCGGCGGCGGCATCCGCGGCGGCGTCACCTACGGCGCCACCGACGAGATCGGGCTGTACGCCATCGAAAACAAAGCCCACGTCAACGACATCCACGCCACGATCCTGCACCTGCTGGGCTCGACCACGAGCAGCTGACCTGGATGCACAACGGCCGCGCCGAGCGGCTCACCATCGTGGCCGGCAAAGTGATCCGAAGGTATCCTGGCGTAGCCATGCTCTACGTGCGAAGCAACGACCGATTGCGGCCGACGCTCCGATCATTCGTGACGGGCTGCGACACGTTTCATCTCGACTCTCATCTCGAACCGGCATCCGCCATGCTGCAAACGCTCACCATCTTCGACCGCTACCTGGCCAAGACCCCCGGCTCGAAGAAGCTCTACGAGCGCGCCGCTGCAAGTCATTCCCGGCGGCGTGACGCACGACACGCGCTACCTGCAGCCGCATCCGCTGTACATCGCCCGGGCGCCGCGCGCGCACAAGTGGGACGTCGACGGCAACCAGTACGTCGACTACATCGGCGGCCACGGCGCACTGCTGCTGGGGCACAACGATCCGTTCGTCACCGAGGCCGTGCGCGAACAACTCGCCCGCGGCACGCACTACGGCGCGGCGCACGAGCTGGAAGTCGAGTGGGCCGAGCAGGTCACGCGGATGGTGCCCTGCGCCGAGAAGGTGCGCTTCACCGGCTCGGGCACGGAGTCGACGCTGCTGGCGATTCGCCTGGCCCGGGCGTACACCGAAAAACCCAAGATCATTCGCTTCGTCGGCCACTTTCACGGCTGGCACGACCAGGTGGCCTTTGCCGCCACGTCGCACTTCGACGGCTCGGCGCCGCCGGGCGTGCTGCCGGAGGTGGCCGCCAACGCGCTGGTCTGCCCGGCCAACGACCTGGCGGCGCTCGAGAGTCTGCTCGACCGAGCACGACGACGTGGCCGCGGTGATCATGGAGCCGACCGGCGCAACGTTCGGCCTGGTGCCGCTGGCGGCCGGCTTCGCGGCGAAGGTGCGCGAGCTGACCGCGCAAAAACGTGCTGTTGATCTTCGACGAAGTGATCACCGGCTTCCGCGTCGCGCCCGGCGGAGCGCAGCAACTGCTGGGCGTCACGCCCGACCTGGCCACGTTTGCCAAGATCATCGCCGGCGGATTTCCCGGGCGGCGCCGTGGCCGGCCGTGAGCGAAGTGATGGACACGCTCACCCTGCGCGCCGATCGCGAGTGGAACCTCAAGCACCGCGTGCCGCACCAGGGCACGTTCAACGCCAACCCCGTCACCGCCGCCGCCGGCCTGGCCACGCTCAAGCTGATCGCCGAAGGCGGCGTCATCGACCGGGCCAACCGCGCCGCCGAGCTGCTCCGCACGCAGCATGAACGAAGCCATCGCCGAAGTGGGTCGCAACTGGGTCGTCTACGGCGAGCACTCCGGCTTCCACTTTTCACCAATCCCCAGGACGTGGACGCCACGCTCGGCCGACATCTACGCGGGCCGCGTCGCGCAGCGACGAGCTCAAGGGCAGCACGTCGCCGGCGGTCATCCACCGGCTGCGCTGCGGCATGATCCTGGGCGGCGCCGACATCTTTCCCTGGCCCGGCGGCGTGGTCTCGGCGGTGCACACCGAGGAAGACGTCGAAACCACGGCCGCCGCGTTCAAAGCATGCCTGGAAATGTTGGCGCGGAGTCGGAATAGATCCGATTTCCCCGCAAATTCGCGATACTTCGTGGTACAATTGAGCAGGCTTCCAGTGAGTAAACCGCGAGCTCCGCACGTGTCAAAAATCGACTATCGGAATATCGATAAGGATCCCCAGCGATGTGGCGGCCAGGCGATCGTCGCGGGTACGCGTATTCGCGTGGCGGTAATCCTGGGCTGCTATCGTCAAGGAATGAGCATCGAGGAAGTCTTGCAGCAGTATCCAGGACTCAAGCCGGCGGATGTCCATGACGCGCTGGCGTACGCGTACGATCACGTCGAGGAAATCGAGCAGGACATTGCTGGCGACGCTGAAGGATTGGAATAGGCGAAGTAACGCTGGCGGTGCGTTCGCATGAGGCCAATTCGCTTTTTCACGGACGAGGACATCTATGCTCGCATAGCTGTTGCTCTTCGCGATGCGGGATTTGACACAACCTCGACCATGGAAGCCGGCCGTGGCGGCTCAACTGATTTGTCGCAACTCGAATGGGCCTCCGGCGAGAATCGCACCATCATTACGTTCAACGTAGCCCATTTTGCCAAGCTACATCGAGACTGGATTCAGCAAGGCAGGCATCATGCTGGAATCGTGGTGTCCCGCCAACGCTCCATCGGTGAACTGTTGCAGGGCCTGCTCAATCTAGCCTCGTCGCTCAGCGCGGACGAGATGTCAGATCGATTGGAATTCTTGAGCAATTGGTGAGGTGCCGAGAGAAGCCCGGCTTCCCTGGTCCTCTGACTACGCTAAACTGTCGGGTGCCATGCTTGCGGTTCGCAAGCATGCTCACGCAAGCGTGAACATGGCACCCACGATCGCAACGTCTCTCGGCATGACAACGAAGCGTAGTCGGTCTACTAGGAGCCACTTGCCATTCGATTGCCAACGAGTGCTGTCCCAGTGTGCCTACTCTGGTTCTTCCGCCTGCTCCAGGGCCTGCTGCATCTCCAGCACGCGCGCAGATTCGACGCCTTCGGGCTTATGCTCGACCAGCCATTCGACGTCTTGGTCGCGCCCGCGCGATCTTCCAGCCGGAATCGCACGATCGCCCGCAGCCAGTGATACTGGCCGTTGTCGGGGTCGATCGCCAACATGGCGTTGAGATAGCGGTGCATGGCGGGCGGGTTCGCGGCGGAAACGCTCAGCAGGTTCTGCAGCATGCGGACGACGATGGCGCGTTTGGTGGCCGCCTCGAGATCGCTGTCGGCCAACTCGCGTTCGGTGGCCTCCTTCACGCGCTGATTGGCCTCTTCGCGCGAGACGGCGGTCGCGCCGTCGAACACGTCGATCAACTGCGGCTCGCCTTCGGCCGGCACGTAGCCGCACGACAAAGTGCCCGGCAACCCCACGCCGTCGATTTTCAGGCCGATGCGCCGCGCCAGTTCCATGTACACGACCGACAGCGTGATCGGCAGCCCCTCGCGATCGTCGAGCACTTCGTTCAAATAGCTGTTGGCGCGGTTGTAATAGTCGCCGCGGCTGCCGTGGAATCCGTTCTCGTCGAACAGGTACTTCCGAAGCGCCGCGAGCTTGTCGCTGCGTCGGTCGCGTCGCCGGGCAGCGACGCAGCCAGCTCGTCGGCCATCCGCTCGCAGCTCGCGGCAGTAGGCGTCGACGTCGACTTCCTCGTTGTCGAGCCGGGCCACCAGCAATCCGGCCCGAAACAAGTCGATCTCCTCCTCGTCGCCGGAGAGCGTCGCCACGAGTCTTCGACACTCGATGCTCGTGCGCTGCCTGAGCCAGCTCACGCAATCGGCCGGCCTCTGCGATCGAGTTCGCGCGGCCCGATCGCGCAGCACGCGGGCCGCCCGCGCAGGCTTCGGCAGCCAAAGTGGCCGACCAGCCGCGCGTCGGGCGGCTTCGCCGTCGGTCTCGCTCGTCAACCAGTTGGCGATCCGTTCGATCTCCTCCGGCGGACACTGCGTGGCAGGCAATTCCTTGCCCAACGCGAAATTCTTGAACTGCGGCTTGCGTGTTGCGAAATTTCACCAGCCCCACCTTGCCGCCAGAGAGCGCGTGTCGACCGATCTCGCACGACTTGCTCGTCGTTGACGAAGCAAGTGACCTTGCCGTCTTCGAGCCGCACGCGCAGCGTGTTCCACCGGCCGGGCGATAGTGCGCTGCTGGGCTGGTCGTGCAGGATCGTCCACGAGAGCACGTCGGGACCGTCGAACCGCGTCAGCCGCAGATTGCCCGCCGGTGGGATAGAAGCCGAAATGCTGGTCGCCGCCGTCGGTGCAAAACGCCAGGCCGGCGGCGCCGCGATTCGTCGTCGAGCTGCACGGTCACGGCGATTTCCAGCGGCGTCTCGGGCACGTCCATTTGCCACAGGCACAGCGACCGTGCCGCCGAAGCCGCGCCCGGCCCCTTCGACCGTGATGCGGCCGGCCCGTTGCCGCCAACTGCGCCCCGAACACCGGCTGCCACTCGCGCGGGTCGAGCGCACCGATCGTCAGCCAGCGCGACATCGGAATCGGATTGGGCTTTTCCAACAGCGGCTTGAGCAGATTGATCGACACGGCAAAGCCCAGGTTGGGCGTCACCAGCGACTTCATCGTCAGAATGCCCAGCACGCGCCCGTCCAGGTCGACCAGCGGCCCGCCGCTGTTGCCCGGCTCGATCGGGAATGGCCACTTGAATCATCGGCCGGCCGTCCATTTCGCGCACCGCCGAAACGACGCCCGACACGACGCTGTGTCGCAGACCGGCCGGGTTGCCCAGCGCCACGACGCGCCTGCCCTTGCTTGACCGTGTCGGCGTCTCCCAGCTCGAGCGCGGGCAGGTCCTTGGCGTCGACGCGCAGGATGGCCAGGTCCAGCTGGCGATCGGAGGCGTGTACGGCCGCCGCGTCGAGCCCGCGCCCGTCGGCCAGTTCGCACGCGCACGCGCCGGCCCTCGCCCACCACGTGATAGTTGGTGGCGATCAGCCCGTCGGACGAAATGATGAAGCCCGTGCCGATGTGCGTCGCGACGCCGTCGCGGCTGGCCGACGTGATCACGACCACCGATTTGCCGATGCGCGCGGTCAGTTCCTCGATCGACTCGGCCGGGCGCCGGGATTGTCGGTCGCTGTCTCGGGCGCATTCGGCCGGCGTACCTGTCGGCAGGCGATCGTCAACTGCGAGGCTAGCCCAGTCGCAACCTTGCGCGGCCACCAGTGATGATGCCATGCATCGACAAGTCCCAACACGTCAGATGGCGCTCGGTGTCGATCGCATCCGTTCGACTCTTAACGCTATGCATCCGTTGCTGGCCACGGGCGCCGACTATCTTGGTCGGCCCGATCAACTCGATCAGGTTGCCGTCCGGATCGCGCACCACGGCATGAGCGTCATGCCCGCCGGAAACCCCGGCGGCAGCGGCACGGGCCCCTTGGCCAGCGGCTTCACGCCCGCCTTTTTCAGCCGCGCGAGCGTCGCGTCGGCGTCGGCCACGTAGATCGTCAGGTAGCGATAGCCCAACTGCGAATGGATGAACGAATTGTCGCTCTTTCGGTTCGCCGCGCCAGGCACCGCCATCAGCTTGAGCTTGGTGGCGCCGTCGCCATCGCCCAGCACCAGCACGCGGATGTCGAGCTCCAAGTTGTCGGTCAGGCCCGCATCGGCACAGAACTCGGCGGGCACCGAAAAGCCGGGCGCTTCCTGAAACCGATCGCTCGGTGTAGAACTTGACCGCCTTGTCCACGTCGCTCACGACCACGCCCAGGTCGATCGTCGTGCGGGCAAACTCGCTCTTCGATTCGGCCCGCCGCTTCGGGCGAAGTACAGAGACAACGACGGCAACGGCCAACGCCAGATAACGAATGCCCGTGCTCATACATGACTGTGCTCATGTAGATAACTCCCTGTTGTGGAAACGCAAGCGCATCGCTGGCCGTCGCTAGCAATCGCCGAGCGGCGTAAACAGCTCGCGCCGGACCCGTAGTATGCCCATCACGCGGCGGCGTGTAAAGAAACGACCACTGCTCAGCTTCGCCTGCTCGACGCTTTTCCGGCGATTCCTTCGGCGCGTCTTCGAACCGCAGTCGCCGCTCGAATTGATGCAGTAACGCAAGCCCGTGGGCGGGGGGCCGTCGCCGAACACGTGGCCCAGATGAGCATCGCAGCGCGCGCACAGTACTTCCGTGCGGGCGGGCAACTCGCTCACGTCGGGCTGCAGGCGACGTAGTCCTCGTCGACCGGCTGATAGAAGGCGGGCCAACCCGTGTGCGAATCGTACTTCGTCGCCGAGTCGAACAGCCCCAGTCCGCAACACACGCAATGATACACGCCCTGCCGCTTGTAGCGCAGATACCGGCCGGAATACGCCGTCTCGGTTTCCTTAAGCCGCGTGATGGCGAATTGCTTGCGCGTCAGCTCCTTGCGCCACTCGGCGTCGCTGCTTTCGAGGCGCTCGAACTTCGGTTCGCCGCTGCCGTCCCGATCCGTCCGACGCACGCCGTAGTCGCGCAGCGCGGATCGTTCATCGGCAGGATTCGTCCGCGCGACACAACGCGATCCTTCCGGCCGGTCCGCTCACGCCGGCCAGCATGCAACGCGACTCGCAACCGAAACTATCAAGCACCGAAGCCTCATCGCGACACCCTCCCAATCGGAACCCTTAAGGGATACTGCCGCCGCTCCTCCGTGCCGTCAGGCGATGATCTTGTCGATGACGTTTCCGAACACGTCCGTGAGCCTCTCCTCGCGTCCCTGGTGAAAGTACGTCAGCTTCTCGTGGTCCATGCCCATCAATGCCAGCAACGTGGCGTGCAGATCGTGCAAGTGGACCTTGTCCACTGTCGCCGCAAAACCAAACTCGTCGGTCTCGCCATACGACACGCCGCCCTTCACTCCGCCGCCGGCCATCCACATCGTGAACCCGTAAGGGTTGTGGTTGCGGCCCGGCGCGCCTTCGCCTTCGGCAAACGGCATGCGTCCGAACTCGCCGCCCCACAGCACCAGCGTGCTGTCCAGCAGACCGCGTCGCTCCAGATCGGTCAACAGCGCCGCGATCGGCTGGTCGACCTCGGCGCCGTGCCGGCCGTGATTCTTCTCGACGCTCTCGTGAGCGTCCCAGGTGTCTTCCAAATGCCCGCCGCCGGAGTAAAGCTGCACGAACCGCACGCCCCGCTCGACCAGCCGCCGCGCCACCAGGCAATTGCGGCCGAACTCGTCGGTCGGGTCGCTGCCCACGCCGTACATGTCCAGCGTCGCCTGGTCTTCTCGCGCGCAGGTCGACCGCCTCGGGCGCTTCCGCTTGCATGCGGTAGGCCAGCTCGTAGCTTTCGATGCGCGCCGCCAGTTCCGAGCCGCCCGGGCCGTGAGTCAAGATGCTGTTGATTCAACTCGGCCAGCAGATCGAGCTGTTCGCGCTGCGCCGCGTCGATCCAGCGGCCCGCGCAAGTCCAGCACCGGCTCGCCCACCGGCCGAAACAGCGTGCCCTGAAAGCTGGCCGGCATGAAGCCGCTCGACCAGTTCGGCTGACCGCTGATCGGGCCGCCGCGCTTGTCCATGATCGTCACGTAGCCGGGCAGCGACTGATTCGCCGTGCCCAAGCCATACACGCACCAGCTCCCCAGCGACGGCCGGCCGATGAACGTGCTGCCGGTGTTCATCGCCACCAGCGCCGAGCCGTGCGCATGGCTGTCGGTGTGGCACGAGCGCACCAGCGCCAGCTTGTCGGCGTGCTCGCGCACGCGCGGGAAATAGTCCGAGATCATCAGGCCGCTCTGGCCGCCCGGGCTGAAACGGCCGCCAGGCCGGCGTCAGATAACCCATCTTGCGATTGCCGGAGTTGGTGAACTGCTTGTCCGGCGGCAACGTCTGGCCGGCGTACTTTTCCAACGACGGCTTGTAGTCGAACGTGTCGACGTGGCTCGGCCCGCCGTTCATCATCAGAAAGATGCAGGCCTTTGCCTTGCCGGCGTAGTGCGGCGGCTTGATAGCCAACGGACCGCCGGTGGCGGCTGCCGCGCAGTGCCGCGCGAAAAAACCGTCGCCGTCCAGCAACCCGGCCAGCGCCATCCCGACAAAACCGGCGCCCATCTCCCACACGAATTCCCGCCGCGTCTCGCCACAGGGAAATAGACCGGCGGCGGGAGGTTCGCCAGGCACTCGTGACGCTCGTGTTGGCCGCGGGCTAGTCGACATAAATAAACTCGTTGGTGTTCAGCAGCACGTGGCACAGCGACGCCAACGCTTGCCGTGTGCGTCGGATTCGCCGACGGTTTGAGCTTCACTTCCACCCGGTTTCGCCTGCTCGGCAAAGCGGTTGGTTTGCCGATACAAGTGCGTCAACGCGGCATCCAGTTCGGATTCGCTGGGACCGCGCGACAGCGCCAGCCACCAGGCGCGTTCGATCTGCTGCCGGGCGTCGCTCGCCCGCTTCGCGAATCACCCGCGCCGCCAACGCGGCGCTCTGCTCGTGTACGAAGTCGTTGTTCAATAGCGCCAATGCCTGCGGCGCCACGGTCGAGATGTTCCGCTGGCTGCACGGTTGCGTCGTATCGGCAAAGTCGAACGTGGTCATCAGCGGCAGACAGCAGCGACCGCTTGGTCATCATGTAGATGCTGCGGCGCCGCTGCTCGTCGGGGGGAGACTGGCCCCAGGCATCGCTCTTCTTCGACAGTCCCTCCAGCGCCTGCTTCGTGGCCGGCGGATAGAAGCTCGGCCCGCCCGCCTTCAGGTTCAATTGGCCGCTGGTGGCCAGCATCGCGTCGCGCAGCGGCTCGGCTTCCAGCCGCAAGCGATTGCGACGCCACCACAGCTCGTTGGCAAAGTCGTTCCGCGCATACTCGGCTCCCGCGGGTGCGTCGAGTCCATCTGATAGGCGCTCGACAGCATGATCATCTTGTGCATCCGCTTGATGCGCCAGCCGCCGTCCACCAACTCGCTGGCCAGCCAATCGAGCAACAGCCGGATGCGTCGGCCCGCTGCCCATCATGCCAAAGTTGTCCGGCGTGCGCGACAGCCCTTCGCCGAAATGATGCTGCCAAAGGCGGTTCGACCATCACCCGCGCCGTAAGCGGATTGGCCGCGTCGGTGATCCAGCGCGCCAGTTGCAAGCGGCGGCCACGTCGGCCGATCCGCGTCGGCAGGTCGTACTGCGGTCGACAGGCACCATCGAAAGAAAGCCGGCGGCACGGTGTCGCCGGGGCGCGTCGGATCGCCCCCTTGCAGCAGTTGCACCTCCGGCGGCTTGGGTCCCGTGTCGACAAACGCCAGCAACTCGCCCTCGGCCGCCTTGCCGCCAATGAAGAAATTGAGCATCGCGTAATAGTCGACCTGCGGAATCGGGTCGAACTTGTGATCGTGGCAGCCGGGCGCACTTGAGCGTCACCGCCAGAAACGCGGTGCTCGTGGCATGGATCAAATCGTCGAGCTGCTCGAACTTGTACTTCAGCTTGTCGTTCGGCTCGTCGTCGAACGTGCCCACGCGCAAAAAGCCGGTGGCGATCCGCGTCTCGTCGGTCGCGTCGGGCAACTCGTCGCCGGCCAACTGCTCGATCACGAAACGATCGTATGGCTTGTCGTTGTTGAGCGCCGCGATCACCTAGTCGCGATAGCGCCAGGCGCCCGCCTTCAGCGCGTCGCGCTCATAGCCGTTCGTCTCGGCGAACCGCACCAGGTCGAGCCAGTAGCGGGCCCAGCGCTCGCCATAGTGCGGGCTGGCCAGCAGATGATCGATCAAGCCGCTCGTAGGCGTCGGGCGAAGTATCCGCCACAAAGCTCGCACTTCCTCCGGCGACGGCGGCAGTCCCCACAGATCGAAATACGCCCGGCGGATCAGCCGGTCGCGCGCAACGGGCGCGGCCGGCGTCCACCATTTGCTTCCAGCCGCGCCAGAATGAATGGTCCACCGGCGTCTGGCAGCCAGGCGACGTCGTGCACCGCCGGCAACTCGGGCCGCACGACCGGGGCCGTAGACCACAGCGCTGACGCCTCGCCGTGGGGCGATGTTTCGTCGGCATGTCCTCGCACGGCACCCACGGCCAACATCGCCACCGCAACGCGCCGGCCGCAAACCGGCGTCTCGACATGCAGCCAGAATATTCGGTGGCACGCATCCAGGGCTACTCGAGAAATTGCGATTAGCCACACCCGCGCGAAGTCGCTCTGCGTCTCAGTTTCGCTCGCTCAGTTTAAGCGACTCGCGGCGCAGTTCAATCAACCGGCGCCGTCAGCGGCCTCGAACGCCGCGGCGCACCTGTGAAATCGATTGCGTAGACTTTGCCACGCCAAGTCGCGCGTCGGCCGCCCGCCGCAGCTACTCCGTGCGAATCGACGTCGCGGATCGACGCCAAACCAGCCCACGGCGGCGATCGTAAAGGCGCCGGCCGCCAGCGCAAAGGCGGCCGGCCAACCGATAACCGGCCTGCAAGCGACCGATCAGCGAGATCGCACTGGCCGCGCCGATATTGCCGCACATGTTGGCAAAGCCCAGCACGGTGCCGGCATACGGCCCGCCGATGTCTTGAAACGATGCCCACACGCCGCCCAAGGCAAAGTCGCCCAGAAACGACGCCGCGATCACAGCAGCGCCACGATGGCTTGCGGATCGTCGAGCACCCAGCACGCGGCCAGACAACAGCGCCGCGCCGCCATGTCCCACGATGCCGGGCAAGCGCCGGCCCCAGGCGAGTCCCACGCGGCGGATCAACCAGTCGGTGGCCACGCCGCCCGACAGGCACCGCCCATGCCGGCCGCCGCGGTCAAGCCGGTATAGAACCCGGCCGCTTGTTCCTGACATGGCATGCACGTCGATGAGATACGTCGGCAGCCAGGTGACCAGAAATATCCAACCCACGTTGGTGAAGAAACAAATCACGGCCAACAGCAACAACCCTCGGTTGGCCAGCATGGCCCGCACGGGAATGGCGCCGCCTGCCAACTCCGAGTCGTGCGTCGGCGCTTCGCCCGGTTCGATCAAAGCGATCTCAGCCGCGTTGCAACCCGCGTGCTCGCGCGGGGTATCGCGAAACCACCACCAGAAGGCCACCGCCCACACCACTCCCACGGCGGCATAGACCATGAACGCCGGTCGCCAGCGATCGACGCCAACAAAAGTCACGGCCGCCCAGCCCATCAACAGGGGCGTCAAGATGGGCGCCAACACGCCGCCCGCTCGTCCGCCCAGCGACACGGCGCTATTGGCAACGCCGCGGCGCGAAATCGGCATCCAACGGCGCAAGAAACTGGCCGTGGTGGCATAGGCGCCGGCCTGTCCGACGCCGAGCAATCCGCCATCACCAGCAGCGACACCAATCCAGTGGCCAGCCCAAGCCCGACCATCGCCGCCGACCAGGCAATCATGTACAGCACCAGCGCTCGCCGACCGCCCCAGCGATCTCCCAGCCAGCCGGCCGGCACCTGCAACAGCGCGTACGACCAAAAGAACACCGCCATCGAGTCGCCCACCTGCTCGACACTGACGTCCAGGTCTTCGGCAATCGCCTGGACCGGCACCGCGATCGCCATCCGGTCCAGGTAGAGAATCACCGCCATGGCCACCGAGAAGGCCAACACGCCGTAGCGGGCATTCGTCGGTCGCGGAGACGAGAGGTCGTCAACGTCCGGGTTGGACGGCGTGGATGAATCGGTGGGCAAACGCGCTGGCGACAATCGAGCGCCCCGCTCGGGTGAGTTTGACGATAGCCCCGGTCGCGTGCGCCCATTTGCGGCGCCACGCCGAGACGGATAGCATGACGCCAATCACCTTAGCCGCTGACCGCGCCGCCGGCAAATCGACGCTGCGTCCGACCGGCCGGCCAATTCACCGCACATATTCTCTCACGACAGGCAAATGCGAATCATGAGCACCATCAACCATCAATACCGCCTCGCTGCTCGTCCGGTGGGCGTGCCCAAGCGCTCCGATTGGAACTATACCGAAGAGTCCGTGCCCGAGCCGGCCGCCGGCGAAGTCCTCGTCAAGATGCTCTATCTCTCGCTCGACCCGGCCATGCGCGGCTGGATGAACGAAGGCAAGTCGTACATTCCGCCGGTCGGCATCGGCGAAGTCATGCGCGCCGGCGGCGTCGGAAAGGTCATCGCCTCGAAAGATCCCAGCCGTCGCCGTCGGCGACCACGTCTTCGGCACGCTCGGCATTCAAGAATACGCCGTCGTCAAAGGCAACGTCGGTGACCAAGGTCGATCCCAAGCTCGCGCCGCTGCCGGTCTATCTCGGCACGCTCGGCATGCCCGGCATGACCGCCTATTTCGGCTTGCTCGAAGTCGGCCAGCCGAAGGCTGGCGACACCGTGGTCGTTTCCGGCGCGGCCGGCGCGGTGGGCCAGGTGGTCGGCCAGATCGCCAAGATCAAGGGCTGCCGCGTCGTCGGCATCGCCGGCGGACCCGACAAGTGCCGCTACATCACCGACGAGCTCGGCTTCGACGCCGCCATCGACTACAAGAGCGAAGACGTCAAGGAAGCGCTCAAGCAAGCATTGCCCCAAGGGCATCGACGTCTACTTCGACAACGTCGGCGGCGACATCCTCGACGCCGTGCTCACGCGACTCGCCCGCAGCGCGCGGATCGTGATCTGCGGCGCCATCTCGCAATACAACAACACCGACGGCGTCAAGGGCCCGAGCAACTATCTATCGCTGCTGGTCAACCGCGCCTGCGATGACAGGGCATGGTCGTCTTCGACTATGCCGACCGCTATGCCGAAGCCGGCCAGGAAATGGCGGGCTGGATGGCCCAGGGCAAACTCAAGACCCGCGAGGATATTGTCGAGGGCCTGGAAACGTTTCCCGAGACCCTGCTGAAGCTGTTCAAAGGCGAGAACACCGGCAAGCTGGTGCTCAAAGTCGCGGACGAGTAGTGCGTCGGAACCCTTTGGTGGGGCCGCCTATGCAAACACAGAATACAGCAAAATGACAAGTACGACGACCGCACGCCCCGATGCTGCGGAATACCCCGCGGCAGTAAAGAACTACATTCGCTTGGTGCCCGACGGCGATCTCCGCGACTTTCTCGCCGTGCAGGCAGAAGAGTTCGTAACGCTTGTCGGCCCTCTCGACGACGCTCAGGCGCTAGTCAAGCACGCTCCCTACACCTGGACGATCAAGCAAGTCGTCGGTCACATGGCCGATTGCGAGCGTGTGTTTGGCTATCGCGCCATGCGTTTGTCGCGGCACGACACGACGCCGCTGCCCGGCTTCGACGAAAACGCCTACATGGCGGCGATCGACTTCGATCGTCTCCCGCTCGGCGATCTTTTGGCCGAGTTCGAGTCGCAGCGGCGCTCCAACGTGCTCCTGCTGCGCCATCTCGACGCCGAGGCGTGGCGGCGGGTCGGCACGATCAACCTTCACCCCATGACAGTGCGCGCCGTGGCCTATGTCATGGCCGGTCATGCGGCCCACCATCTGGCCATTCTGCACACGCGATTGGAGCGATAGCCGCTCGCCGTGGAACGCTCACTCAGCTATCACCCTGGGCCAAGGCGGCAATTGCCGCTATGCTGAGGCCAGCGCGTCGAGAACCCGCCAGAGAAGCAGGAGATTGCATGTTCGTCGCCCGCCACGCACCATTGGCTGTTTTCTATCTCGCGGTATGCGCGCCGTGCTGTAGCGCGTGGGCCATGGAGCCCGTTCAGGCAAACAAAAACCCTTCCAGTTCAGTGGTCCAGCAGCTCTCGGCCGAGTCGCCAGTTGTCGTGGCCGACCATCCGCTTTCTGCCGCATTGGACGACCTGCGCAAGGAACTCGATTTCTTGCGCCGCGAGGTGCACGATTTCACCTGTCGGGTCGTGAAGCGCGAACGAATCAATGGCCTGCTGCAGGAATATCAATACATCGACATGTGGGTCCGCGAGGAAACGCGCGACCAAGGCGTGGTCGTATCCCCGCTCGCGGTTTACATGGAGTTTCGCGGACCAAGCGATTTCGCCGGCCGCAGGGCGCTCTTCGTCGAAGGGCAAAACGACGGCAAGGTGCTGGTCCGCAAAGGGGGCGATCGCTTCGCCTACGTCGTGACGGAAATCTCGCCCGACGGGCCCAGCGCCCGCACCGAGAGTTTGCTGCCCATCACGCAGAGCGGATTCTCGCCCATGCTGGCGGCATTGATCGAAGTTCTCGAACAACACGCCGCCGCCGATCCCAGCGGTCAGAACACCAAGGTCGAACGCATCGCCGGCGCCAAGCTGAACGACCGGGCCTGCGACGTGATCAAAGTCACGCACCCCCAGCGACAAGACAACCTGTCGTTTCACGCGATCAGCATCTTCATCGACACGGAGCTGCGCGTGCCGGTGCGCATTGCCAAGCTCGATTGGCCCGCAGAGCCCGAAGAAGCCCCGCCCGTGATCGCCGAGTACAACTACACCAAGTTGAAGATCAACGTCGGACTGAGCGAAGAGATGTTCGACGCACGGCTGCTGAAGGCCAAACGCTAAGGCCAACATTGCGTGTTCGCGTCTGCCAATTGCGGCCAGCGCTCGCCGCGGATAGCATGATGCACATCCGCCCTGCATTTCGGCGCCCAGCCGCGATGCGTTTCCCGCCCTGCCCCGCCTTCAGGATCTTCCCATGCTGATTTTCGACGCGCACCTCGACTTGAGCATGAACGCGCTGGAATGGAATCGTGACCTGACGCGTCCGGTCGATGAAATCCGCGCCCGCGAGCAAGGCCTCTCGGACAAGCCCGACCGTGGCAAGAACACCGTGTCGCTGAGCGAAATGCGGCGCGGCGGCGTCGGCCTGTGCGTGGCCACGATGATCGCCCGCTTCGTCAAACCGGCCAACAAGCTGCCGGGATTTCACAGCCCGGAAATTGCCTGGTCGCAAACGCAAGGGCAACTCGCCTGGTATCACGCCATGGAGGCCGCCGGCCAGATGAAGCAAATTCGCAATGCCGACGAACTGCGCCGGCATGTGCAACTGTGGAAAGACCCTCCCGACGACGCGCCGATCGGCTACGTCCTCAGCCTGAAGGCGCCGACTCGATCTCGCACGCCCAACATCTCGAGCGAGCCTACGAACAAGGCCTGCGCGCGATCGGTCCGGCGCACTACGGGCCGGGCACCTACGCCCAGGGCACGCACGCCACCGGCGGCATCGGCCAGCCGGGCGCGAGCTGCTGGCCGAAATGGATCGGCTGGGCATCATCCTCGACGCCACGCACCTGTGCGACGAGAGCTTCTGGGAGGCGCTCGAACACTTTCACGGCCCGGTCTGGGCCAGCCACTCCAACTGCCGCGCGCTGGTGCCCGACACGCGGCAGTTCACCGACGAGCAGCTCAAGGCGCTGATCGAGCGCGGCGCGGTCATCGGCGGCGGCGCTCGACGCCTGGATGCTCGTGCCCGGCTGGATCCGGGGCGAGACCACGCCGCGAGAGCCGGCGTCAAGCTCGACCACATGGTCGACCACATCGACCACGTTTGCCAGTTGCCGGCAACGCGCGCCACGTCGGCCATCGGCACCGATCTCGACGGCGGCTTCGGCCGCGAGCAAGGCCCGAGGACCTCGACACCATCGCCGACCTCCAGCGCGTGCCCGAGTTGCTGAGCCAACGCGGATACAGCGCCGACGACATCCGCTCGATCATGCACGGCAACTGGATTCGCTTCCTGGAAAGCGCCTGGAAATAATCGTGCCGACACGGTTAGAAGATGCAAGTTTTGGGCGTGATAGCACGACCGCGATTTGGCCGCCGCCCAACCAGCCTGACGGGCATTCTGCCACGCAAATCTGCCAATCCGCTACGGTCTCGCCGCGGGGTCAAAGCTTGCCCGGAACCCTGCAACCTTCCCCTTGCCATCCTCTTGGGTGCTTGACAATTGCGGGCGCGGCGTGGGAACATCATGGAGTACATGCTGGGTCAACAATCACCAACCGCGCCGACCGAAGCCCCCGTTCGGTTTTTTGAGTCACGAGGCGGCGACTCAGCGACCAACCCGGCCGACCGTCGCACCGTCAACGAGCGACAGCCACGCAGCGGCATGCCGAAACTCGGCACACCATTCATCCCAACCAACGTCGCCACGTTCCTTCCCACCCACCCCGAGCAGTTCGATTCCATGGCAGATGCCGCCACGTACGCTCCCGCGATTGCAGCCGACACCGCCGTCTCGCCCCGCAGCACGATGCTGGCCCGCACCGTATCCGACGTTTGCAGTCCGGCGGCTTTGGCGCTGCCGTGTTTGCTGTTGGCGGCCTGGTCGGCCCATGCGCCCGGCGCCATCTGGTACGCAGTGCTCTATGCCGCCGTGGCCGTGCCGTTGCCGATGCTGTATGTGGTGTGGCTGGTGAAGTCGGGCCGCGTCACGGATTTTCATTTGCCGAATCGTCACGAGCGGGCCCGCCCGTTTGCGGTGGCGCTGGCAGCGCGTTGGTTGCGGTGGCGCTGTTGATCGTGTTCGGCGCCCGGCCGCGTTCTTGGCGCCCATCATCGCCGTGTTCATGCAAACCTTCTTGCTGTTTCTGGTCACGCTGGTGTGGCAGATCAGCATCCACACGGCCACGACCGCCGGACTGGCCACGTTCGTGGCAATTGCCATCGGCGGCGGCGGCCTGCTCGCCACGCTCATCGTGCCGCTGGTGGCCTGGGCGCGCATCCATCTCGGCCGTCACACGCTGGCGCAAACCATCGCCGGGTGTTGGGTTGCGGCACCTTCATCGCCATGTTCGCCCTGCGCGGAATCGCCTGGTGAGTCCGGCGGCCCGGCCCATCAGTCCCAGCGAATACTCGGCAACCATCCGCTGGCACGACCGCCACCCGGGGCACCCGGCAACGCGACTGATACCACGTCCGTGTCACCCAGCAAAACCAACACATGGCCTGGAGCAGCCCGATTTGAGTCGGATAGCCCAAAAAGGTTTGCGTCCCCTTTTTTCGTCCTTTTTTCGTTCGGACGCTGCGAATGATCGATGAAACCACCACGGCACGACGAAGAAGAAACGTTGAGCCAACGAGTTCATCGAGATCCCCGAGACGAAAACAAGAATCCACTACTTTCCAGGCATGAAAACGGGCATGAAAACGGGACAGGCATGAAAACGGGACAGGTCTAAATATGGCGGCGGTCGTAGGCCGGCAGGCCAGGCCGGTGGCCCGCAGTGCATTCACGTCGGTTTGTCCCCGCGTAGTGTCGTCGTGGTCACGTACCTCCCTCTGCGTCCTTTGCGAACTCTGCGGTTCCCCCTCTCGGTCCCCATCCCCGATCCCCGATCCCCTCGCAAAAAAAACTACTTGAAATCCGGCCACCACTTATGCGATAAGGAAACTCAGACTGATCGGACAAAGGCAGACTTCGGGAGAACGCGTTTGTGGGATGTGAATCGAGCGATGCGGCGGGCCGCTTGTCCCGGCAAATCCTCGGGCCTCGTCCGCTTTTACCGGGAGTGCGGCCAGTAAAAGGCCACTGGTCGTGTAAGCCGCCGACCAACACTTGCGATAAGCCGGCGATAAGCGGCATCCCAAGCCACCGGCCGATATGTTTTGGAGTTCCTTTTTGCGCTGCACGGTGACTCTAAAAAGCGTGTATCGGATTAGCCGATCAGACCGACCGGGTTCGAAGGTCCAAGCGTCTTGGTGACCTGCGATTGGAAATCACCATCGTTCCCACGGCGGAGGGTCACCGGTGCGCCGCTGCTTCGCAAGAACGCCGTGGCACGCGACCTACAACCACAAGAAATCGCCACGGCCCCTAGGAACGGGGCGGCAGCGCACAAAACCAAACTGGTTTCGCCCAGGCGCCGCTGCGCCCGTTCCACGTGCGCAGCGGCGTATTTGTTTCACCCGTCAGTGCCACTGCTAACTCGTTAGCAGTGTCCCCGAATTCAAATCAACGCGAACACCGTACAACCCAGCACTGCTTGGCAAGCAAGCAGTGGCACACGACCAACACCAACCCGCAGCGCCAGCGAGGGAGCATCACGAGCCACTCTTCCATCTCCCTCGCTCGCACAGTCGGGTTAGTATTCGATTGGCCGCGTCACCATCTCGGCCCCAACGGGGCCCCGCGTCAATAGTCAGGCGGCGTAAGCCCCTGGAACTCGATGCGACCCAACCACCATTTCGTCGTCCACCACGCGAGCCCCATCGGGGCGACACCTCGCATCGCCACCACATCGAGTGTCGCCGCGCTGCGGCTCATGGTTACGTCGCAATCAACCGTACCAACCCCTGACCCCTAACCCCTGTCATCGCGCAGGGGTACGCCGCCCTCGGGCAGGTCGAGCGAGATCCAGTTGTGCGGCAGGCGCGGCCCGCACAGCACAAGATGGCCGGGCTGGAAGGGGCCGATCCAGTCGCCGACGAAGGCCTTGCCCGAGGTTGCGGTGATCAGGTGCAGCTCGTATTCTTCATGGAAGTGCCAGCGCGCCAGCGGACGTCGGAAAGCCGTGCGTCGAGGCAGCGGATGAAGCCGACTTCCTCGAGGGCTTCGTAACCCAGCGCGGGGAGCGCGCGAAATCGCGCTCGAGCTCCGGCTGGCGTTGGCGCGGCAGTCGGCGGTGCTGTGCACCGATGTCATGCCGAAGACTGTCCTGCGGGTCGACTCAGCTCATGACGTTACCGCCGTCGACGTTCAGCGTCTGAGCGGTGATGTAGCGACGCCTCGTCGCTCGCAAGGAAAACCGCCGCGCCGGCGATATCGGCGGGCCTGCCCATGTAGCCGAGCGGCACGGCGCGACCCACGGCGATCTTCTTCTCGCCGGGCGGCAGGCTTCTCGTAGCGGGCGAACAGGGCGTCGACCTGGCCCACATCGGCGTGTCGATCACGCCCGGCGCGATGCGCGTTCACGCGAATGCGATGCGGCGCCATCGCCAGCGCCGCACTTTGCGTGTAGCTGATCACGGCGGCCTTGGTCGCGCAATAGTGCGATACCAGCGCCTCGCCGCGACGCCCTGCCTGCGAGGCCATGTTCACGACCGCCGCTCGTCCATCATGCGTTCGCCGCTGCGCCACCATCTGCGCCAGCACCTTCTGCATGACGAAGAACATGCCTTTCACGTTCACCGCGAAGAGGCGGTCGAACATCGCCTCGTCGCTCTCGAGCAGCGGCGCCAGGTCGAACACGGCGGCATTGTTGAAGAGGATGTCGATGGCGCCGAAGTGCTCATGCGTCGCGCGCGATGGCCGCTCGATCTGCGCCATGTCGGTGATGTCGGCGTTGACGTAGGCCAGTCGGCCTTCGGACATCGCGGCGCGAGCGCCGCCACGTCGGCGGACGCCGCTGGGCGCGATGTCGACGACCGTGCAGCGCGCACCTTCGGCCAGGTAGGCCCGGCGATCGCCGCGAGGCCGATGCCGCCGCCCGCACCGGTGAGAAAGGCGTGGCGATCGTTGAGGCGAGCGTTCATGAGTGGATCCTCGTGGTGGCGTGGCCCGATGCGTGGGGTGTTCGAAATCTCCCGCGGCGCTCGAGGCATGGTTCAGTGGATATTCGTCGCTGCGATGCCCGCATCTCATGGCGCGCGCCCCGCCACGAATTCGTCGACGCGGCGCGTGGCGGCACGCACCGCGGCGACCAGGCGCTCGTCGCCGGCTTGCGGTCCCCAGAGCAGCTTGGTCGCCACAGAACGCGCCGACCGGATCGTCCGACTCGCACATCGCATGTGCCGCGGCCGGGTCCATCGCCTGGTCCTCGTAGGTGTAGTCGATCTGTTCCCGGTGCCAGCGCCCCAGGTAGGCCAGGAAGAACGCGGGCAGCATCGCCACGCTGTCGATCGATTCGCCGCGCGCCGAGCCTTTCGCGGATGGTGGGCGCGATGAAGCCCGGGATCTTGGAGAAACCGTCCATCGCGACGCGCTGGTTGGTGTCGCGGATGGCGGGGTTGCCGAAGCGCTCGAGCACCACGTCGCGGTAGTTCGCCAGGTCGATCGGGCTCGGGCTGCAGGCAGGGGATGACGTCGTCGGTCACGTAGTCGTGGGCAAAGCGACGGATGCGCTCGTCGTGCGTGCCCTCGTGGATGTACCGATACCCGACCAGCGTGCCGGCCCAGGCGATGCAGCTGTGGGTCGCGTTGAGGACGCGGATCTTGGCCTCTTCGTAGGGCGCCACCGACTCGACCATCTGCACGCCGACCCGCTCCCATGCCGGCCGGCCGTTGCAGAAGTCGTCTTCGATGACCCATTGGATGAAGCTTTCGCCCATGACGGCGGCGGGGTCGTCGCGGCCGGTGGCCGCTTCACGCGCTCGCGCACGTCCGGCGTGGGACGCGGCGTGATCCGGTCGACCATGGCGTTCGGGCTGGTCGTGTTCGACTCGACCCAGGCGTGCAGGTCCTTGTCGCCGGCGAGGTCGATGAACTGGAGCAGGCCGCCGCGGAAGCGCTCGCCGTTGTGCCGGAGGTTGTCGCAGTTCAGCAAGGTCACCTGGCCCGCGCCACGACGGCTGCGCTCGCGCAGGATGGCCGTGAGCGCGGCATAGATGGTGCCGCCGGGGCGGCCTTCGCGGGCGGCCTGAAGGTCCGACTTGAGGTCTGCGAATCCGAGGTCCAGGCGGTTCTGCGCGTCGAGGTAGTAGCCGGCCTCGGTGACCGTGAACGAGATGATGCGCGTGGCCGGATCGGCGCCGATCCGCACGAGCCCGGCCAGGCCCGGCGTCGTAGGGCACGACCTCGCGAATCGACTCGATGCGCGTGTAGCGGCGCTCTCCCGCAGGGGTCACGGTTTCCAGGGTATAGGCACCGCCTTGCGCCTGCAGCGCCGCGATCGTGTCGGCCATGTCGGGCCGCAGTGTTGCCGCCGGCCAGCGTCCAGGCTGGTCGCCGGTGGCGTTCAGTTCATGGGCGTAGACGGCCTGGTGGGCGCGATGGAAGGAGCCCAGGCCGAGATGCAGGATCACCGAGGGAGACGTGGAAGACATCGCAGGCGCCTTGGACGAGTTCAGTGCATGGCGGCGGCGGACGCATGGCCCTGCGCGTCGAACAGATGCGCCGAGGTCGCGTCGATCTCGATGCCGACCGCATCGCCCACGTGCAGGCTGGTGCGTTCGTTCTGCCGCGCCACGAGCTGGCACGCCCGGCGCCGTGTTCACGTAGATCAGCGTTTCCGCTCCGAGCGCCTCGACGAGTTCCACCTTGCCTTGCACCTGCCCGGTCCCGGCGGCGGAGACGCAGAGGTTTTCCGGTCGCAGCCCGATGAAGCCGCCCGAGGGCACCGAGCCCACGGCGGCGCGCAGTTGCGGAAGCTCGTCGGCCTTGACCACGTTCATCTGCGGCGTGCCGATGAACTGCGCGACGAACTGGTTGGCCGGACGGTCGTACAGCTCCAGCGGCGTGCCGACCTGCTCGATCTGCCCGTCGCGCAGGACGACCACGCGATCGGCCAGCGTCATCGCCTCGACCTGGTCGTGCGTGACGTAGATCGTCGTCGCGCCGAGTTCGCGGTGCAGCTTGGCGATCTCGACGCGGGTCTGGCCGCGCAGCGCGGCGTCCAGGTTCGACAGCGGTTCGTCGAACAGGAACACCTTGGGCGCACGCACGATCGCGCGGCCGATCGCCACGCGCTGGCGCTGTCCGCCGGACAGCTCGCGTGGCGTGCGCTTCAGGTAGGGGCCCGAGGTTCAGGATCTGCGCGGCGCGCTCGACCTTCTCGCGAATGACATCGGGCTTCTCGGCCTGGCGAGCTTCAGCGCGAAGCTCATGTTCTCGTACACGCTCATGTGCGGATAGAGCGCGTAGCTCTGGAACACCATCGCCAGGTCGCGCTTGCGACGACGGCTAGTCGGGTGATGTCGCGCCCGTCGAGCTCGATCGATCCGCCGTCGGTGGCCCTCCAGGCCGGCGATCAGCCGCAGCAGCGTCGACTTGCCGCAGCCCGACGGACCGACGAAGACGACGAACTCGCCCGGCTCGATGGCCAGGTCGATCCCCTTGATGGCGCGATGCTCGCCGAAGAACTTCTCAACGCCGCGAATTGCAGGAATGCCATGAATGCTGCTCCTGATGTCTGGAGGTCTGGTGGAGGTCTACTTGACTGCGCCGAAGGTCAGGCCCTGCACCAGTTGCTTCTGGCTGAACCAGCCGAACACCACGATCGGGCGCGATGGCCATCAACGAGGCCGCCGACAGCTTGGCCCAGAACAGCCCCTCCGGGCTCGAGTACGAGGCGATCAGCGCCGCCAGCGTGCCGGCATTCGCCGAGGTCAGGTTCAGCGACCAGAAGGCCTCGTTCCACGCCAGCACCAGGCACAGCAGTCCGGTGGCGGCCGAGCCCGCCCATCGCCAGCGGCAGCAGCACATGGACGAACTCCTGCCACAGCGTGGCGCCGTCCATGCGTGCGGCTTCGAGGATCTCGGGCGGGATGTCCTTGAAGTGCGAGTACAGCATCCACACCATGATCGGCAGGTTCGACAGCGTGAAGACGATGCACCAGTGCCGTGCGCGTGTCCAGCATGCCGGCAGTCTGCGCAAGCACGTAGATCGGCACCAGCGCGCCGACTGCCGGCATCATCTTCGTCGACAGCATCCACATCAGGATGTCGCGCGTGTAGCGGCTTCGGAAGAACGCCATCGAATATGCCGCCGGGGCGGCGATGGCCAGCCCGAGCACGGTCGAGAACACGCTGGTGATCAGCGAGTTCTGCGCGTAGAGCAGGTAGTCGCTGCGGTCTGCACCATCGTGAAGTTCTCGAGCGTGGGCTTGAAGAAGAACAGCGGCGGCACGGAGATCGCCTGCAGTTCCGTCTTGAACGACGTCAGCACCAGACAGCCCAGCGGAAAGAACAGCAGCAGCGTCGACGACCCAGGCGAGCGTCGTGCGCGCGGCCAGCGCGGCGGTGATGCCGGTTCGAGCTTGTGCCATGCGACCCTCCTAGTCGAGGTTCTTGCCGATGAGGCGGATGAGGAAGACCGCCGCGATGTTGGCCAGCACGACCGCGAACAGCGCACCGGCCGAGGCCACGCCGGCATCGAAGTTGAGCAGGGCCTGCTTGAAGATCATGAACGCCATGTTGGTGCTGGCGTCGCCCGGACCGCCGCCGGTGGTGGTGAAGATCTCGGCGAACACGCTGAGCAGGAAGATCATCTCGATCATGATGACCACCGCGATCGAGCGGCCGAGGTGCGGCAGGTACAGGTAGCGAAGCTGCTGCAGGTAGTTGGCGCCGTCCATGCGCGCCGCCTCGAGCTGTTCGCGATTCATCGACTGCAGCGCCGTCATGAAGATCAGCGTGGCGAAGGGCAGCCACTGCCACGCCACCATGATCACGATCACGCTGGCCAGCGGCCAGTCGGTCATCCAGTCGACGGGCCTGGCGCCGAAGAAGCGCCACAAGTCGGCGAGCACCCCGTAGATGCGGGTTCATCATCATGTGCTTCCACAGCAGTGCATTTACCGTGGGCATCACGAAGAAGGGCGAGATCAGCAGCACGCGCACCATGCCGCGTCCCGGGGAAGGGCTCGTCGATGAGCAGACGCCAGCGCGATGCCCAGCACCACCGTGATCGCGATCACGCTGCCGATCAGCACGAGCGTGTTGGTCACGGCGGGCCAGAACGATGGGTCGGTGACGAAGAACTCGTAGTTCATCAGCCCGATGAATCCGTGCTGGTCCGGTTGCAGCAGGTTGTAGCGGATGAACGAGAAGTAGATCGTCATGACCAGCGGCACGATCATCCAAAGGAAGAGCGTGGCGACGGCCGGGGCGAGCAGCATCCTTGGCAGGAAGCGGCTCGGCTTGGACCGGGCGCGGCGTCCCGGAGCCTCTCGCGAGGCTCCGCGTGTCGCCGCCTCGTCGGGCTTCGCGACCGGCGTCGCGGTCACGCCCGGATCGATTGCAGCGCGCATGTGGGTGGGCCCTCGGTTTGCCTTGGACTGGACTGCGGCCGAGGCCTTACTTGTAGTACCCGGCCTTCTTCAGTTCGCGTTCGGCAAGCGTCTGCGACGTCTTGAGCGCCTGATCGACCGACTCCTTGCCTGCGAGCGCCGCACTCATCTGCTGGCCCACGGCGATGCCGATGGCCTGGAATTCGGGGATGGCCGCGTACTGCACGCCCACGTACGGTGACTTGGGCAGGGTGCTGTCTTCAGGATTGGCGGTGTTGATCGCCTTCAGCTCCGCGTCGGCGAACTTTGCCGCCTTCTGGAATTCCGGGTTCGCATAGGTGCTCTTGCGCGTTCCGGTGGGCACGTGTTCCCAGCCTGCTTCCTTGGCCACGAGGTGCACATAGTCCTTGGAGGTCGCCCATTCGATGAACTTCTCCGCCGCATCGGTCTTCTTGGAACTCGCGGGGATGGCCAGGGCCCATGCCCACAGCCAGTTCGCTCCCTTGGGCGTGACGGCCGTCGGCGCCTGCGCGAAGGCCACATCGTCGGCCACCTTGCTCTGCTTGGGGTCGCTGATGAACGAGGCGGCGATGGTCGCGTCGACCCAGATCCCGCACTTGCCCTGGTTGAACAGCGCCAGGTTCTCGTTGAAGCTGTTGGCCGAGGCGCCGGGCGGCCCGTATTTCTTCATGATGTCGACATAGAAGCCGATCGCGTCGTGCCACGGCTTCGTGTCGATCTGCGGCTTCCAGCTCATGTCGAACCACTGGCCGCCGAAGGTGTTCACCATGGTGGACAAGAGGGCCATGTTGTCTCCCCAACCGGGCTTGCCGCGCAGGCACATGCCGTACACGCCCTTGGCAGGGTCGTTGATCTTGGCGGCGATGTCGCGCACGTGGCTCCAGGTCGGGTTGTCGCCCATCGTCATGCCCGCGGCCTTGACCAGGTCGGCCCGGTACATGGTCATCGAGCTCTCGCCATAGAACGGAGCGGCGTAGAGCTTGCCCTTGACCGACAGGCCTTGGCGAATGGCCGGGAGCAGGTCGTCGACGTCGTACTGCGGGGTCGGCTTGATCTCGTGCAGCCAGCCCTTCTTGCCCCAGATCGGTGTCTCGTACATGCCGATCGTCATGATGTCGAACTGCCCGCCCTTGGTGGCGATGTCGGTCGTGACGCGTTGGCGCAGTACGCCTTCTTCCAGCGTCACCCACTTGAGCGTGATGCCGGGGTTGGCCTTCTCGAAGAAGCCTCCGAGCTTCTGCATCTCGATCATGTGGCCGTTGTTGACGGTGGCGATGACGAGTTCGGTGTCAGCGTGGGCGCCGCCGGCGAGGGCGAGGCCAAACGCCAATGCAATTGATGCCTTCAGGCTCATGATGCAGGTCTCCTGGATTGGATGTTTCGGCTGTCGTTGGTCGAAGCGACGGGACGCGCCCATCGACTGCGAAACAATAGTTCGTGGAGACCGCGCTCCCAATACTTGCCAAGCTCGCTTCTGTATTTTCTTGCACCGACTGCCTGGGGTTTTCCAGGATGATGTGAAGAATCGTATTGATTGCCGGCTGTCTGCGCGCCTGGCGTGCCTTTCACGCCCACGCGCCGCATCGGCCTGAGGCGGGCCGCCAAGGTTGGGACAGTGATGACCTGGATGCATGGAATCGCTCGGGAAAACCCGGGCAGCAAGCGTTCTTGGCTTGCCTACATTGCTTGTATGCAAGGCTTGAGTTCAAGTCTTGCGATCCACCCTTGCAGGAGATGCTGCCCATGATCAAGTTCGCGCGTTCGTTGTTCGGCCAGGTGGTGCTTGCGCTGCTGGTCGGCGTCGCCATCGGCCTGTTCTGGCCCGAGGCGGCCCTGAAGCTCAAGCCTCTGGGCGACGGCTTCATCAAGCTGATCAAGATGATCATCCCGGTCCTCGTGTTCTGTGTCGTCGTGCACGGCATTGCCGGGGCCGGAGACCTGCGCCGCGTCGGACGCGTGGGCATCAAGTCGCTCATCTATTTCGAGCTGGTGACAGGCGTGGCACTGGGCATCGGCTTGCTGCTGGCCTTCGTGTTCCACCCCGGCGTGGGCATGAACGTCGACGTCAAGACGCTCGACGCCAGCGCCATCAGCGCCTATTCCGCCAACGCGGACAAGCTCACCGGCGGAGGCGCGGTGGCTTTCCTGATGCGGCTGATCCCGACCAACGTGGTCGATGCGTTCGCCAAGGGCGACGTGCTGCAGGTGCTGGTGTTCGCGGTGATCTTCGGCTGCGCGCTCTCGCTCCTGGGCGACAAGGGGCGCAAGGTGTCGGGCCTGATCGACGAGCTCTCGCACGTCCTGTTCAAGGTGATGGGCATCATCATCAAGCTGGCCCCGCTCGGCGTGCTGGGCGCCATTGCCTTCACCGTCGGCCAATACGGCATCGGCTCGCTCAAGCAACTGGGCATGCTCGTGGCGCTGTTCTACCTGGCGGTGACGATCTTCGTGGTCGTGGTCCTCGGGCTCATCATGCGCGTGTCGGGGTTCAGCATCTTCAAGCTGCTGCGCTACCTGCGCGAGGAACTGACCGTGGTGTTCGCGACCACCTCGTCGGACAGCGTGCTGCCGCAGGTGATGGCCAAGCTCAAGCGCATGGGCATCCGCGACTCGACGGTCGGCCTGGTCATCCCCACCGGCTATTCGTTCAACCTGGACGCGTTCTCCATCTACATCACGCTGGCGGCGGTGTTCATCGCCCAGGCGACCAACACGCCGGTCACGATGACCGACCTGCTGACGATCCTGGCCATCTCGCTGGTGACTTCGAAGGGCGCGCACGGCGTGCCGGGCTCGGCCATCGTCGTGCTGGCGGCCACGCTGCATGCCATTCCCGCGATTCCCGCCATCGGCCTGGTGCTCGTGCTGTCGGTGGACTGGTTCATGGGCATCGCCCGCGCGCTGGGCAACCTCATCGGCAATTGCGTGGCCACCGTCGCGATCGCTGCCTGGGAGGGCGATATCGACCGTGAGCGCGCCCATGCCGACGCTCGACGGCCGCCTGAGCGCGGACATCGACGATGGCCTGCTCGACGACGCCCCGGCCGTCGAGCCGGTGCTCGCGCCAGTGTCACGCGCCGCCGCGTGAACCCGCAACGGAAGCCGTGCGCCATGGCCAACCAGAACGAGATCGCCCAGCGCGTCGTCGAGTCGATCCTGGCGCAAAAGCTCGCGCCGGGCGACCGCCTCGGCGAGCAGGAACTGGCCGACGTGTTCGGCGTGAGCCGCACGCTGGTGCGCGAGGCGCTGATGCAGTTGCAGGCGCGCGGCTTCATCGAGGTCCAGCCACGCAAGGGCTGGTATGTGGTGGAGCCGTCATTCGAGGAAGCGCGCGACGCGTTCGCGGCGCGACGCGCCGTCGAGGGCGGCATGCTGCGCCAGTCCGGCAAGCCCTTGCAGTCGGCCCTGCGCCGGCTGCGGCAGCACGTGGCCGATGAGCGGCGTGCGATCGAAGAAGGCGACGCGGCGACGCGGACCTTCCTGCTTGCCGACTTCCATGTGTGCCTGGCCGAGAGCTGCGGCAACCGGGTGCTGGCCGACGTGATGCGCGACCTCACCGCGCGCACGACGCTGGTGGCGCTGCTGTATCAGTCCACTCACGATGCGAGCCAATCCTGCGCTGACCATGCGGACATCGTCAGCGCCCTGGAGCGCGGCGACAACGACGAAGCCGAGCGGCTCATGCTGGCCCATATCGGAAATGTCCAAGGGGCGCTGAGCGAGTCCTCGGCCGCCGCCGAAGACGAGGTGTCGCGCCTTCGTGCGTCGCTGACGCCGCTTCGGCTGGCGGGAAGCTGACAAGACGCAAGGACCGGGAGCGGGGACCGGCCGTCACAGGGGCCGTGTCCACCACTCCCCGCCGAAGCGACCCTGGATGAACCGGATCAGCCCCGTCACCTTCGCCGGCACCAGCCGAGGTGACGGGAAGACGGCGTGGATCTCCTGGGAAGGCAGCGTCCACGCCGAGAGCACCGGCTGCACCGCGCCGCTCTGTACCGATGCATGCGCCACGTACCAGGGCAGGGCGGCCAGGCCCATGCCGGCGCGGCACGCGGCCAGCAGGGCCGACAGGTTGTTCGACCGCAAGGGGCCTTGCACCGGCGTCTGGAGGGCTTGTCCGTCGGGCCCGACGAAACGCCAGCGCTCATCGCCCTGCACGGTGCTGTAGATCAGCGCCGCATGCGACTTGAGATCCTCGGGGCCGGCAGGCGTCCCGCGCTGCGCGAGATAGTCCGCCGAGGCCACGACGACCCAGGGATTGAGCCCCAGGTAGCTCGCCCCGAGCGACGAATCGGCAAGCTGCCCCATGCGGATGGCCACGTCGACGCCTTGCTCCACCAGGTTCACGTAGCGGTCGTCGAAGCTCAGGTCGACCTGCAATTCGGGATGCGCGCGCATGAACTCGATGACCAGCGGCGCCATCACGCGTCGGCCGAATGCCACGGACGTGCTGATGCGCAGCTGGCCGCGAACGTTCGCCTGCTGCAGCGCCGCCAGGTTGTCCGCCGCTTCGAGCTCGCGCGCGATCACCAGGCACTTCTCGTAGTAGAGCGAGCCGATCTCGGTGGGCGAGACCCCTCGCGTGCTGCGGTGCAGGAGCCGCGCACCCAGGCGTTCCTCGAGCGCCGCCACATGCTTGGTGGCCGTGGGCTGGGTGATGCCGAGATCGGCCGACGCCTTGCTGAACGAGCCGGTCTCGACGACGCGAATGAACAGTTGAATGCCTTGCAGCCGGTCCATGCCGCGCACTGTAGGGCAAGGCGGGGCCTTCGGGCATCGCGCGCGGTCGCGGCCATTCCTGCGCCGAATATCAAATATCCGCCCGCTTCGATTCCCAAGCCGCGCGCATGCGAGGACCATTGCCAGCGAACAGGTTGCATTGAAGGAGACAAGACATGGCGAAGATGAAGGCGGCCCTGGCTGCCGTGCTGGTGATGGAAAAGGAAGGCGTCTCGCAGGCCTTCGGCGTGCCCGGCGCGGCGATCAACCCGCTGTATGCCGCCCTGCGCGAGCGCGGTTCCATCGCTCACGTGCTGGCGCGCCATGTGGAAGCGGCGTCCCACATGGCCGAGGGCTTCACGCGTGCGAAAGCCGGCAACATCGGCGTGTGCATCGGGACTTCCGGTCCGGCGGGCACCGACATGATCACCGGCCTGTACTCGGCCCAGGCCGACAGCATTCCCATCCTGTGCATCACCGGCCAGGCGCCGCGCGCCCGGCTGTACAAGGAAGATTTCCAGGCCGTGGACATCGAGTCCATCGCCAAGCCCGTCACCAAGTGGTCGGTCACCGTGCGCGAGCCGGCGCAGGTGCCGCGCGCCTTCCAGCAGGCCTTCCACCTGATGCGCTCGGGCCGCCCGGGGCCGGTGCTGATCGACCTGCCGTTCGACGTGCAGATGGCCGAGATCGAGTTCGACATCGACACCTACGAGCCGCTGCCCGCCTACAAGCCGGCCGCCTCGCGGCGCCAGGTCGAGAAGGCCCTGGACATGCTGCAGGCCGCGGACAAGCCGCTGATCGTGGCCGGCGGCGGCATCATCAACGCCGACGCGAGCGACCTCCTGGTGGAGTTCGCCGAGCTGACCGGCGTGCCGGTGATCCCCACGCTGATGGGCTGGGGAACGATCCCCGACGACCACCCGCTGATGGCCGGCATGTGCGGCCTGCAGACAAGCCACCGCTACGGCAACGCCACGATGCTGGCGAGCGATTTCGTGCTGGGCATCGGCAACCGCTGGGCCAATCGCCACACGGGCTCGACCGATGTCTACTGCAAGGGTCGCAAGTTCGTGCACGTCGACATCGAGCCCACGCAGATCGGCCGCGTGTTCGCGCCCGACTACGGCATCGTCTCCGATGCGAAGGCCGCGCTGGCACTGTTCGTGGAGGTCGCGCGCGAGCGCAAGGCGGCCGGCGCCCTGCGCGAGTATGCCGACTGGTCGTTCCGCTGCGCCGAGCGCAAGCGTCTGATGCTGCGCAAGACGCATTTCGAGGAGACGCCGATCAAGCCGCTGCGTGTCTACGAGGAGATGAACAAGGCCTTCGGCCGCGACACGATCTTCGTCAGCACGATCGGCCTGAGCCAGATCGCCGGGGCGCAATTCCTGCACGTGTACGGGCCGCGCCAGTGGATCAACTGCGGCCAGGCCGGCCCGCTTGGCTGGACGATCCCGGCGGCGCTGGGCGTCGTCGCCGCCGACCCGACGCGCACCGTGGTCGGGCTGTCGGGCGACTACGACTTCCAGTTCCTGATCGAGGAACTGGCCGTGGGCGCGCAGTTCCGCCTGCCCTACGTGCACGTGCTGGTGAACAATTCGTACCTCGGCCTGATCCGCCAGGCGCAGCGCGGATTCGACATGGACTATTGCGTGCAGCTGGCCTTCGAGAACCAGAACATGCCCGAGGAGTCCGGCGCCGTGCGCGGCTATGGCGTCGACCACGTGGCCGTGGTCGAGGGCCTGGGCTGCAAGGCACTGCGCGTGACCGATCCCGAGAAGATCGAGGGCGCGCTGCGCATGGCGCAGGCGATGGCGGCTTCGCATCGCGTGCCGGTGGTGGTCGAATGCGTGCTCGAGCGTGTGACCAACATCGCCATGGGCACCGAGATCGACAAGATCAACGAGTTCGAGGACATCGACTGCCGCCACCCCGAAGGCCAGAAGGGGCTCGAAGTCGCGGGCCTGCTCGACTGAACGACCATTGACCTGTCACGGAGCTGCAGCATGCCGAGATTCGCCGCCAACCTCACGATGCTCTTCAACGAGGTACCGTTCCTCGACCGTTTCGAGCGCGCCGCCAAGGCCGGCTTCGAAGCCGTGGAGTTCCTGTTTCCCTACGACCAGCCCGCGGCCGAGATCAAGGCGCGGCTGGATGCCAACGGCCTTTCGCTGGTGTTGCACAACCTGCCTGCCGGCGACTGGAATGCCGGCGAACGCGGCATCGCCTGCCTGCCCGGCCGAAGCGACGAATTCCGCCGCGGGGTGGCGCGCGCCATCGAGTACGCCGGCGTGCTCGGCGTGCCGCAGCTCAACGCGCTGGCGGGCAAGGCGCCCGAAGGCGTGCCCGACGAGGTGCTGCGCCGCACGTTCGTGGACAACCTGCGCTACGCCGCGGGCGAACTCCGCCGCGCGGGGTTGCGCCTGCTGGTCGAGCCGATCAATACCTTCGACATTCCCGGCTTCTATCTGAACCGCACACAGCAGGCGCTGGACATCCTCGACGAGGTGGGTGCGGACAACGCCTTCGTGCAGTACGACATCTACCACGCGCAGCGCATGGAAGGCGAACTGGCCGCCACGCTGCAGCGCTGCCTGCCGCGCATCGCGCACATCCAGCTGGCCGACAACCCGGGACGGCACGAGCCGGGCACGGGCGAGATCGACTACGCGTTCCTGTTCAAGCACATCGACCGCATCGGCTATCGCGGCTGGATCGGCTGCGAGTACAAGCCGGCCGGCACGACCGAGGAAGGACTGGGCTGGCGCCAGCGGCTGGCCGTGTGACCGGTCACTCGACCGACCCGAGTCACCCGCGAGTCACCCGCCAGTCACCCGTCGAGTCACCCGTCGAGTCACCCGTCGAGTCACCGATCGAGTCACCGATCGAGTCACCGATCGAGTGAGTGACCGGCATCCCTGAATCAAGCAAGGAGAATTCCAATGACATCGCAACCTCTCAAGCTCGGCTTCGTCGGCCTGGGCATCATGGGCGCGCCGATGGCCGGCCACCTGATCGCCGCCGGCCACCAGCTGTTCGTCCACACGCTGGGCAAGGTGCCGCCGCCGGTGGCCGGCAGCAGCGCCACCATCTGCACCAGCGCCCGCGGCGTGGCCGAGCGCGCCGACATCGTGTTCCTCATGGTCCCCGACACGCCCGATGTCGAGAAGGCGCTGTTCGCCGAGAACGGCGTGGCAGCCGGGCTGACCAAGGGCAAGACGGTGGTCGACATGAGCTCCATCTCGCCGATCGCCACCAAGTCGTTCGCGCAGCGCATCAATGACATGGGGTGCGAATACCTCGACGCGCCGGTCTCCGGCGGCGAGGTCGGGGCCAAGAATGCCACGCTGTCGATCATGGTCGGCGGCTGCGCAGGAGACCTTCGACAGGATCCGTCCCCTGTTCGAGCTGATGGGCAAGAACATCACGCGGGTCGGTGGCAATGGCGACGGGCAGACCGCCAAGGTCGCCAACCAGATGATCGTCGCGCTCACCATCGAAGCGGTCGGCGAGGCCCTGCTGCTCGCCGCTCGCGCGGGCGCCGATCCGGCCCGGGTGCGCGAGGCGCTGATGGGCGGCTTCGCGTCGTCGAAGATCCTCGAAGTTCACGGCGAGCGCATGGTCCGCCGCACCTTCGATCCGGGCTTTCGCATCGAGCTGCACCAGAAGGACCTGAACCTCGCACTGTCGAACACAGCGCGTTCGCTGGGCGTGGCCCTGCCCAACACCGCCACGGCACAGGAGCTTTTCAATGCCTGCGTGGCCCATGGCGGCAAGGCCTGGGATCACTCCGCGATGGTGCGCGCCCTGGAAAAGCTGTCGAACTTCGAGATCGGCCAAAGTGCCGCCTGAAGAGGAAACCGAAAGCAATGCCACTGCTTTGTTCCGGCTGAGCCTGTCGAAGCCTCGCGCCCACGCTGGCATGCGGCCCTTCGACAAGCTCAGGGCGAACGGAGCGGGGAGGACTTCTTCGCAAATGACACCCACCCCACCCCCGTTCGGGCTGAGCCTGTCGAAGCCTCGCGCCCGCAGTGGCATGCGGCCCTTCGACAAGCTCAGGGCGAACGGAGCGGGGAGGACTTCTTCGCAAATGACACCCACCCCACCCCCGTTCGGGCTGAGCCTGTCGAAGCCTCGCGCCCGCAGTGGCATGCGGCCCTTCGACAAGCTCAGGGCGAACGGAGCGGGGAGGACTTCTTCGCAAATGACACCCACCCCACCCCCGTTCGGGCTGAGCCTGTCGAAGCCTCGCGCCCACGCTGGCATGCGGCCCTTCGACAAGCTCAGGGCGCCCGCTTCGCGCAGTGCGCAGCCCTTCGACACGGGTCCTCGACAAGCCCATCCAGAGCTTTGTCGAAGGGCTCACGGCGAACGGAGCGGGGAGGATTTGCTCGGAAATGGCACATACCCTATCCCCGTTCGGGCTGAGCCTGTCGAAGCCCGCTTCGCGCGGTTCGCGGCCCTACGACACGGGTCTTCGACAAGCTCGGTCCCGGCTCATAGCAAACGGGGTCTCATGCGTCGCGGATCGCGGCGAGCACGGTGGAGCAACTGAGATGTCGATGGAGCCACGCGATCTCCTGCGGCGGATGTTCGATGCCGCGATCGCGTCGGCGCAGCCCGCGCTGTGCGTGCCGCCGCATCTGCCGTCGCCGTCCGAGCTGGGCCGCGGTCGACTGATCGTGATCGGCGCGGGCAAGGCATCGGCTGCCATGGCGCGCGCGGTCGAGGACCACTGGCACGGGCCGTTGAGCGGCCTGGTGGTCACGCGCTACGGCTACGCCGTGCCGTGTTCGCGCATCGAGATCGTCGAGGCCGCGCATCCGGTTCCCGACGCGGCCGGGCTGGCGGCTGCGGAGCGTCTCTTGAAGCTGGTCGGGCAACTGCGCGAAGACGACCTCGTCCTGTGCCTCATCTCCGGCGGCGGCTCGTCGCTGCTGCCGCTGCCGCTGCCCGGACTGACGCTGGACGACAAGCAGGCGGTCAACCGCGCGCTTCTGAAGTCGGGCGCCACGATCTCGGAGATGAACTGCGTGCGCAGGCATCTTTCGGCCATCAAGGGCGGACGTCTCGCAGCGGCCTGCCATCCGGCCCGGGTGCTCACGCTGCTGCTGTCGGACGTGCCGGGCGACGACCCCATCGACATCGCTTCCGGGCCGACCACCGCTGATCCGACGACCTGCGCCGACGCGCTGGACATCGTTCGCCGATATGGCATCGAGCTGCCGGCGGCCGTGCGCGAAGTGCTCGAAAGCGGGCGCGGCGAATCGCCCAAGCCGGGCGACCCGCGGCTGTCCCGCGCGGTGAACCGGATGATCGCCACGCCGCAGATGGCGCTGGAGGCGGCGGCTGCGGTCGCGCGCGACGCCGGCGTCGACGCCCACATCTTCGGCGACGCGATCGAAGGCGAGGCGAGCGACGTCGGGCGTGTCCTGGCCGGCGTGGCGCTGCAGGTGGCGCGCCACGGACAGCCGGTGAAGCCGCCGTGCGTGCTGCTGTCGGGCGGAGAAACCACCGTCACCGTGCGCGGCAAGGGCCGCGGCGGACGCAACGTCGAATTTCTCCTGTCACTGGGCATTGCGCTGGCAGGGCATCCGAGAATCCATGCGATCGCCGGCGACACCGACGGTGTCGACGGGCTCGAGGAGATTGCCGGCGCGCTGCTGGCGCCCGACACGCTGGCCCGCGCATGGGCGCTCGGACTTCGCCCGCTCGACGCCCTGGCCGACAACGACGGCCACGGCTTCTTCGGGGCCCTGGGCGACTCGGTCGTGACGGGCCCCACGCTGACCAACGTGAACGACTTCCGCGCCATCTTCGTCGATGGCGCCTAGGACCTGACCATGCATCGACACCGCCACGCCAAGATCGTCGCCACGCTGGGGCCTGCCAGCTCGGATTCCGCCACCATCGAACGGCTGTTCGCAGCCGGCGTCGATGTGTTCCGGCTCAACTTCAGCCACGGCACCGCGAACGACCATCGCGAGCGTGTCGCGCTGCTGCGCGAGCTGGAAGCCCGCTGCGGCCGGCCGATCGGCATCCTTGCCGACCTGCAGGGACCCAAGCTGCGCGTGGGGACCTTCTCGGGCAGTCGGGTGCGGCTCGAAGCGGGCGCGCCGTTCCGGCTGGTGCTCGGCGAAATGCTCGGCGACCCGACCGGCTGCACCTTGCCGCACCCCGAGATCTTCGCCGCGCTGCAGCCCGGGATCGACCTGCTGGTCGACGATGGCCGCGTGCGCCTGCGCGTGGAGGAATGCGGCGCGGGTCATGCCGAACACGCGCGTCATCGTCGGTGGCGACATCTCCGACCGCAAGGGGGTCAGCGTGCCGGACGTGGTGCTGCCGCTGTCCGCCCTGACGGCCAAGGACCGGCGCGACCTGGACACCGCCCTCGAACTCGGCGCCGACTGGATTGCACTGTCGTTCGTGCAAAGGCCCGAGGACGTGGCCGAGGTCAAGCTGCTCGTCGGCGACCGCGCGGGCATCGTCTCCAAGCTGGAGAAGCCCGCCGCCATCGATCGGCTGGAAGAGATCGTCGCCCTGTCCGATGCGGTCATGGTGGCGCGCGGCGACCTGGGCGTGGAGATGCCCGCCGAGAAGGTGCCGGCGATCCAGAAGCGCATCGTGCGTTGCTGTCGCCGGCTCGGGCGGCCGGTGATCGTCGCCACGCAGATGCTCGAATCGATGATCTCGAGCCCGGTGCCCACGCGCGCCGAAGCTTCGGACGTGGCCACCGCCGTGTACGACGGTGCCGACGCCGTGATGCTGTCGGCCGAATCGGCGTCGGGCCGCTATCCGGTCGAGGCCGTGGAGATGATGGACCGCATCATCGTGCAGGTCGAAGTCGACCCCTTGCATCGCGAGCTGATCGAGGCATCCCATGTGGCGGCCCAGGACCACGACGGCGTCGTCGCGCAGGCTCTGTGCGGCGCCATGCGGCGCACGGTCGAACTGCTGCAGGCGCGCGCGGTCGTGGCGTGCACCAGCTCGGGCCGCACCACCCTGCGTGCTTCTCGCGAGCGGCCAAGGGCACCGATCCTGAGCCTCACGCCCGACATGGGCGTGGCGCGACGGCTGGCGCTGGCCTGGGGAGTGCATTCGGTCCATGCGCGCGCGATCGTCGACGTGCAGGACAGCGTGGATTGCGCTCTCGACGCGGCGCGGCGCGAAGGCTTTGCGGCTGCCGGAGAGCATGTCGTCGTCATGGCCGGGATGCCTTTCGGCACTGCCGGGAGTACGAACCTGCTGCGCATCGCCCAGGCCTGAGGCGCCCTTCAACGAGGTCGCGGTAGGGTCATTCCTCCGCCCGAAGCGGGGATTGCCGGGCATGGCGCCCATTCGAAAGAATCAGGCCCATGAGCGAAATCCACACTCTTCGCGGAAATGCTTGCAGGGCCGACTGGGTGCTGGCGTGCGAGCATCGCCTGCTCGAGCGCCTGCCCGACATGACCCGGGTTGGCATCGAGTCCCTGGCCTGGGCCCTGTACGACGTGTGGCCCCGGCTCACGCCGGCGATGGCAGTCGAATGCTATCTGTGCCCGCCGACGCGCGCCGCAGGGCGCTCCAGCGCCGTCGAACGGCTGCACTGACACGTTCGTCGTCTGCGCGCGCATCGCGGCGATCCGACGATGCCCCGCACTTCGCCTGACCGTCGGTACTCCTCCTGCATCGAGATCCTCATCGGAGCTTGAGCATTTCGGGGTGAACGCCAATGGCGCAGCCCGGCCCGAAGGCATTCAATCGAGGCCCGCGTCCACGTGCTTGGAGGGTCGCGCCCGATGGCCAATGCGAGCTTTGTCCGTGCCCGGCTGGACACGCTGATCGACGCGCGCCATCCGCTGGCCACGCTCGCCGGTCGGATGCCCTGGTCGGACATCGAAACCATCGTCGAGCCCATCATGGGCGGCTTGAGCACGCACGGCGAGACCGTGCCACCGGTCCGGCTGCTCGTGGCCTTGCTCTACCTGGCCCACATGTCCAACCAGAACGACGAATCGGTGGTCGAACGCTGGGCCCAGGACGTGTACTTCCAGTGGTTCAGCGGCCAGGAGGTATTCGAGCCGCAGATGCCCTGCGACGCCGCGCAGATCGGGCGCTTTCGGGAGGCGCTGCGCGACAGCCGGCTCGAGGCGGTGCTGCACGACAAGCTGTTCGACGCCGATCCGACGGGCGCGGTCGCTCGCATCGGATTCGGCCGGCCCCGCAGCCGTCACGGCGAAGAGAACCACGCTGATGCGCAGAGCGCGGCGCTCGAGATCTACCGGAAGGTCTTCTACGACTCGCCCGACTTCATCTCGTTTTGCCGCATGGACGACACCTACATCGATGTCAACCCGGGCTTCGAGCGCTTCGTCGGGCTGCCGCGGGAGCGAATCATCGGGCGAACGTCGCTGGACATCGGCTTGTGGCCCGGCAGCGCACAACGCGACGCCTTCGTGGCCGAACTGCGCGCCCGTCAAGACATGCTGGGCTACCACAGGCGGCTGTCGCGGGCGAACGGCGAGGTGCGTGAGATCGAAGGCTGGGCCAGCATCGTCGATGCCGGCGACGAGGAAGTGCTGGTGGCAATCGGCCGCGACGTCACGCAGCGCCAGCGCGACGCGTCCGAACTCCGGCAGTACCGCGACCGCCTCGAACAACTCGTCGATCTGCGCACGCGCGAGTTGAGCGACGCCAACCAGCGTCTGCAGGTGGCCGACCGCGCGAAGAGCGCGTTCCTGGCGAGCATGAGCCACGAGCTGCGCACGCCGCTCAATGCGATCCTCGGCTACGCCCAGTTGCTCAAGATGGGGCGCGGGCTGAACGATCGGCAGATCGCCGGGCTGAACACGATCGAGCAAGGGGGCCAGCACCTCCTCGCGCTGATCAATGACATCCTCGACCTGGCGCGCGTCGAGGCCGGCAAGCTCGACCTGTTTCCCACGCCCGTCGACCTGCGTGTGTTCATGCTGCTGATCGTCGACATCATCCGCGTGCGCGCGCAGGAGAAGTCGCTGTTGTTTCGCCACGAGGCCGCACCCGACCTGCCTCGAACGGTGCTTGTCGACGAAAAGCGGCTGCGGCAGATCCTGCTCAATCTGCTGGGCAATGCGGTCAAGTTCACCGACCATGGCGAGGTCGCCTTCAGTGTGAGCTCGCAAGCTCGCGACGGGCGCACGGTGCTTTGCTTCGAAGTCTCGGATACGGGCATCGGCATTCCCGAGCACCAGCTCGATCGCCTGTTCAAGCCCTTCGAGCAGGTCAGCGATGCCGGGCATCGTGCAGGCGGCGCGGGGCTGGGGCTGTCCATTTCGCAGGCGCTCACCCGGCTGATGGGTGGCGAGATTGGCGTGAGCAAGATCCCATCCGGCGGCACGCGCTTCAGCTTCGAGCTGAGCCTTCCGGTGCTCGACATCGTGGCGCCTGAACGGGACGCGGGGCGAGCCGTGCGGGGGTACGAGGGGCGGCGGCGGCGGGTGCTGATCGTCGACGACATCGAGCAGAACCGGGCGATGCTCGAGGATGCATTGCAGTTGCTCGGCTTTGAGACTTCGAGCGCGGCCGGCGGCGCCGAAGCCTTGTCGCAAGTGGCGCAGGCAGCGCCCGACATGGTCCTGATGGACGTCGTCATGCCCGAGATGGATGGCCTGGAGACCACGCGACGCCTGCGCGCCATGGCGGCGATGGCCGGCGTTCCCATCGTGGCGGTATCGGCGAGCGCATCGGTCTGGCAGGAACAGGCTTGCCTGGCGGCCGGGGCCGACTCGTACCTGACCAAGCCGATCTCGCTGCCCCAACTGATCGAGCGGATCAGCCAGCTGCTGTCGCTCGTCTGGACGCACTGACCGGCCACTCAGGTGCTGCCGCGCACGAGCAGCTCGAAGCCGAGGTCGATGCTTCGAGAGGGAACCTGTTCGCCGCGCATGAGTTGCAGCAGCAGCTTGGCCGCATGGGTGCCGATCTCGCGCCGCGGCGTGCGGATCGTGGTCAACGGCGGCAGGAATTCCGCGCTTCCGGGCAGGTCGTTGAAGCCAGCGACGGCCACGCGCCTGGGCACCTTGATGCCCAGGCGCAAGGCCGCCAGCAGCGCACCTTGGGCGAGGTCGTCGTTGCAGAAGAAGATGGCGTCGACCGCCGGGCGCATGGCGCAGATCTGCTCGAACATCTGGCCGCCGAGTTCCATCGACGAAGGCCGCGCATTCAGCCACTCGAACTTCGGGTCGTGCAGGCCGGCGTCGCGCAGGCACTGGCGATAGCCCTCGGCGCGCTGCATGGTGCGGGGATCGAGCTGCGCGGCCGCGAACGCGATGCGCCGCCGGCCGGTGTCGAGCAGATGCTGAGTCATGGCGCGGCCGGCGTCCAGCTGTGAGAAGCCGACGCTGTAGCCGGTGTCCGGCGGCGCGGTCTCCATCAGCATGACGCAAGGGACTCCGCTGCCTGCGATGAGCGCGCGCGTGGCGTCGCTGCGGTCGAAACCGGTGACCAGCAATCCTGCCGGGCGGTGCAGCAGGTGGCCCCGCAGCAACTGCTCCTCTTCCGACGGGTCGTAGTGAGTGACGCCGATCAAGGCCTGGTAGCCGGCGGGAAACAGCGTGTGCTGCACCCCTTCGAGCAGGTCGACGAACAACTGGTTGGACAGAAGCGGGATGAGCACCGCGACATGCGAGCTGCGACTCGACGCGAGGGCACGTGCAGCGGGATCGGGGACGTAGCCGAGCTTCTTGGCCGCCTCCAGGGATCGCTCGACCAGATCGGGCGCGACCGTCGGCTCTCCGCGCAGCGCACGCGAGACGGTGATCGGGCTCACCCCGGCGGCGCGGGCGACGTCCTGCAAGGTCACGCGCCCGGAGGCGCGGCGTCTGGTGCGAACTTGGCTCATCGGGCGACAAACGTCTTGCGCATGTCGGCTCGCGCCGAATGCGCCCATTCGAGGGGGCGACGCACGGCAGCGGACAAGGCCGCCGCCGCGCGCGATCGGATAGTGTGCCATTGGGCGAACCAACCCTCGCACTTCATGCGAACGGACGCTCGCCCTGGGCCGACTCGGCGCCTGTTGACCCGCAGGCGCAACGGGAACACACTCGCGCCCGGATCGAGGTGGAGGCGGGGGTCGCACACAAAGAGCGCGACCGCCGTGCGGGTGGGGACCCAGCGACTCATGGCACGATAAGGCGTCACTCGGATGGATGAACGCGCACACATCGACCTTCAAGAGTACCTTGGCCATCTCGGTGACTTGCTTCGGGGCACGCTGGACTCACGCATTTGCATCTGTATCGATGTGGAACCCGGCTGTCTTCCGTGCCGCGCCGATGCGGCGGCATTGCACACCGCGCTGATCCAGCTTGTCACCAATGCGCGCGACGCGATGCCTCAGGGCGGGACGCTGACACTGAGCGCGCGGCGTGACTCCATTCCCGCGCCGGTCGCCGGCCAGTCGCGGGCATGCTCGGCCATCTGCATCCGCGACAGCGGCATCGGCATGGACGAGGTCCATCTCGCGCAGGCACAGCAGTCGCATTTCACGACGAAGGGCCGCCCGCGCGGCGGAGGACTCGGATTGAACGAGGTGCAGGCGTTCGCCGCGGCGAACGGTGGGGCGCTGTGCATTCGCAGCGAGCAGGGTTTAGGCACCGTGGCGACCCTGTACCTGCCGTTGGCCTGACTGCGGCGTCGATGCCTCGCCGGGCGTCGTTTGATGCCCATCAACGCGACGCGCGTCCTTGTGCCTACGATGGCTTCGCGGGACGCAGCGGCGCCGGGCGGTCTGCGCGGCATGCACGATGGAACCTCCGGCAGAACGAGCCCGACCGCGTGAGCAACGCTGCTGCCGAATCCCTCACCTACTCGGCCCGAGCGGCAGTGATCGCCAGCCGGGGCGGACAGCTCGCGCTGGTGCTGGCCGCTCTGACTGCGGCGCCGTTGTTCGTCGCGCTCGGCACAGGCGAGACGGCGATCGCCGCGCGGTATGCGATCGTCGCCGGCGTCCTGGCGATCGGTGGCCAGTGGCTGGCCAAGCGGCCGGCGCCCGTCTCGATGCAAGTCAACGAGGCCCTGGTGGTCACCGCGCTGGCCTTCACATTGACTCCGTTGCTCATGGCCTGGCCGCTCATGGTCCATGGCGTGGGATTCGGCGACGCGCTGTTCGAATGCATCTCGGGCATCACGACGACGGGGCTGTCCACGTTGGCGAGCGTTGAAGGCAAGCCGACGTCATTCATGTTCATGCGCGCATGGCTGCAATGGATCGGCGGCCTGGGCATCGTGGTGCTGTCGGTGGCGCTGCTGTTCGGCGACGACACGGCGACGCGGCGCCTCGTCGGATCCCCGATCAGCCCCGACACGCTGGACACCAGCACGCGCCTGCATGCGAGGCGCAGCTTCGTGATCTATGCATTGCTCACGCTGGCGGCGATCGCCGCACTGTGGGTGGCCGGCTGGCGGTTCTTCGATGCCGTGGTGCTGGCGCTGTCCGCCGTCTCGACGGGCGGCTTTGCGCCGCATGACGCAGGCCTGGCCGTGATGCCGCACTGGCCGGCGCGTTTCGCTGTCGTGGTCGTGGCGACCCTGGGCGCGGTGTCACTGCCGCTGTACCACGCCGCGTGGCGCGGCCGATGGCGGTCGCTAGCCGAGGACACCGAGTTGCGCATGCTGCTGCTGGTCTCGCTGATCGTGTGGTTGTTGCTGGCAGTGCTGGCCACGCATGCACGCGGTGCGTGGTCGCTCGACGCCGTCGAGCACGCCGCGCTCCTGGCGCTGTCGGCGCAGTCGACCAGCGGCTTTGCCGACACGCCGCCGGCGGCGCTGGACAGCGCATCGCAGCTCGTGCTGATCGCATCGATGGCGATCGGCGGCAGCGTCGGATCCACCGCCGGCGGCATCAAGCTGCTGCGCCTGGCCTTGTTGCTGCGGGTGGCGCAGGCCATCCTGCGCCGCACCGCCATGCCCAGCCGTGCAGTGACCGTGCTGCGGGTGCACCAGCGGCCCGTCAGCGCCGAGGACATGGGCGCCGCGCTGTTCCTCGTGCTGCTGTTCGTGGCGACGGTCCTGCTGTCGTGGCTGCCGTTCCTGTATTTCGGGCACGCGCCATTGCCGGCGCTGTTCGAAGTGGTGTCGGCAGTGGCTACGGCAGGCTTGTCCGCCGGTGTGTGCGGCCCCGGGCTCCAACCGGTCCTCAAGGGCGTGCTGGCGGCCGACATGCTGCTTGGCCGCGTCGAATTCGTGGCCTTGCTGGTCGCCTTCTACCCGCCCACCTGGATCGGGCGCAGGAGAACATCATGAGAGCGGTTTTCGTCGGGGCAAGCGCGACGACGGTGGCGACGGCGCAGATGCTGCTGCGCGGGGGTCACGAAGTCGTGGTGATCGAGAAGGACAAGGAGCGCATCGAGGGCATCTCGGTCGAGCTGGATTGCGGCTGGCTCCACGGCGACGGGAGCAAGCCGGCGGTGCTGCGCGAGGCCGGCCCCCAGGACACGGATTTCCTGTACTGCCTGACGGAGAACGATCAGGCCAATATCCTGGCGAGCCTGGTCGGACGGCAGCTCGGGTTCCGGCGGGTCGTGTGCAAGATCCACGATGCCGAACTCGTCCAACTGTGCGTCGAGCTCGGGCTCGAGGATGTCATCATCCCCGCGCACACGATCGGACGTTACCTGGCAGAGATGTTCGAGGGCCATGATCCCTGGGAGATCTCCGCCAAGATCCGCGGCGATGCGCGGCTGTTCTCTTTCGTCGTGAAGCCCGATGACGCAGGCAGATTGACGGATCTGGCGCTGCCGCGCGGCGCGAGGGTCGTCTGTGTCTATCGCGAGAATCGGCTCGAATTGCCCGAAGAAGACGCCCGAGTGTCCGCCGGAGACGAGGTCGTGCTTGTCGCGCGCAGCGAAACCGTTGCGGCGCTGGTCGAGCGGTTCGCGCCGCCGGCGCATTCGGCAGGCGACGACGCCGAGCGCACGCAGACGCGCCCGCAGCCATGACCGCCGGCGCGGTCGATGCGACGCGGCGCTACGCCGTCGGCGCGAGCCGGGCGCAGGCACGGCGAAGGCGCTGCTCGGCCTCGTCGGCCACCGGCTTGACATCGTCGCGACCGACCAGACCGACCATCGTCTGCGGATCGAGGAAGCCCACGACCACGCGGCCCGGCGCCTCCTCGCGCACGATCACGTTGCATGGCAGCAGCAGGCCGATGTCCGGCTCCGCCTGGAGCGCCTTGTGTGCCAAGGGAGGGTTGCACGCGCCCAGGATGCGGTACGGCCGCATGTCGGCGCCGAGCTTTTCCTTCATGGCGCGCTGGACGTCGATGTCGCTGAGCACGCCGAAACCTTCTGACTTGAGCGCGTCGGTGGTGCGCGCCAATGCGTCGTCGAACGACACGCCGTGCAAGGTGGTGGTGAATCCATACATGTGTGGCACTCCTCGTGATCTCCGCGCGTGGCGGCAATGGAAGGTTCCCCGCATCGTCTCGCGCGGGATTCGTCTCAGGCCTTGAGCACGGCGCCCGTGCCGTCGAGAACTCGCACGTTCACCGGCACGGCGGCGCGCACGCTCTGTGTGACGACACAGAAATCCTCGAATTGTTCCAGCGCCCGATCGAGCAGCTTGAGGTCCGAGGCGGCAATGCCCAGGCGGATGTCGACGTCGATGCGGCCCACGCGCATGCGGTTGCTCTCGTTGCGAACCATGTGCGCAGTGGCCAGCGTGCGGATCGGACCGGGCTCGTTCTTGAACTTTCGCAGCGAGAACAGAAGGCTGGCCGATAGACAGTTGGCCACGGCCGTCGTCAGCAGCCGCGTGGGATTCGGCCCGGCATCGCCGCCCAGCGGCGGGGGCTCGTCGGTGACCAGCACCGGAAGGGCAGGGTTGTCGAAGCGGGTCTCGAAGCGGTAGTCGCGCTGCTGGCGCAATTCGATGGTGAAAGTGTTGTCCGTCATGGTCGTGTTCCGCGCTGGGCGGTGGTATGGAATTCAGGACACCTTAGCGGCGTGCGGGTCGCGCGTGCTTGACCTTCGTCAGCGGCGGCCGCCCGAGGGTCGTCAAGGACTTGCATAGCCTTGCGGCTGCGCACGAAGAACGGTCTCGCCGCGCCGGTCGAGCAGGGCATCGGTGAGGGCCGCACCGGCCCACATGGTCGACAGGGTGATCCAGGCCGTCACCGTGAACACCGAGGCGCCGGAAATCCCGGCCCCGACGGCACAGCCGCCCGCGAGCATGCCGCCGAATCCCATGAGCACGGCGCCGACGATGTACCGGCGCATGCTCTGGCCGCCCTGGAAGCCTTCGAGCTTGAGTTCGCGAAAGAGCGCTGCCGCAAGGAACGAGCCGGCGAACACCCCCGGTACCAGGCCCAGATCGAACTTCCAGGGGCGCCCCGGCGGCGACAGCACGAACATCAACGCGTCGGACGACGGCCCGGTGAAGCTCAGGCTCTGGATCGGCACCACGTCGAAGGCGCGGTGCGAGACCTGCCAGGTCAGCAGCCAGCCGAGCGCGACGGCCGTGCCCGCGCCCACGGCGGCGATGGCGCGAACCGCCGGGACGCGCTGTCGACGGCCCCACACGAATGCGCCCGCCAGCCAGACGGCGCCGAAGAGAAGGGCGCCGACGTGGCCGATCCCGGTGCTGGCGATCAGGTCGCGTGCCGTGCCGCCTTCGACCGTCCACCATTGGGAGATCGCCAGCCGCAAGGGCGAAAGCAGCCCCGACAGCGCGGCCTGCCCTGTGACCGCGAAGACCAGCCCGCAAAGCAGCGCACGCAGGTTGCCTTGTGCCGCCAGGACCAGGAGCCGGCTTGCACAACCGCGCGCGAGCACCATGCCGATCCCGAACAAGGCGCCGCCCACGGCCGCACCGGAAAGGCTTCCCCGGGCGGCAATCTGGCGGGCGGTGGTCACGTCCAGCCAGCCGGCCAGCACGAAGGCCTGGGTCAAGGTCAACGCGGTGGCAAAGGCGAAGAGCCAGACCGTCAACTTGCCTTCATGCGTATCGCGGGCGAACTCGATGACGGCCGAACGCAGGCAAAAGCGCGAGCGCTGCGCCGCAAAACCGAACAGCAGGCCGAGCGCCATGCCGATCGCCGTGATCGTGCCGGCCTCGCCGAGATGGTCGAACAACGTGTCGATGAGCACGGGGGCCTCGCCGCTTGAATATGCGTCTATGCGAATGTAGTGCATTTCATTGCGGACGCGGGGCACGCGGTGCGCGGCGTGCGCGCCGCAGTTGATCTCGCTCAGACGCTGGCGATCCGCCGGCGCGGTGCGCGTGCGACATCAGGGTGAACCCTGATGAGCGCGAACGCCTGGAATAAGGCGGCCGGCCGCACGTATCCCGGAAATCACCCACTTCATGGAGATGAAAGATGAACATGCCCATCCGGCTCATGTTGTCCGCGGCGGTGCTGCTCCAGGCTGGCGCGGGCTGGGCGGCCGACACACCCGCAAGCGCCGCCGACGGTGTCATGGTCGGGCCCAACGGGATGACCCTTTACACCTTCGACAAGGATCCGGCAGGCGGCGCGAAAAGCATGTGCGTGGCGCAGTGCGCTGCCAACTGGCCGCCGCTGACGGCTCCGGCGGACGCGGCCAGCATGGGCGACTACAGCGTCGTGACTCGCGACGACGGCTCGCACCAGTGGGCCTACAAGGGCAAGCCGCTCTACTACTGGACGCACGACACCAAGAAGGGCGACCGCACCGGCGACGGCGTCAACAAGGTCTGGCACGCCGCGAAGCCTTGAGGCTCCGCGGGCGAAGCCACGCCCGGCAATCCCGCCGGGCATGGCGGCATCAGCGCTGACGTTCCAGTCGCGTGATGCCCAGCGCCTTGAGGACGTACTTCTCGTAGATGGGTTCCGAAGAGCCGGTCTTCATCTTGTACAGGAAGTACTTTTCGTAGGCGATCTTCGCCAGGTGCACCCACTTGCCCTTCTTGAACCAGTTCACGTTGCGCGGGGGGATCTGCGGCAACGCCACGAAGGCCGCACCGGTGTCGCCCATGTCGGCCAGGCAGATGGCGTTCCAGCTGCCGCGCCAGTCGGCCGCCTGCCCGCGCAGTTCGGCATCGATGTTGTGCACGATGGCCGTCACCATGGTCTCGATCATGTAGCCGGTCTTGGGCGCGCCGGTGGGCACGGGCGTCACCTCCACCGGCGGGATCGCCACGCAGACGCCCGCGGAGAAGATGTTGCGGTACTTCTTGCTGCGCTGGTATTCGTCGATCAGCACGAAGCCGCGCGGGTTGCACAGACCTTCCACGTTGGCCACCGCATCGACGCCCTTGAACGCGGGCAGCATCATGCTGTAGTTGAACGGCAGCTCGTGGTCCTTCTTGGGCTGGCCATGTTCGTCGAGCTCGGTCACGAACATCTTGCCCGGCTCGACCTTGGTGACCTTTGCGTTGCAGATCCACTTGATGTGGTGGTTGCGCAGCTCGCTCTCCAGCATCGACTTGGAGTCGCCCACGCCACCGAGGCCCAGGTGGCCGATGTAGGGTTCGGAGGTCACGAAGGTCATCGGCACCTTGGGTCGGATCTTGCGGCGCTGCAGGTCGCGGCTGAAGATGAACGCGAATTCGTAGGCTGGTCCGAAGCATGATGCCCCGGGCATCGCGCCGATGATGGCGTGCCCCGGCTCCTGCAGGAAGCGCTGGTACTGGCCCCAGGCCTGCTCGGCATGGTCGACCGCGCAGATCGACTGCGTGTTGGCCTGCGGTCCCGCTCCGGGAATCTCGTCGAAGGCCAGCTTGGGGCCGGTCGTGATCACGAGGTAGTCGTAGTTCAGGCGCGCGCCGTTGGCCAACTCGAGCGAGTTGCCTGCCGCGTCGATGCGAGTCACCGGCTGCGCCACGAAGTCGATGCCTTTCTTGGCCAGCACCGGCCCGATCGGAAAGGTGATCGTCTCGCGGTCTCGCCAACCGACGGCCAGCCAGGGGTTGGACGGCACGAACTGGAAGTAGTCCAGCGCGTTCACGACCGTGATGCGGTGTTCCTTGCCGATCTTGGCCTTGAGTTCATAGGCGGTGGGCATGCCGCCGATGCCGGCGCCGAGGACGACGATGTGTGCCATGAGTCTTGTCTCCTTGATGATGGAAAGGTCGCGACAGCGGAATCAGTGTGAGCCGCCCGGCTCGAGCGCCGCGTTGACCTGCGTCAAACGGCTTTCGTCCAGTTGGCCGGCCTGGGCGGCCAGCCGCAGTCGGCTGGTGAGAACGTGCACTCGCGCCTGCGCCAGGGCGAGTGACGCGGCGCCGTTGTCATTCTCGGCATTGAGCAGATCAAGCGTGGTGCGGTCGCCGGCGGCAAGGCCCACGCGCGTGGCGTCGAGGCGTGCCGCGCTGGCCGCCGCGGCCGCCGCGAGGGCGGCAGTCTGGCTGCGCCCCACTTCGACGTCGAGCCACGCCGCTCGCGTCTGCAAGGCGACATCCTGACGCGTGCGCTCGAGCTCGGCGCGCGCCTGTGCGATCAGCGAGCGTGCCTCGTCCTGGCGGGCGCTTCGCCAGCCGCCCGTGTAGAGCGGCACGCTCAGCTGCACCCCGACGGAGCGCTGCGTGGATGCATTCGACGCGTCGCCGAAATCGCCCGTGCCCGACAGATGCTCTCGCGCGAGCTGAGCCACGAGGTCGACGGTGGGCGACAGCGCATCGCGTGTCTTGCGCGCTTCCGATTCGGCCGCTGACACGCGCATGCGGGCCAGGGCGAGCGACACGTTGTCGCGTTCGGCATCGGCGAGCCACGCGGGCAGTGCGCCGACGTCGTCGGCACGCGGCGCGGCAGTGGACAGGGGCAGCGCCGTTTCCGGGACGGCCATGCCGGTGAGGTCGGCCAGCGCCGCGCGCTTGAGCTCGACCTCGGTCGTCGCGGTGATCCGCTGGGCCTCGAGTGCCTCGGCGCGGGCCGTGGCCTCGTGAACGGCGGTGATCGGCCGGTCGCCCAGGCGGTAGCGGTCCTGCGCCTCGGTGAGGGCTCGCTGGATGGACTCCTGCTGGCGCTCGATGAGGTGAAGCTTCTCGAAAGCCAGGGCCAGGTCGAAGTAGCGCTCGGCACTGCGCAGGATCAGCGACTGCTGTGCGCCGCGCCAGGCGATGTCGGCCATGTCGGCCGAGACCCGCAGCTGGCTGGACTGCGCGTCGCGTTCGCGGTTGTACAGCGGCTGGCGCAGCATGAGGGCGGCGCGGGCGCTGGTGCCGTGGTTGATCGAGGTGTCGAAGGCCACGCCGTCGGACTGTCCGAATCCCGGCGCGGAGAAGCGCGCGCCGGTCGTGGACGTGTCGTTGCCTGCGATGCCGGCGCCGCCTTCGAGCGCCACGGTCGGCCGCCACAGCGCGCCTGCCTGGACGCGGCGCGCGGCACCCGCGTCGTGGGCCGCCCTGGCGGCGGCGAATTCGGGATCGTGCATGGTGGCCGCGCGCCAGACCTCGTTCAGGTCCAGCGCATGGGCCGCCGGCGCGAGCGCGGCCGCAGCCGCCATCGCGACGAGCAGGCGCGGCCAGTGGCGAGACGGTCGCATCGGGCAGCCTTTCACCGAAGCTGGCCTCGAACCCACGAGGCGATCTCCGCTGCCGGCATCGCTCCGCTTCGGCGGGCGACTTCCTCGCCGCGGTGGAACAGGACCATCGTCGGGATGCTGCGGATGCGATGGCGCACGCTCGCCTTGGGGGCGGCCTCGGTGTCGACCTTGGCGAAGCGCACGTCGGGCAACTGCCGCGACGCCGCCTCGAACTGCGGCGCCATCATCTTGCAAGGACCGCACCAGTCGGCCCAGTAGTCCACCAGGACCGGCTGCTCGGATCCCTCGATGTAGCGGGCGAAGGAGTCGTCGTCCAGCGCCACGGGATGGTCGGGCATGAGCACCTTGCCGCAGCGGCCGCAGATCGGGTCGTCGCGCAGGCGATCGTCGGGCACCCGGTTGCGGGTGCCACAGGAGGGGCACACGAGTTGCATGGAAGACCTTTCTCGAAGAGCGTCAGCAGCCGGAGCGGATGCCCAGCTTGCGCAGGATGATCTCCAGCGGGCACCACCGGGTCAGCGAGCTCTGCAGCAGGTTGGCACCGACGAAGGCGGTGAACGCGAGCCACCAGGCGCTCACGAACAGTGGGCTGCCGGGCACGCCCAGCGCCAGCGAGACGAGGATGAACGTGCCTGCGAACAGGCGGACGAGTTGCCAGGAAGTCATGCGACGGCTCCTTCAGTGGGTTCTTGGGATGCGGGAATGCAGGCCGCCGGCCGGCGGCAGTACGAGACGTAATAGAGCAGCGGGATCACCACCAGCGTGAGCACGGTGGACACGAGGATCCCGAAGATGAGCGAGATGGCCAGACCGTTGAAGATCGGGTCGTCGAGGATGAAGAACGCGCCCAGCATCGCGGCCAGTCCGGTCAGCAGGATGGGCTGGGCCCGGGTGGCCGCCGAGCGCACCACCGCCTCTTTCAGCGGCACGCCGTCGGCGACCTGCAGGCGGATGAAGTCGACCAGCAGAATCGAATTGCGCACGATGATGCCGGCCAGCGCGATCATGCCGATCATGCTGGTGGCGGTGAACTGCGCGCCCAGCAGCGCATGGCCCGGCATCACGCCCACGATGGTCAGCGGGATGGGCGCCATGATGATCAGCGGCGTCAGGTACGAGCCGAACTGGGCTACGACCAGCAGGTAGATCAGGATCAGCCCGACCGCGTAGGCCGCGCCCATGTCACGGAAGGTTTCGTAGGTGACCTGCCACTCGCCGTCCCACTTGATCGAGTAGCCGCGGTACGGGTCGGACGGCTGGTGGATGAAGAACTCGCCGAGCGTGGCGCCGTCGGGCGTCTTGATCTGCGAGAGCCTGCTGCGCATCTCGAACATGCCGTACAGCGGACTATCGAGGTGGCCGGCCATGTCGGCCACGACCATGTTCAGCGGCAGCAAGTCCTTGTGGTAGATCGGCTGCTCTCGCAGCGTGTCGCTCACGGTGACGAGCTCGCGGATAGGCACGAGCTGCCCGGCCGCGCCGCGCACGCCGAGCTGCAGCAGCGCATCGAGGTCGCCTTGGCGTTCGGGGGCAAGCTGAAGCGTGGCCGCCGCCGGGTACTTCGTCTGGTCGTGGATGAAGGCGGCGGTTTCGCCTGCCATCCCGGCGCGCAGCGTGCTCACGATGGCCTGCTGCGGCACGCCCAGCATCGCGGCCTTGCGGCGGTCGACGATCAGCAGCTTGCGCGGCGCCGCGGCGATGCTGCTGTCGTCCACGTCGACGATGTCGGGCGTGGACTCGAACACCGCGCGCACGGCCTTGGCCACCTCGCGCCGGCCGTCCGCCTCGGGTCCGTAGACCTCTGCCACGATGGGCGACAGCACGGGCGGTCCTGGCGGAACCTCGACCACCTTGACATTGGCGCCGTAGCGCTCGCCGATCTGCCTGAGCGCCGGTCGCATGCGGGTGGCGATTGCGTGGCTTTGCTCGCTGCGGTGGTGCTTGTCCACGAGGTTGACCTGCAGGTCGCCCACTTCGCCGCCCGCACGCAGGTAGTACTGCCGGACCAGGCCGTTGAAGTTGATGGGCGCGGCGGTGCCGGCGTACGCCTGGTAATCGGTGACCTCGGGCTGGCGCGCCACGTAGGCGCTCATCTCGCGCAGCACGGCGGCGGTGCGCTCCACGGGGGTGCCGGCGGGCATGTCCACGATGACCTGGAACTCCGACTTGTTGTCAAAGGGCAGCATCTTGAGCACCACCAGCCCCAGGGCAGGGAGGGCCAGGGACAGGGCAATCAGTGCGGCCACGCCCGCGCCGAGCAGCGCGCGATTGCGTGTGCCGTGCCGCTCGTCGAGCAGCGGTCGGAACACGCGATCGAAGACGGGTGCGAGCCATTGGCCGATGCGACCGGTCGAGACGTGCTCGCCGGGCGAGTGCTTCATCCACAGGCGGGACAGCCACGGCGTCACGACGAAGGCGATGGCCAGCGACAGCAGCATGCCCATGCTCGCGTTGATCGGGATCGGGCTCATGTACGGGCCCATGAGGCCCGAGACGAAGGCCATCGGCAGCAATGCCGCGATCACCGTCAGCGTGGCGAGGATCGTGGGACCGCCCACTTCATCCACCGCGTGCGGGATGATGGCCGCGAGTTTCTTCTCGGGGTAGAGCGCCTGGTGTCGGTGGATGTTCTCGACCACGACGATCGCGTCGTCCACGAGGATGCCGATGGAGAAGATCAGCGCGAACAGCGACACGCGGTTCAACGTGAAGCCCCAGGCCCATGACGCGAACAGCGTGACCGTGAGCGTGAGGATCACCGCCGTGCCGACGATGGCCGCCTCGCGCCGGCCGAGCGCGATGAACACGAGCGCCACGACCGAGGCGGTGGCGAACAGCAGCTTCTGGATGAGCTTTTGTGCCTTGTCGTTGGCCGTGGCGCCGTAGTTGCGCGTCTCGGCCACTTGCACGCCCTGCGGAATCACCGTGTTGCGCAGGCTCTGCATGCGCGCCATCACGGCATTGGCCACGTCGATGGCGTTCTCGCCGGGCTTCTTCGTCACGGCGATCGTCACGGCCGGGTACTCGGCGCGCTGGTCGCCGGCCTTGCCGTACCACACGTAGCGCTGGGGCGGCAGGGCGCCATCGCGGATCTCGGCCACATCCTGGAGGAAGACCGGGCGCCCGGCGTGCACGCCGACGACGAGTTGCGCCACGTCGCGTGCGTCTCGAAGGTAGGGCCCCGCTTCGAGCTGCACCGCGCGATTGCCGCCGAGCAGATCGCCCACCGGCTGGCCAAGGTTGGCCGCCTGCAAGGCATTGCGCAAGTCCGCAACGGTCAGGTTCGCCCCGGCCAGGCGCGCGGGATCGATCTCGACCATGACGGCGCGGCCCGGCCCACCGATGGTCGTGACCTCGCGCGTTCCGCCCACGCGCTTGAGGTCGGCCTCCACGCTGTGGGCGACGCGCTCGAGGTCGTAGCCCGCGCTGTTGCCATCGGTGGCATAAAGCGTGAGCGTGACGATGGGCACGTCGTCGATACCCTTGGGCTTGATGAGCGGTTCGCCCACGCCCAGGCCTTGCGGCAACCAGTCGGCATTCGCGTTGACGGTGTCGTACAGGCGCACCAGCGCTTCGGTGCGCGGCACGCCCACCTTGAACTGCACCGTGACGATCGCCAGGCCCGGGCGCGACACCGACATCACGTGCTCGATGCCTGCGATCTGCGCGAGCACCTGCTCGGCCGGCGCGGCGACCATCTGCTCGACGTCGCGCGCCGAGGCGCCCGGGAACGGGATCAACACGTTGGCCATGGTCACGTTGATCTGCGGCTCCTCCTCACGTGGCGTGACCAGCACGGCGAACATGCCGAGCAGCAATGCCACGAGCGCCAGCAGCGGCGTGATCTGTGCCGTCTGGAAGTACGCCGCGATGCGGCCGGAAATGCCGAGACGATGGGTGCTCATCGACATGTCCTCAGCGGATGCGCGCCGCGGCCTGCGGGTCGAGCGCGACGCGCTCGCCGGCAGACACCCCGGTCAGCACCTCGACGCGGTCGCCGTCGCGCTGGCCCAGGCGCACCTGGCGCAGCATCGGACGTCCATCGGCATTCAGCACGTACACGCCGGTCAGTTCGGCGCGGCGCACGACGGCGCGGGAGGGCACATACAAGCCGTGCGGCGTTCCCGCTGGCGGCAGCGGGCAGCCAGGCGCGCGCGAACATGCCCGGAGAGGCGCCGGCTCTGTCCCGAGGGCAGGTCCAGGCGCAGTTCGAGCGTATGGGTCACCGGGTCCGCGGCGGGCAGCCACTGGACGCGAACCGGCACGATGCGGCCGGCCGCGCCCGGCAGTTCCACCTGCAACGCGTCGCCGGGCCGCGCCTGCGCGAACACCGTCTCGGGAATGGCCGCGCTCACCCGCAAGGCCTTCGGGTCGTAGACGGTCAGCAGCGCTCGACCGGGCATCGCCATGTCGCCCAGCACCACGGACACATCGGACACGACGCCGTCGTATGGGGCCTTGACGACATAGAAGCCCGACTGTGTGCGAGCGGCGCCGGCATTGGCGAGCTGGGCTGCCGACTCCGCCTGGCTGGCCTTGTATTGCGCTTCGGCCCGGTCCAGTGCGGCCTGGCTGATGTAGTGCTTCTCGAAGAGCTGCCTCTGGCGCTCGAATTCCTTGGTGGCGGCGTCCTGCGCGGCGCGCGCGGCCAGGACCTGCGCCGCGCCGGCTGCGGCGGTCTGCTCGGCGGCTCGGGCGTCGAGCCGCAGCAGGACCTGTCCGGCACGGACCTTGTCGCCCGCACGGACGTCGAGGGCAACCACCGCCCCGGGCACCTGGGCGGCGATCACAGTCTGCCGCACGGCCTGCACGACGCCGTCGTAGGACATTCGCTGTCCGACGTTGTCGGTAGCGACCGGCGCGCTGGCCAGGCTCGGCGCCGCAGCGAGATCGTCGGCCGTGGCACCGCCGGCGTGGGCGAGCAGCACAGCGAGAAACAGCGCCGGGCCGAGGAGGGCGCGGGTTGCATGGAGTGCCATCTTGTCTTTCGCCATTGCGTTGATGAAGTTCGTCGTCCGGTGTAGTATTTAACTACATAGCTAAATAGTCAAGTAGGTGTTTAGACATTGTTTTCAACCCTGGGGGCAGCGATGAGGCATCATCAGGATCCGACAACCAGTGCATGTCCGAGCATGGAAGGCTTGCCCCCGGAGGCCCTCGAACAGGTCGCCGCGTATTTCCAGGCGCTCTCCGAACCGACCCGCCTGCAACTGCTCAACCTGCTGCGCGCAGGAGAGCGCAACGTGGGCGAGCTGGCGCAGGACTGCGGCTGCACTTCGGCGAACGTCTCTCGCCATCTGGCATTCCTCACGCAGCAGGGGCTCGTGCAGCGCGAAGGTCGCGGCACGAGCGTGTACTACCGCATCGCCGATGATTCGGTGTATGCCCTTTGCGACCTGGTATGCGGCAACATCGCGCGCCAGCTGGAGCGACGGGCAGCCGAACGGCAGGCCTTCTCACGCACCGCCCGCCCCGCCGCCAAGACGCGTACGCGCCGTCAATAGGTGGGAGCAACGGGAGACTGAGCCGGGATTCCATCGTCCCATTTATGCGTCGAGAGACGCCGCACGCTCTTGCTCCAGCGCAAGCGATGTGCATGAGCCGGGCATCACGGCCGGCGACCGCTCCGAGCACGGCGGCGCGTCTCACCGCTACCCACGCGCTGGCGCCGGGCATCGGCGCGCCCGATCGGTCCACGACGCGCCGGCGGCCACGCCATAGCAGACCGGGCCCTCATCGCCAACCGGCCGCACCTGCCGTGTCAGGTGGCGTCCGGCGCTGCGCCGCAGGCAATGAAATCAGGATTGACCCAGCCGGGCTTTGCATAGCCCAACGGCTCGCCCGCGAGTGTTTGCACCTGCCCGCCGGCAGCAAGCAGCACGGCGTGTCCGGCGGCAGTGTCCCATTCCATCGTGCGGCCCCAGCGCGGGTAGAGATCGGCCTCGCCTGCCGCGACGAGGCAGAACTTCAGGGACGAACCGAGATTGCGCACGACGGCGCCGGGGTGCTTTGCGACAAACGCCTGCAGTCGCGCTGCATCGCCATGCGAACGGCTTGCGAGCACGACCGGCCCGCCAGGTGGGGACGCGCGGCACTGGATGGCCTGCGACTCGCTGCCCGCCTGCACGACGGCGCCGCGCCCGACGATGCCGGCGAACAGCCGTCCGCTGGCCGGAGCGAACACCACGCCCAGCCGAGGCACACGCCGGTCGATCAGGGCGATGTTCACCGTGAACTCGCCGTTTCGGGAGAGGAATTCGCGCGTGCCGTCGAGCGCGTCGACCAGCCAGAAACGCTCGCCGACGGCGGCGGGCGATTCGCCGCGAGCGAATTCCTCTTCTGCAACGATCGGGATGCCGGGGGAGCGCGCACGCAACTGGCTGGTGATGTAGGCCTCGGCGCGCTCGTCGGCCTCGGTCACGGGCGAGTGGTCCGGCTTGAGCCGGCTGGAGAAATCGCTGGCATAGACGGCCATGATCAGTTCACCGGCCCCACGCGCAGTCGCCATGGCAAAGTCGAGCATGTCTTTCACGAGCGACAGCCTACCTCATCCAACTCCTGCCTCATGCCATGAAAGCTCCTGTCGTCGCCGGCCTCATGCTGGCACTGGTCGTCGCGAGTTGTGCAACCCGGGCGTCCGCCGATGCTGTCGAGCGCGACCGTGCATACGGCCCGCAGCCGGCGCAGCGCCTGGATATCTATCGCGCCGCGAGCGTGCGGTCCAACGCCCCCCTCGTGCTGTTCATTCATGGCGGCGGCTGGCGCATCGGTGACAAGGCCATGCCGCGCATGGTCGACAACAAGGTGGCCCACTGGCTCCCGCGCGGGTATGTGCTGGTATCGGCGAATTACCGGATGCTGCCTGGCGCTCCGGTCGAGGAGCAGCTCGAGGACGTGGCGCGCGCGCTGGCCTATACGCAGGCCCACGCCGCCGAATGGGGCGCAGACCCCGGTCGGATCGTTTTGATGGGGCATTCTGCAGGGGCTCACCTCGTGGCGCTGCTGACGGCGGACGTCGCAGTGGCGCGGCGAGAAGGGGTCAAGCCGTGGCGCGCGACGGTTGCACTCGACAGCGCCGCCATGGATGTCGCCGAAGTCATGCGTGCGCCGCACCTTCCGCTGTACGACAGGGCGTTCGGAAAGGACGCGGCGCGATGGGATGCCTTGTCGCCCTTGCAGCAGATGACGCAGGCGCCGCCGCCGCTGCTGATGGTCTGCTCGACGCGTCGCGAGCTGCCGTGCCCCCAGGCACGCCGCCTGGCCGAGCGGGCCGTGGCTCTGGGCGCACGCGCCACCGTGCTTCCCGTCGACCTCAGCCACATGCAGGTCAACGAACGGCTCGGCCTGCGCGGTGCCTACACGGATGCGGTCGACGGGTTTCTTGGCTCGATCGGCCTGCCTTGATCCAGATCGCCATTCCCGCGCGTGCCTCGCCCGCGGCCGGGGAAACCCCTTTCGGCCACCTCGCGCGAACAACCTAGAATCGTTGTGCACCTGCACAACCGGATCAGGAGTTCTCAATGGTTCAATCCCGCCGCGCAGCGCCGCAGACGGCCGCCGCGGACGCAGGCGGTGCCGATCCCCACGGACCGCGCATTCTCAAGAAGTACCCGAACCGCCGCCTGTACGACACCCAGACCAGCAGCTACATCACGCTGGCCGACGTGAAGAAGATGGTCCTCAACGGACAGGACTTCGTCGTGCGAGACGCGAAGACCTCCGACGACCTCACGCGCAGCATCCTGCTGCAGATCATCCTGGAGGAGGAGACGGGGGGCGTGCCCATGTTCTCCACGCAGATGCTTGCGCAGATCATCCGCTTCTACGGGCACGCCCAGCAGGGCATGATGGGCTCGTACCTCGAGAAGAACCTGCAGACCTTCACCGAGATCCAGGCCAAGCTCGCCGAGCAGTCCAAGGGCCTGTACGACCCGAAGGTGCTGTCGCCCGAGCTGTGGACCCAGTTCCTCAACGGGCAGGCACCCGTGGTGCAAGGCCTGATGGGCAACTACCTCGAACAGTCCAAGCAGATGCTCGTGCAGATGCAGGAGCAGATGGCCAAGCAGGCTGAAACGCTCTTTCCCGGCATGCCGGGCTTCACGCCGCCCAAGCGCTGAGCGCCGCGCGAAGCACAGCGAACGTCCGTTCGCGCGAGTGCCCCCGCGGCGGCGGGCGTGCTGCCGTTCAGCGAAAATCGCGTCATGACGCACAACTCTTCGGCCGCCACAGCGGCCGCTCCCCGAATCGGCTTTGTCTCGCTGGGCTGTCCCAAGGCACTGACCGATTCGGAACTCATCCTCACGCAGCTTCGCGCCGAGGGCTACGACACCTCCAAGACCTTCGAGGGCGCCGACCTGGTGATCGTGAACACCTGCGGCTTCATCGATGAGGCGGTCAAGGAAAGTCTCGACACCATCGGCGAAGCGCTGGCGGACAACGGCAAGGTCATCGTGACCGGCTGCCTGGGCGCCAAGTCGGGCGCGGGCGGAGGCAACCTCGTGCGGCAGATGCACCCGAGCGTCCTGGCCGTCACCGGCCCGCATGCCACTCACGAGGTCATGGATGCGGTCCACCAGCATGTGCCGCGACCTCACGATCCCTTTGTCGACCTCGTGCCGGCGCAGGGCGTCAAGCTCACGCCTCGGCATTACGCCTACCTGAAGATCAGCGAAGGCTGCAACCACCGCTGCACGTTCTGCATCATCCCGGGGATGCGCGGCGACCTGGTGTCGCGTCCGGTCGGCGACGTGCTCGGCGAGGCGCAGCGCCTGTTCGAGTCGGGCGTGAAGGAACTGCTCGTCATCAGCCAGGACACGAGCGCCTACGGTGTCGACCTGAAATACCGCACGGGCTTCTGGGACGGCCAGCCCGTCAAAACCCGCATGCTCGAGCTTTGCCAGAAGCTGGGCGACCTGGCCGATCGCCACGGCGCATGGGTGCGCCTGCACTATGTGTATCCGTACCCGCACGTCGACGACGTGCTGCCGCTGATGGCCGCAAGGGCGCGTGCTGCCCTATCTCGACGTGCCCTTCCAGCACTCCCATCCCGACGTGCTGCGCCGCATGAAACGCCCCGCCAACGGCGAGAAGAACCTGGAGCGGCTCCAGCGGTGGCGTGAGATCTGTCCAGAGATCGTCGTTCGCAGCACGTTCATCGCGGGCTTCCCTGGCGAGACCGAGCAGGAGTTCGAGCACCTGCTTTCCTTCATCCGCGAGGCGCGCATCGATCGCGCCGGGTGCTTCGCCTATTCGCCGGTCGACGGCGCGGCGGCCAACGCCTTGCCGGGCATGCTTGCCGGCGAATTGCGCGAGGAGCGGCGCGCACGCTTCATGGCCGTGGCCGAGGAGGTGTCGGCCGCCAAGCTGCGCGAGCGCGTGGGCGACACGATGCAGGTGCTCGTCGACGCAGCGCCGGCGCTCGGCCGTCGCGGGGGCGTCGGGCGCAGCTACGCCGACGCGCCGGAGATCGACGGCGTGGTCAAGCTGCTGCCGCCCGAAAAGGCCTCCAGGACCTTGAAGGTGGGCGAGTTCACTCGGGCCCGCATCGTCGGCACACAAGGCCATGACCTGATCGGGCAGCCGATCTGAGCCTCGCCCGCCGGCGCCGACCGTCCCATTGAACACAAGGGCCGAACGCAAGGGGCGACGTCTACACTGCCCGTGGCTTCATCCAGGCCACCCACGGCCTGCCAGCATTCGAGAGGTTCCTTCATGGCCGGGCGATCATCCGACGACACTCCCTCGCTCAGCACCGCGCTGATCCACCACCCGTATCAGCCGCCGGCGGGATTCGTCGCGCCGCAGGTGCCGGTCTACAAGGCCTCGACCGTGATCTTCCCGAACGTGGCCGCCATGCGTGCGCGCAACTGGAAGGAGAAGACCGGCTACACCTACGGACTGCACGGCACGCCGACCACCTTCATTCTTGAAGAGCGCATCGCCACGCTGGAAGGCGGGAGGCAGGCCTTGCTGGTTCCCAGCGGCCTGGCCGCGATCGCGCTGGTCGACACGGCCTTGCTGCGCAGTGGCGACGAGGTGCTGATTCCCGACAACGCCTACAACCCCAACAAGGAACTCGCGCGCCACGAACTCGCCTCGTGGGGCATCGGCCACCGCTTCTACGACCCGATGGACCCGCAGTCGCTGGCGGCAGCGCTCACGCCGGCGACGCGCCTGGTATGGCTCGAGGCCCCGGGCTCGGTGACCATGGAGTTTCCCGCTCTGCCTGCACTGGCGCGCCTGGCGCGCGCTCATGGCGCGGTGATCGCGCTGGACAACACCTGGGGCGCGGGCGTCGCGTTCAACGGCTTCGAGTTCGGCGACGGGCAGGGTGCGGATGTGGTCGTGCAAGCCCTCACCAAGTACCCCTCGGGCGGCGGCGATGTGCTCATGGGCTCGGTCACCACACGCGACGAAGCCCTGCACCTGCGCCTGAAATTCACCCACATGCGCATGGGCTGGGGTGTGGGGGGCAACGATGTCGAAGCCGTGCTGCATGCCTTGCCCACCCTTGCGCTGCGCTATGAGCACCAGGACCGTGCTGCCCGGGCGCTCGCGCAGTGGTGGGCAGGCCGGCCGGAAACGGCACGCGTGCTGCATCCCGCCTTGCAGGGCTCGCCCGGACATGAGCACTGGGCTCGACTGTGCGAGAAGGCTGCGGGCCTGTTCTCGGTCCTGTTCGACGCGCGCTATTCGAGTGCACAGGTGGACGCCTTCGTCGATGCCCTCAGGCTGTTCAGGATCGGGTATTCCTGGGCCGGCCCGGTGAGTCTTGCCGTGCCCTACGATCTCCATGTGATCCGGCCGGCGTCGTCCATGCGCGGAGGACTCGTGCGGTTCTCCGTCGGCCTCGAAGGGGTCGACGACCTCATCGCCGACTGCTCGCCGGCGCTAGACGCGATGGCGCGCTCGTCGGGCAATTCAGCCTAGGGGCTCAACCCTTGGTGCTGACCTTGTGCCGCATCAGGCGGCCTTTCTCGCGTTCCCAGTCCTTCTTCTTCTCGGTGTCGCGCTTGTCGTGCTGTGCCTTGCCCTTGGCCAGTGCGAGTTCGACCTTCACCCGGCCGCCTTTGTAATGCAGGTCCAGCGGCACGATCGTGAACCCCTTTTGCTCCACCTTGCCGACAAGGCGGCGGATTTCTTCCTTGTGCATGAGCAGCTTCTTCGTTCGATCGGGTTCGGGATGCACGTGGGTCGACGCGCTGCGCAGCGCATTGATTCGGCAGCCGATCAGGTACAGCTCGCCGTCGCGAATCACCACGTAGCCGTCAGTGAGCTGAACCTGCCCGTCCCGGATGGCCTTGATCTCCCAGCCCTGCAGGACCATGCCGGCCTCGAAGCGCTCCTCGATGTGATAGTCGAAACGCGCACGGCGGTTTTCTGCGATGGACATGGAATGCAACAGTGCGGTCGAGGCCGTCAATACAATCGGTGCATTGTATGAAGCACGTCAAGAAGTCCGTCCTGCTGTGGTACTCGCCGCATGAGATGTACGACCTCGTCACGGCGGTCGGGGACTACCCGAAGTTCCTGCCCTGGTGCGAGCGGACCGAGATTCTCGAGGCGAGCGAAACCAGCATGATCGCGCGGATGCATCTGCACTACGCCGGCGTGCGCCACGCGTTCACGACCCGCAACACGCACGTCCCCGACGCCGAAGTCGTGGTGGCGCTGGTCGACGGTCCGTTCTCGAGGCTGGACGGCACATGGCGGTTTGCCCGCCTGGGCTCGACCGGCAACGCCTGCAAGATCGAGTTCGAGATGTGCTATGCCTTCTCGAACGGCGCGCTGGAGGCCGTGCTCAGCCCGGTGTTCGACCGCGTCGCCAACACGTTCGTCGACTCCTTCGTCAAGCGTGCCGCACAGGTGTATGGCGAGCGATGATGCCTCGACGCGGCCGCGCATCGCGGTCGTCGTGGCCTACAGCCCGGGGCCGCGCGAGACCGATGTCGTCGAACTGAGCGTGCGCGAAGGCACCACCGTGGACGAGGCCTTGCGCGCGAGCGGCATCCTGGCGCGGCACCCCGAGATCGACCTGGCTGCCACGCGTCTGGGCATCTGGGGCAAGGTCCGCGCGCTGCACGATGTCCTGCGCGAGGGTGATCGGATCGAGGTGTACCGCCCGCTGAAGGTCGATCCGAAGGAAGCGCGGCGTCAGCGCTACCGCAGCCATCGCGACAAGGTCGATGCGGCGGCCAAGTCCGGCAAGACGCCTGCGCGGTAAGCCTCGCCCGATGGCGGGGCCGATCACTTGCAGTCGGTGGCGATGATGCCCTTGGCCCGCTCGACTTCGGCGGCGCGCTGCTGGTCGTCGAGGAATTCGCGTTCGCCCTTCGCATTCGTGCGGGCGATGCGCATGCCGTCGTTCAATGTCTTGAGATAGCTCTGCGCGCGCGTGCAGTTGCTGGCGCGCGCGGCGGCCATCTTCTCCTGCTCGGCCTCGCGCCGGACGCGTTCGGCCTGCTCCTTGGCGACCTTGTCCTCCTCCGCCTTGCGCCGCTTCGCTTCGAGTTCAGGCTCGACGCGGCTGGGTGCGGAGGCGACTCCCGACGCCGCGGATGCCGCAGGCGCCGCGGCCGTCGGCTTGAGGAGGGGGTGCGGACGTTGCAGGATGTCCCTGTCCGGAATGCCGATGGGCGGGGGCAGATCGCTGTACTGCATCTGGCCGTTCTTGTCGCGCCATTTCCATTGGGCCACGGCCGGCAGCGACAGCGTGACGCCAAGCAGGGCGCACAAGAGGACGGAACTCAATCGAGACATACGGCGGTCATCGCAGGGAAGCCAGCGGGCAGTGTAGCGGCGGCGTGCAATCCGCCACACCGGACGAAACCCGCGGACCCGCCAAAGCGTGATCTAGTCCACTGACTCGATGGACTCGTTGCCGCATCCATATAATCCGCTTTTGCGTCTGGAGCCATCCTCATGCGCCTTCTCGGCAAAGCGCTCACCTTCGACGACGTGTTGTTGGTGCCGGCATACTCCCAGGTGTTGCCCCGCGACACCAGCCTCTCGACCTCGCTGTCTCGAAACATCCGGCTGAATCTCCCGCTGGTGTCTGCCGCCATGGACACCGTCACCGAGGCGCGTCTGGCCATCGCCATCGCCCAGGAAGGCGGCATCGGCATCGTCCACAAGAACATGTCGGCGCAGCAGCAGGCGGCCGAGGTGGCCCGCGTGAAGCGCTACGAGTCGGGCGTCCTCAGAGATCCCATCACCGTCACGCCGGACACGCCGGTGCGCCAGGTGATCGAACTGTCGCGCCAGCATGGGGTGTCGGGTTTTCCGGTGCTCGATGGCCACAAGGTCGCGGGCATCGTCACCAACCGCGACCTGCGCTTCGAGACGCGCCTTGACGTTCCGGTGCGCGAGATCATGACGCCGCGCGAGCGTCTGGTCACGGTGGGAGAGGGCGCCACGCTCGAGGAAGGCAAGGCCCTCATGCACCGGCACAAGCTCGAGCGCGTGCTGGTGGTCAACAAGGATTTCGAGCTTCGCGGCCTGATGACCGTCAAGGACATCACCAAGCAGACGAGCTTTCCCAACGCCGCCCGCGATTCGCACGGCAAGTTGCGCGTGGGTGCGGCCGTCGGAGTCGGAGAGGGCACCGAGGAGCGCGTCGAGGCGCTGGTGAAGGCAGGCGCCGACGCCCTGGTCGTCGACACCGCGCACGGTCACAGCGCGGGCGTGCTCGACCGCGTGCGCTGGGTCAAGAAGAACTTCCCCGAGGTCGACGTGATCGGCGGCAACATCGCCTCGGCGTCCGCCGCGCTCGCGCTCGTCGAGGCCGGCGCCGACGGCGTGAAGGTCGGCATCGGGCCGGGCTCCATCTGCACCACGCGCATCGTGGCCGGCGTGGGCGTGCCCCAGATCACCGCCATCGACAACGTGGCCGAGGCGCTCAAGGGCTCGGGCGTGCCGCTGATCGCCGACGGCGGCATCCGCTATTCGGGCGATCTGGCCAAGGCCATCGCCGCCGGAGCATGCTCGGTGATGATGGGCGGCGTCTTCGCCGGCACCGAAGAGGCGCCCGGCGAGATCGTGCTGTTCCAGGGGCGCAGCTACAAGAGCTACCGTGGCATGGGCTCGCTGGGCGCCATGGCCGAGGGCAGTGCCGACCGCTACTTCCAGGAGGTCAACGGCGGCAACCCGAACGCGGACAAGCTCGTGCCCGAGGGCATCGAGGGGCGCGTACCGTACAAGGGCTCGATGGTCTCCATCGTCTTCCAGATGGCGGGCGGCATGCGCGCCGCCATGGGCTACTGCGGGTGCGCTTCGATCGAGGAGATGCGACAGAAGGCCGAGTTCGTCGAGATCACCGCCGCGGGCATTCGCGAAAGCCATGTCCACGACGTGCAGATCACGAAGGAAGCACCGAACTACCGGATGGAATGACCCCGATGTCCGAACCCAACGCCGCCGCGCGGGCGAACCGCCCCGCGGCGATGAGATTCATCATGTTCACGGTGCTGATCGACATGGTGTCGATCGGCCTCATCGTTCCGGTGCTGCCGGCCCTGGTAGGCACCTTCACGGGCTCGCAGGCGGACCAGGCATTCTGGTATGGCGTCGTCACGTTCGCCTTCGGCATCTCGAACTTCTTCGGCGCGCCGATCCTCGGCGGGCTCTCCGACCGCTTCGGGCGTCGCTCCGTGCTGCTGCTCGGTTTTTGCGGACTGGGCCTGAACTTCTTCGCCACCGCGCTGAGCACCAGCCTGTGGATGCTGATCGGGGTGCGGCTCATCGGCGGTGCGATGCAGGCCAACGCCGCCGTCGCCAACGCCTACGTCGCCGACATCACGCCGCCCGACCAGCGTGCCAAGCGCTTCGGGATGCTCGGCGCCATGTTCGGCGTGGGCTTCATCCTCGGCCCGGTGATGGGCGGACTGCTCGGCGCCATCCACTTGCAGCTGCCGTTCTTCGTGGCAGGAACGCTGTCGATCGTGAACCTGGCCTACGGCTATTTCGTGCTGCCCGAATCGCTGCCGGTCGAGCACCGGCGCGCGTTCGAATGGAAGAAGGCCAATCCGGTCAACGCGCTGCGCGCCCTCACGAAACTCAAGGGCATCGGTCGTCTCGTGGCAGTGGTGGGCTTCAGCGCGCTGGCGCAATTCGTCCTCTACACCACCTGGGTGCTCTACACCACCTTCAAGTTCGGCTGGGGACCGAAGGAGAACGGCTGGTCGCTGGCCGTCGTGGGCGTCGTGTCGGTCATCGTGCAGGGCGTGCTGCTGGGCAAACTGCTCAAGCGCTTCAGCCCGCAGCGCCTGGCGGTGATGGGGCTTACCTCGTCGACGATCGCCTACGTGCTCTACGGTGCGGTCACGCAGGGCTGGATGATGTACGCCGTCATCGTCGCCAACGTGCTGGGCTTCACGGTGAACGCGTCCATCCAGAGCATCATCTCCAGCGCCGCCGAAGCCGACATGCAGGGCCAGACCATGGGCTCGGTGAGCTCGCTGAACAGCCTGATGGCAGTGGTGGCGCCAATGCTCGGGGCGCCGCTGCTGGCTGCCGTGTCGCACCTTCCGCAAGGCGACTGGCGCATCGGCGCGCCGTTCTACCTTTGCGCCGTGCTGCAGGGCATCGGGCTGCTGCTCGCCTGGCTGCATTTCCGCGGCGTACGCCGCGCCCGGCTGGCAGCACAGCGCGCTGCCGGCTCCACCGTCTGACGACGCGTTCATGCACGACAAGATCCTCATCCTCGATTTCGGCTCGCAGGTCACGCAGCTCATCGCGCGGCGCGTGCGCGAGGCGCACGTCTACTGCGAGATCCATCCGAACGACGTGAGCGACGCGTTCGTGCGCGAGTTCAATCCGCGAGGCGTCATCCTGTCGGGCAGCCACGCGAGCACCTACGAAGCGCAGGATTTGCGCGCCCCGCAAGCCGTGTGGGACTTGGGCGTGCCCGTGCTGGGCATCTGCTACGGCATGTTCACGATGACCGTGCAGCTCGGCGGCGAAGTCGAGGCCAGTACGCACCGCGAATTCGGCTACGCTGAGGTGCGCGCGCACGGCCACACCGAGCTTCTGCGCGCAATCGAGGACTTCCGCACGGCCGAGGGCCACGGCATGCTCAAGGTCTGGATGAGCCACGGCGACAAGGTCACGCGCATGCCGCCGGGGTTCAAGCTGATGGCCTCGACGCCGAGCTGCCCGATCGCCGGCATGGCCGACGAGGCGCGGCGCTACTACGGCGTGCAGTTCCACCCCGAAGTGACGCACACGGTGCAGGGCCGCGAGCTGCTCAACCGGTTCGTGCTCGGCGTGTGCAGCGCGAGGCCCGACTGGGTGATGGGCAACTACATCGACGAGGCCGTGGCGCGCATCCGCGAGCAGGTCGGACGCGACCAGGTCATCCTCGGTCTGTCCGGTGGTGTCGATTCGAGCGTGGCTGCGGCCTTGATCCACCGTGCGATTGGCGAGCAGCTCACCTGCGTCTTCGTCGACCATGGATTGCTTCGCCTGAACGAGGCCGAGCTCGTGATGGAGATGTTCGCGGGACGCTTGCACGCGAAGGTCGTCCACGTGGACGCGAGCGAGCGTTTTCTCGGCCAGCTCGCCGGAGTGAGCGACCCGGAAGCCAAGCGCAAGGTCATCGGCCGCGAGTTCGTGGAGGTGTTCCAGTCCGAGGCCCGCAAGCTCGCCGGCGCGAGATGGCTGGCGCAGGGCACCATCTACCCCGACGTCATCGAAAGCGGCGGCGCGAGGACCAAGAAGGCGACCACCATCAAGAGTCACCACAATGTGGGCGGATTGCCCGAAACGCTCGGGCTCAAGCTGCTGGAGCCTTTGCGCGAACTGTTCAAGGACGAGGTCCGCGAGCTCGGCGTGGCCCTCGGGCTTCCGCACGACATGGTCTACCGGCACCCGTTCCCGGGGCCGGGGCTGGGCGTGCGCATCCTCGGAGAGGTCAGGAAGGAGCACGCCGACCTGCTGCGTCGCGCCGATGCGATCTTCATCGAGGAATTGCGCAACACGCGCGACGAGGCCAGCGGCAGGTCGTGGTACGAACTGACCAGCCAGGCGTTTGCCGTGTTCCTGCCGGTCAAGAGCGTGGGCGTGATGGGCGACGGCCGGACCTATGAGCACGTCGTGGCATTGCGCGCGGTCCAGACCAGCGACTTCATGACCGCCGATTGGGCCGAACTGCCGTACTCGCTGCTCAAGCGGGTGTCGGGCCGCATCATCAATGAAGTGCGCGGCATCAATCGGGTCACCTACGACGTCTCGTCCAAACCGCCGGCGACGATCGAGTGGGAGTGACGCATGGGCACGATCCGCCAATGGTCAGCGTGAGCAGCCCATCGGACGAACAGGCGATGCGAATCGCCCTCGACCAGGCCCAGAACGCCCGGCTCGTGGGGGAGGTTCCGGTGGGTGCCGTGATCATGCGCGCCGGGCAGGTGATCGCCACCGGCTACAACCGCCCGATCACCGAGCACGACCCCACTGCGCATGCGGAGATCGTCGCGCTCCGCCACGCGGCGACCCTGCTCGGAAACTACCGGCTGCCCGAGTGCGAGCTGTTCGTCACGCTGGAGCCCTGCGCCATGTGCGCCATGGCGTTGCTGCATGCGCGCTTCAAGCGGGTCGTGTTCGGCGCGGCGGACCCGAAGACCGGCGCCGCCGGGTCGGTGGTCGACCTGTTCTCGCAGCCCTTGCTCAACCATCACACACGGGTCGAAAGCGGCGTGCTCGCCGACGACTGCGCGGGCGTCCTGCGCGAGTTCTTCGTCGAGCGGCGCGAGCTCTACCGGCAGCGCCGCGCCGTGCCCGGCAGTGCGCTCGCCGGCGCGCCCGATGGCGTGGAGCTTGCCGAGGTCCCGGAGATTCCAGAATCGATCGAGATCGACCCGGCGCTGGCCGATGCCGTCGCGACCCCCGAGGACATGGTCGAGCCGATACCGACGGGCGAGGTCACCGAGGTCGAATTGCCTCCGAAGACCTGAATCGCTGCCACGCCATGTCCACACTGACCTTGTTCACGCCGTCGGGCGTCCTGGCGCGCGCCGTGCCGCTGCGCCGGGCGGCCAGACGGCTGGCCGCGCACGGCTTCGAGGTGAGCATCGACGAGGACGCGCTGGCACGGTTTCAACGCTTCGCGGGCGACGACGAGACGCGGCTGGCGGCGCTTCACCGCGTGGCCAGGGCGGCGCCCGACATCGCGCTGGCCACGCGTGGCGGCTACGGCTTGACGCGCCTGCTCGATCGCATCGACTGGAAGCTCCTGGCACGAAGCGTCGAACGCGGCACCCGTTGGGTGGGACAAAGCGACGTGACCGCGCTGCAGCTCGGCCTGCTCGCCCATGCCGGCGCGGTCACGTGGGCCGGTCCGCTGGCCTGCGACGATTTCGGAGGCGACGCTGTGGACGACGTTACCGAGGCCTGCTTCCTCGAGGCCATGAGCGGTGCGCTGGAGGCGATCGGCTTTCGCACCGACGCCGGCTTCGACGGCCTGGAGGCTCGCGGACGGCTCTGGGGCGGCAACCTGTGCATGGTGTCGTCCCTGCTGGCCACGCGGCACTGGCCCGCGCCCAAGCTCATCAAGGGCGGCGTTCTCTTCCTGGAGGATGTGAACGAGCACCCCTACCGCATCGAGCGCGCCTTGCTGCAATTGCACCAGGCAGGCGTCCTGGACGCCCAGAAGGCGGTCCTGCTGGGGCAGTTCAACCAGTTCCGGAAGTCGCCGCTCGACCGGGGGTACGGGCTCAAGGCCGCCGTGGCGCACCTTCGGGGCGTCTGCAAGACGCCCATCCTGACCGGCCTGCCTTTCGGTCATGTCGCCACGAAGGTCACGATGCCCGTGGGCGCGCGCGTCGACCTTCTCGTCGAAGGGCGGGACGTGCTGGTCGCCTGGGCGCACGCGCACAGCCGCAGCGACTGAACTGCAGGCGGCAACAGCTGCTCTAAACCGGCGACCGCGGGCCGGCACGCACCTTGCGGGCGGGTGAAACCCTGAGGATCCCGCTCATGACGGGCCGTTATCATCCGCCGCTGCCTCACGGAGAGCCGGTCACGAGCCGGCGCGGCCGGAGGCCATTGTTTTTAGGCGCCGCGCATTCCACAGAGTGCGCGGCGAATGTGAAAAGGAAAGACCGCTCTATGCACGGTCAGGATCGGATGGGATGCACGCGCAGTCCGCGGGCGGCGCGAGCCGTGCTTGGCGTGGTGCTGGGCCTGCTGGTATTGGTGCTGGCCGGGTGCAACAACAGCCCCCGGCCGCGCGGCGCGGAGGCGACCGACACGATCTTCTCGGCCATGGTCGAGAGCACGCCCAGGCACCTGGATCCGACGGCCTCCTATTGGTCGAACGACACGCTGGTCACCTACCAGGTCTACGAGCCGCCCTATGGCTACCACTACCTGAAGAGACCCTTCCAGCTGATCCCCAAGAGCGCTCAGGAGGTCGTCAAGCCCAGCTACTTCGACAAGGACGGCAACCGCCTGCCCGACGACGCCTCGCCCGAGCAGATCGCCGAGAGCGTCTACGACGTGCCGATCAAGCACGGCATCCTGTTCCAGCCCCACCCGGCCTTCGCCAAGGACGAGGCGGGCCACTACCGTTACCTGTCGATGAAGCCCGGCGAGCTCGGCGACCGCCGCACGCCCATGGACTTCAAGTACACGGGCACGCGCGAACTGACCGCCCAAGACTTCGTGTATGCCATCAAGCGGCACGCGACGACGCGCATCACCACCCCCATCTTCGGCGTCTTCTCGGAGTACGTGATCGGCCTGAAGGACTATGGCGAGCTGGTCAAGCGCGAGGATGCCGAGCTGCGCAAGGGGCTGGATCCGTCGAGCCTGGACAAGCCTTTCCTCGACTTTCGCCGCTGGCCGCTGGCCGGCGCGACGGCCCCCGAGAAGTACCTTCTGCGCATCCGCATCAAGGGCAAGTATCCGCAGTGGAAGTACTGGATGCAGATGACCTTCCTCGCGCCAATTCCCTGGGAGGCCGATGCGTTCTATGCGCAGCCGGGGATGGCCGCGGCCGGCATGTCGCTGGACACCTGGCCCGTGGGGACCGGGCCGTTCATGGTGACCGACTACGAGAAGGACCGGCGCATCGTGATGCGCCGCAACCCGAACTACCGCGGCGAGCCCTATCCGTGCGAAGGCACCGAGGCGGACCGCAAGGCAGGGCGGCTCGACGACTGCGGCAAGAAGACGCCTTTCGTGGATGCGATCGTCGCCACGGTGGAGCGCGAAGGCACGCCGCGGCGCAACAAGTTCCGCGACGGCTACTACGACCTCGAGGTCTTCGAACGCACCGACATGGGCTTGTCCTACCTGGTCGAGATGATGGATTCGGACGAGGTGCGGGCCGACTACCTGCGCAAGGGCTTCGACTTTCCGAAGTACTCCGACGTCAACAGCTACGTCATCGGCTTCAACATGATCGACCCGACCATCGGCTGGGGCGCCACGCCCGACGAGCGCATACGGCACCGCAAGCTGCGCCAGGCCATCGCCATCGCGATCGACTGGGACGAGTACTCGAAGATCTTCCCCAAGAAGGCGGGCGCCACCGCCATGAGCCCGTTGCCGGCGGGCATCTTCGGCTCGCGCGAGGGCACGCCCGAGGGCATCAATCCGTACACGCACAAGCTCGTCAACGGACAGCTTGTTCACCGCTCGATCGCGGAGGCCAAGCAGTTGATGGTCGAGGCGGGCTATCCCGACGGCCGCGACGTGAAGACCGGCCGCCCGCTAGTGCTCAACTACGACTTCTACGCGCCGCCCACGCCCGAGCGCAAGCCGGAAATCGACTGGGTGGTAAGGCAGTTCGCCAAGATCGACATCCAGCTCGAAGTGCGTGCCACCGACAACAACCAATACCAGGACAAGGTCCGCAAGGGCAAGCATCAGGTCTTCTGGACCGGCTGGAACGCCGACTATCCCGATGCCGAGAACTTCCTGTTCCTGTTCTACGGCCCCAATGCGAAGAGCGTGTCCGATGGCGAGAACACCGCCAACTACCAGAATCCGGAGTACGACAAGCTGTTCGTGCAGCTCAAGACGCTGGACGACGGGCCGCAGAAGCAGGCCGTGATCGACAAGATGGTGCACATCCTCCAGGAAGATGCGCCTTGGAGCATGGGCTTCTTTCCCTATGCCTCGGCCGCGGTGCAAAGCTGGGTCTCGAACTCCAAGCCGGCCATCCTCATCCGCGACCATGGCCGCTACCTGAAGCTGAACGTGCCCATGCGCCTGGCGAAGATCGCCGAATGGAACCGCCCGGTGTGGTGGCCCCTGGTGCTGCTGGCAGCGTTGGCCGTGGCTGCCCTGCTGTACCTGCGCCTTGCCTTGCGCCGCCGCGAACGCGTGAATGCGCGCGGCGAGATCCTGCCTGCCTGATGCGCCGCCGCGCCGTTCTCCACCGATGCTGAACTACATCGTCCGCCGCCTCGTGTACGGGGCGCTCGTCCTGCTGGGCGTCAATCTCGCCACCTTCTTTCTCTTCTTCACGGTCAACACGCCCGACGACATGGCGCGGCTGAACATCGGCGGCAAGCGGGTGACGCAGGAACTGATCGACAAGTGGAAGTCCGAGCGCGGCTACGACAAGCCGCTGTACTGGAACGATGCCAAGGAGGGCAGCGGCAAGCTCACCGACACCATCTTCTGGGAACGCTCGGTGTCCTTGTTCACCTTGCACTTCGGTCGAGCCGACGCGGAGAGCTCGGGCGACATCGGCGACGAGGTCGCGCGCCGCATGTGGGTGAGCATCCAACTCGCGTCGCCCATCTTCCTGCTGCAGGTCATCGCGAGCGTGTCGTTCGCACTGTTGCTGGTGATGTTCCGCAACACGCAACTCGATCTGGCGGGTGTCGTGCTGTGCGTGGTGATGCTGTCGATCTCCGCGCTCTTCTACATCATCGTCGGCCAGTACCTGTTCGCGCGCGTGCTCCGGCTGGTCCCGATCTCCGGGTACGACTCGGGATTCGACCTGGTGCGCTTCCTCGTTCTTCCGGTGGCGTTGTCGGTGCTCTCCAGGCTCGGAACCGAGGCGCGGCTGTACCGCGCCATGTTCCTCGAGGAGATCGGCAAGGACTACGTGCGCACGGCGCGGGCAAAGGGCCTGTCCGAGCGCATCGTCATGTTCAGGCACGTGCTGCGCAATGCCATGATTCCCATCATCACGAGTGCCGGCAGCTACCTGCCGTACGTGTTCCTGGGCAGCCTCGTGTTCGAGAGCTTCTTCGGCATCCCGGGGCTGGGGGCCTACGTCATCGAAGCCATCGGCAAGCAGGACTTCGCGATCGTGCGCACGATGGTGTTCGTCGGCTCGCTGCTCTACATCGCAAGCTATGTGCTGATCGACATCGCGTACTCCTGGGTGGACCCCCGGGTGCGGCTGAGCTGACACCATGCCGAAAATCGTTCTCCTGTGGACCGATGCCGCCGTGTGGCTCCTGGTGGCCGCGGCCATCGGCTACCTCTTCATGGTTCGTCGACGTCCCAACCTCGTGGCGTCGTGGCGCAAGGTGTTCAGCGACGCTCCTGCGATCGCGTCCACCGTGGTGCTTCTGGTGGGCGTGTTCATCACCCTTGCCGACAGCATTCACTTCCGGCCCGTGCTGCCGCCTGCCGCGGGCTCGCCCGCAGGCAGCGTGGCCTACGACACGCGCACGCTGTCAGTGCTCGACGCGATCCTTCATGGCCTGGTCGAGTCGCGCGAAACCACCTACTCGCGGCCGCTGGCCTATGAAAGCTTCACGCGCGAGTCGGCCGACGTCAACGGCCACACCGTGCGCGTGGCGCCCCGGCTTCATTTCGGCGGCGCGCAGCTGTCCGACCCCGCCACGCAATGGGCCACCGATGTCGCCGGCAGAATCATCGCAGGCCTGATCGGGGGCGTGCTGTTCGCCTCGCTGGTCGCCGCCGTCACGGTTGCGCTGGTCGCGCGTCATGGCCGAGAAGGTTTCCTGGCGACGGCACGCCTGATTCGACAGCGTGAGACCTTCATTCCCTGGCACACGGCCTTGCTCACGGTGCTCGGCCTGTCGTTGTTCGGCGGGCCGGTCGTGGCGCTGATGGGCCACTACCACGTCTTCGGCACCGACGTGACGGGCAACGACGTGCTCTACCAGACTCTCAAGAGCATCCGCACCGCGTTCGTGATCGGCTCGCTGGCCACGCTGGCCACGCTGCCGCTGGCGGTCGTGCTGGGCATCGTGGCCGGATACCTGCGCGGCTGGGCCGACGAGGTCATCCAGTACCTCTACACCGTGCTGTCGTCGATTCCGAACATCCTTCTGATCGCCGCGTGCGTGTTGATGGTCCAGGTGTTCCTGGACACCCATCCGCAACTGTTCGAGACGGGCCTCGAGCGTGCCGACCTGAAGCTGTTCCTGCTGTGCGCCGTGCTGGGGCTCACGGGCTGGGCGGGCCTGTGCCGGCTGCTGCGCGCCGAGACCCTCAAGCTTCGAGAGCTCGACTACGTGCAGGCCGCCCAGGCGTTCGGGGTGGGGCCCATGCGCATCATGCGCCGGCACATCTTTCCCAATGTCGCGCACCTGATGCTGATCGTCACGGTGCTCGACTTCTCGTCGCTCATCCTCTACGAGGCCGTGCTGTCCTACGTGGGCGTCGGGGTCGACCCCTCGATGAACAGCTTCGGCGGCATGATCAATTTCGCCCGCAACGAGATGAGCCGCGACCCGGTGGTCTGGTGGCCGTTCGCCGCCGCGTTCGGCTTCATGGTCACCCTCGTGCTGGCTGCCAACCTCTTCGCCGACGGCGTACGCGACGCCTTCGACCCGCGCGGCAAGACCTACCGGCCGCGCGCCTTCGCCGTGCGCAAGCCGCGCCCGGCCGTGCGCTGAACCCGGATCGTCCATGCTGAACGTCTCAGACCTGAAGGTGGCGCTGCACTCCGACATCGGCCTCGTGAAGGCGATCGACGGCCTCTCGCTCAGCATTGCGCGCGGCGAAACCTTCGCGCTGGTGGGAGAGTCCGGTTGCGGCAAGAGCATGACGGCGCTGGCCATGATGCGGCTGCTGCCCGACAACGGCCGCGTGACGCAAGGCCGCCTCGACGTCGATGGCCAGGAGCTGTTCTCGCTGCCCGAGTCGGCCATGCGCAAGATGCGCGGCGGAAAGATCGGGATGATCTTCCAGGAGCCGTCCACCAGCCTGAACCCGGTGATGCGCATCGGCGACCAGATCGTCGAGGCGATCGAGACGCACACCGCCCTGCGCGGCGCCGCGGCGCGGGCGAAGGCCGTCGAGTGGCTTCGCCGCGTCGGCATTCCGGAGCCTGAAAGGCGCATCCACGACTATCCGTTTCGCATGAGCGGCGGCCAGAAGCAGCGTGTGATGATCGCGATCACCCTGGCGGGCGAACCCGACTTCCTGGTGGCCGACGAACCCACGACGGCGCTGGACGTGACCATCCAGGCGCAGATCCTCGACCTGCTCAAGGAACTGCAGCAGGAGCAGGGGCTCGGCTTGATGCTGATCACCCACGACCTCGCGGTGGTCTCGGGCATGGCGCACCGCGTCGCGCTCATGTATGCCGGCGAGATCGTCGAAGTGGCCACGGCCGAGGAATTCTTCCGCGCGCCGCGCCACCCGTACGCCAAGCTGCTCCTGCAGGCGCTCCCTGACAGCAGCAAGCGGGGCGGCATCCTGGCAGCGATCGGCGGTACCGTCCCGCCGCTGTGGCAGGACTTCCACACCTGCCGCTTCGAGCCGCGCTGCGACCGTGCATTCGCGGCCTGCCGCCAGAAGCCGCCGGCGTTGCTGCACATGTCGCCCACGGCGAGCGTGCGCTGCTTTCTGTACGAGCCCGAGGTGGTCGCGCAGCAGGGGCAGGCAGGGCAAGCAGACGCTGCCGCGCCGGCGCCCCCGCCCACGTCCGTCATCGAGACACCGGTGCGCGTGGACAGGCAACCCGCGTCGCCGGGCGATGCCGGCATCTTGCTCGACGTGCAGTCGCTGCGGGTGGGCTTTCCGATCAAGCGGGGACTGCTGCGGCGTGCGCATGGGGCGTTCCAGGCCGTGGACGGCGTGTCGTTCACGATCCGCGCCGGCGAGACCATGGCCCTGGTGGGCGAGTCGGGCTGCGGCAAGACGACCACGGGCAAGGCGATCGTCCAGTTGCTTCGCGACAGTGCGGTCATCGATGGCAAGGCGCTCTTCGAAGGGCAAGACCTGTTCGCGATGGAGGGCCCGGCCCTGCACGCCGCAAGACGCTCGATCCAGATCATTTTCCAGGACCCGTTCGCGTCGCTCGACCCGCGCATGCGCGTCTTCGACATTCTCGACGAGGGTCTGGCCGCACTGCGCCCGGAACTGTCCGCCTCGGCTCGACGCGCCATGCTTGAACGCCTCGTGGACCAGGTGGGCCTGAGGCGCGACGCGCTGGAGCGCTATCCGCACGAATTCTCCGGCGGCCAGCGGCAGCGAATCGCCATCGCGCGGGCGCTGGCCGTCGAGCCCAAGCTCATCGTCTGCGACGAGCCGACCTCCGCGCTGGATGTGTCCGTCCAGGCACAGATCCTGAATCTGCTGCGCGAGCTGCAGTCGCAGCTCGGTGTGTCCTACCTGTTCATCACCCACAACATCGGTGTCGTCGAATACATCGCCGACCATATCGCGGTGATGCAGCGAGGACGCATCGAGGAAGCCGGCCGCGCCAAGGCCGTGCTCGAGCAGCCGCAATCCCAGTACACGCGCACCCTGCTGGCCGCGGTGCCCCGCATCGAGGCGCCGAAATCGTCTCGCACCGAAGTGCTGCAACCGTCCTAGACCACTTGCTCGACGCAACTTCTCGCAAGCGCTGTTGCAGCGTTCCAACGAGAGCGTCATTCAAAGGCCTAGGGACTAGCCCCTAGTCGGCCGCCCGCAGCGGCCTTCGGAATGCGGCTCCAAGGCATCTGAAATCCCTCGCAAACCCGCATGAAACAAGGCCTGTCGCGCATGGGACAGGTGGTCTAGACATCTGCGCGCGTGGTCGCCGCAAACGATCAAGGAATACCCTAGACAGCTTGGCGAGATGGCTCAGTGACAATTCCTTTACACGTCTTCGCAGATGGGTCACAGCGGATTCAAAAAGTCGGCATGTGACTTGCTCGAAGGCCCGGGTCTATCGATCAACCTTTCAGTGCTTCCAAGAGGAGAGCCCATGTTCAGAAGAACGAAGGTCTGCAAAGGCCTGATGCTGGCATTCAGCGGTGCCGTCACGGCGGTGTCGCTTCCCGCACTTGCGCAACAGGCGCAGCAACTGGAGAGAGTGGAAATCACTGGCTCTGCGATCAAGCGCATTGATGCAGAGACGGCGGTTCCAGTCACTGTCCTGAAACCCGATGACCTGAAGAAGCAGGGCATCACGACCGTCGAGCAGATCATCTCCGTGCTGTCGGCAGACCAGTCGAGCCAGAGCACCAGCCAGTCCGTGGGTCTGGGCACCGGCGGCGCATCGTTCGCGAATCTCCGCGGCTTGGGTCAGAACAAGACTCTGGTCTTGTTGAATGGCCGGCGCCTCGCAAACAACGCGATTGACAGCTCGGCGCCCGACCTGAATATGATTCCTTTCGCGGCGCTGGAGCGCGTCGAGGTGCTGCGTGACGGTGCCTCCGCGTTGTACGGCACCGATGCGATCGGCGGCGTGATCAACTTCATCACGCGCAGGGACTATACCGGCGGCACGATCACCTTGGGTGCCGATTCGCCCCAGCACTCCGGCGGCAAGTCCACCAGCGCCAACATCGGGTTTGGCTTCGGCGACCTCGACAAGAAGCGCTTCAACGTGTTCGGCTTTCTCGACTTCCAGAAGCAGAACGAGCTGACAGCCTCGCAGCGGCAGACCATCAACGACCGCAGCCTCAAGACTTCGCCGACTTCGTCCCCCGGTCAGTACAACCAAGGAGGCGCAGTCCAAAACCCCTCGTTCCCCACCTGCGGTGCACCCGACGGCATTCCGCTGGGCGACGGCGTGACGGACGCCACTTGCGGCTATCTCTATGCGCGCAAGGTCGACCTGATCCCGGCCACGGAACGCAAGACTGCCTACGTCAAGGGCACGCTTCAGATCGCGGACCAGCATCAACTGGGCCTCGAATACTTCATCTCCAAGAACAACAATGCCACCGTCGTCGCAGGCGTGCCCTATGGTGCCCTGTGGATGAATCCCGGCACGAAGTACTACCCGGGCAACGGCATCACGCCTCTGCCGACCGTGTTCACGCTCGATCCGACCTACCTGCCGTCAACTGCCCCGGCAGGCGCACTGCCCGGCGTGATCAAGCTGCGTTGGCGTGACACCTTCAGCGGCGGCCGTGCGGAAGAGACGGACAACACACAGCAACGTTTCGTCGCATCGCTGGAAGGCAACGTCGCCGGCTGGGACTACAAGAGCGGTTTCTCCTACAACGAGAACAAGCTCACTGACAAGCTCACCGGCGGCTATACCGATGGGACCATCATCACTCCGGGCGTGCTGGACGGAACCATCAATCCGTTTGGCGACCAGGACGCCGCAGGCGCCGCGCTGTTGAACAGTGCGCTCGCCAAGGGCACGCTGTTCACCGCCAAAGGTCAGGTCTATTCGCTCGACGCACAGGGGAGTCGCGAGATCGGCGACTGGTTCCATGTCGGGCGGCCGGCTGCCGTTGCGGTTGGCGCGGAGTACCGACACGAGAAATTCATCGACATCGGCAATCCACCCTTCGATACGCTGGTGATTAACAGCACGGGCTTCGATCCCGCGACAGACAACGAAGGTGCCCGCAACGTTGCTGCCGTCTACACCGAGCTGAATGTTCCGATCCTCAAGGACCTCGAGGTCACCGGCTCACTGCGCTATGACCGCTACAGCGACTTCGGCAGCACGACGAATCCGAAGCTCAGCTTCCGCTACCAGCCGACAAAGCAAATGCTGTTGCGCGGTTCTGCGTCGACCGGCTTCCGCGCTCCGTCGCTGTACGACATCAATGCACCGCAGACTTACACCAACACGGCCAACAACTGGGATGATCCGGTGCGCTGCCCAGGCGGTGTGCCAATTGCCGGTGCGTCTAAGTCCGATAACTGCGCGGTGCAGTTCATATCGCTGATTGGCGGAAATAAGAACCTCCAGCCGGAAAAATCGAAGAGCTTGACGTTCGGTCTGGTGTTCGAGCCGGTTCCGGACTTCACCGGCAGCATCGACTTCTGGTGGATCAAGCTTCGCCAGCAGATCGGCGCGCTGGCCGACACGACGATCTTCGGTGATCCGACCAAGTACGCTGGACTGTTCCATCGCGCTCCTGACGGATCGCTGGCCAGCGATGGATCGCTGTGCCCCGGGCCGAACTGCGGCTACGTCGAAGACACGACGATGAACCTGGGCGACGCCAATACCAACGGTGTCGACCTGAGTGCCAACTATCGTCTGCGCACCGCGAATACAGGCCTTTTCACGCTCGGCTTCAACGGCACCTACGTCACCAAGTTCGAGTACCAGACCGAAGCGGGTGGGCAGTGGTTCCAGAACGCTGGCGTCTACGGCGGCGGCGTGGCGCTGAGTTCCGGCGGTGGCGGTCCTGTGTTCCGCTGGACCCATGCATTGTCGGTCACGTGGGCTCTCGGCCCGTATGGCCTGGGTCTGGTCAATCACTACAAGTCAGGTTATGTCGACTCGGACCCGTCCAATACCGTGGGAAGCTACTCGACGTGGGATCTTTTCGGTACTTGGCAGCCGACGAAGTCGATCGCGATGACGCTCGGTGTGCGCAATCTGTTCGACACCTTGCCGCCGTACTCCAATCAGACCGCGACTTTCCAAGTCGGCTATGACCCGCGTTATGCCGATCCGACGGGACGCACGTTCTATGTGCGCGGTACTTACAGCTTCTAAGCAGTAGGTTGAGGAGGCTATGGCGGGGGGCAAGAGCTCCCACGCCGTAGGCCCGTACAATGCCCGGCCGCCATGAGCAGCCGGGCATTTGTGCTAATTTTCGCGGTCGTTTGACAGCCCAACTGGAGATCCCAGGCAATGGACTTTTCCAAGCGACAAGCCGACCCTCGACGACATCTCGTCGGGATCACGTTTGTCATCCTGTTTCATGCCTTCATCGTCTATGCCCTCGTGACGGGCCTGGCCAAGAAGGTCGTCGACGTGGTGCGCGCGCCCATCGAGACGAAGGTGATCGAGGAGGTGAGAAAGCCTCCGCCGCCGCCTGAGGTCGTCGTGCCGCCGCCACCCAAGCTGGAGGCGCCGCCACCGCCCTTCATTCCACCCCCGGAAGTCCACATCGAGGTCCCGCCGCCGCCAGCGCCGGCCATCACCGCCGTCACGCCCACGCCGCCGCCGGCCCCCGTGGTGATTGCGCCGATCACGCCGCCGGCCCCGCCCGCGCCGGCCCCCGCACCCGTCGCGCCGCCCGCGCCGGTGTCCGCTGCGGTCGTCTGCTCGAACTACGCCACTGCCATGGGCGCGGCGAGCTTCCCGCGCGAGGCGATCCGCCGCGGGCTGGACCACGGTGAAGCCACGATCCAATTCACGCTCGGACCCAATGGCGACATCAAGGACATGAAGGTGCTCAGCGCCTCCAATCCGATCTTCGCCCGCAGCAGCGAGCGCATCGTCAGCACCTACAAGTGCAAAGGACAAGGTCGCGATGTGATCGTCCAGGTGCCCTTCGGCTACAAGCTCGAGTAGGGCGCAGGTCATTTCTGGACGGGGTCGCCAACCGCGAGCCCCTTTCGAACCGTTCATTCAAGAGAGAGATTGGAAACAACATGTCCCTTCGCAAGATTGCCGCGTCCTTGATCGTCCAGATGGCGCTCGGTATCGCTGCCCTTTCGGCCCACGCGCAACCGGCGGCCAGCGCACCCGAGGCGAGCGCCCCCGAGGCCTCCGCACCCGCCATGGCGCAGCCGGGCTCCGCCCCCATGACCGAGCCTGCAGCAGCGCCGCCCACTCCGCTGACGGCCACCACGACGCAAGAGACGGTCGACAATCCGTACGGGTTGTCGGCGCTGTGGGCTCAGGGTGATTTCGTCGCGCGAGGCACGCTGATCATCCTGGTCATCATGAGCATGGGCAGCTGGTACATCATCGTCACCAAGCTGTACGAGAGCCTGAAGATCGGCGGCGAGGCGCGTGCCGCACGCCGCGGGTTCTTCAAGCAGGCGAGCCTGGTCGACGCGACCAAGACGCTCAAGGAAGGCAGCGCATTCCGCTTCATCGCGGAAAGCGGCATCGACGCGAACAGCCATCACGAAGGCGCCCTGACCGAGAACATCGACCGCAACTCCTGGGTGACCATGAGCGTGCAGCGTTCGGTGGACGACGTGCAGTCGCGCCTCCAGGACGGGCTGGCTTTCCTGGCCACGGTGGGTTCCACGGCGCCATTCGTCGGCCTGTTCGGCACGGTGTGGGGGATCTATCACGCGCTGACCGCCATCGGCATTGCGGGGCAGGCATCGATCGACAAGGTGGCCGGGCCGGTGGGCGAGGCGCTGATCATGACGGCCATCGGCCTGGCCGTGGCGGTCCCGGCGGTGCTGGGCTACAACTGGCTGGTGCGCCGCAACAAGGTGACGATGGAATCGGTGCGCAGCTTCGCATCGGACATCCACGGCGTGCTGATGGGTGCACGCACCGCACGCTGACACACTGCGCAAGGAGCAACCATGGCCATGAACGTCGGCAGCTCCGACGGGGGCGAGGACGAAGTCGTCGCCAGCATCAACACGACGCCGCTGGTGGACGTGATGCTGGTGCTTCTGATCATCTTCCTGATCACCATTCCGGTGGTCACGCACACCGTGCCGGTGACGCTGCCCAAGGAAACCAACATCGCCCGGCAGACCAAGCCCGAGAACATCGAGATCAGCGTGACCAAGGACGGCGACGTCTACTGGAACACGCAACTCGTCCCGGACAGCGACGCTTTGTTCCAGCGGCTCAAGAAGATCGCCGTGATGGTGCCGCAGCCCGAGGTGCAGATCCGCGGCGACCAGAAGACCCGCTACGAGAGCATCGGGCGGGTGGTGTTCGCCTGCCAGCGCGCGGCGATCCAGAAGATCGCCTTCATCACCGAACCGCCGGCGAAAGGGTGAGTGCCATGGCGATGAACGTTGGAACCGGCAGCGGCGAACCGGACGTGATGGTCGATATCAACACGACGCCGCTCATCGACGTGATGCTGGTGCTGCTGATCATGCTGATCATCACGATCCCGATCCAGCTGCACTCGGTGAACCTCAACATGCCGCAGGGCAATCCTCCGCCGCCTGCGCACGAACCGGTGGTCGTGACCATCGACGTCGACTTCGACGGAACGATCCTCTGGAACGGGGAGGTCATGCCCAATCGGGCAGCGCTGGAAACCCGCCTGGCGCAGGCTGCGGCGGAACCCGATCAGCCCGAGGTGCACATCCGGCCGAACAAGCTGGTCGAATACAAGTCGGTGGCCGAGGTGCTCGCCTCGGCACAGCGTCTGGGCGTGACGAAGCTCGGGATCGTCGGCAACGAGCAATTCGTGAAGTGACCGCTGCGTCGTCCCGGAGCGCCCATCCACCTGGCGATGGCGGGGTGGACGTGCCACGCTGCCATCACAATCGGGCTGTCGCGGTTGTTGCCGCGATGCCTTCCCACTACCCATGCCCTTCGCGATGCGACATCCCGTTCTGAACCTACTGGCCGCCGCGCTCATCGCCGCGGCTGCCGTCGGCGCACCGGCCCAGGAGGCCGTTCGCCCCGAAGTCGGCAAGCCCCTGCAGGCAGCCCAGGAACTCATCCGCTCCCGTCATTTCAAGGAAGCTCTCGCCAAGGTTCGCGAGGCCGATGCCGTCGGCGGCAAGACGGCCAACGAGAACTTCCTCATCGAACGCATGCGCCTGGCCGCGGCCAGCGGGGCGGGCGACGCCAACATGGCGGCCAAGGCGTTCGAGGCCGTGAGCGGGCGCATCAGCCCCGCGGAGCGGCTGAAGATCATCGAAAGCCTCGCCGGTGCGTACTACCGGGCCAGCGACTACAAGCAGGCCATGCAATGGTGCCAGCGCTACTTCAAGGAGGGCGGCACCGACCCATCGATCCGCACGCTGCTGATCCAGAGCCAGTACCTTGCCGGCGACTTCGCCGGCGCCGCCCACGAGCTGACGACCGAGATCAACCAGACCGAACGCAGCGGCCATGCGCCCGGCGAAGACCGCCTGAAGCTGCTGATGAATGCCACGCTGAAGCTCAACGACACCAACGGCTATGTCTGGGCGCTGGAGAAGCTGGTCACGTACTACCCGAAGCGCGACTACTGGATCGACCTGCTCGGACGCCTGCAGCGCAAGCCCAACTTCAGCGACCGCCTGGCACTGGACACCTATCGGCTGAGCCTGGCCACCGGAAGCATGACGAGGGCAAGCGACTACATGGAAATGGCGCAGCTCGCGTTGCAGGCCGGCTTCCCTGAAGAAGCGCGGCAGGTGCTCGACAAGGGCTTTGCGGACAAGGTGCTGGGCTCCGGCCCCGAAGCGGGGCGTCAGAAGCGCCTGCAGGACCTCGTCACCAAGCGTCTGGCTGACGAAGAGAAGTCACGCGAATCGACCATCGCGGAGGCGCAAGGGGCCAAGGACGGCACGGCACTCGTCAATGCGGGCCTGAACCTGGTCTACAACGGCAAGCAGGCCGAAGGCCTCAAGCTGATCCAGGAAGGCATCGCACACGATCACCTCAAGCATGATGACGACGCCCGGCTCCACCTGGGCATTGCCGAACTGCTCTCGGGCCACGCCGGCAAGGCGCAGGCCGCGTTCAAGACGGTGCGCGGGCGCGACGGCACGGCGGATCTGGCGCGCCTGTGGAGCCTCTACGCGCGAAGCAAGTAGCGGTCGCGGCGCGCGGTGCCGGTCGGCGCCGCGCGTGGTCCGGCTGGCGCGCAGGATGGCCGGCTATTTCGGCGGAAGGCGGATTGCACCGTCCAGGCGGATCACCTCGCCATTGAGCATGTCGTTGGTGATGATGTGCTGAACGAGGCGCGCGTAGTCCTGCGGCGTGCCCAGACGGCTCGGGAAGGGCACGCTCGCGGCCAGCGCGTCCTGCACCTCCTTGGGCATGGCAAAGAGCATCGGCGTGCCGAAGATGCCCGGCGCGATGGTCATGTTGCGAATGCCGTTGCGCGCCAGGTCGCGTGCGATCGGCAGCGTCATGCCGACCACGCCACCCTTCGAAGCGGAGTAGGCGGCCTGGCCGATCTGGCCGTCGTATGCCGCCACGCTGGCCGTGGAGATCAGCACGCCGCGCTCTCCGGTCGGTTCGGGATCGTTCTTGGCCATGGCTTCGGCAGCCAGCCGAATCATGTTGAAGCTGCCGATCAGATTGACGGTGACGACCTTGCTGAACACGGCAAGCGGATGAGGGCCGTCCTTGCCGACGGTCTTGACGGCGGGCGCGATGCCGGCGCAGTTGACCAGGCCGGCGAGCTTGCCCATGGACTTCGCGCGTGCAACGACCGCCTGCCCGTCGGCCTCCTGGGTCACGTCGCACTTGACGAACACCGCGCGCTCGGGGCCGAGTTCGGCGGCGAGTGCCTCGCCCTTGTCCGTCTGCAGATCCGCGATGACCACCTTGGCCCCTTCGGCAGCGAGCATGCGCGCAGTGCCTTCGCCAAGGCCCGATGCGCCACCGGTGACGATGAAAACCTTGCCAGCAATGTCCATGTGTAGGCTCCTCGGGTATGGAGACAGTCGATGAGCGCGTCGCCAGCCGTGGCGACGCCTGCGATGCGGTGCCGAGCGCTCAGGACAACGCGGCCAGCGCCCGCGCGGTGATCTCGTCGACCGAGCCGGTGCCGCTGATCTTGCGGTAGCGCGGTGCCTCGGGGTCTCCGCTGTCGGCCCATTGCGAATAGTAGGCCACCAGCGGCCGCGTCTGGCTCTGGTAGACGTCCAGGCGCTTGCGCACGGTTTCTTCCTTGTCATCGTCGCGTTGCACCAGTTCTTCGCCGGTCACGTCGTCCCGGCCCGCCGTCTTGGGCGGATTGAACTTGACGTGGTAGGTGCGTCCTGAAGGCAGGTGCGCGCGCCGCCCGCTCATGCGTTCGATGATGGCCTCATCGGGCACGTCGATCTCGAGGACGACATCGAGCTTCACGCCCGCGGCCTTCATCGCGTCGGCCTGGGGGATGGTGCGCGGGAATCCGTCGAAGAGAAACCCGTTGGCGCAGTCGGGCTGCGAAATGCGCTCCTTCACCAGGCCGATGATGATGTCGTCGCTGACCAGCGCGCCTGAGTCCATGACTTTCTTGGCGGCCAGCCCAAGCGGCGTGCCTGCCTTCACCGCGGCGCGCAGCATGTCACCGGTGGAAATCTGGGGAATGCCGAACTTCTGGCAGATGAAGGCCGCTTGCGTGCCTTTTCCGGCACCGGGGGCGCCCAGCAGGATCAGTCTCATCGTCGTCCTCTATTGGAATGTGTCGTGCGCTGGCCGGCGCGGCGGCCCGGGCTTTTTTCTCAGAATAGCATGCGACTCCTGCGCCAAGCTGACGCGCGAGCCGCTGTGCGCTCAGTCGATGAGGGCGCGTACGCGCTCGAGGTCTTCGGGCGTGTCGACGCCGGGGCCCGGGCGTTGTGAGCTGACGTGGACGGCGATCCGCTCGCCATGCCAGAGCAGGCGCAGTTGTTCCAGGGATTCGATCCGCTCGAGCGGGCTGTGCGCGAGCGTGGGGAATCGCATGAGCATGCTCGCCCTGTAGGCGTACAGACCCACATGGCGCAGCGGGCGCGGCATGCTCAATGTCTGGACCCCTGTTGCATACCCGTCGCGCCACCACGGAATCGGCGCACGCGAGAAGTACAAGGCGCGGCCATGCGCGTCGCACACGACCTTCACGACATTGGTATTGAGCAACTCGCTGGCATCGTCGATGGCGTGGGCGACCGTGCTCGCGGCGCACTCCGGACGCTCATCCAGGAGCGCCGCGCAGGCATCGATCATCGCGGGCTCGATCAAGGGCTCGTCGCCCTGCACGTTGACGACGATCGCGCTGCCGGCAATGCCCAGGCTTGCGCACGCTTCGGCAAGCCGGTCGCTGCCGGTGGCGTGGTCGCTGCGCGTGAGAATCGCCTCGACCGCGTGCGCGCGGCAGGCCTCGACGATGTCGGGGTGATCGGCCGCGACGATCACGCGCTGCGCCGCCGACCGCGACGCGCGTTGCGCCACGCGAACCACCATCGGCAAACCGGCGAGATCGCAGAGCGGCTTTCGGGGCAGGCGGGTCGAGGCCAGGCGAGCCGGAATGAGGACGATGAAGCTCACGGAGCCGGCGCGGGAGTGTCGTCGAGCGACCTGGCCTGCGACTCGATCATCACCGGGATGCCGTCGCGCACCGGAAATGCGAGCCGGTCGGCGTTGCACACCAGTTCCTGCCGTTCATGCGTCGGCGGACGCTGGTGCTCGAGAGGGCCCTTGCAGATCGGGCACACGAGGAGTTCAAGCAATCGGGTGTCCATGGCGAGTCCTTTGTGCAGGAGAGGGGGGCAACAGCGCCAGCAATGCGCGTTCGAATCGCTCGTCGAGCTGAAAGTCTAGCGGTGCGACCCAGATGCGCGTGCCATGGTCGCGTTGCGGACTCAACTTGACGGCATCTTTCTCGGTGATCAGCACGTCGCAGGTGCCTGCCGGCCAGGGCTGGGTGGAGAAATCGAAATGGTCGGGCAGCGGCAAGGGAACGATGTCGAGGCCCTGGGCGCCGAGCATGTCGAAGAATCGGCGCGGATTCGCCGTGCCGGCTGCGGCGACGATGGGCTGGTGCGCGAACCGCTGCAGGCCGACACCCGACGACCGGGCGCGCGCCCACCAATCAGCGAGCGGGACTGCCGTCGTGACCGATGAGCGCGCAGAGGTGCCATCCAATGCGGTGGACGGCCGCATGGCGTTGTAGAGCACCAACGTGCGGGCGGGCACCGCAGCGGGCAGCCGCTCGCGCAACGGCCCTGCCGGCAGCATCCAGCCGTTGCCCGCGCCCCGTTCGTCGAACACGATCACCTGCGCTGCCCGAGGCAGTCGCCAGTGCTGCAATCCGTCATCGCTCACCAGCACATCGACCTCGGGATGGGCGGCCAGCAGGGCACGTGCCGCCTTCACGCGATCGCGGCCCACGACCACTGGAAGGCCGAGGCGAATGCGCAGAAGCAGCGGCTCGTCACCGGTCTGTTCCGGGCTGTCGTCGGGCATGACCTCGTGAATGTCGTCGTGTCGGCGCCCATAGCCCCGTGAAATCACGGCGGGGCGAAGGCCGTGCATTCGAAGCATCTGCGCGATGGCGATCACGGCGGGCGTCTTGCCGGCGCCTCCGGCGATGACATTGCCGACCACCACCACCGGCACGGGAAGTTTCGCCGTGCGCAGCCATCCGATGCGATACAGCGTGCGCCTGATGGCGACCAGGCCGGCGAAGATCCACGCGAGTGGCAACAGCGCCCGCGCCTGCCAGCATCGCGACCACCAAAAATTGGCGACGCGCCGCAGACCCGACTGCGAAGCAACGGGCACCGCGTCAGTTGCCCTGGGACGCCTGCGCCGCGAAGGTCAGCTTGGCCAGGCCGGCGCGACGGGCGGCATCCATCACGTTCACCACGTTCTGGTGCGCCGTGGTCGCGTCGGCCGAAATGATGATGGTGGCGTCCTGGCTGCCGCCGGCGGCAGCGGCAAGTTCGCTCGTCAAGAGGTCGACGCTGCGGCCATCGACTGCCTTGCGATCGATCGCGTAGCGCCCGTCGGCGGAGATCGAGACGATGATCTCCTTGGCCCGATCGCGCGATTTCTCGGCATCTGCGGTGGGAAGCGTGACCTGCAACTCGGTGAACTTCGAATAGGTGGTCGAGAGCATCAGGAAGATCAGGATCACCAGCAACACGTCGATGAACGGGATGAGGTTGATCTCCGGGTCTTCCGGCCGCAGCTTGTGGAAGTTCATCTCGACGGACCTCAGGCCGCGGCGGCGTTGCGCGGCACGGCGAAGCGCATCAGGTGAGGCAGCATCCTGTGCGACGCCTGCTCCATCTCGAGCGTGTACGCATCGACAAGCCCCCGGAAATAGCGGTAGAACATGAGCGACGGGATCGCGATGATCAGACCGAAGGCCGTGTTGTAGAGGGCAATGGAGATACCGTGCGCCAGCAGCACGGGATTGCTGCCGCCAGGAGACTGCGATCCGAAGATCTCGATCATTCCGATCACCGTGCCAAGCAGCCCGAGCAGCGGTGAGGCAGATGCAATCGTGCCGAGCGTATTGAGGTAGCGCTCCAGCCGATGCACGGCGGCACGGCCAGCCGCCTCGAACGATTCGCGAAGCGCTTCTTCCGAGATGCGCGGCTCGGCGATGACCGCGCGCAGGCCCTTGGCCAAGACGGAGCCGAGCACTGAGTTCTTCTCCAGCTTGTTGACCACCTCGGCACTCGGCAGGCTCGTGCGTGTGACGGACAGGACTTCATCCACGAGCGTGGCCGGCGCGACGCGAGGCCCGCGCAGGCTCGACAGTCGCTCGATGATCAGTGCCAGGGCGGCAATGGAGCAGAGCAGCAGCGGCCAAATGGGCCAGCCGGCGGCTTGTATGATCGAAAACAATCGATTCCTTTCGGCGACGCGAAGCGTTTTTTTGAACGGCCGATTATGGCTCGACGACGTCAACGGACAAGCCGTGACGTCCCCAGTGGCGATCAAACGGCAACACTGAGCTCCACAATCCACCGCCGGTGTGGATAACTTTGTGGGTAACGGGGGCCTGACGAGCGGAAAGCCAAGAAAGATCAGGCCCCGCAACGAAATGCTCAAAACTTAGGCACGAAGAAGTTGTTCCAAATCAACGAGTTGCGCGATTGTGTCAGCGCCGTGACGGTACTGACGGCGCTGCACGCGAGCAACGGCGCCCTTGTGGAGTTCTCGGGCCGCGTCAATGCTTGGTTTGCGCATGATTGAGCCCGCAGCGCCAGCCACGCCGCGCATGGTCTGGAGCGTCTTTGCGCTGGTCCACGCGGCCGCCGATGCCCTGGCAAGCCGCTTCTCCGCATGCACGGTGCACGGCGAGATCTCGGCATTTTCCAGGGCTGCCAGTGGCCACTGCTATTTTTCGCTGAAGGATGCGGACGGCCATGCGGTGTTGATTCGTTGCGCGATGTTCCGGCGGGCGGCCATGCTGCTCGATTTCAAGCCGGAAGACGGTCAGTTGGTGGAACTGCGCGGACGACTGGCCATCTATGAGCCGCGCGGAGAGTTGCAGTTCGTCGTCGAGTCCATGCAGCGCGCCGGCGCCGGGGCATTGTTCGAGCGGTTCTTGCGGCTCAAGGCCAAGCTCGAGGCCGAGGGATTGTTCGACGCGCAGCGAAAGCGCACCTTGCCGAGGTATCCGCTTCATGTGGGAGTCGTGACTTCGCTGGGCGCTGCGGCCTTGCGCGATGTGGCGACCTGCCTGCAACGTCGGGCTCCACATGTTCGCGTGACGATCTACCCGTGCCTGGTCCAGGGCCCGGACGCGCCGGGTCAGCTCGTCGAGGCGATCGCGCAGGCCAATCGGCGTGCGGAAGCCGACGTGCTGATCGTCTGCAGGGGAGGCGGATCGCTCGAGGACCTGTGGGCGTTCAACGACGAACGGGTGGTACGTGCCGTGGCTGCCTCGTCCATCCCCGTCATCTGCGGTGTGGGGCATGAAACCGACGTCAGTCTGAGCGACTTCGCGGCGGACCTGCGCGCGCCGACGCCCACTGCGGCGGCCGAACTCGCCGTCGGCCCGACAGCAGATTGCCTGGCAGAACTGGATGACCTGGCGCTGCGGCTGCGACGGCGCCTGCGCCATTCGCTGGACATGCGGGCGCAGTCGCTCGACACGGCGACGATGCGCCTGGCGCGCCCGCAACGGGTGCTTCAGCGACAGTCGCAGACATTGGCGCTGCTGGAGCAGCGTCTGCGCGCCGCCGTGCGATCCGGCATGCAGCGCAGGGCCGACGTGCTGCAGCCTCTTCACGCGCGCTGGCGTCGCGCTCTGGCCATGTCTCCGGCTACACAGCGGCATCGACTGCTGGCGATTGGCGCGCGCCTGCAGGCAGCCGACCCAAGCGTTGTGCTGGCAAGGGGCTATGCATGGCTGGCCGACGAGAGCGGTGTGCCGGTGCTGTCCGTCAGGCGGTTGTCGCCGGACCAGCAACTGGACGCCGTGCTGGCTGACGGGCGTGCGTCGGTCGTCGTCCGCTCGATCGAGCCCGGATCGGGCGATTGATGCTGCCACGTCTGCTGTCTCGGCACCTCGCTCGCCGAGCGTGCGGCATGCATGCGCGGGCGGCATGGCCTTAGCATCTGCCTACAATTCCCAGTTCTGTCCTGACTGCCAGACAACAACCATCGAAAGGTCCGATCATGGAACACACCCTTCCGCCATTGCCCTATGCCCATGACGCGCTGGCGCCGCACATGAGCAAGGAAACGCTCGAATACCACCACGACAAGCACCACAATGCCTACGTCACGAACTTGAACAACCTTCAGAAGGGGACCGAGTTCGCGAACATGGACCTGGAGGAGATCGTCAGGAAGTCCTCGGGTGGTATCTACAACAATGCGGCGCAGGTGTGGAACCACACGTTCTTCTGGAACTGCATGAAGCCGCAAGGCGGCGCAGAGCCCAAGGGCGCGCTGGCGGCGGCGATCAACGCGAAGTGGGGAGGCTACGCCGCATTCAAGGAAGCCTTCACCAAGAGCGCGGTGGGCAACTTCGGCTCAGGCTGGACCTGGCTCGTCAAGAAGTCCAACGGCTCGGTCGAGATCGTCAACATGGGCGCGGCCGGGACGCCGCTGACGACGGGCGATACGCCGCTCATGACCATCGACGTCTGGGAGCACGCCTACTACATCGACTATCGCAATCTTCGGCCGAAGTTCGTCGAGACCTTCCTCAATTCGCTCGTGAACTGGGGATTCGCCGAAAAGAACTTCGGCTGAACCAGGCCTCTCGCCGAGTCACCGAAAGCCGGTCGCTGACCGGCTTTGTCGTTGATGAGCCTGCCGCGAGTTTGCACATGCAGACTGAAGCGGCAGTTCATCCGCGAAACGGCGGGCCGGTGAGGCGCGCGCCGGACTTGATGCCTCGCTTGGCAAACCAGCCCTTGTTCATCTCGAGCACGAACCGCACCGGTTTGGCGGAACAATGGGGATCCAGGGTCTGCGGCTGCATGTCGTCGATGTTGACGATGGTCCCGTCGTCGCCAACGAACGCGACGGAAAGCGGCAGCAAGGTATTCTTCATCCAGAAGCACTGCCGGTCAGGCTCCTCGAACACGAAGAGCATTCCGCTGTTCACCGGCATGGCCTCGCGGAACATCAGCCCGGTCGCGCGTTCCTCGAAACTGCGTGCGACCTCGGCCTCGATGTTGTAGATGCCGGCGTTGATGCGGATCGCGGGCAGCTTCTGTGGCGCTTCCTGGGCGAGGCAGGCAACCGCCACCAGCAAGGGCATGGCGCCAAGGAGCCGCGCGATTCGCCGGGTGAGGAGGTGAAAGGCGGCAAGGACCGGATCAATGGGCATGGACGCGCGATTATCGTATTGGTCGCCGTGGAAATGAAAAACGCCCGGCCGTCGGCCGGGCGCTGTGCGGTGCGCCAATGAAGATTGGAGCACGGTCAAGGCACTGCCCGATCAGCTCTTGTTTTCGCCTTCGGCGGCCTTCTTGGCCTTCTTGGCCTTCTTCACTTTCTTGGCCTTGGCTGCAGGTGCGGCCTTGGTGTCTTCGGCCTTGGCCTCGGCCTTTTCGGCCTTGGCTTCGGCGGCCGGCTTGGCCGGGGTAGCGGCGGGGGCGGCGGCGTCAGCGGCATAGGCGCCGGCGGCGAAAGCGGCGGCGATCAGGGCTGCCAGAAGCTTGTTCATGCGATACCTTTTATGAGGATTGAATATGTCGCCCGATCTGGGAGACGTGCCCACAACGGCCCCTGACGAAAGGCGGTTGACAGCATCGCGCGCATAGAATGCAAGGCTCGACAACATTCGTCAGCGCGACCTTTCCCGGCCCGGTACCGGGCCATCCGCGGAGCCTCACTTTCATGTATCAACACGTCAAGGTGCCCGAAGGCGGGCAGAAGATCACCGTCAACGCCGATTTCTCGCTCAGTGTTCCCGACCAGCCCATCGTCCCGTACATCGAGGGCGACGGCACTGGCATCGACATCACCCCGGTCATGATCAAGGTTGTCGACGCCGCAGTCGAAAAGGCCTACCGCGGCAAGAAGAAGATCCACTGGATGGAAGTCTACGCGGGCGAGAAGTCGACCAAGGTGTACGGTCCGGACGTCTGGCTCCCCGAAGAAACGCTCAGTGTGCTGCGCGATTACGTCGTGTCGATCAAGGGACCGCTGACGACCCCCGTGGGTGGCGGGATTCGCTCCCTGAACGTCGCGCTGCGCCAGGAACTCGACCTGTATGTCTGCCTGCGCCCGATCCAGTACTTCGACGGCGTGCCTTCTCCGGTGAAGGAACCGCACAAGACGAACATGGTCATCTTCCGGGAGAACTCCGAGGACATCTATGCCGGCATCGAGTTCGAGGCCGAGACCGACAAGGCACGCAAGCTCATCAAGATCCTGCAGGAAGATTTCGGCGTCAGGAAAATCCGCTTTCCGGAGACGTCGGCCATCGGGGTCAAGCCGGTTTCGCGGCAAGGCACGGAGCGGCTGGTTCGCAAGGCGATCCAGTATGCGATCGACAATGACAAGCCTTCGGTGACGCTGGTTCACAAGGGCAACATCATGAAGTTCACGGAAGGCGGCTTCCGTGACTGGGGCTATGCCCTGGCACAGCGCGAATTCGGTGCCGAACCTATCGACGGCGGGCCGTGGGTCAAGTTCAAGAACCCCAAGACCGGGAACCCGGTCGTGGTCAAGGATTCGATCGCCGACGCCTTCTTGCAGCAGATCCTGCTGCGTCCGGCTGAATACTCGGTCATCGCCACCCTCAATCTGAACGGCGACTACATTTCCGACGCCCTCGCTGCCCAGGTAGGCGGTATTGGCATTGCCCCGGGTGCGAACCTGTCGGATTCCGTGGCCATGTTCGAGGCGACGCACGGAACCGCGCCCAAGTATGCCGGCAAGGACTACGTCAATCCGGGCTCGGAGATCCTGTCTGCCGAAATGATGCTCCGGCACATGGGATGGTTCGAGGCGGCCGATCTCATCATCAAGTCGATGAAAAGCTCGATCCAGTCGAAGAAGGTGACCTACGACTTCGCACGCCTCATGGAAGGCGCGACGCAGGTGTCTTGCTCGGGCTTCGGGCAAGTGATGATTGACAACATGTGATTTGGCGCGCCCTTGGTTCAGGCGCCCGCCAACGCAAAAAAGCCCGCCGCCAGGCGGGCTTTTCATTGAGGACGCGATTCAACCGGCGAGCGCCTGGGCACCCAGCGCGGGCTTGGCCGCGCCCTTGCTGCCGTCAGCTTCGGCAGCGCAGATGTTCTGAGCCAGTTGCCCCTTGGGTCCTTGCACCAGGTCGTAGGTGACCTTGCTGCCTTGCTTCAGGGTGCGAAAGCCTTCCATCTGGATGGCCGAGAAATGTGCGAAAACGTCTTCACCTCCGCCTTCGGGCTCGATGAAGCCGAAACCCTTTGCGTCGTTGAACCACTTGACTGTCCCGCGGGCCATACCCCACCTCCTGTTGTTTTCAGCGCGGATTCTGGTTGGGGGCGCCGCCGGCTGTCAATATGCCCCCAAATGGGGGGGCGCAGGCGGAACGCGAAGGTCAAGGCGGGACTCGAAAACGCCGTCCTTGGCGGGCGCTGCCACGGACGCGCGAACTGCGCCGTGCATGTGATGCAATTCCCGCCTTGCTCTTGGCGCTTCGGCCTCAATATGCCAATGTCACGACTGAAGACCGTCAACTCGATAGAATGAATCCATGCCTGTGGAGCCACCTTCTCCGCCCGCATTCCCACCAGGGAACGCCCCCCGGCCCGAGGATGGCCAAGGGGCTGTCGTTGTCGAGCGTCAGACAGCCAAGGTGGTCCCGCCACCGCTGTACCAGGTGGTCATGCTCAACGACGACTACACACCGATGGAGTTTGTCGTGATGGTGCTGCAGGAATATTTCAAACGCGACCTCGAAACCGCGACCCAGATCATGCTGAAGATTCATCATGAGGGTCGGGGTGTGTGCGGCGTCTATTCAAAGGATGTCGCCGCCACCAAGGTTGAGCTGGTGCTGGCTGCCGCACGGCGCGGTGGCCACCCGTTGCAATGCATTATGGAGGCCGCATGATTGCGCAAGAATTGGAAGTGAGCTTGCACATGGCGTTCGTCGAGGCGCGCCAGCAGCGACACGAGTTCATCACCGTCGAGCATCTGCTGATGGCGTTGCTGGACAACCCCTCGGCGGCGGAGGTGCTTCGCGCGTGCTCTGCCAACATCGATGACCTGCGCAAGAGCCTGCAGCAGTTCATCAAGGAAAACACGCCGACGGTGGGCGGCTCCGACGAGGTCGACACGCAGCCCACGCTGGGGTTCCAGCGCGTGATCCAGCGCGCGATCATGCATGTCCAGTCCACCGGAAGCGGCAAGAAGGAAGTCACCGGCGCCAACGTGCTGGTGGCGATCTTCGGCGAGAAGGACTCGCACGCGGTCTACTACCTGCACCAGCAGGGCGTCACCCGGCTCGACGTGGTCAACTTCATTGCTCACGGGATCAAGAAGTCCGATCCACCCGAGCCCGCCAAGTCCCAGGACGGGGCTGGCCCGGAAAGCGAGAAGGAAGAGGGCGAAGGCAAGGGCTCTCCGCTGGACCAGTTCACCCAGAACCTCAACCAGATGGCGCGGGACGGCAAGATCGATCCCCTGATCGGCCGCGAACTCGAAGTCGAGCGGGTCATCCAGATCCTTTGCCGGCGGCGCAAGAACAACCCGCTGCTGGTCGGCGAAGCGGGTGTCGGCAAGACTGCCATCGCGGAAGGCCTGGCGTGGCGCATCACGCAGGGCGAGGTGCCCGAGGTCCTGGGCAACGCCACCGTCTATGCGCTCGACATGGGCGCATTGCTGGCCGGCACCAAGTACCGCGGCGACTTCGAGCAGCGCCTCAAGGGAGTCCTCAAGCACCTGAGAGACCAGACGAACGCCGTCCTCTTCATCGACGAGATCCACACCCTCATCGGAGCCGGGGCAGCATCGGGCGGCACACTGGACGCGAGCAATCTGCTCAAGCCGGCCCTGAGTTCGGGCACGATGAAGTGCATCGGGGCGACCACCTTCAGCGAGTACCGTGGGATCTTCGAGAAGGACGCGGCGCTGTCGCGGCGGTTCCAGAAGATCGACATCGTCGAGCCGTCGGTCGAGCAGACGGTGGAAATCCTCAAGGGGTTGAAGTCCCGGTTCGAGGAGCACCACAGCGTGAAGTACGCGCTCAATGCCCTCCAGGCCGCGGCGGAGCTGTCGGCCAAGTTCATCAACGATCGCCACCTTCCGGACAAGGCGATCGACGTGATCGACGAAGCCGGGGCTGCGCAGAGAATCCTGCCCAAGAACAAGCAGAAGAAGACCATCACGCGCAATGAAGTCGAGGAGATCGTGGCCAAGATCGCGCGCATTCCGCCGGCCTCCGTGTCCAGCGACGACCGCTCGAAGCTCAAGAGTCTCGACCGCGACCTGAACAGCGTGGTCTTCGGCCAGGAGCCGGCCATCGAGGCGCTCGCTTCGGCGATCAAGATGGCGCGCTCGGGCCTGGGCAAGCCCGACAAGCCGATCGGCTCGTTCCTCTTCTCCGGCCCCACCGGCGTGGGCAAGACGGAGGTGGCCCGGCAGTTGGCCTACATCCTCGGCATCGAGCTGATCCGTTTCGACATGTCCGAGTACATGGAGCGGCACGCCGTGAGCCGGCTGATCGGTGCGCCGCCCGGGTATGTCGGTTTCGATCAAGGCGGGCTGCTGACCGAGGCGATCACGAAGAAGCCGCATGCGGTGCTGTTGCTCGACGAAATCGAGAAGGCCCACCCGGACGTCTTCAACGTGCTGCTCCAGGTCATGGACCACGGCACGCTGACCGACAACAACGGGCGCAAGGCCGACTTCCGCAACGTGATCATCGTCATGACGACCAACGCGGGCGCCGAGACGATGAACAAGGCCGCCATCGGATTCACGTCTGCGCGGCAGCAAGGCGACGAGATGGCCGACATCAAGCGCCTGTTCACGCCGGAATTCCGCAACCGGCTCGACGCGGTGGTCAGCTTCCGGGCGCTCGACGAGGAAATCATCCTGCGAGTGGTCGACAAGTTCTTGCTGCAGCTCGAAAGCCAGCTCGCCGAGAAGAAGGTCGAAGTCACCTTCACCGACACACTGCGCAAGTTCCTGGCGAAGAAGGGATTCGACCCGCTCATGGGCGCGCGACCGATGCAGCGCCTCATCCAGGACACGATCCGTCGGGCACTCGCCGACGAACTCCTGTTCGGGCGGCTGGTCGACGGAGGTCGTTTGACGGTCGATCTCGGCGAAGACGAAAAGCCGGTGCTCGACATCCAGCCCGCGAAGAAGAGCGACAAGCCCAAGGCCGAACCCGCAACTGCCTGACGGCATCTCTCGAGAGGGTCGAACGCCCCGCCTCGCGGGGCGTTCCTGCTTTTACCGGACCGATGTTTCGATCGTGGTCATGCGGGCCGCTCGAGCGGCGCGCCGTCGCGTCGGTAGAGGTTCGCCAATTGGCGCAGTCTGGCCGTATGGACGGCATTCACCTGATCCCAGGTGAAGCGCCATTCCCAATAGCCGGACTCTCGGCCAGGGTGGTTCATCCGGTGCTCGCTGCCCAGACCCAGGACATCCTGCATCGGGTGGATGCAGGTGTCCGCGATGCTCGCGCAGGAGGCGCGAATGAGCGTCCAGTGAATGTCGTGGCCATCCGTGGCGAAATAGTCGGCGACGTGCTGCCTTTCGTGCGGGCTCGCCGTCTGCCACCAGCCGACAGTCGTGTCGTTGTCGTGAGTTCCCGTGTACACGACCGTGTCCGCCGCGTAGTTGTGCGGAAGGAAATGGTTCCGGCTGTCGGTCTCGAACGCGAACTGCAGCACTCGCATGCCTGGAAAATGAAACTGCTTGCGAAGGGCATCGACGTCTGGCGTGATCAGGCCCAGGTCTTCTGCAATGATGGGCATCGGGCCGATCGCCTGCTCCAGCGCTTCGAACAGCGCCGTGCCCGGTCCGGGGACCCAGCGACCATGCTGCGCCGTGGGCTGCGAGGCATCGATCTCCCAGTAGCCGGCGAAGCCGCGGAAGTGATCGATGCGGACGATGTCGACGAGTTCGAAGATCCGCTGCGCGCGCGAGATCCACCAGGCATAGCCCTGTGCCGCATGGGCGCTCCACTTGTACAGCGGGTTTCCCCAGCGCTGGCCTGTCGCGCTGAAATTGTCCGGCGGCACACCGGCGACGACGGTCTGGCGGCCATCGGCGTCGAGTTCGAACAGGCCCGGGTTGGACCACACTTCGGCGCTCTGATAGGCGATGAAGATGGGTGCGTCGCCCACGATCCGCACGCCCCGTTCGTTCGCATAGGACTTGAGAAGCAGCCACTGGCGAAAGAAGCACCACTGGCAGAACTTCCAGAAGTCCACCCTCTCGGCGTGCGCCCGGGTGGCGGCGGCCAGCGCCGTCGCATCGCGCCGCGCGAGACCGGGTTCCCAGTCGCACCAGGGGCGCTGGAAGTGTTCGTCGAGTGCCATGAAGAGCGCATAGTCGTCGAGCCAATCGGCCTGACGAACGCAGAACGCGCCGAACGCGGCCCGATCGTTCGCATCTGTTCCTGAAAAGAACCGTTTGCCGGCACGTTCCAGCATCGACATCCGATGCGGAATCATTTCGCCGAAGCCGACACGTTGGCACGGAAATGCCGGGCGGTTCGCCATGTCCGCGTCGGTCAGCCAACCTTTCACGTGCAATTCTTCGAGATCGACGAGCAGCACGTTGCCGGCAAAGGCCGAGTTGCTCATGTACGGCGAGTTGCCCGGCCCGATGCCTCCGAGGGGCAGGATTTGCCAGAGACTCTGGCCGGCCTCCTGCAACCAGTCCACGAAGCGGCGGGCATCATTGCCAAGGTCGCCACTGCCGTGCGCGCCGGGGAGCGAAGTGGGATGCAGCAGGATGCCGCTGGAACGGGGGAGTCTCATGGGGGCGAAACGGGCTGTCGGACGCGATCTGCCAGCGCAGTGTCCATGGCCGCGGCCGCTTCCGTCAAATGCCTGCCCCATCGCCTGCGGCCCGCTCGGCGCAGGCGAGGCAACATCCTGAGCGACGCGCTAACTCGCGAAGTGGTACCGCGACGGCGGGGGTAAGGTCGGGCTATGGGTGCCACCCTCAGTGGCCGGCGACTCGGCGGCTTACATGCGCGAAGAGAACGACGTGGCGCAGTGGTTGGAAGATTGCTGCGTGCTCCTGCTCGACTCATCCGGTTCGGTCAAGTCGTCGGACGCATATGCGAGCTATCGCGCGTGGAAGTCTCAGCGCGGCGCCGTGGTCGAGAGTCACAAGGTGTGGATTCAGCGGCTTTCGGCGTCAGCGCCGAGTTTGGAGCACCACAAGAGCAGCGTCATGCACCTCCGAGGTCTGAGACTCGTCCCTCCCAACCCTCCCATTCCGTGGCGCTAATTTCATCGAGCCCGTTTGAGCGCACTCCCGACCCTCCCAATCGCTCCCACTACTCAGCAAATATGACGCCCGGCTGTTGGGAGCCTTGGGAGGGTTGGGAGGGTAGTTCGGGAATGGAATGGGTTTAGAGAAATAGCGGTTTGGAGGGGCTCCAAAAATTGCTAACGCTTCATACAGTGTGTTGGCGCTGTGGATGCTGCACGAGGCTCCCAACCCTCTCGACCCTCCCATTGCCGCGCAGTACGCGCACGCGCGAGGGCTCGGAATATCGCTGGCGCCGGAACAATACGCGCGTGCGCGCGAGGACGCAAATTGCCATGCACCGTGCGTGCACGCTACTTTCGCGGCGCCGCCAATGCTGCGCGCTGGGCTTCCAATTGGTCGATGAGCCGCTTAATTTCCTCGACCCCGAGCTCGCTGTTTACGAGCAGCCGGAAGCGGATCGTCGGCGAGAGCCGGCCGTGTAGCCATTCCCACTCACCGGTCTCCGTCGCCTCGCGGTGCCCATTGTTGAGGTCGACATGTCGGCGGGTGGCCAGGGCGCGCACGGCCCGCTTCACGTCGGGCATGGTGCCGAGGCGAACGGAGACAAGTCCCTCGGAAACTCCCGCCGCATGCGCCACGTGCTCGCGTGTGAGGTTCTCGAGGCCGTGCGTGCACGCGGAAGTGAATGCGGCTTCTAGGATCGCCGCCCGCCTCTTGTCTGGGTCCATTCGAGTCCGCATGGGGGGCGAGGATGCACCTAGGCACCCACAACTGACACCGCCCAATCCCTAGTCTATTGACGGCTATGGACACGGCGCGTCAATAGCTAGAAACTATCAACTATGCCGTGGATCAATTTCGCCGCTAGCGCCGGCTCCTGGCGCGGGCGCGGCCGACCCGAACGCCTATTACATGGCTGACGGCGGGCGGTGCGCGTCAAGCGGCGGGGCCATTGATAAACGCGTGCGCCACCTGGCGCACCCCTTGACGGCCTATTCCACGCCCAGCACGCGAGGGCGCGCGAGTCGGCCGGCATTTGGCAATTAGGGGGCGATGAATAACTTGGCGTTGCGATGCTCGCGCCGCCGCCTATTTGCCTCGCGGCGGCCCGTATCGCCGCGGATTCGCGCTCTTGAACCCGATTTGCCGAGTCAAGAGTCGCTTGACGCGCCCCTCGGGAATCAGAGCCAGGAGGCCTCGAGCGATGACAAATGCCACGAAGAACAGCACAAGCGCGACGAAGGGTTTGAGTAGCATTACCCAGAACATTTCCATGCCGGAAATTGTGGGGGCCTCTGTGGGAATTAGCCGGGGGTTTTTCGTTACTCCCACACGCAACCGGAGAGAAGATGCAGCCCACACCCGCCGATCACCTCGAACAGATTGCCCGGCATTCATTGACCTCGGCTGCGGGCGCCGAAGCCGCGAGCTATCAACTCGGCACGATCACGACTCTGCTGCGCTCAATTGAAGAAAACCAGCGAGAGACCGCTCGACACATGCCCTTGCTGACTTGGTGCGCCTGGATCGGGTTGGCGCTGCTCGCGGTCATTGCCTGGCGCTGAGCGTTCCCTCGCTTGTGGGGCGGGATGTGGGGTGTGGCGGAATTTCCGGTCTAGAGCCCGCACAAATACTTGTTCCCTGGCGGAGAGAGCGGGATTCGAACCCGCGGTGGGCTGTTAACCCACACACGCTTTCCAGGCGTGCGACTTAAACCGCTCATCCATCTCTCCGGAGCCCGCGATTCTAGCGCGCACCGGCCTGGCCGCCGGCTTGCGGCTGCGCCCGCATGAGCGTCATGGCCGTGCCGATCAAGGTCGAAACCTCCGCCATGTTCGCCGGCACGATCATCGTGTTGTTCTTCTGGGCAAGTGGCGGAGAGAGCGGGATTCGAACCCGCGGTGGGCTATTAACCCACACACGCTTTCCAGGCGTGCGACTTAAACCGCTCATCCATCTCTCCGGAGCCCGCGATTCTAGCGCGCACCGCCCTGGCCGCCGGCTTGCGGCTGCGCCCGCATCAGCGTCATGGCCGTGCCGATCAAGGTCGAAACCTCCGCCATGTTCGCCGGCACGATCATCGTGTTGTTCTTCTGGGCAAGCTGTGAAAACGCGTCTACCGCACGTTCGGCCACCTTCAATTGCACGGCTTGTTCGCCGCCGGGCGCCCGGATGGCCTCTGCGATCTTGCGGATGGCATCGGCAGTGGCATCCGCGACCGCGACGATGGCCGATGCCTCGCCTTGCGCCTTGTTGATCTCGGCCTGCCGCTCGCCCTCCGAGCGAGCGATGAACGCCTCGCGTTCGCCGGTGGCGATGTTGATCTGCTCTTGTTTGCGTCCTTCCGACGCGGCAATGAGCGCCCGCTTTTCCCGTTCCGCCGTGATCTGCGCCTGCATGGCGCGCAGGATCTCCGCCGGTGGAGTGAGGTCCTTGATCTCGTAGCGCAGCACCTTCACGCCCCAGTTCGTCGCGGCTTCGTCCAGTGCGTTGACCACCGACGTGTTGATCACGTCACGCTCCTCGAAGGTCTTGTCCAGCTCCATCTTGCCGATCACCGAACGCAACAGCGTCTGGGCGAGCTGCGTGATGGCGAACACATAGTTGCTCGAGCCGTAGCTGGCCCGCATGGGGTCGGTAACCTGGAAATAGATGATGCCGTCGACCTGCAGCTGGGTGTTGTCCTTGGTGATGCACACCTGGCTGGGCACGTCCAGCGGCACCTCCTTGAGCGAGTGCTTGTAGGCCACGCGCTCGATGAACGGCACGACGAAGGCGAGCCCTGGCGCCAGCGTGCGGTCGTAGCGTCCGAGGCGCTCCACCACCCATGCATGCTGCTGCGGCACGATCTTGAACGTGCGCACGACGAACATGAACGCAATGATGACGATGATCAGCGGGATGAGGGTCGATTCCATGGTTGTTCTTTCAGTGCTTCGTCAGTGGCGCGAGTACCAGCCAGTTTCCTTCGACGGCCGCGATGCGGTGTTCGCCAGGCGCCGCGTCGTGGCCACCCTCCAGCCGCGCCTGCCACTGGGCACCGCGGTATTGGATCCTTGCCGTGCCGTCCGGCCCCCATGCGTCGACACGCACGTGTTCGCCGACGTCGAGGTTGACGTCGCGGTTTCGGGCAATGCGCGGTTCCTGGCCGTGGCGCGTTCGACGCCAGTGCCACAGCGTGGTCGCTCCACCACCCACCAGCGCGGCGGCCAGCAGTTGCGGCCCGAGCGACAGCCCCAGGTGTGCGGCCACGGCCGCCGCCGCCAGGCCCAGGGCGATCATCAGCAGATAGAACGTGCCCGTGCTGAGCTCGGCGGCCACGGCGATGCCCGCCACCACCCACCAGAAGGTCGACGCAGAAATTCCCATCCGTGCTCCTCGCGGCCCTGCCGCTCCCGACGCTTGCAGTGTAGGGCGAGCGCGACCGTCGGCGGCGACGGAACAGGCTCGGAACGGTCCTACACTTCGCGTTTTTCCGACTGCGACTGCCGCGGGACCGCTCATGCTGCGTTTTCGATTTCCCATCGTCATCATCGACGAGGACTTCCGCTCTGAAAACACGTCGGGGCTGGGCATTCGTGCGCTGGCCGATGCGATCCAGAAGGAAGGGTTCGAGGTGCTGGGCGTGACGAGCTACGGCGACCTGTCGCAGCTCGGCCAGCAGCAAAGCCGTGCCAGCGCGTTCATCCTCTCGATCGACGACGAGGAATTCACCCAGGGCTCCGAGGTCGCGCCGGCCGTGCTGAACCTTCGAAAGTTCATCCGCGAGATCCGGTTTCGCAACGCCGAGATCCCGATCTACCTCTACGGCGAGACGCGCACTTCGCAGCACATCCCCAACGACATCCTGCGCGAACTGCACGGCTTCATCCACATGTTCGAGGACACGCCGGAATTCGTCGCCCGGCACATCATCCGCGAGGCCCGCAGCTACCTCGATTCCGTGGCTCCCCCATTCTTCACGGCCCTGATGGACTATGCGCAGGACGGGTCCTATTCCTGGCACTGTCCCGGCCACTCGGGCGGCGTCGCGTTCCTGAAAAGTCCCGTGGGCCAGATGTTCCACCAGTTCTTCGGCGAGAACATGCTTCGTGCCGACGTATGCAATGCGGTGGAAGAACTCGGCCAATTGCTGGATCACACCGGCCCGGTGGCTGCCAGCGAGCGCAATGCGGCCCGCATCTTCAATGCCGACCACTGCTTCTTCGTGACCAACGGGACGAGCACGTCGAACAAGATGGTGTGGCATCACTCGGTCGCGCCGGGCGACGTGGTGGTGGTCGACCGCAACTGCCACAAGTCGATCCTGCATTCGATCATCATGACCGGCGCCGTGCCCGTGTTCCTCACGCCCACGCGCAACCACTACGGGATCATCGGGCCCATTCCGAAGAGCGAGTTCTCGCGCGAGACGATCCAGCGAAAGATCGCCGCCAATCCGCTGCTGGCCGACGTCGACCCGGCCACGGTCAAGCCACGCATCCTCACGCTGACCCAAAGCACCTACGACGGTGTGCTCTACAACACCGAGACGATCAAGCACTCGCTGGACGGCTACATCGATACGCTGCACTTCGACGAGGCCTGGCTGCCGCACGCGGCTTTCCACCGCTTCTACGGCGAGTACCACGCCATGGGGCGCCAGCGCCCGCGCCCCAAGGACCAGCTCGTCTTCGTGACCCAGTCCACCCACAAGCTGCTGGCCGGCCTGAGCCAGGCATCGCAGGTCCTCGTGCAGGACGCCGTCGAGCGCAAGCTCGACCGGCATCTGTTCAACGAAGCCTATCTGATGCACACCTCGACCAGCCCGCAGTACGCCATCATCGCGTCGTGCGACGTGGCTGCGGCCATGATGGAGGCGCCGGGCGGCCCCGCACTCGTGGAAGAGAGCATCGCCGAGTCGCTGGACTTTCGGCGCGCGATGCGCAAGGTCGAGAAGGAATTCGGGCGCGATTGGTGGTTCAAGGTCTGGGGCCCCGAGAAGCTGGCCGCCGACGGCATCGGCAAGAGCGCTGACTGGATGCTGCGTGCCGGCGAGAAATGGCATGGCTTCGGCGATCTGGCCGAAGACTTCAACTTGCTCGATCCGATCAAGAGCACGATCATCACACCCGGGCTCGATGTGACGGGCAAGTTTGCCAAGACAGGCATTCCCGCGAGCATCGTCACCAAGTACCTCGCCGAGCACGGCGTCGTCGTGGAGAAGACAGGCTTGTACTCGTTCTTCATCATGTTCACGATCGGCATCACCAAGGGCCGCTGGAACACGCTGCTGACCGCCTTGCAGCAGTTCAAGGACGACTACGACCGAAATGCGGTGATGGGCCGTGTGCTGCCCGAATTCACCGCCGCGTTCCCGCGCTACGAGCGCATGGGTTTGCGCGACCTGTGCCAGGCCATCCATGCGATGTACGCCAAGGGTGACATCGCCAGACTCACCACCGAGATGTACTTGTCCGACTTGCAACCGGCCATGAAGCCTGCCGACGCGTTCGCCCACATCGCGCACCGCCGCACCGATCGCGTGCCCATCGACGCGCTCGAAGGACGGATCACCACGGCGCTGCTGACTCCCTACCCACCTGGCATCCCGCTGCTCATTCCGGGAGAGCGATTCAATCGCAAGATCGTCGACTTCCTTCGCTTCACGCGGCAATTCAACGCTGCGTTCCCGGGCTTCGACACGGACGTCCACGGCCTGGTGGAGGAAGAGACCGACACCGGGCGCACCTATTTCGTCGACTGCGTTCGGGCGGACTGATCCGAAACCCCCGCGTTTGCCATCCGACCATGAGCACTTCGGCTGCAACGACGTACCCCCGGCTCGTCGGCGACGTCGGCGGGACCAACGCGCGCTTCGCCTGGCTGGCGCGACCCGGCGAGGCCCTCACTCGCGTGCAGAAGCTTCCTGCCGCAGACTTCCCGTCGCTGACCGACGCGATTCGCCACTACCTCGCGCAGCACGGCGGCGAGACGCCGCGCTGGTGCGCGATCGGCATCGCCAACCCTGTGATCGGCGACCTCGTGCAGATGACCAACCGCCACTGGTCCTTCTCCATCTCGCAGATGCAGAGAGACCTCGGCCTGGACCGGCTGCTCGTCATCAACGACTTCACCGCACTGGCCCTGTCCTTGGCCGCCTTGCAACCCTCGGACCTGCGCCAGGTGGGCGGCGGCATCGCAGTGCCAGACGGCCCGCAGGCACTGCTCGGACCGGGCACGGGCCTCGGCGTGTCGGGCGTGCTCCGCGGAGTGCGCAATCAGGCCGGGATCGCCATCAAGGGGGAGGGCGGCCATGTGACCTTGGCAGCCGCCGACGAACGCGACGAGCGCATCATCGATTGGCTGCGCCGGCGGTTTGGGCATGCATCGGCCGAACGCGCTTTGTCGGGACCGGGCATCGAGAACCTGCACCGCGCGGTGTGCGAGATTGCCGGCGAAGTGGCGCCGGAGTATGCCGCGCCGCAGATCAGCGAACTGGCCTTGAACGGAAGCGATCCGCGCTGCGTGGAGGCCATCGATCTGTTCTTCGGCTTTCTCGGCAACGTGTCAGGCAATCTGGCACTGACGCTGGGGGCCTTGGGCGGTTTGTACATCGGCGGCGGCATCGTGCCGCTTCTGGGGACCCGGATCGACACCTCTCGATTCAGGGAATGCTTCGAGAGCAAGGGGCGCTTTCGCGCCTACCTGCAGGCGATCCCGGTGTTCGTATTGCAGCCGAAGTTCTCGCCCGCGCTCATCGGCGCGGCGCGGGCACTCGACGAGGTCTGATCCGAGACTGGCAAGTCGCAGCGCGGGCCGCCGCGGCGTCCGGCCGGCCCGCGGGGCGCCAGCCGCGCGCCACGCCGCCCGCGCCATCACCGCCCGCGTGGGCCGTCGCGCGCAAAGGTGCCGGGTTTCGATGCCCGACGCGGAGCAAGTCAGTCGGCAGCTTCCGGACCGAGGCCCATGGAATGGCTGAAGCCGCCGTCCACGTAGGTGATTTCCGAAGTCACGCCCGCAGCGAGGTCAGACAGCAGGAATGCAGCCACGTTTCCCACGTCGTCGATCGTCACGTTGCGTCGCAGCGGCGAGTTGTTCGCCACCACGTCGAGAATCTTGCCGAACCCCTTGATGCCCGATGCCGCCAAGGTCTTGATCGGTCCGGCAGAGATGCCGTTCACCCGCACGCCGCGCGGGCCGAGGCTCGCGGCGAGATAGCGGACGCTGGCCTCCAGCGAGGCTTTGGCCAGCCCCATGGTGTTGTAGGCCGGAACGGCGCGAATGGCTCCCAGGTAGGTGAGGGTGAGCAGTGACGCGCCCGCGCGCAGGCGGGGTGCCGCCGCCTTGGCCATGGCCGGGAAGCTGTAGCTCGAAATGTCGTGCGCCACGCGAAAACCCTCACGGGACAGTCCGTCGAGGAAATCGCCCGCAATCGCCTCGCGCGGGGCGAATCCGATGGCATGCACGAAGCCGTCGAAGTCGGGCCACGCATCGCCAAGCTGCGCGAACGCACGCTCGATTTGCGCATCGTCCGAGACATCGAGGTCGAAGGTCAGGCTGGAGCCGAATTCCGCGGCGAATTCGCCGAGCCGGTCCTTGAAGCGTTCCCCGACATAGCTGAATGCCAGCTCGGCACCCTCACGATGGCATGCGCGTGCGACGCCGTAGGCGATCGAGCGGTTGTTCAAGATGCCGGTGATGAGAAAGCGCTTGCCGGCCAGAAATCCCATGATGTCTCCCAATCAGGTGTCAGCCTGCGATTCTTGCACGGTCGGATGTGCGGCCTGCCACCGGAACGCTCGCTCGCGACGCCGCGCCGGCAGCCCTCCAGCGAGCTCTCGCCAGACGCTCCGCGTGCCTTGCGCATCTACGGACTTGACAGGTGAAACTGTTGCCTGTAGCAGGGTTCCCGGCTACAATCCAGGGTTTCCGAGAAAGCTGCATGGGCGGATTCTTCCAGCCCATTTTTTTTGCCGGATCTTTTCTTGTTCCGGGACTTTTCTTCTAGCGGGGATCGTGTGCCGGTGTACGCCAGAACGTGTCGATACGGAGCGTCGCCGGGCATGAATGCCCAAAGGAATCGCAGCGGCATTCCAAGTGCCGAAAAGTGGTGTCGTGAAGTGGTGAGTGGAGCGCCCGTCGGGCCGAAGTGAAACGTAGATGAGTTGGCAATCAGCGATCGAACGCACCGTGATCGGGCTGGGTTACGACCTGGTCGACGTCGAACGCAGCGCCCGAGGGCTGCTGCGCGTCTTCATCGACCGCGTTGCCGGCGATCCGAACGGTGCATTCATCACTGTGGACGACTGCGAGAGGGTCACTCGCCAGTTGCAGCACGTTCTTGAAGTCGAAGGCTGCGCGTACGAGAGGCTCGAGGTGTCCTCGCCGGGTCTCGATCGCCCGTTGAAGAAGGCGGCGGACTATGCCCGCTTCGTCGGCGAGCGCATCGACCTGACCCTCAAGCTGCCGTTCCAGGGCCGTCGCAAGTACCAGGGCGTGCTCCATCCCCAGGTCGGTCCGGCCGAACAGGCCGCTGCCGGCACGGGCTGGCGTCTCGTGCTCGACGATGGCACGGGTGAACAGGCGCTCGATTTCTCGCTGGATGAAGTGCGTGAAGCCCGGCTGGTGCCGGTGGTCGATTTCAAGGGGCGGCGTTTCGCGCCGGCTCCGGCGGCAGGGGCGGACGACGCGCCCGCTGCCGAGGCAGAGTCTGGAGGTGTAGAACAATGAATCGCGAACTGTTGATGCTGGTGGACGCGATCTCGCGCGAAAAGAGCGTGGATCGGGATGTCGTGTTCGGCGCAGTCGAAGCGGCGCTCGCCTCTGCATCCAAGAAGCTGCACGGCGGCGAAGTCGACATGCGCGTCTCCGTGGACCGTGAGACGGGCGACTACGAAACCTTCCGGCGGTGGCATGTGGTTCCGGACGAGGCCGGCCTGCAGTTGCCCGATTCGGAAATTCTGCATTTCGAGGCTGCCGAGCAGATCCCCGACATCGAGGTCGACGACTACATCGAAGAGCCGGTGGAGTCTGTCTCCATCGGCCGCATCGGCGCGCAGGCCGCCAAGCAGGTCATCCTGCAGAAGATCCGCGACGCCGAGCGCGAGCAGCTCCTGAACGACTTCCTGTCGCGGGGCGAAAAGATCTTCGTGGGCACCGTCAAGCGCCTGGACAAGGGCGACGTCATCGTCGAGTCGGGCCGGGTCGAGGGACGCCTGCGCCGGAGCGAAATGATCCCGAAGGAAAACCTTCGCTCGGGCGACCGCGTGCGCGCCTACATCGCGGAGGTCGATCCGACCCTGCGGGGCCCCCAGATCCTGCTTTCGCGCAGTGCGCCGGGCTTCATGATGGAACTTTTCGCCCAGGAAGTCCCCGAGATCGAACAGGGCCTGCTCGAAATCAAGAGCTGCGCGCGCGACCCCGGATCGCGTGCCAAGATCGCCGTGCTCTCGCATGACAAGCGCGTCGACCCGATCGGCACGTGCGTGGGCGTGCGAGGCTCCCGAGTGAACGCCGTCACCAACGAACTCGCGGGCGAACGCGTCGACATCGTCTTGTGGTCCGAGGATCCGGCCCAATTTGTGATTGGCGCGCTCGCGCCGGCCAACGTGCAGTCGATCGTGGTGGACGAAGAGCGCCACGCGATGGACGTGGTCGTCGACGAGGAGAACCTCGCGATCGCCATCGGACGAGGAGGACAGAACGTTCGCCTCGCCTCCGAACTCACCGGCTGGCGCATCAACATCATGACGGCGGAAGAGTCGGCGTCCAAGCAGGCCGAAGAGACTGACTCGCAGCGCAAGTTGTTCGTCGAGAAGCTCGACGTCGACGGCGAGGTGGCCGACATCCTCATCGCCGAAGGCTTCTCGAGCCTGGAAGAAGTGGCTTACGTGCCGATGCAGGAAATGCTCGACATAGAAGGCTTCGACGAAGACACCGTCAACGAGCTGCGCACCCGCGCCCGCGATGCGCTGCTCACGATGGAGATTGCCCGTGAGGAAAAAGTCGAGGACGTCTCGCAGGACCTGCGCGACCTCGACGGACTGACCCCCGAACTGATCGGCAGACTGTCCGACGGAGGCATCCACACGCGCGACGACCTCGCCGACCTCGCAGTCGACGAGCTGACAGAGATGACCGGCGTCGACGAGGCCATGGCGAAATCGTTGATCATGAAAGCGCGCGAACATTGGTTTACCGCCTGAGGACGATCGCACTGAATACCGGCCTGAACACGCACCGCAAGACCCAAGCAAGGATTTCACAATGGCTGTGACCACCGTCGCCCAACTCGCCGCAGAGCTCAATCGCTCCGCCACGGCGCTGCTCGAGCAGCTGCAGTCGGCCGGCGTCAGCAAGGCGTCGACGGCTGACACGCTGACCGACGCGGACAAGGAGCGCCTGCTCGATCACCTGCGTTCGGCGCACGGCACTTCCGGCACCGAGCGCAAGAAGATCACCCTGACCCGCAAGTCGACCAGCGAGATCAAGCAGGCCGATGCCAGCGGCAAGGCCCGCACGATCCAGGTCGAGGTGCGCAAGAAGCGGACGTTCATCAAGCGCGACGAAAGCCCCGCGGCCGAGCCGCCGGCCGTATCCACGCCAGCCGTGGACGAAGCCGAGCTGCAGCGCCGGCAGGAAGAAGCACAGGCACAGGCCGAGTTGCTGCGTCGCCAGGAAGCCGAGTTCGAGGCCAAGCGCCTCGAGAGCGAGGCACAGGCACGTCGCGAGCGCGAGGAAGCCGAAGCCCGGCAACGCGAAGCCGCCGAGGCGGCGGCCAAGGCCGCAGCCGAGGCCGAGGCAGAGGCCAAGGCGCGGGAAGCCGAGGCAACGGGCAAGGCGCCCGCCGCTGCCGAGAAGGCGACTGCTGCTGCCGAGAAGGCGCCCGCGAACGCTGAGCCCGCGGTCGCCGCAACTCCTGCCGCGCCTGCCGAGCCACCCAAGCCGGCGCTGCGCGTGATCAAGGCCGCCGACGTCGTCGACGAGGAAAAGCACCGCGTAGCCGAACTGGCCAAGCGGCGCAAGGCCGCCGAGGACGAGGCTGCCGCGATCCGCGCCATGATGTCGCAGCCCAAGCGCGTCCTGACGGCGAAGAAGCCCGAGGAGCCGCCCAAGCCCGAGGCGGGCAAGGAAGGCATCCGCGGCACCATCCACAAGGCAGCCGCCGCGCCGGGAGCGGCCGCGCCGGCTGCCGCCAAGCCGGGCGACAAGAAGGCGATCAAGTCCGAGAAGCTGTCCTCGAGCTGGGCAGACGATGCCGCCAAGAAACGCGCCGTCAAGGGCCGCAGCGACGTGCCTGCGGGCGGTGCGCGCGCCGGCTGGCGTGCACCTAGAGGCGGGTCGCGCCGAGGCGATCGCGGCGACGGAAGCGCGTCCACCTTTGTCGCGCCGGTCGAGCAACAAGTGCAGGAGGTGCACATTCCCGAGACCATTTCGGTGGCCGACCTGGCCCACAAGATGTCCGTCAAGGCATCCGAGGTGATCAAGCAGCTGATGAAGCTCGGCCAGATGGTGACGATCAACCAGCAGCTCGACCAGGAGACGGCGATGATCGTCGTCGAGGAAATGGGGCACAAGGCGCTCGCCGCCAAGCTGGACGACCCCGAAGCCTTCCTGGCTGAAGGCGAAGGTGAGAGCGAACACGAGCAGTTACCGCGGGCGCCAGTGGTCACCGTCATGGGCCACGTCGATCACGGCAAGACCTCGCTGCTCGACTACATCCGGCGTGCCCGTGTCGCAGCAGGCGAGGCCGGTGGCATCACGCAGCACATCGGCGCCTATCACGTCGATACCCCGCGCGGCATGATCACGTTCCTTGACACTCCGGGACACGCGGCGTTCACGGCCATGCGCGCGCGTGGCGCCAAAGCCACCGACATCGTCATCCTGGTGGTCGCGGCGGACGACGGCGTCATGCCGCAGACCAAGGAAGCCATCCACCACGCGAAGGCGGCCGGCGTGCCGATCGTGGTCGCGATGAACAAGATCGACAAGCCCGAGGCGAACATCGAGCGGCTCAAGAGCGAGCTCGTGGCCGAGCAGGTCGTTCCCGAAGACTTCGGCGGCGACTCGCCTTTCGTGGCGGTGTCGGCCAAGACCGGGCAAGGCATCGACAACCTTCTCGAGCAGGTGCTGCTCCAGGCCGAGGTGCTCGAGCTCACGGCCCCCACCGATGCGCCGGCCAAGGGCCTCGTGATCGAAGCGCAGCTCGACAAGGGGCGCGGGCCGGTGGCCACGGTTCTCGTGCAGTCGGGCACGCTCAAGCGCGGCGACGTGGTGCTGGCCGGATCCAGCTACGGACGTGTGCGCGCCATGCTCGACGAGAACGGCAAGCCCACGACCGAGGCGGGACCCTCGCTGCCGGTCGAAATCCAGGGCCTGACCGAGGTCCCCCAGGCGGGCGACGAATTCATGGTCCTCGCCGACGAGCGGCGGGCACGCGAGATTGCGACCTTCCGCCAAGGCAAGTATCGCGACGTCAAGCTGGCCAAGCAGCAGGCCGCCAAGCTCGAGAACATGTTCGAGACCATGGGCCAGGGCGAGGCGCAGTCGCTGGCGCTCATCATCAAGGCCGACGTGCAGGGCTCCCAGGAAGCCCTGGCACAGTCGCTGCAGAAGCTCTCGACCGACGAAGTCAAGGTGCAGATCGTGCATGCGGCCGTGGGCGGCATCAGCGAGTCCGACGTCAATCTGGCGATCGCCTCCAAGGCCGTGATCATCGGCTTCAACACGCGTGCAGATGCCGGCGCTCGCAAGCTGGCCGAGCACAACGGCGTTGACATCCGCTACTACAACATCATCTACGACGCCGTGGACGAAGTGAAGGCGGCCATGACGGGCATGCTGGCCCCAGAGCAGCGCGAGGAAGTCATCGGTACCGCCGAGATCCGCACGGTGTTCGTCGCATCGAAGATCGGGACGGTGGCCGGCTCCATGGTCACCTCCGGCGTGGTCCGCCGCGGCGCGCGCTTCCGCCTCCTGCGCGACAACGTGGTGGTCTATACCGGCGAAATCGAGTCGGTGCGCCGGCTGAAGGACGACGTGCGAGAGGTCAAGGAAGGCTTCGAGTGCGGCATCAAGCTGAAGAACTACAGCGACATCGCCGAGGGCGACCAGCTCGAATTCTTCGAGGTCAAGGAAGTCGCGCGAACGCTGTAAGGCGGAGCGGGTCTCGTCCCGAACCCCGCCTTCCAAAAGAGGGCGGGGTTCGTGTTTGTGGGCCACTCAGGACGCCAGGAGTACACGATGAAGCACAAGCGAGCGATACCGAACCGCAGCTACCGCGTGGCGGACCAGATCCAGCGCGACGTGGCAGAGCTCATCCGCGACTTGAAGGACCCGCGCATCGGCATGGTGACCATCCACGCGGTCGAAGTCTCGCCCGACTACGCCCACGCCAAGGTGTTCTTTTCGGTGCTGGTGGGCAGCCCGCAGGAATGCGAAGAAGCCCTCAACGAGGCAGCGGGGTTCATCCGCAATGGTCTGTTCAAGCGCCTGCAGATCCACACCGTGCCCACGCTTCACTTCGTCTTCGACCGCACGACCGAACGTGCGGCCGAGCTGAACATCCTCATCAACCAGGCCAACGCGACGCGGGCCAAGGAAGACTGAGCGTGTCGGCCAAGCCTCGCATGCCAAGGCGCGCCGTGCACGGCGTGCTGTTGCTCGACAAGCCCCTGGGCATGTCGAGCAACGACGCATTGCAAAAGGCCAGGCGACTCTACCGGGCCGAGAAGGCCGGCCACACGGGTACGCTCGATCCCCTGGCCACTGGACTGCTGCCGCTGTGCTTCGGCGCGGCCACCAAGTTCGCGCAGGTGAGCCTGGATGCCGACAAGCGCTACACCGCCACGCTCAAGCTGGGGGTGACGACCAGCACCGCAGACGCCGAGGGCGATGTGCTGGTGCGGCGCGACGTCCTGGCGACCGAAGCCGACGTTCGCCGCGCCTGCAGCCGATTCGTCGGGGAGATCGAACAGCTTCCCCCGATGCATTCGGCCCTCAAGCATGAAGGCCGCGCGCTTTACGAATACGCGCGCGAAGGCATCGATGTGACGCGCATGCCGCGGCGCATCACTGTTCACGCGATCGACGTGGTCGAGGGCGCCGGTGACGAATGGATCATCGACGTGCGCTGCAGCAAGGGCACCTACGTGCGCACGCTGGCCGAAGGCATCGGCGAAGCGCTGGGCTGTGGCGCACACCTGGCTGCGCTTCGTCGCACGGCCAGCGGACCTCTGAGCCTGCATCACGCCTTGACGCTCGATGCGCTCGCCCAGATGGATGAGACGCAACGTGACGCCGCACTGCTGGACGCCGACGTGCTGCTCACCGAGTGGCCTCTCGTGCGACTGGCCGGTGACGACGCCGGGCGTTTCCTGTCCGGCCTGCGACGCCGCACCGGACTGCCCGACGCGGACTGCGTGCGCGTGTACGGCCCGCAGCCACAGGCGTTTCTCGGCAGCGGGCACATCCGCTGCGGCGAACTCATTTCGACTAGGCTTCTGAGCCCGGCGGAGGTGCAAGGCCTCCTGGCGAAAGCAAGGACATGACCCGACAGATTCGAAACATTGCCATCATCGCGCACGTCGACCACGGCAAGACCACGCTGGTCGACCAGTTGTTGCGGCAAAGCGGCACCTTCCGCACCAACGAGAAGGTGGCCGAGCGGGTCATGGACAGCAACGACCTGGAACGCGAACGCGGCATCACCATCCTCGCCAAGAACTGCGCCGTCGAGTGGAAAGGCACGCACATCAACATCGTGGACACGCCCGGGCATGCCGACTTCGGCGGCGAGGTGGAGCGAGTGCTGTCGATGGTCGACAGCGTGCTGCTCCTGGTCGACGCCGTCGAGGGGCCGATGCCGCAGACGCGTTTCGTCACCCGCAAGGCGCTTGCCCTGGGCCTCAAGCCCATCGTGGTCGTCAACAAGGTGGACCGTCCGGGCGCGCGACCCGATTACGTCATCAATGCCACCTTCGACCTGTTCGACAAGCTCGGCGCCACCGAAGCGCAGCTCGATTTCCCGGTGATCTTCGCCTCGGGCCTGAACGGCTGGGCCACGCTGGAGCCCGGAGTGATCGGCACCGACCTCGCGCCGCTGTTCGACGCGATTCTGCACCACGTGCCGGCGCACGAGGGCGATGCGAGCGCCCCGCTGCAGCTGCAGATCTGCTCGCTGGACTATTCCACCTACGTCGGGCGCATCGGTGTGGGCCGCGTGAACCAGGGCACCTTGCGCCCGGGCCAGGACGTGGCCGTGTGTACGGGAACCGAGGGCACGCCGTCGAAGGCGCGCATCAACCAGGTCCTGAAGTTCGAAGGGCTCGAGCGCCTGCCGGCCGACGAGGCCGGGCCCGGCGACATCGTGCTGATCAACGGCATCGAGAACATCGGCATCGGTGTGACGATCACCGACCTCGAGCGGCCGGCGCCGCTGCCCATGCTCAAGGTCGACGAGCCCACGCTCACCATGAATTTCTGCGTCAACACCTCGCCGCTGGCCGGGCGCGAAGGCAAGTTCGTGACCAGCCGGCAGATCCGCGACCGCCTCGATCGCGAACTGCAGTCGAATGTCGCGCTCCGAGTGCGCGACACCGACGACGACGGCGTCTTCGAGGTCTCCGGCCGCGGGGAGCTGCACCTGACCATCCTGCTCGAGAACATGCGGCGCGAAGGCTATGAACTGGCCGTCTCCAAGCCGCGCGTCGTCTTCAAGGACATCGACGGCGTGCGCGAGGAGCCCATGGAGCTCGTCACGGCCGACGTCGAGGAGCAGCACCAGGGTGCGGTCATGCAGGCACTGGGCGAGCGCAAGGCCGAGCTCGTCGGCATGGAGCCCGATGGCCGGGGCCGTGTGCGGCTCGACTACCGCATTCCGGCGCGCGGCCTGATCGGCTTCCAGAACGAGTTTCTCAATCTCACCCGCGGCACCGGGCTGATCAGCAACATCTTCGACGGCTACGAGGCCTACAAGGGCGAGATCAGCGGGCGCAAGAACGGCGCGCTCATCAGCCAGGACGATGGCGAGGCCGTGACCTATGCGCTGGGCAAGCTCGACGATCGCGGCCGCATGTTCGTCAAGGCAGGCGATCCGCTCTACGAAGGCATGGTGATCGGCATCCATTCGCGCGACAACGACCTCGTGGTGAATCCGGTGCGCGCCAAGCAGCTCACCAATTTCCGCGTGTCGGGCAAGGAAGACGCGATCAAGATCACCCCGGCCATCCAGCTCACGCTCGAATATGCGGTCGAGTTCATCGACGATGACGAGCTCGTCGAGATCACGCCCAAGTCGATCCGCATCCGCAAGCGCCACCTGCGGCAGCACGAGCGCAAGCGCGCGCAGCGCGAAGCGGCGTGAGACCCACCGTGTGCGCATGCCAGCCACTGAAGCCCTGACGGCCCTTCACCGGCGTGCCGTGGCCGGGATGGTGCTGGTCACCCTCATGTGGAGCACCGCGGGCGTGGTCACCCGCCACCTGCACGCAGCGCACAGCTTCGAGGTCACGTTCTGGCGCAGTCTCTTCACCGGGCTCACGCTCGGCGCCTACCTCGTGACCGTCCAGGGTCGCGACATGCCGAGGCGGCTGCTCGCCGGTGGTGGGCTGCTGTGGCTGTCCGGTCTCATGTGGAGCGTGATGTTCACCTGCTTCATGCTGGCCATCACCCTGACCACGGTCGCCAACGTCCTCATCACGATGAGCCTGGCGCCGCTGATGACGGCGCTGCTGTCGCGGTTCATGCTGGGACAGCGGGTGGCTCTTCGCACCTGGGGGGCCATCATCGTCGCGGGCGCGGGAATTGCCTGGATGTACGCAAGCAATCTGGGCGCGGGCAGCCGACATGTGCTGGGCACGCTGGTCGCGCTCGGCGTGCCCGTGGGTGCGGCGGTCAACTGGAACCTTCTTCAGCGCAGCCGTGCGTCCGTCGACTTGCTGCCGGCGCTGCTGATCGGGGCGGTCATCTCGAGCGTGGTGACGCTACCCCTGTCGCTTCCGTTCCGCGCCACGCCACATGATGTCGGGCTGCTGGCGATGTTGGGCGTCTTCCAGCTGGCGTTGCCCTGCATGCTGGCCGTGCGGCTGGCTCGCGTGCTGCCGGCGCCCGAGGTGGCGTTGCTGGCCCTGCTGGAGATCGTCTTCGGCATCGCCTGGGCATGGTGGGGCGCCGGCGAGCAACCGGCGCCGCAGGTGCTCAGCGGCGCGGCACTGGTGCTGGGCACGCTTGCGCTGAACGAGTTCTTGTCGATGCGAAGGAACTGAGGACACGCCGATGCAGATCCAGGCCAATGGCATCCGCCTCGAAGTCGAGGAGCACGGGCCGAGCACCGGCGAGCCGTTGCTGCTCATCATGGGCCTGGGCATGCAGCTCGTGGCATGGCACGAGGAGTTCGTCGAGGTGCTCGTGGGGCGCGGCTTTCGCGTGATCCGGTTCGACAACCGCGACATCGGCCTGAGCCAGGATTTCGACCACCTCGGCGTGCCCAACCTTGCCTACGAGGCAATCAAGCATGCCATGGGGCTCGCCGTGCGCAGCCCCTACTCGCTGTTCGACATGGCAGGCGACACCGCGGCGCTGCTCGATGCGCTCGGGATTCGCGCGGCGCATGTGTGCGGTGCATCCATGGGCGGGATGATCGCCCAGCATCTGGCAGCGCAATTCCCGCAGCGTGTGAAGAGCCTGACGCTGATGATGACCAGCAGCGGCGCGAGGCGCCTGCCGGGTCCGTCCTTGAAGGTGCGCGGCGCCATGCTGGCGAATCCGGCAGACCCGAGCTTCGCCGGGATCGTGGAACATCACGTAGGCATCTACAAGCTGATCGGCAGCCCGGGTTATCCGAGCGACGATGACTGGCTGCGTCGGCGCCTGGGCATGTCGGTGCGGCGCAGCTACCGACCCCGCGGAAGTGCACGGCAACTCACCGCCATCGTCGCCGACGGCGACCGCACGGCGCTGTTGTCGCATATCCGGGCGCCCACGCAAGTGCTGCACGGGCTCGACGACCCGCTGGTTCCCGTTGCCGCCGGCCGCGATCTCGCGGCGCGCATCGAAGGTGCGCGCCTGGACATCGTCGAGGGCATGGGGCATGACCTGCCCATGGCGCTCTGGCCGCGTTTCGTGCAGGCCATCGGCGAGGCGGCCGCGCGCGCCTGAGGTGCGGGTCAATCGCCTTCCTTGTGGTTCAACGCACGGGCGAGGCCGGCCTCGAGCGTTCTCAGATTCAGCGGCTTGATCCAGTATTCGAATGCGCCCAGGCTCATCGCCTTCACGATGTCCATCGACAACGTGTCGGCGGTCAGCAAGGTGATGCGCAACTTGTCCTTGGCGATCTCCTCGTTCAGGGCGCGCACGACATCGAGCCCGCCCATGTCCGGCAGGTGCATGTCGAGGAGCACGAAATCGGGTCGCTCGGCTCGCACCACACGGATGCCGTCGGCCCCGGTCGTGGCCTTGAGCAGCGTGATGCCGGGATATGCGGCGAGGGCGGTCTCGATCAATTCCATGTTGATCGGGTTGTCCTCGATGTACAGCACCTTGCCGCGCAGATCGCGCGGCGCATGCTCCTCGTTATCCGGCATCTCGATCTCCAGGCCAGCCTCTCGGCAAGTCGCGCAATGATGAATGATTTTCGAGTCGCAGATCGTGCGAGTCACCTTCGATGTCGATTTCCCTCCATGAACGAGGGAGCCGACGGCATGGACTTCCGGTCGCGACCGCGGCAAGGCCGCCACGCGGGCGGCGTCGTCATCAATGCAGAGGCAGCGTCGCGGACGCATTTGAACTGCCCGTTGCGGCCGCGACCGATGTCACCTTCGAATGGCAGCGCACGAAGAGATGGACCACTGCCGTGACAGGCTTGACCGATGTCGAAAAGGAGCCAGGCCGGCGCGGCGTGTGCATCGACGCATGCTCGGCAGCCGTCCGTTCGCGTCGAGTCCACGTCGTCCAGGATGAACTCGCCCGTCTGCGTGAGCGCGGGTCGCGCGGCCGCGTCGGCCTGACTGCGCTTGGGAGGCAATCTCCATGCCCATCCGACACGGCGGCGGGTCAGTTCCGGCCGGACAAGGACAGATGGATGGCTGAGGCCGCGATGGCCGCTTCGCCCACCGCGACCGAGATCTGATTCAGGCCCTTGACGACATCGCCGACAGCGAAGAGGCCTGGCAGGCTGGTCTGCTGATGGCGGTCGGTCAGCAGGTAGCCGCGCTCGTCGTGGCTTACGTTCAATTCGACGGCAAGTTCGCAATGCACCTCGGTGCCGAGCGCCGCGTACACCGCATCGAGGCGGGTCGTGCAGTCGCCGTGTCGAACCTGCACGCCGCCATCCACGAGCGAGATGCTGCGCACCGCCTGCTCGACGAGCACGACGCCGGCGTCGGCAAGGCGACGCCGCTGGGTACCCGACATCCGCACCCGTTCATCGACCACGAAGGCGGTCACCTGGTCGCTGAAATGACGCAGGTAAAGCGCCTCGTCGACATCGCCCTCGTCGTCGGCCACGAGGCCGACATGTTTGCCGATGGCTTCGTAGCCGTCGCACACCGGGCAGTACCGAAGGGCGCCTTCGCGCACGGCCTGCGACAGGTGCGGCATGGCGGGCGGCACGTCGGTCACGCCGGTCGCCAGCGTGGCCCGTTCGGCCGCGGCGCTGCCACCGTCCCAGCTCGCCTGGAACAAGCCGCGCTCGAACTTCAGCGAGCGCACGCGCGCATGCACGAAGCGCACGCCGTGGCGCTCGCATTGCATCCTCATCGCGGCGACCAGTCGCGGGCCCTGGATGCCTTCAGGAAATCCCGGATAGTTGCGCGTACGGGGAATCTGCGTCGCGCGGCTCAGCCCTTCGTCGATGACCAGCACGCTGCGGCGAAAGCGCGCCAGGTACAGCGCCGTGGCCAGGCCGCCCGGACCGCCACCCACGACCAGCGCTTCGAGGCGAGCGCCGGCAGGAGCATCGGCCATCGGGCGATTCAGTGCGACGTGGCGTTGGGTTCGGGCCGATCCGGTTCGGACGGCCACGACACGTCGCGCAGCACCTCGTCGAGATGCTCGAACTGACGCGTGGCGAGATCACCGAGCGACACGATGCCGACGATGCCGCCCTTGGCATCGAGGACCGGCAGGCGCCTGATCTGCACATCGCTCATCTGGCGCATCACATCGTCGGTCGACTGGTCTTCGGTGCACCAGCGCGTCTGGGCGGTCATGACTTCGCTCACGCAATGGTCATCGGGGCCGAGGCCCGCGGCCGTGGCTCGGACCGTGATGTCGCGGTCGGTGATCATCCCCACCAGTTCCTGGCCCCGGCACACGGGCAGCGCGCCCACGTTGAGCTCGTCCATCAGCTGGGCAGCGCGCTGCAGCGAGGCGTCGGGCGGGATGACCTGGACGCCGCGCGTCATGACTTCACTGATCTTGGGCATGGTTCACTCCTGGGGCAATGCGGGCCGGCGAGCCGGGGTTGCCGCGGCGGGGCAAGCGCTGTACCCGCCGGAGCGATGCAGTCTCGGGGCAAGGCTGTGCAGGCGAGCCATCGGGCAGCGTCCAAGCTACAAGGCACGGAAGTTCCTACAGCGCGGACGCGCAAAGGACCGGAGGATGCAAATGCTGCGCAGGCAGGACGATCGCTTCGCGCCAGAGCCATCGGGTATTTCGCTTGCTCTTCCAGGGCTTTACGAAGGTACATCGCCGATGACCGACCTCCTGGAACGCTACCGGGCCAAACGCGACTTCACGCTGACCCCAGAGCCCAAGGGCCGCACCTCGCGCTCGCGCGGGGGCCTTTCCTTCGTGATCCAGAAACATGCGGCGCGCCAGCTCCACTATGACTTCCGGCTGGAACTCGACGGCACGCTCAAGAGCTGGGCCGTTCCCAAGGGACCCAGCCTCGACCCGGCGGACAAGCGCATGGCCGTGCACGTCGAAGACCATCCGCTGTCGTACGGCGACTTCGAAGGCGTGATTCCGCCTGGCCAGTATGGCGCCGGCACCGTCGTCCTGTGGGATCGCGGCAGGTGGCATCCGGTGGGCGATCCGGCCGAAGGCTACCGGGCCGGCAAGCTGAAGTTCACGCTCGACGGCGAGAAGCTGCAAGGCGGCTGGACGCTCGTCCGCATGCGCGGGCGCGGCAAGCAGCGCCAGGAGTCGTGGCTGCTCATGAAGGAACGCGACGAGCAGGCGCGTCCTGCATCGAAGTACAGCGTCGTCGAGGCGCAGCCCGGCAGCGTCCTGGACGGCAGGCGGGAGGCCGGCGCAAAGCGCTCTCGCAGCCGTCGCGGCGCCGCGACGACGCCGCTCGCCCCTGGGCCGGATCACGGCCGAGGCCGCACAAGTCGTTCGAAGAAGACTCGCGGTGCGCCCGCCTTGCCCGAGGGCGCGACACCCGCGACGCTTCCGCTCTCGCTCGCGCCGCAGCTCGCAACCCTCGTGGAGCGGCCGCCCAAAGGCGATTGGCTCTACGAGATCAAGTTCGACGGATACCGCGTGCTGGCGCGGGTCGAAGGCGACGACGTGCGTCTGTTCACCCGAAACGGGAACGACTGGTCGTCGCGCTTGCCGGCGCTCGTGGACGAGGTGCGTCGTCTCGGCCTCGATTCGGCCTGGTTGGATGGCGAGATCGTCGTCCTCGGCGCGAACGGCGCATCCGATTTCAACGCCTTGCAGAACGCATTCGACTCCAGGCACATCGAGCGCGTCGTCTATTGCCTTTTCGACATTCCTTATGTGCATGGCCACGACCTGCGCAAGGTGCCGCTGCACGCGCGGCGTGCCTTGCTCGAGACCGTGCTCGAGGGCCGGCAAAGCGAGCGGATTCGATTCAGCCAGAGCTTCGAGGCGCCCGGCAATGACATCCTCGGCCACGCCTGCCGGCTGCGCCTCGAGGGTGTCGTCGGCAAGCGGCCCGATGCGCCCTACGTCTCGCGCCGCTCACCGAACTGGATCAAGCTCAAGTGCACCCACCGCCAGGAGTTCGTGATCGTCGGATACACCGATCCCGCGGGCTCGCGCGTGGGCATCGGTTCGCTGCTTCTTGGCGTGCATGACGACCAGGGGCGGCTGCGCTACGCGGGCAAGGTCGGAACGGGCTTCGATGCCCGCACGCTCAAGTCCCTGGCACAGAAGCTCAAGGCGCTCGCCACCGACCGGCATGGGCTGGAGGATCGACCCCGCGACGCGCGTGGACATTGGGTGCAGCCACGTCTGGTCGCTGAAGTGTCTTTCTCGGAATGGACGCCCGAGGGCCGCATCCGGCATGCAAGTTTCCATGGGCTTCGCGACGACAAGCCGCCTGGAGCGATCGTGCAGGAAAAGCCTGCCGCAGCGCCGTCGGCACCAGCCGCGGACCGCAAATCGGCGCCTTCCGCACCCGTGCGAATCAGCCACGGCGAGCGGATCATCGATGCGAGCACGGGGTTCACCAAGCGCGACCTGGTCGATTACTACCTGCGCGCGAGCGAACGGATCCTGCCGCACCTGCGCAAGCGCCCGGTGGCGCTGGTTCGCGCGCCCCAGGGCATCGGCCACCACCTGTTCTTCCAGAAGCATGCGCAGACGCTTCATATCCCTGAACTCGTCCGCCTCGATGTCTCGCTGGACCCTGGCCACCCGCCATTGATCGAAGTCGATTCGCTGACCGCCCTCGTGGGGGCGGCCCAGATGAACGTGGTCGAGTTCCACACCTGGAACGCGACATCCTCGCGCATCGACCAGCCCGACCGCATGACGTTCGACCTGGACCCGGGAGAGGGTGTCGAATGGGCGCAGGTCGCGCAGGCGGCCGAACTCACCCGCGCGTTCCTGGACGAGCTTGGACTCGCCAGTTTCCTGAAGACCAGTGGCGGAAAGGGTCTTCATCTTGTCGTTCCGCTGACGCCTCGCCACGCCTGGGATGCCGTCAGGGATTTTTCCCACGCGGTGGTGCGGCACCTCGCCCGCACGCTGCCCGATCTTTTCGTCGCCAAGAGCGGCCCGCGAAACCGTGTCGGCCGGGTGTTCGTCGACTACCTTCGCAACGGGCGAGGCGCCACGACCGCGGCGGCCTGGTCCGTGCGCGCCCGCCCGGGGCTCGGCGTGTCCATGCCTTGTGCGTGGGACGAACTGCCGCGGCTGCGCAGCGGCGCGCACTGGACGATCGCCAACGCCCACGAGCGCCTCGAGGCCGAGGCCGATCCGTGGCGCGGCTACGCCGGGACGCGCCAGACGCTGACCCGCGCGATGAAGACCCTCGGCGACGAGGGCTGAATCTCCATCACTTGTGCGGAGGATCGTCATGGCCAGAAGCAGCAATCGGGTCCTGTGGAAGGGGGCGATCAGTTTCGGACTGGTCCACATTCCCGTGGCGCTGCATTCGGCCAGCACCGACTCGGGCATCGATTTCGACTGGCTGGACAAGCGCAGCATGGATCCCGTCGGCTACAAGCGGATCAACAAGAAGACCGGTCGCGAGATCGACAAGGCGAACATCGTCAAGGGCATCCAGTACGAGAAGGGCCGGTACGTCGTGCTGACCGACGAAGAGATCAAGGCGGCCTACCCAAGGACGACGCAGACCGTGGAGATCGAATGTTTCGTGCCGCTGGCCGAAGTGCCCTTCGTCTACCTCGACCGCCCGTATTACCTTTCCCCGGTCGCCAAGGGGGAAAAGGTCTACGCGCTCTTGCGAGAGGCATTGACGAGGTCCGGCCGGGCGGGAATCGCGCGCGTGGTGATCCAGACGCGCCAGCACCTGGCAGCCCTGGTGCCCAGCGGACCCGTGCTCGTGCTCAACCTGCTTCGCTGGGGCGAATCCATCCGCCCAGTGGACACGCTCGACCTGCCCCCCGCCGGCACGAAGGAGGCCGGCCTGAAGCCGCGGGAGCTGGAGATGGCCGAGCAACTCATCGACGACATGGGCGCGCATTGGGATCCGGCGCAATTCCACGACTCCTTTGCGCAGGAAGTGATGAAACTCGTGGACCAGAAGGTCGAGGCAGGCCAGACCGAGACCGTGATCCAGCCGGAAGCCGCCGAGCCGGGCATGGGCCCATCCAACATCGTCGACCTGACGGAGTTGCTGCAGCGCAGCCTGCGAGGCCGCAAGGCGGCGCCCGCGAAGAAGAAAGGCGAGTCGGCGCCGGCCGCCGGGACTCAGAAGAAGAAGCGCAATGCGCGAGCGGCAGCCGCGCACCAGCCGGATGCGTCGGCGCGGTCCAGGTCGGCCCACCGGCGCCGAAAAGCGGCCTGATGCGGGCCGGCGGCCGCAAGTCCCCGTGCGGCAACAAAGGTGTCCGAACTGTGCCCGGTGAAACAGTGGTCTATCGTTGGAATGGGCATGTGCGTTCGCACATAATGATTGCTCGGTGCTGCGGCGTTCGATGAAACATCGGGCGTCGCCCTGGCCGGTGGCGAAGACTGCCGGCATCAATGAATCTCTTTCATGGCCGCCGTCATTGGCTGGGATGTGGCTGCCCAACTCGTGTCGAGGCGTACCATCGTTGCTCGCCGGATTTCCGTCGGCGGGGTAATGTCCGGAGCCAGGTGCGGCTTGTCGGTGCTCATGTCGAGTTCACCTCCAGGAGGAAACGCAAATGCCCCACGCTCTCGTAGTCGATGACGAATCGGACTCCGCCGAAATGATGGCCGCGCTCATCGCCAGCGAAGGCTTCACCGTGGCCACGGCGGGTTCGCTGCGCGATGCGCGCAAGCAGCTCGCCTTGCAGGAGCCCGACATCGTGCTGCTCGACCTGATGCTGCCCGACGGCAGCGGCATGCAGCTTTTCGAAGACGCCAAGTCGCTGCAGAACACCGAGGTCGTCCTCATCACGGGGCATGCCAGCCTCGAGACGTCGATCCAGGCGCTTCGGCTGGGCGCGGCGGACTACCTCGTCAAGCCGCTCAGCATGAAGCAGCTGCACGGCATTCTGTCGCGCGTGACCAAGCCCTCCGCCTTGCGCGCCGAGGCGGACAGCCTGCACTCGGGCCTCGAACAGGAAGGCCACTTCGGGCTCCTGTGGGGCCGATCCGCCGGCATGCGCCGCGTGTACGAGCAAATCCTGCGGGTCGCGGGGACCGCCGTGACGGTTTTCGTGACCGGTGAGAGCGGCAGCGGCAAGGAAGTCGTCGCGCGCACCGTGCACGACTTGAGCCGCCGGCGCGCCAAGCCTTTCCTGGCGGTCAACTGCGGGGCCATCTCGCCGCACCTGATCGAGTCGGAGATCTTCGGCCACGAGAAGGGCAGCTTTACCGGCGCCGAGCGCCAGCACCAGGGATTTTTCGAGCGCGCCAGCGGTGGAACCCTGTTCCTCGATGAAATCACCGAGATGCCGCTGGACCTTCAGGTCAAGCTCCTTCGCGTGCTCGAGACCGGAACATTCATGCGCGTAGGCTCCACCCAGGTGCTCGAGACCGACGTGCGCATGATCGCCGCGACCAACCGCAATCCCATGGAAGCCGTTCAGGCCGGCAAGCTGCGCGAAGACCTGCTCTATCGCCTCAACGTCTTCCCGATCCATCTCCCGCCACTGCGCGAACGCGCGGACGACATCCCGCTGATCGCCGAGCATTTCCTCGACGAAATCTCACGGCGGGAGGGGCAGGTGAAGCACTTCGCACCCACGGCCCTGCAGCGCCTGCAAAGCTATCGGTGGCCCGGGAACGTGCGCGAGTTGCGCAACATCGTGCACCGTGCCTATGTGATGGCGCCCGAAGCGACCATCGTCGACGAGTGCCTGCCCACCTCCGAAACGCCGCTGCCGGTGATGACTGGTGCGCCCGTCCTGCAGATCCGCGTGGGAACGCCGTTGTCGGAGATCGAGCGGCAGGTCACCTTGGCCACTCTGGAGTATTTCGGACGGCACAAGGAAAAGACGGCTGCCACGCTGGGAGTGAGCCTGAAGACGCTCTACAACCGATTGAAGGAGTATTCCACGGTACCCGAACGAGCCCAGGGCACCGAGGGAAATTCGTCGAGCTGAGTGGCGGGGACGAAGCGCCCCGTTCAAGTCCGCTTCACGACCGACACATCCACGCTCATGCCGAGATAGTCGGCGGGTGCACCCGTCCACGTGCCCGAGACCGGCGACGCCAGGCTGGCATGGCGCGCCACGCCCACGCGGATCAGCTCCGTGCCGCCGATGAGGTTGTTCGTGGGGTCGAATGCGATCCAGCCTGCGCCTGGCAGGAACACCTGCACCCATGCGTGCGTGGCGCCCGGTGCCGCCTGCTGATCCGGCGGTGCATCGAGTTCGGGTGTGTACACGTAGCCGGACACGAACCGCGCCGCGAAGCCCAGGCGGCGCACCGCCTCGATCATCAAGGTGGCGAAGTCTCGGCAGCTGCCTTTCCTGGTCGCCAAGGTCTCGGCGGGCGACTGCACGCCTTCCTCTTCGCGCGGCTCGTAGGTCATCGTCTCGCGGATATGCGCGGTCATGTCGACCAGGATCTTGCGCGTGTCCGGCCCCACGAAACCGCGGGCCCATGTCATCAGCGCCTTGTCCGCGTCGTAGAACGGGGTGAGATAGGGCTGCAGCACGAGCCGGTCGTCGCCGCCGTATTCGAAGGGAAAGTGCTCCGATCCCGGGTCCAGCGGCAGATCCAGCGCGCGGGAACCGGTGTGCTCGACCGTGAACAGACAGGTGAAGCGCAGCTTGTCCGCCTGCTTCTGCGGGCGCACCACCGCGACCGAATTCTCGTAGGCGTCCTGCACCATGCGGATCTCCTGCGAGGGCGGTTCGACCTTCAGGTCCGTGGCCAGGACACGAAGGTCATGACTGTCGCGCGGGCGGAACATCAACCTGTGCTCTCCCAGTTCGACAGGCCTGGCATAGCGGTATTCGGTGGTGTGGGTGATGTCGAAGATGATGGACACGTGCGCTTCCGTCGATGCAGAGCGCGGATTGTCGTCCAGCGACGCACCGCGCTCGGGGTGGCCGGGTTGCGGCTTACTTCTTCTTCTTGATGTCGCCGGGCGCTTCGCCCTTGGAGTGCGACTTGCCTTCTTCTTCTGCTCGGTTCATTTCCGCGGCTTCGGCGGGGTCGTTCGGGCGGGCCTGCCGCGCCTTGTCGTCGACCTTGCCCGACTTCACGAAATCGCGCTCCGCACGATCGAAATGGCGACCGGCTTCATAGTCGCCTTCGCCTTGTACGGTGCCGCTCTTGGCCTTGTCTGCCGGGGTACTCATGTGCTGCTCCTTTCGCTGCATCCGTGCCTGCAACGGCACAGTGAGCATGGCGTGCAGCAAGCTGCGTTCCCGCGACCCCGGCCGCCGCCTCCCGAGGGTGCCGCCTGACGCGTTGTCAGTGCGCTCCAGGGCCATCCGGGCGTATGGCCTTTGCCAAATCGAGCGCGAGACTGAAAGAATGTCCACGGCGAACAAGACCGGCGTCGTCGCGCCGGGAACCTGGAGCCGAGCATGGCCAAGCGCATCGAGACCGATTCAATGGGTGACATCGAGGTCGATGCCGACCGCCTGTGGGGCGCGCAGACACAGCGTTCCCTCGAGCATTTCCGCATTGCCGGAGACCGCATGCCGGTGGAGCTGATCCATGCGCTGGCCGAGGTCAAGCGCGCCTGTGCCGAAGTCAATCGAGAACTCGGCCTGCTCGACGAGCGGCTCGCCGATGCGATCGAAGCGGCCGCCGAGGAGGTGGTCTCGGGCAGGCTGGACGGCGAGTTTCCGCTCGTGGTGTGGCAGACCGGTTCCGGCACGCAGACCAACATGAACATGAACGAGGTGCTTGCCAATCTCGCATCCGAACGGCTGGGCGGCGGCCGAGGCAAGGCGCGCGTCGTCCATCCCAACGACCATGTCAACAAGGGACAGTCGTCGAACGACGTGTTTCCCACGGCCATGCATGTGTGCACTTCGCAGGCGGTCATGCAGCGCCTGCTCCCCGCGCTCGCCGCACTGCAACGCGAGATCGGGCAGAAATCGGAATCCTGGCGCGACCTGGTCAAGATCGGCCGCACGCACCTGCAGGACGCGACGCCGCTCACGCTCGGCCAGGAGTTCTCCGGCTACGCTGCGCAGCTCGAGCTGGCGCAGGCGTCGATCGCATCGGCCATGCCGCCGGTGTACGAACTGGCGATTGGCGGCACGGCAGTGGGCACCGGCCTGAACACGCATCCCGAATTCGGACGACGCGTGGCCGCGAGGCTCGGCGCACGCCTGGGCCTGCCGTTCATCAGTGCGGGCAACAAGTTCGCCGCGCTGGCGTCCCACGATGTGCTGGTCTGCCTGCATGGGGCGATCAAGTCGGCCGCGACCGCGCTGTCGAAGATCGCCAACGACCTGCGGCTCGCGGCATCCGGACCGCGCAGCGGCCTGGGAGAACTCAGCCTGCCCGAGAACGAGCCGGGAAGCTCGATCATGCCGGGCAAGGTGAACCCCACGCAGTGCGAGGCGCTGACGATGGCCTGCTGCCAGGTCATGGGCAATGATGTCGCGCTGACATTCGGTGCTGCTTCCGGGCACTTCGAGCTGAACGTCTACAAGCCGCTCATCATTCACAACGTCATGCACAGCGTGCGGCTGCTGCGCGACGCGGCAGAGAGCTTCAATGTCCATTGCGTCCAGGGCGTGCTGCCTCATCGCGAGCGCATCCATGAGCTCGTCGAGCGATCGCTGATGCTCGTGACGGCACTGGCGCCGCACATCGGCTACGACCGCGCCGCCCACATTGCGCATGCCGCGCACACTGGCGGCACCTCGTTGCGCGAAGCGGCACTCGCCGACGGTGTGACGGCCGAGCAATTCGATCGCTGGGTGCAGCCCGGTTCGATGGTCTGATTCGGCCGCTGCCGACGAGTGCCGGCACCGACGCCTTCTCATTTGCAGCGCGCCGAGCACATCGCGCAGGATTCGCCGACGACTGCGACCGCGTCGGCGCTCGAGGCGTCTTGGATCAGGCCGGTTCCTGGATGCCTTGAGCGGCAGAAGACGTGAGGCCCAGCACCTCTTGAAGCTGGGCAAGCACGTCGGCTCGCCGGTCGACCAGGTAGAAATGGTCGCCCTGGAACAGCTGCGAGAGGAACGGTCCCGTCGTTTCCTCGCGCCACGCCAGCATGTCTTGCAAGGTCGCACGCGGGTCGTCCGTGGCCCCGAAGGCGTGCACCGGGACGCCGGGCAGCTTCGGGCGACCGGCGGGCGGGCGAAACGTCTCGAGCGCTGCGATGTCTGCCCGCAGCGCGGGCAGCAGGAGCGCGAGCAGTTCCTTCTCGCGCATCACTTCCGCCGGGATACCGCCGTAGCGGCGTTGAAGCGCGTCGACGAACTGGACATCAGGCAACTGGCGCAGCGGTGGGTCGGGATCGGGGCGATGCGCCACCCGGCTGGCCGAGACCACGAGCTGCGAAGGCAATGGCAGCGAGCGCTCGGCCAAAGCGCGGGCGCACTCGCCGGCAACCACGGCGCCCATGCTGTGGCCGAAGAAAGAGAACGGCCTGTCGAGCTCCGGGAGCAGGGCAGGCAACAACGAGGCGACGATGTCGGGGATGCTCGGCAGCGGTGATTCAGCCAGGCGCGATTCGCGTCCCGGCAACTGAACGGCGCAGACTTCGATGTCGGGCGGCATGGCCATGGCCCACGGCCGATATGCCGATGCGCCGGCGCCTGCATGCGAGAAGCAGAACAGTCGCATGCTCGCTCGCGGACGTTTTGCGAAGCGCAGCAGCCAGGGTCCGGTGGCGCCGCCTCTTCCTGTGTCGAATGTCTCTCCCGCCATGGGGCCGCTCCCTGCTTCAGTTTGTCCGTAGACCCGGGCATTCGCTGCCCGCTGTGGAACTCGATGCTACTGTCCTCGGGCAGTGAATTTGCCCGCACCCCCGCAATCAGGCGCCCGTATTTGCGCGAAATGCGTGCACCTTGGCGCGGCTTTCACGCACTGCGGCGGCACACCAGAGATCCGGCCCGCCGCGTTGGCGCCATAGCGTCCACTTGGCGCCTTCATCGACGCATCCTTCGATCGACAACAGCGACGGCGCTTCTTGCGGATCGACGACGGTCTCGAACCCGTCGAGCGCGATCGACAATCCACCTCCGATGGCCTTCACATAGGCTTCCTTGCATGTCCAGCATGCGAAGAAGGCGTCGGTTCGGCGCGACGCGTCGATCGAGGAGAGAGCGTCGACCTCGGTGCGCGAGAAGTTCGCGCGCGCGATGGCGTCGAGATCGGTCATCGGCCGCACCTGCTCGACATCGACCCCCAGCTCGAGATGCCGCGTCAACCCGATCAGGGCATGTTCGCCACTGTGCGACAGGTTGAATCGGATGCCTGCGGATTCGGCCACGAAAAGCGACGGCTTGCCCTGCGCCGACAGATCGAACGTCAACGTGTGCCCGGGCCTGCCGACATAGTGTCCGAGCAGTTCCCTGAGCCAGCCGTGGGCGGCCTCGAACCTGCGGCGGTCACGCTCGAAGTGGAAGCGAGCAGCGCGCTCGCGCTCGCTCGCATCGAGCACGGCGGTGAGAGCGTCGTGGCGATGCCGCACCAGTTCCAGCGGCATGAGCCACAGGTGAACATCGCATTCGCCGAGCAGCGCGGCCATGCGGCGTGGGTCGGCAAACGACCAGGGAGGCGCGGGCCCGCTGTCGGGCATCGTGGGCGCGGCGTCCCCGCAGGGCGAGTGCTGGTTCAGGTTCATTGCGTCGACAGGGCGGCAGAGCGTTCATTTCGCTCCAGCCTGCGCGACGATAACCGCACCCCGCTCTGCTGCCCATGCCGCGCAGCAACCGAACGGTCAGGTTTGCGTGATTAGTTGGGTTTGCGAACGCCCTGCGAGAGGCTCAGCGCGCGCTGGCGAAATCCCCGTTGCTGTCCGAGAACACCACTTCCACGCGACGATTCTGCTGGCGTCCGGCGGCAGTCTGATTGCTCGCCACCGGCAGCGTCTCGCCATAGCCCTGCACGTCGATCCGATCGCTTGCGACGCCACGGGCGATCAGCGCCTCTTTCACCGACTCGGCGCGCTCGCGAGAGAGTTCGAGGTTGCTTGCCGGGCTGCCCGTGTTGTCCGTGAAGCCTTCCACCTTCACACGCCGCTCAGGATGCTCGCGCATCACGGCGGCGAGGCGGTCGAGGCGAGAGGCCGCGCCCGGAAGCAGGGAGGCGCGTCCGACATCGAAGAGCACGTCTTGCAGCATCACCACGAGACCTTCGTCGGTTCGCCTGGCTGCCAGCGCGGAAAGCTCCTGCTGCAGCTGATTGGCGCGGCGGGCCTGTTCGGCGGCTCGCGCCTGCGCGTTCTGGGCCTGCGTCTGTGCGAACTCGGCGTTTTGCCTGGCCTGGTTCGCTGCGGCCTGTGCCGTCTCGGCACGCTGCGCATGCAGTTCGGCCAGCAGGCGCGCGCGCTCGGCGCTTGCCTGGTCGACGTGCCGCCGCGCTTCACGCTGAGCCGCCATATTGCGGGCGATCTGCACGCGCTGCTCGGCCAGGTAAGCCAGGTGGTCGACTTCGTCCTGCTTGCCGCCGTCGCGCCATACGCTGTCGGCACGGTTGAGCGCCATGCTCGCACGCGCGAGTTCGCCCTGGGCGTAGCGGCTGACGATGGGGCTGCCTGCGGCAGACTGATACGCGCGATGTGCGTCATCCAGCGAGGCATTCGGGTTGGGCACCGACGAACAGGCGGCCAGCGAAAGCGCACCGGCGAGCGCAGCCCACAGGATCGGCCGGGCGTGTGGGCGGCCGCAGAAAGCATGGGATCGGATAGTCATGGATCGGTCCTCCGTGTCGCAGGGGTCGGGCACTCAGGGCCTGACGGGGGAGGTGGTGGCACGCGTCGGCGCGCCGGTGGCCGGGTTCTGCCCCAGTTCCTGGCCCAGTGTCGCAAGGCCGGCGTCGACTTCCGATGCCGCCTTGCGAGCGTCGTCAGCGGCAACGCGCGAGCGTGCGACCAGCGCATCGACCTCGGCTTCTTCAGCGAGCCGGCGCGCCTGCACCGGCTTGCGGTCCCGGGCAGCCGCCTCGGCCGCAGCGAGTTTTTCGCGGGCCAATGCCATTTCCGGCGTCGCGTCATTCGCCCCGGCAGCCAGGGCCGCCTGAACAGAGGCCTGGCTCGCGCCGAGCTGTTGTTCGGGCAGCGGAGCGTGCGCGCATGCCACCAGCGCCGCGCACAGCGCCACAGCCGCGGCCAGCCTGCCGCGGCGCGCATGGAAGAGTCGTGGATGAGTCATGGCGTGTCCCCTGTCGTGTACCTCGGAAGGAACGGCGCCCGCGCCGAAGGCAGGCGCTGTGCTGACTGAGGGTGAGCAAGGTGTGTACCCGTGACGAGCCGGCATTCCGGCGTCGACGGCCAGAACGCTCACACGTTTCGCGGCGTGGTGCTCGAATGCGTGTGAGGGGTGTCGAATTCCTTGTTCGCGTTCGCCTCGTGCGCCGTCTCCTCGCGTTGCGCCTGGCTGCTGTCCGTCGCGTCGCGCCGCGAACGTGATGCCGTGCCGCGCTCGCCACGCTCGTCCGCCGGCGGTCGTTCGGCCATCTGGTCGATGTCGCCACCTCCGGTGTAGTAGTCGCCCATCGGAGGTTCGGCGTCGCGATCGTCGTTCTCGCGAGGCTGCCCCCGATCGGGCACGTAGTCGCCGTAGTCGCTGCCGGCGGGAGAACGATGACCCCCGCTCGCGGCGGGCCTGGGATTGCGCCCGCGCGGGTCGGTGTCGGCGCCGGCTTCGGGTGGTGTGCGCTTCGGATCCAATGGCATGGTGGGCTCCTCGGTGGTGACGCTCCGATCGGGACGTCTGCTTACAGACGGCAAGGCTTGTACCTGCCGTTGCGATCCACCGGGCGGCCGGATGGCGCCCACTTCGACGGAGTGCGGTCAGGCCATGGCAGCGCTGTGCTTGCCGCCGTCGGGTGGCACGTCGCTCGAAGTGGCGTGAAGCGGCAACCAGAGGATGAACTCGGCGCCCTGGTCGGGGCCCGAACTGTTCGCCGTGATGTCTCCGTCATGCAGTTGCGCGAGACGCTTGGCGATCGTGAGCCCGACGCCGAGCCCGCTGTTCGTTCGCGGGCCGCTTTGCCGTTCCTGCGCGAATGGCTCGAACACCTGGGGCAGGAATTCGCTGGAGATGCCTTGGCCGTCGTCTTTCACGGCGATGCGAACACGTGCCCCTTCGGCTCGCACAGACAACTCGATGACGCCCGGCGAGGGACTGAACTTCGCCGCATTGCCGAGAAGGTGCGACAGGGCCTGCGCAAGCCGCTGCGCATCGCCGCACACGGCCAAGGGCTCGTCGGGCAGCGACAACTGAAGACGATGGCCGCGGCTGTCGATCTGCGATTGCACGAGCGCCAAGGCCTGGCTGACCAGTTCGGCCACCGGCACCCGTTCCTTGTCGAGCTCGATCTTTGCCTGGGTGATCCGCGTCACATCGCGCATGTCGCCGATCACCCTTCGCAATTGATCCAGCTGTCGTTCGACGATCTGTCGCACCGGCGCGATGGCGGGCAGCTGGTGCTCCATCATCTTGAGGATTGCCGCCGCATTGGCAATCGGGCCCAACGGATTGCGCAGGTCGTGCGCAAGCATCGCCAGGAACTCGTTCTTGCGGCGGTCGGCCAGGCGCAGCGCACGAGTGCGTTCTGCCAGTCGCTCTTCCAGCTCCTTGCGCTCGTGGATGTCGATGCAGCTTGCGGTATACCCGCGAAATCCTCCATCGACACTGCTGCGCGGCACGCCCGTCAACAGCACCCAGCGTTGACTGCCATCGGCGCATCCGAGGCGAAAGTCCATCGAGAAGCGCTGGCGGGCGTCGAAGCTCGTCTTCCAGATGCCCAGACAACGCTCGCGGTCCTCGGGATGCACGTTGTCGAACCACCCCTGGTCGACCTCCTCGTCGAGGCGGCGGCCGGTGAAGTCGAGCCACGGGCGGTTGAACCATTCGAAGCGCGCCCCGGCATCGGCCAGCCAGATCATTACCGGTGCCGCGTCGGCCATCTGGCGAAAGCGCTCTTCGCTGCCGGACGCATCGGCGCTGCGGCCGTCCAGATCGAGGCCGGCGGACATGCCGTCGTGTGTTTGGGCTTGCATGGCTTGGCCTCCCGCGCTGGGCAAGGGCTGTGGAATGAATGTGAATGAAGATTGCGGGCCTGACGCCGCGCGATCCGATTGCAGCAATCGGCATGCCCCGCCGACTCAGCGGGGATCGAAGGCACAGCGATTGCCGACGCCGCCATCGAGACACTTGCCGATGAACTCCCCGACACGCTCCCGCACGCGCAAGCTATGGCTGCTCGTGCTGCCGACGGTTCTCGTGGCGGGCGTGGCACTGTGCGAATGGAAGGGCTGGCCCTTCCTGCAACGTCCGCTGGAGTCGATACTCGCGGGTCGCTTGCATCGACAGGTCGAATTCGGCAATCCGTTCAGCCTTCGCCTCTTGGGCTCCATCCGGCTGGACACCGCATCGCTTCGCGTCGGTCCGCCGGGCCATGCGGGAGCGGATTCGCCGCTCGGAGGCGATCTGGTCGATGCGCGCGACTTGCAGCTGCGGATTCCCTGGTCTACGGTGGCCGGCATCGTCGGGCACAGCGGCCAGGCGCCGAACATCCGGTCGTTGCGCGTCGGCTCGATGAACATGTCCTTGAAGCGGCTGGCCGACGGCACGGCGAACTGGACGCTTTCCGCCAAGGCACCGTCGAAGTCGAATGCCTTGCCGCAGGTCGGTGAACTCGTCGTCGGTCACGGCAGATTGCGAGTCGACGATGCCGTGTCGCGCACCGCGATCGATGCCCGGATCAGCACGCGCGAAGGCGCAATCGCCGACGCGCATGCCGCCGCGCATGCCGACGCGCAGGTCCAGGACGGCGAGCGTTCGACGGCAGGCCTGGTCATCGATGGCGACGGGCGCTGGCACGACAAGTCGTTCAGGTTTCACCTGGCATCGCCCGGGGTCTTGCCCTTGCTGGCGTCGGGCAAGGGGCCCGCGGTGCCGCTGTCGGTGGACGTGCAGGCCCACGAATCCAGATTCGATTTCAAAGGCCGCGCCACCGACGTGATGCGCCTGAACGCCCTTGAAGGGCAGGCGCGTCTGCAAGGGCCGTCGCTGGCTGCGGTGGGTGCTGCGCTTGGATTGACCTTGCCCGCCACGCCAGCGTTCCAGCTCGATGGCCGCCTGGCCAAGCACGACCAGGAGTGGCTGCTGAACGATGCGCAGCTGCAGCTCGGGCACAGCCGCCTGGGCGGGCAGTTCAAGCTCGACCGGCGCTCCGCCGTGCCCGATCTGAGCGGCACGCTGGACGGCCAGCGGCTCGTCCTGGCCGATCTCGCGCCGGCGTTCGGGGCGGCGCCTCCCCAAGGTGCGAACCATGCGAAGCCGCAGCGTGAACGGGTCCTTCCGGCACGTCAGTTTCATACCGAGGCGCTGCATCACATGAACGCCCATCTGCAGGTCAAGCTCGCAAGTGCCGATCTCGGCCGTGTGTTCCGCGAGCCCCTCGCACCCCTGGACGGGACGCTTTCGCTGCAGGACGGTGTGCTGTCGCTGTCGCATCTGGTGGCGCGCGCGGCGGGCGGCGAACTGCGCGGCACGATTCGCATCGATGCGTCCAGGACGCGGGAACCCGACTGGACAGCCGATCTGAATTGGTCCGGAATCCAGCTCGGCCAATGGCTCAGTCCCCGAGACACGGCATCTCGAAAGAGGAAGCCTTCGGGCGATGCCCCAGGTTACGTGAGCGGACGACTGGGCGGCCAGGCGCAACTGCGTGCCGCGGGCGACTCGACCGCGGCCATGCTCGCGTCGCTCGATGGTGATGTTCAGGCCTGGGTATCCGACGGCCGGATCTCGCATCTGCTGGTCGAGGCAGCCGGCCTCGACATCGCCCAGGGGCTGGGCGTGCTGGTCGAAGGCGACGATCCGCTGGTGATGAACTGCGCGGTCGTCAAGGCGGTCGCCAAGGATGGGCGCGTCACGCCCGAGGTAGCCATCGTCGACACCAAGGATTCCACCCTGTTCGCCTCCGGCAATGTGTCGCTGGCTAGCGAGCGACTGGACCTCAAGCTCACGGCCCGGCCGAAAGACGTGAGCCCGGCCACGCTGCGCTCGCCGGTGCGCGTCGAAGGCACCTTCGGACACCCCAAGGTCACGCTGGAAAAGAAGCGCATCGGACTCAAGCTGCTGGCGTCGGCGGCGCTGGCTGCGGTGAATCCGCTGGCGGCGCTGATTCCATTGTTCGATACAGGCGACAAGGCCGCAGCTCACGCGTGCCGAAAGACCCTGTCGACGCTGCGCGGGCCGTCGTGACGTGCGATTCAGGCGTGCTTGCGGCGCCTCTCGACGGCAGGCACCTTGAGCATCTGGCGATACTTCGTGACCGTGCGCCGCGCCACCGTGAGCCCCTGCCGCGCGAGCTGCCGCGCGATCTCGGCATCCGACAGCGGATCGAGCGGGCTCTCCGCGGCGATCATGTCCTGGATCACGCCCCGGATGGCCGTTGCCGAGCAGGCACCGCCGCTGGCCGTCGGCATCGCGCGCGAGAAGAAATACTTGAGCTCGTAGACGCCGCAGGGTGTTGCCATGTACTTGTTGTTCGTCACGCGCGATACCGTCGATTCGTGCAGACCGACTTCCTCGGCAATCTCGCGCAGCCCGAGCGGTTTCATGGCCAGCGGGCCGTATTCGAGGAAGTGCCGCTGCCGGCGAAGAATGGCCTCGGTGACGAGCAGAATCGTCGAGAACCGTTGCTCCACGTTGCGCACCGTCCAGCGCGCTTCCTGCAGATGGGCCGCCAGTTCGGCATGGCGGGCATTGCGGTGCTGCTGGAACAGCTCCGCGTAGACGCGGTTGAGCCGCACCTTGGGCACGACGGCCGGATTGAGCTGGGCGGTCCACTGGCCCCGAATCTTCTTGACGATCACGTCGGGGACGACGAAATGCACATGCGAGGAACCGAAGCGCCAGCCCGGTCTCGGATCGAGGTGGCGGATGCGGTCGCACACGGCTTCGATGTGCACCGGTTCGGCTTCGAAGATGCGTGCAAGACCGGTGATGTCGCGCTGCGCGAGCTTGTCCATGCGTTCGGTGATGATGCGGCGCGCGAGGTCGCGGTCTTCATCGTCGGCGATGCATTCGAGCTGAAGCAGCAGACACTCGGCGACGTTGCGCGCGCCGATCCCGCACGGGTCGAGAGATTGCACGAGCTTGAGCGCCGTGTTCATTTCGCACTCGTCGACCGCCGGGTCGAGTTCGGCGAGCTGCATCAGTTCATCGATGCCCAGCCGCAGGTAGCCGTCGTCGTCCAGGGATTCGATGATGACGCCCACCAGTGCGCGGTCTCGATCGCTCAGCGGCATGACATGGGTCTGGCCGTGGAGGTGCTGGCGCAGGTCGATGTCGGCCGCCACCATCTCCATGACACCGTCGGAGTCGCCGCTGCCGCTGCCATTGGACGTGCTGCCACCACCCGCGGAATGCCAGTTCTCGCGCTCCCACACGGCATCGGCTTCGGCGCTTCGCTCGGAGCCGTCGGCCGAGGCAGTGTCTTGTACCGGCGCCGCAGACTCGGCTGCGCTTTCGGCGCCATTGGTGGGCGTGTCGGCCGAATCGTCGATCTCGAGGAATGGGTTCTTGCCCATCGCTTCCTGGACTTCCTGGGCGAAGTCGAGCGATGAAAGCTGCAACAACCGCACCGCATGCTGAAGCCGCGGCGTGAGCGTCTGGTGTTGGCGTTGTTCTGTGCGGGTGGTGAGCGCCGGTTGATTCATGGGTGTCCGTTGAAGTTTTTTGAGGCGCGCCGCCATGGCGCCCTTCGAGCGAGACCGCGACGGCACGATCAAGCGACGCCGCAGCGGGACTCCACGCAACACCTGTGCCAGCGCGCCTCGCCGGCAGCCTCGATCGATGATCGATGTGTGACAAGACGCTATTTGCCGCGGCAGGCGATGCGTGCAAGCCCGCGCCATTGCTGGTGGAAACGTCTTGCAACGCCATGTCTGCATCGGTGTCCGGGACCGCTTGTTGCTCGCGTCGCATCGAAACCATGGGCGTGTGTGACGCACAGTCCTGCGTGATTTGCGGCAACAACTGCCCTCGAGTCGAACGGTATCCATGGCTTGCGGACCCGCAAACAGTGAAGGGGCATGCGGATTGCTTGGAGCGCGCCAATGTCTCGCTCGCATCCCTCGGTTGCCATTCGCGGTCCTCGCCCTCGACCTGTCGTCGCGTTCACGTCGACGCGCTGGCACGACGGTCATGGCCGGGCACCGCAGCTTCTTTCGCGACTGGGGGCGGACCATCCGGTGCTGTTCGTGGAACAAGCGGTGCCGGAAGACATGGCACTGCCGGTGTGCGACTCGACAACGCGCACGACGTGGCGAGAAAAGCATCCCGCGCCCGGAGTGACCGTGCTCGGGAGGAGGTCGCAAGCGCAGCAGGTCCAGGAGTTCCTGCACGAGCAGGACCTGGCCGGCTGCATCGTGTGGACGGATTCTCCTTCGACGCTTCCGCTGTGGGAGGCGTTGAATCCGTCTGCGGTGGTCTACGATTTTGCCGAGCCTCGCCCGACCATGCTCGAGGCTGAATCGGCATTGCTGCAGAAGGCCGATCTCGTTCTTGCCGGTGGCCCAGGCTTGTTCCGCGAACTGAGTGCGCGCCACTCCAACGTGCTTTGCCTCCATGGCGCCGTGGACACGAGGACTTTCGCGCCGTCGGTGTGCGCATCGCGGCTCGATCGCATCGCACAGGCCGAGCAGATCCAGGGGCGCATCCCCGGTCCACGGCTGGGATGCCACGTTCCGATCGATTCGCGCATGGACTTCGAACTGCTGACCGCGCTCGCCGATGCGCAGCCGCAATGGCAGGTGGTGATGGCCGGGCCGCTGCGTGGCGTCGACGCGAGCTGCTTGCCGCGCCGCCCGAATCTTCACTGGCTCGCCGGGCAACCCGACTCGATCATGCCGCAGCTCATCGCAGACTGGGACGCATGCCTCATTCCCTATGTGGCCGATGAGTCCACGCGCTGGTTGTGCCCGCCCGAGGTGCTCCACTACATGGCCGCCGAAAAGCCTGTGGTCAGCACCGCGTTGCCCGACATCGTCGCGCTCTACGGCAGCGTGCTTCGCGTGGCGCACGATGCCGCGTCATTCATCGACGCCTGCGGGTGGGCACTGTCCGAGACGCCGTGCAAAAGAGAAGAGCGGCTGCAGGAAATGCAGGAGATTGCGGCGCGAACGACATGGGATCATTGCGCCCAGCGGGTTCGCCAAGCCCTTGCGGACCTGCTGCCGGTGGCAGCGGAAGTTCAATGCGCCGACCAGCCCCACGATGAGCGGCCGGCGCCGCAGAGGCATCACGCCACGGCCGTTGGCAGCTTCGTGACGAGTGAACCTGCGCAGGTTCAGCGCAGAGATGCCCTGCCGCAGCAGCGAGCCGAAGGCAATTCGCCGCGACGGTTCCGGCCGTCCCACACGCTCGCCAAGTGGCGTTGAAATTTCTGCACTGAAGCTTGCACGTGCTCGGGCGTGCGGGTTGCTCCTGTGGGCGCGCCAGACCGGAGAAGCCGCTCGATGCGGGGGGAGTGGGCATGCCGGTCGCTGGCAATTTGTAGAACTTGCCAGCAATTGATGCGACGCGCGGAGACAAAACGAAAATGCCCCATGCACTGATCGTCGACGATGAGCCCGATGTGGTCGCCTGGATGGCCGAAGTGGTCCAGGCAGAAGGCTATACGGTGGCCACGGCGGATTCGCTGCGCAACGCGCGTGCGCAGCTCGTGCGACAGACGCCGGACGTCTTGCTGACCGACCTGCAGTTGCCCGACGGGCGAGGAACCGATCTGGTTCACGATCTTGAATTGCCGGCCCAGACCGAGGTGGTCGTGATCACCGGTCATGCAAGCGTCGACAGCGCCATCGAGGCGGTGCGAATCGGCGCCAGCGACTATCTCGTCAAGCCTGTCGATGTGAACCGCCTCGTGTCGATCCTGCGTCGACAGCCACAGGCCGCGGAGCTGAAGACCGAGATCGGAGAGCTGCGCGAGGAGCTCAGGCGGGTGGGGCGCTTCGGCCACATGTTCGGCGACTCGCCGCCGATGCAGATCCTGTACGACAAGCTCAGCCGCGTCGCCCCCACGGCCGCCACCGTGCTGCTCACGGGCGAGAGCGGCACCGGCAAGGAACTCGCGGCGCACACGATCCACGACCTCAGCCGGCGCAAGCGGTTTCCGTTCCTTGCCATCAACTGCGGCGCCATCTCGCCCAACCTGATCGAGAGCGAATTGTTCGGTCACGCGCGCGGAAGCTTCACCGGAGCGGACCGCGAGCATCGCGGATTCTTCGAGCAGGCCAAGGGCGGCACGGTGTTCCTCGACGAAGTGACCGAGATGCCATCGGATCTGCAGGTCAAGCTGCTGCGCGTGCTGGAGACCGGCACCTTCGTTCGTGTAGGCACGACCGAGCCGATCGCCACCGACGTGCGCATCATCGCGGCCACGAATCGCTCGCCCGAGCGCGCGGTCGCCGAGGGCAAGTTCCGCGAGGACCTCTACCACCGGCTCAACGTCTTTCCCATCACGTTGCCTCCGCTGCGCGAACGTGATGGCGATATCGAAATGCTTGCCCAGCAGTTTCTGCGCGAGCTCAATCGCTCGGAAGGAACGAACAAGATCTTCTCGGCCAATGCCTTGTCCAAGCTGTACGAGATGACCTGGCCCGGCAATGTGCGCGAACTCAAGAACTACGTGCAGCGCGCCTACATCCTTGCCGACAACGTCGTCGAAGGCAATGACGTTCCGCAGGCCGCTCCTTTGGCGGCCGAGGACCAGAGCGGACTGATCGTCGTGCGCGTGGGCACGCCGCTGGAGGAGGTGGAGCGTCGCGTGACGATGGCCACGCTGGAATCCTGCGGCCGCGTCAAGCGCACGGCGGCACGCATCCTCGGCATCAGCCTGAAGACGCTCTACAACCGGCTCGAGGCCTATGCTGCGAAAGACCGGGCACGCGAGGCGCAGGAAAGTGCCCCCATGGCGCTGGGCGACGATCACGACGACGCCGGTTCCGGCACGGACGGTGGACACGATCCCGGGCGCTGATGACGCGAAGAGATTCCCCACGAGGCGGGCGTTTCCTCGAGAAGCAGTCTGTCGGCAGGACATCAGCGTCTGCGCCCTTCGGGAAATCTCAGCACGGCCGCCTGGCGCGGGCTTGGCGTGGGCGGCAGCGGCACGATGCCCGAGCGTCGCCGCGAGCGCGCCAGCGCCAGGGACGTCGGAGGGTTGGTGTGCAGCCCAGGCTGCTCGATGCACGGTTCACCGCGGCGCATGGCGGACTGCCGCGTCGAGCTGCCGTCGATCTCTGCGGCCAGCGCCGCGCCGAAGAGCGTCGCCTGTGCGCAGAAGAAGGCCCACGCCATGACGACGAGGAGACCCACCGCGGCTGCACCTGCCGACATTTCGCCAAAGCAGGAGATGCAAATCCCGGCGCACAGGGTGCCCAGTGCAAGAAGGAAGCCCGTGCCCATGGCTGATGACCAGCGAGCTGCAAGGCTTGGTGGCGCGCTGGGCACCCAGCGCAGCAGCATCGCGAACGCGCTCGCCGCGGTGAGCGTGGACGCGCCCAGGGTGAGCAGCCACAGCACGACGATCGGCATGGGCTCGTGCGCGGCCAATTGCGCGCCCATGGCTCCCAGACCCGCGCCCAGCGCAAGCATGCCGATGGCGAGAAACCCACCCGTCGCCACGAGCGCGAAGGTCCTCGCGGGCGAACTCTCGTGCCGGGCTGCCTGCCGCTCCCGGCCGTTCGAAGCAGGGGCTTGCCAGTCTTCGGCCAGGACCTCTTCGAGCGCCCGACTCCACTGCCGGCATGCGCCGAAGCTGCCGAGCAGTGCACAGCACGCTGCCATTGCCGCGGCGGCCGTCAGCGGCGCGGATCGGGAAACCACTGTGGTGAAACCGATGCCCAAGCTTCGCCAGGTCCCCGCGAGCGGCGAGGTCCGGTCGATGGCGGTCACCGCCAGGAAAAGCACGACCAGCGAGCCGATGGCGAAGCTTGCGTAAAACGCCAGTGCTGCGCCCTGCGTCGGCGAATGCACTCGAAGCCATCTGCGCCACGCGGCGCGCAGGACCTGCGATGCATCGGGCCCTCGTGGCGTCCCATGGCGTGACGCAGCCCGCCCGCGGACTCTCTTGCTTGCCATGGCGACAGGCAAGCAGTCCATGTGCCTGCTTCGTGCGCAGCGCGAGGGAAGGCACGCCAGATGCTCTACAGCGTTTCGTATGTACAACGACATCTTTCCGGCGCGCATGGCGGCGGTCCCGGCCGCGATGCCCGATGCCGCCGGGATCGATTCCGACCCATCGTCCCCGGCGGCCGATGCGTCGGCCGCTTTCGCGGCACCGACCGATGCTGCATCGCCTGCTGCGGCGGGCGGTGCATCCCGGCCCGGCGCTGCTGGCTCTTCGGCTGATCCTGGCCGTCGCGATCGTCTTCCTGCTGCAGCTTGCACAGCCGCTGCTGCTTCCGGTGGTCGTGGCCCTGGCCTTCACATTCGTGCTCGCCGCGCCGGTGCGGCGATTGCGCCGCGCCCGCTTGCCGGCGGCAGCCGCGTCGGGCATCGTGGTCGCAAGCGTGATGTGCGTCCTCGGGGTTGCCGGCTCGCTCCTGGCGCAGCCGGCGGCCCAATGGTGGGACGAAGCGCCGCGAACGGTGCGCACGCTGCTGGACTCGGCCGATCATCTGCGGGCCGTGGTGACGGGCAGCACACCTGCCAAGGCGCGTCGTGCGCGGCTGTCCAAGCAAGGCGACCCCATCAGCGACAAGATCGCCGACGAGGGTGTGACCTTCACGCGCGCCGTGCTGGGCAAGATGTTCGCGTTCACGCTGGAAGGCGCCGCCACCGTGATCCTGCTTTACTTCTTCCTCGCGTCGGAACACTGGCTGCTGTCGCGCACGGTCGAGGCGGTCCCGCGCTGGCGAACGCGCGCGCTGATCGTGGGTGGAGTCAGGCAGGCGCAGCGGGAGATCGGGCTGTACCTGGGCACCATGAGTCTGGTCAATCTCGGGCTGGGCCTGCTCACTGCCCTGGCAGTGCAGCTCATCGGACTTCCGAATCCCCTGATGTGGGGCGCCAGCGCCACCGTCCTGAATTTCGTGCCATACCTGGGGCCGGCGTTGCAGACAGGTCTGCTCTTGCTGGCCGGCAGCGTGGCCTTCGGAGCAGGTCCCGCCATGTTCGCGCCGCCGGCTGCGTTCCTGGCATTGCATGCGATCGAAAGCAATCTCATCACGCCCTGGATCGTCGGACGCCGGCTGAGGCTCGCGCCACTGTCGGTGTTTCTTTCCGTGATGATCTGGGGTTGGCTCTGGGGCATCGCCGGTGCCTTCGTGGCGGTTCCCATCCTGCTCGGGCTGCGCACGGTATGCGCGCGCAGCCGGCGCCTGAAGCTGGCGCGCCGGTATCTCGAAGGAGACAGCGACGGCACGCCGAGTCCAAGCCTGCGGGCCCTGTTGCGCGTGCGGCGCAGGCCGGCGCGACCGCGCGAGAGATGACAAAGCGGCAGGCAGAAATTGCCTGCGCGGTGCAGTGGGGGGTGGTTCCCCCGTCAGCACTTCCTCGGGACGTGGCTGGCAGGCCGCGGGCATCCGTATTGCTGACAGTGCCAGTGGCCCCGCGATCGGGGCTTGTCCTGCTTGTCCTATCTGGAGCGACTTCCATGTATCTGTTCATTGGCGCCGATCGACCCGCGGACACGCATCCGAGCCGCGAACCCGCCGACCACGCCAATCGCGATCCGCGTCGTCATGTCCGGCACCCGAAGGCGCCGCGACAGCCGCGTCGACGCGATTGACGGCGCTGCAAGGGGGCGCGGGAACTGCACCCCCTTTGATGATCGGTAGGGCGAACCGCGCGGTACGCCGAACCGGCGTGGCAAGCCGCGGCCATCCGCGGCCATCGCGTCGCGCGGCGTCGCTGACCCGCCCATCGACGACGTCTTCACGGGAATACCGCTTGCTGCCAGATCACGCATCAAATCCATTGAAAGGACGTGCGTGCGCATCGCCTACGTGACGGAGACCTATCCGCCGGAACTCAATGGCGTGTCGCTGACTGCGCATCGGACCGTGGAGTACCTGCGGGGCGCCGGGCATGCACTGGACTTGATCCGGCCGCGGCAGCCCGGAGAGCCTCCGGGCGTGAGTGCGGACGACCAGTGGCTGAGCGCGGGATGTCCGATTCCGCTGTATCCCGACCTTCGCTTCGGGCTCGCATCGAGCCACAGCCTGGCAAGGCGCTTCGAGCAACACCGACCGGAGTTGGTGCATGTGGCCACGGAAGGGCCTCTGGGCTGGGCCGCATTGCGTGCTGCATTGGCCCTGGACATTCCGGTCACCTCAGACTTCAGGACCAACTTCCATCTCTACAGCCGCTACTACGGCATGGGCTGGATGTCATCGACGGTGCACGCGCTGCTGCGCAGGTTCCACAACCAGGGCCAGCGGACATTCGTTCCCACGCAGGCCGTGCGCCGGGAACTCGATGCGGCCGGTTTCCGCCGCCTCGAGGTGCTTGGCCGCGGAGTCGATTCGCTGTTGTTCTCGCCGTCGCGCAGATCGGCGGCATTGCGCGCCCGATGGCAGGCCGGCGACGAGACACCGGTCTTGTTGTACGTGGGGCGGCTTGCGGCCGAGAAGAACGTGGCGCTGGCCTTGTGCGCGTTCGATGCGGTGCGCACGCGCCTGCCCCAGGCGCGCATGGTCGTCGTGGGCGACGGACCGCTGCGCAAGCGGCTGCAGCGGGAATTTCCGGCCGCCCTGTTCGTGGGTGTCCAGCGTGGCGAGGCGCTCGCGCGCCATTACGCGAGCGCGGACTTGTTCGTTTTTCCGAGCTGCAGCGAGACGTTCGGCAACGTGACGCTGGAAGCGCTCGCTTCGGGTCTTCCGGTGATCGCCTTCGATGCCGCGGCCGCGGCCGACCATGTGGAGGACTGCGCCAGTGGCCTGCTCGTGCCCCCGGGCGACGAGCGCGCGTTCGTCGCGGCGGTGTGCAGCCTGTCCTGGCAGCATGCCGAATTGCGCACGATGCGCGAGTGCGCCCGCAGCGCGGCGCTCGGCGTGAGCTGGTCCGAGGTGCTGGCACGCTTCGAATCGCTGCTGATCGAGACGGCTGCAGGGCAATCCCTGAGGCCCGTCCATGGAGCCGCGCTTGCTGCTTGAAGAACGCCGCCGGATGCGCGAGGCGCGCTTGCGCCATTGGATCGAACGCGAGCGGTTGGTGGCACTGTGGATGCACGCCGCATGCGCCAGCCCCTCAGTGGAGGCCGCCTTGGCCACCGTGAGCCGCCTGGGCGACGGTGTCTTCTGGTACGTGTTGATCGCGACCCTGCCTTGGTGGGGCGGCCCGCAGGGCACGACCTGCGCGATATACATGGTCGCGCTGGGCGCCGTGAATCTCGTCTTCTACAAGGCACTGAAGCATCGCGTGGGGCGCGAGAGGCCCTATGTGTCCTGCCCGGGCATTCGTCGGTGTGCACGCACGCTGGACGAGTTCAGCTTTCCGAGCGGGCACATCATGCATGCAGTGGCCTTCAGCCTCGTGCTGGCCCACTACCATCCGGCGCTTGCTGCGCCTCTGTGGGTGTTCACGGTGCTGGTGGCGACGTCGCGCGTCGTGCTGGGCATGCACTATCCGACCGATGTGCTCGCCGGGGCGGCCATCGGTTGGGTGACGGCCATGTTCATGCTGGAGATCGTGTAGATCCGGATGGCGCAGGGGTGATGCGCCGCATGGACGGCGGTCCGGCATCGGTGGGCTGGGCGTGCCGATCGATGTCTTCCCGCAGGGCACGCGCGGCGTCGCGCAGCGTGATCGGCTTGCGCGTCTCCAGGCCGTCTGCGAGCACGTGCTGCCATGAACGGCAGACGGCGGGGTAATCCGCATCACGCGGATGGAGTTCGATTCTCAGCAGCGGACTGCGCGCCTGCGCAGCGGCGACCGTGGCATTCCAGGCCAGGGATGCCTGCCTGCGCCACACGTTGGCCGTGCTGTACACGATGCTCTGGCTCGTCAGCTGTGCCCGGCGCTCGGGCAGCAGCACGAGGCGCCGCAGCGTGCAGGTGTACGACAGGCCCATCCAGCGCAACGCGTCCCAGGTGCCCTGGCTGAGCAGCCACGCCGGAGCGACGAAGCCATGCAGCACGAAGCCCTGCTCGCTGACCCAGCGCATGCCCGCGCTGAGCCGGCGCAGCGCCTCGAGGATGCCCAGGTCGCTGAATTCCCCTTCGCCTCGCGTGTAGTGCCGTCTCACGAGGCGATCCGCCACGCCGCTGGGCGTTCCGTCGTCCTGGTGGGTGTAGCCATGCAGCGCGATCTCGTCGCCTTGCACGTAGCGGCGCGCGAGCCATTCGCGGAATTCGACATTGCAGGGCTGGCAGTGGTAGCGCGGAACCGCCAGGAGGGTGAATGGCACGGGGGCGATGTCCGCCACCGCCCGCATCAGGCGTCTGCAGGCTGGCAACGTGGCCGGCGCCACGTCGTGGATGACAACGCACAGGCTGGGGTTCATTGCGGGAGGCTGGCAGGGCGCTCGCGCAGGCACGCAGGCGTGCGGCCGTGCGCGCCATCGCTCAGCAGGCGCCGGTAGTGGGCCATCAGCAGGGGCAGCATCTGCCCCCAGTCATAGGACTCGGCGCGTTCGCGCGCGCGTCTTGACAGACCGTCGCGGTCCGATTCGAACTGCGCGGCGATGGCCTGCGCGAAGCTTTCCGGGCGGTCGTCGTCCACGGCTGCACCGACGGCACCGTCGACGAGTTCACCCAGGCCTTCTGCGGCGCGGGCCACGACCGGCGTGCCGCAGGCCATGGCCTCCAGGGCCGACAGTCCGAAGGTTTCGAGCGAGCCTGCATGCACGAACAGATCGGCGCTGGCCAAGGCGCGCGCCAGGGCCATGGGATCGTGCAGGTGAGGCTGCACCAGCACGCGCTCGCCTGCCGGTGGAGTGGGACCGGCCCCGATGGCCAGCAGCATGTAGGGCGGCCCCAGCCGGTCGACGGCCCGCGCCAGCACGTCGAGGCGCTTCTCGGGTGCGAAGCGCCCGGCGTACACGAGCAGGCGGGTGGACGCGGGCAGCCCCAGCCGCGAGCGCCACGAGGCACTGGCGCGCGCCGGATGGAACAGTGTCGCATCCACGCCGAGCGGCTGGCAGGCGGCGTGATCCACGCCCCAGTCCGCCAGATGCGCCCGCATCGACTCGCTCGGGGCGAGAACGAGATCGAATCGCCGGTACAAGTGCGCCGCGTAGCGCCGTGCCATTCGTGCCGCGGCCATGCCCATTCGCCGGCCTGCGAGACGCGCAGCCAGCAGCTCGATGTTGGAATGACAGAACGCCACGGCCGGCACCTGCAACGCCGCTGCCGCATCGAGCGCCGCCCAGGCGAGCCGGTAAGGATCGCCGGCTTCGATGAGGTCAGGCCGCACGGCCTGCAACTCGCGCGACAGCGCATGTCGCCGCACGGGCAGGCGATATCCGCCGGAGCCGAGCAACGCGAAAGCCGGCAAGGCGACCATCCCGGGCAGGTCGGCGACGGGCGCCGCAATCGTGTGACGCCACGCCGTATGCCTTTGCAGCCACGCGCGCTTGGCCAGCAAGTAGCGGCGCACGCCCCCGCCGGTGGCGCTCCAGAACATCGTCGCATCCACCAGGTGCGGGCCGGTGGCCGAAGGAGACTCGCTCGTCATGTGCGGCCAAGAGCAAGCGGCGTTCCCATGCCGCTGCTGTGTGCTCGGGCACGCGGCCTGCCGATCGTGGCCGAAACGGGCATCGCGGCTGCAGGGTGCGCCGCCAGCCCGCACCGAGGAAAGGAGCATCTCCATGTCCAATGACGACATCGTCGATACCTTGAACGACCTGGTCGAGACGTGCCGCGACGGTGAATTCGGATTCAACGCCTGCGCCAAGCACACCGCGTCGAGCGACCTTCGCACGCTCTTCCTGCAGCGGGCGGCAGAGTGCAAGACGGCTGCCAGCGAGTTGCAGCCGTACGTCGTGCAATTCGGCGGCAAGGCCGACCAGGGCGGCAGCGCGTCGGGTGCCCTGCATCGCGGCTGGGTGGCAGTGCGCGGTTCGCTCGTCGGCTTCTCGGACAAGGCCATGCTCGATGAATGCGAGCGCGGCGAAGATGCCGCGCTGGCCCGCTACCGCAAGGCGCTCAAGCAGGATCTTCCCGAGCAGCTTCTCGCGCTGGTGCAGCGGCAGGAACTGGGCGTGCAACGCAATCACGACCAGATCAAGGCCTTGCGTGACCGCGCCCGCGCTGCGCAGTCAGAGTAGGAACTTCCGCAGCGTTTACGACCGAGTCGAGCAAGGGGACGCCATGCGTTCGACGACCAGCCCACTTGTGCACGGTGTCGCACCGGCGCTCGTCGCCATGGTGCTGGCATTGACGGCCTGCGGCCGAGCCGAGGAACCACCCAGGCCCAAGGTGGCAGACACAGCCACCGTCACCCGACCGTCGACAGGCGTGGCAGACACCGCGCCGTCTGCGCGCGCCGCGCCGGACTCGTCTTCCACCGGACTCGTGGGTTCCACGGGGGTGCCCAAGGACATCGGCACCACCTCCGGCACCACGACCCCGAGCGACGTGGGCGCCGTCAACGACAAGCCGCCCGGGGCGATTGCGCGGTCCACCGATGCCCTGTCCGCCGACGACAAGTCGTTCGTCGAGCATGCGATCCAAGGCGGGCTGTTCGAGGTCCAGTTCGGAAAGATGGTGGCCGACAGGGCCAGCGAACCCCAATTGCGTGCCTATGGACAGATGCTGATCGATGACCACACCAATGCGGACCTCAAGCTGCGGCAGATCGCAACGGCGCGCGGCCTGGCGCTGCCGGCCACGCTGTCGGAGGCAAAAAAGGAATCGCTGGAGAAACTGGGCAGCTTGTCGGCGGACCGATTCGATCGCGAGGCGGTCACGATGGCCATCGAGGACCACAAGCAAGACATCGCCGCATTCGATGCAGAGGCCAAACAGGGCGACACGGCCGATCTGCAAAGCTTTGCGAAGAGCACCCTGCCGGTACTCGAGAAGCACCTGGATGCGGCGGAGCGCTTGCGCACCCAGCTGAAGCACGGCGGCTGAGGCTGTCCTTGGACAAGGCGCCGCCCGGTCTGGTTTACGTGAACGACGCGGCGCCGGGAATTCGGCGACAGCGCGCGAGCTCGGGGTTTCGCTACGTCGGTCCAGACGGTCGTGGCGTGCGCGATGCGGCGGTGCTCGATCGCATCCGCAGGCTGGCGATTCCCCCGGCCTACGAACACGTCTGGATCTGTCCGATTGCCAACGGACACCTGCAAGCCACCGGGCGCGATTCGCGAGGGCGAAAACAGTATCGGTATCACCCGCAATGGTGTCTGGCGCGCGACGCCGACAAGTTCGAGCGCTTGTGGGACTTCGGTCAGGCGCTGCCCAGGATCAGGCGCCAGATCGAGGCCGATCTGGCGCAGGGATCGGGAGCGGTGCCGCGGCGCCCCGTGGTGCTTGCGGCGGTCGTTCGACTGCTGGATGCGACGCTGGTCCGGGTGGGCAACGACGAATACGTGCGCAGCAACGGATCCTATGGGCTGACCACGCTACTCAACCGGCATGCGGCCGTGGCGCGCGGCACGCTGCGCCTTCGCTTCAAGGGCAAGCACGGCATCGTGCATGACGTTGCACTGGCCGACCCACGGGTCGCGCGCGTCGTCAGGCACTGCCAGGCCATGCCCGGACAGGATCTGTTCGAGTACGTGGACGACGTGGGGGCCGTTCATGCGCTCGGCTCGGCCGACGTCAACGACTATCTGCGCGATGCCGCGCGAGGCGAATTCACCGCCAAGGATTTTCGGACCTGGCACGCGAGCGTGCAGGCGCTGGACCTGCTGGAGCGAACCCCCGACCGCGCCGCCGCCTCGCCGGCGCGCATCCTCGCCGAGGTGGCCGCGCGCCTGGGCAATACCGTGTCTGTGTGCAGGAAGGCCTACGTGCATCCGGCCGTTCTTGCACGAGCGCAGCAATGGCAGGACGCTGTGCCCCTGCCTGCAGCGCGGCGGCGACCGGGGCTCACGCCGGCGGAGGCGCGCTTCCTGTCGTTCCTTCGCATGGAAGCGAGGCGAAGCGCGACGTCGAGTCCATGCATTGCGACCACGGGCATCGCGCATGTCGGAGCAAGGGCGTCCAATGGGAGCGTGCAGCGCCGTGCACCGCGCGCCGCCGCGTGAAGGAGAGATCATGGACACGACACCCGCACCCACACCACCTGGCGCAGATCCGCGCCCCGACGCGCCGCCCCAGCCCGTGGACCTCAGCGACGAATCGGTCGCAGGAGAAGAGGACCCGGGCGCGGCGCTCGACACGAGCGTCAAGGGCCCGGCTCCATCGCCCGTACCGGGGACCACCAAGCCCTCGGGCTGAATAGCGGCCGCAACCGCCGCATCCGTACGGCGCAGCCGCCTGGTTCGTCGCGGTCAATGCCGCCGGTGTTCCATGCCGCGACCGAGCAGAAAGGCACCCGCCAGAAGACCGCCGGCCACCAGCATCGTGCCCTTGGGCATGGCTCGCGCGGCGTTGCGGGCGAGCTCGCCGGCATGAGGTGCGGCCAGCGCCATCTTGCGGCGCATCCATTGCGCGCCCATTTCGCACAATCGGTCGCCGAGCAGGCGCTCGGCCTTCGGAATGAGCACGGTCTCCTCGTCGGCGACGTGGTGCATCACGTCGCGCATCAGCGCCATGAAGCGCTCGTCGTAGGCATCGCTGGCCGCATCGAGGTGTTCGAGTTCACGGATCAGCCTGCGCATCTCGTCATGCTCCGGCTTCGCACGCGACAGCACTTCGTCGCCCGCGTCCACATTCTGCAACTCGGGATAGAAGATCTCTTCCTCGAGTTGCGCATGCACTTCCAGCGCAAGCGAGATCGTCTTCACGATGGCCTGCTTGCGTGCTGCCGGCGCGTCGGAGCGATACCGGTGGGAAGTGAGCATGACCTGCGAATGCTCGTTTCGAATGAGCGTCGTGATGCTGGGCGATACCTTGCCCAGTGCCTTGTCGGTGTTCATGGTGGAGTCCTTTCATGGCAGATGCGGGCGAGCGGCAACCCGCATACCCACGGCGCGTGAAGGCGTGAGCCACTGTTCAGGCTTGAGAGCCGAGCCGTTCGGGCAGCCGGTGCAGCAGATTCAGGGCCTCGTCGGCTGTGTACGGCTTCTGAAGAAACGCGTCGTAGTGAACGCCGCGCGATCGCACCATGTCCTCGGGCAGTCCGCTGGTCATCACGATGAGCACTTCGCTCGAAAACCCGGCCGTGCGAAGCGCCTGGATGGTGCTGATGCCGTCCATCGTGGGCATCACGTAGTCGAGCAGAAGGATGTCGGGTTGCGCGCTGCGCAGGCAGGCCATCGCCTCGGCACCATTGCGGGCGCAAAAGACGATGTGCCCTTCGTGCCGAAGAAGCTCGCCAAGCATGTCGAGATTCGCCGTGTCGTCGTCGACCAGCAGAATCCGCCTCGGTGTGCAGCTCATGCGGCTCTCCATGTTGGCGTGCCCGTCAGGCGGGCCCGGCCCTTGAAATGGGGACGCGGTTGCCTGGCGCGAAGTCAAAGCGTCGTTTCAAGGTGTGTGCCTGGTTCCCGATTGTGTTCGATTCCGTTCGTGAAAGGCTCACGCGCACGATGTGGAGGGGTGGAGTGCGCGTGCTGGTCGCATTGACGACGGTGCCGTCATCCCGGACGCCCCGGTTGCTCATGACGGTTGCGAGCAACCGCGGCCTGGAAAGCCGCCGTGGCCTGCCGAACGCTGCGCCGGACCCTTCCACGAAGATCGGGAGTCGCAGGCGTGGCGGAATCGGCGGCAACGGTCGGTTCGGGCACAGGACAATGCTCCTCGCACGCAATGATCATCTCCGCGGCTTCCAGAAGGTGCGCTGCACGCACCTGCGGCGTGCGCAGCGGAGACAGGCGCCATTGCGTCTCGTTGCCCATTTCGAGGAGCACGCTTCGGCAGCCTGCGCGCCGCCCGGCTTCCACGTCGTCGAGGATGTCGCCGATCATCCAGGAGCGCGAAAGATCGATGCGATGTGCGCGTGCAGCCTGGCGCAGCAATCCGGGCGCGGGCTTTCGACACAGGCACGCAGGCACCCGCCCTGCAGGACCGGGTGCATGCGGACATGCGTAGAAATCGGTGAGCGGTGCGCCGCCGCGCGCCATCTGCTCGGCCAGCCCGGCACGCAGGCGCTCCAATGCGGCGCGGGTGAACATCCTGTACGCCAGGCCTGGCTGGTTGGTGACGACGATCAGCAGATAGCCGCGCTCGGCCAAAAGCCGCAGTCCCTCGAGCGCATACGGCGTGAACCGGATCCTGGTAGGGTCTACGTTGTAAGGCTCGTTGTCGACCAGGGTGCCATCCTTGTCGATGAAGACGGCCCGCGTCGCAACGGCGGTGGCGCTCATTCGGATCCCTTCGGGTGAACATCCCGACCGTGGCGGCCGGCGCGATGGAGCGTTTTAGGCAATTGGCGTGCCCGCACCCGCAAGAGGTCTGATTCGGGAGCGAGCACGGCCCGCTCTTTTCTCTCCCTTTTAAGACGTGGTGTCGTCTTCGGGGTCGGGGTCGCCGCTCTCGTCGAGCTGGTCGACTTCATCGAGCATGCGTTGCTCTTCATCCTTGCTGTCCTCTACGCCACTCGTGCGCCAGAGTCGGTCCGGCAGGATGTCGTGACCTGGGTCGGCCTCCTCGTCCGGCCGTGCGGCGCCGCGTTCTCCGGTGCCCGCCGAATCCGAATCGCTTTCGAGCCCGGGTTGGCGGGTGCCGAAGACATTGCGGTCCATGTCCTCGGGCGAAGTCAGGTCGTATTCGCCCTGCACGTCGCTGCCGGTGTCGGACCGGTCGCTCGGCCCGAGCGTCCGGACGTCGCCGCCTGCGGGCCGCGCAGGTGAGCGGTCGCCGCCTTGAATGCTGCTTTTCGACATGATTTCACTCCAGATCGTGGTGTGCCCAAAGGGGCGCGTACTCCGGAGAGGCAGCAATCACGATGCCGTGGGACGCAGGCAATGCGTGCCACGACGAAGAACGGCCCGGCAAGCTGAAAGCTTGCCGGGCCGCTACACGCGATCCCCATCTGGTCAGCGAGACGAGGACAGCCTGCTCAGTACCACGCCCGCCAGCACCCCGAGAGCCAGGGCGGTCAACGGCTTCTCGCGCACGAACCGGCGAGCGTCGTCGAGCCAGCGTTCGTCGATGTCGTCGAGCGCTTCGTCGGCGCGGGTCCGCAGGCTGTCTGCCTTCTCGCGCGTGCTGTCGCGCAAGCGGTCGTACATCGGGCTCGCGCGCGCCGCCAGCCGGTCGATTGCCTCGTGCGCACCGTCGACCATGCGGTCGACCGGATTGCGAGGGCTGGTGCCCGCTTGCGCGGAGTCGCTGTCGGTCGCGGAATCCATGCGTCGTTCAGCGTACGCTGCCTCGGCGGAAGAGATTCACGATGCCCAGCAGGACGATGGCGCCCAGCAGCGACACGATGAAGGCGCCGACGCTGAACCCCGCATTGATGCTCGGTATGCCGACAAGCGGCGAGATCAGCCAGCCTGCGATGGCCGCACCGACGATGCCCACGACGATGTTGAGCAGCACCCCTTGCTGCGCATCGGTGCGCATGATCATGCTTGCAATCCAGCCCACCAGGCCGCCGACGACGAGCCATACGATGAAGTTGATCATGTGACAGTCCTTTCAAAGACAAGTGATGAAAACCTGGCCGCCGCCAAGACGGCGACCGGCCTCACCGAGCGTCGGCAATCGGCATGCCGCCACGCTCCTCGCGGGGCCCGCGGGACATGCGTGCTTACCGCAAGGAACGACGCCGCCGTGGCGATCTCAAGCCGCGATCGAGTCGATAACTTTCATCGCGCGGTAAGCGTTTCGGCACGCAGGTTCGCTCGATTCGCCTTTGCACGGCGTCGGCCGCGTGGCCATTGCCGGCATCGGCAGCCCGGAGAACCGCAGGAAAGTTCCGCGAGGCGCTCTGGAATTCATGGGCACGTCGATTGCGCCACAGAGCCATCTCAGGCGACATGCCAGCGAAGCAGAGCAGAACATGACCAGCTCGAACGATGCGGAACCACCGGCCGTGGATCGCCGAACAGCGGCCATGCGACGTACCGCCGCGTCCAAAGGCCATGGCAGGAAAGGCTTGTCCGACAGCCATTTCCGGCAATTGGCCGAGCGCAGCGATGACGTCTTCTGGCTGGGCGAGCCCGAATCTCGCAGGCTGTTGTATGTCAGCCCGGGCGTGAAGGAGATATGGGGCCTGGACCCTGACGCCCTGTACAAGGAGCCGCATCTCTGGACGGCAGCTGTCCTGCCGGACGACGCCAGCGGTGTCCCCGAGCCTTTCCTTTCGGACGATGGCGAGGCCTTCCGTGAGTACCGCGTTCGCCGCCCGGACGGCTGTGTCCGGTGGGTGCGGGAGAGGCGATTTTCGTGGGTCGATGAATCCAGCGGAACGCACCGCATGGGCGGCATCGCAGAAGACATCACCGAACGCAAGAGCCAGGCCGCCAATTCGGCGGCCTTGCTTCAACGGGAACGCGATGCACGGGCTTCGGCCGAGGCGGCGGCGCAATCCAAGGATGAATTCCTGGCCGTGGTCACGCACGAACTGCGCTCTCCGTTGAATGCCATTCGCGGCTGGTCGCATGTGCTGCGGCAGAGCGCCGCGCTCGATCCGGCGCAGTTGAAGGCGCTCGATGCGATCGATCGCAACACCCTGGCGCAGGCGCGCCTCGTCGATGATCTGCTGGACAGCCAGCGCATCCTGTGCGGGCGTCTCAGGCTCGAAAGGGCGTGCGTACCCATGTCCTCGCTGGTGGAAGAAGCCGCCGAAGCCGTGCATCCGGCAGCGCAGCTCAAGCGCATTCGCATCGAGACCATGAACGAGCTGGCGCGCGACATGGTGCGAGTCGACCCGAATCGCATGCGCCAGGCCCTGGAAAAGCTGCTTTCCAACGCCGTCAAGTTCACACCGGAAGACGGCACCGTGCAAGTACGCACCATGCAGCATGCCAACAACCTGATCGTCGAAGTCGTCGACACCGGCCTGGGCCTCGAACCCGAGCGGCTGCCGAGCATGTTCGACGCCTTCCATCAGGCCGACAGCTCACGCACGCGATCGGCAAGCGGCCTGGGACTTGGCTTGTCCCTGGCACGCCAGCTCGTCGAGTTGCATGGCGGCACGCTGCGCGCGGCCAGCGAGGGGTTGGGACGCGGTTCCACCTTCACGATCGAACTGCCGCCCGCCGTGTGGGCCGCGCAGGGAGACGCTCAGCCGCTGCCCGCAGCCTCGACCTTGGCGGGAAGGCGGGTGGTTGTCGTGGAGGACGATGACGACGGCCGCGAGGCGCTGACACTCATCCTGCGCGAGGCGCAGCATCCAATCGCGAAGCTTTGCTCGCGCGGATGCCGCCTATGCGTTCCTGGAGAAGGCCGACGCCGCAGAACGCCCGGACGCCCTGATCTCGGACATTGCGATGCCTGAAGAGGATGGCTATTCCTTCATCCGCCGGGTTCGGACGATGGAAAATGCGCGCCACCGGCCACACCTCGTGGCACTCGCGCTGACTTCGTTCACGCGCAACGAGGACCGCCGACGTGCATTGCGCGCCGGGTTCGATGTGCATGTGCCCAAGCCCATCGATCCGGCACGCGTGCTCGATGTTCTCGAGGAGGCGCTCGACGATGCCGCGGCCGGCAAACCGGTGTCCGAATGACGAGCACGTTCGCAGCCCGACGGCGTGCGAACGCGACGTCGGAATGCGACGTCCACCTGCAGCTTTTCAGCAATCGTCCAGGAAACTCTCGATCACGGCGGGGTCGACCGGCTTCACCAAGTGGGCATCGAATCCGGCAGCTTCGCTCTTGTCCCGATCTCCAGGAAGCCCATACCCGGTGAGCGCCGCCAGCACGATGTCATGCCCGAAGGGAAGGGCGCGCAGCCGGCCTGCCAGTTCATAGCCGCTCATGCCGGGCAATCCCAGGTCGCAGAAGACGACCTCGGGTTGGAAGTTGCTGGCCACCTGCAGTGCATCGGGACCGTCGACGGCAGTCCGTGCGTCGTGCCCCGACAGGGCGAGCAACTGCGCCAGCGATTCCGCGGCATCCACGTTGTCGTCGATCAGAAGTACGCGGCGGGATCTGCTCATGCCCTTGACCTTCCATTGGTGCCGTGCGCGTAGCTGCGAGCCGCAGCAATCGCCATGCCCGCGCCCGCGCCGATCATCTTGTGCAATGACCGCGACACCGGTAAGTATTGCCCGGAAAATTGCTTGAATTCCAGGAATTGCTGCAGGGTTTTAGACCCGTCCTCGATCCCCGCCGAGCGGCAAATGCGCCGCCCCGATGAGCCATGCCTCGTATTTCGTGGCTTCGCGGGCCTTCGGGAAGTGTTTGCCGCACGGGTTGGTATGACCCTTGCTGTGAGTTCTGCAAGGAGTCCAGGGCGATGTCGCAACATGCGACGAGCACCGGATTCCGCCTGTTTCCGCCGGCTCGAGCATCCAACTGCGACGCTCCTCCCCCCTTCCTCCCGACTCATTGGGCGACGTGGGCTCGAGACGGATTTTTCTTCAGGCAGTGAAGCCGCCCCGAGGCGGCTTCACTGCTTCTGGATCCCATGGCTTCTGAAAGCCTTTCGGGCTCGCGCCTTGCCGGTGGGCCGGGGAGGCTCGCCTGCGGGCCTCATCCCCATCCCACTTCGACACATTGGAGAGACGATGAACAAGGATCAAGTCAAGGGCCGCGGCGAAGAAGTCAAAGGCAAGCTCAAGGAAGCGGCCGGAGACCTCACCGAGGACGAACGCCTCAAGTCGGAAGGCAAGGCCGACGAACTGGGCGGCAAGGCACAGGCAAACGTGGGCGATGCCAAGGAGAAGGTGAAGCGCGCCATCGACAAGACCTGAGGCGCATCCATTGCGCGTCCATCAAACGCCGCCGGAACCTCCGGTTCCGCAGCCGCACATGCCGCCACCGCGTCCGCCCCAGCCCGACATTCTTCCGCCCGATGTGGAAGATCCGCCCTTGCCGGGGGAACGGCCGGTTCGCGAGCCGCCCGAGCCGCACAGGCCTCTCGCCTCGGCTCGGCGGCTGCATTGACCTCCTACACGACCTATCGGGTCCATACGATACCTTCCGAGGAAGCCGCCGTGCCGAAGTCCCTGAGCGCCAAGCGCGCTGAGCGTCCGAGCGAAGACTCGCCACAGTCGCCACGCAAATCCACCCGAGAACCTTCGCCGTCGGAAGCGGTGCCTCGCTCGAGCATGTTGTCCGGCCTGGACGCACTCGTCCCGAGCGATGCCGCATTGTGCGAGCGCGGTCGAACCTACGGACAGCTTTACCGTGAGGCTCAGGAAAAAGGTCTGAAGGGCCGTTCGGCCATGAGCAAGGCAGAGCTCCTGCAAAAGCTCAGCCACTGACTTGTCTGGGCGGGTGCCCACTTCAGGGGCCGGTCAGGCGCCGGCCCGCCGTGGCGGGACTCGGCGCGCGGATCTTCCCTTCGATACCTCACCAGCGCTCGAGCTGGTTGTCCACGATGCGCACGCGGTCGCCCACGCGCAGTCCGTTGATGTCCCGGTAGTCGAACGCGCGCAGCTCGCCATTGTCCATGGCGACGGTCACGTGATAGTAGGCGTCAGGAGCGGTCCGGTTCTCCTCGATCCTGTTGCCGGCCACCGCACCCCCGACAGCGCCCAGCGCAGTAGCAGCTGCCCGACCCGTGCCATGGCCGATCTGGTTGCCGACGACTCCACCGATCACGGCGCCCAGCAAGGCACCGCCGCCCGACGGGCGCTGACTCGCGTCCATCTGCTCGATCGAGCGCACCGTGCCTGCATGAACTTCCACGGGCGTGGTGGTCGATGGATATGTCTGGATGGGCGCCTCGGTCACGGTCGCGTAGTGGGCCGGCGGCGCGGGGACCGACGAGCAGGCGGCCGCGAGCGCCGCGCTGGCAACCAGTGCGCTGCAGTTGATGAGCTTGCGTGTCATGTGTACTCCTTGTGCATGTTCGCGCGCGGCGACAACAGCCGCACACCACGCGATGTTCCTGCGGCGGTGCGATCGGGTCTGCCGGTTGTCGACGCACGAGCGCGTGGGCATGCGCCCGCGGATGGCGTGGGCATTCCCTGACAACGTTGTCGGCCAGCGGCTCGAGTCCCGGGAACGGCGGTTGCTGCAAGGCGGTACCAAAACCCTGCCCGCTCCTCGGGCAAAACAACGGAGAACTTCGTGTCCAGCCCTGAGTCGGCAAGCGGCGGATCCTCTTCCCTGGCCAGGCATTTCGTGCAGTTCTACAAGGAGGACGCGCGGCTCCTCGACGAGGTGGTCGACTTCCTGCAAGCAGCGCTGTTGGCCGGCGATGCAGTGTTGATCATCGCCACGCCCGGGCATCGCGCCTCGATCGAGGAGCGGCTTTCGCGTGCGTGCGAGGCCATCGGCCCTCCGCGCTGGGATCGCGGTGCCTGCGTCGCTATGGATGTTGATGACACGCTGCAGAGCATCCTGGTGGAGGGCTGGCCGGACGAACGTCGTTTCGACGACATCCTGGGCGGGGCGCTGCGCCGGTTGTCGCGCGATGGCCGGCGGGTCGTCCGCTGCTTCGGCGAATTGGTGGCGTGCCTGTGCAGCCAGGGGCGCCACGCCGCGGCCGTCAGGCTCGAGGAACTGTGGTGCTCGCTCGGTTCGCGCCACGCCTTCTCGCTGTTTTGCGCCTATCCGCTGGACTTGTTCTCGCAACCCGCGCAGCGTCGTGCCTTCGAGGAGGTATGCGCGCTGCACATGCACGTCGTCCCGGCTGATGGCGCGGCCGCCCGGCTGGGTCATTCGCTTCAGGACCTGACATTCGCCTCGCTCAGGCACCAGTCGGATTCTCTTGAACGCGAGGTCGCACGGCGCGGCCGGGCCGAGCATGTCCTGCTCGATTTCCTCGAGCATGCGGCGGAGGGCCTGATCCGTGTCGCCCCTGACAGTACGGTCGAATGGGCCAACCGGGCCGAGCTCGAAATGCTCGGGCGCGGCATCCACGACGTGGTCGGACGCCCCTTGGCAGAGTTCCACATGGAACGTGCGCAGGGGGATGAGTTCGTGGCGCGGTTGCGCGAAGGTCGTGCGCTGGCGGACCAGCCGGCCACCTATCGTCGAGGTGACGGGAGTGCATGTCATGCGCTCGTCCATTCGACGCCGGTGCTGGAAGACGGCCGGCTCGTGTCGACTCGCTGCTTCGCCCGCGACATCACCGAGGCCGTGCGGGCACGCGAAGCGCTGGAGAGAAGTCAACGCGAACAGTCGCAGCTTCTCGAGCGGCTCGCTTGCGCCGACCGCGCCAAGGACGAATTCCTCGCCATGCTGGGGCACGAACTGCGCAATCCCCTCGCGCCCATCGTGACCGCTCTCCAGCTGATGAAGATGCGCGGCGATGCCAGTACGGCCAGAGAGCAGGCCATCATCCAGCGCCAGGTCGACCATCTGATCCGCTTGGTCGACGACCTGCTGGACGTATCGCGCGTGACTCGAGGCAAGGTCGAGCTGCACAAGGACACGGTGGAGATCGGCGACGTGGTGGCCAAGGCGGTCGACATGGCCCGGCTGCTGCTTGAGCAGCGCCGCCACCGCCTCGTCGTGCGGGTTCCGTCGCGCGGCCTTCGCTGGACGGGTGATCCGGCACGCCTTGCCCAGGTGGTGGCGAACCTTCTGACCAATGCGGCCCGCTACACGCCGCCGGGCGGCGAGGTGCGGTTGCGTGCGTTCCGCGACAGCGGGCAGGCCGTCATCAGAGTAAAGGACAACGGCCAAGGCATGGACAGCGAAACACTCTCGCAGGTGTTCGACCTGTTCGTGCAGGGCGCTCGCGGCGTGGACCGCGCAGAAGGCGGGCTCGGCATCGGCCTGGCCCTGGTCAAGAGCCTGGTGGCCCTGCACGGGGGCACCGTCGAAGCACGCAGCGAGGGCCGCGGCCGCGGAAGCGAATTCGTCGTGCGCCTGCCTCTGGGAACGGCGCGCGCCGTGGCGGCGGCTCCTGCGGCGGCCAGCGCCCTCGTGGGCGCCGGTTGCAGGCGCGTGCTCATCGTCGACGACAACGCCGACGCCGCCGATCTGCTCGGACTGGCGCTGCGCGCGCTCGGGTACGAGGTGCTGGTGACCCACGAACCGTTGGCCGCCCTCGCGGCGGCAGCGCGGTTCAAGCCCGATGCTGCCGTGCTGGACATCGGGCTGCCGGTCATCGACGGGTACGAACTGGCCGCGAGGCTGCGCGATGTGCTCGGGCCCGCGACGTGCCGACTCCTCGCGCTCACGGGCTATGGCCGGGACGTCGATCGCGCACGTGCCAAGGCGGCGGGGTTCGAGGTCCATCTCGTCAAGCCCGTCGACGTGGATCGGCTGGCGGGCCTCTTGGCCGCCCCTGCCACGCCGTCACGTCACTGACCTCCTCGTCCCATCAAGAAGAGTGCGTACTTCGCCTGCAGGCATTGGTACGCCTGGCTCGGATCATCGGGCGCATGGAAACGCCACGGTCCCGATTGAAATGTGTAAAAAGCCCATTTACACTGGCGCCCGATGCCACCCAATCCAGGACTCGCGTGAATCCCCCGCCCGCCGTCGCCGACAAAGAGCCGGCCTCATCGCAGGAGGCGGACTCGGCCTTGTTGCAGGCCTGCCGGCGTGTCCTCGTCCCGCTTGCGCGCCTGGCCGTGGCCAAGGGTTTGCACTACGGTGACCTCGATGAGCTGTTGCGCACGGCGTTGGTCGATGCCGCTCGTGAAGCCCATGCCGACATCCCGCCGAACCGCGCGGTCAGTCGTGTCAGCGCCACCACCGGGCTGCATCGGCGCGTGGTCACTCGGCTGATGCATGCGGCGCAGCCGGAGCCCGCACGCGCGTCGCCGGCCACGCAGTTGTTCACCCGCTGGCTCAGCGACCCCGCCTGGCGCGACGGCGGCGGCCCGCTGCATTCGCTGCCACGACAAGGGCCAGGGGCGAGCTTCGAGGCGCTTGCGCAGTCGGTCACGAAAGACGTTCATCCGCGCACGCTGCTCGAGGAAGTCGTCCGCCTCGGACTGGCCCGGCACGACAGCGATACGGACACGGTCGTCCTCCAGCGCAACCGTTTCGTGCCGCGCGGGGACCATCAGCGCATGTTGGGCTTTCTCGGACACAACGTGGGCGATCATCTTTCCGCGGCAGTGGACAACGTGATCGAGGAGGCGCCGCGCCACCTCGAGCAGGCCTTGTTCGCCGACCAGCTCTCGCCCGATTCGCTCGACCGCCTCCAACCGGTCATCCGTGGGCGCTGGCAGGCGTTGATGAGCGAACTCGCACCGCAAGTGCAGCGCCAGATCGACGAGGACGAGGCACTGGACCGTCCGCGCAGCCTTCGGTTGAGGATCGGCATGTACGCGTTTGCGGGTCGCATGCCGGCAGCCCCTGTGCAGTCCAGCGTTCCCCATTCCGAGGATCTCACCCGATGACCCATCTTCTGTCGACCACACGCCTGCGCGCATGGCTGTGCGCCTTGTTCGCCGTGGCTGCCGTGTTCGGTTGCGGCGGCGGCGTGGACAGCGGCGGGACCGGAGCAGCCATTCAGTCGTATTCGGCCGGTCGAATCAGCGGGTTCGGGTCGGTCATCGTCAATGGCGTGCGCTTTGAAGATTCCAGCGCGACGATCGTCGATGAGGACGGGGTTTCGCATCCCGCAAGCGACCTGAAGCTTGGCATGCAGATCGAGGTCGACGCCGGCGCGATCACGGCCGATCCTGTCTCCGGCGAGAAGAGCGGGGTCGCGCAGCGCGTGCAATTCGGCAATGCGATCCAAGGCCCGCTGGAGGCCGTCGACGCCGCGAACCGTGTCCTGACCGTCCTGGGCCAGGCCGTCTCGGTCGACGACGCGACCGTGTTCGACGATGCCTTGCCCGGCGGCATGGCCGACCTGAGCCTCGGCGACCTGCTCGTGGTTCATGCCTTCCTCGACAGCGGCTCTGGCACGTACACCGCCACACGCATCTCCCGCGTCGCCAGCCTTGCCGACTACCGGCTGCGTGGCGTCGTGTCGCAACTTGATACGGCGTCCCGTACGTTCTCGATCGGCACTGCGAACATCAGCTACGCAGGTGTCGTGGCCGTCGATGCGGCCATGCTCGCCGACGGGGCCATCGCGCGCGTCCGGTTGAAGACGACACCGATCAACGGCGTATGGCAGTTGGTCCAGGCGGCGATTGCCGGCCGGCATGTCTTCGCCGACCACACCGTCGTCGAGATCGAGGGCGTTGTCTCTGCCTTCAAGGACACTTCCAACTTCAAGCTCGAAGGCCAACCCGTCGACGCCAGCGGCGCGGGCGTGAGCTTCAGCGGTGGAAGCGCGACCGATCTTCGCAACGGCGTGCGCGTCCAGGTCGATGGCGACATCGTCGGCGGGACCCTGCAGGCGCAATCGGTGGACATCATGACGACGGTGGCGCAGGACAGGAAGGTCAACCTGCATGGCGAGATCACCTCGCTGGACGTGGCGTCCAAGACCTTCATCCTGCGTGGAAGCACAGTCGTCTTCGATGCCGCCACGGTGTTCAAGAAAGGCGTGTCCGGTGACCTGGCAGCCGGCACGGTCGTGCATGTCAAGGGCCAGCTTGTCGACAACGGCACGCGCGTGTACGCCGCCGAGATCCAGTTCTGAGGAGGGCGACCATGAACATCCAGACGGTCGATGGCAACGAGCGTGGCGCCCGGTGGTCCGAGCTGCGTGGCGCGGCGCCTCGCGTCCTCGTGGTCGAGGACGACCCCGTGCAGGCCATGATCCTGATGCTTTTTCTCGAAGGCCTCGGATTCACCGCAAAGCACGTGAGCGATGGAGCGCAGGGCGTGGAAGAGGTTCGCCAGGGCGACTACGCGGTGGTGCTGATGGACCAGTGGATGCCCGGCACCTGCGGGATGGATGCGGCGCGCGCGATTCGCCGATGGGAGAAGCCGCTGGGACGGCACGTGCCCATCATTGCCGTCAGCGCCAGCGTGATGCCTGACGAGTGCTGCGCCTACCTGGATTCCGGCATGGACACCGTGCTGTCCAAGCCGTTCACCGAGAGTGACCTCCGATGGGCGCTCCAGTCCTGCGCCGATGTGTCTGCGCACAGGGCGCCTGCCTTCGCCTGAGGCCGTCATGGAGGCGGCAATGCGGCATATCCTCGTGGTCGACGACGAGCGCGACACAGCCGAGTCGCTCGCGATGTGGGCAAGCGAGTCGGGCTGCAGCGTGGCGACGGCCGGCTCGCTGCGCGATGCGCGCCGGCAAATTGCCATGCATGCGCCGGACCTGGTGCTGCTCGATCTTCGCCTGCCCGATGGCAGCGGCATGGAGCTGATGGCCGACGGCGCCTTGCGCTCGCGCGCCGACGTGGTGTTCGTCACCGGCCACGGCGACGTGGAAAGTTCCATCCAGGCACTTCGCCTCGGCGCTGCCGACTACCTCCTCAAGCCGGTGGCCGAAATCCATCTGCGCGAACTGCTGTCTCGCATGGGGCCGGCGACGCGGACTTCTAGCGCCCGCGATCCGGGGCAATTCCTTCTCGGCGCCTCTGCGCCGATGCGCGAAGTCCACCGGCGAATCGAGCGCGCCGCACCCACCGACGTGAGCGTCCTCGTGACAGGCGAGAGCGGCTGCGGCAAGGAACTCGCGGCACAGGCGCTCCATGCCGCCAGCAAGCGCTCCTCGAAGCCGATGCTGTCGGTCAACTGCGGAGCGATCCCGCTGCATCTGATCGAGAGTGAGTTGTTCGGTCACGAGAAGGGCAGCTTCACGGGGGCGCATGCGCTGCACCGCGGCCTGTTCGAGCGCGCAGACGGCGGCACGGTGTTTCTCGACGAGATCACCGAACTGCCGATTGCTCTTCAGGTGACCCTGCTGCAGGTCCTGGAGGCCGGCCACTACATGCGCGTGGGTGGCACGCAGATGCTTCACACGGACGTCCGCTTAGTGGCTGCCACCAATCGCGATCCGATGCGCTGCGTTGCCGAGGGGCGTCTGCGAGCCGACCTCCTGTATCGGCTGGATGTGTTCCCGGTGCATGTGCCGCCCCTGCGCGAGCGCCGCGAGGACATCGCGATGCTGGCCGAGCACTTCCTGGACATCGTGTCCCGCCGCGAGGGCAGTCGAAAGCGCTTCGCGCCCGAGGCGCTGGCCGCCATGGCACAGGCCGAGTGGCCTGGCAATGTGCGCGAGCTTCGCAACGCCGTCGAACGTGCCTATGTGATGGCCTTGGGCGGCCGGATCGACGATTCCATGCCTGGCAAGCGCGGAGCCGGCCGAGACGCATGCGCCCGCGCCCGCGTTGCCCGCTCAGGAGTGGCCGACGCTGTCCCTGCACCTGGGCCAGAGCTGGTCGCAGATCGAGCGAGAGGTGATGCTGGCCACGCTGCGCCATTTCGGCGGACACCAGCAGCGCGCGAGCCGCGCGCTCGGCGTGAGCGTGAAGACCCTCTACAACCGGCTGCGCAAATGGGCCCTGCTGCCCAACGGCATGGGCCAGGCGGACGACACAGCGCTCGCCCGCGACGGACTCGGCCCTTGAGCTGGACGTCCGCGAGTCGGATCAGCGCTGATTGACGGGGAAGGCGCCGCCGCTGCGGCTGGGCTCGAAGGGCAAGGTGCGCACGCAGTTGCGGCCATCGGCCTTGGCCGCATAGAGCGCCGTGTCGGCCTCGTGGATCATCCAGTCGAGCGAGGGAAGTTCGTCGCGCAAGGGCGCCACGCCGATGCTGACGGTGGTGGCGACTGCCGCGTCCTCCCAGGGCACCGAAAGCGCCTGGACGCGCTCGCGGATGCGCTCGGCGACGTCCAGCGCGCCGAGCGGGTCGGTGTGCGGCAGGTAGACGATCAGCTCCTCGCCGCCGAATCGGGCCAGAACGTCTGCCTGGCGAAGCGAGTCGCGCACGGTGTGCGCGATGCCGCGCAGCAGCGCGTCGCCGCAGAGGTGGCCGTGCTTGTCGTTCACGTGCTTGAAGTGATCGGCATCGATGAGGAGGAGGGCCGAGGGCATGGCGTATCGCCGTGCGCGGTCCCACTCGCGCTGGGCGATGACCATGAAATGCCTGCGGTTGTAGACGCCGGTGAGATCGTCGTGCGTGGCCAGCACCACGAGCTGGCGCCGGGTGCGATCGAGCTCGAACACGAACTGGAGCAGGACCCAGCCGATGGGCAGCGTCAGCAGGACGGCGCAGGCGGCAGCGGCGATGGCGGCCACATGGCGGTCCCCGCGCCCCAGCACGGCGACGACCGCCTCGGCCAGTGCGATCGACAGCACGGTGACCAGGCCGGTCAGCGCCGCGCTGGCACCCGGCAGTCCGAGGCGAATGACCCATCGGCACAGCCACTGGAGTCGGGTGGGCGGTTGATCGGGCGAGAAATCTGGAATGGGGGCTGACGACATGGCGGAAGCAGAGCGCAACACGCGATTCCACCATATCCTCTCATGACTTGCCGGCCGTTCGCGGCGCGACCGTGGCGTCCTGTGAAAACGTCGACCAAATGCTCGCACCGGCTTGTGGCGCCGCTGCCCGACCCCACCGGTGGCGGGCATGACTTGTGGCGCGGGCTGGAACAGGCTAGCGTGGCGCCTGTCACCAGGAGAACGCCATGAACGACCACGTCTACAAGTTGCTCGAGCTCACCGGGTCGTCGTCGAACAGCATCGAGGATGCGGTGCAGAACGCGATCGCGAAAGCCCACGAGACCGTGCGGAACATCCAGTGGTTCACGCTGTGCGAGACGCGCGGCCATGTGATTGACGGCAAGGTGGCTCACTGGCAGGTCACCGTCAAGCTGGGCTTCACGCTGGATTAGCGCAGCACGCGGTTGCGGTAGTCCGTCACGGTGCGGGCTGCCTCGTGAGGTGGCCGGCTCAAGCCGCCGGGCTCCGGGTTCGATACATTGGCCAGATCACGACAAAGGCACACCCGAGCGAAAGCCGGGGTCGCAAAGCTTCCGGTCTAACGCCGAAAGGCCAGGACAGCGGGGTTGCCGATGGCGCACGGCCTCTCTCGACGTGCGACGGACCGCCGATGGGCGGCCCACGGCAATCGCATGTTCACCGGCAGCGCAGCGACAGGTTCGCGCGGGGCACGCCTGGTCGGGCATGTCTTCGCAGGTGACCCTATGCCCCATGCCGATTGCCAGACCGCACCGACTCCGGTGGAGACCTTCGCCGACCGGGCGATCGAACTGGTCGCCTTCGTCGCGCAGGCCTGCCGGCGCGACCAGGCCACGCCCGGCGCGCCCGAGCAGCAGCTGGCGGAATGGATCTGGCAGCGGCAGCAGGTATCGACGGCGTCGGGGCATTTGGCCGGGGTCGAGCTCGGGATCATCCTCCGGGCGCTGAACGGGCCGCATTCGGGCCCCCTGCTGGTCGGCATCGGCGACCAGCAGCAACTGTGTTCCTTGATTGCCAAGTCCCTGTCCCAGGGCCCTGACTGACGCCACGATGAAATCCGCCTCTCGCCCCGTTTCGAGTTTCAAGGTGCTGGTGATCGACGATCAGCAGCAGATGCGCCAGATCATTCGCGAGTCCCTGTACCGCCTGGGCATTCGCAATGTCGTGATGGCCGGCAGCGCCAAGGAGGCGATCCGGGCCATGCAGGCGGAGGTCATCGATGTCGTGCTCAGCGACTACAACCTCGGCGAAGGGACCGACGGCCAGCAGCTGCTGGAGGCTGCGCGCGGTGCGAACCTCCTGAATCCGATCGCGCCGTGGATCTTCATCACTGCCAATTCGCTTCGCGCCGACGTGCTCGCCGCGGGCGACTACACGCCCGACGGCTACATCGTCAAACCCTTCGCCGACCAGCTGCTCGCGCGTTACATCGAAACCCTGTCGGCCCGCAAGCAGGCCTTGGCGCCACTCTTGCACGCGGTGGATGCGAAGAAGTGGGACGAGGTGCTGCGGGTGGCAGACGGCTTCGTCAATCGGGGTGATGCCCTCAGCGTCGAGGGCATCAGGCAGAAGGCCGGGGCGCTGATGAAGCTCGGGCGGTTCGAGGAGGCACTGGCCGCCTACGACTTCGCGCTCGGCATGAATTCCGAATTGCCCTGGGCGTTGCTCGGCCGCGCCCATGCGCTGCGTGCCGGCGGCGACGTCGATGCTGCGCGTGCAGCGCTGGAGGCCCTGATCGAGCGACAGCCGGACTACGCCTGTGCCTACGACGCGTTGCTGGAGATCGTCGAGGAGCAAGGCGACGAGGAGGCCGCGCTGAACACCGCCCGTGCGGTGGCCGACCTCGTGCCCAACGCCCGACGCAAGATCCGCCTGGGCGCCGTGGCGCTTCACGTGGGCGCGACGGATGTCGCGGTCAAGGCGCTCGAGCAGGCCGTGGCGCGCAACAAGGCGTCGGTGACGCGGTCGCACGATGAAGGCGTGCTGCTCGCGCAGGCGCTGCTCGACCATGGCGACCCCAAGCGCGCACTCAGCGTGGGCGCGGACGTCGCCAGGCAGTTTCCCGATCTGCCAGCGGCGCAGTTGCTGTCCAAGGCCGTTTGCGCCCAGGCCCATCACCGCAACGGGAATGCGCAGGAAGCGGCGGCGCTCATGGCCGAGATCGAGCGAGCCATCGGCGACACGCCGATGGGCGATGCGCACAGGCTGCTGGTGGCCAAGAGCGCTTTGGCCACGGGTCGGGTCGAGCTGGGGCAGGGCCTGATCGAGTCGGTTGCGCGCAGCAACACCGACCGGCCGCTGGTCGTGGCGGCCGCGCTTCGGGCGGCGCAGGGCACGGCCGCGGAAGGCGCCTGCCGGGAAATCGTCGCGCGCGCCGCGAACGACATCCAGCGCGCGCTGCACGATCTGCAGCAGGCCAAGCGCGATGGCGACTTCGCCCGGGCGATCGACATCGGCGAGAGCGCTCTTGCACTGTCGCCGGGCCATTTCACCGTGCAGATGGAGCTGTGCACGCTGTATCTCGTCGCCATGGCGCGCTTGGAGCGCCCGGCCGAGCACGCCAGCCGGGCGAGGGAGCTTCTTGCCATGCTCGAGGAACGTCATCCCGAGCACAACCGGGTCGCTGCGGCCCGGAAGTTCTACCGCGAGCGCCTCGCGGCAGCCGCCAGTGTGGCGGGAGCGCCCGCGTGAACGCCACCTTGACGGCCGCCGTGGCGCACGATGTGAAGAATCGGATGGCCATCCTGGCCGATGAACTGGCGCGCCTTTCCGCCCTTTCGCTCGACGACACGGCGCGTGGCCATGTCGCGTCTGCGAACGAGCAGGCTACGCAGCTTTGCGCCCGCCTGACCGAATGGTTGACGGTGCAACGCGCCGAAGCAGCCGGCGGCTTGCGCGCGACACCGCGCGAGGAATGGCCGGAGATATTCCTCGACGGCATCCTGGACCAGGCGTCGGCGCTCGCACAGGGCCGGATCGCACTCGTCAAGGAAGTGGCCGAGGACGTCCCCGAGTGGTGGTTCTTCGATGCCCACCTCGTGCGTCTCGCGCTGGATTCCGCGTTGCACAATGCGTTGCGATTTGCGCGCACGCGCATCGCCCTGGGCGCCAGGCGCGAGGGTTCGATGCTGTGTCTGTACGTCCACGACGACGGGCCGGGCGTCCAGTCGGTGCCCTGTGCCACGTCGACCGGTCTTGGCCGCACGCTGTGCGAACAGGTCGCACAGGCCCATCGCAATCGCGGATTGCCAGGGCAAGCCCGATTGGGCGATCATGCCCGCGGAGGTGCCGTGTTCGAGCTCTTGCTGCCATGATTCCCGGGTCCAACCGCCGCATGCACCCGCGCAAGGTCTTGCGCAGCCCGGCCACGATCGTCCTGCCGGGCCAGCCTCCGCGTGACGGCACCACCTGGGATGTCGGCCTCGACGGCATGTCGGTGATGTCGCCCCGGCCCATTGCACCGGGGACGCGATGCGAGGTTCACTTCGACGTGCCGGCGGGCGACCATGCCGAGCATGTCTCTGCCCCGGTCAAGGTGCTGTACTGCTCCTATTGCGGACCGGACAGCTTTCGCGTGGGCACCGCGTTCGGCGACCTCGATGAAGATGCGCTGGATGCAGTGAAGTCGTTCGCGGGCTGACGTTCGCGGGGACATTCGCCGACGCAATGCGCGCCGCGCTCCGGCGCAGGCCGTGCAGGCTTTAGAACGTGATCCCGTACCTGTAGCCCTTGAAGTCCAGGACGGCGGCCTTGAGCTGGATCTCTTCCAGCGTGAGGTCGGGCGTGACCTTGTCGTGCTCGTGGAAGATCCGGCCGTTGATGATCAGGAAGCGGCTGGCCGGGCTTGGGGAGTAGATCGATCCGCCCACCGTGAGCTTGGGCAGCTCGCGCTGGATGTCGTTCGGCAGCTCGGCGACCTTGTAGATCCGTGGCGCCGCTGAATCGGCGTCGCCGGCCGTCTTGCTGGCTGTCTCGCCGCCCGCCTTGCCGCCCGCCTTGCCGGCGGCTTCTCGAACACCGGCGCGTCCCTCCTGAGGATTGACACCTGTTGCCGCGTCGCGCGCCTGCGCGACCCGCGTCGCGTGCTGCCGCGAAGGTGACTTGTCGCTTCTGGCCTGTCCAGCCGGTTTCGATTCCGACCGGCGGGCCGGCTTCTCGGGCGCCCGCGCCGCGGGCTGAACGGCTGGCGCAGGCGCAGCCCGGTCGTCGATCGCCTTCGCCGTGGGCGGCATGGCAGTCGCAGCCTGCGGCGGCGCCGCAGCCGATGCCGGCGCCATTCCGGCCACGGAGACCGGCGCAGTACCCATGGCCGCCACGACGAGCTGCTCGTTCGAATCGTGCGCCCACCATTGCCAGCCGAATCCTGCCAGGGCGACGATGGCCATGCCCGACGCGAACCATGCCCACGCGGGCCATCCTTGCGTGGATCCCGCCGCGCCGTCATCGCCTGCCGCGGGCAGTGCCTGGGCATGCAGACCCGGCACGGCTCCGCGCTCGCGTTCTGCATCGGCCCTGCGAAGGGCATCGAGGATGTACGACATGGCGTGTGGTTCCTAGGGGCCGTGATGGCGATGGATTGGCACGGCGTATCACAGGCGGGCTAGTGGCTCGAGAGCCGGTCGGCCAGGCGCGGTTCGTCGATGCCGAGCGCCCGGTTGAGTTGCATGAAGGTCGTGGGTCCGGCGAGCCCGTCGGCCTTGAGGCCTTGCGCGACCTGGAAAGCCGCGATCTGAGCCTTGAGTCCGCTGGCGCCGGGTTCGCGGCCGCCCTGCACGGAGGCGAGCTGCGCCGACAGCCAGTCTGCCAGAGGGTCCGAGGGGTCGGCCACGAGATGATTGGCATAGCCGGGCGGCACGCGCCACAGCGTGGCGAAGTCGCCGGTCCACAGGGCGGCAAGCGAGGCCAACGGGAGGGTCCGGGTGACGGTGCCCATGCGCAGGGTGGCCACGCGATCGTCGACTGCGCTCAGAAGCGCATAGGCTCGCCCGCCCTGGTCGTCGCGCAGCGTGACGATGCCGGGCCGAGCGAGCTGGCGGATCTCGGCCAGGGTGATGGCGTTGGCACGGTAGCATTGCACCCCCTGGCGCGCGGCTTGGTCGCACGCATCGCCCGAATCGAGCTGAAGCTTCCAGTCGGCGGCCAGTGCACGCCACGCCGCGTCCTCGTCGCGCCAGACCGGGGTAAAGACGCTGGCGAAGTCTGCCGGTCCGATGGCTTCGGGCTGCGAGGCGGCGGACGCCGCCGCGAGCGCGGACGCCACCCCGGACGCCGCACCCGACGTCGCCACGGGCGCGGAAGTGGCGCGAGCGGCGCCAGAGCCGCCACTGCCGCGAATGACGGAACTCATCGTGAATGCCACGGTGCCGAACAGACCGGCCGCCACGACCATGCCGATGCCTGCGTAAGCGGCCCGGCGTCGGCTCATGCGCGGTATGCGTCGGGAGGAACTGTGCCCGAAGACTTCGCGTGCCGCCTTGTCGACCATGCGGGTGTCGACGCTGGACTTGCCTCGTGCATAGGCTCCGAGCAGCGCACGGTCGCACAGCAGGTTGATGCGCCGCGGCACCCCGCGCGACACCTGATGGATGCGCTGCATGGCGCGGCGGTCGAACGGCAAAGACCTCGTGATGCCGGCGACCGCGAGCCGATGGCGGATGTATTGCGACGTCTCGCGGACGGACAAGGCCTCGAGGTGGAAGCGCGCGATGACGCGCTGCGCGAGCTGCTCGAGCTCAGGGCGGTCCAGCATCGCGCGCAGCTCGGGCTGGCCGATGAGCACGATCTGCAGCAGCTTGCGCTCGTTGGTCTCGAGGTTGGTCAGCAGGCGCAGCTGCTCGAGCACATCGGCCGAGAGGTTCTGCGCCTCGTCGATGATCAGAAGATTGTTCTGGCCCACCGCGTGAGTCTTCAGAAGGAAGCGGTTGAGCGGGTCGATGAAGTCCTTGACCGTGGGCGACGCCGGGTTCTCGTAGGCGACCGGCACGCGGAATTCCTCGCACACCGATTGCAGCAGCTCGATGACCGTGAGCTTGGGGTTGAAGATGTAGGCGACGTTGGTCTTCTTGGGGATCTGTTCCAGGAAGCACCGGCACACCGTGGTCTTGCCTGCGCCGATCTCGCCGCTGAGCAGGACGAAGCCGCCACCGCTGCCCACGCCGTAGAGCAGATGGGCGAGCGCCTCCCGATGCCGCTCGCTCATGAAGAGATAGCGCGGATCGGGCGCGATGGAGAAGGGTTCCTGCTTGAGTCCGAAGAACTGCGTGTACATGGTGCAGGGGCCGCGGCCCCGCCCGTGGTGAGGCTGTAAAGTCTATCGCCCTTGCGGGGCTTGCCCGCGGCGCGGTGTTCAGCGGGCCGGGCGCCGACGTGCGAACGCGGGCAGCACCCGGTGAAGTTCGTCCTGGATGGCGCGCAGCGAGAGCGGCTTGGCGAGGTAGCCGTCCATGCCGGCTTCGCGGCACGCGGCCTGACCTACCTCGAGGGCGTCGGCCGTTGCCGCCACGATCGCGAAGGAAGGCAGCGCACCGTCGTGCTGCATGCGGCGCAGGCGGCGCGTGGCCTCCAGGCCGCCGATACCGGGCATGTGCAGATCCATCAGCACCACGGCCGGTGCGTCGCGGGCGCAGCATTCGAGGGCTTCCTCGCCGCTGCACGCGGTCTTCACCTCGAAGCCGGCCACCTGCAGCAGCCCCGCGGCCACGAGCAGGTTGAGTTCGTTGTCGTCTACCACCAGCGCGCAGGGCTTGTCGCCGAAGGCGATCGGAGACTGCTCGGCCGATGCCAGTGCTCTCCGCGTGAGCGCACACAGCGCGTCCGGACCGAGTGGCCAGGGCTGCCTGTCGATGCCGTCGGGTGCGAGGTCGGGCTTCGTTCCGACGATCGCGCACTGCGTGTTCGGCGGCAGCATTCGACGCAGGGCCCGCACCTCGTCGATTCGCACGCCGTCGCCAACGATGAGAAGCGCAGGCCGGGCAGCGTCTGCCGGCAGGCCGTGCAGGCAGTCCTGCGCGGCCGATGATGTGTCGAATGTCGTCGTCGCCCAACCCATGCGCTGCAAGCGCCGGGCGACCGAATGGAAGCCATCCGGTGCGTCCCGCCCGATGAGCCACGCGTGCTCACCCTCTGCCATGGCCTCCGATTCCGGACTCAGCAGCGATGCGCGGGTCTCCAGGTCCATGGCGAACAACATCCCTTCACCGCGCTGCGCCGCGAATGCGATCTTCGCGGCGGTATACGGGCAGCGGCCTTCGGCCACGCGCGTGGCGGCGACTTCCGTGCACTTGTCGGGTGTCGTGTCGGTTGCAGCAGCACGCTCCCTCAGCGCCAAGGCCTGGATGACTGCATCCACCTGTGCCGCCGGTGGCGCCTTTCCGCTTCCGGCCACGCTGATCTCGATGCGCGCCCACCCGTGAGCATTCAGGCGCGTCCTGGCACTCAAGTACACGAAACCATCGGTCAGCAACTCGAGCGCACCCTGGACCAGTCGGTCAAGCGCGCTGTTCAGTGCCTGGGACGGCAGCTCGATTTGAAGAATCGGGCCGACATGATCGAACTGGCATTGCAGATTCTGCTCACGTGCGCGTATCGCCACATCTCGAGCTTTTTCGCTGAAGAACTTCCCGAAATCCACATCGACTTCCAGTGATCCGGCAAAGGACCGGCGAGGGTACGTCAGCGCCGGTACGACGCGCGGACGAAACAACGCGCCGTTCCGTCCGCGCGAGCCTGGAAATGCAGGGTCAAGGCCGAATGCCCGACGCAGCCGCACTCGGACGAAGCCCTCCTGCGGGAGAGACGGTCCGCGCGCGTGCATCGATGAGCGGCGTGGCAGCGAGGCCGCGACCCTCGTCTCGCAGGCGAGGGTTTTGCGCGACGGACGGCGTCGCTGGCTTCTGACAGCCGGCCAGCGGCAGCGCCGCCAAGAGCGCACACGCAAGCACCCGCCACTCACGGGATGCCCATTTCAAATGCGTTGAAGTCATTGACCGATCCGAGCACTTCGCAGATGCCATTCGTCGGACGAGCATGTGGCGTGCCGGGCAATGGGCACGCCGCATGCAGCACCTCTCGATACGGGCCTTTGCCCGCGATTGGATGGACGATCATGAAAGACACCGATGCACGGAAGAAGGAAGCCACGCGCCTGGAAGGCAAGAACCACAAGTCTTCGCCCAAGGTGCCGACCTACCAGGAACTTCTCGATGAATCGCTCGACGAGACCTTTCCCGCCAGCGATCCGATTTCGCCGAGCGCGGCCATGCATGCGCAGCGCAAGGTCGAGACCGGCAAGGACGATGTCGACTGGCGGCTGAATCCGCCGAAGGCCGGCGTGGAGCAAGCGCCGGAGCGCAGCAACAAGAATGCGCCCATCGGAACGGGCCAGAAGCCCGCCGCAGGAGACGCTGCGAAAGCGCCGCCGGTTGCGCGCAAGCAGAAGAAGTAAGAGGCAAGGACAGTCGGTGCTCGCGCCGATGCGAGATCACGCGAGATCACGCGAGAACGCGAGAACGCGGACATGGCCGGCGGAATGCGGATTGCCGAACCGCCCGCATCCCATTCAACCCCGGATGCCGCCGTGCCATGCCACGGGAGCGTTCCCAGATCGAAGGAGTTTTCATGTTCGCGCACAACAAGCGTCTGCAGTACACGGTTCGCGTCGCCGAATGCAATCCCGGACTCGCCAACCTCATGCTCGAACAGTTCGGCGGGCCCCAGGGCGAACTGGCTGCGGCCTGCCGCTACTTCACGCAAGCGCTGGCCGAGGACGATGCCGGACGCAAGGACATGCTCATGGACATCGCCACCGAGGAACTGAGTCACCTCGAGGTCATCGGGACGATCGTGGCGATGCTCAACAAGGGCGCCAAGGGCCGGCTGGCCGAGGGCGCACAGGAGCAAGGCGAGATGTATCGCTCGATCACTGGCGCCGGCAACGACTCTCACCTGACGCAGGTGCTCTACGGCGGCGGTCCTGCGCTGACGAACTCGGGCGGCGCGCCGTGGACTTCCGCCTACGTGGACACCATCGGCGAGCCGTCGGCAGACCTGCGCTCGAACATCGCGGCCGAAGCGCGGGCGAAGATCCTCTATGAGCGGCTCATCAACTGCACCGACGATGCCGGTGTCCGGGAGGCCCTGGGCTTTCTGATGACGCGCGAGATCGCGCACCAGCAGCAGTTCGAAAAGGCCTTGTATTCCATGCAGCCGAATTTCCCTCCAGGCAAGCTGCCGGGCATGCAGCGCTTCTCCAACGTCTACTTCAACCTGTCTCGCGGAGACGGCGATGGCAGCGGCGACCGCCGAGGCCCGTGGAACAGCGACGAGAACTTCGAATACGTCGATGATCCGAACAAGGCTGCCGCCGTGGACGGGGGGGACGGCCATGCATCCGTGCGCCTGAGCGCAGACGAGGCGACCTGCGTCCAGCAAGCGGCCGAGCGAACACGCTCCGACCCCCACTGCGACCCGATCACGGGCGCCATGCTCGGCTCGGGCTCCGGCGACGGCAGCGCTGCGGCGGAGCCGGCCTCCGGTGAAAGTCGGCAAGGTCCGCGCTGATTTCCGCCACAGCGCGCGACAACCGTCTTCATGGCGATTCTGGAAAACAGCGGCGGGCCTCGTCCCTTCGCACGGCCGGCCGCGTGGCGATGGCTGCTTTCCGGCTTGTGCGTTCTGGTGGCGGTGGCGGTGAGCTGGCTGCTGTGGCAATTCGTCATCGCGCCCCATCCGCACGTTCGCCAGGCATGGTGGGGCGGCTGCGTCGCGGCAGCGGCCACGGCGCTGGGCACCGCGCCGATCTTCGTCTCGTCGACCACGTCCGAGCGGACACGCGATGCGATGCTCGGCTTCGGAGCCGGTGTGATGCTGGCGGCGAGCGCGTTCTCGCTGATCGTGCCGGCTCTGCGGTCGGCACAAGCGCTTGGTGCGGGGCCGTGGGGCTCGGCGTGCACGGTGGGGGCGGGCGTGATGCTCGGTGCATTGATGCTGCTCGGCATGGACCGCTGGCTGCCGCACGAGCACTTCATCAAGGGCGTGGAGGGGTCGCGGGAACGCGCCCGAGCGCTCAAGCGCACGTGGCTCTTCGTGTTCGCGATCTGCCTGCACAACGTGCCCGAGGGCCTGGCGATCGGGGTGGCCTACGCGGGCGCGGATCCGCTCGCTGGCGGCGCACTCGCCACCGGGATCTCGATCCAGGACGTTCCCGAAGGGCTCGTCATTGCAGTCGCGCTGCTCGGGGTGGGCTATGGGCGCGGCCTCTCGGCGGCGATCGGTGCCGCTTCAGGACTGGTGGAACCGCTTGCCGCCGTGCTCGGTGCGGCGGTGGTCGGACTGTCGGTGGGGCTGCTGCCGTGGGGGCTCGCCTTCGCTGCGGGCGCGATGCTGTTCGTGATCAGCCACGAGATGATTCCAGAATCGCATCGACAGGGACATGAGCATTTCGCGACGGCGGGCCTCATGATCGGTTTCGTCATGATGATGATGCTCGATACGGCCCTGGGCTGACGTGTCGTCGCTGCGCTCGGACGGGCATTGCGATTGCCGTGAGCGCATGGGGGCGTCGAGTGGCCCGGCGGGCTGCGCGGCGCAATCGGCCTTCCCCGGCAGTGACGAGCGAAGGAGCAGCCAAATGGCTTCCATGGACAAGGACCAGTCGCGCAAGCAGCAGAACCAGAACCAGGGCCAGGGCCAGCAGCATCAGGGCCAGCAGCGCGGATCGTCGCAGACGGACAAGGAAAATCCTTCACGCTCGGATCCGAGCGAGAGCTCGCGCGGCAGCGCCGCCGACTTGTCGCGCAGCGGCCAGGGCAGCACCGGCGGCATGGGTCGCGAGGGTGCCGACGAGTCCGGCCGGGGCGACTCGGCTGACCGCGGTTCGACGCAAAGCGGCCGCGGCCGCTGACGAGACGATGGGCACGGACATCCATCGTGCGTCGCCCATTCGGCGTATCGCGATGGGTACCCGCCTCACCTGGGAACTGACCCGTTCGGCGGCATCGTCCTGGATCGACGACTATGCGCCGAGCATGGGCGCGGCGATCGCCTACTACACGCTGTTCTCCATCGCTCCTCTCCTGCTGATCGTGATCTCGCTGGCCGGCATCGTGTTCGGCGCCGAGGCGGCACGCGGGGAGATCCTCGATCAACTGCGAGGGCTCATGGGCAACGAGGGCGCGCGTGCCGTACAAGCCTTGCTGCAGGCGGCCCACAGGCCAGGGCAGGGGATCATCGCCACGGCGGCAGGCACGGTCTTCCTGGCGATCGGCGCGACCACGGTCTTCGCCGAATTGCAGAACGCGCTGGACAGGATCTGGCGCGCGCCCGTGCCGCGGCGCGAAGGAATCACACGACTGCTGCGCGCGCGTCTGACCTCCTTCGGGATGATCGTGGGCATCGGCTTCCTGCTGATGGTGTCGTTGATCGCGAGCGCGGCCTTGTCCGCCCTGGGCAAGTGGTGGGGACCGATGTTCGGTGACTGGGCACTCGTCGGACACGTGCTCGATGCCTCCTTGGGATTCGCGATGACGACCCTGGGCTTCGCGCTCATCTACAAGGTCATGCCGCGGGTTCACATCCGCTGGCGTGACGTCTGGATCGGTGCGGCGGCGACGGCCGTCCTGTTCACCATCGGCAAGATGCTGATCGGCCTGTACATCGGCCAGAGCAGCGTCGCCTCGGTGTTCGGTGCGGCAGGCTCGCTCGCCGTGATGCTCCTGTGGGTGTACTACTCGGCGCAGATCTTCCTGCTCGGTGCCGAATTCACGTGGGTCTACGCCTATCGGTGCGGATCGATGCGTGGGCGCGTGCAGCGTCCGGCGGGACAGGTGCCGTCGCGCGAGGCGGCCTCGCAAGGCGCGCGCTGAAGCCGCGAAGAGTCCGCGGTCATGCGCGGATCCGCGGCGCTGGAGTAGATTCCGCGTTCGACATGAACGACACCCGCACCGACACCCACCGCGCTATCGATGCCGTCTGGCGCATCGAGTCCGCCAAGATCGTCGCCACCGTTGCGCGAATGGTTCGCGACGTCGGGATGGCAGAGGAATTCGCGCAGGAGGCGTTGCTGACCGCCATCGAGCAATGGCCCGCCAAGGGCGTGCCGGACAACCCCGCTGCCTGGCTCACCGCCGCGGCAAAGCGGCGTGCGCTCGACTGGCTCCGGCGCAACAAGATGCTCGAGCGCAAGCACGAACAACTCGGCATCGAATACGAATTGCGCCAGCAGACCGCCGACACCGAGCCCGAGACTCGCCGCCGACGAGGAAGTCGAGGACGACCTGCTGCGCCTCGTGTTCGTGGCCTGCCATCCGGTTCTCTCGCGAGAGGCACGCACCGCCCTGACACTTCGGCTGCTGGGCGGCCTCACCACCGACGAGATCGCCCGTGCGTTTCTCGTGCCCGAACCGACGATTGCCCAGCGCATCGTGCGCGCCAAGCGCAGCCTCGCGGATGCCAAGGTGCCCTTCGAGGTGCCGCGCGGGCAGGACCTGGCCGCGCGCCTGTCTTCAGTGCTCGAAGTCATCTACCTCGTGTTCAACGAAGGCTACGCCGCCACGGGCGGCGTCGACTGGATGCGACCCGCGCTGTGCGAGGAGGCCCTGCGGCTGGGGCGCATCCTCGCGGAATTGATGCCGGGCGAGCCCGAGGTGCACGGGCTGGTGGCGCTGATGGAGATCCAGGCCTCGCGCACCCACGCCCGCGTCGGGCCTTCAGGCGAGCCGGTCCTGCTGCTCGAGCAGAACCGTGCACGCTGGGATCGCCTGCTCATCGGACGTGGGCTGGCGGCACTCGAGCGGGCCACGGCGCTGCAGGCGGCACCCGGCCCGTACGCGCTGCAGGCCGCGATCGCGGCATGTCATGCCCGGGCCTTGACGGCCGAACAGACCGATTGGCCGCGTATCGCTGCACTGTACGAAGAGCTGGCGCAGTGCATGCCTTCGCCGGTGGTGGAGCTGAACCGAGCCGTCGCCGTGGCCATGGCATTCGGGGCCGAGGCCGGGCTGGATCTCGTGGATGCGCTGCGCGATGAACCCAGACTGGCCGGCTACCACCTGTTGCCAAGCGTGCGCGCAGACCTGCTGGCCAGACTGGGACGGCACGACGAGGCGCGCGCCGAGTTCGAGCGGGCCGCGTCGATGACCCGGAACGCGCGCGAGAAGGAACTGCTGCTTCGTCGTGCACAGGACCGCGCGAGCGGCGCCTGATCCGGTACCCGGCCGCGCGTCAGCATTCGACGATGTTGACCGCCAGTCCGCCGCGCGCGGTTTCCTTGTATTTCGTGAGCATGTCCGCGCCGGTCTCGCGCATGGTGCGGATGACCTTGTCCAGGCTGACATGGTGAGTGCCGTCGCCTCGAAGCGCCATGCGCGCTGCGTTGATCGCCTTCACCGCGGCGATCGCATTGCGCTCGATGCAGGGAATCTGCACCAGCCCGCCGACCGGATCGCAGGTGAGGCCCAGGTGATGCTCCATGCCGATTTCCGCGGCATTCTCGACCTGTTCGGGCGTGCCGCCCATCACGGCGCACAAGGCGCCTGCCGCCATCGAGCACGCCACGCCCACCTCGCCCTGGCAGCCTACTTCTGCGCCGCTGATGGAGGCGTTCTCCTTGTAGAGGATGCCGATGGCCGCCGCCGTGAGCAGGAAGTCGACGACCATCGCGTCGGTGTCGGGGTGCGGGACGAAACGCGCCATGTAGTGCAAGACTGCCGGGACGATGCCGGCCGCGCCGTTGGTCGGCGCCGTGACCACCCGCCCGCCGGCCGCGTTCTCCTCGTTCACCGCGAGCGCGAAAAGGTTCACCCAGTCCAGGACCTGCAACGGGTCGGTCGCGGCCGCGTCGGCCTGATCGAGCAATTGCCGATGCAGCGCCGGTGCACGGCGCCGCACCTTGAAACCGCCGGGCAGCACTCCGTCGGTACGCAGGCCCCGCTCGACGCAGGCCTGCATGGTGTGCCAGATGACAAGCAGACCGGCATCGATCTGCTCGTCGTCACGCCAGTGTCGCTCGTTGCGACGCATCACCTGCGCGATGGAAAGGCCTTCGCGATGCGCGATCGCCAGCAATTCCGCGGCGCTGTGAAATGGCAGCGGCAGCACGGTGGTATCGGGCGCGATCTGCTTCAGGCGCGTGCCGTCGGCAGCCACTTCCTCGCTGACGACGAACCCCCCACCGACGGAGTAGTACGCCCTGGCGAGCAGTTCTCGGCCATCGGCGCCGAACGCGGTGAAGCGCATGCCGTTGGCATGGAACGGCAGGCTTTCGCGCCGGTGAAAGACGAGGTCGCCGCGCTCGTCGAATGCGACCTCGTGTGTCCCGCCCAGCGCCACGCGATGACTCGCCCGCATGTCGGCCAGCAGCGCGGGAATGCGCTCGACGTCCACCTTGTCGGGCTCGTGGCCGGCCAGTCCCAGCAGGACCGCGGTGTCGCTGCCGTGACCGCGCCCGGTGGCGCCGAGCGAGCCATAAAGCTGCGCCTTCACGCGCGACGTGTGTTCGAGCAGGCCATCGTGCTGCAGGCGCTGCGCGAACAGGCGCGCTGCCCGCATCGGCCCGACGGTGTGGGAGCTGCTGGGTCCGATGCCGATCTTGAACAGGTCGAATGCCGAAACGGCCATGGTTCTCAGGTCCTGAATCCGACGTGCTCGTCGAGTCGGAAGCGACGCGTGCGATGCCAGAATGCGATCGAGGATGCAGGCCAGAGTGTCGTGTTCAGGCCATGTTCGTCGTGGTACCAGCTGTGGCAGCCGCCCGTGGCCCAGACGCTGTGCGCCAGGCGCTTCTGCAATTGCACATTGAAGGCATCGGCGACATCGGCGCGCGTGTCCACGCCCGAAAGATGTGCACGGTCCATGCGTTCTAGCGCATCCAGCACGTAGCGAATCTGGGATTCGATCATGAACACCATCGAGTTGTGGCCGAGGCTCGTGTTCGGCCCGACGATGAGGAAGAGGTTGGGAAAGCCCGGCACCGTGGTGCCGAGATAGGCCCGCGCACCATCGCGCCACAGCGCCCCGAGCTCCACGGCACCCCGGCCATGCACGGGAAAGGGCACCATGTCGTCTGCGGCCCGGAAACCGGTGGCAAACACGAGCACATCGAGCGCATGGGTGCGGCCGTCGGCGGTCACGATGCCCTCGGGCACGACACGCTCGATCGCCGACGTGACGAGCTCGGCGTTTCGCCGCTGCAGGGCCGGATAGAAGTCGCTGGCGATCAGCACGCGCTTGCAGCCCAGGCGGTAGGTCGGGGTGAGCGAAGCACGCAAGTCGGGATCGGCGACCTGGCGGCGCAGGTGGGCGAGGGCGATCCGCTCGGCGACTTTCAGCAAGGCCGGCCGTCGGGTGAATGCGGGCCAGCGGGCCTCGTGCAGCGCGTAGGTCAGGGCGCGCACGATGCGCCGCACGCCGGGCACGCGTTCGTAGAGCCAGCGCCGGGCCGGGCTGGTGCGCGGGTCGCTGCGCGGAAGGATCCAGGCCGGCGTGCGCTGGAAGACCGAGACGTGGGCGGCATCGCGAACGAGACTCGGCACGAGCTGCACCGCGCTGGCGCCGGTGCCCACCACGCCCACCCGGCATTCGGCCATCGGCACTTCGGCGCGCCAGCGGGCGGTGTGCATGACGGTGCCTTCGAATTCGGCCAGCCCGGGCAGTTCGGGTTGCCATGGGCGGCTGAGTGCACCGGTGGCACTCACCACGACTCGCGAGGTCCAGTTGAGCGGCTGGCCGGTCTGGTCTCGCGCGGCCACGAACCATCGCTGCGTTTCTTCGTCCCAGCGCAGCGAGACGATGCGGGTTCGCAGCCGAAGGTGCGGCTGCAGGCCGAAGCGCTCCACGCAGTCGTGCAGGTAGGCTTCGATCTCGGGTTGTTGCGGGTAGCGGCGCGTCCAGTGCTCGCCGGGTGCGAAGCTGAACGAATACAGCAGCGAAGGGATGTCGCAGGCCGCGCCGGGATAGCGATTGGCATGCCATGTGCCGCCCGCGGCGGCCGCCTGCTCGACGATGATGAAGTCGCGCCGCCCGGCCCGCAGCAGGCGAATGCCCATGCCGATGCCGCCGAACCCGGCGCCCACCACGAGGATGTCGTGATGCCTTGGCGGCGCGGTCATGGTCATGCTCCGGGGCCCTGCGCCTTGCGGGCGCCGCTTCGATGGTTCACGCAAGCCCTCCGATGCCGTTGACGGGTGCTGGTCTCAGTCCTCGTAGGCGGCCAAGGGTACACAACTGCAGAACAGGTTGCGATCCCCATACACGTTGTCAACCCGGCCGACGGGTGACCAGTACTTCTGGTGCCGCAGGGTTTTCAGCGGGAAGGCGGCTTCCTCGCGGGAGTATGGGTGCGGCCAGTCGGCGTGCATCAGCGCGTGGGCCGTGTGCGGTGCGGCCTTCAGCGGATTGTCCTCGCGCGGCCAGGTGCCGTTCTCCACCTTGCGGATCTCGTCGCGGATCGCGATCATCGCGTCGCAGAACCTGTCGAGCTCGACCAGTGGCTCGCTCTCGGTGGGTTCCACCATGAGCGTGCCCGCAACCGGAAAGCTGAGCGTCGGCGCATGAAAGCCGTAGTCGATGAGGCGCTTGGCCACGTCCTCGGCACTGATGCCCGCGCCGTCCTTGAGGGGACGCAGGTCGAGGATGCACTCGTGGGCCACGCCGCCGCCCTTGATCTGCGGGTTCTCTGCGCTGAAATGAATGTCGTAGTGGTCGGCCAATCGGGCCGCCACGTAGTTCGCGCTCAGGATGGCGGTTTCGGTCGCCTGCGTGAGGCCCTGGGCGCCCATCATGCGCACGTACATCCAGCTGATCGGAAGCACCGCGGCGTTGCCCAGCGGCGCAGCCGACACCGCGCCGATCTGCGTGTCCAGCGCTTGCGCCGTGGAACGATGAGCGGGCAAGTAGGGCACGAGGTCTTCGACCACGCACACCGGCCCGACGCCCGGGCCGCCGCCGCCATGCGGAATGCAGAAGGTCTTGTGCAGGTTCAGGTGGCTCACATCGCCGCCGAACTCGCCGGGCGCGGCCAGGCCGACCAGCGCGTTCATGTTCGCGCCGTCGACGTAGACGCGCCCGCCGTGGCGATGCACCACCTCGCACAATTCCTTGACGTGGGCATCGAACAGACCATAAGTCGACGGGTAGGTGATCATCACGCAGGCGAGCTGAGCCGCGTGCTGCTCGCACTTGGCGGACAGGTCTCTCAGGTCCACGTTGCCCTCGGCGTCGCAGCGCACCACGACCACCTGCATGCCTGCCATCTGTGCACTCGCCGGGTTGGTCCCGTGTGCCGATTCGGGGATCAGGCAGACCTTGCGGTGGCCCTCGCCACGCGCCTCGTGCCAGGCCTTGATGATCAGCAGGCCCGCATATTCGCCCTGCGAGCCGGCATTCGGCTGTAGGCTGATACCGGCGTAGCCGGTGGCCTGGCACAGCCACGCGCGCAGTTGCCGGTCGAGCTCGGCATAGCCTTCGAGCTGCTCGCGCGGCGCGAACGGATGCACGTCGGCGAACTCCGGCCAAGTGATGGGGATCATTTCGCTCGTGGCGTTCAGCTTCATCGTGCACGAACCCAGCGGAATCATGGAACGGTCGAGCGCGAGATCCTTGTCCGAGAGGCTGCGGATGTAGCGCAGCATCTCGGTTTCGCTATGGTGCGAGTTGAACACCGGGTGCGTCAGGAAGGTGCTGCTGCGCACGAGCGCGGCGGGCAAGCGCGGCGCCACGGCGTCCTCGAACGAGGCGAAGGAAGGTAGCGGACGGCCGTTGGCGAAAAGGGCCCACAGGGATTCGATGTCGGTGCGCCGGGTGGTTTCGTCCAGGGTGATGCCGATCGTTTCGGCTGATGCGCGCCTCAGATTGAACCCGGCCCGCCGGGCCGCTTCCAGCCAATGCGCCGTCCGCTCGCCGGTGCGCAGTTCGAGCGTGTCGAAGGCCACGTCTCGCACCATGTGCACTCCCAACTGCTCCAGGCCGGCTGCAAGCACCGCCGCGTAGCTCGCCACGCGCCGGGCAATGCGCGCGAGGCCCTTCGGCCCGTGGTAGACCGCGTACATGCTCGCGACGACGGCGGGCAGCACCTGCGCCGTGCAGATGTTCGACGTGGCCTTCTCGCGCCGGATGTGCTGCTCCCGCGTCTGCAGGGCCAGGCGGTATGCCGCATGCCCGTGGGCGTCGATGCTGACGCCCACGATCCGCCCAGGCAGCGCCCGCTTGTGCTCGTCGCGCGTGGCCATGTAGGCGGCATGCGGTCCGCCGTTGCCCATGGGCATGCCCAGGCGCTGGGTCGTGCCGACGGCGATGTCCGCGCCCATTTCGCCAGGTGGCTTGAGCAGCGTCAGGGCAAGCAGGTCGGCCGCGACGATGGCCAGGCCGCCACGCGCGTGCACCGCGTCGATCATGGGGCGCAGATCGCGGACCGCACCGTTCACGCCCGGGTACTGCAGCAGCGCCGCGAACGCATCGGCGTCGCCTGCATGCTCGGCCGGACCGGTGACGACCTCCACGCCCAGAGGCCGAGCCCGCGTGCGCACGACCTCCAGCGTCTGCGGGAGCACGTCAGCGGCCACGAAGAAGACATTGGACCGGCTCTTGCCGACGCGCATGGCCAGTGCCATCGCCTCGGCCGCCGCGCTCGCCTCGTCGAGCATCGAGGCGTTGGCGATGGCCAGGCCAGTCAGGTCGGCGACCATGGTCTGGAAGTTGAGGAGGGCCTCCATGCGCCCCTGCGAGATCTCGGCCTGGTAGGGTGTGTAGGCGGTGTACCAGGCGGGGTTCTCGAGCACGTTGCGCAAGATGACCCCAGGCGTGAAAGTCCCGTGGTAGCCCTGGCCGATGAAGGACTTGAGCACCTGGTTGCGCCGTGCGATCTCGCGCAGTTCCTGAAGCGCCTGGGCTTCGGTGGCGGCCTGAGGCAGGACCATCGGCCGTGTGCGCGCAATGGTCGGCGGAACGAGTGCTTCGATCAGTTCCCGGCGTGACGCCATGCCGATGACCGACAGCATGCGGCGCTCGTCGCCTTCTTCGATGCCGATGTGTCGCGAGACGAATTCGGCGGGATCTTCGAGTTCACGCAAGGAGCCTGTCATGGGCCAAGGCGAGGCGGTGGAAGCGGACATGGACTTTCCAGGAGGGCAGGGAAGCGGTGGGGTGCCGGGAGTCGTTCAGCTTTTCTTGAGCAGCGCGTCGTAGGCCGGCCCGTCCATGAGCTGGTCGAATTCGGCCATGTCGGTCACATGAACCTTGAAGAACCAGCCGTTGCCCATCGGGTCGCTGTTCGCCAGGGACGGATCGGCGCGCAACTCCTCGTTGACCTCGACGATCTCGCCACCCACGGGCATGTACATGTCGGCGGCGGCCTTCACCGACTCCACGACGCCGGCCACCTCGCCCTTCTTGAAGCTGCGACCGACCTCGGGCAGGTCGACGAAGACCACGTCGCCAAGCGCGTCCTGCGCGTGCAAGGTGATGCCGACGGTGGCGGCTTCATGGTCTTCGATGTTGATCCACTCGTGGTCCGGCGTGTACATGGTCGTCATGGGCGTTCTCCTCGGGGCTTCGATGGGCGTGTCGACAAGGGGCGCGACAGGCCGGCTTGGACGGCGGCAAGTCGCAGGCGGGGTTTCAACTGCAGCAGGAACAGCTCAGGTGCGCTGGTAGCGGTGCGGGGCGAAGGGCATGCCTGCCACCCGCATCGGCACGCGCTTGCCGCGCACTTCGGCATACACCTCGTGGTTGGGCAAGGCGTGGTTGGCCGCCAGGTATGCCATGGCAATCGGCTGGTTCACCGTCGGGCCGAGCGTGCCGCTGGTCACATGGCCGAGGGCGCGGCCCTGGGCGTCGAGCAGGCGCGCACCCTCGCGAACGGGAATGCGCTCCAGGCCGACCAATCCGACGCGTTTCGAGCTGGGGCCGGTGGCCATCTGGCCCTCGATGACGCTGGCGCCAGGGTAGCCGCCCTCCCGTGCGCCACCGGGGCGGCGCACTTTCTGGATGGCCCAGGTGAGGCCTGCCTCGATCGGTGTCGTCGTTTCGTTGATGTCGTGGCCGTACAGGCACAGCCCTGCTTCGAGCCGCAGGGTGTCGCGCGCGCCCAGGCCGGCCGGCCTGACCTGGGGCAGCGCCAGAAGCGTGCGGGCGAGGTCCTCGGCCTGCGCGGCCGGCACCGAGATCTCGAAACCATCTTCGCCCGTGTACCCGGAGCGGGTGACAAAGCAATCGGCGCCGGCAAGGCGAAAATCGCCGCCGGACATGAAGGTGAGCGCTGCGACGCCCGCATCCATCGTGGCGAGCGCCTGCACGGCGCGCGGCCCTTGCAGGGCGAGCAACGCGCGATCGGGCAGGGGCTGCACGCTGCAGCGCGTGCCGATGTTCGTCATGAGATGGCGCGTGTCGGCTTCCTTGCAGGCGGCATTGACCACGAGCAGCAGCTCGTCGCCCCTGCGGGTGATCATCAGGTCGTCGAGAATGCCGCCGCCCGAGTTGGTGAAGAAGGCGTAGCGCTGCCTGCCCGGGGCCAGATCCATGACATCGACGGGCATCAGGGTTTCGAGCGCACTCGCCGCCGCCGATCCGCTCAGGCGCAACTGGCCCATGTGCGACACGTCGAAGAGCGCGGCCGACTCACGGCAGTGACGGTGCTCGGAGATGATGCCGCCGGGGTAGTTGACCGGCATGTCATAGCCGGCGAAGGGCGTCATCTTGGCGCCCAGCTCGAGGTGCAGCGCGTGCAGCGGCGTCTGGAGGAGGTTGGCGGACATGGGTCTCTCCGAGGGCATTTGTGGGGCCGACGCATTCTGGCTCCGGTTTGCGTCGGGATGCCCTCTCTGTCCGCTCTACCTGAGAGATTGGCGGCTGCCGGATGACGGACGGCCGCTTGCCCCTTCGGTGGACCCGCTCGATGACGAATCTCTCTCCAGCGAGGTACGCCCGCGGACCTTTCGGTACTGGTCCGAGGCGTTTGCCAGTCCTTTTGCCTGAGCGTTCGGGCTCGTGCCCTGCGCCTTCGGCGGCTTCCTTGGAAGCTCTCTCCTGGCGCGGGATAGTGTAGCAGTGGCGTTGCGCCGCCGGACGCGCTCAGGCACGCGCCAGGGCCGTCAGGAGCGCCGGTTTTCGAGTGACGGCGTGACGCTCGGGGGCCCGGCGCCGCGGCTTCGTCACATGCCCGAGTAGTTGGGGCCGCCGCCGCCTTCGGGCGGCACCCACACGATGTTCTGGGTGGGGTCCTTGATGTCGCAGGTCTTGCAGTGCACGCAGTTCTGCGCATTGATCTGCAGCCGCTCCTTGCCGCCGTCATCGACGAACTCGTAGACGCCTGCAGGGCAGTACCGGCTTTCCGGCCCGGCGTACTTGGCGAGATTGATCTGCACCGGCACCGACGCGTCCTTCAGGGTGAGGTGGGCGGGCTGGTTCTCTTCGTGGTTGGTGTTGCTCACGAAAACGCTGGCGAGGCGGTCGAAAGTCAGCTTGCCGTCGGGTTTCGGGTACTCGATCTTCGGGCACTCGGCCGCCGGGCGCAGCGTGGCATGGTCGGGCTCGTGGCGATGCAATGTCCACGGGGGGCTCTTGATGCCCAGCTTGGGCATCAGCCATTGCTCGATGCCGGTCATGATCGAGCCGAGCCAGAAGCCTCCCTTGTGGAACCACGGCTTGAAGTTGCGAGAGCCGTCGAGTTCCTCGCGCAGCCAGCTTTTCTCGAAGGCCTCTGGGTATGCGCTCAGCTCGTCGTGCTGCCGACCCGCCGTCACGGCGGCGAAGACCGCCTCGCCTGCGAGCATGCCGGACTTGATCGCCGCGTGGCTGCCCTTGATGCGCGCCGCATTCATGTAGCCCGCATCGCAGCCGATGAGAGCGCCGCCGGGGAAGACCGTCTTGGGCAGGCATTGCAGGCCGCCGTTGTTGATGGCTCGTGCCCCATAGCCAATCCGCTTGCCACCTTCGAGGGTGGCGCGAATTCTCGGATGCGTCTTCCAGCGCTGCATCTCCTCGAAGGGGCTGAGCCATGGGTTGGTGTAGTCCAGCCCCACGACGAGGCCGAGCGTGACCTTGTTGTCTTCGAGGTGGTAGAGAAAGCCGCCGCCGAAGGTGTGGTTGTCCATCGGCCAGCCCGCCGTGTGGACCACGAGGCCCGGCTGGGCCTTTGCCGCGTCGACCTCCCAGAGTTCCTTGATGCCGATCGCCCAGCTTGCCGGATCGCGGCCTTCGTCGAGCTTGAACCTGGCGATGAGCTGCTTGCCGAGGTTGCCGCGCGCGCCTTCCGCGAAGATCGTGTACTTCGCGCGCAACTCCATGCCGAGCTGGAAGCTTCCGGTCGGCTCGCCCTGCTTGTCGATGCCCAGATTGCCCGTCGCCGCGCCAAGCACGCGGCCTTGTTCGTCGTAGATCACCTCGGCCGCCGCAAAGCCGGGGAAGATCTCGACGCCCAGCGATTCGGCATGCGCGGCCATCCATTTCACGAGCGTGCCCAGGCTGATGACGTAGTTGCCATGGTTGTGCATGGGCAGCGGCACGAGCCAGTCGGGCGTGCGGTATGCCTTGGTCTTGGTCAACACGAGCACGTCGTCCGCAGTGACGGGCTGGTTCAGCGGCGCGCCGAGTTCCTTCCAGTTGGGAATCAGCTCCGTGAGCGCCTTTGGATCCATCACGGCGCCTGACAGGATGTGCGCGCCGGGCTCGGAGCCCTTTTCGAGGACGACCACCGAGACTTCCTTGCCCTGCTCGGCAGCGAGTTGCTTGACGCGTATTGCCGTGGACAGTCCCGCGGGCCCCGCCCCGATGACCAGCACGTCGTATTCCATTGCTTCGCGCGGGCCGTATTGTTCGAGAAGGGCTTGCGGTGTCATGGTGTTCCTTGGTCGAGACCAGCCGAAGATTCTAAGCGGCGGCATCCGCTCGACGAACGATCGTGCCTGCGCGTGTCCGCACGGCGTCACCACGGGCGATGTGGATGGGCGATGTGGATGAGTCGCACGCGCGTGCTATCGTTTCCGGCGACAAAGACACGCAACAGGAGTGACGGATGAGCTATTGCATCGACCTGTCGGGGCGCATGGCCCTGGTCACGGGGGCATCCAGCGGCCTGGGCATGCAGTTCGCGAAGACGCTCGCGGCGGCCGGCTGCGGCGTCGTGCTGGCGGGGCGCCGGGTGGAGCGCCTCAAGACCTTGCGCGCCGAGATCGAGGCGGGCGGCGGCGATGCGCATGTGGTCACCGTCGACGTGACCGACGTCCATGGCATCCGCGCCGCCGTGGCGCATGCGGAGACCGAGTTCGGAACGCTCGACATCCTGATCAACAACTCCGGCGTGAGCACGACGCAACGTCTGGTCGACGTGAGCGAGGAGGACTACGACTACGTCTTCGACACGAACGCCAAGGGCGCGTTCTTCGTGGCGCAGGAGGTCGGAAAGCGCATGCTCGCGCGTGCCAAGGGCTCGGCGCCGGGCACCTTCACCGGCGGGCGCATCGTGAATGTCGCGTCGATGGCCGGGCTTCGCGCGGTCGGCCAGATCGGCGTGTACGCCATGAGCAAGGCCGCCGTCATCCACATGACGCGCATGATGGCGCTGGAGTGGGGACGCTACGGCATCAACGTGAATGCGCTGTGCCCGGGCTACATCGACACCGAGATCAATCATCACCACTGGCAGACCGAGCAGGGACGCAGGCTCGTCGACATGCTGCCGCGCAAGCGCGTGGGCCAGCCGCAGGACCTGGATTCGGTGCTGATGATGCTCGTGGCCAACCAGAGCCATTTCATCAACGGTGCCGTGATCCAGGCAGACGACGGCTTTGCGCTGTGATCCGGGAGCTCTCCCTGCTCGAGGCACGCGTGCTGGGCGTGCTGGTCGAGAAGGCGCACACGGTGCCCGACAGCTATCCCCTGTCGCTCAATGCGCTGGTCTCGGGCAGCAACCAGAAGACGGCTCGCGATCCGGTCCTGAGTGCCACCGAGGCGGAGGTGCAGGTTGCCGCGGATGCGCTGAAGTCGCTCAGCCTGGTGTTCGAGTCGAGCGGCTCACGCGTGAGTCGCTATGAGCACAACATGGGGCGAGCGCTTTCGCTGCCGTCGCAATCTGTGGCCCTGCTGGCCGTGCTGATGCTGCGCGGTCCGCAGACGAGCGCGGAATTGCGAGCCAACTGCGACCGCCTCCATCGCTTCGCCGATGTGTCCTCGGTCGATGGCTTCCTCGACGAACTTGCCCAGCGCGCGGCCGAAAAGGGCGGCCCGCTGGTCGTGAAGCTGCCGCGAGCGCCGGGTTCGCGCGAGGCGCGCTGGGCGCACCTGCTGTGCGGCGCCGTCGATGTGGCGGCATTGGCCGAACAGGTGCCGTCTCAGGACTTCGTCGCAGCCAGCGAGCTGTCTGCCCTGAAGGCCAACCAGGCCCACATGCAGGGGGAGATCGCCACCTTGCGCGCCCTGGTCGACAGGCTCTATGCCGAACTCGGCGTCAGCCGCGACAGTCTCTCTTAGCGCCTGTTCACGCGGGGCCCCGAAGCGATGCGAATCGACATTCCGGACAAGAAGAAACTGACCTTCGAGATGACGTTCCCGATCCGCTGGGGCGACATGGACGCCATGGGACACGTCAACAACACGATCTATTTCCGCTACCAGGAAATCATCCGCATCGAATGGCTGCACCGGCTGGGCGGCGCACCCGATCGCGACAGGCAGGGGCCGGTGATCGTCAACGCATTCTGCAACTTCATCAGGCAGCTCGAGTACCCCGGCGATGTGCTTGCGAAGCACTACGTGGCCAATCCGGGGCGTACGAGCTTCGACACCTACATCACGCTGGAGCGCACCGACGAGCCCGGGGTGCTGTACTCGACGGGCGGCGCGACGACGGTGTGGGTCGAATATTCGAAGCAGAAATCGGTGCCCTTGCCCGATTGGCTGCGCGCCCAGCTCGACACATGATTCGCCGGCCGTTCGGCGCATTCAGGCACTGAGGAGCTTCTGCACCAGCAACGGCGTCGTGGCGGCGTGGTATTTCTTCATCAGGCGTGCGCGGTACACGTCCACGGTGCGCGGGCTCACGCCGAGCTTTCTGCCGATCTGCTTGCTGGTCATGCCTTCGATGAGCAGCGCGGCGATCTCGCGCTCGCGCGGCGTGAGGTCGGCCTTGAGCTGTCGACGCGCCGACAGATCCTCGAAGCTCCAGATCCCTTCTGCATGCGGCTGCCGAGGGTCGAGCGCGCGGCCCGAGACATGACACCAGAAGAGCTCGGGGCCGCGTGCGCCGCCCAGGCGCTTCATCACCCGCTCGTCGGCATACCAGCCGCGCGAGTTCAGGCTGGCGATGATCCGCGCGCCCGTGCGCTCGAACTCGTCGTGCGTGGGATACAGGACTTCGAAGGATTGGCCGATGAGCTGCTCGCGCACGGCGCCGAACATGTCGAGCAACTGCTGATTGCAGTCCACCATCAGCCGGTTGCGCGAGATCACAAGGCCGATCGGAGCGAGGTCGAAGGCGACGCGATAGTCGGGCAGATCTCGCACTTCGTCGATGGGCATTCGGAATTTCCCGGGGGCAGCTTAGTCAATTCTACGTAACGACTACTTAACGGGTTACGTAGTACGCTTGCCGTTTTGATCGAATCGACCCACCGGAGACGGCGAATGAACAAGGTGTACGGCAGCGCGAAAGAGGCGCTCGAAGGCATCGTCAAGGACGGGCAATTGCTGGCCGTCGGCGGCTTCGGGCTGTGCGGCATTCCGGAGGCGCTGATCGCCGCCCTGCACGACTCGGGGGTCAAGGACCTGACGGTCATCTCCAACAATGCGGGGGTGGACGGATTCGGTCTCGGCCTGCTGCTGGAGACGCGGCAGATCAGCAAGATGATCTCGAGCTACGTCGGCGAGAACAAGGAATTCGAACGCCAATACCTCGCCGGCGAACTGGAACTCGAGTTCACGCCTCAGGGCACGCTGGCCGAGAAGCTGCGCGCCGGAGGTGCCGGCATTCCAGCCTTCTTCACCCGCACGGGCGTGGGCACCATCGTCGCCGAGGGCAAGGAGACCCGCGAGTTCGACGGGCACGTCTACCTGATGGAGCATGCCCTCAATCCCGAGTTGTCCCTGGTCAAGGCCCACAAGGCGGACAAGAGCGGCAACCTCGTGTTCCGCCGCACCGCGCGCAACTTCAACCCGGCCGCGGCGATGGCCGGCAAGATCACGGTGGCGGAGGTCGAGGAATTGGTCGACGTCGGCCAGATCGACCCGGACGACGTGCACCTGGCCGGCATCTACGTGCATCGCATCGTCGTCAATCCGAATCCCGAGAAGCGCATCGAGAAGCGCACTCTGCGCCCCGCTGCCTAAGGAGACCTTCATGCCCTGGACCCAAGACCAAATGGCCGCGAAGGCCGCGCAAGAGCTCAAGGACGGCTTTTACGTCAACCTCGGCATCGGGATTCCGACGCTGGTCGCCAACTTCGTGCCCAAGGACATCGAGGTGTGGCTGCAAAGCGAGAACGGCATGCTCGGCATCGGCCCGTTCCCCACGGAAGACGAAGTCGACGCAGACCTGATCAATGCGGGCAAGCAGACCGTCACCACGATCCCCGGCTCCAGCATCTTCGGCTCGCACGATTCCTTCGCCATGATCCGCGGCGGCAAGATCAACCTGTCGATCCTCGGGGCGATGCAGGTGAGCGAAAAGGGCGACCTGGCAAACTGGATGATTCCCGGCAAGATGGTCAAGGGCATGGGCGGCGCCATGGACCTCGTCGCCGGCGTGCCGCGGGTGATCGTGGTGATGGAACACGTCGCGCGCAAGAAGGACGGCAGCACCGACCTCAAGATCCTTTCTCACTGCACCTTGCCGTTGACGGGCGTGGGCGTCGTGAACCGCATCATCACCGACCTGGCCGTGCTCGACGTGACCGCCGGCGGCCTCAAGCTCGTGGAAATGGCGCCGGGCGTGACCCGCGAGGAACTCCAGTCGAAGACTGGCGTGCCGCTGCACTGAGGCAGTTCGGCGGCTCTGGGACGGACCGCCCGGACTAGAGCCAGCGTGCCCAGAGCCTCGCGAAGGCTTCGCGCAGGCGCGCGACAGTCGGCCGCTCCTGCCATGCGTGCAAGGTGATCTCGTCGGATTCGGCCAGATCGTGCTCGAACACCGTCTGAAGTTCACGGGCGAAGCCGCTCCCGAGGATCACCGCGTTCACCTCGTAGTTGTGCTGGAAGCTGCGCCAATCGAGGTTGGTCGAGCCGATCGTCGACCATGCGCCGTCTATCACTGCGGTCTTGGCATGCAGCAGCGCATGGCGGCGCTCGAAAATTCGCACGCCCGAGCGCAGCAGTTCGTCGTAGTACGAGTGGCCGGCATCCAGCACCAGGCTGGAGTCGGTGCGGCTGGGCAGGATCAGACGCACGTCGACGCCGCGTGCAGCGGCCATCTTCAGGGCATCGCGCAACGGCGTGTCCGGAACGAAGTAGGCATTGGTCAGCAGCACCGAGCGTTCGGCGCGGTCGATGGTTGACAGGAGCGTTGCGTAAATGGCGCTCGGGCCTGCGTCCGGCGAACCTGCGATGGCGCACACCGTCTCGTCACCTGCGGACTCGAGCTCCGGAAAGCATTTGCAGGGGCGCAATGGCGTCCCTTGCTGGCGTCGCCAGGTCTCCAGATACATGCGCTGGCAGGCCGCCACGACGGGGCCTTCGATCTGCACATGCGTGTCGCGCCACGGCAGGCGCGCACCGCGACGCGCGGTCGACTTGACCGATCCGCGACTCGAATAGACGCCGCTGATGTTGACGCCGCCAAGAAAGGCGATGGTTCCGTCCACCACCAGCAGCTTGCGATGGTCGCGCGAATCGGGGCTCCAGCCGGCTTTCGCTTCCAGGGGATTCAGTGGATTGAATTCAAGCAAGGCCACACCGGCATCGCGCAGGCGTTCGAAGTACTCCGCCGACGTGCCGAGTGCACCGACCGCGTCGTAGATCAGGGAGACCGAGAGGCCCTCTCGCGCCTTGGACATCAATGCATCGGCGAAACGGCGGCCTACGTTGTCGTCCTCGACGATATAGGACTCCATGTGCACGTGGTCGCGTGCCGTCCCGATGGCTGACAGCATGGCGGCATACGTGGCGTCGCCGTCGAGCAGCAACGTGACCTTGTTGCCGGACACGAAGCGGCCCGGCGCCAGCGCGGGCTCGACCGCCGGATACCGCTCGAGAAGATGGCCGGGGCCGATGCGAAGATCGGCGCCGCGGCTGGCGCGCCCCCGGTTGGATGGCAACGGGACACCAGATGGCTCGAGGACGGTGCGGGAAGATGCTTGCAAGATCGAGTCCGGACCAACGCACAGTGCGAAGGATTCGACCTGTTCGGGCAAGCTGCATGCCCGACCCGCGAGCTCAGCGCCGCTGCGCGATGGCTGTTGCCGCCTCGGTGACGAGCCTGGGCCCGCGATAGATGAAGCCGGTGTAGATCTGCACGAGGTCTGCGCCGGCCTCGATCTTCGCGACGGCGTCGGCGCCGTTCAGGATGCCGCCCACGCCGATGATCGGCGTGCCTGCGGGCAGCCGTGCGCGCAACTGTCGGATCACGCGGTTGGACGCCTCGAACACCGGCGCGCCGCTCAAGCCGCCGGTCTCTTCACCATGCTCGAGGTGGCGGACCACGTCGCGAGAGATGGTCGTGTTCGTCGCCACTACACCGGTGATGCCATGCCGCTGAACGGTGGCGGCAATGGCATCGACCTGCGGCTCGTCCAGGTCGGGTGCGATCTTCACGAAGATCGGCACCTTGCGCCCGTGCCGGGAAGCCAGGATCTCGTCGCGCTGGCGGATCGCGCCAAGCAGGGCGTCCAGTGCGTCGTCGGACTGCAAGGCGCGAAGGTTCCGGGTATTGGGCGACGAGATGTTGACCGTCACGTAGTCGGCGTGGGGATAGACGCCGTCGAGGCAAGCCAGGTAGTCGTCTGCGGCCTGCTCGATGGGCGTGACCGCGTTCTTGCCGATGTTCAGGCCCAGCACCCCGCCGCGCTCGCGGAACCTGGCGCGTTCGACATTGGCCAGGAACGAGATCAGTCCGTCGTTGTTGAAACCCAGCCGATTGATGAGGGCGTTCGCCTGCGGCAATCGGAACACGCGCGGCTTCGGATTGCCGGGTTGTGCCAGCGGCGTCACCGTCCCGACCTCGATGAAACCGAAACCCATGGCCGCGAAGGCGTCGATGCATCGGCCGTTCTTGTCCAGGCCTGCGGCGAGCCCTACGCGGTTTGGAAAGCGCAAGCCGGCGACGGTGACCGGGTCGTCCACGCGTGGCTGCGCCACGGTGCACACCAACGGCGTGTGCTGGATGCGTGCGAGTGCGCCGAGCGTGAGGTCGTGAGCAGCCTCGGCGTCCAGGCCGAACAGGAAGGGGCGGGCAAGCGCGTAGGGAACGAGGGACATCGGGGAGCGTCCTGGATAATCGTCGGATTGTCGCAAACGTCATCTCATGCCCATGACCCAGGATGAACTGAAGGCACTGGTCGCACACGCGGCGCTGGACTACATCACACCCGGCGCGGTGATCGGCGTCGGAACGGGTTCCACCGTGAACTGCTTCATCGATGCACTGGCGACCATGCCGCAGCGCATCGCCGGCGCAGTGTCCAGCAGCGAGAGGAGCACCGAGCGTCTGCGGGCCCACGGCATTGCCGTGCTCGACTGCAATGACGTCGAGCGCCTGCCGGTGTATGTCGATGGCGCGGACGAGATCGACGGCGCCGGCCACATGATCAAGGGCGGTGGTGCGGCCCTCACGCGCGAGAAGATCGTCGCCGACATCGCCGATCGCTTCGTGTGCATTGCCGACGAGTCGAAGCTCGTTCAGACGCTCGGCCGCTTTCCACTTCCGGTCGAGGTCATTCCCATGGCTGCCGCCCAGATTGCGCGGCACCTGCGCGCACTCGGCGGCAAGCCGGCGCTGCGACCAGGCGTGGTCACCGACAACGGCGGCCACATCATCGACGTGAACGGACTGCGCATCGACGATCCCGCCGCCATGGAGCGCGAGATCAACCAATGGCCCGGGGTGATCGCCGTCGGTATCTTCGCCCGGCACCGGGCCAGTGTCTGCCTGCTCGGAACGCCCCAGGGAGTGCGCAGGCTCGACTTCTGATTTCTGATCGCGCCGGGGCTCGGGCATCGTACCCGCGCCTTGTGATCCGGTTCGCCGCAACATCCGACGACCCGGCACGCTCGCGGTTGGGTCGTGCAGCAAAACGGCGTAACCTCGGGGGTGTTTGCACTGCACGAAGGACCGGCCCATGGCCAAGCCCAACTATTCATTCGAGAAGCGACAAAGGGAACTGGCAAAGAAGAAGAAGAAGGAGGAAAAGCTCGCCGAAAAGGCCGCGCGCAAGGTCGGAGGTCCTGGGCCCGCCGAGTCGGATGCCGCGGCGGAAGTCACCGGGGGCATCGACAACGGTAGCAGCAACGACGACAGCGGGGACGGAACGCCGGCGCCCGCTCCTTGAGGCGAGGCCCCGCTGCCCGGGGCGTCCATGCTGCGTTCAGGCGCCGTGGTGCAGACGGCGCGACGCTCGCGACATGAATCGCGCCGGGTCCACGGCATCCAGCAGACTCGACTCCACCGGCGACGGGCCTGTGCTCACCACTGACGCCAGCACTTGCGCACCCAGGACACTCCAGGTGATGCCGCGCGACGCCAACGCCGAGAACACGAACAGTCCCGCCATGCGGGGCGCAAACCGCGGCTGGTCCAGGCGCGCGGCCGAGGTGGCCGCATCGACGTCGGGCACCGCGCCGATCAGGGGAAGTCGATCCGGCGTCGTCGCGCGCCAACCGACTCGTCCGATGACGTCTTGCGCACGCACATCCACATGCCGCCCGAGCAGGGCCGCCAGCTTGGCAATGTTCTCGGTGTGGTCGTCCACGCGCACGTGAACGTCTTCGTCGTCGGCCTGACTGGTCGCACCGAAGGTGACGAGGCCGTCCAAGGCGGGCAGCACGTATCCGGCACCGGCCAGCGGCACGCGCGGCGAGACTCCCAGCCTGGCGAGCGGCAATTGGGCGAGCTGGCCGCGAATCCGACCGATGGGCCACGCATTCGCAGCTGCCATCCCGCCCTGTCCGGCCAGTCGAACGGCGTCTGATCCGTTGGCGAGGACGACGGCGTCCGCCTGCTCGACCACCCGGCCCTCAGCGTCGAGGAGCTCCCATCGCCCGTCGCGACGGCGCAGTGCATGGACGTCGACGCCGCCGACAAAGCGAGCAGCGTCGCCGGCCTGTGCGAGCAGATGCATCGCGAAGGCACCCGGCTCTGTCCAGCCGCCGCCAGGATAGAACCACGCCGGATGAGCGGCCTGCAGGCCGCTCAGGTTTTGTGCCTGCCGCGGCGTGAACGCTTGTACGTAGTCCGTTGGCAGGCCCAGCGCGTCGATCCGGCGTTGCATGGCCTCGGCCGGGTCGCCCGACGTCTCGAGGCGCAAGGCACCTCGCATGTCCCCGCGCACGTCACCCGCGCCCAATGCGCCGCCAATGCACACCCGCGCCTGCAGCGCCGCGGCTCGATTGAACCTGGCATGGGTGCCGTCCTGCGCGTGAAAGGCACCATGGAACAGTCCGGCAGGGTTTCCAGAGGCCTGCGCTGCCGGCATGCGGCAGCGATCGAGTACGGTGCTGCTCCACCCCTGGGCGGCCAGTGCCCAGGCACTGGCGCAGCCGGCCAGACCGCCGCCGACGATCGCGGCGTGCCGGTTTCCGCCATCGGTGGCAGCCAGCCGCGGGGCCGGCCGCGGCGTGAAGGCCGGGGCGTAGCGGGCGAGCGTGATGTCACGCTTGCCCCCGATGCCCGGCGCGGATTCGACGCTGAACCCGGCAGCGCGAAGACCATCTCGCACGGCACGCGCGGCCGTCCAGGTGGCCGCCGTCGCGCCCGAGGCGCTCAGGCGTGCCATGGCCTTGAACAGGCGTGCCTCCCACATGGCGGGGTTGAGCGACGGCGCGAATCCGTCGAGGTAGAACGCGTCCACCCTGGCAACGATTTCTCGCAACCAGGCGGCGACGTCCCCCAGAGCCAGCAGGAGTCGCACGCGGCCACCGTCGAAGGCGAGCGTGTGCAGGTTCCACGTGAGCGCGGGCCATGCGTCGGCAAGCAGGCGGCCAAGCGGCTGCAGCGAACTGTCGCGCTCGACCGAGTGGAGGAATTCCCGCGAAGGCGGGTGCGCTTCGATTGAAATGAAGTCGAGCCGTTGGCAGGCGGCATTGTCGTGACGCCAGGCATCCCAGGTGGCAAGGAAGTTGTTGCCCAGTCCGAAGCCCGTCTCGAGAACGACGAAGCGCGCGCGACCTCGCCACCGCTGCGGCAAACCGTTTCCGGCCAGGAACACGTGACGCGCCTGCGATGCGGCACCCACGGCGGGGTGGTACACGTCGCCGTAGAGCGGCGAACTGGGGACGCCCGCGGCATTGACCTCGATTCGAGCGGGAACGATGGGTCCGGTTTTCATCGACCGACAAACAGAATGACAAAGGGGCACCGAAGTGCCCCTGCCAGTTCAACTCGACGGTGCCGAGGGGCGTTCACACGCGCTTGCGATACTCGTGCGTGCGTGTATCGATCTCGATCTTGTCGCCGGTCTCGACAAAGAGCGGAACCGCGATCTCGAAGCCCGTCTTGAGCTTGGCGGGCTTCATGACCTTGCCCGATGTGTCGCCCTTCACGGCAGGCTCGGTGTACGAAACTTCGCGCACGAACGTGGTGGGCAGCTCGACGGAAATCGCGCGTCCTTCGTAGAACACGACTTCCACTGGCATGCCGTCTTCGAGGTACTGGATCGCATCACCCATGTTCTCGGCTTCGACCTCGAACTGGTTGTAGTCGGCGTCCATGAAGGCGTACATCGGGTCGGCGAAGTAGGAGTAGGTGCACTCCTTCTTGTCGAGCACGATCTGGTCCATCTTGTCGTCGGCCTTGAAGACGACCTCCGTGCCCGAGTTGTTGAGCAGGCTCTTGAGCTTCATGCGCACCGTGGCGGCGTTGCGGCCGCCACGGCTGTATTCGGTCTTGAGGACGACCATCGGGTCCTTGCCTTGCATGATGACGTTGCCGGCGCGAATTTCCTGTGCGAGCTTCATAGCGATTTCCGAGTGCGTTGCTTGGTCGGCGGAGGGCGGGCGGTGATGGGGCTCGAAGGACTCGAGCCTGCGCTGTCCGAACGCTGCATCCGACGCCGTCGATCGCGCGCACCGGACAAGCTTGAGATCCAGGACGCGCAAAGCCTTGCATTCTATCGTCTTTCCCGGGCAAAGCCGATGAGCTGCTCGGTGAGGGGACGCTGCGCGAGGAGACGGTCACGCCAGCGCCGGGCATGGATGCGCCACGCCGCGAGGTGGGGCAGCGGGCACGACGAAGCAGGCGCTCCGTTCCAGGCATCCCATGTGCACCGAAGTTCGGTCACCAGCGCAGGCGGGGCTGCTTCGACGAATCGATCGAGGAAAGCATTCAGCTTGGCCGCATGGGCGCCGTCGAACTGCGGGTAGATTTGCCAGACGAAAGGCTTGGCCGCCCACTGCGCGCGCACGAACGAATCTTCCCCCCGGACGAAGTTCAGGTCGCTGACAGCCAGCAACTCGTCGTACTCCGGTTGGGGCATGAAAGGCAGCAGGTGCGCGCGCAACGAGCCCCGGGCGAGCCCATCGCCGAGCGCCGCCCGCACTTGGGCTGCCGGCGTGCCTGCCGCGACCAGCAGGAGTGTCGGTGCATGCGCCAATTCATCGAGCAGGTCGGAGAGCCTGGGATTCTCGTAGCAGAACAGGCTGACGACGCGCTCTCCGTGCGCCGGCATGGCGCCGTGGGCGGCGAGCCAGGCTGGCGCATCGAGCGCTTCCAGTCGTCGGATCAGCCCGCGTTCACGCAGGAGGCCGCCGGTGGCCGGCGTGAAGCCCGGGTAGTAGAACCACTTGACCAGGCCTGCGCCGGGTCCGCTTGACAGCGGTGACGGCAGGCCGTGGCTTCGCTCGACGTAGTCCTCCGCGCTCAGGTATTCGAGATTGATCCACACGGGCGGCTTGCTCGTGCGGGCCATCCCGGCGACGAACGTCTGCGGCGGGTTGCAGCCGAAGGCTTCCACCACCACATCGGCGGGGTGCACAGACGCCGGGCCTTGCGCATGCCGCCACGGCAGGACCTCCACACCGACGTGCCCGCCGGGCGCCATCCAGGCGAGAGCGCTCGGGTCGTCGATCCACAGGCGCACGCCTTCTCCGTGTTCGGCCAGGTCCGCCGCGAGCCGCCAGCACACGCCGACGTCGCCGAAATTGTCGACAACGTGGCAAAAGAGGTCCCAGCGCATGCGTCGATTATCGCGATGCCCCCAATGCCGCTTCCCGGCCGCAAAATCCGATCCGATGTCGCAACCCACTCAGACCACCCACACCGAACTGCCGCCCGACGACCCGGCACCGGACGATCCGGCACGCGCCCGGCTCCTGGCCGATGTGGCGGCACTGCCTGGGCTGCCGGGCGTCTACCGGTACTTCGACGCCCAGGGCGGCGTGCTCTACGTGGGCAAGGCGCGCGACCTGAAGAAGCGCGTATCGAGCTATTTCCAGAAGAATCACGGCGGCACGCGGATCGGCCACATGATCGGCAAGATTGCGAGGCTGGAGACGACGGTCGTGCGATCGGAAGCCGAGGCGCTGCTGCTCGAGAACAACCTGATCAAGACGCTCAAGCCGCGCTACAACATCCTGTTCAGGGACGACAAGAGCTACCCGTACCTGAAGATCGTTTCGCATCCCTATCCGCGTGTCGCCTACTACCGTGGCGCGGTGGACAAGCGCCATCGCTATTTCGGACCATATCCAAGCGCGTGGGCAGTGAAGGAGTCGATTCACCTGTTGCAGAAGGTGTTCCGGTTGCGCACCTGCGAAGACACGGTCTTCAACAACCGGACTCGTCCGTGCCTGCTGTATCAGATCAAGCGTTGTTCGGGTCCCTGCGTGGACCTCATCTCGCCCGAGGACTATGCCCGCGACGTGGGTCACGCCGAGCGCTTCCTCATGGGCGAGCAGCAGGAGGTGATGGACGCCTTGCAGGAGCAGATGATGGCCCATGCGGAGTCGCTGCAGTTCGAACAGGCGGCAGAGATCCGCAATCAGCTTGGCGCACTGTCCCGCGTACTCCACCAGCAGGCGGTCGAGGACAACACGGGTGTGACCAGCAAGGACGCCGACATTCTTGCCGTGAAAGTGCATGGCGGTCGGGCCTGCGTGAATCTGGCCATGGTGCGCGGCGGTCGCCACCTGGGCGACCGCCCGTATTTCCCCAACCATGTCGACGAAGCCACTGCGCTGGGCGAAGGCGAAGGCGAGGGCGATGCGGTTCGGCGGGACGCCGAGGTCCAGGTCCTGGAGGCATTCATCGCCCAGCACTACCTCGACGGCGGTGTGCCGCCTCTGCTGGTGGTCAGCCATGGCGTCGACAGGCACCTGATCGAGGCCCTGTCGCTGCAAAGTGGCATTCGAGTGACGGCCCAGCACCAGCCTCGCGAACCGCGGCGCGCGTGGCTCGACATGTGCATCAAGGGTGCCGAGATCAAGCTGGCCCAGTTGCTGGCCGAAGAGGGTTCACAGCATGCGCGCACCCGGGCCCTGGCCGACGCACTCGAGCTCGGCGTCGAGGATCTCGACCGATTCCGCGTGGAATGCTTCGACATCAGCCACACTGCGGGCGAGTCCACTCAGGCGTCGTGCGTCGTGTTCGAGAACCACAAGATGCAGAACGCGCAATACCGGCGCTACAACATCGAAGGCATCACAGGTGGCGACGACTACGCGGCCATGCGCCAGGTCCTGATGCGGCGCTACGGAAAGATCGCCGCGGCGCTGGCCGAGCAGGGTGACACTGCCGAGGTTCGGATGCCCGATCTCGTGCTCGTCGACGGCGGGCGCGGCCAGGTCGCCATGGCAAGGCAAGTGTTCACGGAACTCGGCCTGGACATCAGCGTCATCGTCGGCGTCGAAAAGGGCGAGGGCCGCAAGGTCGGCCTCGAGGAGCTGGTCTTCGCCGACGGGCGCGAGAAGATCTACCTCGGACGCGATTCGGCGGCACTGATGCTGGTTGCCCAGATCCGGGACGAGGCCCACCGCTTCGCCATCACCGGAATGCGCGCGCGGCGGGCCAGCGTGCGAACTGGCGGCAGTCGCCTCGAGGACATCGCCGGCGTCGGCCCGAAAAAACGCGCCAAGCTGCTGCAGCGCTTCGGCGGAGTCCGGGGCGTCGCAGGCGCCAGCGTGGACGATCTGGCCACCGTCGACGGCGTGTCACGTGAACTTGCAGAGGAGATCTACCGTGCGCTTCATTGATTCAACGACGCGGTTTGTCTCGTGGCTTCTGCTCGCGCTGTTGGTGCTGCTGGTGGCCTGCTCGGCTCCCATGCCCGAGCAGCAAGCCCCCGCGGCGCCGGCCTCGCCCGCCGTGGTGATACGTCCGGTGGCTCCGGGCGGCATCCCTGCGCCGCCCGCACAGCCGCGCAGCATGGCCGAGGTACGCTTGCAGGCGGCGCGTCGCCTCGTTGCATTCAACCCCGGCGGCACGTACATGGGGACCGTCCCCGACATCCTGCTCGCCATTCCGGTGCTCGAGATCGAGCTCGAGGCCGATGGACGCATACGGCACATCGCCGTGCTGCGCCGGCCACGCCAGGCGCAGGACACCGTGCAACTGGCCATCGATGCCGTCCGCCGCGCGGCGCCGTTCGGCAACGTGTCGCGGCTGCCCAGGCCCTGGGTCTTCACCGAGACCTTCCTTTTCGACGACGACCGCAAGTTCAAGCCGCGCAGCCTCGACCAGTGAAGAGGCAGCCCTGCCGCGAAAGCTTGGGCACAATGCCGGGCATGTTCTTCAACCTGCCGACCTTGCTGACCTGGGCGCGAATCGTCGCCATACCGCTGATCGTCGGTGTGTTCTACCTTGACCTGCATCAGTCAACCCGCAATCTGACCGCGACGGTGCTGTTCATCGTCGTTGCGCTCACCGACTGGGCCGACGGCTACCTGGCGCGCAAGCTCAACCAGACCTCGTCGTTCGGGGCCTTTCTCGACCCGGTGGCCGACAAGTTCCTGGTGTGCGCCTCGTTGCTGATCCTCGTCCAGTTCGATCGGGTCGGCGCGTTCGTCGCTTTCGTGATCATCGGCCGCGAGATCGCGATCTCGGCCTTGCGCGAATGGATGGCGCAGATCGGGGCGTCGCGCAGCGTGGCCGTGCACATGCTGGGCAAGGTCAAGACCACGGTGCAGATGATTGCCATTCCGTTCCTGCTCTACGACGGCATGCTGTTCGGCATCATCGACACCCGCATATGGGGGAAGTGGCTCATCTGGATCGCAGCGGTGCTCACCATCTGGTCGATGATCTACTACCTGCAGAAGGCCCTGCCCGAGATCCGCGCAAAGGCGCGATAGGCGCGCGCCGACGCGCGTCGACGTGCGCTGGCGCAGGATTCGAGCGGTCTCCAAGCAAGGCCGGCTATGGACCGGCGCCACGCTTGTCAACCGTGGAAGCACGCGAGCCGCGTGCGATTTCGGATCAGTGAATCCGCATAGAATCCGCTTCCGCGCTTGACACTGCGAAGTCGCACGGCTGTAATCATTTCGCGCCGTGGCAGCGACTTCCGCGCGCCCAATCACCATCCCGGATTCCTGTGAGACAACTTTAGAGGGGGTACCTTCGTGAACAAATCCGAACTGATCGAGCACATCGCCAAGCAGGCCGACATTTCCAAGGCCGCGGCCACCAGAGCCCTCGAGGCGGTGATCGGCGGTGTGAAGACGACCCTGAAGAAGAACAACAGCGTGTCGCTGGTGGGCTTCGGCACCTTCAGCGTCAGCAAGCGTGCCGCGCGCAGCGGCCGCAACCCACGCACGGGCGCAACGATCAAGATCAAGGCGGCGAAGGTTCCGAAGTTCCGTCCCGGCAAGGCACTCAAGGACGCTGTCAACTGATCCACATCCGGACACAGCGAACTGGCAATGAACAGCGGGTGCTTAGCTCAGCTGGTAGAGCGGCGCCCTTACAAGGCGTAGGTCGGGGGTTCGAACCCCTCAGCACCCACCAGGCGCGGCGGCCCGCCAACCCCGGGAAAGACAAGACCCGGTCGGCTAGAATCACCGCCAGCCCGCAGCTTCAAAAGGCGAACCTCGGTTCGCCTTTGTTGCATCTGCGACAGGCTCGCGACAGGCTCGCGACACGCTCGTGTCATGCCCTCTTGCATCGCGAGCAGCAGCGCCACCTTCAGCAATTGACTGCCGGCATTTGATCGAGGCTCCAGATGTTCGATTTCGTTCGCAACCATACGCGCCTGTTCCAGTTCGTCCTGGTGCTGATCATCTTCCCGTCCTTCGTGTTCTTCGGCATCCAGGGCTACAGCCGCTTCACGGGCGGCGCCAACACCACGGTCGCCAAGGTTGCCGGCCGCAGCATCACGCAGGCGGAATGGGATGCGGCTCAGCGCGATCAGGTCGAGCGACTGCGCCGCCAGATGCCTGGAATCGACGCCAAGGTGCTCGACACGCCCCAGATGCGCCGGCGTTCGCTCGACAACCTGGTGCGTGACCAGGTGCTGCTGGCGGCAGCGGACAAGATGAACCTTGTCACGACCGACGAGCGCATGCAGAGGTTGTTCGTCAGTGAGCCGCAATTCGCGCCATTGCGCAATCCGGATGGCAGCGTCAAGCAAGAGGTGCTCCGCGCACAGGGCATGAACTCGCGGATATTTGCCGAGCGCCTGCGCCAGGAACTGACCATGCAGCAGGTCCTGCAGGGCGTCGGCGGCACGGTGTTCGCGCCGGACGCCGTGGCGGCAAGCACGCTGGACCCTTACTTCCAGCAGCGCGAAGTGCAGGTACAGCGCTTCGATCCGAAGGACTATGCGGCAAAGGTGTCGGCCACCGACGCACAGGTCGAGGCCTACTACAAGGATCCGGCCCACGCGAGCGAATTCCAGGCGCCCGAGCAGGAGGACATCCAGTACGTGATGCTCGACGTCGCTTCGCTTGAGAAGTCCGTCAACGTGACCGATTCGGAACTGCGTGACTACTACAAGCAGAACGAGTCGCGCTATCAGGCGCCAGAAGAACGACGTGCCAGCCATATTCTGGTGAAGGTCAGCAAGAACGCGCCACCGGATGTGCGGGCCAAGGCGAAGGCCAAGGCCGAGAAGCTGCTCGCCGAGGTGAAGAAGGACCCGTCGTCCTTTGCCGAGATCGCCAAGAAGAATTCCGACGACCCGGGTTCCGCCGAGCACGGAGGCGACCTTGACTTCTTTGGCCGTGGCGCCATGGTCAAGCCCTTCGAGGACGCGGCGTTTTCCATGAAGCCTGGAGAGATCAGCGACCTTGTCCAGACCGATTTCGGCTATCACATCATCATGGTCACCGGCGCGCGTGGCGGCGAGAAGAAAACCTTCGAGCAGGTGCGTCCCCAGGTCGAGCAGGAAGTGCGCAAGCAACTTGCTCAGAAGAAGTATTCCGACATCGCGCTGGATTTCAGCAACATGGTGTACGAACAGGCCGACAGCCTGAAGCCCGTGGCGGACAAGTACCACCTCGAGGTTCGCACGGCGCAAGGCGTGAAGCGCACCCCAGGTGCCAATGGCCAAAAGCCGCCGTTGAACAGCGCCAAGTTCCTCGACGCGCTTTTCTCGAACGACGTGATCAAGAACAACCGCAACACCGACGCGATCGAGACCGGCCCCAACCAGCTCGCGTCGGGCCATGTCATCAAGTACTCGCCTGCACATACGCTGCCCTTCGCCGAAGTGAAGGACAAGGTGCGAGAGAAAGTCACGCACCGCCTTGCCACCGAACTCGCCGCCAAGGAGGGCCAAACGCGGTTGGCTGAACTCAAGAAGGACACGAAGGCGGCGATGCCGGCGGACGCGGTGGTCATTTCACGCGCGCAGTCGAAGGGCCTTCCGGCCGAAGTGGTCGACGACGCGCTCAAGGCGGACGCGAGCGCACTGCCCGCCGTTGTCGGCGTCACCCTGGCCGACGGCAGCTACGACGTGGTGCGAGTCAACAAGGTGCTCGGGCGGGATCCGGTGGCGGCCGATGCCGCCAAGGGGCGCGAGCAATATGCGCAGGCCTGGGGGGATGCGCTCGGGCGCGCCTATTTCGATGCACTCAAGGGACGCATGAACGTCGACATCGACGAGAAAGTCGTGTCCGAGGCGGCAAGCAAGGACGCGTCGCGATAACTGCATCGCGAAGGCCCAGACCCGGGCCTTCGCATATAATTTGCGGCTCTGCGGTGGCTGTAGCTCAGTTGGTAGAGTCCCAGATTGTGATTCTGGTCGTCGTGGGTTCGAGTCCCATCAGCCACCCCATCTCCCGAACGTCCTCAATCCTCTCGCACCTCAATACGGGTAGCCGCTGCGTTTCTCGGCGGCTTGCGATGCGCCGTATCGAACACGAGGCGTGCGTTCTATGAGGACGATCCTGCGTTGGGCCATCGACTCGATGACGGCGATGTCGGCGAGATAGGGAATGGCGTCACTGCCGAATGCGCCCAGGCGCCAGTTGCACCCATTGCCGTCGGGCTCATGCCACTGCGGCAGCGGGACGACCACGGGTCTCTCGTCGCCACGCGCGGACTGAAGGCGGTGAACACGCATGGATATCTCCCACCAGATCTCTTCTGCCGTCATTGAGATCATCGCCATATCAGCCTCCTTGAATGGAGCAGCCGCATCCGTGCGGCGGAAACAGTCTGTCGGGGGCGGGTGCCCCAGAGATCGGTATCTGGCATCGCGCTAGGAGTCTTCGAACCTGATCTGCGCCGCTTCGATGCGCGTCCCGTCGGTAGAGAGGTCGCCCACGACCTTGATGGAGCGTCCGACGGAAATGTCGGAAATGGTTCCCGCGTCGAACTGAACCTGCGACGTGTAATGGACGACGACGCCTCTGAGGGTGAAGGTCTGCGAAGTCGGATCCACCGCCTGGATTCGGCCATGCACCTCGTACGATGAATTGTTCGAATCCTCGTCGCCCTCGACGCTGACCTTGGAGGCCACCAGCACGCCTTGCGATGTCTGGCCCACCACCTCCAGGCGGGCGCCCAATGCGACACCGGCCTCGCCGTCCGGGAACTGCGCTGCCGACGCATCGACAGGAACCCCGTCGATGCTGAATGTGCGGCTCGAGACGAAGGAAGTGACGCGGCCGCTGACTTGCGCGTCCGGGCGATCGGGAACCGACGTCGTACCGGGCGCCAGGTCGAGTGCGGTCCAGATACTCGCCGATGGAAGTGGCGCCAGGTGAGCCGTGACGATGGATCCTGGCGTCAACGGCGGCTGGCTGGACAGGTCGACGCCGGCGTAGCTGATCACGAGCGCGCCGATGGACAGGGTCGAATGCGGCTCGTCGACGGATGTCACGATTCCACGGACCTTGTAGGCCGACGGGCTGGGAGCGATCGACAGGCGTGTGGCGACATACTGCGCCGCGTGCGCGTCGAACTGGCCGAACACCTCGAGGTTCAATCCCACCGCGATGCCCGACAGGCCGCCAGAAATGCCGCTGTCGAATACCGTCGCGGGGGTGATGCGCACGGGTTGTCCGAGCACCGTCACGACGCCCGCGGCAGGATCGATCACGCTGACAGGACCGACGATCGCGCTATCGATCTGCAAGGCCCGGGCCACTGCCGTAGCCTGGCCATTGACCGTGCTGACCTGGCCAGCGTCGATGCGGGCTGTCATTCCGAGCTTGAGTTCGTCTTCGCTGATCGTGTCGCCCTGGTCGTTTTGAAGCGTCGCCGACGTGATGTCGAAGCGCACGCCGTTGACGATCACGGAGCCGAACCCCGTGATAGGACCGGACACGAAGGCCGCGGAGCCGCCACCGGTGCCGCCGCTGTCGACACCTGCAACGCTGGTGCCGCCACAGCCGCCCAGTCCTGCAAGGCAAAGGAAAAAGGGCGCCATGGCGTGGCGCCACCAGGATGTTCGTTCACTAGTCATGTCAGTTTTCCATGGCGCCGAGCGGCACCCCAACGGCATGAACCGACGCATCAAGCGGCCGCCGCGGATCCGGCTTGGCCGGTCCGCTGGCGGCGCCCCCTGGAGGGGGAGCGCCGAAGGCGCTCCGGGGGTGGTTCACTTCAGAGATCCTTGGAATCTTCATCTGGTCGATCCATCGCATCGCGGTAGCTGAACAAACCGATGCGCACGCGCTGATCCTGTGGCCGCGCGGCCTTCTGATCGGCCGCAATGAGGGCTTCCAGCCGGGGCACGAACTCGGTGAGCAGCTTCTTCCACTCGGCTGCGACGAGGTTCTGGACTTTGGCCGCCGACATCGACGACAGTTCGTCGGCGAAGATGGCCTGCTCGAAGTGCGGTGGCGCGTCCGCCAGGACGTTGTCGACCGCGGCCGAAAGATGATCACCCACGTTCGTGCCCAGGAAGCCGAACAGCCGTCGTTGATCCTTGCCCGGGACGAAGAAGTCGTGGACGAGATGGACCGTGTCCGTGGCGTCGTCCACCCTGACGAGCCCCAGCCGGCACAACTCCTCGAGCATCGAGCGGGGATGGATGTCGCGGGTGACGGACTGCGCCAGTGCGTCGAAGCTGGGCGCCTTGCCCTGCCGCTTCAGCGGTCGCGGATTGCCTTGCCGGTCGTGGAGTTTCTTCGCGCCCAGCCAACGTGTGAATATCTGCGTGGCCGGCGATGGCCGCACGGCCGCGGGCGGTTTCACGTCCTGCGTGATGCGGGTGACCTCGCGCCGGTTGAGCCCGGTGGCGGCACTCACGCGGCTGATGTCCCTGGCGCCGGGAGTGGACTGGTGGGCATCTCTGGCCACCGACACATACGCGCGCTTGAGCATTTCCTCCAGGACCCCGAATGTCACGCTGCGCGCCAGGCAAAGCCGCGCCAGCGGAATCAGCAGCCGCTGCAGTGCGTCGGCCAATGCCTCATCGAGCACGGCGTCGGCCGGTCCGGCGGGCTGGTGCGCTTTCATGATCAGGGAACGGATTGGGGGAAATGTGTGAGGCGCACATATCATAGCAATCTGTGCACTTCGCACATATTGCGGACAAGCACCCCGATCGGCTCAGGGCCTTCGCCTCCCGCCCGGTCAATGGCGAGCGGAGAGCTCCCGCACGATGACTCGGCAGCCGATCCCGTGCGGCGCGAGTTCACGCCACTCCACTTCGCCGCCCAATTGCTTGACGCGCTTTCGAACGCCACCGAGGCCCAGCCCATGCGACCAGGTGGCAGGCGAACGGCCGATGCCGTCGTCCGACACGGTCAGGTCCACGCGGTCGTTCTCAAGCACGAAATCGATGGTCACGCGCGTGGCCTGCGCGTGGGCGATGATGTTGCTGACCAGTTCGCGCAGCACGCGCGTCAGCGCCGACCATTGCACGACGGACAGGACGATGTCCTCGTCGAAGCTGAAAGTCCAGCCCAGCGAGATGTGCGCTGCCGTCAGACGCTGCGTCAGGTCTGCCTTCCATTCGGCCGCAGCGTGCGACAGGCGGTGGCTCGATGCGGCCAGTCCTCGCGTGAGCGTCTTGAGGTCCTGCAAGGTGTGCCGGACATACTCTTCCATCTCCGGCGAATGCGCCTTGTACATCAGCGTCAGCAAGCGCGCGCCAATGTCGTCGTGAAGATCCTGCGCCAGGCGCGCACGTTCCTCGCTGCGGCCTTGTTCGACGGCCTTGTCGAAGGCGACCGCGCGGCGCAGCTGCTCTAGCACGCGCTCGGCCAGCCGGGCGTCTTCGGACGTGAACAGCCGCCTCCCGCGATGGGCGAACCGAAGCGCGATCGAATGCTCCGCACCGTGCAAGTCTTCGGCGTCGTACCCGCCAAGGTGAGGCACCGGCAGGATCATGGTCGAACCGTCTGCCACGACTCGCGCGATGGTGCTGCGGCGATCGAGGATCATCACCTCCATCGGCTCGAACAGGTCGCGAAGCAGTTGCGACAGCAGCGCCGGCGTGCGCTCGGGGTGGGCCTCGACTTCGCGCGCGATGCGGTAGAGCTGCTCGAACATGCGCTCGGTCGTCAGCATGCTGCTGCCGAGAACCTGGTTCAGGATCCATTGCCGTGCGCCGGCGTAGGCGCCGAGCGCGAAGAACAGCGACAGCGTCAACGAAGCGAACTGTCCGAACGAAAACACCGCCACGAAAAGGAGATCCAGCGAGGTCGCGACCGTGCTGATGGCCGCCAGCAACGAGAACTCCCGCATGATCTGCTGCGACTTCGACATGAATGGCACGAGCAGCAGCAAGGAGGCGAGGAAGACGTACCAGATCATCGAGCCGATGGCGGCGATGTCGTGCTGCAGCCCCGGTGCGGGGCCGGCGACGGCGAGCCCCGTCGTCAGCAGAACCCATGTGGCGATCGCCACCATGCTGAAGCGCCGCAGCACGATCGCGAACGGATGAGGCTCGATGCGATAGGACCAGCTCAACAGGACAATGACGAGCAGCCCCATGCCGATCACGCTGCCCTGTGTCCACCACCATGCGTCGGACACGAGGCCCTGCGCGATGCCCAGCGCGAGGCATGCGGCATACGCCCAAGCGCCCATGGCGATCCATCCCGAACCGGGCAGACGCAGCGGTCGCAGGCAGATGGCGTTGATCAGGGCTGCAGCCGTGACCAGGTCGAATGCCGTGCGCAGCGGCATGTCGAGGCGGGGAAACGGCTCCGGCAGCGCGAGCTCCAGCGTGGATTCGACGGCGATGAAGATGAGATTACCGGTCTGGCACAGAGCCATCACCGCGTACAGGAGGTTGAGTCCTGAAGGGCGTGCAAGCACCACGACCATGGCCACGAGATAGAGCACGAGCGCCAATGCACTGAGCAGCCAGAACATGCCGCCGAGTCCGGCGACGCCGCGCTGCTCGGGTTGCAGTTCGACCTTGGCGCCGTCCGAAAAGCTCAGGGTGACGATCGGGTTGGCCAATATCCCGGCGATGGCTTCATGCACCCGGCGATGCCGCAGCCTGTCCTCGTCGGCGATGATCCAGCGCGACGAGCGTTGCAGCGCCAGGGCATCGTCCAGCGAAATGGCCGCGCCGGCGGCCGAAATGCCGGTCAGTGCGCGCCCGAGATGCGGCCTCAGCGAAGGGTCGGACGACGCGGCGAGTTCGAGCCGGCCTTGGGCATTCACTCGCCAAGACGCATCGATCTGCGGCGGCTCGCCCAGCCAGCGCGCCAGCGAGAACAACCCGATGCAGCCAAGCAGTGCCGCCACCACCAGCAGCCGCAGCCGCCAGCCCATCCAGCGCGAGAGATTGCCCTCCGGGGTCAGCCCGCGGTCGAGAATGGCCGAGTCGAATGTCGACTCGGCGGCAGCGGCGTGCGCGGCCGTGGCGGGCGGCACCCGTTCGCGGCTGTTCCGGTCTGCGGTGGCGAGGCTGGAACCCGTCATGGCCACCTGCGCGCTCCTGGAGGGACAGGCCCTAGACCAGACCCCGCTTGCTGGCAAGCACGGCCGCTTCGGCCCGACTCGAGACGTCGAGCTTCTTGTAGATGGACTTGATGTGGTCGTTGACCGTGAACCACTTGATGCCCATCAGGCTCGCGATCTCCTTGATCGTGAAACCCTTGCTGAGATAGGTCAGGACCTCGCTCTCGCGCGGCGTGAGCCTCTCGTGGTCGAATGGGGCGCCCTTGCCGGTCGGCGTGGGGCGACTCGTCTTGAAGCCCGAGGGCGGCGGCTCGGAGCTCGCCTCCGTCGCACCGCCCGGCCCCTGCCTGAAGTGCGTGAGCAGGCGTCGTGCGATCGCGGGCGAGAGCGGAGGCTGGCCCCGAACGATCTTCTGCAGTTCCTCGACGAGGACCTCGAAGCGATCTTCCTTGAGCAGATAGCCGTCCGCCCCGCACTGAAGCGCGGGAAAGAGGTGGTCGTCGTCGGAGTAGAGCGTCGTGACGATCTTGGTGGCCGGGTAGCGGGACAGTTCCCCCAGCAATTCGAGGCCGTTGCCGTCGGGCAGTTCGAGGTCGGCGAGGATGAGCTTGAAGGGATCGTTCGGCGTGATGGCGCTCTGGCCGCTTTGAGTCGCGATGTGCCGACGGGCGGACTCGAGGTCACCCGCTTCGGTGATCACGATCGTGTCGGAGAAGCTCTCGCGCACCACGCGACACAGGAAACTGCGCGCCACCGGGTTGTCTTCGACGATCAGGACCTTGACTGCCATGCGCGGCACTCGTTGACTCAGAGCGCTGATCGTAACAGCCTGACACCGTGGGCGATAGCGGCGAAGCAGCTTGTTGCGCTTCGCCGCTCAGCGGCGGCCGGCCGGCGGCATCAGGCGTTGACCAGCACCAGCTTGCCGCGCACCGCCCGCGAGCCCATGCGCGCGAAGGCGGCTTGCAATTCCTGCATCGGCATCGTGCGGTCAAGCACGGGCTTGATGCGGCCCTTCGCATACCAACCGGCCAGCTCGGCCAGCGCCTTGGCGTTGTTCTGCGGCTCGCGGCGCGCGAATTCGCCCCAGAACACGCCGACGATGGAGGCGCCCTTGAGGAGCGCAAGATTCAGCGGCAAGGAGGGAATCGAGCCTTGGGCGAAGCCGATAACCAGGTAGCGTCCTCGCCATCCGATCGATCGGAAGACCGGCTCGGCCAGGTCGCCGCCAACGGGGTCGTACACGACGTCTGGCCCGCGGCCGTCGGTGAGCGTCTTGATCTCGTCGCGGATGTTGCCGCGGCCGTAGTTGATGGCCGCGTCCGCACCCAGTGTGCGACAGAACTCGCACTTTTCGTCGCTGGATGCCGCCGCGATGACGCGTGCGCCCATGGCCTTCGCGATCTGGATTGCCGCGGTGCCGACGCCGCCGGCCGCACCCAGCACGAGCACGGTCTCGCCCGACTTGAGCGCCGCACGGTCGACCAGTGCGTGGTGCGTGGTGCCATAGGTGCAGATGAACGCAGCCGCATCCTCGAAGGCGAATCCCGGGGGCAGGGGCATCACCAGGTTCGCATCGACGCAGGCGTGCGTGGCGAAACCGCCCATGCCGCCGAAAGCCGCCACGGCGTCGCCTTGTTTCAGGTGCGTGACGCCGCTGCCCAGAGCGTCGACCGTCCCCGCGTACTCGGAGCCGGGCACGAAGGGAAGCTGCGGCTTCATCTGGTACTTGTTCTGCACGATGAGCAGGTCAGGAAAGTTCAGGCTCGCCGCCCGGATGGCCACGCGGATCTGGCCCGGCTTGGGTTCGGGCGTGGGCAATTCGCTCCAGTGCAGTGCGTCGGGGCCGACCGGGTTGTCGCAGATCCAGGCGTGCATGCGGGTGTCTCCTTGCTGTGCGTTTGTCGCGGGGCATGATAAGGACTGGCGCGGTGCCTCTGCGTCGCGCAGGTGACGACTGCCTACAATCCTCGCGCATGCGTATTCTCATCGCGAACGACGACGGCTATCTGGCTCCCGGCCTCGCGGCCCTGGTGCAGGCTTGCGAGGGCCTGGGCGAGCTCGACGTCGTCGCACCGGAACAGAACGCGAGCGGCACCTCGAATTCACTGACGCTGAGCCGGCCGCTGACGGTGAACACGTCAGCCGGCGGCATCCGCTACATCAACGGAACGCCATCCGACTGTGTCCACCTGGCCCTGACCGGGCTGCTGCCCGTTCGTCCGGACCTGATCGTCTCGGGCATCAACCAAGGCGCCAACATGGGCGACGACACGCTCTATTCGGGCACGGTGGCCGCGGCGATGGAAGGCTTCCTGTTCGGCATCCCGGCCATCGCCTTTTCACAGGTGTCGCGCGGCTGGGCCCATCTGGATGCCGCGGCCGCGGTCGCACGCAGCATCGTCGAACACGTGATCGCAAGCGCAGGCGTGCTCTCGCCGTTCCTGTTGAACGTGAACATCCCCAACCTGGCCGATGCGGCGCAAGTCCCGCGGCTGCTGACTCGTCTGGGGCGCCGTCATGCGAGCGAGGCCGTGATCCCCCAAGTGACTCCGCGCGGAGACACGGTCTACTGGATCGGCCCGGCCGGCGATGCGCGCGAAGCCGGCGAAGGCACCGACTTCCATGCCACGGCGAATGGCTGCGTGTCGATCACGCCGCTGCAGGTGGACCTGACCGACCATGCGGGCATCCCCGCCTGGCGCGATCTGCTCTCCTCGCGGGGAGAAGCATGAGCGGCGCGACCCGGCGCGCCGCCAAATTCCCGCTGCGACTCGACCAGATGACCGATCCGCGCAAGGCGACGGGCAAACCTGCGACGGTTGGGCCCTCGCTGCGCGCCGCCGCGGCCGTGCCCGTGACTCCGCGCCCGGTGCTCAGACCGCAGTCGCCGGTGGCGCACGCGGCGGCGGTGGCCGCGCAACGCGCGACACCGACCGGAATCGGGCTCGATTCAGCCGGCGTGCGTGCGCGCATGGTGGATCGTCTTCGCGCACAGGGCGTGGGCCATGTCGCCGTGCTCGAGGCGATGGGCTTCGTCGCGCGCCATCAGTTCGTCGATGCGGCCCTCGTCACCCAGGCGTATGAAGACACCAGTCTGCCGATCGGACACGGCCAGACGATCTCCAAGCCTTCGGTGGTTGCACGCATGGTCGACCTTCTCCTGGCGGGCGAGAACGCGAGGGCGACCGGGCAGCTCAAGCGCGTGCTCGAGATCGGCACGGGTTGCGGCTACCAGGCCGCAGTCCTGTCGCGTCTCGCGCGGCAGGTGTACTCCGTCGAGCGCGTGAAGGCACTGCACGACAAGGCGCGCGGACTGCTCGCTCCGCTGGGTCTCGGCAACATCCGGCTCATTTACGGTGACGGCATGCTGGGGCACCCGCCCAACGCGCCCTACGACGGCATCATCGCCGCCGCCGGCGGAGACGCCTTGCCAGAGGCATGGACCGACCAGCTCGCCATCGGCGGGCGCATCGTCGCCCCGGTCCAGGACGGGCAGCGCCAGGTGATCGTGGTGGTCGACCGGACCGAACGCGGTCTGCAGCGCAGCGTTCACGAAGTCGTGCAATTCGTACCGCTAAGATCGGGTCTTGTTCGATGACACCCAGGAACACCCGCAAAGGAATGACTCAGCACATGCCGATCTCGAAGAATCGCCGGATTACCCCCATGCTTTGCCTTGCCCTGGCGGTCGTGCTGTCCGTGCTTGCCGGCTGTGCCTCGCCCTACCATCGGGCGCCGGTCGAAGACCGCATGGCAACTCCACGGGCCACGGCTGCGCCGGCGGTGCCGGCAGAAATCGTGCCTGCCATCCAGCCGCCCGCCGATGAGCCGCCCACGCCCGGAGCCGAGAACGCGGGCAAGCCCGGCTACTACACCGTCAAGCAAGGCGACACGCTCATTCGCATCGGGCTTGAAACCGGCCAGAACTGGAAGGACCTGGTCAAGTGGAACGAGCTGGACAATCCGAACCAGCTCGAGGTCGGCAGGGTGCTGCGCGTCGTGCCGCCGAGTGTCGATCCGACCACTGCCGGCACCAAGCCGGTGACGAGCGCCAAGGTCGAGACCAAGCCGCTCGGCGCAGCATCTGCAGCCAGTGCCACGCAAGTGCCCCCGGCACCCGCCTCGGTCTCCGCGGGCGCTCAACCCAGCCGCGACAACAATGACGACATTCACTGGATGTGGCCGGCCAATGGCCCGCTGGTGGGGGAGTTCGACGATGCCCGCAGCAAGGGAATTTCCATCGGCGGCAAGGCGGGCGACCCGGTGTATGCCGCGGCCGACGGGCGAGTGGTATACGCCGGTTCGGGGCTTCGTGGCTATGGCAACCTTGTCATCCTCAAGCACAACAACACCTACTTGACCGCGTACGCGCACAATCAGGTCCTGCTCGTGAAGGAGGATCAGAACGTGCGCCGTGGCCAGAAGATCGCCGAAATGGGTTCGACCGACTCGGATCGGGTGCAACTGCACTTCGAGATCCGCAAGCTCGGCAAGCCGGTCGACCCGACCAAGCTGTTGCCGCCGCGTTGATTCGCCGGCATGATGCGCTTCGATCGGAATCGGCATGGGAAGGCGGCGACTCGGCTCGGGCAGTGACGGCGTCGAGGTGGTCGCGATGGCCATGGAAGCCCGTGAGGACCACGCCGTGATCGTGGAAGCGGTCGCGCATGCGCGGGCGGATGGCCCGGACGAACGCGACGAATTCGCCCGCGATGGCTCCGAGGAGGCCGCACCGGCCGCCGAACTGGCTGCGGGCGACGGCGAAGTCGGCAACACGCTCCAGACCTATCTGCGCGAGATCCGCCGCGCGCCGCTTCTCACGCCCCAGCAGGAATACGACACCGCCGTGCGGGCCCGTATGGGAGATTTTTCGGCCCGCCAGGCGATGATCGAGCACAACCTTCGCCTGGTCGTCAGCATTGCCAAGAACTACATGGGAAGGGGTCTGCCCATGACCGACCTCATCGAGGAAGGCAATCTCGGCCTCATGCATTCCATCAGCAAATTCGAGCCCGAGCGCGGATTCCGCTTCTCGACTTATGCGTCGTGGTGGATTCGGCAGAACATCGAGCGCGCGATCATGCACCAGGCGCGACTGGTTCGCCTGCCCGTCCATGTCGTGCGCGAGTTGAACCAGGTACTCAAGGCGCGCCGACTGCTGGAAGCGCAGTCGAACCGCAATGGCGCGCACGACAAGCCGGTGCGTGTCGAAGATGTCGCCGCCGCCGTGGGCCGGCCGGTGCAGGAAGTCAGCGACCTCCTGCGCTTCTCGGAACTGCCCACCTCGCTGGACGCGCCGCTCGAGCGGCATCCGACCGACAACCACGCCGAATCGATGCTCGACAGCGTGGCCGACGACGGCGCGAGCGACCCGATGAGCCTCACGCTCAGCAACGAGGTGGAGCAATTGCTTCACCACGGCCTGGATGAGCTCAACGATCGCGAGCGAGAGGTGGTGGCCGGCCGCTACGGCCTGCATGATCGCGAGCCGGAGACGCTGGAGGTTCTCGCAGAACGCCTGGGGCTGACGCGCGAGCGGATCCGGCAGATCCAGCAGGAGGCGCTGCTCAAGCTCAAGCGGCGCATGATCCGCCACGGCATCGACCGCGATTCCATCTTCTGACGCTGCATGGCATTGCCCGTCCTCGTATTCGACATCGAATCCATTCCCGATATCGCCGGGCTGCGGGCGCTGCGGGGTGCCGATGCCGGGTTGACCGACGACGAGGTGTATGCGCTCGAGATGGTCGAGCGCCAGGAACAGGGCAAGAGCGACTTTCTTCCGCTGCACCTGCAGCGGGTGCTGGTCATCTCATGCGTGTTTCGCAACGCCGAGGGATTGAAGGTCCATTCGTTCGTCGATCGGGAGCCCGAGGGCCGCAGCCAGGAAGGCAAGGTCATACAGACGTTCTTCAACACAGTGGAACGGCACGTGCCGCAACTCGTGAGCTGGAACGGCGGCGGGTTCGATCTGCCGGTGCTGCATTACCGCGGGCTGAGGCACGGCGTCGTGGCCAACAAGTACTGGGACCTCGGCGAGGACGACCGCGAGTTCAAGTGGAACAACTACATCGCCCGCTATCACATGCGCCATCTCGACCTGATGGATGTGCTGGCGATGTACCAGCCCAGGGCCAGCGCGCCGCTGGATGCATTGGCCAAGCTGTGCGGCTTCCCGGGCAAGCTCGGAATGGACGGCTCGGCAGTCTATCCGGCCTACCGCGAAGGCAAGGTCGAGGAGATCCGCCGCTATTGCGAGACGGACGTCATGAACACCTATCTCCTGTATTGCCGATTCCAGATGATGCGCGGCGGCTTCACGGAGCCTGAATACGAGCGCGAGATGGCGTTCGTGCGCGAAAGCCTCGCCTGCATCGACGAGCCCCACTGGACCCAATACCTCGCAGCCTGGCCGCGCGTCGAGGCTGGCTGATCAGTGCAGCGTGCGCGTGTCGATCCGCACGACGCGCACGCCTGCGCCTTGGGCGATCCGCACGAGATGCGCGGTACCGCCCGCGCGCCGGTCCGACACGCCGTCCCAGAGGCACAAGAGGAGCACGTCTTCCGCCCGGCTGGCCAGGGCAGTGGCGAGCAGCCATTCGTTGCAGCGCCTGAATACGTCGCCTCGGCCGGGCGGAAGGCACTGCGGAGGGCGGCCCTGGGTCGATTTCACGGCCTCGTAGCGCCGGTGCCATTGCGCGCCATTGGCGCACGAGCGGATGGATGCGGCGATGAATGCCTCTTCCGTCAGAGGCTGCATCAGTTGCAAGCACACCTGCAGCGACACGCATGCCTCGGCCCACAGCAGATCGGCACCGCATGCGCCTTGCGTCAACGCCATGTCCTGGCTGCCCACCCCCAGCGAAGCAAGAGTCTGGCCGATGCGTGCTGTCGCTGCGGCCTCGAGATCTGCAGGAAACCGTGGCGGTTGCTGGCCCGGCGTGTCCATGCGGTGGCCTCCCAGCAGCAGCAGGCGCCGGGGCGCAAAGGGGAGACGAAGTGCAGGCGTCAGCATCGCGGCAGGCAGATCAAGGCCGAAGTATCCGGCCGTCGTCCCGCGGATCAGGATAATTCGTGTCCATGACAGCGAATGACGAGTGGTTGCAGATCGAGTCGCTCGATCTGGAAGGCCAGGGCGTGGCGCACAACGCCGAAGGAAAAGTCGTGTTCGTGGAAGGCGCGTTGCCCCGCGAGCAGGTGCAAGTCAAGGTTCATCGGCGCAAGAACCAGTGGGAACAGGCGTCGATGACGGCGCTGCGGCACGAGAGCTCGCAGCGCGTCGTGCCGCGCTGTCGGCACTTCGGCGTGTGCGGCGGTTGCAAGCTCCAGCACCTGGACATTGCCGCGCAGGTTGCAGTGAAGCAGCGCGCGCTCGAAGACGCCTTGTGGCATCTTGGAAAGGTCAGGCCCGAGCAGGTGATGCGCCCCATCGAGGGGCCGCCATGGGGATACCGCTATCGGGCGCGCCTGTCCGTTCGTCATGTCGCGAAAAAGGGGAAGGTCCTGGTCGGATTCCACGAGCGGAAATCCAGCTATGTCGCCGAGATGGACAGTTGCGAGGTTCTTCCTGCGTCTGTCAGCTTCCTGTTGCCGCGCCTGGGCGCGCTGATCATGGAAATGGATCAGCGCGACCGGCTTCCGCAGATCGAACTGGCCGTCGGTGCTCGCGTGACGGCGCTCGTGTTGCGCCACCTCGAGCCGCTCGGCCACGCCGACCTGGATCGCCTGCGCACCTTCGCTCGCGAGCATGATGTCCAGTGGTGGCTGCAGGCCAAGGGTCCGGACAGCGTGCATCTGCTCGACGAAGGCGGGCCAACGCTGGACTATGCGCTGCCGGAGTTCGGGATCACCCTGCCATTTCGTCCCACCGACTTCACGCAGGTGAATCACCAGATCAACGAAGTGCTGGTCGCTCGCGCAGTGCGATGGCTCGAGCCGAAGTCGCACGAGCGCGTCATCGACTGGTTCTGCGGCCTGGGCAATTTCACGCTGCCGATTGCGACCCGGGCGTCGGAGGTCATTGGAATCGAAGGCAGCGAGATGCTGGTGGCGCGAGCTCGCGAAAACGCCGCTTCGAATGGCCTGGCCGCCAAGGCGCGATTCACGGCCCGCAACCTTTTCGATCTGAGCGTCGAAGATCTTGCGTCGTTCGGGCCCGCTGACAAATGGCTGGTTGACCCGCCGCGCGAGGGTGCATTCGCCCTCGCCAAGGCGCTCGTGGACCTGAGTGGCCAGCCGGAACGGGCACCGGACTACCAGCCGCCGAGTCGGATCGTGTATGTCAGCTGCAATCCGGCGACGCTGGCGCGCGATGCCGGCTTGCTGGTCCACCAGGCCGGATACCGTTGCAGTGCGGCCGCCGTGGTCAACATGTTCCCGCACACGGCCCATGTCGAGAGCATGGCCGTCTTCGACAGGCCATAGCAGGTTCAGGAATTCGCCGGCTGCCGCACGCCGGCGATCGGCCATTTCAACGCTCCGAAAGGTCGTCGCACAAGAAAAAAGGGACCCGCAGGCCCCTTTGTCGGGTCGACAGGCTGCGTGCGTCAGTCGCGATTGCCGCCGAAGATGCCAAGCAGCGCCAGCAGGCTCTGGAACACGTTGTACAGGTCCAGATAGATCATGAGCGTCGCGCTGATGTAGTTGGTCTCGCCGCCGTCGATCACCCGCTTCACGTCGACCAGGATGAATGCCGAGAAGATGCCCAGGCACAGGACGAGCAAGGTCAGCATGAGCGCCGACGAATGCAGGAAGAAGTTGGCGATGAACGCGAAGAAGAGGATCCAGGCGCCGACCATCAGGAACTTGCCCATGACGGACAGATCGCGCTTGATGACCGTGGCCATCGTCGCCATGGCGAAGAAGATGGCCGCCGTGCCGCCGAAGGCCGTCATGATGAGCGTGACGCCGTTGCTGTAGCCGAGGATCACGGCCAGCATGCGCGACAGCATCAGCCCCATGAAGAACGTGAACGCCAGCAGCATTGCCACGCCGGTGGAAGAGTTCTTCGTCTTCTCGACCGCGAACATCAATCCGAACGCGCCGAGCAGGAAGACCACCATGCTCATGCCCGGGGACATGGCCGTGACGATGCCGGTGCTTACGCCGATCCACGCGCCAAGCACGGTCGGAACAAGGGACAACGATAGCAACCAGTACGTGTTGCGCAGGACCCGGTTGCGCTCCTGTACGAGCTGCCCGGAACCGGCGCTGTAGACCGTTTGCACTCTTTCGTTCATGGAACCTCCAGGTGGAATGAACGTGAATCTGATTCTCTGGGGGAATTCTAGTTCCCCCGCGGCTTGGCGGCTCGGCCCTTTGTCGGGGGTCGTGGTGAAGCCCCCGCGAACGTTCGCCGGTCCAGCAGGGTAAAGTCGCTGGCCGACCCGGACTTCCGGGCCCATCGCCTCACCCACGGAATCAAGAGCATGAAGCAAAAGGCCTGTCTTACCCTCGACGACGTGAAGCGCATTGCCGCGGCGGCCGAAGCGGAGGCCATCAAGAACCAATGGGCCGTGTGCATCGCGATTGTCGATGATGGCGGGCACACGCTGTGGCTGCAGCGTCTGGACGGTGCGGCGCCGGTCAGCAGCCATATCGCACCAGCCAAGGCCCGAACGGCCGCGCTCGGCCGGCGCGAAAGCCGAATCTACGAGGAGATGATCAACCACGGACGGGTGTCCTTCCTGAGCGTGCCTTTTATTGAGGGCATGCTCGAAGGCGGCGTGCCGGTCATGGTCGGCGGCGACTGCGTGGGCGCCGTGGGTGTGAGTGGCGTGAAATCGGCCGAGGATGCGCAGATCGCGCGGGCCGGGATCGCGGCGCTCGGCGCCGGCTGATTCTTCTGCGCGCGCCGCCGTGCCGGCGCCGGCTTCTGAGTGTGCGACATGCGGCGCGAATGCCTCATCGCTTATACTTCGAAGGTTTACCCGCAATCACCCCCCGGCCCAGCGAAACCTCCTGCAGTTTCCCCAAGGAACTTGGCACGGATACGAGCGGCTTCGCCGCACGCGTACCAAGGCACAGCTGGGCGCAACGATGGAGTCTTCTCTTGCTGCCCGTTCCGCCTCCCGCTCTTCTTGCACTCGCAGACGGAACCGTTTTCAAAGGCAGCTCGCTCGGCGCTCCTGGCACCACTGTCGGTGAAGTCGTGTTCAACACGGCCATGACCGGCTACCAGGAAATCCTCACCGACCCGAGCTACTGCCGCCAGATCGTCACCCTGACGTACCCCCACATCGGCAATTACGGCGTATCGGCAGAGGACATCGAGGCTAAGAAAGTGCACGCCGCAGGGCTGGTCATCAAGGACCTGCCGGTCCGCGAGTCGAATTTCCGCATGTCGATGACCCTGCCACAGTACCTCGAGCGAGAAGGGACCGTGGCCATCGCCGACATCGACACGCGTCGCCTGACCCGTGTGTTGCGCACGCGGGGTGCGCAGAACGGGTGCATCCTCGGACTGCCGGCAGGCGAGGAGATCGCCGAGCGGCACATTGCCGATGCGATTGCCAAGGCGCGCGCCGCACCCAGCATGTCGGGGCTGGACCTCGCCCGCGTCGTGAGCGAGACCGAACCCTACGAATGGACGCAGACCGAGTGGTCGCTGGACGCTGGCTACGGCACGCAGCGGCAGCCGCGCTTCCATGTCGTGGCGTACGACTTCGGCGTCAAGTTCAACATTCTTCGCATGCTGGCGAGCCGCGGCTGCCGGATCACCGTGGTGCCCGCGCAAACGAGTGCGGCACGCGTCCTCGAGTACCGGCCCGACGGCATCTTCCTGTCCAACGGCCCCGGCGATCCGGAGCCTTGCGACTACGCCATCGCCGCCACGCGCGACCTCATCGAGTCCGGTTTGCCGGTGTTCGGCATCTGTCTGGGTCACCAGATCATGGCCCTCGCGTCCGGCGCCAGGACCTTCAAGATGAAATTCGGCCACCACGGCGCCAACCATCCGGTCAAGGACCTCGACGACGGTCGCGTCAGCATCACCAGTCAGAACCATGGCTTTGCCGTGGACGAAAAGACGCTGCCCTCGAACCTGCGGCCCACGCATGTCTCGCTGTTCGACGGCACGCTTCAAGGCCTGGTCCGCACTGACCGTCCGGCCTTCTGTTTTCAGGGACATCCCGAGGCTTCGCCCGGCCCCCATGACATCTCCTACCTGTTCGACCGCTTCGTCGCGCTGATGGAGAAGAAGTAAATGTCCAAGCGCACCGACCTCCACAGCATTCTCATCATCGGCGCCGGGCCGATCGTCATCGGCCAGGCATGCGAGTTCGACTACTCCGGCGCACAGGCCTGCAAGGCCCTGCGCGAGGAGGGCTACCGCGTCATCCTCGTCAACAGCAATCCGGCGACCATCATGACGGACCCGGAGATGGCCGATGTGACCTACATCGAGCCCATCACGTGGCAGGTCGTCGAAAAGATCATTGCCAAGGAGCGCCCTGACGCGGTGCTGCCGACCATGGGCGGGCAGACGGCCCTGAATTGCGCCCTCGACCTGCACCGCCACGGCGTGCTGGCCAAGTACGGCGTCGAGATGATCGGCGCCAACGAGCGCGCCATCGAGAAAGCCGAGGATCGCCTCAAGTTCAAGGACGCGATGACCGGCATCGGTCTTCACTCGGCCAAGAGCGGCATTGCGCATTCGATGGAAGAGGCCTGGGCGGTGCAGCGACGCATCGTGCATGAGATCGGCGGCACGGGCTTCCCGATGGTCATCCGCCCGAGTTTCACGCTTGGCGGCACCGGCGGGGGCATTGCCTACAACCCCGAGGAATTCGAGGAAATCTGCAAGCGGGGCATCGATCTTTCTCCGAGCAGCGAACTGCTGATCGAGGAATCGCTGATCGGATGGAAGGAATTCGAGATGGAGGTGGTCCGCGACAAGGCGGACAACTGCATCATCGTGTGCTCCATCGAGAACCTCGACCCCATGGGAATCCACACTGGCGATTCGATCACCGTGGCGCCGGCACAGACCCTCACCGACAAGGAATACCAGCTGCTGCGCGATGCCTCGATCGCGATCCTGCGCGAGATTGGCGTCGACACGGGCGGCTCCAATGTGCAGTTCTCGATCAATCCCGATAACGGGCGGATGATCGTGATCGAGATGAACCCGCGGGTTTCGCGTTCATCCGCCTTGGCGTCCAAGGCCACCGGCTTTCCCATCGCGAAGGTGGCTGCCAAGCTTGCCGTCGGTTACACGCTGGACGAGCTTCGCAACGACATCACCGGCGGCGCCACGCCGGCGAGCTTCGAGCCCAGCATCGATTACGTCGTCACGAAGATCCCGCGCTTCGCGTTCGAGAAATTCCCGGCCGCCGACCCGCACCTGACCACGCAGATGAAGTCGGTCGGCGAAGTCATGGCCATGGGGCGCACGTTCCAGGAGAGTCTGCAAAAGGCCCTGCGCGGACTCGAAACAGGCATCGATGGCCTGAGCGAGCGCAGCACCGACCGCGAAGAGATCGTCACGGAAATCGGCGAGCCGGGCCCCGAGCGAATCCTCTTCGTGGCCGATGCATTTCGCATCGGCATGACGCTCGACGAGGTCTTCGAGGAGACGGCGATCGACCCCTGGTTTCTCGCGCAGATCGAGCAGCTCGTGCAGGTCGAGAAGGTCGTTGCCGCGCGCTCGCTCGACAGCCTGTCCGTCGACGAAATTCGCTTCCTGAAGAAGAAGGGCTTCTCCGACCGCAGACTGGGCGTCTTGCTGCGATCAAACCAGCACGAGGTCCGCGCGCGCCGGCACACGCTCGGGGTGCGCCCGGTCTTCAAGCGCGTGGATACCTGCGCGGCCGAGTTCGGCACGCAGACGGCCTACATGTACTCGACCTACGACGAGGAGTGCGAAGCCGACCCCACCGACCGGAAGAAGATCATGGTTCTGGGCGGAGGGCCGAACCGGATCGGGCAAGGTATCGAGTTCGACTACTGCTGTGTCCACGCTGCCCTCGCGATGCGCGAAGACGGCTACGAGACCATCATGGTCAACTGCAATCCTGAAACGGTATCGACCGACTACGACACTTCCGATCGTCTGTATTTCGAACCCGTCACTCTCGAAGACGTCCTGGAAATCGTCGACAAGGAAAAGCCGGCGGGCGTCATCGTGCAGTACGGCGGGCAGACGCCGCTGAAGCTGGCACTCGAACTCGAGCGCGCGGGCGTGCCGATCATCGGCACCACGCCCGACAGCATCGACATTGCCGAGGACCGCGAACGTTTCCAGAAACTTCTGCAAGGCCTGGAATTGCGTCAACCGCCCAATCGCACCGCACGCACCGAGGAGCAGGCGCTTCAGCTCGCACAGGAAATCGGCTACCCGCTCGTGGTGCGGCCCAGCTATGTGCTTGGCGGTCGCGCGATGGAGATCGTTCACGGCGACAAGGACCTCGAGCGCTACATGCGTGAAGCGGTCAAGGTGAGCGAGAAGTCGCCGGTCCTGCTCGATCGCTTCCTGGACGATGCCATCGAGGTGGATGTCGATTGCATCGCCGACGGCACCGACGGCCCGGACGGCGTCATGATCGGCGGGATCATGGAGCACGTGGAGCAGGCAGGCATCCATTCGGGCGACTCCGCCTGCTCGCTTCCGCCGTATTCCCTCGATGCTGCACTGCAGGACGAAATGCGGCGCCAGACCACGCTGATGGCGCGCGCGCTGAAGGTCAAGGGTCTGATGAACGTGCAGTTCGCGATCCAGGGAGAAGGCGACGCCGCCACGGTCTATGTCCTCGAAGTGAACCCGCGCGCGTCGCGGACGGTGCCTTTCGTCTCGAAGGCGACCGGGCAGCCGCTGGCAAAGATCGCTGCTCGCTGCATGGTCGGGCAGACCCTCGCGCAGCAAAAGGGCGCCGATGGCCGGCCGCCGCGGGAGATCGTGCCGCCGTACTTCAGCGTCAAGGAGGCCGTGTTCCCGTTCAACAAGTTCCCCGGCGTCGATCCGATCCTCGGGCCCGAGATGCGCTCGACCGGCGAAGTCATGGGCGTGGGCCGCAGTTTCGGCGAGGGCATGCTCAAGAGTCAGCTCGGAGCGGGCTCGAGGCTTCCGGTCAAGGGCACCGTGTGCATCACGGTCAAGAACAGCGACAAGCCGCGCGCGGTCATCGTGGCGCGCGAGCTTCACGCCATGGGTTTCTCGATCGTCGCCACGAAGGGCACCGCCGCGGCCATTGCCGAAGCCGGGGTGCCGGTCAAGGCAGTGAACAAGGTGAAGGACGGGCGTCCCCACATCGTCGACATGGTCAAGGCAGGCGAAATCCAGCTCGTCTTCACGACCGTGGACGAAACCCGCACCGCGATTGCCGACTCGCGCCACATCCGGCAGGCCGCGCTGGCCAACCGCATCACCTACTACACCAGCATGGCCGGCTGCGAAGCGGCGGTGGAGGGGATGAAATACCAGGATGATCCGGTCGTGGTCTCATTGCAGGAATTGCACCGCGAATTGAACGACGACATGCACTAAACTGAACGAACACGAAACACATCGATCGCCGCCGCCGGTGAATCTGGCGGCGGCTTCATTTTTGCTGCAGGGTAAGCATATGGCGACCATTCCACTCACCAAGCGAGGAGCAGACAAGCTCAAGGACGAACTCCAGCGACTCAAGTCCGTCGACCGCCACGCCGTCATTCAGGCGATCGCGGAGGCACGCGCCCAGGGTGATCTTTCCGAGAACGCGGAGTACGAGGCGGCCAAGGACAAGCAGGGCTTCATCGAAGGGCGCATCCTGGAGATCGAAGGGAAACTGGCGGCAGCCCAGATCATCGATCCGGGGCAGCTCGATGCCGGCGGCAAGGTGGTGTTCGGTTCCACTGTCGACCTGGAAGAAGAGGCCAGCGGTACCCAGGTGACTTATCAGATCGTGGGCGACGACGAAGCCGACTTGAAGCAAGGCCTGGTTTCGGTCAGCTCACCCATCGCGCGCGCCCTGATCGGCAAGGTCGCCGGAGACGTCGCTGACGTGCAGGCTCCCGGCGGCATCAAGAGCTACGAGATCGTCGACGTTCGCTATATCTGATCGACCGCAGGGCGCGATCCGATGAGCCGCAATCGATTCGCAGCCTGGCTCGCCGGCTTGTGGGCCGGCGTGCTGCTCGGCGTGGCCTTCATCGGCGCGCCGGCCGCGTTTGCGACGCTGCCGGTCGACGCGGCGGGGCGCACGGCCGGACGGATGTTCGCAGTCGAAGCCAACCTGAGTGTGTTGCTGTCGGTCGTGATGTTTATGCTGCTTCGCGTCAGGGCCAGCCAGGCGGCGCGGGAAGGGGCCGGATCGGTGCTGAGCGCCGACATGCTCCTCGTGCTCGGCGCCTTGTTCTGCACGATCGCCGGGTACTACGCCCTGCAGCCGATGATGGCCGCGGCGCGGCTCGGCCAAGGCCATGCGTCCTTCGCGGTCCTGCACGGTGCATCGATGGCGTTCTATGCCTTGAAAACGCTTTGCATCGCGGCGCTGGCGTGGCGCCTCGCGCCACGCTGATGCCAATCCGCCTGCAGGCAGCACCAGAGGTCAGCCTGCCGCGCTTTTCTTGACGCTGGCCGCCCGCTTGCGCGCCCGCTTCAGCGTGCCGCCGGAAGTCAGCCGCTGATTGCCAAGCACCTTGAGCTTCTTGACCTGCGGCCGATGGTTCCCGCTCTTGGAGAACTTGATCACCTTCACGATGCGCGGACCCGGCAGACGGTCGTCGCGCTCGGCCTTCGCACGTTCGGGCACTGGGCGCCACAGGACGAGCAGCTTGCCGATGTGCTGGATCGGCGCCGCACCCAGTTGTTCGGCCAGCGACATCAACATGCCGTCGCGGGTCTGACGGTCGTCGCTGAACACGCGAATCTTGATCAGGCCGTGCGCATTCAGTGCGGCATCGGCTTCCTTGATCACGGCGGCGGTGAGACCATCGCCGCCGACCAGGACCACCGGGTCCAGGTGATGGGCTTCGGCGCGTTTTTCCTTGCGCTGGACGGGAGACAGATGCAGTGCGGGCATGCCCGTATTATCGACGCAACATGCACATCAAGACGAAGAGCAAGAAGGTCAATCGGGCCTGGCTTCATGACCATCTCACCGATCCATACGTCAAGCTTGCCCAGAAGGAGGGGTATCGCGCGAGGGCGGCCTACAAGCTCAAGGAGATCGACGAAACATTGAAGCTGGTTCGCCCCGGCCAGCTCATCGTCGACCTCGGCGCGGCGCCGGGCGCCTGGAGCCAGTACATCCGACGCCGGCTTGCCGCCAGATCGACACCTGAGGCGGCGGTCCCGGCCGGACCTGCGGCGGGTGCCGTCATTGCGCTCGACATCCTTGATATCCAGCCCATCGAAGGCGTCAGCTTCATCCAGGGCGATTTCCGCGAAGATTCGGTCCTCGCCCAGCTGGAGAGCGCTCTGGAAGGCCGAAAGGCGGATCTCGTCGTCTCCGACATGGCGCCCAATCTCTCGGGCGTGGCGAGTTCGGATTCGGCGCGAATCGCCCACCTCGTGGAACTGGCCGTGAACTTTTGCGTGGCGCATCTCCAGCCGCGAGGCGCGTTGGTATGCAAGGTTTTTCACGGAAGCGGCTACAGCCAGCTCGTCAAGCTGTTCAAAGATACCTTCACCGTGGTCAAACCGATCAAGCCAAAAGCATCTCGAGACAAGTCCGCCGAAACCTTTTTGGTGGGTATCGGTCTCAAGACTCCGAAATCCCGGGCCGATATCGTGCCGTGAGGCACCAAGGCATGCCGATGCACCTTTCCTATCGAACCGATTCGCCCGCCGTTGCAAGGCCTTGACTGTCATAAAATCGGGCGCATATGCCGTGGAAGCCCCAGCGTCTTGCGGCGGGGCCGCAGTGTTTTGACCCGGAAAAGGAGCCGCGGTGAACAATCAATGGTTCTCGAAAATCGCTGTTTGGCTGGTGATCGCCCTGGTGCTGTTCACCGTGTTCAAGCAGTTCGATCACGGTGCCACCCGGGCCAACGAGATTGGCTACTCAGACTTCCTCCAGGAAGTCCGTGACCACCGCATCAAGAGCGTGCAGCTCCAGGAAGGTCCCACGGGCACCGAAATCCGCGCACGCCGCACGGACGACACCGAACTTCGCACGACTGCCACCTACCTCGACCGCGGTCTGGTGGGGGACCTCATCAACAACGGCGTCAAGTTCGACGTCAAGCCGCGCGAAGAGCCGTCGGTGCTGATGAGCATCCTGGTGTCCTGGGGACCGATGCTGCTGCTGATCGGGGTATGGATCTACTTCATGAGGCAGATGCAGGGGGGCGGCAAGGGCGGCGCGTTCAGCTTCGGCAAGTCGAAGGCGCGCATGCTCGATGAAGCCAACAACACCACCACTTTCGCCGACGTGGCCGGCTGCGACGAGGCCAAGGAAGAAGTCAAGGAACTGGTCGACTTCCTGAAAGATCCTCAGAAGTTCCAGAAGCTCGGCGGCCGCATCCCGCGCGGCGTGCTGCTGGTCGGCCCCCCTGGCACCGGCAAGACCTTGCTGGCCAAGGCGATCGCCGGCGAGGCGAAGGTGCCATTCTTCAGCATCTCCGGCTCGGATTTCGTCGAGATGTTCGTCGGCGTGGGCGCCGCGCGTGTGCGAGACATGTTCGAGCAGGCAAAGAAGAGCGCGCCTTGCATCATCTTCGTCGACGAGATCGACGCTGTCGGCCGCCACCGCGGAGCCGGCTTGGGCGGCGGCAACGACGAACGCGAGCAGACGCTCAATCAGATGCTCGTCGAGATGGACGGCTTCGAGACGAACCTCGGCGTGATCGTGATGGCGGCCACGAACCGTCCGGACATCCTGGATCCGGCGCTGCTGCGGCCCGGCCGCTTCGACCGTCAGGTGTACGTCACGCTTCCCGACGTGCGCGGCCGCGAGCAGATCCTCAACGTGCACATGCGCAAGGTGCCGCTTGGCCAGGACATTCGTGCCGACATCCTGGCGCGCGGAACGCCCGGTTTCTCGGGTGCCGACCTGGCCAACCTCGTCAACGAGTCGGCGCTGTTCGCTGCGCGTCGCAACGCCCGCGTGGTCGAGATGGTCGACTTCGAGAAGGCCAAGGACAAGATCATGATGGGCAGCGAGCGCAAGTCCATGGTCATGGACGAGGAAGAGCGCCGCAATACGGCCTATCACGAGTCCGGGCACGCGCTGGTGTCGAGACTGCTGCCGAAGACGGATCCGGTGCACAAGGTCACCATCATTCCGCGCGGCGGTGCGCTCGGCGTCACGATGACCTTGCCGGAAGGCGACCGCTACAGCACCGACAAGATCCGCATGCTCAGCCGCATTGCCATGCTGTTCGGCGGGCGCATTGCCGAAGAGGTCTTCATGAACCAGATGACCACCGGCGCCAGCAACGATTTCGAGCGCGCCACGCAGCTCGCGCGTGACATGGTCATGCGATACGGCATGAGCGAAGCGCTCGGTCCGATGGTCTATGCCGAGAACGAAGGAGAAGTCTTCCTCGGCCGCTCGGTGACCAAGACGACAAACATGTCCGAGGAGACGATGCAGCGCGTGGACGCCGAGGTTCGGCGCATCATCGACGAGCAGTATGCAGTGGCCCGCAAGCTGATCGAAGACAACCAGGACAAGATGCACATCATGGCCAAGGCCCTGCTCGACTGGGAGACCATCGATTCCGACCAGATCGAAGACATCATGAACGGCAAGCCGCCTCGTCCGCCCAAAGACTGGACGCCTGCGGCCAACAAGCCCGGTGGCCCCACGCCGCCGGTCAGCGCCGACGGGCAGCCGGCGGCGGCCTGAGTTCTGCGGCCGCAAGGCCATTGGTATCCGCGCGGGGCTTCGAGCCCCGCTTTTTCTTGATGGCGCCCATGTTCTGGCAGACCACGCGATTTCGCATCGATTTGAGCAGTCCGCGCGTGATGGGCATCGTCAACGTCACGCCGGACTCGTTTTCCGATGGCGCAAGGCATGCCGACGCCCGATCCGCGTTGGCCCATTGCGAACGGCTGCTCGAGCAGGGCGCAGACATCCTGGACATCGGCGGCGAATCGAGCCGGCCGGGAGCCGCGCCGGTTCCGGTCGAGGACGAACTCGCCCGCGTGCTGCCCGTCCTGAAGGCCGCGGCTTCACTGGGTTGCCCATTGTCGGTGGACACCATGAAGCCCGAGGTAATGCGCGCTGCGCTCGATCTCGGCATCGATATCGTCAATGACATCCATGCGCTGCAGGCGGACGGCGCCGTCGAGGCGGTGAGCGCGCATCCGGCCTGTGGCGTGGTGCTGATGCACATGCACGGGCTGCCCGGTTGGATGCAGTCAGAACCGACCTACACGGACGTGGTCGATGAAGTGTCGGCATTCCTTTCCGCTCGGGCGACGCTGCTCATGGGGCGCGGCCTGTCCAGGGAGCGAATCGTCGTGGATCCTGGCATCGGTTTCGGCAAGACCGTCCAGCACAATTTCGAGTTGCTGGCGCGCCAGCGTGAACTGCTGGCGATTGGCTGTCCGGTCCTCGCAGGCTGGTCGCGCAAGTCGTCGCTCGGCGCCGTGACGGGCCGCCCACCTGACGAACGCATGGCGGCCAGTGTGGCGGCGGCGCTGGCTTGCGTGCAACGCGGGGCGTCGGTGGTGCGAGTACACGACGTCCAGGAGACCGTCGATGCACTGAAGGTCTGGCGCGCGGCCGGTCTGATCGCGCCATGAGGGAAAATACTCGATTGGACTCACTGCAACGAACACGAATGAGCAGAACCTACTTCGGCACGGACGGGATCCGCGGCACGGTTGGCCAGGCGCCGATCACGCCAGACTTCATGCTGCGCCTCGGCAATGCCGTCGGCTGCGTCCTCAAGCGTGGCGAGGAGCGACCGGCGGTGCTCATCGGCAAGGACACTCGCATCTCGGGGTACATGATCGAATCGGCGCTCGAGGCCGGCTTCGCCTCCGCAGGCGTCGATGTCCTGCTGACCGGTCCCCTGCCCACGCCAGGCGTGGCCTACCTGACCCGTGCCCTCAGGCTGAACCTGGGTGTCGTGATCAGTGCATCGCATAATCCGTTCGAGGACAACGGGATCAAGTTCTTTTCCTCGCGTGGAGAGAAGCTGCCCGACGAATGGGAGCAGCAGGTCGAAGCCACGCTGTCAGAACCGCCGGGCTGGGTGGGCGCCTCCAAGCTCGGGCGCGCCCGCCGCCTCGACGATGCGCAGGGCCGCTACATCGAATTCTGCAAGAACACGTTCTCGCACGATCTTTCCCTCAAGGGCCTGAAGATCGCCATCGATGCCGCGCATGGTGCGGCTTACCAGGTCGCTCCCGACGTGTTTCATGAACTGGGCGCCGAAACCGTCTGCATCGGCTGCCAGCCGGATGGTTTCAATATCAATGCCGGCTTTGGTGCAACCGCGCCGGCCAGGCTCGTCCAAACAGTGCGCGAGTCAGGGGCCGACTTCGGGGTGGCGCTCGATGGCGATGCGGACCGGCTTCAACTCGTGGACAGCACGGGACGGCTCTACAACGGCGACGAACTTCTGTATGTCATGGTGGCGGATCGCCTTGCCCAATCCCGCGCCGTGCCCGGTGCCGTGGGCACTCTGATGACCAACATGGCCGTGGAACTCGCTCTGGCCGAGCGGGGCATCGAATTCGTGCGCGCCAAGGTCGGAGACCGCTACGTGCTGGAAGAACTCACCCGTCGCGGCTGGCTGCTCGGCGGAGAGGGGTCCGGGCATCTGCTCGCGCTCGACACCCACACCACCGGCGACGGGATCGTCAGCGCCTTGCAGGTGCTTCAGGCCGTTGCGCGATCGGGCAAACCTCTTGCGGACCTACTGTCAGGTGTTCGCTTGTTTCCCCAGGTGCTGGTCAATGTGAAGCTGTCGCCGGGCCAGGATTGGCGTTCCAGCCCGGCGCTGGCCGATACGCAGGCCAGCATCCAGCGCGAACTCGGCGCAGAAGGGCGCGTGCTGATTCGCCCGTCAGGCACCGAGCCACTGGTGCGGGTCATGGTCGAAGCGCGCGACGAAACCCTTGCGCGCTCATGTGCCGAGAGGTTGGCGGCCACGTTGCGCGCATAGCGCGCTTGGGCGCTGGGCAGCAATGTGGCCAGCCATGACGATTTCGTGTCAGACACATGACAACTTCCCGCCGAGGCCCGATCTGTCACAGCTTCCGTCTGCTTGTCATGCCCTTGTCACCCGCGGCTCATAAAGTGCCCGCAGGCGAAGGCACCAGAAGCTTCGGAGCCGGTTGAGCGGACAGCAACCGGCACACCGACCCCGAACAACGGGCACGACCCTGATCGCGACCTTTCCCTTGGGATCTATTGTGGCCGCTACACTTCCCGCATCCGAATACGGCAAGAACGAAATGCCACGCTCCGACCCGCTCGGGCGGCCCCCGAGCGTCCGGCGACCTTCGCCTTGGGCCGACAAGCTGTTTTCGTTCCTGGCTCATTCGGCAGCCATCCTGACGCTGCTCCTGCTTCTGGGCATCATTGCCTCGCTCGTGGTCGGTGCGGCTCCGGCCATCAAGGAATACGGCATCAGTTTCCTGTGGCGCAGCGACTGGGACCCCGTCCAGGACAAGTACGGCGGCCTCGTCATGGTCTACGGCACCCTGTCGACCTCGTTCATTGCCTTGCTGATCGCCGTGCCCGTGAGCTTCGGCATCGCCTTGTTCCTCACCGAGCTGTCGCCCGGCTGGCTGCGACGGCCGCTCGGCGTGGCCATCGAACTTCTCGCTGCGGTGCCGTCGATCGTCTACGGCATGTGGGGGCTGCTCGTGTTCAGCCCCGTTCTTTCAACCTACGTTCAGCAGCCTTTGCAGGAGTTGTTCGGAGACGCCCCGGTCCTGAAGGATCTGGTCTCCGGTGCGCCGGTGGGCATCGGCATCCTGTCGGCCGGCATCATCCTCGCCATCATGATCATCCCCTTCATCGCGGCCGTGATGCGCGACGTGTTCGAGGTCACGCCGGCCATGCTGAAGGAGTCGGCCTACGGCCTGGGCTCGACCACCTGGGAGGTGGTCTTCAAGGTCGTGCTGCCCTACACGAAGACCGGCGTCGTCGGAGGAATCATGCTCGGGCTCGGGCGGGCGCTCGGCGAAACGATGGCGGTGACATTCGTCATCGGCAACGCGAACCAGCTCAACGGGCCGTCGCTGTTCGAGGCAGCCAACAGCATCACATCCGCGCTCGCCAACGAGTTCGCCGAAGCAGGCGAGGGCCTGCACCAGGCCTCGCTGCTGTACCTCGCGCTGGTGTTGTTCATCATCACCTTCGCCGTGCTGGCATTATCGAAGGTGTTGCTGGCGAGACTGAGAAAGGGTGAGGGGCTGCGCACATGAGTTCGATCGCTGTGAAGAGCGACGCGGGTCGCCTTGCGATGCATCGCAAGCGCAAGATCATCAATGCCGTCGCCCTCACGCTGTCGATGGGCGCCATGGCATTCGGACTTTTCTGGCTCGTCTGGATTCTCATCGAGACGGTCCGCCTGGGCATCGGCGGCCTGAGCCTGAGCACCTTGACCCAGATGACCCCTCCGCCAATGGCCGACAGCGGCGGACTGCTCAACGCCATCTTCGGGTCCTTGACGATGGTGACGCTGGCCACGTGCCTGGGCACGCCCATCGGCGTGCTGGCGGGCATCTACCTGGCCGAATACGGGCAGAAGGCCTGGCTGGGCGACGTGACACGCTTCATCAACGACATCTTGCTGTCGGCGCCATCCATCGTCATCGGCCTGTTCGTCTATGCGGTAGCCGTGGCGCCCATGAAGACCTATTCCGCCTACGCGGGGATCCTGGCGCTGGCCTTGATTGTCATTCCGGTCGTGATCAGGACCACCGAGAACATGCTGGTCCTGATTCCGAATTCGCTGCGCGAGGCGGCGTATGCGCTGGGTACGCCGAAGTGGCGCGTGATCTCGACCGTGACGCTCAAGGCTGCCCGCGCCGGCGTGGTGACAGGCATCCTGCTCGCTTTCGCGCGCATCGCCGGAGAGACCGCACCGCTGTTGTTCACGGCCTTGAACAACCAGTTCTGGTCGGCCGACCTGTCCGGTCCGATGGCGAACCTGCCCTACACGATCTTCAAGTTCGCCATGAGCCCATACCAGAACTGGCAGAGCCTCGCCTGGGCCGGTGTCTTCCTCATCACGCTGGGCGTCCTCGGACTGAACATCCTGGCGCGCGTGATGTTCCGCAACAAGCACTGAAGAAATGGAATCGCGAATGGACGCGAAGGTTGCCAACGCCACGATCGAGAAGCCGAAGATCTCCGTTCGGGATCTGAACTTCTTCTATGGCGGCTTCCATGCGCTCAAGCGCATCAATCTCGACATTCCAGAGAAGAAGGTGACGGCGTTCATCGGCCCCTCGGGGTGCGGAAAGTCCACGCTGCTTCGCACCTTCAACCGGATGTTCGAACTCTATCCCGAGCAGCGGGCCGAGGGCGAGATCATTCTCGACGGAGAGAACATCCTGCATTCCAAGCAGGACGTGTCGCTCATTCGCGCCAAGGTCGGCATGGTGTTCCAGAAGCCGACGCCGTTTCCGATGTCGATCTACGACAACATTGCCTTCGGCGTGCGCCTGTTCGAGACGCTGCCGCGCATAGAGATGGACGAGCGGGTCGAATGGGCACTCAAGAAGGCTGCGCTCTGGAACGAAGTGAAAGACAAGCTCGACCAAAGCGGCGCGGGCCTTTCAGGCGGCCAGCAGCAGCGGCTGTGCATCGCCAGGGGCATTGCAATCAAGCCCGAAGTCCTGCTTCTGGACGAACCGTGTTCCGCGCTGGATCCAATTTCCACCGGCAAGATCGAAGAACTCATCCACGAACTCAAGAGCGACTACACGGTGGTCATCGTCACGCACAACATGCAGCAGGCTGCGCGGACATCGGACTTCACCGCGTACATGTACCTCGGCGACCTGATCGAGTTCGGTCCGACCTCAGAGCTTTTCATGAAGCCCAAGAAGAAGGACACCGAGGACTACATCACGGGCCGATTCGGCTGACCTACAGGAAACGCAGATGAGCGACAAGCATCTTTCCACCCAGTTCGATGCCGAACTCAGCGGCATCTCGACACGCGTGCTCGAAATGGGCGGGCTGGTCGAGTCGCAGGTCGCCCAGGCGATCTATGCGCTCACCAACTTCAGCGGAGAGACCGCCTCGCAGGTTCTCGCCCAGGAAGAGAACGTCAATGCGATGGAAGTCGAGATCGACCGCGACTTGTCTTCCATCATTGCGCGCAGGCAGCCGACGGCCCGCGACCTTCGCCTTCTCATTGCGATCAGCAAGGCGATCGCCAACCTCGAGCGCGTAGGCGACGAGGCCGCGCGCATCGCTCGCACGGTCCAGCGCCTGATCAACAGCGGCGTCTCCAGCCGGATGCGGCTGCCGGTGTCGGACCTGGCATTCGAATCCGAACTGGCGATCAAGCAGCTTCGCAAGTCGCTGGACGCCTTTGCACGGCTCGACATCGAGCGGGCACTGGAAGTGCTCAAGCAGGACGACCAGATCGACCAGGAATTCGAAGGCCTGATGCGCAAGCTGATCACCTTCATGATGGAAGACCCCCGGACGATCTCGTCGAGCATCGACCTGGTATTCGTCGCCAAGGCGATCGAGCGGGTGGGCGATCACGCGAAGAACCTCGCCGAGGTCATCATCTATGTCGTCAAGGGTACGGACGTGAGACACAACCCGGTGTCCACGGTCGAGAGCATGGTGCGCTGAGGAGCCTGGTCGATGAGTCGAGTACTGGTAGTCGAAGACGAGTCGGCCATTGCCGAGTTGATCGCCATCAACCTTCGCCACGCGGGCTACGAGGTGACGATCGCCGCGACTGCCGACCAGGCGCAGTTCGAGGTGGACCGCGTGCTGCCGGAGCTTGTCGTGCTCGACTGGATGCTGCCCGGTCAGTCCGGGCTTGCCTTGGCCAAGCGATGGCGCGGCCAGGCACGCACTCGCGAATTGCCAATCATCATGCTCACGGCGCGCGCCGAGGAAGCCGACAAGATTGCCGGGCTGGACGCCGGTGCGGACGACTATCTCGTCAAGCCGTTCTCGACCGCCGAGCTGCTCGCGCGGATTCGAGCCGTCCTGAGGCGCAAGGCGCCAGAGGCCCTGGACAGCGTCGTCGAAATCGGAGGCCTGCGACTCGATCCTGCCACGCGCCGTGTCACGAGGGACGATCGCGAAGTCCGCGTCGGCCCCACCGAATTCCGCCTTCTTCACTTCTTCATGGCGCATCCCGAGCGGGTGCACAGCAGGGCGCAACTGCTCGACCGTGTCTGGGGCGACCACGTCTTCATCGAGGAGCGGACGGTCGACGTCCACGTGAAGCGCCTGCGCGAGGCCCTGGAGCCCGTGAATTGCGCGCGCCTGATAGAGACGGTGCGCGGCGCCGGGTACCGCATGACGCAGCAGGTGCAGGCGCTGTCGAACTGAGCGAACCACATGGGTCCGCTGTTCCCTCGCCTGATGGCCGCTGTCATGATGGTGGTCGCCGGCAGCCTCATCGGCCTGATCCTCGGCAGCATCTGGCAGTGGCCGGCGCTGGGCTCCATGGTCGGAGCGGTACTCGGCGCGTCGATCCGCGCCGTCTGGGACGGCTGGCGCGCGCATCGCTTTCTCGAATGGCTTCGCGGTCAGCATGAAGGCCCCGCTCCTCGAGACGCAGGCCTCTGGGGAGAACTCGGCTACCGGGTCGAGCGCAGCATGAGGGCACTGGAGCGACAGGTGCGGCTGGAAAACGAGCGCCTCGTGCAGTTCCTTTCGGCGATCGAGGCATCGCCCAACGGGGTCCTGATGCTCGATGCGAACGATCAGATCGAGTGGTGCAACTCCGTTGCTGCAGACCACTTCGGACTCGATCCGCAGCGGGATCGACGCCAGCGAATCACCAACCTCGTGCGAGCACCGGCCTTCGTCTCCTACTTGCAGGCGGGCGCCTTCGCTGATCCTGTGAGCTTTGCGGGCCCTGGTGCCCGCGGCACGGTATCGGTGTTGATCCGCCGATATGGCGAGGGCCTGAAGGTCGTGCTGTCGCAGGACGTGACAGAGCGCGAGCGCAACGACGCGATGAGACGGGATTTCGTCGCCAACGTTTCGCACGAGATCCGCACGCCGCTGACGGTGCTTGCCGGGTTCATCGAGACGATGAACAACCTCGTGCTGACCGAAGTCGAGCGCAAGCGCGTGCTCGAATTGATGGCCCAGCAGACCACGCGGATGCAGACCTTGGTGGGCGACCTTCTTACGCTTGCACAGCTCGAGGGCAGCCCGCGTCCCGCTGCCGATCGCTGGCTGCCGCTCGAGAAGATCTTCGCCCAGGTTCGCGCAGATGCGGAGGCGCTGTCGGCGGGGCGACACCAGATCGGGTTCACCAGCGTGAAGGGCGTGCAGGTGGCGGGCGCAGAGGGCGAACTGCTGAGCGCCATCGGCAATCTCGTGAACAATGCCGTGCGCTACACGCCTGGGGGCGGCAGCATCGATGTGTCGTGGACGGTGCGGGCCGACGGCACGGGAATCGTGGAGGTGCGCGACAACGGCATCGGGATCGCCCGCGAACATTTGCCGCGGCTGACCGAACGTTTCTATCGGGTGGACGGAAGCCGCTCGAGAGATACCGGCGGGACCGGGCTCGGACTGTCCATTGTCAAGCATGTGGCTCAGCGCCATGGCGGCGAGCTCGAGATCGACAGCGAACTGGCCAAGGGTTCGCGGTTTCGCCTCGTGCTGCCGGCGGCGCGGGTGCGCGGCCCGTCGGCGGCGCCCGGACCGCAGCGCACGCTCGACCGTGTCGGCGCGGGTTGAGCCTACGGTTTCTGCTGGCGGGTCAGGATCGCCGTCTCTTCGTCCCGGTCTCCGGGGCGACGCTCGCGTGCGACAAGGCGCCAGCCCGGGGGCACGGCCTTCGCGCTGCCGGCGCGCTCCAGTTCGAGCAGATACGGGCAGTTCGTCTGTTCGACCGATCCGACCGCCTGCACGCGCCACCCGCCCATGTATTCCATCGCGACAATCTGGCCTCGCGACACGCCAAGCGTCGACACGCATGCCGAGCTCGGAACGTGGCGGGCAATGCGCTCCACCAGCGGCCGGTAGCTGCGGGCATAGTCCAGCAGGGGCAGCCAAAGGCTCATCAGCAACAGCCAGCACAATGCGACGCCGCTGGCTGGCAGCACGAGGCTTTTCCACAGCGGATGCCGATGGCGACCGGTGCGCCACTTGACAAGCCAGATCCAGGCCAGCGTCGCGATGGACGCGAAGAACACCTCGATGGCGGAGAAGCGCGGCGTGAATCCGGGCGCGAGGCGTTGCACGTTGGCCGCCGGCTGCGCAGGAATGCCGGTTTGCATCGCCACATAGACCACCCAGATGATCAGCGCGCACGTGCTGAAGAAGAACACCGAAAACCAGTCGATGGCAGCGGCGGTACTGCGTTGCAGCGTGGGCAACGCGAACGAGGCGAGGGCGGCAAGCGCGGGCAGAGACAGCATCAACGCACGATCCGACCCACCCATGCCCAGGCAGGCTAGAAGCCCCGTCAATGCACAGCCGAGTGGCACGGCGATGTGGCGGTGAAGCAGGTGATGACGCCATCGCCACAATGTCCAGCAGGCGAGCAGCCATGCCGGCCACATGAACCACGCCAGCATCTTGAGCGTGCCGATGACTTGCTCGGCGCCCATTGGCAGCGCAACGCGCCATGCCCATGCATGGAGCGCCCAGGCGACGACCGCACCGAGCACCGTGCTCGCCGCGATCCACGGGACGAACCGGCGCGCCGCATCGTGGCCGGACTGCGCACAGATGACGATGCCCGCGACACCGAGGGCCACGGCGATGGCCGGGGCGCCGCTGGCTGACAGCGCGGGCAAGGCAGCCACGACCGCCACACGCGACGAACCGGTTCGAAATGGACAGGCCGCCAGCGCATAGAGATAGAGCGATGCACTTGCGAGCTGCGCAAGTTCAGGGGTCGTCTCGTGGCCGAGAAGAAGCAGGCCGAGCGTGGCGATCAGGGCCAGCAGTGCCCCGTCGGCAATGGCACGCGCGTAGTCGACCGGGCTTGCCTCGCCGCCGAACGCGAACGGCAGGGGCTGTGCCGCCTCGGTACGTGCAAGGTAGTAAGTGCTGTACCAGGTGAGCATGAGCACCGCAGCGAGGAGCAAAGTGAACGGCAATCGGGCTGCAAGTGGTTCGCCTATCCAGGGTCCGAGCCACTTTACGAACAGCGCCCCGAGCCAATACGGCGCCAGTGCCGCATCGGACGGCAGTCCGCCGACGGTGGGAAATGCCCAGGTGGATCGGCCCTGGGCAATGCTCACCATGTAGCCGAACGCGGTGATGTCGGCGTTCTTCCAGGGGTCGCGGCCAAACAGACCGGGGACGACATAGGCGAGGCAGAACAGCAGCAGCGCGGCCCGGGGAAGGCGCTGCGCGGCGCGGCGGCTGACGAGGGCAGGGTTGGGCGAGTTCAAGGCGGCTGGATTCTTCTTCAGCGCGATCATGCCGCAATCACCGGGAATGCAGAATTCGTTGCATGGCGCCGGCGGCAACCCGTTGCCCAAACGGCCTGCATGCACAAGAAACGACAAAGGCAGCCTGAAGCTGCCTTTGCGGAGGGCGAGTGTCGATTACTTCTTGATGCCGACACGAGCAAACTTGTTGCGGAACTTCTCGACGCGGCCGCCAAGAGAGTCGATGCTCTTCTGGGTGCCCGTGTAGAAAGGGTGCGACTCGCTGGTGGTCTCCACCTTGAACAGCGGCAACTCGCGGCCGTCGTCCATCTTGATGGTTTCCCGGGTTTGTGCGCACGAGCGCGTCACGAACTTGAAACCGTTGGACAGGTCCACGAAACACACTTCGCGGTAACCAGGGTGAATGCCTTCTTTCATCGCAGCCTCTGCGCCTCGCGGCGAATCAATTGCGGAAGCCACGCCGAACCCTTCGGCGCACTTTCCGTCAAGCGGGGAAACGGCGGATTATAGCCCGGAGATTCAGCCGCCTCGTCGCATCATGTCGAAGAAGTCCAGGTTGTTCTTCGTCGACTTCATCTTGTCGAGGATGAACTCCATGGCTTCGATCTCGTCCATCGGGTAGAGCAGCTTGCGGAGGATCCAGGTCTTCTGGAGGATCTCCGGCTTGAGAAGAAGTTCTTCGCGGCGGGTGCCGGACTTGTTCAGCAGGATCGCAGGATAGACGCGCTTCTCCGACATGCGTCGATCGAGGTGGATCTCGCAGTTGCCGGTTCCCTTGAACTCCTCGTAGATCACCTCGTCCATGCGGCTGCCGGTGTCGACCAGCGCCGTGCCGATGATGGTCAGCGAGCCGCCTTCCTCGATGTTGCGCGCGGCGCCAAAGAAGCGCTTCGGGCGCTGAAGCGCGTTGGCGTCGACGCCACCAGTCAGGACTTTGCCCGATGAGGGCAGCACGTTGTTGTAGGCGCGCGCGAGGCGGGTGATGGAATCGAGAAGGATGACGACGTCCTTCTTGAGCTCCACGAGCCGCTTGGCGCGCTCGATCACCATTTCGGCCACCTGCACGTGACGCGCAGCAGGCTCGTCGAAAGTGGAGCTGATGACTTCGCCGCGCACCGTGCGCTGCATCTCGGTCACTTCTTCGGGTCGCTCGTCGACCAGAAGCACGATCAGGTACACCTCGGGATAGTTGGCGGTGATGGCATGCGCGAGGTTCTGCATCATCACGGTCTTGCCGCTCTTGGGCGCCGAGACGAGCAGGGCACGCTGGCCTTTGCCAAGCGGCGCGATGAGGTCGATGATCCGGCTCGTGATGTTCTCTTCGGCCTTGATGTCGCGTTCGAGCCTGAACTGCTCCTTCGGGAACAGCGGCGTCAGGTTCTCGAACATGATCTTGTGCTTGCTCTCCTCGGGAGTGAGACCGTTGACCCGGTCCACCTTCACCAAGGCGAAATAGCGCTCGCCGTCCTTGGGGACCCGCACCTCGCCTTCGACGGCGTCGCCGGTGTGCAGGTTGAACCGGCGGATCTGGCTCGGGCTGAGGTAGATGTCGTCGGTGGACGCCATGTAGCTCGCATCGGGCGAGCGCAGGAAGCCGAATCCGTCCGGAAGGACCTCGAGCACGCCGTCGCCGAAGACCTGCTCGCCGCCTTTCGCGCGCTTCTTCATGATCGCGAACATCAACTCCTGCTTGCGCATGCGAGCGACGTTTTCAATCTCCAGCGCCTCGCCCATCTTGATGAGCTCGGAGACGTGCAGTGCTTTCAGTTCTGACAGGTGCATGGGCGAATACCCTGGGATGGTTGGCGACCGGCCTGCCATGGCGGTCCACCGGAATGTCGGCCCCGCGTGTCCTGTTCGTGGCTGCCCGACCGCCTAGGGGTCATGGGCGCGGCGAGCCGCGATCGTCAAGGAAATGTCGGAGTGGGGGGCCGATTCCACGCGCCTTCATGGCTACTCGACCCGGCTGCGACATGCAGCGCGGTGTTCGGGCGTGGTGGCTGGTACTTCAGACTTCGGGAGCGGCCTGCCTTGTGGGCCGGGCGGCTTCTCCCGAAGCGCTTCGAGCGGATTATAGATTACCGTCGAGGAAGGCCGTCAACTGGGCCTTCGAGAGCGCGCCGACCTTCGTGGCCGCAAGCTGGCCGTTCTTGAACAGCATCAAGGTCGGGATCCCGCGGATCCCGAATTTCGCAGGGACGTCGCGGTTTTCGTCGACATTCATCTTGGCGACTTGCAGGCGGCCGTCGTAGTCTTTGGAGACCTCGTCGAGGATCGGCGCGATCATCTTGCAGGGGCCGCACCATTCGGCCCAGTAGTCGACGAGGACGGGCTTGTCGGCCTTCAGGACGTCGCTCTCGAATGATTCGTCGGAAGTGTGCTTGATCAGGTCGCTGCTCATGGGCTGGTCCTTGGAGCTGGCGCCGCCGGGAATGCGGCAGGGCACAATGATTCTGACACATTGTGCCTTTCCCTCGGCGGCAGCGCGACAGGAATGGCCGGGCCTTCTTCCTATGGCGGTGATAGGTGGCGACAGAGACAGCAACTCTTGAAGCAAGTTCAGGCAACACGTGGGACGAGGCCGCGGCACTGGCGCGCGCCTGGGCGCAGCGACATGCGATCGCCCTGCGCGACGCGGTGATGCTGGTGCCATTTGCGCAACAACTGCCCCTCGCCCGCAGCGCATGGGCGCGCCATGGCGGATGGATCCCGCGAGTGGAGACCACTCGCACCCTTGCGCAGGCCGCGGCACCTCGTTCGCCGTCGATGCCGAATCTGGGCGCCGATGCGGCCCTGGACCGGATCCGGGCACGGCAATTGATGCGCGAGCAGGGTGCGGCGCGCGAGTGGCAGCGGCGCGACCCGCTCGGCTTCGAGCATGCCGTCAACGCGGTCGTGCTCACCGCACAGGCCTTTGTGCGCGCAGCCGCAGTGCGCACGCCCGAATGCCGAAGCTCGTACTGGACCTTCGCCCGCGAGAGTTTGTCGGGCGCGTCGGGGCCGGGTGACGCCGAGCGCAGCCTGGCGAGGCTCGCACTCGAATGGGCCGCGTCGACGCCGGCGGTGCCGACCGACGCGCTCTTTGCGATGCGTCCGAGCGCGTGGATCGTCGTGCGCGCCGGCGGGCATGACAAGCTGGCCGACGCCTTGCTCGCCAATGCGGGCGATGCGCCGTGCCTGTTGATCGATGCGGATCCGCCGCACGAGGATCCGTTTCGCGACACCGCCCATGTCCAGGCGACGCTTGCGGTGTGCCGCGACCTCGAAGATGAGGCGCTCCAGACAGCCGCCACCGTGATCCGTCATCTCGATGCGGGCGTCGAACCGGTTGCGTTGGTCTCCCAGGATCGGCTGCTGATACGGCGAGTGCGCGCCTTGCTCGCACGGCGCCATGTGCCGCTGCAGGACGAAACCGGATGGAAGTTGTCGACCACGCGTGCCGCCGCGTCGATCATGGGCCTCTTGCGTGCGGCGAACCCGCTGTCGACGACCGACGACTGGCTGGACTGGCTGAAGTCCACCGGCGGGCGACGGCCGGCCGAACCCGGCACGGGAAGAGGGCTCGACGCGCTGGAGTCGCAATTGCGGCAGCACGGATGGACGACTCCCGGCAGTGTCGATGTCGGGCGATTGGGCGCTGCGGCTGCTGCCGCATGGGGTTCGGCAGTCGAGGTTCTCGCCTGCTTGAACGACGCACATCAGCGTCCGTTCGGTGAATGGCTCGACAGGCTGCGCAATGGTCTTGAGCGCTGCGGCGCCTGGGCACCGCTGGAGCAGGATGTCGCCGGGCGGCAGGCGCTGGCCGCATTGCACCTGATGCCCCCCTTGTCGCCGGACGCCGGCAGCGCCGAGACGATGAATCTGCAGGAGTTCACGGCATGGGTCGACGACGCGCTCGAGGACGCGTCATTTCTACCGCCCGGGCCGGCCGACGCAGCCATGTCGCCCGTCGTGATCACACCGTTGGCCGGCGTCGCGCTTCGACCCTTCAAGGCCATCGTGCTGCCCGGCGCGGACGAGAAGCGGCTGGGTGCGTTCCCCGCCCTGCATCCACTGCTCAGCGATTCGTTGGCTGCCGAACTGGACCTGACCAGCGTCCAGGAGCGACGCGATGCCGAAACCATCGCCTTCGTCCATGCCTGCCGGGTGGCACATCTCGACTTGCTTCGCCGTGGCGACGACGGCGGCGAGCCGCTGGCAGCGAGTCCGCTTCTGGAACGTCTTGCTGCTCGCGATGGCGCTGAAGGGCCGCAGACCCACCCCGGCCGTGAGCGCGCTCGAACCTTTTGCCGTGTCGGCGCAGCCCGTCGCGCGAAGCGCACCTCGGTCGCCGCCATGGTTGCCGGCACGACTGAGCGCGAGCGCTTGCGAGGCATTGCGAAGCTGCCCGTACCGGTTCTTCGCCTTGCGGCTGTTGTCTCTGCGCGAGGTCGACGAGCTCGATGACAAGGTCGACAAGCGCGACTACGGCACCTGGCTGCACGCCGTCTTGTACAAGTTCCACGCCACTCGAGGCGAGCCGGACGCCGCCGCTGCCGAAGAAGCGCGCCTGCTCGGGCTGGCCGAACACGAGCGGCAAGGGCACGGTCTCGACGAGGCGGCGTTCCTTCCGTTCGGAGCGACCTTCCGCCGCTTCGTGCCGCGCTACATCCAGTGGCTGCATGAGCGCGACGCGCAGGGTGCGCGCTGGCTCGCTGGCGAACTGGAGCTGTCGGCAAGTCCTGTGCAATGGGGCGGCGTCCAGATGCAGGGGATCATCGACCGCATCGACACGGCGCCCGGCGAAGGCGGCGCAGTCGCGCAGCTCATCGACTACAAGACCGGCAGCACGCAGTCCTTGCGCGATCGCGTGTCCGAGCCGCAGGAGGACACCCAGCTCGCGTTCTACGCGGCCCTGGTGTCTCGGCAGCCGCAAGCGGACGAGAAGACGCCGGCCGCGCCGTTGTCGGCCCTCTATCTGCCCCTCGACGATGCGGGCGGCATCAAGCCGGTGGAGCATGTGGGCGTCGAATCCACCGCCGAACTGCTCGTGGATGGCATCGGGCGCGACCTGGCGCGGCTGCGCGTAGGGGCGCGGCTACCGGCCTTGGGCGAGGGCAGCGTCTGCGAGACCTGCGAAGCGCGGGGCGTCTGTCGAAGAGACGATTGGAGCCTCCAGGAGCACGGGACGTGAGCGCCATGGAGGTCGGTCAAGCGGCCTACGCCATCGACGGTCGAGCCGTGCCGCGCGCGACGTTCTACGCAGCGGCCTGTCATCCTGGTCGAAGCGTGGCGGTGGAAGCGTGCGCGGGCGCGGGCAAGACATGGATGCTCGTGTCTCGCATCCTTCGCGCGTTGCTCGACGGCGCCCAGCCGCAGGACATCCTGGCGATCACCTTCACACGCAAGGCTGCAGGCGAGATGCGAGCTCGGCTGGATGAGTGGCTGGCAGAGTTCGGCGCACCGACCTGCAGCGATGACGCCCGCGTGCAGGCACTGCGCGACCGTGGCATGGACGACGCGCAAGCGCGCGCGAATGCCCCGTTGCTCGCCGGCCTGCACGAGCGGCTGCTGCGAAGCGGTCGCGCGGTGGAGGTTCGCACCTTCCACGCCTGGTTCTCTCAGTTGCTGCGCGCCGCACCGCTCGAACTGCTCGCATCCATCGGTCTGCAGCCCGACATGGAATTGCTCGAAGACCCGGCGGATCATCGCGATGCCGTGTACCGACGCTTCCATGCCGCGGTGCTGCGCAACGAGAGTCTGCGCGAGGACTTCGACACGATGGTGCGCGAAAGGGGTCGCTTCCAGTTGCGGAAATGGCTCGATGCCGCGTGGGACAAGCGCATCGAGATCGAATTGGCCGACGCCGCGGGACGCCTAGAAGCGAGCGTGCCGCCGGCGGCATCGCACTGGCCCGCCTTCGCCCGGTTCGAGGACCCATCCGGCCAGATGGCGACCGACAGCGCCACGTTGGCGCTGACCATGCTCTCGCGTGAACTGGGCGCGCTCAAGGGTGCCGTGGCTCGCCGTCAGGCGGCATTGCTCGAACAGTCGCTTTCCATCGAGCCGCCACCGGCCCGCCTGGCTGCCGTACGAGCGGCGCTGTACACGAACGATGGCGCGCTCCGCAAGGGACTGGATGCCCCGTCGTTGATGCAGGTCGCAGCGCTCGTGGAGGAAGTCGTCCAGGCCTGCGCACAACAGGCGGCCCATGAGGAGCATCGGCGAATGGTCCGGCTCGCTCGTGCGTTGTTCGCGGAATACGAAGCCTACAAGCGTGCTCGCGGATTTGCCGACATGGCCGATCTCGAGCGCTGTGCACTCGCCATCCTGCGCGACTCGACGCTGGCCGCGTGGATGCAGGAGCGGCTCGATGCGAGAGTGCGGCACTTGCTGATCGACGAATTCCAGGATACGAGTCCGCTTCAGTGGCACGCCCTTCACGCCTGGCTCAGCGGGTATGCCGGAGCGGGCGGCGGTGCGAGCGGCCAGAGACCGCCGAGCGTCTTCATCGTGGGAGATCCGAAGCAGAGCATCTATCGCTTCCGGCGTGCCGAGCCGCGGGTGTTCGAGGCGGCGCGGGAGTTCATCGTCGAAGGCCTCGACGGCAGCGTCCTGACCTGCGACCACACGCGACGCAATTCGCCCGCAGTGCTTCGCGCGCTGAATGGCGTATTCGAACAAGCCCGCGATGGCGGCGAGTTCGACGGCTTTCGCCGCCACACGACTGAAGTCGATTTCGACACGGGCGGCGTCTTCGTCCTGCCGGCCGTCGAGCGACCCGAACGTCCACGAAACGGCACCCCAGTGCGCGTGGCCTGGCGCGACACTCTCACCGACGCCCGCCATTCGCCGGAGGAGGAACTGCGGCAGCAGGAAGCGCGGCTCGTGGCCCATGCCATTGGTGACCTCGTCGCGACGGGGCGTGCCCAGCCAGGAAATATCCAGGTGCTGTGCCGCAAGCGCGAATCGCTGCGGCTGGTCGGGCAGGCGCTCGCCGAAGTGCATCTGCCGTTCGCGGCACCCGAAGATTTTCCGTTGATCGAATCGCCCCAGGTGCGCGATCTGCTGGCCGTGCTGGACGCGATCGTGTCGCCGCAGCACAAGCTGTCGCTTGCGCATGCGCTTCGCAGCCCGCTGTTCGGTGCGCGCGACGAAGACCTCGTGGTCTTGGCTGCCGAGGCCGCCGAACACGGCGACTGGTGGCGAGCGCTGCGCGAGATGCCCGCGCCCGCAGCCTTCCTTCAGCGAGCACTGGAACTGTTGACCCGCTGGCGCATCGCCGCGCAGAAGTTGCCGCCGCACGACCTTGTCGATGCGATCGTCGAAGAGGGAGAGTTGCGAGAGCGGGTGGCCGCGGTGGTGCCGCCGGAGCGGCGCAATGCCGCACTCCATGCCATCGATGCCTTGCTGGGTCAGGCGCTCACGCTGGACGGCGCCCGCTACGCGACGCCCTACAACTTCGTGCGTGCGCTCAGGCGTCGAGCGGTCGATGCGCCGGCGACCTTGCAGCCGTCCGCCGTGCAGTTGCTGACCGTGCATGGCGCCAAGGGTCTGGAAGCGGATGTCGTGTTCGTCATGGATTCCGAGCCCGAGCCGCGAGCTTCCGAGACCGCGACGCTGCTCGTTGACTGGCCGGTGGCCGAAGTGGCGCCCCGCCGATGTGCATTCATCTACGCCGAGTCGCGGTGCCCACCGTCGCTCGCGGCCACGCAGGCCCTGGAAGAGCAGGCGCGTGATCGCGAAGAGCTCAATGCGCTGTACGTGGCGATGACCCGGGCGCGTGTGCAACTGGTGTTCAGCTCGACCGCGGCGTCCCGGCCGGCGCCGCGCACGCCGTGGCGCGAGCGGGTGTTGCCGTGGTGCCTACCCTTTCCGCAGGCGACCCAGGCCGAGGTCCCCGCGATACAGGCGACCGCCACATCGGATTCGATCACCTTGCATCGTCTTCCCCATTGGGCTGGAGAAGAAGATGCGGCTGCAGCTGCAACCGCGACGACGGCGCCGTCGCCTTCGGACGATGCAAGCAGTCGCCTCGGGCAAGCCGTTCACCGCGCCCTCGAATGGGCCGCATCCGCTGCGGGTGAAGCCGGCCTGCACCTGTTTGCCGGTGCGGCGGCCGAGGAATTCGGAGCTGATGCATCCGAGGTGCTGCGGCTGGCCGAACTGATCTGGAACAGCCCGTCCTGCGCAAGGTTCTTCGCAGGTCCGCAATTGCGCTGGGCAGGCAACGAGGTCGCCGTCGGCGATGGCCGCAGACGTGTTGCGCATCGACCGTCTCGTGGCGATCGAGGAATCGGGGAGACAGGTGTGGTGGGTCCTTGACTACAAGCTGCGCCATGCGCCGCAAGCCCTTGCCGCCTACCGCGAGCAACTGCGCCGTTACGCGCGCGCCGTGCGCCGCCTTCAACCGGCGGACGAAGTGCGTTGCGCGTTCATCACCGGTTCGGGTGCGGTCGTGGAACTGGATCGACCCGCCGGCGCAACGTTGGTTTGAAGGCGCAGCGGCCATATTCCACGGACCGGCGCGCGCTCGCAGGGCATGCGACGCGGTCTCGTGCACACTGGGCTGCTATCGGTATGCGCACTTCCGAGCCAATCCGCATGTGCCGGCGCGTCCATGAATTGCACAGGAATGACGGGCTTCATCGACGCTTCGGCGGCATTGCTTGCATCTTCCAATAGGACCACTCAGACACTTGTCCACGATGGTCGCTCCTGCGTCGTCCGCCTTGCCCGCCACGAACCCGGTCCGCCGACTGGGCCGCTTCGAACTGCGCCGTTTGCTGGGCAAGAGTGCCGGCACCATGGTGTGGCTGGCGTTCGACCCGCGCTTGGAGCAGGAGCTCATGCTGACCATGCCGCGCGTGCAGCCCGCCAATGCGGAGGCGCTGGAGCGTTGGCATGACGAAGTGCGCAGTGCCGCCAGGCTGAACCATCCGAATCTCGCACACGTCGTCGAGGTCGGCGTGCAGGAACACTGGCCCTACGTTGCCGTCGACCGCGCGCTTGGTCGCACTTTGCCGGAGTGGCTTGCGGAACACCCCAATCCCGTTCCGCTGGATTCGACAGGCTGGATCTGCGAGGCGCTTCAGGGCCTGGCCTTCGCACACGAGGCCGGTGCTGTGCACGGTGACCTGCAACTGCATCACGTCATCGTCGGCGAGCACGGCGCAGTGCGCGTCATGGGCGTGTCCGCAGCCGGCCCGGCGACCGTCGATGTCGACGGGCGCGACGCGCCGATGGAGGCTGACCGGCTGCGCGCCCAGCGGCAAATGGCCGAGCGCGACGTTCTCGCCTGCGGCCTGCTGCTGCAGTGGCTGCTCGTGGGCAATCCGGCACTCGACGAAGCCGATACGGCCCATGTCATGTCCAGGCTGCCTCCGGCGGGCAAGGAGATCGTGCGGCTGCCATGGACCACGCCGCATCCGATCCCGGAAGCGCTTCGGGCCATCGCGAACCGCACGACGGCGGGCCAGCCACGCCAGCGCTACCTGAACGCCCGCACGCTGCTGCAGGCGCTGGAGGGCTGGCGCACGGCCGAAGCGCAGGACACTGGCGGGCCGCTCGCGCTCCTGCTCGACCGCATGCATACCGTGGGACATCTGCCTGCGATGCCCGGAGTGGGAGGCCGCGTGGCCCGGCTGAGCGCGATGGAAGCACAGCGCACCGACGAGATGGCCGAGCACATCCTGCAGGACATGGCGCTGACTTTCGAATTGCTCCGGATGGTGAATTCCGCGCAGGTGCAGGGCACGCAGGTATCCGGAAGCGGTCCGGTGCTGACGGTGCGGCGCGCCGTCGCGCTGGTCGGGCTCAATGGCATCCGTCAGGCCGCTTCCGCGCTTCGGCTGTGGCCGGGCCCGCTGTCGCCCGACGGCGCGCAGGCCATGCAGCGCATGATCGATCGCGCCCGGTTGGCCGGGCATGCGGCCCAGGTGCTGTGCCCCGCGGGCTACGACCCGGAAGTGATCTTCCTGGTCTGCGTCCTGCAGAACCTCGGCCGCCTTCTCACGCAATATCACTTCCCGGACGAGGCCGAGCAGATCTGGCAACTGATGCGTCCGGTCCCGCCCCCAACCGACGCGCCACCGGGCACGCCGTCGCAACCCGGCATGAGCGAGGACAGCGCGTCATACGCCGTGTTGGGCGTGGACATCGAATCGCTGGGCGCTGCCGTGTCGCGCCATTGGGGTCTCGGCGAAGACGTGCAGCACATGATCCGTCGACTGCCCCGTGACCGCGCGGTGCGAGCCCCCGACAGCGACGCGGACACGTTGCGCATCGCCGCCAGCGCAGCCAACGAGGCGGTCGATGTGGTGACCTTGCAACCCGCGCCGCGCGTGGCGCACGGCATCGGCATGGTCGCGCAGCGCTACGCGCGTGCCTTGGACATCGGCCCGCGCGACATCCAGGAGGCCCTGCAGGCGGCACGCAGCGCGCTGCGCAGCGGTCGGCGCGTGGCCAGCGGGGTCACCGACGAGCAGGCCGCGCACTCCATCGAAGGTGCCCCGCGCGCCTCGGTCGGACGCTGAGTCGGCATGGCTGCCGTCTCACCGTCGGCCCCCGTCGCGTCGAGCGCGCCGCTGGGGCGTTTCGAGTTGCGACGCGTACTCGGAAAAGGCGCGCAGGCCACCGTGTGGCTCGGCTTCGACCCGCGGCTGGAGCGGGAGGTGGCCGTCAAGCTGATGCGCCCGGGCGCGGGCGGCGACGCGACCGCCGTCTCGCAATGGCTCCAGGAAGCGCGCAGCGTCAGTCGGCTCACGCATCCGAACATCGTGCCGGTGTTCGAGGCAGACACCCATGGCGCGCAGTGCTACCTGGTGTTCGAGTACGTGCCGGGCCGCACGCTGGCCGAGGAACTGAGAGCGCGCGGCGCGATGCCAGTGCGCGAGGCGGTGCAGCTCATGCTCGGCGTTCTCGATGCCTTGCATGCCGCACATGGCGCGGGCGTAGTCCATCGCGACCTCAAGCCCTCGAACATCCTCGTCGACCAGTCCGGGCGCGCCCGTGTGATGGATTTCGGCATCGCCGCGCGGGTCAGGGACCTTGCCGACCACCAGGGGGTCGTCGGGACGCCGGGGTACATGTCGCCCGAGGCGGCGCACGGCTCGGCGCCGACGCCGTCCATGGACGTGTTTTCGGCCGGACTCGTCCTGGCCGAACTCCTGCATGGAAAGCCGCTCATCGTCGAGCGCGATCCGTACCGCGCCATCTACCGCGCCGCGCACGAAGACCTGGCGCTGCCCGCCACGCTGCCGGCAGAGGCCGACGACGCGCTTCGTGCAGTTGTTCTGCGTGCCGTGGCGCGCGAGCCATCCCAGCGCCATGCGAGCGCCGCGGCATTTCGCGACGCCTTGCAGCAATGGCTGATGCCAGCCGTCGCGCCCACGCCGGCCGGTGCGACCTCGGGTGGACAAAATGGCACCCTGGAGTTCCTGCTGAGGCGCATGCGCCACAAGAGCGATTTCCCCGCGCTGTCCGATTCGGTGGCTCGGATCCAGCGCGTGGCGACCTCCGAGAAGGAGAGCCTGGGCAGCCTGTCCAACGAGATACTGAAGGACGTCGCGCTGACCAACAAGCTGCTGCGCATGGTCAACACGGCGCACTACAGCCACGCGGGTGGCGGGTCGATCAGCACGGTGTCGCGCGCGGTCGCGCTCGTGGGCTTCGCGGGCATCCGGAACATGGCGCTGAGCCTCGTGCTGCTCGAGCACATGCACGACAAAGGGCACGCGCACCAGCTCAAGGAAGAATTCCTGCGGGCGCTGATGGCGGGCTCGTTGGCGAGCGAGCTTTCGCCGGTGGCCAAGGAGAGCGAGGAAGCGTTCATCGGGGCCATGTTCCAGAACCTCGGGCGTCTCCTGACCGAGTTCTACTTCCCTGAGGAAGCCAGGCAGGTCCGGCATCAGTTGTCTGACCATGAAGCGGCAGGTCGACCGCGCAGTGCGGCACTCGAGGAATCCGCCTCGTTCAACGTGCTCGGGCTGAGCTTCGAGGAACTGGGCGTGGGCGTGGCCAAGTCATGGGGCTTGCCCGACGTGCTGCAGCGCTGCATGCGCAAGCTGCAAGGCGAACCACCCGCGCGCTTGAGCGAGAAGTCCGCGGACCGTCTGCGCTGGCTCGCGCAGGCTGCGAACGACATCACCGACGTCATGCTGTCGAGCGAGCCCGATCAGGCCGGACCCATCGTCGCCGGGCTGGCCGAGCGCTACGCCAAGGTCCTCGGGGTGAGTCCCAAGGCCATCGTCGGTGCGGCAGGTGAAGCGCGCGGAAAACTGACTCAGATGGCAGACGCCATGAACCTGCGCGTGGCGCCGGGTTCGCCGGCGAGTCGACTGCTGCGTACGCCAATGCCCGATGCGGCTTCGCCACCCGCGCACGACAGCCTGGCGCCCCATGAACTGCATGCCACGTTGCCCGTGGCCGCCGACACGGGACAACCGGCGCACGCCGACGCGCCCGCGCCCGTCCTGGCCAATGCCGCCGAGGTGATGGCCGCCGGGATCCAGGACATCACCAATTCGATGGTGGAAAGCTTCCGCCTCAATGAAGTGCTGAGGATGATCCTCGAGACAATGTACCGGGCACTTGGTTTCCGGCGCATCGTGTTCTGCCTGCGCGATCCGAAGACCGACATGCTGACCGGCCGCTTCGGCTTGGGCGAAAACGTGGAAACGATGTCGCCCGAGTTCAAGGTGTCGATCAAGGCCCCAAGCGACCTGTTCTCGGCGGTGTGCCTCAAGGGGGCGGACACGCTGATCAGCGATGCCACCGTCGGCAGCATCTCCAACCGACTTCCGTCCTGGTATGTGCGCAGCGTGAATGCGCCGGCCTTTCTCGTGCTGCCGCTGATGCTCAAGGGTTCGCCGTTCGCCATGATCTACGCGGACAAGGCAGAGCCGGGCGGCATCGAACTCGGCGAGAAGGAACTTTCCCTGTTGCGCACCCTTCGCAATCAGGCGGTCATGGCGTTCAAGCAGGCTGCGTGATTCTGCGGTGCAGCTCCGATCGTGCTTTCACGCACTTGGCATGTTCGATGCTTATCGTGCCGGCATGTGCATTGCTGCCTTTCGAGATGCCCCAAGCGGGCCCTCTGGAAAGGAAACGCGATGAAACATACTTTGATGTCAGCGGCCGTCGGGGCCCTGATGCTCGCCGGAACCCCTGCGTCGTTCGCCCAGTCGGCAGGCCAGGTGCAGAACCAGACCACGCAAGGCGGAACATGGTCCGCGCCTGGCGCGCCGCAGGTGGGCACGCCTGCCTATCCGAACTCCGACTCTCAGGCCCCGAATTACCAGGCGCCCGGGTCTCCGGGATACCAGGCGCCCGGCTACCCGGGGCCGGCGCAGCGTACGCCGGGCTATCAGCCGTTGCCAAGCTACCAGGCACCGGGAAATCCTGCACCGGATGACCGGACGCCGAATGTGCAAACTCCAGGCGCGCCGATGTACCAGGCACCCATGTCACCGACGTCTCCGATGCCCGGCACGACGATGCCTGAAGGCAGCATGCCAGGATCTGCATCGCCGCGGTTGGAAACCCCGGGCGACAACCCACAGACGACAGGTGCGCCGGTCTATTCGCCCGGTGGCGCCATGACCGACCATTCGGCGGCTCGGCAAGAAATGATGGCACCCGCAGTGCAAGGAGCCTACGGGTCACATCGCGCCATGTCGGGCAGCCGGGATCTCGCGCAACCCACGCCGGCGCCGATCGTGGTGGACAAGTTCGTGGATCTGACCGCTGAGCCAGGACCACCTGCGGATCTTGCTGCAGCGCGCAAGGAAGCGGTGAACGCCTTGCAATGGGAAAAGACCGAAGCGTGCAAGAGCGCGGCGTCTCGAAGCGAGTGCATCACTCAAGCGGAACAGCGGTACAAGGACCAGATGGCCAATATCCGCGACCTGCAGCAGCAGCGTCGCCAGTGAGCCATGGCAGCCGGAAGAGGGGTTCGCCCATCGAAGCTGCACGGACCTGCGCACCAAGGGAGGGTCGTGGGCCGGGCAGTGGGCGAATGCAGAGGGTGACGAGCCTGACCTCGGCACTGGTCACAACGGTTAGGGCTGCTTCGTTCCCGACCTGACCCGGTTGGCCGCGCTTCCATGCGAGGAGGCCCGTCGAAGGGGATTGTAGGGCCCGCCGCAATGTCCCCGCGCTGGCGGGGCTGCCGGTGTCGTTGGCGCAGTGTGTTGCGGGTCAGCGCAACTGAAGTGCATCGTCCGAGAACTCGAGATTCAGCGGTTCGATGACAAGGCGCTTGATGCCTGCTTCGACATGCCCTGCAACCATGGCGTCGATGCCTTGCTCGATGGCGATGCGGACGACGCGTTCCGCATGCGACGGATCGACGAACAGAGCGAAGCCGGCGCCCATGTTGAGGGTGCTGTAGGCCTCCTTGTCATCCTGCCGCGCGTGCTGCTGGATGAAGCTCAGCACGGGCGGCACGTTCGGCAACGTCTTGATGCGATAGGTGTGCGCCGCAGGATGGCGCAACAGCTTGCGCCATCCGTGTCCAGTGATGTTCGCGCAGTAGTGCGGCGTGATGCCGGCCTGGTGCAGCGCCTCGGTGACCGGCGAATAGAGCAGCGTGGGGGCCAGGAGGGCGTCGCCATAGGAAAGGCCCTCGGCGATGGGCGTGAGGTAGCCCTGCGGCAACCGTTCCACGAGCTTGCGTGCGAGGCTCAGACCGTTCGCATGAATGCCGCTGGAGCCGAGCAGGACAATCGCGTCGCCAGGCGCCAGACGGTCTCCCACCGACAGGCGCTCCTTGGGGTTGATGATGCCGGTGCACGATGCCGCGAGATCGATGCGGCCCTCGGCCACGATGCCCGCCAGCGCGGGCGTCTCGCCGCCGCCCCAGGCGACCCGGCAGATGTCGCAGGCGCGCTTCCAGCCCTCCACCAGTGCCGTGGCCCGCTGCGTGTCGCCGAACCATTCGGAGCCGCCTGCGGCCCAGTAGGCCTGTACGACCAGGGGCGTGGCGCCCACGGTGATGAGGTCGTTGATCGCCATCGCGATCGTGTCCTGCGCGATGCCCGCGTAGTAGCTGCGGCCGGTGAGCCGGTGCATTTCGTCTGCGACGAGTGCCTTGGAGCCGAGGCACTCGACGATGCTGGCGATGTGGAAAGGACCGACATCCACGACGTAGGCGGATTCGCCGCGCGACGCAGCGATTTCGGAGAAGCCGTGCGACTGCAAGTGGGCCGCCGTGGCCGCGGCCGCGCGTTGTGCCGAGACCTTGAGCGGGTCGATGAGGTCGTAGTCGACGCCGGCCTGTTCGTAGCTGAGCGTGCTGGAGGAATCGTGCGGATCGGCAGGCTTCATGGGGCGCGATTATCGGTCACCAAAGGTCAGCGATCCTGCCCGGGTGGCCCCGTAGAATGAGCTCATGAGCTATCAGGTCCTCGCACGCAAGTACCGTCCGCGCAGCTTCGAGCAACTGCGCGGGCAGGAGCATGTCGTGCAAGCCCTGGCCAACGCGCTCACGCAGGGCCGGCTTCATCATGCCTACCTGTTCACCGGCACACGGGGCGTGGGCAAGACCACCGTGTCGCGCATCCTCGCCAAGTCGCTCAACTGCACGGGAGCCGACGGCCAGGGCGGCATCACGGCGCATCCTTGCGGTGTCTGCGATGCCTGCCGCGACATCGATGCGGGCCGCTTCGTCGACTACATCGAGCTCGACGCGGCTTCCAATCGCGGCGTGGAAGAGATCTCGCTCCTGCTGGACCAGGCGGTGTACAAACCGGTCGTCGGCCGCTTCAAGGTCTACATGATCGACGAAGTGCACATGCTGTCGAACACGGCGTTCAACGCGATGCTCAAGACGCTCGAGGAGCCGCCCGACTACCTCAAGTTCGTGCTCGCCACCACCGATCCCCAGAAGGTGCCGCCCACGGTACTGTCGCGATGCCTGCAATTCAATCTGCGTCCGATGGCGCCGCAGACGGTGCACGAGCATCTGGGGCATGTGCTGGCAGACGAAGGCATCACGGCGGAGCCGGGTGCGTTGCGGCTGCTGGCCCGTGCAGCGCGCGGCTCCATGCGCGACGCCCTCTCGCTCACGGACCAGGCGGTCGCCTTCGGTGCGGGCGTGTTGACCGAGGCCGGCGTGCGCCAGATGCTGGGCGCCGTCGATCGCGGCCACGCCGTGCGCATCCTGGAAGCGCTTGCCGCTGGCGATGGTGCGGCGCTGGTCGCAGCAGTCGATGCGCTGCGGGGCCTCGGCTTGTCCGCAGCGGGCACGCTGGAAGAACTGGCTCAGATGCTGCAGCAGATGGCGGTCGCACAGGCGGTGCCGCAATCGCTCGACGCGAACGACCCGGAGCACGCGGTGATCGCGCGGCTCGCCGGCCTGCTGGCGGCCGACGAAACGCAATTGGCTTACAGCATGGCGCTCCATGGGCGTGCGGAACTGGGCCTGGCCCCTGACGAATACAGCGGCCTGGTCATGGTGCTGTTGCGAATGCTGGCGTTCAGGCCGACGGGGGGCATGGCGCGGCCCACTGTCGGACGCCCGGACGATACGGCGACGCCCGCCGCGTCGCGCGAGGCTGAGACTGCTGCGACGGGGCGCGCCGCACCAGCCGGCAGCAAGATCGATGCGCCAGCGCTGGCCACCGCGACTGCGACGACACCCCGGGCGGCAAGCCGGGGCCCGCATGCGCATGCGGCGATGCAGGCATCGCAGAAGAAGGCGCTGGAGTCCAGCCCGCAGGTTCGCCGTGTCGAGCAGCCCATGGAAGAACCGCCGCCGTGGATGGACGCTCCGTTCGAGATGGATGCACCGTTGCCGACTCGCCATGATGAGCCGATGTCGGTTCGGACCCCTGAAGCGGCAACAAGACCAGAACCTTTGCCTACGGCGCCGACTGTTGCGCCAGAGGGTTCGACGCGCCCGCTCGTACGCACAGAGCTGGGTGATCGGTGGGCCGGGCTCGTCGAGCGCATGATCGGGCAGGGCGGCATCACTGCGCTGGTGCGCGAACTGGCGCTCCAGTCGCAATGCCTTTCAGTCGGGTCCGACGGTGGCACGGCGGTCTGGCGGCTTCGCACGGAGCGCGAAACCCTTCGAGCTCCCGCGCAACGCGACAAGCTGCAAACGGCCATCGGAGAGGCCTTGGGTCAACCGGTACGCCTGGAGCTCGAAGCAGGCGCCGTCGAGGATTCCCCCGCATTGCGTGCGGCAGCCGAACGAGACCGCCGGCAACGCGAGGCCGAGCAGATCATCCACAACGATCCCCTGGTGATGGCGCTTCTGGCGCAATTCAAGGGTGCGCGTATCGTGCCAGGATCCATCAAGCCGCACTGATCGGCGCCACGGGCGCGTCATCCAGTCCAGACACACGATTCCAGGAGAAAACCACATGATGAAGAACCAGTTGGCCGGCCTCATGAAGCAAGCCCAGGCGATGCAGGACAACCTCAAGAAGGCGCAGGAAGAACTCGCCTCCGTCGAAGTCGAGGGCCAGTCGGGCGCCGGCCTGGTCAAGATCACCATGACCTGCAAGCACGACGTCAAGCGCGTCGCCATCGACCCGAGCCTGCTCGCCGACGACAAGGACATGCTCGAAGACCTGGTGGCCGCCGCGTTCAACGACGCGATCCGTCGGGCCGAGGAGGTGTCACAGGAAAAGATGTCGAAGCTGACCGCCGGGATGCCGCTGCCACCTGGCATGAAGTTCCCGTTCTGAGGGTGCCTCGCACACTGCGACACGTTGTTTCCCTTGGCCGAGCCTGCACTCGATAGCCTGATCGAAGCGCTGCGCCGCCTGCCCGGCGTCGGGGTGAAATCCGCGCAGCGCATGGCGTTCCACTTGCTCCAGCACGACCGCGACGGCGCACTTCGGCTCGCCGACGCCTTGCAGTCGGCAGTCGGTCGGATCCACCACTGCGAGCGCTGCCACACGTTCACGGAAGGTGCCGTGTGCAGTACCTGCACGGATCCAACCCGCGATGCGCGCCTGTTGTGCGTGGTGGAGACTCCTGCCGACCAGGCCGCGCTCGAGCGCACGGGCAGCTACAACGGCCTGTACTTCGTACTCATGGGGCGGCTCAGCCCGCTCGACGGCATCGGCGTGCGCGAAATCGGCCTGCGGCAACTGATCGACCGCGCACTCGATGGCGAGGTCGAGGAAGTCATCGTCGCCACCAACTTCACCGCCGAAGGAGAGGCCACCGCGCACGTCATCGCAGAAGCCTTGAAGGGCCAGGCGCCGCGCGTCACGCGGCTCGCGCGAGGCGTGCCGATCGGAAGCGAACTCGAATACGTGGATCTGGGCACGATCGCCCACGCCTTGGTGGACAGGCGTTGACACGCGCCAACGTGTGCACTGGTGAACGTGGCAGTCTGTCGCCTATTCGCCCTTGCGCGCGCGGCGCGACGGCTTGCCGCCATTGGCCAGCCGCACCGCACGCGTCTTGCTAGGTCGATGCGCGTATTTGCGGGCGCTTTGCCGGCTGCGTGTCGAATGTGCGGTTCGACTCCGGCTTGAATGCTTCACCGTGTGTCGAGATGAAACATAGACGACGACGATCTGCCCCGGCTTGAAGGTCGCGCTTGCATGCACGTTGTTCCAACGTGCCACCTCCGTACGATTGACTCGGTACCGGCGGGCGACCGTGGAGACCGTCTCCTTCTTCCCGGCACGGAATGACACGCGCCGCAGCCGAGGACCGTCAGGGGTCAGGGCGATGGTGGCGGAGTCGACGATCTTGGCGGACACGTCGGCAGTACGCTGGCCGATGCGCGGCACGACCAGCACCGATCCTCCCTTGACCAGCATGCGCGGCGGAATGCGATTGACCTCGCGAAACTCCGACTCACTCATGCCCACGCGCTTGGCCGCATCAGCCGGCCGCATCGTCTTGGGAGCGACCCAGGCAGTCCAGGAGGCCGTCTGGCCCTCGTATTCGGCCAGTTCGTGCGCGAAGCGATCGGCATTGTCATAGGGCAGCAGGACATACGGCGTTCCGGCGGCCAGGATCACCGGCCGGTTCATCTGCGGATTGAGATCCTTGAAATCGTCCACCTCGAGTCCCGCGAGCTTCGCCGCGACGGACACATCGATGTCGCGCGTCACCGGAACGCTCAGGAAATACGGGTGATTGGCCACCGGCGGGAGCGAAAGTGCGAACGCATCCGGTCGCAGCACGATGTTCTTCACGGCCTGCAGCTTCGGGACATAGCCGCGTGTCTCCGCAGGCATCCGCAGGTGCGAATAATCGGTGGGCAGGCCGGCCCGCTGGTTGCGGGCGATGGCTCGCTGCACGTTGCCTTCACCCCAGTTGTATGCCGCCAGCGCCAGCTGCCAGTCACCGAACATGCCGTAAAGCCGTCCCAGGTAGTCGAGGGCCGCGCGCGTGGAGGCGAGGACATCGCGACGGTCGTCGCGAAAGACGTTCTGCTTCAGGTCGAAGAGGCGGCCCGTGCTGGGCATGAACTGCCACATGCCCGACGCCTTGGCCGAGGACATGGCCTGCGGGTTGTAGGCGCTTTCGATGAACGGAAGAAGCGCGAGCTCGGTGGGCATGCCGCGCCGTTCGACTTCTTCCACGATATGGAAGAGATAACGGCTGCCTCGCTCGGTCATGCGCTGGACATAGTCCGGACGGGTGGCGTACCACTGCTCGCTGTCGTGCACGAGCGGGTTGTCGAGGTCGGGCATCGCGAACCCGCGTCGCACGCGCGCCCACAGGTCGGTGTGCGCGTTCGAATCATTCAGGTCGACCGGCACTTCGGGCTCGAGCGGGTCGACGAGGGCCGGGGATGACGCCGCCGCGGTTTCCACGGGCGCCGCAGCGTCATCGGCAACCGCAGACGCCGCGCCGGCCGGCACGGATGCGACGGCGGACGCCGCCGTGCCGCTGCCGCTGCCGATGCGGCATCGGCAGCGGCTGTCGCATGATCGCTGTCGGTAGTGGGCGAGGGCGAGGGCGCGGTCGCGCAGCCGCCGAGCAGGGTTGCACATGCCAGCATGCCGGCAAGCCAGTGGCGCAAACGCTGTGGGGGAGACATCATCTAGGTTCGTTCTTCCACTGTGTGGTCGCGGCAAGGAGGCCGGCGGGAGTCATGTCTGGCCACGCCACCCTCTCGCCCGGCCGGCACGCCAGCCGGTGGGGTGCAGCGCAGGAACGGATTCACCCGCCGCCGCGGCGATGGCAGGCCGGGCAAGGACGGAACGCCGCGGGCGCGCTGCTGCTCGCAGTCGAGCGCGTAGCGTGACACATCTTCGGTGAGCGGTTCCGGCGCCCCGCCGAACCGAAGGTCGGGTGGCGTGCATTCGTGCGCAGAACAAGGGTGCGCGTGGCGGCCTGGGCCGCTTCGGCGTGGTGCGTCATGGATTTGCCGCATCGGTGGGGCCGCAGTTCGGATGGCGCAGGCTTGCACGGGTTCATCCGATATGAATCGGAGGCCATCGAGGCCTCCGGCATGGTCGCGATGGTGGCGGTTCACTAGAATGCCCGCGAGGCTCAGAGGAGTCGATGCGAGCGCTTGAATCAACGGCGCCCAATCCCCCGGATCCACGACGAACGCTTGCACGCAGTCGTGGAGCATCCAGACGTCGTTGTCGGTGAAGGCAGGCAGTGCAACAAGTTCCATGACGAAAAGCCCGGCGATTATAAGTTTGGCGCAGTGGCTGCATACCCCCGCAGGGCGCTATCTGCTGCGCTGGGAGCAGGAACACATGGACCACACGGTGGCCGACATCTTCGGCTTCCACGCCTTGCAGCTGGGTCTTCCCGAACTCGACGGCCTGCGTTCCAACCGAATGCCCCATCGCTGGCTCAGCGGCGACGGCTCGCCGGAGCAGCGGATGAGCGACGACGATCCACCGGTGCCGCGCCAGGCCATCTCGCTGGCATGCGACTTCGAAGCGCTTCCCTTCGACAGCCAGAGCCTCGACCTCGTGGTCCTGCCGCATGCGCTCGAACTGGCACGCGACCCGCACTTCACATTGCGCGAAGTCGATCGCGTTCTCCGTCCAGAAGGAAGGGTGGTCATCCTCGGCTTCAATCCTGCGAGCCTGTGGGCGCTTCGACAGCGGCTGGGCCGCATGCGCCGAGGGGTTGGTCTGGGCCGTGGCAGGCACCTTTACCTGCCGACGGAGGGCGATTTCATCGGTTATCGGCGGTTGCGCGACTGGCTGCGCCTGCTCAGCTTCGAGGTCGAGGCCGGCCGCTTCGGCTGCTACAGACCACCGGTGCAGTCGCAGCGCTGGCTCGACCGATACGAGTGGGCAGAGCAGTTCGGCGGACGCTGGTGGCCGGTCCTTGGCGCCGTGTATTCGCTCACCGCCGTCAAGCGTGTGCGAGGAATGCGCCTGGTGGGGCTGGTGCGTGCGGATCGCGCGAAGGGCAAGGCGGCCCCGGCGGTCATCGCGCAGCATCGGCAGCACCGCGCGCCGTGCAAGACGACAGAGAAAGAGGTTTCATGACGAGCCACTCAGACGCGGCCACGGCGACCATCGTCCGCCCGCGGGTGATCATCTACACCGACGGCGCATGCAAGGGCAATCCGGGTCGCGGGGGCTGGGGGGCCTGGCTCGCGTGGGCGGGCCACGAGAAGGAACTGTTCGGTGGCGAACCGCTGACGACGAACAACCGCATGGAACTCACCGCCGTCATCGAGGCGCTCGCCTCGCTCAAGCGGACCTGCGAGGTCACGCTGTTCACCGACAGCGAATACGTCCGCAAGGGCATCACCGAGTGGATCCACGGCTGGAAGCTGCGCGGCTGGAAGACAGCCGACAGGAAGCCCGTCAAGAACGCGGACCTCTGGCAGCGCCTCGACGCGTTGCGATCCTTGCATCACGTGAACTGGCAGTGGGTGCGCGGCCATACCGGGGACCCGGGCAACGAGAGGGCAGATGCGCTGGCGAACCGCGGATGCAGCGAGGCCGCGGCTCAGGGTGGCCGCTGAACCATTCTGTCCAGGGCCTCGCGCGTCTCGCGTCTCAAGAGGCCTGCGGCGGCTGTTCCGACGCAGGCCTTGCAATGCACCATGCCTTCCTGCGGGTTCGCGAGCACGTTCCGGCATATAATCGCAGGCTTCCCTTGCCACACCCGGGTCCGACGCTTCGGGGTGGCTTCCTCGCCCGGCGGCGCATTGGCTGTCCGCCGGGCGGAATCCACGAGGAGATTCAATGCGTCATTACGAGATCGTTCTGCTGATCCATCCGGATCAAAGCGAGCAGGTTCCAGCGATGCTGGAACGTTACAAGGGCATCGTCACCGCCGCCGGCGGAAAGGTGCACCGCATCGAGGACTGGGGCCGTCGCCAACTCGCCTACATGATCCAGAAGCTCGCCAAGGCCCACTACCTGTGCATCAACATCGAATGCAGCAAGGAAGTGCTGGGCGAACTGGAAACCGGCTTTCGCTTCAACGATGCCGTTCTGCGCCACCTGACAGTGGTCAAGGGCAAGGCCGAGACGACCCCTTCGGTCATGATGAAGATGGTCGAGAAGGAAGAGGCCCGCAAGGCGCCCCAGCAACAGGAGGCCGCCGCCTGACGACGCATGCCGCGTGTGCCGCCTGAGTGCCGCCCATGAACCGACTGGTCTTGACGGCGCAACTGGCGCAACGGGGCGCGATGCGCTACACCCCCGCCGGACTGCCCGCCTTGGATTTGAGCCTTCGCCACGAATCCGAATTGACACAGGCCGGTCAGACGCGCAAGGTCTCCATGGAGATCCGGGCGCGTGCCATCGGGGACATCACGCATCGACTGGAAGGGCTCGAAATCGGAAGCAGCCACGGCTTCGCCGGCTTCCTCGGGTCTGCCCGCAACGGACGCGGCATCGTGTTTCATGTGACCGAGCTGGACTGACTCCGCGGCGCAAGCCGCTGCCCGAACAAACAATCCGGATAGATTCGAAAGAGGTGATATATGCCCCCGCCACGTGGTAAAGGCAAAGGTTCCAAGGACCGCAAGCCCCGTCGCAACCAACAGTCGCTGCTGTTCCGCCGCAAGCGTTTCTGCCGCTTCACGGTCGCTGGAGTGACCGAGATCGACTACAAGGATGTCGATACCCTTCGTGACTTCGTCTCCGAGAATGGCAAGATCACGCCGGCACGACTGACCGGCACGCGGGCGTTCTTCCAGCGCCAGCTCACGACCGCGATCAAGCGCGCCCGGTTCCTGGCCATGCTGCCGTACAGCGACCAGCACCGCGTCTGAGGGAGCGATCAAATGCAAGTGATCCTGCTGGAAAAGGTGGCCAATCTCGGCAACCTCGGCGATGTCGTCAAGGTCAAGGACGGCTACGCCCGCAATTTCCTGATCCCGACCCATGCCGCACGCCGTGCGACCGAGGCCGCGATCAAGGAATTCGAAGCGAAGCGCGTCGAACTCGAGCGCGCGGCCGCCGACAAATTCGCAACGGCTCAGGCGCTGGGCGAAAAGATGAACGGGCGCACTGTGCACATCACCCAGAAGGCCGGCGTGGACGGTCGTCTGTTCGGCTCGGTGACGAATGCCGACGTGGCAGACGCACTCAACCGCATTGACTTCAAGGTGGTGAAAGCACAGGTTCGCATGCCCAACGGTCCGCTGAAGACTGTCGGAGAGCATTCAGTCACCGTGATCCCGCACTCCGATGTCGCGGTCGAAGTCAAGGTTGTCGTCTTGGCGGAGTCGGAATAAAGTTCTTCGTGGCACGCAGGGCGTGCGACAACAAAGGGCCGGCGCAGCCGGCCTTTTTCATTGGCTCCGGAGTTTTACACGGCTGTCCTCCGGTCACCCACGAGATGTTCACAGCCTTACCCACAGGTGCTGCCGATGTCGACGATCTTCGAGTCACCCGAACGAAGCGGCGAGCATGATGATGAAGTCGCACGGCTGCGTGTGCCGCCGCATTCGATCGAGGCCGAACAAAGCGTGCTGGGTGGTCTGTTGCTCGACAACAGCGCATGGGACCGAGCTGGAGACTTGCTGGTCGACTCCGATTTCTATCGGTACGAGCATCGCATGATCTATGCAGCGATCGGCACGATGGTCAACGCCACCAAGCCCGCCGACGTGATCACCGTGTTCGAGCATCTGCAAAGCCTCGGAAAGTCCGAGGAATGCGGCGGCCTGGTCTATCTGAATGCGCTTGCGCAAAGCGTGCCGAGCGCGGCAAACCTGCGTCGTTATGCAGAGATCGTGCGCGAGCGCGCGGTGCTGCGCAAGCTGGTGGCAGCGAGCGATCAGATCGCCACCAACGCATTCAACACGCAAGGCCGACCGGTGTCGCAGATCCTGGACGAAGCCGAGGGAATGATTTTCAAGATCGGCGAAGAAGGGTCCAAGTCCAAGCAGGGCTTCCAGACGATGGACCAGCTGGTCGTGCAGCTCATCGATCGAGTCAACGAGCTGCACGAGAGCGGTGCCGAAGACGTCACCGGCGTAAGAACGGGATTCTTCGACCTCGATCGCATGACTGCCGGTCTCCAGCCCGGCGACCTGATTGTCCTTGCCGCTCGGCCTTCGATGGGGAAGACGGCATTCGCGCTCAACATCGGAGAGTACGTGGCGGTCAGCGAGGGCCTCCCTGTCGTCGTGTTCTCGATGGAAATGGGTGCGGCGCAGCTCGCACTTCGCATGGTCGGCTCGCTCGGCCGCATCGATCAGTCCAACCTGCGCACTGGCCGGCTGCGCGACGATGAATGGGGCCGATTGTCCGAGGCGGTGGAAAAACTGGGTAAGGTCAGCATGTTCATCGACGAAAGTCCTGCCCTCACGCCGAGCGAGGTGCGCGCGCGGGCCCGCCGCCAGGCTCGCCAGTGCGGCCAGCTCGGGCTGATCATCGTCGACTACCTGCAGCTCATGAGCGGCAGCGGCGGGGGCGGCGACGAGAACCGGGCTACGGAGATCGGCGAGATCTCGCGCGGACTGAAGTCCTTGGCCAAGGAGCTGAAATGTCCGGTGATCGCGCTGTCGCAGCTCAACCGAAGCGTCGAGTCGCGCACCGACAAGCGACCGATGATGAGCGACTTGCGCGAATCGGGAGCCATCGAGCAGGACGCCGACGTGATCATGTTCATCTACCGCGACGAGTACTACACCAAGGAGGCCTGCAAGGAACCCGGTGTCGCGGAGATCATCATCGGCAAGCAGCGCAACGGGCCGACGGGCACATGCAAGCTCACGTTCTTGAAGCCGTTAACGAAGTTCGACAATCTGGCCCCGGGTATGGGCGCCAGCGACTACTAACATGTCAAACCTTCACGTTTCTACGACTGTTTTCTAAGCGTACTAAGGCTTCACCGCTAGAAGTTCGTACGCGGCCGCGGAGCCGCAGCGCTCACGCCTGTGGACAAGTCGTCCGCAGCGCCTCACATGAACGCCGTTTGGGATACCCGACGCCCGGGAGCGCGGATTGCTGCGCGACGCAACATGACACAGCTGGCCGAACGCTGGAGGCAGGTGTTCCACAGCCTGTGGTTCGTGCCTGCCTGTCAACTCGTCGCCTGCATCCTGCTTGCATTCGGCCTGATCGAGGCGCATGCATGGGTCGGCGACGGTCTCACGCAGGACTTCCCGCGGCTGTTCGGCGGCAGCCCCGACGGCGCACGCAGCATGTTGTCGGCCATTGCGACATCGGTGGTGACGGTGGCAGGTGTCGTCTTCTCGATCACGATCGTGGCGCTGTCGCTGGCCTCCACCCAGTATTCGCCGCGCGTGCTGCGCCACTTTATGGACGACCGGCCTACCCAGGCGGTGCTGGGCGCCTTTGTCGGCATCTATGCCTACTGCCTGGTCGTGCTGCGGGCCGTGGGCGGCGTGAACGATGGCGTGTTCATGCCCTCGCTCGCGGTTCTCGGCGGGGTGATCCTGGCCCTCATCGGCGTGGGCATGTTGATCTTCTTCATCCACCATGTGGCCGCATCGATCCAGGCCTCCACCATCCTGGAGCGCATCGCCGTCGACGCCGAAGCCGCCATCGACCACCTCTTTCCGCAGCCACTGGGCGAGCCGGTGGTTGACGCCGAACGCGCGCAAGCGCAGGTGCCGCAGGACTGGTGTGCGGTGGCGTCTCCCGCCAGCGGCTACGTGACCGCCGTGGCCGACGCGCAGATCATGAAATTCGCCTGTCGCCACGACTGTGTAGTCCGCATGTCGCACCAGATCGGCGATTTCGTCATCGAGGGCAAGGCGTTGATCGAGGTGTCGACCGACGTCACGCTGGGCAACGAGGACAGGCGCACGCTCGCGCATTTGGTCACGCTGGCCAACCGCCGCACGGTGCAGCAGGATGCCTGCTTCGGGCTGCAGCAACTCGTGGACGTGGCGGTGAAGGCGTTGTCACCTGGCATCAATGATCCGACCACAGCGACGATGTGCATCGACCGGCTCGGCGCACTGATGAGCCGGGTGGCGAGCCGGCACATCCCCAGCCCTTTTCGAAAGGAAGGAGACCGCTTGCGCGTGATCGCGGCGGGGCCCGATTTCGAGCACCTGGCATCGACCGCGTTCGATGCCGTGATCGAACACTCCCGGGGCGACCAAGCCGTGCTCTGGCGACTGGTGCAGACGCTCGAATCGCTCGCCAAAGGGATCGACGACCCGCGCCGGCAGCAGACACTTCGCGATTGCTTCAGACGCCTCGACGAGAACGTCGCCCGAACTGTGGCCTCGCCGGCGCAACGTGGCGCTCTGCTTGCACGCATCCAAGCGGGGCAGGTCGGGCAGTAAGGAAAGCCCGACTGCCGCACGCGTCAGCCCAATGCACCCGTCGGCTTGGCGTAGCAGCATGACGCTACCATCGCTGACGATGTCGCCACCGTTGAATGCCGCTTCTGCCGACTGCTAGGGCAGAGCCAAGCAAAAGCGGCTTTACCCCTGTTTCCAGCCGGAATGGAACGTAGAGCTTGGCGCTGCGCAGATTGCTGGATATATTCACAGCATGCGGCACCCCAGAGCCATCCCACTTGTTCCTGCTGCGTCGGCGGCTTCGACGTTCAAGGGCCGCGCGACAACCTGCGGCATCGAGGGTCGTTTCTCCCCCGAGCGCTGCGAGTCATTCGACGACGGCTGGGGAACCCTGGACCAGTCGGCCGCTGAAGAAATCCTGCCCCCGTCGACGCAGATCATCGAACAGCGCGTGAAGAGCATCCTCGCTGCGAATGATTCCCCCGATGTGCCCTTTGACCTGTCCATCAATCCCTATCGCGGATGTGAGCACGGCTGCATCTACTGCTTCGCCCGCCCGACCCACAGCTACATCGACATGTCTCCTGGGCTGGATTTCGAGACGAAGATCATCGCCAAGGTCAATGCGGCCGACCGGCTTCGCGAAGCCTTTTCGAGTCGCGCCTACCAGCCCGCGATGCTCAACATCGGATCTGCCACGGACGCCTATCAACCCGTCGAGCGCAAACTGGGCATCACCCGCTCGTTGATCGAGGTCCTCGCCGAACACCGCCATGCCTTCTCTGTGGTGACCAAGAGCAGCGGGATCGAACGAGACCTCGACCTCATCGCCCCGATGGCCGCCCAGCGCTTGGCAGCAGCCTATGTCTCGATCACCACGCTCGACCCGCAACTTGCGCGCATTCTCGAGCCGCGCGCTGCCGCCCCACACCGGCGTCTGCGCGTCGTCGAATCGCTGGCAAAAGCCGGCGTGCCGGTGGGTGTGAGTGTTTCACCCATCATTCCCTTCATCAACGAGCCCGAGCTCGAACGCATCCTCGAGGCCGCCGCGCAGGCAGGAGCAACTTCCGCGTTCTCTATCGTCCTTCGCCTGCCGTGGGAAGTGAATCCGATCTTCCAGCATTGGCTGCAAACGCAGTTCCCCGAGCGGGCTCAGCGCGTGATGGCCCGCATTCGCGACATGCGTGGCGGCAAGGACAACGACCCGCGATTCTCGTCGCGAATGAAAGGCGAGGGCGTGTGGGCGCAGCTGCTCGACCAGCGCTTCAGGAAGGCGGCTGCCCGGTTCGGGTTGGATCGCACGCGCGTCGAACTCGATCTGACGCGCTTCGAGCGACCGCGCCGCGGCAGTGAACCGCAACGCGAGCTGTTCTGACCCTACCGCTTGCCGGTCCGCTGTGCAGAGGCGGACTGAGCAGTTGCTCGTTCAATCCCGCAGGTCGGGCTCGAAGAAGATCCAGCGCAATTGCGGAAACCGCTCGTGCATGCCGCGTTCGATGCGGTTGATGGCTTCGATCAGCGCCGTCTCCGAGCCTTGAGGCGCCATTCGTGCCTTGACCGCCAACATGATCTCGCCACCGAGCTGCTGCGTCAGGACATTGAACACCTGCGCGACTTCGGGCTGCGATCTCAAGTGGTCTTCCAAGGCCGCCACGGTGCCGGGATCGGCGCTCTGGCCCACGAGCAGCGCCTTGACCTCGATGCCCACCAGTACCGCCACCACGACGAGAACAACACCGATGGCGATCGACCCGACGGCATCCCACACCGGGTTGCCCGTCAACATCGACACGGCAATGAATCCGAGCGCGAGTGCCAGGCCTGCCAATGCCGCAATGTCTTCGCCGAGCACGACCAGGAGTTCGCTTCGACGGGAGCGGCGAAACCAGTGCCAGAGCGATTGGTCAGCACGTTCCTTGCCGATCTCTCGCAGGCATCCCCATAGCGACACGCTTTCAGCGGCCACGCCGAAAGCCAGGATGCAGACGGCTACCCACGCATAGCGGACTGGCTCCGTGTCATGCAACTTGTGCACGCCTTCGTAGATCGAGAACAGGCCTCCCGCGCTGAACAGCATGAGGGCGACGATGAAGCTCCAGAAATAGATGGCCTTGCCGAAGCCCAGCGGGTGGTCTGCCGTGGGGGCCCGCCCGGCTTCCTTGAGGCCCCAGATCAGCAGTGCCTGGTTTCCGCAGTCCGCATACGAGTGGATGGCTTCGGCCAGCATGGCCGATGATCCGGTGAAGATGGCGCCTGCGGTCTTGGCCACTGCAATTGCCAGGTTGGCGCCGAGAGCGAAGAAGATCGACTTGAGCGAATCGGCTTGGGCGGACATGGCGGCGGAAGTCGGCGCGCACAGTGTACGCGGCGCGCCGTCAACTCATTTGACGTCCACCTCAGTCGGCTATCCGCTGCGGCCGATGCCTACTTGAAGAGATCCTTGACTCGATCTGACCAGGACTTCGAGTTCGGCGAGTGGCGGTCGCCGCTCTTGCGAAACGATTCATCGAGTTCCTTGAGCAGCTTGCGCTGGTGCTCCGTGAGCTTGACAGGCGTTTCCACCGTGACGTGGCAGTACAGATCGCCGGGATAGCTCGAACGCACTCCCTTGATGCCCTTGCCGCGCAATCGGAAGGTCTTGCCGTGCTGCGTCCCTTCGGGGAGCTCGATTTCGGCCTTGCCGCCCAGCGTCGGGACGTCGATGGTGCCGCCCAGCGCGGCGGCCGTGAGCGACACCGGCACCGTGCAATGCAGGTCGTCGCCATCGCGCTCGAAGATGTCGTGCTGCTTGAGGCGGATCTCGATGTACAAGTCGCCCGCGGGGCCGCCATTGGTACCGGGTTCGCCGTTTCCTGCCGAGCGGATGCGCATCCCTTCGTTGATGCCCGCCGGAATCTTGACCTCCAGCGTCTTGTTGCGCTTGATCTTGCCCTGGCCATGGCAGCTCGTGCAGGGCTCGGGGATCACCTTGCCGGTGCCGTGGCAGTGCGGACAGGTCTGCTGGATGCTGAAGAAGCCCTGGCGCAGGTGCACGGTGCCGGAGCCTGAACACGTCGAGCACACCTTGGGGCTCGTGCCGGGCTTGGCGCCGGTACCGTGACAGGTTTCGCAGACGTCCCAGCTCGGAATGCGAATCTGGGTGTCCTTTCCGCGCGCCGCTTCTTCGAGCGTGATCTCCATTGCATAGCTGAGGTCGCTGCCGCGGTACATCTGCTGTCCGCCGGCGCGACGCCCGCCGCCGCCGAAGATGTCGCCGAAGATGTCGCCGAAAGCCTCCGCGAATCCGCCGAAGCCTTCGGCCCCGGGACCGCCGGGCCGAAAGCCCGCGCCGCCCATGTTCGGGTCGACGCCCGCGTGCCCGAACTGGTCGTACGCAGCACGCTTCTGAGGGTCGGAAAGAACCTCATAGGCCTCCTTGGCCTCCTTGAAGGTTTCTTCCGCTTTCTTGGCGCCATCGCCCTGGTTGCGATCGGGGTGGTGCTTCATGGCCAACTTGCGGTAGGCCTTCTTGATGTCGTCCTCGCTGGCGTTCTTCGCCACCCCCAGGACATCGTAGAAATCTCGTTTTGCCATCGGTCAATCCGTTGCCAGACCCAAAGGGAATCGCCGCGCCGAGACGTCGGGCATCGACGCCCGACGCGCCCGAGCGCGGCGAGAAGCCCGGGCCGCATGTGCCGGCCCGAGGCATCATCATCACTTGCGGTCCTTGACTTCCTTGAACTCTGCGTCCACCACGTTGTCATCCGACGCGGCGTTGGCCGACGCCTTGGCTGTGTCCGCGCCTTGCGCCGCGGCCGATGCCGACGCACCGGCTGCTGCCTGGGCCGCCTGCGCATCCGCGTAGACCTTCTCGCCGAGCTTCTGGCTCGCCATGACCAGCGCTTCGGTCTTGGCCTCGATGGTCGCCTTGTCCTCGCTCTTGAGCGATTCCTCGGCCTCCTTGAGGGCTGCCTCGACCTTTTCCTTTTCCGAAGCTTCGAGCTTGTCGGCGTGCTCGGCAAGGCTCTTTTTCACGCTGTGGATCATCGCGTCGGCCGCATTGCGGGCCTGGATGAGCTCCAGCTTCTTCTTGTCTTCGGCGGCGTTGAGCTCGGCGTCCTTCACCATCTTCTGGATCTCGTCCTCGGACAGGCCCGAATTCGCCTTGATGGTGATCTTGTTCTCCTTGCCCGTACCCTTGTCCTTCGCACTCACGTGCAGGATGCCGTTTGCGTCGATGTCGAAGGTCACCTCGATCTGCGGCATTCCGCGCGGTGCGGGCGGAATGCCCTCGAGGTTGAACTCGCCCAGGCTCTTGTTGCCCGACGCCATCTCGCGCTCGCCCTGGTAGACCTTGATCGTCACGGCCGGCTGGTTGTCGTCGGCGGTCGAGAAGGTCTGCGAGAACTTGGTCGGGATGGTCGTGTTCTTCTGGATCATCTTGGTCATCACGCCGCCCAGCGTCTCGATGCCGAGCGACAGCGGGGTGACGTCCAGCAGCAGCACGTCCTTGCGCTCGCCACCGAGCACCTGGCCCTGGATGGCGGCACCGACGGCGACCGCTTCATCGGGATTCACGTCCTTGCGCGGGTCCTTGCCAAAGAACTCCTTGACCTTGTCCTGGACCTTGGGCATACGGGTCATGCCGCCCACCAGGATCACGTCGTCGATCTGGCTGACGCTGACGCCCGCATCCTTGATGGCCGTGCGGCAAGGTGCGATCGTGCGCTCGATGAGTTCCTCGACCAGGGCCTCGAGCTTGGCGCGCGAGAGCTTGATGTTCAGGTGCTTCGGGCCTGACGCGTCTGCTGTGACGTAAGGCAGGTTGATGTCGGTCTGCGCGCCGTTCGACAGCTCGATCTTGGCCTTTTCGGCTGCCTCCTTCAGGCGCTGCAGTGCGAGGACATCCTTGGACAGGTCGACGCCCTGGTCCTTCTTGAACTCGGCGATGATGTAGTCGATGATCCGCTGGTCGAAGTCCTCGCCGCCAAGGAACGTGTCGCCGTTCGTGGACAACACCTCGAACTGCTTCTCGCCGTCGACATCGGCGATCTCGATGATCGAAATGTCGAAGGTGCCGCCGCCCAGGTCGTACACGGCGATCTTGCGATCACCCTTGGTGTTCTTGTCCAGGCCGAAGGCGAGCGCGGCCGCCGTGGGCTCGTTGATGATGCGCTTGACTTCGAGGCCGGCAATGCGCCCGGCGTCCTTGGTGGCCTGGCGCTGCGAGTCGTTGAAGTACGCCGGCACCGTGATCACCGCTTCGGTGACAGTCTCGCCGAGGTAGTCCTCGGCCGTCTTCTTCATCTTGCGAAGCACTTCGGCGCTGACCTGCGGGGGCGCGAGCTTCTGGCCGCGCACTTCCACCCACGCGTCGCCGTTGTCGGCCGCGACGATCTTGTAGGGCATCAGGTCAATGTCCTTTTGCACTTCCTTCTCGGTGAACTTGCGACCGATCAGGCGCTTGACCGCATACAGGGTGTTCTTGGGGTTGGTGACGGCCTGGCGCTTGGCAGGTGCTCCGACGAGGATTTCGCCGTCTTCGACGTAAGCCACGATCGACGGCGTGGTGCGTGCACCCTCGCTGTTCTCGATCACTTTCGTGTTGTTGCCTTCCATGATGGCCACGCACGAATTGGTGGTGCCGAGGTCGATGCCGATGATCTTCGCCATGAATGTTCTCCTGGGATGCTGGAAATCTTGCTTGTCTTCGAGTTGTGGATCAGCCGGACTTTTTCAAGGGTCTTTCTGCCGGCGCGGCCTACTTGGGCGCCGATACCGTCACGAGTGCAGGGCGCAGCACCCGGTCGGCGATGAGATAGCCCTTTTGCAGCACGGCAACCACCGTGTTGGCTTCCTGGTTCGCCGGCACGACGCTGATGGCCTGATGCTGATGGGGGTCGAATCGAGTGCCCGCAGGCGGGTTGACCTCGACCACCTTGTTGCGCTCCAGGGCACTCGTGAGCTGGCGCAACGTGGCGTGGACGCCTTCGAGCAACTGCTCGGGCGTGGCGGCCTGGATGGCAATGGCTGCCTCCAGGCTGTCCTTGACCGGGAGCAGGCTTTCGGCGAATGAATCGATCGCGAACTTGCGCGCCTTCGAGATTTCCTCGTCGGCCCGACGCCGGGTGTTCTCGGCCTCGGCCTTGGCGCGGAGGTAGGCGTCGGAGACCTCGGCGTGCTTGGTCTCGAGTTCGGCCAGCCGTTGCTGGTGGTCGCCAGCAGATGCCGGGCGGTCGGCGACCGGCCCGGACGCATCGTTGGCGGGGGATGAGGCGGGCGGTGCCGCGCCCGTCGGGTTGTCCTGTGTGCGTTGTTCGTGGTTCATGTCGGTGCTCGTATCCTCAACTGGTCGATCTTGGGGTGCACGCCGGCATTTCAAGGGATCGGCCGGTGAATCCGACCCTTGGGTGCGCCTTCATCGCGGTCATCAGCGCCACGCCACGCGGGCACGATTCGCGCCCAAGTGGCGGGCTGGCATGTTCAGCTTCTCTTCGAGTCGGCCGTCGCGGTCCAGCGGTTCCATTCCGCCAGCTTTCGGCGGTCGCGCTTGGTGGGTCGCCCGTTCTCGATGCTTTGCGAGGGCTCGCCGCCGAACCGGCGTTCGCTGGCAGTCTTCTCCCGCTCGGCAATGCTTTCCGGCGTTTCCTGGTAGAGCATCTGTGCCTCGGGCGCCGGTCCGCGAACCGAACTCAGGGCCAGGATCACGACGGTGCGGGTGAGCCCGTCGCGCCGCATTTCGACGCGGTCTCCGGGGCGCAAGGAGCGGGCGGGCTTGGCGGGTTGGCCGTTGACATCGACCCTGCCCTTGCCGATTTCGTCTGCGGCCAGGCTGCGGGTCTTGTAGAAGCGTGCTGCCCACAGCCACTTGTCGAGTCTGACCTCATCCATGCGTCAATCGTAGTCGTCGTCTGGGTGGAAGCAATGTCATTGTGAAGCGCCCATTGCCACGGCGCGCTCGCGCTGGCGTGTGAGTTCAGGCCCGGCCATGCCGGCCACTTCGGTGGGCCAGCCCTGCATGTGTCGTGCCGCCAGATCCGCCAGGGCCACGATCCATTCGTGCAGGTCGTTCAGGCAGTGGATGTAGTGAAACTCCTTGCCGCCGGCGGTCAGGAAGGCGCGGCGGGCCTCGAGGTCGATCTCTTCGAGGGTTTCCAGGCAGTCGGCGGCAAATCCGGGGCACATCACGTCGACGCGGCCCAGACCTTGCTTTGCCAGCGCGACCAGCGTGGGCTCGGTGTAGGGCCCGAGCCATTCGGCCTTGCCGAAGCGGCTTTGGAACGTGACGATGACATGCTCGGGCGGCAGGTGAAGGTGCTCCGAAAGGAGGCGAGCCGTCTTCTGGCATTCGCAGTGGTAGGGGTCTCCCAGCACCAGCGTGCGCTTGGGGACGCCGTGGAAGCTGAGCACCAGGCGTTCGCCGCGCCCGTGCACCATCCAGTGCGAAGTGACGCGCTTGGCCAGCGCGGCAATGTAGCCGGCGTCGTCGTGATAGCGATTGACGAAGCGCAATTCCGGCAGTGCGCGGCGCCGTTGCGCCCACTGCGCGACCTTGTCGATGACTGTCGCGGTGGTGGCTGCGCAGTACTGCGGATAAAGGGGCAGTACCAGCACCCTCTCGACGCCCTGTGCGCGAAGCTGGTCGAGCACATCAGGGATCGACGGCGAGCCGTAACGCATGGCATGCCGGACGGTCACTCGCAACCCGCGCTCGCCGAGATAGCCGGCGAGGAGCTTGGCCTGCTTGGTGGTCCACACTTGCAAGGGCGACCCCTCGGGCGTCCACACCGTGGCGTATTTGGCGGCTGAACGCGCGGGCCGCAGCCGAAGGATGATGCCGTGCAGGATGGGCCACCACACGACCCGCGGAATCTCGACGACGCGCGGGTCGGAGAGGAATTCGGCGAGATATTTGCGCAATGCCCGCGCGGTCGGGGCGTCGGGCGTGCCGAGGTTGCACAACAGGATCGCAGTGGACGGCGTGCGGGGGGCCTGGCCGTGAGCGTGCGGCGGTTCGGGCGCGAAGCGCATTCGTGGGTCGAGGGTGCGATTTCGTGGCGGGTGATGGCCGATTATCGGCGACGATCTTTCAGAGCTCCGTCATGCGGATTTCGAAGCCGATGCGGCGCTGCGGGTCCGGGCCAGGCCGTCGATGTCCAGCATGATGCGGGCGATGTTGATCGGCTTGGACCAGAATCCGACGAATCCCGCGGCTTCGGCGCGGCGAACATCCTCCGGGAGAGCGTCGGCCGAACACATGAATGCCGGGATCTCCTCCAGGCCCGGCCGTTGCCGCAGGGCATCGAGCAGCTCGAAGCCGTCCATCTCAGGAAGGTGGGCATCGAGCACGAGCACGTCGGGCGTCCAGTCGCGGATCTGCTCGAATGCTTCGGCCGGGTCTTCGGCCACGCGCAGCTCGACGTCGTCGCGCAACCTGATCGCCTCCTCGAACAAGATCGCATTGATCCGGTTGTCCTCGACATAGAGAAGGCGAAGCAGGGCCGCAGCATCATCGGGGGAGGCAGGTGGCTGTTCAGCCGGATCGTGCTCAGGGGCGTCGAACGGCAACGCCGATTGGCGCGCCATCGGCAGTTCCAGCATCACCTGCGTTCCGACCCCGACGCGACTTTGCACCACGAGCTGTCCGCCCATCGCGACGGCCAGGCTGCGTGCAATGATCAATCCGAGCCCGGAACCTTCGATGGCCGATGTCTCGCGCCCGAGTCGTTCGAAAGGCTGGAACAACCGCTCCAGCTGCTGCGGCTTCAGTCCGCCGCCCGTGTCCTGCGTGCACAGCCGCACGCGCCCCGACGTGGAATCGACATCGACCGTCCAACGCACGACACCTGCGGGGCGATTGAATTTGACCGCGTTCGACGCAATGTTGCGCAACACCTGGCGCAGTCGGGTTTCGTCGGCGCGCGCCGCGATGCCGTCAATGACGAGGTTTTCCAGGCGCACGCCGCGCTCGTCCGCGGCCGGTGTCAGCTCAGCCACGACCTCGGCGACGACCCGGTCGATCGCCACATCGGCCATGTCGAGGCGCAGGCGGCCCTCTTCCACGTGCTGAAGGTCGAGCACGTCGTTGGTCATTGCCAGCAGCCGCTCGCCGGCATGCAGGACATGCTCGGCATACAGGCGCACTTCGTTGGCGTCGGGCGCATCCGCGCGGTTGAGCAGCACCTGCGTGAAGCCGATGACAGCGTTCAGCGGCGTACGCATCTCGTGGCTCAGTCGCGAGAGGAACTCGCTCTTGGCCACGTGCACGAGCTGAGCGGCGCGCTGCTCCCCCAGGCTCTTCTCGGCGTGCCGTTGACTGGTCACGTCGATGAGAGTGCCGATGATGCGCGAGGCGCGTCCGGCGGCGGTGCGGCGCATCACCTTGCCGCTGTTGAGCACCCAGATGTCCCGCCCGTCCTTGTGCCGCATGCGGTGCTCGGCGACATAGAGCGGCGTGTCGCCGCGCAGATGTGCCGCGAGCAGCGCCTTTGCCTGCGGCAAGTCCTCGGGATGGATTCGGCTGAGCCATTCGCGGACATGCGAGCCGACCTCGTGCCGCGAATAGCCGAGCAGCGATTTCCAGGCGTCACTGAAATACAGGCCGCCTTCGTCGGCATCCCAGTCCCAGACCCCTTGGTCGCCGCTCTCGACGGCCAATCGCCAACGCTCGTCGGAGGAACCAGGTGCCAGTCGGGATGGTCCGGATGACGCGGCATCCCCATGCAGCGCAGACCATCGCTGGCCAAGCAGCGCGCCCGCAACTGTGGCCAGGTCGCGTAACGTGCGCTCCGAATGGGCGTCGAGCTCTCGCGGCCGGACGTCCATGCAGCAGACGGCGCCAAGACGGTACCCATGCACGCGGATGGCCACCCCGGCATAGAAACGCACGGACTCGCCGTCGATCGCTGGCGCGTGGCTGAAACACGGATCAGCCTGTGCATCGTCAACGGTGAACAGGTCGGGGCCTTCGAGCAGGTGCGCGCAGAACGCCTGATCGCGCGGCGCGCTGCCTGGCGGGAGTCCGACCGTCGCATGAAACCACTGGCGCTTATCGCCGACAAAGCTCACGGCGCCAATGAGGCTGCCGGTGGCCAGGCTTGCGAGCCGCGCAATCGCCTGCAGGCCGTCATCGGTGCCAGCCAGCTCGGGGAGGCGAAGCTCGTGCAGCAGCTGCACGCGTTGCGCATCATCGACTGGAGCTGGTGGTGGGTTCATGCGCTGGGTTCGACCCCCGAAACTGTAATGGAACCTAATCGTCCTGCATCGGCAATCGGTGCGTGTCAGCGAATTTCATCACCTCGAATCGGACACTCGGCCCTTTGACGTCGCCCGGCGGCGAGCCCAGACCGATTTCTCCGCTCCCGTGCAGTGTGCAGGTTCCGCGGCGCAGGCTCACGATTTCAGAGTCGCCGGCAAATCGCACGTAGGTGCCGTTGTAGCTCAGGTCGGCCAGCTGGAAGATGCCGCCGTGCCAGTCGATGCGTGCGTGCGAGCGCGACACGCGGGAGTCGTCGATGCAATACGTGGCCTGGGGACTTCGCCCCAGGACGACCGGCAGGCTGTGCGGCGCATAGACGCGGTTCAGCTCCAGCCAAACCAGCCGGATGCCTTCGGGTTCGGGAGCGCGCAGGATGTCGCCATACGCAGTGGCGGCAGTGTCGCCCCACCGGTGCGCTTCCAGGAGGTGCACATACACAGGTTCGGCCCGGCCCCGTAGCTGCAGGCGATCGAGGCTGCGAAAACGCGACCGCTCCACGGGATCGAGCGTGTCGAGCACGTTCGACGTGACAAGGGTCTCGTTGTCGCCGGCATGGTCGATGAGCCGGGCGGCGACGTTGACCGCGTCGCCGAAGTAGTCGCCGGCCATCTCGACGACCTCCCCGAGGGCCAGGCCGACTTGAAGCTGCAGGGCGGGTCGAGGCTGTCGGGCCGGAGGACGGGTGCCGATGCGCTCGAGCTGATCGTGCATTTCGTCGGCGGCCAGCACCGCCGCAGACCCTTGCTCGAACATCGCCATCAGGCCGTCGCCCAGGGTCTTGACGACCGTGCCGTCGCAATTGCGCACGACTCTCGCCAGGAGGGCCACGCTTTGTGTCACGACCGCCGTCGCTTCGGCGTTGCCCAGTGATTCGTACAAGGCAGTGCTGCCGCGCAGATCGGCGAACATGACCGTGCGCTCGATGATTTGGCTCATGGGCCCCAAGTCTATCGCGGCGTGAATTCGGTCACAAAGAACAAGAAGGCCCGGCGGTTGGCGGGCCTTCTCTGCGCGAGGCGGGATTGCTCGAGGCTAAAGGTTGTCGAGGTAGGTGCGAAGCTTGTCGGAGCGGCTCGGGTGCTTGAGCTTGCGGATCGCCTTGGCCTCGATCTGGCGAATGCGCTCGCGCGTCACATCGAACTGCTTGCCGACTTCCTCGAGCGTGTGGTCTGTGCTCATCTCGATGCCAAAACGCATGCGAAGCACCTTGGCCTCACGCGGTGTCAAGCTGTCCAGGATGTCCTTGACGACATCCCGAAGACCTGCCTGCATGGCGGCCTCGATGGGCGCGGTGTTGTTGGTGTCCTCGATGAAGTCGCCCAGGTGTGAATCGTCGTCGTCGCCGATCGGGGTTTCCATGGAGATCGGCTCCTTGGCGATCTTCATGATCTTGCGGATCTTGTCCTCGGGGATCTCCATCTTCTCGGCCAGCGTCGGCGCATCGGGCTCGAAGCCGAATTCCTGCAGGTGCTGGCGCGAGATGCGGTTCATCTTGTTGATCGTCTCGATCATGTGCACGGGGATGCGGATCGTGCGCGCCTGGTCGGCGATCGAGCGCGTGATGGCCTGCCGGATCCACCACGTGGCGTAGGTCGAGAACTTGTAACCGCGGCGATATTCGAACTTGTCGACCGCCTTCATCAAGCCGATGTTGCCTTCCTGGATGAGGTCGAGGAACTGCAGCCCGCGGTTGGTGTACTTCTTCGCAATGGAGATCACCAGCCGCAGGTTCGCCTCGATCATTTCCTTCTTGGCGTCGCGGGAGGCCTTTTCGCCCTCGTTCATGCGCTTGTTGATCAGCTTGAGATCGTCCAGCGGCACGACCGCGCGCGCCTGCTGGTCGATGAGCTTCTTCTGAAGTTCCTGCACGGCCGGAAGGTTCCGATGCAGCACAGGACCATACGCCTTGCCGGCACCGGCTTCCTTTTCGGCCCATTTCAGGTTCAGGATGTTGGGCGGAAAGTGCCTGATGAAATATTCCTGGGGCATGCCGCACTTGTCGACGAGGATCTTGCGCAACTCGCGCTCGTAGCGGCGTACGTCGTCGACCTGCGAACGCAGGATGGCGCAGAGCTTCTCGATCGTCTTGACTGTGAAGCGGATCGTCATCAATTCGGCACTGATCGAGTGCTGGGCCTTGTTGTACGAGGCTGACTGGTAGCCTTCCTTTTCGAAGGCGCGGCGCATCTTCTCGAAATTGGTGCGCAGGCTTTCGAACTTGCCCAGCGCGGCCGACTTGAGCTCCTCGAGCTTCTTGGTCAGCGCCTTGGAGCCGCCCTGGCCATCATCGTCGTCCTCTTCGTCGAAGAAGTCGACGTCTTCCTCTGCGACGTAGTCGTCTGCCTCGTCCTCGGAGACGAAGCCATCGACGACCTCGGAAATCTGCATCTCACCCGCGCCAATGCGGTCGGCGTATGCCAGGATCTCGGCGATGGTCGTGGGTGATGCGGAAATCGCCAGCATCATGGCCTGCAGGCCGCCCTCGATGCGCTTGGCGATCTCGATCTCGCCCTCGCGGGTGAGCAACTCGACGGTGCCCATCTCGCGCATGTACATGCGCACGGGGTCTGTCGTGCGGCCGAACTCGGAATCGACTGTCGACAGCGCGGCCTCGGCGGCCTCTTCGGCCTCCTCCTCGGTGGCCGTGGTCGTGCCGCCGCCGGCGATGAGCAGCGTGGCTGCATCGGGGGCCTGCTCGTAGACGGCGATGCCCATGTCGTTGAGCATCGAGACGATGGCCTCGAGGATCTCGTTGTCGACCAGTTTTTCGGGCAGGTGGTCGTTGATTTCCTGGTGCGTCAGGAAGCCGCGCGTCTTGCCCATCTTGATGAGGGTCTTCAACTCCTGGCGGCGCTTGGCGACTTCCTCTTCGGTGAGCGCGGTCTCGTCCAGGCCGAACTCGCGCATGAGCGCGCGTTCCTTGGCCCGCGACACCTTCATGCGCAGCGGCTTGGCCTTCGCGGCCTTGGCCTCGACTTCGTCGGCGACCTCCACCTCGGGCTCCACGTCGAGGTCGGCGTCGCCGTCCAGGTCGGTGAAGTCCTCATCGTCGGCTTCGGGCTTGTTGGCCGCGCGTTCGTCGGTTTTTCCCTTTCGACCGCGCTTGGCGTTTGCGTCCACGGATGCGGGTTTGCCGGCCGCCTTGGCGGTCGTCTTGCCCGGCGTCGCGGCCACGGCCTTCTTCTTTTCTTCGAGCTCGGCCTTCGCGCCTTTGGTGGGGGCTGTCTTCGCCGCTGGCTTGGCAGCGGGCTTGGCGGGAGCGCTCTTCTTCGCGGTCATGCAATTCCTCGGGTGGTGATGGGCTTCACGGCCTGGGGCTGGCGGAAATCACGCGCCCCTGCGTTCATGTCTGAGCATTTGGGCGCGTCTTGCGACTCTGCAAGGGCAAGGCCTGCGGCCAGCGCGCGACACACCGCGCTCGAAATTCCTTTCGAGCAGCATGCGCCGGGCCGGCTTCGTGCGGACAAGTTCACGTGAACCTTGGATCGTTTGCAGCCCTTGCGGTTGTGGTTGGCCTTCATGGGGAACCCTGGGTCAGAGGGCGGCCGGGGCCGGAGGCGCTGCAGTCACTCTTGCCGCGTAACAAACCCTACATTATCGTCGACAACTCGCTCCTCGTCAAAATTACCGCGTCTGCGGCAATTCCATCGTCCGAGCCAATTGACCCTTGAGACGCGCCTGGACTGCGATCAGTTCCTTTCCGCGCCGCTGGGCATCTTCCGATAGGCTGCCCGACTCGAACATCATCTTCAGCTCGTCCTCCACCGCCTGCAGCCGCAGCCGGTCCGTCAGCACTTGCAGCTCGACAGCGGGATCCGCCTGCGGGTCCGGGTCGTGAAATCGAGCGACCCGTTCGAGCACAGCCAGCCCGGACGTGTCTTGCGCCTGATTTCGCAACTCGGACAGCAGCGCCGCACCGGCCATGGGGCCGTGCTCGTGCAAGCTGCGCTCGACCATGCCGAATAAGGAGTCATACGGGGGCGCCTGATCGGCCAGCAGGTCGTGTGCCGCCCCGTCCATGGCAAGCCACAAGTCGCTGCGCTGGATGAGCAGCCACAGTGCCCGGTCAAGCAAGGTGGCCGTGCCGCGACTCACCGGGCGAGCTTGGCGTTTCGTGGGCGCCGTCGACTCGCGCAGGGCGCGACGGTTCGTGCCATGTCCCCCATGGCCCCAAAGCGAATCCAGTTCGGGCACCTGGATGCGTCCGCGCGCCGCCAGATCAGTCAGCACCTGGCCCCGAAGCGCGCCTTCGGGCAGCGCATTCCACAGAGGGCGTGCGTTGGCCAGCATGCGAGCGCGGCCCTCGGCAGTCTCCAGATCGCACGACTCGGCGGCCGCATCGAGCAATTGGCGCGACAGCGGCACGGAGCGCCTGATCTGCTCGTCAAACGCAGCCTGGCCATGCTCGCGCACGAAGGAATCGGGATCGTGCTCAGGCGGCAGGAAGAGGAAGCGCACGGTGCGCGTATCCGTGGCATATGGCAGTGCGGCCTCGAGTGCGCGGCCCGCGGCGCGCCGCCCGGCGGCATCGCCGTCGAAACTGAAAACCACCGAGTCGGTGAAGCGGAACAGCTTCTGGACGTGTTCGGCCGTGCATGCCGTGCCCAGGGTCGCGACGGCATTGGGAAATCCGGACTGTGCCAGGGCCACCACGTCCATGTATCCCTCCACCACCAATGCAAAGCCACGCTCGCGCAAGGCTGCCCGCGCCTCGTACAGGCCGTAAAGCTCGCGGCCCTTGACGAAGACCGGCGTTTCGGGCGAGTTGAGATACTTGGGCTCGCCCTTGTCGAGCACCCGTCCGCCGAACCCGATCACGTCGCCCTGGACCGAGCGGATGGGGAACATGATCCTGTCGCGGAAGCGGTCGTAGTGCCGGCGATCCGCATCGTTGCCGGCATCCTCTTCCCGGACGATCACGAGACCGCTTTCCTGCAGCAACGGGTCGGTGTAGTCGGGAAAGACGCTGGCCAGCCCGCGCCACCCTTCGGGGGCGTAGCCCAGCCCGAAATGCGCTGCGATACGGCCGCTCAGGCCGCGTCCCTTCAGGTAGTCGATGGCGCGCCGGTTGTCCTTGAGACGCGAACGATAGTGCTCGGCGGCCTTGACCAGCACGTCCGACAGCGTCGCCTGGCGGTGCTTCAGGGCGGCCGCGCGTTCGCGCTCGGCGGGGGTGCTGTCGTCCTCCGGCACCGACATGCCCGCCTGCTGGGCCAGGTCGTGAACCGCATCGACGAACCCCAGGCCGGCATGTTCCATCAGGAATCGAAGGGCATCGCCGTGCGCGCCGCAGCCGAAGCAATGGTAGGTCTGGCGACTGGGGCTGACGATGAAGCTGGGTGATTTCTCGCCATGGAACGGACACAGCCCCTTGTGGTTGATCCCGGCCTTCTTCAGTTCGACGTGGCGACCGACCACCTCGACGATGTCGATGCGGCTGAGCATGTCCTGGATGAAGGCCTGGGCAATCATGACGACAGTCTATGCCCGCACCCTGCGGGCAAACGCATGGCTCAGACTGTGTCCACCCAGTCGGCGGCGGGGAAGGGGTTGCGAAACCCGCGAACCCATTCGACGACCCGCTCCGAGGGCATGGCTTCGGCAATGCCGTTGCCCTGGCCGATGTCGCAGCCGAGTTCGATCAGGCGTTGCGCCTGATCGCCGGTTTCGACTCCTTCGGCTACGACCTTGCAACCGAACGTCTCGGACAGGCCTATGACACCCTCCACGATGGCCAGGTCCTGCCGGTCGGACAGCATGTTGTGGACGAAGGAACGGTCGATCTTCAGGAAGTCCAGCGGAAGCTGCTTCAGATAGGTGAAGGTCGAATAGCCCGTGCCGAAGTCGTCAAGTGCGAACCTCACGCCCATGGCGCGGCATTCCTGCATCAGGGTGCAGGTGTAGTCGACATCGGCGAGCGCCGCCGTCTCCAGGACCTCGATGATGAGCCGGTGGCCCACAGGCGTGGCATGGCTGGCCAGCAGACCTGCGAGGCGTTTGGCGAATTGCGGCTCCTGCAGATGGCGCGCGGACACATTGATGCTCACGGTCAGGTCGAGACCGAGCCGTTGCCATTTCGCGAGCTGGTCCACGCCCTGCTGCAGCACCCAGTCGCCCAGGCGGGCGCTCAAGCCGGTGTGTTCGATCAGGGGCAGGAAGTGCGCGGGCGCGATGGTCCCTAGCTGCGGATGCTTCCAGCGCAGCAATGCCTCCACGCCCAGCACCCGGGCGCGCCGCATGTCGATCTTGGGCTGGTAGAACAGCGTGAACTGTCCGGCTTCCAATGCGTCCTGGACACGGCCCATCGCCTCGAAATGCAGTTCGGTGCGGCGGTCATGTTCCGCATCGAAGAAGAGATAGCCATTGCGCCCCGCCTGCTTCGCCCCGTACATCGCATGATCGGCATGCCGAAGCAAGGTGTCCGCGTCGGCCCGGTCGATCGGGTAGACGGTTGCGCCGATGCTCGCGGTGACCGATACGGGCCCCGCGCCCACGCCGAGTCCGTAGGGTTGCGAGAGCATCCGCAAGACGCGCTCGACCGCATGGCGCCCTTCTTCGAGGGTCGCCGTCCGCAGGAGAAGCACGAATTCGTCGCCACCGAGCCGCGCGAGGACGTCGTCGCCGCTCGCCCAGTGGCGCAGCGACCGGCGCAGGCGCTCTGCCAGATCGACCAGCAGGCGGTCGCCCGCCTGGTGGCCGTGGCGGTCGTTGACCGGCTTGAAATGGTCGAGGTCCAGGTAGCACACCGTGAGCAGGAAGCCTTCGCGCTCGCTCGCCCGAAGTGCCTCGTCGAGAAGTTGCGCCAGTCGGACCCGGTTGGGCAGCCCGGTGAGCTCGTCGGTATGGGCCTGGCGCTCGAGGAGGGCGCGCTGCGCATGAGCCTCGGTGACGTCTGCCAATGCCAGCGCGTGATAACGGATATCGCCGTTGGCTGCGGCCACCGCGGAAATCGTCACCCGCATCGTGCAGGCACTGCCGTCGCGGCGGTGCTCCGAGACCTCGCCGTGCCATGCTCCGGTTGCTCGCAGACTCTCGCGCATCGCCTGCTGCTGGCGTTCGGCGGCCGATCCGGTCGGCGCCGGACGCAGCATGGGCGCCACTGCGCCAATGAGTTCGTCGCGCGGATAGCCGGTCAGTTCACTGAACGCGGGGTTGGCATCCAGTACGCGATGTGAGGCATCCGTGATCAGAAGGCCTTCGGGCAAATGCTGGAACAGCTTCGACGTGAGCTTGTGGCGTTCCTCGGCTGCATGGATCTGGTCGACGTCGCGCGCGGTGACGACGATCTGGGTGGGTGCACCATCGTCGCCTCGTTCGCAGACGGTGACATGACACTCGATCCATTTCCAGCCGCCGTCGTGGCACTGCATGCGAAGCGAGGCCTGGGCAAACGGACGGTGGCGAATGCGGGCAAGTGCCTCATGCCAGCTCGCACGGTCTTCTTCGTGCAATTGTTGCTCGAACTCTGCAGGAGAGGTGCCAAATGTCTGCTGTACGTGCCCGAGCATGTTCAGCCAGCCGGTGGACATCTCGAGCAAGCCGTGAAGGACGTCCCACTGGGCCACGGCCAGACCGGCGCCTTCGAGCATGCGGTGCCAGCGGGCGTCTTGCGCGCGTGCCTGCGAAATCACCGCACCCGTCAACAGCGGCACTGCGCAAAAGCTGCAGGCATATCCGAACAGGAGCGCGACGCTGTGGGCAACCTCCGTCTGCGCGAATGGCCCCCGGCCATTGGCGGTGGCGGCGAAGGCGATCGCGCATACGCCCAGTGCGGTGGCTGACGCAACGAACAGGCCTCGGCGCGCCGAAAGAGCCCACACCAGCAGGCACGGCACGAAGATCAGAGGAGAACGGTCGCCGCCCAGAAAGCCGGTCGATGAAAAGGCGAGCCACTGAGTGATGAGCGCCGTCGCAGCGAAGATCAGCGTCAGCAGCCAGTTCCAGCCGCCCATTGCGTCGAGGAAAGCGCGCCTCGTGGTCGCCAGCAAGGGCACGCCCATCAGCAGCACGCCCAAGGCATCCCCGACCCACCAGTGGGCCCAGGCGGTCGTCCATCTTGTTTGCGGCACCACCCCGCTCACCACCAGCCAACCCACCCCGAGGCTTGCGCTGAGGAGCGCCCCCGCGCCCGCCGCAAGGAGGCCGAAGTGCCAGATATCCTGCTGCCGATCCAGCGATGGGTGAGCGCCGAGGCGCTTCAAGGCCCACGCGGCTGCCAGCGGACCGATGGTTCGGCACCCCGCGGCGCCGAGCGCAGCCGGCAGCGTGAAGCCATGGCCGAGTTCGACGAGCAGTGCCGCCATGAACAGTGCCGGCCAGAGACGCATCCCCCAGCGCAGCAGGATCGCGAGCGATACGCCTGCTGCAAGCCACAGCGCGGTCGGATACGGCGCGAGGGGGGCGATCGCAACGCTGAATTCCGCGGCGGCCCAATATCCGGCAACGCTCGCGAGAAACCGTCCCGCCCATCGCACTGAAGACGCGGGCGCCGAGAGCGTCAGCCGCGGCAGTGGGAGGCGAAGTGCGGGCACGGGGTAGGGGAGAAGTCGCGCAAAAATGTAGCGCCTTATTTCCACCACGCGAGCATGGAGAACCCGCAATCCCCCGCGTCTCGGGGGATGAAATTCACTCAATTGTGCGAATGGCAAGAAAAAGGCCGCCCGCCGGCAGGCTCTTGGCTACCCTGAATGGAACGCCCTGACCGCCAATTCTTCGCCGCGCGCTATCTGACAGCGAATTCCTCGATCTTGCGGCCCTTGGCCAGCGCGGCTTTGAGCCATTTTGGTTGCAGGCCGCGGCCGCTCCAGGTATTGCCGGTGGTCCCGTCGCGGTACTTCACGGCAACCTTGCTTCCGGCAGTGGACGAGGTTTTGGCCACGCCCTTGCCGGACAGATCGGCCATGGTGATTCCGAATTCCGACATCAATGCACGAACCTGGGATACCGCATGCGCGCGCTCTTGACGACGCGTGACTTCGATTTCCTTTTCGAGTGCTGCCTTGCGCTCGAGCAATTCTTGCAATGACGCCATGTTCATTCCTTCGATTTGAATACATCTGCCGTCCACACACGACCGGTGCATTCTAGATAAATGTGAATTGCCGCGCCAGAGGCGTCAGGCGGCGCGGGCTTCCACTTCGTATAAGAAGCAAGTTTCCGTTTCAAGTATCTCAGGAGCCGCTCGGCGGTACATAACCAGCGGGCTGCTCGGCACCTTCGCCGAAGAAGAACCGTTCCATCTGGCGTGCGAGATACTGTCGAGCACGCTGATCCGCAAGATTGAGTCGGTTTTCGTTCACCAGCATCGTCTGGTGCTTCATCCAGAGTTGCCAGGCTTCCTTGCTGACTTCGTTGTAGATGCGCTTACCCAATTCACCCGGGTATGGTGCGAAATCAAGCCCCTCGGCATCTTTTTTCAGATATACGCAGTGAATGGTGCGAGCCATGTGGATTCCTTTCTTTCGGGTAGCGCGACTCAGGCGAGTTTCTTGACGAGGACGAGCGAACGCCGATCCCAGTTGTATTTGCGTTTGCGAGCTTCGGGCAGCCAGTCGGCATCGACCTGCTGGAAACCACGCTTGATGAACCAGTGCATCGTGCGCGTGGTCAGGACGAAGATGCTGTCGAGCCCTTGCGCACGGGCACGCTGCTCCACTCGCTTGAGGATGCGTTCGCCGTCGCCCTGACCCTGCACGTGCGGCGAGACGGTCAAGGCGGCCATTTCTGCCGTGCGCGCTTCAGGATACGGGTACAGCGCCGCACAGCCGAAGATCACGCCGTCATGCTCGATCACGGTGTAGTGCCCGATGTCGCGCTCGATCTCCGTGCGGTCGCGCTTGACGAGGGTGCCGTCCTTCTCGAACGGCTCGATGAGCTGCAGCACGCCGCCCACGTCGTCGGACGTGGCTTCGCGCAGGCTCTCGAGCTTCTCGTCGACGATCATGGTGCCCACGCCGTCGTGGGTGAACGACTCCATCAGCACCGAACCGTCGACCGAGAACGGGATGATGTGCACCCGGTCAACGCCGTTCTTGCTCGCCTTCACGGCATGCTGCAGGTAGAACGCGGTGTCGGTGGGTTGCATGGGGTTGGGCAGGGCGGCCAGGAGCTTCTCGGCGTCGGCCAGCGCAAGTTCCTGGTCGATGTCGCTGTCCGGGTCTTGAGGATCGAGGGGGATGCCCTTGACTTCGGTCACGTAGATCAGCTTGTCGGCCTGCAAGGCGATGGCGGTGCTGGCTGCCACGTCTTCCATGCTCAGGTTGAATGCCTCGCCGGTAGGTGAAAAACCGAACGGCGAGAGCATCACGAGGGCGCCGAATTCGACCGCCCGCCGGATGCCCGTGGCGTCGATCTTGCGCACCAGGCCGGTGTGCTGGAAATCGACCCCGTCGACGATGCCCACGGGCCGTGCGGTGATGAAGTTGCCCGACACGACGCGGATCTGGCTGCCCGCCATCGGCGTATTGGGCAGGCCTTGCGAAAACGCCGCCTCGATCTCATATCGGAGCTGGCCCGCGGCCTCCTGGGCGCAGTCCAGCGCGACCGGGTCGGTGATGCGCATGCCGTGGCTGAACTTCGATGAGTGCCCCTTGGCCTTGAGTTGCTCCTCGACCTGCGGCCGGAAGCCGTGCACGAGGACCACCTTGATCCCCATGGCATGGATGAGGGCCAGATCCTGTGCAAAGGTGGCCAGCTTGCCGGCCGCGATCAGCTCCCCGGCAATGGCCACGATGAAGGTCTTGCCCCGGTGCGCATGGATGTACGGCGCCACCGAGCGGAACCACGGCACGAAGGTGTGCGGAAACACAAGGCTCATGTCGCCAACCTCACGGGAGCGGCTCCGTGAGGCCGCATGAGCGCGGAATCGGTGGCGCGTTGCGGCCTGGCGCGGTACGGTGGCAGTCGCGAATTCATGCTGCGGGTTTGAAATAATCGACGATTTTTGCACGAAGGCCTGATGTCCTCCCCAACGCGCGAGCGGGCGCTGCCAGCAGCACGCCCGGTACCTGAGATCACGTTTCCCGAAGCGCTCCCCGTCAGTGCGAGGCGCGAGGACATCACGCGTGCGATCGCGGCGCACCAGGTGGTCATCGTGTCGGGGGAGACCGGCTCGGGGAAGACGACCCAGTTGCCCAAGATCGCGCTGGCCATGGGCCGCGGTCGGGGGGCGGGCGGCCGCGGCCTCATCGGCCACACGCAGCCGCGGAGAATCGCCGCGTCCAGCGTGGCCCGGCGCATCGCGCAGGAGTTGAATTCGCCGCTCGGCGAAGTCGTGGGCTTCAAGGTGCGCTTTCAGGATCGCCTGACACCGGGCGCGAGCGTCAAGCTGATGACCGACGGCATCCTGCTCGCCGAGACGCAGGGCGATCCGCTCCTGTCGGCCTACGACACGCTCATCATCGATGAGGCGCACGAGCGCAGCCTGAACATCGACTTCCTGCTCGGCTACCTGCGCCAGATCCTGCCTCGCAGGCCAGACCTGAAGATCGTGGTCACCTCTGCCACGATCGACGCCGAACGCTTTGCCGAGCACTTCGCATCTCGCCACGGTCCGGCACCGGTGATCCAGGTGTCCGGCAGGCTTTTCCCCGTCGAGCAGCGCTGGCGCCCGTTCCAGGAGAGCAAGGAATACGGCATGAATGAGGCGATCGGCGACGCCATCGACGAGTTGTGGCGCGAAGGCGGCGGCGATGCCCTGGTGTTCCTGCCCGGGGAGCGCGAGATTCGCGAGGCGGCCGAGCACTTGCGCCGCCATCATCCGCCGGGGGTCGAAGTGGTGCCGCTGTTCGCCAGGCTGAGCCAGCAGGAGCAGGACCGGGTGTTCGAGCCGCACAGCGCGCCGCGCATCGTCCTGGCGACCAACGTCGCGGAGACCTCGCTGACGGTGCCGGGCATCCGATACGTCGTCGACGCCGGCACGGCGCGTGTGAAGCGCTACAGCTATCGCAACAAGGTCGAGCAGTTGCAGATCGAGCCCGTCAGCCAGGCGGCAGCCAACCAGAGGGCCGGCCGCTGCGGCCGCGTGAGCAACGGCGTGTGCATCCGTCTGTACGACGAGAAGGAATTCACCTCGCGACCGCGGTTCACCGACCCGGAAATCATGCGGTCGTCACTGGCCGGCGTCATCCTGCGGATGAAGGCATTGGGCCTGGGCCTGGTCGAGGACTTTCCGTTTCTCGAGCCTCCACCCAGGCGTGCGATTGCAGACGGCTACCAATTGCTCGCCGAACTGGGCGCCGTCGACGAGCGCAATGATCTGACCCCGATCGGCAAGGAGCTGGCGAGGCTTCCGTTGGATCCGCGCGTGGGACGCATGATCCTCGAGGCGAGGCAGCGACACGCGCTCACCGAAGTCCTCGTGATCGCGGCGGGCATGAGCGTGCAGGATGTGCGCGATCGACCGCTCGAGCAACAGCAGGCTGCAGACCAGGCGCATCGCAGGTTCGACGACGAGAAGTCGGAATTCAGCGGCGACCTGAAGCTGTGGAAATGGCTGGAAGAGGTGCGAGGCGGAACCGGCGAGCACAAGCTTTCGCATCGCAAGCAGGAGCAGTTGCTTCGGGACCAGTTCATCTCGCCGCGCAGGGTTCGCGAATGGCGCGACATCCATTCGCAGCTTCATACGGTCGTCGCCGAGCATGGCTGGCGCCTGAACGCCACGCCCGCCACCTACGAGCAGATTCACCTGTCCTTGCTGGCCGGGCTGCTAGGCAACATCGGCCTGAAGAGCGAGGAAGACGAGTGGTACCTGGGAGCGCGCGGGATCCGTTTTCACCGGCATCCCGGTGTGAACCTCTCGAAAAAACCCGGTCGCTGGATCATGGCCGCCGAACTCGTGGAGACGACCCGGCTCTACGCGCGCGGCATCGCAGCCATCGATCCGCAATGGATTCCCGGCATCGCCGGACACCTGCTCAAGGTCCAGTTGCTCGATCCGCACTGGGAGAAGAAGGCGGCCGAGGTGATCGCGCTCGAGCGCGCGACGCTGTATGGGATCGTCGTCTACAGCAACCGTCGGGTGAATTTCGCCAAGCTCGATCCGGCGCATGCGCGCGAGATCTTCATCCGCGAGGCGCTCGTGGCCGGAGAGTGGGACACGCGCCTGCCGTTCCTTGCCGCCAACCGGCGACTCATTGCCGAGGTCGAAGAGCTCGAACACAAATCGCGTCGCCAGGATGTCCTGGTCGACGACGAACTCATCTACGCGTTCTACGACGCGCAGATTCCGGCCGACGTGACGGGTGGACAGGCACTCGAGCGCTGGTATCGGGAAGAGAGCAAGCGTCAGCCGAAGCTGCTGCAGCTCTCCCGCGACGAGCTCATGCGGCATGAAGCGGCCGGCATCACGACCGCGGCGTTTCCGAAATCAGTGCGTCTGGGCGGCGTGGATTGCGCGGCCCACTACCTGCACGAGCCTGGTGATCCTCGAGATGGCGTCACCGTCACCGTGCCCATCTATGCCTTGAACCAGGTGGCCGACGAACGCTGCGAGTGGCTCGTGCCCGGCATGGTGAAGGAGAAGGTTGTCGCGCTTGCCAAGAGCCTGCACCAGCGCCCGCGTTCGAGGCTGATGCCGCTGGCAGCCTTTGCGGACGATGTCGTCGCGGACGTGAGCGAACGTGGCGGCTACGGCACGGGCAGCCTGGTCGATGCGGTTCTGGCTGCGGTGCGCGCCAGGACCCAGCTCGACGTGCGGCGGGCCGACTTCAAGCTCGAGCAAATCCCGGCGCACCTGCTGATGAACTTTCGCGTGGTCGACGAACACGGGCGCCAGCTTGGAACCGGACGGAACCTGCCGGCACTGAAGGCCGAGCTGGGCGGCCAGGCGCGCTCGGCGTTCCAGGCCCTGGCCACCCTCAAGCTGGCGCAGCAAGGCGGCCCGCGCGATGCCGTTGAAAATACGAAAGACAGTCGAGCTGAAACGGCGGCGTCGAGAAGTGGCCCGGCCAAGCCCCATGCCGACATCGACGATGCGGCGGCCGACCAGCGACAGGCCGCCTACACCGACTGGAGCTTTGGCGAACTGCCCGAGCTCATGGAGATCCGAAAGGCCGGCCAGACACTCGTCGGGTTTCCGGCACTGATCGACCAGGGCACGCAAGTCACCATCGAGGTCTTCGACGAACCGCAAGTGGCCGCGGCCAAGCACCGTGCGGGATTGCGCCGCCTGGTGGCGCTGCAGATCCGCGATGCGCTCAAGTACGTTGAAAAGAACGTGCCCGACTTGCAGAAGATGTCGGTCCTGTACATGCCGCTGGGCAGTGCCGAAGACCTGCGCGAGCAGATCGTCTCGCTTGCCATTGACCGCGCATTCCTTGGGGATCCCCTGCCCGTGAACGCCGATCAATTCCGACATCGCATCGACGAAGGGCGTGGCCGGCTGACACTGATTGCCAACGAGATTGCCCGTGTTGCCCTGCAGGTGCTCACCGACCACGCCGGCGCAGTGCGCAAGCTGAAGGACGCGAGAGCCCCGAAGGACCTGGGTGAGGACATCCAGGCTCAGCTCGCGCGCCTTGTCTCCAGGCGCTTCCTGACCGAGACGCCCTGGACACAGCTGGGTCACCTGCCGCGCTACCTGAGGGGCATCACCATGCGGCTGGACAAATGGCGTGCCGATCCCGCGCGAGATGCGGCGCGGATGGCCGAACTGCGACCACTCGAGCAGCGCTTCTGGCGCACGGTCGCCGAACGAAAGGGCGTCTCGGATCCCCGTCTCGACGAGTATCGCTGGCTGATGGAAGAACTTCGGGTGAGTTTTTTCGCGCAGGAATTGCGCACACCGCAGCCGGTGAGCGTCAAGCGGCTCGACAAGGCCTGGAGCCAACTCGGGCACTGAGTTCGCCTGGCCGAAATCGTTCGTTGCCGGGTAAGTTCGCGGGCCTGGTGCGCACGGGCCGCGCGTCACGTCTACAATTCGCGGCTTCGGGGTGTAGCGCAGCCTGGTAGCGCAACTGCTTTGGGAGCAGTGGGTCGGATGTTCGAATCATCTCACCCCGACCATCTACGTTGTCTTCGCCATGGAAGAGCCCTCCATCGCGCCGAACCCGTCAACGTCCAACCCTGACCCAATGCCCATGCACACGATCCTCGGAGCCAATGGCGTGATCGGGCGAGAGCTGTCGCGCCACTTACGTGCTGACGGCGCGCGGCTGCGCCAGGTCGCACGCGCGCCGCGAGCAGAAGCGCCAGGCGACGAAGTCGTGGCTGCGGACCTGCTCGATCCCGAAGCCACGGCTGCGGCGATCGCCGGCAGCGACGTTGCCTTTCTCTTGGCGGGGTTGAAATACGACACCCGGGTCTGGCAGGCGCAGTGGCCCGTCTTGATGCGCAACGCGATCGACGGCTGCAAGCGGCACGGCTGCGCGCTGGTGTTCTTCGACAACGTCTACGCGTACGGGCGTGTCGAAGGCGCGATGACCGAAGACACTCCCTACAATCCGACGAGCCGCAAGGGCGAGGTGCGTGCGCGCATCGCCACGATGATGATGGACGAGGTCGCACGCGGCGAATTGCGAGGCATGATCGTTCGGGCCGCCGACTTCTATGGTCCGCAGGCCGTCCTGAGCGTGGTGCATGCCACCGTCATGCAACGGCTGAAGGCGGGCAAGACGCCGCAGTGGATCGGCAATCCGCAGGCAATGCACAGCTTCACCTACACGCCGGATGCCGGCCGCTCGCTGGCGTTGCTGGCCAACACGCCGCAGGCCTATGGACAGGTCTGGCATGCGCTGACGAGCAAGGAGCGCATGACCGGCGAACGATTCGTCCGCATCGCCTGCGAGCTCTCCGCCCGGCCCTTTCGGTTGCAGGCCGCGCCACGCTGGCTGCTCGCGCTGATGGGTGTGTTCGTCCCGGTGGTGCGCGAGAACATGGAAATGCTCTACCAGTTCGAGCACGACTACAGCTTCGACAGTACCAAGCTGGAAAGCGCCTTCGCTGTCTCGGCGACGCCCTACCGTGAAGGCATCAATGCCATGCTGAGAGACTGACGCGCAAGCCGGTCCCGGGCGTTCGCCTTGCGCCCGCGCCTGCAGCCTTCAAATCAGGCCGCGCAGCAACTGCGCAACCTGCGATCTCGTCCAGTAGACGGCGCATCGCGCCTGCATCTCCCCGCGAATCGCAGTCGCGGCGACGCCAGATTTGAGCTGCCTTGGGACGCCTCGACGCAACCAGGCGCGATTCCCGCTACGCCTGCTGCTTGCGAAACACCGCGTTCAGGCAACCCTTGAAGTCCGGAAACACGCCGGCAATGGCATCCATCGCCGGCTCCGGTGCCACGACCTCCCGTTGCGAGACGCTGAAGCGGCACGCACGAAAGAAGTCGATGATGTCGTTCTCGCTGGCGAACACGGTCGGGTGCATCGCGATGTCGAGCGCGATGGGCACGCTCACGACGAGGCGGCCGCCAGGTCGAAGCACGCGGTGCAGTTCGCGGATGCTGCGTTCGGGGCGCGGTGCATGCTCCAGCACTTCGGCCGCGATGGCCACATCCATGCTTGCCGATGCAGCCGGGAGGCGGTCGAGATCGCCGCGCACGCAACGCACGCGAACCTCCGTTCCGCAGGCTTCGTGCAACGCTGCGGCAAAGTGGACCGCGTGCGGACTGCGGTCCACCAGCGTGAAGCGCCAGCGCGGACGATCCCGCGCGAGCATGGCTGCGAGGCGTCCGCTGCCGCTTCCCACCTCGAGGACATCGCTGACCGCCCCCGCCTCGTCGAGCATTTGCGCGCGAGTGCAAGCGAGCCGGCGACGCGCAAATCCTGGCAACAGGGCATCCAGGTGCATGCTGGTAAAAGCCTGCGGCTTGTCGTACCAGTCATCGTTGCCCGTATCGGCCGGCAGCGAGTTGAACGCGTCCAGATCGCGCAGGCACTGCTCGATGCTGCGGCCGGATGCGGCGACCGTGCGGGCCACCTCGCGTTCGACATCGGCCCGCTCGCTGTCGGACCATTCACCGCAGGCCCGCTTGAAAGTGGCTCGTCTCGAGGCGGGTAGATTCCGCGCGGCGTGGTCAGTCAGGAGCTCGCAAAGGGGATAGGCCGAGGTCATGAGGCGATGCTAGGCATCGCGCCTGCGCGACCTCACACGCGATGCGAACTTGAGATCGACCCGCCGAAGCCGGCCGGGCCACGTGCCCGACGCCAGCCGATGGCGGGATCGCCGACTCGTCGTCGAGCTCTTTGGCGAAGTGCGTTTCGAGACGGCGACGTCGACGGAATTCGAACATGGCGAACTTCAAAGAAGTTCATCGGGCATCAGTCCCGACCAGCGTGTGCCGAAGATGCAGCACAAGTCATGTCCGAGGCCATTGCCCGACCACGCTTCAAGTGGCCGCCGATCGGCACGGGCGTCCCCCGACCCATGTTCAAGGAGCACCCATGCAGCTTCGCTCGACCCTGCTGCTCACCATTGGCGCCGGCGTCATCGCCGCGAGCCTGCTCGCAGGCACGGCCCTCTGGGGCGTACACGATGGGACTTCCGCCGCCCAGAGAACCTTCGTCGCCAAGGACGTCACTGCGGACATCCTGCCGCCGCCGCTTTACCTCATCGAGCTGCGCCTTGTTCTCTCGGAGGCACTGGAGGGCACTCTCACGCCGCAAGAGGCGATGACGCAGGCGGACCGGCTGCGCCACGAATACGAAGACCGCGTCCGCTATTGGACGGACCATCCACCGTACGGTCTCGAAAAGCAGTTGCTTGGCGAACAGCACGCGGCGGGCCAGCGCTTCTTGTCCGACGCCCGGGACGTTCTTCACACGCTCGCGACACAGGGCAGGGAGGTCGCGAGCAAGAGGCTCGCTGCGGCCCATTCATCGTACCTGGCACACCGCGCGGGTGTGGACAAGACCGTGGCCGCTTCGACCCGATTCGCCGATCTGGCAGGTTCGAATTTCGAGCGCACCGGCGCGCGCATGGTGCAGATGTCGCTCGCCGTGTTCGTCGGTGCGCTCTTGCTGCTGGCGCTGCTCGGAGCCTGGGCGTGGCGCAATATCTTCCGTTCCACCGGTGGCGAGCCCGCCGACGTTGCGCGCGTGGCAGATGCGGTCTCGCGGGGCGATCTGAGCGTGGCGGTGCAGCTTCGAAAGGGCGACGACACGAGCGTGATGGCGGCCATGGCTCGCATGTGCGAGAGCCTGCGGCAACTGGTGTCCGAGGTGCGTGTCACGTCGGAGAGCATCGCCACCGGTTCGTCGCAGATCGCAAGCGGCAATTCGGACCTGAGCCATCGCACGGAGGAACAGGCAGCCAGCGTGCAGCAGACGGCCGCGTCCATGGAGCAGATCTCGGTGGCGGTGCAGCACAACACCGCCAACGCGAGCCGGGCCGAATCGCTGGCGCGTTGCGCGCAGGACGCCGCGCGCGAGGGAGGGGCAGTGGTCGGCCAGGTGATGTCCACGATGCGGCAGATCGAGGGCAGTGCCCAGCGCATCGCCGAGATCACCGGCCTGATCGACGGTATCGCGTTCCAGACCAACATCCTGGCGTTGAACGCCGCGGTCGAAGCAGCGCGTGCCGGTGAGCAAGGACGCGGCTTCGCCGTGGTCGCGTCCGAAGTGCGTTCGCTGGCCCAACGCAGCGCCCAGGCGGCGCAAGAGATCAAGACGCTGATCTCCGAAAGCCTGGGATCCGTGCAGGCCGGGGCGCGCGATGCATCCGCGGCCGAACGAGCCATACGCGACATCGTCGAGCGGGTGCAGGCCGTCAACGAACTGATCGTCGGACTCAACTCCACTGCCCAGCAGCAGACCGGCGGCATCTCGCAGGTCTCCACCTCCGTGGCCGAACTCGACCGGGCCACCCAGCAGAATTCCGCCCTGGTCGAGCAGTCTGCCGCGGCAGCCCAGAGTTTGAATCGGCAAGCCGACAGGCTGATCGCCGCGGTGGCCCGATTCCGACTCGGCGACGCGGTGGCCACGCAGGGTCGCCAGGCGGCGCCGGTTCTCCCGCCGCCAGCGCCTTGATCGTCCGATGTCGACGCGCGCTGCGTGCAGCGCACCGCATGTCCGCGCCGAGCGCGCGTGCGGTGAGGCGAGGCGCGGCTCGGGTATGCAAGCCTCGACCGGCCCGACAGCACCTCGTTCTGGCGCAGTCGAGTGCACCCCGGCGATGACGCCACGGGACAAAGCCGCTCGAGAGGCGTGTCCTATACTGCCGGGCGTCGATGAGAAGGATCGGGCCCGCGGCCCCGATTTCCGGGCTTTGCCCGGCCGTTCTGCCCGTAGCTCAACTGGATAGAGCAGCTGCCTTCTAAGCAGCAGGTCGGGGGTTCGAGTCCCTCCGGGCAGGCCACCTCAGTCGACCTTCCATTGCGCTCGCGGCCGCGTTCAGCCCGCCACGAACTGCAACGCCCGCTGCCAATCGGCGATGAAGCGATCGATGCCAAAGCGCTCCAGTGCCGTTCGCCGAGCGGCTTCACCGAGCCGACGCGCCTCGCTCGGGTCGCGGTGCAGGTGCTGCATTGCGTCGACAAGCCGCTCGATGCGGGTATCGACGAAGCCGTTCTCACCGTGGCGGATGACCGTGACCAGTTCGGTGGTGGCGAGGCCGACGATCGGCAGGCCGACCATCATGGCCTCGACGATCGACAGGCCGAGGCTGGTGTAGCGGATCGGGTTGAACAGGTATCGGTGGCGCGCCATGAAGGCGGGCAATTCATGGTTGGCAATCTCGCCATGCCCGCCGGCGCGTTCGCTGCCCATGCCCACCAGCACCAGCGGCACCTGCTGCGACACCTGCGCATGGACGTCGGCGCCGAGGCGGCGTCCGCGGCTTTCGATGTTGTTCACGACGACGATCCCGGTATCGAGCTCGCCGGTCCAGCGTGCCGGTCGAAGGAGCTCGACGCCGTGCTCGATCACGCGGGTCGGAACCGGGCCGCTGTCCCACATCAGCGCGTTGAATGGTGTCACGTGCACGAGCAGCGCGGTGACATCGTCCACCCAGTGACAGGTGTTCGTCGGATGTTCCTGCGGCGGATCGTGTTCGAGGTAGATGCGCGGCAACCGCTGCTGCGCGGGGCTCAGGATGCGGTACTGCTCGTCGAGCCACGCGGTCTTCGACTGGAACAGCACGACGTCGAAGCGCATGTCACGGATGCGCTCCACGTGTGCGTCGTGTACGTGATCGCCCCATGGGAGGATCCCGCTGCGGCCGCTGTGATGCGTCGAGCGGGCATCGTCGGTGACGAGGTACCAATCGTGCGGTACGCGCGTCAGGTAGTAGAGGTAATTGCCGTGGACGTGCCAGGTGAGGATGCGAAGGCGTTTCATGCGTAGGACTCCCGCAGGTCCAGCGCCTGTGCGATGACATCGTCTGCCCGCACCGCCAGCGCGCATTCATGGCCCGTCGGGCAGACGGCGAAGGCGCACGGGCGGCATGGCACCTGTTGCCACAGCACCCGATGCCGCCTCGTGTCCAACGGCCCCCAGCGAGCGACGTCGGAGCCGCTCGCGACGACGACGCTCGGCGTGTGCATGGCTGCGGCGACGTGCGATACGCCGGTGTCGTTGCAGACGACCAGGCGCGCCCCTTCGACAAGCGCGGCCAATTCCCAAAGGCTGGTCTGCCCGGCCACTCCGAACGATGGATGCCGCATCGCGGCCTGCATGGCGTTCACGAGGGGTTGCTCCGAGGCGGCGCCGGTGATCAGCACGCGCAGGCCCCGAGTGGCGAGTGCGTCGGCGACCCGTGCGAAGCGCTCGACAGGCCAGCGGCGCGAACTCAGTTGCGCCCCCGGATGCACCACGGCATAGGGCGAATCGCCCGCCAGACGAGCCGCTCGCCGGCGATCCGCGTCGCCGATCGGCATGTCCAGCGACAGCCCTTCGCGCGGCAGACCGAGATGGTCCGTCAACGCAAGACAGCGCTCGATCTCGTGGCCTTGCTCGGGCCACGGGACCCCCAGCCGATCATCCGGGCAATAGCCGTCCGGCATGAAGAAGGCTGCCGTGTGGCGCGCCCCGAAGGCCGCCACGAGCGGATTGACGACCCTGCCGTTGCCATGCATCTGAAGCACGAGATCGAAGCGCCGGGCCTGCGCCGATGACAACAGCCCGGGCAGTTCCTCGAGACGTGCGGGCGATTCGGGAAGGCCCGGATGTCCCGTGAACTCGATGAATCCGTCGACGCACGGCAGCCGTGCTGCGAGCGCGCGCGCCCAGGGAAGCCCGATCAGCGTCAACTCGGCGCCGGGATAAGCGGCGCGCAAGGCGCGCAGCGCCGGCACCGCGCACAGCATGTCGCCGAGCATCAGCGCGCGAAAGATCGCGATGCGCTGCATGTCGCCGGCAGGCAGGACGGGGACGGGTTTCATCAGAAGAAGCGCACGCGGTAGCGCAGCGCGCCGGCCATGCGCCAGTACAGCGAGAGGAACGGGATGGCGAACGATGTCAGCACCATCTCGGCGACATGCGAAGGTGAATGCGCGGTGCCTCGCAGACGGCGTGCCGCGAAGCGCGCCACCAGTGCGATCGCCAGGGCGCCACAGCCGATCGCCAGCCGCGGCCGGTCCGCGAGAGCGGCGAGGGAAGCGCCGAACGAAGCCAGCACGATCGCGTAGTAATGCACCGGCGCATGGCGCGGGCCGCACCGCCTTTGGTAGAGCTGCGGATGCTTCTTGAGCAGCAACGCATCGAACATCACGTTCGACTGCTGCCGCAGGCTGATGCCCCATGGCGCGTCGCGCACCGGATGCTGCACCTCGGCCTGCGGCGCTTTCGGCACCTCGCCATAGCGGTCCACCAACTTGAAGTGCAGGTCCGAGTCCTCCCGCCAGGCACGCGCGAAGCGCTCGTCGAAGCCGCCCACCTCCTCGAGTGCATCGCGACGCACGAAACAATTGGCAGTGACGAACTGGGCCGACTCCAGGCCCTGCGTCATGCGGCCGTGGTCGGTCAGCACCGCCGGCACAGGCACGCTCACTCGGCCGCGCACCGCCGCCTTGCCGTCGCCCATCGCCAGCATGCCCTGGCGCAGCCAGTCGGCATCGGGCACGGTGTCGTCGTCGGTGAATGCAACCACCTCGCCGCGCGCGGCCCGCCACCCGCAGTTGCGCGCGACGGCCGGACCGCGGCCGCTTTCAGGGCGCAAGTAGCGCAGCTGCGTCTCGAGACCGCTCTGGCGGCCGATGCGCTCGACTTGACTCGCCGTGTCATCCCGGTGTGCATCGTCGACGACGATCAACTCCCAATGACGCGCATCCAGCGTCTGCGCCAGCAGGGCGTCGATGCAGCGCTGCAGCAGCGCCGGTCGGCCGCAGGTGGGCACGACCACCGACACCGATGGTCGCGCGAGTGCCGCTTCGCCGTCCGTCATCGGTTCTTCTCCAGAAGGAATGGCCCGATGACAAGCGCGTCCAGCGGTGTGCTGAAGAAGGCGTTCAGCGCATCGCGCGGCGTGCACACGATGGGCTCCCCACGGACGTTGAACGAGGTGTTCACGAGCAGCGGCACGCCGGTTTTCGCGCCGAATGCCTTCAGCAGGTCGTAGTACGTCGGGTTCGTCTCGCGCCGGACCGTCTGCACACGCGCGGTCAGATCGGCGTGGCACACGGCGGGGATGCGCGACGCCTGTTCGGGCCTCACGTCGTAGATGAAGAGCATGAACGGCGCGCTGCCGCGGTTGGCCTCGGCCGGCGCGAACCAGGTGGCGAGGTCGTCCTCCGGCACCGCCGGCGCGACCGGGCGAAAATCCTCGCGGTCCTTCAGTTCATTGAGGCGCTGCTGCATCGCCCCCGACAGCGGCGAGGCGAGGATGGAGCGTGCGCCGAGAGCACGCGGACCGTATTCCATGCGCCCCTGGAACCATCCGATGATGCGGTCTTGCGCCAGCAGTTCGGCCGTTTCGCCGGGCACGTCGGCGAGCCGCCGAAACCGCAGTTTGGCCCAGCGCAGCAATTGCTCGATCTCGTGGTCCGGGAAGGCCGGCCCCCAGTATGCGTGCGCCATCGTCCAGGGGCGCGCCGCTGGCGAGCCAAGCCCTGTGTTGCGCTGCTGGGCATCGATCCACAACGCGGCACCGAGCGCCGTGCCGGCGTCGCCGGCGGCCGGCTGGACCCAGGTCTCGTCGAACATGCCGGCGTCGCGCACTGCCGCGTTCATCACGCAGTTGAGGGCCACGCCGCCTGCCATGGCCAGGCGGCTCTCGCCGCTCGCGCGGCGCAGCCAACCGGCGAGCGCCAGCACGGTCTCCTCCAGCACCTGCTGCAGCGATGCTGCAAGATCGAAGTGCCTCTGCTCGAGAGGCGCACCGCGTGCGCGGGCCGGACCGAACAACTTCACGGCATCGAAGGCGGCGATGCGATAGCTGCCCTCCGGACCCAAGGTGACCAGCGAGCGGAAGATGTCGAGCATCGTCGGCTTCCCGAGCGCCGCCAGGGCCATCACCTTGTATTCGTCGCTCGAATGGAGGAAGCCGAGCTGGGCCGTGATCTTCTCGTACAGCAGGCCGAGCGAATGCGGCATCAGGACCTCCGAGATGCCGGCGTAGCGTCCGTCTCGATAGACACCGTAAGTCGTCGTGGCCGCTTCGCCACGGCCGTCCAGCGTCATCACAGCGCAGCGATCGAACGGGGCTGCCAGGAATGCGCTTGCCTGATGGCAGAGGTGATGGTCGACGAAATGGAAGCGGTACGGTCCGACGTGGCTGACGCCGGCGAAGCGCTGCTTCAAGTGATGCGGCGCACCCGAGGCAAGCTGCCGCGGCGAGTTGACGATGTGGCAGGCGAACAGCGGATCCCACGGGTTTTCCCAGCCGCCGGCGTCATGGGCCGACGGCTGCATAGGCAAGGCGATGCGTTCCTCGTGTGCCCGCCCGCGCAGAAACCGTTGCGGGTCGTAGCTGTACGCGACATGGTCCACGTCGGCGAGCGTGACACCCGCTTCCTTCAGGCAGTAATCCATCGCGCCGAACGGCAGTTCCCATGCCGAGAACGGCACCGGCCGCTTGCCGTGCTTGATGCGCGAGAAGCGCTCTTCTTCGGCCGCCGCGACGAGACAACCGTCGATCACGAGCGCGGCGGCGCTGTCATGAAATGCAGCATTGATTCCGAGAGTGATCATCGAAAGGCTCCGATGCCGAGAAGCTCGATCGCCGCATCGGCCACGCGCTCGGGCGCCACGCGGCGCAGGCAGTCGTGGTGGCCATGCGGGCACACGCTCTTGAGGCAGTTGCGGCACGGGACGTCATGGTTGAGCACTCGCGCCGGCACCAGCCAGGGCGTGTGCTGCGGATTGGTGAGCGCGTACAGGTCGACCACCGGTGTCGCCACCGCGGCAGCGAGGTGTGCCGGTCCGCTGTTGTTCGTGACGAGCACCGAGGCGCGTGCGATCAATGCTGCCAGTTCGCCCAGGGAAAGTGCGCCGGCCAGTGAAAGCGCGGGCCGGGCAAGCTGCGCGCGCGCTTCGTCGATCAGCGCCGATTCGGTGTCATTCCCGGTGAACACCAGATCGGCGCCGGTGGCATCGGCAATCCGGCGAGCGGCCATGCCGAACCGCTCGGCAGGATAGCGCCGTGATGCCGCGCTCGCACCCGGATGCACGACGATGAGCGGCCGGCCGCCATCGATGCCTGCATGGCGCAGGAGGTCGGCCACACGCTGCATGTCGCTGTCGTGCAGCGTGAACCGCAGATGCTCGTCGACCGCGGGAAAGCCTACCGCCTCGACAAGATCGAGTTGCCGCCGAACTTCATGGCGCGCCGACGAAAGCTCGGCATCGCTTTCGCGAAGCCAGTCGGTCAGCAGCGCGTACGGATTTTCACGGCAGTGGGCGAGTCGAAGCGGCACGCCTGCCAGGCGCAAGAGCATGGCGGCGGGCAGCGCGCTTTGCGTACAGACGGTGAAGATCACCGCGGCATCGAAGCAGCGTCTCGACACGGCGTTCAGCAACGCGCGCTCGGCGTCCACGGGAGCGGGCCGAGCGTTGGCGACCCATGAGGCGTCGTGCACGATCAGGTCGTCGATGAGGTCGAGGTGAGGAGCCAGCGTCGCACCCGAGGGCGATGCGAGGAGCGTGATGTGCGCATCAGGCAACCCGGCGCGCAGGGCGGCGATGGCCGGCGTGGTCATCAGCAGATCGCCGAGGTTGTCCAGCCGGACGACGAGAAGCCTTCGCACCGCCTTCCAGGCCGTGTGGTGCCCATCGGCGACCTCGGCGGACAGGTGTCGAGACTGCGCACTTGCCGCGTTTGGACGTCTGCGCATGCGGGGAGCGGTTTCAGGCTTCAAGGTTCGGGCTTCCGGAAAACGGTCGCTGAGTCATGCCGTGGCACGGGTCAGGTTCACCGCGTGGATGACAAAGCGGTTTCGCGTCGCACGTGAGGCGCAGCACGCGCGGGCATCCTGCGTGAACTCCTGCGCGATGATGGCGTGCGCACTTCGGGCAACCCGTCGTAGGCCGCCAGCAGTTGTTGCGTCACGCACTCCCAGGTGAAGAACTCGCGCGCGCGCTGAAGGCCGGCGGCGCCCAGGCCTTCTGCCAGGGCCGGGTCGGCCGCGAGCCGCGACAGGCGCTCGGCGAGCGCTGCAGGATCGTTGGGCGGGACCAGGAAGCCCGTGACACCGTCGAGCACCGAATATTGGATGCCGCCGACCGCACTGCCAATCACGGGCGTCGCGCAAGCCATCGCTTCCAGGGGCGTGATGCCGAAGGGCTCGTACCAAGGAGTGCTGGCAAAGACGTTGGCTGCAGCGTAGTAGTCGCGCAGTTCATGCCGGGCCTTGCAGCCTTCGAAGCGGACCCTATCCTGCACGCCGGCCTCGCGGGCGATGCATCGCAAGCGTGCGATCTCGGGAGTCAGCGCCTCGTCGGGCGGATCGGATGCGCCGCCGACCACGACGAGCAGAGGCTTGATGCGCCGCGGCAGGAACGGCATTGCGCGCACGACGTTGTCGATTCCTTTTCGTGGCACGAGGCGCCCGAGCTGCAGCACGACGAAGGCATCAGCCGGCAATCCCAGACGGCGCCGTGCCAGGGCGCGGTCCATCGGCGCGAACTCGTCCGGGTCATAGCCGCACGGGACCATCGACATCCTGGACGCGTCGGCACCGTACAGGCGGACCAGGTCGACGCGGTCCTGCGGGCACTCGGCGATGATGCCGTCGGCTTCGTCGACCAATGCCCGTTCGATCGCGATGCGGTCTTGAGGAAACGTATCGGCGTCCCTCTGGTGTTCGAGTCGCACGAGGCCGAGCGCGTGAAAGGTGATCACGAACGGAAGGCCGAGCCGGCGCTTGAGCTGGAGCGCGACCCAGCCCGACATGAAAAAGTTGGCGTGCACGATGTCATAGCCGCGGCCCTGCGTGCACTGGCGTTCGCAGAACGCCGCGAAGGCCGGCATGTGATCGAGGAGCTGTTCCTTCGGAACGAATCGCGGCGGCCCCGCGGGGACATTCAGCACGCGCATTCGCGGCGCCACATCGACGACAGCAGGCTGCATGGGGTCGTCACGCCGCGTGTAGACATCCACCACGTGCCCCCAGCCGGCAAGTCGGCGCGCGACGTGCGCCACATAGATGTTCTGGCCACCGGCATCGACGCCGCCGAGCGCTGCCAGCGGCGATGCGTGGTCGCTGATCAAGGCGATTCTCATGAGTTGTCCTCGAGCTACTTCAATGGCTTGGAAGTTGAACGCCCTCAGCAAGCGCAATGCCATTTCTCGAAGCTCCCGGTGCGCTGCGCATTTCCCCGGGTCGACGCCCACAGGCACCGTGATTGCCATGCGCCCGCATGGGTCGCAATGACAAGACGAGCGCCGTGTTCGCCGGGCTGTGGCAGGCGGTGTGGCAGTACCGCGCCCGCACGCTGACGGCGGTCGGACTGCTGCTGCTGGCCAAGCTCGCGGCGGTGGTCGTGCCCTTGTTGCTCAAGTCCATCGTCGACCGCTTCAGCCAGCCGGCTCATCTTCTTGCAGAGATCGAGCCCGGGGCTTCGCTGCCTGCGCCGAACGTGCACTCGATCATGGTGCTGCCGGTGTTCCTGCTGCTGGGCTATGCACTTCTTCGTTTTTGCAGCACGCTCTTCACGGAGTTGCGCGATTTGGTATTTGCCCGCGTGACGCTCCGGACCGTCGCTGCATTCGCCGAACGCACGTTCGCGCACCTGCTGTCGCTGGACCCCGGATTCCACATGCAGCGCAACACCGGTGCGCTCATCCGCGATATCGAGCGCGGCATCAGCGGCATCGGCTTCCTGCTCGGGGCGGGGCTGTTCACCGTGCTGCCGACAATGGTCGAGTTCACCGGCGTCCTGCTGGTGTTGGCAAGCGGCTACAGCCCCAGGTTCATGCTTGCCATCAGCTTGACCTTCTTCGTCTACGCGGCATTCACCATGGCGGTGACGCAGCGTCGGGCGCTGCGCCAGCGCCGCGTCAACGAGGTCGATTCACACGCCAGCGGGCGCATGGTCGACAGCCTGATCAACTACGAGACCGTCAAGACCCACGCGCGCGAGGAATTCGAGCGGGTGCGCTATCGGGCCGTGCTTGCGGAATGGATCGACCACAGCGTCCACAACCAGCAGGCGCTCTCGACGCTGCATGTGGGGCAGGGCGCCATCATCGGGGCGGGTGTGGCGGCGATGATGCTGCTGGCCGGAGAACAGACGCTGCGCGGCGCGATGACGGTGGGCGATCTGGTGCTCGTCAATGCCTATGTGATCCAGATCTGCCTGCCGCTGAACGCGCTGGGATTCGTGTTTCGGGAGGCAAGGGATGCGCTGGTCAACACCGAGCATTTGTTCGGGCTGCTGACTGCGCGTTCCGAGACCGAGGAGCGGCCCGGCAGCGTACCGCTGGACGTGCGCGGCGGGGAGATCGTGTTCGAGCATGTCGATTTCTCGTACCAGCCGGGTCGCCAGGTCCTGAAGGACGTCGGTTTCACCATTCCGGCCGGCAAGACAGTCGCGGTGGTCGGCGGCAGCGGCTCCGGCAAGAGCACGCTCGCGCGGCTCCTGCTGCGGCTGTATGACGTCCAGGGGGGGCGCATCACGATCGACGGGCACGACCTGCGCGAGCTGAGGCTGGATTCGCTGCGCGAGGCGATCGGCGTCGTGCCGCAGGATACCGTGCTGTTCAACGACACCATCGCCTACAACATCGGGTATGGGCGCGTCAGCGCCGGCATGGCCGAGGTGATCGAGGCCGCCAAGGCGGCGCAGGTGCACGAATTCATCCTGTCGTTGCCCCAGCAGTACCAGACCACCGTCGGAGAGCGGGGCCTGAAGCTCTCCGGCGGCGAAAAGCAGCGCATCGCGATCGCTCGCGCCTTTCTGAAGAACCCGCCGCTGATGATCTTCGACGAGGCGACCTCGGCGCTGGACACACGTGCCGAGCGCGCGATCCAGCGCGAACTCGACCGCATCGCGCAGGGTCGCAGCACCCTGATCATCGCGCACCGCCTGTCGACGATCGTCAATGCCGACCAGATCATCGTGCTCGACATGGGCCGCATCGTCGAACAAGGCCGGCATGACGACCTGCTCGCGCGCGACGCGCTGTATGCGCAGATGTGGAACCTGCAGCGCCAGCAGCAGCAGGTCGACCGTCTGCAGCGAGAGCTCGCCTGCCAGCCGATGAACCTGGCCATGCTGCTGGCCGGCTTGATCGACGGACTGCGCCCCGCGATCGACGAGCGCGGCGTGCACCTGGTCACGGACATCGACCTCGATCATGCAGGCGTCGTCGGCGATCCGAACACGATCTCGCAGACGCTGCGCGCGCTGATGTTGTCGGCCTTGCGCGCCACGCCTGTGAACGGGCGTCTCGAGATTCGCATGGAGCGCCGCGATGGCAGGGCGAGGCTGGCCATCGCGGATGGGCGCCAGGCGGCGGCTGCGCCCTGGACGACGGCGCACGACGACGCCGAGCCCCCGCCCGATCCGCTGGAGCTTCGCTCCCTGGTCGAGCGCCAGCGGGGACACTTCATCGTCGAGCCGCCTTCATCGACGTCGGGCGTGCGCTACCTGATCGAGTTGCCGCTGCATCCGGTAGGCGTCGAGGCTCTCCCCGCCGGTGGCGCGACTCGAGATGCCGAGGCCGCGCACCTTGCAAACATGCTGCAAGGCTTGCGAATCATGTGCATCGACGACATGCCCGACGCGCTGGAGGCGCTGCGCATGCTGCTGGAGCTCGAGGGCGGCCTGGTGTTGCCATTCGCGAGCGGCCGGGAGGCCGTGGAGTGGCTGGACAGAAGCGACACCGCTGCCTTCCCGCATCTCATCCTGTGCGATGTGGCGCTCGGCGACGACGACGGTCACCAGGTCATTCGCAACATCCGCCGGATCGAGGCCCGGCGCGGCACGCCGCTCGAGTTGGCCGTGCCGGCGGTGGCACTCACCGGATTGGCCCAGCCGGGCGACCGCGTCCGTTCGCTGATGGCCGGCTTCCAGGTCCACCTGACCAAGCCGGTGGACCCGCAGCAGCTGGTGACGACTTTGCACAGGCTGGCCGCCGGCATCCCGCGCGGCGCGGCACCCGGCCCGGTCCTTCCCCTCGAAGGGCCGGCCTGAACCTGCACCAGGAGATCGACAATGGACACCATTCAGCTCAGGGACAAGATCGCCTTCGTCACCGGCGGCTCGCGGGGCCTCGGGGCCTGCGTCGCCTCGGTGCTCGGAGACGAGGGCATGAACATCGTGATCGCCGATCTCGCCGCCGACCGCGCGCAGCAGTGTGCCCAGCGGCTCGCCGAGCGTGGCATCGAGACCATGGCGGTATCGCTCGATGTCGGCGACGAGATGCAGGTCCGCCGGGCGATCGCATCCGTGCAGGAGCGCTTCGGTCGCCTGGACGTCGTCGTCAACAATGCGGCGATCGACATCACGCTGCCGATCGAAGAACTCGACGGCAACGATTGGGAGCGCGTGGTGCGCACCAATCTGACGGGGCCCTTCCTGATGGCCAGGCACGCACTGGCGGCCATGGGCAGAGGTGGAGGGCACATCGTCAACATCGCGTCGACGGCCTCGAAGCGGGCGTGGCCCAATGCCGCCGCCTACCACGCGACCAAGTGGGGCTTGCTTGGCCTGTCGCATGCGCTGCACGCCGAATTGCGGCCGCGTGGCATCAAGGTGTCGGCAATCGTGGCCGGCGGCATGCGCACGCCGTTCCTGCTCGACCGCTTTCCGGACATCGACCCCGGCGTGCTGCAGGACCCGATGAATGTGGCGAAGGCGGTACGGTTCGTGCTGACCCAGCCTGAAGAGACCGTGATCCCCGAGGTCATGGTGCTGCCGATGCGCGAGACTTCGTGGCCTTGAAGGCGGTCATGACCAAGCCGCCTGTCCGCGAGAACGTGGAGTGGGCGTGGCTGCGCCAGTGCTGCAGGGACGAAGTCCGCCTCCGGCCGGCATGGAATGCGTGTCGACGGTGCCACCGCCGAGAAAAGCCTCCGCAGCCGTTCGAGGCGGTCGAGGAGCGAAGGGCATGACCACGACCCCTGACGGGCGAGTCAGCGTGGTCGACAGGTGTGGATTGCCTGGATGCCGCTGCCGCTGCCGCCCGCCCTTTGAGAAAGCATGCGGGAGCTGTCCGGCGCGAAACGCTCCGGCGTGCTTGCTGCCCGTGCAGGTTCGCGAAATGGCGCGGCGAGTGAAGGAATCGTCGCGGCCGGCGTGACGCCACCGACCCGACCCACGAAGGAGATCGCGAATGGATCACAGCATCATGGTGACAGGCGGCGCGGGTTTCCTCGGCTCGCACCTTTGCGACCATCTGGTGCGCACCGGGTACGACGTGCTCTGCGTCGACAACCTCTTCACCGGGACGCGGCGCAACATCGTGCACCTGCTCGGATCGGACCATTTCGAATTCCTGCGGCACGACGTGACGTTTCCGCTCTACGTCGAAGTGAAGACCATCTACAACCTCGCCTGTCCGGCGTCGCCCGTTCACTATCAGTACGATCCGGTGCAGACCACGAAGACGAGCGTGCATGGCGCGATCAACATGCTGGGCCTGGCCAAGCGCACGAAGGCGCGGATTCTGCAGGCGTCGACCAGCGAGGTGTACGGCGACCCCGTGCGGCACCCGCAACAGGAAAGCTACTGGGGCAACGTGAATCCGATCGGCCGTCGTTCATGCTATGACGAAGGCAAGCGTTGCGCGGAGACGCTGTTCTTCGACTACCACCGCCAGCACGGGGTTGCCATCAAGGTCGTGCGCATCTTCAACACCTACGGACCGCGCATGCATCCCAACGACGGGCGCGTCGTGTCCAATTTCATCGTGCAGGCACTTCGCGGCGAGCCGCTGACGGTATTCGGCGATGGCCAGCAGACGCGCAGCTTCTGCTATGTCGACGACCTGATCGACGGCATGGTCAGGATGATGGACCTGCAGCAGCCGCACGCCGGGCCGGTCAACCTCGGCAATCCCTGCGAATGCACGATGCTGGAGTTGGCGGAGACGGTGCTGCGCAAGGTGGGCGGCCGCTCACGCATCGTGCACAAGCCCCTGCCCGAGGACGACCCCAAGCAGCGCTGCCCGGACATCTCGCTCGCGCAAAGCCTGCTGGACTGGTCTCCGAAGGTATCTCTGAACGATGGGCTCGAACCGACGGTCACCTACTTCAGGGAGCTCCTGCGCGATTCGTAGGCTTTCGTTCGCCGCTGCCGAACCGGCGCGTCCTCGCCGGAGGCCGCGGTGCGAAGCGCCTGGGCAAGAACGTCCCATTCGTCCACTCTCTGCCCGGCCCAGATGCGCGCGGCATCGAGCAGCATGGCATCGTCGAGCGCATCGAGCGCACTCAGGAGCCGCGGGACATGGGCGTCTCGCTGATGCGCAACGACGATCCGGCGGCGCAGCAGACTGCGCAAGGTGTTCGCCTCCATGCGCTGGATCCATTCGCGAGCCGAAGAGGCATCTGGAGCATGGCCATTGGCCACCGACAGACCCAGCTCCGTGATGCAAAAGCGCTGGCCGCCGGTCGCCGCTGCCGCTTCTGTCGACACTGTCGGTGCCACGCAAGCCAGGCCGCTGCTCGTCAACTCTGCGGCGATGCTCTGGATGCGGGATGCCTCGCATCCCCAGACCGTGAACAACAGCCGCAGATCCACCGGATCGGGGTAGGCCTGTGCCAGGGCATGCAAAATTCGTCCACGAAGCGGCATCGTTGGCACATCCATGCCTTCTCCCAGCAAGCGCGGCGCCCGTGCTTGGGCCCACATGGTCAGCAGAATCGGCAGGGCAATGCCCGCCAGCAATCGACGTGCCGCCGTGGTCGGATCGGTGCCGGGGGATCGGTGACGCGCGAACTCTGGCGCCGCCATGTCAGTGGCGCTGGTATTGCCGACTGCCGAACAATGCTTCACGCGCCGCGTCGCCGACCAGTGGCTTGCGCTGCTGGGCCAGCACTTCGACGCCGCGCTGCACCGCGGGGCGGGCGGCGACTTCGTCGAACCAGCCTTTCAGGTGCGGATAGTCGGCCCAGTCGATGCCCTGGTTCTTCCATGACCTCAGCCACGGAAAGATCGCGATGTCGGCGAGGCTGTAGGCCGGGCCGCCAATGTACTTGCTCTTGGCCAGGCGCTTGTCCATGACCCCGTACAGGCGCCTGGCCTCGTTCGTGTAGCGGTCAATCGCGTATTCGATCTTCTCCGGCGCGTAGATGCGGAAGTGGTGGGCCTGCCCGAGCAGAGGCCCGACGCCGCCCATCTGGAACATCAGCCACTGGAGGACCTCGTACCTGCCGCGTGCATCGTCGGGCAGCATCTTGCCGGTCTTTGCGGCCAGGTACAGCAAGATGGCACCCGACTCGAACAGCGAGATGGGGCGGCCGTCCGGGCCGTCCGGATCGACGATGGCGGGGATCTTGTTGTTGGGGCTGATGGCCAGGAATTCGGGCTCGAACTGGTCGCCCGAGCCGATGTCCACAGGAATGACGCGGTACGCCAGGCCGCACTCCTCGAGCATGATGTGGACCTTGTGGCCATTGGGCGTGGCCCACGAATACACTTCGATCATTGCGAGCTCCAAGTCGATGTTGTTGTTGCGCAGCCTGTTGCGACTCTAGTCGAACTGTCCGACCCATGCTGAATGCGATCAAGCGCTGGATTTCCCGCTCGCCGAGCGGTCCCGACTGGAGCGAGGTCTCCGAATGGGCACGCGGGCGCGGGTGGGGCTACAAGCGTGCGCGCGACGATGAAGGCTTTGTGGTCGAAGGCGCTTTCGAGGGAAGGCCCTGGCGGCTCGAGTGGGGGCCGCCGCAGCGTGCCTACATTGCCATGCACGAACTGCGCCTGCGCATGGAACTGCATGTGCCCCAAGGCCTGCAGATGCTTCTCATGGAGCGTACGCTGCTCGAGCAACTCGAGCGCGAAACCTTCGAGCGCTACACCGAACGCAACCAGACCGTGATCGACGTGTCGATGCCCGAGGAGATGCGCTGGCTGGCGATGTTCCCGAAGGCGAGCCTCGATCTGCCCAAGCCCGTGCGAAATCGCTTCGGAGCCGTGTCGAGCGCCCCCGCGGCCGCCATCGCCTGGGTGGACATCGATTTCGGCGACCAACTCGGGCTGGCCGCCCAGGAATTCCTTCCCGAAGGTCAGCCTTTCGTGCTCATGACTCTGCGCGGACGCCTGTATCTGAGGCTGCAGCTCACTGAACCCGACACGGCGGTCATGTCACAGGCGATTGCACTGTTCCAGACGGCTGCCGAAGCGGCCTTGCGGGTGGCCGCCGGGAGCACGGAAGAGCGGCCGGCAGACTTCTCGAGCACGGCATCCACCGCCTGGCAGACCGACGTGATACCCGAAGACCCGCCGGATCGGCGCCGCTGAAGCCGCCGGCGATGCGGGCGTCTCAGGCGAACTTGCCGAGCTCGATCTTGGCGATCGCGTTGCGGTGGACTTCGTCCGGCCCGTCGGCGAATCGAAGGGTGCGCGCTGCCGTGTAGAAGTACGCCAGCGGAAAATCCTGGCACATGCCGCCGCCGCCGTGGACCTGCATCGCCCAGTCGATGACCTTGCATGCCATGTTCGGCGCGACCACCTTGATCATCGCGATCTCGGCCTTGGCCGTCTTGTTGCCGGCCACGTCCATCATCCAGGCGGCCTTCAGGGTCAGCAAGCGTGCCTGCTCGATCATGCAGCGCGCCTCGGCGATGCGTTCCTGCGTCACGGTCTGCGTGGCGATCGTCTTTCCGAAGGCGACGCGCGAGGTCGCCCGCTTGCACATCAGCTCCAGCGAGCGCTCGGCCAGGCCGATCAGCCGCATGCAGTGATGGATGCGCCCGGGGCCAAGGCGTCCCTGGGCGATCTCGAATCCGCGGCCCTCGCCGAGCAGCATGTTCGTGACCGGCACGCGCACGTTCTCGAAGCGAACCTCCATGTGTCCGTGCGGTGCATCGTCATAGCCGAACACCTGCAGCGGCCGCACGACGGTGATCCCAGGGGCGTCCGAGGGAACGAGGATCATCGACTGCTGCGAATGCCTGGGTGCATCCGGATCCGTCTTTCCCATGAAGATGAACACCTTGCAGCGGGGGTCGCCCGCCCCGGACGTCCACCACTTGCGGCCGTTGACGACGTATTCGTCGCCTTCGCGCTGGATGCGTGCCGTGATGTTGGTCGCGTCGGACGAGGCGACCTCCGGCTCGGTCATCGCGAACGCGCTGCGGATCTCCCCGGCGAGCAGCGGTTCGAGCCACTTTTTCTTCTGCTCGGGCGTGCCGTAGCGCACGATCGTTTCCATGTTGCCGGTGTCGGGCGCCGAGCAGTTGAAGACTTCGCTCGCCCAGGGCGTGCGCCCCATGATCTCGGCCAGCGGGGCGTATTCCTGATTGGTCAGGCCCGCGCCGTATTCGCTTTCGGGCAGGAAGAGGTTCCACAGGCCCTGTTCACGGGCGCGGGGCTTGAGCTCCTCGATCACCGCCAACGGAGTCCAGCGTTTGTCCGCACGCGTGTTCGCCTCGAGTTCGGCCCAGTAGCGCTGTTCGTTCGGATAGATGTGATCTTCCATGAACCGCTGCACCTTGGCCTGCAGTTCACGGGTGCGTGGGGAGAAGTTGAAGTCCATGAGGATCTCCGCGGATCAGTGGGTGTGTCGGGTATTCTGGCCGTCCCCGGGCGCCGTGTCGGTCGCCTGCGCGACTCCGGCAGCTCGCAGGCTCATTCGCCGCCGCAGGCGATTCGCCATCCCATCTCGGCGAGCGGGCGCGCGCCCGCCGCGGCAACCTTGGCCTGCTCGTTCGATGCGGTGCCGTCGACGACGCGCTTGGCGATGCCCTGCAGGATACCCGCCATGCGGAACAAGTTGTAGGCCATGTAGAAGTTCCAGTCGGCCATGACGATGTCGGGATCGCCGCGGCCGGTGCGCGCGCAATAGCGTCGCACGTATTCACGTTCGCTCGGGATGCCGAGCGCTTCCAGGTCGTTGCCGGCAATGCCGCGTCCGAGCGACGAAGGGATGTGCCAGGCCATGCAGTGGTAGCTGAAGTCGGCCAGCGGGTGGCCGATGGTCGACAGCTCCCAGTCGAGGATCGCGAGGACGCGCGGCTCGCTCGGGTGGAACACCAGATTGTCGAGGCGGAAGTCGCCGTGCACGACCGACGCCTGCGACTGGTCGCACGCACTGTCCGGCATGTTCGCCGGAAGCCATTTCATGAGCTCGTCCATCGCGGCGATCGGCTCGGTGATCGAGGCGATGTACTGCTTGGACCAGCGGGCGATCTGGCGCTCGAAGTAGTTGCCTGGCTTGCCGTAGTCCTGGAGCCCGGCTGCCTTGAAGTCGACCTTGTGCAACGCGGCGATGACGCGGTTCATTTCGTCGTAGATCGCGTCGCGGGCCGGCTTGTCGAAGCCCGGCAAGGCCTGGTCCCACAGCACGCGGCCCTGCACGAATTCCATCACGTAGAACGCGCGCCCGATGACGCTCTCGTCTTCGCACAGCAGGTGCATGCGCGGCACCGGCACGCCCGTCGGATGCAGCGCCCGCATCACGGTGAACTCGCGGTCGATGGCATGGGCCGACGGCAGCAGCCGCGACGCCGGCCCCGGTTTGGCGCGCATCACGTAGGCGCACGAGGGTGTGAGCAGCTTGTAGGTGGGATTCGACTGCCCGCCCTTGAATTGCTCGACGCTCAGCGGGCCTTCGAACCCGGCCAGATGGGCCTTCAGGTAGGCCTGAAGGGCGCCCGCGTCGAAGCTGTGTTGTTCGGAGACGGGCTTGGTTCCGGTGTAGGCGTCCATGAAGTGGGTTCCTGTGGCGCTGGCAGTGATGGCGAGCCGGCGACTATTGCTTGGAGGAAATGGCCAGCAGCTTGTCCGCGGCCAGCACGACGAGTCGCGTCGGCTCGATGCGCACGGCGCCCTCGCGCTCGAAGCCCTTGAGTTCCTGGTTCACCCGCTGTCGGGATGCGCCCAGCAGCTGAGCGAGATCTTCCTGTGCCAGCTGCAGCCCGATGCGGACCTCCTCGCCGTCCTGGATGCCGTAGCTGCGCGCGAGCAGCAGGATCTGCTTGGCCAGCCGTGATGCGAGCGGGCGGGTGTTGAGGTCTTCTACCGCGTCGAACATCAGGCGCAGCCGCCGGCAATTCAGACGCAGCAGGGCGTCGTACAACTCGACGTGCTGGGAGAGGAGTTCCTTGAAGTCGGCCTTGCGCACGACCAGCAAGCGTGGTCGCGCCATGGGCGTTGGCGTCGTGCGTGCGCGGCATGCCGTCGAACAGGGAGATGTCGCCGAACCACAGGCCGGGCTCCACATAGGTCAGCGTGATCTGCTTACCCGAGAGCGACACCGAACTCACCCGCACGGCGCCCTTGGCCACGCCGACCCATTCTTCGGCAGGCTGGCCGCGCGAACTCAGGAGTGCCCCGTCGGAAAGCCTGCGCACGACGGCCCGGGAAAGAATCGCATTCCTCAACGGCAAGGAGAGTTTCGAGAACCACGAGCCCGATTCAATGTTCTGGCGCTCGGGCATTGTAAGAACGGGGGTATTCATGGTCTTGTCTCTGACGTGACAGCATGAGCCAATGCACGGGACCTATTGTCCACGGCTGATTCCAGGAGACGGATGATGGCTAACCCAGGCTTGAAGATTCCAGACCGGCGATCGAGCGTGAGCGACGTCGAATGGCAGACCCGCGTCGATCTCGCGGCGGCGTACCGCCTCGTGGCGATGTTCCGGTGGGACGACCTCGTGTTCACGCACATCACCGCACGCGTACCGGGCACGGACAACGAATTCCTCATCAATCCCTATGGCCTGATGTTCGACGAGATCACCGCGTCGAGCCTGGTGAAGATCGATACCGCAGGCAACAAGCTGGAGGAATCGCCGTTTCCGGTCAATCCGGCGGGGTTCACGATCCACAGCGCCGTCCATGGCGCCAGGCACGACGCGCAGTGCGTGTTGCACACGCACTCGCTCAACGGCGTGGCGGTGTCCGCGCAGAAGCACGGCGTGCTGCCGCTGTCCCAGCATTCGATCTTCGTGCTCTCCAGCCTGGCCTATCACGACTACGAAGGCGTGGCGCTGCGCGATGACGAGAAGCCCCGGCTGGTGAACGATCTGGGCGACAAGAACTTCCTGATGCTGCGCAACCACGGCCTGCTCACGCTGGGCGCGACGATCGCGGACGCGTTCGTGAACATGTATTTCTTCGAGGCCGTGTGCACGATCCAGGTTCGGGCGCTGGCCGGCGCGCCAGAGCTCATCCATGTGGATCCCCGCATCATCGCCGGCGCGCAAGCGCAGGCCAAGGAGGTCACCAAGGGCATGGGCGCCGGCGCCCTGAACTGGCCCGGACTGCTGCGCCGCCTCGATCGGGTCGACGACAGCTATCGCCGCTGAGGCAGCCCGGGCGGTCAGCGCCCGGCCTCCAGGCGCCGATATTGCGCAAGCAGCTTTTCCATCGTCGTGGCGCTCTCGTGCTGGTGCAGCCACTGCGTGGGCGCCAGGTTCACGGCGCGCACGATCGCCTCGCCGTTGCTGTCGACATCGATGATGTTGATGCACGCGGGCAACTGCTCCATGCGCGCGAGAAAGCCGCGCTCACCGGTGATGGCGCGCGCCAGGATCGCGCGATTGACGCCACCGTGCAGCACCAGCAGCAGCGTGCTCCAGTCATCGCGCGCGACGATGCGCTCGTAGGCCGGCAACACCCGGTCCAGCAGCTCGCCGATCGATTCGCCGCCCAGAAAACGTTGCGATTCGCTGCCGCGCTGGAATGCCCCGAGGAATGCCGCCTCGACCTCGTCGGGGGGAATGTCCGCGAGCTTGCCGCCGCGGATTTCCTCGAGGGCCGGCTCGTGTTCGAGCGCCAGCGACTGCCCGGCTGCGGCCAGCACGCGCGACGCCGTCTCGACAGTGCGATTGAGCCCGCTGACGATCGCCCGGTCGAAGTGCACGCCGCATTGCGCGAAGAGGGCGCCGGCCGCATCCGCCTGCTGGCGGCCGGTTTCGTTGAGCTGGACCGTATGAGGATGGACCGGGCTGCCGTCGGCGCGAAAGTAGTCGACCGAGCCGTGGCGCATCAAGTGAATGCGGCGGCGCTTTTCACGACGGCTCATCGGCGGGCTCCGCGCAGGGGCTCATCGAAAGCGCGGCGAGCGCTTCTCGAAAAAGGCTTGCAGGCCTTCGGCCGCATTGGCATGGAAGAGGCTTTCGACGAAGTGGTTGCGTTCGGCATCGAGTTGCTCGGACAGGCTCGCGCCTGCGGCACTCTGGACGAGCTCCTTCGCGGCCGCGATCGCGTTGGGCGCCATCGTCGCGAGCCGCTCGGCGACGGCCAGAGCTTCCGAGAGTGCGCGCCCGGTGTCTGTCACCCAATTGACAAGCCCGTGCGCGTGCAATTGCGCGGCGCTGACAGGCTCAGCCAGCCAGATCAATTGCTGGACCAGCGCGCGCGGCAATGCCCGGCAGAGATGCCACGTCGCGCCGCCATCAGGCGTGAGCCCGATGCGGGCATACGAGAGGATGAAGCGCGCGTCCTGCGCCGCCACGATGAGGTCGCAGGCCAAAGCGAGCGAAAAGCCGGCGCCGGCAGCCGCGCCTTCCACCGCCGCGATCACCGGCTTGGGAAAACTGCGCAGCGCCTCGATGAACTGGTGCAGATGCTCGAGCATCTGCACCTGCGCGTGCGGTCCTGTCTGCCGGCGTTGAGCGAGCCCCTGGAGGTTTCCGCCGGCGCAGAAATTGGCTCCATCGCCGCGCAGCACCACGGTCTTGACGTCGTCGTTGGACTCGGCCACGTTCAGCGCCTCGACCGCCGCAGCGACCAGCTGTTCGGACAGGGTGTTTCGCGTGGCGGGGTCGCTGAGGGTCAGCACCAGAGTGCTGCCGTAGCGCTCGCTTTTCAACTCTGACGACATGGCATTTCCAGAAGGGCAATGTTTCCGAGAATTGTGTCACGCGGGGTTCGTGATGGGCTTGACAAATGCGCTGGCATGGACGCGATTCAATATGTAACACCATGCTAGAGTGCGTCCGCCTCAGCTTTCACACCTCCATGCGCACAGTTCGTGCCGCTGTCGTTCTCGTCACGGCATCCTGCCTGCTGGTGCCCATGGCCTCGGCCATGCGCCTGAGCGATGCCGGCAGTTCGAGCCGGATCGGGCAGCCACTCGACTTTCATGCGGTGGTGGACCTCGAGGGCCAGGAATCGCTCTCGCCACGCTGTGTCCGGGCCGATGTGTCGGCCGGCGAGACACGCGTGCCATCTTCGCAGGTGAAGGTCGGGTTGCGAGAGCAGGGCGCCGGACGCGTCATGGCTCATGTGACGACGGCGTTGCCGATGACAGAGCCCGTGGTGACGGTCTCGCTGAGCGTGGGATGTCCGGCCAAGGCGGTCGAGCGCTACGTCGTCATGCTCGAGCCGGCAGCCGCGCCGTCCACAGGCGGGGAAAACCCTGCATCGGGTACGCAGGCTGATCTCGGAGAGGGCCGCGCGCGCCTCGTATTGCGTCCCGGACCCGGCGCGCCGCAGGGAGGCGGGAAGTTGCTGCCGACGCCGGCCAGCCAACCGGTGCCGGGGGCGAACGGTGGCGGCGACGTGCCGCCTCGCACCATGACATCGGCTGCGAGCGGTTCAGCCGCCTCCGCCGCTGTGCCGGTCTCTCAAGCCGCCGCGGCATCGGCGCTTCGCGAAACCGAGCGGCTGCGCCGCGAGAACGAAGCCGCGCGCGAGGCGCTTGCAGCGGCGCAGCGCCAGTTGCGGACGGCCGAATCCGCGCGTGGCGACGTGGCCGTGTATGCCTTGATCGCCATTGTGGTCTTGCTGCTCGGCGCCGTCGGCGTGCTGGCGTGGCGGTTGCGGCGCGTGCAGAACCTGCGAGCCTGGGAAACCGCCGACGAGGTGTTTTCCGACGAAGGCGTGATCCGGCCTTCGCAACTCGAACGCACGATGCCCAGCGTCTATCCGCCGCTGGACGAGGCCACGATGACCTCGATGCGCGTCATGGCGTCCGCACCGGCAATGGCGTCGGCGATGGACGACGAATTCGAGCCTGAGCCGGTGGCGGCAGCTCCGGTGACGACGGCGACCGTGGCTGCGGCCGAAGCGGCTGGCGCGGCCTCGCAGGATCCGTTGTCCGCCGAGGAATTGATCGACCTCGACCAGCAGGTCGAATTCTTCATCGCGCTGGGCAAGGAAGAGTCTGCGATCGACCTGCTGATGTCGCATGTGCGCAGCAGCGGGGGCCGCAGCCCCATGCCATACGTGCGCCTGCTCGAGATCTACCGCCGTCGCGACGATACCGAGGCCTACGACCGAATTCGCGAGCGGTTCAACCGTCGGTTCAACGCCACCGCGCCGACCTGGGGGGCCGACCTTCACGCCGGCCGCTCATTGGAAGAGCGCCCGGAGGTGATGGTTCGCATCCAGACTGCGTGGAGCGATCCGAAGCGCGTCGCCGAACTTCTCGAGGCGCTGCTTCTTCGCAGGGACGCCTCCGATGCGAGTTTCGACCTGCCCGCCTTCGAGGAACTCCTCTTGCTGTACGCCGTGGCGCGCGACCTCGCCGACCAGGCCGTCGGGGCCGAAGGGGTGGACCTCCTGCTGCCGCTGGGCGAGGTGCAGCAGGTGACCTCGGTGATGCACGCCGACCTGTCCCGACTGCCTCCATGGCCCGCGACGGTGCAGAAGAACATCGATCTCGACCTGGACGTGCGAGAGGCGCATCGGCCGTCAGCCGACGGCCCGTCCTCGGCGAAGAGCCCGCGATAGTGCCGGCCCGCAGTTCGGGTTGACAGTTCGGGTTGACAGTTCGGGCCGGCAGTTCAGTTCAGGCTGGCAGTCCAAGCCCGCGATCCGGCGCCGGACGCTTCGCCCAGGACCGACCAGATTTTTCCGCATTCACAGGCGAGCGAGGCGCCCGAGAGCCTCGATCAGCGTCTCCTCCTTCTTGGCGAAGCAGAAGCGCACGATGCGCTGTTCGAATCCGCCGGCATAGAAGGCCGACAACGGAATGGCCGCCACGCGCAGGTCGCGGGTCAGCCTGCGGCAGAAGTCCTCTTCCGATTCGTCGCTGATGGCGCCGTAGCCCACGCACTGGAAATAGCTGCCCTCGCTCGGCAGCAACTCGAATCGCGTCTTGCGAAGACCGTCGCGGAACAGGTCGCGCTTTCGTTGGTAGAACGCCGGCAGACCCAGATAAGGCGCCGGGTCGGCCATGTAGCGTGCAAGGCCGTGCTGGACGGGCGTGTTGACGGTGAACACATTGAACTGGTGGACCTTGCGGAATTCGGCCATCAGCGCTGCGGGCGCCGCCACGTAGCCCACCTTCCAGCCCGTCACGTGGTAGGTCTTGCCGAAGCTCGAGACGACGAAGCTGCGCTCGGCCAGACCTGGCAGTCGAGCCACGCTCTGATGGAGCTGGCCGTCATAGACCATGTGCTCGTAGACCTCGTCGGAGATGACGAGCACATTCGTGGGCGCGAGCAGTTCCGACAGGCGCCGCATGTCGTCGGCGGACCAGACCGTGGCGCTCGGGTTGTGCGGCGTGTTCACGATGATGGCGCGCGTGCGCGGCGACAGCGCAGCGGCGATGCGGTCGAAGTCGGGACGGAATGTTCCGGGCAGAAGAGGCACATGGATCGCGCGGCCCCCCGCGAGCACGATGTTCGGCTCGTAGCTGTCGTACGACGGATCGAGCACGATCACTTCGTCGCCCGGGTGCACCACGGCCAGGATCGTCGTCAGGATGGCCTGCGTGGCGCCCGCGGTGATCGTGACTTCCGTGCCCGGATCATAGGAATGGCCGTACAGCGTGGAAATCTTCGCCGCCACGGCTTCGCGCAGGGCAGGCACGCCGGTCATCGGCGGATACTGGTTCAGGCCGCGCCGCATGGCGTCGCACACCGCGTCGATCAATGACGGATCGCAGTCGAAGTCGGGAAAGCCTTGTCCCAGGTTCACGGCGCCGTGCTCCTGCGCGAGCGCGGACATGACCGTGAAGATCGTCGTGCCGACCTGCGGCAACCGGCTGACGAGGGAGGCGGGGGCGACGTTCGTCATAGCTGGTAGTCCTGGGCCTCGCCGGCCATCGCGCGCGCGATCAGCGCGCGGCTGAGTCGATCCGAGAGCATTTCCGCGAATGCGTAGACAAAGTTGCGAAGGTACGAGCCGCGCTTGAACGCGACACGCGTGACGTTCTGGCCGAACAGATGGCCCACCGGGCGCGCCACCAGTTCGCCGCCGGGCGGATCTTCGCCGACGGCCAGTTCGGACAGGATGCCCACGCCGAGGCCGAGCCGAACATAGGTCTTGATGACGTCGGCATCGATGGCCTCGAGCACGACGTTCGGCTTGAGGCGCCGAGCCGCAAACGCCTGGTCGACGCGCGAGCGGCCACTGTACGACGGGTGGTAGGAGACGAGCGGCTCCACCGCCAGGTCTTCCAGCGAGATGCGCTCGACCTGCGCGAGCCGATGGTTCGGCAGCATCACGACCGCGTGATGCCATTCGTAGCACGGCAAGGACACGAGTTCGTCGTACTGGGCGAGCGACTCGGTCGCGATGCCGATGTCGGCCACTTCGTCGAGCACCATCTGCGCCACCTGCGCGGGCGCGTCCTGGTGCAGGCTGATGTTCACCTTGGGAAAGCGGCGCCTGAGGTTGGCGATGGGCTCGGGGAGGAAATAGCGCGCCTGGCTGTGTGTCGTGGCAATCGACAGCGTGCCTGCGTCCTGCTTGGAGAACTCGTCGCCGATGCGCTTGAGGTTGTTCACCTCCCGCATGATGATCTCGATGGCTCGCAAGACCTGCTGCCCCGGCTCCGTGACGCGGCGCAGCCGCTTGCCGTGGCGGGCGAAGATGTCCACGCCGAGTTCGCCCTCGAGTTCGAGGATGGCCTTGGAAATGCCGGGCTGCGAGGTGAACAGCGCCTTGGCGGTTTCCGTCAGGTTCAGGTTCTGGCGCACCGCCTCCTGGACGAATCGGAACTGGTGCAGGTTCATATTTCCGGGAGTTCCTTGGATCGCCCGGATTATTCCCCAGACATCGAGGCTGCGACAAAGGCCAGTGACGCCTGCGCCATGGCCTCGACCACGGGATCGAGTTCGCCGATGCTTGGACGCAGCATCCAGTGCACGCCCGGATGAGCGGCCTCGAGTTCGGCCAGGAGCAGGGGGATATCGCGGCGAACGTGCCCTCCCGCACCGAGGAACAGCGGCACGACGTCGATGCGCGTGCATCCTGCGGCGGCGAGTTCGCCGCCGGCCTGCACGATGTCCGGCGTCATGAACTCCAGGAACGCCAGGCGCACGAGCACCTGTGGTGCATTGAGCCGCACGCGCTCGGCAATGTCCTCGAAGGGCAGTGACCAGCGCGAGTCGCGGGCGCCGTGCGCAAAGAGCAGCAGGCCTTGTTTCATCGGTATTTGACCAGCCATGCGAAGGCACCCATCGACAGCATCAGGTAGATCACGCTCGGCGTGGCTGCAACCACCCACGGCGTCCAGTTGTGGAGCAGGCCCAGGTGGCCGGCCACATTGTTGAGCAGCACGAAGCTGATGCCCAGCATGATGCCGCCGAACACCTTCAGGTTCATGCCGCCCGCGCGAGCATGCATGTAGGCGAAAGGCAGCGCGAGACCCACCATCACGAGGCAGGCGAACGGATAGAGCGCGCGCTTCCAGAACTGGATCTGGTATTCCTGCGCCGCCTGCTCGTTGCTCGACAGGTGCTGGATGTAGCGCGCCAGTTCCACGGTGGACATGGTCGACAGCGGCAGCACGGCGGCAGCGACGACACCCGGCGTGAGGCTGCTGTGCCATTGCAAGTGAGCAACGTGTTCTTCTCGCGTCTGCGGAAGATCGTGGGCCGCCCCATCGGACCAGTTCGTGACTTCGACATCGGACATGGTCCACACGCCGTGCCGGTCGACCTGGGCGAAGGCCGCGCCGATGCGCCGCACCATCCGACCATCGGTGTCGAACTCGAAGATGCGAACGTCGCGCAGCTCGCCGCTTCCGGCGGCATTGCCGACGTTGATGGCATACGAGCGCTCGCCTTGAGGCGTGTCCTGCTTGTCCTTGAGCCAGGCACCGGCGCGCCCGAGCTTCATGCCGCCCTTGAAGCTCGCCTGCATGTCCGCCGCCTGCTGCTCGGCCAGCGGGGCGATGTAGTCGCCGACCACGAAGGTGACGACGCCGAACATGAACCCGAGGCTTGCCAGCAGGGACAAGGCGCGCCCCGGCCCCAGTCCGCCGGTGCGCAGGATCGTGTATTCGGACGACTGCGCGAGCCGGGCCAGGGCGTAGATGGTGCCGATCAGCACGGCAATGGGCATCAGCTCGTAGATGTGATTGGGCAGTTCGAGCAGGCTGACCACTGCGGCGTTGAGCGCCGAATAGCCGCGTCGGCCGGCGTCCGACAGTTCGTCGACAAAGTCGATGAAGAAGAACAGCGACAGGAACGCCAGCGCCACGAACACCACTGACGAGACGATGTCGGCGTAAAAGAGGCGGCGAACGGTTTTCATGCGCGTCGGGTGGCGCGCAGGCGCGCGCGCAGGGTCAGGCGGCTGTTGCGGGTATCCCGCCAGCGGATCAGCGCCAGCGCCAGGAGGAACGCGCCGCCATGCGCCCCCACCAGGGCCGACCCCATGCCCACACGCCCGCTGCCCACCCATGCCTGCGTGAGATTGATGACGTTGTAGTAGACGACGAAGGCGAGCAGGGCGAACAGGAGGTTCCAGTTGCTGGCGCGCCGCGGGTTGGTCTCGGACAGGCCGATGGCCAGCAGCAGCAGGTTGGCGCCTCCCAGCACCAGCCCCAGGCGCCAGGCCAGCTCACCCTGGTACAGCGGATTCGGCCGCCGCAGGAGCTCGATCGTCGGCCGTGCCTTCGGTGGAAGGTTGTCCGCCCCCGCGATCACTCGCTCGCCGGCGAGGACCTTGTACGTGGCAAATCGCGACAGCGTCTTCTCGTGCGTTTTCAGGTCCTCGTCGTTGCGTTGACCGCTGTCGAGCAGGAGATACCTGTCCTCGCCCTCGATCTCGATGTGGCCGGACTTCGCCGTGGTCACCGATTCGCGGGGACCCTGCTTGGAGAGGATGAACACATTGCGCCCGGTCCGCGCGTCCGCGGCGTCGCGCTCGATGAAGAACACGCGGCTGCCGTCGGCGGAGGTCTGGAACTGCCCCGGCGCCACGCGGGAGAGGTCAGAGCGCTGCTCGAAGCGGTCTCGCAGCTCGACACTGCGCTGATTGACCCAGGGCCACACGAACAGCGCCAGCAGGACGACGACCAGCAGCACCGGCCAGCTCGTTCGCAGGACCGGGCGGACGAAGCGCGAGAGTCCCACGCCGCTGGCGAACCAGATCGTCATCTCGCTGTCGCGGTACATGCGCCCGAGCGTGGCGACCACGGAGATGAACATCGACAGCGCCAGCATCGTGGGCAGCTGTGCGAGCGCAAGGTAGCCCAGCAGGAGCACCACGTCCTGGGGCGAGACGTTGCCCACCGCAGCCTGTCCGAGGGTGCGGATGAGCATCATCGTCAGCACGATGGTGAGGATCACCACGAGGGTCGCACCGAAGGTGCGCGCCAGGTCTCGGCGCAATGTGGAATCGAATAACATCTTCGGCTTGTCTTACCGTGCCCGGCGACGCCGGGGTTTCCCAACGCGCCCGGCGCTGCGGGGTTCAGCCCCCTTGATCCGGCCGCCGTGTCTCACGAAGGCTCGGCGTGGAAAAGGGACCGCTGCCGTTTCCGGAAGGTCGGCGGCACAGCACTGCATTCAGCCTTCATTATGGACTTTCGACATCTCATCGCTCCGGCCGGCGGGCTTTCCGGGGTGGCCACGGACGCCTTGCTCGTGGTGCTGCAGGGCGACAAGCTCGACCCGGCGCTCGATCCCGCAGTCGCGGCGGCCGTCAAGGATGCACAGGCCCTGGGCGATTTCGAGCTGAAGGCGGGGCGGGTGTGGAGCACGACGCGGCCGGCAGGTCTGAAAGCGGCGCGCCTGACGATCGTGCAAGCTGCCAACGCGGGCCTGAAGGCCTTGCGCAATGCGGTGGCCGCAGGCTTCGGGCAGCTCAAGTCCGGCGGCGCGAAGCAGGTCGTCGTGGCCTTGGCACGACCGGACGCAGTCACCGAGCAACTGGCACAGCTCATTGCCGCGACCGCAGCCGATGCGGTCTACCTCTATCGCGACACCAAGCCGAGCGCGCCACCTGCCCCGGCGCTTTCCAAGGTCGCGGTGCTCTGCACGAAGGCCGATGCGCGAGCGGTGCAGCGCGGGCTGGCAAGGGGTGCCGCGGTGGCGGCGGGGGTGGAGTTTGCCAAGTCGCTGGCCAACCTTCCGGGCAACCACTGCACGCCGACCTACCTCGCCGATCAGGCCAGGATGCTCGGCAAGTCCCACGGCCTGAAGGTCGACGTGCTGGATCGACGGCAGCTCGAGAAGCTCGGCATGGGCGCATTCCTCGCGGTCGCGCAGGGCTCGGCGCAGCCGCCGCGGTTCATCGTGGCGCGCTATGAAGGGGCCGCGCGCACGCAGGCACCAGTCGTCCTGGTGGGCAAGGGCATCACCTTCGACAGCGGCGGCATCTCGATCAAGCCGTCGGCTGAAATGGACGAAATGAAGTTCGACATGGGCGGCGCGGCCAGTGTCCTCGGCACGCTGCGCGCGATCGCGGAAATCAAGCCGCACCTGAACCTGGTGTGCCTGGTCCCGACCTGCGAGAACCTCCCGAGCGGCACGGCCATCAAGCCCGGCGACGTCGTGACCAGCCTGTCGGGGCAGACCATCGAGATCCTCAACACCGACGCGGAGGGCCGACTCATCCTGTGCGATGCCCTGGCCTATGCCGAGCGATTCAAGCCTTCGGTCGTCGTCGACGTGGCCACGCTCACCGGCGCCTGCGTGATCGCGCTCGGACACCACAATTCGGGCCTGTTCACCGCCGACGACGCACTGGCCGAGCAACTCCTTGCCGCCGGACGCGAGGCATTGGACCCGCTGTGGCGAATGCCGCTGGAAGACGAGTACGACGAGGCCTTGAAGAGCAATTTCGCCGACATGGCCAACGTCGGTCCCAGGGCGGCCGGCGCCATCACCGCGGCGATGTTTCTGCGTCGCTTCACCGGCAAGTATCGGTGGGCCCACCTGGACATCGCCGGCACGGCCTGGAAGTCCGGGGCGCAAAAGGGCTCCACGGGCCGCCCGGTACCCGCGCTGACGCAATTCGTGCTCTCTCAGCAAGGCTGACGCACCCATTCGGACCGCCCCGATGACCGAGGTCCAGTTCCACTTCAACGTCCCCGACCGGATGCTCTATGCGTGTCGGTTGTTGCGCAAGGCATTGCGCAGCGGTGCGAAGGGTGTGTCCGTGAGCGGCCCGGGGCCCACGCTGGACCGCCTCGACCGGCTCCTGTGGACCTTCGATCCACAGGAATTCATCGCCCACCTGCGCGTGCGCGATGATCGGCTCGACGATCCGCGCCTCGCCCGCTCGGCGGTCTGGCTGGTGGAAGAGGCGGGCCAGGGTGCAAGGCATCCCGTGCTCGTGCATCTGGGCGAAGACACCCCCGTCGGATTCGAAAGCTACGAGCGCCTGATCGAGATCGTGCCGGCCGAGGGCGATGAACGCGAGGCCGCCAGAACGCGCTGGAAGCACTATGCACGCCGCGGCTACGCGCTCCAGCGCTTCGATGTCGGTGCCAAGGCATGATCCACGCCTCGCATCGGCGGACCGGGAACACCTCGGGTTTCCCCTTGTTTTGCCCGGGGCCAGCCGGCCCGTCCGACGCCTGCCATTCAACGTGTCGTGTATCGCCCATGCGAAGCGCGATGGAGTACCTGCCATGAGCACCCCGCCGGAGAGATTGCCCAAGCTCACCGAGGTCGTCGACATGCCGGAGCAAGACAGCCCGGCCGCCGTCGATTCCGTGGCGGCGCGACTGGCCGCCAATCGCGCGCAACTGAGCCCCGAGCCGACGGCTGACGAGCTCGTTCAGCGCATCCTTGCCGATGTCCAGCGCCAGGTCGACATGCTTCTGGAAACCCGTGTGCGCGAAGCGCTCGCCCCGGCGCTGGCCCGCGTGACAGACGCGCTGGTCAGGGAGGCGCGCGCAGAATTGGCATCGACCTTGCGTGACGTGGTGACGCGCGCCGTGGCGTCGGAAATGTCCCGTCATCGTGCACGCTAGTTCATCCGTTGTGCGTGCGGACGCGCCGCGAGCCGGCGCTTCCGTGGCATCGAGCTCACCCGACTACTTCTTGAAACGCCTAGACCACTTGGTCCGAACCGCTCGCACGGCGCCGTGCGGCGACCCGAGGATTCCCGGTATTGCGAGGTGTTTCATTTGGGGTATGGTGGCGCCCGTTGTCAAAACAACGCTCTAGGGCTCTCACTCCACATTCCATCCGGAGGTTCTGCATGCAAGTCAAATTGAACGTGATCGTCGGCGCCGCGTTGATCACGCTGGGTGCCGCGGCATATGCCGAAGACATGGTCGTCAAGATCGGCCACGTCGGTCCGACCAGCGGTGGCATCGCCCACCTCGGCAAGGACAACGAGAACGGTGCTCGCATGGCCATCGAGGACCTGAACGCCAAGGGCGTGAAGATCGGCGGCAAGACCGTCAAGTTCGAACTGCTGGCCGAAGACGACGCGGGCGATCCGAAGCAAGGGACGGCAGTCGCCCAGAAGCTCGTCGACGAGAAGGTGAACGGCGTGATCGGCCACCTGAACTCCGGCACGACGATTCCTGCCTCGAAGGTCTATTTCGACGCGGGCATTCCGCAGATTTCCCCGTCGGCGACGAACCCCAAGTACACGCGCAACGGCTACAAGACCGCCTTCCGCGTCGTCGCAGACGACACGCAGCTCGGCGGCACGCTGGGCCGCTACGCGGTGAAGAACCTCCATGCGAAGTCCATCGCGGTGATCGACGACCGCACCGCCTACGGCCAGGGCGTGGCCGAGGAGTTCGCCAAGGCCGCCAAGGCCGCGGGCGCGAAGATCTCCGAGCGCCAGTACACGACCGACAAGGCCACCGACTTCACCGCCATCCTCACGGCAGTGAAGTCCAAGAAGCCCGACGTGGTGTTCTACGGCGGCATGGATGCCGTGGCCGGACCGATGCTGCGCCAGATGAAGCAGCTCGGCATCAGCGCCAAGTTCATGGGCGGCGACGGCATCTGCACGAGCGAACTGCCCAAGCTGGCGGCCGGCGCGATGGATGACGGCCAGGTGGTCTGCGCCGAGGCGGGTGGCGTCGAGGGCAAGCAGAAGGTTGGCATGGAGGCGTTCAAGAAGCGCTTCAAGGAGAAGTTCGGAGCCGACGTGCAGATCTATGCCCCGTACGTGTACGACGCGGTGAACGTGATGGTGGCGGCGATGGAAAAGGCCGGATCGGCCGATCCGAAGAAGTACCTTCCGGTACTCGCCAAGACGACCAACTATCACGGCGTGACGGGCGACATCAGCTTCGACAAGAAGGGCGACATCAAGAACGGCGCCCTGACGCTCTACACCTACAAGGGTGGCCAGCGCGAGGAAATGGCAGTCGTGCGCTGAGCGCGAACTCTGCGTGTCCTGACAAACGCCCCGCGCCGCGGGGCGTTTTCACGTCTGCGAAGCGGCGTCAGCGACCATCGACGGCCGGGTTCTGCTGGAAATATCCGCACAGCAGTTCGTGAAGCCTGGGATGTTCGTGGCAAAGCTGGTCCGACGCGACGAAGAAAGCCTCCGACGACACGGCGAAGAACTCGTCGACCGACTGTGCGCCGTAGGGGTCGAGCAGGGTGTCATCACCCGCGTCCACGCGCTCGCAGAATTCGCCGAACTCGGCGTCGATCACGGCGCACCAGGCGTCGCGCGCCGCGCGATTGGGCAGCAGCGGCACGCCGTCGGACTCGCCGTCGCGCATGTCGAGCACGTGCGTGAACTCGTGGATGACCACGTTGTAGGCCCATTCTGCGGATTCGCCTGCCTGGGCCACGTCGTGCCACGACAGCATCAGCGGGCCGCGCTCCATCGCCTCGCCCGAGAGCGCCTCGTCGTATTCGTGGACAACGCCATCATCGTCCATGACCGTGCGGCGCGCCACGACCTCGTCGGCGTGGACGACGATCCCCACGAAGCTGTCGTACATCTCGAGGCCCAGTCGCAGAACCGGCAGGCAAGCCTGCGCCGCAATTGCCACAGCGATCTCGTCGGTGACCACGAATCCGGCCGCGCCATGGAACTCCTTCTGCGCAAGGAACAACGTGGCCAGCCGGCGAAGCGTGGCGGCGTCCGCGGTGTCGCGGCGCATGAGAAATGGGTAGCGCGCCAGCGTCAGCGACCACAGGCCGTCGGGAATCGCCCGGCGCTGCAGCACTCGCGCTTCGCGCGCGCGTTGCCAACGCGACCACCAATGAGTCAGCACGAAGCGTCGCGCCGTGGCGCGATGCGAATGAGTCCCGAGCGCTGCCAGCGCAGCACATCGCCGCGCGCAGGAAGGCCGGCATGGTCGAAGTCCCAGTCGCTCAGCACATGGCGGGAATGGGTCGGATCCAGGTCATGATCGCCAGGGCGATGCGTATGGCCGTGGACCAGTTGCGCGGCACCCGCGGCGTCAAGCCGGCGGATGGCCTCCGCCGTGTCGACGTCGGCATGATCCTGCGGTCCCAGCCTCGACTGGTGCTCGCGGCTTCGAGCGCGAAGATCCGTGGCAATGCGCCGGCGCTCGGCGATCGGCATCGACAGGAAACGTTGCCGCCACGGTGCCGCGCGCACTTCCTGCCGGAAGCGTTGGTAATCCGTGTCGGCCAGGCACATGGCGTCGCCATGCGAAAGCAGCAGCCGGCGGCCGAATGCGATCAGTACGCAGGGGTCGCCCAGGCGTTTCACACCGCACTCGGCGAGCAGCGCATCGCCCACGAGGAAGTCGCGGTTTCCCGGCATGAAGCCGACATAGCGATGGCCCGCCGCGTCCTTCAGCGTCTCGGCACAGCGCTTCTCGAAGCCCTGCGTTCGGGCGTCGTCTCCGATCCAGGCCTCGAACAGATCGCCGAGCACGAGCACCGCATCGGCGTCGGTGCAGCGCAGGTGCGCGGCGAATGCCTCGAAGGTTCTCGGTGTGGCCTCGCTCAGGTGGAGATCGCTCAGAAAGTCGATCGCCTGCCACGAGTCCGGCGCGACAAGCTGCGTGATGGCCTGGTCCGTCGCGGTCGCGGTCGCGGTCGCTGTCACCACCTCACCTTCGTGTGGTCCGCTGTGTTCAGAGAACGACCGCCTGTTCGATGACGACGTCGTCCATGGGCACGTCTTCGTGATGGCCTTTGCGGCCGGTCTTCACGCCTTCGATCGCGTCGACCACGTCCTGTCCCTCGACAACCTTGCCGAACACCGCATAGCCCCACCCGCTGGCGTTCTCCGCCTTGAAGTTGAGAAAGCCGTTGTCGGTGGCATTGATGAAGAACTGCGCCGTGGCGCTGTGCGGGTCGGACGTGCGCGCCATGGCGAGCGTGTACTTGTCGTTCTTCAGCCCGTTGTTGGCCTCGTTCCTGACCGGTGCATCGGTGGGCTTTTGCTTCATGCCGGGCTCGAAGCCGCCGCCCTGGATCATGAATCCCTTGATGATCCGGTGGAACACCGTGCCGTTGTAGTGGCCCTTGTTGACGTAGGACAGGAAATTCTTCACCGACTCGGGCGCCTTGGCCTCGTCGAGCTCGATGCGGATGCTGCCTTTGTTGGTCTTCAGTTCGACTTGCTTGCTCATGGTCATTTCTCCACGGTGGCTTTTTCGATGGTCACCGGCTTGAGGGGCACGTCGGAATAGGGCCCCTTGCTGCCGGTAGGAACGCTGCGAATCTTGTCGACGACGTCCATCCCCGAGACGACGTGTCCGAAGACGGCATAGCCATTGCCGTCGCGCGCCTGGTCGGCGTCGAGGAAGAGGTTGTCCTTCACGTTGATGAAGAACTGTGCGGTCGCCGAATTCGGGTTCGACGTGCGCGCCATGGCAATGGTGCCGCGAGAGTTCTTCAGGCCGTTGCGCGCCTCCAGCGGGATCGGTGCGCGGGTGGACTTCTCCTGGAGGTCGGGTGTCATGCCGCCGCCCTGGATCATGAAGTTGGGGATCACGCGATGAAAGACGGTGCCGTCATAGTGCCCCGCCTTCACATATTCGAGGAAGTTCGCGACGGTCTTGGGCGCCTTGTCGGGATCGAGGGCGACGACGATGTCACCCATCGAGGTGGCGAGTTTGACCTGTTGCGCCAGCGCGGGCGCGGCGCCCAGCAGGCAAAAGGCCATGGCCGCGGCCATGGCTGGCAGGCGCGAACTTGAACGGGTGGAGCACATCGTCGGCGTTTCCTTCAGTGGACAGGCGGCGCGTCGGCCGCGGGGGCAAGGCGGATGGGCTGGAGCAGCTCGTGCAGCAGGGTGAGCTTGGCTGGAATGGTGGCGCTCGCGGGCTCGAGCTGCAATGCGCGCGTGTAGTCCGACAGTGCGAGCTGCACGTGCACGTCACCGAGGTTCTCGAGCGCCACGGCGTACGAGGGTCGTGCGCGCAATGCGGATTCGAGCGCCTCGCGGGCCTGCTCGTACTCGCCGCGCCCAGCGTGGATCACGGCGATGTTGTTGTAGGCCTCGGGCATGTCCGGATAGTCGCGGGCAAGGTCGCTGAACACGCGCTGTGCGTCATCGATGCGGTGCTCCCGCATGAGGAGCACGCCGCGCTCGAAACGAAGGTGCGCGTCTTTCGGCTTCGCGGCCAGCTCGCGCTCGACCTGGGGCAACGTACGCGCGTCGCCGCCCGAGACAGGTGCGCCCGCAGCAGCCGGCCCGAGAGCCGGCGCCGGCGCTGCCACGGCCCAGATGGCGCACGTTGCAACGACGACACCGATGGCGCGGGGCAGGAAGGTGGACATCGGGAACCGCAGCAATGCGAAAGGAAGTACGGGGATAAGTGCGCAATGTAGTTCAACTGGCGAACCAAAATGGCCGACGCTCTCGAGCACCCCCGCTATACTCGTTTGATTGTAGAGCCCGCGCGGCCAGACCGCTGTGACCAAGCCTTGCAGAGCTGGCTTGAGCTGGTGCCGGGCCGCCCCGCCGCGACAGGCAGTGCGGCCTTTCAATTCGGCGCGTCAACGTTTCACGACGGCCTCGACGAGATCTCCGACCGTCACATGAGTTTGCGAATTTTCAATACGCTGTCGCGCGAGACCGAAGTCTTCACGCCCATCGATCCGCAGCGCGTGCGCATGTATGTGTGCGGCATCACGGTCTACGACCTCTGCCACGTCGGCCACGCGCGCTTCCTTCTCGTGTTCGACATGGTGCAGCGCTGGCTGAGGACCCTCGGCTACGACGTCAACTACGTGCGCAACATCACCGACATCGACGACAAGATCATCCGGCGGGCATTGGAGCGCGGCATCCCCATCCGGCAGCTTGCCGACGAAATGACGCAAGCGATGCACCAGGACGTGGCACCACTGGGCATCGAGCCGCCGACCCACGAACCGCGGGCCACCGAATACGTGCCGCAGATGCTCGACATGATCGCCGCGCTGGAGCACAAGGGCCTGGCCTATCGCTCATCCAACGGCGACGTGAATTTCGCGGTGCGCAAGTTTGACGGCTACGGCAAGCTGTCGGGCAAGTCGCTCGATCAGCTGCGCGCCGGCGAGCGTGTCGCCGTGCTCGACGGCAAGGACGATCCCCTCGACTTCGTCCTGTGGAAGCACGCCAAGGACACCGAGCCCGACGATGCCAAGTGGCAAAGCCCCTATGGAGCCGGACGCCCCGGGTGGCACATCGAATGCTCTGCGATGAGCTGCGCGATCCTGGGCGAGCCGTTCGACATCCATGGCGGTGGCCTCGACCTGCAATTCCCGCACCACGAAAACGAGATTGCGCAGAGCGAAGGAGCGACCGGCCGGCCGTTCGTCAACTACTGGATGCACAACGGCTTCCTGAACGTGGACAACGTGAAGATGTCGAAGTCGCTCGGAAACTTCTTCACCATTCGCGAGGTGTTGCAGCATTTCGATGGCGAGACGCTGCGTTTCTTCATGCTGCGCACGCACTATCGCAGCCCGTTCAATTTCAGCGACGCCAACCTCGAAGACGCCCGCCATGCGCTTCGCCGTCTTTACACCGCACTCGATGCAGTGCAGGCCGACGACGCGGTGCTCGATTGGTCGCATCCGCAGGCCGCTGCCTTTCGCGAGGCGATGAACGACGACTTCAACACGCCGATTGCCGTGTCGGTGCTGTTCGAGCTGGCCGGCGAGGTGAACCGAACCCGCTCGGCTCAAGCAGCGGGTCTGCTCAAGGGGCTGGCTGGCACGCTCGGCCTGCTGCAGCAGATGCCCAGAACCTATCTGCAAGGCGGCAGCGGTCTCGACGAGTCGCGCATCGGCGCGCTGATCGCCGAGCGCGCGGCCGCCAAGAAGGCGCGTGACTTCGCGCGAGCCGACCAGATCCGGCAGGACTTGCTCGACCAGGGCATCGTCCTGAAGGACTCGGCAAAAGGCACGACCTGGGTGAAGGCGTGAGCAGTCCGGCCATCGATGGCGTGCCGGTCACGCCGGGCTACTGGGACGAGGCTTGCAGGCACTTGTCCCGGCGGGACCGCGTCATGCGCAAGCTCATTCCGCGACTGGGCGAAGGGCGTCTTCAAAGCCGAGGCGACGCATTCACGACACTGGCACGTTCGATCGTCGGACAGCAGATCTCCGTGAGCGCCGCGCAAGCGGTATGGGGCCGCTTTGCGGCCCTCACGCCCTGTGAGCCCACGCGCATCCATCCATCGTCGGTGCTGTCAATGCATGTGGTCGACATGCGCGCGTCCGGCCTGTCGGCGCGCAAGGTCGAATACCTGGTCGATCTGGCGGCGCACTTCGAGTCCGGCGCCGTGCACGTGCCGCTTTGGCACGAGATGGACGACGAAGCCATCATCGAGGAACTGGTCGCCATCCGCGGCATCGGCCGATGGACGGCAGAGATGTTCCTCATCTTCCATCTGATGAGACCCAACGTGCTGCCGCTGGACGACCTCGGGCTCATCAAGGGCATCAGCGTCAACTATTTCAGCGGCGAACCGGTCTCGCGCGCCGAAGCGCGTGAAGTCGGCGATGCGTGGGCACCGTACCGCTCGGTGGCCACGTGGTACATCTGGCGCAGCCTCGATCCGCTGCCGGTAGACTATTGAGCGGCCGCCTGCCGCCACGGCAGCGGCAGTCGCCTGGAATGCATCGTTGGGCCGGTTTGTCGCACGAACGAGGGTCGTGCGCGGAAAAGAGCAAGGATTGATCGCATGAGCAAACGACACTTCCTCGAATTCGAGCAGCCCGTGGCCGAACTCGAAACCAAGATCGAGGAACTCCGCTACGTCCAGAGCGAGTCGGCCGTCGACATCTCCGAAGAGATCGACCGCCTCAGCAAGAAGAGCCTGCAACTCACCAAGGACATCTACTCCACCTTGTCGCCGTGGCAGGTGACGCTCATCGCGCGCCATCCGCAGAGGCCGTACACGCTCGACTACGTCGGCGACATCTTCACCGACTTCCAGGAACTGCACGGCGATCGCCATTTTGCCGACGATCAGTCCATCGTCGGCGGTCTCGCACGCTTCAACGGGCAGGCCTGCATGGTCCTCGGCCATCAGAAAGGGCGCGACACGAAAGAGCGCGGCCTGCGCAACTTCGGCATGTCCCGTCCCGAGGGCTACCGCAAGGCCTTGCGGCTGATGAAGCTGGCCGAGAAATTCAGCCTGCCGGTCTTCACCTTCGTCGACACGCCTGGCGCATACCCCGGCATCGGCGCCGAGGAGAGAGGACAGTCCGAGGCGATCGGGCGCAACATCTTCGAGATGGCGCAGCTCGAGGTGCCTATCGTGACCACCATCATTGGCGAAGGCGGTTCAGGCGGCGCCCTGGCCATCAGCGTGGGCGACCAGGTGCTGATGCTGCAGTACGCCATCTACTCCGTGATCTCGCCCGAGGGTTGCGCATCCATTCTCTGGAAGACTGCCGCCCGCGCATCCGAGGCCGCCGAGGCGCTGGGCATCACGGCGCACCGGCTCAAGGCCCTCGGCCTCATCGACAAGATCGTGAACGAACCTGTCGGCGGGGCGCACCGCGACATGAAGCAGATGTCGGCCTACCTCAAGCGCGCGCTCAACGATGCGCTGCGCCAGATCAGCGACCTCGCGCCCAAGGAACTGCTGCAGCGACGCTACGAGCGGCTGCAGTCTTACGGCCGCTTCACCGACACGACCGATCGCTGATGGAGCCCTTGGTCGCGGTCGCCTACAGCGGCGGTCGCGACTCGACCGCGCTGCTGCATGCCACGCTGCAGGCCGCGCGTGAGCAGGGTGTGTCGGTGCTCGCGCTGCATGTGCATCATGGCTTGAGCGAGCATGCGGACGATTGGCTCGCCCATTGCGATGAGCAGTGCGCGCCGCTGGCGCCGCCGCGGCTGGCCCGTGGAGTTCGCGGTGCACAGGTTGGCCTCACGGCCGATGAAAGGGGAGAGCGTCGAAGCATGGGCCAGGCGCGAGCGTTATCACGCCCTGCGAACGATGGCCCTCGGGCATGGCGCGTCCCTGGTGGTGCTCGCACACCATCAGCGCGACCAAGCCGAGACATTTCTTCTCCAGGCGCTGCGAGGTGCCGGCGTCGGTGGCTTGTCCGGCATGCCGTCGGAGGTTCACCGCGATGGCCTCACGTGGGCGCGACCCTGGCTGAATGTGCCGCGCGAGCAGATCGAACGCTATGCGCGGCGCCATCGGCTCAGGTTTGTCGACGATGACAGCAACGAGCATCCGCGCTTTGCCCGCAATCGACTGCGTCTTGCGGTGTGGCCGGCGCTGGTCGCATCCTTTCCCGATGCACAGACCACGCTCGCCGCCGCTGCACGATGGGCACAAGAGGCCAGGTGCTGCCTCGATGAGATCGCCGTGGCCGACCTGGCGACACTCGCTGCAAGCGACGCGCTGGACCTGCGTGCATGGCGGCTGCTCTCGCCCGCAAGACGCAGCAATGCGCTGAGAATGTGGCTGCGTCGCATGCTGGGGCACGGCGTGCCGGCCACGCTGTGCGAGCGCCTCATGGCGGAACTGACTCCCGAAGGCACCGCGACATGGCAGGTCGACGCGGTCGTCCTGCGCGCGTACCGTGGCGCACTCCGGATCGACTTCGAAGCCGGAAAGCGGTCGGAAGAGAGCCGTGAACGTGAACGGGAAACGGTCCTGAGCATCCGGCGCGCCGGGCGCTACCGTCTGCCGGGATGGGGCGGCGAACTCGTCGCCAGGCGGGTTGCGCAGGGCGGGGTTCCATTGGCCTGGCTCGCACACTTGACCCTGAGTGCGCGCCATGGCGGCGAGCAATTCCAGGCCGGGATCGGGCGCCCCCCAAGGAGCCTGAAGAAACAGTTCCAGGCGGCCGCCGTTCCGAGCTGGCAGCGCGACGGCCCGATTGTCTCGAGCGGAGGGCAACTGATCTTCGTGCCGGGTCTGGGCATCGACGCGCGGGCGATGGCCTTGCCAGGTCAGGCCCAGGTCTCGCTGCACTGGGAGCGCGCGACGACCGCCTGAACGCTGGCGATGCGCATCGCGCCGGATAGAATCCGCGGTTCACGTGCGCTTCGGCAAATGGCGCCGCGGCGTGGCATCGGCGAACTCAAGCATGGCACTCATCGTTCACAAGTACGGCGGCACCTCGATGGGGTCGACCGAGCGCATCCGCAACGTGGCCAAGCGCGTGGCCAAGTGGGCGCGCGCAGGCCACCAGATGGTGGTCGTTCCTTCGGCCATGAGCGGCGAGACCAACCGCCTGCTGGCCCTCGCCAAGGAACTGTCCCCCGAGAGCACGACGCCCGAACTGCAGCGTGAACTCGACATGATCGCCTCCACCGGTGAGCAGGTGTCGGTCGGCCTCTTGTCGATCGCGCTCCAGGCTGAAGGCATGGAGGCCGTGAGCTACACCGGGTGGCAGGTTCCCATCCACACCGACAGTGCGTTCACGAAGGCCCGCATCCAGCGCATCGACGATCAGCGTGTGCGTGCCGACCTCACCGCCGGGCGCATCGTCATCATCACGGGGTTCCAGGGCATCGATCCCGACGGGCACATCACCACGCTGGGCCGCGGAGGCTCCGATACCTCCGCCGTGGCCGTGGCCGCCGCGATGAAGGCTGACGAGTGCCTCATCTACACCGACGTGGACGGTGTCTACACGACCGACCCGCGCATCGTGGCCGAGGCGCGCCGGCTCCGCACCGTGAGCTTCGAAGAGATGCTCGAGATGGCGAGCCTCGGCTCCAAGGTGCTGCAGATCCGCTCGGTCGAGTTCGCCGGCAAGTACCGCGTGCCGCTGCGCGTGCTGAGCAGCTTCACGCCCTGGGACATTCCCATCGAGGAGGAATCCCGGTCCGGCACGCTGATCACTCTTGAGGAAGACGTCAACATGGAACAAGCCGTTGTATCGGGCATCGCCTTCAATCGCGACGAGGCCAAGGTGAGCCTGCTGGGCGTGCCCGATCGTCCCGGCATCGCCTTTCAGATCCTCGGGCCGGTCGCCGAGGCGAACATCGATGTGGACGTGATCATCCAGAACATCGGTCACGACGGAAAGACCGACTTTTCATTCACGGTCCACCGCAACGACTACCAGCGCACCATGGAGCTGCTCAAGGCCCAGGTCGTGCCGCAGACGGGCGCCGCGCAGGTGGCGGGCGATCCGAAGATCTGCAAGGTCAGCATCGTGGGCATCGGCATGCGTTCGCACGCGGGCGTGGCCTGCAAGATGTTCAGCGCGTTGAGCCAGGAAGGCATCAACATCCAGATGATCACGACCAGCGAGATCAAGACCAGCGTCGTCATTGACGAGAAATACATGGAACTGGCCGTGCGCGCGCTGCACAAGGCATTCGAACTCGAACAGGCACCCGCCTGACGGGTGCCGAGTCGGGGTTAGAATCGCGCCTGACTTTGGAGCTGTGACCGAGAGGCCGAAGGTGCTCCCCTGCTAAGGGAGTATGCGGGCAAAACCTGCATCGAGGGTTCGAATCCCTCCGGCTCCGCCAGGCAACTGTCTGCAGCAGTTCGCCGACATCCACAAAGGCCCCGCCTCACCTGTGAGAGCGGGGCCTTTTCTTTCTTCACCTGTCCACGCGAATCCGCCTCAGACCACGGACATGGGGGGTGCTGGTGGGGGCTCGAGGAAGCCCTGGGGGTTGCCCTGGGGGTTCGGCTACCGTACGGGCCGTTTTCTGGAGCCCCGGAATTGCACGAGAGCTGTTGACGGCGCGCAAGCTGGAAGCTGCGCTGCGCAAAGCAACCACTGCGGCGAAGGTGAGAAACACGCGTTTCAAGATGCGCGACGGCGACATCCAAGCGTGGGCAAGGGGTGCCGTTGTCGCGCCAGGTCGTCGCTACCTGCGATCGCTCTTCAGCGTCGTCGGCACCGAAGGCAGGTGTGTCGGCTGCACAGAAAGAGGCCCTACGCCGAGCCGATGTGAATGGCGGGGGCAATTCACGAATTGAATTGGCAATGAATCAGATGACCGTCAGCGTCGACCGCCTTCTGGCAACGCTGGAACGAGCTGCACGCCCGCCTGGGCCGCAGGTTCGTGGCCCTCGTCGCCGACGTGCGCGCGGCCATGGACGGCACGCTTCGCTCGAGCTCGATGGTGGAGAACCTGAACTCGCGATTGCGCCGCTACTTCTTCCTGCGGTGTCAGCTGGGAGACGCGTACCTGAGCTTGCTGCAGTTCTTCCTGAACCATCGCGTATTCATGCGCAGCCGCCGCGCCGAAAGAGTCGGCAAGACACCCAAGCAGCTGCTGACCGGGCAGGTCCGTGCGCACTGGCTTGAGCTGCTGGGATTCGAGCCATGCGACAGCGCGACGGCCGACACGGATGCGCCGGGCCACTGGCGCTCGGCCAGTATCGTCGCCTTGAGCTCGGCGCTGTGCTCGCGCCGCGCAGACTTGGGTTGCATAAGGTGTCCACCACTTTGAATTGGTGGAAGCCAACCTCAGCCCCCAATTGCCGGCAGGCAAGATGGGACGCCCAGCCGCATACGGCCCTCGGGCAAGGACTCGACCTGGCCCCGTACGAGGGGCTCGACGCGCGCATGTCCGTGGCCACTGCGGCCATCCTCGATCTGAGAACAGGGCAGGCGCTGCAGCGCGCGGGCAGTGGCGCTGGCGCGGCAGTGAGCCGGTCGCCAGGCCGCCACGGAACTTGTCTCGTGACGCGAAGGTGTGGCCAACCAGGAGATGCAGCGGCATGCGGGCCAACGGCTTCGCCTTCTCCGTCGCGGTTTCGTGAGGGAAACCGCATACCGGCGCGGGACCTGCGACGCTTCGTACCTCCGCCGACATACGGGGTTCGTGTATGAAGAAAGTTGATCGAGTATTTTCCAAGATCACCAATCTCACCAATCGTCGTTCGCACACCGACGATCGGGACGGCAACGCGCCCCAACCGCAGACTGTCCACGGATCATTACGCAATCGCGTGAGCAGGTTTGCCAATTCCGGTCGCACGCAAAACACCCGCTTGCCGACATCGGACGAGACCCCGTCTTCCCCAACTGCGACTGCCTCTTCATCGGCCGCGCAGCCAACCGTTTCTTCCAGCAGTGCCTCCGCCATTCCCGCGCCCACCCCTGCCGAGTTGGAAGTTGCCAAGAAGGCCGTCAAGAACGACACGTCCGGCCTGCAATGGATGACCGCCAGGGCTGAAAAGATGCTTGGCATGCAGAGAGATCTTCTCAAGCAGTATGTCGGCGCGCAGGACTTGGCAAAGGTCCGCGTGATGTGCATCAAGATGATGAAGCACTCCGCCACGACTGACGCGGGCAAGCCCATTGTGCCGACCAGTGACATCATGAACATCATCGGGCGAGGCGACATCGGCATCCTGAATTGCCTGCTCGATCCGGACAGTGCGCGCAACGTCACGGCAAAGGACGACAAGACCGTCGCATTAGCGCTGCGACAAGGGCGGCGCAACATGGCCGACTTATTGCTGGGCAAAGGGAAGGGCCGCACGAGCATCACGGCCGACACGATCTTCGCTGCCATCGAGTCCAAGAACAACGATCTGCTGAACGGATGGGGCGGCGAACGGGCCCTGCTGGATGCCTTGGACCTGATGTTGACCGATGCCAGCCGCCGGCAAGACACCGCCGCGCTGAAACAGGTCATCCTCCTGTTGCCGAACCCGAACGCTCGCTACAAAGGCAAGTTGTTCTTTGCGCTCGCGGCGTCCGGCGGCTCGGCCGAGGCCTCGGACGCATTCCTAGGGCATCCGAAAATCGACATCAACGCGACCGATTCCTTCGGCAACTCGGCACTCCATGAAGCGGCCAAGTCTGGAAATATCGAGCTGCTGAAGAAGCTGCTGAGCCGGCAGGGAATCGAGCTGAGCAATCGCAACAGCGGAGGCGTTACGCCGCTCGACTACGCAATCAGCAACAGCCACGTGGATGCCGCCAGCCTTCTGCGCAGCAAAGGGGCGAACACGAGCGAGCCCCCGCCGCCGCCTTCGAACGATGACGACGGCGACTACGCCGACGAGGCGACGATGGAGCGATCCCGCGAGATTCTGGGAGTAGATAAGGGCGCCACCGAAAGCGAAATCAAGAAGGCCTACAAGAAGACGGCGCTGAAGTGGCATCCGGACAAGAACCCGGGAAACGAGGAAGCCGCAGCGGAGAAATTCAAGGAAGTGCAGGCGGCGTACGATGCCCTGAGCCCGGACAAGGGCAAGCGCCGCGAGGACAACTTCGATCGGGACGCAGGCGGCCCGTCGTGATGGGGCTCACGGCGAGCGCGTTTGGTCGGCACAGGAGTCGCCCCCATGTTGGAAAGGGCGCTTTGAACCACATCCTTGCGTCGGCGGCCCGTGATGGGGGTCTACGCCCAAACCGCCGGAAATTCCGACGCCACGGGTAAAACCCAAATTTCCAGGCACCAACTCCGATTCGCCGCGCCCAAGGCATAGGTCACTCCGATGGGCGTGCGCCGGTCGCTTTTATGCTGAAGTGGCCGTTTTAGCGCCCATCTATATGCGCAGGTCGCTTTGCTGCGGTTCCTGTTCCGTTACTCCCCGGACCCCATGATGAGCTCGCAAACGCAGGCTCGAGCGCAACCGGATCACGGTGCATGTGCAATGCGAGAAGGGGGTGGTGTGGGGTGATCCCGAGACGGGTTGCGACCGTGCGCATGTCCACGGCTGGGTCCAGCGTGAATGGCGGCATCTGGACACGTGTCCATTCGAGACACGCATCGTGGCCGAGGTGCCACGTCTGAAGTACTGGAGCGGTCGCGTCGAAGACGCGGCCGTGCCATGGGCTGAGCGCTACAGCCGCATCACGCTGATGATGGAGGCCTTCGTCGTGCGGCTGCTGCAGGCAGCGTCGAGCATCAGCCGCGTGGCCAGCCTGATCAAGCTGGACTGGCACACGGTCAACGACGTCATTGCACGCGCCGTCGAGCGCGGTTTGGCGCGGCGCACTCAGGAGCCGGTGCGCAACCTGGGCCTGGACGAGAAAAGCTTTGCGCGCGGCCACAACTACGCCCAGCGTACTGACCGACGTGGACCGCTCGCGCGTTTGGGAAGTCACGCCCGGCCGCAAACTCGAAGACGCCCAGCGCGTGCTGTGCAGCTTGAGCCCCGAGCAACGCGCCGGGGTGCGTGCCATTGCCATGGACATGTGGCCGGCGTACATGAGCGCGGCCGGCATGATGCTGGTCATTGCGGATATCGTGCACGACAAGTTCCACGTCTCCAAGTACCTCAATGACGCCGTCGACCAAGTGCGAAGAGCCGAGCACAAGCGGCTGCGCGCCCAGGGCGAGTCACCTCTGACGGGCACCAAGTACGAGTGGCTCAGATCATTGCCCGATAAGCGTTGCGCCGAGGCGGTGGCCTTTCGCCACCTGTATCAGGCCAATCTCAAGACCAGCCGGGCATGGTCGCTCAAGGAAAGCTTCTCGGCCTCCTGCCAGTGCCCGATCCCACTGAAATCAACGAAGAGCCATCAGGATTATTGCGGGGGCACCGCGGCAACCGACCGGCTGATTGCCGAGGGACCATCAACCACCGTGCGTTCTCGCGCGAGACGGTGCGCGAGTTCAGTGCACTGCTGCGACGATGGGCGCAAGCGCCGCCTGGATGCGCGCACCGTGCTCGGCGTTGATCATCGAGCCCAGCAGTTCGACGAAGCGCGGATCCTGTACGCCGGAGACGATGTACTGCCAGCGGTAGGCGGCGAGCATCGTCGCGCCGACTGCCCGCGCCTGTGCATCATCGTAGGGCCGGCCGGCGATTTGCACGAAGTACTCGGCGTCGGCCTGCGCCTGCATCTGGCAGATGCCGTCGACCGCGCCGACAAGGCCGATCAACTCACCGACGGCCTGGTCGCGCTGCGCCGCGTCGAGCTCTTCGTTCTCGCGCAGCCACTCCATCTCGTCGAGGATGGCGTGCTGAGACTCTTCCCTCCAGTGGAACAGGAAGACATCCTTCCACAGCGGGTCGATCTGCGTCTCGGGCTCGATGCTGCTGCGGTAGTGCGCCTGCGAAAAGAGCTCGATGTCGCACACTAGCGCCAGCACGGCCCAGGTCGACGCGGCCAGCACCGCTTGCGCCACGTGGTTGGGCTGCGACAGGAAGCGGTAGCCGGCGGGCATGCCCGGCGCCATCATTGTCTCCAGGCGGCGAAACATCTCCTGGTGCTTGAGTTCTTCGTCTGTCAGGCGCACCAGCGCTTCCAGCGCCACCTGGTCACCGAGCCAATGGCCGCGGCTGATCTCCAGCACCTTGGCGCCGATGAAGCGTTCGACGAGCGCGAACATATTGGCGTAGGTGCGGCCCTGAACCTGCGAGAACAGGCGCTTCTCGCCGGCGGTGAGGAAGGCAAGCCGCTCCACCTTCGACAAGCCCTCGGGCAAAAAGGTCTTGCTGAAGTCGAATTGACGGCCGCGGATGACGTCGCGCTCGGTGTCCCAGCGGATGCGCTTTGAGACCTCCACGCACTTTGCGTAGCGGGCAGAATCGGTCGAGTGCTGAGTGACGTGTGACATGGCAGAGCTTCCTTCGAGCTTGGGGGGAGGACACCACGGACGCCCACGGCAAGTGAGCGCCCGGGCACACTCTGCCCCACGGGTCGTGATGCGTCCTCAGGCCCGGATCAAAGGTTTTCAAACAAAGTCAAGCCGCCAAGGGTATGCATGACAGCCGCCGCTCACGAAACCCCACTGCGTTTCGGCCACTTCGAGCTGCACCCAGCCGAACGTGTGCTGCGCGTGCGGGGCCAGCCGGCGTCGCTGGGCAGCCGTGCCTTTGATCTGCTGCTGGTGCTGGCCCAGCACCACGAGCGCCTGGTCACAAAGCATGAACTGCTGGACCTCGTCTGGCCAGGTCTGGTGGTCGAAGAGCACAACATCGCCACCCAGATCAGCACGCTACGCAAATTGCTCGGTGCCGCTTCCATCACGACGCTGCCGGGCTACGGCTACCGGCTGACGGTGGCGCCCGACTCGGTGCCCACTGCACGCGCAGCCGCCACGCCTCATGCGCCGCCGCCCCGCCACAACCTGCCCGACGCGCGGACGCGCTTCGTCGGCCGCGAGGCTGCGCTGGCCGATCTCGCGCGCCTGCTGCCTTCAACCCGGCTCCTGACGCTGACCGGCATCGGCGGCTGCGGCAAGACGCGCCTGGCGTTGCGCTTCGCCCAGCAACAGCTCGACGCGTTCGCCGATGGCGTGTGGTTCGTGGATCTGGCGCCGCTGAAGGATGCGGCGCGCGTGGCTGCCACTTGCGCGGCCGTGCTCGACCTGCGCGAAGAGGGCGACAAGCCAGTGTCGCAGCGCCTGCTCGAACGCCTGGCGGCCCGCCGCACGCTGCTCGTGCTGGACAACTGCGAGCACGTGATCGATGGCGTGGTGGTCCTGGTCGAGGCGTTGCTGGCAGACGGCGCCGGCACGACCATCGTGGCGACCAGCCGCGAAAGCCTGGGCGTCAGCGGCGAACAGATCTATCCTGTGCGCTCGCTGTCGCTGCCGGCCACGCCGGACCTGACCACGGCGCGGGATGCCGAGTCGGTGCGAGTCTTCGTCGACCGTGCCCGGCTCGCGTGGCCTGATTTCGAGGTCAATGCTGACAACGCCGCGCCGCTTTGCGAGATCTGCCGACGCCTGGACGGCATCGCGCTGGCCATCGAACTCGCCGCCGCGCGCGTGACGGTGCTTCCGGTGGCGGAGATTGCCGCTCGGCTGGACGACCGCTTCCGTCTGCTGACAGGCGGCAGCCGCGCGATGCCACGGCACCAGACGCTGCACGCGGCGATGCAATGGAGCTACGAACTGCTGGCGCCACCGCAGCAGCGCCTGCTTCGCCAGGTGTCGGTTTTCGCCGGGGGCTGGACGCTCGAGGCCGCAGCCGAAGTCGCGCAGACCGCCGACGAGTACGAGGCGCTGGCGCTGCTGACTGCGCTGCACGACAAGTCGCTGATCACCGTCGATCGCGAAGCCCTCGGCGGCCGCCCGCGATACCGGATGCTGGAGACAGTGCGCCAGTACGCGCTCGATCGCTTGAACGAATGCGGCGAAACGGTGGTCACACGTGGCCGCCACGTACAGCACTTCATCACCCTGGCCGAAGCAGCCGAGCCGCATCTGCGCGGGTCCGAGCAGGACGCGTGGATGAGCCACTTCAAGCAGGAGCAGGAGAACCTGGTCGTGGCACTCACCTGGTGTTGCGAAGGCTCGCTCGATCCGCAATGGGGCCTGCGCCTGGTGGCCGCCACCGGCTACTACTGGTGCTGGAACAGCGTCGAACTCGGCTACAGGCTCGGGCGGGCTGCCCTCGAACACGACGCCGCCGCAGGCACCACACCCGCGCGCGAAGGGACGCTGCGCGCGCTGGCACGCCTGGCCGTGTTCCTCGGGCGCTACGAGGAGTCGCTGTCGTTCGCTCAGCAGGCCTTGGCAGCCGCGCGGCAGCTCGGCGCGCCGCGCGCGCTGGCCTCGGCGCTCGACGCCGTGGGCTCAGCGCTGTCCTCTCTAGGTCGCACAGAGGAAGCGCTGCGGGCCCAGGAAGAGGCACTCGAACTGGCCGGCCGCGAGGGCGACGGCGTGTTGAGGTTTACCTTGCTCAACAACATCGCGTCGAACCGGCACCAAGCCGGGCAACTCGATGCCGCCGAAAGCTGCTACCGCGAGGCGCTCGAGTTGGCGCGCCAACTCATCGGGCGCGTGGGACGCGTGGTTGTGCTCGACAACCTTATTCGCTTGCTCGTCGCGCGCAACGAGCTGGATCAGGCCCGGCAGTTCGCCATCGAGTGCCTGCCGCTGGCGCGCAACGAGAAGGTCAGCGTGGACTTGCTCGACGCCGCGGTCGGCCTCGCCTCGCGCCGCGGCGAGCATGCGCTGGCCGCGCGCTTCTGGGGCGCTTCGGACCAGCAGCTTCAGGCCTGGGGATACCGGCATGAGCCCGGCGAACTCGAGCACCTCATGCCCTTGCTCGAGAACTCCCGCCGATCGCTAGGCGATGCCGCGTTCGACACCGCCGAAGCGGCAGGCCGCGCGCTCGATTTCGAAGAGGTGATTGTCGAACTGGAGCAGTGGCTGCGAAAACCACCGTGAGCCTCAATCGGCCTTGTCGCGTTGCGCGAGGTCCGCTTCCTCATGGTCCAGCGTCTGCTTGGGTTCTCGAAGACTGGCCGTTCAGTCGTCGTGGGATTCCCAGATTCGCGAGGGTTTCAAGGCCCGATCAGCGTGGCGGCCTTGGAGTAGTCGAAACTGCGCACGAAGGGTCGCAGCGCGCGCGCGAATGCCGGGTCGGCGGACTCGATCTCCATCAAGGCCTCTTCGATCGCCGCCACGTCGAGGCGCACCAGGGCGGAGCGCATCTGTTCGCGCAGCGGCGCGGGCACGCGTGTGCCCGCTGTCTGGCGCTCGGGCTCAGTGACGTCCGTATCGTCCTCATGGCGCAGCGTGGCGCCCACGTGCCGGGCCACCGTTTCGAGCAGCGCATCGTCGTCGAACGGTTTGCGCAGGTAATCGTCGCAGCCCGCAGCCAGAACGGACTCGCGCTCTTCGTCGAAGCTGCTGGCGGTGAGTGCGATGACCTTGGCGGCCCGGCCCCGCGCCTCGGCCTTGATGCGCCGCGTGGCTTCGAGACCGTCGAGCACCGGCATGCGCATGTCCATGAGAACGAGGTCCGGCTGCCACTGCCGCCAGACGTCGAACGCCTGCACTCCGTCCGCGGCCTCGCGCACCTCGAAGCCGGCCAGCGCGAGCAGACGCGTGACGAGCATCCGCCCCTCGGGCAGGTCATCGGCCACCAGGATGCGCGGCCGCATCGTTCCGGGCACCAGCCCGACGGGGCGGCGCCTCGACGAGCGCGCGCTGGTTGCCGCAGGATGTTGCACGATGCCGGCCCGCACGTCGAACGCCGCGCACGTGCCGCGTCCCGGCGTGCTCGACAGGCGCAGCTCGCCGCCCATCAGCTCGACGAAGGCCCGGCTGATCGCCAAGCCCAGGCCGCTGCCCTGCGCGGTATGCACGCCCGCGAATGCCTGCACGAACGCGGCGCCGAGTCGCGCAAGAACGTGTGCAGCAATCCCGGCGCCGGTGTCCGTCACGGCGAAGCTCAGGCTCGCACCTGATCCTTCCGCGCGCAGCTCGACGCTGCCTTCGCGCGTGAACTTGATCGCGTTGCCCAGAAGATTGATAAGCACTTGTCGCAGCTTGAGTGCGTCGCACCGCACGTGGCGCGGCAGGTCCGGCGCCATCACGATCCGCAGCGAAATGCCCTTGTCCCGTGCCTGCACGGTGAACATTTCTCCCAGCTCATCGAGCAGCGCGTGCAAGTCGAAGTCGCATTCGGCCAGCGTCATGCGTCCGGCCTCGATCTTCGACATGTCGAGCACCTGGTTGATCAGCCGGTGCAGATGCTCGCCGCTGCGCAGCACGATGGCGAGATCGTCGCGCCGGTGCTGCAGCAGGGGATCGCGCAGCAGCAGCCGCGTGAAGCCGAGCATCGCGTTGAGCGGCGAGCGCAGCTCGTGGCTCATGTTGGCCAGAAAGCTGCTCTTGGCCTGGTTGGCGCGCGTCTCCGCATCGGCGCGGCGCTTCTCGGCCTCCGCGAGCGCGGCATGGTGGGCCGCCTCGTGCTTCGCGTATTCGGTCTCGTGGCCGACCTTCAGCGCTGTCGCCAGGTTGTCGGCCTGCTTCTTGTCGGCCTCGCCTAGGGCCATCGCGGCGCGGCGCTCGCACGCCAGGGCCTGCCGGAGGTCGCCGGCCATCTCGTAGTCCCGCGCCAGCTCGGCCAACCACTTGACCGTGTTGGCTTCGCCCTCGGTGTTCGACAACTGCGCCAGTGCTGCCTCCATGTAGTGGATGGGCGCCGTGGCATGAAGCGACCCTGGCGGACACCTCAGGCCGTGGTGGCGTGCGATGGAAGCTTGCGTATGCAGGGCCATCGACTTCTCGTATCCCGCCCCGATCTGGTCGCAGACACTGATCGACTCGTCGATGGCGGCCATCGCTTCATCGAGACGACCGAGGCGCGAAAGTGCATCGGCCTTGCCGGGCAGCAGGTTGACGACGCCGAGGGGCCAGATCACCCTGCAGAGTGCTTCGCCGTCCTCGAGGTTCGACAGCGCAAGCTGCGCGTCGCCGAGGTCCAGGGCAATCTCGCCCTGGACCTGGCAGGCATGCATCCAGTTGCTCGATTTCGCCTGCGCGGGCCACATCAGCTCCTTGGCCTGCGTGACGACGGCCAGCGCCTCCCGATTGCGGCCCAGCCGATGCAGGCACATGGCGCCCATGACCAGCGCGGCCGTCACCAGGCGCTGCATGCCGCGCGGCCGGGCCACAGCGAGCGACTTGTCGATCCATTCCAGGGCGCGGGACAGCTGGTCCTGATCCATGTAGGTCGCGCCAGCGTTCAGTGCGGCTGCGGCGCCGATGCTGAACTCCCCCGCGGCCACGGCCAACGCGTGCGTCTGCTCGCCGGTGGCGATGGCCTGGTTGAACTTCTCCTCCGCCTGCTCGCAATGCGCCTGTGCATGGGACCGGCGCACGCGGATGCAGGGATGCGCACAGACGGCATCGTCCCTGGCGATCGACTCGAGGTGTGCGCGCGCCAGGGCCTTGTCGACGCGGACCAGTCGCAGGACTCTTTGAAGCTCCGCGATCGCATGCCGCACGGGATCACCGCCACGCAGGTAGGTCTCAGATGCCCGCAGCAGCAGCTCTTCCCATCCGGCCTGGTCGCCTCGGCCTTCCGCGTGAGCGGCGAGCATCAGGACGGTGTCGCCCTCGCCGATGGGGTCGCGCGCCGCCTCGAACTCGCGCAACGCGTTGTCCCAGTGCGTGCCGGCGGTGTCGGCGTCGCCGAGGAAATTGGCCACGACGCCGAGGACGAGAAGGGCGCGCGCACGCTCGGAACCGGTCGCGTCATCCGCCGTCTCGCGAACTGCCTGCGCGAGCGCCGCGGCACGGGACGGGTCACGCTGGCGCAGATACCAGGCAAGCTCGGCCTCGAGGGCGGTGCGGCCCGCCTCAGCGTCCGCGAGCGCCTGCTCGAGCCGGGCGACGTCGGCGTCGGTACCGTTGAAGTCGGGGGCGTGTGTCATATGCAAGCGTTGGCGCGCTCACGCCTTCGTCGGCTCGTGAGCCGTGCCGTTGCAGTCCACGTCGATCGGTGCATTCATGGCCATGCCGCCGCGCTACTGCAGCCGCTCGGCCGCCTTCGCGTACTGGAATCGCGCGATGTCGGGCCGCAACGCCGCGGCCGCGGCGGGATGCGCCGCCTCGATCTCGACCAGTAACGATTCGATGGCGTCCACGTCGAGCCGGTTGAGTGCGTCGCGCATGCGATCGCGAAGGGCGGCCGGCAGGACGGGCACACCGTCATCTTCGGAAGGGAGCGCCGCGGCGCCCGGCGCCGGCTCGAGGTGCTCGTAGGCGTAGTCCAGGCCCAGGTAGCGACCCATCGTGTGCAGCAGCGCTTCGTCGTCGAACGGCTTGCGGATGAAGTCGTCGCAGCCGGCCGCAAGGATCTCCTGGCGCTGTTCTTCGAACGAGCTCGCCGTCAGCGCGAGCACGACCGTGTCGGGGCCCTTGGCGTGTCGCTTGATGCGTCGCGTGGCTTCGCGCCCGTCCATCTCGGGCATGCGCATGTCCATGAGGATGAGCTGCGGCTGCCACTGTTCCCACTGCGCTACCGCCTGCGTGCCGGTGGCCGCCTCGCGCACCTGGAAGCCCAGCGGCTCCAGGAGGCGCCGCAGGAGCAGGCGCGCTTCGTCGCGGTCGTCGGCCACGAGGATCCGCGGCGCCGGCGTTCGAGGCGCCAGGCCCACGATACGCCGGGGCGGCGCGTGCGGCTGCGTGCCGCCGGTCGGCGCGGCGGCGATGTGCACCGGCAGCTGCACCGTGGCACGCGTGCCCATGCCGACGTCGCTGGACAGCTCGAGCCGGCCTCCCATCAGCTCCACGAAGCCGCGACTGATCGCGAGCCCGAGGCCGGTACCCTCGGCCGCGCGCTGTCCGGCCTGCGCCTGCACGAACACATGGCCCAGTGCGGCCAGCTCCTCTTTCGCGATGCCCACGCCGGTGTCCTGAACCACGATGCCGAGCTGCATCGAGCCATTGGTGCCGCTCACACTGGCCTGCACGTCCACGCTGCCTTGCGAGGTGAACTTGATCGCGTTGCCCACCAGGTTGATGAGCACCTGCCGCAGCTTGCCGCCGTCGGCGCGCAGCCAGCGAGGCGCCGACGGGCTGCACACGGCGCACAGCGCCAGCCCCTTCTGCGCCGCGGCACCCCTGAACAACGTCTGCACCTCGTGCAGCAGCGCCTCCAGCTCGAAGTCGGCCTCCACGAGCGTGACGCGACCGGCCTCGATCTTCGACATCTCGAGCACCTGGTTGATGAGGTTGTGCAGGTGCTCGCCGCTGCGCAGCACGATGCCCAGTTCTTCCTTGCGCTCGGTGACAGTCGGATCGCGCAGCAACAGCCGCGTGAAGCCGAGCATGGCGTTGAGCGGCGAGCGCAACTCATGGCTCATGTTGGCGAGAAAGGTACCTTTGGCCCGGTTGGCGCGCGCCTCGGCCTCGGCGCGTCGCGCCTCCGCCTCGGCCAGCGCCTTCTGGTGCGCCGCCTCGGCCTTGGCGCGTTCGGTCTCGTGCTTGATCTTGAGGGCGGCCGCGAGCTCGTCGGCCTTCTTCTCCTGAAGGCGGGCGCTCGCCTGTCCGGCGCGGCGTTGGTAATCGAGCGCGCGCGTGAAATCTCCTGCCGCCTCATAGTCGTGCGATAGTTCCACCAGCCACTGCGCCTGTTTCTCGTACTCGGGCAGCCGCGACGCTTCAGTCAACGCGGCCTCCATGTAGTGAATCGCGGCAGTGGCATGGGCGCTGCCCGCCGGCAGCGGCATTCCGTGCCGGCGAGCGATGTCGGCATGCGCATAGCAGCCAAGCGCGCGCCGCCAGTCGGGCTGGTCGGTGCTGCCGCAAGCAGCGAGGCTGGCTGCAGCCGCCTCGCGAGCGGCGTCCGCCCGTCCCAGGCGCGACAGGGCCAGGGCGCGCTCCGAATGCATGCCGCCGGCAAGCAACTCATCGCCGATGCGTTGCGCCACGTCGAGCGCTTCGTCGAGCGCGGCCGCGGCTTCTTCGCAGCGATCCAGCTCGAGCGCGATCTTCCCGTAGAACTCGCACGCGATGGCCCACACGCGCGAGGAGGGCGCCGACGAGAGGATGTCGCGAGCCTCGGCGGCGAACTGCATCGCCTCGTCCCAGCGCTTGAGCGCATGCATTGCGTCCGCCGCCACGAGCAGCGCGATCGAGCGTGCGCGCAGCATGCCTCGCGAGCCGGTGAGGCCGAGGGCCTCTTCCGCCCATGCCAGGGCACCGGCCACGTCGTTGAGGTGCTGCAGGGCCCTTGCTGCGTTCACCGCGGACAACGCGGCATGCAGAGGGTTACCCGCTGCCAGCGAGAGCCGGTGCGCGCGCCCGAAATGTTCTGCGGCGATCCGGAATTCGGAACGTCCCGATTGCGCCTGGGTGGCCGCCATGTTGCCGGCCACGCGCTCGAGTCGGGCCACCACCACCGGGTTCTCACGCCACGCGGGCAGGTGCTCGCTGGCGTCGAGCAGCGCCTGCGCGCTCGCGGCATCGGTCATGGCCGTGATGCGTGCCCGCTCCAGATCGACGAGGCACGGACGCAGGTCGTTGCGCGCCTCCCGATAGCCAACGGCCGCGTCGGACCAATGCGCCTTCCGGAGCTCGACTTCGCCTTCGGCCTCGTCCAGGCCCGCCAGAAGCATCGCGACATCGCCCATGCCGATCGGATCGGCCAGCTCTCGGTAGAGGCGAAGGGCGCTCTCGGCGAAGCGGCGGGCACGATCCAGCCTGTTCGCGAGAAGCGCGACATGCCCCAGCGTCAGCGTGGCGACCGCTGCCTCCCAGGTCGCACTGGTAGGGGGCGCGTCGTGCACGGCAAGCGGCTCGGCCAGACGCTCGGCCCGAGGCGGATCACGTTCGCGCAGGTACCACGCGAGCTGCGCGGCCAGGCGATCCGGACGCGGCGATCCTTCCTGGAGGGCCGTGTCCAGCAGGCCGACGCTCTCATCGGTGCCGAAATAGTCGAGGGCCCCGTTCATGCCCGCCCCTTTATCCGCCGAGCCTGCACGGTAGTGCAGTTACAGATAGGGCGCAATGGCGGATTCCTGGATCGCCGGCGACGACGGTGCGTCGCATGCGGTTCAGCGGTCAATCATCTGTGCGAGGTGATCGAATGGATCGGCGTTGACCAGGCTCACCGGACTCGCACACCACCCCCCGACTCGGTGGCCGTGGGTTCGAGCATCGCCTTGATTTCCGTGAACAAGCGCGCCGCGTGCCGCAGATAGTCGCCTGTGTCCTGGCCGGCAGGCGCTTTCGATTCCTCCTGCTGAGTCTTGTCCATTCCACGCACCCAGGTGTGCTCGGAGGGGTCGAGGATGGGCTCGATCCCGAAGATCGCGCGCCCCATGTCCATCAGGCCCTGAACCTGCTGGGATTCCTGACTGCCCACCGGCGTGGCGATCATGAGCGGCATGTAGGTATGCGCGTTGACGAAGCTATAGCTGAATAAACCTGCCGCCAATCGGATCTGGGCGAGGGCCTGCAGCTTCATGGCTAGTTCCGCGGTCCTGCCCTGCACCTCGATGGCCTGGAGGATCTCTTCGCGCTTCGCGTTCAACATGGGGGTCGCTGAGTGAATGCGCTCGCACAGGCGGAACAAGTCCACCATCTTCGCCTGATCGATGCTTTCTCCAGACACCTGTGTTCCGCGGATGAGCGAGCGCAGCCGGTCGCGGCTGTCTTCCAGGCTCAGGAGCAGGCGATCCCGCATCAAATGCGCGAGTCCCTCCGAAGGGCCGAACCCCAACTTGGCGCCGGGCGGGGTGCAATCAAGCGTGCCGGTCGACAAGCCCTCAAAGACCGTCTTGGCGATGTCGCCCGAGATGGGATGCCCGGGAATGCCGAGAAGATAGCCGGCCTCCTCGAGGTAGCCCGTGGTTCCCCGATGTTTCACATCGGACCGGATGGGCGCGCCACCGCGGGTCGGCATCTTCGCCGGCGCGCGCACTGACCAGTTCCGCTGGGGACGACTTGCCAGCCGCTTGAGCCCTTCCTGATCGAGTGCGCCGGGTTCGGGCGGCAACGTGAGGCTTCGCATCTCCTTGTCGATGCCTCGCATCACGGCCTTTGCCATCCGAAGCTGGATCGATCCCTGGCCTGCTTGCTTGGCGTCCTCGGACTCTTCCGCGGTCAGGTGCTCGACGGCCGCAATGTCATGCGTGTCCCGTAGCACGTCGATGTCGGCGTGGACGTTGACCTCCGAAGGGATGTTCGTCTGGTAGGCGTTCAGATACACGAGGCGCGAAATGTCCGTCTTTGCGCCCATGTTGGCCATCACCGGGTGATGCAGGCACTTGTAAAGCGCGTCACGCACGGACGCTTGGGGCACCCGTTCAACGGCCTCGTCGAGTGCGGGCTCGAAATGCACCTGCAGCGGGCTGCGCGCCACCATCGAGTGTGGAATCTCCAGTTCGGCACCGTTGTGCTTCGGCACGGGCGTGAGCAGCGCCATGAGGTTCCGGCGGTCGGTCCACAGATGGCTGTCCACGTTGTGGGGTGCCGTCTGCGCAACGTGCGCTGCTGCCAACCACGCCTCGCCGAACCGCTGCCTGAAGCGCACATCGCTGTTGGGAACCTGTGGGGACTCGCGTGGCTGGTACCAGTGAGCGTGGAGGTGCACGTTCTTTACCTGGGGCTTGTTTGCGGCATGCTTGGATTGTCGCGCGGCAGGGGCCGAATCTCCCGAGGGGCGCGACTCGCATTTCCTGCGCTTTGTAGGCGATGGTTGCCCGGGAGCCGAAGGTGAACCGGATCCGGTGGCTGATGTGCGGGTCATCGTGGGGCCGAGAAATTGGAAGGCTACTATGTTGCCTGGCCGCGTGGATCGATCCCACGTTGTCCGCGAAGCATCTGGTGCCGATCCGAAGTCGCCTTGAACCTTTCCAGGATCAAGTTGAGGTTCGCGCCTGGCCAGCAGATCGAGATTCTTACTGCATGAAGGCGTGTGAGAGGTCAGTCGGTGGCATGTCCGCGCAGGAGTGCGCGTCCGCACAGCGGTGTACTCAATCGATCGAGGGTTCGTCGTCGCGCGGCGCCGGCACGTTCGCCATGGCACCGCGCTAAGGTGCCGGGCGGGTCTTCGACGGACCCGCCATCACAGGCGCTTCATGACCGGCGACGGCCGTCCCGGAGCTGGAGACGACGCGCGGATCACGCGCCGAGGGATCGTTGTCCCTGGCCGCTCGCATCCCGCCGTCCTCGCCCACCGCATTCGCCGTGGCGGCGCCCACCTTCAGCGGCTCGTTGGCCACCACCTTCTTCAACTCGGTGCCCACCCCATCGGGCAGCGCGAGGATGGCCGCAGCGATCGTCCCCCGTTGCTCGCCCGGTGTCGTCCTGAACTTGAAGCGGTGCTGTCGCATTGCGTCTTGCAGCACCGGCACCTGCAGTTGCGCCGGCAGCGCGAGCACTGTCCCTGGCGCGCTCGCGTGTCCGAGGAGGGCCTTCAGGAATTCATGGTCGCCGACGTGAGAGACGGCGTCGCGGAGCACCATGCTTTGCTGCTCATGATCGAGCTCTGCGACCGCTGCGGTGAATTCAGGCAGCACCGACCGCACGTCTTGCTCGTCCATGAAACCGAGCGAAACGGCCTGGCCCATCATGGCCCTGAGTGCCTGCGCCTTGCTCTTGTCATTGGTCGCGGTTGCGGCAGCGCGGCGCGCCTCGTCCAGCCCCACGCGGTATTCCGCCGCGGTGCCCCAACGCGGACCGGCGAGAGCAGGGCGCAACTGAAGTCCCTTGGGTTGGTTTGCCTGGGACTGCAAGTCGATCGCCGCGGACAGCCGGGGGTTGCGATGCAGCACGCGGTCAATGACTTTGCGCACGCCGTTCCTGGGCTTGAGCGCCGTGTCGTTGTGATGCGACGCGGAGACGGACCGGCCGTCCTGTCCCTGTTCGGCCGGCTTCTTGCCGATCCGACTCATCACGGAGGAACTGCCGCCCTTCAAGATTCTGGTCATCAATATCTCCTCGCCAAATGCGATCCATGCCTGCCCGACAGCATCGACGTAGGCGGCGCGCCATCCACCCGGCAGCGCGAAGCGACATGCACGCGGGCGAACCTGCGCCACCTGCTTCGCCGGCTTCGCCACGCATTCGTCTTCGGTGGTGTGCGCGGCCTCGCGCAATGCCACGCTGGGTACCTTCGATTCCACAATGGAGCTCGCATGAAGATTTCCGCACTGATGGCTGCGGCGCTCGCCTCGCTGCTGGCCGTGGCTGCCGCCGGCGCCAACGCGACGAACGTCGGCCACAAGGACGACACATTCCGGATCGGCGATCGTATCTACACGCCGTCGAGCAAGCGCAACGTTCACCACCACGCCGTGCCGGTGAGCAACGTCGTGCGCAACGACAACCGGCTGAACCAGAAGCAGGGGCAGCATCAGGGCCAGAGTCAGTCGCAGAAGGTCCGCAACGCGGGCAACAACACGGGCAACAGTTCCTCCACGAGCGTGGCGACGCTGTCGAACGCCACCACGCAATCGAACGCGAACGCGTCGACGGGCAACGTCACATCGGTGCAGGGCAGCACCTACATCCAGCAGGCCCCGCCGCGCAACCCGGTGGCCGGCGCGATGGCCGCGCCGCTGTCGAGCTCGAACGACACGTGCATGGGTTCGTCGTCGGGAGGCGCGCAGGGCGTGAGCTTCGGCGTCTCGTTCGGCTCGACATGGACCGATGGCAACTGCGTGATGCTGAAGAATGCCACGATGCTGTGGAACATGGGCAAGCAAGACGCGGCGGTTGCCTTGCTGTGCACGAACGAGCAGATGCGCCAGGCGCTGGAGGTTTCGGGCACCGCGTGCCCGCGTCCCCAGAAGCCGAGCCAGAAGTCTCGTGCCGCCACGTACGACACGAACGATCCGTTCATCGCGGCACGCATGCACGGGAACGAGCAGAACTGAAGTCGTCTCATTGGCTCGACAAGGAACCTTCGTGGCATCGACAACCTGCCCATTCCCGCCCCGCGTGCTCGCGGACCTGGCCGAGCGCCACGGCACACCGCTGTGGGTCTATGACGCGGCTGTCATCCGCAGACGCATTGAGCGTTTGCGACGCTTCGACACCATCCGCTTCGCCCAGAAGGCGTGCTCCAACGTTCACATCCTGCGCCTGATGCGCTCGCAAGGCGTGGTGGTGGACGCGGTGTCGCTCGGCGAAATCGAGCGGGCGTTGAAGGCGGGATACAGCGCGGCGACCACCGACGCCGGTATTGTCTTCACCGCCGACGTGATCGACCGCGCAGCGATGGCGAAGGTGATCGAGCACGGCATCCCAGTGAATGCCGGATCGATCGACATGCTCGAGCAGTTGGGCGAGCGGGCGCCTGGGCACCCCGTGTGGCTGCGCATCAATCCAGGCTTCGGGCACGGGCATAGCAACAAGACCAACACCGGCGGCGAGAACAGCAAGCACGGCATCTGGCATGCCGACCTGGCCCGGGCGCTCGTGTGCGTGCGGCGCCATGGGCTGCACCTGGCGGGCCTGCACATGCACATCGGCTCGGGTGTCGACTACGAGCACCTGGCACGCGTCTGCGATTCAATGGCCGACATGGTGATCGGCATGAGCGTCGACGTGGCCGCGATCTCGGCCGGCGGCGGCTTGTCGATTCCCTACCGTCGGGGTGAATGCCACGTCGATACGGCGCACTACTTCGCGCTGTGGGACACCGCGCGGCGGCGCATCGAGTCCCACCTGAAGCATGCCGTACGCATCGAGGTGGAACCGGGCCGCTACCTCGTCGCCGAAGCGGGCGTGCTCGTGTCCGAAGTTCTCGCTGTAAAGGGTACCGGGGCGCATCGATTCGCGCTGGTGGATGCCGGTTTCAACGACCTCGTGCGCCCGGCGATGTACGCCGCGCACCATGAGATGAGTGTCATCTCGCCGCACGGCGACCCGGTCGATCGACCGTTTCAGGACACTGTCGTGGCGGGACCGCTGTGCGAATCGGGCGACGTGTTCACGCAGGCCGACGGCGGCGTGGTGATGCCCCGTCGCATGCCCGCGCCCGCCGTCCATGACCTCGTCGTGTTTCACGACGCAGGCGCCTATGGCGCGTCGATGTCCTCCAACTACAACAGCCGCCCACTGATCGCGGAGGTGCTTGTGGACGGCAACCACTCGCGGCTCATCCGGCGCCGCCAGGGGATCGAAGATTTGCTCGCGTTGGAGGAGACCGGCGAGTGAGGGGCAGGGGCATCGACAGGCAAGGCATCGATCTCATGACTGAGAAGGATGTCGGCCAGGCGCTGGCGCGTACCTTCGAGAACATTGTCTGGGTGGTTTCGGAAACCATGCAGCTCCGCGACGAGGGCCGCGGCGCTTTTCACCACGCCGTGCAGGGCCGTCCGGCTGCACCTGACCAGTGCCACTCAACGATGTGCAATCTGGATCTTCAACTCGCTTCCGATCCCTTGGGGCAGCGCATTCACTGCCGCAACCAAAGCGGGCCAATGCCGCAGGCCGGGGTGGGCTTGCCGGAGCTGGGCCTGCAATGGAGCAACCTGCAATTCGGGGGGAAGACTTCGGATCGTGCCCGGGATGTCGGGGTCTCCCAGCCAGTAAGGATTGAACTGCGCGCCCACGGCATCGGCGGATAACTCCGCAAGAGTGCGAGATTGGCGCTCAGGGGGCAGAGTCGCCACGGCCGAGTTCAGACACCGAACGGACTGCGCGACCGCGTTCAAGCGCGCCGGTGTCATCACGATGCCCATGCCTGCAGCGCTCATGAGGTGCAAGCGCTGCCCCATCCGGACCAGCAACGCATCTTGCAACTGAGCATTGGCCAGATTCAGGATCGACCCCGGTCGATCACTGTCCCCAAGGATGGCCTGGAAGTCGGCGGCCGATGAATTGAAATCGATCGACATGACGCGGTCCGCGAGGGTGACCTTCCCAATCTCCGCGCCGGTGATCTGCCGCAGTGCATGGCTGGTCTCGAGGAGGGCCATGGCGGTCTGCCTCGTCGCGGCGTCTTGCATCGGCTCCGAAACCACGTGGCGGACGACATCCGTCATCAATTCCATCGGCATGCGCGGGAAATCATGCGTGCCGACGCCCACGCCGGGAATGCCGATGATCGTTTCGACAGGAACCTCCGTTTGGACGCTCGCGTTGGAGCGGCCTGTTGGAACTTCTCGAGGCTCATCGATATCGCGCACGAACGTGCGCAGCGGTTCGCCGTCTGGGGGAACGCGCTCGGACGCCGAGACGAATGGCGAGATTCCCCGTGGTGTCTGGTTCCCGGCATCGGCGGTCGACACCGGTGCAGCGGGCCGTGCCTGCGGATGAGTCCGCTTGAATATGCGTTCGGAGCGACGCATTCGCGACGGCGGCATGCTGACAAGGCCGATCGGATGGGTCGTTTGAGTGGAGGCATCGACGCATTTGTTCTCCCTCGTTCGCTGCGTATTCCTGGCCGAGGAGTCGAGACTCGACTTTCCGATTGATTTCATGTTCGCGGGAGGCTGCCCAAGGAGGCCTGAACAAGTGGCGATGCCGACAGCATCACCGCTCGCGTGCTCAACTCGGGTTCAATCGCCGAAGCCTTGCCCCTGCCGACGAAGCTGCCGGCAATGGCAGATCACCAGGCACCTGCACGACCGGTTGCACATTGGGAATCAGAACTCGCCAGACTGGCCCAAGCCAACAGACCTCCTCGAAAGCCGGTGGGTTCACATCGTGCTGGTGCGCGATCCGCATGAGCGCACGCGCGGCAGCGGCGATCATGGCGTCCACCAGTTGCCGGATACCGTGAGAAGAACCTGCATTCGGATCGAGTCGCCGAAGTAGTCGACCGTCAACGGGTAGTCGCCTCCGGTGATCGACGTCCAAAGGCTGTTCAGCCATGCCTGGGCACCCGTGCCGCCCAGCATCGCGCTGACAGCCATTGGCGCGGTGAAAGCCAGATCGTCGTAGTTGACGTACGAGGTGCCGTTGGTGCCGTTCCTGACGTAGTAGCCGGCGCGGATATTGATCGGCTTGCCGCTGGTGATGCCGGCGATCCACGCCGATGTCTGCTGCTGTGCGGAGCGCATCTCGGTCTTGCCGTACGAGATGTAGGACATGCTCAGGCGCCAAGGCGTGCGGCACGAGTTGTAGCCATAGTCGCCGTCGTGCGCGGACTCGAGGAACGTGCCTGTCACCGGAACGAAGTTGCCGCCGGAGCGGACCATGAAGTCCGGAATCAGCCCCGTGTTCTGGCTGCCGTGCGTGAACTGGTAGTTCACGATCGTCGAGATCTTGTCGTATAGCTGGTTCCACCGGGCCATGTTCGCGGCATCGGCCATGGCGAAGGCGATCAGGTGACCGGTCATGAAGTCGGACGGCCGCGTGTAGTTCGCATCAGTGCCTTGTGCCCAGTCGCCGACCGTGAGGTTGCCCGTCGTGGCGTTCACTTCGTGATCGAGGATGTCGTGGAGCACGAGCAGCGCCTCGGCCTTGTAGTTGATGGAGCCGGCGGATCCCCACTGGGCATCGGCCAGCAGCAGGGCGTAGCCGACGTCCATGTCGCCATCGGTGGCTGAGTCGGGGCCTTCCACGTTGGCCATGGTGGTGCCGTTGAAGGTCTGCTTCCACGCCATCAGGTGCGGCGAATTGACGCTCGGGTGCGCCTTGAAGTAGCGCACCATGTCGTCGAAGGTGCTGCGGTCACTCATGTAGGCGCTGATGACCATGCCGTAACCGTGCGCCTCCGACACCGTGGAATTGGTGTTGTCGTACTTGACCCACGTGCCCTGGCCGCCCGAGTTGCGCAAGTAGGCGGCCTTCCATGCCGTGTAGTGCGTCTGCACGGCGGCATTCATGCTGGCCTGGGTGACATTGCTCGGCTTGATGACGCCGGCAGTGTATTGAGCCTGCGACGGGAACTGGTGGGATGGTGCCGGTGCCGGTGCCGGTGCCGGTGCCGGTGCGGGTGCGGGTGCGGGTGCGGGTGCGGGTGCGGGTGCGGGTGCGGGTGCCGGCGCGGGTGCCGGCGCGGGTGCGGGTGCAGGTGCGGGTGCAGGTGCAGGTGCAGGTGCGGGTGCAGGTGCAGGTGCAGGTGCAGGTGCAGGTGCAGGTGCAGGTGCAGGTGCAGGTGCAGGTGCGGGTGCAGGTGCGGGTGCAGGTGCGGGTGCAGGTGCGGGTGCGGGTGCGGGTGCGGGTGCGGGTGCGGGTGCGGGTGCAGGTGCGGGTGCAGGTGCGGGTGCGGGTGCGGGTGCGGGTGCGGGTGCGGGTGCGGGTGCAGGTGCGGGTGCAGGTGCGGGTGCAGGCGCAGGCGCAGGCGCAGGTGCAGGCGCAGGTGCAGGTGCGGGTGCAGGTGCGGGTGCGGGTGCGGGTGCGGGTGCGGGTGCGGGTGCAGGTGCGGGTGCGGGTGCAGGTGCGGGTGCGGGTGCAGGTGCGGGTGCAGGTGCAGGTGCGGGTGCGGGTGCGGGTGCGGGTGCGGGTGCGGGTGCAGGTGCGGGTGCAGGTGCAGGTGCAGGTGCGGGTGTGGACGCAACGACGTAGGGGTTACCGCTGTCGCTACCGCCGCCGCATGCCGCAAGTGTCGACGACAGCAAAAGCGCGTTCAGCAGCGACGAAGTCAGCGAGTTGGCGCCGCGTCGCCGGCTCTTCGATCCGGGCATGTTCAATTCCTTTTGCCGAAGTGATGCGCGGATTGTTCGGGAAGGGTCTGGGAGCGATTCCCAATAATGCTCATCGTTTCAAGCATCAGGACGGTCCGGCACCGTCGCAATGGCCGTCAACGAGGGCATCAACGACGGATTTCCGAACGGTCCTCGCCGAGCGGGATCACCGCGGATTCGTCGTATCGGCACGTGCCCTGGCCAGGCCCGCCCGGATATGACTCTCAACGCCGCTTTGGCTCATGGCCATGAGCCTGTCGGCCCAAGATTCGATCTCAGTGCGTAGCGCTGCCCTGCGAATTGCCAGAGGTGAGCACAGTGTTGCACTATCCCCACATTAGCCTCACCGCATGCGAGGCGCAGCAACACGGGGTCGCCGGTCAAATTGCAACACGCCCAGAAAGGGCACAAGAGTACGTGAGAAAGCCGAGCAACTCATCGTTCAAGGTGAGGGCTTGCGAGGGCTATGGAATAAGTGCCCTGACACGCTCGTACTGGAAGCGCTTGAGCAGCGGCGCGAGCGCCGCGGCGCAGGTTGCATCGTGCCTGCGCACGGCCTCCAGCGCTCGCTCGATGGCCGTGACGTCGAGTTGCTCCAGCGCCGTGCGCAGCGCCGAGCGCAGATTGTCCGGCAACTGTGCCAAGTGCATGGCGGTGAGCTCGGCCGGCGGCGCGGGCGCCGCGGTCGGCGCCGGTGTCTCGTACGTGTACTCGACCTTCAGGTGCCGCGCCAACATCTCCAGCAGCACTTCCTCCTGGAATGGCTTGCGGATGAAGTCGTCGCAGCCCGCGGCCAGGATGTCGGCGCGCTGCTCCTCGAAGCTGCTCGCCGTCAGGGCGACGACAACGGTCTCGAGGCCCTGTTCGGTAGCCTTGATGCGCCGCGTCGCCTCGCGCCCATCGAGCACCGGCATGCGCATGTCCATCAGGATCAGCTGCGGCCGCCACTGCTGCCACGCGGCGATCGCCTGCTCGCCGTCGGCGGCTTCTCGCACCTCGAAGCCCAGAGGCACGAGCAGCCGCATGAGCAGCAGCCGGCCCTCGTCGCGATCGTCGACCACCAGGATGCGCTGCGCCGGCGTGCCCGCCGCCAGCCCCCTGACGCGCTGACGCGCAACCGCGGGCGCGACCACCGCTTGCCGGAAGTCCACCGCCTGCACGGGGATGGCAAAACATGCGTGCGTGCCCTGACCAGCGCGACTGCTCAGCGTCAGCTCCCCGCCCATCAACTGCACGAAGCTGCGGCTGATCGCCAGTCCCAGCCCTGTGCCCTCGGCCGCGTGCTGCCCCGCGCGCGCCTGCATGAACGCCTGCCCCAGCAGTGCCAATTCGTCTTCGGCAATGCCCACGCCCGTGTCCGTCACCGCGAAGGCCAGGCGTCCGTCCGGCTCGGTGGCCGCGCGCAGTTTCACCTCGCCGTGTGCGGTGAACTTCAATGCGTTGCTCATCAGGTTCACCAGCACCTGGCGCAGCTTGACCGCATCGGCGCGCACGTGCTGCGGAACCGATTCTTCGCACTTCACCTCCAGACGCACCCCCTTGCCACGAGCCTGCACAGAGAACATCTCGCGCAGCTCTTCCAGCAGTGCATGCAGGTCGAATTCCGTCTCCACCAGGTTCACCCGTCCTGCCTCGATCTTCGACATCTCCAGCACCTGGTTGATCAGTGTGTACAAGTGCTCGCCGCTTCGCAGCACGATTGCCAAATCCTCGCGCCGCGATTCGAGCGCAGGATCGCGCAGCAGCAGTCGTGTGAAGCCGAGCATCGCATTCAGCGGCGAGCGCAACTCGTGGCTCATGTTGGCCAGGAAGGTACCCTTCGCGTGGCTCGCAGCGGCCGCGGTCTCCGCCAGTGCTGACTGGTGCAGCACCTCGCGCCGCGCCGCGACGACCCTCCGCCTCAAGAAGTACGCCGCGCTACCCAAGGCCACGATCGCCAGGGCCAGCCCCAGGGTGATCGCCAGCCAGCGCGCGTTCGCCTGCTGCTCCTGCGCACGCAGCAGTTCATTGTCCTTATCCTTCAATTGGGCGTCGAAACGAATCCTCAGCTCGTCGGCAAGCCGGGCTTTGGCAATCCTCGCGGCCTTCTTGTCGGCCTCGCGTGCCGCATTCAGGTGCTCGTATGCCAAGGCCGTGTCGCCGAGCAGTGCGTGCACACGGGCCGAACGTTGGAAGTAGGCGACTTCGGTCACGACAGTATTGAAGCTGGGCGCCAGGGTCTGTGCCTTGGCCAAGGCAGCCAGGCTGGCCTTTCTGTCGCCGACGTGCGCAAGGGCGTCCGCTCGGATCAGCAGCGCCTCGAAGAGGAACTTCTTGGTAATGCGCCTCCCGAGCCTCTCCATTGCGTGCTCGTCCAGCATCGCAAGTGATTCGTGGTAGCGACCCTCGTCCAGTGCGAGCGCCGCCAGCCGGTATCGCACCACAGGCTCGAACATCTCATAGCCCAGTTTGCGGGCGAGGTCCAGCGACGCTTCGAGGTTCGAGCGTGCCTTGGCGAACTGCTTCAACCGATGCTGGGTGATGCCCAGATTCATCGTCACGATGGCGCCAAGGTACCGATAGACGTCCAGGTCTATGAGCCCGGCAGCCCTTTCGTAGTAGCCGATGGCCTGGCCGAGCTGGTCGGCATCCTCGTCGGCCGAGGTGGCAATGAAGTTGGCCAACGAGTTCAGGGCCAGCGCCATGCCGTAACTGTCCCCGTCGGTGGCGAATCGTTCATAGGCCTGCCCCATGAGCGCCAACCCGTCGGACACGCGGCCTGCATGATTTGCAGCGTGGCCCATATCGTAGAGACCGAAGGCAAGGCAATGCTTGTCGCCGTTGCGCTCCGCGATGCCCGATGCCTCCTGCTGTAGCCTCGCCGATGCCTTCACGTCACCCTTGTACAGCGCGGCCGTGGCTCCGTGGAGCAGCATCGCGCACAGCGTCTCGCTGTCTCCGGCGCGCCGCGCCAGCCCCTCACCACGCTGCAGCTCCGCGGGAGCGATCGTGATGTCGTACGTGTCGGAGGCCACCACATAGAGCCGCCATGCGGCCAGTTGGGCGGACACGTCAGCCGCTTGCTCCGCTCGGCGCAAGGCCTGCACCGCGTCATCTGCGACCCGCTTCGGATCGAACTCGACCTCGCGGTAGATGGCGCGCCAATCTGGAGCAGCGGCAAAGGCCGGCAACGAACTCACGGCCAGACACGCCACCGCAATCGTGTACCTCGCGAGTTGCTTGAAGACTCCGACCGCCATGGGAACTTCCCAGCGACTACGAACGCACATCATAGTGCGGCGCTCGGACCTGGAATGCGGTGAGGGCGTAGAGCGCGTCCTCTCCGGAGAAGCGACTGCACTATGCCATGACGGTCCATCGCAATCTGCCGAAGGAAGATGGCAGTCGCGGTCGCCTCCATGGCGACATGAGCGAAGCATCACGATGCCGGGCGAATCGGCGTGCTGAAACGGACGATTGCAGGTCGTTCAGATTGTGCCCGGAAGGATGGCACCGCCGCCGCGCGCTGGTTCGGAGATTCGCAATCAACATGATCTATGCGGCCAAAACTGCCGGCCCGATCAGGGGTTGCGGCTCGATCCCGGCTGCCCGATTGGCTTCTTGCGGGTGGACCGGGGCTGCCCGGTCGGCCGAGCACGTGTCTTGTTACTTCGCGCGCCCTCCAGCCATTTCGGGCCCATCGCGTTGAGTAAGTCCCGGCCCGAGGGCAATTGGCTGTGCAACGCATCGGCGCCCTGAAGCTTACAGATACCGTCCACCGCGAGTTGATAGCTATGCGGCTCGATCTTTTCCCGAATGGCGTCCTCCGGCTTCAATCGGTCCAGTTCCGTCAACGCAATGGCGTGGAATCCGTTGTGCGGTGTCGTGAAATGGCGGTGGAGCGACGGGATGTGATTGGCTCCAGTCGCCACAACCACGACATCGGGCACGGGTCCAGCCAGGCCCGCGAGGTGACGGTCGAGCTTCTGCGTCATGCGATCTTCTCGATCTTCCAGGGAGGCCGCGATCTTCCTGTCATCGTCAAAGCTGACGAATACATAGCCGAGGTGGTGAGCGGTCAAGAGGCTGAGCAGCCCTACAGCGTTCGATTCTCGCGAATACCTGCTCGACTCGGTTTCTGTTCCCCCCGATGGTGGGGCCCAGTCAGGAAACTTGTCCAGCGCCGGTGCGCCTTGTTGAAGGTATTGCAGGAACCTCGGGTAGTTGAGCGCAACCGATAGTTTTACGGATTCCAGATTGTCAGTCTCGATGGCGAGCACCCTGTGAGTCTTGTCCGCGCAGGCACCCAAGGCAGCAGCGAGGTTCACCGGCGTGGTTCCCCAGTTATGAACTTGCCCAACCATCACCACCGGCGTCTCGCCGCTCGGAGTGGCATTCAGCCCCTTGCGCACGTGGTCCCGGCCCCAAAAGGCGAGGGCCGCATATCGTGAATGCTGCGGCAAGTCGGCCATCTTTCGGTCCAATGCGCCTACAGAGGCAAGGGCGAGGTGCGGACCGAACTCGCGCCGTTCCACTAGCGGGCGGGTCTGCCCCAGTCGCGCGGGACGCAAACAAGAAGGAGCGTTCTTTCCGCCGCCGGTGGCGAAATACGCTTCAGTCCGGCCGGGTTTGGCTCTTTGCTGCTCCGCGCTTCGATGAAACCGGAACTCTGTTCGTTTGATGATGAAACGCATGTCGATGATTTGTCGGCTGGTAACGGATTCAACTGTTCCTGATGGATCCTGGAGCCGATTGCGCCGAACCACCATCTCGCTTTGCGAATCTGTTGGCATGCGCGGCGCGACGTCGTTCTGCCTTGGTCGTAGGTCACTTCTGAATTCGTCATGCCGGATTCGCGCCGCAGCCCGCAACTTCGGCCTATCGGCCCGCAGATGCCGACGCAAAGGCAAGCTTTGAACCCTCAACGCACAGGCCCGCTAGCACGTGAAACGCAACCAGCTGCCGCCGCCTCGCGCGGGAAGCAACGTCGCGCTGCTGCCCCGCGTCGCGCCTCCTCCGGTCACGGAATCGCCTCTGCCGCCGCCGGACGCCACGCTGTCGCCCTTGCCGCCGCGCAAGACGTCGGCGCTGGGGTCGCTCGTCACCGCCATCAAGCGCCGGCGCATCACGCCGGTGTTCAGCCTTCCGCTGGGCATGTTGCTGAGGGCCAAGGAGCGGACCCAGCGGCCCGACGTGCGGGGCCCTGAGCCACCCGAACCGCAGACGCCCTCGGTGAAGCCGATGAAGCCGCGTCGCCAGGCGAAGGTGCAGGCGAAGTTCGAGGCGGCGGCCGGCGCCCTGGCGAAGTCGTCACCCGGCGCTGCCGCGGCGGCATCGCCGACGCTCAATGCGCGCGGCAGCGATCGCGCCTGCGTCGATGCGATAGGCGGGATGCTCGGCGATGTGCCTGCGATTGCCCAACGGTTGATGCGCGATTGGGCGCGCGTCTACCCCGGCAGCATGGTCCGGCAGCGCGATGCGGCGCTGCTGATGGCGCGGGCTCTGCAGCAGGCGCTGGGCAGCGACGCCCGGCGTGCGGAAGACGCCTGGCTCGCCATCGTGTCGGGTGAGCGCATGGTCGATGCAATGGGCCTCGACGATGCCACGCGGCGAGATGCCAATGCGGCGCTGCGAGCCATCGCCGAGACCCCGCTCGCCTTCGATGCGCTGTGGACGCTCAAGCGCGTCTTCAACCATGCCGAGGCCAACGAAGTGAACCGCGAGGCGCATCAGTTCGCGTTGCAGGCGGCCGCCAAGCTCCTGGAACTCGGCCACGATCCGGGCGGCGCGCAGGACATCGCCGACTTCGACACGATCGCCCGGGCCCGCTCTCACGGCGCACCTCGCATCGGTCGCGACGAGGGACCCGAGGTCCTTGCCTGCCTGACGCTGCTGCACGCGCGGCGCACGTTAGCCGGCGACGGCCGGCCGAGCCACCGCGAGACCGCCGCCCACGTTGCATGGCGCAATGGCCACCGCACCAGCGGCCCTGGCACGCCGTTCAACGACATGGTGCATCGCCTGCACAAGTTCACCGTATGGGTGGACCGCGCCACTTCAGACCGCTCCGGACTGCGCCAGGTCTACCACTGGCTCAAATCGCTCGGGCACGGGGTGTCGCAACGGCGGCTGTCGCCCCTGGACGCGGGGGCGCTCGGCACGCTGGGCGCGGAACTGGGGGAACTCGAGTACGAGCGGAAAGCCTTCGCGATATCCCTCGGCGAAGCGCGCGACAAGCTCTGCGCTCAGCTCGCGCAGCGCGCGAACACGCTGGCGGCCAACGTCGCCGTCGTGCCGGGCGCGCAGCGCCAGCTCGACGAGACGCTGGCTCGGCTGGCGGTGCTGCAACACTGGGCGCAGAGCGCGCCTGGGCGCAAGAACTGGCGCATCGACCCCGAGGGCATTCGCCACATCGAGGCACGGCTGGCCAACACCACCGTGCCGGTCGATCCGAAGGCAGGACGGCGTGCCGCTGCGGGAGCGCTGACCCTCACCCGACTCAAACGATGGGCCGATGAGGCCATGCCCGCGGGCAGCGAGGCCCACAACGGCTTCATGGACGACTGGAACAAGGCCCGCGCATTCGCGAAGGGCAAGTACCACAAGGCGACGTCTCGCCCCGACATCGACGAGCTGGAAGAGATCGTGAAACTCGCGCTGGACACCGAAGGCGTGCAGTTTCGCCACGCCCGGGATGGCGGCGCGCAGGTCGGCGTTGCGCTCGCCATTCCGACCCCGATTGGAACCATCGGCATCAACGCCGGCCCGGTCTTCACCGGCGCAATCGGGCGCCAGGCCACCGTGCGGGTGGGCACCACCACGATCGGCAGCGACATCTTTCTCGGCACCGAAAGGCGCTCCACGAAAGTGGGAGGCTTCGGCGCGAGCGTGGGCGTGGACGCGCTCGATTTCGACACCGGCGTGCTGTCGGGCGGCCCCGCCTTCCTGTGGCGCAGGGGTTGGCGCTCGGTCGAAGGCCACGGGGTCTCATTGCGTGCATCGAAGAACTGCAAGGATCACAAGAAGCTGGCCGGCGCGGCTGCGGGCTTCCTGTTCGAGCAGGCGAGGCGCCGCGAAGAGGGCGAATCGTTCGACGCAGCCAAGCTGTGGGAGCGCCTTGCGCGAAAGTTCGTCGACCGGCCCGAACTTGCCATCGACCATGTGCACGCCACGGCCGACGAGGATTGGCATACCGTGGGCTTGGGCGGGGGCGTGCGCGTCGGGGTCTCGCCGATCACGTTCGGCCCGTTCTTCAGCGCCGGCGCGGAATTCCGCGATGGCGAGGCGAAGCGGGAAGAATCCGGCCACACCGTTTCTCAAGTCGCTTCGCGATCGAACGCCGCTGATGCCTCGGCGCTCGCGACGCTCGCCGGCACCGCGGTGGCGCAGGTCAAGCTCGGTCTGGCCGAGGAACTGGGCAAAGGTGGCCTGAAGGTGCGCTTCCCGGCCGTCGCCTCGTTGGCGAGCCTGCGCGGCGACTTCGTCATCGGCGGCGAGAACATCCAGGTCCGCCTGACAGTCGAGAACGGCCGCGTGCAACCCAAGCTCTCGCTCGTGCAGCACATGTTCCGCACGGACAAGGAACTGATGGCCCATGTCCATCATCACCGGCCGACCTGGGAGGCGCGCCTGAACGACGGAGCCAACAAGCTCGATCGCTTCTTCGCGGATATGCACGCACTTCCCACCGACGGTGCGAGCGCGAACCGCATCTACCAGCAGCGCATGCGCCTGACCGACCGGGCGGCCGACACGCTGACCCACCTGCTCGCACACTTGGCGCAGGCCGAGCGCTCGCGCCAGCCTGGCGCGCAACAGGACGCCGCCAGCCTGCGTCAGCGGATGCTGGAGGTCATGACGGATCCGGCCAGTCTCGTGCCGGAGAAACTCGCCGTCTCCGAAGTCGCGACGGCGTTCCGCGAAACCGGGTTCTCGCTGCTGGCGATGTTCCGCTCGCGCAAGTCGGCCACCTCGACCAACCGCTATCTGCTGCAGCTCAAGCCGGATCGTTGATTTCCGCCAGTTCCGCCCGTTCCGCCCGTTTGCCAGCGGATCCTTTGTCACTTTGACGCCGACCATGGCGTTCAGCGGAACGAATACTCCAGTCGAAGCCGCCAGGTCCGCCCGCTCGGGTCGGTCAACCGTGGGTCGTAGTTGGACTGGAACGTGGAGCCCTGATTGCTGAAGGGCGGATCGGTGTCGAAGAGGTTCATCACGCCGGCTGTGACGCGCAGCGCAGGACGCGGCGTCCATTCAAAGGCGACGTCCCAGATGGAATAGGCGCCAACGTGGTTCGCGAACACGGGGCTCGTGATCGAGGCCGGGTCGTTCTGGTCGACGTAGCCTGACTTGTAGCGATTGAGGATCATGGCCACCCAGTTGCCGCGAGTCCACGTCGCCGATGCCGCGTGCTGCCAGCGGAACACCGGCACCGTATCGACGACGCGCCCCAGGCTGTCGATGAAGACGCCGTCCCGTTGCCGCTGATACCGGTAGGCCGTCACGTACGTGGCCGTGAGGGCCAAATCCACGCGCCCATGCTGCCCCGAAGACACACGGTACTTCGCGCCCACGTCCACCCCGCGCGTGTCGAGGTCGCCGAGGTTTTCATTCGGCGTGTCGATATAGGCCAGCGCCAGCGGATCGATTGGCGTTCCCGCGCCTCGGCACAACAGCGTCTGGCTCGCCAGTGCGGGCGACACCTGGCCGCAGCGCACGAACTTTGCGGCATAGTGGGCCGGGTCCGCGAATATCGCCTGCTCGCTCACGACGCCGATCTGATCCATCAGCGTGAGGTCCCAGTAATCGAGCGAGAACGATGCCGCGTGGGATGGCTGCCATGCCGCGCCGATCGTCCAGGTCGATGATTTCTCAGCCGCGAGAGCTGCACTTCCGGCTCGCCGGACGTTCACCTGCTGCCCGCACGAAACCGATGGGTCGGCGCCCGGCGCCGGCACGCCGCCGGGGCATCGCAGCGGGTCGTTGTACGCGTTCAGCGTGAGGCCGATCGCCTCGGGCTGGTGGATCTCGTAGAGCGTCGGCGCACGGAAGCCGGAGTTGGCCGATGCCCTGAACGTCAACGTCGATGACGGCCGGTAGCGAAGCGCCACCTTCGGATTCGTCGTTGCGCCGACATCGCTGTAGTTATCGCGCCGCACGGCCAGTTGGGCCTGCCAGGCGGACGAGAGCGGCACGATCGCCTCGGCCGAGAGCGCCGACACGCTGCGGGCTCCATCCGCGGCCTGAATGAGCTGGGGCTGGTTCGTCGTCACACGATACTGTTCGTGGCGCGTTTCTGCGCCGAGTGCCAGTTCCACCGGCCCGCCCGGCAGGCGGCCGAATTTGGTGCTGGCGACGGCGTCGGCGCCGGTCACTTCGCCGATCGACGCGATGGTCTGCCCGAGGATCTTGGCGCTGTCGATGAACGCCTGCTCGGCGGGTGTCGGATCTCCGAACGGATTGATGAAGACCGGTGTGCCGTGGGTGAAGGCGCTGTCGATCATCGCCCCGTCGAGGAAGCCGTCGTTGAAGTAATCATCGACCTTGTCGCGCGACCATATGGCCCCGACACGGTATTCCCATCGTGATGCGGAGCCTTCCAATTGCACCACGGCGCGCTCGGCCACGCCCTTCGCTTCGGTGATGCGCTGCCCGGCTGGAACCGACCGCCAGTTGACGCTGATGTTCTGCGTCGGATCGAGCCCTGGGATCGCCGGCGTGATTCCCTGCCCCGGGAAATAGGGGCTCGCGGGCGTCATGGTCGATCCGATGAAAACCAGTGGCGCCGTTCGGCCGACCACGTCGTTGTGTGCCTGCATGTATTCGATCGACACGTCATGGTCCGGGTGCAGGCGCATGGTGGCGCGGCCCAGGAGCGATGCCTGGCGGTTCTCGGGGACGAGGTCGACGCCCTTCACGAAGTCGTATCGGCACAATGGTCCCAACAGTGCCTGGTTCGAGATCGACTCGGGCGGCCTGCAATCGGGGAACGATGGATTTCCCGCCACCCCTGTGCTTGGCTGGAAGAGATTCGCAGGGAAGGTCGTGCCGCTGGTGCGCAAAAGGCCGTGCTCGGGAAGCACGCCGGTGGACGCGAAGTCGCGATCCACCGCGCGAATGGCGTCTTCATGGCGAACGTCGATGACGCCGAGGACATTGAACCTCTCGGTATCCAGGCTGCCGAATCCGCCCGACACGGTCGCCTGAGCCTTGTGTCCGCCTGGGTGTTGCGGAATGCGGCCCTCGACCGCAACGTCCACGCCGCGGTAGTCCTGGCGCGTCACGAAGTTGATCACGCCGCCGATGGCATCGGTGCCATAGATTGCCGATGCGCCGTCGCGCAGCACTTCGATTCGTTCGATGGCCGCCAGCGGAATCGAATAGAGATCGACACTGCCGCTGACATAGGGATGGTTCGCGATGCGTCGACCATTCAGCAGCACCAGCGTCCGGTTGGCGCCGAGCGCTCGCAGATTGGCCTCGGCGCGACCGCCGGTCCACTGTCCGACGTTCAGGCTGACGCCCGTCGCCGACTGGTTGTTCGACAGGAGACGCACGGCCTCCTCGGCGGTGGAAACACCGGAGAGCCGCAGCGCCTCCGCCTGGATGACCGTTATCGGTAGCGCCTCGCTGTCCAGGCCGGGAATGGCCGACCCGGTGACCAGGACGTTTGGCAAGGACTGCAGATCCTGCGCAAAGAGCCGGGGTGGGTGCGCCAAGAGCGCGCCAAAGAAAATCCATACCGCGGCGAGGCGGTATGCCCGCTGGCGAAGAGCGTGCATGGTTTCCCCTCGATTGGTCCACATCTGCGTCGGGCAGCTGTCGACACTGCAAGCGCTGCCTCAGATATCTCACTTCTGGATACATTTGTTCACAGTGAAATCCCGAAGAGGACACCCGGGATTTTTCCGCAGCACCCGGCCGATGAAATCGTGGCATCCTGCGGCCAATCCGGGGCAGTCGCAGCGCCTGGAAACCAAGAATACTGCAATGAAATTCGCATGGTGCGATGCCGTTATGACTTGGCGGCGGCTCGTGTCTTCATGGATAACGATGCTTGCCATTGCGGCGATGGCCCCGCCTGCGCTCGCGCATACCTCCGAAGACGAATGGCGCGACGTTTACAAGGCGTTCGAATACGACCAAGTCCGGTACAAAAAGGAAGCCCACCAGGCCCTGGCGAAGGCGCGCGGCACGGGCGACAAAGTCGGCGAACTGCGTGCGCTGCGAATGCTCACCGAATGGGCGCACCTGGGCTTCTACGGAGACGATCGTCCGATCCTCGACGATGAGTTGGAGCGCGGCGCATCGCTTGCTAGGGAGCTGAACGACCAAGAAGCCATGTGCACGTTCCTGGTCACGAAGGGCTACCTCGCGGCGCTCGACGGACGTGTGAAAGACGGAATGGCTGCGTTCCACGAAGCGGCCGGTATCGCGGAACGCCATTCGTTGAAGACCAGACTGGCCTGGATTTACCACCGTGAAGGCTCGATCCTGAACAAGGTGGGCCGGGACTCCGAAGTGGCGAAGGTGCTGCCAAAGGCCTATGAGATTTTCGAGGCCGAAGGGGATCGCTACGGCATGGCCCGGGTGCTCGACGTCATGGCCATGGTGACGCCCGCGTCCGACCAGCGTGCGCTGAGGATGGGGGAAGACTACCTGGAGCGCGCGCTGGGGATGATCGACGAGAACGTGTACCGGCATCTCGCCGCTGAGTACTACTTGCGTTTGAGCATGACGCACTTCTGGCGTGGTGACATTGCGGGTGTGCGGCCGCTGGTGGAAAAGGCTCTCTTGCTTGCGCGCGAGAACGGAGACCACGGCATGGTCGCCATTGCGAGGTTCTATTTCGCTCGATTGGCGCGCGAGGAACGCCGCTTCGACGATGTGCTGCGCGAGATCGACAGGGCGCTGCCGGGCCTGCGCGATCCCCCTTCGATGCGCATGCGGACCCTCGCGCTGCTCATGCGTGCGGAGGCCTCGGCGCACCAGGGCCGCAGAAAGGAAGCGTTGGACAGCCTCGCCGAGGCCCTCCGTGCAGGCGGCAAGATGGACCTGTCGGTCGAGGCCATCTATCACGAAACCGCTGCACTCGTGCACAAGGATCTCGGCGACCTCGAAAATGCCTTTGCCGAGATGAAGAAGGCAAGGGATACCGACCGGAAGGTGACGGCGGTGGCAAACGAGCGGCTGGCCGATGAACTGAAGGTTCGCTTCGAGGTTCAACTGTGGGAAAAGGAAAATGCCGCTCTTCGCGCACAGCGGACAGCGGAAGACGCCAATCGGACTGCGCTGGCGTTGGCGCTCGCGCTGAGCGTCGGGCTATTTGTGAGCGTGGCGGTGTATCTGCGCCGTCGTGCCGCCACGGCTCGTGTGGAATTGGCGCACCAGCAGGAGCTGGCGGCAGCCGAAGCGAGTCGGGCCGATGCCGAGGCGCAGGCGAATCTCGCCAAGACCGCGTTCCTGGCCAGCATGAGCCATGAGCTTCGCTCACCGCTGAATGCGATGCTCGGCTTCACTCGCCTCTTGATGCGCGATTCTTCTCTGGCCTCGCATCGGGATGATCTGGGAATCGTTCTGCGCAGCGGCGAGCACCTGTATCGGCTGATCAACGAGGTGCTGGAGATGTCCAAGATCGAGGCCGGTCGGATGGAGTTGAGCGAAAGCGACTTCGATGTTCCGGCCATGCTGGAGGAGATCGAGGAGATGTTTGCGCTGCAGGCGCGGCACAAGGGCATCAAACTGACCGTGCAATGCGACGCAGGCGTGCCCAGGTACGCCAGGGCTGACGCCGGCAAGCTTCGCCAGGTCCTGATCAACCTCACGAGCAACGCGGTGAAGTTCACTGCACATGGCAGGGTGGAGCTTCGCGCGCAGGCGCAGCCCGGGGCCAAGCTTGAGCTTCACGGTGACGGACACCGGCGTGGGCGTCGAGCCCCAGGAACTGGCCAAACTCGGCCAGCCTTTCACCCAGGCGCGGGAAGGGCGGCGCGCGGCCGAAGGTAGCGGGCTCGGCCTGGCCATCAGCCGCGGTTTCGTGCAGCTCATGGGCGGAGAATTGTCACTGAGCAGCGACCCGGGACGATGCACCAGGGCGCACTTTTGCGTGCCGGTCCAGCCGGTGGCCTCGAGTGAAGCGGCGCTTCGGCCTCGGCCAGAGCGACGGGTGATCGGCCTCGTGCCGGGTACGCCCGCGCCGAGGGTGCTCGTGGTCGATGACATGCCGGAGGGTCGCCTGTTGCTGATGCGGTTGCTGCAGCCTCTCGGCTTCGAGGTGCACGAGGCGGCAGACGGCGAGCAGGCGATCGAGGCGTGGCGGCAATGGCGGCCGGCGGTGATTCTGATGGACATGCGCATGCCGGTCCTCGACGGGCGCGAAGCGACGCGTCAGATCAAGGCCGACGCCCAGGGCAAGGACGTCATTGTCATTGCCCTGACCGCCAGCAGCTTCGAAGAGCAGCGCGGTGACATCCTCGCTGCGGGCTGCGACGACTTCATACGCAAGCCGTTCAAGGAAGACACGGTTCTGCTCGCGATCGCGCGGCACCTCGGCATCGAATACCGCTACGAAAACAGTACCGAAGATCCGGTGCCATCGAGCCCGGAAATCCTGACTCGGCGCATTGCGGTCCTTCCGAATGCGTTGCGAGAGCAGCTGCGGGATGCGCTCGTCGAGTTGGACGTTCAGGCGGTAGAGCGCGCGCTGCAGGACGTGCGCGAGCTCGACGCCGGTTGCGCCGATGCGCTTCAGTCGCTCGCGAAGCGCTTCGAATACACCAGGATGCAGGCGCTTTTTGCCTGAGTGGGGTGGACGTCGCGGCGTTGAGCTATGTTGAGGAACGGCCCCATGCAGTAGTGGCAAACCCTGCTCTTGCCGCCACGCCGCTTGCGCAGAATGCGGTCCATGGTCCGCCGCCCCGTGCATGCCCAGAGGCTCGCCGCGCTGTTTGCGCTTGGCTGGCTGCTGTTCAGCTACCCGCTGCTGGCCCTGTTCGACCGCAGTGGCATGGTGTTCGGCATCCCGCGGCTGGTGGCATGGCTCTTCGGCGCATGGGCCGCCCTCATCGTGGCCGCGGCCATCCTGATGCGGGGCCGCCCAACCTGAGGAGGGTGCCATGCTGCGGGGCGTCGTGGTCGTGTTTGCGGCTTTCGCCTATCTCGGCATTCTCTTTGCAATCGCCTACTGGGGCGACAAGCGCGCCGACGCCGGCCGCTCGATCATCGACCGGCCGACCATCTACGCGCTCTCGCTTGCCGTATACGCCACGTCGTGGACTTTCTATGGAAGCGTCGGCCGCGCGGCCGCCGGCGGGGTGACTTTCCTCACCATCTATCTCGGCCCGACATTGGCTGCGACGCTGTGGTGGCTGGTGCTTCGCAAGATGATCCGCATCAGCAAGACCAACCGGATCACCTCCATCGCGGATTTCATCGCTGCACGCTATGGCAAGAGCGGGCTGATCGGCGGGCTCGTCACGGTCATCGCGGTCGTCGGCGTGATTCCGTACATTGCGCTGCAGCTGAAGGCGGTGTCCAACAGCTTCACGCTGCTGATGCTCTATCCGCAAGTGACGATGGGGCCGAAGCTTACCGTCGCGCCACTGCAGGACACGGCTCTGTACGTGGCGTTGCTCATGGCCGCCTTCACCATCGCCTTCGGCACCCGCCACCTCGACGCCACCGAGCGCCACGAGGGCATGGTCGCCGCGATCGCTTTCGAATCGCTGGTGAAGCTCGTCGCATTTTCTGCCGTCGGCCTGTTCGTCACTTACGGCCTGTACGACGGACTGGGCGACGTGTTCCACCGGGCCGCCGGCCTGGCCGAAACGTCGAAGCGTCTCGTGCTCGGCCCTTCGGGCGGCAGCTACGGGTCTTGGGCATCGCTGACGTTTCTGTCCATGCTTTCCGTACTGGTCCTGCCGCGACAGTTCCAGGTCGGTGTGGTCGAGAACGTCAACGAGAACCATGTCGCCCACGCGGTCTGGCTGTTCCCCGCTTACTTGTTTGCCATCAATATTTTCGTGCTGCCCATCGCGCTGGCAGGCATGATGGAATTCGGCTCGTTCGGTATCAATGCCGACACCTTCGTGCTGACTCTTCCCATGGCGCACCACCAGCACACGCTTGCGGTGTTCGCTTTCGTCGGGGGACTGTCAGCTTCCACGGGCATGGTCATCGTCGAGACCATTGCGCTCTCGACCATGGTCTGCAACGACATCGTCATGCCGCTGCTGTTGCGCCGGAGACCGTCCATGATGTCCCGGAACGCCGATTTGCCGAACGTGCTTCTGAAGATTCGGCGCGGCGCGATCGTCGTGTTGATGATGCTCGGCTACGCGTACTACCATGTCGCCGGCGAGGCTTATGCGCTCGTGTCGATCGGCCTCGTGTCGTTCTCTGCCGTCGCACAGTTCGCGCCCGCGATGCTGGGCGGCATGTACTGGCGCGAAGGCACGCGTGCGGGTGCTCTGTGCGGGCTGTCATTGGGCTTCGCGGTGTGGATTTATACGCTCCTGCTGCCGTCCTTCGCCAAGTCTGGTTGGCTGCCCATGTCATTCATCGACCAGGGGCCATTCGGCGTCGAACTGCTCAAGCCATTCCAGTTGTTTGGGCTGGGCGGTCTCGACAACATCAGCCATTCGCTGTTCTGGAGCATGCTGTTCAATGTTGGCGCTTATGTCGCCGTGTCCATTCTTGGTAAGCAGGGCGTGCACGAACGTGCGCAAGCGCGCCTGTTCGTCGATGTATTCCGTCTGGGCGGGCAACGCTCGAGCCTGTGGCGGGGCAACGCCTCCGTTCATGAGATGCAATCGCTGGTTGCGCGCTTTCTCGGGGAAACCCGCGCGCAAGTTGCGTTCGAGGGGGCTGCTGCACGGCGCGGGCTCTCGGGCATCGAGGCGCTCGGGCCGGACCCAGCGTTGATGATGATGACGGAGGAACTCCTTGCCGGCGCCATCGGCTCGGCATCGGCGCGTGTCATGCTTGCCTCCATCGTTCAGGAAGAGCCGATCGGACTTGAAGAAGTGCTCGACATCCTGGACGAGGCGTCTCAGATTCTCGCCTACAGCCGCCAACTGGAGCAGAAATCACGCGCGCTCGAAAGTGCGACGTCCGAATTGCGCGCGGCCAACGAGCGGCTCAAGGAACTCGATCGCCTGAAAGACGATTTCATTTCCACCGTCACGCATGAACTGCGAACACCACTCACGTCGATCCGCGCGTTGTCCGAGATACTTCAGCGGGAGCCCGACATCCTGCCGGAAAAGCGTGATCAATTCATCTCCGTCATCGTCAAGGAGAGCGAGCGCCTCACTCGGCTCATCAACCAGGTGCTGGACTTGTCGAAGCTTGAATCCGGCAAGGCGGAATGGCATGCAACTGAGGTGCACCTTCCAGAGGTCATCAAGGACGCTGTTGAGTGCACGAGCGAACTCGCACGCGAGCGCGGCATCATCGTAAACTTGCAGATGCCGGGCGAGACGCCGCCGGTGCAGGCAGACCGTGATCGCCTCATGCAAGTCATCCTGAATCTTCTGTCCAACGCCGTGAAGTTCTGCCCCTCCCATACCGGGAAGATCACGGTCGCGCTGCACGTGCTGCCTGGGCTCTTGCAGATCGACGTCGCCGACAACGGCCCTGGCATCGCGAAAGCCGACCATGACGCCATCTTCGAGAAGTTCCGACAGGTCAGCGATCCGCGCACGGGAAAGCCGGCCGGCACCGGGCTCGGGCTGCCGATCAGCCGTCGAATCGTGGAGCACTTCGGTGGCCGCATGTGGGTGCGCAGCGTCCTTGGCCGCGGCGCTACCTTTTCGTTCACCTTGCCCATGACCGTGCCGCGTCACGGCACCGATGCGCTGGTCCAAGCGGAGGCGCGGCCATGAAGACCATTCTGATCGTCGACGACGAGCCCAACATCGTCATGTCGCTGGAGTATCTGCTCCAGCGCGCGGGTTATCGCGTCCTCGTGGCGCACGACGCCGAGGACGCGCTGCAATGTGTCGCCCGGGAATCGCCCGATCTCATGCTGCTTGACCTCATGTTGCCTCGCATGACCGGATACGAGGTGTGCGAGAAGGTCCGCGCCGACGCGCGCCATGCCGGCATGAAGATCCTGATGCTCACAGCCAGGGGAAGGGAAGTCGAGCGTACCAAGGGACTGGCCCTCGGTGCCGATGGCTACGTGACCAAGCCGTTCTCTACCGCCGACCTGCTGGAGCAGCTGCGGGCCCAACTCGGGGAGGCATAGATGACGCCGGTTGCCTTGATCATTGCAACGTTGCTGGCCGCGATGGCCATCGCGGCCGCGGCCGCGATGGCCGTCATGTGGCGGGATCGAACCTGGGATCTCGCAGCGCAGCGGATGCGGCGACGCCTGAACCAGCTTGCGGCAGTCGGAGAGCGTCGCCATTTGGAGCTGCACGAGGCAGGGCCGTTGCGCTCGCTCGGCGAGGCGCTGAACAGCTTCGTGGACAGCCAGGAACGTGACATTGCTGCAATGAAGGCAGACGTGGAGGCGCAGCAGATGCAGCTGGGCAGGGTGTCCATGCAACTGGCGGCACTGGTATCGGGCTTGCCGCAGGGCGTGATCGTGTGCGGGACAGACCACCGCATCACGCTGTGCAACGATCGGGCCGCAAGCTTGCTCGGCTCATCTGCAGCTGTCGGAGAATCGATCTTCACTTCACTTGGCGAGGAGCAGGTGCAGTTGGCGCTGGATCGCGTCACGCACTGGCGCAGCGAGGAGGAGGAATCCGTGCCGACGGCCCAGTGGGTCGCGCATCAGGATATGAGGCTGCTGCGGGTGCTGCTGTCCCCCATCGTCGACTCCGAAGGGTACGTACTCTCCCTGGAAGACGTGACACGCTCCATCGATTGGAACAGCCGACGCGAGCGTTTGCTTCGCGATCTCAATGAAGGCATGCGAGGCGCGGTCGGCAATCTTCGTGCAGCGGTGGAGACGGTTCACCGCTATCCCGACATGGAGCCTGATCGGCGCGAATGCTTCAACGAGGTCATACGCACCGAAGTCCAGCATATCTCGCTGTGGCTCCATGAAGCGACACGGCGTGCAGACACGTCGTCCGCAGCGGCCTGGCCGCTGGACGAGATGCAAGCGCGCGATATCGGCGACTTGGTCCAGCGAGGCATCGAGCGCCGGCTGCGGCTGCCGGTTGGTCGCGCTCACCAGGGAGACTCCGCAGCGGCGGGTGTCGACGGGCATGGGTTGTGCCAGGCAATAGTCGATCTTGCGGCTCGTCTTGCCGAGCATTTCACGTTGCCTTCCCTCACGGTCGAGACAGGTTCGAGCGGCCGCTTCGTTCAGCTCATGCTGGCCTGGAACGGCAGCCCACTGGACGCAGAACTGCTGCGTGCATGGCGGCACGATGCGGTCGAGCGCATGCTGCAACGGCACGACGCGGAACTGTGGTCCGAATTCGATCGCGAACGGGCAATGGGCCGACTGTGCCTGCAATTGCCCGCAGTGGTTGCGGCCGTTGCGGCTTGAAGGGCAGGCGCCAGGCTGCAGATCCGCAGCCAGCCGTCACTGCAGCGGCGTTGGCTTGCTGCCCACGTCCTCGAATCGGCCCGGAACCAACCGCTCCAGCATCTCGGCTTCTCTGGTCGCGCCGAGCGGGCTCCTGTACACCCACCTGATCTGCAGCAGGTGGCCCAGGCGATCGAGCAGCTTGTCGAAGTCGAGCGGCTTCGGCAAGAAGGCGTCGGCCCCCGCATCCAGGGCATTCTGACGGTCGCTGTCGTAGCTGCTGGACGACATGGCGATGATCGGCAGCGAGACGAATCGGGGAGTCTGGCGGATCATCCGCGACGCCTCCAGGCCGTTCAATCGGGGCATGTTCACGTCGAGGATAACCAGGTCCGGCTCGTAGGTGCGCAGCAGCATGAGCGCTTCATGGCCGTCGCTCGCCTCAATGGTGCGCAGGCCAACGAGCCCCAGCGCACCCACTACGATCTCGCGGTTGGCCTGAATGTCGTCAACCACGAGGACGGTCTTGCGTGGGCCGTCGTAGCTCGTCACGCGTTGATAGTTGCTTTGCGGTCGGGCCGCCACCCGCTTCTCCGCCAGTGGCAGCAGCAGCTCGAACCAGAAGCGGCTGCCTCGACCAAGTTCGCTGTCCACGTGGATGTCGCTGCCCATCGATTGCACGATGCGACGGGAGATCGCGAGGCCGAGGCCCGCGCCGCCCACCCGCTGGCGCTCGTCGCCCACTTGCTCGAACGGCTGGAAGATCGTATGGAGGCAGTGCGCGTCGATGCCGCTTCCCGTGTCCTCCACCTCGAAGCGCAGGCGCGCGAAATCGCCGGTCTCGGGCAAGGCGCACAGGCGCAACGTGATCGCGCCGTGCTGAGTGAACTTCACCGAGTTGCCGAGCAGGTTGATCAGCACCTGGCTCAGACGCTTTTCATCCACGAGCACAGCAGGGGGCAAATCGGCACTGCTCTCGCATGCGAAGCGCAGGCCCTTGGGCTCGGCACGCACGGCGATCAGATTCGACACGAAGCGCATCATCGTGCTGAGGCTTGTGGCAACCGGCACCAGCGGCATCTTGCCGGCCTCGATGCGCGCAAGGTCGAGAATGTCGTTGATGAGGCGCAGCAGGTGCTCGCCGCTGTCGTGGATGCAATCCACGCCGCGCAGCTGACGCGCCTCCAGGCCGCCCGTCATCTTGAGGATCTGGGAGAAGCCGAGGATGGCGTTGAGCGGCGTGCGCAATTCGTGGCTCATGTTGGCGAGGAACTGGCTCTTCGCGCGGTTGGCTTCCTCGGCACGTTCCTTCTCCTCGGTGAGCCGCTCGGTGAGCCTGCGCAGCGAGATGTGCGTTCCGATGCGCGCCAGCGCCTCTTCCTCCTGGAACGGCTTGGTGATGTAGTCCACCGCGCCAACCGAGAACGCGCGCACGCGATCGATCGAGCGATTCTCCGCGCTGACGAAGATGACAGGAACGTCGCGGGTGCGCTCGTCGGCCTTGAGCAGCGCGCAGAGCTGAAAGCCGTCCACCTCGGGCAGGTGCATGTCGAGCAGGATGAGATCGGGCAGTGAGTTCTTCACGAATGCGAGCGCCACCTGGGCGTTGGTGGCCGCGTGCATCACATAGCCCTTTTGCCGAAGGACGGTAACGATGTACTGGAGATCGTTGGGGCTGTCCTCGACGATGAGGACGTGCCCACGATTGTCCAGTGGGTTGTCGATCATGACAGACCTCCTGCTTGCCGCGCTGGCCCCTGACTCCCTGCGTATATCCGCGCACCGGTGGCGCTTCTTGTGGATGTGATGAGTTTAGGCAGTTTGACTATTGTGTGACTGGCAAAGTTGATCAGGGGATCGTGGAAAACACCCGGCTGTCGACCGCGGAATCTCGAATTGCACGGGCGCACTTCAAAACTGCGGCGGCTCGCCGCGCGTCAACGCGGGTATCGCTGCCCATGCACCTACGGTGGTTATTGCGCAAACACGATCCGCGACGGGCCATCACGCTTGCGGGGAAAGCGTTGAATCCTCGGCCGCCTGGATGGTGCGAGCACTAGCCCGCCCGGACTTCGCGCCGTCAGGCTGCAGTGTTCGAATACGTCTGAAGTGGTATTCGTCCTGGATGAGTCTTGCGGTGAGGACCTATCGGAAAACGCGGCGGCCTGGGAACGCATGCTTGGACATGCGCTGAAGCAGCGCCAGTTGTTCGCTGAAGCCTGGGACGAGTTCCCGCGTCGAGCGTCGCTTGGCGTTTTCCCCAATGACGCTGCCGGGCAAAGTGCAGTCGCAGTCGGTCAAATGGACCAGGTAGGCCCGACGAAGATCATCCTCCGCTGCTCTCTCGTTTGAGCGGGTCAGGCGCTTGCTGCCGAGCACCAGGGCACGCGCCTTTTGTTCAACGGGGACGTTGGCAGCGGTTGCTGCCCGAAGCAGTTCATGCGGCCAAGACCGCGGAGCGTCTCGGAAGATCGCTCGGCAAGCGCGACGATAAGCCGGGACATCGGACAAGCTGGCCAGATCGGTTGGCTGCAGGCCTGCACCGATCGCCAGATCGGCGATGACCGTCAGCCCGGCCACGTTCGTGGCATCTTCCATCGGCGTCTTACTGCGGGCGCTGGCTTCGGCCTGAATGGCGGCGACGAGCAGCCCCGGATTCTCACCACGCGAGCGGCCCGCAATCGCAGCTTGGAGCCCCAAGGTGTAGAGCTGATTCAGCTCGGCAACGAAGGCCAGACGATGCTCCAGGCCGCTCTCGGCGGCGCGCCGTGCCTGCGAGAAGCAATCGATCGCCGCGTGCAAGTTGTCGAGGTCCGGTGAACCTGCCTTCCAGCTCCGATAGGCTCGGCGCCTGTGGACAAGGCCGGAGACGATCTGGCAGTAGGCGTCGACCTTGGGATTGAGACGACGCACCAGCGCGGGAACGAGGCTGATGGTCAAGGTTGCGCCCGCGTCGTCCATGAGATGCACTTGACTGCGTGCCTTCAGGGCAAGCGCCATCCCAGCGAAGACCTCATCGTGCTGGAGCGACGAGCGCATCGCTTCGTCGAGACGACTGATCGCTTGTCCATGGCGACCGGCACGGCGCAGGGCATGCGCCTGGTCGAGCACCGACCCGGACTTCTGGTCCTGCTCTGGCGACTGGGCTGAAGTCGAAGTCATGCGTGGTCCTCGGCGGCTGGTGTACCCCCTGCCGCCGCATGGGCGCGCCAGTGGCGCTCGAGCGGGCAGCGGGTGCGCCCATGCTATGCAGGTGGCCGCCGGGATCTTCAGGCTCAAGCCGAAGCAATGCCGGGGCGGGCGAAGGCCCGTCCGGCATCAGGCGTTTGCAACTCGTGCCCGCGGGGTGCCAGCTGTAACGAGTTCCGGCGCGTCAAGCCACGTTGATAAAACGTCAATTGCTGCACTGCAGCGAGATTTCAATAATGCGCCCGTTCTGTCGTTCTGGTTTGGATCAGACAGCGACACGTGTGCAATCCTCGATTGGAGAAAACCGTCATGAAACTGCAATATTGCGTCCTCGACGAGGCCAAGATGGACTTGACCGCTCGCGTGCTGGCCAGTCCCTTTGTCGGACGTTGCCGCGCGGGCAAAGTGAGCTTGACCGAGATGAAGAGATACCTCGTCCAGCAGGGCCTGTACGGAGCGCACTTCACGCGATACCTCTGCGCGCTGATGTCGAACCTGCCCAGCAATCACGCGGTGCTGGAACTGGCTGAGAACCTGTTCGAGGAACTCGGCCTCGACCCGGCGAACCGCTCAGTGCCGCACCACGAGATCTACCGCGACATGCTCGCACGCTTCGGCCTGTGCCTGGAGGGCGCGCAGGCGACACCGGGGACGCGGTTGCTGATCGACACCATGCTGGCGCATTGCAGGAGCACAAATCCGGCACAAGGTCTGGGCGCCTTGTGTCTCGGAGCGGAGGCGCTGGTGCCTGCCCTCTATGCCGACATCATTCTCGGATTCAAGGCGTGTGGCGTGGCGGCCGACGACATCGAGTTCTTCCGAATCCATGTCGATTGCGACGATGGCCATGCGGAAACGATCCGCGAGATCATGCTTCATGTGGCTGCCCATGACAGCGAGCAACTCGCGGCCATGATCGATGCCGGCAGCGCGGTAGTCTCTGCCAGGCTGAAGTTCTTCGACGACCTGGACCGTCCGGCCCGGCTCGTCGCAGAGCCCGCCGTCTCGCTGGCTTGAGTCGATGAAGACAGACTCGTTGCCAAAAGACGAATTGATGTCCAGGGCAGTCGCGCACATGAGTGATCATCTCTTGGTGCCGCCCTGGACGTTGGAGCAAAAGGTCGCGCTAACCTGCTCGATCCTGTTTGCACAGGGACATGACTCCGGTCTCGCAGGCCAGATCACGGCGCTCACCGAGGAGCGCGGAACGTTCGTGACGCAGCGCCTCGGGCTTGGCTTCGAGGAAATCACTGCGTCGAACCTTCTGCGCGTGAATGTCGATCTGGAGGTGATTGCCGGTTCGGGAATGCCCAATCCTGCGAACCGGTTCCATGCGTGGATTTACCGGGCGCGCCCGGAGGTGCGGTGCATCGTTCACACCCATCCGTTGCACGTTTCGGCACTCTCGATGATCGGGGAGCCCCTCCAGGTGGCGCACATGGATGCCTGCCTGCTCTACGACGACATCGCCCACCTCCCGAACTGGCCCGGGGTACCCGTCGGCAATGAGGAGGGCGAAATCATCAGCGCGGCGCTTGGGGGCAGGAGGGCGCTGCTCCTCGCGCATCATGGGCTGGTCGTCGCCGGGCAAAGCGTTGAGGAAGCATGCGTGGTTGCTTTGCAGTGCGAGCGCGCGGCCAAGCTGCAGCTCATGGCGATGAGCGCGGGTTCGATCAAGGCCGTATCGCCGGACCTGGCACGAGAGGCCCACGATTGGATACTTCAGGAGCGCCGATCGCAGGCCGCGTTTTGCTACTATGCGCGCCGCGCGCTGCGAGACAATTCAAACTGCATCGAGTAGCGTGCTGCCATGTTTTACAGCAGGCGCGCCCTTGTAGCGGTATCGGGCAGCGACCCAAAGGGAGCTGAGTCTGAGAAGAAGAATCCCCAGTCTCGAAGCCCTCGTGACCTTCGAGTCGGTGGCGCGCCACCAGAGCTTCGCACGTGCTGGCGACGAAGTCGCGCTCTCGCAGAGCGCTGTGTGCAAGCAGGTATGCCGCCTCGAGTCGTTTCTCGGGCAGCCGTTGTTCAATCGGGTGAGCCGTCGGCTGGTACTGACCGAGGTCGGTGCCGCGTATGCCCGCCAGGTGCGCGATGTCCTGGAGCGCCTTGAGCGAGACGCGCTGAACGTCATGACGCTTCAGGAGACCACAGGCAAGCTCTCGGTGGCCGTTGCACCGGCATTCTCCACGCGCTGGCTGATCCCCCGATTGCCTCTGTTCTCCAAGCGCGAGCCCGACGTGATCGTGAACATTGGCGCGCGCATGACGACCTTCGAGTTCGCCTCGTCGCCGTTCGAGGCCGCCATTCACTTCGGCGACGCCACCTGGCCCGGGGCAGTCTCGCAGTTCCTGCTGGGAGAAGAACTGATTCCGGTGTGCGCTCCGATGCTGCTTGGCGGCGCAAGGCGGCTTCATCCGCGCGAGTTCGGGTGTTTTTCGTTGCTTCATCAGCCTTCACGGCAGTCGTCGTGGGCACGCTGGTTCGATCAGGTTGGCGTCGTCGGCGTCAATGCAATGAAAGGGCCTCGCTATGAGCTGTCCGAGATGCTCGTGGAGGCGGCGGTGGCCGGCATGGGCCTTGCACTGGCACCGCGCCTGTTCGTTCAGGAAGAGCTGGCGTCGGGTCGCCTGGTGAATCCATGCAGCGTGACGCTGCGAAGCGAGTCCGCCTACTACCTCGTGTATCCACAGGATCGGGTGCCGTCCAAGGCCCTCGAGTCATTCAAGACATGGCTGCTCGATGCTGCTGCGTCGTGCAACGACAAACTGCAAAGCGCGGCGAAGATCGGACTCGAGGCCGCTTAGCGGCGAAGGCCGACGCTTGCGCACGCTTGTGGCCTGCGGGATGTGAACGACTGCACTGCTGATGTGCCGCCGGGACGTCTGCCTGAACATCGTTGAGGAATCGATGAAGTGCCGGCTCCTAGACTCCCGCGAATCCTCATCGACGGACCCAACCATGGCCAAGAGCTCAGTGCTGATGCGAGACCTTGTGAACGAAGTTCTCGACCTCGTGAATTCGGACGAGGTCTTCACCGACATCCACATCGAGCAGAACGCGCCGATCCGCATCAAGACACCTCGCCAATGGCGGGCGGTCGGCGAAGAGCCGGTCCTCTTCGAGGAGATGCACGAGCTGCTCAACAGCATCGACGCCGACTGGGAGAACAAGCTTCGCAGCGGCGCCATTGACCATCCCGTCGAGCTGACCAAGTCGCGCCTGCGTTGCAACGTCTACCGAACCGTGGGCGGCCGCAACGTGGTCATCGCGATCCGCCGACTGCCGTTGCAACCCCTGTCTCTCGAAGACATCGGGTTGCCGCTCTATGTCAAGTCGCTGGTCGAGGCCAACAAGGGCCTCGTGATCATCAGCGGAGCGACCGGCGCTGGAAAAACGACCAGCGTCGCCTCGCTGCTGGACTATCTCAACACCACACGCAGCAGCCACATCGTGACCATCGAGCAGCCGATCGAATACGTGCTGAAGCCCAAGAGCTCGATCATTTCGCAGAAGGAAGTCGGCACCGACGTGGCGAGCTTCTCGGCGGGTCTGCGCGATGCGCTTCGGCAGCGGCCGGACGTGATCGTCGTGGGCGAGGTGCGTGACGCCGAGACCGCCGACACGGTTCTGCATGCGGGCGAATCAGGCCACCTCGTATTTGCCACGCTGCATACGGCAAGCGCCGCCGGCGCGCTCAACAAGATGCTGTCGTTCTTCCCGGCCGATCAGCGGCAGCAGCGGGCACAGGCGCTTGCCGACTCGCTCGTGGGCGTGGTGTGCCAAAGTCTCGTGCCGACGTCCAAGGGCGACAACCTGGTCCTGGCCAGCGAACTGCTGTTCAACAACAACCAGCAGGTGTCGCAATTCATCGCCAGTCCGGAGAAATTCTCGCTGCTGTCCGACTTCATGAAGCGCAAGGAAGACAACATGTCGCGCTGCCTGAACGATGACCTCGCCGGCCTGGTGGCGAGCGGCGCGGTCAGTCCGAAGGATGCCATCCGCGTCGCGTACAACCGCGTGGAGCTTCAGGACATGCTGGTGCGCATTCGCTGAGGCGAGCCAGCCGGCTGCGGCAGGCCGTGCTTCGCTCATGTGCACGAGACTTCCGCATGGGCGAAACGAGAAAGTCATCCAACGCTTAGCCTTGGCGCCTGCGATCACCTGGATCAAGGGATGTCCAACGATGACTTCACCGACCTTTGAGCTGAGCCAGAAATTCTTCTTCGAAGCCGCCCATTCGCTTGACCGAAAGATCGATGCGGAGAGCAGCCGTCGTATCCATGGCCACACTTACCACGCTGAAGTGGTCATCTCCGGAACGCCCGACGCGGATTCCGGCATGCTTGTCGACCTCGGCTTCTTCCGCCATGAGATCGAGCGGATACGCGAGCTTCTCGACCACCGGTTTCTCGATGAAGTGCAAGGCATCGGCCCCGCAACGCTCGAAAACCTGTGTGCATACATCCTCGATCAGCTCAAGGACGCGCTGCCCACGCTGATGCAGGTCTCGGTCGAACGACCGGCCAGCGGGGATCGATGCGTGGCCAGGCTTCCGGTAGGCGCGGCTGCGCTTGCCTGTTCAGCCTGAAGAGACGGCCCGGCTTCGGTTTTCTTGTGACTTTTTCGCGCCGGGCGCGTCGCTCAGTGCGGGAGACAAGCACGGCGATTTCAGCACGATCTTGCTATGAGACGCCGCTAGCCCGCGCTCGCGTTGCGCCGGGCATCCATCCGTGCGAGCCGGCTGGCGGACGCCGGCACTGACGTCGGCCACCGCGACCAGTGTTCGGAAAGCTCGAGCCGGTAGCCTTGCCCATAGGATGTTCGGATCATGACGCCACGGGCGCTGCCGAGGCTCATTTTCTTGCGCAGCTTGTACACATGCTGCTCGATGGTCCGGCTGGCAATCTCCTTCTCGCTGCCCCAGATCGCCAGGCTGATGGTGTCGCGCGCCAGACGCTGGCCCGCGTTGGTGAAGAAAAGCCGTGCGAGGGCGAATTCCCTCGGCGTAAGCTCAACGAGCTTGCCGTTGTCGGTCAACACGCCCGTGGCCTCTTCCAGCACGAAGCCGGCTACTTCCGTGCGTGAACCCATGAACTCCGCGGCGCGGCAGCGACGCAGGATGGCCCGCATTCGCGCGACCAGCTCGGCGCCGTCGAATGGCTTCGATATGCAGTCGTCGGCACCGGCCTCCAGGGCATGGGCCATCCGCTGCGGATTCCAGTGCGACGACATCAGGAACACCGGCACCGTGTCGCCGGTGCGGCAGCGAAGCCAGGACAGGACCGCTTCCTCCATGGCCGGGTCGTACCCGATGTCGACCAGCAAGAGGTCGATGCCGCCGCGGTGGCGCAGCGTGCGCAAGGCGGCGGACTCGTGCTTGAACAGCTCGCAATCGAATCCCTCCTGCGACAAGAGATCCGCAACGCGCGAGCAAAGGATCGAATCCGGGATGCAGCATCCGATGTTCAACGCAGGCTCCTGTCAGATGTTGGCGAATACAGCGAAGACGATCTCGGGAAACCACCATCCGGCGCACGCCGGCACAGGAGCGTTTCGACTGCGCACAACCGGTCGTCGCGACCGCCGGGGATCGGCTGGTACTGCAGCTCGATCGATTCGTCGTGAAACGCGTTGCATTGCCGTTCCTGCGACTGCGCGTTGTGCTGAGCATCGACGCGCCACAACGGCTGTTGACTCCGCAGGGTGGCGGCGCGGCGCTGCAAGCAAAAGATCAGCGCCAGTACCTCGGGCATGCCGGCAGGACGATCTCGGTCATTCATGGCTTATGACCCCAAGTCGGAAGTGACTCTGCGCGGTTCATTTGCAGAGATCGTGCCACCTGACGTTACGGGGTGAGCTGCACGCCGAGCTTGCGCGATTGCGAGATTCGAGGTCCAGCGACCTTGCAGATTCGAAAGGTCCGGCCGCTGTCGTCCGCAATGCTCAGGGACGTTCAGGAACGTCGGTTCACCTATGAGGATTGGGCGGAATTCAAGTCGGAGTTACCAACTGGCACAAAGGCTGCTCTATGACCATTGACCGCAACGACAGCCGAGACAACGCATGACCCAGAAGACTCGCATTCCTCACCCGCGAATCGCCGTGATCGCCGCCGCACTTGCGTGCTCCATACCCGCGCTCGCAGCATCGACTGAGCCAGCCATCACAGAACCAGCTCAGGCGGCCGCGTCTTATGCCGTGCCTGCGCCGTGGCACATCGAGCTGGCTGACCGCACGCTGAAGGCGGCGATGAACCGCTGGGCACTGTCGGCCGGTTGGCAGCTGGTGTGGGAGCTGCCGGCCGACTATCCGCTCGAGGCGCGTGCCGACTTCTCCGGCGACTTCGAGGACGCGGTGGGTGCGCTGGCGCGGAGCCTCGAGCAGTCTCAGGCGCCGATGAAGGCCATCTTCTACCGCGGAAACAAGGTCTTGCGCATCGTCGCGAAGGGAGCCCAGTGATGCACCGCATGAAGCTTGTCTTGCTGCTGTCCGCGATGGCGTTTGCCGGGTGCACGAACCTTGCCACGAAGGTCGATGACGACATGAGCGCGAGCCAGGGGCGCGTCGAACGGCTTCAGGCCACATCGGCGCGGGAAAATGTCAAGGCCGCCGCCGTGGTCCAGGTCGAAGACGGGGTCTGGATCGCTCACCGGGCAATGCAGTTGCCCACACAGCCGCTGCCGCCCGTCTTCTCGCAGCACGCCGTATTCGACCGCATGGTCTCGTCGCTGTCGGAATTTGCCGAGCGCATCTCGATCCGCTCTGGCATTGCAGTCGAGGTGTCGCCCGATGCGGTCCACGCGTCGCAGAACGCCCTGCAGGCCGAATCGGGTGCAAGCATGGCGTGGCCGACGAACACGGCTGCACCGGGCACCGCGCCCTCGGTGCTCGCCGCGCCTGTGCGCGCCCCTCAGACCGGCGCTGCGCTGACGGGGCCTGTCCGTATCACGTTTGTCGATGGCACCTTCAAGGGCCTGCTCGACGCTGCTGCCGCGCGGTTCGGCGTGTCATGGCGGTTCGCGCAAAGCGCGATCCAGTTCTACTACACCGACACCCGCACCTTCCAGATTCGCGCGATCCCGGGCGACGCATCGCTCGACGCAAGCGTCGAAAGCCGCGCGGCGGCCGACAACACGGGCAGCGGTTCGACGGCGGCGAACGGATCGGCGCGCAACAACGCGCAGACCACCGCCGTCTCGTCGAAGCTTTCTGTCTTCGACAGCATAGAGAAATCGGTCACGGCGATGCTGTCGCCGCAAGGCAAGGCAGTCGCATCGCCCGCTACCGGGTCGATTTCGGTGACCGATACGCCTTGGGTGCTCGATCGCGTTGCGAAGTTCCTGGATGAAGAAAACCGCATCCTGTCGCGCCAGGTGATGATCAACGTGACGGTGCTAGCCGTGTCCACCAATGATCTGGACGACTACGGGATCAACTGGGACCTGGTGTACGGCAATATCTCCAGCCGGTTCGGAGTGCAGAGCAGCTTCGCGGCGCAGACCGGCGCTGCTGCGTTCTCGGCGGCGATTCTCGATACCTCGTCGAGCAAGCTCGCCGGCTCGACGCTGATGATGTCCGCGCTGTCGAGCCAAGGCAAGGTGCGGCGGGAGACCTCCGCCTCGGTGGCTACGCTGAACAACCAACCGGTGCCGGTGCAGGTGGCGCGCCAGACGTCCTTTCTCAAGTCGTCGTCGACGTCGCTGACCGCAAACGTCGGTTCCACCACGAGCCTGGAGCCCGGCACGGTCACGTCGGGCTTCAACATGACCATCCTGCCGCACCTGATGAGCGACGGCACCGTCATGCTGCAGTTCTCCACCGACATCTCGTCGCTGCGCGGCATCCGCACCGTGACGAGCGGGAGTGATGGCGCGAAGGCTTCGATCGAGACGCCTGAGCTCGACACGCGCAACTTCCTCCAGCGCGTGGCGATGCACTCTGGCGAGACGCTCGTGATCAGCGGCTTCGAGCAGACCGACTCCAACGTCGACCGAAAAGGTGTCGGCGACCCACGCTTCATGGGCCTGGGTGGCGGCTTCACGGCGGGCGCAGGCAAGGAGGTGATCGTCATCCTCGTCACGCCCATTGCCATGAATGACGCCTGAGCGAGCGGAGCACCACCCATGCCCGCTCACGTCATCCAGATCGGCAAGCACAGGTTCGTCAGCGGCCTGTTCTGGCAGTCGCTCTCGCGTCCACGAGAATTGCGCAAGGAAGCGATCGAACTCGGCCAACGCATCAAGTTCGACCTCATGGTGCTGCGCCAGGACCACGGCGCCGCGCAGGCCGGATATGCGAACACGGCTGACGGCGTCCGCCCCGGCATGTTGTCGCTCGGTGCCGTGCTGGCCAGGACCGTGTCCGCAAACGGCGCGCACTACGATGGCCGTCAGCAGGCCGTGCACAACTGGCTTGCCGCGCTGAGTCTGCCCGACGGCCAGTGGGCCTATTTCGCGGTGCGTGAGGATAGCTTCCTGCCAACCGGCGATTTCGCCGGCACCCGCGAGGAAGTCATCGATCGCCTGTCCAACGACTATGCGCTCGGTGGGTGGAGCGTCGTGTTCGGGGACGAAGAGCTGAGACATATCGGCTTCCACAATTTCCACGCGCGGCGCCTCGAGGAGTTCTTCACGCATCGCCGCAACGGCGAGATGCGCGTTCACTCGTCATGGGCGCTGAAGTCGCTGGCGGTCGGGCGGCACCGCGTTCTCGTTGGCGCCGGCGTCGTCGCGGGTGCCGCGGCCATCGCGACGCTCTACATCGGATGGGACGCTCATCGCCGGCAGGAGAGCACGCGGCTGATCGTCGCGGCGATGGAGTCCGCCAAGGTCGCGACCAATCAGAAACCCGGGCCGCCGCCGCCGCACCCATGGCCGGCACAACCTCTTCCTGTCGATTTCGCTCGCGCGTGCTCAGAGGGTCTCGTGCACCTTGCGCCCGGCGGCTGGCAACTATCGAACTACGAGTGCAACTTGTCCACCGCAGCCCACTCGTGGAAGCGCAACGGCAGCGTCGTGGCCCACTTGCTGGACGAAGTGCCGAAAGCCGTCGTCGCGATCGACGGGGAGACGGCAAGCGTTTCAAGACCGCTGGGTGCCATGGCGTCTGCGCGGGACGACGTGTTGCTGCCCGCGCAGACAGCGCTTGCAGTCGTTCTCTCGAACCTGCAATCGCTCGGGCTCAAGCCAAGTATCACGCTCGTCCCCCCGCCCCCTCCACTGCGGACGGCGCGCACAGGAGCATCGCCGCCATCAGGCCCACCCGATTGGCAGACGTACCGCCTCAGCGTGCGGACGAGCGGGATGCCGCCAGTGCAGATCGCTCAGGCATTGGAGCAGCCCGGGGTGCGTCTCACACAGGCCGCGTTCAACGGTGAAGACTGGTCGATCGAAGGAGTCATAAATGCGAAATAGCCATTGGCTGGCCCTGGCGGCCTGCCTGATCTCACAGACAGCGGTTTGCGCCGAAACTGCCGCACAGCAGCTCACTCGAATCGAGGCAGAGACGGCAGTGCTGAAGGCTCGAGCGCGCAAGGCCGAGGTGCAGGCCCAGCTTGCCAACAAGCGCGCGGAGATCGCCGCGCGCAACGCGGAGGTGCGCCGCTCGACGCCCCCTCCCGAGGAACCGCAATTGCGTGGCGTCGATGCGATCGGCGAGACGTGGTACGCCACGGTGGCGCTTCCAGGTCGCAGCCCGGTGGATCTGCGTGTCGGCGACAAGCTCTCCGATGGTTCGCGGGTGACGGCAATCAGGCCGAGCGAGGTCGTGCTGGAGACGCGAACCAGGCATGTGATCCGCCTGGGCATGAGCTCTCCTGCCGCTGCGGGTGGCGCCATCTCACTCGGGTCGCCCATCGAATTGCCGCCGCCGGGAGGTCTGCGTCGATGAGCCGCCTCCCGCATGCGCACGCCGTTGCGGCGCCGCTTGCCGCCACCGAGCTGCACGACGTCAAGGTGCTGAGCTGCAGCGGTGATCTGCAGGCCAGCGCCGAGGAGGGCAAGCTGCTATGCCTGCTGTCCGACGGGCGCCTTCTCGTGGCTGCCGGGCAGTCCATGAACCCGCATGTGCTGTCGTACTGTGCGCGACTGGACAGGATCGGATATTCGTACAAGCCTGTCGTGGGATCGTTCGAGCTGATTTCGACCCTGTACGAGGCGGCAGGCGAGCACCGTGGCGTGCGCGTCGAGCACACGAAGATGCAGGCAACTGCAAAGGATCTTCTCAAGCGTGCCTGCGCCGCGCGCGCCTCGGACATCCACATCCGCGTGCGCAAGACAGGCACCGAGATCTACTTCCGCATCCACAACGACCTGGTGCGCGTATTCGGCCATACCCGCGACTACGGAGAGCGGCTGTTGGCCACCTTGTATGCGGCGATGACGACGGTATCGGACAACGCGTACAAGCCGAACGAGCGCCAGGACGCGAGCATCGGCGACCGCGACAAGCTGCCGGACATGCTGTATGGCGTGCGCATCGCCACGGCGCCGACGAACGAGGGCAGCGTGATGGTGCTGCGCCTTCTCTACAACGACGCGGGCGACCACGTCGACCTCCAGCCTCTCGGGTTCTCGCAGCAGCAGGCCGGCCTGCTGCAGGTGCTCAAGGATCAGCCCATCGGGATGAACATCATCAGCGGGCCGACGGGGTCGGGAAAGTCGACGACTCTGCAGCGCATCCTCATGGGCGAGCTCCAGGAAAGCAACGGGGCGCTGCATGTCATCACCATCGAGGATCCGATCGAGTATCCGATTCCGGCGGCGGTGCAGACACCCGTGACCAACGCCTCCACCGAGGAGGAGCGCTCGCGCCTGTTCTCGTCGGCCATCGCCAACGCCCTGCGGCTCGATCCCGACACCATCATGATTGGCGAGGTACGCGACCGTGCCTCCGCCCAGAGCGCGCTGCGCGCTGCGATGACCGGGCACCAGGTGTGGACGACGGTGCACGCCAACAACGCCATTGCCATCATCGATCGGCTCGTCGATCTTGGGCTGCCGCTGGAAATGGTGGCCGATCACTCCGTGATCACCGGCCTCATCAGCCAGCGACTCATCAAGCTGCTGTGCCCGTCGTGCAAGAAGCGCCTGCAGCAGCACGAGGACGAACTGCCGGAGGCGGTGCTACGGCGAGTCAAGCGCGCAGTAGGTGCTGCCATCGGCAATGTGCATATCGCTGGCCCCGGGTGCGGCACCTGTGGCGGGCACGGCACCATCGGCCGCACGGTGGTGGCCGAGGTGGTGATCCCGGATGCCCGTTTCTTCGAGTACGTGCGCACCGGGCAGAAAGTCATGGCCCTGGAGTACTGGACCACGGAGCAGCAGGGTCACACGCTGCTGGACCATGCAGTAGACAAGATCGCAGCCGGGCTGGTCGATCCGCGCATGGCCGAAAGAACAGTGGGGCACCTGACTCGCGGCACTGCTGCTGCGAGCGAAAGACGCCTTTCGGTCGTCGAAGTGGCGGCCTATGCGCTATGAAGTCGAGCGCTGGTGGGCGCGCATACAGCTCAACGCCAAGGTGCGGATCCGCCTGTATCGCAAGATTGCCACGATGCTGTCGAACGGGCTCGCATTGCTTCGCGTGCTCACCGAGTTGCACCGGCGCGAATCGCGCGACGGCCAGAAGACTGGAGAACCGCTGGCCATCGTGCTCGCCGACTGGCGGCGCACTGTCCAGAATGGCCGCATGCTGGCCGAGGCCATGGAGGGCTGGATCCCGCAGGCCGAGCAGATGATCATCATGGCTGGCGAACGGGCCGGCCGGCTCGAGATTGCGCTCGAGTCCGTGGTCGGCATCGTGGAAGCCTCGCGCAAGATCCGCAGCGCCATCGTGGGCGGCGTCGCCTATCCGAGTGCCATTCTGGTGCTGGTGCTTGCCTATCTGTACCTGTTCGGCACGAAGGTGATCCCCCAATTCGCGCGCATCACGAATCCGGAGCATTGGACGGGCGCGGCGCGCTCGCTTCATCTGATGTCGAAGTTCGTGCAAGGCTGGATGCCGCTGGTGGTGCTTCTGGTGATCGGCCTGGTCGTGACCGTCGTGATATCGCTGCCGCGTTGGCGCGGCACGGCACGCGTCGTCGCGGACCGCTTTCCACCCTATTCGATCTACCGCCTGGTTGTCGGCAGCGGGTTCCTGATGGCCTTCGCGGCCATGCAACGAGCTGGCATGACGGTGGAAAAGTGCCTCACGAGAATGTCGGACGGGGCCAGTCCATGGCTGCGCGAGCGCCTCGATGGCGCGCTCCTCGGCGTGAAGTCGGGGCTGAACTGCGGTGAGGCGCTGCGCAATGCAGGCTACGACTTTCCTGCTCCCGAGATCGTCGACGACCTGTGCATCTACGCCGAGTTCCGAGGCTTCTCGGAAGCATTGCAAACCCTCGCGGACGAATGGATCGTCGAAGGGGTCGCGACGATCACTGCGCAGATGAAGATTCTCAACGGTGTCGCCATTGTCCTGATGGCCATTTGCATTGCCTGGCTCGTCACCGGTTTCTTCGGCATCCAGCAGGAGATCGCGGCCATGACGAGGGCCATTCACTGACGCATCCCAATTTCTCCGCCCCACCACCTCCACTTCGAAAAGGAAGTCTCCATGAAATCCCGTTTCCACCAGCACGGCGCATCGCTTCTCGAGTCGATCGCTTTCCTCGGCGTTGCAGCCATCGTCATCCTCGGGGCCGTCGCGCTCCTTCTGGGGAGTTTCAGCAGTGCCAACGTGAACCGCGCGGCGCAGGAAGTCAGCTCCATCCGTACGGGCGTCAAGAAGCTGTTCATGGGCCAGTCCGCGTCCTACGGTACTGGCACTCTCAATGCGACGCTGGTCAGCGCGAAGGTATTTCCGACCACGCTGTCGGTCGACGCATCGAATAACGTCTACAACACGTGGAACGGCGCCGTGTCCGTGGATGGCGCCAACGCCAACTTCACGATCACGTATGCCAACGTTCCCGCGGACGTGTGCATCAACCTGGCAAGCATGAACGGCGACTGGCTGGGGCTGCAGGTCAATGGTTCCAACCTCGCGCTGCCGGTGACGCCAACCGCCGCCCAAGCGGCCTGCAACGCCAGCGCGAACACCCTCATCTGGACGGCCGCCTGAGCGGTTCCTCCTGGGAGTATTGACGTGTGGGTTCTCGCCGTTCTCCTTTCCTTGACGGCCGCCATGGGTGCCGTGGCCATCGCGCGCGAGACCCAGGCGCCGCAGGGCGCATACGCCCAGGGCGACCATCTGGCGCGCAACATGGCGCTCTACCGCGACATCGTGGTGGAGCACGTGCGCTCGAATCCCACTGGCCCAGGGGCCGTGCCCGACGCGGTGCTGACGTTTCCCGACTGGTACGTGCGCAACCCTGCATGGAGCAACGAGGTGCTGCCCGACGGCACCGTGGTTGTTTTCGCCAGCACCCGCGTTTCCGCAACTCTCACGACCGACCTTGCCGAGCTCTCGCAGGGTTCCATCCTCGTCGGCGAGGCTCGGCATCGCGCCGGCGGTGGAACTTTCCTCTACTCGGCGCGCTACGGGGATACCGCCATCGAGCTCCCTGACTTGGACGACGGTACGCCGGTGTGGCTGGCCAGCGTGAAGTGAACGGCTTCCCCCCATCGAATCGAGGACGGAGAACATATATGAAGACCCATGGCCGCGGCTTCACGTTGATCGAGATACTTGGAGCCCTGGCAATCGGCGCTGTGCTCATCGTGGGGCTGCTGCAATTGGTCCTCGCATCCATGCAAGACACCAAGAGCCAGCAGGCCGCGCAGCATCAGCAGCGCGTCTCCGCGGCGGCGGCGAAATACATCGCGGCCAACCAGGCGACGCTGCTCGCCGCAGCCACGGACACCGTGCCCGCCCGCGTGACCTTGGCGCAGTTGCAAGCTGCGGGGTTGCTTTCAGCGGCGCAGGCAGCCACGAACGCTTATGGTCAGACGCCGTGCTTGCTGGTCCTGCAGCCGCAGCCTGGCCAGCTCGAGGGACTTGTCGTGACCGAAGGCGGCCCCGCTCCGATCCCGGAAAAGGAATTGCCCTTCGTGGCAGCCAACGCCGGCCCGGGCGGAGGCTATATCCCGTATGGCGCGTCGCTGATTGCGCAGGGCGCATACGGCGCCTGGCGCGTGCCGGAAACTCAGATGAGCCACTACCTTTCGGCCAATTGCTCAGGGACAACAGCCACGGCCGGCGCGCTCGCAAGCGCAGTGTTTTACGAGGCTGCGACGACGGCCGATTTCGTGTACCGCAATTCAGTGCCCGGTCATCCCGAGCTCAACCGCATGACGACGCCCCTGCACATGGCCGCCGTCGCGGTCGAAGGCGATGCCTCCGACCCGCTGTGCGTCGCTGCGGACCCGTCGACACAGGGCCGCATCGCCATCGATGCCGTTGGGCGGGTTCTCAGTTGCCAGGCTGGCACGTGGAAGGCCCAGGGCTCGGCCTTCTGGAAAGACCCGGTCGCCACGTTCGCTGATCTGCCCACGGGCGCCGGCAACAATCCCGGCGACGTGCGCATGGTGACCGGCCTTGCGCGTGGCTTCACCTGGGACGGCGCGGCATGGCGGGCGCTTGCGGTGGATGAGAACGGAAACTTCAGCGTGCCCGGCGTGTCGGCAGCAAATTACTTGCGGGTCGACAGCGTGGAGGTGGCCGGCACGGCCTGCGCGACCGCCGGTCTCGTCACGAAGGACGCGCAGGGGGCGCTGCTGAGCTGCCAGTCGGGTCAGTGGCGCACGATGTCCTCGGCCGAGCTTGCCTACACCGAGACGGGCTCGTCCATCATCATGAAGTCCAACTACCTTTCGTATCCGCCGGGCACAAGCTTCTACGCGGGGGCGTTCTCCTACGATGCCCCGGACGACACGGTATCTGCCGTCATCGAGCGCGATGTCCATCCGGCCAAGGACGGACTGATCATCGCGAATGTCAGCGCCGACATGGCGCGCGGCACATCGACCACGCCGGGGGACGAACTGCAGTTCTCGATGCTGGTCGACGTCGTGGATCAGGACTCCGGCGCGCTGATCGCGAGGACGCGGGCAATGTCGCCTAAGCTTGTTGACGACGAATCCGTGTTGGCCGCAACTTTATCGAAGGCTGTTCCGAAGAACGTCAACGGGTACAAGTTCCTGATCACACTGCTGTGGACCACCTACACCGGCAGCTACGCGGGCAATTTCTATCACCGGGCCAATTACATCAATGCCGCCGGACATGTCCAGGAGTTGACACCCGCGCAGGTGAACTGGTCGCTGGATCTGACTTACTGACGCCATGCGTTCGCCGCTCTGGTCCGGCCTCGGCCCCATGATCGCAGGCGCGCTTCTGGGTGCGGCGGCGTCCCTGCCGGCACATGCGTGCTGGGAGCAGGCGGGGTTGAAGTACGGCATCCAGCCGGAACTGCTCCATGCGATCGCCAAGACGGAGTCGGGCCTGGATCCGCGGGCCATCAATCGCCGCAACGCGGATGGCTCCTACGACGTCGGCCTGATGCAGATCAACAGCGCATGGTTTCCGCAACTGCGCCTTCTTGGCATCGACGAAGCGCAGCTCTGGGAGCCGTGCCTGAACATCGAGGTTGGCGCCTGGATCCTTGCGCAGAATATGCGCCGGCTGGGGCGAACCTGGGATGCAGTGGGGGCGTACAACGCGACCTCTCCGCAGAAGCGACTGCGCTATGCCATGGCGGTCTATCGCAATCTGCCGGAGGATGTTCGATTGGGAGAGCGTCCTTGTGGATCTCGGGCTGTTGGCGATCTCGGTAGGGATGCCGGTTGCCCAGCATCCCTACCGCGATCGCCGACACATTGACAAGGTTTGCCAATGTGCGCACCCTGTCGCATCAAGGCAGCCTGATGCGCGTCCTCACCGTCACATAGAGGCGGATTTAGATCGTCGCCAACAACCCCTGCGTGGCCTTCCCGTTCGCCGGCCTCCCATGATTCACGTTGCCCGAATAGGCCAGGGGCGCTCCGGCGCGCGCAGCCGTTCACGCTCATTGCCGAAGGACGTAGTCGACGTAGGTCGTTGCCGATTTCAGTTCCTCGATGAGAACTTCCTTGGCTTTCAATATCTTCTGGAATTTTTCCGTCGCATCCGGGTCGTTGCGATTCCTGTCCGGATGTACCCTGCGCGACAACGCCTTGAACTCCTTCGTGACCTCGTTGCTGAACGTCTCCAAGTCTTTCTTCAGCGCGGCGGCGTCCTTTTTCGTGGTCGTCCCGGATATCAAGGTCGAGGAGTTCAACCTGTCGCTGGCGAATCCAAGCCTCTTGCGTGACTCGGCCTGCATCAGGCCATCGAGAAACGCGATGCCACCTTTCATCTCGGCCTCGAGCGTGCTTTTCGCGTCCTGCAGGGTCCTGAGTGTCTCGCCAGCTGCCATCGGGTCGCCGTTTTCCTGGACTAGCTCCTTCACCCGCTGATCGAAGTTCCGCCACACAGCGCGGCCGAAGATCTGGAGTTGTTTCTTCATCGGGACAGCGTCCTCCAGCGTCTTCGTGGTGCTCAGTACGTACGCCGCGGACAACTTGGTCTCGTCCAGCCCGAGCGTCTTGCGCGCTTGCGCACGCTTTTCACCCAGGGCGCGCCTGTCTGCCTGGGCGCGCTTTTGCGCCTGGGCACGCTGCTCGTCCGCGGTCGACTCCACCTTCGGCTTGCTCTGCTCGGACCGACCGGCCTCTTGTGTCGCGGTCCGGCGGTTCCGTCCGCCCGAACTCGGCGCCGGCCGCTCCGGCCGGCCGGTCGAGTCCGCCGTTCCTTGATTCTCGAGCTTGTCTATCTTCTCCTGGACACGATCGAGTGACCGCCTCACTTCCTTCAGGAGCTCGCTACGCGCGTATCGCGCGTTGTCGATCTCCCGGTCGTCCTTGAGCTCAAGCCCCCGGAACTTCTCCTTGACCTCCAACCTGAATGCCTCGAGGGCTGTCCTCATGGCGAGGGCTTTCTCCATGGCGTCGGGATCCCCAGGCGTACCCGAGTTGTGCTCCGTATCCTGCGGGCGCAATTTGTCCTCGGGGATTTTTAGCGCGTCGCGAGACTGCTTCTGCAGCAGATCATCGAGATGCCGGAAGGCGTCCAGCATTTCCAGCTTGAGCGTTCGCGTTGCTTCCGAGAGGGACTTCAGTTCCTTGTCCTTTTGGAGCGAGTTGCCGTTCTCGATCCGTTGCTGCAGCTCCCTGGATTTCGTCGAGATCTCCTTGCTGAACTTCTCGAGGTGGTCCTTCATCGCGACGGCATCCTCCAGCGTCTCGCACTCGAAGGCACGGGTCGACTTTTCATTGTCGAGCCCGAGCGTCTCGCGTGCTTGTGCGCGCACCGTCGCGAGATCGTCGGCCGGAAACTCGCCCGGCCCGCTCGGCCGGGGTCGACCGGCTCGCCCCGCGCGCGGGGTCCGCCTCGGGTGCTCACCCGGAGGCGGACTTTGCGGGTGCGGTTGCGTGGATTCGTAGCCGTCCGGCGGGTAGGCGCCGCCAGGAAACCCCTGGGGCGACGGTGGCGTGTCCCGGTAGTTCTTCGGCGGGTAAGTCTCGCTCGTGAATTGCTTCGCCTGCGGGAACGGGTAGCGGCCAGGGTCGGAGTATGCACGCTGCTGTTCGCGCTCCGGCCGGGGCAACTGCGGTTCCGGCATGCTCATCCTCTTGCGTGGCTGCGAACCCTTCGATGTCCTGCTTCTCAGTTCGTCGAAGATATCGCCGGCTCTTTTCTTGGCCTTGCCGGCTGCCTGCTTGGCGTTGTTGACGGCCTGCTTGGCGGCAGTGAAGGTGCCCTTCATGTTGATATTGATGCTCATGTGCAAACCCTTGCGAAGAATGAAGTGCGCGCGTCTCGTCCGGACGATCCCGTCTTATCTACGGCTGTCGGCGGTTTCGGCTTGGCGGCTCCGGTTCGCGGTAGTCGCCGCGGCATGGGCAGACTAGGGAAAAGTGACGCAAAGCCGTGTGCAGAATGCGCGCCATTGAGCGACGAGGCGAAGTTGGCGTTGGCAGCGCGTCGGCGATTGCGCGACACGATGCCGGCTCGGAACATGCGAGCGCCGTGCTTCGGTTCGCTCGCGACGCCATCGCTTCGCATCGGGCCCGGGGTCTCGGGGCGTGCCGCAGAGCATCCGAATATCCCGTTGATCGTCGGCGGGCCGCTGCCACGCCATTGCGTCAACAGCTCAGTGCAACCGCAGAGGAACGCATGACTTCCACTTCCATCTTCCCATCGGAGCAAGGCAGGCGGCTGCCATGAAGCCGATCCTCCACCGTCGCACGACGCTGCACGCGGGCCCGACGCTCGGGGTTGCAGTGAACGGCGCGCAGATCCGCGACCGGACGTCGTCGGACAAGGCCGCCGCCAAGCAGAAGCCGCAAGCGCAGCGCAATGGGAAGCTCCCTGGCGCCGCGCTGCGCGACAAGTGGATGTCGATGGCGACGATCGGCCAGGGCTCAAGCGAGGCAAGGTCCCTGCGCGAGATGCCTGCGTCGATTCCCGCCACGGGTGTCGATGCGCTGTTCCAGCACGTGTTGTCCGATCCGCAGTTGTCGCAGCGGGTCGGCAAGGCCATGGCGAAGGTCAGCTCCGGGGACTTTGCCAAAGCCTCGCATTCCGAGGCAGACCGGGCGCTGCGGCTGCGGCTGCTGGTGCTCTCGAAGGAGCCGCGGCTGCGCCGGGTGCTGATGGCGGCGGTCCGCACGGAACTTCTCGACAACGCCCGCAGGCTCAGGCGAGCCCTTGGAACGGCTCCGCCCGACAAGCCGCTGTTCGTCCCGCTGCTCACCATCGGCGGCGGGCCGGTGGGGCAGGCGATCGCCAACGCGCTCCACCAGAACGGCGTCGGTAGCGGCCACCTCGTCGTCGACGCCTCCGACTGCGGCGACGGCAATTTCGGATCGGTACGAGAGCACCTGCTCAACTCGCGCACGCAGCATGGCTACAAGGGTGATTCGATCGAAGCGCTGAACAGGCAAGGCGGAACGCATCACCCTCTGGTCGGCAGTCCGATCCAGCCGGATGACTGGAATGACGATCCGCGCTACCCGACCGCGGGTGAATTGGGCGACGCCTCGTCACTCGGGCTTTACGCGGCGGCGCGGCGCGGGACAGCCGTCATGGTGGGCACGAAGGTGACCGCCGTCTCGCCCGCGCCGCCCGGGGCGCCCGGCAAGTTCCTGGTGGAGATGAAGGACCGGGAAGGTGGCACCTACCGCGTGAGGACAGACCGGATCGTCGACGCCACCGGCGCGGGCGTGCCGAAGCTGGGTCTGGCGAGGGACCATCCCGAATTCGAGCGCTCGCGCGAGTACGTCGCCAAGCAGAGCGAACGCATCCGTATCGGCGGTCGCGCGGTACTGGCCACCCAAAGCGTCGCGCACAGCGAGGACTTCCTGCGCGCCACGGTCGATGCTTCGCCCGGCGAGATCCTGAGCTTCGTCCGCGACTCGCCCGGCGACATCGCGGTCGTCGGCTGGGGCGACTCCGCGCGCACGCCGATCATGAGGCTGATGGATGCAGCCAAGAAGGAGGGCACCTCCTTGAAGAAGGTGCTCGGCGACCGCAAGCTCGTGGTCTATGGGGCGAGCGCCCCGGCGAAATTCTCCTGGGCGGTGTCGGGACCGTATGCGCCGTTGCGCAAGCTGTGCGAAAACGGCGTCATCCGCTTCGTGCCGCACAAGCTCGCTGCGCTCGTACCGCGCGAGAATGGCCAGTCCGCGCTGTTCCTGCAGGCCCCGGATGGCCAGAAACCCGAGGCCGACCCGGCGCTCAAGGAAGCCCTCGCCGGCCGCATCCTGCTCGCGATGGGAATGCAGAGGCACAACGACGAGATCTTCGCGCCGCTGGATCCCGAGGGCCGCATCGAGCGCGACGCGGCGCTCGAGGGCAGGGCGGATCGCCTGCGTACTTCAGAGGGCCCGCTGGACATCCACTCCATCGGCATGGCGTCCACGAAGGCGTTCGAGCAACGGCAGACCCAGCTGTGGTATGCGAGCGCGGCGACCCGGCAGCTCGCAGACCGGGTGCTTGCGCCGTCGTTGCAGAACCGCGAGGAGGCATCTTCGCTGGAGCGGGCGCTCGAAGGCATGTAGAGCTGCGAGAGTGCCGAAATCTCGGCCAGTGCGAGGAGGACGATCCCGGCGCTCACGCTTCGGCCGGCGGGCAAGCGGCGGGGTCGCCCGGAGCCGATGACTGCAGAAGCTTGGCCGCCTTGCCGTAGTCGAATCGCTCCAGCAGAGGCTGCAACGTGGTCGCGAAGGCAGGGTAATCTTCCCGCACCTGCTTCATGGCCTCCTCGATCGCCATCACGTCGAGGCGATCGAGCGCCGCGGCCAAGCGCTTGAGCAATCCGGGGGCGAGGCGGGCGGCGGTCGCGTCCGCGCTTGCAGCGGGCGCCGTCGTGGCCGTGGCCATGTCCTCGTAGCGCAACGTGAGGCCCAGGTGCCGTGCCATCGTCTCGAGCAACACGCCGTCGTCGAACGGCTTGCGCAAGTAGTCGTCGCAGCCGGCCGCCATGATCGAGTCGCGCTCTTCCTCGAAGCTGCTGGCCGTGAGCGCAATGACGACGGTGTCGCGGCCTTGTTCAGAGGCCTTGATGCGGCGTGTCGCCTCGCGGCCGTCGATGATCGGCATGCGCATGTCCATCAGGACCAGATGCGGCCGCCATTGCCGCCACACCTCCAGTGTCTTCTCGCCGTCGGCGGCCCCCCGCACGTCGAAGCCCGCGAGGGTGAGCAATCGCGTTACCAGCATGCGGCCTTCGGGCAGGTCGTCTGCGACCAGGATGCGCGGCTGCGGCGTGCCCGGCGCGAGGCCGATGGGTCGGCGACGCGAGCCGACCGCCGCGGGCTCCCTGGTGGGATGCACGACGCTCGCCCGCACCTCGAACGACGCGCGGGTGCCACGCCCCGGCGTGCTCTGCAGCCGCAGCTCACCGCCCATCAATTCCGCGAACCCGCGGCTGATCGCCAGCCCCAGCCCCGTGCCCTCGGCCGCCTGCGGGCCCGCCTGCACGAAGGCGGCGCCCAGGCGCGCCAGCTCCGACTCCGCAATGCCGACTCCGGTGTCCGTCACCGCGCAGCGCAGCCACGGCGGCTCGCTTTGCACGCGCAGCTCCACGCTGCCCTGCCGGGTGAACTTGATCGCGTTGCCCAACAGGTTGATCAGCACCTGCCGCAGCTTGAGCGCGTCGCAGCGCAGGTTCCGCGGCAAGTCGGGCTCGCGCACGATCCACAGGTGAAGGCCCTTGTCGCGCGCCTGCAGGGAGAACATCTCGCCCAGCTCGTCGAGCAGGGCGTGCAGGTCGAACTCCGATTCGTCGAGGGTGAGCCGCCCGGCCTCGATCTTGGACATGTCGAGCACCTGGTTGATCAACCGGTGCAGGTGCTCGCCGCTGCGAAGCACGATGGCCAGGTCGTCGCGCCGGTGCTGCAGGACGGGGTCGCGCAGCAGCAGCCGCGTGAAGCCGAGCATGGCGTTCAGCGGCGAGCGCAGCTCGTGGCTCATGTTGGCCAGGAAGCTGCTCTTGGCCTGGTTGGCGCGGGCCTCGGCTTCGGCGCGGAGCGCCTCCGCTTGCGCCAAGGCGCGGTGGTGGGCGGCCTGCGCCTGCGCGCGCTCGGTCTCTTCCCGCACCTGCATGAACGTGGCGAGCTCGACCGCCTTCTGCTTGTCGGCCTGTGCCTGTGCGTCGGCCGCGCGGCGTTCGCAAGTCAGCGCGCGGGCGAGGTCTCCCGCCCGTTCGTAGTCCGCGGCCAGTTCACCGGTCCACACGACGTATTGCTGCCGGTGGGTTTCCGGCAGTTGCGCCAGGGCCGCTTCCATGAAGTGGATGGGCGCGCTGGCATGCTGCGATCCTGCCGGACGCGGCAGCGCGTGACGCCGCGCAACGTCCGCCCGTATCTGCAGGGCGTTCGCCAGCTCGAACCCCGAGCTCTTGACATCGCACTCGTCCAGCGCAGCCAGCGCCTCGTCGACGCGGCCCAAGAGGGACAAGGTTCGAGCGCGGCTGGGCAGGATCTTGCCGATGGACGACGGCCATTGCTTGCGGCTCCATAGCTCCACTTCGCCAAGGTCGTCGAGGGCGAGATCGAGATGTCCCCATTCGATCCGGATCTCGCCTCGCAGCTGCAGTGCCGCGGACCATTCGACCGTCGTCCGCGCCGACTCCGGATGCATGTCGATGGCCTCCTGGACCAGGGCCATCGCCTGTTCCAGGCGGCCCAGGTCCTTCACGCATCCGGCGACGCGGATCAGCGCCATCGCGGTCAGCCGCGCCACGCCGAACGCCCTTGCGATCGCGAGCGATTTCTCGGCCCATTCGAGGGCGGAGGACCGCAATTGCATGAAAAGCAGCGTCACCGCGGCGTTGCCGGCCGCGCGCAGCGACAGCACCAGACTTCCCCCCACGAGGGCCCGCTCGTGGCACAGCTGGCACATGGCGAGGGCCTGGACGTAGTTGCCTTCCCCATATGCCAGGTGCGCGAGGCGGTTCGCCCGGGTGGCCTCGACGAGCGGGTGGCCGGCGCACCGCCGGATGAGAGGGCTGGACTCCAGCAGCGCACGGGCCTGGGCCAGGTCGCTGCGCAGAAGCAGTTGCACCTTCTCCAGCTCCGCGATCGCCTGTCGCAGCGGATCGCCGCAGCGGGCGTAGGCGTCCGCCATCTCCGACACGAGGCCGTCCCAGTGCGCCTTCTTACCGACCACGTTCGCGAGACCCGCCAGCAGATAGCAGGCATCTCCCTCGCCCGCCACGTCATCGACGGCTCGAAAGGCCGACCGTGCGCGCTCCATCCGTTCTCCCGCGCCTGCGAAGTCGAACGACAGATGCTGCGTGTAGGCCAGCACGAGCTCCGCACGCGCGGCTGCCGCTCGTGCTGCAGGGTATGGCGGGCCGCGGCGCTCGTGTTCTTCCAGCGCCTGTGCGGCGAGCGTTGCCGCTCGCCGCGGGTCGCGGCGGCACAGATACCACGCGAGATGCGCGCGCACGACAGTGCCATCCAGGGGGGCGCCGGCCAGGCCCTGCTCCAGCGCGGCGATGTCCGTGTCGGTGCCGATGAAGTCGATGGAGGTGCTCATGAGGTCCTCGAGACAGCGCCGGCGGAGCGAGCGGCGAACTCGCTTTCGGCCGATGACTGAAGGAGCTTGGCGGGCCTGCCGTAGTCGAACCTGTCCTGCAGCGGTTGAAACTCGCTCGCGAAGGAGGGGTCGCCCGCTCGGACCTGCTTCATCGCTTCCTCGATGGCCGGCACATCGCGTCGCTCCAGTGCCGCGGCCAGGCGCTCGCGCAGCGCGGGGGCGAGGCGGACGCCGGTCGTGGCAGGGTCTGCCTCGCGGGTCGTCGTTGCGACCACATCCTCGTAGCGCAACGTGAGGCCCAGGTGCCGGGCCATCGTCTCGAGCAGGACGCCGTCGTCGAGCGGCTTGCGCATGTAGTCGTCACAGCCGGCCATGATGGCGTCGCGCTCTTCGTCGAAGCTGCTGGCCGTGAGCGCGATGACGATGGTGTTGTTGCTGCACCAGCGACTCTGCGAACTGCCCGGCGCGGGGCGGATCGCGCTCGCGCAGGTCCACGCGAACTGAGCAACGAGCCGATCCGGCCGGGGTGCGCCCTCGCGCAACGCCGTTTCGAGGAAGGCGATGGTCTCGCCGCTGCCGAAATAGTCGAGGGCTCCGTTCACGATCGCCCCTCCCGTCCGCCAAGCCGGCAAGTTAATGCAGTTGGGCGAGCGGCGCAATGCTCGGATGTCCCCGGGGCGTCGGACCGACGGCGTGCCGGCGGTCATCGCAGGAGGTTGCCGCGAGAGTCGTGCCAGCCTAGCTAGCTAGTCCGGCTCGAACCTCAAATCTCCTCTACACAGCTTTCCAGGGAGCGAAGATGAAGATCTTGACGTCCCCGACCCTGGGCTGAATCTTGTCGAGGCGACTGACTGACTCGAAGACCTCGTGGTAGTGATAGCCGCCGAAGTTCATGAACGAGGCGAGACCGATGGACAGCGGCAGCACCAGATCGTTGTATCACGCCTGACGAGCTGCCGCTGGCGGCCGTCGCGGCGCAGCGCAAGGGGTGCAGTTGGCAACGCACGGCGCTGCGGAGGGGGCGGGGCGCCGCCGCACGCCGCCGCCGCGCTGATCAGACCCAACTGGCCCTGTAGTCCTTCGCGTACTGCTCGATGGTGCGCGGCGCCTGGCCGCTGACCTGCTGCACGGCGTCGGTCGTGCGCTCGGCGTAGCCGGCCTTGAAGTAGCCCAGGATCAGCACCAGGAACTCCGCGTAGTCCCGGGGCAGGCCGGCACCCAGCAGCCCCTGCAGCATGGCGTCGGGCGTGATGTCGGTGAAGCCAATCGTCTTGCCGGTGGCCTGCGTCAGGATGGCCGCCACTTCGGCATGGTCCAGCGCGCGCGGGCCTGTCAGGTCGAAGTCGCGGTTGGCGAAGGTCTCGCTAGCAAGCAGCCGGGCGGCTACGGCCGCGATGTCCCGCGCGTCGATGAAGCTGCCCTTGGCGGAGCCCACCGGCAGGAAGATCTGTCCGGCCGTCTGGATGCCGTGCAGCCAGAAGGTGTTGAAGTTCTGCATGAACCAGTTGGGCCGGATGATGTTGTAGTTCAGGCCCGAGGCTTCCAGCCGGAGCTCGGCCTTGCGCATTGGCGCGTTCTCGTCGGCGTTGGCGCCCATGGCCGTCATCAGCACCACCTTCTCAAGGCCGCGCGCCTTCGCTTCGTCGATCAACGGGGCCAGCAGCGCTTCCTGGTTGGCCTGCCCGGGCGGCGCCAGGAAGAAGGCGCGGTCGATGCCTTCGAACGCCGCCTTCAGACCGCCCTGGCTGACGAGATCCACCTGCACCTGGTCGGCGGCGCTGGGCTTGCGGCTGGTAGCCTTGACCACCGTCTCACCCTGGGCGGCAAGCAGGCGGGAGAGTTCGGAACCGACGGTGCCGCTGGCGCCGACGACGAGGATGCGGGACATGGAATGCTCCTGGGATGGGTTTCGATGGCGTGCATCTTGCCGGGCTGCGAGCGAATCCTTAATGGACAATAGTCCATACTTCATGTCCAATCGTCCGCCATGGACTTACTATCAGACATACTTCAGGACGCCGGTTTGCGTCGCCGTGTGCTGGGCCTGCGCGCCATTCCTGCCGACGTGGCGCTGCGCTTCCCCTGCGACAAGAGCATCGGCCTGCACGTGGTCGTGCGGGGACCGGTGCACGTACACGCGCCCACGCTGGCCGAGCCGCTGGCGCTGGCCACCGGCGACGTGGCCTTCATGGCACGCGGCTGCGACCACGCGCTGAGCGTGGGGCCCCGCCTGGCCGGCCTGCAGCCGCAGACCATCATGCATGAGCTCGGCCCCATCGAGGCGGGCACCAGCGTCGTGGTGGGCGGCGCCTACCAGCTGTGGAACACGCCGCTGCACCCCTTCTTCGCTGAGCTGCCGCCCTGGACTGTGCTGCGCGCAGATGCACGCCCGCGGCTGGGCCCGCTCGCGCTGGCCGCCGGGTTGATGGAGCAGGAGATCCACGCCGCAGAGGCGGGCAGCGACACCATCGTGCAGGCGCTTCTGGACATGGTGTTCACCTACGCGCTGCGCGAGATCGCGGCCGAGCGCGGCCAGGCCGGCCACGGCTGGAGCCACGCCGTGCGCGACCCGCAGGTGCGGCGCGCGCTCACGCTGATGCACGAACGCAGCGCACACCCGTGGACGCTGGACGACCTGGCGCAGCAGGCGGGCCTGTCGCGCACGGCGCTGGCCGAGCGCTTCCGTGACGCCATGGGCGACACGCCGCTGAACCACCTGCGCGTGCTGCGCATGCAGCGCGCCATGCGTCTGCTGGCCGAGACCGAGCACAAGCTGGAGGCCGTGGCCGCTGAGGTGGGTTACCAGGACGCCTTCAGCTTCTCCAAGGTCTTCAAGCGCACGGTGGGCGTGTCGCCCAAGGCCTTCCGCCAGCGCGATACCGCCGACAAGGCGCACCCTTGGCGCCTGGGTGCGGGATAGCGAGTTTGCGCCGAAGCGGCCGCGGCCAGTGAACGCTACGGCCTCGAAGGAATGAAGGTTGCGGCAGCGGTCAGGAACAGCGCGCGTACCCCGAAAGTCTCGCCGACGGGAACCGGCCTGGACAGCACGTCGTCGGACGCGCCACCGGCCAGCGACATGCAGGCGGCCACGTAGCGTGCACGCCTGTTCCTGGGCGCCGGGCTTGGCAGTGGCGACTGGCTCTTCTTGCAGCAGGCGCCTCGCGCAGAAGTCCGCTGGCAAGGCATACGGATGACGGCGTGGCTTGCATTGGTTGCACTGGCCACGTTGTTCGCGGTGGCCTTCTTCGGTCACTGGCAGATCCGCCGCTTGCTGGCGCCTCTGCAATTGCTGACGGAAGGCACACGGCGGCTGGCCGATGGAATCACCAATGCGCGCGTGCAAGTGGAGCGCGACGATGAAATCGGCGTCCTGGCCGGTGCCTTCAACGAGATGTCCGGCCGGATCGCACTTCAGTTCGACCTACTGGAGGGACAGGCCGCGATCGACCAGGACATCCTGTCGGGAGCACCCATGCACCGGCCGCTGGGAGATTTTGCAGCCGGCGATGGACATCCTGGCTGGCGAGCGGGCGCAGACCCTGAGCGAGTTGCGGGCCGCGCTGGTGCGCGGCGAGTTCATTGCCCACTTTCAGCCCCGCGTGCTCGCCGTCGGCGGCGCCATTCAGTCGGCCGAGGCGTTGATCCGCTGGCAGCACCCCAGGCGCGGGCTGATCTACCCCGACCAGTTCATCGGTCTGGCCGAATCCGCGGGACTGATCGATGCATTGGGTGAAATCATGCTCGACGTTGCCTGCGCCCAGATCGCGCGGTGGCGCGCCGACGGATGGATCCTCGAGCGTGTATCGGTCAATGTGTCACCGCTGCAGTTCGCCAGCGCAGCGTTGCCCGATCAAGTGCGCGCCGCCCTTCAGCGGCACGCGGTGCCGGCCGCACACCTCGAACTGGAGGTGACCGAGAGCCTGCTGGTCGGCGACGCCAGCGAAGCCTGCCGCCAACTGGCGGAATTGCGCAACATCGGCGTCGCGATCGCCCTGGACGACTTCGGGACCGGGTACTCCTCGATGGCGATGCTGCGGCAGTTGCCTATCGACGCGATCAAGATCGACCGTTCATTCGTCAGCGATCTCGCGGACGACGATGGTGCCCTGGCCATCGCAAGGGCCATCGTCGCTCTGGCCGGATCGCTGAACCTGCGCCTCGTCGCCGAAGGTGTGGAGACCGAGTCGCAGGCTGCGATCCTGCGATCCCTGGGTTGCCACGAACTGCAGGGATATCTGTACTCCAAGCCCGTTCCGCCTTCACGATTCGAACGGCTGCCAGGACTGATGCGCAACGTTGCCGATGCGACTGCCGGCGCCTGAGCCTTTAGGCGCGCTGTTCGTTCGACCACGCGACGACCCTGGCAGGGCTTGACCATCGGCGAGGTTGAGCTCGCGGCTCCGGCGTCGGCGGACTGTCATTGCTTCAGGCCCTGCGACTGTCGAGAGTTCGAGCCTGTCAATAAATGAACGGCAGCAGGCGAAAGCGCACCCTTGCACAGTAGGCGTCCCAGGGCCCGGCGAATTCACTGTGTCGGTACACGTTTTCCTCTCGACCAATTCTGAGGATCTGGACCAGGAAGAGCGCGACGACGACCAGCGCATTGCGAGTGGAGGCGTTGCCGAGCAGAAATGCAATGTCGCCGATCGCGTAGCCGAGGTAGATGGGATGTCGGATGAAACGGTACGGGCCGCCGGTCACCAGGCCCCTGACCGCGGGGAGCACCCCGAACGAGCGGCCTAGAGTCGCTTTCGACATGACGGCCAAGCCGAGCCCGCCTGCCTGGAGCAAGGCGCCCGCACGGTCGGAGAGCAGATGCGTCGTGCCGTCCAGATCGAACAGGAGGAAATAGCTCGAGGTGAATAGGGTGGCGGCAACAAGCAGCAACGACGCATCGCGCTGGCTGGCACAGCGCGCAACCAGGATCAGCGACAGAGTGAACCCCTCGGTAAGCAGGAGCACGAGGAGGCCATAAGGATGCGAGTGCACGCGCCAGTTGTTGAATGCGGCAAGCATCATGAGCAGGTATGCCGCGACGGCAAACGACCGCAGAAACCACTCGGCACGCAAGCGTCGTCGGGGGGTCTCCGCGCGAGTTGCAAGGATGTTCACTGGTCTTAAGCGGCGCAGCCTTCAGGCGGCCGGCGCGATCAAGCCTCTTGGGCGCGCACGGTCTTTTTCGACTTCACAGGTGACGTCTTCGAGGCTTTCGCGATCAGCTCTTGGTAGACGTTGTCGACGGCCGCGTCATGCTCGGCCAGTTCACCGGCAATGTAGGGGTTCGTGCGATCTGCGCTGCGCTTGGCGCTGACGGGTAGCGCATCGAGCGCGCCGGACTGGGCGCAGGCGTTGAGGATGCCGACAGGGTCGAGCAGGGCAGTGAAGGGATTGAAATTCGTCAACATCAGAACTGGGACCGTCAATGGAACAGCCAGCGGCTGGCAGGCGTGGCAAGGCCCGAACTCAGTCGGCCCTTGCCAGCACGAAAAACCGAATGCCGGATTCAGAGTGCGGCGTCTTTCAGCTTTTTCAAAGCGCGCACCTTCACCTTGACGGCGGCGGGTCTGGCCTTGAATACAGTCTCTTCCTTGGTGAACGGGTTGATGCCCTTGCGCGCCTTCTTCGCCGGTACTTGGATGGCAGTGACCTTCAGCAGCCCGGGCAGCGTGAACTCGCCCAGGCCCTTCTTGTTCAACGATTGCAGCACCGTTGCCTCCAGTGCCGCGAACACAGCCTTGACAGCCTTCGGCTCCTGACCGCTGGCGTCAGCGATGTGGGCGACGAGACCGCTCTTGTTGAATGCGGTCTTGATCGGCTTCGTGATCGGTGCGGCGCCCTTCGCCTTCGCTGCGGGGCCCGATGAAACCGTGGTCGCCTTCTTTCGTCCCTTCGATGCGGTACCGGCAGCCTTCTTCGCTGCCACCTTCTTCGCAGTTGCCATGCGTGAATCCAATGTGTTGTGAGTAAGAAGAGCCCGTCATGCGGGCGCGACATTGTACGGTTCAGCGCCTGCCGCCACTGCCGCCACTGCCGCCACTGCCGCCGCTCGGCCGTCCACGACTTCGTGCGTGGTGCTCACCCGGGCATGGAACGCTTGCCGGTGCCTACTCCGGCTTGTACGCGAGCCGCTTCACCGTATCGGCGTTGTATGTCAGCTCGGCAGCCACGATCTGTGCCATGCGTGCGGCAGGCAGGCCCACGACGTCGAGTCCCGCTCGGGTGAGCCGCGTCTTCACCTCGGGCTCGGCGAGTGCCTGGTGCACCTCGCGTTCCAGACGATTTCGAATCTCCACCGGGACGCCGGCAGGCATGGAAAGCGCGAACCAGGCGGGCGCCTGCACGTCGTCTATGCCGGTGGCCTCCTTGAGCGTTGGCACGTCTGGCAGCAGTGCCGATCGCTCGCCTTGCAGCACGGCCAGCGGTCGCAGTTTGCCGCTTCGGATGTGCGGCAGCAGCGGGGGCGCGTTGATCACCGCCGCCTGGATCTGGCCCCCGAGGACATCGCTGGTCGCCGGACCTCCCCCCTTGTACGGAACATGGATCAGGTGCGTGCCGTGGAGCTTGTTCATCAGCTCGAACGCCAGGTGCATCGGGGTGCCGCGGCCGGGCGTGCCGTACGGCAGCCCGTTTTCGCTGCGGGCGCGTTCCATGAACTTCTCGATCGTGTCGATGCCGCTCGATGGATTGACCACCAGCACCGAGGGCACGTTGGCCACGAGCACCAGCGGCGCCAGATCAAGCTTCGGGTCATAGGTCAGCTTCGGGTTGATGACCGGCATGAAGGTGAGCTCCGGATTGCCGCCGGCCAGCAGCGTGTAGCCGTCGGGGGCACTCTTGGCGACGAACGCAGCGCCGATCGTGCCGGTCGCTCCGGGTTTGTTCTCGACGACGAAGGTCTGCCCCATCTGCTTGCCCAGTTGCTCGGCGAGCACGCGAGCCATCAAGTCGACGCCTCCGCCGGCGGCGAACGACACGATGATGTGGATGGGCTTGGTCGGATACGACTGTGCGGAAACCGTGCCGGACAGGCAGAGGGCCGCCATGGCCGCCAGCAGGAACCGGCGCAGTGCGGGGAGAGCTTTCATGGGTCTACCTCTTTTCGCTTGCACGAATCAGGCCTCGTCGAACAGTGCCTGCGCGTTGCCCCGCATGTACGCCAGTTCGGTGAACAGCCCCCCGGTCATGGGCACGATGCCACCCGCGCTTGCGCGGCTTGCCCTGGCAGTCGGGCACGGGAATCGAGGCAAAGGCGTGACTGGTCATCGGGGTCGTTCCATCTCGTCAATCAAGTTCGCCCGGCGGCGTGTTGGGATGGCGGCGACAGCTTTCCTGGAAGGCCTGCACCATGCGAAGCACCGGTCCCATCACCCAGGTGTTGTGGACCAGGACGTCGGTCTCTTCCTTGGGGTCGCGCGTGACATTGAACAGATAGGGCGATTCCAGCTTGCCCTTGCCCTCGTTGACCTCGGGCTCCCAGTGAAAGTGCAGCTTCCAGTCGCGCCACTTCACGGCGCGCAACTCGCCCTTGATGTAGAAGAGAAATCCTTCGCGCGCAGATTTTTCTGCGTCGAGAACAAGAGTGCCGCCTGGTCCACGCCGTCGATGGGACGGTCGTCGGGGAGCGTCGCGCCCCCGATGAGCGCCAGCGTAGCGAAAAGGTCGGTCACGTGAACGATCTGATTGCTCACGCGGCCCGGGCGGGTGTGCCCCGGCCAGCGCATGATGCAAGGCACGCGCAGGCTGCCTTCCATCGCCGTGTGGTACGTACCGCGCCACGGCCCCGCCGTGCCGCGGTACGGCGCGCGGAATTCCGGGCCGTTGTCGCTGCAGAAGATGAACACCGTTTCCCGCGCGATGCCGAGCTGCTCCACGGCGTCTATGACCTGGCCCACCCGATGATCCAGCTCGACCATCGAATCGGCGAAGTCGCCATGCCCGGTTCGTCCGATGAAGTCGGCATGCGACAGCGTCGGAAAGTGCAGGTGCACCAGGGGCAGGTAGAGGAAGAAAGACCGTCCGCCGGCGTGCTCGCCCTGCATGAAGGCGACGGCGCGCTCGACCAGCTCGGCATCGATGCCCCGGCGCGCCGACAGGTCGTAGACCTTGACCGCTTCGGACGGCTCCCCGCGACGCCCCTGCATGATCTGCGGCACGTCGACCACGGATGGGTCGAAGCCCACCGTGGAGGTGAACTGGCTTTCGTCTGTCGTGCGCGGAATGCCGTACCACTCGTCGAAGCCCCGGTCCGAGGGGTAGCGGCCGGGCACGTCGCCGAGGTGCCACTTGCCGTAGTGCGCCGTGGCGTAGCCGCAGCCCGACAGGAGTTCGGGAAGCGTGATTTCCTGGCGCGTCAGCCCCTGCGGAAGTCCTGGCGGCACCGACTGCAGGCAGCCCGTGCGGATCGGGTGCCGGCCGCACATCAGTGCCGAGCGCGTGGGAACGCAGTCGCTCTCGACGTTGAAGTTCTGCAGCAGCAACCCTTCTGCGGCAAGCGCATCGATGCGGGGCGTCGGCGCGCCTCGCAATGCGCCGCCGCCGTAGCAGCCAAGCTCGCCCCAACCGAGGTTGTCGGCGACGATCAGCACGATGTGCGGCGGCTTGGTCATGGAGCCCCACTGTAGGCGCCGATGACCTGCCGCTCGATTCCCGACGGTGCCCGAACGCTTAACGATCGGGAATGTCGAGGGTAAATCCCAGCGCCTGGCTCCGAACCCTAAGCCGCGGGTCGGGCGGTGGTCCGGTGAGCCAGCAGCGCGTCGCGGAACGCCGTCATCGCCGCCTCCAGACGCCGCACCGCCTTGGTCATGGCCGGCTGGGTCAGGCCGAGGTTGCGGGCGGCACGGCCGAAATGCTGCTGACGTGCGATTTCCAGAAAGTAGGCGATGTCGCCGGGCGTGAAACTCATGCCTGGAAGTTATCACTGCCCGCCAGCTCAAGACAGCCGATCTGCCGAACTTGCCGCCAGGAACCTCTCAGCCAACGTTTGCCGTTGCCGGTCCTGGGGATGCGCGCTACTTCGAGAACCAACCGGAGATGTGCTGGCGCATGCGCTGGAAGAATCCCGCGCGCTCCACGCCAGCAAGCGCGACGACCGGTGCCTCTCCGAGTTGCTTGCCGTTGGCCGTGACGACGACCTTGCCGATCACGGCACCCTTGGAGATCGGCGCCTCCAGGCCCGGGTTCAGCGAGACCGAGGTCTTGACCGCGGCGCCTTGTCCCTTCGGTATCACCAGCGTCCACGACTGTGCAATGCCCGCCGCGACATCGGGCGCCACGCCGTACAGCACCTTGGCGGTCGCCAGTGTCGCGCCTGCCTGGGCAGGGGTCGCCTCCTCGAAGTTGCTGTAGCCCCAGTTGAACAGCACCCGGGTCTGGTCAGCTCGAGCTTGCGCGCTGTTCGCGTTCATGATGACCGAGATCAGGCGCATCCCGCCTCGCTTGGCCGATGCGGTCAAGCAATACCCGGCTTCTTCCGTGTGCCCCGTCTTGAGTCCGTCGACGGTCGGATCGGTGTATAGCAACGCATTGCGATTGCCCTGCTTGATGCCGTTGTAGGTGAACTCGTGCTCCGCGTAGATCGGGTAGTACTCGGCGCTATTGCGGATGATCGCCTGCGCGAGCACGGCGAGGTCGCGTGCGGAGGCCTTGTGGTTGGGGTCGGGCAGCCCCGCCGAATTCTCGAAGTGCGTATGCGTCATTCCGAGCTTCGCCGCTTGCGCGTTCATCATGGCGACGAACCCGGATTCCGTGCCGCCGATGTGCTCGGCCAACGCCTTGGAGGCGTCGTTCCCGCTGTCGATGACGACACCGCGCAGCATGTCGATCAAGGAGGCTTGCGCGTTGAGCGGGACGAACATGCAACTGTCGCCACCTTTGCCGCCGCGGCACCAGGCGCTCTGGCTCATGACGACCGGTTCGCCGGGCTTCAGCTTGCCGCTCTTCAGCCCCTGTTCCACCAGGTAGCTGGTCATCATCTTGGTCAGCGACGCGGGCGGCAGCGGTTCGTCCGGATTGGAAGAGGCGAGGATCTGCCCTGTGTTGAAGTCCATCAGGACCCACGCCTTGTTGGCGAGCACCGGCACCGAGAGTCCGTTCGCGTCGGTGGTCATCGCGGGTTCGGTGGATGCGGCCGGCTTGGGCTTGTGTGCTGCTGCGTGGCGCTTGGGATGCGACGCACCGGAAGCAGTTCCTGCCAAGCCGAACAGGATCGCGGTTGCGAGGATGGAAGAGAGCAGAGGGGAAGTGCGGAGATGGAGGGTCATTGAGAGAAGTTTCTGAAGAAGCCGGTAGGTTGCTCACGCCCAGACGGGGCGGTGCGATATCTGGTTCGAAGTACTTGGGTGTGCTCGACCGGGGGTGGCGCGTGGAATGACCCATTGTGGCGGATCTGCCCTTCAAGAAGACGTCGTCGCGGTCATGCCGCCGGATCGCAGTCACCCGCCGAGTCGGTGGGCATGCTTGGCCATTGGAAGGAACGCCCCTACGAGACTGACACGCCCAACAGGCGACCCAGTCCGTAAGTGACAGCAGCCGCGGCAAGGCCGAAAGCCAGCTGCCGCAGGCCGGAAAACACCGCGCCGCGGCCGGTGAAAACCGTCGTGGCGGCACCGATCGCGTACAGCGCCAACCCGCTCGCGAGCACACTTGTGGCGACTGCCATATGCCCGTCAAGCGCGAAGAATGGGGCGACCGGAACGATCGCACCCACCGTGAAGATCACGAATGACGACAGCGCAGCCGACCCAGGGGCTCCTCCCAGGTCGCCAGGGTTGACGCCGATCTCTTCCCGAACCAGCGTGTCCAGTGCCGAATCCCGGTTCGCCATGACGTCCTGGGCGGTACGTTCGGCAGCCGCGCGCTCCATGCCACGCGACTGGTAGATGAGAACGAGCTCCTCCTTCTCCTCGTCGGGCACCTGCGCGAGTTCGTCGGCTTCGGTGGCGATCTGCTTCTGGTACAGCTCCCTCGACGTCTGCACCGAAACCCACTCGCCCATTGCCATGGAGCATGCGCCGGCGAGCATGCCGGCCAGCCCGGTGACCAGAACCGTTTGCTGCGAGAACGCGGCGCCGGCCACGCCCATCACGAGGCTGAGGTTCGAGACCAGACCGTCATTGGCGCCGAGCACGGCGGCGCGCAGCACGTTGCCGCCACCTGCACCATGCCGACCTTCGAGGCGAGAGTAAGCCGCGCCGTCCCATTCCTTGCGTATCGGGCCGGTCATTTGGCGCAGGACACGCGCGTGCGATCGCTCCTGCGCCGGCATCAGGGTGTCGTGCGATTCCGCTTGGGTATCGTAGTGGTCTCGATCGATTTCTTCGAGCGTTCGCAGCGTCGGCAAGACGATGTCGGGCCCGAACCGCTTCGCAATCATGATCAGCAGTCTCGTGCGCCAGCCCGGGCGAACATCGTCCGCCGAGGCGCCAAGCTTCGCAAGCTGCTGCCGCCAGAAACCGGCATGCCGTTCTTCGATCGCGGCCAGGCGCCGATAGACCTCGGCACGCTCAGGCTGCTGCTCGAGTTCGGCCATCGCCAGATACATGGCCGCGCCGTCGACTTCGCCCTGGAGGTTCGATCGGTAGCGCGCACGGTCTTTTCTTGCTGACACGCAATTCCCTCAATGCGATGCACTCGCGAGAAGACATTGTGGAACAACGTGGCGCGTGTTCCGCGGAGCGGCCCAATACGGGTATTTCACGACGACCCTCTTCGATCAGTCCGCGAGCCCGGCCTTGGCCGCCCCAATGCGACACCGCATCCGACGCGCGCCGAAGAATCCCGCCTGTCCTGTGCCGCCCTGCAACTGCGTATATGCAAAGGGCACGGTCGCCGCGTCGGGCGCGCGACCGCGAAAGCGAGCCATCGAGGGGACCAACATGCGAGCGGCGACACCGGCGGTGCGCGTGGGAGCAATCGTCCCGAGCGCTGACACGACATTCGAAGATGAACTCGGCGAGCTGCTTCTCGGGTTGCATGCCAAGGCGGGAATTCTCGTGAGGCTGCACGGCACGCGGGTGCGCGACGGCGGCGGCGAGGATGCCCTCGACGACGCGTTCGATGCGCTGTGCGATGGTCCCCTTCGCGTCGTGGTCAACGCGCTGCCCCGGCATACGACTCTCGCATCTCGCGACGAGGCGCGCGTCTTGCACGCTCGACTCGAATCACGTGCATCCGCGCGCGGTGGTCGAACCAGGGTCATGTCCACGTCACAAGCGCTCGTGCGCGCGCTGCGTTTTCTGCGAGCATCCCGAATTGCGATGATCTCGCCGCATGGAACCGAGAAGGCGGCAACGCTGATGACGATGCTTGGCCAAGAGGGCATCGAAGTCGTCCATGGACGCTCCCTCGGTCTGGCCGACGCCTCCCAGGCCGCTCGCATCGATGCCCGCAAGCTGCTGTTGCTCGCCTCGCAGATCGACCTCGCCGGCTCGCAGGCGCTACTGCTGTCCGCCTGCTCGCTGATGCCGTCGCTTGCCATCATCGAAGAGGCTGAGCAGAGGTTCGGCCTGCCGGTGCTCAGTGTCGCGACGGCCACTGCATTCGAATTGCTCCGCAGCCTCGACATCGATCCGAAGATCGACGGTGCCGGTGCGCTGCTGCGATCCATCACGCCCGGCGGCGATACCCGCTGGTAGCCGCGCTCGCTACCAGGTCGCCTCGCGCTCCGGCGTGGCGCCAATGCGATGGATCGACAGATCGGCGCCGTCGAATTCTTCTTCCGGTGACAGGCGCAAACCCGTCATTGCCTTGAGCACGCCATACACGATGAACCCACCGAGGAGCGCCCATGCGATGCCTGCCAGTGTTCCGAGCAATTGCGCCATGAGGCTGACGCCGCCCGCGCCGCCCAGCGCACGGCTGCCGAAGATGCCGCAGGCGATGCCGCCCCACGTGCCGCACAAGCCGTGCAGTGGCCAGACGCCGAGCACATCATCGATCTTCCAGCGATTCTGCGTGAGCGTGAACATGACGACGAAGATGGCGCCGGCCACCGCACCCACGATCAGCGCGCCGGCAGGATGCATCACGTCGGAGCCCGCGCAGACCGCCACCAACCCGGCGAGCGGGCCGTTGTAGGCGAACCCCGGGTCGTTGCGGCCTGCGACCACGGCCGCGATCGTGCCGCCGACCATGGCCATGAGCGAATTCACCGCGACCAGGCCGGAGATCTTCGCCATGCTCTGCGCGCTCATGACATTGAATCCGAACCACCCGACTGTCAGGATCCATGCGCCCAACGCGAGAAACGGAATGCTCGACGGAGGATGAGCGCTCATGGCCCCGTCCTTTCGGTAGCGATTGCTCCGCGCGCCCAGCAGCAGCACCGCTGCCAATCCGATCCACCCGCCGACGGCATGGACGACGACGCTGCCTGCGAAGTCATGGAACGGCGCCCCGGCATGGGCACTGAGCCACGCCTGGAGGCCAAAGCGGCCGCCCCAGGTTGCACCTTCGAAGATGGGATAGAAGAGCCCGACCAGGATGGCCGTGGCCGCCAACTGCGGCCCGAATCGCGCCCGCTCGGCAATGCCCCCGGAGACGATGGCGGGGATGGCCGCGGCGAAGGTCAACAGGAAGAAGAATCTCACGAGCTCGTAGCCATTCTTCGCGGCGAGGGCATCGGCGCCCTGAAAAAAGTCGATGCCGTACGCGACGGTGTAGCCCACGAAGAAGTACGCGATCGTAGAAACGGCGAAATCCACCAGGATCTTCACCAAGGCATTGACCTGGTTCTTCTTGCGCACGGTGCCCAATTCGAGAAAGGCGAATCCCGCGTGCATCGCGAGCACCATGACGGCGCCCAGAAGAATGAACAGGGCGTCGCTGCCCTGCCGATACGAGTCCATGACGTCGAGCCCCTTTGGCGTTGGCGCCATATCGGGGCCTGCGTGCGCCGACATGGAATTGAAACGCACCAAAGAGCACGAAATATGCCTAGCTCGGTGCGCGGTTCCAGGCACCAAGTTCGTTCATGCGTGCGATATGGTGCGCATGCGGCATTCTTTTCGTGCGCCACGCACCAATTAGATCAGCCCGTGTGTGGTCTAACGACAAGCCTGTGAGTGTGCCCGCGGGCCTCACTGCGGGCGAAACTCCTGCCACGAAGCGGCCTCGATCTCTGCGGCCTCGAATGGCGAGAGTTCGCACGCCTCGATCCACGCCATCGCCGCGAGGTCTCGAAGCACGCGATCGCTGAGGTCCGGACGCAGCGTCTGAAGGTATCGAGCGAACAGGTCCTCCCATGGAGCCTGCGGCATGCTCGGAAAGCTGTTCCAGCCGGACATGGGTCTCACCTCGGTGGCACGCGAGCGTTTCAGATCCACGGGTGCCGCGGAAGGCGACATCCCGAAGCGGTTCTGTTGAATCCTATGCCCTCGAGAAGGCCCGCGCATTCGGCGTGCGGCGCATTGGCCTGTCGGTCGATGCCTACAGCGCCGCGCGTAGCATGTCGTTCCATGGCATTTCGAGGCAGCTCATTGAGCGAACACAAGAGCGTGCCTCGGACGGTGTGGGTTCTGGGTATCGTCAGCCTGTGCATGGACGCGTCATCCGAACTGATCCACTCGGTGCTGCCGGTCTACCTCACGACGATTCTCGGCCTGTCCGTGTCCGCCGTCGGAATCATCGAGGGCATGGCGCAAGCCACCGGATCGATGATGAAGCTGGCATCAGGCGCCGTGTCGGATCGTCTGGGGCGGCGAAAGGCGGTGGCTGTCTTCGGCTATGGCTTGTCCGCGCTCAGCAAGCCGCTCTTTCCCATCGCCGACGGCGCCTTGTTGCTCGTCGCAGCACGCCTCGTGGATCGCATCGGGAAAGGCATTCGCGGCGCTCCGCGCGACGCGATCATTGCCGACGTCACTGTCCGGGACCATCGCGACGCGTCTTATGCGCTTCGCGAAGCCCTCGACACGGTCGGAGCCGTCGTCGGTCCGCTGATGGCCGTCGCCTTCTTCACGATGACGTCAGTGGGGCTGCGCGCGGTTCTCTGGGTGGCGGTCGTTCCCGCATTCATGGCGGTCATGCTGCTCGCCTTCGCAGTGAAGGAGCCGCGGCCGCAGACCGCGGCGCGCGATGCGCATGGCCTGCATCAGCGCAGGAGCGCGCGGTCATGGTGGCCGGCGCGGCAGTCGTTCACGCCGGCATACCCGGCACTGATCGCGTTGTCCGGCTTCATCGCCGTGGCCCGGCTCTCGGAGGCCTTTCTCGTGCTGAGCGGGCAGCAATGGCGTCTGCCGCTATCGCTGATTCCATTGGTCATGGCCTTGATGAGCGCGACCTACGCAGCCTCGTCATACGCGGGTGGACGCCTGCACGGTCAACGTTGGCGCGAAGCGCGCATTGTCATGGGGCTGGCCGCACTGGCGGGCGCCTATGCCTTGCTCGGCTTCTGGCACCATCCCTTGGGTCTATGGCTCGGGACTGCGCTGTATGGCATTCACATGGGGCTCACGCAGGCGGCCCTGTCGGCTGCAGTGGCCGACGCGACGATGAGGCCATCTGCTGGCGCGACGGCTTTCGGCATCTTTCACTTCACGACGGGCACATGCCAACTCGCCGGCGCGAGTCTCGCCGGTTGGCTCTGGACCGCACACGGTTCGCCGGCCGCATTCACGCTGGGGCTGTGCGGCTGCGCCATGGCAGCGGCAGCCGCATGGCGTTGGGCATGGATGACGCGACGTGCGACGCCGACACCGAACGCGGGGCGTCGGTGAGCTTGGGCGCCGGCGCGCCCTTACTGCATGCGCGCCAGCGAGACTTCCGAGTTGGCGATCCTCATCGAGCCGTCGGGGCTCATGTCTACACGCGCGCCGTTGTCGAGCCTGTACTCGGCGACGCCGGTGGGCTCCCAATGCTCCTGGGCATCGACGGCGATGGACTGGTCCCGCGCCATCAGCTCGTAGCCGCATACCTTGTAGGTGGCGCCATCCGAACCCCTGGCATTGAACGATTCGAGAAGGTGGAGCTTGCGATCCATGAAACCTCCGTTGGGCGGACGTTCGACTATCGACGCGCCGAAGCGGATACGCGCGAGCGCGCCGGGTGAAAAAGCGATGTCACCGTCACGACTCGGCTCCGTTCAGATACCGGAACACGGCATCGGCGCGTGGGCCGACGCGCTGCACGGCGCGGCGAAGCTGGTCGTGGCTGACATCGAGCAACCGGCACCAGAACGCCACATCGAGGTCACGAGTGAGATCGATGCGTTCGCCGTGCGGTTGCGTCTGATCGGGGACGGTCGTCTGATTCATCTGTGTCTCCGTGTTTCAGTGAGTACGTTGATCGACTCGCTGACAACCATCGAGTTCCGAGCAACCTTTTGGTCTTTGCTTCGCGATACGAAGTGCCAGCCGATTCAGCGAAGACGCCTGAATCGAAGGTGATCGATGAGAGAGCCATCGTCCACGGCACGATGGCGCTCTTCGACGATCTCGACCAGTCCGCGTTTTGCCATGTCCTTGATCTCCCTGGCGGCGTCGTCGAATACCAGCGGATGCTCGAGCGCGCTGCCCGCACGCGGCAATTCCTGCAAGGTGCCGGGCTCTGAATCGAGATACAAGCCCTGGGCGAGCGTTCGCATGGGGATTCTCCGGACAGTCGAAAAAACCAAACTGTGGCGTGAGCAGGCGAGATCGCGCAGCGGCACACCGAACGCACTGACACCAGGTCGCCTTGGCGGCTTCCGATGGTGCAGTGCGGCGAGTCTAGCGGGTCGAATGCGACGCCGAAAGACACTTCTCCGGCATCGGCGAAAATCGAGCCGTCACAAAACCTCGACGACGACCTTGTTTTCCTCCGATGCTCTATGCACTGCACGCACAGATTCCCAGAATGCCGGCCCCCGCCCAGGCGGGGCGCCCTGCCATCTGCAAGCGGCTACTGCTGGCTATCGACCTTCTGCTTCAGGAGCTGGCCGGTCCCGGCGGGAAGTTGATGCACCGCCGTCGCCAGGCTGTCACGGTGCTGGTCGTAGGCCGGATCGGCGCGTCGGGCCGGGCCGAAGTACGTGCGAACGGCACGGGTCAGCACGCCGAGCCGATCCTGAAGCCCCAGGGCAAGGATTGACCCCGCCGCAGGGGCGGCGGGGTCGCCCATGATCGTGTTGAAGAACTGCAAGTTTGCGGCGTGTGGGGAGACCATGGCGTCCTGGAGAAGTTGTACCTGCTCGGAAGGCTGCAGGGTTCCCACGGCCCGAATGAAGGCGGGGGCCACGGCGACCGCATCGGCCCTCGACAAGCGCTCGAGGTGGCGCGAGATTCTCTCCAGCGCTTGTGCCCGCTGATTCGCGGGAACGGCCATCACGTTCCTGTGGGGCTCGGCGCTGTTCGGCGATCCGTGCAGCATGTTCAAGAACTGCGCCGCCGTGGTGGGGATGCGCCGGAAGGTGTCTTCCATGACCAGCAGCGTGTTCAGGCTGTCGCTGGTGCTGGCCACGGGGCTCAGCGTCTGCAGTGGACGGCCGCCATCCATGTGGCCCGCGATCTGGAGCCAGACGTTGGCTGGGGTCCTGCGCAAGGTCTGCTGGTCCGCGATCGACGTTGTCTGCTGGGGCACGGGCCGAGTGAGCGGCTGAGTGGTGGGTTGACTGGCGGGCTGACTGGTGGGCTGAGTGAGCGGCTGAGTGAGCGGCTGAGTGATGGGCCGAGCGACGGGCTGAACAATCGCCGTCGTGGTGGACGGCGTGACAGTCGCCGTCGTGACGGTGGCCGTACCGGAGGTCGTCGGCACCGCTGGCGTGTCGGGAGCTGAGGTGGTCGGCGTGCCGAAATTGGGAGTCGTCGCGGCGCGCTGAATGACACGGCGTACTCGCTGGCCCACGACACCTGCCACCCGGCCCGCCACCCGCCTGGGGTTCAACGAGTGGTGCGAGTTGCTCCGAGGGGTGGTGCGCCCTTGAGTCGTCGTCGTGTTCGTCGACGAGCTCCTGAACAGGTTTCTGATTCTTTCCGTAGGCTTCACCATGCTGACCTCGTTTGCTGTTGGCTTCCTGGGCCTCATGAAGGATTGCATGCGGCACCGAAGCTGAATTCGCGAATCCCGAAGAAGCGACGGGGCGGACGAAATCAAGTTGACCGACCGTGATGCCGGTGCTGCACGCTCACGCGCCTGCAACCGACGGGTACGGCGATGCAGGCGCAAGCGCGCTGCTTCGAGGCCGCCACCCGCGCGCGAGCCGCGCGAACGGCCCGGCCCACAACGTGTCGAGGTCGCGGAATCGCCACTTGGCGTTCGACTCGACGCCCACGATCGCATCGGCGCTCGCCATCGTGCCGACCTCGACGATGTCGGGCGTCAACGATCGCTGTGATCGAAGGCAATGAAACGCCGTGACGGTCCATCCGGAAGCCTCGCCGCGGTGGCGCGCGCTGACGACGGCGAGCCTCTCGGAGCGCAGGCGCACCAGCGAGCCGATCGGGAAGACGCCCATCGCAGCTTCGAACGCCGAGGCGACCTTGACGTCGAACTGTCCTTCGTGCGCCCACTGTGCCATCGACTGCATCGCGATCGCCGCATCCCAGCCGTCCTTGTACGGACGATTGGATGTGATGGCGTCGTAGACATCGCACACCGCGCCCATGCGGGCCAGTTCCGCGATCCGCGTGCCTGGCAGGCGATCGGGATATCCGCGACCGTCGGGCCGCTCGTGGTGATGCAATGCCACGTCCTTGACGGCATCGGCGATGCCGTCCGTGGCATCGAGCGCTTCGAAGCCGTGCCTGGGATGCCCGCGTACGATGGCGAATTCTTCGTCGGTCAGCCGACCCGGTTTGGCCAGGACGCGTGCAGGCACGAACGCCTTGCCGATGTCATGCAGCAACCCCGCCAGCGCGGCCTGGTGCCTCTGCTTCCCGTCGAAGCCGATGTGCTCCGCCAGATATGCCATCAAGACACACACCGCCACGGAATGCATGCGCGCGTAGTCGCCGTGGGCCTTCAGCCTGACCAGGGCGACCAGCGCCTCGGGCTGTTCGTCCAGGCCGGCGAGTAGATCGCGCACGGTGTCTTCGGCCGTCGAGATGGGTACGGGGTCGCCTTTGCCGACAGTCTCGAAGATCGAATCAACCCGCGCCAATGCCGCCTGGCTGGCTGCGAGAGCCCGCGCCAAAGACTGCGCCATGGGCAGTTCGGCCGGCGGCGGTGGGGGGTCGCGCAGGACCGGGTTTCTCGAAGCGGGGAGGCCGACCGCCGAGCCAGCCCGCGCCGCCAACGGGCTCGTGGGCCCGCGTCGATGCGGCGCCATGGCGCCGCGCTGCCCATTCGCGGGCGCAGGCCCGGACGTCGGGCCCATCGTGCCGATTCGTGTCCTCATCAGTCAGAGACTGTGCAGTCGCGCAAGAAGGCCGTGGCCCTCGCCGCGAAGCGTGGTTCAGGTGGACGAATAGGTTTCAGCCCCCACCTCCAGCTTCGCCTGCATCACGGCGACTTCGCCCCGCTTCGGCGCGAGGGCGCCTTGCACGAGAGCATTGCCCCATCGGCCAGACTCTGGTCGCGAACAAGCGATCCACTGACCTTCGAGCCCATGCGAACCGCACGCCCGACACTTCCTGCTCTCAAGATCACCGTCTCCGATTCGAAGGACTACGGCGACGGGCCGTTCGCCGACCACGCCGAGCGCCGATTCGAAACCGTTGAGCGCCCGTGCGCGACTTCCGTCCCCTGGCACTCAGCGGCGTGGCGTCAACAAGTTGCTCGCCACGCCCGCTGGCTCACCGCAGGTCACGCCTGCCGGCTCACCGCAGCTCTCGCCCGCCGGCTCACCGCAGCTCACGCCTGGCCGCTCGCCCCAGCGCACGCCCGAGGGCTCTTTGCCGGCGACCCCTGCCGGATCGCCCCGCCTCGCGTTGAGCAAGTTTCACATGGAAGCCTACCCATGCCAGCGGGCCTCCGCGAACCACCACGCGACTCAAGCTGAACCTGAGCATGACGCGGGCGCCCGCCCTGCGCCTTCCGGAGGAAATGCTGCCGGAAGATCTGCGAGGAAAGACCGTGGCGCCATCGAGCGAGCAACTCGGCAACGGCGCCAACGGCGTGGTGCGCGGGCTGCTGGTGGACGGCAAGCCCTCGAACGCGTACGTACTCAAGAGCACGAACGTTGAGAACTGGCGCGAGGCGGACACCGTGTTGAAGGGCCTGGTCGACGAGATCGCGATCAACCGGGAGATTGCCGAAGCGACCAAGATGGCCCCGATCCCGAACATCGTGATCAGCAAGTGGGTCGCGCATATCGAGGGCAAGCCGCAACTTCTGATGCCGCGGGTCCATGGTGGCACGCTCGATGCCCGAATGGCCCTGGTGTACAAGCGCGCCCTCCGAGGGTTCTACAAGCCGGATCAAGCCGTCAACCATTTCCGCAAGCTCATCCGCGGGCCGATGGAAGGGCTCGCCGCGCTGCACAGCCACGGCTACGCGATGAACGACTTGAACCGCGGCAACTTTCTCTATGACGAAACCGGCAATCGCGGCGTCGTCATCGATTTGGGCCTGGCGGGCAAGATGGGGGATCACAAGCGACCGGGCACCTTGGGCACGACGCCACCGGAGCGCCTGCGATCTTCGGACGCACCACCCACACACGAAAACGACGACTGCAGTCCATTGACGGAAAAGGCGGACTCCTACGCGTTCGGCGCCGTGCTTCATGCGTTCGTGCACAACAAGTTCCCGACATGGTGCGAGCTGGACCCTGCCGCAGCCCAGGACAACCGGGAGTTCGAGATGTTCGCGTCGGCCGGCGAATTCCGACGGCGCGGCACCTTGTTCCCTGGTGGCGCGCCGCACATGGATGATCTGCGAGGGCAGGGCGACTCGCAGTCGAAGAACGAACGGGCTTTGCGCACCGCGCTGCGCGATGCCGGCTTCTACGAACTCCTCGACCATCTCACGCACCCCGAGCCAGCCAAGCGACTCTCTGTGCGGCAAGCCCTCGACGAAAGCGCATTCTTCAATCCGGGGTGATGCATCGTCGCGCCTGGAGCAAAGGCGCGCGGGTCCTCGCGTCAGAGCTGACCGGGATGGAACGTGGAAGAGACGGTATCGCCCTCTTCATCGTCGAGCCCGCACAGCTGCCGCATCGCGCGGCGCGCGCACGGGTCGGCATTCTCCATCGCTTCGCGGGCCAGTCCCTCCCATGAAGGCTCATCGGCCAAGTGGAGGCACAGCGCACGAAGCGGCGCCACCTGGCGCTCGTCGTGGCCATCCAGCAAGTCGAGTGCTTCCAGCAAACGGCCGCGCTGGATCGCGATGACTACGGGAAATACGAGCAGGTCGATCGGGTCTGACACGAGTGGCCTCAGCGCATCGAGCAGGGCCTCGGCCTCGTCGAGCCGGCCATCCCGGATGGCCTCGACCATGTCGCGGGCCTGGATGAGCGTTACATCTGTCGGGACGGCGTCGAACTCGGTCATCGACATCGTGCCGCCTACTTCTTCTGAAGCTTCGAGGACAACGCGTGCAACGCGCCATCCATCAGCGTGCTGGCGCATAGCGATGGCGCGGCGAAGCCCGCGGCACCGGTGGCGACCTTCGCGCCGCCGCGGACCAGCTCGGCGGCGCCATGTGTCGCCCGCTTGAGGTCGAGGGTGAACGCGCCCTTGACCATGTGGCTCGCCCCCTTGAACGCGTGCGTGAAGCCGCTCCCGAGTGCATGGACGGCCCTTCCGATCGATGGCATGCGCATCTCCTTGTCCACAGCGTAGGCGCGCCCGTGCCGTACTGGTGCCGTGGCGCGAACAGGTTCATCAATGGCGCGTGAGACCTCAGGACAATTCATGGACCCGCTGCGGCGATACGCCGCATCTGGCCTGAATCGTGTTTTCGGCACCACCGCACTGCATGTCGCTCAGATGCGCGCCGCCGACAAGCAACACGGTGCCGGTGTGTCGCGGTGACGCACTTCGCTGAAATTGTTGCCCTGCAACAGCGTTGCGCCTTTCCAGGGCCTGTTGACCCAGCCGGACGCGGGCGGGATCGTTGTCGTAGAAGTACACCGCCACGCCGGCGGCTTGCGCGGATTGAATCAGCCGGACGAGCGGGATGGCGTTGGGATGTACATCCACCCAATTCAGGCCCTCGGCAAGCGCCTCCCACACGGGGTCGCCGGTCAAGTTCTCGCCGGCATGCTCCCTCAGGTAATCGGTGGCTGTGCGATCGTGGCCCCCGGCAGGTGGCGTGTCCATTCCGAGGTCGCTGATCTGCAGGCTTCCGAGCTCGACGAAAAGTTCGCGCACGCGGCCGGAGTCGATCATGTCGAGGATTGCCGCTCGCGCCTCAGGCCGGGTGTGCGTCTCCCCGACGATCACGGGGCCATCGCGCAGTTGTCGGGCCATGGATTGCACGCTCGCCGCCAGCGCTTGTTGGCGTTGGGGCGGAACATATCTGTTCACGTTCTCAGTCGTGATCGGCAGCGACATGAGAGCCCGTTCGCGCGCGGATTGTGCGCGCAGCGTGCGCGATCTCGTAGCGGCAGATTTGTTCCGCGGCGCCCGGCAATGCCGTGTCCACATCGACGCTGAGAGGCGGGAGGAACGTCGTTCGTGGGCCGGCCGTGGCCGTACTGGTGCGAGTCGTCACGTCGGACGTCTCTCGGCCCAACCTTCCCCGCAAGGCGTCGATCGGATGCCGAAGCGCCTGGGTGTTGATACGCAGTTCACGTCCGCCGAACAGTCTGAGACGGGGCATCGGCCTTCTCCATACCTTTCGCAATGGGTCCACGATATTCGTGGGATACATGCATGCGTTGGTCAATGCGAACTGCGTGGCGATGCGGCGAAATGTGAAATGACACCAGCGGCGCCGATTGTCGGCGCCGACAAATCTGTCCCGCGTGGGCGGCCGGAACTGCGCAGCCGTTGTGTGTTGCGTGAAGGGATCGTAGGCCGAAGATCGCCAGGAGACGCTTCAGACTGTTGTATGTCGTTTCGGGTGTCGCCGATGCAAAGAACTCAGACATGGAATCTTCTTGAACATGAGGATCACCCGTTTTTTTCGCGCGGCGTTCAGCAGACAGTCGCCACCGAACACAGGTCGAGATTCGCGTCTCACGCCAGTCCGGGAAGAGACACAACGCAGGAACGCCCCTGCACCTCGGCTGCCGCCGCCAACGGATATCGCAGGCGAGTTGTTGCGGGAATCGATTTACGCCGCCGATGCCATCTGGGCCGATAACGTGGGTAGTTCGATTGCGGTCCCGGACTTCGAGGCCGTCCGGCAGGTGGCGTTAAAACTAACGCAAGGCCCGGCGGACCTTCCAAAGTTCCAGAAGAACGCGCGGGTGATGAGCGTGCTCCGCGCGATGCCGCGGTTGAGCTGTAACCAGGCCAACGTAATCGCGGCATCGCTCCTGAGGCAGGTCGGCGCTCTCGCTTTGGAGTTGCGAACGCCCGATACCGACGGGCGCGCGCCCGCCTTGCTGAGATCGGTGGCGACTCCGCTGCTTCAGCTCCTAGGGAATGAACTCGACCGTCTGCGAGCTCAGAATGTTCAGCCTCGGCTGAAGCACTTGGCGAACCTGGTGCTACCTCTTTTGATAGAAGCCACGAATACGAAGAACCGCACGAGCATCAGGCTCTTGTCGCAGCAGGAGCTGTTGCCGGTGCTGAAGAGGGTTGCCAACGGCGGCGAGGATGAAGTGTTCATCTTGGACACAGGCCGGCACCGCGCCGCGGGCCTGGCATGGATGCGCGCCGAAGGGCACGTATGCATCGCGATCCTCGATAGTTTTCGAGATCCAAACGACGTGGCGCGTGAACTCGCGCGGACGTCCTCCGTGCCTGGTACTGCGGTGATACCGGTCTACCTGAAGACCCAGCGCGCCACCGAATGCAGCACATATGCTCTCGACGCGGCCTGCAAGATATGCAAGGGACGGAACAAGGACAAGATCAAAGCTGTCTGGTCTGGCTCCCCGGGTGTGCAGGCCACGGTGAACGGCGCCCTCGAGTTGCCTCTTGCTTTCCACAAGCACGCTCAGACCCGAAACCTGTTGAACGAGGTCTTCGCGGGCAAGTCACCGAGAGAAGCAGCGCAGCTGGCTTCAAAGCCGGTGACGCGATATGGCGAGGGCATCGAACTGCACTACGAACTGAAGGAGGTTTCCCGGCCTGCCCGCCTTGGTCGCGCGCCGGATACGTACAGCGCCTCGATCGAGGACAGGTTGAGATCCATGGTGAAGAAAGCCGCTGCGCACTTTGCGAGTGCTGCGACTTAGATTAGTTTAGGGCAACGCTGATCAAGACCTCGAAGTTCGGCATCCCGTAGTCATGATGTGCGCGACACCAGAATCGAGGTCCATTCGGCCGACGTCACACGCAATTTGCGCAAATCGCGTCGCTCCGAAGCCCGTTTTGGGCCGCGCAGTGGCCCAGCCCGCTCGGCGGCCCTTATCGACGGACTTGTCCATACAGTGCTCCTCGCGCCAGTAGCGTGACGAACGACCGCGTGGCGTTCTTGGCAAGGCCTCGGTAGCGCACCTTGTCGAAGCCCCACAGGCGCTTGACGACGGCAAAGACATGCTCGACCCGGGCCCGCACTTTGGACTTCGCGCGGTTGATCAGACGTTCGAGTTCCTCCGTCGGACTGCCGGGTCGGCGTCTGCGGTTGGTGCAGTCCGCCGCGGCCGGCGCCTTCGAGTGCATCTGTTCCCGCTGCGAGGCGCAGGCGCTGTCGCCCCAGACCTGCTGCTCCTGGCCATGCAGCACATCGGGCAGAGGGTGCTTGTCGTGCACGTTGGCCGCCGTGACGGCCGCGCTGTGCGCCAGGACGGTGCGATTGTCCACGCCGATGTGAATCTTCATGCCTAATGCGGCGTTGGTCCATATGTGGTGCCCAGCGGTGCATCGTCAGCGATCGTGTGGTCGCCATCCCCTGCCAGGCGATCGACGCAAGTCCTGACCAGGAAGTTCGTCCCAAGCTCCTGCGCGGTGCAGAACAACTCGTAGATGTCGCTCTCTCTGTCGCCGATGTGAACGCAACGATCGGGTTCGGCCAGCAGCGCTGTGGACTGGCGCAGGTTCTCCAGCCATCGGAAGCTTTCCTTCTCCTCGATCGGCGCCCGCGTCGGGTTGACCTTAGGAGAACTCGGTGGTGTCCTGCAGGACCAGCAGCGGCCCCGAGCTCGCTTGCGCGCGTTCCCGAGTGGCTTGGAAGTGCCCCGCCAGGATCACTCCCTCGGCGACATGCTCGTTGGAGAAGAATCGGTATGCCGCCTTCGTGTTGGCCCAGTCCTGGCATGCCAGTGGCACAGTGCCGCCGATGCTGCCGCTGATCTGATGAAGCAGGTTGCCCAACCCCTTGCCCAATCGCGCGTCCGTGAACTCACAGCCGGCGATCTCGCCTGCTACCCGCGAATCTTCACCCAGTTCAGCGTTGCCATACGCGTGCCCATCATGGTTCCCCATCAATCCTCAAGTTTTCGAGTTCTCGTTGTTCGAGCGACAACGAGAACCTTCATCAACCGGTGGACATCAAGGACGCGTCAACTTGTGGGGAATTGAAAGCTCCGTCGCACGCTGACGTCCAGGGCCGTCAAGCCTTTGCCGTCCAGGAGATGCATCTGCCCGAAGCGGACCAGCGAGGTTGCCGATCAAGTCGGAGGAGGCACTTCGCACGCCTGCTGCGGAGTTTCATTCAAAATTGAATCGGCGCCGACACAGCGGCAGATTCAAGGCCACGTGGCTTGTTGAGATGCCCGCCTCAGATCGCCCAAACCCGCCACGCCACGACGAGGGAGCTCGGCGATCGCGGCGCGAATGGCAGTTCGTTGCGGGGCGTCCACCGGCGTGTTGAAGCGGTACGGGCTCCAATGCGCCATCACTGCTGACGTCAACACGTGGACTTGCTCCGCGGGCTGCAGGGCGCGAATGGTTCCTACCGTTGCGGGGTCTCCCATGAGCGCTTGCAGGAAGTCGTTTGATGCGTGCTGACAGATCGCAAACTGCAGAACTACGCATCGATCCTGCGGCCTGAGCGACGCCACGGCCTGGATGAAGGCGGGGACGACTGCCATCACTTCCTGCTGCGGCACGCGGTCAAGCCTCAGTGCCATGCCACGCATTGCGCGGGCTCGTTGAGTGCGGTCGATGGTGCCCATGACAGTGGACTGGTCGGTCATGTCGCCCAACCGAGCCAGGTATTGGGCAGAGGGCATGGGCAGCAGAGCTTGCTGATTGGCGATGTCGGCAACCCGCTCGCCGCGGAGTCTCGACTGCACGATGTTGTTCAAGCTCGCACTCGCGCCTGCAAGACCTGCCAACGCGGCTGCGCGCTCCGCGCCTGGGGGAAATTGCTCCACAATCTCGTCCCTGATCAACGACCAGACGTCTTCCACGACGCCACCCAGAGCGGCGCTTCCCGTGAACAGTGTGTTAGCGGGTACGGGCTGCGTGACGGGCTGCGTGACGGGCTGCGTGACGGGCTGCGTGACGGGCTGCGGGTGCACGGGCTGCGTGACGGGCTGCGTGACGGGCTGCATGACGGGCTGCATGACGGGCTGCGTGACGGGCTGCGTGACGGGCTGCGTGACGGGCTGCGTGACAGATTGCCCGCCGTCCTGCGTGGGGTTGGGCAGCTGGGGATACGTGATGACCGCCTGCTGGGCAATTTGGGGTATCTGCACCGAGTGGTGGATTATCGTTGTGGTCCCACCGCCCGCCGTCGGAGTTCCCCCGCCCGGGGCATCGGTCAAAGCCCCGGGCGCAGTGCTCCTGCGCATAGGATGCCTGATGCGGTTCATCGTGTTCCGCGCCAGGGCCGTCAGACCAGTCGAGGTTGAGGGCGCAGGGCTTGGCGTGGTGCCCGTTCCTGAACTCGTTTCGGCGGCATCGCTCGTTCGAGTTGTATTGTCCGAGTTGCGCCGCAAGATCCCGGCCATCTTGCCTTTGATTCCCTTGCCCATGCTGGTGTCCCCACGGATAGGTTTGATGAGGTGGACAGGCTCGCATGCGCGGCATCCTGACGCCCCGAGCATGACGAAGCGATGGAATCGCAAACGAACCGCCTGCGCGTTTGGCGGCGGACGCTATACGCCCTGTTGATGCAGGGTCCTCTGGGAATGCAGACGTGGCCTGGGATGACGCCCGTGGCCACGACGAGGATGACTGGGCGGTGGACCTGGACTTGGGATTCCAGCGCTGCAGGCTGCGGTCGACTTCCGGGCGCGCGGGTCAGATCGACTGCGAGACCGGGTTCGCCAGGAAGCTCAGAAAGTGATTGACCTGCGACCGCACTGTGTGGCGCGCGTCGCGGTCCTCGCAGTCGGACAGCAGGAACCTTTCGCGAAGGATCAGGATGCGATCCTCGTCGGCTGCCAGGATTGAAAGAGTCTCCACGCGCCAACGGCCGCCGATCCACCGCAGGAATCGCTGCGCCGTGTCGAGCAACACCTGTCTTGTTCTCCACGGTACTTGCTCAGCAATGAGACCCCGCTGGAAGCGGCCCAGCAGGTCGACGTCTCTGGTGACAGCGATCGTGTACATGGCAGTGACCGTACTGACGCCGCCGCGCAATCTGGCTGCCGGCGCGTAGTCTTGCGCGGGAAAGCGAAATGCGCCGTTTTCTCCGCGCGGTGTTCGGCGAACGTCGAAGCGTTTCGCATCGGTGCGACACGGCGTTCCGCGCAGGACGATGCTTCGGGCGATTCGTCGAGGTAGCGGAGTGGTTCTCCATGAAGATGACAGCTGACAGGTACGGTTCCCACAGCATCTGGGCCGCGACGGCCAACAACAAGGTGGCGCCGAGCACGGGCGGCACAGGCACCGATGCGGGCGGCGGCGCACTCGCCGGCCGCGTCAGCGCGACCGGGCGCAAGCGCGTGAAGCTGGGCGACCTCAAGTTGAACATCGGCGTGCCGCGCACGCGCAACGAAAAAACGCCCATCGTCGTCGTCACGACCGGCGGCACCATTTCCGCGAAGGGCAGCCTTCATTCCTACACGGCGGGAGATCTCTCGGGCGACGATCTGATGAAGGGTGTGGAGCGGCCGTCCAACACCGTGGTCTCGACGAAGACCCTGCTTTCGATCGACTCGAAGGACATGACGGATGTCGACTGGCTGAAGATGACGAAGTTCCTTGCGAGCGATGACCTGGGCGAGAAGGTTGTCGTGACGCATGGCTCCGACTGCATGGCGCTGTCGGCGTTCTTCCTGTCTCTCACGCTGCCCAAGGAAGTTCAGCAGCGCAGGAAGATCGTGCTCACGGGGTCGATGATTCCCGGGAACCTGGAGGACGATGGCGGCCGCGACGTGCATCCCGACGGCCCACCCAACCTGCGCGATGCCCTCACCGTTGCGAAGAGCAAGAAGGGCCACGGCGTGCTGGTGGTGATGGATGGGAAGGTTCTCGCGCCCCCGTACTTCGACAAGTGCCACACGAGCTCGCCCCACGCTTTCGAGGCCGTGAACGGACCGCAGGCGGGCAGGGTGCTGCACGGCAGGACGATTCCCTACGACGTCGCAGAGGATCCCAACTCGGGGAAGTTCGAAATCGGCGACGCAAAGCATCTGCCATACGTCGCCGAGATCAACGCTGGACTCGGCCAGACGCAAGAGAACATCAGGCTTCAGATCAAGGATGCGGTGAAGCGTGGTGCTCGTGGCATCGTCTACAACGCCAGCGGCAACGGGACCATCAACAAGCAGATCGAGCCCTACCTGGCGAAGAAGGCTGCGAATGGCGTGCTGATCGTGCGCACGACGTTCACCCCCAAAGGCGAAGTGAACCGCGACGCCCACGTGAAAGACACGAAGTTGGGCTTCGCCTGCGCCGGCAACCTGCCCACGGCCGGGCATGCCCGCGTGCTGGCCCAGGTGGCGCTGGCCCACGAGGACCACTTGCAGTCGAAGGCGGCAGGGAAGGCAAGGCAAGGGGTTGTCGACTTGAACAGGGTGCGCAAGGCATTCGAGGCGTACCAGTCGCCCGCTCACGTGAAGCTGGCGAACAAGGCGGACACGGTCCAGCACAGCCCGAAGCCGACGAGTGAGAAGTCGTCGCGACGGGAGTGCGGCCGCGCAGTTGCGACGCCTCTTCGCCCGCTGCTCTACGGGTTCGCGCGCGAGCCCTCGGTCGCGGCTCACTTGCAAGACGATCACTTGTCTTCAGGCTTTCGGAGCGTTCGGCCATGCCCTTTCTCGGCTTCAAGTTCTCCTTGCACCGTGGGGCTTTGGACCGCATCCTCCACAAGCCCAACGAGACGGCAGATGACGCCACGCCGGGCGCGCGGCCGCTGGGTGACCGCCCGACGCCGAGCCGCACCCGAATGCCTTTTCTGATCGAGAGAGTGCCGGAATGGGGGCATACCCCCAACCACCGTGGCGCTCCCCGCGCCGGCCGTCACTCCCGCTCCTCCGGTGCTGGCGCTCAATGTGCCGACTGGATTCCGCGCCGACGAGTTCGACGGTACCGGCTATCTGTTGGACCCTCCCGAGGTCGAGGCACTCCACGACATCCTGCTTGCGCACCTGAAGACGCTGGGGGTTGATGTCAAAAGCCGCGCCGACGTCGAGAAGATTCTCTGCCTGGACGCGGAAGTGCCGGAAAGCGCGGTATTGGAATTGCGCCGCCAGGTATTGCAAGATCCCGCGCTCGCCGGTGAGGCCGGGGAGGCGTTGCGCCACTACACGCCCGGCGCCCTGGGCAAAGGCGCCGCGGATCGCGACGCCAAGCTGCTTAGAGTGCAGTTGCCGATGCTGGCCGCGCCCGCGTCGATACGAAAGCGCTTGCTCGCCACCATCCGCAAGGATCTGCACCGTCACTCGAACGCGATCAAGCAGACCCTGCTGAAGCCTGGCGTCGGCCTGGATGAAGAAGGTCGTCCGAATCTGTTCATCCCGAGGTGACGATCGGTGGCGGGCCGATGGGCGTGACGATGCCAATTGCGCGCAGGAATTGGGCGTGGCGAGCGCGAACCTCGTTGTCGATGCGTCATCGGTCGGCGATGGAACTTGGGTGGTACGGGGTCACCTGCTGAACAGCAAGACGCGGCGTGGCTATCAGGGCAGCGACCTCATAGCGCTGAAGGGCCCGTTCCGCTCTCTGAACCAGCTGTTTGGATCTCCGCTCCAGGTGGATGGCCTGAATCCCACGCAGCTATGGCCCTCGGCGCCGAAAGGCGACGCGTCGTCGACGGCTTGTATGACAACAAGCCAGCGAGGAACTCCATTGCTCGTGAACATGCGCGTCACCAACATCGAGGAAACGCCTGGCCGCAAGGGCCGCTACCTCGTGAGCATGAAGGATGCAGCCGGCAAGGATCTGAAGATCTACACCAACCAGGTCGCCATCGCCACGGGCCTGGGTGTGCCCAAGGTGCCACTGAGGGACGCCGCATCGAAGGCCTACATCCAGGCGCAGGCCAAGCGCATCCGGGAGGGCGGTGCCACCGCTCGCCGGACAGCCGTCATGACAGTGAGGACATGCTGCGCGCCAAAGTCGGCCAGCAACCTCAGATCCTGAGGATCGTGACGAAAGCGCGTGGGAATTTGACGGTGGTCGGGTTCGGCGACTCGGCCAAGACGCCCGTGCAGCGGATCGAGAAGGCTGCAAAGGAGGAAGGCTTCACCATGGCAGAGCTCTTCGGCGACCGGAAGATAGAGTGGGTAGGTTCGGGGTTCTCACCGCAGGACCTCGACGAAGGCCTGAAGCTCGATGGGCCGTACTTCGGTCTCAGGCAATACTTCGATAGTGGCCTGGTGAAACCGATCGAGGCGCGCCTGGAAAAGATCGAACCCGGTCCCTCGGAGACGCAGTCGCGGATCACCTTGAGACTCCCAGATGGTGACCTCGCCACCGGCAAGCAGACGTGCGTGTGAGCGGGTGCGTGATCCTGGCGATGGGCATGGAGGAAGAATGCGGCAGCTTCCTCGGCTCGATCGCGCCGGGCTTCCAACCCACCACGCACCGCGTGGCCGTACCCGGGGAAGACGGCGGGGTTTTCAATGATGGCGTGCTCGGCGCGCGGTTGCGTGTCGATGGACGGGACCACGACGTCTTCTTCTGCGGTGTTGCTTCCGGCAACCCCTTGCCCAAGCGACCCATTTCATCGTTCCTCGAATACGGCGGTTGGAAGTCTCGCGAGCTGATGAACCAGCATTTGGTACCCGGCACAAACGTCACGATGCCCGCCCGTTCAATACTCATGGGCAGGTCGAGCTTTTGCCGCTCGCGCCCACGTCCAGCACTTCGAGGACATGACCGGAAGGACGACACATGGCCCCCTCTCCATACCGTCTTCGCGACGGGCAACCCACCGACTCGCCACCTGGTCGCGTCTGCAGGCGGATCCGGACTACGTGCAGGTCTGCGACGCGGCAGTGGTGGATGGGTTCTGGATCTCTACCATCTGGATCGGAACTGCCCCGCCCTCTGCAGACGGAGCGGTGCCGGTGTTCGAGACGGTCGTATTCGATGTCGAGTCGATGCAAGGCGTAGATCGTTCGCGGTACCCAACCGAAGCAGAGGCACGGCTCGGCCACGAACGGTTGGTGGCGAAGTGGTCGTAGCCACCCACGCTCTGCGTCCCCACGACTTTCATTCGAGGTAGGCGAGATGCGGATTCATGGAGTTCGTCCAGACGTCAGCGTCGGCACGGGTCGGAACCTGCAGGCTGGGCAAGGAGAAGCATCAACGCGGCCACTGCCCGCGAGCACGCCCCGCTGAATGCCCGAGGCAGGGGGTCGATTGAACGCGCACCGCGCAGGCCCCTGGCACAGCTGGCAAACATGGCACAGCGGGCTTCGGTAAGCCGTCGGAGCTACACAAATTTCAAGTGATCTTGCCGCACCACGTTTCCCAACATGGACACACCTGCAAGCCCACAGCCGCTGGCCACCCTGGACTGATATTACGCCAATAGCCTGGGGATCCCGAACATCCCAATGAGAAGGACCTGCACGGCCACTGCACAAACCAGACAATCAGAAACTACGAGGGCCCGCTGAGCCCGTACGAGGCGGTGGCATCGACTATCGAAAATATGATCTGGTGGAGCCTGGCAGGTCCCGGGGGCCGGCGTTGCCTGATTCGATTCGAACGACACCGTCTCCGCCCACGAAAAGCGGTTTCAAGAATCGATTGTTCGCGCTTGCGCCGGACGCTTCCAATCCGAGATGGCGCAGTTCATAGGCATTGGCCGGACCGGAAATCTCACATGAAGTGAGGTTCGCGCGCGGCGTGCAGGGGTGGCACTTCGCGCAGTCATTCTCTTCCCAGCCCGTCCTGTCAGTGCCATAGTGCGCAAGCGGCGGACACGGTTGAGGGGGATCGGCCATGGATCTCGACTTCTTCGGCAGCGAAGACGACATCGCGACACTGCGTGCAAGACTGCCACCAACTCATGGGATCGAACGCACGGAATGCCTGGTGGCGCTGGCTTGGTACCTGAGGCAACGCGACACCCGCACGGCAACAGCGCTGGCCGACGAGGCCGAGGCCGAGTTCGACGCTGCGCCCGCACAAACAACACAAACGACGACCCGATCGCTCGCCGCGCGCCTGACGCTCGTTCGCGCCGAGGCGGCTCGAGCGCTCGGTCACAATGAGCAGGCGCTGGGGCTGATGGACGCCGCGCGAGACGAATTCCACGCGCTTGGAGATCCGCTGGGCGAGGGCGATGCCCACGTGCTGATGTTGGGCGGGCCCGGCATGCTGCGCCCTCCCGATTCCACGGCCGCCGAACTGTATGCCCGGATCACGGATGTCGCGCGCAAAGAGCTGGCGAGACTGTTGCCCGCGGTATGGGCGCCCAGCGCGAAGCTTGCCGAGACCAGACTGATCGATTGGCGGCGCGAAGCGTCGTCCCATCATCCCGCTCTGGAGGCTTTTTACCTCTACACCAGCGGATGGGTCCATCACGCGCGGGCCGACTTCCTCGAAGCGGTGGAGGAGTTCCGTCAGGCAGAGCGCTTGTTCAGCGAATCGGGCCTGGTTGCATTTGCATTGACCGCCCATACCCGAGTGTCGAGCGCGTTGCGCGACCTGGGTGACGCAGAGTCGTCGCTGGAAGCGGCACAGCAGGGACTGGAACGGGCGCGCGAGGTGGGATGGCCGCGCTCCATCGGTTCCCAATTGATCGGGGTGGCGCAGAGCTTCTGCGCCATGGAGCAGCCTGAGCCTGCCTTGGAACTGCTCCAGGAGGCCTTGCAGGTCATTCCTTCGCCAGTTGTTTCGGCGACCGGGCGCGTAGACCGACGCGTGGAGGCCGTGCTCTGTCTGTGCATGGCTCGGGCGCTCCACATGCTGCGGCGGGAGGAGGAGGCCTTGCGGTACTGCCAGCAGTGCCGCGACCACGACAGCTCCGACGAAATGGAGGCCGTGAACTCCTGTGACGAAGCGATCGCGCTGTTCCAGTTGGGTCGCTACGAGGAAGCGCAGCAGGCGTTGAGCGTTGCGGAAAGGCTCGCGCGGGAGCTCGGAAGAACCGGGGCACTGGCCGAAGTGCAGCACCGGCGGGCAGGGGTCGCCCGCGCCATGCGCGAGGCGCAGCCGGGTGCATCCGGTGTCGATTCCACGGAAGTGTTGCGGTTGCTGAAAGATGCCGTCTCGCTGGCCGAGTCGATTGCGGGCTTCACGCCGAAGCCGCAGTGGTACGAAGACCTCGCGCGCGAGTGCGAGGCGGCAGGCGACCTGCGCGGCGCCCTGGATGCCGCGCGCCGCGCTGCAGCCGCGCGCGAGATGCGCCAGTCACAGCAAGCGCGGTCGCGTGCCGCGACGCTGCAAGCCAAGTTCCAGCTCGAGCGTGCGCGGTCCGACGCGTTGCATCAGAAGGACCTGGCCGCCGCCGAGGCGCTGCGTGCCAACGCCGAAGCCAAGCGCGCTGACGCCGAAGCCAGCCGCGCCGATGCCGAGGCCGAGGCCAGTCGCGCCAAGAGCACGTTTCTGGCGAACATGAGCCACGAACTGCGCTCGCCGCTCAACGCAATGCTGGGCTTCGCCCGGATACTGCATCGCGATGCGGACCTCGGGGAGCATCAGCGCCGCGACGTCAGCATCATCCTCAGCAGCGGCGAGCAGCTGTATGCGCTCATCAACCAGGTGCTGGAGTTATCCAAGGTGGAGGCTGGGCACCTGGCATTGCAGCCGTCGCCCATGGACCTGGACAATCTGCTCGACGAACTGCACGACATGTTCGCACTCGGCGCGCGGTCCAAGGGCCTGGCGCTGTCGCTGCAGGCCTCCCCCGAAGTTCCGCGCGCAGTCTTGGCCGACGTGGTCAAGCTGCGCCAGGTCTTGGTGAACCTGCTCGGCAATGCGGTGAAGTTCACGCCCCAGGGCCGCGTCGCGCTGTCCATTTGCCGCGGGGTGGACGATCGCTGGCGCTTCGAGGTGCAGGACACGGGGGTGGGTATCGAGCCCGAGGCCTTGCCTCGACTGGGCCAGGCCTTCGAGCAATCCCGCTCGGGACGGAACGCCGGCGAGGGAACGGGGCTGGGGCTCGCCATCAGCCGCGGCTTCGTCCGTCTCATGGGTGGCGCACTGAAGCTGGAGAGTCGGCTGGGCGAGGGCACGCGCGCCTGGTTCGAGATCTCGCTGCAGGCGTTGCCAAAAGTGGGCTTGCGGCGCTCCCGGCGCGCCGAACAAGTGCGCCGCATCGCGGGCGGTGTGCCAGGGCCGCGCGTCCTCGTGGTGGACGACCGGGCCGATGGCCGTGAACTGCTGGTGCGGCTGCTGAGCCCCCTCGGCTATGAGGTGCAGGCCGCGGCCGACGGGCAGCAGGCGCTGGAGGCATGGCGGCGCTGGCGGCCACGGCTCATCCTGATGGATCTGCGCATGCCCGTGATGGATGGGCGCGAGGCCGCGAGGCGCATCCGCGCGGAAGAAGAGGGTTGTCGAAGCAGCGAAGCCACGCTGATCGTCGCGTTGACGGCCAGCAGCTTCGAGGAGCAGCGCGAGGAGATCCTCACGCTGGGCTTCGACGACTTCATGCGCAAGCCGTTCCGGGAGGACGAGCTGTTGCGCATGATGGCGAGCCATCTCGGCCTACGCTACGAGATAGAGGACGAGGAGGCTCCCGCGACAGCGATCGATGTGGGGCGCATCGCTGCGCTGCCCGCGCCGCTTCGCGCGGCCATGCGCAGTTCGCTCGACTCGCTGGATGTCGTCGCGATCGAGCAAGCACTCGAGGCGGTGCGTGGACACGACGCAGGGCTCGCGACGCAGCTGCAACCCATGCTGCTGCGGTTCGAGTACTCGCAGGTCAGCGCCCTGTTCGACGCGCCCGCTTGAGCCACCGGGCAAGCTGCTGTCGGCGCATCCGCGAAGAGCGAGCTGAAACTGCAAAGCTCCGACGCGACCTTCGTTGAAATCATCGCGTCTTAGGCTGCGGCGCCGCGCGACGTCGAAGTCCCGTCCTGCCTTGATCTCCCGATCTCCTCCAAGGTCGGCGCCGACGGTTTCAGGGGGCCCTTCACGGCTTCCGCCATGGATGGTGCCGTTTCAGGTGGTGTCAGCGATGGTCCACCGTCGCAAGCTGGGCCGGCCAGAATATCGGACAGGGGCGGCGCCGTTAGGACCGGCATTTGTTCGGCATCTGCCTTTGCCCAAGTCGACAAAGCGTCGGGCGGTGTGAGCGATGGAGCTCCGTTGGGGAAGGGTTTGGCCAAGATTTCGCTGACGGAGGGCGCTGTCGGGGTGGGCATTCGCCGCTCGGTATCGACTTTTGCCCAGTCCCACAACGAATCAGTTCGTATCGGCAATGGCGGGGCGATTGTGATCGCTGTCGGCAGCAGAACCTTTCGCGGTTCCGCAGGCTCGACCCTGGTGGAACGTGCTTTCGAGGGCGTGCTCGGAATGAGCCCGGACAGCCGATTGCGAATTCCGCCATGGACGCTCGTTCGGGATGACGGACCTGAGCTCGGGCCAGTCGGCTTTCGCGCTCCACCATGTTTCGTGGCCTTCGACATCATGCGCCCGACTGCGGACGCCGCGCCCGTGACCTTGCTCTTGATGCTCATGTGGTGTTTCCCAGTCTGCTGGGCGTCTGTTCAGGAGCCGGGAAGGTACTCATCGTGCTCTGCCTGCGCCCTCAGCGAATTGTCATCGGGCACCTCTTGTCCGGCTGCAAGAAGGTTCCGACGCAAGGTGATTTCCCGTTGTGATTCGCGGCTGGTCTGGGCCCGGTGTCGCCATGCCATGAGCTTCGTGTCCTCGTCGAGCGACGCCTTGATTTGCGGCTGAAGCCGAACACCTTGGCATTCAAGCCAGGCAGATGCTTGTTCAGGCTGTATATCAGCGCGGGCATGATCTCGCGCTGCGCACCGCCTCCTTCGCGCGCCGCATTCAGCCTCACCAGCATGCCGTTGAGATGGCCTTGGTAGAGCAGCCGTTCGTTGGCAGTCATCGGCGGCAAGCGGCCGATTTCCCCGGACAAGGTTCTCGCTCGACTGGCCCCGCGCGGCTTGGCTGGGGCCTTCAACTCGCATCCCAGTGCGCTGAGCACCTCGCCGGCGATCTGTCCGCAGTTCGCGCCCAGGCCGCCGCTGCAGGCGGCCTGCTGCAGCGACTGGGTGAGTGGCGCCAGCAACTCGCGGATCTGATTGCGGATCGGCGCGGGCATCGCCTGCCGGGCAACGGTTCGGTGCAGTCGAAACAGAATCGCGTACTGCGTCGAGCGGTCGCCTTTCAAGTGGGGCAACGCGTCGACCAGCTGCTGCCACACCGGAGCCTGATGCTCCAGCGCCTGGGCCCGCTGCGCGTTCCAGGGCTGGCGGTGGTCCACCGTCAGGTAGGCATCGAGACAGCGCATGGCATTGCGACGGGCCGCCTGGTCCATCCGTGGCAGGAGGCAAGCCAAGTCCAGCGCCATCGGCCCCACGTCGGACGCGAGGGCGCCGGCGTCGGGAGCCAGCTTCAGTCGATCCTTGAGTACGGACCAGCAATGCTCGATCTTGTCCGTCCGCTCGCGGCTGGGGGCAACGGTCGGTGTTGGCAGCACCGGGAGCGGATCACCGGTGAGCCGCTGCGTCCCGTCACCACACGGCGGGGCGGGCGTCTTCGTGCTCGATGTACTGGTTGTTGCAACGACGGGCGGATCCTCGATGACAGCCGACGTTCGTCGCCGGGTCGAGTCGTTTCTGCGGCTTCGCGCGAACGGAGTAGGAAGTCGTCCGCTCGTGAGGCGTTGCCACAACGACGCATTGGGATTCGAGTGTCCGGCCTCGGATTGCCCGGGGCGGCTGAAAGGAAGACGTACCTTCATCGATGCACTATGACGGATGACACGCAGTCCGCTGACTCTGGCTTGGCTGGGCCGGCAAGTCAAAGCGCCGAGCGAACTCAGTGCGCCGAAACCGAAGCCCCACGCCGCACGCCGCAATATCCAACTGCGATGAACATTTTTGCGCAGCCCGACCCGGGAATGCGTCCGGTCAAGAAACCGGACGTGATCCCGGTGGCCGTGACCGGTCAGCGCCCCTCTTCGAGGGTGGTTGGAACATAACGAGTGCCGGGAAACGCGACGTCGGCATTCCCTTTGACGACGCGGAGCCCATGGCTTTCGGGCTTGAAGCCGACGAGCTTGGGAAAGTAAGGCGCGGGCTTCAGGACGACAACGAACTCTCCTATCGATACAGGCAGACGCGGATCCACCTGCGTGGCGAGAGTGCGCCCGGATGGCATCTCGGGGCCATCACTGAAGCGAAGGAAGGCGTCATTCAACGCAGCAAGGGACGACGCTCCAGCAAGGGATCTCTCGATCAGGCTCTGGCAGAGGTCGCTGCGGCTCACGGCCTTGCCAGCAACCCGCCGATGCGCGCCACATTGCCGTCTTCGCCCTCCAGCGTCTGCCCGACCCTCAGCTTCAGGATGCCTGCGTCGCCCAGGACGCGAAGCATGCGAGCGGCACCCTGTTCGTCGCCGTCGGGCACAGTGGCGACGAGGGCGGTAGCGGCCACGGCCATGCGTGAACCGAGTGCGGCGTGCAGCGCGCCCAGGTGACGCCACCCCGTGGCGACCACGCACACGCCCGCGCCGTGCGGCGCGGAAGTGATGGACCGCAGCAGGGCTTGCTCGCGTGCTTCCGCGAAGTACGTGGCGTTGAAGGGCTCGGCCGGGCTTTCGGCATCCACGTGATGCACCTCGAAGCCCAGGGTCGACGCGTGGTCGATCGCGGCAGCGATTCGACACGGGCGCGCGCCTGGCATCGTCATGGCAGGCTGCTGCAGCCGCGGCAGCAGCAGCCTGCGAGCGCCGGCACCTGGCGGCAGCTCGTACAGCGCGGCCAGCAGTTGCGCGCAGGCCGGCAGGGAATCGCCCGCGCCGCGGTCGCCGAGGTCTCCCAGAAGCACGAGCTCCGCCGGCCCGATCTCCTGCGCACGCCGCCGCAAGTGGCGCCGCACGGCATTCATCAGTTCGAGCGAGCGACTCGACCGGCATGAGCTGGTTGATCTGTTCGTTGACTGCATCTACCAGCGAGCGGCGTGCCTTGCCAGTCGTGTGGCCCGCCTGCGCGACGTCGTCCCACGACGGGCCCGGGCGGCCGTCCGTCCACGACGCGTCGCGCGGGGACGGTGCCGAATGCACGTCCACGATGATCCAGGCGCCGTCGTCGGAGGTCGGCACGTCCGGCGTGTCGGCCACGTCCTGACCCGCGGGGTCGGGTGCCTCCCGAACTTCGGGCGGCGATTCGCCGGCATCCTGGTATTCCACGAAGGCGACGTCGTCCACGAAGGTGTCGTCGTCCACGGACGCATCGTCGGCCGTCGGCTGCTGCGCATCGGGCTGCTGAACGAACACGGTCGTCGTGCGCTCGACGATGATTCGCTGTCGCCATGCGGAGGGCAGCACCGCCGTGAACTTGCGCACCTGGCACGCCAGCGGCAGCCACAGCTGCGTCGGCCGATGCGCCAGGGCCTGTCGTGGATCGGGCGGTGGCGCCTCTGCGCCGGCTGTGTCCGCGTTGCGACCCGCGCCGGCAGCGCCGGGGGCAGGCGGGGGACTCCTGCCGACGCCGCTCGGCCCCATGCGGTTCAGGCCTTCATCCAGACAAAATGCATGTGCGAAGGCACGTCGTTCATCTCGTCGGTCGTGTTGAACATGCTCTCGCGCCAGTACCGGCCATGCTCCAGATAGTGCTGCACGGTCTCGACCAGCCAGTTCCCGTCCACCTCGTCGGTCATCGGGATGCGCACGATCAGCAGCAGGCCGCCCGTGTCGGGGTGGACACCGAGCTGCGCCTGGTCCTGCGCGTAGATCGTCATGTTGGAGGTGAGCATGCGCTCGAAGAGGGGCTGCGTGCGCCCCGGGCCGACGATGCCGAAGTTGAAGTTCAGGTACATCGCGTGCTCGTCGCTGTTGTAGTGCGCGAGCATCATCTCGTAGCCCTCCACGACGATGGCGCCACGCTGGAGCACGCCGTCGGCATCGCTCACGCCGACGGCTTTGCACATGTCTCGCACGAGCTGATCGTACTTTTCCGAGCTCATTGCAGCCTCACAGGCCTCACGGCTTCATCCACATGTAGTTGCCCTCTGCCAGGCCGTTGAACATGTCGTCGCTCGCGCTCGCCAGGTTGTCTCGCCAGTAGCGGCAGTGCTCGGTGTAGTGCGTGCAGGTGCCGGCCATCCATTGGCCGTCGATCTCTTCGGTCATGGGCACGCGCACGGAGATGATGGCACTGCTGGTTTCGCCGTCGATGCCCATCTGTGCCTGGTCTTGCGCGTACAGGGTCAAGTTGGACTCGAGCATGAGCTGGTACACGCGCAGCTTGCGGATCGTGGCGACCGGGCCGAGGTCGAAGTTCATGTACAGGGCCTCGTCGTCTTCCTCGTTGTGAAGCAGGTGCACCAGGAAGCCATCCACCTCCACCGCACCGCGTTCCAGGGCTTCCTGCGGGTCGGACAGGGCCACCGTCTCGCAGAGCGCAACCACGAGTTCCTGGAAGCGTTCGGCGCTCATCGCGCCCTCCCGGTTCCCGCCACGAGCCGCAGCACGTCAACGGCGTGACGCAACTGCTCCGGCGCGCGCGGTCGCGGCGCGTTGTGGACCTCGAGCGGTCTCAAAAGGTTGGCGTTCTCCGCTCGGGTGCGCGCCGGTCCTGTCAGGTCCGCCGGCAGCGGTTGCGGCGGATGCGCGACCAGCAGCGCCTTCACCTCGTGCATGAACAGGGGCTCTGCGGGCGCGCGCGCCTGGCTTTGCAGGTGTGCTTCCAGAGCTGCGAGCCGGATGGCCGCGGCCGACGGAGCGCCCGGCGGTTGCCGCCTTCCCGGCGTGCCGCACGCAATGAGCGTCGCGACCAGCGACCTCAGCAACTCGCCGGCATCGTTCGCGTGCGGGCCGCGGCCGAGCAGCGGCCCGGCGACATCGTCCATTCCAGCACCTGCAAGGATCTGCGAGGCCGTACGGCCGGGCCGGCGCTCCGGCACGCGAGCGTCCAATTTGCCACGCGGCTCATCGGACTCGCCCATCGGCTGCCGCGTCAGCGGCTGCCGCATGCGGTCGCCGCCTTCCTCGCCATCGAGCCGGCCGTCGTGTTCATGACCACCACCGCCATCGCCGTCCATCAAGTCGTCGCCGGCCTCGGCTTCGCAGTCCATGTCCTCGTCCAATCGCTGGTCCGAGTCTTGTTGCTGCGCTCGGGCACCGCGACGCGGCGACCGCCGCCGCGACAGTGCGCCCCCGCGCGTCGTGCCTCCCGGTGCGCGGCGCGCTGTCGGCGCCAGGCGGAACGTGGCTTGCCTGTACACGACGGGTCGATCATGTTCGTGCGAGTGGTCATGTGAGTGCGACGCGTCAGCCTCGTGCGCCGCGTGGTGGAGGTGCGCCCCGGGGGCGCTTCCGTGCGTCTTCATGAGCGGAACATCGTTCGCAGGATGGCATCCGCGTAGCGCAGCATCGTCGCGCCGGCCCACGGCGCCGCCACGAACACGGTGAGGGTCACTGCCAGCAGCTTGATGCCCTGCGAGATGCTCTGATCCTGAAGCGAGGTGATCGCCTGGAAGAACGAGACCAGCAGGCCCACCACCGCCGAGACGATGACGGCTGGCAGCGAAAGGGCCAGGCACATGAGAAGCGCCTGCGAGGTGAGTTCGATGACGTTGTCGTAGCCCATGGTGATTCAGCGATAGGTGAGGACGAGGCCGTAGATCAGCTTGGGCCATCCATCGAGCACGACGAACAGCAGCAGCTTGAAGGGGATGCCCACGCTCGTGGGCTGCACCTGCGACAGGCCCATGGCGAGCAGTACGTTCGCGATCACGAGGTCGACGATGATGAAGGCGAGGTAGAGCAGGAATCCGATGCGGAACGCCTCCGACAGCTCGGTCAAGAGGAAAGCCGGCGCGAGCACGAGCAGATCGGTCTTCTTCAGCAGCTGCGCCTGCTCGGGCGGCCAGATCTGCGCCGCCGAGCGCAGGAAGAAGACCTTGTGTCGCTCGTCCGCATGCTTGTCCAGGAAAGTGCGGAATGGTTCGCGCGCCGCCTCGCCCATGCGGATGATCTGCTGCGCGCTGCTCGTCGCGGGGGCGGCCGCACCGCCCACATCGATGACCTTCTGCGCCTGCATCAGCACCGGTGCCATGACGTAGATGGACACAATGATCGCCACGCCGCTCAGCACCATGTTCGAGGGCGTCTGTTGCACACCGATCGCCTGGCGCAGCAGGCCCAGCACGACCACGATCTTCGTGTAGGAGCTCACCACCATGGCGGCGAACGGCACCACCGACATGCTCGCCAGGATCAGGAACAGCGAGATCGGATCGATGCTGGGCATCGACGGGTTCATTTGTCGCCTCCGGCATCTTGCGCCAGCGCCATGCGCACGATGCGGATACCCATGCGCTCGCCCACCGCAACCAGTTGACCGTGTCCCACCGTCTGCCCGTGGCACACGAGGCGCACCATGTCGGCATGGAGCGGCCGCTCCAGCTCGATGACGTAGCCGGGCCCGATGTTCGCCAGCTCGGCCAGCGTGACGCGCGCGGTGTCGATCTCGAAGGACACGGGCACCTGCAACTGGTCGAGCGAGGCGCCGTGATCCGGGCCTGTGTCCTCCTCCTGTATCGACGGCTCGCCCGTGACCACGGGCTGACCGGTGTTCTCGTCGATGGTCGCGTCGCTCTGCATGGTCGTTCCCTTGCCGAAGATCAGTTGAAGGAGCCGGGGGCTCCGGGGCGGTGTGTCGAGCAGCACGATGTCGCCGTTGGCCAGCGAGCGGAGCGTCGCTTCGGGCATGGAGCGGCGATCCAGCACCAGGCGCGGCTGCAGGCGCAGCGCCGCGAGCGAGCGCGTCGCGTTCGAAGGTACGGCCGCCAGAGCGCGCCGCACGGTGCGAAGCACGTTTTCGTCGGCACGCAGCAGCGTCACGCGCGATGCCGGCGTGGCAACCACGGCGCTCGCGTCGAGCGTCGCGTCCGCGTGCTGACGGACGTGGCCCGCCACACGCGGCGAGGGCAGAGTCTGCGCGAAACGAGAGAACCACGGCGCGAGCAGCACCGAGGCGACGGCACATGCGTCGGCTTGCAGCGGCAGCGACAGCGCCATCCGCAGGGCGGGCCAGGCGGCGGGATCCAACGCGACCGCGAGCCGGCCGTTACCGGCCTCGATGTCGAGCACCTCGGCGTCGTCGGGCGGCGGCCGCCGCAGCATGTTGAGGTCTTCGCGCCCGACGAGCGCACACAGCCAAGGCCGGAAGCGGGCATCGAACGCGACGCGCGACACCTGCGCGGTTTCGGGACGCATCCGCGGCAGCAGCTTGGCGATCGGCTTCACGTCGGCGGTCATGTCGTTTCCACGTCGACCTGGCGAGGGAAGGGCAGTGCCTTGCGCAACAGCCTCACCAGGTGGGGTTCATGGTTGGACACTAGGCCGAAGCTGTAGGTCGACTGCGTCTGGAAGCGAAGTGCCAGCCGTTCGGGCGAAAGCGCCATATGCAATTGCGTCTCGGGCAGCACTTTCGGATCGAGCGGCACGGTGACCTGCCACGACTGGATGGCCGGGTCGGCGCGGCGGCACAGCTCGCCCACGCGCTCCGCGAGTTGTTCGCTCCAGCCGTCGGGTGCCGGTCCGGACAGGCCTGCGAGTCGCCAGGGCTGCGGCACGTCGTCGTCGTGCTCGGGCCGGTCCGGGTTGCCTGTGGCCTGCGTCGCGCGTGTGGTTGCCTGGCGCGGCGCAGACGCGCGGGTGGCGCGCTGGGTGGCCTGGGTGGCGAGCGACGCGCGGCGCGCCGGCTCTTGCGTCGGCGGCGTTCGGGGCGATGGTCCGGTGCGGGTCGCCGTCGAGCTGCCCGTGGCCGCTGTGGAGAGTGAGCGGGACTCGGCTTCCGCGTGGCGAAGGTTCGGTGCGGCGGGCGCTTCGTGGTGCGCGGGCGGCATGCTTACGCCCTGTTCGCGCTGGTGTTCGGACTCCCGCTCGGGTTCGGGCTCAAGCTCGGGCTCATGGCGTCGTTCACGGGGCGCGTCGACGACGTTGTCGCGGCGCTCTTGCGGGGGCCCAATCTCGCGCACGCCGTCGCGCGGGGCCTCGAGGTGCGCGTCGCGCATCGTGAGGTCGCTGCCCGCATCGGGCTCGTTCGCCGCGGTGGCCTCGCGCGCCTCGTCGCGCGTGTCGCAGCGCACGCGCGAGCGGCGAGGGTCCCAGGCCCACGGTGCATCATCGAGGCGCCGGCACGTGCCTTCCATCAGCACGCTCTCGAACCGGTGGTGCCCGAGCTGTGACGAAAAGTCCGCCGTCTCGCCCGGCCTGGGCGGCGCGCCCTGGAAGATGCGGCGCGGGCGCATCGTCATCCGCCGACCCTCCCGACCGGGCGCAATTCGATGAGGCTGCCGAGCTCCTGGTACGAATAGACATGCAGCCAATCCATCCGCGGCTCGATCATCTTGCGCACGTAGCGGCGGATGTCCATGGACGTCACCATCGCGAGTCCGGTGCGAGTGGATTGCTGCTGCACGATTTCCTCCACGCCCATCGCGATGGCCATCGTCTGCTCGGGAGGCATGGCAAGAAAGTTGCCGGCGGGCGTGGGCTTGATGCACGAGCGCACCGCCTGCTCGATGCCGGGGTCCATGAGGATCGCCGAGACGAACGCTTGTCCGCCGCTCGCCGAGAACGCGAGGTAGCGGCCGAGGTCGCCGCGCACGTACTCGGTCAGCATGAGCATGTCCTTCTCCTTGGGACCCCATGCGATGAGGCTCTCGAAGATGGTGCGAACGTTGCGGATGGGCACCTGCTCCTCGAGCAGGCGCCGCAGCACCTCGGCGATGCGCTGCAGGGGCAGGATCTTCTGCACCTCGGCCACCAGGCCCGGATAGTCGACCTGAGCCTTCTCGATCACCCATTGCACCTCCTGCACACCCATGAAGAGGTGCGCGTGCTGCTTGAGCAGGTCCATCACCTGGCGCGCAAGCACCTGGTCGAGGTCGAGCACATTCGGGCGGTCGACCTCGGGGATGGGTGTGTTCAGCGGCAGCCAGAGCGACTCGGGCTGGCCGAGCACCGGACCGTGCTTCTGCGCCTTGGCGGCGAGACTGGAGGCGGCGTCGGAAAGATAGAGCAGGCGCCCCGGCACGGTCACTTCGCGCACCGGCACATCGTTGAGCAGCACATCGAAGCGCGAACCGCCCAAAGCGCGCTCCACCCACATCGAGACCCCGGGGAACGGCACGCCCAGTTGCGCCTGCAGACGCTGCCGCTCGGTCTCCATGGCCTCGTCGAGCCGGTCCGCCTCGAGCAGCAGCGCGAGCTCATGCGACATCCGGATCGCCAGCGGCTTGGCGAAGGTGGGTGGCGACAGGCGGATCGACGGCGGCTCACCGCGCGCGCCTTCGCGCTGCAGCGACGCGATCGGCTTGGAGATGACGACCGCATCCTCCTTGCGGCGCTTCTTGTCCAGGAAATAGGCCGCCACGCCGAAGCCGATGGACAACGCGATGAATGGGATTGCCGGGAAGCCGGGTACCAGCGAGAAGGCCATCACGAGGCCGGAGGCCAACTGCATCGCGCGCGCGTTGGCGCTGAGCTGGCCGATGATTTCCTGGCCCAGTGACTTGGGCTTCTTCTCGAGCAGGTCGGCCACGCGCGTGATCAGTACGCCTGCGGCCACGCAGATGAAGAGCGACGGAATGGAGGACACCATCGAGTCGCCGATGGACAGCACCGCGAAGCGATTGGCGGCCTCGCCCGCAGACATCCCGTGGAACATCACACCCACGACGATGCCGGCGACGATGTTGATGAGCGTGATGACGAGGCCGGCGATCGAGTCGCCCTTCACGAACTTCATCGCACCGTCCATGCCGCCGTGCATCTGGCTTTCCATCGCCAGATGACCGCGCTTCTTCTGCGCCTCCTCGCCGGTGATGACACCCGCGCGCAGATCGGCGTCGATGGACATCTGCTTTCCGGGCATCGCGTCCAGCGTGAAGCGCGCGCCGACCTCGGCCACGCGCTCCGAACCCTTCGCGATCACGAGGAACTGCACGACCGTGATGACGAGAAAGACGACGATGCCCACGACGAGGTTGCCGCCCGCCACGAGTTCGCCGAACGCCTCGATCACATGCCCGCCGTCTGCGTGCAGCAGAATATTCTTGGTGGAGGCGATGTTCAGCGAAAGCCGAAACAGCGTGGTGAACAGCAGCAGCGACGGGAACGACGATAGCGCCAGTGCATCCGGAATGAACAGCGTCGTCATGAGCAACAGCACGCTGATCGAGATGTTCATCGCGAGCAGCGTGTCCAGCAGCAGCAGCGGCAGCGGCAGCACGATGAGCGACACGATGGCGACCACCATCGCCGCCATCGAGATGTCGTTGGTCAGGCGGCCCGTGCCCGGACGGTAGGCGGCCATGGCGCAGCTCAGGGGTTGCGGCCGGGCTCGGCCGGAGAGGGCGGCTTCTTCCCGAGCTCGGCGGACATCGTCCCGATGATCGAGACCCATCGCAGCACCGCGGCCACTGCCTCGAAGAGCGCCTCGGGGATGGGTGTGTCCAACGGCAGCTTGTAAAGCGCGCGAGCCAGCGGCGGGTTGCTGACTATCGGAACCTTATGACGCACGGCCACCTCCCGGATGCGCGCCGCGTCGGCGTCATGGCCCTTGGCCAGCACCACAGGCAGTTGCATCCGGCCGGGCTGGTACAGGAGCGCCACCGCGTAGTGCGTCGGATTGGTCACCACCACGCTGGCGCCAGCCGCGCGCTGGGGCGCCGAGTTCGCCATCTCGTGGGCAATTTCCTTGCGCTTGCCCTTCATCTCGGGATCGCCTTCGCTCTCCTTGCTCTCCCGCTTGATTTCGTCCTTGCTCATCTTCTGGCCGCGCTTGAACAGCCAGATCTGGATGCCCCAGTCGACCGGGCCCACCACGATGAACACGATGCAGGCTGCGCCCATCAGCTTGCCGATGGCGCTCCAGCCGATGTCGATCACCGCCGCCGGCCTCTGCAGGGCGGTGCCAACCAGCATCGGCAGCAGCCCCAGTACGATCTTGTACATGACGGCCCCCAGCGCAACGGCCTTGAGCACCATCTTCAGGAAGTCGATGATCGAGCGCACCGAGAAGAGCTTCTGGATGCCCGAGCCGGGGTTGACCTTGTCGAAGTTGGGCATGATGGGCTCGAACGAAATGTTCACGCCCACCTGTGCAAAAGAGGCCAGGAGCCCGACGACGATGGCGCAGGCCAGGTAGGGCAGCGCGATGAGCGTGCAGTCGGTCAGCATGTCGAACATGATCGACAGCGTCTCGTCGGTGCCGGCCGTGAAGCCTCGCTCGAACACCGTCGCGAAGATCTTCCTCAGCCGGTCGCCGGCCAGGATCGGCGACATCGTGAGCAGGATGGTCGCGCACACGAGCGACGCGGCGGCGTTGACGTCCTGGCTCTTGGGCCCCTCGCCCCGCTTCTTGGCGTCCTCGAGCTTCTTCTCTGTGGGCTCTTCGGTCTTTTCGCCCGACATGGTCGTTCAGACCTTGTCGAGCTCGAGGCCGAACAGCACGAGGTCCAGCATCTTCGTCCCGTGTCGCGAGCCGCCCGGGATGCGGCCCCAGCAGTTGAAGCCGGCATTCCGGAAGAGGCCCAGGCTCGCGACGTTGTCGGCGCGGATCCAGGCGATGTAGCGCCCGAAGCCGGCGCCGGGGCCGAAGCCGATCGCCTGCGCGAGCATCTCGCGCCCGATGCCCTGGCCGCGGCGGCCGTGTCGCACGTGGATGGCCAGCTCTGCGACCTGCTCGCTGCCCGGGTGATCGCTCATGCCGTAGAAGCTGAGCATCGCCACGGTGATGCCGTCCTGCATGGCAAGCCACAGCGGACGCCGCGCACGCTCGTGGGTCACGACCAGTTCCTCTGCGGATTGCACCGTGGCCGGCCACGCATGGACGCCATTGCCCCCGGCCTCCGGCATGCGCGAGGGCAGGCCGTCGTTCCACATTTGCGCCAACTCTGCCGCGTCGCCGGCGATGGCATCGCGCACGCGCAGTCCCGGCCGGCGGCGGGCGGGCCCGGGGGGCAACTCGATGTCGTCGGTGAGGAAATGCATGTCGACTCCAGTTCGCGTTCTGGCGAAAGGTAGGGCGTCGGACCGGCGGACGACGGGCGGCGCGCGAAACGCTGGGGGGCGCGGCGAAGGAGGGTGCTTTCGCCTGCCACGCCCCCGGGGCGACGTGCTCGGTCAGCAAAGGCAGCGGGCCGGACCCCGCTTGCGCGTGGGTCCGGCCCGCAGGGAGCGACGGGGCGGGGTCAGATGAGTCGTTCGAGGGCCTCGGCAGCCTTCTTCGCCTTTTGGTTGATCAGGTTGTTCATCTTTTCCGCGATACCCGCCAGGGTGACTGCATTCTGAGTCTTCTGGTTGATGATCGACATCTGCTGCTGCGCCTTCGCTTGTGCCTCGCCCATGATCCGCTGATCGTGAACCTGTTGATCCATGCTTTGAAGCGCGTGGTTCACGTCAGGACTGTTGTGCATGCCGATGCCGTCCTTGGCTGCCTCGAGATTCGCCTTTGCGTCCGTGAGGTTCGCGGCGGCAAACAGCTTCTGGTTCTTCGCCTGGAAGATGCGATTGCGTTGGTCCTTCGACAGCACGTTCGCAGCCGGCCCCCCTGGCGGGAGCTGCGGCTGCGGCATGGGCTGACCGCCATTGACGCCGCCGACGTTGCCGCCGTTCGGCCTGAACGGATTGACGGGGGCATAGGCCCCCATGTTCCCGGGGTGGATCGGTCCATTGATTGCCATGGTCTCTTCCTTTCCTCATGTGCGCCCGCCGCTCGCCCGGAGTGCTCCTGCGAGTTCGTAGCCCAAGACTAGGGCGCGGCGCGACCGCTTTCCGGAAAACGGCGAAGCGGTGCGCCGGTAGGCGAAGCGGCGAATGCCCTGCCCAGCCGGACGCTGCGCAGGTACCACTTTGTCGCCGCTTTCAGTTCCCCCGCGTCGTGCAGCGCTCGGCCGGCCTTGCGGCATACGCGCGCCGCTTCGCTCCAGCGATCCGATACCTGGAAGACAAGGGCCGACATGCGCCAGTGGTGCAGTGCCAGCAGGGTGTCGCCGATGCGCTCGGCGTCGTCGCCGAGCGACTCGTGCACCCGTGCAGCGTCGATCTCTGCCTTGCGCTGTGGCCGTGCGGCGAATGCGACGACGCTCGTGGCCAGCGCGGCAAGTCCGATGACGGGAACAATGATGTGGGTGCCGATGTTCATGTGCTCATGCTGTCGCGAGCGGCCGGTGCGAATCAATCCCTGCGCTTCGCAGTGCCGGCAGCCGCTTCGCACGGTGCGCCGGTCGCTTGGGTTCCACTTCGCGTTGCGATGGTTTTTGAGCTTTGTGCCGAGCGCTTCTGAGTCTCGCGCGGTCGCGCATTCCTACATTGATTCGCAACGGGCGAACCAATGGAGTCTTCATCGTGATGCTACTGGCCTTGACTTGCGAACGCGTGCTGCCGATGGATGAACATCTCGTGCAGATGGTGATGACCGGCGATGCCCACGTTGCGTTGCGCATCGGACTGGAGCGCATCGAGCGATCGAGCGCTTCTCTCGACCCGCTGCACGTTGCCGCGACAGGTCAGCTTCTGGGGCGCGTGATGCTGGCCAACAGCCGTGCCGAGGACGCGGAGGAATTCTTCCAGCGCATGCCCAGAACCTACGAAGCCATCTCGCGCTCGGCGGTGCGATGGTTTTCTTCGTTGGACCAGGCCGAGATGGCCATGCACCTGCGACGCTGGGGACGCGCCGCGGAGGCCTGGCACCTGGTCGCGGACGACGCCGCCTGTCCCGCCGCGCTTCGCGTGGAGGCCACGGCGGGCCTTGCGGAATCGCTGTACATGCTGGGCGAGCACCGCCACGCGGCGCATACGCTGAGCGAGGCGCGGCGCATCGCGCAAGAGTCCGGTGAGACGCGCCTGCTGCGCGCGCTCGGCGTGCTCGATGCGGAACTCGCCGCGCGCTCGCGGCTTGACACATTCGAGACGCTGTCCGACTACGCGCTGCATGTGATTGACGCGCGCCATGAGGGCGACTCAGCCAGTGCCTTGTGCGAGACCTTGAGAGCGCACGCGTCTGGATACGAGGCCTGGCCGGTCGTAGCGCACACACTGGAGGCCCTCGGTCTGCTCTTGGCCGATGGCGTGGCATCCACCATTGGCCGCGCGCAGCTGGCGTCGCTGATGCGGTGGTTCGCCGATCATGGCTATGCACGCATGGAAGCGACCCTGCGCATGAACATGGTGCTGTCGGCACTCGCGCGCGACGACGCCGGGAGTGCGGCCGACACGCTCAGTGCGCTGCAGCATCCCGACAGGCAACCCGCGCGTGAGCGCCACGCGCTCGACCTGCTGTACTGCAACTCGCGGCTGCTCTCTATTCACGGCCGGCACGGCGAGGCACTGCACGCGTACAAGAAGTACGTGCGGGAGTCGATGTACCACACGGCGCGCGAGCGCGCCCATCTGCCGCGCATCAGATTCCTCGAGCGCAAGGTCATGGCGGAAGAGGGCGATGCGGCGATGCTTCGCCTGCCGCTGCGCTACCGGCGGGCCTATCGTTTCATCATGGAACGCCTGGCCGACAGCGAACTGTCGATTCGCGACGTGGCGGCGCACATCGCGGTCACCGAGCGCGCTTTGCAGATGACGTTCCGCAGGTACCTGGGCGTGACCCCGGCCGAGCTGATCCGGCATCGCCGCATGCAGGGCATCCGCGACGATCTGTGCGACGGCACCGGCGGTACCAGCGTGCTGAAGACCGCCGAGCGCTGGGGCATGTCCAATCGCTCGACGCTGGCACACGGATACCGGCAAATGTTCAGCGAAACACCGACGCACACGCTGCGCGGTTCAGGTCGCGGCGAGTGAAAGGCGCACGCCGATGAAGATCAAACAGCTTTCCTCCGCAGACTCGAAGCACTCCGGCACTGTGCTGACCGTGGTCGACATGACGGACGTCAGCACTGTGGCGCCACCGCAGGCACGCGTCCTCCAGCTCGCACCAGCGCCGGTGGCCCGTGCGCTGGCTTGGCTGGCGCACAGCCTGCGCGCGAGGCTGGCGTTGTCCGATGCTCCCGACGCCGCGGACATCGTGGACGCAAGCGACGACGCCCGCACGCCCGCCAGTGCTGATGACGATGATGACGTCTCGTCGACCACGGACGGCGCCTGCGCGTCGGCCTTTCAGCAGATGGAGGCCCTGCTGCAAAGCCGTCTGGAAGCCGACGCGGCCATGCAACGATCTTCGGCATCGCATGCAGATCACGGCCGCCGAAGAGAGGTTCGTCACCACGCCGACAATCGGCGCGTGCCAAGACCTGTCTATGCGTCCGCGGCTATTGCGCCGGTGTACGCCGTCGCGCAGATGCAGCCGGGAATGGCTCGCCGACGCGCCGTATGGCGGGCGGTGATTTGGACTCTGGCGGCGATCGCCGTGACCGTGGCACTGGCGGGGAGCTGGCTGCTGATCCATGCGGGCGAGACGGACTCGCCGGAACCGGAGGCCGGGTGTTCGACGAAGTCTGATTGCGCGCACTGAGGGAGTCGAGAGTCGCGGATTCGGGGAGCACGGCGATGAAGCAGGCACGCGGAGCGCCGCGAGGCGCGCTCGCGATCCTTCAGTCCGGTGCTGCGTTGTGCCGCCGCCATTTCAGCGTCCCGTAGTGCTTGGCACCACCCGCGACGTATGAAATATCCGTTCGCCCTGAGCAGGGGACTGAGCTTGTCGAAGGCCCCGTGTCGAAGGGGCCGCCACGTGATGCCCGCAGCGGGCTTCGACAAGCTCAGCCCGAACGGGTTGGGGTGGCTCAGGCTTGGACAAGCTCAGCCGGAACGGGTTGGGGTGGTTCAGGCTTCGACAAGCTCAGCCCGAACGGGTTGGGGTGGTTCAGGCTTCGACAAGCTCAGCCCGAACGGGTTGGGGTGGCTCAGGGTTCGACAGGCTGAGCCCGAACGGGTTGGGGTTGCAACGCTCCAGATTCACTTCAGTTTTTCACGGCGCCGAAGCGCCACCCGCGACGGATGAAACACACGTTCGCCCTGACAACAACAACCGTTCGCCCTGAGCAGGGGACTGAGCTTGTCGAAGGCCCCGTGTCGAAGGGTCCCCACGCGTGGTGCCCGCAGCGGGCTTCGACAAGCTCAGCCCGAACGGGTTGGGGTGGTTCAGGCTTCGACAAGCTCAGCCCGAACGGGTTGGGGTGGCTCAGGCTTCGACAAGCTCAGCCCGAACGGGTTGGGGTGGCTCAGGCTTCGACAAGCTCAGCCCGAACGGGTTGGGGTGGCTCAGGCTTCGACAAGCTCAGCCCGAACGGGTTGGGGTTGCAACGCTCCAGATTCACTTCAGTTTTTCACGGCGCCGAAGCGCCACCCGCGACGGATGAAACACACGTTCGCCCTGACAACAACAACCGTTCGCCCTGAGCAGGGGACTGAGCTTGTCGAAGGCCCCGTGTCGAAGGGTCCCCACGTGTGGTGCCCGCAGCGGGCTTCGACAAGCTCAGCCCGAACGGGTTGGGGTGGTTCAGGCTTCGACAAGCTCAGCCCGAACGGGTTGGGGTGGCTCAGGCTTCGACAAGCTCAGCCCGAACGGGTTCGGGGTGGCTCAGGCTTCGACAAGCTCAGCCCGAACGGGTTGGGGTGGCTCAGGGTTCGACAGGCTCAGCCCGAACGGGTTGGGGTTGCAACGCTCCAGATTCACTTCAGTTTTTCACGGCGCCGAAGCGCCACCCGCGACGGATGAAACACACGTTCGCCCTGACAACAACAACCGTTCGCCCTGAGCAGGGGACTGAGCTTGTCGAAGGCCCCGTGTCGAAGGGTCCCCACGTGTGGTGCCCGCAGCGGGCTTCGACAAGCTCAGCCCGAACGGGTTGAGGTGGTTCAGGCTTGGACAAGCTCAGCCCGAACGGGTTGGGGTGGCTCAGGCTTCGACAAGCTCAGCCCGAACGGGTTGGGGTGGCTCAACACGTTCGGGTTGGGGTGGCTCAGGGTTCGACAGGCTCAGCCCGAACGGGTTGGGGTTGCAACGCTCCAGATTCACTTCAGGCTCATCGCATCGCGCATGTCCTTGCCTGACAGCATCCGGGAGCGCAGTTCGTCAGTGCCCTGAATCTTTCGGATGTCGGGAGTCTCGAGCAGGAAGCTGCGCTCCTCGATGTCCTCGCGGGTCTCGTTGCTCGCGTCCAGGGTGCCGATTTCCGTCAAGGCGACAGTGTGGAACCACTCGCCTAGCGACTTGACATGATCGTAATGCATCGGCACATGGTGATTGCCTGCATGCACCACCATCACACCGCGCACCGAGCCGTTGGAGCTCGATCAGGCGGCGCGGCCGGTCCAGTCGCCCAGGCCTTTGGAAGGCCGGGACGCCGTGGCGCAGTATTGTGGCGTCGGTCGGACCGGGATTCTGCTTGCGCCGGAACTCCGGACGATGGAACGTGATCCGGTGGTCGAAGAGCTGAATTCCCGAGAGGGTTTTGCGCCGCGTCATATGCGGGGCACAGTTTCCATCTTCCCTTCCGGCGATGGGCTCCGGCGCGCGAAGGCTCACTGCGTGCTGCGAAGAGCGCGTCGGATCGGCGCCTCAATCGCGCATGGCTTCCCGGTCTGCCAGCCCGGTGCCGGCGCTGGCGCGAGGTGCCACGCGAGCGATGCCGCGCCCGGCGCGCTTGGCGTCGTAGAGCGCCGCGTCAGCCTGAGCGACGATCGCGTGCACGTCGCCGTGGCCGTAGGCCAGGCCCACGCTTGCGCCGATCTGCAGCGTCAGCGAAGCGAGCTCGAAAGGTGTCTGCGCGGCCGCCACGATCTTCTCGGCCACGGCCACTGCGTGCTCCGGATCGTGCATGTGGCCGAGCGCGACCGCGAATTCGTCGCCACCGAGACGCGCCACGGCGTCGGTGGGGCGCACGAGGCGTTCGAAGCGTTGGGCCACCAGTTGCAGCAACTGGTCACCCACCGGGTGACCATGGCGGTCGTTTACCGGCTTGAAGTGATCGAGGTCGATGTACAGCAGCGCGATCTCGTGGCCCTCGCGCGAGCGCAGCAAGTCCTGCAGGCACATTTCGAACCCGGCACGGTTGAGCAGGCCGGTGAGAGGGTCGCGATGCGCGAGCTGTGCAAGGCGAACCTGCTCGCGCCGATGGGCGGTGATGTCCTGCACCACGCCAACGAAGCCGTCCACGCGCCCGTCCTCGAGGCGCAGCGGTATGTAGGTGTGGGCCAGGTGCGCCGTTCCGCCATCGCGAAGATCGTCGCGGTCGAAGCGCACTGTCTCGCCGGCGATTGCGCGCCGTGCCCAGGCGCGCACGCGCAGGAATTCTTCGTCGCCCAGCACTTCGTTCAGCGAGCGCCCCAGCGCCTGTGCGCGAGAAACGCCGCGCCAGGCCTCGAAGGCGCCGTTGACGAAGCAAAGGCGCGACTGAGCGTCGACTGCCATGATGACGTCCGGGACGGCCTCGGTGACCGAGGCAAGCGTTGCGCCCTGGCGCTGCAGCGCCCGCTGTGCGGCGGCGCGCTCGGTGACGTCGAGTGCCGTCGCAAGAAAGCCGCGGACAGCGCCCGCGCCGTCCAGATCAGGCATGAGCCGGTGCTCGAAAGTGCGCCGTTCGTAGTCGATCCACTCGTCCAGTTCGAACGTCGCCGGCCGGCCGCCCAACGCTTCCGCAACGAAGCGTTCGAATTGGACGGCGTTCGCGCCGCCCGGCGCCTGCCAGGCAGATCCCACGATGGCGTCCTTCGACACGCGCGCGTGCTCGCAATACAAGCAGTTGGCGAAGCGGCAAAGGCGGTCCGCGCCAAAGTAGGCGATGCGAAGAGGCAACGTATCTGCTATCTGGCGGAGCAAGGCATTGTCCGGCAGGAAGTCGGGCAGCGGGTCAGGGAGCATGCGGTTCGTTCCCGGGCATTGCTGTGTCATGCAAGCAAGGCGGGGGACCGGCGGAACGCAGGCCGAACCCTCTTGCGCGGCGTCACGATAGTACGCGAGACCTGCGTCGGACAGGGTCGCGGCGGCGGGGATATTTCACGCGACGAGGCGCTGACGCGCGACGGACCAGTCACCCGCCGCGATCACTTCGTCCGCGACGCGACCTCGAGCCACGCCGCAAAATCCTGCTGCAGGTGATGCAGTGCGAGCATCGGCTTCGTCTCCTGGAAGAACAGGGCCACCAGCAGCGACACCATCAGCAACGCCACCGCGCCCTTGACGGGCTGGCCCAGGCTGTTGGGCTCTAGCTTGTCGGCCGTCTTGGCGATGATCCCGAAGCCCAGGTCCACGAGCACGAGGACGAACATCATGGGTGCGGCCAGCGTGACCAGTGTTCGCATGAGCGACGACATCTGGACCTGGGTGAACTGAAGCAGCACATTCGACCACTCCGGCTCGATCTTCATCATCGGCCACCAGTGGTAGGACTCGAACACCACGGAAATGAGCGTGGTCATGCCACCGAGGATCCAGAAGCATGAGCTGGCGAGCTGACCCATGAGGTTGCCCACGGGCGTGCTCTCGGCACCGGTTGCCGGGTTGGACTGCTGCACGCTGTTGAAGCCGGCCTGGTTGTCGACCAGGCCTCCCGCGGCCTCTGCGATCCAGAACACCGTCGATGCGGCGAAGCCCAGCACGAGCCCGAGCGCGCCTTCCTTCAGGATCAGTGCAGTGAGGTGCAGCACGTCGAGGTCCGCCACGGCCTGCAGGGGCTGGCCCCAGGCCATGAAGAAGCCGAGGGTGAGGCATACGCCATTTCGCACATTGCCGGTCAGGCCCTGGTCGCCCATCGGCGGGAAGATGAGCGACAGCGTATAGAAGCGGGCCGAGCACAGGGCGAGCATCGCCATGAACGACTTCATCAGAGTGCCCAGGTCGATGAACGCCTGTGGTCGTGCGAAAAGGTCTGCCATCGCGCCGACTGTGCTGCCTGCGGCGAGTGCGCGGCGAGTGCGGGCCGAAGCCGCCGGCGAGAGGGCGAAGCGCGGCCTGTTCGCGAAGCGTCACCGCGCTTCGCCGCACGCCGGACATCGCCTGGCCGACCATGGCCCACTCCCCGGGAAACAACGCCCCTCGATTCGTGCCTTCAGGAACCCCCACCATGAGCAAACGGTCCGGCATCGCGCAGACTCAATCCGAACGCGACACGCGCGAATGGCTCACCTTCCCGGTGGAGTCGCCGATGCAGGCGATGTACGACACCGACACCGGGGAGTTGATCATCGAGTCTTCCGTGATGCGGCGCGTGGAGGATGGCGGCAATGTCCACTTGCGCCTGCGCTTCACCCCGCGCGCGGCGCAGACGTTTGCGACAGTGCTGCAAGTGGTGGAGGAGGCGCTGGGAATCGAGTTGGGCGGAGGGATCAAGGCCCCGTCGGTTCAGTAACCAGGTCGCTGCGCCGGCCGGGACGTGAGGCGCGTCGCCGGCAGCGCGAGGAAAGGTCAGCCCAGCGGAACGCCTGCCATGCGGCAGAACTCGAGGAAGTTGGTGAACCTGGCGTCGGTGAGGGAAGTGGCGTTCCGGTAGGGTTTGATGGCCGCATTGGTGAGCAGCGCGGAGTGGCGGGCGTAGCGCTCGAGGCCGCCCGTTCCGAAGTCGTGATCTACGGTGGCCATGGCAAATGCATGGTGTTCGTCGAACTGTTCCATCAGAGCCGGAACGCAGGCCCGGCCCGCGATGACGACGAGCGGCCCGTCGCTCTCTGGCAGCCTCTGGCGAATGCCGTTCACCATGGCGAGTTCGCGCTCGCCATCGGTTCGGGGCATGTCCTCGCACAAATAGGCTCCGCCTGTCTTGAAACCCAATTGCTTGGCCGCAAGCAGCAGGCCAATGGTCATGTTGCTGCTGCTCGGCACGCCGCTCGCGCCGCTCGCGCCGCGCGCCCCTGCAATGCGCGCCGAGAACTCTTTGTCATCCGCAGCGGGCAGCTCCCGCTGGAGCGGCCCCACGCGCCGCAGCTCGGTTCTGTAGACACTGTCGTCCATTTGCTGGACCAGCAGCGTCGGCGTCATGCTCCCGGCGCCCTTCTTGACGGCCACCAGCGCGGCAATCTGCACCATCAGGCACGCAGGAGACCTGGCGACGTCTCCCAATGCGAACAGGACTGACGGGTACTCGTTCGGATGCTTGTCCGCATAGGCCCCACGCAACTTCTCCGCGACGTGTTCCTGGGTGGCCCGGATCAGTGTGGCCTGGTCCTTCCAGACATCGATCGCCTGCACTTTTTCGTGGAAGAGGGCGCGGTTCAGGCGCGGCATGGAGCTAAGGGTGGGCAACACCGGAAGCGGGCTCGCAAGCGGGCTCGGCTGTTCCAGCTCAGGCGAGTTCGATCGCCGCGGCCGGACGCGCTGGTTCGTGCGACTGCGCACGAACCGGGACAAGAATCCGGATCGACCATTTCGGTCGGTCGTGTCCTCCTCGTTGGAGGTGGTGCGCGAGCGGAACAGAGTGGAAACCTTCGACCTCACTTGGAAAGGCATGGCGCGAATCCTTGGTGTCAGGGGATTGGACCGCCCGCATCTTGGATGCCATCCGAAACGCAAGGCAAACACGCACGAAGCGCAATAGGAGAAAACGAAATCGCGATGGCGGTTCAAGCCGTATCGCGCGCTTCTGGAATGACCTCAGGTCCAGACAGCTCACGCCCGACCATCGCGCGCGCGCGCAAGTAGTTGCTGCGCTGTCGTTCGCTGAGCAGGTCGAGGTCGACGCGGCCCTGCGCGTCGCATGGGAAGGCATAGCCCCGCCCAAGCTGGAACAGCGAGAGGAACTGCAGCAAGTACCTGCCCCCGGGCTGGTTCGATTCCGTCAAGGGATACTGCATCACGCTCTCCTTGGGTCGAACGACCGGGCAGTGCGTCCGGTCCACGTAGAGCAGACTAGGTGGCCGACAAGCGTGCGCTGGCTGGGATGCGAAGCGCGGTAACGGCTACCGAAGGGCGGCGTTCAGGAGCCGCCGGGCTGGATCTTGAATCCGCCATCTCCGCTATTTGATGACGTTGACGAGCGTCGTCACCACGCCAAGGGCGTTGGAGCCGATGTGGCCCAAGATGCGGTCGAACCTTGACTGCTTCTTGACCTTCTCCGGCGCTGCGCTCACCGACGGGCTCGGTGCGTTGGACCAGCCTGGCGGCGTGGCCGGCTGATTGGCGCCTTGCGAATTTTGGGGGAAGCCTTCGGGTGCCGGCGGGGCCGTGTACTGCTGGTGATACTGCGGCCCCTGCTGATATGGCTGCTGATACGTCTGCTGATATGGCTGCTGATATGGCTGCTGATATGGCTGCTGATATGGCTGCTGGTACGTCTGTTGGGAAGGCTGCTGATACGGCTGCTGATACGCGTGCTGATGAGGCGGCTGCTGATGCTGCGGCAGATGAGGCATGGCCGTGGGCATGCCCATGCCGGGCTGCCAATTCGAGTTGTCCTGAAGCTCCAGAGGGCCATGCCCAGGCACGTTGACCAACAGCGGCGACGCGTTGCGCGCGCGCGGTGCATTGGACGTGCGCTGGTTGAGTAGCGGCCCTCCTCGCGGAGCGGGTTGCTTGGTAGCAGCACGTGTCTCTTGCTGGACAGTGCGAGGAATGCCGGCGTGGCGGGAACGCCTGATTTCGTTGGTCATGCTGTGCTCATCAATCAAGGTCGCTTTCGACGATGAGGCCACAGTAGAGAAATGCCTGGCGCGCGCACGCCCGGTGCACGAAGCCATGACACCGGACACGAAGTGGGCGCGCATCCCGCGGCCGGGGGCCAAATGCACAACTTGGCCTGCCTGCCGCGGCGCCGTCCCGGTGCGTGGTCATGCTTTGTCTTCCTAATCCTTGAAACGCTCGTGTTGTTGCGGCGTGAGGAAGATCTTGACGTCCCCCACCGTGGGCTGGAGCTCGTCCATGCGGCTGATGGACTCGAAGACGTCGTGGTAGCGGCGCACGGTCTCGTGGGCAGCTCCGCCCACGTACTGCTTCACCATCGAGGCGTAGTCCGAGTACAGCGACGCTTGACGCTGCGAGACCCCGGGAGTGAACGCCGGCTTGTTATCGGCAGTGCACTGAGCGATCGGGAGGGTCTCGATGAACGTGTGATAGCCGCCGAAGTTCATGAACGAGGCCAGACCGATGGACATCGGCAGCACCAGGTCCTTGTTTCCGTAGATAGACGCTTCGTTCATCATGTGCAGCGCCAGCAGCGTGTCGCACATGCCGCCGGACTGCGCGCCGGCGGACGGGAAGCCGAGTTCCGCGGCGTCGCTGCGATGCGTGCCGCGGACCTCCCAGCGGTTGATCCCCGGACCATGGTCGAGCCGATGACTGTCGAGCAACGCTTGCAATCCGGCGCGGCGAAACGCGTGCGGCATCTTCGCCAGCGCCCGGTCGCTCAACGTGCCCGGACGCGAGTGGTCCGACGACGGCGCACCGTCGCGATCCATGGCTTGCTCCCCGTACTGCGCGGCGATCGCCTCCACGGTACGGCGCTGGTCCCCATGCCGGATGTTTTGCGGCTTGATGCGGCCTTGGAAGTTGCGCTCGAACGCGAACCCGGTGGTCTGCACCGGCTGGTCGTCCACCAACGGAACACGCTCGACCCGCGTGCGGGTGATCGGATCGTCGAACGTGTGGTTGCGCGTGCGCTTGCGAAACTCGTCGAACCGGGACAGGAGCTGGTCTGCGCTCTTGACCTGCGGGTTCACGGCCGACAGCCAGCTGGCCAGCGTGCCGGCGTTGACTCGCCGGTCGTTGCCCTCGCACGACGACAAGACGTTCCAGACGAAGGACCCCACCGCGAGGAGAAACCGTTGCTTCGTCAGCGTGTCTTCGAAACGGTAGTCCGGCCGCGTGGTCAAATCATCGGCCACCGATTTCTTGCGCAGCACGCCAAGCAGCCAATTCTTGCCGGGACCCGACATGAACTGCGCAGCCGACTGCCCGGAATCCTCGAGCGCTTTCGCAACCGATGCATCGGTGCAGCGACCTACCTGGTCCGTGCCCGGCGAGAGGTTGGAAAGCTGCGCCTCGGCGAACAACTCCCCCAACGTCGTGCTCTTGTTGTTGACCCGCAGAGGCAGCGAGCCCACACCGGAGCCATCGAACAGCCGCTCCACGAGCGTTGCCATCCGGGTCGCCTGTCCGTCGAGCACACGCCCCAACGCACCTGGATGATCCAAAACGCCGAGGCTTGCGGCGACTTCGAAGCACCGGGCCTTGAGGCGCTCCCGCCGCATGATTTCCGTGTTGGGGTCGCCGTCCAGGCGGCCGGTGCCCACGACCTCGCCAGTGCGAGGCCTGCGAATCACGATGTTGGGTTGTTCGGTCTGTGTCTTCAGTGCCACGCCCACGAGCCAGTCGCTATAGCTTGCCCGAGCTTCCCACGCCGCCGTCATCCGGTTGTTTCGTGCCCGCTCCGCGTCGTCGATCGCTTCCTGTCGCAGGCCCTGCAGCGCGGAGTCCAGCAGATAAGGGTTGACGCGGACATTGAATTCCGGGCCGAGGTCAGGGGGGGATATCCGTCGGCTCGGTCGTTGTCGGCCCCGGTCCTTCGTCGCGCACGCGTTCGATCAGCATGGGCCAGCGGGTGCGGCTTCGCGTGGTGCTTGACGCTCGCGCTGCCGGTGCGCCACCCGCAGCCGCCGTGGCGCCTGCCGGCGCTGCCGCCTCCTTTCGCGCGTTTCGCACGAAGCGGTCGAAGATGCCCCGATGGAACGAGACCTTGAAGTTCTTGAATGGCATGGTGGCGGCTCCGGTCGCGTGCTCCCGACAATCGCCATCTTGATGCCAGTGACAGGCACTCGGCGCTGGGCGCGCGAAGACGTCGACCACAAGCCGAACCAACCCACAAAGCGGCCGCCCGACACCGCAACAACTCGCGGAAACGCAGTGCGACTCCCCACCGCTCGTGTTGGTCCTGATGGTGCTTGTGCTTAGGCCTCAACTGCGCTGCTCAGCACACCCACCTCGCGCTTCGCGTTGCGTGACGTCACTTCGGCGACCGAGTGGGGGCAAGGGGGCATACGCCTAGGATGGATCCAGACAACTGGAGTCCATCATGGGTATCAACGTCGGTAGCAAGTTTCGCGTCTCCACCCCGAAGACCGATGCGAAGACCACCACCCCCGGCCCGAACTCGACTCCTCAGCGCACAGGCAGCAACTCCAGCCTCCAAAGCCGGGTGTCCACCAGCATGAGCAACGCGCGTCTCAGCGCGAAGTCGGGATTTAAATCCATCGGCAGTGGCATCAAGAACTCGTTCGTCGGGCAGGTCATGACGGAGGGCTCGGCAATGTGGGCCAATGACTTCAAGAACCTGGGTTTCAAGGGCACCATGAAGCAGGCGAAGGCGGACCTCAAGGAGCTCAAGAAGGAATTCCTTCAAGAGACGAGGGTCGGACGCTTCTTGGCCGACGGGATGGAGGGCGGCAAGCTGCTGAAGAAAGACTTCGACCAAACGCTCGCTGGGCAGGCGGTGAACGAGTACGGTGGAAAGATGCTGTCCGCCGCGAAGGAGGGCATGACCGAATTGAAGACCGGCGTGAAGGCCGAGCTCCAGCGGACAGGCATCCAGCAGGAGTTCACAGGCGCTTCCAACAAGTTCAAGGCTTTCGGCAGCAAGGCCAAGAATGAGGTCGGAAACTCAGCAGTCGGCCAGGCGTTCACCCAAGCGATCGGCGAAGCCCAGCAGGGCTGGGCGGCGATCAAGGCTGAACAGGGACCTCAGACGAACGACGCGAAAGTTGCCGCATTCTTCAGCCAGGCAAAGGCCGAATTGAAGAGCGATCTGAAGAATGCAAAGGCATCGGACTTCGGCTACGCCGCGCAGAACGCATGGAACAGCGCGACCAACTTCGTCAATGAGAAGGTGAACGAGTTCACCAAGGAAGATGTCGGCAAGGAAGTCTCCGCGATGATCACGGAGGGCAAGGGGGCGCTGAAGAACTCCGAATTCGGCAAGGCGGCATCGAACGCGCTAGGCCAGGGGAAGCACATCAGGAACGACATCAGGAAATTCCTGGAAGACTGACCGATGCGAGGCGGCCCGTGTTCGTGACAGAAATTTCGAGCAGGCGCGCCCGGACCGGCGTCTACCCTGGGGTTGGATGACCCCGGCAGTTGAACGTCATGCCCGCAACACTGCCCGCCTTCACCGACGCGCAGGTCAAAGGCGACGTGAAGCTGGGAAAATCGGGAGAACTGAATACCACCTACACGGTCAAGCTGAAGAAGACCGACGGCACCCGGTTCGATGGCATCTTCAAGCCTCTCCAGAGCGAGGATGTCGGATGCGCCGCTTATGAGATGGGTATCGACCTCGACAACCCGCAGATGGCCATCAGAAACCTGGCGACACAGGAGTATGCGAACAAGCTCGGGTTCAAACTGATCGTCGAAACGCACATGGCCGCGATCACGCCGCCCGGCGAGACGGAGCCGCGTGTGGGGCTGGTGATGGCGCGGGCACAGGGCAAGCCCGCGTTGTCCACGGATCCGATGACGCTGATGCGGCCCGACGTGCTACAGGAGACGACGAAGCTGCAGCTCCTGGATCACCTGACCGGCCAGGGCGACCGCCATGGATTCAACAGTGGGGCGATCCACTGCTACGTGGTGTGCGATGCGCTTGCGCTGTTCATCCAGCTGCCATGGGGAGGCGCCTACATCGATCCGGAACCGGCCCGTGCGGACATCGTTCGCCTCTTCGAGTGGGCCGGGGTGCTTCAAGCTCGTCTTCAGGTGGCGTCTGCGCAGAAGAAGATCCCCGAGGGCTGGCGCCTCGAGGTGTCGGCCAGCCGCTTCGGGACCGCGGGCTGGCGCTGGCTCGTCGCCGGCCGCGACAATGCTGCAACGCCGTGGAACGAGGCGGGCGGCATGACGGCCACCATCCTCGCGATGCTCGACGACGTGATCGGCGGGAAACAGGTGCTCGGCGGAGATGGGTCCGGGCCTAATCAGTGACCCTTCGAACCGAAGGTACGCGACCTCAAGGATACGGGCAACAACCCTGCGCTGCTGCAGTGAGGGGGCCCGGGGCCGGGTAGCCGGATTCAGCCCGCACTGCCTGCTTCGATCCGCGGGCCGAGCGAGCTCGCTGGTCATTGCTCCGATACTGCCCTCAGCGCTGAACCCTCGGCTTCGACAGCTTGGCCATCTTCTGGAAGCTCGCCTCTGCAAGCGGAGCAAACTGGATCTGGTGGCGCTGTTGCCCATCGAACGAGAGCTCATGCAGCTGCGTCAGGGAGCAGTCGTGTTGGCCGATCTTGATGCTCAAATCGGGCTGGATCGTCGAGTTGAGCCCAGCCGCCTGTTGGGCCATCTGCTCCTGCACCTGCCGATAGTCAATGTATTCAGACAAGGTCAATCGGGCGGGGTCGTTGCCTACCTCGTGCTTGTACAAGGCGATGTCCCTGGCGGTGAGATCCAGCTTCAGCGGAAATCCGTTGATCTCGCCGATAGGCACATCTCTCATGATGCCCGGCTTGATCTTGTAGTGCGCTTCGATGGGGAAGTTTCGATCCGGCGCCTGGCCGACCGGATACCCACTCCCTGTCGTTGAGCCTGTCGGACGCTTAGGCAGCGGTGGAGGATTCAGGTTCGTGTATTGCGTCTGGGCCTGGGGTTGCAACGGGCTCGCGTGATAGGCCTGCGGATACATCGGCTGCGGCGTCGGCACGTGGTGCGGGTAGCTTGGTTGCACCTGCGCGTGCGCCTGTGAGTGCGCCTGCGAGTGCACCTGCGAGTGCACCGGCGAGTGCACCTGCGAGTAAGGCGACTGCGCCGTTGGCATCTGGTACTGATGGCTTGGGTGCGCCTGCGGGTACAGCGGCGGCTGAGCGGGTGTTTGGTACGGGTAAGGCGGCTGTTGTTGTGCGTGCCACGACTGCATGGGCTGGTTGTGGGCAGGCGGGTATGCCTGAGCCTGTGGGAATGACGGCACCCAGGGCTGCGCCGTCTGAAGATCGGGCATCGACTGGTATCGCGGCGGCTCATGTACAACGGGCGGGCTTTGAAAGAGCTGCGGCGCCGAGCCGAAGTTTGGAATCTGCGGTGTCGGCATCGGCATCGGCATCGGCGTCGGCATCGGCGAGATTGCGCGTTGCCGCTCTTTCTTGACCTGCTGTTGGCCGTTCAGGCCGGTCGTTGACCCAAGGTCGCGCGCGGTGCGCATGGCAGGCTTGTTCGAGACCGGGGTGCCGCCAACGTACGAGGCCGAGGTGGTGTCCTTGGATCTTGTCTTCATCGGGTGCACTCCAGTCTTCTTCCGCGCAAGCTGCGGAGATGAGGCCAGTGTGGGCTGCTCGACGGCTGGCACGCCGAGGTCGAGCGAACCCGCGCCCGGCCATGCGAATCCGGCCTGCGAGCGTGCGCACGCCGGATCAGTTGTCGATCATGCGGGGTGGCGGTTTCTGAAGCTTCCAATCGCCACCTTCCATCGCCCACTTCGCCGACTTGCTGGGGTCCAGCACCATCGTGAGGCCGCCGATCCAGGTGAATCCCAGCGCCTCGTAGGCCTGCTTCGCACCGGAGTTCGGCAGATACTGGAGTTCCACCATGCCGCCCCGGCGGTGATGCATTGCAATGGCCACAGCCTGCTCGATGAGAGCGCCGCCCACCCCTTTGGTGTCGGGACGGGTCACGATCCCCTGAATCTTCACGTTGCCGATCTCCGGGACGGACACCGACATCAGTCCCGCGGGTGCGCCTTGCATGCGGTAGACGAAATTGTTCGCGCCCACCATGTGCTTGTTCAGAACTTCGTAGGAATCGTCGATGCGCGTTTTCAAACGCCTCCTGTCTGTGCGTCCCAGCGAATTCGCGTTGGTGCGAAGCACCCCGAGCGTCTGCTTGAAGTTCTGTCTCTCGTTGTCGAAGCGGCGGCTGTCGACTTGCTCGGGCACGCCGTCGTTTTTTCTCGCGTCGGGGGGGCGAATGGACGCCGCCTGAGCCGGGGCCACCGACGAGAAGTGAGAGGATGAGGCAGCTTGGGTGTACGCCGAGGGCCTGGTCTGCTGGGTCTCGGGCTGCGGGCGGGGCGGCAGTCGTGGAGGCGGAGGTTGCTGGTGAATGCTCAAGGCCGGCATGGAGAAGCTGCCCGGCCGCTCGAGCGGGTAGGGCGGCGGCGGCGACTGGAACGCCGGTGGAGCATAGAAAGCGCTTGCCCCTGCCTGCACGAACGAGGGTTGGGGATACATCGCAGGAGGTTCCGCAGGGCGCGAAAACTGAGGCGGCCCCGGCGCGTGCGGCGAAGACATCCACGAGGGCGGGTACGCCGCTGACGGAAACGTGGCAGGACGCGAGAGCGCCGGGCTATTCATCGGCATCGGTGTCGGGATTGCAGGACTTGCCGGTGACGGGTACCCGCCGTGTTGAAAAGGGGGCGGATATGGGTCGGGCGACGGCTGGCCCATCGGTGCCGGCGTCGACATCGGCATTGGGGAGAATCCCGGCATCGATACCGGGCTCTGGGGGAATGCTTGCGGAGGCGGGTAGCTGTTGTATTGCGCGGCCACAGGGGCGTAGCCGCCGTACGCATGATTCACCGGCGCCCCAGGGCTGGGCGGCATCGCTGAAGCCATCGGATGGAATCCGAATGGCTGCCCCACGAGCGGACTTGCCGGACGACGGTTGTACGACGCTTTCTCGTGGCTGCCGGGATTCTGCGGAAGCCCGGTCGTCGAATGTTGCGGGCTGCCATGCGCGTTCGGCGTTTGCGGCGCAGGCATGCCGAAACCCGTGCCCGGCGCCGGTGTCCAGCCTGGCAGATTTCTCCGATTGACAGGCATCAAGCTACTCCAGGTCATCAGGCGGCTTAAGCGCCGGAATCGTGTTCCCGTTCCCTACTTCGGCTCGAACGGATTCTTCGTGACACCGCCTTCAGGCGGCTCGACGGAGTACGCCGGTGGTGGAAAGACCGAAGGTGGAGGTCCGTTGACGATGCTCTGTTGCTTCGAATATTCCGGCGGGGCCACCCGCGGGTCGAAGTGACCCTCGTACGCAGGTGGCGGTGTGCGGTCCAATTGCGCGGGCAAGGGAACGTTCGTGGCCCGCATCAGCGCCTCGCGAGCGTCGTTGGACACTTCAGAGTCGTTGGCCAATATGAGGTGCACGATCTCCGAGTGGTTCGCTGCAGTGGCAAGCCCCAGCGGCGTCTCATCGCGATGATCGGTGACGTTCATGATCACGCCCCTTGCCATGAGGGCCGTCATCACATCCGCTTTGCCCGACAAAGCCGCGTTGTGTACCGGAGTGCGGCCGGTTTTTCGGGAGGGTTCATTGGCCCCGGCGCCTTTGCCGAGGTATTTCTCCGTGGCGGCCAGGTCGCCCCGGAAGGCGGCTCGCCGCAACTTGCTGTCGAGCCTGCTCTGACGAGGCTTGAGCCTGTCGGTGATCGCATGGGAAACCTGCTTGAGGACGCCCGGCGTGAACGGCGCGTTCGAGCTCCCGCCCTCGCTTGCAGGGCGGATCGCGTTCGAATTGAAAAGCCTGGTCAAGAGGCTGGACGACATGAATGTTTCCTCCGAGAGTCTGTCGTGATCGGACTCGAGCGCTTCGCACTCGCCGGTGGTTCAGCGTGTGTGCTGCGCATGCTCGACCGGCAGCGGTCTCGATCCGCAGCCCCGATACACGAACACCGCGTCGCGCAATACCGGCAGCGAGCGCTGGCGCCGCAGCGCGCGCCGCAGCCACTGCCGTGCGGTGGCGCCAAGTCGCTCTCGCAGCCCGATGGCCTTGGGCGACATCGCGTCCAGCCGCCAGGCGCCGGCCATGCGACGCAACTCGATCGCGCCAAACAACTCGGCCTCGCGGGGACGCAGCCGCTCGTGCTCGTGAGCGTCGAGCGCGCGCAGGGCGTCGACGGCCCGCCGAAGCCGCGACGCGACGTCAGCAGCGCTCGCACGGGACTCGGCGCACGCCGCCGCGAGCGATGCCGCATGGCGATGAATGGCGAAGAGCGCGTGGGCTTCCGCATGGGAGCTGGCGCGCAAGGCGGGCATCAGCACGCGTTGCTGCCGGCTCACGTGAGCCATTAGCTTCCGTGCCGATGCGGCGTCCATCCCGGTGAGCCTTGCTGATTCCGGCTTCTGGATGCAGCGCTCCAATGCCTGGAGGACTTCCGCACGCTCGGCGGCCATCAGATCAAAGAGATTCATGCGTGGTTCCTTTCAAGCCCGCCCGTGCGGCCGGCGCGTTCGCGGGGCCGAGCCGCACGGGCGCGCGATGCATATTCACAGGGCAGCATCAACGTCGTGACGCGTCGGCCCCGCACATCCAGCCAGGTCACAATCCACAGGGTGAGGTTGGGCCCGAGCCGGTAAGACGAGAACACGCGGCCCGTATCGGCGTTCACCGCACGGAGATTGGCCTCGCGCCGCGCTGCGCTCACCTCGCCGAACTCGCCACGCTGGTGTCGCTCGATGAAGCTCCACTCAGAGTGGTTCATCGAGATCATCGCCTTCAGCGCCTCAAAGGTCCTGACAACAAAGCCCGTGTCGAAATGCGGGTGCTCGTTGATCATGCTCGGCTCCAGCGCGCGGTGTTTGCCGCGTTGGCCGAACAGTAGGTGGCGGGTGCCGGCGGCCGCGCGACGGATGCGCAGCGCTGAGCAACGATGCGAAGGAATAGGCTGCGCTACGACACCATCGGCGATGGTCAGCGATTCAGGCCGCGGCGAACGCTGGCGCCGGCAGTTGGATGCTCACGCACCCCGCGCTACTCACCTTGAGCGCGCGCCTACCGGCGAAACGCGTCGAGATCCATGTCGTATAGCTTCATCCGCCGGTACAGCGTGGAGTAGTTGATCCCGAGTTCGTCGCACGCGGCGTTGGCGTTGCCGCGATGGCGCCGCAGCGCGGCCGCGATGGTCGACTTCTCCACACTCGCGAGCACTTGGTCCAAAGACGCGCCTGGCTCGGGCTGAACCCTGCCAATGGTGAGCGGGATGCCCAGTTGGAACTGCTCGGCGGCGTTGCGCAACTCCCGGACGTTGCCGGGCCACTCGTAGGTCACGAGGCGCTGCAGCAGCTCCGGCGGGGGCTCGAGAGGAATTTGCCCGGATCGAATGGCAATGTCGTGCACGAAATGCGTGAAGAGCTCCGGCACGTCGTCGCGCCGCTCGCGCAGCGACGGGATGCGCAGGCTCGCCACGTTCAACCGGTAGTACAGGTCGATGCGGAACTTGCCCTGCTCGCTGTATTCCTTCAGGTCGACCTTGGTTGCGGCGACCACGCGCAGATCGAGCGGCACCGGCTTGTTGGAGCCCAGGCGCTCGACCTCGCGCTCTTGCAGCACGCGCAGGATCTTCACCTGAAGTTGCAGCGGCATGGCTTCGATCTCGTCGAGCAGCAGCGTGCCGCCGTTGGCGTGCTCGATCTTGCCGATGCGCTGCTTGCCCGCCCCGGTATACGCTCCTGCCTCATGGCCGAACAGCTCGCTTTCGAACAGGTTCTCGGGCACGGCGGCGCAGTTGATGGCCACGAAGTGGCCCTTGCGTCCGCTGAACTCGTGCATGCAGCGCGACACCAGCTCCTTGCCGGTGCCGGTCTCCCCGAGCAGGATGATGTTGGCGCGCGTTGGCGCGATACGCAGCACCACGTCGCGCAGCTCGCGCATCGCATTGCTGCGGCCCACGAGCAGGCGTTCGAGCCCCGACGTGAACGCAATGCGGTCCCTGAGCATGCGGTTCTCGAGCACGAGGCGTCGTTGCTGCGCGGCACGACGCAGCAGGAGCGGCGACTGTTCGTGGTCGAGCGGCTTTTCCACGTAGTCGTATGCGCCGCCCTTGATCGCGTCGATCGCCGTGCGAACGTCCGCGTTGGCGGTCATCAGCACGACGGGCAGGTCCGGGTCGATCTCGCGCACGCGAGACAGCACGTCCAGACCCGTGGTGCTGCCGAGGTACAGGTCCGTGAGCACCACGTGCGGCGGGGCTTCGCGCACGCGCTTCAGCGCGGCGACCGGATCCCCGTAGGCCTGCACCTCGAAGCCCGCCATCTCGAGCGATTGCGACACGATGTCCCGGAAGGACTGGTCGTCCTCGATGACGATGACGCGGGCCGTGTCTGGCAGCGCCGCATCTGATGTCGGGTCGCCTTGCGGATCCACTCTGGCCACTGCTCCTTCGAGAGTTGTGGACGAGTGTAATCCTCAAACTTGCTCTCGCCCGTCTGCAGTGTGATCGCGCGACGCAGGTGCCAGACAAGTTCACGCTCTTGCAGCGTTGCGATGGTCGCGCCGGAACTCCCGCTGCCTCAACAGCTTGTTCGCGAGGCGCTGCCGGTTGTAGTTTGACAAGGGGATTCATGGCGCCGCACCGTGCGGCGCCGGTGTCCGGTGCACGGGGAAGGAAGGCAAATCGCCGTCGGGCGGTCCGAGATCGTGGGCTTCAGTGCTGCATCCGGGTGCGGACCGCACGGTGTGTTGGCGTGCGTGGAAAGCAGCGATGGCGCCGTGCGCCCGGCGAGCAGCTCTCATCGCCGCGCGTGCCTGCCGGCGGCAGGGCCATCGCTGCGACATCACGGGCGGCTTGCAGCACGCGTTCGGCCTCGGCATCGAGGAAGTCGATGAGTTGCTCGAGGCAGGTGTGGCGCGGATGGGAATCGATGTCTTCGGAGTTCATGGGCCGAAGTCTCGCTCCGCCGCGCCGCGCCGTCTCGGCAGTTTTACGCGAGAACTGGCACTCGCATTGCCGTCATGCAAACCATCGAGTCAGCCGACTTCGCGTTTGCGTCGACCACTTCGCCCCCCAAGTCGGCGGGTGGCTCGGTTGCTCGACAGTAGGTCACCATTCAGCACTTCGGGGAGCGACGAACATGCCGATATCCAATTACGGGGCCAGCGGGGTCACCAAGGTCTCGCCTGGAAGTCTCACCACTGACATTACCAATCCGACCGACAACGCCACGATCGGAAGCGGAACGGGCAATACGAATCTGCTCAAGCTGATCCAGCTGATCCAGCTGATCCTTCAGATGCTGTTGCAGGTCTTGGGTCAGGATCCGTCGGCCGGCCAGAATCCGACGGGCGACAACGCCGGCGGCGCCAATGGCGGCGGCAATGGCTCCGGCAATGTCGGTGGTGCCGGCGGGCCTGGCGGCGCCAAGCCCGGGGCCAAATACGCCGGGGGCGGCGGTTGCCACGCCCACCCCGGCGGTGCAGGAGGCGGCGGCAATCCGCTCGAACTCGGTGGGCGCTGGCGACGGCAATCAGGCGCCGCCGGCTCCAGGGCCGCAGGGGGCTTCGGGCTCCGCGAAGCCGGGTGGCGCGGCCCCTGCAGGGGCAGGCGCCAACGGCGACGTGACGCCGCAGCAGGTCTACGACAAGTACAAGACCGAGATCGACAACGCGTCCGCGCAAACGGGTGTTCCGAAGGAGATCCTCGCCGCGGCGATCTGGCAGGAGTCCCGCGGCAACCCCAACGCGCCAGGCGGTGGCCTGCTGCAACTGGGCGACAACGAGTTCTCGAAATACGGTGGCGGCGACATCAACAATCCGGCCGACAACATCCTCGCGGGCGCCAAGTACCTCAAGGACATGTACGGCCAATTCGGCAGCTGGGATCTCGCACTGCGCGCGTACAACTCCGGGCCGAATGGCGTCGATCCGAACAACCCCGACGCCACGCCGGCAGGGACCGGCGATCCGACCTACGTGGAAAAGGTGCTGGAGGCGGCAGCAGAACTCGGCTACACCGGCTGAGCGGACGTGCCGGGCGCACATGCAATTCGCGCTGCTACTCCCACTCGAGCCAGTCGTGAAGCGTCGGATCGAAGAATTGGAGTCCATTGGGAGCATCGACGTTGTTGTACGAAAGCGAGATGCTGACGTCCAGCGAGTTCACCACGTGCCACCACGCCATCGGCAGGAAGATCGTTTCGCCCGGTTCCACCACCACGTCGAGCACGGTGACTTCCTTGAACAGCGGGAATTTGTCCAAGTCCGGCTTGTCGATGTTGACCGCGCTCCAGAACTGCACGTAGTTGTACAGCTTCGGCGTTTCGAGCGGTGACACGAAACGCCAACGCTTGCGGCCCACGATCTGCGTGTGGAACAGCATCACCGTGTCGTGGTGCAACGCCGTCACGGTACCCGCCGGGCCGAGCCACAGGCTGGCACGGTCAGGCGCCTCTGCCAAGGTCTTCGGATTGCAGAAGGCCGGCAGACTCCCTACGTCGGCGAGCAGTGGCGCGAACTCGGGCCTGCGAAGCAGGTGGTTGTTGGCCACAAGGTAGTAGTCGTTGGTCGAGTCCCCCGACAGAACGCGATCCACGAAATCGCCCAGGCGCACGGTCTGGCTGTGCTTGTGGTGGTTCTCGTCGAAGCGACGATCGGCATTGCGCTCGGCCTGGATCTCGACATCCAGGTGCCCAAACCGGTCCTTGAAGGCGGCGGGTGACCAGCGCTCCATGGCTTTCCAGTCCCGCGTCACGTCGGTCAGCACCACCGGACGGCTGCCCATGACATAGCGTTCGACGAATTCTTCGCGCGAGGGTGATGTGCGCTTCTCGACCTGGGCGTGGCGTGGAGACGATGCTTCGATCGTTCGCTGGACATGGCCCACGACCGATTCCAGTTTGCGGTGAAGCTGTTGACATCGTCTTGCGGCCTTGAAGGCCGGCTCGGCCTCCATGTCGACGATGGCTGTCGTCGAATGCTGAGAGTCGAATCCCCGCTTGTTCAAGGTCAGCAAAATCGATTCGTGCGAAAAGCCGCGAAGCAGGGATTCGGCGATCCATTGACGCCAGAAGTCATTCAATTCCATTGGGTGACTTTGTCATTGCGCTGCCAGATTGCAGGGCAGCTCGATAAGCTCGCGCGGCCTTGGTGCCGGCGCCATGCGAGGCGCATCGGACCATTGCGCGCAGACACGGGCCAAGGCCTCGAAATTCGTCATCAGGCCGTCGAAGTCATCGGCACGCGTCACCACCGAAAGCTCGCATTCGTCCGGGCCGATCGAGAACGCGCGCAGATCGGGCACGAGCCGCTTGCAGCATGCGTCCATCAAGGCATCCGTCCAAAGGTTTGTCTGCACGCTGGCCGGCCGGTAGACAACCAGGTCGACGCGGATTCCTCGTTGATCTTCGACGCTCATGCTCATGCCGCACGCTCTGCTTTCTCGCAACCTGTTGCGTTGATGTCCGATGGACCTTAGCCGACGCCCTTCGTGGGCTTGTTCAACGATGTTCAGCCGTGCGGGAAGCGGCACCCAAGTGAGGGGTCTCGCGCGAATGCGATGCCGATCATCGAATCGCTACGCGCCCGGCATGACTGCCTCCCAGCAGCGCCATCACGTGATGCACGTATCTTCGAGTCTCCGGATACGGCGGCACGCCGTCGTAACGAAGCACGGCGGCCTCGCCCGCGTTGAATGCGGCGACAGCGAGCTCGACGGAGCCGAACATGTCGAGCAGGTCGCTGAGGTAGCGCGCGCCGACGTCGATGTTGACCTCCGGGTCGTAGAGGTTGCGGGACTGCGATACGCCGTAGCGTGCGCCGGTCTCCGGCATGATCTGCATCAGGCCGAGTGCGCCCTTGTTCGATCGCGCGTCGGATTGGTGTCTCGACTCGACCTGTATCACCGCCATCAGCAGCCGTGGGTTGAGCTGATTTCGTCGAGCCGCCTCGCGAATGGCCTGCGCGTGCGCAGAGGGCATCAGCGCCGGAAGCGGCCGCCCCTTGGTCCCTGCGTGTCGTCCGCGCATCAAGGATGCATGTCTCGGTGCCAGCGGGCGTACGGGCATCGGCTGGATTGCCGCCGGCGTCACGTCGAACGCACGGCAGTCGCTTGCCAGCTGCCCGAACTGCTCCTGCAGGTTGTCCGCCACGATGCGCGTCGTGCCGTCGACGAGTGTGCACACCCATCGGGTGGCGTGCGGGGTGGCCGCCGCAGGGGCGCAGGCCATTGCGGAGGCAATGAGCCACAGGAAACGCAGATTCATTGCCAATGCTCTCTCCTCGGCACGCTCGGGGACGCCACTGTGAGTCGCCCCACGCGCTCGCTCGCGCGTGCCGCGAAGCAAACGGCACCGGCGCGAAGCCGGGCGGTCCGCTTCGCGGCACGCAATGCCTGTTCGCGCCGGTCACGCTTCGCATGCGTTGGCATCACTACCTTGCCCGAACCTGTCACTGAAAGGAGCCGACATGATTTGCCTCACGACCAGCACCACCGGCACCACGGGGCTCGTCGCCCTCGACCTCGCTGTACTCCGGTCTGACGACCGACAACTCCGGCTCTGCGGACGACATCGCGCAGCAGGTCATCCAGTGCCTGGTCCAGCAGGCGCTCGACATGGGCTTGAACGGCTCCTCGCTGTTCGGCGGCCAGCAGACTGACGCGCAGCAAGAGCTCGAGGCTCAACAGGAACAGGAAGAGGAAGACCGGGAACAGGAAGAAGAGGAAGATCAGCAGCGGGAGGTGGACGAAGCCCGCGCGAACGCGTCGGCAGCCGGCGGCTGAGCGGGGACCCTGCCATGTCCAGCGACTACTATCGACGCGGGCTGGTCCACTGGATCGCGGCCCTCTCTCTGTTCCTCGTCGGTGCGATGGATGCAGACGCCGCGCCGCTGCGCGCAGGCACAGTCAGGCTGTCGTCCGGCGTGGGCATCGTCTGGCGCAACGCGAAGTTCGAGTACCAGGCCAACGGCAAGCGCCTCGCCGAGGTACTGCAGGACTTCGCGGCGAGCGAGGGCGTTCCGGTGATCATTGCCGACGGCGTCGACGGTATCGTGCATGGCACCTTCGACGCTCCGCCCGAGGTGTTCCTCAAGGGCATCTCGGAGACCTACGGCACCTTGTGGTATCACGATGGCACGACGCTCTACTTCTATCCCGCGAGCGCAATGCAAAGCAAGCTGTTTCGGCTGAAGGGCTTCACGCGCGAGCAAGTCGAAGAGATGCTGGCCAGCCTCAATCTCGGCGACCGGCGTTACCCGCTGCGCTACAACGCGAAAGAGCACACGTTGATGGCCTATGGCCCGCCGCGGCACATCGAGCTGGTGAGCGCCGCGCTCGAGTCGCTGGACGCGGGCGCCGCCGAGCGCGACCGGGTGATCGTGAAAGTCTTTCCGCTGCACTATGCCTCGGCAGGTGATCGCACCGTGGGCGGCACCCGCATTCCGGGTCTCACGACGATCTTGCGCGCCACCTACGGCAGCGGCACCAGTCCCGCGGAGACCCGCGCGAACGATCCGCTGGGCGCGTCGCGCGTGACGGCGAAGGCGCAGGCCATGAAGAACGTCTTCAGCGCCAAGGGGGACGACCAGGGCAAGGGCGGCGTCGAGGGCGCCGTGGCGGCGGCCAACGCATCGCGCGCGCCGGAGACAGGAGATCAGCAGCGGGGCCTTCGCAGCCCCGTGAGCGATGAGGATTCGCCGGGTTTCGAGGCCGACGAAGCGACCAACTCCATCATCGTGCGCGGCCGCATCAGCCGAATGGCCGAGTACGGCTACCTCATCCACCGGCTCGACCGCCGGCCAGTCCTCATCGAACTGGACGCGACGATCATCGACGTCAACAGCGACAGCATGGCCTCGCTGGGCGTCGACTGGTCTGCAAGTGGCAGTCACGGCAGCGTGTCCGTCTCATCCAATCCGGGCACGACTCCCGAATCGGCGGTCGGCGCCGGCGACTCCAGCGCCAGCACTGCCGCTGGCACCTTCACCGTGAGTACGCTGTGGTCCAACTCCGGCCGCCAACTGCTGGCTCGCATCAATGCGCTGAGCGCCGAGGGTCGCGCGCGCATCGTCGCCAAGCCCAAGGTGCTGGGCGTGGCGAACCGGACGGCAGTGATGCTGGAGAAGCGGTCGGCCGCGGTGCGCGTCAGCGGCAACCTCGACGCGCAGCTTTACACGGTGGAAGCCGGCACGCAGTTGGAGGTCACACCCCAGGTCGACGAGGCTGACGGCGCGACGCGCATGAAGCTCTCGCTGTTCATCGAGGACGGGCAGTTCGAGGCGCGCGCGGTGGACAACGTGCCCATCATCAAGCGCACCCAGATCCGTACGGAGGCGCACGTCGTCGAAGGCGAGAGCGTGCTTGTCGGCGGCATTTCCGTCGATAGCCAGTCGCAGGTCGAGAGCGGCGTGCCGGGCCTGAAGAGCATCCCGTTGCTGGGGGCGCTGTTCCGCTGGAGGGCCGACCTCGGCGCACACAGCGAGCGGCTGTTCCTCATCACACCGCATCTCGTGCGCGACATCGACCATCTCCCTCCGCCGGCCGACAACCAGTTCGACGCTTTCCCTGTGGAGTCGGGCGCGACGCACTGATGCACAAGAAGCGGCAATGAAGACGCTTCGCATCCTGACCGGTGCGCATGCCGGCGCACGGCTGCGCCTTGCGCGCGAGCGCTATGTCATCGGAGGCGGCGAGCAGGCCGACATCGTCATCACCGATTGGAGCGAGGCGCCGATCTGCATCGTCGTGGCCGATGGGCAACCTACGCAGGTGTCCCTGATCGATGCACCGCCGGACACGCTGCCGCTCGAGCTGCCCGACCTGACGCCGCGCCGCTTCGGCGACATCGCGCTGTGCGTGGGGCTGGAGGAGGCGCAGTGGCCCAGCGACATGGAATTGCTCTCTACCCTGCTCACCGCGTCCGCGGTCGATTCATCCGCGTCAGCGTCCGAGCGCAAACCAGGGAGCGGCTTTGGCGTGTGGTGGCGCAGGCGCAGGACGTTGATGATCGGCGGCTCGCTCTGCGTGGCGCTGCTGGCCGGCTTCGCTGGCGTGGCGGGCCGCAACGGCAAGGCGGCGGCGGAGGTTCCATCCGAGTCGCTGCAGGCCATGGTGTTCCGCGCCGTCCACGCCACGGGCATCGCAGGCGTCACGGTGCATGCGAGGGCCGGCGGCAACGTGAGTGTCGACGGGATGGTTCCCGACTCCGCAGATGCGTTGCAACTGCGCGCGGCGCTGGAGCCCTTCCCGAATGTCGCGCACCGTTACACCTCGGGCACCGCGGTCGCGCAGCAGATCGCCGACGCGCTCGGCAACCCTGGCTTGGCGGTGCGTTATCGCGGCGATGGCGAGTTCGTCGTCACCGGCGAGACGCGCGACCTCGAATCCGTGCGCGCGAAGCTGCGGCGTATTGCGACGGATGTCGGTCCGACGGTGGTACGGGTCGAACTCAATGCGACCGAGCTGCCTCCGCCACCCGTGCTGGCCACCAACGCGCTGATGACCTCCGACGATGTGCGCTACGTGCAAACGCGCGATGGCACCAAGCACCTGGTGATCGGCGCGCCGGCGGCGACGCAGCCAGGCAACCCATGAGGGAAGGCGCCTTCGCGCTGCGCGATGCGCGTTCGCATTCGCGCGCCAGTGCGTGAGCCGGGACGATTACCTTGATCCCACTCTCTCAACCACGGAGACCCCAATGACGTTCGGTATTCCTGGCTTCATCGATTCGGCGCTCGGCTTCGACCAGAGCGCCGTCGCTGACAGCTTTCACATCAACGATTCGATGATGGCCGATATCCAGGCTGTCGCGAAGCAGCAGATGAAGATGCAGACGCAGATGTCGCAGATCTCGCTGGTCACCAAGCTCAACGAGGCCATGGCCAAGATCACCAAATCCATTGGCGATTCCGTCAAGAATCTGGCGGGTTGAACATTCATTAACGAGGAGATTTACCATGTCAACAGGCATTCCTGGGGTTGGAAGCGGTGGAAGCGTGACCGCCACCGAGATCGCCAAATACTTGTTCGGCGATACCGGCGGTGGCAACAAGCCGATTTCGAAGTCGGAATTGCTGATGAGGCTCAGCCAGTACTACGACTTCCTCGCCAGCGGCGGTGGCGCTGGTGGCGGTGGCAGCGGCACAGGCGGCGGGGCCGGCGGAACCGGCAGTCCTTCGGGCCCGCCCGGTACCGCCTTCTCCACCACTCCTCCTGGCGGCAGTGGCTGCAGTGGCGGCAGTGGCGCTGGTGGCTCTGGTGGCGCTGGTGGCGCTGGTGGCGCTGGTGGCAGCGGCGGCAGCGGCGGTGCCACCGGCACGCCCAAGCCAGGTGACCCCGCGTATGTGCCGAAGCCGGCAGACGGCGAATGGCCGCCAGAGCCTTCGACCTGAAGAAGACCGGACAGAACTGGTACTGGGACGGCGGCCACTGGCGTCTGCCAGGTGCCGAGAGCGACAAGAATCTGGAGGACGGCAAGACAATCAAGACCGACAACGGCTCGGTCGTATACGATGAAGAACAACAACACTTGGATGTACTACCCGAACTCCGACTCGGGCAATGGGGGCTCCGGTGGCGCAGGCAGCGGAGGTGGCACGGGCAGTCCTACTGGCACCGGCAGCGGTGGCACGGCAGTCCTCGGCACCGGCAGCGGCGGTGGCACGGGCAGTCCTACCGGCACCGGAAGCGGAGGTGGCACCGGCAGTCCTACTACCGGCACCGGAAGCGGTGGTGGCGCAGGCAGTCCTACTACCGGCACCGGAAGCGGTGGTGACGCAGGCAGTACTAATGGCCCCAATTCCACAAGTGCACCGGCAGACCCACCCAAGAAGCCATACTGGATGGGCGACGACTGGTACTTGGGCCAAGACAACCACTACCACACCAAGCAGGGATTCACCGGCAAGAACGACATCGTCAAGACCGACGATAAAGGCACGATGGTGTACGACCGCAACACGCACGAGTACACCTTCCATCCGTCCGGCGAGAAACCGCTGGGATGGATGGATGACAGTTGGCACCAGGACAAGAACGGCTACTGGTTCTCGACCGCGGGGCATGTGGATGGCCAGCCGTACCGAGCTCAACAACGGGGACGGAACCAGGATGTACTACAACGCCGACGCCAAGTGCTGGTACATCCTCCGGCCCGGACGAGCCCGACCCGTCCAACAACAACGACTACAGCCACTACCTGTGAAGAGCGTTTGAAGACCGGCCCTGGCGCGCGCCTCGCGCGCCAGGATCGATCGAGCCGTTGGCGGCCCCGTGCCCCAACGGCTTTTTTTCTTGAGCCGCGCCTCACGACATCGTGACCCCGTCGAGGCCGCATGCGCCGCTCTTCGCGGCATGGCATGCGCGTTCGGTCGGAACGCCGCCGCCTGGACGCATCGCCCTTACGGTTGAAGCGTATCGGCGCTCTATCGGCGAAGCCATCAAGTGGCTACCCGACTGATCCATTCGCAACGAAGGACCAACCCATGATCAATTCCGTCGGCGGACCGGGCGGCAGCTCTGTCATCTTCATCGTCTCCACGTCGGACGGCGTCAACCCGTCGGACGGAACCAACCCGTCAAACGGCGCGTACCCGCCGCCCGGCGTGAACTCGACGTCCGGGGTAGGCAATGGCGGCTTGGACATCAACAACATCGAGCAACTCCTGCAGTTGGTCATGCTGATCCTTCAGTTGCTGATGGACGGCCTGAATGGCGACGGCACTGCCGGGCAGCAGGGCGATGGCAGCGACGGTCCGCAAAACGATGGCAGCGGCGGCGGCGATCCCGGCATGGGGTACGGCCCCGGCAGCGGTGCGCCGCTTTCGGTGAAGCCAGCTGCATCAACGAACGATGGCGGCGGTGGCGGCGGCAATGGCGGCGGCGGCGACGGCGGTGGGGGTAGTGGGGGCGGTGGCTGCGGAGCCGGCGACGGTGGCGGCTGCGGTGGTGGCGGCGGTGGCGGTGGCGGTGGCTGTGGTGGCGCCAGCGATGGCGGCGGCAGCGGCGGCGGAGGTACTGGTGGTACTGGTGGTACTGGTGGTGCTGGTGACGCACCTGCACCTGCACCTGCACCTGCACCTGCACCCGCACCTGCACCCGCACCGGCACCCGCACCTGCACCCGCACCTGCACCCGCACCCGCACCGCACCCGCACCTGCACCTGCACCTGCACCCGCACCCGCACCCGCACCCGCACCCGCACCCGCACCCGCACCGGCACCGGCACCGGCACCGGCACCTGCACCTGCACCTGCACCTGCACCTGCACCTGCACCGGCAGACCCACCTAAGAAGCCATACTGGATGGGCGACGACTGGTACTTGGGCCAAGACAACCACTACCACACCAAGCAGGGATTCACCGGCAAGAACGACATCGTCAAGACCGACGATAAAGGCACGATGGTGTACGACCGCAACACGCACGAGTACACCTTCCATCCGTCCGGCGAGAAACCGCTGGGATGGATGGATGACAGTTGGCACCAGGACAAGAACGGCTACTGGTTCTCGGACGCGCCTCATGTGACTGGCCAGCCGACCGAGCTCGACAACGGGGACGGAACCAGGATGTACTACAACGCCCAAGCCAAGTGCTGGTACATCATCCGGCCCGGAGAGGCCGACCCGTCCAACGACAACGACTACAGCCACTACCTGTGAAGAGCGTTTGAAGACCGGCCCTGGCGCGCGCCTCGCGCGCCAGGATCGATCGAGCCGTTGGCGGCCCCGTGCCCCAACGGCTTTTTTTCTTGAGCCGCGCCTTACGACATCGTGATCTCCGTCGAGGCCGCATGCGCCGCTCTTCGCGGCATGGCAATACCGGCCTACGCTCTACAGCCGCCTGGATGTCCCACCAAGCACAGTCGCTGATTGCGCGAATGCGCCCTGTGATATCACCTCGACGAATCCCGAATTCCCGTGCGCTGGTGCGAAGCCCGATCTTGATTCGCCTAATCAGATGCGGCTTCGGCGATGGCCACGCAAACGTCATGACGGCGGCCGAGCATTGCAATGACTCATCATCAGCGAAACGGCCGCTCATGCGCTTTCAATTGTTCGGGCTCGTCGACATCCGGTTTCACCGTCCGCAGAAGCAACGGGAAGCGGATCCTGGACCCAGCGACCAGTATCTCCGGGACAACCCGCGAATGCGCTGCAATGTGTCAGAGCGCCTCGCCAAGCCGCGACCCTTGGTCGAGTTTCGTCGGATGGGTGCGCACCTGGTTCACCGCGATTCAGTTTCTCTGAACGCGAAGCTTTCGACCTTTGCTGAGAGTTCAACCTATGCGGGACACGCGTCCCGGACGCGCTATCACCTGCACCACGCCATGATGGGCAGGAATGAGCCACCGGTGGTTCTGGTGGGTGAATACCATGGGACCGGATCCGCCGTGGTGAAACTCGCCGCCGCGCTCGGCGTATGCCGCAATCTTCCGGGGCGAACCCTGGCGATGGAATTGCCCGACACCAAGGTGCAGGAGCTCGTGACGACCTGCGCCATGCTGCAGCCGCTATTTGAGCAATGTGTCCGGCGCAAAACGGCATTTCCTGACTCGTTCGCGAAACAATGGACCGATCCAAAGAAGCATGCCGCGATGCTACAAATCATGACGGCACTCCACCTCGGGTACAAAGTGATGGGCTACGATGATCTGCACGTCAACGCAAGCAGCATCGAGGCCCGCGACACAGATGCGTTCAAGAAGTTGGATGCGTCGCTCAAGAAGGCGCCGGGCGCCCTGGTCGTACATGGGGGAGCGCACCACCTGCATGGCATCTGGAAGCACATGCAGGGCCAGCGGGGATTCAACACCATCGCGATCGCGGAACTCTCTGAGCAGACTTCCTCGGTTCGAGAGCACGTCGAGGACGCGAGCTTTGTGATCGGGACTCCGGAGATCGCCAAGAATCAGGCTCAGGAAGAACTCAGGAAGCGCTTTCCCACTGGGGCCGACATTGACAACGCCATTCATGCAGGCGCGGACCCGATAGCGCCGCCCAGCGGGGCAGTCCCCACCGCACTGCCAATGGGCATTCCAAGCTCAAGCCGATGATTGGACCCGAGCCGCCGGCTGCGCAGGTACTTGGACGCGATCGATCGGGTGCCGAGTGGAAGGACCTGCCGTGGCCTGCGGACCAGAGCGCGGCCCAGGATCCGCCTTTGTGAGCCTTACCGTCTGAGGCCCCGCAGCAGGTTCGCAAGTTCTCTCTGATAAGACACTGCCTTTTCGCGGTCGCGTGCGGCAGCGAGTTGGCGCGCCTGCACTTCGGCCTGACGGGCCCGGCCCAATCGAGCCGACAGCCTGCGGCCGGCGCCGCCGACCTTGGCCGCGTCCATCTCGAGCTCGAGCGCCTCGCGCCGGGAGGTGTTGCCTTTGACCAGACGCGCCAGCACGTTCGGCACCGCCTCGCACTGCTGGCGCACATGGAAGACATCGCCGTGGCAAGGCTTGTCGCCCCAGGCAGCGGCCTGGCCGGCACGCAGCCCGGCGCCCGCGTCGGCCACGGTACTCGGGATCGAGCCCTTGCTTGGCTGCGTCCAGCAGGTGCACGCCCCAGGTGTCGGCATCGCGTTGCTCGACGCCCTGCAGGAGATAGCCGTCGAGGCCGCATCGATGCCGGCGAGCACCGGCTGCTCGCCCTGGAAGATCTCGTCGTGCAGCCCCACGCGAACGCCCGACAGATCCTGCGCGCGGTTGATCGCACCGGCGCGCTGCGCGGCCTGCTCGACCCAGGTGTGAATCGTCCCGATGCTCAGCGACAGGCCGAACAGGTCGCGCAGCAACTCCACCACGTGGCGGTACGAGCCGTGCACGATCAGGATGACGGCCAGTGCGAAGCGGCGCACCCAGGGCTCACTCACGCGCGGGAACGTCGCGGCCAGCGGCGCTGCGGGCGGCACGGCGAACGCCACATCCACCGCCTGCCGCGCGCGCTCCCTTTGCGCTCGCACGAACTTGCGGCTCGTGCCGTGCCGGCGTGCCAGACGCGCCACGGGTTCGACCCCCGACAGCGCCGCGATGCCCATTCGCTTGCGGGAGGCGGCGCACAGAGCGAGGGCGCGGGATGGGGTCATGAGAAGGTCGCCGGACGCGAGCAGGTTGCGAAGCCCGCCAGTATCGCCAACGGATGTCGTCCTCGCGAACCTCGTTCACGCCCGCGTCAACGATCACAAAAGTGGTACCCGGTATTGAACCACGCCCTGTCTCGGCAAGCCTGCTGGGCAGATCGACCTGCCGGCGATCGTCAACGAAAAGGAGAACATCGACCGCATCGTCGCCACGCTGAGCCTGAAGGAAATGACCCAGGGCACGCTCGTCCGCAAGCTGTGTACCTACGACGCCGATCCGACCCGGCAAGCGGTCTTCGAATACGACAAGCTGGTTCGCAGCATCTACACACTGCGCTACCTGCGAGACCCGCAGTTGCAGCGTTTCGTGCACCGCTCGCAGAACCGCATCGAGTCGTATCACCAGCTGCGATCAGCCTTTGCCCAGGTCGGCGGCAAGAAGGATCACAGGACGCACCGACCTTGACATCGAGATCAGCAACCAGTGCGCCAGATTGATCGCCATCTCATGATCATTCGGCCTTGGGGTTTGCCATGGAGTCAAGCACCCTTTTCAGGAAGACATGGAGTTGCCTGTTGGAAAAACGGTCGTGCGGGGCCAGCGAATTGAAATCGTAGTCTGGATGTGCCTCGGCGAACTGGAGCGATGTGACGATCTCCCGCGTTTCGTCGGGCGTGTAGTCCCTGCTGAATGATGCAAGTTGTTCCCTCGACAAGCCGGGAAATGCGTTGATGTCACCGATGTCGGAAAGCAAGTACAGCACAATGCGCAAGTAAGCTGGATTGGCATTCATGTCTTGTTCCCGATTTTGAAGTCGGCCGTCACCCCAAGAGCGATCAAATGGCCGGTCGCCTGCAACAGTTGCTCGCTGGTCGGCTTGTAGTGACCGCTCCGGCGGTTTATCTCGACAAGTTGGCCTTCGCAAACCTCGATTTCTCCCGACGAAGCCACTGGCGCGCCCGCTAGAAAGCTGCTGTGGTGAAACTTGCCCACCACAGGGAACATTGTGGCGTAAAAAGTTCCGTCATGGTCCATCACGAAGATTGCCTTGCCGTTGTAGGTGTCGAACGGCTTGTCGTCAGCGCCATAGATGATGCCGTCACGCACGGTGAGTTTGAAGGGTTGGCGTTCGGTCTCGTTCAAGTATGCGACCTTGGTTCCCCACACATTGCCGGTTTCCTCAGTTTGATGCATTGCAAGCAACGCGGCGACATCCTTGAACTTTGCTGTGGCTGGCGGAGGAGTGAATTCGACGCGCGACGTCGCGAGAAACGCGCGAGCCGCCACTATTTCTTGTTTGAGCGCCTTCTTTGCCTCGGCTATCAGTGGTTCGTCAGGGTTGCTACGCAGCTTCTCCGCCACCCTTTGATCGACGGTTTTTTCGAATTCCTTGAGCGTGCCCCTTATTCGAGCCACCTCAACATAGGTATGGACCTTCGCCATGATCAACTGTGGCTCGAACGCGTCGGCATCCATTCCGAGGGCTGCACGCGCGGCGGCGCCATCGAGACCAGGAGCCGGTTGTTGCTGAGGTGTCGACACCGGCCGCATCACGAATCCGCTGCGGCTTCCTGCCGGGACGTTGACGTTTCCGTCGCCGAGCCGGGTGGGTTTGATTCTCCGGCCTTTGGTGTCACGCGCGATATCGGCATCGGTGAAGGCTGGCAGCGTGCTCTGCGTGACCGCGAGGTTGAAGTCTTTGAATCTCCGAAGGGTCGCGTCGTCCAGCTTTGCCTTCAGGTTCCGCTTGCGAACGGCGCGACGCCGCTGCAGATCTACCCCCAGCCCATTGGGTGTCTTCAGCTGCATCGGATGCAACTGCCGAGGTGATTCGGTCTGCGGCGGTGTCTTCAGCTGCATCGGATGCAACTGATGAGGCGATTCGGTCTGCGGCGGTGTCCAGCTTCTTCAGCTGCATCGGATGCAACTGATGAGGTGATTCGGTCTGCGGCGGTGTCTTCAGTTGCATCGGATGCAACTGCCGAGGTGATTCGATCTGCGGCGGCGTCTTCAGCTGCATCGGATGCAACTGCCGGGGTGATTCGATCTGCGGTGGCATCTTCAGCTGCATCGGGTGCAAATGCTTGCCAGGCGCCTGCCACTGCGTTGGGGAAGGCGACTCTGGAGGCGTTGGCAGCTGTGCTGTTAGGGCGCGATGACCCGCGCTCTTCAGCTGAGCCCCGTGAGGTTTCAACGCGCCCGGCCCTGCTGGAGGCGGGTTGGACTTCACAGTGCCGATCGGTCGGTGCAGCGTTGGGCTGCTTGTCTCCGGCATCGGCCGCACGCCGTACTTGATGCGAGTCATCGCTTGCCTCCGCAGTCGATTCGCAACCCACATTAGCGAAGGCCTCACCCGCGCAAGTCGCGGCGGGCGAATCGAAGTCCGAGTCCGCGAATGCTTCGGTCGCACGAGTCGGGATAGCACTCACGCGCCACGCTGCGCCCCCACCGCCTTCGCCCCATGCCAAGCCTCTTCGCACTACGTCATACGACCAGCCGTCTCAAGCCCTAAGTTGCACCCATCGAGACCCAGACCCTGAAAGGGAAGTGCGGCTTCCCGTGTTGAAAGGAGAACACGCATGACCATCGGCCTCCCCAATTTCGCGGGGCAGTCACAGGCGCTGAACGACGCTCAGACTGCCACGACGGACGCGATGAACCAGCATGGCGCGCAGGACGTGCAGGCCCAGTCGCTCATGTCGATCAAGATGCAGAACGCCACGACGCAGGCAACCCTCGCCACGACCCTCAACACGGCACTGAACAAATTCATCAAGTCGATCGGCGACAAGGTCGTGCAGCTCGCGCCCTGATTCGCACAGCACCAGGAAGGACCCAAAACATGATTCCATCTGTCAAAAGCACTACTGGTTCCGGCGGCCCGTCCGGCGTCGGTGGCCCCGCGGGGCCGAACGATCCGAATCCCAACAACCCCGGCGGACTTTCAGACGAGGAACTGCGCAAAAGGTTGCAGGAATTCTTCGCCCGGCTGTTTAACGGTGGCGCTGGCGCTGGCGCTGGCGGCGGCGGCGGCGGCGGCGGCGGCATTGTCGGTGGTGGCGCGGGTGCCGGCGGTGGACCAGGTGGGCCTGACAGCTTCGTTGCCCCAGACGAGCCGGACAACCCCGACAACCCTGACGACCCTGACGACCCGAACAACCCGGACAACCAGCCGACACCGCCGCCGACCGACCAGTCGCCCAACAACAACCCGGGCGACGGCAGCAACAACGGCAGCAACAACGGCAGCGGCACCGGCGGCAACAGCAACTGATGACGTCCCGGTGCGGCGGATGTGGCCGCGCCGGGACATTCCCTGGAGAACCCATGCAAGATTCACTGAACAAGACGTCGCTCGGCGATCTCTCCAACCTGGAGCAGGACCTGGCGCAGGACGAGGCGGGCACTCGCGCCGATGCGCTGGAGGCCTGGTTCGACGATGTGGCCATGTCGGTCGAGCAGCAGCTGAAGACCGCCTCCGACGAACTGCAGCGCCAGCACCTGGCGCGCCTCATCGAGGGCGCGCGCGCGTCGCAGCGCATCGTTCGCCACGCTTGGGAAGCGCTGCACCGCAGCGCCGCAGCCTGAGGTACCGCCATGCGCGCAAACGCCCTTCTTTCGAGACAACCCGCGCTGCGCACGGCGTGTCGCCAACTCATGGTCGTCAGCCTGCTCGGCGCGGTGCACCACCGCACCGACGATGCGAGCCTGTGCGACATCGCCGTGGAATCCACCTTGGGCAATACGAACGACTTCCGACTCATGCGCGCGGTCGCGCGCGGACTCGGCGGCGATGAGAACCCGGTAGCGGGACTGCCCGACACGCTGCTGTCCGACGACTCGGACGATGACCGCACAAAGGTGTCGGTGGCACTCGCGATGCTGCTGGCCGGCAATGCCGAATGGAAGCCGATCGTCGACCGTGTGCTGGCGCTCAGCACCGACATCCCCGCGCGCGAGGCAGCGACCTTCGTGGTCGCCGAGCTCGGCAACTACACGCCCCGACACTGAGGGCCCGACACGCGTGACTAGGCCAACGAACCGGAGGCTTCCATGAATCCACAGTCCCCCGCTTTGATCAAGCCCCAGGACGAACTGCCGGTCGAGGCCGAGGAACTCGAGACCGTCGATCCGTCCGTGGATGAAGTTGTCCGCGACGCGGACGAGGGCGACGAAGAGTACGACGACGAGTACGACGACGACGGCGAGTACGACGACGATGGCGAGGAGGACGATGGGACGCCAATCGAATACGCGCCGGTGTACTACTCGCTGATGGTGTTCGGCCTGCTCGGCGCGACGCACGGGCGGCATGAGGATGCCGACGTGATCGACCGGGCGCTCGATGGGACTCTGCCGGAGCCGAACCCCTACCAGGTCTATCGCCCACTGGCGCAGGCCCTGGGGGACAAGGGCGCGGCCGCGGCTGCGTCGCTGAAGGACTACGTCGACAAGAACCCGCAGGACGACGGCGCGAAGGTCATCCTGGCGGTGTCTCTGATGATGGCCGGCGACTCGTCATGGATGCAGATCATCGAGAACCTGCTGGCCAGCAGCGCGGACGCCGAGGCACGGGAAGCCGCGAGAAACCTGATCACTTACCTGCGTGCCAGGCGCTGAAGCGCCCGGCCTGTTTACCCTGAAAGGAGACGAATCATGAGCATGGGCATCAACGGCTGCGCGTCGTTCAATATCCCGACCTCCATTGGCAACGTCGGCGGTGGCATGCAGTTCGGCATGTCGGACAACGGCCATTGCATGAAGTTCAACGGGAAGATCAACCTGGCGTGCAACCAGTTGCAGGGCAACCCCAATCTGTGCAATCTCGGCGGCCCGGTTCCCTATGGCGCCAACTCCGGCGGCACCAACCCCAATGCCATTCTGCAAGCGGTGGGCTCCCTGCTCAACCAACTGCTCGGTGCGCTCCAGCAGGCGGGCGGTGCGAACGGGGCCGCCGGTTTGAACCTCGGCGGCGGCTACCCCGGCGGGGCCTTCGGTGGCGGCTTCCCCGGCGGGCCCGTCGGTGGCGGCTTCCCCGGCGCGTCCTTCGGTGGCGGCTTCCCCGGCGGCTCGATCGGTCGCGGCTTCCCCGGCGGGTCGATCGGTGGCGGCTTCCCCGGCGCATCCGTCGGTGGCGGCTTCCCCGGCGGCTCGATCGGTGGCGGCTTCCCCACGCAATCCTTTGGCGGCGCCGTTCCCCCCATGCCGATGATGAACCCGATGGCCATGCCCATGCCCATGCCCATGGGCATGAGTGGGAGCGCTGTTCAGAGCGCCTTCTCAGGCACGGTGGGCCGTACTCACAAACACCATCACCACCATCACGTTCATGGCGGCAAGGCGGGAAAGATCGAGGCCAAGGAAAGAAAGGCCATGGACAAGATCCACAAGAAGGAACACAAGATCCACGACAAGGCGGACAAGAAGCTCGACAAGCTTGAAGCGAAGGCCGACAAGGCGTTCGGCAAGATGAAGCACAAGATGGAAAAGATGTGCAGCAAGATGGGCATCGGCTTCGACAAGATTTCGATGCTTGGCCAGCTCCTGGGCGGGGGGGGCTGCTGCGCGGGCATCGGTGGCGCCGGCATCGCGAACCTCAACAAGTGCTTCCACTGAAGACTGAAGGAGCCCGTGCCATGAACGAAGAGCTGCAGAGCGCCGAATCCGTGCGTGGCCTGCTGGACTTGACGAGCCTCGCCATCAACCGCGACCGCCTCGACGACGCGCGGGCCCTCTTGACCTGCCTGCGCGAGTTGCGGCCGGGCCTCGCCGAGCTGGTGATCTTCGACGCCTGGATCGCTATCAAGCGGCATGCGTTCGCCGACGCCATCACCCTGCTGCAGAGCATGAGCAGCACCTCGCCCACGTGGTGGATGGCCCGCGGCCTGCTGGTGCTTTGCCAGTTCGCCATTGGTCATGTGGCCTGGATCGAGACGGCCATTGACGTGCGCGAGCACGGCGACAGTCCGCAGGCTGCGGCGCTGGTCGACCTGCTGCTTGCGCCGAAGGAAGAGGCCGTCGAGGCCTGACACGACACCGGGAGCCGCACGATGATCGAAGCCGTCCAACCGATTTCGGACCAGCTCGCCACGGAAGCGTCGCGGGCCAAGGGGCCGGACATGCAGGCACTGTCGGACCAGTTCAACCGCCTCATGGCGAAGGAACCGGACCCGTCGGTCTATTCCGAGCAGCACCTGTCCAGCCAGCAGACCCCGGCGGCGGCCTTCGTGCATGCACAGGAGCAAGTGATGCGCGCCACCTTCGAAGAAGTACGCGCCACCGCCCTCGAAGCGCCCCACATGGACATGGCGCAACTGGCCATCCGGCACATGGAGCTCACGTCGCAGCTTGCCATGGTGCAGCTGCAATTCAACGCCGGCGTGTACCTGGCGCAAAGCAGCAAGAGCGGGATCCAGACGCTGATGAAGAACCAGTGAGCGGCTCGGTTCGCCCGGTACTCACCTGCTTCGCGTGCCGCAGCGCGCCGATGCAAGCGACACCGTAGCCTTCTGCACAGACCCTCACCACACCTTACGGAGAACCGATGGAAGACACTGCAAGCAACACCATCTTCGGCGACCTCGCCAATGTCGAGAAGACGCTGTCGGAAGACGGCTCCGGCGAGCAGGCCCGGGCGATGCTCGCCTACTTCGAGGATGCCTCCAAGTCCACACAGGAGCTGATAAAGAACGCCGCGGACGACACCGAGCGCAAGTTCCTGGCCGGTCTGGTCGACGGCTTCGGCGCCGCGCAGCGGATCGTGCGTGCCGTCTGGGAGAGCCTGCACTCCACCGCCCTGCAAGTCTGAGCGCGAGAGGCCTTCGCATGTTCACGCCCGACCCTGCATCTCGCTACCCGCGTGTGTACTACAACCTGATGGTCGCGAGCCTGCTGGGCTCGATCTTCAGGTTTCACGACGACGCAGACGTGTGCAGCATGGCCGTGGAATCCACACTGGGCGACTCGAGCCGCTACCGCATGTACCGGGCGATCGCCAAAGGCATCGGCGGCGACGCCGGCATGGCCGCGCACATGCTTCGGTCGCAGGCGCTCGATGAGTGGCACGACGACCGCGCCAAGATCAAGCTGGCGATGGCCCTGCTGCTCGGCGGCGATCCCGAATGGAAACCGGTCGTCGACCGCGTGCTCGCCCTGAGCACCGATATCCCGGCGCGCGAAGCGGCCATAACGCTCGTGCGTTACGTCAGCACCGTCGGCGCAGACAAGCGCCGGCTCGCCAACGGAGCCGCACGATGACCGCATCCCGCTCTTTTCTGGCCCTGTCCAGGGACGTCGAGCGCCGGCTCATGCACGCGTTCGCGCACATCATGTCGTTGGGACTCGCTCACGAGCGCCTCGACGATACGGAGATCGTGCTCGGCGCCGCGCGCTCGATCCACCCCGGCATGGTCGAGCTGGACACCTACGAGGCATGGATCGCGGTCAAGCGCTACGCATACCCTGAAGCCTTGCGCATTCTGCGCAGCCTGGACGCCCGCTCTCCTGGGTGGATGATGGGCAAGGCCATGCTGGCGCTGTGCGAGTTCTCGCAAAAGGACCCCGCGTGGCGACGCCATGCCGAAGAGGTGGTGAACGACGGCAGCGTCCCCGATGCCTGTGCGCTGGTGCGCATCTTCCTGGAGCCGGAGCAGTCGGTGAAGGACTACGAGGCCGCTCAGGAGGCGGAGCGGGACGCCGCCGCGCGCGCGCTGTCGGAGCCGCGCGTGTTCCAGTCGCGGTTCCTTCGTGCGTGAGGACGGCTCATGACCTTCGCCGCCATCACCCGCCGTGCACTGCGCGCCGCGTGCGTGTTGCTGATGCTCACGCTGGCTGCATGCAAGTCGGATCTCTACACCAAGCAGACCGAGGCCGATGCCAACGAGATGGTCGCCGCCTTGCTCGAAGCCGGTGTCGCCGCCGAGAAGGTGACGCCCGACGCCGGCAAGACCTGGAGCGTGGCCGTCGAGAAGGACGACATGGTGAGCGCGCTGGCGGTGTTGCGTGCCGGCGGTCTGCCGCGCGACAAGTACGCGAGCCTGGGCGATCTGTTCAAGAAGGAAGGCCTCATCTCCACGCCGACGGAGGAGCGCGTGCGCTTCATCTACGGCGTGTCGCAGGAACTGTCGTCCACGCTGTCGGACATCGATGGCGTGGTGGTGGCCAGGGTGCATATCGTGCTGCCCAACAACGATCCGATGGCCACGTCGGTGAAACCGGCGAGCGCCTCTGTGTTCGTCAAATACCGCTGGGATGCGAACGTCGGATCACTCACGCCCGCCATCAAGAACCTCGTGGCGCGCAGCGTGGAGGGCCTTTCATACGACAACGTGACGGTCACCCTCGTGCCTGGCATCGACGCGCCGCGGCGCGCGCTGCCGCCACCAGATGCCGTGTGGCCGTGGGTGCTGCTGGCGCTGCTGCCGGTGGTGCTTCTCGGGGCCGGGTTTGCGGTGCTGAAACTGCGGCCGAAGTGGATCAATCCGAAGTGGCTGCCGCCGGTGCTCGCCGCTCGGCTTGGTTTGTCGGAACAACCGCCGCAGGGCTGAATTCTTGAATTAAGCAGGGTCAGAAAATGAAATCAACTCCGCTGCTCAAGAGCGCCGTGGGCCTGCTGTCCGTGCTCCGGGGCAAGAAGACCCCAGCCGCGACGTTTGCCGCGACGCAAGCCAAGCCGTCGACGACCGGCCTGCATGGAAAAGGGCCGACAAAGGCGCCGCGCCCGCGAATCGTCCCTGTCGCCAAGCCCGCTTCAGCTCCCATCGTCACGCCGGACTCCGGCGCGATGAACTTCAGCGCCATCGGGACCGCCGCGGACCGGATGTTGCAGATCCTGCCCGACAAGGCGATTACCGACTCGCCGGAAAAGCGAATTGCCAATGGCGCCCTGCGCACTGAATTGCAGAAGATTGTCACCCTGTCCAATTCATTGACGCTCGGATTGAAGCGCGGCGAAGAGCCGGATCTCGAAACGCGGGTGAACACCAGCGACGGCATCCGCGACGCATTCGCCATGGCGTCCAAACGCGCCGGCGCGCTTGCCAAACTGGAGACCACCCGCAAGGGCAAGGACTTCTACAAGGACCTGGCCGGCTTCTTCAACGAGTGCAAGCGCCAGCAGGTCACGTCCGGCGCGCCGGACGCCGTGCAGTTGCACGCGACCCGGGAACTCAAGAAGCTGGAGAAGCTTGCGCATGGCTTCGAAAAGGTCAGGCCAGGAGCCTTGGCCGTCATTCAGCACGCGATCAGCGCCGGACACAACATCGGCATCGCCGCCGCGACGGGAACCGCCAACAAGACAGACGTCAAGGTCGTCGATGACGACCTGGCGGGGCTGTGGTTCGACATGCTGGGCGCCAATTTCTCGGTCAACTTCGGCATTGACAAGATCGGTGTCGCCGGCGTCACCATCGGCTTCCAGGGATCCAAGCGGTTCTACGCAGGTGAGAACATGGGCGAGATGATGAAGGCCATCCTGTCGGATGATGCCAACTCCTTCATCAGCAAGGCGCTGAACAAGTCCGCTTCGCCCGAATCGCGTAAGCTGCGCGAGGCGGTCGACACGCTCAAGCACCTCTTCGACTTCCTCACGGGCCGCTCGATGCTGCCCAGCTCCGGACCACTGCACCTGAACGACGACAAGAAGACCAAGGGGGCAACGACCTCCAACCTGCACACGCTGGCAAAGCACCTCGACGAAGCGGGAATATCCAAGGGCAAGGACGGCGCTACCCACGCCTGGCGCAACCTGGCACAGACGTTCTACCCTTCGCTGCCGAAGACCGCGCTGAACAACTACCTGGCCAGCGATGCACCGCCGGCTGCCAGCGCATTGGACCGGGCCACGCCGACCCAACTCGCCGAAAGTGTGCGCACGGCAGCCCGCAGGCAGCCCTTCATTCAGTTCCAGGCCGCAGTGGGCGAGACGGACACCAGCCACAAGGTGCCCACTTCCACGGGCGGCTTCTTTTCGACCAGTTACAACCCCTTCACCGTGCATGCGCGCTCGCAGAAGGCGGTGCATGAGTTGCTCGACACCGCGCTGACGCAGGATCCAGCCGAAGTGCTGCGTGCCCTCGACGGCTACGACAAGCGGCTGGCCAAGCATCCCCACACCCCGCAACTGCAGTTGTATGCCGACGTGCAGAGCGCTTTGGGCGACCCGGTGGCCGGGAAGGTGAAATCGGACTTCTACGGCGACGTGCCCCCGAACTTTCGCGCGTCGGTGACGGCGCCCTCGGCAGCCAAGGTGAAGACGATTGGCGAGGCTTGCGACGACATCGCCTTCCTGGCGCACCGGCTCGCGGTATCGGCCGAGGATTTCGTCGCGAAGCCGAACGAGCTGATGAGCGACAGTGCCAGCAAAGACGTGACCGACAAGGCCAGCAAGGCGTTCCGCGAGATCGACAAGACCATCTGGCTTGCCAAATACGACGACAAGGGAAAGCGCTTGAGCGGCGGCTACCCCGGGGGCGAGCAGGCGGCCTTGAAGAATCCCGAGAAGTTCCTCGGCAAGTCGCACGACGCGCTCAGCGCCGCGCTCGCCGCGCTCGAAACGCATCTGTTCATCAACAAGCGCGAACTGGCGACAGCGGCCCTCGTCAGGGGTGGCAAAGGCACGGCGATGCCGAAGGATGCGATCGACTTGGCCGACAAGCAATACATGAAAGCGCGCGCCGCGATGGACGAGCCTCACTTGTCGATCCGCAAGGGGCAGACGACGACGTACTCGTCGGCGCAATCGAGGCTGGAGGTCAATCGCCAACAGGGAACCGTGCTGGGAACGGTGTCCTACGGTGGAGTCGAGAACAGCCTGGCCCGTGCAGATGCGGAAGTGTTCAAAGAGACTGTCGTCATCCCGAACAAGGAGATGACGGCCACCTTCAGCGTGCAACTGGAAACGATCCTCACCACGAAGCAGGTCTGGGACACCCGTCTGGGCATCGAAAACAAGCTCACGCTGGCCTTCGAGACCGGTGTACCGTTTTCCGCCGACGTGATCAACAAGGCCGTGCTTTGGGCGCTGGAGAAAAAGGGCATCAAGGGCGACGAGGCCGATCTGTACATGAAGGACATCCAGCAGGCGGCCTCTCAGATCGAGGGCACCCAACTGGGAAGAACAGGCGGCATCGCGGTGGACATCATGCTTCGCCAGGGGAAGCAGACGGAGAAAATGTCGATCGCATACATGCATCTCTTCAAGCGCAGCAGCGGCGGGGTGAGCGTGTCGACCCCCGCGGGCGCGGAGCATCCGGTCTCGGGCAGCGTGTTCGAGTTCGGCCACGGCTCGGAGATCGAGATTCTCGGCCCGGATGTCAGCATGCTGAGCATGCGTCACCCGCAGTTGACGGCCGCCATCGACGCCACCAGGGAGGCGCGCAAGAAGGCCGGCGGCAAGGATGACCTCGCCAAGGACCTCGAGACCCTGTTCCTGGGCTCGAAGGAGTACGGGATCGAGCCCGACCACTTCCAGCGCAACCGCTATTTCGGGCGGGCCGGCACGGTCACCGGCATTCTCGACATGTACCTCGACTACAAGAACGACGAGGTGAACAACAGATTGCCGAAGGGTGTGGAGAATGGGGAAGCGCGCTACCCCAATGAGATCTACCGCTACTTCATGGCCCCGGAGTTCAAGCGATCGCGCGACGTGGCTGGCGCCGCGGCCCACTACGCGCCGGGCAGCACCGCGAAGGGCGTGGACATCACGCAGCCGGCGAACAACCTGCATCACCTGATCGAGCCCAAGGTGAGGAACGCCGACGGAACCGTCAGCTACGACAAGGAAGATGCAGCCTGGAAGCAGTTCAAGGCAGAAGTCGAGGCCTGCAAGACGCCCGAGGAGCGCGCCAGGTACTTCACCCAGAATCCGACCGGCAAGGCCATGTTCGGTGCGTTCATGAGCGTCGTGGCGAATGTGAACGCCACGACGTTCGGCGCGCTGTTTCATGCCCAATCAGACCGAGGCATTCGAAAAGCCGGGTTCGCGACGAGGGTGAAGGCCGACAAGCTCGATCCCGGCAAGGCGCCGAAGACAAAAGGGCCTGTTCTGCCGCCATTGCCACCGGTCCCCAAAGTCGCGCCAGCGCTCGCGCCATTCAACTTTGAATTCGCGGATCCCAAGGACGACACAAGACAGTCTGTCTTGGTTGGCGATGATACGGCGTTCGACAATCTCCCAGATTGGTTTCAGGAGGCACTCAATCCCAAGCCCAAGCCCAATCCCAATCCCTGAGCTTTCCGGTCTCGAACCGCTTGTCGTCCGAGACCGCCGCGCGCCCCGTCCCCGTGACGCCCGCAACAGCGATCGTCGAGGTGCCCCATGCCCGATCCCGATGCCCTGCGCCTTGCGCGAAGCGCGCTGGCCTTCCAGCAGAAGTTGGCACACCTGCCGGTCGATGTCGACGCCATCCGGCGGCGCAGCCCGGGTTCGCCCTGGGGTTGGATTGCGGAGCTCGGTGACTCGCGCGCTCGCGGGCGGATCGTGGAGCGCCTCTTCCCGCAACTGGTGGCGCCTTGGCCGGCACTGCCGCGGCTGAGCGAGCGCACCGCGCGTCTCGCGCTGCTGGACCGCTCCACACTGCTGCGTCAATGGTGCGCATTCGCACTGGCTGCGCGGCCCGGCGTGCTGCGCTGCTGCATCGACGGGGCGGCGCGCCGATCCCTGCGCCGTACGCTCGGGCCCGCGTTCGACGCATTGGCCTGCGTGAGCCACGGCGGTCGCGTGGTGTCGCCGCGCGCCGCGCTGTGGTCGCCTCTGCACTGGGCCTGCGTGGGCCACCTCGACTGGATCCGCCTGCTCAAGCGCGACGATCTGAGCCTCGCGCGCATGGCGCGGCTGTCGCTGCCACCCGGGCTGCTGGCCGTCGACCAGCATCTGGACGAAGCGCCGCCCGCCGCCACCCCGGTCGCGGCGCTCGCCTTCATGGACGAGTTGGGACTGGAGTGGTCATGCTGATCCGCCTGCATCCCGACGGCGAGTTGGCATGCGAGCACGGCATCGTCAAGGCGGAGGTTGCGCAATCGCTGCTCGATGGGCAGGCGGCGCGCGACCACGCGGACCGCGCCTGCGAGGAGGCGTTGGCACTGGCGCGCGAACAGGCAAAGGAAATCGTCGCCGCGGCGCAGCAGAATGCGCAGGCGCTGCTGGATGCGTCGCAGGTTCGGGCGCAGCAGTTGCTGGAGCAGGCGAGGGCGCAGGCCGAGCAGATCGCCGCGCAGGCGCACGAAGCCGCACGCCTTTGCGAATTGGCGGCGCACGAGGAAGGCACGAGGCGCTCGCTGGCGGAATGGCACGAACGATTCGCGAGCCTGTCGCAGCGCTACGAGGCCATGGTGGGCTCGCTGAGCGAACGGCTGGCCGGGATCGTCACCACCGCAGCGGAACGCGTGATCCTGGCCGAACCGCGCTCGGCGCTCTTCGCGCGCGCGCTCAAGCAAGTGCAGTCGCTCACGCGCGGCGCCACCGCCATCGTGCTGTGCGTACATCCCGACGATCAGGACGCGGCGCGCGAAGCGGCGGGCGCGCTCGTGCAGGGCAGCGCACCGGTGCTGGAGATCGCCCTCGACCCGGGGCTCGCGCCCGGTAGCTGCGTGTTCGAGTCGGAGATCGGCGTGTTGGACGCCAGCCTCGACCTGCAGTTGCAAGCGCTGCGTGAAGCCATGGTTCGCGCAGCGCGGCAGGCGGGGACGGCGGAGGACGACACACCGGGCGAGACGCAGGTTGCTGCGGCTGACGGTGCCGAGACCGCGCAGGCGCACGAGGGTGATGCCGACAACGCAGGGGCCGACGGCGACAGCGGCGGGCACGGCAACAGATCCGACGACGACGACCACGACGACGACGACGACGACGACGATCACGATCACGATCACGATCACGATCACGACGACGACCACGATCACGATCACGATCACGACGAGGACGACGAGGACGACGAGGACGAGGACGAGGACGACGGCGATCACGACCTCGACGACCACGACCACGAGCATGGGGACGACGACCACGAGGACCACGAGGACCACGAGGAGCACGACGAGTGAGCCTGCCGACCCTTCTTCAATCGATGGAGAACGAGCTCGCTTCGGCAAGCCTCGTGCGACGCTCGGGCAAGGTCACCGAAGTCGTCGGCACCTTGATGCGCGTGAGCGGCCTCGAAGCCAAGCTCGGCGAGCTGTGTTCGCTGCTGGAGGACGGTGGCCGGGTGATGCAGAAAGCGGAGGTCGTCGGCTTCGCCGGCGGGCGCACCATCCTCAGCCCTTTCGGCTCGATCATCGGCGTGCGAGCCGGCGCCACGCGCGTGGTGGGCTCCGGGCAGGTGCTCTCCGTGCCGGTGGGCGACAAACTGCTGGGCCGCGTGATCGACAGCCTGGGTCAGCCCATCGACGGCAAGGGGCCCATTCTGTGCGACGAGCGGCGCCCGGTCTTCGCGATGCCGCCCACGCCGATGGAGCGGCAGATGATCGAGGAGCCGCTGGCCACCGGCGTGAAGATCATCGACTCGCTCATCACCCTGGCGGGCGGCCAGCGCATGGGTATCTTCGCGCCTGCCGGTGTTGGCAAGAGCACGCTGATGGGCATGCTCGCGCGCGGCACGCATTGCGACATCAGCGTGATCGCGCTCATCGGCGAGCGCGGCCGCGAGGTGCGCGAGTTCATCGAGATCATCATGGGCGAGTCGGGCATGGCACGGTCGGTGGTGGTGTGCGCCACCTCCGACCGGTCGTCCATCGAGCGCGCCAAGGCGGCCCACGTCGCCACGGCGGTCGCCGAGTATTTCCGCGACCGCGACCTGAAGGTGCTGCTGATGATGGACTCTCTCACGCGCTTCGCGCGCGCGCAGCGCGAGATCGGCCTGGCCGCCGGCGAGCCGCCGGCACGCCGCGGCTTTCCGCCGTCGGTGTTCGCAGAGATTCCGCGGCTGCTGGAGCGCGCCGGCATGGGCGCGAAGGGCTCGATCACGGCGCTCTACACCATCCTGGCGGAGGACGAGTCGGGCGGTGACCCGATCGCCGAGGAGGTGCGAGGCATTCTCGACGGCCACATGATCCTGTCGCGCAAGATCGCGGCGCGCAACCAGTACCCGGCCATCGATGTGCTCGGCTCGTTGTCGCGGGTGATGTCGCAGGTGGTGCCCAAGCCGCACCAGGCGGCGGCGGGCAAGTTCCGCAAGCTCATGGCCAAGTACGACGAGCTCGAGCCGCTGCTGCAGATGGGCGAGTACCAGCCGGGCAACGACGCCCTCGCCGACGAAGCCGTCAACAAGATCGAGCACATCCGTGCTTTCCTCAACCAGGCGACCGACGACCTGTGGGAGTTCGAGCGCTCCGTCGATGCGCTGACGGAGATCGCCGAAGGATGAGGTCGAGCGGCTGAGCCATGAGCGGCGTCAAGGCCCTCGCCACGCTGCTGCGCGTCAAGCGCCGGCGCGTGGAGCAGGCAGAGGCGCACGTGAAGACCTGCGTGCAGGCGTTGCGCGATCGCGAGGCCGAGTGCGAGCGGGCGCGCGAGCAGCTCGAGGCATGCCGCGGCGCCGAGCGCGATTGCGACCGCAAGATCGCGCAACTGTGCACCGAGTCCTTCCTGTCGAGCGACCTCATCGCGCTTCAGCACGTGCTCGAACGCCTGCGCGCGGACACCGCGCAGGCGGGCAAGGCGGTGGCCTCCGCCGAGCAGAAGGTGCAGGCAGCGCAGCAAGCCGTGGTGGAGGCGCGCCGTGCGGTTCAGAAGGCGCAGGCGGTGGTGGAGTTTCTCGAAAAGCGCCGCGAAGAACTGCTGCGCGAGATGGAGAACGCGCGCGACGAACTCCAGGACGAGGAGTCGGAGGAGGCCGCCGTGGCGAGGATGCTGGCAGCGGCGAAAGCCGACGCCGAGGCGGTCGCCTAGCTTGCGAGGGCACTCATCGCCGCATCGCGCGAACGACCGCCGCTGTCAGGCCTTCCACAGACGTTCGCAACGCTGGAAATCGGTTCGGGCTTCGCACGTGCCCCACCTCGCATGTCAGCTTCAATGACGCATCTCGAAGACATGGAGATCCCACATGCGCAAGAAAACGATTGTCACGTCGCCGACAACGACACCACAGGTCATTGCCAGCACTTCCGGTACTTCCGGTACTGAGGATGACAAGAAAGCGACGGACAAGACCGACGGCAACGGATTGAAAGGTCGGTCGACCGAGCACAAGTCGTTGAGGAAGCGCATCGCCCATAGGCTCGGGATCGGGAGCGGAAGCCGCAAGGGCAAGGAGGTGGAGGGGACAGAGGAAAAGGACAACGTCAGTGTTGCGACCGTCGCGTCGGAGCTGAGCCACTGGTCGGATGACGTCATGATCAATGACGACTATAGAAGCCCGACCGAGCGGACGCCCGCACCGGGGGAGCGCTTCGCGGCCGTAGTGAGGCGGGTGATGAATGTGCAGACGCCCGTACTGCACCGAGTGCCGGGATCCCCCGTTCGGGGAAAGATCGAGGGGCCGGGGGATGAAAAGGCGATCGTGGCGGCACTGACGGACGCGGAAAAGAAGGGGGCGCCGGTCCTGGTGTTGGGCTACTCACCCACCGGCAACGGGCACACTCCGCGCTGCCTGAATGTGGCCGTGATGGCGGCGGACAAGGCCTCGCTCGTCCCAGGCAGCGTGGTGGTTCTGCACGTGCCCCAGAAGTGGACCGGCAAGGATCGGCCCAAGGACCTCGTCGCGTTCGCCAACTACGTGCGCAACAAGGGGATCAACGTCATCAACCTGGAGGCGGACAAGAGCGTTCAGGGCTTCATCAACGAAGTCACTGGCGAATCTCTCGATGCTCCCATCATTCATCGGCAGGCATTGCTCGCCACGCGCCCGCCGGCGGACGTGAGCTCTATCACGAAGGGCGAGATCCTGCCTGCAGGCGACGGCACTACGCCGTTGTCGGCAGCCGACTACAACCAGGACTTCCCTTCCATATCGGCGAAAGACCTCTTCGAGTCGATGAAAGAGGTACTTTCGACACAGTTCATGTCGGACAATGTCCGCGTCTTCGACGACATGGCGCCGTTTCTCCACAAGGCCGCTCACGATTGCGGCGTGCCTGACAATCACCGAGTGGCCCAGTCGAACCACGGCATCCTTCTGAACTTGCATAAGGAGCAGCACAAGAAGAACCTGGCCTCCGAGAATGCAATCCTCGGCAAGGTCATGGGAGGCTCCGGCGAGAAGGTTGCGCACATCGGTCTGGGAGACCGGAACTCGCTGAGCCGGGTGAACGAGGTTCTCACCGCGCTCGGCGTCACGCCCTCGCAGACGCGTCGCCAGGGCATGGAGACCGCGGTCAAGCACTTGCTCGAAAAGGGCATCGACATCAACAGTGCGTGGGCCGTGACCGCATTCGACGACAAGAATCGCGCCGCCGGCATCATGCGGCACCCTGGCATCAGCAAGCCCGAGCACGTGGACAACGTCGTGTTCGTCTATGCGCACGCCAATCAGAACCGCATCGCCAGGCATGTGCAAGCCACGCTGGCCGGTCCCAACGTGCCTGAGGAGTACAAGAAAACCTTGTTCGTCTTCTGCGGCAAGGCATTGAACAGCGGCCTCAATGTTCTGCAGGTCTGCTATGTGGCCGACGCGTGTGGCGCCGCCTCCATGGGATGTGGCATCTCGGGCGAATTCGCGCAATTGCGCAAGACGGCGGATTCAGGAGCGGGCCTGCTGGCGTTGCCCATTCTTCACCACGCCGAGCAGAAAGTGAACACGGAGGTGGTCGAGAAGGAGCTCGTGGAGTTGCAGCAGCTGAACCTGCCGCAGGACGCGGGCAAGGAATGCGTGACGGTGCTGAAAGACAGCTCGAAAGACGCAGACCTCAACGGCAGCGTCGACGCCTTCGTGAAGAAGCGCCATGCCGAGGCAACAGCCAAATATGCCGACGATCGCACCATGAAGAAGTTCTTCGCGTCGGTCAACGATCCCAACACCTACGTTGCGCACGCCTACAACTTGCTGTTCAACGTGGGCAAGGAGAAGATGACCGATGACGAAAAGCAGCTCCGGAAGGTCTTGGGGAAGATGCACACTGCCCCGCTGATCGACAACACCATGATCATCATCAAGGCCGCGCTGCAGGTGGCCGACCGCGCAGATGCAAAGGGCAACAAGCTGCCCAAGAAGCCCAGGGTAACGCTCGACGCGCAGAAGAATGCCACCGACTCGACGGTGCGCTTCAAGAACTTTCGCGAATTCCTCGAGACCATCCAGAGCGACGACAAGCTGGCCACGAAGTTCAACATGAAGACCGTTCCCAACGAAAATGACATTCCGCTTCTCAAATGGGTGCGAACCATCTACGGGAAAATGGCGAGCCCACACGCGTCGAAAGGCGATATCGAGCGGTACATCCAGGCTTTGAAGGACCAGGCAGGCAAGAGCCAGAAGATGGGCTTCTGAGCCATCCAAGGGTCGGGCCGAGTTTTTTCGCCCACCCGGGCGATCGCACGGACCCGGCGAAGACAGTTCAACACTCGAGTGGAGGCGGGCCCAGCACCGGGAGATGATGCCAAGCAGAATCGGTTCGTCCTACAAGGGGTCGCAGGTGGGGTCCGACGCGGGGTCGGAGTCGAAGACCATCAAGCGACAGTCAAGCTCTGGTTCGGTGGCAAGCAAGAGCGATCTGAATCGTCGAAAGACCCGCTCGCAAAAGGTTGCCGACAAGCGCCGCGCGAGCTTCCCCAATGTCTCGGACGAGAGCGAAAAGAGCGAAAAGAGCGAAGAGAGCGGCGACAACCCATTGCACGACTGGTTGGTTGACCAGCGCAGGAGAACGGCATCGGGTGACGTCCTGCAGAGTCAGGACTTGCACAAGCAAGACAGCAGCGGCAGCGAAGAAAGCCTGACCAAACGCACGGGTCGTCGTTGGGATTTGTCGCACCTGGCGAACGAATTCGCGCAACCTTACGATGGCAGCGACGGCGAGCTGGTCGATCCTGGCGACTCGAGCTCGGGCATCACGCAAACCACGGAAGTGCGCTCCGGATCGAGGGTTTCGTTCGGTGAATCGATTTCGTCTGGACGCGGAATGTCCTTTCCATCGGGCGGCACTCATAACTGGTTCGAGCTGTCCGTGATGAATCGGGGAACGTCCACCAAAACCTCTAAAACAGGTGCAACGGACACTGCCAGCACTGCCAGCACTGCAGGCGAATCGAGCTCGCGTTCGTCGCCTGGCCTGCTGCGCCGCGTGTTGTCGATAGGGACCCGGCGCACGATGACCGTGCCCGGCGCGTCATCGAAGCGCGCGCCATTGAAGTACGAGCACGAGCCTGCGATACGCCATGTTCTGCAGGGCATCGTCCAAAACGCGGGACGGCAGATCATCGTCGCCGGGTACTCACCCAGCGGCGACGAACATGCCACCCGCCTGTTCAACATCATCGAGACCGCTGCACAGGGTAAGCGTCTGAGACGAGGCAGCATGGTCATCTTCCAGGTGCCGCAACGCTATGAGGGCAAGGACCGTCCGCAGGCGTTCGCCAATCTGGCGGCGACGTTGCTCAAGAAGGGCATCCATGTGCTCAATGTCGAGGCCGACAAGAGCGTGATCGTGTTCCAGGATCCCGCGACGGGCACGCCGGATACGGCGAGAAGCGTCGTTCGCGTGGGAATGATGCCGCTGCGCGCAAAGCGCGACGGAAAATCCATCTTCGATGGGGAACTCCTGACCCGCAGAGCGTTTTCGGTCAACCACTACAACCGCGATTTTCCAGCCGTGAGTGCGCGCGACCTCTTCAAGTCGCTCGCGGAGTCCGTAGGGCCCTCGGTGATGGCGAACCAGGTGATCGTGGTGACCGACATGGCGCCGGATCTGCACAAGCATGCCATCCTCAACCGTGTGCCGGGAGATCGCCGGCTCGACGAGCACAGCCTCGGGATTCTTCTGAACCTGAAGGAGCCGAGAAAGAACCTGAAGTCCGCCGCGGCCTTGATGCCGAAGCTGGCCGGGGGCTATGGCGAGATGCATGCGCATGTGGGGCTCGGAGAACGCAACCCGATCGGCAACATGGCCTCACTGGCGCACCGCCTGGCGTTGACGCCAGAAAACACCCGCCTGGAGGCGCGAGACAAGGTGGTGCAGTATGTGTTGGGAAAGGGCAAGCCGATCGGGGCGGGTGATGTGGCGACCGGCTCTCCCTGCGCCGGGTTCATCGCCCACCCGAATGTCAAGCAGCACACGCAGATCGACAACGTGGTCATGGTGTACGCCGGTGCGCAACAAAACCGGATTGCCAGTCACGTCTTGAGCGAGCATGCCAAAAGCGATTGCCGAGATGCCTATGTCCGCACCCTTTTCCTTTTTGCCGGCGAGGCGTTCGACGACAACACCAATGTTCTGCAGGCGGCCTACCTCGCGGATGCCGACCTGGTCGCGCAGCCGAAGACGGGGTTGACCGACGACTACTTCTGGATGCGCAAGAAGGGCGCGAGCAACGCCGACATGCTGGCGCTGCCGTTGGAGGAGTCTGCCTTGCACCGCGCCAACTCCATCGCCCTGGCGGGCCGCCATAGCAAAAACGTGAAGGTGCTCGAAGACGCCAAGGTGTTGGAGACGAGCCTCGACAACTTCATCGGCGCAGCCTTTCTGACGACGCCCATGAAATACCGGGATGGTCTGACAATGTCGCAGATGTCCGACGCCATCACGGACGAGAACACATACGCCCAGCACGCTTACGCCATGGTGTTCGCAAACGCGTCGCAGACCGACAAAGAGATGGAAATTCGCGACGCGATGAACCTGCTACGGAAGGACGAGACGGCTCGCATCACTCGCAAGCTGCTCAAGATGGCGGTGCAGGTGACGCAAAGAATGGTAGACAAGGGGCTCAAGCTGCCGAAGAAGCCGAGAGTCACGTTGGCCGCGAACAAGCCGAAAGTGAAGATGGACGCGGACAAGTCGAAAGACAAGATGGCCGCTAACAGGCCGAAGCCGACGTTGAAGTTCAAGAGCTTCGACGATTTCGTGAGCGCGCTCAACGATCCAGACCGGCTGGCCCTGCTGCTCGATGTCGATCGCGCAACGCTCGATCCCAAGGCCGTCCCGATCCTCGCCGACATGCGCGCCACATTCGGGAAACTGGCCGAAGGCAAGCCGACGGCCGCCTCGATGCAGGGCGCCATCGATGCCCTGTACCAGCAGCAGGGCAACTCGTTTCTGTTGCCGCATGAGCCTTGAGGCGTAGGGCACGGCGCCAGCACACTCACACGATCGCGACATGCCAAACGTCCTTTCAAAATGGCATTTGATCTCCCCCGCCATACGCGCCAAAGTATTGTTCCTCGCCCTCGGAATCCGACTGCACCTCCCTCAGCAACTTGCCTGCCTGCTTCCGCGTCACGTTGTCGACACCGACTCTCGAAAGTAGATTCTGGAAGACCTCGGCATCGGCCCCAGGTGGCTGTCGCTTCGATCCAACGACGTACTTCGGCGGAATGTCTTTGGTCGTGGCCCAGGCATCCTGGGAGCGTTCGGAACCGGGATCCCGTACGAGGCCGAGGTCCTGCGGCCTGCAGATCACTCGCACCATGGCAGGATTCGAGTGCATCAGCGCATAGTTCTCTGCCACAGTATCTCGCTCGGTGACGTGGTGATGCTTCTCCGCGCTGTCCCGTATCGGGCCAGGCCCGACACCGACCTTAGCCGTCGCCCCGGGGGTCTTCAAATTAAAGGCAAATCCATTCTCTCCGATGGATTCTTTGGCATCTTCACTCGTACCGTGGAAGTACCTGTTCCGCCTATAGACGTCCTTCGCGAAATCACGCAAGTTCTCGTCATCCAGGGCGCCACGCTGTAGCACCGGCGCATCGGTGTGCGCGTTCTGGTAACGGAGTGCCGCCCGGAGTTGACGGAGCTCTTCCGGGGAGAGATCCGGTCGCGCCGTCACCCCGGCAGTCGAGCTCTCAGGCTGGCCGTCGCCCAGAGGCTGTTCCTCGATCCGCACAGCCGGCTGGGGCTGCCGTGAGTCGGCATCAGACACATGCGAATGCACCGACGCAGAACGTACACGGCGGTTCGACTCGCCGTTTTGGCTTTGGCGGCCGGACCCGCGGATTTCGTCGAACTGCGACGCTGAATCATTGGTCGGAGTCCCCCGGGGTGACTGGGGTGGCGATTGTCCAATGTTCGCGCCGCAAGGATTGCACAATCGTCCGACTCTATTACCCATTGCAAGTTCCTCAGTTGGTTGTTGAGCCCCGCATCATCTGCGATCTGGTTGCGAGCATCGCGACTCACCCGAAGCGATTGCGGTCGAAACGAAGTGAGCACGGCACCCGGCCTGCCGCTTCGTTCTTCGGGCCGGGCCTTCGCCACGCGGGCGGCTCGCCGCCGCGTGATCGTTCAAGCTCGGAGTGTGCCCGCGCGCTGAAATTGACGCGAGTGAAAGCAGGAGAAATCAGGAAACATGAAAGCGACCAAAAGACTATTCACGCGGCGCAGCGACCCTGCGCAGGAGAGCGGTTCGACCTTGCCGGCGACTCCAGGGACCTTGGCCACCACCTCGACGGGGCTATCCGGGCGTGCCACCGGATCAGGGGCGCCGCGTGAACGGCGTTCGCTCGGCCTGCTCGAATCGATCAAGGCGGCCGTGAAAGGAAACGCCAAGGTCTCCATCAGCAAAGGCACCTTTCTTCGCGGCCTCGTTGGCTCGCGCATTGATTCGAGTTATCCGGAGGATGCGCATCCAGGCGACATCCCGAAGCGGTCCAGCAATGCGCTGCCTCGCATTCGAGTGAAGCCCGTCACGCCATACACGGCATTGTCGAGCCAGGACGCTGTTCACGACGCCAATGCCGGAGTCCGGACCTGGACCCGTCTTGACCAGGTCGTGACTCAGACACAGGCGCGCATTCGCACCGGCCTGGCTGCAGCCCGGGCACGACCTCCTGGCCCGCAGCCGCGCCGCGACGTGATCGTGATCGGGGAGAACCACGGCAGCACAGCCGCCCTGGCGGTGCACACGGTGGCGCTGGCCGAATTCAGTACGGGGCCCGCGCCGACACTGCTGCTGGAACACAGTACCGATTCGACGCGCAACACGATCGAGTTTGCCGGCTATGCCGACACCATTACCAGAGCGCCATGGAAGAATGATCCAGCGAACGACGCGGCGTTTGCCCGACTTGACGCGGACCAATTCAGTCAAGTGGCGAAAGCGCACGTCGCGCTGGCGATGGGCGGCTCAGTGATCGGATATGACAAGTCGCACGACGATGCAATGAATCTGGAAGAACGCGAGGCCGAAATGCTGAGGAGCATCAGCCTTGCGCTGCATACGCGTTCCGGACCGGTGATCATCAGCACGGGCGATTCCCACCTGCCGGCGATTCACGAGGCGCTTGCGGCGCACCACAACGTGGTGGCCATCGCGCAAACAAACACGGATGACCCGATGATTCCGATCCATGTCTTGCGCAGCAGCTACAACCTGTCGCACCCGGACGTCATGATGTTCCAGGCCGACGCCCTTCTCGAGGGGGCGCCGTTGGACTACCCCAATCTCGCGCAGGACCTGAACATTGATCTGGGAATCCCGCCATACCTGAGGACCAGGCAGATCGCCAGCCCTTCGGGAACTTCGCGCACGCCGATCGCGGATCAGTATTCGCGCGACAACTTCAATCGCAGAGGCAAAGGCGCCAGTTAGAGAACAGTACTTCTTGCGCTGGAGGAAGCCTAGCCTGGGCCGCAGCCGGTGCGTTTCCAACCCCCGAGTGCATCATGTCTTGGTTCTTCAAAAGCTACCGTCTCTATGCCAACCGGGGTGATTTGCTGCGGCCCCACGTGCCCCAGCCAAAGGATCACGCCTATGATGACGAGCCCCATGCCGACAGCATTCCGGCCAACAAATCGTGCACGCTCCCGCGCGTCAACCTGGTCCGACGCACGGCCTTCTACAAGTTCACCACCGAACAGCAGATCCATGACGAAAACGCCAAGCTGGATGTATGGCGCAGCGCTCCAGTGGCGCTGGACGAGGCGAAACGTCTGATTGCCGAGGGCCTGCGTGCCGCGCGCGCCCGCCCGGGCGTCGAACAGCGGCGCGATGTCGTGCTCGTGGGCGAACTGCATGGCAGCACCGTGGGCATGATGGCCCACCTTGCGGCCTTCGAGGTGTTCGGGCCGGAATCGGCACCCACGCTGATGTTGGAACAGTCGCAGATCGGGGCGGAGAACTGTGTGAAGCATGCGCGTCAGCTTGCCATCGCACAGACCAAGCCAGATTCCGAGCGCCGGCACTACACGCGCACGCTGAAATCCACACTGGGCAACGATGTCTTCCACAACGTATCGAAGGCTCACCTCGCGGCGGCCCTTCAGGGCAGCGTTGTCAGTCACGACCGACGCCGCGGCGCGCCGAACCTCCAGGAGCGGGAAGCTGCCATGCTGAAAGCGGTGCGCGATGAAGCGGCGAATGGCAGCGGGCCGCTGATCATTTCATGTGGGTCCACACACCTCTCGATGATTCACCAGGAGTTGGCCGACAGCTGCAACGTGGTCGGCCTGATGCAGTTGATCGACGAGTCGCCCATGAGCCCACTCAGCGTCCGCAGGGCGAGCTACGGACTCAGCACCGAAGGTATCACCGTCTTCAGGGGGGACGCAGCGCTGGAGCGCACGCCATTCGATCCTGCGTATGCCGCGCATGTGCGGGGCTTGCCCATGGGGCGCCCCGTTTGACTTCCGGTTGATGGGTCGACGCATCCACGGCGCATTCGGAAACCGCTGCGCGGGTTCCCATGTGCATGCGGCTGCCGGCTGACTTGGTGGCTCAATGGCATCGAGGTCCGACATTTCCAGCAAGTGATGTGGGTCAATGCGGACATCGTGCACGACAAGTTCCACGTCTCCAAATACCTCAACGACGCCGCCGACCAGGTGCGACAGGGCGGGCACAAGCGCCTGCGTGTCCAGGGAGGTCTCGCGAAGCGATGCCGCGGCGCGTGAACAAATCCCCACGCGCCCGGCACGCCGGCATGAGACTGAGCATCGTTGAGACTGCCGTCCCATCACCCCGATTAACGTCGCCGCGAACGTCGAAGGAGAACGTGATGGACGTGCTGCTGGCAAATCCGAGGGGCTTCTGCGCTGGCGTGGACCGCGCCATCGCCATCGTGGAACAGGCGCTCGAGCAGTTCGGCGCGCCGGTGTACGTGCATCACGAGATCGTGCACAACCGCCATGTGGTCGAGTCGCTGAGAGCCAGGGGCGTGCGCTTCGTGGACGAACCGGCGCACGCGCCCGACGGCGCGGTGATGGTGTTCAACGCGCACGGCGTCTCGCGCCAGGTCCGCGAGGACGCCACGCGCCGGCGCATGCGCACGCTGGACGCCACCTGCCCGATGGTGACCAAGGTACATCGCGAAGTTGTGCGCCAGCGGCAGCTCGGCCGGGACGTGTTGCTCGTCGGTCAGGCTGGCCATGCGGAGATCGTCGGCACGATGGGCCAGGTGGACGGTGGCGTGCACCTGGTGGAGACGGTGCAGGACGTGGCGCGCGTGGCCGTCGCCGACCCGCGCCAGGTGGCATGGGTGACGCAGACGACGCTGTCGCTGGACGATGCTGCCGCCATGGTGCGGGCCATCGAGATGCGCTTTCCCGACGTCGTGGGGCCCAAGACCGACGACGTGTGCTACGCCTCGCAGAATCGCCAGCGGGCGGTGAAGGCGATGGCCGAGCGCTGCGACGTGATCGTCGTCGTGGGTTCGTCCCACAGCCACAACACCAAGCGGCTCGCTGAGATCGCCGAGCAGGAAGGCGCAGCCGCTGTGCTGGTCGACGGACCCGCCGAACTCGACATCGAGAGGCTGGGCCAGGCCGCATGCGTCGGGGTGGCGGCGGGCGCTTCGGCGCCGCGCCAGCGTGTGGACGAGGTGATCGCGGCCTTGCACGCGTCGGGCGCGAAGACAGTCACGGAGATGCCGGGCGTGCGAGAGACGGTTGTGTTTCCGATGCCCCGGGGTATGCGTCCGCAGGCGTCATCGTTCGCGGCGCAAGCGCCGGCGCTTGCGATGCAGAATCTGAAGCGGATGCCGCCGTTCGACGGCGCGTAAGTCGCGCGACTTTGCTGCAACACGCACGGCTTGCCGCCCGGGCGGCAAGCAAGCGCCGTTGCAGGCATGCTGCGCTGCATCGTCTTGCTGGCAGAAGCAGCACGTCGCCTCCCAAGCGCCCGCCGCATCGGCGGCCGTAGCGGCGAACCCGCCTTCATCTGATAGACTTCAACCTATCAATTGAGAGCCATCTCATGTACGCAGCCGTCGTCGAACCGAGCAAGATCGCCCAGGTGCTGGGCTTGCGCCGCAAGGTCACATCCATCGAGCAACTGGATCAACAGGTCGAAGCGGGTCTGCCCAAGGCCTCACTCGGCGCCGTGGCGCGCCATGTGTATGGCACCTCACCCGACGCGGCAGCCCTGATGCAGAGGGTCATCCCGTCGGCCACGTTTCACCGAAGGGGTGAGGACTTGAAGCCGCAGGAAGGAGAGCGGGTGGAGCGTCTGGCGCGCGTGATCGCGACCGCAGAACATGTGTGGGGCGACGTCGACGACGCGCGGGCCTTCCTGTCCACCGGCCACGCCATGCTGGGCGGCAAGCGGCCGATCGAGGTGGCCCTGACGGAACTGGGTGCGCGCCGCGTCGAGAATCTGCTCTGGTCGCTGTTCCATGGCGTCGCCGCCTAAGGCGAGATCGAAGGCGACCGCCAGCAAGCAGGCACAGTCGCAATCCTGGCAGGCTTGGCGCATCGCCGACGGACGGTTCGATCCGTTCAGCCCCATAGGCGCCTCACTCGTCGGCGGCCGGTGGAACTCACCGGGTCTCGGTGTTATCTACGCCAGCCGCTCGTACGCGGGCGCGATGTTGGAGTGCCTGGCCCACGCAGGCATCGGGCGCGTGCCGCGGACACACGTCGCCGTCGAGGTTGCCATTGCGGGTGCCGTGACTGTCGAACGGCACGACGAGAGCAGCCTGCCCGTCGGCTGGGACCATGCGGATCTGCGCGTGGCCAGGGCCTTCGGGGATGCCTGGATTCGGCAGCGGAGAACGGCCGTGCTGGTGGTTCCTTCGGTCGTGGCGCGCAGGGAAGGGAACGTGCTCGTGAATCCGCAGAATCCCGATTTCAAGAAGATCGTCGCCGGGAGTCCGGAGCCGGTCGTGTGGGATGCGCGGCTGTTCGGGCGGCACTGACCGGCAACTTGGGCGATACAGGGTAGGGCGCCTGCGCGGATTTCACCTCGGGAGAACGGCAGAAAGGATTCCGTGAAGCCGCCTCTCGTGGCGGGCTCTTGACGGCCATAGGCTCATTCCGGTCTGGCTCGGACACTGGTTTCCTTTTGTGCCTCACCCTCGTAGGTCGCGCGAGCCCACCTCTTGTCCAAGGGCGACAGCCATTCAGTACCGCCTCGGCGGTCGATCGCTACCCAGATTTCCTTGCCCTTGCGCGCCCAGAGTTCCATCTTCCTCCTGAAGGCGCCGGTGAATTGGCTGGTCCGGCAACACACCCGGGCCCATCCGTCGACGGCCCACAAGCCGTCAGCCTTCCACTGTCCTTGCTTGTCCAGACGACCCGCTGGCTGGTGTGGGTCAGTGAGCGACGGGACTTTGCCCACCACGCAGAAAATGTGCGGGTCCACGGGGTCGCTAAACCGCCACATGTTGGCTGTCAGGCCGAGATGGCGTGCACAGCAGCCCCAGTGGACGATCCTGGCGCCAGCAGCGTTGCGCTCGGCTTCTGAGGCATCTCGGTGCCAGCTCAGCCAGTCGTGGTAGCGCACATGGCAGGCCTTGGCCAACCTACCGATCGTCGGTCCGAGCGGGGCCTGCGGGACGCCCAGCTGTCGTGCAAGAGTGCGGACGTCGGACGGCGAGGCTGGCGGTGCCGCGTCGGCACGAAACGCCGCCACGTTTGCCAGGGCCACGGCCGCGTTCGCAGCCGGGCCCGCGGTGCTGTCGACCTGCAGCACCGTGGCGGCGCGCTGCCCAGGGTCCAACGACGCGCGTAGGCCGGCGATGTGCTCGGTGGGCCCCAGCACGATCACTGGGCCTGCACCAGCGGAACACGCCTCAGACACGCGCCTGATCGCTTCTTGCGGGGACGCTGCAGCGCCGAAGGCGCGGACCTTCGCGTGACACCGCTTGGCCGCGCTGAGCAGCTCGATGAGCTGGTGGTCGGACTCGTTGAACCCCTCGAGCAAGCCGCTCACGTCTGCCTCGGCGTTCAAGTAGCGCCGCATGTTGATGTTGCCGGCGGCCTCTGACATCGCCTGCACCCGGTCGTCTGGCGCATTGAGCATCAGGTCTATCGGACGGCCGTCGTTGCATTCGGTCAGGGCCGCGAGCAGCACGCCGCACATGCGTGCGTCCGAAAGCGTGCCACCGAGCAGCACCAGCTCACCACCCGGCGAGCGAGGCAACGGGTTCGCCGACGAACCGGCCACGGGTATGGCTCTGGCGGGCGGGAAGACGGCGCGCAATAGGCGCCGTGTTTCCGTCACGGCCTGCTCCGCGCTGGAACATACCGGAGTTTGTGCCTGCTCGACTTGCCGCCTGCGGGCGTCGATGCGAGCATGGGCCTCGTCGCGGATGAGATTCAAGTCCAGCCTTCCCTCTACCTGAGTCCACTCCTCGGAAACGGAGAGCAATCCAGCAGAGTGGGGGGGCGTGGTAGTCAGCATTGGCCCGGCAGTCGCAACGGTTGCTCTTCGAGCGGCCGGAGTGCCGCCTCGCGGGCTGTCCCGCCCCCTCAAAACCAGCGGCGAGCGAAATCCGGCGGTCAAGCGACGTCGAAGTGGCGCATGAGAGTCCTCTTGCTGCGTCGCCGGGTCAATTGGGAACTTGAAGGGCCAGCGAATCGGCATGATGCAGACGCGGGTCAACGCCTCGGATGTTCGGGTAATTTCGAGTCTGGGCAGGCCAGGGTTTCAACGACCGGAGTGATCCGAATGGATGAGGAATGGGCCGCAGGTGCGGCTTCAGGCGTGGCTTCTCGAATTTGGCGATCCAGCGGTCGTAGATCTTCTGCAGCGGCACCGGATTGCGGAAGTGCAGCTTCTCGCGGTGCCCCGTCGTGTCGTGGCCACGAAAATTCGCGGCCTCGAGCGCGCCAAGGTGCTGCGTGACGCCCTGCCGCGTCATGGCGATGTGCTCGCACCACTCGCCGCGCGTCCGGCCGCTATTCGCATGCAGCAGGTCAAGCACCTTGCGGCGGCTTGCTACAGATCACTTGCGCGTCAAGCGGTGATTCATCGTGTCCCGCTCGTCCTCGGGCCGTGCGAACGGCGGCTCCCGGGTGTGCAAGCGTTGTGAGGTGAATGACCGGTCAGGGCCGCGCGGAACTCATTGACTACCATGCACAAACCGCGTCGCGGTGATCAAACGAAGCGTCTGGTTCGTCCCACAATCGCCTGGACCGAAGAAGAGATGATTAGTGAAATCAAATCAACAACTTAACCCTTGGCGTCTGTGTACGGCCCCGATGATGGACTGGACTGACCGCCATTGCCGTTACTTCCATCGTCTGCTGACGTCGCGCACGCGCTTGTATACGGAGATGGTCACGACCGGTGCGCTGATCCATGGTGACCTGCATCGGCATCTCGATTTCAATGCGTCCGAACATCCCGTCGCGTTGCAAGTCGGCGGCAGCGAGCCCGACGATCTGGCCCATGCGGCTCGCTTGGCCGAGCAATGGGGCTACGACGAAGTCAATGTCAATTGCGGCTGCCCCAGCGAGCGCGTGCAGCAAGGCGCCTTCGGCGCTTGCCTGATGGGCGAGCCGCACACGGTGGCCGATGGCGTGAAGGCGATGCGCGACGCCGCCAGCATTCCGGTCACGGTGAAGCACCGGATCGGGATCGAGCGCATCGAGAGCTACGGGTTCGTGCGCGATTTTGTCGGCATCGTGTCCGATGCGGGGTGCGAGGTGTTCATCGTCCACGCCCGCAATGCATGGCTCAAGGGATTGAGCCCGAAGGAGAATCGCGAGGTGCCTCCGTTGCGCTACGAAATGGTCCATCGACTCAAGCGCGATTTCCCGTCGCTGGTCATCTGCATCAACGGAGGCGTGACGACGCCTGACCAGATCGGCGAACAACTGCGTCACATCGACGGTGTCATGGTGGGTCGGGAGGCGTACCAGAACCCGTGGTCGATGGTCGAATGGGACCATCGATTCTTCGACGAACCGATCAATGGTCGCGACCGCGAAGCGGTGGAGCGCAGCATGGTCGAGTACATGGTGCAGTGCAGCACATCGGGTGAGCCATGGTCACGCGTGGTACGGCACATGTTGGGCCTTTGGAACGGCACGCCCGGTGCGCGGCGTTGGAGACAGGTCTGGTCGGATCATCGGCTCAAGAATCTGGGTGCGCGCGAGGTGGCTCAACGGGCTGACGCGGCACGACGCGAGGGTCTGCGCGTAACCGATCCGCTCGCCGTCGATTGAGCGAGCGGGCCATCGACTCCTTAATGAGTTACTAAGGTTCGCCGGCCCCGGGGATTGCGCATTACCCGCCGGGTGCAAGCCTGCCGGCAAATTTTGCCGCAGGAACTTGTCGACGCACTGTCACCCTGCGCCATCCAGGCTGCGCACTTCCCTGGAAATCGGGCACGCTGCTTGAAGAGCGAGCAATTCGCTCGCCCATGGCATGAGCCGTGCTCTTTCGTTGCGCAATGCACGGCATGGCATGTGCGCCTGCAGCACGCGGGCCGCCAGAGCTAGAGATTGCTCGAGTGGCCAAAGCTCAGTGCCGACCGGGGAAAAGGGGAACAAGAAATCGACGAACCACGGCGCACGTGGCTGCGAAGCCGTGCGCGTCAACAACGGGATCCCTTGCATGATCGCCTACGACGAATCCGAAGTTCTCGCTCCGTCCGACGAACTGTCGGCGCTTCTCACTGCGTTGACCGGGCTGCGCAACGGCGATGCCGGCGTGCGGCTTCCCGCCCGGTGGACGGGGCTGGCAGGCAAGGTGGCCGACGTGTTCAACGACGTGGTCGAGCTCAATGCCGGCATGGCGGCAGAGCTGGCCCGGCTTCGGCAAGTGGTCGGAAAGCAGGGCAAGCTCAAGCAGCGCATGGCCCTGCCCGAGACGAGAGGATTCTGGGGCGAATCGATGCGCTGCGTGAATGCGCTGATCGACGATCTCGTTCACCCGACCTCGGAAGTGGCGCGTGTCATCGGCGCGGTGGCGCAGGGCGATCTTTCCAAATCGATGGCCCTGGACGTGGAGGGCCGTGAACTCGAAGGCGAGTTCCTGCGCACCGCCCGCACGATCAACAAGATGGTCGAGCAGCTCGGCAATTTCTCGGCCGAAGTGACCCGTGTCGCGCGCGAGGTGGGCACGGAGGGCAAGCTCGGCGGGCAAGCCACCGTCAAGGGCGTGGCCGGGACCTGGAAGGACCTCACCGATTCGGTCAATTCGATGGCCGGCAACCTCACGGCCCAGGTTCGCAACATCGCCGACGTGACGACTGCCGTCGCCAAGGGAGACCTGTCCAAGAAGATCGACGTGGACGTGAAAGGCGAGTTCCTCACGCTGAAGAACACGATCAACACGATGGTCGACCAGTTGCGCAGCTTCGCGTCGGAGGTGACGCGCGTGGCGCGCGAAGTCGGCACGGAGGGTGCGCTGGGCGGCCAGGCGCGGGTCGAGGGCGTCTCCGGGACCTGGAAGGACCTGACCGATTCGGTGAACTCGATGGCGGGCAACCTGACCGCGCAGGTACGCAACATTGCCGACGTGACCAAGGCGGTGGCCGCGGGCGACCTGTCCAAGAAGATCACGGTGGACGTGAAGGGCGAGATCTCGGAGCTGAAGAACACGATCAACACGATGGTGGACCAGCTTCGCAGCTTCGCCGCGGAAGTCACCCGCGTGGCGCGCGAGGTGGGCACCGAGGGCAAGCTTGGAGGTCAGGCCGATGTGCAGGGCGTGGCGGGCACCTGGAAGGACCTGACCGAGTCGGTGAACTTCATGGCGGGCAACCTGACCAGCCAGGTGCGCAACATTGCCGAGGTGACCACGGCGGTGGCCGCAGGAGACCTGTCCAAGAAGATCACGGTGGACGTGAAGGGCGAGATCTCGGAGCTGAAGAACACGATCAACACGATGGTCGACCAGCTTCGCAGCTTCGCCGCGGAGGTCACGCGCGTGGCGCGCGAGGTGGGCACCGAGGGCAAGCTCGGCGGCCAGGCCGAGGTGCAGGGCGTGGCGGGCACCTGGAAAGATCTCACCGATTCGGTGAACTCGATGGCCTCCAACCTGACCAGCCAGGTGCGCAACATCGCCGACGTGACCAAGGCAGTGGCCGCGGGCGACCTGTCCAAGAAGATCACGGTGGACGTGAAGGGCGAGATCCTGGAACTCAAGGCGACCATCAACACGATGGTCGACCAGCTCTCGTCGTTCGCCGCGGAAGTCACGCGCGTGGCGCGCGAAGTCGGCACCGAGGGGCGCCTCGGCGGCCAGGCCGAGGTGGGCGGCGTCTCCGGGACTTGGAAGGACCTGACCGATTCAGTGAACTCGATGGCGGGCAACCTGACCGCGCAGGTGCGCAACATTGCCGACGTGACCAAGGCGGTGGCCGCGGGCGACCTGTCCAAGAAGATCACGGTGGACGTGAAGGGCGAGATCTCGGAGCTGAAGAACACGATCAACACGATGGTCGACCAGCTTCGCAGCTTCGCCGCGGAAGTCACCCGCGTGGCGCGCGAGGTGGGCACCGAGGGCAAGCTTGGAGGTCAGGCCGATGTGCAGGGCGTGGCGGGCACCTGGAAGGACCTGACCGAGTCGGTGAACTTCATGGCGGGCAACCTGACCAGCCAGGTGCGCAACATTGCCGAGGTGACCACGGCGGTGGCCGCAGGAGACCTGTCCAAGAAGATCACGGTGGACGTGAAGGGCGAGATCTCGGAGCTGAAGAACACGATCAACACGATGGTCGACCAGCTTCGCAGCTTCGCCGCGGAGGTCACGCGCGTGGCGCGCGAGGTGGGCACCGAGGGCAAGCTCGGCGGCCAGGCCGAGGTGCAGGGCGTGGCGGGCACCTGGAAAGACCTCACCGACTCGGTGAACCTGATGGCTTCGAACCTGACGAGCCAGGTCCGCAACATCGCTGACGTGACGACCGCCGTGGCCGCGGGCGACCTGTCCAAGAAGATCACGGTGGACGTGAAGGGCGAGATCCTGGAACTCAAGGCGACGATCAACACGATGGTCGACCAGCTGTCGTCGTTCGCCGCGGAAGTCACGCGCGTGGCGCGCGAGGTCGGCACCGAGGGGCGCCTCGGCGGTCAGGCTCACGTCCGAGGCGTGTCCGGCACCTGGAAGGACCTCACCGACAACGTCAACAACATGGCCGGCAACCTGACCTCCCAGGTGCGCGGCATCGCCAAGGTCGTGACGGCCGTGGCAGATGGCGACCTCAAGCAGAAACTGATGGTCGAGGCCAAAGGCGAGATCGCCGCGCTGGCCGACACCATCAACAGCATGACGGACACCCTCGCGATCTTTGCCGACCAGGTCACGACCGTGGCGCGTGAAGTCGGTGTCGAGGGCAAGCTCGGGGGGCAGGCGAAAGTGCCTGGCGCGTCGGGCACGTGGAAGGGACTGACGGAGAACGTGAACAACCTGGCGGCCAACCTGACGACGCAGGTGCGTGCCATCGCCGAGGTGGCCACGGCCGTCACCCAGGGCGACCTGACGCGCTCGATCACCGTCGAGGCGCAAGGCGAGGTCGCGGCGCTGAAGGACACGATCAACGAGATGATCCGCAACCTCAAGGACACGACGCAGAAGAATACCGAGCAGGACTGGCTGAAGACCAACCTCGCGAAGTTCTCGCGCATGCTCCAGGGGCAGAAGGATCTCGTCACCGTGGGGCAGCTCATCCTGTCCGAGCTGGCGCCGGTGGTTGGCGCGCAGCAGGCGGAGTTCTACGTGCTCGCGAGTGTCGAAGGCCGTCCGCGGCTCAAGCTGTTCGCGAGCTACGCCTCGGGCGGCCAGCCGTCCCACGGCAAGCTGATCGAGCTGGGGCAGGGCCTCGTCGGGCAATGTGCGATCGAGAAGCGAAAACTCCTGCTGGCCAATGTCACCAGCGGGTCGTTCCGCATTGCCACGGGGCTGAGCGAAGCCGCCGCGCTGGACGTGCTGGTGCTGCCGGTGGTCTTCGAAGGCGAACTGCGCGGCGTGCTCGAGCTCGCCTCGCTCGAGCGGTTCAACCCGGCGCACCAGGCGTTCCTGGACCAGCTGACCGAATCGATCGGGATCGTCATCAACACGATCGCGGCGAACATGCGCACGGAGGACCTGCTGATGCAGTCGCAGTCGCTGGCGCAGGAACTGCAAAGCCGGCAACAGGAACTTCAGCAGACCAACGAGGCGCTGCAGGAGAAGGCACAGCTGCTGGTCCACCAGAACCAGGAAGTCGAGCGCAAGAACCGCGAGGTCGAACTCGCGCGCCAGGCTCTCGAGGAAAAGGCGGAACAGCTCGCGCTGACCTCGAAGTACAAGTCGGAATTCCTGGCCAACATGTCGCATGAGCTGCGCACGCCGCTGAACAGCCTGCTCATCCTGTCGGACCAGCTCTGCCGCAATACCGAGGGCAACCTGCTGCCCAGGCAGGTCGAGTTCGCCAAGACGATCCACATGTCGGGCAACGACCTGCTCATGCTCATCAACGACATCCTGGACTTGTCGAAGATCGAATCCGGCACGGTCGCCGTCGATGTGAGCGAGCTGCGCCTGGACGACCTGCAACGCTCGGTCGACCGCAGCTTCCGCCACGTCGCCGAATCCAAGCACGTGGGATTCGTGATCGATCTCGTCCAGCCACTGCCCAAGACCATCGTCACCGATGTCAAGCGGCTGCAACAGATCCTGAAGAACCTGCTCTCCAATGCCTTCAAGTTCACGCACCAGGGGCAGGTGTCGCTGTCGATGACGGTGGCAGAAAGCGGCTGGTCGCGCGACTGCGAGACGCTCGATCGCGCGTCGCAGGTGCTGGCCTTCTCGGTGAGCGACACCGGTATCGGCATTTCGGCGGACAAGCAGCAGATCATCTTCGAGGCCTTCCAGCAGGCTGACGGCTCGACGTCGCGCAAGTACGGCGGCACCGGACTGGGCCTGGCGATCAGCCGCGAACTCTCGCGCCTGCTGGGCGGCGAGATTCGCCTCGTGAGCGCGCCCAGCGAGGGAAGCACTTTCACCCTGTACTTGCCGCAAAGCCACAATCCGGCACGCGGCGGACGGCATCCGCGCGCGAGCACTGAAGCCGAAGGCCGCGTGCACCCCGAGCGCCAGCGCGAGATCGAGACACCTTCGCCGCTGCCCGAGCCGCAGCGTGCCTTGCGCGGGGATTCCGCCGTGGCCCCCGCCGAGCGGCAGACCGATCCCGAACGCGACGATTCGCCTTCGTTGCTGGCGGCCAATCTGGCGCAAGACGATCGCCACGACATCGCGGGCGGAGACAAGGTGCTGCTGATCGTGGAGAACGACCTCGGCTTTGCTCGTGCCCTGCTCGACACCGCACGCAAGGCGGGCTTCAAGGGGCTGGTCAGCACCACCGGCGCAGGTGCACTGGCGCTTGCGCGCGAGTACCAGCCGTCGGTGATCACCCTGGACATCGTGCTGCCCGACATGGAGGGCTGGCGCATCCTGGAACGTCTCAAGGGCGACTTGTCCACCCGGCACATTCCGGTGTGCGTCATCTCGACCCACGACGCACGCCAGCATGCCCTGGCCTGCGGTGCGATCGGCGTGCTGCCCAAGCCGCTGCAGTCGCTGGAACTGGTGGAACATGCACTGGCCGACCTCCATTCATTTGTCGATCGGCAGGACAAGGCCGTCCTGCTGATGATGTCGGACGGTGCATTGCGCGACCAGTACCTGGCGTGCCTGGACGGCGAGACGCGCATCGAGATGGCCGACACGGCCACCGCTGCGCGCGAGGCACTCGCTCGCGGTGGCATCGATTGCGTCGTGACCGACGGCTCGCAACCCGACTTCGGGCCCGAGGATGTCATCGAGGCGCAGGAGGGCCGGCCCGTGTTCCGTCCGCTGCCGATCGTGCTGTTTTGCGAGGACGGCGCGGCCACGGGCAACGCATGGAAACGTGGCCAGAATGCGTTCGCGCTGCGCGAGGCCCACTCGCTCGATCGCCTGGTCGATGCCACCGCCTACTTTCTGCACAGGGGCACCGCCCAGATGTCGGAAAAAGAGCGGCATGCCGTGCAGTCGCTCTATGAAGCGCAGCGCGTCCTGGAGGGCAAGAAGGCCTTGATCGTCGACGACGACATGCGCAACATCTTTGCCCTGGCGACCGTGCTGGACGACCAGGGCATGGTGATCGTCTCGGCTGACAACGGCCCCGACGCGATCCGCCTGGCCGAAGAGGACGAAAGCATCGACATCGTCCTGATGGACATCATGATGCCGGAGATGGACGGCATCGCCGCGATGAAGGAGATCCGCCGGCTTCCCCGCGGGCGCCATCTGCCCATCGTCGCGGTGACCGCCAAGGCGATGAAGGGCGACCGCGAGAAATGCATCGAGGCGGGTGCGTGGGACTACCTTGCCAAGCCCGTGGACACCTCGCACCTGCTCACGGTGCTCAGGAGCTGGCTGTGCCGATGATCCGGGCGCCCGCGGCGGATGCCCGCGCGCAGCCGATGGACGGGCTCGCGGATCCGCATGCCGACCTGTCGGACGACAAGTCGAACATCCTCGTCGTCGACGACCTGCCCGAGAAACTGCTGGTCTTCGGCACGGTGCTCGAGGATCTCGGCCAGAACCTCGTGTTCGTCAATTCCGGCAGCGACGCGCTTCGCGAGGTGTTGCGACGCGAGTTCGCCGTCATCCTGCTCGACGTCAACATGCCCGACATCGACGGCTTCGAGACCGCCTCGCTGATCCGCCGATACAAGCGCTCGGCCCATACGCCGATCATCTTCATCACGGCCTACGCCGACGAGATCCAGACGGCACGCGGATATTCGCTGGGCGCCGTGGACTACATCCTGTCGCCGGTCGTGCCCGACGTGCTGCGCAGCAAGGTCAAGGTGTTCGTCGACCTTCATCAGATGCAGCGCCGGGTTCGACGGCAGGCCGACGAGCGTATCGCCCTGGTGGCGTCCGAGTCCGCGCGGCGGCTGGCCGAAGAGAGCGACCGCCGCTCGGCTTTCCTGTCGAACGCCAGCCGCGTCCTCAGCGGCTCGCTCGATGCGAGCGTCGGCGCACGATTGCTGCTCGAACTGGTCGTCCCGGACCTCGCGCCGCTGGCGCTCCTTCAATTGACGCACGACGGGCAGTCCGTCAGCCAGGTGCTGGTGGCGGCGCGCTGCGACGGTGAGCCGCAGCGGCGGCTCTTCGGCACGAGCGCAAGCGCCTTGCCCGAACCGGTTCGCCACGCGCTCCAGACGGCGCACGAACGCGCACGGCGCGAGATCGTGCCGCCGGCGACGCTGCGACGCATGAGCACCGAAGCCCTCGGGCTCGAAGCGCCGCTCATGCTGCGTTCAGCCACCGCCGTGCCGCTGATGATCGGAGAGCGCGTGCTGGGAACACTGATGCTGGGGTCGGATCAGGCGACGCCGGGTACCGTCGGAGGCGACTGGTCGACGCTCGACGAATTGGCCAGCCGTGCCGCGATCGCATTCGAAAACGCCCATCTGTACCGCAGCCTGCAAGCCGAGATCGTCGAGCGGCGGGCGGCCGAGGCCGAATTGCAGGAGGCGAACCAGCGGAAGGACGAATTCCTGGCCATGCTCTCGCACGAGTTGCGCAATCCGCTCGCGCCCATACGCAACGCGCTGGAGGTGATCCGCCGAATCGCTCCGGCCGATCCGAAGTTCACCTGGGCCGGCGAGGTGATGGACCGGCAGGTTCGCCAGATGACCCGCCTCGTGGAGGAACTGCTCGACGTGGCACGCATCAGCCAGGGCAAGATCCAGCTCAACAAGGAGCCGCTGAATCTTGCGATCGTGATCGCGCAGAGCGTGGAAGTGGTCCAGCCGTTCATCGACGCCCGCGGGCATGTGTTGCAGGTCAGCCTGCCCGATGCTCCGGTGTGGGCGCAGGGCGACTTTGCGCGGCTGTCGCAGGTGGTGTCGAACCTCCTGAACAACGCCGCCAAGTACAGCGATGACGGCGGACGCATCCAGCTCGAGCTGAGCGCCCATGACGGGCTGGCCTCGATCGTCGTGCGCGACAACGGCATCGGCATCGACGCGTCGCTGCTGCCGCGCATCTTCGACCTCTTCGCGCAAGGGGCGCGCTCGCTCGACCGGATGCAGGGCGGCCTCGGGGTCGGACTCACGCTGGCCCGCCGGCTTGTCGAACTGCACGGCGGCCAACTCGACGCGCGCAGCGAAGGTCCGCACAAGGGCGCCGAATTTCGCGTGACGCTTCCGTGCATGAGCGTGGTGGGTGAGCGCCCCTGGCGAGTTGCAGGCGCCGACCGCCGCGAACCAGGGACGCCGCATCCTGATCGTCGATGACAACCAGGATGCGGCCGACAGCATTGCGCAATACCTGCAGCTCGAAGGCCACGAGGTGAAGACCGTGGGTGACGGGCCGCAGGCCCTGGCTTGCGTGCCGGTGTTCGCGCCTCAGATCGTCGTGCTCGACATCGGCTTGCCGGGCCTGAGCGGCTACGAGGTCGCGCGGCGCTTGCGCGCGCAGCCCGACGCGGCGCACGCGCTGCTCATTGCGATGACCGGATATGGACAGAAGGAGGACCAGCTTCGCGCCATGGCGGCGGGGTTCGACCACCATTTCGTGAAGCCCGCGGACCCGCGGCAGCTTGTGGAGTTGATCGCGCAATGGTCGCGGACGGCGAGAGCTGAAGGCGACGCCACTGCGCCGCACTCAAGCGCCAGGTGACAGCGGCATCGTTGCGGCGCGTGGGGCGGCAGGCCATGTCGCCAGCAAGAGGCCGGCCAGCGCGAGGGCGAAGGCGCCGGCCTGCGCGGCACTGAACTGCTCACCCAGAATGGCCACGCCGACGGCTGCGGCCGTCACCGGCAGCATGACGGTGAACACGCCGGCCGAAGAGGCGGGCACGTGGCGCAGGCCCGTCATCCACAGCCAGACGGTGAACATGCTGGCCGTCAGGGCATAGAACAGCAACAGGCCCCATACGCCAGGCGTCACGCTGCTGAAATCGAAGCTTGCAGCTTGCCAGGCTCCGAATGGCGTCACGAGCGCGAGACCCCAGAGATTGACGAGTGCGCTGATGCGCTTGGCCGACAGGCTGGCCGTCAGTCGCTTCCCGATCACGACATAGCTTGCCTCGCAGAAGACGGCGGCCAGCAGCAGAACGTTTCCAAGCAGGCTGCCCATGCCGCCGGCAGCCGGGTGGCCCACCGCGGAAACGACCCCGATGCCCGTGACGGCGCAGGCAATGGCCACGCCCACGCGCAGGTTGATGCGCTCGCGCAGAAACATCCATGACAGGAGCGCCACCGCAGCAGGAATGGCCGCCATGATCACGCCCGCGGCCAGCGCCGAAGTGCGCGCGATGCCGAACAGCATGCACACGGAAAAAAGGAAGTTGCCCAGGAACGATTCGAGGAACAGCAGTCGGCGGTCATGTGTGGAAAGCCGGGACTCGTTGGGCGGCCGCCGCACCCACGGCGCCATCGCGACCGCGGCAATCCCGAAGCGCAGCCATGCGAGCAGGAACACCGGAAACACGGCGACGAGCCATTTGGACAGGCCGACATAGCTGCCCACGAGCGCCATCGCCAAGGCCAGGCAGAGGTAGGCGTACCAGGGACGTGACGGCTGCTCGGAACTCACGCGCAGGCGCGTCCGGGGTGCGGCGACGTGGCTAGGCGGCCGCGGGCGGTTGAACCGCTGCGGGCGCCAAGGCGGATTGCAACCAGGCCTCGATGGCATCGTCCCGGGCCGGCAGGACCTGCGCGCCACCGGTGAAGCGCTCCCACGCCGCCCGGTGGCGTGTCGCCACCACAGTGAGGAGCGGCACGCCGCGCGACATCACTTCCAGGAGTTCGGCGGCGAATCCGCCGCCTTCGGCTTCAAGCCCGCCGAAACGGTTGCTGATGACGAGATCGGGAGCTTGCTCGAGCGCCTGGCGCAGTACCCGGCTGGCGCGCGCGAAGCCTTGAGGGTCTGCCCGGCAAGACGTCGAGCCGCTGCCCATCGGCTGCGACACCAGGTACTCGTCGAGCGTGTCGATGTCCACGAGGACCATTGGGCTCGCGCAGCTTGCCTCGCCTTCGGGGTGAGTCATCAGCAAGCCCAGCACGCGCCGCCCCGCCTGACGCTGCGCGCGGGCGATTGCCGCCAGAAGCGAATCCACGCCGGGCTGGCCTTCGTCGAGGATCGCGGCCACGCCGGGCAGCAATGTGGAGTCTGGTTCGTTCGTCATGAGTCGTCGCATGGGCCGCAAGACGCGCCTGGCGTGTCTGCCGGTACCCATCGCGTCGCGCAAGGGCAGGTCGTGGACGGTGCAATGGACTTTAACGCACCGCGTGCGTCGTCCGGGATGATGGCATCGATGCATGCCGTGCACGGGGATATCTGCTTGATCCAGAATCGCGGCTGTCGATTCCATCGTCGTCGTGACCACGCATCACGCCGGCTCCACTCCGATGACACGCTCTCGATTCACTGAGGCGCAAATACGCGTCGACCTCGCCGCAGCGTATCGCCTTGCCGCGCAGCGCGGCTGGGACGACACGGTCTACACCCATTTGTCGGCCGCCTTGCCCGACGAGCCCGGCTGCTATCTGATCAATCCATTCGGTGCCCGCTTCGACGAAATCACTGCATCGAGCCTGGTGAAGGTGAACCAGCACGGCGAGGTGATCGATGGTTCGCACCGCCGCGTCAACCCGACCGGCTTCACGATCCACGGTGCGGTGCATGCAGCACGCTCCGATGCCGCCTGCGTGATCCATCTCCACGCGCCATGGGGCGTGGCGCTGTCCATGCTGCCGCAAGGGCTGCTGCCCACGTCGCAGTTCGCGATGCGCCTGCACGGCCGGCTCGGCCGCCATGCCTACGAGGGGCTTGCGCTCGGCGCGGACGAGCAGCGCCGCCTCGTGGCCAACCTCGGGCAACTCGACGGTCTCATCCTCCACAATCACGGCACCTTGACGGTCGGCCGGACGGTGGCCGAGGCCTGGATGCTCATGTACCTGCTCGAGCGTGCCGCGCAGGCCCAGCTCGTCGCGATGGCAGCGACGGGCGGGCAGGTGCGCGTCGTGCCGAACGAGGTCGCCGAGCTGACATACCGCCAATGGGTCGGCGACGGGACCGAGCTCGATGGCGATGTCGAATGGCCTGCGCTGCTGCGCGGGCTGGATCGCACGTCCCCCGGCTACCGGGACTGAACCTTGGGGAGAACCACTGCATGCCCACGATCCGGATCGAACTCTTCGAAGGCCGCACGGCCGAGCAGAAACGCGCCCTGGCGCAAGAGATCACCGCTGCGTGCGTGAAGGTGCTCGGCGGCAGTCCCGACGCCGTCGACATCCTGTTCTTCGACATCGCACGGCAGGACTGGGCCACGGGCGGCGTGCTCTGGTCCGACAAGGGCAAACCGTCGACAGGCACCTGACGGGCCCGGCGCTGGCCGCTTCCGCGAGGTCCGGCCAGGTCAGCCAGATCGCCACGAGGCGGCCTGCAGGTCAGTCCGCGAAGCCCTTGCAGCTCGCGCTCGCCCAGTGGCCGCTGATGTCGTGCGTCACATCGCGGGCGCCCGAGTCGGTGGCGATGTGCATCACGAGCTTGCCCGTCACGCGGTCGCTCGCGGCTGCATCGAACGCGCCGTGGCCCGAGATGCCATTGCGGCAGCTCACGTCGGCCTCCCAGTGCTTCGAGGTGCGCCGCACGTTGCTGAAGTCGCACTGCACGTTGCCGGCCGCGTCCTCCTCGAGCTTCTTCAGATCGCCCGCCAATTCCTCGATATCGGACTTGCGCAGACACGACTTGTAGTTGAGGGTGTGCGGCCGCATGGTTGCGGTGAGTGACGCTTCGAGTCTGGCCCGCATCGCGGGCGCGATGTTGCCGATGGCGTCCGGTATGCCGCCGCCGGTGCCCTGCGAACGATCGGTCATGTTCCAGCCGCCCGTCCTGAGGTCGGGTGTCTGCGCCTGGGCGCAGAGCGAGCCGGCAATCAATGCGGCGGCCGAGATGAGTCTTGCAGTCATGTCGATGCTCCTTCGCTTGAGAACCTCGCGCGGCAACGCGGCCGACGCCGACCGCAGATTAGGCGCGGAGGTCTTTCCGATGTCTTACCGATGCGCGGCCGGCCATCCCTAGCGGTCTGCGGCCAGCGAAGCCGCCCATTGCCGCATCCACGCGGCTTCGGCGCCCTGGGCGTCGCGCTCGGCGGCACGCGCAAGCGATTCGACGCCGAGCACGAAGCGGCGCCTCAGCGCATCTCGCGCCCCGACGACCCAGGGATCGTCGTCGCCTTGCAGGAGCGGGGCGCGATACAGCTGCGCAAGGCGTTCGAACAGGTGCTTGCGCCGTTGGGCATCGGACGTGTGCTCTTCGCGGCCGCATTCGCGCAGCGCCGCGTCGAGGGCTCGAACGTCGCTCCACACGCGTGATGAGTCGAACCGCAGACGGCCATCGGCCAGCGTCAGGAGGTCGGGCTGCGCCAACAACGCGCGAAGACGGTGAAGTGCCACGTCGAAGGCACGGCGTGCCTCGGGTGCGTCGAGGTCGGGCCAGAGGCGGTCGGTGACGTAGCCGATCGCCACCGGCTCGCCTGCATGCGCGATGAGCAGGCGCATCAGTTGCAATGGCTTGGCCGGCACCTTGCCTTCGAAGCGCAACGGTTCGCCATCGATGACGATCGCGAATGGCCGCAGGCCCAGTAGCTTGACCGGCCACGGCCAGCATTCGCCGGCTTCCGGCGGCGGCGCGAGGCGGCGCGCGGCGATCATGCGTCGCACGAAATCCGGCTCGATGTCGAGTTCGAGCGCGTCGGCCGCGATTTGTCCCGCCAGCCTTGGAAGGGCGCGCAGGATGCGCAGCAGGCCGAGGTCGCGCGCGGCGGCCAGTCCGCGCGCGAGGTGCTTTGCATAGTCGGGCGAGTCCGTGCGTCGCGCGTGCACAGCCTGCGCCAGTTCGATGCTCGCTTCGCGCTGAGCCTGCCCTTTCGGCCCCGGCGCAAATGCGAGCTGCCGGTACACGTCGACGGCTGCGTCTTCCTCGCCCATGGCGACAAGGCTCTGCGCCAGACCCGATTGGTAGATCGCCGACATGTGCGCCGGCAGCGCAGCACGGGTCGCGGCCTCGAGCGCCAAGCGGTAGTGCTGAACCGCCAATCGAGGCTCGTCGTCGAGCAGCGCGAGCCAGCCTCGCAGGTGGTGATAGTCGCCCAGGTCGAGCGGCCGGCGCGCGTCGATCTCGGCTTTCAGCGCCTCGATGCGCGCGCGTGCCGCTTCCTGCCGCCCGTCTTCGAGCAGCGGCCGCACGGCCACTCGATGAAGGTGGAATTCGAGCCAGGACCAGGGCGTGCTGGTGGCAGCGCGTGCGCGTGCCCAGGTCGCCTCTGCGCTGGCACGCTGGTCACCCTGCATCTGGATACAGCCCAGCCAGAACAGCCAGCGTGCGCGGATGTGCGGATCCAGTTGCGGCGAAGCGAGTGCGCGTTCCACCGCCACGCCGATCTCGTCGATGGCGCCGTGATCGCCCGTGTTCGACCACCAGCTTGCCGGATGCTCCGCGGTGGCCACGACGATGTTGGCGTCCAGTTCGGGGCCGGATTCGATCGACAGCAGCCGATGTCGATGGTGGTTGAGGCACATGTCCACCGGCGGGAGTCGCGCCGCGACGTCGGCATCGAAGCAGTCCTTGAACAGGTGCGCCGCGACCATGCCGGCGCACCACACGAGCGCCGCATGCGTCTCCAGCGTCGACGGGTCGACGGCCGTCGACGTGAGCATCGAGCCCCATGAGCGCAGGTGAACGAGCGTGGCGAAGTCGCTGATCTCGGACTGCACGGCCTGCGCGGCCAGCACGGCTGCGCGTTCCGGGCGCCCGGCATGCCGCGCGGCGATGCACAACTCGCCAAGCCGAGCGCGTGCGGCTGCGGGATTCTGCAGCGCCAGCGCGGTCAAGCGCGACAGTTCGTCGATGTAGAGCGAACTCTGCACGTCGCGCATGCTGCGTGTCGAAGTTGGTGGGATGGCGTCGCACATGGCGTCGACGACGCCCAGGCACGGTCGGCACATTGTCGTGGAAATGGCGCGCCACGCAGCGCCATCGCGGCTGCTCCTTTCAATGGTGAGTGCGCCGTCTGCGGGCGCGCAGCTTGCTGCAACTCAAGCGACGCTTCGCGCCGAACAGGAGAGCGACATGCATGAAACATCGAGCATCAGCGCGGCACCGCGCGAATATCCCGATTCCCTGCAGGGAGGCGAACCGCAGGATCTGGAGCATCGTGTCGGCGAGACTCAACCGCAAGGTCCGGAAATCGGCAATGTGGATCCTGCCAATGCTCAACCTGATTCGCAAGGCAGCGAGGGCAAGGGCTCCGGGCGCGAGAAGCCGAAGCCGGCCGACACATCGAAGGGCGATCCGGGCGGCCGCGAATGACGTCGCCTAGAGCCAGCCGCGCTTCTGCAAGTCGATGAAGGTGAGATCGAGGCAGCGGCGCACGAGTCCGAGCAACTCGTCGATCTGCGCTTCGGTCATGATGAGCGGTGGTGCGACGATCATCCGATCGCCCACCGCGCGCATCACCAGGCCGTTGTCGAAGCAATGGCTGCGGCACAGCATGCCGATCTGAAGGGCCGGGTCGAAGAGTTCCCCGCGGGCCTTGTCGCGTGCGAGTTGCAATGCGCCCATCAGCCCGCAGGTCTGCACCTCTGCGACCAGCGGGTGGTCGGCCAGTGCCTCGAAGCCCCGTGCGAGCTGCGGACCGGTTTGCATCTTGACGCGATCGACAAGGCCTTCGCGCTGAATCAGACGAAGGTTCGCCAGCGCAACAGCGCACGCGACAGGATGCCCGCTATAGGTGTAGCCGTGCTCGAACTCGCCGCCCTGGTCGATGAGGGCACGTGCGACGCGTTCGCCCACCATCACGCCGCCCAGCGGGATGTACCCGGAGCTCACTCCCTTGGCAAAGGTCATCAGATCGGGCTCGTAGCCGAAGGTCTCGCACCCAAACCAGCGACCGGTCCGGCCGAACCCGCAGATGACTTCGTCGGAGACGAGCAGGATGCCGTGCCGGCGGCAGATACGCTGGATCTCGGGCCAGTAGGTGTCGGGCGGCACGATCACGCCACCGGCGCCCTGCACGGGCTCGCCGATGAACGCGGCCACCTTGTCGGCGCCGACTTCGGCAATCTTGTCCTCGAGCCATTGGGCGGCCAGCACGCCGAAGTCATCGCGCGACATGGCGCGGCCGAGCCCGAACCAGAAAGGCTGCTCGATGTGCACGATGCCTGGGATCGGCAGGCCGCCCTGCGCATGCATCGCCGCCATGCCGCCCAGCGATGCGCCGGCCACGGTCGACCCGTGGTAGGCATTGCGTCGGCTGATGATGACCTGGCGATCCGGGCATCCCTGCAGGTCCCAGTAGCGCCGCACCATGCGCACGATGGTGTCGTTCGCCTCGGAGCCCGAGCCGGTGAAGAAGACATGCTGGAACTGCGGCGGCGTCAATTGCGCGAGCAGTTCGGCCAGCTCGATGGCCGGTGTCGTGGCAGTCTGGAAGAAGGCGTTGTAGAAGCACAGCCGCTCGAGCTGCCGGGTGGCCGCGTCGATCAGCTCGCGCTGGCCGTAGCCGACATTCACGCACCACAGCCCCGACATGCCGTCGAGGATCCTGGCGCCTTCGCTGTCGAAGAGATAGACATCTTCTGCGCGCTCGACGATGCGTGCGCCCTTGGCCGCCAGCGCCTTGAAATCGGTGAACGGATGCAGGAAATGCGCGGCGTCGGCGGCTTGCCATTCGCGCGTGCTTCGCTCGGAAGTCGTCATGGCGTTCGTGCGGCGCAGGCCGCTATACGTGGAGCAGAAGATGCTCGCGCTCCCAGGGCGAGATCACCTTCATGAATTCATCGTGCTCGATCTCCTTGATCTCGGAGTACACGGTGATGAATTCGCGGCCGAGCACCTCGTGCAGTTCCTTTTCCTCGGCGAGCCAGTTCAGTGCCTCGCTGAGCGAGCGCGGCAGCTGGTACTCGGAAAGGTACGCGTCGCCCTTGCACTCCGGCGTCGGATCGATCTGGTTCTTCATGCCCAGATAGCCGCAGGCGAGCGTGGCCGCCAGTGCGACATAGGGATTGGCGTCGGCGCCGATGACCCGGTTCTCGATGCGGCGCGACGCGGCGGTCGCCACAGGCGCGCGGATGCCGACGGTTCGGTTGTCCGTGCCCCACTGGATGTTGATCGGCGCCGCGGTCGATCGTGCCAGCCGGCGATACGAATTCACGTATGGGGCGAACAGCGCCATCGCCGCGGGCGTGTACTTCTGAAGACCTCCGATGAACCAGAAGAACTCGCGCGATGCGGAGCCGTCTTCGTTGCTGAACAGGTTGCGGCCGGTGGCGCGGTCGACCACGCTTTGATGCACGTGCATCGCGCTGCCGGGCTCGTTGGCCATGGGCTTGGCCATGAATGTGGCGTACATCTCATGGCGAAGTGCAGTCTCGCGGATCGTCCGCTTGAAGAAGAACACCTCGTCGGCGAGCGCAAGCGGGTGCGCATGGAAGAAGTTGATTTCCATCTGCCCCGCGCCGACCTCATGGATGAGCGTGTCCACGTTCAGTTCCATCTGCTCGCAATAGGCGTAGATGTCCTCGAACAGCGGATCGAACTCGTTGACCGCATCGATCGAATAAGCCTGGCGCGATGTCTCGGCGCGGCCGCTGCGCCCCTTGGGCGGTCGCAGCGGCGTGTTCGGATCGGAATTTCGCTCGATCAGGTAGAACTCGAGTTCGGGGGCGACGATCGGGTCCCAGCCCCGATCGGCATACAGGCCGCAGATGCGCCGCAGCACCGAGCGCGGCGCGTAGGGGATGAGATTGCCATGGCGGTCGAAGCAGTCGTGGATGACCTGCGCCGTCGGGTCGGTGGCCCACGGCACGATGCGAACCGTGCTCGGGTCCGGGCGCAGGTGCATGTCGCGATCGGTCGCGTGAATGACTTCGTAGTACGGACCCTCGGACGGAAACTCGCCGGTGACGCCGATGGCCACGATGGCCTCGGGCAGGCGCATGCCACGGTCTTCGGTGAACTTCTCTCGCGGCAGGATCTTTCCGCGTGCCACGCCCGTGAGATCGGGCACCAGGCATTCGATTTCGGTCACGCGACGCTCGTTGAGCCATTGGGTCAGGTCGCTGAAGCTTGCGTTTTCGCGGACCATCATGGTTGCAGCTGGCTTTCGAAGGATGCACGCTCGGACGATGTCTGTCGGCCGTCGCGATAGGCGCGGCAGGCATCGCCGAAGGCGCCCAGAAGGCGCATGGAAAGCGGGTTCGTGGCGGCCTGCCATTCCGGGTGCCATTGAACGCACAGCGTGAACGCGGTCGCCGAGGCGACGGAGAAGGCCTCGATCAGCCCGTCCGGCGCGCGCGCTTCGATGCGCAGACCGTCGGCGAGCCTGTTGACGCCTTGCCCGTGCACGGAATTCACCTCGATCGTTCCCAGGCCGACGAGTTCTTCGAGCTTGCCGCCCGGCATCACCTCGACCGGATGGGCCATGCCGTACGTGATCTCGAGGCCACCAGGGGCCCCTCGGTGGTCTCGCTGCCCCGGCACCTCGTGGACGGCCTGATGCAGGCTGCCACCCAGGGCCACGTTGGTTTCCTGGAAGCCCCGGCAGATCGCGAACAGCGGAATGCCGCGGGCGATCAGGCGCGGGATCAGCGGCAGCGTCCAGTTGTCGCGTTCCGGGTCGAGCGGCAGCTCGGTGTCGTGCACTTCCTCGCCGAAGTTCAGTGGATGGACGTTCGACGGCGAGCCGGTGAGCAGGACCCCTTCGGCCACATCGAGCAGGTCTTCGATCTCGTCGGCAGCCATGGCCGGCACCACCAGCGGCATGCAGCCCGAGAGTCGAACGGCCTCGGCGTATTTTCTGCCGGCGACATGGAATGGCTGCTCTCCGAGCACCCGGTTGCAAGATGGAATCAGGACGACTGGCTTGCGCTTCATTCAGTGGCGCGGCGCCCTCGTGAAGCGGGAGCGCCTGGCACGCAGTGTGCCCGTCGGTGCGGCAAAGTCAACTTGCCGCGCACCGCGGACAGGGCTTCGCGGGATTCTCGCCCGGCGTCACGCTGCGCGTTTGATTGCATCTGTGAGCGTGCTCACGAGTTGGTCCACATGCTGGCTTTCGATGATCAGCGGCGGTGAAAGCGCGACCGTGTCGCCCGTGGTGCGCACCAGCACGCCCTTTTCCCAGCAATCGAGGAAGATCGAGAATGCGCGCTTGCCGGGGTCGCCCGCGATCGGTTCCAGCTCGATCGCGCCCACCAGGCCGATGTTGCGCACGTCGATCACATGGGGGAGTGCGCGCATCGAATGCACGGCCTCCTGAAATGCCGGAGCCAGGCGCGATCCCCGGGTCAGGAGGTCTTCGTCGGCATAGGTCTCCAGCGTGGCCAGTCCCGCGGCGCAGGCCAGCGGATGGGCCGAATACGTGTAGCCGTGGAAGAACTCGATGGCGTGCTCCGGTCCGGTCATGAACGTGTCGTGGATGTGTTGCGTCGCGAGCACCGCACCCATCGGCACGCTGCCGTTGGTCAACCCCTTGGCCACGGTCATCAGATCGGGCGTGACACCGAAATGCTGCGCCGCAAAAGGAGTGCCCAGGCGTCCGAAGCCCGTGATGACCTCGTCGAAGATCAGCAGGATGCCGTGCTTGTCGCAGATCTGCCGCAGCCGTTGCAGATAGCCTTTGGGCGGGATGAGCACGCCCGTGGAGCCTGCCACGGGTTCGACGATCACGGCAGCGATGGTCGACGCATCATGCAAGGCGACCAGCCGCTCCAGGTCATCGGCCAGCTCGGCGCCGTGCTCGGGCTGTCCATACGACATCAGGTTGCGCGCATCGTGCGTATGGCGGAGGTGGTCGACGCCCGCCAGCAACGTGCCGAACATCTTGCGATTGGCCACCATGCCGCCCACCGAGATGCCGCCGAAGTTGACGCCGTGGTATCCGCGCTCGCGTCCGATGAGGCGGGTCCGCTGGCCCTCGCCGCGAACCCGGTGATAGGCGATGGCCATCTTGAGCGCCGTCTCGACGGATTCGGAGCCCGAGTTGGTGAAAAAGACTCGGTTGAGTCCGGGTGGCGCGATGTCGGCCACTTTCTGGGCCAGTTCGAAGGCCTTGGGGTGGCCCATGTTGAACGGGGGCGCGAAGTCCATTTCGGCGGCCTGAGCCTGGATGGCCTGCACGATCTTGGGTCGCCCATGGCCCGCGTTCACGCACCACAGGCCGGCAACCCCATCGAGAATCTGACGGCCTTCGGGTGTCCAGAAATGCATGCCTTGCGCCCGCGCCAGCAGGCGCGGGGCTTTCTTGAACTGCCGGTTCGCGGTGAAGGGCATCCAATAGGCATCGAGGTTCTTGGCCACGGCGAGTCTCCTGTCCTGCTGCAAATCGGATCAGTCTAGTGCAGTGTTCCGCGCAAGGCTTGGCCTGAGGCAAACTGGCGCCGATGAAGCCCGTGCTCATCCTGCAGCACCTCGACGCCGACGGCCCAGGCTATCTGCGCACCTTCCTCGAGCGCGAAGGCGTGCCATTCGAGGTCGTCAACTCGCAGCAGGGCGAGGCTTTTCCTTCGGACATCCGCCGCTACGGCGCGTTGGCGGTGCTGGGCGGCGAGATGAGTGCGAACGACCCATTGCCCTCGCTGCGCCAGGCCGAGCGCCTGATTCTCGATGCCGTGGATGCGGCGGTGCCGGTCATCGGGCATTGCCTGGGCGGCCAATTGATGGCGCGCGCGCTGGGCGCACAAGTGGGTGCCTCGCGGGCTCCCGAGATCGGCTGGCACACGGTGCGGTTTTCGGAGGATCGGGAGGCCGCGTCCTGGTTTGGCCCACGGCGCTCGGCGGTGGTTTTCCAATGGCATTACGACGCCTTCGCATTGCCTGCCGGTGCAGTCCTGCTCGGCACGAGCGACCAGTGTGCTCACCAGGCGTTTTCGATCGGCCCGCACCTGGCGATGCAGTTCCATGTGGAGATCGACGCCCAAAAATTGGCGACCTGGACCGCGACCCACGATGAGCGCTTCGAAGCGGCACTTCGCTGGCCCAGCGTCCAAGGCCCCGCCCAGATGCTCGAGGCCGCGCGAAGCCATCTGGCGCCGCAGCGGGCGTTGGCAGATTGGATCTACAGGCGCTGGCTGAGCGCGGCGCACGGGCAACCGCCATCGTGAGGTTGCGGGCGTACCCCTGTCACGCTTATTTCACGATCAGAAATTGCGATTTCATATGGTGGTAGATAGCCATGCTGCGCTGCCGCATTCGTTTCCATGACATCGAAGGACGTTTCGTATCATGCAACGATCAACGTAAGTCATTGATTTGATAAAGAAAGAAAAACACTCTTATATAAGACAGAAGTCTTCCCAAGATGTGGATGGGTTTGTATCCTTGGTTTTGGACATTCCGCCTTCCTTGATTCCTCACCTTGGAGATGCTCATGAAGAACCTCACCCGCGAACAACAGATCGCCGCCCTCGAAAAGGATTGGGCCGAGAACCCCCGCTGGAAGGGCATCAAGCGCGGCTACAGCGCCGCCGACGTGGTGCGCCTGCGCGGGTCGGTGCCCATCGAGCACACGCTGGCCAAGCGTGGCGCCGAAAAGCTCTGGAACCTCATCAATACCGAACCGTTCGTGAACGCGCTCGGCGCGCTCACGGGCAACCAGGCGATGCAGCAGGTCAAGGCAGGATTGAAGGCGATCTACCTGTCGGGCTGGCAGGTCGCGGGTGACGCGAACAGCAACGGCGAGATGTATCCCGACCAGTCGCTGTATTCCGTGGATTCGGTGCCCAAGGTCGTCAAGCGCATCAACAACACGTTCCAGCGCGCGGACCAGATTCAATGGTCCGAGGGCAAGAACGACATCGACTTCTATGCGCCCATCGTGGCCGATGCCGAAGCCGGGTTCGGCGGCGTCCTCAACGCATTCGAACTGATGAAGGCCATGATCGAGGCGGGTGCCGCGGGCGTTCACTTCGAAGACCAGCTCGCGGCGGTGAAGAAGTGCGGGCACATGGGCGGCAAGGTGCTGGTGCCCACGCGAGAAGCCGTCAGCAAGCTGGTCGCCGCGCGCCTGGCCGCCGACGTCATGGGAACCCAGACCTTGCTTGTGGCGCGAACCGATGCCGAAGCGGCCGACCTCGTCACCAGCGATGTCGACGACAACGACAGGCCCTTCTGCACTGGCGAGCGCACGATCGAAGGCTTCTACCGCACGAAGCCCGGCCTGGAGCAGGCCGTCTCGCGTGGCCTGGCGTACGCCGAATACGCCGACCTCGTGTGGTGCGAGACGGGCAAGCCCGACCTTGCATACGCCAAGGCATTCGCCGAGGCCATCCACAAGAAGTTCCCGGGCAAGCTGCTCTCGTACAACTGTTCGCCGTCGTTCAACTGGAAGAAGAACCTCGACGACGCGACGATCGCGAAGTTCCAGCGCGAGCTCGGCGCCATGGGCTACAAGTTCCAGTTCATCACCTTGGCTGGCTTCCACGCGCTGAACTACTCGATGTTCGACCTGGCCTATGGCTACGCTCGCAATCAGATGAGCGCATTCGTCGAGTTGCAGGAGAAGGAATTCGCGGCAGCGGAAAAGGGCTTCACCGCCGTGAAGCACCAGCGCGAAGTCGGCACCGGTTATTTCGACGCGGTCACCACGACCATCGAGCGCGACGCATCTACCGCGGCACTGAAGGGTTCGACGGAAGACGAGCAATTCTTCGACGCCAAGCACGCTTGATCATGCCGCACGCCTCCAGGTGGGGGCGCGGCTGAAGCACCAAACCATGCGGCCCGCGAGCGAATGCGCTCGCGGGCCGCATTGCCTTGGGGGCCGGCGTTCATGCATTGCATGGCCATTCGCCTTCGTTAACGTGACGTAAGGGAGTCTCCGTCCGTATCGGATGCAACGAGATCCACGATTCCGATTCACCGCGACGGACCGCGCCCGTATGCTCCCCGGCGTATCCGGTGGAATGACGATCGCCAAGCGCAACCGTCGCGGATTCTCAAAGCAAGAACGTCGTTGGAGTTCAAGATGAACAAGAAACTCGTGCAGGGGTTCGCGGGCGCAGCGTTGGCGCTTGCATTGACGGTCGCTGGGTGCGGCGGCGGTGGAAGTGGTTTTCCCGCGATGTCAGGCACGGCGGCCACCATGTCCACGGGCGCGATCACGGCATTCGGCAGCGTGTTCGTCAACGGGCATGAGTTCGACACGTCGCATGCACGAATCACCGATGCCGACACCGGCGCATCGATGGACGCTGCCCAGCTCGAAGTCGGCATGGTCGTCAGCGTCGATGCAAGTGCCGACAGCTCCGAGGCGGCGCCGAAGGCGGCCGACATTCGGGTCAGCCCGCTCGTTCGCGGCTACCTCGACGCCAGCGACAGCACTGCCGGCACGCTCACGCTGATGGGACAGACCGTCCAGCTGACATCGGCCACGGTGTTCACGGACCATCGCGCATGCCTCGGCGACGCGATGCCTTGCGCCGAAGTGAGCGGGCAGGGCGGGTTGGACGTGACGGCGGGCAGCACGCCCGGAAGCTTCGTCTCGATTCACGGATATCTGTTCGACGCTGGAAGCGGGGGCGCGCAGATCGTGGCGACGCTGGTGCGCGTCGGTGATGCGCCGGTTCAGGGGCAGCCGTCAGCCACGTTCAAACTCGAGGGCCGCGTGACGGCGCTCGATGCCACTCAACCGAGCGTGACGATCGGGGCCGAGACCGTGGATCTGCACCAGGCTGCGTGCCGCAGTGGCGGCAATCCGGCAGCATGCGCCTCGGCGTTCAAGGTGGGCGACGTGGTGGCAGCCTGGGGAGCCAGCGCTCCGACGGCCGACACGTTCGCCGCCGATGTCGCGAGACTGTCGCGCCTGCTGCCGCAGACCGCCGGCGCCACGGTCGAGATCGAGGGCAAGGTGTACAGCGTCTCGGGCACGAGCTTTGTGCTCAGGGGCATCACGATCGATGGTTCGGGCCTTGCGGCCGACCAGATTCCGGCGGCCGGCGACAAGGTCGAGGTCGTGGGCACGGTTGCAGACAACGGGCAAAGCGTCGTCGCCACCAAGATCTCCAGCAACGAACACGAAGCAGCAAGCCGCGTGATTCTGGCCGGACCGCTGGCGAGCGTGACGCCCGGCGCCACGGCGGGCACATTCGACGTGTCCGTGCTCGGCCAGACCGCCACGGTCAGTGCGGACACGCGCATCGCCGACCGGACCGTGCACGGGCCGCGCACGTTCAACATCACGAATTTCCAGACCTACCTCGACGGCAAGAACGTCTTCGTGGTGCTGCGCACGATGGTCGATGGCACAGGAGCGCTCCAGGCCAGCGGCTTCGACATCGTTCGGGCGCCGGCGAACGGCTTCGTCTATGTGGCAGGTGCTGCTGACGACATGCCCACACCCGGTGCAGGCACGACCGCCACGGTGAGCGTGCACGGCGTGCCGGTGCTGTTCGACAGCACGGCCACGAGGGCGATGATCGCGCAAGGCAGCATCGTCCTGGCCAGGGGTGTACTTGGCGACAGCGGAACCGTCGACACCACGGTGTCACGCGGGATGCTGGTCGTGTTGCCTTCGTTCGACTGCGGGTTCGACGTCGGCGACTGAGCGCCGTGCCCGTTCAGGGTCGGATGTAGGCGAAGCCGTCCTGCTGCTTCTTCATCAGTTCGACGACCCCGGCCGGCACGTAGCCGATGTCCGGCAGCATGTCGTCGTAGCCGAGATGCAGGCCGTGCATGGTGTTCTCGCACGCGACGACCTTCACGCCATTCTTCAGCGTCTGGGCGACGCGCTCGCCGACGGGCGAACCCTTGCGAAGCATGGCGATGCCCGGTCCGTACACCACGACTTCGAGCTCCACCTCATCCGAGCCCAATTCGTTCTGGACGTTGCGCACGTTGTTCAGCGCCAGGTTCCACTTGGCGGGGTCGGCGTCGCTGACCTGGAACACGGCACGATGCCTGACCGCGGCCGGCTGTGCCACGGCGGACCTGCCGGCCAGTGCCAGGACAGGCGTGGCGGCGAACATGGAAACGAAACGTCTGCGCGGAGAGCGAGGCATGCTGCGTCCTTCAGCGACCGATGGCCGCAGGGGACATTGTGGCGAGTCGCCGTCTTCGCGTCGACTGGCAGTCCGCTCGAATCGGATCGAGGCGAATTCCTGCCGCTTCAATTCAGGCTGCTGCGCCGCACGGCGGGCATCGAGACTTCGCGCCCGATCGCGGCGCGCGCATAGAGGTAGTTGCGCCGGGCCTTGTCGCTGAGGGCATCGACGTCCACGCGGCCGTGTGCATCGCATGGGAAGGCGAATGCCCGCCCTTCGCGAAAGAGGCAGTGAAAGCGCAGCTCGTAGCGTGCGCACGCGCGATCCGCACGCAGGGCGCTCATGATGCGCTCCAGACGGCCAGTGACCCAGCGGCATGCATTGCCTCGAAGCGTCGGGCGAGCAGGCGAGTGTCGACGGCCGCGAAGCTGCCCTTTCGGGGCGCGATGCTGCGCGCGGCGGAAAATCGATCGTGGTGCCCGACCGATGCCTGCTGCGCCGCATGCGGTGCACCGGCCTCTCGGCAACAGGCCTGCGCAGCCGGCCGCTTCGGACGCTGAGGCTGCATCGCCATCAGCCCGACCGACGTGGCCGCGGCCGTCATCAACATGAGAAGACTCACTAACGACTTGAGATAAGACACGATGCAACCCCTTGCAGATCCAATCGACCGACGACATGAAAACCCATGCCGTTGTCTGCATTGAATGCGCTTGGAGGATGCTTGCCTAGACAGGACGGTTGCTAGCTGGGAGTGGCCCGACAGTAGGAGCATCCCCGATGGGAGCTTCACCTGGCCGGCGGGATTCTGATCAAAAAACGGGTGCATGAGCACCCGTTTTGCGAAGTGGTCCGCCTCAGCTCTTGGACGCTGTCTTGCGTTGGTGCGCCTTGAGGTCGGCCTTGGCCTTTTCCTCGGTAGCCTTTGCCTCCTTCTTGCAGGCGCTTTCGTCGCCGCCCTTGAGGTCGTCGCACTTGGTCTTGGCGACCTCATACTGCTGCTCGGCCTTGACCTGCTCGGACTTCATGTGATCCGACTCCTTGCCGCTGCGATCGTATTCGAGCTCGGACTTGGCCACCTTTTCCTGGGCCTTCGCCTGCGCTTCGCAAACGTCCTTGGCATTGCCCTTCTGGTCGCCGCAGGCTTGCTTGGCACTCTTGTAGTCGGCTTCGATCTTGTCCTTGGCCGCCTTGTACTGGTCGCGGGTCATCTTGGCATTGTCGGCAGCCAGGCCCGCGCACGAGAAGGCGGCCATGCACACACCAAGCAACGACGCCTGCACGGAACGTTTCGAGATCATGATCAACTCCTTTATCGCTGTAGAAAGCGATCGCAGTATGTGACCCGGGCGCAAGGCGGCACAGCGGATCGGGGCCGCGATTTTTCGTAGTTCTATTCCTACGATATCGGCCGCTCGGGCCATGCGGCACGCTTGCCGGGGTGGATCAAGGTCAGGGCAGGGCGGGCCATGCCGCGATGCGCCTGCATCGGCGCGACGCGGAAGACCTTGCCTCAGACGGCGGTGTCCGGGCGCTGGCCGTCCAAGGCTTGCAGCAGGCTCGTGGTGGCCAGTCGCGCCATCGCGTGACGTGTCTCGTGCGTGGCCGAACCGATGTGCGGAAGTGCCGTCACCCGGGGGTGAATGCGCAGCGGCGAATCGAGGGGCAACGGCTCGGTCGCGAACACATCGAGGCCGGCGGCACGAAGCGTGCCGCGGTCCAGCGCGCCGAGCAGGGCGGCTTCATCCACGATGGCGCCACGCGAGCCGTTGACGAAGATGGCGCCGGGTTTCATGGCCGCGAAGCGTCTTTCGTCCATCAGTCCGCGAGTGTCCTCGGTCAAAGGCAGCGTCAGGGCCACGATGTCGGCCTCTTGCAGCAATTCTTCGAGCGGAACGTGGCGCGCGCAGCCCGCCAGTTCGGGCAGGTCCACGGCCTCCGGGTTGTGGTACAGCACCGGCATGCCGAAGCCAAGCGCAGCGCGACGAGCCACGGCCTGGCCGATGCGGCCGAATCCGACGATGCCAAGCACCTTGCCATGCACGTCCCAGCCGAAAAGTGACTCGCCGATATTGCGCGTCCAGTGTCCATCGCGAACATGCAGCGCCAATTCGACCAGCCGTCGACTCGTCGCCATGACGAGCGCGAAGATCGTGTCCGCGGTCGTCTCGGTCGAGCACGCCCGGCGTGTTGCATCAGCACGATGCCGCGACGCTTCAGTGCGGCAAGGTCGTAGTTGTCGATGCCCACCGAGATGCTCGAGATCACCTCGAGTCGCGGTGCCTGCGCGAGAACGGGCTCGTCGATCCGATAGCTCGAGCCGATCATGCCCTGCGCGGCGGGAAGTGCGGCGAAGAACGCATCGCGTCTGAGCCGGCTCGCGCGGATTGGCACTGCGTCACGTCATGCAGCGTGCGTCAGCCGTTGGCAGCTGATCGTCGGGCAGCTCGCGAAACACCAGCACCTGCTTGCGCGTCACAGTCCGGCCTCCTCGAGTTGGGCGCGCGTGGGCAGGCCTTCGGTATCGCCCAGCACCTGCACGGCGCGCGCGCCGATCCAGGCGGCGCGGCGCACGGCGTCGGTCACGCTGCGGCCTTCGAGCAGGGCGCTGATGACGCCGGCGGCAAAACCGTCGCCGGCGCCGACGGTGTCGATGACCTGCGGCACCGCGAAGGCCTGCGATCGAGTCCGCTGCCTTCATCGCCTTCGTAGTAGGCGCCCGCGGCGCCGAGCTTGACCACCACGAGTCGGGCGCCGCGGTCGCGGTAGAAGCGCGCGATGCCTTCGGCAGAGTCCGCACCGGTGAGGAAGATGCCCTCTTCGAGGCCGGGCAGCACCCAGTCGGCCTGCAGTGAGAGCTCGTTGATGGCTTCGCGCATGCGCTCGGGCGAAGGCCACAAGGTCGGTCGCAGATTGGGGTCGAAGGAAATCGTGCGCCCCGCCGCGCGCATCAGCGAGAGACTGTGTTGCGCGGTGGCGTAGCAGTTGTCCGACAGTGCCGCGAACACGCCGGTGGCGTGAAGGTGGCGCGCCGACCGCAGCCAGGCCTCGTCGATGTCCTGCCGGGCGAATCTGGCTCGCGGCCGAGCCCTTGCGGTGGTATTCGACCGGCGGATCGCCGCCGCCGGCGACGCGGCCCTTGAACTGGAAGCCCGTGCGCTGGTGCGGGTCGCAGACCACGTGAGAGCAATCGATGCCCTCGCCCTGCATGGCGGCAAGCAGGTAGCGTCCCATCGAATCCGTGCCCAGCCGGCTGACCCAGCCCACGCTTCAAGCCCAGGCGCGACAGGCCGATGGCGACATTGGTCTCGGCACCGGCCGTGCGCTTGACGAATGATTCCGCGTTCTCGATCGGGCCGGGCCGATCGGCGACGAGCATCATCATCGCCTCGCCGAGCGTCACGACGTCGAGCGTCATTCGAAGCTCCGAGCGGCGCGCAGCACGCCAATCTGCGTGCGTGTCACTTCGAGCAGATCGTCGCCGGCGAGCGGATACTCGATGGCCCATGGCATGCCCGGCGGCATGGCGCGCAGCACGGCTCGCCACGGCGCCGCGGAGTCTGCCAGCGGTACGGCCACCCAGCGATGCGGCTGACGCTGCACACCCTTGCAATGCACGTAGCGCACGCGGCTGCGACAGGCTGCTCGCAGCTTGCAGCGGGCATTCGCCAGTCCAGTGCCAGTTGCCCATGTCGAAGGTCATGCCCAGCGGAACGCCTGCGGCATCGGCTGCGTCGAAGAATCGGTTGAGCGCGACCAGCGTACCGGCGCTGGAAGTCTGGTCGTTCTCGATGACGAGTTCCGCCTGCGCCGCCGCGAGCCGATTGGCGAGCGACTTGAGACTTCCGCGTGACGCCCCCTGGAACCCGCCGATCGACATCTTCAGCCGCCCGGCGCCCAATGCGACGGCCGCTTCCAGTCCCAGTTCGAGTGCGGCGAGATCGAGTTCGCCTTCATCGTTCCACAGGCCGGCAGGACTCGAATAGACGCGAGGGATCGAGCCGGCAGTGCGATGGATGGCGGCCAGTTCGGCATTGCCATCGACGAGCAGTTCGCCTCGCACCTCCACGCCGTCGGCGCCCGCCTGGGCGGCCAGTCGGGCGAACCACGCCTGGCCGTGACGTCGCACTTCGGCCGCGCCGAAGGACGACAGCGAGATCAGGACTTGCGGCGCATGCTCGGCACGCGGGGAATTCATTTCATGGCTCCGAGGGACAGAATGTGCTTGCAGCACATGGTCGACGCAGAAGATGTGGCTGCCGTTCAGGCTGGCGCCGCCTGACTGTGCGAGCTGAGGATCTGGCCGAGGAAGGTGCGCAGCTTCGGATGCTCGGGCGCACTGAAGAATTTATCGGGCGGCGCCTGCTCGACGATCGCGCCGTCGGCCATGAAGATCACCCGGTCGGCCACGCTGCGCGCAAAGCCCATCTCGTGCGTGACGCACAGCATCGTCATGCCGTCGTCGGCCAGTCCGATCATCGTGTCGAGGACCTCCTTGACCATCTCGGGGTCGAGCGCCGAGGTCGGCTCGTCGAACAGCATGATCTTGGGATTCATGCAAAGTGCCCGCGCAATCGCCACGCGCTGCTGCTGGCCGCCCGACAACTGGCTCGGGTACTTGGCCGCCTGTTCCGGGATGCGCACGCGCTCCAGGTATTTCATGGCGGTCGCCTCGGCTTCCTCGCGCTGCACATGCCGTGCGTGGCAGGGGCGCGAGCATGCAGTTCTGCAGCACGGTCAGGTGCGGAAAGAGGTTGAACTGCTGGAACACCATGCCCACCTCGCGCCGCACTGCGTCGACGTTCTTGCGGTGATGCCCGGTGAGCTCGATGCCGTCGACCTCGATGCGACCCTTCTGCACCTTCTCGAGATGGTTGATGCAGCGGATGAGCGTCGACTTGCCCGAACCCGAAGGCCCGCAGATCACGATGCGCTCGCCGGGTCGAACGTCGAGGTCGATGTCGGTCAGCACCTGGAAGCGGCCATACCACTTGCTGACCTTTTCCATTCGGATGATGGGCTCGGTGCTCATTCGCTTGTCCTGTTGATGAAGAAGCGCCTTATTCCGCAGGCATTTGCCGGCAGGGGCGTCTTGAGCCACTTCTCGTAAAGCTTGTTGAGCTTGCCGTTGGCCATGTTCTTGGCGATCAGGTCGTTCACGGTCTTCAACAGGGCATCGTCGCCCTTGCGAATCGCCACGGCCATGAATTGCTGGCGCAGCACCAGCTTGTCCTCGTATTGGTCGCCGCGCGCTTTGCGATCTGCGCGGCCACCGTGGTCGAGCAACCGATCGCGTCCACCTGGCCGGACAGCAGCGCCTGCATCGCCGAGGCGTCATCGTCGAAGCGTCGGATCTCGGCCCCAGGGGGCGCAATGGCCGTCAAGGCGGTGTCCTGCGTGCTGGCGCGGGCCACGGCGATGCGAAGGCCCTTGAGGTCGGCAGGCGTCTTGATCGTCGTCTTCTTCGGCCCGTACAGCACGATCGTCGCGGCCGAGTACGGACGCGAGAACTGCACCTGCTTGGCGCGCTCGGGCGTCACGGCCAGCGAAGCGACGAGCATGTCCACCTTGTCGGTGAGGAGGTAGGGAATGCGATTCGGCCCGGTCACCGGCACGAGATTGAGCTTGACACCCAGGTCGTGCGCGAGAAGCTTGGCGACGTCCGCGTCGTAGCCGTCAGGCTTGTTGGACGAGTCGACCGTACCGTAGGGCGGAAAGTCGACGAGCATGCCGATGGTGACGGAATCCTTCTTCTTGATCGCGTCCAGGGTCTGCGCGGACGCGGCAGGCGCCCAGGCGGAGAGCACCGCGCCCCCGGCGAGCGCGACGGTGGCGAGGAAGAGGCGGCGGCGAGATGCAGTCTTCATGGAGCTGTCTCCGGTTCGTGGTTGAGAAAAAAGTGTCGTTCGAACTCTGCTTCAGCGGGCCAAGGCCGCGGCCCGGCGCCGTTCGATGTGGCCCGCCCACAGCGACAAGGGCCAGCACAGTGCGAAGTAAACGGCCCCGACGACGCTGAAGACGATCAGCGGCTCGAAGGTGGCGTTGTTGATGATCTGGCCGGCACGCGTCACCTCGGTGAAGCCGATGATTGCGGCAAGAGACGTGCCCTTGATCACCTGCACCATGTATCCGACGGTCGGCGGCAGCGCGATGCGAGCCGCCTGGGGCAGCACCACCTGGCGCATGCGTGCCGTGTAGCGCAGGCCGAGCGCCTCGGCAGCTTCCCACTGGCCGCGCGGCACGGCCTGGATGCAGCCGCGCCAGATCTCCCCGAGGAACGCGCTCGTGTTGAGCACGAGAGCGACGCCCGCTGCCACCCACGGGCTGACCTGCAAGCCGACGACCGGGGCTCCGAAGAAGACCAGGAACAATTGCATCAAGAGCGGCGTGCCCTGGAAGATCTGGATGAAGCGCGTGGCAATGCGCTTGATCGCGAGGTTGTCGGACGTTCGTCCGAGCGCCACCAGCAGACCGCCGATGGAGCCGCCGGCAAAGGCGATCAGCGACAGCGCGATGGTCCAGCGCGCTGCCTCCAGGATGAACAGGATGTCGGTGAAGCCGAATTCGCGCATCAGCGTCGGTCCGGATAGGAGAGCGAGCGCCGCTGGACCATGCGGAACAGCATGGAGAACGACAGCGCCAGCGCGAGGTAGATGCAGGTGACCACGATGTAGATCTCGAAGCTGCGGAAGGTCTGGGATTGCAGGTTCGCGGCCACCGAGGTGAGGTCGTCGGCCGAGATCACCGACACCACGCTGGAACTCAGCATCAGCAGGATGAACTGGCTCGACAGGGCCGGGAAGATCGCGCGCAGGGCGGGCTTGAGGATGATGAGCCGGAAGATCTGATAGGGCCTCAGGCTCAGGGCCAGTCCCGCCTCGATCTGTCCGCGCGGAATCGACTCGATGCCCGCACGGATGATTTCCGTCGCATATGCACCGAGGTTGACCACCATGGCAGTCAGCGCGGAGGTGTAGGGCGACCAGCGCAGGCCGATGGCGGGCAGCGCGAAGAAGAAGAAGAAGAGCTGGACCAGGAACGGCGTATTGCGGATCAGCTCGATGTAGGCGTTGACCCCCCAGCGGATCGGGGCCGGACCGCTCGTCTTGCCCCATGCGCAGACGATTGCCACCGCGAGGCCCAGCAAGGTCGCGGTGAGCGACAACTGGATCGTGATCCACGTGCCCCGCAGCAGGAGGGGCCACGCGGCGAACACGTCGGCGAACTGGAAGGAATAGTGCACGGGCGGGCAGTGATGTCTGAAACCGGTTTCTAGTTTAGGAAACCGGTTTCAGGTTGACGATCAGTGAAAACCCTAGTCCAAAGGATCAGGTCAGGCGGCGACCCGCTTGGACGAGCCGCGCGCCACGAGATGGCCGGCGAGCAGCACCTGGCGGGGCGGAAACTGACGACCCTGCACGCGCTCGAGCAGGCAATTGGCGGCGACGCGGCCGATGTCGTCCGTCGGCTGGGCGATCGTGGTCAGTCCCGGGCCGATGAGTGGCGCCCACTCGGTCTCGTCGAAGCCGACGAATCCGAGGTCTTCTCCGAAATGCCATCCCAGACGCGCCACCGCGGCCGCCACGCGCAGCGTCACCACCGCATTTCCCGCTACCACCGCCGCGGGGCGACGGGCGGCTCGGCGCTTCAGGTCGCGCAGCGCCTGCACGAGCGCCTCGTCGTCGTCGGACATCTCGAAGACTGTGCCGCCGACCGGACGCGGATGACCCGCAATGACCGCTCTGAACGCGCTGTCCCGTTCGGTGCGCGAGCTCACACCCGCGATCGGTTCGGTGACATAGAGCAATTCGCGCCACCCCTGCGACAGCAGATGCTCGATGGCCATCTTGGTGGCGTCGGCGTTGTTCAGCGAGACGAAGTCGGCGTGCATGGCGGGATGCTTGCGGTCCACGAGCACGGCAGGCTTGCCGTGGCGGGCCATTTCGCCCGCCGAGGTCGGATCGGCGCCGAGCGTGTTCAGGATGAAGCCCTCGACCTGGTACGACGCCAGCGCCTCGATGCCCTCGCGCTCGCGTTCGCTGGCATTGCCCAGGTTGAACAGCATGACCAGATAGCCTGCCTCCTGGCAGGCCTTCTCCGCGCCCCTGAGCACGGCCACGGAAAACGGATTGGTGATGTCGGCGATCACCAGCCCGATCAGGCGCGAACGGCCCCTTTTCAGCGCCTGCGCCATGGGGCTGGGCGTGTAGCCGAGCGCCGCGATGGCTGCCTCCACGCGGGCGGCGATCTCGGGCGAGAGAAGCCGGTCGCGATGGTTGAGAAAGCGTGAGACGGTGGCCTTGGAAACGCCAGCCCGGCGCGCCACGTCCGCGATGGTCTGGCGTCCCTCGGGTGAATTGGGTGGCGCGATTCGCGCGCTGGTCGGTTCCATGGTGCGAATTCTATGAAACCAGTTTCAGAAAAGCGAGCGGCAATTGGGGTCTTTGCAAAAGACCTGTGCCTGCCGCGCCGACGCGGCTGCGGAAGGATTCCCGACGGCCGCGTGAGCGTGCCTTGCGGAGTCGCTTCCGTGAATGCAACGTCACTTCGCTTGCGCGACGGGCCCCGGGGCGACCGACGCGGATCATCGATACCGATGTGGACGAACGTTCTGCTGGCTTTCGAGGCCCTGATCCTGGCCGCCGCCCTTCTGGTCGCCGCTTCGATCCTTTGGCATTCGATGTGCACGGGCATTTCGCCGATGCCCAGTTCGACCGCGGCCGCCCGGGCGATGGTGGCGATGGCGGCTGGCGAGGCGGGTCGTCCCATCGTCGACCTCGGCTCCGGCTTCGGACACCTCGCCATCCGTTGCGCACGCGCCTTTCCCGAGCGCAAGGTCATCGGCTTCGAAGTGTCCTGGGTGCCGTGGTGCGTCTCCTGCATCGCCAGGCACGTGCTGCGCGTGCGCAATCTCGAATTGAGGCGGGCGGATTTTCGACAGGCCGATCTGCCAGGCGGCGCTGTGTGGCTTTGCTATCTCTTCCGTGCAGGCATGCAGGACTTGTCGCAGAGACTGGAACGAGAGAGCCTCGGCAAGAGCCAAGAGGAAAGCCGCGGCCCCGTGCTGCTGCTGAGCAATACCTTCTCGCTCCCAGGCGCGACCCCCCAGGCCGTGGTCTGTCTCGACGACTTCTATCGCACTCGAATCTTCGCGTATCGGCCCGACTTCTCGCGCAAGCCTCGAGCGCAGGGCCGGAGCATGTCGCGGCCGCCCTGCGTCGATCTCTCCTGACGTCCGACCGCGTTCAGAACTTCCAGGCCCAGCTCGCGCCGACCGCGAGTTGTCGCATGCGAATCGTCTCGTTGCCACCCGCACCGGGACCCATCACGGCATTGAACAGCGATGATCCGGTCACGGTCTGGCGCGGAGCGACCATGAACATGCCCGTCAGCTCGCTGCGCGGTGTCATCGCATGAGTGAAACCGAGCGTGTAATGGGTCGTGATGACGCCGGGCGCGAGGATGTTGAAGGTGACGTCGGACGCAGAGATGGGATTGCGCCCGTGGTTGACGCCGCCGCGCAAGGTCCAGTCGGGCGACATCTTCCACTGTGCGCCGAGCTTGATCGTGTCCACGTCACGCCAGCCGAAGCCGGGTCCGTTGGACGCGCCCAGCGGCGCCATCGCCATGCTCGTGTTGCCCACCGCGTCGATCTTGCTGTAGGCGATGTGCTGCAGATCGACTGCAAACGTCCAGGCGGGTGTGGGCGTGACGGCAATGCCGATGCTGTAGTTGGCAGGAATGTCGAAGTCACCTGAGCTGGCGAACAGGCCCTTGTACTTGTCGAAATGCCCCATGTCCAGCTTCGGAGAATAGGCCGCGCCAATGGTGAGCTTGTCATTGATCCGCCCCTGGTACCCGATGCGGATGCCGATGCCCGTGGCGCTGTCGTAGCCGCGGTTGGTGACGCTGCCTGGCGCGCCGGTGAAGGGCGGAAAGCCCGGTGCGTTGTCGAAGGCTTGCAGGCCCTCGGCCTTGAACCGTTGGTATCCGAGCAGCACCGACACGCCCACCGAGTGCATGTCGTTGATCTTGTAGGCCAGAGTGGGCGCCACGATCAACTGCATCATGTCGACGCCCAGCGAGCCGCTGCCGCACAGGATGTTGGCCGGACCGGCCCCGCAGTTGAAGTCGCCCTGCGGATAGGAGGTGTTCATGCCGCCGTTGCCGTAGACCGTGAGGCCCACGGCCAGGTCATTGCGCAGTGCACGCGTGTAGCCGAACTCCGGAATCAGGAACGCGTTGCTGCCGCTGTCGACCTTGCCGTTGAGCGTAGGCAGGCCAGCGCCGCTGCGCTCGGCATCCCGGTAGGGCATGAAGATGTAGGCGCCCAGGTCCATGCGCGAGCCCACCCAGACCATGCTGGCGGGGTTGTTCGCGCCGCCCATGCTGTCCTCGGCCATGGCAGTGGATGCACCGCCCATCCCGAGCGACTTCATGCCATAGCCGTGCGGGAAGTAGCCGTTCGTCGCGAAGGCCGGCGCCCGCGGCCAGCAATGCGGCAATCGGGGCCAGTCGGAACAGGCCGCGCGGCCGGGTCATCGTCTTGTGGGTCATGGTCGTCTCCGTTGTGGTCGTCATTGGTCGAGGAAGATTCAGTCGGCGCGCATGTCGATCGGGGCGATCGGGGCTCACCATTTCGCGAGGACGCGGCCGTCCTCGATCCGGCATTCCCAGCGCGTGAGCGGCGTGTCGCCTTTGCGCACGCAATCTCCGCTGCGCACGTCGAAGGCCCATTCATGCTTGGGGCAGGTCAAGGTGTGGCCGTGCAGCGCGAGATGCGGGATGTCCGTGCTTTGGTGCGGGCAGCGGCTGTCGTAGACGCGCGGCGCCGTCGTCGGCGAGGTGCACGAACAGGCCACGTCCGTCGCATTCCACGCGGTGGGTCTGGCCGGGTTGAAGTTCATCGAGCGCGATGACGTCGTGCCAGGACGCATTGCCCTGCAGCGCATCGAGGCTGAAGCCGGGAAGGTCCATCGACAGGATGATGTCGGTGGCCCACACGATCTTCGCGAGCCCGAGGGCCGGGAAGGCCATGAGCAGGGCATCCAGCACTTCCATCGGCGTGCAGCCGTCGCGCAATGCGCGGGTCAGGTACTGCTTCAGGCCGCGTTCGGTCTGTGAATGCACCTTCGTGATCACCGAGATCAGGTCGCGCGTCTTCGGGTCGAGGTGCCGGCCGCATTGCTTCAGGAACTTGAAGTAGTGGCCCACCGCGTCGGGGCGGGCCTTGGCGAGGTAGGCGAGAGCGTCGCTCATGATGCGGGTGGAGGCTGGAAGTGAAGAAGCTGGTGCGCAAGAGAGGCGGACGCCACGACGCGCATTCGCCGTGCGCGCCGATCAGCACGGCATCGGAATTCAGTGCGGTGCATGCAGGAGCCCCGAAGCGGCGACGGCAAGGACCATCAGCACGCACGCAGTGATCGCCAGGTAGGCGCGGTCGTGGCTGCGCAGGTACATGGGCATCAGCGCAGCCAGACACAGACCGGGGGCGCTGGCCAGAAGGGCCACGCCGAGCAGCATGGCCGCGTCCGCCTTGGGCCAGGCGGCCAGGAGATGCCAGCCGGTCGGCATGGACGTCGCCTCCAGAAAGCGCGGAAGCGGCAGGCCCCACAGGCCCGGCAAATCGCGCAATGGCACGTGCGCAGGCAGCGCGTCGGCGGTATAGGCGAGGAAGCCGGCGGCGATCCAGCACAGGCCCGCCCAGGTGCATACCTGGAGCAGTCGGGCGTAGCGCAACTGCTCGGGTGTCGAGTGCGGGGAGACTTCGATCGGAAGGTCATGCGGCTTCATCTGACCCACCTCATTCCCAGATCCCCGCGCCCTTCAGCAACGCACGAAGCCCGGCCAGCAGCAGCACGCCGATCACCATGCGGCGCACGCCGTGAGCCGGAAGCACGTGCAGCAGCCGCGCGCCGAGGTGCGCCCCCAGGCTCATGCCGAGGATGGCGGGCACGGCGATCAAGGGCAGCACCGCCCCTTGGTTGACATACACCCAGGCCGCCGAAGAGCTCGCGATGGACAGCACCAGGCTGGAACTGCCCGTGGCCACCTTCAGCGGCACGCCCATCAGCAGATGCAGCGCGGGCACGTTCGCCCAGCCCGCGCCGATGCCGAACAAGCCGCCCATCACCCCGATCACCACGAACACCGCAAGACCACGCGCCGTTCGTTGCGCTTGCCACGGCACCATCCGCCGCGTGTTGCTGTCCAGGAAGTTGCCGCTCAGGGCGAGCGCCGCGGCGAGACGGTCCGGTCGCGGCTCGCTCGCCAGGCGCGCGCTGTGCGGCGAGAGCATCAATGCGACGATGCCGAGCACGGTGATTCCGAGCGCCATCTGGATCGCCGAAGGTGGCAAGGCCATGCCCATCATGGCGCCGGCGACGGCGCCGATCGAGGCGGCCAGCGCCGGGGGCAGCGCAAGGCGCAGGTCGGCCAGGCCATTGCGCAGCAGGAATGGACCGGCGGACAAGGCGCTGGCCAACGCAACCAGCGTTCCGGCGCCGCGCACGAAATCGAGGTGGAACGGAAACAGGCTGCCCACGATCGGCACGAAGAGCGTGCCGCCGCCGATGCCCGCGGGCACCGCCACGATGCCGATGGCGAAGCAGGTGACGAACAGCGCGACCGGCCACACCCACCAGGCGAGCAGCGCCGCATGTGCGGCCGCATGCGCGGGCAGGGCGAGCATGAGCAGCAACACGCCCAGTGCCGCGCGCGACCACGCGGCTCCAGGCATGCCGGTGTTCGCTCGGATCATCACGAGATCGCCTGGTAGTACAGGTTCTGCGGATGGTTGGCCTGGGCGAAGAAGTACCAACGCTCCGCGAGCAGCCCCACGTACTGCAGCGCGAAGGCGGCCGCGAACCACGGAAGGGCTGCGTCCAGCAGGCCGACAGCCACCAGCGCCATCGGCACCGGAAACGCCAGCAACAGGAATCCCCATTTCACGGCCAGCAGCGCCTCGCGGCTGCGGCCATGGAAGAACTCGCGCGTGTTGAACGAACCGCCCATGAAGCCCTGCGCGCGCTGCACGATGCGCGGATGCCGGATGCCGATGGCGCTTTGCAGCGTGGACTTCGGCTTCAGCCGCGCATTGCGCCACAGCGAGGCCGCCCGGCTGGCCAGGCCAGCCAGCGTCAGGATCAATGCGGCGTAGCCAAAGGGCCGCACGAGATCAGGCGCCGATACCGCCGCAAGGGCAGTGGCCAGCGTGGCGCCGGACGCACTGCCCAGGAGCATGTAGTTCGCCAGCGTGAGCGGGCTTGCCCATTCCTGCAGGAAGCGCAGGGACGCGTAGATCATCCCGGTGCACACGAACAGGGCGATGCAAGCCACCACGGCCACCGCGCCCACCGCGAGCGAGACGGCGCGGCCGGCGTCCGGCATGGCGTGGGCCGCGCCCCAGGCCAACACGAAGGCCATGAAGGCGGGCAACGCGATCACTTCGCGCGACAGCCACGAGGTGCGCCACATCGCCGCCGCTCGCCACGCACGCTCCGGATGCCCGAGGTGAAAGAACGATGCGAACAGTCCCAGCGCGGCGAGGGCCAGCGACAGCGCCGCACCTTCGAGGACGATGCCGCGCGGCAACGTGTCGATCCCCAGGTCGGCGGCGTAGAGCATGAGGAACAGCCCTTGTGCGGCACCGATCAGCGTGGTGAGGAAGATGACGGAGAAAGCGGGACGCATGGTCAGTGTTCCCAGTCCGCATCGAGCGGCAGGCCCGTTCCGATCTCGGGCTCCCGGCCGTCCACGCGCAACGGATTGGCCTCGCGCACGAGCTGGTCGCGTCGCAACGGGATCTCCGTCTTGCGCCGGGGCAGGTAGTGGTTGGCCGGCTGCGTGCCCCACTCGGGCATCAGCGCATAGCCGGCGCGCTCGCGGATGGCCGTCGACACGGTCGACTGCGGATCGTGAATGTCGCCGAAAAGCCGCGCATTGGCCGGGCAGGCGAGCACGCAGGCCGGCTTGCGCTCGGCCTGCGGCAATGCGGCATCGGTGACACGGTCCACGCACAGCGTGCACTTGGTCATCACCTTGCGACCCTCGTCGAGCTCGCGAGCGCCGTACGGACAGGCCCACGAGCAGTAGCCGCAGCCGATGCACTTGTCGTAGTCGACGAGCACGATGCCGTCCTCGGCGCGTTTGTAGCTCGCGCCGGTGGGACACACCGGGACGCATGGCGGCTCCTCGCAGTGCAGGCAGCTCTTGGGGAAGTGCACGGTCTGCGTGTTCGGAAACTCGCCGACCTCGAAGGTCTGCACGCGGTTGAAGAAGGTGCCGTTCGGGTCCGCGGCGTAGGGCCGGTCGTCGGTGAGCGGACCGGCGGCGCCCGAGCTGTTCCATTGCTTGCAGCTGGTCACGCAGGCATGACAGCCGACGCACACATTCAGGTCGATCACCAGGGCGAGCTGGGTCATGCGCCGCCCCTGCGCATGAAGCCCGCGCGCCAGCCGCGGCGCTTGGGTGCCTCGCCCATGCCGGGCACGACGTGCAGAGGCTCGAACTGCGGGGAGGTCTGCGCCGGCTCGCCGGGCTCGGCCGGGTAGATGCGCACGCGCACGTCGTACCAGCCGGCCTGCCCGGTGACGGGGTCCGAATTGGACACGCGCATGCCGCCGCCGGCCGGCAGTTCCTCGGTGATGAGGTGGTTGAGCAGGAAGCCGCGCTGAGACTCGTTCGCGTCGGCCGTCAGGTTCCAGGCGCCGGCCGCCTTGCCGATCGCATTCCATGTCCAGACGGTTCCGGGCTCCACCGCCTCCGACGTGCGGCACATGCAGCGCACGCGGCCCCATGGGGACTCCACCCACATCCAGCCTCCGTCGGCGATGCCCGCCGCCTTGGCGACCTGGGAATTCACCATCAGGTAGTTGTGCGCATGGATCTGCCGCAGCCAGGCGTTCTGCGAGTCCCAGGAGTGGTACATGGCCATCGGCCGCTGCGTCACCGCGTTGAGCGGGTAGCGCACGAGGTCGGTGGCATCGGCTTCCAGCGGCGCGTAGTAGAAGGGCAGCGGGTCGAAGTACTTGGCGACACGTTCTCGCAACCGGTCAGGCGGCTGCTTGCCCGGGTGGCGCCCCTGCGCAGCAAGACGAAAGCGCTGCAGGAACTCGGAATACAGGTGGATGACGATCGGATCGGCGTCGCGGCGCAAGCCGGCTTGCTGGGCCCAGGCCATGTAGTCGCGGTTCCAGTTGCGCATGTAGCGCAGGCCCGGCGGCAGCCGATGGTGGAACACGCAGTTGTTCTGCTCGTACATCTCCCACTGCTTCGCATTGGGCTCGCCGCGCATCGACTTTTCTCCGCCCTGGCCACGCCAGCCGGCCAGAAAGCCGATGCCCGAGCCGGGGGCGGTCTCGTAGCGGACGATGAAATCCGGGTAGTCGCGGAACTTGCGCGAGCCGTCGGCGTTCACGAAGGCGGGCAGCTTCAGGCGGCCGGCCAGCTCGACCAGCACCTCCTGGAACGGCTTGCACTGGCCCGTGGGCGGCAGCACCGGAATGCGCACCGAGTCGGCCGGCCCGTCGAACTCCGAGATCGGCCGGTCGAGCATCGACATGCAGTCGTGCCGCTCGAGGTAGGTCGTGTCGGGCAGCACGAGGTCGGCGAAAGCGGTCGTCTCCGACTGGAACGCGTCGCACACCACGAGGAAGGGGATCTTGTATTGCCCGTCCTCACGTTTGTCGTTGAGCATGCGGCGGACCTCGGACGTGTTCATCGTCGAGTTCCACGCCATGTTCGCCATGAAGATCATCAGCGTGTCGATCGGGTACGGATCGCCGCGCCAGGCGTTGGTGATGACGTTGTGCATCAGCCCGTGGGCCGACAGCGGATACTCCCACGAGAAGCCCTTGTCGATGCGCACGGGCTCGCCGTTCGCGTCGACGAACAGGTCGTCCGGGCCCTCGGGCCAGCCCAGCGGCGCCCCGGCCAGCGGCGTGTCGGGCTTGACGGCCTCCGGCCCCTTGGGCGGGCGAGCGTTGGGCGGCACCGCGCGCGGGTAGGGCGCCTTGTGGCGAAAGCCGCCGGGCCGGTCGATGGTGCCCAGCAGCGACATGAGGATCGCCAGCGTGCGGATCGTGTGGAAGCCGTTCGAGTGCGCGGCCAGGCCTCGCATCGCATGGAACGCGACCGGGTTGCCGGTGACGCGTGTCGTGGTGCCGGCCCCAGCTGTCGGTCCAGGCGATGGGCAGCTCGATCGTCTGGTCGCGCGCCGTGATGCCCATCTCGTGAGCCAGTCGCCGGATCGTGGCCGCGGGAATGCCGGTGATCTCTTCGGCCCACTCCGGCGTGTAGGGCTTGACGCGCTCCTCGAGCAACTGGAATGCGGGCGCCGCAGGCGTGCCGTCGGGCATCGTGAAGTGGCCAAGCAGCGCGGGATCGGCCCCTTCGGCGTGGTCGGACACCGGCGCGCCGCTCAGGCGGTCCCACCAATAGAAGTTGGCCGGACGCAGCGGGTTGACGACATCGCCGTCCGGCTTGCGCAGCATCAGGCCGAACTCGTCGCTGCGCTCGTCGAGGTTCACGAGCTGGCCGGCGTTCGTGTAGCGGGCGATGAAGTCGCGGTCGTACAGCCCGAGCGCGATCAACTCGTGGACCATCGCGAGCAACAGGGCGCCGTCGGTACCGGGTTTGATCGGGACCCATTCGTCGGCGATGGCCGCATAGCCGGTGCGCACCGGGTTGATGGCCACGAAGCGCCCGCCCGCGCGCTTGAACTTCGAAAGCGCGACTTTCAGCGGATTGGAATGGTGATCCTCTGCCGTGCCGATCATCACGAACAGCCGGGCGCGTTCGAGGTCGGGGCCGCCGAATTCCCAGAACGAGCCGCCGATGGTGTAGATCATTCCGGCGGCCATGTTCACCGAGCAGAACCCGCCGTGCGCCGCGTAGTTGGGCGTGCCGAACTGCCGCGCGAACAGCCCCGTGAGCGCCTGCATCTGGTCGCGGCCGGTGAACAGCGCGAACTGCTTCGGGTCGGTGGCGCGCAGCTTGTGCAGCCGCTCCTCCAGCGTGGCGAACGCCTCGTCCCAGGAGATCGCCTCGTATTCGCCGCTGCCTCGTTCGGTGCCGGGCTTGCGCCGCAGCGGCTGTGTCAGCCGTGCCGGCGAATACTGCTTCATGATGCCCGACGAGCCCTTGGCGCAGATGACGCCCTGATTCAGCGGGTGCTCAGGGTTTCCCTCGATGTACCGGACTTCGCCGTCGCGCAGATGAACGCGAATGCCGCACCGGCACGCGCACATGTAGCAGGTCGTGTTGCGCGTCTCGGTGCGTGCCTCGGGCAGCGGATTGGCGGTCGGATCGTGCAGCGGTGGGGCCGTCATCTCGTGCGTCGAAGCGTGTTGACCGCCATGTGGCGGCGGAACATTGCAAAGTGCTTCATTAGCGCCGCCGGCCCCGTGGGCCGTCTATAGCCGGGACGGGTAGCCGCGAGTAACCCTTATGGGGTATGGGCTCCCGAGCCCCGTCGCGATTTGATCTTCGTCAATTCGCTGTCAATCCTGGGAGAGCACCTATTTCATTGCTTCCTAATGCACTCATACAGTAAAGAAGGAGACGAGCCGGGGTGCGGTCATGCCCCGGTCCTGCGAATGGAAGACCCACGATTCGACGACGTTCCCGCTTGGCGCGCCGCCGGTGCGCAAGCGGCCCCGCCCGCGGCCATCCTGGCCGAGATCACCGCCGACCTCGCCGCGGGCAGCGACCTGCATTCGCTTCTGCAGCGCTTCCTCGAGCCGGTCACGAAGCTGGCCGGCGCGCAGGCGGGTGCGGTGCGCATCCTGTCGGAGCAAAGCGGCCGATTGCAGCTCGTCAGCGACATCGGTCTGCCTGCCCATGTGCGAGGGGCGGAACGCTCGATGGACCGCCATTGCGGCGTGTGCGGACAGGCCGCGTCGGAGGACCGGCTGGTGTGGGCCTCGGACCTGCGCACCTGCACCGCGCAGACGCACGACAGCTACTTCGGGAACCAGTGCGCGCGCGTGCTCGCCGTGCCGATGGGTCACCGCGGCCGCGTGCTGGGCATCTACAACCTGTTCTTCGACCATGACGCGCGACCGAACGCGGAAATCGCGGCGGTGTTGAAGTCGGTGGGCGAGTTGCTCGGGCTCGCGCTGGACAACGCGCGGCTCGAACGCGAGAACCTTCGCGCCACGCTCACGCAGGAGCGCCAGATGCTCGCCGCCGAAGTGCACGACTCCATTGCGCAGACGCTGGCCTTCGTCAAGATGCGCATGCCGCTCTTGCAGGAGGCGGTGATCGAACATGACGATGCGCTGTCCACGAAGTACCTGGCCGACGTGCGCCAGGCCATCGGCGAGGCACATGCATGCCTTCGCGAGATCATCGACGAATTCCGCACGCCGGTGGATCCGCAGGGCCTCGTTCACGCGCTGCACGCCTGCGTGAACACGTTTCGTGATCGAACGGGCGCGCAGATCGAGTTCGTCGATCGCCTTCCCGGCCTGGCGCTGATGGCATCTCAGGAGGCGCAGGCGATCCAGATCGTTCGCGAGGCGCTGGCCAACGTGGCCAAGCATGCGCTCGCGCGGCGCGTGTGGCTGACAGTGGCGGGGCGCGGCGGCGAAGTGGAGATCGTCGTCGAGGACGACGGTTCAGGAATCGACAGCTCGGGCGGCGCCGAGGACTCGGTCGCGCACCACGGCATCGAGATCATGCGCGAGCGGGCGCGTCGTCTGGGCGGCGGGGTGGAGCTCAGTTCACGCGAGGGCGGCGGCACGCGCGTGCGGCTGCATTTTCCGCGAAGCGCGCCGGGCGCCGCTTCTCTCAGATCATGACGACCCACGACACATCGGCGCAGCCCTTGCGCATTGTCCTGGTCGATGACCATGCGCTGTGCCGCAACGGCCTGACCGACTTGCTGCAGCATCGCGGCAACATGCGCGTCGTGGCCGCGCTGGGCGATCCGTCCCTGCTCGTGGCCACGCTGCAGGAGCATCTTCCCGACCTCGTGGTGCTCGACTTGCGCATGCCCACCACGGATGGGCTGAGCCTGCTTCGGCACATTCGCGCCGAAGGTTGCGAGACGCCGGCGGTCATTCTCACGATGAGCGATTCCGAGGCAGACCTTTCTGCGGCGCTGCGAGCCGGCGTGCGCGGCTACCTGCTCAAGGACATGGAGCCAGAGGAAGTGATCGGCGCGATTGCGCGCGCGGCACGCGGCGAACTCGCTGTGGCGCCCGCGATGACGCTCAAGCTCGCCCAGATGCTCCAGTCGGGCAACAAGGGCAGCACGCGGCAGGACCTGCTGGCCTCGCTCACCGAGCGCGAACGCCAGATCCTCGACCATCTCGCGCGCGGCGAGAGCAACAAGTCGATCGCGCGGGCGCTGGACATCAGCCACGACACGGTGAAGCTGCACGTGCGGCACATCCTCTCGAAGCTCAACCTGAGCTCGCGCGTCGAGGCGGCGGTGTTCGCCGTCGAATCCCGCGCCGGCGGCGAGATGACCGAGCTGCCTCGGCGCAATTCTCATTGACCGGCCTCACGGCCCTGCCCGGCACCGCCGAGGGGCAGGCCGTGCTCAAGCGGATCGGCGTGCAGGCCTTCGGCGTGGATTCCGGCGATCGTCTGTCGGCGCTGCTCGCGCGGTTGGGAAAGTGACGTGCGGCCTGGCGCGCAGACCACTACAGTGCGCGCATGGACGGCAACCCGATTCCCGATGTGCTGGTGGTGGGCGGCGGCAACGCCGCCCTTTGCGCCGCCTTGGCAGCGCGCGAGGCCGGCGCCAGCGTTCTCATGCTGGAGGCTTCGCCACGCGAATGGCGTGGCGGGAATTCGCCTCACACGCGCAATCTGCGCTGCATGCACGATGCGCCGCAGGACGTGCTGGTCGATGCCTATCCTGAAGAGGAGTACTGGCAGGACCTGCTGAAGGTGACCGGCGGCGTGACAAACGAGTTGCTCGCGCGCCTGGTGATCCGCGCATCGGCGACGTGCCGGCCATGGATGCGGCGCCACGGCGTGCATTTCCAGCCGCCCTTGTCGGGTGCGCTGCACGTGGCCCGCACGAACGCGTTCTTCATGGGCGGCGGCAAGGCCCTCGTGAACGCGTACTACCGCAGCGCCGAGGCCCTGGGCGTGCAGGTGCGATACGACACGCCCGTCGACGCGATCGACCTGCGCGATGGGCGCTTCGTCGCCGCGCGCAGTCGAGGGCAGCGCTTTCGCGCGCGGGCCTGCGTGCTCGCTGCCGGCGGTTTCGAGTCGAATCGTGAATGGCTGCGCACGGCATGGGGTCGCAACGAACGCGGCGAGTGGCCGGCCGACAACTTCCTCATCCGCGGCACGCACTTCAACCAGGGCGTCGTGCTCAAGGCCATGCTCGATGCCGGAGCCGATGCCGTGGGCGACCCGTCTCAGTCCCATTGCGTCGCCATCGATGCCCGTGCACCCTTGTACGACGGCGGGATCTGCACCCGTATCGACTGCGTGTCCCTGGGCGTCGTGGTGAACCGCGAGGCTGTGCGGTTCCATGACGAAGGCGAGGACTTCTGGCCCAAGCGCTACGCCATCTGGGGCCGCCTCGTGGCGCTGCAGCCGGGGCAGATCGCCTATTCGATCATCGATGCCAAGGCGGTCGGGCATTTCATGCCGCCTGTTTTTCCCGGTACGCGCGCATCGACCCTGGAAGGGCTCGCGCAGGCTCTGGGGCTGCCGGTTCGGGCATTCGCCGACACGGTTCATGCCTACAACGCGGCCTGCTGCGTCGGCCGCTTCGACCACACGACGCTCGACGACTGCCATACCGAGGGCATCGCGCCGCCGAAGACGCATTGGGCACGGCCGCTCGATACGCCGCCCTTCTTCGGCTATGCGCTCCGCCCCGGCATCACTTTCACCTACCTCGGTCTTCGCACCGACGAGACGGCGGCCGTGCGGTTTGGCGGCCAGCCCAGCCCGAACCTCTTCGTGGCAGGCGAGATGATGGCCGGGAACGTGCTCGGCAAGGGCTACACCGCGGGCGTGGGCATGTCCATCGGCACTGCCTTCGGGCGGATCGCGGGAGAGCGTGCCGCCCACGCCGCCCGCACGACGCCGGGAGAAGCGCTTGCCGCCGCTTGAACGACTCGTCAACGAGGCCCGTGCGCTGGCCGAGGGCGATGCGGCGCTGGCCGAAGCCGAGGCGGCGCGTCAACTGACCATCTGCAACGCCTGCCGGTATTGCGAAGGCTACTGCGCGGTCTTTCCCGCCATGACACGGCGCCTGGTGTTTCCCGCGGCCGACGTGCACTACCTCGCCAACCTGTGCCACAACTGCGGCGACTGTCTTCACGCCTGCCAGTACGCACCGCCGCACGAGTTCGCAGTCGACATCCCGGGCGCGATGGCGCGGGTTCGCTCGCACACGTATGCGCGACATGCGTGGCCCAGGGTCCTTGCTGGCACATTTCGCCACGCAGGCCTCTCGGCCGGGCTGGCCCTGCTGATCGGCCTGGTTCTGTGGGCCGTGCTGGCGATCGGCGCTGGCGGGCTGTCGGGCGGTTTATCGGGAGGTCCGTCGGGCGGCACCACGGCCAATTTCTATGCGGTCGTTCCGCACCACTTGCTCGCCGCGGTGTTCGGCACGCTGTTCATCATCGCGCTCGCGGTGATAGGCATCGGTGTCGCTCGATTCTGGCGCGGCCAGACGCCTGGCGCCGCCAGCGGCGCGGCCGTGGCAGAGACGGCCCGTGACATGCTGTGCCTGACCTATCTGGGCGGCGGGCACGGCCTGGGCTGCAACGAGGGCGACGACCGGTTCACGCTGATCAGGCGCCGCTTTCACCATCTCACCTTCTACGGCTTTGTCTTGTGCTTCGCGGCCACCGCCGTGGCCACGCTCTACCACTATCTGCTCGACCGCCATGCGCCGTATCCCTTGCTCAGCCTGCCCGTGGTGCTCGGGACGGCCGGCGGCATCGGTCTGCTGGCGGGGCCGTTCGGCCTGCTGTGGCTGAGCCTGCGCCGAAGCGCGACGCAAGGAACGCCCGCCACCCATGCCATGGACCGCGCCCTCGCCATCCTCCTGCTGCTCACCTCGGCCACCGGCTTGGCGCTTCTCGCCTGGCGAGACTCATCGGCGATGCCATGGCTGCTGGTCGTGCACCTGGGTGTGGTGACGGCCTTGTTCTTCACGATGGCGTATGGAAAGTTCGTCCATGGAGCCTATCGCGGCGCGGCCTTGCTGAAGTACGCGATCGAGCGTCGGCGCCCGAGCGGAATCGATCTCGGTTTGGACTGAGCGCGCGGCGGCAGGCTATTCAGCCCAGCGCGAATGCCAGCGGCATGGCCTCGTTGCATTCGTCGTGTCCGTCGCACTCGTCGCCGAACCAGGCGAGTTGCTCGCGCAGGCGAACGACCTCGCCGACGATGATGAGGCAGGGCGATTTCAGCGCCGCTTCGGCGACGCGTACGGGCAAGGTTTCCAGGGTGCCGCTGACGACACGCTGGTCCAGCGTCGTGCCCTGCTGCACGACGGCGGCGGGCCAGTCGGGCGAGAGGCCATGGGCGACGAGGTGCTCGCAGATCTCGGGCAAGGCCGACAGGCCCATGTAGATCACCACGGTCTGCCGCGGTCGTGCGAGCGCGGACCAGTCGATGTCGCTGCCGCCGTCCTTCAGATGCCCGGTGACGAAGACGCAGGCCTGCGCATGGTCGCGATGCGTGAGCGGGATGCCCGCATAACTCGACACGCCGCACGCCGCCGTGATGCCGGGGACCACCTCGAACGAGACGCCGGCCTCGGCCAGCGCCTGCAACTCCTCGCCGCCGCGGCCGAAGACGAAGGGGTCGCCGCCCTTGAGCCGGATGACCTGGCGGCCCTCGCGCGCCAGGCGCACCAGCAGCGCGTTGATCTCGTCCTGCTCCATCGTGTGATGACGGTTCTCCTTGCCCGCGTAGATGAGGCGCGCGCGCGGGCCGATGAGGTCGAGCACGTCGGCCGACACGAGGTGGTCGTGCACGACGATGTCGGCCTGGGCCAGCAGGCGCGCCGCGCGCAGCGTGAGGAGGTCCGGATCGCCGGGCCCGGCGCCGACGAGGTACACGCGGCCGTGGCGGGGCGTGCGCAGGGCCGGATTCCAGCCGGGGCAGTCGACGACGCTGTTCATGGACGATGTCTCCGGTGTTGTCTGGACGAAGGTCGTGCCATCAGGCGCCGCCACAACCGCTGCAGCCACCGCTGCCGCAGCCGCGCGCCGGCGCTGCTTCTGGATCCGCCTCTGGAGCCGCCTCTTGGGCCGCGGTGGCCGGCGGGATGAAGATGAAGTTGAATTCGCCCGGCGCCAGTTCGACGAAGTCGAGCACCGTGCCTTCGAGCAGTGGTTCGCATCCGGCGGCGATCACCACGGCCAGTCCGTCGACATGAGTGGGATCGTCGTCGGCAGCGATGTCGTCGAATCCCATGCCGTAGGCGATCGTGCCGTCGGCCTCTTGCCGCGCGGCCACGCGCAGTGCCAGGCCGGCGGCCTCGCTGCTCGCGGCCTGCGCGAGGATCTGCCGGGCGGCGCCCGAAGTGATGCGGAATGACTGGGTGTCCATGTCTCAGTGCTCCCCCTTGGTTCGCAACAGGCCCGCCAGGCGGTTGCCTTGCTTCTGCGGGCCGCCCATCGGAAACATGTCGTGCAGGTGGTGATTGCTTCCCCGGCGAGGCCCCCAGCTGCGCGCGAAGTGGCGGACCATCGCGCGAACCTGCGCCTGCACGCCGTGCTCGTGGTAGTACGCACGCAGGAAGTGGATGACCTGCCAGTGCTCGTCGGTGAGCACGAGGGCTTCTTCTTGCGCGAGGGCGCGCGCGAAGTCCTCGGACCAGTCGTCCAGGCGCAGCAGATAGCCCTCGGAGTCCGTCTCGATCGCATGTCCGGCGACTTGCACGATGCGTCTGGCCGGGCGGATCATGCGGCGGCTCCTGCCATGGCGGGCGATGTCATCGCGAGCCGTTCCCGGCGGGAGCGCCTGACCTGCTGCGCGAAAGCGACGAAGCGTCCCGTCCAGTCGGCGCCTGCGGCGCTTCGGCGGTGCGCATAGGACGCCAGCAGGTTGCCGTGCACGATGCCGTCGTGCAGGCCGTCGATGCCGTGGCCGCGCGTCACGCGGTACGCGAACGTCACGCACGGATCGAGGTTCTCGAGGCTCGAGTGATGGAATTCGTGCGCGCGCACGGCGTGCGCCGGCGCGGAGCGAGCATCGAAGCACGGCCAGGGGAAATCGGCCGTCTCCTCGATGTGCACATAGCCGCGCCCGACGGGGCGCGCGTGCATGACCGCGTCGCCCGGGATCGCGCCGACCATGCGGGCGCTTCGCCCGTTCCATTCGATGGAGCGCGAGAGGTACATCAGGCCGCCGCACTCGGCATAGGTCGGCATGCCCGACTCGATGGCCTGGCGGAGCTCGGCGCGCAATGAGACATTGGCCTCCAGCTCGGACATGAACAATTCGGGAAAGCCGCCGCCGATGAACAGGGCGTCGACCGCCGGCAGCCGTGCATCGCGCAGGGTGTCGAAAGGCACGAGCCGGGCGCCTGCCGCTTCGAGCGCGGCCAGGTCGTCCGCGTAGTAGAAGCCGAAGGCGCGGTCACGCGCGATGCCGATGCGAAGCGCCTCGGATGGCTTGCGCGATGTCGCACGCTTCGCAGCGGATGGCGCGGAAAGTGGCGAAGCAGACTGCGAAGCAGTCGAAGCGGAAGGCGAAGCAGCGGACGGCAGGGCGGCAAGCTCGGCGACGCGGCGCAGCCGATCGAGATCGACCTGGGCAGCGACCACGGCGCCGAACAGCCGGATTCGCGCCTGCGCATCATCGAGCTCGGCGTCGGGCACGAGGCCGAGGTGGCGCTCGGTCATCGCCAATCGAGCGTCATGGGCGACGGCCCCCAGCACCGGCACGTCGGTGTAGTGCTCGATCACGGCGCGCAGCTTGGCCTCGTGCCGCGAGCCACCGACCTGGTTCAGGATCACGCCGGCGATGTTCACCTGTGGGTCGAAGGCCTGGTACCCGAGGATCAGCGGTGCGATGCCGCGCGTCATGCCGCGTGCGTCGATCACCAGCACCACCGGCAGCCCGAGACGTCGCGCCAGCGCGGCGTTGCTGTTGCTGCCGTCCAGCGCAAGGCCGTCGTACAGGCCCTTGTTGCCCTCGACGAGCGAGATGTCCGCGGACGCGGCGTACCTCGAAAACCGATCCACCAGCTCGGCCTCGGGCATGAGGTACGGATCGAGGTTGATGCAGCTGCGACCTGCGGCACGCGCCAGCCACATCGGATCGATGTAGTCCGGGCCCTTCTTGAATGGCTGCACCGAACATCCCTGCCCGGCAAGCGCCGCGCACAGGCCGATCGACACCGTCGTCTTGCCCGAGGACTTGTGCGCCGCAGAAATGAAGAGGGCAGACATGGCACTGGTCCGCTCAGTCGGACGCGAGGGCGGCATCGTCGAGCCGCTGCGGCAGGAACGGGAGCAGCCGCATGGCGACCACGACGATCAAGGCCGCGAGCCCCGAGCCGCCCAGGCCGAGCAGCAGTTCCGGCAGGCTCGGCGCATAGCGATGGATCTCGCCATCCATGAACGTGCTGTGCACCTCGAAGCCGGGGAACATCACGAGCGGATAGGCCTGACCGCCGATGATCGTGACGTACATCTGGGCGAGGCCGCCCAGCACGACGGCCACGGCCGCCAGCGCCAGGCGCCTGCGCGTCATCGGCGCGCGCAAGGACAGCAGCAGCACGAGCGGCAGCACGCCGCCGATCACCACCTGGCCCAGCCAGAACATCGCGGTGTGCACGCCGCCGGACAGAAGCACGAAGTGCTCGAAGTCCACGCGCCGCGCAACGTACAGGTTGGTCAGGTGAAGCACCGCGACGAAGTACAAACCTGCCGCCACGAAGATCACCTGCAGGCGCGCCAGCCGGGCGAGCAGCGCATCACCCACCGGACGTTCGCCGGCCGAGCATCCGGCCAGCAGCGCGAGCACGAAGATCGCCGTGCCATAGGACAGCGACAGCACGACGAAGGTCGGCGCGAGCATGGCGCTGTCGAAGCTGTGACGCGCCACGATGAAGCCGAAGATGGAGCCGGTGCCTGTGGTCAGCGCGAGCCGCCAGATGAATGCCGCCAGGCCCACGCGCGAGCTGAAGCGATTCATGCGACGCTCCATCATCGTCCACAGGTAGGCCGCGACGATCGCCATGAAGCCGGTGTAGAGAAACACGTTCCAGGCGAAGATGGAGTGAAAGTTGTAGTGGGTCATCGCGACCACGAGCCGATCGGGGCGGCCGAGGTCGAGCATCAGCACGGCGAGCCCGCCGGCCAGCAAGGCCATGGCCAGCAGTGCCGACAAAGGCGCGAGGGGCTTGTATTCGCTCTTGCCGAACACCGATGCGATGGAGGCGGTGTTCAGGGCGCCCGAGGCCGCCACGATGAGGAAGACCGCGAACACATGCGGCAGGCCCCAGACGATCCGGTTGTCCATGCCGGTGACGATGTGGCCCCGGTGCTCCATGTAGCCGGCCGCGACGAGGCCGGCCAGGACAACCACGCCCAGGCCGCCAAGGACCAGCAGGTAGCCGCGACCGCTGGTGTGCAACTCTCGGAGGGGAATCTTCATCGCGTCCTCGACTGGTCCGGCTGGCCTATATCCCGACGTACCGCACGCCGGTATCCAGGTTCAGGTCTTCGCGCACCTGTCGCGCCGCGTATTTCTTCACCGCCTTCGAGATCTCGCTGTCGGGGTCGTTCAGGTCGCCGAACAGGATCGCGCCATGTCCGGCCGCCGCGCAGGCCTGCACGCAGGCGGGCGACTCGTTGCGGTCGATGCGGTGCACGCACATCGTGCAGCCTTCGACGCAGCCCTTGCCGCGCGGCACGTCGGGGTTCTGGTCGGACAGCGGTTCGTGGACGAAGGAGCGTGCCTGGTAGGGGCAGGCCACCATGCAATAGCGGCAGCCGATGCAGGCGTGGCGATCGACCAGCACGATGCCGTCCGGGCGCTTGAACGACGCGCCGGTGGGGCACACGTCCACGCAAGGCGGCTCGGCGCAGTGCTGGCACATCATCGGCAACGACTGCGTGCGTCCGGTCCTGATCTCCTTGATCTCGATCTTGCGGATCCACTGCGCATCCGTCGGGCGCGTCTTGCCCGACAGGCCGTTCTCGGTATTGCAGGCGCTGACGCAGTCGGTGCAACCCGGCTCGCACTTGTTGGAGTCGATCAGCATGCCCCAGCGCACCTTCGGATTCGCGCCGGGCGTCGGTTCGGCGGCCCGCGCGATCTCGATCAGGCGCACGCCCGGCGCGATCGCCACGCCGGCGAGCGCGGCCGCCGCCATGCCGAGAAAGCCGCGACGGTCGGTCATGACGCATTCGCCTTCGAGGTGGTCGGTCCGGCATGCGCCGCGCTGCCCGGCGGCCGGCTGGCGTGGCACTCGAAGCAGTCGATCTTCACCGCCGCATAGCTGTGGCAGCTCACGCAGAAGTCCTCCTTCGAGGCGGCGACGCTGCCCGTGGACCGGCTGGCATGGCACGACGACGCAGGTCTTGAGGCTGACCTGTCGCACCGCGCACGCCGTCGTGCACGGTGATGTCGCGCTGGTGCTTGAGCAGGTTCATGTGCTCGCGCCGCATCACCGACGGATCGCGCACGCATTGGCCGCCTCGAGCCGGCTCGACATGCGGCTGCAGCGACGAGGCGGACCCGCCCAGACCGAGGCCGCCCAGACGGTGCCGGCGGCCAGCAGGCCGGCCAGTCCCACGAGCAGACCGCGTCTCACGCTATTCCCCCAGCCCCATCTGGATGTAGCCGGTCGGGCACACGTCCTTGCAGATGTGGCAGCCGATGCACTTGTCGTAGTCGGTGTCCACGTAGCGTCCGGTCGTCGACTTCGACTTGGGCACCTTGAACACCGCCGTCTGCGGGCAGTAGACGACGCAGTTGTCGCACTCGAAGCACAGGCCGCAGCTCATGCAGCGCTTGGCTTCGGCGACCGCCTCGGCCTCGCTGAGCGGAATCACGCGCTCCTCGAAATTGTTGAGTGCCTGCTCGGCGTTGAGCATCGCCACGCGCCGCCTGTGGCGGGGCGTGTGCATGAAGTGCCCGAGGAAGAGATCCTCGTGCGGAATCACGTAGCGGTCGGAGCGGTTCTCGTAGTTGTGGATCGCGCCCGTGCTCGAGTCCGTGCCGCGCACCGGCTCATGGAGTTCGCTGACCACGAGCCCCTTCTCGATGAGCTTGCGCTTCATGTCGAAGACGTGCACGTCGATCTTCGGGCGCTTTTCCAGCGGCTCGCGCTTGCAGGTGCCGGTCGATGCCGTCGGCCGCGATCGCGCCGTGGCCGATCGCGGTGGTGAGCAGGTGCGGACGCACGACGTCGCCGCCGACGAACAGGTGCGGCTTGCCCTGGACCTGGTAGTTCTTGTCGGCGCTGATGGCACCCTTGCCGTTGTTCAGCGTCTCCAGGCCGGTGAAGTCGACTGACTGGCCGATCGCCGAGACGATGAGGTCGGCCTCGATGTCTTCCTCGGAGCCGGGCACGTTCTTGATCTCCAGCCGCCCGCCGGTGATCTTCGCCTCGCAGCGCACGACGCGCAGCCCGGTGGCGCGTCCGGTGGCGTCGCGCAGCACGGCCACCGGGGCGAGGCCGCCGCGGATGGCGATGCCCTCGGCCAGCGCATGCTCCACCTCATGACGGCTCGCCTGCATCTTCTCGATGGCGAACACCGAGGTCAGCGTCACCTCGGCGCCCTGGCGCGCGGAGACCTCGGCCACGTCGTGCGCGATGGTGCCGGCGATCGCATGCTCGGGCCGGTCGCTCTCGCGCGCCTGCTCGATGTGCCCCAGCCGGCGCGCGACCGTGGCCACGTCGATGGAGGTGTCGCCGCCGCCGATCACCACCACGCGCTTGCCGACGTGGCGCATGCGGCCGTCGTTGAATGCCTTCAGGAAGGCCGTGGCCGTCACGCAGTTCGGCGCGTCCGCGCCCTCGACCGGCAGCGGTCGCCCGGACTGCGCGCCCAGGCCGAGGAACACCGCGTCGAATTCGGCTTCGAGCTGATCGAGCGTGACGTCGGTGCCGATGCGGCAATTCATGCGCGCGTCCACGCCCAGGTCGAGGATGCGCTTTATCTCCGCATCGAGCACCGTCCGCGGCGTGCGAAAGCCCGGGATGCCGTAGCGCATCATGCCGCCGAGTTCGGCGCGCTCGTCGAAGATCGTGACCGCATGGCCCTTGCGGGCGAGCTGGTAGGCGCAGGACAGGCCGGCCGGACCGCCGCCGATCACGGCCACCTTCTTGCCCGTCTGCGTCTCGGGCTTCACGAAGGCGAGCTTGTGTTCAATCGCGTATTCGCCGAGGAAATGCTCGACCGAGTTGATGCCGACGAAATCCTCGACCTCGTTGCGGTTGCAGCCCGATTCGCACGGCGCCGGGCAGACGCGGCCCATCACCGAGGGCAGCGGGTTGGCCTCGGTCAGGCGGCGCCAGGCGTATTCCTGCCACGTGATGCCGGCCGGCGGCTTTTCCATGCCGCGCACGATGTTCAGGTAGCCGCGGATGTCCTCGCCGGACGGGCACGACGCCCTGGCAGGGCGGCGTGCTCTGCACGTAGGTGGGGCACTTGTGCGAATGGTCGGCGTCGAAGATCTCCTGCTGCCATGGGAGTGGCGCGTGGTCGCCGTCCTGGTAGCGGCGGAAGGTGAGCGGCCGGGCCGGCGCCGATTCGGGCATTGAGGACATCGGGGGAGTCTCCTGGTCAGTCGTTGCGGCCGAGCCGGATCGCGGTGCTCACCAGCTGGTGCACGCCGCCGACCATGCGCATGTCGAAGCCGTAGTAGGGCAGCACCTTGCTGAACTGCGCCTTGCAGATCGCGCAGATGGTGGCCATGAAGTTCACGCCGTGCTCGTCGACCACCTGCTTGAGCGCTTCCATGCGCGGCAGCGCGCCCTTGACGCGCACTTCCATCAGGTCGTCGGTGAGCAGGCCGCCGCCGCCTCCGCAGCAGAAGGTCTGCTCGTGGATGGTCTCGGGCGCCATGTCGTGGAAGCGGTTGGCGACCGCCTTGATGATCTCGCGCGGGATCACGAACTGCCCGCCCGGCATCGAGCCCATGCGCGAGGCGCGTGCCACGTTGCACGAATCGTGGAACGTGACGATGCGCTCGTCGTTGGCGTCCTTGTCGAAGCGCAGCGCGCCCTGGCTGATGAGGTCGTGCGTGAACTCGCAGATGTGCTGCGGCACCGGATAGCGCGTATCGAGCCAGTCGAACGGGCCCATCAGCGTGTTCCAGAAGCTGTAGGCCACGCGCCAGGCATGGCCGCATTCGCCCACCACGATGCGCCTGACGCCGAGCTCGCGCGCGGCATCCCGGATGCGCAGGGAGACCTTGCGCATCTGCTCGTAGCTGCCGATGAACAATCCGAAATTGGCGGCCTCGGAGGCGTGTGACGACAAGGTCCAGCTGATGCCCGCGGCATGGAAGACCTTGGCGTAGCCGATCAGGCTCTCGACGTGCGGCTCCGAGAAGAAGTCGGCCGACGGCGTGATCAGCAGCACTTCGGCGCCTTTCACGTCCAGCGGGAAGCGCACGTCGACGCCGGTCTCGTCCTTGGTGTCTTCCTCGAGGCCGGACAGCGTGTCGGCCAGTGCGGGCTCGGGAATGCCCAGGTTGTTGCCGATGCGGTGGACCTTGCCGATGATCTCGTTGGCGTACTTCTGGCCCATGCCCACCGAATCCATGATCTCGCGCGCGGCCATGGTCACCTCGGCCGTGTCGATGCCGTAGGGACAGAAGACCGAGCAGCGGCGGCATTCGGAGCACTGGTTGTAGTAGCTCCACCAGTCGTCGAGCACGTCCTTGGTCAGGTCCACGGCGCCGACCAGCTTGGGAAAGTGCTTGCCGGCGAAGGTGAAGTAGCGGCGGTAGACCGCGCGCATCAGATCCTGGCGCGCCACCGGCATGTTCTTCGGGTCGCCGGTGCCGAGAAAGTAATGGCACTTGTCGGAGCACGCGCCGCAGTGCACGCAGGCATCCATGTAGACGCGCAGGGAGCGGTACTTGTCGAGCAGTTCGCCCATCTTCGCGATGGCGCGGTCCTGCCAGCCGTCGGCCAGCTCCCCCGGGAAACCCACACCGGCCTGGATGGCCGCCGAGGCGACGAAGGGCTTGCTGTGCGCCATCGCGCCTTCGCGCACCAGCGGGATGACCGGGTATTCCTTCAGCGGCGGTGTCTGGAACGCGGCGGTGGCCATGGCACGCAGTCCTATTTGTCGAGTGCGCTCGCCCAGGCCGCGACGTGGCGCGCCTCGCGGGGGTTGTCGGCCTGGTTGCGCGTCGGGCTGAAGAACAGGCCCGGTGCGTGCAGCAGCTTGCTGATCGGAAAGACGATCATCAGCAGTGCCACCAGCGAGAGGTGGATCAGCAGCACCGGATCGGCCGGCAGCGGCTGCCAGTCAAGACGCAGAAGTCCGAGCATGAAGGCCTTGAGCGCGATGATGTCGGTGTGCGCCACGAATCGCATCGCCAGGCCCGACATGCCGATGGCCAGCAGCAGGACGAGCATCAGGTGATCGGACGGCGTGGAGATGTAGCGCACGCGATCCACCAGGAAGCGCCTTGCCCACAATCCGGCCAGCCCGGCCACGAGGGCGAAGCCGGCATACATGCCGAAAGGCTGCACCCATGCAATCGGCGCCCACACGGGCTGCTGGAAATAGCGCAGGTGGCGCAGCACGACCAGCAGCAGCGCCGCATGGAAAGTCCATCCGAACAGCCACGTCCACTTGTTGGCGCGAAACAGGCTCTCGAAGAACACCACCTCGCGCGTCATGCGCGCTACCACGCCGCTGGTCGTCGTGGGCGCGGGCGTCGTCGGAATCTTCAGCGGGCTCGGCGTGCCGACATAGCCGCGGATCTTCACGGCCAGGCCGACCACGAAGATGGCGGTGGCCGCATAGAACAGCAACGCGAAGCCGACGGTCAGAGCGGTCATGCGATGAAGATCCGAATCACATCACGATCGAGAAACCGAGCGAGGAACCGAGCGAGCCCTCAAGCAGCCTTCGCGGATCCGGCTTCGCCGGTCCGCCAAAGGCGCCCCCTCGAAGGGGAGCGCCGAAGGCGCTACGGGGGTGGTCAAACGCATCCGGTCGGCTTGGGCAGTCCGGCGATCTTGCAGGCCTGCTTGGCCGGGCCGTAGGGGAAGAGCTCGTACAGGTACTTGCTGTTGCCCTTGTCCGGCCCGAGCTGCTTGCCGATGGCCTTGGTCAGCACGCGCACGGCCGGTGCGATCTGGTATTCGTTGTAGTAGTCGCGCAGGAAGTTGACGACTTCCCAGTGGTTGGACGTCATGTCGACGTTCTCGGCCTTGGCGATCTGGTGGGCGATGTCCTCGTTCCAGTCGGCGAGGTTGATGAGGTAGCCCTCTTCGTCGGTGTCGTAGGCCGTGCCGTTGACTTCGATGGTCGTGCTCATGTGGTTCTCCGTGAATGCTGTGGTGTTGGATTGGAAGTCAGAGCCACGACTGGGTGGCGGGATGCTCGACGACGAGGTCGACGAATCCTTCGTAGTCCACCGGCGTCACGCCCTCGATGAGCGTGGCGGCCATGCCGCGCGCCTCGAGGTCGGGCTGCAGCGCGTAGACCTTGAGGCGGCCGGCGGCTTCGCGCACGGCCGCGGCGGCAGGGCTGCGCGTGGTGGCGGCATAGACGCCGTCCTCGATGAGCAGCAGCGACTGGCCGTCCCGGGCCAGCCGCAGGCAACTGTCGAGCGAGAGCGTCTGCGAGGGGGACTTGTTGACGATGTGCAGCATGGCGTGGTCAAAAGGAAAGGATGACGTCCTGCTCGGCCATCAGCGACGAGAGGGCGGCGCGAATCGAGCACCTCGACGGGCACCAGCAGATCGTCTTCGCCGAGGCCACGCGCCTCGCAGCGACTCGCGCTCGACGAAGAGCTTCTCCACGTCGTAGCCTTCGAGCGCCCTGTAGGTGGGCGAGAAGTTCTTGAGTCCGATGCCCTTGGTCTGCTGCCCCTTGGCGAGCTGGTAGACGCCGTCGTCGGCGAACACCAGGCTCACGTCCTGGTCGAAGGTAGCGGCGATCAGCACGACTTCCAGGCTTTCGAGCGCGTAGATCGTCCCGTAGGGCGGCCTTGCGATTGACGAACATGAACTTCTTCATCGGTCGACTTGTCTCTGGTCAGTGTTTGTCGCGCCGAGCGCGAGGCCTCAATCGCCGAAGGTCACGAGGCGGTCGGCCTTGATGCCGCTGTCCACCAATTGGCCCAGGCCCGAGATCCGGAAACCCGGTGCGAGCACCTCGTCCTTGATGCCGCGGCGCAGCGCCGCCGCGACGCAGACCACGAGGTCCACCTTGTGCTCCGCGGCCAGCGTGGACCAGCGGTTGACGATGTGGCGGTCGTCCTGCGGCGGCTCGGTGAGCTGCGTCGCGTTGTAGACCCCGTCGTGATAGAAGAAGATGCGCTGGATCTCGTGCCCCTTGGCCAGTGCAGCGCGCGCGAACTGATAGGCGCTGTCGCTGGCCTGGTGGGTGTACGGACCCTCGCTGACGAGCAAGCCGAACTTCATGGGACTCCTGCCGCGTCAGAAGCGGATGTGGGTGGAGGCGTTGAGGTTCGCCCGCGAACCGCGCCAGTCGTCGATCAGGTACTTGGTGAAGGGCAGGTCGCACTTCTCGAAGAAGCGCGGCCAGCCGATGCGCTCGACCCAGTCGGACACGCGCTCCCAGGAGCGGGCATCTTCCTTGTAGGTGTAGAGGATCTTCTTCACGATCTCCGACACCTCGGGCCAGCGCGGCGGGTTGTTGGGCAGGCCCGAGGCGACCATCTTCATGAAGGTCGGCTTGCCGCGCGCGTTGGAGTTCTTGCCGCCGACCCAGATCGCGAGCTTGGAATGCTCGGGATCGTTGATCTGCATGGGCGGGCACGGCGGATAGCAGGCGCCGCAGCAGATGCATTTCTTCTCGTCGACCTCCAGAGAAGGCTTGCCGTTGACCAGCGCCGGGCGGATGGCCGCCACCGGGCAGCGCGCCACCACGGCGGGGCGCTCGCACACGTTGGCCACCAGGTCGTGGTTGATCTTCGGCGGCTTGGTGTGCTGCACGATGATCGCGATGTCGGCCTGGCCGCCGCAGTTGATCTCGCAGCAGGAGGTCGACAGGTGCACGCGGTTGGGCATGTCCTCGCGGATGAACTCGGTATAGAGCTCGTCCATCAGCGCCTTCACCGCGCCGGACGCGTCCGTGCCCGGGATGTCGCAGTGCAGCCAGCCCTGCGTGTGCGCGATCATCGAGACCGAATTGCCCGTGCCGCCGACCGGGAAGCCGTTGCTCGTGAGTGCCTCGATCAGCGGGGCGACCTTGTTGGGGTCGCTCACCATGAACTCGATGTTGCGAGCGGATCGTGAATCGCACGTGGCCTTCGGCGTAGGTGTCGGCGATGTCGCACAGCTTGCGGATCGTGAACACGTCCATCTGCCGCTGCGTGCCCGCACGCACGGTCCACACCTCGTCGCCGGTGTGCGAGACGTGGTGCAGCACGCCCGGGCGCGGACGGTCATGCCATTTCCAGTTGCCGTAGTTCTTCAGCAGGGCGGGGTGCAGGAACTGCTTGTTGTCCGGCACGCCGCTTTCGATGGGGGTGCGCATCTGGGCCATGAAGGGTTCCTCGGGGCGAATCAGGCGGCGGCCTTGCGGGCCTTGATCTTGGCGACCTCGTCGTCCCAGCCGTCGGTGCGCACGTAGGGGTTCGTGCGCGGCGTGGAGACCATGTTCGCGTCGACCTCGAGGCCGATGCCTTCGAGGAAGTTCACCAGGCCGATGCGCTCGATCATCTCGCCGGTGCGCTCGTGCTCGAGCGCGTTCTCGGCGAAGAAGTCGATCACCTTCTGGCCGAGCTCGACCAGGGCCTCGTAGTCCTCGTCGGTCTTCAGCGGCAGGAAGGGCACGACCACCGTGCCCATCAGGTCGCCGATCTTCAAGCGTGCGCTTGCCGCCGATCAGGATGGTCGCGCCCGGTGTCGGTGCCGTGGGCGAGCGCGCCGGTCATCACGTTGATGCAGTGCATGCAGCGCACGCAGTTGCTGTTGTCGATCTCCAGGGCGTGGGTGTCGCTGACGGCGACCGACGGAGATGTGCTCGCCCTTGGCGCACGTCCTTGACCTCCTTGAGCATGATCGTCTTCGTCGGGCAGCGCGTGACGACGTCGTTGACCAGCTCGTTCATGCCGTGCTTGTCGAACCACTTGCGCGCCAGCGCCTCGTCGGTGCGGATGTTGTCGCGCCAGGTGCCGATGACGGCCATGTCCGAGCGCTGGATCGAGTTCATGCAGTCGTTCGGGCAGCCGGAGAACTTGAACTTGAACTTGTAGGGCAGCGCCGGGCGGTGGATGTCGTCGAGGAAGGTGTTGATGACCTGCCGGTGCGCACGCGCCTCGTCGTAGCAGCTCTGCTCGCAGCGCGCCGCGCCGACGCAGCTCATCGACGTGCGCACGGCCGGGCCGGCGCCGCCGAGGTCGAAGCCCAGTTCGTTGAGTTCGTCGAAGGCGTGCTGCACGTTCTCGGTGCTCGCGCCCTGGAACATGATGTCGCCCGACTGGCCGTGGAAGGCGATCAGGCCCGAGCCGTGGCGCTCCCAGATGTCGCACATCTTGCGCAGCACGTCGGTGTCGTAGTGCATGCCCGCGGGCGGCTGCACGCGCAGCGTGTGGAACTCCGCCGACTCGGGGAACACGGCTGCCCTCTCTCCACTCGGAGAAGCGCGGGATCACCCCGCCGCCATAGCCGAAGACGCCGACCGTGCCGCCCTTCCAGTAGCCCTTGCGGGTCTGGTACGAATGCTCGAGCTGGCCGACGCAGGTCGACCATGTAGTCCTTGTCCTTCGCCAGGCGCTTCAGGCCCGTCACGAAACTGGGCCACGGGCCGCTCTCGAGCTGGTCGAGCATCGGCGTGTCGTGCATCTTCTTGGCCATGGGATGTCTCCTGGGTCTGGCGCCGCTGCGCTGAAGAACGGCGAGGTGCGGACAATGCGGGAGATGCTAGGTGGCCGGGGGCGCCGCTGCTATCACTCCGTTGGGATCGGACGCACTACCCGAATGGGGTATGCCGGGCTTCTCCCTCCCGGGTATGGACGATCCGGGTCGGCCCCGCGCTCAATGCTGGGATGATCGATCGCCCCCTGTCCGACGAGCGCGACGGCGTCCCTGGCCCATCGACAGCGGCCGGCGCCGGCGCCACGACGCGCCCGGCTGGAGGCACGCGGATCACGCCGCTGACGAAGCTTCGCGTGCCGCTGGGCGGCCAGGAGATCGAGCTGCAGCAGCTCGACTACGAGGCTGGCGGCATCAGCCTGCTTCGCACGCGGATTCGAGAGAAGAGCCGCTTCACGGTGTTCGAGATCGACGCGGCGACGGCTTCGCAATGGGGCGAGGCGCTGCTGCGCTGGGCGCAGGCACAGCCTTCGAACGGCGAGACGGAGCCGGCGTCTTGAACGAGCCCTTGTCCGACAGGGTCGACGTGGCGTTCGCGCTCGCAGGTGCGACGTTTCCGCGCGATCACCAACGACTCCTGGCCGACGCCCTCGAGGCGGCCGTGCCCTGGCTGGCGACCGAACCGGGCGTCGGCGTTCATCGCCTGAAACTCGTGGCAGGCGAGGGCGACACGGGCCTGCTGTCGCGGCGCGCCCGGCTGCTCGTCAGGGTGCCGCGCGCCCGCGTCGCCGACCTGGACATCCTCGCCGGACGTGAACTGGCCGTGGGGGAGCACCGGGTGCTCCTGGGTCGACCCGTGGTGCGCGAGCTCCTGCCGCACCGCACGCTGTATGCCGAGTTCGTGGCCGCGCGCAGCGACGACGAGCTTGCCTTTCTCGACGCCGTCTCCGGCGAACTGGACGCGCTCGGCGTCTCGTGCGGCCGCGTGTGCGGTCGCGAACGCTCGCTGGTCGACGGCCCGCAGCGCGTGCCGGGATTCAGCCTGATGCTCGACGCGCTGTCGATCGACGATTCATTGAGAGTGCTCGAACGAGGCGTCGGTGCCCATCGACGGCTGGGCTGCGGCCTGTTCGTGCCGCATCGCAGCGCCGCTGCGGTCGGCGGCTGAAGAATTCCATCAAGGAGAAATCTGAACCATGGGCTACACCGTCAACGGCAACGAACTGGCGACCGACGAGCAGGGCTACCTTCTCGAGCCGGATTTCGGCGAGGACATCGTCCGCGCCATCGCCGCTGCCGAGAACATCGAGCTGAACGACACGCACTGGCAAGTCGTCGCGTACCTTCGCGACGAATACCGCGAGCACGGCCACACGCCGAACTTCCGCGCCATGCTCAAGGGCGTGGCCGAACGAATCCCCGGGGTCGACAGCAAGGCCTTGTACGACCTGTTCCCGATGGGGCCGGCCAAGCAAGGCGCCAAGATCGCGGGCCTGCCCCAGCCGTACGGCAAGGGCGGCTACTGATCGGGTCGCCGACCCGCCTTGACCCATGCGCATCAAGAACCACTGGTTCAAGGACGGGACTGCGAAGTCCCCTGGCGAGCACGCAAGCGCGATGGCGTTCATCGTCTTCCGCGTGGCCAGGCAGATGCTCGATCGCATGCGCGGCGCGCAGTTCGACATCGACGCCGGGCCGGCCTACTTCGCGTTCCTGCGAGAGGTGCTGGTGTTCCTGATCCAGGTCGCCGACCGCATGGCCTTCAGGCAGCTCGACGGTGCTGCTCGCGTGGAGTTCACCACCACCATGGTCCTGCGCGTGGCCGAGTTCATCGCGGGCAATGAAGACGACCTGCTCGGGCCGCCGCCCGCGGGAGAACCGTCGTACCGCGACCGCTTCATCGACCTGGTCAACGAACTCTCGGGGCACTACGCCGAATTCGGTGCAGATCCGACCACGCCCGGCTTCGTGCCCGACTTCGGATTCCTGCGTTACCTGGGCGTGCGCCTGACGCCGCTTCTGCCGGCCAAGGACCAGCGCTGGGTCCTCGACCAGGTGATGGACATCGAGGCTCCAGAGGCGGTGGATGTCGTGCAGCGCGGCATGCAGGGCCTCTTTTCCACCGAGCCACGGACGGCGCGGCGATCGGCGATGAGCGGAGACTGAACATGCCTGCGGCCATGCTGGCGCCCGCTGCGGTGCGCGCCGACCCCTTCGACCTCGCCGACGATCTGGCGTATCGCCGCTGGCGTGCGGCCAAGCTCGCGCGCTACCCGCTGCATGTCGCGGACCTCGTGGTTGATGTCGCCGACCCGCGGCGGCTGTCGAACGAGGAGCGCGCGGCCCTGCAGCGCCGCGTGGCCTGCGCCAACATGGCGGTCTATCGCAGCCCCGTCGTTGACGCGGACAAGGAGATTGCACGCGCCATCGGCGCACAGCTCGGCCTGCGCCGGCTCGACGCCAACTGGCTGGCCGACGAGGACGGCGTGTCCAGCATCACCGTGAGCCAGGCACACGACGGACGCGGCGGCTTCATTCCCTACACGAACCGACCCATCAAGTGGCACACCGACGGCTATTACCACCCCGCCGGCCGCACCATCCGCGCCATGGTGCTGCACTGCGTACGGCCCGCGCGCAGCGGCGGCGTCAACGGGCTGATCGACCATGAACTCCTCTACATCGCGCTGCGCGACACCGACCCGGCATGGGTGCGAGCGCTGAGCGCGCCCGACGCCATGACCATTCCGGCGCGCGAGGACGACGAGGGCGTCGCGCGTGCGGCGCAACCGGGCCCCGTTTTCTTCCTGGACGAGAGCGGCGCGCTGCAGATGCGCTACACGGCCCGCACGCGCAGCATCGAGTGGAAGAACGACGACGCCACCCGCGAGGCGGTGGCCTTCATCGAACGGTTTCTCGCCAGGCGGCACATGGGCATCTTCCACCTCGCGCTTCAGCCCGGCATGGGCATCGTGGCGAACAACGTGCTGCACGACCGCAGCGGCTTCGACGACGACCCCGGCGCACCTCGCCTGCTGTACAGGGCGCGCTTCCTCGACCGCATCGACACCGGCGACCAGGCCGATTCCGAGGGCACGGAGGATGTGTGGCGCAATGGCTGACCGTGTGGCGAGCCGCCCAGCTCCTCGGGGTTCCGCGCGGCGTGCTGCAGCAGCGCGTGCGCGAAGGCGAACTGCCTTTGTCCGACGGCCTCGTCTCCACCGAAGCGTTGCTGCGCCTGTATCCCAAGCTCGAGCTCGAGACGACTGGCCTGCTGGAGCGCGTGGCGCGCATCAAGGACGAAGCTTTCGGTCGCCGGGTGCGCGAGCGCCTGCTGCCCAGCCAGGAAGTGCTCGCCCAGCGCATGTTCCACCAGAGTCTCGAACTCGCCGACCTGAGGCGCCACCTGCAGGGCTATCACGCGCTGGTGATCGCCTTGCGCGACGAGATCCGCGCCAAGGCGGCGCAGCACGCCGATCCGGAGTGGCATGCACTCGAGAGGCGTGTGCAGTCCGGCCTGGCGAAAGTGCTGGCCACGGAATCAGGTGACGTGCTGGACGCCATGGACGACATGCTCAAGGTGATGACGGCGCATGTGAGGCTGCGCCCGAGCGGGCACGAATTCAGCGTGGAAGGGCGCGACACCTTGCTGCAGGCAGGCCTGCGCGCAGGCCTGAAGCTCAACTACGGCTGCGGCAACGGCACGTGCGGCATGTGCAAGGTGCGCGTGGTCTCGGGCGCGGTGGCGCGCGTGGGTCCCTGCGACTATCCGATGTCCGAGGCGGAGAAGAGCCAGGGCTACGCGCTCATGTGCGCCTGCACCGCGGCCAGTGGCGACCTCACGCTCGAGACGCTGGAAGCCGCGGGCCCGCAGGACTTGCCGATGCAGGAGATCGTCACCCAGGTGCGGACCGTGCGCGAGCTCGCGCCTGACACACGCCTGTTGCACTTGCAGACGCCGCGCAGCCATCGACTTCGGTTCCTGGCCGGCCAGTCGGTCACGCTGGGGCTGCCGGGACCCGAAGGCGACGCGCATGCCACCTACCCGATCGCGAGTTGCCCCTGCGACGACCGGAACCTGCATTTCTTCATATCGCGCGAAGAGCACGACGCATTCGCGCACCGCTTGTTTTCCGGCCGCGTCAAGCCGGGCGAGGCGGTCAGCGTGCGCGGCCCGATGGGCGATTTCGTGCTCGCCGATGGCCGCAGGCCGCTGGTCTTCGCCGCCTGCGACGGTGGATTCGCGCCAGTCAAGAGCCTGGTCGAGCATGCCCTGGCCCTCGACGCGTCGCCGGCCCTGTCGCTGTACTGGCTGAGCACGCGGCCGGACGGCCACTTCCTGGCCAATCAATGCCGTGCATGGTCCGAAGCCCTGGACCCGTTCGAGTACAACCTGCTCGACGATGTCGATACGCGCAACGGCGCGCGTCGTGTCGCGCAAGCCATGCGCGCGGACGTGTTCGACATCGACTGCGATTTCTATCTGGCCGGGCCGCAGGAATTCGTCGCCGAGCTGGCTGACGACTTGCATGCCGCGGGCGTCCCCCCGTCGCAGGTCTTCTCGGAGGTGGCATGATTGATCGGGAACAGAGTTCGTGCGAAGGCGCCGAATCCTTCGCGCTGCGGGTGGTCGGCCAGAGCATGACTCCGGAATTCGACGACGGCGACATCGTCATCATCGAACCCGATGGGCTGGTGGAGGACGGCTCCTTCGTCCTCGCCGAGCACGCCGGCGAGTGGATCTTTCGCCAGCTGTGCCGCGACGGCGATGCGTGGCGTCTGCACGCGCTCAATCCGGCCTGGCCCGATCTCGCGCTGCCGGGCCTGGACGCCGTGCGCGGCGTCGTGATCCAGAAGGCCGTGCCCGGCAAGCGCCGCGCGACTCGCCACTACATCGGAACGAAGAACGCATGCCCTACTACGTCTACCGCGTGAAGCCGTTCGCGCAGCTGCAGAAGCTCGCGGAATTCCCGGGTTTCAAAGAAGCCTCTTCGCATGCCAAGTCGCTGCGGGCGGCCGGCTGTGAACCGCAGGAAAAGATCAAGGTCATGTTCGCCGAGAACGAACTCCTGGCCGAGGACCTGCTGTGCCAGGTGCGCGACCCCGGCCCGGCGGGCGATGACTAGCGACGGCTCGTCGTGCTGCGGCCCCCCGGGCAGATGCGCCTTCGACAAGGCCCTGATGCTGCGCAGCGCAACCTGCGCGCTGGCGCGGCGTGAATCGCAGGCCGAGGGGGAGTGGATCGCCTGCAGTTCTCCCGTGGCCCTGATGAACTGCACGACGCTGGTCGCCATGATGCGCGAGCGAGCCGTGTTCGTCCTGAAGCTTTCGCGCGGACCGATGACGCATGCGCAATCGCTGCGGCTGCAGTGCGGCGGCCTGCAAGGGTTGCGGATCGCGCTGGAAGAGACGCAAGAGACGCACGAGACGAGAAACGACGTGCACGATCTCGTGGGAAAGGCTCAGAGTCGATTCGGAGGAATCCAGGAATTGCCCTGGGACGCCGTGGCAAGGGGCATCGCCTCGTGGCATGCCCGGCCCCGACGCGCCAAGCCGGGCGACTGAGGCCCGTCCCCCAGCCCCACCGCGCGGGCTTCAGTGCTTGCGCAATCCGGCGTTGCGGACCACATAGACCGTAGTCGCCAACAGGGCCGCGACGACGAGCGCTGCCGAGATGGACCCCGTGGCGCTCATCTTGAAGATGTCGGCAAACACGCTTCGCAAGGGGATGACGGAGATGGCCGCTCCGATGGTCGCCAGCCCGATCTGACCGCGTTCGGCGCGAAGCTTCCAGCGCAAGTCGCTTTGCTCCTTGACATCCGCCAGCTTGGCATCGACTGCCTTGAACTTGTCGCGCGTTCCGCGGATCTCGATGCCCTTTTCGAACAGCGTTCGCTCGGTGGCGTAGTTGAAGATGTTCGGAAGCTGCTGCTCCCCGAGTCGGCGAGTGGCACTCTCGAGCAAGCGCTCCATTTCCTCGAGCGACAGGCGAGCCTCGCCGTTCGCCGGTTCGTGCCCCGGTTCGTGCGCCAAGCCGAGACTGAATGCGCGACCGGCCTTCATGCCCAGGGCTTTCATGCTTCTGCGTGATTCGCCGTGATCCCAATTGCTGCGCGTCCGTGCGCGCAATTCGTCCAGGGTCGCCTCTGCCAGACGGACCAGCAGCTCGTTGTGCAGGATGGCCGCATGCGGCAACAGCAGATAAGGGCTGATCCCGATCTCGTCAAGCACGACGTCCTCGCCCATCAACCGGTCCTCGGGCGTGAACGCGATCAACGTGCAACGGTTGATCTGGATGAAGTTCCTGCCATCGGTGAAGGTAGGCAGGATCGTGTCGACGAGCTCGACGACGTCGACCTCCTCGAAGTCGAAGATGCCGACGACCATGCCTGCGAACGCCAGCAGCTTCTGCCAGGGGTGATTGCGGCGAACGGCCTGCCTGGCTTCGTCCGCGCCTTCCGCTTTTTTCAGGACCTTCCACTCCCGTTCCAGAGTCTCCAGCGGAACCCGGACGGCAACTGCATCCTTCCCGCCAGCCGCTGCGGCATCGCCTGTCCGGGTATCGGACGGGGACTTGGCGACGCGTTCCTGGTGGACCTGCTCGAGCAGGCCGCGCAGCGGATCGCCAGCTTTCGCAGAGATCTGAATGGTGCCCGCAACGAATTGCGTGCGCTCCCGGTCCGGGAATTCCGACAACTTCGTCGCCAGCCGAGACTCCGCATCGCCCTGGGTCGACGGGCGAAGGCGCTGCAAGAATCCGGCGGGCGTGAGCGAGAGGCTTGCACCGTCTTCGCGCGACAGGAAACGCACCGTCTCTCGCATGGTCGTCGATTCGGCGCGCCCGTCGAAAAGGTGGATCAGCGCGAGCACCTCATACTCGCTGAATCGAACGCCGCGGACTTGCCGGTCTGGCGTGAGCACGACATGCCACACGCTGATGCCCGACGCGGTGAACTCCGAACTGCTGAGCGTGACGCCCACCGGAACGGGTTCGGGCTTTCGTTGCGCGGTCTCGTCGCTCCCTTCCGACACGAATCCATATTCGGGCGGGAACTGGATCAGCCATCGGCTCTGCGGGGGGCGGCTGGTCGTGCAGATGGGTGCATTCACCTGGAACTGGTATGCCAGCAGGTCGAGTTCCATCGACGTGAAAGGATTGCGTTGCGATTCAGCCGGTGCCGACGCGACGTCGACAAAATGAAGCGCGACCGCAATCTCGCCGTGCCCATAGTTCAGGACGCCGGCATCGTGCTTGTGGATCGTGCGCTCGACATTCATCGGACTTTTCCTCAGCCCACGAATTGGGCGCGGTGAGTCAGGCTGCCGGCTGCCCGGTGCGCGCGCCCAGAACGTCGATGAGCCGCTGCGCGGCGGTGCCGACGACCTCCTCGCGATGCAGATCGTACGGCGGCCCGGCGCCGAGGCTCGCGATCCACGGTGCCGGATCGAACAGCGAAAACGACGCGCCGGCCCGGCATGCCTGTTCGCATTGATCGATCTGCTGCCTGGACACGGGCTCCCCGAGTGGATCACGGCCCTTGAGCACCGAGATCCCGAAGAACCGCTCGAGGTGTCGCCGCAATGTACAACCGTGCAGTGCATTGCCGCGAGCCCCGATGACCGACAGCATGAGACCGTCGTCGGGCTCTTGCTGCGGCGACAGGGACGGCTGCACATAAGGAAAATCGATGATTCGCGCCCCGGCGCGCTGCCAGATCCGGACACGGTCGACCTGGTCTATGCCGGCGTGCTCGGAGTCCCTTGCGTACTCTTCGGGATCGAGCCGCAATGGATCGTTCTGTTCGAGGAACAGGAGCAAGGGCATTTCGTCGCGGCTTGGCAGCCCCTGGAATGTGCGGCGCGCCAGGGCTTCGCACGCATGCAGCAGGCGCGTCAGGTAGCCGCGGCCACGATGCTCGGGCACGACGAACAGGTAGTTCAGATGCATCGACAGCATCGGCGGCTCGGCTGGCGCTGGCAGCGGAAAGCAAATGAAATTGCTGCCGCCCACCACCTCGTTGCCGGCGTTGGCGTCACGCACGAGCAGGACCCATTCGCGAAACGCTCCCCACCGGGCGACGAGCTGATCGTGCGCATCGCCGAGGTTCAGTGCCAGGCAGTCGACGAAGCCGCTGAACTCCTCTTTTTCGGAAGGCAGGACGAACGCGCGATCGTAGAGGGTGAAGAATTCGCCCAGCAACTCATGCCCGGGGTCGGCCGTGGCGACGAGGGCGAGGCCCCCGGGCAGTTCCAACCGCAAATGGGTGGAGGTCGGGCTGGAAATCATCGTCTGGTCCGGTTGCACGCGCGGACTTTAAGCCCGTGGCGCGAGACACGCGAGTCAATTTCCAGGATGAATCGATCGCGCCCCCGGGCGCCAACACTCAACGCACCGACAGGTGCTGGTGTCGCCTGGGCTCATGAGCGGTGCGCCGTTCGTCCCACTCGACGTGAACGGACCGGCCGCCAGCTCGTCAAGCAGCTCGCTCGACCCGCCAGTTGATGACCCGCATGGTCGCCACCGCGCCCGTGACGATGCCAGCTGTCGCGAGCACCGAACCCAATGCGAGCGTGGACATTCCCGACAAGCCCTGGCCGATCGTGCAGCCCAGCGCGGTGACCCCACCGAAACCCATGAGCACCGCTCCGGCAATCTGCGCGCGCAGGTCCTGCACCGAGGCGAATCCTTCCCAGCGGAACCGGCGCATCGCGATGGACCAGGCGAGCGAGCCGAGCATGACGCCCAGGATCAGCGCGATGCCGAACGTGGCGTGAAGCGAACGGTCGGTCCAGAGCAGCAGCAGCTCGAGCGTGTTGGCGGCGGGCCCGACGAAGCTCATCGATTCGAGGCCGTGCGATTGCGTCCCGAAGGCCGTGGTCTCCAGGGTGTCGGGGTTTTCGCCGAAGCCGAGGTGTCCGGTGAGGTACCAGCCAGCCACCACCAGGGCGCCGATCGCGATGCCGCCGGCCACCTGCGTTCGATTGCGGCGAAACCGACCGTCCTTGAAGATGAACAAGAGCAGGGCCGCGGCCACGATGCCTGCGCTGGCAGGCAGGGCGCGAGAGGGCGCCAGACCTGTCAGATGCGCGAACGCGGTCCCCAGGCTCTGGTCTTTCCAGCCCAGGCGTGCAAGATCGATGGCCAACGGATCGAGAAAGCTCGCCCGCCACTGGCCGAACAGGCCCTTGAGCGTCATGTACGAGGAAATCGCGAGAAAGGTGAGCACCACCAGCGATCGCACGCTCCCGCCGCCCACCCGCACAAGGTTCTTGTTGGCGCACCCGCCGGACAGCGTCATCCCCACGCCGAACAGCACGCCCCCGGCAAGCAACGACGCCCAGGCCAGCGTGGGTCGCTGATAGACGGTTCGGGACAAGTCGGCCAGCCCGAGCGACGCCAGAGCCGCCGTTCCGACGATCGCCACCGCCATGGCCAGCAGCCACATCCGCATGCGTCCCCAGTGGCCCATGTTGACGATGTCGGACACCGCGCCCATCGTGCAGAAATTGGTGTGGTTCGCAATGACGCCGAAGGCGAATGCGAGCGCGAAACCGCCCCATAACACCAGAGAGGTGAGGTGCTGTGCCGAGACTTCCATGGGTCCATGCTCCTCGTGTGAGTCCGCTCAAGGCGCGTCGACGCCTGCCAGCCGCTCCATCGACTGGTGGATCACGTCCGGGGCACGCATGATCCCCATGAACTGGCCCATGCCCAGCGAAGGCCACGCCAGTGCGATGCGATAGCGGCCATAGAGCGAATACACCTTGCCGCCCATGACGTAGATCTCGTAGGGCAGGGCGGCGATGTGGTCGGGTCCGATCTTGCCGGCCCACCACGATTCGCCGGTCTGGGCATCGTTCATCGCGACGCCGATGACGGCGAGTTGCTGCTCCGGCATCACGACTTCGTAGACCTTGGTGGTGCTGTCCGTGCCCTTGGCCAGCCGGTCCTGCACCGTGCGCAGGGCCTCGTCGAAGTTGGCGAAGCTGCGAAGCTCGTTGCGCAGGTCGTCGATGCGCTCCATGCCGAACATGTAGCGGTAGTGCGGCAGTTCTGTCGCGGGCACGTCGCCACCGAACGGCGCCGCACCGCCCAGCGCATGCGCGAGCCGGTCCTGGACAGCCCTGAAAACGGGCTCGGCGGCGGCATATCGGTCGCGCAGGTAGGCGCGGCCCCAGTAGTCCGGATTGGTGTAGGAGACGGTGCCGTCCGCTTTCACGCCGACGCGCAATCCCGCAGCCAGGATGGCGGTGCCGCCGGCTGCGCGGATCGCGTCGAGCATGCCTCGATCAGTCACCACGACGCCGCCGTAGCCGGCGAGCCCGGGCGGCTGGTAGCGCCCGATCACGGAGAAGCCGTCGGCCTGCAGCTTGCGTTCGACCTGTTCGATCTGCCCGGCCACGGGGCCGACGGGCTGGCGCGCGCCGAGCAGGTAAGGGCTCGCGGCAGACGCCCCGCATGAACAGGCGAGCATCATCAGCAGCACGAACAGCTTCTTCATCGCGGCGGACTCCGGAATGGGCGCGCCGAACCGTCAATGTCCGGCGGACGAAAGACGATCGGGCGAGAGATGAACGGCCTGCGGACGATCGGTCGGCAAAGGATCGGCCGAGGGGTTCAGATGAACAGGCACACGTCGGTTTCGCCTGCGAACTTCATGAAGGTCGCCGCGCCGCCGAAGTTGATGCCGTCGATGAACTCGGCCTTGTCGAAATCGAACAGGTCCACGGTCATCTGGCAGGCGATGAACTTCACGTCCGACTCCAGGCACAGCCCGCGCAGCTCGGTGAGCGATGCCACGCCCTTGGACTTGATCTTGTTCCTCATCATCATCGTGGCCATCGATTCCATGCCGGGCAGCATCTGCACGAACACCGGCATCGGCACCGGCATGGGCATGGCCGGGTTGGCCAGCGGGCTGATCTTCACGTTGTTCAGGTCGCGCCGCAGCAGTTGCAGCCCGTAGAACGTGAAGAAGATCTGCACGTCCCAACCCAGCGCCGCCGCGGTGGAGGCGAGGATCAATGGCGGATAGGCCATGTCCAGCGTGCCCTTGGTGGCGATGATCGCCATCTTCTTGGCCGGCATGTCAGGCCTTCTTCAGGAAGAACACGAACTTGTTGCTTTCCGTCGATGACGCCAGCAGCTGGTTGCCGGTCTGCTCGGCGAAGGCCTCCATGTCGCACACGGAGCCGGGGTCGGTGGCGACGACCCGCAGGACCTGTCCGCTGGCCATGTCGGCCAGTGACTTCTTCGTCTTCACGATGGGCATCGGGCAGGCCAGCCCCGACGCGTCGAATTCCTTGTCGAAATGCATGCGTTCGTCTCCATACGCGGCTTGCGTGAGCCGCTCGCCTATTACGATCGACCGGCGCCAATGCGTCTATTACCGCGTTGGGGGATGCCGGATAACCCCGATGGGTAGGTGGTCTCGGTGCGCGGGGCGCACGGCGGCCCCCTACCAGTTGCGAATCTCGGGGTTCCTGTAGGTGAACTGGTTCGGCACCGCGAGGTTGGAGTACGAAAAGGACAGGCTCAGATCGAGCGAACTCACCTGATGCCACCAGGCCAGCGGCAGGAAGACCGTCTCGCCCGGCTCGACGATCACGTCGAGCACCCGCACCTGCGCGAACATGGGATAGCGGTTCAGGTCAGGACGGTCGATGTCGATCGGGCTGAACACATTGTTGTAGTTGTACAGGCGCGGCGTCTCGCAGCGGCGAGATGAAGCGCCAGCGCTTGCGGCCCACGACCTGCGTGTGAAAGAGCATGAGCGTGTCGTGGTGCAGCGGCGTGACCGTGCCTGCGGGCCCGAACCAGAACGATGACTGCGCGGCAAGCCGGGCCCGGTCGCACACGGCGGGCAGAGTGCCGATGTCGTCGAGAAGCGGTGCGAATTCCGGCCGGCGCAGCACTTCGTTGTTCGCCGTCAGGTAGTAGTCGTTGGTGGGGCCGCCTGCCACCACGCGATCCACGAAATCCGCCAAGCGCACGGGCCTTCGCAGCAAGAGCTTGTTCTCTTCGAATGCCGTGTCGGCCAGGCGGCTATCCTGGATCTCGACGTCGAGGTGTCCGAACCGCGTGCGAAGGTCTTGCGCAGACCAGCGGCGCATGGCCGGCCAGTCGTGGGTGATGTCGGTGAGGACCACCGGCCGGCAGCCGCGCACGTAGCGTTCGACGAATTCATCGTACGGGACATCTGCGCGTTTCTCGACGACTCCGTAGTTCGGCGACGATTCCCACAGCAACTGCAGGTTGCTCGCCACCGATTCGAGCTTTCGCTGGACCTGCTGCATGCGACGCGCGGCGCGCAATGCCGGGTCGGTCTGCATGCGTTCGATGGCGAGCGCACTTTGCGCCGGATCGAGCCCGGCCTGTGCCATGGTCTGGACCATCGAGGCGGGCGTGCAGTCGCGCAGCAGGTTCTCGGCGATCCATTGCCGCCACCCGTCGTCGATCGCTGCCCGCGCCGCCTCGCCGGGGCGCGGGGCAGGTTGCATCGGCGGCAGGTTCACATCGAGGCTTCCAGCATCTGCCGGTAGTCTTCTGCGCTCGCGATGCGGGGATTGGTCTTGTGGCAATGGTCGACGAGCGCGTGCTCGATGACCCGGTCGAACATGTCGGACGTGACGCCCATGGCCGCCAGACCCGACGGCAGGCCAAGGCTCGCGTTCAGGTCGCGAATCGCATCGGCGATCCGGCTGCCGTCGTCGTCCTTGTCGCCCAGACCCATGGCATGGGCCATGCGTGAGAGGCGCCGATCCTTGACCATGGATTCGGCGCTGGCGTTGAAGCGCACGACGGCGGGCAGGAACACGGCGTTCAGCGTGCCGTGGTGCAGGCGCGGGTTGGCTCCGCCCAGGCTGTGGCTGAGCGAATGCACGCACCCCAGGCCCTTCTGGAAGGCCATGGCGCCTTGCATGCTCGAGCTCATCATGTTCCAGCGCGCTTCGCGGTCGTCCCCGTTTCGCGTGGCCCGCCCGATATGGCTCCAGCCACGCTCGAGCCCGTCCAGGCCGATGCCGTCGGCCGGTGGATTCACGGCAGGCGCCATGAAGGTTTCCATGCAATGCGCGATCGCATCCATGCCGGTCGCCGCCGTGAGCAGCGGTGGAAGCCCGAAGGTGAGGTCCGGGTCGCAGATCGCCGACTTGGGCACCAGGTACCAGCTATGGAAGCCGAGCTTGCGGCCATCTTCCACGATGATGATCGCGCCCCGCGCCACCTCGCTGCCGGTGCCGGCCGTGGTGGGAACGGCGATCACCGGTGCGACGGCGGGCGTGATCTTCGTGCTGCCGCCTTCGATGGTCGCGTAGGTCTTGAGCGGGCCTTCGTGGGTGGCGGCGATCGCCACGCCCTTGGCCAGGTCGATGCTCGAGCCGCCGCCCACGGCGATCAGGCCGTCGCAGGCGTAGCTCTTGTACAGCATCGTGGCGGCGCGCACGGCCGCTTCGTTGGGGTTGGACGGTGTCTGGTCGAAGACCTGGTAGGGCGTGGCGCCGAGCGCCGCCAGCACCTTGTCGAGGACGCCGGCGGCACGCACGCCCGCGTCGGAGACGACCAGCGGGTGCTTCATCCCGATGCGCTCGCACTCCGGCGGGAGCAGCGTCACGGTGCCGAAATCGAGGTGAACATGGGTGACGTAGTAGATGAAGGCCATGGTGTCGCGGTGCGTCGTCGTCGGGGTGCAGGTATCCTACGCCGCTGGTTTTCGGCCCTACTGTTACCTTGGCGACTTCCCTGCTGATTCCCGATCCGACTCCAGCGCTGACTCCGCGCATGGCGGATGTGCTCGACCGCATCCGCCGTGCCGATCGACCGCCGTTCCATGCCTTGTCCGTGCCCGAGGCTCGTGCGGCCTACGAGGCGGCGTCCGAAGTGCTGGAGCTTCCCCGTGCGAATCTCGCGCGAGTGGAGGATCTCGCCGTGCCCACGCGCGATGGCGCGCACCTGCCCGCCAGGCTGTATGCACCGTCGTTCGATCGGCTGCCCGTGCTCCTGTACCTGCATGGCGGAGGATTCACGATCGGCAACCTCGAGACGCATGACAGCCTGTGCCGCCAGCTTGCCTTGCGCAGTGGCGCCGCAGTCCTTGCGCTGGACTACCGCCTCGCACCCGAGCATCGCTTTCCGACCGCGGTGAATGACGTGTGGGACACGCTGCAGTGGCTCTCGTCCCACGGACATGACCTCGGTCTGGATGCATCGAAGCTCGCAGTGGGCGGCGACAGCGCCGGCGGCACGCTGGCGGCAGTGGCGGCGCTGCAGGCGCGCGATTCGGGACTTGCGCTGCGGCTTCAGCTTCTCATCACACCGGGCACGACCGCGCATGCCGACACCGATTCGCATCGCCGCTTCGCCACCGGCTTTCTGCTGGAGGCCCGGGGCATCGCCTGGTTCTTCGACCACTACATCGACCGCGCGCAGCGCACCGATTGGCGCTTCGCACCTTTGCTGGCAGACGATGTCGATCATGTCGCACCGGCCTGCGTGATCCTCGCGGAATGCGATCCGCTGGTCGACGAGGGCGTGGCGTATGCCGATCGCCTTCGCGCTGCGGGCGTGCCCGTCGGGCTGGAGCTCTACCGGGGGCTCACGCACGACTTCATCAAGATGGGGCGCGTCCTGCCCGAGGCCGTGGCCGCGCAGGCCGTGGCCGCGCATGCCCTCCAGGAAGCCTTTGCCCCATGAAGAGAACCGACTTTCGTTTCCTTGACCGCCTGCGCGTGCGCTGGGCGGAGATCGATGCCCAGAAGATCGTCTTCAACGGGCACTACCTGATGTATTTCGACACTGCGGTGGCCGGCTACTGGCGCGCACTGGCGATGCCGTATGCGCAGACCATGGACTACCTCGGCGGCGACCTGTTCGTGCGCAAGGCCACCGTCGAATACGAAGGATCGGCCCGCTACGACGATGTTCTCGACGTGGGCATCCGTTGCGGGCGGATCGGCAACTCGTCGATGGTGTTTCAGGCGGCGGCGTTCCGCCAGGACGAGCTGCTCGTGTCGGGCGAGCTCGTGTATGTGTTCGCGGATCCCATCGCCCAGACCGCCAAGCCGATCCCTCAGGAATTGCGCGGCGTGCTCGAGGCCTTCGAGGCGGGGCGGGCGATGGTCGATGTGCAGGTCGGGGCCTGGAGCGAACTGGGCCGCGACGCCCAGTCCATCCGCACCGCGGTGTTCGTCGAAGAGCAGAAGATTCCCGCCGAAATGGAATGGGACGAGGCTGACGCCGCATGCGTGCATGCCGTCGCCTACAACCGCTTCGGAGTTCCGCTCGCGACCGGCCGGCTGCTCGAGCATGTCCCGGGCGTGGCGAAGATCGGCCGCATGGCCGTGGTGCAGGCGATGCGCGGCAGCCGGATCGGGCGCGCGGTGCTCGACGCCCTGATGAAGGCGGCGCGCTCCCGCGGCGACCGCGAAGTGGTGCTGCACGCGCAACTGTCGGCCGCGCCTTTCTATGCAAGGGCGGGGTTCAGCGAGCGCGGCACCGTGTTCGAGGAAGCAGGGATTCCTCACATCGAGATGGTGCGGGGCCTTTGATCGGCGAGCGCGAGATGCCGAGCGCTACAGCGGCGCAGGCTGCGTGTGGCGCCGGCGCTTGCGAGTCGGCTCGGGCTTGAGCAGGCTGCGCACGCGCGTGCGCCTTGGAGCCGCCTGGACTTCAGTCGACGTGCTCTCACCCCACTGCGCTTCGGACACGCCTTCGGGCACGCTGGCCGCCGCAGGGCGGGCGGCTTCGTCCGTGCTGTAGCGCGGTGGCCAGTTCTTCAGCATCGAGCGTCGCAACAGTGCGACGCCGGTCGTGCTGAAACTTCGTTCGAGCACGTGCGTGACCAGATGGCGATTGACCTTCTCGGTGACGATCAGCGTGGAGCAACGCGTGCCGTACTCTCGTTCCGGGGCGCGAATGAACGCCGCGGACAGCCTGCGTTCCCACTCGATCGGCACGCCGGTATCGGGCAGGTGGTCGTCATCGACCTCATGGCGATCGGCGAGTGCGTCGAACAGGCTCGTGGTCAATGCGTCGAGGCTCGTCGCATCCCGAAGTGCGTCGGACAGCCGCGATTTCAAAGTCACGACCTTCGGCCACGGCGTGTCGAGCCCGGCATTGGAAAGACCATGAACGCCGCGCTCGAGCCGTTTCGGGAAACTGCCGTCATTGGCTGCCCAGAAGCACTCGCCCAGGCGAAAGTCGAACGCGACGAGATTGAATCCGTTGTAGCCGGACAGCGCTGCGCGCATCCAGAAGCGGTCGGTGCGCTCCCGGCCGCCCAGCCAGTCGTTCACGATGCGCCCACGCGAAGGCGCTGCGGGGTCATTGCGTGCCGGATCGCGAATGTTCGTGAGCAAGGCAAGTCGCCCTTCGGCAGTCAGCCCGAGCCACGTGCCGCCAGACTCCAGATCGCGTCCGCCGAGAATGGCGGGGCCGCCGGACTCAGGCGTCCACCAGGCCAGGCGAGCCGTCGGCCGGCGATAGAACTCGTCGCGGTTGGCGGCAATCACCAGCGGAAACCGCCGGCTCTCGTCGATGGCGAGCGCTACGAGGCACATGGCACGAACACTTCCGTATGGCGCGTGCCCACGACGATGGCTGCCATCGCCGATGCCTCGCGTGCGATCTCGGCTTCGAGTGCAGGCGAAACACCTTCGGCCTGCGGCATCGAATAGATTTCCATCCACGTCTGCAAGGATCGCCCCTCCTGAATTTGCGCGTCCGGACGGCGCAGCAGCCGCGCCACGAGGCCGGGATGGCGCTCGCGCAGGCGGGCCTGGCACGCATTGGCCGTCGAGAATGCGACATTCGCATCTGCCTCCGCGACGCGATAGTAGATGAACAATTCGCGCATGGTGTCCGGGCCGGCGTGAACTGTTGCCTGACTGCGGAGTTTTGAAGGCTTGCCGCGCCGACTCACGCGGGCGCGTCGGCCTCGCCGGGAACCGCGTAAGGCAGTTCGCGCCGCATCAACGATGGCCCGTCGACCGCGCCCAGATGCAGGCTGCCTGTCTCGAGCGCAGCGAGCTTGACTTCCACGAGTGCACTGCTGCCCAGGCCGCCTGGCCGCGGTGCCGCGTTGGCCACCATGCCGGCAGGCTGGCTCGCGTCTGCCGCGTGGAACACCTCCTGCCCCGCATGAGCTTCGTCGTCGACGTCGAAAAGGAAGGTCCGGCGCTTCACCGTGCCGCGATACTGCGAGCGGGCCACGATCTCCTGACCCGGATAGCAGCCCTTGCGGAAATCCACGCCGCCCACGAGTTCGAAGTTGAGCATCTGCGGCACGAATTGCTCGACGGTGGCCTGTTCGATGACCGGTACGCCGCTTCGAACCTCCAGCCAGCGCCATTCGTCGAGCGTGAGGGTGGGGCCGGAGCCGGGGGCGGCATCGCCGGCGAACAATGCGCGCGGCGTGCCGGGGCTGTCAGGCAGGCGCACCCATTGGCCGCCGTCCAGGGCCACGCTGCCCCAGACAGGCAAAGCGGCGCATTCGGCCTGCGCCGGCACGCCCGCCATGCCGAGCAGAGGGATCTCGCTCGTGGCATCGCTGAGTTCGCACTTCGCGCGCAGCACGAACATGCGAAGACGCTTGAGTGCCGCCGGCAGGACGCTCCCATGGCAAGCCAGCAGGAACTCGTCGTCGGCCGTCGACCAGCACACGAAACTGGCGAGCAGGCGTCCCTTGGCGGAACAGAATCCGGCCAGCCGGGCCTGCTCTTTGCCAAGCTGGGAGAAGTCGTTGGTGAGCTGACTGTGCAGGAAGCTGCGCGCATCGGCGCCGCGGGCGCGGATCACGCCCCAATGCGTGAGACGGGCCGTGCCGGTGAACGGGGGGAGGGTGCTCATGCGGCGATTATCATTCCCGCCCGTTGCTCGCTCGCCCCCGAGGGTCGTTCCTTCCGGCCATGAAGTTCTGGCGTCTTCTCCTGCTCGTGCTGCTGCTGGCCGCCGTGGCCTGCGCCGCAGCGGCGACATGGTGGCTCGACCACCCGCTGCCATTGAATGCCGATTCCGTCGAGGCCGACGTCGAAGCCGGGGCGACGCCGCGCGCGGTGGCGGATGCCTGGGTGCGCGCAGGGGTGCAGACATCTCCCTTGCTCCTGTACGAATGGTTCCGGTGGTCGGGCCAGTCGCGCAAGATCCGCGCTGGGAGCTACGCCTTAGAGCGCGGGGCCACTCCTCGCACGCTTCTGGCGAAGATGGTGCGCGGCGACGAGACGCTCGCATTCGTGCGCATCACCGAAGGGTGGACGTTCAGGCAGGTCCGGCAGGCGATCGAGGCGGCCGAAGGCCTGCAGCCCAAGACCGCCTCGATGACCGACGCCCAGCTGATGGAGGCCCTTGGCGCGCCGGGCCTGTCGCCCGAGGGGCAGTTCTTTCCGGACACTTACGCCTACAGCAAGGGCAGCAGCGACCTCGCCGTGCTGCGCCGCGCACACCGCCTGATGTCGAAGCACCTCGAGGACGCGTGGGCGCGGCGTGCGCCGGACACCCCGCTCAAGTCGCCCCAGGAGGCGCTCATCCTCGCCTCCATCGTCGAGAAGGAAACCGGCGCGGCGACCGATCGGGGCAAGGTCGCTGCCGTATTCAGCAACCGTCTGCGCAAGGGGATGCCGCTGCAGACCGATCCGACGGTGATCTACGGCCTGGGCGAGTCGTTCGATGGCGACCTGAAGAAGCGCCACCTCACCACCGACGGCCCGTACAACACCTACCTGCGGCCCGGACTGCCGCCCACGCCCATCGCAATGCCGGGCGAAGCCTCCCTCGCGGCAGCGGTCGCACCCGATCCGATCAAGGCGCTGTACTTCGTGGCGCGCGGTGACGGCACGACGCAATTCAGCAACACGCTCGCCGAGCACAATCGCGCAGTCGACCAGTACCAGCGGAACAGGAAATGACCCCGGCACGTTTCATCACCTTCGAGGGCATCGACGGGGCAGGCAAGTCCACCCACATCGAGGCGGTGGCCGAGCGGCTGCGGCGAGCGGGCGCGACGGTGCAATGCACTCGCGAACCCGGCGGGACCCTGCTGGGCGAACAGCTGCGCGAGCTGATCCTCAACTCGCCTATGGATGCCCTGACCGAGGCGCTGCTCGTGTTCGCGTCGCGCCGAGAGCACTTGAGCCAGGTGATCGTGCCGGCACTGCATCGCGGTGAAACCGTCTTGTGCGACCGTTTCACCGACGCGACCTTCGCATACCAAGGTGCGGGGCGCGGCTTCGATCTCGACGTGCTCCGCCAGCTCGAACATTGGGTCCACGGCGATTTGCAACCTGACCTGACGCTCTGGTTCGACCTGCCCGCGGCGCTGGCCGCCGAGCGTCGGGGCGCAGCTCGCGCGCCCGATCGTTTCGAGCAGCAGGACGAGGCCTTCTTCGACCGCGTTCGACACGGCTATGCCCAGCGCATGCACGGCGCACCGCTCCGCTTCGTGCGGATCGATGCCGGCGTCGAACGCGATGCGGTATGGCGCCAGATCGAGCAGGCCCTGGAGTCGCGGCAATGGTAGGCCTCGACGGCGAACTGCCTCTTCCGTGGCTCGAGCAGCCGCTTCGCAGGGCCCTCGCATCGCCCGCGCACGCGCTGCTGGTGCACGGCCCTCATGGCGTGGGCCAGTTCGAGCTCTCGGTGACGCTTGCCCAGGCCTGGCTGTGCGAAAGTGGCGGCGAACGCAAGCCGTGCGGCGCTTGCGCGAGCTGCCGGCTCGTGGCTGCCCATTCGCACCCCGATCTGCTGGTATTGCTGCCCGAGGCCTTGCGGGAGGCGTTGGGCTGGGGTGCGACGGATGACGCAGACGGCGGCGAAGAGAAGCAGGGCAAGCGCAAGCCGAGCAAGGACATTCGCGTCGACGAGGTGCGGCAGGCGATCTCGTTCGCCCAGACGACATCCGCGCGGGGTCGTTGCAAGGCTGTCGTGCTGCATCCGGCCGAGCGCATGAACGCTGTCTCGGCCAACGCATTGCTCAAGACCCTCGAGGAACCGCCGGGCAATGCGCGACTGGTGCTGAGCTGCGCCGCCCCCGACACCTTGCTGCCCACCATTCGCAGCCGCTGCCAGGCGCTGACACTGGGCCTGCCAGACCCGGAGGTCGCCCGCCGCTGGCTGGCCGGGCACGACGTGCCGCAACCAGAGGTGCTGCTGGCGGCAAGCGGCGGCCAGCCTCAGGATGCCCTGGGATGGTCGGCCGACGGCATCGACGCTCGCCTTTGGCTCGCACTGCCCGGTCAGATCGCGCGTGGCGATGCAGGACTCCTCGCGGGCTGGCCGTTGCCACGGGTGGTGGACATGATGCAGAAGCTCTGCCACGACGCGATGTGCCTGTCGGTCGGCGCATCGCCACGGTATTTCCCTTCCGCGGCACTTCCGCCGCCCGCGCCGCTGGACGTCCTTGCGCCGTGGGCGCGCGAGCTCGGCGGGATTGCCAGGCAGGCCGAGCATCCGTGGAATGTCGGCCTGATGGTGGAATCCCTCACGATGCGCGCCCGACTGGCACTCGCCGCGCCCGCATGAGGGCGCCGCACGGGCAGTTCGTTTCGATACACTGTTCGTTTCCATGAACGAACCCACGCCACGCAATGTCCTGGCCGGCGCCACGCCGGCGAGCGCAGCGCGTCCGAGCGTGATCCAACTCGTGTTCCGCGAAAAGGGGGCGCTGTACGCCGCCTACATCCCGCTGTTCGCCGAGGGCGGCTTGTTCGTGCCGACGACGCGAGAGTACAGGCTCGGCGAAGACATCTACCTGCTGCTGTCTCTTCCGGAAGATCCGCAGCGTTATCCGGTGGCCGGCAAGGTGGCCTGGATCACGCCGGCCAATGCTTCTGCGGGCAGAACCCAGGGTGTCGGTGTGAGATTCCCCACAGACGAAAAGACGCGTCTGCTCAAATTGAAGATCGAGGAACTGCTGGGGACTTCGATCTCGTCGTCCAAGCCGACGCAGACGATCTAGGGTTCGCGGGTTGCCTCGATGCTGCGCCCGCGGGCGCAAGGCGCCGTTCGAGCAAACTCCAATGTACGTCGATTCCCACTGCCACCTCTCATTTCCGGAATTGCACGGGCGCATCGACGCGATCCGGGCCGACATGCTGGCGGCCGGCGTCGATCGAGCGTTGTGCATCTGCACGACTCTCGAAGAGTTCGACACCGTCCATGGGCTGGCAACCCGGTACGACAACTTCTGGGCGAGTGTCGGAGTGCATCCTGACAGCGAGGACGTTCTCGAGCCGCGCCTCGAGGACCTGATCGAGCGGGCGGCCCGGCCGCGAGTCGTGGCCATCGGCGAAACGGGGCTGGACTACTACCGGCTCAACGGCCGATCGACGCAGGACATGGCCTGGCAGCGCGAGCGGTTCCGGGTTCACATCAGGGCCGGCCGCAAGACCGGAAAGCCGCTGGTCATCCATACTCGAAGCGCGTCGGCCGACACCTTGGCCATCCTGCGCGAGGAGGGCGAGGGCGTGACGGGCGTCTTTCACTGTTTCACGGAAACGCTGGACGTGGCGCGCGCGGCACTCGATCTCGGCTTCATGATTTCGTTCTCAGGCATCCTGACCTTCAAGAACGCCTCTGATCTTCGTGAGGTCGCGCGTTTCGTGCCCCTGGATCGCTGCCTGATCGAAACCGACAGTCCGTATCTGGCTCCGGTGCCGTATCGAGGGAAAGTGAATTCGCCAGCGCTGGTGCCCTATGTGGCGCAGCAGATAGCCGAGCTTAAATCGCTTTCTCGACAGCAGGTTGCAGAAGCTACATCAAGTAATTTCGACCAACTTTTCCGACCCTTGGCGAATACAGGAATGCACCCATGAGCCTCTTCGCAAGAAGCTTGAGAATATCGCTTCAAGTCCTTGTTGCGGCAGGAATTTCATGCGCATTCGCCGGATCGTATGAAGACTTCTTCTCGGCCGTTGCGCAGGGCAACGCGACGATCGTGACAGGTTGGCTTCAAAAGGGATTCGACCCGAACGCCCGCGACCCCAACGGCCAGCCCGCCCTGACCCTGGCCTTGCAAGATGGCTCGACGGAAGTGGTCGATGCCTTGCTGAAAGTGCCGTCCATCGATGTCAATGCCCTCAACAGCCATGCCGAATCCGCGCTGATGATGGCGGCACTGAAGGGTCGGCTCGAGGTGGCCCGCACGCTTCTCAAACGCGGTGCGACAGTGAATTTGCCGGGTTGGAGTCCGCTCCACTATGCCGCGACGGGGCCTTCCCCGGAACTCGTCGGACTTCTGCTCGCGCAAGGTGCGCAAATCGATGCCGAATCGCCCAACCGCACGACGCCGCTGATGATGGCGTCTCGCTATGGAGACGAGGCGAGCGTGAGCCTTCTCCTGGCCCATGGTGCGAATCCCCGGCTCAAGAACGACCGGGGCTTGAATGCGGCCGATTTCGCTCACCTCGCGGATCGGACCGAGCTCGAAGCGCGCTTGCGGCACCTTGCCGAGTGACCGGCTTCGACGTAAGCGTGTGTCAGGCGACTTCTGACACGCTTCATGGCGCCGACCCGACTGAACAATCCCGTGCGAGCCGTCTACATTGATCACATCGGCGATTCGCCGCGCAGGAGAACCCCACCATGGACAACTCGCCGTTGGCCTCCAATCCGTTTGCCCTCATGATGCATCCCGAATCGGTCGTGCAAGCCATGGAGCGCTCGGACCGTCTCGCGCGATTGCACCGCCGCATCTGCAAGCCCCTGGACAAGCCGAATGCGCAGCAGGCTGCCGATGAAGCATCGCCCATCCTGGACGCCGGGTTCGACGTCGGGGACGATTTCCGCCAGGATTGAGTCCGCGCCCCGGAGCGCCGCGCGTCGCGGCGCCAGGGGGCTCGTCCGGGAACGAATCCTGCCGACGTTGGTCTGTCGGGGCATGCTGGCCGACCATCGCGCCCGCGGTTCCCAGGTAGACACATCGTGCAAGAACTCAGCTTCCGGACGCTGCTGTATCGATACTTCTTCTTCGGCTGGTTGTTTCGCGACGCAACGCGCGGCAACTTGCTCGAACGTGCGGCCGCCTGGCGGCACAACCAATCGCAGGCGCACTGGCTGCCGACCTACATGCGCCGCTGGCTGTGGTGCGGCATTGTCTGCTACGTACTCGGCGGCTTCGTCGAACTGTTCCTGGGTTCTCCGGTCTTGTCCGTCTGTTTCTACGTGCCGGGCGCGTTGAGCGTTCCGGTGAACGCGGTGATCGGTGCGGTTTGGCTCGGCCTGAAGGCCATGCCGGGGCCGTTCTGAGGGATGCCCGCTCAGCGCATCACTGAGCGCCGCGCCGGCGTGCACCTCTGACGCCTCCGCCCTGCGTTTTGTTGGCATAGGCGATCACGCTGAAGGTCCCGTCGCTTTCCAGATAGGCCGTGCGCACCTGACTCGGATCATCGATGCCGCGCAGGCGCAGCTGCGTATCCACTTCCGAGCGCGTGATGAACTCTCGACGCATGTTGCGTGGCAATAGACGCCCGTGATCGATGATCAGAAGTGGCGGAGGACTCGCCAACCTGCGAATCCACGAGAAGTGGTAGCTCGCGGCATCGATCAGCACATTCCATCCAATGAGCGTGCCCACGAGGACGAATCCTTCGGCGACGGTCTGGTAGTTTCCAGCCATGCCGTTTTGCGCGGCGTCCGCCACCAGGACCAGCAGCAGCACATCCCCGATACCGAGGGCGCCGATGTCGCGGCGAATGACGAAGCGAAACACCAGAAAGAGAAACCAATAGAGCAGCGAACCGCGGACGAACAGTTCGAGCGGCGACATGTGGAACACGAAGAGCGCGTGCCAATCCATCACTGCCGCGCCAGCAATCGCGATGCCCGGTTGACTGCAAGCCGCGATGGTCATGCAGTTGGCTTGACGCTCTCGCGCGGTCAAGGACGCTCAAGGTCGCGGATGTTCCGTGGACCATCTTTCAGCTGCTGCACAAAGCCAGAATCGTATTGATGTCAGCCGTTGCTTGCCGTTCCACGGACGGCAATTCGCTGAAATACTCGGCGCATCAACAGTCGGCTATTGCGTCAGAGAATGCAAAGATTGTGCGGCTTATCGGGAGGTTCAATTTTGCAGGCCATTGTGGATTGGCTTTGGCGCCACTTCTAACTTGCTGCCTGCAAGAACGATTTGACATTGGCGCGATGTGAGACGCAACGAATGGATCGACTTGACGATTCACTTGGTGTCATTTGCTGGCCGCCGGCCTGAGATGCGCAAATCCATGCGTTCGTCGTGCGGCGACGACTCTATCGAAGATCACTGCTGTCATCATGAATCAGGGAGGATTCTGACAGTCCCGACAGGCGACAAGGCCTGTCATTCAAAAGGCCATTGAAGCCTTGAATTGTCATTGTAGGTTTGAATTGAACAAGCAATTACCGACGCAGCGCAGGCGGATTTTACGGCGCATCCTGGGAATTCTTTCCGAGCAGTCACTGTGCTTTATCGTCATTTGCGTCGTGCTCGTATGGCAGACGGGGCAAGTCTATTTGCTGTTGTAGGCCTCGAGTCGCCCGATCGCGTCGCCCACTTCTGATACAAACTGTGCGCAGGTGCATGAACGAAAGGGCTTTGTGATGGCCGCCGCTGTCGAGATTCGTGAGGCCGAAGAATCAGACCTCGGCACGTTGGCGTCGCTGTACGAATCCACGCTCGATCCTCCCGAACTCAACGATGCCAGGTCCATGAGCGCGGCCTGGCATCGCATGCATGCCGAGGTTCCCGGCGTCCGCGTGTTGCTGGCTGAACGCGATGGCCGTGCACTGGGCACATTGACCTGCTTCATTCTGCCTTTGTTGGCACACGGCGGCCGCCCCGCCGCCTTGGTCGAAGACGTGGTCGTCCACCCCGACGCGCAAGGCCAGGGCATTGGTCGCGCGCTCATGGACGCAGCCATGCAGATCGCACGGGACGCCCGGTGTTACAAGCTCGCGCTCAGTTCCAACAGGAAGCGAGAACGGGCGCACGAGTTCTATGACCATCTCGGCTTCGAACGCCACGGCATCAGTTTCGTCGCCTTCCCCGAAGAAACCAGCTGACAATCGCAGGCTGGCGATGCGCCCAAAAAAAGGGCGATTCGCTCATTGGCTGGAAAAATGCACGGTCACGCCCGTGTGCTTGCGGCATTTCTTTCCCACGAAAAGGGAAGGGCGCGTCACGACGGGCTGGGGTATCCTGCGGCCTCTGCGATCGCCTTATTTGTCCGCCCGTATGCCGACTGGACGAACTGCTCGCCGACAGCCACGCCGCCCTCGCCCTGAAGCGCTCCCCAAGGCCGCCACCGGCATCGAGGGGCTGGACGAAATCACCGGGGGCGGTTTGCCGCGCGGTCGACCTACGCTGGTGAGCGGGGCCGCTGGTTGCGGCAAGACCATCCTGGCCGCCGAATTCCTGGTTCACGGTGCGCTTGACTTCGATGAGCCGGGCGTGTTCATGCTGTTCGAGGAGAGTGCCGAGGAACTCACGCAGAACCTGCGTTCGTTCGGCATCGATCTTCATGATCTGCAGCGGCGCAAGAAGATCGTGATCGACCACGTTCATGTCGAGCGCAGCGAATTCGAGGAGACGGGCGAATACGACCTGCAGGGTCTGTTCATTCGGTTGGCCCATGCCATCGACACGATCGGCGCCCGTCGGGTCGTGCTCGACACGGTCGAAGCGCTGTTCGCCGGTCTGCCCAACGAGGCCGTGTTGCGCGCGGAACTGCGACGCCTGTTCCGCTGGCTGAAGGACCGAGGCGTCACGGCTGTCGTCACCGGAGAGCGCGGCGAGAACGCGCTGACCCGCTTCGGCCTCGAGGAGTACGTCGCCGATTGCGTGATCCTTCTCGACCAGCATGTAGCCCGGCAGGTCTCCACCCGGCGGCTGCGCGTGCTGAAGTATCGAGGCTCGGCGCACGGCACCAACGAATACCCGTTCATGATTTCCGAGAGCGGCGTTTCCGTCGTGCCGATCACGTCCCTGAAACTTGACCATGATGTCTGCAGCGATCGCGTCTCGACGGGCATCGCCGAGCTTGATCACATGCTGTCGGGGGAGGGTTTCTACCGGGGCAGCACGATCCTGGTATCCGGCTCGCCCGGTACGGGCAAAAGCAGCATTTCGGCCAGCGCAGTCGACGCAGGATGCTCGCGCGGCGAGCGCGCCATGATCTTCGCCTATGAAGAATCGGCGGCCCAGTTGACTCGGAACATGCGCTCGATCGGCATCGACCTGGGGCGCTGGCAGCGCAAGGGCCTCCTCACCATCCATGCTTCGAGGCCGACCGGTCTGGGTCTGGAGCAGCATCTCGTGGCCATGTACGAACTCGTGCGAAAGGAAATGCCGACCTTCGTCGTGGTTGACCCCATGACGAACATGGCGATCGAGGACGCCGATTTTTCGCTCAAGCTCACACTCATGCGCCTGATCGACTTCTTCAAACGCGAGAAGATCACAGCCATGTTCACCAGCTTGAACGCCGAAGTCTCGTCCTCCGTGGCCGCGGCCGACTCCCTGGTCGGTGTGTCGTCGCTGATGGACACTTGGCTGATGCTGGCCAATCTCGAATCCAACGGCGAGCGAACGCGCACGCTGCAGATCGTGAAGTCGCGTGGCATGGCGCATTCCAACAAGGTACGCGAGTTCGTCCTGACTCACGACGGCATCGAACTGGTCGACATCTTCATGGACGAAGACAGGGTGCTGACCGGAACGATGCGACAGACGCGCCAGGCGCGCGCGGCCGGTTTCGAACCGGCTTCCGCGAAAGCGCTCGCTCGTGCGCCGAGAGATCGAGGCGCCAGGCGAACGTCCAAGAGCAGGCGATGAGAAACGGCAAAGCTGCCACGCTGGCAAAGCCCAAGGCGCTCGCCAAGGCGGAGTGGCGATTGAGGTTGTACGTGGCCGGCCGGACGACGAAGTCGGTGGCCGCCCTGGACAACCTGCGACGCGTGTGCGAGACGCACCTGGCCGGTCGCTATGACATCGAAGTCATCGATCTTCTCGAAAACCCGAGGCTGGCCGCCGGCGACCAGATTCTTGCCGTGCCGACGCTCGTGCGCAAGGTTCCGGAGCCGATCCGCAAGATCATCGGCGACTTGTCCAACGAGGAGCGCCTGCTGGTCGGACTCGACATCCAGCCGATGGCATAGACGACGGAGCACACACAGCCGACCGCGGACCATGAAGCGCAGCACATCGGCCGAGAAATTCCGCGGGCACGAGCCCGCGGCGCCCGAGCGCATCACCTTGTCGCTCTATGTCGTCAGCAGCGCACCTTCTTCTGCGCGTGCCGTGTCCAACGTGCGCAAGCTGTGCGAGTCCTATCTGCCTGGGCGCTACGACCTGACCGTGGTCGACCTGTCCGCCGAGCCAGCAAAGGCCGCGCAGGCCCAGGTCATCGCGGCTCCCACGCTCGTGAAGGAGCAGCCACCGCCGACCAAAAGATTCATCGGCGACATGTCGGACATCGATCGGATCCTCAGTGGGCTCGACGTGTCGCCGCGCACTTGCACGAACGAGAATTGATCGCCTGCGGAAACGGCCATGGGCTCCATTGAATTCCCTGCCGATCGCAACGCCAAATTGGAGGCGCTGCGCGGCGAAATCGACGCTCTGCGTCGGCAGTTGGCGGAGTCCGAAGCCACGCTGGACGCGATTCGAAGCGGGGACGTGGATGCCTTGGTGGTCGCGGGCCGCCTGTATCTCCTCGAAGGGCTCGAGAACGAAAGCAGTCGCCTGCGCGGAGAGATGATCGCGCAGGTCGATGATGCCATCATCGCCGTGGACGGCGAGTCGCGGGTCATCTTCTTCAACGCAGCGGCTGAGCGGCAGTACGGCGTTGCTTTGTCCGACGTGCTGGGCCGGTCGCTCGATGAACTCTATGAAGCTCGCTGGATCGATTCCGCGGATGAGCAGCAGGCGGCCGAATCGCTGCGCACCTGCGGGTCCTGGTTCGGCCCCAATGTTCACATTCGGCGAGACGGCAGTGCGATCCATGTCGAGTCGACCATTTCCGTGACACGCGGGCGCGACGGTGAGCCCACGGGGCGGATCGCCGTCATCCGTGATGTCAGCGAGCGCGTCGCTCGCGAGTTGCAGGCGGAACAGGAGCGTCTTGAATCGGAGCAGGCGCTGCGCGATGCGGATCGTCGCAAGGACGAATTCCTCGCCACGCTCGCCCACGAATTGCGAAATCCCCTGGCGCCGATCCTGCATGCCTTGCAGATCGTCCAGCTCAGTCAAGACGAAGACGTGCGCGAAAACGCATTGCGCATCATCGAGCGCCAGCACCGGCAGATCGTGCATCTGGTCGATGATCTTCTCGACATCAGCCGAATCAGTCAGGGCAAGGTCGAGTTGCGCCGGCAGCGCGTCGACATCGTCACGGCCATTCATGCCGCGGTGGAAACCAGTCGTCCGATGGTGGATGCATCCCATCACCAATTGACCGTGCGCTTGCCGGCGTCCAACAGCGTGGTGGTCGACGGCGACGAAACACGCCTTTGTCAGATCGTGGCGAATCTGCTCAACAACGCCGCCAAGTACACGCCGCACGGCGGCCACATCGAAGTCGAGGTCCGCGCCGAAGGCGCTACGGCCCTGATCAACGTCAGGGACTCAGGCGTCGGCATTGCGCCAGAGATGCTGCCGCTGGTGTTCGACATGTACACGCAAGTCGATCGCTCGCGTGCGCATGCGCAAGGAGGTCTTGGCATCGGCTTGGCGCTCGTGAAGCGGTTGGTGGAGCTTCATGGGGGCAGGGTATGTGCTCGAAGCGACGGTCCCGGGCGCGGCAGCGAGTTCACGTTGGAGCTTCCGAGGGTGGTGGCCGCTTCAGGGCAAAAGTCGGACGACGACAAGGCGCCATGACTGGCCTGACCACGACCTGATGCTGGGGAGCCTGACCTTGGCAGAGTGAGCGAGCCAGCGAAGCCGCGCTCGCCGCGCCCGGCCGGTACTCCGCACCTTCAGCATCCCCATGGAAATGCGTGGTCAAGCGTCCGCGGTGCCCGACGTCCGCGATTCCCGGGCGGTGGCCGCGCGTGCATAGAGGCGCGTGCCCCAGGCGGCGCTCAGGCCATGCACGACGATCGAACCGAAGATGCACAGGCTGGCCAAGGCCCAGATTCGAGGATCGTCGAGATGGCGGTGTGCCGTGGTGGCGTAGAAGATGCCGGAAAGACCGATCGGCCCGAACCATCCATAGAACCACATGTCGCGCGGCCGGAAGAATGGGTGCCGCTCCCGCAGGAGCGCGTCGGTGGGCAACGTATCCCGACGCATGACGGCGTACAGGAGCGCCACGGCCGGGAGCCGGCGCAAGGCGAGGACTGCCGCCACGAACGCGACGGCGACCAGACCAAGCGCGTTCCAGTCCGACCAGGGAATGGCCATGCCGAACAGCAGTAGCGCGGGGACCATGGCCAAGTAGGTCGCACCTTCCTGGAAGCTGTGCGTGGCCTCGTGCTGATCTCCAGGCACCAAACTGGAAAAGCCGATCGCGGCGACGAACACCGCCCAGATGCTGTCCACCGAAAAGGACTTGAGCAGGCCCAGCGCCATCACGGTGAATGCCATGCTGAGCACGAGCATGACCTTGTTGTCCACGAATCCTCGTGCGATGGCGAATTGGCCGACCCGGCCGGCCGCCCAGCCGGCGGCCGCGCCGATGGCGCCGGCCGCCAGCACCTGCCACAGCACCACCTTCAGGAACCAGTGGGTCCAGCCCGCGGACCCGGGCTGCTCGATCAACGTGATGGCGAGGAAGACGAATGCGTACGCCAGGCCGTCGTTGATGCCGGATTCGAACGACAGCATCTTGCGCAACCGTTCAGGTATGTGCTTGCGCGCGAAAGGGCCCGTCACGATCGACGACGCCACCACCGGATCAGTGGGCGTGATGATGGCGGCAACCAGCAACGCGAGCTTGAACGGAATCGCGAACAGCACGATTACCAGCCACGTGGAGACCGCCCACATCGAAGCCATCAGCAGCGCCGTCACAACCAGACCTACGCGCCAGATGCTGCGGATCTGCGGACCTTCGAACCGCAAGGCGATGCTGACCACTCCGAACCCCACGGCGAACCAGGAAACGGTTTCTAGAAGTTCAAGCAGTTGATCACGCGGCTGGGGGATGACGATGCCCAAGGCCACACCTGCGACCAGCGCCAGCAGCGGCGGCGCGACGGTCGCCTTCAGCCGGTCGTCGAACATGCCGAGGAGCCAGCTGAGCAGCCCGCTGACCAGCACGAAGAGATGGAATGCGAAGGAATGCATTGCCTGCTCTAGGCAGGCGGCGTTCCTTGCTGTATGCGCGACAATGTATATTATGTAAACTCGCTCCGAGATTCGTTCAAGCGGTCACGCGGCTGCGGCGGGACGACGCAAAAGCTTTCGTACCCCGCGCCGGTCCATCGGTTCACGGTCCTCGCACCGCCCCGGGACGCGCCGCATGACGACCGTTCAACAGCACCCCGTTGATTTCGGCGCCGAAGATGAGCACCGCGGCGCTCATGTACAAGAACACCAGGGTCGCGACCAGGCCCGCGAAACCGCCGTACACGAGCGCGAGCTTGCCCGCGCTGCGCAGCGCGCCCGAGAGCATGGCCACCACGCCGAGCCACATCAGCGACCCGACCACGGCGCCAGGCAACACGGTTCGCAGGCGCTGACGGATGTCTGGCAGCCCACCATAGAAAGCGGCGAACAACGGTACCAGCACGACGAATGCAACACCGTAGCGCACGCCCGCTCGAAGCCAGGGCGAATGGCGATGCACGCCGGCGGCCTTCTCGATCAGTTCGTAGGCATAGGGAAGGATCACCACCGAGCTGAAGACCAGGACCGCGCCCACGGCCCCGATCACGGTGAAAAGCGTGACCTTGATGCGCGCCATCCAGAACGACCCTCCTCGCTCGATGCCGTAGGCGCGATTCAGGGCCGTGCGGATGGCCTGCGTGCCGGACGAGGCAGTCCAGATCGTGACGACGATGCCCACGGTCACCAGCGCGCGGTTGCGGTGTCCGAGCACGTCCTGCACGGCCGGGCCGAGCGCATGGGCCACAACCGTGGGGGTGTATTCGAGGAAGCGGGCGACGAGCTGCGCCGCGGCGCCGGGCTCGCCGACGAAGGCCGCGGCCGCTGACAGGAACAGCAGCAAGGGAAACATCGACAACAGGGTCGAGAAGGCGACGCTCCCCGCCTGGTTGGCGCTCTGATGAAGGATGTAGTTCTCGGCCGCGTGGAAGATCACCCGCAAGCCCGGCAGGCGATCCACCCGCTGTCGCAGCCTCTGTGCGAAACCGTCGGATGTTCGCGGGAGTTCGGGCATGGCCCGTTGTAGCAGATGGGTTCCGCCCTTGCCGGCACCGGGGGCTGACGGCCATCCCGACCCGCTGCTGCAGCCTGGGGGCGGCATCCCCGAATCACTCGACGCGCCGCTGCCTGAGCGCCATCACCGCAAGTTCGGTGCGGCTGTTCGCATGCAGCTTTTCCATGATCCGGCTCACGTAGTTCTTCACCGTGCCTTCGGCGAGAAACACGATGGCCGCGATCTGCTTGTTCGACTTGCCCTCGGCGATGAGTTGCAGCACCTTCGCTTCCCTGTCGCTCAGGCTGGAATCCTCGCCCTCATGGCCGGTCGAAGGTGAAGGGGCAGGTTCGGGGACAGGCAACTGCCTGAACTGGTCGAGCACCTTGCGAGCGATGTGCGGAGTCATGCGCGATTCCCCGCGATGAACGGCGCGAACGGTCTCGAGCACTTCGGCCTCGGACGCATCCTTGAGCAGGTACGCCAGCGCGCCGGCGCGCACGGCGTCGAACACGACCTGATCGCTTTCGAGCGTCGTGAGAACGAGCACGCGCGTGTGCGGAAGCGCACTCGTGATCTCGCGTGTGGCGGCGATTCCACCCTTGCGAGGCATGTGCAGGTCCATCAGCACCACGTCGGGCCGAAGCTGGCGGGCCAGCTCGACCGCCTGCAATCCATCGGCCGCCTCGCCCACGACCTCGATGTCGCGCTCGAGGGACAGCATGAGCACCATGCCACGCCGGACGAGCGCCTGGTCGTCGGCGATCAGCACGCGGATGCGGCGGGTTGCCTCGGCTGTGGCGCTCCCCGTCACGTCGGGCTCCTCGAGCGCGAAGCGATGGAGGTCGCCCACGAACCCGATGGACGCGGCCGCGGCACCTTCGGGCACGCAGGCATCGCCGACCTCATCTGAAGCCGTGTCCGCACTGCGTCTGCGTCCGACGCCGCATCCCTGCGGAAAACCATGCCATTTTCAGGTTCCATCCAGGGCAATATACGGCGCGCCTCAATCCTTCGCCAGGACGGTCGTCACGATCCTGCGATGACCTCAGTCACGATGCACCCGGTTCTCCACCATCGAGACCTGCTGGCCCGAGCATGAAACGGCTCATTCGCATCCTGCAGCCCAGGCGCAGCGTGGCCGTGGCGGTGGGCTGGCTCGCAGCCCTGCTCTCGCTGGCGATTGCGGCCATCAGCATCGGCCTGGGCAACGCCGCGAGAGAGCATCTTGATCGCCAAGCGTGACGCAGAGTCTCCTGGCCACCGTGAATCGCCTGGCTTTCGCGGTCGACGCGGCGCTCGCGGACGGGCTCACGCAACTCCAGTCGATCGCGTCCCGGTCTCCAGCCTCGACCGCGGTGCCGCCGTTCGAATGGACGGGGCTTGCCGATGCGGCCGGGCATTTCTCGGTTCACACCGGCTCGCCCTCCCCTGATCCCGCAGAAGTCGCCGCATGGGTTCGCCAATGCCACGACGGACCGTGGTTCGGCATGCGCGCCGCCGCGCAGACCGGCGACCTTGGTGACCCGGGCCGTGCGCACTCGCCGGGCATGCTCTTGCTTTGCACGCCGCTGGCGGCCGTGAACGGCGTGGAAGCCAGGTGGGCGATCGGACGACTGCCGGCGCAGTGGCTGGACTCGCTCATCGAGGGCGCGAAGCCGGGAGCATCGGTCGATGCTCGCGCACACGTCTTCGTGCTCGATTCGACGCGCCATGTGTTGATCGACGCGCCGGTGGGTTCGCCGGGAAGCCAAGCGCTGCGGCATCCGCAGGCGGCCGTACCCTACTGGACTCCCGAGGCGCTGGCGATCCAGCGCCTGGACGACGACCGCAGACTGGTCGTGGTGCGCGCTCGGCCACGCGAGCATCCCATGCTGCTGCGCACCGGCCTGGACCTGATGCTGGTCCAGCCCACCGCAGAAGTGCCGTTCTGGCGCGGCGGCGCGCTGCAGTTGCAGATCGCCGTTCTCTCGCTGGCACTCAGTGCCGTCGCGGCCCTCGTGGGCATCCTGTTCGCGCGGCGCATGACGCGGCGCCTGACCCGTCTCACCGAGGCCGTGCATCAGGTGGGGGCAAGCGGCCAGGGCCGCATCGAGGTGCCTGCCGGCGAGGACGAGGTGACCGAACTCGGCAAAGCTTTCGCCGCGCTGCTGGACACGCTGCGTCACGAACATGCGGAGCTGAATGCGCTGAGCATCGAACTCGAGCACAAGGTCCAGGCGCGAACGCGTGAAGTCGAGCGCCTGGCATCAGAGAGCCGCTACGCAGCCGTGGTGCGAGAGCGCCTGCGGCTTGCGCGCGACCTGCACGACACGCTGGCGCATTCGATGATGGCGATGCTGGCCCAGGTTCGAACCTTGCGCAAACTGCACAGCCACGATCCCGCGGCGCTCGCGCTGGAGCTCGAGAACGCCGAACGGATCGCGCATGAGGGCCTGAACGAGGCACGCGATGCCATTGGCCAGATGCGCCTGAACGTCGTGAGGGATCTCGGCCTGGGGGCGGCATTGGGCTCTTCCGTCCAGCGCTTCGCCGAACGCACGGGCGTGGACACCGCCTATGCAAGCGACCCGCAGGCCGCAAGCTTCTCGGATGAGCGCGCCGAGGTGGTCTTCCGAATTGCGGAGGAGGCTCTTCGCAACATCGACAGCCATGCTTCGGCCTCGCGTGTGGAGGTCCGCCTGCGCGACATCGACGATGCCACGTTGGAACTCGAGATACGCGATGACGGGATCGGTTTCGATCCCGAGTCGCTGCACCCCGGCCACTACGGCATCGTCGGGATTCGCGAGCAGGCGCAACTGATCGACGCGGAGCTCGACATCAACAGCGCGCTCGGGCACGGCAGCAGGCTGTGCCTGCGGTTGCGCTTCGGGCCCGATTTGCACTCCTGAACGCGGACGTGCAACAGGCTTGTCTTCGGCGCCACGGCCGTCGCCGCATGGCGCCTGCGAGTCAGGCGGCGCGACTGCGTTGGGATGCTGTCCTCGGCCGCCGGACGAGGCGGCACAGGGTTTCAGCCGACAGATTCAGGTGCGACGCCAGTTCCTTCTGGGGGATGCGCGCAATGAGCTCGGGGAACTTGTACGAGAAGTCGTTGACGCGGCTTGGAGCATCGAGCAGGTGCAGCGTGATGGCGTGTCCCATGATGGCAGTCGTCAAGCGCACGAGGCAATCGTCGAACGCCTGCTTTGCGGCGGCATGACGATCGAGAAATTCGCCCCAGGCGTTCATCGGGAGCCAGGCCACCCTCGCCTTCGTGACACAGACCACCGAGTGCATGGCGCAACTTTCGAGCTTCCACGCATCGAAGCACGTCTCCATGTCGCGCTCGTCCGCGAAGCGAAGCGTGAGTTCGCGGCCTTCGCTGCTGGTCACCATGCGCTTGACGAGTCCGCTCACGACGAAGTACTGGCGCAGTTCGGAGTCGCCTTGGCGCAGGAGGACGTCGCCGCGCAATCCGTCTTCCATCACGAGAAGACGGTCGAGCTCCGCAAAGGCCGCATCGTCGAGCCGCGAGAGCAGGACGTTTTGCCTCAATTGAAGGCGCAGCACGTTGCGTTCGGGATGTGACTGGAGCAGTGTGTGCATCGTCATCTCCTTCGCGGGTCAACGAGCGACGCGCTCTTGCGCGCCACTTGTGACCAGGCCCATCAGCGCGAGACTGTGCTGCTGCAGCAGTGGCGACTCGCAGGAAAGCCCGCGGCGAGCGCACTCGACGGCATAGCGGCCGTCACGCTTCATCCGGGAAAGATCGACCCACCAGCCGTGTCCGGCCATCAGCCACTTGAAGTCGACCATCGCGAGGAACGCGTCGTCCCTGTCCAGGTCCTGCACCGGTATCGTCGTCATCGTGTCTCCTATGCGAATGGAACCTTCGGCATCCGGTGGCCACGTCCCGCATGGGTCGCGTCGTGATGGATGCTTCGGTCGTCGTGTTCGTGAGGAAAACTCTAGGCGCGTGGCGCACTCCTGCCGCATTGCGAAGGACACGTCCTGGCGATGTCCGACGTCACCGCATGCGATGACGAAAGTCACTTCGTCGCCATTGCCGCATGCGGGTCAACCCTAGCGCGCTTTTTTTGAAAGTTGACTCGAGTCAAGAGTTTTCGGAGCGACGAGTCCGACATTGGTCTCGCGACAGGAGACAAGACTGAACGCACATGGCGCTGCAATTGCGCATTGCATCCGACCATGGGTGAAGAGTCCCTGCCGGTTTTCACGACCTCCGCTTTGTGCATGAACGGCCCGTTCATGCCGTACTTCGTCGAACCCGCATCGAGCCAAAAGGACCACTCGCCATGATTCGTCAACCAGTTGCAGTCGCAACGCCAACCAGCTCGCAAGGAGCCGCCGATGTCACCCAGCACCCGTCGTTCCGATGGGGCCAGCTTGCCCTGGGTGTCGTATGCATGGCCTTCATCGCCAACCTGCAATACGGCTGGACCCTGTTCGTCAATCCTCTGGATGCCACGAACCATTGGGGCCGGCCGGCCATCCAGCTCGCGTTCACCATCTTCGTCGTCGTGGAGACCTGGCTCGTGCCGGTGGAGGGTTGGCTCGTTGACAAGTTCGGTCCCCGTCCCGTGGTCGCCGGCGGCGCCCTGCTCGCCGGCCTGGGCTGGGTGATCAATTCGTTCGCCACGTCCCTGCCTGAGCTCTATGGCGCCGCCGTCGTTTCCGGCATCGGTGCCGGTTGCGTGTACGGGACGTGCGTCGGCAACGCGCTGAAGTGGTTCCCGGACAAGCGTGGCCTCGCCGCCGGCCTGACGGCCGCGGGCTTCGGCGCCGGTGCGGCCGTGACGGTGGTGCCCATCGCGAACATGATCCAGACCTCGGGCTACCAGCACACCTTCTTCTTCTTCGGCATCCTGCAGGGCGCATGCATCTTCCTGTTGTCGATGCTCATGGCCAAGCCGAGGCCGCCGAAGGGCATCGTGGCCGCCACCCGGCTCGTCACGACCAAGGTCGACTACAGCGCCGCGCAGATGGTGCGCACGCCGGTGTTCTGGCTGACCTACGCGCTGTTCGTCGCGGTGGCCGCCGGCGGCCTGATGGCCACGGCGCAGATCGGCCCGATCGCCAAGGACTTCGGCCTGTCGAAGATGCCGATGACCATGCTGGGGATGACCTTGCCGCTGCTGACCTTCACGCTGGCTATCGACAACCTCGCCAACGGCTTCACGCGGCCGCTTTGCGGGTTCATCTCGGACCGCATCGGACGCGAGAACACGATGATGATCGTCTTCGTCGGTGAAGGACTCGCGGTGCTCGGGCTGATGAACTTCGGACACCATCCGATCGCATTCATGGTCTTTGCCGCGCTGATCTTCCTTTGCTGGGGCGAGATCTTCTCGATCTTTCCCGCCCTGTGCGCCGACACCTTCGGCGTGAAGAACGCGGCCGCGAATGCGGGCACGCTGTACACGGCCAAGGGCACGGCTTCGCTGCTGGTGCCGCTGGCTTCGGTGCTCTCGGCCGGTGGCAACTGGAATCGCGTCTTCATCGCCACCGCGGTCATCACCATCGCCGCCGGACTCAGCGCGAAGTTCATCCTCGCGCCGATGCGCCGGCGCACGATCGAGGCGGCCAACGCCAATCCGTCGCTGCTCGCCTGACCAGCGCATCACACACGCATCTCACACGAATCGCGGGCGCGCCGTGGCGCGGCGGCCCGCGCCACGGCCTCGAGGGCACGACCATGACGGACGTGCCCTCGAGGCCGTGTGCACTATCGCTGGCGTCTGGTCTTGCCGTCTGGTCTTGCCGTCAGATCTTGCCGGCGTGTCGCAGGCGGCTGAGCGTCTCCGCAGAGAGGTTCAGGTACGACGCGAGCTGCTTCTGGGGAATGTGATCGACGAGGTCCGGGTGCTTGCGCACGAACCGGTGCACGCGTCCGGGGGCATCGAGCAGGTGGAGCGTGATCGTGTGCGCCATGATCTCGCTCATCACGCGCATCACGAAAAGCTCGAATGCCGCCTTGGCCGCCGGCCTCGAATCGAGGAACGCAGCCCACTCGGGCAGCGGCATGCGCGCCACGCGCGCCTTGGTGACGCACACGATGCCGTAGGGCGCGGGCGTATGCAGCCGCCATGCCGCGTAGCTCGTTTCCATGTCGCGTTCATCGGCGAAGCGAAGGATCATCTCCTTGCCTTCCTTGTTCGACACGACGCGCTTGAGGATGCCGTCGATGATGAAGTACTGCTCCATCTCGCGCACGCCCTGGTGCAGAAGGAAGTCGCCCTTGTTGCCGTCGTAGATCGACATGTGCGACTCGAGCTGCGTGCGGTCCTGCTCGTCGATGTCCTTGAGCACTTCGTTCTGCCGCAGCTGCAGGCGAATGACGTTTCTCTCGGGATGGTTGGCAAGCGTGGTCATCTCGAACTCTCGATTTTTCGAATCTTGACCGCGGTCAACGGAGAAAAAGAGGCGGCCGAATCATAGTCCCCTCCACGCCACGCGCGATCGATTCCATGCGGCGGCGCATCGTGAAGCCATATTGAAGCAGAAGGAGAGACATGTCATCCGTCCTCGACAACCCGCCGGCAACTCGCGCGGCTCCAGTCGTGCAGAAGCGAGAGCTGACCGACGGCTTCCACCTCGTCATCGACGCGCTGAAGCTCAACGGCATCGACACGATCTTCGGCCTGCCCGGCATCCCCATCACCGACCTGACTCGCCTGGCCCAGGCCGAAGGCATGCGCGTCATCTCGTTTCGCCACGAGCAGAACGCGGGCAACGCGGCGGCCGCGGCCGGCTTCCTGACCCAGAAGCCCGGCATCTGCCTCACGGTATCGGCGCCTGGCTTTCTCAACGGCCTGACGGCGCTGGCCAACGCGACGGTCAATTGCTTTCCGATGATCCTGATCAGCGGGTCCAGCGAACGCGAGATCGTCGATCTCCAGCAAGGCGACTACGAGGAGATGGACCAGCTCAACGCCGCCAAGCCGTTCTGCAAGGCTGCATATCGCGTGCTGCATGCACAGGACATCGGCATCGGCATTGCACGCGCCATCCGCGCCGCCCTCTCGGGCCGGCCGGGCGGCGTGTATCTCGACCTCCCCGCCAAGCTGTTTTCGCAGACCATGGACGCCGAGGAGGGCCTTCAGTCGCTCGTGAAGGTCGTCGACCCGGCCCCGCGGCAGTTGCCGGCGCCCGAAGCCGTCAAGCGCGCACTCGACGTGCTCAAGAGCGCGAAGCGCCCACTGATTCTGCTCGGCAAGGGCGCCGCATACGCGCAGGCCGACGCGCAGATCCGCGCGCTGGTCGAAAAGACGGGCATTCCGTACCTGCCGATGTCCATGGCCAAGGGCCTGCTGCCCGACACCCACATGCAATCGGCGGCGGCGGCGCGATCCTACGTGCTGGCCGAGGCCGATGTCGTGCTGCTGGTCGGTGCGCGCTTGAACTGGCTGCTCTCGCACGGCAAGGGCAAGACCTGGGGCGCACCCAAGCAGTTCATACAGATCGACATCTCGCCCACCGAGATCGACAGCAACGTGCCGATCGCCGCGCCGCTGATCGGCGACATCGGATCGTGCGTGTCGGCACTCGTCGACGGGCTCGGCACGCAGTGGCAGAAGCCGCCGGGCGAATGGACCGCGGCGATCGCCGACCGCAAGGACAAGAACCTGTCGAAGATGGCCGCGACGCTGGCTCAGCAGCCTTCGCCGATGAACTTCCACAGTGCGCTCGCGGCGATCCGCGATGTCGTGGCCGCCCGCCCCGATGCGATCGTCGTCAACGAGGGTGCGAACACGCTGGACTTCGCCCGCAGCATCGTGGACATGTACGAGCCGCGCAAGCGGCTGGACTGCGGCACGTGGGGCATCATGGGCATCGGCATGGGCTTCGCGATCGCCGCGGCGGTGACCACGGGCAAGCCGGTCATCGCGATCGAAGGCGACAGCGCCTTCGGCTTCAGCGGCATGGAGGTCGAGACGATCTGCCGCTACGGCCTGCCCGTGTGCGTCGTGGTGTTCAACAACAACGGCGTCTACAAGGGCACCGACGTCAACCGCTGCGGCGGCAAGGATCCGGCGCCGACGGTCTTCGTCAAGGGTTCGCGGTACGAGCTCCTGATGGAAGCCTTCGGCGGCAAGGGCATCGTTGCGCACACGTCGCAGGAGCTGTCGCGTGCGCTCCAGGAAGCGGTCGCGTCGGGACAGCCGACGCTGATCAATGCGGTGATCGACGAGACCGCCGGCACCGAAAGCGGCCGCATCACGAACCTGAATCCGCAGGTTGCAGCGGCGAAGAAGTAATCCGAGACACACAAGGAGATATCCCATGACCAAGCCCCTCGAAGGCATCCGCATCATCGATTTCACCCATGTGCAGGCCGGCCCTGCGTGCACGCAGCTCCTCGCGTGGTTCGGCGCCGACGTGATCAAGGTCGAGCGCCCCGGCAGCGGCGACGTGACGCGCAACCAGCTGCGCGACATTCCCGATGCCGACGCCCTGTACTTCACCATGCTCAACAGCAACAAGCGCTCGCTGACGCTCGACACCAAGACCCAGGACGGCAAGGAAGTCCTGGAGAAGCTGATCAAGCGCTCCGACGTGATGGTCGAGAACTTCGGCCCCGGGGCGCTCGACCGCATGGGCTTCACCTGGGAACGCATCCTCGAGCTCAACCCGAAGATGGTGCTCGCCTCGGTGAAGGGCTTCAGCGACGGCCACCACTATTCCGACCTGAAGGTGTACGAGAACGTGGCGCAGTGCGCCGGCGGCGCGGCCTCGACCACCGGATTCTGGGACGGCCCGCCCACGGTGAGCGCCGCGGCGCTGGGCGACAGCAACACCGGCATGCACCTGGCCATCGGCATCCTGACTGCGCTGCGCGGCCGCGACCAGACCGGCAAGGGCCAGAAGGTGGCCGTGTCGATGCAGGACGCCGTGCTCAACCTGTGCCGCGTGAAGCTGCGCGACCAGCAGCGCCTGGATCGCGTCGGCTACCTCAAGGAATATCCGCAATATCCGCACGGCACCTTCACCGATGTCGTGCCGCGCGGCGGCAATGCGGGTGGCGGTGGCCAGCCGGGCTGGGTGCTCAAGTGCAAGGGCTGGGAGACCGATCCCAACGCCTACATCTACTTCACCGTGCAGGACCATGCATGGGCCCCGATCTGCAAGGCGCTGGGTCGCCCGGAGTGGATCGAAGACCCGGCCTACAACACGCCCGAAGGCCGACAGCCGCACATCTTCGACATCTTCAAGACGATCGAGGGCTGGCTCGCCGACAAGACCAAGTACGAGGCGGTGGACATCCTGCGCAAGTTCGACATCCCGTGCTCGCCCGTGCTGTCGATGAAGGAGCTCGCCAACGACGAGTCGCTGCGCAAGAGCGGCTCGATCGTGGAAGTCGAGCACAAGAAGCGCGGCAAGTACCTGACCGTGGGCAGCCCGATCAAGTTCTCGGACATGAAGCCCGAGATCACCGGCTCGCCATTGCTGGGCGAGCACACCGACGAAGTCCTGTCCGAACTGGGCTACTCGCCCGACAAGATCGCGACGTTTCACGCCGTGGGCGTCGTGTGAAGGGACTGCGGCAGCAAGGAAGGAGCAAGCCATGACGCCGACCGTCGACACCGCACAGCTGGTCTCCGCGATCGGGGATGCGGTCATCGTGACCGACCCGCAAGGTGACATCGTCCTGTGGAATCCGGCGGCCACGCACCTCTTCGGCTTCACGGCCGATGAGGTGATGGGCCGTTCGATGGACCTCATCATCCCGGAGCGCCAGCGCGAGCGCCATTGGGAGGGGTATCGCAAGACGATGAGCACCGGGCAGACGCGCTATGGCCACGACCTGCTGCGCGTGCCCGCCTTGCACAAGGATGGGCGCACGCTGTCGATCGCGTTCACGGTGGCACTGCTGCCCTCCGCGGCCGGCACGCCGGCCGCGATCGCCGCCGTGATCCGCGACGAGACGAGCCGATTCGCCGACGAACGCAATCTGCGCAAACGTCTGGCCGAGCTCGAGGCCAGGCTCGCCGCGTCGGTTGTCGCCGCGCCTTGAAACCCTGATCAGCCGCCGCCCGCAGAGGCGGCGCATGCCACTGGAGACTCTCGATGACCAAGGCACTGTCCGGCGTTCGCATCCTGGACTTCACCCATGTGCAGTCGGGGCCGACCTGCACCCAGCTCCTCGCCTGGTTCGGCGCCGACGTGATCAAGGTCGAGCGTGCGGGCGAAGGCGATGCCACGCGCGGACAACTTCGCGACATCCCCGATGTGGACAGCCTCTATTTCACGATGCTCAACCACAACAAGCGCTCGATCACGCTCGACACCAAGACCGCCAAGGGCAAGCAGGTGCTCGACTCGTTGATCAAGCACTGCGACGTGCTCGTGGAGAACTTCGCGCCCGGCGCGCTCGAGCGCATGGGCGTCACGTGGTCGCATGTGCAGAAGATCAATCCGCGGATGATCGTCGCATCGGTGAAGGGCTTCGGCCCCGGCAAGTACGCCGAATGCAAGGTCTACGAGAACGTCGCGCAATGCGCGGGCGGCGCGGCCTCGACGACGGGTTTCGACGACGGTCCGCCGCTCGTGACGGGCGCCCAGATCGGTGACAGCGGCACGGGCCTGCATCTTGCGCTGGGCATTCTTGCCGCGCTCTACCAGCGCCAGAGCACGGGCCGAGGGCAGAAGGTGCTGGCGCCGATGCAGGATGCCGTGCTGAACCTGTGCCGCGTGAAACTGCGCGACCAGCAACGGCTCGAGCGCACCGGCACGCTGCACGAATATCCGCAGTACCCCGACGCCAAGTTCGGCGATGCGGTGCCTCGCGCGGGCAATGCATCGGGCGGCGGGCAGCCAGGATCGATCCTGCGCTGCAAGGGCTGGGAGACCGATCCCAACGCGTACATCTACTTCATCACGCAGGCGGCCGTGTGGCCGGCCGTGTGCAAGGTGATCGGCGAGGAAGGCTGGATCACCGACGAGGCCTACGCCACGCCGAAGGCGCGATTGCTCCACTTGAAGCCGATCTTCGCGCGCATCGAGCAGTGGACCATGACCAAGGACAAGTACGAGGCGATGGAGATCCTCAACCAGTACGACATTCCCTGCGGCCCGATCCTGTCGATGAAGGAGATCGCGGCGGACGAATCGCTGCGCCGAAGCGGCACCATCGTGGAGGTCGATCATCCGACACGCGGCAAGCACCTCACCGTGGGCAATCCGGTCAAGTTGTCCGACAGCCCCACCGAAGTCACCCGTGCGCCGCTGCTCGGAGAACACACCGACGAGGTGCTGAACGAACTCGGCTACAGCGCCGACGACGTGGCGATGCTGCGCGCCGAGCGCGTGATCTGAACACAGCACCGGCGAACCACGAAAGCGAGCGCATGGACCGTCACGTCATTCCCATTGCGGCGCTCGACGCCGAAGTCGAGCGCCGTCGCAAGCGCCAGGCGCCCAAGGGACGCCGCGTCGACCCGCGGGCCCTGGAGGAAGTCCGCGGGCTCCTGGGCGGGCTCTCGCGGCAGCGCGACCTGCTGATCGAGCACCTGCACAGGATCCAGGACGCCTTCGGCCATCTGTCCACGGCGCACCTGGCCGCGCTGGCCCAGGAGATGCGCCTGGCACAGACCGAAGTCTTCGAAGTGGCAAGCTTCTACCACCACTTCGACATCGTGAAGGAAGGCGAGGCGCCACCGCCAGGCCTCACCGTGCGCGTGTGCGATGGCCTGTCGTGCGAGATGTCGGGGGCGCGGTCCCTGCTCGAACGGCTGCCGGAAATCCTCGGCACCGAGGTGCGAGTGATCGCGGCGCCGTGCATCGGACGATGCGAACAGGCGCCGGCCGTCTGCGTGGGTCACAGGGCGGTGCCGCGCGCCACGTGCGAGACGGTCGCCGCCACGGTCGAGGCCGGCGACACGCGGGAGCGCCCCGAAGGTCACATCGACTACGCGCAATACGTGGCCGGCGGCGGATACGCATTGCTGCGGCAGTGCCTTGGCGGCGAGCGCGACGCCGAATCGGTCATCGCGACGCTGGAGCATTCCGGCCTGCGCGGCCTGGGCGGCGCAGGGTTTCCGGCTGGACGCAAATGGCGCATCGTGCGCGCGGAGCCGGCACCGCGGCTCATGGCGGTCAACATCGACGAAGGCGAGCCCGGCACTTTCAAGGACCGCGTGCTGCTCGAGCGAGACCCGCATCGATTTCTCGAAGGCATGCTGATCGCCGCATGGGCGGTGGGCGTCGAAGCCATCTACATCTACCTTCGCGACGAATACCACGACTGCCGCGCGATGCTCGAGGCCGAACTGGCGAACCTTCGTGCCGATCCCCCTGCCCTCTCGATGCCGCAGATCTTCCTGCGCCGTGGCGCAGGCGCCTACATCTGCGGCGAAGAGTCCGCCATGATCGAATCCATCGAAGGCAAGCGTGGGATGCCTCGCCTTCGTCCGCCTTACGTGGCCCAGGTCGGGCTGTTCGGGCGGCCGACGCTCGAGCACAATTTCGAGACGCTGTTCTGGGTTCGCGAACTCGTCGAAAAAGGCGGCTCGTGGTTCGCATCGCAAGGCCGGCACGGACGCACCGGGCTGCGTTCGTTCTCGGTCTCGGGCCGAGTGAAGGAGCCAGGCGTCAAGCTCGCGCCGGCAGGCATCACGATCCGGGAACTGATCGACGAATTCTGCGGCGGCATGCAGGACGGCCACGGCTTCTATGCCTACCTGCCGGGCGGTGCCTCCGGCGGCATCCTGCCGGCCGCGCTGGGCGACGTTCCGCTGGACTTCGACACGCTCCAACCCTACGGATGCTTCATCGGCTCGGCGGCGGTGATCGTGCTGTCCGACCACGACAGCGCCGTGGGCGCGGCACGCAACATGATGCGCTTCTTCGAGCACGAATCCTGCGGCCAATGCACGCCCTGCCGCAGCGGCACGGCCAAGGCCTCGGCGCTCATCGGCAAGCCGGATTGGGACGTCGACCTGCTGGCAGAGCTGTCGGCCGTGATGCGTGATGCCTCGATCTGTGGCCTCGGCCAGGCGGCGCCCAACCCCGTCGACTGCGTCGTCAAGTACTTCCCGCACGAACTTGCCTGATGCCTGCTGATGCCATGAATGCCACGACTCGACAAGAAGCGAACCACCTGGCCGGCGCACCGGTCGCCTTCGAGATCGACGGCCGCCAGGTGTCTGGCCGCGCGGGCGAGACGCTGATCGAGATCGCCCGGCGCGAAGGCATAGAGATCCCGCACCTGTGCCACAAGGACGGGCTGCAAAGCGTGGGCAACTGTCGCTCGTGCATGGTCGAGATCGCGGGCGAGCGTGTGCTGGCTCCCTCATGCTGCCGCAATCCGGTAGCCGGCATGAAGGTGACGACCGACAGCGAGCGGGTGCGCAAGTCGCAACGCATGGTGCTGGAACTCCTGCTGTCGGACATGCCCGAGACGGCCTTCACTCGCCACAACGAAGTCGACGACTGGGCGGCCCGGCTGGGTGTGGGCAAGCCGCGCTTCGAGGCGAGGCGGCGCGTCGCGACGGATGTGTCGCACCCCGCCATCGCGGTGAACCTCGACGCCTGCATCCAGTGCACGCGATGCCTGCGAGCTTGCCGCGACGAGCAGATGAACGACGTGATCGGCCTGGCCTTTCGCGGCGAGCACGCGAAGATCGTGTTCGACATGGACGACCCGATGGGCGCGTCGACCTGCGTGGGCTGCGGGGAATGCGTGCAGGCCTGCCCGACCGGCGCGCTGGCACCTGCACGCGGTGCAGCGCTCGCGGTTCCCGACAAGCGTGTGGATTCCGTGTGCCCGTATTGCGGTGTCGGCTGCCAGCTCACCTACAACGTCAAGGACAACAGGATTCTCTTCGTCGAAGGCCGTGACGGCCCGGCCAACCATGGGCGGTTGTGCGTCAAGGGCCGCTACGGCTTCGACTACGCGCACCATCCGCATCGGCTCACGGTGCCGCTCGTTCGCCGCGCCGGCGTACCCAAGCGCGGCGACTTCGCGATGGACCCCGATCGCGTGATGGACGTGTTCCGCGAAGCGACCTGGGAAGAAGCGCTTGCGCTGGCCGGAGGCAAGCTCACGGCGATCCGAGATCGCCACGGCCGCAAGGCGCTGGCCGGCTTTGGCTCGGCCAAGGGCAGCAACGAAGAGGCCTATCTGTTCCAGAAGCTCGTTCGCACCGGCTTCGGCAGCAACAACGTCGACCATTGCACGCGCTTGTGCCACGCCTCGTCGGTGGCGGCGTTGCTCGAAGGGATCGGCTCGGGTGCCGTGTCCAACCCGGTGATGGATGTGATGAACGCCGAGGTGGTGATTGTCATCGGCGCCAATCCGACCGTGAACCATCCCGTCGCCGCGACCTGGATCAAGAACGCGGTGCGCAACGGCACGCGGCTGGTGGTGTGCGACCCCAGGCGGTCGGAACTCTCGCGCATGGCGCACCGCTACCTGCAATTCAAGCCGGACACGGACGTGGCGCTGCTCAACGCGATGATGAATGTCATCGTCACCGAAGGGTTGGTCGACCAGGCGTTCATCGACAGCCGCACCATCGGCTACGAAGACCTGAGCCGAAATGTCGAGGCTTACAGCCCGGAGGCGATGGCGCCGATCTGCGGCATCGATGCCGAAACGATCCGCCACGTGGCGCGGCTCTACGCGACCTCGAAGGCGGCGATGATCCTGTGGGGCATGGGCGTTTCGCAGCACGTGCATGGCACGGACAACGCGCGCTGCCTCATCGCGCTGGCGCTCATGACGGGCCAGATCGGTCGGCCGGGAACCGGCTTGCACCCCCTGCGCGGGCAGAACAACGTGCAGGGCGCTTCCGACGCCGGGCTCATCCCGATGATGTACCCGGACTATCAGCCGGTGACCCACGCCGCGGCACGCGAGCGCTTCGAGCAAGCGTGGCAATTGCCTGCCGGCACGCTGGATGACACTCCCGGTCTCACCGTGGTGGAGGTGATGCATGCGATCAAGGCCGGGGGCGTGCGCGGCATGTATGTCATGGGCGAGAACCCGGCGATGTCGGACCCCGACGCCAACCATGCGCGTGAGGCGCTCGCGGCGCTGGACCACCTCGTCGTGCAGGACATCTTCCTGACCGAAACGGCCTACCTGGCCGATGTCGTGCTGCCCGCCAGTGCCTTCCCCGAAAAGACCGGCACCTTCACCAATACCGATCGCCTCGTCCAGCTGGGCCGGCAGGCCATCGATCCACCGGGCGAAGCACGACAGGACCTGTGGATCATCCAGGACATTGCACGCCGCGTGGGTCTCGACTGGCGCTACGGCCACGTGTCCGAGGTGTTCGACGAGATGCGACGCACGATGCCGAGCATCGGCGGCATCACGTGGGACCGCCTCGAGCGCGAACACGCCGTGACCTATCCGTGCGTGAAAGAAGGCGATCCCGGCGATCCGGTGGTGTTCACCGAGACATTCCCGCGCGACAGCGGGCGGGCGAGATTCGTGCCGGCCGACATCATCCCGGCCGACGAGCGCCCGGACGACCACTATCCGATGGTGCTGATCACGGGCAGGCAACTCGAGCACTGGCACACGGGCAGCATGACGCGCCGTGCCACCGCGCTCGATGCGATCGAGCCGGATCCCGTGGCGCTGATCCATCCTCTGGACCTGGCCGCCCTGGGTGGTCGGCCGGGAGACATCGTGACCATCGAGTCGCGCCGCGGCCGCGTCGCACTGTATGCACGGGCCGACGATGGCTCGCCACGCGGCGCGGTGTTCGTGCCCTTCTGCTACTACGAGGCGGCGATCAACCGCCTGACCAATCCTGCACTGGATCCTTTCGGAAAGATCCCCGAGTTCAAGTATTGCGCCGTGCGCCTCTCGCTGGGCGGGGACGCCCCTGCACAGGGCAGTTACGGCGGCGGCGAGGCGCTGCGCAGAGAGATGGCGTTGTCGCACGCCTGAGTTCGTCTCGCCCCCCTCGGCGGTCTCCCCGGGCAAGTCGACATCGATCCATAACGCATCGTGAATGCTTCCAATAAATTAGTTTGACTATCAATCATTGATCCAGGTCCCTACATTGAATGCATGACGCCACGCTATTGAATATTTCAAGGAGTCGCACATGTTCAATGATCTTCCAATCCAATTCGAGTACGCTGAAATGGAACGAAACGCATACAACTCGGCTTTCTACGAATTGGGATTTCGCTGGTATTGGGACCGGGCAACGTACGAAGAACTGGCCCTGCGTGGACAAAGCAGCGAGCAGCGCATTGCGCATTACCTCTCCACCGCGCAGCCACATCTGCTGAAGGCCTATGACGCCGAATTCCTGATCCAGGCCATTCTGGCCAAGAAATCAGAATATCTCCGCGCATGCGGAAAACCCTTGTCGGGCTATTTCAATTGGGCCGAGACGCGCGGCTGCGAGCTGGGCGCATAGGAATTGGCGAGGTGCCCTGCCGTGAACATCCGCGTATTTCAAAGCGAGCTGATGCGATGAGCATCCTGGTCAACAGGCGCAGTCGCGTCATCACCCAGGGGATGACGCACAAGGCGGGTCGCTTCCACACGGGCAAGTGCCGCGAGTATGGCAAGGGCAGGAAGTGCTTCGTGGGCGCCGTCGACCCCACGAACGCCGGGGACAGGGTCGACGACCTCCCGGTGTTCGGCTCCGTCCGCGAAGCCAGGAAGCACACAGGTGCCACGGTATCGGTGATCTACGTGCCGCCTGCAGATGTGGCCGCGGCGATCACCGAGGCGATGGACGCCGAACTGGATCTCGTGATATGCGTCACCGACGGCGTTCCCGTGGACGACATGCTGCGCCTTCGCCATCGGATTCGTGACAGCAAGACGTTGCTGCTCGGCCCCGATTGCGCGGGGCTGATCACGCCGGGCGACATCAGTATCGGGATCCTGCCCGGGCACATCCACCGGCCGGGCAGGATCGGCGTGGTCTCGCGCTCGGGCACGTTGGCCGATGAAGCAGCCCGCCAGCTCGCCGCAGTGGGTCTGGGGCAGTCGACCGTGGTGTGCGTCGGCGCAGATCCGCTCGACGGGCTGCAGCATCTCGAATTGCTGAAGCTGTTCAATGACGACCCGGGCACGGACGCGATCCTCATGGTCGGCGAGATCGGCGCGGAGGGCGAAGAGACGTGCGCGCGCTGGATCCGTGAACACATGCGCAAGCCCTTGGTGGGCTTCATCGCGGACAGGGCGGCGCCCGAAGGCAATCCCTTGGCACAGGCCGGAGCGATCGTGTCCGCCTGCAATGGCGCCGCACGCGAGAGGTTCGCTCTCATGGAGGACTGCGGCATTCACCTGACGCGCAACCCGGCCGGGCTCGGGGCGCTGATGGCGTCCGTGGCGCCTTCGCCATTTCTGCCGTTCGACTGAACGCGCAGGCAAGCTCCCAAATTCGGAAGGCAAGAGATGCAGCAACGTTGGATTCGATTCGCATACCACGGTCGCACGAGTTTCGGAACCCTGGAAGGCGAACGCATACGCGAACGCCGCGGCGACATGTTCGGTGAATCCACGCCGACGGGCGTGGTGCTGGCCCTGGACGATGTGCGTCTGCTCACCCCGACTGAACCGAGCAAGGTGATCGCGCTGTGGAACAACTTTCGCGCTCTCGGCGACAAGCTGAACCTGCCGGTTCCGCCCGAGCCGCTCTATCTGGTGAAGACGCCGAACTCGTACCTTGCCCCGAGCGAGCCGATCCTGGTGCCGACGGCACCGGGCAAGGTCGTGTTCGAAGGCGAACTCGGCATCGTGATCGGCAAGATCAGCAAGGCGGTTGCCGAATCGCAGGCGCTCGATCATGTGTTCGGCTACACCTGCGGAAACGATGTCACCGTGGCCGACATCCTGCACCGCGACGCGTCCTTCGCCCAATGGGTTCGCGCCAAGGGCTTCGACACCTTCTGCCCGATGGGACCCGCCGTCGCCACCGGTCTGGATCCGACAAAGCTCACCGTGACGACTCGCTTGAACGGCGAGGTGCGCCAGCACTACCCGATCAGCGACATGCGCTTCCCGGTCGAGAAGCTGGTCAGCCTGATCTCCCACGACATGACCCTGTACCCGGGCGACGTGATCCTGTGCGGCACATCGATCGGCGTGGGCTCGATGAAGCCCGGAAGCTGGGTCGAGGTCGAGATTCCCGGTGTGGGCACGCTTGGCAACCGCTTCGGCTAGGGCCTTCGAAAGACCCTCGCGCAATGAATTCAATCAGGCACTACAGGAGAACGACTTGAAGATTGCAATCATCGGGGCAGGCGCGATCGGCGGCCTGGTCGGCGCAAAGCTCGCACTGGCGGGTGAACAGGTGACGTTTCTCGTGAGAGGCGCCAACCTCACGGCCATTCGCGACCAGGGCATCACGCTGATCGACGCCGAAGGCCAGCAGCACGTGGCACGCAATGTCGTGGCCACCGACAGCTATGAAGCCGCGGGCCCGCAGGACATCGTCATTCTCGCGATGAAGGCCCATCAGGTGGCCGCGGTCGCCGCCGAAGTGCCCAAGCTGTTCGGCACCGACACGGTGGTCGTCACGATGCAGAACGGCATCCCCTACTGGTACTTTCACAAGCACGGAGGCGAACTGGAAGGAAGCGTGCTGCGCAGCGTCGACCCGGACGGCTCGGTCAGCGCCAGGATCCCCGCAGACCGAGTCATCGGATGCGTCGTCTATCCGGCGTCAGAACTGCTGGCGCCCGGCGTGATCCGGCATGTCGAAGGTGACCGTTTTCCAGTGGGCGAACTCGACGGCTCGTCGAGCGAGCGCGTGAAGCGCGTCTCGGTATGCTTGAGTGCTGCCGGCTTCAAGGCGCCGGTGCTGGACAATATTCGCGCGGAAATCTGGCTCAAGCTGTGGGGCAACCTCAGCTTCAATCCGATCAGCAGCCTTGCGCACGCGACGCTGGTCGACATCTGCCAGTACGCGCCATCGCGCGAATTGGCGGCCGCCCTCATGCGCGAAGCGCAGGCGGTGGCGCACAAGCTCGGCATCGAGTTCCGGGTCTCGCTCGAAAAGCGGATCGCCGGCGCAGAGAAGGTGGGCAAGCACAAGACATCCATGCTGATGGACGTGGAGTCGGGCCGCGAACCCGAGATCGACGCGCTGGTCGGATCGGTCGCCGAACTCGCACGCCTCACCGAGACACCGACCCCGCGCCTGGATACCGTCTATTCGCTGGTCAAGTTGCTCGCTCGCACGATGCAGGATCAGGGCGGCCACGTGCGGATGCGCGAACTGGTCTGAGCCGCAGCGTCGAGTTCATGCCACGCGCGGCCGACATGAAGATACTCGCCGCGCGTCCACGTTGCAGCATGGCATGAAGAACGCCACGCTGCGCCAGTTGAAGGTCTTCGAGGCCGTGGCGCGCCTGCTCAGTTTCTCGCGTGCCGCAGAAGAATTGCACCTCACGCAGCCGGCCGTGTCCACGCAGGTGCGCAAGCTGGAGGAGCATGCCGGCAATGCGCTTTTCGAGCAGTTCGGAAAGAAGATCTACCTGACGGCCGCCGGTACTGAACTGCTGCAGATCAGCCGCGGGATCATTCAGCAATTCGAGGCAGCCGAGAGCGCGATGACGCAACTGAAAGGCGTCAGCGGCGGCAAGCTCAACGTGGGTGTCATCAGCGCGGGAGACTATTTTTTCCCGCGCATGCTCGTGGACTTCGCCGGCCGCCATCGGGGCGTGACCCTCAACCTCACGGTTCACAACCGCGCCGGGTTGCTGACTCACATTGCCGAGAACCTCACCGACCTCGCGATCATGGTGCGGCCGCCCACCGACATGGACACCGTCAACGAAGCGTTTGCGCCGCATCCGTATGTGATCGTCGCAGCGCCCGGGCATCGACTCGTCGGCGCGAAGGACATCCTCGTGGCCGACGTGATTCGCGAGCCATTCATCGTCAGGGAAAAGGGTTCGGACACGTGGAACTCGATGCGGGACGCATTCGGCGGAGACCTGGCTCAGCTCAACATCGCCATGGAGGTGGCCAGTACCGAGACGATCAAGCAGGCCGTGATCGCCGGGATGGGAGTGAGTTTTCTGTCAGCCCACACGGTCAGCCGCGAGCTTGCAAGCGGCAGCTTGAAAATCCTGCACGTGCAGGACTTTCCCGTGATGCTGCATTGGTATGTGGTGCACCGGCGCAGCAAGCGTCTGCCGCCCGTGGCGCAGGCATTCAGGGACTTCCTGCTGAGCGACGGCCAATCGCTGATCGAGCAGATCGTGCCGTGCGAAGCGCCGTGATGACCCTCAGCGCTTGCCCTGGTCTTGACGCTTCGCCTCGTTCACGGCCTTGGCCAAGATGACGATGGGCATGGCAGCCACGAGGGAACGCATGAATTCGCTGGCAGCAACCCACGGTGAAGGCGTGGTGGCCGATCGCGAAGAAAGGCGGGTCGTGTTGTTCAAGATGACTCTCCATTGGTGATGCGACTCCAAAGATTTTAAGGGTAAACCCTTGCCTTGTGAGCCAGATTGGCGTCTTCGCCACATCGCAAGCATGATGACTTCGACGCGGGAATCGATCTTCCCTCCATCGCCACGGCATGCACGAGGCTGTGCAAGTTCGATCATGGACATTTCGCCCTGCTTCATATGCCGGCGCGCAGAATTCGAGGTTGCCTCCAGGAGATGCACATGAACGAAGAGACATTCAACCTGAGCATTCGCAAGTTCCTCAAGGTGGTCGGCGTGAGTTCCCAGCGTGAAATCGAGCAGGCGGTTTCCAAGGCATTGGAGGATGGCAACGTGGGAGCCGACGCGAAGCTTCCCGCCACCATGACGCTCGATATTCCGGCTCTGAAATTGAGCGTCAAGTTCGACGGGCAGATCGACCTCGGCTGACGCGGTTACCGGGTGCAAGCCCGACCGCCCGTCCTGCGGCGGGTCGGCGGATCGATGGATTCCCTCCGGCCGTCCGTCAGCCTGCCCGCGTCGTCTTGCGGTCCCGGATGCGCTCGAGCTCGACGATCAATCGGTCGATGTGCGCAATGAAGGCGCCACGGTTAGCATGAGGGCTGGAGATGAACAACGCCGAGGACTGCTCAGCGAGGCCATGCTCTCCTGCATCGCGCGCCCAGCGGCGGACTTCGCAGTAGGCCAGAAGCGCCAGGCGTCCGAGATCCTCGGTCCGGCGTGCATGCTGAAGATCGCCGATCAAGTCGTCGAGTCCCAGTTGCAGCGTGGAAGTAGCACTCATGTTGCATTGCAGCATGAGCTTGATTCCTGAATGATGCCTGACCGCAGAATAAAGATGACTCTGCGTGTCGGGTATTCGATGACGCCTGCCTGATCGGTGACATGCGGGCCTGTCCTACGCTGAATTGCAGCGGGGTCTGATCGGCATTCGACGCGGCGAATGACACGATCGGGTCAACCCATTCCTGAATGCTCTGGCGGCGATCGGCGAAGGTCGGTCTGCACGCTGCCAGCGCGCGTGCCACCATGCTCCACATACGCTCTGTCGTTTGTTTCGCTCTCGTCACTGGCGTTGCCGCGACCGCTGCGGCGGCGGATGCTCCGTCGCACGGATACGTGAAGAAGCTCGACCTGTCAGGCCACGCGCGCACCGGCGTCGCGTCCTACTATGCCAAGGAGTTTGCCGGCCGCACCATGGCCGACGGCACGCCGATGGACCCGCATGACGACAACGCTGCCAGTCGCACGCTGCCGCTGGGGACGAAGGCGCGCGTGACCAATCTCGAAACCGGTCGCAGTGCGGTCGTGACCATCCAGGATCGAGGCCCCTATGTGAAGGGACGCATCGTCGACCTTTCGCCCTCGACGGCGCGTCGAATCGGCATCACGCGCAAGGAAGGCATCGCCAAGGTCGAGGTCGCGCCCATCATCGTGCCTCTGCCCCAAGGAGGCTTCAAGGTCGGAGACGGCGCTCAGCCGCCGAATGTGGCGGCGGCGTCGGAGGAACCGGCAGAGTGAGCGCGCGGCGGCCGGCCGTGACTGCGGGGTTCAGATCCCGCCATACCACTCGTAGCCCTTGTCTTCCCAATATCCGCCCTTGCCGCCGCGGATGTCCGAGAACGTGGAGACGAGCTGGATCGCGTGAACGTACTTCGCCTGCTTGTACCCGAGTTGCCGCTCCACGCGGCATCGCAGCGGCGCCCCGTTGCTCACGGGCAGTGCCTGGTCGTTCAGTTCGTAGGCGAGGATCGTCTGCGGGTGGAAGGCGTCGTCGAAGTCGATGCTCTCGTAGTACTGCGTGTCCGGCCCGCCGGGTGACGGTGTCTGCATGGAATCGAAGCAGCGAAACACGACGAACCGCGCCCCGGCCAGCGGGCGAGCCGCATGGAGCAGATGGGCGAGCGGCACGCCCTTCCACTTGCCGATGCAACTCCATCCTTCCACGCAGTCGTGCCGCGTGATCTGGGTGCGCGATGGCATCGCGCGCAGTTGCGCCAGCGAATAGTCGGCGGGAGCCTGCACCAACCCCCCGATCGCCAAGCGGTAGTCAGCAAAGCCTCCCTCGCGCAAGGCCTGGTAGTCGGCATCCATGGGGTTGAGCGTGCCGTTGCTGCGAAAGCTCGGCGCGATGTGGGCTGCATCGAACTCCTGCGCCATCGCATCGCGCGGCGCCAGAGCCTTCTGGGCTGCACGGCTGAGGTGCTGCGCGCCCTTGAGCATCTCGACAAAGCCGGGACTGGCAGACAGGCGGTCGCAGCCGGAAAGCGCGGCCGCGCCGGCGGCTGCCGCGGCTGCCCGGAGCAGGTGGCGGCGTTGGCGACGCTGGAGGTAGGCAGGACGAGGCGCAGCGCTCACGAGGGTTCTCCAGTCGGTTTCGTCGACGTCCTCGGCGCGGGTTCAGCCGGAAGGCGGTACCAGCCCGTGATCATCGAGCGCAGATGATTCCATGCACCGCTGACGATCACCTCGAACACGTGGACGAGCGTGAACAGGATCAGTCCGCTGGCCGCCAGAAAGTGGATCGAACGCGCGGACTGGCGACCTCCGAGCCAATCCACCCAACCGGTCCACACCGTGTCGAGCCGTGGCGACATGCCGAGGCCTGCCACGACGATCAAGGGCAGCAGCACGAAGATCACCACGAGGTATGCGAGGTTCTGCAGCACGTTGTAGCGTCTTGCCGCCTCGCCCGTCGGGTGCCGGAACAGCAAGTGGTTCTTGATCGAGCCGCCGATGTTCCGCAGTTCGTCGCGCGTGGGGAGGAGATCGCGCCGAAGATGGCCGCCGAAGATCGTGTAGAGGACATACGCGATGCCGTTGATCACGAAGATCCACGCGAAGAAGAAGTGCCAGTGTCGCGCCATCGCCAGCCATTGCGGACCGGGCACCGTGGCCCAGCTCGGGAATGCGCGCGCCAGCTGCTGGCCGTTGCTCGTCGACAGCCCGAGCACGCCGGTCGTGTTCCACTGCGCGTCACCCAGACGGGTCACGCCGACAGGACCGTGCGCGCCCTGGATGGCGCCGATGGAAAGCCACGGATCAGCGAACGTCGAATCCTTTCCCCAGTACAGCTCGGGGTGTGCGTTGAAGATGTTCAGTCCGCTCATGAGCAGGATGAACAGGCAGACGACGTTGATCCAGTGCATCAAGCGAACAGGCAGCCGATGGCGAAAGACGCGGCGCCTGTCGGCGCTCGATGCGGAGGGCTGGCGCGGCGGGGTGTCCATGATGAGCGGCAATCTCCATGTGGGCACTGGCGCAAAGATGCGCGCTCGCGCCAGTCGACCGGATCATGCGGCAAAGCAGCCGCGGATGCGAGATAACCACGCGTCGATCGACGAGCTCGATCATGCGCGTCGCTATGCGGGCGAACCTGACACTCTTTGCGCCGGCGAAGACGGCATCGCCGAACCCTCTTTCTTCTGCATCAGCGCGACGTTGTTCTTCACGGCCACGATCTCGGCGACGATCGAGACGGCGATCTCGGCCGGCGTGCGCCCGCCCAGGTCCAGCCCCACGGGCCCGTGCAGCCGTGCGATTTCGTGCGGCGCAAGATCGAACATGGCCAGGCGCTCCTTGCGCTTGGCGGTATTGATGCGCGACCCCAGCGCGCCGACATAGAACGCGCTGGACTTGAGCGCCTCCAGCAGGGCCATGTCGTCGAGCTTCGGGTCGTGGGTAAGCGCCACCACGGCGCTGTGCGCGTCGAGCTGCAGCCGCGCGACGAGGTCGTCGGGCATCTCCTTGCTGAAGGTCGTGCCGGGCACCTCCCAGGTCAGGTGGTATTCCTCGCGCGGATCGCAGCACACGACTTCGAAATCCAGGGCCAGCGCCATGTCGGCCACGACGCGCGAGAGCTGCCCGGCGCCGATGATGACCAGGCGCCAGCGCGGGCCGAAGAGTGCGCTGAGCGTCTTGCCGTCGAAGGTGAACGTCGCCCCGCGCGTGGCAGGCGCCACCGACACCGTGCCGGTTTCCAGATCCATCGTGCGGGTGACGAGCTCGTGGCGCGCCGCGCGATCGAGGATCTCGGTGATCCAGCCGTCGGAGCGCAGCGGCTCCTGGACGAGGCGCAGGTTGCCGCCGCAAGGCAAGCCGAAGCGTGCGGCTTCCTCCTTGGTCACGCCGTAGGTGACAAGCGACGGCGCGTCCACGCGCTCGCCGTGGCGCACGCGATCGATGAGGTCGTCCTCGACGCAGCCGCCGGAGACCGAACCGACCACCAGCCCGTCATCGCGCAGGCAAAGGAGGGCTCCAGGCGGACGCGGCGCCGAGCCCCATGTCTCGATCACGGTCACCAGCCAGACCTTGCGGCCGTCGCGGAACCATTCGCGCGCCTGAGCCAACACCTGAAGATCGAGACTGTCCATGGCCGAACTCCTAGCCGGGCGATTGCTGCTACTTGAACAACAGGTACGCGAGGGCCAGCAGCACCAAGACCCCGACGATCCAGATCCACATTCTGCTGCCAGCCGCCGCAGGCGCCGGCGCGGCTGGCGGCACGGCTCCGGGTGCCGCGGCAGGTTGCAGGCGAGCCTCGAAGGCCGAGAAGAAATCGTCGGCCACCTTGGAGGCGGCCGCGTCCACGAGGCGCGAACCCACCTGCGCCATCTTGCCGCCGACCTGCGCGCGAGCGACGTAGCGCAGCCGCGTGCCGGCGCCTTCCTGGCTGAGGTTGACGTCGGCCGAGCCCTTGCCGAAACCCGCCACCCCGCCCTGGCCGTCGAAGTTGATCTTGTAGCTGTGGGGGGCCTGCACGTCCGTGAGCTTCAGATTGCCCTTGAAGCGCGCGCTGACCGGACCGACGCGCACGGCCACGACGGTGGTGAACGCATCGTCGCCCGCGCGTTCGAGGGACTCGCAGCCCGAAATGCACTCCTTCAGGATCTGCGGGTCGTTCAGCGCCTGCCAGGTCGTTTCGAGCGGGGCGGGGATGAGTCGTTCTCCGGTGAGTTCCATCGAGGGTTCTTCTTCAAGTCGGGTGGATTCAGGTCGTCGGGCGCACGCGCGCGCCGCGCAGGGCTCGTCCGAGGTCGGCCAGGCTGACGAGGTTGTGCACGGGCAGGAAGCGGTCGACATGCGGCAGGATCGCTCGTACGCCGGCGGCGCGAGGCTCGAAGCCATCGTAGCGCAGCAAGGGGTTGAGCCACACGATCTCGTGCGCCGCCCGCCGCAGGTGCACGGCGGCAGCGGCGAGGTCGCCGTGCTCGTCGCGGTCCAGGCCGTCGGTCATCAACAGCACGGCGGCATTCGAGCCGAGGACGCGGCGTGCCCAAAGGCGATTGAAGTCTTCCAGGCACGACGCGATGCGCGTGCCGCCGCGCCAGTCCTTGACCTGCTCATCGGCCTGGCGCAAGGCGATGTCCGGATCGCGGTCGCGCAGGCAACGGGTGATGTTGGTCAGGCGCGTGCCGAATGTGAAGGTGTGGACATGCAGGTGCCGGCGCGTCAGCCCGTGCACGTAGTGGAGCAGCAGGCGCGCGTAGCGGTCCATGGAGCCGGAGATGTCGAGCAGCACCACGATGGCGGGCCAGTCTCGCCTCGCGCGCGTGAACGCAGGCGACAGGGTCTGCGGCTGGCGCGCCATGCGCAGCATCGTCGCCCGCAGGTCCAGGCGCCCGCGCGGCGCCGTCTCATGCCGGCGCATGCGCACCGGCTCGATCGGCAGCGGGAGTTCCTCGGCAAGCTTCTTGGCCAGCTCGAACTCGGCAGCGGTCATGGTCTCGAAGTCGGCCTTCTGCAGGCGCTCGCGGTCCGAGAAGGTGAAGCTGGTCTCGAATTGCAGTTCCTCTTGCGCGCTGGCGTTGGCGGGGTTGGGTGGCCGCGGCGGCGCGGGCGCGGCCAGGGCCTCGGCCAGGCGGTTCGGCCGCGGGGTCCGTTCCTTGTCTCCGCGTCCGCTGATCTTGGGCAGCAGCTGGAACATCAGCTGCTCGAGCAGTTTCGGATCGCGCCAGAAAGTCTCGAAGGCGGCGTCGAACAGCGCTTGCTGCTCGTGGCGATCGATCATGACGGCGCTGAGCGCGGCGTGAACGTCGTCGCGGCGGTCGAGGCCCACGCACTCCACGGCGGCCATGGCGGCCACCACGCGGTCCGGGCCGATGGGCATGCCGGCGTCGCGCAGGACGCGGGCGAAGTGGACGATGTTCTCGCCGAGCATGGGCGCGCGGCGCCGGCTACGGCTTGTGCCCGGGCGCGGGCTCGGCCTCGGGCTCGTCGAGCAGCTTCTTCGCGCGCAGTTCGTCGAGCAGCCGTGCGGTGTCCCCGCTGCGAAGCTTGGCGATGTCGTCCTGGTACTTGAGCAGCACGCCCAGCGTGTCCTGGACGGTCGCCGGGTCGAGCCGCATGGCATTGAGCGCCACCAGGGCGTTGGTCCAATCGATGGTCTCGGCCACGCCCGGCGCCTTGAACAGGTCCAGCCCGCGCATGCGCTGCACGAACTCCACCACCTGCAAATACAGGCGCTGCGACGCCCCCGGGGCCTTGCGGCGCACGATGTCGAGCTCGCGCTCCAGGTTCGGGAAATCCACCCAGTGGTACAGGCATCGCCGCTTGAGCGCGTCGTGGATCTCCCGCGTGCGGTTGCTGGTGATGATGGTGATCGGCGGGGCACTCGCGCGCACCGTGCCGAACTCGGGGATGGTGATCTGGTTCTCGGCCAGCACCTCCAGCAAGAAGGCGTCGAAGGGCTCGTCGGCGCGGTCGAGCTCGTCGATCAGCAGCACCGGCGAGCTCGGCTGCGTGAGCGCCTGCAGCAAGGGCCGTTCGATGAGCATGGACCGCGAGTAGAGCGTCTTGGCCAGGCGCTCGCGGTCGACCTCGTGCGTCGCCTCGGCCAGGCGGATTTCCATCATCTGCCGCGCCACGTTCCATTCATAGGCAGTCTGCGCGACATCCAGCCCCTCGTAGCATTGCACCCGCAGCAGCAGCGTGTTCAGCGCGCGGGCCAGGGTCTTGGCCAGCTCGGTCTTGCCCACGCCCGGCTCGCCTTCGAGGAACAGCGGCCGCGCGAGCTTCAGGCTCAGGAAGAGTGCGGTCGCGAGCTGCCGGTCGCAGACATAGTTTTCCGCGGCCAACAGCGAGACGACCGCGTCGACCGAGTCCGGCAGCGCAGCCTGCACCGCCTCGCTCATCGGCACGCGCCCTCCCCTGCGCGTGTCATGCGAGTGCAGCCGCCACGGCGCGAGCGGCCATGACGCTGATCATCGCGGCCCGATACTCCGCCGAGCCGTGCATGTCGCTGTTGATGTCGGTGGTCGGTACCTTCACGGCCTTCGCGGCGTCGGGGGTGAAGTTCGCGGCCAGTGCGTCCTCCAGTGCCTTGACGCGGAATACGCTGCTCTTGGCGCCCGTCACCGCGACACGCACGCCGTCCTTCGACTGGCTGACGAACACGCCAACCAGCGCGAAGCGTGATGCCGGTTGCTTGAACTTCACGTAGGCCGCCTTCTGCGGGGTCGGAAAGCTCACGGCAGTAATCATCTCGCCGGGCTTGAGCGCCGTCTCATAGAGGCCGGTGAAAAACTGGTCGGCTGCAATGCTGCGCTGGCTGGTCTGCACCGTGGCATTGAGGGCCAGCACGGCGGCGGGATAGTCCGCCGCCGGGTCCGCATTGGCGATGGAGCCGCCGAGCGTGCCCATGTTGCGCACCATCTGGTCGCCGATGCCCGACGCGAGCGCGGCCAGCGCGGGGATGGCCTTCTTGACGTCGGCCGACGCACCGACCGCGGCATGCGTGGTCGTCGCACCGATCACGACGGCGCCGCCGTCGACCTTGATGCCCTTGAGGTCGGCAATGGCGCCGAGGTCGATCAGCCGCTCGGACTGCGACAAGCGGAGCTTCATCGCCTGCACGAGACTCTGGCCGCCGGCCAGGAAACGGGCATCGCCCTGGAAGGCCTTGAGCGCCGACGCACGGTCGGCGGGACGTTGGTAGTCGAAGCTGTACATGTGCTCTCCTGCGGCGGATCAGCGGTTGATGGCGCGCCAGACGCGCTCGGCAGTGGCGGGCATCGCGATGTCGCGGACCCCGAGCGCGTTCGTCAGTGCGTTGATGTAGGCGGCGGGCGATCCGATCGCACCGGCCTCCCCGCAGCCCTTCACGCCCAGTGGGTTGTGGGTGCAAGGCGTCACGGTGTGGTCGATCGTGAAGCTCGGGAAGTCGTCGGCGCGCGGCATCACGTAGTCCATGTAGGAACCGGTGAGCAACTGCCCCGATTCGGGGTCGTAGGCACAGCCTTCCATCATCGCCTGGCCCAGGCCCTGCGCAAGACCCCCCTGCACCTGTCCCTGCACGATCATCGGGTTGACGAGATTGCCGAAGTCGTCGACTGCGGTGAAGCGGTCGACGCGCGAGCGCCCGGTCTCGGGGTCGACCTCCACCTCGCACACATAGCTGCCCGATGGATAGGTGAAGTTCGTCGGGTCGTAGAACGCGTTCTCGTTCAGGCCCGGCTCGAGCTTGTCCAGCGGGTAGTTGTGCGGCACGTAGGCGGTGAGCGCCACCTGCCCGAACGGCACCTTCTTGTCGGTGCCCGCCACCTTGAACTCGCCGTTGTCGAATTCGATGTCGGTGTCGGCCGCTTCCAGCAGGTGCGCGGCGATCTTCTTGCCCTTGGCGATGATCTTGTCGACGGCCTTGACGATGGCCGTGCCGCCCACGGCCAGCGAGCGGCTGCCGTAGGTGCCCATGCCGAAGGGGATGCGGCCGGTATCGCCGTGCACGATCTCGACATTCTCGACCGGCATGCCGAGCTTGGCGGCCACCACTTGCGCGAAGGTCGTCTCGTGGCCCTGGCCGTGGCTGTGCGAACCGGTGAACACCGTCACCGTGCCGGTGGGATGCACCCTCACCTCGCCCGCCTCGAACAGTCCGGCGCGAGCGCCGAGCGCGCCGGCGATGTTGCTGGGTGCCAGCCCGCAGGCCTCGATGTAGCAGCTGTAGCCCAGGCCCCGAAGCTTGCCCTTGGCCGCCGACGCCGCCTGGCGAGCCGCGAACCCGGCCACGTCGGCGAGCTTCATCGCCTTGTCGAGGTGCGCGGCATAGTTGCCCGTGTCGTAGGTCAGGCCGACCGGCGTCGCGTACGGGAATTCGGTGATGAAGTTCTTGCGCCGGATCTCGGCAGGGTCCATCTTCATGTCGCGCGCGGCGGTTTCCACCAGCCGCTCGACCACGTAGGTGGCCTCGGGCCGGCCCGCACCGCGGTAGGCGTCGACCGGCGCGGTGTTGGTGAACACCGCCTTCACTTCCGCGTAGATGGCCGGCGTCCTGTACTGGCCCGCCAGCAGCGTGGCGTAGAGGATCGTCGGCACGCTGGAGGCGAAGGTCGACAGGTACGCGCCGAGGTTGGCGATGGTCATCACGCGCATCGCGAGGAAGTTGCCTTGCGCGTCCATGGCCAGTTCGGCCGTCGTGTAGTGGTCGCGTCCGTGCGCGTCGGTCAGGAACGATTCACTGCGCTCGGCCGTCCACTTGATGGGCCGGCCGACCCGCTTGCTCGCCCAGACCAGCGCGGTTTCCTCGGCATACAGGAAGATCTTCGAGCCGAATCCGCCGCCTACGTCCGGCGCGATCACGCGCACCTTCGATTCGGGCAGCCCCAGCACGAACGCGCTCATGAGCAAGCGCTCGACGTGCGGGTTCTGGTTGGCCACGTACAGCGTGTAGCTGTCGTCGTGCCGCGTGTATTGCGCGTTGGCAGCTCGCGGCTCCATGGCATTCGGGATGAGCCGGTTGTTGGCGAATTCGAGCTTGGTGACCTTGTGCGCGTTGGCGAACGCCGCGTCCACCGCGTCCTTGTTGCCGTGGCCCCAGTCATAGCAGACGTTGTTGGGCACGTCGTCGTGCACGGCGCTCTTGGCGCCATCGGCCTGACGGATGTCGATGACCGCGGCCAGTTCCTCGTAGTCGACGTCGACCATCTCGGCCGCGTCCTTCGCCTGCAGCGCCGTCTCGGCCACCACCAGCGCGACCTGGTCGCCCACATGTCGCACCTTGCCCTGGGCGAGCACCGGATGCGGCGGCTCCTTCATCGGCGAGCCGTCCTTGCTGTGAATCAGCCAGCCGCAAGGCAACCCGCCGACCTTGGCTTCGGCCAGGTCCGCGCCGGTGAAGATCTGAAGCACGCCGGGCGCCTTCGCCGCGCGCGACGTGTCGATCGACTTGATGCGGGCGTGCGCATACGGCGAGCGCACGAACACGGCATAGGTCTGGCCGGGCAGCACCACGTCATCGGTGTACTGGCCGGCGCCGGTCAGGAATCGGGCATCCTCGCGTCGGCGCACCGATTGGCCGATGGGAGACACAGGGGGTTGGGACAGGTCCGTCATGGCGGTCTCCGGGTTCGTCAGGCTGCGGCCGAGACCTTGCCCGACTGGCAAAGCTGGACCGACTTCACGATGTTCTGGTAGCCCGTGCAGCGGCACAGGTTGCCGTCGAGCCCCTCCCGGATCTCCTGTTCGCTGGCTTTGGGATTGTCCTTGAGCAGCTGCACCGCCGACATCACCATGCCCGGCGTGCAGAAGCCGCACTGCAGCCCGTGGCACTCGCGGAACGCCGCCTGCATCGGATGCAGCTCGCCGTTCGTGGCCAGGCCTTCGATGGTCATGACCTCGCCGCCCTGCGCTTGCACGGCCAGCATCGAACACGACTTCACGGCGCGGCCGTTCAGGTGCACGGTGCAGGCCCCGCACTGGGCGGTGTCGCATCCCACGTGGGTGCCGGTCAGCTGCAGTTGCTCGCGGATGAACTGCACGAGCAAGGTCCTCGGGTCGACCGAGGCCTGGATGCTCTTGCCGTTGACGGTCAGCGAAAGGGGAACGTTCACGGATGTCTCCTCATGAGTCATGGCGCAGGGCGCACCGAGCGGCGGCGCGCAGCGCCTGTCGGCCACAACAGCAGATCATCTGCATCCGGCGCCGCCGGAAATACCTAGGCCTTTCCCGTAGTCCGTGCGGGCCACTGTGCCATCGTGGGACACTTGCGGTCCGGTGCGCGCGGTTGGCGCCGCGCGCACCCGCCAACAGCCACAAGGGACACTCATGCAGCCCATGCGCATCGCGCCGCCTGCGTTGCCGCCGACGACCGAATCGGGACACGTCCAGGCCATCGAGAACTCCCATGGGCGCAGTCGCGCCTTCGGGCTGCGCGAACACGAGCGGCCCGACCTGGCGCTGATCGCCAGGGCCGACCTGCAGGTCGCACGCGAACGCAACCACCGCTTGTGCGAACACGCCATGCCGGTGATGGAGATGCTGTGGGAGCAGATTGCCCACACGCAAAGCATGGTCGTGTTGACCGACGTCCAGGGGACCGTGCTGCATGCCTTGGGAGATGCGGACTTCCTGCATCGCGCGCACCGCGTTGCACTGGCGCCCGGCGCGATCTGGTCCGAAGCGGCCAAGGGCACCAACGCCGTCGGCACCGCGCTGATCGACGAGCAGCCCACGCTCGTGCACGCGCGCGAGCACTTCCTGAGCGTCAACCATTTCCTCACCTGCTCGGCCGCGCCGATCTTCGACCACGCCAGCCGCGTGCTCGGTGTCATCGACGTGTCGGGCGACCAGCGCTCCTATCACCCGCACACCCTGGCGCTGGCGCGCCTGTCGGCGCGACTGATCGAGAACCAGTGGTTCGGCGACCGCTTCCGCGGCACGCTCAAGCTGCACCTGCACGCCTCACCGCACGGCCTTGGCACCGTGCAGGAAGGCATCGTCGCGGTGGACGCCGACGGGCGAATTCTCGGCGCCAACCGCTGCGCGCTGGCGGCGCTCGGCCGAAGCGCATCGCGACTTCGCCATGAACGCCTCGAGACGCTGTTCGGCGTCTCGCTGGCGCAGATGGCCGATCACGCACGGCGCTCGGGCGACGCACCGATGACGCTGGTCTTCGACATCCCGCCTCAGGCGGAGCCCGGGGCTGAAGCGGAGCTTGCGAAGGCGCGCGGCGCGACGCTCCAGTGGGCCCCTGAGCCGGGGCAATGGGGGGTGGCCCGCGCGGCGGGCCGTCGACCGACGGCGAACGTGGTCTGCGCCAAGCTGTCGGGCCTGTCAGAGATTCCGATGGCCATTCACCCTGCCCCATCGCCGCCCGAGCGGCCCGCGCCGGTGGCGGCCGTCGCCAGGCCGGCAGTGACGGCTCCGCGCGTGGCGGAGCCGGCGCAGCATGGCGGGGCGACGCTTCGCGAGCGCGAGATCGAGACTATCCGCCAGGCGGTGGCCGAGGCGGGCGGAAACATGACCCGGGCCGCCCGCGCCCTCGGCATCGGGCGCAGCACCTTGTATCGAAAGCTTCGCTGATCGCGGTTTCCGCGCGTCGATTGGCAATACGGCAGGTTCGCGCCTCGCCGCAAGCTCAAGTGGCTCGACGCCACAGCACCACCATTGCAATGCCGCTCAACACGGCCCCGGACGTCAGCAGGAGCCGCAGTGTGACGTGCTCGCCCAGCAGGGCGGCTCCGCCCGCGGCGGCGATCACCGGCACGCTGAGTTGCACGGTGGCGGCCGTGGTGGCCTTCAGACCCTTGAGCGCCGTGTACCAGATGGCATAGCCCAGCCCCGAGGCAAGAGCGCCCGATGCCACGGCATACGTGGCACCAGGCACGTCGATCCTGAGCCGCGTGGACAGGGCCAGGCAAAGCAGCGCCGCCATCGGGACCGAGCGCAGGAAGTTGCCGGCGGTGACCACGGTCGGATCTCCGCCGCTGCGTCCTCTCAGCGAGTACACGGCCCACGCGACACCGGCGGCGATCATCAACGTCGCCCCGAGTGGCGGTGGCGCGGACACTCCCGGCAGCACGAGTGCGACCAGTCCGCCGAACGCGAGAACCAAACCCGCCTGTTGCGCCGGGCGAAGACGCTCGCCCTTCCAGAGACCCCAGCCCAGCATGCTCACCTGCACCGCACCGAACAGCAACAGCGCGCCGGTGCCGGCCGACAGGCCGACATAGGCAAACGAAAAGCACGCGGCGTAGCCGAAGAGCGCGAGCGCGGACGGCCAGCTTCCCGCCGACGGCCACGGCGAGTGCGTGCGCACCGCGGCGATCAGCCAGAGCACGAGCGCGCCGGATGCCAGGCGGATGCCGGTGAAGCCGGCCGGATCGATCGCCGTGTCCTTCAGTGCGAGCCGGCACAGCAGCGAATTTCCCGCGAACGCCAGCATCGCGATCGCCGTCATCAGGAACACTCTCATCCCCGCTCCTCCGGTTCAAGGTCGCCGATTGTGTCGTGTGCGTCGGGCTGCAACACCCGCGCATCGGGGTCGCCCACGGTTGCCGAGCGTCGGGTTCAGGTGTACATACGCAGGTGTCCGAGTAGTGTTGGTCGCGTGAAGTCCTGGCGTCGGGTACGTCGTTCGAGGAGGAAGCATGCGCAGAAGGATCTACTGGCTCGTTCCCGGCTTGGAAAGCGCCAAGCGGACGATGAACGATCTGCTGCTCGCGCGGATTGCCGAGCAGCACATCCATTTCGTCGGTCGCGACGACGCGGACATGACCGGCCTTCACCAGGCCAACGTGCTGCAGACCTCCGACGTGATCCGCGCTGCGCAACTCGGTCTCGTGATCGGCGGCGGCGTGGGTGCCCTGCTCGGCGTCGGTGCTGCCGTCCTGTTCCCGATCGTCGGCGACCAGCCGCAATGGGGCGTGGCGGCCGTGCTCGCGATGGCTGGCGGCGCGTTCGGCGCCTGGTCGGCGAGCATGATCGGCGCGTCCACGCCGAGCCATCGCCTTCGACGCTTCGAAGGCGCGATCGAGCAGGGCCAGATCCTGCTGATGGTCGACGTGCCGCGTTCGCGCGTCGAAGAAATCGAAGCGATGCTGCAGGTCTCGCACCCCGAAGCCCATCTCGAAGGGGTCGAACCGGACATCCCTGCCTTTCCCTGAGCGATGCGACTCGGCGCCATGCGCCGCGCCGACCGGAGGTGAGCATGGAATTTCATCTGGTGTGGCCACACAGAGGGCGCCGCTCGCGGCGCCCGTCGTCGGCGCCGGTCGCCGACCTTGTCGCTGGCTCGGTGCTGCCGGGCTCGCTGATTTCGACATTGCAGGAACGGGAGGTCGCCGAGTAGCGCGCCGCGGTGTGCGCATTGACGGCACACCGCCCCTTGGATCCCGCGGCGCCGCCTGATTGCCCTTGCACCCCCAGGACACTGCGACGGACCGCTTCGAGGAGCACTCTCACATGGGCATCGCAGTCGTCTTCATCGTGATCGTCGTCGGCTCGGTCCTGTTTCAGCTCGTGAGCCCGTGGTGGACGACGCCATTGGCGTCCAACTGGAAGCAGATGGACGACACGCTGACGATCACGCTCGTGATCACCGGCGCCTTCTTCGTGGCGATCAATCTGTTCGTGGCCTACGCGCTGCTTCGCTTTCGCCACCGCAGCGGTCACCGCGCCGCGTACCAGCCGGAGAACCGCAAGCTCGAGCTCTGGCTGATCGGCATCACCGCGGTCGGCATCGTCGGGCTGCTCGCGCCCGGCCTCGCGGTCTATGCGCACTACGTGAACCCGCCCGATGACGCCCTGCAGCTCGAAGTGCTGGGCCAGCAATGGCAGTGGCGGTTCAGGTTTCCGAGCCCGCGTGCCTCGGGCAAGCTCGGCTTCACCGACACGCGCTTCGTGACGCCGGACAACCCCTTCGGCGTGGACCCGTCCGACCCGAACGGGCTGGACGACGTTCTCCTGCTCGGCAACGAGGTGCATCTGCCGCTGAACCGTCCGGTGAAGGTCCTGCTGCGCTCCAACGACGTGCTGCACGACTTCTTCGTGCCGCCCTTCCGGGCCCGCATGAACATCGTTCCCGGCAGCGTGAGTTCATTCTGGTTCACGCCGACCAAGCTCGGACGATTCGAGGCCATGTGTGCCCAGCTTTGCGGCGTGGGCCATCCCAACATGCACGGCACGGTGATCGTCGAGGAGCCCGCGGCATTCGATGCGTGGCTGCAGCGACAGCCGACCTTCGAGCAGGTTCGCGCGCGAGCGGGCAGCGCACCGTCGGACCCGATGACTGCCAAGGGCAAGGCGCTGGCGCAATCGAAGGGCTGCGCCGCGTGCCATACGACCGACGGCAATCCCGGTGCCGGGCCGACGTGGAAAGGCCTCTACGGCAGGACGGAGACATTCACCGACGGCAGCAGCGCCGACGTCGACGATGCCTACCTGACGCGGGAGATTCGCGAGCCGCAGGCACGCGTGGTCAAGGGATTTCCGCCCATCATGCCGAAGATCGAGCTGAGCGACGACGAACTCGCGGCGATCAAGGCCTACATCAAGTCCGTCGGTGCCACCGCCGGGGCGGCACCGGTTCACAAGGCCCAGCAATGAATGCCGCACGGCTCGACGAGGAACGCCATGGCCTACGCTGACCACGCTGTGGAGCACGCTCCGCAGACCTTCCTGACGAAGTACGTCTGGAGCCAGGACCACAAGGTGATCGCCGTCCAGTACGCCTGCACCGCGATTGCGGTGGGGCTGGTCGGCGTCGCGCTGTCCAACCTGATGCGCCTGCAGATCGGCTTCCCGGGCAGGTTCCCGTTCATCGACGCCGAGCACTACTACCAGTTCGTCACGATGCACGGGATGATCATGGTGATCTACCTGCTGACGGCGCTTTTCCTCGGCGGCTTCGGAAACTACCTGATCCCGTTGATGGTGGGCGCGCGGGACATGGTGTTCCCGTACATGAACATGCTCAGCTTCTGGGTGTACCTGGTCTCGGTCATCGTGCTGATGGCGAGCTTCTTCGCGCCGGGCGGCCCCACCGGCGCGGGCTGGACGCTCTATCCGCCCCAGGCCATCCTGCCGGGCACGCCCGGCTACGACTGGGGCATCATCCTGATGCTCGTGTCGCTGCTGATCTTCATCGTCGCCACGACGATGGGCGGCCTGAACTACGTGACGACCGTGCTGCAGGCGCGCTGCGAGGGCATGACGCTGATGCGCATGCCGCTGTCGGTGTGGGGCATCTTCGTGGCCACCATCCTCGCGCTGCTCGCATTCCCGGCGCTGTTCGTGAGCGGCGTGATGATGCTGCTGGACCGCACGCTGCACACCAGCTTCTTCATGCCCTCGGTCATCTCGCTGGGCCAGGCCACCAACTACCACGGCGGCAGCCCGCTCTTGTTCCAGCACCTGTTCTGGTTCTTCGGGCACCCGGAGGTCTACATCGTCGCGCTGCCGGCCTTCGGCATCGTCTCCGACCTCATCAGCGTTCATGCGCGCAAGGCGATCTTCGGCTATCGCACCATGGTGTGGGCCATCGTGATCATCGGCGGCCTGAGCTTCGTGGTGTGGGCGCACCACATGTTCGTCAGCGGCATGAATCCGTGGTTCGGCTTCTTCTTCGCGACCAGCACGCTGATCATTGCCGTGCCCACCGCGATCAAGGTCTACAACTGGACGCTCACGCTGTGGCGCGGCGACATCCACCTGACCGTGCCGATGCTGTTCGCGCTGGCCTTCCTGTGCACCTTCGTGATCGGCGGGCTGACCGGCCTGTTCCTGGGCAATGTCAGCGTGGACATTCCCCTGTCGGGAACCTACTTCGTGGTGGCGCATTTCCACATGGTCATGGGCGTGGCGCCATTGCTGGTCGTGTTCGGCGCGATCTACCACTGGTTCCCGAAGATCACCGGACGCATGCTCGACGACCGCATCGGCCGCCTGCATTTCTGGATCACCTTCATCGGCACCTACGCGATCTACTTTCCCATGCACTACCTGGGCGTGCTCGGCATGCCACGGCGCTACTACAACTTCGACAACTACCAGTTCATCCCCGCGTCGGCGCATTCGCTGAACGTGTTCATCACGGTCGTGGCGCTCGTGGTGGGCGCGGCGCAATTGCTGTTCGTGTTCAACCTCGCCTGGAGCACGTTCCGCGGGGCCAAGGCGCCGAGCAATCCGTGGCGCGCCGCCTCGCTCGAATGGTTCACGCCCGACACGCCGCCACGGCACCTGAACTGGGGGCCTCACCTGCCGGTGGTTCGACGCTGGGCCTATGCGTACAGCGTGCCGGGCGCCAGGGAGGACTTCATCGCGCAGAACGCGCCGGCCGAGGAAGGCGGCATGGAGCCGGAACCGTACGCGGCGAAGGAGGCCGTGGCATGACACGCTGGACCTGCAAGCGCCTCGCCCACGCGATGCGCACACCGAGGAGCAAGCCATGAATTCGGAGACTGCCGTCTTGCGGGCGCAAACGGCGGGCGGCCGCGACGGCGGCGCGCCAGGGCTGCCGGTGAGCGCAGCCCGGCGGCGCCACTCGCCGCAGGCCGTCTATGGCATGGGACTGTGGGTCTTCATGGGTGTGGCCACTGCGCTGTTCATGCTGTTCTTCGCCGCGTATGTGATGCGCCTGGGCGAGCCCGACGCCGTGACCATCCGCATGCCGCCCCAGTTGTGGCTGAGCACGACCTGGCTGGCCGTGGCCGGTCTGCTGATGCAGCACTCGGCCACTTCCATGCGCGAGTACCGACCCGCGCGGGCACGCCTGTCGCTGCGCCTGGCAGGCCTTTGCGCGCTGGCATTCTTCGGCACGCAATGGTGGGCCTGGCACGCCCTGCTTTCGCAGGACGTCACGCCCACGGGCAATCCGGCGGGCAGCTTCTTCTACCTGCTGACCACGATGCACGGCCTGCACGTTGCAGGCGGCATCGTCGCGTGGGGGGTGGTGGCCCACGCCGCGCGCAAGGGGCACGATCTCGCAGGCGCCGGCTGGCGCATCGCGCTTTGTGCGCGCTACTGGCATTTCCTGCTTGCCGTGTGGCTGTTCCTTTTCTTCGCACTGAGCGTGGTCACGCCCGACGTGGCCCGATTCATCTGCCGCACCGGCTGAACGCCGCACGAGGGAGATCGACCGATGAATTCACTGGCCATGCCCGCGGCGCAACCTGCCGAGCCCCAGGTGCCGCTGTCCGTTCCCGCCACGCCTCAGGTGCCCAGCGGCATGCGCGGCCTGGTGGCCGACTGGTCGTCGGACCGCGAGGCATTCCATGTGGCCTGGGGCAAGGCCATGATGTGGATCTTCCTGCTCAGCGACACGTTCATCTTCAGCTGTTTCCTGACCGGCTACATGACGGTGCGCGCATCGACCACCTCGCCCTGGCCCAACACGAGCGAGGTGTTCGCGCTCAACATCGGCGGCACGCCCGTTCCCCTGATCCTGATCGCCATCATGACGTTCGTGCTGATCACCAGCAGCGGCACGATGGCGATGGCGGTGAACTTCGCCTACCGCCGCGACAGGGTGAACGCCGCGGCGCTCATGATCGTCACAGCCGGCTTCGGCGAGATGTTCGTCTGCATGCAGGGCTTCGAATGGACCAAGCTGATCCTGGAGGGCGTGCGCCCCTGGGGCAATCCGATGGGCGCGCCGCAATTCGGATCGACCTTCTTCATGATCACCGGCTTCCACGGCCTGCACGTGACAGCGGGCGTGATCTACCTGCTCGTCATCGCCATTCGGCTTCTTCGCGGCCACTACGAACGCAGCGGCAATTACCAGATCGTCGAGATCGCCGGCCTGTACTGGCACTTCGTGGACCTGGTCTGGGTGTTCATCTTCGCGTTCTTCTATCTCTGGTGAGGCAACCATGGACCATGCACCCGGTCAACAGCACCCGATCGGCCTGTACCTCAAGGTCTGGGGCCTGCTGTTCGCCCTCAGCACGATGTCCTATCTGGTGGACTACTTCCATTTCGAAGGCCACCTGCGCTGGACCCTGATCATCGCGCTGATGCTGCTGAAGGCAGGACTCATCGTCGCCGTGTTCATGCACATGGCCTGGGAACGGCTGGCACTGATCTACGCGATCCTGCTGCCGCCCGTGTGCGTGCTGGTGCTGGTGGGGCTGATGGCCTCCGAATCGGCACACACCTTCTTGATGCGCACGCTGTTCTTCCGCTGACGCCTTTCACCTCATCCGGCATGGACGCAACCACCACGACGCCCTCGACGGCAGCACCCCCTTGGCGCCTCTACCTGCAGGTGACCAAGCCTCGCGTGGTGGCCCTGATGCTGTTCACGGTCATGGTCGGCATGCTCCTGGCCGTGCGCGAACCCATGGCCTGGACCGTGGCGTGCTTCGCGCCGCTGGGCATCGGCCTCATGGCCGCGAGTGCCGCCGCCATCAACCACCTCGTGGACCGGCATATCGATGCCGTGATGGCGCGCACGCGTGGCAGACCGCTGCCGCGCGGCGCGTTGCGCGGCAGTCAGGTGGCGGCGTTCTCGCTCGCTCTCGGGCTGTCGGGCATGTCGCTCCTGCTGGCCTTCACGAACCCGTTGTGCGCGCTGCTGACCTTGGCTTCGCTGGTGGGCTACGCGGTCGTCTACAGCCTCTACCTGAAGCACGCCACGCCGCACAACATCGTGATCGGAGGCGCGGCGGGTGCGGCGCCTCCGTTGCTCGGCTGGGTCGCGGTGACCGGCCACGTGGCGCCCGGGGCCCTGCTGCTGTTTCTGATCATCTTCGTGTGGACACCGCCGCACTTCTGGGCCCTCGCCATCCACAGGCGCGACGACTACGCACGCGCGTCGGTGCCGATGCTGCCGGTGACCCACGGCGTGGACTTCACCACCGGTCGCATCCTCGTCTACACGCTGGCGCTGCTGCCCATCAGCGCCGCGCCCTGGGCCATCGGCATGAGCGGACTACCCTACCTGATCGGTGCGCTGCTTCTCGGCGTTCGTTTCGTCTGGCTCGCGTGGCGCCTGCGCCGCGACGTGCGCGGCGCGATGCCGACCTTCCGCTTCTCGATCGCGTACCTTTTCGGCCTGTTCGCCCTGCTGCTGGTCGACCATGCCCTGCAGGTCTCGCTGTAGCGGCGGCCCTCGCATACACAAGGCAATACCGCATCCCTTCATCCGGCACCGGCTCCACGATGGCGACCGGCGCGTCTGGGCTGGACGGAAGGCGTTCTGAGCAATCGACATGCCCGAGGACTGCGCGAATGCGCGCAGGAACCGCGTTTGCGACTGCACAGGTACGAAAGGAGATTGATCACATGAAATTGCCACATCGAACATGGATGATTCTGGCGGCCGCACCTATTGCGGCTGGAGCTGTCGTGCAGTCGGCCTTGGCGGCTGACACCGCGGCGACGACCCCATCGACACACGCCGTTTCCAGGTCGAACGACCACAAGTCGGACGCTCGCGACACCTTGCAAGAAGCTCTCAAGGTGGTGAACAAGATGCAATCCGACCCGGGCATGCGACCGCACCTTCAGAAGGCCAAGGGCGTGTTCATCGTTCCGAACTTTGCCCGCGGCGCGGCGGTGGTCGGCATCAAGGGAGGCGAAGGCGTGATGCTGTCCCGCAAGGATGACGGGCAATGGACCAACCCGGCCTTCTACAACATGGGCGCCGTGAGCGTGGGCGCACAGGCGGGCGCATCGGCGGGACAGATCGCGTTCCTGTTGATGGACGACAAGGCCGTGAAGGTCTTCAACACGAAGAACACGTTTTCGCTCAACGCTGATGCAGGGTTGTCGATCGGCAACTATTCGGCGCGCGGAGAAGCGTCGGCTGGCAAGGGTGACGACGTGATCGCGTGGTCCGACACCGAAGGGCTCTTTGCCGGCGTCTCGATCAGCGTGGGCGACATCGTGGCCGACAACGGAGAAAACCGTGCGTACTACGGCTCGGATTCGGCCACCGCGCAAGCGCTGCTGCACGGGAATGCGCAGGTTTCGCATACTCCCGCCGAAGCTCGTTCGCTCAAGCAAGCCCTGGCTGGCAAGAAGGGCGGCACGCCCACCGCGAGCAATGCGGGCATGTCTGGTTCGCCGGCAAAGGCACGCCACGACGAGAATGGGTCCACGCAGCACATGGCAGGTTCAAGCCACAGCTGATCGATACCTCCGGGCGGCGGCGCACAGTCGCTGCCCCGGTCTCCAAGGGCGGGCAACAGCCGCCCTTTTCAATGGGCCCGCCGCGCCGGATCGTACGCATCCGCAGGCGCCATGAAGTGATAGTCGTCGGCATTCTGCGCGCAAGGCTTGCGCTCGAACTGCACGGTGATATGGCGAATGCCGAATTCGCGGTCGAGCCGATCGCGAACGAGAGGCAGGATGTCGTCCTCCGGATCGGCGGAGGTTTCGTGCACGAGATGAACCGTCAGGCTCGCCTTGCCGCTGCTGAGCGCCCACACGTGCAGGTCATGCAGGCTGCGAACCCCCGGCACGTCCGCCAGCGTCTGCTTCACGCCTTCGAAGTCGATGTCGTGCGGCACGCCCTCGAGGAGGATGTTCACGCTTGTCCTGAGCAGGCTCCAGGTTCGAGGCAGCACCCACAGGCCGATCAGCACGGCCACCACGGAGTCGACCCAGGTCCATCCGGTGAAGCGGATCACGAGTGCGCCGGCGATCACTCCCAGCGAGCCCAGCATGTCGCTCCACACCTCGAGATAGGCCCCCTTGATGTTCAGGCTCAAGTCCTTGCCCGAGGACAGGACCTTCATGCCCACCAGGTTCACGACCAGCCCCAGGGCGGCAATGCCGAGCATGGCGCCCGAACGCACTTCGGGCGGCGCCTTCAGCCGCACGTAGGCTTCGTACAGGATGTACACGCCGGCCAGCAGCAGCATCACCGCATTGAAGGCTGCCGCAAGGATCTCGAAGCGGTAGTAGCCGAATGTGCGTTTGGCGTCCGCGGCGCGCTGGCCGATGCGGATCGCGCCCCAGGCGATGGCCAGCGCCGCCGTGTCGGCGAACATGTGCGCCGCATCCGAGAGCAGGGCCAGGCTGTTCGAGAGGATGCCGCCTGCGACCTCGACCGCAAGGAACGCCGCGGTCAGGCCGAGGGCGATGAGCAGCGCACGCTCGCTGGCTCCGGCGGCATGATCGTGGGTGTGGCCGGCCCCGCCGTGAGAATGCGGCTGAGGGCCTTGATGGCCCTCATGGTCGTGACCGTCATGCGAGCCGTGCGAACCGTGCGAGTCGTGGGTCATCGGCATTCAGACCGGCCCTTCGGCCAGTTCCTCGAGGATCGGGCAATCGGGTCGATGGTCGCCATGACAGCAATCGGCCAGCCGCTCCAGCGTACGCTTCATTGCCGCCATTTCCTGCATGCGACGCTCAAGATCGTTCACGTGCGCCAGGGCGATGCGCTTCACGTCGGCGCTCGCGCGCCGGCGGTTCTGCCACAGCGCCAGCAATTGCCCGATCTCGGCCATGCTGAAGCCCAGGTCGCGGGCGCGGCGGATGAAGCGCAGCGTATGCACTTCCGCTTCCCCGTACTGGCGGTAGCCGGCCTCGGTCCTGCGCACTGGCGGCAGCAGCCCGAGCGATTCGTAGTGGCGAACCATCTTGGCCGACACGCCCGAGCGTGCCGCAGCCTGTCCGATGTTCAGGTTCCGATCTTGCATGTCGCTCATTTCGGGCCTCCCTTCCAGCGTCGCAAGGTCAGCGCATTCGTCACGACGCTGACGCTGCTGAAGGCCATCGCGGCTCCCGCAATGACCGGGCTCAGCATGCCCAATGCAGCAAGCGGGATGCCGACGGCGTTGTAGGCGAAGGCCCAGAACAGGTTCTGCCGGATCTTGGCCACCGTGCGCCGCGAGATGTCGATCGCGTCGGCCACCAGGGCGGGATCGCCGCGCATCAAGGTGATGCCGGCCGCCTGCATTGCCACGTCCGTGCCGGTGGACATGGCGATCCCCACGTCGGCGGCAGCCAGGGCGGGCGCGTCGTTGATGCCGTCCCCCACCATCGCCACGCGCCGGCCGCCCGCCCCGAGTTCGGAGACGATGGCGGCCTTGTCCTGCGGGAGCACCTCCGCGCGCACCTCGTCGATCCCGAGCGCGCGCCCCACGGCTTCGGCGCTGCCGCGGTTGTCGCCGGACACCAGCGCCGTCCGGATTCCCATGGCATGCAGTTGCCGCACCGCCGGTTCGGCGTTGGGCTTGATCGCATCGCCGAACGCGAGCAGACCCGCGAGCGCGGGGGCGTCGGTCACGTCCGCCAGCCAAGACACCGTGCGGCCGTCGGCCTGGAGCCGTTCGGCTTCGACCGACAGTGCGCCGGGATCCACGCCGAGTTCGCCCAGGTAGCGCGAACTGCCCAGCCGCCATTCGCGCCCCTGCACGCGCGCCGAGATGCCGCGGCCCGGCACGGCCTTCACGTCGGCTGCTGCCGGCACCGACAACGACCTTTCGGCCGCCGCACGCACAACGGCGGCCGCCAGGGGATGCTCGCTGCCTTGCTGGATCGCGGCGGCCACGGCCAGGACATCGGTGTCCTGCCAGGGAGCAGACGCCTTGATCGCCAGCAGTTCGGGGCGGCCCTGCGTCAGCGTGCCGGTCTTGTCGAACGCCACGACATCGATGCGGTGCGCGGTCTCCAGGGCCTCGGCGTCCTTGATCAGGATGCCGTGCCGTGCCGCCACGCCGGTGCCTGCCATGATCGCCGTGGGCGTGGCCAGGCCCAGCGCGCAGGGGCAGGCAATGACCAGGACCGCCACGGCATTGAGGATCGCCGATTCCCATTGCCCGGTGCTGAGACCCCATGCGAGCAGCGTGAGGGCCGCCAGCGCGATGACGACCGGGACGAACACCGCGCTCACCTTGTCGACCAGCCGCTGGATCGGAGCCTTCTTGGCCTGGGCGGTCTCGACCATGCGCACGATGCGCGACAAGGTGGTTTCTGCGCCCACTGCCGCCGTGCGCACGACCAGCAGGCCTTCGGCATTCACCGATCCGCCGGTCACGCGATCTCCCGGGTGCTTGTCCACCGGCAGCGATTCACCGGTGATGAGCGACTCGTCGACTTCGCTGTCGCCTTCCATCACCTGCGCGTCGACGGGCACGCGCTCGCCGGGCCGCACGACGACGACATCGCCCACCCGGACCTCGCCGAGCGGAACGTCGACCTCGACTCCATCACGTCGCACGCGCGCCTTGTCCGGGCGAAGGGCGCTCAGCGCGCGGATGGCCTCGGTCGTCTGCCGTTTGGCGCGCGCCTCCAGCCACTTGCCGAGCAACACGAGCGTGATGACGACAGCCGACGCCTCGAAATACAAGGCGGGCATGCCGGCCGAAAGCGGGCGCAGCAGTTCGTAGACGCTCAGTCCGTAGGCGGCAGACGTTCCCAGGGCCACCAGCAGGTCCATGTTGCCTGCGCCGGCTCGAACGGCCTTCCATCCTGCGCGGTAGAAACGCGCGCCGAGCCAGAACTGGACCGGCGTGGCGAGCACGAACTGCCAGAGGCCGGGCAGCGCCCAGTGCCGCCCGAAGAGCATGCCGAACATGGGCAGCGCGAGCGGCGCGGACAGCGCCGCGGCAGCCGCCACCGGCCACCATGCCGGCAGGCCCTGCGATCCCTTTGCCGGGTCGGCCTCGGCCGGCCGTGCCGTGTAGCCGGCGCGCTCGACCGATCGCACGAGGGCATCGACGCTTGCGTCCGTTGCCGCCACGCGGACATGAGCCCGTTCCGTGGCGAGATTCACCTCGGCCTCGACGACGCCCGGCACCTGCCGCAGCGCCTTCTCCACGCGGGCCACGCAGGACGCGCAGGTCATGCCGTCGATGCGCAGGTCCACGTCGCGCTCGCCAACAGCGTAGCCGGCCCGCGAGACCGCGGAGCGCAACGCGGAGAGATCCACCTGCCCGGCCGCCCGCACGGTGGCCGCTTCGGTGGCGAGGTTGACGCTCGCCGAGCCCACACCGGGCACGCCGGCGAGCGCCTTTTCGACACGGCCGGCGCACGACGCGCAGGTCATGCCTTCGATGGGCAGCGTCCATTCGCGTGTCGCGGCGGGCTCTGCTGCAGTGGCGGTCAAGGTGGCGGTGGTCATGGTCTTCCGGGCTCCTGCCGGCGATTCGGAGGGCATGGGATCAATCCTGAAGCTTCCCATGATGGCAAAGTCAATGCCTTGCGCTCGCGCAAGGTGCTTGACCTTGACCCCATGGCAAGCTTCAAAGTGTTCACAGCCTTTACGGCGTCACCCTAGGAGTCGATGATGGAATTCAAGGTCGAGGCGATGAGTTGCAACCATTGCGTCAACGCGGTCACGCAGGCAGTCCGAACGGTCGATCCGCAGGCGAAGGTCGATGTCGACCTGGCATCTCATCGCGTCACGGTCGATTCGAACAGCGCCCGCGATGCCGTCGCAAAGGCCCTGAGCGAAGCCGGATATCCGCCCAGCCAGGCCTGAAGCCCGGGCCTCCAACGGGGCCTCGACCTGCAAAGCACCCGGCCCTTGCCGCACCGGAGGTGACAGCCCGCGGGCGCGCGCTCGACTATCCTGCGCCGATCGCTGGTTCACCTCGCGGCATCCGGATGTTCAAGACCCTGCTCATTGCCAATCGCGGCGAGATCGCCGTGCGCGTGATCCGCGCCGCGCGCGAACTCGGCGTCGGCACGGTCGCGGTCCATTCGACGGACGATGCGCAGGCGCTGCATGTCCGGCTTGCGGATCACGCTGTGGCGCTGCAAGCCACCGGACCGGCCGCGTACCTCGACGCTGAAGCCCTGGTCGAGGTCGCTCGACGCACGGGCTGCGACGCGTTGCATCCGGGCTACGGCTTCTTGAGCGAACGCGCGGATTTCGCGCGTCGCTGCGAGGACGCCGGCATCGCGTTCGTCGGCCCCGATGCCGCCCAGCTCTCGTTGTTCGGCGACAAGGACCGCGCGCGGGCACTCGCGCGCGACCACGGTGTGCCGGTGCTGCCGGGCACGGGCGCGGCGTCGCAGGAGGAGATCGGCCGGTTCTTCGCATGCCAGCGAGAACTCGATCCGGGCTGCGCCCTGATGCTCAAGGCGGTGGCGGGCGGCGGCGGACGGGGCATGCGCGTGGTCAGGACACCCGATGAACTGCCGCAGGCCTATGCGCGCTGCCGCTCGGAAGCGCAGGCGGCATTCGGAGCACCCGAGGTCTACGCGGAGCGGCTGATCGAACGGGCGCGCCACATCGAGGTGCAGATCATCGGCGATGGCCGCCACGCGATGTCGCTGGGCGAGCGCGACTGCACCTTGCAGCGCCGCTTCCAGAAGCTCGTCGAGATCGCGCCGAGCCCCGTGCTGTCGCCCGCCATGCGCCAACGGCTGATCGAGGCCGCGCTCGTGCTGGCGCGCGCTGCCGCCTTGCGCAGCCTGTTGACCGTCGAATTCCTCGTCGACGAGACCGATGCGCGGCAACCGTACGTCTTCATCGAAGCCAATCCGCGGCTTCAGGTCGAGCACACCGTCACCGAGGAGGTCACCGGAGTCGACCTGGTGCAGGCGCAGATGGCCATCGCCGCCGGGCAGAGTCTTGCATCGCTCGGGCTGGACCCCGCCGCGCCGCCGCGCGCTCAGGGCTTTTCGATCCAGTGGCGGATCAATGCCGAGACCCTCGATGCACAGGGCGTGGCGCGGCCGGCCAGCGGCACGATCGAGCGCTGCGAATGGCCAAGCGGTCCCGGGGTTCGAGTGGACACGCATGCCGTGGTCGGCACTTCACCGTCGCCGCATTTCGACAGCTTGCTGGCCAAGCTCGTGGTCAGCCATCGCAGCCCGCGCTTCGAGGACGCTCTCAGGCGCTCGCGAAGGGCGTTGGCGGAATGCCGCATCGACGGACTCGCGACCAACCTGGACGTCCTTCGCGCGCTCGTGGACGACGCCGATGTCCAGCATCAGTCGGTCCATACCACCTGGTTCGACGAACACCGCGAGCGCCTTGCGGCGTCGATGCCCGCTCCGCGCGAGCGCCCTGTGTCCCACGGGCAGGCTGCCGCCATGGTGCAAACGGCCGAAGCGCCGTTCGATGAAGGATTGATCGCCCTGCGCGCGCCGATGGCCGCGCGCGTGGTCGCATGTCCGACTGCCGTCGGCGAGGTGCTTTCCGCCGGAGCCGAGGTCCTGATCGTCGAGGCCATGAAGATGGAGCATGTGCTGAGCGCGCCGTCGCCGGTGCGCGTGAATGCGCTGCGCGTCAGCGCGGGCGACTTCGTCGACGAAGGCCGCGTGCTCGCCCTGCTCGAACCGCTCCAAGCGCAGCAGACGTCTGACGCGGCACTTGCGCAGGCCGACTTGTCGGTCATTCGCCCGGACCTTCAGCGCGTGCTCGATCGCCGGGCCTTCACGCTGGATGCGCAGCGGCCCGACGCGCTGGCGCGCCGCCATGCCGCCGGAGGCCGCACCGCGCGCGAGAACATCGCCGACCTGTGCGATGCCGGCTCCTTCGACGAGTATGGCGACTTCGCCATCGCGGCTCAGACGCGCCGCCGCGCCCACGACGATCTCGTGCGCCACACGCCTGCCGACGGCATGGTCACCGGCACCGGGACCATCAACGGCGCCCTGTTCGGGCCCGAGCGGGCGCGCTGCGTGGTCATGGCCTACGACTACACCGTGCTTGCCGGCACGCAAGGGATGCGAAATCATGCGAAGACCGACCGCATGCTGGGTATCGCCCATCGCCTGGCCCTGCCTACGGTGCTGTTCGCCGAAGGCGGCGGCGGCCGACCGGGCGACACCGACCACGCCTGGGTCGCCGGGCTGAACAACCACACGTTCAGCGGATTCGCCGCGCTGTCGGGCAAGGTGCCCGTGCTGGGCATCGTGCATGGCCGCTGCTTTGCCGGCAATGCGGCACTGGCAGGTTGCTGCGACGCCATCATCGGCACCGTCGCGAGCAATCTCGGCATGGGCGGCCCGGCCATGATCGAAGGTGGCGGCCTGGGCGTCTTCCGGCCCGAGGAGATCGGCCCCAGCGCCGAGCAGTCCCGCAACGGCGTGCTCGACATCGTGGTCGCCGACGAGGCCGAGGCGGTCGCCGCAGCGCGGCGCTACCTGGCGTATTTCCAGGGCCGCACGGGCGATTGGCGGGCCGGTGATGCGCGCCGCCTGCGGCACCTGGTGCCGGAGAACCGGCTGCGTGCGTACGACATCCGCAGCGTCATCTCCGAGCTCGCAGACACGGATTCCGTGCTCGAACTCAGGCGCGATTTCGGCGTCGGCATCGTCACCGCATTGGCGCGCATCGAGGGCCGGCCGATCGGCCTGATGGCGAACAACCCGATGCACCTGGGCGGCGCGATCGATCCGGAAGCGGCGGACAAGTCTGCCCGCTTCATGCAGCTGTGCAACGTGCATGGCCTGCCGCTGCTCTCGCTGTGCGACACCCCGGGCTTCATGGTGGGTCCGGACGTCGAGCGAGAGGCGCAGGTCAGGCACGCCTGCCGGATGTTCGTCAATGCGGCGCACCTGACGGTGCCGTGCTTCACGGTCGTGGTTCGCAAGGGCTACGGCCTTGGCGCACAGGCGATGGCGCTGGGCGGCTTCGACGCACCGGTGTTCACCGTGTCATGGCCGACGGGCGAATTCGGCGCGATGGGTCTCGAAGGCGCCGTCAAGCTCGGCTACCGCAAGGAACTCGAAGCCGCGCCCGCCGGAGAGCAACGCGAGGCGCTGTACCGGCAGCTCGTCGAGCGGCAGTACGACAACGGGTCGGCCATCCACATGGCCGAAGCGCTGGAGATCGATGCGGTCATCGACCCGGCCGACACGCGCGGCTGGATCGTCCGCGGACTCGATGCGGCCGCAGCGCAAGGAATGAACCGCACCCGTGCCGGTGCGTTCATCGACGCATGGTGAATCGCGACCACACCCCTTGCCAGCGTACGACGCTTCCGGGTGGCTGCTTTTGCATGCGCCGCATGCGCCGCATGCGGCGCATGGGCCTGCTCGGGCGCTGCATCGTGCCCCTGCTGGCGACCGCGATGGCCGCGCTGCAGTTCGCACCTGCCCAGGCGCAGACACTCGGCGCAGGCGCGCCCACCCGCGACAGCGCCCAGGGCCTGCCGCGCTGGGAAGCGGGCCTCGCCACGGGCGGCGGGCGGGTCAGCGACTATCCCGGCGCCGACGAATCGCACCTGCGCGGCATCGTGCTGCCGGTGTTCATCTATCGCGGCCGCGTGCTGCGCGTGGACGAAGGTGGCGTGCGCGGACGACTTCTCGACACGCCCGACTTCGATGTCGACCTGACCGGGACGGCGGCATTCAATGCCCGCAACAACGGCGCTCGACAGGGCATGCCCGCCCTCGACTATCTTTTCGGGATCGGCCCGCAACTCATCTACAAGGGTTGGCGCGACTGGCCAGGCAGCCCGAGCGTGCACCTGAAGCTGCGCAAGGTCATGTCCACGGACTGGCGTCGCATCGACTCGCGGGGCGCCACGTTCGATCCGGAGCTTCGCTTCCATTTCCGGCCCGCCTTCGCATCGAACGCACGGTTGACGGTGTCATTGCAGTCGACCTGGGCCACCCGCGGGCTGCAGGAGTATTTCTATGGCGTAGACCCGCGATACGCCACCACGACCCGGCCGGCCTACTCGGCGCGCAGCGGCTACCTTGGCAGCGAACTGTCCGTGAACCTCAGCCGCCGCGTGCGTCCGGGCCTGTCGTGGTTCGTGACGGCCGGAGCCATGTCGCTGGACGGCGCAGTGAACGAAGCGAGCCCGCTCCTGCGCAGTCGAGGCAGCCATTCGATCGGAGCGGGGCTCGTATGGACGCCGTGGCGCAGCACGGTGCGCGTGGGCGACTGAGGGTCAGAACAGCCCGAACTGGGCGGCGAACATTCCGACCACCGCCAGCGCCATCACGGCCGTGGCGAGCCACCCGAGCGACAGGTGCCGCCGCGTCAGCGTGTAGTCGCCGAGAATCGCGCGGCGCATGCCGATCCACATCATCGCGGCCATGATCGGCACGGACACCACGCCATTGGCCACCGCGCTCCACACCAGCGCCTTGATCGGATCCAGCGGCGTGAAATCCACCAGCGAGCCGGCCAGCGTGGCAGTGACCAGCACGGCATAGAAGCCCTTGGCCTCGCCCATCGTGTGGTCCAGTCCGGAGCGCCACTCGAAGATGTCGGCCACGGCGTACGCGGCCGAGCCGGCGAGCACCGGCACGGCCAGCAAGCCCGTGCCGATGATGCCCAGCGCAAACAGGATGAAGGCATGCTCGCCCGCGATGGGACGCAGGGCCAGCGCCGCCTGTCGAGTGGTCTGGATGTCGGTGATGCCGTGCTCGTTGAGGGTGATGGCCGTGGCGAGCATCACGCAGAACGCGATCAGGTTCGAGAAGCCCATGCCCACCGACGTGTCGAGCTTGATGCGATAGAGGTGCTCGCGGGTGAACTGCTCGTGCAACAGCACGTCGTCGGGGGCGGTCAGGCGCCGCCGCAGCTCGGCCTCCTGCGCGGCCTGCCAGAAGAACAGGTACGGGCTGATGGTGGTGCCAAGGACGGCAACGATCATGGTCCAGTACGCGGCGCCCGAGCCGAAGCTCGGCACCAGGGTCTGCACCAGCACGCGATGCCACTGCACATGCAGCATGAAGACCACTGCCACGTAGGCCAGGAGCGCGAGGGTCAGGTACTTGAGGACACGCACCATCGCCTCGTAGCTCAGCCAGATCGGCAGCACCGCGCACACGACCCCGAAGAACAGGGCGTGGCCGTGTTCCGGTCCGCCGACGATCAGCTGCAGCGACTCTCCCATCGCCGCAATGTCGGCCACGATGTTCAGGGTGTTGGCCATCACGAGCAGCGCGACGAGCACGAATGCGATGCGGCGCGGCATGACCCGGCACAGGTTGGCGGCCAGGCCCTGGCCGGTGAGCCAGCCGATGCGCGCACTGACCATCTGGATGCCCACCATCAATGGCGTGGTGACCGCCAGCGTCCAGAGCATGCCGGCGCCGAATTGCGCGCCGGCCTGCGAGTACGTGGCCAGGCCGCTCGGGTCGTCGTCCGCCGCTCCGGTGATCAGGCCGGGACCGAGGCGCCCGGCAAGGCGGCGGGCTTCATGGAATGGGTGCATGGCGTGCGGCGGTCGGGTCCGGGGTGTCGAAGACCCTGCAACGGGCGAGTCAGCGTTTCGGCATACGCAATGTGCGGCGCGCGCCTAGAATGATTTCATGAGGACCGGCCCCACCTCGTGGCTTGTGCTGGCCCTGTTCGCGATGGCGGCATGGGCGGCCGGTGCCGTGCAGCCGCGCGCGGCAGACAAGCCCGATGCCGCCGCCACCGCGACTTCCACCTCCGGCTCCTCCGCTCGTCCCGTCATCATGACGACGGTCGATGGCGCCATCAGCCCTGCCAGTGCAGACCAGATCCTGCGCGCGCTGTCGGTGGCCGAGGAACGGCGGGCACAGCTTTTCGTGCTGAGGCTGGACACGCCCGGCGGGCTCGACATCTCCATGCGGCACATCATCAAGGCCATCCTCGCCTCGCCGGTGCCGGTGGCCACCTTCGTGGCGCCCGGCGGTGCGCGCGCAGCGAGTGCCGGGACCTACATCCTCTATGCGAGCCATGTCGCGGCCATGGCTCCGGCCTCCAATCTCGGGGCCGCCACGCCGGTGTCGATCGGGTTGGGCGGCGAAAGCGGCTCTCCGCCGCCGGCCGCGTCGGGGGCGGCACCTTCGCATGCCGACACGATGACCGCCAAGCGCCTGTCCGATGCGTCGGCCTACATTCGCAGTCTCGCGCAACTGCGTGGCCGCAACGCGCAATGGGCCGAGAAGGCGGTGCGCGAATCGGTCAGCCTGTCGGCGGCCGAGGCGCTCAAGCTCCATGTGATCGACGTCGTCGCCGATGACGTGCCGGATCTCCTGCAAAAGCTCGATGGTCGGCGCATCGAGGTGGCCGATCACGCAACGGTCCAACTGGCCACGCGAGGCGTCGCGGCGGTCGAGATCGAGCCGGGCTGGCGCACGCGGGTGCTGACGGTCATCGCCGACCCGAGCCTCGCACTCGTGCTGATGATGATCGGCATCTACGGGCTGCTGTTCGAATTCATGAATCCCGGGTACGTCCTGCCGGGCGTGGTCGGAGCCATCAGCCTGCTGCTGGGTCTGTTCGCACTGCAGATGCTACCGGTCAACTATGCGGGCCTCGCGCTGATCCTGCTGGGCATCGCCTTTCTCGTGGCCGAGGCGTTCATTCCGAGTTTCGGTGCCCTGGGCCTGGGTGGCGTGATAGCGTTCGCGATCGGTGCGCTCATGCTGGTGGACAGCGGCGTGCCGGGCCTGGGCATTCCGCGTGCGCTCATCGCATTGCTCACGCTCACCTCCGCCGGCTTCGTCCTCGGCGTGGCGGGCATGGCCGCCAAGGCGCGCAGGCGGCCGGTGGTCAGCGGTGCGCCGGCGATGGTCGGAACACGCGGAAGCATCGTGGAATTCTCTGCCGGCGAAGGATGGGCCCTGGTCAATGGCGAGAACTGGCGAGTGCGCGGCGACGCGCAGCTCGAACGCGGCCAGCGCATCAGGGTGATGGGCGTGGACGGTCTCACGCTACGTGTTGCAGCCGACGACGAAGGCGCAACGCCTCAAGGAGCTTGACCATGTGGAACGACATCGGCCTGGGCCTCGCCGGCCCGCTCATCCTGGTGCTGATCCTGCTCGCATCGTCGCTGCGCGTCCTGCGCGAATACGAACGCGGCGTGGTGTTCCAGCTCGGGCGATTCTGGAAGGTGAAGGGACCGGGGCTGGTGCTGCTCATTCCGGGCATCCAGCAGATGGTCAGGGTGGGCCTGCGCACGATCGTGATGGACATCCCGAGCCAGGACGTCATCTCCAAGGACAACGTGTCGGTCAAGGTCAATGCGGTGCTGTACTTTCGCGTGGTCGAGCCGGACAAGGCCATCATCCAGGTCGAGCGATATCTCGAAGCGACGAGCCAGCTTGCGCAGACCACGTTGCGTGCGGTGCTGGGCAAGCATGACCTGGATGAGATGCTCAGCGAGCGCGAGCGCCTCAACCTGGACGTGCAGAAGATCCTCGATTCGCAGACGGATGCGTGGGGCATCAAGGTGTCGAATGTCGAGATCAAGCACGTCGATCTCGACGAAAGCATGATCCGCGCGATTGCCCGCCAGGCCGAAGCCGAGCGCGAGCGCCGGGCCAAGGTCATCCACGCCGAGGGCGAACTGCAAGCCTCGTACAAGCTCGCAGAGGCTGCCGAAGTGCTCTCTCGGCAGCCGCAGGCACTGCAGCTGCGCTATCTGGAGACGTTGACGGTGATCGCCGCGGACAAGAACTCGACCATCGTGTTCCCGCTGCCGCTGGAGGTAATAGGCCCGCTGCTGCGCACCATCAAGCCGCCGCCGGACTGATCCTGGCGGCTCGCCAATCGCGGCCCGCGCGGCTACAGTCGCCCGGTTGTCGCGCCCGGCCGGGCACTCGCTCGCCCTGTCGATCTTTCGTCGTCTTCCTGTGAAACGGAGCCATACATGACGCAGCGCACTTCCGCCGTGAACACCGAGGGCATCTCAGAGCCCTTCCCCATCGAAACCGTGCCCTGGGAGGAGTTCACCCACGGAGAGCGCTTCGGCATGAAGTTCAGGGTCCTCAGCGAATTCGCGGGCGCGTCGCAACTCACCGTCTGCATGGAAGTGCTGCCGCCCGGGCGCCAGGCCAACCAGACCCATTACCACATGCTCGAGGAAGAGCACGTGCTCGTGCTCGACGGCGGCATGACCGTGCGACTCGGAGAAAAATCCTATGTCGTCGGGCCGGGTGACTACGTGTGCTTTCCGGCTGGGCAGCAGGTCGGGCACGCCCTGATCAACCATACTGAAAAGGCCTGCCGCTATCTCGTGATGGGCAACCCGCATCCTCACGACATGATTGTCTATACCGAGTCCGATCGAGTGCATTCCAAGGTTCTCGGAGAAGGCTACCGCAAGTCGCAGGCGGTCGATCGATGGGAAGCCGTGGCCTCGTGATGCGCACGGTACTCGCCGCGCATCACTGCATGGACAGCCGCTCCTTGAACATGAGCACGAGATCGGTCTTCGTCACATGGCCGAGCAGCCGGCCGCCGTCGTCGACCACCGGCAACCGCTCGCCGGGGTGAGTGGCGAAGATCTCGAGCACCTGCCAAGCGGGCGTCGTGCCGCTCACGCGGGGATAGTCCACGCGCAGCAGAGACGCCGGCCAGCCTGCAGCAGCATCGGCACCGCTGCCGATCAGCACCGTCACGTCATGCAGCGAGACCGCGCCGAGGAAGCGGCGCTCTGCATCGAGCACGTACACATGCGGCCAGCGGTGGCGCAGGAATGCATCCTTCAGCTCGGACAGGGTGCTGCCCTGCGGCAGCACGGCCGTGTCGGTGCGCAGGAAATCGCCGGCCATCGTCAGGGCCGCGGGCCGGGTCGGCGTGCCGGCCGAGGCCGAGTAGATGGACTCGCGTCGCAGCGCGCTCGACACGTAGTATCCGATCACGCAGGCGAGCATGAGCGGCACGATCACGCTGTAGTTCTCCGTCATCTCGAAGATCATCAGCACGGACATCAGCGGCGCATGGGTGCACGCGGCCAGGAAGGCGCCCATGCCGATCGCCACGCCCGCCGAGGCCGGGATCGCACCGGGCCACAGATGCTGAACCGCCACCGAGAACAGTCCGCCGGCGACCGATCCGACGAACAGCGTGGGCGTGAAGATGCCGCCCACGGCGCCAGAGCCCGTCGTGGCGCTGACTGCCAGCAGCTTGAGCACGAGCATCAGCAGCAGGGCGTCCCACAGCCACTGCCCTTGCAGGATGGAATTGACGACGCTGTAGCCATTGCCCCATACACCGGGGTTCACGTTCGACAAGGCGCCGACGGCGAGCCCGCCCGCTGCGAGCTTGAGCCACAAGGGCACCTTCCATCGCCGGAACAGCACGTGGGCGCGATCGAGCAATGCCAGATAGAGAGGCGCCAGCAGCCCGCTGAGCACGCCCAGGATCGCCAGGACGACGATGGCCGACCCCCGCGGCAAGGTGAACGCCGGAGCCTGATAGACAGGCGCGAAACCGATCAGCTCGGTGACCACGACATTGGCCGCCACCGCCGACACGAGCAGCGGCCCGAGGCTCTCGATGGCCACCGAATGAAGGACGATTTCGGCGATGAACAGGGCGCCCGCGATCGGCGCGTTGTACGCGGTGGCCACGCCGGCGGCTGCGCCACACGCGACCATCAGCCGAAGACGCGGCACCGGCAGGCGCCGCCAGCGGCCGACCAGCGAGCCCGCGAGCGCGGCGAGTTGCACCATCGAACCCTCGCGGCCGATGGCGCCGCCACTGGTGACCGTGGCCGCCGACGAGAGCGCGCGCAGCAGCGACACACGCACGGGCAGCCGCCCGTCGCCCAGTGCGATGGCTTCCATGTAGTCACCGCCTGCCCCGCGCGAAGGGATGCGCCGTGCCCAGGTCAACAACAGGCCGGCGAACACGCCGCCGATGGCCGGCGTGATCAGACGTACCCACCATGGCAGCCCCGCGGCGATGCGCACGAGGCTGTCGCTTCTCCCGTAGGCCAGCTGTTCGACGATGTGCAGTCCTTCTCGAAACCCGATGGTCGCCAGCGCGCCCAGCACACCCACCAGCGCGGCGAGCACCAGCGTGCGCTGCCAGTCACTGACGCGGATACGGTCGAGGACGAGGAAGCGGAAGTCGCGTAAGGGACGCAAGAGCGGGGATCGGTTGGACGGCCTGCAGGCCGGAGGCCGCATTCTCCCCCGACTGCCGCTGACGCCCGCCTGAGCGTTCGCAGTGAGATGCCGAGCGCCCGGAAACTCAACTGCGGGAACGCGCCTCATATCCATGGCCCCTTATTGCAAACGAATTCGCAGTAAGATCCGCACCCATGGAACGCCGCACCCGCCAACGCGATGCCGTCCTCGACGCCATGCAGCGCACCGGGCGCGCGATGACCCCGCCCGAGATCCTCGCGCTCGCGCGCGAGGCCGTGCCCACGCTGAACCTGTCGACCATCTACCGCCAGATCGGCGCGCTGCAGGAAGAAGCCCTGGTGACGCGCGTGCTCCTGCCCGGACAACCCGCGCGCTACGAGCCCGTGTGCCATGAGGCGGCCCATGCGGCCAGCCATCACCACCATCATTTCCACTGCACGCTTTGCGACCGCGTGTTCGCCTTGCACGGCTGCCCGGGGCACATGCAGAGTCTGGCGCCGAGCGGCTTTCGGGTCGACTCCCACGAACTGACCCTTCACGGGCAATGCGTCCGACTGCCTCCAGGGGACCCCGCGATGACCCCCGACCTGTCGATCGGCGCACTCGCCCTCTTCTTCGCGCTCGGATTGCGGCATGGGCTCGAACCCGATCACATTGCCGCCATCGACGGCATGACGCTGCGCGCCATCGATCGACGGGAGGCACACGCGCCATGGGTCGGGGCGCTGTTCGCGCTCGGCCACGCCTGTGTCGTCGCCGTGCTGGCGCTGGCCGTGGGATTGCTCGCCACGTCGATCGACTCGCCGCCGGCCTGGGTGCACCGGCTGAATCTGCTGCCCGTGCTGCTGCTCGCTCTGCTGGGCGTGTGGAACCTGCGAGCGCTGCTGGCCGACACCGAGTACCGACCCGACTCCCTGCGCATGAAGCTCATGCCCTCGGCGCTTCGCGAGCGAACCGATGCCGGCGCGGTCCTGCTCATCGGCGTGCTTTTCGCCATGGTGATCGACACGGTGGCGCACGTGACGGCGTGGAGCGCGTTCGCCACCAGTCGCGGCGGCGCGGCGGGCGCCATGCTTGCAGGCCTGCTCTTCTCCGCAGGCATGCTGGCCACGAGCGCGGCCGACTCGCAGCTCGTGTGCCACCTGCTGCGCGACGAACACGATGCCGCGCGCGCGCGGCGCATGCGGCGCGGCATCGGATGGTTCGTCGTCGTGCTGTCGTTTGCCGTGGCGGGCCAGGGCCTTGCGCAGCAGATGCACTGGACGATGGTCAGCACCGGCGACTGGATCGAGCGTGCCGTCGTGGCGAGCATCGTGGTGCTGGCTGCGCTGTGGTGGTGGCGCCGGCGCGCCGCGGCGCCGGTGCGGCAGGAGTCCCAGGGTCGCTGAGCGAGTCGGCGACACTTGGCGAATGCGCATTCTTCTCGCCGAAGACGAAGCCGAGCTGGCCAACTGGCTCGTGCGTGCCATGGCCCAGAAGGGTTTCGTCGTGGACTGGACCGCCGACGGCCGCATGGTTCGCCAGAACCTGGCGGCCACCAGCTACGACGCGCTTGTGCTCGATCTCGGCTTGCCCGGCATGGATGGCCATGAAGTGCTCTCCGAGCTGCGACGCGCCGACGTGCGCGTGCCCATTCTCATCCTGACCGCGCGAGACTCGCTCATCGAACGCGTGAGCACGCTTCACGGTGGCGCCGACGACTTTCTCGCCAAGCCCTTCGATGTGGCCGAACTGGAGGCGCGGCTGGTCGCACTCGTGCGACGCGCGCGAGGCAGCGAGCATCCTCGCTTCGCATGCGGCGAATTGAGCTACGACAGCGCCAGCCGGCAGTTTCTCGTCGGCAGCGAGAGCCTGGCCTTGTCGCCGCGAGAGCACGCGGTGCTGCGCGCCTTGATCCAGCACAGCGGGCAGCCCTTGTCCAAGCGCGAGATCCTCGAGCGCGTGTTCAGCGACGAAGCCGATGTGCATCCCGAAGCCATCGAGGTGATGATCCACCGGCTGCGCAAGCGACTGGAGCATGCGTCGGTGCGCATCGTCACGCTGCGCGGGCTGGGTTACGTCCTCGAGGCGCTGCCCGACGAGACCTGAGGCGCGATGCACTGGCGCGACCTGCACCGCCTGAGCGTCAAGCGCACGTTGCTCTTCGTGCTGCTGCCGGGCATGCTGCTGGGCCTGGCCGCCGAAATGTGGATGGCCTGGCGGACGGCCGCAGAGTGCCGCGACGGCCGCATACGACCGCTCGCTGCTCGGCGCGATCAAGGCCATCGACGCGAACATTTCCACCGAGAGCGGCGGCCTGGGCGTCGAACTTCCCTACCGGCTCCTCGAGTTCTTCCAGCTCACGGCCAGCGGTGACGTGTACTTTCGCGTCGCCACAGACGACGGACTGGCAGAGATCGGCAATTCCGACATGCCCGCACCCACCACGCCGCTGCGCTCGGGCGTGCCGCAGTTCGCCGATGCGCTGTACTTCGGCGAACGCGTGCGCGTGGGTTCGTACGCCCGCCCCTTGCTCAAGCCGGTGGGCGGCAACCCGCACCAGCGGGTCATCATCCAGGTCGCAGAAGGCGTGCGCTCGCGCGAGGACTTCACACGCGCCCTGCTGCTGGACGCCTTCGGCCGCGACGCGCTCCTGCTCGCGGTCGGCGCCGGGCTGCTGGGGGGGGCGATCACCTGGGCACTGCGTCCGCTGCAGCGTCTGCACGACGAAGTCCGCTCCCGCGAGGCCCACGACCTCACGCCCATCGATGCGACCCACGTCCCGGCCGACGTGAGGCCGTTGGTCGAGGCCATCAACCACCACATCCAGCGCAACCGTCAGCTGCTCGACGAGCGACGGCATTTCATCGACGACGCGTCGCACCAGCTTCGCACGCCGCTGGCCACGCTCAATGCGCAACTCGCCTACGCGCTGCGCGAACCCGATCCGGTTCGGCTGCGCGATGCACTTGTTGCGCTGGGTCAGCAGATCGACGACACGGTGCGCCGCACGAATCAGATGCTGGCGCTGGCACGTGCCGACGCGGCCGACCTGCCGATGGAACCCATCGACTTGAATTCATTCGCCGAGGAAGTGACGCGCGAATGGTGGAGCACGGCGCGCGAACGCGGCTTGGACCTGGGTTTCGAGGCGGCGCCGGGACCGGTTCGGCTGACTGCCCATGCAGGCCTTCTGCGCGAGGCGCTTTGCAACCTGCTGCACAACGCCATCGTCTACACGCCGCGCGGCGGCCACGTGACGGTGCAGGTGCGCGACGACGAGCCTGGCCGGGCGACGCTTGCTGTCGTGGACGACGGGCCCGGCATTCCGGCCAGCGAGCGCCATCGGGCCGGCGAGCGTTTCTTTCGCGCGAGCAACGTGGGCGCCTCGGGATCCGGGTTGGGCCTGGCCATCGTGAGCTCGGTCGCACGCCGATTGCAGGGCCGGCTCGTCGTGCGTGACGGGCCCGGCGGTCGCGGATGCGAGATCGGCATCACGGTCCCGCTCAGTGCAAACCCCTAGTCGCTGCGCACACGACTGAAAGCCGTCTGAAAGCCGCGGTTTCTTAGAGTCTGCTCGCTGATTCGCCGAAGCGCTGCGGCGCGCCGGTGAGCCTCGGGTACCTCAATCAAGGAGACATACGCATGAAGCGCACTCTGTTCGCCATCGCCCTCGCCTGTGCCGCCGGCTTCGCCGCCGCCGGTCCGCTCGACAAGCCCGAATGCATCGCGCCGGCCAAGCCTGGCGGCGGCTTCGACCTGACCTGCAAACTCGCGCAGTCGACGCTTCTGGACGGCCACTTCATCAAGGACCCGATGCGCGTGACCTACATGCCCGGCGGCATCGGCGCGGTGGCGTACAACACGGTCATCGCCCAGCGCCCGGCGGACGGAAACACCATCGTCGCATTCTCGGGCGGATCCCTGTTGAACCTGGCCCAGGGCAAGTTCGGCAAGTACGGCGTCAACGATGTGCGCTGGCTGGCGGGCGTCGGCACCGACTACGGCGCGATCGTCGTGTCCAAGGACTCGCCGTACAAGTCGCTCAAGGACATGATGGAAGCCGTCAAGAAGGACCCGGCCAAGGTCGTCTTCGGCGCCGGCGGCACGGTGGGCAGCCAGGACTGGATGAAGGCCGCCCTCACCGCGCGCGCAGCCGGCGTCAACCACAAGACCATGCGCTTCGTGGCATTCGAAGGCGGCGGCGAGGCGATCACCGCGCTCGAAGGCGGCCATGTGCAGGTCTATTCGGGCGATGCCTCCGAAGCGGCAGAAAAGCTCGAGGCCGGCGCCCCGATCCGCGTGCTCGCCGTGATGTCCGACAAGCGCCTGCCCGGCCGACTGTCCGATGTGCCAACCGCGAAGGAACAGGGCTTCGACATCGAATGGCCGATCATCCGCGGCTTCTACATGGGACCCAAGGTGAGCGACGCCGATTACAAGGCGTGGGCCGACACCTTTGCCAAGGCGATGTCCACCAAGGAATTCGCCAAGCTGCAGGCCGATCGCGGCTTGTTCCCGTTCTCGATGACCGGCCAGGAGATCGACAAGTACGTCAAGGAACGTGTCAAGCACTACGGCACGCTGGTCGACGAATTCGGTCTCGCCAAGAAGTGAGCCTTTGATGCGCAGCGACCGCATCCTCGGTGCGGCGTGCGTGGCCGCGGCCGCAGCCATGGGCTGGGCCGCGCGCGGCTACGTGGCGCCCATCGCCTATGAGCCGGTAGGCCCGCGTGCCTTTCCGATGCTGTTGGCCGTGCTCATTGCACTGGCCGGCGCCTGGCTGGTCATCAAGCCCAGCGACCATTCCGCATCCGTGGCCGAGGGGCGCTTCGGCGCGCTCGCGGGCTGCATCGTGACCATCCTGGTGTACGCGCTCATGTTCGAGTCCCTCGGCTTTGCGGTGGCGACCACGCTGATGGCGGTGCCGGTGGGCATCGCCTTCGGGGGGAACTGGCGGAATTCGCTCATCGGCGGAATCGGACTGGGCGTGGGTTTCTACCTGCTGTTCGACCGCCTGCTCGACGTGACGCTGCCGATGGGCGTCCTGGCACCGTTGCTGAAAGGACTCTGATGAGCGCCCTCACCGCCCTCGGCGACGGTTTCGTCGTCGCCTTGCAGCCGATCAACCTCGTCGTGGCGGCGATCGGCGCATTCCTGGGCACGGTCGTCGGCATGCTGCCGGGCCTCGGCCCGATCAACGGCGTGGCGATCCTGTTGCCGCTGGCCTTCGCACTGAAGCTGCCGCCGGAGACTGCGCTGATACTGCTCGCCGCGGTGTACATCGGCTGCGAGTACGGCGGACGCATCTCGTCGATCCTGCTGAACGTGCCGGGCGATGCCGGAGCGATCATGACCGCCGTCGACGGTTATCCGATGGCCCGCAAGGGGCTGGCCGGCGTGGCGCTGTCGATCTCGGCGTGGAGTTCGTTCGTCGGCGCAATCATCTCCACGATCGGGATCACGCTGTTCGCGCCGCTGCTGGCGCGCTGGGCGCTCGCCTTCGGCCCCGCGGAATACTTCGCGCTGATGTGCTTCGCCTTCGCATGCCTGACCGGGCTGATGGGCGACCGCCCCATGAAGGCATTGCTGGCCGCACTCATCGGGCTTGCGCTTTCCACCGCAGGCGTGGACGCGAACTCGGGCGTCTACCGGTTCACCTTCGACAGCGTGCACCTGGCCGACGGGGTCCAGTTCATCGTCGTCGTGATCGGCCTGTTCTCGGTGAGCGAAGTGTTGCTCATGCTGGAGCATCTCATCAAGAACGCGGGGATGGTCAAGACCACCGGCCGCACCTTGTTCAACCGGGCCGAGTTCGCGCTCACCTGGTGGAGCACGTTCCGATCGAGCCTCGTGGGTTTCGTGGTCGGCGTGCTGCCGGGTGCCGGCGCGACCATCGCCAGCGCCATCACCTATTCGATGGAAAAGCGGCTGTGCGACAAGGACGGCACGTTCGGCCACGGCGACATCCGCGGCGTGGCGGCGCCCGAAGCAGCGAACAATGCTTCGGCCGGGGGGTCGTTCGTGCCGATGCTGACCCTGGGCGTTCCGGGCTCGGGGACCACGGCGGTCATGGTCGGTGCGCTGACGCTCTACAACATCACGCCCGGACCGGCCCTGTTCGAACAGCAGCCGCACCTGGTGTGGGGCCTCATCGCCTCGCTGTTCATCGGCAACGTCATGCTGCTCGTGATGAACATTCCGATGGTGGGCCTGTTCACGCGCATCCTGCACCTGCCGAACTGGCTGCTGGTGCCGGGCATCCTCGCGATCAGCACGGTAGGCGTCTATGCGGTGCACGCCACGACCTTCGACCTCGTGCTCATGGCCTCCCTCGGGATTGCCGGCTACGTGCTGCGCAAGTGCGACGTGCCGATGGCCCCGCTGATCCTCGGCTTCGTGCTTGGCGACCTGATGGAACAGAACCTGCGGCGTGCGCTGTCGATCACCAACGGCGAACTCGGCATCCTTTGGAGCAGCCCGATCTGCATCGGGCTGTGGGTGCTGACCGTCGCGATGGTGACCGTGCCGCTGATCGTGCGGCACTTCAAGGGCACGAGCGTGCCGCCCGAGGCCCAGCAGCCGGGTTGAGCCTCGGCCGGCTCAGGCGGGCAGCGCGTGAAGGGCGCTGCCCGTGCGCTCGTCAGGGCCGGATGTAGGCGTAGCCCTCGCCCTGCTTCTTCATGAGCTCGACCACGCCCGCGGGCACGTAGCCGACGGTGGGCAGCATGTCGGCCGCGGTCAGCTTCTGCGCCTTCATCGTGTTCTGGCAGGCGACGACCTTCACGCCGGCCTTCACGGCATCGGCCACGCGTTCGCCGACCGTCGACTCGGCCTTGAGCATGCCGATGCCCGGGCCTCAGGTCGCGCGGGCCTGGGTGCCGCCTTCGGGCAGTGGGCCGCCCATTTCAGTGGCGAAGAGGCGCTCGTCGGCTGCGCGAAGGCGACGACAGACCTCGCGCCCCATGTTCATCTGGATCAGCGCGAATTGTTCGGTGTCGCGCTCGAACAGATGCAGCAGATGCTCGGGCCGCAATTCGATGACCCGGCATTCCTCGAGGGCCTTGACTGACGCGCTGCGCGGCATCAGGTCCATCAGGGCCATCTCGCCGAAGCAGTCGCCGCGCTGCAGCTCGTGGATCATGATTTCGCGCCCCCTCCAGCCCTTGAGCACGGCCGCAAGGCCTTCCTCGAGGACGAACATGCCTTGAGCGGCATCGCCCTCGCGAAAGAAATAATCATCTGCATCGACGCGGATGACCCGCGCCTGTTCCAGCAGCAGCCGCAAGACATCGTCGCGAATGCCGCCGAAGATCGGCATCCGCTGCAGCAGGTCGATTCGGGTCGGCTGCATGGCACTGACTTCCTTCCACCGATGAAGCCCAGTGTAAGGCGGCAGCTCGACCGGGCGGGGCCATTTCCCGATGCAGGGTATGCCCGCTTCGCCGCGAATGCATTTCTTTCCTTTTTTCCGACGCCCCCGGCCATTCGGAAAAACTCGGCGACCTCGACGCGGGCCCTTTGAATTGGGTGGGTCGATGATCCGCGCGCAGGACGGCCGCTTCCCGCCATGAGAAGCCGAATCGGCCCCGGTACTGCCCTCTTGTGGACGACGACTGCAATCAATCGCAACTTCATCGGCCGCTTTGCTTTTCGTCGAAGCATCGGCGCGATCCTTGCCTTCCAGTGGGCAAGACTCTTCCTGGACACGGAGAACAGATGAAACGGCTGACCAAGCTTGCCTGTGCCGCGGCCGCCGGACTGGCCCTCACGGGTCCCCAGGCGTTTGCCATGCTGGTCGAGACGGCGCCCATGGCGATCACTGGCACCGGCCTGGGCGCGGTAAGCACGTCATTGACCCTGCAGGGCTCCAACGGCGCGACCTTCGAATCCGCTGCAGTGGGCGTGGACCCGGTGACGAACCTGATGACGATCGCGGGCGACGCGAAGACGGGCGCATCGCAGACCCGGTTGTGGACGCTGGGCGACCTGGGCGTCACCGACGCCTCCGACTTGCGCGTGGTCTTCAACGCCGTCGAGCCCGGCAACGCGTCGGGGATCACGCTCGACGACCTCGTGCTGACCGTCTATGGCACCGACGGCGCAGCGCTTTTCACGTCGTCACCCTTCTCCGCAGTGTCGTTCGCCGACACGAACACGGGGGCTGGAAGATCCGGTTTCGTCTTCGCGCTCGATGCCGCCGATCAGGCGGCCGCGGCCTACGCGTTTGCCGGCAACTTCGCCCTCAACCGCGTGGGACTGTCCGCGACCGCCAGTGATTTCGGCGGAGGGCCGGAAACTTTCTACCTTGCCTCGGCCGCTCCCGTGTCCGCCGTGCCCGAACCCGCGACCTATTGGCTCATGTTCCTGGGGCTCGGCGCCTTCATCGGGCTGCGCGGTCGACGCCGCGCGCCCGAGTGATCCAGGACATCCGAAGTCCGCACGTCCTCCGCGAGTGAAGCGTTGGGCGGCCTGACGGCTGCCCGCGCGCGCTTCTGTTAGCCTTGCGGAATGGACGAACCAGTACATTTGCCCGCGCGCAAGAACACATCCACACGCAAGTCGCGCGGCAAGCCTGCGGTGGCGCCCGTGCGCGCGACAGCGGAGGCGTCGCGCACCAATGATCCGGAACGCACGATGGCCGACATTCTCGAAGTGGCCACCAAGGAGTTCTCGGACAAGGGGCTGCATGGTGCGCGCATCGACGAGATCGCCGCGGCCACCCGCACGAGCAAGCGGATGATCTACTACTACTTCGGCAGCAAGGAGGGCTTGTACATCTCCGTGCTCGAAGAAGCCTACCGGCGCATCCGCCAGATCGAGAACGAACTGCACCTCGAGGACCTGGCGCCCGAGGATGCCCTGCGGCGCCTGGTGGGCTTCACCTTCGACTACCAGCTTGCCAATCCCGACTTCATCCGCCTGGTGATGACCGAGAACATCCACCGCGGGGAGTTTCTGGCCCAGAGTCGGGTGATCCAGCAGCTCAACGTGCCGGCCATCGATGCCGTCCAACGCGTGTACGAGCGCGGCGTCACCGGCGGCGTCTTCCGAAAGGACGTCGATCCGGTCGATCTGCACATGTCGATCTCGGCACTGTGCTTCTTCAACGTCTCCAATCGCCACACGTTCTCCGTCATCTTCAAGCGCGACCTCGATTCGCCACGTGGCCTGGGTGCCCGGCGCGACAGCATCATCGACATGGTCGTCCGCTTCGTTCGCAAGTAGCAGGCAAGACAAGTCCCTGAGCTTTTTCAGGGTTACGGGAAAACTCGCATGCGAGAAAACTAACTAGTTCGTACATTCTCCTTTGTCGCAGATCAAAACCGCCAGTCCCTGCGGCGAACGGTGAACGGTGAAGGAGACCAGGTGAACCGACTGATCGATCGCTACTGCCGGCTGCTCGAAGGCCTGATGGCGGTGTTTCTCGCGCTGATGGTGTGCTCGTTTTCGGCAACGTCGTGCTGCGCTACGGCTTTCACTCCGGCATCTCCGTGTCCGAGGAACTGTCCCGCTGGCTGTTCATCTGGGTGACTTTCCTGGGTTCGGTGGTGGCGCTGCATCGGCGCGGCCACCTCGGCACGGATGTGCTGGTCTCGCGTCAGCACCGCCGCCCTCGCCGCGTTGCTGCTGCCCATGATGGTCAAGGCCGGGCATGACAAGGCCCGTGCCGGTGGCCTCATCGCATCGGCCGGCATCATCGCGCCGATCATCCCGCCGTCCATCGGCTTCGTCGTCTTCGGGGTGGCGGCCAATGTCTCGATCAGCAAGCTGTTCCTGGCGGGCATTGTCGTGGCCGGCGTCGGCCGCATGCGCATGGATGCGGTGACGCACGGCGTGCTGCCCTTCATGGCCACGCAGTTCGCCGTGATGTTCCTTTTCGTGTTCTTTCCCAAGCTCGTGATCGTGCCCATGCACTGGTTCCACGGCTGACACTCATTGCAAACTGGAGACCAACGCATGAAGTCATTCACCCGCAGAAGTCCCACGACAAGATCAAGGTCCGACTGTTCCCCAACGGCACACTGGGCGGAGATCTGCAGACGGTATCCGCTCTCCAGGGAGGGACGGTGGAGATGACCGTGCTCAATGCCGGTATCCTCACCGCACAAGTGAAGGAGTTCGCGGTGTTCGACCTGCCCTTCCTGTTCGCCGATTCGGCCGAGGTGGACGCCGTGGTCGACGGCAAGGTGGGCAAGGACCTGCTGGCCAAGCTCGGCGCGAAGAACCTCGTCGGCCTGGGCTACTGGGACCTCGGCTTTCGCAATCTCACGAACAGCAAGCATCCGGTGACCAAACTCGAGGACATCCAGGGCCTGAAGATCCGCGTGATCCAGTCGCCCATCTACATCGACATGTTCAATGCGCTGGGCGCCACCGCCACGCCGCTGCCCTTCCCCGAGCTTTATCCAGCCCTGGAACAGAAGGCGGTCGACGGCCAGGAGAACCCGTTCACGCTGATCCTCAGCTCCAAGTTCTACGAGGTGCAGAAGTACGCTTCGGTCACGCGCCACGTGTACAACCCGCAAGCCCTGCTGATCGGCAAGAAGTTCTGGGGCTCGCTGTCGTCCGACGAGAAGAAGCTCATCGGCGACGCCGCCCGCGAGGCGACCGCCTACCAGCGGCAGCTCTCGCGCACACAGTCCGACCAGGCCCAGGCCGAACTCAAAAAGCTCGGCATGCAGATCAGCGAATTCCCACCGGCCGAGATGCAGCGCCTGCGCGCCAAGGTCAAGCCGGTGTTCGACAAATATGCGGCCGAAGTGGGTGAACCGCTGGTTCGCGAAGTCCAGGCGGAAATCGCCATGGTCCACAAGCACTGAGGGCCCGCCTGGGCGACTTCCATGCAAGACCGCAAGTTGTTGATCGGGCTGATCGGTGCGGGCATCCAGCGCTCGCTGACGCCGAGTCTCCACGAAGAAGAAGCACGTCACCATGGCCTGCGTCTTCACTATCAGCTCATCGACCTGGATCGCACCGGTGTCGGCTTCGACGTGCTTCCCGGGCTCATCAGTGCAGCGCGCACCATCGGCTTCGCCGGCCTGAACATCACCTATCCGTGCAAGCAGGCCGTGATGGCGCTGCTCGATGCCGTCTCGGACGCGGCCCGGGCGGTGGGCGCGGTGAACACGGTGGTCCTGCGCGACGGGCGGCTGACCGGCCACAACACCGACGGCTCCGGCTGGGCCTGGGGCTTTCGCCGGCAACTGCCCGATGCGTCATTGGGGCGGGTCGTGCTGCTCGGAGCCGGCGGCGCCGGCGCGGCCGTGGCGGACGCCGCGCTTCGCCTGGGCACGCGCGAGCTGATCATCGTCGATCGGGAGCCTGCCCGCGCACACGCACTGGCCGAACGGCTGAACGAGCTGCATGCAAACAGCCACGCACGCGCGCTCGAGCATGTTGCCGACGCCATGAAGGGTGCCGACGGCCTCGTGCACTGCACGCCGACCGGCATGGACAAGCTGCCCGGCCTTCCCCTCGACGCGGGGCTCCTCAGGCCGGACCTGTGGGTGTCGGAGATCGTGTACTTTCCGCTCGAGACCGCGTTGCTGAAAGTGGCGCGCGAGCGCGGCTGCCGCGTCTGCGATGGCGGCGGCATGGCCGTCGGACAGGCGGTCGGCGCGTTCAAGCTGTTCACCGGTCTCGATGCGGACGCCGAACGCATGGACGCGCATTTCCGCCGCCTGGTATCGCAGGGCACGCATGCGGAGGTGTTGTCATGAGCACGGCCATATCACGCGAGGCGATCGGCGAAGTCGCCAATCCGCTCGGACTGGAAGGCATCGAGTTCGTCGAATACGCCACTGCCAAGCCCCAGGCCTTCGGCCAGGTGCTCGAGACGATCGGCTTCCACCCGGTGGCGCGCCACCGCTCGCGCGAAGTCATGCTGTATCGCCAGGGCGATATGAACATCGTCGTCAACGCCAGCGACTCCGGCCGTGCCGACACGCCGGTGATCAGCGCCTTCGCGCTCCGGGTGCGCGATGCCGGCGCGGCACATCGTCGCGCCCTGCAGCGCGGTGCCTGGGGAGTGCCCGTGCAGGTCGAGCCGATGGAACTGCACATTCCGGCCATCCACGGCGTGGCGGACACGCGCATCTACTTCGTGGACCGATGGCGCGAATTCTCGATCTGGGACGTCGACTTCGTCGCGATTCCCGGCATGCCGGCGCAGGCGCGCAAGCCGCCCGCGCTGGCCGGGCTGCACTGGTTCGGCCTGGTGCAATACGTGGGTGTCGACCGCACGACCGACTGGATCGCCTTCTACCAGGAGCTGTTCGGCTGGCAGCCGCTGCCCCAGGAGGAGCGTTTCGGCATCCTGCCCAGCGGATGCATCCTGCGCAGCCCCGACGGCCTGATGGTGCAGCTCATCGAGCCTGCACTGGGCGCGGACGAGCATGGGGAGTCGTTGCAGCGTCTCGGCCTGGGCGCACCCGACGTGCTCGCAGCGGTCAACGCACTTGCGCGCGCGCGGGGTCGAGTTCGTCGAGACCGACGGCCTGCACACCGAAGGGCGCGGCGCGCTGACGCGTACCGCAGTTCGGCGTCTCGTTCGAGCTCGTGCGCGACGCGCGCGATCCTGGCTTGGAGATGCCCTCGTGAAGAACATCGCCGACTTCGGCATGGACACGATCAGCCTGGCAGGCACGCTGCCGGCCAAGCTCCAGGCCGTGCGCGATGCCGGGTTCGCGCAGATCATGCTGTCCGCCCGGGACATCACCGGACACGGCCCGGGGGTCGACGACGCGATTCGCGCCGTGCGGTCCAGCGGCGTTCGCGTCACGGGCTTCCAGGTGCTGCGCGACTTCGAGGGCCTGGACGGCCACTTGCACGACTACAAGGTCGATGTCGCGCGCTCGATGCTCGAGATGGCTGCCGCGCTGGGCGCTCGCGTGCTGCTGGCCTGCTCGTCGACATCCACGCATGCGACGGGCGACCTCGATGCCATCGCGCGGGACCTGCGCAAGCTGGCCATGCTGGCCTTGCCGCTGGGCATCAAGGTGGCCTACGAAGGCCTGTCGTGGGGCCGGCACATCAACGAGTACACGACGGCCTGGGAAGCTGTGCGCCGCGCCGACATGCCCAACCTGGGCGTGGGCATCGACTCGTACCACATCTTCGCCACCAAGACACCGCTCGATCCGCTCGATGCGGTGGACCCGCACAAGATCTTCCTTGTGCAGCTGTCGGACTTCATGTGGAATGAAGTCCCGACCGTCGAGGACCGGATCACGACCGCGCGCACCTTCCGCGTCTTTCCCGGCGAAGGCGTGCACAGCGCACTTCTGGCCGACCTGGTGCGCCGGCTCGATGCGCTCGGCTATCGGGGCGACTACAGTTTCGAAGTGTTCAACGACGACTACCAGCAGATGCCCCAGGCCACCGTCGCCGCACGCGCTCGCCGTTCAGCGCTGTGGCTGGCCGAGGGTGTGCTGCGCCGGGCGGTGCCGCTGCCCGGTGCACTGCGACTCAAGGAACAAGCATGAAGATCTTGGTGATCAACGGCCCGAACCTCAATCTGCTCGGCACGCGAGAGCCCGCCATCTACGGCTCGGCCACGCTTGCGGACTTGGAGTCGATGTGCCGCGCGGAAGGCGACAAGCTGGGGCTGGAGGTAGTGGCCTTCCAGAGCAACCACGAAGGCGCATTGCTCGACCGCATCCATGCCGCGCGGGCCGAGGGCGTCGCTGCCATCGCGATCAATCCGGGAGCCTATTCGCACACCAGCGTCGCACTGCGCGATGCGCTGGTCGCTGTGGCAATTCCGTTCATCGAGATCCACATCAGCAACATTCACCGCCGCGAACCGTTTCGGCACCATTCATACCTGTCGGACATCGCCGAGGGCGTGATCGTCGGACTCGGTATCACGGGCTATCGGCTGGCGCTGTCGGCCCTTGCCGAGAAACTGGCCAAGGAGACTTCCGCATGACCACGCCCTGCATCATTTCGGTGGCGATCACCGGTTCGCTGCCGCGCAAGAAAGACAACCCCGCCGTTCCCATCACCGTGAGCGAACAGGTGGAATCCACGCACGCGGCCTTCGAGGCTGGGGCGACGCTGGTCCATCTGCATGTGCGCAACGACGACGAGTCGCCGACTTCCGCACCCGAACGCTTTGCGCACGTGCTAGAGGGCATCCGCCGCCACTGCCCCGGCATGATCACGCAGGTGTCCACGGGCGGACGATCGGGCGCCGGCCGCGAGCGCGGCGGCATGCTCCACCTGCGCCCCGACATGGCGTCCCTGGCCACGGGATCGGTGAATTTCCCCACCCGCGTCTACGACAACGCACCTGACCTGGTGGACTGGCTGGCCGGCGAGATGAAGACCTACGGCATCAAGCCGGAGGTCGAAGCCTTCGACCTGTCGATGATCTTCCAGGCGGTATCGCTGCAGCAGGCGGGCAAGATCGATGCCCCGCTGCACATCCAGTTCGTGATGGGAATCAAGAACGCGATGCCGGTGGACCGTGAAGTGTTCGAGTTCTACGTGCGCACGCTGCACAGGCTGGCGCCCGACGCGACCTGGACCGGCGCGGGCATCGGCCGCGACCAGCTCACCCTCGTCAAGTGGTCGCTCGAACTCGGCGGCCATTGCCGCACGGGCATGGAAGACAACGTGCGGCTGGACAGGAACACGCTGGCGCCGTCGAATGCGGCACTGGTGCGGCAGGTCGCTGAACTCTGCGCCGAATATGGCCGGCATCCGGCAAGCGTCGCACAGGCGCGAAGCCTGTTGCATCTGCCCGAGGCTGTCGGCGTCGCCTGAGACAGACCACCCTCACCCCGGCCGCGTCGGCGAATCGCCGGCGCTGCCATGCAGGCGATCGTCGAGTTCGCCGATGCTTGCCGCCAGCGAGTTCGTGCTGTCGTGGATCTCCGCGCGCAAGGTCTGCGACAGACGCTGGAGTTCGTCATGCATGACGTTGCGCAGCTCGGTGAAGCGCGACGCCTCGGCCTGGTCGGCCAGCGTGCGCTGCGCCTGCAGCTCCTTCGCGTTTCGCCGCGACTCCATGAGGATGCGCCCCTGCCATACGGCCATGTAGATCGCGAATGCGAGGGCGCAGGCGACGAGGAGGCCGAGCATGATCAAGCCGAGCGGAGCGGCCACCGTGGCGAACACGAAGCTCAAGGTCGTGGGCGCGGTGAATGCAGCCCAGTTGATGGCCACGAATCCCGCAATCAGGACAATGAGCAGGACCAGCAGCAAGGTGCGCACAGGCATGTCGTTCCTCCTTGGGGGCGAGGCGCCCGGGCTCGGCGCGCCTTTTACCGCCCACTGTAGCGCGCGATCCGGGTCGCGCGCGGGGTCGCCCCGTATGATCGCGCTCGCATGTCGTCCCTTACCACTGAACTCGCGTACATCGCACTCATCTTTGCCCTGCTGGTCGTTCCCCGAGCGCTTCAGCGCTTCCTGATCCCCGCACCATTGAGCGCCTTCGCGTTCGGCCTCGCGGCCGCGGCCCTCATCGGGAGCGACGGCGCAGACGGCACGCTGGCCTTGCTGGCAACGCTGGGCATCTCGTCCCTCTTCCTGTTTGCCGGCCTGGAGATCGATCTGGCGGGGCTTCGGCGCGGTCTGGGGCCGCTGGCCGTGCATCTCGTGCTGCGCTCGCTGACCTTGGCCGGACTCGGCTGGATCGCGATGCGCTATGCGCCGCTGAGTTGGCAGGCGGCGGCGTTGCTGGCACTGGCGCTGCTCACGCCGTCCACCGGCTTCATTCTGGAGTCCCTCTCGCGCCTGGGCCTCGACGAGAAGGAGCGCTTCTGGATCACCACCAAGGCGATCGGCGGCGAAATGCTCGCGCTGGCCGTGTTGTTCGTGGTGCTGCAGTCGGGCTCCGTCGAGCGGCTCGCGGGCTCGACGGCAGCCCTTTTGGCGATGCTGTTCCTGCTGCCCGTGCTGTTCATCGGACTGGGCCGGCTGGTGGTGCCGTACGCGCCGGGTTCGGAGTTCTCGCTGCTGGTGATGGTCGGCCTGATCGCGGCGTACGTGACCAAGGGGCTCGGCGTGTACTACCTGGTCGGCGCCTTCGTCGCCGGTCTGGTCGCGCGCCTTTTGCGCGAACGCATGCCGAAGCTGGCTTCAGCCCAGAACCTGCACGCGGTCAAGCTCTTTGCTTCCTTCTTCGTTCCCTTCTACTTTTTTCATCGCGGCATGCACGTGCCCGCCGGCGCGTTCCAATGGAAGGCGCTGGGACTCGGCATCGTCCTGACCGCAGTCGTCCTGCCGTGCCGTGTCGGGTTCGCGTGGCTTCAACGGCGCATCGTCGTGAAAGAGGACAGCCGCAGCAGCTGGCGCGTGTCCGTGGCGCTGGCACCCACGCTGATCTTCACGCTGGTTCTGGCGAACATCCTTCGCGAGCGCTTCGGCCTGCCCGATGCGTGGTACGGCGCGTTGCTGGTCTATGCGGCCATCACGACCATCCTGCCGTCGCTCACGCTGGCGCGTCCCTTCGACCTCGACGCGACAGATCTCGATGCGGCGGATCCCGGTACACCTCGCGCCGATGCCGACGGCCGTGCAAGCGAAGCGCGCACGATGGACGCGGCTGACGACGTGAGCCGGTGATGCGGGGCCGGTAAGCCCTCGGGGCGCGAAGCGCGGGCATCGTGCGCGCGACGCCGCGGGCGCCTGGCGCCCTCACCCGCCCACTTGCAGCGCGATGGCCTGGCCCATCTCGGTCGTCGAGGCGCTGCCGCCGAGGTCAGCCGTGCGCGGGCCGCTGACGAGGACCTTCTCGATGGCCGACACGATCGCGTCGTGCGCGTCGCGATGGCCGAGGAAGTCCAGCATCATCGCGCCCGACCAGATCATGGCGACCGGGTTGGCGATGTTGCGGCCGTAGATGTCCGGCGCCGAGCCGTGGACCGGCTCGAACAACGACGGAAAGTCGCGCTCGGGATTCAGATTCGCCGACGGCGCCAGGCCGATGGTGCCGGTGCATGCCGGGCCGAGATCCGACAGGATGTCGCCAAACAGGTTCGAGGCCACCACGACGTCGAAGCGCTGCGGCTGCAGCACGAAACGCGCGCTGAGGATGTCGATGTGCTGCTTGTCGTGGCTCACATCCGGATATTGCGCGGCCATGGCCGCCGCACGCTCGTCCCACCAGGGCATGCTGATGGCGATGCCGTTGCTCTTGGTGGCCACCGTCACGTGCTTTCGCGCGCGCGTGCGAGCCAGCTCGAACGCATATTTCAGGACGCGATCGGCGCCGCGCCGCGTGAACACCGACTCCTGGATCACGATCTCGCGATCGGTGCCCTCGAACAGGCGGCCCCCGAGGTTCGTGTATTCGCCTTCCGTGTTCTCGCGCACCACGAAGAAGTCGATGTCACCGGCCTTGCGTCCGGCCAAGGGGCACGGGACGCCGTCGAACAGACGCACCGGGCGCAGGTTGATGTACTGGTCGAACTCGCGCCGGAACTTCAGCAGCGAGCCCCACAGAGAGACGTGATCCGGCACGGTATCGGGCCAGCCGACGGCGCCGAAATAGATCGCATCCTGGTCGGCCAGCTGGTCCTTCCAGTCGGCCGGCATCATGGCGCCGGTCTTCTGGTAGTAGTCACAGCTCGCCCATTCGATGTGCTTGAGCGCCAGCTCGAAGCCGAAGCGCCGGCCCGCGGCCTGCAGCGTTCGCAGTCCTTCGGGCATCACTTCGCGGCCGATGCCGTCGCCGGGGATGACGGCAATGCGCAGAGTCTGGGTCATGGCATTCTCCTGGTCAGGTTGGGCGCGGTTCAGGCGCGCCCGAGCTTCCACTGTTCGTAGCGACGCTTGTTGTCTTCGTTGGGCGGATAGAGTCCGGGCAGCGCGGCGCCGGCCTGGACCTCCTGCATGATCCATTCCTCCTGGCGCTCCTGCTCGTTGGCCGCATCGAGCAGTTCGTCGAGGAGCGCGGCCGGGATCACGACTGCACCGTCGCCGTCGGCCACCACGACGTCATTGGGAAACACCGCCACGCCACCGCAGCCGATCGGCTCTTGCCACCCGACGAAGGTCAGCCCCGCCACCGATGGCGGCGCGGCCGTGCCCTGGCACCACACGGGTAGGCCGGTGTCGAGCACGCCGTGAAGGTCCCGCACCACGCCATCGGTGACCAGCCCGGCCACCTGCCGCCGCGCCATGCGGGCGCAAAGAATGTCGCCGAAGATCCCCGCGTCGGTCACCCCGCCCGCATCGACCACGGCGATCACGCCCGCCGGCATCGCCTCGATGGCGGCGCGCGTGGAGATAGGCGAACCCCACGAGGCGGGCGTGGCGAGATCCTCCCGTTGCGGCACGAAGCGCAGCGTGAAGGCGCGCCCGACCTGCCTCGGCTCGCCGGCGCGGATGGGGCGGCTGCCGCGCATCCACACGTTACGCAAGCCCTTCTTGAGCAGCACCGTGGTGAGCGTTGCGGTGGACACGGCCCGCAGCGCGGACGCGGCGGCAGCGGAGATGTCTGCGGTGGGAATGTCGGTCATGCGGGGCCCCGGATCTTCGATGCACACGGTGCAAGCCATGCATGATGCCAAACGAGCCTCTCCGTGCGCGAATGCCTGTGCGCTGCTTGCACCTGCTCGGTGGACGGCCGGCCGAACGCACCACCCCGTCGCGCATGTTGCGCTTACATCTTCTCCTTGAACCCTGCCTTGATCAGCCACCAGTTCACGGGATAGGCCGTCGCGAAGCCGCACAGCATGGCCAGTTGCATCATGAACCAGAACTCGGGCGAATCGACCTCGAGCCGGGTTCCCAGCACATGGCGGAACAGCCAGAAATTCGCGATGGCCATGAAGCCGTACATCCCCAGCTGCCACGCGGTCAGCGAGAGGGTATCCGCCTTCACGGCAGCCCAGATGCCGGACCAGAAGCCCAGGTGCCTCATCGGCACGATCGTGAAGTACTGGAACACGATTCCGAAGCAGAAGGCGAACACGAAATCGAGCGCCCACACCGCAAAGGTCTTCTCCTGGACCAGCGTGTGCCAGCCAAAGGCCACCAGCACCGTCGGCCACGCGAAGGCCAGCCATTCGGCGCAGATGTCGCCGAGGCAGCAGCCGCTTCCGCAGTGGCTGGCCGCCTTGCCCACCATGACGGCAAAGGGTGTATCGCCGTGGCTTGCCTGTTGCTTCGACATGGCCTGCGCCCGCTCGCGCGTGGCCAGTCGACCCCAGCGGCGGTATCCCCACAGGGCCAGCACGGTGCCGAACAGTGCAGTCACAGGCCACACGAGGTTCATGATGGCCATGCGTTGCGGATGCCGCGCGACATCGACCGCAATGACTCCTGCACACAGGAATCCTGCTGCTAGCGCGACCATGGACAGCACATGCAGCCAGTGCGGTGTCATGGATCATTCCTTTCCCTCATCGGTGGTGCGACGCCGTACCGAGTTCGCGCGCGTTCAAGCAACCCGGCACTTCTTGAAAACCTTGCCGCAACGATCCTGCGGCAAGACGCAGCGCTCAGAAGAAACGATGGCGCGGCGTCTCGGTGGCGGGTGCGGTCGACGGGCAAACGACTTGCCCGAGCCGTGTGACGGCGCGCGTCGCGCCGAACGTGCATCAAGGAGTCCGGCATGACGCAAACGTCCAGCGCCCGCCCTGCGGCGAAGCTCACCGCCGTGCTGCTCGCGCTCATGGGTCTGGCCCTGGCAGGCGGTGGTGCCCGGCTGGCCGCACTGGGTGGCTCGTGGTATTACGTGGGCGCAGGCTTGGCCTTGCTCGCAGCGGCGTGGCTCCTGTGGCTTGGGCATCGCGCCACGCAGCCGGTCTACGCGACCTTCCTGGCGCTCTCTCTTGCCTGGGCGGTCTGGGAAGTGGGACTGGACTGGTGGCAACTCGTGCCGCGCCTGTGGCTGTGGTGGGTGCTCGGCGCGTGGCTGTGCCTGCCCTGGGCCCGTCCCGCGCCACCGGCTTTGCGCTCGGGCTCGGCGACGCTTGCACGTTCGCGGCCGGGCTCGCTGCCCTTGGCCCTGTTCGCGGCTTTCGTCGTCGCGGTCCTGTCGGGCTTCGGAAATCGACACGACACCGCGGGCACCTTGCCCACGGCTCGCGCAGGCACCGACCCGAACGCGCACCTCAGTGGCGATTGGGTGGCCTACGGCGCCAATGCCGCCGGACAGCGCTATTCGCCCCTTTCGCAGATCACGCCCGAGAACATCGGCCAACTCAGGGTGGCCTGGCACATCCATACCGGCGACCGGCCCGGCCCGACAGACCCGACGGAGACCACCGATGAAAACACGCCGCTCAAAGTGAACGACACGATCTACGTGTGCACCCCCCACAGCATCGTGCTTGCGCTCGATCCCGCGAGCGGGAGGGAACGTTGGCGATTCGACCCTCACATCGCCAGCCCCGTCGGGTTCAGGCACTTCGAGCACATGACTTGCCGTGGCGTCGCATATCACGACGATGCCTGGTATGCGGCCGACGCCGCTTCGGCAGCGACTCCTGCATCGGGATCCTCGACGGCGGCGAAAGGCGGCTCCACCATCCCGCCACGCTGCACGCGCAGACTGTTCCTGCCAACGGCCGATGCGCGGCTCATCGCGCTCGACGCAAACGACGGCAGGCCATGCCCCGATTTCGGCGATGCAGGCACGGTGAACCTCAAGCGCCATATCCGGCCATTCCAGCCGGGCGGCTACTACGCCACGTCGCCGCCGGTGGTGACGCGCCATCTCGTGATCGTCGGCGGTCATGTCTCGGACAATGTCTCGACCGACGAACCGTCGGGCGTGATCCGAGCCTTCGACGTGCATGACGGCCACCTGGTGTGGAATTGGGACGCCGGCAATCCCGTCCGGACGGCTCCCATCGGGGCGGACGAACACTACACGCGCAACTCGCCCAACATGTGGAGCGTAGCGAGCGTCGACGAGACCCTCGGGCTCGTGTATCTGCCCATGGGCAACCAGACGCCGGACCAGTGGGGCGGCATGCGGACGCCGGAATCCGAGCGCCTGAGTGCAGGCATCGTGGCGCTCGATGCGTCGACCGGGCATCTGCGCTGGGTTCATCAGTTCACCCACCACGATCTGTGGGACATGGATGTCGGCGGGCAGCCCAGTCTCGTGGATCTGCAGACGCCTGACGGCGCCGTGCCGGCGCTGGTGGCATCCACCAAGCAAGGCAGCGTCTATGTGCTCGACCGCCGCACCGGCACGCCCCTCGTCGAGGTCGATGAGGTGCCCGTGCCGCAAGGCGCGGCGCCCGGGGATCACACTGCGTCCACACAGCCTCGTTCGCGCCTGAATTTCGACCCGCCTCCCTTGAGGGAAAAGGACATGTGGGGCAGCACGGTCTTTGACCAGCTCTGGTGTCGCGTGCGCTTCCGCTCGTTGCGCTACGACGGCATGTTCACGCCGCCGTCCCTGCAGGGATCGCTCGTCTATCCGGGCAACTTCGGTGTCATGGACTGGGGCGGCGTGTCGGTCGATCCGGTGCGGCAGATCATGATCGCCAACCCGAGCTACATGGCGTTCACCTCGCGGCTGATTCCGCACGGCACGCATGCCAGTGCAGGGACGCATGGCGAAGCGGGCGTGAAGCACGTCAAGGGCATCCCGTTCGACTTCGAGCTCGAGCCGTTCCTGTCGCCGCTTGGCATCCCATGCCAGGCTCCGCCATGGGGCTACGTTGCCGGTGTGGATCTGCGCACTCACCGGATCGCCTGGATGCACAAGAACGGCACCATTCGCGACAGCTCGCCGATCCCGATTCCGTTCAGGCTGGGTGTGCCGAGCCTGGGTGGCACGATCGTGACAGCCGGCGGCGTGGCCTTCCTGTCGGGCACGCTCGACGACTACCTTCGCGGCTACGACGTGCGAACCGGCAGGCAACTCTGGAAAGCCCGGCTGCCGGCCGGCGGACAGGCCACTCCCATGACATATGCCGACCGAAGCGGGCGGCAGCTCGTGCTCGTGGTCGCTGGCGGACACGGCTCGCTCGGCACCCGGCAGGGCGACGACATCATCGCGTACGCACTCGAACGCTGAACGGCGTTGCAACGCCGACGAATGGCGCCATTGCAAGGGCCGCGGCACAGCGGACCGTGCAGAACTTGCCCTACACTGGCGCCCGCCGGGCGGGGAGCCCGAGCTCTGTCAATCCCGGAGAACCCATGAAACGATCGACCCTTTGGCTCTCGATGCTCGCCTGCTCGGCCATGTTCGCCGCTTGCAGCAGCACACCGACCACCCAGCCGGCGACGATGCCCGCCCCTGCCGCTCCCGCTCCCGCTCCCGCCCCGGCTCCAGCCGCCTCGCCCACGCCCACCCAGACCCCCAGCGCGTCGACGACCAACTTGCCTGCATACCTCGACCCGTCGAATCCGATCTCGCAACGCCGAAGCGTGTACTTCGACTTCGACCGGTCGAACATCAAGCCTCAGTACAACGACCTGATCGCCATGCACGGCAAGTACCTCGTCGAGCATTCCGCGCTCAACGTGCGGCTCGAAGGCAATGCCGACGAGCGCGGAAGCGCCGAGTACAACCTCGCCCTGGGGCAGAGGCGCGCCGATTCGGTCGAGCACGCCCTGGAACTGTACGGTGTGAAAGCGGCGCAGCTCGATGCCATCAGCTACGGCAGCGAGCGACCGAAGGCGACTGGCCACGACGAGGCCGCCTGGGCCGAGAATCGCCGGGTCGACATCGTCTATCCGGGCAAGTGATCCCTGTCTTTTGAGACCGACGGGTGCCCTGGACGGGCCCCGTTCTTCATTGGCGGCCGCTCAGAGATTGGCCAGCGGAATGCCGGCGGCGTGTTCGTCGGTATCGAGCAGTCGGATCAGCGCCGCGAGGTCGCGGTCGAGCCGATCGAGCGTGCGCGCATCGAGTTGGGCGAGCGCCTTGGGGAGCACGCCCGTGAACGGGCCGGGCGCCCGGCGCAACACCTTCGTGCCTTCGGGCAGCAGACGCAACTGAACCTTGCGCCGATCGGTTCCACCCTTGACCGCCTCCACCATGGCACGACGCACCAGCGCCTTCACCAGGTTGCTGGCCGTGGACTGATGGATTTCCATCGCTCGCGCGAGCCCGCTGACGCCGATCCCCGGGTTCTGCCGGATGATGCTCAGCGCCCAGATCTGCGCTCCTCCCACGCCGGCGAGCCGCTCGACTTGCTGGAAATGCGTCTTCACGGCGTTGAAGACCAGCCGGAACCGGCGCAGCACCTGCGCGGCGCGGTCACCGAGATCCGCCTCTGCGGGGTCGTTCGGGACCTGTGGAGATGCAGCAGTGGCGCGCGAGGAGATCGGCATGGTGTCTAGGCGAAAAAAAGGAGCCCGCTCGAGGGGCTCCAACACTTCTGACAGCCTCGCTCCGCCGGAGATTCGGCGAACCGTTGCTGTTGCATATTGTATTTGAGCAAATGTTGTTCCTGCCTTCGGGAATTACCCGTGTCGCGAGGGAATTGCGCAGTTCTTGGCGATATCCGCACCTTGTGTGACCCTACTCGCCGGAATCGCCGGCGGATTCTTCGTCGCGGGGCGCGGATCGCCCCCGTGGCTGTGCATCTGGTCGCAATTGCTATTGTGCAAATGTAACGTGGCAGAATAGGCGCGGGCCCGCAACGGGCCTGCCCGAACGCCGTAGCAGCTCGGGCGCCCGGCCCCGCCAAAGGGGCTCGACTCGACCTGATGAAGACCTACCGCCTACAGCTTCGCTTTCTCATCCCGCTCATCTCGGCCCTCGTGCTGGCGGCCTATCTGGCGCTTCCGCTGATGGATCGCCTGACCCTGCGCTGGTTCGCACAGGACCTGGACCTGCGCGGCAGCCTGGTGACGAACACACTCTCGGATGCCATCTCCGACGCGCTGCACAGCCACAACTCAGCACGCCTGCAAGGCCTTTTCGACCGTGCGGTGCAGGACGAACGCCTGGTGGCCATCGGCCTGTGCTCGCTCGACAACCGGCTGCTGCAACGCACGCCCGGCTTTCCTTCCGCCCTTGGCTGCGCGCGGGCACGCATGCTGGCACAGCGCACAGATCCGATGCTGGACATCCAGGGCGGCTCCGTTCACGTCAGCATGCACAAGGTCGACGGCGGAGACGGCGCGATCGCCGACCTCGTCTTGCTTCACGACCTTAGCTTCGTAGAGCGGCGCAGCCAGGATACCCGGCGCTACCTGATCGTCCTGATCACGCTGCTCGGATTGGCCATGGCCCTGATCACCATGATCGTCGCCCAGCTGAGCTGGCGTGGTTGGGTGGCAGGGGCCCGCGCCATTCTGCGCGGCGAAGGCTTCTTGCGACCGCAAATGTCCTCTGAACTCGCCCCCTTCGTGACCGACCTGCGTTCCCGCCTTCGCGACCTGGAGGACGAATACCGTCGCGCCCAGGGGCCCGAGGCCGAATGGACAGCCAAGCGGCTTCGATCCTTGCTGCACACCAAGTTGCGCGGCGACCAGGTCATCGTCGTCTCGAATCGCGAGCCCTATATCCACGAACGCCATGGCGACGCGATCAAGCTCAAGCGACCTGCCAGCGGGCTCGTGACCGCCGTCGAACCGGTCATGCGCGCGTGCTCGGGCACCTGGATCGCCCACGGTGCCGGCAGCGGCGACAGGCAATCGGTGGACAGCCACGACCGTGTGCGCGTGCCGCCCGGCGAAGAAGACTACACGCTGCGTCGCATCTGGCTGTCGGCCGACGAGGAGCAGGGCTACTACTACGGCTTCGCCAACGAAGGGCTCTGGCCGCTGTGCCACGTGGCGCACGTGCGCCCCGTGTTCCGCGAGAGCGACTGGCAGGCCTACCGCGAGGTCAACCAGCGCTTTGCCGACGCGGTGGTGGCCGAGTCGCGCCGCGAGGACCCGGTGGTGCTGGTGCAGGACTACCACTTCGCGCTGCTGCCCGCCATGATCCGCGCCCGGCTGCCGCGCGCGACCATCATCACCTTCTGGCACATTCCCTGGCCCAACCCGGAGTCCTTCGGCATCTGCCCGTGGCGGCGCGAGATCCTGCAGGGCATGCTGGGCAGCACCATCCTGGGCTTTCACACGCGCTACCACTGCAAGAACTTCATGGAGACGGTGGACCGGTACCTGGAGGCGCGCATAGAGCACGAGCATTCGATCATCTCCCACCAGGACCAGGAGACGCTGGTCGAGAGCTACCCGATCTCGATCGCATGGCCATCGGAGGCGGCGTTGCGCGAGATGCCGACGGTCGCGCAATGCAGGCAGCGCGTCTTCGAGCGCCTGGGTCTTGCACCCGACGTGCATCTTGGCGTGGGCGTGGACCGCTTCGACTACACCAAGGGCATCCTCGAGCGATTGCACGCGGTCGAACGCATGCTCGAGAAGTACCCCGAATGGATCGGGCGCTTCACCTTCGTGCAGGTGGCCGCGCCATCGCGCAGCTCGCTCGAGGAATACCGCGCCTTCCAGACGCGGATCCGCGACGTCACCGAGCGAATCAACCGCAGATTCGGCCGCAAGCAGTACACACCGGTGTTCCTCATTGCCGAGCAGTACGACCACGCCGCGGTCAACGAGATGTACCGCGCGGCAGACGTCTGCGTCGTCACCAGCCTGCATGACGGAATGAACCTCGTGTGCAAGGAATTCGTCGCTGTGCGCGACGACGAGCGAGGCGTTCTCGTGCTCAGCCGATTCGCCGGCGCGGCGCGCGAGATGACCGAGGCACTCATCGTGAACCCGTACCACGTCGAGGAGACTGCCGATGCGCTTCAGCGTGCCGTCACCATGCCCGAGGCGGAACAGCGCGAACGCATGGCGAGTCTGCGGGCCACGGTGCGCGAGTTCAACGTCTTTCGCTGGGCCGGCCGCATGTTGTCAGACGCCGGCCGCTGGCGGCTTCGCGAGCGCATCGAGGCCCGTGTCCAGCGCCATCAGGCGGGCTGAGATGCATGGGAGCGCGAGACGACCGCAGGCCATGATGGAGTGTCCTGCATGAAACACCTGTTCGGTTTCGACGGGCAACGCTCACTCGCCAGGGCGATGCGACGAGCCCCCTTGCTGGCCTTCGATTTCGATGGAACCTTCGCGCCCATCGTGCCACGGGCGGACCACGCCCGCATGTCCCGCCCTGTCGTCTCGCGACTGGTTCGGCTTGCGGCGCTGCGACCCGTGGCCATCGTGACCGGCCGCAGCGTCGAAGACGTCTCCGGGCGACTTGGCTTCCAGCCTCATTGCATCGTCGGCAACCATGGCGCGGAACTCGATGGCGCCCCGTCGTCGCCGGCGGCGAGTGCGGCCCTGGACCATCTTCGGCACGACCTCGATCTGCGGCGCGACGAGTTGCAGAGGGCCGGCGTGATCGTGGAAGACAAGCGCTATTCCCTGGCGCTGCACTACCGGCTGGCCCGCGACCGCGACGAGGCAGCTGCCTGCATCGACCACCTGCTGCGCGACCTGCCGCCCGCGCTGCGTCGCTTCGGCGGCAAGTGCGTCGCCAACGTGTCTGCCGCCGATGCGCCGGACAAGGCCGACGCGATACTCGCGCTCGTGCGGCGTGCGGGTGCCGGCGCGGCCGTGTTCGTCGGCGACGACATCAACGACGAACCGGTCTTTGGCCGTGCACCGGCGCAATGGCTCACCGTGCGGATCGGACGCGACGACCCTCGCTCGCGTGCGATGTTCTTCCTCGACAGTCACTGCGAGGTGGCCACGCTGCTGGACCACATGCTGCAGTTGCTGCGTTCGCAATCGCTCCAGCCGACGGGCTGACCCTCGGGCGCAGGCGCTGTTGCCAGCGCGTCGCGTGCGACGCGGCCTTGCGATGCCAAGGCTCAATCGGCCTCGTCGCGAAACCTCTGGATCGATGCGGCGACCATGCCTTCTGCGCTGCCGCGCTCCGTGTACTCGCGGCGAAGTTCGCTCGCATCGCTGCCGGCGTGGGCAGTGCGGTAGAGATGCTCCAGCGCCGGCAAGCCGCCCAGCGCCTCGGCGTCGGCCTCGACGTGCCGCAGCGTGGCGAGGATGTCCTCGCGCAACGAAGACGATTCGTAGGTCTTCGGATGAACGACCGTGCCATCGAGGCCGAAGCGGCAGGCCTGGAATCGGTTGTAGTTGTAGACCAGATAGTCGTCCTCGACCGGATCGGGCTCGCTGCGCGTCAGCAGGTGCCGGCACAGGGCCTGCAGGTAAGCGGCCAGCGCCGCTGCCCTCTCCACGGTGAGCGGCGTGTCGCACACGCGAAGCTCGATCGTCCCGAACTCCGGCTTGGGGCGGATGTCCCAGTAGAAGTCCTTCATGCTCTTGACGATGCCGGTGTGCTCCATGCGCGCGAAGAAGCCCGACTCGAACTCGCTCCACTTGAGCACGAAAGGCGCGCGCCCGCTCAGCGGAAACGCGAACACCGAATTCAGGCGAGCCGAATTGAACAGCGTGTCGCGTCCCTGCACGAACGGCGAAGACGCCGACAACGCGATGAAATGGGGCACGTAGCGGCTGAGCGAATGCAGGAGGAACATCGCATCGTCGCCCGATGTGCAACCGACGTGCACGTGCTGGCCGAAAATGGTGAACTGCTTGGCGAGGTAGCCATACAGCGACGACACCTCGCGAAAGCGCGGCTTCGAGAAGATCTTGCGATGCGACCACATCTGGAACGGGTGCGTGCCGCCGCCGCACACGCCCACGTTCAGCGTGTCGCCCGCGCGCACGAGCGTGTCCCGAATGCGCTGCAATTGTTCGAGCAGCGGCCCGTGCTGAGTGTGCACGTCGGTGTTCACCTCGATCATGCTCTCGGTGATCTCCGGCGTGACGTTGCCGGGGAACGGCTTTCGGTGCAGCAGCTCGAGCATGTCGGGGCTGGCATCCACGAGGTCGAAGTCGCTCAGGCTGACCAGCTGCAGTTCGAGTTCGACGCCCAGGCTCAGGGGCGCGGAGGTCTTGAAGGACTCCAGGGGCATGGCGTTCGGCTCAGTGTTCGTGCCGGTCGGGAGTTTCGTGCGCCCACTTGAGGGCGCGCTGGGTCAGGATCGGGCCGGCGATCTCGAGCAACAGCGTCGCTGCGGCCAGCGGCGCGAGCTGGTCGATGAGGTCCACACCCAGCGAGCGCTCCTGGTCGAGCAGCAGCATCGCGAACACCGACACCGGCGCCAGTGCAAGACCGGTCAGCGCTCCCTTGCGCCACGACGTCCCGCTCTGGTGCGCGAGCGCGACCACCGAGAGCGTCTTGGCGGCAAGCCGAACGACGACCACCGCAATGCCGACCTCGAGCCCCTCGACGACGCGCTGCCACTCGATGGTCGATGCGACGAATGCGAACAGCAGCACGGTGAGGAGGTCGCCCAAGGCACCGAAGTTGCGCTGGGCCTGGCTCAGGGCGACGCGACGGTGCCGCGCGACGAGGCCGAAGGTCAGCGCGGCCAGCACGGGCGAACACCCGACGGTGTGCGCCACGGCCACCAGCAGGATCACCGCGATCGCGAATGCCACGGTCGCGTCCTGGTTCATCTTTCCCAGTCGCCGCAGGATGGCGGGCACGGCGACGCCGAATACTGCACCCAGCCCCGCGGACACGATCAGCAGCAGAAGGCTGCGCGAGACGGCCTGCCAGAGGTTGCCCGAGGTCTGGAAGATCCACAGCCCGACGATCACCTTGAACGCCAGCACGCCCAGCACCGAATTGAAGGCTGTCAGGTGAAGAACCCGCTCGGTGACCTGTCCAGCGCTGCGTTCCTCGTTGACCACGCGCAGCACGGCCGCAGGCGACGCTGCCACCGACAGCGCAGCCAGCAGCAGGGCGATGACCACGGGCATGCCGTGCCACGCGCCCACGGCATACACGACACCGAAGGTGGCCGCCGATTCGAGGAGCACGGTGGCACCGATCCAGGGGTTCGAGCGAATCCATCGCAGATTGATGCGATATCCGAACTCGAAGAGGATCAGGCCGAAGGCCACGTTGGCCACCAGCATCGGTGTCGTGATGTCAGGGGCTGGTCCCTGCAGCATGCCCGCCTGGAGATTGGCCAGCGCGAAGCCGACGATGCCGTACAGGCTGATGCGTGGCAGTCCGAGCCACCGGTGCCCGTATTCGCCGGCCAGCCACGCCAGCGCCATGGCAAAAGGCCATCCCAGAATGGCGGCGAAATTCGTGAAATTCAATTCAACGGCGCCTCTGGCAAGAAGAGCCGGCGAGCGTATCACACGCCTCTTGGCGGATCGCCCCGTTTCACGAGGGCAACTCATGCCCTATTCGACCGGGCATTTGGCCCTTTGGGGGTGCACTCGGGCGAACGATGCGGCATCATCGCCACACCGGCGTGCGGGGACGCTCGATTCCCGCAGTCCATGGAGCATCGATGAATCGCAAGAACTACGGACCCTGGGCGCTCGCGGGCGTTCTTCTACTGCTGATTGCCGGCCTCGGATGGTGGTACTGGAAGTCCACCCGCCCCCCCGAGCCGATCCCCGTGGCGGCCGAGGCGAGCGCGCCGGAACCGGCTGCTCCCGCCGCACCACCGCCACCCTCCGCGCCGCCTCCGGTGCAGCACCCGATCGAGGCCACGCCGCAGGCTGCCGAGGCGGCCGCCCCATTGCCCCCGCTCGACGAGTCCGACAGCTTCGTGACCAATGCCTTGACGGGCCTGCTTGGCCGCAAGGCCGTCCTCTCGCAACTCCAGACCGACGGGTTCGTGCGTCGCGTCGTGGCCACGGTCGACAACCTGGCCCGCCCGCGCGCGGCCACCCGCCTGTGGCCCGTGAACCCGATCCCCGGCCGATTCAGCGTCGACCATCGTGGTGACCAGGACGTCATCGGCGCCGATAACGGCCTGCGCTATGCCCCCTTGGTGCTGCTGGTGGAGTCGGTGGATGCCGACGCGCTCGTGCGGCTGTACGTCCGGCTGTACCCGCTGTTTCAGCAGTCCTACGAAGAGCTCGGCTATCCGCACCAGTACTTCAACGATCGGCTCGTCGAGGTCATCGACCACCTGCTGGCGGCACCTGAACCCGCCACCGCGCCGGCGGTGCACCTGGTGGACATCCAGGGCGCACAAGGGCCCGTCAAGCTAGAACGCCCATGGGTGCACTATGAATTCGTCGATCCGGCGCTCGAGTCGTTGTCATCGGGCCAGAAGATCATGGTGCGCATGGGGCTGGTCAACGAGCGACGCGTCAAGGCACGCCTGCAGACATTCCGCCGTGCGCTGACCGGGCAGTCGGCGCCCCGCTGACCATGCCGGACACGCGCCGCTGGCAGCGTGTCGATCATCAGGGCTCGACCAATTCATCGCGCAGTCGATAGGCGGCGGCCAATCGGTCGCGCGCGAGTGCGGTGTCATGCGCGAGGCGTTCCTGGCGATCGAAGTACGCCTGGGTCAGCCTCGTGTCCCCGTCGACATTGCCGCGCCGCTCGCCCGGCAGCGGCACTCGCCCTTTCACTTCGGCGGCATCTGCAGCCGACAGTGCTGCCAGCGCCTCCTTGACTGCCGTGTCGGCCGCCGACTCGCGCTCGAGCCATTCCCGCGTCTGCGTTTGCGCCTGCTTCTTTTCGTGGGCGAGACGCGTGCGGATGGCCAGGCGCTCCTGCCGGGTGAGGTCGCGCGTGTCGATGCGCTCCACACGGTACTTGCGCCCCGCAGGAGGCGGCGAGTCCGAATACGACACCACGCCGTCCGCTCATGCCAACGGTAGACCGTTTCATCCGCATGGGACGGCATGGCGGCCACCACGGCGGCAGCGGCGGGCGCGAGCAGCCAGGCAATCCGGCGCGAAGATGAGGAACCCCGTGTCATGACGGCAACGAACACTTGACGTTTCACCTGCACGGGCACATCGCGTGCCCGTCGCGACCCGGCACATCTGCCGATGGGCGTGGTCCAGAAGACTTGCTTACATTTGTGCAAATATTTCTGCACGACGTTCTGCCGATCTCGCGTTCGCGGGCTGTTTCGCGCTAAGGCGCGCGGGGTCACTTCTTGCTCGGGTGCGGAGGCCAAGGGCCCAGCACCGTGTCACAAGTGTTCCCGAAATCCACCGAATACGGCGCCAAGCTGGCCGTGCTTGCCTTTGCACTGACGCTGGTGGCGCTCGTCGCCTGGGGCGTGGCGAATTCCCGCGAATACCAGGGCATCGGCGAACCCATTCATCAACCCATTCCATTCAGTCACAAGCATCACGTGGGTGACGACGGCATCGATTGCCGCTATTGCCATGTCACGGTCGAGACGCAGGCATTTGCGGGAATGCCCTCGACCGATACCTGCCTGACCTGTCATTCCCAGCTTTACGCCGGCGCGCCGATGCTCAGCGCCCTGCGTGAAAGCGCAGCAAGCGGACAGCCGATCGCCTGGAGACGCGTCCACACCCTGCCCGACTTCGTCTACTTCAACCACAGCGTCCATCTGGCCAAGGGTGTGGCCTGCATCGAATGCCACGGCCGCATCGACCAGATGCCGATCACATGGCGCGCCAAGCCGCTGGAGATGCAATGGTGCCTGGGCTGCCACCGCAATGCGTCCATGCATCTTCGTCCGGTCGCCCTCGTGTTCGAGATGCGGGCGAACCCGTTGTCGAGTGCCCAGCGTCTGGCGCTGGCCCGGTCGCTGCACCTGCCCAGCGTTCGGCGACTGACCGACTGCTCGACCTGCCACAGGTGACACGACCATGAGCCGCATACCAATCGAGCAGGCGCCGCTTCGCTTTCACCGCCATCGACCCCGCGATGGCGCCGTCGATGCGCCCGAGAGGAGCGCATCGGACGGCACCGTCAATCGACGGCAGGCCATGACGCTGATGGCCGCGTCCCTCGCGCTGGCCGGTGGAGGCTGTGCGCGGCATCCGCGGCAGGACATCTATCCATACGTCCACATGCCCGAGGCCGGCGTGCACGGCCTGCCTTCGTACTACGCGAGCGCATTCGTGATCGACGGCTACGCGCACGGCGTGCTCGTGGGCACGAAGGAAGGACGGCCGATCAAGATCGAAGGCAATCCGTCGCATCCCTCCAGTCTGGGCAGGACCAGCGTGTTCGCGCAGGCCTCGGTGCTGCAGCTGTGGGACCCGGATCGATCGCCCTCGGTCACCAGGCGTCTGGCTCCCGCGGGGCAAGGACCAGGACCGATGCCGCTCCCGGCAGACTCGAGCTGGTCCGCCTTCGACAGGTTCTGGCATGAGGACACCGCACCTCGTCTTCGAGCCCGGCAGGGAGAGGGGCTTCACCTGCTCGTCGGCCCGTTCACGTCACCGACGATGCGTGAGCAGGCTGCCGCCGTGCTCGAGCATTTCCCGCGCGCACGATGGCACCGTGGGTCGGCTCTGGAACCCGCCGCCGCACGGGCGGGTGCTCGCCTCGCCTTCGGTCGCGAGGCGACGCCGCTGTGGCACTTCGAGCGAGCTCGCTGCGTGCTGTCGCTCGGGGCCGATCCGTTCTCGCTTTCCGAGCATCCTGGTGCGGTGCGATACGCGGCCGACTGGGCTTCGCTGCGCGAAAGGATGAGAAGCGACCACCGAGCGCCTTCCGTGATCGCGGCGGAGACGATGCCGGGCCTGTTCGGCTCGCGCGCAGACGACCGCATGGCACTGCCGCCGAACGACATCGAGGGGCTGCTATGGAGGCTCGCGCCCGTGCTTCTCGGTGCGCGCGATCATGAAACCGCCCTGTCCGCGCAGGAGCGGCGCATCGTGCAGGCGCTGCAGCACGCCGGCCCCGACGCCCTCGTCCTGGCGGGCCCGCAGCTTTCCGCGCCGGCGCACGCGATGGTCCATGCGCTCAACCACCGCGCCGGCGCATTCGGGCGCACGGTGGAATTCATCGAGCCGCCCGACGCGATGCCCGAGGCCGGCGGACTGGCCGAGCTCGTCGATGCGATGAACGCGGGCGTCGTCGACACCCTCGTGATGCTCGGTGTCAATCCGCTGTACGACGCCCCGGCCAACCTGCGATTCGCCGAGGCACTGCAGAAGGTGCGTGCGAGCGTGCACGCTGGCCTTTACCGGGACGAGACGGCCAATGCGTGCGACTGGCACCTGCCCCTGCCTCATGCGTACGAGCAGTGGAGCGATGCACTCGCCCACGATGGAACGGCGGGCCTCGTGCAGCCGGCGATCGAACCGCTGTACGACACGCGCTCCGTGCACGAACTGCTGGCCATGTTCTCCGGCGCGACTGCCGAAGACGCGCACGCGATCGTGCAGCGGCACTGGCGCAAGCGCGGTGCTGCCGGAACCGGCCCCGGCGCATTCGAGGCGTTCTGGCGCAAGAGCCTGCAACGCGGCGTGATCGACGGTACGGCCTCGGCGCCGCTGTCGATCGCCGCGGTGACACCGCCGCAGGCACCGCACAGCGCGGCGCTTCCTGCAGGCGCACTCGCGGCGCTGTTCGTGCCTGACCAGTCCGTGCACGACGGCAGCTTCGCCAACATCGGCTGGCTGCAGGAACTGCCTCGCTCGTTCTCGAAGATGACCTGGGACAACGCGGTGTTGATGGGGCCGCAAACCTGCCGCCGCCTGGGCCTGCAAAACGGAGACATCGTCCGCCTGCGGATCGACCGGCACGTCGTCGACGCGCCCGTGTGGGCGCTGCAGGGCCACGCTGAAGAATCGGCCACGCTGCCCCTGGGCTACGGCCGTCGAAGTGCCGGTCGCGTGGGCAACGGCGTGGGCTTCGACGCCTACCGGATCCGGCCGGACGCGGCGGGCGCAGTCCCCATGCAAATCGAACGCACCGGTCGCAGACACGACTTCTTCGCCCTCACACAGCACGCGCTCGATGCCGACGGGCGCGACATGGCGCGCATCCTGCCGCCGGGCGGCCGCATCCCCGACCCTGGCCTGGTCCAGCCCACTCTGTACGACGCCTACCGCTACCCGGACCACGCATGGGCGATGGCGATCGACCTCGATACCTGCATCGGCTGCAACGCCTGCACCATCGCCTGCCAGGCAGAGAACAACATTCCCGTCGTGGGCAAGGAGCAGGTTGCGCTCGGACGCGAGATGCACTGGATCCGTGTCGACCGCTACGCCTCGCACGAAGTGGCCGGCACCGTGTGGCAGCCCGTCCCCTGCATGCACTGCGAGAACGCGCCCTGCGAGCTCGTCTGCCCGGTCGGTGCGACGGTCCACGACAGCGAGGGCCTGAACGTGCAGGTCTACAACCGTTGCGTGGGCACGCGCTTCTGCTCGAACAACTGCCCGTACAAGGTTCGCCGCTTCAATTTCCTGCAATACGTCGACGAGGTCACCGACACGCTGAAGGAGCAGCGCAATCCCGACGTCACCGTGCGCCACCGCGGTGTGATGGAGAAGTGCACCTATTGCCTGCAGCGCATTGCCCGCGGCAGGCATCACGAGGAGACGAGCGGGCAACGCCTGCGCGACGGCGATGTCGTGACGGCGTGCCAGGCGGCGTGCCCCACGCAGGCGATCCACTTCGGCGACCTCGATGATCCGCACAGCCAGGTGCTCGCCCTGCGCTCGTCGCCGCGCTTCTATGCGCTGCTCGGCGAGTTGAACACCGTGCCGCGCACCACCTATCTCGCGCGGATCGGCGCCGACAAGACGCCGGAACGATCATGAATTCCGCGGCTGCACCCGAGGGCTCCGCACGCCACGACGCGCGCTTTCTGCGCGGCGACTGGCAGCCTTCGAGCATCGGTGACAAGGTCACCGACATCGTCCTCGTCCGTCCGGTGCAGCGTTCCTGGCTGATCGCGTTCTTCGCGACACTCGCTGGGACATTCGTGTTCGTGGGCGCGATCGCGTACCTCGTGCACGTCGGCCCGGGGATCTGGGGCCTCGACATCCCCGTGGCCTGGGGCTTTGCCATCGCCAACTATGTCTGGTGGATCGGCATCGGCATGGGCGGCACCTTCATCTCCGCGGCGCTTCTGCTCACGCGACAGAAGTGGCGCGCATCGATCAATCGGGTCGCGGAATCGATGACGCTCTTCGCCGTATCCATTGCGGCCCTGTTTCCCATCCTGCACCTGGGCCGTCCGTGGTTCTTCTACTGGCTCGCGCCCTACCCCAGCGTCATGGATGTCTGGCCGCAATGGCGAAGCGCCGCTGGTGTGGGACTTCTTCGCCATCGCGACCTACCTGGTCGTGTCGCTCCTGTTCTGGTACATCGGGCTCATTCCCGACCTGGCCACGCTGCGCGATCGCGCCCACGCGAGCGGACGCCGCCGTTTTGCCGCGCTCGCCTACGGGCTGTTCGCCCTGGGCTGGCGCGGCGATGCAAAGCACTGGGAACGCCACGAGTCGACGAGCCTGCTCCTGGCCGGACTGGCGACGTCTCTGGTGGTGTCGGTGCACTCCGTCGTGGCACTGGACTTCGCGATCGGCAACACGCCTGGCTATCACTCGACCTTCTTTCCGCCGTACTTCGTGGCCGGCGCCCTTTTCTCGGGGTTCGCGATGGTGCTCACGCTGGTGATCCCGCTGCGCCGCATCTACGGTCTGCACGACTTCATCACGGACGTGCATCTCGACCACCTGGCCAAGATGCTTCTGCCCACCGGAGCGATCGTGGCCTACGGCTATGCGGTCGAGACCTTCACCGCGTTCTACAGCGGCAATACGTACGAGATCGCTTCCGTCGTCGACCGCTGGACGGGGCCTTACGCCGCGGTGGCCTGGACGATGCTCTTCTGCAACGTGGCCGTGCCGCAGATCCTGTGGTGGCGCGGCGTGCGGCGAAGCCCGCTCGTGCTCTGGGCTGCAAGCCTGGCAATCAACCTCGGGATGTGGCTCGAACGCGTGATCATCGTCGTGCCGCCGCTGCACAAGGACTTCATGCCCTCTGCCTGGGGCCTGTTCATTCCGACGGGATGGGACTGGGTGTTCATCCTCTCGTCGCTGTTCGTGTTCGCGTGGCTTCTGCTGGTGTTCGTCAGGCTGCTGCCCTGCATCTCGATCCACGAGACGCGCAAGCTGTGGCGCGCGGAAACCGGAGGCGAGGCGTGAACGCGCAGGCGCACGACGCGGCCAGCGTGCGCGGCCTGGTGGCCGAATTCGCATCGGCCGACGAACTCCTGGCCGCGGCGCGTCATGTGCAGCGCGCCGGCTACCGCCGCGCCGAGGCTTATGCGCCCTTCGCGATCCGGGGGCTGCCCGAGGCCCTGGGCATGCGGCGCAGTCGCGTGGCGTTGTTCACCGCCCTTGGCGGCCTGGTGGGTGCGGTGGGCGGCTACTTCATGCAGTGGTACTCGGATGTGATCGACTATCCGCTGAACATCGGCGGCCGGCCCGTGCACAGCTGGCCCGCATTCATCCCCATCGCGTTCGAGACCATGGTGCTGTGCGCCGGTGTGGCGGCCGTGCTTTCTCTGCTGATGGGCAGCGGCCTGCCCAGATTGAATCACCCGATCTTCGACGTCGAGGAATTCGACCTCGCCACGCGAGACCGCTTCTTTCTCTGTCTGCGGCGCGACGACCCCGCCTTCGACGCGCACGGGCGCGGCCCGGCTCCTGGACGACTGCCACCCGCTGCGCCGCACGGAGGTCCTCGAATGAGGCGCTCCATTCGTGGGTCGCGCCCTTGGATCGCAGCCGCTTGCGCCATGGCATGCCTGCTGCTCGGCGGCTGCGAACGCTACATGCACAACATGTACGAGCAGCCACGGCGCGACCGTGACGCATCGAGTCCGCTCTATCCGGACGGTCGCGCATCCAGGCCGCCCGTGCGGGGCAGCGTGCCCCGTGCCATGGGCGACCTGGCCGCGACCAGCAGCGGCCGGCGCGGCGAGCAGGCCGTGGCGCGGTTCGACGCGGCCTACGCGGCCGAGCGGGCGCCCCGTGCCGACCTCGCGCTGCTCACCCGCGGCAGGCAGCGCTTCGACATCTACTGCGCGCCTTGCCACAGCCCGCTCGGCGACGGCGACGGCCGCGTCGTGCGCCGCGGCTTTCCGCGTCCGCCGAGCTATCACACCGACCGGCTGCGCCAGGCGCCCGACCGCCATTTCTTCGACGTGATCACGCACGGGTATGGCGCGATGTACCCGTATGCCGACAGGGTCTCGCCGTCCGACCGCTGGGCCATCGTGGCCTATATCCGCGCGCTGCAACGGAGCCAGCATGCGCAGGCTGAACGAGCTCCCGCAAGGCCTGCGTGAACAGTTGAACGCGCGTCGCGACGCATCCGTCGCCCACTCGGCGGCCTCGGCTGCCGCCTCGGCGCCACCTGGCGCGTCATCGGCCGGAGCGCATCGATGAACCGGGCATCCATCGCCGGCGGCGTCATGCTGCTCGCCGCCTGCGCCGGGATGTGGATCGATTCGCAGGCGTTCTTCGCCATATGGCTTGCCGCTTGGTGGTGGTGCCTCGGGTTGATCCTCGGGTCGCTCGTCAATGCATGGGTGCACCGCATCACGGGCGGACGCTGGGGCCTGGCGATCGTGCCGGTGGTTCGGCACCTCTCGGCCCGGCTGCCGTGGCTGCTGGCGCTGTTCGTTCCGATTGCCTTCGGCCTGGCGCAGATCTATCCCTGGGCGGCCGACCCGTCGGGCGCTTGGGCCAACGGCTTCGGACGGCCGGCCTTCCCGAGGTTGTGGATGAGTCCCGCCTGGGTCGAGTGCCGGTTGCTGGTGTACGCGATCGCATGGTGGTGGACGTCCCGAGGATCGCCACCGGCCAGCACGGCACGCGCTTGCATTTCCCTCGCCATGCATGCGGCATTGACGACGCTCGCCGCCGTCGACTTGCTGGGCTCGCTCGTGCCGCAGTGGTTCAGCACGGGCTTCGGCATGGTGGCGATCACGTCGCAGGCGCTCGGCGGCACGGCGCTTTGCACGTTCGTGCTGGCGGCCGTCGCGCAGAGGCGAAGGAGCGTGGACGGCGATGCAGCGGTTCCGTGGCGCGACCTGGGCAATCTGCTGCTGATGTGGACGCTGTTGTGGGCGTATGCCGCGTTCATGCAGTACCTGATCATCTGGTCGGAGAACCTCCCGCGCGAGATCTCCTGGTACCTGCCGCGCCTGCACACGGCCTGGCGCGAAGCGGCGTTGGCCATCGTGATCCTGCAGTTCGCGCTGCCCGCGCTGATGCTGCTTCAGCGCCGCATCAAGGACCATCCGCGTCGACTCGCATGGGCGGCCGCGCTCGCCCTCGCCGCCAATGCATTGGTGGCGCTATGGATGGTCCTGCCGTCGGTGGCGCCCCATGACCTGAATGCCTGGTGGCTCGCACCCCTGGTCTTCATCGGCATGGGCTTACTGCTCTTCGCCGCCGTGCCCGCAGCGCTGTGCGCGCGCGACGATCTTCCTGCCTTCGCGGAGCCTCGCCATGCGTGACAACCTCGACGTCCGCCACATCAGCGCCACCGGAATGGGCATCATCCTCACGGTGATCCTCGTGGTCGGTGTCGTGTTCGCACTGTTGCGCCTGTGGAACATGCCGGCCGGTCCCGACCGGGGCCAGCTGTCGTACGAACCTGCCGTGACCGGCACGCCGCTGGAGACTGCGCCTCAACCGGCGCTGGCGGACTATCGGCACGCCAAGGCGCGGCGGCTCCATTCGCTGGGCTGGGTCGATCGACAAGCCGGCATCGTGCACATTCCCATCGACGTGGCGATGCGCATGCTGGCTGCCGCATCCGCTGCATCCGGCGCATCCGCCGAACCCGCCGAACCCGCCGCATCTGCCGAGCCCGGCGCACGCGACGCACAGGCTCGCACCGGCATTCGGTCTTCACCGACGACTGCGATAGGAGCACGGCCATGAACCCGCGGCCCATGACATCCATGGCTGTCGCCCTGCTCATGCTCTGGGCATGCGTCTGCACAGCGGCACCGCTGGCCACGCCTGCGCCGCCCCAGGCCTCGCTGCAGCAGCGGCTCGGAGCCGAGCTGCCCCTGGACCTCGCGCTGCGCGACGAACTGGGCCATGACGTCCGACTGGGCGACTTCTTCCGCGACGGAAGGCCTGCTGTCCTCGTCCTCGGCTACTACCGGTGTCCGCAACTGTGCGGCCTGGTCATGCACGGTCTGCTGCAGGCCGTTCATTTCGCGGGCATTCCGGCAGACTCGCTTCGGATTGTCAGCGTCAGCATCGACCCGCAGGACACGCCCGCCACCGCCAGCGCGCGCAAGCGCATCGATCTCGCCTATGCCAGGTTCTTGAGTAGCGGCAATCCCGGTCGTCCGCCCGACCTGCATCTGCTCACTGGCGCGCAGAAGCAGACTGCGGCGCTGGCGCGCACCGTGGGCTTTCGCTATGAAGCAGTGAAAGCGGACGCAGTGACAGGCAACGACGTCGCGGCCCCCGCGCGCTTCTCTCATGCGGCTGGCATCCTGGTGGTGACTCCTCGCGGGCGGGTGTCCCGCTACCTGATGGGCGTGCGCTTCGACCCCGGGGAATTGCAGCATGCCTTGTCGCAAGCGCGGGGAGAGGCCATCGGCTCGCTCACAGACAGGATCGCGCTGCTGTGCGCCTGTTTCGATCCGCAGGTCGGTCGCCTGAGCGCCGTCGTGATGGATGTGGCCCGCGTCGTCGGCCTGTGCACGGTTGCGGCACTGGGACTGTGGGCATGGCGACGCCGCGTGCCGCGTCGCAAGGAGGCGCGATGACAGGCGCACACGCCGCGACACTCGACCAGGCCTGCATGTCCTCGGCGACGAGGCGTCCACGGTGGCCGCGGGATACGACACGCTGTTCCTGACGATGGTCGTGGTGTGCAGCATCGTGGCTGCCGCGGTGTGCCTGACGATTGTCTACTTCGCTGTCCGCTACCGGCGCGGCTCGCAGGCCGATCGCTCCAATCCGCCCGCGCGCTGGTTGAAGCTCGAACTGGCCTGGACGTCTGACGCCGCTGGTGATCTTTCTGATCATCTTCGCGTGGAGCGCCCATCAACTTCGTGCAGCTGTACCGCGTGCCCGCCGATGCGCTGCCGGTCTACGTCGTGGCCAAGCAGTGGATGTGGAAGCTGCAGCACCGCAACGGCCGGCGCGAGATCAACGAGCTGCACGTGCCGCTCGGCCAGCCGGTGCGGCTGCTGATGACGTCGCAGGACGCGATCCACAGCTTCTACGTGCCGGCCTTCCGGCTCAAGCAGGACGTGCTGCCCGGGCGCTACACCGGCCTGTGGTTCACCGCCACGCGAACCGGGCGAGTTCCGGCTTTTCTGCGCCGAGTACTGCGGCAGCGAGCACTCGCAGATGATCGGGCGCATCGTCGTGATGCGGCCCGCCGACTTCGTCGCGTGGCTGGCCGCGGGACCGGCGCAGCCGAGCCTTGCGCAGTACGGCTTCGCGCTGTTCCGCGCGCTCGGCTGCAGCGGCTGCCACGCCGCCGGCTCGACGGTGCACGCGCCGTCGCTGGAGCGGCCTGCTCGGGCGCGACGGTGCACCTGCAGGATGGCCGCAGCCTGGTCGCCGACGACACCTACCTGCGCGACTCGATCCTGCTGCCGCGCACAGGACGTGGTCGCCGGCTATCGCGCCGGTCATGCCGTCGTTCGCCGGGCAGGTCAGCGAAGAGGACATCCGCGGCGCTGCATCGCCTACCTGCGCTTCGACGGGAGAGACGCCGGTGAGCACGCCGCGACGGGCGCCGCACGCAGCTACCTGGACGACGGGCTGCACGCCTGCGCTCCTGGCTCGACGAGCACCGACCACAAGCGCATCGCGATCCTGTACGCGATCGGCATCACCGGCTTCTTCTTCATCGGCGGCGCCGCGGCCACGCTGATCCGGCTGGAACTGGCCACGCCGGCCGGCGACCTGGTCTCGCGACGACACCTACAACAAGCTCTTCACCGCGCACGGCGTGATCATGGTGTGGCTGTTCCTGATCCCGTCGATCCCGTCGGTGCTCGGCAACTTCCTGCTGCCGCTGATGATCGGCGCGCGCGACCTGGCCTTTCCGCGGCTGAACCTGCACGAGCTGGTACCTCTACATGGCCGGCGGCGTGATCGTGCTGGCCGCGCTGTTCCTCGGCGGCGTCGACACCGGCTGGACCTTCTACACGCCGTACTCGACGATGTTCTCGAACAGCTATGTCGTCGCTGACGCTGGTCGGGCGTGTTCGTCGCCGGCTTCTCGTCGATCCTCACCGGGCTGAACTTCATCGTCACCGTGCACACGCTGCGCGCGCCGGGCATGGGCTGGTTCAAGCTGCCGCTGTTCGTCTGGGCGCATCTACGCGACCAGCGATCATCCTGGTGCTGGCCACGCCGGTGCTGGCGATCACGACGCTGCTCGTGGTGGCCGAGCGGCTGTTCCAGATCGGCGTGTTCGATCCGGCGCACGGCGGCGATCCGCTGCTGTTCCAGCACCTGTTCTGGTTCTACTCGCACCCGGCGGTCTACATCATGGTGCTGCCGGCGATGGGCGTGGTCAGCGAGATCATTCCCTGCTTCGCGCGCAAGCCGGTGTTCGGCTACCGCTTCATGGCCTACGCGATCCTGGGCATCGCCAGCATCGGCTTCCTGGTCTGGGGGCACCACATGTTCGTCAGCGGCCAGTCGCTGGCGGCGAGCCTGGTGTTCTCGCTGCTGAGCTTCATGGTCGCCGTTCCCTCGGCGATCAAGGTCTTCAACTGGACGGCGACGCTGTACAAGGGGCTCGATCCGCTTCGACGCGCCGATGCTCTACGCGCTGGGCTTCGTCGGGCTGTTCACGATCGGCGGGCTGACCGGCCTGTTCCTGGCGTCGCTGTCGCTGGACGTGCACCTGACCGACACCTACTTCGTCGTCGCGCACTTCCACTACATCATGGTCGGCGGCTCGGTCATGGCCTACTTCGGCGGGCTGCATTTCTGGTGGCCCAAGGTGACCGGGCGCATGTACCCCGAGATCTGGGCGCGCATCGCCGCGCGTGCTGCATCTTCTTCGGCTTCAACCTCACCTTCTTCCCGCAGTATCCTGCTCGGCGTGGAGGGCATGCCGCGCCGCTACCACGCCTATCCCGCGCCAGTTCCAGGTGCTGCACCTGCTGTCGTCGTGCGGCGCGGTGCGTGCTGGCGCTGGGCTACCTGCTGCCGTTTGCCTACCTGGCCTGGTCGCTGCGCTGGGGGCCGCGTGCCGGCCCCAACCCCTTCCGGGCCGCGGGCCTGGAGTGGAACACGCCGTCGCCGCCGCCGACGCACAACTTCGAGTCCACGCCCGAGGCTCCTGCCGAGCCCTACGCCTATGACCCCGAACAGCCGGGTACGACGCCTGCTGCGTCGACACCATGAGACCCGGCACTTCCAGCAACGCGGTGGCCGTCCCTGCGGCCCGGTCGGCGGCGCGCCCCTGGCATCTGCTTGCGGTGGTGGTGCTGTTGTTGCTGCTGTGGCTCCTGCGCGCGCCGCTGATGCTGATGTTCGGTGCCGTGCTCGTGGCGGCGTCGCTGCATGCGATGTCCGACCCGCTCGCCGCGCATTCGAGCTTGTCGTCGCGCATGTCGCTGGGCACGGTCCTCGTGCTGGCGCTGCTGATCCTCGGTGCCATCACCTGGCTCATGGGGGACCAGCTCAGCGGACAGTTGCAGGACCTGCGCAAGGAACTTCCGCGTGCACGAACGGCGCTGGCGCAATGGCTGTCCGCGTCGACGCTCGGCGCGCGACTGCTGGATCTCATCGACGAACTGCAGACGGCGCCGGTGCCCTGGACAGGCATCGCCAACGTTGCGACCGACACGGTGCGAGTCGCCTCGGCCGTCGTGCTCGTCGTGCTCATGGGCATCTACATGGCCTTCGACGTGGGGATGTACAAGCAGGGGCTGGTTCGACTGTTCCCCATGCGACTGCGCCCGTCGATCGGCGATGCGCTCGACGCCACCGGCGAAGCGCTGAGCCGCTGGCTGCTCGGGCAGGCCATCACGATGCTCGTGGTCGGCGTGCTCGTGGCCGCGGGTCTCGCGATCCTCGGCATGCCGCTGCCGCTCGCGCTGGGCCTCATCGCGGGCCTGCTCGAGTTCGTGCCGTTCTTCGGGCCGTTCGCATCGGGTGGTCTGGCGGTCCTGGTGGCGTTCGTGCAGGGCCCGCAGGCGGCGCTGGAAGTGGCGGTGATGTTCATCGGCATCCAGCAGGTCGAGGGAAACCTGATCGTGCCGCTCGTGCAGCGCTGGGCGGTCAAGCTGCCTCCCGTGCTGGGCATCGCCTCGGTGCTGGTCTTCGGCACGCTGTTCGGCGTGGCGGGCATTGTCTTCGGCACGCCGCTGGCCGTGGTGGCGATGATCCTGGTGCGCAAGCTCTACGTCGAGCGAACGCTCGAAGGAGGCTCGGCATGACCATCATCGGCCGCAAGTTGTCCGGTCCGAACGGGCCCAGGCTTTGGGCACCTGCGGGCGCGACGCGGCGCCTCGCGCTGCAGCGCTCGAATCCTCGGCACCGATGGTCGTCCTGCCTGCATGGAGCACCCCCATGACCGCGCAGATGATCGTCGGCGGTGAAGCGCCCCGCGAGGATCCGACGGCGCGAGCGCAACTCGCCCAGTTCGGCATGTGGGTGTTCATTGCCAGCGAAGTGCTCTTCTTCGGCAGCCTGCTGTTTGCCTACATGTACGGGCGCACCCACTGGTCGCATGGCTTCGGCGAAGCCAGCCGCCACACCGACGTCGTGCTGGGCACCTTGAACACAGGCATCCTGCTCGTCAGCAGTGCGTTGATCGCTTTTGCCCTGGCCTGCGCCGAATTCGAGTCGCGACGACGCTGGCTCGCGCCAGTCCTGGCCCTGACCGCGGCGCTGGGAACCGCCTTTCTCGTGGTCAAGGGAATGGAATACCACAGCGAATGGCAGGAAGGGCTGTTCCCGGGCCCTGGCTTCGAGTTGTCCGACACCTCGGGCGCCGAGCTCTTCTTCATGCTGTATTTCGTGTTGACCGGCGTGCACGCGCTGCACCTGCTGATCGGCGTCGTGGGTGTCGGCGCCTTCACGGTCGGCAGCTGGCGGCATGCCGCATGGGTCGTGCCGCGGCGGGTCGAGGTCATGGCGCTGTACTGGCACTTCGTCGACATCGTGTGGATCTTTCTCTATCCCCTGCTTTATCTCGTGGAGCGTCACTCATGAACCATTCCGCATTCGTCCGACACGGCTGGCATCTCGCGTTGGCCGGCATCGCGCTGCTCGTGCTGATGTTCACCAGCCTGGGCACGGCCTACATTCCGCTGGGCCCGGGCAACGCCGCGGCGGGTATCGCGATCGCGTGCATCAAGTCTTCGATCGTCGTGTGGATGTTCATGCGAATGCGCAGCGCCACGCCCGTGCTGCGGATCGTGGGAATCACCGCGCTCGCGTGCCTGTCGATGCTGTTCGGATTGAGCGGCGTCGACTACCTCACGCGGCCGCACGACCCGGCCCTGCTGCAGCCGGCGCACCAACTGCCGCCGCTGCGCGGTCCACGGGAGGGACGGTGATGGACGCGCGCATGAAAGTGGTGGTGGTCACCGGCGCATCGGCCGGCATCGGACGCGCGGTGGCACGCGAATTCGCACGCCACGGCTGGCGCGTGGCGCTCCTTGCCCGCGGCACCGACGGGCTGAACGCTGCATGCGAGGAGGTGAGAGCCATGGGCGCGCTGGCCATGGCGGTGGAGACCGACGTCGCCGACGAGGCGCAGGTGGAAGCGGCGGCCGCTCGCGTCGAGGCCCAATGGGGCGGGATCGACGTGTGGGTGAACGACGCGATGGCCACCATCTTCGCGCCGATTTCCGACATCTCGCCGGACGATTTCCGGCGCGCCACCGAGGTCACCTACCTCGGCGCGGTCTGGGGCACGATGGCTGCGCTGCGAAGAATGAGGCCACGCAACAGCGGCACGATCGTGCAGGTCGGCTCCGCACTGGCCTATCGGTCCATCCCGTTGCAGGCGCCGTATTGCGCCGCCAAGGCTGCCGTGCGCGGCTTCACCGATTCCCTGCGCTGCGAGCTCTCGCACGACGGCAGCGCCGTGCACGTCACGATGGTGCAGCTGTCGGCCTTCAACACGCCCCAATTCGAATGGGGACGCACGACGCTGCACAAGCGTCCGCGGCCGATGGGCAAGATCTACCAGCCCGAAGTCGCCGCCCGCGCGGTGTTCTGGGCCGCCACCCATCGCCGGCGCGAGCTGTGGGTGGGAATCCCCGCGGTGCAGTCGATCCTCGGCACGAGGCTCATCCCGGGCCTGCTGGACCGCTATCTCGGCCGCAAGGCCTATGACGGCCAGCACACCGACGAGCCCTTGCCCGAGGGCCGGCAGGACAACCTCTACCGGCCGGTGCCCGGGGACTTCGGCGCCCACGGGCGGTTCGATGCGAAGGCAACCGGGTCGAGCCCGCAACTGTGGCTCACGACACACCGTGCGGCGGCCACCGTCGCCGCCACGACGGCCGGATTGCTCGCCATGGCGTGGATGCGCTCGCGGCGTTCGTGACGAGCGGCTCAGCGCGGCTTCCAAAGCCTTTCGCGAAAGTGCAATTGCAACGTGCGCCGGGTGCCCTCGGGCGTCGCCGTCACGGTGAAATCCCTCACTTCGCGCGGAAGGAAGTCGAACACGCCGAGATAGGAGACGGCGCCGTTCGAGATGACCTCGTGCATCGGAACGTCGCGGCGCCGGCCGGCCAGCGTGGTCGTTCGGACATGCACGTCGGCTGGAATGGTCTTGTTGGGCACCACGCGGCTTCTCGTGACGATCACATTCACCACCGCGCGCCGAGGCGAACGCTCGATGCCGTTGGCCTGCGCGGTGCTGGGTGGAAGTGCCTCGCTGTTGACGACGCTGCTGCGCAGCGCGAATTCGCCCAGGCGCTCCTCGTGCGCCTGGGCCCGGGCGCACACAGGAATCAGCGCCAGGGCGGCTGTCGTGAGCATGATGTCGAATCTCATCGCGATGTCTCCGTCGTGAATGAGCCTGGTCCTACCATGTGGGCAGGCCCCATGCCTGCAATGCCGAAGCGGTTTCGATTCGCGGCCTTGCCGCACCGTGTCAACCCTTGGCATGGCGCGACGCGCACGGCCGTCACAGGCTGTCGCCTGGCCTTCTCGTCCCGCATGATTCCCCTGCTCGTCTTCTCCATCGTGCTGTTCGTGGCCGCGGTCATGTCGGGATTGGCGCGGCGATCCATTCTTTCCACCGAGGTGCTCTTCGTCGTCGCCGGCCTCATCGCCGGCCACGGCATCACCTCGTCCGTGCGCCTGCAGCCGGACGACCCACTGGTGCGATCGCTCGCCGACCTCGCCCTCGTGGCCGTGCTGTTCACCGACGGCATGCGCGTGGGAGCCCATGAACTGCGGCAGACCTGGCGGGTTCCCGGCCGCGCCCTCCTGTTGGGCATGCCGCTGACCTTCCTCTTGCTTGCCGCTCTCGCGCGGGCACTCAGCAATCTGCCATGGCTTCAATGCCTGCTGGTCGCCGCGGTGCTCACACCTACCGATCCGGTGTTCGCCTCGGCGATCGTCTCGCGACCCGAAGTGTCGGTGCCACTGCGGCGCCTGCTGAATGTCGAGAGCGGCTTGAACGACGGGCTTGCGCTGCCCATGGTGCTGGGCTTGCTGCTACTGCTCGGCAGCGGCGACCAGACCTGGACGACGCTGGCGGCCGAAGTGGCCGGGGGAGTCGCGATCGGCGTGGCGATCCCCTGGATCGGCGCGCGGCTTCAGCCCCTCGGGCCCGGGGCGGGCATTGCGACGAAATACCAGCCGCTGTTCGTCTTCTCGATCGGCCTTCTCGTGTTCACCCTCACGTCCGTCACCGGCGCCAACGAATATCTCGGCGCGTTCACCGCGGGCATCTCGATGGCGACGCTCCGCCCGGAACTGGCGGGTCGCTTCCACGACTTCGGCGACCTCGTCGCCGAGTTGCTCAAGCTGGCGGCTCTGCTCGCGTTCGGCGCGCTCGTCTCCCTGGAACTGCTGGCGCAGATCGGGTTCAGCGGATGGCTGTTCGCCGCCGCCGCGCTGTTCATCGCAAGACCCTTGCCGATCGCGATCGTGCTGGCGCGCACGAGCCTGCCATGGCGTGAACGCGCCGCGGCCATGTGGTTCGGGCCGAAGGGGTTTGCATCGGTGATCTACGCGATCATCGTGCTGCGCTCGGGTGTGCCGCATGCAGACGACATGTTCTACCTGATCGCCCTGGTGGTGCTGGTCTCGATCATCCTGCACTCGTCCAGCGATGTGGTGATCGCGCGTTGGCTCGCAGCGCATCGCCGCTGAACCAGCCAATCGGTGCGAGCAGCCTCAACCCGCGAAGGCCACGGTGCTCAGCAACGCCAGTGCCGCCTGCCGGGAATCCAGGCGCGTGTGCTGCACGACGATCGGCTGGTCGGATTCGATCACGCTCGCGTACGGGGTATCGCGCGGCACCGGCTCCGGGTCCTGCAAGTCATTGAAGCGCAGATGCAGCGTTCTTTGCGCAGCCACCGTCACCTTGTACGGTCCCGCCGGCGCACGGTCCTTGAAGAAGATCGTGATCTCGACCCGCGCATCGAGCGTGCCCGCGTTGAGCATGCAGGCCGTCTCGTGGCTTTCGAACTCGCGTCCCTGGCCCGTGCTGGCGCCGGGGATATAGCCTTCTGCGATGGCCCATGTGGTGCGGCCGGGCGGGGTCTTGGCATTCATCAGACATGCTCCTTGGGCAGGGCCATCTCGATCACTTCGGCCACGTGCATGGCGCGTCGCGACGTGGTCTGCGCGATCTGTTCGCGACAGCTGTATCCGTCGGCGACGATGAGTGTGTGTTCGCCGGCGTCGCGCACCGCAGGCAGCAACACGCGCTCGCCGCAGCGAACCGACACCTCGTATTTTTCGCGGTCGAACCCGAAGGAACCGGCCATGCCGCAGCAGCCGGTGTCGGGCATGTCCAGTTCGAGCTTCAAACGCTCTTCCAGCAGCGCCTTCTCGGAATCGAAGCCGAGCACCGTCTTGTGATGACAATGCGCATGCACGAGGGCATGGCGCGACAACCCGTTGAGCGGCATGTCGCCTGCATGGCGCTGCAGGTAGTCGCTCAGCAGCATGCTCTGTTCGCTCAGGCGCTTTCCGAGTTCGTCCTCGGGCAGCATCATCGGCAGTTCCTCCTTGAACACCGACAGGCAGGCGGGTTCAAGCACGACGATGGGACTGCCGGCGTGCAGCGGCTCACTCAAACCATCGAGCGTGCGCCGCAGGTATTCGCGCGCGGCATCGAGCAGACCGAACTCGTACAGCGGCCGCCCGCAGCAAAGGCCGGGCGGCGGCAGATGAACCTGCGCGCCGGAATGGGCCAGCACCCGCGACGCCGCATGGCAGACCTCGGGGTGGAAGTAGTTGTTGAAGGTGTCGGTCCAGAGCACCACCTCGGGGCCGTCCGTTCGTCCTGGCATCGCCGCCCGGTGACGCTGCCTGAAACTGTGCGCCGCGAACGGGGGCAGCCGCCGTTGCGGCGCCACCCGCACCGCGCGCTTGGCCAGCGTCGAGAACGGCGGAGTCTGCGAGAAGAAATTGGCCAGTCGGGGTGCGTGGCTGGCCCACCGAGACCACCGGTCGATGTAGCCGAAGGCGTGCGCCGACAGCGGCCGGCGATGCTTCTCGTACCAGTGCGACAGGAACTCGGCCTTGTAGCTGGCCATGTCCACCTTCACGGGGCATTCCTTCTTGCACGCCTTGCACGAGAGGCACAGGTCGAGCGATTCCTTCACCGAAGGTTCCTGCCACCCGTTCTTGAGGATGCCCGAACTGCGCTCGCCATTGAGCATCTCGAACAGAAGGTGCGCGCGGCCGCGCGTGCAATGCATCTCTTCGCCGGTCGCCATGTAGCTCGGGCACATGGTGCCGTCCTTCTTGCGGCACTCGCCCACGCCGACGCAGCGCAACAGGCTGCGAGAGAACTTGTCCTGGTCGCGCACGAAGTGCATCACCGTTTCTTCGGTGAAGGGACGGTAATCGGTTCCGAGCCGAAGGTCCTGATCTGCGAGATGCCAGTGAACGACCTTGCCGGGATTCATCTTTCGCGAGGGATCCCAGATCGCCTTGAATTCCTCGAAGGCCTTGATCAGGTCGTCGCCGAACATGATGGGCAGCAGTTCCGCCTTCGACTGCCCGTCCCCATGCTCGCCCGAAATCGAGCCACCCAGGCTCACGACCAAATGCGCGGCCTCGTGCACGAAGCGGCGGTATTTCTCGATTCCCGGCTGGGTGAACAGGTCGAAGTCGATGCGGGTGTGCACGCAGCCCTGCCCGAAGTGACCGTACAGATCGCAGTTGTAGTCGTAGCGCTTGAAGAGCTCTCGAAGTCTTCGAAGGTATTCGCCCAGACGCGCCGGCGGCACCGACGAATCCTCCCAGCCTTCCCAGGTGATGGGGCCGCCGGGCACATGCGCCGTGGCGCCGAGTCCCGATTCGCGCACCTTCCAGATGTGCGCCTTCGTGGTCTCGTCGTCGACCAGCTTCATCGACGGTGCATTCTCGGCGCCGCGCAACCGGTCCATCAACGCGTGCGCCTTGCCGTCGGCTTGCTCTTTCGTGTCGGCGCCGTACTGCACGAGCAGCCAGCCCTTGCCCTCGGGAAGCAGCTGTGTGTACTGCGGATGAATGTGCGAGCGCTTCATGTCCTCGATCAGGCGGTGGTCGAGCCCCTCGAGTGCGATCGGGCCGGACTCCATCACCTCGCAGACGTGGTCGCCGGCCTCGTACACGCTCGGATAGCCAAGCACGAGCAGCGCCCGTTCCTTGGGGTTGGGCAGCAGCCGCACGCGGGCCTCGAGCACGACCACGCAGCAGCCTTCGCTGCCCACCAGCGCCTTGGCCACGTCGAAACCTTGCTCGGGAAGCAGCGGAGGCAGGTTGAAGCCGGACACCCGACGCGGAATCGGCGGAAACCGTTCGCGGATCTGGTCGGCATAGCGAGCCGCCGAGCGCCTTGAGCTGCACGAGGATCTCGGCGCGCCGGCCGCCCTGGCGCTGCGCTCGCATGAAGGCGGCGTCGTCGAGCGCGCCCACTTTCATGCGGACCCCGTCGTACGTCAGGACGTCGAGCTCGACGACGTTGTGCATGGTCTCCCCGCCCATCACCGAGTGCGGCCCGCACGAGTTGTTGCCGATCATGCCGCCGAGCGTGTTGTGGTTGTGGGTGGAAGGATCGGGAGCGAATGTGAGGCCCTGCTTTTCAGCCTCCTTTCGAAGATCGTCGAGCACGACGCCGGGCTGCACGCGTGCCGTGGAAGTCTTGGGGTCGATCTCGAGGATGCGGTTGAGATACTTGGAGAAATCGATCACCACGGCGACGTTGCAGCACTGGCCGCAAAGGCTCGTGCCTCCCCCGCGCGAGAGCAGCGGCGCACCGTGTTCGCGGCATACCGCGACAGCCGCGACCACGTCCTCCACCGTGCGCGGCACGACCACGCCGATGGGTGGCTGCCGGTAGTTCGACGCATCGGCCGCATAGAGCGCGCGGCTGCCGTCGTCGAAGCGCACCTCGCCGCTCACGCGTTCGCGCAAGTCTGATTCGAGGCGGTCGATGTCGAGTTCGCGTGCGGCGGATGTCATGGCGTGCAGGCCCTGTTCATGGAGCGTTTTCCGTTGGCCCTGTGGGTGGCCGGTGTCGAGACCGGGCCCGGCATGCCGAGCCCGGCGCGGCGCCTCAGCGCTTCTTGCCGCCCGAAGGCGCGAGCCCGTCCCACCACTCCTTGGCGGTCTGCAAGACAATGCCCAGTTCGTCGGGATCGCCCTTGAACAATGCCGACATGTAGGCTTTGGCCTGTTTCATCGAGACGTGCGGCGGTATGGGCGGCACGTTCGGGTCGGTGACCATTTCGACCAGCGTGGGCCGGTCGGCCGACAAGGCCTCGTCCCATGCCGCGGCGATTCGATCCGGGCCGATCGCAACGGATCCCGTGCAGGCCGATCAGCTTGGCGAATTCCGCGTACTGGAAGTTGGGCAACGTCTGCGAGTCCACGAATTTCGGATCGCCGGAGATGACGCGTTGCTCCCAGGTCACCTGGTTGAGGTCGCCGTTGTGCAGCACCATGACCGTCAGCCGCGGATCTTTCCATGAGCGCCACACCTTCGAGATGGTGAGCAGGCCGTTCATGCCGTTCATCTGCATCGCCCCGTCGCCCTGCAGGGCGATCACATGGCGGTCCGGATGCGCATACTTGGCCGCGATCGCGTAGGGCACCGCCGGGCCCATCGTGGCCAGGCCGCCGGACAGCGAGGCCATCATGCCGCGGCGGATCTTCAGGTCGCGCGCATACCAGTTGGCCGCCGATCCCGAATCGCAGGTCAGGATGCAGTTGTCGGGCAGCCGCGGCGACAGTTCCCAGAACACGCGCTGCGGATTGATCGGGTTGGCATCGTTCATGGCCCGCGCCTGCATCACGTCCCACCACTTGGCCACGTTCTTTTCCACCGTGTCGCGCCACTTCCTGTCGGCCTTGGCGTGGATCATCGGCAGCAGGCCCCGCAAGGTCTCGCGCGCATCGCCCACCAGATTGATCTCCATCGGATAGCGCAGGCTCATCGCCCGCGGATCGATGTCGATCTGCACACCACGCGCCTGCCCTTCCTTGGGAAGAAATTCCGAATAGGGGAACCCCGAGCCGATCATGAACAGCGTGTCGCAGCCGGTCATGAGCTCCCAGCTCGGATGCGTGCCCAGCAATCCGATGGACCCGGTGACATAGGGCAGATCGTCGGGCAGTGCCGCCTTGCCGAGCAGGGCCTTGGCGACGCCCGCGCCGAGTCGCTCTGCCACCTCCTGGAGTTCATCGCTGGCCTGCAAGGCCCCTGCCCCGGCAAGGATCGCGACCTTCTTGCCCGCGTTGAGCACATCCGCCGCGCGCCGCAGGTCGGCGTCGCCCGGGACCGAGCGGCGTGCCGTGAGGCCGATCCCCGAATGCACCGTGCCGTGCTGGCGCGGCGGCTTCTCCACGGCGTCGAGTTCCTGGAGATCGTTGGGCACGATGATGCAGGTCACGGTGCGCTCGTCGCGAGCGATGCGCATGGCACGATCGACGAGGTGGCGGATCTGCGCCGGCACCACGGCCATGTGCACGTACTCGCGGGCCACGTCCTTGAACAGGCTGACGAGATCGACCTCCTGCTGATAGTCGCCACCCAGGGCGGCGCGGGCCTGCTGGCCCACGATGGCGAGCACCGGTTGATGGTCCGCCCGTGCGTCGTACAGGCCATTGAGCAGGTGGATCGCGCCCGGACCTGACGTCGCCAGGCACACGCCCACTTCGCCGGTGAACTTCGCATGGGCGCAGGCCATGAAGGCGGCGAGCTCTTCGTGCCTCGCCTGCACGAACTGCATCTTGTCGCCCATGCGGTCGAACGCGCCCATCAGACCATTGATTCCGTCGCCCGGATAGCCGAAGACACGTCGCACGCCCCATTCGTGCAGGCGATGCAGCATCTGGTCGCTGGTGGTCATGCTCATGCGAGAACTCCTTTTGTCGGGGGACGGACGCAACTGCTGCGCCCTGCTCAGCGAGTTCGGGCAATGGGCGTGCCCCGGGACGATTCACAGCCAGCGGGCGTGCCCGCACAGGGGCCGCCGTGCATTGCATTCGCCGTCTGCACGCGCGATGCGTGTGGCCAGCGTGTCGCAGCTCGCAGCACCCATTACATCCATTTGTACAAATGGTGTTTTAAAGGCCGGTCGGCGCCATCGGAAGGCGATGTGCATGCGGCGCCCGAGCGGGTATGGGCATTGCCCGATCGATGATCACCAACAACCATCGCCCTGCGCGGAGGAAGCTCCATGACCAAACGCCCGCCCGCCGGTTCGGGATCGCACCTGTTCGCCGCCGCACTCGCGGCGCTTGCACTGTCCGGTTGCGCGCACGATGCGCAATGGCCGGTCTCGGCCGGGTTCGGCCCGCGCCCCTTGCTCCCGCCTCCCTCGGAGTCGCTGATACCCATGGTGAACGTGGCCGAGGCCACCGGCTGGCCCGCGGGCCAGCATCCAGACGGCCCGGCAGGCACGACGGTCGTGGCCTTCGCGGACCATCTGGATCATCCCCGCTGGCTCTATCCTCTGCCCAACGGCGACGTGCTCGTGGCCGAAACGAATGGGCCGGTCAGGCCCGCAGACGCCACCGGCATCAAGGGTTGGTTCATGAAGCGGCTGATGGCCGAGGCGGGCGCGACCGTGCCGAGCGCTGACCGCATCACACTGCTGCGCGACGCGGACGGTGACGGCAGGGCCGAAACACGATCCGTGTTCCTGTCCGGCCTGCACTCGCCGTTCGGCATGGCACTGGTCGGCCACACACTGTACGTGGCCGACACCGACGCGCTGCTGCGCTTTCCGTACCGCGACGCAGAGACGCGCATTTCGGCGGCTCCGCAAAAGGTGCTCGATCTTCCAGCAGGGCCGATCAATCATCACTGGACGAAGAACGTGATCGCCAGCCCAGATGAGAAGCATTTGTATGTGACCGTGGGCTCCAACAGCAATGCAGCGGAGAACGGCATCGCCGCCGAAGCCGGCCGGGCCGCGGTCTGGGAAGTGGACATCGCCACCGGTGCGCATCGCCTGTTTGCCACGGGCCTGCGCAATCCGAACGGCATGGCCTGGGAGCCGCATTCGAAAGCGCTGTGGGTGGTGACCAATGAGCGCGACGAATTGGGCGGCGATCTGGTCCCCGACTACCTGACATCGGTGCACGAGGGCGACTTTCTACGGCTGGCCGTACAGCTACTACGGCCAGCATGTCGACGCGCGAGTCACGCCGCAGAGACCGGATCTCGTGGCGCACGCAATCGCACCGGACTTTGCGGTCGGCTCGCACACGGCGTCACTGGGACTCGCCTTTTCCGACAAGACGTCGCTGCCCGGCTTCTCGCATGGCGTCTTCATCGGGCAGCACGGCTCCTGGAACCGCGCGCCGCGCAGCGGCTACAAAGTCATCTACGTCCCGTTCGATGGCGCCATGCCGTCGGGGCCGCCGGTCGATGTGCTCACGGGTTTCCTGGGGCCCCGCGGGCAAGCGTTTGGCCGACCGGTCGGCGTCGCTGTCGATGCGCGCGGCGCGCTGCTGGTGGCCGACGATGTGGGCAACGTGGTCTGGCGTATCGCGCCGGCGGGTCACTGAAACTCATCGCCTCGGCAAGCCCCACAAAGGCCCTGCAATTGGCCGGGAGCATCGATTGCTCGCCATGACCAGATGCAGCACGCCACCACACGCCCCGCCTCCATCCACCCGGCGCCGTTCGTCGATCCGGTTGCAGATCCGTCCATCGACGACTACGCCCTCATCGGCAATTGCCGCACCGCCGCCATGGTGTCGCGCTTCGGGTCGATCGACTGGTGGTGTCTCCCGGATTTCGCGGGGCCATCACTGTTCGCGAGCTTGCTCGACCGCGAGCGCGGCGGACGCTTCGCGCTGACGCCGCTCCATATCCGGCGCGTCGTGCAGCAGTACGTCGAGCGCACGAATGTGCTGCGCACGTGCTTCGAATGCAGCGGCGGCATCCTGGAACTCGACGATTTCATGGTGATGCCCGAGGTGGAGGCGCGCCGGGACGCCCGCACGGCCGACCACGAGATCGTGCGCATCGCGCGTTGTCGCGAAGGTCAGGTCGAGCTGCAGGCCTTGTACGAGCCCCGGCCGAACTACGCTCGCGACAAGCCGCGGCTGAGTCGGAAAGGCACCGGCCGTTGGTCATGCCTCGCCGGCGACACGGAAGTGGAACTGACCACCGACCTGGTTCTGCGGCCGGTCGGCGACCACGCATTGGGCGCGCGCGTGACAATGACGGGCGGACAGCAGTGCGCGGCGCGGGTGTGCGCACCGGCGCAGGGAGCACGATCCAATGCTCCGCTGGCCGAGCTCGCCGAGGACGCCCTCGCCGCGACCATCGCGTGGTGGCGGAAGTGGTCGCAGCGTTGCACGCACGAGGGCCGGTTCAAAAAGGAACTGATGCGCAGCGCCCTGGTGCTGAAGCTGCTGACCTACAAGCCCTCCGGGGCCGTGATCGCCGCGGCGACCACCTCCTTGCCCGAAAGCGACGACGGGAGTCGCAACTGGGACTACCGCTTCTGCTGGCTGCGCGACACCTCGCTCGTGCTTCAGGCCTTCATGGACATCGGCTATGTCGAGGAGAGTGCGGAATTCCTGTCGTGGCTGATCGGGGCGGCCAAGCGCACACGCCCGCATGTGCAGGTGCTCTACGACATTCATGGCGGCACGCACCTGCAGGAGCATGTCGTCGGCAGCCTGAGCGGATATCACGGCATCGGGCCGGTTCACGCGGGCAACGGCGCGAGCAACCAGCGCCAGAACGACATCTATGGCGAAGTCCTGCTGACGGCCTGTGAATTCGTGGCAAGAGGAGGCCGGATCGACGAGGACGAGAAGCAACTGCTCGCCGAGCTGGCCGACACGGCTTGCCGAGTATGGCGCGACCCCGACCAGGGCATCTGGGAAATCCGGCTGCCGCCGCGCCACAACACCCACTCCAAGTTGATGTGCTGGGCCGCCCTGGACCGCACGCTGCAGCTTCAACCGTCGCTGCCGGTCGACGCGCAGCACATCGCAACCCAAAGAGATGCGGTACGAGACGACATCGAGGCGCACGGGTTCTCCCGGGAGCTCAACTCCTATGTCGGCTACTACGGTGGTCAAGCGCCGGACTCCAGCCTGCTGCTGATCCCGCGCCTGGGTTACGTCGACGCGAACGACCCCCGCATGAAAGGAACGGTCAAGCACATCACGGAGCAACTTGGCGTCGACGGCCTCCTCTATCGCTACCCGCCGGGCGGCGGCTACGACGGGGTCAAGGGTCGAGAGCATCTGTTCGCCATCTGCAGCTTCTGGTGGGTGGACTGCCTGGCGCGTCAGGGTCGGGTCGACGAGGCGACCGAGCTGTACGAAAGGTTGCTCGAGCTGCGCAACCACGCGGGTCTCTACGCTGAGGAATTCACCGTCCACGACAAATGCCCGCATGGCAATTTTCCGCAGGCCTTCAGCCACGTGGGTTCGATCACGGCGGCGCTGGCGATCGAGGAATCGCGCCGGCACGGTGGTCACGTGGCCAAGGCCTGAGCGCTGCCGTCGCCATGGCCGAATCGCGAATCGCCGTGATCGGCGCCATGACGGCCAACGTGTCGATTGCCGTCACGAAGTTCATCGTCGCGGGCCTCACCGGCAGCGCCGCCATGCTGGCCGAGGCCGTGCATTCGGTCGTCGATACGGGCAACAGCGCGCTGCTCCTGGTCGGCCTCAAGCTCAGCCAAAGGCCGCCCAGCGCCGAACACCCATTCGGTCACGGAAAGGAGCTGTACTTCTGGAGCCTGATCGTGGCGGTGCTGATCTTCGGCTTCGGCGGCGGCGTATCGCTGTACGAAGGCATCGCGCACATCCGACATCCGGCCGTGCTCGAAGACCCGACATGGAACTACGTGGTGCTCGCGGCCGCGGCACTCTTCGAAGGATCGAGCTTCGCCATCGCATTCCGACAGTTCCGCGCACAGATCGGTGATCGACCTTTCTGGCAGGCGCTGCATGCGAGCAAGGACCCGTCGACCTACACCGTGCTCGCAGAGGATTCGGCCGCGCTGATCGGACTGGCGATTGCCGCGGCCGGCATCTTTGCCAGCCATCGGCTGGAGCATGCCCGCGCTGGACGGCGTCGCCTCGGTCGCCATCGGCCTGCTGCTGGCGGCGGTGGCCCTGCTGCTGATCCGCGAGGCGCGCGGTCTCCTGATCGGCGAAGGCGTGCGCCCCGAAACGGCTCGCGAGATCCGTGCCATCGCCTGCGCCGAGGCGGCGGTGCGCCACGTCGGGCAGATCCTGACGATGTACATCGGATCGCAGGATGTGCTGCTCGCGCTGGATGTCGAGTTCGACCGCCATGCTCCAGCCGGCGAAGTCTCTGCCGCGGTTGGGAGAATCGAGCAGCGCGTGCGCGAGCAATACCCGATGATCAAGAGGATCTACATCGAAGCCACCGACCTCGCGACACGAGCGCAGTGAGGCGCGAGCCACGTGCTTGCTCCGCGCAGGCACGCATCGGCGCGCCCGACAGGCCGTTCAAGGCTGCGTACAGGCCGGATGGCGCCGCAATTGCCCGGCGCGTTCGAGCGGATCGCCGATCGGCGCGAACAGCTTCAAGTTCGCGCCCTGGTCACCTTCGGTTCGCCACCGTACGCCCGGACGGTCTGCAGAAGGAAAGCGATCGACGCCGGCGTAGCGTTGCGCGATCGACTCGCCGAGGGCTGCCACGGCGTCGGGCGAATCCAGTCGCGTAAAGAAGCGCGTGATGGTCGCGACGCGAAAACTCTGGCGCCGTCCGTCGTCCGATGGGATCGGTTCGAAACTGACCACGGTCGTGTCGCCCTCGGCAGACAGGTATTGCGCATGCATCCGGCCGAAGACGCCCAGCGAACCACACACGGCGCGTACCCCGCGCAGCGCGCGCAATCCGTTGGCATCGAAGCTTCGAAGCATCCAGTACGGTGCCACCGCCTTGATCGTGTCCTCGTCCGCGCGAAGGATCTCGTGCAGGTGCTCCATGGCCTTGTCCGATACCGTGGCGGAAGCCATGGCCACGCCCGGCACGGGATGCTGGACCGTCTCCCACGGGAGGTCGACGAGGTCGAGCATGTCGTCGCCCACGCAGAGTTCCTCCACGCATGGCTGCCCGGCCTTCAGCGGGGCATTCTGTGCGAGGGCAAAGGACGTGCTCATGGCGAGCCACAAGGTCAGGGTGCACCGGCGAACCAGCGTCTTTGCTGTCATCGAAGGCAAGTGGCGTGATTTATATTTGCACAAATGCATCATTTTGCCATCCCACGTGTTCGCACGGCAGCCGTCGGCGTGACACATTGCCCGGTACGCCATGAGCCATGTGTACGTTCCAACATCACGCTCATGGTCTTCTCATTCAGATATTTCCAGCTACAGTTGTAAGCATTGCTCCGCCGTGCACCGCACGATGTCGCCCCGGGCCGCCGCGCCCCGCCGAGTGAGTCCTTTTCCGACAACGACGCATGAGTTCGATTCCTGACGATGTCAGGCGCTTCGTGCTGACCCGCATTCCGTCGGTGCCGTATCTCGAGGCAGCGTTGCTGTTTCACCAGGCGCCCGACGTCGAGCGAACTCTTCAGGAAGTCGCCGGCGCACTGTACATGCCCCAAGGGGCTACGCGCGACTTGCTGGCAACACTGTGCGACGACGGCATCCTGGCCATCAGCGAGCCTGGTGCGCAGCCGCGCTATCGTTATTCGCCGAGTGAAGAAGCCATCGCAGTCTCCTTCGACCGACTGGCGCAGACCTACAGCGCCGATCTCGTCGGCGTCACGAAGCTGATCCATGATCGGACGCAGAAGAGCGCACAGCGCTTTGCCGACGCGTTCAAGCTCAGAAAGGACCGCTGATGGACCGGGCGATCTACACCTTGTGCGCGCTGACGGCGCTGGCCAGCGCGGGCCTGCTCCTGCGAGGCTACTGGCGAACTCGGCACCGGCTCCTGCTCTGGAGCGGACTGTGCTTCGTGGGCCTTACGGCCAACAATGTTCTTCTGATCCTCGATCGCCTGGTGTTTGCCGACATCGACATGTCGTCGGCCCGCCTGATGATCGCGCTGGTGTCGGTGCTGCTGCTGGTGAGCGGCCTGGTGCTGGAAAGCGACTCCTGAGGCACGGAGGCCGGATCGACATGAACAACATGATGCTGGGGGCCATCGCCGTCGGCTCGTTCGTGGCGGGACTGTTCTTCTTCCGATACTGGCGCGGCACGAAAGACCGGTTCTTCCTGTTCTTTGCGCTCTCGTTCTGGATCGAGGCGGCCAACCGAGTCGACATGGCGTGGACCAACACGCTCAACGAGACGGCACCCATCCATTACGGCATTCGCCTGATCTCGTACGGGCTCATCCTGCTGGCCATCTGGGACAAGAACCGGCCATAGTCAGACGATGGGCCGCGCGGCATCGAGGTTTGGCATGGATCATGAAGTCCGCGGCGCACGTGCGCTCAGCGAATCACGACAGCAGTCTGGTCAATCTCTTGCGAGCGCCCCGACGGGCAGGCGCACCGCGAACTCGCTTCCTTCGCCCGCTCCATCGCTGCGGCCGTGCAGACGGCCCCCGTGCAATTCGACCAGTCGCCGAGCCAGCGTCAGTCCGATGCCAAGGCCCGCGTGATCGGGCATTGGTCCGTCGTGCAGTTGGTTGAACATGCGAAACAGGTCGGCCATCTGTTCCTGGGGAATGCCGATCCCTTCGTCGCGCACGGCGATCGTCAGTCCCCCAGTATCCAGATGGGCGCGCAGCCAGATGCGCCGCCCGGGTTCGGTGTAGCGCGAGGCGTTGTTCAGCAGGTTGCTCAGCACTTGCGCAAGGCGTGTGCGGTCGACATGGAGTCGCACGCCTCGGGGAGGCAGCTCGACCGACAGGATCTGGTTCTTGTCCTTGATGTTGGGCCGCGCCATCTCGACGGCGGTTTCCACGAGATCGGAAAGCTCGGCGTCTTCCTTGCGCAATTCGATTCGGCCGGTGCCGATGCGAGCGATGTCCAGCAGATCGTCGATCAGGCGCACCATCTGCGCGATCTGGCGCGACATGATGGCACGGGCACGATCCTGCGTTTCGCGCGCGATGGTCGGCCGGGCGAGGAGCTCGAGGGAAGTGCGCAATGGCGCGAGCGGGTTGCGCAATTCGTGCGCCAGTGTGGCCAGGAATTCGTCCTTGCGCCGATCCGCCTCGGCGAGTTGCACGGCTCGCCGCTGCAGCTCGGACTCCATCTCCTTGCGCTCCGTGATGTCCTGCACCACGCCGAACACCATGCGCGCGGCTCCCGCGACATCTCCGCCGGCAATGCCGCAGGCAAAGACCCAGCGCTCACCGCCGTCGGCCGTGCGGACCCGGTACTCGGTCTCGTAGCGCTCCCGCAAGCGCGCGCAGCGGTCGACCGCTGCGACCACGCGCTCGCGGTCATCGTCATGTACCAGTCGAAGAAGCGATGCGGCAGTGGTGGCCTCGCCGGGCGGCAGCCCGAAGATCTGCTCGGCGCGCGGCGACAGCGATACCCTGTCAGTGGACGGGTCCCAGGCCCAGTCTCCGAGCTTGGCCGCAGAGATTGCAAGGCTCAGGCGCTCGGTGCTTTCGTGAAGCTCCCGCAGCAGCTGCGACTCGCCATGCTCGGACGGGGGTGCGCGGCGCTCGGCTTGCGGCATGTGGAGATGTCCTCCGGATGGATCGTAGCGCCGTCGCGGCGCTGCAGGTCGATCCACTTTGCCACAGCACGCGATGCCCCGTGGCTCGGCGGGAAAGCCTTCCCGCCCGCGCGACCGTTCAGGCCTCCACGGCAACGCCCGCGCAGCGGTCGGCAAACACGGTTCGCACGTCCACCACGCCGCGTTCAAGTTCCAGCATGGTCACGCGATCGATCTCGACGAAGCGCGGTGCGCCGTCGGACGGCGCGCCCGACTGAAGGCCGAGCATCGGCCGCGACGCCGAATCGTTGGCCAGGACCACGCGGCCTTCGCCGACGTCGAGAAGCGTTTCGTGGATCGTGATGACGTTCATGCTGACTCCTCATTGACTCCAGGCAGCGACATCTGCATCGTCGGCATCGGGAGTTCGCATGCAGCAAGCACAACGGGTGCGCCGTTCTGCGCCACTGCTGGCAGCCCCGCTGTCGTGGCGCGATGGCCGTAGACCGGAAGCTTTGCGACCCCGGCTTTCGCGCGGGTGTGCCACGTCTTCAACGGTATCTAATGTATCCAAAGGAAACTCGCATGGTTCGACGCCTTGGTCTTTGCCACTGTCATCAGGCAACGATGTGTGTGAACTTTGGCGCGGGACCGGCAACCGCGTCCGATCAGGATTCCCTGGAAGGCCCAGCGTCGCCGCTGGCCTGCCATTTGCGCGCGTGGTATTCGCGCGTGCGCTCGGCGGCTGCCAATTGCTCCTTGGACACGGGAATGGTGCGGCGCCAAGCTGGAAGCGGTCCAGGATCGGCCTGTTCGCGCGCGTCGGTGTCCTGCCTGGGCTTTCTCTTGGCCATCTCGTTGCTCCTGTTGCGCTCGAATGGAGCAAAGAGCGTACCCGTCTTGCGACTCAACCGGTCCGCTACGTGCTCGCGGTGTGGACGCGCCACCTGCTGCAGGGCGCGACCCTGACAAGCGCCCGCGCGGGCGAAGCATCACCGTTTGCGCGAAGAAAAATACTCTCGCACGGCCTGTTCGCCGATGCGCGTCGGCACGGCCTTGGCGAGCGCCTCGGGCGTGGTGGCGAAACGATATTCGCGCTCGTAATCCGGCCGGCTGAGTTGCGGGTTCTGACCCGTGCGCGCCTCGAGATGCGATGCCCGGATCGAGAAGACGAGTTCCGATTCGGGCCGGGTGGCATCCGCATGCACGTTGACGATCAGCAAGGTCGCACACCCGGCACGCGTGGCCTGTGCCAGCAGGCTGCGTGCACTTTCCTGCTCGTCGAAGGATTGCGCGGTAAAGAACGCCTGCTCCACCTTCGACATCGCCTCGACGGCGGTGAGCGTGGCATCGAAGAACGCGAAGTTCAGGCGGTTCCAGTCGGCGTTGGCTTGCGAATCGGCGGGGCCGGATCCCGGGCCGCCGCCCGCCACCAGGATGCAACCTGCCGCGCGCACCGATGGCGCCGCCACGAACAGTGCAGACAGTACGGCAACCGCGGCTAAGAAGTGTCGGACACGCATTGGTGCTGTGGGTGGCTTGGACCGGCCGCAGTCTATCGCCGGCGGCGTTACCCTTGTCGTCATGACTGACGGCATCGATCTTCCCGCCTACCTTCGCCGCATCGGCTTTCAGGCCAATGATTCGGGCGCAGATCAAGGCAAGGTGCGCCCCGACGAAGTCACGCTGCGGTCAGTCGTGCGGCTCCACGCTTCGGCGATCCCGTTCGAAAACCTCGATCCCCTGCTCGGGCGCAGCGTCGGGCTCGACATGGCCAGCGTGCAGCGCAAATTGGTGATGCAGGGCCGGGGCGGATGGTGCTTCGAACAGAACCTTCTGCTTGCCCATGCCCTTCGCGCGATCGGCTTCGCCGTGACCGGCCTGGCCGCGCGCGTCCTGTGGGGCAGGCCCGACGACGCCGTGACGGCGCGGTCGCACATGCTCCTTCGAATCGATCTCGACGACGGTCCGCGCATCGTGGATGTCGGGTTCGGCGGGCTTACGCTCAGCGGCGTGCTCAGGCTCGTCGCCGGCCCCGAGCAGCAAACGCCCCACGAGGCATTCCGACTCCTGCAGCGCGATGGCGACTGGTGGATGCAGTCACGCCTTGGCGACACCTGGACCACTTTGTACCGCTTCGACCTGCAGCCCCAGCACGAGGTGGACTACGTGTTTCCCAACCACTATCTCTCGACCCACCTCGACTCGCATTTCCGGCATCACCTGATGGCTGCACGAGCCCTGCCGGATCGCCGCCTGGCACTGCGCGACCGCGAGTTCAGCGTTCGGCCCGTCAGCGGAGCGACCGTGCAGACCTTGCTCGACACGCCGCAATCGGTGGTCGAGGTGCTGGAGCGTGAGTTCGGCATCGCTGTGCCTGCGGGTCTTGCCCAGGCGCTCCAACCGCGCCTGTTCTGACGCCCAGGCCAGACGACGCAGGCGGCTGGGGTTGCCGCCGATGCTTGATCAGAAGAACTTGCAGTTGAGCGCCACGGTCAGTCCGAGGCGCGAAGTGCCGTCCCCCACCGGAGCGCGATGCGAACGCAGGACAGTCGAGCAGGCTTCCGGCTCCATGCCCATGTGTCGCAAGGCGCGCGCAGCACCATCGAAACGGATACGCAGGGCATGGTGCGGGCGGGCGTCGCTGCCGCGCACGAGTTCGATGCTGGCGGCCGAACCCGCATCGACGAACGCGCCGCCCAACGCTCCCACCGACAGGTTGCGCTGCATCAAGGCATCCTGCGCCGCTGCCGGCGCCGATATCGCCACGGCCAGCACAAGCATCGCCGCGTGCACAAGGTGCGCGAACGGGAGGCCTGATCGGGAAGCTTGGGACTGCATGTCGATACCGTGGCGGCGACGCCTGCACCGACTGCGCAATGCTCATGCCAGGCCGATCTTGCCGCGTCGTGTCGGGCATGGCGGCATCCTGAGCGCCAGCAGATCACAAACTGACACGAATTGGCCGGCGGGTGACGCGATGCGTCTGATGTCCTGCCACCGCTTGTTCTCACACGGCCAGGTGTGCATCAGCCCGTGGCACGGGTTTTCCCCAGGCGAGCGGCGAATCTCTCTCCGGGCGAGCGACGCCGGGAGCCGCGCGTCGGTCGCGGCGCTCGGCTACGGCAGCAGTCGCTGCGGATGAACCACGAGGGCCACCTGCAGCGGCTATTTTTCAGCCGGCATGAAGCCCGGGCGCTGGGGCTGCGCGCCGCCCGCGACAGCGCTGCGCGGCCAGCGCTTGCGCATCCACGCCGACCATTCCTCCATGTAGCTGTAAGCCACAGGCACGACGACGAGGGTGAGCAAGGTGGATGTGAGGACGCCGCCGATGATGGCCCGCCCCATTGGCGCCTGGATCTCGCCGCCGTCATTGAGTGCGAGCGCAAGAGGCAGCATGCCGAACACCATCGCCGACGTCGTCATCATGATGGGCCTCATGCGGATCAGCCCCGCTTGCAGCAGCGCTTCGGCCACCGTCGCGCCGGCACGACGGGCATGGTTGGCGAAGTCCACCAGCAAGATGGCGTTCTTGGTCACCAGGCCCATGAGCATGACCAGGCCGATCATCGAGAAGATGTTCAGCGTCGTGCGCGAGACCAGCAGTGCGAGCATCACGCCGATCAACGACAACGGCAGGGACCACATGATCGCCAGCGGCTGGACGAAGCTGCCGAACTGGCTGGCGAGAACGATGTAGATGAAGATCACGGCCAATGCCATCGCGCCGACCATGGCAGTGAAGGCGTCTTGCTGGTCCTTGGTCGCGCCGCCCACGTCGAAGCTGAAGCCCGGCGGCAGCGTCGTTGCCTTCACGAGCTTCTGCACGTCGGCGCCCACGTCGCCTGCCGGGCGCCCCTCCACGCCGGCGAAGATGGCTTCGCGCCGCTGGAGATTCTGGCGCCGGATGACGTCGGGGTTGGCCACCGGGTCCAGGCTCGCCACGCTCTCGAGCGTGATCGGCGTGCCGTCCTTCGCGAAGGCCACCGGCAGACGCCGCATCTGCGCGATGTTCTGGCGTTGCGATTGCGGCAGGCGCAGCGTCACGTCGACCTGCTCGCCGTCGACGGTGGTCCAGGTCGTGGCTGCCTCGCCGTTGACATAGGCGCGCATGCTGGCGGCGATCTGCGGGGCCGTCAGGCCGAGCTGGCGCACCGCATCGGGCTTCAGGCGCACGGCAAAGGCCGGAACGCCGGGCTTGACCGACAGGTCGACGTCGGTGATGCCGGGAATCTTCTTGACCTTGTCCGCGAAGTCGCGGGCGATGTGCACCAGCGTGTCGGGGTCGTTGCCGAGGATCGCGACGTAGATCGGGCGGTCGAATCCGACGGCGACTTCGATGCCGGGAATCTTGGCCACCGCGGCTCGAATCGCATCCTCCACCTGCTTTTGCGTGCGGCTGCGCTTCGAACGCTCCACGAGCCCGATGTTCAGCGTGGCCTGCGCGCGCCCGACTGCAAACCCCTGGCCCTGGCCGCCCACATTGGTCGAGATGTTGCGCACCTCCGGAAATGCCGACACGATCTGCTCGACCTGGCGCACCTTTTCGTCGGCGCGGGCGAGGCTGGCGCCCACGGCCATGCGCAGCGACAACTGCGTGAAGCTCTGGTCGGTCTGGGGAATGAATTCGCTGCCCACCAGCGGCGCAAGGCCCAGCGCGCCGGCGAAGCTCGCCACGCCGACCAGAAGGATCACGCCGCGTGGCGTCACGGTCGCGAGCCGCCAGCCCCGCGCGCTTGCCGGGTCACGCCGGCCTTGCGCGTCGAAGCGACGTGCGTACACGGGCACAGGCAACACCAGAAGCCTGTAGCGGCTCGGCCCGAACGCCCAGTGGATGAGCCGCTCGTAGAGGCCGTGCAGCATGTCCAGCGCGCGATCGGTCAGTGCGATCAGGTGACCGAGCCCGGGCCAGCGTCGCACCGCGGCACCGGGCGGGTCGCGCCACACGCTGGAGAGCATCGGGTCGAGCGTGAAGCTCACGAACAGGCTCACCAGGACGGCCACGACCACGGTGATGCCGAACGGGAAGAAGAACTTGCCCACGATGCCGCCCATGAACGCCACCGGCACGAACACCGCGCAGATCGCGAAGGTGGTGGCCATGACCGCGAGCCCGATCTCGTCGGTACCGTCGCGCGCTGCCAGGTGGTGGTCCTTGCCCATGTGCACATGGCGCACGATGTTCTCCCGCACGACGATCGCATCGTCGATCAGCAAGCCGATGCACAGGCTCAGCGCCATCATCGTCATGAAGTTCAGCGTGAAGCCGAAGGCGTGCACGGCAATGAAGCTGGAGACCACGGCAATGGGCAGCGTGAGTCCCGTGATGACCGTCGAGCGCCACGAATGCAGGAACAGGAAGACGATGGCCACGGTGAGCAGCGCGCCTTCGATCAGCGTGTGCTGCAGTCCGGCCAGCGACCCCTTGACGAAGTCGCTGGTGGCGTAGATCAGCCGCAGCTCGACGTCGCGCGGCAGGGTCTTGCGCAGTTCGTCGGCCGCTGCCTTGACGCCGTCGCCGGTCGCCACGATGTTGGCGTCCTGCTGCTTGAAGACATTGAAGCTGATGGCCCGCTGGCCGTTGATGCGCGCCACGGTCTCGGGTTCCTTCTCGCGTTCGACGAGAGTGCCGAGGTCGCCCAGGCGCAAGGCGAGGTTGCCGCGATGCGCGACCACCACGTCGGCGAATCGACGCGGATCGCGGACACGGCCCTCCACGCGCAGGATCTGGTCGCGCGCATCGTTGGACAGCACGCCCACCGGCTGGTCGCTGTTCGCATCGTGCAAGGCGGTGGCAATCTCGGCCGGCGTCACGCCATAGGTGCGCAGCCGATCGACGTCCAGATCGATCCGAACTTCGCGCTCGGTCGCGCCCACCATGTCGACCCGCGCGACGCCGTCGACCCGCTGGAAGCGCCGGCTCACCGTCTGGTCGGCCATCAGCGACAGCTCGCGCGAACTGCGCGTGGGCGACAGCAGGGCCATGACGACGATCGGCTGGGCGTTGTCGTTGTTGAACTGCGCCACCGTCGGCGCCTTTGCATCACGCGGAAACGCCGACTGGACCGCGGCCACGCGGTCGCGCACGTCCTGCATCGCACGCGACATGTCGGCGTCCAGGTTGAACTCCACGCTGGTCTGCGACAGGCCTTCGAAGCTGCGCGAGGTGATCTGCTTGATGCCGGCGATGCTGTTGACGGACTCCTCGATCGGCTTGGTGACTTCGCGCTCGACGGCCTCGGGCGAGGCACCGGGGTACGCCACCTCGATGTAGGCCGCGGGGAACGTGACGTCGGGCATCTGCTCGACCCCCAGCCGCATGTAGGCGAACACGCCCAGCACGCAAAGGGCCACCATGACCATCGTGGCGAACACCGGATTGCTGATGGAAACACGCGTGATCCACATGGCGGTCTCCGGTGCTCAGCGCAGCGCGGCCTGGGCCGGGCCCGACGCGGCGGAGGCGACCGCGGGGGGCGTGGCCACCACTTTCGCCAGCGAGCCTTCGCGCAGGTTGTCGAAGCGCACGGAAAGGACTTCGGCATGAGGATCCAGGCCGCGCAGCACCTCCACGTTGCCCGAGCGCTCATCACGCCGGCCGAGAGTGACCGCGCGCCGGGCGAGCATGCCGCCATCGATCACCCAGACGTGGTCCTGCCCCGAGATGCTTCCGATCGCGGTGATAGGCACCGTCAGGCGCTCGGTGGCGTCGGGAACGACCACCCGCGCGAGCGCGTACTGGCCGGCCCGAAAGCGTTCCTGCGGGTTCGCGACCGACACCGTCACGCCGATCGAGCGGGTACCGGCCTCGGCAGCCGGCGCGATGCGCGCCAGCACTCCTTCCACCGGCTGCGCCCTGCCCTCCACCTCGACCTGCACGGGCATCCCGGGCGAAAGCGACGACACCTGGTGCGTACCGACGGTGCCGGCGAGCTCCAGCGTGCGCAGGTCGACGATGCTGAACACCTCCTGCTCCAGGCTGAGCTTCTCGCCGGGCACGACGAATCGCTTGGCGACGACGCCTGAGATGGGCGCCACCAGCGCTGCGTCGCGCAGGCCCACCCGCACGGCATCGGCCTGCGCCTGGGCGGCGCGTACCTGCGCCTGCGCCGTCTCGAGGCCGGAGCGGGACGTTTCCAGCGCGTTGGGCGAAATGAACTGCTGCGCCGCCAGGCGTTGATCGGAGGCGTAGGCACGTTCGGCCTGGGCCAGTTGCGCCTTGGCCGACTCCAGCATGGCGTTGCGCTCGGCAACCCGGCTGCTGAGTTCGGCCAGATCGATGCGGCCGAGCGCCTGTCCGGCATGCACCCGGCTGCCCTCGCCCACCGCAAGCGACAGCAAGGTGCCGGCCGCCTTGGCCCGCACGACTGCGGTCGAGGGGGCCACGAGCGGCCCGGAGAACTCGATGACCAGCGGCATCGTGACGGAGACCGGCCGGGTCACTTCACGGCGGGTGAATTCGAGCGTCACTGCCGGCTTTGTGCCGGGCTTTCCGTTGGAGCTTTGCATGCCCACCGCAGCCGCAGCCTGTCCACGCTCCGCATGGCCGGCCCAGATCACCGCAGTGACGCCGATCGCCGCCACCACCCCCACTCCGCTCAGCATCCAGCCCTTGCGCATCGTCTGCTTCCTCGTTGTCGACCGCTCTCGTGAAGCGGCCTCGCAGTGTTGGCAAAGCTCCGTGTCGGAGCAATCCCTTTTGCGACGGACTGCAGATTCAAGGTGTCAGCCTGCACCCGCATGCGATGCCGCCGACCACCCCCCGTCCCGTCGCAGGACGGCTTCTTGCTGCCCTCGAACGGGCTCAGCTGTGGCCGATGACCGGATGCGGCTCGTAGCCCGCCTCCAACTCGGCGACTTCCTCCGGCGTCAATGTGACCGAGGTCGCGGCGACAGCCTGATCGAGGTGTTCGAGCTTGCTCGCACCGACGATGGGGGCCGTCACCCCCTTGTGAAGCAGCCAGGCGTAGGCCACCGTGGCATGGCTGATCTGCTTGCGTGCAGCGATGGCTCCGAGGCGCTCCACCGTGGCGAAGTCGCTCGCCCGGTAGTAGTAGCGCTGGGCGAGGTCATCGGTGCGGGCGCGCGATGTCAGGCCCGAGCTGTCGTCGTCCGGTCGCCGGTTGCCTGCGAGAAATCCTCTTGCGAGCGGACTCCAAGGCACCAACGCCACGCCGGTATCGAAGCACAGCGGGATCATCTCGCGCTCTTCTTCGCGGTAGGCGAGGTTGTAGTGGTTCTGCATGGTTGCAAACCGCGTCCAGCCGTTGGCCCTCGCCACTTCCTGGGCGCGCGCGAATTGCCACGCCCACATGGAGCTTGCTCCGATGTGGCGCACCTTGCCGGATTTCACGACCTCGTGCAGCGCTTCCATCGTTTCCTCGATCGGTGTGATCGGGTCCCAGCGGTGGATCTGGTAGAGGTCGATGTACTCGGTGTCCAGTCGCTTCAGGCTCGCGTCGACCGCGTGGAAGATGCGCTTGCGCGACAACCCCATGCGATTCGGGCGTTCCACGCCCGGCGCATTGCGCGAGCCGGCACCCTTGAACCCCAGATCGACCGGATAGAACAGCTTGGTGGCGACGACGACCTCCTCGCGCTGGCAATACTCGCGCAGGAACTTGCCCGTGAGGACTTCGCTTTCACCGCCGGAGTACATGTCGGCGGTGTCGAAGAAGTTGATGCCGAGCTCCACCGCGTGACGCACCAGGGGCCGGCTCGCCGCCTCGTCGAGCACCCACGGTCGCCATTGCGGCGTGCCGTAGGTCATCATGCCCAGGCAGATGCGCGACACGCGCGTCCCGGTGCGGCCCAGCCGAACGTATTCCATGGTGTGTGGTTGTCGTCGGCCGGCTGCTCAGCGCGGCCGGCCGTCTGCGGCGATCTTGGGTGTCTCGACGTGCACGTCCGCGCACTGGGCGCGATGCATCAGCGCATGGTCCATCAGCACCAGCGCCAGCATGGCCTCGGCAATGGGCGTCGCACGGATGCCCACGCAGGGGTCGTGCCGCCCGAGGGTCTCGACCATCACCGGCTGACCTTCGAGGTCGATCGAATGTCGCGCCGTCCGGATCGAGCTGGTGGGCTTGATCGCAATGGACACGACGATGTCCTGGCCGGTGGAGATTCCGCCCAGCACCCCGCCGGCGTGGTTGCTCATGAATCCTTCGGGCGCAAGTTCGTCGCCGTGCGTGGTGCCGCGCTGGGACACGCTCGCAAACCCGGCCCCGATCTCGACGCCCTTGACTGCGTTGATGCCCATCATGGCGTACGCGATGTCCGCGTCGAGCTTGTCGAACAGCGGCTGGCCCAGGCCCACCGGAACCTGCCGCGCCATCACGGTGATGCGCGCCCCGCAACTGTCGCCGGCACGGCGCAATTCGTCCATGTAGGCCTCGAGCTGGGGGATGTCGCTCTGGTTGGCTGCAAAGAAAGGATTGGCGGGCACATGCTCCAGCGACTCGAAAGGAATCGCGATGTCACCAAGCTGGGTCAGGTGGCCGGCGAACTGGGTGCCGAACTGCTCGCGCAGCCACTTGCGGGCCACTGCGCCTGCGCCCACCATCGGCGCGGTCAGCCTGGCGGACGACCGGCCGCCGCCGCGCGGATCGCGGATGCCGTACTTGTGCCAGTAGGTGTAGTCGGCGTGGCCGGGGCGGAATGTCCTGGCGATGTCGCTGTAGTCCTTGCTGCGCTGGTCGGTGTTGCGAATCACCAGGCAGATCGGCGTGCCGGTGGTGCGTCCCTCGTAGATTCCGGAGAGGATCTCGACCGCATCGGGCTCGTTGCGCTGCGTGACGTGCCGCGATGTGCCCGGCCGCCGGCGGTCGAGTTCGGGCTGGATGTCGGCCTCCGACAGGGCCAGGCCGGGCGGGCAGCCGTCGATGACGCAACCGACCGCCGGGCCGTGCGATTCGCCGAAGTTGGTGACCTGGAAGAGCGTGCCGAAGGTGCTGCCTGACATGGTGCGGATTGTAGGTGCGACGCCGCGAGCTTCGAGCGTTGTGCAGCGGGGCGCGTCCACGCATGACACGCGCCCACGGGTCGCTGCCCGTGGGCGCTCGGTCGCACGATATCGCCCGCCATGGGCGAAGGGAAAGCGTCAGTTCGGCGCGGGCTGCTGCTCCGGCTTGGACTCGTCCACCGGCCAGTCGCGGATGTAGGCCTTGAGCATGCGGTTCTCGAAATCCTGGCTGTCCACCACGGCCTTCGCGACGTCGTAGAACGAGATGACGCCCATCAGCGTGCGCTGGGTGATCACCGGCATGTAGCGCGCGTGGCGTCCGAGCATCATGCGGCGCACCTCGTCGATCTCGGTCTCGGGCGTGCAGGTGAGCGGATGGTCGTCCATGACCGTTTTCACCACCGTGGAAGCGACCGAGCCGCCGTTTTGCACCACCGACTGGATGACCTCGCGGAAAGTCAGCATGCCGACGAGTTCGCCATGGTCCATGACCACGAGCGAGCCGATGTCGTTCTCGGCCATGGTGGTCACGGCCTGGGCGAGCGGCTGCTCCGGCGGCACGGTGTAGAGGGTGCCTCCCTTGACGCGCAGGATGTCGCTGACTTTCATCGCACACTCCTCGAACTGTGGACGAGCCAATATAGCCCACAATCCGGGCGAGCAACACCCCGTTGCGGCCCTCGGAAGCGCTGCCATGCCCGGCCCATCAGACCCCGCATTCGACACCCTGGCGCTGCATGCCGGCGCCGCCCCCGACCCGGTCACCGGCGCGCGCGCCGTGCCCCTGTACATGAGCACGTCGTTCGTCTTCGAGAGCAGCGAGCACGCCGCGTCGCTGTTCAACATGGAGCGGGCCGGCCACGTGTACAGCCGGATTTCCAATCCGACGGTGGCCGTGCTCGAGGAGCGGATTGCCGCCCTCGAAGGCGGAGTCGGCGCGATCGCCACGGCGAGCGGGCAGGCGGCGCTGCATCTGGCGATCAGCACGCTGGCGGGCGCAGGTTCGCACATCGTGGCGAGCGCGGCGCTCTACGGCGGGTCGCACAACCTGCTGCACTACACGCTGCCGCGCTTCGGCATCGAGACGAGCTTCGTCGCGCCCGGCGACCTCGACGCCTGGCGGGCGGCGATCCGCCCGGACACCCGCCTGCTGTTCGGCGAGACGCTGGGCAACCCGGGGCTCGAGGTGCTCGACATTCCAGCCGTCTCCGGCATCGCCCACGAGGCCGGCATTCCGTTGCTGGTCGACTCCACTTTCACGACGCCTTACCTCATGCAACCAGTGGCGCTGGGCGCCGACCTGGTGATGCATTCGGCCACCAAGTTCCTGTGCGGCCACGGGACCGTGGTCGGCGGACTGCTCGTCGATGGCGGGCGTTTCGACTGGGAGGCTTCGGGGCGGTTTCCGGAGCTGACGCAACCCTACGAAGGCTTCCACGGCATGGTCTTCAGCGAGGAAAGCACTGTCGGAGGCTTCCTGCTGCGGGCGCGTCGCGAAGGGCTGCGCGACTTCGGCGCGTGCATGAGCGCGCACACGGCCTGGCTGATCCTGCAGGGCATCGAGACCTTGCCGCTGCGCATGGCGCGCCATGTGGACAACGCGCGACGGGTGGTCGAGTTCCTGGCCGCGCACCCGATGGTCGAGCGCGTCGGATACCCCGAGCTGCCCGGCCATCCGAGCAGGGAGCTCGCCGGACAACTGCTGCCTCGCGGTTGCGGTGCGGTGTTCAGTTTCGATCTCGCGGGAACCCGAAAACAGGGACAGGCCTTCATCGAAACGCTGAAGATCTTCTCGCACCTGGCCAATGTCGGCGATTGCCGCTCTCTCGTGATCCATCCGGCATCCACCACGCATTCGAGGATGGACGACGACGCGCTGGCCGCGGCGGGCATTGGCGCGGGCACCATCCGGCTGTCCATCGGCCTGGAAGACCCGGCCGACCTGATTGAAGACCTCAAGCGTGCCCTGAAGGCCGCGGAAAAGGCGGTGCGCTGATGCTGGCTCATGTCGATTCCCGCCGCGCCTACGCGTACACCGGCGGCAAGCCGTTCGATCCGACCTTGCCCTGCGTCGTGTTCATCCACGGTGCATTGCACGACCACAGCGCCTGGACTTTGCTCGCCCGATGGGCGGCCCACCATGGGCGCGCGGTGCTGGCCGTCGACCTGCCGGGGCATGGGCGAAGCGAGGGTCCGCCGCTGGCCGACCTGGCCGCGACGGCCGACTGGATCCTCGCGTTCCTCGACGCGGTAGACGTGCGGCAGGCCGCGCTCGTGGGTCACAGCATGGGTTCGCTGATTGCGCTGGAAACCGCGGCCCGAGCGCCCCAGCGCATTGAGCGGCTGGTGATGATCGGCACGGCCTATCCGATGAAGGTCTCTCAGGCGCTGCTCGACACCGCGCGCGACAACCCGCTCGCCGCCATCGACCTGGTCAATGCGCTTTCCTTCTCCAGCATGGCGTCCAAGCCGTCGTTCCCCGGGCCCGGCATGTGGCTGCACGGATCGAATCGAGCCTTGATGCGGCGCACGCAGGCAGGCTGCCATGACACCAACCTCTTCCTGCACGATTTCCAGGTGTGCGATCGCTACGGCGCCGGCATGGAGGCTGCCGGCCGTGTGAGCGTCCCCACCACCATGATCCTCGGCGAGCGCGACCAGATGACCCCGCTGCGAGCCGCGGGCGAACTCGCCCGTGCGCTCTCTGCCAGAGTCGTCACGCTGCCTTGCGGGCATTCCCTGATGGCTGAGCAACCTGACGGGGTATTGAATGCGGTGCGCACGGCATTGGCCTGAGCCGGACGCCTCTCGATGATCGAGCCCCTCCCGCCCGCCGACGCAGGACCGCCTTCCCGGGCGGAGCGGCTGGTCGATGCGATCGACCTGCCGATCGGCCGCTGGGACTCCGACGCCCGCCTCGTCTATTGCAATCTGCCGTACCTGGTGTGGGCCGAGCGCGGGCACGACGCCCTGATCGGCCGCACACTGGCCGAGTTGTATGGCGAAGATGCCTGGACCGCCGCGGCGCAGGCGTTCGCAGCGGCCTTCGAGGGCCGCACGACATACTACGAGCGTCGCCTGATGCACGGCGACAAGGCAGGTCAGTGGGCCAGGGTCCAGGTGCTGCCCGACATCGACGAACGGGGCCGCACGACGGCGGTGTTCACGATCGCGTTCGACATCGACAGCGACGTGCGGGCCCGCCGCGCCATGGAAGCCGCCCGGGAACGCATGGAGCGATTCACCGAGAACATCCCTTATCCGCTCACCTATGTCGACCGAGGGTTCGTGCTGCAGTTCGTCAACCGCGCCTACTGCGAGGCCGTCGGGCAGAAGGCCTCGCAGCTCCTGGGCCGGCACATCGGCGAGGTGCGCGGGTCCAGGCGCTGGACCGAACATGCGCCGTACTTCGAGCGCGCGCTCAAGGGCCAGACGGTGCAATACACGCGGCTGGTCGACCGGCTTCCGCAAGGGCCTCGCTGGCTGCGGACAAGCTACGTTCCGGACTTTGACGAACGTCGGCAGGTGCGCGGCCTGTACACCGTGACGATCGACGTCCACGAACTCACCATCGCCCAGGAGCGACTGCGCCGCAGCGTCGAGCGCGATGCGCTGACCGACGTGCTGAGCCGGCGCACGATGATGGACCGGCTCGAGGCAGCGATGCTCGACGCGCTGGACACGCCGGTCGCCCTGTTCTTCGTCGACCTCGATGGGTTCAAGCAGGTCAACGACCGGCTCGGGCATCGCGAAGGCGACCGGCTGCTGGTCAATGTCGCGGCGGCGCTGCAGACTGCAGTGCGGGCCGAGGACGCCGTCGGGCGCTTCGGCGGTGACGAATTCCTGGTGCTGGCCCCGGTTCGCGACGACGACGGTGCGCAGGCGCTCGCGCTGCATCTGCTGGCGGCCGTACGACAGGCGGCCGAAGCAACCGGCGCGTCGTGTTCCATCGGCGCGAGCATCGGTTACGCGCTGGCGCCTGCCGACGCGCAGCACCCGATGAAATTGCTGCAGCAGGCCGACGATGCCATGTACCGGGCGAAGCGCCTGGGCAAGGACCGGGTGATGCGCTGCGAGCCCGCTGCGTTCAGTCCTCCATCAGTTCGCGCAGCGTCAACTCGTTGAAGCCGGCGCGCTGCCAGAAGCGCCGCAGGGTCGGAGCCGGTTCGACGAGGAAGGTCGCCAGCATCGGCGCGACCTTCGTGGCCTGTGCATCGCACAGCAGCACGAAGCGCTGCGCCCCGGCCTCGTCGAGCCTGCCCGCCCAGTCCATGCCGACCAATGCATCGAGGATGGGCTCGATCTGCAATGGATCCGTGCGCAGCGCCTCTGACAGGTCAGACAAGCTCAATCCGTGGCGCGAGGTGAGGCGTGCGCGATACAGGGCGCGCAGGATGGTGACCGTCAGGTGAAAGCGCGAGCCTGGCACGTCGGGCAGGCGCACGACGCGCATCTGGAGGCTGGGCGCATAGGCGGCGATCACGGCGCCGAGAAGCACCATCACCCAGCCGAGATAGATCCAGATCAGGAAGATGGGCACCGTCGCGAACGCGCCGTACACCATCGAGTAGGTCGGAATCAGTTTCAGGTACCAGCCGAGGCCGCGCTTGGCGAGTTCGAAAGCGATGGCGACGAAGAATCCACCGGCCAGCGCATGCCGCCAGCGCACGGTCGTGTTCGGCACGTAGTGAAAAAGGCTTGCCATGCCTGCGCCGAGCAAAAAGAACACGAGCACGTCGAGAAGCAAGGCCACGCCGCTGGCTGGCGTGCCGATCCAGCCGCGCGAGGCCGTGAGCGCATACGAGGTGACCGTCAGGCTTGCACCCAGGAGCAGCGGCCCCAGCGTGACCGCGGCCCAGTAGAGAAGGACGCGCTGCGCGATCGGTCTGGGTTCTCGCACCCGCCAGATGGCATTGAGCGTGCGGTCGATCGTCAGCATCAGCATGATCGCCGTGATGAACAGCAAGACGAGCCCGACGGTGCCGAGCTGATTCGCCTTGGTGGCGAACTGCGTCAAGGCGGTGAGCACCGGCTTGGCGATCGTCGGCGGGACCAACGTCTGCAGGAAGTACTTCTCGACCGAGCGCTGGAAGGTCGCGAACATCGGGAACGCCGAGAAGGCCGCGAGCATGACGGTGACCAGCGGGACCAGCGAGATCAAGGTCGTGAAGGTCAGGCTGCTCGCGGTGACGCCCAGCCTGTCCTCGCGAAAGCGCTGGCGCAGCGTTCGCAGGGTGTCGAGCCAAGGCCAGGCTTGCAAGGTCTGCACGAGTCGTGCAACCTGGTCCTGCCACGGTGTCTTGATCGGCTCGATGTTCTGGGTCATCACGCGGGGCCATTGTGCTGGATATGATGCCAGCAATGAATGCAACACCGCAGCGCGATCCACGCAGCCTTGTCGCCTTCAGCCGCGCGCTGGCCGTTGCCAGCGTGCTGTCGCTGATCGCGCTGGGTCTGGCCTGGGAGATCTGGCTCGCACCGACGGGTCATCGCACGCTCGCGCTCAAGGTGCTGCCTCTCGTCGTTCCGCTGGCGGGCCTGCTCAAGAATCGCATGTACACCTACCGTTGGGTCAGCTTGCTGGTGTGGCTGTATTTCGCCGAGGGCGTCGTTCGCGCCACGAGCAGCCGCGGTCCGGACGTGCCCTTGGCCATTGCCGAAGTTCTGCTGTGCATCACGCTGTTCGCGGCGTGCGCACTTCATGTTCGGGTGCGCCTGGGAGCGTCGAAGAGGAATGCGGCATGAGCCGGACGAGGCGAGCGTGAGCGGCCGTTCCCGCGACATTGTCGAGGCGCTGCGCGCCATCGTCGGTGACGCGCAGGTTCTCACGGCGGGCGACCTCACGGCCTGGGAGCAGGATTGGCGCCGCAGGTACCGGGGACGCGCCCTGGCCGTGGTTCGCCCGGCCGACACGACGCAGGTGGCGGCCATCGTGCGCACCTGCAGCGAACATGGCGTGCCGATCGTGCCACAGGGCGGCAACACCGGGCTCGTCGGTGGTTCCATTCCAGACGACACGGGCAGCCAGGTCCTGCTGAGCCTTGCCCGCATGAACCGGATCAGGCTGATCGACCCGGCCAACGCCACGATCACCGTCGACGCCGGCTGCGTCTTGCAAAGTGTTCAGCAAGCGGCCGCCGATGCGGGATTCCTGTTTCCGCTGAGCCTGGCCGCCGAGGGAAGCTGCACCATCGGCGGCAACCTCGCGACCAATGCCGGCGGCACGCAGGTGCTTCGGTACGGCAACGCGCGAAACCTGTGCCTGGGACTCGAAGTGGTCACCCCGCAGGGCGAGGTCTGGGACGGCCTGAGCGGCCTGCGCAAGGACAACACCGGATACGACCTGCGCGATCTGTTCATCGGCAGCGAAGGCACGCTGGGGATCATCACCGCCGCGACGCTGGCGCTGTCGCCCCGCCCCGTCGCGATGGTCACGGCCCTTGCCGCGGTGCCCACGCTCGACGCCGCCGTCGAATTGCTCAAGCGCGCCCAGTCGCGGCTGGCCGCCGGCATCACCGGCTTCGAGGTGATGGGCGCGTTCGCGCTTCGGCTCGTCGCGGCCCACTTTCCCCAACTGCGGCAGCCGCTGGCTGGCTCGCCTTGGACCGTGCTGCTCGAGCAATCGGACTCGCAGTCCGTATCGCATGCGCGAGATCTGTTCGAAGGCCTGATGTCCGCCGCGATCGACGACGGCGTCGTGACGGATGCCGCAGTGGCCGAAAGCCTGGAGCAGTCGCGTTCGATGTGGCACCTGCGGGAAGCCATTCCGCTTGCCCAGGCGGAGGAAGGCCCCAACATCAAGCACGACATCGCCTTGCCGGTGTCGCAAATTCCGGCGTTCGTCGCGGCAACCGACGCGTCGCTGCAGTCAGCCTTTCCGGGGGTGAGGCTGGTGAACTTCGGTCACCTCGGAGACGGGAACCTGCACTACAACGTCCAGGCGCCAGAGGGCGCGTCCCCGCACGATTTCATCCGGTCGCAAGAAGCAGCGGTGAATGCCATCGTGTACGACGCCGTCACCGCACATGGCGGTTCGATCTCGGCCGAGCACGGCATCGGAACGCTCAAGCGGGAGGAACTCGCGGCGCGCAAATCACCGGTGGCGCTTCGGATGATGCGCGGGATCAAGCGTGCGCTGGATCCGGCGAACCTGATGAATCCCGGCCGGCTGCTTTGAGCCTTGGCAGTTACTGCACTGGGCCCTTGATGCCCGTGGGGATGGGCAGCGACATCACCTCGATGCCTTCCTCGATGAGCGCTTGCGCCTCGTCCAGCGTGGCGCGGCCGCGAATGGCTCGCTCGTCCACCTCGCCGTAGTGGATGCGCCGGGCTTCCTCGGCAAATCGATCTCCGACATCGACCGTGTTCTTCATCACGTGCTGGACGGCGCGCAGCCAGGCCGCCTGCATGGTCAGCTCGATCGGTTGCTGCCCCTTGGGCGCAGATGCCGGCGCAGGATCCTGGGCGGGCGCGGCCACCTGCGGCTCGCGCGCGCCGGACACGTTCAGGCGCGGCGCGGAAGGCAGCTTGACGATGGCCCGGTCTGCACACCAAGGACATTCGAGCAGCCCCTGCTCCAGTTGCGACACGAAATCGGCTTCGGAGGCAAACCAGCCCTCGAAGACGTGCTCGTGCGCGCAGCGCAGGTTCAGAACCTTCATGACAACATTATGACCCTGGCGCCCTCAGGGCGCGGGCTGCCAGGTCAGTTCCCAGTCGCCTCGTCGCCAATTCTGCAGCCACAAGAGGCCGATCAAGGTCTTCGCATCGGTCAGCGCACCAGTGCGAGCCTGCGCGAGCAGGTCTTCCATCGATGCAGTGTGCACGTCGACGAATTCCTCCTCGTCGAGTTGTGCGGCGCCGAGGACGAGGCCGCGCGCGAACAGCACATGAATGCCCTCGGTCGAGTAGGCGATGGCGTTGTGGAGGATGCCGGCGTGGGCCCATTCGCGTGCACGGTAGCCGGTTTCTTCGGCGAGCTCACGGATCGCACAGTCGAGCGCAGGCTCGCCCTGCTCCAGTTTGCCCGCAGGAAATTCGAGCATCACGTCGCCAAGCGGGTAGCGATACTGGCGCTCCACGACCAGCCGGCCATCGTCCAGGATGGGAACGACCATCACGGCACCCGGGTGAACGATGTACTCGCGGGTGGCGGTGTGGCCCGATGGGAGTCGGACAGCGTCACGCCGGACTTCGAGCAGCTTGCCCCGGAACACGCACTCCGAGTCGATCTGCTCTTCGCGCAGGTGCTCGTCGGTGCCCTGCTCCGGGCTCATGCGCGGCATCCAGAGGGTGCAAGTGGCGTGGAACCGCCCGTCATCAGGTTGCCAACGCCTTCACGATGGCCTGAGCACACATGGCCATCAAGCCGCCGGGCAGAAGCCCGAACAGGAGCACTGCCGCACCATTGAGCGACAGGATCGCGCGCACGTCGCCACCGGCCACGATGGGCGCCGTGTCGACCGGCTCGTCGAAGAACATGACCTTGACCAGTCGCAGATAGTAGAAAGCCCCGACCAGCGACAACAGCACGGCGATCACGGCAAGCCAGATGTACCCCGACACGTTGGTGGACACGAGTGCCTGCAGGACAGACAGCTTGGCGTAGAAACCCACGGTGGGCGGCAGGCCCGCGAGCGAGAACATGAAGATGGCCATGACCGTGGCATACCAGGGACTGCGGCGCGCCAGACCCTTGAAGTCGTCGATCTGCTCCGATTCGAAGCCCTGGCGCGACAGCAGGAGGATCACGCCGAAGGTGCCCAGTGTCGTCAGCACGTAGGTGACGACGTAGAACATGGACGAGCTGTAGGCGTTGGCCGCCGACAAGGTGTTGCCGTTGACCACGCCGGAACACAGGCCGAGCAGCACGAAGCCGATCTGTCCGATGGTCGAGTAGGCCAGCATGCGCTTCAGGTTGCTCTGCGCAATGGCGGCAAGGTTGCCGAGCACGAGCGAACCCACCGACAGCACGATCAGCATGTTCTGCCAGTCGACCGCGAGACCGAGCATGCCCTCGACGAGAAGGCGGATCGTGATCGCGAACGCGGCAAACTTGGGAGCACCCCCGATGAGCAGCGTCACGGGCGTGGGAGCGCCCTGGTAGACGTCGGGGATCCACATGTGGAACGGCACGGCACCGAGCTTGAACCCGAGTCCCGCCACGACGAACACGACGCCGAACACGAGCACCGACTTGTTGATGTTGCCGCTGCCAATCCGCGCGAACACTTCGCCGATGTCCAGTGATCCGGTCGCACCGTACATCATCGACAGGCCGTACAGCAGAAAGCCGCTGGCCAGCGCGCCCAGCACGAAATACTTCATCGCCGCTTCGGTGGCGTTGAGGTTGTCGCGCCGCAAGGCCGTCAGTGCGTACAGCGACAGGCTCATCAGCTCGAGGCCCAGGTAGACCACCAGGAAGTTGTTCGCCGAAAGCATCACCATGATGCCCATGAGCGAGAACATCGCGAGCGTGAAAAGCTCACCCTTGAGCATGTCGCGCACTGCTGCGTAACTGCGGGCATAGGCCAGCGTCACCATGGTGGCGATCACCGCGAAGAAGCCCAGCAGGTGGCCCATCGGGTCGGCGACGATCGTGCGTTGCATCGCATAGCTGGTGAAGCCATTGTTGAAGTACCACAGGCTCATCAGCCCGACCACTGCCAGCGACAGCTGTGTGAGCACATAGGTCAGCCGCCGCCGAGGGTCGGTGACGAACAGATCGGCGAGAGCGACCACGCAGGCGAGCACGAGCAGCAGTGTCAGCGGTGCAAGCGCGCTGGCGTTGGGTGCGGTCTTCAACCAGGAATCGAGATTCATGTTCTGTCTGCCTCGGTTCAGCTCGGCAGCTTGGAAGCCGAGACGTGCTTGAGCAGTTCGGTGACGGAGACGTGCATCGTGTCGGTGAACGGCTTGGGATAGACGCCCATCCACAGCACGGCGATGGCCAGCAGCGCGAGCATCACGTATTCGCGCGCATTGATGTCGGTCAGCGCGCGCACCTTGTCATTGACGATCGAGCCGAAATACACACGCTTGACCATCCACAAGGTATAGGCCGCGCCGAATATCAGTGCCGTGGCCGCCAGGGCAGCCAGCCAGAAGTTCGCCCTGACCGTGCCGATGATCACCATCCATTCGCCTACGAAGCCGCTCGTGCCGGGGAGCCCGCAATTGGCCATGCCGAAGAAGACCGCCAGCGTGGCGAAACGAGGCATGGTGTTGACGACACCGCCGTAGGACGAGATCTCGCGCGAGTGCACGCGGTCATAGAGGACACCGATGCACAGGAACATCGCGCCGGAGACGAAGCCGTGCGAGATCATCTGCACGATGCCGCCGGAAAGACCAAGCTCGTTGAAGATGAAGAAGCCGAGCGTTGCAAAGCCCATGTGGGCGATCGACGAGTAGGCGACGAGCTTTTTCATGTCGAGCTGCACGAGCGCCACCAGACCGATATAGAGCACCGCGATCAGCGACAGCGCGATGATGAACCACGCATATTCGTGGGATGCGTCGGGTGTGATCGGCAGCGAGAATCTGAGGAAACCGTAAGCCCCCAGCTTCAGCATGATCGCTGCCAGCACAACGGAGCCGCCAGTGGGCGCCTCGACGTGAGCGTCGGGCAGCCAGGTGTGCACCGGCCACATCGGCACTTTCACCGCGAAGGCGGCGAAGAACGCGAAGAAAAGCAGCGTCTGGGCATTCATCGCCAAAGGCAGGTTCTGCCACGTGAGAATGTCGAAGCTGCCGCCGGACTTGTAGTAGAGATAGATCAGCGCCACCAGCATGAGCAGCGAGCCAGCCAGCGTGTACAGGAAGAACTTGAAGGCCGCATACACGCGCCTCGCGCCGCCCCAGACGCCGATGATGATGTACATCGGAATGAGCGTCGCCTCGAAGAACACGTAGAACAGCAGGCCGTCGAGCGCGGCAAAGACGCCGACCATGAGGCCCGACAGGATCAGGAAGCTGCCCATGTACTGGTTGACGCGCTCCTCGATCACCTGCCACGCTGAAATGACGACGATGAACGTGATGAAGGCCGTGAGAGGCACGAACCAGAGCGAGATTCCGTCCACGCCCAGGTGGTAGTGCACGTTGAAGCGCTCGATCCACGGCAGGTTCTCCGTGAACTGCATGGCCGCCGTGGCGTTGTTGAAGTTCGCCACGAGCGGTAGCGTCACAAGGAAGCTCGCGAGCGACGCAAGCAGTGCGAACCAGCGTACCGCCGTCGCGTTCTCGTCGCGCCCGAGCGCAAGGAGCAGCGCGCCCGTGACGATCGGCAGCCAGATGGCCAGACTCAGCAAACCCATGTTGTTGTTCTCCGCAGCTGCTTAGAAGGTTCTGAGGGCTGCTTGCATCACCGGCCAGAGCTGCCAGGTCATCAGGCCGAGCACACCCAGAATCATGACCAGGGCATACCAGTAGAGATAGCCGGTCTGAAGCAGGCGCACCACGGACGCGAGTCCCCCCATGGCACGCGCCGAGCCGTTGATCGTTCCATCGATGAGCCCGAGGTCACCGCCTTGCCAGAGGCCGCGGCCCACGAGGCGCGCCGCCGCAGCCAGGACGTGCTCGTTGAACCAGTCCATGTAGTACTTGTTGTCGAGCAATCGGTAAATGAAGCCAAAGCGTGCCTTGATCGCTTCAGGAATCTCCGGCTTGAGCATGTAGAAGACGAACGCGACCACTGCCCCCGCCAGCGCGATGAAGAACGGCAACGACACCAGCCCGTGCAAGGCCATCGCCACGCTGCCGTGGAATTCGCGTGCCATTTCCTCGAGTGCGGGATGCCGCTCGGCATCGATGACGATGGCGCCCTTGAACAAGTCGCCATACAGCAGCGATCCGATGGTCATGAAGCCGATCACCACGGATGGAATGGCCAGCAGGATCAGCGGCGCGGTGACCACCCAGGCCGATTCCTGCGGGTCGTGGTGCTCAGCGCCATGCGCATCATGGTGGGGGTCGTCATGTTCCGACGGAAACGGCTTGTGCCTGAATCGTTCCTTGCCATGGAAGACGAGGAAGTACATTCGGAACGAGTAGAACGCGGTGACGAACACGCCCGCCACCACCGCGAAGTATGCGAATCCTGAACCCGGCAGGTGGCTCGCATGGACGGCCTCGATGATGCTGTCCTTGGAATAGAAGCCGGCGAAGAAAGGCGTGCCGACGAGCGCGAGCGTGCCCAGCAGCGAGGTGATCCAGGTGATGGGCATGTACTTGCGCAGGCCGCCCATGTTGCGGATGTCCTGGTCATGGTGCATGCCGATGATCACCGAGCCGGCGGCGAGGAACAGCAGTGCCTTGAAGAAGGCGTGCGTCATGAGGTGGAACACCGCTGCGGAGTAGGCCGAGGCGCCCAGGGCGACCGTCATGTAGCCGAGCTGGCTCAGCGTCGAATAGGCGACCACCCGCTTGATGTCGTTCTGGATCATGCCGAGGAAGCCCATGAACAGCGCGGTGATGGCTCCGATGACCAGCACGAAACTCAGGGCCGAGTCCGACAGCTCGAACAGCGGCGACATGCGGGCGACCATGAAGATGCCCGCCGTCACCATGGTCGCCGCGTGAATCAGCGCGGAGATCGGCGTGGGGCCTTCCATGGAATCGGGCAACCAGACGTGCAGCGGGAATTGCGCGCTCTTGCCCATCGCGCCGATGAACAGGCAGATGCAGATCACGGTGATCAGCATCCAGTCGCTGCCGGGGAACTTGAGCTGGGCCAATTCATGGCCGCGGGCGAACGTCTCCGCATAGCTGAGCGTGCCGGCATAGGCGGCAATCAGGCCGATGCCCAGGATGAAGCCGAAGTCGCCGACCCGGTTGACGAGGAAGGCCTTCAGGCTGGCGAAGATGGCCGTCGGCTTCGTGTACCAGAAGCCGATCAGCAGGTACGAGACGAGGCCCACCGCTTCCCAGCCGAAGAACAGCTGCAGGAAGTTGTTGCTCATCACGAGCATCAGCATCGAGAACGTGAACAGCGAGATGTACGAGAAGAACCTCTGGTATCCCGGATCGTCTTCCATGTAGCCGATCGTGTAGATGTGCACCATCAGCGACACGAAGGTCACCACGGCCATCATCATGGCGGTGAGCCCGTCGATGAGGAAACCGACCTCCATCTTCAAGGTGCCCAGGGTCATCCACTCGTAGAGGGTGCCGGAGAAGTGCGCGCCGTCGACGGCGACCGCCTTGAGCACGATGACCGACAGGATGAAGGAGATCAACACGCCGAGGATGGCCACGCTGTGCGCGCCGCGGCGGCCGATCGTGCGGCCGAAGAACCCGGCGATGATCGCGCCCGCCAGCGGTGCCAGCGGCACGCACACGAGCATCGTGGGAGACAGTTGTGCAGCCATTTTCTTGTTCTCTCTCAGCCCTTGAGCGCGTCGAGCTCGTCGACGTTGATCGTCGAGCGGTTGCGGAACAGCACGACCAGGATCGCCAGCCCGATGGCCGATTCGGCGGCAGCCACGGTCAGGATGAAGAACACGAACACCTGGCCGGCCATCTTGTCGGCAACGACAGGGAGATAGTGCGAGAACGCGATGAAGTTCAGGTTGACCGCAAGCAACATCAGCTCGATGCACATCAGCAGGATGATGAGGTTCCTGCGGTTCAGGAAGATGCCGACCACCGACATCGCGAACAGCGAAGCGCCGAGCGCCAGGTAGTGGCCCAGTCCGAATGCGGCTAGCGTCATGCCTTGTCTCCCGTCGCGGCTTTCGAGGGCTCGGCCGGACGCATGACCGGCGCCATCTTCACCATGCGCAAGCGGCCCGCCTTCGTCGCCCGCACCTGCACGGACGGATCCTGGTACTTCGAGTCCTTGCGCCGGCGCAGCGTGAGCGCGATGGCCGCCACGATCGCCACGAGCAGCAGGACGGCGGCGATCTCGAGCGGGTACAGATACTTGGTGTAGATCTCGATGCCCAGCAGCTTGGTGTTGCCCAGCTTCAACGCGGCGGCGTCGGCCACCGGTGCGGAACGCACGTCGAAGCCCGGCATCAGCACCAGCGCCATCTCGAGAACGATGACGACCCCCACGACCAGGGCGACCGGAAAATGCTTCCAGAAACCCTTGCGCAGGCTGTCGGTGTTGACGTCGAGCATCATGACGACGAAGAGGAACAGCACCATGACGGCGCCCACGTACACGAGCACGAGCGCGATGGCCAGGAACTCCGCCTCCAGCAGCATCCACACGCAAGCCGCGGAAAAGAAGGACAGCACGAGATAGAGCGCGGCGTGGACCGCGCTGCGTGCCGTGATCACCCGGAACGAGGCGACCAGCAGCACGGCCGAAAAGACGTAGAAGAGCGCAGGAATGGTCTGCATGTGTCGTGAAGCGCCTGTGACCCGATGAAGTCAAGCTCGGGCCGTCACGCGAGGCTCGCGGCCTCAGCGATAGCGGGCGTCAGCCTCCTTGTTGGCCGCGATTTCCTTCTCGTAGCGGTCACCGACCGCCAGAAGCATGTCTTTGGTGAAATACAAGTCGCCTCGCTTTTCGCCGTGGAATTCAAGAATGTGCGTCTCGACGATCGAGTCGACCGGGCAGCTCTCCTCGCAGAAGCCGCAGAAGATGCACTTGGTCATGTCGATGTCGTAGCGCGTCGTGCGGCGCGAGCCATCGGCCCGGATGTCCGACTCGATGGTGATCGCCAGCGCCGGGCACACCGCTTCGCACAGCTTGCAGGCGATGCAGCGCTCTTCCCCGTTTTCATAGCGGCGCAGCGCGTGCAGCCCGCGAAAGCGCGGCGAAAGCGGAGTCTTTTCCTCCGGATACTGGACGGTGATCTTGCGGGCGAAGAAATGACGCCCGGTCAGGGCCATGCCCTTGAACAGTTCGGTGAGCATGAAGCTCGAGAACATGTCCTTGATGGAGCTTGCTGCAGCCATGTGACACCTATGCCTTACTTCCAGATGTTCCAGGGTGACTCGATCCACAGCCCCACCAGCACCAGCCACACCAGCGTGACCGGGATGAAGATCTTCCAGCCAAGACGCATGATCTGGTCATAGCGGAAGCGGGGGAACGTGGCGCGCACCCAGAGGAACAACGTGGCGATGACGAAGATCTTCATGAACAGCCACAGCCAGTTCCAGAACCACATCGAGGCGACGATCCAGCCGGGGGTGTCCATGCCGAACAGCGAGAACGAGATCGGAGCCTCCCAGCCGCCGAGGAACATGGTCGAGCCGAGCGCGGACACGAGGATGATGTTGGCGTACTCGGCGAGGAAGAACATCGCAAATGCCATGCCGGAGTACTCGACCATGTGGCCCGCAACGATCTCGGACTCGCCCTCCACGACGTCGAAGGGATGGCGGTTGGTCTCTGCGATGCCCGAGATGACGTAGACACCGAAGATGGGCAGCAGCGGCAGCCAGTTCCAGCTCAGGAACGTGAGCCCGTGCGATGCGAAGAATCCGCGTCCCTGGCTGAGGACGATTTCGGTCATGTTCAGGCTGCCGGTCACCATGAGGACGACCACCAGGGCAAAGCCCATCGCAATCTCGTAGCTGACCATTTGCGCCGACGCACGCAGCGCCCCGAGAAACGCGTACTTCGAGTTCGACGCCCAGCCGGCGATGATCACGCCGTACACCTCGATCGAGGTCACGGCCATGAGGAACAGCAAGCCGGCATTGATGTTCGCTAGCGCCACGTCGGGCCCGAACGGCACGACGGCCCAGGCGGCCAGCGAAGGCATGATGGTCATGACCGGACCGAGCAGGAACAGCCCCTTGCTGGCCGCGCTCGGGACGATGATTTCCTTGAAGATCAGCTTGACCGCATCGGCGATCGGCTGCAGCAACCCGAGCGGCCCGACGCGATTGGGTCCGGGGCGAATCTGCGTCCAGCCGATGGCCTTTCTTTCCCACAGCGTGAGGTAGGCGACGAAGCCCATCAGTGGGGCGACGAGCACGACGATGCGGATCAGCGCCCACACCGGCGGCCAGAAGCCACCGAGCCAGGAGGTGCCGTACGTGTTGATGGTGTCGATCATCGCGTTCCTCAGGCTTTCTCGACGCTGATCGGCCCGAACATGGCGCCGAGGCCGGCCGTTTCGTGGCGCCCTGCGCTCACGCGAACGACCCTGGGAGCCAGGGTCGGGTCAAGGCGTGCCGGCAGGATCGCGAACGCACCGCCTTGGGTGACGCGCACCGACGCGCCTGCGGCGAGGCCCAGCCGCTGCCACACCTGACTGGACAGGCTGACCGCCGGCGCACGGGCATCGGCCGTCAGTTGCAACGACACCGCACGGCGCACGAGTGGATCGGTGCCGTAGATGGTGACGTCGGTGACGCGTTCGAGCGCGTCGGGAGCCGACGCGAAAGTCGACGTGGAAGAAGACGTCATCGAGAAGGCGCGGTTGTCCAGGTGAGTTGCGATATCGACGGGCAGCGCCTCGGCCCGCACTTCGTCGGAGGTCTCGAAGTCGAAGTCGTTCAGACCGAGCATGTTGCCGAGCACGCGCAGCACCTTCCAGGCAGGGCGCGCTTCGCCGAGCGGCTTGACGACGCCGTGGAAGCTCTGCACTCGCCCTTCGGCATTGATGAAGGTGCCGGACGTTTCGGTGAACGGGGCGATCGGCAACAGGACATCGGCTGTCTTGGCAGCCACGTCGCGGAAAGCCGTCAGCGCCACCACCATGTCGGCGGATTTGAGTCCCTTGAGCGCGCCGGCCGGATCGGCGACGTCGAACTCGGGTTCCAGGTTCAGCAGCAGTGCAGCCTTGAGCCGGCCGCCGAGCATGTCGCCCGCATGCAGCCCGCCCTCGCCGGGGATGGCCGACACGAGCTGCGCACCGACTGAATTCGCCGCTTCGCCGAAGTGGCCCACGGTGGCACCGACGTGTTCGCCGATCCAGGTGGCCAGCGACAGGAGCGCGGTAGCCTGCGGGTGCTGCGCGGCGGGATTGCCCAAAAGGATCGCGCGGCGCTCGACTCCGAGAAGCGAGTCGGCGATGGCCTTCGCCTCCGGCGTGACGTCGGCCTGCATCGGTGCGGCGACACCCTTGGCTGCGGCGACTGCTGCCGCGACGGCCGCCAGTGCGCCCACCCAGGTGCTCGGCGGTGCGGTGATCGTCGTGGCCACCGGCATCGCCCAATCGTCGTGGACGGCATGGATGCTGTGCACCTTGGCGCCACGGCGGACAGCCTGGCGCAATCTCTGGGCGAACAGCGGGTGGTCCTTGCGCAGGAAGGAGCCGACGACCAGCGCGCTTTGCAACTGCGACAGCGAGGCGATCGATGTGCCCAGCCAGCGCACCGCGTCGGACCTGGTGAAATCAGAATGCCGCAGGCGGTGGTCGATGTTCTCGCTGCCGAGGCCGCGCACGACGCGGGCAAGCAGATGCAGCTCTTCGACGGTGCTGTGGGGGGATGCGAGCGCGCCGATGGACGGCCGCCCCGTGCTCGGCCTTGATCTGCGTGAGTCCGCGCACGACGTAGTCGAGGGCGGTGTTCCAGTCGACGGTCTTCCACTCGCCGCCTTGCTTGATCATCGGCGCGGTGAGCCGCTGGTCGCTGTTGAGTCCCTCGTAGGAGAAGCGGTCGCGGTCCGCCAGCCAGCACTCGTTGACTTCCTCGTTCTCCAGCGGCACGACCCGCAGCACCTTGCCCTGGCGCACTTGAACGATCAGGTTCGCGCCGGTGCTGTCATGCGGGCTCACGCTCTTGCGCCGCGAAAGCTCCCAGGTTCTGGCCTGGTATCGGAACGGCTTGCTCGTGATGGCGCCGACCGGGCACAGATCGATCATGTTGCCCGAGAGCTCGGAATCGACGGTGTCGCCCGCGATGGTGGTGATCTCGGCGTGCTCGCCCCGGTTGACCATGCCCAGTTCCATCACGCCGGCCATTTCCTGGCCGAATCGCACGCAGCGCGTGCAATGAATGCAGCGGCTCATCTCCTCGAGCGAGAGCAGCGGCCCGACTTCCTTGTGGAAGACGACCCGCTTCTCCTCTTCGTACCGAGACGAGGAGCCGCCGTACCCGACGGCAAGGTCCTGCAGCTGGCATTCGCCACCCTGGTCGCAGATCGGGCAGTCCAGCGGATGGTTGATCAGCAGGAACTCCATGACGCTTTGCTGCGCCTTGATCGCCTTGTCGCTCTTGGTGCGGACGATCATGCCCTGCGTGACCGGCGTCGCGCACGCCGGCATCGGCTTGGGGGCCTTCTCGATGTCGACCAGGCACATGCGGCAATTGGCCGCGATCGAGAGCTTCTTGTGATAGCAGAAGTGCGGGATGTACGTGCCGGCCTTGTCGGCCGCATGCATCACCATGCTGCCTTCGGGCACCTGCACCTTTTGACCGTCGAGTTCGATTTCGAGCATGTTGATCGTTCAGACGTGGGCGGGGACCAGGCAGGACTTGTGTTCGATGTGGTGGACGAACTCGTCTCGGAAGTGCTTGATCATGGCGCGCACCGGCATCGCGGCGGCGTCGCCGAGCGCGCAGATCGTGCGCCCCTGGATGTTGTCGGCCACCGAGTTGAGCAGGTCGATGTCGCTCATCTTTCCCTGGCCATGTTCGATGCGGTCGACCATGCGCCACAGCCAGCCGGTGCCTTCTCGGCACGGAGTGCACTGGCCGCAGCTCTCGTGCTGGTAGAAGTAGGACAGCCGCAGCAAGCTCCTGACCATGCAGCGCGAGTCGTCCATGACGATGACCGCACCGGAGCCGAGCATGGACCCGGCCTTGGCGATGGCGTCGTAGTCCATCGTCAAGTCCATCATGATCTGGGCCGGCAGGACCGGTGCCGACGAGCCGCCGGGGATCACCGCCTTCAGCTTGCGACCCTTGCGCACGCCGCCGGCCAGTTCGAGCACCTTGGCGAACGGTGTCCCGAGGGGGACTTCATAGTTGCCGGGCAATTCGACATCGCCGACCATGGAGAAGATCTTCGTGCCGCCGTTGTTCGGCTTGCCGATGTCCAGGTAGGCCTGACCACCGTTGTTGATGATCCAGGGGACTGCAGCGAAGGTCTCGGTGTTGTTGATGGTCGTGGGCTTGCCGTAAAGACCGTAGCTGGCGGGAAACGGCGGCTTGAATCGCGGCTGCCCCTTCTTGCCCTCGAGCGATTCGAGCAGCGCAGTCTCCTCGCCGCAGATGTAGGCGCCGAAGCCATGAGCGGCGTGCAACTGGAAGTTGAAGCCGGTACCGAGGATGCCGTTGCCGAGATAGCCGGCTTCGCGGGCTTCGCGCAAGACCTCTTCGAAGCGCTCGTAGACCTCGAAGATCTCGCCGTGGATGTAGTTGTATCCGACGGCGATGCCCATGGCGTACGCCGCGATGACCATGCCCTCGATGACCATGTGCGGGTTGTACAGGAGCAGGTCGCGATCCTTGCAGGTGCCAGGTTCACCTTCGTCTGAATTGCACACGAGGTACTTCGCGCCAGGATACTGGCGGGGCATGAAGCTCCATTTCAGCCCGGTGGGAAAACCGGCGCCGCCCCGCCCGCGCAGTCCGGAGGCCTTGACCTCGGCGACCACCTGTTCGGGCGTCATCGCCTGAGCGCCGGCAAGGCCGAGCATGCGTCGCAGCGCCGTGTAGCCGCCACGCGCTTCGTAGTCCTTCAGCCGCCAGTTGCTGCCGTCGATGCCCACATAGATCTGCGGATCGATGTGCCGGCCGTGGAAGCAGGTCTCGCGTCCGTTTGCTTGGAACTTGGAGAGATCGAGCATGTCGTGGTGCTCTCGTTTACTTCGTGGGCTGCGCCGCGGTGGCGAGCGTGTCGATGAGCGCGTCGAGACGATCGTTGCTCATGAAGCTCACCATCTGCCTGTCGTTGACGAGCATCACCGGCGCGTCGGCGCAGGCTCCGAGGCATTCGCTCTTCTGTACGGTGAACATCCCGTCGGCCGTCGTGCCGCCCTCTTCCACATGCAGTCTCGAGCAGAGGTGGGCCAGCGCCTTCTCGCCATCGCGCAGCTGGCATGGCAGATTCGTGCAGACGTTGAGCTTGTAGGTGCCCACCGGCTGCTGGTTGTACATGTTGTAGAAAGTGGTGACCTCATGCACTGCGATCGGAGGCATGCCGAGGTACTCGGCCACCTCGAGTTCGCTCTCGTGCGACACATGCCCGAATTCGTTTTGCACGATGGCCAGGCACGCCATCACGGCAGATTGTTTCTGATCGGCCGGAAACTTCGCGACTTCTCGCGCGAAGAGTTCCTTCATCGACTCGTTGATCATCGGTCGACCTCTCCAAACACAATGTCCATCGTCCCGATGACCGCCACGGCGTCGGCGATCATGTGGCCTCGCGCCATCTCGTCGAGTGCTGCGAGATGGACAAAGCCAGGGGGACGAATCTTCATGCGGTAGGGCTTGTTCGCCCCGTCGCTCACGAAGTAGATGCCGAACTCGCCCTTCGGGTGCTCCACGGCCGCGTAGACCTCGCCCTCGGGCACGTGAAAGCCTTCGGTGAAGAGCTTGAAATGGTGGATCAGCTCTTCCATGTTCGCCTTCATCTCGACGCGAGACGGTGGCGCGACCTTGTGGTTGTCGGTGATGACAGGCCCGGGGTTGACGCGCAGCCAGTCGACGCACTGCTTGATGATGCGATTGGCCTGGCGCATTTCCTCGACACGCACCAGGTACCGGTCATAGGTGTCGCCGTTCACGCCAACCGGGATGTCGAAATCCATGCGGTCGTAGACGTCGTAGGGTTGCTTCTTGCGCAAGTCCCATTCGACTCCCGAGCCGCGCAGCATCGGGCCGGTGAAGCCGAGGTTCAGGGCGCGTTCGCGCGACACCACGCCGATGCCCACCGTGCGCTGCTTCCAGATGCGGTTGTCGGTGAGCAGGGTTTCGTATTCGTCGACATAACGTGGAAAGCGCGAGGTGAAATCGTCGATGAAGTCGAGCAGCGATCCCTTGCGGCCTTCGTTGAGCCTGGCCAGCGCCTTGGGGCTGCGGATCTTGGACTCGCGATACTGCGGCATGGAGTCAGGCAGATCGCGGTAGACGCCGCCCGGGCGGAAATAGGCGGCGTGCATGCGCGCACCCGACACCGCCTCGTACACGTCGAACAGGTCCTCACGCTCGCGGAAGCAGTAGATGAAGATGTTCATCGCGCCGCAGTCGAGGCCATGCGCGCCGAGCCACAGCAGATGGTTCAGCAAGCGCGTGATCTCGGCGAACATCACGCGGATGTACTGCGCGCGGATGGGCACCTCGATGCCGAGCAGGCGCTCTATGCCGAGGCAGTAGGCGTGCTCGTTGCACATCATCGACATGTAATCGAGGCGGTCCATGTAGGGGAGCGCCTGGATGTACGTGCGCGTCTCCGCCAATTTCTCGGTGGCCCGGTGCAGCAATCCGATGTGCGGATCGGCACGCTGGATCACTTCGCCGTCGAGTTCGAGCACGAGGCGCAGAACGCCATGGGCGGCCGGATGCTGGGGGCCGAAATTCAGCGTGTAGTTCTTGATATCTGCCATGTCAGGCGCTCCGCCGCGCCGAAGACGGGCCGCCGGCGAGTTTGATCGGGCTCATTGGACGCCACCGTAGTTGTCTTCGCGGATCACGCGCGGAACGATCTCGCGCGGCTCGATGGTCACGGGCTGGTAGATCACGCGACGCTGTTCGGTGTCGTAGCGCATCTCGACATGCCCCGAAACGGGGAAGTCCTTGCGAAACGGGTGACCGATGAAACCATAGTCGGTGAGGATGCGCCGCAAGTCGAGGTGCCCGTCGAATATCACGCCGTAGAGGTCGAAGGCCTCGCGTTCGAACCAGTTCGCCGAACTCCAGATGCCCGTGACCGAATCGACGGTGGGCACGTCGTCGTCCGGCGCGAATACCTTCAATCGCACGCGCCAGTTGTAGGCGACCGAGAGCAGGTGCGAGACGATGCAAAAGCGCGGACCTTCCCAGGGCTCGTCGCGGTAGGTCGAGTAGTCGACGCCGCAGAGGTCGAGCAATTGCTCGAACGCGAGCGAGGGGTCGTCGCGAAGTGCTTGCGAAGCGGCAAGGTAGTCGGCCGCGTCGACCGTGACAGTGATCTCACCCCGGTCGCGTACCAGTTTCTTCAGCTTGCCGCCAAGGGTGGCTTCGAGCGCGGCCTGCAGGGTATCGAGATGGCTCATGGGGTGGACGCGGCGCGTGGAGGCATGGTGGAAGGTGGTCAGCGCGCGATGGTGTTCTCGCGGCGGATCTTGGCCTGGAGCTGGATGATTCCGTACAGCAGGGCTTCTGCGGTAGGCGGACAGCCCGGCACGTACACGTCGACCGGCACGATGCGATCGCAGCCGCGCACCACCGAATAGCTGTAGTGGTAGTACCCGCCGCCGTTGGCGCACGAGCCCATCGACAGCACCCAGCGCGGCTCGGCCATCTGGTCGTAGACCTTGCGCATGGCGGGCGCCATCTTGTTGCACAGCGTGCCTGCCACGATCATCAGGTCGGACTGTCGGGGGCTCGGCCGGAACAGCATGCCAAAGCGGTCGATGTCGTAGCGCGCGGCGCCGGCATGCATCATCTCGACCGCGCAGCACGCGAGGCCGAAGGTCATCGGCCACAGCGACCCGGTCTTCGACCAGTTGATGACGGTGTCCAGGCTCGTGGTCACGAACCCTTCTTTCAGAACGCCTTCGAGACTCATTGAGATAGCTCCGTCATTCCCAGTCGAGCGCGCCCTTTTTCCATTCGTAGGCGAAGCCCACGACAAGGATGGCGAGGAAGACCATCATCGCCCAGAAGCCCACCGCGCCGATCTCGCGCAAGGACACCGCCCACGGGAAGAGGAAGGCGATCTCGAGGTCGAACAGGATGAAAAGAATGGCGACGAGGTAGTAGCGCACGTCGAACTTCATGCGCGCGTCCTCGAATGCCTCGAAGCCGCACTCGTAGGGAGAGTTCTTGGCTGCATCGGGCCGACGCGGGCCGAGCAGGAAACCGAGGACCTGGGGAGCTACTCCGACTGCCGCTCCTACAAGAATGAAGAGGATGACCGGCAGGTAGGATTCCAGGTTCATGGTGGATTCGTCGGCTTGTTCTTTACGCGATGCCGTTGAAGACATCACGCATGCAGTCATGGTGCCGACGGCGAGACTCGAACTCGCACAGCTTTCGCCACTACCCCCTCAAGATAGCGTGTCTACCAATTTCACCACGTCGGCCAACTCAACGATTTGCCCGACCATTTGCCTCAGAGCACACTGTCATGCACCCTCGACAAACCCGCCCGACAAATTCTTGATTTTGCTTCGGATTGCATGAGGATTGGCTCTCCGAGCAGCCTTGAATTCTAACCTCAAAGGCCACGGCGGCTCAATGAAACGCGGCGAAGCCACAGGTGTCATTCACCGCGATTGATATTCCTCATTTCGTGGGGATCGCAGCTGCACCCGAAGCAGGTGCGGCAGGCGTGCTGGGTGCTGCAGAGGCAGCGGCACTTGCACCCGCGCCGGGCTCGGCCGGAATCTGACCCGCACCGCTGGCCGCGGCAGGAACCGAGATGGCCGGCCGGTCGAGGACGCTGCCGCCGGTGTCAGGACGCGCCCGATCGTTGGCCATGTAGGCCAGTGCCAGCGTGCAGATGAAGAACACGCCTGCACATACAGCCGTGGAGCGCGACAGGAAGTTGGCGCTGCCCGTCGCGCCGAACAGACTGCCGGAGGCGCCGCTGCCGAACGACGCGCCCATGTCGGCACCCTTGCCGTGCTGCACGAGCACGAGACCGATCATCACGAGGGCGGCGAGGACCTGCACGATCACCACGACATTCAGCAACCAGCTCATTTTCTTGTGTGCTCCAGAGATTCGAATTCGCGCATTGGCCTCAGGCTGCTGCGCGACAGATCGCGGCGAAGTCCGCCGCCTTGAGGGATGCGCCGCCGATCAGGCCGCCGTCGATGTCGGCCTGCGCGAACAGCGTGGCGGCGTTGTCGGGTTTCACGCTGCCGCCATAGAGGATGGGCATCTCGTGGGACTTCGGGGTGGCCGCGTGGAGCTGCGTGCGAAGCAGCCCGTGCACTGCCTGCGCCTGTTCGGGCGTGGCAGTCTTGCCCGTTCCGATGGCCCACACGGGCTCGTAAGCGACGACGATCTGCGAGATGCAATGACCCAGCGTGTGGATGACGGCGGACATCTGCCGCTTGACGACCGCATCGGTGTGTCCGGCTTCGCGCTCGGCGAGCGTCTCGCCCACGCACACGATCGGGACGAGCTTGTTGGCAAGCGCGATCTTGGCCTTGTCGGCGACCAGCTGGTCGGACTCGGCATGGTATGCACGGCGTTCCGAATGGCCGACGATCACGTGACGACATCCGAATTCAGCCAGCATCGCCGCGGAGACTTCGCCGGTGTAGGCGCCGCTCGCGTGTGCCGAGCAGTCCTGGGCGCCCCATGCGATGCGCCTGCCTTGCAGGGTGAGTGCCACCTCGGACAGGTACGGAAACGGCACGCACACGGACACCTCGGACTCGTACGGGCCCGCCGCCTCGATTCCGGCAATCAGCTCGGCGTTGTCGAGCCGGCAGCCGTTCATCTTCCAGTTGCCCACCACCAGCTTGCGGCGCGTCATGGCTTCTTTCCCTCCCAATCGAGGACCAGTTTTCCGATGTGCTGGTTGGATTCCATCAGGGCGTGCGCCTGCGCTGCGTCGTCTGCGGCGAAGACACGGTGGATGACGGGCTTGACACTGCCGTTCTCCAGCCAGGGCCACACGTGTTTGCGCAGCGCATCGGCGATCGCGGCCTTGAAGGCCACCGGCCTCGGACGCAGCGTCGAACCCGTGATGGTCAGCCGGCGCCGTAGAACGGCACCCGCATCGATCTCGGACTTCACCCCGCCCTGCACGGCGATGATGACAAGGCGGCCATCTTCGGCGAGGCATTGCAGCTCGCGCGCGACGTACGCGCCCGCCACCATGTCGAGGATCACATCCGTGCCCTGCCCCGCGGTGATTCGCCGCACTTCCTCGACGAAATCGTGTGTGCGGTAGTTGATGGCCTCGTCAGCGCCGAGCGCTCGGCACGCTGCGGCCTTTTCGTCGGAACCGACCGTGACGATCACCCGCGCGCCGCCAGCCTTGGCCAACTGGATGGCCGTCACGCCGATGCCGCTGCTGCCACCCTGGACCAGGAGCGTCTCACCCTTTTGCAGACGCCCCCGATCGAATACGTTCGACCACACCGTGAAGAACGTTTCCGGCAGGCTGGCGGCCTCGACGTCGCTCAGGCCGGCGGGGACAGGCAGGCATTGGCCGACCGGCGCCACGCACAGCTGTGCGTATCCGCCGCCCGCCACGAGCGCGCACACGCGGTCGCCTTCATGTAGCCCGGCCTTCGCCATGGCCGCGGCATCGCCGGCGACGATCGTGCCGGCGATCTCGAGCCCCGGGATGTCCGACGCGCCGGGCGGCACCGGGTACATGCCCTTGCGCTGCAGCACGTCGGGCCGGTTCACGCCCGATGCGGCGACCTTCACGAGAACCTCGCCGGCCCCGGCAATCGGATCCGGACGCTCGGCCGGACGCAGGACGTCGGGCGCGCCGGGTTGCGTGATTTCGATGGCTTTCATAACGCACTCCTGGAGAGCATCCCGAACAGCACACCGCATGCTGCAAGCGGCTGCGGTCGTGCCGGCTGCAGAGCCCTCACTCGGCCGACTGTGGTTCGCGATGGCCTTGCGATTCGCGGTCGAGCAGAGCCTTCATCGAGAGCTTGACGCGGCCTTTCTCGTCGGTCTCGAGCACCTTGACCTTGACGATCTGGCCTTCCTTGAGGAAGTCGGTGACCTTCTCGACGCGCTGGTGGGCGATCTGGCTGATGTGCAGCAACCCGTCCTTGCCCGGCAGCAGGTTCACCAGGGCCCCGAAGTCGAGGATCTTGGTGACCGGACCTTCGTAGATCTTGCCCACTTCGACTTCGGCCGTGATCTCCTCGATCCGCCGCTTGGCCTCCTCGGCTTTTGCAGCATCGATGGAAGCGATGGTGATCGTGCCGTCTTCGGCGATGTCGATCGTCGTGCCGGTTTCCTCGGTCAACGCGCGGATCGTCGACCCGCCCTTGCCGATCACGTCGCGGATCTTCTCGGGGTTGATCTTCATCGTGTACAGGCGCGGCGCGAACTGCGACACCTCGGTCTTGGCGCCGCCCATCGCCTCGATCATCTTTCCGAGGATGTGCATGCGGGCTTCCTTGGCCTGAGCCAATGCGACCTGCATGATCTCCTTCGTGATGCCCTGGATCTTGATGTCCATCTGCAGCGCCGTGACCCCTGCCGTCGTGCCGGCGACCTTGAAGTCCATGTCGCCCAGGTGATCCTCGTCGCCGAGAATGTCGGTCAGCACCGCGAAGCGGTTGCCGTCCTTGATGAGACCCATCGCGATCCCGGCCACGTGCGCCTTGAGGGGTACACCGGCGTCCATGAGCGCGAGGCAGCCGCCGCACACGGAGGCCATCGACGAGGACCCGTTCGACTCCGTGATTTCCGACACCACGCGCATCGAGTAGGGGAACTCGTCTCGGGCGGGCAGCACGGCCACGAGCGCGCGCTTGGCAAGCCGTCCGTGGCCGATCTCGCGCCGCTTGGGCGAGCCGACGCGGCCGGTCTCGCCGGTGGCGAACGGAGGCATGTTGTAGTGGAGCATGAAGTGCTCGCTGAACTCGCCGGCGAGTGCGTCGATGCGCTGGGCATCGCGCTCGGTCCCGAGCGTGGCGGCCACCAGCGCCTGCGTTTCACCGCGCGTGAACAGTGCCGAGCCATGGACACGCGGAAGCACGCCGGAGCGGATCTCGATGGGGCGCACGGTGCGGGTATCGCGGCCGTCGATGCGCGGCTCGCCCGAGAGGATCTGGCTGCGCACGATGCCCGCCTCGATGTCGAACAGCAGGTTGTCGACCTTCACGGAGTCGAATTCGACACCCTCGCCCGTCAACGCCGCCTTCACGTTGGCATAGGCTTCGCGCGTGGCCTGGGTGCGCGCCTGCTTGGAGCGGATCTGATATGCCGTGCGGATCGGCCCCTCGGCAAGCGCGTTGACCTTGCCGATGAACGCCTCGTCCTTGGCCGGAGGCTGCCAGTCCCAGGCCGGCTTGCCGGCGTCGCGCACGAGATCATGGATCGCGGCGATGGCGACATTGCCCTGCTCGTGGCCGAAGACGACACCCGCGAGCATCACCTCCTCGGACAGTTGCTTCGCCTCTGATTCGACCATCAGGACCGCGGCCTGCGTGCCCGCCACGACGAGGTCCATCTGGGATTGTTCCAGCTGCGACTTCGTGGGGTTCAGGACGTACTGGCCGTTCACGTAGGCCACTCGGGCGGCACCGATCGGGCCGTTGAAAGGAATGCCCGAGACGGCCAGCGCAGCGCTCGCGCCGATCAGGGCCGGGATGTCGGCCGGGATCTCGGGGTTGAGCGACAGCACATGGATGACGACCTGCACTTCGTTGTAGAAGCCGTCCGGAAACAGCGGGCGAAGCGGCCGGTCGATGAGACGCGAGGTGAGCGTCTCGAGTTCGCTCGGACGGCCTTCACGCTTGAAGAAGCTGCCAGGGATCTTGCCTGCCGCGTAGGTCTTCTCGATGTAGTCGACTGTCAGGGGGAAGAAGTCCTGGCCGGCCTTGGCGTTCTTCGCGCCCACCACGGTGGCCAGGATGACGGTGTCCTCGATGTTCACGACGACCGCGCCGCCCGCCTGGCGGGCAATCTCGCCGGTTTCAAGCGTGACGCTGTGTTGGCCCCACTGGAATGTCTTGGTGACCTTGTTGAACATGCTCATGTCTTTTCTCCGGTTTGGCGAGCGTCAGGGGTGGGCGACGCTCATGTCCCCGGAGCCGGGCATCCTGGCGCGATGCCATTCCAGCGACATTCGCAGGTGAACGTCGGTGGAATGACACATCGTCATCGATGGCTGCCGTGCTCCAAACGCAAAGAGCCTGTGCTGGCTTGTCCAGACAGGCTCTCTGCTCTCATGCTGCGGTTACTTGCGCAGGCCCAGCTTCTGGATCAGCGCGGTGTAGCGGTCCGCGTCCTTGTTCTTCAGATAGGCGAGCAAGCTCTTGCGGGCATTGACCATCTTCAGCAGACCGCGGCGACCGTGGTGGTCCTTGGAGTGGGTCTTGAAGTGGGGGGTGAGTTCGTTGATGCGGGCGGTCAGCAGCGCGACCTGGACTTCCGGCGACCCGGTGTCGTTGGTGCCGCGTGCGTTGTCCTTGATGATCTCGGCCTTGTCGATGTTGCTCATCTCAGTTTCCTGTGGAGCGAAGCCGTGCGCCCATGCCTCGGGCGGCAGCGGTTTCGTGTGGTGGACTTGCGGTCGCCGGTGAAACCGACCAGCGCCGTGCGAGGGTTGCCAGGCTCGGCAAGGATGTCTGCCGGCAAAGCCCGTCGATTATATGTGAAGCGTTCGAAGCGCCTGCTCGAGGCGTTCCACGCCCTGGACCAGGCGCTCCTGCGACTTCGAGGCGAAGCACCAGCGCAGCCAGCCTTCGGCTTCGTCGCCGAACGCCGCGCCGGGCGCCAGGCCCAGGCCGACCGACGACACGAGGTGCTTGGCCAGGGCGAGCGAGTCGTCCTGGCCCTCGATGCGGAAGAAGGCATACATGCCGCCGCGGGGCTGCGCCACGCGCACGTCCGGCAACTGGGCCAATGCGGGCACCAGCGTATCGCGGCAGCGCCGCATGTGGCCCACCACATTCGGGACGATGTCGTCACTGTGCGCGAGGGCGGCCAGGCCGGCTCGCTGCACGAACACGGGCGCGCACGAAGTGTTGAACTCGATCAGCTTGCCCATGTGCTCGATGAAGCCCGTCGGCGCGACGATCCAGCCCAGGCGAAAGCCGGTCATCAGGAAGCTCTTGGAGAAGCTGTGCACCACCACGAGCCGGTCTTCTTCGCTGGCGATGTCGAGGAAGCTCGGCGCCGGCTCGGTGCCGGAACCGAAGTAGACACGTTCGTAGACTTCATCCGCGACGATCCATGTCCCCGTGCGCCGGCAGTGATCGAGGATGGCCTGCTGCTGCGCGCGCGACAGGGTCCAGCCCGAGGGGTTGTTGGGGGCGTTCACGAGCAGCACGGCAGTCTTGGAGGTCACGCTTTCCAGGAGCTCGTCGAGATCCAGGCGCCAGCCTTCATCGTGACTCGCATTCGACCGTGGCGGACGCAGCGACACGCGCCTGACCCGGGCGCCCAGGATCTCGGGCTGCGCCGTGAGGTTGGGCCACACGGGGACGACCGCCACGACCTCGTCGCCCGCGCCCACGAGCGCCTGCATGGTCAGCATCAGGCCGCTGACGCCCGAGGACGTGATCGCGATGCGATCGGGGCCCACAGCCGGATGCAGCGTCGATGTGTATTGCGCTACCGCCGTGCGCAGTTCGGGCAGACCGAGGTTGTGCGCGTAGAAGGTCTCGCCGATGGCAAGAGAAGCCTGCGCCGCCTCTCGGATCACCGCGGGCGTGGGCTCGTCGCTTTCGCCGAACCAGAATGCCAGCACGTCGTCACGCGCCATGCCGGCGTTGGCGACTTCGCGGATCTTGGAGGCCGGCAACTGCTGGATGACCGAGCGCATGGGATGTTTCCGTGGGAGCGTGAGTGTTGAACGAGGGCTGTCTCTCGACACGGCCGGCTCAGGCGGCCTGGAGTGGCCAACGTGGCAGCACGTTGAACGCATAGTCGCGACGTACCGACGCCAGTCCGCGTTGCCAGCGCATCGCCGCCGCCAGCGCGATCATCGCGCCGTTGTCGCTGCACAGCGCCAACTCCGGATAGTGCACGCGGACCTGCTCCCGTCGGCACGCGACATCGAGCTGATCGCGAAGGGCCGTGTTGGCGCCGACTCCGCCCGCGACCACGAGCCGCTTGAGACCGGTGACGCGCAATGCCGCGAGCGACTTGGCGCACAGCACGTCGACGATCGCCTGCTGGGTCGATGCCGCCAGGTGGGCGCGGTCCTGCTCGCAGACGTTCGTGCCCAATTTCTGGAGTTGCGTTCGAACCGCCGTCTTGAGACCGGCAAACGAGAAATCGAGGTTCCGGCTGTGCAAGAGCGGGCGCGGCAGATCGAACGCGTCGGCGTCGCCGTACTGCGCGAGGCGCGCCAGTGCCGGGCCGCCCGGGTAGCCCAGCCCCATGAGCTTGGCCGACTTGTCGAATGCCTCGCCGGCGGCATCGTCGATCGTCTCGCCCAGCAGCTCGTATCGGCCGACGTCTTCCACGCGCATGAGTTGCGTGTGGCCGCCCGACACCAGCAGGGCGACGAACGGGAATTCGGGCGGATCGGCCGACAGGAAGGGCGACAGCAGGTGCCCTTCGAGGTGATGCACGCCCATCACCGGCCGATCCAGTGCGGCGGCCAACGCGCACGCCACGCCCGCTCCGACGAGCAGCGCCCCGGCAAGCCCCGGGCCCTGGGTGAATGCGACGAGCCCGATGTCGCCCAGCGCGGAACCGGCTTCGGCGAGCACCTTCCGGGTCAGCGGAATGACGCGTCGAATGTGGTCTCGCGATGCCAGTTCAGGCACGACGCCGCCGTAGGCCTCGTGCATCTGCACCTGGCTATGCAGCGCATGGGCGGCCAGGAGCGGGCGGGCCGAGCCGTCTTCGCAGCGAACCAGCGCGACGCCCGTCTCGTCGCAGGAGGACTCCACGCCCAGGATTTGCATGGCAGAAGTGTACGGGGACCATCGAAACGGCACTTCCCATCACAACTCGACACAGCTTTTCTCTTGGGGAATACCCGAATTCGGACGAAAAATGCCTTCCCCCCCGTGCAAATGCCCACTACGCTGACATCACTTGCAGGGCGACCGCCTCGACGCGATTGCTTCCATTCACCAGAACGAGTCGTTGGAGCCATGAAGGAATACCGTCTCACCGCCTGGCCGGAGCTGGCGCCGCCTTTTCATCACACGGCGCATCGTCGAATGGCCACCGACATGTCCCACCGCTACGTGACGCTGGCGCAGCTGACCGAAGTCAGCGGGCTTCGTCGCCATGCCGTGCGCAACTTCATCGACATGCTCGACAACCGCGGCATGCTGACCGAGCGCGAATGCCATGACAGCGACGCGCAGTTCTGGTCCTTGCGCCCGTTGGGCGGCTGGCTGCGGCGGGCATTGACGTCGTCGTCGCACGCCGCTCGAAGCTGACACGCCTTCCCCGAAAGGGGGCGTGAACCTACCCAGGACCCCGTCGAGCGTGACGGGGTCTTTTTGCTTCTGCGCCCATGTTCGCAGCGCCGCGCGCGCTTTTCAGTGTTGTCGGCCGCATTCCTCGAGGAAGGCGATCAGCTCTTCTCGCAGCTCGTAGTACTTGGGATGTGACAGCAGCGCGGCGCGCGAACGCGGTCGTGGCAGTTTGACGTCCATGATCTTGCCGATCCTTGCGTTGGGGCCATTGGTCATCATGACGACGCGATCGGCAAGAAGAATGGCCTCGTCCACGTCGTGCGTGACCATGATCGAAGTCACCTGGTTGCGCGCCCAGGTTTCCATGAGCACCTCCTGCAGGTCCCATCGCGTCAGGGAATCGAGCATGCCGAACGGCTCATCGAGCAGCAGCAGCTTGGGCGCCAGCGCAAAAGCCCGCGCGATGCCCACGCGTTGCCTCATGCCGTTCGACAAGTCGCCCGCCCGCTTGCGCATCGAGTCGGCCAGCCCGACGCGCGACAGGTAGTACTCGACTGTGCTGCGCCGCTGCGCCGGCGAAGCGTCCCGGAACACTCGCTGCACGCCGAGCATGACGTTGTCATAGGCGCTCAGCCACGGGACGAGGCTGGGCGACTGGAACACCAGGCCTCGATCGGGGCCGGCGTCGGCGATCTCGCGGCCGTCGAGGATGATGGCGCCGCCTGACACCTCGGTGAGCCCCGCGACCATCGAAAGCACCGTCGACTTGCCGCAGCCCGAGTGCCCGATCACGGAGACGAACTCGCCCTTGCGCATCCTCAGGTCGAACCCGTCGACCACCTTCTGAGGGCCGCGCGGCGTGGGATACACCTTCACGACGTTCGAGAACTCCACGAATCGAACATCGCCTGGCTTGTGCTCGGCGGGGACCACTTGCCGCGGCTGGTTCTGGGCCGCCTCGAGCGCGTCAATGCGGTGGGCGTGCCGCATGCCGGCCCGTGCGGCAAGGGAAGGCCGATGCCGACCGTCGACTCGGGGTACCAGGACAGGAAGCTGGATCACCCGGGCTCCCGCGGCGGCCTCGCGCTGATGCGCGACGTCGATCAGGTATTTCGTGATCTGCCCGCGCAGGGCCTTGAAGCGCGGGTCGTGATTCATCTCGCGCCGATCGCGCGGCCGCGCGATGTCCACGGGAAAGGCGGGCCCGAGTGACGCGCGCGGGCCTGGATTCAGCGGAATGATCCGGTCGGCAAGAATGAGCGCCTCGTCGACGTCATTGGTGATGAGCAGGACAGTCTTCTTCTGCTCGCTCCAGATGCGCGTGATCTCGTCCTGCAGATTGGCGCGCGTGAGCGCATCGAGTGCCGACAGGGGTTCGTCCATCAGCAGGACGTCGGGGTCCGTGGCCAGGGCGCGGGCCACCGACACGCGCTGGCGCATCCCGCCGGAGAGTTCGCCAGGCTTTTTCTCGATAGCTGCGCTCAGGCCGACCATCCCAACGTAGTGCCGCACCCGCTCGATGCGCGCCTTGCGCGACTCGGCGGCGAACACGCGGTCCACCGCGAGGGCCACGTTCTCGCGCACGCTCAGCCATGGCATGAGCGAATAGCTCTGGAACACGACGCCCCGGTCCGGTCCGGGGCCGGTGACGGGCCGCCCCCCCTTCAGGACCTCGCCTTCGTCGGGCCGGTCAAGGCCGGCGAGCAGGTTCACCAGCGTCGACTTGCCACTGCCCGAGAAGCCCACGATCGCCACGAATTCGCCAGGCGCGATGCTGAGGTCGACACTCTGCAGTACCTGCATCCTGGCGGCGCCGCTACCGTAGCCCTTGCCCACGCCGCGAAGTTCAAGCGCGGCATGCGTCGTCGCACTGGCCGCACGCGTGCCCTGCCCCACGGATGAAACGGACGTTCGCGCCGCCATGGAAGCACCGGCGAGTGCGATGCCGTGAACGGCGGCGGCCCTGTCTTCCGTGCGAAGGGTCATGTTCATCGTCATTCCCCTCGGCGACGGCTGACGAGTTGCTGCAGGCCGAGCATCAGCCGGTCCAGCCCGAAGCCGATGATCCCGATCGTGAAGACCGCGACCATGATGCGCGAGAGCGATTCGGAGCTTCCGTTCTGGAACTCGTCCCAGACGAACTTCCCGAGCCCCGGATTCTGGGCGAGCATCTCGGCCGCGATCAGCACCATCCAGCCGACGCCGAGCGACAGGCGCATGCCGGTGAAGATGTAGGGCAGCGCCGAAGGCAGGATGATCTTGCGCACTCGCGTGGTCCACGGCAGCGAGAGCACGCGAGCGACATTGACGAGATCGCGGTCGACCGAGGTCACGCCGATCGCGGTATTGAGCAGCGTGGTCCACAGCGAGCACAACGTGACCGTGATTGCCGAGATGAGGAATGACTTCTGGAACATCGGCTGCCCATGCGTCACATACACCGCACTGACGATGAGCGTCACGATGGGCAGCCACGCCAGGGGCGACACCGGCCTGAATACCTGCACAAGCGGATTCAGCGCGGCCTGGACGGTTCGCGACAAGCCGCACAGGATGCCCAGCGGCACGGCGACGATCGTGGCCAGCAGGAAGCCCGTGAACACGGTCACGAGGCTCGTTCCGATCTGATCGAGGTACGTGGCCTTGCCCGTCCAGTCATAGATGTGCACCTCGGCGTGGGGGTCCTCGGCGAGGCGCTCGCGGTTGCGCGCTTCCTGTCGCTCGTAGAACTCTGCGCGCTTCGCGCGTTCGGCGATATGGTCGTCGAGAAGGGCCTTGGCCTGTGCCGCCACCTCGATCGGGCCCGGCACGGCGCCCAGGCTCGTGTGAATGTGCGACGCGCCCACGGCCCACAGCCAAAGGAACAGCGCGAATGCGATGAAGGGCACGCCCACCGCGGAGAGGAGCGCACGCGCCATGTCGCGCGGATCGCGGCCGACAAGGCCGCCCATGAGTCTGGTCACTCGTTCCATGTCGTGTCCTCTTCCTCGCTCAGACATCCTCGGCCTTCAAGCCGATCTTGAATTTCTTCAGGTAATCGTTGGGCTTCCTGGCGTCGTAGACGATCCCGTCGATGAAGCCATCCTGAGGGCCGCGGAACCCGTCGCTGTGCACGGGAAAGTCGCTTTCATGGGCCTTGCCTTCGGCGATCAGCGCCTGCGCGGCCTGCATGAAGATGTCGGGCCGATAGACCTTCTTCGCCGTCTCGAAGTACCAGCTGTCGGGTTTGCTCTTGGTGATCTGGCCCCAGCGGCGCATCTGCGTCAGATACCAGATCGCGTCGCTGTAGAACGGATAGTTCGCGTAGTAGCGGAAGAAGACGTTGAAGTCGGGCAGCGGCCGCTTGTCGCCTTTCTCGTACTCGAAGGTGCCGGTCATGCTGTTGCCGATGACCTCCGCATCGGCTCCGACGTAGTTCGACTTCGACAGCAGCTTCACGGCCTCGACGCGGTTGGCCATGCTGGCATCCAGCCACATGCAGGCACGGATCATCGCCTTGAGAACCGCGATGTGGGTTTTGGGGTACTTCTCGGCCCAGCCTCGCATCACGCCGAACACCTTTTCCGGATTGTTCTTCCAGATTTCGTAGTCGGTGACGACCGGTACGCCGATGCCCTTGAACACGGCCTGCTGGTTCCAGGGTTCGCCCACGCAGTAGCCCGAGATCGTTCCCGCCTCGAGGGTGGCCGGCATCTGAGGCGGTGGCGTGACGGAGAGAAGGACGTCGGCGTCGGTCGTGCCGGTGATGTCGCCGGTGGTGTAGTAGCCGGGCTTGAGGCCGCCCGCGGCAAGCCAGTAGCGCAATTCGTAGTTGTGGGTGGAGACCGGGAACACCATGCCCATCTTGAAGGGCTTGCCCTCGTGCTTGTACTTGTCGACCACCTTCTTGAGCGAATCGGCCTTGATCGGATGCTTGACACGCCCGCCCTCGGTGGGAAGGTACGGTTTCATCTGCTGCCAGACCTCGTTCGACACCGTGATCGCGTTACCGTTGAGGTCCATGCTGAAGGCGGTGATGACATCGGCCTTCGTGCCGAACCCGATGCTCGCGCCCAGAGGCTGCCCCGCCAGCATGTGCGCGCCGTCGAGCTGGCCATCGATCACGCGGTCGAGCAGCACTTTCCAGTTGGCCTGTGCCTCGAGGGTCACGAACAGTCCTTCGTCATCGAAGAATTTCTTCTCGTAGGCAATGACCAGCGGCACGCAGTCGGTCAGTTTGATGAACCCGAACTTGAGCACCTCTTTCTCGGGGCGGTCCTTCTTCTGGGCCAGCGCCGGCAGGCCGACCGTCGTGGCTCCGGCGAGCGCGGTGGCGTTCGCGAGGAAACGGCGACGGTTGAATCGTGAGCGAGCGGACGTCATCGAGGATCTCCTGGTGCGTGACGGTGCGACAAATGAAAAACGGCGACCGATCGTTCAGGCGCGACTTCGAAGTCGCACGTGGAACGATCGGACGCCGTTGCCCAAGGTTCGAGAACTGCAGGCCGCGCTGTTGCGACCTTCGCGATCGCATAAGCAGATCGTGTGCCACACGGCAGTCGCACTTTGCCCCGGGATGCTCGCCGGCTAGGCGCGGATGAGGGGCATCACGTCAAGGACAGCGAACCATTGCGGTGCTGCGGCGCACCATGACGAGCCAGATGAAGGTCGCTGCCGTCGGGTGTTGGCAAGACCGCCGACCGTGGTGCATCGTGGGCCGTGACGAATGCCGCGAGTCACGGCAGCACGGCGGCGGCACGAACATTGCATCTGAAGTCAGCGCAGGTGCGTCATGCCTGCCTTCTGTCTCCTCAGCAGGGCAATGCCCTTTCGCCAGGCCTCCCGGTCGTCCGATCGGGGGGCCTTCTTTCGAGGCGCGTCAGTGCTCTTCCTTGGCGTGATTGATCGAGTACCTGGGGATCTCGATCGTCACGTCCTCCTGGTCGAGGATCGCCTGGCACGACAGCCGCGACTGCGGTTCGAGGCCCCAGGCGCGGTCGAGCATGTCTTCCTCGGCCTCGTCCATCTCGTTGAGCGAATCGAATCCCTGGCGCACCACGACATGGCAGGTCGTGCATGCGCAGCTCATTTCGCAGGCGTGTTCGATCTCGATGTCGTGTTCGAGCAGCGCCTCGCAGATGGACGTGCCCGCCTCCGCGGAAATCTCGGTGCCCTGCGGACAGTATTCACTGTGGGGAAGGATGCGGATGATCGGCATCTCAGCGGCTCCGCCGCGCCTCGCGCGGCTCGCGATGAATCGGCCTGCGAGCCGGAGCGCACGGGTGCATGTCAGACTTCCTCTACTCGACGGCCGGTGAGGGCCTGCTGAATGCCGCGGTTCATGCGCTCGGCGGCAAATGCCTCGGTGCCCTTGGCCAGGGCTTCGACGGCGGCGTCGATGACTCGATGGTCATCGCCTGCCCGCGAGGCCTCGACATCGGACAGCAAGGATTCGATTGCGGCGCGATCCGCCTCGTCAAGAAGATCCCCGTCGGCTGCCAGCGCGGACCGCGTGGCAAGAACCATTCGCTCGGCCTCGACACGCGACTCCTGCAGGCTTCGCGCGGTCATGTCCGACTCTGCGGTCGAGAAGCTCTCCTTGAGCATGCGCGCGATGTCGTCGTCGGACAGGCCGTAGCTCGGCTTGACCGCAATCGAGGACTGCACGCCGGAAGTTTCCTCGCGGGCGGACACGTTGAGAAGTCCGTCCGCATCGACCTGGAAGCTCACGCGGATGCGCGCGGCGCCGGCGACCATCGGCGGAATGCCTCGCAGCTCGAATCGCGCGAGCGAGCGGCAGTCGCTCACCAGCTCGCGCTCGCCTTGCACCACGTGGATCGCCATCGCGGTCTGGCCGTCCTTGAAGGTCGTGAAGTCTTGCGCCCGTGCGGTCGGAATCGTGCTGTTGCGCGGGATGATGCGCTCGACCAGGCCGCCCATCGTCTCCAGGCCGAGCGACAGCGGGATCACGTCGAGCAGCAGGAGTTCGTCCGCGCCGGCATTGCCGGCCAGTGCGTTGGCCTGGATCGCCGCACCGAGTGCGACCACCTCGTCGGGATTCAGGTCGGTCAGCGGCGTGCGTCCGAAGAACTCGCCCACCGCCTTTTGCACCATCGGCATTCGCGTCGATCCGCCGACCATCACGACGCCGTGGACTTCTGCACGATCGGCCCTTGCATCGCGAAGCACCTTGCGCACGGCCGTCATGGTGCGTGCCACGAGGTCCCGGCCGAGCGACTGGAACTGCTCGCGCGTGACCCGCACTGACAACTCACCGCCGCTCAGCGGGCAGGCGAGCGTGGCGTGGTCGGCGGCAGAAAGCTTCTCCTTGGCCGCGCGGGCGGCCACCAGGACGCTGCGCTTGTCCTGCGCGGTGTTCGCGTCGAGGTCGGTCTGCGACAGCGCCCAATCGGCGAGCAGGCGATCGAAGTCGTCTCCGCCGAGCGCCGAGTCTCCGCCCGTGGCCACGACCTCGAAGACGCCCTGCGTGAGCCGAAGCAACGAGATGTCGAAGGTGCCGCCGCCCAGGTCGTACACCGCATACAGTCCTTCGGACCCATGCTCGAGTCCGTAGGCGATGGACGCGGCCGTCGGCTCGTTGATCAGGCGCAGCACGTTCAGGCCCGCAAGGCGCGCCGCGTCCTTGGTGGCTTGCCGTTGCGCGTCGTCGAAGTAGGCGGGCACGGTGATCACGGCCCCGAAGAGATCATCGTCGAACGTGTCTTCGGCTCGTTGACGCAAAGTGGCGAGGATCTCGGCGGACACCTCGACCGGAGATTTCACGCCGTCGACCGTGTTCAACTGCACCATGCCCGGTGCGTCGATGAACTCGTAGGGCAGTTTCTCGCGGTGGGCGATGTCAGAGATCCCGCGGCCCATGAATCGTTTCACCGAGACGACGGTGTTCGTCGGATCGATCGCAGCTTCCGACAGGGCGTCATGGCCGATGTGGCGCCGCCCGCCTACGAGGTAGCGCACTGCAGAAGGCAGGATCACGCGGCCGGCGTCATCCGGCAGGCATTCGGCCACGCCGTGGCGCACGGCGGCCACCAGCGAATGCGTCGTGCCCAGATCAATGCCCACGGCCACGCGCCGCTGGTGAGGGTCGAGCGCGCCACCCGGCTCGGAAATCTGAAGCAATGCCATGTGCTTATTGTCCCAGTGCGTCGAGGCGCCGCTCGATGTCGTCGGCAAAGCGCTCAACGAACATGAGGGCTCTGACCTGCCCGGCTGCCGCGTTCGGATCGTGCTGGAGATCGAGCGTGTCGCGCAAGCGCGCAAGCGCCTCCTGACGGTGCGCGGCCACGTCGTCGGACAGGCGGTGAACATCCTCGATGGTGTCGGCCTCGTCCAGAGCCTCGCGCCAATGCATCTGTTGAGCCAGGAAGGCCGAGGGCATCGCAGTGTTGTTCTCCGCATCCACTGGCGCGCCGGCCAGTTCGCACAGGTACGCCGCGCGCTTGAGCGGATCCTTGAGCCGCTGGTACGCCTCGTTGACACGGACAGCCCATTGCATCGCAACGCGCTGCGCCGCCGCACCCTGCGCGGCGAATCGATCAGGATGAACTTCGCCTTGCAGGGCTCTCCAGCGCGCGTCAAGGACCGCACGGTCCTGTTCGAAGCGCCGTGGCACGCCGAAGAGTTCAAAGTCGTCGCTGTCCAGCTTCATGAAAGGCAGTTCAGCAGAAAAAAGGCGCGGCTTGCGGCCGCGCCCCACCAACCCAAGATGCGCTTTTCAAACCCGGAACGACTCGCCGCATCCGCAGCGATCCTTCTCTCGCGGGTTGCGAAACTTGAAACCTTCGTTCAGGCCCTCCCGAACGAAGTCGAGTTCGGTACCGTCGATGTATGGCAGGCTCTTCGGATCGACGATCACCTTCACGCCGTGACCTTCGAAGACGATGTCCTCGGGCGCGATGTCATCCGCGTATTCGAGCTTGTAGGCCAGGCCCGAGCAGCCGGTCGTCTTGACGCCGAGGCGAATCCCCACGCCCTTGCCCCGCTTCGTGATATAGCGCGAAACGTGCCGGGCCGCGGCTTCGGTCACGGTGACGGCCATCGGATTCACGCGGCCTTCGCTTCGGCAGTCACCGCACCGGCGGCGGAGCGCGCCTTGTAGTCCTGGACGGCAGCCTTGATGGCGTCCTCGGCGAGGATCGAGCAATGGATCTTCACCGGCGGCAGAGCCAGTTCCTCGGCGATGCGGGTGTTCTTGATGGACATCGCCTCGTCGAGCGACTTGCCCTTGACCCATTCCGTCACCAGCGAACTCGACGCGATGGCCGAGCCGCATCCGTAAGTCTTGAACTTCGCGTCCTCGATCAGGCCCGTCACGGGGTTCACCTTGATCTGCAGCTTCATCACGTCGCCGCAGGCGGGTGCACCCACCATGCCCGTGCCGATGGTGTCATCGCCCTTGGCGAACGAGCCGACATTGCGCGGGTTCTCGTAGTGATCCACTACCTTGTCGCTATATGCCATGTCACTTCTCCTAGATTCAGAATGCGTGTTCGCTCGTCAGTGGGCGGCCCACTGGATCGAGCTGATATCGATTCCGTCCTTGTACATTTCCCACAGCGGCGAAAGCTCCCGCAGCTTCGCCACGCGATCCTTCAAGGTGTTGACGACGTAATCGATTTCCTCGGTGGTCGTGAAGCGTCCGATCGTCATGCGCAGCGAAGAATGAGCCAGCTCGTCGCTGCGGCCGAGTGCACGCAGCACATAGCTCGGCTCCAAGCTCGCCGAGGTACACGCCGAGCCCGACGACACCGCAATCCCCTTGATCCCCATGATCAGCGATTCGCCCTCGACGTAGTTGAACGACATGTTCACGTTGTGAGGAACGCGCTTTTCGGGGTGGCCATTGAGAAAGGTCTGTTCGATCTGCGACAGCCCATCGACCAGGCGCTGATGCAGCATGCGAACGCGGTCACGCTCTTCACCCATCTCCAGGCGCGCCAGCCTGAATGCCTCGCCCATGCCGACGATCTGATGCGTTGGCAATGTGCCCGAACGCATGCCGCGCTCGTGACCCCCGCCGTGGATCTGCGGCTCGATGCGCACCCGAGGCTTGCGACGGACATAAAGTGCGCCGATGCCCTTGGGCCCGTACGTCTTGTGCGATGCAAGGCTCATCAGGTCGACCGGCAAGGTCTTCAGGTCGATGTCGACCTTGCCGGTGGCTTGCGCCGCATCGACGTGGAAGATGATCCCGCGTTCGCGACACATCGCCCCGATCGCGGCGATGTCCTGGATGACGCCGATCTCGTTGTTCACGAGCATGACCGACACCAGGATGGTGTCCGCGCGCATCGATTCCTTGAGCAGGGTCAGGTCGATGAGGCCGTCTTCCTGCACTGGCAGATAGGTCACCTCGAAACCCTGGCGTTCGAGTTCGCGCATGGTGTCGAGGACGGCCTTGTGCTCAGTCTTGACGGTGATGAGATGCTTGCCGCGCGTCTTGTAGAACTGGGCCGCGCCCTTGATGGCCAGGTTGTCGGACTCCGTCGCGCCCGAGGTCCAGATGATTTCGCGCGGGTCCGCGCCGATGAGCGAGGCGACTTCTTCGCGCGCGTTCTCGACCGCGGCTTCTGCTTCCCAACCCCACGCATGACTGCGTGACGCCGGGTTGCCGAAGTGCTCGCGCAGCCAGGGGATCATCTTGTCGACGACGCGCTGGTCGACCGGAGTCGTCGCGCCGTAGTCCATGTAGATCGGGAAGTGCGGAGTCATGTCCATAGACAATACGAGTGTGCTCAATGCGGCGCCTCCACGGCGCCGCCGGGGTCAAACAACTGCTACTTGGAAAACGCCGAGCCGAGCGCGAACACGGAGTTCGGCGCGTTGACCTTGATGGGCTTGACGACCGGCTGCGTGGAGATCGCTCGCTTGACCGGGTGCTCCTCGATCGACACGCCCTTGGCGAGTTGTTCATCTACCAGGGACTTCAATGTGATCGAGTCGAGGTATTCGATCATCTTGGTATTGAGGCTGGCCCAAAGGTCATGGGTCATGCAGCGACCCGTGTCTTCGCCCATGCAATTGTCCTTGCCCCCGCAACCGGTGGCATCGATGGGCTCGTCGACCGCGACGATGATGTCGGCCACGGTGATTTCTTCGGACTTGCGGCCGAGCGAATAGCCACCACCCGGCCCGCGCGTGCTCTCCACCAGTTCATGCCGGCGAAGCTTGCCGAACAGCTGTTCCAGATACGACAACGAAATCTGCTGGCGGGCACTGATGGCCGCCAGCGCGACAGGACCAGAATGTTCGCGAAGGGCGAGGTCGATCATCGCGGTGACGGCAAAACGCCCTTTGGTGGTCAAACGCATTGAATTTCTCCTGAAGCCTTGCGGCGCTACACAGACGACAAAATCGCTGACGGTTCCCTGGAGCCGACTCACCGCAGACCGGGTTTTCCCTCTCTGAGAAACCCTTGACTTATTCCGAGTGCCTGGATCAAGTATACGGGAAGTTGACTGATTTGGTCGGCATTGCCTCAGGAAGTTCCCGCACCGGCGTCGCGGTCATTGGACGCACCGTTGTCCGCGGCGTGAGCCTCGACGAGGTACGCCACCAACCCTTCACAGGCGTCCTCGACGATGTCCAGGACGCGGTCGAATCCAGCCGGACTTCCATAGTAAGGATCCGGCACATGCGAGACCCGATGCCGTGTGGCGAATTCCGTCAGGCGCCGCAATTTCGGCCGCTGCTCGTCCGGACATTGCCCTTCGAGCAGCCGGGCGTTCTCGGAATCCATGGCGAGAATCAGATCGAAGCTTTGAAAGTCGGAGTCGTCCACCTTCCTCGCGCGCAGCGCGCTCAGATCGTAGCCGCGCCGCTCAGCATGCAAGACCGCCCTGCGATCCGGCGGGTCGCCGGCGTGGTAGTCATGCGTGCCTGCGGAATCCACGACGATCGTGCTGCCCAGCCCCGCCTGCTCCAGTTTGCGCCGCAAGACGCCTTCTGCGGTCGGCGAACGGCAGATGTTGCCCATGCAGACCATGAGGACGCGGCGCGGGGCGCTCACTTGGCGCCTCCAGGGGTCAGCGGCACGATGGGATCACCCGCCGACGCGCCGAAGGCCTGCTCGCGCAGCAAGGCCAGCTGATCCCGCACGCGCGCGGCCTTCTCGAACTCGAGATTGCGCGCGTGATCGAGCATCTGCCTCTCGAGCATCTTGATTCGCTTGCCCAGGTCCTTTTCGGACAGCGCCTCGACCTCGGCGGCGTCATGGGCGCGCTTGAGGTCTGCCTTGCCCGACTTCTCCGAATACACGCCGTCGATCATTTCCTTGATCTGCTTGACGACGCTGCGCGGCGTGATGCCTTGCGCCAGGTTGTGCGCCACCTGCCTGCTGCGCCGCCGCTCGGTCTCGTCGATGGCGCGACGCATGGACTCGGTGACCCTGTCCGCATAAAGGATGGCGCAGCCGTTCACGTTGCGCGCCGCCCGGCCGATCGTCTGGATCAGCGAGCGCTCGGCACGCAGAAAGCCCTCCTTGTCGGCATCCAGGATCGCCACCAGCGATACCTCGGGAATGTCCAGACCCTCGCGCAACAGGTTGATGCCGACCAGCACGTCGAACGTGCCCAGGCGCAAGTCACGGATGATCTCCACGCGCTCGACGGTATCGATGTCGCTGTGCAGGTAGCGCACCTTGGCGCCGTTGTCTGCCAGATAGTCGGTCAACTGCTCGGCCATGCGCTTGGTCAGCGTGGTGATCAGCACACGCTCGTGGCGCTGGACGCGGTCCCGTATCTCCTGCAGCACATCATCGACCTGGTGAGTCGCCGGACGCACTTCCACTTGCGGATCCACGAGTCCGGTCGGACGCACGAGCTGTTCGACCACCTGCCCCGCATGCCGCTGCTCGTAGTCGGCCGGGGTCGCCGAGACGAATACGGCCTGGCGCACCTTCCTTTCGAACTCCTCGAACTTCAGCGGCCGGTTGTCCAGGGCGCTCGGCAGGCGGAATCCATATTCGACCAGTGTGGTCTTGCGCGCCCGGTCGCCGTTGTACATGCCGCCGAGCTGCCCGACGAGCACATGGCTTTCATCCAGGAACATCAAGGCATCGCGCGGCAGGTAGTCCACCAGCGTGGGCGGAGGCTCGCCCACTGCGGCACCCGACAGGTGCCTCGAGTAGTTCTCGATGCCCTTGCAGTGGCCGATCTCCTGCAGCATCTCGAGGTCGAAGCGGGTTCTCTGTTCGAGCCGCTGGGCCTCGACCAGCTTGCCGGCCTTCACGAGTTCGTCGAGCCGCCCACGCAATTCTTCCTTGATCGTCTCGATGGCGGCCACGACGCGATCGCGTGGCGTGACGTAATGGCTCGAAGGGTAGACGGTGAAACGCGGAATCTTCTGGCGGATGCGGCCCGTCAGCGGGTCGAACAGCTGCAGCGACTCGACTTCGTCGTCGAAGAGCTCGATGCGTATCGCGAGCTCCGAATGCTCGGCCGGGAAGACGTCGATGGTGTCGCCGCGGACTCGGAAACTCCCGCGCGAGAAGTCGGTTTCGTTGCGGGTGTATTGCATCCGGATCAACTGCGCGATCACATCGCGCTGGCCCATCTTGTCGCCGGCCCGCAGCGTCATGACCATGCGGTGGTAGTCGCTCGGATTGCCGATGCCGTAGATGGCGCTCACGGTGGCCACGATGACAACGTCTCGCCGCTCCAGCAGGCTTTTGGTGGCCGAAAGCCGCATCTGTTCGATGTGCTCATTGATGGAGCTGTCCTTTTCGATGAACAGGTCTCGCTGCGGGACGTAGGCCTCGGGCTGGTAGTAGTCGTAGTAGCTGACGAAATACTCCACCGCATTCTTCGGGAAGAATTCCCTGAACTCGCCGTACAGCTGGGCCGCCAGCGTCTTGTTCGGCGCGAAGACGATGGCCGGCCTGCCCAGGCGCGCAATCACATTGGCCATCGTGAACGTCTTGCCCGAGCCCGTGACCCCCAGCAAGGTCTGGAAGCTGAGCCCATCCTCCACACCCTCGACGAGTCGCTCGATGGCCAACGGCTGGTCGCCGGCCGGTTCATAGGGTTTGAACAGCTGGAACGGGGAACCCGGGAAAGTCACGAACTCTCCGCGCGAGGCGTCGTGCTCGGAGCTTGTGCCGGAAACAACGGATAGATCGGCCATGGATTTAAAATCTTCGGGTTTTCCCGCGTCGAGACGGCGCCGGGTAATCTTTCAGCGTAGCCCAATTCAATCTTTCCCACTACTGACACACCGTCGACAAGGACCGCTATGTCTTCCCTTTTCGCCGCCGTCGAGATGGCGCCCCGCGATCCGATCCTCGGCCTGACCGAGCAGTTCAATTCAGATCCGAATCCCGCCAAGGTCAACTTGGGCGTGGGCGTGTATTACGACGACGACGGCAAGCTGCCCTTGCTCAGGTGCGTGGCCGACGCGGAGAAACAGATGGTCGAGGTGCCCAAGGCGCGCGGCTATCTTCCCATCGACGGCATAGCTGCCTATGACCGCGCTGTCCAGGGCCTCGTATTTGGGGCCGACAGCGACGCCGTCAAGAGCGGCCGTATCGCCACCGTGCAAGCCGTCGGCGGAACGGGTGGGCTCAAGATCGGCGCTGATTTCCTGAAGCGGATCAGCCCGCAGGCGCAAGTCCTGATCAGCGACCCGAGCTGGGAGAACCATCGCGCCCTATTCGAAGGTGCCGGTTTCGTCGTGGGCACCTACCCGTACTACGACGCGGCGCGGCGCGGCGTGAACTTCGACGCCATGCTCGCCGCACTGAAGGCCGCCCCCGCGGGCACGATCGCGGTCCTTCATGCGTGCTGCCACAACCCCACGGGATACGACATCACGGCTGCGCAGTGGCAGCAGGTGATCGAGACCGTGAAGGCGCAGCGACTCGTCCCCTTCCTGGACATGGCATACCAGGGGTTCGGCGACGGCATCGCCGAGGACGGCCAGGTCGTTCAGAGCTTCCTTCAGGCGGGGCTCGATTTCTTCGTGTCCACGAGCTTCTCGAAGAGCTTTTCGCTGTACGGGGAACGCGTCGGCGCGCTCAGCGTCGTGTGCGAATCGAGTGCCGAGGCGCAGCGCGTCCTGAGCCAGCTCAAGCGCGTCATTCGCGCAAACTATTCCAACCCTCCGACCCACGGCGCGCAAGTCGTCACCTCGGTCCTGACGACGCCGGCATTGAGAGCCCTGTGGGAAGACGAGCTCGCGGGCATGCGCGTGCGCATCAAGCAGATGCGCCGAGCCCTCCAGGAAAACCTGCGTGCCGCAGGGGTGCGCGCCGACATGGGATTCATCACCGAGCAGCGCGGGATGTTCAGCTACACGGGCCTGTCCAAGGAGCAGATGCAGCGATTGCGCAATGAATTCGGCATCTACGGTGTCGACTCCGGACGCATCTGCGTGGCGGCGTTGAACAGCAAGAACATCGCCGCAGTCGCACATGCGATGGCCAAGGTGATGTGATCGGGGCATTCGGCCCTCATCGCGTTTTCGTGCGCAATGTCACGTTCACACGGCCCGGCACGCCGGGTTGTGCCGCATCTGACATCGTCCACGGGTTTGCCCGCGGGCTTGGATTGCGCAATCCCGGCCTCAACTCCTTAGAATGTTGCGTTGCACAACATGCGAGGGCGTGGCTTCGGCCCGCACGAATCTACTCGTGAGCGCCGACCCATGCCGAGAGTTGGCCGTGTCGCGCAGCATGGTCTCGCACCGAACAAAAGGAACGCCGATGCTGTATCAGCTCTATGAAGCCCAGCGCGCACTGCTGAGTCCGTTTGCCGAATTCGCCAGCGCGTCGTCGAAGCTCTACGACCATCCGCTGTCGCCGTTTGCCCACACACCGATGGCCCATCGCGTATCCGCCGGGCTCGATCTGATGCACCGGCTCTCAAAGGAATACGAGAAGCCCGAGTTCAACATCACTTCGGTTCGGGTCAACGGAATCGATGTGGCGGTCCAGGAGCAGGTGGCTATCGAGAAGCCCTTTTGCCGGCTGCTGCGCTTCAAGCGCTTCACCGACAACCTTCCGATGCTCACGAGAATGAAGGATCAGCCGACCGTGCTGATCGTGGCGCCGCTGTCCGGTCATCACGCCACCCTCTTGCGCGACACCGTGTTGTCCCTGCTCGCAGACCACAAGGTCTACATCACCGACTGGACCGATGCGCGCATGGTTCCGATCGAGGCCGGCCCGTTTCACCTCGACGACTACGTCACGTACGTCCAGGAATTCATTCGTCACGTCGGGCCCGAGGTGAACGTGATCTCGGTGTGTCAGCCGACCGTCCCGGTGCTGGCAGCCATCTCCCTCATGGCGAGCAACGGTGAGCCGACGCCCCGCACGATGACGATGATGGGTGGCCCCATCGATGCACGCAGGTCGCCGACGGCAGTGAACAACCTCGCGATGAACAAGAGCCATGAGTGGTTCGAGCACAACGTGATCTACCGCGTGCCCGTGAACTATCCGGGCGCCGGACGCCGCGTCTATCCGGGATTCCTGCAGCACACGGGATTCGTCGCCATGAATCCCGATCGCCACCTCAGTTCGCACTACGACTACTTCCTGGACCTCGTGCGCGGAGACGACGAGAGCGCGGACGCGCACCGGCGCTTCTACGACGAGTACAACGCCGTCCTGGACATGCCTGCCGAGTACTACCTCGACACGATCAAGGTCGTCTTCCAGGACTTCGCCCTGGTCAATCACAGCTGGGTGGTCAACGGGGAACTCGTGCGGCCCGAGGACATCACCACGTCGGCGCTGCTGACCATCGAAGGCGAACTGGATGACATATCCGGCGCCGGCCAGACGCGGGCGGCACACGAGTTGTGCACCGGCATCCCGCAGGATCGTCGTTTTCATTTCGACGCCATGGGCGCAGGTCACTACGGCATCTTCTCGGGGCGGCGCTGGCGTGAAAACGTGTACCCGATGGTGCGCGATTTCATTGCCACTCACCAAGAAGACGCCAGCGCTGCCAGACCCGGCCGAAAATCGGTCGGAAGACGTCGCAGCAACCGCAGCGCGCAGTCTGCCTGATCTTTCGCCGGTGGCGATAATCGACGGGTGACTTCACCCAAGGTTCCCGCCGCGCCTGAAGCGCCCGTCTCGACAGACGCCATCGATGCGGTGCTGCCCCAGACGCAGTGCACTCGCTGCGGCTTTCCAGACTGTCATGGCTACGCCTCGGCCATGGCGGCGGGAGAAGCTCCAATCAATCGCTGCCCCCCGGGTGGCGCACAGGGAATCGTCCGTTTGTCCCGGGTCACCGGGCAGACCGTGCAACCCCTGGACCCCGAGCATGGGCACGAGGGACCGCGCCAGCTCGCCGTCATCGACGAGTCATGGTGCATCGGCTGCACCCTCTGTCTGAAGGCTTGTCCCGTCGATTGCATCGTCGGTGGCCCGAAGGCGATGCACACGGTCATCGAGCCGGAATGCACCGGCTGCGAGCTGTGCATCCCGGTGTGTCCGGTCGACTGCATCTCGCTGGTCAACGCCAGCGGAGACCGCACGGGCTGGGATGCGTGGAGTCTTCCATCGGCCGCACGCGCGAAGGCCCGCTATGCGTTTCACCAATTGCGGTTCGCCCGCGACAAGAACGAGCATGACGAGCGAATGCGTGCCAAGGCGGAGGCGGCACTGGCCGACCTTCCGGGGACCTCTCGGCTGACCGACCCGGAAGAACTCGCAGACAAGCGCTCCATCATCGAAGCTGCACTCGCCCGCGCGCGCAAGCGAAAGCCCGAGGGCGAACGATGAAGTCGCAGCGCAGCCACGCTGCCGTCGACGAAGGCTTCCACGAGGCGTCGAGCGGCGACGATCGCACCCGATGAATGCCTCTGAGATCGAACCTTTCTTCGCCACGTTGAAAGCCGCCAACCCAAGGCCGGCCAGCGAACTCGAGTACAGCAACGTCTTCGAACTGCTCGCGGCCGTGCTTCTGTCCGCTCAGGCCACCGATGTCGGCGTCAACAAGGCCACTCGCCGACTTTTCACCGTGGCCAACACGCCGCAACGCATGCTGGACCTGGGCGTGCCCGGCATCGAGGGCTATATCAAGACCATCGGCTTGTTCCGCACCAAGGCGCGCAACCTCCACGAGACCTGCAGACTGCTTGTCGAACGCCATGCCGGCGAGGTCCCGCGCAGCCGTGAAGCCCTCGAGGCATTGCCGGGCGTCGGCCGCAAGACGGCGAATGTCGTGCTCAATGTCGCCTTCGGAGAGCCGACGATGGCCGTGGATACGCATATCTTCCGAGTCAGCAACCGGACCGGACTCGCCCCTGGCAAGAACCCGCGCGAAGTCGAGGACAAGTTGCTCCAGCGTGTGCCGCCGGCGTATCTCGTCGATTCGCACCACTGGCTGATCCTTCACGGGCGCTACGTCTGCCTCGCCCGCAAGCCGCTGTGCAGGCAATGCCTCGTCGCACGCTTTTGCGACTCACGCTCGCTGTTCGAGCAAAGCGACGCAAATTGCGCCGGCCCGGCCGCCACGAGCGCATGAACCTGCAACAGTTTGCAGTAGCCTTGGGCCTCGTTCGGCAAGCACAATCACGACATGCCCGATCCCAATGACCTGCAGAGGATCTGTGGGCTGCTCGATCGTCAAGAGATCGATCGCCACCGTTTCCTGGAGGAACTCACGCGATTCATGGCGCGGGATATCGGCTGCTCGCGCGCGGGCGTCCGCATGCTGATCGAGACGCCGAACGGCCCGGCGTTGCGCAGCATCGCGATGCACGATGCTGCGGTGGATTCGCTGGTGAGCGTGCCCGATCTGCCAGCGGACGGGACGCGCCTGTACATCGAGGCGCTACGCCAGGACGGCAGCGTGGTTGCGCCCGTGACCAGCATGCATCCCGCCACTGCGAGCTACCAGGCGGACTACCTCGCCAGCCAGGACGTCCAGTCGTTGCTTGACGTGGGTTTCTCGGTGAACGGGACCCTCTATGGCAGCTTCAGCTGCGAGCAGGTCGGCAGCACGCAGGCCTGGACGCCCCAGCAACTGACGCGTCTTCGTCAGATTGCCTCGCGCGTCAGCCTCACGCTGATGCACGCGGTGTCCGCCGACATCGACACGACGCCCGGCGCACTGTGGGAGCCGAGCAGCCCCAATCGCCTCACGACGATGGCCCTGCCGCTGACGGACGAGGAAGGCAACATCACCTGACGGGCAGGCGGCGATCTGGTCCGGCGCGGGTCTGCCCTCGCCTTGCACGGACCTCGTCGAGCGCGCCACACACTGCGCGAATACCGTCGATGACGCGCGGCCCCGGCCGCGTGACGAACGCCCCCGGCACGGTGAACAGCCAGCCCTGGCGCACGGCCGACATCGCAGGAAAACCCTGCCAGAGCGCAAAGTCGGCATTCTTGGGATCGCGGCGCCACGCGGGATCGGCCGCGTCGGAGGATCGGTCGGCGAAGATGGCCTGCGGATCGGCCGCCACGACGCTCTCCACCGAGACCTGCGGGGCGAGTCCGGGCAGCTGCGCAAAGACATTGTGACCACCGCACAGCGCAACAATGCGGCTCGTGAGGTGTTCGCCGTTCAAGGTCATCAACGGGCGTGGCCACACCTGGTAGAACACCGAGACCGGAGCGGCAGTGGCGTATGCCGCACGCAGGCCTTCGAGCTCGCGACGAAATTGCCCTGCCCGAGCTTCACCCTGGCGCTCGTGGCCGAGCAAGCTGCCGACCCGCTCGAGGATGCGAGGAATGTCCTCGAGGCGGCGCGGCTCGAGATAGACCATGCGCACGCCCGCAGCCGAGAGCTGCTCGAGCTCCCTTCCCTGGTTGCCGTGATACCAGACCATCACGAGATCGGGATGCAGGGCCAGCAGGCTTTCGACATCCAGCCGCTGAGCGTTCCCGATGCGCCTGACGTGGCGGGCCGCCTCCGGGTAATCGCTTGTGTCCACCGTGCCAACCAGCACATCGCCGGCGCCCACGGCATAGACGAACTCCGTCAGGTTGGGCGCGAGCGTGATCACGCGCCTGGGCGGGACGCGCACGTCCAGCGTGCGTCCCGCATCGTCGACGAAGGCAGTGGCGCCAGCGCCGCCGTGCAATGCGGCCGTCAGCAGCGCCACGGCAGCGACGCTTGCCCGCAACCTGCGGCGCAAGAGCCCCGTCATGACGCCACCATCTGGCCGACCATGGCTTCGGCGCGCACCCAGAAGCGCGTCATGCCGTCCCATTCGATGCGCTCCACCCTGACGCCGAAGGCGTTTGAAAGATGCTCCGCCGTCATCACCGATGCCCGCTCGCCCGCCACCGCGCCCCCCTGGCCATCGAGCAGCACCGCGTGCGTGGACAGAGTCCAGGCGAGTTCGATGTCGTGCAGGCTCACGACCACGGCCCGGCCTTCGGTGCTCAGCTGGCTCAGCAGATGGGCGAGCATGTGCTGGTGCGCGAGATCGAGATGGGACGCCGGTTCGTCGAGCAGGATCAGCGGCGTGTCCTGCAGCAGGGCGGTGGCGATCGCCACGCGCTGGCGTTCGCCACCGGACAGGCGTCGTACGTCGAGGTGCGCAAACCGCGCGAGGTCCAGCCGGGTCAGCATGCGCTGCACTGCCGCATCATCGGCCTGAACGTTGCCCCACCAGCTCCCGCGGCGCATCGCCATGCGCGCCGTTTCGTCGACCGTGGAGGCGAAAGGATCAGACCAGAACTGCGGGCACCAGGCGCGCCAGTCGGCCAGCGCGGCACCGGACCAATCCGCCAGCCGCCGATCCTGCAGGCGCACGAGGCCTCCGGCGACAGGAAAGATCCCCGCCAGCGCCGCCAGCAACGACGACTTGCCAGCGCCGTTCGGGCCAAGGACCACCCACCGCTCGCCGCTTCGTATGTCGAATGACAGGCTGCCGAAGAGGCTCCGGCTGGCTGCCAGGCCTCCGGCCCGCAGTGCCAGATCCCGGACTTCCATGTGCAGTGGCGATCTCACCGCAAGCCCCTTCTTGCGCCATGAAGCAGCAAGCCGAGAAATGCGGGCACGCCGACGGCTGCGGCCACGACGCCCACAGGAATCTGCACCGGCGCCACGACGGTGCGCGCAAGGGCGTCGGCCAGGACGACGAAGCTTCCCCGGCCAGCGCACTGGCCGGCAGAAGCCATGGCGCGCGACGCAGACCAAGCAGGCGCAGCGCGTGAGGCGCCACCAGGCCCACGAAGCCGATGGCGCCAGCCGTCGACACGGCAGCGCCGGTTGCGATGGCTGCGGCCACGAGCGTCAGGCGGCGGCGCCTCGTGACAGGTACGCCGAGGGTAGCGGCCCAGGCATCGCCGCGCGCCAGCCAGTCCAGTTCATGAGCCCATGGCCATGTCATCGCGAGGGCCGCGCCGAGCGCGGCCCAGACCGGTGCCCACTGGGTGGCGCCGTTGAGGTCGCCGAGCATCCAGAACACCATGCCGCGCAACGGCATGTCCGGCGCAAAAGTCATGAGCAATGCCACCACGGCCGACGAGGCCGAGCCGATCATCACGCCGACCAGCAACAACGTCACGGGGCCTTCCTGGCTTCCGGCGCTGCCCGAGCGGCCGGTGGCGTGCCAGGACAGCCCCAGGAGCAGCACGGTTGCCGCCAGTGCTCCGCCGGCAGCCCCGCCTGCTATCCGCCAGGCCATCGACGACGCCTTTTCGAACGAGCCCGCCGTGGCCAGCAGCATGGCCGACAGCGCGCCGACCGACGCCCCGCCGGACACTCCGAGCACATAGGGATCGGCCAGCGCATTGCGCGTGAGCAGTTGCATGAGGGCGCCGGACAGTGCCAGGGCGGCGCCCGTTCCGAAGCCTGCCAGGACCCTCGGCGCTCGTATGTCCCAGACGATGTCTGACGCGGCGAACCCGAATCCGGAGCTCCCGGCGGCCAGCCCCACCAGCATCGCGATGGCCGCAGCGAGCAGCAAGACAATGACGATGGGCCAGGCGCGAATCATGGCGGCTTGTCGGGCGATCAATGTCCGGCGGACCAGCTTGCGCCCACGAACACGCCGCGAGGCGTCCCGTTGTACCCGAACACCGGTGCATAGTCGCGATCGAAGAGGTTCTGCACGCGCGCCTTCAATGTCCAGCTCGGCGTGAGTTTCCAGTGGGCAGTGAGGTCGACCACCGCATAGGCCGGCAAGGAGACATTCGAAGCGTCGTTTCGCTGTCCGACCCAGCGCATGCCGGCCCCCGCCTGCCAGCGCGGGCGAACATAGTCGGCACGAAGCGCGAGCTGCACATGGGGCCGTCGGATGAGGCGCTCGCCCGTCGCTTCATCCACTGGGTCTTGCCAGGTGGTCTCTGCCAGCAGGATCCACGCCTTGCTCGAATGGCGCATGGTGAGCTCGAGCCCTCGGTTCCTTGCACGATCGATGTTCTGAGGGACGAAATTCGCATCGTTGGCGATCTTGTCTCGATAGCGCACTTCGAACGCCGTGGCGCGCAAGAGCGTTTGCGCATCCTGCCACTGCACGCCCATTTCGAGGTTGCGCGCCTTCTCGGGCTGCAGGTCCGGATTGCTGCACACATAGGGCGAGCAGTCGTAGAAGAGGAAATCGAGCGTGGGTGGCGTGAAGCTGGTCGAAGCATTCGCGATCAGCCGCCAGCGCTCGCCCAGCAACGCATAGGCGCCCACGAGCCCGGTTGTCGCCGATCCGAAGTCGTTCGTGCGGTCATGGCGGACATTCGCCTGCAGCGCTCCCCACCCGGACTCGTAGACGGCGCCCGCTCGGAACACATCGGTATCGCGACGCTGCCGCAGGTAGCTTGGCAAGTCGGTGGACTGGCCCAGACGCTCCAGCGCCATCTGCGTTCGCCAGTGCGTGGCGACGTTCCCGTCGAGCTGTACCGCCACCACGTCATTGGTCAGCGCATTGCCGAAAGAGAAGGGGCCGAATGCGCCAGCGCCGCTGTCCTCGCGAGTTTCGTTCTCGCGCGCCCATCGCCAAGCCAGCGTCCAGTCTGCACCCAGAAGATGTTGGCCACGAACGGCGGCAACTGTCTGGGCCAGATGCTGGCGATGCGTGTCCGACGGCGTGCTGAAACTGTCGGTGCTGTCGTACTGCGCATCGCCTTCGATGCGCCGCAGGTCGAGGCTGATGCGCTGGCCGTCCGCGGGGCTCAGATCGAACGACAGCGCGGCATGGTGGCGCCGGTTGCCGTCGCGGTCCGGATTGGCATGGGGCGCGGTACGCGGATCGGCGGCGCTGAATCCGTCAGTGCGGTCCGTGCCGGCCGCCACGCGAATGGCTGTCGTGCGGGTGCCGGCGCCAATGCTCGCCGAAGCTGCGGTCGTGCCGCGGCTGCCGGCCTCGATCGATGCCTCGCCGCTCAGTGGACCTTGCATGCCGCGCCGGGTGAAGATCTGCACCACGCCGCCGGTTGCATTGGCACCATAGAGCGCCGACATGTTGCCCCGAACCACTTCCACGCGCTCGATGAGATCCGCGGGAATCTGCTGGATGAGCGTCTGACCGCTGGTGACATCGGTCATTGGAACGCCGTCGATCAACACCAGCGTATCGCGTGAATCGGCCCCGCGGATGCGAACGGAAGCCAACGTACCGGCGCCGCCCAGTTGCTCGACCAGCGCCGTGCCGAGCATGTCGAGGACGTCCACCAGGTCCCGTGCGTCCGAGCGTTCGATGTCGTCGCGCGTGACCACGCTCACTGCAGCGACTTCGCTTCCGAGGCTGCGCGGCATGCCGCTGGCCGTGACGGTGACTGGATCGAGCTCGAACGAGGCTGGCTGAGCAAAGGCTTGGATGGCGCAGAGCGCGAATGTGCAAGCCGCCAATGCGCTACGACGCGCTCGCACACGAACTGAGAAAGGAGTCATGAAGGAATGAAAGACAAACGCCTCGCCTGCTTCCCCGCAGGCCGGGCACCAAGATGCCGCGCCGAGGCGCGACACCGCCTGTTGGCCGGTATCCGGGCTGGCGAAGACGACCCCTGCGACCTTCCCAAAGACCGGAATCTTCAGTGGCGTGTGCGCAGGAGCGGAAGCGACGCGTGCAGCTCGCTTCGTTCGCCGTACCGTTGCGGGGGCAGCGCAGTTTCGGGGCGACTCGATCACCCGTCCTGCTTCCCGTTTAACTGTGCCGGAATGAACACCCGGCACGGGCACCAACGGCAGCGATTGTATTCTCGCCCCCTACAATCGAAGCCTTCACCCCAAGGCACGGGACCAGTCGCATGTCGAAGCTGGAAGACCTCGCCGACCGCGTCGAACGCCTGCTGTTGCGGCACGACGAGATCAAGCGAACCAACGTTCTTCTCGAGAAGCAGCTTGCTGCCGTCACGCAAGAGCGCGACGCGCTGCGTTCGCGCCTGAATGCAGCGCGCACGCGCATCGATGCGCTGCTCGAGCGGCTGCCGCCCGACGAATCCATCACCGTCGGCTCCGAGCCGGGAGACGACACGCCATGAAGCAGATGGAAGTCAACATCATGGGCCACAGCTACATCCTCGCCTGCCCAGAGGGCGGTGAGCAGTCGCTATTGGAGGCGGTAGGAAACGTCGACCGCGAAATGAGCGCGATCCGCGACGCGGGCAAAGTCAAGGCGCGCGAGCGGATCGCGGTGCTGGCAGCACTGAATCTCGCCTACGCGCTGGCCGAGCGCCCGCTTCCCAACCCTGCCCCGCGGGCCAACGAGTCGGCTGGCGGCACCGATCTGGACGCGCTGATTCGCCGCATCGATCAAGCCCTCGGCGCCGATGGTCAATTGCTCTGATGGGCGAGCGGGTCGAGCGTAGAATGGCTCGGTCCGCTGCGTTCGCGTGGGTCCTATATTTCCTTGAACCGATGCTCTTGCGAGCAAGGGCTTGGAAGATACCCGGTAGGTGCGATCGTCTCGCGTCAGATGAACCCGAAGCCCGGTTGACCTCGCCCACCTGAACCTGCTGGTTCAGGAATGCGGCCCACGGCTCGCTGCGGACACCCCTACGCGTCTTCCTGCGCCCTCCTGACCATGGCCTATTGGCTGATGAAGAGCGAGCCCGACGAGTGCTCGATCGATGACCTTGTGCGCCTGCCCGGGCATACCGTGCCGTGGGTGGGTGTGCGCAACTACCAGGCGCGCAATTTCATGCGCGACCAGATGCGCATCGGCGACGGCGTCCTCTTCTACCACTCGTCGTGTCCCGAGCCCGGCATCGCCGGACTGGCCGAGGTGGCGAGCCAGGCTTATCCGGATGCCACGCAATTCGATCCGTCGAGCACCTACAACGATCCTGCATCGCGCGCCGATGCACCCCGTTGGATCAATGTGGACGTGCGCCTCGTGCGCAAGACGCGCCTGCTGTCGCTCGCGGAGCTGCGTCGCACCACATCACTCGCGACAATGCAGGTCCTCAAGCGCGGCAATCGCCTTTCCATCACGCCAGTCACTTCCGAGGAGTGGGACGCGGTCGTGCGACTCCTGGAGCAAGAATGATCTTCGGCCTGGAATGGCTGCTCATCGTGGAACTGCTGCTGCTCGGCAGCTTCACCGGCTTTCTGGCAGGGCTTCTCGGCATCGGCGGCGGCATGCTGATGGTGCCGTTCATGACCTTCCTGCTGTCGAGTCACGGCGTCGCCTCGGCGCTGTCAGTGAAGATGGCGATCGCGACATCGATGGCCACGATCCTGTTCACATCGCTTTCCAGCGTGCGTGCGCACCACCAGCGCGGCGCAGTGCAGTGGGACCTCGTCCGCACGCTCGCACCGGGCATCATCATCGGCGGCCTGATCGCCGGAGCAGGTGTCTTCGCGATCCTCAAGGGCTCCACGCTCGCGCTGTTCTTCGCCGTGTTCGTCGGGTTCTCCGCCACCCAGATGCTGTTGAACAAGCGGCCCGCGCCGACCCGGCAACTTCCCGGCAGCGGGGGCCGCATCGTTGCCGGCGGCGTCATCGGCTTCGTGTCGGGGTTGGTGGGGGCCGGAGGCGGGTTCATCTCGGTCCCGTTCATGACGTGGTGCAATGTCGCCATGCACACGGCCGTCGCCAGCAGTGCCGCCCTGGGGTTCCCGGTGGCGCTGGCCAACACGGTGGGCTATGTCATCGGCGGCCGGCACGTGCATAGTCCGTTGCCGGGAAGCTTCGGCTACCTGTGGTTGCCTGGCCTCGTCGTGGTCGCGACCGCCAGCGTGACGATGGCGCCCCTGGGCGCCCGCGCCGCACACGCCATGGACATGCAGCAACTCAAGCGGGTTTTCGGCTTCATGCTCTACCTGCTCGCGTTCTACATGCTTTACAAATCGTTCGCGAGCTGAGACCCGAATTGGCCGGTGAAGGCCGTGGCGTTGTCAGCCCTCGCTCGTGTACGGGTGGCTTGGCTCAGTTGGCATCGAACCGGATGCTCGCCAGCGTCACGTGATTGCCGCCGCGGCGTTGTGCCTCCTGGAGCGCATGCTCCGCCGCCGAGAGCAGATCGTCCTGGGAGTGCGCGGTGTGCGGGAAGCTCGCCACGCCCATCGAGACCGAGAAGCCGAGGTCTCGCCCATCGAGCACCACGATCTGCGTCGCGCACTGTCGGCGCAGGCCTTCCATGCGCGAATGCGCGGTGGCCAATCCGACACCTGACAGCAGGATGGCGAAATGGTCCTCGCCCAACCGGCACGACGCGTCCATCGCTCGCGTGTTGCCTCGCAGCAGCCGGCCCAGGGCCTCCAGCACGCGCGTGCGCGCCGCCTCGCCGAGGGCGCGCACTTCCTCGGGAAGCGGATCCAGCGCAATCGACACGAGTGCGAATTCGCGATGCTCGCGCAGCGACAGATCGACTTCCCGGCGCAACTGGTCGTCGAAATGAACGCGCTGATACAGGCCGGTCACGGCGTCGCGAATCGACTGGTCCTGCGTTTCTCGACGAAGATTTTCGGTGGCGATCTGCTGCTGCTCGAGTTGCTGCAGCGCCTTGGACAACTGCGCCTCGCGGTTGTGGGCCTGCGTGGTTTCGACCCACACGCTGCACAGATGCCTGGGCGTGGACTCGTCAGCCGTCGGCAGGGCCACGCGCGTGACGCTGAATTCGCGACGCTGCCGGTCGCGTTCGATGCGGTGCTCGGAGGTATGGGCGAGGGTCTGGGCCAGTGCGGACTGGTCCGCCAGGCGCAGCGACGCAGCCAGTTCGGCGCCGAGCAGATCAGCGTCAGTGTGGCCGAGCAAGTCCTGCGGCGCGCCGCCATACAGGCTCGCCATGCGTCGGTTGACGTAGACGTAGCGCCCGCTGGCGATGTCCTTGATGGCGAAAGCCGCCTCGAGTCGCTCGACAAGTGTGAGCAGCACCGCACCGAGCGCGCCGTCGGCAAGGTCGTGCGCAGCGGTCAGTTCGCGCACTCGCTCGGCCAGATCAGCGGGCGGTGACTGCATCGTCTCGGTCATGAACGTCGTCCCTCGTTGGCACAAAGGCCCCCCCGGCCCTGCATCGCAGCATCTTTGCCCGGCGGAATATGCATTGCAAGCGCCAGCCAGCCGAAACTGCACCCGACCCCCGCGTTTTGATGATACCGGTGAAGGCAATGCCGGGCCGCGTGAGCCCTCTGCCGAACGCCTACAAGTTCACATCCTGATCCTCGCTGCCGCCGGAAAGGCGCCGGCGAAACCGCGCAGCCAGCTCAGCCCATCAGGACCTGCATGCTGCGTTCGTACCGCTGGGTCAGGTCTTCGAACGTGGACAACAGCGCCTCGCTGCTGTGCGCCAGGCGCGACTGGGCGTCGGGACTTTCGATCCGGTCGATCGACCAGTTCAGCACCTCCCAATGCTGAGAGGCCTCGGCCAGGAGCTCCCGAATCGCCGGGGAACCCAGCGGGGCGGCTTCGAGAAAGCTCATTGCCTGCTCGAACTCGGAGCGGGCCTGCACGGCGTCGCGCTCCGATCGAGCGGCCTCCTGGCGCGGCAGCAGCTTCGCGAGCATGCCCAGCTTGGCGACCCGCTGCGAGAGCATACGCTGCCGCCCGGACACATTGAGCAGATGCAGCCGGTTGAATGCGCTGCCGGATTCGAGAACCCCGACGAGGCGATCGGCTTGCACGAGGACGTCCTCGGCCGATGCGTCGATCAAGGCCAGACGCTGGCGATCCACCGCCCTCGCCGTGTGGGTCTTGAGTTCACTCCAAGGTTGCCGAATGGCCGCGATCAGATCGCCGTAGGTGGCAGCCGCGAGACGCTGCTCCAGCACCGAGAGGTTCGCGTCGATGCGCGCAGCCGATTCGCTTCGCAGCGAATCCGGCACCGCGCCGCCACCGAGCGCCTCCAGTACGCACAGCTTGACCAGGCGCTGAGACAGCATGCGCAGCTGACCCGCGAGATTGATCGCTTCGGCGATGCCGGCGGCCGCGATCAGCTGTTGCGACACCTGGCCGAGGCGCTGATGGGAGTTCATCGAGGCGGTGCGCAGCAGACGGAAGGCTTCGTCCTCGGACACTTGAGTGGCGCGCATGACGATTCCCTTGGCCCGGTCGACGAGTTTGCGTTCATCGAACTTCTTTGACATGTCTGCGAGTGCGTCGCGCATGTCGCGTTCACGGGAGAAACGCGCGCGGGCGAGGTGAATCAGCGGGCGCAGGCGAGCCGGATCGTATGCATCGATCACCAGCGCATGGACCCCCGCGTCGACCGCGCGCGCGATGCGCTGCGCATCGATGTCGCCGGTGAACAGGAGCACGGCGCAATCCCCGACGTCGCGCACGACCGTGAGAAGCTCGAAGAGTGCGTCGTCCAGAACCGGTACGTGGCCGATCAGCACGTCCGCATCAACCCGGCCGATTTCACGCACCACCTTGTTTCGTGGAACCGCACCAAAGACGTGAATACCGGCGGCTTCGAGGTCTTCGGTGATCGTGCCGGGTGCGGGATCTAGCAGGAGGCAGGAAGTCATGTGAGGCGGATACCGGTGCGCGGCAGCTGCAAATTCGTAGGGAGGCCACGTCGCATTGCAAGGCTCGGGCCCGATTGGCATGGGCCTTGCAATGTTCCGTGCGGGTGCACCGACGCACCCGCACCCGCCCCCGCACTCGCGGGTGCTGCTCGCGACGCTGCGACGCAGTCATGTGTCTTGCGCCTCGGCTGCGGCCGACGGCGTACTCGCAGATCGCCGCAGCCCATGAGAATTCCACCCTGTTCATGCATTGCCTTGCCGGCAGGCCGCCCGGGCGCTGTCACGTCCGGGTTCCCTGCCGACACCCGCGACGGCGCCTCGCGAGAAGACCACCATTGGCACCACGCTTGCTATCCGCAACCAGGTCAGGCGCACCGCGCGGAGCACGCATGAAGAAGATGAAGCTGGTGATGGTGGGCAATGGCATGGCCGGCGTGCGCACCCTCGAAGAGCTCCTCAAGATCGCGCCGGACCTCTACGACATCACGGTCTTCGGCGACGAGGCTCACCCCAACTACAACCGCATCCTGCTGTCGCCGGTGCTCGCCGGCGAACAGACGCTCGAGGAAATCGTCCTCAACCCCTTGTCCTGGTACGAGGAGCATGGCATCGATCTGAGACTCGGCCGCAAGGCCGTGCACATCGACCGAAAGCGCCGCATCGTGCGCGGCGACGATGGCAGCGAGGCCGAGTACGACCGCCTGCTGCTCGCCACGGGCTCGCGGCCGTTCATCCTGCCGGTGCCAGGCAACCAGCTCGAAGGCGTGATCGCCTACCGCGACATTGCCGACACGAATGCCATGATCCAGGCCGCGGCGAAATACACGCACGCCGTCGTGATCGGCGGCGGCTTGCTCGGCCTGGAAGCGGCCAACGGGCTGATGCGCCGCGGCATGCAGGTCAGCGTCATCCACATCATGCCCTGGCTGATGGAACGTCAGCTCGATGACGTGGCCGGTGGCCTGCTTCGCAAATCGCTCGAGGCGCGTGGCCTGAACTTCCTCATCGGCGCGCACACGCAGGCCCTGGTCGGCGGCCCCGACGGTCGCGTGACGGCCGTGCAACTGAAGGATGGCACGCAGATTCCGGCAGACCTGGTCGTGATGGCCGCGGGCATCCGCCCCAACACCGAACTGGCGCAAAGCGCCGGCCTGCACTGCGAGCGTGGCGTCGTCGTGACCGACACGATGCAGACCGTCACGGACCCGCGCATCTATTCGGTGGGCGAATGCGCGGCCCATCGCGGCATCGCCTATGGCCTGGTGGCGCCGCTGTTCGAACAGGGCAAGGTCTGCGCGACTCACCTCGCGCACTTCGGCATCGGCCGCTACACCGGCAGCCAGACCAGCACGAAGCTGAAGGTCACCGGCATCGACCTCTTTTCCGCCGGCGAGTTCATGGGCGGCGCCGACTGCGAGGAGATCGTGCTGAGCGATCCGTACGCGGGCGTCTACAAGAAGCTCGTGCTGCGTGAAGACAAGCTCGTGGGCGCCTGCCTGTATGGCGACACCGTGGACGGCTCCTGGTATTTCAAGCTGCTTCGCGACGGTCGCAGCGTGAGCGACATTCGCGACAAGCTCATGTTCGGGGAGTCCAACATCGGCGACACCGGACATGAGGGACACAACCGGGCCGCGGCCATGTCCGACGTCGACGAAGTTTGCGGATGCAACGGCGTGAGCAAAGGCTCGATCTGCAAGGCCATCAAGGACAAGGGCCTGTTCACACTCGACGAAGTGCGCAGGCACACCAAGGCGAGCGCGTCGTGCGGATCGTGCACCGGTCTGGTCGAGCAGATCCTCATGTTCACGGCCGGAGGCGACTACTCGGCCGCTCCCAAGAAGAAGGCGATGTGCGGCTGCACCGACTTCAGCCACGACGAAGTGCGACAGGCGATCCGCCGCCCGTTGCCCGACGGCAGCAAGCTCCTGACCATCGCCGGGGTGTACAGGGCGCTGGAGTGGCGCACCGCCAACGGCTGCGCGAGCTGCCGCCCTGCGATCAACTACTACCTCATCAGCACCTGGCCCAAGGATGCCCAGGACGATCCGCAGTCGCGATTCATCAACGAACGCAGCCACGCCAACATCCAGAAGGACGGAACGTATTCGGTGATACCGCGCATGTGGGGTGGCGAGACCACCGCTGACGAATTGCGCCGAATCGCCGACGCGGTGGACAAGTACAAGATTCCGACCGTGAAAGTCACCGGCGGCCAACGCATCGACCTGCTCGGTGTCAAGAAGGAAGATCTCGTCAACGTGTGGAAGGACATCGGCATGCCCTCGGGACATGCCTACGCCAAGGCGTTGCGCACGGTGAAGACCTGCGTGGGGAGCGAATGGTGCCGCTTCGGCACCCAGGACTCGACGCAGATGGGCAAGGACCTGGAACGCGCGCTTTGGCGCATGTACGCACCGCACAAGGTGAAGTTGGCGGTGTCGGGCTGCCCTCGCAACTGCGCCGAGGCCGGGATCAAGGACGTGGGCGTGATCGGCGTGGAATCGGGCTGGGAGATCTACATCGCCGGCAACGGCGGCATCAAGACCGAGGTCGCGCAGTTCCTGTGCAAGCTCAAGACTGCCGACGAGGTGCTCGAATACAGCGGCGCCTTTCTGCAGCTCTATCGTGAGGAAGGCTGGTATCTCGAGCGCACCGTTCACTATGTCGCCCGCATGGGGCTGGACTACGTGAAGAAGCGCATTCTCGAGGACGAGCAAGGCCGCCGCGCGCTCTGGGAACGCTTGCAGTTCTCCCTCGACGGCGAACCCGACCCGTGGTTCGAGCACGAGCGCGCCCGGGTCGACACGCGTCAGTTCGTTGCTGTGGGAGAGAACGCATGAGACACCCTGTGTCAACCTGCTTGTTGCGGGCCGAGCGCCGGGCCACTCCCAAGCCGGCCTGCATCCCCTTGGGAGATCGGCCGACCTACTCGTCGGACAAGGGGCAGGCATGAGTGGCTGGAAGGCGATCTGCAGGGTGGACGACATCCCGGTGCTCGGAGCAAGGCGCGTGGCGCGGCGCGGCGGACCCGACGTCGCGGTGTTCCGCAATGGCGAGGGCAAGGTCTTCGCCCTGCTGGACAGCTGCCCGCACAAGGGCGGCCCGTTGAGCCAGGGCATCGTCTTCGGCGAGAGCGTGGCCTGCCCGCTGCACAACTGGACCATCGGCCTGGACGACGGTTGCGCCAAGGCGCCCGACGCCGGTTGCACGCAGCGATTCCGCGTTCACGTGCAAGAGGGCGTGGTTCACCTCGATTCGGGCGAACTTGCCAGCCTCGCGCTCGACGAAACGCGCGCAGCGGCATGACGCGACTGGCGGCGGGACCCACCGAGACGCGCTCGACCTGCCCGTATTGCGGCGTGGGTTGCGGCGTGATCATCGAATCGCAGGGAGAGCGCATCACGGCCGTGCGCGGCGATCCTGACCATCCGGCCAATCGCGGCAGGCTGTGCACCAAGGGTGGGACGCTGCACCACACCGCCACGGCGGCCGTGAACCTGCACGCCCGCCTGCAACATCCGCAACTGCGCCCGCAGCGCGGCGCTTCAGCACAGACCGTCAGTTGGGATCGAGCGCTCGAACACGCCTGCACGAGCCTGCATCGGATCATCGGCGCGCATGGTCCGGATGCGGTCGGCTTCTATGTGTCCGGGCAGTTCCTGACCGAGGACTACTACGTCTTCAACAAGCTCGCCAAGGGCCTGATCGGCACCAACAACATCGATACGAACTCGCGGCTTTGCATGAGCAGCGCCGTTGCGGGCTACAAGCTCACGCTCGGTGCCGATGCCCCGCCCGCCTGCTACGACGACATCGCGCACGCCCGCACGCTGTTCATCGCGGGGTCGAACACCGCGTTCGCACATCCCATCCTGTTTCGCCGAATCGAAGATGTCCGGCGGACGCGGCCCGACTTGCGCATCGTGGTCGTGGACCCGCGCCGCACCGAGACGGCCGAACTCGCGGATCTGCACCTGGCCATTCTTCCGGGGACCGACGTGGCCTTGTTCAACGGCATGCTGCACGTCATGCTGTGGGAAGGTCTCGCCGACAACGCCTACATCGCCGCCCACACGCGCGGCTTCGATGCGCTGCGCGACCGCGTTCGGGACTCCCCGCCCCGGGAGGCCGCCCGCATCTGCGGCATCGACGAAGCCGATCTGGTGCGCGCGGCGCGCTGGTTCGCGGGTCTGGACACGGCGGGGCAGGAGTCGACACTGCAGCGCCAGCCGACGCTCTCGCTGTACTGCCAGGGTCTGAATCAGAGCCACGCCGGCACGGCAAAGAATGCGGCGCTGATCAACCTGCACCTGGCGACTGGACAGATCGGCCGCGCCGGTGCCGGCCCCTTCTCGCTGACGGGCCAACCCAATGCCATGGGCGGCCGCGAAGTCGGAGGAATGGCCAATCTGCTGAGCGCGCACCGCGACCTGGCCGATCCGCTGCACCGCGCCGAGGTCGCCCGCCTGTGGGGCGTCACGAACGTACCCGACAAGCCGGGAAAATCGGCCGTCGAGATGTTCGAGGCAGCGGCCGATGGCGAGATCAAGGCCTTGTGGATCGCCTGCACGAATCCCGCGCAGTCGATGCCCGACCAGGCCACGGTGCGCCGAGCTCTGGAGCGCGCCGAATTCGTGGTCGTCCAGGAAGCCTTCGCGACCACGGCCACCTGCGCCTATGCCGACTTGCTGCTGCCCGCGAGCAGTTGGGGAGAGAAGGACGGCACGGTGACCAACAGCGAGCGATGCATCAGTCGCGTGCGGGCTGCCGTGGCGCCGCCCGGCTCGGCACGTGCCGACTGGCACATCGCTGCGGAGCTCGGGCGCCGGCTGGAGGCGCTTCTGCGCCCCGACACGCCGTCCTTGTTTCCGTACGCCTGCGCCGAGGATATCTGGGTCGAGCACCGCGAGTCCACGCGAGGACGCGATCTCGACATCACCGGCCTCAGCTACGACATGCTCGATCGTGCGCCGGCACAGTGGCCCTTTCCTGCCGGGGCTGTCAGTGGCCGCGCGCGCCTGTACGAGGACGGCATCTTCCCGACACCGGACGGACGGGCACGCTTTGCCGACACGCCCTACGTTGGCGTGGCCGAGCCGCGCGACGCGCGCTTTCCGTTCTCTCTCAACACCGGCCGGCTGCGCGACCAGTGGCACGGCATGAGCCGCACCGGAACCTTGGGCAGGTTGTTCGGCCATGTGCCAGAGCCCGGCGTCGAGATGCATGCGCAAGACATGGCCAGGCTGCGCGTGGTCGAAGGCGACCTGGTGCATGTCACGTCGCGTCGCGGGAGCATCGTCCTGCCCGTGCAGGCGAGCGCTCAGATGCGCCCGGCCCAGATCTTCGTGGCCATGCATTGGGGAGAGGAATTTCTCGGCGGAAGCGGGAACCGCGGCGAACGCATGGCGGGCGTGAATGCGCTGACCTTGCCGAGCGTCTGCCCGGTGTCGCGGCAACCCGAGCTCAAGCATGCCGCCGTCAAGGTCCTGAAGGCCGAGCTGCCCTGGCGCGTCCTGGCCATGGCATGGATGCCCGACGACGACGCGCTTTGCGCGCGGGACCGACTGCGTTCGCTGATGCCCGCCTTCGCGTATGCGATGTGCGTACCGTTCGGCCGCGAACACAGCGGCGTGATGTTCCGCGCAGCCAGCCACGAACCCCCGGACGACGCATTGGTGGCGCGTATCGAGGAAGCGCTCGGACTCGATGCGCGCGATGTTCTCCACTATGTCGACAAGCGACGCGGTCAGCGACGCAGCATGCGTCTCGCGCCTCACGGCCGGGACACACGCCTTCAAGGCTTCCTGCTCGCGGGCGACACGAGCGCGCAAGCCTGGGTCAAGACGCTCCTGCAAGACGAGTTGCCCGCCCAAGCCTACGGCCGCCAGCTTCTGGTTCCCGGTGCGAAGCCTCCTGCCGCACTCGCCTCAAGAGGGCGGCAGGTGTGCAGCTGCTTCGACGTGAGCGAGCACGAGATCGAGGATGCGCTTGCGCGCTGCGGCGGACCGCCTCAGTCGCAGTTCCAGCAATTGCAGGATGTCCTGCGCTGCGGCACGAACTGCGGCTCCTGCATCCCCGAACTGATGCGCTTCGTGCGTGCTGGCCAACGCGCGGCCTGATCGCTGGAGCACACTTGGGGTGGGCCTACCGCCAACTGCAGGACACACGATGAGCATCGCCCCCTACATCAAGGAAATCGGCCGCGGCAAGGACGGCGCGAGATCACTGTCGCGCGCGCAAGCCTACGATCTGATGAGCCAGGTCCTCGACGCCCGCGTGACCGACCTGGAGATCGGCGCCTTCGCGATCGCGATGCGCATCAAGGGCGAGACCACCGACGAGCTCGCCGGCTTTCTCGAAGCCGTGCAGGAGCGCTGCGTTCCGCTCAAGCCTCCCCGGCCCATGGTCGTGCTGCCCACCTACAACGGTGCGCGCAAGCTGCCCAACCTGACTGCTCTTCTAGCGCTCCTGCTGGCCCAGGAAGGCGTCCCCGTGCTCGTGCACGGGCCCATGCACGATCCCGGCCGAGTGACGACAGCCGAGATCTTCCACGACCTCGGCCTGCCTACGGCGCACAGCGGCAGCGACGTGCCGCATGCGTGGGCCCGACACGAGCCGGTCTTCATCTCCACGGAGACGCTGTGTCCCTCGTTGGCGCGGCTGCTCGATGCCCGCCGCGTGATCGGATTGCGCAACCCGGGCCACACCGTGGCCAAGCTCGTCGATCCCACCCGGGGCGGCGCAGCCCTGCGGGTATGCAACTTCACGCACCCCGAGTACGGCCACGCCCTGACCGAATTCCTGCAAGCCACCGACGCCTTCGCCATGCTCCTTCGGGGCACCGAGGGCGAGCCTGCAGCAGATCCTCGGCGGCAGCCCCGGATGGACATCTTCCTGCATGGGGTGCATCGGCCCGAGCTGTCGTTGCCCGCCCAGGAAGGCGTGCTGGCATCGTTGCCGGTGCTGCCGCGGCAGGTCGATGCGGCAACGACCGCGATCTACATCCAGTCGGTGATCAGCGGCGAAAAGCCCGCGCCGACACCCCTGCTTCAGCAGGTCCAGTGCATCCTCAGGGCGCTGGCCACCTGGGCACCTTCCGTCGAGCAAGAGGCCAGCGTCCGAGCGACCTGAACCGGCGTACGGCGCACCGGCCAGACTGCGGATCTGGCCGCCCCGATAATCGCGCCGCATGCAGACCTTCGATGCCGTCGTCATCGGCGCCGGCGCGGCCGGGCTGTTCTGTGCTGGCATCGCCGGCCAGCGCGGCCTGCGGGTATTGCTGCTGGACCATTCCCCGCGGATCGCCGAGAAGATCCGGATTTCAGGCGGGGGACGATGCAACTTCACGAACCGCCATGCCGGCCCTGACAATTTTCACGGCGCGAGCCCGGACTTCGCGCGCTCCGCGCTGGCGCGCTACACGCCGCAGGACTTCATCGAGCTCGTGCAGAAGCATCGCATCCCTTTCCACGAGAAGCACAAGGGCCAGCTCTTCTGCGACGAATCCAGTGAAGACATCATCGGCTTGCTGCTGCGCGAATGCGACGCCGGTGCGGTCACACGCCGCCAGCCATGTGCCGTGGCCCAGGTGCGCCGTGGCGAAGAGGGGTTCGAACTCGACACCGAGGCCGGCCCGGTTCGCGCGGCCTCGTTGGTCGTCGCCACCGGCGGGCTGTCGATCCCGAAGATCGGCGCGAGTGACTTCGGGTATCGGCTGGCGCGCCAGTTCGGCCACCGCATCGTGGAAACCCGACCTGCGCTGGTGCCCCTCACGTTCGATGCGCAGGCCTGGAGCCCATTTTCCGCACTGGCCGGCCTGTCGCTTCCGGTTCGCGTGGCCAGTGGCAGCGGCCGCCACGGCGGCACCTTTCTCGAGGATCTCCTGTTCACTCACCGCGGCCTGAGCGGGCCGGCCATCCTGCAGATCTCGAGCTACTGGCGGCCAGGTGCGCCCGTGCGCATCGATCTCGCAGCGGGGGCGGATCTCGGGCAGATCCTACGGACGGCCAAGTCAGGTTCGCGCCGCCAACTCGGCAGCGAACTGGCCGGCCACCTGCCGCGTCGGCTGGCCGAATGCTGGCTGGATCTGCAGGGCCTGCCGGCGGATCGTCACATGGCGGAGATGCGCGACCGCGACCTGCAATCGCTCGCCGACAGCCTGGTGCGCTGGGACCTGGTGCCCTCGGGCACGGAGGGCTACAGGAAGGCCGAGGTCACCGCCGGAGGAATCGACACCCGTGCGCTGAGCTCGCAGACGATGCAAAGCAGCCAGATTGCCGGCCTCTATTTCATCGGCGAAGTTGTCGACGTGACCGGCTGGCTCGGTGGATACAACTTCCAGTGGGCATGGGCAAGTGCCGCAGCCTGCGCCGGCGCCCTGCCCCGACCCGGTGATCGCCTGGGCTGACGTGCATTGCGGCCACTTCAACTCGGGCTATAATCGTCGTCTTTGCTGGCAAACCCGCGCCGCGACCAGCGCCAGAAACGCCGCTTCATGCGCCTCGAAATCCGGACACTTCGAGGCAAAGCCTTCGAAGCGCGTCGTCGAAGGGCCCGGCACCGAGCGCACCATCTAGGACTTTCCGACTACATGACTACGATTCGCGTCAAAGAAAACGAGCCGTTCGACGTGGCATTGCGCCGCTTCAAGCGCACCATCGAGAAACTCGGCCTGCTGACCGATCTTCGTGCCCGCGAGTTCTATGAAAAGCCCACCGCCGAGCGCAAGCGCAAGAAGGCGGCTGCCGTGAAGCGTCACTTCAAGCGCATTCGCAGCATGCAACTGCCCAAGCGTCTCTACTGAGCCGCCAGCGGCTGCGCACCGCGCCACCCGCGCCGGGTGCTCCCGCCTTCCGAAAGCCCGCGCCAGCGGGCTTTCTCACTTCTGACGGACCATTGCCATGAGCCTGAAGGACCAGATCACCGAAGACATGAAGAACGCCATGCGAGCCAAGGATTCGGCACGGCTGCTGACGATTCGAGGCCTGCTGGCCGCCGTGAAGCAACGGGAAGTCGATGAGCGCATCACACTCGATGATGCGGCTGTCATCGGCGTCATCGACAAGCTCGTCAAGCAGCGCAAGGATTCCATCTCCCAGTTCGCTGCCGCCGGGCGCAGCGATCTCGTCGACAAGGAAACCGCCGAACTGGCCGTCCTCCAGTCCTACCTGCCGCAGCGTCTCGGAATCGACGAAGTGGCCGTCGAAGTCTCCAAGATCGTCGCTGAGCTCGGCGCTTCCGGGCCGGGCGACATGGGGCGCGTGATGGCGGCGGCCAAGACCCGCCTTGCCGGACAGGCTGACATGGCCCTGGTTTCGGCCGCAGTAAAACAGTCCCTCAACAAGTGAACGCAGGAACCGTGACGCCATGACCATCAACGTCCAGCCCCTCAGCCCCGACGTCAGCGTCGCTCCGCAGCTCGGACCGGAAGCAATGGCACCGCTGGCGCAGGCCGGGTACAAAAGCGTCGTCAACAATCGCCCCGATTTCGAAGGCGGCCCCGACCAGCCCACGAGCGCCGCCATCGAGGCCGCCGCGAAGGCAGCAGGATTGGTGTACGTCTACCTGCCGGTGCAGCCGGGCTACCAGAGTCCCGAAGAGATCCAGAAGTTCGCCCAACTGCTCTCTTCGTTGCCGCGCCCCATCCTCGCGTTCTGTCGCTCGGGCACGCGTTCCGGAAAGCTCTATCGCTCCGCCATCGGCGCCTGAAGCACGACAGCGCGCAGCCATGCGCCTGAAGCTCAAGTTCTTCCTGCTTGCGGTGATTCCGCTGGTAGGTTCGCTGGCACTGATCGCCTGGGAAGTCGGCCACCAGGCGCGCGATCTCGCCGCACGCGAGCGTGCCTTGGTCGAGTCGGCCACCATGGCGGCCAAGCGTGCGGAGCTTCGTCACTATGCCGACATGGCACAAAGCGCGCTGGAGCCGCTGTACGGCTCGGGGCGCGACGATGCCGCCACGAAGGACGCCGCCATCCGCCTGCTCGCCTCGCTGGACTTCGGCAGCGACGGCTATTTCTTCCTCTATGACATGGCCGGCAAGAGCCTCATGCATCCGAGGCAACCGGAACTCGTCGGCCGCAACCTGTGGAACATGCGCGACGTCAACGGGACCATGGTCATCCAGGAGCTGATCGGGCGTGCACGCGAAGGGGGCGGGTTCGTGCGCTACATGTGGAACAAGCCGTCCACGGGCCAGCAGGCACCCAAGCTCGGCTATGCCATCGGCCTGCCGCGCTGGAACTGGATGCTCGGCACGGGCATCTACCTCGATGACGTGCAGGCGACGATGCATCAGGTCGACAAGCAGGTGGATGCCAACGTCCGCACCACGATGTGGTGGATTGCCACCATCGCCGTCGCGAGCGTCGGCCTGATCGGCATCTGCGGGCTTGCGCTCAACATGAGCGAACAGCGCATCGCCGACGCCAAGCTGCGCCTGCTCGCCAGGCAGGTGGTGCAGTCGCAGGAAGCCGAGCGCGCCCGACTCTCGCGCGAACTGCATGACAGCACCAGTCAGACGTTGGTGTCGATCAAGCTGCTGATGGAATCGTCCATCGCCACGATGGGCGATGCGGCCCCACCAGCGCTGGCCAAGGCGCTCGACCGGCTCAAGGGCGCACTGGGGGAGGTGCGCAGCATCTCGCACCGTCTGCGTCCGGCAGAACTCGACATGCTCGGCCTGCCTGCGGCGCTCGAGCACCTGGGCCGGGAGTTCGGCGAGAGCAGCGGAATGGCGCTTTGCGTGCGTGTGCGCGGCGAGGCGGTGAACCTTCCCGACGAGATCAAGACCGTACTCTTCCGCGTGACCCAGGAGGCGCTGACCAACATCCAGAAGCACGCCCATGCTGCCCGCGTGACACTTTGGCTGGCCTTCGGGCGCAGCGGGGTGCGCTTGCGCGTCATCGACGACGGCCGCGGCTTCAAGGTCGACGCGATGCAGCACGATCCTCGTCACGGCATCGGCCTTCGCAACATGCGCGAGCGGCTGGCGTCAATCGGCGCCAGCCTGAGCATCCAGTCGAGGCCCGGGCGGACCCATGTGGTCGCACATGTCCCCGGCGATGCCGTGCGCCAATTCGGCGAACCGTCGACCCCCACCGCATGAAGCCCCACGTCACCAAGCTCCTGATCGTCGACGACCATCCGCTCGTGCGCGAAGGGCTGAAGGCGCGTCTGGCCGCAATGCCGCAGCTCGATGTAGTCGGCGAGGCCGGCGATGCCGCCGAAGCGGCGTCCCTGGTCCAGGCGCTCGGACCGGACCTCGTGCTGATGGACATCGGCATGAAGGACGTGAACGGGATAGAGCTGACGCGCCGGCTGCTGACCGAGCGGCCTGCGCTGCTCGTGCTGGTGCTGAGCATGTACGACAACCCGGAATACGTGAATCGCGCCATGCAGGCCGGCGCGCGCGCTTACGTGCTCAAAGATGCTCCGGCAAGCGACATCGTCGATGCCATTGCTGCGGTGACCTCGGGCGGAACCTTCCTGAGCCCGGCCGTCTCGGGGCGGTTGTTCCGGGCGCAAACCCCGCGCCCGGTCATGTCGCTTCGCGAAAGCGAGATCCTCGCCTGCCTGGCCAAGGGGCGTTCGAGCAAGCAGATCGCACACGAGCTAGACCTCAGCGTGCGCACGGTCGAGTCCCACCGTCAGAACATCAAGCGCAAGCTCAACCTCGACGGACAGGCCGAGCTCATCAAGTACGCCGTGGAGCATTGCCGGGACATCGGTGCGTCGACCGGGCGCGCGTAGTTCCACGTAGCTGAAACACCCGTTGCGGCGATCGCCGCGCTGGGTTTTGATGGACGGCACGCCGGGACGCACCGATCGTCGATCGAGCATTCCTGCCCGATTCAACGCGCCTAGCGCAAACCAGCAGGCTTCGAGCCTGCACTGAAACCTAAAATCGGTCGCCAGTTTGCGTTGCAGTCCGGCAGCGGGCCGTGCGTCCGTCCAAGACACATCACCTCCGGAGGCTCCCCTTGTCGTACCTTCTCACGCTGTCTCGCTGGATCGACAGGATCAGCGAGTTCATCGGCCGGTGGGTCGCATGGCTCGTGCTGGCCGCGGTTCTCATCAGCGCGGCCAACGCCACAGTCCGCAAGGTGTTCGATACCAGCTCGAACTCCTTCCTCGAGATCCAGTGGTACCTGTTCGCGGGCGTGTTCCTGCTGTCGGCGGGCTACACGCTGCTGCGCCATGAGCACGTCAAGATCGACGTGCTGATCGGCCGTTTCACCAAGCGCACGCAGATGAAGATCGAGCTGTTCGGCCTCGTGGTCTTCCTGATGCCTTTCGCGTATGCGGTGGTCACCGAGAGCTGGCCGATCGTCGTGCGCGCCTACCTGATGCACGAGATGTCGAACAACGCCGGTGGCCTCGTGCGCTGGCCGGTCTACGTGCTGCTGCCCATCGGCTTCGTGCTGCTGGGCGTGCAGGCCGTCTCGGAAATCATCAAGCGCATTGCCTTCCTGATGGGGCTTGCCGACGATCCCACACGCAAGAAGCAGGAAAGGACGGCCGAGGAAGAACTCGCCGAAGCCATCCGCGCGCGCTCCGAAGGAGCGAAGCAGTGACCGAATTCCTGCAAGCCTACATGGCGCCGGTGATGTTCGGCGGCCTGATCGTCTTCCTGCTGATGGGCTTCTCGGTCGCCTTCTCGCTCGCGGCCTGCGGACTGTTCTTCGGTTATCTCGGTGTCAATCTCGGCATGCTGCCGTCGAACCTGATGAATGCGCTGCCCTTGCGCATCTTCGGCATCATGCAGAACGATACGCTGCTGGCCATCCCCTTCTTCACGTTCATGGGCCTCATCCTCGAGCGCTCCGGAATGGCCGAGGACCTCCTCGAGACGATCGGTCAATTGTTCGGGCCGGTGCGTGGCGGATTGGCCTTCGCCGTCATCGTCGTCGGCGCCATGCTCGCCGCCACCACGGGCGTCGTCGCCGCGTCGGTCATCTCGATGGGCCTGATCTCGCTGCCGATCATGCTGCGCTACGGCTACGACCGGCGGCTGGCCACCGGTGTCATCGCCGCGTCCGGCACGCTCGCGCAGATCATTCCGCCGTCGCTGGTGCTGATCGTCATGGCCGACCAGCTCGGCCGCAGCGTGGGCGACCTCTACAAGGGCGCCTTCGTGCCTGGCTTCACGTTGACGATCATGTACATCGGCTGGGTGATCCTGGTCACGCTGTTCTCGCCCAAGAGGGCGCCGGCGCTTCCGCTCGAAGCACGAACCATCCGGGAGCCATCGGGGCGGTCAGGGCTGTTGTCGCTGGGTGTGCTGTTCGTGCTGTCGGTGGGGGCGGCACTCCTGTTTGCACACAACCGCCCGGAAGACACGCCGACCGATGAGCTCATCGTCGTGTCGATGTGCGTGGGCGTGGGTCTCGCCTTCGTGCTGGCACTGGTCAATCGCATGTTCAAGCTCGGCCTGCTCTCGCTGATGGCCGAACGGGTGACGTTCGTCCTGATCCCTCCGCTGGCGCTGATCTTCCTCGTGCTGGGCACCATCTTCCTCGGCGTGGCCACGCCGACCGAAGGCGGCGCCATGGGTGCGGTCGGCGCGCTCGCCATGGCGATCGGTCGGCGCCGGCTGTCGATGCGCCTGCTGCGCCAGGCGATGGACACGACGATGAAGCTGTCGTGCTTCGTCGTGTTCATCCTGCTGGGCTCGACGGTATTCAGCCTGTCCTTCCAGGGCGTGGACGGACCGCGCTGGGTCGAGCACCTGCTCACGAGCCTGCCAGGCGGCCAGATCGGCTTCCTGATCGTCGTCAACCTGCTCGTCTTCTTCCTCGCTTTCTTCCTCGACTTCTTCGAGCTCTCGTTCATCGTCATTCCACTGATCGGGCCGGTGGCCGAGAAACTGGGCATCGACCTCGTGTGGTTCGGCGTGCTGCTGGCCGTGAACATGCAGACTTCGTTCATGCATCCGCCCTTCGGCTTCGCGCTGTTCTACCTGCGCAGCGTGTCGCCGGCCGAGGACTACGACGATCGCCTCACCGGCAAGCGACTGGCCAAGATCACCACGGGCCAGATCTACTGGGGTGCCGTGCCGTTCGTGTTCATCCAGGTCATCATGGTGTCGCTGATCATCGCGTTCCCGGGCCTGGTCTCGCGCGACCTGGTCAAGCACAAGTCCAATGTCGATACCGAGCAGCTTTTGCTCGACATGGCGCCCAATGCGCCGCTGGCAGCTCCCCCACAGTTGCCTCCAGGCTTCGGCGGCGGCTCGGTGCCGGCGGCCACGCCGGGCGGAAGCGACGCGGGCGCCGCGCCGGCGCCGTCCGCCCCCGACTCCGCCGAGCCGACACCGTCGGACGACGACCCTATGAAGGCGCTTCAGGACTCGTTGAACACCGGCAAGCCGGGCAAGTAGCCGCGCGTGGGATCGACCCGGCTGCGCGCCGGCGGCGAACGCCCCCCAGGGGAGCGGCAGAACACGCCGCGGCGGCGAGCGGTCCAGCTTGCCCATGGACGGTTGAGGCAGGAACAACGGTTGCTGCACGTCGGCATCCACTGCCGCGCGTGCCGCGCAAGCTCGTCCATGATCCAAGCTGAAGCATCGGTGGTGCGCGGCCCATGAACCGGCACACCGCCCCGACCAAGTCCACGCCCGACGCGCAAGCGGACGATCGCGCGGCCGACCGCATCGAAGAGCGGGTCACACCGCGCACGCCGGTCATCTACGAAACCGTGCGCCGGCAGGGCGAGCAGGAGATGGCCCGCCCGTCGATTTCCCTGTGGTGGTCCGGCGTGGCAGCTGGCTTGTCGATCAGCTTCTCCTTGCTGGCACAGGCGATGCTGCGCACGCATCTGCCCGATGCACCCTGGCGCGACTTGCTGACCTCCCTCGGCTATCCGGTCGGCTTCACCATGGTGGTGCTGTCCAGGCAGCAGTTGTTCACCGAGAACACCATCACCGTCGTGCTGCCTTTGATCGCCGCGCCGGGGATTTCCGCGCTCGGGCGCGGTGCGCGGATGTGGGGGATCGTGCTGAGCGCCAACCTGGCCGGCACTTGCGTGGCGGCGCTGCTGTGCAGCTTCACGCCGATCATCGATGACTCGCTGCGCGCAGCGATGCTCGACATCAGCCGCCTTTCGATTCAGCGCGACTGGCTGACGATGGGCCTGCAGGGAGTGACCGCAGGATTCCTGATGGCCGCGATGGTCTGGATTCTGCCCGCCGCTGGAACATCCCAACTGCCTGTCGTGGGTCTCATGACCTACCTGATCGGCCTTGGCAACTTCTCCCACATCGTGGCCGGCAGCGTCGAAGCGTTCATGCTGATGGCGCACGCAGAACTCGGCGTCGTCAGCTTCATCGGCCGGTTCTTCTTGCCGGTGCTGTTCGGCAACATCCTGGGGGGCACGGCCCTGTTCGCGCTCATTTCCTATGCACAGGTCATGAAGGAGATCTAGCCACGTTGGCCCCGAGGCAGAAAGCCCCGCATCGCGGGGCTTTCTGCCTGGAAACTCTGCGATTCGACGCGGCCCGGAGGGCCGCAGCCGATCAGAGCTTGACGCTTTGCATGAAGCTGTCGAAACGCGCCTCGGTGAAGCGGAACCACAGGTTCGCGTTGGCACGGTAGCCGGCAAAGTCCTCGTAGATCTTCTTCCACTTCGGATTGCTCTTGCTCAGCTCCGCATACACATCCTCTGACGCCTTGAACGCCGCATCCATCATCGGCTTCGGGAAGGCGAACAGCTTGACCTTCTGACCTGCGAGCTCCTTGAGGGCGATCGGGTTCTGATAGTCGTACTTCGCCTGCATCTCGGTGTGCGCATAGGATGCGGCCGCCTGGACCATCGCCTTGTACTCGGAGGAGAGCCCGTCGAAGGCCTTGTTATTGACGAACAGGTCGAGCTCCGGGCCGCCTTCCCACCAGCCCGGATAGGCGTAGTACTTGGCGACCTTGAAGAAGCCGAGCTTCTGGTCGTCGTAGGGTCCGACCCATTCCGCGGCGTCGATCGTGCCCTTCTCGAGCGACTGGTAGATTTCGCCGCCGGGAATGTTCTGAGGCACGCCGCCCAGACGCTCGATGATCTTGCCGCCGAAGCCCCCGATGCGGAACTTCAGGCCCTTCACGTCCGCCAGGGAAGTCACCGGCTTGCGGAACCAGCCGCCCATCTGCGCACCGGTGTTGCCCATCGGGAAGTTCACGATGTTGTAGCCGGCGTAGAACTCGCGCATCAGCTTCAGGCCGTTGCCTTCGTACATCCACGCGGTCATCTGCCGGCTGTTCAGTCCGAACGGAATGGCGCAGCCCAGTGCAAACGTCGGGTCCTTGCCGAAGAAGTAGTACGGTGCGGTATGCGCCATCTCGACCGTGGCGTTCTGCACGCCGTCGACCACGCCGAATGCCGGCATCAATTCGCCGCCTGCATGCACCGAAATCTCGAACTTGCCGCCGGACATCTCCTTGACCAGGCGCGAGAAAGTCTCCGCCGCGCCGAAGATCGTGTCGAGGGAGCGCGGAAAGCTGGACGCCAGGCGCCAACGGATGGCGGCCTGTGCATGCACCACGGCGGGCGCCACGCCGGCCGCGAGCACGCCAGCCAGCCCGGCGCCGTGTACGAAGGAACGTCTTTGCATCTGGGAATCTCCTGAGGTAGTCATTTGCCGATGAAGCAATGCGCGGCAAAGTCTAGGAGGGGGGCCAACGAGCCCCAACCCGGATTTACCCGTGCGAGAAACAGGAGGAATACGCGTCTGTGCGACGGGACCGTGCGCCGGCGGTCAGGATCCTGCGACTTTCATGCGCTCAATCAATACCGAGCCGATCGTCTTGCCGCCCAGGGTGTAGGCGTCGGCGCCGACGGCAGCGATGGACTTGAACATCTGCCGAAGATTGCCGGCGATCGTCACCTCGTGCACCGGATGGCTGATGCGGCCGTCCTCCACCCAGAAGCCTGCCGCTCCGCGCGAATAGTCGCCGGTCACGTAGTTCACGCCCTGCCCCATCAGTTCGATGACGAACAGCCCGCGGTGAAGCCTGCGCAGCATCGCTTCGAGATCGTCGCCGGCCTGGGTGAGGCGGCTCGTCAGCACGAGGTTCTGCGAGCCACCGGCGTGGCCAGTGGTGCGCATGCCGAGCTTGCGGGCCGAGTAGCTCGACAGGAAATAGCCCTGGACGACGCCCTCGGCAACGACTTCGCGCCTGCGCGTGACGACGCCTTCGTCGTCGAACGGTGCGCTGCCCTTTCCGCGCGGCTTGTGCGGGTCTTCCTGGATGTCGATGTGCCCGGCGAGGACCTGCTTGCCGAGCGAATCCACGAGAAAGCTGGATCGCCGGTAGAGCGCGCCACCGCTGGTGGCCTGCACGAATGCCCCGAGCAGGCCGGCAGCGACGGTGGATTCGAACAGCACCGGCACCTCGCGGGTCGCGATCTTGCGCGACCCCAGTCGCGACAGCGCACGCTCGGCGGCGTATCGCCCCACCGCCTCGGGCGAGGCGAGATCCCCGGACGCACGCATGGAGCTGTACCACGCGTCGCGCTGCATGTCGTCGCCCGACTTGCCCGGCAACGACGCGATCGGCGCCACCGACAGCGAATGCCGCGAACTGGCATAGCCGCCGCGAAAGCCGCGCGTGTTGCCGGCAAAGAAGTGCGATTGCTGGGCCGAGACGCCCGCACCTTCCGAATTGGTGATGCGCCGGTCGACTTCCAGGGCGGACCGTTCGCAGCGCGCGGCGATGTCGACTGCGCCCTCTGCATCGATGCTCCACGGGTGGAAGAGGTCGAGGTCGAGGGTGGCGGCTTCTCCCATGGCGAGGTCCTGCTCGTCCGGCAGGCCGGCGGCCGGGTCTTCGGCGGTGAAGCGGGCGATGTCGTAGGCCGCGCGCACCGTCTGCTCGAGCGCCGCCCTTGAAAAGTCGGACGTGCTGGCGTTCCCCCGGCGCTGGCCGATGTACACGGACACGCCGATGGACTTGTCCCGATTGCGCTCGACGTTCTCGACCTCGCCCTTGCGCACCGACACCGACAATCCGACCCCCTCGGACACTTCGGCGCCGGCGTCGCTGGCGCCCAATGTCTTGGCAAACGCCAGGGCGTCCTCGACGAGCTGGCGGAACTGGTCGCGCGAATACGCGAAACCCGAACGTGAGACGGAAGGCGCAGGCGCGGACAGGGTGTCGAGAGCCATGGAGTGTGAGGTCCGGCTGCGAGCCGGACGGGTGTGTGCGGGGTGCGGGCTATCATACCCATCGACCTACATCCCTCGCAGTCACCCCCTGCAGCAACGCAGCCGTGAGATCGACCCCTCCACCCCCTGGCGACGTTGCGGCTCCGGCCGAACAGGCGTCCGAGCGCCCCAGCAAGACCCAGCGCAAGAAGGTTTCGCACGACCTGCAGGATCTGGGGACCGCCCTGGTCGAGCTGCCTGACGACCGCCTGGACGATCTCGGCATGGACGAGACGCTGCGCGAGGCCATTCGCGAAGCGCGGCACATCCGCTCGCACGAGGGGCGGCGGCGACACATGCAGTACATCGGCAAGCTGATGCGCCGCAGCGACCCCGAACCCCTGCGCGAAGCCGTGGCGGCCATGCAGCTCGGTCGCGCCAAGGACGCCCTGGCGCTGCACGAGGCCGAACGCTGGCGCACCGAGCTCATCGCCGACGATGAGGCCTTGACGCGCTGGGCAGCCGCGCATCCGGGCACCGACGTGCAGCAGCTGCGCAGCCTCGTGCGGGCCGCACGCCGCGATGCGGCGTCCGCACCCGAGCAGCGCAGCGCCCGCGCGTACCGCGAACTCTTCAAGTTCATACGAGCACACCATGAATGACGACAGCCTCGACCCTGTGCGAATCGGCATCGTGTCGGTCAGCGACCGTGCGGCCGGCGGCGTGTACGAGGACAAGGGCATTCCGGCATTGAAGGAATGGCTCCTCGCTGCGCTGCGCAACCCCATCTCCTGGGAGACTCGCCTCATCCCCGACGACGAGGCCCGAATCAGCGAGACCCTGCGCGAACTCGTGGACACCGTGGCCTGCGACCTCGTGCTCACCACCGGCGGCACCGGGCCGGCGCCGCGCGACGTGACCCCCGAGGCCACGGTGGCCGTGGCCGACAAGGTCATGCCCGGCTTCGGCGAGCAGATGCGTCAGATCAGCCTGCGGTTCGTGCCCACGGCGATCCTGTCGCGCCAGGTCGCGGTGATTCGCGCACGCACCCTGATCATCAACCTGCCGGGCCAGCCGAAATCGATCGCGGAAACGCTGGCCGGCCTGCCCGAGGCGCAGCCGCCGGCGCACGGGATCTTCTCCGCAGTGCCTTATTGCGTGGACCTGATCGGCGGCCCGTACATCGAGTGCGATGAGACCGTGTGCAAGGTCTTCAGGCCGAAATCGGCGGTGAAGGTCCGCAAGACGGCTTGACTCGGACAGTGGAATGCGCGGCCGTCAGCGCATCAGCTGCTTCAGGTGGTCCGCATCGAAGTGCTCGGCCGTCTGCGCATCGGTCGGGACGCATTCGGCCTCGCGCACCCGCGAAAGGGTCTCCACCGCCGCCCAGAGCAGCGCGATCTGGTGCTCATGGCCGGCCGCGTTGTCGATGAGGCCCTTCATGGCCTGTGCCACCGGGTCGTCGCCCTGCGTGACCCCGTAGGCGGAGAAGCCCATGCGCGCGGACACCTCCTCGCGCTTGGCATCGGCCGTCGCTTCGATGATTCGCGCCGGGATGCCCACAGCGGTCGCGCCCGCCGGCACCGGCTTGAGCAGCACCGCGTTGGCGCCAACTCTTGCGCCGTCGCCCACGGTGAACCCGCCGAGCACCTTGGCACCGGCGCTCACGACCACGCCACGGCCGAGGGTCGGATGGCGTTTGGTGCCCTTGTAGAGCGATGTGCCTCCCAGGGTGACACCCTGGTAGATCGTGCAGTCGTCGCCGATCTCGGCGGTCTCGCCCACCACGATGCCCATGCCGTGGTCGATGAACACGCGACGCCCGATCTGCGCGCCGGGATGGATCTCGATGCCCGTCAGCCAGCGCGAGAAATTGGAGATGAAGCGCGCGCTCCAGTGCCAGCCATGGGACCAGCACGCATGCGCCCAGCGGTGCAGCACCAGCGCATGAAGCCCGGGATAACACGACATCACCTCCCATGAAGAGCGCGCCGCAGGGTCGCGCTCCATGATGCAGGCGATGTCTTCTCTCAAGCGATCGAACATGGTGGCAGGGACACGCTTTTCAGCAGGTGGTGCGGTCAGTGTAGCGGCGCGGCGGTGCGCCTGCCGCGGCGCGGGCAATGCCTGGATGGCGGGCATGCTGCCCTATGCCGCCCCCTGGCGCCCGCGTCCGCACATGCCGTCCGTCCCGTCCCTGCCGTCGCAGGCGAGTGGCGCCGTCTTCACCGAGGCGGCTGCGCCGCCCTGGCTCGCTCCGAATGCTGCTGGACAGCAGGCAGCGCAATCGCCAGCACCACACCCACGAGCATCATGGCAGGCAGGATGGACGCGAGGATCCGCACTCCCCAGGTGTTCGGCGATGGCGGCGCCCCATGGCGGTTCGCGCCGCGCGTGCCGCCGTTGAAAATCCAGACGAACACCACGAACGGAACCAGCAGCAGCACGATGGTCCACCCTGGCCAGCCCATGTCATGGGCGCGCTTGATGGCGATCACGCAGGTGAAGGCGACATAGAACACGAAGGCCACGACCAGACCGACCGCGGCGAGGTCTCTGCCAACCACGCGGCCTATGGCCGAAATCGTCGCCGCGACGGCTCCGAACGCCAGATAGCCGGCAAAGCCGTAGGCCAGGAACCGCAGTCGTCCGATTCGACCCCTGGTCGTGAAGAGCCGAATCGGCTGCGTTTCGGACACGCTGTCGACGATGTCGGCCACCTGCGCGGTCGGTGGCGAATATGGATTGACGCTCGACATGAAACTCCCTCCTCGGTGTCTTTTGCTTGGCAGTTGGTTCTGGATTCAGGCGCCGCGCTCCATCGCTCGCGCGATGCCGCGCAGGATGTGCACTTCTTCCGGTGTGAGTTGCGCCCGGTTGAAAAGCTGGTTCAGGCGGGGCATCAGCTTCCTGGGGGCGGCCGGGTCGAGAAACCCGATCGCGGTGAGCGAGTCCTGCCAGTGCTCGAGCAGCCCCTGCACCATCGCCGCATCGGCCTGTTCGGGCGGCGCCGTCCGCGCGGCCACAGTGAAACCCCCCAGTGCCTGGCGCCAATCGTAGGCGATCAGTTGCACGGCCTGCGACAGATTGAGCGAGCCGTAGTCCGGATGCGTGGGGATGCTCAGGCAGGCATGGCAGCGATACACGTCATCGTTGCTCATGCCAAAGCGTTCGCTGCCGAAAACGAACGCCACGCGATGCCTCTCGGCGGCAAGCGTCTCGAACCTTGCGCGCGGCGAAAACGTGGGAGGCCCGAAGTCGCGCGGCGTCATGGCCGTGGCGCATGCGTAGGTGATGCCGTCGAGCGCATCGGCCAGCGTGGGCACGACGCGTGCGGCGGCGAGCACATCGGTCGCGCCGCTTGCCATCGCCACCGCCTCCTCGCGCTGCGCCACGTCGGCGAAGCGCGGCGCCACCAGCACCAGGTCGGTGAACCCCATCACTTTCATCGCCCGCGCTGTCGCGCCCACATTGCCCGCGTGGCTGGTCTGCAGCAGGATGAAGCGAGTCGGATCGGGGGTGGGCATCGGGGTCGCGAGGATAAAATCGCGATTATCCGCAGCCGGCGGGCCGAGCCCCCACTCCGAGGCACTCGTGCCACTGGCGCTGCACATCCCCTCGCCGAATCCCCCTCCCAGGCCGCCCATGTCGCAAGCGCTCCACCCCATGCTCAACATCGCCGTCAAGGCGGCACGCGCAGCAGGGGCCATCATCAACCGTGCATCGCTCGACCTGGACCTTCTCCAGGTGACCGCCAAATCCACGAACGACTTCGTCACCGAGGTCGACCAGGCCGCCGAACAGGCGGTGATCGACACGCTCCTGGCCGCCTATCCCGGCCACGGCATCCTGGCCGAGGAATCCGGGCGCGCCCACGGCGCCAGAGACAGCGAATACGTCTGGATCATCGACCCGCTCGATGGCACCACGAATTTCATCCACGGTTTTCCGGTGTACTCGGTGTCGATCGCGCTGAGTTTTCGGGGCCAGCTGCAGCAGGCGGTCGTCTATGACCCGACCCGCAACGACCTGTTCTACGCGTCGAAGGGCCGCGGCGCCTTCCTCAACGACCGGCGCCTGCGCGTGTCCAAGCGCACGCGGCTGCAGGAATGCCTCATCGGCACGGGCTTCCCGTTCCGAAAGGGCGACAACTTCAAGCGCTACATGCAGATGTTCGAGGCCGTGATGCCGCTGTGCGCGGGGCTTCGGCGTCCGGGTTCGGCCGCCCTCGACCTGTGCTACGTGGCGGCGGGCTACTACGATGCGTTCTTCGAGACCGGGCTGAACCCCTGGGACATCGCCGCGGGCGCGCTCATCATCACCGAAGCGGGCGGCCTGATCGGCAACTTCACCGGCGAATCGGATTACCTCTACCAACGCGAAGTCGTGGCCGGCAATCCGCGCATCTATGCCCAGCTCGTGCCGGTCCTTTCACCGTTCACGCACGTCATCAAGGGCGACGACAAGGCCGAAACGGCAGTGTCCGCGTCGCCTCTTTCGTTGCCGGCTTCGTCGTCGACACGAACGCCCGAAGAAGCGCTCGCCGCGACGCAGGCCGACCCGCAGGATCCGCCCAGAAAGAAATCTCCCGTGCGAATCCGCCGCGCCGACGCGGGCAAGAAAGACGACGGCCCCCTCTGACGCGACAGGCGCGGTAAGTTCATTCCCGGCCGCGCAGATCGCGCAGCTTGCGATAGAGGGTGCGCTGGCTGATCCCGAGGCGCCGCGCCAGTTCGGCGCGGCTGCCGCGATGTTCATTCCAGGCCGCCTTCAGCGCCGCACGTTCGGCATCTCGAAGCCCATGGGCAGAGGTTGGCGCACCGACCGGGCTCGCAGACCCGGCCGGACGGGCCGCCATGCCGAAGCGCGTAGGCGACGCTACTGAAAGCGCGCGATCGATGTGTTCGCGTCCGATGTCGGCGCCGTCGGTGAGCAATGCAGCACGCTCGAGCACGTTGCGCAACTCGCGAACATTGCCCGGAAAGTCGTGCTCGCGCAGGCGAGCCAGCGCGTCGCGCGACAAGGCCAGGCGCCGCCGCGGCGCCACGCGGGCCAGCAAGGCCACGGCAAGAAGCGCCACGTCGTCGGCGCGCTCGCGCAGCGCAGGCAAGTGGATCGGAAACGTGCTCAGCCGGTAGTAGAGGTCCTCGCGGAAGCGGCCATCGGACACCATGGCGGCAAGGTCTCGATGCGTAGCCGCCACGACCCTGACATCGGCATGTCGCAGTTCGGTGCTGCCCACGCGGCGGTAGGTGCCGCTTTCAAGCAAGCGCAGCAGCTTGACCTGCATGGCCAGCGGAATGTCTCCGACCTCGTCGAGGAACAGCGTGCCGCCGCTGGCGGCCTCCACCAGGCCCGGCCTGCTCGCATGCGCGCCCGTGAAGGCCCCTCGCTCGTGGCCGAACAGTTCGCTTTCGAACAGCGATTCGGGCAGGCTGGCGCAGTCCACCACGACCAGCGGCGCCGCGGCGCGCGAGCTCGCCTCATGCACCGCGCGAGCCACCAGTTCCTTGCCGGTGCCCGATTCCCCGAGCAGCAGCACGCTGGCATCGGACGGGCCCACGCGCGCGACCAGTTCCAGCATCCGCTGGAAGGCGGGCGAGCGGCCGATCAGGCCTTCGGCCGCCGGGTCGCCATGCGCCACCCGTAGCGGCTCCATCTTCTCGATGTAGTAGGCCTGTTCCCCATCGGCGTTGCGCACGGGCGTGAGCTCGATGTTGACGTAGGCCTCGCCTTGGGGCGTGTGATGCAGGTGCAGCACGCGCTCGCGCTGGCCCGATTCGCGCGATCGCGACAGCGGACAGCTTTCGCCGGCCTGGTCGCACGGCACGCTGAAGTGGTGCGAGACCTCGTAGCAGGGTCGACCCACCACCGCTGCGGCCGGGCTGAACAGGCGCCGGTACGCCGCATTCGCCGCCAGGATCCGGTACTGCCGGTCGAACAGGATGTGCGGTTCGGGCAGGCCTTCGAGATAGGACACCAGTTCGGGCAGGACGGCAGGCATGTTGATCCGGGCGGTTGGACCTGGGCGATTGCGGGTGTGTGTGTCAGTTCAGCGCCGCGCGACGGGTTCGTGAGGCAAGCCAGGTCGCAGACAGCATATGCCATTTCTGGCAGCTCACTGCCAAGGCTGGCACAAGGTTGTCAGGCGAAATGGCAACTGCGCGCGCGGCGGCGCCCGCAAGTCCTTGTCGCGTCGAGAAAATTCACCGGTCGCTCGGATGGCACGCAACTTGGAAGCGATCACCGGCATGAAGCCAGACGAACGCCGTCTCGTCCGACACCTCGCCGTGGCCGTGGCCGTGAAGTTGTGCGTGCTGGGCGTGTTGTGGTGGGCGTTCGTCAGGGACGCCGGCGTGAGCGCGGACAGCGAGCAGACCGCCGCCCACATCGCCGTCACGGCGCGACCCCAAGGAGTCTCCAGGTGATCTCGGAACAACTCGTCGACCTGTCGCGGCTGCAGTTCGCCGCCACCGCCCTGTACCACTTCCTGTTCGTGCCGCTGACGCTGGGCATGGTGTGGCTGCTGGTCATCATGGAGAGCGTCTACGTGATGACCGGCAAGGTCGTCTGGAAGGACATGACCCGCTTCTGGGGCAAGCTGTTCGGCATCAACTTCGCGCTCGGCGTGACCACCGGCATCACGCTCGAATTCCAGTTCGGCACCAACTGGGCCTATTACTCGCACTACGTCGGCGACATCTTCGGCGCGCCGCTGGCCATCGAGGGGCTGATGGCCTTCTTCCTGGAGTCGACCTTCATCGGCCTGTTCTTCTTCGGCTGGGACCGACTGACGAAGCCGCAGCACCTGCTGGTGACCACCCTGATGGCCGTCGGCACCAACCTGTCGGCGCTGTGGATCCTGATCGCCAATGGCTGGATGCAGAACCCGGTCGGCGCCGAGTTCAGCTACCAGACCATGCGCATGGAGATGACCGACTTCTGGGCGGTCGTGTTCAACCCCGATGCGCAGGCCAAGTTCGTGCACACCGTGTCGGCCGGCTACGTCACCGGCGCGATGTTCGTGCTGTCGATCAGCAGCTGGTACCTGCTCAAGGGGCGCGACGTCGAGTTCGCCAAGCGCAGCTTCCGCGTCGCCGCCGCCTTCGGTCTGGCTTCGGTGCTCAGCGTGATCGTGCTCGGCGACGAATCGGGCTACACCGTGGGCGAGGCGCAGCAGACCAAGATGGCCGCGCATCGAGGCGATGTGGGAGACGCGAGCCTGCGCCGGCCAGCTTCAGCGTGCTCGCCTGGCCCAACGAAGCCGCGCAGAAGAACGACTGGGCGATGGAGGTGCCCTGGGTGATGGGCCTGATCGGCACGCGCGCGATCAGCAAGGAGATCCCCGGCATCCGCGAGATCAAGGCGAGGAACCGCGAGCGCATCGAGCAACGGCATCGCGGCGGTCATTGCGCTGGAGACGCTGCGCCGCCACCGCGACGACCCGCGTGGCGCGGCAGGTCTTCGAGCGCCACAAGGCCGACCTCGGCTTCGGCCTGCTGCTGAAGAAGTACGTCACCGACGTGCGCCAGGCGACGCCCGCGATCATCGACCAGGCCGTGAACGACACCATCCCGCGCGTGACGCCGATGTTCTGGAGCTTCCGCGTCATGGTCGGCCCTGGGCTTCGCGATGCTGCTGCTGTTCGCCCTGGCCTTCTGGAGCACGCTGAAGAGCGCCTGCACGCAACGGCCCTGGCTGCTGCAGGTGGGCGCTGTGGATGCTGCCGGCGCCGTGGATCGCCTGCGAACTGGGCTGGTTCGTCGCCGAGTACGGCCGCCAGCCCTGGACCATCTACGGCGTGCTGCCCACGCACCTGAGCGTGTCGACGCTGAGCGCTGGACAGCCTCTACGGCTCGCTCGCCGGCTTCGTCGGCTTCTACACGCTGCTGCTGGTGGTGGAGGTCTACCTGATGCAGAAGTTCGCCCGCCAGGGGCCCGGCAGCCTCGGCACCGGCCGCTACCAGCACGAACCGGCGCACGCCTGACGCCTGAAAGGACAAGAACATGCTCGACTACGCAACTCTCAAGGTCATCTGGTGGCTGCTGGTCGGCGTGCTGCTGGTCGGCTTCGCCATCATGGACGGCCACGACATGGGCGTCGGCACGCTGCTGCCGTTCGTCGGCAGGAGCGACGACGAGCGGCGCGTCGTCATCAACACCGTCGGCCCGCACTGGGACGGCAACCAGGTCTGGTTCATCACCGCGGGCGGCGCGATCTTCGCGGCCTGGCCGCTGGTCTATGCAACCGCCTTCAGCGGCTTCTACTGGGCGATGCTGGCCGTGCTGTGGGCCCTGTTCTTCCGGCCGGTGGGCTTCGACTACCGCAGCAAGATCCACGACCCGCGCTGGCGCAGCACCTGGGACTGGGGCCTGTTCGTCGGCGGCGCCGTGCCGCCGCTGATCTTCGGCGTGGCCTTCGGCAACCTGCTGCAGGGCGTGCCCTTCGGCTTCGACGACTACCTGGTCTCCACCTACACCGGCACGTTCTGGCAGCTGCTGAACCCGTTCGCGCTGCTGGCCGGCGTGATCGAGCAGCGCGATGATCACGATGCACGGCGGCATCTACCTGGCGCACCGCACCGAGGGCGCCATCCAGCCGCGCGCGGCCGCGGAGCGCCGTCGGCGCCGCGCTGGTGATGGTGGCCGCCTTCGTCGGCGCGGGCGTCTGGCTGCGCTTTGGCGGCATCGAGGGCTTCGTCGATCACTTCGGCCATCGACCCCGGCGCCGTGTCCGACCCGCTGGCCAAGACCGTGGTCGCGCAGTGCCGACGGCTGGTGGCTCAACTACGCCAGGCTACCCGCTGCTGTGGCTGCTGCCGGCGCTCGGCATCGCGGGCGCGCTGCTCGCCGCTGCGCTGGTGTCGGCGCAGACGCACGCTGAGTGCCTTCGTGGCTTCGTCGCTGGCCATCGTCGGCGTGATCGGCACGGCGGGCGCGGCCATGTTCCCCTTCGTGATGCCCTCGTCGAGCATGCCCGATGCCAGCCTGACCGTGTGGGACAGCGTGTCCAGCCCGATGACGCTGGGCCTGATGCTCGGGGCCACGCTGGTGTTCATGCCGCTGATCATCCTCTACACCTCCTGGGCCTACCGCGTGATGCGCGGCAAGGTCACGGTGGCCCAAATCCGGGCCAACGAACACAACGCGTATTGACCGGAAACCTTTTCAGGGCCGCGCGCGAGACCCTGGTGCCTTACGCGCCGCAGCCCGCAATCCGAGGAGCGACACATGTGGTACTTCACCTGGATCCTGGGCGTGGGCTTCGCGGTCCTGCTGGCGATCATGAATGCGATGTGGGGCGAAAACGAGGCCTCGCGTGCGTCAGCCCGCGACGACGGCGATGGCGCACGTCGACGTTGACATTGACGTTGGCAGGGCCGCGATGCCGGGCGCCGGCCCCCGCATGCACGTCATGAGCCTGTCGGCTGCGCTGGCCCTCATGCTCGCCGGCACGCTCTATCCGCCACTGATGACCGATTCGATGGGCCGCCCCGACCATCTGCTGGGTGCGCTCCTGATGTGGGCCATGAGCGCGGGATTCGTGCATGGCGTGGGCTTTTCGCCCCGAGCCTTGCCGTGGCGGTGGCTGTTCTCAGGCTGGGCCTGCGCAGGCGCATTGGCGGCCGCCGGCATGGCGGCGTGGGCAAGCTGAGGTTCAGCCATGTACTTTCGCATGCTCCACGACGAGACGCTCGGCGGCGTGAGTTATCTGCTGGCAGACCTCGATGCCGCAGAGGCCGTGGTGATCGATCCGCGCGCTGCCGACATGGCGGTGCTGCAAGCCATGCTCGACGAGCAGCGCGTGCATCTGCGGTGGGTGCTGCGAACGCATGAGCACGACGACCGGCAGCCGGGCGAGCGCGAGGCCTTGCGCGCCCTCGGTGCGCCGGTGGTGGCGCATGATGCGCCGCATGCCGCTCAGGAGGCGCTTGTCTTCGGACAGGAGCACCTGCGCGTGCTGCCCACGCCCGGCCACACGCGTGGCTGCCTGAGCTACCTGTGGCGCGATCGCCTGTTCTGCGGCGGCCTGCTCGCCGGAGATGCGTGCCCCTACCAGCCACGCCCGGCCGTTCCCGAGGCCTTGTGGGACAGCGTCACGCGAACGGTTTTCAGCATGCCTGCCGAGACGCTTCTGTTCAGTGCGCACCTGCGCGACGGGCAGGCGGTCAGCACAGTGCACGAGCAACGTCGGTGGCATCCCTGGTTCGCCGGCGCGAGCCGCGACGAGTTCCTGGCACGCGTTCACGCGACCGGCGATGAGCCGACCGGGCAACCAGCGGCCTGGCACTGACGTTCGAGCAGAACCGCCGCACGACGTGTCGGTGCTGTGATGCCGAGCGAGGGATCGATCGCGCGGTGGGCATGGCGCTTGACCCGACAACATGTGGTAACCACCTGCTCACCAGAGTCTGACGACTCATGGATCTGAATCGAGCATTCCTGCGTATAGGCGCTGTCCGAATTTCGGATTGCCACCCATATCAGGAGAGATGACATGATTCGCTGGATCAGATTTCTGGCGGCGCTCGGCGCCGTCGCGAGCATCGCCGCCTGTGGCGGCGGCAACGATTCGCCTCCTCCCGGAAACATCGTGCAGGTTGCACAGGCGAATGGCTTCAGCGCGTTGACTGCTGCCGCGACGAAGGCCGGGTTGGTGGCGACGCTGAGCGACGCGAATGCCAGCCTCACGGTCTTTGCACCGACCGACGCTGCGTTTACGACGCTGGCCACCCAGCTTGGATTTGCCAGCGCGACCGCGATGGTCGCCGCGTTGCCCGCCGACGCACTGGCGAAGATCCTCTCGTACCACGTGCTCCCCGAAAAGAAAACCGCCTCTGCGCTCGCGTCCGGAGGTTCAAACCTGGCCACCGCGTACACCTACAACGGCTCGGCCGCCACGCTCGCGCTGTCGACCAACGGCGGCGTGTCGATCACCGACGCCGTGCTGACGACGGCCAAGGTCACGACCGCCGACATTCCGGCCAGCAACGGCGTGATCCACGTGATCGACAAGGTCCTCGTGCCACCGGGCGTGCTGGCCATCGTTCAGATGGCCCAGGCGAATCCTGTCTTCTCGAGCCTCGTCGATGCCGTGGTCGCCGCTGACCTCCAGGCCACGCTGGGCGGTGCCGGTCCGTTCACCGTCTTTGCTCCGACGAACGAGGCTTTCGCCGCGATCCAGACGACCGTGGCCGGCTTGACGACGGCCCAGTTGACGAAGGTGCTGACATATCACGTGCTGGCTTCGCAGGTGCTTGCAGCCGACATCCCGTTCGGTACGCCCGTGACCACGGTCGAAGGAGAAACCATCACGATCAATGCCGGCACCCCGCCGACCATTTCCGATACGACCGCCACGCCCGCCCCCATCGTGGCAACCGACGTGCAGGCGAGCAACGGCGTGATTCACGTCATCGGGAAGGTCCTCATACCGACGCTCTAGTGCACCGGGAAAAAACTCGATGAACCCATATTTCTCGGCATACCCGAATCGCCCAGGAGGCTGGAGCGATGCGGGTTGCCGAGAAGATCGAACTGGATGCCTTCATCGTGGCCTGCACGTCGATGTCGGTCGGCTAACCGAAGCCCTCGGCCTCGAGCACCTCAGCGGCGAGCGTCACGGACTCTGTAAAGGTCCGTGGCCGTCAGGCTGCAGTGAAGCCGTAGCTCGCAGTGGACGGTGGCGGCGTGTTGGTTGCAGCGTTCACTTCGTTCTGCCCACCTGGTGTGTGCAGTGATGCCCTGCACGCGCAGCCCCTGGCAGCCCATGAAGCTCACAAGGTCTGAAGGAAGAGGATCACCTTCCAGATGTCGTCGGGCTTCAAGACGTTATTGGAAGGGCGGCATCGCCGACCCCACAGGGACGCCGCCTTCGGCGATGGTCCAGTCCAGGGGGGAGGGGGGGCCTCGGGGGGGCTGCGGGGGTAAGGGGGGGGGGTGGTGTTGGGGGAGGGGGGGGGGGGGGGGGGGGGCCTTTGGGGACCCGGCGGTTTCTTAAGGAAGGGAGGCCGCCCCGTTCTCGAAGTGGCCTCAAGCTGGCCTAATTGGCCGCATAGGACCCGATCTCACGCTATCTGAAGGGCGACTTCTCGCGCCATTCTCCGATGATGGCGCAGTACCTGCGCATCAAGGCCGAGCACCCCGACACGCTCGTGTTCTATCGCATGGGCGACTTCTACGAGCTGTTCTTCGACGACGCCCGCCGCGCCAACCGGCTGCTCGACATCACATTGACCACGCGCGGTCAGAGCGCCGGCGAACCCGTGGTGATGGCCGGTGTGCCGGTGCATTCGGTGGAGTCGTATCTCGCGCGGCTCATCAAGATGGGCGAGGCGGTCGCCATCTGCGAGCAGATCGGCGACGTCGCCACTTCAAAGGGGCCGGTCGAGCGCAAGGTCGTGCGCATCGTCACGCCCGGCACCGTCACCGACACGGAGCTCCTGTCCGACAAGAGCGACGCGCTGCTGCTTGCAGTGGCCAGCCGCACGCAGCGCGGCATCACCACCCACGGGCTCGCATGGCTGGGGCTGAGCAGCGGTCACCTGGGTGTCACCGAATGCGACGATCGCCAGCTCGCCGGCTGGCTGGCGCGCCTTGATGCCGCCGAAGTCCTGATAGACAAGGACCGCGTTCCGCAGGCGATCGCTCAGGCGCGTGCCACGGTGACCCATCGGCCGTCCTGGCAGTTCGATACCGATCTCGGACGCCGCAAGCTGTGCGAGCAGTTAGGCACGGCAAGCCTCGCCGGCTTCAATGCGCAGGACCTCGAAGCCGCGCAGGCGGCCGCGGCGGCTTTGCTGAGCTACGCCGAACACACCCAGGGACAGGCGCTCGCGCATGTGCGCTCCCTCCACGTGGAGCGTGCAAGCGCCCTGCTCGACCTGCCGCCCCTCACGCACCGCAACCTCGAGCTCACCCAGACGCTGCGCGGCGAGGACGCGCCGACGCTGCTGTCGCTGCTCGACACCTGCCGCACCGGGATGGGGAGCCGGGCCATGCGGCAGTGGCTCACGCATCCGCTGCGCGACAGGTACGTCGCCATCCAGCGCCATGACGCGCTCGATGTGCTGATCGAGCACGGGGTGGAGGCGCTTCGCGCCGCGCTGCGCGGTGTCAGCGATGTCGAGCGCATCACGGCGCGCATCGCGCTGCGTCAAGCGCGGCCGCGCGAACTCACCGGGTTGCGCGCCACCTTGGCCGGACTGCCGCAGATCCGCTCACTGGTGCCGGCGCCGAGCGTCGTGCTGCTCGACATGCTCGTCGAGGCGATGGCCCCGTCGCCCGAGATCGATGCCTTGCTGGCTGCGGCCATCGCCGACGAGCCGTCCGTGCTGCTGCGCGACGGCGGCGTGATCGCCCCCGGATTCGACCCACAACTCGACGAGCTTCGAGCCATCTCGCAGAACTGCGACGCCTTCCTGATCGACCTGGAAAGCCGCGAGCGCGTACGCACCGGCATCGCGAACCTGCGCGTGCAGTTCAACAAGGTGCACGGGTTCTACATCGAGGTCACGCAAGGCCAGATCGACAAGGTTCCGCCAGACTACCTGCGCCGCCAGACGCTGAAAAATGCCGAACGCTTCATCACGCCCGAGCTGAAGGCCTTCGAGGACAAGGCGCTTTCTGCCCAGGAACGCGCGCTGGCGCGCGAGAAGCTGCTCTACGAGCAGGTACTCGACCAGTTGCAGACTCACCTCGACGAGCTCGGCGATCTTGCGCGTGCCCTCGCGAGCCTGGACGCGCTGGCCGCGCTGGCCGAACGCGCAGCAACACTCGGCTGGGTGCGCCCGCAGTTCGTGAAGGAGCCTTGCATTGCCATCGAAGCCGGCCGGCATCCGGTGGTCGAAGCGAGGCTGGCCGAGACGGGCGGCGGCCATTTCATGCCCAACGACTGCCGACTCGATGCGACCCGGCGCATGCTCGTGGTCACCGGCCCCAACATGGGCGGCAAGAGCACCTTCATGCGCCAGGTCGCGCTGATCGCGCTGCTCGCGGGCATGGGTTCCTACGTCCCCGCGAAAGCCTGCCGGCTGGGTCCCCTCGATGCCATCCACACCCGGATCGGCGCGGCCGACGACCTGGCCAACGCCCAATCCACGTTCATGCTCGAGATGACCGAGGCCGCAGCCATCCTGCATGGCGCCACGGATCAGTCGCTCGTGCTCATGGATGAAATCGGCCGCGGGACGTCGACCTTCGACGGCCTTGCGCTGGCCAGCGCCATCGCCGCCCACCTGCATGACCGAAACCGAGCCTTCACCTTGTTTGCGACGCATTACTTCGAGCTCACGGAGTTTCCCAAGAAGCACGAGCGTGCGCTGAACGTGCACGTCAGCGCCGCCGAAAGCGGCAACGACATCGTCTTCCTGCACGAGATCCAGCCGGGGCCGGCCAGCCGCAGCTACGGCGTGCAGGTGGCGCGCCTGGCCGGCATGCCCGCGGTGGTCGTGCGCCAGGCGCGCGCGACGCTCGAATCGCTCGAGGCGCAGCAGCGCGCCAGCGATGCGCAAATCGACCTCTTCGTGCCGGCCGTGCCGCCGCCGGCGCGGGAGCCTTCGCCGGTCGAGTCGGCGCTGACGTCGCTCAACCCGGACCAGTTGTCGCCCAAGGAGGCGCTGGACGCGCTCTATCGCCTGAAGGCCTTGCAGGAAACGGATGGCTGACGAACGGCCCCACGCCGAACATGCTCACGCTGGGCGACAATCCGTGCCGTCGCACCTCGCCCCATTGCCATGACCTACTGTGTAGGCATCAAGCTCGATGCCGGCCTCGTCTTCCTGTCGGACTCGCGCACCAACGCGGGTCTCGACCAGATCAGCACCTTTCGCAAGATGATGGTCTACGAGCGCACCGGCGACCGCTTGATGGTGCTGCTGTCTGCAGGCAATCTGTCGATCAGCCAGTCGGTGCGCGAAGTGCTGCAGGTCCAGAAGGTCGACCAAGGCACCGACGTGCCGCTGACCATCTGGAATGCCACCAGCATGTTCGATGCGGCTCGCGTCCTCGGGAGCGCCGTGCGCGGCATCTACGACCAGGACGGCCCCTCGCTGAAGCAATCGGGCGTCGAATTCAACGCCTCGTTCATCCTGGGCGGCCAGATCGGCGGCGAGGCGATGCGGCTTTTCCTCGTCTATTCGGCAGGCAACTTCATCGAAGCCACCCGCGAGACCTGCTACTTCCAGATCGGCGAATCGAAATACGGCAAGCCCGTGCTCGACCGCATGCTCACGCCGCACACGCCCCTGGACGAGGCCGCGAAGTGCGCCCTGGTGTCCATGGACTCGACTCTGAAGTCCAACCTGTCGGTCGGCCTGCCGCTCGATCTGCTCGTGTACGAGGCGAATGCCCTGCAAAGCGAGAACATCGTGTGCATCGACGAGCGAAACCCCTACTTCCAGATGATCCGCTCGAGCTGGGGCCAGCGGCTGCGCCAGGTGTTCGAGTCGATCGAGGATCCGCAGTGGCATGCCGGCGGCGACGCCGCCCATCCGCTGCAGGGCGGTCCGTCGCGCTTCGAGCCCATGCGCAAGATCACGCATCCGGGCGAACGCATCATCTGAGGGACACGCGGCAGTTCCGCCCGGGGGACCTCGGCACGCGCCGAGAAATCCCGGCAAACTTCTCCGCACGGGCCTCATTGCATCAAGGCCCTCCCGGTCGCGACACCTATAATCGCGCTTTACCACCACGGCACTTCTCAGTGCTGCTGCACGCAATGACCAAGTTCGTCTTTGTCACCGGCGGTGTGGTGTCCTCGCTGGGCAAGGGCATCGCGGCTGCGTCACTTGCAGCGATCCTCGAATCGCGCGGCCTCAAAGTCACCCTCATCAAGCTCGACCCGTACCTGAACGTCGATCCGGGCACGATGTCGCCGTTCCAGCACGGCGAGGTCTTCGTGACCGACGACGGCGCCGAGACCGATCTCGACTTGGGCCACTACGAGCGCTTCATCACCACGCGCATGCGCCGCTCGAACAACTTCACGACCGGTCAGATCTACAAGAGCGTGCTCGAGAAGGAACGACGCGGCGACTACCTGGGCAAGACGGTGCAGGTCATTCCGCACGTCACCAACGAGATCCAGGAGTTCATCAAGCGCGGCGCGGGCCTGGGCACCGACCGCCCGGTCGATGTGGCCATCGTCGAGGTCGGCGGCACTGTCGGCGACATCGAGTCGTTGCCTTTCCTCGAGGCGGTGCGCCAGATGAGCCTGCGCATGGGCGCCAACAGCTGCGCCTTCGTGCACCTGACCTACGTGCCGTGGATCGCTGCCGCCGGCGAACTCAAGACCAAGCCCACCCAGCACACCGTGCAGAAGATGCGCGAGATCGGCATCCAGCCCGATGCCTTGCTGTGCCGGGCCGACCGCGCCATTCCTGACGAGGAGCGCCAGAAGATCTCGCTGTTCACGAACGTGCCCGAATGGGGCGTGATCTCCGTGTGGGATGCCGACACGATCTACAAGGTCCCGCGCATGCTGCACGAGCAGGGCCTGGACGGGCTCATCTGCGACAAGCTGCGCATCAACACGCCACCGGCCAACCTCAGGCGCTGGGACGAACTCGTCAACGAGGTCGAGCATCCGCAACGCGAAGTCACGATCGGCATGTGCGGCAAGTACACCGACCTGTCGGACTCGTACAAGTCGCTCAACGAGGCGCTACGCCACGCAGGCATCCACAACCATGCCCGCGTCAACATCGAGTACGTCGACTCCGAGACGCTCACCCCCGAGAACGTCGACCAGCTTGCGCGCTACGACGCCATCCTCGTGCCTGGCGGCTTCGGCAAGCGCGGCGTCGAGGGCAAGATCCTCACGGCCCAGTACGCGCGCGAACACCGCATTCCCTACCTCGGCATCTGCCTGGGCATGCAGGTCGCCACCATCGAGTACGCGCGTCACAAGGCCGCCCTGCCCGATGCCAACAGCACCGAGTTCGAACCCGACACACCCCAGCCGGTGATCGCCCTGATCGAGGAATGGCAGGACTCCGACGGCTCCATCCAGCAGCGCAGCGTGCACTCCGACCTCGGCGGCACGATGCGCCTGGGCGCGCAGAGCTCCGACGTGAAGCCGGGCACCCTCGCGCACGAGATCTACGGCGACGTGGTCACCGAGCGCCATCGCCACCGCTACGAGGCCAACGTGCACTACCTCGACCGCCTGAGCGAAGCCGGCCTCGTCGTCTCGGCGCTGACGCAACGCGAAAAGCTCACCGAGATCGTGGAGTTGCCCCGCAACGTCCATCCCTGGTTCATGGGCGTGCAGTTCCACCCCGAGTTCAAGTCCACGCCCTGGGGCAGCCATCCCCTGTTCAAGTCCTACATCCAGGCGGCGCTGCGCCACCAGGCCGAGCGCCAGGGCAGCCCGGAGATGGCGGCCGCGTGATGTCCCCGCTCCTGCGCCGGCCCCTGAACCACCCATCCGCGCCATGAAACTCTGCGGCTTCGACGTTGGCATCGACCGGCCCTTCTTCCTGATCGCCGGCCCCTGTGTCGTCGAGTCCGAGGCCCTGCAGATGGAAGTGGCAGGCCGGCTCAAGGAAATCACCGCCCGGCTTTCCATTCCGTTCATCTTCAAGAGCAGCTACGACAAGGCCAACCGCTCCAGCGGCGCGTCCTTCCGCGGCCCGGGGATGGAGCGCGGCCTGGAGATCCTCGGGAAGGTGGGCCGCGAACTGCACATTCCCGTGCTCACCGACGTTCACTCGGAGTCCGAGATTCCCGCCGTCACCGCCGTCGTCGACGTGCTCCAGACGCCCGCCTTCCTGTGCCGGCAGACCGACTTTATCCGCGCGGTGGCGCAATCGGGCAAGCCGGTCAACATCAAGAAGGGCCAGTTCCTCGCCCCGCACGACATGAAGAACGTCATCGACAAGGCCCGCGCCGCCGCGCGCGAGGCGGGCCTGGACGCAGACCGATTCCTGGCCTGCGAACGTGGTGTCTCCTTCGGCTACAACAACCTCGTGAGCGACATGCGTTCTCTGGCGATCATGCGCGAGACCTCCGCCCCGGTGGTCTTCGATGCGACCCATTCCGTGCAACTGCCCGGAGGGCAGGGAACCAGTTCTGGAGGGCAGCGCGAGTTCGTGCCGGTGCTCTCGCGTGCGGCAGTGGCCGTCGGCGTGGCGGGATTGTTCATGGAAACCCACCCCGACCCGGCGAATGCATTGTCCGACGGGCCCAATGCCGTGCCGCTGCGTCACATGTCGGCCCTGCTCGAGCAGCTTGTCGCCCTCGATCGCGTGGTCAAGCGACAGCCGCTTCTCGAGAACGACTTCGGCTGCTGAACAACGCCATGGCCAGCGCCTACATCATCGCCAACGTCAGCGTGACCGACCCGATGCAGTACGAGCAGTACAAGCGCTTCTCGAACGAGGCGATGCAGGCGCACGGGGCACAGGTCTGCGTTCGCGGGGGAGCCGCGCAGGTGCTCGAAGGAGACTGGCAGCCCGAGCGCGTGGTCGTGCTCAAGTTCCCGTCCGTCGAGCAGGCCCGGCGCTTCTACGATTCGCCCGAGTACCGCCGCGCCCGTGCCGCGCGTGTGAACGCAAGCGTCATGCGAATGATCCTCGTCGAGGGCGTGTAACCCAATCGAACCCAGCGCCGGCCCGAAGCACCGCACACTACGCACGGCGTCAAGACAGACAGAAGAAATCCATCGGAAACAGGAGAGACTGAATGAGTGCAATCGTTGACATCGTCGGCCGCGAGATCCTGGACAGCCGCGGCAATCCCACCGTCGAATGCGATGTCCTGCTGGAATCGGGCACCATGGGGCGCGCGGCCGTGCCTTCAGGCGCATCTACCGGCTCGCGTGAGGCCATCGAACTGCGCGACGGCGACAAGTCCCGCTACCAGGGCAAGGGCGTGCTCAAGGCCGTCGAGCACGTCAACACCGAGATCAGCGAGGCCGTGCTCGGCCTCGATGCGTCCGAGCAGGCCTTCCTCGACCGCACCCTCATCGACCTGGACGGCACCGAGAACAAGGGCCGCCTGGGCGCCAACGCCACGCTGGCCGTGTCCATGGCCGTGGCTCGGGCCGCGGCCGAGGAATCCGGCCTGCCGCTGTACCGCTACTTCGGCGGTTCCGGTGGCATGCAGATGCCCGTGCCGATGATGAACGTCGTCAACGGCGGCGCGCACGCCAACAACAACCTCGATCTCCAGGAGCTGATGATCATTCCGGTGGGCGCGCCCACTTTTCGCGAGGCGGTGCGCTACGGTGCCGAGGTCTTCCACGCGCTCAAGAAGATCATCAACGACCGCGGGCTGAGCACGGCCGTCGGAGACGAGGGCGGCTTCGCCCCCAGTGTCGAGAGCCACGAGGCGGCCATCCAGCTCATCCTGCAGGCCATCGACAAGGCCGGGTTCACAGCCGGCGACCAGATCGCCATCGGCCTGGATTGCGCGGCCAGCGAATTCCACAAGGACGGCAAGTACGTGCTCGCGGGCGAGGGCCTGACCCTCAGCGCCCCCGAATGGACCGACATGCTCGCCTCGTGGGCCGACAAGTACCCCATCATCAGCATCGAAGACGGCATGGCCGAAGGCGACTGGGACGGCTGGAAGCACCTCACCGAGCGCCTGGGCAGCAAGCTCCAGCTCGTGGGTGACGACCTGTTCGTCACCAACACCAAGATCCTCAAGGAAGGCATCGACCGGCACATCGCCAACTCGATCCTCATCAAGATCAACCAGATCGGCACGCTCACCGAAACGTTCGCCGCCATCGAGATGGCCAAGCGCGCCGGCTACACCGCCGTCATCAGCCACCGCTCGGGAGAGACCGAAGACTCCACGATCGCCGACATCGCGGTGGGCACCAATGCCGGCCAGATCAAGACCGGCTCCATGAGCCGCAGCGACCGCATCGCCAAGTACAACCAGTTGCTTCGCATCGAGGAAGACCTCGGCGACGTGGCCAGCTACCTAGGCCGCGGAGCCTTCTACAACCTTCGCTGAAGCACCGTCGATCATGCGCGTCGTCACTGCCGCCCTGCTCGTGCTTCTCGGGCTCGTGCATGCCGAACTGTGGTTCGGCAAGGGCGGCATGCCGCGCGTGATGGAGCTGCGTGCCAGGCTCGACGAACAGATGCAGCGCAACACCGAGGCCCGCGAGCGCAACGCGAGGCTCGACGCCGAAGTCCGCGACCTGCGCCAGGGTCTCGAGATGGTTGAGGAAAAGGCGAGGTTCGACCTCGGCATGGTGAAACCCGACGAGATCCTCGTGCAGATTTCACCATCGCCCAAGCCGTGAATCCGTTCCGATGACCGCGCTGCTGCAGTCGCTGCAGCCCATGTTCGCGCCGGCCTTCCACCTGTGGGGCTCGGTCGTGACCTGGCTCGAAGTCGTGGCCTTCGTGCTGGCGGTGGCGATGGTCGTGTTCAACATCCGCGTCAATCCGCTCGGCTGGCCGCTGGCGATCATCAGCTCCCTGCTCTACTTTGCCCTGTTCTGGAACAGCCGCCTGTACGGCGACGCCAGCCTCCAGATCTTCTTCGCGGCGGTCGCCGGCTGGGGATGGTGGCAGTGGCTGCGCGGCACGAGCACCGACGGCAGCGCACTGACAGTTCGTCGGCTGGGACTGCGCGGCCGCATCGTCGCGATGGCGTTGCTGGCCGCGGCCTATCCGGCCACCGCGTGGTTCCTGCACCGCTACACCGACACCGACGTGGCCTGGGGCGATGCGTTCCCGACCGCGGCCAGTGTGCTCGGGCAATGGCTGCTCGGCCGCAAGTACGTCGAGAACTGGCCGACCTGGATCGCGGTCAATACGGTCGGCGTGGGCCTGTTCGCTTACAAGGGGCTGTGGCTCACCGTCGTGCTCTATGGGCTGTTTCTGGGCATGTCGTTTGCGGGCTGGCGAGCCTGGGGCCGGTTGGCGTCGACCGCCGGAGGCGAGGCCTCTGCGTGAAAGCTGCCGACTCTTCGTGCCCTTCGTGCCCTTTGCGCCCGTCCGCGGATCGGGGCCGTTTCCCGCGCCGTGCTCGCAACCTCGGCGGGCGTCGATGAAACCTGCTTTCATCATCGCCCTCGTCGGCGCCGAGAGCACCGGCAAGACCACGCTGGCTGTCGACCTGAGCACCACCCTGCGCGACGAAGGCCACGATGCCGTGGTCGTCCCCGAAGTCCTGCGCGAGTTCTGCGAACGACACGGTCGGACGCCCCGGCAGGATGAACAGGCGGGGATCGCTGCCGAGCAGACGCGCCGCATCGAGCTCGCCGCGTCCGGGCACGCCGTGGTCATCGCCGACACGACGGCCATGATGGTCGCCGTCTACAGCGACCTGGTGTTCGGCGACACCGCCCTTTACGCCACGGCCGAGGCGATCCACCGCCGCTGCAGCTTCACGCTGCTGACGGCACTCGACCTGCCCTGGGAGGCAGACGGCCATCAACGCGACGGGCCGCATGTGCGCGAGCCGGTGGACCGGTTGGTGCGCGCCAGTCTTCAAAGAAGCCGCGCCCCATATGCGGTCGTGTCGGGCAGCGGTGAAACCAGGCGGCTGTCGGCCTTGGCGGCCGTCCGGCGCGCCATGATGCCGCCGCCGGATTCGTCCGCCGCACCGGGCAATCGCTGGACCTGGATTTGCGAGCGCTGTGGCGATGTCGACTGCGAACGCCACCTGCTGCCGCGCGATACCGGATGATCGGAAGGCCCGTCGCTGCCCGCACCGAATATGGAGCAACCCGCTGAAACGGCCGCTGCCGGCTCTACTTGCCACCGTCCTCCAACTCGGCGGCGAGCCCGCGGAAACGTTGCAGCGCCGGAAGTGCGTCTCTCGCTGCGCTGCGTCCAGCGTCTCACCGGGATGGATGCCGCCACCGACGCACTCCAGGACCGATGGCGCGAAGGAGGGGCGGATGAGCAGGAACGATTGCTCCCGCTGGAAGGCAATGTGGACCGAGGCCCGATCCTGGATCGGGCTCGCTCCAGGATCTACGGCGTGACCGTGCCTATCGATGAAGCGCAGGCTCGACTGCCGTGTAGCGGGACTTGACATAGTTCTCGACGATCGCCTGGAACTCGGCGGCGATGTTCGCACCACGCAAGGTCACCGCCTTCGCTCCGCCGATGAACACCGGCGCGGACGGCTCTTCGCCGGTGCCTGGAAGGCTGATTCCGATGTCAGCATGCTTGGACTCGCCGGGGCCGTTGACGATGCAGCCCATCACGGCCACGCGCATGCTCTCCACGCCCGGATGGGTGTCGCGCCACTCGGGCATGCGTGCGCGGAGGAAGTCGTCAATCTGCTTGGCCAGGTGCTGAAACGTGTCGCTGGTCGTGCGGCCGCAACCGGGGCATGCGGTGACGCTCGGGTTGAAGCTGCGCAGCCCGAGTGACTGCAGGATCTCCAGCGACACGACCACTTCCTGCGTGCGCGCTTCGCCAGGCTGCGGCGTCAGCGATACCCGGATCGTGTCGCCGATGCCTTCCTGCAGCAGCACGGCCAGCGCCGCGGTCGATGCCACGGTGCCCTTGGTGCCCATGCCGGCCTCGGTCAGGCCGAGGTGCACGGCGTAGTCGCACCGGTCGGCCAACGAGCGATGCACGGAGATCAGATCCTGCACGCCACTGACCTTGCAGCTGACGATGATGTCGTCCGGGTTCATTCCGACGCGTTCGGCCGCGCGTCCGGACTCGATGGCCGAGGCGACGATGGCCTCGTACATCACCTGCTTGACGTCCCAGGGCTGCGCGCGCTGGGCGTTCTCGTCCATCAGGCGGGCCAGCAACTCTTGATCGAGGCTGCCCCAGTTGACGCCGATACGCACCGGCTTATTCCAGCGGCAGGCGACCTCCACCATCTGCGCGAACTGCAGGTCGTGCTTGTCGCCGCGGCCAACGTTGCCGGGGTTGATGCGGTACTTCGACAGCGCCTCGGCGCACAGCCGGATAGTCGGTGAGCAGGCGGTGTCCGTTGTAGTGGAAGTCGCCGATCAGCGGCACGTCGATGCCCATGCGGTCCAGCTGATCGCGGATGTGCGGCACGGCTTGCGCGGCCTCGGGCGTGTTGACCGTGATTCGCACGAGCTCCGAGCCGGCGAGGGCCAACTCCTTGACCTGGATGGCCGTGGCGATGGCGTCCACCGTGTCGGTGTTGGTCATCGACTGCACGCGCACCGGCGCGTCGCCGCCGATGGTCACCACCCGGCTTCCCCAAGCGATCCGCGCTTGCCGAGTCCGCCGCCGCAGCGCCTTGGCCATGGGAACCGGTTCGGTGATGCGGTGATGAGGGTCGGTCATTGTCATTCTTCGACGAATTGGATGGACGCAGGAGACCTGCACTGTGAAGCTGATGCCGCTGCCCAGCTGCGACCGCACGCGAAGCGATGTCTGGCATTGCGAACGCCACGGGTTAGATTCGACCCGGTTGCCGCCCGCAAGCCATCTCCATGGGTGGAACGAAGGGGGACATCGGTTCCAACAACCGGGCTCGAACGGTTCGTCTGGATCGAACTCCGGCGGCGGCTATCGCAGCGTCGAGATGGCGCACCCAGCATCCGGCTGCGTGGCTGCTCGCTCTGTTGAAGGCCAAGCGGCAGCGGGTCAGTCCAGATTGAGCGCTTGGATGATCGCGTCCAGGTCGATGGCCTGCCCGTCGCCCCGAAACGTGTAGTGCCCACCGAGGTGCACATGCCGCCACGTCGGCGGCCACCGCGTGATGCTCACAGGGGGCTTCGACAAGCTCAGCCCGAACGGGTTGAGGTGGCTCAGCCCGAACGGGTTGGGGTGGCTCAGCCCGAACGGGTTGGGGTGGCTCAGCCCGAACGGGTTGGGGTGGCAACAATCAAGTTTCATCTCAGGCCGAACGGGTCGCGGTCGCAATGCTCAAGTTTCAGCTCAGCCTCGCCGGCTTGCTTTCGAGCGGCCGTTGGCGACTGGCGGCTCCTGACACTCAGTGCAGTTCGTCAGACCGCGGCGTCTGCCGGCCCGCGGGAGTGAACAGCTCACCGACATCGACGGCGTCGTAGTGGTACTGGTGCCCGCAGAAGTCGCAGGCAATCTCCACGCGCCCGTGCTCGGCGAGGATGCTGTCCACCTCTTCGCGCCCGAGGCTGCGCAACATCGCGCCGACCCGCTCGCGCGAACACGTGCATGCAAAGCGGGGGCCTTGGGCGCCGCTCAAGGGTTCGAAGCGCCGCAGCGACTCCTCCCAGAACAAGCGATGCAGGATCGTGTCCGGATCGAGCGTCAGGAGTTCCTCGCGCGTCAGCGTCGCGGCCAGGTGGGCGATGCGGTTGAAACCTTCATTCAGCCCGATCTCGTCCTCGTTGCGTGCGCCGGAGAGATTGCCCTCGCCTTCGACCGGCAGACGCTGGATCAGCAGGCCAGCCGCCACGCGCTCGTCGGCGGCGAGGATCAGCCGAGTGTCGAGTTGCTCGGACTGCAGCATGTAGTGCTCGAGCACCTGCGCCAGTTCCTGAAGCGGCTCGCGTTGATCGCCATGCAGAGGCACCACGCCCTGGTAACTCTGCTGCCCGGGGAGCTTGTCGCGCGGGTCCAGCGTGATCGCACAGCGTCCCTGGCCGTGCACATTGAGCATGGCTTCGAGGCGCGCTCCTTCGGGCACTTCGCCCACGATCTTGGCGGTCACCCGGAAAGCCAGGTCGGGCTGGGCCTCCGCCACGGCCAGCTTGACCGGACCATCGCCGAACACCTGCAAGATCAGCGAGCCGTTGAACTTGATGTTCGCCTGCATCAGCGTGGCCGCGGCGGCCATCTCGCCCATGAGGTGCTTCACGGGCGGCGGAAGATCGTCGGCCGCGCGCGTGCGGCGCGCAAGAACCTCGCGCCAACTGTCCGTCAGCCGCACGAGCATGCCGCGCACCGGCAGCCCCTCGAAGATGAACTTGTGCAATTCGCTCAAGGTGCCATCTTCGGTCGGATTCCGCTACGGCGCACGCCATGGATGCGTGCTGCGCGGACCACATCGTGCGCGCACCACTCGATGCAGGTCGTCACCTCCCCGATTGCGCAGCTTGTCCTCACGGCCGAGCAAGCCAACTTCATGTCGGTTTTCCATGGCGCCGAAGCGCTGCCCCATGGGCATGAACCGACGCATCAAGCGGCCGCCGCGGATCCGGCTTGGCCGATCCGCTGGCGGTGCCACCTGGAGGGGGAGCGCCGAAGGCGCTATGGGGGTGGTTCAAATCAAACCAGGCAGTCATGAGGACGCGCGAAAGTGAACGGACATTCTACGAACCCGCAGCCGGCGACCCGTTGGGCGCACCCGTGCGCTGCACGGATAATCCGCGCATGTCCATGCCGATGCCCTCCCTGCGCGCCGCTGCGCTGGACATCCTGCAAATGTCGCAGCCGCCCGACAAGGCGAAGGCCACGCGTGCGCTCGCCGCAGACATGGCATCGCACGACATCGACCCCGCATGGCACTGCCTCGAACCCCAAGGGCTTCCCGGGAGACCCGCACGACCCCACCTGGTTGCGCCCAAGCGGGTGCCCACGCGTTCCCCGTTCACGCCGGAAGGCCGTGCGGCATTGCTTCACGCGATTGCCCACATCGAGTTCAACGCCATCAACCTTGCGCTCGATGCCGTGTGGCGCTTTGCGGGCATGCCGCCGGCGTTCTACCGCGACTGGCTGCGCGTGGCAGGAGAAGAGGCGCTGCATTTCACGTTGTTGCGCGACCATCTCCTGAGCCTCGGCGCCGACTACGGCGACTTCGACGCGCACGATGGCCTGTGGCTGATGGCGCAGCGCACGTCGCATGACGTTGTCGCGCGCATGGCGCTTGTTCCACGAACGCTGGAAGCGCGCGGGCTGGACGCGACGCCTCCCCTGCAGGCCAAATTCGCACGCGCCGGCGACATGCGAGCCGTGGAGATCCTCGCGGTGATCCTGCGCGACGAAGTCGGCCATGTGGCGATCGGCAATCGCTGGTACCGCTGGCTTTGCGATCGCGACGGGCTCGACCCGATCGCCACGTATGCCGAGCTCGTTCGCCGACACGAGGCGCCCAGGCTGCGCCCGCCGTTCAACCTGGAGGCGCGCAGCGCCGCAGGGTTCACCGATGCGGAGATCGCGTACCTCGAAAGCGGCGACGCCGGCGTGACGAGGCAGGCCTGAGCGCTTCCCTCGTCGACCGACCCGACGTCATCTCGAGAACGACCACGACAGGCGATGACCGTCGACGATCGATTGCCCCTCGATCGTTCGACCATCCGCGCTCACCGTGCCCTGGACGTCCCAGCCCCAGCCGGCCAGCGCCGGTTGCGAGCTGCTGGCCCCCGGACAGATGCCGGTGATGGTGGCGTTCCAGAAGGTGATGAGCCGGGCGTGGTAGGTCGCCGGCGTCGTGCTGTGATCGATGTCGAGCGACTGCAGCAGCGGATCGGTGGCCAGTGCCTGCGTGGGCGGGCTGATGTTGATCGTGCAGTCGTCGTCCGTTGCCGTCATATCGAGGCGGCCTTCGGCCTGGTAGTGCGCGTAGGTTTCGCTTCCGAGCGCGCTGTCGCGATGCCAGTCCACCTGCGCGGTCGCGAACAGCGTGGTGCCTGCACTGGAGGGGCCATCCTGTGCCGACATGGTCCCGCTCCAACGATCCTCCACGATGGTCACGGCGGCCGACAGGACCAGCGTCCGGCCGGTCGCGTCGTTGGTGCTGACGAAGCTCACGATGACCGGATTGGTCTGGGGCACCTTGCTCGGCGCGGAATACATCGCGCCCACGGCGCCTTGCGGCGCGATGGTGCCCACGCCGGGGCTGCCTCCCTCTTCCAGGAAGACGAGCCACTTCCGGGTGAAGCCCCCCTTCTCGTTCAGGAATGCGACTTCGCGATCTTCCAGTACCGGCACGGGCAGGCATCCCGAGACACCGTCGCCGAGGTCGACGCACTGGGCGATCGAGACTTCCCAGCCCCGCACGCGCGCATGAGGCAGGAACAACTGCCCACCGCCCACTTCCAGCGTCTGTTCCTTGGGCACGAGATGGAATGCGAGGTACTTCACGACATGGAATTCCACCGACACCGACACGGCGCCGGACGACGCCTGCTGCTGCGCCTTGGCGCGCGCCGCCGACTGCGTCGCGGCCACGGACGGGACCAGGGCGGGCGGCAGTTCAGCGCTGAGGGTTCGCGCCGTCTTGTCGATCTGCTTGAGCGGCAACGACAGCCATGAGCGGTCGCTGCGCTGAATGGCCACGCGCAAGCCGTCGGCTTGCGCGTCGAGGTCGCTGCCGTAGCCGACCGTGAGAGTCAATGCGCGTGCGGGCATGGCAGGCAAGCCAATCGCGATGCCGTCTTCTCGTCCATCAGGCGCGGTGTTGGAGATGGGTTGCAACCGCACGACCGCACCAGACGGCAGTGCGCCCGGCGGCACCTCCAGCGCATAGCGCGCATCGGCCGAGACCACGCGGCCCCCGGTGTCAGGAACGGTCATCGATTGCGGATCGCCTGAGGGTGCACCAACGTCGGTGACCACGGCTTCCTCCTCGCTGGTCGTGACAGTGCCTTCACCGAGCGGGTGTGCGGGGTCGGTGCCGTCCGCGGCCACGAGACGATACGCATAGACGCTGTGCGCATCGAGCCCGTCATCGAGGTACATCCCTGCATCCGCGGACACCGTGGCCACCTGCACGAAGTTGCCTCCGGCCAGCTGGCGTTCGATCGCGTATCGGCCCTGTGAAGAAGGCGTCCATGCCAGGCTGGCACTGTGGGCCGAGGTGGCGACCGCCACGAACTGCGCGTCCGCGAGAGGGCCGGGCACGCCCTGCGGCGTGCCCGGCGTTGTCGGGCTGCCTTGGCCCGCGCCGCCGCAGCCGGCCACGGTGACGACCACGGCGGCCAGCAGCAAGCCGCGAATGCATGACACTGAAAACATGAATCCTCCTCGTCGGATGGCGGTTTCGCCGCGGCCAGATGGCCGACGGCATGGCCGGCAGTGTTGCGGATCGTGGCCGCCACGGCATCGCTCGGTGGAGCCATGGCCCGCCGCGGACACGGCCATGGCCCGCGCGCATCAATTGCGCCGAGCCCCGCACCCGGGCCATGGCCGGTCGCGATCGTCCATGAGCGCCAGGCGCACGGCCGCCTGTGTGTTGCGAGGTTCGAGCGCGAGGGCGATCTCGGTCGCGGCGTGGGCGTCGCCGATGCGGCATTGCGAGGCCAGCGCATAGCCCAGGTTGGCAAAGGCCCGCGCGTTGTGCGGCGCCTTTCGCGCGACGTCGGACCAGTACGCGACCTCGTCGCGGTACACCGCATTGCGCTGTGCAGTGAGCGCCACCAGCGAGCACATGAGCACGGTCAGCACAGTGGGTCGCAGGCGCCTGGGACAGCAGCGCACGGCAATCACCGAAGCCGCGAACACCGGCCCGATCATTGCCACATAGAGCTGACGATCGTTGGCGACATCGAACCGCGGCAGCACCGACTGCGTGGGCGCGAGCCACACCAGGAACCACAGCACCGAGAACGCAGCAAGCGGCGCGCGCCGCCACGCTGCGAGCGCGACCAGCGGCAGCAGCATCCACAGAAGCAGCAGCGCGACGCTTCCGGCGTCCGGCACCGACACGGTCGCAAGCGCGGGATCGGCGTTCAGGCGGTCCACCCGCAGCAACTGACCGGCGAGGTAGGTCAGCCCTCGTGCCTGCGTGAGCAGGTTGGGCACCATCTCGCGCGCGCCCAGGCTGGCGGCCAGCAGCACCCGATAGCGCGCAACCGCGCAGGCTGCAGCGAGGGCGGCCACCACCGTGAGACAGTGCATGAAGGTGTCTCGACGCAAATCACCGCGCGACCCCGACAGTCGCGCCACGAGCCACAACGCCGCGGGCACGACCACGGGGTATTCCTTGCAGCCCAGTGCCGCCGCGAGCGCGAGTGGCGAGGCGACGTGAATCAGCCATGGGCTGCGCAGGTCGCGCCCTCGCAGCCAGAGCACCATGCTGGCCAGCGAGAACAGCGCGGCCATGGCCGTGGATCGCCCCGACACGTAGGTCACTGCCTCCGTCTGCACGGGATGCAGGGCGAACATCAGCGTCGCGACGAACGCGCCATGGCGGGCGGATCGGCCATCGCCGATGTGGCGGGCGAGCCGGCTCAGCAGCATCGCCACCAGCAGCACGCATCCCGCATGAACGGCGAGATTGAAGGCGTGAAACCCCGCCAGCCCCGTGCCGCTCGCGTGATCGAGCGCATAGCTGAGCTTGAGCAGCGGCCTGATGCTTGGCTGCGCCTGCCACCATGCGGCCATCGACTGGACGGTCGACTCGCGCACGATGACATTGAAGTCGTCGAATTGAAAGCCGCCGTCGAATGCGTTGCCGTAAGCGACGGCCAGCGCCGGCAAGAGGAGCAGCGCTGCCCTGGGAAGCCCGTGTGTCGTCGCGGCGCCTTGCGTCCCCGGCATGCGTGCCATGCTCGCCGCCATCATGCGAATGCAAAGCGGCGCTCAGCGCCCGAACAGGCCCTTGAGGAACTGCTTGCCCGTCTCGATCGCGGCTTGCGCAGGCTGAACCGCGGTCGGTGTCGCGTTTCCTTCGGACGACGGCGCCACGGCCGCGCCGCCGGCCGTCTGGACGCCCGCAATCCGATGCTGTGCCCCGACGGTGGAGCAGAAGTGGCTGTACTTCTCTGCCGGCGGCGAGCTGTACCCTCGGCCGGCACATTCGCGCACCACGAGCGCGCGGCCGTAGCCGCGAGCCACGCAGCCGGCGGACAGCAAGTCCAGGTCCTCGTCGTGCTCCGCCACCTGGCAAACCTGCGCGGCGATCCGTTGCGAATCGTCACCGCAGAAGGCCGCGCCTTCCTCGAGGCTGCCGCTGCCATAGGGCGACGCCAGGTTGGCACGCATGCCGACCATCCTGAACCCGTCCGCCGATTGCAGCCGGCGGCAGAAGCGCTGCTTGTAGTCCGGGTCGCAGCGATGCGGCTGATCGGCGCGCAGCGCCTGCGACATGAGGTTCTCGACAGCCGACTTGCACTGCAGTTCGTATATGTCGGCAGCCTGCCGCTGCGCGGCGGCGGCCTGCTGATGTGCCGCGGCGAGTTGCCGCAGCGCGTCGTCGGCGTCGCATTCGCCGATGCGGCGTCCATCGATCTTCATGGCCATGTCGCGGCCGCCGACCTGCATGGTCCAGCGGCCGTGGTACGTGTCGCGGCTGTCGTAGTGGATCTCGCCTGCGCCGACCATCGGCGGGTCGCCCTCGCAGCGCATCTTCCAGCTCATGCCCGACCCGCTGCGCGTGACATCGGCGACCGTGCAGCGACCGCTCGTGTCGGTCACGGGAGGCGTCTGGCTGGACCGCGGGCTGCATCGCCGATGGGTCTGCACCTGCGAGGCCATGCCTGCGGGCAGTCCGCTCATCTCGACTTGCATGTGGTCCTCCCACAGGTCGGCGGGCTCGGTGCCGAAGGCCGTCAGGGCCGCGGCCGACAGCACGGAAATCAGCAGCGCAATGCGCAGCCGGGCGAGGGGTCGAAGGGTTTCGAAGCGCATGGCATGCCTCGAAAGAGATTGACGATGGGCGCGAATGTAGAAAGCGCTCCGCGACGGCCACATCGACCAAAGGAGCCATTCGCGGCCTGTCCGTCGAGCCATGCCGGCGCAGCCCTCGAATCGGTGAATTGCGCCAGGCGCAGGTCGCGAAGAAAATCCGCGGCCATGTCGACCTCCACGCCGCCGTTTGCCATTGCCGTCACCAAGATCCAGCCCCCGCGCTGGCGTTCGCAGCTCATCGAGCGGCCCGCGCTCGAAAAGCGGCTCGCACATGCGCTGGCCACGACGCCGCTGGTGCTCGTCAGCGCCCCGGCCGGGTTCGGCAAGACGGCGGTGCTCACGCGCCAGATCAACCTGCTCGCACCGGGCACCGCGCTGGCCTGGATCGCCGCAGACGAGGACGACGACCTCGGCCGCGTCGCGGCCTGCCTCGTCGCGGCCCTGGAGCCCTATGACCTGCCTTGGCGGACCTCGCCCGATGCGCTGGTCGCCGCGGCCCAGGATGGCCAGCGCGCCACGCGCCAGGCGCTGTCCAGCGAACTGTCGAATGCGCTGGCCGCGACCGACGTGGCGCGCGGGCTCATCGTCCTCGACGACGTGCACCGGATCTGCGACCCGGGCGTGTTCGAATTCCTCGACTCGCTGCTCGAGCGGATGCCCCCGCGCTGGGGCTTGCTGCTGGCCGGCCGAGGCGACCCGCCGATGGCGCTGCCGCGCTGGCGCGCGCGCGGCGAGATGGCCGAGTTTCGCCAGGAAGATCTCGCCTTCTCCGAAGACGAGGTGGGCTCTTTGCTGCATCTGCGCGGAAGGCCGTGGGGCGATCCGCAGCTTCGTTCGCTGCTGGAGCGCACGCATGGCTGGGCCGCCGGCCTCAGCCTGGCGCTCAGCCGCGGCTCGCGCGCCTCGAGCGCGCCCACGGGCAGCCTGCGCGACCGGCACGTCTTCGACTACCTCGCCACCGAGGTGCTCGACGAGCTCGAACCTGCGCTGCGCGCGTTCTTGCTGCGGTGCTCCGTGCTGCCCGACCTGAGCGTGTCGCGCTGCGCGGCCGTGAGCGGCGACGCGCAGGCCGCGCGGCTGCTCGACGAGATCGAGCGCCGCGGGCTGTTTGTCTCGCTGCGCGGCGACGCGCAGGGCGAGGCCATCCTGTGCCTGCACGATCTCTTTCGCGACTGCCTGGAGGAACGCCTTCGCGTGGAGATGCCCGGCGAGTGGACGGTGCTGCTGCGCCGCGCCGCAGACACCGAGCCCGACCTCGTGCGGCGCATCGGCTACCTCGCTCGCGCGGGTGACTGGGCCGGCGCCGAACAGGCGATGCACGAGCAGGGGCCGGCGCTGATCGCGCGCGGCGCGGTCGTCACCGCACTGCGGCTGATCGAGCAATTTCCCACCGACATCCGCGAGCGCTCCCCAAGACTTGCCCGGCTGCACGGGCTTTGCGCCTGGGCGCACTGGGACCTGCTCACGATGTGCCGCGCGCTGGAGCAGGCTGCCGCGGGCTTCGCCAAGGAGGGCGAACGCGCCGCCGCGCAGCGTGCGCAGGCGCTGGTGGTGCTCGGCCTGGCGGCGGGAGGCCAGGTGCCGCGCTCGGTCGAAGTCCTGCACGCCTTGCGCGAGCAAGGCGCGCTCGACGACATCGCCGAGATCCATGCCTGGCAGGCGTCGAGCTGGCACATGCTCGCTTCGTCGCGCCTCGATGAGGTGGCCGCGCCGCTCACCGAGATGATCGACCGCCTGGAACGCATCGACGATCCGGCACTCTGGCTCCAATGCGTCCCGCTGACTTCCTTCGTCGGGCTTGCCCGGCACCCGGTCACCGATGCAGCGCTACATCGATGGCGCCATGCGCCGCACGCCCGAAGACTCGCCCACGCCGATGCGCGTCCTGTCGATGGCCTTGCAGGCAGGCCTGTGGCTATGGGAAGGCCGCGCCCAGGATGCCGCTGCATGGCTGCAGCGGGCGGCCGACGATTGCCGCTGGCTGAACCGCCCGCCGAACCTCGCCGGGTACACGAACCTGTTCATCAGCCTGACCCAGGCCGTGCTGGAGAACGGCGAAGCCGCGCTGGACGCCGCACAGGCACGCCTGGCCGGGCTGAACGACGAACGCACGAGCGGACGGCGCGATGCCTGGATGAACCACTTCCTGTTTGCCCGGGCGCGCATCGGCGTGATGCTGGGCGATTCGACCGTGGTCCGCGAGATGGCCCGGCGCATCGACGAACGCAGCCATGTGCCAGAACCCGCCTTTTTCACTCGCGAGCGGGCCACCCTTCCCGCACATCTCGCCGCGCTGGACGGACGCTGGCGCGACGCCGAAGCGCTGTATCGCGTCGCGCTCGGCGACGAGATCGGCATCGACGTCTATGGACAAGCCCAGGAGTGCCGTGTCCGGCTTGCGCACGCCTGCGCGATGCAGGCGCACTGGCAAGACGCCGCGGTGGCCCTGGCGCCCGCTTTTGCACGTGCCGCCGCGGGCGAGATCGGGCCCGTGCTGTTCGCCGGGCACCGTGTCCTGCACGATCTGGCCGACGCGCCCTGGGGCGGCACGCTCGGTCCCGAAGGCGCGTCCATCCTGAAGCACTGGACTCGCCTGGCCGATGCCTGCCGTGGCGCCGGCCCTGACGCCGGCGGCGCGCCGTTCGAGCCGGTGCCGGCGGGCCAGGCGCCTGAAGCGCGCCACGCGGCTGCGCCCGCCTTCGGCGCAGATCCGGTGGGCCTGAGTGCGCGCGAGCGGGAAGTGCTCGCGCGCATTGCCGCCGGAGACAGCAACAAGCTGATCGCCCGTGCCTTCGACCTCAGCCCGCACACGGTCAAGCGGCACGTGGCGAACATCCTCGACAAGCTGGGCGTGGCGTCGCGTGGTCAGGCTGCAGCCTGGTGGCGCGACCGCCGCGACATCGCGGCCTGAGACTTCGCGCCCGGCGGGATCAGGCCGTTGCAGGTGCCGTCTCGAGCAGGCGCATCGAGGCCGCCACGATGGCATCCGGCTGCGGCACACCGGCCTGCTCGAGCACCCATGACGACGCCGCCGGCGCGTCCGGACCGGTCAAGCGCACGATCGGCGCGCGAAGCGCACTGAACGCCTTCTCGCCGGCAATCGCCGCCACTTCCGCGCCGATGCCGCACATCGGTCCGGCCTCGTGCACGACCACCAGCCGCCCCGTCTTGCGCACCGACTGCAGGATGGTGGCCTCATCGATCGGCTTGAGCGTTCGCAGGTCCACCACCTCCGCGCTGACGCCTTGCCGCTGCAGCGCCTCGGCGGCCTGCAGGCAATGGCCCACCGTCTTGGCATAGGACACGAGCGTCACGTCACGCCCTGCGCGCAGCACGGCGGCCCGGCCCAGCGGAACGACGTGCTCGCCCTCGGGCACGATCCCTGGCGTGTGGGCCAGCGCCAGGTCCATGAAGAACATGACCGGGTTGTCGTCGCGGATCGCCGCCTTCATCAGGCCCTTGAAGTCGGCCGCGCTGGACGGCATGACGACTTTCAGGCCCGGCGCGTGGACGAACATGGCTTCGAGGTTGTGGTTGTGCTGTGCACCCACGCCCCAGCCGGCGCCGGTCATCGTGAGCACGACCATCGGAAAGTCGAACTGGCCGCCCGACAGGTAGCGCAGCTTGCCGGCACTGTTGACGATGGCGTCCATCGACAAGGTCAGGAACGGGGCGAACAGCAGGTCCACGACCGGCCGCAGCCCCATCGCGGCGGCGCCGGCGGCCGTGCCGGCGATGATGCCTTCGGCCAGCGGCGTGTTGCGCACCCGCGCAGCGCCGAACTCCTCGAGCAGTTCGCGCCGCTTGGTGGCGACGCCTTCTCCGAACATCAGCACTCGCGGATCGCGGCGCATTTCTTCGGCCAGGGCCTGGCCGAGGGCATCGTGGACGGTGAGGGTTTGCATCTCGGTGACTCCAGGGTGGTCAGGCATAGACATCGGTGGAAAGCTCGCTCGCGTCGGGCCACGGCGAGTGCTGGGCGAAGGCGAGCGCGGCGTCGATCGTGGTCGCGACGCGCTGGCGCAGGTGCGCGAGTTCGCCGTTCGTGATCACGGACTCGCCGAGAAGACGCGCAGCGTGCCCTTCGATCGGATCGCGGCGCTTCCAGGCCGCGAGTTCGCCGGGGTCGACGTAGGCCTGGTCGTCCGGCTCGAAGTGTCCGCGCAGGCGATAGGTGTTCAGCTCCAGGAAGTACGGGCGTCCGGCGGCGCGGATCGCGGCGACCGCCTCGCGAGCCGCGTCATGCACGGCGTCGACATCGTTGCCGTCGATGCTGCGCACGGCGATGCCGTGGCCGCGCACCCACTGCGCGATGTTCTCCACGGGCATGGTCTCGTCGCGGCGCACGAAGGCCTGCCACTGGTTGTTCTCGCAGACATACAGAACGGGCAGTTCCCACGTGACGGCCAGATTCACCGATTCATGGAAGATGCCTTCGCAGGCGGCGCCGTCGCCGAAGAACACGGCCGTGATGCCGCCCGGCTCCTGGCGGCCCATCTTCTGTGCCAGCGCGACCCCGGGGGCGAGCGACAGTTCGCCGCCCACGATGGTGGAGGTCAGCACCACTCCGAGCTCCTTGGCCGACACGTGCAGCGAGCCGCTCTTGCCCTTGCAGTAACCGTCGGCGCGGCCCATGACCTCGGCCATCAGGCGCCCGGGATCGGCGCCGCGCGCGAGCAGGTGCCCGGCGCTGCGGTGGTTGGTCAGGATGCGGTCGCGCGCCTCCAGTGCGCGCACGACGCCCACCGCGGCGGCTTCCTGGCCGACAGCTGTGCAGGTGCCCGGTGCACTGGGACTGGCCAACGAGGCGAGGCGTTCCTCGTGCTCGCGGATCAGCATCATGGTCTCGAGCATCGAGACGCGGGATATGGGATCGAGGGTGTGTGGCATGGCGTGCTCGCAAGGTTCGGAGTGCCTGGACTTTAGGCAGCGAGTGCGTGCGGCACATCGGTTGAAGGAGCCATCGGGCTCGCGGCGACGAGCCATGCATGCAGGGCCATCGCATGCCGCGGCGGCAATCGAAGGCAATCGTCGAAAGGAATCGTCAGCGGGGATCGTCGGCGGGAGCCGTCGGCGCGAATCGTCAGCGCCGATCGACGGGCCGATCGTGCATTCCCCGCAGGTTGCCAATGGCGGCTGCCGCTGGCGGTGGCGACGTGTCCGTGCTCAGTCGCGCACGTGAGACCGCCAGTGCGCGGCCGCCTGTCCGCGCGTGGACACGCCGAGCTTGTCGAGAATGTTCGCCACATGCCGCTTGACCGTGTGCGGACTGAGCGCGAAGGTCCGGGCGATGAGCTTGTTGCTGTCCCCCACGGCGATGCGCGCCAGGACTTCACGTTCGCGCTCGCTGAGCGCGGACAGGGGGCCCGCCGACATCGCGGGAGAGGCCGGCTGGTACGACTCGTTTGGCGTGGCCTCGTGAGACTCCGCTGCGCGCGGCCCATGCGTCCCATGCGCGCCACGCATCGCCTGCAGCTCGCGCGACCGATCATCCCGATCCCTGCCGACTTCGCCGACGACGATCGTCTCTGAAGCTGTCGAAGTCTGCCGTGGTGTCGCGCTGCTGAGCTGCTCTGCCTGCATCGAGGCGGCCAATCGGCGCAGCAGGTTCACGTCGGCCTCGTCGAGCGAATCGCCCCACGCCGCGCTTGCCAGTCGCTGCAGCACCGGCAGGCCCGCGAGGAATGCGCCGCCCACTTCGCCGCCGGCGTGCGCGGCGTCCAGCCACGGTCGCAGCACCCGGGCTGCTGCGCCACGATCGCCCGACCTCAGTTCGACATCGGCCCACATCAGCCGGGCTTGCATCGCCGGGAAGAAGCACGATCTCTCGACCTCCTGCGCCAGTGGCGCAAGCAACTCGCGGGCATCGGCCAGCCGGCCGTCGAACAGCGCCACGAAGGCGCGCGCGAACCGGCGGTCGTCGTCCGCAGCCGGCCATTCATAGGCGTTTGCAGAGTTCGCCAGCGCAGCGTCGAGCCGCCGCACGGTGCCCTCGTTGCCGACGATCCACGCCGCGCGCATGTGGGTGAAGATCTCTTCGTACTCGTGCGTCAGGCGGTTGCTGAGCATCGAGTGCTCTTCGAGGTCGCGGCGGTTCTCCTCGGCCGCCGCATCGCTGGATTCGCGGTCCCCGCGCACCGCATCGAGCAGCGTGTGGGTCATCCAGTTCTCGGTCATGAGGCTGCGCGGACGCCCGAGCCAGCGCACATCTTCGTCGGCACGGGCAAGGTGGTCGGCCGCCTCGCTCGGGCGGCCTTGCGCGAAGGCGATCCACGTGAGCACGTGCAGTGCGCCCGCCCGCAATTGCGACGGTGCATCTCCGGCGCGTCGCATGGCCCCGGAAGCGAAGCGGCCGAGCAAGGGCATCATGCCCGGCAGGCCCGTCAGGATGCTGGTGAAGAAACAGCGGTCCCAGACGTTGGGATCGTCCACGCGCTCGAGCGAATCGAGCATGGCCGACACCATCGGCGCGACCTCGTCCGGCCGCAGTTGCGCATAGGCCGCCCATGCGCACCCGAAGCACACCAGGCAGCGTACCTCGTCGGCCAGCGGCTGCTCGACGAGCGCCTGCAGCTGCCTTGCCGCCTCGTCGAGCTTGCCGGTGTTCTGCATGCCGATGCATGCGTAGGCCCTTGCGAGGGCAGCTTCCTGAGCACGACCGGCGCGCTCATGACCGTCGGCCGCGCGGCGCATCGCGTCGACCATGCCGTCGAAGTCGAAGCGCGGAAATGTCGTGAGCCCCTTGAGAAAGTGCAGCTCGGGCCGCGGCTCGAATTCGGCGGCCGGAAACATCGCCAGCATCTGCTCCAGCGCCGGTGCGCCACCGGAGGCGACCAACGCCGCGACCGCGGGCCGCCAGAACGCGTGCCGCCTCCGGCCAAGCGCCTGCCCGCACGAGATAACCCACCGCCCGAGCCAGGTCGGGTTCGTCGTCGGCGGCGCGCCGCAGCAGGTACGGCAGTTCCTCGGGAAAGTCGCGCTGCAGGCGGTCTTCGAGAAAATCGCGGAACAGATCGTGCAGGCGCAGCGTGAGTTCGTCGGCATCGAGCGAGGCGACGAACAGGCCCCGCCGCTCGATCTCTTCCAGCAATTGCGCCGACTGCGCGATGCGCGCGACATGGGCGCAGCGCGCTGCGGTGAGTTCCGGCAGGACCGAGCAGCGCAGAAGAAAACGGCGAAGGTCGGGCGGCATGTCGTCGAGCACCTCGCTGGCGAGGTAGTCGAACAGGTGGCGCTGGGCCGGCGCACCTGGGCCGCGCGGGTGTCCCGGGCGCGCCGACAGACTGAGCCGCAGGCCGGCCGCCCAGCCCTGGGTGTGCTCCAGCAACTCGCGCGCCGCCCCGGGCGCCGGCGCTCCACCGGTCGTGGCCAACAACGCCGCGACTTCCGATTCATCGAAGCGCAGATCGTATTGCCGGAATTCGGCCAGCTCGCCGCGGGCCCGCCAGCGCGGCAGCGACAAGGGCGGATCGACTCGGCTGGCGATCACCAGCCCCCAGCGCTCGGGCAATCGATCGAGGATTGCCTGCAGCAGCTCGAAGACATGGGGATCGGCGATGCGATGGGCATCGTCGATGACGATCAGCCCGCGCGCGACTTCCGCCGACGCGAGCGCATTGACGATTTCGGCGGCCACGTCGCGCAGGCCGCGCTCGGCCTGCGCCAGGGTGCCGAGTGCTTCGGGGGCGACGCGCCAGGGAAGGTCGTGAGGCTCGAGCGCCGTCGACAGGCAGGCGAGGAATCGCTGGAGCTGGTCATCCTCGTCGGCCGAGATCCAGGCCAATGCGCAATCGGCAGGAAGGCGGCGGATCTGCCGGGACAGTGCCGCCGTCTTCCCGTAGCCGGCCGGCGCGATCACCAAGGTGAGCCGATGTTCGAACAATGCCGCATCGAGCTCTCGCTCAAGTGCCGGCCGCTCGACCAGCGCCGTGCGCGGGCTGGGCGGCTGGATCTTGGCCAGTGCGAATGCAGGCAGCGCCGGCGGCGCGGGGAAAGGCGGCATGGGCTGGATTCTGCCGTCGCGGCGCGCGCGCCGCGCACGGCGCCCTTGCGGAATGGCTCCTTTGGGCGATGTGCGTTCGAGGTCAGGTCACCACACTGGCGTCATCCCCCGATGCGCCTGCGCCCTGTGCAGGCCGACGCCCCTCGATGCACATCGTCCACCACGCCCACTTGCCCCACTTGCAGTTGCCCGGCGAGACGTGCATCTGCGCCGCGGACGCGACCCGAGGCATCGCCGGCTTCGAAGTATGGGTCCGCACGCTGGAGCCCGGGGCGCACACCGCGGCCCTGCAGCACGACGCGCAGCTCGCCGTGGTGGCGCTGGCCGGTTCGGGGAAATTGCTGATCGACGGCGGCCCGCAGCGCTTCCATGGGCCTTGCACCCTCGTCATCCCGCCGGGTGCGCCTTTCGAACTCGCGAACGCCGGAAGCCTGCCTCTGGAACTGATCTGGGTATTCACGTCCGCGCCGACGCCGGTTCGCGCCGACAACGGCTGATCCGCGAGCGAGTGCGCCTTGCCGGGCCGTTCCGCCGCCTCCGGTGCCGCGGGGCATCCCGTCTCGAGTCGCGCCTGTCGTCGCAGGCGCGCGTGGCCGTCGCGCGGACGTCCGCGAAGGCATTGGCCCGTCGAGACCGCGCGCGATGGCTCCTTCGACCGATGTGCCGCGGCCGCGCGGCGACCACACTCCCGGCCCATCGACACCCCACGAACGGAGACCGGACATGCGCACCTCCCCTGCCCGCACCGTCGAGCCCGACGACGCGCCCGCCCCACCGCCCCTGGACATCGTGTTCGCCGCGCACAAGGCGACGCGGCGCTTCATGTTCGAGACGCTCGTGCGGATCGGTGCCCTCGACGTCACCGACGGCGACGACATCGATCTGGTACTCAACCTCCTCGACCGCCTGCTCGACGTCCTGCAGGAGCCGCGCGAAGACTGGCACGGCGGGATCCGGGCGCTGCGCCACGGCGCATCGAGCCAGCGCCGCGCCGCGGCGGCCGCGCTGTATCGCGACGTGGCGTCGCTGGTGACGAGGCAACTGGCGCGACTCGAACGCGAGGACGCGCAGCTGCGCAGCGTCCGCACCAGCGACACCCTGGCCGAGCGATTCGGGCGCCTCGATGCAGACGAACTGCGCGAGGCGCTGCACTGGATGCAGGGCGCACTCATGCCGCAGGAGCTGGCCGCGGTGCACGACGAACTGCAGGCCGCATCGCGCTCGCCGCGGCGTCCCGCCCGTGCGGCCAGACAAGCGGATCGGCCTGAGCAGTGCCGCTCGTGCGGCCTTTCCCCGCAGGCCGACTCGCTTGCGACGGCGGCGGCGTCCGCGCCACGCGCATCCGAATGCCTGCTGGCAGCGTAAGTCCCGCAGGCGAACTCCCGAACGAATTCTCAAGAGGAACACGACATGAAAACCTGGATTCGGCGCACGCTCATCGGCGCCATCGGCATGGCCGCGCTCGGCGCGGCCGGACTGGCACTCGGCGCCTGGCTGGGCGAGCGCAAGGCGGCGAGGCACGTCGACGTCGCGATCGTGCCGATCGCGCTGCCCACCGACGCGGCGAGCATCGAGCGTGGCCACTACCTCTTCGCCACACGCGGATGCACCGAGTGCCACGGCCCGGACGGCGCAGGCAAGGTGTTCATCGACGGGGATGGCATGTACGCCAAGGCGCCCAACATCAGTCCGGGCGCGGGCAGTGTCGTGACGCGCTATCAGGTCGCGGACTGGGTGCGCACCATCCGCCATGGCGTCAAGCCCGACGGACAGCCGCTTTTCATCATGCCCAGCGAGGACTACAGCCGTCTCACGGACGCCGATCTCGGCGCCCTGGTGGCCTACCTGCGCCAGATGCCGCCCGTGCAGGGCAAGCGGGACGGAATTCAGGATTCCGCCGCTGGTCAAGACGCTGTATGCCGCCGGCGTGATCCAGGACGCCGCCGAGAAGATCGATCACAGCCTGCCGCCGCCGCCGCCCGTGCCCGACGGCGCGACGGCCGAGCATGGCGCCTATGTGGCCAACATGTGCGTCGGTTGCCACGGCGCCACACCTGTCGGGCGGCAAGATCCCCGGAGCGCCGCCGGCATGGCCGGCTGCCGCCAACCTCACGCCAGGCGCCGGCAGCGCCTTGGCGCACTACGGCAGCGTCGACGAATTCAGCGCCATGCTGCGCAGCGGCAAGCGGCCGGACGGCAGCGCCGTGAGCACGGTGATGCCGTTCGAGTCGCTGCGCGTGCTCAACGACACCGACGTTCGCGCCGTCTACCTGTACCTCAAGACGCTCGAACCCGTGGCGGCAGGCAACCGATAGGCTGCCGGGCCTGGCGCGGGCGACACTCAGTCGCCCATCGCCAGGCCTTCGCGTCGCGGGTCCGCCCCGCCGACCCACACCGGCCGGCCGCCCACCATGACCCGCTCGATCCCCTGCAGCCCGCTGGTCTGCGGCATCACGCGAATCTCGTGGCCGCGTGCCTTCAAGCCGTCGATGAGGGCGGCCGAAACTCGTCCTTCTTCCAGTTCGGTCGGACCGTTGCGCGAGCCGAAATTCGGCAGCGTGATCGCGTCCTGCACGCCCATGCCCCAGTCGAGCGTGGCGAACAGCACCTTGGCCACGTAGTTGGGGATCTGCGAACCTCCGGGTGAACCCACCGTCAACAGCAGCGTCTTGCCGTCGCGGCTGAACACCAGCACCGGCGACATCGAAGATCGAGGCCGCTTGCCGGCTTCGACCCGGTTGGCGACCGGCACGCCGTCCTCGCTGGGCACGAACGAGAAGTCGGTGAGTTCGTTGTTCAGCATGAAGCCGTCGACCATGATCTGGGCACCGAAGGCGTTCTCGATGGTCGTGGTCATCGACAGCGCGTTGCCGTAGTCGTCGACCACCGACACGTGCGAGGTGCAGGGCAGCTCCAGGCTGCGATCTTCGGCGCGCCCGGTGCTGGCCAGCGGCGGTGTGCCGGCCGTCGCTTGTCCCATGCTTCGCTCGCCGATCAGGGCCGCGCGCCGGGCCAGGTAGGCCGGATCGAGCAAGGCATCCGCATTGCCGCCGGGGAGCGGCACGAAATCGGGATCGGCCACGTAGCGTGCCCTGTCGGCGTAGGCGAGGCGGCCGGCTTCGCTGATGAGGTGGACGGCCTCTGCGGTCGGCTCCAAGCCCACGCTCGTGACCACCGGCGCGTAGGCTGCCATGTCGCGCCCGGAAAGGATGCCCATCATCTGGCCGATGGCCAGCGGCCCGGACGAAGGCGGCGGCATGCCGCAGATCTTCCAGATGCGGTAGACGAAGCACAAGGGCTCTCGCACCTTTGCGTGGTACCCGGCGATGTCCTGGTCGGTGAGCAGGCCCGGATTGGTGGGATGCGCGTGCACGGCAGCCGCGATGTCGCCCGCCACCTGCCCTTCGTAGAACGCCGCCACGCCGCGCAGTGCCACCTCGCGCAACACGGCGGCGTAGCGGGGATTGCGCAGGCGGGTACCGATGGGCTTGACGGTGCCATCGGGCTCGAAGAAATAGGCGGCAGCCGCGGGATCCAGGCGCAGGGCCTTGGCCACCGGACTCTCGAGTTCCGAGTGCAATCGAGGGCTGATCTCGAAACCTTGCTCGGCCAGCTCGATGGCCGGCTCGAACAAGGACTTCCACGGCAACTTGCCGTGGGCCCGGTAGGCCAATTCGAGCGCCCGCAGCGTTCCCGGCGTCCCCACCGACCTGCCCCCGACCACGCCGTCCATGAAGCCCATGGGCTTGCCGTCCTTCATGAACAGGTCGGGCGTGGCGGCTGCGGGCGCAGTTTCTCGACCGTCGTAGGCCTGCACGCGCTCGCCATCGAAATGCACGAGGAACAGCCCGCCGCCCAGCCCGGACGATTGCGGCTCGACCAGACCGAGCACCATCTGCACGGCAATGGCGGCATCCACTGCACTGCCGCCCATCTTCAGGATGCGATAGCCCGCCTGCGTGGCCAGCGGATTGGCCGTCGCCGCCATGAACTCGTGGGCGGCGACGCCCCCGTTCACATGAAAGCCGCTGGCCGATTCGGGCGGCGGGCGCTCGAGCTGCCCGGGACCGGCGCATGCCGCGAGGAAGGCGGCAGCGAGGATCGCGGCGAGCCTGCCGTCCCACCTCATCGCGCACCCTTGACGACGACCTCGCGCGCGGGCAGCGGCTCGGCGTCGATCGCCGCGGCATCGGCCATGTGCAGGACGCGCTGCGGATACGGAATCTCCACCCCTTCGGCGCCGAACACGTCCAGCACCGCCAGATTGACTTCGGAGGTGACGTTGCCCTGGCCATTCTCCGGATCGCCTATCCAGAACAGGATGCGAAGGTCCAGGCCATCGGCGCCGAATCCGGCCAGTTGCACGCCGGGGCCCGGTTCGGCGAGCACGCGCGGCACGCGAGCGATGGCGGCGACCAGCTTGGGCTGCAATGCCCGCACGTCGGTGCCATAGGCCACCTGCACCCCGCCGATCACGAGCAGGCGCGAATCGGCCAGCGACGAGTTCTCCACGCGCTGCGTGATCAGCAGTTCGTTCGGCACGATCGATTCGCGTCCGCCGAGCGAACGGATCACCGTGTACCGGGTGCGGATGTCGGTGATGCGGCCTTCGAATCCGTCCACCTTCACCATGTCGCCGATCCGAATGCTTCGCTCGGCCAGGATCACGAAACCGCTGACGTAGTTGGCGGCGATCTTCTGCAAGCCGAATCCGACGCCCACCCCGATGGCCCCGCCCAGCACGCCCAGCGCCGTGAGATCGATGCCCGCAGCCGACAGCGCGAACATGAGGCCGACGAACAACAGCAGCGCGCGTACCGCACTGGCGGCGATCTTGCGCAGCGACATGTTGCTGACGCTGGCGCCCTTGATGAGGCTGTTCTCGATGGCAGCCGACACCCACAAGCGCGAGCATCAGCACGACGATGGCCGACAGCGAGCCTTCGATCAGGTTGCGCACCGAGATGCGCGTGGCGCCGAAGGTCCATGCAATGCCGTCGAGTTCCTCCATCAGCGTCGGCAGGACGCCGGTCACCCACAGGACCGCGCCGATCCAGGCCGCCCACGACACGGTTCGCTCGGCAATGCGCACCGGTCGCGAGGCCGGGAAGGCCGCGCTGAGCACCCGCACGGTGAGCCGGATGGCCACCAGCGAGATCAGGATCGGTATCGCGAGCTTGAAGACCGCCGCGACCACGCCCAGCGCCGGCAGCGCTTCGCGTGCGATGAACGCCAGCAGCAGCGCGAGCACCGGGAACAGGACGCCGTCGAAGATCGATCGACCGTACAGCACCGAGGGCGGCTTGGCCTGCGTTCCGCGCAGCAGGCGCACGATCACCCAGGCGAGCGCCAGGCAGCTCGCAATCAACGCCAGTTCGGTAGCCGCACTCGGACGCAGCAGCGAATGGGCAAGTTCGCGAAGTTCATCGGCCGTGAGGGGACGGGACATGGCGTGCGGATCGGCGCGTGGCGTGAGCCCGCAACGATAGCAGGCGAGCGCAGGGCGTCCGCGAATCGACGAACCGCACCCGGTCGACGTGCACCGACCGCGTCATGGGCGGCCGATTCCGATTCGGCTGCCCTGGATCGGATGGCTACAGGCTGGCCAGCACCCTCAGGTGCACGGCGACGCTGCGCGCCAGTGCTCCGAGCGCATAACCGCCCTCGAGACACGACACGATGCGGCCTTCGGCGTGCCGGTCGGCGACATCCTTGATGCGCCGCGTGATCCACTCGTAGTCGGATTCGACCAGGCCGAGCTGGCCGAGATCGTCCTCGCGGTGGCCGTCGAAGCCGGCCGAGAAGAAGATCATCTGCGGGCGGAACGCCTCCAGGCGTGGCATCCACATGGCCTCGATCATCTCGCGCACCTCCATGCCGCGCGTGTAGGGCGGCACCGGCACGTTGATCATGTTCGTGCCCATGGGCACCGCGCCGCTGAACGGGTACAGCGGGTGCTGGAAGATGCTCACCATGAGGATGCGTTCATCGCCCGCGACGATGTCCTCGGTGCCGTTGCCGTGGTGCACATCGAAGTCGACGATCGCCACGCGTTCGAGCCCCCGCACGTCCAGCGCATGGCGCGCCGCGATGGCCACGTTGTTGAAGAAGCAGAAGCCCATCGCCTCGGACCGCGTCGCGTGGTGCCCCGGCGGGCGCACGGCGCAGAACGCGTTGCTCACTTCCTTGCCGATGACCGCATCGGTGGCCGCCACCGCCGCGCCCGCGGCACGCAGCACGGCCTGCCAGGTGGCGGGCCCGGCATAGGTGTCGGGGTCGATCGCGTGGCGCTCGCCGCTGGCGGCCAGCCGTTCGAGCATGTCCTTGGTCTCGAGCACGTAGGCGCTGTTGTGCGCCAGTTCGACGTCCGACAACTCGACCAGGGGCGCATCGCGCATGTCCAGGCCGATGTCCAGCCCCGTGGCACGCAGGTGGTCGTTGATGGCGTCCAGCCGCTGCGGGCATTCCGGGTGGCCGCGGCCCATGTCGTGTTCGCGGCAGGCCGAGTGGCTGTAGAAGGCGGTGGACATCGTTCGATCGGGCCCCGGGTTTTCGGGTAACGTCGCCGGCATGCCCACACCGCTTGCCGCTCAACTTACCCGTCTGATCGACCAGATTAGCACGATCATCGTCGGCAAACGGCCGCAGATCGAAGACTGCGTGGCCTGCCTGCTGGCCGGCGGCCACCTTCTCATCGAGGACGTTCCCGGCGTGGGAAAGACCACCCTGGCGCACGCGCTGTCGGTCTCGCTGGGGCTGCGCTTCTCGCGCGTACAGTTCACTGCCGACCTCATGCCCTCGGACCTGATCGGCGTGGGCGTGTACGAGCGCAGCCGCGAGGCGTTCGTGTTCCACCCGGGCCCTGTCTTCGCGCAGGTGCTGCTGGCCGACGAGATCAACCGTGCGGGGCCCAAGACGCAGAGCGCGCTCCTCGAAGCCATGGAGGAGCAGCAAGTCTCCGTGGAAGGCCAGACCCGGCCCCTGCCGCGGCCCTTCTTCGTCATCGCCACGCAGAATCCGAACGACCAGCTCGGCACCTATCCCTTGCCAGAGTCCCAGCTCGATCGCTTCCTGATGTGCATCACACTGGGCTATCCGGACCGCGGCAGCGAACGCGCGCTGCTGGCCGGGCAGGACCGTCGCGAGGCCATCCAGGGCCTGTCGCCGGTGATGAACCCCGAAGACTTGCTGAGTGCACAGAAGGCCGTGCTTGCAATCCATGCGTCCGATGCGCTGCTCGACTATCTCCAGGCCCTGATCGGCGCCACGCGCAGCGGCGCCTGGTTCATCGACGGCCTGAGCCCGCGGGCGGGGATCGCGCTCTTGAGGGCATCCAAGGCGCGCGCGCTGCTCGCCCAGCGCAACTACGTCGCGCCCGATGACTTGCAGGCCGTGCTCGTGCAGACGGCGGCGCACCGCCTGGTGCCGGTGTCCGGCGCCGGCCGGGGGCGGGCGGAGCAGGTCCGGGCGATGATGGAGGCAGTCCCCCTGCCCTGACTCAGCCAGGCCTGCCATGAGACTCCCTGTGTCAACCTGCCTGTTGCGGACCCTCTCGGGGGATCGACCGACGTACTCGTCGGATGAGGGGCAAACATGACCACCGCACCGACCCGAGCGGTCCGCGCCTCCGGCTCCGCGCCCGTGCGGGAGCATTTCATCGCGCGGCGCTTCCGGGCGTGGTGGCAGGACCGGCTCCCGCGCAGCGACACGATGCTGCTGACGCAGCGGAACATCTACATCCTCCCCACGCGGGCGGGGCTGCTGTTCGCTGCGACCCTGGTCGTGCTGTTGATCGCGTCCATCAACTACCAGCTCAACCTCGGCTACGTGCTGACCTTCCTGCTCGCAGGCAGCGGCGCGGTGTCGATGCATCTCACGCACAACACGCTGCGCGGCCTGACGCTGTACCTGAAGCCCGCGGCCGCGGTCTTCGCGGGCGACCCTGCCGCGCTCGAAGTCGTCCTGTCGAGTCCGAGGACACCTCGCCACGGCATCGGCCTGAAAGTGGAGGCTGCGCGCAACGCCACGCTCACCTGGGTCGATGTGCCCGCAGGCGGTCAGGCCACGGCGCGGGTCAGCTTCGTGCCACCCATGCGCGGGCGGCACGCGGTGCCCACGCTCAGTGCAGAGACCCGCTTCCCGCTCGGGCTGTTTCGCGCCTGGACGGTCTGGCGACCGGCCGCGCAGGTGCTGGTGTTCCCCGCTCCGGAGCGTCCGGCCGCCCCGCTGCCGGCCATGCGCCCCGTGCCTGGCGGCCCCACCCAGGTCCGCCAGTTGCAAGGCGGCGAGTTCGAGGGCGTTCGTGCCTATCGCCGCGGGGATCCCGCGCGCCTGGTGTTCTGGAAGAAGGCGGCCAAGGCCATCGAGATCGGCGGCGATCTCGTCAGCCGCGACACCAGCGCCAGCGCACACCGCGAGCTGTGGCTGGACTGGCAGGGTTGCGGCACCCTGGCGTCCGAGGAGCGCCTGTCACGGCTCACTGCCTGGGTGCTCGCCGCCGAACGCGCCGGCGCGAGCTATGGCCTGGTGCTGCCCGGCGTGGACCTTCCCCGTGCCCACGGACAGGCGCACCAGCGCCGCTGCCTGGAAGCGCTCGCGCTGTGGAACTGACACTGCCCTCGCGGCTGCGGCGGCTCCCGCGCGAAGCGCGCGACACGCTGTTCCTGCTGGCCGTCATCGCCTGGACGGTGATGCCTCATCTGTCGCACCTTCCGCTGTGGTGCACGCTGCTGACGGCCGTGATGCTCGCCTGGCGCACGCAGCTGGCGCTGGCCAACGCGCCGCTGCCCAGCCGATGGTGGCTGTTCTTCCTGCTGCTCGTGAGTGCGGGCCTGACCTTGTGGACCTATCGCACCTTGCTGGGCAAGGAACCCGGCGTGACGATGGCCGTGGCACTGATGGCCCTGAAGACGCTCGAACTGCGCGCGCGGCGCGACGCCTTCGTCGTGTTCTTTCTCGGCTTCTTCATCGTGCTCACGCACTTCCTGTATTCGCAATCGCTGCCGGTGGCGCTGGCCATGCTCGTCTCGGTGTGGGGCCTGCTCACCGCCCTGGTGCTCGCGCACATGCCGGTGGGCCAGCCGGGGCTTCGGCAGGCGGGCAGCCTCGCGCTGCGCACGGCCGTGCTCGGGGCGCCGATCATGGCGCTGTTGTTCGTCCTGTTTCCGCGGCTCGGCCCGCTGTGGGGCGTCCCGCAGGACGGCCCCACGGGCACCGGGCTGTCCAACACCATGCGCATGGGATCGGTCGCCGAAGTGGCGCTGGACGACAGCGTCGCGATGCGCCTGCGCTTCTACGGGCCGCCGCCACCGCCCGAAGCGATGTACTTCCGCGGCCCCGTGCTGACCGAATTCGACGGGCGCGAATGGAAGCCGCTGCCGCGCGCTCTGACGCGGGAGCGCCGGCACATCGACCTGCAGGTGCAAGGCCGCCCGGTGGACTACGAGATGACGCTGGAACCGACCCGCCTGTCGGTGCTGCCGCTGCTCGAGGCAAGTCCGACCGGGCCGGACATCGAGGGCTATGTCGTGGGCGTTCGCGAGGACCTCGAATGGGTGACGAATCGGCGAGTGTTCGAGCGGCTGCGCTTCGACGCGCGGGCCTACCCCGACTACCGCCAAGGCCCGAATTCCACGACCGAATACTCGCTGCAAGAGGCGCTGGCATTGCCACCCCGCAGCAGCCCGCGCACGCGCGCATGGGCCGAGGCCTTGCGGCGCGACCCGCAATGGGCCAATGCCAGCCCGCGGACGCTCGCGCGAGCCGTGCTCACACACATCCGCTTCGGCGGCTTCACCTACACGCTGGCGCCCGGGACCTACGGTGAGGTCGACGCGGACGCGGCCATCGACGAGTTCTGGCTCGATCGAAAGCAGGGCTTCTGCGAGCACTTCGCCTCGGCGTTCGTGGTCGTGATGCGCGCGATGGGGGTGCCCGCGCGGATCGTCACCGGCTACCAGGGCACCGATCCCATGCCGGTCGACGGCTACTACATCGTGCGGCAGAACTCCGCGCACGCCTGGGCCGAGTACTGGGACCCTGCCGAGGGCTGGGTGCGTGCCGATCCGACCGCCGCGGTGGCGCCCGACCGAATCCTGCGCAGCCGCTACCTGGTCCCTCGACCCGGGCTGGTTGCCGGCGCACTCGAGAACATGGACCCGGCGCTGCTCGAACGGGCGCGCGATGCATGGGAAGCCGTCAACAACCGCTGGAACCAGTGGGTGCTCAACTATTCGCGGGGCCAGCAGTTCGCCCTGATGAAGAACTTCGGCGTCAGCTCTCCCTCTTGGGAGGACCTTGCGCTGGTTCTCATCGGTGCACTGAGCTCCCTCGCGCTGACGGGCGCGGCCTGGGCCTGGTGGGATCGCCACCGCATCGATCCGTGGGCGCGGCAGATGGAGGCGGTGCGCCGCGCCTTGCAGGGACTGGGGATCGAAGCGGCACCGCATGAGCCGGCGCGCACGCTGGCCGAGCGCATCCGACAGCCCCTGGGTGAGGCCGGCGAGCCGCTCGTCGAGCAATTGCTGGCACTCGAGCGGCAACGCTACGCGGCACGCTCGCCTTCGCGGCCCGACACGGCATGGACGCGCAGGTTCGTCGCCACGGCACGCGCCTTGCGTCGGAACCGGCGCGCGCCATTGCGCTCTCAGCGTCACGCATGAAATCTTTCGCACTGCTTCACACGCCGGCCATCCGGCGCCTTCGCCACCTCGCGCTGTGCACGCTGGGCGTCCTCATCGGCGCGGGCCTCCTGGTGCCCGATGCACAGGCGCGTCCGCACAAGCGGCACGCCGCGGCGGCCCGCCCGGTGCCGGTGCTCGTCGCCTATGGCGAGCGTGACGACGTGATGCGCTTTGCCGACGAGGTGGCGCAAAGGCGCGGCATGGACGCGGCCTGGGTTCGCGCAGTGCTGTCGCAATCGCGCTTCCTGCCCGACGTGGTCAAGTACATCATGCCGCCGCCGGCGGGCACGGCGAAGAACTGGATGGCCTATCGCGCGCGATTCGTCGAGCCGCGGCGGATCCGTGCGGGCGCGGCCTTCTGGGACTCGAACGAGGCATGGTTGCGCCTGGCCGAGGAACGCTACGGCGTGCCCGCCGAGATCGTGGTCGGCATCGTGGGCGTCGAGACCCTGTACGGACAGCGCATGGGCAACTTCCGGGTCATCGATTCGCTGGCCACCCTGAGCTTCGACTTCCCGCCCGGCCGGCGCGACCGCAGCGCCTTCTTCCGCGACGAGCTCGAAAACTACCTCGTGTTGTGCCGGCAGCAGAACGTGGACCCACTCGAGTGGTTGGGCAGCTACGCGGGGGCGATCGGCATGCCGCAGTTCATGCCTTCGAGCATCCTCGAACATGCGGTCGACTTCAACGAGGACGGCCGCATCGACCTGCACGACACCACCGCCGACGTGATCGGCAGCGTGGCGCGTTTTCTTGCGGATGCCGGCTGGCAACGCGGCATGGCCACGCACTTTGCGGTGGCCGCGCCGGTAGACACCACCGAGCGGGCCACCTTGCTCGCACCCGACATCCTGCCGAGCTTCACGCCGGAGCAGTTCAAGGAACACGGCGCAGCGCTCGGCCCGCAGGCGATGTCCTTCGACGGCCCGCTGGCGCTGGTGGAATTGCAGAACGGCGACGCCGCACCCAGCTACGTCGCCGGCACGAGCAATTTCTACGCGATCACACGCTACAACTGGTCGAGCTACTACGCGATGGCGGTGATCGAGCTGGGCGCGGCGGTGGCGCGCGAGCGCGGCGAAACCATGCCGCGGCCTCGCGACTGAACCGCCTACCTGCGCGTGCTCGTGAGGTTGTCGGGCTTGGACATGCGCTTGCACAGCCAGCACGCCAGGAACGCCCCGATCAGGCCGCCGAGGAAACCTCCACCCAGCGAATACAGCAGGATGTGAGGTGCGCCACCCTCCTGCGCAAAGGCCGCGGCCGGCGCCGCCAGCAGGACGACCGTGGCGGGCAGCGTGAATCTGTTCTTCATCGAAGGGCTCCTCTGTAATCGATCACGTGAAGAAGTCGCCGGACAGCGATCCGGACTTGCCGCGTTTCGCGGACGCCGTCGCACCCTTGCCGGGCGATCCAACATCGCGCGAGGCACTTTGCTGAAGATCGTCCAGCAAGGTCCTGGCGCGCAGGTACACCGGCGATTGTGTACCCATGGCCTTGCGAAGGATCGGCTCGGCGTGATCCGCCACGGCCACCGCCTCGTCGATGTCGCCCGAGACGCGCAGCGCCTGGGCCAGATTCAGCGAGAGCAGGCAGGTCATCGGGTCGTCGGGCCCGAACAGGCGCGACATGTCGCTGCGCACGGCATTGAGGCTGCGCAGCGCTTCGTCGACGAGCCCGCGCTGCAGCAGGGAGACGCCCTCGAGCGTCTCGGCGAGCACCTCGGACTTCGTCGATGCGACCGCGCCGTCCTTTCGACGCTGGATCGCCTTGGCGCGGGCGATCCAGTGCTCCGCACCGGTCGAATCGTGGGCACGCAGGGCCGACTCGGCCAGCGCCAGCATGGCACGCGCGGTGAAGCTGGGCCCGAAGCGCGCGAGGGAGTCCGATTCGACGAGCGCCTTCAGCCGCTCGAATGTCTCGTTTCGCCTCGCTGCGGTGCCGACGGCCGAGTCGATCTGCAGGATGAGCAGCAAGGTGTCCACGCCGAGCGCGGGCGACTTGCGGTCGTTGGCGATCGCCTCCAGAGCGGCAAGGTCCGCGGACGCCTGGCGCGCCATCCCCAGGCGCAGCAATGCGCTGGTCTTGCGGAACAGCAATTCACGGCATTCGGGATGGTTCGGGCCGAGCGCCGACACGCATTTCGGCCATGCGACCTGTACCCGGTCGAGCGACTCGGCGAAATGCCCGGCATTCATCAGCAGATCCGCACGATCGCGCGCCAGGGCCGCCCAGCTGATCGCGCTGACGCCGCTGGTCTTGCTGGCGATCGCCTCGAGCTGTTCGAGCAGGCGCATCGCGTCGTCGAAATTGCGCAGCTCGCGCTCGGCGTACACCCGCCCGCGCAGCGCGTCCATGGTCTTCAGGTTGTACATGCCGAAGGCCTTGACGGCCTCGTCATAGCTGCGGCCGAAGAAGTCGCGCGCGCGCAGCGGCTCTCGGTGGGCAAAGGCGATCCAGCCTTCGACCTCGTCCATCTCGGCATTGATCTGCGGATCGTCGCGAGGCATGCCGGGCGTCTTCCTGGCCTCGTCCAGGGCGGATTCGGCCAGGCGCATGTCGCCCATGCGCACCGCCGCATCGGCCTGCGCCGTGCGCGCCAATGCCGCCTCGCGAGGCATTCCCAGACGCGTGTAGATTCGCGCCGTGTCGGCAAACGTGCTGTCGGCGCCGACGTATTCGCCCATGTCCTTCTGGATCGTGGCGATCCCGTGCAACAGCTCGGCCTGCAGGCTCGGCTGGTCGGCCAGGCGCGTCAACAGGTCTTTCCGGCCGGTCTCGAGCAGCTCACGCGCCGTGATGTCGGCGCCTCGGGCCTTTTCCTGGTCGGCCCGCTTGAACAGGCTCAGCATGAAGTCGCGCGCCGCCACCGCTCGCGCCGACTCCTGGCGTGCCTGCAGGCCGAGCACCACCGCGATGGTGGCCACGCCGGCCAGGGCGAGCACGGCAGCCACGCCCAGGCCCACGCCGAGGCGGTGCCGCAGCGCGAATTTCGCGAGTCGGTACCAGGCGCCGGGTGCGCGTGCGAGCACCGTTTCGCCGGCCAGCCAGCGGTCCACGTCGGTGAGCAGCGCATCGACCGACGAATAGCGGCGCGACGGCAGCTTTGCCAGACAGTGCAAGGCGACCGCGTCGAGTTCCGGCGACAACGCCCTGCGCAGGCCTTTCACGGTGGTGCCACGCACCTGGGCAGCCACCTCGTCGAGTGGTCGCCGGCTCATGGCCCGCGGCTCCTCCTCGAGGATCGCATGCTCCAGGCGCAGCGCTGAATCGATCTTCAGGTCGTAGGGCCGCTGACCGCTCAGGAGTTCGTAGAGCACCACGCCCAGCGAATACACGTCGCAGGCGATGGTGAGCGGCTGTCCCGTGAGCTGCTCGGGACTGGCGTAGCGGGGCGTCATCGTGCGCCCGGCCTCGCGGGTGAGCTCGGTGTCGCCGATGGCGTCGCCCTGCGACTCGAGCAGCTTGGCAATGCCGAAGTCGAGCAGCCGCACCTCTCCTTGCGGCGTCACCAGGATGTTGGCGGGCTTCAGGTCGCGGTGGATCACGAGATTGGCGTGCGCGTGCTGCACCGCCAGCAGGACCTGGCGAAACAGCTGCACGCGCTCGCGCACACCCAGACGGCGCGCGTCGCAATAGGCTGCGATGGCCTCGCCCTCGACGTATTCGAGCGCAAGCCAGGCCTGCCCCTCGCTGGTCACCCCGGCGTCGTACAGCGCCGCGATGTGCGGATGCCGCAACGTGGCGAGGATGTCGCGCTCGCGGTCGAAGCGTACGGCGAAGGTCTCGCGTCCCGGGCGCGCGTAGGGAAGCTTGATGGCCACGCGCCGCTTGAATGCGCCGTCGTCGCGCTCGGCCAGCCACACCTCGGCCATGCCGCCTTCGCCCAGCGGCCGCACGAGCCTGTAGGGCCCGACCTTGCGGCCCGCCGCCCAGTTGCTCGCCGGCAGCGGGTCCTTGGAGAGCAGCGGCAGGCTGCCGAGAAAGTCGTCGGCGCGCATGCGGGTGCGTGCATCGAGCATGCTGCGCAGTTGGGGAAGCAGCGGATGGGCCTCGCGCTCGAGCCGCGCCAGCCAGCCCGGCAATTCGTGCGCGGGCAGGTTGTCGGCTTCCTCGTAGAGGGCCGACAAGATGGACCATTGCTGCGCGGGCGTGTGGCTCATCCCGTCCCCGGTGTGAGAAGAGGTCTGGCAGTCGGGGGCGCATCTTAGGCGCGCCACGCGGCGCAGGAAACCCCGAACTTGCAACTCGTGCCGCCGCAAAGACGCGACCTGCAGCGAGTCATACGGGTTGGCGCGGCGAAAGTGGACAATGGCGCCATGCCTTCGGACAGCTCCCCCGACCTGCCGCCCATCACCTTGCTGCTGCGCCGCGCCACCGAGGGCGACCGCTCCGCGCTGGACCAGGTGTTCGAATCGCTCTACCCGGACCTGCGGCGCGTGGCGCGTGCCCGGCTGCACAGCCAGGGTCGCGCCAATGCCATGAACACCACCGTGCTGGTCCATGAAAGCTTCATGCGGCTGGTCAACGCGCGCGGGTTGCGGCTGGAAGATCGCCACCACTTCTTTGCCTATGCAGCCAAGACGATGCGCAACGTCATCATCGACGCCGCGCGAGAGCATCTGGCCGAGCGGCGAGGCGGCGGTGCCGAGCACCTGACGCTGGGCGAAGGCGCCGCACGAGAAGTAGCCGACACCTCGGCCAGTGACGAACTCCTGCGCGTCAACGACGCCCTCCTCGAACTCGAAGCCCTGGACGCCGAACTCGCGCAGGTCGTCGAGATGCGCTATTTCGGCGGCTACAGCGAGCAGGAGATCGCGGAGTTCCAGGGCGTGACCGACCGCACGGTACGCAGGCGCTGGGACAAGGCCCGCGCGTGGCTCTACATGTCCCTGGGCGGCCAGGGCGGCTTGCCTGCACCGGGCGAAGACGGCTGAATGCCTCGTCGCGACCCAAGGGCAAGGTGTGCGGGCGGCAGCGCCATTCGGGCGCACTCAGGTCGCAGGCGTCGCGCGCGAAAATCCGGCGAACAGTGCGCGGCATTCGTCGAAGGTCGCATCGGGCGGCAGTCCTTCGCGCACGGTCAGTCCCTGCAGAAGGTCCCAGCTCGATTCGAACCATCCGGGGCCCGCCGCCGGATCTTGGGCGTCGCATGCAAGCAGATGCTGATGGGTCTCGAAGTCGACCATCGCGTGGAGCCCTCCCTGTGTTGTGATGGCGCACAGTTTTCCAGGGCGGGCCGGCTGAAACCATCACCCTGAGGGCGGCATCGAGACACCCCGAAGGGTTCTTCCGTTGCAGGGGGTGCGGGGGATACGGGGCTGCGAGGGGATGGGGGTGCGTGCTTCAGACCGGCACGACACTCACCGACACCTTCATCTCCTGGGACCCACCGCCCAGGATCACGCCGCGCAAGGGCACCACGTCGGCGAAGTCCAGGCCCCAGGCGAGCGTGATGTAGCGGTCATCGGCAAGCTGGTCGTTGGTGGGATCGAATTCCACCCAGCCGAGCGTGGGTGCGTAGGCCGCCACCCAGGCGTGCGACACGTCCACGCCCATCAGGCGCGGCTGTCCGGCGGGAGGTTCGGTCAACAGATAGCCCGAGACGTAGCGCCCGGGCAGGCCATGCGCGCGCAGGCACGCCAGCAGAAGGTGGGCGAAATCCTGGCAGACCCCGCGACGCTGCTGGATGACCTCGTCGACCGACGTGCTCACGGTCGTGGCGCCGGGTTCGAACTCGAAGTCCGCGTGGATGCGGCCAGTCAGTTCGCGCAGCGCCGTCCACCAGTCGCGCCCCGGCGTGAATGACGCCGCCGCATAGCGTTGCGCGGCCTCGGACAACGGGACGAGCGAGGTCGGTTCGCAGGTGCGCGCGGCCAGCATGTCATCGAGCTGCGGCTGGCGGCGCACAGCGTCGCGCACGGACTCCCAGGGCAGCGCCACGTCTGGCGCGCCAGACCAGTTCGAAGGCCGCCGACCCACGTCCACCTCGCACAGCATGCGCACGCAGAGCTGGCGGTGCGCGCCGTTCAACACGAAATGCGTGACCGTGTTGCCGAAGCTGTCGCACGCCTCGTGACGCTCGTTGGGCGCAGGCTCGATCAGAAGCGAATGCGCAAGCACCTTCTGCCACGGCAGCGGACGCGGCGTGAGCCGGGCGAGCTGCCACGACTGCGAGACAGGCGCCGTGTACGCGTAGCGCGTCTCGTGCTGGACCGCGTAGCGCGCTGGAGGCCGCAGCATCGTCATGCGACCAGCGACAGCACGCTGCGCGATGTCGCGTGCGAGAAGAACTTCAGGCTCAGCTCGTCGGAGGTCGCCAGCGCGGCGCGGTGCAGTTGCTCGAGCAGGGACGCCAGCGCCTCGCTTTCGGGATGGAGGTCGGCCGGGGCGAGTCGGCTCAAGGCCTGCTGCCCGGCTGCGAGCACGTCGCCGGCGAAGCGGCCATACGACCCCTCGAGCTTCGCGATGTACTCGACGAGCCCCTTCACCTGGAACGAGACCGAGCGCGGATTCGCATCGTCGCGCACGAGCAGATCGAGCACAGGCAGCCACTCGGGCGCGACCACATAGCGTGAGCGGTAGGTCATCGTGGAGTCGGCCAGTTCGAGCAGCCAATCCAGACCGTGCGCCCTGCCCTCCTGCGTGGCGACTTCGAGCGCGGCGCATGCGCTCGCGAGGCGCTCGATGCGGCGGCCCAGCGAGAGGAACCGCCATCCCACGCTGCGCGTCATTCCGTCGAGCACGAACCCCGACAGGGTCATCATCGCGCTCACCGCGCGGTCGAGCCACACCAGCGCCTGCGACAGGTTGGCGCTGCGCTGGAACACCGGATCGGCCGCGAGCTGGTTGAGCGTGCGCCAGTTGTCGGCGGACATGCGGTCGCGCAGGTTGAAGGCGGTGCGCTGCATCTGCCGCAGGCGCTGCGCCAGCGCCGCCTCGGGGTCGGTGGCCGCCTGCAGCAGGTCGCGACCGGGGTTGTCGGCGTTGTCGATCAGGCCGAACCGCCACGCCAGCGCCAGCGCGGGCGCGATCGCCTCGGCACCTTCGGCGCTGTTGTCGAGCAACCCGCCGATGGCCACGCGCAGCAGGCGTGCTGCCGTCTCGCAGCGTTCGCCATAGCGGCCGTACCAGAACAGGTTCTCCGCCGAGCGCGACGGCAGGTTGGCACGCGAGGTGACCAGGTCTTCGGGCTGCACGGTGCGGGAAAGCAGCGAGAAGGCGGCGTTGACCGGCGCATCCGACAGTACCCAGGTGTCCTTGGACCGTCCACCGCTTTGCATGGCGATTCCGCGCGTGTCGCCCTCGCCGGCCACGCGGGTGAGCCCGCCGGGCATCACGCGATAGCCATCGGGCGTGGCCACGGCAAACACGCGCACGCCCACGTTGCGAGCCTTGAGCCGAATGGCCCGACCGGCCGCGCCCTGCTCGAGCGCTGGTGCCTGCGACCCGTGCACCCATTCCTGCGCCACGTAGCGGTGAGGTCTGGTGCTCACTCGTGCGTGCAGGGCTTCGCGGTCGCGGCTTTCCTGGTCGGCGCCGAAGATGGCGCGCTCTCCGCTGTTGCGGTCCAGCGGCTTGATCAGCACCTTGTCGAGCTGGGCCCAGGCGTTCTCGAAGGCCGCGGGCTCGCCGAGCCACCATGTGGCAATCGAGGGCAGTTTCAGCGGCTCGCCGAGCATGCGTTCGCTGAGTGCCGGCAGGTATCCCAGCAGGGCACCCGATTCGAGCACGCCCGAACCCAGCGCGTTGGCCAGCAGCACCGTGCCTCGCCGCGAGCAGTCGGCCAGGCCGGGCACGCCGAGCGCGGAGTCCGAGCGCAGTTCGAGCGGATCGCAATAGTCGTCGTCCTGGCGCCGCAAGATGGCATGCACGCGCTTGAGCCCGTCGACGGTCTTCATCCAGACTCGCCCGTCGCGCACGGTGAGGTCGCTGCCTTCGACGAGTGCGAAGCCGAGATAGCGCGCCAGCAGGGCATGCTCGAAATACGTCTCGTTGTACGGCCCGGGCGTGAGCAGCACGATGAGCGGCGTGTCGTCGCCGCGCGGCGACCAGTGCAGCAACGCATCGCGCGCGGCCGCGAAGAACCCGGCCAGGCGCTCGACATGCAATTCGCGGAACATGCGCGGGAAGACGCGCGCGATCATCAGCCGGTTCTCCAGCGCATAGCCGGCGCCCGAGGGCGCCTGCGTGCGATCGCCGACGACCCACCAACGACCGTCGGGCGACCGGGCGATGTCGGCGGCGTAGAAGAAGAGGTGCACGCCGCCAGGCGGGCGCAGCCCCATGGCCTGATGAAGGTATCCGCTGTGCCCGAACACCACCGGCGCGGGGATCGCCCCGCTGCGCAGCAACTGGCGCGGACCGTAGAGGTCTGCGAGCACGCGGTTCAGGAGTTCGGCCCGCTGCGCAATGCCCGCCTCGATCTGCTCCCATTCGTCGGCGGCAATGAGCAGGGGCACCGGGTCGACCTCCCAGGGCCTGTCGGCGCCCTGCGGGTCGGCATAGACGTTGTAGGTGATTCCGTTTTCCCGGATCTCGCGCTCGGTGAGCGTGAGCGTGTCGGCGATCTCCGCACCCGCTCGACGCGCCATCCCGCGCAGGAACGCCTGCCAGTGCGGCCGCGGCTCGCCCGGCGCGGCCAGAAGCTCGTCGTAGCGGCCTTCGAGGGCGGAATAGCCTTGCAGCAGCGGGCTCAGCATCGGTCGGTCTGGTGGCGCATGGAGCGAGATTGTGGCGGGCGCGCGGTCCTCGCGTGCCCTGGAGAAACCCGGCGCCCGGAGATGCGTCTCGCGCAGCCACGGGCGCGGGTGTTCAGGCCGCAGCCCTGCGCAGGTCGAGCGTGAAGGGGAAGTCAGCGCTGCGCGACTCGGGCGTCACGACGATCTCGCCCGGGGTATGCCCCATCCTGAAGAAGCGTCCCAGCCTTCGCGCCTCGGCCTCGTAGGCGTTGACCGGGAAGGTGCTGTAGTTGCGTCCGCCCGGGTGCTGCACGTGGTACTGGCAACCGCCCATCGACCGGTTCATCCAGGAGTCGACGAGGTCGAACGTGAGCGGCGCATGCAAGCCGATCGTCGGATGAAGGGCCGACGGCGGGTTCCACGCCCGATATCGCACGGCGCCGACGAACTCGCCCACCCGGCCGGTGGACTGCAACGGCACCGGCCGGCCGTTGCATGCGAGGACGTGCCGATCGCCGATCATTCCGCTGACCTTGACCTGCACCCGCTCCACCGAGGAATCGACGAAGCGCGCCGTGCCTCCGACGGCACCTTCCTCGCCCATGACGTGCCAGGGCTCCAGGGCCAGTCGCAGTTCGACTTCCACGCCCCGGGCCTGGAAATCTCCCAGGCGCGGAAACCGGAACTCGTGGTGCGGCGCGAACCATTCCAGCGCCACCGGATAGCCGAAGCGCTCCAGTTCGGCGATCACGTCCTGCATGTCCTGCCAGACGAAATGCGGCAGCATGAAGCGGTCGTGCAGCTCCGTGCCCCAGCGCTGGAGCCGCCTCGGGCGGTAGGGCTCCTGCCAGAATCGGGCGACCAGCGCACGCATGAGAAGTTGCTGCGTGAGGCTCATGCGCGCGTTCGGAGGCATCTCGAAGGCACGCATCTCGAGCAACCCCAGCCGGCCGGTGGCGCCGTCGGGCGAATACATCTTGTCGATGCAGAACTCGGCCCGATGCGTGTTGCCCGACACGTCGATGAGAAGGTTGCGCATCAGGCGATCGACCAGCCACGGAGAACAGTGGCCGCCCTGCTCGACCTGGCGCGACATCTCGGCGAAGGCGATTTCGATCTCGTAGACCGAATCGTTGCGCGCCTCGTCGATGCGTGGCGCCTGGCTGGTCGGGCCGACGAACATGCCCGAGAAAAGATAGCTCAGCGCCGGATGGTTGTGCCAGTAGGCCACCATGCTCGCGAGCAGGTCCGGCCGGCGCAGAAACGGGGAATCCGCCGGCGTCGCGCCGCCCAGCACGAAGTGATTGCCGCCGCCCGTGCCGGTGTGCCGGCCGTCGAGCATGAACTTCTCGGTCGACAGGCGCGTCTGGTGGGCGGCGTCGTACAGATGCGTGGCCTGGTCGACCAGTTCGCCCCAGTTCGACGCCGGGTGGATGTTGACTTCGATGACGCCCGGATCGGGCGTGACCCGCAACACCGCCAGGCGCGGATCGCGCGGCGGCTCGTAACCCTCGAGCACGAGCGGCAGGGCCATTTCCAGTGCCGTGTCCTCGATGGCGGCGATGAGCTCGAGAAAGTCTTCGAGTTCGGATGTCGGCGGCAGGAACACATACAGCCGGCCTTCGCGTGGCTCGGCGCACAGGGCGGTCCGGCTCAGCCAGGCGGCAGATTCGAAGGGGGCTGGCCGGCGTGCGTCGGTGTAGGCGGCATCGCCCGCCTTCGACGAACGGTCCTCACCAGGGCGTGCAGTGTCTTCCGCAGCCCCGCCCGGATTCAACGCCAGGAGAAGATCGCGCCGTTGCGGCGGGCCGGCCATCGCACTGGCCGCACTGGCCATGGCACCTGCCGTGGCCCAGCGGTGCTCATCGTCGCCCACGGCGTGCCGCATGGAACGGTACGGTGGCAGCGGCGGAAAGCTGCGCGTGGGATCGGGCGCGTGGACCCACGGAAAGTCGCTCGGCGCGACCCAGGCTTGCGAGTCCAGCGGAAGGCGGTACCCGATGGCCGAGTCGCCCGGAACGAGGTAGCAGCGTTCCGCGCGCAGGAACCAGGGCCCGCTCTTCCAGCGCTCGGCGCCGGTGCCGTCCGGGCGCCGCGCCAGGGGCAGCACGTGCCCGGCCACGGCGTCCAGTCCTGTGGAAAAGAGACGCCGCAGGCGCTCCCGCTCGAGCGGGTCGTCCAGCCGCGAGTCGAAGGGATCCACGTTGATGGGCAGTTTGCGTTCGCGCCACAGGTAGTACCAGACGTCTTCGAACGCCGGGAAGATGTGCCGGCCGTCGAGCCCCAGGCGCCTCGCCACGCCAAGCAGGAATTCAGCGGCCTGCCCTTCGGTGACGCCATAGTCCTTGCGTTCGTCGGCGAACAGCTCGGGGTGAGCCCAGACGGGCTCGCCATCCTTTCGCCAGAACAGGTTCAAGGACCAGCGCGGCAGTGGCTCGCCCGGATACCACTTGCCCTGGCCACAGTGCAGCAGGCCGCCTTCGCCGTACTTGGCTCGAAGCCGTTCCATCAACTCGGCCGAGAGGGGTCGCTTGGTCGGCCCCAGCGCATCGGTGTTCCATTCCGCGCCTTCGCGGTCGTCGGCCGAGACGAACGTCGGCTCTCCGCCTTGCGTGAGGCGCACATCGTGGTCTTGCAGGTCTTCATCGACGCGGTGGCCGAGCGACTCGATGGCCGCCCATTGCGCGTCGGTGTAGGGCAGCGTCACGCGAGGCGCTTCCCACACCCGCGACACCCTCATCTGGTGCACGAATTCGGTTTCGCACTCTTCCAGTGCGCCGGTGACCGGCGCGGCGGAAGAAGGATCGGGAGAGCAGGCCAGCGGAATGTGGCCTTCGCCGGCGAGCAGGCCCGAGGTCGGATCCAGGCCGATCCATCCGGCGCCCGGCAGGTACACCTCGCACCAGGCATGCAGGTCGGTGAAGTCGACCTCCGTCCCGCTGGGGCCGTCCAGCGCCTTCACGTCGCCCTTGAGCTGGATGAGATAACCCGACACGAAGCGGGCCGCCAATCCGAGGTGGCGAAGCAACTGCACCAGCAGCCAGGCCGAATCGCGGCACGACCCACTCGCATTGACCAGCGTCTCTTCGGGCGTCTGCACGCCGGGCTCGAGGCGAATCAGGTAAGCCACGTCCTTCTGAAGCTGGCGGTTGAAGTCGACCAGGTAGTCGGTCGTGCCTTGCTTCTCGCGCGGGACGCTGGCCAGGTAGTCGGCGAAGGCCGGTGTCGCGGGTGCTTTCTCGAGGTATGGCGCCAGTTCGTGCTTGAGGCCAGGCTCGTAGTCGAACGGGAATTGTTCCGCTGCCGGCTCGAGGAAGAAGTCGAACGGGTTGAGCACGGCCATCTCGGCGACCAGGTCGACCTCGATGCGGAACTCGCGCGTGGGCTCGGGAAAGACCAGCCGGGCCAGGTAGTTCGATTGCGGATCCTGCTGCCAGTTGACGAAGTGCCCGGTGGGCGTGACGCGCATGGAGTACGCCAACACGCGTGTGCGCGAGTGCGGTGCGGGCCGCAAGCGCACGACTTGTGGGCCGAGCATCACGGGCCGGTCGTACCGGTAGTGGGTGACGTGGTTGAGTGCGACGTGGATGGACATGGCGTGCCCGGTCAGGCCTCGACGGGCACGAGGAAGTCGCGGCTGATGCCCACGCCGAGCGTGCCGACGCGGTCGAGGAACTGCGTGAGAAACGCATGCAGCCCGGTGGCGAGGATCTCGTCGATCCGGCCGTATTGGAGGTCGGACTGCAGCCGGCCGGCGCGGCGCAATGTCTCGCCGGACTGCTCGTTGGCGACCATGCGCAGGTTGGAGACGACTTCATTCATGCACGCGGCAAGCGAGCGCGGCATGTCGGGGCGCAGGATGAGCAGTTCGGCCACCTTCTCGGGTTGGATCACGTTGCGATAGGCCTTGCGATAGACCTCGAATCCGGACACGGAGCGCAGGATCGCCGACCAATGATAGAAGTCGAATTCGATCTCACGGCCTGCGCCGTTTCCGCCGCCCACGCCGAAGTACTCGCTGTCGACGGCGTGAAACTTCACGTCGAGCAGCCGCGCGGTGTTGTCGGCGCGTTCGAGAAAGCTGCCGATGCGCAGGAAGTGGAATGCCTCGTCCTGGAGCATGGTGCCGACCGTGACGCCGCGCGACAGATGCGAGCGGAACTTTACCCATTCGAAGGCGGTGCCCGGGTCGCGCTGGAAGGCGCCGGTGGCCACCATGCGCTGGAACTCGAGCCACGTCTGGTTCTGGGTTTCCCAGACCTCGGTGGTCAATGTGCCGCGCACCGCGCGGGCGTTCTCGCGTGCGGCCATCAGGCAGCTTCGGATGCTGGAAGGGTTGGCCGCGTCGGCGACCATGTATTCCATGACGTTGCGCGCATTGACCTCCGCATAGCGGCGCGCGAAGTCCCCGCTCAGCTCGGAGATCGACAACAACCCTTTCCAGCCGATCTCGGCCGCGTCCGCCGATTGCGGCAGCAAGGACGTCTGGTAGTTGACATCGAGCATGCGGGCGGTGTTTTCTGCCCGCTCCATGTACCGAGCCATCCAGAACAAATGGTCTGCCGTCCTAGAAAGCATGATCAAGTCTCCAGCACCCAGGTGTCTTTGGTCCCGCCGCCCTGCGACGAATTGACGACCAGCGAGCCTTCCTTGAGCGCGACGCGCGTGAGCCCGCCGGGCACCAGTTGCACGGTCTTGCCCGACAGCACGAAAGGACGCAGATCGATGTGGCGAGGGGCGATGCCGCTTTCGACGAAGGTCGGACAGGTCGACAGGCTCAGCGTGGGCTGCGCTATGTAGCGCGACGGGTCCGCCTCGAGGGCACGGCGGAATTCCTCGATTTCGTCCCGCGTGGCCGCCGGGCCGATCAGCATGCCATAGCCGCCCGCCCCGTGGACTTCCTTGACCACGAGCTCGCCCAGATTCGCCAGGACGTGGCGCAGGTCCTTCGGATCGCGGCACAGGTACGTGGGGACGTTGTTCAGGATGGGTTTTTCGCCGAGGTAGAACTCGATCATCTTCGGCACGTACGGATAGATCGACTTGTCGTCGGCCACACCGGTCCCGATGGCGTTGGACAAGGTGACGTTGCCGGCGCGGTAGACGCCGAGCAGCCCGGCGCAGCCCAGGGTGGAATCGGGACGGAAGGCGAGCGGATCCAGGAAGTCGTCGTCGATGCGCCGGTAGATCACGTCCACCCGCCGCGGGCCCTGCGTGGTGCGCATGTAGACGAAGTTGTCCTCCACGAAGAGGTCCTTGCCCTCGACCAGCTCGATGCCCATCTGCTGGGCCAGGAACGCATGCTCGAAGTACGCGCTGTTGTACATGCCCGGCGTGAGCAGCACCACGGTCGGGTCGTTGACGGCGGGCGGCGCGACCGCGCGAAGCGTCTCGAGCAGCAGGTCGGGGTAGTGCGCCACCGGTGCGACGCGATGCCGGCTGAACAGCTCGGGAAACAGCCGCATCATCATCTTGCGGTTCTCGAGCATGTAGCTCACGCCGCTGGGCACGCGCAGGTTGTCCTCCAGCACGTAGTAGGTCCCGCTGCCGTCGGCATTGGCGGCGCGAACGATGTCGATGCCGGCGATGTGCGAGTACACGTTGGAAGGCACGTCCACGCCCATCATCTCGCTGCGGAACTGCGCATTGCCGAAGACCTGCTCGCTGGGCACGAGGCCCGCGCGGATGATCTCCTGGCCGTGGTAGACGTCGTGGACGAAGCGGTTGAGGGCCGTCACGCGCTGGATGATGCCGCGCTCGAGTTCGTTCCACTCGTGCGCCGGGATCACGCGGGGAATGAGGTCGAACGGAATCAGCCGCTCGGTGCCCGAACCCGTCTCGTCCTTGGCACCGTACACCGCGAAGGTGATGCCCACGCGGCGGAAGATCACTTCGGCTTCCTCGCGCCGGGCGCTCATCACGTCGGGCGGCTGTTCGGCGAGCCAGCGTCCGTAGACGCTGTAATGCTCGCGCACCGAGTCGCGGGTGGCGTGCATTTCGTCGAAGCTAGGGGTCATCGGCAACTCTCCTCCGCACGCAAGTTAGCAATATCCAGGCCACTGCAAGGCGCGGATGCGCGAGCCGCGAACCGCATCGGGCGATGGTGCCAGTAGCGCCTGTCGGCGTCACGCTGGCAAACACCCAGCCCTGGTGAATCGCTGCGCCACGACCACGCGCCGCAACCGGGGCTGGCGGCCACGGCGATGCCTCGGCGCACGTAGCGTTCCAGGACCGACTCCGCAGGATGCCCGAAGCGGTTGAGATAGCCCGCCTGGAAGATCGCCACTTTCGGCGCGACGGCATCGAGGAATTCGGGACTCGACGAGGTCTTGCTGCCGTGGTGCGGCGCGATCAGCACGTCGCTGCGCAGCACGCCGGGCCGCGTGGCGACGAGCCAGTCTTCCTGGGGCCGCTCGATGTCCCCAGTCAGCAGCAGGCTGCCGTGGGCGCCTTGCACGTGCAGCACGCACGACATCGCGTTGGACTTGAGTCCGTCGCCGTACGCCTGCGCGGGCGGTTGCAGCATGTCGAACCTCACGCCTTCCCAGGTCCACGACTGGCCAGTCTCGCAATGCTCGTGGCGCGGCAGCAGCGCTTGCAGCGGATGGCCCGGCTCGAGCGACGTGCGCGAATCAACCACTCGGGTGTTCGCGAGCAGCGCCTGCGCGCCGCCGATGTGGTCGGTGTCGCGATGGCTCAGGACGAGGCGATCGATCCGCTCCTCGCCTTGCGTGCGCAGCAGCGGCAGCAGCACACGTTCGCCGGCATCGCTGTCGGGCGAATATCGCGGGCCGGCGTCGAAGACGAGCAGGTGCCCGGCCGTGCGCACGAGCACGGATGTGCCCTGCCCCACGTCGGCCGCGAGCACGTCGAATTCCCCTTCGGTCGGGCGATCCACATGCGGCCAAAGCAAGGGCAGCGCGAGGGGCAGCGCGAGCGCACGCAGCCGCCAAGGCAGCGGCAGGACCGCCAGGGCGGCAGCCAGCAGGCCGGCCGCCTGCGCCCACAGCGGTGCAACGGGTGCGCTCCATACCGCGCCCGACCAGGACTGCAGCCATTCGAGCCACCAGCGCAACGCGTCCATGCCCCAAGATGCGGGCTTCCACAGCACCGGCAGGGCAGAGCCGAGCAGGGACAAGGGCGCAACGAGCAAGGTGACGGCCGGGATCGCGATCAGATTGGCGAAGAATCCGACCACCGACACCTGCTGGAATAACACGAGCGTCAGTGGCGCGAGGCCGACCGTTGCCAGGGCCTGCGTGCGGGCCCCCATGATGGCTGCGCGGGCCATGCCACGGACACCACCCTGCCATGCGGGCCTTGCATTCTCCGTGGGCGCGGTGCCACTCGGCATGGCGGGACTCGAAGCCATCAACAGCCCGACGGCCACGAACGAGAGCCAGAAGCCCGGCTGCAGCATCGCCCACGGGTCGAGCGCCGTGACCGCCACCGCTGCCGCCAGCAGCACCAGCGGCCAGGGCCAGCGGCGACCGCCGGCATGGAGCAGCGTCACGGTGGCGAGCATCCAGATGGTCCGCTGGGACGGCACGCCCAGGCCGGAGAAGACGCCGTAGGCCATGGCCGCTGCCAGTCCGCCCCAGCGAGCCGCCGACGGCGCCGGAATCCGCAGCGCGAGCCGGCGGCTTCGCCGCCACGCCGCACCGGTCGCCGCAGCGGCCAGCCAGGCCATCATGGCGATGTGCAGCCCGCTGATGGCAACGAGATGTGCCACGCCGGTGCGGCGAAACAAGTTCCAGTCGCTGCGGTCGATGGCCGATTGGTCGCCCACCGACAAGGCCGCGAGCACGCCGGCGTCGCGCGGATCCTCGACTTCCTCCGCAATGGCGCGACGCACGTGGTCCCGCCACCGGTCGACTGCATCGCCTTGCGCCTGGCCGAGAAGCGTGGGGGCCGGCTCGCTGCGCACATAGCCGGTGGCACCGATTCCGCGTTCGAAGAGGGCGAGTTCGTAGTCGAACCCGTGCGGATTCGAAAGCCCATGCGGCTGTCGCAGTCGCACCGTGAAGCGCCAGCGTTGGCCGGGGCGAAGCGACTCGCGCAGCGGATCATGAGTCGTCGTGTCGCCGAAGCCGGCGTACCAGCCCAGCGCCACCAGCGGTGACGTGCGGACGGGCGCGCCGCCGCTGCGGGCGGACTCGACGCGAAACCTGAAGCGAAGCCCGAAGAGGTCGCGCTGCGGGAGGCTTGCGACCTCGCCGACCAGCTCGATGTCCTTCCGTTCGAGTGCCCCGGGCAGCAAGGCGCGGTCGTGCATCCGGGCATGACACCCTGTCACGCCAAACCCGAGCGCGGCCATGCCAAGACATGTCCACACGAGCGAAATGCGCCATCGCATCGCGCAACCCACGAGCACCATGGCCACGCCGCAGAGCGCCAGGTACATCCAGCCGGACCATAGCGATGGCTCGTGAAGCTGGATCGAGATGCCGGCGAGCCAGGCGCACGCGAGCGCCGCCAGCCGCCAGCCGGTGTGATGTCCTCCCATGGCGCGCAGTGTAGGATTTGCGCCCCAGAGTTGACAGCTTTCGCATCATGTCCGTCTACGACCGTCTCAAGCAGCTCGGCATCGAGCTTCCCCCGCTGGCCGTCCCGGCCGCGGCCTATGTGCCCTACGTGCGCAGCGGTGCGCTGGTATTCCTGTCCGGCCACATCGCCCGCCGCGAGGGCAAGCCGTGGGTCGGGCAGCTCGGCCGCGAGATCGACACCGCCACCGGAAAACGCGCTGCACGCGCCGTCGCCATCGACCTGCTCGGCACGCTGCACGCGGCAGTCGGCGATCTCGACAAGATCGAGCGCATCGTCAAGGTGATGAGCCTGGTCAACAGCACGTCCGAGTACACCGAACAACACCTCGTCACCAACGGATGTTCCGAGCTTCTCGGCGAAGTCTTCGGCGATCGCGGCGCGCATGCACGCAGTGCGTTCGGCGTGGCTCAGATTCCGATGGGGGCATGCGTCGAGATCGAGCTCATTGCCCAGGTCGCGTAACGGCATGACTTCGTCCGCGTTCACTCCGCGCCGGGCGCTGCTCGCGATCGCCCTGCTGTCGATCCTCGGCGTGGCCGCGGCACTGACGGGGCAATACGCCTACGACATGCGTCCCTGTCCGTGGTGCATCCTGCAGCGCGTGCTGTTCATCCTGATCGCATTGCTGAGCCTGGTGGCCGCCTCGGCTCGATCGCGGCCCACGCACCTGCTGCAGGCCGGCGTCGTGATCGTCCTGGCGGCGCTGGGCAGCTCGGCTGCCCTGTACCAGCATTTCGTCGCCGCGAAATCCGATTCGTGCGCGCTGACGCTGGCCGACAAGATCATCACGGCGCTCGGCCTCGAGGCGATGATGCCCTCGCTGTTCCAGATCACCGGAAGTTGCGCGGATGCCGCAGTCTCCGTGCTGGGCATCTCCTTCGATATCTGGAGCCTGATGCTCTTCTTCATCGTGGCGGCCATGGCGCTGGCAGCCATCACCATGCGTCGCCGCTGATGCACCCGCTCGGCTGCGAGCGCAAGCCAAGCCTTCGAAGACCGTGCGAACCAGTGGTATATCGAAGCCTCGGCACGCCGAGGCACTAGAGTGGATGCTGAACGCGCCGCATGTTCGCGGCGCCAGGAGAAAGTCTTGACACCCATGACGATGCCGTGGCTGACGAAATCGGCCAATGCCATGCAATTCGACCCTTCGTCCGATTGGTCTGGGCTCAACACCGCGCTCGAGACCCAGGTCAGGCTGTGGAACCAGTGGATCGACGCCGGGCGCGTCTTCTGGTCCGTGGCCCTGCCGTGGATGCCCACGGGCATGTTCGCGTTTGGCGCCGAGGCCACGGTGACGCCCGAGGTCGAACCCGCCGACGAAACGCCCGCGGCGAGCGATGGCGAGGACGTTGCCCAGCTGTTGCAGTCGCAGCTCGAGACTTGGCAGGAAGCGACGCAGACCACCCGCAGTCTCCTGATGACCATGGTCTGGCCATGGGGCGTTCGCCACAGGCCTGGGCGATGACAGTTCCACGCCGACGGCTGAACGCGGCGCGAACGCGCGTGCCGGCAATTCCGCTCACGAGGTCGCCGACGAAGTGATCGACGCGCCTGCACCCAGACGCCGCGCCGCAGCCAAGTCGGCTTCAACGCGACGGCGCAAGAGCTGATCGAAACCAAGCCGTGGCACGCTGACCCGGCAGCGCCGCGAGCGCTGCCGGCGGCGGCGAGACGTCGCCTTGCCCGGCCCCTCGCCGGCGAATCTCTAGCGCGGCGGAGCAGCCACCACGCGCATGGCCTTGGGCATGGCGTCCTGCTTGCGTCCCTTGCGCGCGCGCTTGCCGTCGAAAGGCGCCAGCGCCGTGCCGCGCAGCGTCTCCTCGCGCGGCTTGCCGCCCCGGCCGGTGCCCAGCACCTGCAAGGCGTCGCTGAAGGCCGCAACGCTGACGAGCGCGTCCTTGGGGTCCAGATCGATGAGCGTGAGGCCGCGGCCTCCGTTGGCCTGCAGCTTGAGTTCCTCCAGGCCGAACACCAGCATCCGGCCTTCCAGCGTGAGGCATGCGACTCGCGCGGCGCCATCGGCCAGGCTCGGCGGCAACGGCTTCTCGTCGGCCTCGAGAGTCAGGAACGACTTGCCGCCTCGCTGACGCGACAGCAAATCACCGACCCGTGCAAGCAACCCGAAGCCGCCGGTATTGGCGAGCAGCAGCGTCTGTTGCGCGTGTCCGGCGAAGTAATGCGCCGGCTGCGTGCCAGACTCCAGGTCGATCAGCGTCGTGATCGGCTGGCCGTCGCCGCGGCCCCCGGGCAACAGGTTGACGCCCACCGAGTACACCCGCCCGCCGCTGCCGAACACCAGCAGCGTGTCCACGGAGCGGCAGGCGAATGTGCCGTAAAGCGCGTCGCCGGCCTTGAATTGCAGGGTGGCGCCATCCACCTCGTGGCCCTTGAGGGCCCGCACCCAGCCCTTCAGGCTCACGACGACGGTGACGGGCTCGTCGACCACCCTGACCTCCGCGACCACTCTCTTCTCGGCCTGGATCAGCGTTCGACGGTCGTCACCGTACTGTTTCGCGTCGGATTCGATCTCGCGAATCACCGTGCGCTTGAGGGTGGCCGGGCTGCCCAGGATGTCTTCGAGCCGGCCTTGCTCGGCACGAAGGTCCTTGAGTTCCTGTTCGATCTTGATCGCCTCGAGCCGGGCCAGCTGGCGAAGGCGGATCTCCAGGATGTCCTCGGCCTGCCGGTCGCTCAGCCGGAAGCGCTCGATGAGGGCGGGCTTGGGCTCGTCGGACTGGCGAATGATGCGGATCACTTCGTCGATGTTCAGCAGCACGAGCTGCCGGCCCTCGAGCACGTGGATGCGGTCGAGCACCTTGCCCAGACGATGCCGGGTGCGCCGCTGCACCGTCTGCATCCGGAAGTCGATCCATTCGACCAGCATCTGGCGCAGGCTCTTCTGCGTGGGACGTCCGTCCGCGCCGACGCTTGTCAGATTGACTGGCGAGGAGCTCTCCAGGCTGGTGTGAGCCAGCAATGTGCGAACGAAGTCCTGCTGCTCGATGCGGCTGGTCTTGGGCTCGAACACGAGGCGTACCGGCGCATCCTTGCTGGACTCGTCCCGCACGGCATCGAGCACGGCAAGCACGGTGGCCTTGAGCTGCACCTGCTCCGAACTCAGGGTCTTCTTGCCGGCCTTGACCTTCGGGTTCGTGAGCTCCTCGATTTCCTCGAGTACCTTCTGCGTACTGGCGCCCGGCGGAAGCTCGTGCACCACGAGCTGCCACTGGCCGCGCGCGAGGTCTTCGATCTTCCAGCGCGCGCGCACCTTCAGGCTGCCTCGCCCGGATGCATACGCGGCACGGATCTCGTCGGCGTGGCTGATGATCTGGCCACCCCCGGGATAGTCGGGCCCGGGCACGAGCCCGGCAAGCTCCTCGTCGCTGAGCTTCGCGTCGCGGATCAGGGCCACGGCGGCCGCCGCAATCTCGCGCAGGTTGTGCGAAGGCACCTCGGTGGCCAGGCCCACTGCAATGCCGCTGGCGCCGTTGAGCAGCACGAAGGGCAGCCTCGCCGGCAATTGCCTGGGCTCTTGTGTCGAGCCGTCGTAGTTGGGCACGAAGTCGACCGTGCCTTCGTCGATCTCGTCGAGCAGCAGCCGCGAGATGGGCGCGAGGCGAGCCTCGGTGTAGCGCATGGCCGCCGCGCCGTCGCCGTCGCGCGAGCCGAAATTGCCCTGGCCGTCGATGAGCGGATAGCGCTGAGAGAACTCCTGGGCCATGCGCACGAGTGCGTCGTAGGCGGCCTGGTCGCCGTGCGGGTGAAAGCGCCCGAGCACGTCGCCGACGACGCGCGCGCTCTTGACGGGCTTGGCTCCCGCGGTCCCCGCAAAGCTCAGGCCCATGCGCTCCATCGCATACAGGATGCGTCGCTGCACGGGCTTCTGGCCGTCGCAGACGTCGGGCAGCGCGCGGCCCTTCACGACGCTGAGCGCGTATTCGAGGTAGGCACGCTCGGCGTAGTGGGCGAGCGTGATGGCGTCGCCGTCCCCGCCGGCGCCGTCGTTGAAGTCCATCGTGGTCTGGTTCATTGTCTGTTCAGGGCCTGTTCACACGGTCCGCGCCGATCACACTGCCCGAGGGCCTGCGCCAGTGCCCAGGCAAGGGACAGGTCTGCAGGCAAGGCAACCGGGCACATGCCTGCGCAGAGGCCGGGCCGGGTCGCGCGCATCACGGCGCCTCATGGCCCGCCTGGCTGCGGCGCACTGCATATTCCGATTCGAGCATGGACATCACGACCAGCGAGTCGTAGCCGAAGTCCGTTCGCACGCTCTCGCGCAGCCGGCCCTCCTCGACGAAGCCCTCGCTGCGGTAGAGCGCTTGCGCCTGGGTGTTCAGCGACTTCACGTCCAGCCAGAAGCGGTGAGCGCCAAGATCGCGGAATGCCATCTGCAGGAGCAGCCGCAGGCACGCCCGTCCGAGCCCTTCGCCCTTGCGCTGCAGCACGATGCGCTTGAGCTCCACCGAACGATGCGGATTGCGGCAACCCTGCAGGATCACGAAGCCGGTGGACGCATAGTCGGGACCGGCCTCGACGATGAAGTGGCGGAAATCGGGAAACCTCACGGCGCCTTCGTGTTGCGTGCGGTCCCAGGGCGTGATGAACGGGCGGTTCGCGGGATCCTGCTCGACGCTGGTGACGAAATCCAGGTCGGACAGCATGGTCGGGCGCAGGCGCACGGGAAGATTCTGGCGCGTCATCGCTCGCACTCCTGCCGAAAGTCGCGGCAAGTACTGTGCGCGCGGGGGCCGATCGACGTGGATGTTCGTTTGTGCATTGCGGCCTCAGACATCGATCTCGACCGCGTCTCCATGCAGTTCCATCAGCTCGCGGCGCGCCTGCGCTTCTCCCTTGCCCATCAGCTTGGTCAGCGATTCGACCGTGGCGCCAAAGTCAAGCTCACCGAAAGCGACCGACAGGAGGCGGCGGGTGTCTGGATTGAGCGTCGTGTCCCAGAGCTGCTCGGCATTCATCTCGCCCAGGCCCTTGAAACGGCTGATGGCCCACGAGCCCTCGCGCGCGCCTTCCTTGCGCAGCTTGTCGAGTGTGGCCGTGAGCTCGCCTTCGTCGAGCGCATAGATCTTGGCCGCCGGCTTCTTGCCACGCGCGGGCGCATCCACTCGAAACAGCGGCGGCTTGGCCACGAAGATGCGGCCTGTCTCGATGAGCTTCGGGAAGTGCCGGAAGAACAAGGTCAGCAGCAACACCTGGATATGCGAGCCATCGACGTCGGCGTCGCTCAGGATGCAGATCTTTCCGTAGCGCAGCCCCGACAGATCCGGCTGGGAATCAGGCGCATGCGGATCGACACCGATGGCCACCGCGATGTCATGGATCTCGTTGTTGGCGAACAGCCGGTCGCGCTCGACCTCCCACGAATTCAGCACCTTGCCGCGCAACGGCAGGATGGCCTGAGTCTCCTTGTTGCGACCCATCTTGGCGCTTCCGCCGGCCGAGTCGCCCTCCACCAGGAAGAGTTCGTTGAAGTTGACATCGCGGCTCTCGCAATCCGTGAGCTTGCCCGGCAGCACCGCCACACCCGAGCCTTTGCGCTTCTCGACTTTCTGGCTCGCCCGCTGGCGCGTCTGGGCCTGCCGGATCACCAGGTCGGCGAGCTTCTTGCCCACGTCCACGTGCTGGTTGAGCCACAACTCCATGGCCGGCTTCACGTAGGTCGACACCAGTCGCAGCGCGTCGCGACTGTTCAAGCGCTCCTTGATCTGCCCCTGGAACTGGGGGTCGAGCACCTTGGCCGACAGCACGAAGCTGGCGCGGGAGAAGACGTCCTCGGGCATCAGCTTGACGCCCTTGGGCAGCAGCCCATGCAAGTCGATGAAGCCCTTGACCGCACCGAACAGTCCGTCCTTCAGGCCGGATTCGTGCGTGCCTCCCGCGACGGTCGGGATGAGGTTGACATAGCTCTCGCGCACCGGCGTGCCTTCCTCGGTGAAGGCCACGCACCATGCGGCACCTTCGCCCTCGGCGAAATTCTCCGTCTCTCCGCGGTCGGCGTAGTGCTCGCCCTCGAACAAGGGGATCACCGGGTCGGCCGGCAGCGTCTGCATGAGGTAGTCGCGCAGGCCGCCCTTGTAGGTCCACGATTGCGACTCACCGGTCTTCTCGATCTTCAGCGTGACGCTGACGCCGGGCATCAGGACCGCCTTGCTGCGAAGCAGATGGGTGAGTTCGGCGCGCGGCAGTTCGGCGCTCTCGAAATACTTCGGGTCGGGCCACGCTCGCACGGTGGTGCCGCTCTTGCGGTCGGTCGACGAGGCGCGGCGAACCTTCAAGGGTTCTACCACATCGCCGCCGGAGAACGCGATGTCGGCGACCTGCCCGTCACGCCACACCGAGACTTCGAGGCGCCGCGCGAGCGCGTTGGTGACGCTCACGCCCACGCCATGCAGGCCGCCCGAGAAGCTGTAGGCGCCGCCGCTGCCCTTGTCGAACTTGCCGCCGGCATGCAGCCGCGTGAAGACGATCTCGACCACCGGCACCTTTTCTTCAGGATGCAGCCCGAAGGGAATGCCGCGGCCGTCGTCCTGCACGCTGATCGACGCGTCCGCGTGAAGCGTGACGTCGATGCGCCGGCCGAAGCCGGCGAGCGATTCGTCGGCCGCGTTGTCGATCACCTCCTGCACGACGTGCAGCGGATTGTCGGTGCGCGTGTACATGCCCGGCCGCTGCTTGACCGGCTCGAGGCCTTTCAGAACCCGGATGGATGCCTCCCCGTAACTCCCGGGGCTCGAAGATTGCTTTGTCGCCATGGCGGCGGATTCTAGGCGGCGGTCATTCGGCCGTCGGCTGCCCGCCGCAAGAGGGTGTCTCGCGCGCGGTGTTCGCCCAACCCGGCGGCGACGCCGAGGCAGCTCGCTGTCCGATCCGGGGCGCTGGGCGATGATCGCTCCCAGCGACGACAAAGCGATGCCGTCGCCGGCGCGCATTGCGCCTGCAGAGTCGCCTGCGCGTCTGCGCCCACCCGCGCGATTGGCTACAGTCGCGCGATGTCTGCCGCTGTGCTTCCTGCCCCCGTTGTCCGACTCTCGATGACCCAGGTCCTGCTGTGCGGCGCCGCCATCGTCACCTTGTCGATGGGCATCCGGCACGGCTTCGGCCTCTGGCTCCAGCCGATCACCGTGGACGCGCGGCTGGACGCGCGAAACCTTCGCCTTCGCGATCGCCGTCCAGAACCTCGCCTGGGGCATCGCCGGGCCGTTCGCGGGCGGCCTGGCCGACCGGTTCGGCGCATTCCGCGTGCTGCGTGATCGGAAGCCTGCTCTATGCCGCCGGCCTGGTGCTCATGGCCCTGGCCACTACCGGCCTCGCATTCGCCGGCAGCGCGGGCATGCTTCTGGGCCTCGCGCAGTCGGGCACCACCTACGCGGTGGTGTACGGCGTGATCGGGCGCAATGTCGCGCCCGAGAAGCGCAGCTGGGCCATGGGCGTGGCGGCGGCCGCGGGTTCCTTCGGACAGTTCCTGATGGTGCCGGTCGAGAACTGGCTGATCGGCGGGCTTCGGATGGCAGAAGGCGCTGTTCCTGCTGGGCTGCCTGTCGCTGGCCATCGTGCCGCTGGCGCTTCGGCCTGCATGAACGTCGCGACGGACCGCGTACGCGTAGCGCACCAGAGTGTCGGCGCACGCGCTGCGCGAGGCATTCGCCTATCCGAGCTTCCGTTGGTTGATGGCGGGCTATTTCGTCTGCGGTTTCCAGGTGGTGTTCATCGGCGTGCACATGCCGAGCTACCTGCAGCGACCACGGCCTGTCGCCCAGCGTGGCGACCACTGCGCTGGCGCTGATCGGCCTGTTCAACGTCATCGGCACCTATGCCGCGGGAGCGCTCGGCCAGCGCACTGCCCAAGCGCCACATCCTGTCGAGCATCTATGCCCTGCGCTCGCTTGCGATCGTCGTCTTCCTCACGTGCCGCTGACGCCGGCCAGCGTGTACGTCTTCTCGTCGGTGATGGGCATGCTGTGGCTGTCGACCGTGCCGCCCACCAACGCCGTCGTGGCACAGATCTTCGGCGTGCAATACCTGTCGATGCTCGGCGGCTTCGTCTTCCTCAGCCATCAGCTCGGCAGCTTCCTCGGCGTGTGGCTGGGCGGCCGGCTGTACGACATGACCGGCAGCTACGACGTCGTCTGGTGGATGGCCGTCGCGCTGGGCATTTTCGCGGCGCTGGTCAACCTGCCGGTGAAGGAGACGGCCATCCTGCGCGCGCTGCGCCGGCAGGAGCCTGAGCATGCGAATTGCACGCGTGTTCGTGTGGGCCGCCGCCGCCGCAGCGCTGCTCGTCGTCTTTGCCGCGTACCTGCGTCCCGACCTCGTCGATGACGTTCGCCAACCAGCTCTGGAGCTGTTTCTGACGTGAAAGTCATCGTGATCGTCACCGGCGCATCCGACGGCATCGGCGCCGAGCTGGCTCGCCAGTGGGCCGGCGCGCGACAAGGCCGAGGTCGCGCTCGTGCTGGCGGCGCGAAGCACCGACCAGCTCGACGCCGTCGCCCGGGCTGCCGCCGCCCACGGCGCCGCGACGCTCGTGCAGCGCTGCGACGTCGGTGTGCAGGACGATTGCAAGGCGCTGGTCGCCGCGGCCAGTGAAAACTTTCGGCCGCATCGACACACTGGTCAACAATGCAGGCATGTCGGCCCATGCGATGTTCTCGGACGTCGACGACCTCGGCTGGTACGAGACGCTGATGCGGATCAATCATTGGGGCAGCGTGTGGTGCACGCATGCCGCACTGCCCCACCTGAAGTCGAGCCGCGGGCGCATCGTCTCGGTCTCCAGCCTCGCAGGCCTGGTCGGCGTCCCCGGCCGAACGGCATACAGCGGCACGAAATTCGCCATGACCGGCTTCTTCGAGTCGCTGCGCGTCGAACTGCGCGACAGCGGCGTCAGTGTGACCCTTGCCTACCCCGGTGTCGTCGCCACCGAGATCCGTCGCCGCGGCTTCGACGCGCAGGGGCGAGCGGCCGGGCGAAGCGGCCTCGACGAACGCGGCGCGATGAGTGTCGAGACCTGCGCGCGCTTGATCATCGAAGGCACCGAGGCGCGGCGCCGCGACATCGTGATGACCGCCAAGGGAAAGATCGGGCGCTGGATGAAGCTGATCGCGCCGACCCTCGTCGACCGCCTTGCACTCAAGGCGCTTGCACCGGGACGGCGCGCGCCATGACACTGTGCCCCCATGCCAACGCTGACCCTTCTCCCTGGGTACGCCGCTGGACACCGCTCGTTCGCCCTGGCGGCACGGTGCTCGACGTCGCCTGCGGCAGCGGGCGCCACGTGCGCTGGTTCGCCGAGCACGGCTGCCGACGTCACCGGCATCGACCGCGATGCAGACGCACTGATGCCCCTGTCGACATTCGCCCGGACCATCGTCGCAGACATCGAGAGCGGGCCGTGGCCGCTGGTCGGACGCAGCTTCGATGCGGTGGTCGTCACCAACTACCTCTGGCGTCCGATCCTGCCCACGATCGTCGACAGCGTGGACGCCGGCGGCGTGCTCATCTACGAGACCTTTGCCGCCGGGCAAGGCAGTGTGGGCAAGCCCTCGAACCCGCACTTCCTGTTGCACCCTGGGGAACTGCTCGACGCCGCTCGGGGTCTTCGAATCATCGGGTTCGAGGACGGCTTCCTTGCCGAACCCGAACGCTTCGTGCAACGCGTGGCTGCGGTACGCGAAGCGCCCGGCGCCGACGGAGCGCGGCGCTACCCGCTGTGATCGCCGCGGGCGGCTAAAATCCGCCGATTCGAAGGAAACCGCCCATGAACCCGATTCTTGGCAGCATCGTCGCGCTGGTCACGCCGATGCAGGAAGACGGCGGCGTCGACTATGCCGCCCTGCGCCGCCTGATCGACTGGCACATCGCCGAAGGCACCGATTGCATCGGCGTCGTCGGCACCACGGGCGAGTCGCCCACCGTCTCCGTCGAGGAACACTGCGAGATCATCCGCGTCGCCGTCGAACATGCCAAGGGTCGAGTGCCGATCATGGCCGGCACCGGCGGCAATTCCACCGCGCGAGGCGATCGAGCTGTCGGGCTACGCGAAGAAGGTCGGAGCAGACTGCACGCTGTCGGTCGTGCCCTACTACAACAAGCCCTCGCAAGAGGGCATGTACCGGCACTTCAAGGCCATCGCCGAGGCGGTGGACATCCCGATGGTGCTGTACAACGTCCCCGGACGCACCGTGGCCGACATGCAGGTGGACACCGTGATCCGACTGGCGAAGGTGCCCGGCGTCGTCGGCATCAAGGAAGCCACCGGCAACATCGAGCGCGCCGCATGGCTTGATCAAGCAGGCGCCCAAGGGCTTTTCCATCTATTCCGGCGACGACGGCACCGCCATTGCGCTGATGCTGCTGGGCGGCAATGGCAACGTCAGCGTGACCGCCAATGTCGCCCCACGGATGATGCACGACCTGTGCATGGCCGCCATCGAGGGCCGCGCGCGCGAAGCGACTGCCATTCACCTGAAGCTGCTGGGCGCTCCACAAGAACCTGTTCATCGAGCCCAGCCCGGCACCTGCCAAGTGGGCCATGAAGAAGCTGGGGCTGTGCGGCGACGCCGTCAGACTGCCCATCACGCCCCTGACCGACACGCGCACAGGCGGTCGTGGCCCAGTCGTTGCGCGACGCCGGGCTGCTTTGAGCTTTCCCACCCATTTCGCACCGCCAACTCGGGACGCGGCCTGATCAGGCTGCCGCCCTTCGGAGACACCTGACGTGACCGTTTCCCACCGTTCCACTGCCGTGCGAGTCGCCGGCCTGTGCCTCGCTGCCAGTCTTTGCGCCTGCTCATCGACCGAAAACTTCCTCGCCGGCGACAAGGTCGACTACAAAAGCGGCGGCGCGACGCGGGAGCAGGGGCTGGAAGTCCCGCCCGACCTCACCCAGCTCAGCCCCGACACGAAGTCGCAGGTCGCGCGTGGGGGCAGCGTAAGCGCATCCGCCCTCGACAAGCCGTCGACGCCCTCTGCGGCCGAGCCCTCTCGGGTCGCTCCCCAGGCCATCGGCGACATGCGCATCGTGCGCGACGGCAGCGAGCGCTGGCTGGTCGTGCCCATCCCTGCCGACACCTTGTGGCCCAAGCTCGAGGACTTCTGGAAGTCGCTTGGCTTCACGCTGGACGTCGATCAACCCGCCGCCGGCATCATGGAGACCAACTGGGCGGAAGACCGCGTCCAAGATCCCGCAGGACGTCATCCGCAGGACCATCGGCAAGGTGTTCGACCCGTTGTACTCGACAGGCCTGCGCGACAAGTTCCGCACCCGCCTCGAAACGCACGCCGCAGGGCACCGAGATCTACGTGAGCCATCGCGGCATGGAAGAGGTCTACAAAGGATCCGACCGGGAAACGACCGTCTGGCAGCCGCGCCCGAGCGATCCGCAGCTCGAAGCCGGTTCCTGCTCGAACGGATCATGGTGGCGCTTGGCGCCAGCAAGGAGAAAGCGCAGTCGGTGGTTGCCAGCCAGGTCGTCGAGCCGGCCCATGCACGCCTGCTGGCGAACCAACCCGGCGCCGACGCTGCAGGTCGACGACGGATTCGATCGCGCATGGCGCCGCGTGGGTCTCGCCTTGGACCGCACGGGCTTCACCGTCGAAGACCGCGATCGCGCTCAGGGCCTGTACTACGTGCGCTATGTCGACCCCAACCAGGCGGGCAAGGGCGAACCCGGCTTCCTCAGCCGGCTGTTCAGCTTCGGCCGCAAGGACGAAAAGGGTGGCCCGATGAAATACCGGGTGTCGATCAAGGGCGAAGGAGATCACAGCGTGGTGCGGGTTCTCGATGCCCAAGGGCAACCCGAGACCGGCGACGCCGGCCAGCGCATTGCCAAGCTGCTGCTCGAAGACCTGAAGTAGCCACGGCAGGACGCATGCTGCGCTTTTGCAGCCTGGGCAGCGGCAGCGCCGGCAACGCGACGCTGGTCGAGGCCCGCAGCGGCACGACCTCGAGCCGCCTGCTCATCGACTGCGGCTTCACACAGCGCGAGTTGGGCATCAGGCTGGCACGCGCCGGCCTGGGACCCGCCGATCTCGACGCGATCTTCATCACGCACGAGCACGGCGACCATATCGGCTGTGCGTTGGCATTCGCCCGCCGGCATCGCATCCCGCTGTGGATGAGCCGAGGAACCTGGCGGGCGGTCGGCGAGCCCGATCTACCCGGCCTGCTGAGCTTCGCGCGCGACGGCGATCGAGTGGCAGTGGGCGACCTTCAGATGCAGCCGTATACCGTACCTCACGATGCACAGGAACCGTTGCAGCTGTGCTTCAGCGACGGAATGCTGCGTCTGGGAGTCCTCACGGATGCCGGCTCGATCAACGAGCACTTGCTCGACAGCCTGCGCAACTGCCATGCGCTGCTGCTCGAATGCAACCATGACCTCGACATGCTGGCAGCGTCGCGATACCCGGCGTCGCTGAAGATGCGCATCGCAGGCCGCTACGGACATCTGAGCAACGACACCGCCGCCGACATCCTCGCTGCGTGCCTGCACGACGGACTGCGCCATGTCGTGGCCGCCCATCTCAGCCGCGAGAACAACTCTCCCGAACTCGCGCTGCAAGCATTGTCGCGTGTGATGGGAGCCGCTCCGCGAGAATTGCGGGTGGCTGGCCAGGATTGGGGTTTCGACTGGATCGAATTGCGTTGATTCAACGCACGGAAGAATTCGAGAAACGTCCTCGCATTCACCGCATCTCGATACGCCTGGACGCGTCAGATCAAGGTGGGGAAACAGATCTCCACTCGCCAAAGAAACGAAAAAGCCGCCTGTACGGCGGCTTTCGGGCGATACGGCATTGCTGCCGTCCAAGATTTACTGGCTCGCACCAGGGGCAGCACCCGAGGCGGCCTCCATCGGAGCGGATGCCGATTCCATCGGAGCCGATGCGGGCTCCATCGGGGCCGGCGCAGGAGCGGCCATGGGCGCCGGAGCGGGCGCGGGAGCGGCTTCCTCTTGCTTGCTGCAAGCAGCCAGAGCGACGGAAGCGACGAGTGAAGCCAACAGAAGCGACTTATTCATATTTGTCCTCTTTTCCAAGAATCTAAAAATTACCGGCATTTGTGGAGGCACACGTCGATTTCGAGCACCCCAACGTTCAATAGGCCAACGGATCTCGAGCATCCGGTGGCCTAGGCGACGATTATAGGGTGAACCTTCTTACAACCCGAGGATCGTCGAGGGAAAGGCCTCGACCGATCGTTGCGAAACCGCATCAAGAAGCTCGCGATTTCGAAGCGCATCGGCCGGGTCCTTGGACATCAAGCCACGGTAGCGGATTGGATCGAACAATCTTAGAGTGAGCAATCCGGATGCGAGCATCAGGCAAGGCAATTCGCCGGGTTCGGCGTCCGCAAGCGATCGACATTCGACGACGTGCGACCACTGTCGCCGCCAGGTCGCCCAGCGGGGATGGCGCTGCGGCACCGACTCGAAGGTGCGCGCGAGCACCGTGAGCTTGCGGTGAGACATCGCCCAGCGGGTGAGACAGTCGATCACGCCAGGTTCCCCGAGCGGCCAGTCGTTGAAGTCTTCGTCCGAAAGCCACACCGACGCGCACCCATGGGCTTCGATTTCAGCGAATGCATCCCTCACGCTCTCATGGAATTCGAACCGGGTGCCGATCTGGCGGTTGACGTCGCTCATGTCGCCTCCGTCGAAGTGCCGGCATCTGTCGCGTGCATCCAGCCGGCCCGCGACCATTCGTCCAGCAACGCGCGAGCGTCCTCGCTGGCGCGTTGAAGCTGGCTCGTATCGAGGCGGCGGTTGTCGGCCAATTGCCGCATCAGAGAGGCATCGGCCCCCGCGGCCCGGAAGGCATCGCCGTTGATGAAGACATGGTCGTCGTCGTAGAGCATCCGCGTACGGCGATCGAGCACCACGCCGGCATCGCGGCGCAGCGGCTGGCCTGCATCGAAGACAACTTGCGGCTTGGGCTCGCTCAGCCATTCGCCAAGAGCCGAACCGAGCAAGCGCGTGTTGTCCGCCAGGCGCGAAACGGCCTCGCGCGTGAAGGCCTGAAGCGTGGCAGGAATGCGCGCCGGAGTGTCCGTGGCGGACTGGGATGGGTCGCGGTAGAGCGTCGGAGCGACGGAAGAGTCCTCGTTGTCGAAGAGGCGCAGCAGCACCTCGCGGCCGACTTCGTCCCGGGCCGGCGCCCGAAATCCGATCGAGCAGGTCATGCATTCGCCCTCGGCGATGCCGTCGTGGGCCCAGCGCGGAGGCAGATAGAGCATGTCGCCCGGTTCGAGCAGGTACTCGTCCTCGGGTTCGAAGTTGGCGAGGATCTTCAGCGGGAGGTCCGGCAGCAAGGTGCTGTCCGTCATGCGCCCGATGCGCCAGCGCCGCCGTCCGTGCACCTGAAGCAGGAACACATCGTAGGAGTCGAAATGCGGCCCCACGCCGCCGCCATCAGTGGCATACGAAATCATCAGGTCGTCGAGCCGCACGTCCGGCACGAAGCGAAACCGCGACATCAGACGGTGGGCGGCATCGACGTGGAGGTCAACCCCCTGGACGAGCAAGCTCCAGCCGGGCTGCCGGATGCTCGGCAGTTGCCTCCTTGAGAAAGGCCCGTGCCGAAGCGTCCATTGGCCTTCGTGGTGCTCGATGAGCCGGGATTCGACGTCGTCACGGGCGGCCAGCGCGAAAAGTTGCGCGCGGCCCAGAGGCGCCTCGATGCCTGCCGAGGCCTGGCGGATCAGCAGCGGCTGCTGCTGCCAGTGACGCCGCATGAAGACCTGGGGGGTGAATCCGCCGAGCAGGGAAGAGGCAACTGCAATGTCCATGGGCAGCCATTGTGGCCTGTGCGATCATCTTCGGGATGAACATCACCGCACCTTGCGTCGTCAGCCTGGTGTGGCGTCTGCAGGACGCCCAAGGCAACCTCATCGACGAGCTCTCGGACCCCGTGGAGTTCTTCTTCGGCGGCGAAGACCTGCTCGAGAAGGTGGAAGAGACGCTGGCCGACCAGGAGATCGGCTTCGAAGCGCAACTGCACCTCGAGCCCGAGCACGCCTTCGGCGACTACGACCCGCACCTGGTTTTCTTCGAGCCGCTTTCGATCTTTCCAGAGGGCGTGCAGGCCGGCATGCAATTCGACGGCGTGCCCGAGGGAGCCATGACCGCAGGCATGCCGCCGGATGCGATCTATACGGTGACCGAGGTCTATCCGACCCACGTCGTGCTCGATGGCAACCATCCGCTGGCCGGCATGGCGCTGAACCTCGACATCAAAGTTCGCGACGTGCGCGAGGCCACCGAGGAGGAGATCGCTGCCGGCAGCGTGGGCCAGGCAGTGTTCGCCGTATTCAACGGCGCGCCCGGGGGAACGCAGCTCCATTGAGCACGGCGCGCAGGCGCTCGCCCTTGGCCTGCGTCTCGCGCCACTCGTCGAGCGGGTCGGAGTCGGCGACGATGCCGCCGCCGAGTTGGAGCGTCACGCGCTTGCCTGCGACGATTGCCGTGCGGATGACCACCGACAGATCCATCCCGCCGCGGCAGTCCAGGTAGCCGATGGAGCCGGCGTAGAACCCTCGCGGATGTGGCTCCAGCGAATCGATGACCTGCATGGCCTTTCTCTTCGGCGCGCCGGTCATCGAGCCGGGCGGCCAGCAGGAGCGCAGGAGGTCCGCGGCGCATCGGCCCGGCTGCAGCCGCGCCTGCACCGTGGAGACCATCTGCCACACGCTGGCATAGGGCTCCAGGCCGAACAGCTCGCTCACCTCCACGGAGCCTGTCCGCGCAACGCGCCCGATGTCGTTGCGCATCAGGTCGGTGATCATGAGGTTCTCTGCGCGATTCTTCTCGCTCGACGCGAGCCAGTCGCGTCTGGCGCGGTCCTCGTCGTGCGTCGCTCCGCGCGCTACCGTTCCCTTGATGGGCCGCGCCTCGATTCGATCGCCCCGCAGCCGGAGAAAACGCTCCGGCGACACGCTGGCGATCGAGAATCCGGGCGCCTCGAGAAAGGCACTGAATGGGGCCGGATGCGCTTGCACCAACGACTCGTAGAGGGACCATGCATCGCCCTCGAAATCGGCCTCCTCGCGGCGCGTGAGGTTCACCTGAAGCACATCGCCTCTTGCGATGGCCTCCAGGATGACGCGCACTGCGCATTCGAATCGGCGCTGGTCCATCCGATGCGACAGCGGTCCTGCATGCCACCCTTCGGACGGCGGTGCCGGCGCTGCGGCGCAGGCGACGATCTCGTCCCGCTCGATCGGCGAGCTGTCGAGCCCGCATGGCCAGGGTCCGGATGGCCCGTGCAGCGTGGCCTGCCACCAGGACCGCGTGTCGTGGTGGTACGCGAGCACATGATCCACGCCCATCCACCACATCGACGGCATTGGGTCATTGGGCGCGTCATGCGGCGGCAACTTGTGCAAGGCGTGGCCGAGTTCGTAGCCGAGCACGCCCACCCATCCGCCCACGAAATCCAGGCCGGGCGGTGCATCGCCCTGCATGTCGATGTCGCACGGGCTGCTCACGGACAGCGCCTGCAACGCATCGAAGGGTGAATCCCAGATTGCCGCGTCGCGGCCATGGCGTTGAAGTCGCGTGCCGCGCGCATCTGTGTACAGTGTCGCCCGCGCCGGCCCGCAGACGTAAGACCATGCGTGCCGGCCGGGAACAGGCAACGCGCTTTCGAGCAGGGCATAGCGCCCGCGGCGCCGAAGCCTGGCCATCGCCTCACGCGGAACGCATTGCAGATCCACGCGGCGCACATCCACTTTCCATCCTGTCATGTCATCCATTCATTCGCCGAGTTACCGCCGAATCGCCTTCGGCGACTCACGGGAGGTCGCCCAGAAGGCTGCCCGGAACGCCGCAACGAACGCCGCTCAGGGAACCGCACACGCACCTTCGCTCGAACGACGCCTGCTCGAGCTGCTGCTCGCCCAGGACGGCTCGACCACGCGCTTGTGCGAGGCGATCGCGGGCGAACCGATCCAGGTCGACGTGCTGAGCCAGCAGACCGTGCGGCTCGTGCCCGACGTCGTGCGGACCCAATTGCCCGGAGACGAATTCATCGAGCGCATCACCAGCCTCGTGGCCCGCGGCGAAGTGCTGATGGACAACCTCAGCTACATCGCCATGCACCGGCTTGAGCCCGACGTCGAGGCCGCGCTGCGCGAAGGCAGCGTGCCGATCGGACACCTGCTCTCCCGCTGGTGGGTGCGCCGCGTGGCGCTCGACGACGATGGCGGACTGCCGCAGCGATTGTGGCAAGTCGTCGGCCTGCCCGACGCGCCGGCGACGCGGACGTACCGCATCGACACGCCGCAGTCGCCGCGCATGCTGATCGCCGAGACGTTTCGCCGCGGCATGTTGATGGATTGCCGCGCGAAGCCACATATCGAACACGACCAAGGTGGGCGCATTGTCTGACACGATCACCTGTTCTCCCAACGACCGCCTGCTGCAACGCAGCCGTGCCGCCGTATGGCACCCGTGCACGCAGATGAAGCACCACGAGTCGCAACCGCTGCTGCCGATCGTTCGTGCCGAGGGCGCGTGGCTGTTCGATGCGCAGGGACGCCGCTATCTCGATGCCGTCAGCTCCTGGTGGGTGAACCTGTTCGGACATGGACACCCGCACATCAAGGCGGCGCTGCGCGAGCAACTCGATCGCCTCGATCACGTCATGCTGGCCGGTCTGACGCATGAACCGGTGATCGCCCTGTCTGAACGGCTGGCCGCCTGGACGGGCCTTGGTCACGCCTTCTACGCCAGCGACGGCGCCAGCGCCACGGAGATCGCGCTCAAGATGAGCGCCCACGCGTGGCGCAATGCAGGGCGGCCGCGCAAGCACGGATTCGTGAGCGTGGCCCGCGGCTATCACGGCGAGACGGCCGGTGCGCTCGGCGTGACCGACATCGCGCTGTTCCGCGACGCCTACGGGCCACTGCTGCGTCCTTCGGCCGTGGTGCCAAGCCCCGCGCCGCGCGCTGGCCACGATTCGAGAGCCGAGGCCATCGAAGCCGCGAGCGCGCTCGAAGCCTGGCTGGACGCTCACCACGCGGAGACTGCCGCATTCATCGTCGAGCCACTCGTGCAGTGCGCCGCGGGCATGGCCATGCACGATGCGCACTACCTGCAACTCGCGCGTGCACTGTGCGATCGCTACGAGGTCCATCTCATTGCCGACGAGATCGCAACCGGGTTCGGCCGCACCGGCACGAGATTCGCGTGCGAACAGGCCGGCGTGCGACCGGACTTCATCTGCCTGTCCAAGGGGCTGACGGGCGGCATGCTGCCCCTGTCTGCGGTGCTCACCACCGACGCCGTCTACGAGGCCTTCTACGACGACGATGTCGCGCGTGGCTTCCTGCACTCGCATTCGTACACGGGCAATCCGTTGGCATGCGCGGCCGCGCTCGCCACCATGGACCTGCTCGATGAGGCCGCCATCGAGCGCAACCGGCTCACCGCGCGGCGTCTGACCGACGCGGCGCGTCGACTGGATGCCCATCCGCGTCTGGCCAACGCGCGGCAGCTGGGCATGATCTGGGCCTGGGACGTCCGCACCGACGACCCGGGCTTCTCGCGCCGGTTTCATCGCGAGGCGCTGGCGCGCGGACTGCTGTTGCGGCCGATCGGCCGCACGCTCTATTTCATGCCGCCGTATGTGATCGACGACGAGGCGATCGCACACCTCGTGACTGGAACCCTCGAAGCGCTGGAATGCAGCCTCGGCGTGTCTGACGTCACCTTCCCGGTGACCGGCTTGCTGCCATGAAGGCGTGGTTCATCACAGGCACCGACACCGGCGTGGGCAAGTCGCTCGTCGCCGCGGCGCTTCTTGATCGACTCGCGCACGGCCATGCGCGCGTCGTTGGCATGAAGCCGGTTGCGGCCGGCGCAACGTGCGACGGCGCGGGCCGGTGGCATAACGAAGACGTCACGGCCTTGCGGAAAGCGTCGTCGCATGCGGTCGACGAGGCGCTCGTCAACCCGTACCTGCTTCGCGCGCCGGCGTCACCCCACATCGCGTCCGCACTCGATGGCGTGGTCATCGACATCGACCGGATCGTGCAGGCGTTCCGCGCGCTGCAGCGTCAAGCCGATGCGGTCGTCGTCGAGGGTGCAGGCGGCTTTCGCGTCCCGCTGACCGATGCATGCGACGGCGCTGACCTGGCGCGCGCGCTCGGGCTGCCGGTGATCCTGGTGGTCGGGCTGCGCCTGGGCTGCCTCAACCACTCTGCCCTCACTTACGAATCGATTCGCGCGCAGGGCCTGCGCCTGGCGGGCTGGGTGGCCAATCGAATCGACCCCGACATGGCTCATCAGGACGCCAACATCGCGTGGCTCGCAACACACCTGGACGCGCCGTGCCTGGGCGATCTTCCCTACCGGCCAGGCCTCGCCGCCCGCACCATGGGCGCTCACCTCGAACTCGGTCCCGAATTCCTCCCATGAACCTGATCGACCATTTCGTTCGCGAACTCGAACACCGCGGGAAGTCGCATCTCACTCGCATGCGGCGCCAGGTGCAGGACGTGAACGGTGCGCGCCTTCGCGTCGACGGGCGCGACATGCTTGCCTTCTGCGCCAACGACTACCTCGGTTTGTCGCAGCACCCTGCCCTGATCGAGGCGGCACGTGCGGCCGCCTCGCAATGGGGCGTCGGTGCCACGGCCTCGCCACTCGTGTGCGGGCACACCGAGTCGCATGAGGCACTGGAGGAAGACATTTCACGGTTCCTCGGCGTGCCCAGGGCGCTGGCATTCCACAGTGGCTTCGCCACGAACGTCGGGCTCGTGCCGGCGCTGGTCGGACGTGGCGATGCGCTGTTCTGCGACGCGCTGAACCACGCCTGCCTGATCGACGGTGCCCGCCTGTCCCGGGCCGACATCAACATCTTCCCCCACGCCGACCTGGCGTCGCTCGAACAGCAGCTCACCGACAGCCGCTCGAGCCGAAAGCTCATCGTCACCGACGCCGTGTTCAGCATGGACGGCGACATCGCGCCGCTGCCCTCTCTGCTGGCGCTTGCCGAGCGGCACGACGCCCTGCTGCTGATCGACGATGCCCACGGCTTCGGTGTCCTCGGCCCGGGCGGCCGCGGCACCGCAGCCCACTTCGGCCTGAACTCGCCGCGCCTGGTCGTGATGGGAACGCTCAGCAAGGCAGCGGGCTGCGCCGGCGGGTTCGTCGCAGGAGACGCCACCGTCGTCGAATGGATCCTGCAGCGTGCTCGCAGCTACATCTTTTCCACCGCCGCGCCACCGATGATCACCGAAACGCTGCGCGCATCGCTGCGTGTGATCGAAGCGGAGGACTGGCGCCGCGACAGGCTGCGTGCGCATGTGATGCACCTGCGCGACGCCATCGGCGACGCGCCGCAGATCGGGCGTCTCATGCCCTCGGTCACCGCAATCCAGCCGCTGGTCATCGGCGAGAACGAGGCAGCCATGCGGCTCATGGCAGCGCTGTGGCAACAAGGGCTTTGGGTGCCGGCCATCAGGCCGCCAACGGTACCGGACGGCACGGCGCGATTGCGGATCTCGCTCTCCGCCGCGCACATGCCAGCCGACGTCGCGATGCTGGCGGAAGCGCTGACGCTATGTGCCGATTCCTACAAGGTCCCCCTCGATGCCGGCGCGACGGCCGCACCGGTTTCCGGCCGGGTCACCGGCCCCTTGCCGCTGAAGCGGTCCAGCGCGAGGTAGATGACTGGCGTGATGTACAGGGTGATGGCCTGCGAAAACACGAGACCGCCGGCCACGGCAAGACCCAGTGGCTGGCGCAACTCGGCGCCGGCGCCCAGACCGATCGCGATCGGCACGGCGCCCATCAGCGCCGACAGGGTGGTCATCATGATCGGCCGGAAGCGCAACAGACAGGCCTGACGAATCGCGTGCAGCGGTTCGGCACCCTCCGACCGCTGTGCGTCGAGGGCAAAGTCGATCATCATGATCGCGTTCTTCTTCACGATGCCGATGAGCATGAGGATGCCGATCGTGGCGATCAGTGTCAGGTCCAGCCCGAACAGGCGCAGCGTCAAGAGTGCCCCGACCGCCGCGGAAGGCAGGCCCGCGAGGATCGTCAGCGGATGCACATAGCTCTCGTAGAGCACGCCGAGCAACACATAGATGACGAGCAGCGCGGCGACGATGAGAATGGCCTGGCTGCCTTGCGAACTCTTGAACACCGCGGCGTCACCGCCGTAGCTGGCGATGATGGACGCCGGCATGTCCAGTTCCTGGCGCACCTGGTCGATACGGCTCGTGGCGTCTCCCAGGGCGGCCCCCGGGGCCAGGTTGAACGACACCGTCACCGCCTGCAATTGGCCCACATGGTTGATGGCAGTCGGTCCGACCGTGCGCTGGACGGTCGCGAAGCTCGACAGCGGCACGAGCGCGCCGGTGCTCGATCGAACATAGATGCGGTTGAAAGCGCTTTCGTCGGCGCGCGCCTGGGGCGTCAGCTCCATGATCACCTGGTAGCTGTCGACCGGCGTGTACATCGTCGAGACCTGCCGCTCGCCGAACGCGCTGTACAGCGCGGTGCGCACCGCATCGATCGACACGCCCAGGGTATTGGCGCGATCGCGATCGATCCGCAGCGAGGCCTGGAGGCCGCGCAGTTGCGAATCGCTGGTCACGTCGCGGAACATCGGGTCCGCGCGCAGCCTTTCCTGCAGCTTTTCGGCCCAGTCGTTGAGCTCATCGGACCGCACGCTTTGCAGGATGTACTGGTACTGCGCCTTGCTCGGACGCCCGCCCAGGCGCAGGTTCTGGATCGGCCGCATGAAGACGGAGACGCCCGGCACCGTTCGCAGCTTGCGCCGGAGCTCCTCGACGACCTCCTTCATCGGCGGACGTTCGCCGAACGGTTTGAGATTGATGAACAGTCGGCCGGTGTTCTGCGGGCCGCCCCCACCGTTGAACGAGTTCACCGTCTGCACATTGGGGTCTTCTCGCAGCAGCGTCGCGACGCGCTCCTGCAGACGCACCATCTCGGCGAACGAGGTGTCTTCCGAGGCTTCGGTCTGGATCGAGATCTGCCCGATGTCCTCCTCGGGGAAGAAGCCCTTGGGGATCGTGACGAACAGCCATCCCGTGGCGACGAACGTGAGCAGCGCGATGGCCATCACCACCCTGCGGTGGCGCAGCGCCATGTCCAGGCTTCGGGCATACGCTGCCAGCATGCGGTCGAATCCGCGCTCGAACAGGCGCACCAGCGCGCCGGGCGGCTTCTTGTGCGCCTCGTCGGTGAGGAAGCGGCTCGCCAGCATGGGCACGAGTGTGAGCGACACGAACGCCGACGCGATGATGGCCAGCGTGACAATGACCGCGAACTCGTGGAACAGCAGGCCGATCACGCCGGGCATGAAGAAGATCGGGATGAACACCGCGATCAGCGACGACGAGATCGACAGGATCGTGAAGCCGACCTCGCGCGAGCCGCGCAGTGCCGCCTCGAACGGCTGCATGCCTTCCTCGACATGACGCATGATGTTCTCGAGCATCACGATCGCGTCGTCGACCACCAGGCCCACGGCCAGGGTCAATCCGAGCAGCGAGATGTTGTCGATCGTGTAGCCGAAGGCCCACAGCATCGAGATCGCTCCGACGAGTGAGATCGGCAAAGACAGGGTGGGAATCGCCGTCGCCATGAAGCGGCGAAGGAACAGGAAGATCACGAGGACGACCAGCGCGACGGTGCCGAGCATCGTCAGGGTCACGTCGTGCAGCGCGGCGCGAATCGACACCGAACGGTCGTTCACGAGCGTCATGTGAACGGAATCGGGCAGTTGTGCGCGAAAGGCCGGCAAGGCCTGCCTCACGGCATCGACGACCTTGACGGTATTGGCGTCTGGCTGCCGCAGGATGGCCAGCGAGATCGAGGGGTCGCCATTGAAGCTGGCGAAGGTCTTGGTGGTTTCGTAGCTGTCCTCGACGTCGGCGACGTCGCGCAGCCTGACCGGGTTGCCGTTTCTTGTGGCCACGATCAGGTCTGCGAATTCGGCGGCATTGCGCAGTTGCCGATTAGCCTGCAGCGTGAGCGTCTGTCGCGGGCCTTCGAGCGTGCCCACCGGCGTGTTGGCATTGGCCGTGCGCAGGGACGCCGTCAGCTCGTCCAGGCTCATGTTGCGCGCAGACAGGGCGTCGGGGCGCACCTGCACGCGCACTGCGTAGCGCTTCTGGCCATACACCCGAACCTGGGCCACGCCGTCGATCGTGGACAGCGACGGCGCGATCAGATGCTCGGCATAGTCGTTGAGGTCCGACAGGTTCAACGACGGCGAGGTCAATGCCACGAAGAGGATGGGCGCATCCGCCGGGTTGACCTTGCGGTAGGCAGGCGTCTCCGTCATGTCCTGCGGAAGCGAGCGTTGCGCGCGCAGCAGCGCTGCCTGCACGTCGACCGACGCGGCGTCGATGTTGCGCCCCTCGTCGAACTCGAGCGTCAGCGACGTGTCGCCCAGCGTGTTCGTCGAGCTGATGAGGTTCAGTCCGGGAATGGTCGAGAACTGCTTCTCGAGCGGCAGGGCCACCGACGATGCCATCGTCTCGGGGCTGGCGCCGGGCAGCGAGGCCGACACGTTGATCACCGGCCGGTCGTAGCTTGGCAGCGCGGCCACCGGAATGCGCGTGTAGGCGATGATTCCCGCCACGATGATGGCGGCATTGAGCAACACCGTCATCACCGGACGGCGGATGAACAGCTCGGACAGGTTCAAGGCGCCCCCTTGGCCCCGCGTGCGGTGGCGACTTGCGAAGCGACACCGGTCGATTCCGCAGCCGCGGCGCGCGGGCCGGCTGTTCGAGCCGTGTCGCGCTCGACCAGCTTGCTGCCGGGCCGCACGTTCTGGCGACCCTCGAGCACGACGCGCTCGCCGGGCTGCACGCCGGTGACGACGGCGTCGAGCCCCGCAGCGTGTTCGACCGCGATTTCGCGCAACTCGGCCGTGTTCGCAGGCCCGACCACGTACAGGACCTTGCCGTGGGCACCCTGGACGATGGAGGCCTGCGGCACGACGACGACGTCCTTGAGCGTGCGAACGGCAAGCTGCACGCCGACGAAGGCGCCCGGCCAGAGCTGATCCTGCGGATTGGCGAATTGCGCCTTGACCTTGACTGTTCCGGTCGCCGCGTCGACGCTGTTGTCGACGAATGCGAGCTTGCCTTGCATCGTGCCTCGACCTTCGGGAAGGACGGCTGCCACGCTGCCGCCGCCCTTGCGCAGCAGTTCGAGGGCGGACGGAAGGTCGCGCTGCGGAAGGTTGAAGGTCACGGCAATCGGATCGAGCTGCGTGATCGTCACGAGGGCCGTGGCGGCGGTCGGCTGCACCAGCGTGCCGGGGTAGACGCCGATGATGCCCGCCCGCCCCGACAAGGGCGCCTTGATCTGCGTGTAGGACAGGCCGACCTGCGCCGCCTGCAGCGCCGCACGGTCGGATTCGACTGCCGCGGACTGGGCGTCGACCAGGGTCTGATTCGTGTCCACGGCAGTCTGCGACACGAAGTTCTGGGCTACCAGTTCCTTGCTGCGCGCAAGCTGGCGGCGTGCGTCGGCAAGCGATGCGAGGTCACGCTGCAACTGGGCATGCGCCTTGGCCACATCGGTCTGGGCGGGCCGGGCGTCGAGCGTGAACAGGAGCTGTCCGGTCTTGACGAACTGCCCCTCCTTGATGTGCACCTGCGTCACGGTGCTCGTGATCTGCGGCTTGACATCGACCGTGTTGAGCGAGGTGACCGTACCCGTGGCCTCGATCTGCACCGGGTAGTCTCGCCGCTGGGCGCGCACCGTGGTCACGCTCACGGGCGGCGCGCCCGTCTTGGAGGCGCCCGGCCGGGCGCCGACATCGGTGCCCGCGGCGACTTGCTCCTGCTTGCATGCGCACAGCAATGCGGTGCTCAGGAGGGCGGCCGTTGCCCAGGCGAACGACGAACGGCGCCGCACCGCGAAAACGAGAAACCCGCGTCCGTGCGGATGCTGGCTCGGCGTCTGTCCTGGGTTCATTCGAAAGGGTGAAAGCAAGCCGATCATCGTCGACGGGCAGTGTTGCTGAAATGTTGCAGCCCGCGGCACGGATTGTCGTCCTTCGGCGCAAAGCCTGCCGCAGTCGCGCATGGGGTGCGTGCGGCCCATGATCTGCGCCCGCGGCGTCTGCAGCACCCGCGAAGATGAAGTCGATGCGCGTGGCGTCGCATCGCGAACCGGCAAGGCCTAGTGCTTGCCGGTCGAGCCGAACCCGCCGCCGCCGCGATCGGATGCCGAAAAGTCGTCGACCACGCGAAAAGCCGCCTGCACCACCGGGACGATCACCAGCTGGGCGATGCGCTCCATGGGCTGCACCGTGAAGCTCGCCACCCCCCGGTTCCAGCAGCTGACCATGAGCGGCCCCTGGTAATCCGAATCGATCAGCCCGACCAGATTGCCCAGCACGATGCCATGCTTGTGGCCAAGGCCGGAGCGCGGCAGGATCATGGCGGCGAGGCCGGCGTCCGCGATGTGGATGGCGATGCCGGTGGGAATGAGAGCCGACTGCCCTGGCTCGAGCAGAAGGGGCGCGTCCAGGCAGGCACGCAGGTCGAGGCCGGCGCTGCCGGGTGTGGCGTACGCCGGGATCTGCCCGGCCATGCGCGGGTCGAGCACTTTCAGGTCGATCGGGGTCATTCTGGGGCGGTGGTGAGTCGGGAAGCGATTTCGGCGACCAGTTGGCGAGCCAGGGTGAGCTTGTCGGCCCGTGGCAAGGCCCTTTGGCCCCCGGAGTCGACCAGCAGCAGTTCGTTCTCCTCGCGGCCGAACGTGGCCGGCCCCAGGTTGCCGACGATCAGCGGCACCTTCTTGCGCTCGAGCTTCTCCCGGGCATGGCGCAGCAGGTCGTGGCTCTCGGCCGCGAATCCCACGCAATAGGGGCGCGGCGACAGGCCGGCCACCGCCGCCAGGATGTCCGGGTTCTCGGCCAGTTCGAAGGTGGGCGCCACCTTGCTGCCGTTCTTCTTGATCTTCTGCTCGGAAAGCGCCGCGGGACGCCAGTCGGCCACGGCCGCGGTCGCGATGAACACGTCGTTTGCGGCCGCTGCGGGGAGCACCGCGTCGTACATCTGGCGCGCGGTGCGAACGTCGATGCGCCGCACGCCGCGCGGAGTGGCAAGGTGCACCGGGCCGGCCACCAGGGTGACATGCGCCCCGGCCTCGCGCGCGGCGCGGGCCAGCGCAAACCCCATCTTGCCGCTGGACAGGTTGGTGATGCCGCGAACCGGGTCGATCGGCTCGAATGTCGGACCGGCCGTGATCAGAACGCGCTGACCGGCCAGCGCCTTGGGCTGGAAGAATGCGACGACATCCTCCAGAAGCTGCTCCGGTTCGAGCATGCGGCCGTCACCGATCTCGCCGCACGCCTGATCGCCGGCGTCAGGGCCGAGGATCGTCGCGCCGTCGGCGCGGAGCTGGGCCAGGTTCCGCTGCGTGGCGGGGTGCGCCCACATCTCGCGATTCATGGCCGGCGCGAGCAGCAGTGGGCAGCGCTCGATGGGGCGCGCCAGGCACAGCAGGCTCAGCAGCTCGTCGGCACGTCCGTGTGCGAGCCGCGCCATGAAATCGGCGCTGGCGGGCGCTACGAGCACCGCGTCGGCCTCGCGCGACAGGTTGATGTGCGCCATGTTGTTGGACTCGCGCGTGTCCCACTGGCTTGTGTAGACCGTGCGGTTGGACAGCGCCTGCAGCGTGACGGGCGTGATGAAGCGCTCCGCGGCCTCGGTCATGACCACTTGCACCGTCGCCCCGGCCCTGACCAGCTCGCGCACGAGTTCGGCGGATTTGTAGCAGGCAATGCCGCCGGACAGGCCGAGAACGATGCGACGCCCGTCGAGGTCGAGCCGGGCCTGGTCGTTCACAGCGGCGTCCATGTGCGCGACAGGTGCGAGAAATTGATCAGCACCCGCACGGCCTTGCCGTAGACGTCGTCCTGCGGAAGGAAGCCCCACACGCGCGAATCGGCCGAGTTGTCGCGGTTATCGCCGAGCATCATGTAGTGGCCGGGAGGCACCACGCATTCCCACATGCCGTCGCGGCGGCTGCTGCACTGGCGGGCCAGTCCGGGGTCCAGCATGTTCAGCGGCAGGCGGCCCTGCCAGAGCGGATTGATCTTGAGCGTGCGCGAGCGGCCCGCCACGGTCTCTCGAACGAGCAGTTGGTTGCGATCCTCCTCGGCCGTCCCCTCGCCCAGCGTCTTGGCATCGAACGGCGCCCCGTTGACGCTCACCACCCCATCCTTGAAGGAGACGCGGTCGCCGGGCAGGCCGACGAGCCGCTTCACGTAGAACTGAGAGACATCGAGCGGATAGCGGAACACCACGACGTCGCCACGCTGCGGCTTGCCGAACTCGATCGCGGTGTTGGTGAAGGGCAGGCGCGGACCATAGGCCAGGTGGTTCACCAGGAGGTAGTCGCCCACGCGCAGGGTCGGCTCCATGGAGCCCGAAGGGACTTTGGGCCAGTCCGCCACCGCCACCCGGCAGCTGAACATCAGTGCGACCACCGCGAACAGCTCCGCGCCGAAGCTCACCCACAACGGCTTGCGCGACGGCGGCTCGCTCATGCGGCGCAGCTTGAGCCGCCAGGCGACCCAGCACAGGCCCGTCGCGAGCGAAATGAGAAAAAGGATTTCGTTGATCGAGAAGCCGATTTGCACCGATTCCATCGGGAGAACCCTGAACACAGTGGCGGAATTATCTCCGCTCCTGGGAAGCGGACACCCTTCGAGGCTCCAGCGACACCACCGAAGTGCCGAAAGCCCCCCCGTTGGACACGAGGTTTCATCCCCGGCAAGATGGCTGCGACCCACCGCAGGATGCACACCGATGAACCCACGCGTGCCCCGCTTCATGCAACATCTCCCCGGCGGCCATGGCAACGAACGCGGCGACGCGATCGAGCGCCTGATGCGCCATCCTGCCGAAGCCTCGCCCAAGTATTTCTACGACCGGCTCGGCTCGCACCTGTTCGATGCGATCACCGAACTCCCCGAGTACTACCCCACGCGGACCGAGGCCTCGATCTTCGCCGCGCACGGTCCGGAGATGGCGCGCTGCATCGGCCCGCGCTCGACCTTCGTCGACCTGGGTGCGGGCAACTGCATGAAGGCCTCACAGCTTTTGCCCCTGCTCGAACCGAGCCGCTATGTGGCGGTCGACATCTCGGCCGACTACCTTCACGACGCGCTGCGACGCCTGCAAAGGGAACATGCCAAGCTCGACATCATCGGCGTGGGCATGGACTTCTCCGCATTCGCCGCAGCTTCCGCCAGGCGTGCTCGACGGCGGTGCCCGGCCCGTGTTCTTCTATCCCGGCTCGAGCATCGGCAATTTCACGCCGAACCAGGCCATCGACTTCCTGCGTGGCTTGCACGCCCAGGCCGAAGGCGGCGGGTTGTTGATCGGCGTGGACCTCGTCAAGCACACGGCAGTGCTCGAAGCTGCCTATGACGATGCACTGGGCGTGACGGCGGCCTTCAACCTGAATTTGCTGCGCAACCTCAACCGCGCCATCGGGAGCGACTTCAATCCAGCCGAGTGGCGCCATTCGGCCCTGTTCAACCCCGAGCAATCGCGCATCGAGATGCACCTGCTGGCGCGCCAGTCGCTGAGCGTGCACTGGCCGGGAGGCGGACGCGACTTCGATTCGGGTGAACGACTGCACACCGAGAATTCGTACAAGTACAGCATCGAGGGTTTCGCCGACCTTCTCGGCCGGGCGGGCTTTCGCGCGACTCGCTGCTGGACATCGGCGGATCGCTGGTTCGCGGCCTTCTGGGCCGAGACGTGATCGATGCGGCCTGGCCGGGCTGACTCCCGGCTTCACTGATCGCCGAGCGCGGCCTGACGTTCCTGCCAGGCCTTCAGTGCCGCCAGGTAACGGCGGCGCTCGATGTCGTAGAGATCGAAGACACAGGGGTCGCAGCCGTTGCCGCAGCACGCGTCGTCTTCGGGCAGTTCCGGAGGCACGGGCTCTGGATCGGGATCGGAAACCCGACCGGATGCAGCGTGTGTGCGGGTGCGAGACATGGCGCCATTGTCGAACCGCTCGCGCGGTCATCGCCTCGACGGGTCGGCTCCTTCGCCGTCGAGGTGGCGCAAGAACCATGCGCTCGCGAGCCGAACCACGTCGTCGAGCGTTCCGGGTTCGACGAAGAGGTGGCTCGCTCCGGGCACGATCGCCAGCGACTTCTCGCAGTGCATGCGCAGCATGGCTTGCTGGTTCAATTCAATGACCTGGCTGTCGAGCGAACCCACGATGAGCAGCGTCGGTGCGATCACGCGCTCCAGCGCGTCACCCGCGAGGTCCGGCCGGCCGCCTCTGGACACGACGGCCGAGACGCCCTGCTGCAGTTGCGCCGCGGCCACCAGGGCTGCACCGGCGCCCGTGCTGGCACCGAAGTAGCCCACGGGCAGCGACTTCGTCTGCGGACGTGCCTTCACCCAGCCGGTGGCTTCGGTCAGGCGCTGGGCAAGCAGGCCGATGTCGAACACGTTGGCACGGTCGATTTCCTCGTGCAGGTCGAGCAGGTCCAGCAGAAGAGTCGCCAGGCCGGCGCGCTGCAGTGCCCTGGCCACATGCTGGTTGCGCGGGCTGTGCCGCCCGCTGCCGCTTCCGTGGGCGAAGAGCACCACCCCGCGCGGGGAAGGCGGCACCGAGAAAAACGCCTTCAAGTCCCTTGGAGGAAGCGCGACCTCCACCATGAGCTCCTGCATGTCGCCTGCCATGGGCACCCCTTCCATCAGGCTCGCCCCGTGCGGCACGCAGCCCTGATCGTCAATCCGTTGCAAGCAAGCACGGTGCCTGTCAGATCGATCCGGGCATATGCCGCATCTTCGGGCTGATTGCGCGGCTGGGGCGTGTTTTTGCAACGGTTTGACACAGTTGGAGCGTCGAACCCCCTGGGCTTGGGCCGATATTCAGTCTGACCGGCCATCACCAGGAGACCGCCATGACTTCATCGGCGCACGAATCGGGCTTTCTGACCGCCAATCCCCACGCCCTGGCCACCATCCTGGAAGCCAGCGAAACGAAGGCGATATTCGCCTCCCGCGACATCTTCGACATTTCGGGGACCAAGCTTTGGGCCCGTCACCAGCCGGTCTCCCAGGCCTTGCAGCGCAAGCTGCTCGATCGCCAGTTGCGCCATCCCCTCGAGACCTGCCTGATAGCCGAAGACGGTGTGACCGGGCGCACATTGATCGATGCACTCGATGCCCTGCTGTCGCGCGACACGCCGCTGGTTCCGCTGCTGCGCCCTCATGCGGACGAAATCGTCCACGCGACTGCCCACCTGCCGTTGCACCCGGTTGCCCAGCTCCTTCTCACGGCGGGCCAGGCCTCCCGTCCGGAGCGCTTCGACCATGCGGTGCATGCGATGGCGCTGAACGGTGCACTCGCCGCGGCGCAGGGTGCGGGCACGCGCGAACTGCGCCTGGCGATGCTGTGCGGCTTGCTGCATGACCTGGGCGAGATGTACATCGCGCCCGAATTCGGCGAATCGGACTGCGAACGCACGCTGGACTTCCAGGCCTACCAGCACCTCGTCGTCCACCCTCACGTGGGCAAGCTCCTGCTCGAACAGCTCACCAACTACCCGCCCGAACTCGCCCGTGCCATCGCCGAGCACCACGAACGCCTGGATGGCACCGGCTACCCTCATTGCCTCATGCGCGAACATGTCTCGCCGCTGGGGCGCCTCATGGCGGTGACCGAGGGCACGCTGGCGGCGCTGCACCCGCAGGGTGCGCAGCTCACCCGGGCGAGCGTCTCGCTGCGTGTGGTCCCTGGCGAATTCGACATGCATTGGTCCGGCCCGATCGCCCAGGCCGCGCGGGGCGAGCCGCCGCTGCAGGCGAGCCTCGAGTTGGCCGAGATCGAATCGCGCCTGTCCAGGCTCGGGGCAGCGCTGCAGACTGCGATGGCGCACGCGGCGTCGCTGGCCCCCGCTGCGCGCACGCCCGCCCTGCAGGATGCCTTCGGTCTGGTCCAGCACCTGCTGCAGCGCCTGCAACTGGGCTGGAACGCGAGCGGCCTGTGGCACGCCGGACACCTCGCAGCGCAGGATTCGGCGGAGGTCGAGGCGATCGAGGACGAACTGCTCCTGCGGCTGCGCGGCATCCAGCGCGCCGCACTGCTGCGTGCGGGCACCTTGCCCGCGGACGATGCACAGCGCCTGGCGCTCCTGTGCGACGGCCTGGCCGAGACCCTGCGCTGATCAGCTCTGCTGCAGCGCCAGCATGCGCTGCAGCACCTCGGCGAGCTCGGCGTCGCTGTCGAGGAAGAACATGGCGCGCGACAGCGGATCGTCACGGCCGATCTTGACGGTGAGCCAGTGCGGCTCCGCGCGCATGAAGACAGCCTCGTCGTTCACGTCGTCGCCCACGAAGAACGCAGAGGCCGCATGGCTGCGCCGCAGCAGCGTCGCCAGCGCATCGCCCTTGTCGGGAACGCCCAGGGCGACGAGGTTGACCACGCATTTGCCTCCGAAGCGCTTGAGCGCCGACTCCAGCCCCTGAAGGAGTTCCTCGATGCGAAGCAGCGCGGCCCCAGGGTCGGCTGCCAGTCGATAGTGCAGCGCGAGCGAATACTGCTTGTCCTCGATGCGCACGCCGGCTTCGTCCAGCGCGGCGGCTTGCGCCGCGATCCGATGGCGCAACTCGTCCAGCGCCTGGCTCGCGACCGATGGCGGACCGACGTCGGGATCCTCCGCGCCGTGGTTGCCCACGATGTAGCGCGGCTCGAATCCAAGACGCGGCGTCACGTCGGCCACGCTTCGGCCCGTGATGATGGCCACGGGCAGCACTTTCGACAGTTGCGCCAGCCCCTGGCAGACCGCGGCCGGAACGCGTGCGTCTTCTGGATGATCGACGATCGGCGCCAAGGTGCCGTCGAAGTCGAAGGCGAGCAAGGGTCGAAGCCGCATCAGGGCGACCAGTGCATCGTGCCCGTCAGGGCTGAAGAGATGTCGCATCGGTAGGGTGTTCCTGGTGGCGCTGGACACGGGCCTCGATGCGCTCGCGCAGTCGGGTGCGCCCTGCATCCGAGAGCATGCGTCCGGCCCAGCGGTAGACATTGAACTCGCGCACGGTCGCCCGAAGGCTGGCCATGCGCTCGCGCTGTTCCGCCGGCGGCATGGTGATGGCGCGCACCAGGGCATCGGCGGTCTCCTCGACATGGTACGGGTTCACGATGAGCGCTTCGGGCATCTCGCGCGCGGCTCCGGCAAAACGGCTGAGGATGAGCACGCCCTGCTCGTCGTCGCGCGCCGCCACGAACTCCTTGCACACGAGGTTCATGCCGTCGTGCAGGCTGGTCACCATGCACACGTCGGCGCCGCGGTAGAGCTCGTTGACCGCCTCGTGCGCGAAGTGCTGCGCCAGGAGGTGGACCGGCACGTAGCCCGCACGCCCGAACCGCTCGTTGATGCGCAGCGCCACGAGATGGATGCGATCCTGGAAGGCCTTGTATTCCTCCAGCGAACTGCGCGAAGGTGCCGCGACCTGCACGAAGCTGAAGCGTCCGATCCATTCGGGGTACTTCTCGAGCATGCGCTCGACGGCATGCAGCCGCTCGAGGATTCCCTTGGTGTAGTCGAAGCGGTCGACGCCGAGCACCAGCTTGTGGTCGCCGGACAGCGAGAGCCGCTCGAACAGCCTGGCGCGGCACGTCTGCACGGATGCCCAGTGCGACACCTGCTCTTCTCGCGGCCACTCGATGGAGATCGGATAGGCCTCGATCAGCGTGGTGTCCTCCTGGTAGGAGATCGTCGAATGCTCCTGCTCGATGCGCGCCTCCAGGTACCGGTCCACCGTCTCCATGAAGTTCTTGCAGTGGTAGCGCGTGTGAAAGCCCAGGATGGTGCTGCCCAGCATGCCCTGCAGGATCTCGCGCCGCCACGGGCAGATGCCGAAGGACTCCGGGTTGGGCCAGGGAATGTGCCAGAAGGTGATGATGGTCGCGCGCGGCAGCCGGGCGCGGATCATGGCCGGCAGCAGCGCGAAGTGGTAGTCCTGCACCAGCACCACCGGGTCCTCGCGGCGCGACTCGGCCACCACCGCGTCGGCAAAGCGCTGGTTGACCTCGCGGTAGGCCTGCCAGTCGCTCTCGCGGAACACGGGGCGCACGTGCGCCACGTGGCACAGCGGCCAGAGCCCTTCGTTGGCGAAGCCGTAGTAGTAGCCCTGCTCCTCCTGCTGGGTCAGCCACAGGCGGCGAAGGGTGTATTCCTCGCGCCCCGGCGGCACGCGCACGCGGTCGTGGCTGTCGACCACCTCCTTGTCGGCGTCTCCGCTGCCGTGCGCAATCCACGTGCCCGAGCAGGCGCGCATGACCGGCTCGACGGCCGTCACGAGGCCGCTCGCCGGACGCTTGAAGATGATGCCGTCCCCCTGGTGCTCGTGGATGTAGGGCTCGCGATTGGAGACGACGATGACCTGGTCGCCGCGCAGCTTGGTGTGCAGCAGCGCCTGCAGCCGATCCGGATTCCACTCGGCCTCGGGCCCCTGGGCGCGGCGGTATTCGTCCTCGAGGTCGCGCAAGCGGGCTCGCAGATCGGCGGCAAAGGGCTGCAGTTCGGGCGGCGGGCGGTGCCCGCCTTCTGGAGAGATCATGGGGCTGAGCAGGCCTTCGCCGCGCATGATGGCGCGCACACCCGAGACCCATCCTCGCCAGCTGAGCTGGGCGACGACCATGGTGATCAGGGCCATGGCCAATCCGAGCAGGGTGATCAGCACGATGAGGTAGCGCCGCGTGTCCTGGCTGCGCCGGTCGACGAAGCTCAGGTCGTGCAACAGCACGACCTCGGCAACCTCGCCGCTGTCGCCGTTGATCGGATGCACCCCCACATGCACGGGGCCGCCCTCGATGCGGATGCGCGGGTCGAGCCGCTGCGCGACCGCGTGCGCCTGCGCGCAACTCAGGCCCGGCGGATAGCCGCGCGTGCGGTACATCAGCGTGCCGTCCAGCGAGCAAAGCCCGATCGCGACCATGCGCTGATCCTGGACCGCGCGGTCGATCAGCGTGCGCAGGCGCCGATCGTTGCCCTGCGAAAGCGCCTCGCTGACCGGATCGGACAGCGTGTTGGCCACCAGCTCGCCGCGCGTGTTCAGGTCGCGCCCGAACCACCGCAGCGTGAGCTGGTCGACCAGCGGCAGCGACAGGTACGCGGCCACCACGACCGTGATCAGCAAGGGAATCAGGAAGCGGAGCTGGAGTCTGAGCGTCTTCACGTACGGCTGGCCCCTCGCGTCGATCCGTCGATCCGTTCAACCTGCCGGGACCCGGGGCACTTTAACTTATGGGGCGCCGCGCATGCAGATAGCGGACTCGTCCGGCGGGCCTTGTCTCCGCCGCCGTGCCCGTTGCAGCCCATGCGCGGGACTCGCGGGCCCTCAGGCGCCCGTGCGGGCCTGCGCCTTGCCGTCTGCGCGAAAAACATGGACGGACTGCCGCGGCATCTCGAACGAAATCCTGTCGCCGACGGAGATGTCTTCGCGAGGCGTCTTGGCAAGCAGCGGCGCGCTGGCCTGCGCGAAGTCGAGATAGACGTAGCTGGCCTCGCCCAGATGCTCGACATGGCCCACCCGCGCCGTGTGTTCGCCCTCGCCTAGCCTGACGTGCTCCGGCCGGATGCCCAGCGTGATCGGCTCGCCCACGGCGAGGCCTTGCGCCGACACCTGCGCCGAGCAGGCGAGCGTGCCTGCCTGCGCGCGCACCATCCTGTCCGTCAGGGCTTTCACGCTCGCCTCGATGAAGTTCATCGCCGGCGAACCGATGAAGCCCGCAACGAACCGGTTCGCCGGATGGTGATACAGCGTCAGCGGCGCGCCCACCTGGGCCACGCTCGGCAGGTCGCGCCGTCCCCCGAGCGGGCGCAGCAGCACGATCTTGTCGGCCAGCGTCATGGCCTCGACCTGGTCGTGGGTCACGTACACCATGCTGGCTGAACCGAGTTCGCGGTGCAGCTTGGCGATCTCGACCCGCGTCTGCACGCGCAGGGCTGCGTCGAGGTTGGACAAAGGCTCGTCGAACAGAAAGACCTTGGGCTTGCGCACGATGGCCCGTCCGATGGCCACGCGCTGGCGCTGGCCTCCGGAGAGCGCCTTCGGCCGTCGCTCCAGCAGTTCTTCGAGGCGCAGGATGCGCGCCGCCTCCTGCACACGGCGTTCGATCTCGCCGGCGGGCAGCTTCAGGTGCCGCAATCCGAACGCCATGTTCTCGTGCGCGCTCATGTGCGGGTAGAGGGCGTAGCTCTGGAACACCATGGCCACGTTGCGCTGCGCCGGCGGCAACGCATTGACGACCGTGCCATCGATCTCGATCTCGCCGTGGCTCGGGTCCTCGAGGCCGGCAATCAGGCGCAGCAGGGTCGACTTTCCGCAGCCGGAAGGACCGATGAAGACGCAGAACTCCGCGGGGTCGATGGTCAGCGTGATGTCGCTGAGCACGGTGACGTCGCCGAACTGCTTGCCGACGCCGCGCAAGTCGATGCGGCTCATGAGGTTCTCCCGTGTCCAATGACCGCGCCGACGCGCCCCGGCAGACAGGCCGTCATCCCTTCACCGCCCCGGCCGAGAGCCCCGACACGATCAGGCGCTGGAACACGACCACCAGCGCCACCAGGGGAACGGTCACCACCACGCACGCGGCCATGATCTTGCCCCAGGGAAGCTCGAAGCCGCTGGCCGTGCTGATCAGCGCGATGGCCACCGGCACGGTGCGCTCCTCGGTCGACAACGTGAAGGTCAGCGCGAACAGGAATTCGTTCCAGGCCGCGATGAAGGCGAGCAGGCCCGTGGCGACGATCGCGGGCCACAGCAGCGGCATGAAAATCCGGAAGATCAGCGTGAAGACGCCCACACCGTCCATCTCGGCGGCCTCCTCCAATTCGCGGGGCAATTGGCGCATGAAGGTGACGAGCACCCACACGGTGAACGGCAAGGTGAGCAGCAGGTCGGCGATCAGCAAGGCGCCCAGCGTGTCGTACAGCCGCAGCCAGCGCACCAGCTCGAACATGCCGGACAGCACGGCGACCTGCGGGAACATCGAGGCCGACAGGATCGTCATCAGCAGGAGGCCGCGTCCGCGAAACGACACCCGCGCAAGGGCCCAGGCAGCCATCAGGCTGAGCCCGAGCGACACGGCGACCACGCCGCCCGCCACGGCCACTGAATTCAGCAGATTGCGCGCGAAAGGCTGGTCGCCGAACACGCTCGCATAGTTCGCCAGCGTGGGCGACGCGGGCCACAGCACCGGAGAGAACAGAGCCGTCCCCTGCTTGAGCGAGCTGGACACGGCGTATACAAGCGGAAACACCGACACGAAGATGAACAGCAGCGAGGCCGCGAGGTAGCCCACGCCGCCCCAGCGAAACCATCTCCTGTGCGTTGCACCGGCCTTCATGCGTCGGCTCTCTGGAGCGTGCCGCGCAGCAGGAACATCGCGACGATGGTGACGAGCGCGATCACGAAGAACAGGCATGTGGCCGCGGCCGACCCGTAGCCCACCAGCCCGAAGTCCACGAGCTGCTCGCGCACGAAGACCGACATGCTCTCGGTGTCCTGGCTGTTGCTCGTCATCACGTAGATGAGGTCGAACACGCGCAGGGCGTCGAGCGTGCGAAAGACCATCGCCACGATCACGCCGGGCATGATCAGCGGCAGCGTGACCCGCGTGAACACCCTCCAGCGCGGCACGCCGTCGACGCGGGCGGCTTCGTAGCAGTCGGTGGGCACCATCTGCAGCGCCGCGAGGATCAGCAAGGCCATGTACGGAGTGGCCTTCCAGACGTCGACCATCACGATCGTCAGCAGCGACAGCCGAGGATCCGCGGTCCAGGCGAGCGGCACGGAAATGATGCCCAGCGCCAGCAGATCGTGGTTCACGATGCCGAACTGATCGTGCAGCATCCAGCTCCACATCTTCGCCGACACCACCGTGGGAATGGCCCAGGGCACGAGCATGGCCGCGCGCAGCACCGTGCGCAGGCGGGACGGCCGGTTCAGCAGCACGGCCACGCCCAGGCCCAGGACGGTCTCCAGCAGCACCGACAGAGCGGCGAACTCGACCGTGTTGGCCACCGATCCCCACCACTCGCGGCTCGACAGCAGCCCGGCCGCGCCGACGTAGTTCTCGAGGCCGACGAAGGCATGGTGCTCCATCGTGGTGAGTTCGGCATCGGTGAAGCTGAACCAGACCGTGCGGCAAAGCGGCCAACCTGCCACGGCTGCCAGGACGAGCAGCATCGGCGCGGCCATCTGCCACGCGAGCCGCACACGTCGCGACGCGAGCCCGCCCCCCTGCCGTGCCGCTGTTGTGCCGTCGTGCCTCGCCATCCAGCGCGCCCTCGACCGGCTCACTTCCAGCGGCCACCGTGACCGATCCGGGTCAACGTGTGCTCCAGACGCCCCAGCGCCTGTGCCGGTTCGGCCCGGCCCGAGAGGACGTCGTGCACGGTGTTCCAGAAACGATTGCTGACCTGGTTGTATCGCGCGCCGGTGACCGTGGTGGGTCGTGCGATGGCGTGCGCGAAGGCGCCGTACAGCTCGCCCATGAACGGATTGGCCTTGAGGATGTCCGGGTCCTTGTAGAGCGCGTCGATCGTCGGGTTGTAGGACGCCCGCAGCGCGCGCTCCTTCTGCACCTTGGCGCTGGTGAGGTACATCACGAGGCTGGCTGCCTCTGCGGGGTGCGCGGAATACTTCGACACCGCCAGCGACTCGCCGCCGAGCGTGGCCGCATGTTGCCCGGCGTCGCCGCCCCTCGGCAGGGCCGCGACGCCGACCTTGCCGCGGATCACGCTGTCGCGTCCCTGCGCAAGCGCCCAGGCATACGGCCAGTTGCGCATGAACAGCGCGTTGCCGGCCTGGAACACGCCGCGCGATTCTTCCTCGGCGTAGTTCAGCACGGCCTCGGGCGACACGCTGCCGACCCACGTGGCTGCGAGCTTCAAGGCCTGGACGGCGCGCGGGTTGTCGATGCCGACCTTGCCGTCGGGTGCGACGATCGTGCCGCCGCCGAAGCTCGCGACCCATTCGAGCGCGTTGCAGGTCAGCCCCTCGTAGGCGCGCCCCTGCCAGACGTAGCCCCACATCCGCGAGTTGCCGGCCGCGCGCTCGCCATCCTGGATCTTTCTGGCGGTGGCGCTCAGCTCGCTCCATGTCTCGGGCACCTTGGCGCCGTACTTTTCCAGGAGGTCCTTTCGATAGAAGAGCAGCCCGGCGTTGGCGAACCAGGGCATGGCCACCAGCTGCGCGTCCCGGGTGTCGTTGGCGATGAAGGTGGCGAAATGCGACTTCTCGACCCCCTTCGCATAGGGCCTGAGGTCGAGCAGCTGGCTGCCCAGCAGGCCGGGCCAGATCACGTCGATCTGAAGCACGTCGATCTTGTCCGAGCGCGCCGCGAGCAATTGCTGGTAGAGCGCGAGCCGCTGGCTTGCGTCATTGGGCGGCGTGACGATCTCCACCTGGTTGCCGGTGCTGGCCGCCCATTCCTGTGCCGCGTCCTTGCACAGCGCCATCTCCTGCCCGACACCGGAACAGGCGATCTTGATGGATGCGGCACGTGCCGCGACGGCGAAGACCGATGCGCTGGTCAGGATCGCGAGGAGAACCGCTGCTTTCAGTCGCATGTTCATGAGTTGGCTTGTTCGTTGCGGTCGGATGCCCGCGCTGGCCCGGCATGCACGCCGGAGTTCCGGTCGCGGCAGTGGTTGGAATCCGGATCAGGCCGTCGCGCCCGTGCGGGCCGCCCACATCAGCACGGCCAGTGCGAGCGCGCCCGGCAACGCCTGCACGAACAGGATCTTGCGATTCGCGGTCAGCGCACCGAAGACGCCGGCGACGATGACGCACGCCAGGAAGAAGACCTTGACGGCGTATCCCGCCTCGCCCAAGACGAGCCCCCATGCCAGGCCCGCGGCGAGAAAACCGTTGTAGAGACCCTGGTTGGCGGCGAGCGACTTCGACTCCGCCGCGAACGCGGGCGTGAGCGCGAAAGTGCGCCGGCCGAAGGGCGTGTTCCACAGGAACATCTCGAGCACGAGGAAATAGAGATGCAGCACGGCGACCAGGCCGACCAGGACGTTGGCAATCATGGGCTCTCCTGACTGAGACTGCGCGTTATAGCGCAAGACCCCGCTGCAAACGGGCATCATGCTCCACATGCCCACCCTCGAAGAGGCCCTGTGCCTGCTGCAAGACAACGCCCGGCCGGGCGAGTTGCCCGGCATGGCGCGCTTCGGCATGGACGTCCGGCAGCGGCTGGGCGTGCCGGTGCCCGTGTTACGGCGCCTGGCTCGGCGTCTCGGGCGCGACCACGCCCTGGCCCTGGATTTGTGGAACACCGCCATTCCCGATGCGCAGATCCTGGCAGGCATGGTGGCCGACCCGGGCGTGATGAGTTCGCGGCAGATGGATGGCTGGGTCAGGACCTTGCGTTCATGGGACGTCTGCGACGGTGCCTGCCTCAATGCATTCGTGCGCTCGCCGCTGGCCTGGGGCAAGGTGCCGGTATGGGCCGCGCGACGCGACGAGTTCGTCAAGCGGGCAGGCTTCGCCCTGCTGGCCACCCTCGCCGTTCACGACAGGTTCTCGCCGGACGAGCGCTTTGCCGCGCTGCTTCCGGTCATCGAGACCGCCGCACGCGATGATCGCAACTTCGTCAAGAAGGCGGTCAGCTGGGCACTTCGCAACATCGGCAAGCGCAGCACGGGTCTGCATGTGCAGGCATCCGAATGCGCGCAGCGCCTGCTCGCGACGGACTCGCGCAGTTCACGCTGGATTGCCGCCGACGCACTGCGCGAACTGCGAAGCGATTCGGTGCGTTCACGCCTTCGAATGCGGGAAATCGGCTTCCCGGGGACGACAGGCCGCCCGAGCGGTGGCAACATCGCCTGACGATGAGCTTTCGAGGTGTCGAACTGTCCGACCTGTGCCGCGGCGACCTGTGGCTCGGGTCCATGCCCGGCCGTTTCGAGCGCTGGGCCGAATTCACTGGCGAGGCGCGGCGGCGCCATGTCGCGCTCGTGGTGTGCCTTGCCCCCGTCGAGGAAGTGGCCGCCCTGTCGCCACCGTATCGCCAGGCCATTGCCGAAGGCACGCTGGAACTGCGCTACCTGAACCTGCCGATGCAGAACTTCGGCCTGCCGCAGGATCTTGCGGGCTTTCGAGAGGGGATCACCCAGGCCGCGGCCACGCTGCAGCGCGGCGAAGCGGTCTATCTGCATTGCGCGGCCGGCATCGGCCGGACGGGTACGGCGGCCGCCTGCCTGCTCAAGCTCATGGGCCTGTCCACCGAGGACGCCATGCAACGGGTGCGCGACGCCGGATCCAACCCCGAGAACGCGCAGCAGTCGGGCCTGGTCGACATCTTCTGATGCTGCCGCTGCTGCATCAAGACGACGCGCTGCTGGCCGTGGACAAGCCCGCCGGGCTGCTGTGCGTGCCCGGCCGCGGCGCGGACAAGCAGGACTGCGCCATCGCGCGTGTCCAGCGGCAATTCCCGGAGGCTCTGGTCGTCCACCGCCTGGACATGGCCACCTCGGGCCTCGTGCTGTTCGCCCGCGGCGAACGCATGCAGCGCATGCTGAGCATGGCCTTCGCCGATCGTGCAGTGCACAAACGGTACGTGGCCGTGGTCCACGGCCAGCCGCGGGACGATGCCGGCGAAATCGCGCTGCCGCTGCTGGCCGACTGGCCGCGCCGTCCGCGCCAGAAGGTGGACCCGCTGCAGGGCAAACCCGCCCTCACCCGCTGGCGGGTCCTGGCGCGCGACGAAGGCGCAGGGACCGCGCGGCTCGCCCTCGAACCAGTGACCGGTCGCTCGCACCAGTTGCGCGTGCATCTGCTGAGCATCGGTCATCCGATCGTCGGCGACGGGCTCTATGGCGCGCCTGACGGGGCGCCGCGCATGATGCTGCACGCGCAGTCGCTCGAACTCCCGCACCCGCGCACGGCACAGCGCCTGTCCCTGTGCAGCCGCGCGCCGTTCTAGCGCCTGTCAACACCATGGCAAGCTGGCAAGCGAAACTGGCCGCCTTCATCGTCCGCAAGCGGGTGAAGCCGGCCCTCGGCGACTTCAGCGATATCGCCCGCGTCCGCAAGACTTTCGGCACCCGCATGCCCGCACCGCGCGGGGCACGCTATCGTCCTGCCATGCTCGGCGGCGTGCCGGGCGAATGGGTCGAGACGCGTGCCGGCGCCGCGACCCGCATGACCCTTCTCTACGTGCATGGCGGGGGCTTCGTCGGCTGTTCACCGCGCACACACCGCCCCCTCACGGCGGGCCTGGCACTGCTCGGCGCACGGGTCTACGTGCCGCAATATCGGCTTGCTCCCGAGCACCCGTTTCCAGCCGCACTCGACGATGTGCGCGCCGCATGGCGGGGCCTGCGCGAACAGGTCGACGCCGAGGGTGGCGGCCGCCTCGTGGTCGCAGGCGACAGCGCCGGCGGGAATCTTGCGCTCGCGTTGATGCTTTCGCTGCGCGATGGGGGCGAACGTCTTCCCGACGCGGCCGCCCTCTTCTCTCCCGCCGTCGACCTCACCGGCGCCAGCCCGTCGCTGCGCGAGAATTCGCAGCGTGATCCGATGTTCCCGGGCATTCACCTCGGTCGCCTGGCCGAGGCCTACCTGGCGGGCGCCGATCCGGCCCAGCCGCTGGCTTCTCCGCTGCTGGGCGATCTGCACGGACTGCCGCCCATGCTCGTGCACGTGGGCGCCGACGAGGTGCTGCGCGATGACAGCCTGCGGTTGGCCGACAAGGCGCGGGCAGCGGGGGTGCGAGTCGATTTGAAGATCTGGCCGACCGTCCCGCACGTCTGGCAGTTGCAGCGCTGGGTGCCGGAAGCGCGCCAATCCGTGTCGATGGCCGCGTCTTTCCTGCGCGATGCCAGGCCAGCTTCGCAAGACGAGCCCTCCGACGCGGGCGAACTGCTCGACGTGCTCATCGTGGGTGCCGGGCTGTCGGGCATCGGCGCTGCGGCGCATCTGCAGTCTCGCTGCCCTTCGCGTCGATATGCCATCCTCGAGGCTCGCGAAAGCATCGGCGGCACCTGGGACCTGTTCCGGTATCCCGGCGTGCGGTCGGACTCCGACATGTACACGCTGGGGTACTCGTTCAAGCCATGGACCCGTCCTCAGGCCATCGCCGACGGGCCCACGATCCTCGCCTATGTCAGGGAAGCCGCACGCGAAAACGCGATCGACCGGCACATCCGCTTCGGGCATCGCGTGCTGAGCGCCGACTGGTCGTCCGCGGATCGCTGCTGGCATGTCGTGGCCGAGCGCGGCACGGCGCGCGAACGAATTCGCCTGCGATGCAGTTTCATGCTGATGTGCAGCGGCTACTACAGCTACGCCGCGGGGTACCGGCCCGAGTTTCCGGGCGAACAGGCCTTTGCCGGCACCTGGGTCGATCCGCAGTTCTGGCCGCAGGGGCTCGACTGCAGCGGACGACGCGTGCTGGTGATCGGCAGCGGCGCCACGGCCATGACACTCGTGCCCACGCTGGCGCGCTCGGCCGCGCACGTGACCATGCTCCAGCGCTCGCCGACGTACGTGGTGGCTCTTCCTTCGCGCGATCGCATGGCGCAATGGCTTCGCAGACACCTGCCCGAGCGCCTCGCGTACCGTCTCGTGCGCGCGAAGAACGTGGCGATCGGCCTCGCGTTCTTCCAGTTCGCGCGCCGGCATCCGGCACGCGCGAGGCAGCGGTTGCTCGCGGCAGTGCGCTATCAGCTCGGCCCCGGATTCGACGTCCAGACCCACTTCACACCCAGCTACGACCCGTGGGATCAGCGCCTGTGCGTGCTGCCCGACGGCGACCTCTTTCGCGCGATACGCAGCGGCGCCGTCTCCGTGGTCACGGACCGCATCGAGTCCTTCACGCCACACGGCGTGCGCCTGGCGTCCGGCCAGGACATCGAAGCGGACATCGTCGTCACGGCGACGGGGCTGAACCTGCAGCTCTTGGGCGGCGTGGCGCTGAGCATCGACGGCGTGCCCGTCGACCTTGCGTCGACGACGACCTACAAGGGAATGATGTTCAGCGGGGTGCCGAACCTGGTGTCGACCTTCGGATACACCAATGCATCCTGGACCTTGAAGGCCGACCTGACAGCCCGCTATGTCTGCCGCCTGTTCGGCTACATGGAGCGGCACGGCCATGCCGTCGCGATGCCGCGCCCGCATCCGGACGTCAAGCCGATGCCGTTCATCGATTTCTCGTCCGGCTACGTCCAGCGGGCCATCGAGCGACTCCCCAGGCAAGGCACGACGCGCCCCTGGCGCCTGCACCAGAACTACCTGCTCGACATGCTGAGCTTGCGCTTCGGTCGCATCGACCACCCCGCCATGCTGTTCGCCGGCCCGGCCGCTGTCGATCGCCCCTGGCCGCAGCCACCGGGCTTCGTCGAAAAGCCCGACCGCGATGCTGATCAACCCGCTCGAACGCGGCCTGCCGCCGCCGTGGACGAGCAGGCTTCCTGACCACGCCGATCACCCTCGATCGCTTTTGATGGAACTATGGCGCGGCGTCACCCGCTCGTGCGCTCGCATGGCGGTAGTCGCGCAAGATGCGGTATCCCAGCGGCGGCCGCCTTGCCGACTCCACCAGCGCATATCCATCGACAGGCCAAGCGAACTCCGGCGTGACCGCCTCGGGCAACGCGCCCCGGGCATCGCGCGCAAGGGTCACGTGCGCCTTCCATTCGCGCCGTTCGGTCTCGACACCCTCGGCCTGCAGCGCCTCGCCGAGTCTCTGGTGCAGCGCCACGAGTTCGTTGGGCGTGCGATGCGGGCGCAGCACGGCAAGTCCCCGAGGCCACAGTTCGGCGCAGCCGAAGACCAGCGTGCAAGGCGAAAACGGCACGCGCAGCGCGCGTCCGAGTTCGTCCACCCGCGCTCTCGGCACGTCGCCCAGGAAGTGCAGGGTCACGTGCAGCCGGTCGTCGGCGATCCGGCGTGCCCCGCGCGGCCATTGCCAGCGCGCGGCTGCACTGGCCAGCGCACGCTGCACCGCGTCGTCGGGCCAGAGGGCGAGAAACAGGCGTGCGGGTTCGGCGCGCGAATCGGGCATGGCCTGCAGCATAGCGACGCGAGGCTGCGTACACTGCCTCGGCCCGCGCGCCGGGATACGGGCGCTGCGGCCAAGGAGGTCATTCGATGGCACAAGGCATCCATGTGGGCAAGGCCGCCCGCTCCACACTCCGGAACTCGCATGCCAGGTCCCTGCGGCTTTTGCTGGCAGCCTCCGGCGCCGCCACGCTGCTAGGCTGCGCCGCGCCGCAACCTGCATCGCCAACCACCACCGCCGCCACGTTCGTGCCAGCACATGGGGACCGCGCCGCGATCGAGCAACAAGTGGCCGACACGGAACGCGCGTTCGCGAAGACCATGGCCGACCGCGACGCCGCCGCGTTCGCGCGCTTCCTGTCGGACGAGACGGTATTCCTCTCCGGAGCGACTCCCCTGCGCGGAAAGCCGGCGGTGGCGAGCGCATGGAGACGCTTCTTTGCTGCGCCGGTCGCGCCGTTCTCCTGGCTCCCGGACCATGTCGAGGCGCTGGATTCCGGGACGCTGGCATGGAGCACGGGGCCGGTTCTCGATGCCGCCGGCAAGTGCATCGGGCGCTTCAACTCCGTGTGGCGGCAGGAATCGCCCGGTGTGTGGCGCATCGTCTTCGACAAGGGCGGTCCGTGCGAATCTCCGTGATGGATCGCCCGGTTCACGTCTCGCCTCGCTTCATCTTCGCCCGGGCGCGCCCTTCCTTTCCGCGGGCGCGCCAATGCGCGGCAAGGCGCTGGCGTTCGAGGACACCCATCGTGTCACGGCGAGCCTCGCGAAGCATCTTGTGGTAGTTGCGCAAGCGGTCGCCTCCCACGCCTTCCCGCACCGCGCACCCGGGTTCTTCTTCGTGCCGGCAATCGCGAAAGCGGCAGCGCAGTGCAAGACGGGCGATGTCGTCGAACAGCCACGCCAGCGTGGCGTCGTCGACGTCCGGCCGCAAGGCCCGCAGACCCGGCGTGTCGATCACGCAGGCGCCGCCATCGAGCCGGTGCAGCGAGCGCGATGTCGTCGTGTGCTTGCCTCGTCCGTCGCTCGCACGCACCGGGCCGGTGTCTTGCAAGGCCTGACCGGCAAGCGTGTTCGTCAGCGTGCTCTTCCCGACACCTGACGAGCCCAGCAGCACCACCGTCTGCCCCGGGTGCAGGTAGGGTGCGAGCGCCTGCGCGGCACTCGCGTGCGTCGCATTGACGGCGACGATGTCGATCTGCCGCCCCACGCGTTCATGCAGCTCATTGACGCGCGGGGCGAGCATGTGCGGCAGCGGTGCCGCCTGGTCGGCCTTGGTGAGGACCACTACCGGCAGCACGCCGCCGCCCTTCACGAGCGCCAGATAACGCTCCAGTCGGCGCGCGTTGAAGTCGTCGTCCAGGCCCATCACGAGCAGCGCGGTGTCCACGTTGCTCACCAGTGCATGCCGGCTGCCGTCGGCGTCGCGGCGCACGAGGTGCGTCAGGGGCTCGAACCGATGGTGCACCCAGAGCTGCCCATGCTCGTCGCGCGCGGCCAGCACCCAGTCGCCGACTGCCAGGACGGTGCGCTCGCCATCGAGCGGGCGCATCAATCGGGGCATGCCGGATGCGTGGCGTTCACGTTGCCCGTCGTGCACCACGATGCGGTCGCGGTGCAATTCGGTCAGGCGCATCAGTTCGAAGGGGCCTCCTTCCGGGGCGGGTTGACGAGTCAGGTGTTGCGCCATCGCAGGGGTGAGCCCGACGAGGCGCAGGTGATCATGGTCTATCTCGATCATGGCGGGATGTGTCTTGCGGACGAGTCCGAACGAAGGGCTGCGCATGGCGCAGCGAGACAACCCCATCCGCCTTCGCGGGGTGGGATTGCGCAGTCGATGCGTCGGGGCAGCCGAGCGACGGGGTCAATCCGCCGTGCCGTCACGCCGCGGGGGCGGCGCCTGGAGCACGACGAGGGCACAGGCCCAGGTCAGGCCCGGTGACTGCGTGCCGTTCAGCGTGGCAATGTGCTGTCGCCTCGCCACGCGTGGGTGGCAGGGCATGGCAAAGCGTTGAATGCTGTTGAAAACCTTGCCGTCAGGCTCTCGACGCGGGAGCGGTCAGTGCAATGGGCAGTCTGTTCATGGCACGTCTCCTCAGGTCGGGTGGCAAGGGGTGCGACGCATGCCAAGACACGTCGCCGCGCGAAAGCGCGCAGTGTGCGCCTGCCCGGGTTCGTCGTCAACGCAGAGTTTCGACTCGCCTTGCATACTTGCCTCTGAACCACCTCGTATCAAGGACTCCTTCATGAATGAATCCCTGTACATCATCACGGGTGCCTCGCGCGGGATGGGCGCAGCAATGGCCGATCAGGTCCTTGAAAGCGGCCATGTGCTGCTGGCCATTTCGCGCGGCAGCAACGAAGAGCTCACGGCCAAGGCCACGCGCCTGGCAGTGCCTTTCGAGCAGTGGACGCGTGATCTGGCCGAGCCGCTGCCGGTGGCCGACGACCTGGAGTCGAGGCTGAAGCGGTTCGAGCCGGACCGGTTCGACGATGCGATCCTCATCAACAATGCCGGCGTCGTCACGCGCGTGGGGCCGATCGACGAGTGCACCAATGCAGAACTGTCCGCGGCGCTGCGAGTCGGCCTCGAGGCGGCGCTTCTGCTCACCGCGTCGTTCCTGCGTGCGACGCACGGCTGGCGCGCCACGAGCCGAGGGCGCACCAAGGTGCTGAACATCTCATCGGGTTTGGGCCGGCGGGCCATGGCGGGCAGCGCCGCATACTGCGCTGCCAAGGCGGGCATGGATCATCTGAGCAGGGCGGTTGCCCTCGACGAGACGCATCGGAGTGGTGCCGACGGTCCTGCTGCCAAGATCGTGTCGCTCGCGCCGGGCGTGATCGACACGGACATGCAGGGACAACTGCGCGATGCCGACGCCAAAGGTTTTCCGGATCGCGAGACATTTGTGCAGTTGCAGCGCGGCGGGCAGCTCACTTCACCGCACGACGCAGCGGCCCGGGTCCTCGCGTTCTTGCGCCGCGCGGATTTCGGCGCCGAACCGGTGGCCGATATCAGGCAGGTCTGACATCACTGCACGGCAACATCGGCCTTCGGCGAGTCCGCCAGCACGACTTGCGAAGCCGAGCCGCGGGCGCCGGCGGCCGCCGGTGCGCCCGCATCGTTGTCGCGGGCCTGGCGCCACGGGCTGTCGATGGCGTCGCGCCGACCCGTGACGATGACTCGCGGCAGCCGCACGACTTGCGCCGCGACAGCCTCGCGCTTGCCCACGACGGTCACCTGCGGCAGCGTGACGACCTGAGCAGCCTCCTCGGCACGCCTGCGGCCGGGGACCACGATGACGATGGCCGCCAGCGCGGCAACAACCATCATCAGCAGGGTCCAGCGGATCATCGGGCGGGCATTCATGGCAGGCTCCTTTGCGTTCGGGTGCGGGGTTCGTGTCGTCCTGGAAGGCAGTATCGGCAGCGCGGCTGCGTGCCGCCATCGAACTGCGACGAACTGCAGTTCGCGCGGGACAAAGTGCCGTCAACCCCGATGAATCGCGCCTCGCGAAGCGTCGCGAGTCGTCTCGATGGCGGCACAATGGGCCCGGTCCTCCGGTCCACCTTCCACACCGCCTCGATGAAGATCCGACTGAGTCTGGTTGCTGCCCTGTGCCTTGCCGGCTGCACGGCCGTGCGGTCTCCGCCGCCGCCCACCGCACCCTCGCCGCCGGCGCCGCCGCCCATGACCTACGTCGAGCCCAATGCGAACCTCGTCGTGCAGGGCGTGCCGCCGATTCCGCAGTCACTGGCTGACGACGTGGCGCGCTATACCGATTTTCGCGGCCATGCCCTGCTCGACTGGCATCCACGGCTTCACGAGATGCTCGTCGCCCACCGCGACGCCGGCGCCAGCACGACCCAGCTCTTTCGGGTGAACAAGGCCATGGGGGAGGCCGAGCAGCTCACCTCGTTCGCCGACCCGGTGAACGTCGCCAGCTACGAGCCGACCGAGGGTCGCTACATCGTCTTCGAGCGAAGCGTGGGTGGCGACGAGGCCGCGCAGATCTATCGCCTCGACCTCGACACACGCAACATCGCACTGCTGAGCGAACCGGGCCGGCGGCACCGGATGGAAGCCTGGCTGCACCGCTCGAGCAGGCTGCTGATGAGCTCCGTCCCGCTCGATCGCACGGCGTCCGGGGGCAAGCGCGAGAAGGTGACGCAGACCTTGAGCATCATCGACCCGGCACGACCCACCACACGCCAGGCCCTGGTGCAACTCGACGGCACCGGCTGGGACGTCGGCGGCATCTCGTGGGACGACCGCCTCGTCGCGCTCACGCGCTACATCTCCGCGAACGAATCGCAGGTCTGGATCTTCGACCTGCAACGCCGCAGGCTGCGCCAGTTGCTGCCCGCGCCTCACACCAAGGGCGGCGGCGTGTACATGGCCGTAGGGTTCCAGCAAGGCAACGCGGGCCTGTTCGTGCTCACCGACCACGACGGCGAATTCCGCGAGATGTCGCTCTACCGATTCTCCAATCGACGCCTCACGCCCGTGACGAAGAAGATCCCTTGGGACATCGACGGCGCCGCGATCTCGGACAACGGCGCGCGGGTCGCCCTTCGTGCCAATGTCGAAGGCCGCGAGGATCTGCACCTCTTCGACGCTCGAACGCTGCATGAACTGCCAAAACCGCATCTGCCCGCAGGCAGTGTGGGCGCCATGTCGTTCCAACGCGCATCGGGCGATCTCGCGTTCTCGATGAGCAGCGCGCACGGGCCGAGTCAGATCTATTCGCTCGACACATCTGGCGGCATCCTCCTCCAATGGACGCAGGCCTATGCGCCTCCGGGTGTCGACATGTCGCAATTCCCTGACCAGGACATCGTGCGCTGGAAAAGCTTCGACAGGCGCACGATCTCGGGCCTGCTGACCAAGCCGCCGGCGACGTTCACAGGGCCCAGGCCAGTCCTCGTGCTCATCCACGGAGGCCCCGAGTCGCAGGCCCGCGCAGGCTTCATGGGCCGCTACAACTATTTCGTCAATGAACTGGGCATCGCCATCATCGAGCCCAACGTTCGTGGCTCATCGGGATACGGCAAGACGTTCCTGACGCTGGACAACGGGATGCATCGCGAGGACGCCGTGCGCGACGTCGGCGCATTGCTCGACTGGATCGCCACACAGCCTCAATTCGATGCCCGACGGGTCCTCGTGAGCGGCGGCAGCTACGGCGGATACATGAGCCTCGCATGCGCGACGCACTATGCGGCGCGGATTGCCGGCGCCATCGACGTGGTGGGCATTTCGAACTTCGTGACGTTCCTGGAGCACACCGAGAGCTACCGGCGCGACCTGCGCCGGGTCGAGTACGGCGACGAGCGCGATCCGAAGATGCGTGCATTCCTCGAGAGCATTTCCCCGTTGGCCCATGCGGACAAGATCACCCGGCCGCTGTTCGTGGTGCAGGGCCGAAACGATCCGCGCGTGCCCTACACCGAGGCCGAGCAGATGGTCGCGAAGGCGCGCGAGAACGGCACGCCGGCGTGGTACCTGCGAGCGGAAAACGAAGGCCACGGCTTCGTGCGCAAGGAAAACGCCGACTACTTCTTCTATGCGACCGTGATGTTCATCCGCCGCACGCTGATGGCGCCGTGAATCAGTCGCGCCGTCGACGTGCCGCATGTGCGGCTACGCGGCGGCAGGCCCCTGGAAGCCACCGGCGCGGAAGGTCAGCACCAGCGTGTCGCGATGGCCGTCCTGGCCGGCGACGAGCGGCTGGATCGGCGTGGTCTCGTGGATGACGCGCTCGTCATCGAGCATCAGCGTGGTCCAGGCCTCGGTCATCGTGAAGCGCATGCCGGCTGGTCCGTCCGCATCGAACACGCGAGTCTCGCCGCCTTTCACGCCGGCTCGATCGACCAGCGCCACGACGACGAAATCGACCCCGTCGCGATGCGCGCCTTCGGGCGTGGGGCGACCGATGCCATCGGTCGTGTCGATGCGGAACTGGTGCGCCTCGACGAACCACGGCTGCACGTGCCGGGCCGCCGAGCAGGTGCCGCCCAGGCGCTGCAGCAGGCTCTTCCACACCGGCTGGGCGAGAACCGCGGCGTCCATCGGCTCGAACCAGCGCTCGAGCCCGCCGTGCAACGCGTTGTACTCGACAGGCTGCCAGTGCGCACGATGCGCCACCTGCTCGACATGGTCGCCATCGACGACGAAACACGAATGCCGGCGCCGTCGATAACGGCCGCCATCTCGCAGGTAGCCGTCGGCGGGAAGATCGTTCCAGCTCGATGCCAGCGCGCACAACGCGCGAAGCGGCATGTCCACGAGCAAGGCCATGCCCTCGGGACCGAGGATCCCGCGACCGCCGGTGCGAAGCGCATCCGGCAGCGATGACGGATCGACGAAGGGCGGAATCAGCGTGCGGGTCATGTCGAGATCACTGGGTGGGAATGCTGCAAAGCGCATGGCCCGCGGCTTGGCACGCCGACGGGAATGCGCTCATTCGCCGCGATGATGCCAGGGTTCCGGCGCCCTCTCCGGACCACCCGCGGCGTGGCCTCGACACCACTGCGGCACGCACGCCACAGTGCGTGCCTTCGACGCCGACGCATCAACGAGGTTCCGAGATGCAAAGCCTGCTTTCAGGTGTCGATTGGGTTCACCGCGAACCACATCGCGCAACCATGTGAAGTGCCAAGCCGGGCGCGCCGGATGCAAGCTGCGGTTGTGGGTCGCTCAACGCGGCCGCACACCATTGGCAACAAGGAGCATTCCATGAGCAAAACGATTCTCGCCTGCGCCTTCATCGCGTCGGCGGCGACCCTGTGTACGCAGGCCCAGGCCCAGGCACGGACGCCGATCGCCGGGCCCTACATCGGCGGATCCATCGGCAGCACCGACTACAAAGGGCCGGATGTGGGCGGCCTCTCCACCGACCGCAGCGCCACCGGTGGAAAGATCTACGGAGGCTACTCGTTCAATCCGAACTTCTCGCTCGAAGGCGGCTATGCGGATCTGGGCGACGCCAACAGCGCGGCAGGCACGACCAGCGGCGACGGCATCTACGTGGATGCGGTGGGTACGATCCCGTTGAGTGAAAGCTTCTCTGCGATCGGCCGTGTGGGTGTCTTCAATGGCAAGAGCACCGACCTCACGGGCGCGAGCGACCGCGGCACATCGTACAAGTATGGTCTGGGCGTGCAGTACGACTTCACGCGGCAGGTCGGCTTGCGCGGCGAATGGGAACGCTATCGCTTCAAGTCGTTCGGCGACCACGTCGACCGCGACATGCTGTCGGTCGGCGTCAACTACCGGTTCTGATCGGGCACGGTGGCCGATTCTGCGAGTACGCGGACCCGGGCGCCATGCACGCCGATGACCTGGCCGGGGCGGATCTTGCAGGTCTTGCGCAGTTCGTCCCGGCCATCCACCTGCACTTTCCCTTCGGCCACCATCGCCTTGGCCGCGCCGCCGCTTCCGGCCAGGCCCGTCGCCTTGAGCAGGTGGTCGAGCGTGATGTGATCACCCCGCAGCTCGAAGTCGATGAACTTCACGTTGCCGGATTCGCCGTCAATTCGAATTCACCTGCGAGCAACGCGTACGAGCGGCGCCGCACTGCGGGGTCGAAGGCCCAGGTATTGATGACGAGTTCGTCCAGGTCGAATGCCTGGGCCAGGGCGCGCAACTTCTGCCCGACCTGCCCTGGCGTGCCCACGAAGGCTCGCTCGCGCATGCGTTCGACCATGGGCCATTCGTCGGGCGAGAATCCGCGTGCGGCCACTTCATCGGGCGACTGCAACGGCCCGAACACGCCGCGCTGGCGATCGACGCGCCATCGCTCGCGGCTCGTCGCATGATGCAGCGCCTCGTCCTGTGTGTCCGCGATCAGTGCCCACACGCACAGCGTGGGCAGCGGCGACGCGTGTCGCGGGCTCGGCCTGTAGTTTGCGCGGTACAGCGACATGGCCGTGTCGGCTCCCTGCCCGTCGGCAAAGAAATAGGCGAATGCGTACGGCAGCCCGAAATGCGCGGCAAGCTGGGCGCCGTAGTCGGAACTGCCCAGCACCCAGATCTGTGGCGCCGCGGGCGTGAGAGGCCGCGCCGTGATTCCCTTGTGCGTCGGACGGGAGGTCCAGGCTTGCAGGTCGAGCACCTGCTGCGGGAAGTCCTCTGCGCCGAGCGCCGCATGCGGATTGAGCGCCTGTGCCGTGCGCATGTCGCCACCCGGTGCGCGCCCCACCCCGAGATCGATCCGGCCCGGCGCCAGCGACTCGAGTACGCGGAACTGCTCGGCGACCTTCAGCGCCGAATAGTGCGGCAGCATGACGCCCGCACTGCCGATGCGGATGCGCTGCGTGCGCGCGGCAATGGCGGCCATCAGGATCTCGGGCGCGCTGCCGACGATCGTGGGCAGCGCATGATGCTCGCTCAGCCAGAAGCGGTGGTAGCCTTGCGCCTCGCAATGCTGCGCGAGATCGAGGGTGTCGCGGATGGCTTCGTCGTCGCCGTGGCCAGCAAGCGAGACAGATTGATCGAGCACCGAAAGTTTCATGGGTTGCATTCTGCGCGACTCCCCGCACGGGCGTCGCGGCATGTGTCAACGCAAAGTGAAAATGTCCCCTGGGTCCGCAACGTTGAAATGTCCCCTTTCTCGACATGTGAGACCGACCTTCCCGGCCAGCGATCGGTAGGCAGAAGGACTGATCTGGGACGCCGTCCCGGAGGGCGGCGTCCCAGATCAGCGCGCGGAGTGGGTGAACCGTAACCGGCGGCACCGTAAGGGATTCCCGGACATTTCGGACCGTCGACCTGTCGCAATTGGTTGCGCGGCGGAGGTGCTGGCGATTACACGGACGACTTTTCGGCGGACTTGCAGGTGTCCGGCAGATGCACCGTCCTCAGCTCTTGTATGAGACGGGAAACGAGCCAACGTCAGGGTTCACCGACCATGGCGTGGCCGCCCGGTTCGCCCGCTGACGTCAGCAGCAGCACCTGCTGCATCGTGCGCTGCAGCTGCTCGATCTGCTGGCTGAGTTCGTCGTTGTCTTGCTCGAGTTGCTCGTTTTCCTGTGCAAGCTGGCGCACACGGCGGTCGAGTTCGCCGGCGGTGATGTCTTGGTCATTCGTCATGGTCACCTTCTACGTACGGCTCAGCTTTGCGTCGCACTCGACGAGGCAAGCCGCACCAGCGCTTGCGACGACTGGAAGGTGCTTCCGTCAGCAAGCTGGATGAACTTGGGAAGCGTGAAGACAGGCCCGTAGGGGCGCGAAGCGGTGTCATCGAGCACCTTCAGCTCCTCGAGCGTCATCTTGTTCAGCGGGTTGCCCGTGAGGTCGATCTGGATGCGACCATCCTCGGGCGATTTGCGCGCGTAGCCGGAGAAGTGCTCCATTCTGCGCCAACTCCATCGGGATGCGCTGAATGTTGTTGTTCGACAGGTCCATCTCCGAGAAGTAGTTCAGCGTGTGGAATTTCTCCGGCAGGTTGTCCAACTGCATGCCGCTGATGTTCAGTGGCAGCCGTTTCATGGACTGGTTGTCTCGCATCTCGGTCAGCCATCTGGACTCGGGTGTTTGCATAGCCAGGCGATGGGCGGCCTGCTCGTACTTCCTGCCCTGCATGGCCCATTGGCCAATCTTCGCCTCCAGCTTCACGCCGCAGTTTGCAGCCTTGACTTCGGAAAGGCCCTCGCAGGTCGAAACCATCTCGGCACGCCGCTTTTCCGCTTCCGTCAGTGGCCTGGGCGAAGGCGTGCTGCCGGATGCAACCTCATAGTCGGTCTTGAGTCGCAGGCTGATGCGAACACTGTCCAGCCCATCAAACGTCGGCTCGGCCCACTTGGGCGTCATCTCGTCGAGTACATGGAACAGGTTCATCGGCATGTTGTCGAAGAACTGCTGACCTTGCGGTGCTCGTGGTGCATGGCCTGCGGCACGGTGCTCACCAGCACCTGCGTCTTGTGCGCGATGGGCTTGTCCCAGGGCACGCTCTGGTCCAGCCAGGTGCGAAGCGCGGCATCGTCCAGCTTCAGTGCCGTCTTCGTGTCAATGCTGTCCTTGCGGCTGCGATAGAACTGCCCCAGCCCCAGCTTGATCCGTTCGATCGACTGGCTCGGCGCGGGCAGGCCCTGCCAGGCCTGGCCATCGTGCATGCCATGCAGCACGTCGACCACGGAGGCCGCGGCACCGCCGATGATCAGGCTGTCGGACATTGGACTACCGCCGTCGACGCGCGCCGCTGCGCCAGCACCTGCACGGGCCGAGGTCGAGTTCACCTGCCGACATCGCTTGGCCGCCGAGACTCTTACGCAGCCGTCCGATCCTGCATGGTGCGCTGCAGTTGCTCGATCTGCCGACTGAGCTTGTCGTTGTCTTTTTCCAGCTCCGCGTTCTCCTGCGTGAGCCGGCGCATGCGGCGTTCCAGTTCGCCGGTGCTGACGCCTTGGACGCTCCCTTTGTTCGACATGTGAAGCGCTCCGCTCACGAAGTCGTGCGCGATGAGGAGCCGACGTGCACCAGCGCCTGCGACGACTCGAAGGTGTTTCCGTCAGCGAGCTGGATGATCTTGGGCAGCGTGAAGACAGGCCCGTAGGGGCGAGAAGCCGTGTCGTCGAGCACCTTCAGCTCCTCGAGCGTCATCTTGCTCAGCGGGTTGCCCGTGAGATCGATCTGGATGCGGCCATCCTCGGGCGACTTGCGCGTGTAGCCGGAGAAGAATTCCATATTGGCCATCTCCATCGGAATGCGCTGGATGTTGTTGTTCGACAGGTTCATGTGGGAGAAGTAGTTCAGCGTGTGGAACTTCTCCGGCAGGTTGTCGAGTTCCATGCCGCTGATGTCCATCCCCCAGCGCTTCATCGATTGAGCGTCGCGGCATGCAGCCATCTCACTCGCGCTCCGCGGTGTGTATTTCGAAATCTCATGGGCGGCTTTTTCGTACTTCCTGCCTTGCATCGCCCACTGGCCGATCTTGGCTTTCGGATCCACGCCGTTGTCACCGGCCTTCAGATTCGCAAAGTGATGGCAGGTGTCAATCATCTCCGCCCGCCGCTTTTCTGCCGATGTGAGTGGCGTGGATCGCGGCTTGCTTCCACAGGAAATCTCGTAGTCCGTCATGACCCGCACGCTGTGGCGAATGAGGTTCAACCCGTCAAAGGTTGCCTCGGCCCACTTGGGCGTCATCTCGTCGAGCACGTGGAACAGGTTCATCGGCATGTTGTCGAAGAACTGCTGCGCGTGGGCGTTGCCGCTGCCTTCGGCGAGCTTTTCGGAAAACGCCGCCATGACCTGGTGCAGCTGATCGTGCGTGAACGGCGACGGCGGCTTGCCGTTGTGCTGCATCACCAGGGCGGGCAGCTTATTCAGGTAATACGTCGCACAGCTTGCCGATGAATGCGCGGGTGGGGGCTCGCTGGGGCGCTCGCTGAGGCCGGATCCAATGTCGGCCAGCAACTCGCATTGCGTTTCGACATTGTCGAACTTGCGCATCCACTGCGTCAGAAGGTCATACTGGCCCGCCCGGGTGGCGTGCGAGAACAGCCCTCCCCATTTGAGAGCCTCGAACTTGTCTCCGTGGAGGGCGGCCTGCGAGGGCTTCATGGTGCAAAGCACGTCCAGTTGCCGTGCGGCCTCGATGAAATCCCCGCGGGGCGCACCAGGCTCGGCGAGCGAGCGCACGAGCTTGTAGTTCTCTTCTTGGAGTTCCTTGAACCTTTCCTCGTACTTTTCTTCGGGGGACTTCTCCGGTTGCTTGCCCCGCAGGCGCTGGAGCATGGGGCGCTTGCCCTTGTCCGCGCTCTCCGCACCTTCGCTGGCCTCGATGCCCAGCGCCGCAAGGTCCGCGGCGACTGCGTCGGCAGCCGAGGTGCTGCTGCTCAACAACGCCGTGATCTGCGCCAGGCTCTGCCGCGGCGGCTGGCCCCCCTTGTTCTTCTTGCCCGTGAGCGAGCCGACCAACTGCTGGATCTTGTTGCCGCTCTTCTTGGGCTTGTCGGGGTCTTCGCCGCCCCCGGCGCCGGAAGTGCGCGACGCGCTGGAGCTGCTGCCAAATTTGAGCTTGTTCATGGGATAGGTCCTCGGTTCACGGTTGTGATGTGTCGTCTTGCTTGGCCACCAGGTACTCGAAGTCATAGCCCAGGCGGTCTTCGTTGCCGGGGCGCTGCCTCGCTTCCAGCGGACGCAGGTTGTCGATCAGCCGGTCCAGGCCGGCCGGCGCCTGCTCGTGCGTCCAATGCAGGGTGTCGTCCTTCTCCCACAAGCCCCACAGGCCTTGCTGCACGGCCAGGCGTTCGGTTTGCAGCAGCGTGGCGTGAAGCGTGTCGAACAGCGCCCCGGGCTGCAGCGCGGCCGCCTCGTCGGCCAGCCACAGCATCGAGGCGGTCATGTCCTGGTGTTCGCGGCGCAGGCTGACCAGCGTGTGCGGATCGAAGAAGCGCTGCAGCATCGCGCGACGCTGCTCGTCATCGAGCTGGCCCCACCCCGAACTCAGCTCCTCCAGCGGCTTGGCGGCGTAACCCGGATCGCAGCGCTCGCCCGCTTCCAGCACGTGGTCCATGATCTCGCGCAACGCGCTCATCGCTTGCTCGCGGGTATCGGCGTGCTGCGTGGGGTCGAGATCGTTGATGAAGCGCGCGATCGCCACCGCCTGGCCCTCGACGGACACGCGCTCGTGTTCCGGCTGCGGCGCCGCGCTGCCGTCATCGCGCAGGTCGCGGATCAGCATGGGGAAGGTGGACACCGGCCCGCCCTCGCGGGGCAGCCCCAGCCAGTCCTGCATCCCGGCCAGCGCCTGGGCGCTCCACACGGGCCGGCCGGCCCGGTCGAAGGCGGATGGCCTCAGGCCCTGGTACAGCGTCTTCCAGGACTTGGTGTCGCCGGGGCGGGTGAGCTCTATCTCGACGGCGCCGTGCCCTTTGTCTTTGGCGCGCTGCAGTGCCGCCTGGATGTCGGCCTGGACTTCGGGCTGGTCGGCCATGCCCCGGTAGTGCTTGACGATCGTTCGCACCACGCCGAGGTGGCCGCGCTCGGCGGCCAGCTGCAGTGCGGTGAATCCCAGCCCCGTGGGCCATCAGCACCTGCATCGTCTCGAGGTGGCCGTTGGCGGTGGCCAGCGCCAGCGCGGTGTCGCCTTGCGGGTCGGCGGCGTCGATGTCGCACAGCGGGTGCTGCAGCAGTTTGTCCAGCGCCTGCTTGTTGCCGTCGCCGGCGGCGGTGAAGAACGCGAGCTTGAACGTCGGCTCGTCGAGCTTGGGCGATGCGAGCATGTCGTCGACCAAGCCGCCGCTCAGGCCCGCGGGTGCGCGCATCGCGTCGAGCAACGCGTTGCGGCCGTTGTCGGCCGTGATCCTGGGGTCGGCGCCGTGCGCCAGCAGCAGCTTATGGCCGGCGTTCGTACCGTCGAACTGGGCCGCGGCCATCATGAGGGCGGTGTGGCCGGCGTGGTTGCGCGCGTTGACCTCTACGATGCCATCGAGCCGCAGCAAGGATTGCAGCACCGCCTCGTGCTGCAGCTCGGCGGCCCACATCAGCGGCGTTTCGCCGTGCACGTTGGTGCTGTCCAGCCCTTGCAGTGCTGTGGCGTGGTCGGCACCCACGTGGTCGATGATCGCGTCGATGATCCCCGTGTGCCCGTTCAGCGCGGCGTAGTGCACCGCGGTGCATTCCCAGCGATCCATGCGGAAGGGATGGGCACCGCCGCGCAGCAGCTTCTTGAAGCCCTCCACGTCGCCGCTGGCCGCCGCCCTGGACAGCGGCGAAAGCTCGGCGGCGGGGCGGGCCTTGGCCTCGGATTTGCCCAACAACGAGCGAGCCCCGCTCAGCGCCTGGCTGAAGATGGACTTGGCACGCCGCCCGGAAGACTCGATGGCACGGGTGGTCGCGGGGGCGATGAGGTCCAGGTATTCGTCGCGCACCGAGCCAGAGGCGGCCAGCAGGGCGGCGTTCCATTCGTCGGCGTCAGGCTTGCCCTTCTCCAGCAGGGCCTCGACGATGTCGCGGCGCCCGGGGGTGCGCAGCGCGAGCTGCAGCGCCGTGTCGCCGTCGTGGGTCTTTCTGCAGACGGCTTGCGGATCGTGCTCGAGCAGGAACTCAAGTGCCTCGAGGTTGTCCTCCTTGACCGCCCAGTACGGCGCGCTCGCGCCTTCGTGGGTGATGTCCTTCAGCCGGAGGCCTTCTTCGAGGACCAGCCTCTTGAGCGCATCGAGCTGATCCTGCTTGATGAAGGCAATGACCTGGTGGCTCGAACCGCTGGAGGCGGTCGAAGCGCGCTCGACAGAGTCGTCATTCATCGCCGGCGACACCAGCGCCGATTCGGTGAGCGGGACAAGCAGCCGTTCGAGGCTCGTGCGGCTCGGCGGCTGCGCGTTGCTGGCGCGGCGGGCCACGGGTGAATCGGCCGGCGCCGTCGGCGAGGTCGGCGGCGTCTGTGCGTCGCCCGTCGAGCCGGCGGACGACAGCGTTCGCGTGGGGCTGGTGGGCCTTTTGACAGTCATTGTTTGTCCCCGATCTTTGTTATGCAGAGCGGCCACGTAGCGGCCGCAGTGACCCGGGCCACATGTGAAGCAGCCGCAAGGAAACGAAGTCTGGGTCGGTCGACCGCGACTGCGGAACGCCGGCGCGAAGCGGTGCACGTTTTGCCGAAGAAGGTCCCATGCGCCTTCGTTGATGCAAGGCGCATGTGCCTCGCTTTCACGAAACGTCGGGATGGCTTTGCCGAGGCGCGCTCCATGTCGAGCTAAAAAACAGGGCGGACCGCGGCTTACCCGTCAGCGGTCTTCCTTCGTCGGGCTGGCAAACTTGAACTTGCGCCAAGGGTGCGTTTCCGGCGGGACGTACGGCTTTGAAGGTTTGCGCCGGACGTCCTCCATGCGAAGCTCGAGGGTCTTGTCATCGGCATGACGATTCGGCAATTCATGGCCCGCGAAGGGCTTGAACGGGAGCACCTTTGTGCCGTGCAGCATTGCCAGCGAGCCGTCGCGGGCATCCTCGCAGATCAGCACCTCGACACCGCGCAAGTGATAGCCCTCGCTGTCACCGGTTTGCACTTGGAGCAGGGTTCCGCGGAACTGGCACGACAGCGACTTCGACAGTGTCCGCGTGTACTGCTCCGAACAGGTGAGCGCTAGTTGCTCCTCGCTGCCGTGATACGTACGGTGTCCATCGCCCGGGTGTGCCGGCGCCTTCGCGAAGCGCTCGTTATATCGCTTCACGAGCTCGGGCAGCAGTTCGTTCGCTTGCTCGATCGTCGAGCAGCCGGCCAACCGCAGCGCCTTGACCCAGCGGTCCTGAAGCGTCTGAAATGCCCTTTCGACGCGTCCCTTTGCTTGTGGGGTCCAAGCGAGGATGGGTTCAATTCCGAGCTGCCGGGCCGCCCGTTCGAATTGCGTCGGCTCCGGATCCTCGGGGTCGTGCTTGCCGAAGATGCTATGCCGATCGCTGTACAGCGCCAGCGGCACGCCGAATTCGCTCACGTACGAGCGCAGGCCGCGCAAATAGCCCTGTGTCGTCTCGGCCGGCGCGAAGCGCGCGTAGCCCAGGCGTCCGGTGGCGTCGTCGACGAAGATGATCAGCGTGCAGCGCGGCGCACGGCCTTCCAGCCACGCGTGGGGGCTCCCATCGATTTGGACGAGCTCACCCGGTCGCGGACAACGCGGGCGCAACTGGAAGACGCGCTTGCGCCGTGCGGGCTTGTCCTTCCACAGGCCCGCGTCGATCATCCATGAACGCAGACTCTCGCGGCTGAAGCGGAAGTCGTAATGCCGTGCCAGGTGCTCGGCGGCCAGCGTCGGTCCGAAGTCGTGGTATCGCTGGCGGACAAGATCGACAAAATGCTCGCGCGTGGCGTCATCAATGCGCCGCGCACTTGGCCGGCCGCGCCGTTTGTTCACCAGTCCCTTGGCTCCTTCTTCTCGCCATCCTCGCGCCAGGCGTTTGACCTGACGCACCGACAAGCCCAACCGCTCGGCGGCATCGACCTGCAGCAGCCGGCCTTCGCAGACGGCGCGTATTACTACCAAACGCTCGCGTTCCTTCGCGCTCATCACCAGCAAACCATCTTCGCGTCCCTCCATCGGATCGGCTCCCTGCTATCGGCAAAGGGGCCGTTTCTACTTTGCGGGAAGGGGACACTACGACGTTGCGCTGACACGGGCGTCGCGGCATGTCGGCAAGCCCGTGTCGATGCGCTACATTTGCCGCACAGGTATACGCAAGACTCGTGCTTTGAAAATAATGCTGCTTGGGTGTCTCTGCATGCGGCAGCATGTGCTGCGCATTACATTGTTAGAAAGTTAGGACTCGTCCATGACGAAGCAGACCGGAACTGTGAAGTGGTTCAACGAAAGCAAGGGCTACGGCTTCATTGCGCAAGACGCAGGCGGCGCCGACCTCTTTGCCCACTTCCGCGACATCCTTGGCGATGGGTTCAAGACGCTGCAGGAAAACCAGCGCGTCGAATTCGAAGTCAAGGAAGGCCAAAAGGGCTTGCAGGCGGCGAACATCCGCCCGTTGTGATACGCCGGCTCGCCAACGCGCGGGCCCGGTATCACGACACAAGAAAAACCGCGGCTTGCCGCGGTTTTTTCATGTGCGCAGGGATCGAGCCGATCTACACCAGCAGCGCGACATGATGCGCCAGCACTTCCCAGGGCGAGACATGCTGCGGCGTCGCTACCAGCGAATCGACCGGGTACTGCTCGTCGCGAAGCGTCCTGATGATCGCCGAGTAGGTGGCAGGCCCGATGAATGGCGCACGCGAGAGGATCCACACATGCCGTCGCGCGGGTTCGCTGACGACGGCGAAGTCATAGTCACGTCCGACCATGACCACCCAGTGTGGCGCGCTGCTGCCGGGCCACCACCGCAACCACGACGGCAGGAAGCTCAGCGCCATTCGCGCGTGGCTTTCATCTTCCGCATTCAGGCTCACGCGGCCGGTGATGCGCAGCCACTTGCGGTCGGCCTCCTTGCAGCGCTGCACGAAGGCGAGAGACCCATCGTCGAGCGGCCGGTACGTGGCCGTGACGTCGCCTTCGCAGACCGATTGCAGCGCATTGGGCGTACGTGCCACCTCGTACCAGAGCCCCGCGTAACGTGCCGTATCCAGATGTTCGACCGGATGCACCGGCGGGTTGACATCCGGCGCGCGCAAGGCCACCAGCGCAGCCGCGGCGAGGCAACTGCCTAGCTTGATCATGCCGGTGAGGAAGGATGCGCCATGCATGCTCCGACTCTACGAGGCCACGGCGCCCGCGCCCATCAGCCGGCAACGGATGCTCGCGTCGGAACGGTCCGACGCCGCCAGGCAGGCGCCGGTCATTCGCGGAGCTGGCGATTTCGTCATCGGGCTGCGCGGGACTAACATGCACCGCACGGCTGCGTGCTCAAGTCACCTTGGAGACACCTCGAATGCAGACCCTTTCAGACATCCGCGACCTGCAGAACAAGCAGGTGCGCCTGGCATCGCGCCCCGTGGGGATGCCCACGCAAGACAACTGGCAATTCACCACCGAGCCCGTGCACGAACCTGCCGAGGGCGGTGTCCTGATCAAGACCGATTACCTCTCGCTCGACCCGGCCATGCGAGGCTGGATGAACGACGCCAAGAGCTACATCGCCCCCGTGGGAATCGGCGAAGTGATGCGCGCAGGCGGCGTGGGCACCGTCATCGCATCGAAGTCGCCGGCCTTCGCGGTCGGCGATGCGGTCAGCGGCACCGTCGGTGTGCAGCAATACAGCCTCATTCCCGCCGCCGAAATCAAGCGAAGCGGGCTCGTGAAGATCGACACACGCCTGGGCACGCCGACCCAATGGCTCAATGTGCTCGGCATGCCGGGCATGACAGCCTACTTCGGCTTGCTCGACATCGGGCAGCCCCAGCCCGGCGAAACGCTCGTCGTCTCGGGTGCTGCCGGTGCCGTCGGACAGACCGTGGGGCAGCTTGCCAAGATCAAGGGATGCCGTGTGGTGGGCATCGCCGGCGGCCCGGCCAAGTGCGAATGGGTGGTGAGCGAGCTCGGCTTCGACGCGTGCATCGACTACAAGGCGGGCAGCGTGCGCGACGGGCTGAAGGCGCACTGCCCCGACGGCGTCGACATCTACTTCGACAACGTCGGCGGCGAAATACTCGACCACGTCCTGGCGCGGCTGCGCCGCAAGGCCCGCATCATCATCTGCGGGGCGATCAGCCAGTACAACAACACGCAGCCGGTGCAAGGCCCGAAGAACTACCTGTCCTTGCTCGTGCACCGCGCGCGCATGGAAGGCATGGTCGTGTTCGACTATGCCGATCGTTTCCCGGTGGCCGTCGCGGAGTTGGCGCAGTACCTGCAGACCGGGCGCATCCATTCGAAGGAAGACGTCGTGGCCGGCCTGGAGAACTTCCCGCAGACCCTGTTGAAGCTGTTCAAGGGTGAGAACTTCGGCAAGCTCGTGCTGCAGGTGGCGGGCTGAGGTACCACGCGCTTTCGCATCGATCACCTGATGGCCACGAACCTCTGAAGGCACGTTCCTCGCGCACGACCCTCTGGATGGACGCCGGATCCATACACCACGCCTTGCCGGCCACGGATCCCTCGTGGGCAGAGCTGGCATCGCTCAGTTCGGACATGCTCGTCCTGCTCGACGCGCAAAGCCGCATCGCCTGGGTCAACGACGCATTCGAACGTCGCGCCGGCATCGCGTCGACCGATGCGCTGGGCCGCACCCTCGACGAACTGCTCCGCGTGGACGGTGACACGCCCTGGGAGGGCGTTCGTGACGCCCTGTCTGCCGGTCGTGCCGTCCCGCGCACCGAGCTGCCCTGGCGGCTGCCCACCGGCGAGACCGGTTGGGGCGTCCTCACGGCGCGTCCATTGCCGCCAGGCTCGGCCGGGCACGCCCGCATCGCGGTGTGCCTGCAGGACGTGAGCACGCAGTATCGTCTGGCCGAACTGCTCGAGACGGCGCAGGAGTTCGGGCGCCTGGGCCTGTGGGAACGCAAGATCCCGTCGGGCGAGGGCCGCTGGGACCGCCACGTGTTCCGCTTCTTCGGCATGGACCCATCCGCAGGCACGCCCCACTTCGACGAGGCGGCCCGGCGGATCCATCCTGACGACCGCTCCGCTGCCGACTATCCGAAGTCGACCTTGAAGGCCGGCCGGTACGAAGCTCGATATCGCGTGCTGCAGCCCGGCGGCGGCGTGCTGCGCCTGCATTCGCTCTGGGAGGTCAAGAACTCGCCGGCCGGCGTACCCGACCGCACTGTCGGCATCATGGTCGACGACACCAACACTTATGCGCTGGCCCAGGCCTTCAACGACACCAGCGAACAGCTTCGCCTGGCCGTCGACCTGGGAAACATCGCGATCTGGCGCCATGACCTTCGCACGGACCGTATCCACTACAACCATCGCGCCTACCAGGTGCTCGGCATCGAGCCGCGACCGGAAGGGCTCACCATCGACGAAGTGCGCTCGCTGATCCACCCGGACGACCGTCGGCGCGTCGCCGCCAGTGCGAACGAGGCATTGGCCACGGGCCGCCCGACGGATCACGAGGCGCGCTATCGGCGATCGGACGGTCGCTGGCGGCATGTGCTGGTGCGCCTCATGCTGCGTCGCGATGCCTTGGGCCAGCCGCTTGAATTTCTCGGCGTGGGGCTGGACGTGACCGAGCAGGTCGAGCGCACGCATCGGGCCACTGAACTGGCAGAGCGGCTGGAGATTGCGGCGGCGGCCGCGGGCATCGGCGTCTTCATTCGAGATCACGCGACCGGCGAAGGCGAATGGAACGCCGAGATGTTTCGCCTGATGCGCCGCTCGCCGCAGCAAGGCGTGCCAGGACGCAGCGAATGGGTCGAACAGACCGTGCATCCTGACGATCGAGCCATGATGCACGAGGCCAACGAGCTCCTGGACGATCCTGCCCACGACAGGCTCGAGCGGCAATACCGCGCGATCATGCCCGACGGAGAAGTGCGCTGGCTGGTCAACCGGGCCCGCCGCGTGCAGCGCGACGGGCACGCGATGATCTATGGCATCACGCTGGATGTGACCGAACGGCTACGCACCGAGGCCGCCTTGCGCAGCGCCAATGAACGCGTCGCGCTGACCGCGCACAGCGTGGGGCTGGGCACCTGGGAATGGGACCCGGCGACCGACGAGACCATCTGGGACGACCAGATGTTCCGGCTGCGCGGGCGTTCGCCGCAGCCCGAGGCGCCCAATGCGCGCAGGCGGGCCGAGATGGCCCACCCGGAAGATGTCGCGCGCGTCGAGGCGCTCCTGGCCGACGCCGTCGCACGACGACGCCATGCCGCCTACGAATTCCGCGTGGTCTGGCCCGATGGTTCGGTGCATTGGCTGGCGTCGCGCTCGACGCCGGTGGAAGGTGCCGGTGCCGACGGCGCCAGCACGCGCTACATCGGCGTCAACTGGGACATCACCGACGCCGTCAGCGCCGAGGCAGCACGCCGCGAGAAGCTGGTCGCGCAGCGCGAAAGCGAGGCCAAGTCGCAGTTCCTGGCTCGCATGAGCCACGAACTGCGCACACCGCTGAACGCGGTGCTGGGTTTCGCCCAGCTGCTGCGGATCGACGCAGCCACATCGCCGGTACAGGCCGATCGCGCGGAACACATCGTGTCGGCCGGCGAACACCTCCTGTCGCTCATCAACGATGTGCTCGACCTGTCCAGCCTCGAAAGCGGCCAGCTCAAGCTGTCGTTCGAGGAGGTGTCGCTCTCGCCCCTCGTGAGCGAGTCGCTGCCCATGGTCGACGACCTTGCCCGGCGCCTGGGCGTGTCGATCCGGGTCGGCGAGGTCGACGGCCATGCATGGGCCGACCGCGTGCGACTGCGGCAGGTCCTGATCAACCTGCTGAGCAATGCGATCAAGTACAACCGGCAAGGCGGCGAGGTGCATGTCGAAGGGCATGTGCGCGACGGCGTGGCGACGCTGGCGGTCCGCGATACCGGACGCGGATTGAGCGAGCAGCAGCAACGCCACCTGTTCGAACCCTTCAACCGGTTGGGCATCGAGTCCGAGGGCATCGAGGGCACGGGAATCGGCCTGGCGATCGTGAAGACGCTGGTCGCTTGCATGGGCGGCTCCATCGACGTGAGAAGCGCGCCCGGCCAAGGATCGCTGTTCGAGGTCCGCCTGAAGGCGACCGTGGCCGGGTCGCGTCCGGAGGAGCCGCCGGCGCAGCACTCACCCGCCGATCGAGGGCAGCCGGCGCAGCGCGCGCGACTGCTCTACATCGAGGACAACCCGGTCAACATCCTGCTGGTGCAGGAACTCGTCGCCACTCGTCCCGGTCTGGCGCTCGAATGCGAGATGACCGGCGAGCGCGGCGTCGAGCGGGCTCAGAAACTGCGGCCCGACCTGATCCTCGTGGACATGCATCTGCCGGACTTCGATGGCTTCGAAGTGCTGCGCCGCCTGCGCGCCTCTCCAGGGACGGCCTCGATTCCATGCATCGCAGTCACGGCCAATGCCATGCCCGACAACATCGCCCGCGCATTGGCGGCCGGCTTCGCGCAATACTGGACCAAGCCCATCGATTTCGCCGCCTTCATGTCGGCGATCGAAGATCTCTTGCGCAGTCGGCCTTAGCGCCTTGCCGAGCGTGCCGCGCCCGCGGTGAGCTTCAGGCCGTGTCCAGCAGTCCCCGTTGGCGCAGCATCGCATTGACGTCCGGACCTCGGCCGCGAAAGGCCGCAAAGGCCTGCATCGGCTCGACCGTGTTCCCGGACGCGTAGATGAAGGTACGCAGCCGATCGGCGAGCGCCGGGTCGAAGGGATTGCCTGCCTCCGTGAATGCATCGAAGGCGTCGGCCTCGAGCACTTCGGCCCAAAGATAGACGTAGTAGCCAGCCGCATAGCTCGAACCGGAAAACAGATGCTGGAAATGCGGCAGGCGATGGTTCATGCCGACACTGGCAGGCAATCCGATGCGCACGAGTTCGCGAGCTTCGAACTCGCCGATGTCGGGAACGTCTTCGACGCTCGAATGGATGGCCATGTCCACGAGTGCCGACGCGGTGTAGCGCACCGCCTCATAGCCCTGCCCGAAGGTCTCGGCCTCCTTCAGGCGCTGCACGAGCACGTCGGGAATCGGCTCGCCGGTACGCCAGTGCCGGGCATGTCGGCGCAGCACCTCGGGCTCGGACAGCCAATGCTCGAACAGCTGCGACGGCAGTTCGACGAAATCGCGCAGCACGTGGGTGCCCGAAAGGCGCTCATAGCGGACGTCCGAGAGCAGGCCGTGCAATCCGTGGCCGAATTCGTGGAACAGCGTGCGTGCGTCGTCGAAGCTCAGCAGCGTCGGCTCGTCGGCCGCTCCCTTGGCGAAATTGTTGTTGTTGACGACGATCGGCAGCACCTCCTCGCCATTTCGCGACTGCCATCGGTAGGCGCTCATCCATGCACCGCTTCGCTTCGTGGGCCGCGCGAAGTTGTCGTGCAGGAACACACCCACCGGCCGGGAGTGCGCGTCGCGAACTTCGTAGACCTTCACGTCGGGGTGATAGGTGCGGATGTCCGTCTGCTCCACGAAGCGCAGGCCGAAGAGGCGGCCGGCGCAGTCGAACAAGGCGTCGACCATGCGAGCGAGCGGGAAATAAGGCTTGACCTCGGACTCGTCGAGCTTGAAACGCTCGCGACGCAACTGCTCGGCCGCATGGCGCCAGTCCCACGCCTCCACGGGTTCGCGCTGTCCGCGTCGGTCGAGCAGCGCCTGCAGCGCCGCGCGTTCGCGCTCGACCGAGGCGAGTGCGGGGCTCCACACCTTCGAAAGCAGTTCATTGACGGCATCCGCGCGGCCGGCCATCGTGTCGGCCAGTGCGAAGTCGGCATAGCTCTCGTGTCCGAGCAGCCTTGCCTGTTCACGGCGCAACGAGAGAATCTCGCGGGCGATCGGCCGGTTGTCGTGCTCGCCCGCGTGCTCGCCGCGAGAGACCCAGGCCTTGTAGGCCCGTTCGCGAAGGTCGCGCCGCTCGGAGAAGGTCAGGAAGGGCACGATTTGCGAGCGCGACAGCGTGACGACCCACGCATCAGGCAATCCCCGGTCGACGGCAGCCTGGCGCGCGGCCGCGCGCACGAAGCCGGGCAGGCCGGCGAGCTCGCTGTCGCTGCGCAGGATGAGCATGTCGCCGGCCTCGTCGGCCAGCACGTTGTGCGCGAACCGCGTGGACAGTTCGGCCAGCCGTTGCGTGAGCCAGGCCAGGCGTGCCTGCTGCGGGGGACCGAGCCGGGCGCCCGCGCGCACGAAATCGAGGTGAATTCGCTCGAGCAGTCGGCGCTGCTGCGGGGTCAGCTCGAGTCGGCTGCGACGCTCGTGCACAGCGTCCACCCGCGCGAACAGGCGAGCATGCATGAAGATCGCGCTCGAGTGTGCCGCCAGGCGCGGGGCGAGCCGTTGCTCGGCCTCCTGCAATTCGGGCGATGTCTCGCTGGAGCTGAGGTTGTAGAAGAGCGCTTCGAGCCGCGCAAAGAGCCTGCCGCTGCGATCGAACGCGGCGATCGTGTCTTCGAAGCCGGGCGCTTGCGGCTGGGCCGCAATGGCGTCGATCTGCGCGAGGTGCTGCTGCATCGCCACCTCGAATGCCGGCTCGAAATGATCGGCGCGGATGTCGGCGAATGGCGGCAGCCCGAATGGCGTGTCCCAGGATGTCAGCAGCGGATTGCTCGTGGCAACAGGCATGGCGGCTCTCTTGGTGGGAGAGCGGCGATTCTAGGATCGCGCACGAGCGCAATCGGCGCGAGGCCCTATTTCCCTTTGCGGATGGCGGCCTCGTCGTCCAAGTCGAAGCGCTTGTTCTCGCAATCGCGGTGATATGCCGCGCGCGCGTTCTCCAGCGCCTGGACGCGCTCGTTGTACGTGCGGCCGCTGGCCTCGAACGCGTCGATGCGTTTTTCGCGGGCATTGGAGTCGTCCACGTATTTCTGGACCACCTCCTTGTTCGTGCGATCCAGCGCCGCGAGCCGCTCCTTGAGCTCGTTGCCGTTCTGCACGATCTCGTCCTTTTCGGTGGCGAGCTTGGACTGCATCTGGACGAGCGCCTCGCCCTCGTCGTGCAGGTGGTTCTTGGCCGCCATGCAGGCGCGCAGTTCGTCGCGCGTGAGAAGGAGCTTGCGGGGCTTCGCGGCGCTCTTGTGGGCATCGGCGGCGAGCGCAGGACCGGCCATGCAGGCGGCCGCACTGGCAACCAGAACAGCCGGCAGGCAGGCATTCAGGCGGCGCAGGAAGATCTCGAACGACATCGGGCAGACCTCGGGACACGTGATGGGTTGGGGAGCCGAATCATGCCATCGGCGTCTAGCCGCTCGGCTCGCGCATGGTGACGAACTCTTCGGCCGCGCTCGGATGAACGCCCACGGTCGCATCGAAGTGTGCCTTGGTCGCGCCCGCCTTCATCGCCACCGCGAAGCCCTGGACGATCTCGGCAGCATCGGCGCCGACCATGTGAAGGCCCACCACGCGGTCGGTGGCGTCATCGACGACCAGCTTCATCAGCGTGCGCTCCGAGCTGCCCGAGAGCGTGTGCTTCAATCCCCGGAATTCGCTCTGGTAGGTGCGTACCGCGCCGAAACGCTGGCGCGCCTGCGCTTCGGTCTGGCCCACCGTGCCCACGCTGGGATGTGTGAAGACGGCCGTGGGAATGTAGTCGTAGTCCAGCCGACGCTGCTTGCGGCCGAACAGGTGGTCGACGACGATCATGGCTTCGGCGATCGCCACCGGCGTGAGCTGCACGCGGTCGGTCACGTCGCCCACCGCGAAGATGGATGGCACGCTGGACCGGTAGTGCTCGTCGACCCGCACTTCGCCGCGGTCGCCGAGCAGCACACCCGCCGCCTCGAGGCCCAGATCCGAGGTGTTCGGCGCGCGCCCGGTCGCGCACAGCACCACGTCGGCGGCGATCGCCTGGCCATCGTGCAAGGTGACGCGCAGCGCGCCTTCGGCACGGTCGATGCGCTGAAGGTGCATGCCCAGGCGAATGTCGATGCCCTTCTTGCGCATTTCCTGCGCCAGGAACGACGCCACGTCGTCGTCGAAGCCGCGCAGCAGCCGCGGTCCGCGCACGACCTGCGTCACCTCGGACCCGAGGCCATGGAAGATCGACGCCATCTCGCAGGCGATGTAGCCGGCGCCGACGACCAGGAGGCGGCGCGGCACTTCGGGCAGGTCGAACATCTCGTTGGAGCTGACCGCGAGCCCGCCGCCGGGCACCTCGGGCAAGCTGGGCCATCCGCCGGTGGCAACGAGGATGTGCCCGGCGCCGAAGCGCCGACCGCCGACCTCGACCTCATGTGGCGAGGCGACGGTGGCGCGCCCACGCAGCAGGGTGGCGCCTGCACCCAGCAGGACCGCCTCGTAGACGCCGTTGAGCCGCTCGATCTCGGCGGCGCGGTTCTGCTTGAGCAAGTCCCAGTCGAGCGCAGGAGCCTTCACCGGCCATCCGAAGCCGTGCGCCTCGACGAAGTCCGCGGCGTAATGCGCGGCGTAGCTGTAGAGCTTCTTGGGGATGCAGCCGACATTCACGCACGTGCCGCCCATGGCCGCCTGCTCGGCAATGGCCACGCGCGCTCCGGCATGAGCGGCCAGCCGGGCAGCGCGCACCCCGCCGCTGCCCGCGCCGATCACGAAGAGGTCGAATGAGGCGTCGGGCATCGGTGGATCTCCATGGCTCGCAGGGCCGAATCTTGCACCAGGGTACGAACCGGCGCCCGACAGCGCTTGAATGTGCCCGCGACACGATGGCAGACTGTGGCCCATGCAGCCGCCGAACCTGTCCCCATGAAAGTCATGAAATGGATCCTGGCCCCCGTGCTGGCGCTCATCGTGGTGCTGGTCGGTGGCGGCTACTTGCTGTCGCCCCGGTTCACGGTGTCGCGGTCCGTGACGATCCGGGCGCCGGCAGACCGGATCTACGCGCTCGTGGCCGACCCGCGGGGCTGGAAGCAATGGTCGGTCTGGACGCAGAGAGACCCGGCCATGGAAATCGAATACAGCGGCCCCAGCCAAGGCGCCGGGGCCATGTGGAGCTGGCGCAGCAAAAGCCAGGGCAACGGCAGCATGACCTTCACCGACGCGCAGCCCGGACGGCGCGTGGGCTTCGACCTGTATTTTTCCGACTTCGGCACCCATTCCGTCGGTGCACTGGAGTTCACCCCCGACGGCGCGGCAACGCGCGTCGTCTGGTCGATGAACGGCAATGCGGGCGACAACCCCGTGTTCCGCTGGTTCGCGCTGGCCGCCGATCGCATGGTCGGGCGCGATTTCGAGGCCGGGCTGCAGCGGCTCAAGGTCGTCGCAGAGTCCACGTGATGGCACGGCGGAACTGCTCGTGAGCGGCCTGCGACGCGGCCTGTTCGCCGCCACGGCAGTTTTCGCCGTGGCCGCCGTGGCGGGCATCTGGTGGCTGTACGGCAACCTGGACGCGATCGCGCGGCGCGCCATCGTCCACTATGGCAGCCAGATGACCGGCGCGCGGGTCGACATCGATGCGGTCTCGCTTCACACCACGGGAGGCGAAGGGACCGTGCGCGGCCTGGTCGTGGGCAACCCTGCCGGTTTCTCGACGCCGTATGCGCTCAAGGTGGGCGCCATTGCGCTCGAAGTCGATGTGCGCACGCTCGCCGGGTCGGTGATCGTCGTGCGGCGCATCGTCATCGATTCGCCGGACATGTACTACGAGCAAGGCGCGCGACAGACGAACTTCGCCGCCATCCAGCAGAACATCGCCCAGTCGCTCGCCTCGGGGAAGGCCGATGACGGGGCCGGCGACCGCGCCGGGTCCGCGCCGGCACGCCGCCTCATCGTCGACGAACTCACGATCAGGAACGTGCATGCCCACGCGAGCGGAGCGCCGCTGCTCGGCCAGACCGTGACGGCCACGCTGCCCGATATCCACCTGCGCGAACTCGGTCGCGCAGAGGGCGGCCTCACGCCGGCGCAACTCGGGCAGACCGTGGCGCGCGCCCTCGGCCAGCGCCTGACCGCGCGATGGAATTTCGGCCGTGGGATCGAGTCGCTGGGCGAGCGAGCGTCCAAGCGGCTCAAGGGCCTCTTCGGTCGATAGCGGCATCGCGCGCCGCCGGGCGACCGCGGCCGTTGCTCGGGCGCCCGTCGGATTCGCGCTGGCGGGCACGAGGGGCCCGCGGGGGCGGGGCAAGACGGGCCACTCTGCAGGGCCATCGGAATGGACCACAATGCCTCGAATCCGATTTGCGCAGGACCGTGTTCGATGTCGTTTCCGATCACGCACAACGAGGGCCAGAGCCGATTCGAGGCCGAGGTCGAGGGCAGGCAATGCGTCGCCGACTATCACCTCGCCGGGGATGTCATGGTCATGACGCACACCTATGTGCCGCCACCGCTGGAAGGTCGCGGAGTCGCCGCGGCCCTCGTGGCTGCGGCGCTGGAGCACGCGCGGCAGCGATCGCTGAAGGTGGATCCGCGTTGCTCCTACGTGCGCGTGTACATGCGACGGCACCCCGAGACACAGTCGCTTCGCGTGTGATCCACGCCCTGCGAATTCGCATGCACACTCCCGCCGTTTGGCGAGCCGCACTTCGCAGCGCCGTCGCCATCATGGTCTTCACCTTCATCACGAACCCCACCGCCATGTCCGCCACTCCCGACGCCCGATGCAATGCCCGAATCCGCAAGGATCAACGCCGACGACCCCTACCTCTGGCTCGAAGACGTGCACGGCGAGCGGGCCCTGGCATGGGTGCGCGAACGCAACGCCGCGTCGCAGCGAGAACTGGGCGAGCGTGCGGAGTACGCGCCGATTCGCCGCGAGGTGCTCGAAGTGCTCGATTCGCACGACCGCATTCCGTATGTGACGCGGCGAGGCGATTGGCTCTACAACTTCTGGCAGGATGAAACCCACCAGCGCGGCCTGTGGCGAAGGACGTCGCTGGCCGAGTACCGCAAGCCCCGCCCGCAATGGGACACGGTGCTCGACCTGGATGCGCTGGCGAAGGCCGAGAACGAGAACTGGGTCTGGGGCGGCGCGCAGTGCTTCGGACCGGCCTACCGCCGCTGCCTGCTGTCGCTGTCGCGCGGCGGCGCGGATGCGAAGGTCGTGCGCGAATTCGACGCCATCGACAAGCGCTTCGTGGAAGGCGGATTCTCCCTGCCGGAGGCCAAGTCCAGTGTCGAGTGGCTCGACGAGGACACGGTCTACGTCAGCACCGATTTCGGGCCGGGCTCCATGACCGACTCCGGCTATCCGCGCATCGTCAAGCGCTGGAAGCGCGGCACGCCTCTGGCCGAGGCCGCGACCGTCTTCGAAGGACAAACCCAGGATGTTGCGGCGAGCGTCTCGGTGGACCGCACGCCGGGCTACGAACGCACGCTGTTCGTGCGCTCGCTGGACTTCTATCACCGCGAAACCTTCCTGCAGCAGGGCGATCGCCTCGTGCCGCTGGACCTGCCGAGCGACGCCACGCCCGAATTCATGCGCGACACGCTGTTGCTGAGCCTGCGAAGCGATTGGAAGATCGGCGACCACACGTTTCCGGCCGGTTCTCTGCTCTATGCCGACGCAGCCGCCTACCTGAAAGGCGAGCGGCGCCTGCGACCGCTGTTCACGCCCACGGCCACGCGATCGCTCGCCGGCTACACGACCACGCGCGAGCATGTCATCGTCGACGTCCTCGACAACGTCGCCAGCCGTCTCGAACAATGGCGCAAGCGCGGCAGCGACTTCGTCTTCAGCGAGGTCAAGGCGCCCTTCCCCGGCACGCTGGGCGTCAGCAGCCTGCACGACGAACTCGTCCACGACGATCCGCTGGCCGAGAACTACCTGATGACCTACACCGACTTCCTCACGCCTGACTCGCTGTTCCTCGCCACCGCCGGCAGCGACTCGCGTGAACTGCTGAAGTCGCGCAAACCGCTGTTCGATGCGCGCGGAATGCGCGTCGAGCAACGCTTCGCCACCTCAGGCGACGGCACCCGCGTGCCGTATTTCATCGTGTGGCCCCAGGGGGCAAAAGCCGACGGCGCCAATCCCACCCTGCTCTACGGCTACGGCGGATTCGAGGTCTCGCTCAACCCGTGGTACTCGGGCAGCATCGGAAGGGCCTGGTATCAGCGCGGGGGCGTGTTCGTCGTCGCCAACATCCGCGGCGGCGGCGAGTATGGGCCGCCGTGGCACCAGGCCGCCGTCAAGGCGCACAAGCAACGCAGCTACGACGACTTCATTGCGGTGGCCGAGGACCTGATCGCGCAGAAGGTCACCTCGCCGAAGCACCTGGGCATCGAAGGCGGCAGCAATGGCGGCTTGCTCGTGGGTGCGGTCTTCGTGCAGCGGCCGGAATTGTTCGGCGCGGTCGTCTGCCAGGTGCCGCTGCTGGACATGCGCCGATACAGCAAGCTGCTTGCGGGCGCGTCGTGGATGGCCGAATACGGCAACCCCGACCTGCCCGACGAGTGGGCCTGGCTTTCAAGATACAGCCCCTACCAGAACGTCAAGGCCGGCGCGCCCTACCCGCGCGTGCTGTTCACGACGTCCACGCGCGACGATCGCGTCCACCCCGGCCATGCCCGAAAAATGGTGGCGAAGATGCTCGCGCAGGGCCACGATCCCCTCTACTACGAGAACATCGAAGGCGGCCACGGCGGGGCGGCAGACAACCAGCAGCGTGCGCATCTGCAGGCGCTGGAATTCAGCTACCTGTGGCAGCAACTCGAACGTCGGCCCGGCGAGGCCGCCAAGGATGCGCATGGTCACTGAACGAGACACACATCTCCAGGCGGACGGCGCGCTTCCGCTGGACGCGAGCGAGGTGCTGGACTTCTGGTTCGGCCACACCGACGCGACCCGCGACGAATGGTTTCGCAAGGACGCCGACTTCGACCGGCGCATTGCCCAGCGCTTCGGCGGCCTGGTCGAGCGCGCCATCGCCGGCGAACTGCTCGAATGGCGAACGCATGCCGAAGGCGCGCTCGCGCGCATCCTCTTGCTCGACCAGTTCACCCGCAACCTCCATCGCGGCGACGCAAGGGCCTTTGCCGGCGACGCCCTGGCACTGGCCGCGGCGAGCGAGATGGTCGCCAAGGGCCAGGACCAGACGCTGCCGCTGGTGCGCCGGGCCTTCGTCTACCTGCCTTTCGAGCACGCGGAACAGCTTGGTGCCCAGGACGATGCCATTCGCCTGTTCTCCGCGCTGGCCGATGCCGACCCCGCGTTCGAGAACATGCTCGACTATGCGCACCGGCATCGCGACATCATCGTGCGCTTCGGCCGGTTTCCACACCGCAACGCGGCCCTGGGGCGCGCATCGACACCCGACGAGGCAGTCTTCCTGCAGCAGCCCGGGTCGGGCTTCTGAGGCCGTCCAAACCAACGCCCGCGGCCGCCGACCCTGTACGCAGCAGGTGCTTCACATCGCCCGTCGCCGGGCGAATAATCCCCTCCCGCCTTCAAGACCTCCCGTGCCCGAAAGGAACCCACATGGCACTGCGCATCAACGACATCGCCCCTGACTTCACCGCCCAGACCACGCAGGGAAAGATCGAGTTTCACAAATGGATCGGCGACGGCTGGGCCATCCTGTTCTCGCACCCCAAGGACTTCACACCCGTGTGCACGACCGAACTGGGCACGATGGCAAAGATGGAGCCCGAATTCCGCCGCCGCAACTGCAAGGTGATCGGACTCAGCGTCGACAGCGCGGACGATCACACCCGCTGGGCGCGCGACATCGAGGAAACACAGGGCGTGGCGCCCAACTACCCCATGATCGCCGACACGGATCTCAATGTGTCGAAGCTCTACAGCATGCTTCCGGCCGACGAGCCCGGCAGCGCCGAAGGTCGTACCGCCATGACGAACCAGACCGTGCGCTCGGTGTTCGTGATCGGGCCCGACAAGCGGGTCAAGCTGATGCTGACCTACCCGATGACCACCGGTCGCAACTTCGACGAGATTCTCCGGGTCGTCGATTCGATGCAACTCACGCAGGCGCACAAGGTCGCCACGCCGGCGAACTGGAAGGCCGGCGAAGACGTGATCATCGTTCCTTCGGTCAGCGATGCCGATGCGAAGACGATGTTTCCCCAGGGCTTCAAGACCATCAAGCCCTACCTGCGCACCACCAGGCAGCCGGGCAAGTAAGGGCGCGTGGCACCGACGCGGGGCCGCGCATCTCCGAGGCGACGCAGGCCCTCCGAAGTATTCAGCGCATGTTGCCGGTGTGGCCTAGCGAATAGCGACCCGGCTGCGGCCACACCGTCAGACCATGCGGTTCCTTGCCGACCTTGATCTGGTCGACCGCCCCGCTGCCGGTATCGAACCGGTAGACCACGTCGTCGAAGCGGCCCGATAGCCACAGCCATTGGCCGTCCGCGCTGACATTGCCCATGTCCGGGCTGCCGCCGCCCGGCACGGGCCATTTCGCCACGACCTGCCCCGTGGCGAAGTCGATCACAGCGACACTGCCGGGACCGCGCTTGGGTCCGTGAATGCGGTGCGATCCGCGATTGGACACGTACAACCGCTTCCCGTCCCGGCTCGGATACAGGCCGTGGGCGGCCACGCCGGTCGAGATGAACCCCGTTTCCTGGAAGCTGTCGCCGTCGATGACGTGCACGCCGTCGGCTTCCATGTCGGCCACGTAGAAGCGCTTGCCGTCAGGCGAGACGCGGATGTCCTGAGGCATGCCGATCGTGGCGGTGCAGATTTCGCTGGCCGGCGCGTCGGCCGGGGCGGCGGCTCGCGTGTCCTTGAAGCGGGTCTTGGGCATCTTCAGCCGCAGGTAACCCGTCACCGTGCGCTGGACCAGGTCCACCTTGGCCAGGCTTCCGTCGAACTCGCAGGTAAAGATCGCGTAGCGGCCGTCGATGGAGAAGTCGGCATGGTTGATGCCGCCGCAGCGCGGCGTATCGATCGAGTACTGCGCCGCCATCGTGTGCGGATCACGGAAATCGAGCCGGTGGCGCGCCTCGGCCACGACGATCGCCGACTTGCCGTCCGGCGTGAAGTACATGTTGTACGGGTCGTCGACCGTGATGGCTTTTCCGGGCTTGCCGGTCAGAGGATCGATGGGCGTGAGGCTGCCATCGGTGCGGTTCTCGGCATTGTTGGCGACCCACAGCGTGCGCAGATCCCAGGATGGCACGACGTGCTGCGGATTCACTCCGACGCGAAAGCGCCCCAGCACCTTCAAGGTCGAGGGATCGATGACATAGACGTCATTGGATTGCAGGTTGGGCACGTAGACACGGGGCAGGTCATTCTTCACCACATCGCTGAACATGCCCGGGCCCGCCTGGCTGTAAAGATCGGCCGGATTGACCACGGGCGGCATTCCGGGCACCGTGTTGACGGGGGCAATGGCGGGCGTGCCGGGCGCGGCTGGCGAGGCGGACACGGCGGACGCTGCGGGCACGGCGACGGCGACGGCGGCCACGCAGGCCACGGCGCCCATCAGCGCGGCGAGTCGATGTTTCACGAACGGAACTCCTCGTTGGGGAACGCGATTCTGGCATTGCGCCGGGCCGCCGGCGGGCCGCGCGTGTTGACGACGATCAGCGCCGCGCCAATTGCTGGCGCAACGCGTCGATGCTGCGTTGAACGATCAAGTCTGCACCGCGTTGACCGACCCGTGCATTGGAGCGCCGTGGATCGCCGTAGACGCCTTGCGCGGGCGTGAATTTGTCGCGCTGGACACGGTCGGTGCGCACCAGAGCGGGGTCCACCGCCATCGCGAGCGATGTATCGGCCACGCCGGCATGGGTGCCGATCTCGGCGCGGCTGTAGCCCTCTTGCTCGAGCAGGGCGGCAAACCCGCTGTCGGCGGCTTCGTAATACGCGAGCAAGGCATGCACGCGCACGGGGCTGCTCGCCCACTCGCGGTTGAGGCGATCCGCGACGCGCTGCAGGCTTTTCTGGTAGCCGCCATGGTCGCCCAGCAGAACGATGTCGCGAAAGCCGTGCACCCGCAGGCTGCGCGCGGCGTACTCCAGGGTGGACTCGAAGGTCGCTTCCGGAATCGTGATGGTGCCGGGGAAGCGCATATGGGAGGTCGGTGGGCTCACGCCGCCTTCCGGCACATACGCGATGACCGGTGCGACCAAGGTGCGCCCCAAGCCCGCGGCGATGCGATCGGCGAGCACGTGCACGCGCACGTTGTGCTTGCCAAGGGCGATCGCCGGGCCGCTCTGCTCGGTGCCGCCGATAGGTATGAGCACGGTCGTGGTGCCGGTGGCGATCCGGTCGCGCAGTTCGGTCCAGGTCAGGGCTTCGAGTTCGACCGTGGCAGGTGACAGTCCTTCTGCACGGGCGCAAGGGGACAGGACGGACAGTGCCAGCATCAGCGTGGCGAGGAGACGCGCGCGAAACATCCACATGCGCGCGATCTTACAGACCGCAAGCAGATCGCCTCGCCGTGCTGCGTAGACCCATGAATTGTCCCAACGACCATCATCTTGGCCCCAAGAGAGGCACGGAATCCTGCGCCCACTTTCCGCTCAAGTTCGCCGACGGGTCGCCGATAAGCTTCGAAAGCCATGAAGTTCATTGCCGCCTTCTTCTCCGTTCTGCTGTGGCCCTTGCGCTGGGTGAAGCGGCAGCTCGATCGTCAGGTACGCCTGCGCCGCATCGACGGACACTGGCGCCTGGTTCTCGAGCCTGAGGCCTCAGCCGAGCCACGCCCTCGCCCTGCGCACGTCACCGCAAGACAACCGCCCGGCGCGCGTGCGCTCGCAGCTCATGCGAAAGCCGCACAGTTCGAGGCACCGGATCCATCTCTGAGCGAACCGCCCCTGGACGACATGCAGCGGGAGCTTCGCGCGTTGCTGGCGCAGCACGAGAAGACCCGGCTGTTGATGCGCCACCTGGCGTACCTGGAGCGCGCATTGCGCCTGTCAGGCACCGACGCCCTCGAGACGCTGCCGTACGAAGTCATCCACAAGGCGCTCGCTCAGCTCGAAGGGCTGGTCAGCGACTGGTCCTCACCCGGCCTTGCCGAACTTCGCCTGCGCCTGTCCATGCTGTGCGCGGACAAGGAACCCGACCTCGCGCCGAAGCCGCCTCCACCCCCTACACCGAAAGCCATCGTGGCCGATCTGCTGGCCTCCCAGCGCGTGCAGGTGAGCGAGGCCACCGAGGCGGAGTTCGAGTCAGCTCAGAAGCGCTGGCGCGGGACGACGCCCGGGCAGCTCGACATGCCCCAGGCGGCCTCGCGCGCCTGAACTTCGTCGGGCAGACCGTTCAGCGCGGGCTCGCGGCGTCCTGCCGATCCTGGAGCAGGCGCCACATCACCTTGCCCGAGCCGGACTTCGGCAGTGCATCGACGAACTCCACCAGCTTGGGCACCTTGTAGGCCGCCATGTGGTCGCGCGACCAGGCGATGATGTCTTCGGCGGTGATCTTGTCCACGGCCTCGGCACGCAGCACGACCACTGCCTTGACCGTTTCGCCGCGGTAGGCGTCCTTCGACGCGATGATGCAGGCTTCCTGGATCGACGGATGCTTGTACAGCAGCATCTCGACCTCGGCGGGCCAGACCTTGTAGCCGCTGGCATTGATCATGCGCTTGAGCCGGTCGGTGATGAAGAAATAGCCGTCCTCGTCCATCCGACCGAGGTCGCCCGTGCGGAAGAATCTCTTCCCATCGAACTCCACGAACGCCGCTTCCGTCGCTTCCGGGTGGTTCCAGTAGCCCTTGAAGACCATCGGCCCGCAGGTGATGATCTCGCCCACTTCGCCGACCGGGAGTTCCTGCAGCGTGTTCGGATCGACCACGCGCGAATCCACGCCGAAGATCGGAATGCCCAGGCATTGCAGCTTGGGCGATTCGGGCGGATTGGCGTGGCTCGGGGCCGCGGTCTCGGTCAGCCCATAGCCCTCGGCAAAGAGAATTCCGAACTCGTCGCGCAGCCGCTCGGCCACGGCCTTGGGCATCGCCGCGCCGCCGCCGCTGACATAGCGCAGGCTCTTGAGATTGAAGCTCGGGTAGTTCGGACTGCCGAACAGGTCGATGATCATCGTCGGAATGCAGGTCCAGTGGCTGACCTTGTAGTGCTCGATGAGCCGGGCGGCGAGCTCGCGATCCCAGCGCGGCATCAGGACCACCGTGCTGCCTCCGAACGCCGGAGCGAGCACGCCGTACATCATGCCGGTGATGTGGAACATCGGCACCACGCCGAGCGCCACCGTTTCCGCGGCGGCGAATCCCCACTGGCCGCCCACCGTGTTGGCCATCAGCGTGCGATGCGTGTGCATGCAACCTTTGGGCAGGCCGGTCGTGCCCGACGTGTAGGGCAGCATGGCCAGGTCGTCCGGCTGCGCGGTATGCGGGCCCGGCGACAGTCCTCGCTCGAGGACGCCCTGCCAGCGCACGTAGCCGTCGGGCAGCGGCGGGTCCGAGCGCAGCCACGTGTTCATCGCCGGCGAGGGCACGAGATCGGGCGAGACATCGCCCTCCGAGGGCATCGCGTCGCAGTAGCGCGTCACCAGAACTGTCTGCAGCCGCGCGCCCTCGGGCACCTTTGTGCTGGCTTCGGCGACGATGCCCGCCAGGTCCGCACTGCAAATGGCCGCGCGGGCGCCAGCGTCGGTGATGTAGTGCGTGAACTCGTCGGCCCGGTTCATCGGGTTGACCGGCACGACGACGGCATTGGCGCGCAGGATGCCGTAATAGGCCGCGCTGAATTGCGGGCAGTTCTGCATGAACAGCAACACGCGGTCGCCTGCCCTGACTCCGCGTTCCTGCAGCCAGCCCGCCACGGCCAGGGCCTGGTCATGCGCCTGCGCAAAGCTCAGTTCGCGCCCGAAGAAGACGTACATCGCCTTGTCCGGATAGCGTCTGGCAGCGACCTCGAGGTTGAACCACAGGGTGGTCTGCGGGATGGCGAGTTCGCGCGGCAGGCGCTTGGGCCAATGCTTCAGGTGGGGACGATCAGCAGGGACATTCGGCACGACAACTCCTGTCAGGGACGGCAACCAAGAAACGGTGCGATCGGTGGGCGATCGGTGGGCGATCGGTGGGCAATCGCGCTGGTATATCGCCGCAGCGTTCCCACTGTCTGCCGCCTGCGCGACGCTTCGACCCCTGACAAACCCTAGGCGTGCGCACCCTGAGCGCGCGATCGCGCCCGCAGCGGCAATGGCTGCTCGCACAGATGCTTCCGCCGGGCCCCCGAAACCGCTAGGGTGTGCACACTGGCGGCCCATGGCGAGGCTTGCCTGCAGACTTGGAGCGTCCATCATGCCGACCCCGTCCTTGTCCAGGGCCAGCGTGCGCGGGCTGATGGCCGCGGCAGCGGCCCTGCTCGGCGCTTGCGGGGGATCGTCCGCGACAGGGCCGTCGCCGCTGCCCGGCCCGGCCACGGCCGACACCACACCGCCTCAGGCGATGCTGACCGCGCCGGCGCCCCTGTCCCAGGTCGACGGCATCGTGACGCTGACGGCCAGCGCCACGGACGACGTGGGCGTGGAGGCGGTCGAGTTCGAGGTCGATGGCCTCGCGCTCACGCCGGCAATGGCGACCCCCTACTCCGTGCAGTTCGACACTGGTGCCTACGCGCCGGGCCAGCACGTGGTTCGTGCCAGGGCACGCGATGGCAGCGGCAACCTGTCGGCATGGTCGAGCGCAACGATCGACATTGCGTCGTCAGCCAATGTCGATGGTGCGCTCGCGATGGAAGAAGGCTGGGTTGCCGGACTGGGCAGTGCCACCGCCTTGGCGCAGGCGCCCGATGGCCGCATCTTCGTCTGCGAGCAAGGGGGCGGGCTGCGCATTGTCAAGAACGACGCCCTGCTCGCGACGCCGTTCCATGCCTTCAGCGTCGACGCCAACGGCGAGCGCGGCTTGCTCGGCGTCGCGCTGCACCCCGACTTCGTCCACAACGGCTTCGTCTATGTGTACTACACCACTCCGGACGGCGGCACGCACAATCGCATCAGCCGCCTCGTGGCTGCGGGGGATGTTTCCACCGGCGCGGAGACCGTCATCGCCGACCTGCCGGCGCTGTCGAGTGCAACCAACCACAATGGCGGCGGCATGCACTTCGGTATCGACGGCCGGCTGTATGTCGGCGTAGGCGACAACGCCGACGGGGCTCAGGCGCAGGATCTGAACAAGGTCTTCGGCAAGCTGCTTCGCTTCGAAGCGGATGGCACCATTGCGCAAGACAACCCGTTCTGCAACACCCCCGGCGTCCTGGCATGCGCGGTGTGGGCATATGGGCTGCGCAACCCGTTCACCTTCGCGATCGAGCCCGGCAGCGGACGCATCCACATCAACGATGTCGGCCAGAACACCTGGGAAGAAATCGACCTGGGCACCGCCGGGGCGAACTATGGGTGGCCATCCTCGGAGGGGCCGTCCGGCGTTTCCGCCGGCATGACCGCGCCGCTGTTCACCTACAAGCACAGCGATGCCTCGCCCGCGGGCTCCGGACCGGGCGGATTCTTCGTGGGCCTTGCGATCGCCGGGGGCGCCTTCTACCCGCTCACGGGCAATTTTCCCGACCGCTTTCGCGGCAACTATTTTTTTGCCGACTATGTGAACCGCTGGGTGGGACGGCTGGATTCGGCCAACGCAAACGCCGCCTACGCGGTGGCCAGCCTGGTCGGCAATCCGGTGGACATGATGGTGGGGATCGACGGCGCCTTGTACATTCTGTTGCAGCAAGGTTCGATCGCGCGGATCACCGCGCGTTGAGCGACGCCGTCCGGATGCCGCGGCGCGTGCCGCACTGCCTCAGATGGCCAGGTACTGCTGTCGCAGTTCCTCGTTGTCGATCACTTCCTTGGCCGTCCCGTCGAAGACGATCTCGCCCATGTCGAGGATGAGCGCACGATCGGACAGGTGCAATGCCGCGATTGCATTCTGCTCGACGATGATGGTCGTGAACCCGAGCGACTTGATCTCCTCGAGGATCCTTTCGATCTCGTGAACGATCACCGGGGCAAGCCCTTCATAGGGTTCGTCGAGCAGAAGCAGCTTGGTGTCGCGCGCCAGCGCGCGGGCCACCGCGAGCATCTGCTGCTCGCCGCCGGACATGGTCACGGCCTCCTGTCGCCGCCGCTCGGCGAGCCGTGGGAAATGCTCGTAGAGCCGCTCGATCGACCAGCCGCGTGGCTCCTCGATCTGAGCGAGTTGGAGGTTCTCCTCCACCGTCAGTCCGGGAATGATTCGACGGTCTTCGGGCACCAGGCCCACGCCGCGGCGCGCAGCCTGGTAGGCGCTCATGGTGTGCAGCGGCTGGTGATCGAGCCAGATCTCGCCGGCCTTGAGTTGAGGGTCGGCGAGCCTCGCGATCGTGCGAAGCGTGGAGGTCTTTCCCGCTCCGTTGCGCCCGAGCAATGCGACGATCTCGCCCTCGCGCACGTCGAAGCCCACGCCCTGGACGACGTAGCTCTCACCGTAGTAGGCGTGCAGGTTGCGGCACGAGAAATAGGCCGGCGGCGTACCGTGCTGCGAGTCCTTGCGGGCGGCCGGCGCCGTTTGCGTTTTCGTCACAAGTGGGCTCCCCCGAGGTAGGCTTCCTGCACGCGCGGGTCGCCCTTGATCGAATTCGGATCACCTTCGGCAATGACCGTCCCCTGGGCCATCACGCTGATGCGGCTGGCCAGCGAGAACACCACGTGCATGTCGTGTTCGATGATGATCTTCGTGACGTTGCCGTTGCCGATGCGTTGCAGCAACTCGATCGTGTTGTTGGTGTCGGCGCGCGACATGCCTGCAGTGGGCTCGTCGAGCAGCAACAGCTTGGGGTTCTGGACCAGGCACATGGCGAGCTCCAGGCGGCGCTTGTCGCCGCGTGAGAGGCTGTTGGCCGTCATGAACCGCTTGCCCGAGAGGCCGACGTCCTCGAGCATGTGCTCCGCGCGTTCGCGCACGTCGACCTGGACATCGGTGCGCGGCCAGGCATTGACCTTGAACGAGCCGTCGCGCCGCGCCAGCGCCGGGATGGTGACGTTCTCGAGCAAGCTCAGGTCGCCGAAGATCTCCGGCGTCTGGAACACCCGCACCACGCCGACCTGGTTGATCTCGTGCGGCTTGAGCCCGATCAGCGAGTGGCCGCCGAAGGTGACCGAACCCGCATCCGGCGTGAGGCGGCCCACGAAGCAGTTCAGCAACGTGGACTTCCCCGCGCCGTTCGGCCCGATGATCGCGTGCACGCTGCCTTCCTCGACGGCGAGGTTCACATCGTTGAGCGCGCGCAGGCCGGCAAAGCTCTTGCTCACGCCTTTCACATGAAGAATCGACATCGTTCGTGCACCTATGCGTTGGCCGAATGGTGGACGACCGAGTCGCGCATCGCCTTTGAAGGCGGCGGATGCCGGCGTCGGACGGCGCGAGCCCACAAGCGCCGTATGCCTTCCATGACGCCGCCCGGCAGGAAGATGACGAGTACCATGAAGAGCACGCCCAGCGTGAGTTGCCAGCCTTCGCCGACGAACAGCCCAGCCACCGCCACCACCGGCTTCTCGATCGCGTCGGGCAGGAAGCCGAAGAAGCCATGCAGCGTCTGCGAATTGAACGACGAGAAGATGTTCTCGAAGTACTTGATGATCGCCGCGCCAAGCACCGGGCCGAGCAGCGTGCCCACGCCACCCAGGATGGTCATGAGCACGACCTCGCCGGACGCCGTCCATTGCATGCGTTCGGCGCCGGCCAGCGGGTCGGTCACGGCCAGCAGCGCACCGGCCAGCCCGGCATAGCAGCCGGAAATGACAAAGGCGGTGAGCGCATACGGCCGGGTGTTCACGCCGGTGTACTTCAGGCGGTTCTGGTTCGACTTGATCGCCACGAGCATCAGGCCGAAGGGCGAACGCGTGATGCGCATGGCCGCGTAGAAGCTCACGATCAGCATGACGGCGCACAGGTAGAAGCCGTTGTAGCCGATCATCGGGATGCCGAAGAGGTTGGTCAGCGGAATCCCGGGCGCCGCCGCGAAGAACAGACGGTCGATGATGCGCGGATCTGCGCGCGCGAGCTGAAGGCCGGTCTCGCCGTTGGTCAGCGGCGTGAGGACCGAGTACGCCATGTTGTAGGACATCTGCGCGAACGCGAGCGTCAGGATCGAGAAGTAGATCCCCGAGCGGCGCAGGCTCACGTAGCCGATGATCAGGGCGAACAACGCGGATGTGAGCACGGCAAGGATCACCGCGGGGATGATGTTCATGCTCAGCAGCTTGAAACACCACACGGCCGTATAGGAGCCGACCCCCAGGAAGGCGGCGTGTCCGAACGAGAGATAGCCGGTGAGGCCGAAGAGGATGTTGAAGCCGATGGCGAAGATGCCGTAGATCGCGAACTTCTGAACCAGGTCAGGATAGCCCGCGCCGATGGGCCGCAGCCAGATCGGCATCGTCAGCACGGCCAGCGAAAAGCACAGGAACAGGATCCGGTCGTTCTTGGGTGAGATGCTCAGCATGTCGTCAATCCTCCATCACGCCCTTGCGGCCGAACAGTCCACGCGGGCGCACGAGCAGGATGACCACCGCGACGAGGTAGATGATGATCTGGTCGATGCCCGGCACGATGCGTGTGACCTCGTTCATCGATGCGAACGACTGGAGCACGCCCAGCAGGAAACCCGCGGCCACCGCGCCCGGCAACGAACCCATGCCGCCCACGACGACGACCACGAATGACAGCACGAGGAAGTCCATGCCCATGTGGTAGTCGGGCGGCAGGATGGGCGTGTACATCGCACCGGCGACACCGGCGACGATGACCGCGATGCCGAACACGATCGTGAACCGCCGCTGGATGTTGATGCCCAGCAAGCCCACGGTCTCTCGGTCGCGCATGCCCGCGCGCACGACCATGCCGAAGGTCGTGAACTGCAGGAACGCGAAGACGATGGCGATCACCATCGCCGAGAACGCGAAGTAGACGAGCCGCCACCACGGGTAGACGACCGAGTCGCCCAGCCCCAGCAAGGCCCCCACGTTCGCGCTGCCCGAGACGATGTCGGGGGCGGGCGTCGGGATCGGGTTGGCACCGAAGTACGCCTTGACGATCTCCTGGAGCACGATGGCCAGGCCGAAGGTCACGAGGATCTGGTCGGCGTGCGGGCGCCTGTAGAAATGACGGATCAGGCCGCGCTCCATCGCAATGCCCACCAGCAGCATCAGCGGCATGGCGACCAGGATGGACAAAGGCACGGTGTAGTCGATCAGCTTGAGGCCGAAATCGCCGAACCAGATCTGAAGGTACGGGATGTCCTTGTAGCTGTCGAAGAAGGTGATGCTCGTGTCCTTGACATGCTTGGACAGCGTGAGCACTTTCTGGAGACTGACGGCGCAGAACGCGCCGAGCATGAACAGGGCGCCGTGGGCGAAGTTCACGACACCCAGCGTGCCGAAGATCAGCGTGAGGCCCAGTGCGATGAGCGCGTAGGCCCCGCCCTTGTCGAGGCCGTTCAGCAGTTGAAGGACGATGGCATCCATGTTCCGGGAAAGCAGCGGGCGCGGCGCGGACGCGCCCGTGGATCTGACAAGGCGCCGACACGATCAAGCCGTCCGCATCGGACGGACGGCTTGTCGGAAAGGCGCGCGACGCCGACTCAGGTCGTCGTGTACGGCCCCAGCGAGCCACCGAAGATCTTCGGGTCGTAGTCGACCTGAGCGCGTGGCACGATTTTCACGACTTCGAGCAGGTCGAACTTGTTGGACGGCTTTTCCTTGCCGCGCACGACCAGCACGTCCTTCATGCACTGGTGGTCGGCCGCACGGTATTCGGTCGCGCCGTTGCCCATGCCGTCGAACTTGAAGCCTTCCAGGTGCTTGATGACATCGGGCGGATAGAAGGTGCCCGCACGCTGGCAAGCGTCGGCGTAGAGCAGCGCCTGCACGTAGCAGGTCTGCGCGGCCTGCGACGGGGGCTGGCCGTAGGCATTGCCGAAGGACTTGACGAAGCCCTTGGTACCTTCGTCCTGCAGCTTCCAGTCCCAGTTGGCCGTGCCGAGGATGCCCTTGATCGCGTCGCCGGCGCCCTGCGCCATCAACTCGGAGAACAGCGGCACCACGATCTCGAACTTCTTGCCGTTGACCATCTTGTCACGCAGGCCGAACTGCACCGCCTGCGTCAGCGAGTTGATCATGTCCTTGCCGTAGTGGTTCAGGATCAGCACGTCGGCGCCGGAATTGAGGACCGGCGTGATGTATTGAGAGAAGTCGCCCGCACCCAGCGGCGTGCGCACTGCGGCGACCGTCTTCCAGCCGAGCGCTTCGGTGGAATTCTTCATCGACTCTTCCTGCGTCCAGCCCCAGGTGTAGTCGGCGGTCAGGTGATAGGCCTTGCGGTCCTTTCCGTATTCCTGTCCGAGCACCGGGCCGAGCGCCTTGCCCGACATGTAGGCGTTGAAGAAGTGACGGAAACCGTAGCGGCGCTTGTCCTTGCCGGTGGTGTCGTTGGAGTGCGTGAGGCCGCACATGTAGATGACGCCCATCTCCTGCGCAAGCGACTGCACGGCCACCGCCACGCCGGAGGACGAGCCGCCGGAGAACATGATGACGCCGTCCTTCTCGATCATCCGCTTGGCAGCGGCACGTGCGGCGTCGGACTTGGTCTGCGTGTCGCCGGTGACGTACTCGACCTTCTTGCCGAGCACGCCGTTGCCCTTGAGGGCCAGCGGCTTCATCGTGTGCAACATGCCGCCGTCGCCCTCGCCGTTGATGTGCTTCACGGCAAGCTGGTAGGCGCGCAGTTCGTCGGCGCCTTCGTCGGCGTACGGGCCGGTCTGCGGCACCGTGAAACCGAACTTGACGGTCGAGCTCTTGCTCGGGTCGTTGCGGAATTCCGCCGCCCAGGCATTGCGCACGAAGAAGGATGGCGCGGCCACGCCTGCACTGAATGCGCTGATCGTCTTGAGCACTCTGCGTCGAGCTTCGTCTTGCATGCTTTTGTCTCCGGTTGCGAGGTTTGAACGACCGATGGGACGGACAGGTGCAGGGGCACCGCTGCCCGCGTATCGCGACGCGAAGAATCGCATACGCTTGTCAACGTCTCAATAAGTGCTTGACCTACAATGGAAATCCAGTCAATCCTTGTCCTTCATGACAGGTCAACGTGTCAATGATTGACATTGCGATGCAGCAAAGCGCGGGTTTACTCGGAGTCTCGCCATGGCGCGCACATTGATCGGGTCGAAGGTGCGCGAAAGGCGTCGCGCCTTGGGCGTCACGCAGGCGAAGCTCGCGCAGCTTCTGGGCATTTCGGCCTCATACCTCAACCTCATCGAGGCGGACCGTCGGAACATCGGCGGCGCCCTGCTCAAGCGCATTGCCGACGCACTGGAAGTGCCGCTGGACCAGTTCGACGGCGCGGCCGAGCGCCGGCTGGTGGATGAACTCGGCGAGATCGCGGCGGACCCGCTGGTGGCGCCGCTGGGCCTCGAACCGTCAAGCGCGGCAGACCTCGCCTCGCGGCATGCCGGATGGGCGCGCGCGCTGGTCAGCGTGCACCGCTCCTACCTCGACCGGCACGAGGCCGTCGGCGCTCTTTCGGACAGGCTCGGCCAGGATCCGTTCCTCGCCGACGCCGTGCACGGCGTGCTGACGCGGGTGACGGCGATCCACGCAGCGTCGGAGATCCTGGCCGGTGAGGACGTGATCGACGATGCACAACGACGGCGTTTCCTGTCGATCATCGCCGACGACAGCCGTCGCCTCGCCGAGGTGTCGCAGGCGTTGGCAGGTTTCTTCACGCGCACGCATCCGCATGCGCGCTCGGTCACTCCGCTCGACGAGCTCGACGATTTCGTGATCGGTCATGACAACCACTTTCCCGCGCTCGAGGCGGCGGCACAGTCGCTGTGTGCCGCCGCCGGGTTGCCGTCGGCGCAGGCGGAAAACGCATTGGAAGATCATCTCCTTCGTGCCTACGGGCTGGCAGTGCGTCGGGTGCCGCAGGACGCCGCGCGATCGGGCGACCGCACCGCGGCACCGCCGGCGCGTCTCGATCGCGGCGCGCGCTCGATCGACCTGATGATGGCTGCCCCCGAGGCGACGCGCCGATTCCAGCTGGCCCTTGCCGTGGCAGAGCTCGGCGCGGCCGACGCCATCTCGGCCGAGATCGACGGGGCCAGGACGCTGGTATCCGAGGTCGCGCGGCGGCGCGCGCGACAGGCGCTGACGAACTATGTGGCCGCGGCCATGCTCATGCCCTACGAGGCTTTCCATGCCGCGACGCTGGCGGTGCGCTACGACGTCCATCGTCTGGGCCGGCAGTTCCATGCAAGCGTCGAGCAGGTCTGTCATCGGCTGATCACGCTGCGACGTCCCGGAGCGGAAGGCGTGCGCCTGGGCTTCATGCGGGCGGACCCCGCCGGGCACGTGGCCAAGCGAATGCCGCTGCCTCGCTTGCCGTTGCCGCGCTACGGCACCGCCTGTCCGATGTGGGCCGTGTACCGCGCGTTCCAGACTCCCGGCACGGTGGTGCGCCAGCTCGTGGAGTTTCCCAGCTCGGAGCGCTATCTGCTGGTCGCCTGCACGGTCGAAAGGGATCGCGCAGACCCGGGCCTGCCGCGTCATCTGCTGTCTGTCATGCTCGCATGCAATGCGCTGCATGCCGACCAGCTCGTCTATGGAGACGGACCTCGACCTGTCTCCGGGCGCGCCGGCTGTTCCGGTCGGTCCGGCCTGCCGTGTCTGCCCGCGAGGCGATTGTGCGTATCGTCAGGAGGACCCCATCATCGACGCCATCGCCGATCGCCGCATCGCCGGATAGGGGAAGCTCGCGAGCATGCGCGGGTGATGGCCGGCTAGACTTGGTGCCCGCATCCGAACCCGCACCCTGCCCGCCACTGTCGTTGCGGGACGCCGGGTTGCGGTGCATGACCAACGAAGGAGCCATCTTGGGTGTGCGCGTGCTGATCGCAGAGGACGAGGCCAACATCGTCGAGTCGCTGAGCTTCATCCTGAGCCGCGAAGGACACGAGGTGACCTGCGTGGCCGATGGCGATGCGGCGCTGGCCCAGCTTCGCTCACGCACGCCGCCGGAACTCGTCATCCTCGACGTGATGCTGCCGCGCCGCAACGGCTTCGAAGTCCTGAAGGCGGTGAAGTCCGACGAGCGCCTCAAGCGGCTCCCGGTGATCGTGCTGACGGCCAAGACGCAACCGCACGATCGCGAACTCGCGCAGGAGATCGGCGTGGACGCGTACATCACCAAGCCCTTTTCGAACCGGGAGATCGTCGAACAGGTCAGGCGTCTCACGTCCGGGTGGTGTGAACCACCCCCGTAGCGCCTTCGGCGCTCCCCAATTTACAACAGCGTTTCATGCGCCGCGGGTGGCGCAAAGCGCAATGAAGCACTGAAATGGATCGGCCGCCTTCACCACGAGCGCAAAACGCAGCCGTCCTGCTGCCCTTCGTCGGGTTGTTCCTGTTGCTGCCGCCGTTCATCACGCTGTTCACCGGGCCGCTGCAGGTCTTCGGAATGCCGTTGCTCGTGGTGTACCTGTTCGGCGTGTGGATCGCACTGGTGGTTGCGGCGGCCTTGCTGTCCTCGCGGCTGAAGTCCACTCGTTGGCGCCCGTCGGGCATCCCGGCTTCGGGCATGCCGGCACAGGGCGAAGGCGGGCCAGGGGGCCCGAACGGTTCCGAGGCCTGACGGCGCCGGCTCCATGCTCTCCGCCAATGTCGTCCTCGCCGCTGCGCTCGTGTATGTGGCGTTCCTGTTCGGCGTGGCCTTCGCCGGCGACCAGCGCGCACGGCGCGCGCGGCTGGGGTGGCTGCATTCGCCGCTGACCTACACGCTGTCGATCTCCATCTATTGCACGTCCTGGACGTTCTATGGCGCTGTCGGCTCTGCCGCTCGCAGCGGACTGGAGTTCGCCACCATCTACACCGGGCCGACGCTGGTGTTCGTCGGCTGGTGGCTGTTGCTGCGCAAGCTCGTGCGCATCGGCCAGCTGCATCGCATCACGTCGATTGCCGACCTGATCTCGTCGCGATTCGGCAAGAGCGCTCTGATCGCTGCGCTGGTGACACTGATCGCTGTGGCGGCTTCCACGCCATACATTGCGCTGCAGCTCAAGGCGGTGACGAGCAGCTTCCAGGTCATCAGCGGATCGGGACCCAACGCGCTGCAGGGCAATCCTGAATCGCAGCCCAATTTCCAGCTCGCATTCTGGATCGCCGCGGGCATGGCGCTGTTCACCATCCTGTTCGGCACGCGCAACATCGACGTGAACGAGCGACACCATGGCGTGGTCGCGGCCATCGCGGTGGAAGCCGTGGTGAAGCTAGTGGCATTGATGGCCGTCGGCATGGTGGCGGTCTTCGGCATCGCCGATGGGCCGGCCGACATCTTCTCTCGCATGCCCGCAGGCATGCTGCACGGCAACGAGGTGTTCAGTGCGCGCTGGGTGACGCTGACCTTCCTCGCGGGCGCGGCGGTGGTCTGCCTTCCGCGCCAGTTTCAGATGACCGTGGTCGAGATCGGCGATGAGCAGCACCTTCGCACGGCTTCCTGGCTGTTCCCGCTGTACCTGCTGCTCATCAGCCTGTTCGTCCTGCCGATCGCCATCGGCGGGCTGAGCGCGCTGCCGCACGGCGCCAACCCCGACATGTTCGTGCTGACCCTGCCCATGTGGGCCGGACAAGACGCCGTCGCCCTGCTGTCGTTCCTCGGCGGCTTCTCGTCGGCCACGTCGATGGTCATCGTGGCCTGCATCGCGCTGTCGACGATGGTCTCGAACCACATCGTGCTGCCGATCGCGCTGCGCCTGCCTTTCGTGTCGCTGAGCGCGAGCGGCGAGGTGCGCCGCTTCCTGCTGGCCACACGGCGCACGAGCATTTGCGTGATCCTGCTTCTCGCCTTCCTGTACTTCCGGCTGTCAGGGAAGTTCGACGCGCTCGCCTCGATCGGCGTGATCGCGTTTGCCGGCGTCGCCCAGCTGGTGCCGTGCCTGATCGGCGGCCTGTTCTGGCGGCAGGCGACGTCACGAGGTGCGTTTGCAGGCCTGCTGGCCGGCACGGCGCTGTGGGCCTACACCCTCTTCCTTCCGAGCTTCCGGGGCGACTTCTTCCTCAGCGCGGCCGACATCACGCATGGCCTGTGGGGCCAGCCCCTGCTGCGACCCTACGCCCTGTTCGGCCTGGCGGGCTTCGACCCGCTCGTGCACTCGATCTTCTGGAGCCTGTCGGTGAACACGCTGGTGTTCATCGCGATCTCGCTGCTGACGGAGCCGCGGCCCCTGGAGGTGCTGCAAAGTCGCCTGTTCGTCGACGTGTTTCGCAACCGCGGCGTGGATGTCTCGCGCTTCGTGAGCCGCTCGGCTGCCGCCTACGACCTGAACGTGCTGGCGCAGCGGCTCATCGGCGTGGAGGAGGCCAAGCAGCTGTTCGCCGAGACCGGGCAAGGGCACAACCTCGCGCCGCACCACCCGATCGTGAACGACGCGATGATCACCGAACTCGAGCGCAAGCTGGCCGGCAGCGTCGGTGCGGCGACCGCGCGCTCGATGGTCTCGCAGGTCGTCACCGGCGAGACCATCAGCCTGGACGAACTGGTGCAGATCGCCGACGAGACGCAGCGCATGCGCGACTACAGCCATCGGCTCGAGGAGCAATCCCGGCAGCTCAGTGCCACCGCGCGCGAATTGCAGACGGCCAATGAGCGGCTCAAGCGGCTGGACGGCCAGAAGGACGATTTCCTCAGCCACGTGAGCCACGAGGTGCGCACGCCGATGACGTCGATCCGCTCATTCTCGGAGATCCTCCTGGACACGCCCGAACTGGGCCGTGAGGAGTCGAAGCGCTTCCTTCGGATCATCCACGACGAAAGCATTCGCATGACGCGGCTGCTCGATGGCATCCTCGATCTGAGCGTCCTCGAAGGCGGCGACTCCAACTGGACGCTCTCGCCGATCGACCCCCAGCTCGCACTGGCCAATGCGCTCGGCCTGTGCGAGGGGTTGGCGGCCAGCGCCGGCGTGCGGCTGCTTCGCAACGACCTCGTTGGCGAGGTGCGCGTGCTGGCCGATGCGGACCGGCTGAGCCAGGTCTTCATCAACCTCATCTCGAATGCGATCAAGTACAACACCAATGCCCACCCGCAGGTGCGCGTGGCCGCCGCGGTGCGCGGTCCACGCTTTGAAGTCCTCGTGGAGGACAACGGCCCGGGCATCCGCCCCGAGGAACGCGAACGAATCTTCTCGAAGTTCTCGCGCGGCTGGTCGCACACCCAATCGCCGACGCAGGGCGCGGGGCTGGGCCTGGCAATCAGCTGGCAGATCATGCGCCGCCTGGGAGGCACGCTCACGCTCGTCACCGGCACCGGCACCGGCACCGGCACCGGCAGCGGCAGCGGGGCATGCTTTCGGGTCGAGCTCCTTCGCTGCGACGAATCGGGCGCCGCCGCCGGCTGAGCCTGCCCCGATCCCCGCTGCCCGCACCGGCTGGCACAGATACACAATCCCGCCTGGCGCCGTGTGGCCCGTCTGCGCAAAAAGCCGGCCCTGTGACCGAATGAGCCGAAGAATGCATCGAAAATAGCGCCGCGACACGCCCTGCGCGTCGTGTCCACACGATCAGCCTCAAAGCACAAGATGACCACGATCCTGCAGAACCTTCCCGTCGGCCAGAAGGTCGGCATTGCCTTCTCCGGCGGCCTGGACACCAGCGCCGCGCTCCACTGGATGCGCCAGAAGGGTGCCATTCCATATGCCTACACGGCCAATCTCGGCCAGCCCGACGAGCCCGACTACGAAGACATTCCGCGTCGCGCCATGCAGTACGGCGCCGAAAAGGCACGCCTGGTCGACTGCCGCGCACAACTCGTCGCCGAGGGCATCGCGGCCCTGCAATGCGGCGCCTTCCACATCTCCACGGCCGGCGTCACCTATTTCAACACCACGCCCATCGGGCGCGCGGTCACCGGCACCATGCTCGTCTCCGCGATGAAGGAAGACGCCGTCGACATCTGGGGCGACGGCAGCACCTTCAAGGGCAACGACATCGAGCGCTTCTACCGCTACGGCCTGCTGGCCAACCCGGCGCTGCGCATCTACAAGCCCTGGCTCGACCAGGCCTTCATCGACGAGCTGGGCGGCCGCGCCGAGATGTCGGCGTTCATGCAGCGCTCCGGCTTCGCCTACAAGATGTCGGCCGAGAAGGCCTATTCCACCGACTCCAACATGCTCGGCGCCACGCACGAGGCCAAGGACCTCGAGCGTCTGGACAGCGGCGTCACCATCGTGCAGCCGATCATGGGCGTGGCCTTCTGGCGCGACGATGTGGCCGTCAAGCGCGAACAGGTGACGGTCCGCTTCCACGAAGGCCAGCCGGTGGCGCTGAACGGCCAGGAATTTTCCGACCCCGTCGCACTCTTGATGGAGGCCAATCGGATCGGCGGTCGCCACGGCCTGGGCATGAGCGACCAGATCGAGAACCGCATCATCGAGGCCAAGAGCCGCGGAATCTACGAGGCCCCGGGGCTTGCGCTGCTGTTCATCGCCTACGAGCGGCTGATCACGGGCATCCACAACGAAGACACCATCGAGCAGTACCGCGACAACGGCCGCCGCCTCGGGCGCCTGCTCTATCAGGGCCGCTGGTTCGACCCGCAGGCCATCATGCTGCGCGAGACGGCCCAGCGGTGGGTGGCGCGCGCCATCACCGGCGAAGTGACGATCGAACTGCGCCGCGGCAACGACTATTCGCTGCTGAACACCGAATCCCCCAACCTGAGCTACAAGCCCGAACGGCTGACCATGGAGAAAGGCGAATCGAGCTTCACGCCGGCCGATCGCATCGGTCAGCTGACCATGCGCAACCTCGACATCGAGGACACACGCCACAAGCTGGGCGTCTACGCCGACGCGGGTCTGCTGCTTCCGGGCACCGGCACCGAGCTTCCGCGCCTGAAGCACGAAGGAGACGAGCAATGACCGATCTGGGCAATGTGCGCGTGGAGCCGCGCGCGAATGTCTACTTCGACGGCAAGTGCGTGTCGCACCGCGTGACCTTGCCCGACGGTTCGACCAAGAGCGTGGGCGTGATCCTGCCGTCCACACTCACGTTCAAGACGGGCGCGCCCGAGCGCATGGAATTGGTCGAGGGCGAATGCCGCGTGCGCATGGCCTCCAGCCAGGCATGGACGGCCTACTCGGGCGGCCAGTCGTTCGAGGTGCCGGGCGATTCGTCGTTCGATATCGAGGTCGGCAAGGCGCTTCACTACATCTGCCACTTCGGATAGCCCTGGCTGCCGCCAGTTCGATGAACGCGCGGGCGAAGCGCCGCGCGTGCAGCCGTCGCCGTGCGAACCATCGTCGCTCACATCTGCCGAAACACGTGCACGTAGCTTCGGCTGACCGGCAGCATCTCGTGCCGGCCCTTGAGCTGGATCTCCGCCGTCTCGTTCGGTCCGCGCAGCACCTGAGCGACCTGGCGCAGGTTGACGATCACCGAGCGGTGAACCTGCGCGAAGACGTCGGGATCGAGCTCATCGGCGAGTTCACGGATGGTCTTGCGAATGAGCGCTTCGCCGCCCTCCCAGACGACGAGCGTGTATTTCTCGTCAGCACGCAGGTAGACCACCTGCTCCACCGGAATCAAGCGCACGCTGGTGCCCACCGATGCCTTGATCCACTGCAGCCAGCCGCGAGGCTCGCTGCGCGCACGAAGCGCTGCCGACAACTGCTCGATCACCGCCTCGAGTCCGGTCCCGGGCGTCGCCGAGGGGCGGGACAGCCGCTCGCGCAGGCGGGACACGGTATCGGCCAGCCGCTGCTCGTCGAACGGCTTGACCAGGTAGTCGACCGCGCCTTGCTCGAACGCCTGGACCGCGTAGTGCTCGAATGCGGTCACGAACACGATGGCCGCACGCCGCGCGATGGCCCGAGCCGCCTCGATGCCGTTCATGCCCGGCATGTGCACGTCCAGGAACACGATCTGCGGAGAATGCTGGTCGAACAGCTCGACCGCCTCGCGCCCGTTGCGGGCCTCGGCGGCCACTTCGAGCTCCGGCCACAGGCGTGCGAGATGGAGGCGCAATCGTTCGCGCAGCAGGGGCTCGTCGTCGGCGATGAGCGCACGCAGCGCCACTGTAGGCTCGGTCGGCTCGGTCGGCTGGGCGGTCATCCGGCGGCCCCTTGCCACGGCAGGTGCAATTCGGCGCGCAGCCCGCGAGGCATCTGCTCGAGCAGCTCCAGCCGCGCCGCGTCACCGTAGAACGCCTTGATGCGCGAGCGCAGGTTGGTCAGCCCGGTGCCCGGGGCCGCCGTGTCGCTCATGCCCGGACCACTGTCGCTGACCCACAGCGTCGCGCCGCCGCGAACGGCATCGTGCTCGCCACCGACCGCGATGCGGCCGCCCTCCTCGGTCGGGTCCACGCCATGGCGGATCGCGTTCTCGACCAGGGTCAGCAGCAGCATCGGTGGCATCGGCAGCGCAAGCAGCGCCTCGGGGACCTCGATCTCGAATTGCAGTCGGTCGGGCATTCGCATGTGCATCAGTTCGAGGTAGGCGCGCACGAGATCCAGTTCGCCGGCCAAGGTGCCCGACGAGGCGCCCAGACGCGGCATCGCTGCACGAAGGTAGGCGATGAGGCTGGCCAGCACCGCAGGCGCGCGCGGCGAACCCGATTCGACCAATGCCTGCACATTGGCGAGCGTGTTGAACAGGAAATGCGGCTCGATCTGCGCGTGCAGCAACTGCAGCCGCGCATCCAGCGCCTGACGCTCCAGCGTGCTCTTCTCGAGCGCGAACTGCAGGCCCTGGCTGCGCGCCTGCGCATCCCGCTCCCGGTAGAGCGCACCCAGCGCCAGCAGCGGGCCTATCACCAGGCTGCAGCCGGCGATGAGCAGGAAACCCATCAGACGTCCTTCGTGCGCGAGCACGGCCGAGACATCCCCGCCGACGGCCGGAAGGTAGACGACGAAAGTGGCGATCGGCGCGGCCACGGCCACCGACAGCACGCGCACCGTCCATCCGGGCAGCCACGATTGCCGCCACAGGCCCGCGGCGACGAAAACCATCAGGAGGACCACCGCAATGACCAGCGTGCGGCCCAGCAGCACGATGAATGGCGTGACGAACAGCGGATTCAGCGCCACCGCCACGCTCACGGCCAGGACGATGGCCACGACGACGCGCCGCAGCGTCAGCGCCGCCAGGAGCGTGCCGGTGGTGCCGCCGGAACGGGAGACCGGTGAAGCTTCGTCCATCGGGGCGCACGATAGCGCCGCGCAGCCGCGGCGGCCAGCGGGAAAGCACGTCGGCGCGACGAACGACGGAATCCGGGGGGTGAGCGACGCGATGGCGGCCGCCCATGGAGAAAGGCCGCTGCACCCGGCAGCGGCCTTCTCTGTTCTTCTGTATCGGCGTACGTCGCCGACGACGACTTCAGGCCCCCGACCTTTGAAGCCCGGCTTGCAGCGCCTGCGACAAGGTGTCGGCGCTGTCTTGGAGATGAGCGAGCGCCTCGGGGCTCAGGCCGCGATGCTTCTGGGCCGCGCGGATTCGCTTGAGCAATGCCTGGGCGTCGCGGCGCACGAGACTGCGCTCGTCCTGGCGGCTGAGCGAAGAGCCATTCAGCAGCATGTTGCTCAGGCGGCTCACGTACTCGCGCTGCAACTCGCGCCGCGCCGAAGCGATGTCGCCGCGCGGCGCGGCCAGTTCGCTCCAGACCGAGCTGTCGATGCGCTCGTACAACTCGGACAGGCGCAATGCGTCCTTGGGCGACTTCGATTCGCTGTCGAGCAAGCGCGTGGCGACACTGTCGCTGAGCAGCTGGCCGATGACATTGCGCTGCAGCTCGATGACCTGGGCCTCCAGCGAGAAGTCGGTGGCGGGCAAGGCTTCGCCACGGAAGACCGCATCGGTGCGCTCCTGGTAGTCGATGGACAGCTTGCGCTGCAACGACGGCGAGATCTTGAAGCTGTCGGCGGCGAGGAACCGGTCGGCCAGCACGTCGAGCGCTTCGCGCTGCTTCTCGGCGGGCACGGGCGACAGCGGATCGCGTCCGGTGCCGGCATGGTCACGCAGCGTGCGCACGCCGCCGATCTGACGCGTCAGCGCATTGGCGGCACGGCCCATGTCACGCAGCGCGAACGACACGGACCGGCGCAGGATGGAGTAGTCCTCGCCGCTGTCGAGCTGCCGGTGCTCCTGGCGCGAGAGCAGGTCGCGCGCAATGTCCACGCGCTTCTTGGCAAAGGCCACGACGTCGTCGCCCAGGTCGAACTGCAGGGACTCAGGATCGACGCCGAGGAAGTTGTCCTCGTCCGTGCCATAAGCGAGTTGGGGTTCGCTGCTGCGGGCGGCGATCTTCGCGAGCTGGGCCTTCTCGAGGGCATTCGGGATGGGCTTGTACCCGTACTCGATGGCCCAGTAGTCATAGGGGCCCAGTGTCGTGTTGAACGGCGCGGGCTGCCGGTCCTTGGGCGTGCCGGGCGCGGCCAGGTTGATGGCCGCGTATTCCATCACCGAACCCGTGATGCCGTGGGTGCGGCTGAACTGCGGGTCGGACAGCTGCTGCTCGTCATACACCCGAGACGCACGAAAGTTGTGGCGCAGGCCCAGGGCATGCCCCACCTCGTGCATGGTCACGTCCTTCAGGTACGCATCGACGTACTCCTGTGCCTCGGGGCTGTCGGGGTCGATGTCACCGCGTGCTTCCAGCACGTCCATGGCGTAGTCGAGCTGCTCTGCGGCCTCGTCGGCGTAGTCGCACGCGGCCATGCTGCGGCCATTCAACGCGAGCGACGCACGCTGCGCGCGGCTGCGCTCGGCGCGGGCATGGGCCGTGAGCACTTGTGCGCGCAGGGCGCGCTCGTTGCGCGACGACAGGCTCTCGATGCCGATGTCGGCATCGAGAATCTCGCCGCTGCGCGGATCCACCTGGCTCGGCCCGATGGCGCCGAAGGTCGGGCTCGCGTTGGTCATCCATCGGATCGAGGCACGACCGAAATCCAGCGTGTCCCAGGTGGCATCGTCAGGCTGCGTCTCGACGCGGATTGCGTTCTTGTAGCCGATGCGCTCGAACGCCTTGTTCCATTCCAGCACGCCCGCCGTGATCGCCGCCCGGTACTTTTTCGGAATGGTCTTGTCCAGCCAGAACACGATCGGCTTGACCGGCTCGGACATGGCCGCGGAAGGGTCCTTCTTCTCCAATCGCCAGCGGTTGATGAAGCGGTGGCGCGGCGTGCGGTCGAGGTCGTCGGTGAAATCCATCACCGCACTGGTGAAGTAGCCCACGCGCGAATCCGCCCGGCGCGGGTGCATGGGAGCTCGCGGGAAGCCTGGCGATGGAATAGTGCAGCGTGAGGAACATGCTGCGCGGGTCGGGCAGCGACTGCGGCACGCTCGACCCGCCGCCGTTGGAAGTCTGGATGGAACCGGTCGCGAAATGGTCCATCGTCTCGAGCACGACCAGGTCGGGTGTCGCGCGCACCGCGGTGATCGCCGAGTTGCGCGAATCCAGCGAGTAGCCCTGGCGATAGCTGCGCTGCAACTGCATGCCGATGCCCAGCATGTCGTTGAGAAACAGCGGATTGGCCTCGACGAGCACCGAATGCCGCTCGGGCTGCGGCTCGCTGAGCACGTTGGTGCTTGCCAGCAGGCTGGGCGAAAACGCGACATCCACCGCATGACCGGTGGGCGTGCCTTCCTGCGCGACGAATTCGGTATTGCGCGCGAGCATCTGGACCTGGTTGTAGACCCTCCTGAATTCGATCACCACCTCATTGCCCATGAGGCCGCCGTACAAGCGTGCCTCGCCGATCCCTGTCTTGATCTTGGGCGACAGGAAGAACGGCTGGCCGAAGTCCTCGGGCGTGAGCTCGAGATAGACCTTGTCGTCCTTCTGCCACAGGGTGAACAGGCCGTCGATACGCGTGGCGTCCTTGACCACTTCGTCGAAAGGCCGCAAGCCATGGTTCGGCGCCTTCCCGTGCGAGGCGTCGTGGCCCGGTGTCGTGGGAGATGCAGAGGCCTGCTTGTCTGCGGGACCCGGCGACGGAGCGCCGGTGCCCGGGATTGGTGCCGCCTGGGCGGACTTGGCACCGTCCAGGGCGACGGCCTGGGGCAGCGCAGGCGCAGTTGCGGCATTGCTCGCCGAGGCGGCCGCCGGTTTGGCCGATGCCTGGGTCGTGCCGACGGCGGGTTGGAGCATGTGCGTGACCGATGTCACGCTCGCGCAACCTCCGAGCGAAGCGGCCAGCAGGATCAGGACAGGCAACAAAAGCGGGGCTCGCCCGCGACAGGAGGGTGACGGGTACTTCATGGTCAACCGGTGGGGGAGAACGGGCGGAAGCAAGCATCGTTCGTGCCGCCCTCTCAGGCCCGGTTTCAAGCGCGAATCGGTGACAAGATTTTGCAGTCCGTGACACCATCGGTCATCGGGGATTGCCCCGTCGCGTCGCCTTTGAACTTATTTCAAGGCCTTGAATCGCACGCGCTTCGGTCTGGCGCCTTCTTCGCCGAGGCGCTTCTTCTTGTCGGCCTCGTATTCCTGATAGTTGCCGTCGAAGAACGTCCACTTCGAGTCGCCTTCGCAAGCCAGGATGTGCGTGGCGATGCGGTCAAGAAACCAGCGGTCGTGGCTGATGACCATCACCGTGCCGGCGAATTCGAGCAGCGCGTCCTCGAGCGCGCGCAGCGTCTCGACGTCGAGGTCGTTCGACGGCTCGTCGAGCATCAGCACGTTGCCGCCCGCGATCAGCGTCTTGGCCAGGTGCAGGCGTCCGCGCTCCCCGCCGGACAGGTTGCCCACCAGCTTCTGCTGGTCATTGCCCTTGAAATTGAAGCGCCCGAGATAGGCCCGGGAAGGCATCACGAACTTGCCCACCGTGAGATTGTCCAGCCCGCCTGAGACGTCTTCCCACACGGTCTTGCTCGCTTGCAGGTCGTCGCGGCTCTGGTCGACGAAAGCCATCTTCACGGTCGGGCCGACCTTCACGGTACCGCTGTCGGGCTGCTCCCGACCGGAGAACATGCGAAACAGCGTGGACTTGCCGGCGCCGTTCGGACCGATGACGCCGACGATGGCGCCGGCAGGCACCTTGAAGCTGAGGTCGTCGATGAGCACGCGGTCGCCGAAACCCTTGGTGACGTTCACGAATTCGATCACCTCGTGGCCCAGGCGATCGGCCACGGGAATGAAGATCTCCTGCGTCTCGTTGCGCTTCTGGTATTCGTAGTCGGAGAGTTCCTCGAAGCGCGCGATGCGGGCCTTGCTCTTGGCCTGGCGACCCTTCGGGTTCTGGCGCACCCACTCGAGCTCCTTCTTCATCGCCTTCATGCGGGCGTCTTCGGTGCGCTGCTCCTGTTCGAGGCGCTTTTCCTTCTGGTCCAGCCAGGACGAGTAGTTGCCCTTCCAGGGAATCCCCTGGCCCCGGTCGAGTTCGAGGATCCACTCGGCCGCGTTGTCGAGGAAGTAGCGGTCGTGGGTGATCGCCACCACCGTGCCGGGGAAGCGCTGCAGGAACTGCTCGAGCCAGTCGACGGATTCCGCGTCGAGGTGGTTCGTGGGCTCGTCGAGCAGCAGCATGTCGGGCTTGGACAGCAAGAGGCGACACAGCGCTACACGGCGCTTCTCGCCCCCCGAGAGCAGGCCGATCGTGGCGTCCCACGGCGGCAGGCGCAGCGCGTCGGCGGCCAGCTCCAGCTGGACGTCGGTGTTCTCCGAACCCGCGGCTGTGATGATCGCCTCCAGTTCGTGCTGCTCTGAGGCAAGCTTGTCGAAGTCGGCATCGGGCTCGGCGTACTCGGCGTACACCTCCTCGAGCCGTGCCTTGGCCGCGAGCACCCCTCCGATGCCCTGCTCCACCGCATGGCGCACGGTCTGGTCGGGGTCGAGTTGCGGCTCCTGCGGCAGGTAACCGATCTTCAGCCCGGGCATTGGCACGGCCTCGCCCTCGATTTCGTGATCGAGGCCGGCCATGATCTTCAGCAGCGTGCTCTTGCCCGAACCGTTCACGCCGAGCACGCCGATCTTCGCGCCCGGGAAGAAGCTGAGCGAGACGTCCTTGAGAATCTGGCGCTTGGGCGGGACGATCTTGCCCACGCGGTTCATCGTGAATACGTACTGAGCCATGCTTGGTCCTGTGGCGGTCTTGATTCGGGGGAAGGCGATGAGGCGACTCCGCAGAACGCGGGCGCCGACCTGGCTATTGTCGCCGCATCGTGGCGCATCGCCTCGACCCGGGCGACCTGTCGACCAGTTTTGCGAACCGATCAGGCGCATGTCGGGGAACCGCACCGCCATTCAAGGTCTTTTCCCGCGGCCGATGAGCCGGCGCACCAGTACAATCCGCCCCAGCAGCGCAGACCCCAGTCAGCAGCGCTGCAGTCGCTTCCGACGCCAAGAGCCTCGCGCTCACCCACCTTCTGCCTGCGACTGGCGCTCCCTTTTCAGGGGCGACAGGCCGATTCCCGCTGGATTTCCATGTCCTTTGATTCTCTCGGCCTCGCCGAGCCGCTCCTGCGCGCCGTGCGCGAACAGGGCTACACCGTCCCCACGCCGATTCAGGCCCAGGCCATTCCTGCTGTCCTCAATGGCGGCGACCTTCTCGCCGGCGCACAAACCGGCACCGGCAAGACCGCCGGATTCACCTTGCCGATGCTGCATCGGCTGGCCGCCGCGCCGGCGCCGCGCGACGCGCGTGGGCGCATCGCCATACGGGCGTTGATCCTCACGCCCACGCGAGAACTCGCCGCGCAGGTCGAGGAAAGCGTGCGCACCTACGGCAAGTACCTCAAGCTGAGCTCGATGGTGATGTTCGGCGGCGTCGGCATGCAGCCCCAGATCGACCGCCTGCGGCAGGGGGTCGACATTCTCGTGGCAACGCCGGGCCGGCTGCTCGACCACCACCAGCAACGCACGCTCGACCTCAGCCGGGTCGAGATCTTCGTGCTCGACGAAGCCGACCGCATGCTCGACATGGGCTTCATCCACGACATCAAGAAGGTGCTGGCCATCGTGCCCGCGCAAAAGCAGAGCCTGCTCTTCTCGGCCACCTTCAGCGACGACATCAAGGCACTCGCAGACCGCCTGCTCAACAAGCCCGCGCTGATCGAGGTCGCGCGCCGCAACCAGACGGCAGACAACATTGCACAAAAGGCCCACCCGGTCGGCCGCGACAAGAAGAAGGACCTCCTCACGCACCTGATCAAGTCGAACGACTGGCATCAGGTGCTGGTATTCACGCGCATGAAGCACGGCGCGAACCGCCTCGTGGAGCACCTGCTCAAGCATGACGTCACCGCGATGGCGATTCACGGCAACAAGAGCCAGGGCGCCCGCACAAAGGCGCTCGGTGAGTTCAAGAGCGGCGATCTGCGAGTGCTCGTGGCCACCGACATCGCCGCGCGCGGCATCGACATCGACCAGCTTCCGCACGTCGTGAATTTCGAGTTGCCCAACGTCCCCGAAGACTACGTCCACCGCATTGGACGCACGGGCCGCGCCGGCGCACAAGGCGAGGCGGTGTCGCTCGTGTGCGTCGACGAGGAAGAATTCCTGCGCGACATCGAGAAACTCATCAAGCGCAGCATTCCGCGGGAAACCATGCCCGGATTCGAGCCGCACCCGAGCGAGAAGCCCGAGCCGATCGTCCTCGGAAGAATGGTGATCGGCGCGGGCGCGGGCGCGGGCCGCGGCGGCCGTCGGCCGGCGCCTGCGCCGCAAGGCGGCCGTGGCGGTCGCGGCGGCCACGTCGAGCGTGGCGCGCACCATTCCCGCCGCGATGTCCATCATGAAGAGCGCGCACCCGCCCCTGCAAAGCCTGCGCCGCGCGCCGTCCCCGCGGACTCGCCCGCGCCACGACGCCAGGAACATCGCCGCCCGGAGGTCCGGTCCGACACGAAGCGCCAACCCAGGTTGATTCAACCCAAGCGCTGAACGTCCGGTGAGCCGCTTACCGCCGCGGTTTCCCCACAACCGCGGCGGAATCATTCGCATATGAGGCCGACGACCCAGCGACGATCGCTTGCATTCAGATGCGACTCGTCACAAACGCCGGCGTCACCGAGTTAGCCTACCGGGTTGCGGCGTGCTCTCTTGCGGTGAGCTACGTGGCCGGCCCGTACCGCATGCCGCGCATTTGGAGGCCATTTCCACATGAATCCCTCATGGCGCACGGCCTGGCAAGGCCAGGACATCGTCGTCTTCCGAGACGACGTCGAGGTCGACCGCGTACCCGCGGGTGAAATCCAACGCATCGTGTTCGTGTACGTCGGCAGTGGCGAATCGCCCGGCGACCTGCTGCACGCCATCGTCCAGACCGGACACGATGCCGTGCTGTTCCGTGCCGACACCGGCTTCGCCGGTCGGGTGAACTTCGAACGAGTGGACTACTGGGCCGCTCGCGGCTGCGTCTACTGGGTGCATCAGGCCCAGGCTCCGCTGCCCCCGGCGCTGCGGCGCGCGCGGTGGTGGCTGCGGCTGTCATCGCAGCCGGCATATCGGCGGCTGCCGTGGTCGGAAGTGGCGACCAGTATCGAGCAGTGGCCGGTCGAAGGACCGCAGACGTGGGAGCAGCGCAAATGGCGGCGCATCGAGCGCAGCCGGCCGTTCAGCGGACGTGCCGACTCGACGACGCACCGGGTACGCGCATAAGCACCTGACTCCCGTCCACGCGCGCGCCCCGATGCGCCGCCACCGGTGCGCCTGTGCACCTGCCTGCAGACCTGGCTGCGCGCCTGCGCACACGGCTGCGCAGCCACCGAGCCAGCAGCGGACGCTGCGTTGCGCCTGTCAGGGGCGCATCGAGCCGCCCCTCTTCGGTGAGCCGCGTTCGGGCGTTCGCTCGCGCGCTCCAGGACAGCCCTTCGACGCTGAAGTGCGACTGAAGCAGTTCGCGCGAGAGCGACTCGAACGCATCACGCGCGCCGATGCTGCCTACAACTTCTACGTAGTGATGCGAGACTACGCGGCGCACGACATCGAGTGACAACTTGCTGATGGCGCGCCGCGTGGAAGAGGGGACGCGGATGCTTGAGAGCCAGCCAAGGGACTGCTGTCCGGCTCAGCCCGGAACGCACGGTCGCGGCCACTATGGATAGATCTCAACTAGGCTAGGCGTAGGTCGTGCGTTGGGAAGCCGCGGCCGATGACCGGGCAGGCATACTGCAGAGGCTGCCCCAGCACCGCCGCGGCGCATGTCCTCCTGCTGGGCAGGCCATGTCGATCATGCAGGCGAGTCCGACGACTTCGCGCCACCATCCGAGGCGGCGGCGCTGCTGTCATCGGCCACCGAGGCAGGCGTCGCCGGCCAGCTGTTCACCTACCCCGGCGTGGGCCACTTCTACACCGATGCCTCGCTGCCCGAGCAGGACGCCTACGCGACTGAGCTGACGTGGCAGCGCATCCTTGCCTTTCTGAGGTGACTGCCATGCTCAGGCATGCCCGCATCGAAGCCCGCATCCCTACGCAAGACCTGACGCACACCCGCCGGTGGTATGCCGAAAAGCTGGGGTTGGAACCCGCGGAGGAGCGACCCGGCGGCTTGCGCTATGGTGAGGTAGAGGACACACACTCGTCCGCTTCCCGGCTGACCAGCCAAGCGGGTCGACTGTCAGCAACGGGTCGGGTGGAGCGCGCCGACTCGGCGAACAGGCTGCCGTAGACCGGTCATTGACCGCCGGCCCTGCGCCCGCCGCGACTCAAGTGCCGTCAGTTAGGCAAACTCGTCGCTCAAGATCGCCGCAATGTCCTGCCGCTCGCCCAGCAGCCGGACCACATCCAGGTGGTCTGCACGCTCGAAGTAGCACCACAGCAGCGGAAACTTCGCCACCCGCCAGGTCCGGAGCCCTGGTATGCCAAGTACCTTCCCGAGCGTCGGCGAGCCCATGGCGGGTTCGAGTTCGATCTGGTCAAGCGCGTCGTTGGTGGCCTTGGCCACCCTCACCGCCACGCGGGTGCCACCCTCCTTGCGGTAGTGCCGGGCCTCGCCTTGCTGATCGCGCAGCGCCTGCGGGCGCAGAACCGCCGGCTTCAATCGATGTCGCCGCGAGCGATCGCCAGCAGTTCCTTCTCGTCGGCCTTGGTGCGACGCCGGCCGGGCCCGGATGCCAGCCCTTCTTCGATGAGATCGCGAAGCCGCTTCTTGGCCTGCTCTTCCTGGTCACGCCGGACCAGGTCGCGGATGTACTCGCTGGTGTTGCCGTAATTGCCTGCTGCGACCCGGTTGTCGATGTACTCGCGCATCGACTCTGGCAAGGCGAAACTCATGGTTTGGCGGCTCATGCAGAGATCTTGGGCAGTTTGACAACGGTTGTCAACTCTCTCCACTGTCCAGCAGGCGCCGGGCCAGGCAACTCGGGTGGCTTCGGAACAGACATGCCGGTCAGTTCCACAGGTGGCGGCACACGTCCAGCGACATCATGTCGGCCAACGCCTTCGCCGTCCCCCCCATCCGTGGACTCCACTTGCAGCAGCAGGTCCGGGAACTGCACGTTGCCGATGAGCTTGTACATGGTTTCGCGGGTGCGAACCGGCTCGGATTGATTCGCAAGCGCGGTGATCGCCGGAAGGTGAAGCATGCCGTCGGCGCCGATCTCGCCCTTGCCGCGTCGCTGGGCCTCAGCCACTGCGGACATGCCTGCCACGAGGTTGGCCAAGGCCTTGCGAACCCGAGAAACGAAGCTGCCGCCTGCGGTCTCGGCAAGTTCAGCGAGGAGCTCCCTGGCCTCGATGACGCGGGCTTGCCAGGTCTTGGACTCGTCGTGAAGGACGGATCGCGCCGTGGCTGCCTGCTGGACAAGGCCGGTCGCGCCCCGCACAGGTTTGACTGGGCCTTGTCCGCGGCCTCGCGGAACAGTTGCTGGCTGCGTCGGCTGGACTGCAGCAGCGCCACGTCGGTGAGTTCGAGCAGGTTCACCTGCAGGCAGCGCACTAACTCGATCAGCTGACGAGATGGCTTGATGGCCCGAGTATTTACGGGGTGCCGAGCCTGGACCTGGCGGGCATAGGCCTGCTGCTTGGCCAGCGACACGGCGCTCAGCGTCCAGTCGTGAGCACCGAGATCCTTCAGATAGCGGACCTTGTCGATGGTCTCGGCCAGCGTGCTGGGGCCGTGACTCTTCGACGGGGTCCTCAGCCACTCCAGGTGCGTGCTATCACTGCCTGGGCGGGCGCTGTAGGCAGAGTCGATCACCCTCTGGGCTGCTGGAGGCGCACGGCGGCGTTCACTTCGCCGAGGATCTGCGCCTCCACCGCTGCGAAGGCACCTCTGGCCCAGTCCTGCAGGCGGCGTGCGCCGGGAATCAGGATGCGACGCGTGAACAACCATTGGCTGGCCGAGTGAACCAGATCGTCGGAGTGGGACGCATCCGCGGCCTGGGCCACCAGCGTAGCCGTCAGCGCAGCCACGTCGTCTTGTTCGAGTTCGCGCAGGCCCAGGTAGGTCTTGGCCCAGAGCTGGTGTTTGGAACAGTGTCTGGCGGCGCTTGTAGATCGAGCGCAGGCTGGCGATGGACGGTGGCAAGACCGCCAGTACCTCGGCGGTGTGGCGCAGGAGGTTTCTTGGCAAAACATTGAAGCCATCCAGTGGTCGGCCGGCCACGCGCATGAACAAGAGCATCAGCGCAGCAGGCAAGCGGTGGTCGCCGCGAAACTGCGCCCGGATGGCCGCTACGTCCTCCGTCGTCAGCCAGAAGAACTGGTCCAGGTCGACGTCGCTCAAGCGATGTGGCAAGGCCTCCTGGCCGACGAAACGGAGGGCGAAGGCGGGCATGGCATTGGGCCGCAACAGGTGGGCGACCAATGTACCGCCACGGCGGCCGTTGACTCATAGCGCCGAGACTCCAGAGGGGGATGCGTCGGCCGGAAACCCAGCATCCATGTGGGCTTCAGCCGAAAGCGCACCAATCTGCACGAAAAGTACGTTCACCCCTGAAGACATGCGTCGTGGCGGCCAGGCTGAACGGCATGACGTCCGCCCCGCGCTGCGCGACCTCCGCCTGGCGCTTCGCATCGGCGGCCAAGGCGTTGCCGGCGGCAAGCGGAAGGGACACTACAGCGGCGAGCAGTGCTGCCATGAGGGTTCGAACCATTGGCGATCCTTCGGTATGCATGGGCATTGACGCCCATCATCGGCTGACTCGGCGGCGGCACCAGATGACTCAGGTCATCAGAGATCTGCAGGAGAACCCGAAGGTGCCCATTGGGTCATTCGCGGCCTGAAAACGAACAACCCGGCCGGGGCCGGGTCGAGAGGGGTCGAAGAGGGCAGGCTCAGCCGGCGGACTTCGGCTCGGCGGCCTTCTTGGCCTTCTTGTGCTTGGCCTTGGCCACCTTCTTGTGCTGAACCTTCTTGGCCGCGGGTGCCGACGCTGCGGGCTTGGCCATGTCTGCGGCCGGCGCCGTGGCGGTCTGGGCGAACGCGCCCAGCGAGAAAGCGGCGGCGATCAGGGCGGCGATGAGTTTGCTCACGGAAAAGCTCCTTGGAAGTCGACGGGAAGAGCGAAGGCTCGCCCGTCACAACGAACCCGGCTCGCACGCGGTTGACAGACGAAGCCGGCGCCCGGGACGATCAGTCGAAACGCCCTTCGCGCAGCCACTTGGTCGCAACCCACTTCTCGCCTTCGAGCACCGGCGCTCCGCCATGAAGCGACCGCGTCATCGGATGGGGACGGTCGTAGCTGAAGAAGACGGCATTGCCCTTGACAGGCCCCACGGTCAGGTGAACGTCGGGAAACGTGGTGCCACCCCCGCGCCCCGGCGTGTTCAGGTACATCACAAGCGACGCCACGCGCTGCCCTCCCCGCTTCAGGATGGCCGGCGTGCCTGGTTGCGCGGGGTCGAAGTAATCGAAATGTGGCTTGTATTCCGCGCCGGGCCGATAACGGAGCACCTGCAGGCCCTCACCGTTTTCCAGCGGCCATTGCAGGAGGTCGGCGATGCGCGCCTCGATGCGCTGGCACACGTCGTTCTCGCCGCGCGTGAAGAACATGCCGTCGCTCGTGCGCGCCTCGTTCACCTCGCTCGAGCCGGTGTCGAGCTTGACCGTCTCCGAACGGGCCAGGCGCCGCCGGGCAGCATCGACGAGCTCATCGCATTCGGCATGCGTCAGGAGGCCGCCGAAGACGACGACTCGCGGACTGCGCATCGTGGCGATCACCTGCACCTCATGGTCTCCGGCGCGCAGGGTCACGTCGCCCTCGTTCACCAAGGGCTCCGGCACGACTATGGGCAGGGGCAGTCCGTTCGCCTTCGCATGGTCCACGAGGTAGCCGCGCAGCGTGTCCTCGAGCGCGGCCATTGCCACGTCTTCCTGCCAGCCACTGTCCATCATGGACTTCAGGACCGTGTCGGGCGGATGACCCGCCGAGGCTTGCGAAACGATCCACTGGCGAAGTTCGGGTGTGATTTGCTGCTGCGCGCTCATGCCCCGATTTTGCCGGATGCGCGGCACGTCTCCAACGGCCTGCCCATGCAGTCCATCCAGCAAGCTGGGGCGCGGCGGCGTGCGCTTATTCGATTCACGGCCAGCCCGAGACGTCCGGCGGCCCCCGACTCGACGACCTCGCTGACCAGGACGGAGCCAGGGCGCGGGGAAGTCGTTTCCATTGGTGAAAAACCGCAACATGGTCGGTGGAATGCCTGCAATGCATGGATTCATGACGACGCGCCACTGAATGTCGGCAGCGCCGCCTGGCTGGCCATGCCGCGCTCGCTCAGCGAAAGTTCCGGCTGCTCGTGGCCAGGCCCTGCAGCAGCGCCGAATGGTCGATCAACTTGCGTGCCACGAGATGCATCACATCGCCTTCGCGCTGCCACTGCCCGTACACGGTGAGCAGGCGCGCGCCGAGCAAAGCCCGCCGCTGCGTTTCGACGACGCTCGGCCAGACGATGATGTTGACCGCACCCGTCTCGTCCTCGATGGTCACGAACACCGTGCCTTTGGCGGTCTCTGGGCGCTGGCGGTGCGTCACCAATCCGCTCGCCCGCGCGAGACGCCCGTTCGGGTACGTGTGAAGCACCGATGCAGGCTGCACCTTGAACCGCGAGAGTTCCTCGCGCAGCAAGGCCAGCGGATGCGTCTTGAGCGTGAGTCCCAGCGCACGGTAATCGGCCAGCATGTCTTCCACCTCGGTGGGCGCCTGCAATGACGCGGGCGCTTCAGCCACGCGCGTGACACGCAGCAACTCTGTGGGTCGGGTGTCGACGCCGGCAACGGCCCAGGCAGCGGCGTGTCGGTGGCCCGACAGGGCCTGCAGCGCATCCGCCTCGGCCAGTGCCCGCAGTTCGCGAGCATGGAGCCTGCACCTGCGCGCGAGGTCCTCGATGGATGCGAATGGCCCGTCGCCGCGCGCATCGACGATGCGCCGGGCGGCGTCTTCAGGCAGGCCCGCCACGCGATCGAGTCCGAGACGCACCGGGGCGAGCATGACGTCCTCGGGAAAGTCGGAATGGCCGCTGCCCACGCGGTCGGGCCTGCGCGCGTCGCCTTCGAGCACGCTTTCCCAGCCGCTCACGCACACGTCGACCGGCAGCACCGTCACGCCGTGCTGTCGGGCGTCGCGCACCAGTTGTGCCGGCGCATAGAACCCCATCGGCTGGCTGTTGAGCAGGCCCGCGAGAAATGCATCGGGATGGTGGCGCTTGATCCAGCTGCTGTCGTAGGCCAGCAGGGCGAACCCGGCCGCGTGGCTTTCCGGGAATCCGTATTCCCCGAACCCCTGGATCTGCCTGAAGATGCTCTCCGCGTACTCAGGTTCGTAGCCCTTCTCCACCATGCGGCCGACCAGCCGGTCGTGGAACGGGCCGAGGCCGCCCTTGCGCTTCCACGCCGCCATGGCGCGACGAAGACGATCGGCCTCGCCCGGGGTGAAGTCGGCGGCGAGCATGGCGATCTGCATCACCTGCTCCTGGAAGATCGGGATGCCCTTGGTGCGCGCGAGGGCGGGCTGGAGCTCGGCCGGGTAGACGATGTCGCTGTCGTCGAGCTGCCGATTGCGCAGATAGGGATGCACCATGCCGCCCTGGATCGGGCCGGGCCGCACGATGGCCACCTGCACCACCAGGTCGTAGTAGCAGCGCGGCTTCAGTCGCGGCAGCATGCTCATCTGCGCCCGGCTCTCGATCTGGAAGACGCCCACCGTGTCGGCGCGGCAGATCATGTCGAACGTCGGTTCGTCGCCGTCTGGAATGTCCTGCAGCGAGAAGGAGCGGCCCAGCTTCTCGCTCACGAAGGCCAGTGATCGGCGCAACGCACTGAGCATGCCCAGCGCCAGGATGTCGACCTTGATCAGGCCGAGCGTGTCCAGATCGTCCTTGTCCCACTGCACGACGCTGCGCTCGGGCATGGCGGCGTTCTCGACGGGCACCAGCTGCTCGATCTGCTCGCGGGCGATGACGAAGCCGCCCGGATGCTGCGACAGGTGGCGCGGAAAGCCAATGAGCTGGTGCGTGAGCTCGACCCACAAGCGCGTCACCGGCGCGTCGGGATCGAATCCGTTCTCGCGCAATCGCTCGGGGCTGATGCTGCGGCCGTCGAACCAGTGCTGTCCCTTGGCGACCGCATCGATGCGCTGCAAGTCGATGCCCAGGGCGCGGCCGACGTCGCGCACGGCCGAGCGTGGACGGTAGGTGATGACGACCGCGGTCAGCGCCGCGCGATGGCGGCCGTACTTGCCGTAGATGTACTGGATGACCTCCTCGCGACGCTGATGCTCGAAGTCGATGTCGATGTCCGGCGGCTCGTTGCGCTCGGCGCTGATGAAGCGCTCGAAGAGCACCGACGCTCGCTGCGGATCGACCTCAGTCACTTCGAGGCAGTAGCACACCACCGAATTCGCGGCGCTGCCTCGGCCCTGGCACAGGATCCCCTGGGCACGCGCCCAGCGCACGATGTCGGCCACGGTCAAGAAATACGGCTCGTAGTTCAATTGCCTGATGAGCGCGAGTTCGTGTTCAATCAGACGGCCGATGTCCTCGGGCAGGCCTCCTGGAAAGCGTTTGGGAACCCCCGCGTAGGTGAGTTCGCGCAGGAAGCTCGTGGGCGTGTGGTCTGCGGGGACGATCTCTTCGGGGTACTCGTACTTGAGCTCGGACAACGAGAAGGTACAGCGGCCGGCCATGGCCAGGGCGTTCTCGAGCCACTGCGGCTCGTACAAGGCGGCCAGACGGCCGCGCGAGCGCAGGTACTGTTCGGCGTTGCCGGCGAGCACGTCGCCGCATTGAGCGACCGGGATGTTCATCCGGGTGGCCGTGAGCACGTCCTGCAGCGGCTTGCGCGAGCGCACGTGCATCAGCACGTCGCCCGCTGCCGCGATCGGCAGGCCGGTGAAGTCAGCGGCGCGGCGCACGACCTCGAGGAGTTCGTCGTCGCCGGCGCGATGCAGGAGCTCGATCGCGATGGCCGCCCGGTCCTGGAACCACGTCTTGAGCCACATTGCATGGGCAAATACCTCCTCGAACGACTGCGCGGCGTGGGGCACGAGCAAGGCGAGGCACTCGGGCAGTCCAGCCAGCGTGGGAGCGTTGGGCACCCTGCCTTCGACGTCGCCCGGATGCGCCAGGTAGCGGCCCTTGTCCGCCCGGCGTCGTGCCACGGTGATCCAGTGCGACAGATTGCCGTAGCCGCGACGTGTCTGCGCCAGCAACACCAGCCTCGCGTGCGGCGTGCCGTCCCCGGGCAAGGTCAGGCGCATCTCGCTGCCGATCACCAGGTGCATGTCCAGGCGCTGGGCCTCGGCATGGGCGCGCACGACGCCGGCGACAGAGCATTCGTCGGTGATCGCCAGAGCGCCGTAGCCGAGTGCATGGGCGCGCTCGACGAGTTCCTCGGGGTGCGACGCGCCGTCGAGGAAGCTGAAGTTGCTTCGGCAATGCAGTTCGGCGTAGGGCGGGACCATGGCGGCAGGATCTGGCGGTTCACGGATCTCGACGTGAGCGCAAGGAACGATGCACTGTACTGGACGACACCGCACTGCACGCCGCGACAGCCCAAGGGTGCGAAGCAAACGCCGGCCGGGTTGACAGCCCTTCGCCGTGTGGGCATCTTGCGGCTGCCGCTCGAGCCGAGCGCAGTGACACGGGGGACATCATGCTCGACCTGAAAGCCATGCAAGAACTCCTGCAACCGCTGTTCCCGGGCCTCATGGGCATCACGCTCATCGAACTCTCGGCCGAGCGAGTGGTCGCCGAAATGGAGGTGCGCCCCGACCTGTGCACCGGCGGCGGCATCCTGCACGGAGGCGCCTGCATGGCGTTCGCGGACACGCTCGGCGCCGTCGGTACCCTGCTCAACCTGCCTCCTGGCCGAGGGACGACCACGACCGATTCGAGCACCAAGTTCATGGCCGGCGCGAAGGTCGGGACCAAGGTCAACGCGCAAAGCGTGCCGTTGCACCGCGGTCGCACGACCATGGTGTGGCAGACGTCCATCACCAATGCGGCGGGCAAGCTGTGTGCGGTCGTCACTCAAACGCAGTTGGTGCTCGATCCGAGGCCCTGACCATCCGCACGGCGCGGGTTGTGCCGGATGAGCGCATGGCCGGCGGTACAGTCGATGCGTCGGATCGCTCTGAAGCCCAACCACCCCGTCCCGGTGCACCATGGCAGACCTGATCGCCGTCTTCACGACCGTCGCGAGTGCCGACGACGCCCGCGAACTTGCCCGTGCCATCGTGCAACGAAGGCTTGCCGCCTGCGCGCAGATTTCGGAGATCGAAAGCGTCTACTGGTGGAAGGGTTCGATGCAACAGGAGCCCGAGTTCAGGATCCTCTTCAAGACCATCGCGTCGCGCTACGCGGCGCTCGAGGCCGCGATCCGTGAACTGCATGGCTATGAACTGCCCGCCATTCACGCGGTCGGTGCGCCCCACGCCTACGCCCCCTATGCCGACTGGGTTGCGCAGCAGTGCACGGAAGAACAGTGAGCTTGTCGATGCGGCGCGTCGTCTATGCCATGTCGGTGTCGCTCGACGGCTTCATCGAGACCGACGACGCAGACCTCGGCTGGTCATACCCGGACGAGGAACTGCACCGGCATTTCAATGCCAGGGAATCGACCATTGGCATGTATTTGTACGGGCGGCGGCTGTACGAGAACATGGCGTCTTACTGGCCGACTGCCGACGGAAATCCATCGGCTCCGCCTTACGAGGTCGAATACGCGCGCATCTGGAAGACCAAGCCCAAGGTCGTGTTCTCGCGCACGCTGACGGACGTGGCCTGGAATTCCCGACTGGTCCGCGGCGACATCCGCCGCGAGGTCGAAGCGCTGAAGGCGCAACCCGGCCTGGACCTGAGCGTTGCAGGCGCAAGCATCGCGGCGGAGTTCATGCGGCTGGACCTGATCGACGAATATCAACTCTATGTCCATCCAGTGATTCTCGGAAGCGGCAAGCCGATGTTTGGTCGACTGCGCGACCGTATCGACCTGCGACTGGTGCACAGCCACACGTTCGGATCCGGTGTCGTGCAGCTGACATACCGCCGGCGCGCCAGGCGCGCACCCGGCTGAGTGGCTGCCGCAAGCGCACCCCGCAACCAGCGGCGCAACCCCGAGCGCGTCCAGGCGCCACGGGGACTGACGTCACAATGCGACCGGCGACCAACCGCCGCCCGTCGGATCAAGGAGATGCCATGCCAGAAGCCGCGCTCACGGCCAGCCAGATGGTCGTCCGGGTCTGCTTGTTCATGGTGGCCGCCATCGCCATGTTCGGGGGCTCCGTGCAGATGGTCCTCGGACAGCCCGACACCTCCGCGCGCCTGGACAACGTTCACCGCTTCATGGCCGGCGTGTATTTCTCGACCGGTCTGATCGCCTTGTGGGCCGGGCTGACCATCCGGCATCAGGACGTCCTCATCGACCTGCTGGCCCTGGGCGTCCTGATGGCCGGGATCGGACGCCTCGTGTCCATCAGCAAGGTCGGCCTGCCAAAGCCCACCGCCGTGTGGCTGGGCTATCTCGTGCCGGAACTGGTCCTGCCGGTGGTGATCGTGCTCGCGCATCGCGGTCTTCCGTAGGCGACTCGCGCACGCGGCAGCGACGCCTTACGATCTCCCCTCGTCTGCGGAAGCTGCCGCCACCACATTCCCTCAGGCCGCGCGCCCTCGATGCGGCATTTGCCAAGGAGCTTGCCATGGATCCAGTCGTGCATTTCGAGATGCCTTTCGACGACCGCGCTCGAATGGCCCGTTTCTACGAGTCCGCCTTCGGATGGGCGACTCAGGCATTCGGAGAGGACATGGGCCACTATGTCGTGGCGACCACGACCGAGACGGGTGAGTCGGGCCCGAAGAATCCGGGAGCCATCAACGGCGGCTTCTACCCGCGCAAGCCGGACTGGCCTGCGCAGCATCCTTCCCTGGTGATCTCGGTGAAGAACCTCGGCGAAGCCATTCAGCGGGTCCAGGCGGCCGGAGGCAAGGTGCTCGGCGACCCCATGGACATACCCGGCGTCGGAAAGTACATATCGTTCTTCGACACCGAAGGCAATCGGGTGAGCATGCTGGAGCCTTTGCCGCGCAGCGGGAATGCGCCAAAGGCCTGACTGCATCGCCGCGGCGATAGCTTCGGCGCGGTCCCAACACGGCGCCGCGCCGCTGAAAGGGAGGCAGCACGATGGAGATCTGCGCGATCGTCAGCAACGCCGCCGGCAGACACGAAGCCCAGGTGCGCACGGGCAATTCGACACAGTCGCTGGCCATTGCGGCGAAAGCGGGCGGCAAAGGCAGCGCGGTCAATGGTGGAGAGTTCCTGCTGCTGGCAATTGCCACCTGCTACTGCAACGACCTCTACCGCGAAGCGCTGCGCATGGGCATCGAACTGGACAGTGTCGAAGTCGAGGCCACGGCGGATTTCCCCGGGATCGGGCTGGCGGCCACGAACATCCGCTATGCGGCGAAGGTGACCTCCGCCGCATCCTCCGCCGCGATCGCGGATCTGCTGCGGCACACGGACACGGTAGCCGAAGTCCACAACACCGTGCGCGCCGGCGTGCCGGTCCGATGCCTTTGCTGACGATCCGCCCGCGCCACGATGGCTTCGCGCGCCGAACCCCCTCGGGGGCGCTGCTCCGCGGCGTGCCATGCGTGGAGCACACTTACATGGTCTTGCACCCACCCACCGGCTGAGTGCAGCCTGCCGGATTCCGCCCATGCAGAAGTCGACCGTCGTGTTTGTCGCCGTGATCACCTGCGCCGCCGCCTTCGTGGCGCGCACGGCTCAAGAGCTTCCGTCGAGGGTGGCGTCGCACTTCCGGCCGGGCGGCAGGCCCGACAGCTTCATGCCCCGCGACGCCTACGAAACCTGGGTGCTGGCGCTCGTCGTCGGGCTGCCGATCCTGCTGGTATTGGCGCATTCGCTCGTGCGCTACCTGCCGGCGCGGTTCGTCAACCTGCCGAATCGCGAGCATTGGCTCGCGCCTGAACGTCGGGCGGAGACGGCCGACTATCTTCACGCCCGCAGCATGTGGTTCGGCGCCTTGCTGAGCGTCTTCATGGCGTACGTGCACTGGCAGGTCGTGCGGGCCAACGCGCGGCAGCCGCCCGAACTGTCCGAGCCTGCCGTGCTGGGCGGGCTGGCATGTTTTCTCGTGGCGTTGGGCGCGTGGTTGCTGGGCACGATCAGGCACTTTCGACGGCCGTCCTGACACTGCGCAGGCGCGCAGCGCCGTCGGCCTTCAGGGCTTGTGCAGCAGGCAGACGGCGCGTGCCTCGATCGACAGGCCCTCTCCCACGGGCCCCAGCTTCTCGGCTGTTTTCGCCTTGACGCTGACCTGCTCGATGGGCACGGCGAGCGCCGTCGAAATCCGCTGGCGCATGGCCAGGATGTGCGGCGCCATCTTCGGCGCCTGCGCCGTGATCGTGGCATCCACGTTCGCGATGTGCCAGCCTTGCGACCGCACGCGGCGGGCGGCTTCGGCCAGAAGCGCGAGCGAGTCCGCTCCTCGGAATCGCTCGTCGGTATCGGGGAAATGGTGGCCGATGTCTCCGAGCGCCACCGCGCCGAACAGTGCGTCGGTAATCGCATGGCACAGTGCATCGGCATCCGAATGGCCGAGCAGTCCGTGCGTGTGCGGAATCTCCACGCCACCCAGGATCAGTGGCCGCCCCTCGACGAGCGCGTGCGAATCCCAGCCTTCGCCGATTCGAATGCGCGGTGGCGGGGCGCGCATCATGGCTGTCCCCCGGTGGCATCGACACGGCTGCGCAGCAGGCGTTCGGCGAGATCGAAGTCTTGCGGGAAAGTCACCTTGAAATTCTCCAGTGAACCGCGCACCAGCCGCGGATGCAGACCGAGCGACTCGACCGCGCTGGCCTCGTCGGTGAAATGCGGCCCCGCGCCGGCCAGGGCTTCGCGCAGCTTGCCCAGACGAAACATCTGCGGCGTCTGTGCCTGCCACTTGTGCGCGCGGTCCACGGTGGACACGATCCTGCCGTCGCGTTCGGTTTTCAACGTATCTGCCACGGGCAATGCGAGCAGCCCGCCCACGGCATCGTCGATGCAGGCGTCGATCAACGCCTCGACCCACTCGCTGCGTAACAGGCAGCGGGCGGCATCGTGCACCAGCACCCAGTCATCGTCGTGAACGCCGCGCCGCGAGAGTTCGCGAAGACCATTCAACACGCTTTCGGCCCGGCTCGCGCCGCCGCACTGCGCTGTCCAGCCTGCGAATCCGGGAACATGGGCATCGAAGGCGGCATCTCCCGGCGCGAGAACGACCAGCACGCGCTCGATGCGCGAGACGCGCGACAGCGCGGCCAGCGTGTGGCCCACGACGGTCGCACCCGCCAGGCTCGCGTATTGCTTTGGGCCTGCCGATCCGGCACGCGTTCCCACGCCAGCGCAAGGCACGACCGCATAACAGCGGCTCATGCGGCACCGCCCGCGCGGCGCGGCCAGGCACGCGGCAAGCGGCGCGGCGAAAGGGGCATCATGTGAAATCCAGGATGGGACAGGCCCGAACGGGCGAGCAGGAGAACGTGGTGAACGGCTGCAAATTCTATAATTGAGGTCGCGTGTCGCCCCGGGGGAAGCATTCCCGGGGCGATTTGCTTTGTCCGTACAGACGCATGCAGATCCCGTCCATTGCCCCCGGCAAACGCTTCACCCTGCCGCGCCCGCCCGGCTCGGCCGATGCGTTGCTGCTCGCGCGTTTCGCGCAATCACAGGCGCACCACGGTCGCCTGACAGCCATTGTGACCGCCGACCCGGCGGACACCCAGCGACTCGAAGGCGAGATCGCGTTCTTCGCGCCCCCATTGCGCGTGGCCGTCTTTCCCGACTGGGAAACGCTGCCGTACGACACCTTCTCCCCGCACCAGGACCTGATCTCCGAGCGCCTTGCGACCTTGTGGCGCATACGCCAGGGCGAGGTCGATGTCGTGCTGATGCCGGCTTCCACGTCGCTCGTGCGGCTCGCGCCGCCGAGCTTCCTGGCCGCCTACACCTTCCACTTCAAGCAGAAGGAAAGGCTGAACGAGGCAGCGCTCAAGGCCCAGCTGACGCTGGCAGGCTACACGCACGTGAGCCAGGTGGTCTCGCCGGGCGAGTACGCCGTTCGCGGTGGACTCATCGACCTGTTCCCGATGGGCTCGCCGGTACCCTACCGCGTGGACCTGTTCGGCGACGAGGTGGATTCGATTCGCACCTTCGACCCTGACACGCAGCGAAGTCTCTATCCCGTGCCCGAGGTGCGGCTGTTGCCGGGGCGCGAGTTTCCGATGGACGAGGACGCGCGCACCGCCTTTCGCGCCCGCTGGCGGGAAAAGGTCGAAGGCGATCCGACCAGGGTGAGGCTTTACAAGGACATCGCCGCGGGCATCGCCACGGCGGGCATCGAGTACTACCTGCCGCTGTTCTTCGACGACACCGCCACCATCTTCGACTACCTCGGGCCGTCGGCGGCGCTCGCGCTGCACGGCGAGGTGGACGACGCGCTCCAGCGCTTCTGGACCGACACGCGCGAGCGCCACCGTTTCCTGCAGCACGACAAGGAGCGGCCCATCCTGCCGCCCGAGGCGCTGTTCCTGAAACCGGAGGCGTTCTTTGCATCGACGCAGGCGCACGCCACGCTTGCCGTGCGCGGCCATGAGGCGCTCGACTGGGCGCGCCCGCTGCCCGATCTTTCCGTCGATCGCGGCGCCCCCGAGCCGCTGCGCAAGCTTCAGCAGCACGTGGGCACCACGCCGCATCGCGTGCTGATCGTCGCGGAGAGCGAAGGCCGTCGTGAAAGCCTGCTCGAACTGCTGCGCGACCATCGCATCGAGCCGCCCAGCGTCGCGTCGCTGGCCGAATTCGAGGCCGGCGAAGAGCAGTTCGCGATCATCGCGGCGCCCCTGGCTGAAGGGTTCTTCTGGCACGAGCCGGACGCGGGCAAGGCGATCCAGTTCGTCACCGAGACGGAGCTCTTCGCCAGTTCGCCGACCGCGCGGCGCCGACGCAAGCAGGAGCAGGTCAGCGATGTCAATGCGCTGATCAAGGACCTCTCCGAACTGAAGGTCGGGGACCCGGTCGTGCACGTGAACCATGGGATCGGCCGCTATGTCGGGCTGATGAACATCGATCTCGGCGACGGCCCGAGCGAGTTCCTGCACCTGGAGTATGCGGACAAGGCCACGCTGTACGTGCCGGTGGCACAGTTGCACCTGATCAGCCGCTACACGGGCGTCAGTCCCGAGGAAGCCCCGCTGCACAGGCTCGGCTCCAGCCAATGGGACAAGGCCAAGCGCAAGGCGGCCGAGCAGGTGCGCGACACCGCCGCGGAGCTTCTCAACCTGTACGCTCGCCGGGCGGCTCGCGAGGGTTTCGCGTTCCGCTTCTCGCCGCACGACTACGAGGCTTTCGCAGCCAGCTTCGGGTTCGAGGAAACTCCCGACCAGCAGGCGGCGATCCATGCCGTCATCCAGGACATGGTGTCGCCGCAGCCGATGGACCGCCTCATCTGTGGCGATGTGGGTTTCGGCAAGACCGAGGTCGCACTGCGGGCGGCATTCGTCGCGGTGACCGGCGGCAAGCAGGTCGCCATCCTCGCCCCGACCACGCTCCTGGCCGAGCAGCACTACCAGAACATCGCCGACCGTTTCGGCAAATGGCCTGTGAAGGTGGCGGAGCTGTCGCGATTCCGCTCCCCCAAGGAAGTGAAGGCCGCGCTCGAAGGACTCGCCGACGGCACGGTGGATATCGTCGTGGGCACCCACAAGCTGTTGAGCGCCGACGTGAAGTTCAAGCGCCTGGGCCTGCTCGTCATCGACGAGGAGCACCGGTTCGGCGTGCGCCACAAGGAGGCCATCAAGGCGATGCGCGCCGAGGTAGACGTGCTGACGCTCACGGCCACGCCGATTCCACGCACGCTCGGGATGGCACTGGAGGGCCTGCGCGACCTGAGCGTGATCGCCACGGCACCGCAGCGCCGGCTGGCCATCAAGACTTTCGTGCGCAACGAGTCCACCGGCACCATGCGCGAGGCCGTGCTGCGCGAGCTCAAGCGCGGCGGCCAGGTGTACTTCCTGCACAACGAGGTCGAGACCATCGAGAACCGGCGCGAGAAGCTGCACGCGCTCCTGCCCGAGGCGCGAATCGCGGTCGCGCACGGCCAGATGCCCGAGCGCCAGCTCGAAGCGGTGATGCGCGACTTCGTCGCCCAGCGCCACAACGTGCTGCTGTGCTCGACCATCATCGAGACCGGCATCGACGTGCCCAGCGCCAACACCATCGTGATCAGCCGCGCCGACAAGTTCGGCCTCGCGCAACTGCACCAGCTGCGCGGGCGGGTCGGCCGCTCGCACCACCAGGCCTACGCCTACCTGCTCGTGCCTGACGTCGAAGGCCTGACCAAGCAGGCAGCGCAGCGCCTCGAGGCGATCCAGCAGATGGAAGAACTGGGCTCGGGCTTCTATCTGGCCATGCACGATCTGGAGATCCGTGGCGCGGGAGAAGTGCTCGGCGAGAACCAGAGCGGCAACATGATGGAGGTCGGCTTCCAGCTCTACAACGACATGCTCGCTGAAGCCGTGCGATCGCTGAAGGCCGGGCATGAACCCGATCTTCTGTCGCCGCTGTCGGTCGCCACCGAGATCAACCTGCATGCGCCGGCCCTGCTGCCCGACACGTACTGCGGCGACGTGCACACGCGCCTGTCGCTCTACAAGCGGCTGGCCAGTGCCGAGAAGCCCGAGCAGATCGACGCCATGCTCGAGGAAATCACCGACCGCTTCGGCAAGCTGCCGCCGCAGGGCCAGACGCTGTTCGACGTGCACCGGCTGCGCGTGCTGGCCAAGCCGTTCGGAGTTTTGAAGGTCGACGCGGCGCCCAGGCTCATGGTGATCAGCTTCCGCCCCAACCCGCCGGTCGACGCGATGCGCATCATCGAGCTCGTGCAGAAGAACCGCCACATCAAGCTCGCCGGCAACGACAAGCTGCGCATCGAGCGCGACACCGAAGACCCGAAGCAGCGAGCGCAACTCATTCGCGACGTGCTTCGCTCGCTCGGCACGCCGCAGCACGCCGCCACCGCCTGAAACTCCTGACCCGCTGCCCGAACATGCCCAGAGAATTCGCTCCCGGTCTCGTCGTCCAGGGCTTCGCGCCGCCCCTTCGGCTCGCGGACTTCCGGCTCATCGCCTTCGACATGGATTCCACCCTCATCAACATCGAATGCGTCGACGAGATCGCGGCGGCAGCCGGGCGCAAGGCCGAGGTCGCAGCGATCACCGAGGCGGCGATGCGCGGCGAGATCGCCGACTACAAGGAAAGCCTGCGGCGTCGCGTCGCCCTGCTCGAAGGCGTGCCCGTCAGCGCGTTGCACGAGGTTTACGAGAAGCGGCTGCGCCTCAACCCCGGCGCACAGGAACTCGTGCGGGCGGCGCAGTCAACGGGCCTCAAGACCTTGCTGGTCTCGGGTGGCTTCACATTCTTCACCGACCGCATCCGCGAGCATCTGGGCATCGACTTCACCCGCTCCAATGTGCTGAGCGTGAAGGACGGTGCGCTCGACGGCCGCATGGTCGACCAGCCTTGGGGCGACATCTGCGACGGCGAGGAAAAGAAGCGAATGCTGCTGCAGACCTGCGCACAGCTGCATCTCGAGCCGCGCCAGGCCATCGCGGTGGGCGACGGCGCCAACGACCTGCCGATGATGGGCGAGGCAGGCGTGTCCGTGGCCTACCACGCCAAGCCGAAGGTTCGCGAACGGGCGATGGTCGCGATCAACGACGGGGGACTGGATCGACTGCTGGAAGTCGTGCGGCCATAGGGTCGCGCGGCCCTGCCGCTGCCGCGCGGGTCACCCGTGCCTGGTAGATTGCCACCGTCTCGCGAAGCCGCGCGAGGTGGTCGTGCTGTTCGCGAAGATGCGCGGCGAGCTGCTCGGTATGGCGCGACAACAGCGCGAGACGGGCAGCGAGCGTGGCGTCGCCCTGATCGCGCAGGCTGCAATAGCGCTGGATTTCGCGGATCGACATGCCGGTCTCGCGCAGATGGTGCAAGAACGTGACCCACTGCGAATCCTGTTCGCCGTAGACCCGGTAGCCGTGCTCGTCGCGCCCGACGTCGCCCATGAGACCGACCCGCTCGTAGTAGCGAAGCGTGTGGGCGCTCAGACCGGTGTGCGCGGCGAATTCACGGATGTTCATGCCAACCTCTGCATGCGACTTGGGGCAGTGATCTTTCCTCTCGGTGGTCCTCAGGCAGGTCCGTCCATGACGACCATGCCGTCTGCATCGGCGTAGAGCCAATCGCCGGGACGCACCCACACCCCGTCGATCTGGACCGGCACATCGCGTTCACCTGCATTGCGGCGCAGCGTGGGCAGCGGCACGAGCGCGAGGGCCCGGATGCCGACCTCCGTGTGCGCCAGCTCGGCCGCATCGCGCACGCATCCGTGCACCACCACGCCGGCCCACCCGTTGCTGGCGGCCGATGCCGCAATGTTGCCGCCCACCAGCGCACGCCGCAGCGATCCCCCGCCATCGACCACCAGGACCCGATGGCGGCCCGGCTCTTCGAGGGCCGCCTTGACTACGGTGTTGTCCTCGAAGCACTTGACCGTGCTCACCTCGCCGGCGAAGCGCGTCTGCGCACCATAGTCGCGGTAGGCGGGGGGCAACACCCGAAAGGCACCGCTGCCGTCGTCCTTGTGGAGGTCGCACAGGTCGCAGGTCGAGAATTCTGGGCTGGTCATGAAGGGGTCTCAACGTCTCAACTGAAGGGCGCTGACAGTGTCGCACCGCACTGTGCTCGATGCATCGCCGGCGGATGTTTCGATGGTACGGTCCGCAGCGGCGCGCAAGTCTTGCAAGCTGTAAGCGCGAGGTGTTGGCGCGCGATTCGGGCGCAAGACCAAGGGCCGGGCCCTTGCTCGCGCCGACGCAGGCGATGATGCGGTGCGCACTCAGGAAGTGCGCTGCTTCCCGGTGGCCGCGGCACTCTGGCGGCGCGCGGGCGCCATGGCCTGGTGCTCGCGGATGGGGTTCAGGATGATCGAAGTCGACGTCTCGGTCAGCACGCAGAACTTGCTGACCACCGAGTCCAGGTGTGCGACGTCAATGACGGCGATCTCCAGCACCCAGCTGTCCTCGCCCGTCACGTTGTAGGCGTTGACGACCTCCGGCGTCTGCTCGACCAGCTTCACGACCCGCGCGTATTCGGCCCGGCCCACTCGCATGAGCGCCCGGATGCCGTATCCCAGCCGCGAGAGATCGACCGTGGCGCGGTAGCCGGTGATCACGCCGGCCGATTCGAGCTTGCGCACCCGCTCGGCCGCGGCCGGCTGGCTCAGGTGCACACGGCGGCCGAGTTCGGCCATCGACACGCGTGCGTCGGCCTGCAACTCGGCGAGGATGCGCGCGTCGTAGGCGTCGAATTCGATATTCAAGGCAGAACCCCGTTTCCGGCTTGATCGAAGCGCCGATTGTGATGTCATTTCCTTCGATTCCACATGGAATCCGATTCATCCCTTTCTTACGATGTGACCTACTTCGTCGCGTCCGTTTCGTCGTCATGAGCACCCTCGCCCCACGCCTCGCGTTCTCGTCATCACCGCTGGTGCTGCTGTGCGTCGCCGCGACCTGGCTCATCTGGGGCTCCACCTACCTGGCCATCAAGTTCGCGCTATCGAGCTTCCCGCCCTTCTTCCAGATGGGCACGCGCTTCCTGTTCGCCGGCGGCGTGCTCATGGCCTGGGTGCGCTGGCGTGGCGCGGCCTGGCCGAGCGCGCGCCAATGGCGCAATGCACTCGTCATCGGCACGTTGATGCTGGGCGGGGGTATGGGCGGCACCGCGTACGCCGAACAGACCGTCGGATCCGGCCTGGTGGTCGCCTTCATCGCTGTGGTCCCGTTGATGATCGCGGCGATCAACCGTCTGTACGGTATCAAGCCCGGTCGACTCGAACTCATGGGCATCGCCGTCGGATTTGGGGGGCGTGCTGCTGCTGACCCGGGGCGCAGGCTTTCGGGCCTCTCCGGAGGGCCTGATGGCGATTTCGACCGCGTGTCTCACCTGGTCCTTGGGCAGCGTGCTCAGCCAGCGCAGCCTGCCGCTCGCGCCGGGCGCGACCGGCTTTGCCAGCGAGATGATCTGTGGCGGCCTGGTGTTGCTGGCCCTGTCGGCGCTGCACGGCGATGCGCCGCAGTGGCCTCCGTCGCCCTCCGCGGTGGCGGCTTGGCTCTACCTGGTGGTGTTCGGCTCCCTGATCGCGTTCAACGCGTACATGGTCCTGCTGGCGCGCGTCAGCAGTTCGCTCGCGTCCAGCTACACCTTCGTCAATCCGGTGATCGCCATGCTGCTGGGGGTAGGCGTCGCGGGCGAGACGGTGAGCCCCTACGAATGGACGGCGGCCGGCATCGTGCTCGCCGGGGTCTTGCTGATGCTCGGCGGCAGCCGGACCAGGCAGTGAACCGGAACCGTACGCGGCAGCCCCGCCGTGTCGTGCGCAAGAGCGCTCAGGTGCTTCGCTGTCGTGCGGCAGCGGCTTGACGGATCGCGCTGATGCTCGTGCGCGTCGTGATGACTTCCGCCGGCAGCTTCAGGTGCAGCAGGGTCGGCGACCGGCTGTCCAGTGCCGAACGAAACGCCGGCTCGAAGGCGGCCGTGGCGTCGATCGTCTCGGCGCGCCAGCCGAAGGCGCGCGCCATGGCGGCGAAGTCGGGGTTGCAGAGGTTCGTTCCACTGACGCGGCCGGGGAATTCGCGTTCCTGGTGCATGCGGATCGTGCCGTAGGTGCCGTTGTCGACCACGATGCTCACCAGCCGCGTGGCGCCATGGGCAACGGCTGTCGCCATCTCCTGGCCGGTCATCAGGAAGTCGCCGTCGCCAGCCAGGTTGATGGCCGTGCGACCCGGATAAAGCAAGGAAGCCGCCACCGCCGCAGGCAGGCCGTATCCCATGGCCCCCGAGGTCGGCGCAAGCTGCGTTCGGCCATGATGCTGCAGCCCCGGATAGCGGCAGTAGCGATGCAGCCAGCCGCTGAAGTTGCCCGCGCCGTTCGTGTAGACCGTGTCCGCAGGTGCCAGCCGTTGCACCGTCTTGATGACCACGGCCATGTCCAGCGGCTCCACGGGAGAATGCTCGAAATTGGTCTCGTAGTCCGCGTGCACCTGTGTCGTCCATTCCGTCCACGGAAGGTCGTTGGGCGGGGCCAGCGTTTCAAGCGCCTTGGCGGCGCACGCCATCGAGGACTGCAGAAGAAGGTCGGCGGCATAGACGCGGCCGAGCTCTTCGGCCGCGGCATGCACGTGGATAAGCCGTTGCGCCGGCCTGGGCGCCTTGAGCAGCGTGTACCCACCGGTGGTCATCTCTCCGAGGCGGGCGCCGATGGCGAGAATGAGGTCGGCTTGCGTGATGCGCCGCGCAAGAGCGGGATTGATGCCGATGCCCACGTCGCCCGCGTAGCACGGATGACGGTTGTCCAGCGTGTCCTGAAAGCGAAAGGCACATCCGACGGGCAACTGCCACCCCTCGGCAAAGCGTTGCAGCGCTTCGCAGGCCGCGGCGTCCCATCCACCGCCGCCGACGATGACGAACGGCCGCCGTGCGGACAGAAGCATGGTACGCACCTCGCGCAGCGCCCCTGGCGCGGGCCAGGCATGCGCCGGTTCGACGCGTGGCAGCACTGGCGCGTCGGTGAGGGTGGTGAGCATGTCTTCGGGCAGCGAAAGCACGACCGGTCCGGGACGCCCCTGCATCGCCGCATGAAACGCATGAGACACGTACTCCGGGAGTCGATCAGCGTGCTGCACTTCGCCCACCCACTTGGCGAAGCCCAGCGTGCCGGGACCCAGCATCTGCCGGAAGTCGACTTCCTGGAAGGCTTCGCGGTCACGCTGGTCGCCGGCGACCTGCCCGATGAACAGCACCATGGGCGTGCTGTCCTGGTATGCGGTGTGGAGGCCAACGCTCGCATTGGCCGCACCGGGTCCGCGCGTGGCGAAGCACACGCCGGGCCGCCCTGTGAGCTTGCCCTGGGCCTCGGCCATGAACGAGGCGCCTCCTTCTTGTCGGCATGCAATGAACCGAATGCGGTCAGCGTGCTCGTGGAAGCCATCGAGCGCAGCGAGAAAGCTTTCACCCGGAACGCCGAACACGGTGTCCACGCCCTGCGCCAGCAGCGCCTCCACGAGTGCATGTCCGGCAAGGCGCGCAGGTGCGGAATTCGCGTTCATTCGGTCGATGGTCAAGGATGATCGAGGGCCCCAGTGTGCCCTTTGCGGGGGGCCGGCGACGCGCGCCGATGCGCCTACGCCACGGCCAGCGACCGGCGGCGAAACCGTCCGACGTTGAATGCACTGGCGATCAGCACCGCCTGCACGACGGCAATGCCCAGCCAGACCTGCGCCGGCCGGTGCATGTCCATCAGCGTGCCGAACATCAACGGCGCGACCGCCTGGCCGATGTCCAGCCCTGAATAGACGACGCCGTACACGCGGCCGGTGGCGTTGTCGGGCGCCGAACGCTTCACCAGCAGGTCGCGCGAAGGCCCGGCAATGCCCGCGCCGAAGCCCATCGCGCCGAACAGCACCGGCACCAGCCATGCCGGCATGGCGGCAAATCCGATGAGCAAGGCTATGGCCGCGGCCATCCCGAACCCGGCCCCGACGATGCGCTCGCAGCGCGATGGGTCGCGCACGAGAAAGCCGCCGAGAACCATGCCTGCGGCACTGCAGACCATGTAGACCGTCAGGCAGATGGCTGCGGTCTGCGCCGGCACTTCGTGCAGCTGCCGTGCCGCCTCGGGTGCGAAAGCCTGCACGCCGCTCAAGGACATGGCATAGAAGAAGAAGAACGCGAAGCACACCCAGACGGCCGGCAGCACGAGGAAGTCGAGCGCGGAGCCCGCCGTCCGCGCGGCGTGTTCGTGGCGGGCGACCTTGGCGATCTCCAGCGCAAGATGCCCGCGGTTCAGCCACAGGATCGCCATGACGACCAGGGCCAGCGCACCTGCGCACATCAGCGCCACGCGCCATGAGAACGCCACGGTCAGCGGCACCAGCATGGCGGGAGCTAGCGCCCAGCCCAGGCTGCCGGTGATCCCATGAACACTGAATGCATGGCCGAGCCGCGAGACGTGGACCTTCTTGTTCAGCAACGTGAAATCGACCGGGTGAAACACACCGTTGCCGGTGCCGGCCAATACCGAGAACAGGGCGAGCGCCTCATAGCTGCGGCTGCTGGCAAAACCGAAAGCGGCCAGGGCGAGCAGACCCAGCCCGCCGAACAGGACCGGCCGCGGCCCGATGCGGTCGACGACGAAGCCCGACAGCGCCTGCACGATGCACGAGACCACGAAGAAGATGCTCATCAGCAAGCCAAGTTGGGCATAGCTGACCGAGAACTCGTTCTTGAGCCACGGAAAAAGCGGCGCCAGGAGCAACTGGCAGAAGTGGCTCACGCTGTGGGCCATGCCCACCAGCGCAATCACGGAGGCGTCACGGCGCGCGCCCGGCGCGGGTACGGTAAGGGTCGACATCGCGGTCTCGCCAAGAAAGGACTCTCGATCTTACGCAGGCCACGCGCGTCGCGATTACGATAGCCTGTCAATTTCTATCGAGAAGAAGACAAGCATGGCTTCGGCATCCGTCCCCACCATTCCATCGACTGCCCATCTGTTCGGGCCCACGCCTGGTCGCGCCGTTCGCGCCAAGCTCCAGCGCCTGCCCGCTGACCGGCGGCTGTCCCGTCATGACCATCCCTGGGCGCAGGTCGCCATGTCCGCCACTGGTGTCGTGCGGCTGACCGTGGAGCACGGAACCTTCCTCGTGCCGCCGTCGCGGGCGGTTTGGGTGCCGGCCGGCGTGGTCCATTCGGTGACGGTCGTGGAGGAAGCCGACCTGCTCACTCTCTACCTGCATCAGCCGCCAGGACGCTGCGGCCCTGGCGTGCCGCGTGCGGAACAGCCCTCGTGGCAGCAGTGCCGGGTGCTCGAGGTATCGGACCTCCTTCGCGCCCTGGCCATGGAAATGGACACCCGTCCCGATGGCTGCAGCCCCGGCCTGAACGCCGCCGAACTGCGGCGCGAGCGTCGGATCGCTTCGCTGGTGCTCGACGAACTTCGCCGCGCCCGGCCCGTGCGCCTGGGCGTGGATCTGCCGCAGGACAAGCGATTGCGCGCTCTGTGCGAAGCGATCTACCAGAACCCGACGCGCCACGACACGCTCGAGGCCTGGGCGCGCGACAGCGGCGCCAGCGCCCGCACCGTGGCACGCTTGTTCAGGCGCGAACTGGGCACGACCTTCGTGCAATGGCGCCATCAGGTGCTGCTGGCAAATGCGCTTTCCCTGGCAGCGAGGAAGCTGCCGATGGGCGCCATCGCCGCCGAGCTGGGATATTCCAGCGCCAGCGCATTCACGGCCATGGTCCGGCGATCGGTGGGTGCTCCGCCGAGCCGGTTCTTCGCCTGACGCGAGAACGGCCAGTCGACCCCTGATGTAGGGGGCTGCAACGACCGGTTGCAGAACTGCCGGTCGCCGTGCCTACTCGATCGTCTAGACTTCCTCGAATGGAGTCAAAGCCTTGATGTTGGCGGATTTGCACCTCATTTCGACGCTGTGGCTTCCATGGAGATTCCTGCATGCTGACCTCCCTGTTCGGTGATCTTGGGCCCGCGCGCGACCCTGCGAAGAAGGCGCGCGAGGAGTCCGAGGCGCCCGAGCAGGGATTCGCCGCGACAGCCATCCTCGAGAGCATGGCCACCGAGGTCAATGCCCAGGGCAAGATGGTCGATCGCCACCAGCATGACCTGGTGGTCAGCGGCTCGCCGGCGCAAGCGATCCGCGAACATTTCGCCACCACGCGCGCCGATCTCGAAACTGCCAGCCGGCTGATCACCCTCATCGATCCGGTCGGCATCTGGGCATCGGCGGTCATCAAGGCACTCTCCGATGCCGGCGGACGGCCGATCGAACGCCTGCACCTGCGCGAGCAGACCACGCTGCGCACACTGGCCACGATCGAACGCACGACGCTCGTTCGGCGCCACGAGGACACGCTCAAGATCTACCACGCCGACGTACGCGCCCCCGGAAGGGAGAACGCCGAGATCCCCGTGGCGCTGATGGAGCGCAGCCAGATGACGACGGTGATCGTCGGCCCGATGCAGCCGCATGCCGTCGACGCCCTGCTCGAAACCTTGCACGAGGCGACATCGTTGCCCACCTGGCGTTGCCCCAACCTGCTTTTCATGCTGCCTCCCAATGCAGTCTGGATTGCCAGCAAGATCAGCGAGGTGAACTGGCCGGCGAGGCTGCACGTGCATGTGCTCAACGAGTCGCTGACCAGCGCATCGTCGGTCTGGAACGCCATGCTGGGGATGTGGAATCATGTCAAGACGCAACCCGCATGGGAGCCGCCCGATGCCGGACAAGGCCTTGGCGACTATCCCATCAAGGTGGCCGAGCTGCAGTCGTCGCTGACGCGACCTGCGTCGCCCGACGTGACCCTCACACCCGATCTGCGCACCGCGCCTGGCAAGCCCGTGATGCGCGTGAGCCACCATGCCCTTGATTCGGCGCGCGCCCACGACGCACTGTCCACGGTCCTCGCCATCGACGGGCTGCTCGGCTGCGCCGTCGTCGACGGCACCACGGGCCTCGTGTTGGCGCGCGAAAGCCGCGACGACCACCCGACCGACCTGGACCTCTCCGCAGCGGCCAGCGCGCAAGTCCTTCGAGCACATCGCCTCGCGGCACGCAACATGGGTCTGTCCGACCAGATCGACGAAGTCATGGTCAGCGCGGGCGCACGCCAGCAGGTGCTTCGAACAATGTCCCGACACCCCGATCTGTTCCTGCTGGCCCTGCTCGACAAGAAGCGAGCCAATCTGGCGCTCGCCCGCTACAAGCTCATGGAAGTGGAGAAAGAGCTCCACTGAAGGGGTGCAGTCACCGGACGCACGCCCATGCGGGCCGCCCGTGCGCCGGAGGTGGCACTTTGCCTCGTGCCGGTTTGAAAATCCGACCTCGGCTACCATCTTCTCTTCAGGCCTCTTCATGATGTCGGCTTAGAAGGCCGGCCACATGCCGTTCGATCCATGAGCCAAGTCCTGTTCGACTACACACGCCAAGACGCCAGCGGCGCGAGCTGCACTGCCCATGCGTGGGCCAAGGTCCCGCCGCCGCTTTCACCGGCCGAACGCCAAGACCGGAAGGCCCGCGCCGCGGAGTTGCTCGCCCGCCAGGATGCCGTGCTGGTCGCCCATTACTACGTCGATGGTGACTTGCAGGACCTGGCGCTGGAAACCGGCGGTTGCGTGGCCGATTCCCTCGAGATGGCGCGCTTCGGCCGCGATCATCCGGGCAAGACGCTGGTCGTCGCCGGCGTTCGATTCATGGGCGAGACGGCCAAGATCCTGAGCCCCGAGAAGCGGGTCCTGATGCCCGATCTCGAAGCCACCTGCTCCTTGGACCTGGGTTGCCCGCCGGAAGACTTCGCCCGCTTCTGCGATGCGCATCCGGACCGCACGGTCGTGGTGTATGCCAACACGAGCGCCGCAGTGAAGGCGCGTGCCGACTGGATGGTGACCAGTTCATGCGCACTGCCCATCGTCAGCCACCTGAAGGCGCAGGGTCGCAAGGTCCTGTGGGCACCGGATCGCCACCTGGGCCGCTACATCCAGGAGGAGACCGGCGCCGACATGCTGATGTGGAACGGCGCGTGCATCGTGCACGACGAGTTCAAGGGACTCGAACTGGACCTGTTGCGCAAGCAGTATCCGAAAGCCCGGGTGCTGGTTCACCCGGAATCGCCGCGCAGCGTCGTCGAGCAGGCCGACGTGGTGGGTTCGACCTCGCAGCTTCTCAATGCGGTGGTGCGTGGCGATGCAGACACCTTCATCGTGGCCACCGACAACGGCATCCTGCACCGCATGCGACAACTGGCTCCCGGCAAGACCCTGATCGAGGCGCCCACCGCCGGCAACAGCGCCACGTGCAAGAGTTGCGCGCACTGCCCGTGGATGGCCATGAATGCCCTCCAGGGCGTGGTGGACTGCCTCGAGAACGGCGGCGGCGAGATCCTGGTCGACGAGCCCGTGCGCTCCCAGGCCCTCGGCTGCATCGAACGCATGCTCGATTTCGTCGCGCAGCATCCCGGTGCGCCCGCAAAACCCGGTTTCGTGCGCCACCTCGGCGCCGCCTGAGCCGCGCATGTTCGATCACGACGAATCCCTCGAGCAGGCGCTTGCGCGCAACATTCACGATGCCCTGATGGAAGACATCGGGAGACGCGACTGGACAGCCGAACTGGTGCCGGCCGAACAGCGCGTCAGGGCCAGAGTGGTCGTTCGCGAAGACGCCGTGCTGTGCGGCCAGGCGTGGTTCGAGGGCTGCGTCAGAGCGCTCGATCCGCAGGCCGGCATCGACTGGCAGGTCGCCGAGGGCCGACGGATGAGCGCCGGCACAACCGTCTGCGTCATCGATTCGAAATCGCGCGCCCTGCTTTCGGCCGAGCGACCGGCGCTGAATTTCCTGCAGACCCTGTCGGCCACGGCAACGCTCACGCGGCGCCACGTGGACGCCATCGAGGGTGCGTCGCCGAACCCGGGTGGATGCGCCATCCTCGACACGCGCAAGACCCTGCCCGGTCTGCGTCAGGCTCAAAAGTACGCGGTGCGAACCGGTGGTGGGCAGAACCAGCGACTGGCCCTTTGGCACGGCATCCTCATCAAGGAAAACCACATCGCCGCGGCTGGCGGGATCGCGGCGGTCCTGGGCAATGCCCGCGCCTTGAATGCAGGTGTGGAGATTCAGATCGAGGTCGAGACGCTGGACCAGCTTCGCGAGGCGTTGGACTGCGGGGCGCACAGCGTCCTGCTCGACAACTTCACCTTGCCCGCCATGCACGAGGCAGTGGCCATCAATGGCGGCCGTGCGCTGCTGGAGGTGTCCGGCAGCGTGCAGCTCGATGAGGTGCGCGACATCGCTTCCACCGGAGTGGATCGCATCTCCATCGGGCGGCTGACAAAGGACATCAAGGCGGTCGACTTCTCCATGCGCGTGCTCGAGCGCCTTTGAGCCGACTCCAAGTCTGGAATTGACAGCGCTCTTCCCCGCAGTTCCGCCCGCCACCCAGACCGCCGCGCCGCCACACTCGGGGGGAACTCCCTCGACGATGTGAAGGCAGGCCATGAACGGCAGTTTCGACACGATCCACAACCACCACGAGCGCGCCGTGGTCGAAGCCGTCAAGGAGATGGCCCGCGGATACTCGCACCTCGATGGGGACCTGCTCGGTGACATTGCCTGCGTGGCCTTGAACCGCCTGCCGCCCCGCTATATCCGCCATGACGTCGATTTCGCCTTCTATCTGACCGACAAGGAGCGAAACGACAATGAACGGGCGATCACCGAAGCGGTCCGCTTCGCATTCGAATTCGTGCAGGCGCGCGCCGCCATGCGCGCGCGGCGCTGACGTTCCCGCCCGGGTACAGCGCTTGCCGCACGTCGGGCATGCGCACCAAACTCCTCAACGACGCCCCCGAACGCACCTTCGTCCTCGTTCTCGACACGGGCGACGAAGTCGTGTCCTCGCTGGAGGCATTCGCCGCCGAGCAGCGCCTCGAGGCCAGTCGCATCACCGCGATCGGCGCCTTCCGGCGTGCCACCCTCGGCTACTTTGACTGGGATCGCAAGGACTACCAGCGAATCGCCTTCGACGAGCAGATGGAAGTGCTTTCGATGGTGGGCGACTTCGCACCGCACGAGGGAAAGCCGAAGCTTCATGCCCACGTCGTGCTGGGCCGTCGCGATGCCAGCACCTGCGGCGGGCACCTGCTCGACGCCATCGCGCGGCCGACGCTGGAAGTGATCGTCACGGATGCGCCGGCACACCTTCGGCGCGAAAGAGACCCGGAGACTGGCTTGGCGCTCATCAAGATCGGGCGATGAGCGCCCCCGGCGCCGCGGCTTGCCTCATGGAGCCGGGTAAGCTCGGACGCCGAACTCCCATGTCAGCAGACCATGCGCCTTGTCGAGTCGCTCGCCCGGCACTTGCTCATGCGTCCCAGCGCGTTTGCGCTTCGCTCGCTGAAAGCGTTTCGGGCCAATCAGGGGCTTCTTCTGGCCGGAGCGGTCGCGTATTACGCGTTGCTGTCGATCGTCCCGCTGCTCATCCTGTTCGTCATCGGGTTTTCGCACTGGATCGATCGCGCTGAATTGCTGCAGACGATCGGTCATTACCTGGAATGGCTGCTTCCGGGGCAGTCGCAGGCCATCGTGGGCGAACTGACGCACTTCGTGGACCACCAGGACGTGATGGGCTGGGTGCTGCTGGTGACGATGATCTTCTTCAGTTCGCTCGCGTTCACGGTGCTGGAAAACGCGATGTCGGTGATCTTCACGCACCGCGTGGCCATTCGCCGGCGGCACTTCCTCATCTCGGCACTCCTGCCGTATTTCTACATTCTCTGCCTGGGCGTGGGCCTGTTGCTGGTCACCGTGGTGTCCGGCGGTCTGCAGGCACTGGGGCGCGAGCGCGTGGAGGTCCTCGGGCACGATTGGTCGCTCGGGGGGCTGTCCGGCCTGCTGCTCTACCTTCTCGGCGTTTGCGGAGAGGTGTTCATCCTGACTTCGGTGTACCTCGTGATGCCCGTGGGCCGGCTGTCGCTTCGCCATGCGTTGATCGGCGGCGTGACGGCAACCGTGTTGTGGGAGATCACGCGGCACCTGCTGGTGTGGTACTTCGCCACGCTGTCGCAGGTGAACGTGGTGTACGGGTCCTTGACGACGGCCATCGTGGTGTTGCTCAGCCTGGAGATCGGCGCGACGCTGCTGCTGTTCGGCGCGCAGGTGATCTCGGAATACGAGCAGATTTCTCGCGGCTTGCCGCCGCAGCCGCCGCAGCCCATGCGCACGCACTGATCCGGCGCAAGCGTTCAACCGAAGCGCCCTTGCAGGAACCATCCGGGCGTGCCGGACGTGGACATCGGCAACCGCGCGCGGTAGATCCATACCAGTGCGCCATCGGCCGCCTGGGCGATGAAATAGTCGCGCTGGACAAGCGCCGCATCCCACCAGCCGGACTCGATTCGTTCCGGTCCGCACAACAGTTGCAAGGGTCGACCATCGAGCCAGGGACGCTGATGCCGCTCGGGCAGAGGCTCGGGCTCAGGCAGCAACCAGACAGGATGGCGCGCACGTGGATTTCGACGCGAACCCGGCGCACGCCCGGTGGTCGGACCCACGGCCGGGCGGCAGGCAGTGGCCCGTTCGGGCCGATGGTCCTCGACCGCCTGAAGGCACTGGACCTGCTCGCTGCCCAGTCGCGCCTGCAGACGTTCGATCAGTCGGGTCAGCCCCTCGCGTTCGCTCTTCGCGGTGGGAAACAGCTCGCTGTTGGGTGGCGCGCGGTGGACGAGATCGCAGCAGATCAGACGCAGCTCCAAGGTGGGCGCCACCAGTTGCATGCGAGCCAGGTGCTCGCGCAGCAGCACCAGCAGATGGGAGGCATCGCTGGAGGGCTCGCTCAGTGCGATCTCCAGCGCGCTGGCCGACGGCGTGTGCGCATCACGCCGATGGCGGGGCTCGTGTTGCATCAGGAGCTGAAAACGCGCGATCCGGGCATGCTGCGCCGAGGCCCAGGCGGTCAAGCGTGCGAGCAGCACGGAAGCTCCGTGCAGCACCTGCTCGGTGGTGTCGGCCCGGGCGAACAGCTCGAGCCGGCCGCGGAAGGTGTCGGGCAGTGTGATCCATTGGCGTGGGTCGGGTTGTACGCCGCGGGCTCGATCGATGTCGTCGAGCAGCCCTTGCCCGAAGCGACGGGCCAGCCCACTGCGCGGCAGCCCTCGCAGATCCGACAGCGTATGCAGGCCCATGCCCTGCAAGGCCTCCCAGTGTTCGCGGGCGGGGCCAGGAAGCCATGTCGGCACCGCGTCGAGCAACAGGTTCAAGGCGGACAGGTCAGCTGCATGCCGGCCCTGGGGAGCCTCGGGCAGACGCGCGAGCCAGGCTGCACCCTTGGCCGTGGATGTGCTGGCACAGAACACGCGATGCGACAGCGGGGCCAATGCAGCCCGCAGCCGGCGCAGCAGTGACTCGCGTCCACCGAAATAGCGCAGGCTCGCCTGGACCTCCAGCAGCACGGTGTGCGGCGCGGCGCCGGGTTCGTCGGGAGGCTCGAAGGTGACCGATGGCGTGAAGGCCATCGCCGCATGGGCCACGGCGGCGATGGCCTGGGCATCGCGTGCTGCATCGGCCTGCCCGAGCGTGAGAGCCGGCGCCAGGGCAAGGGCCGTCGCGCGCTTGAGGCCGGGTTTCACACCCAGTCCCTGGGCCGCCGCATTGACTGCAACGATGTGGTGTGCATCCATGATGGCCACGGGCGCCTCGGACACGGTCGTTGTCCCGTGAGACCCGTCCAAGGTGCCCTCCGCCATCGATGCGGAAGTCGTTTTCGCGACGGGCGCTGCGGACAGCGTCGCGATGAACGATTCCAGCGACAGCAACGGCAGGTGCAATGCAATCCAGAGCATCGGGCCAGCCGCTCAGGACGCGAGGTTGATGAAGGTCGCTTCGTTCAGGGTTCGCTCAGGATCGGCATGCTCGTTTCCGGCCGGCTTGGCGCGGGCACTCGCAGCCGCCGACAACACCGGGGACAACGCCAGATGCAACGGCGCCTCGAGCGGTGGCCCGCGCCGCTTGAGCAGGTGCAATCGGAGCGTGTCCGCCCCGCCTGGACGCAAGGACAAGCGCAGCGATGCAGCCGTGGGTCGCTGCTGCGCGGCCATTTCGCGCAGCACGAAAGCCGGCCCGTCATGCGACTGCGCGGCCAGTTGCAGCCGACGCAAGCGCTCGGCGCGCAACCGAGGCGGCAACCATGCCAGCACGCCACCCACATGGCCGCTGCGCAGCGCTTGCTCCAGCGCCCACAGGCTGTCGGTGCCTGCCACCACCTTGCAGCGGGTATGAACGACCAGCAGGAGTCCGAGGTCCAGGCCCAGGCCAGCCAGCGCCCAGGCCGAGAGCCGCGCCGGCGGGTCGAACAACATCACCAGTCGGCCTGCCTGCTGGATGGAGGCCAGGCAGGGACAGAGCAAGCGGATCTCGCCGACTCCGGGATGCGGCAAGAGGAGTTCGCTCAATACCCGTCGAGGCCAACCGCCGTCGGGCAACTGAGCGTCGAGTTGCGGGAAGCCGCTGGACACACCGTCCTGGGCCTGTCGCCCGAGCTGGTGGCCGAGCCACAACGCCGGATGAAGTGTGTCGGGTGCAGGGACTTTCTTGCGCAATGACGATTCGCTCGAGCGCGCACCATGCGCGGCAACTGCCGGTGCGGCGCGATGGGTCGTGACGAGAGAGGGGGCGCTCATGGAAGGACTTCGAAGAGCAAGTCAGCAAAAACAAAATACTGGATATATGTCCAGTACTTTACGACGCCTTGGCTGACTTGGGTAGAGGGGCACACGACCCCTTGAAGTTCACTCAAATAGCCATAAGCAATCAATTGCTTGCCTTGGTCAAATGCATGGGGGATGATTCGCTTCCCGTCCCCTCCCGATCCGCGTGTCAAAACCCGACCTTGCCTCAGACCGTGTGGAAGCCGTTCGCCGCTTCAACCGCTTCTACACGAGCCGGATCGGCGTCCTGAACGAAGGGCTGCTGAAGACCCCGTTCAATCTGGCCGAAAGTCGGCTCCTGTGGGAACTGGCTCATGCCGACGATCACGCGCCGCTCACTGCCACAGCGCTCGCGCGCGCCCTCGACCTCGATGCCGGCTACCTCAGTCGCCTGTTGCGAAGACTGAAAGAGCGCGGGCTCGTCGAGACAGCCAAGGCACCGGGCGATGCACGACATCTGCACCTTCGGCTGAACGACGCGGGCCGCCAAGCGTTTGCGCCGTTGGATGAGCGTTCCCGCCAGGAAGTCCTGGCCCTGCTGGCCCGCCTCGACGACTCGCAGCAGACGGAACTGCTGCAAGCTTTCATGCGCGTCGAAAGCCTCCTGGGCCACGACCCGACCGCAACCCGCCCCTATCTCCTGCGCTCCCATCGGCCGGGCGACATCGGCTGGCTGATTGCCCGTCATGGCGCCCTGTACGCCCGCGAATACCAGTGGGACTCGCGTTTCGAGGCGCTGGTGGCCCGCATCGGTGCGGATTTCCTCGACCGCTTCGAGCCGGGCGCGCGAAGCCTGCTGGATTGCCGAACGGGAGCACTCGAACGTCGGCTGCGTATGTCTCGTCCAGTCGCGGCACGAGACCACGCAAGCGCCCATCGATGGCGTCGCCCAGTTGCGGTTGCTGCTCGTCGAGCCCTCCGCCCGCGGACTGGGGATCGGAGAGCGTCTCGTGGCCGAATGCACCCGCTTCGCGCAAGATGCCGGTTACCGCAGCATCCGTCTCTGGACCAACAGCATCCTCGTGGCCGCGCGCCGCATCTACGAGAAGGCCGGCTACGTCCTCACGGCAAGCGAGCACCACCACAGCTTCGGCCATGACCTGGTCGGTGAGACGTGGGAACTCCAGCTCGCATGAATCTGGCGTCGACAGCGGCACCTTGCCCGTGCGGGAGCGGTGCGCGCTACGGCGACTGCTGCGGCCGCTACCATGCCGGCCCGTTGCACCTGCAGGCACCCGACGCCGAGTCGCTCATGCGCAGCCGCTACAGCGCATTCGTGCTTCGCCTTGCGGACTATCTTCTCGCCACCTGGCACCCGAGCACGCGCCCGGAGCAGCTCGAAGCGTTCGAGCCGGCATTGCGCTGGCTGGGCCTCCAGGTGCTAAGAAGCGCGCCCCACGACGACGACCATGCCATTGTCGAGTTCGTCGCCCGCTCCAAGCTCGGCGGACGCGCACACCGTTTGCACGAAACCAGCCGCTTCCTGCGCGAAAGCGGGCGCTGGTTCTACGTGGACGGCGACGTTCAGCAGGCAGCCACGTCCGGCTGACGATCGCAAGCCTGCCACGCTTGGCGCGAAACCGTGCGTCTGAAATCTTCATCGGGCTCACGGCGGCCCGGCGGTCGGGAATGCACCGGCGGCAGCGTGTATGACGGGCGTGAAGATGCACCGGCCCGCTCTCGCCGCCAGTCAATACCCAAGTCCCGCGCCAGACGCTTGCGCTAGCCCAGGTCGCCCGCCAGGCTCGCCAAGGTCTCGGGCGCCACGGTGGTGTGCGCCGGGTAGTTCGTGTGGTCACAGCCGAGCTTGACGCTCGCACCCGCACGCACCGCATCGCGAGCCGCCGGTGAGAGCTGGAACCGCAGGAAGTGAACCGACGAAGTCTTCTCGTCATTCTCCCGATCCAGGTCTTCGTCGGCGATGGCGAACACACGGCCATGGCCTTCGACCTCGACGAACATGCGGTCTTCCACCCCGATGAGGCGCGCCAGCTCACGCTTGCGTTCATGCGCATCCGGATACTCGATGAGCATCGTCGCCTTCCAGTTGGTGCCATCTGGCAACAAGGGCGCGTAGGCATCGATCTCGCCTTGGATGCCCTCCTCGTCGAAGATTTTCTCGATGTGGAGCATTTCCTGGATCTGGCGTCGGATGGTCTCTTCGTCCTCGAACTGCACGCTGATGTGTTCGCCCAGGCGCACGGTGCGCAGCTTGCGGTGCGCGATGACCTGCGGGCGCACCGTCTTGCGCACTTTGGCGTAGGCCTCCAGCGTCATCAGGCTGTCGCGGGTGATGGATGGATGGGTCATGCGGATCTCCTGATTGTTCAGAGCCCGTAGGCGATGCGCATCAGGCTCAGCGGGTGTTGCAGCGAGGCCGAGGGCAGTTCATTGACCTGCAGACCTTGTGCGATGTGATGTCCGGCCAGTTGGCAATCGGAGCTGATGTAGTCCGGCTGGTCCCGGGCCATGGCCTTGAATACCGGCTTGCCGATCTTCATCGCGATGGGATGCGTGGCGGTCTTGACGCCATACGTGCCGGCGTGTCCGGAACATCGCTCCACGGTATTGAGCTGCACCGTCACCTTCTGGCCGATGAGCTTGAGCATCTCCTCGGTCTTGCGGCCGATGTTCTGCACACGCCCATGGCAAGGAATGTGATAGCTGACCTTGCCCAGGTCGCGCTTGAAGTCGGTCTTGAGCAGGCCGTCCCGATGGCGGGCGACGAAATACTCGAAAGGATCGAACATCGCCTCCTTCACTGCCTTCGTGTCCGCGCAGTCAGGGAACATGAGCGGCAGTTCCTGCTTGAACATGAGGGTGCAGCTCGGAACGGGCGCCATGATCGCCCAGCCCTCTTTGGCATAGCGCGCGAGGACCGGAATGTTGGCCTCCTTGTGTCGCGCCACTTCGTCGAGATCGCCAAGCTCGAGCTTGGGCATGCCGCAGCATTGCTCCTTCTCGACCAGGGTGTAGGGAATCTCGTTGTGCTCCAGCAGCTTCACGAGATCGTGTCCGATGCCCGGCTCGTTGTAGTTCACGAAGCAGGTGGAGAAGATTGCCACCTTGCCCGGTGTGCGTTCGCCATCCTTGACCTCGAATGCGCTGCCATGCTTCTTTTCGCTCCAGCGAAAGCGGCTGCTGGCCAGTTCGGGCAGCCACGCGTCGGGATGCACATGCAGCGTCTTGTCGAGCAGCTTGCGCACCGGGCGTGTCCTGTTCAGCGCGTTCGCCACCTGAACGACTACGGGAATCCCGGCGAATTGACCGTGCGTGTCCGTCGATGCCAGGAATTGCTCGCCCTTGGACACCGCCCCCTTCTTGAACTTGATGGCCTTCGCGCGCAGCATCGTGTGAGGGAAGTCCAGGTTCCACGGATGCGGCGGAACATACGGGCACTTGGTCATGTAGCACAGGTCGCACAGGTAGCACTGGTCGACGACCTTGCCGAATTCCGCCTTGTCGACGCCGTGAACCTCGCCGTCCGCCGTCGCGTCGACCAGGTCGAACAGCGTCGGGAACGCCTGGCACAGGCTCACGCAGCGTCGGCAGCCGTGGCAGATGTCGAAGACGCGCTCGAGTTCCTTGTCGCAAGCGGCTTCGTCGTAGTACTGCGGCCCTTTCCAGTCGATCGGGTGGCGAGTGGGTGCGTCGAGGTTGCCTTCGCGATTCATGCCTTCTTCCTGTTCTTGTGGCTGGAATGGCCATGGACGCCCGCAGTGCCGGCGACGTGCCCATGACCCTCCCCCAATGAACAAGGGGCGCGAAGCCCCTCGTTCAGCGAGCGTGCCGCAGGGTCAGTCGGCCAGGACGTCGAGGGCCTTCTGATACCGGTTGGCGTGTGAACGCTCGGCCTTGGCCAGCGTCTGGAACCAATCGGCAATTTCGTCGAAGCCTTCTTCGCGGGCCTGCTTGGCCATTCCGGGGTACATGTCGGTGTACTCGTGAGTCTCGCCCGCCACGGCAGCCTTCAGGTTGTCACGGGTAGGTCCGATGGGAAGTCCGGTTGCGGGATCTCCCACGGCCTCGAGAAATTCGAGGTGGCCGTGGGCGTGACCCGTCTCGCCTTCGGCGGTGGAACGGAACAGCGCGGCGACATCGTTCTGGCCTTCGATGTCAGCCTTGTTTGCGAAGTACAGGTAACGGCGGTTGGCCTGAGATTCACCCGCGAAGGCGTCCTTCAGGTTCTGTTCCGTCTTCGATCCTTTCAAGCCCATGTTGCTCTCCTATGGATGTTGTGAGTCAAGACGATCGGCCCGCGTCAGGCGTGGGCACCATGCAACCCTACCCCAGCGGACGATGCGATGCCAATACAAAGCTTCAATGCATCGGATTGCCAACGTCAATCGATTCTATACGAACGATAGGGGTTCTCATTCAAGAGATCGGTCACAGGCCAAGGAGTTCCCGTGCCAGTCCATGGACTCGCGACGCAGGGTCGACCAGTTCGCGCAAGACGTGCAGATGGTGCACGCCCGGCAGCGCTTCACACACCGGCACGACCGTCTCGCCCCAGCGTTCCCGGATGAGTGCGTTCTGGCGCAGGAATTCTTCGCTTTCGGCCCCGCCCACGACCGCGTAGAGCGTGCCTGAAGGCGCAGGAAATCGCGCGGGGCTGAGTCGGCGGACCGAACGCGGGGTGAGGCGAAGATCGGCCTGCAAAAAGGGCGTGCGCCTGATCGGATCGAGATCGAAGAGGCCGGAGATGGCCAGGATGCGACTGGTCAGCTCGGGTGCCAGATCCGCAGCAACGCGCTGCCAGTCGCAGCACATCAGCATGGCCGCCAAGTGCGCACCCGCAGAGTGTCCGGCCACGACGATGCGTGATGTATCTCCACCGTATCGTGAGGCATGGCGACGTGTCCACGCCAACGCGCGCACCATTTGCAAGACGATGTGATCAATCCCGACCTGCGGGCACAAGGCGTAGTTGGGCACGACCACCATCGCGCCGGCCTGCACGAATGCCGGAGCAATGAACGAATGGTCGCTCTTGTCCAGGCTGCTCCACCAGCCGCCATGCAGGAACACCAGCACAGGCGCACCGCCACGTTCCGGGGGGAAGACGTCCAGCGTGCCACCCGGGCCGTCCTCATACGCAAGGTCCAGTTCGCAGGCGAGACCTTCGCGCGCCAGTTCCGACGCGCGCCGCCATTGGTCGAAGATCTGCGGATGCTCCGGGATGCGGGCACGGTTGTTGTATTGCTGATTGAGCCATTGGGGATCGGAACGGGACATCGGCACCTCCGGAGATTGCGGACAGCCCTGCGTTTCTAACCCAGAAGGCTTGTTGCGCCCCGGCGCCGATCCGGCCCGAAGATTTGCTAAACTTCCAGGTCCAGTGGGGGGGTAGCTCAGCTGGGAGAGCGTCGCGTTCGCAATGCGAAGGTCGGGAGTTCGATCCTCCTCCTCTCCACCACCACGACAATCCGGAACGTTTCGCACGGTTCCGGGAATCCGAAAAGCCCCAGGGACATCAAGTCCTTGGGGCTTTTTTTCGCTGCGAACCAAGCCCGCGCTCGATGCGGTACGGCGGCAGGCACAGGTCGGCATTCGTGCTTGCGTGCAGCACATTGCGGCATGGCGTCATGTTGACGACCCCGGTTGTCGGGTTGGCGGGCCAGGGCAGGACGCTCACGTGATCGGCCCTCTTCTTTGTTTGCGCCCCGTCATGGCGTCCCACTGAGCGTGTCGAGCGCCGGCGTGTTTCTCGTCGTCGCCGAACCTGAGGAGCCATCACGCCAGTGATTGAGGTGGAACAAAGAAAAGGACGCGATCGCGGAGCATCTTGCTCCATCTGCTCAAGCACCAAGGTCGTGAACACCCGGCCGCGCAGCGACGATGCGCGACAGGACTTGCTCGACGCTTGAGTCTGCGCCGATATCGTGTGAAGGAGACTCGCATGACGATCCCAGGCCGCCTCGTCCTTGCTCTGCTGCTCTGCGGAGGCTGGACCGCCGCCAACGCCCACCCCGGGCACGGCACGCACGATCTGCTCACGGGACTGGTCCATCCGTTCCTCGGCTTCGACCACCTCCTGGCAATGGTCGCGGTGGGCGTATGGTCCGCCGCGGCACTGCCGTCGGGCCGCCGCGTCGCGGGGCCGGCGGTGTTCATGCTCGGCATGCTGTTCGGCGGCCTGCTGGGCGCGGGCACGACGGCCTGGCCGCTGCTGGACTTCGGCATCGCTGGCAGTGTCGTGCTGTTCGGCGCGATGCTGATCGCGCCGCGCGCATGGCCCGTGTCGGCCGGCCTGGCACTGATCGGCGCCGCCGCGCTGTTGCACGGGCTGGCACACGGCGCCGAGTTGCCGCTGGATGCGGCCTTCGTGGGCTACGCCGCCGGCTTCCTCGCTGCCACCGCGCTGCTGCACGGGCTCGGACTGGCCGCCGGCCGGGCGATGGCACAAGCGCAGGCCTGGGTCTGGCGCGCCGCCGGCTTGGGGCTCGCGGTCGCGGGCCTGTCGATGGCCGCGCTCGCCTGATGAGCGATTGACCTGTCCGGCGCCGCGGAATCCGCCTGTCGGCGAATCCGCGCGCCCCGCTGAGGAGATACCGCGATGAGCGACATTTGCTTCGACGACCTCCACGCATCGGCCGCTGCGGTCGAGTCCCGACTCGGCATCTCTCGACGCGAGTTCGCGCAGTTCTGCGCTGCGACCGCGGCCACGCTCGGCCTGGGCGCGGGCTCCGAGTCGGCCATCGCCAAGGCGGTGGAGTCCGCCAGGCGCCCCTCGGTGATCTGGCTGCACTACCAGGAGTGCACCGGCTGCAGCGAGTCGCTGCTGCGCGCGGAGCATCCCACGCTCGACAAGCTCATTCTCGACGTCATCTCGCTGGACTACCACGAGACCCTGATGGCCGCGGCCGGCCACCAGGCCGAAGCCGCGCGCAAGGCGGCCATGACGCTGAACAAAGGCAAGTACGTGCTGGTCGTCGAAGGCGCGATCCCGACGCGCGACAACGGCATCTACTGCAAGGTCGGCGGCAGCACTGCCGTGGACCTCGTCAAGGAATGTGCGGCAGACGCGGCGGCCGTGATCGCGATCGGCTCGTGCGCCTCATGGGGCGGCATGCCGTCGACGGGCCCCAATCCGACCGGAGCATCGGGCGTGGCCCAGGTGCTGGGCAAGCCGGTCCTGACGATTCCCGGCTGCCCGCCGAATCCGTACAACTTCCTCGTCACGGTGGTGCACTTCCTCACCTTCGGGAGCCTGCCCGCGCTCGACAAGCTCGGGCGCCCGCTGTTCGCCTATGGCCGCATCGTCCACGAGAACTGCGAGCGTCGCGCTCACTTCGACGCCGGCCGCTTCGCACTCGAGTTCGGCGACGAAGGCCACCGCAAGGGCTACTGCCTGTACAAGCTCGGCTGCAAGGGCCCCGAGACCCACGCCAACTGCTCGACGATCGGCTTCGGCGACGTCGGCGGCTCGAACTGGCCGGTCGGCTGCGGCCACCCGTGCATCGGCTGCACCGAACAGGGCGTGGGTTTCGCCAAGCCGATCCACGCGCTGGCCACGCTGCGCGGCACGATGCCGCCGGCCTCGTATCCCAACGTCGTCGAGCAGCAGGGGCAGACAAGCTTCGCTGCCGCCGCGGCGCTGGCAGCGATCGCGGGAGCCGCCGCCGGTGCGACAGCCATGCTCGCGAAGAACCTCGGCAAGTCGAGCGCCGGTGCATCCGCCTCCGCGGCGCAGGACCCGCGAGGGGAATGACCATGGACCGGCGGAACTTCTTCATCGGCGCAGGCGCCGCGGTCGTCGGCGGTGCGGCCACATGCACGGCCGGTGCGCGCGAGAACCGGACGCTACCGCCCGATGCAGTCGGCCTGCTCTTCGACTCGACGCTGTGCGTAGGCTGCAAGGCCTGCGTGGCCGCCTGCAAGAGGGCCAACGACATGCCGGCCGAAAACAGCAGCGCCGATGCGCCCTGGGACATGCCGCTGGACATCTCGGGCCGTACGCTGAACGTCATCAAGGTCTACACGGACGGCGTGCCCGAGGTGAAGGACCGCGAGCACGACGGCTACGCCTTCATCAAGAAGTCGTGCATGCACTGCGTCGACCCGTCTTGCGTCTCGGCCTGCCCGGTCAAGGCGATGACCAAGGACGAGCACACCGGCGTCGTCAGCTACAACAAGGACGCCTGCATCGGCTGCCGCTACTGCGTCGCTGCCTGCCCCTTCGGCGTGCCGCGCTTCACCTACGACAAGGCGATCCCGAAGATCAGCAAGTGCCAGCTGTGCAAGCACCGCTGGGTCGACGGCGGGTACGCCGCCTGCGCGGAAGTCTGCCCCACCGGCGCGACGCTGTTCGGCAAGGTGGCAGACATCGAGCAGGAGATCGCGCGCCGCAAGTCGCTCGCTCCCGGCGCCTGGACGATCTTCCCGCGCGGGCGTCTCGGCGGCCCTGACCAGAGCTACCCGGCGCGCGCCTCGCACTACGTCGAGCATGTCTATGGCGACAAGGAACTCGGCGGCACGCAGATGAAGATGCTGGCCGGCGTGCCCTTCGAGAAGCTCGGCTACCCCAAGCTGCCCGACACCTCGTTCGCTGCACAGTCCGAGACCGTGCAGCACGCGCTGTACGGCGGCATGGTGCTGCCGATCGCGTTCCTCGGCGTGCTGGGCTGGATCGCAAAGCGCAACGTGAAGGCGGAGGACGAGTTCGCCTCAGGAGACTCGGATGGCCAATGACGCAACGCTTGCGAGCGGCCCACGGCATCATCCCGCGCCGCTCGGCGGCCCGCTGGTGACGCCGGTCACGGTGATCCTGGCCGCGCTGTCGATCGGCGCCTTCGTGGTGCTGGGCATGCGCTTGTTCCTCGGGCTCGGCGCGGTCACGAACATCAACGACGGCTACCCCTGGGGCGTGTGGATCGTCTACGACGTCTTTGTCGGCACCGCGTTCGCCTGCGGCGGCTACGCGATGGCGCTGCTGGCCTACATCTTCAATCGCGGCGAGTACCACCCGCTCGTGCGCCCTGCCCTGCTGGCGAGCCTGTTCGGCTACACGCTGGCGAGCGTGTCGATCCTGTTCGACCTCGGGCGCTGGTGGAACTTCTGGCATGTGTTCTTCCCGCAGTATGCGCAGCCGAATTCGGTGATGTTCGAGGTGGCGCTGTGCGTCACGGCCTATGTGCTCGTGATGTGGATCGAGTTCGCACCCGCCTTCCTCGACAAGCTCGGCTTGGCGGCGCTGAAGAAGAAGCTCTCGAAGGTGCTGTTCGTCTTCATCGCGCTGGGCGTGCTGCTGCCCACCATGCACCAGTCCTCGCTCGGTTCGCTGCTGATCGTCTTCGGCTACCAGGTCCACCCGCTGTGGCAGTCGGGCTGGGTGCTCCCGCTGATGTACCTGATGACAGCGATCATGCTGGGCTACTCGGCGGTGATTCTCGAGGCCACGCTGTCGGCAGTGGGCTTCAAGCGGCGACTGGAAACGCCGGTGATGGGCCGCGTGTGCGACATCCTCTGGGCCATCCTGATCGCCTTCCTCGTGCTGCGAGTCGGCGAGCTGACCATCAGGGGCGTCTGGGGCACCGCCTTCGTGGCCGACGTGCAGGCGTTCTGGTTCTGGGTCGAGATGGCCTTGTTCGTCGCGCCCGCGCTCCTGCTGGCCAGCCGGGCCGCGCGCCGCGATCCGGGCAAGCTGTTCCTCGGCGCGGTGCTGATGATGGCCGGCGGCATGTTGCAGCGAGTCAACGGCTTCCTCATCGGCTACATGACGGGCGAGGGCTGGCACTACTTCCCGTCGTTGACGGAGCTGCTGGTCACCGTCGGCCTGATCGCCTTCGAGGTGCTGGCCTACATCGTCATCGTCAGAAGATTCCCGGTGCTGCCCGCCGAGCCGGCGCGCGCCCACTGAACCCGGAGACCGACATGGGACGTCGCATCACGATCGATCCGATCACGCGTATCGAGGGTCACCTGCGCATCGACTGCGAAGTCGACGGCGGCCATGTGACCAAGGCCTGGTCGTCGGGCCAGATGTGGCGCGGCGTCGAGCTCATCCTGCTCGGCCGCGACCCGCGCGACGCCTGGACCATCACGCAGCGCATCTGCGGCGTGTGCACCACGGTGCACGCGATCGCCTCGGTGCGCGCGGTGGAGAACGCGCTGCAACTGGAGGTGCCGCTGAACGCGCAGTACATCCGCAACCTGATCATCCTGGCGCACGCGGTGCACGACCACATCGTGCACTTCTATCACCTGTCGGCACTCGACTGGGTCGACGTGACCTCGGCGCTGAAGGCCGATCCGGATGCGACATCGAAGCTGGCCGAGAGCCTGTCGAGCTGGAACGGCAACGGGCGCGGCGAGATGGCGGCCGTCAAGGAGCGGCTGGCAGGCTTCGTCGGCGGCGGCCAGCTCGGCATCTTCACCAACGGCTACTGGGGCCACCCGGCAATGAAGCTGACGCCGGAGGTCAACCTGCTGGCGGTTGCGCACTACCTGCAGGCGCTGGACATCCAGCGCAAGGCCAACAAGATTGTCGCGGTGCTGGGCTCCAAGACGCCGCACATCCAGAACCTCGCGGTCGGCGGCGTCGCCAACGCGCTGTCGACCGACTCACAGGAAACGCTGGGCGTCGAGCGGCTGCTGGCGATCAAGGGCTGGATCGACGAGCTGGCTGACTTCGTCAAGAACGTCTACCTGATCGACGTGGCCGCGATCGGCGCCTTCTATGCCGACTGGACCCAATACGGCGCGGGCATCACCAACTACCTGTCGGTGCCTGACATCCCGCTGGACGGCAAGGGCATGCAGTTCGCGCTGCCCGGCGGCTACATCGCAAACAAGGACCTCGCCAGCTACAAGCCGATCAAGACCTTCGGCGACGACTACTGGGTCAAGGGCGTGGCCGAGAGCAGCAAGCACGCGTGGTACGAGGGCTCGGCTTCGCTGCATCCGTACCAGGGCGAGACCAAGCCGCAATACACCGACTTCAAGGACGACGACAAGTACTCCTGGCTCAAGTCGCCGACGTTCTACGGCAAGCCGGCCCAGGTCGGCCCGCTCGCGCGCGTGCTGTGCATGCTGGCCGCCGGCCACGAGCCGACCAAGAAGTACGCGACCGCGGCGCTGGACACCGTCTCGGCCCTGGCCAAGACCAAGGTCGGGCTCGACGCGCTGCACTCGACGATCGGCCGCCACGCGGCTCGCGCGGTGTCGTGTGCGGTGCAGGTCGACATGCTCTCCGAGCAATGGACGGCACTGATGGGCAACATCGCCAAGGGCGACCTCAAGACCTACAACAAGCCGGTGTTCCCCAAGGGCGAGATCACCGGCGTGGGCTACCACGAAGCGCCGCGCGGCGCGCTGTCGCACTGGGTGGTGATAGCCGACGGCAAGATCAAGAACTACCAGTGCGTCGTGCCCTCGACCTGGAATGCCTGCCCGCGCAACGAGAAGGACGAAGCCGGCCCCTACGAAGCCTCGCTGGTCGGCAACCCGGTGGCCAACGCGGAGCTGCCGCTGGAGGTGCTGCGCACGATCCACTCCTTCGACCCGTGCATCGCCTGCGCCATCCACCTGACCGACACCGACAACGGCCATGCCGTCACCGTCAATGCCCTCTGAGTCCGGCGTCGCGACGCCGGCGCTGCACGCAGGCCCGTGTGCGCGGGCCGCTGCGCGGCGCACGGTGATCCTGGGCATCGGCAACACGATCCTGAGCGACGAGGGCGTCGGCGTGCACGCGGCCGCGGCGCTGGCCGCGCGCCATGTGCTGCCCGAGGGCGTACAGGTGATCGACGGCGGCACCGCGGGCATGGAGCTGCTCGACGAACTCGCCGACCTCGACCTGCTGCTGGTCCTCGACGCCGTGAAGTCGCGGCGCGCCGCCGGCGAGTTGCTGTGTCTGAGCGGCGCGGCCGTCCCCGTCTTCTTCCGCAGCAAGCTGTCGCCCCACCAGATCAGCATCTGCGACGTGCTGGCAAGCCTGGAGTTCTCCGGCCACGCGCCGCGCGACCTGGTGCTGGTCGGCATCGAACCGCACAGCCTCGATCTCGGCCTCGAGCTGACGCCGGCCGTGGCCGGCCGAGTCCCCGCGATGGTGGACATGGCGGTGGCGCAACTTGCGCAGCGCGGCATCCGGCTCGATCCGCGAACGCCGCGCCCCGGCCCCAACGACCCGGTGATGTGACATGTGCCTGGCCATCCCGTCCCGCGTCGAGCGCACCGACGGTATGACGGCCCTGGTCGAGGCCGGCGGCCGCCGGCGCGAAGTGAGCCTGGCGCTGCTGGACGACGAGGTCGCAGTGGGCGACTACCTGCTGGTGCGCAACGGCAGCTTCGCCTTCGAGCGCCTGGACGCCGAACGCGCGCTGCAGGTGCTGGCGCTGATCGACGACGTCGTCGCCGCGGCCGACGGCACCGACCTGCGGGCCTGGTGATGGTGGTGCGTTGCCACGTCGTCGACCCGTCCCCGCTGCTGGAGGCGGCGTTCCGGCGCATCGAGCGCGAGCGCATGGCCGGACTGCCGCTGCTCAATCCCTCGCTGCGGGTGCAGGCACTGGGCTTCGAGCGCCGCGGGTCGACGTGGCTGGGCGCGCTCGTGACGCCCTGGTTTCTCAACCTGGTGCGGGTGCCGGCCGAGACCGAAGACTGGCGCTCGGTGGCCGACGGGGTGCGCGTCTTCCATCGCTTCGGCGCAGGCGACTTCGCCTTCCTCGGCAGCTGCGAGGCCGAGCTCGGCGAGTTCCAGTCGTGCTCGCTGATCTCGCCGATGTCCGACTTCCCCGACCAGGCCAGCGCCAGTGCCACGGCGCGCGCGGCGCTGCGCATGCTGCACGTCGAACGCCCCGCGGCGACGCTGATGGGCGTGGCGGCGCGATGCGAGCCGGCGCGCGCATGCGCGGCCGACCACGCCGCGCCGGCAGCACCGACGCGGCGTGTCATGCTGTTTGGCACTGGGCCTCGCAGGCACGAGGCATGACAGGACCCGATTCGCTCGCCGGCACCCTCACCCTGCAACCCGGCCCCACGCTGCCGAACGTCCGCAGCACGCGCACGGGCTGGGTGCGCGCGGTGACGCGCGGCCGGCGCGCGGCGGAGCTGCCGGACCTGCTGGCCGCCGTGCTGCCGCTGTGCGGCGATGCGCACCGCGACACCGCGCACGCCGCGATCGCGGCCGCCGGCGGTGCGTCGACGCCGGGCCGCGATGAAAGGCGCGCCTTGCAGCTCGACACCTTGCGCGAGCAGCTTCGCCACATCTGGCTCGACTGGCCGCATGCGCTGCGCGACAGTGCCGTCGCCGCACATGAGCTGGCTGCCTTGCGCGACTGCCCAGTGCTGCGTCGCGAGGTCGCGCCCGAGGCTGGCCTGGCGGCCATGCCGGCATGGCTTGCGGCGCACGTGCTCGATCTCGATCCGTCGAAGTGGCTCTCGGCCTGGGACGTCGATCCGGCCGGCTGGCTCGATGCATGGTCGCAACGCGCGGGCAGCCTGCCCGCGCAATGGCTGATGGCATGCCGCGATGCGGCACGTGAGCTGCTGCGCGTACCGCAGCCTTTGCGCGTGCATGCCGATGGCACATCGCTGATCGCACTGGCGCAACGACTGCAGGCCGATGCGCGCTTCGCGCTTGCGCCCCGCTGGCAGGACGCCGCGCTGGAGACGGGCCCATGGACGCGCCTGAACGACGCCCGTCCCGAACGCTACGACAGCGCCTGGCTGCGCCTTGGCGCGCGGCTGGCCGAGGCAGTCCGGCTGAGCCTGCCGGACGAGGCGGGCCGCAGCGGCGCGCTCTGGCTGCGCCGCGGCGCCCTCGCGCTCGCACCCGGCGTCGGGCTCGCCTGGTGCGAAATGGCGCGCGGCCTGCTGGTGCACCGCGTGGAGCTCGACGCCACGGGCGACGCGGCGCACATCGCCGAGTGCGACGTGCTCGCACCGACGGAGTGGAACTTCCACCCGCAGGGGCCTGTCGCAGACCTGCTGCACGCGATGCCCGCCAATGTCGACGACGCGACCGTGCGCCTGCTGGCCGCAGCTTTCGACCCCTGCGTCCCTGTGCAGATCGAGCGCGCGAGTCCTGCCGAGACGGAGGTGCCCCATGCATGAGATGAGCCTGGCCGGCGGCGTGCTGGACCTGGTCGAACGCACGGCGGAGCGCGAAGGCTTCACGCGCGTGAGCGGGATGCGCCTGGAGGTCGGCAAGCTGTCGGGCGTGGAGGTCGAGGCGCTGCGCTTCGCGCTCGCCGCGATCGCGCCGGGCACCCGACTGGAGGGCGCGCGCATCGACATCGACGAACCGCCGGGCCAGGCGTGGTGCATGGACTGCGCTCGATTGACGGCGATCAATGAGCGCGGCGACGCCTGCGGGCACTGTGGCGGATATAAGCTGCAGACCACCGGCGGTTCGGAGCTCAGGGTGGTCGAACTGCTGGTCGACGACGGCTAGGGGTTGCCGACGCGATTTGCGCGAGCCCTCCCCTGGCGTTGACAGGCCCTGATGGACAGGAGTTCGGGATGTGTGTGGTGTGTGGCTGCGCAGAGACGCAGCATCCGGTGCCGGGCCCGGGCGTCGAGGACGGCGTGGCGGTCGATCCGGCGACCGGCGACCTTCACTATGGAGCCGGCACCAGCCGGGTCTCGGTGCCCGGGATGAGCGCGCTGCGCACGATCCGCCTCGAGGCCGACGTGCTCGGCGAGAACAACCGCGTGGCAAGCCAGAACCGCAGCCACTTCGCGGCACACGGCGTGACGGCGCTGAACCTGGTGTCCAGCCCCGGCTCCGGCAAGACGACGCTGCTGGTGGCCACCTTGCAGGCGCTGCGCCGCTGCGGGCCCGAGATCGACCTGGCGGTGATCGAGGGCGACCAGCAGACCTCCAATGATGCCGACCGCATCCGCGCCACGGGCGTGCCGGCGATCCAGGTCAACACCGGCAAGGGCTGCCATCTCGACGCCCGAATGGTCGCCGATGCGTTCGCCCGCTTGCCGCTGCACGGTCGCTCGCATGGCCACGCGAATGGCCACGCGAATGGCCACGTGCATGACCATGCGCATGAGCACGCACATGACCCTGACGCTGAGCACAGTCACCCCCACGACCACGCCGCCACCGACCCGGCCCTGCTGTTCATCGAGAACGTGGGCAACCTGGTCTGCCCTGCGCTGTGGGACCTCGGCGAAGCGGCCAAGGTCGCGATCCTCTCGGTCACCGAAGGCGAGGACAAGCCGCTGAAGTACCCCGACATGTTCGCCGCGGCGCGGCTGATGGTGCTCAACAAGGTCGACCTGCTGCCGTACGTGGACTTCGACGTCGAGCGCTGCATCGCCTACGCGCGGCGAGTCAACCCGGGCATCGAGGTGCTGCAGGTGTCGGCCACCAAGGGTGACGGGCTCAACGCCTGGCTCGACTGGCTCGAGCACCAGCTCGCGGTGGCGGCCGGGTCCGATCCACGCGTCCCGGTCGGGCTCGTTCCCCCTCGCGGGGACCAAACTGCAGGGCCGCAGACGACGACAGTTTCCGATCCGGATCTCCCGGTCGGAATCACGCCCGCTCGGGCGGACCAGCCCGCAGGACCGTAGGGAGCGATCGATGCGGGTCCATGCGCGCGGGAACCACTGTGGATGCTGACGCCACCATCGTCTGCCGTCGCATCCGCGTGCGCGGTCAGGTGCAGGGTGTGGGGTTCCGCCCGCACGTCTGGCGCCTCGCGCACGAGCTCGGCCTGGTCGGCTGGGTGCGCAACGATGCCGAGGGTGTCGAGATCGAGGCACAGGGCGTGGCCCGGGCCGTCGACGCGCTGCTCGAGCGCCTGAAGCGGCAGGCCCCGCCACTGGCACGCGTCGCCGCGGTCGAGGCGCGCGAACACCCGCCGGGCGCTGCGCACGACTTCGTCATCGAGCCCAGCCGCGGCGGCCGTGCGAACACCGCGGTCACGCCCGACACCGCGCCGTGCGACGCATGCCTGGCCGAGATGTTCGACCCCGCCGACCGGCGCTGGCGGTACGCCTTCACCAACTGCACGCACTGCGGTCCACGCTACACGATCACGCGCGGCCTGCCGTACGACCGGCCTAACACGTCGATGGCGGCCTTCGCGCAGTGCCCGACCTGCCGCCGCGAATACGAGTCGCCGGCCGACCGCCGCTTCCATGCCCAGCCCAACGCCTGCCCGGCCTGCGGGCCGCGGCTGTCGCTGCGCACGCCCGATGGTCGTGCAGCGGACGCCCAAGACGACGCGATCGCCGCCGCGCTGGCTCGGCTGCTGGCCGGCGAGATCGTCGCGATCAAGGGTGTGGGCGGCTTCCACCTTGCCTGCGACGCGCGCCATGCTGGCGCCGTGGCGCGGCTGCGGCAGCGCAAGCAGCGCGAGGAAAAGCCGTTCGCGGTGATGTTCGCCAACACCGCCTCGATCGAAGAGTTCGCGCAGTTCGGCGACGCCGAGCGCGCGGCGCTCGACTCGCCCGAGCGGCCCGTCGTGCTGGTGCACAAGCGCAGCGGCTGCGACGCGGCGCTGCCCGGCGTCGCGCCCGGACTCGGCTGGCTGGGCGCCATGCTGCCGTCCTCGCCGCTGCATCACCTGCTGTTCCACGAAGACGCCGGCCGTCCGCCGGGCACGGACTGGATGCGGCAGGCACAGCCGCTGGCACTGGTCATGACCAGCGCCAATCCGGGCGGCGAGCCCATCGTGCGCGACGACGACGAAGCCTTCGCGGGCCTGGCCGGCATCGCCGATGCGCTGCTGCTGCACGACCGCGCCATCGTCACCCGTTGCGACGACAGCGTGCTGCGCCACGTCGGCGGCGCGCCGCAGTTCATCCGGCGCGCGCGCGGCCACACGCCGCGCGCCATCGCGCTGCCGAGCGGCGGGCCGTCGGTGCTCGCCGTGGGCGGGCTGCTGAAAAACACCGTCTGCCTGACGCGCGGCGACCAGGCATTCGTCTCGCAGCATGTGGGCGACCTCGACAACGCGGCGACCTGTCGCGCCTTCGAAGACACCATCGCGCGACTCGGCGCGCTGCTGCAGATCGAGCCGGACATCGTCGCCTCCGACAGGCATCCCGAGTTCCACAGCACGCGCTTTGCCGCGGCCTTCGCCGCCGAACGCGGGCTGCCGCTGATCGAGGTACAGCACCATCACGCCCATATCGCCGCGCTGGCGGCGGAGCACGGCGTGCATGGGCCGCTGCTCGGCCTGGCGCTCGACGGCGTGGGGCTGGGCGACGACGATGCCGCCTGGGGCGGCGAACTGCTGTGGGTCGACGGCGCGCTGATGCGCCGCCTCGGGCACCTGGCGCCTCTGCGCCTGCCCGGTGGCGACCGCGCCGCGCGCGAACCCTGGCGAATGGCCGGCGCCGTGTTGCACCGGCTCGGGCGCGGCGACGAGATCGCGGGGCGTTTCGCGCCGCAGCGCGCCGCGAGCGGCCTCGCGCAAATGCTGGACCGCGGCGTGAACGCACCGCCGACCACGAGCGCCGGGCGCTGGTTCGATGCTGCCGCCGGCCTGCTCGGCGTGCGCGCGCTGGCCGCCTTCGAAGGTCAGGCGGCCATGCTGCTGGAAGGCCTGGCCGAGCGCCACGGGCCGACACCGCCGCTGGCCGACGGCTGGCGCATCGGTGCCGATGGGGTGCTCGACCCGGCGCCGCTGCTCGCCCACCTTGCCGACGAGACGAACGCGGCGCGCGGCGCGGCGTGCTTTCACGCCACGCTGGCGCACGGGCTTGCGCACTGGGCCATCGACGCTGCGCGCGCAACCGGCATCGCGCAGGTCGCGCTGGGAGGCGGCTGCTGGCTGAACCGGTTGCTGTCCGAGGACGTGCGCGCGCGGCTGCAGCATGCCGGCCTGCAGGTCTGGCAGGCGCGAGAACTCCCGCCCAACGACGGCGCCCTCAGCCTGGGACAGGCCTGGGTGGCGATGAACATGAAGGAGGGCTGACCCATGTGCCTGGCAATTCCCGTGCGGGTGGTGGCGCTGTCGGACGACGGCGAAGGCGCGTCGGTCGATCTCGGCGGCGTGCGCAAGGAAGTGTCGATCGCGCTGGTGCCTGATGTGCGCGTCGGCGACTACGTGATCGTCCACGTCGGCCATGCGATCGGCATGCTCGATGTGGCGGAGGCCGAGCGCACGCTGGCGCTGCTCGACGAGATGTCGGCCGCCTCGGCATCGCAGGAGCGCTGAGGCGTGAAGTACATCGACGAATTCCGCGACGGCGAGCGGGCAAGGCGCATCGCCGAACGCATTGCGGCCGAGGTGCGGCCCGATCGCCGCTACCGCTTCATGGAGTTTTGCGGCGGCCACACGCACGCGATCTCGCGCTACGGCATCACCGAGCTGCTACCGCCGTCGGTGCAGATGATCCACGGCCCCGGCTGCCCCGTGTGCGTGCTGCCGATCGGTCGCGTGGACCAGGCCATCGCGCTCGCGCTCGAACGCGGCGTGACGCTGTGCACCTACGGCGACGTGATGCGCGTACCGGCCTCGAACCAGCTGTCGCTGCTGCGCGCCAAGGCGCAAGGCGCCGACATCCGCATGGTCTATTCGGCCGCCGATGCGCTCAAGCGCGCGCGCGAGCATCCGCAGGCCGAGGTCGTCTTCCTTGCGATCGGTTTCGAGACGACGACGCCGCCGACGGCGCTCGTGATCCGCCAGGCCGCGCGCGAAGGCATTGCCAACTTCAGCGTGCTGTGCAACCACGTGCTGACGCCGAGCGCGATCACCCACATCCTCGAGTCGGCCGAGGTCCGCCAGTACGGCACGGTGCCGATCGACGGCTTCGTCGGCCCGGCGCACGTCAGCATCGTGATCGGCTCGCGGCCCTATGAGCACTTCGCCGAGGAGTATCGCAAGCCGGTGGTCATCGCCGGCTTCGAGCCGCTGGACGTGATGCAGGCCATCCGCATGCTGGTGCGCCAGGTCAACGAGGGCCGCGCCGAAGTCGAGAACGAGTTCGCGCGCGCGGTGACGCGCGAGGGCAACCTCGCCGCGCAGGCGGTCGTCAGCGAGGTGTTCGAGCTGCGGCCGAGCTTCGAGTGGCGCGGGCTCGGCGAGGTGCCGTACAGCGCGCTGCAGATCCGCCCGGGCTTTGCGGCGTTCGACGCCGAGCGGCGCTTCGACATCGGCTACCGGCCGGTGCCCGACCACAAGCAATGCGAATGCGGCGCGATCCTGCGCGGCGTGCGCCGGCCGGCCGACTGCAAGCTCTTCGGCAGCGTGTGCACGCCCGAGTCGCCGATGGGCTCGTGCATGGTGTCGTCCGAGGGCGCGTGCGCCGCACACTACAGCTACGGGCGCTTCCGCGACATCGCGGTGAATGCGGCCCCAGGCGATGGTGCGCCTGGGCCGCCCCCCGAGGCGGTCCGAGCAAGCCGGCAAAGCACGGTTTCACCAGGGGCGGCATGAAGAAGGACTACGTCCGCCCGCTCGACATCCGGCATGGCCGTGTCGACATGAACCACGGCGCCGGCGGACGCGCCGCGGCCCAGCTGATCGAGGAGCTGTTCGCGCGCGAGCTCGACAACGACTTCCTGCGCCAGGGCGACGACGGGGCGCTCCTGACCGCGCTGCCTGCGGGCCACCGCCTGGTGATGGCGACGGACGCGCACGTGATCTCGCCGCTGTTCTTTCCCGGCGGAGACATCGGCAGCCTGTCGGTGCACGGCACCATCAACGACGTGGCCATGATGGGCGCGACGCCGCTGTACCTGAGCGCAAGCTTCATCCTCGAGGAAGGATTCGCGTTGGCTGAGCTGCAGCGCATCGTCGCCTCGATGGCCGCCGCCGCGCGCGCGGCCGGTGTGCCGGTCGTCACCGGCGACACCAAGGTGGTCGAGCGCGGCAAGGGCGATGGCGTGTTCATCAGCACGACCGGCGTCGGCATGGTGCCCGAAGGCCGCACGATCGGCGGGGCGCGCGCGCGTCCGGGCGACGCGGTGCTGCTGTCGGGCAGCATCGGCGAGCACGGCGTGGCCGTGCTGTCGCAGCGCGAGTCGCTCGAGTTCGAGACCGCCATCGTCTCCGACAGCGCCGCGCTGCACACGCTGGTGGCGGCCATGCTGGCCGCGGCGCCCGACGGCGCGGTGCACGTGCTGCGCGACCCGACGCGCGGCGGCCTGGCGACGACGCTCAACGAGATCGCTCGCCAGTCGCGCGTGGGCATCACGCTGGACGAGGCGTGCATTCCCGTGCTGCCGCAGGTCGACGCGGCCTGCGAGCTGCTCGGGCTGGATCCCGCTGTATGTCGCCAACGAGGGCAAGCTGGTGGCGATGGTCGCGCGGGAGTCTGCCGAGGCGGTGCTCGCGGCGATGCGTTCGCATCCACTCGGCGCCGCTGCCGCATGCATCGGCGAGGTCTGCGAAGACGCGCAGCACTTCGTGCAGATGGACACTCGCTTCGGCGGACGGCGCATGGTCGACTGGCTCAGCGGCGAGCAGCTGCCGCGCATCTGTTGACGAGCACTTCCATGCGCATCCTGCTGCTCACCCACAGCTTCAACAGCCTGGCGCAGCGCCTGTTCGCCGAGCTGCGCGAGGACGGACACGAGGTCTCGGTCGAGTTCGACATCGCCGACGCCGTCACCGAGGAGGCCGTCGCGATGTGGCGGCCGGAACTGGTCGTCGCGCCCTTTCTCAAGCGCCGCATTCCCGAGAGCGTGTGGTCACGCGTGCCGTGCCTGATCGTGCATCCCGGGCCGCCGGGCGACCGCGGTCCGGCCTCGCTCGACTGGGCCATCCTCGAGGGCGCTCGCGAATGGGGCGTCACCGTGATTCAGGCCACCGGCGACTATGACGGCGGGCCGGTGTGGGCGGCCGAGGGCTTCGCGATGCGCGAGGCGCGCAAGTCCAGCCTTTACCGCAACGAGGTCACTGGCGCCGCGCTGAGGGCGGTGCGGGCGGCGATCGCTCAGGGCGGCGCGCGCGTGCTGCCGCCGGTGCAGGGTGGCTTGCGCGCGGCGCCCGGGCGCGATCGGCGTACGCTGGACTGGGCACGCATGGACAGCGCGACGGTGTGGCGCACCGTGGCAGCGGCCGACGGTCGGCCAGGCGCGATCGATCGCCTGTTCGGCATCGATCTGCGCAGCTTCGACGCGCACCCCGCGAGCGCCGACGACCTTGCCCGCGCGCGCGACGGTGCGCCGGGCGCCGTGGTGGCGCGGCGCGGGCCCGCGCTGCTGCGCCGCACGCTCGACGGCGGCGTGTGGGTCAGCCGTGCGCAGCGCGATCCCGCGATGGCCGGGCAGCCCGCGCTCAAGCTCGCAGCGACGCAGCTCTTCGCCGCCGAAGCCGAAGCGCTGCCCGAGCTTGCGGTGCCGCTGGCGCACAGTGCGCATGAGTGGGACGAACTGCGCTACGAGGAGTTCGGTCCGCCGCATGCGCGCGTCGGGTGGCTCGAGTTCGATGTTCACAACGGTGCGTTCGGCATCGCGCAGTGCAATCGCTTGCGCGAGGCGCTGCATGATGTGAAGCGGCGTGACATCCGCGTGCTGGTGCTGGCCGGGGGCGCCGACTTCTTCAGCAACGGCATCGACTTGAATGCCATCGAGGCGGCAGCGCACCGCCCCGGCGACAGCGCGGCCGATGCGTCGTGGCGCAACATCGAGGCGATCGACGACGCGGTGCTGGAACTGCTGTCGATGACCGACCGGATCACGGTGGCCGCGCTGCGCGGCAACGCCGGCGCGGGCGGCTGCTTCGTCGCGCTGGCCGCAGACCGCGTCTGGGCACACGGCGGCGTGATCCTCAATCCGCACTACAAGAACATGGGCAATCTGTACGGCTCGGAGTATTGGACGTACACGCTGCCGCGCCGGGTCGGTGCCGACAATGCGGCGCGAATCATGCGGGACCGGCTGCCCTTGGGCGCACGTGCCGCGCGCACGGCAGGCATTGTCGACGCGGTGCTCGCGCCCGACGCCGCCGGGTTCGACGCCGCGGTGCGCGGCGAGGCCTTGGTGCTGGCCGCGGCGCCGCAGACGCCGGCTGAGATCGAGAACAAGCGCCGCCGCCGCGAGCGCGACGAGGCCGAGCGACCATTGGCGGCCTATCGTGCCGATGAACTGCAGCAGATGCAGCGCAATTTCTACGGCTTCGACCCGAGTTACCACGTCGCCCGGCACCACTTCGTCACACGCAAGCCGCATGCGTGGACGCCCAGGCACCTGGCGCGTCATCGCTCATAGAACCCACACGAGCGCGCTCACCCGGGCATCGACCCGCTCGACGATCATCAAAATAACCGAACGATGACGACAAGCCGGAGCCACCTTTGGGCGCCCGATCGTTTCCTAACATCTGCTCGCACCACCAGACACCTGCCATGCCGGCAGGCCCGTCAATTTGTTCGGAGCCCTGGAAATGATCGATTCCTTCAAGATCCCGTTGATCGTCGTCGGCCGCGTGCTGCTTGCGCTGATGTTCATCCTGTCCGGATTCGGCAAGCTCACCCATGTCGATGGCACGGCCGCGTACATCGCCAGCGCCGGGCTCCCGATGGCCTCGGCACTCGCCGTGATCGTCGGCCTGCTCGAACTGGGAGGCGGCCTGGCCATCGCCATCGGTTTTCATGCGCGATGGGCGGCGCTGGCGCTGGGCTTGTTCACGCTGGCCGCGAGCATGCTGTTCCACAAGTTCTGGGCCGTGCCCGAGGCTCAGGCCCACGTGCAGCAACTGATGTTCATGAAGAACATGTCGGTGGCCGGCGGCATGTTCCTGCTGGCAGCGTTGGGCGCCGGGCCGGCAAGCGTCGATGCACGCCGCGGCACAGCATTGCTTCCGGCCTGACTTTCTCGAACGCCGGCCGCGCAAGCCCCCGCGCCCAGCTACAGATCAAGCACGAGCCGGGCGGACTTCGCTCGCGAGCAGCAGGGCGTGAACTGATCGTTCGCGGCCTGTTCGTCGGCGGTCAGGTACATGTCGCGGTGGTCCGGCACGCCTTCGATCACGCGTGTGAGGCATGTGCCGCAGACGCCCTGTTCGCATGATGTCAGGACCTCCACGCCTGCCTCTGCCAGCGCCTGCACCACGGTCTTGTCCTTCTGGACGACGACGACGCGACCGGAACTGGCGAGCTTGACCTCGAAGCTGCCATCGCTGTCCGACTTCACGGGTTCGGCCGAGAAGAATTCAAAGTGCAATTGCGCCTCGGGCCAACCCGCGGCGCGAGCGGCGCCGAGCACGGCATCCATGAACCCCTTGGGACCGCACACATAGACATGCCACCCGGGACGGGGCTGCGCCAGCGTGCCCGCGATGTCGAACTTCTGAGCCGGCAGACCGTCGTCGTGGTGAAAGTGGACCCGCGGCGCGAAGGACGCCGCGCGGATGCGATCGACGAAAGCCGTCCGGTCGGGCGAGCGGGTGCAATAGTGCATCTCGAATTCCGCACTCGCATTGGACAGCCGCTCGGCCATGCACAAGATCGGCGTGATGCCGATGCCGCCGGCCAGCAGCAGGCTGCGCTGGGCATCATGCGCAAGCGGAAAATGATTCTTGGGCGCACTGATCTGCAGCTCGTCGCCTTCTTGCACCGCGTCGTGCATGGCGCGCGAACCCCCGCGGGATGCGGCGTCGCGCAGCACGCCGATCAGGTAACGGTGCGTCTCGGTCGGGTCATTGCACAACGAATACTGCCGCGTCAGGCCGTCCGGAAGATGCACGTCGACGTGAGACCCGGCTGAGAAGGACGGCAAGGGGCCGCCGCCCGTGTCAACGAGTTCGAAGGTGCAGATGTCCAGCGCCTCGACGGATTTGCGGGAGACTCGGACGGTGAGTGCGACCGGATTCATGCGGAATACCTCCTCCTGGTTCAGGCAGCCCGAGGCACGGCCAGCGAGCGCTCCGCTTCCACGATCCGCTCGAGCACACGGCGCGACTGCACCCCGCCGGCATCGATGTTCAGCTTGAGCAATGCGCGTTCCGGGTTTGCTGCGAGGTTCTTCTGCTGGCGCTCGAGCATCTGCAAGTCCTCGGCGAAGATCTTGCCCTGTCCCTCGCGGATGCTGGCGGTGAGGGCCTTGTCGCGAGGATTGAAATTGCGCGCCATGCCCCAGAAATACCAGATCGAACTCTCCGACTCGGGCGTGATGAAATCCACCACGATGCTCGACGCCTTGTGTTGCGCATCGGCGTGGTATCCGCCCTTGCCCGCAAGGGCCACGCCCACCTCGATCAGCACATGACTCGGCGGCGTGAAGCGGCAGATCTGCCAGCGGTCGACAGGCTGGTCGTCGGGCAGGTGATTGCCGCGCAATGCCATCTGCCAGAACGGCGGAGCCATGATGTTGTTCATGAAGCGCGAGGTGACGACCTCGTCGCCTTCGGTCTTCGTCTCGGGCGCCGCCTCGTCGATTTCCTTTTGGCCGATGCTGGTGGCGTGCACGTAAGTCTCGTGCGTGAGATCCATCAGGTTGTCGATCATCAGCCGGTAGTCGCACGCGACGTGGTACAGCCCGCCGCCGTACGCCCATTCCGGATCGTCGGCCCAGCGCAGCGTGTGAATCTTCGACGCGTCGGCCTGCGTAGGTTCGCCTGGCCATACCCAGACGAACCCGTGGCGCTCGACCACCGGATACGTCCTGATCGCAGGGAAGCCGCGCACGCGCTGTCCCGGCATGGCGACAGCTTTCCCGTCGCAACCCATTTCCAGCCCGTGGTAACCGCATACGAGCCTGCCTTCGATCACACGACCCAGTGAAAGCGGTGCGCCGCGGTGCGGGCAAAAATCCTCCACCGCCGCGACGGCGCCGTCGATGCCGCGATAGAAGCAGATGGCTTCGTTGCAGATGGTGCGGCCAAGCGGCCGGTCATCGATCTCGTCGGGCGTGCATGCCACGTACCACGCATTCTTGGGAAACATCGGACTACCTCATCAATGAAGAGCGCTTCACCACCAGCCTCATCGAGCCACGGCCAGCAAGCGGTCCAGGGTTTGCGAATCGCGCGCCAGACTCCTCGCTGCGCGCCCTGTGTGCAACGCGCCCGCGGTCGAGAACGATCGCGCGTTGCGTCATGCCGAGGATCAGCCTCGGGTTCTGTTCGACGATGACCGCAGACATTCCTTCGTCGCGCACGACACGCGCAATGGAGCGCAGCAGTTCCTCGACGATGATGGGGGCCAGGCCTTCGAGCGGCTCGTCCAGCAGCAGCAGGCGCGGGTTCAGTACGAGCGCCCGCGCCACCGCGAGCATCTGCTGCTCGCCACCGGACAGCTGCGTGCCCATGTTGCCCCGGCGCTGCGCCAGGCGCGGGAACATCTCGTACACGCGCGCCAGCGTCCACCGGCCGGGCCGTGCCACGGCTGTCAGGTTCTCTTCCACCGTGAGCGACTTGAAGATGTTGCGCTCCTGGGGCACCCAGCCGATGCCGGCCGCCGCTCGCTCGAACGGTGCGAGCTTCGTCAGATCGCGGCCAGCAAGAGACACCTTTCCGGCACGACGACGCGTCACGCCGACCAGCGTATTGATCAAGGTGGTCTTGCCGGTGCCGTTTCGGCCAAGCAGCGCGAGCGATTCCCCCGCATCGAGGTCCAGCGTCACGCCATCGAGCACGATCGCCTCGCCATAGCCGGCCACCAGGCCGTCGACCTTCAGCAACTCAGCCATGCCCTTCCCCGAGATACACAGCCTTGACGCGCGGGTCCGTCGAGATCGATTCCACGTCCCCTTCGGCGAATATGCCCCCGCTCACCAGCACGGTGACGTGCCTGGCGAAGTTGAAGACGAGGTCCATGTCGTGCTCGATGAGCACGACGCTCACGTCGGTCGGCAGCCGAGCCAGGCTGTCGAAGATTTCCTCGCGCTCGCCCTGCGGCACGCCGGCCGCAGGTTCGTCGAGCAGCAGCACGCGTGGGGCGCAGGCGATCGCCAGCGCAATCTCGAGCAGGCGCCGCTTTCCGTACGGAAGCACGGCGGTGCGCTGGCCCATCACGTCGCGAAGATGAAATTCGCCGAGCAATCGTTCGCATTCGTCGGCCACGCGTGGATCGCGGCCGAGCGGCTGCCACCAGCGCGCGCCGCGTCCCAGGCGCTGCGCCACTGTCAGCGCGAGCGCCTGAAGCGGTGAGAGCTCGCCGAACAGTTGGTTGATCTGGAAGGTCCGCACGAGTCCCCGCCCGACTCGGCGGTGGGCGGCCATCGCCGTCACGTCCTCACCTTCGAGGACGATGCGGCCGCTGGTCGGCTCGATCACCCCGGTCAGGAGGTTGATGAGCGTGGTCTTGCCCGCGCCGTTCGGCCCGATCAATGCGTGGCGTGCACCGCGCCGGACCTGGAGCGAGACGTCGTTGGTGGCGACCAGACCGCCGAAGCGCTTGACCAGGCCGCGTGTCTCCAGCACGACCTCGGTCATGGCGAGGCCCTCCTCGGGCGACGCAGCCAGGTCCACGGTTTGAACAATCGGTCGCGGCCGACGAGCACCAGCACGACGAGGAACAGGCCGATCCAGAAGGTCCAGTATTGCGGCGTCCATGCCGCGATCACGTCATGCAGCAACTGGAAGGCGATCGCGCCGAAAAGACCCCCGTAGAGGTAGCCGGCTCCGCCAATGACCAGCACCAGCAGGACGTCGGCGCTGCGATGGAAGTCCAGCACATCGAGCGAAGCGAATCCGCTGGTCTGCGCCACCAACGCACCAGCGGCGCCGGCAATGCTGCCGGCCAGTGTGTAGACGGCGACGAGCCGGGCATTCACCGACAGGCCGATCGCCGAGGCTCTCAGCCGGTTGTCGCGAAGCGCCTGCAGCGAGACGCCGAACGGCGACTTGACGATTCGCCGGCACACGAACAGCGTCGCCACGAGTACGCACAGCGAGTACGCATACGCCGTTCGACCCGCCAGGTCGAATTCGAAGCGCCCGAGCAAGGGACCCATCACGACGCCCTGCAGGCCATCGGCCCCGCCGGTCCATTGGTCGAGCTTGTTGGCCAGTTCGTACAGCAGCGATGCGACGCCCAGCGTGACCATCAGCCGAGTCAGGTCCGTGCCGCGCAGAATGAACACGCTGGTCGCCAGACCGAGCAATGCGGTCACCGCCATCGCGAAAGCCAGCCCGACCAGCGGCGAGGCCATGACCAATTTCGCGAAGAGAGCCGCTGCATAGGCTCCGGTGCCAAAAAATGCGGCGTGTCCGAGCGACACGATCCCCGCATAGCCCAGCACGAGATCCAGAGAGATCGCGAACAGCGCGAGGATGGCGATTTCGTTGGCCAGCAAGGCGCGGTCGCCCACCGCGAACCACGACAACGCAAGCAGCACGAAGACCGCGATCTCCCACACTCTCCAGCGCGCATTCGAGGCCAGCGATGCGGAGGCCTTGCCGTCAGACGGCACCGCGCGCACCGCAGCCATGCCCACTGCTTCGGTCATGCGCTTCCCCGGCGGGCAAACAGCCCTTGCGGCCGCCACATCAGGATGACGATCATCAGGGCATACACGATGAAGGCACCGAGCTTGGGCGCGTAGTACTTGCCGAAGACGTCGGCAACGCCCAGCACCAGCGCCGCCACGAGCGGACCGGTGATCGTGCTCGTTCCTCCCACCGCGACGACGATCAGGAAATAGATCATGAACTTGAGCGGAAAGGCGGGATCAAGCCCGAGAACCTCGGCGCCCAACGCACCGCCCAGCCCGGCCAGGCCGGATCCGGCCGCGAAAGTCAGCAGGAACACGCGATTGACGGGAATGCCGAGTCCCGACGCCACGCGCGGATCGTCGACCGCCGCTCGCAAGCGGCTGCCGAAGCGGGTGCGCGACAGCACCCATTGCAGCCCCAAGGTCAACACCGCACACAACACGATGATGAACAGCCGATAGCGGCCGATGCTCGCCACACCCACGTCGAAACGGCCGGTCAGGAACGGCGGCAACTGGATGATCTGCTGCCGGGAGCCGAGGAAGAAGTCGACGGTCGCCACCGACATGAACACGAGCCCGATCGAGAAAAGTACCTGGTCGAGATGCGGCTTGGCGTACATCGGACGGTAAAGGACGGGTTCGAGTGCGGCCCCCAGCGCCGCGGTGGCCAGGAACGCGACAGGCAAGGTGGCCAGGAAAGGCACGCCCGCGCGCTGCATCAGCAAGACAGTGACGTATCCGCCGCCCATCGCGAAAGCACCGTGCGCGAGATTGACGAAATTCATCAGGCCCAGCGTCACGGCCAGGCCGACCGCGAGGACGAACAGAAGCATGCCGTAGGCAATGCCGTCGAACAGCAGTGTCAGCATGGCCGGGCCTGTGCTCGCGAACCGGCGCGGACTACTTGGTCTTGCCCGGGTCTTCGACCATCTTCATCGTTTCGAACTCGATGTTGTAGAGCTGTCCGTCGCGGCGTTCGACTTTGCGGATGTAGATGTTCTGCACGATGTCGCGAGTCTTCGGATCGATCTTGATCGGCCCGCGCGGGCTTTCGAACGATTGCCCCTTCATCGCATCGAGCAGGGCCTGGCCGCCCTCGCCGTGAGTGGCCTTCAGGCCTTCGACGATCAGGTGCATGCCGTCATAGCCGCCGACGGCCATGAAGTTCGGGCGCATGTTCGGGTTCGCCTTCTCGAATGCCGCGACGAAGGCCTTGTTTTCCGCGCTCGGGTGCGCGGCCGAGTAATGGTGCGAGGTCACCACGCCGAGCGCCACATCGCCCATGCTGTTGAGGATGTCGTCATCGGTGACGTCGCCGGTCGCGATGAGCTTGATGCCGGCCTTGTCGAGGCCGCGCTCGGCGAACTGCTTCATGAGCGCCGCGCCGACGCCCGAGGGCACGAAGGTGAACATCGCGTCGGCACCCGAGTCGCGCACGCGCTGCAGGAAGGGCGCGAAGTCCGGGTTGCGCAATGGCACGCGCAGTTCGGCAACGATCTTTCCGCCGTGCTGCGTGAAGCGTTCCTTGAACGTCTTCTCGGCATCGATGCCCGGCGCATAGTCGCTGACCAAGGTCGCCACCTTCGAGATGTTGTGCTTGGCTGCCCATTCGGCAATGCCGATGGTCGCCTGCGGCAGCGTGAAGCTCGAGCGCACGATGAAAGGCGACGCGCCCGTGATGCTCGACGTGGCCGCGGCCATCACGACCATCGGCGTCTTGCTCTGCGTGGCGATGGGCGCCGTGGCGAAGGCCAGCGGGGTCAGGCCGAACCCGGCAAGCACAGCCACCTTGTCGTTCACCACCAGTTCCTGCGCGATGCGGCGCGTCGAGTCGGCCACGCCGGCATCGTCCTTGAGGATGACCTCGATCTTCTTGCCGGCCACCGTGTCGCCGTGCTCCGCCAAATACAGCTTGACCGCTGCATCGACCTGGCGTCCGGTGGAGGCAAAAGGACCGGTCATGGGAAGGATCAGACCGATCTTCACCGCGTCCTGTGCCATGGCGGCAGCGGGCAAGGCGAGCGCGGCACTCACCAGGGCGAGCAATGTTCTTCTGTGCATGCGAGTCTCCATTGATGGGTTGGAAGAAAAGGCCGGCGGCTTCAGCGCGCAGCGCGTCGTCGAATCAGGCTGGCACCTGGAATGTGCTGCAGCGACCGGTGGCTTTGCAGCGCGTCGGTGAGGTTCTGGTGCGCGATGCGCGCGTGCTCGCGCATGAGCGCCTCGGCGCGCGCACCTTCACGCCGGACGATCGCGTCGATGACCGCACGATGCTGCGCCTGCGCCACGATCAGTGTCTCGCGCGCCCGCGGGCTCAGGGAGCTGGCGAAGACGAAGCCGCTGGGTGAGGCAAACGGCAATGTCTTGGCCCGCTCGATCTGGCGCTGAACCACGGCGCTTCCCGCCATCTCCGACAGCAGATCGTGGATGCGCCCGTTCAGCTGCACGTAGCTGGTGAATGAAGCGTCTGTCAACTCGGGCTGGGCCAGCAGCGCGTCGATGTGCTCGATGCAGTCCCGCGCCTCCGCAATCAGCACCGCGCTGACACCCCGCTCCGCCGCAAGCCTCGCCGCCAGCCCTTCGAGCGTTCCGCGCAATTCGATGGCGTCGCGGATGTCGTCTTCGGAGAAGTCCTTCACCACGAAGCCGCCGCCGGGCAGCGCATCGAGCAGGCCTTCTTCCTGAAGGCGAGCCAGCGCCATGCGAATGGGCGTTCGCGAGACACCCAGCTTGTCGACGAGTGCCAGCTCGGCGATGCGCTGTCCGGCCTTCAGGTCTCCGCCCACGATCAGTTCGCGCAGGCGCAACTGCGCCCTGACGGTCTGCGACTGGCCCGCTTCTTCGGCGGTATCGGCGTTTGGCATGGAAGTACTGAATACGTGCTGTATGCAGACTGAATACTAGAACACCGCCCGAAGCCGTTCAAATGCGGGCATTCCCGTATTTTCTCGGCTTGGCTGTATGCAACGCTATCGCCGATGAACCCATGGAGACTTGCATGAGCGAACGCACCACGCCACCGTTCCGCGCCGACCATGTCGGCAGCTTTCTGCGCCCCAAGTACCTTCTCGAGGCGCGCGACCAGGCCGTGCGAGGCGAAATCAATGCCGAGCAGTTGCGCCGGGTGGAAGACCGCGCCATCACCGAGATCGTGCGCTTCCAGGAGGATGTCGGCCTCAAGAGCATCACCGACGGCGAGTTTCGCCGCACCTACTTCCACATCGATTTCCTCGAGCAACTCGGCGGGGTGAAGACGGACATCCCGGTCACGATCAAGAAGCCTGACGGGACCGAGGAACTGGCCCCGCCGGTGATGCGCGTGGTCGACAAGGTGCGGCACGTCAAGGACATCCAGCGCGCCGACTTCGAGTACCTCAAGAGCCAGGTGACGCCCGGGCATACGCCCAAGGTATCGATCCCCTCGCCCACCATGCTTCACTTTCGCGGGGGTCGCGCGGGAATCAGTCGCGAGCACTACCCGGAACTCGAGCCCGATTTCTACGAGGACGTCGCCCGGGCCTACGGCGAAGAGTTGAAGTCGCTGCACGAGGCGGGTTGCCGCTATGTGCAGCTGGACGACACCAACCTCGCATATCTGTGTGACGACAAGATGCGCGAGGCAGCGCGCCAAAGGGGAGACGACCCCGATGAATTGCCACACCGCTATGCCAAGTTCATCAATCGCGTCGTCGCGAAGAAGCCCGCGGGCATGACGCTGGCGATTCACCTTTGCCGCGGAAACTTCAAGAGCACGTGGGCGGCGCAGGGCAGCTACGAGCCGGTCGCGCAGGCGCTGCTGTCGGAGATGCACGTGGACGCGTATTTCCTGGAGTACGACGACGCACGCTCGGGAGATTTCAAGCCGCTTCGCTTTCTGCCGAAGAACAAGATCGTCGTCCTCGGACTCGTGACGACCAAGCTGGGCAGGCTGGAGAACAAGGATGATCTGAAGCGCCGAATCGCCGAGGCCGCCACCTACGCGCCTCTCGATCAGCTGGCGCTCAGCCCGCAATGCGGTTTCTCCAGCACGGTCCACGGCAACGACATCGCGGTCGAGGCACAACGCCAGAAACTGGCTTTGATCGTGGAGACGGCGCGAGAAGTCTGGGGAGACTGAACGCGGCGCACGACACCGGGGAACGGCAATTCCCCGGTTCTTCGTGCGGATTTAAATTGTGCGCAATTTAATTGCCTCCAATATAATACGGCTCATGGCCAAGAACATCGACCTCGCCAAGGTGTCGCACGACGAACTCCTCAAGCTCGACCACCAGCTGTGCTTTGCGCTCTATTCGTCTTCGCTGGCCATGACGAAGCTCTACAAACCTCTTCTCGACCCGCTGGGCCTCACCTACCCTCAGTACCTCGTGATGCTGGTGCTCTGGGAGGGCGATGGCAGCACAGTGACGGGGCTGGGCCAGCGGCTGCAACTCGACTCGGGCACGCTCACGCCCCTGCTCAAGCGACTCGAGGCCAATGGCCTGCTGCAGCGCCAGCGTGACCTCGCTGACGAGCGTCGCGTGATCGTCAAGCTCACGACGGGTGGTCGTGCGCTCAAGAAGCGCGCCGCCAGGGTCCCGCAGCGCATCGCCTGCGCGTCAGGCTGCAGCCTCGACGAACTCGCGTCGCTCACCCGACAGCTCAAGGCGTTGCGAACATCGCTGCAAGACACATCCTTTCTCGACGGCGCCTGATGGCGCCGCTCTTGCTCACTTTCCCCACCCACCAAGGAAATTCCATGGCTCTCGAAAAAGTCCTCTACACCGCACACGCCACTTCCACCGGCGGCCGCGAAGGCACTTCCCGCACATCCGACGGCGCACTCGAAGTGCGGCTGTCCACGCCCAAGGAACTCGGTGGCGCTGGCGGCCCGGGCACGAATCCGGAGCAGCTCTTCGCGGCAGGCTATTCGGCTTGCTTCATCGGCGCGCTCAAGGCCGTGGGCGGCAAGATGAAGATTGCGGTGCCTGCCGACGCGTCGATCGCGGCGGATGTCGGGATCGGTCCCATTCCCACGGGCTTCGGCATCCAGGTCACGATGAACATCTCCCTGCCTGGCCTGGACGCCGACACTGCCCGGCGCCTGGTCGACGCCGCCCACATCGTCTGCCCGTATTCGAATGCGACGCGCGGCAACATCGACGTGACGCTCAACATCGTCTGACGCTCAGGCTGCGCCAGACGCCTCTTATCAAGTCGCGGTCGCGGCAAACCGCGTCAGGGCGACTGCAGCAGCCGAAGCATCAATTCGATGCGCGCCTTCACGGGCGTGAGATCGCCCGCGTCCGGGCAGGGCCTGCGGCCCGTCCGGCGCGGCGCCTGGCACCACCCGGCCGTTGGCGCAGCGGGTGCTTCGAAGCACGCGCACGCCGCTCGCCTGCGCTTCTTCCGCCGCCTGTTCAATGGCGCGGTGCAATGTGCCATTGCCGGTCGCAGCCACCACGATTCCCTTCGCGCCGGCGGCGCAGGCGGCGCGCACGATGCCTCCGTCAGCGCCTGCGTGGCTCACCACGATCTCGACCCGGGGCCAATCGGCCGCATCCGAAGGCAGTTGCGCCAGTCCGATGGCCTCGTCGCGCGGCCAGTCGCGAAAACGCCTGAGCCTGCCTTCCTCGATGTTCGCAATGACGCCGGCATCACCCGACTCGAAGGCGTCCAGGCGAAACGAATGCCACTTGCGCACGTCCCGGGCGCCGTGCACGCGCCCGGCGAAGGACACCACCACCCCGCACGCGTCCGGCGACGCGGCGACCGCCAAGGCGTCTGACAGGTTCTGCGGGCCGTCCGCCTGAAGCGACGTGGCCGGTCGCATCGCACCGGTCAGGACCACAGGCTTCGCGGGCGCCAGCACGCGCTGCAGGAACCAAGCCGTCTCCTCCATCGTGTCGGTGCCATGAGTGACCACGATCCCGACGACCTCCGGGCGGCCCACATGATGCGCACAGCGAAGTGCGAGTGTTCGCCAAAGGACATGGCTCATGTCCTTGCTGTCGATCTGGTCGACCTGCTCGGTCTCGATCGTCACGCCTTCGGGTGCAGTGACGGAGCCGGCCAGCTCCGCAACGGCCACTTCTCCAGCCGCATAGCCAACGTTGTCGATTGCCGACGCCGCCCTGCCGGCGATGGTGCCGCCGGTGCCGAGGACGACGACCGTGCGCGGAAGGTTTTGCATTTTTTGAAGTGCTGGATGAAAATACAGCTACTGGATGGGCATTCAGTGCGGCCAGCGCGACCCGCGGACGCCGCCCGCCAGACCCCGCCGCCAGGCAACGCACCGGAGGACGACCTTGCAAGACGCCCCCAAGCTCACCGAACGCCAGCAGCAGATCCTGGACCTCGTGCAAAGCGCCATCGAACGTACCGGCGCACCGCCCACGCGCGCCGAAATCGCGAGCGAGCTGGGCTTTCGTTCCCCGAACGCCGCCGAAGAACATCTGCAGGCGCTCGCCAGAAAAGGGGTCATCGAACTGGTCGGCGGCACCTCGCGCGGGATCCGGCTGAAGTCTGACACACTGCGCGCCCTGAACGAAAGCCGTGGCAAGCAGTTCAGCCTGCCTCTGCCCAGCCTGGCACAGTTGTCTTTGCCGCTCGTCGGTCGTGTGGCCGCAGGCAGTCCCATCCTGGCCCAGGAACACATCGACCAGACCTATCTCATGGAGGCGAGCCTGTTCGCCCGGCGGCCCGACTACCTCCTCAAGGTGCGCGGCATGAGCATGCGCGACGCCGGCATCATGGACGGCGACCTGCTCGCCGTGCAACGAAGCACCGATGCCAAGAACGGACAGATCGTCGTGGCACGGTTGGGCGACGAAGTCACCGTCAAGCGCTTCAAGCGAACGCGCACGAGCATCGAGCTCATCCCCGAGAACCCCGACTTCAAGACCATCGTCGTGCCGTTCGGCGACGTCGACTTCCACCTCGAAGGTCTGGCCGTCGGACTCATCCGCAACAACATGCTGATGTGAGGACGGCGGGGTCGAACATGGTCATCAAGTCACCCAAGGCGGCCAGCGCGGCCGACTGCAAGACGCTGGAACAGCTGCCCAACATCGGACCGGCGCTCGCCGCCGATCTGCGCCTGATCGGCATTCGCGAGCCTCGCGATCTCCGCGGCAAGGATCCATTCGTTCTTTACCAGAGGCTGTGCGCTGCCACCGGCCATCGGCAGGACCCTTGCGTCCTCGACACGTTCATGGCCGCCACCGATTTCATGCGCGGCGCGCCGGCGGCGCCCTGGTGGACTTACACACCGCAGCGCAAGGCCCTGTTCGGTCAGGTCTGAGCGGCGGCTCGCGGGCAGGAGGCGGCCGACGCGTTCAACCCGCGTGACGCACACCTCCTGCAGCAAACACCCGCGAACGTTGCCACAATGCCGCCTGCCGGCATGTTGAATCTACCCGCACCTGACGACAGGTCGACAACAGCCTGCCCCCTCCCACACGACCTCCTCTCCACCATGGAAACCACCCCTCCCAACCCACCCACTCCTGACGTGCGCACCGCTTTCCTGGAGGAAAAGGCCTTCAAGACCCGGACCGTGCTGATCTTCGGCGCCATCACCGACACGACGGCCCAGGACGTGGTGCGCCGCCTGATCGCCCTGTCCGCAGACTCCGCTGCACCCATCGACGTCATCATCTCGTCTCCGGGCGGCCATCTGGAGTCAGGCGACACCATCCACGACATCATCCGTTACATCGAGGCGCCGGTGCGCATCATCGGAACCGGCTGGGTGGGCAGTGCGGCCACGCACGTGTTTCTCGCTGCCCCACGCGAGCGACGCATGTGCCTGCCCCAGACTCGCTTTCTCATTCACCAGCCGAGCGGCGGCGCAGGCGGAAGCGCGAGTGACATCGCCATCCAGGCGCGCGAAATCGTCAAGGCGCGCGAGCGGATCGCCGAGGTGATCGCGCGCGAAACCGGGCAGCCGCTCGAAAGGGTGCGTGCCGACATCGACCGCGACCGCTGGATGTCCGCCGTCGAGGCCATCGACTACGGCCTGGTGAGCCGCGTCATCGAGAAGCAGTCCGAACTGCGCGACTGATCCGCGTGCTGGCAGGTGACGGCCGATCACCCGGCGCGGCTGCTTCTGCGGGGATGCCGCGCGGAGCGGGCCACGCACGGTCCGCTGCGTTCACAGCACCCTCACGGGCAATTGCCGCACTGGCCTCACACGGGACCCGCATGCGGCATGTCGTGGCCTCCACGGGCATCATTGCCGGCGTCCTGGCCGGTTGTGCCATCCAGAGCGCTCCGCCGGCGCGAGCGCCGGCGGAGGTACGTGCCGACATCGCGGCCCGCATGCCGAGCGGCATCGCGGATCGCGCTGGCTGGGCTGCCGACATCCAGACCGCCTTCGACAGCCTCACCCTGCCTGCCAGCGAAGAAAACATCTGCGCGGTGATTGCCGTGACCGAACAGGAGTCGGGCTTCCAGGTCGACCCGGCCGTGCCGCAATTGCCCAAGATTGCCTGGGCCGAGATCGATCGGCGCGCCGAACGCCTGGGCGTGCCCGCCCTGCTCGTGCGAGCCGCCCTGCATGTATCGTCGCCCAACGGCAAGACCTACGCCGAACGCATCGATGCCGCACGCACGGAGCGCGACCTGAGCGAGGTCTTCGACGACCTCATCGGCATCGTGCCGATGGGCCGTCGCCTGTTCGGCGGGCTGAATCCCGTGCGTACTGCGGGCCCGATGCAAGTCGGCATCGCATTCGCGGAGCGCCAGGCCGCAGATCACACCTACCCCTACCACCGCGAGGGTTCCGTGCGAAGCGAAGTCTTCACGCGGCGCGGCGGAATGTACTTCGGTATCGCGCACTTGCTCGACTATCCGGCCGACTACGACGCCTTGATCTATCGGTTCGCCGACTACAACGCCGGTCGCTATGCCAGCCGCAACGCAGCGTTCCAGAATGCGCTGAGCCGGGCCGCGGGCATGCCGCTCGCACTCGACGGCGATCTCGTGAATCCGGACGCGCCCGAGGACAAGGCGGGCAGCACCGAACGTGCCGTTCGCGCGTTGGCTGGCCGCCTCGGCATGGACGACCACGAAATCCATCGCGCCTTGGGCCAAGGTGAAAGTGCCGACTTCTCCAAGGGAACGCTGTACCGCCGCGTGTTCGCATTGGCAGACGCCAAGGCCGGCAGCGCTATGCCACGCGCCATGCTGCCCGAGATCACGCTCCACAGCCCCAAGATCACGCGCCGGCTCACGACTGCATGGTTCGCAAACCGGGTCGACGGCCGCTACAAACGATGCCTGTCCGCGGATGGCCGCCGGCGCTGAAGCCTGATCTCAGTTTTCCATGGCGCCGAGCGATACCCCAACTGCATGAACCGACGCATCAAGCGGCGGCCGCGGATCCGGCTTGGCCGGTCCGCTGGCGGCGCCCCCTGGAGGGGGAGCGCCGACGGCGCTACGGGGGTGTGGTTCACTTCAGTTTGCCGACAGCACGAGCGAGTGCGCAATCTCGCCCTGCCACAGCGGAACATACTCGACCTTGCTCCAGGGCTCGACGAACCGGCGGTACAGCGGCGAGAACACGATCCCCGACTGCCCCGTCGACTGCATCACGCGCGATTGCGAGAGGTCGCCCAGGTCGTACAGCGCACGCAGCGACGGCCCATGCTCGTCCAGGTACAGTTCTCCGGTCGTGCTGTCGGGCTTGAGGTCCACGCGCGCGGCGTTCACGGTGAACGTGTCGCCCCCGACGGGCACCCGCAGTTCGAACCACTTCGCCAGCGCCTTGACGTGGCTGAATGGCCGATGCTCCGATCTCGCCACATGCTGTCGCCCCCACTGCCACTGTGCCACATCGGACCCTTGCTCGGCCTGAAGTTCGACCAATGCCTCGTTGAAGGCCTTGTCGATCTGCTGCGCACAGGTTTCGGCTGAAGGCGTGCGCTTGTCATCGCACCACCATGCATCGTTGCGCTCGAGCACACCTTCGAGTGCATCGCGAAACAGCCTGCCCGATCCGTCCCACGTAGGACCGCCCATCTCGTCGGCGAACACGTCTTCCGTGAGATGGCGAGCCCAGGCCCAGAAGATGAGCGGCGCGGCGCTGTCGGCCCGCATGGTGCCGTCGAAATCGGCCAGTTGGCGCTGTGCGGCATCGGCCAGCGGATGCGTCGAGCGGGCGTGGCGGATGAAAGGCAGCAGCCTGCGCGTGGCCAGCGAGACGATGTCGGCCTGGATATCGCGAAGGCTGTCCAGGCTGTGCTGGGGTTTTGCGGCCAGCAAGTCGGTGATGCGCTGCCAACGGTACGGCAGCGTCCATTCGCTTGTCAGGAAGTACGGGTAGTCCTGCCCTGTCACGCGCTGATTGGCGGTCGCGATCCACCCGCGCGGAGGGTCGAATTCGCGTGGCGTCTGGCCTGCGTCGAGATAGCCCGCCCAGTCATACCGAGGGTCCCAGCCCGGCGCGGGGACCAGCCCCATGAGGTCGTTGTTTCGCCTTCGAAGGGGCACGCGCCCGGCGGACACTTCTCCGATGTGGCCGTCCGCGTCGGCCACCACCATGTTCTGCATCGGCGCGGTGTAGGCATCTGAAGCGGCGACGAACTCCGCCACCGAACGGGCCTTGTTGAAGCCGATGACAGCGTCCATCGTGGTGGGATTGGGGTCGAGCGCCGTCCAGCGCATGGCCAGCGCGTAGGTCGGTCGCGCCGCGGGGCCGGTCAGCCCTTCCGTGATCGCGCCGGCGTCGGAAATCACCGGCCCATGCCGCGTCGAGCGGACCGTCACCGTCACGCTCGGCGCGCCCTTGACCTTGATGACCTCGGCATGGGTGTCGAAGCTGGCCCAGCCCTGTGGCGTCTGGTAGCGGCTGGGATCGTCGGCCTTGATGCGTTCGAGGTAGAGGTCCTGCACATCGGGGCCGGTGTTCGTGAAGCCCCAGGCGACGCGTTCGTTCTGCCCGAGGACCACGCCGGGCAGCCCCGGCAAGGTCGCTCCCGCGACCTTCAGGCCGGGTGCATCGAGCCTTGCCAGATACCACAGGGCCGGCACGCTCAGCTTGAGGTGCGGGTCGTTGGCCAGCAGAGGCTTTCCCGTGACGGTGTGTGAACCGTGGACGACCCAGTTGTTCGAGCCGATGCCCTCCAGTCCTGACTCAGGTGCATCGGCCAGCGCCTGCCGCCCCAGCTTGGCATCGACCTGGAGTTCGCGAAACAACTTCGAATAGTCACGCGTGGGGACTGGCTTCTCGCCTGGATACGGCGGCAGCAATTCGTTGATGCGCTCCACCGGCATGCGCAGCGACAGGCGCATGCGCAGCAGTTCATTGCTCCAGTTGCCGCCGAGGTCCCACGCCATCATGATCGCCCATGCCATGCTGTCCTCGGGGGTCCAGTCCTCCGGCTGCACGCCGAGGATCACGAACTCCGGCGGCCGAGCCCGAAGCCCGTGATGAAGATAGGCGTTGATGCCATCCGTGTAGGCCTGGATGACGGCGCGGGCCTGGGGGCTGGCGTTCTTCCATTGCAGCGCCGCCACTCGCTTCACGCCCAGCGCCCTCAGGAACTTGTCTGCTCCCAGCGCTCCCACGCCGAAGACCTCGGCGAGCCGGCCCGAACCGATGCGTCGATTCGTTTCGAGCTGCCACAGCCGATCCTGCGCGTGGACGAAGCCGAGCCCGAACATCGCATCGTCGACGGAGTTGGCGCGGATGGTCGGGATGCCCGCCGCATCGCGCTCGATGCGAATGTCCGCGTGCAGGGCCGCGATCGTGATGCGCCCGTCGACCTGCGGCAAAGTTCGCCGTGAATAGACCCAGCCCGCCAGCACGCCGGCAACGACGATCAGCAGCGAAACCATTGCGAGGCGACGCAGCCATTTCATGCGCGATCTCCAGTGCGGCGGGCCTGCAAGGTTATCTCCACTCAAGCGCGGATCGTGCGCGATGCGCAAATCAGCGCCCTTTCGGGCGGTCTTTTCGAGTCATCCGCGACCGCGTACGGCTTCGAGAATGAACCCGCGAACACCTCGCGAATGCCGACGAAAGGACACCCATCATGGGCAGCGAGCCGTCTCAGCCTTGGTCCCACACGGACCGGTCTCAGGAACTGAGCGGTGGCGCGGTTCGGATCGACATCGGCCCGCCCGCCCGGATGGAGCCGCGCAACTGGACGCAGCGCCTGCGCAGATGGCTGAACCAGGGCTGGGCTTCGGCGGGCTCGCCCGCACCGGGCGTCACGGCCTTGTCGGACATCCGCTATGAGTTCGTCACCTGCCTCGACGACGTCCCCACGCATCAGGCGGCCGCACTGGCCGCACGCATTCTGCGCGCACGCTCTCTTCGCGAGTTGTGGCACCTTCGCGCCGAATTGTTCATGGTCATTTCATGTCACAGCGACGAGGCGGAAGCGGCGCAGCGCCTCGGCCGTCTCGACCACTACTTCCCCAGGCGCGTCACACGCAGCGCCTTCGGCCCCCTGGACGCCCTGCCCGGCGGTGGCACGCGCCGCTGACGCGCCGATGCCCGGCGCGCCTCAGGTGGCGCCGAGGTAGTCCGCCTTGCCGAGTTCCACGCCGTTGTGGCGCAGCAGCGCATACGCCGTCGTGACGTGAAAGAAGAAATTGGGCAATGCGGCGTGCTTGAGGTAGGCCTCCCCCTTGAGGGTGATCGGCCCGTCGCGCCGCTGGATGGTCACGTCGCGCTCCTCGCTGCCGTCGATCTGGGCGGCCGGCACTGACTTGATGTATTCGAGGGTCTTGCGCACGCGCGTGCGCAGCTCGTCCAGCGTCGTCTCGGTGTCCTCGAACTTGGGGGCCTCGATGCCCGCCAGGCGAGCCACGCCGAACTTGGCGGCATCCGATGCAATCTGGACCTGCTTCGCGAACGTCAGCATGTCGGGCGCCAGGCGTGCGCTCAACAGCACGTTCACGTCGAACTTGCGCGCGGCCGCATGGGCTTCGGCCTTGTCGAACCACACCAGCATGTTGCCCAGCATGCGCGCGAACACCGGCACGCTGGCGGAATACATTGAAATGCTCACAGGCGTCTCCTCGTAGAATCCGGCGGCCGCAGCGACGCTGCCAGGCCATCAAGCCGGGCGATGCTACAGCGAACGATGGGTTTTCGCCGAGCGGGCACAATGCACCGGCCACGCCCCAGCCTCTCGCCAGCCGTGAACATCATCATCCTCGACGACTACCAGGACGCGGTGCGCAAGCTGCAGTGCGCCAGCAAGCTCGAGTCGCTCAACGCCAAGGTCTTCACCAACACCGTCAAGGGAATCGGGCAGCTGTCGGTACGCCTGCGCGACGCCGACGTGCTGGTGCTGATCCGCGAGCGCACGCATTTTCCCAAGCAGCTGCTCGAGAAGCTTCCACGCCTGAAGCTGATCTCGCAGACGGGGCGGGTCGGCCCGCACATCGATGTGGAGACCTGCACGCGCATGGGCATCGCGGTGGCCGAAGGCGTGGGCTCGCCGGTCGCGCCGGCCGAACTTACCTGGGCGCTCATCATGGCCGCCATGCGCCGCCTGCCCCAGTACATCGGCAACCTCAAGCACGGCGCGTGGCAGCAGTCCGGGCTGAAGGCAGCCTCGATGCCGGCCAATTTCGGCCTGGGCATGGTATTGCGCGGCAAGACGCTGGGCATCTGGGGCTACGGCAAGATCGGACACCTCGTCGCGGGCTACGGCAAGGCCTTCGGCATGAACGTGACGGTGTGGGGCAGCGAATCCGCGCGCGCCAAAGCCGTCGCCGACGGCTTCGTCGCCGCGCCGAGCTGCAGCGAATTCTTCGCGGCATGCGACGTCCTCAGCCTGCACCTTCGGCTCACCGATGCCACGCGCGGTGTCGTCAAGCAGGACGCGCTCTCGCAGATGAAGCCCACGGCGCTGCTCGTCAACACGTCGCGCGCCGAGCTGATCGAAGACGGCGCGCTGGTCTCCGCGTTGAACCGCGGGCGGCCCGGCATGGCCGCAGTCGACATCTTCGAGGCAGAGCCCATCCTTCAGGGCCATCCCCTGCTGCGCCTCGAAAACGCCGTCTGCACGCCGCACATCGGCTATGTCGAGCAGGACAGCTACGAGATGTATTTCAGCGCGGCGTTCGACAACGTCGTGAGCTTCGTCAATGGCCATCCCACGAACATCGTCAATCCGGAAGCGCTGAAGGTGCTGCGGTGAAGCCCGGCCTTGCCGCGGCACGCTGGTCGCTCCTGTTCGGAAACTTCGCGATCGGCTGCGGCGTGATGGTCGTGCCAGGCACCTTGACCGACATCGCCCAGTCGTTGGACGTGTCCGTCGCGCTCGCCGGACAGCTGATCGCGATGGCGGCAGTCGTCATGTGCCTGGGTGCACCGCTTCTGGCAGGCTGGGTGTCGGGCTTCGATCGCCGGCGTCTCCTCGTCTGGTCGCTTGCCTGGTACGCCGTCGGGCATGCCCTGTGCGCGCTGATCCCCGGTTACGCGGCGCTGCTGATCCTTCGCGCCGTCACGGTGCTGGCTGCTGCGGTGTTCACGCCGCAGGCCGCCGCGGCGGTCGGTGCAGTGGCGCCGCCGCATGAGCGCGGGCGGGCCATCACCTTCATCTTCCTGGGCTGGTCGCTGGCGTCGGTGGCGGGCTTGCCCATGGCTTCATGGCTGGGCGACACCTTCGGCTGGCGCACGGCCTTCGGCTTCGTCGCCGCACTGGCTGCCATCGCCGCCGCATGGACCTTTGCTGCGCTGCCAGACGGCGTGAAGCCGGCCAGCCTGTCCGTGCGTGCCTGGAAAGAGGTCCTCACCCATCCGGTGCTGATGGCCATGGTGGCCGTGACGGCCCTGCAAGGCGCCGGGCAGTTCACGCTCTATTCGTACATCGCGCCGTATTTCAAGGGGGTGCTTCAAGCCACGCCGGCACAGACGAGCCTGCTGTTCGGCTGGTTCGGCGCCTTCGGCGTGGTGGGCAACGTCCTGCTCAGCCGAGTCGTCGACCGCGTGGGCGCGGGGCGGGCCGCGACCTTCACGATCTCGCTGCTGACCGTGGCCTTGGCGCTTTGGCCCCTGGCCAGCGGCATCGCCATGACGGCCGTCCTGCTGGTGCCATGGGGCCTGGGATTCTTCGCCAGCAACTCCGCACAGCAGGCCCGGCTCGGCCATGCCGCGCCCATGCTGGCGCCTGCGCTGATGGCTCTCAACACCTCGGCCATCTACCTGGGTCAGGCCGCGGGAGCTGCCGGTGGCGGTTGGCTGATCCAGCACGGCGGCTTCACGTCGATCTCATGGGTGGGTGCGGCGTGGACGATCGTGGCCATCGCCGTCAGCATCTGGGTCGGCCGCCAGGTGGTGCAGCCCATGACGCACGGTCCTGCGGGCGCGGCGTGAGCGATTCCGCATCCGCCACCGAGGCGCCGCGTCGTCCAGGATCGCTGGCCGAACTCTTCTGGGCATTCAACCGCATGGCGCTGCAGGGCTTCGGCGGCGTTCTCCCTGTGGCGCAGCGCGAACTCGTCGAGCGACAGATGTGGCTGACGCGCGAGCAGTTCATCGAGATGCTTTCGGTGAGCCAAGTCCTGCCGGGCCCGAACGTCGTGAACCTCACGATGATCATGGGCGACCGTTATTTTGGAATACGCGGTGCCTTCGTCGCGCTGGCGGGCATGCTGGCCTTCCCGCTGCTGATCGTGTTCGTACTGACGGCCCTGTATGAGCACTTCGCCAGCCTGAGCGTCGTCAGCGGCGCGCTGCGTGGCATCGGCGCGGTGGCCGCGGGGCTTGCCATCTCCACTGCATTGAAGGTCGTTGCCACCTTGCGGCGCAATGCACTGGGCATCCCGCTGGCGCTCGCCCTGGCCGGAATCACCATCGTTTGTGTCGCCTGGCTGCGCTGGCCGCTTGCATGGGTGCTGCTCGGTCTGGGGCCCGTCTCCGTCGCTCTGGCCTGGCGCCGGCTCGAACCATGAGCGGCTTGAACGTCACGCTCAACGCCGCTCAACTGCTCGGCCTCTTCGCGCATTTCCTGCTGCTCAGTGTGCTGGCGATCGGTGGTGCGATCGCCACGGCGCCGGACATGAACCGATACCTCGTCGTCGAGCAGCATTGGCTGACCGATCCGCAATTCACCGCCTCGGTGGCCATCGCGCAGGCCGCGCCCGGCCCGAACGTGCTGTTCGTCGCCGTGCTCGGCTGGAACGTCGCCGGGCCCATCGGCGCGCTGGCGACGATGACCGGGATCCTGCTGCCATCGACCGCCTTGTCGCTGTGGGCGACCCGCTGGGGCCACGCGCGCCGCGAGACGCGCGGCGTGCGGGCGTTCACGACCGGCATGGCGCCGCTGACGATCGGATTGCTGCTGTCGACCGGCTGGATTCTCGCCCTGCCGTCGTCGGGGCATCCGGGTTCCATGATGCTCGTGGCAGGCACGGTCTTGATGATGCTGCGCACGCGGCTGAGCCCCATGTGGGCGGTTGCAGTCGGCGGCCTGGCCGGCGCGCTGGGGCTGGCCTGAGCGGCTATCGCAGCGCGTCGGCCACGAGAATCGGCAATTCAGTCAGGTTGCGCGTGACCATCGGGGGCAGCCCTTCCCAATCGCTGCCGTTGAAGACGACTTCGGCACCGCCGGTCGCGTCGGGCCGCACGGCCACGGCCAGGGGCACTTCGGGTTGAGATCTGGGGCCTTCCATGAGCACGGGCGTTCCGCCTGCCGCGCAAGCGAAGACGATCATGACCGAATCGCAGGCGCCATCCGTTTGCGACGATGCCGGTTCGAGGCGCGTGAACACGCTCAGGCCATGGCGCAGGGCCGATGCTTCGATGCGCTCGACGGTCTCGGTGACGCGATACCGGCTCGACTGGGTGAGCGGGTAGCGCTCGCCGGCCAGAGTGCTGCGACCCACACCCAATGCGGCCATCACGACAGCCACGCTGCCGGTCATCCAGAATCGGAACGGGTACTTCATCGAGGGCGCTCCTACTGCAGTGAGTACAGCGGCAGAGCATGCCTGCGTGTGATGACTCCCGTGTGAACTCAGGTAACGCACCGGACACATGGAACTCGCCGCGCCGAATTGCATCTGGACGTGTCATTGCAGAGGCAAACCGCCCCGGCGAACCGGACCGCAGACGCGCAGGATCATCAGTGCGGACTTTCGAAGAAGACGTAATTCGTTCCGAAGTCGCTGATCTCGAAATAGACCCTCTTTTCACCGGGGTCCGCGACGCCGTTGAGGTTTTCGTCGAGCACGCCGTAGCCGAAGCGGTATGAGCGCGGCAGGTTGTCGTCGGTCCCGTATGCGGTGCTGATCTTGTCGATCTTGAGGAATCGCCGGACCAGCTTGTCACCTGCATAGACCTCGAGCACACCATTGGTGCCTGTCCAGTTCTGGATGCTGCGGCGAATCTGGTTCTGTCGTTCCTGGGTGCATGCTGCGAGCGCAACCACCGCGGCCAGAATCCAGGTGAGCCTGGTCAATGTCTGCATTTTCATTTGGTGCCGAAAATCTTGTCCCCGGCATCACCCAGCCCGGGGATGATGTATCCGAGTTCGTTGAGGTGGCTGTCGATGGAGGCCGTCCAGCAGCGTACGTCCGGATGCGCTTTTTGCAACGCCGCGGTTCCTTCTGGCGCCGCCACCAGCACCAGCGCGCGAATGTCGGTGCATCCGCGGCGCTTGAGAAGGTCCACCGTGGCGATCATCGAACCCGCGGTGGCCAGCATCGGGTCGACGATGAGGGCGGTGCGCTGGTCGAGGTGACCGACGAATTTCTCGAAATAGTGCTCCGGCTGGAGCGTCTCGTGGTTTCGGCTGAGGCCCACGACGCTGACCTTGGCGTTGGGGATCATGTCCAGCACGCCATCGAGCATGCCCAGACCCGCGCGCAGGATCGGCACGACGGTCACCTTGCGTCCGCTGATCTGGTCGATCTCTACGGGACCGCTCCAGCACTGGATGGTCGTCTTCTCGAGCGGGAAATCCGCCGTGGCCTCGTAGGCCAGCAAGCGGGCAAGCTCATGAGTGAGCTCACGGAATTTCTTGGTGGAAATATCGTGCTCGCGCAGCAGGCCGACCTTGTGCTTGACCAGTGGATGGTTGACGTCGAAGACAGGCATGGAACGCTCGCGTGGAGTGGCAAAAGACCGTGTCCGAGTGTATGCGCGGCGGCGCCGTCGCAAGCCCCGCCGTGCTCGCCGCGCGCGTCAGTCGAGCAGCAAGGGAAGCATCTGCGCGGCAGTGCCGCGCAGGACTTCATGCGCGACCTCGTCGATCTCGCTCTCGTATGGATTCACGATGGCAACCCAGGCTCCGGCACGGCGCGCCTGGACCGCCAACCCGGCTGCCGGCCAGACCGAGCCCGAAGTGCCGACCACGAGCATCGCGGCGCAGCCGATGGCCGCCCGTTCTGCGGCATCGAAGGCGGCCGCCGGGAGGCGCTCGCCGAACCAGACCACGCCGGGGCGGACCAGATTGCCGCAATCGGCGCAGGCAGGAGGCCGGCCGGCCCTTGCGTTCGCGGGGCTGCACGCGCGCCCGCGCGAACACGGCGCCAGCCAGCAGTCTTCGAGGATGTCGCCGTGCAGCCGGATCGCGTCCACATTGCCCGCACGCTGATGGAGATCGTCGACATTCTGAGTGACGACCACGAGCCGCTGCGGATGGCGCCTCGCGAATTGCGCGATGGCAACGTGGCCGGCATTCGGCCGAGCCGAGCGCACGCCCTGCCGCCGTTCGGCATACCAGTCCCACACCGTCGCCGGGTCGCGGCGGAAGCCTTCCTCGCTGGCCAGCGCAGCCGGATCGAACTTCGACCACAGGCCGGTGAGCGCATCGCGAAAGGTGGGGATGCCGCTTTCGGCGGACATGCCGGCTCCCGTGAGCACGACGATGCGCGAGGCCGCGGCCAGGCGCGATCGCATGCGATCGAGTACGGCATCATCAGCCATCGCCATCACGCCTCGCGCTGGCGCAGCGCCTCATAGAGGCACACGCCGCTCGCCACGGAGACATTCAGGCTCTCGACGGCGCCCCTCATCGGCAGCCGCACCAGCTCGTCGCAGGTCCGCGCCGTGAGTTGCCGCATGCCGGTCCCTTCGGCGCCGAGCACCAGCGCCAACGGCCCCCTCAGGTCTGCATCGAAAAGCGACCGAGGCGCGTCATCGGACGTCCCGACGATGCGCAGTCCGCGCTCCTTCAGTTCGTTGAGGGTGCGCGCGAGATTCGTCACCATGAAATAGGGGACGGTCTCGGCCGCGCCGCTGGCGACCTTGGCCACGGTGGCATTGATGCCCACTGCATGATCCTTTGGAGCCACCATGGCATGCGCGCCCACGCCGTCGGCCACACGAAGGCACGCACCCAGGTTGTGAGGATCGGTCACGCCGTCGAGCACGAGCACGAGCGGGTCGCCCTCGACGGCGTCCAGGGTGTCGTCGAGCGAGTGCTGCGCGGGCAACGGATTGACACGAGCCACCACGCCCTGGTGCCGGTGCGTGCCGCACAGGCGCTGGAGATTCTCGTCATCGCTGTCGATGATCCTGGCACCCGCCTCGCGTGCGCGTTCGAGGAACTGCCGCATGCGCTGATCGCGCCGCGTGGCATCGACGTGCAGTTCGACGATCGATCCGGGCGCGGTCTTCAGGCGAACGGTGACGGCATGGAAGCCGAACAGGATCTTGTGGCTCATCGGGCGATGGTAAGGCCCGGATCCGCTCGGCGGCTCAGGTCCGCCCGAACGCCTTGAGCAACGTCCACAGCACGCCGATGAACACCAGCTGATGCAGCATGTAGAAGCTCAGGCTCCACCGCCCGAGCACCGCCAGCGGATGGAGTACTCGGGGCAGCGGACCGGTCATCCAGCCACGCCGATGCTGCATGACCCATCGACCGGCAGCCAGCCCCCACCACACCACGCCGATCCAGGGCAGGACCGGCACATAGTCTTCCGTGGCGGGCTTGTGCGTGATCAGTCCCACCCAGTTCGTCAGGCGCAGGTCGAAGAATGGGTGGCGGATGAGCATGGGCAGCGCGATCGCCACGACGCCGGCAAGCCAGAGCCAGCGCCGCCAGGACGCCGTCAACCTTGCCACGATGAGCATCACCGCGATGCCGTGAAGCACGCCGAACGAGATGAACCGGTTCCCGAACATCAGCCACGATCCCACACTCACCAGGACAGCGCACCCGGCAATCTGCAGCCAGCGCCGCCAGAAGCGCGGCCACGGCTGCGCCTGCTCCACCGCAATGGCCTGCCCCATGCCCACGCAGGACAGGAACAGGGTGACGATGCACGTGCGCTGCACCGTCCAGAACGGATCCACATAGAAATTGGAATGGATGACCCTGAAATAGCTCAGATCGAAGCAGAAATGGAAGGTCGCCATCCAAAGGATGGCCACGGCACGCAAGGCATCGAGGCGATCGAATCGCTCACGCGGACGCACGCCGGCGGGCACTCCCGTTCGGGGCGCGGAGATCGGGGGGGCGGCGGTGCTCACGTTCGCGACGATAACGCAGGCGGTCGGCAGGCGGCAGGATGCCCCGAACTCCCGTCCTCGCTTGCATACGCAGGCCTCATGACCTCGAAGGTCATGGAAGAAGCACTGCGGCTCGGCTATCGTGCGCGACATGCATGCCGCCGCCATCGCCCGCCATCCTGTCGGCACGCTGCTGCGCGAATGGCGGCAGCGCCGGCGCATGAGCCAGCTCGATCTCGCGTGCGAGGCCGACATTTCCACTCGGCACTTGAGCTACGTGGAGACTGGCCGCGCGACACCCAGCCGGGAAATGATCATGCACCTGGCCGAGCGGCTGGACGTCCCGCTGCGCGAGCGGAACCTGCTGCTGACGTCGGCAGGTTATGCCCCGGTCTATCGCGAGCGGCCCCTGGACGACCCGGCGCTGGCTGCCGCTCGCCAGGCCGTCGAGCGCGTGCTCAAGGGACACGAACCCAATCCGGCGCTCGCCGTGGACCGCCACTGGAACATGCTGGCCCACAACCGCATGGTGCCGCTGCTGCTCGGCGGAATCGACGAGCGCCTGCTGGCCGCCCCCGTGAACGTGTTGCGCCTGAGCCTGGATCCTCACGGCCTGGCCCCGCGGATCGTCAACCTTGCGCAATGGCGCGAGCATCTCCTGGTGCGCTTGCGGCAGCAGATCGCGAATTCGGGCGATGCCACGCTCGTCGCCCTGCTGCAGGAGTTGCAGGCCTTGCCCGTCGAGCCGGACGGGCGGGCCGCCCCTGCGGCAGAAGTCGGCGCCGTGGCCGTGCCGATGCAGATCGCCACCCCCGAGGGCGTTCTGTCGTTCATCAGCACGACCACCGTGTTCGGCACTCCGGTGGACATCACGCTCGCCGAACTCGCCCTCGAGACCTTCTTTCCAGCCGACGATGCCACCGCACGGGCGCTGCGTCGCCTGTGTGACGGACAAGCACTCACCGAACCCCGATCCTCGGGGCGACAAGGAGACGACGATGCCTGACACCGCACCTGCCGAGTCGACGCACACTCGAATCTGTCCGTTCTGCGAAGCCTGCTGCGGCCTCGAAGTGCGCATGCGCAACGGCCAGATCACCGCCATCCGAGGCGACGAGCGCGACGTCTTCAGTGCCGGATATATCTGCCCCAAGGGCGTCGCGTTGAAGGACCTCCACGAAGACCCGGACCGGCTTCGCATGCCGCTCGTCAAGCGCGACGGGCGCTTCATCGAGACGAGCTGGGATGAGGCATTCGCCGAGATCGATCGCCGCCTGCCGCGCCTTCTGAGTGAACATGGCAAGGATGCGCTCGCCGTCACCATCGGCAACCCTGCAGCGCACAAGTTCGGGTTGCTGCTCTACGTCACGAAGCTGGTGCGCGCCATCGGCACGAAGAATGTCTTCTCGGCCTCGACGCTCGACCAGATGCCCAAGCAGCTTTCCAACGGGCTGCTGTTCGGGCATTGGCTGAGCACGCCGGTGCCCGACATCGAGCGCTGTGAGTACCTGCTGATCCTGGGTGCGAACCCGATGGCAAGCAACGGCAGTCTCTGGACCGTCCCGGACTTTCGCGGCAAGGCGCGCGCCATGAAGCAGCGCGGTGGGCGCCTCGTGGTCGTCGACCCGAGGCGCAGCGAAACCGCCGCCATCGCCGACACCCATCATTTCATCCGTCCGGGCAGCGACGCGTTCCTGCTGCTGGGCATGATCCACACGCTCTTCGACGAGAAGCTGGTGCGCCTCGGCCGGATGGGCGACCACGTCGCCGGCGTCGATGCCATGCAGGAGGCGGTGGGCAGCTTCTCGCCGGAGGCGGTAGCGGCCCGATGCGGCATCGCCGCCGATGCGATCCGAGGCATCGCCCGCGAACTGGCTCGCACCGAGCGAGCCGCCGTGTACGGACGCGTCGGCACCTGCGTGCAGACGTTCGGAACGGTGTGTTCATGGCTGATCGACGTGCTCAACATCCTGACTGGCCACCTCGACGAGCCCGGGGGCGCCATGTTCCCGAAGGCGCCTGCCTTCGCCGCCAACACGCTGGGCAAGTCGGGCGGCGGCCGAGGCATCTCGACCGGTCGCTGGCGAAGCCGCGTGAGTGGCGCCCCCGAGGTCTACGGCGAGATCCCCATGACCTGCCTGGCCGAGGAGATCGAGACGCCCGGACCGGGTCAGGTGAAGGGTCTGATCACCATCGCGAGCAACCCGGTTCTGTCCGCTCCGAACGGCGCCCGCGTGGCTGCAGCCCTCGATCGCCTGGAGTTCATGGTGAGCCTGGACATCTACCTCAACGAGACCTCTCGCCACGCCGACGTCATCCTGCCGGGGCCCTCCCCCTTGCACGACGCGCACTATGACATTGCGCTGCCGCAATTCGCCTTCCGCAACGCGGCACGGTACAGCCCTGCCGTGCAGGCACTGCCGCCGGGCCAGCCTGAGGAATGGCAGAACTTGCTGCGCCTGACGGCCATCGCGCGCGGCCTGGGCGCCGCCGCGGACCTCCACGCCCTCGACGAGGAGTTGCTTGCTGCCGACCTCGAACGGCAGGCGCCGGAGCATGCGCAGGCCTTGGCCGCGGCGCTCGCGCCGCGGCGCGGTCCGCAGCGCCTGCTCGACCTCGCGCTGCGCCAGGGGCCTTACGGCGACGGCTTCGGCATGCGCCCCGGCGGACTGTCCCTCGACAAGTTGCTCGACGCGCCCCACGGCATCGACCTCGGTCCGCTGCAGCCGCGCATCCCCGAGCTGTTGCGCACGCCCTCGGGCCGCATCGAACTCGCGCCACCCATGCTCCTCGAAGACCTGCGGCGCGTGCTCGACGACCTCGATCGAGCGCCGGATGACCTGGTCGTGGTCGGCCGCCGGCAGGTTCGCTCCAACAACAGCTGGATGCACAACCTGCCGCTGCTCGCCAAGGGGCCGGCACGCTGCACGGTGCTCGTGCATCCGCACGATGCGATGCGCTTCGGCTTGAGCGATGGCGGCAAGGCACGCATCGCGGGGCGCGACGGTCGGCACGTCGAGGCGGCGGTGCAAGTGAGCGACGAAATGATGCCCGGCGTGATCAGCCTGCCGCATGGATTCGGACATGATCTTCCGGACACGCGCCTCGGCGTGGCGTCCAGGCAGCCCGGGGTCAACTTGAATGTGCTGCTCGACGAGACGCTCATCGACCCCTTGTCAGGCAACGCCGTGCTGGCCGGCGGCCCGGTGCAGCTTTATGCCGTGGCATGACACGCGGCAGCAGCGGCTGACAAGTCAGGATCCTCCAACGACGGTGTAGTCGTTTTCGTGTTCCTTCAGCCATTGCCTCGCGCGTGCATCGTCGTGCTGCGCGGGATGGAAATCGGCGCGGAAATAGTCTCGCCAGGGCCTGAAGACATGTCGTACGAGGCCATGCCTGCCGAACATGAACGACGCCGCACTGACCCAGGTGCGCCAACGAAGGAGCTCGCCGTCGTGCCAGAGGTTGCGCGCCGTTTGGCGCAGGACGTCGGTCGTGAAGTGCAGCGTGACCATGCGCATCCAGCGGCGACGCCACTTCTCGGTGCCCCCGAGCGCGCGGTAGAGGTCGAAGGCCACGCTGCGATGCTCGGATTCCTCGCTGGCGTGCCATAGCCACAGTGTTTGCAGGCGCGCAGGGGCACCTTCGACGGCCTGGGGATGATCCAGCAGGTGCTTGGCGAAGATCGCAGTGAAGTGCTCGGTCGCAGCGGTGATGGCCACGGCATGCCGAAGATCGGGCACGGCCTTCAGCCGCTCGAGGCGCTGAAGGATGCGCGTCTCCCAGGTGTTTTCATAGCCCTGGCGAGTGAGGTGCGCATTGAACAGGCCATGGATGCGCCGGTGCGTGGCCTCCTGGCCGATGAAACCCTGCACCGCGTCCTCGAAACGCGCGCGTTCGCCTTCGGGCAGCAGCTTCATGCCATTGCGTACGGAATCGATGAAGAACTGCTCGCCCACCGGAAAGCTCATCGACAGCGCGTCGAAGTAGGCCGAACGGAACGCATCTCCGCCGTTCCAGTGGCGCTCGAACGGCGCCTCGAGGTCGATCAGCAAGCGGCGAACCACCAGCGAGGTCATGTCGGTTTCCTTTGATCCTTCGATATCAGGCGGCCTCGCCGGCAGACTCGACGTCGGCCGCGGGCACGCCCGCAACCTCAGCCGTCGACCGCCTTCACCAGTTGGGCCCAGGCCGCCGGGTCGCGCTTCTTCAGATCGCGCAGTTCGCCGAGCAGTTCATCGCACCGGCGAACTTTTGCGCGTTCCTTGATCGCCTCGATCTCCTGCGCGAGCTTCAACAGCGGCGCGACTTGCGGCTCCCCGCCGACGCCCACGTGGGAGGCGATCGCGACGACCGCATCGGTCAGGCGCCCGATCTGCCGCCCGTAGCTGTGCCGGCTGACGACTTCACGCTCGATCTCGGGCGCCTTCGAATTGGCCGTCGTCACGATCACGTTGCCGAAGGTCCACCCGTTGTTGAAGCTTTGATCCAGCCATTGGGGCGCCCACGATGCGGGCCAGGGCCAGTTGGGGGAAGGCACGGCGCTCATGTCGTTGTCACTCCTCGGAATCTGCCTGTGGGTGGATGCTTCACCCGACGAATCGGCGGGCGTTCGTGAACATGCGCATCCAGGGGCTCGCGGCGCGCTTGTCGCCGCTGGTCCAGCTCATGAGGATATTGCGGAACACGCGTTCCGGGTGCGGCATGAGCACCGTGAAACGTCCGTCCGGCGTGGTCACCGAGGTGAGGCCGTCCGGACTTCCATTGGGATTGAACGGATACGCCTCGGTCGCGCGGCCGTGGTGGTCGACGTAGCGCATGGCGCGCTTCACGGCGGCTGGATCGCCGCGTTGCGAGAAGTCGGCAAAGCCCTCGCCGTGGGCCACCGCGATCGGCAGCCGGCTCCCGGCCATGCCGGCGAAGAAGATCGACGGGCTGTCCAGTATTTCCACCAGAGAGAGCCGCGCCTCGAACTGCTCGCTCTTGTTGCGCGTGAACCTGGGCCACGCCTGCGCGCCGGGAATGATCGGCGAGAGTGCGGCCATCATCTGGCAACCGTTGCACACGCCCAACGCGAATGTGTCGCGGCGCGCAAAGAAGGCCTCGAACTGCTCGGCCAGCGAAGGGTTGAACATGATCGAGCGCGCCCAACCCTCGCCGGCGCCGAGCGTATCGCCGTAGCTGAAGCCGCCGCACGCCACGAAGCCCTGGAAGCCGTCGAGTCGTGCGCGCCCGGCCTGCAGGTCGGTCATGTGCACGTCGAAGGTCTCGAAACCAGCCCGGGCCATGGCATAGCTCATCTCGACCTGGCTGTTCACGCCCTGTTCGCGCAAGATCGCCAGGCGCGGGCGCGTGGTGGCGAGCGCGGGCGCGGCGAGCGGCTCGACCTCATCGGGGTCGAAGCTCAGTTGCACGTGCAGCCCGGGGTCGTCCGGGCGGCCCGCCGCCGCATGCTCCATGTCCGCGCAGGCGGGGTTGTCGCGCAGCCGGGCGATCCGCCAGCTCACGTCGTCCCAGGCCTGGTGCAAGCGCTCCAGCGGTGCCGAGAACACGGCCTTGGTATCGCGCCACACCTCGATGACGCCACGCTCGTTGGGCTTGCCGATCACATGACTGTGGCGCGACAGGCCGTGCGCACGCAGCGTGCGCATGACCTCGTCGCGATCGGCAGCCGCAACCTGGATCACCGCGCCGATCTCCTCGTTGAACAATGCGCGCAGGGTCAGCTCTTCGCGGCGTGCGCTCACCTGGCTCGCCCAGTTCTTCGAGTCGCCATATTCGGCCCGGCTGTCGCCAATGCCATCGCCTTCGGTGACAAGCATGTCCACGTTGAGGCTCACGCCCATGTGCCCCGCGAACGCCATCTCGCACACCGTGGCCCACAGGCCGCCGTCGCTGCGATCGTGGTAGGCGAGCAGCCGTCCGTCGGCGCGCAGCTGGCTCACGGCGGCGACCAGCGACTTGAGCAGTTCGGGCCGATCCAGGTCCGGGCACATCGTTGCCGAACTGGTTGAGGACCTGTGCCAGGATGGATCCGGCCATTCGATGCCGTCCCTGCCCCAGGTCGACAAGGATCAGGCATGTGTCGCCAGCGACGAGTTGCGGCGTCGACGTGCCTCGCACGTCCTCCAATGTCGCGAATGCCGACACGATGAGCGACACCGGTGCGGTGACCTGCCGGTCGGCGTCGCCGTCGCGCCAGCGCGTGCGCATCGACAGGCTGTCCTTGCCCACCGGCACGCTGATGCCCAGCGCCGGGCAAAGCTCCATGCCCACGGCCTTGACGGTGTCGTAGAGAGCGGCATCCTCGCCGGGCTCGCCGCAGGCGGCCATCCAGTTGCAGCTCAGCTTGACGCGCGACAGTTCGATCGGCGCGGCCAGCAGGTTGGTGATGGCCTCGGCCACCGCCATGCGGCCCGACGCCGGTGCATCCACCGCAGCCAGCGGCGAGCGCTCGCCCATGGCCATGGCCTCGCCGCGAAAGCCTGAATAGTCGGCCAGCGTGACGGCGCAGTCGGCCACCGGCACCTGCCAGGGTCCGACCATCTGGTCCCGATGATTCAGGCCGCCCACGGTCCGGTCGCCGATCGTGATCAGGAAGCGCTTGCTCGCCACGGTCGGATGGCGCAGGACATCGAATGCCGCGGCTTCGAGCGCAACGCCGGTGAGGTCCAGCGGCGGCGGCGTGGCCGTCGCGCGCTGCACCACGCGGTGCATCTTCGGCGGCTTGCCCAGCAGCACGTCCATCGGCATGTCGATCGGCCGGTCATCGTTGACGGGCCGGATCATCCAGCACCAGCTGCCGCGCCTCGGTGGCGATGCCCACGACGGAGAACGGGCAGCGCTCGCGTTCGCACATCGACTCGAATGCCGCCAGCGACTGCGGCGCGATCGCCAGGACGTATCGCTCCTGGCTTTCGTTGCACCAGACCTCCTTGGGGGCCAGGCCCGATTCCTCCAGCGGCACCTTGCTCAGGTCGAAGCGCGCGCCGCGACGGGCGCCATCGACCAGTTCGGGAAAGGCATTCGACAAGCCGCCCGCGCCGACATCGTGGATCGCCAGGATCGGATTGGCGTCACCGAGCGACCAGCAATGATTGATCACCTCCTGCGCCCGTCGCTGGATCTCGGGATTGCCGCGCTGGACCGAATCGAAGTCGAGTTCGGCCGCATTCGCGCCTGCGGCCATGGAGCTGGCCGCGCCACCTCCCATGCCGATGCGCATGCCCGGGCCGCCGAGCTGCACCAGGAGCGTGCCCGCCGGAAAGTCGAGCTTGTGCGTCTGGGTGGCCAGGATCGTGCCCAGGCCGCCCGCGATCATGATGGGCTTGTGATAGCCGCGACGCCGCTCGCCGACAGTCTGCTCGTAGACGCGGAAATACCCGCCGAGGCCCGGCCGCCCGAACTCGTTGTTGAATGCCGCGCCGCCCAGCGGTCCGTCGATCATGATCTGCAAGGCGCCCGCGATGTGCTCGGGCTTGCCGTAGGGCGCTCGTTCCCAGGGCTCGCTCGTGCCGGGCAGATGGAGGTTCGACACCGAGAAGCCTGTCAGCCCGGCCTTCGGGCGCGAGCCTCGTCCGGTTGCACCTTCGTCGCGGATCTCGCCGCCTGCGCCGGTCGAGGCGCCCGGGAACGGGGAGATCGCGGTCGGATGGTTGTGCGTTTCGACCTTCATGAGCACGTGCGCAGTGTCGCGGCTCGCGGCGTAGGGCGAGGCGTCGGTGCCCGACAGCGGTTGCCACCGCTCGATCTCGCCGCCCTCCATCACCGACGCGTTGTCGCTGTAGGCGACCACCGTGAACTGGCCGCAGACCGCATGCGTGTGGCGGATCATCTGGAACATCGAGTGTTCCTGCTCGACCCCGTCGATCGTGAATCGGGCGTTGAAGATCTTGTGCCGGCAATGCTCGCTGTTGGCCTGGGCGAACATCATCAGCTCGACGTCGGTGGGGTTTCGAGCCAACCCCTTGAAGGACTGCACGAGATAGTCGATCTCGTCATCGCTGAGGGCCAGACCGAACTCGACATTGGCGGCGGCGAGCGCGGCGCGTCCCTGGCCCAGCACGTCGACATGCACCATCGGGCGTCCGGGCTGGTCGTCGAACAGGTGCGCGGCGGCACTGCGATCGAGCGCGATGCTCTCGGTCATGCGGTCGTGCAGCAGCGCAGCGACCGCGTGGAGTGCGGGTGGATCTAGCGGTTTGGGCGCGCCCAGAAGCGGGCCCTTGAGGGTCAGGCGATATTCGGTGACGCGCTCGATCCGGTGGACCGGCAGGCCGCAGTTGTGAGCGATGTCCGTGGCCTTCGATGCCCAGGGCGACACCGTGCCCAGGCGCGGCATCACGACGACGAGCGTGCCCGGCCCCTGGGGCGCGTCATGCGCGTCGCCGTAGCGCAGGAGTTCGCCCAGTCGCTCAACGGTTCGAGCTTCGAGCGGCGAATCGCTGCACACCCAGTGAACATGGCGCGCATGGACGCCCGTGATGTCTGCACGAATCGCCTGGAGCGATTGCAGCAAGGCCTGGGCGCGGAAGGCGGACAGGGCATTGCCGCCCTCGAAATGCATCAGATGCTTGGGGGCGGAAGACATGCTCGGGGGCTGATGGGAATGGTCGAACGCGCAGATTCGCAAGATGCCGCACAGCCAGGGCGATGCTGCGCGAAAAGTGCCGCCATTGTAGAGGGCAGCGCAGGGTTTCCACGGGTGCCGGCGACGGGGTCGGCCTCAGCCGGTCCTGCGCCGGTGGCATGGCCCGAAGCGGACCAGCCGCGCCGCGCCCGACACCGTGCCGTGGCATTCACCCCGATGGGATAATCCGTTCTCATGAGCATCTCGATCAAGACGGCGTCCGACCTCGACGGCATGCGCGTGGCGGGTCGCCTGGCCTCGGAAGTGCTGGACATGTTGACGCCGCACGTCAAGCCCGGCATCACGACCGACCAACTCGACCGCCTGGCCCACGACCACATCGTCAACGTCCAGGGTGGCATTCCCGCGCCGCTGAACTACGCCCCACCCGGGTACACGCCCTACCCGAAGTCGATCTGCACGTCGATCAACCACCAGGTCTGCCACGGCATTCCCAACGACCGGCCGCTGAAGAACGGCGACATCGTCAACATCGACGTCACCGTCATCAAGGACGGTTGGCACGGCGACACGAGCCGCATGTTCATCGTCGGCGAGGGCTCCATTGCCGCCAGGCGGCTGTGCAGGTTCACCTACGAAGCCATGTGGAAAGGCATCGTCAAGGTGCGGCCCGGGGCGCGGCTCGGCGACATCGGCCATGCCATCCAGACATTCGCCGAGAGCAACGGGTTCTCGGTGGTTCGCGAGTTCTGCGGACATGGCATCGGACGCGCCTTCCACGAGGAGCCGCAGGTGCTGCACTACGGCCGGCCGGGCACCCTGGAGGAACTGGTCCCCGGCATGATGTTCACGGTCGAGCCGATGATCAACGCGGGCAAGCGGGAAATCCGCGAAATGACCGACGGTTGGACCATCGTCACCAAGGACCGCTCGCTGTCCGCACAGTGGGAGCACACGGTCGTCGTCACCGACACCGGCTACGAAGTGCTGACCTTGTCCGCCGGGAGCCCGCCGCCACCGGAGTTCGTGACCGGCACCTCCAGCAGCGTGGCCGCGTGAAGTGAACCACCCCCGTAGCGCCTTCGGCGGTCCTCCTCCAGGGGGCGCCGCCAGCGGACCGGCGAAGCCGGCTCCGCGGCGGCCACTTGATGCGTCGGTTCGCCGGGACTGACGTGTCCGCACTCGCCCAGCCGCGCCCCGCAGCCCCGCGCAGCGTCAGCGAACTTCGCTCCCGCTTCCGCCAGGGAAAGACGGAACTCCTGGAGCATTTCAAGGCGTCGCGCGCCACCACGACCGCCGCCGTCCGGTTGATCCGAACGCTGACTCGCCACGTCGACCAGACACTTCAGGACTTGTGGACGCACGCGATGATGCCGCCCGGCGCGGCGCTTCTCGCGGTGGGCGGCTACGGACGCGCCGAACTGTTTCCTCACTCCGACGTCGACGTGCTCGTCCTGCTTCCGCCTGACAGCGGACATGCCAACGACGCGCTGAAGTCCTCGATCGAAGGATTCATCACGGCGTGCTGGGACATCGGCCTGGAGATCGGCTCCAGCGTGCGTACCGTGGATGAATGCCTCGAGGAAAGCGGACGAGACGTCACGGTGCAGACGGCCTTGCTCGAGTCACGCTTGCTTTGCGGCTCGCGCCGCGTGTTCAATGCCTTCCAGCACGCCTATGCCGAGGCCATGGACCCGCGGGCGTTTCTGCGCGCCAAGACGCTGGAAATGCGGCAGCGCCACCAGAAATTCGAAGACACGCCCTATTCGCTCGAACCCAATTGCAAGGAAAGTCCGGGCGGCCTGCGCGATCTGCAAGTGGTGATCTGGGTCGCTCGCGCGGCGGGTCTTGGCAAGTCCTGGAATGAACTGGCCAGCAAGGCGCTGATCACTCCCTTCGAAGTCAAGCAGCTCCAGCGCAACGAGGGCGTGCTGAGGCTGATTCGCGCCAGGCTGCACTGCATTGCCGGACGGCGCGAAGACCGCCTCGTCTTCGATCTCCAGACTGCCGTGGCCGAGAGCTTCGGTTATCACCCGACGACAGGTCAGCGTGCATCGGAGGTCCTGATGCGCCGCTATTACTGGGCGGCCAAGGCAGTGGCGCAGCTCAACCAGATCCTCATGCTCAACATCGAGGAACGCGTCAACGGACTGCAGGACGCGCCGATGCGCCCCATCGACGCGGACTTCCTCGACCGCGGAGGAATGCTCGAAGTCGCCAGCGACGACCTGTACGAACGTGATCCGCATGCCATCTTGCGCACCTTCCTGATCTACCAGACGAATGTCGAGGTGAAGGGGCTGTCGGCGCGGACATTGCGCGCGCTGTACAACGCACGCGAATTGACCACCAGCCGCTGGCGCCATGATCCGGTCAACCGCGCGACCTTCATGCAGATGCTGCGCGCGAGCGAGGGACACACGCACGTCTTTCGCCTGATGAACCAGACTTCCGTGCTCGGCCGCTACCTGTGGGTGTTCCGCCGCATCGTCGGCCAGATGCAGCACGACCTGTTCCACGTCTACACCGTGGACCAGCACATCCTGATGGTGCTGCGCAATGTGCGACGCTTCTTCATCCCCGAGCACACGCACGAATACCCGTTCTGCTCGCAGCTCGCGGCGCACTTCGATCGGCCCTACGTGCTGTACATCGCCGCGCTGTTCCATGACGTTGCCAAGGGCCGGGGAGGCGACCACTCCGACCTGGGCGCGCGGGAGGCGCGACGATTCTGCCGCGACCACGGCATCGACGACGAGGACTCGCGCCTGATCGAGTTCCTGGTGAAGTCACACCTGACGATGTCGCGCATCGCGCAGAAGGAGGATCTCTCGGACCCCGACGTCATCGAGGCATTTGCCAAGGAGGTCGCCACCGAGCGCCGGCTGACCGCACTCTATCTGCTCACCGTCGCCGACATCCGGGGAACGAGCCCGAAGGTGTGGAACGCATGGAAGGGCAAGCTGCTCGAGGACCTCTACCGCCTCACGCTGCGTGCGCTGGGCGGGGGCCGTCCCAACATGGACGCGGAGATCGAGGCCCGCAAGCAGGAGGCGCGGCACACGCTGAACCTGTATTCCCTGCTTCCGGACGTCGAAGCTCCCCTGTGGAAGACGCTGGAGCTGAGCTATTTTGCGCGCCACGATGCGGGCGACATCGCCTGGCACGCGCGTTCGCTCTATCGCTTCGTGCAGACGACCACGCCCGTCGTGCGCGCCCGGCTTTCCTCGCTCGGCGAAGGCCTGCAGGTGCTCGTGTATGCGCCGGACCGGCCCGATCTGTTCGCACGAATCTGCGGCTACTTCGACACGGCCGGCTTCAACATCCTGGATGCCAAGGTCCACACGACAAAGGCCGGCTATGCGCTGGACACCTTCCAGGTCATCAGCCCGACGCTCGACCAGCACTATCGCGACCTCATTTCACTGGTGGAGACCCAGCTCGCGCAGGCACTGGACGCCACCGGGCCCCTGCATGAGCCCACGCGCGGGCGCTTGTCGCGACGGGTGAAGTCCTTCCCCGTCACACCTCGCGTGACGCTGCGCCCCGACGAGCGTGCGCAGCGCTGGCTGCTGGGCGTCTCCACCAGCGACCGCTCGGGCCTGCTCTATGCCATTGCGCGCGTGCTGGCGCGCCACCGCATCAATCTGCAGCTCGCGAAGATCACGACGCTCGGCGAGCGCGTGGAAGACACCTTCCTGATCGACGGCTCCGAGCTCCAGCACGCCAGGACGCAGCTTGCCATCGAGAGCGAATTGCTCGACGCCATCACGCCGGCGGCGTGATGGCGGCGTCTGGGACGCTGAATGTTGTGCTCCCCCAGCCCCCATCCGGGAGGGGCGCCAGTCAGACAGACAACGGCGGCGGAGATTTTGGGCGACAGATGACAATCGTTTCATGCCTCTGCTGAACATTTCTGCTGTCGATGCGCTGGGGCGGCTCGATGGCTTCGATACGGTCATCGATGCGCGCTCGGAAAGCGAGTACGCGCTGGACCGCGTTCCGGGCGCGGTCAACTGGCCGAGCCTGAACGATGAAGAGCGCCGCATCGTCGGGACCGAATACGCGCAGCAATCGCCCTTCGCCGCTCGAAAGCACGGCGCCGTCCTCGTTGCGCGCAACATCGCCCGCCATGTGGAACGCGAGGTGATGGACAAGCCCAAGGACTGGCAGCCCCTGGTCTACTGCTGGCGCGGCGGACAGCGAAGCGGATCGCTCGCCCTGATCCTGTCGCAGATCGGCTTTCGGGTGCACCTGCTCGAAGGCGGATACCGTGAATACCGACGCGCCGTCGTGGCGGCCCTCGCCCGCATGCCGCAAGAATTTCGCTGGCGGGTGGTGTGCGGACGCACGGGTTCGGGCAAGAGCCGGTTGCTTGCTGCGCTGCAGGAAGAAGGCGGCCAGGTGCTCGATCTGGAAGGGTTGGCCGAACATCGTGGTTCTGTGCTCGGGCTCGTGCCCGGGCGGCCTCAGCCAGGCCAAAAGCAGTTCGAGTCGCGCCTATGGGATGCGCTGCGCCGATTCGACGCGGCTCGTGAGGTGTGGATCGAAAGCGAGAGCCGCAAGGTCGGCGACCTGCGCGTGCCGCAGGCCCTGGTCGATTGCATGCGCGCCGCTCCCTGCGTGCACCTTGAAATGCCGCTGGACGAGCGGGTTCGCCTGCTGCTGGAGGACTACGACTTTTTCGTCCGCGACATCGCCGCGTTCTGCGCCCGGCTGGATGCGCTGAGGTCGCTGCGCGGCCACGAACAGGTCAATGCCTGGCAGGCGCAGGCACGCGGCGGGCGCATCGAGGAGGCTGTCCGTGGCCTGCTCGACCTGCACTACGACCCCGTGTACCTGCAATCGATGAAAAGCCACTTCACCGATTTCGAATCCGCGCCGAAGGCCGACGCGCCATCGCGCACGCCGGACGCGATGCGCGGCGTGGCTCGACGACTGCTCGCAGCCCGGATCTGAGCCCGGGCCTGCGAACGGACGGCGCGCCCGGGCGGGCGTCAGCCCATGTGCAGGCCGCCGTTGACCGAGAAATCGGCGCCCGTGGCGAATCCCGACTCGTCGGAGGCGACCCACGACACGATCGACGCGATGTCCTCGGGCGTGCCCAGGCGCTTCACCGGGATGCCCGCAACGATCTTGTCGAGCACGTCCTGGCGAATCGACTTCACCATGTCGGTGGCGATGTAGCCTGGGCTCACGGTGTTCACCGTCACGCCCTTGTTGGCTACTTCCTGCGCCAGGGCCATCGTGAAGCCATGCATGCCGGCCTTGGCCGCCGAGTAATTGGTCTGGCCGAACTGGCCCTTTTCGCCGTTGACCGAACTGATGTTGATGATGCGGCCCCAGCCCTTTTCGAGCATGTCGTCGATCACCTGCTTGGTGACGTTGAACAGGCTCGTCAGGTTGGTTTCGATGACGGCGTCCCAGTCGGCGCGGCTCATCTTGCGGAACATGCCGTCTCGCGTGATGCCCGCGTTGTTCACCAGCACGTCGACCTGACCATGCTCAGCCTTGGCCTTCTGAAAAGCCGCGACGGTGGAGTCCCAGTCCCCGACGTTCCCCACCGATGCGTAGAAAGTGAAGCCCAAGGCCTTCTGCTCGTCGAGCCACTTGACGAAATCGCGGCTCGGACCGCATCCGGCGATCACTTTGAACCCGTCGCGGTGCAGGCGTTGGCACATCGTGGTGCCGATGCCGCCCATGCCGCCGGTCACGTATGCGACCTTCTGTGTCATTGTTCTCTCCTGTTTCTGCTGAGAGGCCCTAGCGTGGTCGCGCCAGGGCCCGTGGTCAATCGGGTTCCCCCGGGGTGTCTCACTTCGCAGTGCTTCAACGCTCGACCGTCAATGCAACGCCCATGCCGCCGCCGATACACAGCGAGGCAATCCCCTTCCTCGCGTTGCGTCGCTGCATTTCGTGAAGCAGGGTCACCAGGATGCGGCAACCGGATGCACCAATCGGGTGACCGATCGCGATGGCGCCGCCATTGACGTTCACCTTGCTGGTGTCCCACCCCATCTCGCTGTGGACTGCGCAGGCCTGCGCCGCGAATGCCTCGTTGATCTCCAGCAGGTCGAGGTCTGCTGCCTTCCAGCCCGCGCGTTCGAGTGCCCTGCGCGACGCAGGCACCGGGCCCATGCCCATGTAGGCCGGGTCCAGCGCCGCCGACGCATAGCTGGCGATCCGGGCGAGGGGCTTGAGGCCGAGCTGGTCGGCCTTCTTGGCGCTCATCACGACGACTGCGGCCGCGCCGTCGTTCAAGCCCGACGCATTGCCCGCCGTCACGCTGCCCTGCTTGTCGAACGCAGGTCGCAGGCCGGCCAGCGCTTCGGCGTTGGTCTTGCGGTTGATGAACTCGTCCTTGTCGAAGACGACCGGGTCGCCTTTCTTCTGCGGGATCACGAACGGGACGATCTCGTCCTTGAACCGGCCCGCATCCTGGGCCGCCGCGGCCTTCTGCTGCGAGGCCAGCGCCAACGCATCCTGCGCCTCCCGGCTCACTGCATACTTCTTGGCCACGTTTTCGGCGGTGATTCCCATGTGGTACTGGTTGTACACATCCCACAGGCCGTCCACGATCATCGAATCGACGAGCTTCCAGTCGCCCATGCGTTGCCCGTCGCGCGAATTGGGCAGCACGTGCGGGCTCATGCTCATGCTCTCCTGGCCGCCGGCGATGACGATCTCGGAATCGCCGTCGCGGATGGCCTGGGCCGCCAGCATCACGGCCTTCAGGCCGGATCCGCAGACCTTGTTGATCGTCATGGCCGGCACGGCCTGCGGCAGTCCGGACTTGATCACGGACTGGCGCGCCGGATTCTGGCCGGTTCCGGCCTGCAGCACCTGGCCGAGGATCACTTCGCTCACCTGCTCGCCGGACAGCTTTGCACGCTTGAGCAGGTCGACGATGACGGCGGCGCCGAGGTCGACGGCGGGCACCTTGGCGAGCGTGCCTGCGAACTTTCCGACGGCCGTACGGGCGGCCGCAACGATCACGATATCGGTCATGTCAATCTCCTGGGTACGATGTGAAACGGGTGCGCGCTGCGCGTTCAAGCCTTCTGCTTGACATAGCGTCCCGGCGCGGATTCGATGGCCTTGTACTTCTTGCTGCCCGCGGCCTTGGGCGCTGATACTTGCCTGCCCGAATGGCCTGCCAGCCATTCAGACCAGTCGGGCCACCAGCTCCCTGCGTGTTCGCCGGCCTTGTCGAACCAGCTCGTCGCCTTGGCGGGCAGGGTCGTGCCCGAGCCGCTCCAGTGGCTGCGCTTTTTCTTGGCCGGCGGATTGATGACGCCGGCAATGTGGCCCGAGGCCCCGAGGATGAACCGGCGCTTGCTCTTGAGCACCTGCGTGTTGCGATAGGCGCCTTCCCACGGGACGATGTGGTCTTCCTTCGACGCGTAGATGTAGGCAGGGGCGTCGATCGAGCCGAGATCGAGCGGCTTGCCGCACACCTGCACCTTGCCCGGAACGACCAGGTTGTTCTCGAGATAGGTGTTGCGCAGGTACCAGCAGAACATCGGGCCGGGCAGATTGGTGCTGTCGCTGTTCCAGTACAGCAGATCGAACGGCGGCGGCGTCTCTCCCTTGAGGTAGTTGCCCACCACGTAGTTCCACACCAGGTCGTTCGGGCGCAGGAAACTGAACGTGGACGCGAGTTCGCTGCCCTTGAGCAGCCCTCCCTCGTTCGGGCTGCCCGGGCCAATGGTCATCTCGCGCATTTGCACACTGGCCTCATCGATGAACAGGTCGAGCACGCCGGTGTCGCTGAAGTCGAGGAAGGTGGTGAGCAAGGTCATGCTCGCTGCCGGCTTCTTGCCTTGCGCGGCCAGGACAGCGAGACCTGTTGCGAGAAGCGTTCCTCCGATGCAGAAACCGAGCGTGTTCAGCTGCGGCGCCCCGGTGATCTCCTGCACCACCTCGATGGCGCGAACCACCCCGTTGTCGATGTAGTCGTCCCAGGTCAGCCTGGACATGCTGTCATCGCCGTTTCGCCAGCTCATCACGAACAGCCGGTGACCCTGTTCGACGGTGTAGCGGATGAGGGAGTTCTCCGGCTGCAGGTCGAGGATGTAGTACTTGTTGATGCACGGGGGCACGAACAGGATCGGACGCTCGTACACCTTCGGCGTGGTCGGGGCGTATTCGATCAGCTGGAACAGCTCGTTCTCGAACACCACGCTGCCCGGGGTCGTGGCCACGTTGCGGCCGACCTCGAACACACTCTCATCGGTCTGCGAGACGTGCCCCTGCTGGATGTCCTGCAGCAGGTGCTGCAAGCCCTGGGCGATGCTCCCGCCCTTGGTCTCGAGGGCCTTGCGCTGCGCCTCCGGATTGAGCGCAAGGTAGTTGGCCGGCGATGCCGCTTCGATCCATTGCTGGACCGCAAAGCGGATCCGCTGGCGGGTCTTTTCGTCGCCCTGAACCTGTTCGGCCAGTTGCAAAAGCGTTCGCGCGTTCAACAGGTACATCTGGGCCATGTAGGCCGAGCCGGGGTTCTCGACCCAGGGCTGCGCCGAGAAGCGCCGGTCGCCGATGGCGGCCGGAGTCGTCGCGCCGTCAGGACCGTCGGGCGTGGCTTGCAGCCGCTGCAGCGACTGGTTCCACAAGTCGGTGGCCTGCTTCAGGTACCCGGACTGCACTTGCGTCAGCGCCGGCAGGGGCAGATTCAGGCCTGACATGGCCTTCCAGACCTCGCCGACACTCGAGCCGAACGCCTTTGCGACTTCGTCGCTTCCCGCGTCGGTGGCCTGTGGGAAAGTGTTGCTGCTCACGTGTCTCCTTCGTTCGTGGGCATTGAACCGTGATGTTATGCACGTTGTACGCCGTCTGGCTTACCGCGGCATGACTGAGAATTTCATATTGTAGATTCATTTTTCGTCATACGGCATGCACCTCGTCGCTTTGGGCTGGATCTATGTTGTGCTGATGATGGCCGTGGCCGAGGCGCTCGGCCCGAATGGCACCGTGCTCGGTGCGGTGATCACGTTCGTGTTGTACGGAGTCGTTCCGCTTTCGATCGTGCTGTACGTGATGGCCACGCCGCGCCGGCGTCGCAACCGCCGTGCCAGGGAAGCTGCCACAGAAGCCGCCGGTTCAGGGCTGGCGCCAGACGGCAGCGACCATGCGCCCGGTGACACGATCGCGACGGAACGAGAAGAAGCGTGACTCGTCTTCCACGGTGCACCAGCGGCCGCCGCTGACGTGCCGAACGCCGCGCCCGAGCAGGCGCGCGCGAGCCAGTCCGGGCAGATCGGCCATCCATTTCGACGCCGCATGCGGCCGGAAGAAGTCCAAGGTCGAGGCGTTCGGATCGACGCCGAAGGCGTCGAGCACATCGGGGCCGACTTCGAAGCGGCGCGGACCGATGCAGGCACCGAGCCACGCATGCACGTCGGCCGGCCGGCACCTGGCGGCCTCGCACAGCAGGTCGAGCGTCGCCTCGAGGATGCCCGCGGCGAGCCCGCGCCACCCCGCATGGGCCGCGCCGACGCCGGCGGGCGCGGCGAAGAGCACCGGGAGACAGTCGGCCACCTGGGCGGTGCACGCGAGCCCGAACGAAGTCGTCACGCTGCCGTCGGCACGGTGCACCGGCGCCCCGGGTGCCGCATCATCACGGCCGAGGCGGATGGCGCGCGCGCCGTGGACCTGTTCAAGGTACACGGGCTCGACACCTGCCGTTTCGGCCAGGAGCCGCCGATTGCGCTGCACGGCGCCCGGGTTGTCACCGGAGGCGACGCCGACATTCATGCTGTCGAACGGCGCGGCGCTGAAGCCGCCGTGGCGCGTGGTCATGACGCCGGCGGCACCCGCGACTGCCCATTCGGGCACCAGCCAGTCAGCTCGCATCCGGACAGGCCGAAGGCTGCGTGCTGGTGAAGGCGTCCAGCGTCATGCACGCCGCGTGAATGCGCATGATCGTGGGCACGTGGTCGAGGCGGCAATTCATGCGCTGGGCGTTGAACACCTGCGGCACGAGCGTCAGGTCGGCCAGCGTCACGCTGTCGCCATGGCAGAAACGGCCGGTGGCCGGATGGCCTGCCAACTGGCGCTCGACGGCTTCCAGGCCGGTTTCGACCCAATGGCAATACCAGCGGTTCTTGTCGTCCTCGCCGACCTTCATCTCGCGGACGAGATAGCGCAGCACCCGAAGGTTGTCCAGCGGATGGATCTCGCAGGCGATGTCGAGCGCCAGCGCGCGTACGCGCGCACGCTCCGCGGGCGAACCGGGCAGCAGAGGCGGCTGCGGATGAGTTTCGTCCAGGTATTCGATGATGGCCAGCGACTGCGTGAAACGGTGGCCGTCATCCTCGAGGAGCGGAACGAGGCGCGCCGCAGACATCTCGGCAAAACCTGGCGCGAGCTGCTCGTTCTTGACGAGATGGACAGGCACGTACTCGTAGTCGAGGCTCTTGAGCGCCAGGGCGATGCGCACCCGGTACGACGCAGATGAGCGGAAGTAGTTGTGCAGTCGCATCGCCATCGCGTTCAGTCTCCTTCGATGCTCACCTCGAGCGAGCCGACGCCCTCCACCCGCGCGCTGAGCCTGTCGCCCGGAACCACGGCTGCGACGCCTTCGGGCGTTCCGGAGAAGATCAGGTCCCCCGGAGCCAGTTCCCAGCCGGTCGACAGCTGGGCGATGACTTCGGGAATGCTCCAGATGAGCTTGCCGATCCGGCTCGTCTGGCGAACGGTGCCGTTCACCTTCAGTTCGATCAAGGTGTCCGCGCCGATCTGGCACTTCGCGGCCGGCGTGATCGCGCCGATCGGCGCCGACTGCTCGAAGGCCTTGCCGATGCACCAGGGCCGGCCCTGCTTCTTCATGTCGTTCTGGAGGTCGCGGCGGGTCATGTCCAATCCCACCGCATAGCCCCAGACGTGATCCATCGCACGTTCGACGGGGATGTCGCGCCCGCCCTTGCCGATGGCCACGACCAGTTCCACCTCATGGTGCAGGCTGCTGGTGAGGCTCGGATAGGCCATGTGCACCACCTGCCCTTCGGCGGCCGGGAGAACGGCATCCGCGGGCTTCATGAAGAAGAACGGCGGTTCCCTCCCCGTCGCGCCCATCTCGATGGCGTGCTCGACATAGTTTCGTCCCACGCAATAGATGCGATGGACGGGAAACTCGTCGCCCGGCGCGGCCCCCGCGACCGGCACTGCGGCGATTCGTGGCGAAGGAATCACGTAAGCCATGAAATACGTCTCCAAAGTAATCGTCGGATGATGCCACGCCACGATGCCGCATGCTTCCGAGGCAGGCATGCGAAAGCTAAACTCGCCGGATGTTCCAAGCGCGCAGCATCAAGCACTGCAAGGCCTGCGGCGGCGAGGCACCCTACAGCATTCCTCCCGACGACAATCGCGAGCGCGCCATCTGCGCGGTGTGCGGGACCATCCACTACGAAAACCCGCTGAACGTCGTCGGCACCGTTCCCGTCTGGAACGACAAGGTCCTGCTGTGCCGGCGCAACATCGAGCCGCGCTACGGCCTGTGGACGCTGCCGGCGGGGTTCATGGAACTCGGCGAGACGACCGCCGAAGGCGCGGAGCGCGAAACCGTGGAAGAGGCCGGCGCGCGCATCGACCTGCTGGGCCTCTACACGGTCATCAATGTCGTGCGCGTCGGGCAGGTCCACCTGTTCTACCGCGCGCAGCTGCGCGACACCGACTTCGCCCCCGGGCCCGAGACGATCGAGGCGAAGCTCTTCTGCGAAGACGAGATTCCCTGGGACGAAATCGCCTTCCGTACCGTACGCGTCACGCTGCAGCGCTTTTTCGAAGACCGCAAGGTCGGGCGCTTCGAGGTGCACTGTGCGGACATCCCCTGAGTCCTCCGACAGCCATTCATGACGAACACGCCCGCGAGCGCAACCCACCCCACGGCCACGGTCCAGCGCCTGCGAGAAGACCTGATTCATCCGGATCCCCTGCTCGACTGCCTGATCGAAGTCTGTCGACTGCACGGCCAGGCCGCGACGCGCGCATCGCTGTCTGCCGGGCTGCCGCTGAATGCAGAGCACCGCGGCTGCCTCACCCTCGAACTCGCCGAGCGCGCGGCCGCCCGAGCCGGCATGGCCACGCGACTGCAACGGCTTGCGCTGGAGCGCATCGACGCCGTGGCATTGCCTGCCATCCTCATCCTTCGGGACAACCGGGCTTGCGTGCTGCTGGGCTGGGACGATGCCGGCGCTCAGGCCCGCGTGCTGCTGCCGGAGACCGGCCAAGGCTCGATCACCCTGTCGCGCGACGACCTGGCCGAGCGCTACAGCGGCGTGACGCTGTTCATCCGCCCGCACTTCCGCTTCGATGCACGCACGCCGGAGATGCGCAAGCCCGTCGTGCGCCACTGGTTCTGGAGCGCCATCCTCACCCAGCGCAACGTGTACCGCGACGTGATGTGGGCGGCGCTGCTGATCAACCTGTTCGCCCTCGCGTTCCCGATGTTCTCGATGAACGTCTACGACCGCGTCGTGCCCAACAACGCCACCGAGACGCTTTGGGCGCTCGCGATCGGCGTGCTGCTGGTGCTGGGGGCGGACCTGTTCATGCGGCTGATGCGAAGCCACTTCGTCGACGAGGCCAGCGCCCGCATCGACGTGCAGTTGTCGGCCACGCTGATGGAGAAGGTTCTGGGCATGCGGCTCGAGCATCGGCCGGAATCGGTCGGATCGTTCGCCGCCAACCTGCGAGGTTTCGAGCAGGTTCGCGACTTCATCGCGTCGAGCACCGTGACCGCGCTCATCGACCTGCCCTTCTCGCTGCTGTTCATCGTCGTCGTCGCCTGGATCTCGCCGTGGCTGGCGCTGCCTTCGGTGCTCGCGTTCTGCATCGTGCTGGTCGTTGGCTATGTGCTGCAGCATCGTTTGCACGAGCTCTCCGAAACCACCTACAAGGCCGCCGCGATGCGCAACGCCACGCTGGTCGAGAGCCTCACGGCCATCGAGACCATCAAGGCACAAGGCGCCGAAGGCGTCGTGCAGGCCAAGTGGGAGCGCGCCAACGCCTTCCTGGCACGCACCAACGTGAAGATGCGCGCACTGTCGTCGTCGGCGATGTACAGCACGTCGACGCTGACGCAGATGGTGTCGGTATCGGTCATCCTGATCGGCGTCTTCCTCATCGGTCACAAGGAGCTGACGATGGGCGCGCTCATCGCGTCGACCATGCTCTCGGGTCGCGCCCTGGCGCCTGCCGGCCAGATCGTCGGCCTGTTGATGCAGTACCAGGGCGCGAGAACGGCCCTGGACACGCTCGACGCCATCATGGAAAAGCCTGTCGAGCGGCCGGCGGGCGAGACCTTCGTGCAGCGCCCCCAGCTGCGCGGGGACATCGAATTCCGCAACGTGCGCTTCGCCTACCCGCATCGGCAGGATTGCGCCCTCGAGGGCATGAGCTTCAAGATCGCCGCAGGCGAGCGCGTCGCGCTGATCGGGCGCGTCGGCTCGGGCAAGTCGACGATCCAGCGCCTGATGACCGGTCTGTACCAACCGAGCGAAGGCTCCGTGCTGCTCGATGGCATCGACCTGCGACAGCTCGATCCCGCGGACGTGCGCCGCAATTGCGCGCATGTCGCGCAGGATGTCACGCTCTTCTATGGCAGCCTGCGCGAGAACATCGCCTATGGGCTTCCCCATGCGGACGATTCGGCGATCGTCGCGGCCGCCGAGGTGGCCGGCCTGACCGAGTACGTGAACCGCCACCCGCGCGGCTTCGACATGCTGGTGGGCGAGCGCGGCGAATCCTTGTCCGGTGGCCAGAGGCAAAGCGTGGGGATTGCGCGCGCGGTGTTGCACAACGCGCCGATCCTTCTGCTGGACGAGCCGACGAGCGCGATGGATTTTTCCACTGAATCGCAGATCACGGCACGCATGAACGAATTCGTGCAGGACAAGACGGTCGTCCTGGTCACCCACCGCACGTCCATGCTGGCGATGGTGCAACGCGTGATCGTCGTCGATGGCGGCAAGATCGTTGCCGACGGGCCGCGGGACCGCATCATGGAAGCGCTGGCCAGCGGTCGCATCGCGCGCGCTGCCTGAGCCTGCCATGAACGACACGATGAGCGCTCCCGAAGGAAATACCCATGGCCTGCTGATCGGGCTCGGCCGCATCCTGCTCGGCGGGTTGGAGTGGGTGCGCAGGCTTCTCGATCCGATCACGAGGCGGCTCTTCGGTCGGTACGTCGAGGACGACACTTCCGACACAGGCTTTCGGGGCTTCGAGCAGGAGGCCGACGCGGTCATGTCGCGCAGCCGCACGCACCGGGCGCAGAAGATCGTTCGCACGGCGGTGCTCGTGGTCGCCATGCTCGTGCTGTGGGCGGCGTTCGCTCACGTGGAAGAAGTCACGCGCGGCGAAGGCAAGGTCATCCCCTCGCGCCAGCTGCAGGTCGTGCAATCGCTCGATGGCGGCGTGGTCAGCGAAATCCTTGTGCAGGAAGGACAGGTCGTCGAAGCCGGTCAGTTGCTGCTGAAGATCGACGAGACGCGCGCCACGTCGGGCGTGCGCGAGAGCGAAGCCCAGGGCTTTGCGCTGCGCGCACGGCAGGCGCGGCTGCGCGCCATCGCCGAAGCCTTGCCGTTCAAGCCGCCGTCCGTGCACAAAGGCAACGACGACGAGCGTCGCATCGTCGAGGAAGAACGCCGCCTGTACGAGACGAGGCAGTCGGAACTGCGAACCATGCTGGCCATCAATCAGCAGCAGCTTCAGCAGCGCGAACAGGAGCTCACCGAGATGCGCTCGCGCAAGTCGACGGCGCTGCGTCAATCCGAACTCGCGCAGCAGGAGCTCACCAAGACGCGCCCCTTGCTGACCACCGGTGCGGTCTCCGAGGTCGAGATCATCCGGCTCGAGCGCGAGCTCGCCCGCGCACGCGGAGACTCCGACCAGGCCAGCGCCCAGATCGCGCGCGTCCAGGCCGCCATCGGCGAGGCCCAGCGCAAGATTCAGGAAACCGAACTCACCTTCCGCAATGACGCGCGCAAGGAGTTGGCCGATGTCATGGGCAAGCTCAACGCGCTCAACGAGGGTGCCGTGGCGCTGGCCGACCGAGTCGACAAGGCACAAGTGAAAAGCCCCGTGCGCGGCCGTGTCCAGCGACTGCTTGCCAACACGGTCGGCGGCGTGGTGCAGCCGGGCAAGGACATCGTCGAGATCGTGCCGCTGGACGACAAGCTCGTGCTGGAGGCCAAGGTCCAGCCCAAGGACATCGCGTTCATCCATCCAGGCCAGGACGCGACGGTCAAGTTCAGCGCGTACGACTTCTCCATCTACGGCGGAATCCCTGCCAAAGTCGAGAACATCAGCCCCGACACCGTCGTGGACGAACGCGGAAACGCGTTCTACCAGGTACGCGTGCGCACCACCCAGGCGAACTTCCGCAAGGACATGCCGATCATCCCGGGCATGACGGCCGAGGTCGACGTGCTCACCGGCAACAAGACCGTGCTCGCCTATCTGCTCAAGCCGGTGCTGAAGGCCAAGGCCTACGCGTTGAGCGAGCGCTGAGCGAGCCTACGGTCGAGCCGACCACGGGCCTCGTGCGGGCCCTGTCCGAATTCCGGGGCGCATGCCTCGAACAGGCCACCTGCCCCACGCAACGCACTTATCGGATCACGCAGCCGCCCCTTCGGTGATTCTGTTCACGAAGTGCGTGGACGGCGGATCACTTAAGGCACGTAACGGAAAGTTATCCTCGCAGGGCGTCCTGTTGGGGGGCGCGGCTACGTCGAATTTCAATAAGGTATTTGCATGCCCACGATTTTGCAGACCGTCGAGGGAACGGTGACCGGCCTGTGGGGTTCGGCACTGATTCGAGGCACAGACGGCAAGATGCGGCCGCTCAAGGTGGGCGACCTCGTTCACCGCGGCGACGTGATCCTGACCACGCAAAACGGCATCGTGCAGCTCACGCCGGAGCATGGCCCGGAAACCGCCAAGGCCCCGGTGCCCCCGGGGGACGATGTCGACCGCGTCATCGCCGACCTGAACAGCCCGCAGCCCACCGACGCGACCGCGGCAACGCTGGGCGGCGATGGCGCCGGCGACCTCACTCCCGGATTGCGGGTGGACCGCATCGTTGAATCAACTTCGCCGGCGGCGCTCTCGTCACCTGTCGGAGAAACTTCAGCCTCGACGTCATTCACGACGACTCGCACGTCGATCGCGAGCGCGAGCAACGGCACGACAACGAGCGGTTTCGGCGACAACGAAACCAGCATCCACGCCGTCGAGGAGGGCCCGCCCGTCAACCTCGGCATCACGTTGCCCGGCGGAGCCAGCGGCACGGCCGTCGTTTCAGTCACTGAAGTCCCTGCGATCGGCGAGATCCATCTGGCCAACGGTACGGTGTTGACAGCAGGCAGCGCGCTGACGGCGGCAGACCTGGCGGGCCTCACCTACACGCCGCCGGCCGACTATGACGGGACATCGTCCGTCGGACACTTCGGCTACACGCTGAACGACAACGGCAACACGGGAACGGGTGGCACCGCCATCGATCTCGCTGCGGTCAATGACGCGCCGGTGGCCAGCGCGGCGACCGTCTCGGGACTGGAAGATGCCGTGCTCCCGGTCAGCCTGTCCGGCACCGATGTCGACGGCACGATCGTCGCTGTCACGGTGCAGTCTCTGCCTGAACAAGGGACGCTGTTTCTTTCCGATGGCGTGACGCCGGTCGTCGCGGGACAGACCTTGACGGCCGCACAGGCTGCGGCCCTGGTGTTCGTGCCCAATGCGAACTTCAACGGCGGCGACACCATCCTCTTCACGGTCACGGATGACAGCGGAGCCGTCTCGGCACCCGCCACGCTCGGCATCGTCGTGACCCCGGTGAACGACGCGCCGATCGCCCTGCCCGATACGGCAACGGGACTCGAGGACCACGTCATCACCGGCAACGTCCTCTCCAACGACCGCGACGTCGAAGGCGATGCGCTGACGCTGACGCAGTTCAGCATCGGCACGGCGACCTTTGCCGCCGAATCGACCGCCATCCTGGCCGGCGTCGGAACGCTGACCATGCACGGCGACGGCAGCTACGTGTTCACGCCCGTCGCCGATTACAACGGCAGCGTGCCCACGGTCGGCTATGTGGTCAGCGATGGCGTGGCCACCTCGACAAGCACGCTGGACATGTCCTTGACCCCAGTCGTCGATTTGACGACGGTCACGCTGGGTTCGTCAGCCAGCACGGTGACGGAAGGGGGATCCATTGTCTACACGGTGACGCTGGACCACCCGGTGCGCGGCTCGCCGTTCGTGGTCACGCTTTCCAACGGGCACACGATCACGATTCCGGTGGGGGCGAGCAGCGCGGACAGTGGACCTGTCGCGGTGCGTCCTGACGATGGCTATGTGCAAGGCAACGAGACCGTCTCGGTCGGCATCAGCGGCACGACCGGTGGCACCTTCGAGGCGCTCGATACGTCAGAGCACCGCATCGACCACCGTCACAGACAACGCCGACGCGACCGTCGTCACCCTGACCGCCTCGGCCGCCAGCGTCACCGAAGGCGGCTCCATCGTCTACACGGCCAGCGTGAACAACGCGGTCACCGGCGCACCGCTGGTCGTCACGCTCTCGAACGGCCACACCATCACGATCCCGGTCGGCGCCAGCAGCGCCGACAGCGGACCCGTGGCGGTTCGAGCTGACGACGCCTATGTGCAAGGCAACGAGACCGTCTCGGTGGGCATTACCGGAACGACCGGCGGCACCTTCGAAGCGCTCGACACGTCGAGCACCGCATCGACCACCGTCACCGACAACGCCGACGCCACCGTCGTCACCCTGACCGCCTCAGCGGCCAGCGTCACCGAAGGCGGCTCCATCGTTTACACGGCCAGCGTCAACAACGCCGTCGCCGGCGCACCGCTGGTCGTCACGCTCTCGAACGGGCACACGATCACGATCCCCGTGGGCGCGAGCAGCGCCGACAGCGCTCCAGCGGCTGTCCGAGCCGATGACGCCTATGTGCAAGGCAACGAGTCCGTCTCGGTGGGTATCACCGGAACGACCGGTGGCACCTTCGAGGCGCTCGACACCAGCAGCACCGCCAGCACGACTGTCACCGACAACGCCGACGCGACTGTCGTCACCCTGACCGCTTCAGCCGCCAGCGTCACCGAAGGCGGCTCCATCGTCTACACGGCCAGCGTCAACAACGCCGTCGCCGGCGCACCGCTGGTCGTCACGCTCTCGAACGGCCACACGATCACGATCCCGGTCGGCGCCAGCAGCGCCGACAGCGGCCCGGTCGCGGTACGTGCCTGACGATGCCTATGTCCAAGGCAATGAGACCGTCTCGGTCGGCATCACCGGAACGACCGGTGGCACCTTCGAAGCGCTCGACACGTCGAGCACCGCATCGACCACCGTCACCGACAACGCCGACGCCACCGTCGTCACCCTGACCGCCTCGGCCGCCAGCGTCACCGAAGGCGGCTCCATCGTCTACACGGCCAGCGTCAACAACGCTGTCGCCGGCGCACCGCTGGTCGTCACGCTCTCCAACGGCCACACCATCACGATCCCCGTGGGCGCGAGCAGCGCCGACAGCGCTCCAGTGGCCGTCCGGGCCGACGACGCCTATGTCCAGGGCAACGAGACCGTCTCGGTCGGTATCACCGGAACGACCGGTGGGACCTTCGAAGCGCTCGACACGTCGAGCACCGCCAGCACGACCGTCACCGACAACGCCGACGCGACTGTCGTCACCCTGACCGCTTCGGCCGCCAGCGTCACCGAAGGCGGCTCCATCGTTTACACGGCCAGCGTCAACAACGCGGTCGCTGGCGCACCGCTGGTCGTCACGCTCTCCAACGGCCACACCATCACGATTCCGGTCGGCGCGAGCAGTGCCGACAGCAGCCCGGTCGCGGTGCGTCCTGACGATGCCTATGCCCAGGGCAACGAGAGCGTCTCGGTGGGTATCACCGGCACCTCGGGTGGCACCTTCGAGGCGCTCGATACCAGCAGTACCGCCAGCACGACCGTCACCGACAACGCCGACGCCACCGTCGTCACCCTGACCGCCTCAGCGGCCAGCGTCACCGAAGGCGGCTCCATCGTTTACACGGCCAGCGTCAACAACGCGGTCGCTGGCGCACCGCTGGTCGTCACGCTCTCCAACGGCCACACCATCACGATCCCGGTCGGCGCCAGCAGTGCCGACAGCGGCCCGGTCGCGGTACGTCCTGACGATGCCTATGCCCAGGGCAACGAGACCGTCTCGGTGGGTATCACCGGCACGCTCGGGTGGCACCTTCGAGGCGCTCGACACCAGCAGCACCGCCAGCACGACCGTCACCGACAACGCCGACGCCACCGTCGTCACCCTGACCGCCTCAGCGGCCAGCGTCACCGAAGGCGGCTCCATCGTTTACACGGCCAGCGTCAACAACGCGGTTGCCGGCGCACCGCTGGTCGTCACGCTCTCCAACGGCCACACCATCACGATCCCGGTCGGCGCCAGCAGCGCCGACAGCGGCCCGGTCGCGGTGCGTCCTGACGATGCCTATGTGCAAGGCAACGAGACCGTCTCGGTCGGTATCACCGGAACGACTCGGGCGGCACCTTCGAAGCGCTCGACACGTCGAGCACCGCCAGCACGACCGTCACCGACAACGCCGACGCGACCGTCGTCACCCTGACCGCTTCAGCGGCCAGCGTCACCGAAGGCGGCTCCATCGTTTACACGGCCAGCGTCAACAACGCCGTTGCCGGCGCACCGCTGGTCGTCACGCTCTCCAACGGCCACACGATCACGATCCCTGTCGGCGCGAGCAGTGCCGACAGCGCTCCAGTCGGCGGTCCGGGCCGATGACGCCTATGTGCAAGGCAACGAGACCGTCTCGGTCGGCATCAGCGGCACGACCGGTGGCACCTTCGAGGCGCTCGACACCAGCAGCACTGCCAGCACGACTGTCACAGACAACGCCGACGCCACCGTCGTCACCCTGACCGCCTCAGCGGCCAGCGTCACCGAAGGCGGCTCCATCGTCTACACGGCCAGCGTCAACAACGCCGTCACCGGCGCACCGCTGGTCGTCACCCTCACCAACGGCCACACCATCACGATCCCGGTCGGCGCCAGCAGCGCCGACAGCGGCCCGGTCGCGGTACGTCCTGACGATGCCTATGCCCAGGGCAACGAGACCGTCTCCGTCGGCATCACCGGAACGACCGGTGGGACCTTCGAAGCGCTCGACACGTCGAGCACCGCATCGACCACCGTCACAGACAACTCCGACGCCACCGTCGTCACCCTGACCGCTTCAGCGGCCAGCGTCACCGAAGGCGGCTCCATCGTCTACACGGCCAGTGTGAACAACGCCGTCGCCGGCGCACCGCTGGTCGTCACGCTCTCGAACGGCCACACCATCACGATCCCGGTCGGCGCGAGCAGTGCCGACAGCGGACCTGTCGCGGTGCGTCCTGACGATGCCTATGTGCAAGGCAATGAGACCGTCTCGGTGGGCATCGCCGGCACCTCGGGCGGGACCTTCGAAGCGCTCGACACCAGCAGCACTGCCAGCACGACTGTCACAGACAACGCCGACGCGACTGTCGTCACCCTGACCGCTTCGGCCGCCAGCGTCACCGAAGGCGGCTCCATCGTTTACACGGCCAGCGTCAACAACGCCGTTGCCGGCGCACCGCTGGTCGTCACGCTCTCCAACGGCCACACGATCACGATCCCTGTCGGCGCGAGCAGTGCCGACAGCGCTCCAGTGGCGGTCCGGGCCGATGACGCCTATGTGCAAGGCAACGAGACCGTCTCGGTGGGTATCAGCGGCACGACTCGGTGGCACCTTCGAGGCGCTCGATACCAGCAGTACCGCCAGCACGACTGTCACCGACAACGCCGACGCCACCGTCGTCACCCTGACCGCCTCAGCGGCCAGCGTCACCGAAGGCGGCTCCATCGTTTACACGGCCAGCGTCAACAACGCCGTTGCCGGCGCACCGCTGGTCGTCACGCTCTCCAACGGCCACACCATCACGATCCCGGTCGGCGCCAGCAGTGCCGACAGCGGCCCTGTCGCGGTACGTCCTGACGATGCCTATGTGCAAGGCAACGAGACCGTCTCGGTCGGCATCAGCGGCACGACCGGTGGCACCTTCGAGGCGCTCGACACCAGCAGCACCGCCAGCACGACTGTCACAGACAACGCCGACGCCACCGTCGTCACCCTGACCGCCTCAGCGGCCAGCGTCACCGAAGGCGGCTCCATCGTCTACACGGCCAGCGTGAACAACGCGGTCACCGGCGCACCGCTGGTCGTCACCCTCACCAACGGCCACACCATCACGATCCCGGTCGGCGCCAGCAGCGCCGACAGCGGCCCGGTCGCGGTACGTCCTGACGATGCCTATGCCCAGGGCAACGAGACCGTCTCCGTCGGCATCACCGGAACGACCGGTGGGACCTTCGAAGCGCTCGACACGTCGAGCACCGCATCGACCATCGTCACCGATGACGCGGACGCCACTACGGTCTCTCTCACCGGCACCCACACCGTCAATGACGGTGGCGCCATTGTCTACACCGCCACACTGACTTCTGCCGCACAGACCGATGTGACCGTCGCGCTGTCGAACGGAGAAACGATTCACATTGCTGCCGGAGCCAGCAGCGGGAACGTCACCATAGTCGCGCCTTCGGGTCCCACGGAGGTGTCTGCAACGATCACGGCGGCGTCCGGCGGAAACTTCGAGAACCTGACGATCGACGCCGCACCGGCCGATACGGTGATCCATCACGCTCCGGTGGCCATCGCCGACACCGCCTCGGCCGTCGAGGCTTCAGGTGTGGCCAACGCGACCGCCGGTGTCGATCCGTCCGGCAATGTCCTGACAAATGACACCGATGTCGATCCGGGCGACGCCTCGCACGTTGTGGCGGTGAGCTTCGGTGTCGCCAATGGAACGGTCGGCAGCGCACTCGCAGGCGCCCACGGCAGCCTGGTCCTGAATGCCGACGGCACCTATTCCTACCAGGTGAACAACGACGACGCGGCCGTGCAGGCCCTTCACTCCGCGTCGGACACGCTCACCGAGGTCTTCCACTACACCATCACCGACACCGCGGGACTGAGCGCGAGCACCACGCTCACGGTCACGATCCACGGCGCCAATGACGCGCCGGTGGCAGTCATCGACACGGCCAGCGGAACCGAGGACAACAGCATCTCGGGCAACGTGCTGCTCAATGACTACGACGTCGACGCGACCGGCCCGCTCACGGTCACGCAGTTCCAGGTGGCAGGCATCGTCGGCACCTTCGCGCCGGGCACCGGCGTCGTGGTCGCGGGCGTGGGCACCGTAGGCATCGCCGCGAACGGAAGCTACATCTTCCAGCCGGCACAGGACTTCAATGGCCCCGTGCCCACGTTGACCTACACGATCAGCGACGGCGAGCTCACGTCGACTTCCACCTTGAACATCAGCCTGGCCCCCGTCAACGACGCGCCAGTGCTCGACCTGGACGCCAACGACTCCAGCGCTTCCGGCACGGCGTCTGCCGCGACCTTCGTGGAAAACGGTGCAGCCGTGGCCATCGGCGACGTGGACCTTCACATTACCGACCCGGACAACGCCACGCTCCAGAGCGCGACCATCACGCTGACCAATCCGCAGCCGGGCGACGTGCTGGCTGCGGGCAGCCTGCCCCCCGGACTCACCGCCACGTCGTCTGGCGCGACCATCACGCTCAGCGGCAATGCGTCGCTCGCGGACTATGAGGCGGCCATCCACGCGATCACGTTCTCCAATGGTTCGGACGACCCCGACATCACGCCGCGCACGATTCACGTGAGCGTCAACGACGGCGCACTCGAGAGCAATGTCGCGACCGCCACGATCCAGGTCGTGGCCGTCAATGACGCACCGCTGAACCATGTGCCTGGCGCCCAGACGTCGGCAGAGGACTCCGTTCACGTTTTCAGCAACTCCGGTGGCAACGCAATCAGCGTGTCGGATGTGGACAGCCCCAGTCTGACCACGACAATCAGCGCCACGCACGGCCTGCTGACTGCCGTCGCGTTTGCCGGCGCCACGATCAGTGGCAACGGCAGCGCCACGGTCATGATCAGCGGGACGGCCGCAGCCATCAACGGTGCGCTCGATGGCCTGAGCTACGCGCCCGCCGCCGACTACAACGGGAACGCCTCGATCAGCGTGACGACCTCGGATGGCGCCGCTGCTGACACCGGCACGATCGCGATGACGATCACGCCGGTGGTCGACATTGCCGGCGACAACGTGACGACGAACGAAGACACGCCCATCACGATCGACGTCCTGGCCAACGACAGCTTCGAGGATGCCGGACGGACGGTCACACAGGTGAACGGCACGTCCATCAGCGTGGGTGGCCCGTCGGTCGCGGTGTCGCACGGCAGTGTCACGCTCGACGCGGGCGGCCACCTGTTGTTCACGCCCACGCGCCGACTACAACGGCAGCGCGAGTTTCAGCTACACCGTGAGCGCCGGCGGAGTGACTGAAACCGCCACCGTGCGTGTGGGCGTGACGCGGTCAACGATGCGCCGGTGCTCCTCGCGGACAGCTTCAGCACCCTCGAGGACACCCCGATCAGCGGCAATGTGCTGGCCAACGACTCGGACGTGGATGGCGATGCGCTTGAGCGTCACGCAGTTCGCGATCGCCGGCGTCGGCATCTTCGCGGCCGGGACGTCGGCCGCGATCGCGGGCGTCGGCACGCTGGCGATCCTGTCCAACGGCAGTTTCACGTTCACCCCGGCCGCCAACTACAACGGTTCCGTGCCCGTGGCCACCTACACGGTCAGCGATGGAACGACCACCAGCACGTCGACGTTGACGCTCGGAGTCGTGCCCGTCAACGACGCGCCGGTCGCGCACGACGACGTCGGCAGCGTCGTCGCGTCGAGCACGCTCAACGTCAGCGCTGCCAACGGCATCATCCTGTCGGGAAGCGCACCGGGCGGCGCGGACACCGATGTGGACGGCGACACGCTCGCCGTGCTCAAGGCCGTGGCGGGAAACGGCACGCCGAGCACCAGCGTGTCCGGCGCGGGCACGACCTTCATCGGCGCCTATGGCAGCCTGCTGCTCAAGAGCGATGGCAGCTACAGCTACAACGCGAGCAATGCCGACAGCGTTCCCACCGGCACGACCGTCCATGACGTCTTCACCTATCAGGTGTCGGACGGCCACGGCGGCACGGCCAACGCCACCTTGACCATCGACGTGGCCGGGCAAGCCGACACGCTCACGGCGTCGACACCGGTCACTGCTACGTTATCCAATCCGCTTGGACTCAATGGCGAGTACTACGGCTACAACGATTTCAACCCGACCAACAGCAACGGCTCCACCAATCGCCGGCACAGTGACGACGGCACGGTTGGCAACCTGGATCATGTGTCGGACTTCGACACCATCGTCAACGCGCGCAATGCGGCGATGGGCGGATCCGGCGCCATTCTCGGCACCACCACCGCTGCCGTGACCGGCGCGGCCGATGCACGATTCCTGGCCAAGACGATCGACTATGGCGCATCGCCCACGGTCACCAACAACCTCGGCGCGAACAGCAATTTCGCGACCGGCACGACCAGCGGATTCACCAACAGCAACAGCGCGCTGTACAAGTTCCTGAACCGCACTGGGGGCAGCGATGCGGTCAGCCTGTCCGTCGAGCAAGGCACCGGCGACAACGACAACAAGGGAAGCGGACCGACATCCGGCCTGGGCTCGACCAGCGATGCGGCCATGCGGATTTCCGGTGAAGCCTACCTGGCCGCCGGCTTGTACGACATTCGCGTCACCGCGGACGACGGATTCCGCTTGAATCTGGATGGCCACACGGTCGCGATGTACGACGACATCCAGTCGCCGACGACGCGCCTCTACACGAGCGTGCCGGTGACCGGCGGCTTGACGCCGCTCGAGCTGATCTACTGGGAGCAAGGCGGCAATGCGGTCCTGAAGGTCGAATTCAAGCTCCACGGCGCGTCCGATTCGTCGTACCAGATCCTCGGCTCCGACAACATGCCGATGTTCAGCGACGCGAATGCACCCCTCCTCGGCGAGACGCAGGACATCATCGCCGGCTCTACCGCCGGAACCTACCTCGTGCGCACAGGCTCGACCTTGGACGGGGGCGTGGGCCATGACACGCTGATGGGCAGCGCCGCCAACGACAAGCTCATCGGCGGCGCCGGCAACGATCACCTCAACGGCGGCGCCGGCAACGACATCCTGATCGGCGGCAAGGGAGACGACGTTCTCACCGGTGGCACGGGCCACGATGTCTTCCGCTGGCAGCTCGGCGACGCCGGCACCACCAGCGCCCCGGCGCATGACGTCATCAGCGACTTCGACAACGCCAGCTATTCGGGCGACGTGCTGGACCTGCGTGACCTGCTGGTCGGTGAGACCCATGCGGCCAACACCGTCACGCTGCCGGCGGCATCGCTGAACAATGCACTCACGATCACGGCCGACACGGGCAACCTCGCCAGCTACCTCCACTTCTCGACAGCGGGAAGCGACACGGTGGTGTCGATCAGCACGCACGGCGGCTTCGCCGGCGGGTATTCGAGCGGGGCGGTCGACCAGGTCATCACGCTCACCGGCGTGAACCTGGTGGGCGGCTTCTCGACCGACAACCAGGTGATCAATGACCTGCTCAATCGAGGCAAGCTCATCACCGACGGCGGCTGAACCTTTCCTGAGCCACGTTCCCGGCACCGCGGTGGCGGGAACGTGGGCCTTTCACGCCGAGCTGCCCCGGCTGACGAGTTCGCAGAACGTCGCAGCATCCACGTTCGACCCACACACGATCAGGCCCACCCGCCGGCCATCGAGCCGGGACCGGAGCGGCCCGAGCAGCGCCGCTGTCGCCGCCGCCGCTGCGGGCTCGGCCACGATCTTCATGTCGCGGTAGAGGTGGAACATGGCGCGGCACAACTCCTCGTCCCAGACTCGCACGATGTCGTCGACGAATCGGCGGCACACGCCGAAGCTGTACGGCAGGCTGTAGGGCGCGCCGAGGCTGTCGGCCACGGTGTCCACGCGCTCCAGAGCGACCGGCTCGCCGGCGCGAAGGCTGCGGTACATCGCATCGGCGCCGAAAGGCTCGATGCCGAACACCTCACAGTCCGGCGCGATCTGCTTGACGGCGGCCGCGATGCCACCGCAAAGTCCGCCGCCCCCCACGGGCACGACGACCGCGTCGAGCCCGGGCACCTGCTCCATGAGCTCCAAGCCGATCGTGGCCGTGCCTTCGGCCGTGAGCGGCCCGTCGAAGGGATGCACCATCGTGCGCCCTTCTTCTTCGGCCAGCCGATGCGCCAGCGCGAATGCGTCGTGCACGTTGTCGACGAGCAGGATTTCGGCACCGTCTTCTCGGCACGCGGCGATGCGCGCCGCGCTCGCATGGCGCGGCATCGCGAGCTTGGCACTGATGCCGATGGCGCGCGCCGCACGGGCCACGGCCATCGCGTGGTTGCCGGCACTGGCCGCCACGACCCCATGGGCGCGCGCCTCTTCGTCGAGGGCCTCCATGCAGTTGAGCGCGCCGCGCAGCTTGAAGCTGCCCGTGCGCTGGAACAGCTCGAGCTTGAGCCAGACCTCGGTCGATGGGGACAACGTGCGTTCGATGATGCCTGTCTGCCAACGCCACACGGGCGTGCGCAGGATCTTGGATTGCAGCCGTTCGGCCGTGCGCCGCACGGCCTGCAGTGATGGGAAGCCTTGCGTGGCTTCTTCAGAAAGTGGGGACATGAAACCTCCATTCAACGCTGATCGAAATGCGCCGTTCGGCGCCTCGCACAGGCGGACCGCCAAGCATCGGCCGATGGCCGCAGCTCAACGGTCCCGGCGAATTCGAATGCAGCGTTGAATGACGTCCGTGCGTGACGATCGTGCGGTGCCGCATGCGCACGCTGATGCTGCCGAAATCGCAGCTGCGGCGACATGGAAGCGGACGTGAACGTCAGGAAGCGGCTGTTTCACCGGCGCGATGATGACACAGCCGCGCGAAGCGGCTACAGCTGCGCGTCGAGTTCGGCGAAGACGGCCTGCACCGGGCGCGTCTCGGGCAATACGTAGACGACTCCCGGACCATGCCCCAGCATGGGCTTCACCACGTGCTCGTAGAAATGGACTGGCACCACCACGCAACCTGCGGAGATGCGGTTGTCTCGCGGCGTCGCCGATGCCAGCCGCTGCGACCGCCGCTGCCAGCGCGGACTCGGTCGCATCCGGTGGATGGCCAGCCGAGCGTCATAGTCGATCCAGATATTGTCCTCGCCGCTGGGAATACGACCCGGCTCGGTGAGAAAGCGTCCCGAAGGCGTTGTGCGCTCGCTGGCCGGGATCTGCGACGGATCGAGCCGGCCGATGCCAGGTGTGGCGGCGTCACCGCGAGCCAGGCCGAGAAGCACTGTCGTGGCGCCGACGAGATGGCCGCTCGGGGAATAGACGAACAACCGGGCGTTGCGCTTGTCGACGACCGCGAAAGGCAGCCGGCCATTGTCATCGGCGTCGACGATGTGCCGGACTGCATATTGCGCGTCCGGGGTCAGGCGCTCCGCTTGCGCAGGCGCGGCGTGAACGATGCCGGGCATCAGGCCCGTGGCCAGCAGCGAACAAAGCGCCGCCGTGGCGCCAAGCGCCTTGCGTGCGAAAAACATTCAATCTCCCGACTCAGCGTCCTGCATGCCGCGCGGCGCCCGGCACGAGGTGCTGCCGCGCAGGTTGATGCAATGGTAAGACGGGTGTCGGCTTGTCGTGCACCTGGGCGCGTCCAAAACGCACGCGTGCGTGCGTTTCGTCAACCGGGACGAGCGATGCTCAATGGCCTGGGGCGGGGCCTCGCGCCACGGCAACGCGCTGACGGCGGCGACGCTCAGGCTGGGGTGGAAGCACCGCAGCAACCGCAACGGGCGGCTGCAAGGCGGCGCGAATCGGCCTGGCACCCAAACCGCGCACGGCCAGGCCGCAGAGCCGGTCGATCACCCAGGCGAAGACAATGAACAGTCCCAGGCTTGCCACCGCTGCGGCGGCCAGCAGCACGGCATGCATCCAGGGACGGGTGGTTACCGCAAAACCCACCACGGCTGCGAAAGCAATCAAGGCCGCGATGCGGCGCCCGCGCGCTTCGAAGAGCTGACCGAGGCTGAGCGGATAGAACACAACAAAGGCGAATGCGCAAACCTGCTGCGCAATTCCGATTGTCTCGAGACTGCCTTGAACCTGGCTGATGACGCTCATGGGGCCTTCCCTGCTTGGCCATTGATGCGAGCGAGCGTACGCCGGCCAGGTGCGGGCCGCCATGACCCATCCCCTGAATGCATGGGGCAGGATCGTGCGTCCGTGCATTTTGTTACGAGTTTGGCGCGCGCGCGGGGCGGCCCCGTCGCGCCTCAGCGACGCCAGTTCAGAGCCGCTCGGCCACCCAGCCCCGCACCGTGCCGAGTGCCGCATCCAGGCGCGAGGGATCGGTTCCGCCGGCCATGGCAAGGTCAGGCTTTCCGCCGCCCTTCCCACCGATCTGCTGGGCAACGAAGTTGACGAGATCGCCCGCCTTGATTCGGGCCGTGCTGTCTGCCGTCACGCCCGCGGCAAGCTGCACCTTGCCGCCATCGACGGCCGCCAGCACGATGGCCGCCGTCTTGAGCTTGTCCTTGAGCTTGTCCATCGTCTCGCGCAGCGCGCGCGCATCGGCGCCGTCGAGCGTGGCGGCGAGCACCTTCAGGCCCTTCACGTCGATGGCCTGGGCCATTAACTCGTCGCCCTGCGCCGATGCGAGCCTGCCCTTGGCGGAGACGACTTCCTTTTCGAGTGCACGCACCTGCTCGAGCACCTGGCTCACCCGCGCGCCGAGTTCGGCAGGCGTCGCCTTGAGGGTGGCCGCCACCTGATTCACGGTGGATTCCAGCGCCTGAAGGTAGGCCAAGGCGTTGTCGCCGGTCACTGCCTCGATGCGCCGAACGCCCGCGGCGACGCCGCTTTCACCCAGCACCTTGAACAGGCCGATGTCGCCCGTGCGCTGCACATGCGTGCCGCCGCACAGCTCGCGGCTGGTGCCGATGTCGAGCACGCGCACTTCATCGCCGTACTTCTCGCCGAACAGCATCATGGCGCCGGACTTCTGCGCCTCGTCGATAGGCATCACACGCGCCTTTGTCGGCACATTGGCGAGGATCTCGGCGTTCACCAGGGCTTCCACGCGCCTGATCTGCTCGGGCGTCATCGGTCCGTTGTGCGCGAAGTCGAAGCGCGTGCGCTCCGCATCGACCAGCGACCCCTTCTGCTGAACATGCGCACCGAGCACTTCACGCAGGGCCTTGTGCATCAGGTGCGTGGCGCTGTGGTTGCGCACCGTGCGTGCGCGCCGCTCGGCATCGACGCGTGCATCGAGTTCGTCGCCGACCCTGATCGTGCCCTCGACGACACGGCCGTGGTGGCCGTAGACGTCGGCCTGGATCTTCAGCGTGTCTTCCACCAGGAAGCGCGCGGCGCCGCTTCTCAGTTCGCCGGTGTCGCCGACCTGGCCGCCGCTCTCGGCATAGAACGGCGTCTGATCGAGCACGACCACGGCATCGTCGCCCGAACGGGCTTCGGTCACTGGCGTGCCGTCCACGTACACGGCCGTCACGCGGGCCTTTTCGTGAGCGAGATGCTCGTAGCCGTGGAAACGCGTCGGGCTTCCGCTGTACTCGAGTCCTTGCGCCATCTTGAACTTGCCGGCTTCACGGGCACGCTGGCGCTGCTCGTCGAGGAGATGGTTGAACCGCGCCTCGTCGACGCTCACGCCGCGCTCGCGGCACACGTCCGCCGTGAGATCGACCGGAAAGCCGTAGGTGTCGTGCAGCTTGAAGGCGACATCCCCGCTCAGCACCGCACGGCTGCCGCCCTCGCCGACGGGCAGTGAGCTGGGTTTCGACCCGGCGAGCTTGACGAGTTCGCCTTCGAGGATCTCCATGCCGTTGGCGATCGTGCGGAAGAACGCTTCCTCTTCCTGCTTGAGCACTTCGGCGGCGCGCGTGCTGCCTTGGCGCAACTCCGGGTAGGCCTCGCCCATTTCCGCGACGAGCGCGGGCACCAGCGCATGAAAGAAGGGCTTGCGCGCGCCCAGCTTGTAGCCGTGACGGATCGCGCGGCGGGCAATTCGTCGCAGCACGTAGCCTCGCCCTGCATTGCTCGGGATGACGCCGTCGACCACCGTGAACGCGCACGCGCGGATGTGGTCCGCAATGACCTTCAGCGACGGCGAGTCGATGTCGCAATCCTTGCCGCCCGCCGCGTCCACGATCTTCTTGGCAGCGCGCAGCAGGTTGACGAAGAGGTCGATCTCGTAATTCGAATGCACGCCCTGCAGCACGGCGGTGACCCGCTCGAGTCCCATGCCCGTGTCCACACTGGGCTTGGGAAGCTTGTGCATCACGCCCGCCTCGTCGCGGTTGAACTGCATGAACACGTTGTTCCAGATCTCGATGTAACGGTCTCCGTCCTCGTCCGGCGATCCGGGCGGGCCTCCGGCCACATCGGGGCCGTGGTCGTAGAAGATCTCGGTGCACGGGCCGCATGGGCCGGTGTCGCCCATCATCCAGAAGTTGTCCGACGCGTAGCGCGCGCCCTTGTTGTCGCCGATGCGCACGATGCGCTCGGCCGGCACGCCCACCGTCTGATGCCAGATGTCGTAGGCCTCGTCGTCTTCGGCATACACCGTGACCCACAGCTTCTCGGTAGGAAGGCCGAACACCTGCGTGAGCAGCTCCCACGCATAGACGATCGCGTCCTTCTTGAAGTAGTCGCCGAAGCTGAAGTTGCCCAGCATCTCGAAGAACGTGTGGTGACGCGCGGTGTAGCCGACGTTCTCCAGGTCGTTGTGCTTGCCTCCGGCGCGAATGCATTTCTGCGCCGTCGTCGCACGCGGTATAGGAGCGACGATCGAAACCGAGGAACACGTCCTTGAACTGGTTCATCCCGGCATTGGTGAAAAGCAGCGTCGGGTCGTCTCCGGGCACCACCGGGCTCGAAGGCACGATCGTGTGGCCCTTCGATTCGAAGAACTTCAGGAAGGATTGGCGAATGTCGGAGGTTTTCATCCGGTTCTCGTGGAGTCGCGAGGGGCGCCGCCGGGCGCGCATCCGGCGGAATCTCGGATTATAGAAATCCGCAGCAAGGATCGCCGATGGCGAGGGCGTTCTGCAGAGGCTCAGAGGGCCGCGTGGTGTGCTTGCTGCTCGATCTGTGCGCCCAGGAAACGGTACAGCCGCTCGTCGTGGCTGAATGCGACGTTGAAGCGCATCCAGCCCGTGGGCCGCGGCTCGACGAGAAAGAGGTGGCCCGGGCCGAGCATCATGCCTTCGGCCACGGCCTGGGTGGACAGTTCGGCACTGTCGTTCAGGTCGGGGTGGCGGGCCCAGAGGTACATGCCCGCCTTCGGATCGCTGAACAGCTCGAAGCCCAGTTCAGACAGTCGCTGCCCCACGCGGCCGTGCGCATCGGCCAGCCGCTCCCGCAAGGCCTTCAGGTGCTTGCGCCAGCGGCCCTCGGTCAAGGCCGCGAAGGCGATCCGCTCGGTCAGGTCCGACGAGGTCAGCCCCGACACCATCTTGAGCTGGGCGAATTCGTTGATCCACGGCGTGCCCGCCACGACGAATCCCACGCGCAGGTTGGGCGACACGGTCTTGGAGAAGCTGCCGATGTAGACCACGCGCTTGAGCTGGTCGAGGCTGGCAAGCGACGGCCGGGCGAGAGGATCGAGATCGACGTAGATGTCGTTCTCGACGAGCATCATGTCGTTCGCCTCGGCCAGGTGAAGCACGCGATAGAGCTGTGCGATGGGCGCCACCGAGTTGGTGGGGCTCTGAAGACGCGGCTGCGTGAAGAAGGCCACCGGCCGATGCTCGGCAATGAGCGCTTCGAGCGCGGCGAGGTCGTACCCGTTGGCGGTGCGCGGCACACCGACCAGGTGCGCACCGACGAAGCGCAGCATGAACATCAGGTTCGGATAGCCGGGATCGTCGACCAGCACCGCGTCGCCGGGCCGCACGATGCGCCGCGCCGCGAGATCCAGCGCCTGGCTCGAGCCCTGCGTGAGCAGCACGTTGTCCGCGGTGGCGGCGATCTGGTGCTCCGCCAGCGTCTCGGCGATCAACATGCGCAGCGCCATGTGCCCGTGCGGCAGGCCGTAGCCGCCGAGTTCGGCGCTCTCGGTGGCGAGCTGCCTCAGGCTTCTGCGCACGCCCTCGTCGAACAGCCAGTCGTGGGGCATCCAGCCGCAGCCTGCCTTCAGCGCGAGGTTGCGGTTCTCGAAGATGTGCTTGAGATACCAGCGCGCATCGAAGCGCAGGTCGGGCTGCACCGCCTCGCCTGCGGCCGGTGCATCGCCCGAGCGCCGCTTCACGAAGAAGCCCGCATTCGCCCGCGACACCAGCCACCCCTGGGCCACCAGGCGGTCGTAGGCCTCGACGACGGTGAACACGCTCACGCCGTGCGAGGCCGCGAAGGCGCGGATCGACGGCAGCTTGGCGCCGGCCTTCAGCGAATGCTCGGAGATGAGCCGTCGCAGGCCGTCGACGATCTGGCTGACGAGGGGAGTCGGCGAATCGGGATCGAGCGTGAACATCGTGGACGGGTTGGTGCACTGGCGCACTGCCTTAGGGCTTTCCCGTACAGGCCCGCACGCCTGCACAGTACATCCACCGCCGACAGTGATCTGTACATGGTATCTCCCGTCTCGCCGGCCTAGAGTGCGTTCCGTCGTTTGCCGGAGACGCTGCATGCACCGTGACCCTCAACTCACCAACGCGAGCCTGATGGCCCGCCGCCACGCGGCCGTGCCGCGCGGCGTGGGCCAGGCCCACGCCCTGTTCGTTTCGCGCGCCAGCAATGCCGAGCTCTGGGACGTCGAGGGCCGGCGCTACATCGACTTCGCGGGCGGCATCGCGGTGCTCAACACCGGCCACTGCCATCCGGAGGTCATCGCCGCGGTGAAGGCGCAACTCGACCTCTACACCCATACCTGCTTCCAGGTCGTCGCCTACGAGCCGTACGTCGAACTGGCCGAGAAGCTGAATGCGCTCGCGCCGGGCCGCCCGCCCAAGAAGACGCTGTTCCTGTCGACCGGCGCCGAGGCCGTGGAGAACGCGGTGAAGATCGCCCGCGCCCATACGCGGCGTGCGGGCGTCATCGCCTTCACCGGCGGCTATCACGGCCGCACCCTGATGACCCTGGGCCTGACCGGCAAGGTCGCGCCGTACAAGGTCGGGTTCGGCCCGTTCCCGGGCGAGGTGTTCCATGCCCTGTTCCCGAACAAGCTGCACGGCGTGAGCGTGGACGATGCGCTGCAGTCGGTCGAGACCATCCTCAAGAACGACATCGAGCCCGAGCGCGTGGCGGCCTTCATCATCGAGCCGGTCCAGGGCGAAGGCGGTTTCTACATTGCGCCGTCAGCGTTCATCGAGGGCCTCAAGCGAATCGCCGACCGCCACGGCATCCTGCTCATCGCCGATGAGGTGCAGACCGGCGCGGGCCGCTGCGGCACCTGGTTCGCGAGCGAACAGTGGACGGTCGTGCCTGATCTGATTGCCACGGCCAAGTCGATGGCCGGCGGCTTTCCCATTTCCGCGGTCGTCGGACGTGCCGATGTCATGGATGCGCCTGCGCCCGGCGGCCTCGGCGGCACCTACGCCGGCAGCCCCATCGGATGCGCAGCCGCGCTTGCCGTGCTCAAGGTGTTCGAAGCCGAGGGGCTGCTCGAGCGCAGCCGAACCGTCGGCGAACGGCTCAGCGCGGGGCTGCGCAGGATCGCCGAGGAGCGGCCGGAGATCGCCGAGGTGCGCGCACTCGGCGCGATGGTGGCCATGGAACTGCTGGAGAACGGGGATCCTTCGCGCCCCGATGCCGAACTGACCCGTCGCGTGGTGGCCGAAGCGGCCCGGCGCGGGCTGATCCTGCTGTCGTGCGGCACCTACGGCAATGTGATCCGGGTGCTGGTCCCGCTCACGGCGCCGGACGCGCTGCTCGACGAGGGCCTGCAGATCCTGGCCGACACCTTCGCAGCGTTGCGGTGATGCAAGGCGTGTCCGTTCCGCAGAGTCCCGCGCAGGTCGGCGCGGCGGCTTCGGCCCATGCCGAGCCGCTGGTGCGCTTTCGCGGCGTTCAGAAGACCTACGACGGCGTGATCCTGGTCGTCCACGGGCTCGACCTCGACATCCAGCGCGGCGAATTCCTGACCCTGCTGGGCCCCTCGGGTTCGGGCAAGACGACCACGCTGATGATGCTGGCCGGATTCGAGTCTCCGACTGCCGGCGACATCGTGCTCGACGGGCGGCCCATCACGCGCACGCCGCCGCACAAGCGGCACTTCGGGATGGTGTTCCAGAACTACGCGCTGTTTCCGCATCTGACGGTGGGGCAGAACGTCGCGTACCCGCTCAGCGTGCGCCGCGTCTCGAAGGACGACCAGGCCCGGCGCGTGGCGCGCGCGCTCGACATGGTGCGCCTCAAAGGCATGGCCGAGCGCCTGCCCGGGCAGCTCTCGGGCGGCCAGCAGCAGCGCGTGGCGCTCGCGCGCGCGCTCGTCTTCGAGCCGCAGCTGGTGCTCATGGACGAGCCGCTGGGCGCTCTCGACAAACAGTTGCGCGAGCACATGCAGATCGAGCTGAAAGAGCTTCACCGCCAGCTCGGCGTGACCTTCGTGTACGTGACCCATGACCAGGGCGAGGCGCTGACGATGAGCGACCGCGTGGCGGTCTTCAACGACGGCGAGATCCAGCAGATCGATGCCGTCGACCGGCTGTACGAGACGCCCGCCAACCGCTTCGTCGCCGGCTTCGTCGGCGACAGCACGGTGCTGGCCGGCACGGTGCGCGCGGCCGATCCGGAGCGCTGCGGCATCGTGCTCGACGACGGGCGCGTGGTGGCCGGCGTGAACGTGAACGAAGCGCCCGTGGGCACCCGCGTGGAGGCATGCATCCGCCCCGAGCGCATCGTGCTGCACGCCGTCGCGCCCGGACGCACCAATGTTTTGCAGGCCAGCGTAAGCAGCCTCATCTACTTCGGCGATCACCTGCGCGTCCTGTGCGACGCGGGCCAGGGCCAGGCGCCAGCCACAGTCAAGCTGCCCCTGGCCAGCGGCACCATCCCTCGCGTGGGCGACAGCGTCTGGCTCGAGTTCCCGCAGGAATACACGCGCGTCTATCGCTGACCCCTTCACCTCCCACCCCGCCCCCAACAGGAGCCTTCACATGAAAAAGAGCATGGTCCTCGCCCTTCTCGCGGCCGGCCTCGCGTTGCCAGCCGTGGCGCAGCAGCAGCTCACGGTCGTCAACTTCGGCGGCGCCAACGCCAATGCGCAGAAGAAGGCGTTCTACGAGCCCTTCGCCAAGACCGGCACCACGGTCGTGCCCGTCGAATACAACGGCGAACAGGCCAAGATCAAGGCGATGGTCGAGACCAAGAACGTGACCTGGGATGTCGTCGAGGTCGAGTCGCCGGACGTGTCCCGCGGCTGCGACGAGGGTCTCTTCGAGCCGCTGGACTACGGCAAGATCGCGCCCAAGAGCGCGTTCATCCCCGCGGCCGTCACCGACTGCGGCGTCGGCATCTTCGTGTGGTCGACGGTCATGGCCTACAACGGCGACAAGCTCAAGACCGCTCCCACGAGCTGGGCCGACTTCTGGAACGTCAAGAAATTCCCCGGCAAGCGCGCGATGCGCAAGGGCGCGCGCTACAACCTCGAGTTCGCGCTGATGGCCGACGGCGTGAAGCCCGGCGATGTGTACAAGGTGCTGGCAACGTCCGCCGGTGCGGACCGTGCCTTCAAGAAGCTCACCGAACTCAAGCCCAGCATCCAGTGGTGGGAAGCCGGCGCGCAGCCGCCGCAGTTCCTGGTGGCCGGTGACGTCGTCATGAGCACCGCCTACAACGGCCGCATCGACGCGGCCAACCGCGAAGGCAAGAACCTCAAGATCAGCTGGACCGGTGGCATCTACGACCTCGACTACTGGGTGATCCCCAAGGGCACGCCCAACAAGGCGGAGGCGCTCAAATTCATCGCCTTTTCCAGCACGCCGGCCGCTCAGGCGGAGTACGCGCGCAACATCCCCTACGGGCCCACCAACAAGAAGGCACTGTCCGAACTGGATCCGAAGACCCTCGCCAACCTGCCCACCTCGCCGGCGAACTCGAAGACCGCGTTGCAGTTCAACGTGAAATTCTGGGCCGACCAGGGCGAGGCGCTCGAGAAGCGCTTCGCCTCGTGGGCCGCGCAGTAGGGTCCATGCGCCGCGGCGCCTGAAGCGAAGCGATTCGCCGACGGCGCCGATCGCCGCGGCGCTCCAAGCCTATCCCGATGAGCACCCTCTCCGCCTCGTTGCCGGGCATTTCCGGCGCGCGTGAATTGCGCCGCTCGCTGCGACGCGCCGAGCGGCGGCGCAAGCTTCGCGCGTTCTCGCTGACGCTGCCGCTCCTGGTCTTCCTGATGCTGACCTTCGTGGTGCCGATCGCCGGACTGCTCGAACGTGCGGTGGAGAACCCGGAGGTCGCGCAGGCGCTGCCGCGCACGGTGCAGGTGCTGGCCCATTGGGACCGGAAGGACCTGCCGCCCGCGCAGGCCTTCTCCTCGATCGTCGCCGACCTCAGCGCGTTGCCGGATATCTCCGATGCCGGCGCGCTGGCACGCCGGCTCAATGCCGAGGTGCCCGGTGCGCGCTCGCTCGTCATGGGCACCTACCGCGCCTTGCCGCTCGAAGGCGCGTCGACGCCCGACGCCGCCAAGGCCCGGCTGATCGAGCACGACGAGCGCTGGACCGACCTTCGGTACTGGCACGCCATCGCCAAGAACGGTTCGCGCTGGACGGCGGACTACCTGCTGGCTTCGGTCGACCTGCGCCGCGACGCGCAGGGCCATGTGGCGCGCATGCCGCCCGACCAGCGGGTCTTCGGCAACATCCTGGCGCGCACCTTCGAGGTCAGCGCCATCGTCACGCTGTGGTGCCTGCTGCTGGGCTATCCGCTGGCCTACTGGCTGAGCACGCTGCCCGCGCGCCGCGCGAACATGCTGATGATCCTCGTGCTCGTGCCGTTCTGGACCTCCATCCTCGTGCGCGTGGCGGCGTGGATCGTGCTGCTGCAGTCGGGCGGACTGGTCAATCGCGCGCTGCTGGCCACGGGGCTGATCGAGCATCCGCTGGCGCTGCTGTTCAACCGCACCGGCGTCATCGTCGCCATGGTGCACATCCTGCTGCCCTTCATGATCCTGCCGCTGTACAGCGTGATGAAGAGCGTGCCCGCCGACCTACCTGCGCGCCGCCGTATCGCTGGGCAGTCCCCCGCTGGCCGCGTTCTTCCGCGTCGTCGTGCCGCAGACCTATGCCGGCATCGGCGCCGGCTCGCTGCTGGTGTTCATCCTGAGCATCGGCTACTACGTGACGCCCGCGCTGCTCGGAGGTCCGGGGGATCAGATGCTGAGCTACTACGTCGCGCAATACACGAATGTCAATGTCAACTGGGGCATGGCCAGCGCGCTGGGCGCCTTGCTCCTGTCGGCCACGCTCGTCCTCTACGGCGTGTACCGCCGCGTGGTGAAGTCCGAACTCAGCCTGGGATGAACGCATGAACGCCCTGCGACGCGCGCTCCCCGTCTTCCCGGCCTACGCCACGCCGGTGGACAAGCTCGGCTGGTGGGCGCTGCGCGCAGCCTGCGTGGCGGTGCTGCTGTTCCTGCTGCTGCCCATCCTGGTCATCATCCCGCTGTCGTTCAGCGACTCGTCGTTTCTCGTCTACCCGATCCCGGCGTGGTCCCTCAAGTGGTACCGCAACCTGTTCACGTCGGCCGAATGGATCCGCGCGGCGAAGAACAGCTTCATCGTCGCGCCCTCGGCGACGATCATCGCCACGACGCTCGGCACGGCGGCGGCGGTGGGACTCGCGCGGGTGAACTTCCCATTCAAGGGCGCATTGATGAGCCTGCTGATCGCACCGATGGTGGTGCCCATCGTGGTGGTCGGCGTGAGCACATACCTGTTCTTCGCCCCGCTCGGACTGGCCGACAGCTACACCGGACTCATCGTGGTGCACGCCGCGCTCGGAGCGCCATTCGTCCTGACCACCGTCCTGGCCACGCTGCAGGGATTCAACCAGAACCTCGTGCGGGCGAGCCTGAGCCTCGGCGCCGATCCTCTGACCACGTTCTTCCGCGTGACATTGCCCGTGATTGCGCCGGGCGTGATATCGGGCGCGCTGTTCGCGTTCGCGACTTCATTCGACGAAGTGGTCGTCACGCTGTTCCTCGCGGGTCCCGAGCAGGTGACGCTGCCGCGGCAGATGTTCACGGGCATCCGCGAGAACATCACGCCGACGATCGCCGCAGTGGCCACCTTGCTGATCGTGTTCACGACCAGCCTGCTGCTCGTGCTCGAATGGCTGCGCGGGCGCCGTCGATAAAAGCTTCGCCCGACCATGGAACCTGTGCTCCACCAGCCGCAAAGCGGCAACGACATGCCCCGTTTCGCGGGACTGGCGACGATGATGCGCCTGCCCAACGCCACCGGCCCAGACGGCCTCGACGCCGCCTTCATCGGTGTCCCGCTGGACATCGGCACCTCCAATCGTCCGGGGGCGCGATTCGGGCCGCGCCAGATCCGCGCCGAATCGGCCTTGCTGCGCCCCTACAACATGGCCACGGGCGCGGCGCCGTTCGACACGCTGCAGGTGGCCGACCTGGGCGACGTGCCGATCAACACCTACTCCATCGAACGATCGCTGGACATCGTCACGGGCTTCTACGAGCGCGTGCTCGCCGCCGGCTGCACGCCCTTGACGATGGGCGGCGACCACACCATCGCGCTGCCCATCCTGCGTGCGATGGCCCGCCGCCATGGGCCGCTCGCGCTCGTGCACGTCGACGCGCATGCCGACGTCAACGACGAGATGTTCGGCGAGAAAATCACGCACGGCACGCCGTTTCGGCGCGCCGTGGACGAAGGCTTGCTGGCTTGCGACAAGGTCTGGCAGATCGGCCTGCGCGGCACCGGATACGCGGCCGACGACTTCGACTGGCCGCGCTCGCAGGGCTTCCAGGTGGTGCCCGCGCACGAGGTCTGGTATTCGTCGCTGGCGCCGCTCATGGCCAAGGTGCGCGAGCGCATCGGCAGCACGCATCCGATCTACATCAGCTTCGACATCGACGGCATCGACCCCGCTTTTGCCGGAGGCACGGGCACGCCGGAGATCGGCGGCCTCACCGTGCCTCAGGCCCTGGAGATCGTGCGCGGGCTGCGCGGGATGAACGTCGTCGGCGGCGACCTCGTCGAGGTCTCGCCGCCCTACGACCCGTCGGGCAACACGGCGCTTCTCGGCGCCAACCTGCTCTACGAAATGCTCTGCGTGCTGCCCGGGGTGCGTTGCCGTTGATGCAAGACCCTTGACCTGGCGCAAGGCCCGTGCGGCGCTAGAGTGAACCAATTTCCGGCACCACCTTCGCTCCATTGACCCAAGGACGAGACATGGACACCAAGACCTCTCCACTGGCAGCGTTGAGCGACGCCGCCCTCCTGAAGACCGACGCGCTGATCGCAGGCGAATGGACGGCATCCGCTCGCCGTTTCCCGGTACTCGATCCGGCGACCGGCCAGAAGCTGGCTGACGTGGCCCTGCTGGGCGCGAAGGAAGCGACGGCGGCGCTGCGGGCCGCCGACAAGGCCTGGCCCGCATGGCGCAGCAAGCCGGCCAAGGAGCGAAGCGCCATCCTGATGAAATGGTTCCACCTGCTGCACGAGCATGCCGACGACCTCGCGCGCATCATGACCGCCGAGCAGGGCAAGCCCTTGCCGGAGGCCCGCGGCGAGGTCATGTATGGCGCAAGCTTCGTCGAGTGGTTCGCCGAGGAAGGCAAGCGCGTGTACGGCGAAACGGTGCCGAGCACCGACGCGAACAAGCGCTTCCTGGTGATCAAGCAGCCGGTGGGTGTGTGCGCGGCGATCACTCCCTGGAACTTCCCCATCGCGATGATCACGCGCAAGGTGGCGCCGGCGCTGGCCGCGGGCTGCCCGGTGGTGATCAAGCCGGCCGAGCAGACGCCGCTGTCGGCCCTTGCCGTGGCCGAACTCGCGCAGCGCGCGGGCATGCCCGCCGGCGTGCTCAACATCGTGACATCCGACAGCGCGGGCTCGATCGAGGTGGGCAAGGTGCTGTGCGAAAGCGACCTCGTGCGGCATCTGTCGTTCACCGGCTCGACGGAGGTCGGCCGCATCCTCATGCGCCAGTGCGCCCCGACGATCAAGAAGCTCTCGCTGGAACTCGGCGGCAACGCGCCATTCATCGTGTTCGACGATGCCGACGTCGACAGCGCCGTCGAGGGCGCGATGGTCAGCAAGTACCGCAATGCCGGCCAGACCTGCGTCTGCGCGAACCGCCTCTACGTGCAGGACGGCGTCTACGATGCGTTCGTCGAGAAGCTTGCCGCGAAGGCGAAGACGATCAAGGTGGGCAACGGCTTCGAAGCCGGCGTCACACAGGGACCGCTGATCGACGAACAGGGCATGAGCAAGGTCGAACAGCACGTCGCCGATGCAATTGCCAAAGGGGGCAAGGTGCTCACAGGCGGCAAGAAGGTCGGTTCGCGATTCTTCGAGCCCACGGTCATCTCCAATGCCGGGTCCGACATGCTCTGCGCGCGCGAGGAAACCTTCGGACCGGTGGCGCCGGTGTTCCGGTTCAAGACCGAGGACGAGGCGATCGCGCTGGCGAACAACACCGAGTTCGGGTTGGCCAGCTACTTCTACAGCCGCGACCTGGGCCGCGTCTTCCGCGTGGCCGAGGGCCTCGAGTACGGCATGGTGGGCATCAACACCGGGCTGATCTCGACCGCCGAAGTGCCGTTCGGGGGCGTGAAGCAATCGGGCCTCGGGCGCGAAGGCTCGCACCACGGGATCGACGACTACGTCGAGGTCAAGTACCTCTGCCTGGGCGACATCCTCAAGTAGGGCCGCCGGCGTTGCTGGTCGGGTCGTTGGCCGCGACGTCGAATTCCGGCCGGCCCTTGGCCTTCGCCGATGCAGCCAGGCCGGTGGCCCGGCGCAGCAGCGCCGAAGCGTCCTTGCCATCGTGCGGAAAGTGCGCCACGCCGCAGGCTGCGGCCACCGCCACGTTTCCGCCGGCAATGGCGAACGGCGGCTGCATCGCAGCCACGAGCTTTTCGCCCACGCGTTCAGCGTCCTGCGGGTCCTGGAACTTCGGCAACAGGACCGCGTAGGCGTCCGATCCGATCGAGGCCACCACATCGCTCGCGCGCACGCCCACGCGCAGCCGCACGGCGATCTTGCGGCGCAGAACATTGGCCGCGTCGCTGCCCTGGCTCGCCTCGACGGCGGCAAGTCCTTCCATGCGCAGCACGAGCAAGGCCATGGGCGCCGGTTCGCGCTCACGCAGCGCGATCAGCTGGTTGACGTGCTCGAGCAATTGCGCCTGATTGGGCAGGCCGGTCATCAGGTCGGTCGCGTAGGCCTTGCGCACCAGGCGCTCCTGCGCCTTGCGTTCGTGGGCGAGGCGCATCGCCCTCGGGAGCGCGTCCACGGCATCGATGCTCAGGGGAAGCACGTCCTGAGCGCCCTTGCGCACCAGTTGGGTGGCGAGTTCGGCGCCGGGGAGATCGGTGGTCAGCACGATCAGGGCGGGCTCCGTCGCGGCCTGCGACAGTGCCGGCCATTGCAGCAGGCGGCGTGCGTCGATGGTGCGCAAGGCGATCAGCACGAGATCGAAGCGCTCGACGGCCAGACGCGCCGCGCCGGCATCCAGACCTTCGCTCAGCTTGAGGTCGAACGGGCCGAAGGACGACACCGGCGCAATTGCCGGAAGCGTCGCGCCGTCTCCGGCGACCATGAGTACGCGCAGGGCCTGGGACATCTCCAACCGAGCAAAAAAGGCCGCATCAGCGGCCCGGCGTGAATGGAGCGGGTGAAGGGAATCGAACCCTCGTATGAAGCTTGGGAAGCTGCCGTTCTACCATTGAACTACACCCGCGCACGCGGCGATTATAGGGATGCGTCGCGCGAGCCAGCGAATCGCCGCCTGGCGCCCTGGCCTTCGGTCACCGCCGGAGTGTGCCCGGGGTACAGGCGCTCGAGCAGCGCGCTGGCCGCATCGGACAGCCACTGCCCGATCGCCTCGCGCAACCCGGCATCGTCTGCCTGGCCGCGGCGGCGCCAGATCGCATGCAAGGCGTCCTGTCGCGGCTTGACGACCTCGTCCACGCTTTGTTGCCAGAAGGCCGGCTGCTCCGCCTGCGCCCATTCGCCTCGGCCGCGACCGTAGTGCGCGACGGCGAGATAGCCGAGCAACGCCGATTCGGCCAATTCGTCGAGGACCGCTTCCGACCAGACGAGCGTGGGCTGGTCGACACCGCGCAACAGGTTGTATCCGCGTGCCAGGCCCGCCGCGCCGAGCGCGCCCAGCACACCGCCGGCCAGCAAGCCGCCGCCCATGGTCAGTCCGCCGCTCAGCAGATCGGCCTTGAGCCCGGCCAGCGCACCGCTGACCACGCCACCCCACAAGGCCGCCCGCCCTTCGCTGACGGGCTCGCGCGATGCGAAATGCTCGGCCAGCCGCTCCAGGACCACGTCCGTCGCCTTCCCTTCGAGCCCGTGCAGTCGGATCATCGATTCCGTGGACGCGCGAAGCTGCGCATCCAGCCGGCTCGCCAATGCCGCCATTGCGACTTCGCGCGGCGTGACTGCTCCTTCGCGGCGCAGCCCCAATGACGCGGCGACTTCGCGCAGCCTGCCGGTCCAGCCCGCTTCGGAGATGACCTCGCGATCAGTGGCGGCGAAAGTCAGCCGCTCGGCAAGCACGCCCATCGCCGAATGAAACGTCCGCCGGTTTCGATCCAGCCACGCCTCGCGCAGGCGGTCGAATGCCTCACGGGACGCGCCTGGCAGCGCCTCGTCCACCGCGTCGAGCAGCGTGCCTTCCTGCACCCAGCATCGCGCGAACGCATCGAGCGCCAGCACCTTGCGCACGCACGGCGCCGATTGCGTGCGCTGCGCCCAGCGACGGACTTCGGCCGACTCCTCCTGCGGCGATTGCGGCCGCCCGAGCTGGTTCAGCAGCACGATGACGGGCTTGTCGAGCAGCGTGAGGACGCGCAGCTCCGCGTCCAGGTAGCCCGCGTCCTGTGGCGCCTCCGATGCGTTGACGAGGTAGAGGACGACATCGGCTTCGTCGAGGATGTTGCGCAATGCGCGCTGGCTGGACCAGAAGCCGCGATCGCGCAGGCGGTCCCAGACCTCGCTCATGAACCATCCGATGGGCTGGCCGGCCTGCGCGAGGCGCTTGGCCAGGCGCAGGCTGTCGCCGAAGCCCGGCGTGTCCCACAGCTGCAAGCGATCGCCCATCGGCGATGCCACCATCGTGTGCACCTCGGATTCGAGCGTGACGTGGGCCTCGTCGCGCACTTCGCCGATGTCGCGGCCCAGCAGCGTGCGTGCCAGCGTGGTCTTGCCCGCGTTCGTGTGCGAGACAAGACTGAGCGAGATCGTGAGCGGCTGGGTCATTGCGGCGGCACTGCGAGATCGACGAACACGGGCTCGCGCCCTTCCTCGCGCAACATTCGCTGCCAGGCCTGCCGGCGCTGCGCAAGGCGCTCCGGATCGCCGAATCGCTCGCGAAAACCGGACTCGTCCACGAGCACGACGAACCTGTCGTCATGCCCGGCGCGTTGGGCAAGCCGACGCACGAAGACACCGTGCTGCTCGCGCTCGGGCGTGGCCGTGAGCGAAAAAAGCACCGCCAGCGCACCGTCATCCATTGCCTCGTGCGGCGGGGCGTCATCAAGATCATCCTCGCCGCCCATCGGCACGCACGGAAGAAGGCTTGCCTGCACCGGCCGTCCGAGCGCGCGCTCGAGTGGTTCACGCACCGCCGCACGAGCCTGCACTGGCGGCTCGTAGCTGTAGGGCAGCACCTGGACCGTCATCGGCGCATCGGTGCGCGCACGCAGCACGTTGCGAGCGTAGGCATCGTTGAGCGCCACGGGAAAGCCGCGTGCCAGGCTCCGTGCGCGCCGGGCGGCCCACCATGCGAGCGCGACCCGCGGCACGATGACCGCCATGCCCAGCGTGACGGCGTACAGGTGGATCCAGCGCGCCGCGTTCTCGCCTTCGCCTGGCCAGCGCAAGGCGGCGATCTCGTCCACGCCAGGCAAGGGAATGCCTGTCAAGGCCGACGCAGGCCCGAGCACCCACGAGACGATGCGTTCGACCGTCGCCGCATCGAGGAAGGTGCTCGCCCAGCCCGCGCGGTATTCGAAGGTGAGGCCGCGCGCATACAGCGACGACAAGGCGCCGAGCGTGAACGCCGCGGCAGCGGCATGAAGCACCGCGGCGGCACGCGCGCCCTGCAAGGGCCGGCTCGCGACGGCCCAGGCCGCCGCAAAGCGTGCCAGTGCGGGCGACACGCGACCGTGCCCGCGCGAACTGAAGCCGGACGTTCGGCGCAGCAATGATGTCAGCGACCGCCGCAACGGCCCTGGTTCACGTGCATGCCCGGGGCCGCGAAGCGCAGCCGCCACGAGCACGGCAAACACGAACAGGTTCCAGGCAAGCAGCGCGAGCAGATGCGGCGCCAGGATGTTGATGCGCCCGCCGGCGCCCACGGCATCGACCGCGAGGCCGGCCAGGAGTGCCACGGCCACCGCCAGTGATGCGAGGACCGCATGTGCACCTGCAAGATCGAGCGCACGGCGTACGCCGGTCGCCCGTTCGGCCAGACGCTGCACGGCATGCGCGGCCCTGCACGCGAGGAACGGCTCTTCCTCCGCGCCGTCGCCGAGATCGCGCCGCGCTTGCTCGCCGGCCCAGACAGCATCCGCTTCGGTCCAGGGCGGCGACATCGGCTCCTCGAAGGCGCGCACGAGCAGGAAGCGGCGGGCATCGGATTCGGTCATGGACGCATTGTGTCGCGGGCTGCAGTACCACCGCAGGAGCCCTACCATTGACGCATGGCTTCCACTCCCGACTCCGACGGCGTCGTGCAGCGCCGCGGCATCCGCAGTTTCGTCGTGCGCGCCGGACGCATGGGCAGCGGCCAATCGCGTGCCCTTGCCGAACTCGGCCCGCGCTTCATCCTGCCCTTTGCCCCGACGACGCTCGATTTCGAGGCGGCGTTCGGCCGTCGCGCCCCGGTCGTCCTGGAGATCGGCTTCGGCATGGGCGACGCCACGGCCGCGATCGCCCGAGGCATGCCCGGGCACAGACTTCATCGGCGTCGAAGTCCACGTGCCCGGCGTCGGGGCGCTGCTCAGGCAGATCGGCGAATTGGGACTCGACAACGTGCGCATCGTCCAGCACGACGCGGTCGAGGTGCTCCAGCAGATGATCCCGCCCGGATCGCTGGCCGGCGTCCACGTGTTCTTTCCCGACCCTTGGCACAAGTAGCGCCACCACAAGCGCCGGCTGATCCAGCCGCCGTTCGTCGCGCTGCTCGCTTCGCGACTTGCCCCCGGCGCCTACCTGCATTGCGCGACCGACTGGCAGCCCTATGCCCAGCAGATGCTGGAGGTCCTGTCGGCCGAGCCCGCGCTGCGTCAACACCTGCGAGGCCTTCGCGCCCCGCCCTGACTACCGCCCGCTGACCAAGTTCGAGAACCGGGGCCTGAAGCTCGGCCACGGCGTGTGGGACCTGCTGTTTCGCCGACGCGATTGATCTCGGTTCTCCAGGGCGCCGAGCGGCACCCGCGACGCATGAAACACCCGTTCGCCCTGAGCAGGGGACTGAGCTTGTCGAAGGCCCCGTGTCGAAGGGTCCACCGCGTGATGCCCGCAGCGGGCTTCGACAGGCTCAGCCCGAACGGGTTGTGGTTGCAACGCTCAAGGTTCATCTCAGTGCTTCATCGCGCTTCGCACGTCCCGCGACGCATGAACCGACACATCAAGCGGCCGCCGCGGATCCGGCTTGGCCGGTCCGCTGGCGGCGCCCCCTTGAGGGGAAGCGCCGAAGGCGCTGCGGGGGTGGTTCTCCTCACTCGGCCCACACGATGGCGCCGCTCTACGATGTCGCGAGCACCACCATGCCGAAGGCGATGCGGTACCAGGCGAACGGCACGAAGTCGTGCGTGGACGATGTAGCGCAGCAGCCAGCGCACGCACAGCCAGCGCCGAGGAACGAGAACACCAGGCCGACGGCGAACAGCGGCAGTCGGTGGCCGACAGCAGCGCGCGCTCCTTGTAGAGGCTGTAGACGCCGGCGCCGATCAGCGTCGGAATCGCGAGGAAGAAACTGAAGTCGGTCGCGGCCTTGCGGCTCAGGCCGAACAGCATGCCGCCGATGATGGTCGCGCCCGAGCGGCTGGTGCCCGGGATCAGCGCAAGGCACTGCACCAGGCCGACCTTGAGCGCGTCCATGGCGTCATGTCGTCGACCGTGTGCACGCGCACCGCACTCGGCGGGCGCCGTTCGGCCCAGAGGATCACGAAGGCGCCGAGGATGAAGGTCGAGGCCACCACCTGCGGCGTGAACAGGTGGGCCTTGATCGCCTTGCCGAACAGCACGCCGAGCACGGCGGCGGGCAGGAAGCCTATCGAGCACGTGGCCCGCGAAGCGCTGCGCGCGGCGATCGCTGCCCAGGCCGAGCACGGTCTCGCGCACGCGCTGCCAGTAGACGAGGATCACCGCGAAGATCGCGCCGGTCTGGATCGCGATGTCGAATACCTTGGCCGTCTCATCGGTGAAGCCGAGCAGCGAACCCGCAAGAATCAGGTGGCCTGTGGAGGAGATCGGCAGAAACTCCGTCAGGCCCTCCACGATGCCCATCACGACGGCCTTGCCCAGCAGCACGATGTCCACGCCCGACTCCTGATCTCGAAAGGACGCGGGATGATAGCGGCGCTTTCCGCCGCGCCCGGCCTGGCGGTCGGCTGCGTCCCGCTCGGCCTCGCGCCGTCAGTCGGACAGCGTTGAAAGGTGGATCTCCACGCCGCGCGAGGTCACGTCCACGCCGCTGGGCTTCAGGCCCTGGCCCTTGGCGTCGCGAAGGTCCGACGGCTTGAATCGATACACCACCGCGCCGTCGAGCAGCTGCTCGGCGATCAGCGCGCCGAGCCTGTCCAGGCCAGTCTGCTTCGGCGATGGCAGGCCTTCGATGTCGAGGGTGGACACATCGACGTCGTTCATCCGGATCGCCTTGAGCGTGTCGTCGTAGTGGAGGCCGTACTCGACCACGAGATGGCCGCGGTACGTCTTGCCGCTCATGCGTTCAGTGGTCGACAGGTTCAGATCGCTGACCAGCCGGTTGCTGAAAGGCTTGAGCTTGACTGTGGGATGGTCGATTCGCACATCGAGCACTTCGAGGAGGCGGCGCTGGAACGGACCGTGCTGCTCGAGCAGCCGGGTCAGATCGGCGTCGCTGAGTGTGATCGTCCGCCCGCTTTCGAGAGAGGCGCAGGCGCTCAGGAGAACGAGTGCAGTGGCGAACAGCAGCGCACGGCGAAGATGGCGAAGGTTGTTGTTCATGGGTCCCTCGGAGTTCGGGCAACACGTTCAGCAGCGGCCTGCCGGGATGGCGTGCGCAGAGCGCCCGTCGATGCGTCCGACAGGCGGCGGTCAGTAGGATAGACGACCATCTGCGTGGCAATCGCCTTGCCTGTCCCTTGCGTTCGATCAACCCCCTGCGAGTCTTGCGGCTTCGTCGGCTTGACCCCTTTCGGGCCCGCCGCTACATTACTGACCAAGCAGTCAGTATCAAGGCGCCCCTTACCCCATGACCACCAAGACCGTGCCTGCGCCCCCGCCCCGGCAGCGTCGCAAGGAGGCGCGCCCGCAGGAGTTGCTGAACGCCGCGCTCGAGTTGTTCATCGAGAAGGGCTTCGCGGCCACCCGCTCCGAGGAAGTCGCCGCGCGCGCAGGCGTCGCCAAGGGCACGCTCTATCTGTACTTTCCGAGCAAGGAAGACCTGCTCAAGGCCGTCGTCCGCGAAAACCTCGCCGGCCTGATCGCCGAAGGCGCCACCATCGCCAGCGGCTTTCGTGGATCCACCCGCGAGCTCCTGCTGCTGCTGATCCAAACCTGGTGGGAGCGAATCGGCGACACGCCCGCATCGGGCATCTTCAAGATCATCCTGACCGAAATGGGCAACTTCCCGGACTTCGCCCGCTTCTACATGGAAGAGGTGATCGAGCCGGGCCAGCAGCTTTTCACGCGTGTGCTCCAGCGCGGCATCGACAGCGGCGAGCTGCGCCCCGTGAACGTCTTCGAAGCCGTGCACGTCCTGATCTTTCCCATGCTGATGCTGTGCCTGCACAAGCATTCGCTGGGTGCGTGCCATTTGAGCGGGCAGCTGATGGAGCCGCGCAGCTTTCTTGCCACGCATGTCGATGTCGTCGTGTGCGGCCTGCTGGCACGCGACACCCCCGCAGCACCGAGCAAGGCAAAAACCAGGACCCGCGCCAGTCCGTGAATCGCAGCCTGCGAGCCCGCTGGCGAGCGGGCCCGCGCCTAGAATGCCCGCCGTCGCACCTTCCACCACGACCGAGAGAATTTTCCATGAACGTCGAACAAGCCCGCTTCAACATGATCGAGCAACAGATCCGCCCGTGGGACGTGCTCGATCAGAGCGTGTTGTCGCTGCTGGGAGTCGTCAAGCGTGAGGACTTCGTGCCTGTGGCGTACAGGTCGATGGCCTTCGTCGATACGGAGGTGCCGCTGCCGCACGGCCAGTGCATGCTCGCGCCGAGGGTCGAGGCGCGGCTGTTGCAGGAACTGAACGTCCACAAGCACGAACGAGTGCTGGAAATCGGCGCCGGCTCGGGCTACATGGCCGCACTGCTGGGTCACAAGGCGCAGCAGGTGATCACGCTCGAGATCGTGGCCGAACTGGCCGAATTCGCGCGCGCGAACCTGCAGCGCGACGGCGCCGGCAATGTCACCGTTCGGCACACCGACGGTGCGCGCGGCCTGCCCGACGAGGGTCCGTTCGACGTCATCGTCCTGTCGGGGTCGGTGGCCGAGGTACCTCCCACGCTGCTGGGCCAGCTCAAGCCGGGCGGGCGCCTCGTCGCCATCGTCGGGCAACTGCCCATCATGCGCGCCACGCTGTTCACGCGCAGCGGCGACCACGACTTCTCCAGCGTCGAGCTCTTCGACACGGTCGCCCCGAGGCTGGTCGGGTTCGAAGAGCCCTCACGCTTCCATTTCTGAGCCGGCACCGATGGCGCTGCGCCAGGTATCCGTGCGGGAGCTGGCCGCGCATTGTGCGGACACGAAGGCCGTCCTTCTCGACGTGCGCGAGGACTGGGAAATCGCCGCGGCCGCCATCCGCCTGCAAGGCGTCGGGGTGAAGCACATTCCGCTCGGCGAGGTCGTTCAGCGCCTGGACGAGCTCGATGTCTCGCAGTCCATCGTCTGCATATGTCATCACGGGGTCCGAAGTCTGCAGGTCGTCGCATTCCTGGAGCGCCAGGGCTTCGACTCCGTCTATAACCTCGCCGGCGGCATCGACGCATGGTCCATCGAGGTCGACCCGAGCGTGCCGCGTTACTAGGGCCCATCCGTCACCGGGCCCACCGGGCCCATCGGACCCACATACAAGGAACAAGCACCCATGTCCGCCCACCGCACGAGCCCTTCCTTCTCCCGTCACGCGCTGCGGTGGACGCCGCTCGCGCTGGGTGTCGTCCTGGGCTGGGGATTGGCAATGCCGGCTCGCGCCGACGGCCTGATGATGCTGTACCAGGCCGCACGCGGGTACGACGCGACCTACCTTTCCGCCAAGGCCCAGGCCGATTCGCAGCGCTATGCGGCGGCGCAGGCCGACGCCCTCGCCCTGCCCTCGGTCGGACTCACCGCCTCGACCGGTCGCGCATACACCGACTTTCCGTCGACCGTGCCGTCCAGGACCACCGGCAGCACCGGCGCCACGGTGCAGGGCAAGCAACCGCTCTTCAACCGCGGCAATCGAGTGACGATCGAGCAGGCGCAAAAGGCGCTCGAGATCGCGGGCTACAACCTCGAGTCGGCCGAGCAGGATCTCATCGTGCGAGTGGCAACGGCCTATTTCGACGTGCTCGCGGCCAAGGACACCCTCGCCACGGCCACCGCCAACAAGAAGGCGATCAGCGAGCAGCTCGCGTCGGCAAAGCGCAATTTCGAGGTGGGCACGGCCACGATCACCGACACGCGCGAAGCGCAGGCCCGCTACGACCTGGCAGGGGCCGCCGAGCTCGTCGCCGAGAACGATCTTCGCAACAAGCGGATCGTGCTCGAGCAGCTCGTCGGCCGCACCGATGTCCAGCCCGACCCTCTGGCCAAGCCCGTGCAATTGCCCGATCTGCCTACCGATTCGGTCGAGGCATGGGTGCAGCGCGCTCAGGCCCAGCACCCGGCCGTGCGGCGCGCGGAACTCGGCTACGAGACGGCCAAGCTGGAGACCGACAAGGCCCGCGCGCAGCGCCTGCCCACAGTGGACCTGACCGCGGGGCTCAGCAGCACCTATTCGCCGACCGGCACCACGACAACGCTGGCGGGCACGACCAACAGCGCGGCCGTCGGCGTGCAGTTGAGCATGCCCCTGTTCAGCGGCTTCGCGATCCAGAATCGCATCAAGGAAACATTGGTGCTCGAGGAAAAGGCCCACGACGACCTCGACGCCGCCCAGCGAAGCGTGGCCACGGCCACCCGCCAGACGTTCTATGGCGTGCAGTCCGGCGAGGCCCAGGTCAAGGCCCTGGAGGCCGCCGAATCGTCGAGCCAGCTCGCCCTGGAAGCCACTCAACTGGGCTACAAGGTCGGCGTTCGGGTGAACCTCGACGTGCTCAATGCCCAGACCCAGCTCTTCACCGCCGAACGCGATCTTGCCAAGGCCCGCTACGACTACCTGCTCAACAGCCTCAAGCTGCGCCAGGCATCGGGTCAGTTGAACCCGCAGGACCTGGCGAACATGAGCAGCCTGTTCGTGAAGTAGCCGCCATCTGTCCCTGCCGGCATCGCGTCTGCGCATCACCGGCCCCCGCATATCGCACGAGACTGTGCGACAGTGGCATCCGTTGCGCGGTCGGCAGCAATGTTTCTTGACACGAGCCACACGCGCGCGTCACGCTGCATGGCCAAGCTGGCCGTCCAGACCAGGAGAGCGGCATGGCACGGGCCCCCACACTGCAGGATGCGATCGCGGTTCATCGCTTCGGCCTGGGCGGCGCGTCGCTGGACGTGACGCACGCCGAGCCACGGCAATGGCTCCTCACGCAGATCGGCCCGGCCGAGCCGGCCCGCGGCGAGGGCCTGCTCGATACGATGCAAGCACTGGAACTCGTCAAGGCCGAAGTCGTAAAGCGACGGCTCGCGAAGAACCCGCCAGCGGGCATGACCGCACAGGACATTCTCGGGGGCCATTACCGCGCCGCCATCGCGGCAGACATCCAGTCGCGGCTGCTCAGCGCCGCAAGCGCGACGCGACCTTTCGCAGAACGCCTGCACCTCTTCTGGACCAACCACTTCACCGTGTCGCTCACCAAGGGAGCCGTGCGCGGACTGGCCGGCGCGTTCGAGCGCGACGCGATCCGCCCGCACATCGCCGGTCGTTTCGAGGATCTGCTGTTTGCGTCGACCACCCACCCGGCGATGCTGCGCTACCTCGACAACGTTCAATCGGCCGGACCGCACTCGCGCGCCGTTCGCGTCGCATCGCGTCGTGCCGAGCGGCGCGGCGAAGAACCCCGGCTCACCGGCTTGAACGAAAACCTTGCCCGCGAGGTGCTCGAGCTCCATACACTCGGCGCGCGCAGCGGGTACACGCAGTCGGATGTGACTGCCTTCGCCGCGGTGCTCACAGGCTGGCGCGTGGGACCGCGCTTCGACGGCGGCGCGCCCTTCGATCCGGCATGGCACGAGCCCGGACCCAAGACGGTGCGGGGACGACGCTATCCGGAGGGGCCGGATGCGCTTCGCATGGTGCTGCACGATCTGGCACGACAGCCCGCCACCGCTCGCTTTCTTGCGAGCAAGCTCGTGCGCCACATCGTGGCCGACGATCCGCCGCCCGCGTTGGTCGACCGGCTCGCGGCGACCTACCTGGACGCCGAGGGCGAACTCGCGCCGGTTTACCGCGCCCTGGTCGAGGCCCCTGAAGCGTGGCAGGCGCCCCGGTCCAAGTTGAAGACGCCCGAGGAATTCGTGGTAAGCACCGCGCGCATGTTGGGCCTGGCCGAACGCATGTTCGAGCGCAAGAACGCCGCCGGACTGTTCGAGATCGGCCAGCGTCCGCACATGGCGCCGTCGCCGGCAGGATGGTCCGATCGTGCCGACGACTGGCTGGGGCCGGATGCGGTGTGGAAGCGCGTGGAGTGGTCATGGCGGCTGGGCAATGCCGCGGGTCGCCGCCTCGACGCGCGAGCCATTGCCGCGTCCAGCCTCGGGCCGGCACTGACGGACGCGTCGCGCGAGCAGATCGACCGCGCCGCCGACGGGCCGCAGGCTCTGGCTCTGCTGCTCATGTCACCCGACTTCCAGCGGAGATAGCGCCATGAGTCATCTGCACAGACTCGTTGGCTTTCCGGACATCGGCCTGTACGACCGCTCGCGCCGCCGCTGGATGGCAGGCGCGCTGTGCGCCGGTTTTGCCGGCCCTTGGTCCTCCCTGGTCCTGGGCGGACAGGCCGCGCAAGACGACGCTCGATTGGTGGTGGTCATTCTGCGCGGAGGCATGGACGGGCTGTGGGCGGTGCCTGCCGTGGGCGATCCCGATTTCGCCGCCGCTCGCGGCGCACTCGCACGATTCGACACGCCGCCGCTCATGCTCGACGGACGATTCGCGCTCCATCCTCATCTTGCCCAGATGCATGCCATGTATGGGCGTGGCGAAATGAGCGTCATCCACGCGATCGGGCTGCCCTATCGGCAGCGCTCTCACTTCGATGCGCAGCAAGTGCTGGAAAGCGGCGCCGCGCAACCCTATGCGATCTCCACCGGCTGGCTCGGCCGTGCACTGGCAGCCGGAGCGAACAAAGGCATTGCACTGGAGACTGCGGTGCCGCTGGTGCTGCGCGGCGCTCGCGACGTCGACACCTGGGCACCGTCGCGGCTGCCGGATCCGTCCTCGGACCTGGTGGACCGCATCGAGCGCATGTACGGGCGCGATGCCGCGCTGGCGACGGCGCTCGCCCGCGCGAGAGCCCTTCACATCGACCCCGCCATGCGCGAGGCCATGGACGATCCGGTGGGCGGCGACGCGCGCGGTTTCGCGCTGCTCGCGGCGCGCGCGGCGGAGTTCCTGTCCAAACCCGGCGGCCCGAAGGTCGCCGTACTCGAACTGGGCGGCTGGGACAGCCATGCAAACCAGACCCTCGCCCGAGGCCCGCTGGCAGCGAGCCTGCGCAGCCTCGATGGCGGCATGGCGTCGTTGCGCGAAGGCCTCGTCGCGGGCGGCGCGTGGTCGCGTTGCGCGATCGCGGTCGTGACCGAATTCGGCCGGACCGTCGCGATCAACGGCACGCAAGGCACGGACCATGGCAGCGGCGGAGCGGCCTTCGTGCTCGGCGGCGCGGTGCGCGGCGGGCGCGTCGTGGCCGACTGGCCGGGTCTTGGCGCGAAGGACCGCTTCGAGGGGCGCGACCTGCGTGCCACCACCGACATGCGCGCACTGTTCAAGGGCCTACTGGCCGATCACCTGCAGCTGACGCGGCGCGCACTCGATGAGGAGGTGTTTCCGCAGAGTTCGGCTGTTCGCGAACTCAGAGTGCTCGCCTGACGCGACGCCGAAGGGCATCGGCACATCCGCCGCCCACGGACCGCCTGTCTCGACGGCCACCGGCAGTCTCGACCGCGGCGGCGCTCAGACGATGGGTGCCCCGAGGCGCTCCGGCAGGTCGTGCTCGCCGGGCACGGCGGCGGCGATGGCCGAGGCCATCCGAGTGGCCGCGCCGCGATGCTGCGCCGCAAAGGCGAGCGCGCGCTCGGAAGCCTGTGCCGCATCGCGCGGCTCGGCCATCAGGGCCAGGGCCACACGCAGCCCTTCATCGATGTCCGCCACGCGCCGCGCCGCGCCGGCCGCTTCCGACAATTCCGCCGCCTCCGCGAAATTGAAGGTATGCGGACCCATCACCACAGGGCAGCCGCAGGCGGCTGCCTCGATGAGGTTCTGTCCGCCAAGGGGCGCGAAACTTCCACCCAGAAGCGCGACCTGCGACAGGGCGTAGTACAGCGGCATTTCGCCCATCGAATCGCCCAGCCACGCATCGGCGGCACGGGCCTGGTCGGGCATCGAATCGCCCCAGCTGCTGCGCCGCTCGATGCGCAACCCCGCGCCCGTTGCCAGCGCTGCGACTTCGTCGAAACGCTGCGGATGGCGAGGCACGATCACGAGCAGCGGCAGCCTGCGCTCGCCGGCACGGGCGCGCTGCCACGCCTGAAGCAGCATCGCCTCCTCGCCTTCGCGCGTGACCGCGGCAAGCAACACCGGCCGATCGAGCGCCACGCGCCACTCGCGGCCGCGCGCGAGCAGCATCGGATCGGGCGACATGTCGAACTTCAGGTTGCCGCTCACGAGCACCTGCGGCGCGCCGGCTTCGCGCAGGCGAAGCGCATCCGACTGGGTCTGTGCGAGCACGAGCGCAAGTTGCCGCACGGCCGGACGAAGCACGGCGTCAAGGCGCTGTCCCTGGCGCTGGCTCTTTTCGCTCAGCCTGGCATTGGCCAGCACCATCGGAACCCCATGGCGCGCCGCGGCATGCAGCAGATTCGGCCACACCTCGGTCTCCATCAGAACACCCACCCTGGGCCGGAACTGGCGATAGAAGCGCGCCACGACGCCGGGCGTGTCGTAGGGCAGCCAGGCCTGCTGGTCACCTTCGCGCAGCAGCGCCCTGCCCGCCTCGCGGCCGGTGGCCGTGCTGTGGGTCAGGAGCAGCCGCATGCCGGGCCAGCGTGCTCGCAGCGCCTCCACCAGGGCGCCTGCCGCACGCGTCTCGCCGAGCGACACGGCATGCACCCACACCCAGCCCGCGGACGGCGCTTCGCGATAGCTTCCCAGGCGTTCGGCCAAGGCATGCCGGTACAGCGGCTCGGCGCGCCCTCGCCACCACAGGCGCATCAGGTAGAACGGCTTGAGTGCGCCCAGCAGTGCGGAATAGCCGCCGCGGGCCAGCCTCGCCTGCCAGGGCGCGGCCATCAGCGTCGCGCCTCGCGGAAGCGTTCCCAGACCTGCTGCCAGGCGCTCCAGACGGCCTCTACATCGGGTGTCGGCCGCGCCTCCACGCAGCACTGGTACGCATGCCCATGCTCGGGGCGAGGCCCCGTGCGCCATGCCGTGGGGTGGTTGTAGATCTGGACATGTGGAAGGTCGAGCGCGACGGCGATGTGGCTGAGGCCGCTGTCGACACCGATCACGCCATGGGATGCGCTCATCCTGTCGGTGAGCGTGTCCAGGTCCATCGCAGGCCACACGTCGCAGTTCGGTCCGATGCCCTGCGCGATGCGCCTGGCACGCTCGAGCTCGACGGCTCCGGCGTGCGGCAGCGCGACCTGCCAGCCCAGACCCAGCGCGCGCCGCCCGATCTCGATCCAGTTCTCCTCGGGCCACAGCTTGTCGTCGCGGGACGTCCCGTGCACGAACACGAGCGTACGTTCGGTGGGCTCGGGCGCATGCGCGCGCAAGCCGAACACCGGAGCGCCCTGCACGCTGTAGCCCAGCACCGCAGCGGCCAGCACACGCGCGCGATCCAGCGCGTGGACATGCGGCTCGACGTGGATCGGGTGGTCGACGAGCCAGCGCGCCGGCCATTCGTGGCTTGCGCCGTCGGTGCGATTGCGCAGCCCGTAGCTCGGACCACGCGCCATCCGGGAGATCAGCGCCGACTTGGTCAGGCCCTGGAAGTCGATCACGGCGTCGTAGGGCTCGCTGCGGATCGCATAGCGGAACAACTTCCACTCGTGGCGCACCTGTGCCGTCCACCAGTGTCGGCGCCATCGGCGAAGCGCGCATTCGATGCAGCTGTGAATGCCGCGAACCCGACGCACGAGCGGCGCGAAACCCGGCTCCACGACCCAGTCGATCATGGTCTCGGGGAAGGCGCCGAGAATGTCGTGCACGACGGGCATCGTGTGCACCACATCGCCCAGCGACGACAACTTGACGATCAGGACACGCAAGAGGCAGAGGCGGTCAGTGCGCGGCCAATGCCACCTGCGCGTCCGGCTTGATCGAGCGCAGTGCAGTCATGAATTCGGTTTCGATGCGGTGCATGGCCTCGGGCGTGTGGCCCTCGAAGCGCAAGACCAGGACAGGCGTGGTGTTCGACGAGCGGATCAGTCCGAAGCCGTCGTCGAATTCCGCTCGCAGGCCGTCGATCGTGATGATCTCCTTGGCGCCGGGGAACTCGGCCGTCTCCAGGAGCCTCTCCACCACGCGCCTGGGTTCGCCTTCGGCGCACGGCACGTTCAGTTCCGGCGTGCTGTAGCTCGTCGGAAGCCCATTCAGCACGCTGCTGGGGTCCTTGCTGCGAGACAGGATCTCGAGCAGCCTCGCGGCAGTGTAAGTGGCGTCGTCGAAACCGTACCAGCGCTCGGCAAAGAAGATATGCCCGCTCATTTCGCCTGCCAGCGGCGCGCCGGTCTCCTTGAGCTTGGCCTTGACCAGCGAATGGCCGGTCTTCCACATCAGCGGCACGCCGCCTGCCGCCCGCACCAGCGGCGCCAGGCGCTGGGTGCACTTCACGTCGTAGATGATCGTGCCGCCCGGCACGCGCTGCAGCACGTCCTGCGCGAACAGCATCAGTTGGCGGTCGGGATAGATGATGTTGCCTTCCTTGGTCACGACACCCAGGCGATCGCCGTCGCCGTCGAACGCGAGGCCGATCTCCGCGTCGCTCGTCTGCACCGCGCGCACGAGGTCGGCCAGGTTTTCGGGCTTGCTCGGATCGGGGTGATGGTTGGGGAAGTCGCCGTCGACTTCGGAATACAGCTCCGTGACCTCGCAGCCCAGGGCACGCAGGATCGCGGGCGCCGACGCGCCGGGAATGCCGTTGCCGGAGTCGACGACGATGCGCATCGGTCGCGCGAGGCGGCAATCGCCGATGATCCGGTGCTTGTATTCCTCGAAGATGTCCATGCGGCCCGCGCGGCCCTTGCCTTGCACATAGTCCTCGGCTTCCATGCGCCGGCGAAGACCCTGGATCTCCTCGCCGTAGATCGCCCGTCCGGCCAGCACCATCTTGAAGCCGTTGTAGTTCTTCGGGTTGTGGCTTCCCGTCACCTGGATGCCGCTGTGACAACCGTGGTCACCGCGCGTGGCGGCCACGTAGTACAGCATCGGCGTGGTCACGGCGCCGATGTCGACGACGTCCAGCCCCGTGGAGGCCAGGCCACGCACCAGCGCGGCGGCCAGTCCGGGGCCCGACAGCCGACCATCGCGTCCGACCGCCACCGCCTTCTCGCCGGCCGCGACGGCCTCGCTGCCGAAGGCGCGCCCAAGGTGCTCGGCGAAAGCTTCGTCGATGGTCACGTCGACGATGCCGCGGATGTCATAGGCCTTGAAGGTGCTGGGTTCGACTTGCATGAGTCTGCCTTTGGGCGATGCGAGGGGCGTTGTGGGGTCGCTGCGACCTGGAACCGAGCGATTGTAGGGATGCGCAAGGTTGCGCTCGGGCGGGCACGCCTGAACGACCGCTTCGTCCTCGCACGCTCGACTGCAGACTGACCGTGTGGACGACGATGCCCATGGGCCGAGGATTGCGGTCCGTGGCCGCGGAGCCGGCAAGTGAATTCGCCACGATCGGCCCACATGTCCGAAAACGGCGAGTGCGGACGTGGCTGCCGCCCATAATCGCCGCATGCCCCTCGATGCCGACGCCGCCTACCTCGCCATTTGCGCGCGTGATGCCCGGTTCGACGGCCGGCTGTTCGTCGGCGTGACGTCCACCGGCATCTATTGCCGGCCGATCTGCCGCGTGCGAACACCTCGGCGCGAGAACTGCCGTTTCTTCGACACGCCCGCGCAGGCCGAAGCCGAAGCTTTCCGACCCTGCCTGAAGTGCCGGCCCGAGATCGCGCCCGGGCCCGGTCTGTCGTGGAGCGTGATGGATGCGTCGCGCACACTCGCCCATCAGGCGGCCGAGGCGCTGGATGCCCAGACCGCCGACGGCACCAGCGACCGCCTGTCTGGCATCGCGGCACGACTGGGTGTGAGCGACCGGCACCTGCGCCGCATCTTCCAGGCCGAGCACGGCGTCACGCCGGTGCAATACCTGCAGACGCGCCGCCTGCTGCTGGCCAAGCAGTTGCTCACCGATACCCGCATTCCGGTCTCGCAAGTCGCATTGGCTGCGGGATTCGGCAGCCTGCGCCGATTCAACGCCGCCTTTGCAGACAGCTACCGCATGAGCCCCACGCGCCTGCGCGGCGACGCGGCAGACGGCACGGCTTGCCACTCCGACGCGGTCGAGGTCATGCTCGGCTACCGCGCCCCCTATGAAGTGCAGCGGCTGCTGCGCTTCTTCACGCAGCGGGCGATTCCGGGCATCGAGCAGGTCGAGGGTCTGTGCGTGCGGCGCAGCGTGCGCGCGGGCGTGCTGGCGGCGCAGGCCGGCTGGATCGAAGCGCAGTTCCTGCCCGATGCATCCCGCGTGCGTCTGCGTTTCGCGCCGCAGTGGGCCGCGGCGAGTGCCGCTGCTGTGGCCGCTGCAAGACGATGGCTCGACCTCGATGCCTCGCCCGCAGTGATCGCGCAGTCGCTTGCAGGGCTGCCCGGCGAAGAAGGGTTGCGGCTTCCGGGCAGTCTCGACGCGTTCGAACTCGTGGTGCGCGCCGTGCTCGGACAGCAGGTGACGGTGGCGGCGGCGCGCACGTTGGCGCACCGCGTGGTCGAACGCTTCGGCGCTCCGCTGCCCACGCCCTGGCCCGACATCGATCGCGCCTTTCCGCAGCCCGAAGCGCTTGCCGCCATCGATCCCGCCCGGCTGGGCGAGCTGGGAATCATCCGCACGCGGGCCCAGGCCATCGTCGAGCTTGCTCGCGCGTGGCCTGCCCTGGCTCCGCTGCTGCGCGCCCGCCGTGCACCGGAGCCGCTGGTCGAAGCGCTGTGCGAACTGCCCGGCATCGGGCCGTGGACAGCGCACTACATCACCATGCGCGCGATGAGTTGGCCCGACGCCTTTCCGCCGCAGGACGTGGCCGTGCTCAAGGCGATGCGGCAGCTCTTCGGCACGGCCTCGCCGCGCGCCGCGCTTGCGCACGCGGCTCAATGGCAGCCATGGCGTGCCTACGCCGTGCTGCGCCTTTGGAACAGTCTGGAGATTTCTCGATGAGCGACACCCTCGGCGCCATCCGCGCCGCCTGCACGGCCAAGTGCATGCATGAATCGGCGCTCGGACCGATGCTGCTGGCGCGCAGCCAGCACGGTCTGTGCGGTGCATGGTTCGACGGCCAGGCGCATCACCCAGGCCCGATCGACGCGCCGGATGCGCCGCAAGATGCCCTGCTGCGCGAAGCCGCCCTGAAGCTTGACGAGTACTTCGACGGGCGCAGGCAACGATTCGCCCTGCCCCTGGACCTGATCGGCACGCCGTTCCAGCGCAGCGTGTGGACAGCACTTCTCTCGATCGGCACGGGCCTCACCCGAAGCTACGGCGACCTCGCCCGCGACCTCGGCGCACCGCGGGCGGTTCGCGCCGTCGGTGCGGCCGTGGGCAGGAATCCCGTGTCGGTGATCGTGCCATGCCATCGCGCCATCGCCGCCGACGGCACCCTCACCGGATATGCCGGCGGCCTGCATCGCAAGCGTGCACTCCTGACGCTCGAAGCTGCACTGCCCATCCATGCCCCGCTGACTGCCGGTCGCGACTTCGCGTACGACGCTTCGGCAGCGCATGCCGATCGGACCGCTCACGCCGCGGCCCATGAAGGAATGACGCCTTGAAATCTTCCGACCTCGGCGAATTGATGCTGCTGGCCGCCTTGTGGGGCGCGTCGTTCCTTTTCATGCGCATGGGCGCGGGCGAATTCGGACCGGTTGCGCTGTCGACGGTTCGGGTCGGCGGCGCCGCGCTGTTTCTTCTGCCCATGCTGCTCTGGCGCGGACAGGGCGGCGCGATCCGAACTCACTGGAAGCCGATCTTCATCGTCGGCGTCACGAACTCGGCGCTGCCCTTCCTGTGCTTCAGCTACGCTGCGCTGTCGATCTCGGCCGGACTGTCCTCGATCTTCAATTCGGCATCTCCCTTGTGGGGCGCCCTGATCGCCTGGGTCTGGCTGAAGGACAAGCTCACGCCGGCACGCATGGTCGGACTCGCGACCGGCTTCGCCGGCGTGCTGTGGCTGGTTTGGGACAAGGCGAGCCTGCATTCCGACGGTTCCGGTCTGGGCGTGCTCGCCTGCGTCGCTGCCACGATCTGCTACGGGTTTTCGGCGAACTTCGCCAAGCGCCACCTGGGCGGCGTGCCGCCGCTGGCCGTGGCCGCCGGCAGCCAGGCCGCCGCGGCCCTGGTGCTGCTTCCATGGGCTGCCCTCTCCTGGCCAGGGACGACGCCGTCAGCGACGGCCTGGACTGCCGCCGGGCTGCTTGCGGTGGCGTGCACGGGCGTCGCGTACGTGCTGTATTTCCGCCTCATCGCCCATGTCGGGCCGGCCAACGCGATCGCGGTGACCTTCCTGATCCCGATGTTCGCGGTGCTTTGGGGCTGGCTGGTCCTCGACGAACACATCACGGCGCGCATGGTTGCAGGCTGTGCGGTCATACTGGCAGGAACCGGGCTCGCCACTGGCGTGATTCGCGGGCTGTCCGGCCGCCCGGCCATGCGCTGAAAGCGTCGCGCTCCTCACGAGAAGTCACGATCGGCCGACGGACGACTTGCGGCGGCACGCGCGTTGCCGGTCACGGCCCACCGCATCGACCGATCGCTCGCTGCTGCAGGAGGCCTTTTCATGCAACTGAACTCCACCGCATTCACCCATGGCGGCGACATCCCTCGCAAGTACACATGCCAGGGAGACGACGTTTCTCCTGCGCTGAACTGGAGCGACGTGCCCGACGCGGCCGAAAGCCTGGCGCTGATCGTCGAGGATCCCGATGCGCCCGATCCTGCCAAGCCGCAGCGAATCTGGGTGCATTGGGTCCTGGTGGACCTGCCGCCGAGTTCCGGCGGCCTCCCCGAAGGCGCGGACCCGTTGCCCCGGCCAGCTCGCTCGGGAATGAACGACTGGCACCGCGAATCCTATGGCGGACCTTGCCCTCCGATCGGCAAGCACCGTTACTTCTTCAGGCTGTATGCGCTGGACCGGACACTTCCGGACCTGTCCGCTCCAACGAAGTCGGAATTGCTGCAGGCCATGCACCAGCATGTGCTGGCGCAGGCCGAGTTGATGGGCACCTACGAGAAGCGGAACTGATCGACACCGAGAGCAGGACGCGGGGCACCCATGCGACGCCTGCCACTGAGGGATGCAGGCCCGGTTTCAGTGCGTCTTGCCCTTGGGCTTCTCGCCGGCATCGGGTGCATGGAAGGCGACCTGCGCGGGTTGAAGGTCTCCTTCGAGCGGCGCGAGGAGTTCCTTGCGCATCATGATCGCCACCGTGGCGGGGTTCGCACGGCCGTCGGGATGCGCGATGGCGTCGTTCATCGCGCGATAGATGGGCACCGGCAAAAGCATGGCGAGCTGCAGGCTGAGTTCGTTCGCGGCGTCGTAGTCCTCGAGCGGAGAAGTCTTGTCCAGCGAAGCGGCCAGCACGAGGTACTGAGCCACCTTCTCGGCCAGGTCGAGCTTTTCGCGGGCGGGCATATCCTTCATGGCGGCCTCCTGTTCATGGCGGAATCAGACAGCGTAACCCACTCACCCGCAAGGCGACCGCGGTGGACAGGGCAACGAACGAACGGCAAAAAATGCCGTCGCGCCGACCAGCCGCACGCAGCAGATGCAAGGACCGCGAACGACACGCCCGAACGCCCGCCCCAAGCATGCCGCGCCATCCGCACATCGATTTCCGAATGCTGGCAAGGGCTTGGCGAATCGGTTTGCGGCGATCGGCCCATGCCGGCCTCTCGCCGCTCACCGGATCGACTCTCGGCCGCTCAGTTCAGCTCGGTCCAGGCCGTGATGCCGGTGGGGCCCTCGTCCCACACCGACTGCCCGCTGCGCTCTTCGCCCCAGGCGGTGTCGAGCTCGATGCGGCGGATCTCCTCCACGGCGCCCTCGTGGCCGCCGCCGACCTTGCGCACCTGGGCGCGGGCCAGGCGCTCCATCAGCCGAAGATCGCGAGTGGTCAACCCGAGCGCCGCATGGGCCCACTGCTCGACGATCGCCAGCAGTGATTCGTACGGAATCGGCGCCGCGAAGCGCTGCGCCTGCAATGCAGCGAGCGTGCCGCGAAGTCGCGGGTCGACATGGCGTACGACGGTATCGATGGCGAGTTCACCCTCACCGTCTTCCACCACGAGATCCACCAGGCCCCGCCGGAACAGCTGGTCGGCGGTGTAGAGACGGCCCGACAGCACCATCTCGTTGGCCACTGCGAATCCTGCCTTGCGGATCGTGAAATTCCACGCGCCCATGCCGGGAAAGAGGTTGAACAGGACCTCGGGAAAACCCGCCTGTGCACTGCGCTCGAAGATCACCCGGTGGAACGGCAACACCGATTCCAGCCCGCCGCCGAGGGTGTCGCCCTGCACGAGCACGGTTGTGTGCACGCCCCGCTGCGCGGCATTCTCGAGCCACCAGACCATGTCGATGCAGCGCCGGCCATAGAGCATCAGCGAGTCGATGTCCTGTGCGCGAACGAGGAGCACGAACAGCGCCAGATCGCCGCCGAAGTTGAACACCCCGGTCACGTCGGAAGACACCACGAGGTGGCGCACCAGGCCCGGATTGGCCGAGATGTCGTCGAGCACGCGCTGCATCTCGGAAATGCCCGCCAGGCTGTAGCACTGGATGGGCGTCACGCAGGTGCGAACGCGCAGCATCGCAAGGTCCGAACTCCACTCGAGGCGAAGATACTTGTACGGCCGTGCGAGGATGGCGGGCAGGCCGGCGCCCTGCGATTCGTGCTTCATATCGCTTCCACGATGCGCGTGAAATGGTGGAAGTTCACCCGCGTGGACTCGACGATGGCCTCCTGCGCAGGCGCGTCGTGGATCGTGTTGAGCACCACGCGCAATTCGGCCATGTGCTGCGCATCCATCGTGGCATGCGAGTTGATGAACGAGACGCCCCGCTCGCCTTCGAGGAGCAGCGATTCCTTGATGGCCGTCGCGAACGGGCCGCCGTACACCGAGGCGATGACCTCGAGTGCGTACAGCATGCCCAGCACCGAGCAGGGATGGCGGCGATCGGCTGCCCAGTAGTTGTACCCGGTCAGTGCGAGCGTCACCTCCCAGGGCTCGTGATCGCGTGTGGTCTCGGGCGTCACGCCGATGGCTGCCAGGTCATTGAGCACCCATTCTTCATGGCCCTTCTCCTCCACCATGTGCTCGTACAGGTGGTAGCGGATCTGGCGATGGCTGTCGGGCATGCGGCTGGCGCCGGCAGCGCACACCGGGTTGAAGTGCCAGACGACCTGGTAGAGCTCCAGCAGGAAGCGCCGGTATCGCTCCAGGGAAAGTCCATTGGCGACCGCGTCGAGCACCACGGGATGGGTCTCGAGCGCGCGCCGGGCCTCGTCCGTACGCAAGACGAGGTCGGAAAAAAAAGCAGTCATGCAGCTTTACTCCAACGACATGGGGATCTGTGGCCCCGGTTCTTTCTAATCAACTCGGCCGCGCGAGCGGCCGGTACGGCAGGATCGATCAAAGCCAGGCGGAAAGCACCTCCTGCAATTGCATCCGCGTGAAAGGCTTTGCAAGGTGTGCATCCATGCCGGCGGCCTTGACCTGAACGATGTCCTCGTCGAAGGCGTTGGCCGTCACGGCGATGATGGGGGTGCGCGGCAGGCCGAGCTGCCGCTCCCGGGCGCGAATGATCTGTGCCGCGGTGAATCCGTCCATCACCGGCATCTGGCAATCCATCAGGATCAGATCCACGTCGTGGCGGTCCAGGACCTCCAGGGCATCTTGCCCATGCTCGGCTTCGAGCGCGCTCACACCGAGCGACTTGAGCATCTGGGTGGCAATCAGGCGATTCACCGAGTTGTCTTCCACCACCAGAACCGGTCCGTTGGTGCGCAGCTCGCCGCCGAGGCCGCCGAAGGCCGAATCGTTGATGGTGGAGGCAGGCGGGTTGAGATCGGGCTCGAGGAACACGACGAACTGGAAGCACGAACCTCGTTCCAGGTGGCTGTCGACTTCGATCGTGCTGCCCATCGCCTCCACGATGCGCTGACTGATCGCGAGCCCCAGGCCGGTCCCGCCGCGACGGCGGTTGCGGTTGCCGTCGATCTGGTGGAACGGCTGGAAGAGCTGGCCGAGCGCGTCGGGGGCGATGCCCATGCCCGAGTCGATCACCTCGAAGCGCACGCCCGGGCGTCCGGCCACCGAATCGACTCCGCTCAAGCGCAGGATGACCGTTCCGCGCTCGGTGAACTTGATCGCATTGCCCACCAGATTCAACAGCACTTGCTTGAGGCGCTGGGAATCGGCCAGCACGCGATCGACCACGTCGTCGTCGAGCTCGAGCAGGAGTTCCAGCCCCTTGCTCTCCGCGTTGGCCCGAAACAGCGCCGCCACCGACGCGGCGAGCTGGTGCAGTGAGACCGGCGCACGGTTCAGGCTCAGCTTGCCGGCCTCGATCTTGGAGTGGTCCAGCACGTCGTTGAGGATGGCCATGAGCGACTCGCCCGACGACGCGGCCGTCTTGGCCAGCTTGCGCTGCTCCGGGTCCAGCGGCGAGCGGCGCAAGAGTTCCAGCGCCCCGAGCACACCGTTCATGGGGGTACGGATCTCATGGCTCATCGTGGCGAGGAACTGCGACTTGGCCAGGTTGGCCGCTTCGGCGGCCTCCTTGGCCTTGCGCAACGACGCGTTGGCCAGATCCGTCTCCAGGCTGTGCTGGATCGCACGCATGGCCGTGCCGCGGAATTCACGCGTGGCGACGAACATCGTGACGCCGAAGATCAGGATCAGCACGGCCAGCGGCACGGAGTCGAACGGCCGGTAGATCAGACTGGCGAGGATCACGGCACCGAGCTGGGGAATCACCAGCAGCGGGTACGACCTGCCCACGAGGGACATGAAGAACGCGGCAATCGCCACCGAACCGCAGGCCATCGTGATGTAGGCAATGGCAGGGCCTTCACGCAGGAAGGGATAGATGCCGAAGGTGCCGACCACCCACATCAGACCGGCCAGGGCGGCGTTGCCTTCGAGGTGCGCCTGCACGCGGCGGATCTGCTCGTCGGACGCGCGCTCGATGTCACCGAGCATGGCGGCGATCATCACGCGCCACACCGCGACGGCCACCCCGAGCGCGCCGGTGGCCCAGGCCGATGCCACGCGATCGGCGTCCAACCCGAGATACACGAGGTAGATGACGGCGGCAAGCTGCATCGGCACGCTGCGCGGCGCGGTGCGCATCGACAGCTTGACGAGTTCGCGCCGGATGGCGGGATCGGACTGGGTCGGCGCCGCCGCAGCAGCAGGCAGCCCGCCTGCCCCTTGGGAGGCGCTCACCCCGTGCTGATGGTCCTCTGCCGTCACCCGTTCACGACCCCAAACGAGAATTTTTCTTGCAACCCAGGAAGGCTCGCGCTGCGCCTGAGACGCACTGCCCGCGCACGACACCCCACCCTGTTTCACGTCCCGATACATGCGTTAAGAAAGCTTTCGCTCATTGTGGCCCATGTCACCCATTTCCGGAGCGAACAGCGAGCAAACCCTGCCCCGAAGGCCAGGGCGCGCGGCGCCGGCGCCACGCACCGAAGCGGGTGATCCCCACGTTCCCCCGGCTCACCTGCTCTCGCACTTCAGCCGGATGCTGAATACCGCGCCGTCAGCGCCATCCTCGCGGGCGTGCGCCACGATGTCACCGCCGTAGCGCTCGACAATGCCCCGACTGATCCACAGACCGAGCCCCGTCCCGTCCTTCTTGCGGGTGACGAAAGGCCGGAACAGTTCTGCCAGCACGTCGGGCGACAGGCCGGGCCCGGTGTCCTCCACTCGAATCGCCACGCCATCGTCCTCCCAGTCCAGGGTGCGCAGCGTGAGCGTGCCGCCGCCGGGCATGGCGTGGATGGCATTGACCATCAGGTTCACCAGCACCTGCTGGAGCTCCTGGCGGTTGATGCTCGCCGTGCGCATGCCCTCGATCCGGCGTTCCACCTCGATGCGCGTTCGACTCAGGAGATGGCCGACCAGCACCAGGCATTCGTCGATGACGCGCGCCGGCGCCACGTTCTCGACATAGCCGGCGTACTCGCCCGGCCGCGCGAACTGGAGGAGCTGGGTGACGATCAGCCGCATGCGCTCGATCTGCTCGTCCATGAGGCGCAGTTCTCCGCGCACCTTGGCCGCCGCCTCCGGGCCGATCAGGCCGCGCACCAGATCGAGGTTGCCCTGGATCACGGCGATCGGGTTGTTCACTTCGTGAGCGATGCTGGCGGTGAGCTGACCCACGGTGGCAAGCTTCTCGCTGCGCACGAGCTGCGCCTGCGCAGCGGCGAGTTCGCGGGTGCGTTCGGTGACCTTCGCGTCCAGGTCCGCGTTCAGGCGCTGCAGCGCCCGGGTGTTCTCGTCGATCGCATCGAGCAGCCGGTCCAGGTGCCCGGCCAGCCGGCCGATCTCGTCGCCTCGCGGCACGGCGCCCACGCGGGCACGCAGATCGCCGTGCTGGACCCTCTGCATCGTGCGCTCCATCTGCTCCAGGGGCCGGAAGATCGAGCCGGCCCAGCGCAGCGAGACGATCGCCGCGCCGATCATCACCACCAGGAAGATCGCGCCGATGCCAGCCACCGCCGCGTACTTCATCAGCGTGAAGGGCTGCTCGAGGAAGCCCACGTAGAGCATGCCGACGCGGCGGCCCGCCCCGTCGGTGAGCGGCTGGTAGCCGCTGACATACCAGTCGTTGACCACGAAAGCGCGGTCGAGCCAGGTCTGTCCGCGACCGAGGACCGTGTCGCGCACGGTCTGCGACACGCGCGTGCCGATGGCCCGGCTTCCCCCCTCCGCACCGAAGAGCCTGACGTTGGTGCTGATGCGCACGTCGTCGAGAAAGAGCGTGGCCGTGCCCTCGCTGCCGAAGGGCAGAGAGCCGGCCGGGTAGACGATCTCGTTGATGTGGTCGATGAACGGCAGGTTGCGATTGAGCAGCACGCCGCCCTGGATGAAGCCCAGCAGTCGCCCGTCCAGGGCGCGAACCGCGTGCGTCGACAACAGAACCATGGCCCGCTCCTCGCGTTCGCGGGCGCTCGGCGCCGCATTGGGCGTCGCGCGCAGCGCGATCGACACCTCCGGCAGCAGGGCGGGCGCCAGCAGCGCGAGCTGTGCCGGCTGCAGGATCTCGACACTGGTGCGATCGTGACTGCCGGTGGCGTCGAACAGGGCTCCGCTGCGCCCTGCCGCCCGGGCGGGGCCGCTGTCGGTGGCCTGCAGGGCACCGTCGGGCCCCCTGAAATTGATGAAATCGAGCCCCGCGCGCGCCTTGAATCCCTGCAGCAAGGCGATCATCTGCTCCGGCGAGTCGTGCTCGAGCGCCAGGTGCAGCGCATGCGAATCGGCCACGGCGCCGGCCCCTTCACCGACCTCGCCCAGCACGCGCTCGAAGTAGCCCTGTGCCACGGCCAGGTCCGAACGAACCTTGGCGATCAGCAGCCGGTCGACCGCGGAGTTGCCCCACCAGACCAGCACGACGCCGAGCAGGGGCAGCGCCACGCACAAGGGCAGCAGCGCCATGGCCAGGAGCTTGTTGCGGATGCTCAGCCGCTCGAAGGCGCGCGCGGCCCGGGGCGTTGACGGTGCAGCCGGCCGCGAGGCCGCATCGCTCACGGCAAAGCCCATTCGACCCAGCGGCGCTCGAGCGTTCGACGCGAAATTCCCAGCAACTGGGCCGCGCGCGTCTTGTCGCCGCCCACGGAATCGAGCACCGCGAGGATGTGGCGCTTCTCCAGGGTCTGCAGGTCGGTGGGGGAGTCGCCCAGCGCCGCGGCAGACGGTTCGGGCGCCTGCGAGCGCGCCATGCTCTGGTAGAGGGCCGACACATTGAGCGCCCCCACGATCAGGGATCGCTCGATGAGATTTCGCAGTTCCCGGACATTGCCGGGCCACTGGTATTGCTGCAGGTAGCGCATCTCCTCGTCGCTGACCTGGATCGGCGGGACGCCCAGCCGCGGCGCCAGCGTGTCGATGAAGTGGGCCACCAGGTCGGGGATGTCTTCCTTGTGAGCGCGCAGCGGCGGCAGCATGATTTCAACCACCTGCAGCCGGTAGTAAAGGTCCTTGCGGAAGCGGCCGGCCTCCACCTCTTCGTGCAACGGACGGTTGGTGGCGGCGACGATGCGCACGTCGACCGGGATTTCCTGTTCGCCGCCGACCGGACGGATGCGGCGATCCTCGAGCACGCGCAGCAGCGTCGCCTGCAGGGCGGGCGACAGGTCGCCGATCTCGTCGAGAAAGATCGTGCCGTCCTGTGCGTAGAGGAAAAGCCCGTCGCGGCCCGGCATCGCCGCATCCGCGGCAATGGCCGGGCGCTGAGTGGCGCGGCCGAAGAGTTCGTATTCGATCAGCGAAGGCGACACGCCGGCGCAATTGACCGGCACGAACGGGCCTTTCGCGCGAGGGCTCTGGCGATGCAGCGCGAGTGCCGCCAGTTCCTTGCCGGTGCCCGACTCGCCGGTGAGCAGCACGGTGCTGTCCACGCCCGCGACGCGGCGCAAGGCAGCCTGAAGGCCCTTGATCGCCACGGACTCGCCCACGAGCCCGTCGGCCGGCGGCGTGCGCTGCAGCAGGCTGCGTCGCAGCACCCAGTTCTCGCGCCGCAGCCGCGTGCGCTCCATGGCATGCCGGAACGCATTGAGGAACTGCGCCATCCGAAACGGCTTGAGCAGGAATTCGCCCGCCCCGGCGCGCAGCGCCTCGATGGCGGTGTCGAGATCGGCGAACGCCGTGATGAGCATCACTTCGCTGGCATTGCCTTGGGCGCGCAGTTCCTTGAGCAGTTCGATGCCGCTCTTGCCCGGCAGCGCGATGTCGAGGATGAGCAGATCGAAATGATGGCGCTGAATGAGCGGTTCAGCCTCCTCGGCCGAGCCGGCGGTGAACACCTGCCCCACCCGCGGCGCGAGCGACTTCTCGAGGAAGTTGCACATGCCGGGCTCGTCGTCGACCACGAGCACGGAGGCGACGGGCCAGCGCTCCGACAAGTTGACATCAGCGGAAGTCGATGGACGTGGGTCGCGCGTCATGGGCGTGCCTGAAGTGGCGCGATTGTAGGAACAGCGTCTGCGACAAATTGTCGCAAGTGCTGCGACAAGCTGCGCAACGCGAACGCGGGTACGGCGGGATGGCAAGTCGCTGAACGCTCGGGTTTCATGCGGCTGGCGTTCGTTGGGAACGCGACGACACATCCCGCTTCAACGAAGGAGACAGCATGTCGGCAATCCTGGACGGCTCGGGCGCTTCCGGCAGCCCTGGCCATTCTCAGCTTCTTGCCAAGGAACGCACGGTCGCCGGACCGCGTTTCAACCGGTGGCTCGTGCCGCCTGCCGCGCTGGCCATCCACCTGTGCATCGGCATGGCCTACGGCTTCAGTGTGTTCTGGCTGCCGATGACCCGGCAGCTTGCCAACGTGGACGCCAAGGCCTGCGCCGGCCAGACGTTCATGTCGGAGATGTTCACGACCAGTTGCAACTGGACGGTGCCGGCGGTCAGCCTCACCTTCACCTTGTTCATCGTGATGCTGGGCGTGTCGGCGGCGCTCTGGGGCGCCTGGCTCGAGCATGCAGGCCCGCGCAAGGCCGGCTTCATCGCCGCGATGTGCTGGGGCGGCGGCCTGGTCGTCGGCGGCATCGGCGTGGCCTTGCACCAGTTGTGGCTGGTGTGGCTGGGATGCGGCATTCTCGGCGGCGTCGGGCAGGGGCTGGGCTACATCACGCCCGTCTCGACGCTGATCAAATGGTTCCCCGACCGGCGCGGCATGGCCACCGGGTTCGCCATCATGGGCTACGGGGGCGGCGCGATGATCGGCGCGCCGATCGCCGTCGCGCTGATGAAGCACTTCGGCGCTGACGGCGGCACCGGTGTGGCCTCGACCCTCATCGCCATGGGCATCCTCTATTTCATCGTGATGTCCGCGGGCGCATTCGGATTCCGCGTGCCGCCGGTCGGCTGGAAGCCGCTTGGCTGGGTGCCCAAGTCGGACCACGGCAAGGCCATGATCACGCGCAACCACGTGCATCTCGACAAGGCCTGGAAGACGCCGCAGTTCTGGTTGATCTGGGCCGTGCTGTGCCTGAACGTGACCGCCGGGATCGGCGTGATCGCGATGGCCTCGCCGATGCTCCAGGACGTCTTCGGCGCCGGCCTGATCGGCGCGGACACGAGTTCACCCATCACGCCGGCCCAGAAGGCGGCCATCGTCGCCGCCGCAGCCGGACTGGTCGGCCTCATCAGTCTGTTCAACAGCCTCGGGCGCCTCTTCTGGGCCTCGGTATCGGACCTGATCGGTCGCAAGAACACCTACTACGCGTTCTTCGTGATCGGCATCGCGCTGTACTGCCTGATGCCCACGCTCGGCCACATCGGCGCCGCGGGCCTGTTCGTGATCGTGGTGTGTGCCATCCTCACGATGTACGGCGGGGGCTTCGCCACGGTGCCCGCCTACCTGGCAGACATGTTCGGCACGCAGATGGTGGGCGCCATCCACGGCCGCCTGCTCACCGCCTGGTCGGTGGCCGGCATCCTCGGCCCGGTGCTGATCGCCAACCTGCGCGAGGCCCAGTTGCATGCCGGGGTCGCCCACAACCTGGTCTACGACCGCACCTTGTACATCCTGGCCGGCATGCTGCTCGTCGGCTTCGTGTGCAACCTGCTCGTGCGCCCGGTGCGCCACGACAAGCACATGACCGAAGAGGAACTGGCCGGCGAACGCGCCTTGCAGCACGAGTCGCAACCCACGGCCGCACGCGACGCCGAGAGTGCCGCCCGCGGCAGCTTCGGCATCGTGGGCGTTCTCGCGTGGCTCGCAGTCGGTGTACCCTTCCTGATCGGCGTGTGGATCGCGCTGCAGAAGGCCGCCGTCCTGTTCCACTGACGCGCGACGCGATGCGGGCTCTCCGGCAGCCCGCATGCACCTGCGGCCGGCGATTCGCCGGCCGCCTCATTTGAAACCAGCCGGGCAGTACCAGCGAATGTCGGACACGAACCAGCGCGTCATCCCCATCCAAGCCGAAGCCGGCCCCACGCGCCAGCGCAAGCGCCAGGCGCCCAAGGGGCGGCGCGTGGACCCCCGCGCACTTGCCGAGGTGCAGGCGCTTTTGGGCGATGCGCCCCGGCGGGCGGACCTGCTGATCGAGCATCTGCACCGGATCAACGATCGTCACGGACAGTTGTCGACCGCCCACCTGGCCGCGCTCGCGCAGGAGATGCGGCTGGCGCAGGCTCAGGTGTACGAAGTGGCGAGCTTCTACCACCACTTCGACGTGGTGCGCGAAGCACCGGACGGGCACTCACCCGCGCCGGCCTCGGCGCCCGCGCTGACCGTGCGCGTATGCGACGGCCTGAGTTGCGAGATGGCCGGTGCGCTCGATCTGGCCGCTCGCCTGCCCGGTCTGCTCGGGAGCGCGGTGCGCGTCGTGCGGGCGCCGTGCGTGGGCAGATGCGAACAGGCACCAGTGGCGGTGGTGCACCAGCACCCGGTGCCCAGCGCCACGCCCGAGCGCGTGCAGGATGCCGTTCAGTCGAATCGGACGCGCCACGATCCCGAGCCGTACATCGACCTGCCGCGCTACACGGCGACAGGAGGCTATGCGCTGCTGCGCGACTGCGTCGACGGCCGCCGCGACGTCGACGACGTCATCAAGACCATGGAAGACTCCGGCCTGCGCGGGCTGGGCGGAGCCGGCTTCCCGGCCGGGCGCAAGTGGCGCATCGTGCGCGCCGAACCGGCACCGCGGCTGATGGCGGTGAACATCGACGAAGGCGAGCCCGGCACCTTCAAGGACCGCCACTATCTCGAACGCGATCCCCACCGCTTCCTCGAAGGCACGCTGATCGCGGCGTGGGCGGTCGGCGTGGACGCCATCTACATCTACCTGCGCGACGAATACCACGGCTGCCGCTCGCTGCTCGAGACTGAACTGGCGGCGTTGAAGGCCGACCCGCCCGTGCCGCAACTGCCCCTCATCGAGTTGCGCCGCGGCGCGGGCGCGTACATCTGCGGAGAGGAGTCCGCGATGATCGAGTCCATCGAGGGCAAGCGCGGCATGCCCAGGCTGCGGCCGCCCTACGTGGCACAGACCGGCCTGTTCGGCCGGCCCACGCTCGAGCACAACTTCGAGACGCTCTACTGGGTGCGCGACCTGCTCGACAAAGGAGCGGACTGGTTCGCCTCGCAGGGCCGCCACGGCCGCAAGGGGCTGCGCAGCTTTTCGGTGTCGGGGCGCGTGGCCGAGCCGGGCGTGAAGCTAGCACCCGCAGGCATCACGATCCAGGAGCTCATCGACGAGTACTGCGGCGGCATGCTGCCCGGACACACGTTCTACGCCTACCTGCCCGGAGGCGCGTCCGGCGGGATCCTGCCCGCCTCCATGAACGGCATTCCGCTCGACTTCGACACGCTGCAGCCGCACGGCTGCTTCATCGGCTCGGCGGCGATCATCGTGCTGTCGCAGCACGACAGCGCCGCCGGGGCCGCACGCAACCTCATGCGATTCTTCGAGCACGAGTCTTGCGGGCAATGCACGCCGTGCCGCGTGGGCACCGCCAAGGCGGGCGCGCTGATCGCATCGGACCACTGGGACGAGGCTCTGCTGGCCGAACTGTCGCAGGTGATGCGCGACGCGTCGATCTGCGGCCTCGGCCAGGCGGCGCCGAATCCGGTCGACTGCGTGATCAAGTACTTCCCCCATGAGATTGCCTGAAAGAGCGCCGCAATGAGTGCAGTCACCCGCGCCCAACGCGCAAGCATCGAGGCGGACACGATCACCCTCACGCTCGATGGGCGCGAGGTGAACGCGCGCCAGGGCGAATCGATCCTCGAGATCGCCGATCGCGAGGGCGTGCCGATTCCTCGTCTGTGCCACAGCGCCGGACTCGATGCCGTGGGCAACTGCCGCGCATGCATGGTCGAGATCCAGGGCGAACGCGCGCTGGCACCGGCGTGTTGCCGCCAGGCGCAAACCGGCATGCAGGTCGATAGCGCCAGCGCCCGCGCGCGCAAGGCGCAGGAGATGGTGCTCGAACTGCTGCTGTCGGACATGCCCGAGCGGGGCTACACCCGGCACAGCGAACTCGACGACTGGGCAGGACGGCTGAACATCGGCAAGCCGCGTTTCGCGCCGCGTGCAGAACCCGCCGCGGACTTGTCGCACTCCGCCATCGCCGTGCACATGGACGCGTGCATCCAGTGCACGCGGTGCCTGCGCGCCTGTCGCGACGAGCAGGTCAACGACGTGATCGGGCTGGCACTGCGCGGCCCGCAGTCGAAGATCGTGTTCGACATGGACGACCCGATGGGCGCGTCCACCTGCGTGGCCTGCGGCGAGTGTGTGCAGGCGTGCCCCACCGGCGCCCTGATGCCCGCAAGAGATGCCGCCCTCGCCGTGCCCGACCGCGAGGTGGCTTCGGTGTGCCCGTACTGCGGCGTCGGCTGCCAGCTCACCTACCATGTGAAGGACAACACGATCCTCTATGTCGATGGCCGCGACGGGCCTGCCAACCATCGGCGCCTGTGCGTGAAAGGCCGATACGGCTTCGACTACGCGCACCATCCGCAGCGGCTGCGCACGCCGCTCATTCGCCGTGCCGACGCGCCCAAGCGCGGCGATTTCACGATGGACCCCGACGACGTCATGAAGGTGTTCCGCGAGGCGACGTGGGACGAGGCCCTGGCGCTTGCCGGCGGCACGCTGCGCCGGCTGCGCGACTCGCACGGTCCGAAGGCCCTCGCCGGGTTCGGTTCGGCCAAGGGCAGCAATGAAGAGGCCTACCTGTTCCAGAAGCTCGTGCGCGTGGGCTTCGGGAGCAACAACGTCGACCATTGCACGCGGCTTTGCCACGCGTCGAGCGTGGCTGCGCTGCTCGAAGGCATCGGCTCGGGTGCCGTGAGCAATCCGGTGATGGACGTGACGAGCGCCGAAGTCGTCATCCTGATCGGCGCGAACCCGACCGTGAACCACCCGGTGGCCGCCACCTGGATCAAGAACGCCGTTCGCAACGGCACCAAGCTGATCGTGATGGACCCGCGGCGCAGCGACCTCGCGCGTATTGCGCACCGCTATCTCGGCTTCAAGCCGGATACCGATGTCGCGTTGCTCAACGCGATGATGCACGTGATCGTCGAAGAAGGCCTGGTGGACCGGTCGTTCGTGGCCGAACGCACGCTCGACTACGAGGCGCTCGAACGCAATGTGCGCGGGTACAGCCCCGAGGCGATGGCGCCCATCTGCGGCGTTCCCGCCGACACGATCCGCGAGGTCGCGCGCCTGTACGCCACGAGCCGCGCGGCCATGATTCTCTGGGGCATGGGCGTGAGCCAGCACGTGCACGGCACCGACAACGCGCGCTGCCTGATCGCGTTGTCGCTGATGACCGGCCAGATCGGCCGGCCGGGCACCGGGCTGCATCCGCTGCGCGGCCAGAACAACGTGCAAGGCGCGTCCGACGCCGGTCTGATCCCGATGATGTACCCCGACTACCAGCGCGTGGACAACCCGGCCGCGCGCGAGCGCTTTGCCCGTGCGTGGGGGGTGGGCGTCGAGCAGCTCGACAGCCGGCCCGGCCTCACCGTCGTGGAGGTCATGGACGCGATCGACCACGGCACGGTCAACGGCATGTACATCATGGGCGAGAACCCCGCGATGAGCGACCCCGACGCCAACCATGCGCGCGCCGCGCTCGCCAGGCTCGAGATGCTCGTGGTGCAGGACATCTTCCTGACCGAGACCGCCTATCTCGCCGATGTGGTGTTGCCCGCCTCGGCCTTCCCCGAGAAGACGGGCACGTTCAGCAACACCGACCGCACGGTGCAGCTCGGCCGCCAGGCCCTGCAGCCGCCCGGCGACGCGCGACAGGACCTGTGGATCATCATGCAGATGGCAAGCCAGATGGGCCTGTCATGGGCCTACGGTGATGGCGAGGCCGCCGTGGCCGCGGTGTTCGACGAAATGCGCCACACCATGCCGAGCATTGGCGGCATCACCTGGGAGCGGCTGCAGCGGGAGCACGCAGTGACCTATCCCTGCACGAAAGAAGGCGACCTGGGCACGCCGGTGGTGTTCGTGCAGGACTTTCCCACGTCCACGGGCAAGGCGCGTTTCGTGCCGGCCGATATCATCCCCGCCGACGAGCGGCCCGACGACGACTATCCGCAGGTCCTCATCACCGGCCGGCAGCTCGAGCATTGGCACACCGGGTCGATGACCAGGCGCGCGGCGGTGCTCGACGCGCTCGAGCCCGATCCCGTGGCGCTGCTGCACCCGCAGGACCTCGCGGCCATCGGCGCGCAGCCGGGCGACATCGTGACCATCGAATCGAGGCGCGGCAGCGTCAGCCTGTACGCGCGTGCCGACGACAGTTCGCCACCAGGCGCCGTCTTCGTCGCGTTCTGCTATTACGAAGCGGCGATCAACCGCCTCACGAATCCGGCGCTCGACCCGGTGGCGAAGATTCCAGAGTTCAAGTACTGCGCCGTGCGCGTCACGCTCGGCGGCGATGCGCCCGTGCAGGCCAGCTACGGCGGGGGCCAACTGCTTCCGGCCTGACGGCCGCCTGCCAACTCCCGGCTCAGGCCTGCCAGACGCCGTAACCCGCCTCGCGCAGGCCGATGGCGAGTTCCACTTCCATGTCTCGCGCTGCCTCGTAGGGCATCGGGTTGTAGACCTCGTACATCTGCGGCAGCAGGCGCAGGCCATAGGCCTGCACGAAGCGATTCGCCTGAATGCCCGCCTTGTGCCGATCGAAGCGCAGGTCAGGATCGAGCCCGGTCATGCCCACGTACACGAAGGGCTTGCCCAAGCGCCAGTCCGGATTGGCCCGCCGGAACGCGGGCTCGTTCCAGACACGGTCGGACAGTTCCACGACGTAGACATGGTGGTGGTGTCTGGTCGCGCGCCGCGACCGGCCTGAAGCGGACCCGGCGTCGCTCAGGGCACCTCCCGGCGCGCGACGTCGGCGCGGAAGAATTCGTCGAGTTCCTTGCCGGACGCGGCCTGCGCAAAGCCGTCGAAGCGTCCTTCGGCCAGCGTGCGCGCCGCGCGCATGAAGCCGCCCCACGCGCTGCGGGCGAGCGCGCCGCCGACGCTCACCCGGCGCACGCCCATCGCCGCGATGTCCTGCATGGTCAGTTCGCTCGCCCAGCCGACCAGCAAGTTCACTGGCTTGGGTGCCACGGCCTTCACGACCGTCTCGATCTGCTCGCGGGTACGCAGGCCCGGCGCATACAGGCAATCCGCGCCCGCGCTCGAATAGGCCTTCAGCCTAGCGACCGTCTCGTCCAGGTCCGTGCGGCCCACGAGGAAGCACTCCGCGCGGCCCACGAGCAGCACGTCGCCGCCTGCGCGATCGATGGCGGCACGCGCCGAGCGCAGGCGTGCCACCGCCTCGTCGATGTCGTAGAGGGGCCGCTCGGGACGCCCTGTCGAGTCTTCGATGGACAGGCCCGCCACGCCGGCCTGCACGGCAAGACGCACGCTGTCGCCGACCTGTGCGGCGTCCTCGGCGTAGCCGCTTTCGAAATCGGCGTTCACGGGGAGGTCCGTCGCCTGCACCATCTCGTGGAGGTGCGCCACGACGCGGTCGCGGCCCAGCGCGGCGTCAGGCCGCCCTTGCGACCATGCGAAGCCGCTGCTGGTCGTGGCCAGTGCCTGAAAACCCAGGCCCTGGAGAAACCGCGCGCTGCCCACGTCCCAGGGGTTGGGAATCAGGAAGCAGCCGGACTCATGCAGCGCACGGAACATGCGGCGCTTGTCATCGATGCCAGGGCGGGAATCGGCCATGGAAGGTCTCCTGGAGAATCGCTGGACACGCGATTCTGCGCCAGCTGCGCGCGGCTTCGTCCTGGCAGCTGCGCGCGGCTTCGTCATGCCAGCCGCCGTGCGCCGCGTCGCTGCCACGCCGTGCGGTAGTAAGCGACGAGCATGGCCAGCATGGCAACGAACGCCACCGAATACGACCACCAGATGCCGGCCACGCCGAGGGCCGCATTCAGCCACAGCGCAGCGCCAAGCTCGATGCCGAGGATCGCGAACATCGTGATCGCCGTCGGCACGGCGACCGCGCCGGTCGCTCGCATGACCCCGGCCAGCACGCTCGACAGACCCCGCACGAGCACCGTCCATGCCACGATGTGCAGCAGCGTCAACGCCAGCGCGCGCACGTCGGGATCGGCCAGGAACATCGCAAGCAGCCGCGGTGCCATGAGATAGGCCGCCGCGACGAACACCCCGCTCACCGCCACGTTCAGCCACAGGCCCGTGCGCGTGATCGCGCCCAGCCTGTGGCTGCGTCCGCCTCCGATCGCATGCGAGGCAAGGATCGAGGCCGTGATGCCCAGCGACATGGCCGGCAGCTGCAGCCAGCTCATCAGCTGCGTCACCGCTCCGTAGGCTGCCGTTGCGCTGGTGCCGTGGCGATTGACCAGACCGAGCAGCACGATCTCGGCCACCGCGACCGACAGCATCTGCAGCGAGGTGGGCACGCCGATGCGCAGGATTGCGCGCACGAGATCGGGATCGGGACGAAGGCTCACGAGCATGTCCCGTCCGGGCGCCAGCGGATGAGCCATCCGATGCCAGCGCCACAGCATCCACGCCATCGCGGCCGCCGACGCGAGCAACGTCGACGCTGCCGCGCTTCGAACGCCCAGCTGTGGCATGCCACCCCAGCCACGGATGAACACGGGCGTGAGCAGCAGCGAGACCACCGTGGCCAGGGCGAGTGTCCACATGGGCGTGACCGCGTCGCCCACGCCGCGGCTCATCGAGGTGCACAGCCAGAGCATGAAGATCAGCGGCATGCCTGCGAGCATCCATCGGGCATAGGCGGCAGCCTCGCCGGCGATGCCCTCGGGCGTGCCCAGGGCCCGCACGAGCGACGGTGCGAACACCGTGCCTGTCGCGCCGACAACGAGCCCGGCGAACAGCATCAAGCCGATCGCCGTGCCGGCGACGGTTCGGGCCTTGGCGCGATCGCCGGCACCCCAGGCATGGCCGATCAGCACGGTGGCGCCGGAGCTCAGGCCGATCACGATGGCCAGGAGCACGAAGAAGATCGGAAAGAACACCGAGACGGCGGCGATCGCTTCCACGCCGATCAGTTGCCCCAGATAGATGCCGTCGACCGTGCCGGCCGCAGCCTGCAGGACGTTGGTGAGCATCATCGGCAGCAGGATGGCGAGATAGGTCTTCCACAGCGGCGGCGGCGACGTGGTCGGCGCCAGGCCGGATGCGAGGGTCGTGGACATGAGCTTTCCTTCGGGCAAAGGGAGTCCCGACCCGGGCGGACCCCAGGCGTGCGGGACGATGAAGATGAGCGGAACGGAGACTGAAGCGCCGCTATGCGGTATCGGCTTCAGCGTGGCCTCCGGGGAAGGCCAGACGCAGCGCGTACTCGCGCACGTCGGTCGGCCACGCGGCGACCTGCTCCTGAAGCCGCGCGTGGTCGTCGGCGAACAGCGCGCGGGACCCCTCCTCGAAGCCTGGCATGTCACCGGCCATCGCCGACATGAAGGCGTAGGCACGCTCCTGCGAATGGCGGCGCAGTTCGCGTCCGGCGTTGGCGCGGCGCGCCGCTTCGACCAGTCGGCGCAAGGCCACCGAGGCACCTCCCGGCTGCGCACCGAGCCATTCCCAATGGCGCGGCAGCAAGGTCACCTCACGCGCCACCACGCCCAGGCGCGGCCGTCCGCGGCTTCGCGGTTCGTCGGGTGCGTTCGCGGGCGACTCCGGCGCCGCCGGCTGGTGGGCGGCGGGCAGCCTCGAGAGCATGTCTTCCTCACTGCCGCGTGTGTCGATGTCGATCTGGCGGCCGGTCGCGTCGTCGAAGATCGCGATCGGGCCGGCGGCACCGCGCGACAGCGCCAGCCGCACCACCAGGGCGACCGCCGGCAGCGTGCCGCCGGCAATGCGGCGGGTGCCGTCGAACGCGGTGAAGGAAGGTGCGGCGGCAGACGTCGGGGATGAAGTGTTCACGGGTTGCTCCATGACTGGCATGGGCGCGATTTTGATCCGGGTGTTAATCAGATGTCAATAAGACCCGGATAAAAATTTTTCCACCCGCCGGTGTACGCTGCGGCGATCGAGGCGGCATCGCCTCGGTCTTCACCTCGACTTCACCACGCACCATGCTGCTGACCTCACTCGCGCGCGGCGTCTTTCCGATCGCGCCCACGCCTTTCCTCGACGACGGCTCGATCGACCGCGCGTCCATCGACCGCCTCGTCGATTTCTACACGGCCTGCGGCGCCACGGGCATCACCGTGCTCGGGCAGCTCGGCGAAGCGCCCAAGCTCGAGCATGCCGAGGCGGTCGCGGTGGCGGCGCAGGTCATCCGCCGCGCCGCCGCGCTGCCCGTGGTGGTGGGCGTGTCCGCGCCGGGATTCGCCGCCATGCGTGCCCTCGCGCGCGAGGTGATGGACGAAGGCGCCGCCGGCGTGATGATCGCGCCGCCGAACCATCTGCGCACCGACGACCAGATCGTGGGCTACTACCGGCAGGCGTCCGAGGCGATCGGCGCCGACGTGCCGTTCGTGCTGCAGGACTATCCGTTGACTTTCAGTGTGCAGATGACGCCCGGCGTGATCCGGCGGATCGTGGGCGAGCTTGCCTCCTGCGTGATGCTCAAGCACGAGGACTGGCCCGGGCTCGAGAAGATCTCGGCGCTGCGTGGATTCGAGCGCGACGGGTCGATGCGGCACATCGCCATCCTGTGCGGCAACGGAGGCCTCTTCCTCGACCACGAGATGGAGCGCGGCGCCGATGGGGCCAACACCGGCTATTGCTTCCCGGACATGCTCTGCGACGTGGTGCGCCTGTCGGCGGCCGGACGGCGCGACGAGGCGCACGACCTCTTCGATGCGCACCTGCCGCTGTTGCGCTACGAGCAGCAGCCCGGTGTCGGATTGGCCGTGCGCAAGTACGTGCTGACGCGCCGTGGCCTGCTTCGCAGTGCCGCCCAGCGCAAGCCCGCCGCCAGCCTGTCCGACACGGGACGCGCTGAAGTCGACTACCTCCTGAGCCGCCTCGCACGCCACGATCCGCGCGCCCGCATGGCCGGATGAGCTGACCGCCGTGGCGCCTCCCGAGGCGCCAGGTCCGCGCCCCGCTGTGCACCGCCGCGCAGCCCGTGCCGCGACGCCGCGCGCTTCAGGCGGCCGGCGGCGGCCGGCGCTCGAGCAGGCCGCCGATCGTCGCCTCGTACCCCGCCGCCACGCGAAGCAGGCCGGCGTCGTCGCCCGGGCGCCCGATCAACTGAAGACCCGCCGGCCAGCGGCCGTTGCGATGGAAGCCCGCGGGGACACTGATCGCCGGCGCACCGGCAAAGGTGGCATACAGCGTGACTTCCATCCACCGATGGTAGGTGTCCATCGTGCGCGTGCCGATGCGCTCGGGCCAGCGTTGCTCGATCGGGAACGGCCAGACCTGCGTGGCCGGCAGCGCGAGCACATCATGCCGCTCGAACAGCTCAAGCAGGTGCGTGTGGAACCGCGTGCGCACTTCGCTCGCGCGCATGAAATCCATGAACGCGAGGCCCTGGGCGCAGTCGTGTTCCCACAGCGCCTCGGGCTTGATCGCCTCGCGCGCGCCGGGCAGGTGCAGGAATGCCGCCACTCGCGGGCCGACGAGCGCACGCCGCCAGACGAGCCACGACTGCCACAGCGCCGACGGGTCGAACCCCAGAGGGCGCGACTCGACGATCGCGCCATCGGCCTCGAATCGCCGCAGCGCCTGTTCGCAGCATTCGACGATGCCGTCCTCGATGGCGAGATGGCCGCCCAGGTCCGACAGCCACGCCACCCGCACGCCACGCAGTCCGTCCGCAGCGAGCTCCGGCGTGAAGTCCTGCGGACCTTCGGCAATGGACAGCGCCGCGCGCGGATCCTGGCCTGCCTGGATCGACAGGAGCCGGGCCAGGTCGCGAACGTTGCGTGCCATGGGCCCTTCCGTGCCGAGCTGGGACACCCACACATCGGCCGCCGGCCACGTCGGGACACGTCCCTGGCTCGGACGCATGCCGAACACATGGTTCCAGGCGGCGGGATTGCGCAAGGAACCCATGAAATCCGAACCGTCGGCCACCGGCAGCAGCCGCTGCGCCAGGGCCACTGCGGCGCCCCCGCTGGAGCCCCCGGCGCTGACCTGGGCATCCCACGCGTTGGCGGTCGCGCCGAACAGGCTGTTGAAGGTATGCGAACCCAGGCCGAACTCGGGCATGTTGGTCTTGCCCACCACGATGCAGCCCGCCGCCTTCATGCGCGAGGCCATCAGCCCGTCGTGACGCGCGACCGCGTCCTTGAGCAGCGTGCAGCCATAGGTGGTGGGAAAGCCCGCCACCTGGGCCGCATCCTTGATCGCCTGCGGCATGCCATGCATCCAGCCGCGCGAGACTCCGCGCCTGAGCTCCGCGTCGCGGACGGCGGCCTGGGCCACCAACGCATCGTCGGGCGCCAGGCTCACGATGGCATTCAAGGCGGGGTTCAGACGATGGATGCGGTCGAGGTAGGCGCGCATCACTTCGCTGCACGATACCTGGCGCGCATGGATCGCATGCGACAGCGCATGGGCGTCGAGGTCGGTGATCTCGTGGTTCATCGCATCGCATTGTTCCGCGTTTCGGGCGGCCCGCACAGCGCGTCTTTCCCACCCCGTCGACAATCCGGCCGTGCTCTTCGGCGCGACCTTGCTGCTGTCGAACATCGTGTCCAACGTGCCCGCGGTGATGCTCGTGATGCCTGTCGCGCACGACGAGCTGGCCGGTCCCTTGCTTGCCTTGGTGAGCACGCTGGCGGGAAATCTCTTCATCGTGGGCAGCGTGGCCAACATCATCGTGGTGGACGCTGCAGCGCGACGAGGCGTGCACATCGACTGGCGCCGCCATGCGCGCGTGGAAGTGCCGGTGACATTGACCACGCTGTGCGTGACGGCAGCCTATCTGTGGTGGCGTGCACGGCCATGACGACGACCTGCGTCGTGGCCGGCCGGCACAGGCGCGAGGCTCACCGGCGCATGCAGGTCACTCGCATCTGCCTGACGAAGCGGGCGCCACCGGGCGTCATGAACCCCTCGAATCGCCGGCGCACTTCCGACGCGATGGCGTCGGGCAGTTCGATGTCCGAATGCGTGACCTTCACGATGCGATTGACGAAATCGTCGAAGTCGCGAAATTGAAGCGGCGTGTCGAAGACCCATTCGCCCGCAGGCGCCAGCACGCCCTCGTCGGCCGCCCGCCTGAGCGCGGCCTGCGCTGCCGCGCGCACCACGCCTTCGTCGTGAAAGAGCTTCACGATATCGTTGAAGTCGCCTGCATAGACAGGCTCCGACACGTACAGCCACCCGCCGGGCACGAGGATGCGGCGGATTTCGGCGAACGCGCGGTCCATCAGGTCGACCGGCACATGGTGAAGCGACTTGAGCATCATCACGCCGTCGCAGGCACTGTCGGGCAGCGGCACGTCCTGGGCCCCGCCCAGCGCGAAACGCAGGCCTTGCTGCGGCGGCGAGCGCAGATTGGCCTCGTGCTGCGTCGCATCCACTTCGAACGCGACGACCGAATCGACGAGGCGGCGCTCCAGCAGCCGGCGCGCGAGGTCGGCCTTGCCGCAGCCGAGCTCCACCACGCGCGCGCCTTCCAGCCGAACACGGCCGCGCATGAATTCGATCTCGTCGGTGACGAGTTCACGGATCTGTTCGCTCATCGCGCCGCCTCCAGCATGGACAGAACCGCTCGCGCCCGCTCGATGATGGGCTTGTCGATCAACTTGCCGTCCAGCCGCACGGCGTTGTCGCCGGCCGCCTGCGCGGCGGACATCACCTGTCGTGCCCACTCGACCTCGGCCGCCGGCGGCAGGAAGCCCGTATTGATGCCCGCCACCTGCCTGGGATGGATGCACAGCTTGCCGCCGAAGCCCATGCGCCGCGCGCGAGTGACATCGGCATCGAGCACCTCTGGGTTGTCCAGGTCCACCGTGACACCGTCGACCGGCGGCAGTCGTCCGGCAACGCGCGAGACGAGCACGAGTTGCGAGCGCGCGAACAGGAGCTCGTCGCCATCGCCCGAGATGCCGGTGTCGAGCTGGAAGTCGACCGAACCGAACGCCAGCCTCGCCACCCCCGGCGCACCGGCGATCGCGTGGGCATTCCACAGCCCCAGCGCGGTTTCGATGAGCGGCATGATCGGCGTGCCGGCTCCTGCGCGCGTCGCCAGCGACTGCAGTTCGTCGACGCGCTCGGACTTGGGCAGCACCACGCCGGCCACGCCGGGCGACGCCAGCAGCGCAAGATCGTCCTCATGCCACGCCGTCTCGCACGCATTGAGTCTCAGCCAGGCGCGGCCGCCAGACTGGAGCCAACGGCCCACGGCTTCCCGGGCGGCATCCTTCTGCGGCGGGGCCACCGCGTCCTCCAGATCGAGGATCACCGCGTCCGCGCCGCTCGCGCAGGCCTTGTCGAAGCGCTCGGGCCGATTGCCCGGGACGAAAAGAAAGGAACGTTCGCTCATCTGATCTCCTGGGGCTCCGATGCCATGCGCGCATTTTGAACCGCGGCGCGGTGGCTTCCCCAAAGCCACAAGCCGCTCACGAGTGCCGGCAGGGCAAGCACCGAATAGGCCAGCGAATAGCCGAGCCCGTGTTCGATGGCCATGCCGAACAGCGGCGGTGTCACCAGCACACCGAAGTACGTGAACGACAGGGTGCCGCCGGTCGCCTCCACGGCCCGGCCGTGCGGGGCACGGCGGGCCACCTCGGCGAGGAAGACGCCGTTCCAGCCGATGGCGGTGGCGCCGAAGCCTGCACATGCCGCCGCAATCAGCCACGCCGGCCAGTTGCTCGAGAAGCCCGCCGTGGCGAATGCGCCGAGCGCCATGCCGAGCGCCACCAGCGCGAGCACCCGAAGCGGCGCACCGAGCCGGTCGGCCATGGCGCCCCATCCGATGCGGCCCACGATGCCGGCGCCCTGGGCCACAGACAGCATCAAGCCCGCCTGCACGAGCGTGTAGCCCAGGTTCTGCGTCAGGTACGTGACGAGGTAGGTCACCAGGCACAACTGCATGGCCGAAAAGAAGAACGAGCACAGCGCGAGGCGCCGGACGTCCGGCGTGGCGAGGACCACGCGCAACGGCCCGGCCATGCTGCCCAGGCCGATGCGCCGCGTGCGCTCGCGGTCACTGTCCAGCGCGGGCTGGATCGCCTGCGCCGCCCAGGCCACCAGGCCGCAGGCCAGCGCGACCGCCGCCATGGCCCAGCGCCAGCCGGCGCCGACGACCAAGGTGGGCACGACGGCCCCGGCGAGCGCACCGCCCAGCGGCACGCCGGTCTGCTTGACCGAGAACACGAGCGACATCGAGCGGGCGGGCGTCGTGCGTGCCAGCACATGCGAGCTTGCGGGCGTCACCGGGCCGTAGCCGGCCCCGAGCAGAAGCGCGCTCGCCACGAGGAACGGCCAGGAGCCGAGCACGGCCACCAGCAGGCCGGCCGTGCACAGCAGGAGACACCATTGGCTCACCCGGATCGCGCCGGCCTTGCGGATGAGGTCGCCGCAGGCCAGCGTCGAGACCATGCCGGCGCCGTAGATGATCGCCACATAGAGGCCCACATAACCGGCCGAGATGCCGACCTCGCGCGCAGCGGCCGGCGCGAGCACCGGCAGGGTGAGCACGGCCATGGACACCAGGGCCTGCATGGACAACGTGGTCGCCAGCGGGCGCCACGTGTCGCGCATGAGCGGGATCTTCACAACGGCGGCGTGGGTTTCAGGCGCAGCGACATGGAATACGAGAACCGGCTGGCCGGGTGGAGATTGACCGCGACCTCCAGCACGCGGCCGTTCGTGCCGATGTAGTGCCGCGTGATGACCAGGCCGGCGCTGCCGGGTTCGACATTCAGCGCACGCGCATCGTCCTCGCCCACGATGGCGGCGGAAATCTGCTGCTTCACCTCGAGGATGGTCTCCCCGTACTGCTTCTCGATGAGCTTGTACACCGGCACCTTCTGCACGCCGATGAGTTTCTGGATGCCGGCGTAGGCCGCGCCGATGTAGATGTCCGTCAGCGCGATGGGTTCCTTGCTGCGCCCGGCGCATCGCTGTCCGCGGACGTGCAGCCAGCGCTGGCCCGGCGGGCACGAAAGCAGTTCGGCCAGGGCGCCGTCGGCGATCACGTCATCGACCTGGTGCGTGACCAGCCGCGTGTCCTCCACGTAGTGCGGCAGATCGGCGATGGAGCTGGTCGACTGCACGTAGCGCGGCTCGATGCGGCTGGCCTTCACCTGCGTGCCCACGCCGCGCTGGCGCGTGACCAGGCCGCGGTCGATCAGCAACCGCATCGCTTCGCGCACGGTGTGCCGGCTCACGCCGAAGTGCGTGCACAGGTCGACTTCCGGAGGCAGCAATCCGCCGACCGCATAGCGGCCGCGCTGGATGTCGTCGATCAACGTCTGCGCCACCAGCACATACTGGGGCGGGCTGGCGAGTACCTCGGAAGTCAGCGGTGCATTCATATCGCTCCTGCGTCGGCCAGCGCCTGCACGCGCTGCTCATCGAAGCCCAGTTCGTCCAGAAGCTCCCGCGTGTGCTCGCCCAGCGCCGGAGCGATGCCCACGCGCTCGTCCGACTGCGGGCAGCGGATGGGGCTGGCCAGAGTGCGGATCGTGCCACGGGTCGGGTGCGGCGCGCTCATCACCCTTCCCTGCTCTTCGGCGAACGGGTTGTCCAGCGCCTGCGCGACGTCGTACACCGGCGCCACGGGCACCTTGCCGGACAGGCGCTCCAGCCAGGTCGCGGTGGTTTCCTTGCCGAGGATCTCGTCGAGCGCCTGCGTGAGCTTGTCGCGGTTCGCCAGTCGCGCCTTGTAGTCACGGTAGTCCGGGTCGTCGGCCCACTCGGGCAGGCCCAGCGCCTCGACGAACACGCGCCAGAACTTCTCCTTGTTGCACATCACGAACAGCCATCCGTCCTGAGTGCGGTAGAGCTGGCTGGGCGTCAGCGACGGGTGCGCCGATCGCGGCTCGCGTGACACCACCTTGCCTTCGTTCAGGTACCACGCGCCGACGTAGTTCAGGTTGTGCATGGCCACGTCGTACAGGCTCACGTCCACGTCGCGCCCCTGGCCCGTCGCGCGCGCATCCACGATGCCCGCCAGCAAGCCCACGGCCGCGGTCACGCCAGTCATCATGTCGATGATGGACAGCCCCATGCGCGCCGGCGGCCCGTCGGGCTCGCCTGTGAGCGACAGATAACCCGCCTCGGCCTGCATGAGGTAGTCGTAGCCGGGCCAGGACGTTCGCGAGCCGGTGCGCCCGTAGGCCGACAGATGGGCGCAGACGATCGACGGCTTGACCGCCTTCAGCGCGTCGTAGGTGATGCCCAGGCGAACGGGCAGGTCGCCGCGCAGGTTGTCGAACACCGCGTCGGCCGTCTTCACGAGCTCATGGAACAGCTCGCGCCCGCCCGGCGCCTTCAGGTCGAGCGTGATGCTCTTCTTGTTGCGGTTGAAGGACTGGTGGAAGTGGCTGTCTCCGGGGCCGAAGAAGTACGGGCCGACGGCGCGGCCGACATCGCCGCCGTCCTTCGGGTTCTCGATCTTGATGACCTCGGCGCCGAGGTCGGCCAGGTGCTGCGTGCCGAACGGGCCGGCGCCGTATTGTTCGACGGCGATGATCCGCACGCCTTCGAGGGGCAGCTTCATGCGGGATTCCGTTCGATCAGTTGCCGGGCAATGATGATGCGCTGCATCTCGTTGGTGCCTTCGCCGATGAGCAGCAGCGGCGCGTCGCGGAACAGGCGTTCCACATTGAATTCCTTCGAGTAGCCGTAGCCGCCGTGGATGCGCATGCTCTCCAGCGCGTTTTCCATGGCCGCCTCGGTGGCGAAGTACTTGGCCATGCCGGCCTCCATGTCGCAGCGTTCGCCGCGGTCGAAGGCCTGCGCGGCCGCCTGCACGAGCAGCGAGGCGGCCTGCACGCGGGTGGCCATCTCGCCGAGCTTGAGCTGGATCGCCTGGTGCTCGCAGATCGGCTTGCCGAAGGTCTTGCGCTGCTGCGAATACGTGACCGCCTCCTGCAGCGCGGCACGCGCGACGCCGGCTCCGCGAGCGGCCACGTTGATGCGTCCGAGCTCCAGGCCGTTGAGCACGTGCTGCAGTCCCCTGCCCTCGACGCCGCCGATCAGACGGTCGGCCGGCACCCGGTAGTTGTCGAACTGCAGCTCGCAGGTGTCGATGCCGCGGTAGCCGAGCTTTTCGAGCTTGCGAGTGACATTGAAGCCGGGCCCCTTCTCGGCGATGAACAGGCTCATGCCCTTGTGCCGCGGCTGGGCGTGCGGATCGGTCTTGACCAGCAGCGCGATGGTGTTGCCGTACATGCTGTTGGTGATCCAGGTCTTCGCGCCGTTGATCACGTAGTGGTCGCCGTCGCGCACGGCCGTCGTGCGGATGGCCTGAAGGTCGGTGCCGGCGTCGGGCTCGGTCAGGCCGATGCCGCCGCGCAGCTCGCCGGTGGCAAAGCGCGGCAGATACGCCTTCTTCTGCGCCTCGGTGCCGTTGCGCTGCACGGCCCAGGCCATGATGAGGTGAGAGTTGATGATGCCCGAGACCGACATCCACACCGCGGCAATGCGCTCGATGATCTTGGCGTAGGTCTCGGCCGACAGCCCCATGCCGCCGTATTCCGGATCGATGATGCAGCCGAACAGGCCCATCTCCTTCATCTTCTCGACGATCTCCGCCGGGTATTCGTCGGCCTTCTCGAGGGCGTGCGCATAGGGGCGCACCTCGGATTCGAGAAATCGCTCGACCGCGTCGAGGATCATGCGTTCGTCGTCGATGTCGTGTTTCATGAAGCTTCTCCTAGCCGCGCGCCGACAGGGCGATCGCGAGTTGACGTGCGGAATCCGCCTCGTCCAGCGTGAGGACGGTGTCGAGCAGCTCTCGCGCGCGAGCCGCGGTGGTGACGAGCGTTGCGTTGTCGATGAACTTCTTCTCGATGTCCGAGCCGCTCAGGGGCCGGTCGGAGCCGCCGCGGTTGACCTGCTCGCGATGTCGCAGCTGCCGGCCATCGCGCATGGTGACGACCACCTCGCCCGAGTAGTACTTCGGGAAGGGAGAGTCCGGATCGGCCTCGTAGCGCACCTTCTGCGCGAGCGCGATGACCTCCGGATCGGCGAGCGCCGCGTCTTCCAGGTGCTGCAAGCCGAAGCCGCCCTTCAACATCGCCGTCGCGACCGTGTAGGGAATGCTGAACTGCGCGTCGTAGCTGTTCTGCGGACGCTGCTTGGTGGCCACCGGCTCGCACACGGTCTTGATGACCTCGGCAGGCACCAGCGCGGTGATCGAGTCGATGTCGCCGGCCTTCAGCCCGTAGCGCTCGCGCAGGATTGCAGCGGCGTCGGCGCAGGCATGCGTGAAGTGGCAGGCGGGCAAGGGCTTGATCGACACGATGGGCAGTTCCCATGTCGTGCCCAGGCCGGCCGTGGCCAGCGAAAGGTCGGCCTGACCGGCCAGCGCGCCCAGGTGGCTGTTGAACAGGCCGAAGCGCCCCTCGTAGGCCTGTCGCGGACCGACGAAACCGTGGCGTGCGAAGGTGGCGGCCGTGTGGCCCGCCACTGCCGCCCAGCCCGGGTGCATGCGCTTGGTCCAGGCGCCGTCCTGAAGGAACTCCAGGCTGCCCGCGGCGACGCTGAGTGCGATGCCCTGCGCCATCGTCATCTGCGCGGCATTGAGCCCGAGCAGACGGCCGGCGATGAGCGTGCAGCCGAAGGTGCCGATCAGGCCGGTAGGATGGAACCCGACCTGGTGGAACCCGCCCTTGGCCACCGCACCCAGGCGCGTGGCGGTCTCCATGCCGGCCACGTACGCACTGAGCAGCGCGCGTCCGTCGAGATCCGCCTGCGCGGCCACGCCCAGTGCGCTGGGGAGGCAGCTTGCCGTGGCATGGATGACGCCCGGCGCGTGCGTGTCGTCGTAGTCGAGCCCGTGCACCAGCAGGCCGTTCATCAGCATCGCATCGCGCGCGCTCAGCTTGACGGGCAGCGCCATGACCGGCGTGTCGCCGCTGCCGGCGCTGAGTTCGGAGACGGCGGCAAGCGCCCGGTATGCGAAGTCGAAGTGCGTCGAAGCCCACGCGATGCCCACCGCATCGAGAATGAGGTACTTCGCGCGTTCGAGCACGCTGGCGGGAATGTCCTCGGTGCGCAGGTTCGCGGCAAAGTCCGCGAGCGTGGCCGAGACGCTGGAATCGGCGGATTGGGTCATGGTCGTCATCGCTCAGGAAAGGAGAACCAGCGAGATCGCCGGCACATAGCTGATCAGCGCGAGGCCGATCAGCCGGACGCCGTAGAACGGCAGGACGCCGCGCACGACTTCGTGCACGGGCAGCTTGGAAATGCCGGCCATCACGAACAGGTTCAGGCCGATGGGCGGCGTGAGGGTGGCGATCTCGACGTTGGCCACCATGATCACGGCGAAGTGGATCGGGTTGATCCCCAGCGCCGTGGCCACCGGGAACAGCAGCGGCGCGGTCAGCACGATCATCGCGACGCCGTCGAGGAACATGCCCAGCAGCAGCAGGATGCCATTGGCCGCCAGCAGGAACTGCCAGGGTTCCATGTGGATGCGGGTGATGTAGCCCACGACGTTGGCCGACACGCCCATGCGGGCGAGCACGAAGCCCACGAGGCTGCCTCCCATGACGACCGCGAAGATCATCGTGGACTGCAGCACGGAGTCGCGCACCACGCTCCACACGCCGCCGAGGGACACGCTGCGATAGGCGATGAGACACAGCATCGCCGCGTACACCGCCGCGAAGGCGGAGACCTCGGTGGGCGTGAGCCACCCCGAGTAGATGCTGCCGATGATGAACACGGGCATCAGCACCGCCGCGCTCGCCTTGGGCAGGCGCCGCGCGAAGCCGCTCCAGTCAGGGCTGACCGTGGTCTTGCCGTAGCCGAAGCGGCGGGCCATGAAGCCCACCGTCATCAGCAGCAGCGTGCCCTCCATCAGCCCCGGCACGACGCCCGCGATGAACAGGCGGTCGACCGGCAAGCCGACGATCGAGCCGATCAGGATGAAGCCGAGCGAGGGCGGGATCATCAAGCCGATCGTGCCGCCCACTGCCACGAGGCCTGCGGAAAAGCGGGCGGGATATTCCTCGGCGCGCAGCCCGTTGACGGTGGCGCCGCCGATGGCCGCGGCCGAGCCGACGCTGGAGCCGGAGATCGCCGCGAAGAACACGCACGCGATCATCACGGTCAGCGCGAGGCCGCCCTGCACGGCACGCACCACGCTGCCGATCAAGTCGATCATGAGCCCGGCGATGTTGCCGCGCATCATCAGGTTGCCGGCGAGCACGAACATGGGCACGGCCATCAGCGGGTAGCTGTTGACCGACTTGAATGCAGTCTGCGCGATGACCGTCAGCGGGACGCCGTGCACGAGCAGGATCAATCCGGTCGTCACGAGCCCGAGGGCGACCGCAACGTGCGAGCCGATGGCCAGCAGGGCCAGCATCAGCACGAGGGCGAAGATCATCGACATGCGTGCTGACCCTTCAAAGTTCGGCGCCGGTGGGGCCGCTGCTGACGAAGGCGTCCCCGCCGCGCCACCACACGACCAGGCAGCGCACGTAGTAGCCGAACCACAGGGTCGCGCCCAGCGGCATGGCGCAGAAGACGACCCACTGCGGGATGTTCAGCGACGATTCGGAGACCATGCCCATCGTGTAGTAGCGCACCAATTGCGGCATCGACGCGGCGAACAGCACCGCCGCGAACGCAAGACCCGCGACCACGGCACCCAGGTGCATGGCGCGCCGGATGCCGCGCGGCATCGCGTCCACCAGCATCTCGGTGCGGATGTGCATGCCGCGCCGGCCCGCCACGCCGAGCGTGAGAAAGAAGGCCCACACCATCAGGTAGCGCACCGATTCCTCGGCCCAGAAGAAACTCACGTCGCGCAGCGAGCGGTTCAGCCCCTCCGAAAGCATCACCAGCGTCGATGCAAGGAACAGCACGCCCGCCAGGTTCAGGACCGGCCCGGATTCGAACCGGTCCCACCAGCCATGAGCGCGCATGCGCGGCATCTCGAGCGCCAGTTCACTTGGCACTGTTGCACCGCGCTTCGAGGTCGGCGAACCTGCGAGTCACCTCGGGGTACTTGGCCTCGAAGGCCTTGTTGCCCGGCTCCGCGTGAGCACGCCAGCGCTGGATCTCCGCCTTGTCGGCCACCCGGTAGATGGCACCCTGCGCGGTCATCTTGGAGATCATCTTCTTGTCTTCGGCGATCGCTTCATTCCACTGTCGCTTCTCGATCTCCTCGAAGGAGTCGACGACCGCCTTGCGCTGCGATTCGGGCAAGGCGTCAAGCCAGGCCTTGTCGACGATCACCGCGTAGGTGGCCAGCGACATGCCGGGCACATACCACGCGTATTTCGCGGTCATGCCGACCATCTCGGCCCATCCGGCGGGCGAAGTGAAGATGCCGTCGATCGCGCCCTGAGACAGCGCCGTGCTCATCTCCGAGGCGGCCATGGAGACCGGGCTCGCGTCGAACGAACGGATCATGTCGAGGAAGACCTTGCCGCCGGTCACGCGGATCTTCGTGCCCTTGATGTCCTCGAGCTTCTTCACGTCCTTGTTGCGGAACAGGAACATCAGGTCGCTGGTGCGCAGGAAACCCAGCACCTGCAGCTTGCGCGGCTCGACATAGGACGACACCAGCTTGGTCAGGCCGCTGGAGAAGCAGGCGTTCTGCATCTGCTCGTCGGACAGGCCGAACGGCAGGTTGATGATGCCGGTGCGCGGATCGATCGTCTCCAGCCGCACCGAGACCGGCCACACCATCTGCACGGCGCCCGTGCCGAGCGCGGCGAGAGCGTCCTGGTCGTTGTAGAGCTGGCCGGCGGGGAACACCTTGACTTCGAGCGCGCCGTTGGTGCGCTTCTTCACCGCGTCGGCGAATTCGTTCATGTAGCGCGTCTTCCAGTGCGTGGCCGCCACCTCGCTCGGAAGAATGAGTTCGGCCGCGCGCGGGGCGGTGGCGATCGACATCAGCGCCGCGGCCAGGAGCGTGGCGAGCGCGGAGCGGGTCCGGATGAAGCCGAGCATGGGTTGTCTCCTCGTGTAGTGGAAGGATCGGGAAATGGAATGCGGAAAAATGGGACGCGAGATGATCGCGACGCGCGATCGCCAGCGCAGGTCACATCAGGTCCTGCACGGAATGGCCGCGCTTGGGGATGAGCACCGAGCGCACGAAGCTCATGAACACCGTGCCGTCGGCTTTCTTGCCGATGGTGCGCACGCTCACCACACCCTGGGTCGGGCGCGACTGCGACTCGCGCTTGGAGAGGACTTCGGATTCGGCGTAGATCGTGTCGCCGGGAAAGACCGGCGCGGTCAGCTTGATGTCTGTCCAGCCCAGGTTGGCGATGGCCTTGCCGCTCACGTCGGGCACCGTCATGCCCAGCACGATGGCCAGCGTCAGGCCGCTGTTGACCAGCGGCTTGCCGAATTCGCTGCGCGCGGCAAAGGCCGAGTCGCAATGCATCGGATGGTTGTTCATCGTCAGCAGCGAGAACTGGATGTTGTCGGTCTCGGTGATCGTGCGGCCGGGAAAGTGCTCGTACACGTCGCCGACGATGAAGTCCTCGAGATAGCGGCCGAGGCTGGCGCGATGACGCTTGCCGGCGGCCGGCTCGCTGCGTGTTTCCGTGGTCATGTCGGCAAGTTCCGGTTGTTCGAATGTCCGTACATTATGCGTTAGGTCGATGCTTTGCCTTTCGGGAAAACCCTTGGCGAGCGAAGGTCAGGCTGCCCAATACCGAAGGACGCTGCCCGCGGTCACCGTGTCCTGTGCCCGGCCGCTGACCTGCGAACGCGAGGTCACCGCACGAGTGCGGCGGATTTGACCTGCACCCACACCCGGGTGCCGACCCGCAGCCGCAGGCGCGTCGACCGCCCTCATCGTGATGCGCGCCGCCAGCGACGATGCACCGCACCGCGCGCGCACGAGCACCTGCGACGGGTGCGCGTCGGGCGAGATGCTCTCGACTTCGCCGAACCAGTGGTTCTGGATGCTGGTGTCGAGCGGCTCGCGCAAGGTGAGACTCACGTCGCGCGCCAGGACGCGCACCCGGACTGCGTGGCCGACATCCAGCCCTGGATCGCGCAGCCAGAGACTGCCGCCGGCAAATCCGACGAGCGCCAGGTGATAGCGGGAATCGCGCTGCTCGATGCGCCCCATCAGCAGGACACCGGCGTCATCGCCAGCCATGAGCGGCGTGTCCATCGCCGCCAGCACCTGCTCGACCGGACCGGCCGACTGCACCCTGCCCTGTTCGAGCACGATCAAGGTGTCCGCCAGGCGCGCGACCTCTTCGACGGCATGCGTCACGTACAGCATGGGCAGCGCCAGCTCATCGCGAAGTCGCTCCAGCCACGGCAGCACCTCCTGGCGGCGAGCGTGGTCGAGCGACGCGAGCGGCTCATCGAGCAGGAGTACCCGCGGGTTGCCTGCGATGGCACGCGCGATGGCCACGCGCTGCCGTTCACCGCCCGACAGCTCGTGCGCGCGCCGCGCCATCAGCGAACCGATGCCGAGCAGGTCAACCGCCGTATCGAGTGCGCCGGGCGCGGCCGCACCGCGCGAACGCCGGCGGCCGTATTCGAGGTTGCCGCGCACGTCGAGGTGCTCGAACAGGCTCGGCTCCTGGAAGACATAGCCGATCGACCGCTGCCAGGTCGGCACGAAGCGGCCCGCCGAAGTGTCATGCCACACCTCGTCGCCGACGCGCACGAGCGCCAGGCGCCGGCCGCTCCAGGCCTGCGACGCAGCGCAGCACGCTGGTCTTGCCCGAGCCGGACGGTCCGAACCATGCCGTGACCCCCTTGGCAGGAAACACCACCTCGATGTCGAGCGTGAAGCCCGCGCGCGCAAGGCGCAGGCGAAGGCTGCAGTCGGATGCGCTCAAGGCAGCGTGCGCGTCGGCCGACGGTTCAGCCACGACAACGCCCACAGCACCGCGAACGCGAACACAAGCATCGCCGCGGACAGCACATGCGCGCGACCATAGTCCATGGCCTCCACGTCACCGAAGATCTGCGTCGACACCACGCGGGTGCGACCGGGAATGTTGCCGCCGATCATCAGCACCACGCCGAACTCGCCCACGGTGTGCGCGAAGCTCATCACCGCCGCCGTCAGCACGCCGGGGCGCGCGAGCGGAAGCGCCACCGTCAGGAAGGCATCGACCGGCCGCGCTCCGAGCGATGCAGCCACTTCCATCGGCCGCCGGCCCATGGCGTCGAACGCGTTGCGAAGCGGCTGCACCGCGAAAGGCAATGAATACACGATCGAACCCACCAGCAGCCCGGTGAAAGTGAACGAGAGCACTCCGAGCCCGAGCGCTTGCGTGAGCCGCCCGACCGGCCCGTCGGGCCCCATCGCGACCAGCAGGTAGAAGCCCAGCACGGTCGGCGGCAGGACCAGCGGCAGCGTGGTCAGTGCGCCGATGACTTCACCCCAAGGCGAACGCGTGCGTGCAAGCCACCACGCCAGCGGGGTGGCGAGAAGCAGCAACGACAGCGTCGTGCACGAGGCCAGCTGCAGGGTCAGCGCGAACGCCTGCCACGTGTCGGGCGCCAGCCAGGCATTCATTTCGGAAAACCGTATCCGTAGGACGCGATGATGGCGCGCGCAGCGTCGCCGCGAAGGTAGCGCAGCAGCGCCGCCGCGGCCGGATGTCCCTTGCCCGGAGCCAGCAGGACGGCATCCTGGCGTATGGGGTCGTGGAGCGTGTCGGGCACGATCCACGCCGAACCGCCCTTGAGATGCCCGTCGGCATAGACCTGCGACAAAGCCACGAAGCCCAGCACCGCATTGCCCGACGCGACGAACTCATAGGTCTGGGCGATGTTCTGGCCCTCGACCAGCTTCGTTCGCAAGGCGTCGGCCAGGCCGCGATGCTGCAGCACCTGCATCGCTGCCGCGCCGTACGGTGCGAGCCTGGGGTTGGCGATGGCGAGCCGGTCGAAGCCGCCGCGCTCGCAGCACTTCGCCCTTGTCGTCGACCCGATTCGGCTCCCGGCTCCACAGCACGAGCCGCCCGATCGGCGTAGGTGAAGCGGGTATCCGGCATGGCCAATCCTTCGGACGCGAGTGCCGCAGGCGCCTTGTCGTCTGCCGCCAGCAGGATCTCGAACGGCGCGCCATGGCGGACCTGCGCGGAAAGACTGCCGGTGGATCCGAACGCGAGCACCGCGCGATGGCCGGTGTCGCGCTCGAAGGCCTGTGCGATCTGGCGCATGGGCGCAGTAAAGTTGGCGGCCACGGCCACCTGCACCTTGGCATGTTCCTGTGCCGGCGCTGCGGATACGAGCCCGAACCAGGCGCCCGCGGCGACGAATGCACGAATGCAACGCGGCCAAGGAATCGACATCGCGCCTCGCTATTCAAAAATGGAATAGCGAAAGTATATTCGTACCGGAACCTGTTTCCACATTGGGATTCCCACACCCGACGACCCCGCCATGCCCCGCCCACCACGCCTGCACCTCAACGACGCCCTCGGCCACGAGGCCTCGGACAAGCGACTCGACATCCTGCGGCTGGTCGGCGACTGCGGATCGATCTCCGAAGCCGCACGCCGCGCGGGTGTCAGCTACAAGGCGGCGTGGCAGGCCATCGACACGCTGAGCAACCTGGCCGGTGCCGAGCTGCTTGCCCGCGCCGTGGGCGGCAGCGGCGGCGGTGGCGCGCGCCTGACCGACGCCGGCCGCCATCTGCTCGAGGCTTCGCAGATGCTCGATGGCGCGCGGCGCGACGTGCTCGGAAAACTCGAGAGTCGCTCGACGCGTCAAGCGGCGGGCGCCGGCGCCGAACCGACACACGGCCTCGCCCCCGGCGCAGCGGCCCTGGCGTTGCGAACGAGCATGCGCAACCAGCTTCCTTGCATCGTGAAGGCGATCCGGCGCCGAGGCAGCGCCGTCACCGTGCATCTCGCGCTGCCCGACGGCAGCGCGATCGGTTCGCGCATCACGCGCGAGAGCGCGCAACTGCTTGGTCTGACCGCTGGCAAGCCGGTGCTCGCACTGTTCAAGGCCACGGCCGTGCAGATCGTTCGCGAAGCCTCCGGCGACGCCGACAAGAACACGCTCGCCGGCACCGTCATGCGCGCGAACCGCTCGCCCGATGGTGGCGAAGTCGCCATCCGTACTGGCTCCACCACAGCCGTGGTGGGCTTCGCCCGAGAAGGGCACTTCAACAAAGGGCAGGCGGCGACGGCCGAGTTCGACGAGTCGGCCGTGGTGATTGCGCTGGCGACCTGAGCTCGCGTTGAACTCAGGCATTGGTCCGGCAGGTCGGCAGGTCGGCAGTCAGCAGGTCGGCAGGTCGGCAGGTCGGCAGATCGGCAGGTCGGCAGGTCGGCAGGTCGGCGGAGGGTGGATCGGCGGACCGGGCGGAAATCTGCCGCGCGGTTTGCGCACGCGTTGCATTGCGACGCCACTACACTGATGCGGCTGATTCCGTCATTGGGGAGTAGCCGCCCTGCCTCCGGCAGGGGCCTGCGTCAACACACTTGGCCCGAATGGCCATGGCGCCGGCAGCGTCCAGCCTGGCAAGACCTTTGACTGCGCGCTGCCGCATGGCCGGGGCAGTGCGCGGTCCTGGGTTGACTGCCGGCCTGGAGCAAATTCCTTGGAAGCTTTCCTGGTCTCCCTGGGTGCCGTCGCCCTCGGCGAAATGGGCGACAAGACGCAATTGCTGGCGATCGTGCTGGCCGCCAGGTTCCGCCGCCCCGCTCCGATCGTTCTGGGCATTCTCGTGGCCACGCTGGCCAACCATGCCGCGGCCGCCCTCGTCGGCGGCTGGCTCGCCCATGAACTCGGGGCACGCGCATTGCGCTGGGTGATCGGCCTGTCCTTCCTGGCGATGGCGGCCTGGATGATGATCCCCGACAAGATCGACACCGAAGAGACCGACCGTGCGCCACGCCTGGGTGTCTTCGGCACCACGGCCATCTCGTTCTTCCTCGCCGAAATGGGAGACAAGACGCAAATCGCCACGGTGGCATTGGCGGCGCACTACCAAGCCCTGACGGCGGTGGTCGTCGGCACGACGGCCGGCATGCTCGCGGCCAATGTGCCGGTGGTGTTCCTCGGGGATGTCATTGCCAAGCGGGTGCCGATGACGTTGGTGCATGGGGTCGCGGCGGCGATATTCGTGGGGCTGGGCGTGGTGACGTTGGTTTGAGGATGGGGCGCGAGTCGGATGCGGCACTCAAGGTCGCGCTCGCGCCGAGACGCGTCTCGGGCGAAGTGCTGTGAGCCCGCGCGGTTTCTCAACGGCAGCCACCGCCGTCTGGTAAAGGCTCGACGCATACCACTGTCACCGATGCGTCGGGCAGATCGAGGGGGTACCAAGGATCGCGGCGGGATAGTCGCTTGCGGCGAGGCCGCCTTCGAAATCCTTGCGGTTCTGACAGGCTTTCAGTACGTCGTAGTCGGGAATCGGATTGAAGCCATACTTGCCCAAGACGTCGTTCAGGCGCGATATCTTCAGAGATGAGGAAGTGTTCGCGAATTTCCCGGAGTTACCTTCGTTCTCTTGCGTACGATTGAACTGAGTCAGCGTCTTAATTAAGTTCGAGAAATTAATAATTTTGCCCGAGGTGCGTCCCGAAACATAAAAGCTCTGCTGCGTCATGTAAGCCACGATCTGGCTGTAGACATCCTGCTCCATCTTCAGGGTTCGTGCCTCGTTGGTCTGCCATTCATCGTCGAGGGGAAATCCGTCCGAGTCATATGTCGTGCCGAAATGATTGTAGGTGTAGCCCGGATTAGGGCCATAGACCATTTGCCCAATTCCGAGGTTGATTGGAATCGGAACATCATTCTGATCGCGATGCGCATAGGTATCCTCGAACGCATGAAGGAATTCGCCCATGAACTGCAGTGACTTGCCGTTCGGAATCGGGCAGGCCCCTTCTTCCTCGTTAGGCATCGCGTATGCCCTCAGGTTCGCCAATTGACTGCTCTTTGACAAAGGGTTGTTCAAGTCCGGGCTGGTGTTGTAGACAATCCGCTGCAAGCCGGTGTTGTTGTCTGGATAAGTCCACAGGGTGAAGTGATAGCGCTTCAGGCGCTCCTCCTGGTTCCAGAAGGACGGATTGATTGGTTCGGTGTATGGGTTGTCATCAATAAACTGCGTCGCCAACGCGAGTTGCAGCGCATCGTCGTCTCGCATGCCTGCCGCAATCGCAAGGAAGTACGTCATGTAGTAATGCACGTCGATCTGGTACAGCCCGACCGGATCGATCCGCTTGATCGGATCGCCGCCCACATGGGCATAGGCATCCGGTCTATCCGCATGCCCGAGCGGATCGGGCTGCAGATGACGCCCGCACAATGCCGAATCCGACCTCGCGTCGCCCTTGCAGGTGGGGCTGCCGATGGGGCGGGCGCCGCAGGTCGCCCCCGCGCTGTCGTCGCGCTGCTTGCACAGGCCCAGTGCCAGACGTGCCGCGCCGCAGCCGCCTGCGTCGCCGGAACCCGACGGCGTTGTGCTCCGGCCGCTCGCATGCGCGGGGTCGCAGCTGAGCAGCTTGCACAGGCCCAGCGCCCGCCGTGCCGCGCTGCAGTCTGCTATCTCGCCGGAACCCGGCTGCGGCGTGCCCTGGCAGCACGCATGCGCAGGGTCGCAGCCGTGTTGGGGGCCGATGAGAGTGCTTGGCACAGCGGGTGCGAGCACTGCCGCGTGCACTGCCGCGTGCACTGCCATGTGCACTACTCCGTGCAACAGCGCGGCCAGCGCCCAGCGCCTCCACGCGACGCGTGCGCCGGACTCCCGCCGCGGTTCATTGTTTCGTCGCAATTTTCTCTCCCTGCGCGCGTCACCCGTGGACGCTCGCTTGTTGCTTCTTGATGTCGAGGGTCGTGCATGGACAGGCATGCAAGAGAGGTGTCGATCGAAAATCGGCTGCGCGCGCTCGGTGCGTGCAAACTCATTCAAGCGATGACTCCATAGCCGGCGCTTTCTCAGTTGCGCCGTATGCACTGCAGCGCAATCGCTTCAGTACCGCGTCTCCAGGAAGTCCCCGCCGGGCGAAAAGAAGCGGGTTCCTGTGCAGGTGGCGTTTTCCGCAAGACTGCAATTCGGTATGGGCACGCCCCTTTCGATGTCCCACCCCAGCAGCACCCCGTCGGGCTTCAGTCTGAACTTCAGCCTCAGGTCACCACCGTGCGCGCGGATATCGTGGAGAACTTCATCCGGAATTCGCTGCGCTACAGGAATGGTGTAGTCACCGATCACCCGACCTTCGAATTCGATGCCACCACTCTTGCCCCAGATTGCCTTGGGGTGCTCTCTCCACTGCGCCCTGACAGTCAGTGGCACACGCGTGCCGCCCAGACGCAAGAATTTCTCGCGTTCGCCGGCGAGCAAGGCCCTCCCGATAGATTTCGATACCGCGATCGTCGCTGGAAAGCCACACCTTCCATCTGCGCTCCCGGCACCGCATCGGCCACCAGCACCAGACCGATGCCCTTGAACCGCCTCTGCGGATCGTTGCCAGTTGCAACCTTCCACCCAGGGCCACAACAGCGCCAGTCCGAGCAGCCGCCGCTTCGTCGGTTGATCTACTGCTCGCATGTTCAGTGCACCTTCAGGTCAATGCCATAGCCGTGCGCATTCAGCCAGTCCAGATAGCCTTGCATGTCCACGCTTCCCGTGATGTACGACTGCCTCAGCGGGTGGCCCACGGGCAAATAGTCGATGAACTGCAGCGTATCTGCGTAACTCATCCCCTGCGGGAACGTCGTCGTGCGCATTTGCGACATCGTCCCGTCGCCGTAGTGAATCTCCCGGTCTTCGTCGTTTGATGACGGTTGCCCCAGCATGATGCTGTCGCTCTTGTCGTGGATCACCGGGTTCGCGATGATGGTCGTGGGAGTTGGCGACATCTTCACCCCCGCTGCTTCTGCCTGCTTCACCATCCACGCCAGCGCCACCTGCGCCAGTTGGTTGCCCCCCTCCTCGAAGCCCCCACCGATGTCCGCATGCGCCCCGATGAAGCCGCGCTCGATGCGCGTCTTGCCTTGGCCTGCTACCGGACTGCCCGCGATAGATTCCAAGGGGAACGCGCCGAGCGAGCCCATGACGTGGCCCGAGTGCCCCCGGTACTCGTTGAGCGCCACGGCTTGGGCCACATAAGCGAATTCACTCGGGATGCTCAATGCGTAGGGTCTCGTGTGGTGCGTACTCAGGACCGTATCCCACAGACCCATAAAGCGGAAATCCACCTTCTGGCAGTGCTTCTTCCCGTCCTTGACGCTCGTGTAGCTGTAGATGCCGTCCAGTGTCTGCAGCGCGATTTGGTTCGCAAAATCCCGCGCCTCGGCTGCGCCGCGGCTGAAGCCGATGATGTCTATCTCCATCGCCGTGCTGTCGTCCGTGGCGACATCAGCTTCGTCGTTGAAGTACTGGATCATCCGGTCGATGCGCGCCGGACCGGAATAGTTATATCCCGAGTCCCCGAATGGCGGAATGATGTCGCCGTAGACGGGATCGTGGTGCACGGTGCCCACGCCAGTGATATAGCGCGCAGTCGCCATCTGCATAGAGCTTTCTAAAATTCACCACATTCGACAGCGAGCTGTTAGCCGCTTCGTGCAGCCAATTCAGATCATCCGTGTTGTTCGTCCCATCGAACGCGAACAGGATCAGTCCCAACGGATCCGCATATGCAAGCGGGTTGTTCCCCACGTAGGCATAGGCATTGAGCCCGCCGGCCACCCCGAGCGGATCGGGGCTGAGGTAACGCCCAGATCTCGGGTCATACGTGCGCCGGTCGTTGTAGTACAGCCTCGACTCCTCGTCCTCCCACTGCCCCGGCAACCGCAAGTCCAGGCGCATGGACCTCCCGCCGTGTTGCCGCGTGTGTCCCTCCGTCTTCACGACGGCGCCCTGGCCTTGAATGCGTTGCCCGAAGGGCGCGTATTGCGCCGACCACACCGGCCGGCCACGTTCATCGGTCATCGCCACCGGCGCGCCCAGGTGGTTCACGTGCACGAAGGCGATGCGCGGCGCTCCACCTGCGAGGCGGCGCCATGCGACCTGCGCCGCGCGTTCGACGCGCTGCCATGCGCCTTGTGCCGGCGACTGCAGCGCCCGAGCTTGCGCGGGATCGATCACCGCCACCAGCTGTTCGCCCAGCCAGATGTACTCGCGCGTGAGGCGGCCCTGGGAATCGAGTTCGGCTGCACGGTGGCGTTGCTCGTCGTACAGGTAGTGCACCGTGCCGCCCGCGGTCTGCTTGGTCGTGCGCAGGCCCAGGCGGTTGTAGCGGTAGCGGCCCAGGGTGGTGCCGTCTTCGTCCACGCGCGCCAGCCGGCCCAGGGCATCCCAGGCGTAGTGCCGGCTGCCTTGCCGCAGCGGCCGCCCAGCGGCATCGTGCAACTGGGATTGCGATGGCTCTGCGGTCTTGATGGTGCGCCCCGACTCGCCAGCCGACACTCCCTGCTGCGCCAGCAGGCGATGGCCCAGGCTGTCGTAGTGATAGCGCCACACGGTGGGCTGCGCTGGCGCGGTGCTGACGAGACTGGCGCCGCTCGCGTTCGTTCGGGCTGCCTGCACCAGCTGGTCTTGCGCGTCGTAGGCATAGGTCACGTGCCGCGGCTGAACCAGTGCGTTGTCGGCAAACTGAGCCTGCACGACCACGTTGCCTGCCGCGTCGTACAGCAGCCGGCCGTCCCAAAGCGCCGCAGCCTCGCGCGGCAAGCCAAATGCCCCGGGCGCCCGGACGTTCGCTGGCGCAGTATCGTCGGTCGCCTCGGCCCTCGCTGGCGGGATCAGGCTTTCGATGGCTGTGCGCAGGACCGGCTGTGACTCGTGCACTCCGCGGTAGACCACCCGCGCCAGCACGCCTTCTCGGCTGCGTTGCCATTGCCCTTGTACGCCATTGCCGTAGGTGATGGTGCGCAAGCCGATGAGGTCGCGCTCGAGTTTTTCGACGATCACGGATCGGCCCCAGCCGAAGGGCGTCCAGGCCACGCTCTGCCGGTACAGGGCGACCACCTGTCCTTGTCCGTTGCGCTCGTATTGCAGTTCGCTGCCATCGGGCAGGCTTTGCGCGGCGCGCCGGCCCAGTGGTCGTAGCGGTAGCGCGTCTGGCTGACGATGCGGGCCGTGTCGAGTTTCAGGCTCACGACGCGGGCTGCCAGCCGCCCCTGCTCGTCCCAGGTGTAGCGCTCGGTCTGCTCGGGATCGTCGACGGCCACCAGCCGAGTTCCTTCGTAGCGGTAGAGCGTGGTCTGCGGCTTGCCCGCTTCGGTGGGGATGCCCCCGGCGCGTACTCCGCTGGCCGCATGCGGCGTGACGGTGCGCCGGCTCAATCGACCGGCCACGTCATAAGCGAGGTCGACGATCGTGCCATCGGCCCGATGCACCTGGACGAGCCGGCCCGCCGCGTCGAAGCGCCGGGTCTCGGACCCGGCGGGGCCGCTGACCGCCACTTCCTGGCCGAAATCGTCGATGGCGCGGTAGTACGCAATGTCACCGCCTGCGGCGTCGGCCTTCACGCTGCGCAGGCGGCCTTGCCCGTCCAGTGCATAGCGCACGATCCGGGGCCGGGCGGTGTTGGCCGCCTGGGTCACGCGCAGTGACTGATCCTCGCGCTCATAGCGGGTCCATCGGCCCAGCGGGTCGATGGCGGCGATGAGTCGACCGGCGTTGTCGCGCACGAGTTCGCGCACGGCACCCGTGTTGTCGCTCACGCGCCGCAGGCGTCCTTGCGAGTCGTAGGCGTAGCGCTCCTGTTGCTGCAGGCCGGCACCGATGACGCTGCTTTGCTGCAGGTGGTCTTCGCTGTCGTAGCTGGCCCGCCGCAGGATGCCCAGGGCATCGGCCTGCCAAAGCAAGCGGTCGGCAATGTCGAATTCCTGCCTCGTGCGGGGAACTGGCTTGCCGTCCACTTCGGCCAGGGTCTCGACAATGTGGCCCAGCGGGTCGTGTCGGAAGGCGACGCCGTCGATCGGGCGGCCGTCACGCTCACGCTGGATCGACAGGATTTCGCCTTGCGGTCCGTAGCGGTAGTGATCGCTGAATCCGTCGGGGCCGGTCACGCTCGCGGCTCGCCCGATCTCGTCGAGGTCGATGTGAGTACGCAGGCCCATCGGGAAAACGATGGACGTGATGGCTTGACCATCGGCACCCCATTCGACGCGCGTGACATCCGAATCCTCCGGACTGCCCTTTGGCCCGTTGGCCAGCGGTCCATCGATCTCGGCCAGCAGGCTGCGGCCGTGCACCTTCGTGTACCGGTAGGTGGTTGTGCGGCTGATGCGCGTGCCCTGCGGGCTGGGCTGGCCTCGCTCGTCGACCGGGCTGAACCCAGCTTCGGTGACGCTCAGCGGCTGCCCATGCTCGTCGTAGGCGATGCGAATCGTGTGTTCCTTGCCCGCGATCACGCTCGGCCTGGCCATCAGCGTGGGCTGCTGCCCGAGCGCCAGGCTGCCGTCCTTGTACCGGATGTCGGTGTACTCGCGGCGTTCGGCCCATTGCACCGCCTTGCCGCGGCCCTGCTCGTCTCGCCGGCCCACGCGCGCCACCCTCCCGTGTGAGTCGTACTCGGTGATCTCGCTTTGCAGCGCATGCTCCTGATCGTCGAGCCTGGTCGCGCGGATCAGCTGGCCCGCGGCGTTGTACGCGTAGCGCATGTTGCTTGGCCCGCAGGTGCTGCATCCCGGCCCGAGCATCTTGACTAGCCGGTAGTGCCCGCCGATCACCGCGCTCGTCACTTCGGTCTTTTGCCCCAGGCTGTTCCGCAGGATCGCCCGCCCCAGGTGCTTCGGGTGCATTTCGCCCGTCTTGTCCGGCCTGCCTTCCAGCGGCAGCGGCTTGTCGATGTACTCGACCTGCACCTGTTCGATGCCGGTGCCGGGAACGGGCTTGCCGTCCGTCTTCCAGCGGCCGCCCCTTCGTGCTCAGGATCGCCTGGCCCGCCGCGTTGTAGGCGTACGTGGAGAGGCGCTGTTGTACGCGCTGGTGCGTGGCCGGGTCCACGCCTTCGACGCTGATCCCCGTCAGCGCATAGGGGTGCCCTGCGTTGTAGCGCGCCTCGTAGTGATAGATGCGGCTCGCATATGGCGCGCTTTGCGCGTTCTCGCGGTAGTCCACTCTCGTCAGCCGGCCGAGTTCGTCCTGGGTGTAGCTCACCCGCCCCAGCGGCGTGTCGATGGCTTGCAGCGCACGGCTGCGTTGGGCGCCGCGTGCCGCATAGATAAAGTCAAGCGTGCGCCCCTGCGGATCGGTCACGCGCACGAGTTCGCCCGTCGGGCTGTAGCTCAGCAGCACGCGCTCGCCGCTGGGCGCGCTGATCGTCTGCAGCGGATGCCCGCCGCCGCTGCCGCCGCTGAAGCTCAGGGTGGTCCGTTGGGCCAGCGCCAGTGGTACACCGTGTCGCCGTCCGCGCTGCGTTCGATGCGCACCTGCCCGTCTTGGGGACTCGGGCTGCTGCACAGCGCGGCGTGGCCGTTCACGCCGCGCTGGAAGGTGAGCCTGCGGCCATCGGGCTGCACGATTTGCAGCTGCCCGCCCAGGTCGTACAGCACGGCTTCGTAGCTCATGCGCCAGCGCGCGCCCACCAGCCCGGGGTAGCCGCTGCGGCTGTTGTAGATGCGTTTGAGTTCCAGGCCCAGCACGCCGGGCAACGCGGCGAGGTCGGTCTCCTGCTGGTATTTGTTGCCGGTGATCAGGTCGATGGGGTTGCCCGCGCCCACTTGCACGCCGGCACTGCCGGCGGCCGAGCCTTGCGCGGCCGGGCCCGCCCCTCGCAGGTGGGGCTGCCGATGGGGCCGGCACCGCAGGTCGGGCCAGCTCCGTCGTCGGGCGGATTGCACAGGCCCAGCGCCTGTCGCGCCGCGCTGCAGTCGCCTGTGTCGCCGGAACCCGGCAGCGATGTGCCCTGGCAGCTCGCACGCGCCGGGTCGCAGCTTTCTTGCGGGCTGACGATGGTGCCTGCCACAGCGGGTGCGAGCACTGCCGCTTGCACTGCCATGTGCAACAGCGCGCCCAGCGCCCAGCGCCTGCACGCGGCGTGTGTGCCCGGCTCGCCCCGTGGTTCCTTGTTTCGTCGCATGCGTCTCTCCCTGCGCGCGTCACTCGTGGACGCTCGCTTGTTGCTTCTTGATGGCGAGGAAACCTCGCCCCTTACTCTTGACCCTGACTCGCGGCGGGCGCGTCCGGATCAGGCTTTTAGCCATTGCTCCCGGCGGCGTCTGCCTTTCTACGGGGCATCGGACAGATGTCGGGCTCGCCTGGGTCTGGCTTGCATGCCTGGCTGCCGGCACCGTCCGGACAGCTCAGGCACGATGGGTCCCACCACGGGCACGTCGGCAGCGGCTCGTCACCGGCCACCGGCCCCGGATCGGACGGCTTGCCGTCGTTGCCCGGCCCCGGGGAGGCTTGCCATGGCTGTTCCTGATTGCATCGGACTGCATGCGCATCACCGTGCTGGTCACGATCGGGATGCGTCCTGCATCTATCAGTGCCTGCTTGAAGGCATCGCCCTTCCCGCCCCCAGCTTGCCCAGCGCCCAGGTGGCAAAACGCCCCACCACCGGCATCTGCTTGGCCGGGGGAATGCCATAGGTGATGCGCAGCTTCAGCAGGTTCGCATCCAGCAGCGTCTGCCCGCTCTTGTTCGTCTTCGGGTTGGCGTTGCACCCTGGGACGTCGCGCGGACAGCTCAGTTCGTCCAGCCCGACGTTGGGAATCACCAGTTCTGTGCTCTTCAGCGCCGCCTGCAGCGCCGGACTCGCATAGTCGGCAAAGCTCTCTTGCGTGGGCGACAGGATCTCCACGCGCACGGCGCTACCCTTCAGATCCGCTTCCACTTTCTTGAACGTATTCGCCAGTTTCGCGGTGGTCGTGCCCCCGCCGTAGTACGGCAGCATGGCCTTCTGGAAAGCGAGGTTGATCGACGCCAAGCCGGCATGGCTGATCGTGCCCGCACGGGCAGCCTCATAGGTCGCGTAGTTGACGTTGCTCTTGGCGTAGTACACGAGCGCGACCTGCATACGCAAGGACCGCGAACAGAAAAATTGGCAGTACCACGAGGGCCTCGGTCAACGTGGCGCCGCGTTGATGACCCGTCATGGCGCAGCTCTTTCGTGGTCGAACGCTTGGCGGAAACCCTTTTCCCCCAGCAGCGGGCGCAACGAGGCGCCTGGGCTCATGCCATGGCAGGCTGCCTGCCCTGCGCGCAGTTCCAGCACCGCGTGGGCTCCGCGGCACCAGGCAGTGCGCCACGGTCTCAGTGCTTCGACGGCTTTCAGCACGCAACCAGCCCGGTCGATGAACACGATGTCGATGTCGTAGTTCATGAAGAATGTGTGCACGCTCGCGCAGGGCGCCAGATACAGCGCCTCGCCTTTGCCCAGGGCGGGCCGCGTCAGCAGTCCGCCAAGGCGCGACCAGAAGCTTCGTGTGCGGTAAATGGTGAGGTCTTGCGCGGCCAGGTTCATTCGCTACAGGCCCATGTGGAGGAACTTCATGGCGATCGGGAAACCCAGCACGACGAAGGTGCAAGGAAAGATGAACGCAATCAGGGGGAACAGAAGCTTCACCGGCGCTTCCATCGCGAGTTTCTCGGCCCGCGCGAAGCGTTCTCCCGCCGTTGCTCGCCTGCGCGCGCAAGATGGGACCGAGGTTCATGCCCAGGGTCTCGGCCTGGATCAGTGCCGACACGAGGTTGGTGATGGATGCCTCGTTCATGCGATCGGCCAAGCTGCGCAAGGCATCCACCCTCGGCTTGCCGGCGCGCACATCGCGCAGCACCCGCGACAGCTCCTCGCTCAGCGCGCCTCGCGGCCCCTTGGCTACGGCCTGTGCCAACGCGCCACTCAAATTCAGCCCCGCCTCGACGCACAGGGTGACGATGTCCAGGAAGAACGGCAGCGTCTTCAAGGTGTCGCGGCGGCGTCGCTCGATCTGGTCGCGCAGCCAGTTGAAAGGGAACGCATAGCCGCCCGCCGCCGCGAACAAGGACCACCTCGACACGGACAGGCCGAAGGAGCCCAACAGCCAGCCGCAAAGCACGGTGCAGGCTGCGGCGCACAACAAGGCTGCAGCCACGAACTCTTCGGGCGACATGGCGTAGTCCAGGCCTGCCAGCCGCAGCCGTCCCAGCAGGCGCTGCCGCGCGCGCAACGGCAGCACCGGGCCCAGGTAGTGCGCAACCCAACGCACGGGCCACCACGCCATGCGGAATCCCGCGGGCGGCACGTCGCGCCAGCTTCGGTCCTCTGGAGGAACGGCGCCAATCACGTTGGCCAGCCACCACGACAAGGCCGACACGGAGAGGCCCAATCCGATGGTGGCGGCCAGGGGCATCCACTGCAGATCACTCACGGCCGCCCTCTCATACATCGATGTCGACGATCTTGCGGATGAAGAACACGCCGAAGCATTCGAGCAGACCGATCACCGCCAGCGTGGCCCAACCAGGGCGGCTGGTGAACATCAGGTTCATCGCCTGCGGCTCCATCTTGTTCAGCACGAACAGCAGCAGCACGGGCAACACTCCCACGACGATGGCCTGCAACTTGCCTTGCGAGGTGAGCGCGCGGATCTTGCCTTCCATCGCGAGCTTGCCGCGCAGCGTCTGCGAGGCGCGCTCGAGGGTCTCGGCAAGCTGCCCGCCCGTCTCCGCGGCGATGCGCATGGCCGACGTCGCCAGCGTGATCGATTGCAGAGGCACTCGCCGGTTCAGGTTCTCCAGCGCTTCGTCCAGCGATACGCCCAGACGCTGTTCGCGCAGCATCAGGTCGAATTCCTGCGAGATGGGTGGGCGCATTCAGCACCATTGCCCGATGGCCTGGGTCAGGCTCACGCCGGCCTTCATGCCGCCGGCCAGCATCAGCAGCGCATTGGCAGTTGCTGCTCCATGGCAGCCAGGCGCTGCCGACGGAGCACGCCAAGCGCAGCGCGAGGCACCACCGCCACCAGTGCAGAGGCGGCCACGGACAGAATCACCGACCGGCTCATCGCCCACGTCAGCACGCCCGACAGAAGGATCGCCCCGAGGTTGAGCATGAACAGGCGCTGGGCTCGATGAACAGGAACAGCTCCCGCAGGTTGACGTTCGCGCGCTCGGTGAACACCTGCCGGTAGCGCGACAGTGTGCTCACGCCCATCTGAGTCAGCGACCACACGAGCAGGGCAATGGTGCGGCCACGCCGAAGCTGACCGCGATGACCAGGACGTCGGCGTGGACGATCATGGCTGCACGCTCGCGCCAAAGAGGCTCAAATCGACCGCCGCGCCTTGCTTTCGCAAGTCGTCGTAGAACGTGGGGACGGCGTCGCAGCCGACAAAGCGGCCTTGCACCTTGACCGTCTTCGCCATAGCCCCGCAGATCGAAGCGGAACAGTTCCTGCATCAGGATCTTGCCTTTTCCATGCCGGTGATCTCGGTGACGCTCGTGACCTTGCGCGAGCCGCAGGCGAACCGGGTCTGCTGCACGATGATGTCGACCGCGGGCCATCTGTTCGCGGATGGCGCGGATGGGCAGATCGATGCCGGCCATGAGCACCATCGTCTCCAGGCGGCCATGGTGTCGCGCGGGGTGTTGGCGTGCAGCGTCGTCATCGAGCCATCGTGGCCGGTGTTCATCGCCTGCAGCATGTCGAGCGCTTCGCCGCCGCGGCATTCGCCGACGACGATGCGGTCCGGGCGCATGCGCAGTGCGTTGCGCACCAGGTCGCGAATCGTGATGTCTCCGCGGCCCTCCATGTTGGAGGCCGCGACTCGAGCGACACCAGGTGCTCTGCCCGAGCTGCAGTTCGGCGGCGTCTTCGATGGTGACGATGCGCTCGCCATCGGGAATGGATTTCGACAGCACATTGAGGAGTGTCGTCTTGCCGGAGCCGGTACCGCCCGAAATAATGTTCTTGCGGTGTCACGCAGAGCTGGAGAAAGCGACCATCGACTGAGACACCGAACCAAAACCCACCAGATCCTTGGCACTCAGGTGGTTCTTGGCGAACTTTCGGATCGTGATGGAGGGGCCCTGCAGCGCTAGCGGCGGGATGATCGCATTGACACGATCCGTCTTTGAGCCGGGCATCAACAAGCGGTGAGGCCTCATCGATTCGTCGACCCAGAGGCGTGACGATGCGCTCGATGACGCCCATCACGGCGCGGTCGCTGGTGAAGGCCAGCGGATACCACTGCAGCCGGCCGGCCCGTTCGACGAACACCTCGTCGCAGCGGTTGACCATGATCTCGGTGACGCTGCCGTCGGCCAGCAATTCCTCGAGCGGGCCGAGTCCGATGGCTTCGTTGAGCACCTCGCGTGTCAGCGCAGCGCGATCGACTCGCGGGCAGCTCGGTGAGCAGGTCGATGATTTCGCCGACGAGTTTCTCGGTCTCCTGCCGCAGTTGTCATCGGTCATCCGGGTCAAGTCATGGCGGCGCAGATCGATGGTGTCGAGCAATTGGTCGTGCACCCGCTTGCGCCACGGATGTCGCGCTTGAACGCCGGCAACGTCTGAGCACAGAAGCAAGTCGGGACGTTCCCGCCCCGCTGCGCGGGACCGGGGCGGCAACGTCTCGGACCCGCCCGGCGCCGCAGTGACGGTGTGCGGTTCATGCGCGCCCCTCTTGCCACTCGTTGCTCGCCGAAACGTGTCTTGCACCCGCAGCTTGTATCCGGCAATCTGGATCTGGTCGGCAAAGGTCAAGGGGCCATGCCTGACGACACGCGAACCATTGACCCAGGTGCCGCCGAACTGACCCAGATCTTCGAGCACCAGCCCTGCAGAGGTGCGGCGCACTCGGGCATGTTCGCGCCCGACACGCCACCCGGACAGCGGTACTTCGCATTGACGGTTCTTGCCGATCACCGCGTAACGCCATTGACGGAAATGTCTTGCGAATTGCCGTCGGGATCGACGACCGTGACGACGAATGAATCCATCGTTCGACTGCTCCTGGGCGAGAGGGGCGTCAGCGATGGCGTGGCGCCCAGCCGCGTTTCGCGTGGGCGCCTGAACCGAATTGCACGGCTGTCCAGGCGCCTTTCGGAAACTCCAGCAGAGCCACCACGGTGTCTCCGCCATCAGCGTGGCGATCGTGTCGGCGTCGGCATCGGGCAGCGCGAGCATCGGCACGCCGTCACGCATGACGGAATACCTGAGCCGCTATCGAGTCCGGAAGCGCTGCGAATGGGCTGTGCCGACCCATGCGTCGATTGGGACTCGGGCTGAAGTTTGAGCAGGGCCTCGCCGCCGTCGACGGCGAAGCGTCCACAGCCGCGCCGCCCTGCGAAACGGCCCGAGCGCCGTCTTCGCGGTCGCGCTCACGGCTGGCTCCTGCTGCGCGCCGGCATCGATCGGGTAGCTGAAACCCAATCAGGTGGCCTCGCAGACGCCTGCCGTCGGCGCCGACCGCAGCGCGATCGGTTCATGCCCTCGAATGGGCGCTCCACCAGCGTGGGTGTGACGAACACGACCAGTTCGGTCTCCTCGGTTCTGGTAGCGCCTCGAGCGGAACAGTGCGCCGAGAACCGGAAGATCGCCAAGCAGAGGAACCTTGTCGATGTCGTGGCTGACCTCGCGGTTGCAGCAGTCCCGACAGCACGATGGTTTCGCCGGTACGGGCAATTCGGATTCGCTCTCCGTGGAGCGTGACAGCAAGGCAGGTCCGACGGGCGTGCTGACTGAGCTGTCGATACTGCTGACTTCGCTTCGAATGGATGCGCGAATGGTTCCCCGGTGGTCGACCAGCGGGGTGATGTCGAGCTTGATGCCGTATGGCTTGAACTGGACATTGACGCCATCGCGCGTGGCCACCGAGTACGGAATCTCTCCCCCCGCCAGAAAGCTCGCCTTGGAGCCGCTGCGCGTAGACAGCTGCGGCTCGGCGAAGAGTGTGGCCCTGCCCTGCTGAGCGAGCAGACTCAATTGAGCGTTCAAGCCCATGTTGACGGCGCTGAGCACGTTGAGTCCGTTGGGCACCCGCAGCGGGACACCAGGGGATCCGGGTCGTGATCGGTGCCGCGTTGTCGGTTCCGGTGGCCACGTCGATCTGGTAGGGGCCATCGGTTCCGCGATGGGCCGGCGACCAGACGCCGCCGACCGCCATGCCGCCCGCTCTACGTCCACTTCAGGCCGATCTCTTCCAACTCGGAGACTGGGAATTCGACGACCTTGACGTCGAGCGACACCATCCGCTCCCAAACTCACGCGGTTGGTGAAATTGACGATCTGCGGATACCGCTTCGCGAGGATGTCGATCTTGGCGAGGTCGGCATCGAGAAGTCGTCTCCGTCGACGATGATGTTGCTTCCCACCACGGAAGAGCGGGCGTTGGGAATCGTCGACAGGAAGGCCGCGATTTCGCGCGCATAGTGCGATGTGTCGACTGGCGCGATGCTGATCTTGACGCGCTGATAGCGGCCCTGGGCGTTCCAGATGAACAGAGAGGAAGTGCCTGGCGCATTGGCACAAACAGGATCACCTCCTTGTGGTCGAGCACGGAGGCCGCGAGCAGGGAGCCGCTGCCCACGGCGATGCGCGCCACGCCGGGTGAGGGGAAGACGCGGGATTCGCCGACGAACATGTCGATCTCCGCGACCTCCCCGTTGTCGTTCGAATCCTGGATCGGCGCATACACCTCGGATGCCGAAGCTGTCGCAGCGGGCGCCGTGCTTGCGCGCCGCGGTACGTCACCCACGCCCTCCGCCGCGCCGACTGGACCGCAGACGATTGCCAATGCCGCGAAGGCAAGGAGTATCCTCGGCCACTCGTCGGATTTCTCCCACAGCGTGTTCATCGATGACTTTTCTCGATTCGTGATATCCCGTCGCACCGCCTCACGGTTCGACCCCCCTTCGGTTCGACGCTGAGCTGGCGAGCGCATTGGCACGCCGGGCCCCATCGCTATCTGGCGCCCTTGGCTCCGCCGTAGAGCACCGGCACGGCGTGGTCGGCGTCACGGCCTTTGCGTCGCCCAGTCCGAGCAATGACATGGCATCGCGCCGCGTCGCCGGATACATGGCCTTGTCGCCCGGCGCTCTCAAAACGGCAGCCACCTTCCCGATCTCTCGCGCCGCAAGCACCTTTTGCGCTTCGTCGGGGCTGGCCTCGAGGGTGACGGTGGTGAAGCTGCGTCCGCGCGCGCTGCCATCGGCCTCGACGACGGCTTGCGAACCGGTGGCAAGAATGTTCACGTCCTGCAGAAGCGGAAACATGTAGGCCTTGTCGCCTTTGCGCACCGAAACGATCAAGTCGATCCGATCACCGGGCTCGACCATGCCGGAGATCGAGTTGACTTCGTCGACAGGCACGGTGATGGCCCGGCGTCCAGCCGTGAGACGCGACGAGAACGAGGGGGCACGCTGCCCCTCGAGCAGCGACCAGAGGATCATTTCGCCGCGCATCACCGGATAGGCGAGCTTCTGGTTCTCCACGCGGTCGAACTGGTCCAGGGTCGACGCATTGGAATGCGCCGGCTCTTGCCGGGAATTCCCGAACTGCCACCACCGCCGGCGTCAATGGCGTGCCCTTTGGAATATCTTCCTTGGGAACGAGCACGCGCACCATGCGATGTCCCCTGTCCCTCGCTTTGAGATCGTCGACCTGCCGCTTGATGTAGCGGTTGACACCAAAAGCTGCGAGACCGCCCAAGCTGAGTGCCACCAGAAGAACGACCCAACTCCGATTGATTGAATGCTTCATCGAGATTCACTGTGGAATAGAGAGGGCTGCGAGAAAATTCGTGTAGGCCGTGTGGATGGCATCGAGCATCAGCGCCACCGCGGAGACCTTGCCGTCGATGGGAACGGCGATCAGGGTTACCGCGATGGCCGCGGCGACGAGGTACTCGACCATGGCCTGACCACGTACCTTGCCTGCACTCATGGCGCTTCCCGCATGCGATTGATGACAACGGTGCGATAGCGCCAGCATCGGAGATGGTGACCGAGGCCTGCTCGCTGAACGACGACAACCACAACGATGCGGCAGATGTGTCAGACGCGGCAGTCGGGTGGTCTTCCCGCGTCACGCGGAACCCCCGTTCTTCCATTGAAGCCGCCACATGGTCGCGATTCGCCAGAACACTGTTTTCGTTCATGCCCACCATCAGGAGCGAGCGTTGGCCGGCATCGTTGGACTGCGTCGTCGACACGATTGCTGTATCGACGGGCATGAACCTGCGGGTGTCGAGCGTCACCGCATTGGTTGCAGGCTTGCCCGAAAACCGTGTGACCATCGCGGTCCCCTGGACGGATTGGCGGTCCAGCGGATGCAGTTGCACGGTGAGAAAGTAGTCACCACGACGGTCGCGATCACGAGGTCGCCCTTGATGCGGTTCTCAACCACGCGCGAAGCGCCGAATTCACGGCGATAGAACGCGAGCACCTCCTCGCCGCTTCTCTGCACTTCAAAGCGAATCACACTACTCTGTCGGCCGTCGAGCAACATCTCGCCAGCGACTGCCTGGACGGTAGCACCCGGTGGCGCATCGACTTGCGGCCACGGTTGCGCCCTTGCGAAGAAGGACAAGGTCGCTGCAATCACCGCGCATGTCCGGCGCAAGCCACGGGAAAGAAGGTGCGGGCACATTCTCAGCATCCTCCAATGAGTCGATCGCAGGGCACGGCATCCCAATCAAAATCGCTGACTGCGAGCGCGGGATCGTTCAGGATGGCGGGGACTTTGCCGATCGCGTTGATCAAGGGTGCAGCGTGACCAATGGGGTACAGCGCCAGTGAGCTTTCGATCTTGCTTCGTATGCTTGACGGATTGCGAGCAGTCCAGGCGTCGGCGAGAAGGACGGTCTTTCGCGACGTACTCAGGTCGATGTGATCAAAGGGATCGAAGTTCTTCACATTGGCCATCTTGACCGTCACGGTCCCGGTGTACAGGTTGTGGTTGGACAGACCCAGCGAGCCGCGGTAGAGCGCCGACGCAATCGCGTTGAGCCCCTGCACCTTTCCATTGACCCCCACGTCGTCATCGAAGTTGTCGATGAGCGGTTTTCCGGTGTGGTCGGTCCACACCGGGTTGCGGTCGGCGGCGAAATCGCCAGCCGTGTCGTCCGTCTTGACCGGCGCATCGGAATTGCTGAAAAAGCGTCGTCGCACTTCCGCGGCAAGTTGAGTGTCGGTCTTCCACGCGTTGCTCGATTTGCGTGCGGCTGCCTCGAATGCCACGTAGCGGCTGGACTCCTCCGCTGTCTGGTTCAGGTCGATGTACTTGCAGACCAGGGGCACAGCGATGAACATTGGCAGCAGGACGAGCGCGAACACCACGAACTCGCGGTGGCCTGCCCATGCTGATATCTGCACGCAGCGCGAGGAGAGATTCTCAATGGCCCCCCTTGACCGCGAGGTCCTTGACCTTGATGCCGTCAGGCATGGCGAAGACACCAGAGTCCACGCTGGCGTTCAACACGGCTTTGTTCACCTTGGTAGAGCTGAAGACACCCTTCCCGTCCGCCAGCGGCTGGAATTCGCTCAAGGTTCGGTTGCGCAATTCGGGCGGAAGTTTCTTGTCGGGATCGTCGGTGATGCAGCGGTCGATGTAGCTCTTGCCCAAGGGCTGGCGACGGATGACACAAGGAATCCCTGCGACGACGTCATGCCCCACGACTTCCGGCGCCATGCTTTGAACGGCAGCGGCATTGAAATCTGCGCCGCTCGGCATCTGACCGGAGATGACGCTGACTTCGCGAGTCGCCTTTCCGTCGCTGACCCTGATGTTCATGATTTCCAGACGGCCACCGGGCAACCAGTTCTTGATGTGGACAAAGTACTTCGGCTCCGGCCGAAAGGTGCAACCGCATAGGTCATAGGCATGCTCGGACGGCGTGCCGGGTACGGCAGGCGAGCAGGCGAAGCCGCGCACTTCGCGTAGTTCCGCTTCATGGTGCTGGTTCGTGAAGCGGTATGTCCTGGTCTGCATGGGCTCATCGAAGCCCGGTTCGAAGACCGGGTGCTTGTCGGTGACGCCAGCCGCACGTTCGCTTTCGCATACCGCCTCGATGGTGGCGCGATCCTCGAAATTCGCGGCCTGCCCGGAACTCTCCGAATAGACCACCGTTTGGAGCTCATGGGTCAAATGCGTCTTGAATCCGGACGGCACATCGATCGGGACCAGCTCGTCATCGGCGGCCGATGCGACTGCGAGCAGTGCCCATGTCAAACCGACAAGCCATCGCGTGGAGGAGGTCATGGCAGCACCAGGTTGTTTTGCTTCGTGGCGGCATAGGCGCGGTCGGCCGCGGTCGGCGCAATCAGGCGCACGCGCCAGTAGGGGTTGTAGAGACTGCCGATCTCGGACTTTCGATCGGCGCGCGCAGCAATGCGATCGAAGAAGACCTGGGCACGTGCCAGTGCGGCGAGATCGCCTGCGGCGGGATGGCTGTCGAACAGATCGAGACGACCGGCAGGCCGGGCCTGTGCCGTGTTGCCGGAGGTCAATGTGTTCGACTGCGATTTCGTCACGCGGATGGTGATCGCCGTGGACGCGTCGTGTGAAGGGTCCGTGTCCGAGAGATCCCTGGATTCGGGCATGCCGCTGAATGCAGCGTAGCCCGGCTGGCGCATGACCGAATCGGACAGCGCTGCGCTATGGCCATTTTCCCCATAGGCGCTGCCGTGGTAGCCGTGCCCTGTGTCGCCGCCCCCGGCGTCGACCTCGATGCCACCCCATCCAATCGGGTCGCCGACGTCATCGCAAAACGAAGGAACGACGTGAAAGAAGCCACTGTGGCATTTGAGGACGCGCCCGTGCAGCTCCAGTGTGTCGATTGCACGCCATTCATCCAGCCCAATCAGATCTGTGCCGCCACGCTTCTTGAGAGCCACGTTCTTGCGCCAGAGAAGGTCGGGCTCCGTCAATGTCCAATTGCGCTCGCGAGTGAATGGGTCCCGTGAGCGCATTGCGACGTCGGCGAAACGTGAACGGTCCTTGCCTGTGTAGTTCTTGGTGAAGGTGTCGAATCCGTGCGATGCGCGCAGCACCTCGGCGTGAAGAGCAGGATCCATGGCCTGGACGACCTGGCTGGCGATCTGACCCTGGCGAATACCCCCCGCCAGGTTGAGTTGGACCAGTGCGTGGGAATATTTCAGAGCCTGGACGACACCATCGTGGATGGTGATGAACGTGCCGATGCCCGCTGGCCCATCGATGGCCTTGTCGACGTACCCATGAACCGTATCGCCGCCAAAATAGCTCGCTGCGATGGCACTGCCGCCCAAGGACAGCTCCAGGGGAATAATCCTGGGATCAGGAAACGTGTAGTAGTTGATGTCTGCCGCCGTCACCCAGATGCGATCCGACGCGGTGGCGAAGTAGTCGAGCCAGGACGCAAGGCTGACCATTTGCGCAATGACCATCTCGTTGGCCACCATGGCGCGATTGAGATAGGCGTCATAGTTCAGGGCTCTGGCCTCGACCACCGCAGCGCTGTATGCGGCCGCGTCGGCCGCATTCGTCACCCGGATCTTCTCGGTCAACATCTGGCCGGCATTGACCATCAGGTAGAACAGGCCGCTCACGATCAGCAGAAGAGCAAGCGACACCGGCAGGATCTGGCCGCGTTGCACAGCGGCGCACACGGCCGGGGCAGGTATTCGAGCACCTTCGTGCGGGCAAGAGCCTTGCCCCTTATAGGAAAACACACTGCCTTTCATGGCCGGAATCCTCTTGCCATACGTTGCGGCAACGACGAGCGCCACCTTCGGCCGGACCCGAGGTCCGATCCTGCTGAACTGGAATTCAACGAGAGCCCTTCGCGCCTCGCGAAAAGGCTCGATGCGGCGCGTTGTGACCTACTTGGCCGCGTTGCCCGTGAAGGTATCGAGGTTGCGCTTGGTGTTGGCTTCAGTCGCCGCGCTGTTGGCGGCCGTCTGTGCGGCGTTCTTGGCGTTCGTGCCGTCATTGCCGGCCAGCTCATTCGCGATGGCTGCGGTCTGGTTTCGAATGGTGTTGCCGAAGAACTGGTACACAGCGATCGCGGCGATCGCGATCAGTGCGACGATGATGATGTATTCGGTCATGCCTTGGCCGCGCTGCCGGCGCACGATGCCGACGTCCGCCAATGTGTTCGATGAATTGAACGATGCCGAACCAATTTTGTTCATGGAATCCTCCTTGAATTGACCGGGTGCCCGATGGTTGGGGCAATACCGCGCATTGAAATTGAATGCGGAATTGAATATCGATGACAGCCGCGCAAGACTAGCGAAACAGCAAGCCAATGACATCCCCACCATTGGGGGACCATTGCAACCGTCTGCAACGATCATTGCATCGGCCTTTGTCACTTCTTGTCCGGCGACTTGCACTTGATTTCGCTGACGACGACCTTGGCGATCGGCTTGGCGCACTTGGGTACGCTGATCACGCGCTCGTGCACGTCGCTTTCTTCCGCGGCGACGAGCGTGGCGGTCGTCATGCGAGCGCAGCGACGCTCCACTTGATGGACATCGGGATCCTCCTTGGAGACCTGTGGCAAAGGATCGCGATGCTCCGCCAGTGCGGTCGCTTTGTATCTCCCCCTGAATGGGGATCAGGTCATCGAGGGACGTGGGGGACGCCGCAGCAGCGGCGGACCGCCACACGCCAGGCCAGCCAAGCCGGAACTGCGCGGACGGCCGCCGTCGCGCCGCCCAAGCGTCGTCAGCGCGGAATCGCATAAGTGCCCACGACGTGCGCGACCGGGTCGGCCACGCCTTCGGAATAAAGGTGCACTTCGCCGACCGCCAGCGTGCGGCCGACCTTCATCAATCGGCACACGCCGACGATGGCCTTGTCCGATGGCGGCTTGCGCAGGAAGTTGATGCTCAGCTGCGTCGTCACCGCCAGCGGCACGATGCCGATCTCGCCATGCAGCGCGACGTAGAGCGCCACGTCGGCCACGGTCATGAGCACGGGCCCGGACACCGTGCCGCCCGGGCGAAGTTCCTCGGCGCCGATGCAGTGGCGCACGATCGCGCCCTTGTCGCCCACCGCCTCCACGGTGCATTTCGATTGCGGGAACTCGCGCGCGAGGAACTCGGCGATCTCTTCCTTGCCGGCCATGCGCTCAACCCCCGAAGCGCTCGCGCGCGAGCGCAGCACCTTGCGCCAGCACGCGCAGCTTCGCCTCGGCGATGTCGCGCCGCATCGGCGCCATGCCGCAATTCGTGCACGGGATCAGCCGCGATTTCGGGACGAACTGCAAGGCGCGGCCGATCGTGTCGGCCACTTCCTCGGGGGTCTCCACCGAGTCGCTCGCCACGTCGATGACGCCGACCATCACGTCCTTGCCCTCGAGCAGGGCCATCAATTCGGGCGGCACGTGCGAGTGGATGCATTCCAGGCTGACCTGGTCGATCCGGCTGGCCGCGAGCGCCGGAAAGATGGCTTCGTATTGCCGCCATTGATCGCCCAGCGTGTGCTTCCACGCGATGTTCGCGTCAATGCCGTAGCCGTAGCAGATGTGCACGGCCGTCTTGCAGCGCAGGCCCTCGGCCGCGCGCTCGAGGGCCTTCACGCCCCAGTCGGCCGCTTCTTCCAGATAGACGTTGAACGCCGGCTCGTCGAACTGCACGATGTCCACGCCATCGTCCTGCAGCGCCCTCGCCTCCTGGTTGAGCAATTCGGCAAAGGCGAAGGCAAGCTTGACGCGGTCGCCGTAGTGCTTGTCGGCCACGGTGTCGACGATGGTCATGGGCCCTGGCAGCGTGAACTTGATCCTGCGCGTCGTGTGCGCGCGCAGCAGCCGCGCCTCGGCCTCGTGCACGCGTCCTTGCAGCCGCAGCGCCCCCACGACCTGCGGCACCATCGCCTTGTAGCGGTCGCGCCGAATGCCCATCTCCACCTTGTGCTCGAAGTCGATGCCCGACACTCTCGCGAGAAAGCCGTGCACGAAGTGCTGGCGCGACTGCTCGCCGTCGCCAATCACGTCGAGCCCGGCGTCCTCCTGCTCCTTGATCCACAGCAGAGTGGCATCGAGCTTGGCCTGCGGCAAGTCGGCCTCGCCCGGCTTCCATTGCGGCCAGAGTTTCTGCGTCTCGGCCAGCCAGGCGGGCTTGGGCAGGCTGCCGGCGATGGCGGTGTCGAACATGGCGGCTCCTTCGGATGGACGCGGCAGCGTACCCGATTCGCCATGGCGTGCGTGTCCGTATTGACGATGGTCCGGCAACTGCCCATGCTTGCCGGAGTCCTGGCGGCGAGGCCATTCCATGCTCCTGATTGCGCCCCATCTCGACGACGCCGTGCTGGCGTGCGGGCAGCTGCTCATTGCCCATCCGGGTGCGGTAGTCGCCACGCTGTTCGCGGGCGTTCCGCAAGACGCGGGCATGTCCACGCCCTGGGATCTGGCGAGCGGTTTCTCGAGCGCCCGCGAGGCGGTGGCGGCGCGCCGCGAGGAAGACCGTACGGCGCTGGGCCTGCTGGGCGCACGGCATGTCTGGCTGGACTTCTGCGACGACCAGTACCGGCAGCCGCCCTCGCCCCAGGCGCTGTCGGACGCCGTGCGCCAGCTCGCCCGCGAACATTCGAGCGGGCCCTGGCTGATCCCCATGGGCCTCTATCACGCGGACCATTTCCGGGTCCACGACGCCTGCCTGCAGGCCTTGGGCAGCCTCGACGCGCGCCAGACCTTCGGCTACGAGGATGCCATCTACCGGGCGATGCCGGGACTGCTCCAGCAACGGTTGATGGCGCTCGCGCAGGCGGCCATCGAAGCCACGCCGGCCGCCCTGCCGATGTCGGATCGAAGCGAGCTGAAGGCCAACGCGGTGGCCGCCTACGCCAGCCAGGTCAAGGCCTTCGGGCCGCACGGTCTCGACGACGCGTCGCAGCCCGAGCGCTATTGGCGGCTCTTGCCTGTGGCGGGCAGGTAAAGATGGATGAAGCATGGCGGCACGCCGCAGGCGGATTCGGATTCGGCAGAAAATCGCCGCCAGTCGAACCCCTCGGAGCCACGATGAACACCCTTCGCCCCGGATGCCGCCTGCACCTGTCCTGGCTGCCGGTCTTCGCCCTCGCCCTCGCCCTCGCGGGATGCGGCGGCGGCGGCATCACGACCGTCGGCGGCACGGTCACCGGCCTCACGACGGGTACCGCCGTCACGCTGCTGAACAACGGCGGCGACAGTCTGGCCGTGGCCAAGAACGGCACCTTCCAGTTCGCCAAGGACTATTCCGCCGGCAATTCGTACAACGTGACCATCGACGTGCAGCCAGCGGGACTCGCCTGCACGGTCACCAATGGCAGCGGCACGATCGATTCCAGCGCGAGCAAGGTGACCAGCATCCGCGTGGATTGCGTCGCGGGCCTCTCGGTGGGCGGCACCGTCACCGGACTCGCCTCGGGCAACAGTGTCATCCTGGAGAACAACGGCACCGACCCGCTCACAGTGGCGGCAAACAGCGCATTCACCTTCCCGAAGCTGTTGGCTCCGGGCACCAGCTACGAGATCACGGTGCTTACGCAGCCGGCCAACCAGACCTGCACGGTGACGCAGGGCACGGGCACGCTGAGCAACAGCAATGTGTCGATCGTCTCGGTGAGTTGCATCTGATCGCCCCCGAGGCACTCGACCGCACGCACAGACGGAATTTCCCGCCGCACAAGGAGATGACGATGGCCGCTCACTGGACTCTGTCGGGCAAGGTGGCCTGGATCACGGGCGGCGGCAGCGGCATCGGCTGGGCCGGCGCGGTCGAGCTCGCACGCGCGGGTTGCCGCGTGGTCGTGTCCGGTCGCGACGCGGCCAAGCTCGATGCCGGCATCGCCGCCGCGACGGCGGCCGGCGTACCGGCCGACACGATCAGCGCCGCAGCGCTGGATGTGTCCGACAGCGCAGCCGCCCAACGCGTGGCCGCCGCCATCGAGGCGCGATTCGGGCAGGTGGACATTCTCGTGAACAGTGCCGGCGTCAATGTGCCGCGGCGCCATTGGGACGACACCGACGCGGCGGCCTTCGAGCGGGTCGCCGCCATCAACCTCAACGGCGCCGCCTACTGCACCTTCGCCGTGCTGGCGGGCATGCGTTCGCGCGGTCAGGGCACGGTGGTCAATGTCGCCTCGTTTGCAGGCTGGCACTTCGGACGACTCACCGGGCCGGCCTACACCGCGAGCAAGGCCGGCCTGATGGCCCTCACGCACTCGTTCAACATCGAGCAAGGCGCCCATGGCCTGCGCGCGACCGCCTTGTGCCCGGGAGAGGTGGCCACGCCCATCCTCAAGAGTCGCCCCGTGCAGCCCAGCGACGAGGACAAGGCGCGCATGCTGCAGGAAGAAGACCTCGGCCGCACGATCCGCTTCATCGCCGAAATGCCGCCGCACGTGTGCATCAACGAACTCGTGATCACGCCGGTGTTCAACCGCATCTATCTCGGCACGACATAAGGAGCGCCTTGCGGCCGGCCGGTGCGCGCGGCGCAGTCTGCGGCGTGCTCGCATTGAGGCCGAGGAGCCACGGAACACTCCGAGGTCAGGAGCTGCCCACCGACTTTCGCGCGGTGACCTCGATCTCGATCTTCATGCGCGGATCGAGCAGCCCGGCCGAGATCATCGTCGCGGCCGGTCGCACGGCACCGAGGTACTCGCGCAGGATCGGCCAGCATGCTTCGAAATCCGAAGCATTGGGCACGATGTAGCGGATGCGGACGATGTCCGACAGATCCGCCCCTGCCTGTCGAAGAGCGCCCTGGATGTTCTTCAGGCATTGCTCGGCCTGGTGCGCGACGTCATCCGAAATGGACATCGTCGCGTAGTCGAAGCCGGTGGTGCCCGAGACGAAGATCCAGCGTCCGTCCACGACGGCGCGGGAATACGCGATCTGCTCTTCGAACGGAGAGCCTGAGCTGATGAGTGTCCTGGACATGGTGTGCGATGGACCGTGCAAGTGAAGCGGTTGTCGGACGACGGCGGAATGATGCCCGATGTTGGCTGCGATCGTCGCCTCGCCGAGTGCCGGACGACCATCAGCGGATGCGGCGCGGCACCAGCATGCCGACTTCCTGTCGATAGCGGCGGTAGCGCTCGCCGAACTGTGCCACCAGGTCGCGCTCTTCGAACCAGATGCCCACCAGGATGTAGCCCGTGGCACCTGCCGAGAACAGCAGGTGTCCCGCCGTCATCCTCGGCACCGACCAGAAGGCAAGCAGCAGCCCCAGGTACAGGGGATGCCGAACGTAGCGGTACAACAGCGGCGTCTTGAACCTGGCAGCCGGCATCTGGCGACCGGTGAGTCGGGCGAACACCTGGTGCAAACCGAAGAGCTCGAAGTGGTTGATGAGGAACGAACTGACCAGCACCATCGCCCACCCGAGCCAGAAACCGCCCCAGAGGACTTGCACGACCGCCGCGCGGTCGACCCGCCAGACGATCGGCGACAGGATTGGTCGCCACTGCCAGAACATGAGCGCCAGCACGAGGCTCGTGGCCAGCACGAAGGTACTTCTCTCGACGGCAGGCGGCACGATGCGCGTCCACCAGCGCTTGAACGATTGGCGCGCCATCACGCTGTGCTGCACCGCGAACAGGCTGATGAGCAGAAAGTCCACGCAAGCCGCTTCCAACCATGTCGCGGGAACGCCCGCGTCCACGGAGGTCGGCACGAGGATGTTGCCGCTGAAGCCGATCAGGTAGAGCAGGCTCGCAAGGCATGCGCTGTAAGCGAGCAGGCCATACAGGAAGCTGAAGATTGCACCCATGGGCGTTTCCTTTCTGGGTCGATGGTGGTGGGCGCGAGGAGCTATGCCGCTGCCGTCGCGTACATCACGAAGGTCTGCGAAACGATCTTGCCGTCGTGCACGACGAAGGTGTCGGTTCCCAGCGGTATCTCGCTGCCCGCACTCCAGGTGATGTACGCCAGCTCTTCCTCCACGCGCAGGCTTCGCAGCGAGAATTGGCGCATGGCACCAGGCGGCAGCGAAGCAATGAAGCCCTCGAAGAACTCGCGGATCTCGGGCTTGCCGCGATACACCCGGCCTTCGGACAGAAAGCGGGCGTCGTCGGCGTAGTCGCTGAGGATGGCGTCGACGCCGCTCTGAGCCAGAAAGGCCTGCAGGTGTTGGCGAACGACGGATTCGGTGATCGATGAATTCGGTGATGTCGATGATGTCGATGATCTTCGTCTGCATGGTGGTCCACTTCAATCCAGGTTGAGGAACTGCGCGGTCAGTGCGTCGGGGGTCATGAGCTGGCTGAACGTCGCAGATGTCGTGCGACGATCTTTGCGCAAGCTGCCTTTCGCGGGCCCTGCGGAAAGTCGCCGCCGCTTGATCGCGAGTCCGCGTTTGGTGGGGCGCCGCGGTGGACCTTGCAGCAACGCCTGCGGACTTGACTGCGAATCCGCCGTGGGCGCGCCGAGGACCGGTACACATGGAGACTGGCCGCGCCATCGTCCGACGGGTCTGGCCCGGCTGCCGGGAAAGATCACAGGCGCCGTGCCCTTGCCGTGGCGCATGTCGGACGGCGGCCCGCCAGCGAGGCCTTGCGCCAGATCAATGTCCGGCCGGCGACGCTATTCACGCGCGCCGCGTGGGACGTCGACTGCTTTGACGCACCGCAAGCCGCATCGCGCGCGCCCATGCCTCAATGGAGCCGCACCGTAGCGATCGACTCGCACATCGACGGGCCGCGCCGGTGACGAACAGGAAAAACGCCGTGTCCCCTCTGCTTGTGCCCACTCTGGTCACCTTGTTCGCAGTGCTCGTCAGCACGGGCACCTTCTTCTTCGTGGCCACGCGCGGTGCGCTGATCGTGCGCGCCCTGCTGCCCGGCGAACGTGATCCCGCCTCGCATGTCTATCCGATCTACTCGAACATGCACCTGATCCGCCTGGTCGACTTCCAGCCGATCATCGCGGCGATCCTGCTGTTCCAGTACGACCGCCTCGTGTCGATCATCACCGCCGGCCTGCGCCACATGGACCTGCGCGGCAAGCGCGTGCTGATCACCTCGTGCGCCTTCGGCAATGTGATGCCGCGAGTGGCGCAAGCGGCCCGCAAGTCGGGCGCCAAGGAGCTGCAGGTCGTCGACATCATCGACAACGAACTGACGCACGCCAGGCGCAAGCTGTGCGGCCTGGTCAATGCATTGAGCTTTCACAAGCAGGACGCCACCGCGCTGAAGCTGCCCGACGGATCGGTCGACGCCAATGTGCTGTTCTTCCTGCTGCACGAGCTGCCCCACCACCTGAAGGGAGAAGCCCTCAAGGAGGCCTGCCGCGTGCTCGCACCGGGCGGCAAGCTCTACCTCGCCGAATTCCACCGCCCGCATCTGCGCGTGCTGCGCGCCTTGAGCTGGACCTACTTCAAGGTCTTCGAGCCGCTGGGGCTGGCCCTGTGGACCACGCACGATCCACTGGCGCAGCTGTCGGCCATGCCCGGCATGCAGTGCGAGCGCAGCATCCTGTTCTTCGGAAATTTCCAGGTGATCGTGGCGACCAAGTCCGACGGCAACACGATCTGACCGGCGCGGCGTCCGGCGGCCTTGCGCCGCCGCCGCCGAGTCAGCAGTGCTCCCAGAACTGCTCGTCGTGCGGGCGCACGTCGAGTTCGCTCGTCCAGGCCGATCGCTTCTGCCGGTGGAGTTGCAACACGGTCTCGGCAATGTCGCGAGGGTCGGACTGCGGGCACGCCGAGGCGTCGGCATCGTCCTCGCGGATGTCGGCATCGACCAGCAGGTGCACGACGTGGATGCCACGGTTCCACACTTCGCGCGCCAGCACCTGCGCCACCGCTCGCAGGCCGAACTTGCCGACCGCGAGATTGAGGTGACCGGCCCGGCCGACGAGCGACGAGGTGGAGCCCACCAGGACGATCGTCCCGCGCCCCACGGGCAGCATGCGCCGGGCCGCGTCGCGCGCGACGATGAATCCGCCCAGGCAGTTCTGACGCCAGTATTCCTCGAGCGCCGCGACCTCGACGTCGACCACGCCGCCGGGACCCGAGCCCTGGACCGAGTACACGACCAGGCTCGGCACGCCCCAGCGCGCGCCGACCTGCTCCATCAGCCGCTGCACACTGCGCTCGTCGGTGGCGTCGCAACCATGGGCCGCCGCCTTGTGGCCGGCCCCGCGCAGCGACTGCACCAGGGACTCCAGCGGCTGCGTGCGTCGCGACGCGACGACCACCCGCATGCCGCTTTCGGCAAGCGTGCGGGCCAGCGCAAAACCGAACCCGGGCCCGACGCCCACGAGCAAGGCCACCTCGGCGTCGGCGCCCGACGGCGTCTCGCGCGGCGATTCCTGCTCGCCTGCAAGCACGAAGCCGGCTTGGGCCGCCCGGGGGGAGCGGCTGTGGCCAAAGGTCGGTCCCGGGCCCGAGACACGAACGCGGCGGCCGGCTCGAAAGAACACGGCCACCGGGCCGAAGGGAATGGTTCGCCATTGCTTGGCGCGTTGCCAGGTTCGTTCGAGCAGGCTCATGGGATGAAGAATGCGTGGTGTCGGCGTTGTCGTCGGGATGCGCCGGCCCGTGTGTCCCCCCTTGGGCTGGCGGCGCTCCTGGCACCGGCCGATGGCCGCCCGGTGCGCAATCCACGCATCGTAGTCAACAAGTCGGCCGGCTTTGGCACGTCTGAGGCGCCACGAATGTATCCATGCGTGTACTCGGCCGCGTGAACGCTACCAAGACCCCCTCGGAACTCCTTGTCGTCTCGCGACGACTGCCTCGACGTCGCCGTTGAGAGGTTTCGTCCCGAGGGAGCGCCCAGCACCGGCGTTCCACCCCTGAAGGCCACGAGACCCCTCGTGGCCTTCGTCGTTTCGTGGCTTGCGCATTCGATGCGCTCGCGCCGAGGCGGCCTGGGCGCGCTCGCGCAGCGGCTGGGCGCGGGGCCGGTGAACGGACGGGGCCTGCTGCTCGCGTTGCCGCTGCCGGCGACCTGTCACGCCACACGGCTCGCCGACACCCTGCGCGAGCGGCCGGGCCACGGCCTGCTGGTGAACGCGGTGCGCCCGCACCGACTGAGAATCGTGCCTGCCGTAAACATCTCTGCCGGGGACACTGCGACGGCGCTGAGCATGCTCGACGAAGGGCTGGCTGCATTCGAGGCGCGACATTGAGCACGAATCGCCAGGCCGGGACGCGCAGTATTTACACGACGCTACACATCGGCCTTCAACTTGCCGCCCCGTTCGGTCGACAAGCCTTCCATCGACGACGCACGCCGCCCGCTTGCGGCACGCAGCGAGAAGGAGAGTTCGCCATGTCCATCACATCCCTGTCGTTCACCCTGGTGAACACCTACGCGCCCCAGGCCGTCGCACCGCGTCCGGCCGCAGCACCGGCCGCCCAGCCGGTGCAGCCGGCCTCGACGCAAGACAACGACGGCGACAGCGACCGCGGCCGCGAAGGCATGCCGGGCGGCGGGCGCAACCGCCTTGAACAGGCGATCCTGTCGGCCCTGCAGGATCTGGGGTTCGGGACCGGCGCGACCGCGTCCGGTACCACGCCGGCGCAGGCGGCTGGCAGCACATCGCCGGCCCAGGCGGCTGCCACCACCACCGACGCGACGAGCGCCTTGGCCGCGTCCGCCAGCACAGCGGCTGCCTCGGCGACGGATGCCGCCGTGACGGCGCCCACGGCTTCGGTCACCGATGCCGCATCTGCCGCCACCGATGCCGCAAGCGCGACGCAAGCCGCTGCCACCGATTCGACGACACCCGCGGACAACTCGACAGCCGCCACGACCGACACCTCGTCGGCAGCCGGGACCTCGATCGCCCAGGCCGTACACGAGTTCGCCCACGCACTGTTCCAGGCGCTGCGCGACGGCAGCGGTGGACAGGGCCATTCCGCCGGCCATCGTCACCATCATCATCACGGTCATCGCGGCGGGGGCTACGGTGATCTTTCGCAGCGGCTGGGCGCGCTGGCGCAGCAGTATGGCGCATCGACCACAGCGGGATCGGACGCGCAAGGCTCACCGGTCTCCACCTCATTGACGATCACCTTGAACGTGCAGGACGGCAGCGCGACGTCGACAGCGCCGGCACAGGTCGTCGATGCGGTATCGGCGCCCGCCGACGCGAGCACCACCGCTGCGACCGATGCGACGCCTGCCGTCCAACCCGGTGCCCAGGTCGATCCCCAGGCCGCCGTGTCGGCTGCCACCGACAACGCTTCGGCATCGTCCGCGACCGCGGACACGGCGCCGTCGTCGAACCCGCTGCTGCAGGCCTTCACGTCGCTGCTGCACGCGCTGCAGCCGCAGTCTGCCGGCGCGACGAGCGCGAGCGTGGCCGACACGCTGCATACCTTCCTGAAGTCGATCGCCGACGCGCTGAAGCCCGAGTCGATCAGCCACGGCTGGCAGGCGCCGCAGGCCGGAAGCCTGCTGAACGTGACGGCCTGACGCGCCGCAGCGCCGACGCAGGCGCGGCACGCGGATCGCATCGGCAGCGCCATCCGCGGCCGCGCCGAGGCGGGCGCGGCCGACTCGCCGACAATGCAGGGCTCGTCGACCACACCCTGCATTCGCATGACCCCCACGACCGTCCAGATCGCCGGCGCGGCGATCTTTGCCATTGCCCTCGTCCACACCTTCTCGACCGCCTTGTTCGAACGCTGGGCGATGCGCTATCCGAAGCACGAAGGCATGTTCCACCTCCTCGGCGAAGTCGAGGTCGTGTTCGGCTTCTGGGCGCTGGTGCTCATGCTGTTCAGCCTGATCGTCACCGGCCGCGACGAGGCCTTGCAGTACATCGACAGCCGCAACTTCACCGAGCCCCTGTTCGTGTTCGCGATCATGGTGGTGGCCGGCAGCCGGCCGATCCTGCAACTGTCCACGCTGATCGTGAAGGGCCTCGCCCGCATGATCCCGTTGCCGCGCTCGCTGGCCGTGTACTTCCTCGCGCTGTCGGTGATCCCGCTGCTGGGCTCGTTCATCACCGAGCCGGCGGCAATGACCCTGGCCGCACTGATGCTGCGCGATCGCATCTTCTCCACGCCGCTGGCCGAGCGCATCAAGTACGCGACGATCGGGGTGCTGTTCGTCAACGTGTCGATCGGCGGCACGCTCACCTCATTTGCCGCGCCGCCGGTGCTGATGGTGGCGGCCAAATGGCAATGGGACCTCGCCTACATGCTGACGCACTTCGGCTGGAAGGCCGCCATCGCAGTGCTCGTGAACGCGTCGGCAGTCACGATGCTGTTCGCGCGGCCCATCCTCGCGCTGCCTGCGGCTTCCTCCGAGCCCGGCACCGACGTGCCGTTCGGCGCGATGCTCGTGAGCACCGTGTTCCTGGTGGGCATCGTGGCCTTCGCGCACCATCCCCCGGTGTTCATGGGGCTGCTGCTGTTCTTCATTGGCTACAGCGCGGCCTACAAGCGGCACCACGACACGCTCATCCTGCGCGAGGCGCTGCTGGTCGCCTTCTTCCTCGCCGGACTGGTGGTGCTGGGCGGACAGCAGCAGTGGTGGCTCGAGCCGCTGCTCACGTCGATGAGCGCGAGTGCGGTCTTCTTCGGTGCGGCCGGCCTCACGGCCATCACCGACAACGCGGCGCTCACGTACCTGGGCTCGCTGGTCGATGGGCTGAGCGAGCAGTTCAAGTACGCGCTGGTGGCCGGTGCCGTGTCCGGTGGCGGCCTCACCGTGATCGCCAACGCTCCGAATCCGGCCGGCTATTCCATACTGCGCGGCGGATTCCGCCTCGGAACGATCAACGCGCTGTGGCTGCTCGTTGCCGCGCTCGGACCCACCGCGGTCGCCCTCGTCGCGATGCGCTGGCTTTGACCCTGGACAAGGCGGCGGCCCGCCGAGCACGTGAAACGGGACCCCCGTGAGCGCCCGAAAGGGGGGCAATCCAGGGGCGTACCCGGCGCGTGCGGACCTCGCCCCTTGACTTTCATCAGGGACGCGCGAGCCGCTTCTCCGTAGAGTCCGCTCAACTTCGCGGAGAGCACGATCGATGTCCACCAACCTGCACCCGCTGCTCGAGCGCAGCGGGTTGACACCCTTGCGCCTGCTGGGCCGCACCTTGCTGCCCATCGTGCAAGGCGGCATGGGCGTGGGCATCTCCGCACACCGCCTCGCCGGCACCGTCGCATCGCAAGGCGGCGTGGGCACGATCAGCTCGGTGGACCTCCGTCGGCATCACCCGGACCTGATGGAGCGCACGCGCGGACTCGGCGTGGGGGCCGAGGCCAAGCGGCTCATCGACGCGGCCAACCTCGAGGCGCTCACGCGTGAAGTGCAGGCCGCGCAGCGCATCGCGCAAGGCGCGGGCCTGCTCGCGATGAACGTGATGCGCGCGGTCAGCGACTACGCCGCCTACGTGAAGCGCTCGCTCGAAGCCGGCATCGACGCCATCGTCGTGGGCGCAGGACTGCCGCTCGACTTGCCCGATCTCGCCGCAGAGCACCCGAAGGTCGCGCTGGTGCCCATCCTCAGCGACTCGCGCGGCGTGCAACTCGTCGTGCGCAAATGGGAGCGCAAGAAGCGCATGCCCGACGCGATCGTCCTGGAACATCCCGCCCTTGCCGGAGGCCACCTTGGCGCGGCCAAGGTCGAAGACCTGAACGACCCGCGCTTCGACTTCGAGCGCTGTGTCCCGGAGACGCGCGCCGTGCTGCGCAGCGCGGGCATCGAAGATGTCCCCATCATCGCCGCCGGCGGCATCCGCAGCGTCGACGACATTCGCCGGTTGCAGGGCCTTGGCGCCGCCGCGGTGCAGATCGGCACGCCTTTCGCGGTGACGATCGAGGGCGACGCGCATCCCGAATTCAAGCGCGTGCTGGCCGAGGCACGCGAGGAAGACAAGATCGAGTTCACCAGCGTGGCGGGCCTGCCTGCACGCGCGGTGGCGACGCCCTGGCTGCGGGCCTACCTGAAGGCCGAGCCGCGGCTGCAGGCGGTGGCGCACGCCAAGCCACGCTGCACCAAGTCATTCGACTGCCTGGCGCAGTGCGGCCTGCGCGACGGCAAGATCGGCTGGGGCCAGTTCTGCATCGACCAGCAGCTCGCCGCCGCCTTGCGCGGCGACGTCAAGCGCGGCCTGTTCTTCACTGGCCGCGGCGCCCTGCCTTTCGGCACGCAGATCCGCAGCGTTCACGACCTGCTGGTCAAGCTCTTGGGCGGCGAAGTCCAGCCGGCAGCGGCATGACGCGTGCCGAGTTCACGGCCGCAGGCGCGGCATCGGCGCGCTGACGCGATGGCCGGTCGTCCCGAACTCGTCTGCCCGGCCGGCTCGCTGCGCGCGCTCAAGCTCGCGATCGATGCCGGCGCCGATGCCGTCTATCTCGGCCTTCGCAATGCGACCAATGCGCGCAATTTCGCGGGGCTCAACTTCGACGAGGAGCAGTTGCGAGAGGGCGTGGCCTACGCCCATGCGCGAAGTCGCAAGGTGCTGATGGCGCTGAACACCTACGCGCGCGGCGCGGACGTGGCGCCGTGGACGGCCGCGGTCGATGCCGCTGCCCGCCTGGGCGCCGATGCGTTGATCGTGGCCGACATCGCCGTGATGGCCTACGCGCGCGACCGCCATCCTGGCTTGCGGCTTCACCTGTCGGTGCAGGCCTCGGCGACGAGCCACGAGGCCATCGATTTCTATCGCCGGCACTACGGCATCCAGCGTGCCGTGCTGCCGCGCGTGCTCACCTTGCAGCAGGTGGCGCAGGTGCTTCGCCACAGCGAGGTGGAGATCGAGGTGTTCGGCTTCGGCAGCCTGTGCGTGATGGTCGAGGGCCGTTGTGCGCTGTCGTCGTATGCCACGGGGCAGTCGCCCAACAACGCCGGCGTGTGCTCGCCGCCGTCGGCCGTGCGCTGGCAGGACACCGCACGTGGCGTCGAAGCGCGCCTGAACGGCCTGCTCATCGACCGCTATGCGCCCGACGAGCCGCGCGGATATCCCACGCTGTGCAAGGGCCGCTTCGTCGTGGAAGGCGAGCGCGACTACGCCATCGAGGAACCGACCAGCCTGAACACCCTGTCCATCCTGCCGGACCTGATCGAGATGGGGGTTCGTGCCGTGAAGATCGAAGGTCGGCAACGCAGCCCGGCCTATGTCGAGCAGGTCACGCAGGTCTGGCGCCAGGCCATCGATGCGGCCGTCGCCGCACCGGCGCGTTTTCGCGTCGAGCCGCGCTGGACCGCAGCGCTCGGGCATCTGGCCGAAGGGCAGCAGCACACGCTGGGCGCCTACGACCGGCCATGGAGATGAAAACGATGGGCGACCGACGCGCCGCGCGCATCGCGCTGACCGTGGGCCCGGTGCTCTACTACTGGCCGCGCGATGCCCTGCTTCGGTTCTATGCCGATCTGGTGCAGTCGCCGGTGGACACCATCGTCCTCGGCGAAGTGGTGTGCTCGCGCCGTCACGAGATGAAGACCGCCGACTGGCTCGCCCTCGCGGCGGACCTCTCGTCGGCCGGCAAGGAAGTCGTGCTGGCCACCCAGGCCCTGATCGAATCGGAAGCTGACCTGCGGGTGCTGCGCCGCATCGCCGAGCAAGGCGACTTTCTCGTCGAGGCGGGCGACGCGTCGGCGCTCAACATGCTGACCGGTGCGGGCGCGCCGTTCGTGCTGGGTCCGCACATCAATGTCTACAGCCGCGCGGCGCTGGACGAATATGCCCGCCTGGGCGCGGTTCGATGGGTCGCACCGGTAGAACTGCCGCTGTCCGCGGTGCGCGAGATCCATGACTGCGCGTCGCCGCTGCCGGGGGCCTTGCCCACCGAGTACTTCGGCTTCGGCCGCATGCCGCTGGCCTTCTCGGCCCGCTGCTTCACGGCGAGGCATCACCGCCTGAGCAAGGACCAGTGCGAGTTCCGTTGCCTCGATGACACCGACGGCTTGCTGCTGTCGACCGACGAAGGCCGCGCCTTCCTCGTGCTCAATGGAATCCAGACGCAGTCGGCAGCCCAGCAATGCCTGATTGCCGAGGGGCCGGCGCTGGCCGAAGCCGGCATCTCCCGATTGCGCCTGTCGCCCTGCGCGAGCCGCTTCGACGAGGTCGTGCGGATCTTCGACGCGGTGCTCAACCACGGCAGCGCAGTCGGCGAGGCATTGGCTTCGCTGCACGAACTGGCGCTGCCCGGCGGCCTGGCCGATGGTTTCGCCCACGCCCGCGCCGGCCTCGAATGGAGCCACGCATGACGATTGCCCTCGATGGCCTGTCCGCGGTCGCCTTGCGCCTGCGTCCGCTGGTGCAGCGCCTGCCGATGCAGCCTCCTGCCTTCGCGTTGTCGGCTGCGCTCAACCGGTGGCTGCGCCCCCGCCTTCTGCCAGACGATGTCACGGCCTTGTCCGACCGGTGCGTCGAAGTCGACGTCACCGATCTGGGCCTGACGCTGCGGCTGGTCCTCGATGCCCGCGGTTTCAGGCCCGCGCCTTCGGCAGCACCCGTGGTGCTGCGCATTGCCGCGCAGGCGCCGGCGTACTGGCGGCTGCTGGCCGGGCGCGACGACGCCGATCGGCTTTTCTTCGAGCGCGCCCTCGTCATGGAAGGAGATACCGAGATGGGCCTGGTGCTCAAGAACGCGCTCGATGCCATCGGACCGCTATGGCCATGAACCTCACCGAGCAACTCTTGCTGGCGCTCAAGCGCCGCGGCGCCACCGAGGTGTTCGGCATTCCCGGTGACTTCGCGCTTCCCCTGTTCCGCGAGATCGAGCGAAGCGCGACGCTGCCGTTGCACGTGCTCTCTCACGAGCCTGCCGTCGGCTTCGCGGCCGATGCCGCGTCGCGCATGCGGGGCGGGCTCGGCGTGGCCGCAGTGACGTACGGTGCCGGCGCCTTCAACCTGGTCAACGCCGTCGCCGGCGCCTACGCCGAGCGCGTGCCGCTGGTCGTGCTGTCGGGCGCGCCCGCAGCATATGAAGCGGCCAGCGGCTTCCAGCTTCACCATCAGGTCAAGACGCTCGACTCGCAGTGGCGCGTGTTCGAGGAACTGACCGTCGACCGCGCGCGACTCGATGATCCGCGCACCGCGCCCGAGCGCATGGCACGCGTGCTCGATGCGGCCCTGCGCGAGTCGCGTCCGGTGTACCTCGAGATCCCGCGCGACATGGCCCGGCAACCCTGCGACCCGGTGCCCGAAAGCCCCGCGCCCGCGACGGACCCGCAGGCCCTGGCCGCATGCGCGGACGAACTGCTCGAGCGCCTGGGCCGTGCGTCGCGCCCGGTACTGATGGTGGGTGTCGAAGTGCGCCGCTATGGCCTGGAAGCGCGGGTGGCCGAACTCGCACGTCGGCTGCGCATTCCCGTCGTCACGAGCTTCATGGGACGCGGGTTGCTGACCGACCACGACGTGCCCCTGCGCGGGACCTACCTCGGTCTCGCGGGCGACCCGCAGTTGTCGGCCGACGTGGAAGGCTCCGACGGGCTGCTGCTCCTGGGCGTCATCGTCTCCGACACCAACTTCGCGGTGTCGGCGCGGCGCATCGACCTGCGCATGACCATCCAGGCACTGGACGGCCGGGTCGTGATGGGCCACCACGTGTACCCCAGCGTGCCGCTGGAACGTCTGGTCGATGCCCTGCTCGAACGCGTGGCGCTGCAGGCGCCGAAGTCGGCGCCGCGGGCCATTGCCGCCACGACGCCGCCGCAGCGCAGCGCCTCGGATCCGACCCAGGTCGCACCCGCCGACATCGCCGATGCCGTCAACGAGTTGCTGCGGCGCGAAGGCACCATGCCAATTGCCTGCGACGTCGGAGACTGCCTGTTCACCGCGATGGACCTGGACCCGACCGCACTGATCGCCCCGGGCTACTACGCCACGATGGGATACGGCGTTCCTGCGGGCCTGGGCATCCAGGCCGCCACAGGGCAGCGTCCGATCGTGCTCGTGGGCGACGGCGCCTTCCAGATGACCGGCTGGGAGCTGGGCAATGCACGACGCCACGGCTGGGACCCGATCGTGATCGTCTTCAACAACGCGAGCTGGGAGATGCTGCGCGCGTTCGAGCCGGAAGCCCGCTTCAATGACCTCGGACGCTGGGACTTCGCCGCGATGGCCTCGGGCATGGGCGGCGACGGGCAGGTGGTGTGCACGCGGGGCGAGCTCGATGCCGCGCTGGTGCGCGCCCACGGCACGCGCGGGCGGTTCCAGCTCATCGACGTGCAGTTGACGCCCGGCGCTCGCTCGCCCACCCTCACGCGCTTCGTGCAGGCGGTCAAGCGGCTGTCGACCCCGAACGGCTGAGCAGGCCACAGGCGCGCCGCCGAGCGCGCGCTTGACACCGCCGCCGCACGTGCCGATACGATGGGACCCGCCTCGCACCCGCCGCCATGGATCTCGATTCCGCCCGCAACTTCCTGATCGCGCTGCTCATCGGCGCGCTGGTGGGCATCGAACGCGAAAAGCGAAAGGACACCGACCCCGGCCAGACCTTCGGCGGGATCCGAACCTTCATCCTCATCGCGATGGTGGGCGCGGCCTCGGCCTGGGCCGCCAACGAACTGGCCATGCCGTGGACCTTCGTCGTCACGCTCGGCGTGGTGGGGGCCGCGCTGGTCGCGAGCTATCTGCGACAGCGCCGGGCCGACGGCGAGGCGCCGGGCATGACGAGCGAAATCGCGGCCCTGGTCGTGTTCCTGCTCGGTGGCATTTCAGCCGCCGGAGACTCGGGGCTGGCCGTCGCGCTGGCGGTGGTGACATCGGCAGTGCTCGCCTTCAAGCAGCCGCTGCACGGCCTGGTCAAAGGCATCGCGGCCGATGACCTGTATGCCGGCATCAAGCTGCTCATCGCCACGTTCATCGTGCTGCCTCTGCTGCCCGATGCACCGGTGGACCCGTGGCATGCACTCAATCCGTACAAGCTGTGGCTGCTGGTCATCCTGATCTCGGCCATTTCGCTGGTGGGCTATATCTCGGTGCGCCGTCTCGGCCCGGCTCGCGGCGCGCTGGTGAGCGGGCTCACCGGCGGACTGGTGTCGTCCACGGCCACGACCCTGAGCTTTGCACGCATCAGCCGCGATGAACCGGGCGAGGCCACGGCGCACACCCTGTGCGCAAGCATCCTGATCGCCTGGGTGGTGATGTTCGCGCGCATCATGATGCTGGTCGCGGTGGTCAACGCCACGTTGCTGCGTGCCGCCTGGGTTCCCCTGGCGACGATGGGCGCCGTGTCGGCGGCCTTTGCGCTGTGGCACTTGCGCGCCGGGATGGTTCGTCACCCTCCCGCAGGCACCGGCGAACTCGCCGTCAGCAACCCGTTCAGTCTCGCCGCTGCGGCCCGTTTCGGCGCGCTGTTCGCCGTGGTCCTGCTCGCCGTGCAGATCGTGCAGGATCGCGCCGGCAGTGCCGGCGTCTATTTGACGTCGGCGCTTGCCGGGCTCCTCGACACCGACGCGATTTCGCTGTCGCTGGCCGAGGGTGCGCGCGCGAACGTCTCGATCGCGCAGGCAGGCCTGGGCCTGGCCATCGCGGCGATGGCCAACAGCGTGGTGAAGCTCGGCCTCGTGCTCGCGCTCGGACGTGGTCCTGCCCGCAGCTTCATGTCGGTGGCGACCATCGTGGTCCTGTTGGCCGGCACCGCGGCCGTGCGCTGGTCGTGAGATCGCGGCCGACGTTGCGTCAGGGAGTGCCGAGCTGCCGTGTGCGCTCGATTCGTGCCGCGGCGTGAAGGTCCGCATCGGCACGCCGGAGCCCTTCGCGTTCATCGCGAACCGAGCGCTGCGCCGGGCCGACTTCGGGCGCCTTGCTGCGCGTGACATTGCGTCCGCTGCGCTTGGCCTCGTAGAGCGCCTCGTCGGCACGGCGCAGCGCCGAGCTGAGGTCGTCGGCCAAGGTGCAGACGGTCACGCCGATGCTGATGGTGATCGCGCGATCGTGCAACCATGGCGAGACGTCGAGCGCGGCGGTGGCGCTGCGCGCCTGTTCGGCCGCGCGCATGGCGTCCTCGATGCGAAATCCCGGCAGCAGCACGATGAACTCCTCGCCGCCGAGACGCCCGAGTTGCGCACCCGCCGGCAGCGACTGGCTCAGGACCTGGGACACGGCACGAAGAATCTGGTCGCCCACCAGATGTCCGTGACGGTCATTGACGGCCTTGAAGAGGTCGAGGTCGGCGATCAGGAGCGCGCAAGGCTGGGCGCGCAGCAGGATCGACTGCAGCGATCCGAGCACGTGGCGCCGGTTGGGCAGGCGCGTGAGTTCGTCGGTCATGGCCAGCCCTTGCATGTGGCGGCTCGCGCGCCGATGCCGCCATGCCAGCAGCGCCAATGCCGCCGCGAGTGCCGCCGCGAGCACGAGCGCCACGGCACGCATCAGGCCGGCCCTTCGTTCCTGGGCAAGTGCGTGCTCGGTGGCCGCCTTCTCGCGCTTGAGAAGCTGGTTCTGCCGATCGACAGCCGCCGTGTCGAACTCGACCTTCAGCGTGGCGAACCGCTCCTCGATCTGGCGCCTGAGCAGCCGGTCGGACTTGTCCTTGTGAAGATTCTCCTGCTCGTATGCAGCCTTGTAGTCGCCCAGGGCGGCCAGCGACGCGGCCAGTTCGCCGTGCGTGGAGGCCGCCTCGATCTGGGCATCCGCATGCTCGAACACGCGCAGCGCCTCCTTGAACGCGGGCACGCTTTCCGCGGGACGTCTGGCAAGCCGCAAGGCGATTCCGCGCTGCAGTGCGATCTGGGCGCGCAGCCGCTCGTCGGGCACGTTCGCCTGGATCGCGCTCGCGCGGGTCAGCAACTTCAAGGCCTCGTCGGGACGACCTTGCGCATTGCTCACGCTGGCCAGCCCGCGCAGGCCGTACGCCTGTCCACGCGCGTAGGCGATCTGCCCGCTGATCTCGAGCACCGCGTCGAAGGCCTTGCGCGCGCCGGCCCAGTCTCCCAGGCGCTCCAGCGCGCGTCCCAGGTTGTGCTCGGTGACCGCCTGCTCGCGCAGCAGCCCGGCACTGCGCTGGGCGCCCAGCGCCTGCTCGAAATAGCGCCGCGCCTGCTCGTAGTCGCCCAGGCGGTTGTAGAGGATCGCCACGGCGTCCAGCGCATTGGATGCCTGTTCCCACAGCCCCATGCGTTCGTAGATGTCGTTGGCACGCCGCAGGTCGGTCATGCCGCTGGCGAGTTCGCCGCGCACGCCACGCAGATAGCCGCGCTGGAAGAGCGCGTCGGCGGTGGCCTGGTCGTCATGCGCGGTCTGCGCGACTGCCAAGGCCCGCTCATAGAGCGCCAGGGCCGATTCGGTGTCGCCGGCGAGCTCGCTGAGGGAGCCCTCGCAGGCGAGCAACTGCGACGCCAGCGCCGGCCGCGAGGCGCGGGGCAGCAGCGCGCGGGCGGCCTCGAGATGGCGACGGGCGGCCGCCCTGTCACGCTCGGCTTCGTAGTCGCACAGCAGCCATTGCGCCTCGACTTCGAGATCGACGTCGGGCTTCGCCTTCAATGCGTCCAGCGCCTTCTCGGCCAGCGCGCGCGTTCGCTCCGGATCGACGCGAATCGCGCCACGCGCCTGTTCGACCAGTGCCTTCGCGGAAACGTCGGGCATCTGGGCGAGCGCGGCGGACACCATGGCCGCCGTGACCGCCGACACGGCAAGCATCGCGATCACGGTCAGGCAAGGTTTCATGGGGGCGCAGGCCAACGGGCGTGGGTGGCGACCCGGGATTGTCGCCGCGCCTTGCGGCGTGGCGTGGCGCGGATGCACACGGCGTGAACTAAGGCGCGCCGCATGGTGCGAATGGCGGCAGGCGCGATGTTCGGGCGCCGAGCCCGTCACGATTCAGGACCGATGCAGCGTCGACGAGAGAGCATCGGCGGGGGCGCACCCGATCAGGCCGTGGAGTCGTCGTAGCAGGGAGCCAGCGATCGGACTTCGACGGTGCACCAGGCGGCCGCCGGGCATTCGGCAGCGATGGCGAGCGCTTGTTCGCGGGTGTCGCAGTCGAGCAGGAAGAATCCGCCGACCATCTCCTTGGCCTCGGCGAACGGACCGTCGACGACGCTCGTGCGTCCGTTGCGCACCTGCACCCTTGCCGCGTCGGCATGCGACCGGAGCGACTCCACGGCGCGCAACTGGCCGCGTTCGCGAAGCTGATCCCCGAAGCGCAGCATCTGTTCGTAGGCCTGCCGGCCTTCGGCCTCGGTGCGGGTGCTCCGCTGGCCGGGCGGCTCCATGATCAACAGCATGTAGGGCATGGCTTCGTTGGGGCAGTCGCGGGTCTCCCGCGGGAAGGGCCGATTACATCACGCGCTGTGCGCGCGCGCTTCGCCCAGCGCCCCTTCACCCGGCTGCCTGCAAGCCATCGGGCACACTGCCGCGCATGCACAACGCCGTCCTGCTGCTGCCGGATTTCCTGCTGATCGTGTGCGGGTTCGCGATATGCCGCTATACGCCATTGAACCGCACCGTCTGGGACGCCACCGAACGCCTCGTGTACTACCTGCTGTTCCCGGTGCTGCTGTTCAATTCGATCATGCGCACGCCGATCCAGCCGGCCACGATGGCGCACCTGGCCGGCTGCGGGGTGACCCTGGTCGCCGTGGGAATCGGCCTCGCGTATGCGCTGGCATGGTTCCCCGGCGTCGATGCACGCCTGCACGCATCAGGCGCGCAGACGGCGTTCCGCTTCAACTCGTACGTGGCGCTGGCCCTGTCGGAGCGACTCGCGGGCGCGCCGGGCGTGGCGGCGGTGGCGGTGCTGGTATCGATCTCCGTGCCCATGTGCAACGTGGCGGCCGTGTGGCCGCTCGCGCGCCACGGCGGCCACGGCTACCTGCGCGAACTGATGCGCAATCCGCTGATCATCGGAACCGTGTCGGGGCTCGTGGGCAATCTGGCGGGCTTGCAGTTTCCGGACCCGATCGCGATCACCATGCAGCGCATCGGCCTGGCTGCCCTGCCGCTCGGGCTCATGACGGTCGGTGCCGGCCTGCGCTTTGGCGCCTTGCGCGAGTCGCCTGGCCTGGCGACGGCCCTGCTGGCGATCCGACACCTCGCGATGCCGCTGACCGCACTGGCGCTGGCGGCGTTCGTGAGCCTCACGCCCGCGCAACGCATCGTGATCGTCACATTCGGCGCCATGCCGACCGCCTCGAGCTGCTACGTGCTCGCCGCGCGCCTGGGCGGTCACGCGAGCTTCGTCGCGGGCCTCGTCACGGTCTCGACGCTGCTGGGCATGCTCAGCATTCCACTGGCCCTGTCGGCGTTGGGCGCCCTCGGCCTGGCCGGTGGTTGATGCACGGCGGCCACCCGGCCAGACAGTGCCAAGGACACGCCAGACCGTGTTTCAGCCAGCGCGGCTGCGACAGCACGGCGAGACGCCACGTGCTGGATGACGAAGACACCGGGGTCGTATGCGTGATCGAGCAGCAGGTGCTGGACACGCCGCCGCCAACGCAAGCCAAGTTCGGCCAGATCCTCGTCGCGGGCAGTGCCGCAGGCGCAGCGCGCGACCAGGCTCTCCAGATACGGGTCGGGAGGAAGCGAGAGGTCCGCCGCCGCATCCACCCGCCGCCCGTTGTCCAGCCGGGTGAAGCGCATGGACTGCGGCAACCCCGGCGCAAAGCGCATGAGCCCCGCCCGTGCGAAACGCCCGGCGATGCCCTTGAAGCCGCTGCTGCCCGCCGCCCCCGTGAGCATCTGCACGACGTTGGCGACCACCCCGGTGCTGCCCACGCGCGCATCGTCGCGGAACTCGACCTTCACGCCGCCTCGCACGGGAAGCGTCTCGGGGAACAGTTCATGCATCGCACGCCAGGTGAGCCAGTAGGCGGCCGCCACCGTCGGGCAGCAATGCCCGGTGAGCCGCACGGCATCCGCAAAGCCGTACTCGATCACGCCGTCGTCGCCGATGCCGAACATCTGCGCCATCGGGTCGCGCAATCGCAATACGGGAATGTCCTCGAAGAACGGCGGAAAGTTCATTCCTCAGATTGGCGCACCGTGCGTGCGTCGGTTCATTGACGCAACGCAAGAGGCGGCGTTCACTTCGACCCGACGCGGCACAAAAGCAACCTCTGATCGACATCAAAGCCCCTGGCGCGACAGGTGGCTAAGGTGCCGCGCATCCTTCGCATGAGACCCAGAACGGAATTGCCCATGACCACCGCCACCCGTCCACCCGTCCCCAGCCGAACGACGCTCTCCGCCCAGGCCATCAGTGAAGAAGTGCTGGCCGAGAAATACGCGAAAGATGGCGAGCGCGGCATCGACGAGGTGCGCCAGAGGGTGGCCCGGGCACTGGCCGAGGCGGAAGCGCCCGAGGCGCGCGCCGCCTGGGAGGCGCGCTTTCGTCAGGCGCTCGAAGACGGCTTCATTCCGGCCGGGCGCATCAACTCCGCCGCGGGCACACCGCTGTCGGCCACGCTCATCAACTGCTTCGTGCAGCCGGTGGGCGACTCCATCGCCACGCCCGACGATGGGCATCCGGGCATCTACACCGCGCTCACCGAAGCTGCCGAGACCATGCGCCGCGGAGGCGGCGTCGGCTACGACTTCTCGCGCATCCGCCCGCGCGGCGCCTACGTGGCAAGCACGCAGTCCAACGCATCGGGGCCGGTCTCGTACATGCGGGTGTTCGACCGCTCGTGCGAGACCGTCGAGTCCGCCGGCGCCCGGCGTGGCGCGCAGATGGGCGTGCTGCGCTGCGACCATCCCGACGTCGAGGAGTTCATCCACGCCAAGGACCGCGGCGATCTGTCGAACTTCAACATCTCGGTGGGCCTTACCGACGCCTTCATGCAGGCGGTGCAGGACGACCAGCCCGTCGAGCTGGTGCACCGTGCCGCGCCGGGCGCGCAGCAGCGCGCCGCAGGTGCCCACCAGCGCGCCGATGGACTGTGGGCGTATCGGACGTTGCCCGCGCGCGAGCTGTGGGACCAGATCATGCGGTCGACCTACGACCACGCCGAACCCGGCGTGCTGTTCCTCGATCGCATCAATGTCGACAACAACCTGTCCTACTGCGAAGCCATCAGCGCCACCAACCCCTGCGGCGAGCAGCCGCTGCCGCCGTACGGCTGCTGCTGCCTCGGCTCGATCGACCTGACGCGCTTCGTGCGCGATCCGTTCGAGCCCGGTGCGCGATTCGACGACGAAGCCTTCGCGCGGCTCGCGCAGGTCGCCGTGCGCATGCTCGACAACGTGCTCGACATCACCTTCTGGCCGCTCGAGCAGCAGGCCGAGGAGGCGCGGCGCAAGCGCCGGGTGGGCCTCGGATTCACCGGCCTGGGCGACGCGCTGGTCATGCTCGGCCTCCACTACGACAGCGTGGCAGCCCGCGACGCGGCGCGCCGCATCGCCGAGGCATTGCGCGACGCGGCCTACTCGGCGTCGGTCGACCTCGCCATCGAACGCGGCGGCTTCACGCTGTTCAACGCCGACCTCTACCTCAGCCGCGGCACCTTCGCCTCGCGCCTGCCCGCCGCGCTCAAGGAGCGCATCCGCGCCCATGGGCTGCGCAACTCCCACCTGCTGTCCATCGCGCCGACCGGCACGATCAGCCTGGCCTTCGCGGACAACGCGAGCAATGGCATCGAGCCACCCTTCTCGTGGACCTATACGCGCAAGAAACGCGAGGCCGCGGGCACCTTCAAGGAATACGCGGTCGAGGACCACGCGTGGCGCCTGTACCGCCACCTCAAGGGCGACGACGCGCCGCTCACGCCGGCCTTCGTCACCGCCCTTCAGCTCAGCGCGCGCGCACACGAGGAAATGGTCGCGGCCGTCGCGCCGTTCGTCGACACGGCGATCTCCAAGACCGTGAACGTGCCGGCCGACTATCCGTACGCGGACTTCCAGGACCTGTACCTGCGCGCGTGGCGTTCTGGCCTCAAGGGCCTGGCCACGTACCGGCCCAATGCCGTCCTCGGCTCCGTGCTGAGCGTGACACCGACCGCCGCCGAGCCAGGACTGCCCTCGGGGCTCGATGCCGGGCCGCTGAACCAGCGCCTCGCGCTGGAGCGGATGCCGCAGCCGGTGCTGGCTTCGCTGCGCTGGCCGGGACGCCCGGAGCTGCCGGCAGGCAACATCGCGTGGAGCTACATGATCGAGCATCCGACGGGCAAGTTCGCGTTGTTCATCGGCGAACTGCCCGACGATGGACGGGCCGCGCCTTTCGAGGTGTGGGTCAATGGCGCCGAACAACCGCGCGGGCTGGGCGCGCTGGCCAAGACGCTGTCGATGGATCTGCGCGCCAAGGATTCGGCCTGGGTGCGCCTCAAGCTCGACGCCCTGGCGACCGTGCAGGAAGAGCACGCTTTCGAGATGCCCTTCCCGCCCCATGGCGAGGTCCGGCGCTTCCCGGGCGTCGTCGCGGCGACCGCGGCGGTCATCCGCTGGCGCTGCGAGCGCCTGGGCCTGTGGACGGCCGATGCGTCGCAGAAATCCACGCCCGTGCTCGATGCCATGTTCAGCCGCGAGGAGCCTCGCACCGGTACCAACGGCACGCTCGCATGGTCGGTGGACGTGCACAACCCGGCCACCGACGAGGCATTCACGCTCACGCTGAAAGAAGTCGTGCTGCCCGACAGCCAGGGCGGCGCGATCACGCGCCCGTGCGCGCTGGGCTTCTCGGGCAACTACCCGCGCGCGATGGACGGCCTGGCGCGCATCCTGTCTCTGGACATGCGGGTGCTCGACCCGGCCTGGATCGGCATGAAGCTGCGCAAGCTGCTGAGCTATGCCGAGCCGCTCGGCCACTTCATGGCTTTCGTGCCGAGCCTCACGCGAGGTCAGCAGCGCCAGCAGGTCTGGCCCTCCACGGTCGCCTACCTCGCGCGGCTCATCATCCACCGCTACGCCATGCTCGGCGTGCTCGACGAGCAAGGCTATCCGCTCCAGGAAATGGGCATCCTCCAGATTCCGCAGGACGGCGGCTCGGCCGCCGCCCCGATGGCCGGCAGGCGTTGTCCCGAATGCGGCAACGCCACCATGATCCACAAGGACGGATGCGACTTCTGCACCGCCTGCGGACACATCGGCGCCTGCGGGTGAACCGCCGGCGCCTGGTGGACGCTGCCTGTCGCGCTACGGCAGCTTGCCGAGGATCTGGTCCATCTCGCTGCTGGAGAAGGCGCGCAGCGACGTCGTGCGCACGTTGCCCTGCGACGCGACGGCCAGGCTGTACGCGGTGATCGCCTGCTCGCTGTCGGCTTCCAGCACGCACGCAAGATCGTATTCGCCCAAGGTCCAGTAGATGTCCTTCATGTTGACGCCGAACTTGCGGGCCGACTCCTTCGCGGCGGCGGCCCGCTTGGTCGTGTCCTTGATTCCCTGCAATCCCTTGTCGGTGAACTTCATCAGTCCGATGTAGGTCATCATGGTGGGTGTCCTTCACATGATTTCGCTCGAGGGGCCGCCGCCCATGGTCTCGCGCCGACTCGGCCCCGGGAGGGCCGACGCGGAAAAGCACGACCACGGCATCTCGCCGTCGATCCGATGGGCACGGCGAATCTTCCGCCTGCATGGACGCGAAGTGCCGCCCGACGCGCGTTCCTAGGGGGCAGGATTACCCTCACGCGAAGCGTCGCCCCGGCATGCGACCGGGCCATGAAAAAACCGGCCTCGCCCTCGCGGGCAACGCCGGTCTTTCGTTCGAGACTTTATCGAAGGGGCAGGCAGCGCCTGCCCATCGGCTCAATGCGCTGCAGCCGAAGATGCGCCGATGCCGGTTTCGCTTCTCACCTGCTGAGCGAGGAATCCGGCACGGTCGATTCGCCCGCGGGCACTGGTGTCGAGGACCGAAAACAGCCAGATGCCCACGAAGGCGAGCGTCATCGAGAACAGCGCAGGCGACGCGTACGGGAACGGGGCCGAGCCCTTCGCGTGACCCATCGTGGCTTCCCAGACCGCGGGCGACAGGATGGTCAAGATCACCGACGACGCCAGCCCCAGGAAGCCCCCGATCACCGCGCCGCGCGTGGTGCAGTTCTTCCACAGCACGGACATCAGCAGCACGGGGAAGTTGGCCGATGCGGCCACCGCAAAGGCCAGCGAGACCATGAACGCGATGTTCTGCTTCTCGAAGGCGATGCCCAGCAGCACAGCGACGATGCCCAGCCCCACCGTCGTGATGCGCGACACGCGCAGCTCCGACGCACTGTCGGCCTTGCCGCCGCGGAAGACCGTGGCATACAGGTCATGCGACACCGCCGAGGCCCCCGACAGCGTGAGCCCGGCCACCACCGCGAGGATGGTCGCGAAGGCCACCGCCGAGATGAAACCGAGGAACATGTTGCCGCCTACCGCGTTGGCCAGGTGCACCGCCGCCATGTTGCCGCCGCCTACCAGGGCGCCCTTGATGTCGAGAAACTGCGGGTTGGTGAGCACGAAGGTGATGGCGCCGAAACCGATGATGAAGGTCAGCACATAGAAGTATCCGATCCACGTGGTCGCCCAGAACACCGACTTGCGGGCCTCCTTCGCGTTGGGTACGGTGAAGAAGCGCATCAGGATGTGCGGCAGCCCCGCGGTGCCGAACATCAGCGCGATGCCGAAGCTGATTGCAGAGATCGGATCCTTGATGAAGCCGCCCGGACCCATGATCGAGAAGCCGGCCTTGGCGGCGTCGGCCTCGGTCTTGCCGGCCGTGCGCGCCAGGACGGTCTTGACCTCAACGGCCTTGGCGAACATCGCCTCGGTGCTGAAGCCGAACTTCGCCATCACCATGAAGGCCATGAAGGTCGCACCGCACAGCAGCAGCCCGGCCTTGATGATCTGCACCCAGGTCGTGGCGGTCATGCCGCCGAACAGCACGTACACCATCATCAGTGCGCCGACGATGACCACCGCGATCCAGTAGTCCAGGCCGAACAGCAACTTGATCAGCTGCCCCGCGCCCACCATCTGGGCGATCAGGTAGAAGGCCACGACGATGAGCGTGCCCGAGGCGGCAAACACACGCACCGGCGCCTGCTTGAAGCGGAAGGCCGCCACGTCGGCGAAGGTGAACTTGCCGAGGTTGCGAAGCCGCTCGGCCAGCAGGAACGTGACCACCGGCCAGCCCACCAGGAAGCCGATCGAATAGATCAGCCCGTCGAAGCCGCCGACCATGACGGCCGCTGAAATGCCCAGGAACGACGCGGCCGACATGTAGTCGCCGGCGATCGCCAGGCCGTTCTGGAAGCCCGTGATGCCGCCGCCCGCGGTGTAGAAATCGGACGCCGAGCGTGTGCGCGCGGCCGCCCACTTGGTGATGAACAGGGTGAGGATCACGAAGGCGACGAACATCATGATCGCCGTCCAGTTGGTCGGCTGCCGCTGCGTCTGGCCGAGGTCAGGGCCGGCCGCCAAGGCGGCCGGTCCCGCCAGCGCAAGAGCGCAGAACGCGGAGGCGGCCAGCGGGCGGGAGAGGAACGAACGCGCGCTCATTTCAGCGCTCCCTCGACGACTTCCGCGCTGAGCTTGTCGAATTCGCTGTTGGCGCGACTCACGTAATAGCCGGTGATGGCCACGGTGAACAGGATGACGCCCAGGCCGATCGGCATGCCCAGGGTGGTCACGCCTTCGCCGAGACGGCGCGCCAGGAAGCCCTTGTCGAAGGCGACCAGCAAGATGAAGCCGTAGTACACGATCAGCATCATGATGGTCAGCGTCCATCCCAATCGGTTGCGCCGGGCGGCCAGTCGCTGATATTTCGGATCGGCGGCCACTCGCATTGCGAGTTTCTCGTCCATGTCTCCTGCTCCTTGTCAATTCGTCCAGGCGCGCAGTTGCGCCAAGATCGATGGCAACTGATCATGTCCAGTGGGCCTTGCGCCAAGCTTTCATGCCGCACGATTTCGACTTCGCCGCTTCTCCTTTCGATTGCCTGAGCGCCACGGAGCGCACGCGCGTGCGCGAAGGCATCGAGCAGGCCGTCTTCCGCGCGGGTGACGCGCTGCTCGAGCCCGGCAGCGAGGCGACCCGCCTGTATGTGCTCGCCGAAGGCCACGTGCGCGAGTTCGACGGCGACGAACTGGTCGCCGCCTACGGCCCGGACGACGCCTTCGACGGCAGGTCCCTGGTGGCCGGGCGGGCGGACCATCGTTTCGTGGCCGTCGACGATGTGCGCGCCCATGCCCTGCCCAAGGCGCTGGTCCAGGACCTGATCGCCACCAACGCCGCGTTCGGCGCCATGCTCATGTCCGACCTGACGCGCAAGCTCGCCACGCTGGCCGAGCGACGCGGGCAGCGCGAGATGCAGGCCCTCACGATGGCCCGCGTGGCGCAAAGCTTCCTGCGCCCGGCATGCGTGGTCGACGCCGCCACCGACATCGTTGCCGTGGCGCGGGTGTTCCAGGCACAGCGCACGAGTTGCGTGCTCGTTCGCCGCGGCGACTCGCCGGCACCTGCAGCCATCTTCACGACCACCGGCCTGCAGCGCGCCATCCTCGACGGTCGTCCTCTCTCGCAGCTTCCCGTGGGCGAACTGGCCAGCGCCCCGCTCATCACCGTCGCGGCCGATGCCCCCTTGTTCGACGCCCTGGCCTTGATGATCAAGCACCGCGTGCATCGCCTGGTCGTGAAGGACGGCGAGCGCATCGAGGGCCTGCTCGAGCAGCTCGACGCGCTCAGCTTCGTCTCCAACCACTCCTATCTGATCACGGTGCGGATCGCCCAGGCCGATGACCTCGACGCGCTGGCCGCGGCCGCACAGCAGATCACCCGACTGGTCTCCCTGCTTCACCGCGGCGGCACCCGCGTGGCCCAGATCGCCCGTCTCGTGCAGGCGCTCAATGCGAGGCTTTTCGAGAGGGCCTGGCAGTTCATCGCGCCGCCCGCCCTCGTGGACAACAGCTGCCTGTTCGTCATGGGAAGCGAAGGCCGTGGCGAGCAATTGCTCAAGACCGACCAGGACAACGGCCTGGTCCTGCGCGACGGGTTCGACGCATCATCCATCGACCTGGAAGGCGTGTGCGAGCGATTCTCCGCCGCGCTGATGCGGTTCGGCTTCCCCGAATGTCCGGGTGACATCATGGTCCGCAACCCCCTGTGGCGCATGAGCGAATCCGGCTTCGCCGATCGTGCGCAGCGCTGGCTGCTCCAGCCCGATCCGCAGGGGTTGATGGCGCTGGCGATCTTCCTGGATGCCCAGCCGGTGGCGGGCGACGGCGCACTGCTGACCGGCGTTCGCGACGCGCTGAACCGGCGCATGTCCGAGGACGACTCGCTGCTGTCGCGCTTCGCCTCGGCCATCGATGCGTTTCCCGATGCCGAAGGCCTGGGCTGGTGGAACCGGCTGCTGCCGATCGGCGGGCACGACGCGCCGGGCGTGGACCTCAAGAAGGCCGGCCTGTTTCCCATCGTGCACGGCGTGCGCAGCCTGGCGTTGCAGGCGCATGTCTGCGCGACCGGCACCGTGGAGAGGCTGGATGCCCTGGTGCGCGAGCAGCGGCTCGGCGCGGCGTTCGCCGCCGACCTCGCCGACAGCCTGCACCTGTTCATGGAGCTGCGGCTGCGCGGCGCGCTCGCCGAACTCGAGCTCGACCGCCCGGTGTCCGGACGCATCGTGCCGGACGACCTCAGCAGCCTCGACCGCGCGCTGCTCAAGGATGCCCTGTCGGTGGTGAAGCATCTTCGAACCGTGGTGCGCCACCAATTCCATCTGAGTCACGGTTGAAGAGCGCCGGATCGCACAGGCCTGTGCGCAGAATTTGACCTGCGGCAAATCCGCACGCGGCCGAAGATGCCACGCTGTGGCCGGCGAACGGAGACCCGCATGACACACGCCAGCCTCAAGATCATCCACCAGGAGCATGCAGCGCTCGCGGCCATGCTGCGCTCGGTGCTGCTGCTGCTTGCACAGCACCGCCGTCAAGGCACGATGCCCGACTTCGCGGCCTTGCGCGCCATGCTTTTCTATGTCGACGAGTTCCCGGAAAAGCGCCATCACCGCAAGGAGTCCGAGCTGCTGTTTCCCAAGCTGCGGGCGCGCACGCCGCTGTCGCGCGAACTGCTCGACCGCCTGGACGATGACCACGCGCGCGGCGAACGAAAGATCCGCGACCTCGAACACTCCCTTCTCGCCTTCGAGATGCTCGGCGAGCCGCGCCGCAAGGAATTCGAAGACGCGGCCCAGAAATATGTCGACTTCTATCTGGCGCACATGGCCGCCGAGGAGCAGGAGATCCTGCCGCTGGCCGAACGCATGCTCACGCCCGACGACTGGATCGAGCTCGACGAAGCCTTCGAGGCCAATCGCGACCCCCTGACGGGGCGCCAGCCGGAGCTGGAATACGACGCGCTGTTCACGCGCATCGTCAATCTCGTGCCCGCACCCATCGGGCTGGGGCCGACGCTCGCCTGATCGGGCAACCCGGGCGCGCCATGCCCGGGGCAGGAGCGGTCTTCAGCCCTTGTCGCGCCCGTCCGACGGTCCGCGCACCAGCAGGACCGGTATGCCGCAGTCGCGCACGACGAGTTCGGCATCGCTTCCCATGGTCAGACGATGCAGGCCGCGACGTCCGTGCGTGCCCATCACGATCAGCTCGGCGTGACAGTCCCGCGCCTGCGTGAGGATCATCTCGTGCACGCGCTGCTTGGGGTCCAGCCGCACCACGCCATCGGCGGCGACGCCCTTGGCACGGGCCCTGTCCACGCAGGCCGCCACAAGCCGCTCGCCGGCCTCGCGCCAGTCCTCGAGCAGCTGCTCCGGCGGTGAATACACGGATACCTCGCCGATCAGGCGGTGGGCATCGACCACGTTGATCAGGTGCAGGGTCGCACCAAGCCGGGTGGCCAGGGCGATGGCTTCGTCGAGGCCACGCTCGGACGTGGCGCTGCCGTCAACCGGGACAAGGATGTGTGCGTACATGGCAAAGGCTTTCGTCAAGGGGAAGCGGCATGGCCCGAGGCAGGTGCGCAGTGTCTGCGCCCCGGTTCGCCGCCGGCTTGCGCGGCGTCAAGGACGCGGCCGCGGCCGCGGCTATCGTCCCAACATCGGAATGAACTACGAGAGGAAGCGATCATGATTCAACTGAATGTCGGCAATGTCGACCGTGTGCTGCGCATCGTTCTGGGCCTGGTTCTCATCGGACTGGCCGCCACGGGCACGATCGGCATCTGGGGTTATCTCGGCATCGTGCCGTTGGGCACGGGTGCGACGGCCTTCTGTCCGCTGTACAAATTGCTTCACATCAGAACCACGGCGCGGTGACACCATCCACGGATGAGCTTCCGCAGCCTGCTTGTCGCGCTCGACGGCCCCCGCAACGACGCACGCATCCACCTGGCGTCGCAATACGCTGCCGCGCACGGCACGCATCTGCTGGGCGTGGCGCCCACGGGGCTGCTGGACGTCGACACCGGCAGCTTTGCGGCCGCGCGCACGATGGACGAGGCGAACATGGCCAGGCTGGCCGCCCTGCAGAACGCCGAGGACCGAGTGCGCGAATTCCGTGCTCGTTGCCGCGCCGAGGGCATCACCTCGGTGGAGGCGGAAATTCATGAAGGCAGCCGTGCCGCGGTGGTCCTTCACCACGCCCACTGTGCGGACCTGACCGTGGTGGGCCAGCCCGATCCGGCGGCAACGACATACCGGGAGGACAAGCGCTTCATCGAAGAGATTCTGCTGCACAACGCCCGCCCGACCCTGGTCGTGCCGCATGGTGAACGCTTCGCCAAGCTCGGCGAGCGCGTGCTCGTCGCCTGGGACGACAGCCGCGGATCGGCCCGCGCCGTGGCCGATGCCATGCCATTGCTGCGCGACGCGTCCAGCGTCCGGCTGCGGGTCTGGCGTCGGCGAACGGAAGCCGTGGAGGCTGTCGTGCGCGAGCGCCTCGATGCCGTGCGCCGGTGGCTGCGCTGGCAGGACGTGGAAGTCGATGTGGGCCTGGAGGTCGCGGAGAACTCCATCGCGGCGACGATCCTCGACACGGCAGCGGACATCGGTGCGGACCTGATCGTCATGGGCAGCTACGGCCATTCCCGCTGGACCGAACGCCTGATGGGCGGCACGACGAGAACCGTGCTCGCTCGCACGACGCTGCCACTGCTGATGTCTCATTGACGCGCGGCGTTTCGCATCGGGGGCGCCGCCCGGTTGCGCAGCTACTGCAGATGCGTCGGCTGGACGTGCGGCACCGCGACTTCGCGGCCGATCATCGAGCGGGCATACAGGTAGTTGCGGAGGACCCGATCGCCCAGCGTGTCCATGTCGACACGGCCACGCGCATCGCAAGGGAACGCCCAGCCGCGACCCTCGTGGAACAGCGAGCGAAAGCGCAGCTCGTAGCAGTCTGCGGTCGATGAGTTCTTGGCCTGGGAAGCATTCATCGTGATCTCCTGGGACTTTGGATCGCTTGGTGGTTCGGACCGCCTGGCAGGCACCGGTTGCATCGGCCGCCCGCATGTCCTCCAATCTAGGTTCTGGACTTGAACAGCGCATCAATGCCTCGCAACGCAGCGAAACGACGCGCAATCGGCATGTCAATCGAATGTGACAATCCGGCCCGCTATGCTTCGCGCGGTGCGCGAGCGCGCGGCGAGCCGGCAAAAGCCCTTGAGCCAACGCAATCCACGGCGTTCGCGCCGGTGGGTTAATCGCCTCATGAGCACCGCCAAGAAGCCCCGCCCTGCCCTGTCGCTGGTGACCCCCGCTGCCACTGCGCCAGCCGCCGATGTGAAGCGACCGCCGGCGCCCCTGCCGTCAAGGCGGCCTGGGGCAAGCGAGCGCGGCGGCAGCCCGTGGCTCGGACGCGGCGCGGTGCGGTCCGAGGCCTTCGAAACCTTCCAGGACCTGGAAAGGCATCTGCTTCCGTGGGGTCTTGTCGCGGGCGCCGGAGTCGCCCCGGCCACCACCATGGGCGCATTCATGGACTGGTGGGTCCACCTCGGGGCGTCGCCGGCCAAGCAATGGGAGCTGATCCAGTTCGGCGCGCAGCAGTGGCTGCGGCTGGCCGCCAGTGCTCCCACCACGACCGAGGCCATCGAACCGATGCCTCAAGACAAGCGCTTCAGCGACCCTGCCTGGCACACGCCGCCGTTTCGATGGATGGCGCAGGCGTTCCTGCTGCGCCAGCAGTGGTGGCAATGCGCGACGACCGGCGTGCCGGGTGTGACGCCGCACCATGAGCAGATGGTGAGCTTCGCGGCGCGGCAGTGGCTGGACATGGCCGCGCCGTCCAACTTCATCTCCGCCAACCCGGTCGTGCTCGGACGCACAGTCAACGAAGGCGGCATGAACCTGCTGCGGGGCGCAGTGCACGCCCTGGAAGACGTCTGGCGCGAGACAGGCGACCTGCCGCCCGTCGGTGCCGAGGCCTACGTACCGGGTCGCAACGTGGCGATCACGCCCGGTCAAGTCGTGCTGCGCACGCCGCTGATGGAGCTGATCCAGTACACGCCGGCCACGCCGAAGGTGCATGCCGAACCGGTCCTGATCGTGCCGGCCTGGATCATGAAGTACTACGTGCTCGACCTGCTGCCCGAGCACTCGCTCGTGAAGTACCTGGTCGACCAGGGTTTCACGGTCTTCGCCATCTCGTGGAAGAACCCCGGCACCGAGGACCGCGACTTCGGCATGGCCGACTACGACCGCCTGGGCGTGCGCGCCGCGCTGGATGCCATCGGGCGCATCGTGCCCGGCAAGCGCGTGCATGCCACGGGCTATTGCCTGGGTGGGACGCTGCTGTCGGTGGTGGCTGCCGCACTTGGCCGCGACGGCGCAGACCGTCTCGCGTCGATGACGCTCCTGGCGGCGCAGACCGACTTCACGGACCCGGGCGAACTGGCGCTGTTCATCGACGAGGGCCAGGTCGCCTTCCTCGAGAACCTGATGTGGCGCCGCGGCTACCTCGACAAGCGGCAGATGAAGAGCACCTTCGAGATGCTGCGCTCCAACGACATGATCTGGTCGTACCGTCTGTACAACCACCTGCTCGGCGAGCGGCACCCCGTCAACGATCTCATGGCCTGGAATGCGGACGGCACCCGGCTGCCGTTTCGCATGCACAGCGAATACCTCAACGGGATGTTCCTGCACAACGCGCTGGCCCGCGGCGAATGGCTGGTCGATCACCAGCCCGTCAACCTGGACGACATCCGCGTGCCGATCTTCAACGTGGGCGCCGTGCAGGATCACGTCGCGCCCTGGCGATCGGTCTACAAGCTGCACACCTTCACCGATGCGGACCACACCTTCGTGCTGACGGCCGGCGGCCACAACGTGGGGATCGTCAATCCGCCCGGACAAGCCAAGTCGAGCTACCGGCGGCGCGACCGGCATCCCGGAGACCGGCTGCTCACGCCCGACGAATGGCTGAATGCGACCAACTCGGTGCCCGGCTCGTGGTGGACGGCCTGGAGCCAATGGCTCGACGAGCATTCAACGGCACGCGTGGCGCCGCCGGCCATGGGCGCACCCCGGGCCGGGCTCGCGCCCCTCGAAGCCGCACCCGGCCAGTACGTGCTGATGCGCTGAGCGAGCCGGCGGAGGCGGCCAAGCGCTTCTTCGTTTCTTCTACCGCTTGAGCGGCATCAACGCAAGGGCGCGGCCGCTGTCTACGATGGAACGTGGGATCGCTTCTTGACGCGGTCCCCATGCGTCGAAAGGAAGAATCATGGACACAACCGCCACCGTCACGCCCAACGGGAAAGAGGGCTTGGCCCAGAGCCTGCGACATGTGGTCGCCGAGGCCGATCAGTTCCTGAAGGAAGCCGCCCGCAGCGGCGACACCAGGTTCGACGACATGCGCTCGCGCATCGCCGAGCAAGTGCGCGAACTGCGCTTCCAGCTCGACGAGCTGGAAGACAACGCCGTGCACAAGGCGCGTCATGCGGCCCGCACCGCCGACCTGGCCGTGCACAACCATCCGTATGGCGCCGTGGGAATCGCCGCCGCGGTGGGGCTGCTGATCGGCTTCCTGGCCGCCAGACGCTGATGGACGCGCCCCAGGGCGCGTCCGGCGGCTTGCGCGGCGCCGCGCAGCAGATGATCGCGACGCTGATCGACATCGGCCAGGCCAGACTCGAGCTCGTCACGGTCGAGATCGAGGAAGAACGGCTGCGGCTTGCGCGGCTGTGGATTGTCGCGACGTGCACGCTGTTCCTCGCCTTCGTCGCCACGGTCATGCTGTCGGCGTTCGTGGTGCTGCTGTGCGAGCCCGAAAAGCGACTGTCCGCCGTCGCTGCGTTGACGGCGGTCTTTGCCGCGGCAGCCGCGCTCGCCGGCTGGAAATGGCGGCAACTCGCCACGCGAAAGCCGCCTTTCCTCCAGGCCACGCTGCAGGAATTGCGGCAGGACGCCAATTCGCTGCATGCGCCCGGCAGAGGATGAGCGATACACGTTGTCAACCACCCGCTGCGTGCACATCGGCAATGGTCTCTGCCTGGCGAGGCCGCGAGTCTGTCCGCCAGCGCGAAGGCGCCACGCCGTACTCGCGCTTGAAAGCTCGGTTGAATGCGGTGTCGGACGCATAGCCGACCTCCTGCGCGACCCGCCCGACACGCGCGCCGGCCACGCGCAAGGCACTGGCGGCCAGCGCGAGGCGCCAGCGTGCGAGGTAGTGCATGGGGGGTTGTCCGAGGAAGTGCGTGAAGCGCTCGGCCAGGGCCGAGCGGGAGCATCCCGCCGACTGCGCAAGGGCATCGACCGTCCAGTCATCGGCCGCCCGCGAGTGGATCAACGCGAGGACGCGTCCGACGATGGGATCTCGAATTCCGGCCAGCCATCCTGTCTGAGAAGCCGGCAGTTCCTCGATGTACTGGCGCAAGGTCTCGACGAACAGCACTTCACCCAGGCGCGCCAGAACCACCGCCGCGCCGGCGCGCGCCGACAGCGCCTCCTCGACGGAATGGCGGATCGATCCTTCGAGCCAATGCCCCGATGGCCCCTGTCGAATGTTGACCCGGATCAGCCGCGGGAGCGACGAGAGAATGGGGCGGCAAAGCCGAGGGTCGCAGGCCAGAAAGCCGCACACCACGTGCGTGGTCTCTCCGCTGCCGCCAAAGCGCAGCCGTGCCAGCCCACCCGATGGCGGAGGCTGCAGCAACGTGTCCATCGGTGTGGCCGCCAGCAGCGGGGCACTGGACATCAGATGCGGATTGCCGTGGGCCACCACCACCACGTCACCGGCAACGGCCTCGGCGGTGCTGCCGCCATCGACCACCACCTGGCAGCGCCCGCCGGCGATGTAGTGGTAATTCACGAAGTGCTCCGCTTCGGGCATGTGGCGCCGCAGCACTGCACCGTCGGCGCTGACGCACCATGGCGCGCCGAACTCGGCGTCCAGGAAGACGGCGCCCGTCAGCTTCACGGCGCGCAGCACGTCGGACAGTGCATCCATGGCGGGAGCTCTCGGTGGTGTCGCGGACAGCAGAACGGGACGCGCGGCAAGGATAGTTCGGAAACCGTCCGCCACACTCTGACTGACAGCGCGGCACGCAGGCCCGCACCGTCCGAGAAACCCTCTTTGCGCAGGAGCCAATGCCATGACTGAAGCCACCAAGGAACTCGTCGTCGTGATGACCCACGGCGCCGATCATGAACTCTCGTCAGTCGGATTCACAATCGCCAACGGCGGCATGACCGCTGGCTTGAAGGTGCACGTGTTCCTCACCAGCGCCGCCGTCGACCTCGTGCGCAAGCGCGCAGTCGACTCCACGCAAGTCAAGCCGCTCGAGCCCTTGAAGGCGCTGATCGAGGATTTCGTGCACCGCGGCGGCACGCTGTGGGCGTGCACACCCTGCGTGAAAGCGCGCGGCTACGAGCAGAGCGACCTCGTCGAAGGGGTCGTCGTGACCGGAGCGAGCGCCATGCACGAACGCATCAAGGCCGGCGCGGCGACCTTGAGCTTCTGAACTGAGTGCTCCTCGCGGGTTCATCACCCCCGTGCCCCAGACGGCGGAACTGGCCGGGGGTGAGCCCGAGCGCGGCGCGGAACACGGTCGAGAAGTGCGACTGGCTGGAAAAGCCGCACTCCAGCGCAATCGTTGAAAGAGGCGCGTCCGTCGATTTCAGCAATGCGCGCGCACGCACCATGCGCCTTTGCTCGATGTACTGGCGCGGCGTGGATTCGAACGTGACCTTGAACTGCCGCACGAATCGAATCTGGCCCATGCCCGCCGCAGCCGCCAGTGCCGCCAGGGTTGGCGGTTCCTGAAGACTCGAATCGATCCATGACTGGAGGCTGTGCCGCACGTCATGCGGCAAGCCGCCGAATTGCGGACGACGGGCTTCGGCGCAGAGCTCAAGCCGAATGAGCCTGTCCACGATCGCACGCGAGACTGCGCGGCTGAACACCTCGCCCACCGTCAGGTCGCTGCTGTGATGCGTCGTCAAGCGCCACACCAGGCGCTTCAGCCATGCGTCGCTGAACTGGTACCGCGAGCGCAGGCGAACGCCGCCATCGACGGCATCGTCGTCGAGCGCCAGCCAATTCGCAGGCACGGCAACGACCAGGCTCTTCGTGGCCGTGCGATCGCTGAACGCGTTCATCTGCACGCCGGCCTCGAACAGGTCGAATCGCAGCGGCGCCTGACGAAACGTCATGCCCCCGCGACCATGTCCGTCGTCCAGGATCTCCACGCGCGAGCCGGGCTCGTCGCGGATGACCAGCATGGGCGCGGCGACGTCGATGAAGTAGCGGCCGGGATCCATGTTGCAGATCAGCAGAGGCAGTCCGGCCCAGGCCTCGTCGGTAATAGGCGTCGCAGACATTGGATGGCTCCACCCTCGATCGATCAGGCAGATTACACAGGGCCTGCGAGCGTCGCAGGCATTGGGGTTTTCCTGACGCATTGCCATCAGGTTCTTGAAAGACGACACCGGTCTCCGAATGTCGAATCGGCGCATGAATCCTGGCCTCGATTGCAATGGGTCGCGATGGGTTTCCCGTCACGACTGCGACGCCTTCGCAGCCGGGCATGGTCAAAGTCCGCACGCCAGTCCGTCGGTCCGAGCGCCATGTGAATTGCATTTTCTACATGGCCCGGCGGTCATCGAAATGCGCTCCCGGTCGATCGACATCGCTTCGCGGTCGACTCCGGACCATCGCCGGCGTCACATCGAGCGAGGCGAGGCACAAGAGGAGATGTCATGAAAGGCTGCTTGGACATGCATGGAAGATCGAGGCTGGCCGCGCTGTCTCTGGTTGTCGCGTTCGGCTGCGCCATCACCGCGGGTCCGGCCCTTGCCCGCGGGGATCATGAAGACCATGGCGCGTCGCGCGGGGCGAGCTGGGTCGGCACGTTTGCGACCAGTCCGCAGTTCGTCAGATCGACGCAGACGCCGGTGGTCTTTCCGGCACAGACCACGATCCGCCAGGTCGTGCACACGAGCATCGGCGGCCACACGGTGCGCGTGCGCCTGAGCAATGAGTTCGGCACCGATCCGCTGATGCTGGGCGCAGTGCACGTGGCCCTGCGCAGCGGCGGCGACGGGATCATCCCCGGCACCGACCGCGTGCTGACATTCAGCGGGCAGGACACGGTCATGCTGGCGCCGGGCGCGCCCGCGCTGAGCGACCCGGTGCGACTGTTCGTGCCCGCCCTGTCCGACGTCGTGGTCAGCATGTACCTGCCGCAGGAAACCGTCGGAAGCACCCTGCACAGCGTGGGCCTGCAGACCAACTACGTCGCACCCGCCGGAGGAGACTACACGGGCGCGGTGGACCTGCCCGACGGCACGACCTACCAGAACTACTTCTTCCTGGCGGGCGTCGAGGTCCTGGCTTCGCAGGCTGCGAGCGCCATCGTGACCCTGGGCGATTCGATCACGGACGGAACGCGCTCGACACCCGACACCAACAGCCGTTGGCCCAACTTCCTGGCGCAACGCCTGCAGCACCATCCGGGACTGCGTGATTTGGGGGTACTCGACGAGGGGATCTCGGGAAACCGGATTTTCAGCGGAGACGCGGGTTCACCGACGCTCGCCCGGTTCGACCGCGACGTGCTGTCCAAGCCGAATGTCGACTTCATGACGGTGCTGATCGGCATCAACGACATCGGCAACAGTGCACGAGGCACGGGGCCGCTGACCACTTCCGACGACATCATCGCGGGCTTACTGCAGATCATCGCTCGCGCCCATGAACACGGGATCAAGGTCTACGGCGCCACCCTCACGCCGATCAAGGGATCGGGCTATGACTTTCCGCAGGCCGAGATCGATCGACAAGCGGTGAACGCGTGGATCCGCACGAGCGGCGCCTTCGACGCGGTGATCGACTTCGACCGCGCGACCCGCGACCCGGCCGACCCGGCACGCTTCCTGCCGTCCCTCGACAGCGGAGACCACCTGCATCCCAACGACATCGGCTACAAGGCGATGGCCGATGCCATCCCGCTGCACCTCTTCGTGCAAGGCGCGACGATGCATCATTGACTCACGTCACGAAACGCCGCGGCGGCGCCGCGCCTGAGTCGCGTCAGCGCGATTGGCGAACCTGCGCCGCCGTGCCGGCCCTGCCGGCCGTGCCATCTGGGGCGGCCTGGGCGGTCGCGGCCTGGGCGGTTGCGGCGTTCGCCGCCGGCACCACCTGTTCCGAGAACGACGGCATTGCCGCGGCCGTGATCACGGCCGCGATCAGGCCTGCCCCGATCACTCCCAGCCATTCGCTGCGACTCGCCTCGTTCGACTCCATTCCCATCTCCTGATCGTGCGGCGCCGGAATCCCGGATCCGGCATGGACGAATGGTCGCCGACATCGGCTCGGCCGAATTGACGGCGATCAATGCCGCCACCTGCCGCACTTGATGCCCATCAATCGTGCCCGGTGCCTGCGACCCCAGCATCGTCCCATGGCCGGAGACAGGAACCGCTGCCGCGGTGCAGGTCAGGACGAGGTGACAGAAACATGTTCCAGGTACGTATTCATGGGCGCGGCGGCCAGGGCGTGGTGACGGGGGCAGAGATGCTTTCCATCGCCGCGTTCCACGGGGGGCGGCATGCCCAGGCATTCCCGAGCTTCGGCTCGGAACGCACCGGCGCGCCGGTCGTGGCCTTCTGCCGCATCGACGACAAGCCGATCCGGCTGCGCGAACCGATCATGGCGCCCGATGCGCTGCTCATCCAGGACCCGACCCTGCTGCACCAGGTGGATGTGTTCAGCGGCGTGCCGAAGCATGCCTACATCATCATCAACACCGAACGCAGCTTCGGCGAGCTCGGGCTGGCCGACTTCGTGAAGGGCTTTCGACCCGAGCGCCTGCTGACGGTGCCCGCCACCGAACTGGCGCTCAAGCATGTGGGCAGGCCGGTGCCGAATGCGGCGATGCTCGGCGCCTTCGCGGCGCTGGGCGGACCGGTCTCGCTCGAGGCGGTCGAGACCGCCATCCGGGCGAAGTTCTCGGGCAAGGTGGCGCAGGGCAACGTCGATGCCGCCGCCGAAGCCTGCCACATCGTGCTTGAAGAGGAACGCGCCGCGGAGAACCAGCATGCTTGAACAATGCGAAGGCTCCCATGCCGTGGCCACCGGCGTCGCGCTCTGCCGCCCCGAGGTGATCTGCGCGTATCCGATCTCGCCGCAGACGCACATCGTCGAAGGTCTGAGCGCCATGGTGAAGACCGGGCAGTTGCAGCGCTGCGAGTTCATCAATGTCGAGTCGGAGTTCGCCGCGCTCAGCGTGGCCATCGGCGCGAGCGCCGCGGGCGCGCGCGCCTACACGGCCACGGCGAGCCAGGGCCTGCTGTACATGGCCGAGGCGGTCTACAACGCTTCGGGGCTGGGCCTGCCGATCGTCATGACGGTGGCCAACCGGGCGATCGGCGCGCCGATCAACATCTGGAACGATCACACCGACAGCATGGCCATGCGCGATGCCGGCTGGATCCAGCTCTTCGCCGAGACCAACCAGGACGCGCTGGACCTGCACATCCAGGCCTTTCGCATCGCCGAGGAACTTTCGCTGCCGGTGATGGTGTGCATGGACGGGTTCATTCTCACGCATGCCTACGAGCGGGTGGACCTGCCCGAACAGGCGCAGGTGGACGCCTTCCTGCCGCCCTACGAGCCGCGACAGGTGCTCGACCCTGACGACCCGGTGAGCATCGGCGCGATGGTCGGCCCCGAGGCCTTCACCGAGGTGCGCTACCTCGCGCATGCCAAGCAGTTGCAGGCATTGCAGCTCATTCCGATGGTGGCCGGCGAGTTCAAGCGCGCCTTCGGTCGCGACTGCGGCGGGCTCGTCAGCCTGTACCGCACCGACGATGCGGACACGATGGTCGTCGCCCTGGGCTCGGTGCTCGGCACGATCAAGGACACCATCGACGACATGCGCGAGCAGGGCCACCGCATCGGGGTCATCGGCATCACCTCGTTCCGTCCCTTCCCGATCGCCGCGCTGCGTGCGGCCCTGGTTCATGCCCAGCGCATCGTCGTCGTCGAGAAGTGCTTTGCAGTGGGCATCGGCGGGATCGTCTCGCGCGACGTGCGCATGGCCCTGCGTGACCGGCCGCAGCCGGTGGTCACGGTCGTGGCGGGCCTCGGCGGCCGGGCGATCACGAAGGCATCGCTGCACGCGATGCTCGACCAGGCCATGGCCGACAAGCTCGAGCCCCTGACCTTCCTCGACCTCGACCGGGGCATCGTCGACCGCGTGCTCGACCGCGAGAAGAACGTGCGCCGATCGGGCCCGGTGGCCGAGGGCGTGCTGCGCGACATCGGAACGGTCGCCTCGCGCATCGGCTGATGCCCGCCGCGACACGGAGATCACCTGCCATGGACACAGTCGTCAAGTTCTACCAGACCGGCACCTTCACGGTCGGCAACCGCCTGCTCTCGCCGGAGCAGCGAACGGTGCAGGCCGATACCGAACGTGCCAACGCGCTCAACTGCGGCCATCGCGCCTGCCAGGGCTGCGGCGAGGCGCTGGGCGCGCGCTACGCCATCGACGCCGCGATGGATGCCGCGCACGGGCAGCTCATCGCCGCCAATGCCACGGGTTGCCTCGAGGTGTTCTCCACGCCCTACCCCGAGACCTCCTGGCAGATCCCGTGGATCCATTCGCTGTTCGGCAATGCCGCGGCGGTCGGCACGGGCATCGCCGCGGCGATGCGCGTGAAGGGGCGCAACGATGTGCGCGTGGTCGCTCAGGGCGGCGACGGCGGCACCACCGACATCGGCTTCGGTTGCCTGTCGGGCATGTTCGAACGCAACGACGACGTGCTCTACATCTGCTACGACAACGAGGCCTACATGAACACGGGCGTGCAGCGCTCGTCGGCCACACCGGCCGCGGCGCGCACCGCCACGACCCCGGCAGTCGGCGCCAAGCCGGGCAACAACTTCGGCCAGGGCAAGAACCTGCCCGAGATCGCGATGGCGCACGGAATCCCGTACGTCGCCACCGCCACGGTCGCCGACCTGCACGACCTGGAGCACAAGGTGCGCACGGCCATGGCCATTCGCGGCGCGCGCTACATCCACATCCTCGTGCCCTGCCCGCTCGGCTGGGGCTCGGCCTCGCACGACACGATCCGCCTCGCTCGGCTCGCGCAGGAAAGCGGCCTCTTCCCGGTCTTCGAGGCGTTCTTCGGCGAGGTGGCCGAAGTCAAGGCCATCCGGCGCAAGGTGCCGGTCGAGGATTACCTGCGGCCTCAGCGTCGCTTCGCCCACCTGTTCGGCGCGCAGCCGGACACCGTGACCATCGGCCACCTTCAGACGATGGCCGACCGCAACATCCGGCGCTATGCGCTGCTGGGCAAGGGTTGACAGACATGCGCAAGCCATTCGCGATCACGCTGGATCCAGGATCCTCGCTCGCCAACCACACGGGGTCGTGGCGCACGGAGCGCCCGGTCTATGTGCATCGCCTGCCGCCGTGCAATCAGACCTGTCCGGCTGGCGAGGACATCCAGGGCTGGCTGTTCCATGCCGAGTCCGGCGACTACGAAGCCGCCTGGCGACACCTCGTCGAGAACAATCCGTTCCCCGCGATCATGGGGCGTGTGTGCTATCACACCTGCGAGAGCCAGTGCAATCGCGGCCAGCTCGACGAGCCGGTGGGCATCAATTCAGTGGAGCGCTTCCTTGGGGACGAGGCGATCCGGCGAGGCTGGAGATTTTCTGCGCCCGCATCGCCGAGCGGCCGCCATGTGCTCGTGGTCGGTGCGGGCCCCTCGGGCCTGTCCGCGGCCTATCATCTGGCGCGCCTGGGACACCGGGTGACCATTCATGAGGCCGGGCCGCTGCCGGGCGGGATGATGCGTTTCGGCATTCCCAAGTACCGCCTGCCGCGCGACGTGCTCGACGCCGAAGTCAAGCGCATCGTCGACATGGGCGTGCACATCGAATACGGCCGCAAGGTGGAAGACCTCGCCGCCACGATGAAAAGCGAGGGCTTCGACGCGGCCTTTCTGGCGGTGGGAGCGCACATCGCCAAGCGCGCATTCATTCCGGCCGGGGATTCCTCGCACGTGCTCGACGCGGTGTCGGTGCTGCGCTCGATGGAAGGCGCCGAGCCGCCGCTGCTGGGACGGCGTGTCGTGGTCTATGGCGGCGGCAACACCGCCATCGACGTGGCACGCACGGCGCGGCGCCTGGGTGCGACCGAAGCGATCATCGTCTATCGACGCACGCGAGAACGCATGCCGGCGCACGATTTCGAGGTCGAGGAAGCGCTCGAGGAAGGGGTGATGATCAAGTGGCTGTCCACCATCAAGCAGGCGGGCGAACACGAGATCACGGTCGAGAAGATGGTGCTCGACGACAAGGGATTCCCGCAGCCCACGGGCGAGTTCGAGACGCTGCATGCCGACTCGCTCGTGCTCGCGCTGGGCCAGGACGTGGACTTGTCCATGCTCGACCACGTCGAGGGACTGCAGACGCGCGACGGTGTGGTGCAGGTCGACGAACACATGATGACGGGCCACCCGGGCGTGTTCGCCGGCGGCGACATGGTGCCGGCCGAGCGCAACGTGACGGTCGCCATCGGGCACGGCAAGAAGGCGGCGCGCCACATCGACGCCTGGCTGCGCGGCATCCAGGCCCCGCCGGTCGCCAAGCACGCGCCGGCCACCTTCGATCGGCTCAACACCTGGTACTACACCGACGCACCCAAGACCGTGCGACCGATGCTCGGGCTGATCCGTCGGCAGTCGAGCTTCGACGAGGTGCAAGGCGGCCTGGACGAAAGCAACGCGCTGTACGAGGCGCGACGCTGCCTGTCGTGCGGCAACTGCTTCGAGTGCGACAACTGCTACGGGGTGTGCCCCGACAACGCGGTCATCAAGCTCGGGCCCGGCATGGGATTCGAGTTCAACTACGAGTACTGCAAGGGCTGCGGCATGTGCGCATCCGAATGCCCGTGCGGCGCGATCGAGATGACACCCGAGTCGCGCTGAGTCGGACGGCGGTCGACGAAGGCCGCGTCCGATCCATCGACCCATCGCCGCCCGACGTCCCAGCGGCACGGCGACGCCTAGCAAGCATCGTGCCGATGGCTCGGTCGCAGACGTCGACCAGGCCCTCTGCCTGTGGTGCGCGGCGCGCGCGACCAGGCGGTATCCGGCCGCGGCGGACGACCTGACCTGCGCAGGTGCGAGCAGCGCATGGCACGCGTGCGCCCATGCGCAAAATCTTCACCGACGCATCGTCGCGTCGCGCCGACTGCACACGCGAGACCCCGCCCGACTGATTTTTGTCAAAGGGGTTCCGTCCCTGGAGAAACAAACTGCGAAGTGCCCTGCAACCTCAAATTGAAAAAAGTCAGGAGTCCGCAATGATGACATCCGCGCACCAAGGTGACGCGAACCGGGAGGCGGTCGATCCGACCGTGTGTTGCAAGTGAATCTCGTGAAGAAGAGCCTGGCGGCGCTCGCCGCCGCATGCCTGACGATTGCGGCTCACTCCGCACAGACCTCCCCCACCCCCGCTGCCGTCGCCACCCCGGCGACCGCCGCGTCCGCCCCGACCGACAAGACCTGCCTGAGCTGCCATGACGGCAGCCAGACGCTCAAGAGTCTGCCGGCCGATGGCAAGAAGGCGCATAACTTGCGGCCGCTCAAGCCCGCCGCCCTCGCCGCCGGTGCGCATGCCAAGCTGCAGTGCGCAGACTGCCACCAGGACGTCACCGACACCAGCGTGCCGCACAAGCCGACCGGCGCGACCGCGCCGAACTGCCTGGCATGCCACCAGAAACTGTGGGAGCAGGCGAAGAAGGAAGGCAAGGCCGATTCCTCGCCGGGGCTGGCGCTGGTCATGCACCAATGGGAGGGCTACAAGGAGTCCGTCCACTCCCGCCCGAATCCGGACGAGCCGGGAAAGCCCAACGCCACCTGCTCGAACTGCCACGACACGCACACGTTCGCGATCCGCCCGCCGGGCAGCCCGGAACGCGCGGCATGGCGCCTGACGATCCCGCAGACCTGCGGGACATGCCACGACGACCACCTCGATGAATACTCCGAATCGGTGCACGGCAAGGCCGTGCTCGACAAGGGCGACCCGAAGGCGGCCATCTGCGCGGACTGCCACAACCCGCACGGCGTCGACCAGACCAACAAGGCAGAGGCCAAGCTGCACGCGGTGAAGGCCTGCGCGACCTGCCACAAGGACAACGCGCGTTCCTACGCCGACACCTACCACGGCCAGATCGAGAACCTGGGCTACTCGTTCACGGCGATGTGCTTCAACTGCCACGGCAGCCACGACATCCTGCCGCCGAGCGACCCGAACTCGCATGTGAGCGCGAAGAACCGGCTCAAGACCTGTCAGAAATGCCACAAGGAAGCGACGGCCAAGTTCGCCTCGTTCCAGCCGCACGGCAACGCGCACGACTTCAAGAAGTATCCGCAGATCTGGCTGACCACCAAGTTCATGGTGGGGCTGCTGGCGGGCACCTTCGCCTTCTTCTGGATCCACGTGATCCTGTGGCTGTACCGCAGCCTGCGCGAGCGCGCGCAGGGCAAGATGCCGCAGCACGTGCGGGTGGACCAGCTCGGCATCCCGCCGGGCAAGCAGGTGCGCCGCTTCGGGCCCTGGTGGCGACTGGGCCACCTGCTGTTCGCGGTGAGCCTGATGATCCTCACGCTCACCGGCATGACGCTCATGTATTCCGGCTCGAGCTGGGCGCCGGTGGTCATCCGGCTTCTTGGCGGGCCCAAGACCGCGGGTCTCATCCACCGCGTCAATGCCTTGATCTTCACTGCGGTGTTCCTGATCCATCTCGTCTACATCGTCATGACCATCGGGCGCCGCTGGCGCACATTCAAGTGGTTCGGGTCCGATTCGCTGATCCCGAATCTGCAGGACGGCAAGGACGCGATCGCGATGTTCAAGTGGTTCTTCGGCCGCGGTCCGCGCCCGATCTTCGACCGCTGGACGTACTGGGAGAAATTCGACTACTGGGCGCCGTTCTGGGGCGTGGCGATCGTGGGCATCACCGGCTTCATGATGTGGTTCCCGAACCTGACCTCGGCCTTCCTGCCGGGCTGGGTGTTCAACGTGGCGGCGATCACGCACGGCGAGGAAGCCTTCCTCGCGGCGGTGTTCCTGTTCACGGTGCACTTCTTCAACAACCACTTCCGGCCCGAGAAATTCCCGCTCGACGTGGTGATGTTCACCGGCTCCATGCCGCTGGAGCACTTCGCCCGTGACCACACCGTGCAGTACCGCCGGCTCGTGGAGAGCGGCGAACTGCAGAAGTACCTCGTGGACGCGCCGTCCAAACCGATGAAGCTCGGCTCGCGCATCCTCGGCTTCACGCTGATCGCCTTCGGCCTGACGCTGCTGGTGCTGATCGTCACCGGCTTCACGCACGGGCTGATGACATGACGCGCACAAGAGTCGTTTTCAATGGGCGTTGCGGGTGGATCGTCGTTTCGTTGACATCCATCAGTGGCTCGCGCGCCGTACCTTCGCATCATGGACCTGCCGTGAACTGCGGCCCGACCGCACCGGCTCAGACATTCATTAGGAGAATTCGATGAAACGCTTGTCCCTCCTGGCCGCTGCGGCCGCCGCACTGGCCTTCTCCCTTCCTGCCGCCGCCGCGCCCGATGCCGAGGCGGCGATGAAGCTGGCCAAGTCGAGTGGCTGCACCAAGTGCCACGCCGTCGACCGCACCAAGAAAGGCCCGTCGTTCCAGAAGACGGCAGCCAAATACAAGGGCAAGCCCGAGGGCTTCCAGAAGGTGCACGACGACATTGCCAAGCCGCACAAGGTGAAGTTCGAGGATGGCAGCGAAGACGACCACGGCGTGGTCAAGACGACTGACGAGGCCGAAATCAAGAACCTCGTCGAATTCATTCTCGCGCAGTAGGGATTCCTTGCAGGCGCTCGAACGGCGCTGGCAGGGCTGAGGACAGACACGTCCGGAAACGGACGACGGAGGACGATATGAAGTTCAGGTTGGTTCGATCGAGCATGGCGGTCCTACTGGGGCTCGCCCTGGGTGCCGTGCTCACGGCTTGCGGCGGAGGAGGAGGCGGTGGTGGCACCACCACGACGACCCCCCCGCCCGCAGGGTCTTCCGTCGCGAGCACCATCGCGTCCGCCGCGGCGGTGACGACCAATGACACGTCGACGAACTCGGCGGCGTCGTTCATGGTGGTGCAGTCTGCCGGCGTGCCTGCGGTGACGATCCACAGCCCGCCGGTGGTCAACTTCACCGTCTTCTCCGACGGCGCCGTCAAGACCGGCCTGGCACTGAGCAACGTGAGCTTCGCGATCGCCAAGCTCGTGCCCGGCACCAACGGCGACCCCGACCAGTGGGTCAACTACATCTATCGCAAGGAAACCGCCACCGCCGGCGTCGGCCCGAACGGCACGCCGGCGCTCGCATCCGCGATGCAAGCGACCAGCGACGGCAAGCAGACCGACCCGGCCCTGGCGGCCGCGCAGCTCGTCTACAACGCCGACGGCTACTACACCTACACCTTCAAGACCGACATCACCGACCCGACACAGACCAACGGCGTCGTGTTCGAGCCCAACCGCACTCACCGCATCGCGATCCAGCTCAGCTACACGAACGCGGCCGGCACGACGGTGCTCGTGAACCCGTACTTCGACTTCACCGTCGACGCGAGCGGGAATTCCGTCGCGGTGACCGACCCCAGCCAGACGCGCAAGATGACCGACGTCAGCTCGTGCAATTCCTGCCACGAGAAGCTCGCGCTGCACGGCGGCGGACGCGTCGACACGCAATTCTGCGTGATGTGCCACAACCCGGGCACGACCGACGCGAACAGCGGCAACGTGCTGACGCTGGCGACGATGGCCCACAAGATCCACTCCGGCAAGCTGCTGAAGGAAGAACTCGACGCCGGTAAGGGTGGTGAGGACTACACCATCTGGGGCTACAAGGACAGCAAGAACGACTACGCCGAGGTGGGCTTCCCGCAGGACCTGCGCAACTGCACGAAGTGCCACAGCGCGTCCAACCCGGATACCCCGCAGGGCGACAACTGGAAGACCAAGGTCAGCAAGTCTGCCTGCCTGACCTGCCATGCCAACAAGGCCGGCTCCGACTGGGATGCCAGCCACACCACCTTCGCGGGCACGCTCATCGGCGCCGGCGCCGCGGCCACCGACCTGACGAACCAGCAGTGCAACGACTGCCACAAGCCCGGCTCCAACATCGCTTCCGAACGAGTGCACTGGAACCAGAACGAGGAAGACGCGGCCAAGTACAAGATGAACATCGAGAGCGTGGCCTACGACCCGACGAGCAGGTTGGTCACGGTCGGGTACTTCGTGTCCGACCCCACCAACGGCGATGCGGCCTACAACCTCGTGACGTCCGACTGCACGGGCGCGGCCCCGAACGTGACTTGCGCGAACACGACCAAGTTCGGCAACCTGCGCTTCTACCTCACCTACGGCAGCCTCGTCGGCCAGTCGAGCGCGGTCACCGAGTTCACCTCGTACAACAACGGCGGCAGCTCGGCCAACGCCTATGCCTACAAGGGCACGAACGACGGCAACAACCACTACACGGTGACGATCGCGGTTCCGGCCGACACGGCGACCTCGGTGGCCGCCGGCACGGCACGCGTCGTGACCATCGGCCAGGTGAAGGAACCCCTGCTCGAGGCCAAGTGGGCCACCGACCCGCGGCCTGAAGTGGTGCCGCAGCAGCTCGTGAATGTGGTCGTGCAGCACACCTACAAGGATGTGGCGCTGAGCGGCACGCTCAACCCGCGCCGGGTCATCGTGTCGAACGACAAGTGCAACGCCTGCCACGGCGCGCTGGGCACGACCTCGGGCTCGAACACCCTGGCCAACGCCTTCCACAGCGGCGCGCGCAACACGGTCGAGGCCTGCGTGGTCTGCCACGATCCGAACCGCATGTCCTCGAGCATCATGACCAACGGCCTGGCGCTCAACGAGTCGTACCAGTTCAAGCGCATGATCCACGGCATCCACGGCAACTCCAAGCGCACCTATCCGTTCACGCACGGAAACACCGTGGTCGACGCGTTCAACAAGGACGGCACGTCGATGACCGCGGGCAACCCGCCGCTGGCGAGCAATGTCGAGAACTACGCGGCCGAAGTCGCATGGCCTGGCGTGGGCGTGAACTGCAACGCGTGCCACGTCGACAACTCGTACAAGCTCGACAAGGGCGTGGTCGGTGCGGTGGTCTCCAAGCCCACCGGCGTGACCGATCCGCTGGGATGGCTCGTGATCTCGCCGAAGGCGGCAAGTTGCACGGCCTGCCACGACTCGCCGCAGGCCATCAGCCACGTGACGAGCTTCGGCGCGGCCTCGTTCGCGAACCTGACGCAGGCGCAATCGATGCAGAACCAGGAAACCTGCAACGACTGCCACTCCAGCGGCGGCTTCAAGGGCGTGGACATCGTGCACGGCCAGCAGTAGCCAAGGGGCGGACAAGAACATGCGATTCCTGCCCGCCCTGGCCGCCGGCATTGTCCTGTGCCTGGGCGGGCTCATCGCAGCTCCTGCCCAGGCCCGCGACTTGGCGGCCGACCGCGAGGCCTCCAAGGCCTGCGTGGAATGCCATGACCAGGACGACCTGCCCGACATGCGCCGCAGCGCGCATGCGTTCACGGCCGACCCGAGAACGCCGAGCTGCCTCTCGTGTCACGGAGACAGCGAAGCCCACCTGAAGAAGAGCCAGAACAAGCCCGACGTGGTGTACAGGAAAGGGGCGGCCACGCCCATCACGCAGCGCAATGCCGCGTGCCTGAGCTGCCACGAGCGCGATGCCAAGCGCATGCTGTGGTCCGGTAGCGCGCACGAGTCGGCCGACCTGGCCTGCACGTCGTGCCACCAGATCCACACGAATCATGACAAGGTGCTGGCCAAGGCGACGCAGCTCGACGTCTGCGAAACCTGCCACAAGGCCCAGCGAACCCAGCTCGAGAAGCCTTCGCACCATCCGGTGCCCGAGGGCCAGATGACCTGTTCCGATTGCCACAACGCGCACGGCTCTGCCGGCCCGAAGCTGGTCAAGCGCGACAGCATCAACGACACCTGCTACACCTGCCACGCCGACAAGCGCGGGCCCTTCGTCCACGAGCACGAGCCCGTGACCGAGGACTGCTCCACTTGCCACAACTCGCATGGCAGTTCGGTGCCGAGCCTGCTGAAGGCCCGTGCACCCATCCTCTGCCAGGAATGCCATACCCCGCACGTCAGCGGCGGCGTGGGCGCGGTGGGCGGCCAGCCCGGCGTGTTCCCGCCTGCGGCACCGGGCCAGTCGGCGCCGGCCATCGGACCGTTCACCAACGGCAAGAACGTGGTGAACATGTGGCAAGGCCGCAGCTGCCTGAACTGCCACACGCAGGTCCATGGCTCCAACAACCCGTCGGTCACGAATCCGACGCCGGCGTTCCTGTTCCGCTGAACACCGGGAGACACGATGAACACGCCCGCACGGAACCGACCGCTGCGCCACCTCAGGCCGACGCTTCTGGCGCTGGCCATCCTGTCGGCCTATGGCTTCGCCTCGGCCGACGACAACATCCTGCAAGCCACCGTCACGGGCGGCGCCGGCATCGCCAGCGGCGACAGCGCTGACCGCGGTCTGTTCGGCCAGTACAACGGCTTGCGCAACCAGAGCGCCACGGGGCTGCTCGATCTCGACTACGAGCGCCGCGACACCAAGGCCGGCACCGGCCTGCGCGTGGAAGGCAGCCGTCTGCTCGGCCCCACGCGCGAGCTCGACCTGCGCTGGAAGAAGCAAGGCGACTGGAAGGCCACGCTCGACTACCAGGAGAAGGTGCGCCACGACCCGCTCGACGTGAGCAACGGCGCTGACCTCAAGATCGAGCGCACGGGCCTCGGGCTCGGGCTGGTCAAGACGATCAACGAGCGCGTCCAGGTCGACGTCAAGCTCAGCAGCGAGAACCGCGAAGGCTCGCGGCTGTTCGGCATCGGCATGAACTGCCCGTCGGCCGTGGCACCAGGTTGCACCGGCACCAGCGGCATCGAGGCCGGCTGGGCCGTGCTCATGCTGCCCGAGCCGATCAAGACCAACCACAGCCAGGTCGAGGCGCGCGTGAGCTACGCCGGCGAGAAGCTCATGCTGAGCGCCGGCTACTACGGCTCGTTCTTCCGCAACGAGGTCGACCGCATCGACCCAACGGTGCCCGCCACGCTGAACAATGCGCTGGGCACTCCCCTGCCCGTGGGCGCGGGCTTGGCGACGATCCTCGGCCAGCCGGTGGCGCTGGCGCCCGACAACCAGGCGCACCAGATCGACATCACGGGCACGTATGCCTTCACGGCAAAGACCCACCTGAACTTCAAGCTCGGCTACGGCCAGCTCATCCAGAACCAGGACTTCGCCGCCGCGGGATTCACCGACGGCCCGGCGGGCGTGAGCAACCTCGGCGCCCGGGTCGACACGAAACTCGCCCAGGTCACGCTCACCGCGCGTCCGCTCGAGAAGCTGTCTCTGCTGGCGAAGGTGCGCTACGACGACCGCGACGACAAGACGCCCGTGGCGCTCTACAACATCGAAGGCACATCCACCTACACGAATCGGCAACTGCCCAACACGAAGATCCGCACGCAATGGCAGGCAAGCTACCAGCTCAGCAGCGACTACCGCGGCACGCTGGCAGCCGAGACCGAGTCCATCGACCGCGGCGTGTTCACCTCGACCAGCGCCGTGGCCGGCATCAGCGCCCTGCGCCAGAAGACCGACGAGACCACGCTGCGGGCCGAGCTGAGGCGCCGCGTGACCGAGACCTTCAGCGGCGCGGTGAGCGTGGCCAGCAGCCGCCGCGACGGCTCGAACTGGCTGCGCAACAACAGCGGCACCGGCGTCACCGAGGTTCCCGACCCGACCGACCCTGCCGCCGCGTTCTCCACCGCGGTCTTCATGCCCACGCTGGCCGATCGCAAGCGCGACAGCTTCAAGATCAGCGGCAACTGGCAGCCGAGCGAAAAGATCGGCTTGCAATTGAGCGGTCAGCACGGCCGCGACCGCTACGACACGCCCAGCGCCTACGGGCTGCGGCATTCGGGCATGGACCTGCTCAGCTTCGATGCCAGCTACGCCTACAGCGATCGGTGGCGCTACAACGCCTTCGTGACCTACGGCGAGGAGTCGCTCCTGCAGGCCCGCGCGGCGGCGACGATCCTGTCGTTCGCAAACCGGACCACCAACGTGGGCGTCGGCTTCACCGGCAATCCGCACTCCAAGTTCGACCTGGGCGGCAGCCTGTCCTTCATCGAAGACAGCAGCATCTACGACCAGACGCTGGACGCCACCGCCGATGGGGCGAGCGCCGCGTTGCTCGCGGCGACAGGCGGTTTGCCAGACATCGTGTTCCGGCAGGCGACGCTCAAGCTCTTCGGTCGCTACACGATCGACAAGCGTTCATCCGTGCGCGTGGACCTGGTGCAGCAGCATTCACATTGGAACGACTGGACGTGGGCCTACAACGGCGTGCCGTTCACCTACTCCGACGGCACGATCGTCAGCCGCCAGCCGGTGCAGAACGTGACCTTCGTCGGCCTCACGTACTCGTATTCCTGGCGCTGAAGCGCGCTGCGAACCGAGCGGGCCGGCGAATGCCGGCCCGCATCTTTTTCGGGCCTCAGTGCAGCAGTTCCGCCGGAATGTTCCCGCCGTTCTCGGCGAGCTTCTGCAGCACGGTCTTGTGCAGCCACATGTTCATCTGCGCCGAGTCGCCCATCTTCTCGGCCGGGCAGCCGAGCTCGGTGGCGAGTTCCTTGCGCGCGGCGAAGCTGCTGTCGAGTCCGAGCAGCTTCATGAGGTCGACGATGGAGACCTTCCAGTTGAGCTTCTCGCCATGGGAGGCGGCCATGGACTCGAGCTTGGACACGACATCGACCTGGCTCATCGCATGCGGGGCGGCCGGCGCCGCGGCCGCGGTGCCCGCGGCGGTCGCCGTCGGTGCTGCCGATGAGGTCGGTGCCGCGGCGGCAGGCGTGGCCTGCTTCTTCGAGTCGCCCAGTCCGAGCTTGGCGAGGATGGTGCTGAAAATGCTCATCGAGTGTGTCCTTTCGAATGGGTTGCGGAATGCGTGGGCCCCGCGAGGCCCGGCTACTTGAGGAAGCCCTTGAGCAGCCCGAGCGCCTCGCCGAGTGCGTCGCCCTCTGGCAGGGTACCAGTCGGACTCAACTTGTCGATGACCTGGGGCAGCAACCCGGCGAGCTGCCCGGAGACTTCCTCGGCAGGCTGTCCGACCGACTTGGCGATCGATTGAATGTGCTCGCTTCCGAGCACCGTGGCGAGCTGGGAGCCGGAGATCGGGAGGTTTTCGCCCGAACCGATCCACGAGGCCACCACACCGCCCAGGCCGTTTCGCTCGAAGGCCTGCACGAGCCCCTGCACGCCGCCGACGCGGGGATCGTTGATCAGCGCCAGCACGGCATCCAGCATGGGCCCGTGCGTGCCGCCTGAAGACTTGGACAACGCGCCGGCGACTTCGCCCGCGATCGAATCGAACAGACCCATGACAAGCTCCTGGTTCCTTCGCGGCTCCTCGGCGGCCGCCAACCGCGACTATAGGCCCTGCGAGTGCCACTCGACTGCTTGCTCGTGACAGCGCGCGCCGCACTGGCGATGTGTGCCCCATGTCGATTTTCCGGGCACCAGCCGGGTGCGACCGGACGCGATAATCTCGGCGCATGCGAGCGACGAGCGCGGATCGTCATCGACGAGGGCACTTCCTGCCGGCCATCGGGTCGGACCGATCATGATCAAGTCGCTGAAAGATCTCTTTGAGGCCATCCTGCCACCGGACGCCGCCAAGTCCACGGAAGATCCGAAGCGCCTGCTGCAACTGGCCACGGCCGTGCTGCTCGTCGAGGTGATGCGCGCGGAGCCCGCGATCGGCGCGCCCGAGCGTCGCGCCGTCATCGACGCGCTTCGCAGGCAGTTCGGACTGTCCGCCGACGACACCGACCACCTTGTGAGCATGGCCGAGCAGGAAGCCGTGGGCGCCACCGACTACTTCGCCTTCACCTCGCGCATCAACGAGGGCTTCGACATGGCGCAGAAGCTGCTCGTGATCGAGAACATGTGGCGCGTGGCCTATGCCGACGGCACGCTCGGCGCGCACGAAAACCACCTCATGCGCAAGGTCGCCGACCTGCTCTACATCCCGCAAGGCGCCTACGTGCACGCCAAGATGCGGGCACGTGACGCCTCCGGCGCGACATGATCCGCGGCAAGGGCGCTCTGCCGTGGATGCGCCGCTGATCGTCTTCGGCGCGTTCGATCGCCACAACTTCGGCGACCTGCTCTTTCCCCATCTCGTCGCCGCGCTGTGGCCCGACGCGACGATCATCCCCACCGGGCTCGCCACGCGCGATCTCTGCGCCTTCGGAGGCCATGCGGTGACCGCGCTGTCCACGCTCGCGCAGGCAGGATCCTCGCCGCCCGCACTGCCTTCGCCATCCGCACCATCCGCACGATCCGCACCGCCTTCACCGTCCGCATCGCCTTCGCCTTCCGCACCATCCACCGCGGCCTCAGCGTCCGCAACGACTCCATCGAGGACACGGCCACCGCCCTGCGAGCCGCCCCTGTTCCTGCACGCCGGCGGCGAGTTGCTCACGTGCGAGGCATGGCAGGCCGCGGCCATGCTGCTGCCAGACGATCGCCTGCAGGCCACGGTGGCCTATCTGCAGGCGCGTCCTGCCCTGCAGCGGCGATGGGTGCGGCGCGTCCTCGCCACGGAAGAGCTCGCGCCGTATACGGTGTCGCGTCATCGGATGCCGCTGGTCGGCAAGATCGGCTACCTCGCCATGGGTGGCGTGGACCTTGCCTGCTGCAATCCGAGCATGCGCGAGGAAGTCGCCGCCAAGCTGCGCGCAGCCGACGCCGTCACCGTGCGCGACCGCGTGACGCTCGCCCACCTGCAAGCCTGCGGCATCGAGGCATCGCTGATCCCCGATCCGGCCGCGCTGGTCGCTGAATCCTTCGGGCCGATGATCGACGCGCTCGGCCGAAAAAACGACGTCGGCCGCCTCGCGCAATCCATGCCGCAAGGCTACCTCGCGTTGCAGTTCAGCGCGGAGTTCGCGGACGACTGCACGCTGGATGCACTCGCGGGGCAACTCGCCCAGGTCGCGCGCTCCAGCGGCCTGGGCCTCGTGCTGTTTCGGGCGGGCGCGGCGCCGTGGCACGACGACCTCCCGATGCTCCGACGCCTGGCCGCACGCCTGCAGAGTCACGCCGTGGCGGTGTTCGAATCGCTGAACGTGTGGGACATCTGCGCGCTGCTGGCTCGCTGCCGCGGCTATTGCGGCAGCAGCCTGCACGGCCGCATCGTCTCGATGGCCTTCGGCCGTCCGCGCGTGAACGTGCAACCGTCGCGCGAGGCGCCGAAGCCTTCCAAGCAACGCGCTTATGTTCAGACGTGGGACGGCGAGCACGGCCCCGGCGTGGTCGAGCCGGAGGGCATCGCGAAGGGCTGTCTCGAAGTCCTGCGCGCAGACGGCGCGCCACTGGACGCACAGGCGTCACGCATGGCACGCGACTTCAGGGAAGGCTTCGAGCGTGTGCGGGCTGCACTGACGGCGCATTGACCGCCTGAGCCCGGATCACCGAGCCGGCGCAGGTGTCATGCCGACGATGTCCATGCGCCTGCGAAACTCCTTCTCGGCCGCCGCATCGCCGGCCTTTTGCGCGCGCATGGCCTGCACCTCGAGCCAGGCGAGCAGCGGCCGCCGCCAACCCTGGTCGGATGCCGTCGCGACAGCCGCATCGATGAGCGCCGGGTCCGCCTTGCCGGCCTTGAACAGCACGGCCACGGCGATCAGGCGCGAGAGCGGGTCTTCGATGTCCTTGGCCTGCGGGACGGCGCCGCCGCCAAGCGCGGCCGCCGCGCGACGCTGCGCCGCAGGCAGCAGCTCGATGGATGAGGCCGGCAGCGTTCGTGCTGCGAGATAGTCCGCATAGGCCCGCTCCTGCGCGGTGGCGTCTGTACGCCAGTCCGCGAAGCCCTCGCATGCTCCGAAGTCCAGGCTCGCGACATGGGCCGCGCAACGCATCAGCACGATGCGCGCCATGAGGTCAGGCCGCCCTGTGCGTGCCACTTCGGAGCGCGCGCGATCGAAGTCGCGCGCCTCGGTGGCAGCGTCCCCGTCGAGCGCGGCCGTCACCGTCGCGTCGATCGCGCTCTTGGCATTGGACTTCCAGTCGGGCACAGGCGGCCCGCTCGCGCACGCAGCCAATGCGGCGACCACCGCCGCGATGATCCATCGTATGCCAAGGATCGGCCTGCCACGACGCATCATTTCAACAGTATCCATTGCACTTCGCGCCACCCGCCAGGCATGGAACATCCGTTCGCCCTGACAACAACATCCGTTCGCCCCGACAACAACAACCGTTCGCCCTGAGCAGGGGACTGAGCTTGTCGAAGGCCCCGTGTCGAAGGGTCCACCGCCTGATGCTCGCGCTGGGCTTCGACAGGCTCAGCCCGAACGGGTTGGGGTTGCAATGCCCGAGTTGCATCCTGGTTGCTCCACCGTGATTCGCGCGTCCCGCGGCGCATGAAACATCCGTTCGCCCTGACAACAACAACCGTTCGCCCTGAGCAGGGGACTGAGCTTGTCGAAGGCCCCGTGTCGAAGGGTCCGCGTGATGCCCGCAGCGGGGCTTCGACAGGCTCAGCCCGAACGGGTTGTAGTGGCTCAGCCCGAACGGGTTGGGGTCGCCCAGCCCGAACGGGTTGGGGTCGCCCAGCCCGAACGGGTTGGGGTCGCCCAGCCCGAACGGGTTGGGGTTGCAGTGCCCAAGTTTCATCTCGGTTTTCCATGACACCGAAGCAGCACGCCGAGGTCATGAACCGACGCATTCATTTCAACTCCAGCTCGCTGTGCCGTGCGAAAGGCCACTTGCGGTTCACCTCGTCGACCAGCGACTGCACCTTGCGCACCGTCGCATCGACTTCGCTCCTGAGAGCGCCGAGATCTGTCGTGGCGACCCGCGCATTCGCCGCGACGGCCTGCGCCTCGGCCAGCACGGCATCCACGTGCTTGAGCGTGTCGCGCGCGTCGCCGAGCATGGCGTTGAGCTGCACGACCGCCGCCCGGCTCTCGGGCACGACGCCGTCCTTGCCCAGGAGCTGTGCATCCGCGCGCGCGGCGATGCCGTCGGCCCGCGCGAGCAGCGCATTGACCCGGTCCAGCGCGAGGCTCAACTTGCGGGCCTCGGCGTCGCCGCCCAGAAGCACGCCCGCCGCCCCCTGAGGGCCTTGCATGCGCTGCGTGAGCGAGCGCACGTTGGCCAGGCTGCCGGCCAGGGCGCCGTCGGGTGAAGACAGCTCGGTGAGGTTCTGCAGCAATTCACGGGCGGACGACACCAGCCGGGGGAGCTCGGCATTGGTGTCGCCGATCAGCACCTTGCGCTCGGCACCGTCGGGCAGTGGCGGATCGGTGAGCACACCGCTGTAGGCGCGCAGGCTCGCCCCGCCGAACAGGCTGCGCACGAGCGTGAACACGCTCGACTGCCGCAGCCAGTGCGCGTCCTGCGTGGGCACGTCGATGAGGATGCGCGCGTTGCCGTCCGGCGCGAGTTCGATGCGCCGCACTCGCCCGATCGGAAAGCCCGAGAAGGTCAGGTCCATGCCCACGCGCACGCCCTCGGAGTCGTCGGCCACGAGCACGAGCCGCTGGGTGCTCTCGAACGCGCCGCGCGCATACATGAGGTAGAGCACCACGGCGGCCACGAGCGCGACGAACAGTGCGAGCAGCAGCGCCGCCTTGGCCTCGAGATGGGGAACCGGGGCCGCGGCGCGGTCGTGGTCGTTCATGGGCATGCGAAGTTCAGTAGTAGTTGCCCACGAGCGAGGCCGCCTCGATCAGCAGGATCACGAGGAACATGCGCACCAGCCCGTGCAGTTCGGCGCTCGTTCGCGAGCGGCGCAGGCGTTCGTCGTCGAGCACCGACGCCACGGGCATCAATGCCACCGTGGCACCGAAGAAGAGGATCTTCAGGCCGAAGATCAGCGATACGGCGGCATCGAAGACATGACCCACCGTGTGCGTGTAGCCGGGGATGCCGGAGGTGGTGAAGCCGTACACCGACAGGTACGCGATCACGAAAGTCAGCACGCAGCTCACCGCGGCCAGCATGAGTGCGCAGAATGCGCCGGCGCCCACGCGCGGCAGCACTTCGCGCCGTACGGGATCGGCACCGTTGCGCACAAGTTCGTCCCAATGCCCGCGCGCTCTCAATGCAGACACTTCGGCCGCGTGCGGAATCGTGCAACGAAGCGCGGCGAACAAGGCGGCCGTCAACGGAATGAGTTCGAGCACGAGCACGCGCACGACCATCTCGAGCGCGTATTGCGACAGGCCGTAGCTGAGCGCCGTGACGATCACGATGCGGATGAGCACGACGCTGATGAGCGCGCTGAGCACCGTGAACGGCAGCACGGCCGGTGCTGTCGCGAGGTACGTGCGCCGCAGCAGCGCATGCCCGCTCTCGCCGCGGTAGCTCGACGGCGACAGGGCCAGCGCGAGGAGCACGAAGGCCAGGTGGACCACGCGCCACCAGCTGGCCAGCCAGCGCATGGCCGCGCGCGCCATCTCGGCGAGCGTGCCGTGGACGGTGGCGGCCGCTGTCATGCCGTGATGATAGGCGGCTGCGGCCTCAGGTCTCGAGGACGGAATCAAGCTTCTCATCGTGCAGCAGGTGCACGGTCGGCACCCGCATGGCAACCCACGCACCGAACGCGACGAACACCGCGACGGCAGCGAATGCGATGTGGAACGCGTGTGCGATCTGCGCGGGGGTCATGCGTTCGAGGCTCAGGGCGGCGCCCTGCGCAGCGCCGTCGGTCTGCAGCAAGGCAAACACGATGGCGCCGAAGGCCGCAGTCCCCAGCGAGGCACCCGAAGAACGGGTGAGCGACAGCAGCGCCGCGGCGGCGCCGAGCTTCGCGCGTCCGGACAAGGTCTGGATGGACAACTGGGCGCTGGGCATGACCGTGCCGAAGCCCAGTCCGACCAATGCCGCGGCCGTATCGGTCACCCAGATGGAGGCCGGCGCGAAGGCGAGCAGGAACAGCGCCAGCGCCGACAGCGCCAGCCCGTAGGGCGGCATCCGGTTGGGCAATGCCGTGCGCGCCGTGATGCGGCTGTTGATCGTCGACCCCACCACGAGTCCGGCGGTCAGAGGCAGCATCTGCCAGCCGGCGTCCGACGCATTGGCGCCGCGCGCGAGCTGAAGGTAGATGGGCAACAGGAACACCAGCGCGAACATGCTGGCCGCAAAGCACACGACGGTGCCGCAGATCCAGCGCACGCCCGGAATGCGCAGGATGTCCAGCGGCAGGAACGGATGGACGTGCCGGCGCTGCTGGCGCACGAGGGCCATCCCGGCCACGGCGCAGGTCGCCAGCAGCATGGCGCTCGGCGCCGAGAACCAGGCGAAGCGGTGTCCGGCCAGGCTCATCCACAGCAGGCCGGTTGTCGCGGTGAGTGCGAACAGCAGCACGCCCATCGGGTCGGTGGGCGCATCCCGCATGGCGGAACGGGGCGCGCGCGGCAGGCGGGCGACCCGCCAGGCCGCGATGGCGCACAGCGGCAGGTTGGCCAGGAACAGCCAGCGCCAGCTCGCATGGTGCACCACCAGCCCACCGATCACCGGCCCGCCCACGCTCGACGCGGTGAACACGATCGCGAAGTAGCCCTGGTAGCGCGGGCGCTCGATGGGCGGCACGAGTTCGCCGATCAGGGCCTGGGACAGCACCATCAGCCCGCCTCCGCCGACGCCCTGCAGCGCCCTGGACACGACCAGCTGCGGCATCGACCGCGCCGCGCCGCAGGCGAGGGACCCGAGCGCGAAGATCGCGAGCGCCGCCAGCAGCGCGGGCCGGCGCCCGAAGCGATCGCCAAGGCGGCCATAGACGGGCGCCATGACGGTGGCCGCGAGCAGGTAGCCCACGGCGATCCACGCCGAGTCGGCCAGGCGGCCGAGTTCGGCGGCAATGCGCGGCGTGGCCGTGGCCAACAGGGTCTGGTCGACCGCCGCGAGGAACATCGGCAGCATGACCGCCGTGAACAGGTCGACGAACTCCTGTCGTTGGGCAGAGCGCGAAGCCGGCCGCTGGGAGGCCGGCGCGGAAGATTCACCGGGAATGGGCATCGCCCGATTATTGGCAAACCGGATGCCCCGCGCTGGCGCAGGTGTGCGGCGGCCGGATTCGCGGCCTGGCGCGTGGTGCGAGACACGAACGGATACTCGCCGATGTGCGCCCCATCGCGGGCGCGTTCCCTTTTTTGATGGCGATCAACCGCCCGACCGCACTCGCCACTACGCTTCGGGGCAACCACAACGCGCAATCCGCAACTTGCGCACGCCTGAAGGGAACCCGCCCATGACTCCACCCGTGCACTCCACTGCCGACTCCTCATTGAGCGGGACGACGGCGATACCGGCTCCGCCCGGCACCTCGGCACGGGGCCTGCTGCCGATCCCGCGCTACCTCGAGCAGGTGTACTGGTGGGCCTATGTCCATCCCAAGGCCGTGCATGTCTTCGAGCGCGAATGGCTGGTCAATGCCATCCTCTTCGGCAATTACGGCCGGCTGCGCGACGCGGCGCATCGCCGAATTGGGCGAGACGGTGGTCGGCAGGACGCTCCAGGTCGCCTGCGTCTACGGCAACCTGACACCGCATGCTGCGCGAGCGGCTGGCCGCCCGACGCCAGCCTGGACGTCGTGGACATCCTTCCGATCCAACTGAGCAACCTCGGCAGGAAGCTGCCGCCGGACGAGCGCGTGGCCCTGCTGCAGGGCGACTCCTCGTCGCTGGCATGCGCCGACGCGAGCTACGACCAGGTGCTGCTGTTCTTCCTGCTTCACGAGCAGCCCGAGCATGTGCGCCGCGCCACGCTGGCCGAGGCGATGCGCGTGGTGCGCGCCCGGCGGCAAGATCGTCATCGTCGACTATCACAAGCCGGTGGCACTGCACCCGCTGCGCCTGCTGATGACCGGCGTGTTCCGAAAACTCGAACCCTACGCGATGGACCTCTGGAACCACGACGTGGCCGAATTCATGCCGGCAGACCGGCCACCGGCCTCCTTGCGCAAGGAGACCTACTTCGGCGGCCTCTATCAGAAGCTGGTCCTGACCCGATAACCGATAGCCCATTGCAGTTAGCCGATAGGACGGTTCATGGAAACATTCAAGGCCGATGTCGCGATCGTCGGAGCAGGCGGAGCCGGCCTGCGCGCGGCGATCGCGGTGGCCGAATCAGATCCGACGCTGAGCATCGCGCTGATCTCCAAGGTCTACCCGATGCGCAGCCACACCGTGGCCGCCGAAGGCGGCGCGGCGGCAGTCACGCAGGCGCACGACAGCCTGGAGGCGCACTTCCACGACACCGTGGCCGGCGGCGACTGGCTGTGCGAGCAGGATGTCGTCGAGTACTTCGTCGCGCATGCGCACGAAGAGATGGTGCAGATGGAGCACTGGGGCTGCCCCTGGAGCCGCACGCGATGACGGCCACGCCAACGTGCGCGCGTTCGGCGGCATGAAGATCGAGCGCACCTGGTTCGCCGCCGACAAGACCGGCTTCCACATGCTGCACACGCTGTTCCAGACGTCGATCAAGTACCCGTCGATCCGCCGCTTCGACGAGCACTTCTGCATCGACCTGGTCGTCGACGACGGGCGCGTCCAGGGCGTGGTCGCGATCGAGATCGCCACCGGCGCGTTCCGCGCTGATCCAGGCGCAAGTCGGTCATCATCGCCACCGGCGGCGCCGGCCGCGTGTTCCGCGAGAACACCAACGGCGGCATCGTCACCGGCGACGGCATGGCGCTGGCCTACCGCCACGGCGTGCCGCTGCGCGACATGGAGTTCGTGCAGTACCACCCGACCTGCATGCCCGGCACGGGCCTGCTGTTCACCGAAGCCTGCCGCGGCGAAGGCGGGTTCCTGCTCAACAAGGACGGCTACCGCTACCTGCAGGACTACGGCCTCGGGCCGGCCGAACCCAAGCCGCGCAACAAGGCGATGGAGCTGGGTCCGCGCGACCGCCTGAGCCAGGCCTACTGGCACGAGAAGCAGAAGGGCCGCACCATCGACAGCCCGCACGGCGCAGTGGTGCACCTGGACCTGCGCCACCTCGGCGAGACAAAGCTGCGCGAGCGCCTGCCGCAGATCTACGAACTCGCCGTCGAATACCTCGGCGTCGACCCGGCGAAGGAGCCGATTCCCGTGCTGCCCGGCGGTGCACTACACGATGGGCGGCATCACCGCCGACGGCCAGCACCGCGGCGCCGCTGCCGGGCCTGTACTCGGTAGGCGAATGCTCCAGCGTCGGCATCCACGGCGCCAACCGGCTCGGCTCGAACTCGCTGACCGAGCTGATCGTGTTCGGCAAGGTCGCGGGCGAGGAGGCGGCGCAATTCGCGCAAGTCGACCTCGCACGGCGACCGCGGCGACGATCGGCACGCAGGCCGAGAGGCCCGCGGTCGCGCGCGCTCGGCATCGTCGACCGGCGCGGCGGCACCGAGCGCATTGCGACACTGCGCAAGCGAGATGGCCAAGTAGCATGGAAGACGGCTGCGGCATCTACCGCACCGCCCAGACCATGCAGGCCACCTGCGACAAGCTCGCCGAGCTGCAAGCAGCGCCTCAAGAATCGTCCAGGTCGACGACCATTCGCGCGGCTGGAACACCGACTGGCTGCTCGCCATCGAGCTGGGCTACCTGCTCGACGTGGCGCAGTCGATGGCCCACTCGGCGATCGAGCGCCGCGAGTCGCGCGGCTCGCATCAGCGCCTGGACGGCTTCGAGCAGCGCGACGACGTGAATTTCCTCAAGCACAGCCTGGCCTACTACGCCGGCGACGACGCGCCGCGCATCGCCTACGGTCCGCGTGAAGATCACCAGCTCGCAACCCGGCACCCGCGCCTACGGCGCCGCGGGCGAAAAGGCCGAGGCCGAGCAACGCGCCAAGGAGGCCGCGAATGCCTGAAGAAGCCGTAGATCACCCGGACGATCCAGATCGACGTCCTGCGCTACCGGCCCGAGCACGACGAGGAACCGGTGTGGCAGAGCTACAAGGTGCCCTACACCGACGACATGTCGGTGCTGCAGGGCCTGCAATACATCAAGGACGACCTCGACGGCACGCTCAGCTTCCGCTGGTCGTGCCGCATGGCCATCTGCGGCAGCTGCGGCATGATGGTCAACGGCAAGCCCCAGCTGTCGTGCCAGACCTTCCTGCGCGAGTTCCTGCCCGGGCCGGTCCGCGTGGAGGCGCTCAACCACTTCGCCATCGAGCGCGACCTCGTGGTCGACGTGGAGCCCTTCGTCAAGAAGCTCGAGAGCATCAAGCCCTACATCATCCCGAAGGACGCCGCGCACGCTGGCCGAGGGCGAATACCTGCAGACGCCCGAGCAGCTCGAGCGCTTCGAGCAGTTCAGCTCGTGCATCAACTGCATGCTGTGTTACGCCGCCTGCCCGCAGTTCGGGCTGAACCCCGAGTTCACCGGTCCGGGCGTGCTCGCGCTGCTGCACCGCTACAACGCGGACTCGCGCGACGGCGGGCCGCGCCGACCGCATGGAGCTCGTCAACGCAGAAGAAGGCGTGTGGAGCTGCACGGCGGTCGGCTACTGCTCTGAGGTCTGCCCCAAGGGCGTGGACCCGGCCAACGCCGTGAACCAGAACAAGATGAACAGCGCCATGGATTACTTCCTGCGCTTCGTCTCGCCCAAAGGGAGCACGCCATGAACCACAAGACCGCCGCGCGCCGGCCGTACGTCCGGCCCATGCAGGGTTGGTGGCGGCGCGATCCGTTCTTCGTGCGCTACATGGTGCGCGAGCTCACCGCGTTCGCGGTGCTCGCGTACGCGATCGAACTGGCCGTCGGTGTCGTCCGCCTGGCCCAGGGGCAGGCCGCGTGGGACGGCTGGCTCAACGCCATGCAGACGCCCTGGGCCCTGCTGCTCAATGCCGTGCTGCTCGTGAGCTTCGCGGTGCATGCGCAGAGCTGGTTCGAGATCATGCCCAAGACGATGCCGATGATGTTCGTCGGCGGGCGCCGCGTCGCGGCGTCGACCATCACGCGCACCGGCCTGGCCGCGACGGTGCTTGCGTCGATCGTGCTGCTCGCGCTGGCCTGGTGGTGGCGGTCATGAATCACAAGCGATCCAATGCTCCGATCTTCTGGCTGCTGTTCGGCGGCGGCGGCGTGCTCAGCGCCCTGTTCGGCACCATGCTGGTGTTCATCACCGGCCTGGCGGTGCCGCTGGGCTGGCCACTGCGCTCGGACACGCTGAGCTATCCGCGTGTGCTCGCCTTCGCACAGAACTGGGTCGGCAAGGGCTTCCTCTTCGTCGTGATCTCGCTGTTCGCGTGGCATGCAATGCACCGCATCTTCCACAGCCTGCACGACGTGGGCATCCATACCGGCGCGCTGGCCAAGCTCGTTTGCTATGGGGGCGCGCTGCTCATCACGCTCGTGGCCGCGGGCGCCTTGCTGTCGATCGGCTTCTAGCAGCCGGCCTGGACGCTGGAGTTCGCCATGCAGATTGACTGGTCGTCCGTCACGTGGTGGCTGACTGCCGGCGTCGGGCTGCTGGCGGTGCTCGCAGCCCTGCTGTACGGCACGCTGAACTGGCTGCTGAACCATCCCGACTGACGTCATCCCAACCGAAGAGATTTCCATGACGTTCCCCTTGATCACCCGGCGCGGCTTCATTGCGGGCAGCGCAGCGCTGCTGGCGACCACCCCGCTGCTCGCGGCGCCGAGCCGCATCGAGATCTGGAAGGCGCCGCAGTGCGGATGCTGCGAGGACTGGGCCGCCCACCTGCAAGGCGCCGGTTTCGTCACGCTGATGCACCCGGACGGCAACAACGCCGCACGCCAGCGGCTCGGAATGCCTGACCGGCTGGCCTCCTGCCACACCGCCGTGATCGACGGCTACGCGCTGGAAGGCCACGTCCCCGCGAAGGAAATCCGCCGTCTCCTGCGCGAGCGCCCGAAAGCGGTGGGGCTCGCCGTGCCGGCCATGCCGGTCGGCTCCCCGGGCATGGACGGCCCTGCGTACGGCGGCCGGCGCGATGCCTTCGACGTGCTGCTCGTGCTGAAGGACGGCTCGACGAAGGTGTACCAGCACTACAACTGAGTTCCGCAACGCGGGTTCACGCCGCCAGGCGCCCGGGGATTCCCCGGGGCAACGTGCTCTTGCCCCGGTCGCGCGCCGTCCGGGGCCGTGACAACCTGTGTGCATGAAGTCCACAGCCCGGCTCTGCCCCGTCGTCGAAGGCGTCTCCTTCACTTTCTTCCACCATCGGCAGCTCATCCGCGGGGTCATCCTGCGCGAGGCGCTCGAGTCCAGGTTCGGGGCCGGCGCCCATCCCGAAAGCTGGCTGCAGGCCTTCGAGGCTCACGAAAAGACCATCACGCGGCTGGCGGTCAAGCAATTCATCGCCACGCCGCAGAGCGCCATCGTGTTGCTGCGGCCGCTGCACTGCGATGCGATCATTGACGGCGGCCCGGCAGCGCGGTCGCCGGCCCACGCAGCCTGACGAATCCCACGAGCGCGCGCTCCATGCGTTTCGATTTCGGGGATCTGTTCACCGCCGAGGTGCGCAAGGTGATGCCGCTGGCACGCCAGCGCAAGCTGCCGATCGCCTTCGACTGTCGTCCACCTTCGACCACGCTCGTGACCGACCCGATGGCTGCCAGCCAGGCCCTGGGCCGCCTGTTGCACGCCGTGCTCGAACTGGTCGACGTCGGCTTCTTCGCCTTCGATGCGGTGGCGCAGCCCATGTTGCCGGGCCGCTGCACCATCGCGGTCAAGCTGGCCGGCACCGGACTGGTCGCGCCGACCGAGACCTTCGAGCGGGTGGCGCGCCGACTGTGGCTGGACGATACGCAGCCAAGCGCATCTGGCTACACCGCACGGCTGCGGCGGGCGAGCGGGCGCTGTCCCCACACGGGCGGGACGATCGAGCTGAGCGCAGTGCAGGCGCTGGGCATCCTGCTGTCATTCCACTGGTCCCAGGTACGCTGCGAAAGTGCGTCGCCGTTGCCCACTGAAAGCGCGAACGGCCGCACGGCATGGCTCGTGAATCACGATGGCGTCGCCGCCGAAGCCCTGGTGCGCCGTCTGGTGCGTCTCGGCTGGAATCCGCGGTTGTTCGAATCTGCCGGCGCCGCCGAACGGCGGCTTCGGGCGCTGGCACCGAATCAGGCGCAGCCGGGACTGGTGATGGTCTTCGCCGATGGGCGCGTGACGCCGCTGGCGGCCATGCAGGCCCTGGACGCCCAGCTTTCACCCTCGACGCAGCGCGTGCTCTTGCTCGACGAACCACCCGACCCGCTGGCCGACACGCCACCGATGTGGCGCATCTACCCCTTGCCCCCCAGTCCGACGGAGTTGCGTGTGCTGACCAGTCCGGCGGCGGCCGAACCGGACACAGCACCCTGGCGGCGCGAGATCTCGCGGATGTCCTCGAACGGCATCTCGCCCGGCTGAACGAATGCCGCCGCGCGTCACAGGCCACGCGAGGGTCCGCTCTACCTCGACTCGATCAGGCGTCGCAACGCGTCGGCCTGCTCACTGGTGCGCTGTGCGTCGGCCTCGGCCTGACTGGCATGATGCTCGTCGCCGGCCGCGCGCTCCAGAGCGGCGACCTTGCGAAGCACGAGTTCCCTTTCCTGCAGCGCCCGCACGCCTGACCAAAGCGCATCTTCGGTGGACCGGGACTGCGCCCCCATCAGTGATGCAAGCGAGAACCCATGGCCCGTGTGGCACCTGTAGCGCGCGGGGGTCGACCCCATGATCTCCCACAAGCTGCCGCCACACTCCGGACACACGATGCTCGACGGCAGGCCGATCTCGCGCAGGGTCGGCAGGGCATTGCCCCCTCCCTGGGCGACGATCTGCTCGCGCTCCAGGGTGGCGGGCCGTTCGGACGGCGCCTGCGGCACCGGTTGTCCCGCCCATTGCGCAATCAGCGGGGCGAGGCGCTCCAGCGGCTCGCAGCGGTCGACGTCGACCCCTCGCAGCGCCGAACTCGGCATGCTGGGCGCATACGCGTCGGCCGGATCCTGGATGGCCACCAGCCCGCCGCACGACTTGATGGCCTGCAGCCCCGCAGTGCCGTCGTACATCGCACCGGTGAGCAGCACGCCGATCACCCGGGGTCCGGCGCTCAACGCCGCAGAGCGGAACATCGGATCGATCGCGGGTCGGGTGTGATGCTCCTTCGGCCCGCGCGAGACGAGCAGCCTTCCGTCGTTCACGATCAGGTGGTGGTCCGGCGGCGCCACATAGATGCGCCCCTTCGAAAGATGATCGCCCGTGCGGGCATGGGCCGCAGGCAGCCGCCCGACGGCATCGAGCAGCGCCGGCAGGTCACTCTCGTGCGCGCCGATGTGCAGCACCACGCACACGCACGCCGGGAGTTGCTCCGGCAGCGCTGCAACCACTGTGCGCAGGGCATGAACACCCCCGGTGCTCGCACCGATGACCACGATGTCGCGAAGGATCATGCAATTGGAAAGAATACAAGGCGTTCCGCCTAGGCAAGTGGCGCTCCCGGGAACATCCGGTGCGTGCACGATGCGCCGGGCGCGCACAATCGCCACGTCATCCCGCGCAGGCCTTTCTGCAGGGACTCTCTTCCATGACTGACGAACTCACATTCCTGCCACCGCGAGACTCCGAGCTGACACCGAGTTCCCTTGATTTCCCGGTCGTCGGCATTGGTGCATCGGCCGGCGGCGTGCAGGCCCTTCAGGCGTTTTTTCATGCAGTTCCTCCCGATTGCGGCATGGCTTTCGTCGTCGTGCTGCACCTGTCGCCCGAACATGCCAGCCAGCTCGAAGCCGTGCTCAGGGCCGTGACGCCGCTGACGGTGTCGACTCCGCAGGGCCCGGTCCCTGTCGAGCGTGACCATGTGTATGTCATCGCGCCGAACACGATGCTCACGATGAACGACAGCTACCTCAGCGTGAGCGACCTGCCGCGCCGTCGTGGCCCCCACTCGACCATCGACCTGTTCTTCCGCACGTTGGGCATCGTGCACCGCCAGCGCGCATTTGCAGTGGTCCTTTCGGGCAACGGGTCCGACGCCTCGGTCGGCATCACGCGCATCAAGGAGGAAGGCGGCATCACTTTCGCGCAGAGCCCGCTGGAAGCGGAATTCGACAGCATGCCGCGCAATGCCATGGCCACCGGTGCGGTGGACTGGGTCCTGCCGGTGGCGCAGATCCCGGCCAAGCTGGTCGAGCTGTGGGCCAACGCCCGCACGATCGAGCTGCCGATCAAGCCGGGCGCCGACGACGAGGCCGATGCGCGCGCCGCGGCCACGGTGCAGGCCGAAAAGGCACTGCACGACATCCTCGTCCTGCTGCGCGCGCGCACCGGCCACGACTTCCGCAGCTACAAGCGGGCCACGGTCCTGCGCCGCATCGAGCGTCGGATGCAGGTGCATGCGCTGCCCAATCTGCACACCTACTGCAGCTTTCTGCAGGAACAACCCGAAGAAGCGCCCGCGCTGCTCAAGGACCTCCTGATCGGGGTGACCAATTTCTTTCGCGATGGCGAAGCATTCGCGATGCTTCAGCGCGACGTACTGCCTGAGGTGCTGGAGCAGGCGGGCAAGGCCGGCACGGGACTGCGGGCCTGGGTGCCCGGCTGCTCCACGGGCGAAGAGGCCTACTCGATCGCGATGCAGTTGTGCGAGCAGCTCGCAACGGTATCCAAGGCACCCAAGATCCACATCTTCGCCACCGACATCGACGAGGCTGCGATCGGCGTGGCGCGCATGGGCGCCTACCCCGAGGGCATCGACACCGATGTCACCCCAGAGCGGCTGCGGCGGTTCTTCGACAAGGAAGGCCACCAGTACCGCATCCGCACCGAGGTGCGTGAAAAGGTCATGTTCGCGGTGCACAACATCCTGCGTGACCCGCCCTTCTCCAAGCTCGACCTGATCTGCTGTCGCAACCTTCTGATCTACCTGGATCGCGACGTGCACGCCGAGATCCTGGAGATGTTCCATTTCGCCCTGCGCCCGGGAGGCTACCTGTTCCTGGGCAGTTCCGAGTCGGCAGAGACTTCATCGGACCTGTTCGGCATCGTCGACAAGAAGAATCGCATCTACCGTGCCAATGTCGTGACGCGCACGCCCCGCTACGTGCCCGTGCTGCCCATGGGCGCAACGGGTTCAGGCACGGGGATGACGGCGAACCCGGAAGCGCGCGGCGAGAAGCATCCGATCGACTACGCCGAACTGCATGGGCGACTGGCCGAACAGTACGCACCGCCGTCGGTCCTGATCGATGCGAACGGCAACATCGTCCATCTGTCCGACCGTGCCGGGCGCTACCTGCGCCATGGTGCCGGCGCGCCCTCGCACCAGTTGCTCAACCTCGTCGATCCGGAGTTGCGGCTTGAATTGCGCACCGCCATCTACCAGGCCACGCATTCTGGCAAGAGCGTCGAGGCGCGCCGGGTGAAGACGCACGTCGAGGACGGACGCAGCCGGGTCCTCACGATGATCGTGCGGCCGGTGCCCGAGTCCGACATGGGCGGCCCGTTCGTGATGATCCTGTTCGACGAGATCGACGATTCCATGGTGTGCGAGACGACCGGCAGCGACGCCGACCGGCACGATCATGTGGTCGTGCACCTCGAAGAGGAACTGCGGCGCGCCAAGGAGCAGTTGCAGGGCACCATCGAGCAATCGGAGACATCCAACGAGGAACTGAAGGCCTCGAACGAAGAACTGCAGGCCATCAACGAGGAGCTGCGATCCACCACCGAGGAGCTCGAGACCAGCAAGGAAGAGCTGCAGTCGATCAACGAAGAGCTCATCACCGTCAACCTCGAGCTCAAGTCGAAGGTCGACGAAACCGCCAAGATCAACGACGACCTCAAGAACCTGATTGCCTCCAGCGAGATTGCCACCGTGTTCGTCGACCGCGCAATGAACATCAAGCGCTATACGCCGCATGCCGCGCGCCTGTTCAACCTGATCTCGTCGGACGTCGGACGGTCGCTGCTCGACATCACGCATCGGCTGGACTACCCGGCGCTGGCCGACGACGCGGCCGAATCCTTCCAGTCGCTTCGCGTGATCGAGCGCGAGGTGAGCTGCGCGGACGGCCGCTGGTACCTCGCCCGGATCCTGCCGTACCGCACCACGGAGGATCGCATCGACGGCGCGGTGCTCACGTTCGTCGACGTGACCAGCCGGCACCGCGCCGAAGAGCGCCTGCGGCTGGTCGCCGAGAGCACGACGAATTACGCCATCGTGACATTCGATCCGGACGGTCGCATCGTGACCTGGACGCCGGGCGCCGCGCAGATCTTCGGCTACTCGCTGGCTGAAGCCGTGGGCCAACCCATGCGCCTGCTGTTCTCGCCCGAGGATGTGGCCGCCGGGCAGCCCGAGCTCGAGATGGAGACGGCCCGCAGCGCCGGCCGATTCGAGGACAGTCGATGGCTGCGTCGCAAGGACGGCGGCACGGTCTTTTGCAGCGGGGTCACCACGCCGCTGCACGAAGGCGGAAAGCTGACAGGCTTCGGCAAGATCGCCCGCGACCTGACCGAGCAAAAGCGGCTGGAGGCCGAGCGCGAGGCGCACCTGGCCAGCGAGGCCGCAGGCCGCGCCGAGGCGCTCGCCGCCAACGAACTGAAGGACGAGTTCCTGGCCGTCATGTCGCACGAGCTGAAGAATCCGCTGAACCTGATCCAGTTGCATGCCGCATTGCTGCAGCGCAACCCGGAAGTTCGCGATCTGCCGGCCGTGGCGCGAGCAGCCAACACCATTCACAAGGCCGTGCTGAGCCAGGTGCAGATCATCGACGACCTGCTCGACCTGTCGCGCGTGCACACCGGCAAGCTGAGCCTTCATCGCGTGCCGGTGGATTTCACCGCCACGGTGCAGACGATCGCCGACGACGCGAAGGAGGAGGCTCTGGCCCGGCAACTCGTGCTCTGCGCCCACCTGCCTGAAGAACCGGTGATGCTCGATGCGGATCCCGTGCGCGTCGAGCAGGTCGTCTGGAATCTGCTGAGCAATGCGCTCAAGTTCACACCGTCCGGCGGCCACGTGGAGCTGCGCCTCGAGCGCGATGGGGCCGACGCGGTGCTCCGGGTGCGCGACGACGGCGAAGGCATCGTCGCCGAGGACTTGCCGAACGTGTTCGACATGTACGACCAAGGCGGTTCCCGGCCGAAGCGCCGCCAGAGCGGTCTCGGGATCGGACTCGCGCTGGTGCGAAGCCTGGTCGAGAGTCATGGCGGCAGCGTCTCCGTGGAATCCGACGGCGCCGGAATGGGCGCCTGCTTCACGGTGCGCTGGCCCTTGGCGACCCCAGCGGCGTCCAGGCCGGCACAAGCCGACGACATTCCGCGCCCGCACCTGAACGGCCGGCGCGCCCTCGTGGTGGATGAAGATTCGCAGACGACTGACGCGTTGCGCGAATTGCTCGAACTCGAAGGAATGACTGTGTACACGGCCGTCAACTGGGCCGACGGACTGACCACGGCTCGCGACGCGACGCTCGACTTCGTCATCCAGGGCATGCCCACCACGGAGCTCGATGGCGCGGCGTTCCTGGCCGACCTGCGTGAACTCCCAGGCGGGCGAGCGCTGCCAGTCATCGCTGCCACCGGCATGGGGCGCCCCGCCGACACCGAGCGCGTGCTCGCCGCGGGCTTTGCTGCGCACCTGATGAAGCCGATCACTCTTGACAAATTGTTGAGCGTCGTCCATGACGTGCTCACCGAGTAAATCGCGAGTGCCCCCGATGGCGCCGGCGGCGGGCACGCCAAATGCTTGCCCGACACGGCCACGATGAACCTGCCCTGCCATGTCGCTGACCATTTGCCATCCGGCATTGCCAGGCGATTCGCAAGTCGAAGCGCTGGCGCCCATCGACAGTCCCCTCGAGCTGATGCAGCCCAGCCTTGGGTTGCACCCGTTCACGAGCAGCCTTTGGGACTTTCAGCTGCCGTCGCAGGGGTATCGCGTGCTGGCCCAGGCGGCCGGCGGCCGCGGCCGGCTTGTCAGTCGCAGCGGCATCGACCTCGTGCGCTGGTTTCCCGAATTCGAGGAGACATTCGTAGCATGGGTCGGCCCGCATCTCGTGCTGGACGGTGAGATCTGCATGCTCGACAGCGCCGGACGCATGGATTCGGCCCGTTTGCACGAGCGCGCGTTGCGGCCCCAGCCGGCTTTGCGTGAACAGGAAGCCTTTCTTTGCGTGCAGGACGTGCTCGTCCATGCCGGCCGCGACGTGCGTTCGCTGCCCTGGTCGCGGCGTCGCTCGCTGCTCCAGGACACAGGGCTCGACGACCTGCCGCACGTTGCCGTGCAGCGCACGCTGCACGGCGAGGGCGTATGGCTTCACCGGCAGGCGCGCGCACTCGGCTTGCGTGCCATCCACGCGCGGCACGTCGACGCCCGCTATTGCGCAGGGCGCAGCGATCACTGGCTGGAAATTCCCTGTGCCGAACCGCCGCCGGATGGAGCCTCATGAACGCCGCCGGCTGCGATGTCGGTCGAGTCGACGAAGGCACCGTCAGTGACGGACAGCGTGCCGCGGACTTGGAGATCGCCCTCGAGGTCTCGGGATTGGCCACATGGGAATGGGACCTCGACAGCGACCGGGTGGTGTGCTCCGCGCTGGCAGAGAAGGCCACCGGTTTGCCGTGCGAGCGTCTGGCCCAGGACGAGCCAAGCGCTGCGGCGACTGGTGCACCCGGACGACGTCGAAGCGGTGTGGGCGCTCGACGAATCGGCGCGGACCGGTGCGTCATTCCACGCGGAATACCGAATCGTGCGGCCCGATGGCGCATGCCGCTGGCTGGCCCACCATGCCAAAGTGGTGTGCGACGGCGACGGCGACGGCCGGCCGCGGCGCATGATCGGAACGCTGTCGGACGTGACGCAGCGCCGCCTGGACCACGAGGCGTTGCGTGACGCATTCGAGCGCCAGGCGGCGCACGCTCGCGAGCACGCGCAGGCGCTGACCGAGACCAATCTGCAGCTTGCCAACGAAGTGACCGAGCGTCGCATCGCAGAGGCCCAGGTGCGCGAACTGATGGAGCAGGTCGAGACTGCCGAGGAGGACGAACGGCGCCACATCGCCCGGGAACTGCACGATTCCGTTGGGCAGCACCTCACGGCACTCTCGCTCGGGCTGCGCGCCATCACCGAGGACCCCGGCGTCCCGCCGGCGGTGGGGCTTCGCCTGTTCTCCCTGCTCGCCACCACATCCCGTCTCGACCGGGACGTCGATCGCCTGACGATGGCGCTGCGGCCCACCGCGCTCGATGACCTCGGGCTCGACGACGCCTTGCGCGAGCATGCCGGCGCGTGGGCCGAGGAATCGGGCATCCCGGTCGATCTGCACCTGAACGCCCTTCGCGATCGGCGCTTGCCGCAGGCCCTCGAGACGGCGGTCTATCGCATCGTGCAAGAGTCGCTGACCAACGTCCGCAAGCATGCGCAAGCCACCCGCGTGAGCCTGATCGCGGAGTTGCGCGACGCCGAGTTGCGCGTCATCGTCGAGGACGACGGGCGCGGATTCGAGACGCCACCGGCCGGCCGCGGAGAAGCCGCCGGCCGCCGGCCGCTCGGGCTGCGCGGCATGCGCGAGCGTGCACTGTGGATGGGCGGACGCTTCGACGTGGAGTCCGAACCCGGTCGCGGCACGACCGTATTCCTGGCGGTGCCGCTGCGGCCCGACCAAGATCCCCCGGCGCGGTAATGGCCACAGCCGTCAGCAGCGCCGTGCGGCGCATCCTCCTCGCCGACGACCACGCCTTGCTGCGCGAAGGGCTCGCCCTGCTGATCTCCGCGCAGGCCGACATGGAGGTAGTTGCGCAGGCGCGCAGCGGACGCGAGGCGGTGCAACTCGCGCGCCAGTTGCTGCCCGATGTCGCGGTGCTCGATGTGTCCATGCCCGAGCTCGGTGGCGCGGAAGCCGCCGAGCAGATCCGCGCCGAGTGCCCGGCGATCCACATCCTCGCCCTGACCCGCCATGCGGACCAGGGCTACCTGCGACGCATGCTGCGCGCTGGCGCCGAAGGCTACGTCGTCAAGCGGGCTGCGTCCGATACGCTGATCGATGCCATCCGCAAGGTCGCGGACGGCGGCACCTACATCGACTCGAGCCTGGCCGGAAGCCTGCTCGCGCAACTTCTCCAGAACCCGCACCGGCGGCGCGCCCGCCGCGAGACCGGCACTCAGCGAGCGTGAGGAGCAGGTGCTCAGGCTCATCGCCTGGGGCAAGAGCAACAAGGAAGTCGCGCATCAACTGGGCATCAGCGTGAAGACGGCCGAGTTCTACAAGGCATCGGCCCTGGAGAAGCTGCAATTGCGCAGCCGCACCGACATCGTTCGTCACGCGCTTGCCGAGAACTGGCTGAGCGAAGGGGACGACCCGGACTGACGACGCTTCCCGAGGGGCGCTTGCCGCTGCACATGCCGACGTGATGGCCCTGCCGGACGCCGGTGCAAGCCTTCCGACCGCGTCGAACGGCCCTAGAGTTGCAGTCTTGGCGGCAACAAGCGCGCGGAGGGAAATGAAACTTGGGCACTGCAAACCCACCCCGCTCGGGGCTGAGCCAGCCACCCCGCTCGGGCTGAGCCAGCCACCCCGCTCGGGCTGAGCCAGCCACCCCGCCCGGGCTGAGCCAGCCACCCCGCCCGGGCTGAGCCACCCTATCCCGTTCGGGCTGAGCCTGTCGAAGCCCCTCTGCGAACTCCAACCCGTTCGGGCTGAGCCTGTCGAAGCCCAGCGCGAGCATCACGCGGTGGACCCTTCGACACGGGGCCTTCGACAAGCTCAGTCCCCTGCTCAGGGCGAACGGGTGTTGTTGTCAGGGCGAACGGATGTTTCATGCGTCGCGGGTGGCGCTTCGGCGCCATGGAAAACTCAAATGAAACTCGGGCACTTCAACCCCCATCACCATTTGGGTTGAGCCACCCCACCCCGTTCGGGCTGAGCCTGTCGAAGCCCCTCAGCAAACCCCACCCCGTTCAGGCTGAGCCTGTCGAAGCCCCTCTGCGAACCCCACCCCGTTCGGGCTGAGCCTGTCGAAGCCCAGCGCGAGCATCACGCAGTGGACCCTTCGACACGGGCCTTCGACAAGCTCAGTCCCCTGCTCAGGGCGAACGGGTGTTGTTGTCATGGCGAACGGTTGTTGTGGTCAAGGCCAACGGGTATTGTTGTCAATGCCAACACGTGTTTCATGTGTCGCGGGTGGCGCTTCGGCGCCATGGAAAACTGCCAAGTCCCCTGCTCAGGGCGAACGGATGTTGTTGTCAAGGCGAACGGATGTTTCATACGCCGCGGGACGCGCGAAGCGCGGTGGAGCAACTTCAATGAACACGGCATCGCTGCTCTGGGGTGTTCTTTTCGGCTCCATCGGCCTGGGCTTCTTCGTCTACGGCAAGCGCCAGCGCGCTGTCGTCCCGCTGGTGTGCGGGCTCGCACTGATGGTGTTCCCGTATTTCGTCTCGGGCGCACTCGCGCAGGTCGCCATCGGCACCACGCTGATGGCGTTGCCGTTCTTCATCAGGATCTGAGCCCGAAAGGACGAGCTCAACCGCTCAAGCCGTAGGCCTTGGGCTTCTTGCCATTTCGATGCGCCCGCACCAGCACCGTCGGAAAGCTGACCGGCAGCGTCTGCGGGAAGTCGCGGCTGAAGTGCAGTCCGCGGCTCTCCTGGCGCATGAGCGCGGAGCGCACGATCAGCTCGGCGCAGTCGACGAGGTTGCGCAATTCCAGCAGGTCGCGATTGACGCGGAAGTTCGCGTAGTAGTCGTCGATCTCGGTCTTCAGCAGCTTGATGCGGTGCAGTGCACGCTCCAGGCGCTTGGTGGTGCGCACGATGCCCACGTAATTCCACATCAGCAGGCGCAGCTCGTCCCAGTTGTGGGCGATGACGACCTGCTCGTCGGCATTCTCGACCTGGCTTTCGTCCCAGGCGGGCGGCGTGGGCTGCTCGACGGGGCCGCACTCGAGGATGTGCCTGGCGCAGGTGCGCCCGAGCACGACGCATTCGAGCAATGAATTGCTGGCCAGCCGGTTCGCCCCGTGCAGTCCGGTGTAGGTGGTCTCTCCTACCGCGTACAGCGCGGGCAGGTCGGCGCGCCCGTTCAGGTCGGTGACCACCCCGCCGCAGGTGTAATGCGCCGCCGGCACCACCGGGATGGGCTCGCGCGCGATGTCGATGCCCAGCTGCATGCAGCGGGCGTAGATGGTCGGGAAATGCGATTTCAGGAACGCCTCGCCGAGGTGCGTGGCGTCGAGCAGCACGTTGTCCAGGCCGTGCTTCTTCATCTCGAAGTCGATCGCGCGGGCGACGATGTCGCGCGGCGCGAGTTCCAGCCGCGCATCGTGCGCGGCCATGAAGCGCGTGCCGTCGGGCAGCTTGAGCTGGGCGCCCTCCCCGCGCATCGCCTCGGTGATCAGGAAGCTGCGCTCCTGCGGGTGATACAGGCAAGTCGGATGGAACTGGATGAACTCCATGTTGCCCACGCGGCAGCCGGCGCGCCAGGCCATCGCGATGCCGTCGCCGGTGGACGTGTCGGGATTGGTCGTGTAGCGATAGACCTTGCCCGCGCCGCCCGTGGCGAGCACCACGGCGGTGGCCGGCAGCGTCTCGACGTGCTGCTGCTCGATGTCGAGCGCGTAGATGCCGTAGCAGCGCGGCTGTTCCTCGCGCTTGAGGTGCCGCGAGGTGATGACGTCCAGCGCCATCCAGCGCTCGCGCAATTCGATGTTCGGATGGCGGCGCACGCGTTCCAGGAGCGCCTCGTGGATCGCCTTGCCGGTGGCGTCTGCCGCGTGGGCGATGCGCCGCACGGCATGGCCGCCTTCGCGCGTGAGGTGCAGCCCCAGCGGTCCCGATGGATCGGGGGAGAACGGCACGCCCATGTCGACCAGCCAGGAAACCGCCTCGGCGCTGTGCTCGGCGATGAATCGCGCGGTCTCTTCGTCGACGAGGCCCGCGCCGGCGTCCTGCGTGTCGCGCACGTGCGAGTCGATGCTGTCGTCGTCGCCCAGCACGCCGACGATGCCGCCTTGCGCCCAGGCGGTGGCGCCTTCGGACAGTCCGCGCTTTGCCAGCACGATCACCTTCTGCCGCTCGGCGAGGTGCAGCGCAACCGTCAATCCGGCGAGGCCGGCTCCGACGATGACGACCGGGGCGGCCTTGGAAACCTGGTTCGCTGCTGTCATGGTGATCGCGAGCTGATGCAGCCCACGCATGGAGGAATCGACCGGTGCATTCTATCGGTGTGCGCTGAACGCACCGCCGCACTGATTTGCGCCGTCCATGCATCCGCAGCGGGAGGGTTGTGGCAATTGAACGACCAAATCATGGCTTATGCCCAACGGAACACGCGGGCGCTCGCCTAAACTGGAACGGCCCGGCAGCGCTGCGCGGGCCGCGCCGCGTGCAGCGGGCCCGCTCACGGCATTCGAGACGGAAGAAGCAGCATGACGATTCCGATGTCAGCAAGCTCCACTGGTGCGCCACGGGGGAATGCACCACAAGGCGATCCGCCGGCCGACGGCTGGGAAGCCACGCGCGCGCAGACACAGCTCGTGCGCAACGAGGAAGACTACCTCTCGGAAGCGCAACAGGACATCGGCCGGCCGATGGCGCCGAACCAGCGCGAGCTGTTCGTCTCCTGCGATGCAGGGCCCGCCATGCAGCAGCAGTTCGAGCACCTGCGGCCGCAGTTCATTGCCATTCACGACGTGGCGACGCATTCGTCGCGCAAGCTGCTGGCCGGCGTGGCCGCCGCGAGCAAGGGAGCGGTCCAGCAGCTCCTGATCCGCCGCCAGGGCTACGGCACGACGCTGGCCACCCTCGAATTCGTCGAGCTGTCGGCAGGCGAAGATCGCAAGCTCCGCATCTACTCCACCGAAGCCGATGCGGACACGACCTCGCGGCATGCGCTGGTGCGCATGCTCCTGGCCTACAGCACGCTGGGCGTGATCCTGGTGGGCGACATGCCCAGCCACACCATGACCGGCGCCTTCAAGCCGCTGCATGAAAGCATGATCACCGGCCCCTGGCCGAACCGGAACCTGCTGCTGTTGCCCTTGTCGACTGCCAATGCACTCGTCACGCAGGGCATGGAGCTGGCGAGGGGGACAGGGGTGAACGTGCGCACGACACCGCAGGTGTCGCGCCCCGCCGATGCCTGGAATTTCATCAGCAGCACCTGGAGTCGCCTGCGGGCGGAGATGAAGCCCGCAGCCGGCGCATCGTCGGCCGCCGGCGCTGCGGCGCGCCAGAGCCCGGCCTCGGCGCCGCGGGGTGGACCTGCCTCGTCCGCAGGCGGTGCGGCCGCCCCGACAGCGCAGCGAACCGCGCCGCCGCGCCCGCGATTCGAGATGCCGATGATCACGTCACCGCTGCCCTTGCAGCCGATGCCCGACGTGCCCACCCCGGCGTCCAGAGCGGCGGCAAGCACCGATCCCTTGTCACGCTACGTGCACCAGCTCAGCGAACTGACCGGCATGGTCAGCTGCTGTGTGTTCGAGGTGGCCACCGGCCATGACCTCGCCCACGCGGGCGCGCGCCCCGGACCGGCGGAGCTCGCCGAGCACGGCGCCGAACTTCTCGCCACGATGCTGTCGACCAGCCGCACGCTCGGGCTGGGCCATGCGCTGCCCGAAGCCGCGATCACGCTCGGGGCTCACCATCTCGTGCTTCGAGCCGTACCCAAGCATCCCGGCCTGGCGTTGCACGCGGTGCTCGACAAGACCCACTCGAACCTCACGCTCGCGCGGCTGCAGATCATGCGCATGGACGCACTGTTCGACACGCCGGCCTGATCTCAATGCAAGAACCCCGGCCGGGGCCGGGGTTCCCGAAGAGTCGCGCCGGGATGCGGCGCTCAATGCACGGTGCGCTCGAATACCAGCTCGCCGTCGCGCACATTGACCGGCACCACGTCCTTCGGGCCGAACTTTCCTTCGAGGATCAGCTTGGCCACCGGGTTCTCGATGCGATGCTGGATCGCGCGCTTGAGCGGGCGCGCGCCGAACACCGGATCGAACCCCGCCTTGGCGATTTCGACCAGCGCCTCGGGCGAGACCTCGAGCCGCAGGTCCATCTTCTCGAGGCGCTTCTCGAGCACCTGGAGCTGGATCTTCGCGATCGCCTCGATGTGGGCCTGGTCCAGCGCATGGAACACGACGGTCTCGTCGATGCGGTTCAGGAACTCGGGCCGGAAGTGCTGCTTCACCTCCACCCACACCGCATCGCGGATCGCCTGGCTGTCCTGCCCTGCCATCTGCATGATCTGGTGCGAACCCAGGTTGGACGTCATCACGATGACCGTGTTCTTGAAATCCACGGTGCGGCCCTGGCCGTCGGTCAGGCGCCCGTCGTCGAGGACTTGCAGCAGCACGTTGAACACGTCGGGGTGCGCCTTCTCGACCTCGTCGAGCAGCAGCACGCTGTAGGGCTTGCGCCGCACGGCCTCGGTCAGGTAGCCGCCCTCGTCATAGCCGACGTAGCCCGGCGGCGCGCCGATCAGCCGGGCCACCGAATGCTTCTCCATGTACTCGCTCATGTCCACGCGGATCAGGTGATCCTCGCTGTCGAAGAGGAACGAAGCCAGCGCCTTGCAAAGCTCGGTCTTGCCCACGCCGGTGGGGCCGAGGAACAGGAACGAACCGGTCGGACGATTGGGGTCGGACAAGCCTGAACGCGACCGGCGGATGGCATTGGCCACCGCGGCGATCGCTTCGTCCTGCCCGATCACGCGCTCGTGCAGCTTGTCCTCCATCTGCAGCAGCTTCTCGCGCTCGCCCTGCATCAGCTTGGACACGGGAATGCCGGTTGCGCGTGCGACCACCTCGGCGATTTCCTCGGCGCCGACCGTCATGCGAAGAAGCTGCGGGCGTCCGGCCTCGTTCTTGCCGGTCTCGTTGGCCTGAGCCTGCTTGAGTCGGCCTTCGAGCTCGGGCAGGCGGCCGTACTGCAGCTCGGCGACCTTGTTGAAGTCGCCCTTGCGCTTGAACGCCTCGATCTGGGTCTTGATCTGGTCCATGTCCTTGCGGATCTGCTCGGAGCCCTGGGCGGCAGCTTTCTCGGCCTTCCACACGTCCTCGAGGTCGGCGATCTCGCGCTCGAGCCGGGCGATCTCGTCGTGGATCAGGCCCAGGCGCTTCTGCGAGGCCTCGTCCTTTTCCTTCTTGACGGCCTCGCGCTCGATCTTGAGCTGGATGAGCCGGCGGTCGAGCTTGTCGATGGCCTCGGGCTTGGAGTCGATCTCGATCTTGATCTTGGCTGCCGCCTCGTCGATGAGGTCGATGGCCTTGTCGGGCAGGAAGCGGTCGGTGATGTAGCGATGGCTCAGTTCGGCCGCGGCCACGATGGCCGGGTCGGTGATCTCCACGCCATGGTGCACCTCGTACTTCTCCTGCAGGCCGCGCAAGATGGCGATGGTCGCCTCCACGCTCGGCTCGCCCACCAGGATCTTCTGGAAGCGGCGCTCCAGCGCGGCATCCTTCTCGAGGTACTTGCGGTATTCGTCGAGCGTGGTCGCGCCGATGCAGTGCAACTCGCCGCGAGCGAGCGCCGGCTTGAGCATGTTGCCCGCGTCGATTGCGCCCTCGGCCTTGCCTGCGCCGACCATGGTGTGAATTTCGTCGATGAAGACGATGGTCTGGCCTTCGTCCTGCGCGACTTCCTTGAGCACGCCCTTCAGGCGCTCCTCGAATTCGCCGCGGAACTTGGCGCCGGCCAGCAGCAGGGCCATGTCGAGCACGAGCACGCGCTTGCTCTTCAGCGAATCGGGCACTTCACCGGCGACGATGCGCTGCGCGAGCCCCTCGACGATGGCGGTCTTGCCCACGCCCGGCTCGCCGATCAGCACCGGGTTGTTCTTGGTGCGCCGCTGCAGCACCTGGATGGCGCGCCGGATCTCGTCGTCGCGGCCGATCACCGGGTCGAGCTTGCCTTTGCGCGCACGCTCGGTGAGGTCGAGGGTGTACTTCTTGAGCGCCTCGCGCTGCCCTTCGGCCTCGGGGTTATCCACCTTCTGGCCGCCGCGCACGGCGTCGATGGCGGCTTCGAGCGACTTGCGCGTCAGGCCGTGTTCCTTGAGCAGGGGGCCGAGCTGCTTGCTGTCGGCCGCCGCGAGCAGGAACATCTCGCCCGCGATGAACTGGTCCCCTCGCTTGGAGGCTTCCTTTTCGGTCGCCTGCAGCATGGCGCCGAGGTCTCGCCCTGGCTGCACCTGCTCGCCGCCCTGCACCTGCGGCAATTTCTTCAATTCAGCGTCGAGCGCGGTCTGAAGCTTGGCGGTGTTGACACCTGCGCGCTCCAGCAAGGCCTTGGGGCCCTCGGCCTGGGCGAGCATGGCTGCCAGCAGGTGTGCCGGCTCGATGTAGGGGTTGTCGCGGGTGACGGCAAGGCTTTGCGCGTCGGCCAGCGCTTCCTGGAACTTGGTGGTCAGTTTGTCGAGTCGCATGAAGAAATCCTCTCGTTGCCGTCGATTTGAGGGAATTCGACGCGAATTCAAGCGCTGCGTGTCTGCGCTGGCGCAAGCCAGCTTCCGACGCGATCACCGCGCGCGGCAAGGCGCATGCGCAGGATGCGGGCCGGTTCTCGTGTCGGTCCGGGCGACAATCCGCGGATGGCCGCGCCTCGCGGCCCTGGCAAAGGATACGAACAAGGACAAGCCATGTGGAAATCGCTGTTCGCCATTTCGCTCGGTGCGGCGGTCGGCGCCGTATTGCGCTGGATGCTCGGCGCGAGGCTGAACGGGCTGTTCCCCACCATTCCGCCCGGCACCCTGGTGGCCAACCTCGCGGGAGCCTACGTGATCGGCGCGGCGATCGCCTTTTTTGCCACCTTTTCCGCCCTGTCGCCCGAATGGAGGCTGTTTCTCATCACCGGCTTCTGTGGCAGCCTCACGACCTTCTCGACCTTCGCGGCCGAACTGGTCGCGCTGCTGCAGCAGGGGCGCCCCGGTTGGGCACTTGCTTCCGTGGGCATCCATGTCGCCGGCTCCGTGGCGATGGCCTTTGCAGGCATCGCCACCGTCGCCTGGGCGCGCACCTGATTCCGGACCCTCACCTGGAGATCCCGTCATGCCTGCATCCCTGCTGCGCTTTTATGTCCACGAGAGCCAACGCTGCCACGGCCGTCTCTTCTGGGAGTGGCTGCTCGAGCAGGCCAACCGGCTCGGCATCCGGGGCGGCTCGGCGTTCCGAGCCATGGCGGGCTTCGGCAGGCACCATCGATTGCACGAGGAAAACTTCTTCGAGCTGGCAGGCACGCTGACCGTGGAGGTCGAATTCATCGTCACCGACGACGAGGCGACGCGGCTGCTGGCATTGATCGAGAAGGAACGGGTGCGCGTGTTCTATGCGCGGGTGCCGGCGCAATTCGGAGTGATCAATCCGGACGAGGACGACAAGGTCGACGGCTCGAGCGCGGGATGACGCGCCGCACGCACCGCACCGCACGCACCGCACACACCGCACACACCGAATGCACCGCACCGGCGTGCGGCTGATCATCACCGCGCGGCATTCGACGACGTGATGCCCCAGCGGACCAGCGCATCGTCGTCGCTCACGCGCGCATCGACCCACCTCGCGCCTTCGGGCGTGTGCTCCTTCTTCCAGAAGGGCGCCTGCGTCTTGAGGTAGTCCATCAGGAATTCACAGGCCTGGAACGCTTCCGCACGGTGAGCCGACGTCACCGCCACCATGACGATCTGGTCCAGCGGCTGCAGCGGACCCACCCTGTGGACGACCGACGCGCCCCGGATGTCGAACCGGAACAGCGCCTCGTCGATCATGGCCTCGATCGCCTTCTCGGTCATGCCGGGGTAGTGCTCGAGTTCCATGGCGCTGACGCCCTGCCCTTCACTTCGGTCGCGCACCGTGCCGACGAACGCCGCCACCGCGCCGACGGCGGCGTCGCCGGCGCGAAGCGCCGCGATCTCGGCGGCGAGATCGAAGTCGTCGGTCTGGATGCGAACGCGGGGCGCGACCATGGTTCAGCCTCCGGTCACGGGCGGGAAGAAGGCCACTTCGGCGCCCGGCCCGATCACGGCATCGCCGTCGCAAAGCGTCTGGTCGAGGGCGCACCTCAGGGCACGGCCACGCGCCAGGACGGCCGCATGCTCAGGGCTGCAGGCCATGAGCAGGTCGCGCAACGCGTCCACCGTGGCCCCTTCGGGCACGTCGATCTGCTCGCCCTGCCCGAGTTCCTCGCGAATGGAGGCGAAATAGCGCACGGCCACTTTCATGTCGATCTGCCCGGGCGGTTCATGTCAGGTTTCCATGGCGCCGAAGCGCCGCTCCCGGCGCAGGAAACATCCGTTCGCCCTGACAACAACAACCGTTCGCCCTGAGCAGGGGACTGAGCTTGTCGAAGGCCCCGTGTCGAAGGGTCCACCGCGTGATGCTCGCGCTGGGCTTCGACAAGCTCAGCCCGAACGGGTTGGGGCGGCTCAGGCCCGAACGGGTTGGGGTGGGTCACGTCAGCCATTCGGAGAAAGCAATGTACGACACCCGATCGCCCTTCTCGATCGCCTGCCCTGCCGGATTGTCGACCACGCCGTCACCCCACACGGCGGACGTCAGGACCCCCGAGCTCTGGTTGGGGAAAAGATCGAGTCCGCCGGCGGCATTGCAGCGCACTCGAAGGAACTCCTGTCGCTTGTCGGGCCGCGGCCAGTCGAAGTCGGCGCGCATGGGCCACCGACGGACTTCGAGTTCGCTCGCACCCTGCAGGCGCAGCAGCACCGGGCGGACGGCGAGCAGGAAAGTGATGAAGCTGGACACCGGGTTTCCAGGCAGGCCCATGAACAGGGCGCTCCCGCCATCGGCATCGTCGCGCCGCACCTCGCCGAAAGCCAGTGGCTTGCCGGGCTTGATGGCGATCTGCCAGAGGTCGAGCCGGCCTTCGGCCTGCACGGCGGGCCGAAGATGATCCTCTTCGCCCACCGAGACCCCCCCGCTCGTGACGATCAGGTCATGGCCCTTCGCGGCACGGCGCAAGGCGTCGCGCGTGGCGTCGAGCCGGTCAGGGACGATGCCGAGGTCGGTGCACGGACAGCCGAGCGACTGCACCAGCCCGCGCAGCGTGTAGCGATTGGAGTTGTAGATGGCGCCTGGCTTGAGCGGCTCGCCGGGCATGACGAGTTCGTCGCCCGTCGAGAAAAGTGCGACCCTGGGACGCCGTGAGATGCGCAGGCTGGCCGCACCGACCGAAGCTGCCAGACCGAGGGCCTGGGGATCGAGGCGGTCGCCGCGCGAAAGCACTACCGCGTCGCGCGCCACGTCCTCGGCGCGCCGCCGGATCCACTGGCCCGGCTCGGGCACGGCCTGTATCCGCACGGCCTGGTCGAGGGCTTCGCACTGCTCCTGCATCACGACGGCGTCCGCACCGGGGGGAACCTGGGCGCCGGTGAAGATTCTCGCGGCGGTGCCCGGCTGCAGCGGCAGAGGCGGCGTGCCGGCGGGAATCCTCTGGCTGACCGGCAGCACGGTGCCGGCCTTGCGTACGTCCTCGCAGCGCACGGCGTAGCCGTCCATCGACGTGTTGTCCGCCGGCGGGACGTCCAGCGTCGAGCGCACGTCCTCGGCCAGGACGCGGCCGAGCGCATCGAAGGTGGAGACGGTTTCGGCCTCAGTGTCCGGAAGCGGCGCCGTGGCGGCGATCAGGCGTTCCAGCGCCTGTTGGAGTGTCAGCATCGGCGCGCGCGGCGGCGTCCGGTTCGTCGAAGAGGGGAGATCGGTACTCATATCGCTCGGGATTCCCAAGAAGGAACTGTGCCACGGCGTCAGGATCGTTGAGGTCAAGCAGGGGCAAGGCGGTCGGCTCAGGCAAATGCCTGGGACTGTCGGTGCACACGGCAACGATGAACGGATCGTTCGGGTACTGGGCAGGCTTGCCGGCCTCGACGCGCCAGACTTCGATCTTGGGCAGATCGGCGTGCTTGTAGCCTTCCACGAGCACCCAGTCGCAATCGAGCAGCTCGGCGATCAGCTGGTGCACGCTCGGATCTGCTCGCAGCTCGTATTCGCGGATCTTCGCCAGGCGCCGGTCGGAGGCGATCAGGACTTCGAAGGCGCCTGCCTGCCGATGGCGCCACGAATCCTTGCCTTGATGGTCGATGTCGAAGCTGTGGTGCGCGTGCTTGACGACCGACACGCGCTGGCCGCCCTGACGCAGCCGGGCGATCAGCCGTTCGACGAGCGTGGTCTTGCCCGACCCCGAGTAGCCGCAGAACCCGACGACTTTCATTCAGGCATTCTCGGCGATGAAATGCTTGACCGCCTTGACATCCACCGGCATGACCGTCACGCGCCTGGGGAGTCCCTCGATGCCGCGCATGGCCTGCGGCCGCTCGGGTTCGCAGCCGATGGCCTCGACGATGGTCTCGGCGAACTTGGCAGGCTGTGCCGTCTCGAGGACGATCATCGGGACGCCGGCGTCGAGATGCTCGCGCGCCACCTTGAGGCCGTCGGCGGTATGGGTATCGACCATGACGCGAAATCGCGTCCAGGTGTCGCGGATGGTGGCCAGGCGGTCGGCATGGGTGCTGGAGCCCGAGATGAAGCCGAAGTCGGCGATGCGGACGAATTCCTCTGCCGTGATGCGGAACACGCCGCGCTCCTCGACCTCCGAGGCGAACAACTCCCGCGTGCGCGCAGCATCGCGCCCGAGCAGGTCGAACATGAAGCGCTCGAAGTTCGACGCCTTGGAGATGTCCATCGAGGGGCTCGATGTCTCCTGCGTCTCGGCACTCGTTCGCACACGGTACAAGCCGGTGCGGAAGAACTCGTCGAGCACGTCGTTCTCGTTGGTGGCGAGGACCAGGCGGTGGATCGGCAGGCCCATCATGCGCGCCACATGCCCGGCGCAGATGTTGCCGAAATTGCCCGATGGCACAGCGAAATTCACCGGGTCGCCATCTCGCGCAGTGGCCTGGAAATAGCCCGCGAAGTAGTAGACGACCTGGGCCAGCAGGCGCGCCCAGTTGATCGAGTTGACGGTGCCGATCTTGTGGCGCCGCTTGAACGCGAGGTCGTTGGACACGGCCTTGACGATGTCCTGGCAATCGTCGAACACACCCTCGATCGCGATGTTGTGGATGTTGGCGTCTTGCAGGCTGAACATCTGTGCCTGCTGGAACGCGCTCATGCGGCCATGCGGACTCAGCATGAAGACGTTGATGCCCGCCTTGCCGCGCATGGCGTATTCGGCGGCGCTGCCGGTGTCGCCCGAGGTGGCACCGAGAATGTTGAGCGTCTGGCCACGCCGCGCGAGTTCGTACTCGAACAGGTTGCCGAGCAACTGCATCGCCATGTCCTTGAAGGCGAGCGTCGGCCCGTTGGACAGCGCCTCGAGATGCATGCCGGGTTCCAGCGGCCTGAGCGGCACGATCTCGGGCGTGCCGAACGCCTCGGCGGTGTACGTCTTGGCGACGAGGCCCTGCAGGTCGGCCGCAGGGATGTCGTCGATGTACAGCGACAGGATCTCGAACGCGAGTCGGTGGTAGGGCAGGCCTCTCCACGCGGCGAGCGTGGCGGCGTCGACCCGCGGGTAGCGCACCGGAAGGTACAGGCCGCCGTCGGGCGCCAAGCCCTCGAGAAGGATCTCGCAGAAGCTGCGTTCGCTCCGGTCGCCGCGGGTGCTGATGTACTTCACGAATGGCCCCGGTTCAGTTCAGCTCTTCCTTGCGGATGCGCACGATCGGTGCCAGCACGGTGGGCAGCGCCTGCATCTGCGCGATGGCGTCGTTCATGACGCCCTCGACGGTCTCGTGCGTGAGGATGATCACGTCGGTCTTGGTCTGGCTCTCGCCTTGCACGTCGGCGGGGCGCTGCAGCAGAGCGTCGATCGAGATGTCGCGCTCGGCGAGGATGCCGGTCAGCCGCGCCAGCACGCCGGCCTGGTCGGCCACCTGCAGGCGCAGGTAGAACGACGTGCGCACGTGCTCGATCGGCAGGATCGGCGTGGCCGCGAGCTCTTCGGGCTGGAAGGCGAGGTGCGGCACGCGATGGTTGGGATCGGCCGTGTGCAGCCGGGTGATGTCGACCAGATCGGCCACGACGGCCGAGGCCGTGGGTTCGGCGCCCGCGCCCTTTCCGTAGTAGAGCGTCGTGCCCACCGCGTCGGCCTGCACGACCACCGCATTCATCGCGCCTTCGACGTTGGCGATGAGCCGCCGCGCGGGCACCAGCGTGGGATGGACGCGCAGTTCGATGCCTTCGTCGCGCCGGCGTGTGATGCCCAGCAGCTTGATGCGATAGCCGAGCTGCTCCGCATAGGTGATGTCGGCCGCCTGCAACTGAGTGATGCCCTCGACGTAGGCCCGGTCGAACTGCACCGGGATGCCGAACGCGATCGCGCTCATGATCGTCACCTTGTGGCCCGCATCGATGCCTTCGATGTCGAAGGTGGGATCCGCTTCGGCATAACCCAGCGCCTGTGCCTCGCGCAGCACGACGCCGAAGTCCAGCCCCTTGGCCCTCATCTCCGACAGGATGAAGTTGGTCGTGCCGTTGATGATGCCGGCGATCCATTCGATGTGATTGGCCGTCAGGCCCTCGCGCAGGGCCTTGATGATAGGGATGCCGCCGGCCACCGCCGCCTCGAATGCGACCATGACGCCCTTCTCGCTGGCGGCTGCGAAGATCTCCGTGCCGTGCACGGCGAGCAGGGCCTTGTTGGCCGTGACCACATGCTTGCCCGCGGCAATCGCCTCCATCACGAGGGCCTTGGCGATGCCATAGCCGCCGATGAGTTCGATGACGATGTCGATGTCGGGATTGGCGATGACTTCACGCGCATCTGCCACGACCTTCGCATGCTCGCCGACGATGGATCGGGCGCGCGAGGTGTCCAGGTCGGCGACCATCGTGATCTCGATGCCCCGCCCGGCGCGCCGGCGGATTTCCTCCTGGTTGCGGCGCAGCACCCGGAAGGTGCCGCTGCCCACGGTGCCGATGCCCAGCAGGCCGACTTGGATGGGTTTCATGTGCGTGAGGGTTCGAAGGCTCAGAGGGTGTGACGCTTGCGGTAATGCTCGAGGAACCGCGCGATGCGGCCGATCGCGTCAGTCAGGTCGTCCGAATTGGGCAGGAAGACGAGGCGGAAGTGGTCCGGCCGCGGCCAGTTGAAACCGGTGCCCTGCACGATGAGCACCTTTTCCTCGGCCAGGAGGTCGTAGGCGAACTGCTGGTCGTCCTGGATCGGATAGATCTTGGGATCTAGCCGCGGAAACATGTAGAGCGCCGCCTTGGGCTTGACCACGCTGACACCGGGAATCTGCGTGAGCAGCTCGTAGGCGAGGTCGCGCTGGCGGCACAGGCGCCCGCCGGGCGCGACCAGGTCCTTGATGCTCTGGTAGCCGCCGAGCGCCGTCTGGATGGCAAGCTGTCCTGGCGTGTTGGAACACAGCCGCATCGAGGCGAGCATGTTCAGCCCCTCGATGTAGTCGCGGGCGTGGCGCTTCTCGCCGGACACGACCATCCATCCGGCACGATAGCCGCAGGAACGGTAGTTCTTGGACAACCCGTTGAAGGTGAGGAAGAGCACGTCGTCGGCGAGCGACGCCACGCTGGTGTGGGTGGCGCCGTCGTAGAGCGTCTTGTCGTAGATCTCGTCGGCGAACACCACGAGTTGGTTCTCGCGTGCGACCTGCACGATCTGCTCGAGGACCTCCCGCGGATACAGCGCTCCGGTCGGGTTGTTCGGATTGATCACCACGATCGCTTTCGTGTTCGGGGTGATCTTGCTGCGGATGTCGGCGATGTCGGGCAGCCAGTCGGACTGCTCGTCGCAGAGGTAGTGCACCGGGGTGCCGCCCGACAGCGCCACGGCCGCGGTGTACAGCGGGTAATCAGGCGCGGGGATCAGCACTTCATCGCCGTCGTTCAGCAAGGCGTTCATGCTCATGACGATCAACTCGGACGCGCCGTTGCCGAGGTAGACGTCATCGACGCTCACACCATGGATGGCTTTTTCCTGCGTGTAGTGCACGACCGCCTTGCGCGGCGCGAACAGGCCCTTGCTGTCGGTGTAGCCCGCCGAGTGCGGCAGGTTGCGGATCATGTCCTGCACGATCTCGTCGGGCGGCTCCAGGCCGAACACGGCGAGGTTGCCGATGTTCAGCTTGATGATCTTCTGGCCCTCCTCCTCCATCTCGCGGGCCTTGTCGAGCACGGGGCCGCGGATGTCGTAGCACACATTGGCGAGCTTGCTCGACTTGGCGATGGGGTTCAAAGGGTCTTCTCCGGCAAATTTGCTGCGGCGCAAAACCTATAATTTAACCATAGGGTTCTCGCGGAAACTCGCTCCATACAGTGAAACTCCAGGCCGAACGCATCGAAGGAACGAACGCCATCGCGCGCCACAGCGTCGAGGGTGTCATCGTCAACGGGCGCGAGCATCGCAACAGCGTCCTCGTGCCCTGGAATGCCGACGTCGTCGACTGGCCCGTGCACGACTTCACGAACCTCGATCCGACGCATTTCGAAGTCATCGCCCGGCTCAAGCCCGAGCTTGTCGTGTTCGGCAGCGGTGCGCGCATCCGGTTCCTTCGCCCTGCCGTCCTGCGCCCGCTCATCGAGGCCCGGATTGGTGTCGAGACCATGGACACGGCCGCGGCCTGCCGCACGTACAACGTGCTGCTGGCAGAGGGTCGCGCGGTGGTCGCGGCGCTTCTGTTCGAGCCGGTTGCGCCGCGCTGAGGACCATGACCCGAGGTGCTGCCAAGGGGCTGCGAAGGTGCCGCGAGGACGCTGCCCGCGGCCACTCCTGCAGCTTCGAAGAAGGCGCTCGCTGGTCGTATAATGCCGGGCTACGCTCACGCAGCGCAACCGAGCAGAATACTCCATGACGCCAGCCCTCAACAAACCCCTACCGGAATTTGAAGCGCTTGCCACGGGAGGCGTGAAGTTCACGCCGCAAGCGTTCTCCGGTCAGACGGTGGTGCTCTATTTCTATCCCAAGGACAACACACCGGGTTGCACGACCGAAGCCATGCAGTTTCGCGACCACCACAAGGACTTCGTCAAGGCAGGTGCCGTGGTGTTCGGCGTGTCGCGCGACAACATGGCCTCGCACGAGAAGTTCAAGCAGGCGCTCGAGCTGCCGTTCGAACTGATCGCCGACACCGAAGAAAAGCTCTGCCACATGTTCGGCGTGGTCAAGAACAAGATCATGTACGGCAAGAAGGTCAAGGGCATCGAGCGCTCCACCTTCCTCATCGACGGCGACAGCGTCTTGCGCGCCGAATGGCGCGGGCTCAAGGTGGCCGGCCACGTCGAGGAAGTCCTGAAGGCAGTCAAGGCACTGAAGAAAACCGCCTGACCACTGCCTGACCCGCCCCACCGCCCCCGAATCTTCCCGAATTGCCCTCCCGGCACCGACATGCCTGAACAGACCGGCCCTGGCGCCGGTCTTCGCATTTCGAGCCCGCCGTCGTGGCGAAATGCCATGGATGCGTCCGGGTTGTCGTGGCGCGCGCGTTGTGCATAATGGGCCATGCCCGTGAGTAGTGAAACGCGCAGACTCTCCATCAAGCCGCACAGGCAACTGTGCGGCTTTTTTTCGTCTTCAACACTTCGGACCGAACCCATCCCATGCCACTGCCCAAGCCGCCTGCCAAACGTGCTGCACTCCTGACCCAGTCCGACTTCGATTCGCAGGCCGCGCCCAAACCGGGCAAACGTTCACCGAAGACCGCTGCGGCGGCAGAGCCGGCCTCGCCGCCCGAACTCAGCCTGTACGACCCCGGCGCCGAAGTGGCTGCGCCGATGAGCGAGCCGCCGGTCGCGCCGACGCCTTCCCACCACCACGCCAAGCGGCCGATGGCCGAGCCGCGTGTGCGCAAGCCCCTGGGCGAAGGGCCGCCCAAGCTGTTCGTGCTCGACACGAACGTGCTCATGCACGACCCCACGTCGCTGTTCCGGTTCGAGGAGCACGACATCTACCTGCCCATGATCACGCTCGAGGAACTCGACGGACACAAGCGAGGCATGACCGAGGTGTCGCGCAATGCGCGCCAGGTGAGCCGTGAGCTCGATGCGCTGGCCGCCACGACTGACGGACGCGATGCGAGCGCCATGTCGGAGGGCCTTGCCCTGGCACGCACCGGCCACCGCGAGGCGGCGGGCAAACTCTTCTTCCAGACCAATCTCGTCAACGTCAACCTGCCGGCCGGCCTGCCACAGGGCAAGGCCGACAACCAGATCCTCGGAGTCGTGCAAGCGTTGCGCGAGCAGATGCCCAAGCGCGACGTGGTGCTGGTGTCCAAGGACATCAACATGCGCATCAAGGCCCGTGCGCTGGGCCTGCCTGCGGAGGACTACTACAACGACAAGACGCTCGACGATGGCGACCTCCTCTACACCGGCTTGCTGCCGCTGCCCGCCGACTTCTGGGAGCGCCACGGCAAGACGATGGAGAGCTGGAGCCAGGGCGGCTTGACCTACTACCGCATCAGCGGGCCGCTGGTGCCTGCCCTGCTGATCAACCAGTTCGTGTACCTTGAGGCGCCGGGTGCCGCGCCGCTGTATGCCAAGGTCATCGAGATCACCGGCAAGACCGCCGTGCTTCGCACGCTGCGCGAGTACACGCACCAGAAGAACGCCGTCTGGGGCGTCACGGCGCGCAATCGCGAGCAGAACTTCGCGTTGAACCTGCTCATGGACCCTGAATGCGACTTCATCACGCTCACCGGCACGGCAGGCACCGGCAAGACGCTGATGACGCTCGCCTCGGGCCTGTCGCAGGTCATGGACGATCGACGCTACACGGAAATCATCGTCACGCGCGTGACGGTGCCCGTGGGCGAGGACATCGGCTTCCTGCCCGGTACCGAGGAAGAAAAGATGGGTCCCTGGATGGGTGCCCTGGACGACAACCTCGAAGTCCTGTCCAAGAGCGACTCCGGAGCCGGTGAATGGGGCCGCGCGGCCACCAACGATCTCGTGCGCAGCAAGATCAAGATCAAGAGCCTCAACTTCATGCGCGGCCGCACGTTCATGAACAAGTACGTCATCATCGACGAGGCGCAGAACCTCACGCCCAAGCAGATGAAGACGCTCATCACGCGCGCCGGCCCTGGCACCAAGATCGTCTGCCTGGGCAACCTCGCCCAGATCGACACGCCCTACCTGACCGAAGGCAGTTCCGGCCTCACCTACGCCGTGGATCGCTTCAAGGGCTGGCCGCATGCGGGCCACATCATGCTGGCCCGCGGCGAACGCTCGAGGCTTGCGGACTTCGCCAGCGAAGTGCTCTGAGGCAAGGCGGCGCCCTCGCCGCCTTCCAGATCGCCCGAGGCGCCGCCCGCACTCAGCCGGGCTGGCCGACCAGGGCCTGGATCTGCTGCAGCGCAGTCGGGTCCTCGATGGTCGTCAGGTCGCCGGGATCACGCCGCTCGCACACGGCCTGGATGGCACGGCGAAGCAGCTTGCCCGACCGCGTCTTGGGCAGCACGTTCACGATGTGGACCCGCGACGGCCGCGCGACCGCCCCGAGCTGCTGGTCGACGGTCTTCATGATGTCGCCCTCCAGGCGCATCTTCGCCGCATCGTCGGTCAGGACGCTCGCGTCCTTGACGACGACGAAGGCCATGGCCACCTGGCCCTTGAGCTGGTCGGCCACGCCCACCACGGCCACTTCGGCCACGTTGGGATGGCTGGAGATGCTCTCTTCGATCTCGCGCGTGCCCAGGCGGTGGCCGGCCACGTTGATCACGTCGTCGGTCCGCCCGAGGATGAAGTAGTAGCCGTCCTCGTCCCGAATGCCCCAATCGAAGGTGCTGTACAGGAGCCGTCCGCCCACGTCCTTCCAGTACGTCTTGACGAAGCGCTCGTCGTCGCGCCACACGGTCTGCATGCAACCGGGCGGCAACGGGCCCTCGATCATGACGACGCCCTTCTGGTGGGCCGCTCGCAGTTCCTCGCCGGTGATCTCGTCGACGAGCTTGACGTCGAAGCCGTACATCGCGATGCCGGGGCTGCCGTACTTGCTCGGCAGCCGCTCGATGCCGTTGGCGAGGGCCAGGATCGGCCAGCCACTCTCGGTCTGCCAGTAGTTGTCGATGATCGGCCTGCCGATGCCGTCGGCGATCCACTGCGCCGTCGGCTCGTCCAGCGGCTCGCCCGCGAGGAACAGCGCGCGCAGCGAGCCGATGTCGTGCGCACGAAGGTACTTCGGGTCGTGCTTCTTGAGGACGCGCACCGCGGTCGGCGCACTGAACATGGCCGTGACCTTGTACTTCTCCACCAGGCTCCACCAGATACCCGCGTCCGGTCGGATCGGCAAGCCCTCGTAGAGGATGGTCGCCATGCCTGCGATGAGCGGACCGTAGACGATGTAGCTGTGCCCGACGACCCAGCCGATGTCGCTGGTCGAGAAATAGGTCTCTCCCGGCTGGCCGAGAAAGATGTGCTTCATGCTGGCCGCCAGCGCCACCGCGTACCCGCCGGTGTCGCGCTGCACGCCCTTGGGCTTGCCGGTGGTGCCGCTGGTGTAGAGCGTATAGCTCGGGTGAGAGGCCTCGACCCATTCGCAGGGCACCCGTGCATCGGCGTGTCGCGCTTGCCATGCGGCATAGTCTTCGTCGCGGCCGCTCGTGCGCTCCATCGGCGCGAGCCCGCGGTCGACGAGCAGCACCTTCGGCGGCTTGTGCTGTGAGAGCCGGATCGCCTCGTCGAGCAAGGGCTTGTAGGCGACGACCTTGCCGGCCCGGCTACCCGCATCGGCGCTGACCACCACCGTCGGCTGCGCATCGTCGATGCGGCTGGCGAGGCTGACGCTGGCGAAGCCCCCGAACACCACGGAATGGATCGCTCCGATGCGCGCGCATGCGAGCATCGCGAAGACCGCCTCCGGGATCATGGGCATGTAGATCAGCACGCGATCCCCGAAACCGACGCCCAGCGACTGCAGCGTGGCCGCCATGCACTGCACCTGGGAATGCAGTTCCCGAAAGGTGTAGACCTTCTCCTCGTCGGTTTCGGTGGAGACGAAGATGAGTGCGTTCTGGTCGGCGCGCGCCGCGAGATGGCGATCGACCGCGTTGTGGCAGAGGTTCGTGCGGCCGCCGACGAACCAGCGTGCGAACGGCGGATGACTGTAGTCGCAGACCGTCTCGAAAGGCTCGTGCCAGTCGATGAGGCCTGCTTGCTCGGCCCAGAACGCGTCGCGGTCATCGATCGACTGGCGGTAGAAGTCAGCGTAGCGGGTCATGCTTGTCTCCTTGTGGCGGGCGATTTCACACGGTCGCTCTGACGGTGCACTGACGCCTCACGCGATCTTCACGACGATGCGCCCGCGCACCTTGCCTTCGATCAACTCCTGCGCACGTGCTGCGACATCTGCCAGGCCGATCTCCTGGGTCATCGCTTCGAGATGGCGCGGGTCGAGGTCGCGGGCCAGCCGCTGCCACGCCTGTTCGCGAAGCGCCCTGGGCGCCATCACGCTGTCGACGCCGGCAAGCGTGACACCGCGCAGGATGAACGGCATGACCGTGGTGGGCAGGTCGGCCCCCTGCGCCAGACCGCAGGCCGCCACCACGCCGCCGTAGCGGGTCTGTGCCAGGGCGTTGGCCAGCGTGTGGCTGCCCACCGGGTCCACCACGGCGGCCCAGCGCTCCTTCTGGAACGGCTTGCCCGCGGCCGAGAGCTCTTGGCGGTCGATGACCGCCGTGGCGCCCAGATCCTTCAGGTAGCCCGATTCGGAGGCCTTGCCCGTCGCAGCCGTCACGCGATAGCCCAGTCTGGACAGCACGGCCGTCGCCACGCTGCCCACGCCGCCGGTGGCGCCCGTCACCAGGACCTCGCCATCGCCGGGCTTCGCGCCGTGGCGCTCGATGGCCAGCACGCACAGCATCGCGGTGTAGCCCGCCGTGCCGATGGCCATGGCCTGGCGAGCCGTGAACGCCTCGGGCAGGCGCACGAGCTGGTCGCCCATCAGGCTTGCCCGCTCCGCCATGCAACCCCAGCGCGTCTCGCCCAGACCCCAGCCGTTGTGGATCACGGGGTCGCCGGCATGCCACCGGGGATGGCTGCTGCTGATCACGACCCCGGCGCCGTCGATGCCGGCCACCATCGGCCAGGCACGCACGACCGGGCCCTTGTTCGTGATGGCCAGCGCGTCCTTGTAGTTGAGCGTGGAATGACTGATCGCCACCTGCACGTCGCCTTCGGGCAGGCGGCTGTCGTCGATGTCGCGCACGCCGGCACGGAATCCGGCATCGTCTTTTTCAAGCAGAAGGGCCTTGAACATCTTTTGCTCCTCGAAGAGTTCGATCCTATGCCACAACGTCAGCGCTGGTTTAAGCCCTGGCGATGCGCGGTGCGGCATCCGGGCGCCGGACGGGGCAAAATGATGAACATGACCGAACGCGTCATTCCTCTGGCCGACCACCGATACGCCTCCACGGTGCCCGCGGTGCCGTCCACCCCGATCGTGCCCACCGGGCTGGTCTCCGACCGCCTGGGCCGCCCCCTGCGCGACCTTCGCATCTCGGTCACTGACCGCTGCAATTTCCGTTGCAGCTACTGCATGCCGCGCGAGGTGTTCGACGCCAACTACCAGTTCCTGCCTCATTCGTCGCTGCTGAGCTTCGAGGAAATCACGCGGGTCGCGCGATTGTTCGTCGCGCACGGTGTCCAGAAGATCCGGCTGACCGGCGGCGAGCCCTTGCTGCGCCGCCACGTCGAGAGCCTGGTGGAGATGCTTTCCGAATTGCGCACCCCCGAGGGCGACGCGCTGGACCTCACCTTGACCACCAACGGGTCCGTCCTCGCCCGCAAGGCCCAGGCACTGAAGGACGCGGGCCTCAAGCGCGTGACCGTGAGCCTCGACGCCGTCGACGACACCGTGTTCCGACGCATGAACGATGCCGATTTCCCGGTCGCCGACGTCCTGCGCGGCATCGACGCCGCGCAACGCGTCGGGCTGGGCCCGCTCAAGGTGAACATGGTCGTCAAGTGCGGCACCAACGACCACGAGATCCTGCCGATGGCGCGCCGCTTCCGCGGCACCGGCATCATCCTGCGCTTCATCGAATTCATGGACGTCGGCGCAACCAACGGATGGCGGATGGACGAAGTGCTGCCTTCGGCGCAAGTGCTGCAGCGTCTGCGGGACGAGTTCGCGCTCGAACCGATCGACGCCAACTACACCGGCGAGACGGCCGAACGCTGGCGCTACGTCGACGGCGGCGGAGAGATCGGTTTGATCTCCAGCGTCACGCAGGCCTTCTGCCACGACTGCAACCGCGCCAGGCTGTCCACCGAGGGCAAGCTGTTCCTTTGCCTGTTCGCCTCGCACGGCCACGACCTGCGCGCCTTGCTGCGCGGCGGCCACACGGACGACGAGATCGGCACGGCCATCGCGCACATCTGGCAAGGGCGCAACGATCGCTATTCGGAGTTGCGCGGCGGATCCGAGGCCGCACCCGGCGCCGGCGAGCGCCGGGTCGAGATGCACTACATCGGCGGCTGATGACGATCCACCGAAGCGACATCACCGGCCTCGTGCTCGCCGGCGGACGCGGCACCCGGATGGGCGGCGCCGACAAGGGACTGGAGAACCACCTGGGCATGCCGCTTGCACTGCACGCGCTGCTGCGCCTGTCGCCGCAGGTGGAGGCGGTGATGATCAATGCCAATCGCAACCTTGGCGCCTACGAAGGCTTCGGCGTGCCGGTGTGGCCCGACGCGCTGCCCGACTACCCTGGGCCGCTCGCGGGCTTCCTGGCGGGCTTCGAGCACTGCGACACCGAGTACATGGTCACGGTGCCGTGCGACACGCCGAACTTCCCGACCGATCTCGTGGCCCGGCTCGCCGCCGGACTCCAAGCCGAGGGCGCCGACATCGCCATGGCCGCAAGCCCCGGCCCGGAGGGCCTGCGCACGCAGCCGGTGTTCTGCCTCATGCGCACGGCGCTGCACGACAGCCTGGCCGATTTCACCCGCTCGGGCCAGCGCAAGATCGACCGCTGGACCGCACAGCACCGCTGCGCGGTCGTGCCGTTCGACGACGAGGCCGCCTTCTTCAACGCCAACACGACCGAGGAACTGCGCCGGCTGCAAAGCCCCGGCGCGTGATCCGGTCCCGTTTCCCGCTGCTCCCGACATGTCGCAACGCCTCGAAGACATCGCCTCCTGCATCGCCGGCTACGATCCCAATGCGTTGCCGGTCGAGAAGGCGCAGGAGTTCATCACTCAACTCGTGCCCGGCGTGCACGGCATCGAAAGCGTGCCGGTGCGCAGCGCCCTCGGCCGCATCCTCGGGACCGACGTGGTCTCGGCGATCAATGTGCCCGCGCACGACAACTCGGCCATGGACGGTTATGCGCTGCGCGGGCGCGACCTGCTCGTGGACGCTCCGACCGCGCTGGACGTGGTGGGCACCGGATTCGCCGGCGCGGCCGCCGGGCCCGAGGTGCTGGCCGGCCAGTGCGTGCGCATCATGACCGGCGCCGTCATGCCGTCCGGGCTCGACACCGTCGTGCCCCAGGAATTCGTGCAGGCGGCCAACGGCCGGGTGACCATCCCTCCGGGCATCGTGCGGCCCGGGGACAATCGCCGCCTCGCCGGTGAGGATCTCGCCGTCGGAGAAGCCGCCTTGCAGGCCGGCCGGATCCTGCGCCCTGCCGACATCGGCATGCTGGCATCGCTCGGCAAGGCCGAGGTGCCGGTGCGCAGACGGCTGCGCGTGGCCTTCTTCTCGACGGGCAATGAACTGCGCTCGATCGGTGAGCCGCTCGACGAGGGCTGCGTGTACGACAGCAACCGATACACCTTGTGGGCCATGCTTCAGCGCCTGGGCGTCGAGGTGCTCGACATGGGCGTGGTGCGCGACGACCCGGTCGCCCTCGAGACGGCCTTCCTGGCTGCAGCCGACAGCGCAGACGCTGTCATCACCTCGGGCGGCGTGAGCGTGGGCGAGGCCGACCACACGCGGCACGTGATGGCGCGCGTGGGCGACGTGCTGTTCTGGCGCATCGCGATGCGGCCAGGGCGGCCGATGGCCATCGGCCGCATCGAGCACGGGGGCCGAAGCGCGATCCTGTTCGGCCTGCCCGGCAACCCGGTGGCCGTGATGGTCACTTTCTATGCGTTCGTGCGCGAGGCCCTGCTGCAGATGGCGGGCGCGCTGCGCGAGCCCTTGCCGATGCTTCGTGCCGCCAGCATGGCGCCGCTGCGCAAGAAGCCCGGTCGCACGGAGTACCAGCGCGGCATCGTTCGCCGCGGCGCGTCAGGAGACTGGTGCGTGGAGATCACCGGCTCGCAAGGGTCGGGCATTCTGCGCAGCATGAGCGAAGCCAACGGGCTGGTGGTGCTGCACCACGGTCAGGGCAATGTCGAAGCCGGCGAGCTGGTCGACGTGATGCCCTTCGATGGCCTGATCTGACACTCGTGCTGCCCCGGCGGCAGCGCGCCGAAGCGCAGCGGATCAGCGCGCCGGCGTGCGGCGCGGTCGGCGCGGGCGCCGCACGCCGACTGCTGCGCCCGACTCTCAGCGCTTGGCCAGGCGCTGCCAGGTGTCGATCACGGTATCCGGGTTCAGCGAGATCGACACGATGCCCTCCTGCGCCAGCCAGTCGGCGAAGTCGGGGTGGTCGCTCGGGCCCTGGCCGCAGATGCCGATGTACTTGCCCGTGGCCCGGCATGCCGCAATGGCCCGCGAGATCATCGCCTTCACGGCCGGATCGCGCTCGTCGAAGTCGCGGGCGAGCAGTTCGAGGCCCGAATCGCGGTCGAGGCCCAGCGTGAGCTGGGTCAGGTCGTTGGAGCCGATGGACATGCCGTCGAAGTACTCGAGGAACTGCTCGGCAAGGATCGCATTGCTCGGCACCTCGCACATCATGATGATGCGAAGGTCGTCCTTGCCGCCCGCCGACGCTCTTTGAAGCCCCTGTTCGGCCAGCATCTCGATCACGCGCTGCGCCTGGCCCAGCGTGCGCACGAAGGGCACCATGATCTCGACATTGGTCAATCCCATCTCGTTTCGCACGCGCTTGAGCGCCTCGCATTCCATCGCGAAGGCCTCGCCGAATTCTTCGCTGATGTAGCGAGACGCGCCACGGAAGCCGAGCATCGGGTTCTCTTCTTCGGGCTCATAGCGCGAGCCGCCGATCAGCTTGCGGTACTCGTTGCTCTTGAAGTCCGACAGACGCACGATCACCGGCTTGGGCCAGAAGGCCGCGCCGATGGTGGCAATGCCCTCGGCGAGCTTGTCGACATAGAACGCCCTGGGCGAGGCGTGTCCGCGGGCAACCGACTCGACTGCCTTCTTCAGGTCCGCGTCCACATTGGGATAGTCGAGGATGGCCTTCGGGTGGACGCCGATGTTGTTGTTGATGATGAACTCGAGCCGGGCCAGGCCGACGCCCGAGTTGGGCATCTGGGCAAAGTCGAAGGCCAGCTGCGGATTGCCCACGTTCATCATGATCTTGATCGGGCAGTACGGCAGTTCGCCGCGCACCACGTCGGTGACTTCGGTCTCGAGCAAGCCGTCGTAGATGTAGCCGGTATCGCCTTCGGAGCAGGCGACGGTCACGAGCGCCCCGTCCTTGAGGGTCTCGGTCGCATTGCCACAGCCGACCACTGCCGGGATGCCCAGTTCGCGCGCGATGATGGCGGCATGGCAGGTGCGACCGCCGCGGTTGGTGACGATCGCCGCCGCCCGCTTCATCACCGGCTCCCAGTTCGGGTCCGTCATGTCGGTGACGAGCACGTCGCCGGGCTGCACGGCGTCCATGTCCGAGATGCTGTGAACGATGCGCACCCGGCCGGTGCCGATCTTCTGCCCGATGGCACGGCCCTCTGCCAGCACGGTGCCGCTGCCCTTGAGCTTGTAGCGCTGCTCGACCTTGCCCTCGCTCTGGCTCTTCACGGTCTCGGGACGCGCTTGCAGGATGTACAGCTTGCCGTCGATGCCGTCCTTGCCCCATTCGATGTCCATTGCCCGGCCGTAGTGCTGCTCGATGACGAGCGCGTACTGGGCGAGTTCGGCGACTTCCGCATCGCTCAACGAATAGCGGTTGCGAAGCTCCGGGGGCGTCTCGACCGTGCGCACGAGCTTGCCGCTTTCGCGTTTTTCCTCGGGCGACGCGAACTCCATCCTGATCAGCTTGGAGCCGAGATTGCGCCGGATGATCGGCAGCTTCCCGTTCTTCAGCGCCGGCTTGTGCACGTAGAACTCGTCGGGATTGACCGCGCCTTGCACGACGGTCTCGCCCAGGCCGTAGCTCGAGGTGATGAACACCACGTCCTTGAAGCCGCTCTCGGTGTCGATGGTGAACATCACGCCGGCCGAGCCCCGGTCGGAGCGCACCATGCGCTGCACCCCCGCCGACAGCGCGACGTCGGCATGGGCGAAGCCCTTGTGGACGCGATAGCTGATCGCGCGGTCGTTGTAGAGGCTCGCGAACACCTCCTTCATCCGGTGCAGCACGTCGTCGATGCCCACGACGTTGAGAAAGGTCTCCTGCTGCCCCGCGAAGCTTGCATCGGGCAGGTCTTCGGCCGTGGCCGATGAGCGCACCGCGAACGAGGCATCGGGCTGCCCCTTGGTGAGCGTCTCGAATTCGGTTTCGATGGCCCGCTGCAGTTCAGCGGGGAACGGCGTCTCCTCGACCCAGCGGCGGATTTCGGCGCCCGCCTCGGCCAGCGCGCGCACGTCGTCGGTATTGAGCGCATCGAGGCGAGCCTTGATGCGATCGGCCAGGCCGTTGTGCTTGAGAAACTGGCGGAAGGCGTACGCCGTGGTCGCGAAGCCGCCGGGCACCCGCACGCCGGAGGCAGCCAACTGGCTGATCATCTCGCCGAGCGAGGCGTTCTTGCCTCCGACCGACTCGACGTCGGTCATCCTCAGCTGCTCGAATGGTACGACCAGGGCGGTCGCCGCAATGCTGGATGTAGACATGGGAAAGCTCCGTAACGTTGAAAAACCGGGGCTCCCGCGTCGGTCCGGCCCGTTCTGCCCGTTGCCGCCGACGGGGCGCGCAGACAGGTGCGTGCGCGGACCGGCGGCCATGTTCGTTGTTCTTCTGGGCGGGGCGGATAGCGCACTGGGGCTTTCGAGATTCGCGAGGCGTTGGGCGAATTCTATGGCTTCGTCGATTCCAGGTGCGCCAGCCGCGCTGCCGGCATTGGCTTGATCCACGTCAGGCGAACGGCAGCGCAAGACGAGGCCGCGGCCTGCCCTATGATGCCCGGCGTGAACACGCCCGCCACTGCACTCATGCCCAGCCGAACCGTGTTCTTCGTGTCCGACGGCACGGGGATCACGGCCGAGACTTTCGGGAACTCCATCCTGAACCAGTTCGCCATGCGCCCGCGGCACGTGCGAAGGCCGTTCGTCGACACCGCGGACAAGGCGCACCAGGTGGTTCGCGAGATCAACCACACGGCCGAGATCGAGGGACGCCGCCCGATCGTGTTCATCACGCTGGTCGACCGGGAGGTGCTGGCCATCGTGAAGGACCTTTCCAAGGGCATGGTGCTGGACATGTTCAACACCTTCATCGAGCCGCTCGAAGCCGAGTTCGGCATGACCTCGAACCACCGCGTCGGCCGCTTCTCCGATGTCGCCAAGAGCCAGGAATACACCGACCGCATCGAGGCAATCAACTACTCGCTGGCCCACGATGACGGCCAATCCGCGAAGAACCTGATGTCGGCCGATGTGATCCTGATCGGCGTGAGCCGCAGCGGCAAGACGCCCACCTCGCTGTACCTGGCAATGCAGCACGGCGTGAAGGCCGCCAACTACCCGTTGATACCCGAGGACTTCGAACGCGGCCGCCTTCCCGGCGCGCTGGCCCCGTACAAGAAGAAGTGCTTCGGACTGACCATCGACCCCGAGCGGCTCAACCAGATCCGCCACGAGCGACGTCCGAACAGCAAGTACGCGTCGATCGAGAACTGCCGCTACGAGGTACGCGAAGCCGAGTCGATGATGCGGCGCGAAGGCATCGAATGGCTGTCGTCGACGCACAAGTCGATCGAGGAGATCGCCACCACCATCCTGCGCGACATCCGCCCCGACCGGCTGACATACTGACCGCATCGCAATGGACTCGTCGCGCGCCTGCCCGGCGCCCGGCTCGATCACCCGACACGCCTGAGCAGGCCCGGCCCGAGCTCGTCCAGGGAGCGGGCGCCAAGAAGCCCCAGCGAATCGCTGGTTTCCTTCTCCAGGATCTCGAGCGCCCGCTCGACCCCCGCCGCTCCGCCCGCGCACAGGCCGTACAAGGGGGCACGGCCCGCGAACATCGCGTCGGCTCCCAGCGCCAGCGCCTTGAGGAGGTCGGTTCCGCGTCGAACGCCGCCTGCCGCGAACAGCGCGATGCGCTCGCCGACGATGCCGCGGGCGGTATCCAGCAGGTCCAGCGGGGCGATGGTCCAGTCGAGCTGGCGGCCGCCGTGGCTGCTCAACACGATGCCGTCGATGCCGCAGTCCAGTGAACGCCGCACGTCGTCCGGATGCAGGATGCCCTTGAGAATGAACGGCTTCTTCCAGCGCTGACGGATCTGTTCGACGGTGTGCCACGACAGCGATGTCGGCTGGTGCTCGCGAATCCACATCGCGCTCTCGAAGAAGCCGTGATGGTCGCGCGGAATGAAGTCCAGGACATTTCGGAACGCCGGCAGGCCGTGGGGCAGCAGCGTCGTGGCGAGCCATCTCGCGTGCAGGGCGGCATCGACAACGGTGCCGGGCGACGGGGTCGTCCGGGTCGAGCGAGTGCGGCGCGACCACTCGCGATTGCCGAAGATCTGTGCATTGGTGGTGAGCACCAGCGCCTCGCAGCCTGCCGCATCGGCGCGACGCAAGAGCTCCTGCCAGACCTCGTCGCCGCCGAACACGTAGAGCTGCCACCAGTGCCGAAGGTTCTTCACTTTCGCCACGTCCTCCATCGGGTCATTGGACATGGTGCTCTGCACGAACGGCACGCCGAACTGTGCCGCCGCCTGTGCCAGCGCCGTGTCGGCGTGGTGGCGAAACAGGCCGTTCAGGCCCGTGGGCGCCACGATCAGGGGCAGCCGGGCGTCGCGGCCCAGAATCTGCGCCCGTACGCTTCGCTGCGAGACGTCGACGAGCTGTCGGGGCGTGAACCGCCACTCGGCATAGGCCGTCCGTTCGCGCTGAAGCGTTGCTTCGTCCTCCGCGCCACCTTCGAGGTACTCGAGCACGAAGCGCGGCATGCGCCGGTGGGTCATGGCGCGCAGATCGTCCACCGCCAGGGCACGCTTGAGGCGTTGGCCGGCGTAGTAGCGGCGGCGCGGCGTGCCGTCGAGCTGGGCAATGCTGGTGTGGCGGTCGGGATCGGCCATGGCGGCGTGGGTCGTCGGGCTCGTGGAGTTCAACCCTTTCCCCGCGGCAAGCGGCGTTCCCCCTCCCTGTCTTCCGGAACGTACCGCCGCAGGCCTACCCCCGCTGGCGAACCGATTCGTACATGCAGATCGCCGCGGCCACGGCGACGTTCAGCGATTCCTCTCCGCCCGGTTGCGGGATGCGCAGCGTCAATGCGCACTGGCGAAGCAACTCCTGAGACACGCCGTGCCCTTCGTGCCCGAGCACCCAGGCGCAGGGCCACGGCAAGGCTGCCGAATGGAGCAATTGCGAGGCGTGCGAGCTGGCCGCCAGCGACGGGAGCGCAAGACTCGAAATCGATTCCGCACCTTCGACCAGCCTCAGCCCGAAATGAGCTCCCATGCCGGCCCGAAGTACCTTGGGAGACCACAGCGCGGCCGTGCCCTTCATGGCGATGACCTGCGCGAATCCGAACGCCGATGCCGTGCGCAAGATCGTTCCGACATTGCCGGCATCCTGCAGCCGGTCGAGCACGACGCTTGGCAGTCCGGGCGCGATCTCGCCGGCCCCTTGCCAGGGTGCGATGAAGCCGATGGGCGTCGGCGAGCCCAGCGCGCTCAGACCCGCCATGAGCGCTTGCGGCACGATGGCGACCTGGTCGGCAGACACGGCCAGGTCGTGCAGCGCGTCATCGTCCCAGGCTGCCTGGGTGATCACCGCCTGCGACGGGCGTGCGCCGTGCGAGAGCAGCGCACGGCAAAGATGGTCGCCTTCGATCCAGACTTGTCCAAGCTTGCGGTAGGCCGCCGCATCGCCCGCAAGCTTGCGAATTCGCAGCATCAGCGGGTTGTCGCGCGAGCGGACTTCCCGGGGCTCGGCCATCAGTCGACGCGCAGGCCGAGCGCTTCGCGCACAGGCGCAAAGGTGCGCCGGTGGATGGCGCAGGCGCCGTGCGTCTTGAGGGCCGCGAGATGTGCGGGCGTCGAGTAGCCCTTGTGTTCGTGAAAGCCGTACTGGGGATGCAGCTCGTGCAATTGCAGGCACAGGCGGTCGCGGTGCACCTTGGCGAGGATCGATGCGGCGGAGATGGCCTTGACCTTGGCGTCGCCGCCGATGATCGCCTCGGCATGCACCTTGAGCAGCGGAAGCTGATTGCCGTCGACCAGCACCTTCGCCGGCCTGAGCCTCAGGCCCTCGACCGCACGCCGCATCGCGAGCAAGGTCGCCTGAAGGATGTTCAGCGTGTCGATCTCCTCGACGCTCGCCTCCGCCACGCAACAGCACAGTGCCTTTTCGCGGATCTGGTCGTACAGCCGCTCGCGCACCGCCGGGGCCAGCACCTTGGAATCGTCCAGGCCCCTGATGCGCCTGGAATCGTCGAGGATGACCGCTGCGGCCACGACCGGGCCGGCCAGCGGCCCGCGACCGGCCTCGTCCACCCCGGCGACGAGCCCCTGGACTTCGAAGCGAAGGCCGAGTTGTTCAGGCAGCGAGGACTTTCTGGATCGCATCGGTGGCGGCATGGGCAGTGTCGCGCCGCAATTCGCGGTGCAGGGTTTCGAAGCGCCGCGCCAGCTGCTCACAGCGGGTCGGATCGTCTAGCCAGGCGATCGCGGCGTCCGCGAGTTTCGCGGGAGTCGCCTCGTCTTGCAACAGTTCCGGCACGACGAAATCGCGCAGGAGGATGTTGGGCAAGCCCACCCAGGGCTGGTACTTCATGCGCTTCATCATCTGCCAGCTCAGCCAGTGCATGCGGTAGACGATCACCATCGGCCGCTTGAAGAGGGCCGCCTCGAGCGTGGCCGTGCCGCTCGCGACCAGGGCCACATCGCACGCCGCGAGCGCCTCCTGCGAATGTCCATCGAGAAGCTGAACCGGCGCGGATCCGGCGTGCTCGGCCACCAACGGATCGAACAGCGGGCGCAACCCAGGGGCGATCGGCAGCACGAAGCGCAGCCCCGGCCGGCGCAGATGCAACTGCGCGGCGGCGCCGAGCAGAACGGGGGCGATGTAGTGGATCTCCGAGCGCCGGCTTCCGGGCAACAGGGCGACCACGGGCGCGTCGGGCGCGGCGAGTCCGAGGGCACGCCGGCTGGCCTCACGCGGCACCTCCAGCGCAATCGCGTCGGCAAGCGGATGGCCCACATACGTGGCGGCGATGCCATGCTTCGCGTAGATGGCAGGCTCGAACGGAAACACGCACAGCACGTGGTCGACGGCCGCCCGCATGCGCTCGACGCGCTTTCCGCGCCAGGCCCAGATCGAAGGACTGACGAAGTGCACCGTCTTGATACCGTGGGCCTTCAGGCGCGCCTCGAGGTCGAGGTTGAAATCGGGCGCGTCGACGCCGACGAAGGCCTGCGGACGCTCGCGCAGCAGGCGCTCGGCGAGCGCGCGACGAATGCCGACGATCTCGCGGTAGTGCCTGAGCACTTCCACGTAGCCGCGCACGGCGAGCTTGTCGTGAGGCCACCAGGCCTCGAACCCTTGCGCCACCATCTTCGGCCCACCGATGCCCATCGTCTGCAAGCCTGGCCATTTCTCGCGCATGCCGCGCAGCAACAGGCCGGCCAGCAGATCGCCGGATGCTTCACCGGCCACCATCGCGATGCGGGGCGATGGCTGCGCGTCGACGGACACGGTGCTAGCGGACGATGCCGCGCGTCGAGGCGGCAAGAAAAGCCGACATGGCCTGCACGTCGGGTGCAGCTTCGGGCACGGATTGCGCGAGGGCCTCGATGGCAACACGAGCATCCTCGAGCGTCAGCCCCTGCCGATACAGCAGGCGGTGCATCTGCTTGACCGCAGACACCCGCTCGGCGGAGAACCCGCGGCGGCGCAGTCCTTCCAGATTGAAGCCCCGGGCTTCTGCGGGATTGCCCGAGACCATCGCGAAAGGCGGCACGTCTTGCAGCAACGTGGTGCCCATGCCGGTCATGGCGTGGGGCCCGACCTTCACGAACTGGTGCACGTTCGTGTAGGCGCCCATGATCGCCCAGTCGCCCACATCGACGTGACCGGCGATCTGCGCGTTGTTGGCGAAGATCGTGTGACTGCCCACCTGGCAGTCGTGGGCGAGATGCACGTAGGCCATCATCCAGTTGTCGTCGCCCAGGCGCGTGGTGCCGACGTCCTGCGCGGTGCCGAGGTTGAAGGTGCAGAACTCCCGAATGGTGTTGCGCGCGCCGATCTCGAGGCAGGTCGGCTCGCCCGCGTACTTCTTGTCCTGCGGCACGGCACCGAGCGAGCAGAACTGGAAGATGCGGTTGTCGCGCCCGATGGTCGTGCGCCCTTCGATGACGCAATGCGGGCCGACGCTGGTGCCTTCGTCGATGCGCACATTCGCTCCGATGAGGCTGTAGGCGCCCACGCTCACCGTCTGCCCAAGCTGCGCGCCGGGTTCCACGATGGCGGTGGGATGAATCGTCGCCATGCGGATGGACCGATCAACCGATCGAGCGCATCGTGCACATGAGTTGGGCCTCGACGGCGAGTTCGCCGTCGACGGAGGCGCGTGCGGTGTACTTGAAGATGCCTGCCTTCGCGCGGTCGAGGGTCACGTCGAGCATGAGCTGATCGCCCGGCTCCACGGGACGCTTGAAGCGCGCGCCGTCGATCCCGGCGAAGTAATAGACCGTCTTGTCGTCGGGTGTCTTGCCCAGCGACACGAACGACAGCAGTGCAGCCGCCTGCGCCAGCGCCTCGAGCATCAGCACGCCGGGCATCACCGGGCGGTGCGGAAAGTGTCCCTCGAAGAACGGCTCGTTGATGGTCACGTTCTTGAACGCCTTGATGCGCTTGCCTTCCTCGAGTTCCAGCACCCGATCGAGCAGCAGGAACGGATACCGGTGCGGCATCTTCTTGAGAATCTCGTGGATGTCCATCATGGTGTCTTCTTCTCGAGCGCGCGAAGACGCTCGCGCAAGGCGTGCAATTGGCGCAGCGTGGCCGCGTTCTTTTCCCAGGACGCATTGTCGTCGATGGGGAAGACGCCGCTGTATTGGCCCGCCTTGAGGATGGAACGGGTGACCACCGTCGCGGCCGAAATGTGCACGTGGTCGGCCAGCGTGAGGTGGCCGAGCACAACCGCACCGCCTCCGATCGTGCAGTGGGCCCCGATGGTGGCGCTGCCGGCGACGCCGACGCAGCCCGCCATCGCGGTGTGCGCGCCGACGCGCACGTTGTGCCCGATCTGTATGAGGTTGTCGAGCTTGACGCCGTCTTCGATGACCGTGTCGTCGAGTGCGCCGCGGTCGATGCAGGTGTTGGCTCCGATCTCGACGTCGTCGCCGATGATCACGGCCCCGAGCTGTTCGATCTTTTCCCAGTGGCCGCCTGCCGGCGCGAAGCCGAAACCGTCCGCGCCGATCACGACACCGGCATGCACGATGCCGCGGGCTCCGATGCGGCAACCATGGCCGAGCACGACCCGCGGGCCCAGTCGCGTCGCCTCGCCCACTTCGGCACCTTGCTCGATGATCCCATGGGCGCCGACCACGGCACCCGCCCCGATCCGCGCGCCCGCCTCGACGATCGCGAGCGGGCCGATGGAGACGTCATCGGCGAGCTTTGCCGAGACATCTACCAGCGCACTCGGGTGCACGCCCGGCAAGTGCGCACGCCGTGTGTGCGCGGCCCACCATTGCGTGAGCCGCGCGAAGGCGAGGTAGGGATCGTCGGCCACGATGGCCGCACCGCGCGCCGCCGCGATGTCGCGCATGGCCGGCGCGACGATCACGCAGCCCGCGCGCGAATCGGCGAGCTGCGACTGGTAGCGGGGGTTGGAGAGGAACGAGATCGTCGACGGCGTGGCGCCCTCGAGCGGCCCGATTCGGCTGATCTGCAGCGACGGGTCGCCGATCAGCTCGCCGCCGAGGTGCCTGGCGAGTTCACCCAGAGAGAACAACTCACTTGCCGCCTTGGGAATTGTTGAGGGCCTTGATGACCTTGTCGGTGATGTCTACGCGCGGACCGGCGAACACTGCCTCCTGGACAATCAGGTCGTACTTCTCGCTGTCGAAGATCTGCTTGATCACGCGGTTGGCGCGTTCGACCACCTGAGCGAGTTCCTCGTTCTTGCGCTGGTTCAGGTCTTCCTGGAATTCGCGTCGGCGACGCTGGATCTCGCGATCCTGGTCGACGAGTTCGCGCTGGCGGCGATTGCGTTCGGACTCGGGCAGCGTGGGCGCTTCCTTGTCGAGCTTGTCGGCTGCCGCCTTCAGGCGCGCGGCCATGTCGTTGAGTTCGCGATCACGCTTGCCGAACTCGGCCTCGAGCTTGGTCTGGGCCGCCTTGGCGGGTGTGGCTTCACGCAACACCCGGTCACTGTTGACATAGCCGATCTTCAGCTCCTGGGCGCCCACGGCGGTGCAGCACAGTGCCAGCACGGCAGCCAGGGTTGCGGCAACGAGTTTCATCAGAACGCAGTCCCGATCTGGAATTGAAGTCGCTGGATTCTATCGCCGGGCTGCTTGCGGATCGGGGTGCCGTAGCTCAGCTTGAGCGGCCCCACCGGAGAGATCCAGCTCAGCCCCAGGCCCGCCGAGGCACGAAGGCTCTGCACTGTCATGCGTTCGCCTTCGCCCCACACATTGCCCGCGTCGAGGTAGCCGAACCAGCGCAAGGTGCGGTCGTTGCCGGTGCCGGGCACTGGCAGGTACAACTCCGCATTCGCATTGAAGCGACGGTTGCCGCCGATGTAGGCGCCGATCACGTCGACCGGCCCGAGCGAACCCTGGTCGAAGGCGCGCACCGTTCCCAGGCCGCCGCCATAGAAGTTCTTGAAGATGGGATAGGGCTTGCCGCCCATGCCCTTGCCCCAGCCGAGCTCGGCATTGAGGCCCAGCGTGAAGCGGCGCGTCAGGGGCAGGTACTGCTGCACCTGCGTGTTGGCCCGCCAGTAGCGTGCATCTCCGAGCAGGCCCGCCTCGAGGTTGACCCGCATGTAGCGGCCTTCGGTCGGAACCAGCGCGCTGTCTCGCCCGTCGCGGGTCCAGCCGATCGTGAACGGCACGGTGCTGCTCACGCTGCCGAAGGTCTCGCGGTAGTTGAAGTAGTTCTGCGGCAGCGCGACGTTGCCCCGGATCTCCGTGCGCTCGTACCCCACGCCGAAGAACACCGTGTCGAGTTCGCTGAACGGCACGCCGAATCGGATCGTGGCGCCCGGCGTGACGAGTTCGTATTCCTCGCCCTGGCTGTTCAGCGGCTTGACGGTACGGTAGAACAGGTCGACGGCGCGCGAGATGCCGTCGATGGTGAAGTACGGGTTCACCGTGCTCAGCACGATCGTGCGCTGCGACTTGCTGGTGTTGAGTTCGAGCCCGAGGTAGTTGCCGGAGCCGAAGACGTTGTCCTGCTTGATCGAGGCGGTCAGCGAGAGCTTGTCCGCACTTGAGAAGCCCGCGCCAACGAGCAGATTGCCCGTGGGCTTTTCCTTGATTGTGAAGGTCAGGTCAACCTGGTCCTGCGAGCCGGGCACTTCGGCCGTGTCGACGTTGACGTCGGAGAAATACCCGAGCCGGTCGACGCGGTCGCGCGACAGCTTGATCTTGCGCGAGTCGTACCAGGATGATTCGAACTGGCGCAATTCGCGCCGGATCACTTCGTCGCGCGTGCGGGTGTTGCCCGCGATGTTGATGCGCCGGACATACACCCGGCGCTGGGGTTCGGCATAGAGCGTGAGTTGCACGCGGCCGGTGGCACGGTCGATCTCCGGGCGGGATTCGACGCGCGCGAAGGCATAGCCGAAGTTTCCGAACCGATCGACGAAGGCCTTGGTCGTGTCGGCCACGGCCTCGGCGCGATACGGCTCGCCGGGCTTGATCGTCACGAGGGTCTTGAAGTCTTCTTCCTTGCCGAGGAAGTCGCCTTCGAGCTTCACGCCTGTGACGATGTAGGGCTGGCCTTCCTTGACGTTGATGGTGATCGTGATGTCCTGCTTGTCAGGCGAGATCGCGACCTGCGTGGACTCCACGTTGAATTCGAGGTAGCCCCGGTTCAGATAGTACGAACGCAGCGTTTCGAGGTCTGCGTTGAGCTTCGTGCGCGAATAGCGGTCGGCCTTGGTGTACCAGTCGAGCCAGCCGCCGTCGTTCAGGTCGAACAGGCCCTTGAGCGTGCTTTCGGAGAAGGCCTTGTTTCCGACGATCCGGATCTCGCTGATGCGAGCGGGCGCGCCTTCAGTGATGGTGAAGGTGACGTTGACGCGATTGCGCTCGAGCGGCGTCACGGTGGTGACGACCTCCGCGCCATAGAGGCTGCGCGTGAGGTACTGGCGCTTGAGTTCCTGTTCGGCGCGGTCGGCCAGCGCCTTATCGAAGGGCAGGCCTTCGCCGATGCCGAAGTCCTTCAGCGACTTGACCAGCGTGTCCTTGTCGAACTCCTTCAGGCCGCGGAAGTCGATGTTGGAAATGATCGGGCGCTCTTCGACGACGACGATCACCACCCCGTCCTGCACCTCGATGCGAACGTCCTTGAACAGGCCGGTGGCGAACAGCGCACGCAATGCGGCGCTGCCTTTTTCGTCGTTGTAGGTGTCGCCGATGCGAAACGGCAATGCGGCAAACACGGTGCCGGCATCCGTGCGCTGCAACCCTTCGACACGGATGTCCTTGAGCTGGAACGGCTCGACGGCATGGACCGGGCCCGCATGCAATGCGGCGGCCAATGCGAGGGACAAAACGTTGGGGCGAAACGAACTCAGGCGGTGTCTAAGACGCATGCGGTGGGACTGTCAGTGCAGGCCCAGCAGGCGGGCCAGGTCGTTGTAGAGCGCGAGCGACATCATCAACAGCACGAAGGCCAAGCCACCTCGCTGCAGCCGCGCGAGCCACTGCTCGGAAACCGGCCGCCCTGTCACCGCTTCGAAAAGATAATACATCAGGTGCCCGCCATCGAGGACGGGCAGAGGCAGCAGGTTCAACACGCCCAGGCTCACGCTGACCACGGCAAGGAAGCCGAGGTAGTACGCCAGACCGAGCTTGACTGACTGGCCTGCGTAGTCGGCGATCGTCAGCGGACCGCTCAGGTTCTTCAGCGAAGCCTGGCCGATCAGCATCTTGCCGAGCATCTTCATCGTCAGGGCCGACATCTCCCAAGTGCGGGTAGCCGCCTGGGTCAGCCCGTCGACGAAGCCATAGCGCACGAGGACGGTCGGCATGGGCCGGCCGATGTACGCCTCGATGCGCCCGATGCGGTGATCGCCTTCCTTCACGACGGACGGATGCACGACGAGATCCATCACGCGCCCGCTGCGATCGACGCGCCAGTCCATGGGCTTCGCCTCGGTGCCTTGCACGCTGCCGCGAATGGCGTCGAGCAACTGGGCGCGGTCCGCGACGGTGCTGCCGTTCACGCTGAGCACCCGGTCGTGCGCCTGCAGGCCGGCACGATCGGCCGGGCCCGACGGGGCGACACGATCGATCACCGGCTCGCTGTACGAGCGGTTCAGACCGATGCGACGCATCGTGGCCGCATCGATCTCGTGCGACTCGAGAGTGTCCAGCGGCAGCGCGACGTTGCGTGTCGCCCTTCCCGCCGCATCGCTCACCTGAAGTTGCAACGACTCCCCGCGCGACACGGCCTGGGCCAATGCCCAGTTCAGGTCCGAGAGTGAGCGCACTTCGCGCCAGTCCTCGCCGTCCACGGAAGCGGCGCGTACGAGGTCACCGGCACGCACACCAGCCTGCTCGGCCAGGCTGCCAGCCGGCGGCGACCCGAAGATCGCGCGCGGTTCATCGACGCCGATCCAGTTCGCCCCGGCGTATAGAAGCACTGCAAGCAGGAGATTGGCCAACGGCCCGGCCACCACGATCGCGGCCCGTCGCGCGAGCGACTTGCTCTTGAACGTCTGATGCTGCTCCGACGGAAGGACGCCTTCTTCGCGGTCGTCGATCCAGCGCACATAGCCTCCAAGAGGCAGTGCGGAGATGACGAATTCCGTGCCGCCGGGCGTCGGCTGGCGCCGCCAGAGCACTCGACCGAATCCGAGCGAAAAGCGATCGACCTTGACCCCGCATGCGACGGCCACACGATAGTGCCCGTACTCATGGACCAGAATGAGGACCCCGAGCGTCAGGACGAATGCAAGCAAGGTGATCATGTCGACATCCGCTTCACGTGGTGCGCGGCTTGCCGGCGCGCGCGTGCGTCCAGTGCGATGAGGCTCTTCGACACAGCGGGTTTCGTCTGCCGCAATCTGCACCGACTCCAGGGTGCAGGCGTTCACGCTGTGAATTCGGTCGAAGCGAATGGTTCCTGCAAGGAATGCCGCGACGGCCTCCTCGTTGGCTGCATTGAGGACCGCCGTGCTGCCCGGCGTGGCGCGCAGCGTGTCCCACGCCAGCTGCAGCCCTGGATAGCGCGAGAAATCGGGGGCCTCGAACGAAAGCTGCGACATGGCGGTGAAGTCGAGCTGACTGGCGCCGGACTCGATGCGCTCGGGGAACGCCAGACCGTAGGCGATCGGCACGCGCATGTCGGGCGTGCCCAGCTGGGCAAGCACGGAATTGTCGCGGCACACGACCATGGAGTGCACGATGCTCTGGGGATGGATCACGACGCGAATCTGCGCGGGCTCCAGGTCGAACAGCCAATGCGCCTCGATGACCTCGAGGGCCTTGTTCATCATGGTCGCCGAATCCACGGAGATCTTGCGTCCCATCACCCAGTTCGGATGCGCGCACGCCTCGTCGGGCGTGACGGTGGACAGCGTGGCGGGATCGCGAGTGCGAAACGGGCCGCCGGAGGCGGTGAGCACGATGTGGTCGATGCGCTGCGCCCAGACGGACCGGTCCTCGGGCAGGCACTGGAAGATCGCCGAGTGTTCGCTGTCGATCGGCACGAACGTGCCGCCGCCTTCGCGCACGGCCTGCATGAACAACCGGCCGCCCACGACCAGCGCCTCCTTGTTGGCCAGCAACAGGCGCTTGCCCGCGCGTGCGGCGGCGAGACACGGCGCCAGCCCGGCAGCCCCGACGATCGATCCCATGACGGTGTCGACTTCAGGATGACCGGCCAGATCGCACAGAGCGCCTGCACCGACCAGGACCTCGGTCCGGCACGAATCCTCGCGCAGGCGCTCGCGCAGGAGCCTGCCCTGCTCGGGCGAGGACACGGCTGCGAATCGGGGACGCCAGCGAAGGCATTGGGCGTGGAGGTCGTCGATTCGGCTGTGCGCCGTGAGCGCGACGACCGTGAAGCGGTCCGGGTGTCTCGCGATGACATCCAGCGTGCTCACGCCGACCGACCCGGTCGAGCCGAGGATGCACACGCGTTGATGGCGGGCCGCGTTCATGTCAGAGCGAACTCAAGGCGAGAGCCAGCGGGAACACCGGCAGCAGGGCATCCACGCGGTCGAGCACACCGCCGTGGCCCGGCAGCAGTCGGCTGCTGTCCTTCGCGCCGGCACTGCGCTTGACCAGGGACTCGACCAGATCGCCCACGACGCTCATGGCCGAGAGGAAGACAGCCACCACGCCGAGACCGATCGAGCCATGGTGATCTCTCAGCCGCGAGTACAGGCTCTGTGAATCGACATCCACGTGGCGATCGATGGCCAGCCATGCAGCGGCCAGCAGCAAGACGCCGAGCATCCCGCTCCACACGCCTTCCCAGCTCTTGCCGGGGCTGATGGCCGGCGCGAGCTTGCGCCGGCCGAAAGTCTTGCCTCCGAAGTAGGCGGCGATGTCGGCGATCCACACGAGGCAGAAGATCGAGAGGATGAAATTGATGCCGCGCGCACGCGCATTGGCCATGGCAAGCCAGGCGGCCCACAGTGCCACGAGCCCGAGCCCGCAGCGCAGCGGCCGGGACAGTGCCGGCCAGCCGCCAGGGCCGGACCTGATGGCCCACGCGCCGCCCAGAACCCAGACAAGCGTCGCAATCCACCAGGTCGCAGCAGGCGCTCGTCCCACCCAGCCGAGCCACAAGGCGCCGGCACAGCAAGCGGCAAGCACGAGGCCGAGCGCCACTGCGGCAAACTGCCCTGCTCCGTTGAGACGCATCCACTCCCAGCCGCCGGCGCCGATCATGATCAGCGTGACCACGGCAAACGGCCAGGCGACCGGCGCAAACAGGGCGGGCAACAGAACAGCCAGCAGGATGATGGCCGTGATGACACGCTGCTTGAGCATCGGATCAGGCGCTTTTCCGCGTATCGGATGCCGCGGGCGTGTCGGACATGGCGGGCGTGTCTTTCACGCCGCCGAAACGGCGGTCACGGCGCGCGAATTCGGCCAGCGCGGCATCGAGCTCGGCCTCGCCGAACTCCGGCCAGAGGCAGTCGGTGAACACGAATTCCGAATAGGCCGCCTGCCACAACAGGAAGTTGCTGATGCGCAGTTCTCCGCCCGTGCGGATGAACAGGTCCGGATCCGGTGCATGCGACAAGGCCATGTATCGCGACAGGCGGCGTTCGTCGAGCTCGTCGGCCGGCACGCCGTCACGGATGGCGCGCCGGCAGGCCTGCACGATGTCCCATCGACCACCATAGTTGAAGCACACGTTCAGCGTGATGCGTGAATTGGCACGCGTGAGGCTTTCGGCTTGCTCCCATGCACTGCGCAGCTTGTCGGACACCTGTTCCCGGTCGCCCACGATGCAGATGCGAACGCCTCGATCTGCCAGCTTGGTGAGGTACTTCGCGACTGCCACCAGCACGAGACCCATGAGGCCGGTGACTTCCTCCGTCGGGCGCTTCCAGTTCTCGGAGGAGAACGCGTAGACGGTCAGGTAGTCGATCCCGCGGTCGGCACAAGCCAGCACCGTCTTGACGAGTGAATCGACGCCCGCCTTATGCCCGAAGAAGCGCGGCATGAAGCGCTTGCGGGCCCAGCGGCCGTTGCCATCCATCACGATGGCGACGTGGCGCGGAATGTCGGGTTGCGAATCCACTGGCAAGGCGATATCCGGTGCGGTCGAACTGGCCCTCAAACGGCCAGGATCTCGGCTTCCTTGGAGGCGATGATGCGATCGATCTCGGCGATCGTGCGGTCGGTCAGCTTTTGCACCTCATCGAGTGAACGGCGCTCTTCGTCCTCGCCGATCTCCTTGTCCTTGAGCATCTTCTTGGCATGCTCGTTGGCGTCGCGCCGAATATTGCGAACGGCCACCTTGGCGTCCTCGCCCTCGTGTTTCACGACCTTGGTCAGTTCCTTGCGGCGCTCCTCGGTGAGCGGAGGCATCGGCACGCGCAGCAGGTCGCCCTGCGCCGCCGGATTCAGGCCGAGGTCGCTTTCGCGGATGGCCTTCTCGATCTTGCCGCCCATGCCTTTTTCCCAGGGCTGCACGCTGATCGTGCGCGCGTCGAGCAACGTGACGTTGGCCACCTGGCTGATGGGCACCATCGAGCCGTAGTACTCGACATGCACCTGATCGAGAATGCCAGGATGGGCACGCCCGGTGCGCACCTTGAGCAGTTCGGTCTTCAATGCCTCGACCGAACGTGCCATCTTGGTTTCGGCTGTCTTCTTGATGTCTGCAATGCTCATGGAAACTCCCCTCTCTTCAGACGTGAACGAGAGTGCCTTCGTCTTCGCCCAGGATGACTCGCTTGAGCGCTCCGGGCTTGAAGATGCTGAAGACCTTGATCGGCAGCTTCTGGTCGCGGCACAGGGCGAATGCGGTGGCGTCGAGCACCTGGAGGTTCTTGATGATCGCCTCGTCGAAGCTGATCTGGCTGTAGCGGGTCGCGCTCGGGTCCTTCTTGGGATCGGCGGTGTAGACACCATCGACCTTGGTGGCCTTCAGCACGATCTGCGCGCCTACCTCGGCACCCCGCAATGCGGCCGCGGTGTCGGTCGTGAAGAACGGATTGCCGGTGCCCGCCGCGAAGATCACGACCTTGCCTTCCTCGAGATACTGCAACGCCTTGGGTCGCACATAGGGCTCGACCACCTGCTCGATGCTGATGGCCGACATCACCCGTGCAGTCATGCCTTCCTGGCGCATCGTGTCGGCCAGCGCCAGGGAATTCATGACGGTGGCCAGCATGCCCATGTAGTCGGCCGTGGCTCGATCCATTCCGACCGAGCCGCCCGCCACGCCGCGAAAGATGTTGCCGCCTCCGATGACCACGGCCACCTCGCAGCCGAGCTGGGTCACCTCCTGTACCTCGCGCACGATCCGCACGATGGTCCCACGGTTGATGCCGTAGGCGTCGTCACCCATGAGGGCTTCGCCGGAGAGTTTGAGCAGGATGCGCTTGTAGGCGGGCATGTACGGCAGGCTCCGTGGGTCGGTCTCGCGTGGGCGAAAGTCTAAACGCCCCGGGGGCGGCGAGCGCTCCCCGGAGGCAGTGTCCTTACGCGCCCTTGGCCGCGGCGACCTGCGCCGCGACTTCCGCGGCGAAATCGTCGGTCTTCTTCTCGATGCCCTCGCCCACGACGTAGAGCGTGAAGCCCTTGACGCTCGTGTTGGCGGCCTTGAGCATCTGCTCGACGGTCTGCTTGTCGTTCTTCACGAAGGACTGGTTGAACAGGCTGACTTCCTTCAGGTACTTCTGCACCGAACCCTCGACCATCTTGGCCACGATGTCCGCGGGCTTGCCCGATTCGGCCGCCTTCTGCGTGGCGATCGAACGCTCCTTGTCGATCAACGCGGCAGGCACGTCGGACGACGAGAGCGACACCGGCTTCATCGCGGCCACGTGCATCGCGACGTCCTTGGCCGCGACATCGCTGCCGTCGAACTCGACGATCACCCCGATGCGAGTGCCGTGCAGATAGCTCGCCAGCTTGCCGCCCCCGGCATAGCGCCTGAAGCGCCGGATCGACATGTTCTCGCCGATCTTGCCCACCAGCCCCTTGCGGACATCCTCCACCGTGGGACCGAAGCCGTCCTGTTCGTACGGGAGCGCGGACAGCGCCGTGACATCCGAGGGATCGCGCTTGGCCACCAGTTCGGCAACTGCCTTGGCGAAGGTCAGGAAGGAACCGTTCTTGGAGACGAAGTCGGTCTCGCAGTTGATCTCGACCAGCGAGCCCGTGGTGCCTTCGACGAAAGCGGACACGACGCCTTCGGCCGTGATGCGCGATGCGGCCTTGCCGGCCTTGCTGCCGAGCTTGACACGCAGGACTTCCTCGGCCTTCTCCATGTTGCCTTCGGCCTCGGTCAGGGCCTTCTTGCATTCCATCATCGGCGCGTCGGTCTTGGCGCGCAGTTCGGCGACCATGCTTGCGGTGATTGCAGCCATCTCAGATTCTCCGTTTCGCTTGCTTGCCGCCCTGGCCCTCGAGACCAGACAGAGGCGGATCATGTTCGTGTGGAAAAAAAGGGGCTGAATCAGCCCCTTTCTCGTCTCACTTCAGGCAGTGAGCGGGGGTGCAAGTTCAGGCGTTCTCGTTGACTTCCACGAATTCGTCGCCCTCGCCGGCCGCTGCCTGCGCGACTTCGCTCGTCGCGTTGGCTTTGCCTTCGAGGACGGCGTCGGCCACGGCCCTGCCGTAGAGCGCCACGGCCTTCGCCGAGTCGTCGTTGCCGGGGATGACGTAGTCGATGCCTTCGGGCGAGTGGTTCGAGTCGACCACGCCAACCACCGGAATGCCCAGCTTCTTGGCTTCGGCCACGGCAATCTTGTGGTAGCCCACGTCGATGACGAACAGCGCATCAGGCAGCGCGTTCATGTCCTGGATGCCGCCGATGTCCTTTTCGAGCTTGTCGATCTCGCGCTGGAACATCAGCGCTTCTTTCTTGATGCGCAGCTCGGCGCCGGATTCGACCTGGGCCTTCATGTCCTTCAGGCGCTTGATCGAGCCCTTGACTGTCTTGAAATTCGTGAGCATGCCGCCGAGCCAGCGCTGGTCCACGAACGGCATGCCGCAGCGAAGCGCTTCCTGGGAGATGACGTCGCGCGCCTGGCGCTTGGTGCCCACCATCAGGATCGTGCCGCGGCGGGCGGCCAGCTGGCGCACGAATTTCATCGCATCGGAAAACAGCGGCTGCGTCTTCTCGAGATTGATGATGTGGATCTTGTTGCGATGGCCGTAGATGTACGGGGCCATCTTGGGATTCCAGAAGCGCGTCTGGTGTCCGAAATGGACGCCGGCTTCCAGCATCTCACGCATGCTGACATTCATGGGGAACTCCAAAGGTTGTGTCTAGAATCCGGCTCGAATCGCAGCACCTTCACGGAATGACCCGAAAGGGCCGCGACACCTTCAATCAGCCGGGTTCGCGATTTGTTCGTCCTGACTTGCGGGCAAAGACCGGGCAAACTTGATGCCAATCGACCTGGTAGCGGCCCTTCGGCATGCATCGATCGATAGCCAATTGAGCAGCCGATCGGTAACCACTTTGCGCGCCCATCCGGATAAACCCGACGAGTGTAGCACGCCATGATCTCCGACCTCACGGCCACCCGTGAAGACATCGCCTGCGGCCGCACCAGCGCGAAAGAGCGCCTCGAAGCCGCGCTGGAAGCCGCCGCCGGCGACGCCAACCGGTGCACGTTCATCCGCCGCTTCGACGCCATGGCCGGCGCGGCGGCCCGCGGCATCGACGCCGAATTCGCCGCCGGCGCGCCGTTGCCGCCGCTTGCAGGATTGGCCGTCAGCATCAAGGATCTGTTCGATGTCCGGGGACAGGTCACGACCGCCGGATCGAAGCTGTTGGTCGACGCTGCACCCGCCGCAGAAGACAGTGCCGCCGTGGCGCGCCTTCGACGCGCAGGCGCGGCGCTGATCGGGCACACCAACATGAGCGAGTTTGCCTTCTCGGGCGTGGGCATCAATCCGCACTACGGCACGCCCGCGAATGCGGCGACCGCCCGGCTGGATCCAGTGGCGCGGATTCCCGGAGGGTCGACCTCGGGCGGTGCAGTTTCCGTAGCCACGGGGGCCGCCTGGGCAGCGCTCGGGTCGGACACGGGCGGATCGATTCGCATACCGGCCGCCCTGCACGGCCTCGTGGGCTTCAAGAACACGGCCAGGCTCACATCGACGGCGGGTGCCGTGCCGCTGTCGACCACGCTGGACACGGCGTGCGCGATCACCCTGTCCGTGCGCGATGCTGCGCTGCTTCACGCGGTGCTTTGCGCAGGCGCAAAGGCCGTTCGCGAGCGGCCGGTGAACCGACTTCGCCTGGCCGTGCCTGTCACGACGATGCTCGACACCATGCAGCCGCAGGTCGCCACGGCCTTCGATCGCGCCATGTCGGCGCTGCGCCAGGCCGGCGCGGTCATCGACGAGATCGCATTGCCCGAGATCGCCTCTGTGGCCGGCATCCAGGCCACGGGCGGCTTCGCCGCAGCGGAAAGCTGGGCCTGGCACCGGCATCGGATGAAAGGCCGCGAAGCCGACTACGATCCGCGCGTGGCTGCGCGCATCCTCCGCGGCCAGCAGATGGCCGCGGCAGACTATATCGACCTGCTCCACGCACGCGAGGCATGGATTGCCCGCATGGACGCCTCGATCGCCGGCTACGACGCGCTCCTCAGCCCCACGGTGCCCATCGTCGCCCCGCCGGTGGCGAGCGTCGATGCCAGCGACGACGCCTTCTTCGCGACAAACGCCTTGCTGCTGCGCAATCCGTCCGTGGTGAACATGCTCGATGGCTGCGCGTTGTCGCTGCCTTGCCACCACGTCGGCGATTGGCCGGTCGGCCTCATGGTCTGGGGTCCGGCTCTGGCAGACGACCGCATCCTCGCGGTATCCCTGGCCATCGAGTCGGCGCTCGCCGTCGGCCGGGCCTGAACGTGCGCATCGCAGTCATCGGCGCGGGCATCGTGGGTGTCACCACGGCGTTCGAGCTTGCCAGCGACGGTCATGAGGTCGCGGTGTATGAACGCCACGCCACCGTGGCGGCCGAAACCTCCTTTGCCAATGCCGGCGTCATCGCTCCGGGGTACGTGACTCCCTGGGCCGCACCGGGCATGCCGGCCAAGGTGCTGCGCATGCTGTTCAAGCGGCACGCCCCGGTTCATCTCGGTGGGCGACCGTCGGCCGACATGTTGTCATGGATGTGGTCGTGGTGGCGCGCCTGCAAGCCCGAGCGCTACGAGGCACGACGCGCGAGCATGCAACGGCTCGCGCTGTTCAGCAGGGAGCGGCTGCATGCGATCACCGAATCGCTGCAACTGGACTACGAACGCAGCCAGGGCTTTCTCGTGCTGCTGCGCAGTGCGGCAGACCTCGATGCCGCCCGCGCGGGCCTTGCCTTGCTCGCGGCATCGGGGATCAAGCACGAGGTGCTCGATGCCGCCCGCTGTATCGCCGTCGAGCCGGGATTGAATGCCGACACGCCGCTTCATGCCGGCATTCACCTGCCCCAGGACGAAGTGGGAAATTGCCGGCAGTTCGCACACCTTCTTCGCAGCGCCGCCCAGGAACGTGGCGCGCGTTTTCACTTCCATACCGAAGTCCAGGCCATCGCGCCGGGCAAGCGGCCCGGGCTGCGCGTGACCGCACACGAATCCGCCGACTCGGACCTGCACTATGCGGGACTGGAGGGCAAGAGCGGCTTCGCACCGACCGTGCCGTTGCCGGCGCTGCCGCACACGGAGGACGTCGATGCGATCGTCGTGTGCGCCGCCACGGCGAGCGCGGCGCTGCTCCGCCCGCACGGACTTCGATTGCCACTCGCGCCGGTGTACGGCTATTCAATCACCGCGCCGATTCGCGACGGCGAGCATCACCTGGACCACGCACCGAGATCAGGCATCATGGACGAGCGCTACAAAGTCGCGATCAGCCGGCTCGGTTCTCGCGTGCGCGTGGCGGGCTGCGCCGAGCTTGGCGGCGATCCGCGCAGGCACCATCAGGGCGCGCTCGACACGCTCTACAAGGTGCTGCACGACTGGTTCCCCGGCGTGGCGCGCACGAACAGTGCACTGCCGTGGAAGGGTGCCCGGCCCATGCTTCCCGATGGTCCGCCGCTGCTCGGGCCGAGCGGCCTGCCGGGCATCTGGCTCAATGTCGGACACGGATCCAGCGGCTGGGCACTGGCTTGCGGGTCGGCGCGCATCGTGGCCGACCAGCTGGCATCGCGCGCGCCCGCGCTGGACACTGTCGGCCTGGGCATCGAAAGGCTGCTCCACCGATGACCGTCATGGAACGCATACTTTTCGCCAGGCATTCCCGAGCGCTGCACGGCGTGGCTCGAACCCGCGCCATCGAAGCGTCGGCCATGGCGTCCATGCCGGCCCATGCACTGATGCGCCGCGCCGGGCTGGCCGTCTCGCGGCTTGCACTCGCCGTCGCCCCCCACGCCCGCCACATCTGGATTGCCGCGGGCCCGGGCAACAACGGCGGCGACGGCCTCGACGCCGCCATTCACCTCAGGGCGACCGGCAAGCAGGTGCATGTGAGCTGGCTGGGAGACCCCGCGCGCGTGCCTGCCGATGCGGCCGATGCGCTCGTGCGGGCGCAGGCCGACGGCGTGGTCATCGAGAGCGGGCTCTCCGGCGCGAACCAGGTCGTCGACCTCGCCATCGACGCCCTGCTCGGCATCGGCGCGACACGCGCTCCGGCTGGAGACATCGCGCAGGCCATCGCGATGCTGAACGACGCGGCGTGCCGTGTCCTGGCGGTCGACGTGCCGTCCGGGCTCGACGCCGAGCACGGGCGAGTCCTGGGCCTGCAGGCGGTGCGGGCTACTCACACGCTGTCGCTGCTCACGCTCAAGCCCGGTTTGTTCACGGCGCATGGACGCGACCACGCCGGAGACATCTGGCTCGATGATCTCGACGTTCCAGAGCAAACGCAGTTCGCCGACGCGTGGCTGCTCGGCAGCGAGACCGGATCGATGCCACCGCGACCGCATTCAGCGCACAAGGGCAGCTTCGGCGACGTTGCCGTGGTCGGTGGCGCACCCGGCATGCTCGGAGCGGTCGTGCTCGCCGCCAGGGCGGCGCATGCCAGCGGCGCCGGTCGCGTCTACGTGGCGCCGCTCGACGACGAAGCCGCCATGCTCGACGCCGTGCGTCCGGAGCTGATGTTCCGCAGGCATTGGTGGCAGGCCGACGACGCCATCCTGCAGGCCAGCACCGTGGTGTGCGGCTGCGGCGGCGGGGATGCGGTGCGCGCCGCGCTGCCCCGCCTGCTGGGCGCCGCGGGACGACTCGTCGTCGACGCCGACGCACTGAACTGCCTGGCGACCGATTCGATGCTCCAGTCTCTGCTGCACATGCGCGCAGGCCGCGGGCGCTTCACGGTGCTCACGCCGCATCCGCTGGAAGCCGCCAGGCTGCTGGGCTGGAAGACGACGCGCATCCAGGACGACCGTCTCGCGGCAGCGCGCGAACTTGCCGATCGATTCGCCTGCGTCGTCGTGCTGAAGGGTTCGGGCTCGATCATCGCCGCCCCCGACACCGTCCCCTGCATCAATCCAACCGGCAATGCCCGGCTCGCCACGGCCGGGACGGGCGACGTGCTCGCGGGCTGGCTCGGTGGCGTCTGGGCGCAACAGGCGGATCAGCCCGACACGCAGCAGGCCATGAGAGTCGCATGCGCCGCAGTGCATCGGCATGGCGCGGCGGCCGACCGGGCTTCGGCAGTGGTGCTTCGTGCAGGCGACCTGATCGAAGCCATGGCCACCGGCGCCTGAAGGCCGCTGCCGTCCACGGGCCGGCTGCCCATCCTTCAGCGGCGGCGCGGGCTTCTCGCGCTGGGCTTGCGACTGACCGCCTTCGCTGATTTTCCTCGCGCGGTTTTGGTCCCGCCCGAACGTCCGAGCGCCTTGGAACCTGCCTTGACCTCGCGATCGGCTTCCTTGACCGACGCGAGCTCCGCCACGGCCGACCCCGAGCGCCCGACGAGCCGATCACGCCGGGCGCGGATCAGCACCGCATCCTCCTCGGCATCGCGAACCATCCTGAAGTCGATCTTTCGGCCGTCGAGGTCGACGCGGCTCACCTGGACCCGAACGCGCGCGCCCACGGTGTAGCGCATGCCGGTGCGCTCGCCGCGCAGCTCCTGCTTGATTTCGTCGAAGCGGTAGTACTCGCCGCCCAGTTCCGAGATGTGCACGAGTCCTTCGACATACAGCGAATCGAGCGTGACGAAAAGCCCGAAGCTGGTCACCGCACTCACCGTGCCTGCGTACTCCTCGCCGAGATGCTCGCGCATGAACTTGCACTTCAGCCACGCCTCGACATCGCGAGACGCCTCGTCGGCGCGCCGCTCGTTCGCGCTGCAATGCGCGCCCGCCGTCTCCCAGGTTTCACCTTCGGTCGATGCGAGTTTTGCCGGCCGCGAACTGCGCCGCACCTTCGGCGCTTCCTCGAGCTTGCCGGTGGACAACCGGAAGTGCTTGCCCGCAAGCAGCGCCTTGATCACGCGATGGACGAGCAGATCCGGATAGCGACGAATGGGGCTCGTGAAGTGGGTGTAGGCCTCGTAGGCCAGGCCGAAGTGACCGCTGTTGACGGCGGTGTAGATGGCCTGCTGCATCGAACGCAGCAGCATGGTGTGGATCTGCAATGCATCAGGGCGATCCTTGGTTGCCTGCGCGATCGCCTGGAATTCGCCAGGTGTGGGCTCGTCGCTCACCGTCAGACCGAGGCCAAGTGCCTTGAGGTAACTTTGAAGCAGCGTTTTCTTCTCGGGCGTGGGCCCCTCGTGCACGCGATACAGCGAAGGATGCTTGTTCAGCGAAATGAAATCCGCCGCGCACACGTTCGCGGCGAGCATCGCTTCTTCGATCAGCTTGTGCGCGTCGTTGCGGATGCGCGGAATGATCTTGTCGATGCGACCGTTCTCGTCGCAGACGATCTGCGTTTCGGTGGTTTCGAAGTCGACCGCACCGCGCTGAGCGCGCGCCTTCAGAAGCGCGCGATAGACCTCGTTGAGGTGCAACAGGTCATGCACGCGTTCCTGGCGCCTTGCGGCTTCCGGCCCCCGCGTGTTGGCGAGGATGGCGGCGACCTCGGTGTACGTGAAGCGTGCATGCGAGCAGATCACCGCCGGAAAGAACTGGTAGGCATGGACCTCGCCCGTGGCCGTGACGAGCATGTCGCAGACCATCGCCAGCCTGTCTTCGTTCGGGTTCAGCGAACACAGTCCGTTGGAGAGCTTCTCGGGCAGCATGGGGATCACGCGGCGCGGGAAGTACACCGAAGTCGCTCGCTCGTAGGCGTCGTCGTCGAGCGCCTCGCCAGCCTTCACATAGTGGCTCACATCCGCAATCGCCACCACGAGTCGCCATCCGTTGGGCGACTTCACGCGCCCGATCTTCGCGGGTTCGGCATAAACCGCATCGTCGAAGTCGCGCGCATCCTCGCCGTCGATCGTGACGAGCGGCACATCGGTCAGGTCGATACGGTGCTTACAGTCCGCCGCGCGAATGCCATCGGGCAAGGCCGCCGCATGCGCGAGCGTCTCCGGCGAGAACCGATGCGGCACCTCGTACTTGCGCACGGCGATCTCGATCTCCATGCCGGGATCGTCGATCTCGCCCAGGACCTCGGTCACGCGCCCCATGGGCTGCGAATAGAGCGACGGCGCCTCCGTCAACTCGATGGCCACCACCTGCCCCACCGTCGCGTTGGCGATGGCGTTCTTGGGCACGATGATGTCCTGCCCGTAGCGTTTGTCTTCGGGTGCCACGAGCCAGGTGCCGCTTTCGTGCAGCAGCCGTCCGATGATCGGCGCCTTCTTGCGCTCGAGGATCTCGAGGACACGTCCTTCGGGACGACCCTTGCGGTCGTAGCGAATGATGCGCGCCTTCACGCGGTCGCGGTGCAGCACCGCGCGCATCTCCTGCGGTGAAAGATAGAGATCCGGCTGGCGATCGTCGCGAACGAGAAATCCGTGACCGTCACGGTGACCTTGCACCGTTCCTTCCACCTCGCTCATCAGCTCGGCGCCGATGGCGCTCGCAGGTGCATGAAATGTGTTTGTTTTTTTGATGATAGAATCCAAGACTTCCTGAAATGCCCAGGTGGCGGAATTGGTAGACGCACTAGTTTCAGGTACTAGCGGGTAACACCGTGGGGGTTCGAGTCCCTTCCTGGGCACCAGCAGCGCCTGTCGGCGCCAGTGAAAATGAAGAGCGAGGCCGCAGTATGCGGCCTTTTTTGCGCCCTGCTCAAATTGCAAACTTTCGCGCGAGGCCTTGAGGACGAAGCCCGTCGTATTCCTCGAATGGTTGATGAATCCACGGACTCGTCTCGAGGTGCTCCACGAAATAGTCGGGGGTGTAGCTCGACACTCCCTTGGTCCAGATCACGGCCGAGCGCAATTCGCTGATTTGCGGCATGCCGCGCAGCCGCTCGACCACGGCACGAAGCGTGATGCCCGAATCGGCCAGATCGTCGACGAGCAAGACCCGTCCGGCCAGGTCTCCACGCGGCAGCGTGATGTACTTGGCCATGTCCAGTCGACCCTGGATCGTGCCGCTCTCGGCGCGGTACGAGCTGGTCGCCATGATGGCCAGCGGCTTGTCGAACACTCGCGAGAGCACGTCGCCCGGCCGCATGCCTCCGCGCGCGAGGCACAGGATCTGGTCGAATTCCCAGCCCGAGGCGTGCACCTTGAGCGCCAGGCGCTCGATGAGCATGTGGTATTCGTCCCAGGAAACGTACAGGTGCTTTCCGTCGTCGGTGAGCATCAGGACTCCTTCAGTGCGATTGGATCGGTGGGCCTGCGATCGCGGTCCATTCAGGCCTTGTACGGATGCCGAAGCACGATCGTGTGCTCGCGATCCGGGCCTGTCGAGACCATGTCGACCGGTGCGCCGATGAATTCCTGCACCCGCTCGAGATAGCGACGGGCGTTCAGCGGCAGCGCATCCCATTGCGTGACACCGGCCGTCGACTGCGTCCACCCCGGGAAGATGTCGTAGATCGGGACGCACGCCGCGATGTCGTCGGCGTCGAGCGGCAGGATGTCGATGCGACGGCCGCCGAGTTCGTAACCCACGCAGACCTTGATTTCGGGCAGGCCGTCGAGCACGTCGAGCTTGGTGATGCACAAGCCTGACACGCCGTTGATGATGATCGCGCGCTTGAGCGCCGCCGCGTCGAGCCACCCGCAGCGGCGCGCGCGACCGGTAACCACCCCGCGCTCCTGCCCCACGGTGGAAAGATGGTGGCCCACGTTGCCAGGCTGGTCGATCGGCAATTCCGTCGGGAAGGGACCGCCGCCCACGCGCGTCGTATACGCCTTGGTGATGCCCAGGATGTAGTGAAGCATGTCCGGTCCCACACCGGCGCCGGCGGCTGCGTTGCCCGCGACACAATTGCTCGATGTGACGTACGGATAGGTGCCGTGATCGATGTCCAGCAATGTGCCCTGGGCGCCTTCGAAGAGGATGTTCTTCCCTTCGCCGTTGGCGATGTGCAGCATGTAGCCGACGTCACCGAGCATCGGCTTGATCTGCTCGGCCACGGCCATCGAGTGATCGAAGATCGGCTGGAACTCCAGCGGCTTCGAATGCAGGTAGCCGCCGAGGGCGAAATTGTGGATTTCGAGCAGTTCTCGCAGCTTGACGGCAAAGCGCTCGGGATGCTTCAGGTCCTGGGCGCGCAATGCGCGGCGGGCAACCTTGTCTTCGTAGGCGGGGCCGATTCCCTTGCCGGTGGTGCCGATCTTGCCGGCGCCGCTGGACTCACGAAGAGCCTCGCGAGCCTTGTCGACCTCGACGTGGAACGGCAGGATGAGCGGGCACGATTCGCTCAGGAAAAGGCGCGAGCGAACGTCGATGCCGATCCCTTCGATGCGCTGGATCTCGCCGAGCAGGTGGGTCGGATCGACCACCACGCCGTTGCCGACGTAACAGGCGACGCCGTCACGCATGACGCCCGAAGGAATTAGCTGAAGCGCCGTCTTCACGCCCTTGATCACCAGCGTGTGCCCGGCGTTGTGACCGCCCTGGAAGCGGACCACTCCCTGCGCGTGATCGGTCAGCCAGTCCACCACCTTGCCCTTGCCTTCGTCACCCCACTGGGTCCCGACGACGACCACGTTGCGGCCGGCGCTCTTCGCCTTCGTTGCTTGCATGTTGGAAGTTCCGAGTCTGAAATCCTGTGTGGCCATCCGATCAAAGCGCCTTCACGACCCATTGGTCGCCAATGGCCACGAGTTCCCGGTCGCAATCGAATTCCTGGCCCTCGTGTTCGTGACCCGGAAGGATGAAGACCACCGTCTCGCCACGCTCGCGCAGGCCGCGCACGGCGGACCGAAGCGCGTCCGATTCGCCCCAAGGCGCGCGGATCGCGGCACCGCGCCGCGGCGGCGGCGCGAGTGCTGCCAGTTCCTTGACATCGAGGCTGAACCCGACTGCGGGACGGTTGCGACCGAAGACCGCACCGACCTCGTCGTAGCGGCCGCCGCGGGCGATCGCGTCGCTGCACCCACCGGTATAGACGGCAAAGCGCGCACCGCTGTAGTAGCCGTAGCCGCCGAGATCGGCCAGATCGAATCCGAGCTGCGCCTCCGGGTGGGCTTGCTGCAGGCGCCGCGAAAGCGAGCGCAGGTCATCCAGTGCGCAGGCGATCAGCGCATGCGACGGCAACTCCCGCGCGGCCGCATCGAGGACCTCGATCCCGCCGTACAGGCGAATCAGCGACTGCAGCCCGCGGTGAACACCCTCGGGCAGGCCCACGGCGAGCTCGTTGACAGCGCTCGAGTCCTTGGCGGCGAGCGCTGCCGTCAGCAGCGCCACCCGCTCGGCCGGCACGCGTGCATCGGCCAGGAGTCCGCGCAGGATGCGCGCATCGCCCAGATCCAGCAGCGGTTTGGAGACGCCGGCAGTGCGCAGACAGTCGAGCGCCAGATCCTGGATCTCGAGGTCCGCCTCGAGGCCGGCATGGCCGTAGGTTTCAGCCCCGAACTGCAGCGGCTCTCGCGTCGACTGCAATCCTTCAGGCCGCGTGTGCAGGACAGGGCCGCAGTAGCACAGGCGGGTCAAGCCATCGCGATTGAGCAGGTGGGCATCGATGCGAGCCACCTGGGAAGTGGTGTCTGCGCGCACGCCAAGCGTGCGGCCGCTGAGCTGGTCGACGAGCTTGAAGGTCTTGAGCTCGAGTTCGCGACCGGTGCTCGACAACAGCGACTCGAGGTGTTCGAGCATGGGCGGCATGACCAGTTCGAAACCATAGCCGCGCGCCGCGTCGAGCAACCCGCGGCGCAATTCCTCGATGTGCCTCGCCTCGGCAGGCAGGACGTCGGCGATGTGCTCGGGCAGGAGCCAAGCTGACGACATGTGAAAAGACCGGGGGGTTAAAAGCGGCATTGTACCGGCGCTGCGAGCCGGCCCAGAAGGCAGCAGGTGCCTCTTCAGTTCCAGAAGATGAACAGCAGGATCGCGCCGGCAACCATGCTAGAAAGGCCGAGGAAGCGCAGCTGGCCGTCGGTCATTCGGATGGCGCGTGTGAACACGTTGCGCCAAAGCCCCGGGTTGAAGAACGGCAGCAACCCTTCGATCACGAGCATCAGCGCGAGAGCGCTGAGCAGGAGATCCCAGGCGGTCACTTCTTGGCCGGCGCAGCGGTCGGAGCACCTGTTGCGCTGCCGGGGCTGCGCAGGGCCTTGAAGAAGTCGCTGCTGCTCGGATCAACGACGATCACGTCGGACTTGCTCCGGAAGGCCGCCCTGTAGGCGCCCAGGCTGCGATAGAAGCTTGCGAACTGCGGATCGCGGCCGAACGCGTCGGCGAATATGCTCGACGCTTTTGCATCACCTTCACCCTGCACCTTTTGTGCATCCCGGTACGCTTCAGCGACGATCACCTCGCGTTGCCGATCAGCGTCGGCACGGATCTTCTCGCTTTCGGCAGCACCGAACGATCGCAATTGGTTGGCAACGCGCTTGCGCTCGGACTCCATGCGACGGTAGATGGAGTCGGTGATATTGGCCGAGAAATCCACACGCTTGATGCGCACGTCGACGATATCGATTCCGAAGGCCTTTGCTTCATCGGCAAGGCGGCTGCGAACGTCCTGCATGACCTTGTCGCGCGCGGTGGAGAGCATCGCGCGCACGGTGCGCTTCGTGACTTCTTCGTTGAACGCGGCCTGAATGATAGGACTCAGGCGCGTCTCGACGGTGCGCATGTCCTGCCCGTTGTTGCGAATGAACTGGCGTGGGTCGGTGATCTGCCACTTCACCATCCAGTCGATGACGAGGCTCTTCTTCTCTGCCGTGTAGATCGGGCGCGTCTCCGGGCTGTCGAGCGTCTGGATGCGCCGATCGAGGAAGACGACGTTCTGGAATGGCGGCGGGAGCTTGACCTTCAGGCCCGGTTGCGAAACCACTTCCTTGATCTCGCCCAGCGAGTAGACGACGGCGTAGTGCTTCTGGTCGACGATGAACAGCGTCGAAAAAAGGATCATCAGGACGACCAGTGCGCCTGCGACATAGAAGCCGATACGGTTCATAGCGTTCTTCTTTGGACGAGCATGTTCAGCGTGATTCGCGCTCGCGGCTGCGCTGGCTGTCGCGCGAGCGGGCGTCGCCGGCCATGGAATTCGTATTGCTGCCGCTGCCATCGGACGATCCGGCCGAAGAGCTGGGAGCGGTCGCGCTGGAGGACGCCGCTGCTGCCTGCTGCATGAGCTTGTCCAGCGGGAGGTACAGCAGGTTGGAATTGCTGCGTGCGTCGATCATCACCTTGGAGACGTTCGAGTACACCTGCTGCATCGTGTCGATGTACATGCGCTCGCGCGTGACCGCCGGGGCCTTGCGGTACTCCTCGAGGACTTCGAGGAAGCGCTGGGCGTCACCCTGCGCCTGCGCGACGACGCGGGCCTTGTAGGCATCGGCTTCCTCGTGCAGTCGGGAAGAAGTGCCCTGCGCCCGCGGAATGACGTCGTTCGCGTAGGCCTGGCCTTCGTTCTTGAGACGCTCGCGGTCCGCACCGGCCTTGACTGCATCGTCGAACGCCGCCTGGACCTGCTCGGGGGCCTGCACGCTCTGCACGTTCACGTTGGCCACGATGATGCCTGCCTTGAGCCGATCGAGTTGCGCCTGGATGGACTTGACGAGGTCCGATGCAATGGCATCGCGTTGCTCGTAGAGCACGGAATCCATCGTGCTCTTGCCGACGATTTCGCGCACGGCAGACTCCGCGGCCATCACGACGGCCTCTTCGGGATCCTTGTTCTCGAAGAGAAAATCCTTGGCGTCCTTGATGCGGTATTGCACCGTGAAGCGGATGTCCACGATGTTCTCGTCCTGCGTGAGCATGGACGAATCGCGCAGACCGGTCGCCGGCACGACTGCATTGCGACCGACTTCCTTGGTCCGCAACTGCGTCACGGACACGGTCTCGTGAGACTGGAACGGATAGGGCATGCGCCATTGGAAGCCGGCACCCACCGTGTGGCTGTAGCGGCCGAAGGTCATGACGACGGCCTGCTGCCCTTCCTGCACGATGAAGAAGCCGCTGCCCAGCCAGATCAGCGCCACGATCGCGACGATCAGACCCACGCCGATGCCGGCGCTCTTCATGTCGGGCTCGAAGTTGTCGTCGCCGCCTCCGTCACCTGGCGGTGGACTGCCGCGTCCGCCGCGGCCGAACAGACCGCTCAGACGACGGTTGAAGTCGCGCCAGAGTTCGTCGAGGTCAGGGGGACCGTCGCCGCGCCCTCCGGCAAGGACGAGGTGATCCGCGTGGCGTCTGCGCGGCGGGCGGTGGAAGGCGGCGCGAGCGGCGCCCGCGACCAGCGCGCCCAACGCCAGCACGACATCGCTCAGTCGAGACAGGGCATGCTTGGATGTGCCACTGCGGGCACCGGCGAGACGACTCATGGCATCGAATGAAAGTAACGCGACCCGCCGGCGGCCGGCACGGCACCGGCATCTTCTGCTGCGGGATCGCCGGACGAACGGTCGGCAACCTCAATGGCGCTGTCGTGCTCGGCACCACCGCCAACGACCGCCTGTGAAATGACCTGTCGAAGCGCCTCGAGGTCTTCGCCGGTGACAGCACTCACGAACACGCGCGGGACGCGCCGGCCCGGCTCGATCTCGTAGCTGTCGACCGCACGACGAGGACGCTGGGACGATTCCAGCATGTCGCACTTGTTGAACACCAGCACTTGCGGGACCTGGGCGGCCCCGATCTCGGCCAGGACGCGCTGCACTTCCGTCATCTGCTCGGCAATCTGCGGGTTCGCCGCGTCGACCACATGCAAGAGAAGGTCTGCATCTGCAGCCTCCTGCAAAGTGGCCTCGAACGCCTCGACGAGTTTGTGCGGCAGGTCCCTGATGAAGCCGACCGTGTCCGACAACGACACGGCCCGCCCCGCATCTTGCAGGAAGAACTGGCGCGTCGTGGTGTCCAGGGTAGCGAACAGCTGGTCGGCCGCGTAGCTGTGAGCCTTCACCAGCGCATTGAACAAGGTGGATTTGCCGGCATTCGTGTACCCGACCAGGGACACCCGGAAGGTCTGGTTGCGTGAGCGTGCGCGCCGCTGCGTGTGGCGCTGCCGCTTGACTTTCTCGAGGCGACCTTTGACCGACTTGATGCGCTCGCCGATCATGCGGCGGTCGAGTTCGATCTGCGCTTCGCCAGGGCCGCCGCGCGCGCCGATGCCGCCGCGCTGGCGCTCGAGGTGGCTCCAGCGCCGCACGAGACGGGTGGAAAGGTATTGGAGCTGGGCCAGTTCGACTTGCAGCTTGCCCTCGTGGCTCTTGGCCCTGGCAGCAAAGATCTCGAGGATGAGCATGGTGCGGTCGGCCACCGCGACGCCCAGATGGCGCTCCAGGTTTCGCTGCTGGGCCGGCGACAGGGCCTGGTCGAACAGGACTGCCTCGGCCTGATGCCCCTGGACGAGCGCCTTGATCTCATCGGCCTTGCCCGACCCGACGAAAAGCGCCGGATCAGGGGATTTTCGACGTGCCACGACACGCGCCACCGGAATGTCGCCAGCCGATTCGGCCAGAAGCGCCAGTTCGTCGAGTGTCGGGTCGAACGCGGCGGAGCCGCCCACGTCCACGCCGACAAGGATGGCGCGCGCCATGCCGGTCGGCTCTTGCGAAGGGATCGCGGAACTCAAGGTCGATGCAGCCTCAGGCCCGCATGAAAGCCGGGATTCAACTCTGCTCCTGGTTCTCGGCGGCGTGGAAATTCACTGCCCGGCCGGGCACCACTGTCGAGATGGCGTGCTTGTAGACCATCTGGGTGACTGTATTCCGAAGGAGCACCACATACTGATCAAAAGACTCGATGTGGCCCTGCAGCTTGATGCCGTTCACGAGGTAGATCGACACCGGGACGTGCTCTTTGCGCAGCAGGTTGAGGAAGGGGTCTTGTAGAAGCTGCCCTTTGTTCGACACGATATTCTCCGTGTTGGAAAGTTTTGAGAATGGCACGTTAACACAGGGTTCCCCCCAATCGAACCCCCGCATGGCAAAAGCCTTCAGGATTTGCGTTCGTCGAAAGGATTCCTGCCCGAGCGCATCTCGATGCGAAGGGGTGTGCCCACCAACTTGAAGTGGGCGCGAAAGCGGCCCTCGAGGTATCGTTTGTAGACATCGGTGACGTGCTCGAGCGAATTGCCGTGCACCACGATGACCGGCGGGCTCATCCCGCCCTGGTGCGCGTAGCGCAGCTTGGGGCGGAACATGCCGGCCCGCTTGGGCGCCTGGTGCTCGACAGCCTCATGCAGCAATCGGGTCAGGACCGGAGTGGTCATCTTCTTCGTCGCCGACGCATAGGCATCGGCGATCGCCTTCCACACCGGCCCGAGCCCTTGCCGCTTGATGGCCGATATGTGGAGCACCGGCGCGAATTTCAAGAAGGCGAGGCGCTGCTCGATGGAGCGCTGCAGGAGCTGTTTCTGGTAGTCGTCGACCGCGTCCCACTTGTTCACGGCCACCACCACCGCACGGCCGCTTTCGAGAATGTAGCCGGCGATGTGGGCGTCCTGGTCGCTGACGCCCTGGGTCGCATCCACCAGAAGCAGCACGACATTCGCGTCGGCGATGGCCTGCAGGGTCTTGACGACCGAGAATTTCTCGATCGCCTCGAACACGCGCCCGCGACGGCGCAGGCCGGCCGTGTCGATGAGCTCGAACTTCTGGCCGTGCCGCTCGAAAGGAACGCTGATGGCGTCGCGGGTCGTGCCTGGCTGATCGAATGCCACCAGGCGCTCCTCGCCCAGCCAGGTGTTGATGAGCGTGCTCTTGCCGACATTTGGCCTGCCGGCCACCGCGAGCCTGATCGCCGCGCCCTCGACCGGTTCCTGCGCTTCGTCACCTTCGGGCAGATCTGCCAGCGCCGCATCGGTGAGGCTGCGAATGCCCTGCCCGTGGGCCGACGACACCGGGTGCGGCGCCCCCATGCCCAGTTCGAAGAACTCGCCGAGATGCGGGGAGTCGACCATCCCCTCGGCCTTGTTGGCCGCCAGAATGACCTTCTTTCCCGCCGTGCGAAGAAAGCTGGCGATGTCCTGGTCTTGTGCTGACAGGCCCGCGCGCACGTCGACGACGAAGATGACGACGTCCGACTCGGCCACCGCCTGCCGAGTCTGCTTGGCCATCTCGCGCACGATGCCGGTCGAGCTTTCGGGCTCGAAGCCACCCGTGTCGATGACAATGAATTCACGATCGCCGAGCCGGCCGTCGCCGTAGTGGCGGTCGCGCGTCAGGCCGGAGAAATCGGCCACGATGGCATCGCGGCTCTTCGTGAGCCGATTGAACAGCGTCGACTTGCCCACGTTGGGCCGGCCGACGATCGCGATGACCGGCTTCACGCAGCGAACCCTGCCCGACCTCGCGCTTGCGGCAGGGACCGCAGGCGGCGGGGCAGGACAGGCCTTGGATTCATTGCAGGCCGAAGCCGTAGAGGCCACCGCCGCGGGTCACCACCATCACGGTATTGCCGGAGTTCACCGGCGCGGCCACGACGGGCGTGCCGTCGGTGGTCATGCGAAGCAGCGCATCGCCGTTGTCGCGCGAGAGGAAGTGCACCATGCCCTCGCTGTCACCGAAGACGACCAGCTTTCCGGTGGCCAGCGGCGCGCTCAGGCCATGGTAGAGCAGCTTCTCCGACTGCCATGCCACCTCGCCGGAGGAGAGCTTCCAGGCAGTGATGCGATCGGACGCATCCGCCCCATAGACATGCTGATCGTCGGCCGCGACGCCGTCGGTGCCACCCACGGGCTTCGTCCACGCCGCTGTCTGACGCTCGGCGTTCACGCAGCCCACCGCCGCCTGGAACGAGCGCACGCAGATGAGTTCGCCGACGCGCGCCGCCGGTGCCACCAGGTCGGCGAGTCTCTCGACCTCGTTGGTTCCCCGCGGAGAACCGATCGTGACCTCCCATCGCACGTCGCCGTTGCGGGGGTCGAATCCTGCGAGCTTGGGGCCTTGGCCGGCCACCAAGGTGTCCTTGTAGGCGCCGATGACGCCGCCCTGAGAGAGCGTGAGCGGATCGCTCGGTCGCTGCACGCGCCAGAGCTGGGTGCCTTCGGCCGCATCGAAGGCCATGACGCTGCGGTCACCTCCGAGGACGAACACGCGTTCGCCGGCCACCAGCGGCGCCGTGCTCACTCGCATGTTCAGCGGCTTGCGCCACAGGAGCCGACCCGCCTCGAAAGTCACGAGTTCGCCGTCGCGGGTGATCACCGAAGCGAATCGCCCGTCGCTGCCGACCCCGGCGCCCAACTTGCCGCCGGCGCTGCCGCGCCACAGTTCGCGCCCGGTGTCCGCCTCGAGAGCCAGCACCGTGCCATCGTCGGACGCGACGGTGAAGACGCCCGGCGACACCGCCACGGACAGCGGGAACTTCACGCCGTCGACGTGCTGCTGCCAAACCACGCGCGCACCGATGGTGGGGGTGAGCGCGGCCAACGGCACGGGCTTGGGCTTCTCCGGGGCGCTGCTGCAGGCTGCCACCAGGATCGTCGCACCGGCTGCAATGCACATCGCGAGCCAGCCCGGACGCCGGCTCATCGGGAAGCCCCCGAGGCCTGGCCGCTCGGCTTGTCCGCCGCCGGAGGAGCGCCGAGCGCGTCCAGCTTCGCCGCAATCAGGCGCCGATAGTCGACAGAAGGATCCATCGCGTCCCATGCCTTGCGATAAGCGGCGCGCGCGTCGTCCTTCTTGCCCTGGGCGAGGAGGATGTCGCCGCGCCTGTCCGAGACGAGCGCCGCAAAGGCCTTGGCATCGGCGCTGTCGAGCTGCTTGCAGGGCTTCGTCGTACTTTTTCTCTTGCATGAGAATGCCGGCCATGCGCAGCCGCGCGACCGTCTTGTACTCGGACTGATCGGCATGCTCGCCGACCCAGCCGAGCGTGGCCAGCGCCTTGTCGGACTGTCCCTTGTCGAATTCGATTTTTGCCACGACCAGCGCGGCTTGCTGGGCGAATGTCGTGCCCGGATAGCGCTCCTTGAGGTTCTCGAACAGCGCGGCGGCACGATCGGCTTTGCCTTCCTGGGCGGCCTTGTCGATCTCGTCGTACATCGCACCGGCCTGCACGGCCCGCGAATGCTGCCAGCGCAGCCAGAAGTTCCACCCCGCGAAGCTCGCGAGGGCGAGGATCAGCACCCAGGTGATCAGGTTGCCGTACTGCTTCCAGAAGTGCTTGAGCTCGTCGAGCTGTTCTTGTTCTTCGAGGTCGAGATGCGTGGCCATGAAACGAGGGCTTTCGGTCGAAGGCGCGATTATGCGTCGAGCAGGCTTGTCGCCCAGGCGTTCACGCCGCCCAGTGGCAGGCTGCGCTGAGGCGCGTCGGGATGGCGAAGGTCCTTGAGGGAGACTTCGCCGCGGGACATTTCGTCGTCACCGAAGATGAGCGCGTAGCGTGCCCCGCTCGCGTCGGCGCGCCGGAATTGCGCCTTCACGCTGCCGCCGCCGGCATGCATCAGCACCGACACGCCGGCAGCGCGCAGCGCCTCCAGCGTCGTCATGATCCGGCTGTCGGCACTTGCCGAGGGGATGACGGCATACGCTCGAGGCGGAGGGCTTCCCACCGGCAGCCCGAGTTCCTGCACCAGCAGCAGCAGGCGCTCGATGCCCAGGCCGAAACCGACGGCGCTCGCCGGCTTGCCGCCGAGCTGCTCGATCAACCCATCGTAGCGCCCGCCGCCGCAGACGGTTCCTTGCGAGCCGAGCTGGTCGGTCACCCACTCGAAGACCGTGAGGTTGTAGTAATCCATGCCGCGCACGAGGCGCGTATTCACGCGGTACTCGAGGCCCACGGCGTCGAGCACGTCGCGCACGGCAGCGAAGTGCGCGAGCGACTCCCCGCCGAGGAAGTCCATCAGCTTGGGAGCGCCCTCGACAAGCGCCTGCATGTGCGGATTCTTCGTGTCGAGGATGCGCAGGGGGTTGCTGTGCAACCGGCGCTGAGAATCGGCATCGAGTTGCGCGGCATGCTGCTGGAAGTACGCCACCAGCGCATCGCGGTGTGCGCGCCTCTCCGCGGGCTGGCCGAGGCTGTTGAGTTCCAGCCGGACATGGCTGCCCTCGACGAGCCCGAGTTCGCGCCAAAGGCTGCGCGCCACGAGAATCATCTCCGCGTCGATGTCCGGACCGGCGAAACCGAGCGCCTCGACATCGAGCTGGTGGAACTGCCGGTACCGCCCTTTCTGAGGACGTTCGTGGCGGAACATCGGGCCCATGGTCCACAGGCGGAGCGGCCCGTTGTAGAGGGCGTTGTGCTCGATCATGGCGCGCACGATGCCCGCGGTGGCTTCGGGCCGCAGGGTCAGCCGGTCACCGTTCATCGAGTCGACGAAGGAGTACATCTCCTTCTCGACGATGTCGGTCACCTCGCCCAGCCCCCGCACGAACAGCGCCGTGGGTTCGACGATCGGGGTGAGCATGTGCTGATAACCGTATCGTGCGAGCACCGTGCGCACGGCCTGCTCGAACCCCTGCCAGACCGCCGAGTCGGGCAGCTTTTCGGTGCGCGGCACTCCCGGAGGGAGGATGTCGTTCATGCCCTTGACGGCACGGATTTGTTCAGCCATTTCTGCAAGCGTTGGGTGCGGCCGCGCCTGGCCGGCTGCCGCGGGAAAGCATGAAAGAAGATTGCGGGCGGACGTTCGCGCTCAATGGGCAGCAGCCTCTGCGCCAAAGCGCTTCTCGATGTAGTCCTCGACGAGCGCCTGGAATTCCTCGGCGATGCGTTCGCCGCGCAACGTGAGTGCCTTCTCGCCGTCGACGAACACGGGCGCTGCAGGCGCTTCGCCCGTACCGGGCAAGCTGATGCCGATATCGGCATGCTTGCTTTCGCCCGGGCCGTTGACGATGCACCCCATGACAGCGACCTTCATCTTCTCGACGCCCGGATAGCGCGCGCGCCATACCGGCATCTGCGCTCGCAGGAAGTCGTCGATCTGCTTGGCAAGCTCCTGGAACGTGGTGCTCGTGGTGCGCCCACACCCCGGACAGGCGGTAACGCTCGGATTGAACGCGCGCAGGCCGAGGGACTGCAGGATCTCCAGCGCCACCACCACCTCCTGGGTGCGCGATTCGCCGGGCTGAGGCGTGAGCGAGACACGGATCGTGTCGCCGATGCCTTGCTGCAGCAGCAGCGAGAGTGCTGCGGTCGATGCCACCGTCCCCTTGGTGCCCATGCCGGCTTCGGTCAGGCCCAGGTGCAGCGCGTAGTCGCAGCGGCGCGCCAGCGCCTGGTAGACGCTGACGAGATCCTGCACCCCGGACATCTTGCAAGACAGGATGATCTGGTCCGCGCGAAGCCCGATCTCCTGTGCGCGCCGCGCCGACTGCAGTGCCGATGCCACGATGGCGCGGTACATGATCTGCTGCGGCTCGAACGGATCGGCCAGCCGGGCGTTGTCGTCCATCATCTGCGTGAGCAGTTCCTGGTCGAGGCTTCCCCAGTTCACGCCGATGCGCACCGGCTTGTCGTGGCGAGCGGCGATCTCGACCATCTGCGCAAACTGCCTGTCGTGCTTGTCGCCCTTGCCTACGTTGCCCGGGTTGATGCGGTACTTGCTCAGCGCCTGTGCGCACGCAGGAAAATCGCTCAGAAGCCGATGCCCGTTGTAGTGGAAGTCTCCGACCAGCGGGACGTCGATGCCCATGCGGTCGAGTTGTTCGCGGATATGAGGCACCGCCTGCGCCGCCTCGGCCGTGTTCACCGTGATGCGCACGAGTTCCGAACCGGCCACGGCCAGTTCCTTGACCTGGACCGCCGTCTCGATGGCGTCGACCGTGTCGGTGTTGGTCATGGACTGCACGCGCACGGGCGCGTCGCCGCCAATGGTCACGACGCGCGAGCCCCAGCGCACGGCGACCTGCCGTGTCCGGCGAGGTGCAGGTGCGGCCGGCTCGATGTGCTCATCCAGGAATGCTGCGGCGTCGGTCATGAGAGCCTCTTGCTCCACTTACTACTTCAGTTCGATGCGTGCGACGTTGTCGCGCGTGCGATTGGCCAGGTCCACCGGTTGGCCCCGATAGGTGACTTCGGTGCCGCCTGCGTTGCCGATCGTCAGGTGAAAAGGCGAGTCGCCGTCGAGCGCGACGGTTTCTCCGGGTTCCAGCATGCGCGAGAGCAGCACACGCGATCGCCCATCCTGGACTTCAATCCATGACTGGGCCTTGGCGTGAAGCTGCAACGGCGCAGCGGTAGGCGCCGCGCTCGGCGCGGCAGTCGGCACTGCACTGGGCACCGCGGCCGCAGGCGCCATGGCTTCGGATGCTGGCGCCTGGGGGCCCTCGGCGGTCGCCGGCGCCACAGCGGCCGGCTCGGAGTCTGCGGGTACCGCCGGCTGAACCGGGGGGGCCGCGACAGTGGCTGGCGCTGGCATGGCTGGCGAGGCGTCAGTGGATGGCGTCGTCTGGATCGCGTGGCTTGCCGAGGATGCTGCGGGCGAGAACTGCAGACGCGAAAGCCACCCTGCAGGCAGCAGATAGAGCACCACACTGCCCAGCACCAGCAGCAGCACACCCCATGTCACCGGCGACGCGGCCAGGCCCCAGTCGCCGCCGTCGTGGCGCGCGGACCGGTCCCGAAACGGCGCATTGATGCCCTCGCCCACATGCTCGAGCCGATACCCCGCGGGCGCAGGCAGACGCGCGAGGATCGGCGCAGGATCGATCTTGAGTGCACGGCACACGGTCTGTGCCAGGGCTCTGGCAAAGGTGGCGTCGGGGAGTTCGTCGACGCGGTCGGCTTCCAGTGCCTCGAGCTTCTTCTGGGCCACCTTGATGGAAGCGGCCAGCGCGGCGATATGCAGACCCTGCGCTTGACGCGCCTCGCGCAGCATCGCACCGGCGCTGCGTGCCTCTTGCGGCGACGCAGTGGACTCATCCATCGAACTTTCCTTGCTCGTAGTCGAGCGTCTCGCGCGATTGCGGAAAGCGGCTGCGCAACTGGGCCCCGAGATCGCGCTGCGCCTGCCCGTCGCCCATTCGGTGTGCAATGCGCGCGGCCAGCCACAGCGTCTGCGCATTGGACACGTCGGGGTTGTTGTTGACGCGCCCGATGTAGAAGCGTGCGCGTTCGTACTCCCCCCGGTGGTACAGCACTTCGGAGAGATTCACGGCCGTCACCGGATTGCTCGGGTCGAGCTCGTACGAGCGGGAAAGCGTGTGCTCGGCGTGTTCCCACTGGCCGTCGCGCGCCTGGCAGATGCCCTGTGTCATCAGGGTGCGCGGCGCAAAGCGGTATTGGGGCACTGCCAGTGCCTGCCTGAACATCTCGTCGGCCTCGCCAAAGCGCCGGTTCTGGCAAAGGTACCAGCCGAAGTTCTGCATGGTGTCGGCATCGCTTGGCGCGAGCTTCAGAGCCTGCCGAAAACTCTCCTCGGCGCGCTTGTCGTCGCCGAGTCCAGCATAGATGAGGCCCCGCAGGTCATAGGCGGCCGCACGAGTGGGATCCGCCTCCAGTGCACGCTTGACCTCGTCGAGCGCCGTCGAGAGCTGGCCCCGGCCGAAGTAGGCGGTGGCTAGTTGCATGCGCACGTCGGCACGCCGGGCCGGGTCCTGGTCTTCAGGCGAGGCGGTGGGTCCGCTGTCGGCCCTCGGGACGCCGCTATCGGTGGTCTTGCTCGTGGTCGTGCAAGCGCAGAGTCCGATCACCGAAGCCACGAGCAGTAGCCCGAGCCATCGTGGCGCGAAAGCGCCCGCATCCCAACTCATGACTCGGTCTCCTGTTTCTTGTGGACGTCGTCCGCCCCGCGATCGGCCCTTGTCGCTGCCGGTCGATGGACGTGGATCGGCATCCTCGCATGGCGGCGTTCGCGAACATGGGTTCGGTCCTGCACTTCGCCGGCGAGCTGGCCGCATGCCGCGTCGATGTCGTCGCCGCGTGTCTTGCGTACGGTCGTGACCAGGCCTGCGTCCTGCAGGATCCGCGCGAACTGCAATACCCGTTCGCGCGGAGAGCGGCGCAGGCCAGAGGCCGGAAACGGGTTGAACGGGATGAGATTGAACTTGCAAGGCACCCGATTGCGAACGAGCGCGACCAACTGCGACGCAAGCTCGGGCGTGTCGTTGATGCCATCGAGCATGCAGTACTCGAAGGTGATGAAGTCTCGCGGCGCCGCGTCGAGGTAGCGGTTGCATGCCGCCAGCAGCTCGTCGAGCGGGTACTTGCGGTTGAGCGGGACGAGGTCGTCTCGCAAGGCATCGTTGGGCGCGTGAAGCGACACGGCGAGGGCCACCGGACAGTCCTCGCGCAGTCGATCGATCATCGGCACGACGCCCGAGGTCGACACCGTGACCCGCCGACGCGACAAGCCGTAGCCATGGTCGTCGAGCATGATTCGAAGCGCGGGCACGAGTGCCGAATAGTTCTGCAGCGGTTCGCCCATGCCCATCATCACCACGTTCGTGATGGCCCGATCGCCTTCGGCGAGCTGCAATCGACGCCGAAGGTGATGTTCGGCGTACCAGAGCTGGGCAACGATCTCCGCCGTGCGCAGGTTTCGGCTGAAGCCCTGGTGGCCGGTCGAGCAGAACCGGCATCCGACGGCGCAGCCGGCCTGCGACGAAACACACAGCGTCCCGCGGTCGTCCTCGGGAATGAACACGGTCTCGACGGCATCGCCGTTGCCCACATCGAACAGCCACTTGATGGTGCCGTCGGCGGACGCCTGCTCGCTCACCACGTTCAATGCGCGCACGCACGCTGCGCCGGCCAGCTTCTCACGCAGCGATTTGGCAAGGTTGGACATCTGCGCGAAGTCCGACGCGCCCTTCTGATGGATCCAGCGAAAGAGCTGGGTGGCGCGAAAGCGCTTCTCGCCAAGCTGCTCGCAAAACGCCGTCAGCCCATCCAGATCGAATTCCAGCAGGTTGACAGGATTCATGCTCGCAACACTTTCAGCGCCGTTGCGCCGGCGCTTCGCCGCAGGCACGACACTTCGGGGTCCGGACAACGTGTGCGGCGTCCCGGCACCGTGCGCTGCAGCAGGCTGGCACCGCCATTCAGCGGCTGTAGACGTTCATGGCGGGGAAGAAGAAGGCGACTTCGACGGCGGCGGTCTCCGGTGCGTCGGAGCCATGCACGGCATTCGCGTCGATGCTGTCGGCGAAGTCGGCCCGGATCGTGCCCTTCTCGGCCTTCTTCGGATCGGTGGCCCCCATCAGTTCGCGGTTCTTGACGATGGCATTGTCGCCTTCGAGCACCTGGATCATCACCGGCCCCGAGATCATGAAATTGACCAGGTCGTTGAAGAACGGCCGTGCCTTGTGCACCGCGTAGAAGGCCTCGGCCTCGCCGCGCGACAGATGCGCCATCTTCGCCGCGATGATCTTCAGGCCAGCGCCTTCGAAGCGGCTGTAGATCTGGCCGATGACGTTCTTCGCCACGGCATCGGGCTTGATGATCGAAAGCGTTCGTTCGAGCGCCATGAATTTTTCTCCTGGAATCAAAGTCTTGGCAAAGCCTTGAATTGTATGGCTTGCGCAGTGATCGGAAGGTGCACGGACCGGTCGCGCAGCGTGTCAGCGTCCACGACGCCCACCGCCACCGCCACCGCCACCGCCACCGCCACTGCCACCTCCACCGCCGCCTCCGCCACCGCCGGCCCCTCCGCCTCCGCGATTGCCTCCGCGGCCGCCGCGATTGCCTCCGCGATTCCCGCCTTTCCGGTGAAACGCATCCGCACCGATGTAGCCCACCGACGTCTGAAGCGGATCGGGCTCACGAGGGCCCGATCCCTTGCGGGGCGTCGGCGCACTGCCACCCGCACCGAAGCCGCCGCCGCCGCTGCGGAAGCCGCGCCCGCCCACCGCGCTGCGCGGATTCTGGACGAAGCGCTTGTCGAAGGTCTGCTCCAGCGGATTGGGAATGCGCGACGGATCGAAATCGTCGTCGATGTCCAGATCGCGCTCGTCGCGTTCACGAGGCGCGTCGACGCGGGTTTCATCCGGGGGCCGCGCCGGACGCGGTCCGTTGCGCGGACCGCGGTCGTTGCGTCGATCGTTTCTCGGCTTGTTGCGCGCATTGCGTCCGCCGCGATCGTCGCGATCGTCTCGTGGGCGGCCCTCGCCACCCGCCAGGCGACGAATGGCTCGCACGTCGTCGTCGCCAAGATCCACCCACATCCCGCGCCGCAGTCCGCGAGGCAGTACGACACTGCCATAGCGGATGCGGATGAGCCGGCTGACGGTGAGACCGACTTCCTCGAACATGCGCCGCACCTCGCGATTGCGGCCTTCGGCGATCACGACGCGGTACCAGCGGTTCGCGCCCTCGCCGCCGCCGTCCTCGATCGACCGGAAACTGGCCTTCTGCCCGTCGATGTGAACACCTTCGAGCAGCTCGGCGCGTGAGTCCTCATCGAGATCGCCGAGGACCCGCACGGCGTACTCGCGCTCGACGCCGAAACGCGGATGCATGAGCTGGTTCGCCAGTTCGCCCGAATTGGTGAAGAGCAGCAGGCCTTCCGTGTTCAGGTCGAGCCGGCCGACCGACTGCCATTTGCCGTGCGGCAGCCTCGGCAGGCGGCGAAACACGGTCGGGCGATGCTGCGGATCGTCATGGGTGACGACTTCGCCCACCGGCTTGTGGTAGGCGATCACGCGTGGCGCGGCCGGCACGATGCGCACCTTGACAGGCTTGCCGTCGACCTTGATGTGGTCGCCAAACGAGATGCGCTGGCCGATGTGCGCAGCCTGCCCGTTGACGGAAATCTTGCCGTCGAGGATCAGCTGCTCCATGTCGCGGCGCGAGCCGATGCCGGCCTGAGCCAGCACCTTGTGCAGCTTGGGCGCGTCGGGTTCAGGTCGAAGCACGCGCTTGTAGGGTTCGGTCGCTTCGGGTGCCGCGTCCTCGACGTCGAATTCCCCGGACAGGACCTGGGCGAAGACCTCGCCGACGTCGGCCGGCGGCAGGCTTGGAATCGGCTCGGGCTCACCGTTGTCATCGGCATCGTTGTCATCGGCGTCCCTGTCATCGCCGTCCCTGTCAGCGCCATCCTGGTCGCTCGCCGCCACGTCCTCGCTGCCCGCGGGAACATCGCTTCGGCCGCGTCGCCTATCGCGCCGGCTGCGCCTGCGGGCTCGCTCCGACCGAGCCTCCGAGTCCTCGGTTCCTGCGTCCGAGGCGGCGGCCTGCGACGGATCGGTCGCGACCGCCGAATCGTCGGGCTGTCCCGCCGCAGGTGCATCGACTGCCGGCACTGTATCGCCGCCCGGGACGTCGAGCTTCGGAGCCAAAGCGGCGGGCTCGCCGCCGGCCGCAGGCCATGACGGCGAAGCTGCCGCAGGCATCGACGACTCGACCGAGGCTTCAGATCGCATGGCAGCCGCAGGTGGAGCGTCGTTCCGAGCCGGCGACGCTGCGCCGGTCTCGACCGGATCCGGCCGCTCGGCGGTGCCATCGTCCCTTTCTGGCGACGACGTGACAGCCGCGTCTGCTCGCGGCATATTGCTGGGCGCCGCGGCGTTGTCACCCCCGGCAGACTCGCCGGGAGACTCATTCGGCTGCGCTCCCTCGGCGCTGCTGCCCGCGTCGACGGTCTCCGGCGGCGAAGCCTTGGACGTGCGCTTCTTGCGCGCTGGTTTCGGTGCAGGCTCCGACGGCTGCCCTGCCTCGTCCGTTGCCACGAGTTCAGGCGCTGCCGATTCGGTGGCTGCGGCGCTTGCCTTGGGGGCACGCTTGCGGGGAGTGGACTTCCGCGCGGCAGGCGCAGCATCTTCTGCCGGTGCCGTGGGTTCGACGTCAGGATGGGTGACGTTTTCTTCGTTGGAATTCATGCTTGAGGTTCCATCGGAGCGGCATCCGCCGCAGGCTCGTGGGGGGGAGAGGTGAAAGTACGCGCTTGTGCTGGCGTGTCGGAAGATGCCGCCTGCGCCGCAGCGGCGCCCGGCTCGCCGGAAATCCCGGCAGGCTCCTCGTCGGATCCGCCCGGGGCGGGCACGGCGTCGGCGGACGCCGTGCCGGATTCGGATTCGGATTCGGTGAGCTGCGACGATTGCGGCAGGTTGCCGGCAGAGGTGTCGTACGGCACGGCAACTTCGGCCGAAGGCGCCGGTGCCTTGCCTGAGCGCGGCTCGCCATGCGATTGTGGCGGTTCTTCGGCGCCAGGCGAGGTGTCAGCCGTCGAGATGTCGACCGTCGAGACGTTGGCCTTCGCCTCGATGTGCTGCCCCGGTAGCCCTTCGCGAGTTTCGGGAAGCTCATCCGTTTCGCGCTCAACAGGCGCTGAAGCCCCATCGTCGGTGGCGACATCGACAAGACCCGGATCCAACGCCGGAGTCTCGGCGCCTTCGAGGACAGAGGCCACGGCATCGGCTGGAAGCGATCTGGCCGTCTGCGCGTTCGGTTCACCCAACGCTTCAGTCACTGTCGATGCCGGCTCGCCGGGACCACTGTCGTTGGCGGCGGACTCGTCCAGTGCAAGGGCCGACTGCGGGTCGATCAGCGAGGGCTGTCCGCCAAGCTGCTCGGCCAGGGTCGCGCTCCCTTCCCCGGTTCCTGCCAGCGGTGGAAGCTGGTCCAGGCTCGCCAGGCCCAGGTCGTCGAGAAACTGGCGCGTCGTGGCCAGCAGCGCAGGCCGGCCTGGCGCTTCGCGGTATCCGATCGCCTCGACCCAGCCGCGGTCCTCGAGCTGCTTGATGATCTGGCTGGCCACCGTCACGCCGCGGATGTCTTCGATGTCACCGCGCGTCACAGGCTGCCGGTAAGCGATGATCGCCAGCGTTTCAAGGACAGCCCGCGAATACTTGGGCGGCTTCTCGGGATTGAGCCGGTCGAGGAACTCGCGCATCTCCGGGCGGCTCTGGAAGCGCCAACCCGTCGACACGGGCACGAGTTCGACACCCCGCCCTTCCCAATCGCGAACCAGCTCGTCGAGCAGAGCGCGCAGCGTGTCCGGGCCGATCTCGTCGGCGAACAAGGCCCGCATGTCGCGCAGTGGCATGGGCTGCTGGGCACAGATGAGCGCCGTCTCAAGGACGCGCTTTGCATCCTGCGTATTCATGGACTTCGTTCACATCCTCGGCCGGTTCGCGCCGGCAGACTGGGTCAGAGGGTCTCGCAATCAGCCTGGGCGGCCACGCCTGACTGCGGCGGGCCCAACGCTCGTGGGCTGGTGGTCCTTCGGTTCGTCGCGCTTCTCGCGCGGAACGGTCCTCGTCGCGCCCTCGGGGCGCGGCTCACTTCGCATCGGGCACCATGGGCCCATGGGCCGGCCGGTGTTTTCGCGAAGGATGGTGCATTGTAGCGAACCCGGCCGGTGTCACGCACATTCGGCAATCTTCGACCATGCCAGCGTGAAATCCTCAGGCAGGGGCGCCTCGAATTGCAGCCGCTCGCCAGTGGAAGGATGCGTCAACCCCAGCACCGCCGCGTGAAGCGCCTGCCGCACCAGGCCGAGCGCCTGCGCGCCGCCATAGGTGGCATCGGCGACCAGTGGATGCCCCCTCGACGCCAGATGGACGCGGATCTGATGCGTTCGGCCGGTATGCAACCGGCAGCTCACGCCGGTCAAGTCGGCGCCGCGAACGAGCACCTCGACATCGGTCATGGCCGGCCTGCCACCAGGAACGACGGCCATGCGGACGCGCGACTGAGGATCGCGCCCGATCGGCGCATCGATCCGCAGGGCATCTGTCTCGAACACGCCGTGCGCGATCGCCAGATATTCACGTCGAACCTCCCGTGCGGCGATGGCGCGCGACAGTGCCGTCACGGCCGGCAGCGTCTTGCCCACGACCATCACGCCCGAGGTGTCCTTGTCCAGGCGATGCACGATGCCTGCACGCGGCAAGGCCAGTGCACCAGCGTGGTGGGCGAGCAGGCCATTGAGCAGAGTGCCCGACCAGTTACCCGCGGCGGGATGCACGACCAGCCCGGCCGGCTTGTTGAGCACGAGCAGGTGCTCGTCTTCGAAGATGACATCCAGCGCAAGCAGCTCTGGACGAAACGCCTGGCTTTCAGGCGTGGGCACGAGATCGACTGCGAGCTGCTGCCCCGCCTGGACCTTGCGTGACGCCGTCGACACGGTGCGACCGTCGAGCCGGACGTGGCCGCCGGCAATCAGGTGCTGCAGGTGGCTGCGCGAGAACTCGGGCGCCATGGTGACCAATGCCTTGTCCAGGCGCGTCCCATGCAGGGCTTGCGCCACGATCGTCGCGCGATGCTCCGGCTCGTCGTTCCAGGGTCCCTCACCCTCGACGGTGCCGGCAGGCTCCGCCGAGGGGGCAACCCTATAATCCGGGCTCATTTCCCGACTGCGTGGTGCACTCGCCCACGCCCCCTCAGTTCATGAACTTCAAGCATTCGTTGGTACGGAACCTGGGCCTGCTCGCGTCGCTGGTGCTGGCCTCGAGCGTCCTGGTGGGCTGTGGATCGACGCCGGCCGACGAGACGGCCGGCTGGTCTCCGGAACGATTGTATGAAGAGGCCAATGACGAGACCAAGAACGGCGGCTACGAGCGTGCGGCGAAGCTCTACGAGCGCCTGGAAGGTCGCGCGGCAGGCACGACGCTCGCACAGCAGGCCGAGCTTGGACACGCGTACGTGCTCTACAAGAGCGGCGAGAAGGCCGAGGCGCTTTCGGTCATCGAGCGCTTCATGAAGTTGCATCCCACGAGCCCCGCCTATGACTACGCCCTGTACCTGCAGGGCCTGGTGAACTTCAACGACAACCTCGGCATCCTCGGCAATCTCTCGCGGCAGGACCTGTCCGAGCGCGACCAGCAGGCGTCGCACGACGCATACCAGTCGTTCAGGCAACTCGTCGAGCAGTTCCCGAAGTCGCGCTACGCACAAGATGCGCAGCTTCGCATGAACTACATCCTGAACTCGCTGGCTGCCTACGAGGTACACGTGGCGAACTACTACTACCGCCGCGGCGCGTACGTCGCCGCAGCCAATCGGGCGCAGAAGGCGGTCGAGGAATACCGCTACGCGCCGTCCTCCGAGCAGGCGCTGTTCATCATGATGCGCAGCTATGACCACCTCGGCCTGCCCAAGCTTCGAGACGACGCGGAACGCGTGTTGCGCCAGAACTTCCCGCAAAGCCCGCTCCTCAGCGCACAGGCTCTGCCCGCGCGCGAACGGCCCTGGTGGCAGCCTTGGTGAACACGTCCCGGCGCCCTGCGTTGCGGCATCAGGCGACCTGATCGACTTCCTTGAGCTGGTCAAGCCAGTCGAGGGCATCTTCGTGGGTGGCCACCTGGGTCATGGGGGGCAGCGCGTCGCGCAGCCGACGCCCGTAGTTCATGCCGGCCAGGCGCGGGTCGCATACCACGAGCAGACCCCGATCGGTCTCGCTGCGGATGAGGCGCCCGGCGCCCTGCTTCAATGAAACCGCCGCTTCGGCGACGAAGTACGCCGAGAACGCGTTGCGACCCTCGCGCTCCAGGCGTTTGACCCGGGCCTCGACGAGTGGATCGTTGGGTGGCGGAAACGGCAGCTTGTCGATCAGCACGCACTGCAGGGCGTCTCCCGGGACGTCGATGCCTTCCCAGAAACTTTGCGAGCCGACGAGCACCGACCTCGGCTGCCCAAGGAACTGCTGCATCAGTTGCCGCTTCGGCGCCTGCCCTTGCAGCAGCACGGCGATGTCATCGCCGGCCATCTCGAATTCGGCACGAAGTTGCTCGCCGATGGTCTGCAATGCCCGCAGCGTCGTCGTGAGGACGAAGGTCCGGCCGCCGAGCCGGCGGGCGAAGGAGGCCGCGAGCCGCGCCACGGCGGCAGGGTGGCCGGCCTCGCTGGGCTTGGGCATCCCCCTGGGCACGTACAGCCGCGCGTGGGCGGGATAGTCGAAAGGGCTGCCCACGCGCAGGACCGTCGCGTCGTCCAGCCCGGCGGATTCGGTGAACCACGACAGCCGCTCATCGTCGCCCAGAGTGGCCGACGTGAAGATCCAGGCCTTCTGCGAGCGCTCCATCTGCTCGCGCAGGGCGTCGCGGATGTCCAGCGGAGACTCGACCAGCCTGCAAGCGTGCGCGGTAATGTCGATCCAACGCACGTTGCCTGCGTCGGCCTCGGCGCAGAAGCGACGAGCGAGAGCGACGAGCGACTCGGCCCGTTCGGCGAGCTTGACGAAGTCGGGCGACAGTTCGCTGACAGTGTCGAGGGCATCCTTGGCGGCCGAGCACGACCGGGCGAGTTCGTCGAGCGCCTGCAGGAAATCCGATCGGGTCGCACGCTCGTCCCACCGCAGCTTCAGGCTGCCGCGCAATTCGCGCAAGGCACCGGCGCAGGCGATGCGCAGCTCGCGCGCGGCACGGTCGCATGCAGCCGACAGGTCCTGCCATGCGGCCAGGCCTCGGGCCTGTTGCAGCCCCACGCCGAGCATGTCGCGAGCGAAGTCGATGGCCTGCGCGCTGCTCAGGGTCGTCCCGAGGAATTGCACGCCGGCTTCGGCCAGTTGATGGGCTTCATCGAACACGGCGACCTCGACGCTCGGAAGCAATTCGGCCACGCCGCTGTCGCGAAGCGCCATGTCGGCGAAGAACAGATGGTGGTTGACGACCACGACGTCGGCAGCCATGGCATCGCGGCGTGCCTTCATCACGTGGCACGCACGGAAATCGGGACACTCCGAGCCCAGGCAGTTCTCGCGAGTCGACGTGACGAGTGGAATGACGCTGCTGCGTTCGTCGAGACCCTGCATTTCGGCGAGATCGCCGGTGGATGTGCGATGCGACCATTCCTCGACCTTCGCCAGTGTCCGCACGGCCCATCGGTCCGGAAGCTGTGCCGACTGGCGCGCTTGCGCCAGGCGATGCAGGCACAGGTAGCTCGAGCGTCCCTTGAGCAGCGCCAGGCTCACTGGAAGCTGCAGGGCGTCGCGCAAGCGAGGGAGGTCACGCAGGAAAAGCTGGTCCTGCAGGCTCTTGGTGGCGGTGCTGATGAGCGCCCTGGCGCCCGACAGCAGTGTGGGGACGAGGTACGCGAAGGTCTTGCCCACGCCCGTGCCGGCTTCCGCCACCAGCGTTCCGCGTGAATCGATGGCCGCGGCCACATGCAATGCCATGTCCTGCTGCACGTCGCGGACCACGTAGCGGTCGTCGGCCTGCGACAGCGCGCCTCCCCGCGAGAATGCGTGCGCCACAGCCTCGCACAACGCACTGCGCGACCCCTGTGTGCTCGCGTCGTCTTCGTGCGTCTGCCCTGGTTCGCCGCCGGGATGTCCGGACTCGCTCATGCGGGTTCCGGCGGCGTGAGCTGGGCTTCAAGGCGCGCGATCTGGTCACGCAGAAGCAGCCGGCGCTTCTTGAGCCTGCGCAGGGCGAGTTCGTCCGCGGGCCGTTCCAGCGACGCATGGTCGATCAGGCTGTCGAGGTCCGCATGCTCGATGCGAAGCTCGATGAGCCGCCGAGGCAGCGAGTGGAGGTTGTCGTTCATTGAGCGCGACCGGCGCGCGGCATTAGTTGGCACGTTCGCGCGACGGCGAGGAAGGGGTTCAGATTATAGTTTTCGTCCATGAGCACCGCCACGTTGGGATACCGCCTGTCAGCCGCCACAGGCATCCATCGTGGCGACAGAGCGTATCAGCAGGACCAGGTACAGATCCTGCCTCACGGCCGGGTCCCCGGGTGCGCCATGGCCGTCCTGGCCGATGGCATGGGCGGCAAGAGCGGCGGCCGAAAGGCCGCCGACCAGGTCATCCTGACGGCGCAGCAACTGTTCGAGCGGTACGTGCCTGCGCGCGACGACCCTTCGGAGGCACTCAAGCAGCTCGTGCTCGAGGCGCATCTGATGATCAAGCTCACCGCGATCACCTCCGAGGAAGAGCCGCACAGTACCGTGGCCGCATTCATCGTGAGCCCCAGCCGCGACTGCGACTGCATCCATGCCGGCGATTCGCGGGTGTACCACTTCCGCGGGGCCGAGATGATGAGCCGCACGATCGACCATTCGTTCGTGCAACGCTTGGTGGACGAAGGCCAGCTCACCGAAGATGAAGCCAACACGCATCCGCAGTCGAACCTGTTGACAGGCTGTCTGGGCACCGCGGCCGACCCGCCGCTGACCGTCGGGCGCATCAGCCGGCTGGAAGTCGGCGACACGATGTTGGCCTGCAGCGACGGACTCTGGCACTACTTCACACCGAAGGAACTCGGCGCCATCGTGCACGCGCTGCCCCCTCGGGAAGCCAGCGAGATGCTCGTATCCAAGGCGCGGCAGCGCGCACGCGGCGGCGGCGACAATCTTTCGCTGGCACTGGTGCGCGTCGATCCGCTGGGCTGAGGGCCCGCTCAGCGCGAGGCGGCAGATGCCGCGCCCGGAACCGGAAGCGGCGCGCCCCGTGGCTTGCCGGACGCCGCACGTTCGGCGTTGCGCCGATTCACTGCGTCTCGATGCTCCTTCGCTTCGCGCAACTGCCGTTCGTGCTCCGCGACCCGTCGGGACCGCTCGTCATTGACCCCGGCCTGCGAAGCAGGAGTCGACGCTGCCCGGTCCCGAAGATGCACATTGGGCGCAGGCACGGGGGGGCCGCTGTTCGACCGCACAGGGCGGGTCGTCGCCGGCTGCGTCGGTCGCGCAGCTTGCGATGCATTGCGTTTCTCGATCTCGCCCAGTCGCTCGGCAGCGCGCTGCTGGCGGTCCGTCTCGTCGAGAACGGCCTCCTGCGCCTGCAACTCTCGCACGGCGTGACGGTGATCGCGTCGTGCATCTTCCATGCACGAATTGACGAAGAAGCGCCGACCGCAATCCTTCTCGCGCCGCGCGAATTCGGCCTCGACCCTGGCACGTTCGGAGCCGATGCGCTCGCGTTCAGCCTGCATTTGCGCAGCCGTCATCGACCAAGCGGCCGATGCCGTGCCCATGGCGAACAGGATGCAGGCGAGCGCGCGAGGGTTCATGTCAGAGAAGTGTCCACGTCCCGCCGCGACAGTGCGAGGAATTCTGCCGACTGCATCTCGGCCAGACGAGAAACCGTGCGAGGAAATTCATGAGCAAGGGGACCTTCGGCGTACAACTGCTCGGGGGCGACCTCCGCCGACATGATGAGCTTCACGCGCCGGTCATAGAGCACGTCCACGAGCCATGTGAATCGCCTGGCCTCCGAGGCGTGCCGCGGAGTCATCTGCGGGACGTCGGAGAGCAGCAGTGTGTGGAACTGCGAGGCCAGCTCGAGATAGTCGTTCTGGGATCGCGGACCGCCGCAGAGCGCCTTGAAGTCGAACCAGACGACGCCGCCTGCGCGCCGCCTGGCTCGCAATTCGCGATGCTCGATGTAAAGCATCGGGCTTTCGTCCTTGGTCTCGGCCAGGCGCTCGAACGCCTCGTTCATGGCCTGGTCGGCGTCGGGACCGAGTGGGGTGTGGTAGAGCTTCACCTGTTCCAGCGTGTGGCGTCGATAGTCGGTGCCATTGTCCACGTCCACGATCTCCAGCTTGTCCTTGAGCAGCTCGATCGCCGACAGGATCCGCTCACGGTGCAGGCCGTTCGGATACAAGTCGTCGGGATGGAAGTTGGAGGTGGTGACGATGCTCACGCGATGCTCGAACAAGGCATCGAGGAGCCGATGAAGAATCATGGCGTCGGTGACGTCGGAGACGTGAAACTCGTCGAAGCAGATCAGCCGGAAGCGCCGCGACATGCGCCGCCCGAGTTCCTGCAGCGGATTGACCGTCCCCTTGAGTTCCTGCAGCTCGCGGTGCACTTCTCGCATGAACTCGTGAAAATGCAGGCGGGTCTTTCGGGCAAGCGGAACGGCGTTGAAGAAGCAGTCCATCAGAAAGCTCTTGCCTCTCCCCACGCCACCGTACATGTACACGCCACGCGGAATGGGCGGCCGGCTGATGAGCTTGGTGAGCGCGTTCGAGCGACGAGCCTTGTAGTCGGCCCATTCGTTCTCGCAGCGCTCGAGCGCGTCGAGCGCCCGCAATTGCGCCGGATCCGACCGATAGCCTCGCTGCGCCAACGTGGAGAGATACAGCTCGCGGACCGCCATCTCAGTTGCTCATGGCGCCGAACGGCACCCGAATGGCATGAACCGACGAACCAAGCGACCGCCGCGGATCCGGCTTGGCCGGTCCGCTGGCGGCGTCCCCGTGATGGGGTGCGCTGAAGGCGCTGCGGGGATGATCCACTTCAGTAGGTCGCCACCTCAGAAGTTGAGCGTGCGCTTGTCCACCGCCAGCGCCGCTTCCTTGGTCGCCTCGCTCAGGCTCGGGTGGGCGTGGCAGATGCGCGCGATGTCCTCGGCGCTGGCCTTGAACTCCATCGCCACGACAGCTTCCGAGATGAGCTCCGACGCCATCGGTCCGATGATGTGCACGCCGAGAATCTCGTCGGTCTTCGCGTCTGCCAGGATCTTGACCATGCCGGTCGTGTCGCCCAGCGCGCGCGCGCGTCCGTTGGCCATGAACGGAAACGTTCCCGCCTTGTAGGCACGCCCGGCTGCCTTCAGCTGCTGTTCGGTCTGGCCGACCCATGCGATCTCGGGCGAGGTGTAGATGACCCAGGGAATGGTGTTGAAGTTGACATGGCCGTGCTGCCCGGCGATGCGCTCGGCAACCGCAACGCCCTCTTCCTCCGCCTTGTGGGCGAGCATGGGGCCACGCACGACATCGCCGATCGCCCAGACATTGGGCAAGCTGGTGCGGCACTCATCATCTACCACGATCGCGCCGCGCTCGTCGAGCTTCAGGCCGACGGCATCGGCCTGCAAGCCGTTCGTGTTGGGCACCCGGCCGATCGACACGATGAGCCGCTCGACGTCCAAGGTCTTGGCTTCGCCCTTCGCCGTGGTGTAGGCCACCGACACGCCCGCATCGGTGCGTCGTGCCTCGGTCACGTTGATGCCGAGTTCGACCTTGAGTCCTTGCTTGGTGAACGCCTTGTGCGCCTCTTTTGCAATCTGTTCGTCGACGGCGGAGAGGAAGGTCGGCAACGCCTCCAGCACGGTCACATCGGCGCCCAGGCGGCGCCAGACCGAGCCCATCTCGAGGCCGATGACACCGCTGCCGATGAGTCCGAGCGTCTTGGGCACGCCCGGAATGCGCAGTGCACCGTCGTTGGACAAGATCGCTGACTCGTCGAATGCGGCGCCGGGCAATGCGCGCGCACTGGACCCGGTGGCGACGATGACGTGCCGGGCCACCAGCGTCTCGGGCGCATCGCCGGTCACCGCGATCTCGTAGCCCGCGCCGTCGGCCTTCACGAAGGACCCGCGGCCGTGGAAGAAGCTCACCTTGTTCTTCTTGAACAGGTACACGATGCCATCGTTGTTCTGCTTGACCACGGCATCCTTGCGCGACAGCATCTTCGCCACGTCGATGCCGAGCTTGTCGAGCTTGATGCCATGATCGGCGAAATGGTGGGCCGCGTGGTCGTAGTTCTCGCTCGATTGCAGCAAGGCCTTCGACGGAATGCATCCCACATTCGTGCAGGTGCCGCCGAGGGCCGGACCACCCTTCTCGTTCTTCCAGTCGTCGATGCAGGCGGTGTTGAACCCGAGCTGCGCAGCCCGAATGGCCGCAATGTAGCCACCAGGGCCACCCCCGATGACGACGACGTCGAAATTCTTGGACATGATGTGAAGGATTCTTGTGCGTGGTGCGCCGTCAGTCGGACGGCACGAAGATCCACAGCAGGACATACAGCAGCAGGCCGGATCCGCCGACGAACAGCAGCAGCGCGAACACCAGGCGCCAGACCCAGCTCTGGGCGCCCGTGGCTCGGCCAAGCCCACCGCACACGCCGCCGACCCAGCGGTCGTCGCGGCTGCGCCGGAAGCTGTTGATGGCCTGGACAGCCGGCGCCGGCGATGGCTCGAGCAGACGCTGCTTGGCGCGCTCGAACTCATCGCCGGACAGCGCACCGCGCTGGCGCAGTTCGTCTAGCTTGGCGAGTTCGTCGGCTAGGCTCACGATCTTGTCCTGTGGGAGATGGGCTGGATCAGATGTCGAAAAGCAGGCGCGCCGGATCTTCGAGCGCTTCCTTCATGGCCACCAGACCGAGGACGGCTTCGCGGCCGTCGATGATGCGGTGGTCATAGCTCATCGCGAGGTAGTTCATCGGACGCACGACGACCTGGCCGTTCTCCACCACCGCGCGCTCCTTCGTGGCATGCACGCCGAGGATCGCCGATTGCGGCGGGTTGATGATGGGCGTGGACAGCATCGAGCCGAAGACCCCGCCGTTGGAGATCGAGAACGTCCCGCCGGTCAGTTCGTCGAGCGAGAGCTTCCCGTCGCGCGCCTTGGTGCCGTATTCGGCGATCTTCTTCTCGATGTCGGCGAAGCTCATCTGGTCGGCATTGCGCAGGATCGGAACCACCAGACCGCGCGGCGAGCCCACGGCGATGCCGATGTCGAAATACCCGTGATAGACGATGTCGGTACCGTCCACCGAGGCATTGAGCACCGGGTACTTCTTGAGGGCCGCGACCGCGGCCTTCACGAAGAAGCTCATGAAGCCGATCTTGACGCCGTGCTCCTTCTCGAACCGCTCCTGGAAGCGCTTTCGCATGTCCATCACCGGCGCCATGTTCACTTCGTTGAACGTGGTGAGGATCGCGTTGGTGGCCTGCGACTGCAGCAGGCGCTCGGCCACGCGCGCGCGCAGCCGGCTCATCGGCACCCGCTGCTCGGGACGATCCCCGAGGTTCAGCGACACGGGCGCTGCCACCGGCGGCAGCGGCTTGGGTGCAACGGGCGCGGCAGGCGCGGGCTTCGTCGGGGCCGGCTTGGCGCCGGATTCGAGCGCACCGAGGACATCGCCCTTGGTCACGCGGCCATCCCGGCCCGTGCCCGGCACCGAACCGGCCGCAAGCTGATGGTCCGCCATGAGCTTGGCCGCAGCGGGCATCGCGACGCCGCTCTTGCTTGCGGCCCCCGCAGGCGCTGCCGGCGATCCCGCAGCCTTTTCTCCTGCAACCGGGGCGGCAGCAGGTGCGGCGGTGCCCGCCTTGACGACGCCTTCGGTGTCGATGCGCGCGATGACTTCGTCACTGACGCAGCTCTCGCCATCGGCCTTCACGATCTCGGCCAGCACGCCGGAATTCGGGGCAGGCACTTCCAGGACGACCTTGTCGGTTTCGATCTCGACCAGGATCTCATCCATTGCGACAGCTTCGCCGGGCTGTTTCCTCCATTGCAACAGGGTGGCTTCGGCCACCGACTCGGACAGTTGCGGGACCTTGACTTCTACGATTGCCATTCTTTTCTTTCGGGTATTCACGACGCCGCGCGAGCCGACCGCCGCAGGCGGCCGGCCTCCTGGCGATTCCCGCGGCGCGCAGCGCCCGAGGGAATCACCTCGCGATTCACTTGCTGAGGACGAAGCCTTTGAGCTTGCCGAAGGCCTGGTCGAGCAAGGCCTTCTGCTGTTCCTGGTGCAGGTGGGCGTATCCGACCGCGGGCGACGCCGATGCCGGCCGGCCCGCGTAGCCGAGCTTCTGGTTCTCGACCATGTTCTCGTGGATGTAGTGCTGGACGAAGAACCAGGCGCCCTGGTTCTGCGGCTCGTCCTGGCACCAGACGATCTCCGTGGCGTTCGGGAACTTCTTCATCTCAGCGGCGAAAGCCTTGTGGGGGAACGGGTAGAGCTGCTCGACGCGCAGGATCACCACGTCGAAGGCTTTCTTCTCGTCGCGCCGCTTCAGCAGGTCGTAGGCCACCTTGCCGGAGCACGCGATGACGCGCTTGACCTTCTGCGGATCGATGTCGGGATTGTTTGGCCCGATGACGGTGCGGAATTCACCTTTGGTGAATTCCGACAAGGGCGATGCCGCGTCCTTGTTCCGCAGCAGCGACTTGGGGGTCATGATGACCAGCGGCTTGCGGAACATGCGCACCATCTGCCGACGCAGCAGATGGAAGATCTGGCTCGCCGATGTCGGCTGGACGACCTGCATGTTGTTGTCCGCCGCAAGCTGCATGAAGCGCTCGAGGCGGGCCGATGAATGTTCCGGACCCTGCCCTTCATAGCCGTGCGGCAGCATCAGGGTCAGTCCGTTGGCACGGCCCCACTTCACCTCGCCGGACGCGATGAACTGGTCGATCACCACCTGCGCGCCATTGGTGAAGTCGCCGAACTGCGCTTCCCAGATGATCAGCGTGTTCGGGTCGGCGCTGGCATAGCCATACTCGAAGCCGAGGACGGCCTCTTCGGAGAGGATGGAGTCGATGACGACGAAGGGGGCCTGGTTCTCGGCCACGTTCTGCAGCGGGATGTACGTCCCCTCGTCCCACTTCTCGCGCTTCTGGTCGTGCAGCACCGCGTGCCGGTGGGTGAAGGTGCCGCGACCCGAGTCTTCGCCCGACAGCCGCACCGCATAGCCGCTCGCCACGAGCGAGGCGAAGGCCAGGTGCTCTCCCATGCCCCAGTCGACGTTCAACTCGCCGCGGCCCATGGCCGCGCGGTCGGCGATGACTTTCTCGACGAGCGGGTGCGCCTTGAAATTAGGCGGCAACGTGGTGATGCGCTCGGCCAGCCGCTTGACTTCGGCCAGCGGCAAGGCGGTATCTGCAGCGTCCGTCCACTTCTTGCCGAGGAAGGGCTGCCAGTCGACCGCGTATTTGCTCTTGTAATTCGTGAGCACCGGATCGTTCGTGTGCTTGCCCGCATCCATAGCGGCCCGAAAGCCCTTGACCATGTCGTCCGGCCCCTCGGCAGCGAGGATGCCTTGCGCGACCAGCTTGTCGGCATACAGCTTGCGCGTGCCGGGGTGCTGCCCAATCTTCTTGTACATCAGTGGCTGCGTCAGCGCGGGCGTGTCCTGCTCGTTGTGGCCCAGCTTGCGGAAGCAGACGATGTCGACCACGACGTCCTTGTTGAACTCCTGGCGGAAGTCGAGCGCAAGCTGCGTGCACAGCACGACGGCTTCGGGGTCGTCGCCGTTCACGTGCAGCACGGGCGCCTCGATCATCTTGACCACGTCGGTGCAGTACAGCGTCGAGCGCGCGTCGCGCGGGTCGCTGGTCGTGAAGCCGATCTGGTTGTTGATGACCAGATGTACCGTGCCGCCGGTGTAGTAGCCGCGCGTCTGGGCCAGCGCCAGGGTTTCCATCACGACACCTTGGCCGGCGAATGCCGCGTCGCCGTGAACGAGGATCGGCAGCACGGAGTCGCCTTCGGTGTCGCCGCGACGGTCGAGTCGGGCCTTCACCGAACCCTCGACGACCGGGTTGACGATCTCGAGATGCGACGGATTGAAGGCCAGGCTCAGGTGCACCGGCCCCCCGGGGGTGGTCACGTCGCTGGAGAAGCCCTGGTGGTACTTCACGTCGCCCGAGGGCAGGCTCTCGGGCGCCGTGTGGTCGAATTCGGAGAACAGGTTGCCCGGCGCCTTGCCCAGCGTGTTCACGAGCACGTTCAGTCGCCCGCGGTGGGCCATGCCGATGACGATCTCCTGGACGCCTTTCGCGCCGCCGCGCTGGACGAGTTCGTCCATGGCGGCGATGAAGGACTCTCCGCCCTCGAGCGAAAAGCGCTTCTGGCCGACGTACTTGGTATGCAGGTAGCGCTCGAGGCCCTCGGCTGCGGTGAGACGATCGAGGATGTGCACCTTCTCTTCGGTCGAGTACGTCGGCTTGGAGCGGATCGACTCGAGCCGCTGCTGCCACCAGCGCTTCTCGGTCGGCTCGGTGATGTGCATGTACTCCACGCCGATGGAGCCGCAATACGTTTCCCGAAGTGCCTGCACGATCTCGCGCAGGGTCATGTTCTCGGCTGTCGTGAAGTAGGTGTTCGTCGCGCTGAACGAGATGTCCATGTCGGACTCGGTCAGGTCGTAGAACGCCGGCTCGAGTTCGGGGATCTTGGGGCGCTCCTGGCGCTTGAGCGGGTCGAGGTCGGCCCAGCGCGAGCCGAGGAAGCGGTAGGCGGCGATCAGGGACTGGACGTGCACCTGCTTGCGCGCCACGGCCAAGTCAGTGCTGCTCGCCTTGGTGCCGAACGCGTTGGCCTTGGCACGTTGGGCGAACGACTCCACGATGGGCGCGTGCGGCACGTCGCGGTTCTCGGTGCCGTCGACGGCGGGGACGTGCTGGAGCGCATCGAAGTACGTGCGCCAGTTGTCGGGCACGGAGCCCGGGTTGTCGAGGTACTGTTCGTAAATTTCCTCGACGTAGGGAGCATTGCCCCCGAACAGGTACGAATTCGACCTGTATTCCTGCATCATCTCGCTCACCTCGTGCACCGGTTTCCGGTGCGATAGTGGGTTGATCAACCTTCCGCGGCTCGGCTTGACCGGTTGGCGGATTGCGACCCGCCTTTACTGTTGCCAGAAAAGGGGACGGGAAGGACCTCTAAGTCACGGGGCGCACTTTATCACCCTTGTCCTCGATTGCATGTTGCGCAAATCGCAATGCCATGCCTTGCGCGGTGCGATGCCCCGACACCGAGCCGCGTCGCGCGGGGAGGCAGGGCACCACGATTCAATGCAACGCCAACGCCTGGCGGGCCGCTTCGTACTCGCGCTCCAGACGCGCGATCAGGACGCGCGCGGGCAAGATTTCCTTGACCGCGCCGATGCCCTGCCCGCATCCCCAGATGTCCTTCCAGGCCTTCTTCGCATCCGACGCGAAGCTCATCTTGCTCGGGTCGCTCTCGGGCAGTTTGTCCGGGTCGAGCCCTGCGCCGCGAATCGATGCCTTGAGGTAGTTGCCGTGAACGCCGGTGAACAGATTGCTGTAGACGATGTCGTCGCTGCTGCTCTCGACGATCATCTGCTTGTAGCCCTGTGCGGCGCGCGCCTCCTCGGTGGCGATGAACGCCGAGCCGATGTAGGCGAAATCGGCCCCCATTGCGCGCGCGGCGAGCACGGCGCCGCCGGTGGCGATGGCACCGCTCAGCGCGAGCGGGCCGTCGAACCACTCGCGGATCTCCTGCACGAGCGCGAACGGGCTCTTGATGCCGGCGTGTCCTCCGGCGCCGGCGGCCACGGCGATGAGGCCGTCGGCACCCTTGTCGATCGCCTTCTTCGCGAAGCTGTTGCTGATGATGTCGTGCAGCACGACCCCACCCCATGCGTGAACGGCGTCGTTCACGTCGGTGCGTGCACCCAGCGAGGTGATTACCACGGGCACCTTGTACTTCGCGCAGACGGCCATGTCGTGCTCGAGCCGCTCGTTGCTCTTGTGGACGATCTGGTTGATCGCGAACGGAGCCGACGGGGAATCCGGGTGCTTCCTGTCGTGTTCGGCCAGCGCCTCGGTGATTTCGGCCAGCCACTCGTCGAGTTGCTCTGCCGGGCGCGCGTTCAGCGCCGGCATGGCGCCGAGGACGCCGGCCTTGCACTGCTCGATGACAAGCCTGGGGTTGCTGATGATGAACAGCGGCGAGCCGATGATCGGCAGCCGCATTTTCGCGAGTGAAGGAGGCAGGGACACGTGAGGCTCCGGACAGGGCGGGAGGTCGGGACGGGCCCCAGTGTGCTCATGCCACCGCGCGGCCACAGTCACGGGGGCGACAAGGCATTCAGAATGAATCGAGCGCCATCTCGACAGCGCTTTCGCCACCCTCCACGATGGAGTCGCGGATGGCGCCGGCCTGACTGAGGATGTGCTCGGCGTAGAAGCGCGCGGTCACGACCTTGGCCCCCAGGAATGCGTCGGGCGAATCGGTGGCAAGCTTGTCTTCGGCCGCCAGGAGCGCACGCGCCATCTGCCAGCCTGCCATCAGCTTGCCGGCCAGCATCAGATAGGGCACCGAACCCGCGAAGACCTCGTTCGGGCTTGCCTTGGTCTGGCCGGCCACGAAATCGACCACCTCCAGGAACCTCTGCCTTGCCGTGCGAAGGTGTTTGAGCATGGAACGTGCTGCGGCGCTTTGGCGCGAGCCGAGAGCGGCTTCCGTGGCTTCGATGCGGCCGGCGATCGCGCGCGCAGTCTGACCACCGTCGCGCACGGTCTTGCGTCCGACCAGATCGTTGGCCTGGATTGCCGTCGTGCCCTCGTAGATGGTGAGGATCCGGGCATCCCGCAGGTATTGCGCCGCTCCGGTCTCCTCGATGTACCCCATGCCGCCGTGCACTTGCACGCCCAGGCTCGCCACGTCCAGGCTCATCTCGGTGCTGAAACCCTTCACCAGCGGCACCATGAACTCGTAGAACGCCTGGTTCTGGCGCCGCGTCTCGGCGTCCGGGTGATGGTGCGCCACGTCGTAGGCCGAGGCGGCCACAGTGGCCAGCGCCCGGCACCCTTCGATGCAGGCACGCATCGTCATCAGCATGCGCTTGACATCGGGGTGGTGAATGATGGTTGCGCTGCCCGCCACGGATCCATCGACAGGACGCGACTGCACGCGCTCACGCGCATAGGCGACTGCCTTCTGATAGGCGCGCTCGGCCACGGCGATACCCTGCACACCCACGGCATAGCGGGCGGCGTTCATCATCACGAACATGTACTCGAGGCCGCGGTTCTCTTCGCCGATCAGGTAGCCGATAGCGCCGCCATGATCGCCGTACTGCAGCACTGCGGTCGGGCTGGCCTTGATGCCCAGCTTGTGCTCGATCGACACGCAATGCACGTCGTTGCGCTCGCCCAGCAGAGCCATCGGCACCACCCAGGAACTTCGGGACGATGAACAGACTGATGCCCTTGACGCCTTCCGGAGCGCCGCTCACGCGTGCCAGCACGAGATGGACGATGTTCTCGGCCATGTCGTGTTCCCCGTACGTGATGAAGATCTTCGTGCCGAAGATCCTGAACGTGCCGTCGGGTTGGGGCTGCGCACGCGTGCGCACCATGGCGAGGTCCGAGCCCGCCTGAGGCTCGGTGAGGTTCATGGTGCCGGTCCATTCGCCCGAGATCATCTTCGGGAGATAGAGCGATTGCTGCTCGGGGCTGCCTGCCGTCAGCAGCGCTTCGATGGCGCCATCGGTCAGCAGCGGACACAGCGCGAAGCTGAGATTGGCGCTGTTGAGCATCTCGATGCACGCCGCCGCGATCGTCTTGGGCAGCCCTTGGCCGCCGAATTCCGAAGGATGCTGCAAACCCTGCCAGCCACCTTCAGCGAACTTTCTGAAGGCGTCCTTGAAGCCCGGCGTGGTATGGACGTCGCCGTCCTTCCATGTCGAAGGCGCCTTGTCGCCCTCGGCGTTCAGCGGCGCAATCACTTCTTCGTTGAGCTTGGCGCACTCCTCGAGGACTGCCTGCGCGGTGTCGAAGCCGGCATCTTCGAAGCCGGGCAACTTCGCCACGTCGTCGAGCCCCGCCAACTCCTGCATGCAGAAAAGCATGTCCTTCACGGGCGCGCGGTAAGTCATTTCATGTCTCCGGATGCAATGAGGGCGCGACAACGGCCGTTGCGCGCCCTTCGGGAATGTCAGGGGATGTCGCGGAATCCGAATGTAGGCCTCAGCCCAGTGCCTTCACCAGTTCGGGAATCGCGGTAAAGAGATCAGCCTCCAGGCCATAGTCGGCGACGCTGAAGATGGGCGCCTCGGGATCCTTGTTGATCGCCACGATCACCTTCGAATCCTTCATCCCGGCAAGGTGCTGGATCGCCCCGCTGATCCCGGCGGCGATGTACAGCTGCGGCGCGACGATCTTGCCCGTCTGCCCCACTTGCCAATCATTGGGCGCGTAGCCCGCATCGACCGCGGCACGGCTCGCACCGAGCGCCGCGCCGAGCTTGTCGGCCAGCGGCGTGAGCACTTCGTTGAACTTCTCGCTCGAGCCGAGCGCGCGGCCACCCGAGACGATGATCTTCGCCGCGGTGAGCTCGGGCCGGTCGTTCTTGGCGATCTCGGAGCCCGCGAAGCTGACGTTCGCGTTCGCGGCAGGAGCCTGCACCGTCTCCACGGCGGCACTCCCGCCCGTGGCCGCTGCCGGATCGAAGGCCGTCGTGCGCACCGTGATCACCTTGACCTTGTCGGCGCTCTGGACCGTGGCGATGGCGTTGCCCGCGTAGATCGGCCGCTCGAAGGTGTCGGGCGCATCGACCTTGACGATGTCGGAGATCTGCGCCACGTCCAGCAATGCAGCCACGCGCGGCGCGACGTTCTTGCCGGCGGCCGTGGCGGGAAACAGGATGTGGCCATAGCTGCCGGCCAGCGCCATCACTTGCGCCGCGACGTTCTCGGCCAGTGCATGGTCCAGGCCTGCCGCATCGGCATGCAGCACCTTGGCCACGCCGGCAATCTTGGCGGCCGCCTGCGCCGCGGCGCCAGCGTTGTGACCGGCCACGAGCACGTGCACGTCACCACCAGCTTGCGCTGCGGCGGTGATGGTGTTGAGCGTGGCACCCTTGATCGACTGGTTGTCGTGTTCGGCAATGACGAGTGCAGTCATGATCAGATCACCTTCGCTTCGTTCTTCAGTTTCTGGACCAGGGTCGCCACGTCAGGCACCTTCACCCCGGCGCTGCGCTTGGGCGGCTCGCTGACCTTGAGCGTCTTGATTCGCGGGGTCACGTCCACCGCGAGGTCGGAGGGCTTCAAGGTCTCCAGCGGCTTCTTCTTGGCCTTCATGATGTTGGGCAGCGTCACATAGCGCGGCTCGTTCAGGCGCAGGTCCGCGGTGATGACGGCCGGCAGTTTGAGCTTGAGGGTTTCGAGGCCACCATCGACTTCGCGCGTCACGGCCACGGTATCGCCGCTGACTTCGACCTTCGAGGCGAAGGTGGCCTGGGGCAGTCCAGCCAGCGCCGCGAGCATCTGGCCCGTCTGGTTGCAGTCATCGTCGATGGCCTGCTTGCCAAGGATGACCATCCCGGGCTGCTCCTTGTCGACCAGGGCCTTGAGCAGCTTGGCCACGGCGAGCGGCTGCAATTCCTCGGTGGTCTCGACGAGGATCGCGCGGTCGGCGCCGATCGCCATCGCAGTGCGCAGGGTCTCCTGACACTGCGTCACGCCGCACGACACGGCGATGACCTCCGTCGCCACGCCCTTCTCCTTCAGACGCACGGCTTCCTCCATGGCGATTTCATCGAAGGGGTTCATGCTCATCTTGACATTGGCAATGTCCACCCCGCTGCCGTCGGACTTCACGCGGACCTTCACGTTGTAGTCGACGACCCGCTTCACTGGGACCAGGACCTTCATTCGGCGCTCTCCATGGATATGACGTTGATCGTTGATGGGGATTCTAGGGCGCTGATGCTTAACGCACGTGTCCAGTGGAGGACAGGGAGAAGCAAAAAAAGAACGATCGTGCTATTTTAGCAGCGAACTGCTTGGCGGCCAAATCACCTCGGTCTGGCAGATATTCAGGCGGGGATGTGCAAGCCGATGCCTCGGGGACCTCGCGCAGGACATGCGGCGAGCGTCTTATCATCGCCGCCACGCTGCGCGGGTGGCGAAACTGGCAGACGCAGCGGGCTTAAAACCCGCCACTTCCCGCAAGGGGGTGTACGGGTTCGATCCCCGTCCCGCGCACCACGATGTCCGGCCTGCGCCCGAAAAGCAAAAAACCCCGAGACGGAGAAACGTGTCGGGGTCAGGGTGCTGGAGGCGCGGGGCGGAGTCGAACCGCCCTGGAAGGATTTGCAATCCTCTGCATAACCGCTTTGCTACCGCGCCGTGGTTGTCCGGGCCGCATTCTCACACAACGCGCCTGGCACTGCCGAAGCAGCAAAGGCTGAAGTGAGCGGCGTTGGGACAACAAAAAGGGAAGCCTGCGCTTCCCTTTCGGAACTGGAGCGGGAGACGAGTCTCGAACTCGCGACCTCAACCTTGGCAAGGTTGCGCTCTACCAACTGAGCTACTCCCGCATGCACGGCAAATCGCGCTGCCGCTGTCTGCCGAAGCTCGCATTATATGCAGAAAAGGCGGCCCCTCGCCAAGTGCGAGAGACCGCCTCGTGTGCTTCTTCGACGATCAGTGCTTCAGTGAATCCACCGGCTGAGGACCCGGCGCAGGCTCCGGCTTCGCCGCTTCGACCTTGGCGGGTTCTTCCTCCGGCAAGGGCTGAGGCGCAGTCTCGAGTGCCACTTCGAGCACGCGATCGATCCATTTGACCGGGATGATCTCGAGGCGGTTCTTGACGTTCTCGGGGATCTCCTGGAGGTCCTTGACGTTTTCCTCCGGGATCATGACCGTCTTGATTCCACCGCGATGCGCCGCGAGCAGTTTCTCCTTGAGGCCGCCAATGCCGGTCACTTCACCGCGCAGCGTGATCTCGCCGGTCATCGCCACGTCCGCGCGCACCGGGATGCCCGTCAGCGCGGACACGAAGGCAGTCGTCATCGCAATGCCTGCACTCGGCCCATCCTTGGGCGTTGCACCATCGGGCACGTGGATGTGGATGTCGCGCTTCTCGAACATCTCATCCTTGACGCCCAGGCGACGAGATCGTGAACGAACGACTGATCGCGCCGCCTCGACCGACTCCTTCATGACGTCGCCCAGCGAGCCGGTGCGAATGATGTTCCCCTTGCCGGGCATCACGGCCGCTTCGATCGTGAGCAGATCGCCACCGACCTCGGTCCAGGCCAGTCCAACGACCTGCCCGACCTGGTTCTTCTTTTCCGCCTGGCCGAAATCGTACTTGCGCACGCCGAGGAAATCGTTGAGGTTCTCTTCGGTGACGACGACCTTGCCTTCGTACTTCTTCAGCTGCTGGCCCTTCACCACCTTGCGGCAGATCTTCGAGATCTCGCGCTCGAGCGAACGCACACCAGCTTCGCGGGTGTAGTAGCGGATGATGCCGCGCAGTGCCGACTCGGTGACGTCGATCTCTTCATCCTTCACGCCGTTGTTGCGGCTTTGCTTGGGCAGGAGATAGCGCTGGGCGATGTTCAGCTTCTCGTCTTCGGTGTAGCCCGACAACCGGATCACTTCCATCCGATCGAGCAGCGCCGGCGGAATGTTCATCGAATTCGAGGTGGCGATGAACATCACGTCCGACAAGTCGAAGTCGACCTCAACGTAGTGGTCGCTGAACGTGTGGTTCTGCTCCGGATCGAGCACTTCCAGCAATGCCGACGAAGGATCGCCGCGGAAGTCCATTCCCAGCTTGTCGATCTCGTCAAGCAGGAAGAGCGGATTGCGCGTACCCACCTTCGACAGGCTCTGCAGGACCTTGCCCGGCATGGAGCCGATGTACGTGCGGCGATGCCCACGGATTTCGGCCTCGTCGCGGACGCCGCCCAGTGCCATTCGCACGAACTTGCGGCCAGTGGCACGCGCCACCGATTGGCCCAGGGAGGTCTTGCCCACTCCGGGCGGCCCCACGAGGCAAAGAATGGGCGCCTTCAGCTTGTCCACCCGCTGCTGAACAGCGAGGTATTCGAGGATCCGATCCTTGACCTTCTCCAGACCGTAGTGGTCCTCGTTGAGCACTTCCTCGGCATGCAACAGGTCGTGCTTGATCTTGGTCTTCTTGCTCCATGGCAGGTTGACCAGCGTGTCGATGTAGTTGCGCACGACCGTGGCTTCGGCCGACATCGGCGACATCAGCTTGAGCTTCTTGAGCTCGGCATCGACCTTCTTGCGCGCTTCCTTGGGCATCTTGGCAGCGGCAATCTTCTTCTCGAGCTCCTCCATGTCGGCGCCTTCCTCGCCGTCGCCGAGTTCCTTCTGGATGGCCTTGACCTGCTCGTTGAGGTAGTACTCGCGCTGGCTCTTTTCCATCTGGCGCTTGACGCGACCACGGATGCGCTTTTCGACCTGGAGGATGTCGACTTCGTGCTCGAGTTGCTCGAGCAGCTTCTCAAGCCGCTTGTCGACTGCAAACAGGTCGAGCACCGACTGCTTGTTCTCGAGCTTCAGCGGCAGATGCGCGGCGATCGTGTCGGCCAGGCGACCGGCATCATCGATGCCCGCAATCGAGGTGAGGATCTCGGGCGGAATCTTCTTGTTGAGCTTGACGTATTGATCGAACTGCTGAGTCACCGCGCGGCGCAGCGCTTCGATCTCAGGCTTCGTGTCGGCCTCGGGGGGCACAGGCGTCACATCTGCCACAAAATGCTCGCCGTTGTCGCTGATGGCATGCGTGCGGGCACGCTGAATGCCCTCGACCAGGACCTTGACGGTTCCATCGGGCAGCTTGAGCATCTGCAAGATGCTCGAGACGCAGCCTACTTCGAACATGTCGTCGGGCTTGGGCTCGTCCTTGCCTGCGGCTTTCTGCGCCACAAGCATGATCTGGCGGCCGGCCTCCATGGCGGCTTCCAGTGCCTTGATCGACTTGGGACGACCGACGAACAGCGGAATGACCATGTGGGGGAAAACCACCACATCGCGCAGCGGCAACAGCGGCAGCGTGATCTGTTCGGCGGGGAGGATGGGATGTCCGGACATTGGTGTACCTCTCTTTCACGGTCCCATTTAGGGCCCGAGGAACGATTTGCAAGAAGCCGGCCCGCTCTTCGGCGCTCCCGGCACCCGGACGTCAGGCGCTGGCCTTGGACTGCTCGCGATAGACGAGCAGCGGCTTCGCGTCATCTTCGATCGTGTGTTCGTCGAGAACGACCTTGGCGACGCCGTCGAGCGTGGGCAGGTCGAACATCGTGTCGATGAGGGACTGTTCCATGATGGATCGCAAGCCTCGCGCACCGGTTTTGCGCGCAAGCGCCTTGCGCGCAATCGCCGTGAGCGCGGATTGGCGAATCTCGAGTTCCACGCCGTCCATCGAGAACAGTTTCTGATACTGCTTGACAAGCGCGTTTTTCGGCTCAAGCAGGATCTGCACCAGCGCGTCCTCGGCCAATTCGCCCAGCGTGGCCACCACGGGGAGGCGCCCGACGAGTTCGGGTATCAGGCCGAACTTGATCAGATCTTCGGGCTCGACATCACGAAAGATCTCGGAGACCCGCCGTTCCGTCTTGGTGTGGACGGTCGCGCCGAAGCCGATGCCGGACTTCTCCGATCGGTTCTGGATGACCTTTTCGAGACCATCGAAGGCGCCGCCGCAGATGAACAGGATGTTGGTGGTGTCGATCTGCAGGAAGTCCTGATTGGGGTGCTTGCGGCCACCCTGCGGCGGCACCGAAGCCATCGTGCCTTCGACCAGCTTCAGAAGCGCCTGCTGCACGCCTTCACCGGACACGTCTCGCGTGATCGACGGGTTGTCTGCCTTGCGGGAGATCTTGTCGATCTCGTCGATATAGACGATGCCACGCTGCGCCTTCTCGACGTCGTAGTTGCAGTTCTGGAGCAGTTTCTGGATGATGTTCTCGACATCCTCGCCCACGTAGCCCGCCTCGGTCAGCGTGGTGGCGTCGGCGATCACGAAGGGGACGTTCAGCAGGCGGGCAAGGGTTTGCGCGAGCAGCGTCTTGCCGGAGCCAGTCGGGCCGATGAGCAGGATGTTGCTCTTCGACAGTTCGACCTCGTCCTTGGAGCGGCCCATGTGCTTGAGCCGCTTGTAATGGTTGTACACAGCCACCGACAAGGTGCGCTTGGCCGAGTCCTGGCCAATCACGTACTGGTCGAGGATGGCCTTGATCTCGCTCGGGATGGGCAGGTCGGAACGACCCGTCTTGGCGTCGGCCCCCTCGGCAGGGACTTCATCGCGAATGATGTCGTTGCAAAGCTCGATGCACTCGTCGCAGATGAAGACGGAGGGACCCGCGATGAGTTTCTTCACCTCGTGCTGGCTCTTGCCGCAGAAGGAGCAATAGAGAACTTTCTCGCTGGAGGAGCCTTTTTTCTCGGCCATGGGTCGGCGTGTCGCTGGCGGGGGGAAGCAGGTTTAATGATAGTTGAAATGAAAACAGCGCCATCTTCGACTGAAAGACCCCGATGACCGTTCAGTTCAGCGTGAAATAGGCCTCAGGTTCGGCGTTCCAGTACCTGGTCGATCAGGCCGTATTCGCGCGCTTCGGAGCCTGACATGAAGAAATCTCGCTCGGAGTCCGCACGGATCTTCTCGAGCGACTGCCCGGTGCGCTCGGCCAGGATGTTGTTCAGGCTTTCGCGCAGCTTGAGGATTTCGCGAGCCTGGATCTCGATGTCGCTCGCCTGGCCCTGGGCACCGCCGGACGGCTGATGGATCATGATCCTGGAGTTGGGAAGCGCAAAGCGCTTACCCTTGGCCCCGGCCGCAAGAAGGAATGCCCCCATGCTGGCGGCAAGCCCCATGCAGAGCGTGGACACATCGGGCTTGATGAACTGCATCGTGTCGTACACGGACAGGCCCGCGCTGACGGAGCCGCCCGGCGAGTTGATGTACAGGGAGATATCCTTGTCGGGATTTTCGCTTTCGAGGAAGAGCAACTGCGCTACGACGAGGTTGGCCGTTTGGTCGTTGACCGGGCCGACGAGGAAGATGACGCGCTCGCGCAGCAGGCGCGAATAGATGTCGTAAGCGCGCTCGCCGCGACCCGACTGTTCGATGACGATGGGCACCATGCCCAGGTTTTGAGTCTCCAGCGCGCTCATGGATGTCCTTGAGGAGGAAAAGGCGGAACGGAAAATGTCATGTTGGGTCCGATTATGTCGCCACAAGGCGGCACGCCGCATCTCTGGCGGTCAGGGCGAAAAAGGCACCGGGCCCGGAAGGGCGCGGTGCCTCGTTGCCGGCGTGCCGCGGATTCAGGTGGACATGAGTTCGTCGAAGGGCAGCAGCTTGTCGACGACCTTCGCCTTGCCCAGCACGAATTCGGCAACGTTGTTCTCCAGCACCACTGCCTCCACTTCGGCCATCCGCTGGCGGTCACCGAGGTACCAGCGGACGACTTCGGCTGGCTTCTCGTAGCTTTGCGCCATTTCTTCGATGTGCGCCTGAAGCTGATCGGGGCGAGCCTGGAGGTTGTTGGCTCGCACGAGTTCGGCCACGACCAGGCCCAGCCGCACGCGCTTTTCTGCCTGCGGCTGGAAGATCTCTGCCGGAATGGGCGCCTTGTCGGCGTCCTTCACGCCGCGCTTCTTCAGGTCGGCCCGGGCCCCTTCGATCATGCGATCAGTCTCGCTGTCGACAAGCGTGCGCGGGACGTCGAGTTCGGCCACTTTCACGAGGGCGTCCATGACGGCAGCCTTGTTGCGGGCGAGCACGCGAAACTTCACCTCGCGCGCGAGGTTGCGCTTCACGTCGGCGCGCAGCGCGTCGACGGTCTCTTCCTTGATGCCCAGCGACTTCGCAAAGGCATCATCCACCTCGGGCAGGTGCTGCTGCTCGATCTTCTTCACTGTCACGAGGAAGTCGGCTTCCTTGCCGGCAACGTCCTTGCCTTGGTAGTCGGTGGGGAACTGCAGCGGAAACGTCTTGGACTCGCCGGTCTTCATGCCGCGCACGGCCTTGTCGAAGGTCTCGAGCATCTGGCCCTCGCCGATGATGAACTGGAAGTCCTCGGCCTTGCCGCCATCGAAGGCCACCCCGTCGATCTTTCCTTCGAAGTCGATGGTCACGCGGTCGCTTTCGGCGGCGCCCTCGGAGGCCGGCCGCTGCGCGAAGGTGCGGCGCTGCTTGCGCAGGATGTCAAGGGTGCGGTCGATGGCCGCATCGGTGACTTCAGTGCTCACCTTCTCGATCTCCGCGGACGACAGATCGCCGATCTTGACCTCCGGGTAGACCTCGAAGGTCGCGTCGAAGACGATCTGGCCCTCGCCGGCACCCTCCTTTTCGGTGATCTTCGGCGGTCCGGCGACCCGCAGCCTGGCCTCGGTGGCGGCCTCCTGGAACGCCTGCCCGACCTTGTCGTTCATCACTTCGTACTGCACGGAATACCCGTAGCGCTGGGTGACCACGGACAACGGCACCTTGCCCGGTCGGAAGCCGTCTGCCCTGACGGTGCGCGACAGGCGCTTGAGGCGAGATTGCACCTCGTTGTTGATGGTGTCGGCAGCCAGCGTGAGCGTGATGCGGCGTTCGAGCTTTTCGAGGGTTTCTACATTCACAGCCATGATCAGAGGACTTTCAGTTTCGTTGCTGGTGCGCGGGGGGGGACTCGAACCCCCACACCATCGCTGGCGTCAGGACCTAAACCTGGTGCGTCTACCAATTTCGCCACCCGCGCGGTGCAAAGCGTGAAGCAGGAAGTGAAGCGGGGTCGCCCCGGCGACCCCTTCACGGCAAGCGATCGGTAAACTGCGTATTTTAGCCAGGCGCGACGGCTTTCTCCTGATGCGCCGGCTTGACACGGAACCATGCCGCGTACATGGCCGGCAGCGCCAGCAGCGTGAGAACGGTCGCCACGACCAGTCCGCCCATGATGGCCACGGCCATCGGTCCCCAGAACACGGAGCGCGACAGCGGGATCATCGCGAGGACCGCGGCTGCCGCCGTCAGCAGGATTGGACGCAGGCGCCGCACGGCAGCCTCCACGATCGCGTCCCATGTGGGGACGCCCTTCTCCCGGTCCTGCTCGATCTGGTCGATCAGGATGACCGAATTGCGCATGATCATGCCGATGAGCGCAATCACGCCCAGCAGCGCAACGAACCCGAATGGACGATCGAGCAGCAGCAGCGCCGCGGCGACGCCGGCGATGCCCATTGGGCCGGTCAGGAATACAAGGACGGAGCGGCTGAAGCTTTGCAGCTGCAGCATCAGCAGAGTGAACATGATGAACAGCATGAGCGGCGCACCCGCGGCGATCGACCCCTGGCCCTTGCTGCTTTCCTCCACGGCACCTGCCACGTCGATGTGGTATCCAGGCAGCATCCGCTGGCGAATGGGCGTGAACAGCGGATCGAGTTGCGCCGTGACCGTGGCGCCTTGCAGGCCTTCGATCACATCGCCCTGGACCGTCGCGGCGTAGTCGCGGCCCTCGCGCCAGAGAACCCCCGGCTCCCAGGCCAGCTTCACCGTGGCGATCTGGCCGAGCGGAATGTGCCGCCCCGAAGCGGTGGGCACGTAGGCATTGCTCACGTCGGTCACGGAGTCGCGCTCGGACAGCGGCGGACGCAGGACGATGTCGATGAGCCTGTCGCCGTCGCGATACTGGCCGATCGTCGTGCCGCTGTCGACCATGCGCATGGCCTGGGCGATCGCCTGGCTCGACACCCCGAGGGCACGGGCCTTGTCCTGGTCGACATCCAGACGCAGCGTCTTGACGGATTCATTCCAGTTGTCGTTCACGCCGCGCATGTTTCGGTTGGTGCGCATGATGGCCTTGACTTCATCGGCATATGCACGAACGCGCACCGGGTCCGGCCCCACGACCCGGAACTGCACGGGATACGGCACCGGCGGCCCGTTGGGCAGCAGCTTGGCCCGGGCCCGCACCTCCGGAAACTCGGACGCAAGCAGGCCCGGCAGCTCCTTGCGAAGTGCCTCCCTGGCGTGCATGTTGCGGGGCATCACGACGAGCTGGCTGACATTGCTTTGCGGAAAGATCTGGTCGAGCACCAGCGCAAAGCGCGGCAATCCGCTGCCCACCCACGTGGTCACGTGGTCGACGCCGGTGAGCCCGGAGATGCGCGATTCCACGCGCTTTGTCACCGCCTCGTTGGCGGCGAAGGACGTGCCCTCCGGATACCAGAGATCGACGAGGATTTCGGGGCGGCTCGAATCGGGGAAGAACTGGTTCTGCACCTTGCCCATCCCGACCACGCCGAGGCCGAGCGTCGCGAGGGTCAAGGCGATCGTGGCCCAGCGATGGCGCACGCACCAGGTCACGAGGCGTCGAAAGCGCGAGTAGAACGGCGTGTCGAACAACTCATGCGGCTGTTCCCCGGCGGGGTGCGCGCGCACCTTCAGAAGCCGCGTGCCGAGGTAGGGCACGAAGTACACCGAGACAAACCACGAAATCAGCAGCGCGGCAGCCGTGACGGCAAAGATCGCGAAGGTGTATTCGCCCACCGTCGAGCGCGCCATGCCGATCGGCAGGAAACCTACTGCCGTGATGAGCGTGCCAGTGAGCATGGGCATGGCCGTCGCCTCGTAGGCGAACGTGGCCGCGCGCGCCTTGTCGTAGCCCTCCTCGAGCTTGCGCACCATCATCTCGACGGCAATGATCGCGTCATCGACGAGCAAGCCCAGCGCGATGATCAGCGAGCCCAGCGATATCTTGTGCAGGCCCACGCCCCAGTAGTACATCGTGACGAAGGTGATCGCGAGCACCAGCGGGATCGTGACGGCCACCACCATGCCCGGCCGCCAATCGATGCGCAGCGGGTTGAAGTGCAATCCCAGGCTGATGAAGCTCACGGCGAGGACGATCACGATCGCCTCGATCAGCACCCCGACGAACTCTCCGACCGAGCGGGCGACCACGTCTGACTGATTCTCGAACTGCCGCAGCTCGATGCCCACCGGCAGATCCGCGCGAATCGCCTCAGTCGCCTGCTTCAGCGACTTCCCGAGCTCGATGATGTCGCCGCCCTTGGCCATGGAAATGCCCAGCGCGATCACCTCCTGACCGTGGTCGCGCACCTTGACCTGCGGCGGATCGACATAGCCGCGCCGGACCGCGGCGATGTCGCCGAGCCGAAGGCTGCTTTCTCCCGCACGGATCGGGAATTCCTTGAGCTGCTCGACCGAGTTGAATTGTCCGCCCACGCGCACCTGCAGGAAATCGGTGGGCGAATCGACGACGCCGGCCGATTCCACGGCGTTTTGCTGGCCGAGCTGCGCAATCACCGAGTTGAAATCGAGTCCGAGCTGCGCGAGCCTGTACTGCGGGATCTCGATGTAGATCTTCTCGTCCTGCGCTCCGAAGATCTCGACCTTGTTGACGTCCTTCACCTGCAACAGCCGCTGGCGCACGCGATCGGCCTGCTCCTTGAGCGCCTCGTAGCTGAAGCCGTCGCTCGACAATGCGTAGATCGAGCCGTACACGTCGCCGAACTCGTCGTTGAAGAACGGGCCGATCACTCCGGCGGGCAGCGTGCCACGCATGTCGCCGATCTTCTTGCGCACCGTGTACCAGATCTGAGCCATCTCCTTGGGCGGGGACGAGTCCTTGACCTGGAAGATGATCTGCGTCTCGCCAGGCTTTGAGTAGCTGCGGATCTTGTCCGAGTACGGGACCTCCTGCAGCGTCTTCTCGATCTTGTCGGTGACCTGATCGGCCATCTGCTGCGCCGTGGCACCGGGCCAATAGGCACGCACGACCATGGCCCGGAAGGTGAATGGCGGATCCTCGTCCTGGCCAAGCTGGAAGTACGCGGCCAGGCCCAGCACCATGAACACCACCAGCAAATAGCGCGTGAGTGCGGGATGTTCGAGGGCCCAGCGCGAGATGTTGAAGCGCTGCGTGCGCGCGGCACTCCCCGTCGCGGGAACGCGGATCGAGCTCACGGTCGTCCTTTCGCTGTTCTTCTTACTTCGACGCAACGGCGGGCGCCGTGACCGAAGGATCGACGTAGAACTTGACCTTCTGCCCCGGCGTCAGCACATGGACGCCTGCTGTCACGACGATCTCGCCGGGATGCAGCCCCCCTGCAATCACGGCATCGTTGCCATCCACGCCCGAGACCTGAACCGGTTGGGCCTTCACGGTCATGGTGTTCTTGTCGACCAGCCATACGATGGTGCCCCCACTGTCCTCCTTCAGTGCCGACAGGGGCAGCTTGTTGATCCCGTCGGTCCTGGGCATGTGCACGAGCACGGTCGCGGTCTGCCCGAGGCGGACCGGCTTCGACGCCTCTTCGCCCAGATCGGCCTTGACCGCGAAGGTCCGGGTGAGCGGATCGGCGGCAGCCGCGATCTCGCGGATGGTGGCCGCCAGCAACTCTCCCGAGTCGCCCCACAAGCGCACCTGGAAGCGATCGGGCTGCGCGGCAAGCGCCTTGATCTGTCCGACCTGGTCCTCTGGCACCGAGAAGACGACATCGCGCGGCCCGTCGTGCGCCAGCTTCATGACGGGCGTGCCGGCGCCCACCACCATGCCTGGCTCGGCCTGCACGGCGGTGATGACACCATTGGCATCGGCCACCAGACTGGCATAGCGCGTCTGGTTCCCTTGCACGTTGGCCTGCGCCTTGGCCTGATCGAGCTGGGCCCTGGCAGCCTTGAGCGCGGTGTCGCGCCGTTCAAGTTCGGCCGAGCTGATGAAGCCCTGGTCGCGCAAATCCTTGTACCGCTTGAAATCGGCATCGGACTGTTCGAAGTTCGCCTGCGCGGCCCCGAGCGTGGCACGGGCTGCATCCTGCGCCAGTCGCAGGTCTTGCGGATCGAGCTGAGCGAGCACCTGCCCGGCCTTGACCGAACTGCCTAGATCCGCGGCACGCCGGATGAGCTTGCCGCCCACTCTGAACGAAAGCTGCGACTCGGTGCGCGCACGCACCTCGGCGGCATACTCGCGCAGGCCGCCGGCCGCCTGCGCGGACACGGTCATCGTGCGCACGGCGCGGATAGGCTCGGGTGCGGATTCATGTCTGGCACAGCCGGCCACCATGGCGCCGATGGCCAGGGCAGTGAGCAGTCGTCGGCGCATGGCTTTCCCTTTGCGATGCTGGCGAATCTGGATGAGGCAGGAGCCGGTCATGGCGGCTGCGGCGGGACAGCGCAGCAAATGACTGACTGGTCAGTAATGTATGCATCGGGAACCCGCACTGTCAAACGAGATCGTCGCTCAGCCGCGCGACTTGCATGAAGCCATTCCGCCAGGCGTGGACAATGCGGCCCGTGAGCGTCGATCACTACGAGAACTTCCCGGTCGCATCGTTGCTGTGCCCGCCGAAATTGCGCGCGGGCGTGGCGGCGATCTACTGGTTCGCCCGCACCGCAGACGACCTGGCCGACGAAGGGAATGAAACGGCCGAGAGCCGGCTCGCCATGCTGGCCGCCTACCGGAGGGACCTCGACGCCGTGGCCCATGGCGGAAATCCGTCGTCACGATGGGAAGGCGTGTTCAATCCGCTGCGCGAGGCGCTCGAGCGCTTTGCGCTGCCCGTGGATGCGCTGCATGCCTTGCTCGACGCATTCGAGCAGGATGTCGTGAAGCACGCCTACCTCGATCACGCCGAACTCCTCGACTACTGCCGCCGCTCGGCCAACCCGGTCGGGCGGTTGCTGCTGCACCTTCATGGCATCACCGACCCGCAGGCCCTGTCCCGCTCCGATTCCATCTGCTCGGCGCTTCAGTTGATCAATTTCTGGCAAGACCTCGGTATGGATACGCGGCGTGGGCGCCACTATGTTCCGCAGACCGAACTGCACCGCCATGGCGTGTCAACCGATCGGCCGCCTTGACGGCACGCCGCGCCCCGCCTTGGATGGCCTCGTCGCCGACCTCGCGCAGTGGGCACGCGCGATGATGCTCGAAGGTGCACCGCTGACGTTGCAGGTGCCCGGGCGTGCCGGATGGGAACTGCGCCTGGTCGTTCAGGGCGGCTTGCGCGTCCTGGACAAGATCGATCGGCTGCGTGGGGGTGTCCTGGACAGGCGCCCGGCGCTTCACTGGTACGACGCGCCGTTGATCCTGTGGCGCGCGGCCACCATGGGCATGCGCAGCGTTCCGTTGGCCGGTTCGGTCGCATGACGCCCGAGCAATACGTCCAGGACAAGGCGGCCAGAAGCGGGTCGAGCTTCTACTACGCTTTCCTATTTCTGCCTCCGCCGCGCCGCGCGGCGATCACGGCCTTCTACGCGTTCTGCCGCGAAGTCGACGATGTGGTCGACGAAGTTTCGGAGCCCTCCGTCGCTGCCACCAAGCTCGCATGGTGGCGCAAGGAGGTCGCCGCCAGTTTTGCCGGCCAACCCTCGCATCCGGCGACCAAGGCTCTCATGCCGCACGCCGCCGAATTCGGCATGACCGCCTCGCACCTGAATGCCGTGATCGAAGGTTGCCAGATGGATTTGGAACAGTCTCGGTACCTCGACTTTGCCGGACTGGCGCGTTATTGCCACCTTGTCGCCGGCGTGGTGGGCGAGGTGGCGTCGAACGTGTTCGGGCGCACGCAGGCAGGCACCGTCGATTACGCGCACAAGCTGGGCCTTGCCATGCAGCTCACCAACATCATCAGGGATGTCGGCGACGATGCGCGTCTCGGGCGTGTCTATCTCCCGGTGTCCGAACTCCAGCGCTTCGACGTCAAGGCCGGCGAATTGCTTGCCCGTCAGCCACCGTACGGCTACAGCGATCGATTCACCGCGCTGATGCGCTTCCAGGCCGAACGCGCACATGGCATCTACGACGAAGCCATGGCCCTGCTGCCTGACCAGGACAGGGCGGCGCAGAAGCCCGGCGTGATGATGGCAAACATCTATCGCACCCTGTTGCGCGAAATCGAGGCGGACAACTTTCAGGTCCTGCACCAGCGGACATCGCTGACCCCGCTGCGCAAGCTGTGGATCGCCATGCGCACGAATTGGCGAGGCCGTTGAATGGCGAAGCCCCGTGTCGCAGTCGTCGGTGGCGGCTGGGCCGGTCTCGCCGCAGCGATCGAGGCAGTCGAGCAAAAGCTTCAGGTCAGTTTGTTCGAGATGGCGCCCAAGCTGGGCGGACGAGCACGCCGAGTCGATGTCGGAGGGCTTGCGCTGGACAACGGGCAGCACATCCTCCTCGGCGCCTATTCGGACACCTTCCGGCTCATGCGGAGGGTGGGCATCGAAGTGGAAAGCGCCTTCTTGCGCACCCCGCTGCGCATCGCATCGGCTGACGGGCACGGGCTGGTCCTGCCGGCCGGTCCGGCCAGCCTTGCGTTCGTGCGAGGCGTGCTGGGACACTCGCATTGGCCGCTTCGTGCACGCCTGGCGCTCATGCGTGCTGCCGCGTCATGGGCTGCGCGCGGCTTTCGTTGCGGCGATGCGGTCCGGGTCAACGACTTGACGGCAACGCTCCCGTCGATCGTCCGGGACGAACTCGTCGAACCGCTGTGCGTGGCAGCGCTGAATACGCCGGCGGCCGAAGCCAGCGGACGCGTTTTCCTGAGAGTCATGCGCGATGCGCTTTTTCACGGGCCCGGGTCGTCCGACCTGATGCTTCCACGACGGGATCTCGGGGAATTGCTTCCCGAGCCGGCGCTGCGATGGCTGGTCGCGCGGGGAGCGGACGTGCGACTGGGTACCCGCGTCGACCAATTGGTACCGGATGGCAATGGCTGGAGCGTGAACGGCGAAGCCTTCGATGCGGTGATCATGGCCGCGAGCGCCGCCGAGGCAGCCCGCCTCGTGCGCCCGACGGCCGCAGGTTGGGCAAAACTTGCAACAGACCTGCGGCATGAGCCGATCGTGACGATCTACGCACAGTGCGACGAGCCGCGCTTGCCGTTTCCCATGCTCGCGCTTCCCGCCGATACGATCGCGTCTCCGGCGCAATTCGTGTTCGATCACGGTCAGCTCGGTGGTCCGGCCGGAAGACTCGCCTTCGTCGTCAGCGCGGCGGGCCCATGGCTCGACAAGGGCATCGACGCCACCGAACGCGCAGCCTTGGCACAAGGCCGCACATGCCTGGCTCCCTACTTTCGCGGTGAGTTGCGGCTGCTGCGCACACTGACCGAGAAACGCGCGACATTTCGATGCACAGCAGCCCTGCAGCGGCCAGGAGCACGCGTGGCCGCGAACCTGTTTGCTGCGGGCGACTACGTCGACGGCCCCTACCCGGCGACGCTCGAGGGCGCGGTGCGCTCCGGACTTGAAGCGGCGCGCTCGGTCAGCAGCATCAGCAGCCGCTTGTCCGGTGCAACCACTTGATTGCAATGCCTTTCTTCGGCAGTCACGGGCGCGTCTTCAATGGCAAGTGCGACGGTGATGAGGCGAGGGACTTGATATTCCAGGATGCAACTTCAATTTTCGCCATGCAAAATCGCGCGAAGATGAGAGAAAATCTACGGGATGACGAAAGCAGCTGACCCCAGGACGCCCACCATCCAAGTGCTCGAACGCATGTTCGCGTTGCTCGACGTGCTCGCGTCCTATCCCGACCCGGTCTCGCTGAAGACGATCAGCGAGCACACAGGGCTGCATCCCTCGACAGCACACAGGATCCTCAACGACTTGGCTATCGGGCGCCTCGTCGATCGTCCGGAAGCGGGCAGCTACCGTCTCGGCATGCGATTGCTGGAGCTAGGCAACCTGGTCAAGGCGCGACTCGACGTTCGTGATGCCGCGCTCGGTCCCATGCGTGAACTGCACAAGTTGACGCACCAGCCCGTCAACCTGTCGATGCGCCAAGGCGACGAGATCGTGTACATCGAACGAACGTACAGTGAACGTTCAGGCATGCAGGTCGTGCGCGCCATCGGCGGGCGTGCCCCGCTTCACCTGACCTCCGTGGGCAAGCTCTTCCTTGCGCACGACGATCCGCAGCGCGTGCGAGCCTATGCCACGCGCACGGGGCTGGCGGGCCACACCCGCAACAGCATCACCAATCTTCCGAGCCTCGAGCGTGAACTGACGAAGGTGCTGCAAAGCGGCACGGCTCGTGACGACGAGGAACTCGAGCTTGGCGTTCGTTGCATGGCTGCCGGTATCGTGGACGACCAGGGCAAGCTCGTTGCAGGACTGTCGATTTCCGCCCCGGCTGACCGACTCGAGGAATCATGGATGGATCGGCTCAAGTCCACCGCGGCACAGATTTCCTCTGCACTCGGTCATCGTGCGGCCGCAACCGCGTCCGCGTCCCGCCCGACAAAATAAAGACCGTCGAATCTTGAAAAGCAAGAAGCCCGGCGAACCGGGCTTCTTGCTCCCAACAACGAATTTCGACGGCGGCGAAGACTCAGGATGTGATCTTTGGCAGGGCATGGCCCGCCGGGTTCGTCTCGCTGATCCATTTGCGCACACGCTCGGCATCCCCGAGGCGTGAGTACTTTCCTGTGGAATCGAGGAACACCATGATCAGATTGCGTCCTGCAAGCTTCGCCTGCATCACCAGGCACCGACCGGCCTCGACGATGTAGCCCGTCTTCTGAAGGCCGATGTCCCAGCTTGGGTTGTTGACCAGGCGATTCGTGTTGTGGAATTGCATTTGCCTGCGCCCCACGGCGACCTGGTATTCCGGCGAAGTAGTGAGCTCGCGGATGTTCGGGTAGTCTTCGTAGGCGGCCTTGACCAGTGTGGCAAGGTCACGTGCGCTGGACTGGTTGTGGAACGACAGGCCCGTCGGCTCGATGTACCGCGTGTCGGCCATGCCCAGTTCGAGGGCCTTCTTGTTCATGGCGGCGACGAAAGCGTCGAGGCCTCCAGGATAGTTGCGACCGAGGGCATGCGCTGCACGGTTCTCCGAGGCCATCAGCGCGAGATGCAACATTTCGCCGCGGGTCAGATGCGTGCCGACCCTGAGGCGGCTGCTGCTGTGTTTCTCGGTATCGACGTCGTCCTGGGAAATCGTCAGTTCCTCGTCCAGCGGCAGCTGGGCATCAGTGACGACGACCGCGGTCATCAGCTTGGTGAGAGAGGCAATCGGCAACACGGCATCGGAGTTCTTGTCGAACAGGACCTCATCGGTTTCCTGGTCGAGCACCAGTGCGGCGCTGGATTTCAGGTCGAGTTCGTCGGGGGTGTCGCGCAAGCCCGCGAGCTCGCCGTAGGAAGCGCGCTCGGGAACAGCCACGTGGGTTCGACGCGCGTGGTGGGAAACCGGATGAATGGGCACGGCCTTGGCGGCATGCCGCTTCTTTGCCGCCAGTGCGGACGTGGGCATGCACAGCGTCGTGGCAACGACGAAGAGCGTCACGGACGCGAATTTTGACAAGTGCAGCACGCCGACCTCTTCTCACACGGTTGAGCCAGTGTATGGGAAAGGAAATCGGCGCGCAAGATCAATAACTTAGGACCTGCTTCTCAAGTCCAGACTCATCGTGTCAGCAATGTGACAATTGTCTCATCCCTGGGCAGCGACTCGCTCTGTGTTGCTGTGGAGCTTGTTCAGTGCGGCCAGATAAGCCTTGGCAGAGGCCACCACGATGTCCGGATCGGCGCCGACGCCATTGACGACTCGGCCCCCATGCTGTAGCCGCACCGTCACCTCGCCCTGCGATTCTGTGCTCCCGGACGTGATCGCATTGACCGAATAGAGCAGCATTTCCGCGCCACTTTGGACTCGAGACTCGATGGCCTTGAGCGTGGCGTCCACCGGGCCGTTGCCATCGCTCTCGGCATGATGCTCGACATCGCCCGAGGCAAACGCCACGCTGGCATGCGGCCGCTCGCCCATCTCGGATCGCTGAGACAGGGCAAGAAGCCTGAAGTGCTCATGCCCGGCGCCTAGGGCCTCGTCCATCACGAGCGCAACGATATCTTCATCGAAGATGTCGCTCTTGCGGTCGGCCAGTTCCTTGAACTTGGCAAATGCTGCATTCACCTCGGCCTCGGATTCGAGCTCGATTCCAAGCTCCTGCAGCCGCTGCTTGAAAGCATTGCGCCCCGAAAGCTTGCCCAGCACGATCTTGTTGGCCGCCCAACCCACGTCCTCGGCCCGCATGATTTCGTAGGTATCGCGAGCCTTCAGCACGCCGTCCTGGTGGATGCCTGAGGCATGGGCGAACGCATTGGCGCCCACGACGGCCTTGTTCGGCTGCACCACGAAGCCCGTCGTCTGCGACACCAGGCGCGACGCTGCCACGATCTGGGTCGTATCAATCCCGAGATCGAGGCGGAAATAGTCGCGGCGCGTCTTGACGGCCATCACCACCTCTTCGAGCGAACAGTTCCCTGCCCTCTCCCCCAGACCGTTGATCGTGCACTCGACCTGCCGGGCGCCGCCGATCTTCACGCCCGCCAGCGAATTGGCCACGGCCATGCCGAGGTCGTTGTGGCAATGCACGGACCAGACCGCCTTGTCCGAGCTCGGGATTCGCTCGCGAAGGTCCCGGATGAAGTTCCCGTACAGCTCGGGAATGGCATATCCGACAGTGTCCGGAATGTTGATCGTGGTCGCTCCCTCCGCGATCACCGTTTCGAGTACCCGGCAGAGGAAGTCCGGATCCGAGCGGTAGCCGTCTTCGGGCGAAAACTCGATGTCGTCGGTCAGGTTGCGCGCGAAGCGCACGGACAGCCGGGCCTGTTCATGAACCTGCTCGGGCGACATTCGAAGCTTCTTCTCCATGTGCAACGGGCTCGTCGCAATGAAGGTGTGGATGCGCGAACGCGCCGCCCCCTTGAGCGCCTCGGCCGCCCGCGCGATGTCCCGGTCGTTCGCACGCGCGAGCGAGCAGACCACCGACTCCTTCACGTGACCGGCGATGGCCTTCACCGCTTCGAAGTCGCCGTTGCTGGAAGCCGCGAATCCGGCCTCGATCACGTCGACGCGAAGACGTTCGAGCTGGCGGGCAATGCGAAGCTTCTCGTCGCGGGTCATCGATGCCCCGGGCGATTGTTCACCGTCGCGCAGGGTGGTGTCGAAGATGATCAGTTTGTCGCTCATGATGATTCCTTGCTGGCCGCGCTCAGATCGCGATTATTAGGCGAGCATCGCGGCTGCGAAGCCCACGACACCACGGCGGCTTGCTCGCTGGAGGCCCGACATGATCGCCTTGAGGGAGGCGGACACGATGTTCTCGTCGATTCCGACACCGAACACCGTCAACTCGTCGCCCACACGAATCTCGAGGTAGGCCGCTGCCTGTGCGTCGGCTCCGCTGCCGATGGCGTGCTCGTGGTAGTCGAGCACCCGGATCGGCGCGGCCCCCAGATGCCCGTTGAGCCCATTGACGAAGGCTTCGATCGGGCCCGCGCCGCTGCCATCGATGCTGAATTGCCGCCCGGCCAGCCGCACCAGGGCACTCAGTCGCCGGGTCTCGCCGCTGAAGACCGGGTGCTCCACCATCGCACTTGAATGCGAGCCCAATCCGTATTCGCGCTGGAAGATGTCCCAGAGCGCCTTTGACGTGAGTTCCTTGCCGCTGTGATCGGCCACCGCTTGCACGACCTGGCTGAACTCGATCTGCAGGCGGCGGGGCAATTCGATCCCGTAGTCGGTCTCGAGCAAGTAGGAGATGCCGCCCTTGCCGGACTGACTGTTCACCCGGATCACTGCGTCATAGTTGCGTCCGACGTCCTTGGGATCGATCGGCAGGTAGGGCATGTCCCAGATTTCATCGTCGCGGCGCGCGGCAAATGCCTTCTTGATGGCGTCCTGATGCGAGCCAGAGAAGGAGGTGTAGACGAGGTCGCCCACATACGGATGACGCGGATGCACTGGCAGCTGGTTGCAGTGCTCCACGCACCTTCGGATCTCGTCGATGTCGGAGAAGTCGAGCCCCGGCGACACGCCTTGGGTATACAGGTTGAGCGCAATGTTCGCGAGATCGACGTTGCCCGTACGCTCGCCGTTGCCGAACAGGCAGCCCTCGATGCGTTGCGCACCCGCCATGAGCGCCAGCTCGCCCGCCGCCACGCCGGTCCCGCGATCGTTGTGCGGATGCACGGACAGCACGATGGAGTCGCGTCGCGCGAGATGGCGATGCATCCACTCGACCATGTCCGCGAAGATGTTGGGCGTGGAATGCTCTACCGTGGAGGGCAGGTTCACGATGCACTTGCGTGTCGGGGACGGCTGCCAGACTTCGGTGACCGCATCGACGACGCGCTTGGAAAATGCCAGTTCAGTGCCGGAGAACATCTCCGGCGAATACTGAAAAACGAATTCCGTGCCGGGTTGCTCATCGGCCAGTTGCTTGATCAGGCGCGCGTGCGAGGTTGCCAGCTCGACGATGCCGTGCTCGTCGCTGCCAAGGACGACGCGCCGCATCACCGGAGACGTCGCGTTGTAAACGTGTACCACGGCCCTTCGCGCACCGCGCAGAGCCTCGAAGGTGGGCCGGATCAGTTCGCCGCGCGCCTGCGTCAGCACCTGGATCGTGACGTCCGGCGGAACGAGGTCTTCGTCGATCAGCCGCCGCACGAAGTCGAACTCGATCTGCGACGACGAGGGAAAGCCGACCTCGATCTCCTTGAAGCCGATGCGCACGAGCATCTCGAACAGGCGCAATTTGCGCTCGACATCCATCGGCTCGATCAGTGCCTGGTTGCCGTCACGCAGATCGACGCTGCACCACAGCGGCGCTTGGGTCAGGAGTGCATCGGGCCACCGGCGGTCGGACAATCCGATCGGCGCAAAAGGCCGGTACTTGGTGTGCGGTTGCATCAGCATGTCGATTCCTCTGTTCGGAAGAACAACCAGCGCACCTGAAACGAGAACGGCCCGCTGCTGGTTGCATACGGGCCGTTGAGACGAAAACGTGTGGACGTGAGCGATCAGCGAACCCGTGGCTCTCCTAGAAGAAGCAGTAGCGAGGTCGTGAGCGTGAACGTCATGGCGCAAGAATATAGCATGTGGCGGCTCAGTGGTGCAGGCCGTGCTCGTCGGGCTCGTCGGTGGACGTGGCAATCACGCTGACGGGCTTGCCTTTCATGCGCTTGTAGGCGTACACCGCATACCCCGAGAAGCCGTAGACGAGGAACAAGCCGAACAACACGAGCGGCGGATGAATGTTGATGACGGCGATGCCGAGCGCAATCGCCACGATCGCGACGAACGGCACGGTTCGCTTGAAGCTGATGTCCTTGAAACTGTAGAACGGCACGTTGGTGACCATGGTGAGCCCGGCGTACAACGTGATCGCGAACGCCACCCACGAAAGCCACTCGATGTGCGAAACCCCCTTGAATCCCGCATCGTCCATCACCCAGATGAAGCCGATGATGAGGGCCGCGGCAGCCGGGCTCGGCAGCCCTTGAAAGAACCGCTTGTCGACCACTGTGATGTTGGTGTTGAAACGAGCCAGGCGCAGCGCCGCTCCCGAGCAATAGACGAAGGCGGCGATCCAGCCGAGCTTGCCCAGGCCCTTGAGCGCCCATTCGTACACGATCAATGCGGGCGCCGCACCGAAGCTCACCATGTCGGAAAGGCTGTCCATCTGCTCGCCGAACGCGCTTTGCGTGTTGGTCATGCGCGCCACGCGGCCGTCGAGACTGTCGAGGACGGCGGCGATGAAGATGCCGTAGGCAGCCTGTTCGAAGCGCCCGTTCATGGCCATGACGACCGCATAGAAGCCGCCGAAGAGTGCCGCCAACGTGAACGCATTGGGCAGGATGTAGATGCCCTTGCGGCGTGGACGAACGAACACCGGGCCTTGGTCGGGCGCGGTGTCGCCGCCGTCATGCATGTCGTTCATGGTCGCTTGGCCGCTGGGGCGGCTGCGAGGCTTCGGAAGGGCTCATCGCAGGAGGATACCGTAGCCAGCAGGTGAAAGAGCCGCGCGGATCCCCTGCGGCTCTCGTGGCTCATGCAAGGCCGGCAGTGTGCCGGCCCTTGCTCAGTTGCGGCTCTTGTCCACCAGCTTGTTGGCCTTGATCCAGGGCATCATCGCGCGCAACTTCTCGCCCACCGTCTCGATCTGGTGTTCGGCGGTCAATCGGCGGCGCGACAAGAGCGTGGGAGCGCCAGCGCGGTTCTCGAGGATGAAGCTCTTCGCATATTCGCCGGTCTGGATGTCGTCGAGAGCCTGCCGCATTGCCCGCTTGGTTTCCTCGTTGACGATCTTCGGGCCGGTGACGTATTCGCCGTATTCGGCGTTGTTCGAGATGGAGTAGTTCATGTTGGCGATGCCCCCCTCGTAGATGAGGTCGACGATCAGCTTCAACTCATGCAGGCATTCGAAATAAGCCATCTCGGGGGCATATCCGGCGTCGACCAGCGTCTCGAATCCGGCCTTGATCAGTTCCACGGTCCCGCCGCACAGCACGGCCTGTTCGCCGAACAGGTCGGTTTCGGTCTCTTCGCGGAAGTTCGTCTCGATGATGCCGGCCTTGCCGCCTCCGTTGGCAGCGGCATAGCTCAGGGCCAGGTCGCGCGCCTTGCCGCTCTTGTCGGCATGCACGGCAATCAGGTGAGGGACGCCGCCACCTTGCGTATAGGTATTTCTGACCGTATGGCCCGGCGCCTTCGGGGCGACCATCCACACATCGAGATCCTCGCGCGGGATGACCTGGCCGTAGTGAACGTTGAATCCATGCGCGAAGGCCAGTGATGCGCCCTGCTTGATGTTCGGCTCGACGTCGCTCTTGTAGACCTGCGCGATCTGCTCGTCGGGCAGAAGGATCATCACGACATCGGCGCTCTTGACCGCCTCGGGCACTTCGGCCACGCGAAGCCCGGCCTTCTCGACCTTCGGCCAGGAAGCACCGCCGCGGCGCAGGCCCACGACGACCTTGACTCCGCTGTCGTTCAGGTTCTGTGCATGCGCGTGGCCTTGCGAACCATAGCCGATGATGGCCACGGTCTTGCCCTTGATGAGGCTCAGGTCCGCATCCTTGTCGTAGTACACCTTCATTGATTTCTCCTTAGCTTTGCAATTGGCGGGCCTGGGTTCAAACGCGCAGGATGCGCTCGCCGCGACCGATCCCGCTGGTGCCGGTGCGCACGGTTTCGAGGATGGCGGCGCGGTCGATGGCCTCGAGGAAGGCATCGAGCTTGCCCGTGTCGCCGGTGAGTTCGATCGTGTAGCTCTTCTCGGTCACGTCGATGATGCGGCCACGAAAGATGTCGGCCATGCGCTTCATCTCTTCGCGCTCCTTGCCGACGGCCCGCACCTTGATGAGCATGAGTTCGCGCTCGGTGAAGGCTCCTTCGGTCAGATCGACGACCTTGACGACCTCGATGAGCCGATTCAGGTGCTTGGTAATCTGCTCGATGACGTCATCGCTGCCGGTCGTCACGATGGTCATGCGCGACAGCGAGGCGTCTTCCGTCGGGGCGACGGTGAGGCTTTCGATGTTGTAGCCGCGGGCGGAGAAGAGTGCAACGACGCGCGACAGCGCGCCGGGCTCGTTTTCGAGCAGCAGGGCAATGATGTGTTTCATGGGGTCGTTGGGCGCGCTCTTCAGACCGGCGGCGGTAACCGACGGCCCTTGGCCACGCCTTGCGATGGAAGTGTCGATCGAATGGGTCGAAGCGGTTCGACGCCTGTCGGTCGGCTCCGAAGCGGCGCGCGGTGACGCGCCACTCCTCGCCGGCCTTCAGCGCCTCACAGGTCTTCGGACCCCAGAAGCATCTCCGAGATGCCTTTCCCGGCCTGCACCATTGGCCAGACGTTTTCAGTCGGGTCGGTGCGCACGTCGAGGAAGACGGTGCGGTCCTTGAGTTTGATGGCTTCGCGCAGTGCGCCCTCGACATCGGAAGGCTTCTCGACCAGCAGGCCGACGTGTCCGTATGCCTCGGCGAGCTTCACGAAGTCCGGCAGCGCATCCATGTAGCTGTGGGAATATCGGCCGCCATAGTCGAGCTGCTGCCACTGCCGCACCATGCCCAGATAGCGGTTGTTCAGGGAGACGATCTTCACCGGCGTCTTGTACTGCATGCAGGTCGAAAGCTCCTGGATGCACATCTGGATGGACCCTTCACCGGTGATGCAAAACACGTCCGAGTCTGGCTTGGCCAGCTTGATGCCCATGGCGTATGGCAGGCCGACGCCCATCGTGCCGAGCCCGCCGGAGTTGATCCAGCGCCGAGGTTCGTTGAACGGGTAGTACTGCGCCGCCCACATCTGGTGCTGGCCGACGTCAGACGTGATGTAGGTATCGCGATTCTTGGTCAGCTCCCAGAGCTTTTCGACCACGTACTGGGGCTTGATGACCTCGCTGCTGCCCTTGTAGCGCAGGCATTCGCGCTTGCGCCACTCGTTGATCTGCGCCCACCACTGCGACAGCACCTGCACGTCGGGACGGTTCGAAGACTCCTTCACCTGCGTGATCAGCTCGAGCAGCACTTCCTTGACGTCGCCGACGATGGGGATGTCCACCTTCACCCGCTTGGAAATCGACGAAGGGTCGATGTCGATGTGGATGATCTTTCGCTCGACGGAGGCGAAATGCCGGGGATTGCCGATGACGCGGTCGTCGAAGCGCGCACCGACGGCGAGCAAGACGTCGCAATTCTGCATCGTCATGTTCGCTTCGTAGGTGCCGTGCATGCCCAACATGCCGAGGAACTTGGGGTCGTTGCCCGCGACTGCGCCAAGACCCATGAGCGTGTTGGTGCACGGGTAGCCCAGGAGATCGAGCAACTGCCGCAATTCGGTCGATGCATTGCCGAGGATGACGCCGCCACCGGTGTAGATGTAGGGCCGCTTTGCATTCAGCAGGAGTTGCACCGCTTTGCGGATCTGGCCGCCGTGTCCCTTGCGAACCGGGTTGTACGAGCGCATCTCGACGGTCGCCGGGTAGTGGAACGAGGCGGTCTTGAGAGAGACGTCCTTGGGGATGTCGACCACGACCGGTCCAGGGCGGCCGGTGCGGGCGATATGGAACGCCTTCTTGATTGTCGCGGCCAGCTCGCGAACGTCCTTGACCAGGAAGTTGTGCTTGACGATGGGGCGTGTGATGCCCACCGTGTCGCATTCCTGGAACGCGTCCAGGCCGATGGCCGGCGTGGGCACCTGCCCGGTGATGATCACCATCGGGATGGAGTCCATGTAGGCCGTGGCGATGCCGGTGACGGCATTCGTGACGCCCGGCCCGGACGTGACCAGTGCGACACCGACCTCGCCCGTGGCACGCGCATAGCCGTCGGCGGCGTGAACGGCCGCTTGCTCGTGGCGCACCAGGACGTGCTCGATGGAGTCTTGCTTGTAGAGCGCGTCGTAAATATAGAGGACCGCGCCTCCGGGGTAGCCCCAGAGGAACTTCACGCCCTCGGCCTGAAGGCACCGGACGAGAATTTCAGAGCCGTTCGGCTCGGTGGTGTGGGGAGATTGCGGTTGTGCCGTTGCGGCACGTTTGACTTCCGCGGCAGACATGTCCATGAACGAACCTTTGCGAATTTCTCTGACGAAAAACCATCGGTGCGCCTCCGCGCGCTCTTGTGAAGCGGCTTTGGCACCTGCGCGGTCAAGAAGCGGCGTCCGGGGTCGATCGCCGGCCTGTGACCCATACTCTGTTGTGCGAAGCAGCATTATGCCCGCCTTTGCGCCTGATAGAGCTGAATTCAAGCGGCTTTCGGACTGGATCGGCGCTGGCAACCGTACGGGAACATCGTTTGGCCCCTGAGTCCGCGGTGAGATAATCCGCCCCGCCCGGCCGCCCCCGGGGCCTCGCTGCAAGCACTCCTCCTTGGCCTCCGAAAAAGAACTCTCAGACTTCCTCAAGAGCGTCGAAAGACGGGCCTTCAAACGGGCCCTGTACGCCGTTCGCAACGACGATGCGGCTCTCGACATCGTCCAGGACGCCATGATCCGGTTGGCCGAGAAATATGCCGACCGGCCGGCGGCCGAGTTGCCGCTGGTCTTTCAGCGAATCCTCTCGAACGCCACGATGGACTGGTTTCGCAGGCAGAAGGTCCGCGGCGCACTCGTGAGGAACTTCTCGGATTTCGAATCCCAATCCGACGATGGCGACTTCGACATCCTGGAAACTCTGGGGGCCCTGAGCGGAAGCCTGGCCGCCGAAAGCGCCTCCGATGTCGTCGCCCGAACCCAGATCCTTGGCGCGATCGAAGGGCAGATCGAACAGTTGCCCACCCGTCAACGTGAGGCGTTTCTGCTACGTTACTGGGAGGAACTGGATGTTGCCGAGACGGCATCCGTGATGGGCTGTTCGGAAGGAAGCGTCAAGACGCACTGTTCCCGTGCGGTGCACACGCTGGCGAAAGCGCTGAAGGCCATGGGAATCGAGCTATGAATCACGAAGAGATGTTGTTTTCGCCCCAGGCTGCAGACGCCCTGCAGGCAAGATTCGGCTTGCGCGTGGCGGGCCGCCTGAACGAATCGGCCCATGCGCTGCCTCATGACATGAACGAACGCCTCAAGGCGGCGCGCGAACTTGCCATCGACCGCGCCCGGCTGGCGCGACAGCAGAAGGCAGCTTTGGCCCACGACGTCGTCCGCGCCGGTTCGTCGGCGGCCCTCCGCCTGTCTGGCGGTGGCACTGGACCCTCGTGGTGGCTGAAGCTGGCGTCCGTCTTGCCGCTCGCGGCGCTGGTGGCCGGAATCTTGCTCATCGAGCACGCGCACATCCAGGCGCAAATCGACGCGGCGGCCGACATCGATGTCGTGCTCCTCGCCGATGACGCGCCGCCAGCCGCGTACAGCGATCCGGGCTTCGTCGAATTCCTGAAGTCGCCGCGCGACTGATTCGCGTGCCGATGCTGTCACGGCCCTTTTCCGCAGATCGCCCGTTCGTCGCGCGCCGGTTGCTGGCCGCCCTGGCGTTCGCATTGATGTGCGTACTGGGCTCCGGCGCATGGGCTCAGCAAGGCGGGCCGGCATGGTCTCAGCTCACGTCCGCGCAGCGCGAAGCGCTCAAGCCTCTGGAGCGAGACTGGTCCCGGATCGACGCGGAGCAGAAACAGAAATGGGTCGAGGTTGCTCAACGCATGCGGCGCATGAAACCGGCGCAGCGCGAGCGTTTGCAGGCGCGGATGGACGAGTGGGCGCGCATGTCGCCCCAGCAACGCGGTCAGGCACGGCTCGGCTTCGAGCAGTCCCGACAGGTCGGCAAGAAGAACCGGCGCGCCGAATGGGAGGCCTATCAAGCCCTCTCGGCAGAGCAGAGGCGGCAGTTGCAGTCTCGCGCAGCGCCTGCAGGTCGACCCACCGGACCGCACCGCGGTGAAAAGTCACAGGCCAAGTCCAACATCGTTCCCAATCCTGCCTACGCTCCGCCGCCGCGGCCGATCAGCCCGACAGTGGTGCAGGCGCAGCCCGGCGCGACCACCTCGCTGATGTCGCGCCAGCCCTCGCCTCCGGTTCATGAGCAGACAGGATTGCCCAAGATCGTCGCCACACCGGAATTCGTGGACAGGCACACGTTGCTCCCACGTCGCGGCCCGCAGGCGGCGGGAATCGGCGCGCCCGCGGCCTCGGCAGCCGACCGGCGCCGATGACTGACGCACAGCACAGCCAGCCGCAAGCCTCGGCCCCCGCCCTGATTCGCCGGCTGGCCTGCTTCGTGTACGAAGGCGTGCTGCTGTTCGGGGTCCTGATGATCTCCGGCTATCTCTACTCGAGCCTGACCCAGCAGCGCAATGCGCTCGTCGGGCGTCATGGCCTTCAGGCCTTCGAATTCGTCGTGCTCGGCATCTATTTCGTCTGGTTCTGGTCGCATGGCGGCCAGACGGTGGCCATGAAGGCCTGGCACATCCGGCTGGTCGACCGGACCGGTCGTCCGGTGTCCGAATGGCGGGCACTTGCCCGCTACCTGCTGGCGTGGCTGTGGTTCATGCCGGCACTGCTGATTCTCTACCTATGGCACATTCGGGATGGCTGGACCATCGCCAGCGTGTTGTTCGCCGGGGTTGCTGCCTATGCCCTTGTCGCGCGATTCGACGCCCGCAGACAATTCCTGCACGACACGCTGTGTGGCACTCAGCTCGTCGACGTGCCCAAGCGCGTCTGAACAAGGACGATCATGCAGGGCACGCCACCTCACTCCCTGTCTGTCTGCGTGTATTGCGGCTCGCGTGAAGGCACAGAGGCGGCTTTCGCCCAGGCCGCCGTCCGAGCAGGCGCGTTGATCGGCCGCCGTGGCTGGCAGCTCGTCTACGGTGGCGGTCGGGCCGGATTGATGGGCCGCGTGGCCGATGCCGCGTTGGCGGCCGGAGCACGTGTGGTGGGAGTGATTCCCCATTCACTCATGGAACGCGAACTGGGTCACCCGGGACTCGATGAGCTTCACGTCGTCCAGACGATGCACGAACGCAAGCGGATGATGGCCGAGCGCAGCGATGCATTCGTCGCCCTGCCCGGCGGCATCGGCACCTTCGAGGAGCTGTTCGAAGCATGGACATGGCGACAGCTCGGGTACCACGACAAGCCGATCGGGCTGCTCAACGTCGGGGGCTACTACGACAAGCTCATCGAATTCCTGGATCAGACGCAGGCTTGCGGCTTCGTCAACGAGTCGCAGCGGCGGCTGCTGCAAGTCGCCGATTCGCCCGAGGAACTGCTCGACTGCCTTCATGAACAGTCCTTGCAAGCCACTGCAAGAGACGACTACCAGCGCATCTGAATCACCCCCGGCCGGTCATCGAGGGGCCACTGCCAGAAAGACACAAGGCGCCCGCAGGCGCCTTGCATCGGCAACGTGTGCCGGGGCAGCTATCAGACGGCGTCTTCGTTGACTTCTCCGGTCCGGATCCGGACCACCTGCTCGACGCCGGTCACGAAGATCTTGCCGTCGCCGATCTTTCCGGTCTTGGCCGCCTTGACGATCGCGTCGACGCATCGCTCGGTATCCTCATCCTTCACCACCACCTCGACCTTCACCTTCGGCAGGAAGTCGACCACGTATTCAGCGCCGCGATACAGTTCGGTATGCCCCTTCTGACGCCCGAAGCCTTTGACTTCGGTGACGGTCAACCCGGTGACACCGACCTCGGCCAGCGCTTCGCGCACCTCCTCGAGCTTGAACGGCTTGACAATGGCGGTGATCTGTTTCATGGCGGCTCCTCTGTCGGATAAGTTGAAAGCGCAGGTCCGAGGTGCGGGCTCGAGGACCTAACATCGAGCGATGCGAGAGCGAACAAGCTCGAAAGATTATGTCATCCGGGTGCTCGACGGACCCGCCAGCGTCGATGGCGCCGCATGGAATGCGCTTCTCGACGCATCGTCCGAGCCGACGCCTTTCCTGCGCCACGAGTACCTGCTTGCCATGCACGAGTCGGGGAGCGCCGTTGCACAGACCGGCTGGATGCCCCAGTTTCTGTCCGTGCATCGCGCCGGCGCGCTGGTGGCCGCCTGTCCTCTCTACCTGAAGAGCCATTCATACGGCGAATACGTCTTCGACTGGGCCTGGGCAGATGCGTACGAGCGACATGGCCTGCGCTACTACCCGAAGCTTCTGTGCGCCGTGCCGTTCACACCCGTCCCCGGTACCCGCCTGCTCGCGCGTGACCCCGATGCGCGGAGGGTGCTCATGCGTGCGATGGCCCAGGTGGCCCACGACGCGAAATTGTCGTCCGCGCACATGCTGTTTCCTGCCGATGCCGACCGTGCGGCCGCCAGCGACGCCGGATGGATGATGCGAAGCACCGTTCAATTCCATTGGACGAACCGAACGCCGCAACCGTACGCCGATTTCGCCGAGTTCCTCGCCACGATGCAGCGTGACAAGCGCAAGAAGATCCAGCAGGAACGCCGCCGCGTGACCGAGGCCGGGGTGATCTTCACGGTGCACGAAGGCAGGCAGATCGACGAGCGAGACTGGGATTTCTTCTATCGTTGCTACACACTGACCTACCGGGCACATCATTCCACGCCCTACCTGACCCGCGATTTCTTTGCGCAGGTGGCGTACACCATGCCCGAGAACTGGCTTCTTTTCATCGCGTGGCAAGGTGGCCGACGCGTGGGCGCCTCGCTGATTGCCATCGACCGGATCCGCGCGGCCGCCTACGGGCGCTATTGGGGCGCGGTCGAGCACATCCCCCTGCTGCACTTCGAAGCCTGCTACTACCAGCCCCTGAACTGGTGCATCGCAGAGCGCCTGCAGCGCTTCGAAGGCGGGGCGCAAGGCGAGCACAAGATGGCGCGCGGCCTGCTGCCGGTGCAGACCTGGTCTGCGCACTGGCTCGCGCACCCACAGTTCGCGCAGGCCGTTGCCGACTTTCTCGAACGCGAGGGGACCGGCGTCGAAGCCTATCTCGACGAACTCAGCGACCGTCGCCCGTTCAAGGCTTGAACGACCCGGCGAAGACCGACATCGCCTGATCGGGGTGCAAGTACTTGCGCAATGCGGCGTTCACCTGATCGACCGTGAGTTTCGACAAGGCGTCGTCCACTTCGGCGCTGCGCTTGAACGTGCGATCGAGGTACAGGTTGTAGGCCCAGTCGGCAGCGATGCGCCGGTCCTGCGCGCGCGCCAGGCGCCGGTAGTTCAACAAGCCCTTGCGGCCCTCCGCGAGTTCCTGATCGGTGAAGCCATCCTTGAGCGCCCGCGCGACTTCCTCCTTCACCGCCGACTCGACCTTGGGCTGGTTCTGCGGCGCGAAGATCGCGCTGGCAAACCATTCGGAATGCGGGTCGATGCTGCCCCAGTCCACCTGGCTGCGCACGTCGTACGACAAGCCTTCGGCCTCGCGCACTCGCTTCCAGAGGCGGGAGTTTCCGCCGCCGCCAAGCAGGTAGTTCGCCATCATCAGCGCAGGATAGTCGTCATCCATGTCGGTCAACGCCATCGGCTCGCGAATCAGCATGGTCGCGTTCTGGTTGTCCGGCACATTCAGCATGAGCCTTTCCGCAGGCACTGGAACGAGAGGCTTGGGCACTCGCGTGAACGGCATTCCCGCCTGCCAGTCGCCAAGCGCCTTTTGCAGAGCGTCGCGCACGGCGCCGGCGTCGAAGTCGCCCACGGCAGAGAACTCGCCCTTGCGCGCACCGTAGAAGCGGTCATGGAAGGCGCGCACCTTCTCCAGGGTGACGGCATCGATGTCCTGGACCATCTCATCGAACGTGGGCGCGTACCGAACGTCACCGCGTGGGTACGGATTGCCGGCACGCGAGACGGCCACCTGCGCCACGGCTTCGGGGCGCTTGCGCTGCTGCTCGATGCTGGCCAGCGACTGGCGCTTGATTTCGCCCAGGGCGTCGGCCGGGAACGTGGGCTCGCGCAGCAGTTCAGCCGCGAGGCCGATGGCCGCAGGCAGGTGCTCGCGGCGCGACACCAGGCGCACGGTCACCTGCCCGGGCCCGCCGCTGATCGACATCTCGGTCTTGAGCTGGTCCAGCCGGTCCTGGATCTGCTCGCGCGTCATGGTCCGCGTGCCCTTGTCGAGCATGTCGGCCACCATGGACGGCACGTCGCCCTGACCGAACAGCGACTTCTCGTCGCCGAAGTGCAAGGTCAGCACGGCCTGCACCGCATGACCCCGAGTTCCCTTGGGCAGCAGCGCCGCCTTGATGCCACCGATCTGCACGATCTGCGTGCGGCGGTCGATGTTGGCGGGCGTGGCTTCGAACGCCTCGGCCTCTACCTCGGCCTGCTGCGGCTTGAAGGTCTTCAGCTGCTTCTCGATGTCGACCTTGGCGGGCGCGGGCGCCCGCGCGGGATGCGCCGTGGGGATGTACGTGCCGACAGTTCGGTTCGTGCGCAGCAGGTAGGCCGCGGCCACGCGCTGCACGTCGGCCGTCTTGGTCTCGCGAATGCGGTCGCGCAGAAGAAAGAAGAACCGCCAGTCGCCCACTGCCACGTCTTCGCTCAGCGCGAGCCCGATCGCCTCGGGATTGGTGAAGGTCTGTTCCCAGGCGTTGAGCCATTTGGCCTTGGCACGCTGGACCTCCTCGTCGGTGATGGGCTCCTGAGCGACCGACTCGAGCGTCGACAGAAGTGCCGCGCGCGCCTTGTCCAGGTCCTGTCCGGGAGCAAGTTGAGCTCCGAAGATGGCGAAACCGGGGTCGAAAAGAGGCTCGGAGAAGGCGAAGGTTTCTGCGGCGAGTTGCTTCTCGGTCAGGCGCTTGTGCAAGCGGCCCGAGGGCGTGTCGCCCATCACGTAGGTGATGAGCTCGATGGCTGGATAGTCAGGATCTGCGGCGGCCGGCACGTGGTAGCCGGCAAAGAGAAGCGGCGTTCCCCCGACCCGGCGAACGTCGATGCTTCGCTCACCGTCCTGGACCGGATCGAGCGTGTAGAAGTCCTTGAGGGTGCGCGTGGGCCTGGGCGTCTTGCCGAATGTCTGGCGCACCACCTGCAACACATGCGCCGGATCGAACTTGCCCGAGACGATGAGTGTTGCGTTGTCTGGCTGGTAGTAGCGGTGATAAAACGCCTGCAACCGGGGGATGTCGACGTTCTCCACGTCGGCTCGCGCGCCGATCGTGTCCTTGCCGTAGTTGTGCCAGTCGAACATGGCGCCCAGCGTCTTCTTGTACAGGGTGCGCTGCGGGCTGTTCTCGCCCATCTCCATCTCGTTGCGCACCACGGTCATCTCCGTGTCGAGATCCTTGCGCGCGATGTAGCTGTTCACCAGTGCATCGGCGAGCCAGCCGACGTACCAGTCGAGGTTGTCCTGGTTGTACGAGAAGCTGGCCGTGTAGTTGGTGCGGTCGAACGAGGTCGAGCCGTTGGCGCGCAGGCCGCGCTTCTCGAACTCCGCCCAGACCTTCGGGTGCGTGGGCGTTCCCTTGAACATCATGTGTTCGAGCAGGTGCGCCATGCCGGTCTCGCCGTAGTTCTCGTAGCGAGACCCCACATGCACCGTCAGGTTGACCGTCGTCGTCGGCTTGGAATCGTCCGGGACCAGCAGCACCTGGAGCCCGTTGGGGAGTCTGTATTCGTCGATGCCTTCCACGGAGCGGACCTTCTGCACGCCTTGCGCCGGGGGCGTCGCCGCGAGAGAGAAGGTCGACGCGACGGCAAAGAGCAAGGTGCACAGGAGTCGTTGCAGCATGGCGTGGTCATGGATTCGAACGGGCCGGGCGAGTGTAGAGCCGGGTTGCAGGCGCTTCGTTCCGTGCAGCAAAGAAGGGAGCCCGCGGGCTCCCTTCTCGATCTCGTCGCGCGGGCGCCGCGACCTGTGCGATCAGCGCTTGCTGCGCGCGTAGGCTTCGATGCCCGAGCGGATCTCGGCCTTCGCCGCGTCCGTGCCGTCCCCAGCCGTTCACCTTCACCCATTTGCCCGGCTCGAGGTCCTTGTAGTGTTCGAAGAAGTGCGTGATGGCCTTCAGGCGCATCGGATTGATGTCTTCGGGCTTTTGCCAGTGCGTGTAGATCGGCAGCACCTTGTCGATCGGCACCGCCAGCACCTTGGCATCGCCGCCGGCTTCGTCGTCCATGCGCAGCACGCCGATCGGGCGGCAGGTGACGACCACACTGGGCGTCAGCGGGAACGGCGTGATCACCAGCACGTCCACCGGGTCGCCGTCGTCGGACAAGGTCTGGGGCACGTAGCCGTAGTTGCACGGGTAGTGCATGGCCGTGGTCATGAACCTGTCGACGAACATCGCACCGGTTTCCTTGTCGACCTCGTACTTGATCGGGTCGGCATTCATCGGGATCTCGATGATCACGTTGAACTCTTCTGGCGCGTTCGCGCCTGGCGTCACGTTGTGCAGGCTCATGGTCTTCGCGTGGCTGTGATTTCGGGAAAACCCGAATTCTACCGGCCAGCCTTGCAAGGTTCTGACTGTCGTCAGGACGACTGTCGCCGCTGGAAAACACCATGCAAAGCTTCGTTGCCTTGTCAAGGGCCTTCCCGTAGCATGCCCGACGCCGTTCACGGCGCGCCCGGCATGCTCTCGCCTGCGCTTTCCACACGACCCACGATCCTCGGACAGAAGAGAAGGAGATCCAGTTGATATCCACTTCCGCAGCGCTGTACTTCGCGCTCGCCTGCGGCCTGGCCGCCGTCGTCTACGGCTTCGTTCAACGAAGCTGGATCCTGGCCCAGAACCCGGGCAATGCGCGCATGCAGGAAATCGCCAGCGCGATCCAGCAGGGAGCTGCCGCGTATCTCGCCCGGCAATACCGCACGATTGCCATCGTCGGCGTGGTGCTGGCCATCCTCATCGGGATCTTCCTCGGGCTGACCACCGCGGTGGGCTTCGTGATCGGCGCCGTCCTTTCGGGCGCATGTGGCTTCATCGGCATGAACGTGTCGGTGCGCGCGAACGTCCGCACGGCCCAGGCGGCCACACAGGGCATCGCTCCGGCGCTGGCCGTCGCGTTCAAGGGAGGCGCGATCACCGGCATGCTGGTGGTCGGGCTGGGCCTGCTGGGCGTGACCGTCTTCTTCCTGGCAATCACCCACAATGGCCAAGTTCCCGAGGGCACGGACCTGGCCGCGATGCTCAAGCCGCTGCTGGGCCTGGCCTTCGGTTCTTCGCTGATCTCCATCTTCGCCCGGCTCGGTGGCGGCATCTTCACCAAGGGCGCCGACGTCGGCGCCGACCTGGTCGGGAAGGTTGAAGCGGGCATTCCCGAAGACGACCCGCGCAACCCGGCCGTGATCGCCGACAACGTGGGCGACAACGTGGGCGACTGCGCGGGCATGGCCGCCGACCTGTTCGAGACTTACGCGGTGACGCTGATCGCGACGATGACGCTGGGCGCGCTGCTCATCAAGAGCTCGCCGCTGCATGCCATCGCGTATCCGCTGGCGCTCGGCGGCTTCTCGATCATCGCGTCCATCATCGGCTGCAGCGCGGTCAAGGCTTCGCCAGGCATGAAGAACGTGATGCCGGCGCTGTATCGCGGCCTGATCGTGGCCGGCGTCATCTCGCTGATCGGCTTTTTCTTCATCACCAAGTACCTGATGCCCGACAACGCCATCGGCGACGGCTCGCAGATGCGCCTGTTCGGCGCATGCATCGTCGGCCTGGTGCTCACGGCCGGCATGGTGTGGATCACCGAGTACTACACGGGCACCGACTACAAGCCGGTGCAGCACGTCGCGCAGGCGTCCACCACCGGGCATGGCACCAACATCATCGCCGGCCTTGGCGTGTCGATGAAGTCCACCGCCTGGCCCGTGCTGTTCGTGTGCATCGCCATCTGGGTGTCCTTCATGCTGGCGGGCCTGTATGGCATTGCCATTGCAGCGACGGCCATGCTGAGCATGGCCGGCATCGTCGTGGCGCTCGACGCCTATGGCCCGATCACCGACAACGCCGGCGGCATTGCGGAGATGGCCGAACTGCCGGACAGCGTGCGCGACATCACCGATCCGCTGGACGCGGTGGGCAACACGACCAAGGCGGTGACGAAGGGCTACGCCATCGGGTCAGCCGGCCTGGCGGCACTGGTGCTTTTTGCCGACTACACGCACGCGCTCGAAGGCCGGGGCATCCATGTCAGCTTCGACCTGTCCGATCACAAGGTGATCGTCGGCCTGTTCATCGGCGGATTGATTCCCTACCTGTTCGGCGCGATGGCGATGGAAGCGGTCGGACGCGCCGCAGGCAGCGTGGTGGAAGAAGTGCGCCGCCAGTTCCGCGACATCAAGGGCATCATGGAAGGCACCGGCAAGCCCGAGTACGGGCGTGCCGTGGACATGCTCACCTCCGCAGCCATCAAGGAAATGGTGATTCCCAGCCTCCTGCCGGTGGTCGTGCCGATCCTGGTGGGCATGCTCCTCGGGCCTGTCGCACTGGGCGGCCTCCTGATGGGCACCATCGTCACCGGCTTGTTCGTCGCGATCTCCATGTGCACCGGCGGGGGCGCATGGGACAACGCCAAGAAGTACATCGAGGACGGCCACTACGGCGGCAAGGGCTCCGACGCGCACAAGGCCGCGGTGACGGGCGACACCGTCGGCGATCCCTACAAGGACACGGCGGGGCCGGCGGTCAATCCGCTGATCAAGATCATCAACATCGTCGCATTGCTGATCGTTCCGCTGCTTCCTGGCGCCGCCACGAGCGCCAGCGAAGCTGCGAACCATGCAGCTCCCGCGAGCATATCCGCGCCGGCCGCACCGATGGCTTCGGAACCGGCCGCACCGATGGCAACGACCTCCGAGCCTGCAGCGGCATCGGGCGCGGCCAGCGCGGGGCAATAGTCGCCGTTCGACGACGCGGCCCGGACGTCTTTCGACCCCGGGCCACGTCGACCCCGGGCCCTGACGGCAGTCGACCCCGGGCTGAGTCGACCCCGGGCTGAGTCGACCTTGCGGTGCCCGGCTGCGGCGCCGCGGCCTGCTCCTCGTGATGCGTGCCCATGCATGAGGGAGTCCGCCCGAGCGCCGGCCTGCGCCGCCAGCTCGGCGTGACAGTCGCCGCGCCGGTACAGTCGCGGCATGTGCAATCGCTATGTGTCCCCCGAAGCCGGCGACATGGAGCGCTACTGGCATCTCAGGCCAGGCCAGGCGTGGCGCCCCACCGAGGTCTTTCCCCGCAGCCCGGGTCCGTTCATACGTGCTGAGCGCCACGGCGCTGCGGCCGCGCGCGAGCTGGTCATCGGCCAATGGGGATTGATCCCGTGGTTCGCCAAGAGCGCCCGGCTCACCTACTCCACGAACAACGCCCGCTTCGAGGAAATCTCGACCAAGGCAAGCTACAAGAGCTCCTGGCAGTACGGCAAGCGCTGCATCATTCCCGCCGTCTCCTTCGACGAGCCCTGCTGGGAATCGGGCAGGAACGTATGGTGGCGATTTCGCCGCGCGGACGGCGCGCCGTGGGGGCTGGCCGGGCTGTGGAACACGTGGGTGGACAAAGCCAGCGGCGAAGTCTTCGAGAGCTATACCATGCTCACGCTCAATGCCGACAGCGACCCGCTGATGTCGCGCATGCACAAGCCCGATCCGCGACTGCCGGCGGACGGACAGGACAAGCGCTCGGTGGTTCCGATCTCCCGCGAGGATGTCGATGCATGGCTGTTCGGCACACCCGGCGAGGCAGCCCGCCTCGTGCGGCTGGCGCCCACCGAGGACTTCGACGCCGGCCCGGTGGACGACCCTGCCAAGCGCTGAACTGATGCGTGTCAACGCTGCATCTCGCATCGGCGGCCACAGTCGACACAACGATGAGCACCGCATTTCGGCGCGCGACGGCACCTCCCTTCGATGACGGCGAGATCGACGCGCCCGATGCGCCCTGGCATGCCCTGCCTTGCGAAGACGCCCTGCACTGGCTCGGCGTCGACGTGCGGCGCGGGCTCTCCACCGCCCAGGCCCAGGCGAGGCTCGCCCGGTTCGGCGCCAATGCGCTGAGCGAGGCGCCGCCTCCTGCGCTGTGGCGCACCTTCGCGCGCCAGTTCAAGAGCCCGCTGATCTACATCCTGTTCGTCGCCGCGGCACTGTCTGTGACGCTGGGGCACTTCGGCGATGCCGGCGTGATCGTTGCGGTCGTCATCGCCAATGCGTTGATCGGCACCCTGCAGGAAGGTCGCGCCGAGCGTTCCATGGCGGCGTTGCGCAAGCTCGCATCCTTGCAAGTGCGTGTGCTGCGCGACGGCAGCGAGCAGTTGCTGGCCGCGGGCGAGCTCGTGCGAGGCGACATCCTGCTGCTCGCCGCCGGCGACGCGGTGGGTGCCGACGCGCGCCTGATCGAACAGGCGCAGTTGCAGGTGGCCGAAGCCGCACTCACCGGCGAGTCCGTTCCCGTGGCCAAGACCGCGGGCCCGTTGGCGCAGGCCACCGGACTCGCGGATCGACGCAACATGCTGTTCTCGGGCACCTACGTGACGGCTGGACGCGGCGTCGCCGCGGTCGTGGCCACCGGCGGCCACACCGAAGTGGGTCGCATCGCGCACCTGACACAGACAGCCGCGGAGCCGCCCACGCCGCTGGAGCAGCGCATCGCCCGGTTCGGGCGCCTTCTGGTCGTGGCCGCGGTGGTGTTGTTCGTGGCCGTGGTGGGGCTCGGGCTGTGGCGGCAGATGCCGTTCGACGCGGTGCTGATGGTCGCGATCAGCCAGATGGTGTCGATGGTGCCCGAAGGTCTCCCGGTGGCCATGACCATTGCACTGGCCGTGGGCATGCAGCGCATGGCCGGTCGCGGCGCGATCGTCAGGCGCTTGTCGGCGGTCGAGACGCTCGGCTCGACGTCCGTGATCTGCAGCGACAAGACCGGCACGCTCACGCGCAACGAGATGACGGTCACCTCGTTGTGGCTGCCGCACGCGCAAGCCGGCCGGGGGCGCGAGATCGACGTCGAAGGCAGCGGCTACGCGCCCAGCGGACGTCTCACCGAAGGCGGTCGTCCGGTGCCTGCGGACGATCCGGCGCTCGGCCTTCTGATGCGCGCGGCCGTGCTGTGCAACGATTCCTCGCTCTTGCCGCCCGAAGGCGATCGCGGCGAATGGGGTGTGCTGGGCGACCCCACCGAAGGCGCGCTCGTCGTGGCGGCCGCCAAGGCCGGCATCGACGTCGACTCGCTGCGGCGCGATGCCCCGCGCGAAACGGAATTGCCTTTCGATTCGGACCGCCAGTTGATGGCCACGCGACATCGGCTGACGGCCGCGCCGCGACGGGTGTTCGTCAAGGGCGCGCCGGAGGCGGTGCTGCGGCTTTGCCTGAGCGACGGCGCAGATACCGGCGGCACGGCCGCGCTCCATGCGGCGCGTGCTGCCGCCGAGGCCATGGCCGCGCGCGCACTGCGCGTGCTTGCCTTCGCGGTCATCGACGACAACGATCTCGACGCCGACGCCGGCTTCGACGCCCTGGCCGGCCGAGCCCGCCTGCTCGGACTGGCTGGCCAGATCGATCCGCCTCGAGAACAGGCCCGCGATGCGGTGGCACGGTGTCGGGATGCCGGCATCCGCGCGGTCATGGTCACCGGCGACCACAGGCTCACCGGCCTGGCGATCGCCCGTCAGCTCGGCATCGCCCACGACGGCGATCGCGCGTTGGACGGCACCGAACTCGAGCGCATGGGCGAGGCCGAATTGCGTGACGGCATCGAGCGCATCGCAGTGTTCGCCAGGGTGCAGCCGGCCCAGAAGCTGCGCATCATCGAGGCCCTGCAGGCGCGCGGAGAAGTGGTCGCCATGACGGGTGACGGCGTCAACGACGCCCCCGCACTCGCGCGCGCCGACGTGGGCGTGGCCATGGGCCGATCGGGCACGGCCGTGGCCAAGAGCGCCGCACGGATCGTCATTACCGACGACAACTTCGCCACCATCGTGGGTGCGGTCGAGCAAGGCCGCGTCGTCTACGGCAACCTCAAGAAGGTCATCCTCTACCTGTTCGCCACGTCGATCGACGAGGTGCTGGTGCTGCTGCTGGCGTTGCTCGCCGGCTATCCGCTGCCGCTGCTGGCCGTGCAGATCCTCTGGATCAACATCGTCACCGAGGGCACCCTGACGGTCAACCTCGTGATGGAGCCGCCCGACGGGGAGGAGATGCATCGCGCACCAACCGCCCGCAACGATCCGCTGGTCGACCGGACGATGTTCGGGCGCATCGCCCTGATGGCGCTGACGGCCGTCACCGTGTGCTTCGGCTGGTTCGCAACGCAGCTGTCTGCCGGCGCGCCGATCGAACAGGTACGCACCGAAACCTTCACGCTGCTGGCGGTCTGCCAGTGGTTCAACATGCTCAATTGCGAGTCGCGGACGCGTTCGGTGCTGCTGCTGGGCGTGCTGCGCAACCCGTGGCTGCTCGGCGGGCTGGGCCTGGCGGTGCTGCTGCAGGCGCTGGTGCTGTACCTTCCGCAGATGAACGCACTGTTCCACACGGTGGCGCTTCCGCCGTCGCGGGTGATGCTTCTCGTGCTGCTGTCGAGCGCAGTCCTGTGGGTCGAGGAATTGCGCAAGCTGATCGTCCGCTCGCGCATCCGGCACAAGGCATGACGCTCGCACTCGGTCTGCTGGAATTCGCGGTGTGCGCGGCGCTGATCGCCCGTGCCGGTTTCGTCCTGAGCCGCAGCGGCGACAGGATCGCCGAAGCCACGGGCCTCACCCGCGGCTGGATCGGCCTGGCATTGCTCGCCACCGTCACGTCGCTGCCGGAGCTGGCCTCGGGCGTGAGTGCAGTCACGATCGTCCACGCGCCCAACCTGGCCGTCGGCGATGCGCTCGGATCCTGCGTCTTCAACCTCGTCATCCTGGTGCTCGTGGACATGCTGCAGCGGGGCCAGCCGATCTATCGTGACGCCAGTGCGGCGCACCTGCTGTCGGCTGCGTTCGGGATCGTGATGCTCGGCTTCGTCGCGATGAGCCTGCAGTTGGGCGCGAGCGCCCCGGCATTCCTGCACGTGGGGCTGTACAGCCCCGTGCTGCTCATGCTGTACATGCTCGCGCTGCGCAGCGTCTACTCGCACGAACATGTGCTCCAGCCGGCCGCGTCGCCGGTCGCCACGGGCGAGCAGACACCCGAGGCGCTCATGACGGAGTGGAGGCGCCTCGGTCTGGCCGCACTGGTGGTTCTAGGCGCCGGCACCTGGCTGCCCGCCATCGGCAACGACCTCGCCGTGTCCCTCGGTTGGAGCCGCAGCTTCGTGGGCACGCTGTTCATGGCGCTGGCCACTTCGCTGCCCGAACTTGCCGTCTCGCTGGCCGCACTGCGTCTGCGCGCTCTTGACATGGCGATCGGCAACCTGCTGGGCAGCAACCTCTTCAACGTGACGATTCTCGCGATCGACGACGCCTTCTATTCGCGCGGCCCGCTCCTGGCCGACGCCGACCCGGTCAATGCCGGGACGGCCATTGCGGCGGTCGTCATGAGCGCACTGGTCATGATCGGCCTCGTCATGCGGCCGCAGGGACAGGTGCTGCGCGTGCTGAGCTGGATCAGCATCGGGTTGCTGGCGGTCTACCTGCTCAATGCCGTGCTGGTGTTCCTGCACGGCACCGGCTGATCAACGCCGAGCCGGTTCCTGCACGGCGCCCCACGAACGACGCCGTGCCGGTCATCGCGCATGGCGCTGTCCGGACGCCGCGAATCACGCGGCTGCCGGTGCCGCGCTGGCTTGCGACGGCGCAATGCCGACCCCGGCATGGATCTTCAACTGCGGGAACGGGATCTCGATGCCGCGCTCGTCGAAAACGTGCTTGAGGCGGCGCAGGAAATCCCTGCGCACGCTCCATTGCTCCAGCGGCGCGACACGGAAGCGCGCCCGCAGGACGACCGCGGAATTGTCCCAGCGCTCCACCCCCGCGATCTCCAGGTCGTCGAGGATGCGGCCGCCGTAGCCCGGTTCGGCACGCATCTGGGCACCCACCTCGCGCATCACTTCCAGCACGCGGTCCACGTTCTCCGCGTAGCCGATGCCCACGTCGATCACCGACTGCGCGTAGCCGCGGCTCATGTTGATCACTGTCGTGATGGTGCCGTTGGGCACGAAGTGCACGTTGCCGTCGTAGTCGCGCAACTGCACGTAGCGCAGGGTGACCTCCTCCACCAGGCCGCCGTGGTCGCCTAGCTTGACGACGTCGCCTTGCCGGATCTGGTTTTCCAGCAGGAGGAAGAAACCAGTGAAGTAGTCCTTGACCAGGCTTTGCGCTCCGAAGCCGACGGCCAGGCCGACCACGCCAGCCGCTCCCAGGATCGGAGCCACCGACACGCCCAGTTCGGCCAGGATGAGCATGCCTGCCACCAGGCTGATGATCACGGCGACCAGGTACCGGAAGACGCGTCCGAGGGTTTCGGCGCGCTTGACCGCCTCCCGGTCGTCCATGCGGCTGGACAGGCGCGTTCGCAGTGCCCGGATGGCCCGTTGCGCCACGACCGTGCCGATCCAGGCAGCAATGAGGATGCCGATGATGCGCACCGCCGATGTGGCGATCCCGTTGAATTCGATCCACCCGGCGTAGAGCGAGTGCATGAAACCGTCTTGCATCTGGAGAGCCCTTCCCGTGCGGCACGGGGCCGCAGTTCGTTGTTGCAGAAGAAACATTTGTACCAATGGATGATAGCCATGCTGCCGGCCGCCGCCCGGCCGCGCGCACGGCAACAGGCCGGACAACAGGCCGCAAGAACGCGCCGGGCCGCCTTCGAAGGCGAAGCGCGGCATGCCGGAGTCAGTGGCGCGGAGACTGCAAGTGCTGCAAGGGCTCAGCGCCGCCCGCCCGGCGGCACTTCGCCGAGGATGCGCCGGCGCTTGACGATGACCACCGGCGGCTTCGGGTTGGCGCGGGGCTCGCTCGGCGGCCCCGCATCGCGGAGTTCCGCCGGTCCCGAATCGCGGCGATCGGCCGGTTCGGCGCGGCCGAGCGCGGCCCGGATATGCCGGCTGTTCAATGGACTGAGATAGTCGCCATTGACCTGCACATAGCTGCCATCGGCTTGCTGCGCCAGGGCGCCGATGCGCGCGCCGCGGCGCACGCTGCCCAGCAGCGTGAGTTCGTCGCCCTCGCCCCGCTCGTACGTGAAGCGCTGCCACTCGGCACGCCCCAGCCGTACGACCCATTGCGGCTTGGCCGCCGTCGGCTCCAGACGCCCTGGCGCGCGCGGGCGTGCCATCGGATGCGTCATGGGATGCTCCTTGCCCGGCCCGGCCCCCCGGCCCGGCCATTCAGTGCGGAGTACTTCATCCAATCCCCTGCGTCCACTTCTCGCCGCCACATGGTAACGACCCGGCACGCTCCGGGGGTATTGCTTTGTACTGCTCAGCGCGAGGCGCGCCCGCCGCGTCGCCGGCTTTCGTCGGACAGGATCTTCATCAATGCGTCCAGCGCGACCGGCTTGACCAGATGGACGTCGAAGCCGGCCTCGCGGGCGGCTTCCTTGTCGGCACGCTGTCCCCAGCCGGTGATCGCCACCAGGAGCGCCGACGCGGTGGCGGGGTCTTCGCGCAGGCGGCGCGCCAGCTCGTAGCCGTTGAGGCCTGGCATTCCGATGTCCAGCAAGGCCACATCGGGTGCCCGGCGCCCCGCCGCTGCCAGCGCCTCGTGCCCGTCGCCGACGACGACCACGTCGTGTCCCGACGCGTGCAGCAGATCTCCGAGGCTGGACGCATAGTCGCGATTGTCATCGGCGACCAGGACCGAGAGCGGGTGTGCCGAGGCTGCGCCTGCGCCTGCGCCAGCGACGAACGCGTCGTCGGGCAATGGCGAAAGCGCCGGCGTCATGCCGTGCACGGGCAGGCGCACGGTGAAGCAGGACCCCTTGCCCAGGCCTTCGCTGGAGACCGAGATGTCGCCGCCATGCAGGCGCGTGAGCTGACGGGCGAGCGTCAGCCCGATGCCCAGGCCCACGTTGCCACGCTCCAGCGTCTTGTCGGCCTGCTCGAACAGCTCGAAGATGCGCTGCTGCATCTCGGGTGCGATGCCGATGCCTGTATCGCGAACTTCCACCTCCACCCACCCGTCGTCCGGACGCATCGCGACCTCGATCCTTCCGCCATGCGGGGTGTAGCGGCATGCATTGCTGAGCAGGTTGGAGAACACCTGCGTGAGGCGCGCACCGTCGGCGACGAGCCAGCACGGCTCCTCGGGCAGGTCCAGCGTGAGCGTCTGGCGGCGCTCCTTGGCCAGCGGCTCGGCCAGCTCGACGGCCGTGCGCAGCACGGGCTTGAGATCGAGCGCCTCGGTGCGCAACGACAGCTTGCCCGTCGTGATGCGCGAGACGTCCAGCAGGTCGTCGATGAGGCGCACCATGTGCCGAAGCTGGCGTTCCAGGATGACCGCCGCCTTCTCTCGCACGCTCAACGGGGCCTGCGGAGAACGCACCAGGGCCACGGCGTTGGTCATCGGTGCCAGGGGATTGCGCAACTCGTGGGCAAGCGTCGCGAGGAACTCGTCCTTGCGCCGATCTGCCGTGCGCAGGTTTTCCTCGGCCAGGCGGCGCTCGGCGGTCTCGCGTTCCAGCTGTGCATTCGAGCGCTCCAGCTCGCCCGTGCTCGTTTCGACTTCGGCCAGCATGTCGTTGAATGCCTGGACGAGCAGGCCGACGTCGAGGTTCGCCGAAGCCGGGGCGCGCAGGGACCAGTCTCGCCGGCTCATCACTTCCTTGGCCACTGACGCCATCGCCAGGAGGGGCGTCGTCACCTTGCGCTGCAGCCGCCCGAACACGACATAGGACAATGCCAGGCTGGCCAGCGTGACCGCCGCCAGGATCGCCACATAGCTGGTCGTGCGGGGCCAGATGTCGTGCCGGGCACGCAAGTAGATGGTCCCGACCACGTCCCCGTTGTCCGTGATCGGATAGGAGACCTCGAACTCGGAGCCGCGAAAGTGGACACGCTGCCCGCGCGTGGGCAGCAGGACCGGTGGCGGCGGCGCCTGCGCCTTGTCGCTTGCATAGGTCGCGAACGGGCGGCCATCGAGCTGATAGATGGCGCCCACCTGGATCGTCGGCTTCAGGCGGAGCAGTGCGATGTTCTCGTGCGCAGCCTTCGGATCGTTGAACGACAGCGCCGCGGCAGTCGAATGGGCGAGCAGATCGGCCTGGGTCCGCAAGTCCGCGACGAGCGCGTCACGATAGGTGGTGAGCTCGTAGGCGAGCAGCGAAGCCGCGCTGAGCAGCAGCGCCACCAGCGTCGTCAGCAGCGATGCCCGCGTCAGCTCTGCGCGCAGTGTTTGCCTGCTCACGGGCTCTCCTTCAGCACGCGCTCGGCCACGCCCAGCAGGCGCGAACTGAACTTCAGTCCGGCGCGAGCAGCGTGCCCGGGCGCGGCCTCGAAGCGGACCCGTCCATGTACGATGAGGAAGTTCAGCATGGCACCGTGCTCCAGTGCATCGGGTGCTTCGGCGACCACGAGCACCGGGAGCCCGGCATAGGACTTCAGATGTTTCTCGGCCTCGGGCCACGCCTGCTCGCCGATGAAGATCATGTGGACCGGCTGCACCGGCACGATGGCCGCCAGACGCTGGACGACCAGTTCCCGCTGGCCGACCGGCCGGCCAGCAGCGATTCGAGCGAGGATGTCCGCCACGCTGTCGGCTCCCACCACGCCCACCAGGATCGGCGACGCGGCATTCGCGAACGCGCTGGTCCGGCCACTCGACATAGCCTGGGAACTTGTGAAGATAGGCAGCCTCGAGGTCATCGGCCGTGGCGGAATCGGGCTTCGGCTGCGACCATGCCCGACCAGTCTGCGCCGCCACGAGCATCGCCAGCGAGCGCAATACCCACTGCCGTCGCGCCACCGCGGTTTCCCGCACGCCTCTGCAGACGGCCGACGCTTCCCGGATGACGCGCGCGGGCGTCGAGGCGCGCCCAGGTCGATCGGGAATATTGACCGGCGCAGGCGCGACCGCCGGGTCCGCCGCCTTGGCCCACCGGCCGGCGTGCGCCGCGCGCGCGGGCATGAGGTTCAGCCAGCAACGCATCGCCGCCTGTCGAACGAATCGCCGCCATGCGCGGCGCACCTCCGGCATGAACGCTCCAGTCGGTTGCATATTCTGTTCGTTCGCACGCCAGTGCCGGCCGCGCGCACGGCGCATGGTAATGGGGCCGCAGGCAAAGCGGCATGGGCATGTCGACTTTGCGGGTTCCGGCCGCGCATCGCACGACGATGCCGCCGGGAAACCGCACACGTGCGTACGGCGATCGAACTGCGGCATAGTGCGCCGTCGTGGCCCCGTTCGGCAGGGCGGTGCGCGGAGAATTCACCGAAGTTCACCAAGACAAGGGACGTCGACCATGAGCAATCCGCTCGAAGCAGCTCGATTCGGCAGCAGCCGGCAGGTTCTGCGCGTGGAGGACCGTGCGCTTCTGGCCGGGCAAGGCCACTTCACCGACGACGCTGCCGCTGCGCCAGGCCAGCTCGTCGTGGAGTTCCTGCGCTCGCCGCATGCGCATGCGCGCATCGTTTCGGTCGACGTCGAACAGGCGCGTGGCATGCCCGGCGTGCATGCCGTGTACACCGGTGCCGACCTGGTCGCCGCGGGGCTCAAGCCGATGTCCGCGGCGCCTTTCCCGCGCGCCGACGGGTCGCCGGCGGTATTGCCGCCCCAGCGGGCGCTGGCGCACGAATTTGCGCGCTTCGTCGGTGAAGCGGTGGTCGCGATCGTCGCCGAAAGCCGCCTTGCCGCCCGCGACGCGGCCGAAGCCGTGTGGGTCGACTACGAGGAGCAGGCGGCCGTGACCGACACGCTGAAGGCCGCTGTGAACGACGCGCCGCGCGTGTTCGCCGCCATGCCCGACAACGTCGCGACCGTCACCCACTACGGCGACAAGGCCGCGGTGACGCAGGCCTTCTCGCGCGCGGCCCACACCGTGTCGCTGGACATCGGCAACCAGCGTCTGGCGCCGAGCCCGCTGGAACCGCGCAGCGTACGAGCCGAGATCGATCCTTCCGACGGGCGGCTCACGCTGAGCATCAGCAGCCAGATGCCCACCGGCGTGCTGAGCTCGCTCGTCAATTGCCTTCCCGACCTGAAGCGCGAGCAGGTGCGCGTGAGGGTAGGCGACGTCGGCGGCGGCTTCGGCATGAAGACCGGCATCTATCCCGAGGACATCGTCGTCGCCCACGCTGCCCGCACGCTGAAGCGCCCTGTCAGGTGGCAGGCCGACCGTGGCGAGGACTTCCTGTCCGGCTACCACGGCCGCGACGTCGTCAGCCGCGCCGAACTCGCGCTGGACCAGAACGGACGCGTGCTGGCGCTGCGGGTGCGCTCCACCGCGAACGTCGGCGCCTACGCCATGCCGGCCGGCGTCGCGATCCAGGTGCTGATCGGCCCGTGGGTATCGACCAGCATCTACGACATCCAGACGATCGACCTGGAATTCACCGCGGTGCTGACGAACACGACACCCGTCAGCGCTTACCGCGGCGCGGGCCGGCCCGAGGCGATCTATCTCATCGAGCGGCTGTTCGACGCGGCGGCGCGCGAAATGAAGCTCGACCCGGCCGAGCTGCGGCGGCGCAACATGATCGCCCCGGGCCAGATGCCCTACAAGAACGCCATGGGCCAGACCTACGACAGCGGGCACTTCGAGAAGATCCTCGACCAGGGCCTGGCGCTGGCTGACTGGAGCGGCTTTGCGGCGCGCCGTGCGGCCTCCGAGGCGCGCGGCCTGCTGCGCGGACGCGGCATCGCGACCTTCCTCGAGTGGACGGGCGGCAACGCATTCGAGGAGCGCGTCGGGGTCGTCATCGCCACCGACGGCATGATCGAGCTGCATTCGGCTACGCAGGCGATGGGCCAGGGCATCGTGACCAGCTACGCGCAACTCGCCGCCGAGGTCTTCGACCTGCCCATCGAGCGAATCCGCATCGTGCAGGGCGACACCGACATCGCGCAGGGTTTCGGCAGCGCCGGATCGCGCTCGCTGTTCACCGGCGGCACGGCGGTGATCGAAGCCTCCGAGCGGACGGTCGCGCGCGGCAAGGAACTCGCCGGCGACGCGCTCGAGGCGGCCGCCGCCGACATCGAATACCGCGCCGGACGATACAGCGTCGTCGGCACCGACGTGGGCATCGATTTGTTCGAGCTGGCCGCGCGCCAACCCGAGCAGCGCATCCATCTCGAGGCGACGACCACCGTGGGCGGCCCCACCTGGCCGAACGCCTGCCATGTCAGCGAAGTCGAGATCGATCCCGACACGGGTTCGGTCGAAGTGGTTTCCTATGCGTCGGTCAATGACATCGGCCGCGTCGTCAACGAGCCGATCGCGCGCGGGCAGATCGTCGGCGGCGCGGTGCAAGGCATCGGCCAGGCACTGTGCGAGCAGGTGGTGTACGACCCGGACAGCGGCCAGTTGCTGACCGGCAGTTTCATGGACTACGCCATGCCGCATGCCGATCTTGCAGCAGGCTTTCGCACCGCCTTCGACACGTCGGTGCCCTGCAAGACGAATCCGCTTGGCGTGAAGGGCGTGGGCGAGCTCGGCACGATCGGTGCGACACCGTCGGTGACCAACGCCGTGATCGACGCCCTTGACCACGCCGGCCTCGGGCGGCGCGCCGAGCAACTGCAGATGCCGCTGACCGCCGAGATCGTGTGGCGAGCCCTGCGAGGCGACATCGCACCTTCATGAGGCGGACGCGTCCCGGATGTGCAACGCCTGCTCGCTGATTCGCCTATTCGAACCTCACCTGCAGGTTCGGATGCGCATAGACCGCGTAGGCGAGCCAGCTTCCCTCCCCTGCGCCGCGCGACGCCTTGCGCGCTTCGCGCGAGGCCTCGAACATCCGGCGCCCGGCCTTCAACGACCGGTAGAGTTCCGTCACGAACGTGCTCGCCGTGTCGTCGCCCACTGACCAGAGGGCGCCGATGAATGCCCCGGCGCGGCCGCGCGAGTCGCCCGAGCCTTCGCGTGTCCCAAGAAAGGCCGTGGCGAAGCCACCCATTCCGGTCAACGAGTAGCCCAGGCGCCCGGTCTGGCATGCGTTGACCACGACCAACGGGCGGCTGCCGTCGGGACTTCGCAAGTCGGCGAACTGCTCCACGGTCGAGGCGAGCAGGCTCTCCTTGCTCCACATCGCGCCCTGCGAGCTCTGGAACACCTCTCCCTCCAGCAGCAAGGCGGCCGAGTCGATGTGCTGGGGGTCGGCCTTGCCGTGACAGGCGAAATGGAGCAGGTCGACGCTGCCGGGATGCTGCAGCAAGTCCAGCACCTCGGCATGATGGGCGGGCAGCACGGCGCTCGCATGCAGCTCGTCGCGCAGCATGGGCTCCTCCACCGTCTCGGCGCCCGCCAGGCGAATATCGGCGCGCGGGTAGTGCGGGATGACGTACCGCGCCGCTCCTCGCCGTACGGTGATGCTGCACACGGGCGAAGAGCCGTAGAGCCAGCGGCACAGCCCCAGCTCGCCGAGAAAACGGCCCGCACCGGTGGCGGCCGGCCGTTCGGGATCGTCGAGGAAGACGATCTCCCAGGGCAGGAAGGGTTCGTCGCTGTGCACGAGGATGCCATCCAGCGACCCGGCCACGGCCAGGCGCCACAGTGCCTGCTGCAGCGGCAACGGAAACAGGCGCCGGAACATCTGCCCGCCCATCGCCTCCAGTCGCTTGGCAAAGCGTTCGATTGCACGTCCGCTGTCGAGCCAGGCCTGCTCGATCTCGTTGTAGCAGTCGTCCACGTACGTGCGCGGCTCGACCTGGATCGGCGCCGAGCAGAACCGGTCGTAGACGTCGCCAGCGCGCAGGATGAACTCGTACTGAAGCTGGCCTGCGTTGCGGCGGTCGAAGATCTCCAGGCTGGCGCAGGGACCGCAATCGACCTCGGTGTCGAGCGTGGCGGTGGCCGCAACGCTCGTGCGGCCGGGCGCCTCGCGCGGGTCGACGACGCGGGGGCGCAGTGTCAGCATGAGCTTGCGAAGGGCAGCCTGGCGGATCGCCACGGAGATCTCGCCGTCGCCGGCCTCGTTGGCGATGAGCGTGAAGTCCAGCACCGCGGGCTCGCCCTTGGCGGGAGGGTCCACCTGCGCGCGTCCGTGGGTCGGGTCTTCCGGCGAGTAGTCGAAGCCGCGCCGCGCAATGACATGCACGTCGAGCTTCTCGGCAAGGACCGCATCAAATCGTCCCCGCTCGCTGGCTTGGCCGGCCGCCGCCGCGTCGATCTGCTCGGCGGAAATGGTCACGGTCACGATGGCATCGCGGTGAAGCGCGACTTCGCCGGGCATCTCGGCCATGGCGTGCAATTCGCGATGCGCGGGCCTCGGCTTGGCGCGCGCGGTGTGCACGGGAGGCTTGGCCTGCGCTGACTCTGACTCTGACTCTGACTCTGGCGCTGACTCTGGCGCTGACTCGGGCTCGGGCGCTGTCACGGGCGCCCCGGGCAACGGCACAGGCGTCGGCTCTGACGAGGACTGGGGCGCTGGCGGAAGGTCTTTCGGCGGTTGCGCGCCGGTGCTCCACGGTTCGTCGACTGGCTCGGCTTGGACACCGCGCGACGATTCGGCGCCACCGCCGAGCAGGCTCACGTCGGGGCCGGTGCCAGAACGTGACGCCGGCGGTCGGGCCCGCACGGTGCCCACCATCCGACGCGCGAGCTCGACCAGGCCCAGGGCGTCGGCAGCGTGGAAGTCGGCATCCAGCACGGCGGTCGGCCGGCCTCGATCCAGGACCACGCCACGCCGGGCGTGCATACGCGATTGCTGCGTGCCGATGCTCGATCCGTCGAACGGCACCGAGCGCAGATCAAAGTCGCGCGAGCGGTCGGTCTCGCGCAGGTCGAGCACCTGGATCAGGGCGGAGTGGTCACCCGCGTGGTGGGCCGCATCGAGGAATTCCTTGGATTGGACGGCGTAGTGCGCGAGCCGATGTGCGCGCGAGGTCGGGTCCTCGCGCGTCACGACAAGGAAGTCCGGCTGCATGTCCCCGACCAGGGCGCGCACCTCTGCGACCTGTGCGTCTGCCCGAACCCGCAGAACCCGGTTCGCCGCGCCCGCGAGGATCAACGGGTCCACGCCTTCCAGCGGCGATGGCAAGCTCAGCCATTGGGCAACCCGGCCCACGGTTTCCGGGCGCAGGAAATAATTGGTGTGGTAGACGAGCGGATTGCGGCCAAAGTCGAGCACGTCCTTCACGAAGCCGCCGACGCTGGCATCGATGTCGGTCATGGACGGGACGTCGACCACGAGGTCGTTGGGCACCGGCTGCGACCCATCGCCTCGCATCAGGCGATCGACCACGCCGTCTGCCAGCACGAATGCGAGGCGACGCGGGAATTCAGCGGGCTCGTACGAGCCGTCGCCGAACAGCCGGGCCTCGAAGTCGGACACGACGGCGAAGCAGTCGATCTCGCGCGGTCCCGGCTGCCCGGCTTGCGTGAGGTTCAGGTCGCGCACGAATGCACCGGCCGGGTCCATGGCGGCGATGCCGGGAACGCGCCGCTCCTTGACTGCCACCTCGACCAGGTATTTGACGAATTCTCCGATGCATGAGACGACCTCGTCGGTCACGGCTGCCGCCACCGCACCGTCGGGAAACATCGAGATGACCTTGCCCGTCACGGCGGCCAGGTTGGTCACGAGGTCGAGCAGCGATTCCCAGTTGTCGGGCCGTGCGAGTTCGGTGCCGTGGTTGGTGGCTGCGGCGAACACCGCTCGCGGCACCTTCACATCCAGCCCGGCCTCGGGGAGGAGACGCTCGATCAGCGAGCGCAGCACGAGGCCGCCGCGACTATGGCACACGGCGTCGACCTGCGCGCCGCTGGGCAGGTCGAGCGTGCGAAGCGCTGCGAGCAGGTCGTTCGCGTTCTCCAACGGCGTCTTGGACAGCGTCCGATGGTCGTAGCCGATGACGGCGTCGTAGCGCTCGAGCGCCGCGGCAAGCAGCTTTCGCCCCCAAGGTGTGGCGGTGAGCTCGCCAAACGCACCCAGCGTGCTCGAGAACGTGCCATGCACGAGCAGCAGGATCCGCGCCCGTCGATCGGCCGGCATGCGCAGGCCGGCCAGGTCATCCGGCCGACTCCATTGAGCCGCATCGGAGGCCGAACGCACGATGACGGGCCCCTCGCGGGTGCCGCGCTCCGCCAGCCGCACCACCCCCGCAGCTGTCGCCTGCGCGGCGAAGTACAGCACGATGGCCTTCGCGCCTTCGACGAGCCGATCGCGCAACCAGCCGCGTTGCCCTGGCGCCGCGCCGGGCACGGGCGCAGCCACCGGCGGCACGTCGATATCGAACACCAGCACGCGTGCGGCCGGCTCGCCCCGGCGATCCCTCGATCCCGACGGCGCGACTTCGCGGCCGTAGCGCCACGCGAGCACGCCATCTCCTTCGACCAGGACCACGGCCTGTTCCTCGGGCCCGAGCGGCACGGTCAGTCGCGTCGGCAAGGCCGGCGGCATCGCACGCCGCGTGTCTTCAGGGGCTGCGGGGCCGGCGGCCAGGTTGATCGTGACACCTGCCCGGCCGATGACCCCGCGCCGCACGAGCGCCTGCGCCAGCAGCCGGGCGGCCCCCGTGTCAGCCGCCGGTTCGAGCAGTTCGGGGCGGTCGTCGAAGAGACCACGCCGTGCCGGCGAGCCGGCGGACTCCGCCACGCGAAACACCTGCTCGTCGAACTCGAGCACCACTGCATCGTCATGCCATACGCGCTTCATGCAAGGGCCTCTCGGAAGAGTGGGGTTGCGCCCGGGTGCCGCCGATGTTGGGCAGCGGGTCCGGCGCTGTCAATGCAACGGGCGAGCGCAGCGGTCGTCCCATTGATACAGCACAAGCGATACAGCACAAGGCGGCTCGAATTGGCAGCCTGCTTGGGATGGCGCACCGGCTGACGCACCGGCACGCATGCCAGCGCGCTGCTCGACGCAACTCCTGACGCACTTGCCGACGCAACGGTCGACGCACCCGTCGATGCATCGGCTCGCGCACCCCCGCCTCGCGGAAGTGTCACGCTGCCTGACGCATCGGTGGCCCCTGCGGGGCCCGCAAGTCGCCGGCGAGAGCGCGCAGTTCCGTTTCGTCCAGCGTCTCGCGCTCGATGAGCGCCTTCGCTGCGCGATCGAGCACTGCGCGGTTCTCGCGCAGGATCGCCGTCGCCCGCTGGAAGGCACCCTCGAGCAGGCCCTGAACCGCCTCGTCGATGCGGCGTGCCGTCTCCGGGCTGGCTTGTTCGCCCGGCTGAGTCCCGCTGGGTTCGCCCAGGAAGGGACTGACCGGCTTCGGGGCATAGGCCACGGGCCCGAGCGCGTCGTCCATGCCGTAGCGCATCACCATGTCGCGCGCCAGGTCGGTCGCGCGCGCGAGATCGTCCGCCGCCCCGGTGGATGGCTCGCCGAACACCAGCCGCTCGGCCGCACGCCCGCCCAGCAGCACGGTCATGCGGTCGAGGAGTTCAGTGCGCGTGAGCAGATAGCGGTCTTCGCTCGGCCGCTGCAGCGTATAGCCCAGCGCGCCCACGCCATGCGGCACGATCGACACCTTGTGCACCCGGTCGGTGGAAGGCAGCGCGAGCGCTGCCAGGGCGTGCCCCAGCTCGTGATAGGCCACGAGCCGCCGTTCTTCGTCGCCCAGCAGGCGATGCCTCTTCTCGATGCCCGCCACGATGCGCTCGATGGCCTGGGTGAAATCGGCGAGCGTCACCGAGTCACCCTGCCGCCGCGTGGCCACCAGCGCCGCCTCGTTGACGACATTGGCCAGGTCCGCGCCGGCGAAGCCGACGGTGATTCCGGCCACCTGGTCGAGGTCGGTGTCGGCGGCCATCTTGATCTTCTTCGCATGCACGCGAAGAATCGCGAGCCGCCCGAGGCGGTCCGGGCGGTCCACCAGCACCTGCCGGTCGAAGCGGCCCGCCCGCAACAAGGCCGGGTCGAGGATCTCGGGGCGGTTGGTGGCTGCCAGCAGCACCACGCCCACGCTCGGATCGAAGCCGTCGAGCTCGACCAGCAACTGGTTCAGCGTCTGCTCGCGCTCGTCGTGGCCGCCGAACATCGCCGACGCCCCGCGCGCCTTGCCCAGTGCGTCGAGTTCGTCGATGAAGATGATCGCCGGCGCATTGGCGCGCGCCTGCTCGAACAGGTCGCGCACCCTCGCCGCGCCCACGCCCACGAACATCTCGATGAACTCCGAACCGCTGATCGAGAAGAACGGCACGCCGGCCTGGCCGGCCACGGCTCGCGCCAAAAGGGTCTTGCCCGTGCCCGTGGGTCCCATGAGCAGCACACCCTTGGGCACACGGGCACCCAGGCGCCCGTGGCTCTTCGGGTCCTTGAGGAAGTCGACGACCTCCTGCAACTCGGCCTTGGCCTCGTCCACGCCGGCCACGTCCTCGAAGCCCACGCCGGTGGACTTCTCCATGTAGACCTTGGCCTTGCTCTGCCCGATGCCCAGCAGACCCGGACCGCCGCGGCCCCCGGCCAGCCGCCTGTTCATGAAGTACCAGAACGCGGCGAAGACGAGCAAGGGCCCGACCCACGACAGCAGGTCACCGATCCAGTTGGATTCATGCACTCGCGTGTACGGCACATGAAACTGCGACAGGCGCTCGGCCACGGCGGGCTCGACCATCGTGGCCGCGATGCGGGTCTTTCCGTCTTGCGGCGTGCGAAGCGTGCCGGTGATCAGGCGGTCGCCCACCTGGAGCTCGGTGAAATCGCCGTCGCGCAGGCGCTGCTCGAACGTGCTGTAGGGCACCACTTCGACCTGCTGGCTCTGGTCCCACCAGCCCTTGATCAGCCAGAGCAGCAGCAACATTGCCAACAGTGATGCCCAGGAGGGCAACTGAGGTGAAGGTACTTTCCGGTCCATGCGATCCGACCTCGATGCGGTGCATGCAACCGTCCGCGACAGGCGGACTCGCCAGCACCCGCATTGTTGATCCCAGCGTGCGCGCTTCGGCTCGCTGGGACCTTGATGGCCGTCAATGCGCGCGGCGCGCCGGGCACGAAACTAAAACCGCACTCCGAGGCTGGCGTATTGCGCCGGCAAACCGCCATGAACACCCACGATTCCGCCACTGCGCCAACGGGCCAGGCGTTGGATGCCGCGACGCCGAGGGCCCACTGCGAGAAGCAACTCGCGCCGTACAGGCGACCGCGCAGGATCGAGTTCCGCAGCGCGCTTCCCCTGACGCCGATCGGCAAGGTGCTGCGCCGCGCGCCGAAGGAAGAAGCCGCACGCGCGCAGGCCCCGAGCGCGCAGGCTGTCCTGGCGTGACAGCGCTTTTCGTCGTCGACACGGCGCACGGCGGGACGCGGGAAGCACCGTGAAGTCTCTTCCCGCCACCGCCAATGCCTCCACGAGCGCCGCCTGCTCGGACATCGATACCGCCATCGGCGCGCGGAACGCGCCTGCCGACAAGCTGCCGCATGCACTGCGAACCGATCGAATGCTCGGCTTCACGCGCATCGCGGGCGCGCTCGCGGTCATCCTTGGCGTGCTTGGCCTGATGCACTGGTGGTTGAGCTGGTCATCGCTGGATGCGCTCGGCACCCACAGGACCGCCATGGCTCCCAACAGCGCGGCCATGTGCCTGCTGGCGGGCCTGTCGCTCTGGAGCCGCCTGATTCCGCACGCGCGCGCGTGCAGATGGACGATTCCGCTGGCGCTGGCGACCGGCTCTTTGGCCCTGCTCACCCTTGCCCAGTACATGCTCGGCATCGATCTTCGGATCGACGCTGTCCTCGTGGCAGCCGCGGCCAGCGAGGCGCCACGGCCCACGGTCGAAACCGCGATGGGCATCCTGTTGCTGAGCATCGCCCTGGTCTCGCTTTGCGGCAGCTCGCGCATCGCACACCGGCTGTCCGAAGGCACGGCGCTGGCGGCCGGGTCGGTGGCCTTGCTGGCTCTGTTGGGCATTCTGTTCGGCATCGAAGGCATGGAAGCACGGCCCGCGGAGGTGGCCTCCGGGATGGCACTGCCCACGGCACTGGCCGTGCTCGCGCTCGCCTGCGGAACATTGACCAGCCGGCCGCACGGCGCACTGGTAGCGCTGCTGGCCAGCGACGAACTCGGCGCGGCCGCTGCGCGACGATTGCTCTATGTCCTGCTCGGAACTCCGGTGCTCGCGCTCATACTGCAAGTGGGCGTGGTGCAGGGCTGGTACAACGGTCCAGCCGCGCTGGCCGCGGGCGTGTTCATTGCGCTGGCGGCAATGGCCGGTGCCATCGTCGGCAACGCACGACAACTGAATGCCGCCCTGCTTCTGCGACGTCGCGAAGTGGATCAGCTTCGCCTGGCCGCGGTGGTGTTCGAGGCGGGCAACGAGGCCATCCTCGTGACCGATGAGCAGGGAACGATCGTGCGCGTCAACCGCGCATGCGAGAGGATCACCGGCTACAGCGCAGCCGACATGCTGGGCCGCAACCCACGCCTGCTCAAGTCGCATCGACATGAGCGCGCGTTCTACGAGGCCATGTGGCGCGAGCTCGCCGGCACGGACGCCTGGCAGGGCGAGATGTGGAATCGGCGCAAGGATGGCAGCCTGTACGCCACCCTTCAGAACATCAGTGCGATCCGGGACGACGCGGGTCGGGTCACGCACTACGTCTCGATGCTTTCCGACATCACCGCGCACATCGAGGCCGAGGCCCGCCTGAGCCACCTCGCCCACCACGATCCGCTGACCGGATTGCCCAATCGCGCGCTCTTCCAGTCGACGCTCGAGCGCGCGATCGCGCACGGCCGAAGGCACACGCAGCGCGTGGCCCTGCTTTTCATCGACCTCGACCACTTCAAGCTCATCAACGACACGCTGGGCCACCCCGCCGGCGACGAACTGCTCGAAGCCGTGGCCGAGCGCCTGCGTTCGAACGTGCGCGGGCAGGACACCGTCTCCCGACTGGGAGGCGACGAATTCACCGTCCTGGTGGAGGAAGCGGGCAGCCGCGAGGATCTTGCACACCTGGCGCGCAAGCTGATCGACCTGGTCGCCCTGCCCTTGCGGATCGAAGGCCGCTCGGTGGCGCCGTCGGCAAGCGTGGGCATCGCGGTCTTTCCGGATGACGCCGGCACGCCGGTCGATCTCACACGGGCGGCCGATGCAGCGCTGTACCGAGCCAAGGCGAGCGGGCGGCGCACGTTCGGTTTCTACACCGAGGAGCTCACCCGCGAAGCCGCGCAACGCCTGGCCGTGGAGGCCAGGCTGTACCGCGCGCTCGAGGCACACGAGTTGCGTCTGCACTACCAGCCGCAATTTGAACTCGCAACCGGACGCTACGTGGGCATGGAAGCGTTGCTGCGCTGGCAACATCCTGACGAAGGGCTGCTCCTTCCTCAGCGCTTCATCGCTGCCGCCGAGGAAAGCAAGCTCATCGATGCGATCGGAGCGTGGGTGCTGCACGAGGCCTGCGCGCAGGCCCGGCGTTGGCTCGACGATGGCCTGCAGCCGCGGCGCATCGCGGTGAACCTGTCGGGGCGGCAGTTCCACGGCGACCCGCTGGCGCTGACCGTCGCGCATGCCTTGCATGCCGCAGGGCTCGATCGGCCCGGCTGCCCGCTGCAGATGGAAGTGGAGGTGACGGAGACGGTGCTCTACGGCGACGAGCGCAGTGCAGCCACGCTGCAGGCCCTTCGCGACATGGACGTGCATGTGTCGATCGACGATTTCGGCACAGGCTATTCGTCACTGTCCGTGCTCAAGCATCTGCCCATCGACGCATTGAAGATCGACCAGTTGTTCGTGCGCGGCCTTCCCGACGACACCGACAGCCTGGCGATCGCCAAGGCCATCGTGTCGATGGCGCACAGCCTGGGGCTGCGCGTGCTGGCCGAGGGAGTGGAGACCGACGCGCAGCGTGAATGCCTGCGCTCGTTCGGGTGCGATGAATTCCAGGGGTTCCTGTGCGCGCGCCCGATGGCGCATGAGCAGGCAAGGGCCTGGCTTCAGGCCATGAGGGCGTGCACGCCGCTGGGGTGACAGACGGCGCAAGTCGGGAACGCGTTCGTCGCACATGACCCACATGACCCACATGACCCACATGACCCACATGACCCACATGACCGCACATGACGCACATGACGCACATGACACGCACGATGCCCCCCTGCCTGCTCGTGAGTGTCGGCTTCCACGGTCACGACCAGCGCGCCCACATGCGCCCACATGCGCTCGCATGGCGAGCGCACCACGACGAACGGCGATAGAAAAAGGCGATGCAGGTTGCCCCACATCGCCCAAAAAGACCCGGCCGCACACCGGGTCGTGGTTCAATCGTTCGTCGCCGTGCCGCCGCTTTTCACTTCGTGACTTCGCCCGTTTCTCCTTGCGGAATCGCGCCGGCCTTCATGGCTGCCTTGCCTTCCTTTCGGCGCGCCACCCTGCATGAATTCTTCACGGCGGGCCGGCAGGGCACATTGCGCGAGATCAACGAGCCTCTCGAGAAACGCGCGTGAGTGGCGCGTGGCGCGAAAGCTCACATGCCTGGCGGTCGTTGCCCGTGCTCCCGGGCGTTTTGGCAGGCCGCGCAGCGCACGGCCGCCGGTTGCACCAGCAGGCGTTGCAGGGCGATCGGCTCACCGCAGTCGATGCAGTCGCCGTAGATGCCTTCGTCGAGACGATGCAGCGCTGCCTCCACCTGGGCCATCTCGTCGACATCGCGCTGTTCCTCCGCCGCATCGACATCGCTGACCTGGCGCTGCGCGGCCTCGTCCTTGCGGTCGCCGACCTCGCGCGCCGCACCCTCGCCTTCGCGATGCGACATGTCGGCCGCATGCACCTCCGCACGCAACTCGCCGAGGCGATAGGTGAGCAGGTCACGCAGGGTCTTCAGATGGTTCTGGGTGGCAGTGTCCATGGCGTCGTCCCGTCCGGCAGCGACATCGGCGATGTGCTGAGGCACCATTCTCGAACTCGATCCAGAAAGCCCGATTGACGCCCATCAACCACACCTTGCGACCCGAAGGCGATGCTGGCCCAATGGCACTGCGTCCTCTACCTGCAGATCGGCCGCTGAGAGTGCTGTCGCTTTCCGGCGGCGGCTTCCTCGGCCTTTACACCGCCGTCGTTCTGGAGGGGCTCGAAGAGCGTGCCGGCGAGCCGCTCGCACGTCGTTTCGACTTGCTCGCGGGCACGTCGATCGGCGGCCTGCTCGCGCTGGCGCTCGCCTTCGAGGTGCCCGTGTCGCGCATCGTCGCCATCTTCGTCGAGCACGGCCCCGAAGTGTTTTCCAGCCGATCGCTTCCCCAAGGCGCCGTCAGCCGTCTGCTCGACCTCAGCCGCTCCGTGCTCGGGCCGAAGTATTCCGGCCAGGCCTTGCGCGACATCCTCGACGCCGAGATCGGCGACGGACGCCTGGGTGACGCCGCGCACCGGGTGGTCGTGCCTGCGGTGGACGTCGGCAACTGCCAGACCAAGGTCTTCAAGACGCCGCATGCCAAGGCGTCCGAGGGCGATGGCGCGTTGCGTGCCGTGGACGTCGCGATGGCGGCATGCGCGGCGCCGGCATATTTCCCGTGCGTGCGCATCGGGCGCCGCCTGTATGCCGACGGCGGCCTCTTCGCCGTGGCGCCGGACCAGGTGGCGCTTCATGAACTGGAGCATTTCATGGGCGTCGAGCCGGCCCGGGTGTCGATGCTGGCCGTGGGCACCGCGACCGCCCGCTACAGGCCGCCCGAGGGCGTGCACGGCAATGCCGGTGCGGTGGGCTGGCTGTCGGGCGGACGACTGGTTCTCACGCTCTTGTCGGTGCAGCAGCAGCATGTGCAGGCCATGGTCGAGGACCGCCTGGGCGAGCGCTACCTGCGGCTCGACGCCGACTGGCCACCCACCGCCGGACTGGGGATCGACGTGGCCACGCCGAAAGCGGCGCAGACGCTTGTCTCGCTGGCCCGGAAGACCTTGCGCAACGCCGACGACCAGGCCCTTGGCGCCTTCCTTGCGCAGCAATGATCCCCTTGCCGCCTCAAGCCCGTGTCGGCGCCGGCAGCGACCCCTTGGCCTGACGCTCCAGCTCGGCGTTCAGCTCGGCCCCGATCAGCAGGGAGAAGGCCGACAACAGGAACCACATCAGCAGGATCACCACCCCGCCGATCGAACCATAGGTCTCGTTGTAGTTACCGAAACTCGACACGTACCATGAAAACAGCGCCGAGCCGACCAGCCACAGAACGGTGGCCACGCTCGCGCCCCATGTGACCCAGAGCCACTTCGGTGGGGAACGGCTCGGTCCGTACCGGTACATCACGGCTGCGCCCAGCCAGAACAGCGCGGCCACGATCGGCCAGCGCGCCAGCGAGACGACCCCCCGCAGCACATCGCCCAGGCCGACGAAGTGAAGGATGGCAGGCAGCACGACCACCGCGCCGATGGCCACCACGCCGCCCACCACGACCCCGAGCGTGAGCGCCAGCGCGAGTCCCGTGCGCCGCAGGAAGCCGCGGCGCTCCCGCACGTCGTAGGCCACATTGAGCGCCTTCATCAGCGTGCGAACGCCCGCCGAGCTGCTCCACAGCGCGAGCAGCAGCCCGCCGGCCACGCCCAGACCGAGCGCCGTGCGGTCGGACTGCGACAGGTCGCGCAACTGGCCCATGAGCAGCTTCACCGCCTCGGCCGGCACGACGCCACCGAGGGACGACACCTGCCGGCCAACCTGATGAGGGTCGAACAGGAGGCCCGACAGGCCCACCAGTGCCGACAAGGCCGGAAACACTGCCAACAGGGCGTAGAAGGCCACGCCCGCCGCGATCACCGACAGGCGATCGGCGGCGATCTGCTCCTTCACGCGCCGCAGGACATCGAGCCATCCGCTGCGCGTGAGATCACGCGGGCAGGCGATTCGCGGGCCGCCGGACGATTCCGGCCACGTCGCCTGAGTCATGACACTCTCCTAGTGCCGCTCGGGCGGGGACCATGTCGGCTGCTCGCCGCCGGCTTCCTCGTGCACACCGCCTCCATCGGGGCGCCGTTGGGCATCGAGGCGCTCGACCGCGGCAGTGCGCGCCGCATCGGCAGCGGCACCGGCGGCGCCTTCGGCGCGCTGCCACTTCTCTCGGGCCATCTCGTTCAGGTCATCCCTGACGCGCTCGCTCGCATCGCCCATCAGCTCGTCTTCTTCGCGAGTGCGTGGTGCCGATCCGCCCAGCATCGCGCCCAGCGCAAGTCCGATCGCACCGAGTGCCAGCGGCTGCTCGTTGAGGAGCCGGTCGAAACCGCCGCGCACCCGTTCGGCCTGGCGACGTGCCGCGTCGGTCACCTGGCCGGCCCGATCGCGCGCGGCCGAAGCGGTGTCGGAGAGCTTCTGCGAGGTCCGCGACATGCCCGCCTTCAGATGAGCGGCCGTGTCCTTGACCTGCGAGGTCCCGTCGGATACGGAATGAACATCCGCCGAGGCCTCGCCGCGGCTGCGCCGGTCGGACATCATCAGCCATGCCAGGCCCACGCCCACCAGCGCCAGCGGAAGCGGATCTCGCTTGGCCGCCTCGCCGAGGTTGACCACGTATTCGCGTGCCCCGCTGTGGCGCAGGTAGTCGAGCCCTTCGTCGACGAGCTGGCCCGGGCTCAGGCGCTGCTCGATCGCGCTGAGCGTGCGTCCCATATGGTTGCGGGTTCGTTCGATCTCGGCCTGGATGTCCTCCGGCCTCCGGTCTCCGTTCAGTTTCATTGCAGATGCTCCTTGACGAGCCGGCCGTCGCGCCGAATCGATTCGATGCTGCGGTCGGGCTTGAGGTTGCGGGCCTTGAGGTCGCGGCGTCCGCCGGCGTACATCGCATAGCCGACGATCATCACGACGACGCCGACGATCAGCGGCGAAAGCCACGGGGCGATGTCCTGGGGCAATACATAGGCCAGCCCGTTGATGGCGGCCAGCATGAGGCCGAGGAAACCCGCGAAGACCACGGCGCCGCCGGCGGCGATGGTGCCCGCGCCGGTCAGGGCCTGCGACACCTTCTCGTTCATGTCGGCCTTGGCGAGTTCGGCCTCCTCGTGCACGAGCGTGGTCGTCTCGCGCCAGAGGTCCGAAAACAGGCCCCCGAGGGAACGGCCATCGTGCGCATCGGGCTGCGTCGCGTAGCGCTCGGTGGTGGGCGGGGTATTCAGTCTGACGGTGGTATCCATGGATGCGTCCTATGTCTTTCTGGCGTGCGCATGCACGCGGTCGTGGTCATGGTGGTGGTCAGGGACGGCCGGCCTTCATGAAGCGCGCCGCGACGAAGCCCGCAGCAAGCGCCACGCCGAAGAACACCGCCGGCTGCTGCCTCGCAAAGCGATCCATGTCGTGCAGCATGGCGCTCACATCCTTGTTGCGCAGCGAGCCGGAGAGGCGATCGAGCCCGTCGGCGGCGGATTCGGTAAAGCGGGCAAAGCCGTCGCCGTCCTGCGCGCTTCGATGGGCCGCGTCGCGCAGGGCATCTGCCACGTGGCCGATACCTTGGGCCGCGCTGTCCTTGCGCGCGTTCAGGCCGTCGTGGGCGCTCTGCTTGGCGTCGTCCCACAGGGCGCCGGCATGTTCCCTCGCGGCTGCGCCGGCCTCATGGACTGCCGCGGCAGCGGAACTGTCGCGCTGTGCGGTGCCGAGCCCGGGTTCCATTCGTGCATCCGTTGCCATGTCTTCTCCTTCGGAAGATGTCGATGCCATTGCAGGTGCAACCGACGTACCCGCGGCTTCGAGCCGGCATTCAACGGCGCGCAGGTCGGCACGAGGGGTCCAGCGGCAGGTGTTCCAGCTTCGACCGGATGGAGTCGCTGCCGGCCCAGGCTGACAGGATGGCATCGATCACCCCATGCCCGCGAGCGCGCACCACGATCCGCCCGTTGACTTGCATGGTGACGCCACGGCCCGGCGCATAGGTGAACGTGGCGACATCGCCATCGTGCAGTTGCCGATAGGCCTGGCGCACGCGCTGCATGGGCTCGCGGCTGAGTTCCCGAGCCAAGGCGTCGTGCCACTTTGCGGGAATCCGCGGAGGCAGATCGCGGGCGTCGAGCACGCGCAGTTCCACCGCCTTGGTCTGCTGCGGGTCGCGCACCGCCTGCGCGGTGGTGCCCCGGGGCACATACAGGCCGGCCACGTAAATGTTCAGCCACAGCGGGTCGCGCACACCGCAACTCACGAGATGCAGGCGCCAACCGTCGACCTGCAATGTCGCGGCCATCTGCTTTTCGGCGCCCTCGGCCACGCCCGCGATCGCAGCGGCCGCGAAGATGAGTGCGCACGCCCATCGACGTGCGCCGCGGTGCGCCGATGCAAACCGTGGCGGCAGGATGTACACGTCGGGTTACGAATGTTCAGCTTCGGAGGAACGCATGGCGAACGCACATGCCGTGGCTCCCATCTCCGGAGCGCCCGATGTTCTGCAGCAAACGGGATGCCCGCTCGCGTCAGATGGCCAGGCCCGGCTGGGCCTTGGCCAAGAGGCTCGGCGAAGAGGACTACAGAGGCTCTTCGCTACCCGCGTGGACCGCCTCGATCTCGATGCGCACGGCCTCGGCGAGCGCCCCGCTGACGTCGATGCCGTTGGTGGCGTGCGCGAGCGTGTTGCAGGTGACCACGCGCGCCGCACCGGCCAGGATGAGCCGCTGCGCGGCATCGCCCGCGAACACGGCGTGCACGCCCACGCACACCGGCGCAGGAAGTCCCTGGCCGCGCAGCGCATGGATGGCCGCGGCCATCGTGCCGCCGCTGGAGATGATGTCGTCCAGCAGCACGGGCGTGCGGCCTTCCAGTTCGTGCAGATCGGGAACGTCGAGGATGACCTCGCCATCGTTCATGCGCCGCTTGCCCAGCACCAGGTGAGGGCAGCCGGCCATGGCCGCCACCTGCGACACCCACTGCAGGCTTTCGGCATCGGGGCCGACGAGCGCGGGACGCGACACCCGCGTCTGGACCCAGGCGGCCACCGCCGGCGCGCTCGGCACGATCTCGGTGGAGGTGTGATAGAGCGTATCGAGCGACGCGTTGCGGTGCAGGTGCGGATCCACGGTGACGATCCAGCCGTAGGCCTGCGACAGGAGCCGCGCAAAGGTACGCGAGGTGACGGCCTCGCCAGGCAGGAAGCGCACGTCCTGCCGCATGTAGGGAAGATAGGGCGCGACCAGGCCCACGCTGGCCGCACCGAGTTCGCGCAGCGTGTCGGCCGCGAACAGGAGCGCCGGCAGATGCGCGTCGGGCTCGCGCAACTGCGCCACGACCGCCACGTCGCGACCGGACACGTCGTCGAGCACGCGAAGGTAGGTCTCGCCGTCCGGGAAATGACGCACTTCCATGCCGCAGCGCGCGGCATCGAGCTTGTCTGCAAGGCGGTCGGAGAAGGCTTCGGCGCCGGGCAGGGAGAGGATCTTCAGCTTCATGGCGATCTCGTGGTCTTGAAATGGGTCACGTCGATTCGACGGTGACGATGGGCGTTTGCGCATGCACATCCAGGTCAGGCGCTGTTCTTCCGCCGGCAGCGATTTCAACCTGGGCCTGGGCCTCGAAGCCTTCGGCCCGGCAGACTTCGCAATCGGTGCGCAGGTACACGACCGGTTGCTGGTAGGTGTCGATGAGGGCACGCCTGACCGGAAGCAGTCGGTGCGTGATGGGCGTCGTGTCGCTCATGCGGCTGGCATCGTGTGAGTCATCAAGGTCGTGTGGGCCACCATCGAGAAGATGCTCCTCCTGCACTTCCAGCGCGCTCCCCGGGGACATTGCCCGGGCTCCATGCGCCGCTCTGGAACGAAAGAGGCCGGCGCAGTGCGCTGCGGCCACGATAGTCCAGCGCGCCGCATGGCCCTTGACGCCGGTCAACACGAACCGCCCGCACGCATGCGACCGTGCCATCGTGTACTTGCGGACACGAGCGATTCACCCAGTGTTACGCGGCGTGCCGTGGCATTGATCGCGAATTCACAAGGCTGCTCTACGCTGGTTCTCGTTTCCGGCCCCGGCCTGTGCCGTGGTCCGGCGCGACGCCCGATCGGGCTTGTCGCGCCGGAGCTCGCGATGCCGCAGTGGCGCGACCAGGGCTCATGGACAGAAAGGAAAGGCTCATGTATTCGAAGATCCTCGTTCCCGTGGACGGCAGCGCCACCTCCACGCGCGGACTCGATGAAGCGATCAAGCTCGCCCGGCTCACCGGCGCGCGCCTGAAGTTGCTGCACGTGGTGGACCTGCTCTCCTTCGCCACGGCGCCGGAGGCCGGCATGGGTGCCACGCCCGAGCTGCTGTCGATGCTGCGCGAAGGCGGCCAGGCCGTGCTCGACGAAGCACGTGCGCGTGTCGAGAAGGGCCAGTTGAGCGTCGAGACGCAACTCGTGGACAGCCTGGCTGGGCGCGTGAGCGACCTGGTCGTCGACGAGGCGGAGCATTGGGGCGCAGAACTCATCGTGATCGGCACGCACGGGAGGCGAGGCGTGCGCCGGCTCGTCCTTGGCAGCGACGCGGAGCAGATCGTGCGCATGGCACCGGTGCCTGTCCTGCTCGTGCGTGCACAGGAGCCGACGGCCGGCGCGCCTTGAGGCGCCCCGGCCGCTCAAGGCCGCGACATGCCCCTGCCATCAGTCGCACGCCTGTCGATCGCCGCCCTGGCCGCGGTGATCGCCGCGTGCAGCACGCCCTCGCTGCCTGAGCGCAGGCCGGGCATCCTCCCGCCCGCGCAGTGGTCGCAGGACACGCTCGCCGAAGGCGTCTCGCCGCCTTCCCTCACCGCCTGGTGGCGTCGCTTCGACGACCCGTTGCTGGGCGAGCTGGTCGAGCGTGCACTGGAGGCGAACACCGACGTGCGCGTCGCGCTGGCTCACGTGCGCGAGGCACGAGCGCTGCGCGAACAGTCGCTGGCGGGCCTTCGCCCCACGCTGAGCGCCAGCGCCTCGACACAGCGCAGCGACCCCGCGAACGCGGGCAGCAGCGAGTCCGTCCAGAGCTCGGTGGAAGCCGGCTGGGACCTGGACCTCTTCGGCGGAGGGCAGCGCGGGGCTCAGGCCAGTGCGGCCGACCTCGACGCCAGCAACGCGACCCTGGCCGGCGCGCGCCTGACGGTCGCCGCCGAGGTCGCCATCTCGTACGTGCAGCTTCGCGGCTCGCAGGCGCGACTGGCGATCGCGCGCGACAGCCTGGAGGCGCAGCAGCAGACGTTGCAGATCACCGATTGGCGGGCGCAGGCCGGCCTCGCGTCGTCTCTGGAGGTGGAGCAGTCGCGCGCCGAGGTGGCCCAGACGCAGGCCCAGCTTCCGCCGCTGCAGGCGTCCGTGGAGCAAAGCACCCATGCGCTGTCGCTGCTGTGCGGCAAGGTGCCCCTGGCGTTGCAGGCCACGCTTGCGACGGCCGGGCCGATTCCGCAGGCTCCCGCCCAACTGAGCCTGGACATCCCGGGCAAGGCGCTGCGCCAGCGTCCCGACGTGCGCGCCGCCGAACTGGCGGTCGACGCCGCCGGGGCTCGCGTCTCGCAGGCGCGCGCCACGAGGCTGCCGAGCTTCGTGCTGCGCAGCTCCGTGGCCTGGAGCGCGGTGTCGCTGAGCCAGCTCGGCGGCACGGCAGCGCGCGCGCTCATCGGCAGCACCAATCTTCCCTTGCTCGATGGCGGCACGCGGCGTGCGCAGCTGGAATCGCAAGAGGCCCAGTTCGACGCGGCACAAGCGACGCTGGACGCTACCGTGCTCGCTGCGCTGCAGGACGTCGAGGACGTGCTGTCGAACCTGCGTTCGTCACGCGAGCGCCTGCAGGCGCTTCAGCGCGCTGCACAGGCCGCCTCGAACGCTGCGCTGCTTGCGCAGCACCGCTATGCAAGCGGGCTCGTCGACTTCCAGACCGTGCTCGAGACTCAGCGCTCTCAGTTGAGCGCGCAGGACGGCGTGGCAACGACCGAAGCCGATCTGGCCGCCGGTCACGTCCGCCTGTACCGTGCACTGGGCGGAGGCTGGACACCCGAATCCCCGTCGTCCGACGACCGCGCCGGTCATGACACAAAGAAAGAGAGCGCCTCGTGAGCGCGCAACCTGAAATCATCCTCGCCACCCCCAGCAGTGCATCGCCTGGCGGCGGCGCGCCCACCGCCGCCGAGCTCGATGACCTCCTGGGCGAAGGCACCGCACCGCGCTGGTGGCAGCGCCCCACGTGGTGGGTCACCGCAGCCGTGCTGCTCGCCGCCGCGGCAGGCCTTTGGATGTGGCTGTCCGCGCATCGCGTGGCCGCGCAGCCGCAGTACGTGACCGAGCCCCTCACGCGTGGCCGCCTGGTCGTGACAGTCACGGCCAACGGCACGCTGCAGCCCACCCACAAGGTCGACATCGGCAGCGAACTGTCGGGCACGATCGCGCAAGTGTTCGTCGACGTCAACGACCGCGTGCGGCGTGGCCAGGTGCTGGCCGAACTCGACACCGCCAAGCTCGCCGACCAGGTGCAGCGCACACGCGCAGCCGTGGCGGTGGCCGACGCGCGCGTCCAGCAGGCGGCGGCCACCGTGATCGAGGCGCGCGGCAACCTGGAGCGCCTCCAAGAGGTCTCGCGCCTGAGCGGCGGCAAGGTGCCCTCGCAGGCCGAACTCGCCTCCGCGAATGCGACGCTCGCCCGGGCGCAAGCCGACGCGACCAGCGCGCGTGCCGGGGTCGTCGACGCGCGCGCCGCGCTCAGCGTGGACGAGACCAATCTGCGCAAGGCCTCCATGCGCTCGCCGATCGACGGGGTGGTGCTGTCCCGCGACAGTGGATCCGGGCAACGCGGTGGCCGCCTCGCTGCAGGCAGTGACGCTGTTCACGCTGGCCGAGGACCTGTCGCAGATGAAGCTGGAGGTCAACGTGGACGAAGCCGACGTGGGCCAGGTGCGCGACGGACAGAAGGCCACCTTCACCGTCAGCGCCTATCCGAACCGGCAGTACCCGGCCACCGTGACGCGCGTGGGCTACGGCTCGACGACCAAGGACAACGTCGTCACCTACGTGACCGAGCTCGACGTGAGCAACCAGGACCTGAGCCTGCGGCCGGGCATGACCGCGACGGCCGTCATCGCCTCGACGGTCAGAGACGACGTGCTGCTGGTCCCCAATGCGGCGCTGCGCTTTGCGCCGGCGTCTGCGCCGGCCGAGGCGGCGAGCGGGTCGACCGTAGTCTCGCGGCTCATTCCGCGCCCGCCACGCGGCGGCGGCGCCCGGCGCGCCGGCACCAACACCGCCGCATCGCGCCAGGTCTGGGTGTTGCGCGACGGCGTGCCCACGGCACTCGCCGTGACGCCCGGCGCCACCGATGGCCGCGTGACCGAAGTGTCCGGGGACGGTCTTCAGCCGGGCATGCCGGTGATTGTCGATCAGGCCAGCGGGAGTTCGAAGTGACCCTCGATCGCGCGCCGGTGAGCCGCCCGTCGGCGCCGCCGGCGAGCACCCCGCTCATCAGGCTGCGCGGCGTCGCCAAGGTCTACGGCCAGGGGCAGGCCGCGGTGCACGCCCTGCGCGGCATCGACCTGGATGTGGCAGCCGGCGAATTCGTCGCGATCATGGGCCCGAGCGGCTCCGGCAAGTCCACGGCCATGAACATCCTCGGCTGCCTGGACACGCCAAGCCGCGGCGAATACCTGTTCAAGGGCGTGCCCGTGCAGCAGCTCAGCCGCGACCAGCGCGCGCAGTTGCGGCGCCGACACCTCGGCTTCGTCTTCCAGGGCTTCAACCTGCTCGCGCGTACCTCGGCCCAGGAGAACGTCGAGTTGCCGCTGCTGTACCGCGGCGAGAGCGCCGCCGACCGCGCCCGCATGGCGCGCGAGGCGCTGGCTTCGGTGGGGCTCGCAGGCTGGGAGCATCACACGCCGTCGGAGTTGTCGGGCGGCCAGCAGCAGCGCGCGGCCATCGCGCGAGCCATCGCGACGCACCCCACGGTGCTGCTCGCCGACGAACCCACCGGCAATCTCGACACCCAGCGAAGCCGCGAGATCATGGACTTGCTGGTCGAGCTCAACGAGACGCGCGGCATCACCGTGCTGATGGTCACGCACGAGTCCGACATGGCCGCCTATGCGCGGCGCATCGTCCACTTCGTCGATGGCCGAATCGACAGCGATGTCGCGCAGACACGGCGGCTTTCGCCGGTGCCGGCGCAGGCGCGCGAGCTCGGAGCTGCCTGATGTGGTGGAACACGCTCGGGCTGGCAGTGCGCGAGATCCGGCGCAACCTCCTGCGCTCCTTCCTCACCATTCTCGGCATCGTGATCGGCGTGGCCGCGGTGATCACGATGGTCACGCTGGGCAACGGCGCGACTCAGGCGGTCTCGGACCAGATCTCGAGCCTGGGCAGCAACCTGCTGATGGTGCGACCGGGCCAGCGCCTGGGCCCCGGACGCGATGCCGCCGGCGCGCCCGTGTTCAAGGAGGCCGACGCCCAGGCCATCGCCGCGCAGATCGGCGGCGTGAGCGCGGTGGCGCCGTCCCTGAATACCGGCGTGACGGTGATCTTCGGCGCGCGCAACTGGTCGACCCTGGTGGTCGGGACGACGAGTGCCTACTTCAAGACGAACAACTGGCGCTTTGCGCAGGGGCGCGAGTTCACCGAGGCCGAGGAGCGCGCCGGTTCTGCCGTGTGCGTGATCGGCGCGACGGTGCGCCGCGAACTGTTTGGCAATCTTGCGCCCTTGGGGGAGCAGTTGCGAGTGCGCCAGTTCTCGTGCCAGGTCATCGGCCTGCTCGCATCCAAGGGGCAGTCGGGCATGGGGATGGACCAGGATGACGTCGTGATCCTTCCGCTGCACACCGTGCAGCGCCGCCTGACGGGAAACCAGAACGTGGGCACGCTGCTGGTGTCGATGAAGGACGGCACCGATACGGAACGCCTCAAAGCCAGCCTGGAACAGCTGTTGCGCGAGCGCCGCAAGCTCAGCGAGCACGACGACAACAATTTCAACGTGCTCGACACCCGGCAGATTGCCGACACGCTGTCGGGCACGACCCGGGTGATGACCATGCTCCTCGGCGCGGTGGCCGCGGTGAGCCTGCTCGTGGGCGGCATCGGGATCATGAACATCATGCTGGTCAGCGTGACCGAGCGCACCCGGGAGATCGGCGTGCGCCTGGCCATCGGCGCGCTCGAGCGCGAAGTGCTGTTGCAGTTCCTGATCGAGGCCGTCGTGCTCGCCTCGCTCGGCGGCCTGATCGGCATCGTGCTCGCCACGGCGGCCTCTGCAGGACTGGCCTCGCTCATGGGCCTGCCGTTGATGTTCGATCCGACGATCAACATGGTGTCGTTCCTGTTCTCGGCGGGAATCGGCGTGGTCTTCGGGTACTTTCCCGCACGGCGCGCCGCGCGGCTCGACCCGATCGAGGCGCTGCGCCACGAGTGAGCCGGCGCCCGACACGTTCGTGCTTCCGCACGAGGGCCGTGCACGAGCACAATGCGTTTTCCGCAGTCGACCCGTTTCCCGATGGACGCGTCGAAGCGGCGCGGAGGTGCACCGATGGACACGGACAAGGTCGATGCAGGCGACACCTGGCTCGAAGGAGATCCTTACGAGCTGTACGTGGGCCGCTGGAGTCGCCAGCTTGCGCCCCGGTTCCTGGCGTGGCTGGACGCCGGTCCGTCGCGGCGCTGGCTGGACGTGGGCTGCGGCACGGGTGCCCTCGCATCGTCGATCGTGGCCACCTGCTCGCCGGCGAGCGTGGCCGCCGTGGACCCGTCCGAAGGCTTTCTCGCCACGGCCCGCCGCCGTCTCGGCGACGCCGTGGCCATTCACGCTGCTCCGGCGGGTCGTCTTCCGCTCGAAGCCAACTCGGTCGACGCCACCGTCTCGGGCCTGGTCCTCAACTTCATACCGGACCCTGACCAGGCGCTGGCAGAAATGATGCGCGTGACCACAGAGGGCGGCACGATCGCCGCCTACGTCTGGGACTACGCGCAAAAGATGGAGATGATGCGCGTCTTCTGGGACGCCGCCACGGACCTGGACCCTGGCGCGGCGAGCCTGGACGAAGGCGTTCGCTTCCCGCTGTGCCGGCCCGAGCGCCTGTCGGCGCTGTTCGCCCGTGCCGGCTTGCGCAACGTGGCGGTCGACGCGCTGGAGATCGCCACGCCCTTTGCCGACTTCGACGCGTACTGGCACCCTTTCGAGGGCGGCCAGGGCCCTGCGCCCACGTACCTGACGAGCCTCGACGATGCGGCTCGTCGCAGGCTGCGCGAGCACGCATGCGAGCGGCTGCGCGCCCACCCGGGCGGCGCATCGGCCCTGGTCGCCCGCGCGTGGTGCGTCAGGGGCACCGTGTGATCTCCTTCGCGTGAAGGGCGCGGCCTCCTCCCGTGGACGCCCTTCTCGCCTTCGCGCACGGCATCGACCGCGTGAACCGATTCGTCGGCCGCGCCATGCTGTGGCCTCTGCTCGCGTCGGTGCTCATCAGCGCAGGCAATGCCTTTTCGCGCAAGTTCTTCAGCCTGAGTTCCAATGCATGGATCGAGGTGCAGTGGCATCTGTTCGCGGTGTCGTTCCTCGGCTGCGCCGGATATGTGCTGATGGTCGACGAGCACGTGCGGGTGGATGCGCTGTCGCGGCGTTTCTCCGTTGGCGTTCGCGCCGCGATCGACGCGGTCGTGCTGGCGCTCGTGGCGCTGCCCACCACGGTGCTCTTCGGCGCGTATGGGTGGACGCTGTTCGTGCGGGCCTTCGAATCGGGCGAGTCGTCGTTCAATGCGGGCGGCCTCATCGTCTGGCCGCTCTATCTCTGGATCCCGTTGGGCATGGCATTGCTGGGCCTGCAGGCGCTCGGCGAACTGATCCGCCGGGTGGCCTGCCTGCGCGGACGCATCGCACGGCCCACATTGAGCGAGGCAGACCTCCCGCCGATCGTCGCCGGCCCTGCCGGGCCGCGCTGAATGACCGGTTGGCTCGCAGCCAACCTGGCGCCACTGATGTTCGTGGCCCTGGTGCTGTTCATGTTGAGCGGGGCACCGGTGGTGTTCGCGCTGGCAGCGTGCGGCCTGTCGTTCGCCGCCATCGGCATCGCACTGGGCGTGATGCCCGCGGCGCTGCTGCAGGCGCTGCCCTTGCGCCTCATCGGCATCATGGGCAACGACATGCTGCTGGCGATTCCGTATTTCACGCTGATGGGCCTGGTCCTGGATCGCTGCGGTCTTGCGCGCGATCTGCTCGAGACCATTGGCCAAGTTTTCGGTCCGGTGCGCGGCGGCCTGGCCTTTGCGGTAGTACTCGTCGGTGCGCTGCTCGGTGCGACCACCGGCATCGTTGCCGCGTCGGTGATCTCGATGGGATTGTTCTCGCTGCCGCTGATGCTTCGGCATGGCTACGGCGCGCGCATGGCCTGCGGCGTGATTGCCGCATCGGGCAGCCTCACGCAGATCGTGCCGCCGTCGCTGGTGCTCATCGTGCTCGCCGATCAACTCAACCGCAGCGTGGGCGACATGTACGCCGCCGCCCTCGTGCCCGCCGCCATGGTCATCGGGGGATACCTGCTGGTCGTGGGCGCGGCGGCCTGGCTCGATCCGAAGGCACTCCCGGCGCTCCCGCCGGCGGCCCGGGCCGCCCGCGAGCCCGGCGGGGCCAGCGGACTGCGCTCGCTGCTCTGGCTGGCTTTGCTGGGCGCGCTCGGCAGCGCATTGTTCATGCAGGCCTACCCTGCCCTGCTGATCCGCCTGGGCCGCACGGCCGCCGCCCCGCCGACCGACGAGACCGTCATCGTGAGCTTCGCGGCCGCCGTGGCGGTCGCGTACACACTGGCGTTGGCCGACCGCCTGCTGCAGCTGGGCTGGCTGTCTGCGCTGGCGCGGCGCGTGGCCTTCGTGCTCGTTCCGCCGCTCGCGCTGATCTTTCTGGTGCTGGGCACCATCTACGTCGGCCTGGCCACGCCGACCGAAGGCGGCGCGATGGGCGCGGTCGGCGCCATCGCGATGGCAGCATCGCAGCGCAGGCTTCGCTGGCCGCTTTTGCTCGACGCAGCGCTCGCCACGGTCAAGCTCAGCTGCTTCGTCGCGTTCATCCTCATCGGATCCACGATCTTCACCCTCACCTTCAACAGCCTGGAAGGAACGCATTGGGTCTCCAGGCTTTTCCGCGGGCTGCCGGGCGGCGTGCACGGCATGCTCGCATTCGTGACGACGCTGGTCTTCGTGCTGGGGTTCTTCATGGACTTCTTCGAGATCGCCTTCATCGTGGTCCCGCTTCTGGCCCCGGTGGCAGCGGGGCTGGGCATCGATCTGGTCTGGCTGGGCGTGGTGCTGGGCGTGAACCTCCAGACCTCGGTGATCACGCCTCCGTTCGGCTATGCCTTGTTTTTCCTGCGGGGGGTAGCACCGGCGCACGCGCACGACGCCTCGACCGGACGGCACACCGGCGTGAGCACGGGCGACATCTACCGAGGGGTGCTGCCGTTCATCGCGGTGCAACTCGTGGTGATGGCCCTTCTGATCGCATTTCCGCGCCTCGTGCATGTCGACGACGGGCGCGCGACGCGGCTCAGCGACGACGCCGTGCTGAAGCTGCTGCGAGCTCCGCAGCAGCCCTGAAGACCGTGATCGTGTGGGACGCGCGATCGCTGCGAGAACCGTCAATGCCTGCGCGTGAGGACCACCGCGAGTTCGGTCCATCCCTGCGCATGCGCGACTGCGGCGTACGGCGGCCTGGGCCAGTCCCACCGAGACGCCGGGAACAGCGCGCGCATGGCATTGATGTCGCAATGGTAGGGCGGGCCTTCGATCAACCCGCGTGCCGCGCTTTCGCGCCTGGCCTGCAAGAACAACGCGCACAACTGGCCTGAAGGCCGCAGCCACGCGAACAGCTGCTCGGCGTATCGGCCCCAGTGGTCGGGGTGTAGCGCGCACAGGCAGGTCTGCTCGTAGACCGCATCGCACGGGGACGCCGGGCACCACTGCAGGACGTCGGCGATCTGCACCTGCGCAGTCAGGTGCCCGGCACTGCGCAGCCGCTCACGCGTGATCTCCACCGCCGCGGGCGCGTAGTCGATGGCCGTCACTTCGCAGCCGGCGGCGGCAAGCTCGGCGACCTCGTGGCCCGAGCCGCAGCCTGGCACGACGACCGATCGACCCGGCCCGAGCACGCCTGAAGACAGCCATGCCGCGAGTTGAGGATTGGAGCCACCGCGATCCCAGGGAAGGTTGCCGTCCTCGAAGCGCTGCTGCCAGAACTCGCGGGTCGGACCATGCGCTCTTTCGGCGGGCGCGGGCGCGGGCGCGCGCTCGGGCGGCGATGATGTCGAGCCAGTGTCCATCGATCTCACTCCACGGTTGACGGCGATCAAGTCGCGCGGGCATCCGCCCCACTCGGGCGTGCCAGAATCTTCCACGAACCCGATTCGCACCACACAGGAAGGCAAAGTGCTCGACGACAAGGACGCGGCCAGCACCCGGGGCGTCGAGCGTGCCGCCATTGTGGAGCGCCGCGGCGCCAGCCACAGCGATATGCGCACTGCCAAGCGCGTGCTGATTCTGTGTTCGTCGACCGACGGCCACACGCGCGAGATCTGCGACCGCCTGCAATGCATCTTGCAGGATGGCGGCGATTCGGTCGAGCTCAGGATGATCGAGGACGCGCTGTCGTGCGATCCGGCCGACTTCGAACTGGCCGTGGTGGGTGCGCGCATCCGCTACGGAAAGACCGATCCGCGTGTCATCGAGTACGCCAACCGACACGCGCAGGCGCTCAACGCCATGCCGAGCGCCTTTTTCTCGGTCAACCTCGTGGCTCGCAAGCCGCAGAAGTGCCAGCCTGCGACCAACCCTTATGTGCAGACATTCCTGCGTCGCGTGGCATGGCGGCCGAGCATGCTGAATGTCTTCGCCGGCAAGCTCGACTACCCTCGCTACGGCCTCATGGACCGCATGATCATCCGCCTCATCATGTGGCTGACCAAGGGCCCGACCGGCCTCGAGACGGTCAAGGATTTCACCGACTGGCAAAGCGTCGAGGCGTTCGGCCGGGCGCTCGGCGCCATGCCTGTCCGGTAGGACGCCCGTCGCACAGCCTTGTCGCGGCCCCATCCGATCACGGCATCGCCGACGCCGGAATTCCGAACGTTGCATACTCGCCCGCGCAGGCCCACTGCGCCTTCGGAGTGACATGCCCATGAGCTCAGCCATTCGTTCCACCGTGGTCGTCGGGGCCGGTGCGGTCGGCAGCTTCTTCGGCGCGATGCTCGCACGGGCCGGCCATGCGGTCACGCTCGTCGGCCGACCCGCGCACGTGGCCGCGATCGATGCCCTGGGCCTGACGCTGCACATGGCCAAAGGTGCGGAAACGATCCGCATCGCCGCGACGACCGAACTGGACGCTGTGCGCTCGGCGCAACTCGTGCTGTTCTGCGTGAAGTCGACCGACACCGATTCCGTCGCGCGTCAGATCGCGCCGCTGCTGCAGGCGGATGCGCTGGTGCTCAGCCTTCAGAACGGCGTGGACAACGCGCCGACGATCGCTCGCCATGTCCGGCAGCCGGTGATCCCGGCCGTCGTCTATGTGGCCACCGCCCTGTCCGAGCCGGGCGTGGTGAAGCACTTCGGGCGTGGCGACCTCGTCATCGGCCCGCTCGACGCGACAGCCGCACGCGACACAGGGTTCCAGCGCCGCCTGCAGGACATCGTCGAGTTGTTCGCGGCGGCGAATGTGCCGGTCCGCATCTCGCCCGACGTGATGCGCGAGCTGTGGAGCAAGCTGCTCGTGAATTGCGCCTACAACGCCATCTCCGGCCTGGCCCAGATGCCTTACGGCCGCATGGCGGCGCAGGCGGAGGTTCGCAGGGTGCAGCTCGACGTGGTGCGCGAGGTGATCGCCGTGGCGCGCGCCGCCGGGCAGGACCTTCGCCTGGACGAGTCGGTCGAGGCCATGGATCGCATTGCCGTGGCCATGCCTGCGCAGCGCTCGTCGACGGCGCAGGACATGGCGCGCGGCAAGCCTTCCGAGATCGATCATCTCAACGGCTTCGTTGCGCGCCGCGGTGCCGAGCTTGGCATCGACACGCCGGTCAACCGGACCTTGCACGCCTTGGTCAAGCTGGTCGAGGCCGGACATACGGCGAGCTGAGAGCCGGGGCGACATGCCGCGGGTGGTGGAATTGACGATGTCCGAGACCATCCGACCCGTCCCGCCGGAATTCAGCGCGGCCCTGCGAGAACTCGGACTGGCCGGCGATCACGATGAACTCCGGGGCGAACCGCTGGTCGGCGGAGTCTCTTCGGACATCTGGCGAATCGACACCCAAGCCGGGCCCGTGTGCGCGAAGCGGGCATTGCCCAAGCTGCGCGTGGCTGCCGACTGGCGCGCGCCAATCGAGCGAAATCGCTTCGAGGCGCGGTGGATGCAGGTGGCCGATGCCGCCTCGCCGGGCTGCGCGCCGCAGGTGCTGGGCCAGCACGCGGCACTGGGCGTGCTCGTCATGCGCTATCTGCCGCCGCAGCAATACGCACTGTGGAAAGAGTTGCTGCGCCAGGGCCAGGTCGATATCGAGACCGCGCGCGCGGTGGGCCGCACGCTCGCACGCATTCATGCCTATTCGGCAGCGCGTCCTGAACTCGCGGCGGAATTCGACACCGATCGCATCTTCTTCGACATCCGGCTCGAACCCTATCTCGTGTCGACCGCATCCCGGCATTCCGATCTCGCCGCGCCATTGCATGCGCTGGTGGCGCAGACGCAAGCGCACCGCAAGGCGCTCGTGCACGGCGACGTCAGCCCCAAGAACATCCTGGTCGGACAAGGCGGGCCGGTGCTGCTGGATGCCGAATGCGCGTGGTGGGGCGACCCTGCATTCGATCTCGCGTTCTGCGCCAACCACCTGCTGCTCAAGTGCCTGTGGAACCCATCGGCGATGGCGGATTTCCTGACCGGATTCGATGTCCTGGCGCAGTCGTACCTTGAACTCGTCGACTGGGAGCCGCAGGTTGAAATCGAGGCGCGCGCCGCGGCCTTGCTGCCCGGCCTGTTCCTCGCCAGGGTCGACGGCAAGTCGCCGGTCGAATACCTGAACACGGACGAGCAGCGCGATGCGGTGCGCCGCACTGCGCGCGCCTTCCTGGCGCAGCCGGCACGGCATCTTTCCAAGATCGGCGCCGCATGGCGCAAGGAGCTCACGACATGACCCGTCGGCGTGCCATCCAACACGTTCGCGCACGTCGCGTCTGGGACAGCCGCGGACGCCCGACGGTCGAGGCCGAAGTCGAGCTGGCCGACGGGGCGATGGGGCGCGCCATCGTGCCTGCCGGCGCGAGCACGGGCACGCGCGAAGCGCTGGAACTTCGCGACGGCGGCGGCCCATTCGGCGGGCTGGACGTGCAGCGCGCCGTGGGCCATGTCAACGGCGAGATCGCGCAGGCCGTGCTCGGCATGACAGCCGACGACCAGGCGGCGCTCGACGACCGGCTGGTCGAGCTGGACGGCACGCCGAACAAGTGCCGCCTGGGCGCCAACGCGACGCTGGCGGTGTCGATGGCCGCGGCGCACGCGGCGGCGGCCTCGCACGGCTTGCCGCTGTATGCCTATCTCGGCGGCGAAGCCGACGCCACGCTGCTGCCCCTTCCGCAGATCCAGATCTTCGGCGGAGGCGCGCATGCCGGGCGCCGCGTGGACATCCAGGATTTCATGGTCATGTGCCCGCGGGCGACGAGCTTCGGGCAGGCACTGGAGTGGACCGCCGAGGTATATCGGCATGCCGGCCTCCTGATGCAGTCGCGCGGCGCGATTGCCGGCGTGGCCGACGAAGGCGGCTGGTGGCCTGCGTTCTCGACCAACGAAGAAGCGCTCGATGCGCTGGTCGCCGCGATCGAGGCCGCCGGCTTCGTGCCGGGCGAGCAGGTGTCGATCGCGCTGGACATCGCGGCCAGCGATTTCGGCCGGGCAGGCCGCTACGCGTTCGGCCTCGAAGGGCGCGAACTCGACAGCGACGGTCTCATCGAACTGCTGCTGCGCTGGTGCGCGAAGTACCCCATTGCCAGCATCGAGGACCCGCTGGCAGAAGACGATGCAGCGGCCTTCGCGCGATTCACCCAGGCCGCGCCGCCCGGGCTTCAGGTGGTCGCAGACGATTTCCTGGTATCCAGCGCGGCCCTGCTGCGCGAGGCTGCTGCCGCAGGTGCGGCCAATGCCGTGCTGCTCAAGCCGAACCAGCGCGGCACCCTCACCGAGACGTTGCGCTGCTGGGACGCAGCGCGCGAGCTCGGCTATGCCGGCATCGTGTCGGCGCGCTCGGGAGAAACCGAGGACACAACGATCGTGCACCTGGCCATCGGATGGCATGTGGGCCAACTCAAGGTCGGCTCGTTTGCCCGCGGCGAGCGCATGGCGAAATGGAACGAGGCGCTGCGCATCGAGGAGCGGCTCGGTGCACGCGCCCGATTCGCGGGCGCCCGCTGGACCGCGGCGCGGGTTCGCCGATAACCAGGTTGGCCCGGGTCGCGTGATCCGTGGGGCCGGGCGTCAGTCGGATGCGGAGACCGCTTCGCCAGAAACCCCGTGGATGCGGATGGCGCGCCGTCCCGCGGATTTGGCCGCATACATCGCCTTGTCGGCATTGCGCAGCAAAGTGTCTGCGTCCTCGCCGCCCAGGGGCCAGATCGCGATCCCGATGGACGCGCCCACCTGGACCTCGTGGCCCTCGATTCGCGCGGGAATCGAGATCGCGTCGAGCAAGCGCTGCGCGAGGCTGAGCGCGCCGTCGCGCTCCTGCACGCCTCGCTGAAGCACGGCGAACTCGTCTCCGCCCATCCGGGCGAGCATGTCGCCCTCGCGCACCACGCGGCCCATGCGCTCGGCCAGCAGTGCCAGCAGCTTGTCGCCCACGGCGTGGCCGTGCCGGTCGTTCACCGGCTTGAACCCGTCCAGATCGATGTAGAGGACGCTGAACGTGTCGCGGGCTCGCTTGGCGCCGGTCGTGGCGGCATGCAGGCTCTCGAGGAACACATCGCGGTTTGCCAGCGAGGTGAGGCTGTCGTGCCGTGCAATGTGGCGGATGCGCTCTTCGCTGCGCTTGCGCTCGGTGATGTCGGTGTAGGTGCGCAGCACGCCCCCGCCCTCGATGGGCACGCTCTGCACCTCGATGATCCGGCCGTTCGGCCGCTCGCGCTCGTAGCACTGCGCCGTCTCGAGGATGCCGCCGTTGCGCACGAAGTCCTGCAGTTCCTGCGAGGTCCTGGCGAACTCGTCGGTGGTCCACTGGTATTCGAGCACCGCTTCGAAGGTCGGCTTGGACGCCATCATGGCCGCGGGGAGCTCCAGCAGTTCCATGGCGCGTCGATTGCACACCTCGACCACGCGATCGGCGTTGACCATCATGACGCCCTGCTCCATGCGCTCGAGCGTCGCCTCGAGCAGCGCCGACTTTTCCGCGAGCAGCGCCTCACTCTGGCGTGCCTGGCTTTCGGCCAGCATGAGCTGGCGCTGCTGGCGCTTCAGTTCGGAGATGTCCACGTGGGCTTGGAACACCGTGCCGTCCGTGCGGTGCTGGGCAATGACGCGCACGAATCGCTCGCCGGGCAGCGGCACCTCGAAGGGCGCGCCGGCGAATCGCAGGTTCTCGCTGAGCGCGAGCAGGCCCAGCCGGAAGGTGGCCTCGTCGGATTGCGACAGCCCGCGCCACGCTGCGCGGTACACGTCCTCGAAAGTGCTGCCCACGGCATCGCCGCGCTCGAGCAGGCCGTACATGAGGACGAACGGCTCGTTGACCCACACGATCGTGTCGTCGGCGGCGCTGACCATGACGCCATCGGGAACGTGGTCGAAGAGCTCCGCACCTTCGATCTTCGGCGCCTCGGAACGGCCCGGCACTTGGTCGACCGATGCCGCTGCTGTCCGCACCAGTGCCGCATCCGTGCGCCACAGCCGAATCCGACCGATGCCCTGCAGCGGCAGCGACGACACCCACAGGCGCAGGCCACGATGGTCGAACGCGAACGGACGCGTCTGCTTGCGATGGCGGATGACGCCTTCGGCGATGAAACGCTCGATGGACGGCATGTCGGGCTCGGACAGGCGGCTCTCGTAGAACCGTCGCAGATTCGCGGCATAGGGTTCGCCTGAATGTACGCGGCCCGCATGCTCCGGAAAGAACTTCAGGAAGGTGCGGTTCCACAGGAGCGTGCGGTCCGCGTCGTCGAAGACGCACAGGGCCACTCCGAGCCCGTCCAGGGTCTCGCCGATCGTTTGCAGCAGGCGCAGGGTTTCCGACACGTCGACTCCTGTGCGGGATGCGGCAGATGTTACGACGCGATCTGCGGCACGAACGTCGAACAACGCACAAGTGCCATGGTCTGCACGCTTCGAAGCCGCGTTCACCGCACGAGGGAATGTGCGGCCCGTCCGCGCGCCTGCGGCGACGTTGTCGGCGGCGCCCCTGCCTCGCCGGCGATGAGCTCGAAGCGCATGCCCGAGGCCACCTGGCGAAGCCACCGATGGCCGGGGTCGTTCTGGAACCGCCAGGTCCAGTGCATGGCGACTTCGAACGGCGGAAGGCCGAGGTCGGGTTCCACGACCTGCAACGCGTGGCGCTCGGCGAAGCGCAGCGCCGGGCGTCGTGGAATCACCACCGCCAGGTCGCTGCTGGCAAGGATCGACGGTGCGACAGTGAAGTGCGGCAGCGTGAGCCGGATGCGCGACTCCAGGCCCAGCAGGTGAAGCGCTCGCGCCGGCTCTCCGTGGCTGCGCACGAGGACGAAGTCGAGCTGCTCGAGTGCCGCCCGATCGCGGAGCTTTCGCGCCAGAGGATGGCCACGTCGCAGCAGGACCACATAGCGTTCGTCGAGGAGCCTTTGCTTCTCGGTGCCGGTGAGCTGCGGCAGGAAGCCGAAGGCCAGGTCGATGTGCCCTTCGTCGAGCGCACCGGCAATGGTCTGCGGCTCGAGTTGCATGGCCTCCACACGAACACCCGGTGCCTCTCGTCCGATCGTGGCCATCATCTGGGGCAGGAATTCATCGGCGCCGATATCGCTCATGTGCACGACGAAGCGGCGCTGCGAGCGGGCCGGGTCGAAGGTGTCGGACTCGTGGATGGCGACATCGAGCACCCGAAGCGCCGCCTCGACCTGCCGGGCGAGCTGCTCGGCTCGCGGGGTGGGCGCAACGCCGCCGCTGATGCGCACGAACAGCGGGTCGTGCAAGGCCAGGCGCAGTCGCGTGAGCGCATGGCTCACGGCCGGCTGGGACAGGCCCAGGGAGGCCGCCGCACGGCTCACGCTGCGCGCCCCGTGAACCGCCTGGAAGACATGGAGGAGGTTCAGGTCCAGGTCTCTGATATGCATGGCATGAATCGTACTCGTTCACCTTATGGCATGGACGAATGGCCGCGGCCTGCCTACAGTCGACCGGCCCTGAACACACGAAGGAGACGAGCCGCCCGGCCTCTCGCACGTCGGGCGTGCGCTCCACATGGAAGTCCAGTTCACAGAGCAGATCGCGCAGCTGCAGCTCGGCGCGGGCGCGACCTTCCACGGCGAAGGCATCCTGGCCATCACCAAGGGACTTTTGCAAGCCGGCGTCGCCTATGTCGGCGGCTACCAGGGCGCGCCGGTCTCGCATCTTCTCGACGTGATGGTCCAGGCCAAGCCTTACCTCGACACGCTCGGAGTGCACGTCGAGGCCTGCTCCAACGAGGCGTCGGCAGCCGCGATGCTGGGCGCATCGATCCACTATCCCTTGCGCGGTGCCGTGACATGGAAGTCGATCGTGGGCACGAACGTGGCCGCCGACGCGCTCTCCAATCTCGCCTCGCCCGGCGTGGTGGGGGGCGCGCTGATCGTCGTCGGAGAGGATTATGGCGAAGGGGCGAGCGTGATCCAGGAGCGCACGCACGCCTATGCCTTGAAGTCGACTCTCGTGCTGCTTGATCCGCGACCCGAGCTGCCGACCATGGTGAACCTGGTGGAACATGCCTTTGCGTTGTCGGAGGCGTCCAACATGCCGGCGCTGATGGAATTGCGCATTCGGGCCTGTCACGTGCGCGGGCGCTTCGAGTGCAAGGACAACCGGGCGCCCGCGGTCTCCACTCGCCACCTGATCGCTGAGCCCGCGGGCTTCGACTACATGCGCCTCGCCCATCCGCCGGTCACGTTCCGGCACGAGAAACTGAAGATCGACCAGCGCATTCCGGCCGCGCAGCGCTACATCGCCGAACACCGGCTGAACGAGCATCTTCCCGGCGGGCGCTTCACCGACGTGGGCATCGTGGTGCAAGGGGGCCTCACCAACGCCACCCTGCGCGCCCTGCAGCAAATGGGCTTGGCCGACACCTTCGGCGCAAGCGAGCTTCCCGTGCTCGTGCTCAACGTGACCTGTCCGCTCGTCCCCGAGGAAGTGATCGCGTTCGCCGCCGACAAGCGGGCCGTGCTCGTGGTGGAGGAAGGCAGCCCCGAATACATCGAGAAGGACATCGTGCAGGCGCTGCGCCGCAACGACGTGCAGACGCGGGTCCACGGCAAGGACATGCTTGCGGCGGCCGGCGAGTACACGGTCGAGGTGCTCGCGCAGGGCCTGGCGGCCTTTGCCGAGCGTCACCTGCCTCAGGCGGACGTTTCAGGGGTTCGTACATGGCTGGCCGGCAATGCCGCGCGCCGACACGCTGTGGCCGAAGAGGCCGGGCCGTTGCCTGCGCGTCCGCCCGGCTTTTGCATCGGCTGCCCGGAGCGCCCGGTGTTCTCTGCGCTGAAGCTGGCGCAGCAGGAAGTCGGCCCGGTGCACGTGGCCGCGGACATCGGCTGCCACGCACTGGCCACGTTCGAGCCGTTCTCGTCCGGCCATTCGATCCTCGGGTACGGCATGAGCCTGGCGAGCCGCGCCGGCGTCTCGCCGATGATGCAGCGGCGCACGCTGGCCGTGATGGGCGACGGCGGCTTCTGGCACAACGGCCTGCTGACCGGTGTCCAGGCGGCCTTGTTCAACCATGACGACGCCGTGCTGCTGATCATGAAGAACGGCTACACCTCGGCCACCGGCACGCAGGACATCCTGTCGACGCCCGACGACGAGGCCAAGGCCGAAGCGGCAACCCATTCGGCACTGCACCAAAGCCTGGTTCACAAGAACCTGATCATCGAGACCACGCTCAAGGGGATGGGCGTGCAGTGGATGCGAACCGTCCACACCTATGAGGTCGACGCGATGCGACGCACGCTCGAGGAGGCCTTCACCAGCGACTTCGACGGGCTGAAGGTCATCATCGCCGAAGGCGAGTGCCAGCTCGAACGACAGCGGCGCATCAAGCCCTGGATCGCGGGCCTGCTGCGCCGCGGCGAGCGGGTGGAACGGGTGAAGTACGGCGTCGACGAGGACGTGTGCACGGGGGACCACGCCTGCATCCGCTTGTCCGGCTGCCCGACGCTCACCCTGAAAGACAATCCCGATCCGCTGAAGGTCGACCCGGTGGCCACCGTGATCGACGGATGCGTCGGCTGCGGCCTGTGCGGCGCCAATGCGCACGCCGCCACCCTCTGCCCGAGCTTCTACCGTGCCGAGGTCGTGCGCAACCCGAAGTGGCACGAGCGGCTCCTCGCCGCCCTGCGGGGCCGGGTCGTGGGCGCGCTGCTCACGGCATGAAGGTCATGAACGCCACGCCTCGCCCGATCGCCGTGCTGCTCGCCGCCCTGGGCGGCGAAGGCGGTGGCGTGCTGTCCGAATGGCTGTACGAGGCCGCCGTGTCCGCAGGCCACAGCGCCCAGAGCACTTCCATCCCGGGCGTCGCCCAGCGCACCGGCGCCACGACCTACTACGTCGAGATCTTCCCGCAGCCCGATTCGCTGCTCGACGCACGCCGGCCGGTGTTCAGCCTGAATCCGGTGCCGGGCGCCATCGATCTGCTGGTGTCTTCCGAGTTGCTCGAGACGGTGCGGCAGATCGGCCTGGGGATGTCGAATGCCGAGCGCACGATGGTCATCACGTCCAGCGCTCGCGCCCTCACGGTGGCCGAGAAGATGCAGCCGGCCGACGGGCGCATGAACGATGCGACGCTGCTGTCGACAGTGCGCCGATACAGCAGCGTGGCGGCGGTGCTCGACATGGGCGCGCTGGCACGTGAGGCGGGCACCGCCATCAGTGCGGTGCTGTTCGGCGCCATCGCGGCGACTGGCCTGCTGCCCCTCTCGCGCGAGCACTGCGAAGCGACGATCCGGCGCGGCGGGAAGGGAGTGCAGGCAAGCCTCGAGGGCTTCGCCCTGGGATTCGACGCCTTGCAGGCCGCCCTGGCCGACCTCGGCCCTGCCCCCGCCACGGCGCACGAGGTGGAGCAAGACCTGGAGCGTGCACAGGCGAGCACACCGGAGCGTGCATCCAGGCGAGAACCGGAGCGCGCGACAGGGCGAGAACCGGAGCGCAAGAACGGACGCGACGGCGATGCGGCGATCGCCGTTGGCGCGCTGCAGCCCGCGCTCGCGCAACGATTCCCTGCCCGGGTTCACGAACTGCTTGCGCTGGGCCACGCCCGCGTCGAGGACTACCAGGACGCCGCCTATGCCGACCTCTACGTGCAGCGGCTCGGCCGCGTGCTCGAAGCGGAGCGGCGCGCCGATGCGGCGGGCTTCCACGACTGGTCGATCACCCAGGAGGTCGCTCGCTGGCTGGCGCTGTGGATGGCGTTCGACGACATCGTCCGCGTGGCCCACCTGAAGCTGCGGGCGAGCCGCCATGAACGCGTGCGGCGCGAAGTCGGCGCGCGAGATGACGAGATCGTCAAGGTCTATGACCACTTCAAGCCGGGCGTGCCGGAGTTCGCGGCCCTTCTGCCGCAGCGGCTGGCCGACCGCCTGACCGCGTGGGATCGCCGCCGCCAGTCGGCCGGCCACGAGCCATGGTCCAAGGCGATGAAGATCGGCGCTCACACCGTGCACGGCGCGTTGATGATGCGGCTGCTGGCCAGCATGAAGGGCCAGCGGCGCCGCGGAAGCCGGTTCGCACTCGAGCAATCGCTGATCGAACAGTGGCTCGCCGCCGTGACCGAGGGCGCCGATGCCGGCTGGTCGCTGGGTCACGAGCTGGCCCAGTGCGGCCGCCTCGTCAAGGGGTACGGCAGCACCAACGAGCGCGGAAAGCGCAATCTCCTGCACATCGTCGAGCATGTGGCCGTCCTGCCTGGCGCCACGCCCGAGGCGCGCGCCGATGCGGTGCGCGCATCACGTCTTGCCGCCCTTGCCGATGACGCAGGAACGGCGCTCGATCAGACTTTGCAAAGCCTGGGCGCGCCGCCGCGCGCACCCCGGGAACAGCCGATCCGCTGGTACAAGCGGCGCCCGATGCAAACCGTGGAAAGCCAGCAACGCCAGTCGGGCGGCGTTGCATCGATCAAACGATGAGGAGACGAGAGATGAAATGTTCACTGCAGAGCATGCCCGGTCGCCTCGCGGCCGCCGCCGTGCTCGTCTTCGCAGCCGGCAGCGCACTCGCCCAGCAGGCACAGGAGGAACCGTTCTGGGCCAAGGGCCGGCCCAAGTCCGATGTGGCGATGAAGATGGCGCCGGTGCCCGCCTTCCCGATTGCCACCGAAGCCTCCAAGCTGCCCATCGCCAAGATGAAGCTGCCGCCCGGCTTCAAGGCCGAGGTCTACGCGAGCAACGTGCTCGACGCGCGGGGCTTGCGAGAGGGTGACAAGGGCACGGTGTTCGTGAGCTCGCTGTTCGTGGCCGGCAAGGTGTATGCCATCGTCGACCAGGGCGGCAAGCGCGAAGTGAAGACCATTGCCGAGAAGCTCATGCTTCCCAACGGCATCGAGTTCCATGACGGCTCGCTGTACGTGGCGACGCCCAAGGAGATCATGCGATTCGACAACATCGAGGCGCAGCTCGACCATCCCCCTGCACCGAAAACGATCTACGACCAGTTGCCAGGCGATGTGCCCCATGGCTGGAAGTTCATCAAGATCGGACCGGACGGCAAGCTCTACGTGCCCGTGGGCGCGCCATGCAATCTGTGCGAACCCGACGAGCACCACGCACGCATCCTTCGCATGAACCTCGACGGCAGCGGCGTCGAGACGGTCGCCGTGGGGGTGCGCAACAGCGTGGGCTTCGACTGGGACCCGAAGACGCACGACCTGTGGTTCACGGACAACCAGCGCGACTGGATGAGCGAGGACCTGCCCAACGATGAACTCAACCACCTGACGAAGGTCGGGCAGCACTTCGGCTATCCGTACTGCCACCAGGGCAACATTGCCGACCCCGAGTTCGGCTGGGGCAAGGACTGCAACGATTACGTCAAGCCGGCTGCTCTGCTCGGGCCGCACACCGCGCCGCTGGGCATGCGCTTCTACACCGGCAGCATGTTCCCGGCGAAATACCGCGGGGCCATCTTCATTGCGCGGCACGGTCCGTGGAACCGCACGCAGAAATCAGCCGCCGACGTCATCGTCGCCTGGCCCGACGCCCACGGCGGCATCGCGCGCTGGGAGCCGTTCATGACGGGTCTGGTCGAGAACAACGCCTACCTCGGGAGACCGGTCGACGTCCTGGTGATGAAAGACGGATCGCTGCTCGTCAGCGACGACCACAACGGCGCGATCTACCGTATCAGCTACGCCGGAAAGTGAAGCGTCTGGCGTGGCGATTCGCGTGCGCAGGGTTCGCCCTGCTCGGGCCCGCGCTCGCGCTCGGGTCCGATGCGGACACGGCGGCGCGATTCGCCTCCGTCTGTGCTGCCTGCCATGGAGCCGACGGTCGAAGCACCACGCCGCTCGTGCCGTCGCTGGCAGGACAACCCTCGTTCTACGCCATCACCCAGCTCTTCCTGTTTCGCGAGGGACGGCGTGACAACGCCCGCATGGTGGCCATTGCCAAGGATCTCAGCGACGACGACCTGCGCGCCTTCTCGACGCTCATCGGCTCCCTGCCGCCCGTGGCGGCCGCCCCCGAGAGCCCGCGCGATGACCGGCGCTTTGCTCACGGGGAGGCCCTGGTGCGCGAGCACCGCTGCGCGGCCTGCCACGGCGCGGACTTCGCCGGAGACGGCCAGGTGCCGCGCCTCGCGGGGCAGCGCGAAGACTACCTGCGTCTTGCATTGCGTGGCTTCAAGACGGGACAACGCCTGGGCTACAGCGCGGCGATGAGCGAGGTACTTTCCGCGGTGGCCACCGAAGACCTGGACGACCTGGCCCACTACTTTGCCCACATCGCCGTGCGGGTCGCGCGCTGACCCGAGGTTTTCCCGGTGCGCTGCCGGCGGATCGCACCACAGAATCCATCGACCAAGGACATGAGGAGACAAGCGTGAACACGAGACTCTCAAAATGGCATCGCGTTCTGCTGGTGAACGCCCTGGCGCTCGCGGCATGGGCTCCGGCCCTGGCCCAGGACAAGCCGGTGAACCTCAAGATGTCGAGCTGGGTTCCGGCCCAGCACCCGCTGAACCCGTCTTTGCAGGCGTGGGCCGACGACATCAAGAAGGCATCGGGCGGCACCATCACCGCCACGTTGTTTCCCTCGCAGCAACTGGGCAAGGCGTTCGACCACTACGACATGGCGCGCGACGGCATTGCCGATGCGGCCTATGTGAATCCGGGCTATCAGCCGGGGCGCTTCCCGATCTTCGCGGCAGCCTCGCTGCCGTTCCAGTTCTCCAATGCGAAAAGCGGCTCTGCCGCGATCGACGCGTGGTATCGGCAGTACGCTGCCAAGGAGATGAAGGACGTCTACTACTGCTTCGCATTCGTCCACGACCCGGGCACCTTCCATTCCAGCAAGAAGATCACCCTGCCCACCGACGTCCGTGACATGAAAGTGCGTCCGGCCACCAGCACCATCGGCCAGATGGTGACGACGTTGGGCGGCACCAACGTGCAGGCGTCGGCACCCGAGGCGCGCGACATGCTCGAGCGCGGCGTCGCGGATGCGATCACCTTCCCGTGGGGCTCGATCCTGCTGTTCGGTATCGACAAGGTCGTCAAGTACCACCTCGACGTGCCGCTGTACGTGACGCCCTTCGTGTGGGTGCTCAACAAGGACAAGGTCAACAGCATGTCGCCCGCGCAGCGCAAGGTGCTCGACGACCACTGCAACAGTCAGTGGGCCGAGAAGATCGCCACGCCGTGGGCCGACTTCGAGGCGAACGGCCGCACGAAGATCTCGAAAATGGCCGGGCACGAGATGGTCGAGCTCAAGCCCGACCAGGTGGCGGCATGGCGCAAGGCGGTGGCGCCCGTCGAGGACACCTGGGCAGCCGACGTGAAGAAGGCCGGCGCCGATCCGAAGCAAGTGCTCGACAGCCTCCACGAGAACCTCGTGAAGTACAAGGCCGCGATGTAGTCGCATGGCGCCGACGACACGCCGCGGAAAGGGCCACTTCGCCGACCGCATCATCAACGGCATCGAGTGGACGGCCGCGGTGTTCGTCGGACTCGTGGCGGCCGACATCTTCATCTCGGTCCTGCTTCGCAAGTTCTTCAACACCGCGATCCCCGACAGCTACGACTTCGGTCGGCTGCTGCTGGGCATCCTGATCTTCTGGGGCATCGCGGCGACGAGCTACCGGGGCGGCCACATCACCGTGGACCTGGTGTGGTCGACCGCAGGCCCGCGCATGAAGCGCTTCATCGACGTCTTCGCGACGCTGGTGCTGCTCTTCGTCGTGACCGTGCAGACGGCCACCCTGTTCGACAAGGTGCGCCTGACCTACCAGGACCACGTGCAGACCTTCGACCTGAACTTGCCCACGTGGCCGCTGTTCGCGGTGGCCTGGCTGGGCGACGTGTCTGCGGTCGTGCTGATCGCGCTGCGGGCGTGGCGGCTGGTGTTCCACCCGGAGCTGCTGCAAGAGCATCCCGAAACCAAGGCCTCCGAGTGACCGCCCGCGGGCGGGCTCCCAGGGAGTTCCGTTGAGCAATGACCTGATCGCCGTTCTCGGCTTCGTGATCCTGTTCGTGCTGATGCTCCTTCGCGTGCCCGTGGGCATGGCGATGGGGCTGGTGGGCGTGACCGGCTATTCCATGATCGCCGGCGCCGTGCCTGCGCTGAAGCTCGTCGGGCAGACGTCCATGCGCACGGTCACCGACTACACCTTCGGCGTGATCCCGATGTTCATGCTGATGGGCGCGTTCGTCTCGGTGTCGGGCGTCAGCCGGGAGCTGTTCCGCGCGGCCAACGCCTGCTTCGGCCATCGGCGCGGCGGCCTGGGCGTGGCCACCGTCATGGCCTGCGGCGGGTTTGCCGCAATCTGCGGCTCGTCGGTCGCGACGGCGGCCACGTTCTCGACGGTGGCCTATCCCGAGATGCGGCGCTACGGCTATCCGCAGTCCTTCGCCACCGGCGTGATCGCCGCCGGCGGCACGCTGGGCGCGATGTTGCCGCCTTCGACCGTTCTGGCCGTGTACGCGGTGATCACGCAGCAGGACATCGGCAAGCTGTTCATGGCGGGCGTGCTGCCAGGGGTGCTCGCGATGACCATGTATGTGCTGACGATCCTGCTCATCGTCGCCGTGCGCCCGACGCTCCTGCCGGCCGGCACGCCGCGCCCGATGGCCGAGCGGCTGGTCGCGCTGAAGGACGTCTGGCCGTCGCTGGCGCTGTTCGCCTTCGTCATCGGCGGTCTCTACGGCGGCCTCTTCACCCCCACGGAGGCAGGCGGCATGGGCGCGTCGGGGGCCTTCCTGCTGGGCGTTCTGCGGCGCAAGCTCGATCGTGCCGGCATTCGCGAAGCGCTTGCTGCAGGCCACGCGCACGGCGGCCGCCGTGTTCACCGTTCTCATCGGCGCCCTGCTGTTCGGCTACTTCCTGACGATCACGCAGACGCCGCAGAGGCTCACGGAATTCCTCACGGGCCTCGGCGTGGGCCGCTACACGGTGCTCGCACTGATCATGCTCATGTACCTGGGGCTGGGCTGCCTCATGGATGCGATGGCGATGATCATCCTGACGGTGCCGATCATCTTCCCGGTCATCACGCAGCTCGGCTTCGACCCGATCTGGTTCGGGGTGATCATCGTGATGACGGTCGAGCTCGGGCTGATCCATCCGCCCGTGGGCATGAACGTGTTCGTGATCAAGAGCGTGGTGAAGGACGTGACCTTCACGACGATCTTCAAGGGCGTGCTGCCGTTCGTCGTGACGGACATCCTTCGCCTGGTGATCCTGATCGCGTTTCCGATCATTGCGCTGTACCTGCCGGGGAGGATGTAGCCGTGCGCGGCCGCCGGCACGTCTTGCGGCGGCGACGATGCCGGCTGCCCCGGGCGCCTTACGTCAGGCGATAGAAATCGAGCACGACCCGCCGCGCTTCGCGTGATCCGCACGCGATGGCCATCACCTTGTTCAGGTGCGCCCACGCCGGCGCGCCGGTGGTGAACCGCACCAAGGTTCGAAAGAAGTATTCGTGCGCACCGACCGCCTCGCCGCGGGCGAGGCGCGCCATGACGTCCGGCGGCCCATGCCTCAGACCTTCGCTGCGAATTTCCAGCAGAGCGCCGTCATCGGTGCGCATGACATAGTGAGCTGCAATCTCGAGCACGCCGTCGGCGCGCGAGAGCTGCCAGTCGACGCCGCCCTCGACGATGCGCCCTTGGAGTTCAGGACCGCTGACGGTGCCTGCGCCCAGCGGCACGTAGCGGCGCTCTCCATGAGGTCCGGGCCCGAGCGTGACGAGTTCGGACACTTCACACACGACCCGCGCCATGGGCACGAGGGCAGGCGGGGGCGGGATGATGTTCATCGGGTCTGCGGCAGGCGGCATTCGACGGGCTTTCGACGGACATTCGACGAGGTGGTCGACTGTAGCGCGGAAGCCCGGCGCCGTCCGTGCGGGGTCGACCCACACACCTGCCGAGGTTCTGCGGACCCTGGACCACCGCGACGCCGTGTCACCTAACATCGGTGAAAGCAGATCCCGAAAGACCCACCATGCCGCTTGTCGCTCCCCTTCCACTGGACCACTCTTCGGAGGTCGCCTCACTCGCCACGTTCTTCAACGAGACGCTGGGCTTTCCGCCCAACAGCGTCCTCACCATGCAGCGCCGCCCGGCGATCGCCAAGGCATTCATCGCCTTGAACAAGGCCGTGATGGAAAACGGCGGGCGTCTGACCAGCGAGCAGAAGCGCTTGATCGGTCACCTCGCCAGCGCCAATGCCGGCTGCCGATACTGCGAAGCGCACACGGCGCTCGCCGCCAAGCGCTACGGCGCGAGCGACGAACGCCTGGCGGCGCTATGGGAATTTCGCACCAGTGCCCTGTTCAGCAATGGCGAGCGGGCTGCCTTCGAATTCGCGCTGGCCGCGTCGAGCGTGCCCAACGCCGTGGACGCGAACATCGCGGCCGCCTTGCAGGCGCACTGGAGCGACGACGAGATCGTCGAGATGCTCGGCGTCATCTCGCTGTTCGGCTACCTGAACCGCTGGAACGACAGCATGGGCACGTCACTCGAGGAGCCGGCCGAGGCCGCGGGCGTCCAGCATCTCGCCCCGCACGGCTGGAGTCCCGGCAAGCATCACCAGGTCTAGGCGGTGCGCTGCGATCAAGTCCGCAGGCCTTCGGCCGCCAGCGCGTCCTGCACCGCCTGACGCTCGTCCATGCGGACCATGAACTTCGCCAGATTCGAGAATGCGGACAGATCGATTTTCAGCGGCGTGGCCCAGCGCGTGACCACATACAGATACCCGTCGGCAACGGTGAAACGGCTGCCCATGAGGTAGTCGCGATTCGCCAGTTGATCGTTCACGTACTTGAACCGTCCGGCGAGCCTTGTGCGAAAGATCTCCTTGGCCTCTTCCGGCATCGAGGGAACGAACAAGGGACTGAACGACTTGTGGATCTCGGTGGACACGAAATTCAGCCATTCCATCAGGCGATAGCGTTCCATGGTGCCTGCACGGGGTGCGAGTTCCTTATCGGGCACCTGATCCGCGATCCATTGCACGATCGCCGGCCCTTCGGTGAGGCGCTCGCCGTTGTCGAACTCGAGGGCCGGCACGTAGCCTTTCGGGTTGATGGTCAGGTAGTCGGTGCCGTCGGCGAGCTTCTTCGTCTTGGTGCTCGCGAGGACGGCTTCGAATGGCAGGCCGGCTTCAAGCAATGCGATATGCGGCGAGAGCGAGCACGCTCCGGGGCTGTAGTAGAGCTTCATGCGATTTCCTTCGAGGTTCGACACGGACAACTCCGCCGAACATATCGCATTCGCGTGTCGGCCGCCGGCCGGGTGTCTTTCTCCCAGGCGCCGCTCAAAAAGCGGACCACCCGCACCAGCCTGTCGTCGCTTCAGACGTGATAGGCCAGTTTCTCTCCGACCTCGGGCATCGTCCTGCGAATATGGAGCGACAGGCCGAGCGCAGCCATGTGGTTGGCGTTGCGGCCCAGGATGGTTTGCGACAACGGCAGGAAGCGTTCTTCCTCGAATCGGGCGTGCGCGGCGTACGCATCGATCAGTGCGGTGACAGCGGAACCATCCAGTGCAGCATCGCGCCCTTTGGCGACTGCGCGCAACGCGGGCTCGAGGTGAGTCCAGGCCGCCTCGATCTGCCGATGCTCGCGCACCAGGCGGTCGACCATGTCCTTCACGGTGACGTGCTCCTCGCCTTCCGAGGTACTGGCGAGCACGGCCGGGAACAATTCAATCTCTTCCTCGCGGTGATGCTCGAAGACGGCATTCTTGAAGAATGAAAGCATCGATTCGGCAATGCGGCGCGCCTGGGCCGCAGGATCGAGCAGACCAGGGAGCCGGGAGAATTCCTCGAGGTGCGCAAGAATCCCGGCATGGCACTTCGCAAAGTCGCCTACGGGGGTTTCGCTGGCGGGCGATTCGATGGCATCGGGCATGCCGGCTCCTTCGTCGTTCGAGACGCCCGACGGTATCGCCCTCCTGGCCCGCAAGGTTTGTCCGGCATCAAGATCGCCTCTTGAGAGGACGCAGTGCGGGTACCCGACCTTGCCGCAAGGGCTCAGAACCGGACTTTGCCGTGCTCCGACAGCATGGTCAGGTCAATGAAACGTGACCCTGAATGCCGCTTCGGCCCGAACTCCTCGAAGAAGTCGCCCAGGTCCAGTTCGTGCATGGATTCGAGAGCGGTCACGATCGCGCCCGGTGAGGGGTCGGAAGCATGCTTGAGGGCCTCGGTGAATGTCTTGGCGGCGATGAAGCCCTCGATGCTGCCGTAGCTCGGACGGAAGGAATCGCCCAAGGCGGTCCTGCCCGCGGCAATGTACTCGCCGGCGATTCGCGTCATTGGTTCGAACGGATACGGCATCACCTGGCTGACCACGACGCCGCGGGCGTCGCTGCCGAGTTCCTGGGCCAGGGCCTGCGCGCCGACGAACGACGTGTTGTAGAACACGCCGAGAAACCCGGCATGCCGCGCGGCGCGGATGAATGCGGCGCATGAGCGGTACGTGCTCACGAGCACGATGGCGTCTGGCCGGGCGGCGAGAATGTTCTTGACCGCCGCATCGACAGCCACCGAATTGCGCTCGACAAAACCGAGCCCTGCAGGCGACTGGTATTGCAGCTTGAGCGCGCGCGCCACGCCGAGCAGACCGGCTTTTCCGTCGCCATCGTTCTGGTAGAACACACCGATTCGCTCGATGCCCACCGAGGTCAGGTGCTTGACGATCGCGCGAGTTTCGTCAACATAGGATGCGCGAAGATGGAAAGCGAGCGGGTTGAACGGAAGCCGCAACGCTTGAGACCCTGTGAACGGCGCGAAAAACACGCGCTTGGCCTCCGTCGCCAACGGAAGTGCCGCCATGCTCGGCTCGGTGCCGACATAGCCGAACAGCGCCACAGCACCTTCGTCGATGAGCCGGCGCGTGTTCCGGACACATTGCCGAGGGTCGTAGGCGTCGTCCAGACTCGTCAGCGAAATGACACGACCTCGGATGCCGCCTTGCGAATTCACCTTGTCGAACAGCAGGTCGGCACCCAGCTTGAACTGCCGCCCGAGCTCGCTCGCCGGACCGCTCAGCGCGGCAGATTGCCCAAGCAGAATGCGTTCGCCCAACGCTGCCTGTGCGCGTCGGACAAGCCCCATGCCGCCGACCATGGCGCCACCCAGCGCACCGATCACATCTCGCCTTTCCACGATCATGCCTCCTTCGCAGTGGTTGCCGCCGCTGAATCAGTTGCGCGACAGTTCAGTCCGATGGGTGCGCTGAAGCACACCTTGCAGCTTCTGGGCGGCCGCTTCCGGCGACAGGGCGCCCTCGATCACCGAGCGGCCCGCGCTCCAGAATTCGGTCTCCAGGTTCGGCGTGCCGCGCGACAAGAACTGATAGGTCGGCCGGATCGTCGATTCGCATCGGTCGCGCCAACTGACGAACTGCCGTGCCAGCGGGCTGGCCAACTCGACCTTTGCGCTGCTCAGACTGAAGAAGCCAGGCAGGGCGTTGGAGTAAAGCGATGCGAACTCGGCTGAGGCCACCCAATCAAGGAACACCTTCGCCTGCGCGACATACGGTGACTTGGCGTTCACGCCCATTGCGATGTCGGGATGGTCCGATATGAAGCACTTCTCACCCTCGTGCTCAAGCGGCGGGCGGAAGACGCCAAGCTTGAATTTGGCTTGCTTTTCGAAATCGCCGATTTCCCAGGAGCCGGCCGGGTAGATCGCACCCAGACCCAGCGTGAAGAGGTTCTGGCTGTCCGGATAGGTCTGGGCCTCGAAGCCCTCTCCGAGAAACGGGCGCCAACGCGAGAGGATGCGAAAAGGTTCGACCCACTGCGAGTCGGTCAAACGCGCGGTGCCGGCGATCAGCGCATGGCGGCCGGCCTCGCCCCGGTAGAAGTTCGGACCGATGTTCTGGTATCCCATCGTGGCCGTCTCCCAGCCGTCTTTGGTGCCCATGACCAGCGGGATGTAGCGTCCGTCGGTCTTGATGCGCTGGAGCACCTCGAAGAATCGGTCCCAGGTGTCAGGCGGGCTCAGGCGCAGCGCGTGAAACGCATCGGCGTTGTAGATGAACCCATGGATCACCGATGCCATCGGGATGCAGAAGGTCGCGCGGGCGTCGTCGGTGCTCCAGGCGAGCTTGGCGAGCGGTGTGAAGCTCCGCATGCCGGCCATGTCGTTCAGGTCGAGCAGATGGCCCTGCTTGAACAAGCGCAGCGACCCGTCGAATGGCCGGCAGGTGATGACGTCACCGGCATTTCCGGCGGCCAGCCTCGTATCAAGGGTGGCGTCGTATTCAGCGGGCGCAGTGGGCGAGAAGACGACGTGGATACCCGGATGTGCGGCCTCGAAAACAGGAAGGATCTTGTCCCGCCACACGGGAAGATCGTCGTATCGCCAGCTCTCGATCTTGAGCGTGACACCGGCCGACCATGCTGCCTGTGAAGGCATCAGCACGGCGACGATGAATAACATGTGGAACAAAAGACTTGCAGCGCGCACTGGCGGCCCCCTCGACGTCCCTGTTGTTTCTCCCCGAAGCCAGTATGGCGATCGAGGGACGTGACAAGTGACGCACGAGTGGCTGCATTCAATACAATCGTGGCAAGCAATGACCCCAAGGCATCCGGATTGCACGACAATGCAATCAAGCCTATTCTTTGAAAGGCAAATGCCGTTCCCGCTGTCCTGAGAAAACACCCCAGTGAAGGCGCGATGTCGTGAATGCCCTGTTCGAAAGTCTGCTGGTCCCAGACGACGCCACCTGGACTTATTTCTACCGCCGACTCGACGAAGCCATACCATTCAATTGGCACTATCACCTCGAGTTCGAACTGACGCTCACGGTGAACAGCCTCGGTCAGCGATATGTCGGCGACAGCATCGAAAGCTACGGTGACTCGGACCTCGTGCTGCTCGGCTCCAACCTGCCCCACGCCTGGATGTCGCAGGACAAGCTCAACCGCCAGCAGCCGCATCTGGCACATGTCTTCTGGATCCGGCCGGACTGGATCCATTCACTCATAGATACGCTGGTCGAGTTGAAGCACTTCAAGAGGCTGCTGACGGGCGCATCACGCGGCATCGCGTTCTCGCCCGACACAACTCAGGCAGCGCGCGCGCGCATCGAACCGATGCGCACCTTGTCTGCCGCCGGGCGCCTGATCCGTTTCATCGAGGTCCTGACCATCCTCGCCGAAGACAAGGACTATCGTCTGCTGTGTGCCCCTCATACAGAACAAGAACCAGTGCGACAGGTCGACCGCCCTCGGGTCGACAGGACGCTGGAATACATCCACGCCAATTACCAGGCTGAAATCTCCATTGCCGAACTGGCCAGGTTGGCTGCACTCAGTGTGTCGGGCCTGCACCGCCTGTTCAAGCGGCACACGCGCCTGACGGTGGGCGAATACATTGCCCAATTGCGCATCGGCAAGGCCTGCTCCCTCCTGGTCTCCACCGACAAGCCGATCGCATGCATTGCGGACGAAGTGGGCTACACCAATCTGTCGCACTTCAACCGGCAATTTCTTTCAATCAAGCAACTGACTCCACGAGAATTTCGCCGGTCCTATCTGAATCGCAGTGCGCAGCCTGCGGCAAACCCTGGCGAGGACGTCGGGCCGTCACCTTTGCACTATTCGATCACACGAGCCCGCGCAGCGTGAAGTAGAAAACGGCGCCCGCCGGTTTCGACCTCAGCTATCCGCCTCGGGTGCGGAACACCGCTACCGCTTCGACAAGCTGCCTCGCTTGTTCGCGAAGGCTTTCGGAAGCTGCCGCCGATTGCTCCACGAGCGCTGAGTTCTGCTGCGTTGCGGCGTCGAGCTCTGCCACGGCCTCGCACACCGCCGCGATATCACCGCTTTGGGCACTGGTCGCTGCGCTGATCCTGCCGATCAATTCGCTCACCGTCTGTGCCTGGGCCGAAATCTTGTCCATGGCGCCGCCGGCTTCCCCGACCAGCGTACTGCCAGCATCGACGCATACCTTGCTCTCGTCGATCAATGCCTTGATGTCCTTGGCCGCCTGGGCGCTGTTCTTGGCGAGCGCGCGCACTTCGCCGGCAACGACGCCAAAGCCGCGACCCGCATCGCCTGCCCGTGCCGCCTCGACTGCGGCATTCAAGGCGAGGATGTTGGTCTTGAAGGCGATGTCGTCGATCAGACGGGTGATGTCGCCGATTCGATTGCTCGACACGCTGATGCTGCGCATGGTCTCGACGACGCGCCCCATCACCGCGCTGCCCTGCCCTGCCAGCGAGCTCGCACCACCGGCCAAGCGAGCGGCCTGGGAGGCGGAATCATCGATGGCGCGCACGGCATTCTGCAACTGGCTCATGGAGGATGCCACCTGCGCGAGCCTGGATGCCTGCGTCTCGGTCCGATGCGAAAGATCGGCGTTGCCGGTGGCGATCTGCTGCGAGCTGCTGGCCACCTGCTCGCTGCCCTGGAAGACGTCATTCACCAGGCGCCCCAGGCTCGCGGTCATGACTTGCAGCGCATGCAGCAGTTGGCCGGTCTCGTCGCGTCCGCCGGCGGGCACGTTCACTGCAAGATCACCTTCGGACACCGCATTGGCCACACTCACGGCGACTTTCAGCGGTTTTCCGATGCTGCGCGCGATGCCAAAGGACAACGCGAAACCCAGGGCCAGGGCCGCTGCCAGTGCCGCGACGATCCAGCGACGTGCAACTGCGTAAGTTCTGTCGCTGGCGCCACTGGCGGCGCGGCCACCCTGAATGTTGTAGTCGACCAGCTTGCGAAGCGCGGCCGATGCTCCCTCGTATTTCTTCTGGGAGTTGTATGTCAGCAAGGCCTTGGCGTCCTCGACTTGACCATCGCTCGACAGGCGCATCATCCTGAGATGCTCGTCCAGGTAGCGCTGGCGCTCGCGCTTGAACGAGGCGAAGAGTTTGCGCTCTTCAGGTGTTGTGGTCAGATGCGAGTACTCATCGGCATTCTGGGCCATGGCATGGTCGATGGACCGCATTTCATCCTCGTACTTCGATCGCTCGGCCGAGTCGCTTGCCAGGATGTGCTTGACCTCGGCAATTCGAAAATTGGAAGCGTCCGTGTTCATCTGCGACGTGAGTCGCACGCCGGCCATCCACTTCTGCGTGATCTCGTCAGACGACTTCTTCACGACGCTGAGTTCGATGACCGTGAATGCACCCAATGCTCCGGTCAGAAGCAACATGACCGCAAACGCAAGGGCCAATCGGGTGCCGATGCGCATGCTGCGCAAAGACCCACTCACTGAGGGGCGGCGCAACCATCGGCGCGGAAAGGCGAGGAGAATGCCAGGAACGCTCATGTACGGAACTCCCGGATAAAAGTGCCGGGCCCTCCACGGAGGCCCCGGCCAAAACGCCCGGTTGTCGGTTCAGAGGATCACCCTGAATGCGAAAAGCCGGTCGCTCGCTCTAACACATGCAATTCAACAGCAGCTCAGAAGGCGTGTTCGATGCCCGCTTCGACCGTATTCGTGCCACTCAGCGTTTGCGCCTTGGCGCGGCTGACATCGGCAAACAGGGAAGTCCGCTTGCTGATCGAATACTGGTAGCCGACCGCATACTTCGCGAGCGCTTCCTTGGCGGGCGTCGACGTATCGAAATCGTCGAGATGCGAGTACTGGGCCTTGACAAGCCCAGCGGTTCCGACTGGTGCAGTCAGGGCCAGAGAGTATCCGGTGTAGCTCACGCCGTTGACCTTCGAATGCGAATACGACACGAGCGGGCGCACCATGCCGAAGTCATACGCCCCCACCAGCGTCGTCACGCTGTTCTGCGTCCCGTCGTTGAAGAAACCATGGCTCTGGTCGTAAGCCACGCCCAGCCACAACGGACCTTTCGTATAGGTCAGGCTTCCGCCGATGTCCTTGCTGTGAACGTTTTCGCCGAGCGACTCGGCCAGGCTGAGTGTGAAACCGCTCATGTTCGGCGACACATATCCCACGGTATTGTTCGTGCGAATGAACGAAGTGCTCGTGTAGTTCGCCATCTGGATCTGCCATCCGACCTGGGCGGCACTGGCATCCCAGTACCACGGGTCGGCGAACAGGACCATCAGTTGCTGCGGTGTCAGCGAACGTCCGAGGTACAACTCACCGTAGTTGCTGCTGCCGAGCGTCACCACCGAGCGGCGGCTCCAGAAAGGACCGCCGGTATCGGACCAACTCGACCCTTCATCCATGTGGACGAAGCTGGCGAGTTCGAAACCCGCATAGGCACCTGCGCCCAAGTCTTCCTTCCCGGAAAAGATAAAGGCAGACGACAGATCGTTCATGGCCCAACGGTTACCGGTCTGGCCATCCATGGGAGTGGCACCGCCATTGCCCCGAGCTACTGCCATCTTGAGGTCGCCGGAAATGCTGACGGAGGGCTGCGCAGACGCAGCAGCTGCAAAGGCAGTGAGACCCAGGCAGAGAAGAGACCGTTTCATGGTGGTTGTTTCCTCGTTGTGCTTGATGCTTGATGAGTGATTGCCCAAGAAATCGGGCGCGAGCTAGCGCTTCCCGTGTCTGAACTCGGGATCGCGACATGGAATGACGAAAGTTCAGGTCGAGTGGCGACTCGACCGAATCGACTTTTGGCGGGGTGGTCCGCGATTGAGCAAGTTGGTTGGCTTCACGCTTTTCTCCTTGGTGCAGACGCCGCTACAGCGTTGATGTGACCTTCTGCAGGTGGCGAGGGCGGTCCGGGTCGCAACCCCGGGCACGAGACAATGTTTCGACCATCAGGTAGAAACTCTGAATCGCGGCAATCGGATCCAGATCAGGGGTCAAAGCGCGGGTCGTTGTCAGCTGCCGACCCGCCACATCGTTCGGCGCCGCCACCAACACGCGAGCGCCACGCCCTCGCATCTCTTCGGCCAGCGCCAGCAAGTCCGCCTGGGCAGGACCGCGGAGCGCAAACACCAGCATTGGATATCCCTGATCCACCAGAGCCATGGGACCGTGCTTGACCTCCGCACTGCTGAAAGCTTCGGCCTGGATGCCACAGGTTTCCTTGAATTTCAGCGCGGCCTCTTGTGCGACGGCAAGCCCGGTGCCACGGCCGATCACCATGATCCGCTGCGCATCCCGCAAGACCTCGAGTGCGGCACTCCAGTCCTGCGCACATGCAGACTGCAGTGACTCGGGCAGAGCACGCACCGCACTGAGCAATTCGACATCGGCGCACCAATGCCCGACCAGACGGGCACTGGCCACCAAGGATGCGATGAAGCTCTTCGTGGCGGCCACGCTTCGCTCCGCTCCCGCGTGCAACGGCAAGGTCCAGGAAGCGGAACTTGCCAAGGGCGACTCGGAGTCATTCACGAGCGCGACAGTCGTGGCGCCACGCTCGGTGAATTGCTGCATCGGTACGCACAGATCCGGGCTGCGCCCCGACTGCGAAACGGCGACGGCCAGCAGCCCGCGAGCCCGGATCGGAGCACCGTACAGGGTCATGAGCGACATGGACAGCGACGTCACGAGGTGACCTCCCCGCAGCGCACTGAGATAGGACAGATAGCCGGCTGCGTGGTCCGAACTGCCGCGGGCGATGGTCACCGCCGCATCAGGACGATGGTCGCGCAATTGCCGCGCCAGGTCGCAGTAAATCCCTTCATCGTTGCCCAACAGCGCCGCGACGCACTCGGGAGCCATCAGTGCTTCATTGCGCATCAATGACGTCAACGCAGTCTCCTTCGACATAAGTGGCCTTCAATTGCAGGTCTGTGGTGAACAGGGCAATGTCGGCCAGGCGCCCTGGCTCCAGTCGCCCTCGGTCGAACTCCCCGATGTACTGCGCGGCGTAAGTGGACAAGCGCCGGCCAGCCTCGTCGAGCTCGAGACCGATCTCGACGAGATTGCGAAGCGCCTGGTCCATCGTCAAAGTGCTGCCCGCCAGGGTCCCGTCCGCCAGCCGCACACCGCCCATGCATTTCGTCACCGTGTGCGAGCCAAGCCGGTACTCACCGTCCTTCATGCCCGTCGCGGCGGTTGCATCCGTGACGCAATACAGGCACGGGATGGACCTCATCGCTGCGCGCATTGCACCGGGGTGGACATGAAGCAGGTCCGGAATGAGCTCGCAATGACGCGCGTGAGCCAAGGCGGCGCCCACCATGCCCGGTTGCCTGTGATGAAACGCGCTCATGGCATTGAACAGATGAGTGAAACCACGAACACCGGCCATGAGTGCGGCCACGCCGTCTTCGTAGGTACCATCGCTGTGGCCGCACTGCGCAACGATGCCGACTTCCTTCAACTGTCTGACGAACTGGAGATGCCCGGCCATTTCCGGCGCCAAGGTGACGATTCGAATCGGAGCCAGCTCGTGAAGCGCGAGCACCTCGCGAATGCAGGCGGCCCGCGAATGCTCGGGCTGGGCACCCAGCTTGCCAGCGTTGATGAAAGGGCCCTCGAGATGCACTCCAAGGATACGTGCCGTTCCGCGCGGGCGCTTCTTCATCACACGCCCTACGCCTTCGATGGCGCACTTCAACGAGCTCGCATCCGCGGTGACGGTGGTCGCCAGGAGTGATGTTGTTCCATGTCTCGCGTGCAGCCGAGCAATGCGCTCCACGGCATCTCCGCCATCCATGACGTCCGAACCCGCGCCTCCATGAATGTGAAGGTCAACGAATCCGGGCAAGACGATGTCGTCTCCCTTGCCAGGTGCAATCACGCTTCGACCGAATACTCGTTCGATCCGTTCGTTGAACTCGATGCCTCCCCGTATCCATCCGTCTGGGGTCAAGACGCAGCCCTGCACGACATGCCCATGGCTCATCGGTTGCCTCTCTATCGATTTACCCGTGTGTTTTTCTCCCTCGCCATAGCACAGGCAAAGCAACTCCCGCACAGCGTGCGACTGCTTGTCGACTCGCTATGTGTGTCACAGTCCTGTGTGCCCGTTTGACACGAGCTCAGGCGGCAAGGCAAGGCGCGCTTGCGGTGCCGCCTTTGGTTCACCGGTTCGTTGGCATGCGGAACCCCTCTTCGTCAAAGCGAAGCAGCCTTCCAGTCAAAGGCGACACGCCCACGGTGTCGCCAACCGTCTTGCCGCTGTCGCTGCCCCCCTCGAGGCGGACGGTCAATTCGCCAGCCATTTCCGTTTGGATGAACAAATAGCTGTCGGAGCCTAGGTACTCGCGGTGTCGAATCCTGCCGACCCAACGGGATCGGTCGTCTCCGAGGCGCAGGTGCTCCGGGCGCACGCCCAAGGTGGTGGCTCCCTCGCCTCCAGCGGTCGCGCCATTGATGAAATTCATCCGAGGCGAACCGATGAACCCGGCCACGAACATGTTGGCCGGCTCGTTGTACAGCTCCGCAGGGCTCCCGACTTGTTGCACCTTGCCCGCATGCATCACGACGATCCGGTCGGCCAGAGTCATCGCTTCGACCTGGTCATGGGTGACGTAGATCATGCTTGCGCCGAGTTCCCGATGCAGTTGAGCAAGCTCGAGGCGCGTGTTCACGCGAAGGGCCGCATCGAGATTTGACAACGGCTCATCGAACAGGAACAGCTTGGGCTGCCGGACGATCGCCCGTCCAATGGCTACGCGCTGACGCTGCCCGCCAGACAGCTGCGCCGGACGCCGGGCAAGCAAGGGCTCCAACTTCAGCATTGCGGCCGCGGCATCGATTCGCTTCTTGATCTCGGCCTTCGGAATGCCCTCGCGCTTGAGCGCCAGGCTCATGTTGTCGGTCACATTCAAATGCGGGTAGAGCGCATAGCTCTGGAAGACCATGGCGATGCCCCGCTTGGCTGGCGGAACGTTGTCGACCGCCGCTCCGCCAATGCGAAGGTGCCCGGAACTGTGCTCTTCCAGGCCGGCAATGATTCTCAGCAACGTCGACTTGCCGCACCCGGACGGGCCGACGATGACCACGAATTCACCCTGCGACACCTTCAGATTGACGCCTGCAAGTACTTCGGTCCCTCCGAAGGACTTGGTGACGTTCTCGAGCTCCAACGCTTCCATGTGTACTTTCTATGTCGTCGCCTCAAAGATCTATGGCTCGTCTCTCTCGCATGCTGCGCTCGGCGGCAAGGACGATTGCCAGCGAACGAATAGCATCTTGGTGATGCTGGGTCAAATCCATGTCGGAAGCGATGGCATGTGCGAGAAAGGCCTGCTCACGGTCGCAAAGGCTTTGATGATTGATCTCATCGTGAATGGGGATCAATGACTCCGTGGATCCAACCACACCCATCGCCGAAAACTCAAGGGCCTGCACACGCAGTTGGCCTGCCTTGGTATGCGTTTCAATGTCCGCGGAGTCGGTATCGGCGTCCATGACCAGCGACACGGATCCCTTGGTGCCCATGACATCCTTGATGACGCATGCAGTCCTCGAGATCATCGGACCCCATCCTGCTTCGTACCAGCCAACCGAGCCGTCTTCGAACAAGACCTGCAGATGACCGTAGTTCACTTGTGACTCGGCAATGTCAGTCGCAAGTCGCACCCCCATGCCGCGCACTTGCACAGGACGTGAGTCAGTGATCTGGCACATGATGTCCACGTAGTGAACGCCGCAGTCAACGACGGGTGACGTGGCGGCCAGCAGCCGCTTGTGAATGTCCCATGCCGGACCGCTCGACGGCTGGTTGAGATTCATGCGCATCACGTAGGGTGGTCCCATGCGCCGCGCAGCACGAATGAGCTCGGCCCACGAGGGATGATGCCGCAAGATGTAGCCGATCACGAGCTTGCGCGACGTACGCTGCGCAGTCGAGATCACGTCTTGCGCAGATTCGAGCGTCAGCGCGAGAGGCTTCTCCACGAAAACATGGGCGCCCGCTTCCATGGCCGCGATGGCGAGTTCGGCATGCGACTCCGTATACGTATTGACGGATACCACGTCGGGCTTGAGAGCCAGCCCTTCCTCGAACGAGGAGACAAGCGGGTAAGCGGCGAGTTCAGGACAGAGTTTGACCGGCCCTCGGTTGATCAGCCCGATGACTTCGTACGCCGGATTCTTGTGATAGGCCAAGGCGTGAGATGTTCCCATTTGGCCCAGGCCGATGGCGAGAACTTTGAGGCGTCGCTTTGTCGTACTTGTCATGGTGACTTCTTGGTTTGCGAAATTGAAGGCGCGAACCTAACTCGACCCCGCGTTGGAGGGGTCTTGCAAAGTGATTGGACTGGTCAAGAACTCCGGTGATCTCTCAAGGTGGCCTGAGCCCGGCCTCTGGCAATGGGGTCATTTGACGGCTCCTGCCGTAATGCCGCGGATGAGGCCCTTGGAGAACACCAGGTACAAGGCAAGCACAGGGAGGATGCTCAACGTGAGAGCAGCCAATACGGAATTCCAATCGGTGACGTATTGACCGATGAAGACTTGGGCGCCCAAGGTTAGCGTTTTCGTTTCTTCTCCCGGCGCGAGAATCAATGGAAACCAGAGGTCGTTCCAAATGGGAATCATCGTGAACACGGCAACGCTGACCATCGCAGGGCGAAGAAGCGGCAGCACGAGCCAAACAAAGATCTCATATTCGGACAAGCCGTCAACACGTCCCGCATTTTTCAGGTCAGCCGAGACCGTGCGCATGAACTCGGTCAGAATGAATACCGCCATTGGCAGCCCCTGCGCGACGTAGACAAGGATGAGTGCAGTGCGTGTATTGACGAGCGCACCTTTGACCATCATCTCAAGAATGCCGACCGTCCCAAGGCGAATCGGAACCATGATGCCAATTGTGAGAAACAAGCCTGTCAGTCCGTTGAATCGGAAGCGATACTCGGACAGGGCAAATGCCGCCATCGCGCCGAACAGGATCGTGCCGGCCAGAGAAACCAACGTCACGATCATGCTGTTGCTGAAGTAGGTACCGAAGTGCCCCTCCCCGAACACGGAGGTGAAGCCGATCAGATCGAAAGTCTTGGGCGTTGGCAGGGCCAGTGGTGAAGCGAAGATGGCCTGACGTGCCTTGAACGCATTCATGACGATCAGGAGCATCGGTGCGAGCGCCACGAACGTGAAAAACCCCAAGACGCCGTGTGCCGTAATTGATCGTCGCAGCTGATGACCGGAAAGTTGCATGCCGGTGTCCTCGTCAGAGCTGGTAGCGCATGAGTTTGCGCTGGACGAAAAACAGGTAGCTGCACACGACGGCGAGGATGATGACCAACATCATCGCCGCAATGGTGGCCCCCATGTTCGGATCGCCAAGCTGCAATTGCGCTCCGAAAAACGTCCGGTACAAGAGCGTCCCCAGAATATCGGTCGAAAAGTTCGGGCCGGCCAAAGCGCCTTGGGCGACATAGATCAGATCGAACGAATTGAAATTCGAGACGAACGTGAGAATGGCAATCACACCGATCGTCGGCCACAACAGAGGAAGCTTGATTCTGAAGAATTGCGCCAGTCCCGTGATGCCGTCGATTTCGGCGGCCTCGAGAATCTCGGTGGGAATTGCGAGCATTGCGGCGTAGGTCAGCAGCATTGGAATCCCAAGCCATTGCCACACCGAGATGAAGCCGAGCGTCGTCAGGGCATATTCTTCGCGACCGAGATAGGGGTGGAAGAGAAAGCCCAGGCCTACCGCTTTCAACAAGGTCGGCGCGATTCCCCACAGCGGCGACAGGATCAGCTTCCACCCGAAGCCGATGATCACGTACGACAGCATCGCCGGCATGAACAAGGCAGTTCGGTAAAAGCTGCCGCCACGCAAACGCGGGAGCGAAAGCAGAGCCGCCAGCGCAATGGCCAGCGGGACCATCACCACGAGGTGAATGAGGAAGAAATAGGTGTTATTGAACAGGGCGTTCCAGAATTGCCCAGACCAACGCTCGTCTCCAAGAAGTTGCTTGAAGTTCGCCAACCCGACGAAGACAGGGTGACCGTCAACGCCGCCACCCATGAAGGCGAGTCGAAGCGTCTCCACAAGCGGCAGAACCATGACCGCCGTGTAGATGCACAAAGCAGGGGCGAGAAATACGGCAATGTGCCAGCGCACGGGGCGCCGCATCGTCGGAGACTCGGCACAGATCTGCCCGTCGAGTGCAATGCTTGACATGGAGACGCTTCTTTTCGCCACGCTCGCGTCACTGCGCTGGGTGATACCAGCTGTCCAGCCCCTTTTGCAGACGCTGCGCGGCGGCGTCCGGCGTAATCGTTCCGTTGATGACGCCTGAACCCACTACCCAGAACTCGTTTTCGAGGTTCGGCGTACCGCGCGAGAGAATCTGGTATGTCGGACGAATGGTCGACTCACATTTGCCGCGCCAGCTCACGAACTCGCGTGCCAGGGGATCCTTCAGTTCCACGGGCGTCTTGTTCAGGCTGAAAAAGCCAGGCAGCGCGTTGGAGTAAAGCGAAGCGAATTCCGGCGACGCCACCCACTCCAGGAACGTCTTGACTTCGGCCGGGTGCGCCGACTTGGCGTTCATTCCCATCGCGATGTCAGGGTGATCCGAGATGTAGCACTTATCGCCCGGCTTCGCCACGGGGGGCGGGAAGGCGCCCATCTTGAAGGAGGCCTGCTTGTTGAAGCCGGCAATCTCCCAAGAGCCAGCGGGATAGATGGCCGCACGTCCGAGCGTGAACATGTTCTGGCTGTCAGGGTACGTTTGCGACTCGTATCCCTCGGCAAGATAGGGTTTCCACTTGGCAAGCACACGCCAAGGCTGGACCCACTGTGAGCCGGTGAGTTTTTCCTTGCCCGAAAGCAACGCCTTTCGTCCTTCTTCCCCCTTGTAGTAGACGGGTCCGATGTTCTGGTAGCCCATCGTGGCGGTTTCCCAGCCGTCCTTGGTGCCGATGTCCAGGGCCGTGAAGGTGCCATCTGCCTTGATCTTGTTGAGCACCGAGAAGAATTGGTCGACCGTGTGAGGCGCACTCACGCCCACCTTGGCGAATGCATCCTTGTTGTAGATGAAGCCGTGAATGACTGACGCCATCGGCACGCAGAACGTGCTCTTGCCATCATCGGTGGACCATGCGGTCTTGGCCACCGGCGTGAAATTTCCCATGCCCTTCAAATCGGTGAGGGGCGCCAACTTGCCCTTCTGGAACAGCTCCAGGGAGACATCGAAGGGACGGCAGGTGATCAGGTCGCCCGCCGTGCCGGCGTCGAGCTTGGAGTTCAGGGCCGCGTTGTATTCAGTCGGGGCGGTCGGCGCGAACTTGACCTTGATGTCGGGGTGCGACTTTTCGAAAGCCGGCAGGATCTTGTCGCGCCAGATCGAAAGGTCGTCGTTGCGCCAGCTTTCGATGGTGAGCGTGACGGGGGCCGCCGCGGCGGCGTTCATGACGCCAACGGCTACGGCCGCAACCAACACGCTGATGGACAGGCTCTTGTTGCTCATGGTCTCCACTTTCTCGTCGATGGGTGTCGGCGGCTCCTGCCGACGGATGCAAGATCAGGTGCTTGGGGCGCCAATGGCTGGATCAGCAACCCGCGACGAAAGTGTGACAGTCTGCTTTTGGAACTGGTTGTTGTTGCGTCGCCGACATTAATACGATTCTGGCTTCGGTGTGCGTCATTGCAGCGCAACATTGATCGGTCCAGTCTGGCCACAGGATCGAGCCAGAATCGTATTGATGTCGGCACTCGCCACACCACACGTCCTCAACGCCGTTCGTAACACTTCGGGAGTGGAACAACCGAAATACAAACTGGGCATAGACGGTGGCGGTACCGGCTGCCGAGCGCGTCTTACCGACGCCCATGGCCACGTCATCGGCAGCGGTGTCGCCGGGCCTGCAAACATCGCGTCCAGCGCGAGTCTTGCCTTGACTTCCATCATGGAAGCGACCCGCAAGGCACTCACTTCCGCAAGGCTCACCGAAGACGCGCTCAACGTCACTTGCGCTGGTCTCGGCCTGGCCGGCGCCAATGTGGACAAGCACCGCGATGCATTCGCCACCGTGCCGCTTCCATTTTGTTGCACGGCACTTCGCTCGGATGCCGAAACAGCTTGCCTTGGCGCTCACGGCGGCGCAGATGGCGCGATTCTGATTCTCGGCACAGGCAGCCAGGGCGTGGTCTGCCGAAGCGGGGTCTTCGCCACGATCGGCGGTTGGGGCTTTCACGTCTCCGACGGCGGATCAGGCGCCTTGCTCGGCCGTGCCGCCGTGCGCCGGGCGCTTCTTGCCAAAGAGGGGATCGAGACTTCATCGCCGCTGACCGAAGCGATCCTCGCCCGCTTCGGCCATGACTGTGCAGCCGTCGTCGAATGGGCCGGTGGTGCGCAACCGCGCGACTGGGCATCCTTTGCCCGCCTCGTGTTCGCTCATGCTGAATGGCTGGACGATGTCGCGCTGGACCTGGTGCGCGCCAGCGCTGCCGTCGCGGAGCGCATGATCGAGCGTCTCATCGGCCTCGGAGCAAGCCGAATCGCCCTCATGGGTGGACTTGCTCAACCCACGCGCCAGTACCTGTCGACGCGAGTGGCCGCAGCGCTCGTGGAACCCCAAGGCGACGCAATGGACGGCGCACTGCTCCTCGCAGAACGGGCCATTCACCGCTGATGCGCCGGCAACCGCTGATGCGCCGGCAACCGCTGATGCGCCGGCAATCGCTGATGCGCCGGCAACCGCTGATCGATCGTCACCGCTGATCGATCGTCACCACCGATGGATCTCAGCGCCAAAGGCCTCGCCGCCATCACGATCGCAGTCGTCTGACCCGGAAGTTCGGGCCGTGCCGGCTGCAAGCGACTTCGTGAGAAGTCCGGACGAGTCGAGGGCGATCCATTCGCCGTCAAACCAATTCCGTTCGCCCCCGCGGACTTCGCATCACCTCGCGACACCGGGCCGTCAGCGGGATCGGGCATTCGCCGCTGTTCGCGTTCACTCACGGCCTGTTTTCCAATCCCGTGCCGCTCGCCGGAGGCGCCGCGCTGCGGGCCTCCTTCGCGCTAAACGTGAACCATAGCGCACCCGTCTCGCGCGAAGTCTCAACAAGCCTCACCCCACGGCATCGGACCTCAAATTCCACGGCACGATGTCGAAGACCGGTGCGTTACCGCAACGAGGGATCGTAGTTCAAGCCGCAAGCCATGCGCGCCTTTCAACTGCTTCGATCCGTCGTTCGGCACACCGCAAGGAGCCTGGCTGATTTCCCTTCGGGCCAGGCGCTATGCCTTCGCGTCGCCCATGCTTCGGCGTCGGCGTTCGGACTACGTTCGGGGGGATAGGCAGTGATGTCCTTCAACAAGGAGAACCCGATGGTCTTCAATCTCAAGTGGCTGCTGTTGTTCGTGTCCAGCCTCGTGGCGCTGGCCGTGTGCAGCATGCTCGGCCTGGTGCAGAAGCTGTGGGATGTGGACAGCACGAAGATCAGCTTCGGCATCCTGATGCTGTACCTGCTCGTCTCGCCGTTCATCGGGTGGCTGACGGCGCATGCGCCCTACCAGACCGTGGTCGACTACCGCAGAGCTTGTCGGTTCACGCCCGAACTCATGGTGGGCCTCGGCATGCTTGGCACCGTGATCGGGTTCCTGTTGATGCTCGGGCTCGCGTTCAAGGGACTTGATCCGTCGAACCTCGAATCGACCAAGGAAGCGCTCACCAGAATTTCGTCGGGTATCTCGGTGGCGCTCACGACAACCCTCGTTGGGCTGGCGTGTTCGTTGATGCTGCAATTGCAATTGGTCAACCTCGACATTGCGCGGCGGCGATGATCTTCCGCACTGCGTTCCTGGACCTTCTGTTCAACACCTTGCTGGTGTTCGTGTGCCTGTTCGCAGTGGCGTTCCTGCAGATGCGGCCGCCAACACAACCGGGCAAGTCCATCGAAGCCAAGGCCGAGTTCGTGCTCGAGATGACCTGGCCGGACGGCAGCCTCGATGACATCGACCTGTGGCTGTTGCTGCCCGATGGCGAAAAAGTCGGCTTCAACCGAAAGGACATCGGCGTGGCCACGCTCGACCGGGACGATCGCGGCGCCTTCGGTGACGTCTATTTCGACGGCACGCAGCGCAAGCTGATCCGGGTCAACCGCGAGGTGATTGCCGTGCGCGGCATCGTCCCGGGCCACTTCGTCGTCAATGCGCACTACTACGGCCATTTCACCGAAGAGCGCGCTGGCTTTCCCGACTTGTGGGGCAAGAGCGAGATCCCCGTCAAGGTGAAGCTCACGAAGCTCAACCCCAGGGTGAGCGAAATAGGCACCGGCCAGGTCACGCTGTCGACCGTGGGCGAGCAGGCCACCGCATTCGCGTTCGACGTCGATTCGCAAGGCCAGGTGAGCCGCTTCGACACCAAGGCCGACCTGCCATTCGTCGAGGTGGTGAAATGATGCACTGGGAGTTGGAGCTTCTCTGGCCGCTGGTCCTGACGCTGTTCACGCTGGCCGCATTTGCGTTGTACGTGTTCGTCCACAACGACAGGCTCTATCGCCTCAAGCTGGTGCTCATTCCGGCAGTGCTGCTGGCGACCCTGTTCTCCTTCAGTTGGTTCGGTGCCCGCCTTGGTTATGCCTATCCGGCGGGCTTGCCGCCGGCATTCGAGTACGTCGCGCACAAGCTCATCCTCGTGGAAAACCGCAAGGCGTGGCTCGACGTGATGGTGGTCAGTCGAAAGCCGCTGGAGCGCGACGCGCGTCTTCATCGCATGCCCTGGTCCAAGCCGTTGGAAGATGCCCTGAAGAAGGCGCGCCAGATGCAAAAGGGGGGCGGCATGATCGTGATGGAGAACAAGGGCAAGGGGGATCGGTATCCGCAATGGATGCCCAGGCGCGTGCTGCCCCAGGACGCCGTGCCGAAGGCGCCGCCTGACAAGGCACCGGTGGACCTGCTCGCTCCCACCGGACCGACCGTGTGACATGCAGCCGCTGCTCGAGAGTCTGCTGGTGCCCGAGGGCGCGCACTGGACCTACTTCCTCCGGCGCCTGGACGACTCCATTCCGTTTCATTGGCATCGTCATCCGGAATTCGAGCTCACGTTGACGATCAACAGCCGCGGGCTGAGGTACGTCGGAGACAGCATCGAGGCGTACGAAGATGGTGACCTGGCGCTGATGGGCTCCAACTTGCCGCACACCTGGGCATCCCAGGGCAAGCTGTGCACCCAGGGGCCGCATGTCGCGCACGTGTTCTGGATCAGGCCCGAGTGGATTGCATCGGTCGTCGAGACCTTGCTGGAGCTCAGGCCAGTGAAGGCCATCCTCGCCAATGCTCATCGCGGAATCGTTTTTTCGAAGCGCACTTCAGAAGCAGTTGCCGCGCGCGTGGTGCAGCTCGACCACCTGTCGCCGCAAGACAGACTGATACGGTTCATCGAGATCCTGACCTTGATCGCCGAAGACCAGCACTACCGGATCCTGTGCGCGCCACGGCCGGAGCAGGACGTGATCAGGCTGACCGATCGCCCACGCATCGACCGGACACTCGACTACATCCACAAGCACTATCGGTCGGCCGTGTCCATTTCAGACCTTGCGTCGCTGGCCGCGCTGAGCGTGTCGGGCCTGCACCGGCTGTTCAAGCGACACACACGCATGACGGTCGGAGAGTACATCGCGCAATTGCGCATCGGGCGAGCCTGCTCGCTGCTCATCTCGACGGACAAGCCCATTTCGACCATCGCCGACCACGTCGGGTATGCGAACCTGTCGCACTTCAACCGACAATTCCTCGCCATCAAGAAACTCACTCCGCGCGAGTTCCGAGGATCTTTCATGAAGTGCCAAGGAACCCACGGAGCAGCGCGCGAGCGTTAGCACGCGGCGCAAACAGCTCGCGAAACCGCCTGGCGTCGCCCTGACCTGTGCGCCTGCGCGTCGCGGTTCGCAAGCGGAACTCGGGAGTTCGAGCAGGCTGCATGCGCTCATGCGTTCATCGCAGGCAGCGTCAACTCGACACTGAGTCCGCCCGCTGGCGAAGTGCCCAGGCTCACGCTGCCACCATACAGGGTGGCGAGTTCCTCGACGATGGCGAGCCCCAGGCCGCTGCCCGGCAGGCTTTCGTCCAGCCGCGCGCCGCGCTGCATCACGGTTCGCCGGCGCTCGGCGTCGATGCCCGGCCCATCGTCTGCGACGGTGACCCGAACCCAGCGCCTGCCCTCGACGACCTCGCACGAGGCGCACACGTGAACGTCGTGGCGTGCCCATTTGCATGCGTTGTCCAGCACGTTGCCCAGCATCTCCTCGAGGTCCTGGACCTCGCCGGCAAACACGCACGCGGAATCCACGGGCTCGCAGTTCAATGACAGCCGACGCGCGACGTGCACGCGCTCCATGACTCGCATCAAGCCCGCAAGCGCCGGGGCCACCGGGGCGCGCGCGCCGCTCATGGCCTGTGCCGCCGCGGCTCGCGCGTGGGCCAGGTGCCAGTCGACATGACGCTGCGCAACGCCGACCTGCTCGAGCACGATCGCCGGCAAGTCCGACGACGCATCGCCGCGCTGCCGCGCGGCGGCCGCGCCTTGCGCCATGATCGTCAGCGGAGTCTTGATCGCATGGGCCAGATTGCCTGCGCGCGTTCGCGCCCGCGCGACCAATTCCGCGTTTCTATCCAGCACCGCATTGAAGTCGTCGATCAACGGCTGGACCTCCGCGGGAAACCTGCCGTCCAGCCTCGCGGTCACGCCGTTTCGCATCGATGCCAATGCGCGCTGCAGACTTCGCAGGGGCGCGAGGCCCACGAACACCTGGGCTGCGGCCGCTGCACACAACAGGATCAGCAGCACCCCGAGCGACGCGGCAAGCACGCCATTGAAGCGGAGCACCGCATCACGCGTCGGTCCGAGGTCGGCCGCCACCATCAATCTCCATGGCGTTCCTGACGCGTTGTCCTCGCGCAGGGTGCGTTCCAGCACCAGGACTCGTGCGTCTTCGGGCCCTCGGATTTCGTGCCGGTGGACCACGCCATCGGGCAGCGCGTCGGACTTTGCGACGAGGGTGCTGTCCCAAAGCGAACGCGAGCGAAGCACTCCGTGGCGCACCACGCCTCCAGACCATCCATCGAGTTGCCAGTAGAGGCCGGAATAGGGCCGTGACCATCGCGGGTCGGACAGTGCACGCGGGTCGATGTGCGGTTGGCCGTCGGCATCGAATTCCAGCCGCGCCGTGACCTGGTCGAGCTGTGCCATGAGCGTCGCCGCGAACTGGCGCAACACGTGTTCCCGGAACAGCCCGCCGAGCATGACCCCACTCAGCGCCAGCGCCATGACGAGCGCGATCAGCGTGCCGGCCAGAAGCCGAACGCGCAAGGAGCGCGCCCAATCGGCACTTCGCGATCGCACGCGGCCATCAACCGGCGCGGGTCGGCGCATGGCGCCATCCGACGTGCTCACGGCCGCGCCGCCATCCGATAGCCCAGACCGCGCACCGTCTCGATGGACTGTGCAGGCAACTTCTTGCGCAGGCGCCCGATGAAGACCTCGATCGTGTTGGAGTCGCGATCGAAGTCCTGTGCATACAGGTGCTCGATCAACTCGCTGCGCGACACCACCCGGCCGGGACGATGCATGAGATAGGCCAGCAGACGGTATTCGTGCGATGTCAGCACCACCGGAAGCCCGTCGATCGCCACGCGCCCGCTGCGCGTATCCAACGCGATCGCGCCGCATTGCAGAAGTGCCGAGGCCAGGCCCTGCGAACGCCGGATCAACGCCCGCAGCCGCGCCAGCAGCTCTTCCATGTGAAACGGCTTGGCAAGATAGTCGTCGGCGCCGGCGTCGATGCCGGCAACCTTGTCATGCCAGCTGTCACGCGCCGTGAGGATCAGCACCGGCAATGCGATGGCCTCGGACCGCCAGCGCCTGAGTACGCTCAAGCCATCGAGTTGCGGCAGGCCCAGGTCGAGTACGGCGGCGTCGTACGATTCGTTGGCACCCAGGTGTTGCGCATCCGGCCCGTTGTCGGCTTCGTCGACGACGTAGCCCGCGTCCTGAAGGCCGCTGCGCAACTGGGCGCGCAGCGTGGGGTCGTCCTCGACGAGCAGGATCTTCATGCGGTCGGACGCGCGACCTTGCCGGCGACGGCAGTCACCGCCCTTCCCCCCTCGAGCCGCGCCTGTGGTGCGACTCGAGCACCTGCGCCGTGCGTGCGTCGAGTTCGAGCTTCACGAGCTGCCCGTCGGCCTGCAGCAGCTTCACGTCGTAGATCCAGCGCCCGTCTTCCTGATCGAGTTCGAGTTCGAGCACCCGACCGGGACGTGTGCGTTGCAGGTGCTCGAGCAACGCCGGCAGCGGCATGACCTCACCCGCCTGGACGGCTGCACGCGCACGATCATGGTCATCGTCATCGCCTGCTCGAGCGGCAGGCAGCACGGCGACCGCCATCAGCGCAGCGGCCAGCGCACGCCGAGTCCGTGCCGCATGCGGATGGGTGGCCGGCCGGTCGGAGTCGTCGAGCATGCGGTCATTGTCACCGTGAAACCTGAACCGCGGATGAACGGGTCCTTCACGTTCCCTTCAATCCGGGCCACCAAGAATCGCATCGAAAACACACAGGAATGCCTTGATGACCAAAGCTTCAACATCTCTTCGGTGGCAGCGCGACACTGTCGCCCGACTTGCCGCGCTGGCACTGCTGGCGCCATTCGCACTTTCCGTCCAGGCCGTCGACACCACGCCCGCGCAGCAGCTTCAGCGCTTCAGCGCAGAGGGCGGTCACCCTGCCCAAGCCGATCGCGGCCGATCCTTCTTCACGACGCGGCACGGCAGTGACTGGGCTTGTGCCACGTGCCACGGCAATCCGCCGACGGGCATGGGCAAGCACGCCAGCACCGGCAAGGCGATCGATCCGCTGGCGCCCGCGTTCAATCCGCGCGTGTTCACCGACACCGCCCGGGTCGACAAATGGTTCAGGCGCAACTGCAAGGACGTGCTCGCGCGTGAATGCAGCGCCTCGGAAAAGGCCGACGTGCTGGCCTATCTGCTTCAGCTCAAGGGATGAACATGCCACGGAACAACGCCCTTACCATGCTGCGACGCCGGTCCACGCCACGGTTCTCGATTGCGCTGGCGCTGGGCCTGGCCGCGCTCGCACCGGCTCGCGCCGACGACGGTCCGCTCATGCCGCGCCAGGTGCCGGACGCGTATGTGCAGGAATGCGGCGCGTGCCACACGGCCTTTGCGCCTGCGCTCCTGCCCGCGGCGTCCTGGCAGCGGATCATGGCCGGCCTCGACCGGCACTTCGGCACCGACGCTTCGCTCGACCCGACCCTCACCGCGTCGCTGGCCGGGTGGCTCAAGAGCCATGCGGCAGCGGGTCAGCGAACGGGCGCATCACCGCCTCAGGACCGCATCACCCTGTCGGCATGGTTTCAGCGCAAGCACCACGATGTCGATCCAACCGCCTGGCGGTCATCGGGCGTCAAGAGCGCTGCCAACTGCGGGGCCTGTCACGCCGGGGCCGACCGCGGCAACTTCGACGACGACGATCTGCTTGCACCCGCCCGCGCTGCCGCGCGGCTGAATCGCGAGAAGGACGACTGAACATGACAACCACGACGCCGGCTTCAAGCCGCGCTTCGTCGACGCCCGCGTCTTCCGCGGGAGTCGGCACGCAGCCCGCGCGCGCTCGCGGAGGGCGCCTCGTCATCGACGCGCCCACGCGCGCATTCCACTGGCTTTTCGCCTCGAGTTTCGTCGGGGCGTATCTCACGGCCGAGAGCGAGCATTGGCGAGCGATGCACGTGACGCTCGGGTATGTGATGGCGGGCCTGCTCCTGTTTCGCGTGGTATATGGCATGGTCGGACCTCGCCAGGCCGCATTGGGGCTTTGGTGGCGCAAGGCGGCGGGCATTCGGCCGTGGCTGCGTTCGGCCGCTCGCAGCCACTCGTGGTCGGCCGTCCCATGGCGGCAGGGCCCGCACGTGACGCTGGCTTTCGCCGTGCTGGCGCTGCTGTGCCTGACCGTGCCGCTGACTCTCACGGGCTATGCCGCCTACGAGCAGTGGGGCGAATTTCTCGGTGGAGAGTGGGTCGCCGATCTTCATGCATGGCTGGGCGATGCGTTTCTGATCGTCGTGCTGGCGCATGTCGGAATCATCGTGGCGATGAGTGCGATCCGTCGCACGGACCTCGCGCGTCCGATGTTCAGCGGCCGCCTGCCGGGCCACGGTCCTGACCTCGTGCGTCGCAACCGCGGCTGGCTTGCTGCCTTGTTGCTGGCCGCGGTGCTTGGATTCGGCGCCTGGCAATGGCGGCAGGCACCCCACGGTCTCATACCGCTCCCCATGTCGACGAAAGCCCTCGGCATCGACCTTGCGGCCGCCACAGACATCGCGGCGCCCGATACGATCGGCAAGATCGCCGCCACCATACCCGTGGCTGAAGAACCTTCACCGCCCGACAGGAGCATGCTCCCATGAAAACCCGCGCTGCAGTCGCCTGGAAGTCCGGCGCCCCGCTCACGATCGAAGACGTCGAACTGCAGGGCCCGCGCGCCGGAGAAGTCCTGGTCGAAGTGAAGGCGACCGGCATCTGTCATACCGACTGGTACACCCTCTCCGGCGCGGACCCCGAAGGCCTCTTTCCGGCGATCCTCGGCCACGAAGGCGCCGGCGTGGTGCTCGAGACGGGCCCCGACGTGACCAGCGTGCAGCGCGGCGACCACGTCATTCCGCTCTACACGCCCGAATGCCGCCAGTGCAAGTTCTGCCTTTCGCGCAAGACCAATCTGTGCCAGAAGATCCGCGCCACGCAGGGCAAGGGGCTGATGCCCGACGGCACGAGCCGCTTCTCGATCGACGGCAAGCCCATCCTGCACTACATGGGCACGTCCACCTTCAGCCAGCACATCGTGGTGCCCGAGATCGCTCTCGCCAAGATCCGCCCCGATGCGCCGTTCGACGCCGTGTGCTACATCGGCTGCGGCGTGACCACGGGCGTGGGTGCGGTGATCTTCACCGCCAAGGTGGAACCAGGCGCCAACGTCGCGGTGTTCGGGCTGGGAGGGATCGGGCTCAACGTGATCCAGGGCGCGAAGCTTGTCGGTGCCGACAAGATCATCGGCGTGGACCTGAATCCGGCGCGCGAATCCATGGCCCGGCGCTTTGGCATGACGCACTTCATCAATCCCAAGGATGTGCCCCATGTCGTCGATGCCATCGTGCAGCTCACTGACGGCGGCGCCGACTACAGCTTCGAATGCATCGGCAACACGACCACCATGCGCCAGGCACTGGAGTGCTGCCACAAAGGCTGGGGCCAGTCGGTGATCATCGGCGTGGCCGAGGCCGGCGCCGAGATCAGCACCCGTCCTTTCCAGCTCGTCACGGGGCGCCGCTGGCTGGGCTCGGCCTTCGGCGGCGCGCGCGGACGCACGGACGTTCCGAAGATCGTCGACTGGTACATGGAGCGCAAGCTGAACATCGACGACCTGATCACCCATCGGCTGCGCCACGACCAGATCAACGAAGGCTTCGATCTGATGAAGCGCGGCGAGTCGATCCGCTCGGTCGTGCTGTACTGACCTTCACCAGACTGGACGAGCCGAGACACGCCGCAGGAGGCCTGCGCGGCAGATCGTCCGCGCGCTCAGCGGGGACTGATCACCCTCGCATGCGGCCGCTCCGAGTAGAGCAGTTCCACCTCGTCTGATCGTCGCGTCAGCACCGCGCGCTGGTTCAAATAGCCTTTGTCGGTGATTTCGCCGGCGTCTGCATTCGGCGGTTCGTCAAGCAACAGAATCCGTGCCGGACATTGGGAAGATCCCCCGCCTTCGGCCTGCAGCACGGCCAGCGCATCGCGCAGGCGAGCCACCAGGGCGTCTGCCGGTATCTGGGCGCATGCCGCGCTCTGGAAGATCATGGCGCACATCTCGTCTCGCCCGTGGCCGGTGAGCACAATGTCCTGGGCATAGGGTGCGAAGGCCGATTGCAGCTTGATCCGCAGCGTTCCGACCGACACCCACGTGCCGCTGCTGAGCTTGAAGTCCTCGGCCACGCGACCGTCGAAGACCACGCCGCGCTCCGGACGCGCGGGATCCGCCAGATAGCCGGCATCGCCGATCCTGTAGAAGCCCTCCTCGTCGAAGGCAGCCGAGGTCAACGCCGGCGCATGCAGGTAGCCCGGGAACACCGTCACGCCGCGCACGCGCAGTTCCTTCTTCTGCTCGTTGGGCACCAGCTTCAGTTCGACACCCGGCAGCGGCACGCCGAGCGAGCCGGGGCTGTCCAGCTGCCAGTGCGCGCTGGTGACGGCCGGTGCCGTCTCGGTGGATCCCCAGGCGGTCGTCAGCCACAGCGGCTCCTCGCGCACCGCGCGGGCCACTGCCTGCAGGCGATGCCAGGTGTTCGGGGACAGCGCCGCGGCGGCATAGAAGACGGCGCGCAGCCGCGCGAACACATCGCGCGCCAGCGCAGGATCCGACTCCAGGAACGGCAGCAGCATGTCCAGCCCGCGCGGCACGTTGAACAGCAGGTTGGGTTGCACGTCGCGCAGGTTGCGCACGGTCTTCTCGATCAGCCCTGGCGCCGGCCGTCCTTCGTCGATGTACAAGGTGCCGCCGTTTCGCAGCACCATGTTGAAGTTGTGGTTCGCGCCGAAGGTGTGGCTCCATGGAAGCCAGTCGACGATCACCGGCCGTTCGCGCTCCAGGAAAGGCCACGCCTGAGCGATCATCTGCTGATTCGCGCAGAGCATCCGATGTGTGTTGATGACCGCCTTGGGATGCCCCGTGGACCCGGACGTCAGGAGGTACTTGGCATGATGGTCGGGCAACACGCGCTCGAAGGCGCGCATCACCGCCGGTCCTTCGACGGTCTCCAGAAGCACCCCGAAGCGAAGCGCACCCGGCACCTCGTGCGCGTTCGTGCCGAGGACTGTCACCGCGTCAATGGCGCATGCACTGATGGCGGGGCCGTAGATCGCGCCGTCGGACGCGTAGATCAGCGCCGGGTCGAGCGTTTGCAGCATGCCCTTGAGCTTGCCGTAGTCCCGCGTCAGCCTCGAATAGGCGCTGGACACCGCGCACACCGGCCGCCCCACATGCATGGCCGCCAGCATGAGCAGGGCGTGATCGATTGCGTTGTCCGACAGGATCGCCACAGGCCTGCGTTCAGGCAGATGCAGCCCGAGCAACGACTGCGCAATCGCGCCGATGGTCGCGCGCACTTCGCGCCAATTCAGGCGCCGCCAGTCGCCTTGTGCATCGCGCTCCGCGAATGCAACGGCTTCGGGTGTCTCCCGTGCCCAGTGCTCGACCCATTCGCCTACGCAACGCGCGTAAGGCTTCAGGGGCTGCGGCGAGCGCAGCAGCGTACTGCCATCGCTGCGCTCCACACGCACCGTCTGAGGAGGGGCGACCATTGCGGGATCGTCTAGGAAGCCGGCCATGCCATCTCCTGTGGGCATCGTTGTCGAATCAGCGAGGCGGTACCCGGCATGCGGCCGGGTTCAGTATGTCTCCAGGTGAAGTCTTCCGTCGCGCTTGAGTCCGGCGGCCACGGTGTCCCAATCCAGGCCCGCAGCCTTCGCCACATCGTGCAACGCGAGGACGACGCCCTCCTCCATCGCCTTGAGACCGCAGACGTAGAAGTAGGCGTTCGAGTCTGCCAGCAGGGGCGCGAGATCGGCCGCGCGTTCGCGCATCAGATCCTGCACGTAGCGCTTGGGTGCGCCGGGCGTTCGGCTGAAGGCGAGACTGATGTCGATGAAGTCCTTGGGCAGGCTTTGCAGGGGGCCGAAGTACGGCAGTTCCTCCTTGCTTCGCGCACCGAAGAACAGCATGAGCTTGCCGCTGTCGAACTTCCCGCTCTTGCGCAGGCGTCGGCGCCACTCGGTCATCGCGCGCATGGGCGCGCTGCCGGTGCCCGTGCAGATCATGACGATGTGGCTGCGGGGGTGGTTGGGCATCAGGAAGCTCGAGCCGAACGGGCCGATGACCTGCACCTTGTCGCCCACCTTCAGGTCGCACATGTAGTTGCTGGCCACGCCGCGCACCGGACGCCCCTGGTGGTCTTCGAGCACGCGCTTGATGGTGAGCGAGATGTTGTTGTAGCCAGGACGCTCCCCATTGCGCGGACTGGCGATGCTGTATTGACGAGGAAAGTGCGCGCGACCGCTCTCGTCCGTGCCGGGCGGGACGACGGCGATGCTCTGTCCCTCGAGGACGGGGAACGGCATGGCGCCGAACTCGAGCACGAGGTGATGGGTGTCGTATTCCTTGCCGACTTCGGTGACGCGAACATTGCCCGTCACTGTGGCCGTGACGGTCTTCTCGGCCGCCTTGGGTCCGTACAGATTGGTGTAGGCATGCGCCGCGGACCAGGGCGGCGACGTGGCTCCATAGGCGGTGCTGTTGAACACGTCCTGGCCGCGCGCATCGGTCTGAAGCGCCTGCGCGACGATCTCGGGCTGCGTCTCCTGCACATCGGCGCTCACGCCGGCGGCAGCCAGGTCTTCGGCACTCAATTCGGCTGGCAGCGTGTCCCAGCCCAGCTGCGCTTCCACGCTGTACGCGTTCAGTCGCGGCACGGTGCGCCAGTTGTCGATGCTGCCGGTCGGGCATGGCGGAATGCAGTCCATGCACAGGTTGCACTTGGCCGCATCGACCACGTAGTTGCGCGAGTCGTGGGTGATCGCGCCCACGGGGCAGGTGGCCTCGCAGGTGTTGCAGCGGATGCAGATCTCGGGGTCGATCAGGTGCTGCTTGATGACGGCGATGTCCGAGGTGTCCATGTGATGTCTCCTGGCGTGCGATGCGCCAGCAAAAACGGCGGGCGAGGTCGGCTCGCGCCGGCCCCGGCCCGCCGGATCATGCCGGCTTTTGCGTGCCGGCGCAGTCTGGCGTGCGAAGACTCAGTTGAACCGCACGTATTCGAAATCGACCGGCTGGCGATTGATGCCCATCACCGGCGGCGCGATCCAGTTGGCGAACTTGCCGGGGTCGACCACCCGGCCCATCAGACCGGAGACGAACGCGCGGTCGGCCGCGCTGGGCAGCCATTCGTCGACCTTGGCTTTCCATTCGGCTTCGCTCACCACCTTGCCTTCGGGCGAGACCTTCACGCCCGCCAATGCGCCGATGTTGCGATGGAAGGCCTTGTGCGGCGTCTTCAGCCGGAAAGGGATTCCCGCCTTCTCGATCACCTTGTTCCAGCGCTCCACGCCCGCGATGCTGTCCTTGATGTAGTCGTCGCGCAGCACCTCGTTGAGGGCGTTCAGCATGGGCACCTCGCGCTCGACGAGCTGGCCGTCCTTGACCTGCAGCACGCGGTAGGTCTGGCCGCGCAGCTGATGATCGTCGGTGCGCTTGCCTTCCTCGAACCGCCCCTTCAGCCCGGTGCTGTAGAACGTGGCGGCGTTGCTGCTCTCGTCCGCGCCGAACAGGTCGATCGTGACGCTGAAGTGGAAGTTGAGATAGCGCTGGATGGTCGGGAGGTCGATCACGCCGGCTCCGCGCAGCTTCTTCGGATCGTCGGTCTTCAGCTCGTTCATCATCTGGCAGGTGCGCTGGATGACGCGGCTGACACCACTCTCGCCGACGAACATGTGGTGCGCTTCCTCGGTCAGCATGAACTTCGTGGTGCGCGCGAGGGGGTCGAAGCTGCTCTCGGCCAGGGCGCAGAGCTGGAACTTTCCGTCGCGATCGGTGAAGTAGGTGAACATGAAGAAGCTCAGCCAATCGGGCGTGGGCTCGTTGAAGGCCTGCAGGATGCGGGGGTTGTCCTGCTGCCCGCTGCGGCGCTCGAGCAGGGCCTCGCCCTCCTCGCGGCCGTCGCGGCCGAAATACTTGTGGAGCAGGTAGACCATGGCCCACAGGTGGCGGCCTTCCTCCACATTGACCTGGAAGAGGTTGCGCAGGTCGTACTGGCTCGGCGCGGTCAGGCCCAGGTGGCGCTGCTGCTCGACCGACGCGGGCTCGGTGTCACCCTGCGTGACGATGATGCGGCGCAGGTTGGCGCGGTATTCGCCGGGAACGTCCTGCCACGCGTCTTCGCCCTTGTGATCGCCGAAGTGGATCTTGCGATCCTTCTCGCCGGGGTTGAGGAAGATGCCCCAGCGGTAGTCCGGCATCTTCACATAGCCGAACTGCGCCCAGCCCTGCGGATCCACGCTGACCGCCGTGCGCAGGTAGACGTCGAAGCCCTGGCTGCCATCGGGCCCCATGTCGTCCCACCAGCTCAGGAAATTGGGCTGCCACTGCTCGAGCGCGCGCTTGAGCGTGCGGTCTTCGTCGAGGTTGATGTTGTTGGGAATCTTCTCGCTGTAGTTGATGGTGGACATCCGGGTCTCCGTGAATGGGCTTGAGCAGGGGTGTGCAGGCGTGGGGTGAGTCAGGCGTCGCTCACACGCGGTTCCAGTCGAAGGCGGCCTTGTCGCCCTTGCCGTAAACCTTCAGCGCGCCTTTCTCGCCCACGGCGTTGGGCCGCTGGAAGATCCAGTTCTGCCAGGCGGTGAGGCGCCCGAAGACACGCGTGAACATGTTTTCCGGACCGTTGAAGCGCAGGTTCGCCTCCATGCCGGTCAGGGCGTCCGGACTCATCGACACGCGTTCCTCGATGGCAATGCGCGTCTCGTCGGTCCAGTCGATGTCGTCGGGGTTGCTGGTGACCAGGCCCAGCGCGAAGGCGGCGTCGGCATCGAGCGTCCGGCCGATGGCGGCACGCACGGCGTCCAGCGCAGGCTTCTCGTCGTAGAAGCGGCGCTGCAGGCGCGACTGGCCGGTCACCATCGGGTAGAGGCCGAAGTTCGCTTCGCTGACCGCGATCTTCGGTGCGCGCGGCTCGTCGTCGGGCAATGCAAGGTGGTAGATGCGATCACAGGCCAGCGCCAGTTCCAGGAATGTCCCGGCGAAGCACGAACCCGGCTCGATCAGGGCGAACAGGCTGCGCGAGGACACATCGAAGCGGCTGAACGTGCGGCGCAGGTAGCCGATGGTCTCGCGCACGAGCCAGTGACCTTTGTGCGCAGCGAGCGTCTTGTCCATGGCCAGGACGCCGGCGGCTTCGCCTTCGGTCTTGATGAGCCAGGTGCCGATGTCGAGTTCATTCGTTCGCATCGAGAGGATCGCGTCTTCGAGCTCTCTGGCGAGGGCCAGGGGATACCACTGGACGCCCGCCGCCTCGATGCCGGCCGCGTCTGCCGGCTGCGCGCCGGCAGGGCCCTTCACGGTGAAGGTCGCCGTGCGCTTGCCGCGATCGATTTCGACGGTCACGTGCGGGTAGCGAATGCGTCGGCCTCGATGCGGCGCTCGATGGGCGTGAGCCGCACGCCGCGGCCATCGGCCGGCCGGTCGCTCGATCTGGCCAGTTCCAGTGCGCGCTCTTGCACCTTCGCGGCAAACTGGACGGGCTTGGCGATGTCGTCCACGAGGCGCCAGTCCTTTGCGCGCTGCCCGCGCACGCCCTCGGTGGTGGTGCAGAAGATGTCGGCAAGATCGTGTCGCACGTGGCGCTTGTCGGTGACCCGCGTGAGGCCGCCGGTGCCCGGCAGCACGCCCAGCAGCGGCACCTCGGGCAGGCTCACCGCGCTGCTGCGGTCGTCCACCAGGATGATCTCGTCGCAGGCCAGCGCGAGCTCGTAGCCGCCGCCGGCACATGCGCCATTGACCGCGGCAAGGAACTTCAAGCCGCTGTGCTGCGATGAATCCTCGAAGCCGTTGCGCGTCTCGTTGGTGAACTTGCAGAAGTTCACCTTCCAGGCGTGGCTGGAGACGCCCAGCATGAAGATGTTGGCGCCCGAGCAGAAGACCTTGTCCTTGGCGCTCGTGAGCACGACGGTCCGCACTTCGGGATGCTCGAACCGGATGCGGTTGATCGCATCGTTCAATTCCACGTCCACGCCCAGGTCGTAGCTGTTGAGCTTGAGCTTGTAGCCGGGACGCAATCCCGCGTTTTCATCGAAGTCGGCCACGAGCGTGCCCACGGGCCCTTCGAACTTCAGCTTCCAGTGCCGGTAGCGAGAGGGTTCGGTCTGGTAGTCGACGCGGTCTGGTGCGGTCACGGCAATCTCCTGTTCAGGAAGCAAAATGCATGTTTGGCGGCGAGATGTAATGCATCATAGTGCATTTTCTGTGGATGTCAACCGGCCAAATGCATTTTCATGCGCCGCATGTCAGGCAGGAACGTGCAGCGCCTGCCGCACGATCGTCCGCAGGCTATCGAAAGTCTGCTCAAGCGTCCCGGCGCTGGTGTCCACGCGCAGTTCAGCCTTCGAATAGAACGCGGCCCGGCCCGCGAGGATGCGCTTGAGGTCCTCCATGGCTTCGCCGCTGGCAGCCATCGGGCGTGTATCCCCTTGCGCCACAACCCGCTTCATGTGGTCCTCCGGATCGGCCTGCAGCCACACGGTGGTGCAGTGCGTGAGCAGCTGGTTGAACGTGGCGGGGTCAGAGACGATCCCGCCGGGCGTGGCAATGACCGCTTCGGGATAGATCTGGATCGCCTCCTCGAGTGCACGGCGTTCATACCGCCGATAGGCGTTCTGGCCATAGAGCGCCTGGATCTCATTGATGCTGCAACCCGCGAACTTCTCGATTTCACGGCTGAGTTCGACGAACGGAAAATCGAGGTCCCTGGCGAGCATGCCTCCCAGCGTCGACTTGCCTGCGCCGCGCAATCCCACCAGCGCGATGCGAGAACTTCGCGGGGTGACGCCCTTGCCGTGGTTACCACCCATGCCGAGCATCTCGCCCACCGCCACGCGTACCCGGCGAAGCGTTTCCTCGTCTCGTTGTTCAAGCAGTTCGCGGATCAGCAGCCACTCGGGCGAACTCGTCGTGATGTCGCCGAACAGCTCGACCAACGGGCACTGCAGTGCCTGCGCCACCTGAAGCAGCACCAGCACGGAGGCGTTGCCCACGCCGTACTCCAGGTTCGCGAGGTGCCGCTCGGAGACATCCGCCGCAATCGACAAGGCCTTGCGGGTCATGCCCCGCCGCGACCGCAGGGCGCGTACGCGTTCGCCCAGCGCCACCAGAAATGGGTGCTTTTGCCCTGCAACCGTTTCAGCCGCCGATCCGGCACCCTCCCCCGCAGCGGAAGGCTTGCCCGCGCGAGAAGAATCGAGCACCGCGACCGCTGCATGCGAAGTCGCGACAACGGCGGGCCCTTCATCAGGTTCAAGAGGCAATATATTGCTTGACATAGGGGGAGGTGGGTTCTACATTGCTTTCACGCACAATACTGCATCCACCTGCCGTATTCAAGTGATGCAGTTCAAGTGCACGTCAATCACCCATCCCCGCCCTTTGCTGAGCACGCACGCCGTCGCAGGCTCTCGAGCCTGCGGCAACTCCCGTGAGGAAAGCCATGAACACCGTCACACCCGAACAATTCCGCGAGCAGATCGCCCAGATCACGGCCCAGATCGCCGGGCGTCCGCTGGACGCGACGCTCGACGACTGGCTCAACCGGGAGCACGGGCCGCAGAGCGACACCTTTCGCTCGATCAAGGCCAGTTGCGAAGCCGGCGTCGCTGCAGGCTGGCTGTGCAACCGAGAAGGGGGCGGCATTCGCTATGGCCGCATCTTCAAGCCGGCTGCTGACCTTCACGGCTTCTCGGTGGACGTGGTGGACATGAATGACATCGCGGGGCCGCACCACGTCCATCCACAAGGCGAGATCGACCTCGTGATGCCGATCGAAGGCGATGCCAGATTCGATGGGCGTCCCGCCGGCTGGCTCGTGATGCCTCCGGGCAGCGCGCACCGGCCCACCGTCAGCCAAGGCCGCGCACTGGTGCTGTATCTTCTGCCCGAGGGGCAGATCCAGTTCTCCTGAATCGGGCGGCGGACGACCACGATGAACGAACTCCTCCTCAACCATCTTGGTGGCCGATGGGTCGCCGGAGCCGGTCAAGGCACGCCGTTGTTCGACCCGGTGACTGGGCCATGAACTGGTACGTGTCGATGCTGCTGGCCTGGATCTGCCCGGCGGATTCGCCTACGCGCGAGATCGCGGCGGTTCAGCCCTGCGTGCGCTCACGTACGCGCAACGCGGCGAGCTCCTGGCTGCGGTCGCCCGAGTGCTGCAGTCGCAGCGCGACGCATACTATGAAATTGCCTGCGCCAACAGCGGCACGGTGAGAAACGACTCCGCGATCGACATCGATGGAGCCATCTACACCGTCGTGACCTACGCCAGGCTGGCGTCCGCGCTCGGCCATGGCCATGTGCTTCGCGACGGCGAGCCTGCACGCCTTGGCAAGGATGGCATCTTTCAAAGCCAGCACATCCAGGTGCCCACGCGCGGTCTCGCGCTCTTCATCAATGCATTCAATTTCCCTGCCTGGGGCCTGTGGGAAAAGGCCGCGCCCGCGCTGTTGTCGGGCGTGCCGGTGGTGGTGAAGCCGGCTACAGGAACTGCATGGCTCACGCAGCGGATGGTGAAAGACGTGATCGATGCGGGAATCCTGCCCGATGGTGCGATCTCGGTCGTCTGCGGCACGTCGGCCGGTCTGCTCGACGCGCTGCAGCCTTTCGACGTCGTGTCGTTCACCGGCTCGGCCCAGACGGCCGACTTGATCCGGTCGCATCCCGCCGTGACGCGGCGTTCGGTACGGGTGAACATCGAGGCCGACAGCGTCAATTCGGCCCTGCTGTTGCCGTCCGAGGGCGCGACGAGCGCGTCGTTCGACCTTCTGGTCAAGGAAGTCGCAACCGAGATGACCGCCAAATCGGGACAGAAGTGCACGGCGATCCGACGAGTGCTCGTGCCCGACGCACTCTATGCCGAGGCCGCAGAGGCGATTTCTGCACGCCTGGCCGAGACCACGGTCGGCAATCCGCGCCATGCCGGCGTGCGCATGGGCTCGCTCGTGAGCCGCGCGCAACTCGCGTCGGTGCGCGAGGGCCTGGCCGTGCTGCAAAGGCAGACGCAGGTCCTGCACGATGGCGCTAGCCATCCGCTGATCGACGCCGACCCCGCAGTCGCCTGCTGCGTGGGACCGACGCTGCTCGGCGCCCGCCAACCGGACGATGCCTCGCAGGTCCATGACACCGAGGTCTTCGGCCCGGTGGCCACGCTGCTGCCCTACCGCGACATGGCTCATGCGATCGAACTCGTGAGACGCGGGCAGGGCTCGCTCGTCGCGTCGATCTATGGCAGCGATGCGGGCGCGCTCGGCACGGCGGCCCTCGAACTTGCCGACAGCCACGGCCGCGTGCACATCGTCAGCCCCGAAGTGGCCGCAGCGCACACCGGGCACGGCAACGTCATGCCTCAATCGCTGCACGGAGGGCCCGGACGGGCCGGCGGCGGCGAGGAACTGGGTGGCCTGCGCGCGTTGAACTTCTACCATCGCCGCACGGCGGTGCAAGCGGCCTCGGCCGTCCTGGAACGTCTGCCCGCCTGATCTCGACAGCTGCCAGCATTTACCTTGCACCGACGGACGAATCGTCCGGAACCCATGAAGGAGACAACCATGAGCCCGATGTATTCGCCCGCGCCCGAGGGCGTTCCTGCGCCGGCAGAGGTCTTCAATTTTGCGCAGCACCTGCTTTCCGCCAATGCCGGGCGCGCCGAGCGGCCGGCCTTCATCGACGACCTCGGCGCGCTGACCTACGGCGAGCTCGACGAGCGCGTGCGCCGCGTGGGAGCAGGGCTGCGTGCCTTGGGCATCAAGCGCGAAGAGCGGGTGCTGGTGCTGATGCTCGACACCAACGACTGGCCGGTGGCCTTCCTGGGCGCGATGTACGCCGGCATCGTGCCGGTGGCGGTCAACACGCTGCTCACCCCCGACGACTACGCCTACATGCTCGAGCATTCGCGCGCGCAGGCGGTGCTTGCCTCCGGCGCGCTGGTCCCTGCCCTCAAGGGCGCGCTCATCAAGAGCGATCACGAAGTGCACAAGGTCATCGTGTCGCGCCCGGTGGCGCCGGTGGATTTCGGCGAGATCGAGTTCGAGGCCTTCATCGACCAGAATTCGCCGTTGCAGCGCCCCGCGCGGACTCACGCCGACGATCCGGCGTTCTGGCTGTATTCGTCCGGTTCCACGGGCCGCCCCAAGGGCGCTGTCCATTCGCACGCCAACCCGTACTGGACCTGCGAGCTCTACGGCAAGCGCATTCTCGGGCTGCAGGAGTCCGACGTGTGCTTCTCGGCGGCCAAGCTGTTCTTCGCCTATGGCCTCGGCAATGCGCTCACGTTTCCGCTGAGCGTGGGAGCCACCACCTTGCTGATGGCCGAGCGGCCCACGCCAGACGCGGTGTTCAAGCGCTGGACCGGCGGCATCGGCGGCGCAAGGCCGACCGTGTTCTATGGCGCGCCGACCGGCTTCGCAGGGATGCTCGCATCGCCCACGCTGCCCGCGCGAGACAAGGTGTCGCTGCGGCTCGTGTCATCGGCCGGCGAGGCATTGCCGGCAGAACTCGGCGAGCGGTTCCAGCGTCACTTCGGCGTGGACATCGTCGATGGCATCGGCTCGACCGAAATGCTGCACATCTTCATCTCCAACCGGCCCGACAAGGTGCAGTACGGCACCACGGGCTGGCCCGTGCCCGGTTATGAGATCGCCCTGCGCGCCGAAGACGGCGGCGAAGTCCCTGACGGAGAACCCGGCGACCTCTACATCCACGGCCCATCGTCCGCGCTGATGTACTGGGGCAACCGCGCCAAGACGCGCGAGACCTTCCAGGGAGGCTGGACCAAGAGCGGCGACAAGTACGTGCGCAATGCCGACGGAAGCTTCACCTATTCCGGACGCAGCGACGACATGCTCAAGGTCAGCGGCATCTACGTCAGCCCCTTCGAGGTGGAGGCCACGCTCGTGCAGCACCCGGCCGTGCTCGAAGCCGCCGTCATCGGCGTGCCCAATGCCGAAGGCCTGACCAAGACCAAGGCCTTTGTCGTCCTCAAGGCGGGCGCAACCGCCACCGATGCGGAGCTCAAGGCCTTCGTGAAGGACCGCCTCGCACCGCACAAGTACCCGCGCGCGATCGAGTTCGTCGACGAGCTGCCCAAGACCGCCACCGGCAAGATCCAGCGCTTCAAGCTGCGCGAGCGGGAGGCAGCCGCGCGATGAGCGAATTCGTCGACATCGACTGGGGCGGGCGCCGGGTCCGCATCGAGCATGCCTGGATCTCGCCCGGGCGTTCGCAGGCACCCTTGCTCGTGTTCCTTCACGAAGGGCTCGGATCGCTGTCCATGTGGAAGACGTTTCCGCAGCAACTGTGCGAGGCATCCGGTTGCCGCGGGCTGGTCTACTCGCGGCCGGGCTACGGCCGCTCGACCCCTCGATCGGCCGAGGAATCATGGGGCCTGGACTTCATGCACCGGCAGGCGCAGGAGGTGCTGCCTTCCTTCCTCGCCGCGTTGGGCATCGACACCCGCGAACAGCCTCCATGGCTTTTCGGTCACAGCGATGGTGGCTCGATCGCGCTGCTGCATGCAGCGCATTGTCCCGACCGTGTGGCTGGCGTCGTGGTGCTGGCACCGCACATCCTCGTCGAAGACCTTTCGGTCACGAGCATCGCCAAGGCGCGAGAGGCCTATCTCGGAACGGACCTGCGCGAGCGCCTGTCCCGCTACCATGACGACCCGGATTCCGCGTTCTGGGGCTGGAACGACATCTGGCTGCATCCCCCGTTCCGGGAATGGTCGATCGAAGCGGAGATTGCCTCGATCCGCTGCCCGCTGCTAGCCGTCCAGGGCTGCGACGACGAGTACGGGACGCTCGAGCAGATCCGCGGCATCGCGCGCCGCGTGCCACAGGCCGAACTGCTCGAGCTTCCCGATTGCGGACATTCGCCGCATCGAGACCAGCCTGCCCGTCTGGTCGAGGCGGTTGCAAGCTTCATCGGGCAACACGCTGTCTGAATCAGGCGTCGAGACACGCGCGCGGTTGAGCTGCGTGTCACGACACCCGCAGGCGTCGCCGGTTCACTTTGCTTTTGTCGGACTGCGACGCCCGGGCACCGGCCCGGCCATGGCGACCGCCTCAGCCTGTGCGCGTCTGGGCAGAGTTCGTGTCGCGGTGTCCAGGGCTTCGTCGGGCTCAGCGATATCGGCAAGTGTCACCGCGTCGAGTTCCTTCATGTAGGCGCGCAGTGCCGCGCCGAACACACCCTTCAGCCGGCATCCCGGCGTGAGCAGGCAGGTGTTGGTGCGCCCGTCAAAGCACTCGACCAGCCGGAAATCGTTCTCCGCCTGGCGCACGACATCGCCGATCCGGATGTCCTCGGGTTTCTTCAACAGGCGCAAGCCGCCGCCTCGACCGCGAAGCGTCTCGAGCAGTCCCTGATGCGCCAAATCGTTGACGATCTTCATCAGGTGGTTCTTCGACAGCCGATAGTGATCGGCCAGCTCGGCAATCGTGATCAGGCGGTCCTTCTGGCCCGCGCAATACATGAGCACCCGCAGCGAGTAGTCGGTGTATTCGGAGTGCCTCATGTGATCCTCAAAGAGGCATAAACTTTGCTTCTTTATGCAGCATGCGCTGACGGATGTCAATCATCGCCGTGCGACAGCCTCCTACGATGCCATTGATCGCATCTTATTCGATGCGCGGTTGTCAGTTGCCACACCGTTCCATGCCGGCGATTGCGCTGGCGAGCCTGCTTGCCACGCGTCAGTGCCTGCCGCTACAAAGGACCGTCGCCGGAGCCGATCGCCGGGGTGTCCTCGCTGCGCGCGTCAATGCGTCCAGGTGAGGTCGAGCAGCGCTCCGATGCGTTCGAGCAAGCGAGTCAGGATGATCGGTTTGGACAGGTAGGCGCTGGCGCCTGCAGACAGGCATTCGCTCGCCGAGGCGTGAGATGCGGTGGCCGAAATGGCAATGATGGGCAGGTCGGATGTGCTCGGCATCGCGCGCAATCGGCGTGAAGCTTCAAGGCCGTCCATTTGAGGCATCACCATGTCCATGAGGATCAGGTCGGGCCGCTTTCGCTCCACCTGACGCAGAGCCTCGAGCCCGTCGGCAACGCAAGCAGTGTCGAATCCGAGCATCCGCAGGCCATCCGAGAGCACGTCGCGGTTCGCCGCAATGTCGTCGACGATGAGGATTCGCCGCCTTGGACCCTTGTAGCCGGCAATGGCGTATGCCGAGTCGATCACGGGCATGCTTGCCTCCACCAGGGGAACGCGCAGCGCGAAGCTGAATCGACTGCCTCGCCCCAGCTCGCTGCACGCCTGGATTTCACTGCCCATCATTCGAGCCAGCGCCTGCGAGATCGACAAGCCCAGGCCCGCCCCACCGCAGCGTCGCCTTGCATCGCCGACTTGCTCGAAAGGTGAAAAAAGATGCGCGAGATCTTCCGCGCGGATGCCCACGCCGGTGTCGGCGATCTCGAATCTCAGCAAGGCGTCGGTTTCTCCACTCTCGGCAACGACTCTCAGGCTGACATGGCCCTTGTCGGTGAACTTGACCGCATTACCCAGAAGGTTGAGCAGAATCTGACGAAGTCGCCGCTCGTCGGCCAGCACGGTGCGCGGCAGGGGTTGCGTTTCTTCGTACCGGAATTCCAGCAACTTCTGTTCGGCGCGCACTCGCATGATGTCGACTACGGCGCCCAGGCACGCGGCGACGTCGACGGGCACTGGCTCCAGGCCCAGCTTGTTGGCCTCGACGCGTGCCAGGTCGAGGATGTCGTTGATGAGCGCGAGCAGGTGCTGGCCACCCTGCTCGATGGTCGCGAGCCCGGCAAGCTGCCTCTCGCTCAATCCGTCGCCGAGCTTGAGCAGTTGCGCATAGCCAAGGATGGCATTGAGTGGCGTGCGCAACTCGTGGCTCATGTTGGCCATGAATGTGCTTTTCGCCTTGTTGGCGGTTTGCAGACGCTGGTTTGCTTCGCTCAATTCACCCGTGCGTCGCTCCACGAGGTGCTCGAGGCGGTCGCGATACTGCCGCAGTTCCTCCTCGTCGCGCTTGCGCTCGGTGATGTCGCGGCCCATCGCCACGAGCACTTCCTCGCCGCCGAGTTCGACGATGCTGGCCCAGCCTTCGATGTCTCGCACTTCGCCGTTGGATCTGGACAGGCGCCTGTGGTAGCCCGACAGCCTGCCTTCCTTGCGCACTTCGTCGATGAACGCCTGGCGCTCCTGCACGTGCCCCCAGAGGCCGATCTCCAGCGGGGTCCTGCCGATGATGTTCTCGCGGGGCAGGCCGACAAAGCGCTCGAAGGCCGGATTGACGTCGATGTAGGTGCCGTCGATGCGGCAGAACGAAATGAAGTCAGGTGAGTCGCGGAAGATCAGTCGATGAATCTCATGTTCCATGTCGTTCACGGCAGCCTGCGCCGCGAGCACACACAAGGAATCCCCCGTGGGGTGGCGCAATGCGCTGTTCGTGAGCTGCAAGGTCATGGTGCAGTGGTCGGCGCTCCCGCGCCGGCGATGGTCCCGGTCCGAGCCGAGTATTCCAGTCGGTCCCCGGTCAAGGCATGCAGCAAAGTGGCTGGGACTAATACGATCGAGGCCGAGCCTATCGTGCAGGACGAGGAAGTGACGTATTACCGCCCATGAAGGCGGATGCCCCCGCTCCGATGATCCGATGATTCAACGGGTCGGCAGGCTGGCCGGCAGTTGCGGCGCGGGCGCACTGGCTTCATGCGCTTCTGTGCACTGCAACGCGCTGTCGAAGATCTCGCGTGCACTTTCGAGACAGCAACCGCAGGAAGAGGCCACACGGGTTTCGTCCTGCAGCACTTCGAAGCAGCGAATGCCCGATTGCACGGCCCGGGTGATGTCCCGGTCGCTCACACGATGGCATAGGCAAACGATCATGGCGCGGCGATCCCCACTGCAACGCAGCCATTCTATTGCAAACAAGAATGGTTCTCAGTTATACCCGACCTGGCCAGCGGGAATTCTTTTCGAATCCGGCTCGCCCTTCGGGGGGGCCGCGCGGGCCGGGCGCCTCAATTCGAAGGGCACCCCATCTGGGATTGAAGCCAGTTCTGCTCGCCGACCTTGGCCACCAGGCCGACCTGCGTTTCCAGATAGTCGATGTGTTCCTCGGTTTCTTCGAGGATGTGCTGGAAGACGTCGCGCGAGACATAGTCCCTCACGCTTTCGCAGTGGGGTATCGCCTCTTTCAGCAGGGCCTGGGCGGCGCGCTCTGCCTTGAGGTCGCAGTCGAGGATCTCCACCGCGGATTCGCCGATGAGCAACTTGCCGAGGTCCTGAAGATTGGGCAGGCCTTCGAGCATCAGGATGCGCTCCATCAGGCGGTCGGCGTGCTTCATCTCCTCGATCGATTCCTCGTGCTCATGCTTGGCCATACGTTCCAGCCCCCAGTTCTTCAGCATCCGGTAGTGCAGGAAGTACTGGTTGACCGAAGTGAGCTCGAGCTTGAGCTCGGCATTGAGGTATTCGAGAACTTTCTTGTCGCCTTGCATGGGTGTCGCTCCCGTGGAACATGGTCGAAAAGGAAGTTGGCATTGTGGCCCCAAGCAATCCGATGTCCAGCCCCAGCTTCAAAACGACCCTGCATCACCGGGGAACACGACCGGCGACGGCGCACCTTCGGCAGACACTGCGGACACTCCGAAGAACCAGTCATCGATGACCACGTTTTTCAGCGTCAGGCGCGTGGTGTCGCCGTAGACCCACCGGCTGTGGCGCCATTGCGGATCGGTCGTGCGGCGCCACCAGATGCGATACCCTGCCGCACCCGACACCGCCTGCCAGCTGACCGTCGTATCGGAGTGAAGAGCGCCTTCGATCGACACGCCGGCCGGCGGCGCAGGGGCGGCCGCCATCGAACCCAGAGCCAGCACGTTCAGCCGCGTCACCTGCGCCAGATAGCCAAAGTCCACGCCCTCGAGCGTGTCCCCGTAGTGGACGCCGTTCTCGACCCGCAGGTCCTGGTGCTGCCGTGTGTAGTCCTCGTGGCCCTCGGTCAACCGCACCGCCGGATAACCGGCCTCGAGGAATTCCACCTGGTCTCCGCCGCGCCCATAGCGGTCGGTGCGGTAGACCATCTCGACCTTCAGATTGACGAGTTGCCGATCCGCCAGCGCAGCGATGTAGCGAGCGATGTTGCGCGACGGGGAATCGACTTCGCCACCGTTGTAGCGCCGGCGCCGCGCCTGGCGCTCGGTCTCGACGGCCTTGGTGCCTTCGGAGAAGACGCGTACCGTGCTGTTGTCGTTGACGCCGTCACCGCCGTGCGTGTTGCCGACGATGTCGTTGTTCAGATCGGCCTCTACCCGCCAGCCCTGGGCCTTCGCATGCCGAGCCAGGATCTTTCCGCCGTACAAGCCCTGCTCTTCTCCGGAAAGCACGCCGTAGACGAGGGTCGCCGCAAACTGGTGCCGGGAGAGGACGCGGGCGGCCTCGATCACCGCCGCCACGCCGGATCCGTCGTCGTTCGCGCCTGGCGCGTCGCTGCTGGCATTCATCAAGTCGCTGACGCGCGAATCGAGGTGCGCGGTGATCAGAATGACACGGTCTGGATCGCTGCTGCCGCGCTGGACCGCCACCACGTCCATCACCTCGGTGGGCTGCGGGATGCGGGGGCCGGTCACCGTCTGCGAAGGCGTCTGCACCTGGAGGCAACCGTTGCAATGCTTCGAGATGACCTCGAATCGACGCTGCACCCAACGCCGCGCGGCACCGATGCCACGCGTGTCACTGGAGGTATCGGACATGGTATGTCGTGTGCCGAAACCGACCAGGGCGGAAACCGTGGAGAGCAATTCGTTCGGGTCGACCCGTGCAGCGAGATCGGACATGGCCGCCGCCGCGAGTTCGGGTCGTTGCGTGTCTGCGGCGACAGGCGACATGCATGTCCACGCCGCAAGGCCGCACAGTAACAAGCACCTTGCCGCCGCCCTGAGTTTCGTCGTGCATGGCGGGCTCGATGGCGGTTGCATGCTCTTCATGACCGGATCATAGAACCGGCACGCATGAGCGAAAGCGCGGCAGGTCCGTACCGCGTGCGTGCGACCTTTCCGAACGGTTGCCGATGCGACGCGTCCGGCGATGCCCACAACGCAATCGCCGGACACCGGACGCCGGACGCCGGACACCGCTCGCCGCTCGCCGCTCGCCCGGACCCCTGAGCCGCGAACCCCTGAGCCCTGACCCGGCCCCGAGCCCGACTTGCCGCCGAGTCCTTCAGTTGGCGGCGAGCCCCGCCGCGCCAGGAGGAATCCCGCCCACTGAACCCAGTGCTTTCAGGTCACCGGATCCGCCGATCCTGAACGAGACGATCTGGAGGGCCCGGTTGGCCAGCACATGAAGCTGAGATCCGCCGGGCGTGACGGCCAGATCCAGCGCGCCTGCCGCGGGACCGGTCGAGCCCGCGACGCCGGCCAACAGCGACAACTCGCCGTCGTGGGCGACAGTGAAGCTGCTCACGTTGCTCGTGCTGGCATTCGCCGCAAACGCAAACCTGCCGTTGGGCGTGACCGCGACCCAGCAAGCCGCCCCCTGGCCGTCGGACAACGAGGCCGTCACGAGCCTGGGCCGTGCAGAGTGCTCCCTGAAGCGATAGGAAGAAACGCTGCTGGCATCTGCTTCGGACACGATCAACACGTCGCGCCGATTGAATGCGAAACCGAACGGGGTCGTTCCCGACGAAGGCGTCACCGTCTTCCTGTCCAGGGTCCCGTCACGCCTCACGACGAAGCTGGTGAGATTGTGGGTGGCACGTTCGGTCACGACGAGCACGTCGCCTGAATCGCTGAAGGCCACCTGAGCCGGCGCCGTGCCGGTGTTCGCAGAGAGCGTGCCCACGGCGCCCGGCAGCGCCTCGAGCTCGCCACCCCGATTGCGAAAGCCATTGACGCTTCCGCTGCCGGCGGCGTTGAGCACATACACCATGCCGTCGTTCTCCGTGACGCTGGTGGGCCCCAAACCGCCGGTGTCGACCACCGACCTGAGAGCCAGGCCGTGCGCCTCGACCGCAAAGGTGGACAAGGTGTTGGACCCGGCATTCACGACGAACAGGTATCGCCCGTTCCGGCTCAGGGTGACCGCGCCCTGCGAGCCGAGCCCGGCACCGGTGCCGGTGCCGGCGGTGGGCACGTGGTCCAGCATCGTCGCCGGGCCCCTGCCCGATCTGTCGAACACCAGCACTTCGTTGCCGGCCGCAGAGTTCGTGCTGGTGAAGAGCTTGCCGCTTCGATAGCCGGAGCGGCCCACGTCGTCATCGTTGCCATGCGCCAGTGCAGTCCCGGCGAGCCCCGCCATGACGACGGACGCGGTCATCAGGCGCACGGCCTGGCGGCGCTTGAGATTCAGCTTCATTCGATCCTCCGGTTGATGGCACCGGAACACGCCTGGGTATCCCGGCAGTCGACTGCAAAGCGCAGCGACAGTGGAAGTCGAAGGATCGACACGGCTTCTTACACGGCGAGCGCCCGGCGACCTGCCCTGAAGCCACGGCAGGCGTGCCGCATCAGGTCAGTCGGTGAACCTTGCCAGCATCGTCCCGATGACGAAACCGATCGCGGCAGGCACGAGGCCAAGCGCCAGCCAGGCTGCGCGGGCGGCGGCGGCGTCGGGCAGCGCCCCGTAGACTGCGGACACGACGACATACAGCAGCAAGCCGCCGCCGAAGCCGCTCCAGCCCCATTCACGGCGCGCGGCCCGGCGCGCCTCGGCAAGATTTCCCAGATTCATCATCGACGAGCGGACCCGCCGCCCCGCGTACCAACACAGCGGAAATTACAGCGGCGACGAGCGTGCCGGTCCATCACCGGTTCAAGGGCGCTGATTCGAGGGGTCTGTGCGAACTGACGTCGCCTTACCCGAAGAAACCACCGAATCTGCTACGCCGCCACCAACGAGCAAAAGCGCGCCATGTCCACATTGCCGCCGCTCAGTATCACGCCCACCCGTTGACCCTCGAGCCGCTCGCGCTGCCGCCGGGCCGCGGCAAAGCCCAGGCAGCCAGTCGGCTCGACGACGATCTTCATGCGGGACGCGAAGAATCGCATGGCGTCGACCAGTTCCGCGTCGCTCACGGTGAGGATGTCGTCGACGTCGCGACGGATGATCTCGAACGTGTACTGGCCCAGGTGCTGGGTCTGCGCACCGTCGGCGATGGTCTGCGGGGTGTCGATGTGCACGATCGAGCCGCTGCGCAACGACTGCTGCCCGTCGTTGCCCGCTTCCGGCTCGACGCCGTACACCCTCGCCTGCGGGGACAGAGCGCGCGCGGCCAGCAGCGAGCCGCTGAGCAGTCCGCCGCCGCCAAGGCATACGAACAGCGCATCGAGTGGCCCGACCTCTTCGAGCAGTTCCTTCGCGACCGTGCCTTGACCTGCAATGACGTGCGGATGGTCATAGGGCGGAATGAGCGTCATGCCTTTTTCTTCGGCAAGGCACCGGCCGATGGCCTCGCGGTCTTCCTTGTAGCGGTCGTAGACGACGACGTGCCCGCCATAGGCGCGAGTCGCCTCCACCTTCGATGCCGGGGCATCGTGCGGCATCACGATCGTGGCCGGCATGCCAAGCAGCCGCGCCGACAGCGCAACCGCCTGCGCATGATTGCCTGACGAGAAGGCCACGACACCCGCCTTGCGCTGCGACTCGTCGAAGCACGCAAGGGCATTGAATGCGCCTCGAAACTTGAACGCCCCCATGCGCTGGAAGTTCTCGCACTTGAAGAAGACGCTGGCATCGAATTCGGCATCCACCGTGCGCGACGTCATCACCGCAGTGCGATGGGCGTGGCCTTCAAGGCGTCGCGCCGCGGCCATCACGTCATCGAAGGTCGGCAGGCTGGTCATGAGAATCTCCGGTCAGTACGGTGCGACAGGCGCGATGGCGGCAGTGTGGCAGTCGGCGAGTTTGCACCGGCGTCAATCCGGAAGCGGCAACGCGGTCGTGCACTTGACCTGGTCGAGGCACACGCTGGAGCGCACGCTGGTCACGCCAGGCAGGCGCATGAGTTGCTCCATCAGGAACCGCGACAAGGCCTTGAGGTCACGTGCGACCACCTTGATCACGTAGTCGAAGTCGCCCGTGACCGAATAGCACTCCTGCACTTCGGGCATGCCGACGATCAGCTCGTTGAACTTGGGCAGTTCGCGCAGGTGGCCTTTCTCCATCGCCACGTGGATGAAGGCGACGACGCTCAGCCCCAGCCGATCGGGCTCGAGGCGCGTTTCATAGCCGGCAATGAAGCCCTGTTCCTCCAGCCGGCGGTGGCGGCGCAGGCATTGCGCAGCCGACAGCCCCACCGCAGCCGCGACTTCCAGGTTCGTGGCGCGGCCATGGTCCTGCAGATAGTTGAGGATGCGCCTGTCGATTCGATCCAGATCAAGGTCGTACAACTTCGTCTCCTGATTACCGCTATCTGCGCAATCGTATCTCTCGAATTGGGGTTCCCCCGGGTTTCATAAGAAAGGCAATTGCATCGCAGGGCACCTATATTTTTGCGGCGCCCCGGACTGGTCGAGCCGACCAGATCGAAGGCAGCGTAGATCACGCGCCTTCGCCGAGCCCCACCGGAACGCACCTCTCACAAGGATCCGCCCCATGCAATCAAATTTCCTCCTGCCGCGGCTTGCCGTCGTGGCTTTCGCGCTCGCCGCCTGCGCACCTGCCGCGTTCGCCACGAGCGTCAAGACGGTCGAGGTGACTGCCATCGTCGAGCATCCCGCCCTCGATGCCGCCCGTGACGGCGTGCGCGACGAACTCAAGGCTGCCGGCTTCGAGGCCGGCAAGAACCTGAGCTTCGCGTACGAGAGCGCCCAGGGCAACAGCGGCACCGCCGCGCAGATCGCGCGCAAGTTCGTCGGCGACCGCCCGGACGTGATTGTCGCGATTGCCACCCCCTCGGCGCAGGCCGTCGTCGCGGCGACCAGGCACATCCCCGTGGTCTACAGCGCCGTGACCGATCCGGTGGCGGCCCGGCTGGTGAGGACCTGGGACGCGTCAGGCACCAATGTGACCGGCGTGTCCGACCGCTCCCCGCTGACACGGCACCTCGAACTGATTCACAAAGTGGTGCCCGGCGCCAAACGCGTGGGCGTGATCTACAGTCCTGGCGAAGCGAATTCAGTGGCGCTCGTCGACGCACTGAAGAAAGCGGCCGGCCCGGCGGGCTTCACGGTCGTGGAAGCCGCAGCGGCGCGCACGGTCGACGTGCCCGGCGCCGCGCAGAGCCTCGTCGGCAAGGCCGATGTCATCTACGCGCCGACCGACAACAACGTGATGTCGGCCTTCGAAGGCATCGTCAAGGTCGCCAAGCAGGCCAAGCTGCCGGTCGTGGCTGCCGACACCGAGGCGGTCAAGCGCGGTGCAGTCGCCGCGCTGGGCCTCAACTACTACGACCTCGGACGCCAGACCGGCAAGCTGGTCGTGCGCGTGCTCAAGGGTGAGGCCCCCGGCGCGATTCCCTCGCAGACCAGCAGCACCTTCGAGCTGTATGTGAACCCCGAGGCCGCCCGCCAACAGGGCATCACGCTGTCGGACGAACTCGTGAAGACGGCCAAGGTCGTCGTCCGCTGACGCGCTGCCTGCATCTTTCGCCCTCGCTCCTGCGAGGGTCCCTGCCACCCAATCCCTGAGGCATTTCATGTCGCTCATTGCTTCGCTGGGCGCGATCGAGATCGGTCTGATCTTTGGACTGGTCGCGCTCGGCGTCTACCTGTCATTTCGCATCATCAACTTCCCGGACCTGACGGTCGACGGTAGCTTCCCGCTCGGCGCCGCGGTGGCCGCGACGCTGATCGTCGCCGGATGGAATCCGTTTGCCGCCACGGCGCTCGCGGTGCTGGCCGGCGCACTGGCCGGCGCGCTGACCGCATGGCTGAACGTGCGGCTGCGCATCATGCAGCTCCTGGCCAGCATCCTGGTCATGATCGCGCTGTACTCGGTGAACCTGCGCGTGATGGGCAAGCCCAACATCGCGCTCATCGACGAGCCCACCGTGTTCGCCATGGTGTCCTTCGGGTCGATTCCCGACGAGTGGCTCAAGCCGCTGGCACTGCTGGTCGTGGTCGCTCTGGCCAAGGTGGCCATCGACCTGTTCTTCGCGTCGCAGGCGGGCCTTGCCATGCGCGCCACCGGGTGCAATCCGCGCATGGCGCGCGCCCAGGGCATCTCGACTGACCGCATGACCATCGCCGGGCTCGCGTTGTCGAATGCCCTGGTGGCCCTTGCGGGCGCGCTGTTCGCCCAGTCACAGGGCGTGGCCGACATTTCCATGGGCGTGGGCACGATCGTGATCGGGTTGGCCGCAGTCATCATCGGCGAGACGCTGCTGCCCGCGCGAAGCCTGAGTGTCACGAGACTGGCCGTGATCCTCGGCGCCGTGCTGTACCGCTTCTTCATCGCCGCGGCACTCAACGCCGACTTCATGGGTCTGAAGGCGCAGGACCTGAATCTCGTTACTGCAGTCCTTGTCGCGCTGGCCCTGCTGGTGCCCACGTGCAAGCGCAGGCTGCGAAACCTGCTGCCCGGGTTCATGAGGCGGCGCGTCGCCACGATCCATGCCGCGAAGGAGGCCAGGTGATGTTGCGCGCCAGACACCTCGAAATCACATTCAACGCCGGCAGCCCCATCGAGAACCGCGTGCTTCGCGGGCTGGACCTGGACATTCCCACGGGCCAGTTCGTCACGGTGATCGGTTCGAACGGCGCGGGCAAGTCGACGTTCCTCAACGCGATCAGCGGCGATTTGCCGGTCGACCGCGGCAGCATCGAGATCGACGGGACCGATGCGACGCGCCTGGCTGCGTTCCAGCGTGCGGGCATGGTCGCGCGCGTGTTCCAGGACCCGATGGCCGGCACCTGCGAGGCCCTGACCATCGAGGAGAACATGGCGCTCGCGTGGAACCGCGGCCAACCGCGCGGCCTGCGGTTCTCGCTCGGACGTGCATTGCGCGAGATGTTCCGCGACAAGCTGCGCATCCTCGGCCTCGGATTGGAGAACCGCCTTTCGGACCGCATGGGCCTGCTCTCGGGCGGACAACGACAGGCCGTGAGCCTCCTTATGGCTTCGCTGCGGCCATCGCGCATCCTGCTGCTCGATGAGCACACGGCCGCGCTCGATCCCAGGACCGCTGCCTTCGTGCTCGAGCTCACTGCCCGAATCATCGAAGGCGCCAGGCTCACCGCGTTGATGGTCACGCACTCGATGCGACAGGCGCTCGACCACGGACACCGCACCGTGATGCTGCACGAGGGCCGCGTGATTCTCGATGTCAGCGGTCGCGAGCGTGCCGGACTGGACGTGCCCGACCTGCTGCACATGTTCGAGAAGACCCGCGGCGAAGCACTCGACGACGACAAGCTGCTGCTCGCATGACGCAGCTCACTTCAAGGATTCCGATGAAACAACAACTGAACCGCTTCGAGGCCAAGGCCCCGGAGATCGTTTTCGAATGGCACGATGCCGAGACGCCTGCACGTGGCTGGGTCGTCATCAACTCGCTGCGCGGCGGCGCCGCCGGCGGCGGCACGCGCATGCGCCGCGGTCTGGACCGCCGCGAAGTCGAGTCGCTGGCCAAGACCATGGAGGTGAAGTTCTCCGTCTCGGGCCCACCGATCGGAGGCGCCAAGTCGGGCATCGACTTCGACCCCGCCGATCCGCGCAAGGACGGCGTGCTGCGCCGCTGGTACAAGGCGGTGACGCCGTTGCTCAAGACCTACTACGGGACGGGGGGCGACCTCAATGTCGACGAGGTGCACGAGGTGATTCCGATCACGGAGGGCCATGGCCTTTGGCATCCGCAGGAAGGTGTGGTCAACGGCCACTACCAGCCCACCGACAGCATGCGCATCCAGAAGGTCGGCCAGTTGCGTCATGGGGTGAAGAAGATCGTCGAGGACCCGCTGTACACGCCGAGCGCAACGCGCAGGTACGTCGTCGCCGACCTCATCACCGGCTGGGGCGTGGCCGAGGCCGTGCGCCACTACTACCGCCTTTACGGCGGCGATCTCGCCGGCAAGCGCGTGATCGTGCAGGGCTGGGGCAACGTGGGTTCGGCGGCGGCCTACTACCTCGCACTTGGCGGCGCGCGGGTGGTGGGCATCATCGACCGCGCGGGCGGTGTGATCGCGCCGGAGGGGCTGGGGCTGGAACAGGTGCGCGAGATGTTCCTCGGCAAGCGAGGCAATGCGCTGGCCGCCGACGGCATGCTCTCCTTCGACGAAGTGAATCGGCGCATGTGGAGCATCGGCGCGGAAGTCTTCCTGCCCTGCGCCGCGTCACGGCTTGTCACGCGCGAACAGGTCGATGCGCTCGCCGGCGCCGGGCTCGAAGTAGTGTCCAGCGGAGCGAACGTGCCTTTCGCCGATCCGGAGATCTTCTACGGCCCGACCTACGAGCACGCCGACACGATCGCGGCCGTGCTGCCCGACTTCATCGCGAACTGCGGCATGGCGCGAGCGTTCGCCTTCCTCATGCAGGGCAGCGCGGACGTATCCGACGAATCGATCTTCAGCGACGTGTCGGCCACCATCGGCGCGGCACTCGAGCGTTGCCATGCACGCTCCAGCAGGCGCACGGGCATTGCAAGCACCGCGCTGTCGATCGCCCTGGACCAGCTCGCGCCTGCCGTGGAGGCCCTGTCATGAGCGACGCAGCCATCAATCCCATGGGCCTGGCAGGCTTCGAATTCGTCGAGTTTGCGTCGCCCGTCGCGAACACGCTGGAGCCGCTTTTCGAGACGCTCGGGTTCACGCTGGTCGCACGGCATCGCTCGAAAGACGTGTTGCTGTACCGCCAGGGCGACATCAACTTCATCGTCGACCGCGAACGGACGAGCCATGCGGCGTACTTCGCTGCCGAGCACGGGCCGTCGGCCTGCGGCATGGCCTTTCGCGTGAACGATTCGCACCGGGCCTATGCGCGGGCACTGCTGCTGGGTGCGCAGCCGATCGACATTCCCACGGGGCCGATGGAACTGAAGCTGCCGGCGATCAAGGGCATCGGCGGCGCGCCGTTGTACCTGATCGACCGGTTCGAGCCGGGCCGATCGATCTACGACATCGATTTCGACTGGATCGACGGCGTCGACAGGAGTCCCGCCGGGCATGGCCTGATGCAGATCGACCACCTGACCCACAACGTCTATCGCGGACGCATGGCGCACTGGGCATCGTTCTACGAGCGGCTGTTCGGCTTTCGCGAGATGCGCTACTTCGACATCCGCGGCGAATACACCGGACTGGCCTCGAAGGCAATGAGCGCGCCGGACGGCATGATCCGCATTCCGCTGAACGAGGAATCCGAGCGTGGCTCGGGACAGATCGAGGAATTCCTGCTGCGCTTCGGCGGTGAAGGCATCCAGCACATCGCGTTGCGCACGGATGACCTGTGCGCCACCGTCGACGCGTTGCAGATGGCCGGGGTGCCCTTGATGACCGCGCCCAACGACATCTACTACGAGCAGCTCGAGCGGCGGCTGCCGGGCCACGGCCTGCCGGTGCATGCGCTCCAGTCGCGAGGCATCCTGCTCGATGGCACGACCGCCGGCACCACGCCTCGCCTGTTGCTGCAGATCTTCTCGCAGCCGCTGCTCGGACCTGTGTTCTTCGAATTCATCCAGCGCCGCGGCGACGACGGCTTCGGAGAGGGCAATTTCAAGGCCCTTTTCGAATCGATGGAACGCGACCAGCTTCGCCGAGGGGTGCTGTCGACTGCAAGTGCCGACGCATGACGGTACGCGCTCGCGAGGGCGGCCGACTGGTGTCGCGCGGTGCGACCCGAAATCGCCGATCGGCCCGGGCGCGATGTCCGGCGCCGCCGCATCCGGCTTGACCGGGACGAGGGACAAGGTACAGACTGCCCGGACCGACGGCTGACGGCATCCAGCCGCGACACGGACCCGCGAACCGCGCTTGGCCCGGGCAAATGGCCCACGAACCGAAACTGAACCGCGAACTGCGCCTGCTCCTGCAAGCACGCAGGGTCGCGGCGCTCGGCACGCGAGGCGAGGACGACTCGCCACTCGTGTCCATGGTTCCGTTCGCGATCGAGCCGGCCAGCGGCCGCCTGGTGATTCACGTCAGCAGCCTGGCCGCCCACACGCGCAACCTGACGGCCCGGCCCGATGTCTCCGTGCTGGTGATGCAGGCCGAAGTCGTGGGGGAACCTGTCCACGCCTTGCCGCGCGTGACATTCACGGGCATCGCCCACGCGTTGACATCGGGCGATGCGCGCACAACCGCTTGCCGAACGGCCTACCTCGATCGCTTTCCCGATGCGCAGCCGATGACGCAGCTGGGCGATTTCAGCTTCGTCTCCATCGAGGTGACCCAGGCGCGACAGGTGGCGGGATTCGGCGCCGCCCGAACGCTCGATGGCGAGGCGCTGGAGCCCGTGTTGCGAAGCGCGCACATGCGCGACGAGCCGCGAGCCGAACGCTGAAGGCCGCCTGCCGTTCACTTTCCGCATGCCGTATGCGGACGCCGTTCCGGAATGCCGGCCGCAAGCCACCCTTGAAGCTTGTCGCCCGTTCTGCATCCACGGGGTTCGCACGGGCCCCGAAGCTCCCTAAACTGGTGCTTCACGCACTGCGCTGCATCTCGCACTGCACTGAATCTCTTTGTCCCGCTCCGGAACATCATCGGGCAACATGCAAGCTCGCCGGCCACCCGCCGAGTCCGGGGCCGCCGGTACCTTTATTGCTCAACGATCCACTCTCCATGTTCAGGGCCCCATCCGCACATTCCGCCATGAACGACAAGATGCAAGCCAGCTCCGGACAACCGCTCGCCGAAGACGATCGCACCGGCCTCGGCAAGGAAACCCTCAGGCGAGCCTTTCTCGACAACCTCTACTACGTGCAGGGCAAGTTCCCCGCATTGGCCACTCGCCACGACTATTACCTGGCCCTCGCCTACACGGTACGCGACCGCCTGCTGCGCCGTTGGATCAGCACCGCCGCGGCCTACACGCAAAAGGGATCGCGCACCGTCGCCTACCTTTCAGCAGAGTTCCTGCTCGGCCCGCACCTGGGCAATAACCTGATCAACCTGGGCATCGAACAGCCCGTACGCCAGGCGATCCGCGAACTGGGCCTGAGCTTCGAGGGCCTCCTGGCGCAGGAGGAAGAGCCCGGCCTGGGCAACGGAGGCCTGGGTCGGCTGGCCGCCTGCTTTCTCGATTCGATGGCCACGCTGGAGATCCCGTCCATCGGCTATGGCATTCGCTACGAGTTCGGCATCTTCTCCCAGCGCCTGGTCGACGGCTGGCAGGTCGAGCACACCGACAAGTGGCTGCGTCGTGGGAATCCGTGGGAGCTCGTGCGTCCCGAATGGTCGGTGGAGGTCAAGATCGGCGGCCACACCGAGCATCACACCGACCGCCAGGGCCGCGCCCACGTGCGGTGGGTTGCCAAGCGCATCGTCATGGGGATTCCCTACGACACGCCGATCCTCGGCTATCGCAATCACACGGCCAACACACTGCGGCTGTGGCGCGCGGAGGCGCCGGAGTCGTTCGACCTGGACATCTTCAATCGCGGCGACTACTACGGTGCGGTGCAGCAAAAGGTCGTGTCCGAGAACATCAGCAAGGTGCTCTATCCCAACGACGAGCAGATCCAGGGCAAGGAGCTCCGGCTGGAACAGCAGTTCTTCTTCGTCTCGTGCTCGTTGCAGGACATGCTGCGCATCATGCGCGGGCAGAAGATCCCCGTGGAGGACTTTCACAAGAAGTTCGCCGTGCAACTCAACGACACGCACCCGGCCATCGCGGTGGCGGAACTTATGCGGCTGCTTGTCGACGAGCATGGCATGGACTGGGACCGCGCATGGACGGTCACCAGGCAGACCTTCAGCTACACCAATCACACCCTGATGCCCGAGGCTCTGGAGCGCTGGCCCATTGCGCTCTTCTCGCGCGTGCTGCCAAGACACATGGAGATCGTGTTCGAGATCAATTCCCGTTTCCTCGACGAAGTGCGCATGCGTTTCCCCGGCGACGCAGAGCGGCTGTCGCGCCTGTCCATGATCGACGAGAGCGGCGAGCGCTACGTGCGCATGGCGAATCTGGCCAGCGTGGGCAGCCACGCCATCAACGGCGTGGCCGAACTGCACAGCGACTTGCTCCAGCAGGACGTGCTGAAGGACTTTCATTCGCTCTGGCCCGACAAGTTCAAGAACATCACCAATGGCGTCACCCCGAGGCGCTGGATCGCCTTGTCGAATCCACGCCTCACGCGTTTCCTGTGCCGGACCATCGGCGACGGCTGGATCCGCGACCTCGAGCAACTGCGTCGACTCGAGCCTTGCGTGGAGGACCCGGGCTTCCGGCGCGAATGGCGCTACATCAAGCGCTGCGTGAAGGAGGAATTCGCCGGCCACGTGAGACGCACCACGGGCATTGCGATCGATCCGGATTCGCTCTTCGACGTGCAGGTCAAGCGCATCCACGAATACAAGCGCCAACACCTCAATGTGCTGCACATCGTGCACCTCTATCACCGCATCCGCTTCGACCCCAACGCCGACGTGCATCCGCGCACCTTCATCTTCGCGGGCAAGGCAGCTCCGGGCTATCGCTTCGCCAAGCTCATGATCAAGCTGATCAACTCGGTCGGGGAAGTCGTGAACAAGGATCCCACGGTGCGCGACCGGCTGAAGGTGGTGTTTCTGCCGAATTACAACGTCACGAACGGACAGCGGGTCTATCCGGCGGCGGACCTGTCCGAGCAGATCTCCACGGCCGGGAAGGAGGCGTCGGGCACGGGCAACATGAAGTTCTCACTGAACGGCGCGCTCACCATCGGCACGCTCGACGGTGCGAACGTGGAAATCCGCGACGAAGTCGGTGCTGAAAATTTCTTTCTCTTCGGCCTGACCGCCGAACAGGTGCGCGAGACCTTCATCAATGGCTATGACCCGCACGTGCTCTACCGCGAGAACGACCAGCTGCGCGCCGTGATCGACCTCATTGCCGACGGGCATTTCTCGCGGGGTGACCGCAACCTCTTCCGCCCGCTGGTGAACTCGCTGCTGCACGGCGACCCTTACCGCCTGCTCGCGGATTTCCAGTCGTATGTCGAGTGCCAGGACGAGGTCGCCGCGGCATATCGCGACGCCGAGCGCTGGACCCGCATGTCGATCCTGAACGTCGCGCGCACGGGCAAGTTCTCATCCGACCGAAGCATTCGCGAATACTGCGAGAAGATATGGCATGCCAACCCGGTGCCGATCGAGCTGATGACGCAGGACGAGGCGACTGCCGAGCCCACGCATTAGGGCCGGCCGACGCGATGTGGAGAGCTCGCGCGGCTCAATCCCCTGGATCGCAACGGCGTACCTGCCGCTGGACCTGGAACAGCTTGAACTGTCCTTTGCGATCGACCCACCCCCACAAGCCGCGGCCGCCGGCAAGCACGGTCGCCATCGTGAGACCGCCCAGCACGATGAGGTAGATGGCGCCGAAGTCCGCCAGCCACTCGCGCAGCGCGATATACAGCAAGGCGCCGATCACCGGGCCTTCGAGCGTCCCGATGCCGCCGATGACGACGATGAAGAACATCGTCGTCGTCCATTCGATCGAGAACGCCGCATCGGGCGACACCCGAAGCTTCGTGGCGAAGATCAACGCACCGGTCATGGCGCAGCCGGCCGCCGCGGCCACATAGACGAGCCACTTCAGCAGCCGAGCGTCGACGCCCAGGCTGTTCGACGCACGTTCGCTGTCGCGCACCGCTACCAACGCGATGCCCCAGCGCGAACGCAACAGCGCATAGACGGCCGCCATCGATCCGGCACCGAGCGCGAGCGCCAGCCACAGCGAGAGCGCATCGCGCGTGCCGATGTCCATGCCCCGGACCGTGGGCGCCACCGAGACGCCCGAGCCGCCGCTCACGAACGGCAGGTTCGCCACCACGATTCGCAGCACTTCCGCCATGACCCATGTGCCGACCGCGAAGTGCGCGCCGCGAAGGCGAAAGGCCAGCGGCGCGAGCAGTGCCGCACCAAGCGCGCCGACGATGCCCGCCAACGGCACGACGACGAAGGCGCTCATGCCGCCGTGCAGCCCGAACACCACCAGGCTATAGGCCCCGAGCCCCACGAAGGCCTGTTGACCGACCGACAACAGCCCGCCGTAGCCCGCCAGCAGGTTCCACATCTGCGCCAGCGCGAGCAGGTAGAAGAACTCCGTGACCGTGCGCAACTGGGCACGGTCTGCCCATCCCGGCATCGTGGCGACCACGATCACGACGAGCAGCGACACGACCGCCGGCGCCGCACCGAGCCGGCCGCCGCGAACGACCCGCGCCCCGGGCATGACGGGAATATCGCGCTTCATCAGTCCCTCGTCTTCGGCAGCAAGCCCTGGGGACGCACCATCAGCACCAGAAGAAAGGCCAGGTGCCCTGACAGCACGCCCCAGCCCGGATCGAGCTTGGCGCCGATGGATTGCGCGACGCCCAGCAGCACGCCGCCCAGGAGCGTCCCCCACAGCGACCCCAGGCCGCCGATGATCACGGCCTCGAAGGCATTGAGCAACCGCGCCGGCCCGTCGCTCGGCCCGATCGTCGTGCGCATCGCGAGGAACACGCCGGCCACCGCGACCACGGCACTGGCCACTGCCATCGCCAGCGCATACACATGCTGCCGATCGACGCCCATCAACTGCGCCGTGCCCGCGTCGTCCGAGGTGGCGCGAAACGCGCGCCCCATGCGCGAATGGCGAAACAGCCACTGCAGTGTCGCGAGCAACGCAACGGCCGTGCCCATTTGCAGCAACGGCAGCACGCCCACGGCCACGGTGCCGCCAAGGGTCCAGTGGGCGGTGGCGAGCGCGCCCAGGTCGATGCCGCGCACATCCGCCGAGAACACTGCGAGCAGGCTGTTCTGGATCACGATGGACAAGCCGAAGGTCAACAGCAGCGGGCGCAGCACGTCGTCGCCCAGCGTGCGATTGAAGACGAAGCGCTGGGCTGCGTAGCCCAGCACGCCGAGTGCCGGCACGACCACGACCGCCGACAGCGCGAGCGGCCAATGCAGCCACTGCGTGCCCACGATCGCTGCATAGCCGGCGAAGACGATCATGTCGCCGTGCGCGATGTTGATCATGCGCATCACGCCGAACGACAGCGACAGCCCGGACGCGAACAACGCGTACAGTCCGCCGAGCAAAAGGCCCTGCAGCAAGGTGTTGATCCACTCGGTCACGCGTCAGACTCCGAAATAGGCCCGCGAGATCTGCTCGCGACTCAGAGTGCCCGGCGCGCCTTCGAGGGAGACGCGCCCTTCCTGGAAGCAGGCCACCCGATCGGCAGCCTTCAGCGCCTGCCCGATGTCCTGCTCGACCAGCAGCACTGACACGCCTTCGGCACGGATGCTCGGCAACGAACGGTAGATCTCGCGCACGATGACCGGCGCGAGGCCGAGCGAGATTTCGTCGCACAGCAGGAGGCGGGGGTTGGACATCAGCCCGCGCCCGAGCGCGACCATCTGCTGTTGGCCGCCGGAGAGTTCCGTCGCGTGGCGATGCCTGAATTCGCGCAGGACCGGGAACAGTCCGAAGACACGGTCGAGGCTCCATGGCCCAGGTCTGCGGGCATAGGCGCCCATCAGCAGGTTCTCTTCGACGCTCAGGCTCGGAAACAGGCGCCGTCCCTCGGGCACCAGCGCCACGCCTGCGGCCGCAACGCGGTGTCCGGGCCAGGCCTCGATGTCGCGCCCATCGAACCGGATGCGGCCCGATCGCGCGCGAAGCTGCCCGGCCAGCGCGCGCAGGAAGGTGGACTTTCCCGCACCGTTGGCACCGATGATCGCCACCGCCTCGCCGGCATCGATGTGGAAGTCGATGCCGTACAGCGCCTGGAAGTCGCCGTATCCTGCAGCCAACGCCCGGACCTCCAGCAGCCTCGTCGCGGTTGTCATCGACTGCGTGGCCATCATTCGACGTCGATGCCCATGTAGATCTCTTGCACCGCCGGGTCGGCCATCACCGTTGCCGGGTCGCCCTGCATGAGCAAGCGGCCGAAGTCCAGCGCCACGAGGCGATCGACCACGGCGACCAGTGCATGCACGATGTGCTCGATCCACACGATGGTCACGCCCTCGTCGCGGATCGTCGTGATGGTCCCGATCAGCGCGTGCACTTCGTGCTCGGTCAGTCCGCCGGCGATCTCGTCGAGCAGCAGCACGGACGGTTCCGTGGCCAACGCACGAGCCAGCTCCAGGCGCTTTCGGTCCAGCAGCGCCAGGCTGCCGGCCAGACGGTTCGCCTTGTCGGCAAGGCCCGTGCGCTCCAGCGCCTGCAGTGCCACGGGCCACGCGGCCGGTTCTCGATGACGCGCACCGAAGCTCGCACCCACCAGCACGTTCTCGAACACGGTCAACCCGACGAACGGATGCGGGATCTGGTACGACCGCGCGATACCTGCATGGCAGCGCGCGGCGGGCGAGAGCGAGGTGATGTCGCGACCGTCGAACAGGATGCGGCCCGCATCGGGACGCACGTCGCCGCCGACGAGGTTCAGCAATGTGGTCTTGCCCGCGCCGTTCGGCCCGATGATGCCCAGCGCCTCGCCGCGTCTCACCGACAGCGTGAGGCGATCGGTGACCTGCAGCGAGCCGAATCGCTTGCTGACGCCGTCGAGCTGCAGCACGGGCGCGCCCGTGCCGTCCGGTGGTGGTCCGCTCACACGAAGCCTACGCGATGGCCTTGAGCGCCGCCCCCACCGGCACCATCTTCGCCTGCCCGTTCTCGACGATCACCAGTTCGAGGTCCTTGCCCCGGCGCTGCCACTGGCCGCCCACCAGAGGGGTCTTGGACACGCTGGGCACGGGGCCGGTGCGGAAGTTGACATGGCCGACGATGGTGTCGATGTCGGTGGCGCGCAGCGCATCACGAATCGCCTTGGCGCCCTTCCCTTCGGACTTGCGAAGGCCTGCCAGCGCCACTTCGAACAGCGAGTGCTTGAACGCAAGCGGCATCGACCAGCCGCGCCCGGTCGCCTTGGTATAGGCGGCCGCGAGTTCAGCGGATGTCTGCCCCGTCAGCGACGACTTGAACGGGTGCTGCGGCGACCACCACACCTCCACCGACAGGCCTTCGCTGCGAGGCCCGAAGGCAGCGATCGCCGCGGGGAATTCGGTGGCCTTGCCGACCGTGACGATCTTCGGCTTGAAGCCTTGGCGCCCTGCCTGCGCCCAGAAGTTGCCGAAATCGGGTGGCGGCATCACGCCGGTGACGATCTCGACGCCCTGCTTCTTGAATTCGGTGATGTACGCCGTGAAATCGTCCGAGGGGCTCTGGTAACGCCCCTTGTCGACGATCTTCAGCTTCTTGCCCGCCGCCACCGACGGGAATCCGATCTTCGGATCGCCCCAGGCATTGCCGTCAGGATCGTTGGGCCAAAGGCGCGCCGACGACGCGGTTGTTCGGCATCTTGTCCCAGATGCCGGTGAACACCGCGATGATGTCCTCGAGCCCCCAGAAGAAGTGGTTCGTCCACTCGAAGCCCTTCGTCGGGTCGCCGCCGCGACCGAAGAAGTGCGGCTGCCAGGGCGTGTCGTTGGTGACGCAAGGCATGGCGTTGAGCTCGCACTGGTCGGCCACGGGATTGGTGGTCTCCGGCGTGCAGCCGGCGATCACGAGGTCGACCTTGTCCTTGAGGATCAGGTCGGACGCCACTTCGGCCGCGCGGCTGCTGCTCGACTGCGAGTCCTTGTAGACGATCTCCACGGCATAGGTCTTGCCGCCGGTCTTCAGGCCGTCCTTGAGAAGGCGGCGCATTTCGCCCAGCGTGAATGGATCGGGCTCGGCAAAGACGGCCAGCGGCCCGGTCTGCGGCGCGACATAGCCGATCTTGAACGTCGAAGCCGCGTGGACCCACGGGGCGTGCAGCATGCCGGCGGCAGCGGCCGCGGTGCCGCCTATGGTTCTGAGCGCGCGCCGACGGCCTGCCGATGCGGCCTCGTCGTGGTTGCTGTGCTCGATGTGGTCGATCTTGTTCATGGGTGTCTCCTCGTGGTGTTCGTTCGTGGATGCAGCAGGGGCGGCTATCGGCCCAGGTCCTTCGCGCTGACGCCGGCGATGCCCCAGTTCTCCTTGGGCACGTCGTGGATCCATACGCGCACGTTCTCCCTCGGCGCGCCCACGGCCTCGACGAGCGCCTGCGTCACTTTCTCGATCACCGCCTTCTTCTGCTCGGCGGTGCGTCCTTCGATCATGTAGATCTGTGCAAACGGCATGGCTCGGTTTCCTTCAGCCAAAGCGCAGCGAGACGCTGCCCAGGTCCTGCACGCGCAGGCTCACGTGGTCGCCAGGTTCCACCGCCACCGCCTCGGTGACGCCGCCCGAGAGGATGAGCGTGCCCGCGGGAATCTCCTCGCCGCGACGACCCAGGTGGTTGGCCAGCATCGCCACCGCTGCCGCCGGATGGCCGAGTACTGCCGCGCCCGCGCCCAACGACACGACCTGCCCGTTCTTCTCGAGCACGACCCCGAGCGTGCGCAGGTCGAGCCGGTCGGCCGGCACCGCGCGCCCGCCGATCACGAAGCGCGCCGCGGACGTGTTGTCGGCAATCACGCTCTTCAGATCGAACTTGAAGTCGCGGTAGCGGCTGTCGATCACCTCGATCCCGGGCATGACGAAATCGGTGGCCGCCAGCACGCTGCCGATGTGGCAGCCCGGCCCCTTGAGCGCGCGCTTGAGCACGAAGCACACCTCGGGCTCGACCTTGGGATGGATCAGTTCGCTCGTCTTCACCTCGCCGCCCTCGGGCACGCTGAAGCTGTCGACGAGGAAGCCGAACACCGGCGTGTCCACGCCCATCTGCTTCATCTTGGCGTGCGACGTCAGCCCGCACTTCAGGCCCACCAGCCGCTCGCCGCGCGCGAGCTTGCGCCGCAGGATCTCGGCCTGGATCGCATAGGCGTCGTCCCAGTCCATGCCGGGATGCTCGTCGGTGATCTTGGTGGTGTCGTGTGCCTGCAGCTGGCAGGCTTCCAGGTGCTCGGCCAGGCCGGCGATGGTGCGTTCGTCCAGTGTCATCGCCGTCTCCTCAGGCTGCCTTGGCCGCGGCCGCGCCGCGCGCACGCGCCAGCGTCAGTGCGGTGTCCTCGATCATGTCTTCCTGGCCGCCGACCATGCCGCGCCGGCCGAGTTCGACCAGGATCTCGCGCGCACTCACGCCGTACTTCTTCTCGGCGCGCTTGGCGAACAGCAGGAACGAGCCGTACACACCGGCATAACCCAGCGTGAGCGCATCGCGGTCGATGCGGATCGGGAAATCCATGATCGGCACCACGAGATCCTCGGCCACGTCCTGGATCTTCCAGACGTCCACGCCGGTCTCGATTCCCATGCGGTCGCACACGGCCACCAGCACCTCCATGGGCGTGTTGCCGGCTCCGGCACCCAGTCCGGCCGAGGCCGCGTCGATGCGGTTCGCGCCGGCCTCGATGGCGGCGATGCGAGTTGGCCACGCCCATCGCGAGGTTGTGGTGGCCGTGGAAGCCCAGCTCGGTCTCTGGCTTGAGCGCCGCGCGCACCGCGCCGATGCGCGCCTTCACGTCGTCGGGCAGCATGTAGCCGGCAGAGTCGGTCACGTAGATGCAATTCGCGCCGTAGCCCTCCATCAGTCTGGCCTGCTTCACCAGCCCTTCGGGACTGTTCATGTGGGCCATCATCAGGAAGCCCACGGTGTCCATGTCGAGCTTGCGCGCCATCGTGATGTGCTGCTCGGCCACGTCGGCCTCGGTGCAGTGCGTGGCCACGCGAATGGTGTGCACGCCCAGGCCGTGGGCCATCTGCAGGTGGTCCACCGTGCCGATGCCGGGGATGAGCAGCGCCGACACCTTGGCGCGCTTCATCAGCGGGATCACCGCGCCGAGGTATTCCTCGTCGGTGTGCGCCGGGAAGCCGTAGTTGACCGAACTGCCGCCCAGGCCGTCGCCGTGCGTCACCTCGATCAGCGGCACGCCTGCGTCGTCCAGGCCGCGCGCGATCGTCTTCATCTGCTCGAGCGTCATCTGGTGGCGCTTGGGGTGCATGCCGTCGCGCAAGGTCATGTCGTGCACGAGGATCTTCTTGCCTTTGAGGTTCATGTCGCCTTCCTTCACACGTTCACGCGGCCACCGGCTCGAGCCTGAGCGAGCCGGCGAGGATTTCCTCGGCGAACATCTCGGCCGTGCGCGCGGCCGCGGCGGTCATGATGTCCAGGTTGCCCGCGTACTTCGGCAGGTAGTCGCCCAGACCCTCGACTTCGAGGTAGATCGACACGCGCTCGCCGTCGAACACCGGGCCGTTGACCAGCCGGTAGCCGGGCACGTACTTCTGCACTTCGCGCGACCATCTCGCGCACCGAGGCCTCGATCTGCGCCGACCTTCGGCTCGCCTTCGACAAGGCAATGCACGGTGTCGCGCATGATCAGCGGCGGGTCGGCCGGATTGATCACGATGATGGCCTTGCCCTGCTTCGCGCCGCCCACCTTGGCCACGGCACCGGCCGTCGTGCGTGTGAACTCGTCGATGTTCTTGCGCGTGCCCGGCCCCGCACTGCGCGAGGACACGGTGGCCACGATCTCGGCGTAGCGCACGGCCTGCACGCGCGAGACGGCGTACACCATCGGGATCGTGGCCTGCCCGCCGCAGGTGACCATGTTCACGTTCATCTCGCGCCGGCCCACGTGCTCGCGCAGGTTCACCGGCGGCACGCAGTAAGGGCCGATGGCCGCGGGCGTGAGGTCGATCATCATCACGCCCAGCGCGTTGAGCTTGCGCGAGTTGGCCTCGTGCACGTAGGCGCTCGTCGCGTCGAAGGCGATCTGGATGCCGTCGGCCGCCACGTGCGGCAGCAGGCCGTCCACGCCGTCGGCGGTGGTCTTCAGGCCCAGTTCGCGGGCCTTCTTCAGGCCGTCGGACTCGGGGTCGATGCCCACCATCCACACGGGTTCGAGCACCGGGCTGCGCTGCAGCTTGGCCAGCAGGTCGGTGCCGATGTTGCCCGGCCCGATCAGGGCGCACTTCACTTTCTTGGTCATGGCGTTCCAGGAGTTCATGGGAATGTTCAGACGAAGCGCACCGAGCAGCCGCCGATGCCGCCGATGCTCACGCGCAGGCTGTCGCCCGGCCTTCACCGGCACCATCGCGCCCAGCGAGCCGGAGAGCACGACCTCGCCGGGCTCCAGCGCGATGTCCAGCCGGCCCAGCGTGTTGGCCAGCCACGCCACGGCATTGAGCGGGCTGCCGAGCGCGGCCGCACCGGCGCCGGTGACGACCACCTCGCCGTTCTTCTCGAGCACCATGCCGCAGGTCTGCAGATCCACGTCGCGCGGGTCGACCACGCGGTCGCCGAGCACGAACACCCCGCACGAGGCGTTGTCGGCCACGGTGTCCTGGATGCGGATCTTCCAGTCGCGGATGCGCGAGTCGACGATCTCGAAGCACGCCATCACACCTTCGGTGGCGGCCAGCACATCGGCGGCCGTGACGCCCGGCCCTTGCAACCGGCGCTTGAGCACGAAGGCGATCTCGCCTTCGGCCTTGGGCTGGATCAGCGTCGACGCGGGGATCGCCTCGCCTTCGTTGTAGACCATGCCGTCGGTGAGCAGCCCGAAGTCGGGCTGGTGCACGCCCAGCATGTCCATCACCGCCTTGGAAGTCACGCCGATCTTCTTGCCGATGACGCGTTCGCCCGCCGCGATGCGCAGCGCGTTCAAGCGCTGCTGGATGCGGTAGGCGTCTTCGACGGTGATGTCGGCGTGGCGCGACGTGAGCGGCTCCACGACCGTGCCTTTCGTCAGTGCGCCGTAGAGCTCGTCGCCGAGCGAGTCGATGAGTTCGTGGTTCATGGTGTGCTGTCCAACGGATTCGGTTCGTTCGCGCCGGCCTCGGCCAGGAAGTCGCCCACCAGCCGGGCAAAGCGCGGGGCGTGCTCGATCTGCGTCCAGTGACCGCACTGGCCGAACACGTGCAATTGCATGCGGCGGATCCACTGCGCCAGCGTGAGCGAGTTGGCCAGCGGAATCACCTGGTCCTCGCGCCCGTGGATCACCAGCGTGTGGTGCGCGATTTGGCGGATGTCGCATTCGGCGCTGGCCATGGCATCGACCCAGCGCTGGCGCGGCGCGGGAAACATCGCGGCAAAGGATTCCTGGAAGCCGGGGCGGATGCTCGCCTCGTAGCGCAGCTGCGCGAGCTCGTCGTTGACCAACGCGCGGTCGTGCGCGAAGAGGTCGAGCAGCGAGCGCATGTGGGCAAGAGACGGCGTGTAGCCCCACACCGCATCCAGCCCGGGCGTGATCGCGAACGGCACGCCCACGCTGCCCATCAGCACGAGCCGGCGCACGCGCCGCGGATGCCGGATCGCCATCGCCAGCGCGAGCGCGCCGCCGAACGAGTTTCCCACCACGTCGGCACGCTCGAGGTCGAGCGCATCGAGCAGGCCGACCGCCTGGGCGACCCAGGTGTCCATGTCGTAGCGCACGCCGGCCGGCCGCTCGGTGAAGCCAAAGCCAACCATGTCCGGCGCAATCACGCGTGCGCGCTTCGCGAGCTCAGGCATCACCAGCCGCCAGTTGGCCCAGGCAGACACGCCGGGACCCGAGCCGTGGATCATCAGGACGGGCGCGCCACTGCCCACGTCGTGGACGTTGGTGCGAATGCCCGCAGCGACGACCGAGCGAGCGATCTCCGGGTTCGGCCGGTCAGAGTTTGATGCAGACATTCTTGAGCTCGGTGTAGAACTCCAGCGAGTGCACACCGCCCTCGCGGCCGATGCCCGACTGCTTGGCGCCACCGAACGGCGTGCGCAGGTCGCGAAGGAACCAGCTGTTGACCCACGACAGGCCCACATTCATGCGCTGCGCGACGCGGTGCGCGCGCGCGAGGTCGCGTGTCCAGATGGCGGTGGCGAGGCCGTACTCGTTGTCGTTGGCCTTCGCGAGCACCTCTTCCTCGGTGTCGAACGGCGCGATGTGGCAGCACGGGCCGAAGATTTCTTCCGTGATCACGCGCGCCGTCTCCGGCAGCCCGGTCCAAATGGTCGGCTGCACCCAGCATCCGTCGCCGAGATCGCCTGGCATGGCAGGGAGCGCCGCCGCCGGTCACCACCGTGGCTCCTTCCCGCGCCGCGAGTTCGTAGTACGACAGCACCTTGGCCTGATGCTCCTTGCTGATGAGCGGGCCCATGCCGGTGGAGGCGTCCTCGGGTCGCCCGAGGCGCATGCCTTCGGCGCCGGCCTTCATCGCCGCGACGAACCTCTCGAAGATCGGCCGCTCGACGTACACCCGCTCGGTACCCAGGCACACCTGCCCGCAGTTGGCGAAGACCGAGCGCATCGTGCCCTCGATGGCGGCATCGAAGTCGCAGTCGGCGAACACGATCGCCGCGTTCTTGCCGCCCATCTCCAGGCTCACCGGGCGCGCGCCCTTGGCGGCCGCCTTCATGATGACTTCGCCGGTGCGAGTCTCGCCGGTGAAGGTGATCGCATCGACCTTGGGATGCGTGGTCAGGAATTCGCCGGCCGAATCCGGCCCGAAACCATGGACGACGTTGTAGACGCCCTTGGGAATGCCCGCCTCGTTCATCACCTCGCCGAGCAGCGCCGCGGTCTGCGGCGTCTCCTCCGAGGGCTTGACCACCACCGCGTTGCCGCAGGCCAGTGCCGGGCCGACCTTCCAGGTCATCAGCAGCAGCGGCAGGTTCCACGGGCACACGACGCCCACCACCCCCACCGGCGTGCGGTAGCCGTAGTTGATGGCGCCGCGGCCGTCGGGCGTGGCCATCTCGAAGAACTCGGTGGGCACGTTCTTCACCACATCGGCGAAGACCTTGAAATTCGCCGCACCGCGCGGGATGTCGATGTGCCGCGCCAGGCTCATCGGCTTGCCGGTGTCCTCGCATTCGGCAGCCAGGAACTCGTCGAAGCGGCGGTTGATGCCGTCGGCCACGGCATACAGCCGCTCGACCCGCTCGGCCACGCTCATGCGGCCCCAGGGGCCCGCCAGCGCCGCGCGCGCGGCGTTCACCGCCGCGTCGACCTGCGACTGCCCCGCCTCGTGCACCTGCGCCACGATTCGCCCGTTCAGCGGCGAGCGCTTGTCGAATGTCCGCGACGTGGCGGCGTACTCGCCGTTGATGAAGTTCAGGATCTGTTTCATGACTGCTCGTTCACTGTCTGCTCATTCGAGTCCAATGGCGACAAGGCCCGCGCGTGCGCAGTCCTCGTCCTGTTCGGCGGACCCTCCGGACACGCCGATCCCGCCGATGAGTTCGCCCGCCTCGCGAATCGGCAGGCCGCCGCCGAAGACGACGAGGCGCGGGCGCAACGGCAATCCGATGCGCAGTGCCTCGTCGCCGCCGATCGCGTTCATCCACTCCCGCGTGGGGAACCCGAAGCCCGCCGCGGTGTAGGCCTTGTCGATCGCGATTTCCACCGAATGAAGAAAGGCGCCGGGCATGCGCAGGAACGCGGTGAGCACGCCCGAGGCATCGGTCACGGCCGCGTTGACGCGGATGCCCAGTGCTTCGGCGTGCGCCACGGCGGCGCGCACGGCCCGCGCCGCGGCGTCCGCGTCGATCGCGCGCAGCGGCACGCTTGCCGCGCGCTTCATGCCCGGCTCTTTCATCAGGTCACCACCGACAGGAAGCGCTCGTTGAGCTTGCGGTCGTGATAGAAGATGCCCGCGCCTACCTCGTCCCAGGTCCAGGTGATGGGCTGCATGTCGGGGTACCACTGGTAGCCGCCGCAGAAAGTCTCCATGCGGTTGCCCGACGGATCGAAGAAGTAGATCGTCGTGCCGCGCGTGATGCCGTGGCGCGTGGGCCCGATGTCGATCGACACCTTGTGCATCGACATGATGTCCGCCGCGCGCAGCACCTGCTCCCAGGTGTCGAGCATGAAGCTCACGTGGTGCAGCTTGTTGTCCTCGCCATGTCGGACCATGGCGATGTCGTGCGCCTTGATGCTGCAGGTGAGCCAGGTGGCGAGGTCGGTGGTGCCGTCCTCGAGCTTCACCCGCTCGACCAGCGAGAAGCCCAGCGCTTCGTTGAAGAGCTTGAGATTGCCGTCGATGTCGCCGCCGTAGATCAGGCAGTGGTCCATGCGCACCGGGCCGATGCCCTTGGTGTTCTCCAGCCACGGGGCGGGATTGGTGTAGCCCAGGCCGTTGCCCACGTCGTCCTTCTCGGCATAGAGCTCGATGGTGTGGCCGGTGGGCACCTGGAAGCGCACGCGCTCGCCGGTGCCGAGCATCTCGCCCGCGGGCACCCGCTCGGTGGTGGTGCCGAACTCGCGCAGCCGGCCTTCGAGCGTGGCCAGCGTGGCCTTGTTCAAGACCTTGAAGGCGAAACAATCCAGGCCGGCACTGTCGGCCTTGCGGATCACGAAGCTGTTGTGGTCGCGCTCGTCGTGGCACTTGAAGTACACGCGGCCGGACTTGTCACGGCCGGTCTCCTTCAGGCCCATCACGTCGGTGTAGAACGTCACCGATTCGTCCAGGTCGAGCACGCGGACCACCGCGTGCCCGGGTCGCAGGACTCCTGTCATTGCCATGGCTTGCCTCCAGTTGGATTCAGGTTGAGGGAATGTCGACAACCCCCGCCGGCTCAACCGCCCGGCAGACGTTCTTTCTCATCTTTCCGATCACCACCAGCTCGATGTCGCTGGTGGGGCGGATGCGGCAGGCGAGCACGACGCCCGCCGCTTCTTCTTCCTGGGTGACGTGGTCCCGGCTCATCACGCGCGCGAAGTAGGTGCCTCGGGTAACCCGCACCTTGCAGACGCCACAGCCGCCGCCGCGACATCCGACCGGAATGCCGCGCCTGCCGAGGGTTTCCATGCCTTCGAGCACCGAGCGGTGGTCGGCGCAGCGGTAGGTCTGGCCGTCGTCGGTGATGGTGATGGTGTGGGTGGGCATCTCAGTGTTCGGTCGCATTCGCGCTGACGGTGGTGCCGGCAAGGCCGCGGGCGGGCTGTGGGCGAGCCGCCGCTGGAGCGGCCTGCGCTGCGCGCAGGCTTCCCTGCGATGCTCGGTCTCGTGGCCGCGTCGCAGAACTCGCTGCGCGAGCTTCGCTCGCTACGCTCAGACAACTGCGACGAGTCAGATCACGAAGCGCGCTGCGCGCGCCGGCCACAAGCCCTGCGCTTCTCGGCGCTCCACAGGCAGCCCGCCCACAGCCCGCCCGCAACCTTGCCTCCGTCGTCGTGGCTTGGCGTGCGGTTGAGACTCCCGTGTCGCAGACGCTCATCTCAGATCTTCCGGAACAAGGGGCTGCGCACTTGCTGCGCATCTGCGGCCGAGATGAATTTCTCGGTGTAGATGTCGCGCTCGAACAGGCGGCCTTGCATCAGCGTCGTGATGCACGCATCGATCATCACCGGCGGGCCACACAGGTAGGCCTTGCGGCCGCGGAAGTCGTTGCCGAAGTGCGCTTTCGCGGCTTCGTGCACGTAGCCGCGCGCGCCCTTCCAGTCGGTGCCGGCGGGCTCGTCGGACAGCACCGGGAGGTACTCGAAGTTCGGATGCCGCTGCGCCAGCGCCTCGAACTCGGTGTGGTGGTAGAGCTCCTCGCGGCTGCGCGCGCCGTTGACCAGCGTGATCGGCAGCGTGCAGCCCTCGCCCAGCAGGTCCAGGATCATCGAACGGGGGCTCGACAGGCCGGAGCCGCCGGCCAGGAACAACAGCGGCGCCTGCGCCGACTTGCGCACAAAGAAGCGCCCGTAGGGGCCGGAGAACTGCACCCGTTCGCCGACCTTGAGAGTGCGGTGGATCCAGCCGGTGCCCTTGCCGCCCGGAACGAGCCGCACGTTCAGTTCGATAGTGCCGCCGTCGCGCGGCGCACTGGCGATGGAGAACGCGCGCGGCGCGCTGTCGCCGGGGATGCGCAGGTTGACGTACTGCCCTGCCTGGAAATCGATGCGCCGGCCCGCATCGAGCTCGATCCACACGCCCTTGATCGTGGGCGTGAGGCTCTCCACGCAGGCCACCGTGCCCGCGAAGTCGAGCACCGGGAGGTTGCGCGCATCGGGCTCCTCGTCGATCTCGGCCTCGATGGTCACGTCCGACTGCGGGACCGCGCAGCAGGCGAGGCACTTGCCCTCCTCGCGCTCGTAGTCCATCAACGCGAAGTTGCTGGCCTCGCCGTGCTCGATTTCACCGTCGATGACCTGCACCTTGCAGGTCGCGCACAAGCCGTGGCAGCACGCATGCGGCAGGTAGATCCCGGCGCGCAGCGCGGCGTCGAGGATGGTCTGGCCGTCCTCGAGTTCCAGCGTCTGGCCCAGCGGTTCGATGGTCAGCGAATAGCTCATGGCTTCAAGCTCGGCACGGGCTCAATGGCAGGATCCGCCGATACCGGTCAGACCTGGCGTGCGAAAACGGATCAGGTCCTTGTGGCCCAGGCCGTTGTCGGCGAGCGATTTCTCGAAGTCGGGCTTCCAGGGCTGACCCGACTTGAACCACTCGGCCTTGGCCCAGTCGATCCTGGCGAAGTCCGGATGGGCGCTGTACATGCCGGGCAGCGCGCCGTGTACCAGGTCGCCGAACTTCATCGTCGGGGGCATGGGCACGCAGAACGGCGCGCAGAACATGAGATGGTCTTCCCAGCCGATGTACAGCAGCGGCGCGGGGAACTTGTCTGCAGTGTCCTTGGAGGCGAACTCGTAGGTCCGCAAGGCGGCGACGGCCATGTGTGTCTCCTGTCTCGTGGGTTGCTTCAGTTGCCGCTGGCCTGCTCGCGCCAGGCCTCGAAGTTCTTGCGGTCGGGCGAGCCTTCGTAGTCGAGGTTGTCGCGGCCCCATTCGATGCGATACCAGCGCAGCACCTCGGCCAGCGGGTTGAAGTCCGGCTTGGTCGGATCGACATCCGGCTCGAAGCACTGGCCCTGGTAGATCTGATGTACCGGCAGCCAGCTCTGCACGTACTTCTCGGGCTCGTGGTCGAAGATCGACTTGCAGCCGTCCGAGCAGAAGTGGTACTTCATGCCGTGGTAGGTGCTCTCGCGGCAGGCGATCTTGGTCGGGTCGCCCGGCTCGGTGAAGAACATCGGGATCTGGCAGGTCTGGCACAGCATGGGCAGCGTGCCGTTGTAGAAGCGGCGGCCTTCCTTCGCTTCGGCGGCGTAGTGCTCCCACAGCGGGCGGTACAGCTTGTCGAAGCTGTCGGGATACTTCTGCGCGAGCCAGTCCATGTCCTTCTCGCTGGGCACCCAGGTGTGGAAGGGCGCGGCCGCGCCGTAGTTGTAGAAGACGTTCCAGGCCTGGTGCGACAGGTGGTCCTTGTCGGCGCAGGCCTGCGCCCAGCCCTGCGGCACCTTGATGCCGTAGCGCGCGAGATCGGCGAACAGCGCGCCGCCGTTTTCCTCCGCGTAGATCTCCCACGCTTCCTTCCAGCTCATCACGCGCTTGGGCAGCATGTAGTCCATCATCATCGCCACCAGCGTGAGCACGCGGTAGCCGCGCCAGAACCACTTGTCGATCCAGCGCTGCACGATGGGCAGGTTGTCCGGGTCCTGCTCGAGGATGAACTTGATGATCTCCAGGCCGAGCGTCATGTGGCGCGACTCGTCGCTCTGCGCCGAGAAACCGAAGGCCATGGCCCCCATGTCGCCGTTGTACGCGGCGCCCGAGATGAACGGCACGAACAGCAGGTTCGTCAGCACGTACTCGAACGCGAAGCCGATCGCGATCATGAATTCGAAGGGCCCGGCGGTGACGGCGTCGTCGAAGAACGACTTGGGCACCGACAGGTACCACACGCGGTCATGCTGATGGCGCCAGTTCTGGAAGCCGTTGTAGAACTTGTTGTAGTTCGACAGCGAATGGATCTGCGTCTGCGCGTGGCGAATCTCGTCCAGGCTCTGCATCAGGCACGCCACGCGCGGACCGGCGCCGGCGAGCTGGCGGCCGACATGCGCGAAACCGCGGTGCGCCATGTACTCCAGCGGCGTCACGCCCGTGAGGAACAGCTTGAGCGTGTTGATGTAGCGCGCGTCGGTAACGCCCAGGTGACCGTTGTTCTGGTTGAACGCGTCCATGATCGCGTAGAGCTTGCGCTCCTTCTCGGCCTGGTATTTCCAGTACGAGTCCATCGTCATGCGGAACGGATCCTCGAACTTGTCCCAGTCGTGGATCTTGATGCCCTCGTACTCGAGGTACGGGAACACGTCCTTGACGGCCTGGTAGGTGGGCGTCCACGCCAGGTCGCGCGTCATCAGGTTGTAGCGGTCCTTGAGCGACAGTTTTTTGCCGGCTTTCATGTCCATGCGTTGTCTCCTGTGGGTCGGGTTCGCAGTTCGGGTGCTTCGCGAGTCAATGGCGCCAGCTCAGGACGAACTCATCGTCCGTCTCGTCGATGTGACCCGACAGCGTGATGAGGTTGACCTGCAGCTCCTGCAGATCGAAGGGGCGGCCGATCTCGGCTTCGATCGTGCTGCGGCGGATGACCATGTATTCGGGCGCATCCACCTTCACCATGGCCGGCTGTTCATTGACGATCGCGTCGGGGTTGTCCGCGACGATCGCGTTGACGATGCCGCGGCTCTCGTCGTTCTTCTGGAAAGCGATGAAGACGTTCGACATGTCGATGGCTCCGGTAAGGGTCAGGCGGCGACGCCGGCCTTGGCCAGGCGTGCGTCCAGTTGCGTCGCGCAGCGGTCCATCGCCGGCCCTGCGGCATCGGCCAGTGCGAGACGGGCGATCGGTTCCAGCGCCTTGATGGCACGGGTGCGCCAGGCCGTGGTCCATTCGGCGAGCTGCGCCTTGTTGGCCGCGCTTTCATTGGCGGCGATCTTCATCACCGCATCCACCCACTTGCATGCGTCTTCGAACCACTCGACCTGGAAACGCGTGAGCATCGACAAGGCGGGGCCGGCCTGCGTAGCCAGCACACGGTCGACCTCGGCGTACGCGAGCGGGAACAGCAGGCCGTCGAGCACCACGTTCTGCGCCACGTAGAGTTCGAACCAGTCCTTGACGACCAGCGTGTCCTCGACATAGCGGCGCAGTTCCTGCCAGGCCGGCGCGTGCAACCAGGCATGCTTGGCCGCGTCGAGATCGCCCTGCTGGCCGAGCGTCAGGCCGAGCCGAGTGAGGTACTGCGCGATGCCGAGCTGGTCCATGCCGTGATACAGGCACGGCTGCGTGATGGCGGTGCCGTAGCCGTAGGCGCACATGGACGCGCCGTTCATGTTCGCGCCCCAGGCCACATGACGCAGCGGCAGGTAGAAGTCGAGCGCCGTGCGCCGCGTGGCGTCGTCGTATCCCGAGGCCAGTCCGCGCGACTCGACGAAGTCGAAGTCGGCTTCGGCGGTCTCCTGCATCCTGGCTCGGCTTTGCGTGTAAGTGCCGTAGTAGAGCTGGCGCGGATCCTTGAGCGTGTACCAGTCGGCCATCACGATGCGCGTGCGTGTCGGGTCGAACAGCTCGTGCTCGGGATCCCACGTCGGGCGATAGTGGAAGTTGGCGTTGGCCTGCACGTCCATCGTCGCCTCGATGTAGCGGGAGGCGGCCTTGTCGGCACCCTGGCGCGCGGCGATGTGGTCGAAGGTCTGCCGCAGCGGGGTGATGCTGACGGTGCGTAGGTCGATCTGCATGATGGTGTCGTCTCCTCGGCTTTATGACTCGTGGCGCAGGCGCTCGGCGCGTGCGGTCCTCAGGTTCCAGTCCCACTCGTGCGCCTCGCTGCCGCCGGGCGCGTCTTCGAGTGCGCCGTGGGTCGGCGCCACGCCGTGCATCGCGCAGAACTCCGCGAACGGTTCGGCGGCCATGACCATCTCCACATACATGCGGGGCTCGCCCACCGCGAACTCGAACTCGACGAGGCCGTCGTGCCGCTCGTGCAGGATGCGGATCCACTTCGCGGACACGTTCCAGTCGTCGGTAGGAAGGCTCTGATTCATGGCTTCAGCATTTGCGCACTCGCCGTCCTTGAACGCAGGGGCCGTGCCAGCTAGGCTGAATGCGGCCCATAATCTCGATAAATTCAGGGAAAACCCCGAACGAGGTGGGGTGTCGAATTGATCTGGATCAAACCGAGCGCCGCCGGTCCGGAGTTTTCCGGCCTGGTTCTGCGGTGCAGCATGTCCATATCGTCAAATGAGGGGGTCGAGGACCTCATGAATTGATGAATCCGCTTGAAAGCCTGCGGCGAAGTGTGGAAGATGTCTTCCAGAATTTCTCGATAATTCAGGTCCATGGCGAACACAACGCTTCCCCCGCTTCCCAGCGACGCCGACCTGCGCAAGCTTGTGCAGTTCTCCTCCAGCGACGGCCGGATCTGGCTCGCGGGCCAGCGCATGCTGCTGTTGCACGTGGCCGCCATGGGCGCGCTGCGCCGCGAACTGATGTCGACCATCGGCCGCGAGCAGACCCGCCGCCTGCTGATGCGATCGGGCTATGCCGCCGGCGAGCGCGATGCCGCGCTCGCTCGTCAGGTGCGCGGCCAGGCGGGCCTGTTCGACATGTTCGCCGTCGGGCCGCAGTTGCACATGCTCGAAGGGGCTGTGCAGGTCGCACCCGAGAAGCTCGACCTCGACCCGGCCTCGGGCCGATATCACGGCATCTTCCGCTGGGAGCATTCGTGGGAGGTGGAGACCCATGTACGCGACTTCGGGCCGCAGGACGAGCCCGTGTGCTGGATGCTGCTCGGCTACGCCTCCGGGTACACGAGCGCGTTCATGGGCCGGCCGGTGCTCTACAAGGAGGTCGCGTGCGCGGCCTGCGGCAGCGAGCATTGCCGCATCGAGGGGCGGCCCCTTCCCGACTGGCCCGATCGCGACGCGATGGCCCGGGACTACGATCCCGACTCCCTCATCGTGCGCCTGGAGGATCTTCAATCGCAGGTGGAGTCGTTGCGTTCCACGCTTGAAACCGGCGACGAATCGGGGCCGCTGATCGGACGTTCCAAGTCATTCGTGCAGGCCATGACGCTTCTGCGCAAGGCCGCGACGACGCAGGTCACGGTGTTGCTCACCGGCGAGACGGGAGTCGGCAAGGAACGTTTCGCGCGCGCCTTGCACGCCATGAGTCCTCGCCACGGCAAGCCGTTCGTCGCGGTCAATTGCGCAGCGCTGCCCGGCGAACTGATCGAAAGCGAACTCTTCGGCGCCGAGAAGGGTGCGTACACGGGAGCCTCGGCCGCGCGTCCAGGTCGGTTCGAACGCGCAGATGGCGGCACGCTGATGCTCGACGAACTCGGCGAGCTGCCTCTGCCGGCCCAGGCCAAGCTGCTGCGCGTGCTGCAGCACGGCGAGATCGAGCGCCTCGGCGCCACGCAGGCCCGCCGGGTCGATGTGCGCGTGGTGGCGGCCACCAACGTGGACCTCGAAGCGGCGGTGGCCGCAGGTCGTTTCCGGCGCGATCTGATGTACCGCCTGAACGTCTACCCGATCCGCATCCCGGCCCTGCGCGAACGCGTCGACGACATCGAGCCACTGGCCGCGCACATGCTCAGGCGCTTCAGCGCACTCCATGACAAGCCCGTGGCCGGCTTCACCGACCGTGCACTCGATGCGATGAAACGCCATCCCTGGCCCGGCAATGTGCGCGAACTGGAGAACCTGATCGAACGGGGTGTGATCCTCGCCACCGCCGGCGCCGCCGTCGATTTGCACGACCTTTTCACGAGCGTGCCGGGCGATGCCGAGATCACGGTCAACCCGCACGGGCAACTGGAGCGCAGCACGTGCCGCGACGCGCCGACGCTGTTCGACGAGATGAAGCGGCGTTCGCTGACGCTCGAGGAACTCGAGGATGCGCTGATCCAGGAGGCCGTGGCCCGCGCCGACGGCAACCTTGCCGCCGCCTCGCGCGCGCTGGGCCTGACCCGACCCCAGCTCAGCTACCGCCTGCAGCGCCTGCGCGATCGCGCGCGCGAATGACCAGCCCACACGCACGATGTCCAAGAGACGCTTCCTTGCCCTCGTGGGTCACGAGCCCGACCCGACCGCGCCGGATGAACCGGGCGCTTCGCGCACGCTGATCGAACGCGCCTACACGCAGCTTCGCGACGACATCATCGAAGGACGCCTGGCGCCCGGCGAGAAGCTGCGGGTCGAGCACCTGAAGTCGCGTTACGACGTGGGCGCGGGAACGCTGCGCGAGGCGATCACGCGCTTGGCGAGCGACGCGCTCGTCGAAGCCGAGGGACAGCGCGGCTTCCATGTGGCGCCGATCGCCTGGGAAGACCTCTCCGACCTCACCGCAGCTGCGCCTTCACATCGAGATCGATGCGCTGCGACGGTCCATTCGCTTCGGCGACGACGCCTGGCGAGCGCAACTGCAGCGGGCCTACGACGACATCTCCGCCTTCGAGCAGCCGATCCGGCCGGAGCTGCGCAAGCGCTGGGAACTGCTGAACACCCGTTTCCACGAGGCGCTCGTCGCTGCCTGCGCGTCGCCGTGGACCTTCCGCGTCATGCGCCTGCTGGCGCGCCACAGCGAGCGCTACCGCAATACGCGATCGGGCTGCACGAAGCCGGTCGCGACGTGCACGCCGAGCATCGCCAGATCTTCGAGCTGGCAATGAACGGCCAGGAGGCGCGCGCCGCGCTGGCGCTGGAGGCGCACATCCGCGCCACCCCTGACCTGCTGCTTCGCGCCTGGCGCGCGGGCGAGGCGCCGCCCTTGCCCGCGCGCCGGCCGGAATCCAAGGGCTGAGGAAGGCCGCAATCCCAAGGCGGCCCAGCGTCGCGTCATGTGCTGCGCCCGATACCTCACGCGTCTCGGGGCTGGCGATGGACGTGCCGGTGGTTCGTCCGTGTGGCACAGTCACGACCATCGCTGCTCCGTGATCGAAGAAGAGAATGTCTGCTCTTTCGGTACGAGACTTGCCCTGCCCGCTGTGGCGACACCGCGAAGCGCGGCGTGCGTTGCGCCCGCTTCGAAACGCATTGGCGTGGATGAGCGTCGTGTTGCTTGCCGCCTGCGGCGGCGGAGGCAATGGTGGTGAGCCGCCCACACTCGATCCGACCGCCTTGCCGAACTCCCCGATCAGCGCAGCCAGCCCCGTCGCGGCGGCGTGCAACGGCGGAAATACCGGCGGCACTGCCTACGTCAACGCCGAGGCCGAGCCTTGGGCCGCGACAAGCCCGGTGCAGTCGCTTCACGTCCTTGCCGCCTGGCAGCAGGATCGCTGGAGCACCGGAGGTGCGCGGGCCATCGTGAGTGCGGTTTCCAGTGATGGCGGCCTGTCGTGGACGCGCACGTTGCAGCCCCTTTCTCGGTGCGGGGGAGGAAGCGCGGCGGGTGGGGACTACGAGCGCGTCACCGATCCGTGGGTGGACATCGGCCCGGACGGCGCGGCCTACCTGATGACATTGGCATTCAATGGCAGCGCGTTCGCCCCATCGTCTGCAAGTGCCATGCTGGTCAGGCGTTCGGCGGATGGCGGTTCGACCTGGGACGCTCCGATCGAACTCGTGCGCGACGACGCAACCCGCTTCAACGACAAAGGTACGCTCACCGCAGACCCGACCGATGCGCACTTCGTCTATGCCGTCTGGGACCGCCTCGACCCGGCCGGCAACGGCCCGACCATGTTCGCCCGTTCGACCGACGGTGGCCAGCACTTCGAAGCCGCGCGCGAAATCTATACGCCCGCCGTGGCCGGTGGCGCGAGCCAGACATTGGGCAACCGGATCGTCGTGCTCGCATCGGGGTCGGCTGCCGGCACGTTGATCAACCTCTTCACCCGGATCGATGTCGTGGGCAACAGCACGGTCCAGCGGCTCGGCGTCGTGCGTTCGCACGATCACGGCAGCACCTGGGGTCCGCCGGTCTTCATCGCCGATCTGCTGGCACTCGGCACGCGCGATCCGCAAGGCGGCCGCGCCGTGCGCGATGGCGCGGATCTCGCGTCGATCGCCGTCGGCCCTGACAACACGCTGTGGGTTGTGTGGCAGGACGCTCGCTTCAGCGGCGGCCTGAACGATGCGATCGCGATGGCGCGGTCGAGCGACGGGGGCGACTCCTGGAGCGCACCGGTCGCGATCAACACGGACTTGCACGCCCAGGCGTTCACGCCGGCCGTGCAGGTGCGATCCGACGGTGCCGTCGCAGTGCTTCACGACGATCTGCGCTCCGACCCTCCCGATGCCCGGCTGTGGGCCGGAGCCTGGCTGCTCGTCTCGACCGACGGCGGCGCAAACTGGACGGAAAGCCCCGTGTGGAATCCCTTCGACCTCGGCGGCGCGCCGGACTCCGAGGGCCTGTTTCTCGGCGACTATCAAGCCTTGCTGGCCGGTCCGACTGGCTTTCTGCCCGTGCTCGTCCTGTCGCGAGGTGATGCCGCCAACCGGACCGATGTGTTCGCGCTCCCGACCACGCCCGTCGCCGCCGCCTCTGCGCACGCGGCCATTGCCCGCACGCCCGCGCCAGTGCCCTCGTTCGCCATGCGACGTCAGGCCGCGCTCATCGAACGCATGAAAAGCAGATTGCCGGGATGGCCCGACGCGCGGACTCGCTGATCGGCGCCCGTGCCATCGCAATCGACATGTCGCATGCCGTGCGGCCACGGCGTCTGCGATCGCGCAGCGATTCTGCGCCCCGAATCGAGACCAGTGTCAGGCACGCAGAGGCAGCGCCAGGCCGATGACGATGAAGATGGCGCCGCAGGCCTTGTTGAACCGCCGACCGACGCGACACAGCCACGGGCTGATCCGATGCGCCATACCGGCGATCACCGCTTCGGTCACGATCTCGATGAATGCGAAAGTGCCTGCCATGATGGCGAACTGAAGCGGCAAACTCCTTGCCGGGTCGATGAACTGGGGCAGGAAGGCGGCGAAAAACAGCAAGCCCTTGGGATTCGTGACGGCAGAGAGGGCCCCTTGGCGGAACATCGAAGCCCCCGTGCGCAAGGGTGTCGAAGTGGTGATCTCGAAGCCGATCGGCGGCGAGCGCCAGACCTGAATGCCCAGCCAGACGAGATAGGCGCCACCCACCCACTTCATCACAACAAGCCACACGATCGACGCCTTGAGCAAGGCGCCGATGCCGAACATGGACAGCGCGATGAGTGCGACGAACCCGAGTGCACCGCCGAAGATGGTGTAGAACGCCTTTCGGCGACCGTGCAAAGCCCCGTGCGTCAGTGCGAGCAGGCCGTTCGGCCCAGGCGAGAGTGAGAGACCGGCGGCCGCAACGACATAGATGAGCCAAGTGTGCAGGTTCATGGGCGCAGATAGTGCTGAGTGGGGCGCCGCAGGTCAAGTCCGCCCCGCGCGGGCATCATTGCGCGACACTAGCGCTGGCCCTGCGCCGACATGATTCGCGTCGACGACTCGTTCGAGACGGCTTCTTGAATCGCCAGCGCGGGAACCGCAGCGTCGTCGAGGCCATTCATGAATCAGCTTCGCATTCCGGCCGTCTACATGCGCGGCGGCACGAGCAAGGGTGTCTTCTTCCTTGCAAGCGACCTTCCCGCGGATTTCTCGGAACGCGATCGGCTGCTGATCCGTGTGATCGGCAGCCCCGATCGCTACGGGCGGCACATCGACGGCATGGGGGGCGCGACCTCCAGCACGAGCAAGGTGGTCGTGGTGTCGAAGTCGTCGCGGCCGGATTGCGATGTGGACTACCTGTTCGGTGCCGTCGCCATCGACGCGCCGGTCATCGACTGGTCGGGCAACTGCGGCAACCTCACCGCGGCGGTCGGCCCGTTCGCGATCAGCGCCGGCCTCGTCGACGCGCCTCGCAACGGCACGGCAACCGTGCGGATCTGGCAGGCCAACATTCACAAGAAAATCATCGCGCACGTGCCGATGTGCGACGCGCAGGTTCAGGAGACCGGCGACTTCGAGCTCGACGGCGTGGCGTTTGCAGCCGCCGAGATCAAGCTGGAATTCCTCGATCCCGGCTCGGATGCCGAAGGCGCCGACGAAGGAGGCGCCATGTTTCCGACCGGTCGCAGGATCGACGCGCTTCGCGTCCCCGGATTGGGCGATGTGCAGGCCACGCTGATCAACGCCGGCAACCCAACCATCTTCATTGAAGCCGGGAGCCTGGGTCTGCGAGGCACCGAGCTTCAGGCCGAGGTCAATGGAAATGCGGAATTGCTCGCCCTGGCCGAATCCGTGCGTGCGCATGGGGCGGTCGCCATGGGGCTGGCAGGCACGCCCGCGCAGGCGACATTGTCCAGGCCACACACTCCGAAGCTGGCGTTCGTCGCGCCGTCGCAGAGTTGCGTTGCATCGGACGGCAAGCGCATCGAAGCGAATTCAATCGACCTGCTCGCCCGCATCTTCTCGATGGGTCCGCTTCACCATGCCATGACGGGCACAGGCGCAGTGGCCATTGCAGCGGCCGCCTCGATACCCGGCACGCTCGTGCACCGCCTTGCACGCGCCGATGCGCAGGGTCGCATTCGGTTCGGCCACCCTTCGGGCGTCCTCGCCGTGGGCGCGATGGCCGAAGAGCGGGCTGGTCAATGGAGCATCAGCAAAGTCTCGATGAGCCGAACCGCGCGCCGGCTCATGGAGGGCTGGGTTCGGGTTCCTGCCTGAGCCGGTCGATCTTCGACAGTTTGCCCCGACGGGCGGAAGGGAGAGTGGCCCATGGAAGACGGAGCGATGGTTGTCGATGATGCCTACGTCATCTCCGATCTGCATCTGGGCGGCGAAGCGCCGTTCCAGATCTTCCGAGAGTGCGCCGCCCTTGCCGGCTGGATCGACACGCTCGTCACCGCTCCTGCGCCCGGCGCGGGCCGACGTGCGCTGGTCATCAACGGCGACTTCGTGGACTTCCTCGCCGAGCGTCCCTCGCGACACTTCGACGCCGAAGGCGCCATCCAGAAGCTCGCTCGCATTGCCGCGGACCCAGCATTTGCCGCGGTCTTCGACGCCTTGAAGCGTTTCATCGCCGTCCAGCGTCACCGGCTCGCGATCGTTCTTGGCAATCATGATGTCGAGCTGGCCCTGCCTTGGGTGCGGCAGGCCCTGCAGGCCCTGATGTGCGGCCAGGACGAGGCCAGTGCGGGGCGCATCGTCTGGTCGCTCGATGGCGAGGGCGTGCTGCTGCGCATCGGTTCGTCCACCGGGCCGCGTGTGCTGTGCGTGCACGGCAATGAAGTCGACGGTTGGAACGTCGTCGACCACGAGGCGCTGCGCCGCATGGCTCGCGACGGGCTGCGCGACCAGCGGCTCGACAGCGACTACGTCCCCAATGCGGGCTCGCGCATGGTGATCGAGGTGATGAACGACATCAAGCAGCGCTATCCCTTCGTCGACCTCCTCAAGCCGGAGACGCAGGCGGTCGTTCCGACGCTCCTTGCCCTCGATCCGAAAGCAGCGACCGCGCTCACGGCGCTGCCGGCCCTGGTGGCCCAGGAACAGGTCGCACGTGCACGCATTGCCGCCGGACTGCTGGGTGGAGATTCCACGCCCGGCATGCCGGAACAAGCCGGCCGCGCTGATGGTCCCGCATCGATGTCGCGTCAGGTGGTGCCAATCGCCGCGCGAGATGCCATGCGGCTTCAGGCCAGCATGCAGTTGCTCGACCTGGCAGAGTCTGACCTGCGCGGCGGGCGTGCGGCCTCGGATCTGCTCGGCGTCAACGGGCGCACGCAGACGCTCGGCATCGGTTCGGCGCTTTGGACTCTCGCAACCGGCGGAGACCGCGCGGAAGTGCTGCGCTCGCAGCTCAAGGACCTCGCCGACGATCGCAGCTTCTCGATGTCGGATCGCGACGAGACCTACCGCGCCATGAACGACAGGGTCTCGACGAACGTAGACTTTCTCGTGACGGGGCATACGCATCTTGCTCGTGCCATCGAACGCGAGACCGGACGCTCCTTCTACTTCAACACCGGGACCTGGGCGCGCGTATTCCGCATCGATACCGGCACGCTCGCTCAGCCCGACGAATTCCGTCGCCTCTTCGCGGCCCTGGGGAGCAGCCGCATCGACGCGCTCGACGCCGCACCTGGACTCGTCGCAGTGCGACCGCACTTCGCGGCCTTCTGGCGCGACAACGATGGCGTGCATGGCGAGTTGCGAGAAGTGCAGGCTGCCCCGCCCTACCCTGGGCAGGCCGTCGCAGGCACGCGGTACACACGGAGATGATCACGATGCGCACCGTCACCCTTGAACTCTTGCGTCATGGTCCGGCGCACAACCAGCTGCTCTCGCCGCTGACGCCGTACCTTGCACTGTGCGAGAACCATGCCCCCGTCACCATCAACGTTCCCTTCGAGCACAATCAATTCCTGCACAGGCTGTCCGCACTCACCTATGAACTCGGCATGTCGCAGCTGGCAGACAACCAACGCAAGTTCCAGCTGGCCGATACCGGGCGCGAACTGAGCCGCCTGATCTCTGCCATTCCGGGTCTGACGGCCGAACTGAACCGGCATCGCGAGCAATCCCGCAGCGAGGTGATTCATCTGCGCCTCGTGCTGTCGGCTTCGGAACTCGCGCTTGCTGCCGTTCGAGCTCGTGCTTGCGGGCAACGGCTTTCCAGGGTTCGGGCAGCCGCTCTTGCTGCAGAACCAGACGCCGCTGTGCCTGACCCGGGAGGTCCGCCGGGTCAAGGACGTCGAGCTGGCGTGGGCTGCGCACGCACGCATCCTGTTCGTCTGCGCATCGCCATCAGGTTTGCCGAAGGTGCCCGTGGAGGCTCACCTGCTGGCACTGCGGCGTGCCGTGGATCCCTGGGTGGCCTATTTCGACGAGGACGACGAAGACGAGCGGCGAAGACAGGTCGACCGCTGTCTTCACGTGCTGCCCGCGGCGAGCATCGGGGCGATCCAGGACGCCTGCGCGCAAGGCGACTATACGCACGTGCATGTGCTCGCCCACGGCGTGACTCGCCATGACGGATTCGATCTGCGCTTCGGCATCGCCCTGCACGACGAGGCCGACCCTGACGGGCCACCGGACGTGGTCGGAGGCGATCGATTCGCCAGTGCATTGCGACCGCTTGCACGGCCCGACAGGGAAGGCTTTGCCCGACCGATGGTGGTCACTCTGGCCAGCTGCAACAGTGCGAATGGCGGCTCGGTGGTCGGTGCCGGCGCCAGCGTGGCGCATGCGCTTCAGGAAGCGGGCGTACCGCTGGTTGTCGCGGGTCAATTCCCGTTGACTTTCGAGGGTTCGGTCGAGCTGGTGGAGACACTCTACGATGGACTGCTCTGGGGAGCGGACCCGCGGACTCTCTTGATGGAGCTGCGACGTCGCATGCACGTCCTGCAGCCACGCAGCCATGACTGGGCCTCCTTGACGGCCTACGCTGCACTGCCTGTCGACTTCGACGACCAGCTCTGCGGTCTCGCGATCGGCAGAGCGCGGACTGCGCTCGAAGTCGCCATGGACCACGCCGACCGCGTTCTCGTGACCGCTACACGTGCGCAAGGCAAGACACCTACCGAGCCGATGATGAAACGTGCCCGCGACCGCATCGATCGGCCCTGGTCGATGATGGCGCAACTCGTGGACCGCGTTCCGAAACGGCGTTTCGAACTGCTGGGCCTCCTCGCGAGCCTTTGCAAGCGACGCGCCGAGATCGAACTCGCCGCTTCGATGATGTTCCAGATGACCGATACAGGCACCGATGCCCAGCGCAACGAATGCCGCGCGCTTCTCGAGCAAAGCCGCGACGACTACTTCGCCTGCTTTCGCGAACGGCGCGACACTGCCTGGGCGATCGTGCAGTTTCTGTCGCTCGCTCTCCTGCTGGAACTGCCCTCCACCGGCGGCGACGACCCGCTGTCCGGACTCACGCCCGAGCGGCATACGCGGCTGCAGCGCATGTGGTCGCTTGCCTGGGCGATATCGATGGACGAAGTCGATGACGACGATGTCGATCGAGCAGGATGGGCACTGGGCAATCTCATCGAGCTGCCCTTGCTGGCGCGCTTGCTGCGGCTCCCCGCCGAAGCAGGCGCGTTGTCTTGGGATGACGAATCCAAACGATGGGTCGACGAACTGGTGCGCCGCGCGGACACGTTCGCGTTCCAGATCTACAGCACAAGGCGCCAAATTGAGAGATACGCGTTCTGGTTCAGCTACGTCAATGGCCGCTTCGACGAACTGCGGACCGATGCGGAAGCCCTGACCCAGCGATTCCCGACAGAGGACCGGGACGCATAGCGGCAACCGCCATACATCCCATGCTATAGTTGCAGGCTACGCGGCTGTAGCTCAGTTGGATAGAGTACTTGGCTACGAACCAAGGGGTCGTGGGTTCGAATCCTGCCAGCCGCGCCAGAAACAGTAGTCAGATCAACGGGTTAGCTTCGCAAGAGCTGGCCCGTTTTTCTTTGCCTGTGCTATTCAGAGAGGGTTGTGCTATTCAACGCGCCATAGGCCCCTCGAACGGCATACGCCCGCAGGAAGAGCTGTCGTCAGATCCGCCTCGGCGAAAGGCAGCCCCATTCAATTTCAACGGCTGCCGGCGCCGTTCGGATCGTCGTCTTCGCCGACCTTCGATTGATGGGTTGTCGCCCCGAGCGGTCGCACGCGCTCCGGTTTGCGGCGATAGATCATGTTCGTCGTGCGCGCGTCGGCATGCGACAGCAGTGCCCTCGCATGGTCCAGAGATGCCGCGTCGCTCGCACACTTCGCGCGCAGATCGTGCTCCGTGAACCGCTGAGCCACCTTGGTGTCGGCGAGCACACGATCCATGAACCGCTGCCACATGGAGTCCCACCCGTGGGCCTCGCCAGTCGTCTCGTCGACGTACCCTGCTCCGTCACGCTTGCAGAAGAGAAACTCCGAAGTCGCTGGGCGGACCGCTTTCGCAAGCTCGACCGCCGCCCGAAGCTCGGGAGTCCATTCATAGATCGTGCGCTTGCCCGTCGTTCCCGCGGTCTTGTGCCGTTGGATGTGGATCCCGTCGTCCTTGACATGCCTTGCCTGCAGGCGAAGAAGGTCGCCGCGCGCCATGCCGGTCATCAGCTTGAGCCGCATGTAGGCCTGGATCGCCAACACGCTGCCCTTCTTGCGCCTGCTGTCGAGCGCAAGGCATTCGACGATCTCCCAGTCTTCGACATAGCGGTCGCGCGGCCGTTCGCCCTTCAGGCGAACCTCGCCCTTGAATGGATGACGATCGATGTAGCCCCACTCGACTGCTTTCGTATAGGCATGCGACAGCACTTCGATTTCGCGGTGAGCCACGACGCGGGCTTGGCGGCGTGGCCCTCCGGTCGACACCGTCTTCACCTCCCGCTTGTCGACATACTGGTACACGTGGCGCGGCTTGACGGCAGTGAGGGCCATCTTGCCGAACACCTTGCGCAGCTGCGAGATGTGAAGAGTGTTCCCGGACTGCGTCGTGGGCGCCTTGGTCGGTACGACTTCGGCAGCATACCGATCAAGGAGATCGGCGACCGTTCGCACCTTGTCCAACACGCCGACGCGCTCGGCCCAGATTCGATACGCCTCAGGCAGCGAGCTGCCGAGGCGGAACTGCTTCTTTCCGTCCCACAATGCCTCGAGCCCTGGGGGCACTTGGTAGTAGTAGGCGCCGTGCGTCTTGCGCCAGCGGGCAGGCAGGCCACGGTTCTCGGGCTTGCGGACGCGCGGCATTGTCAGACCGACGACCAGTCGGGCTCGACTTCACGGTCCTCGACCTGTGTACTTCGCTCCGCACCGAACAGCTTCTCGACGTGCGCACGCAACACGGCGACGCTTCCATCAGCGCGTACCCGGTGCTCGACACCCATTGCGCGAAGCATGCGCACTTGGGCGTCCCGGCGCCGCCGTCCCGTCAGTCCGAACAGCTCATGGGCTTCAAGGAACAGAACGATTTGGGTGGCTGCCGCAACCGCACTGTGATGAATCGAGCCGCGCCTCACGTCGACGGCTCCAAGATTTCGACAGCAGCTGCAAAGATCTGCAGTGCATCGATCCCATCCAGGCCCCGGACCGCATCGTAGGCGACTTCCAACACTCCGCTGTTCGCAGCTCGTGCGGCACTCTGCAGCGTGCCGCCGATCTCAGAGAGGCGCGGCATGTACTCTCCGCCCAGTAGCAGGCGGGCTGCATCGCGGCATGCGTACAACTTCGGAGTGATGGGAAATCCCGATCGCGCAGTGCTGTCTTGTGCCACGTTGTGCTCCTTTTCAGTCGCACAGTGTGCGCAACGCCAAGGAGCGCTGGTGCCCATGGGACGTGTTTCGCGCGCGCTGGTTTCCGCTTGACACGCCGCGCTGCCTGCGGCAAGGCGCACTGAACGCCGTCAAGCGCTCGCATCATCTACGCGCTCTTCAGCCAAAGAGTGATCCTGGTTCCAGACCCAACGCGCGAATCGATGTTCATGCTTCCTCCGACGGCGGCCACCCGTTCGCGCATTCCGATCAGGCCCAGCCCTCCGTTGCCGCGTGCGGCGAGATCGAAGCCCTTGCCGTCGTCTTCGATTGACATGCGTGGTCGTCCATCGTTCGGATCCTTGTCGAGGCTCACCGTCACCCGCGAAGCGCACGCGTGCTTGACGATGTTCGACAGGGCCTCCTGGACAGCTCGGTACGCGCCCATGGCAAGCTGCCCTCGCAGGTCGGGAAAGTCGCGGTGAACCTTGAAGGTGTACTTGCAGTTCGGGTCCGCCTCGTCATAGGTCCGGACCATCTCTTCCACGGCACCTTTCAAACCGAGAATGTCGATGACTTCAGGGCGAAGCTGCTTGACGAGGCTGCGCACGGTTCCATACAACTCTTGGGTGGTGTCGGAGATTCGCTGCGCGATCTGCGCGACTTCCCGTTGCGCCTCCCCTTGCGACTTCGACACGATGCTGGACGCGAGCAACCTCACGGAGGCGAGCGACGCATTGAGGCCATCGTGTATCTCTGCAGCGATGCGTTCACGCTCCTTCTCGATGAGATCATTGTGATGGGCGATGAGGCGGCGCTTCTCCGCGTCAGCTTCGCGCGCGGCATCGATCGCGACTTGAAGGTCGCGGGTTCTCGCGGCCACCTGCTCTTCGAGCTCGTGCTGCTTGACGTTGAGTCCCCGGGCCATGTCCACGATGGTGGTCTGCAGCACTGCCAGGTCTCCCTCGGCATTCACCTCCAAGCGCACGTCATAGCGCCCTTGTCGAATCTCACGCAGTGCGGCCATGACGGAACGCAACGGCGCGCGAAGCCGCTGTGCCATGAACAAGCCAACGAGCATGCTGAGTACCGCGGCAAGAAGCACGACACCGGCGCCGACGTAGATGTGCTGCCGCTTCGCCCGCAGGATCCCGGTCGGTGACATGGTCACGCGAACATAGCCTGCTGCCTGTGTGGTGGTGGACGGCGTCACATCGGGCTTGGCGGTGTTGTCCAGAATGTTGAAGTCCAACGATTCGGCTCGAATCGGATCTTCGAATTCAAGCGGGGACGGGCCGTGGCCAGCGCCGACCTTCACCAAGGTCTTGTGCTGCCAGTCGTCGATTTCGATGGCGACAATGCTTCTGTCGGCCGCCAGCAAGGCCCGAAGGGTCCGCTCGAGGTACGCCACGTTCCCAGACACGACCCCATATCGGCTGCTTTGAGCGAGCGACGCCGCGATCAAGCGCCCTCGGTCTTGCACGTCACGCTCGACGTCCTGAATGGACGTGACGTAGAGCGTGAGGCTGATCGCGACGAACATCATCGCCGCCGGGACGACGGCAATCAGCACCAGGCGGCTCGTGATACCCCTGCACTTGAGCTCTTCCCAGACTCTCATCGTCTCCCCTCGGTCGGCCGATTTCCCATGCTTCGCACCGCATCGCTGATGACGATGTTCAAGGAGCGCGCGACGTTTTCGTTGATCGCCACCTGCCAGTACTTCGGGTACTCGGGCTCTGGCGTGTGACCTCGCTCAATCGTGTCGATCGTTTCCGCCACGTGGGCGACGGTGTCGTCGATGCTCGAGTAGGCGGTGGCCAGCGTGCCGGCCGTCACCATGGCCGTGGAAAATCCAATCACCGGCTGGCCCCTTCTGTAGGTGGACTCGAGAACGTCGCGCAAGGTGGCGGCCGTGAACAGCTTGCTGTCCGGCACCGCGAGCAGCACGGTCGCGGAGCTGACGCGCATGAGCGCCCGCAGTACATCGGTGTTGGGCGCGACTCTTTCCACTTGCACATCCAGGTCGGTGTCGCGCGCGGCTTGCCGGACCATGGGTTCGATGTGCGCAGTGGCATCGGTGAGCAGCACCGCCACCGTCACCCGCCGCTCGTAGATGCGCGCGATAAGCTGCATTTGATGCAGGGGCGATGCTTCCGCGAAGATGCCCGTGACGAATCCCTTTGAGCGACCACGTCCGGCGCCCTTCACGGTTGCCCAGTAGCTCTCGCTCGACAGGAACAGCGCGAGGACCGGTCCCGCCAAGTCCGCGGCGAGAGTCGCGGCGAATGCCTGCGGCCCAATGGCGATGTAGGTTGCCAAGCCTTTGCTGGTTCGCAGGGCGCCGGGGTCGACATTCACCTGCAGCGATGGGTATCGTCGACCAAGGGCGCTCAGCACCTGTCGCTGCCACGGAATGTCGCCACGTGCGACGACGCGAATTTCCAGCTGCGCCCCGATTCCTCGCCTCGCTGCGCCAGCCGCTGCCAATGCGAGGGCCGACCGCAAGACAAAGGTTCTGCGTCGTATCGGCCTGGGGCTCACGAGTGCTGCCTTCTCAGTGATGGATGTGGTTCGGCTTCGTGCTTCACGGATCGTCAGAAGCCAACCTCCAACTGCCCGCGAATCTGTACTCGATCGTTGAACCGGCTTTCCAACGTGGAGCCAAAGTCACGAAAGTACGTGGTGCTCATGTTGTCGAGGCGGCTCACCGTCGCGGACGCCCTGCAGCGTGCCCCATGAGCGGTGAACGTCTTTGCCAGGGTGAAGTCAGTGCGACCGTACGAATTCTGCCCGAGGCCATTGCCGGATGCGCCGTAGTAGGCGAGCGACCACAGCATGCCACCCTCCATGGTGTGCGAGACGCCAAGAGAGCCGCTGTGCCGCGAATATTGTGTTTGCTCGATCGGATTGGTCGCCCCGTGGCTGTCCAGGTAGGCGTAGTTGAGAAAGGCCGTCCATCCGCGCACCGGCTCGACGCTTGTCTGCAGCTCCAGCCCTGTCAAGGCGAGAGAGCCGTTGTTCGTGGGCTGAAAGGCGGAGACCTGCAGCTTCTCCGAGATCAGGTCACTGAGGCGTTCATCGAAGAGCTTGACATCGAGCGTCATGCCCAGGCGCGGGACCATGAGCATGTAGCCGATCTCACGGGAGATGACGCGCTCCGCATGCAGACCGCCAGGCGACTGGGCGCTCTGGAAGAAGCGCCCTTGCGTCGAACCATCCAGCGGCGGCGTAAGGTCGCTCAACGAGTACGTCCAGTTTGCTCTCTGCTCGTACACATCGGGCGTGCGCGTGCCCTTCGACACCACGAAGCGCACGGATTGGTTGTCGGTGAGGCGCGCGTTGATCGCAGCCCGCGGCGACCAGCTCCAACCCAGATGCTCTCGTGCTCGCCATAAACGCCCAGATTGATGTGCAGCCTCGTGCTCGGCTTGATCTCGGCGTTTGCGAACGCGCGATACAGATCCGTCGAGGCCGAGCCGCCAAAGAAGGTCTGGCTGTGGGCGCGCTGCGATCTTGTGCCCAGCCCGGACACCACGCGCAGCGCATTGGACAGGACATAGGTGTCTTGAAGTTCAAAGTCAGCACGGGACTCGAACAGGTCCTGGTTTGCCGTGACACAGGTGGGTTCGGCCGCGCGAGGGCCAAGCCGATTGATCGCGGCGATTGCTGCCGCCGCGAGGGCATCCGCTTCGGGTGATCCACCGGTCGGCATGTCGCCTTTCAGGACTGCCTTCGCATAGGGCGGACTGACTTGCCACAAATCGAACATCTCGGGCAGCAGGGTCGCGGTGGGCAGACAGGTTGTCCACGGCTGCTTGATGCCGTAATCGGCATAGTTGAAGCGCAGCTGCAGTTCGTGTTCGGATGAGAGCTGCTTCGCCCAGGTCCCACCGACGTAGTAGTCGCGGATGCTCGCGTCGGGAAAGGTGCGTTGATAGGTGTCGACAAATGGCACGTCGTTTGCGCCTTCGACGTAGCCGGCTTGCAGGTCGAGTGTCGTCGCCTCGCCGAACGTCGTCGATGACCTTGCATTGAGGCGCTTCAGACGAATCGCGTCGTGTCCCTGAGGATTGCTGCGCGTCAAATAGTCGTAGCCACCGTCATGCTCGCCGCTTGCGGTGACGCGCACGGTCGTGTTGTCGAAGGTCGCGGCCGCGCGCACCGAGGTTTGCGCTACCCCGTTCGAGCCGACAACTACGCGGGCAGAGAGCGGTGCGACATCCTTCGGGTGCTTGGTGATGATATTGATGATCGCAAGCATCGAGTTCGGGCCGTAGGACGCGGAGTTCGGTCCTCGCGTCACCTCGATGCGGTCGATGTCCCAGATGTCCACGGGCAGCGTTTGCCAGAAGACTCGCGAATAGGCAGGCCTGAAGACGGAAACGCCGTCGATGAGCACGTTCATGCGACGAGGGGTGAGGATGTTGGTCCCGTGGTAGCTGATCCGCCAATCGTTGCCGGCGGCTCGGGTGACCGCCATGCCAGGCACCAGGCGCAGTGCCTCGGGCACGGACACGATGCCGAGGTTGCGGAGCGTCGCGGCGGTGATGACCGTGACACTTGCAGGGACGTCAGGCAAGGCTTGGCGCAACCGCGTCGGCGTGATCACGACTGGGTAGGCGGCATCGGGGTTCTGCAGATCCTCGGTCGGCGGCTGCGCCAACGTGACGATCGGAACGGCAGACGCCGCGGCGAGCGCGATGGTGAATCGCATGGGCGTCACCTCGCGATAGACGGGTAGCTGAATCCGAGGAAGTGAACCGCGTTGACCGCGAAGTGGGTGAGTACGGCAGCCTCGATGTTCTTCGTTCTTGCGTATGCCAGAGCGTAGCCGAAGCCGGCGATGGTCGCCAGGACGATCAAGAGCGCGCCCCCGCCCGCGTGGGCTACGCCGAACAGAAGCGCCGACACGAGTAGCGGCAGCCAGGTCAAGCGCGGAAACCGTTCGCAGGCCCGGGCGAGTCGGTCCTGGATGACGCCGCGAAAGAATGCCTCTTCGGCGACGCACGTGAAGAGCAGATTGATGGCCAGGAAGGTCGGCGCGAATGCGGGCCACTTTGGATCCCAGTGGACGTACCCCAACGCAGCGGCGATTGCCATCACGACCGCGGAAGTAATTGCGGCTGCAATGAATGCAGCGGCGGCAACGCGCCGCAGATCCCGCATGTCCCTGACCCTTGGCACCATCAAGGCGAGCAGCAGCAAGCCGACCGACCCCTTGTCGAAGTTCGCGTAGAGCACGAACGGCGGCGAATCGGCGCCCAGCCGCGTCGGCGGGACGACCTGCGGGTTGCGGAACCCCGGCACCAGGTGAAGGGCCAGCGCAAGGGCGACAGCCATCGCGATGACAGTCGCGGCGACCTTCAGTCCCGTGGCGGGAAGCTTGTTGGCTGACCACGCCAGGACAGCCAGCAAGGCGAGCGATGCGACTGCTTGCCACTGCAAGATGCCGACGGCGATTCCAACGCCGATCGCGGGCACGAAGAGCGGCAACCACGCGGGCAGCGCCAAGCGTGGAGAAACGGGCACGGGCGGAACCCACACGGAACATATCGAGAGACCCAGAAGCACGAACGGCAACAGCACGGTTTCACCTTCCCTGATGAGTGAATGTTGTTCGGCCCCTCCCGACAGGGAGCCGTGGATCCGACTGCGCGGGGTCAGCCTCAGGGGCTGATGAGCTGGTACTTGACCGCCAGTCGCGTGATGTCAGCCTGACGATGAATGCCCAGTTGCTCCTTCACGTGCTGGCTGATGTTGCTGATCGTCTTTGTCGAGAGATCCATCTGCTCGGCAATCTCGGCGTTGGTCATGCCCTCCGCCATCTTCCGGAACACTTCAAGATCGCGCCGCCCAAGCTTCGATTGCGGCGATTCGTCGCCACGCAGGCCGAGTACCGCGAGGCGTTCGGCAATCTCGGGCAGGAAATAGGGCTTGCCGGGCTCGTCGTGAACCTGCTTGATTGCCTTCGCGAGGACGCTCGGGTCCACGTTCTTGGTGATGAACGCTGCGCCACCCAGGCGGTAGGCCTCGCGAATCATTTCGTCTTCGTCGAACTGGCTGTAGAACACCACGCGGGCCGCCGGAGATGTGGCGAGCAGGTCGCGGGCCACGTCCAGGCCGGTGGTTCCTTCGTCGAATCGCACGTCGAGAACCACGACGTTCGCGCCGACCTCCTGGAATGTCGCCACCACGTCGGCCGGCGAACTCACGCGCCCGACCACCTCGAAATCTCGCCGATCGAGTGCGCTCACCAGCCCCTCGACGATCAGAGGGTGGTCGTCAGCGATAAGAACCCGAATCCCGCTCATCCCGCTCTCCAAGGTGGGCATGCCGCGGGCGCGCGAGGCGCGGCCAGCATTTTGCCCTGCTATGTCTCGGCATTCGGTGGTCGAAACTCCTAGAACTTCCTTCTGCCGATCGGTCGTGCGGCATTCCTCTATGGGACAAAAAATCCTGCGAGGGTCGCCTAGTCCGGCGGATTCTAGCGACCATGCCCCGCCTGGTTCACCCCATAGAAACCACTCGTTTCGCTTTCGCGCCGCGCACGCGAGCGAGGGGTGGCCGGGCCACCATGGCTGCGCCTGTCTCCGCCTCCACAAGAGCATCTCTTCCTTGAAATGGAATATTACATTGCTATTGCATAGAAGAACAAGATGCTAGTTATGATCCACGCACCTTGAACGCGGTGGCCATCGGGTTGGCGAAACGCCCGGCATCGAGACCGCACTCTGTTGTGACGCAGCCGCTGTTCCCTCGCAGCGGCTCTCTCTCAACGTCTCATAGGGAGCGCGAGCAACGTGATCACTTCCGCGGTGGTGTCGACGAAGGGCGGCGTGGGCAAGACGACCTTGTCGGCCAATCTTGCGAGCCTGCTTGCCGATCTCGGCATGCGTGTGCTGCTGGTCGATGCCGATGTTCAGCCATCGCTGTCCCGCTACTTCCACATCGGCGTACGCGCGCCTAACGGATTGACCGCCGTGATGAAGCAAGGTGCGGTCACGCCCGACTGCATCTCGCCGCTCGTATTGCCGCCCCCCACGAGCGACGCAAAGTGTCCGCAGCTCAATGCAGCCGGGTGCCTGGATCTCGTCGTGTCGGATGCGCCCGAAGGAACGCTACAGGACTGGCTGATGCCAAGGGTCGATCGCGCCGTCCGGCTGAAGATCGCGATCAAGAACCCCGCCCTGGCACAGACGTACGACGTCGTCATCATCGACACGCAAGGTGCGGTCGGCTATCTGCAGGACGCAGCGATTCTCGCGGCCGACGTGCTCATCAGTCCGATCTGTCCGGACATCCTTTCCGCGCGTGAGTTCATCGGGGGAACGCTCGAGCTGCTCGAGCGGCTGGAACCCAGCACCAACCTCGGCTTCAGCGTTCCTCCGATGAAGGCGGTCTTGTACCGCACGGAGCACACGTCGGACAGCCGCGCGATGGCAAGGTTGATCCGGGAGCAGTTCCTCACGCTGCGTGGCCGCGTCTCGGTGCTCGACACCAGCGTGCCGTCCGCCGTCGCCTACAAGAAGGCAGCGACCGCGCAGGTGCCCGTGCATTGGATGGACCCGGCCCGAGCCGGCGACACGATGCACCGACTTTGTTGGGAGCTGATCCCGTCGCTCGATGGCGTTCGTACGAGCGACGTCACGCAGGACGCCCCGACGTCCTCGATCGTCGGATAGAGGCCAACGATGAGCGCACCGACGAAGACGCCCGAGACCCTCACGGCCGCCGCCCGCGCCGCGCAACTCTCGCTCGCGGCACAGGGGCAATCCGCATCGAGTGGCGGCAAGATCAGCGTGGCCGATGCCCGCGCCCGCCTAGCGCTGGCCGTCGAGCGGCCGGCGAACGCAGCCGTAGACCTGAAGGTAGGCGACGACCTCGACGGCTCCACGATGGTGCTGCCCGTCGATGCGATCCGCACCTATGACAAAAACCCGCGCACGGGCGATAACCCCAAATACCTGCCGATCAAGGAGAGCGTCAGAGTTCAAGGGGTGACCAATCAGATCACGGTCACGAAGCGGCCAGGCGAAAGCTTCTATGTGCCCTATGGCGGTGGCAACACGCGCGTCCTCGTGTCCCAGGAGCTGTGGCAGGAGACGCAGGACCCGAAGTTCAAACACCTCACCGTGCTCTACCGGAGCTGGAGGGGCGACGCCGCGAACATCGCAGCTCACCTGGCGGAGAACAACAACCGCGGCGATACGAGCTACTGGGACACCGCCTGCGGCATATGCGCGCTGAAGCGCGAGCTGGAACAGGACACGGGGCGTGTCCTGAGCGCCCCCGAACTGAACAAGGAATCGCGCCGCCTCGGCATGGACTTCGGGAACAGCTCGGTGCAGGCCTTCGTGTTCGCGGTCGAGTTCCTCTCGCCCATCGGGCCCTGGCTCACGGCGCGAGGCGTCCATCAAACGCTGAAGCCCGCCTTCAACGCGCTGCAGGCGCTGTGTGCGCAGCTCGGCGTCGGTCCGGTCGATTTTCGCAAGGCGGTGGATCGCAGTCTCGAACTCACGGGAGAGATGCTCCGTTCGCAGGAGGCGAACAAGGCTGCCGATGTCGAGCTCCGACTCGACGTTGACGATCTCGTCCGGTCGCTCAATGAATCCATCGCGGGCGTGTTGAACGTGCCTGCGGCTCAAGTTCCGCTCTTGCTCGCAGCGCGCGCCGCGAATCCCCGAGGCACGGCTGACGAACTGCGCCGTGCCGTCACGGTGGCGCCCAGGATGGAAACCCCCACGGCGGCACCGGCGCACCGTTCCGAACTTTCGAGCGACGAAGTATCCGCCGCTGGACCTTCCCCGGCGACGTCGCAGGCTGCTCAATCGCGCCCATCCGCCCAGCAGTTGCCGCTGCAACCTGCGATGCTCGCACCCGTTCAATTACCTGTTGCCACCGCCACGCCGGTGCCGGCTGCCGAGCGGAGTGCCGACTCTCCCGGACCGCTGCGTGACCCGTCCGACCCGTCGCACGCGCCCGGCACGGTGCGCGAGATCCTCGCCGACATCACACGTACCGCGGATCTTCACGACGTGGTCGCGGTCTGCGATGACATGCCGCTGGGCTACTACGTCGAGGTTCCCGACGCCGGCATCGAAATCATCGATGGCCGCCCCAGCTCGGACCCTGCTCTTCGCAGGGCAGCGTGGTGCGTCCTGGCCGCTTTCAGCGGGCAGTTCGACCAGCGCCTCTGCGCGAAGCTGCCCGACGAGTCCCGCTGGCGGGAACTCGCCGAGGGCGACCGCGAGACGTTCAACTCGCAGTTGCAGGCACTGGGCATCGCGCACGACGACGCCCGCCGATTCATTGCGCCGGAAGACCTGCACGCCTTCTTCTGGCATCCCGACCTCGGCGAGCTGTTCTTGCAGCTGTGGTCGTGGGCTTTGCATTGGCGCAATGCCGACCCGGCGCGTTTCGTTGATCGACTGCAGCGCCCATGAACGAGGAGAGAACCCTTATGTTCCAAGTGCAGATCACCAATCCGACGACCCGGCGTCTCATCCTTGAAGAGCTCGTGGAGCGAATGGACGCTGGCCACCTGGACTCGCTACTGCTCGACGGCGTGGATCCGGGGGTGCTCGACCTGCTTCGGCACCGCCCGGCGCGAGACTTCATTCGCGCCGCCCAGCTCGATCAGCTGTCGATCTTCGGCGCCGTCGACGGCGACGCGATCGTGCGCTGCTTCGCGCGGCTGGACATGATCAAGCGCGACATCGAACTGCAGGAGTACTTCGTCCGCAACGGCGCCACGGCGGAGATCGCGGGGGACTTCTTCAAGATGTCGGTCGAGGAGTTCCGCCGCATGCGCGCCCTGTTGGCGCCGGAGGCGATCCCTGGACGAGCCAAGCTCCCACCGACTGCCGAACGCGAGCGCATCCACGAAGCCTGGGCGCGGCTGAGTGCCCGGGCTCCCGCCCTCTCGCGGCGTGAATGCCTGTATCAACTCCACCAGATGCACAGCACATGGAGCATCCATTCGCTGTGGGTCACCCTGCACGAGTTCGACCACGACGAGATCTCCACCCGGCCCGCCAAGCAATCTAGCCGGCCCTCCACCTCGGCGGCATACCGCACGGAGTAGCCCATGCCAGTCGTTCAAATCAGCGCGGCCAAGGCCAACCGGCAACAGCGCCGGGCCCGCATGAGCCGATCGCACCAGACCGCGCTGTCGCGGCCCACGCCTGCAGAGTGCGCGCCGACAGGCGACAGCGCGAACGCTTTTCGACTCTTGCTCGAAGAAGCTGTCCTGCTTGATTTGTTCGGGAGACCTCCTGTCGTATTTCACCGGTGTTTCGTCGACATTGCCGGCGGCGTCGGGCCGGCGCTTTGGCTGAGCCACGCGGTTGCGCTCATGCAGGCGCAAGGCACCACGGCGTCCGCCTTCCAGACTGTTGGTCGCTGACTGTGCAGAAGCAACGGGACTGTCGCTTCGGGAGCAAGAGCACGCTCGCAGCAGCTTACTCAACGCGGGCCTGGTGATCGAGCTGTCTCAAGGCGGCACGCCGGCCTACATCCTGGATGTCGATCGCTTGGCACGCCTTCTTGCCGAGAGAAGCAAAGCCGCGTGGTCGCCTGGTGCGCCTTCCATTGCAGCAGCACAGCGAGCTCTGCAAGCGAGCGCAGCTTGAGGAGGCCGCGCAGTGCCTCTCGCCACCAAAAGGCAAGAGTTTCGCGACGAACCCTCGGCCGCCGATGCCGGCACGGGTCAATCTGCACCAGTCAGCCGGCAGTGGGCCAACGCGCACGCCACTTTGCTTCAACGGGGATACGTGCGGTTCCATCCCGTCCTGGCGGAGATCACCGGTGGGTTCAAGCCCGCCCTGATGCTCGGCCACGCTCTCTATTGGACGCGAACATGGTTGCAGCAGCACCCGCAACGCGATGGGTGGTTCTGGAAGACCTCCGCTGAATGGCGTGACGCGACTGCTCTGTCGCCGCGCGAGCAAGAAGGTGCCAGAGCGCGATTGCGCACGTCGGGGGTCTGGCAGGAGCGCCTCGCCGGCTCGCCGGCCCGCATGAACTTCAAGGTCGATCTGCCAGGGCTTTCCGACCAGCTTGCCTCTCTCGCGTCCACCACCGCCGTCTTCCCGGCCTTCTCGCTGGGATCCGCTCACAACTTTGCTCGGCCTGCCGATCATTTACTTTCGACCGCTCGCCGACATCGCGGGCGGACCGTCCGCGGGCTTGGTCCTGTCCCACCTCCTCGGAGTTATGCGCGCGGCCATCCAGCGCGGCGCGGTCGACGAGTGCGGCTACTTCAGGGCGGGCGTCGAAGATGCGCGCCTCGCTCTCGGCATCGGCACCAAGGTCCAGCGAAACGCTCGCGACCTGCTCAAGCGCGCGGGCCTTGTGCAGGAAGCGTGGACTCAGGAGCGGCGACCGATCCTCATGGTGCGTCTCAACTTGGCGGCCATCGTGGCCTGCCTGTCTGCGCAGGATGATCGGCCGATCGGCAAACGCGCTGGGTCATCGATCCGTTCAACGGGCGAGCGCCGGCCGAAGTCTGTGTCGGCTCGCGACCGTGCTCATGTTGCCGGCCACGAAGGCAACGTGACGCGTGTCGTTCGGTTGCTGTTGTGCCCGCCTGCGCGCCGCCCAGTGCGCGATGGTCCCGTGGTGCCGTCAAGGGACGCCCTTTTGTCGTCGCAGCGGGCGCAAGGGACAGCTTTGGGTTGCCGCTTTGTCGAATCCAGGGTCGCCCTTTTGTCGAATCTCTATTCAAAGAGGAATTCTTCAAACACTCCTCCCGCGCGTGCCAGCAATGGCGTCGTGTCGGTGGGCGAGTCCCGGTTGCGGAGTAGTAGCGACGTGATGCCACCCACATCGATGGCGGAGACAACGTCTGGCCCCAGCGGCCCCGGCGTCCAATCGCCTGCAGCGAAGGAACTCGTATTCCCCGCTGTGCTGGACGCCGCCTTGCACGATGGAGCGCGGCGCATCGTCCAACGCGCGCAGCTCGAGCTGCAGCAACCGTTGCTCGACGAGTTGGCCGGGCATCTTGCCTCGAAGCACAAGGCCATCGAGAACCCGCTTGGATGGCTGCACAGCATCACGGCCAAGGCCGTCAACGGCGACTTGGTGCTCACGCTGGCAGCCGGCATCGCTTCGGCCCGCGAATGCCGAGCGCGGCACGAAGCGGCGTTGGCCGGGCTTGCGCCATCCGGCATGCCGGCACAGCGCAGCACGGAGGATGGCGAGGCGTCAGCCACGTCGACCGCAGCCGATGCAGCTGCGGCGCGGGCGCGCTTGAGAGAGCTGCGCGCCCTGCTCGCCTCCAGAACTGTCGGCGACAGCTCGAAGAGCCGCACAGGTGACGTGACCCATGCCGCTCCGCCCTTGTCGCAATCCCGAACAACACCCAACGGTTGTGCGTTGTCGCAGACCGGAACAACAGACCTGATGGTCGAAAGCGATCCACATGGTGCCAACAAAGACTGAACAGTTCTTCTTGCAAGCAGTTCACGGAACGTCCGACTATGACACCGCGCTCGTGCTCACCGGCCTCGTGTCTCTCGGTGCAGGCGAGGCTCCGGTCCGGTCGACGCTCACGGGCTTGATCGCCAGCATGGGCGGCACGCTCACTCGTTCGCAAGCATGGCGAGCGAGCAACCGGCTCGCGTCGCAGGGGGTGCTGCATGTTCGCGTGTACCCGCGTGCGTGGACGGAATATCACCTCGACCACGTGAGGCTCTCGGATGTCTTGTCGCGAGGCGCGGCGCGCCTGGGGGTCTTGACGCGCGCAATCACGAACACCCACCCATTCGCAGCCCCGCTCGGGAAAACCGAGGACTGGACTGACATCCGTGAATTCACGTCGCCCGACCAACCTTTGGAGGAATCGAGATGACCACAAGCCATGCCACGACCACGTCCATCGCGCAGCCCGCGCAAGACGTGTCTCCCATAGCGCAACTCGCCGCGTCTCTGCCCGGGGCCGTGCCCGGCCCGATCCCGGCGATGGAGCGAGACGAGGCGAGCCAGTTTCTGACCGAACCCCATTCGCCCTTCGGCGACGGCTACAGCGTAGCGGCCGAGCGCAGCGCGCTCGCCGATCTGCTCGAGTCGGACAGCCCCGACGAAGCCGATCCGCGCTATCCGCGCCTGCTGATGCTGGAAGAGCGCGAGCAGCAGTTGCGGCAGATCGAGGCCGCACACAAGCTGCGCAACGCCGCCGAATCCGTCGTGACGGTGCAGGAAGCCTTGTCGATGCGGCAGCTTGGTTCGCTGGTCGATGAAGAGGTCGACTCCATGACCCTGCACACGAAGGAGGGCTATCGGCTGTTCATGGGAAGGGCGCGCGATCCGCAGGGAAGCTATGCGGCCATCGTGGGCGGCAAGCGCATCGCGTCGGCGTTGAAGTCGCTGTGGATGCTCACGGGCGTCAACAACCCCTATGCCGACTGGGCGCTCGCGCGGCACGAGCAGAGCCTGGCGCTGATGAACGGCCAGCTGGACCGGGAAACGAAAAGCGCCGTCGCGGCGCTCGACGCGATGAAGCGCAAGGGGCTGTCGTATGCGCTGCTCGTGTCGTCGGTGCCGAAGCAGCTGTCGCTCGGCTTCAAGAGCCCCTACGGCTACGCGATCGCCGAGCTGGTCGTGACCTACGACTACTTCATCCGGGCGATGAAGACGCTGGAGCGGAAGAATCTCAAGTCCGACGAGCAAGTGCGGCAGTCGATTCGCGAGGTCACGCGTTTCATCCGGCGGCACTTCAACGAAACGGCGCGCTTCGAACGCTGGCTGCTTCGGCCGGAATTGAAGGACCTGTCGCGCGCGGACTTCTTGCCTGGGGCTGCCTCAGAGGGAGGCCAGCGGGTCGAGGCCGCGGCCGCGATCTTCGGGCCCGTGCCGGCCGAGGTGTTCGCGGGCCGCATCGCGCCTCGCCACTCGCGTCGTCGGCAGCAGCTGACGCCGCAGGAGCAGAAGCTGCTGCAGGAGGTAAGTGCCAGCCTGGCGAAGGCTGAGGCAGCGGAACCCGACGCTGCGACAGAGGAGCAGGTCGAGCACGGTGCAGCGGACCTGCTGTGAGCCGCCTGCTGCTGCAACCGGACCGGCGGATGAGCCAGCCCCGTCAACATCATGCTGACGTAAAGGCCCTTACGGGTAGGGGCGCGCTGCGGCGGCTGCGCGATGCACGCGCGCATGTTGACAGTGTGCATCGCGAGATGCGCGAGCTGGTGAGGCTGACGCTGGCCGTGCCGGGCCGCACGATGTACCTGTGCATGCACAGCCGATCGCGAACCGGCCAGATGGCGTTGCGTTGGCGCCAGTGCGGCGCGTTGGCACCCCACCTGCCCTGGGGCGAGGTGACTCGCCTTCTGCAAACCTACCCGTGGCGACTGGCGACCTGGTACCGCCGGGTCAACGACATGGCGCTTCGGCTCAACGTGTCCGAGAAGCAGGCGCGCGCATCGCTGAACGCTGCGCGGTTGGACGTGGGCAGCACTCAGATCGATCTGGAGTGTGCGTGAGCGATGCCGCTGACGCTTATCGATTCATTGGTCCGAGCGGCGTGGTGCCCGCTGCCCGGACTGCCTACACCGGCACCCGAAGGAGTTCACATGCAGAACCTTTTCATCGGCAAGGGCAACCTCGCAGGCTCCCCCAGCCTGAAGCGGCTCAAGGGCGACAGCGGGGACTTCGATGTCGCCACGATGCGCGTCATGTTCGGCCGCTACGGGCAGAACGACAACGGAGACGTGGAGCAGGTTGGCGGCTTCTGGCGCGAAGTGGAGATCTACGGCAACAAGGCTCGCGCCTGTGCCGAACTGCTGCGCAAGGGGGCCCGCGTGCTTGTCGTCGGCGAAGAGCGCGAATTCACGGCCCGCGATGACGACGGCAACGAAGTGACCGTGTTCAAAGTGGTTGCCGAGGATGTCGCGCTCCAGCTGACGCGCGTGAAGTCGATCGAGTTCCAGCAGTCCGCGAAGAAGGGGGCGGCAGCCGAACCCCAAGCGGCCTGACGAAGGAGCGTCGACGTGGAGCGCAGCATGCCCGAAGTTACCCGGGCTTGTGATCCTCTCAGCGCCGCCGAGGAGCGTGAGCTGCGTGCCATTGCGCGCGAGGCGCTGAAAGAGGCCCTGGAGGTCGGCAACGCCTGCCGCACGTTTCGAGGGCATCGAATTCGGGCGGACCGCTGGATCCTGTCCCGAGGGTTCTTCGTGCGCTGCACGCTCGATGGCCACGTGTTGTACCAGTGCGCCAACTGGGCGACGCCACTCCCGGACACCGATCACCCATCTGGCTAACGACACTCAGGAGGTCGAAGACATGAACAAGTTGCTCTGGATCGCGTTCGCGTCCGCAGCGACGATCCTCGGTGGCTGCGGAGCGGTGAGCGTGCAGGAGCGGGAAGGCAAAACGGAATCCGTTGGCCAGTGGCTCGATGGTTTCAAGGATCTGCCGAAGACGCCATCGCAGGCTCAAGCGCAGGCGAGGCGAGATGCGCAGGCGCAACCCGGTGCGACATCGCCGCCATCGCGCGCGCCGGGCGAAGGCGCGGCGATCGCCATGCCGAACGACGCCCTGAGCGCGGAAAACCGGCAACGTCCAGCCGCACCAGGATGCAGAACCATGGACCCGTACGCGACACGGCTGGACGTCGATACGGTCTACGCACGAGCCATGCGCAGCTACAGCTTTCGTTCGGCCGAGCAGGAGACGATGCGTGCAAAGCAGGATCCCCTGCAGTGGACCGAGTCCAACTACCTGCACGAGCGCCAGCCGGGGGCCTACTACCACCTGCGGCAGACGGTGCGCTTCCGCCTGCAGCCGACCGACTTGCACAGCATGTGGATCGACCTGGAGATCTCGAAGCGGGGGACGGGCGCGGACGTGGCCATACGGTACTGCTACCTGTCCCGCGATCCTTCGGTGGGCACGATCGCCTTTCATCAGAGGTTGCAGAAGCGTTTGCGCGACGAACTCGGCGTGTGACGAGCGAGCGTCCGCCGCATGATCCTGCCGGTGCGAAACGTCGTTGCGCGTCAATGAGTTGCCGATGAACGAACGTAGATCCAGCGACGCGCAACGCGAACTGCAGTTCGTGTTTTCGGATGCAGTGCAGGAGCTATGGTGACGGCCATGCGCACCGTCTCGGACGTGTCAGCCGTCGCCGACCCGGAGACCGGCCTGGCCGTCTACGACACCTACGGACTCGGGCCGGACAACGGGTGGATCGTCGTGGGCGGGACGAGCCTCTCGGCGCCACTGCTCGCCGGCATGATCGCCCGCGCCGGCAACGCCGCAAAGCTCGACAGCGCGGCCTTCATCTACCGCCACCGGTCCGGCCTGCAGGACGTGGTGGGGGGCTCCAACGGCTTCTGCGGCGGTGACTACCTGTGCCGCGGGCTCAAGGGATACGACGCCCCAACCGGACTCGGCAGCCCGCGGGGCCTCTCGGCCCTCTGACCCGGCGTCGGGCTGAACCGTCGCAAGTCATTGACAGCTCGAAGGAGCGGGAACACGATCGACGGGTGTCCAACGTCGGTGATCTTGCGCAGAAGGTCGGTGGTGTTCTCGCTTGTGGGCGCGTTGCTCGGGGCGTGGTCGACCAGCAGCACGACCTGCACGTCCGCGCTCTCGGGAGCCGGCGGTGCCGTTGTCGGCGCCCTACTCGGCTGGATCACGGTTAGGGTCCTTGGGCATGGACATGCTGTCGGGTGACGAGATCGCCGAGGCCAGGCTGACCGACTGGCGCAAGCTGGCCCAGGGACTCCATGCGCGCTACCTGGTCGGTGACTTCATGACCGGCGCACGGTTCGTCGCCGCAGTGGGCGAGGCGGGGCACGAGATCGGACACCACCCGCGGGTGTCGATGGGCGAGGGACACGTCGACCTCAAGCTGGTCAGTGCCGACGCCGTCTACCGCGACGACGAGGGCACCGCACACGTCGTCGAGTGGGTGACTCAGCAGGACGTCGACCTCGCCCGACGGATCACCGAGATCGCCGCCGACCACGAGGTCACGGCCGACCCGGGGTCGGTCGCCGTCATCGAGCTCGGACTCGACACGGCGCACTCCGCGACGATCGCTCCGGTGTGGGCCGCCCTGCTGACCGGGAACGCCGACGCCCAGGGCCACGGGTCTCCCAGCGACGAGATCCGGGACGCGACGGGACGGGTGCCGAACCTGTGGTTCGGGGACGCGGCCGACGACGACAGCTCGCGTCAGCGGTTCCACGTCGAGGTCTATGTCGCAGCCGAGGTGGCCGAGCAGCGGATCGCCGCCGCGGTGGCCGCAGGAGGGACGGTGGTCGACGACAGCGAGGCGCCGTCGCTGACCGTCATCGCCGACCAGGACGGGAACAGGGGAGTCCTCTGTGTAGCTCAGTCTCCTGTCACGACGGACTGACCGTGAGGGTGACGCGGCGATAGGGTTCGACATGCCTACCGAGTCGTCCTACACCATCGCTCCGCTCAGCTCCGAGACGTGGCCCGCCTTCGATGCACTGGTGCAGCGGCACAACGGCATCTTCGGTGGGTGCTGGTGCATCTGGTTCCACCCCGACGGGCCCGAGCGCGGTCAGGGAGCGGAGGCCAACCGCGCGCTGAAGAAGGCCTACGTCGAACAGGGCAAGGCGCACGCCGCGCTGGTGATGGACGGTGACGAGGCCATCGCCTGGGCGGAGTTCGGCACCCCGGTCGAGCTGCCGAGCCTTCACCACCGGAAGCAGTACGACGCCACCAAGGCGGCGGACCCCGACTTCAGGATCACCTGCGTCTTCGTCGACAAGCGTCACCGGCGACAGGGCGTGACGGAGCTGGCGATCACCGGGGCGCTCGACCTGATCGCCCAAGCGGGCGGTGGGCGCGTCGAGAGCTATCCCCACGACCTGACCGAGCAGACGAAGAAGATGTCGTCGTCCTTCCTCTACAACGGAACCCGTCGACTCTACGAGCGTCTCGGCTTCACCTACGACCGGCCCAAGGGGCTGAAGAACTGCGTCATGGTGAGGACCGTGGAGCCTGCGTGACCTCGGGCCATCCGGGCTCAGGGTGCCGGGAAGTCCTGAGGGGGGCCTTCTCCAACAGCCCCGTCGACCTGCTCGCGGAGCAGGTCGGCGTGCCCCGTGTGGCGGGCGTACTCCTCGATCATGTCGGCCAGCAACCGTCGCAGGCTCATCCCGTCGTGAGTCCTCTGCTCGAGGCCTCCACGTGCCAGCGCCTCGGCGAGGGCGTCGCGGGATCGGTGCACGGTCTGGACCCAGAGAGCACGCAGGGCATCGGGGGTGTCGTCGGCCGCTGTGCTCCAGGGCCAAGCCTCCCAGTCCTTCTCAAGATCGAGCCGGTCGAACGGCGCCATGGACGGGCGACCTGCGAGCCGGTTCTGAAAGTAGAGCTCCTCGACCCACGCCAGATGTTTGAGCAGGCCTCCCAGCGTCACCGACGAGGCGCCGAGCCGCAGACCCAGCCCCTCGGTGGCCACATCAGCACACTTCCACGCGAACGTGCGCCGGTTGCGTTCCAAGGTGATCACGGCCGTATCGACCTCGTCGCCGCGCATGAAGCGTTCGATGTCCCACTCTGGTGCCTGCCCTGGCGTGAAGCCGAAGTTGCGCATCATGCGCCAACCATAGGCATGAGTCTGGAGGAGTGGGGCCCGCAAAGGCGCTCAGCTCCCGGTCGTTCTCTTCACCGTGTGAGCGCCAGTCCGTTGCCGGCCGAGAGCACGGTGGACGGCGACCGAGACGCAGAAACGGCAACCGGGCTCGGGATGGGGTCAGAGGACGAGCTTCAGTCGTGGCGCGGTGGTCGAGGCGAAGCCTGCCCGCTCGTAGATGTGCTGGCCTTCCGGCGTGGCGCTGAGGTCGACCCGGTCGGCGCGGATCGATCTGGCCCAGTCGATGATGTCGTCGACGACCAGGGTGCCGTAGCCGTGACGGCGGTGGTCGGGGTGAGTGACCACATTGGCGAGCCGGACCGTGCGTCCTTGGGGACAGTAGGGATTCGGGACCCCGAGCTCAAGGGAGCCGATCGCTGTCGCGACGATCTGGCCATCGACGGCGACGACGGGGAATCGGGCGAGGTCTGGATCTGCGACCAGCCGGACGAACCACGCCTGCGCGTGACCTCGCCATGGCGGGGCACTGGTGTCCTCCTCGTCGAACACGAGTGCCCACAGTCGAAGAAGGGCATCAACGTCGTCGTGGGTGGCGTTGCGCAGGCGCATGTTTTCGGTCGGGGCCATGGCGTCATGGTTGCAGCCGAGCGCCGCCTTGACCCGACGCAGCTCACTACCAGAGAGAGGACACAAGGCCCACAAACCGACGACGAGAGGCGCAGCCGGGATGAGTTGGGAGAACCGTGGCGATCCGCACTGGCTGACGTCGGCCCGTGCAGTCTCCCGGGTCGGGAAGGTTGGCGGGCCGCCGGGTGACGCTACTACGAGTGGCTCTTCGTGGATCGTGGGATTGCGCTCGGGTGATCCCCTGAGGCCTTGCGACGCTAGAGGTCGAACAGCAGCGCGATTGTCTCGCGGACCTCGTTGAGGACCACGGGGCCGACATTGCCAGTGCGCTCTTGAATCCGGGTCGTCGCGATGGATCGCACGTGCTGGCACTGCGCGGAGGAGCGCGCCCCAGTCGGTTGACCTCATCGGGTTCGATCAGGACCTCGGTGCTGCTCGTTCGGATCGTCCGGGTCAACGGCACGACTTGGACGACGTTGGGTCCGCCCCGAAGGATCCGAACGGCTGTCACGACGATGGCGGGGCGACGAAGCCCAGCCTCGCTCCCGGCCGGCATGCCGAGGTCGAGTTCGACGACGTCACCCGGCATCAGCATCGAGCCACGCCGCTTCGTTCTCTGTGAGCTCTGCCGCAAGGTCCCGCGCCATGGCGTCCTGGCGGAGCGCGCGGATGGCCTTGCTCACGGTCTCGTCGATGGTCTCGTGGCGTTCGGCCGCCAAGCGGGTCACCCGCGCGTGAGTGTCCCTGCTGATGCGGATCGTCGTCGTCTCGGCCACACCACGAAACTACCTCATGTAAACTATTCCGTCTACATGCTTCACTTGGCGCTGAGCAACGCCGTTGACGGTCCGCGAGGCCGCCGCCCCATCCCGGCGACCCCGCTCACGGTGGAAGGACGCGCGTCCCGCCGCTCTCGCGTGACGTTGGGGCCTGATGCCAACCGGGGTACCAGGGGCGCAGGTTCGTTACATGGGCAAGCGGGGTCCCGGAGCGTCCGGTCGGGGCGGTTTGGCAAAGCGCCTCGACGAGTGCCGCAGGCATGGTGCCGGGGGAGCCGGTCGGGCACTGGGGTGGCACGTACCTGTGGCAGCTGGTCGACAGTGGAACCCTGTTCGTTGCGTGGCGCGAGACTCCGAACGCGGTCGGCGCGGATCGATCTGGCCCGGTCGATGATGTCGGCGACGGCGACGGCGACGGCGACGGCGACGTCGACGATGGGGAAACGGCGAGGTCTGGATCTCCGACCACCGGACGAACCATGCCCCGTTGCGCAGGAGCATGCCGTCGGTCGGGGCCATGGCGTCAGGGTCGCAGCCGAACGCCGCCTGGACCCGACGCAGCTCCCCACCAGAGAGAGGGACCGCCGACACGTCCGGGTCCGATTCACGGTCACGGCAACCGCTACGGGTGGCGGCGCGCCACTAGTCTCGCGATGTGCTGGAGTTCAGCTGGCGACCGGCCAACGAGGCAACGAGCGAGGACGTCGAGGCAGTGTTCGACGCCGGCGGCGCCCGCAAGTGCCGCTGTCAGGCGCTCAAGGTCCCGGGTTGGATCTGGCGCGACACGACTCAGGAGGAGCGCGACGCCGCGCTACTGGAGCAGGCCGGGTGTGGCACAGGCGGCCCCACGTCGGGCCTGGTCGGATATGTCGACGGCGAGCCGGCCGGCTGGGTCGCGATCGAGCCGCGGGAGGACTACCCGAGGATCTGGGCGCGGCAGAAGTCGTGGATGCGGATGGATCCGGCCCTCGATGGTGTCTGGTCCGTCACGTGCTTCGTCGTGCGGAAGGGTTTCCGTCGACAGGGACTGATGTATGAGCTCACCGCCGCGACCGTCGAGTACGGCAAGCAGGTCGGAGCTCGCGTCCTCGAGGGCTACCCCACCGAGCCACCACCCGGGAAGACCGTGATCTGGGACGAGGCGTCGGTCGGGCTGCTGCAGGTCTTTCTCGACGCCGGGTACGAGGTCGAGGCGTCGCCCACCCTGCGCCGGAGGGTGGTGCGACACCGACTCGGCGGGTTGCCCTGACGGCCGGTCCCGCTCGAGTCAAGGCAACGCAGCCCGATCTGGGCCTGCGGGTCTCAGGCGCTGCCGGGGAGATGACGGCGCTTCGTGAGGGCCAGAGCCGATGTCGTGGCCACAGGCTGTCGCGAATGGAAGGTCTCCTCGAGCACCCTGGCTGACGCGGTGGCGGTGTGAGCCAACCGGGTGAGGAGAGCGGTTCGCAGGTATCTGGACGCGATGGTCCACGATGCCCTGCTGCGCCACCTCGCTGTCATCGGCGAGGCCGTTGTCGGACTTCACGTCGCCGGGTGTCGATACCAGGTGGCGGTGGACATCGGCCGGAAGCCGGTGTCGAGGTACGTGCTGGCCGCCGTCTCGCTCCCGTAGGAGATCTTCACCCGCTCGACACCTCTGGCTGCCAGGCGATCGATTCCAGCGGCCAGCATCGTTCTCGCCAGTCCACGACGCTGGAACTCGTCCTCGACCCTGACAGGCTCGACGAGGCCCACCTTCGTCATCGGGTCGAACCAGAACAGCGAGTAGCCGGCGACCCGCCCGTCAGCGGTCTCGATGGCGAGATCGAGAGCAGGGTCGTAGAGCGAGCACTGCTCGAGGCGCTGCCCGACGCTCGCTCCGCTGCGGCGTCGCATGTGGTGCGGGATGTCGCGGCGCTGCGTGCGATCCACGAGAACGAACCCGCCTGGGGGCGCCGAGACGGCGGGCCGACCGACGGCGTCCATCCAACCGGTGCTGTCGCGGTAGCCAGGTATGAGTCTGGATCGCCGGGCAACCTCCGCGAAGACGTCGTTGTCGCTGACGGGAACATCGAAACCGGTCGGCGCGTACTTCGCAGCATGCCGGAGCGCGCGATCCCACACGACGTCGGGATCAGGTCCCGCGGACCCAGAGACGGTGACGGGGTCGCACTGCCATGAGTCGTCAGCCGAGCTGGTGAGAAGAGCGCCGGCAACGGGCCCGTCCTCGTCGAGCCAGAAGAGCTGCTCGACCCCGTCGGACAGCTGCGGTTTGCGCCACCACCACTGCACATCGGCGGCCTCCCACATGCCTGCCAAGGGGTCGGCCAGACGAGCGCGTTGCAGCAGGGACGTCGACAGCGTCACGGCAGCGAAGCCGGTCGCCCTCACTTCCCTTGTCACGACGGCCATGATCGACATCTCACCACGACGAGGTCGTGCAGAGACATTGAATATCGGCACACGTGCCGACCACAGACGAAGGCGCGTCGATGGTGGCGGGGGAGTGCCTCCCCTGATCTTGTGACACGACCTCCACGGTGCCGTCGGCCACCTCGATGGCCGTCGCGTCATCCAGACGGTTTCGTCGAAGTCGACTCGTCGTCAGGAGGTGAGGAAGTCGAGGAGGACTGCGGTGAACTCGTCCGGACGCTCGGAGTGGACCTCATGGCCGCAGTCGAGGGTCACCCCCCGCCCGTCACGCAAGGCTGCGAGCAGCTCTGCGACGTGGGCTGCAGCGACGAAGCTGTGCTCGCCGGCCACGACGAGTGTCGGGGCCGAGATCCCTCGCACGACCTGAGGCCAGTCCTCGACAGGAGTATCGATCTCCGGACGCACCTGCTCGACGACACGCCAGTCGAAGGTCAGCTCGCCCGGCGGACGAGGGGGCGGATCGGGCGTGCGGCGATGCGGCATACCGACGTCCTCGAGGACGAGACGGCGCAGCCGGCGTGGGCGCTGGGCGGCAACGCGAAGGGCGACGAGGCCGCCGAGTGAGTGACCGACCAGATCCACTGGGGTGGCAGCGATCTGGGGCAGGAGTGCGGCGATGTCCGTGGCCATCGCCGCGATGGAGTAGTGATGCGACCGGTCGCTTGCGCCATGGCCGCGCAGGTCCACCGCGAGGACGGCACGGTCGCTCGAGACGGTCCGGGCGACGGCCTCCCAGGTCCGCGAGCTCGCGCCCGTCCCGTGGAGCAACACGACCGGTGGCGAGGTGGGGGAGCCCTTGGTGGGCCACACTCTCACCGCGAGGGCGACCTCGCCGACGGGGACTCGGACGACGTCGGTCATGGAGTCAGCATGACCCAGCCGCGGCATGACGGGGTCGAGTTCGCCGACAGCGTGACCTTCCTCAGTGGGAGCGCTCGACCCTCAGTCAGTCAGAGCCTCGACGACGAGTCGGGTGAAGAGTGCAGCGTCGTCGACCCACGGGAAGTGGCCGGCCCCCGACTGCACGAGGCACCGTCCGTACGGGAAGAGGTCGGCGAGCTGCGCGCCGAGCTCGGGCCCAGGCATCAGGTCCAGCTCGCCGACCAGCACGCGCACGGGTGTGTCAGTGACCGCCGCGACCTCGCGTCGCACTTGCTCCGGGTCGGGCCTCTCGGCCCAGAAAGCGCGAGTGCCGTCACGGTTGCGCTGCTCGGCGTCCGACGCGGCGTGCCGACGGGCCGCGTCGGTCCACGCCCCGTAGAGGAAGGGCGACATGGCCTGCCGGGTCTCGGGGGAGCCGTCGTCGGAGTCGAGGACCGCCCGGGCGTCCTCGCCCAGTTCGCCGAGTTAGGCAGCGTCGCGGGCAGGTCCGCCCGGCCAGACGACGAGCGGAGCCCCTGCTCCGTCGACACGGAATGCCAGCTCGGCCCCGTCGTAGGAGGTGTAGGTCACCATGGGTCCAACCTGCCAGAGTCAATCTGGCGGTGCCGCACATTAAGTGCCGCACAGTGCAGCGGGGTCGTAGGCGGTGCCCCGGCAGACGACTTTCAAGGCGGGCGGAGCGGTCGTTGGCCTGGGACGGCGTTGACTGCCAGGCCGGGCCGACTGTCGCTCCGCGTGACGCCCTGAGGCAGGATGCAGCCATGGCAGACAACGACTGGCCACCCGGCTTCTTCGACCGGCAAGATCGTAGTGACGATGCCGACTTCTACCTGCCTCTTCGCCTCGTCACTCACATCGACGAGGGCGCGATCGCCGCGGTGAGCGCTCTGTATGACGAGCTGGGGGTGCCAGACGGCAAGGTCTTGGACCTGATGTCGTCGTGGGTGTCCCACCTCCCCAGGCGGCCGAGCGGTGGGCTGGTCGCCTTGGGAATGAATACCCTTGAGCTGCAAGCGAACCCCGCAGCCGACGAGATCGTCGTGCAGGATCTCAACGTCGACGTCCGGTTGCCGTTCGACAGCGAGTCGTTCGACGCGGTGATCTGCTGCGTGTCGATCGACTACCTCATCCATCCTGTCGAGGTGCTGCGCGAGGCTGCGCGGGTGCTGCGGCCCGGTGGGGTCGTGGTCTCACCTTCAGGAGGGCTTCCTGATGAAATGGTGCTTTCCGTGTGCTCCATCAGTCACCCCATTGTCGCTGTGTCAGCCTGGAGCCAGCTGGCTTCAGATCGTCATTGACTGCTGCTGGGTGGGCGGCACCATTCTGATCTTGCTACTGCTGTCTTGGGGTGGACCATTGGAATCTGGCTCAGGATGATCACGCCGCCACCGACCGAACACTGTCATTTTCCAGGGGAAGGCTGCTCTTCAACTTGCAGGTGGATACCTTTCCACTGATGATTGTTAGGTTGAGGCACCAATGTGAAGAGCTGGGTAGGAGAGAAAGCTTCAGTGCTTTGCAGCTGGGCAGCGCCCATGTTGTGGGTTGAAACCGTTGAAACCGCTCATCTCCGCTAAAATTGTGTGTTGGGGCTGTTCAGTTGATTTGGGTGGCATTGCTCCAACGACGAGAGCCAGGTGGCTGATGGCCTCGGCCAGCCTGGGCGAGCCTGAGTGGCCCATATTGGGAGGGGCAACCTCTGAAATGCACTTCTGTGTATGTGGTAGGGATGCTGCTTTGAGCTGACAAGGACGTCCCAACAGCCTGGTCGCTGCCTCCCGCGAGGCGGTTCACCGGGCGCACCCATTTTGCATTTGTATGTCGCCGCGCCGCAGGGATAGCCGGGCCCGAGCAGCGAGTTTGAGCAGTTGAGGACTTCTGCATCTGTTCTCGAAGATGTTGTCGCGACTGGCTGAGAACGTGCTGAACGAGTCCGGGCGGCCGAGATCGAGGGAGCCAGGCGCTCGGACGGTCGAAGAACCTCTCAGTTCTCCGACTCGCGCAAGCAGCTCGGCGTCCACTACGAACCTGCACGTTCGATGCCTCAAGCGAGACGACGCGCTTCCACGCACCACCTGAATGATTTCGCCTCCCCCGCGAGACGAGCGTGATGCCCATGACCGGCTGAACTGACTTTCCTGCCAGGCGAGCGCCGTCGCCGGCGGGCCGACGCTGCTCCTTTCGTCGTCCTGAGGAGGTCGACGCGGACACTGGGCGCGTCGCGTTCGATCACTTGATCAGGCACTCCAGGTTGGCCTCGACCAGCGGCGCGTCCACGCGCACGTCGCGCTTGCAGTCGAAGCTACCGAGATCGACTGAAAGTCGGTATTTCGCGCGCGCGACGGAGAACTCGAACGCCTCTCCGCTTGCGACCTTGTCCTCGGCGACCTTGAGGAGGCCGCGATAGAGCCGTACCTTGCCGGGTTGCCGCGTCTCCGATTTGTCAGCTCCGGCGGGGCCACCGGCGTAGCTGATGCCGCCGCGTAGGAGGTTCGGGCCTTTGGCGCTGGCGACGCAGCCGCCCGCGAACGCCGCTGCGGCGAGCACGAGAGCGGCTGCGGCGAGCACAAGTGCCGCTCGGTTAGGCATTGAGCGTGACCGCTACGCCGAGCGCCGAGAGGGTCCGGCGAGTCGTCATTGAGCGCGCAGTCTGAGACCTCGCCGGTCGTCCGTCAACGCCGAGCGAGATGACGCTCCTGGTCGGAAGGTCGGGGTCGCGATGACTCTCAGGGTGGAGCCAAACACGGTCACCTGAGCGAACTGGTCGTGTCCCGGGTTACGCTCGGTAGCTCCACCCGGGTACGACGACGAACCACACGTGGACGGGACCGCTGTGGCTGGTGTCCTGTCGTCGCGAACCCGCCTATTTCGACGCCGATCGAAAATAGCTCTCTTGTGGTGGAAGAGCAGCAGCGCGCATTCGACGCTCTCGTCGGCGTCTGAGCAACTCGTGGTCGATTCGCGCCCGGTAGTTCCGATTCGGTTGTAGAGCTCGGCGTGTCTTGTCCGTCGTCCCGACGGGGACGTCATGTCTGATCTACGCCCGTTGGATTCGTTGGTCGTCCACGTTCGCCGGCTTGGGTGCCGGGCTATCTCGCCGGTCGCCCGTCGCGGAACAAGGGCCGCCGTAGTCCGGCTACGACCCGCCGCGCACGGAGGAGATCACCGCTGTGATGCGCTGTGCCGGCGATGGTCTTCACGGCGATCGACTCGCAGGCCGTTCCTCGCACGAGGAACTGTTGACGCCCGATCAGGAAGCGTTTGCGGATCTGGCCGCCAACGGCGCAGGTCGCGTGTGGCACATCGCGCCGATCGCCGAGCCGGGTTTCGACAAACGACGCGATCGACGTTGATTCCTGGTTGCTTGGGACAGATGTCCTGAATAGCCGGGTCTTGCCGGATCGATCCTGGTTCGAGGCGGCCGCATCAGGCGCCGACCCCCGGTCAGGAGATCACAATGTTGTTCACTCGTACCGTGCACGTCGCGCCGCCGCCGGCGCGCTCATCGCTGCTGGCGGCCGCTGCTTCCATCGCCGTGGTCGCGACGCCGGGCCGCGCGCGGCAGGCCGCCGGAACCACCCTGGTGATCACGCCGGTCGGCAAGGAGGCGCTGGCGTTCACGGACGTCAAGCCGGCGGGCTTCCGGCACAATCGGTTCAGTTTGGGTGATCAGCTGATCCTGACCAGCCGGATCATCCGCGACGGCAAGGTCACTGGCACCGAGCAGGCCACGATCACCATCAGCGAACCATGCCCGGTCGTTGGTGATCGCGCGCACGGCGTTGTGTCCGCGGAAGTTGGTGTCGTGGCGGTCATCGGCGGCACGCGCGCCTACCGACACCGGAAAGAGTGCGCCCGTGCGGTGTGCCGACGGGAGCGGTGGTCAGGCCGCTTCAAGCTCGCGGACGGTCGTCTGCAGGTTCAGGGGGCCAGCGACGAGGGGTTCACCGCACGGGCGCAGACCGAGCGTTCCGCGGCGCGAGATTGATGAAACGTCCCTGGACGAGTGTTTGAGCGCCTCACGACTAAGAACTACGGCTGCGTCGAAGAAGGCGCTGTTTCGTCGAGAAGCGACATGTCCGGCGGCGTCGGCTTGCGGGTTCGGCTCGCGAGTTTGGTCCGGGCGACGCGGCCCATCTGCTCGTGCGCTTCACGCTTGTTTGCGTCTCGCGCGAGCCGCGATCATCGCTGCAACGCCGCCCAAGAGCACTCCCAGCCCGATTGCGAAGAGCCCGGCCGGTTATAGGCACGGAAGTCCCGATCCATACGCCTAAAGCAGGCTTCCGTCTCGTCACATCCGTGAACGCCCCACACAGCGGCCCAGAGGACCACCGCAGCACCGGCCACGACCAGGCAGCCGGCGGCGATCGCCACGACCCGGGCGTTCGCCTTGATCCGGGCCATCGGCGCGTCTCCCTGTTCTGCCATTTGTCAAGTGTCGCTCTCGGCGATGCGCTGCGCCATACGCGGCGAATAAGAACGCCCTCGGTCGCGTTCGCGACCAACACGTCAGCGACGCACCTCATAACCCACCGGCCGCAGGAACCGATCCGTCGAGAAGCGTTACCTCGCCGTCGGCCGCGTTGCCGCTTATGGTGCGCGCAGGTGGTTTAGTCTCGACGCACCGGCGACGTGCGTGACAAGCGAACATCGACGGACGGTTCATCCGGCGCGGTCCACGGCGTCGAGACGGCGACGCGGAAGGCTCTGGCGTGCCGGGGCTGCGCATCCAAGGAGCGCTGGACATCAACGAGCTCGACCAACGGGAGCAGTGCTGCCAACGGGAACTGAAAAGTGCATCCTCTCTTGTCGATTAACGTTGGGCTGCCGCGGCGGAACGCACTGCGAGAGCGGGACTCGACGCTGACGACGTTACGAAAATTGGTGGACGAGCGCTACTGCGCCGACCGGCGATGGCGGGCCACCGGCAAAGTTACGCATCGCGTCGAATCTCGTAACGCTCGCGAGTCAAGACGTCCGCTCGCTCGGGTGAGGATCTTCTCTACGACATCAAGGGCGGCTCGCTTCGCTCGCCGCCGCGGCACGATCGTGCGCGCGTCGGGGTCGCGATCGCCAGCCTCACCACAGGGCACGCCGACGCCGCGTCCATCTCGAAGTTGTCGTGCTCGCCGCACGGATTGCCGCTAAGGGCCTCGCCACACGCAAGGACGGACTGCTGGCTGGTGAGGGGGCGAGCGGTTGCCGTCGCGCCATCGAGAGCGGCGACTGATCGGCGCGGCCACCCCAGCGGTTGAGAACGACAGTTACGGGTGTGGTTCGATCCTCGCCTGCCAGGACGGATTCCCGGTTGACTCCGAAACGGCGCCCGCCGGCTGGCGCGTCGAGACGTCGTCGCGCGCCCGACGCGAGCTGCGTCAACTCGACCCGCCGGTGCGGACCCGCGTATTCGACACGATCAACCGCCTCCTAGGGGACCCACCGGTCGGAGACGTCATCAAGCTGCAAGGCCGTGAGGATGAGCGGCGTCGTCCGTGTCGGCGATTGGCGCGTCCTCACGTACCTCGACAGCGAACGGCAGGCGATCGTCGTGCTCCGAGTGCTGCCGCGCGGACGCGCCTACGACCGCTGAGCGGCAACCGGCACGTGCACACCGCGCGCACACGAGCTCGAAACCGGCCCGCGCACGCCGCGCGGAGTCCGGGCTTTTTGCGTTCAGCCCGCGAAGCTCACCCATCCAGTCGCGCGGGTGACAACCAGGGCATGTCGGCGACCGGCACAGGATGGTCGATGTAATAGCCCTGCGCCCGGTCGGCACCCATGTGTCGCAGCAGATCCAGAGTGTCCGCGTCCTCAACGCCTTCGGCGATGGTGAGCAGGTCGAACTGCTGGGCGATCCCGATGATGCTCTGGACCACCCGCTGGTCAACGACGGAGCGGGTCATGTGCGAGACGAAGCTTCGGTCGATCTTCAACGAGCGTAAGGTCAGCCTCCGGAGGTACGTGAAGGACCCGAAACCCGTGCCGAAGTCGTCGAGCGACAGCCCACAGCCGAACTGGGCGACACTGCCGGCGAACCGCTCGGCACCGTCGAAGTGCTCGGGGTCGGCAGTCTCGGTGATCTCGAAGCCGAGATTACTCGCGGGGACGGGGTATTGGGCAAGCAGGCGGACGATCTCGCCGCGGGCCTCGGCGTCGCGCAGCGTCACCGCTGAGAGGTTGACTTCCAGCCGCCGGTCCGCGCCAAGGGCGAGTGCCTGTCGCACGACCCAGAGATCGAGAATCTGGATGAGCCCATGGCGCTCCAGTGCGGGCAGGAACGAGAAGGGCGGGATCAGCTCCGCCGGGTCGTCCTCGGACCGCATGCGCACGAGCAGCTCGCAGGTCGACCGCTCCCCGGTGGTGAGATCCAGGATCGGCTGCGCGTGCAGCTCGAGGCGGCCATCCGCGATCGCCGAAGTGATCCGGCGGCGACAGTCCGCCCGTTCCCGCCGCACGCTCTCGCGCTCGCGGCGCTCGGTGACGTCCGTCGCGATCGTGCACACCTCGGCCGGCCGGCCGTCCGCGTCCGGGAGCGGGAACGTCACCAGCTCGTATGTCCGCCGCTCGTCGTCGCCCAGGAGGACCGCCTCGTCGAACACCGGTCGCTCTTCGGAGACGGCCGTGCGGTCGTTCGCCCGCAGCTGCTGGGCGATGTCCGCGGCGTACAGGTCCGTGCACAGGCGGCCGACGATCTCGTCAGCGCCGAGGCCGACGAGCCGTCCGCTCGCGGCGTTGGCCATCTTGTAGCGGCCTTCGAGGTCCTTGACCGCGATCACCGCCGGGCTGTTGTCCAGAATCGCGCGCATGCGCCGATCGCTGATTCCAAGAGCGCGCTCGGCCTGCACCCGGTCGGTAACGTCGCGGCAAACGCCGACCACCGAGGCTGCGCGACCGTCGGCGTCGGCGACCACGCGGCCTTGGGACAGCAAGACCCGCTCCGTACCGTCCGGCCACACGATGCGCTCCTCGAACGCGAAGGAGTCGAGCGACTCCATCGCCCGCTGGATCTCTCCCCAAACTCGCTCGCGATCGTCCGGATGCAGCCGGGCCACGAAGTCATCCACCGTCCCGCCGAACTCACCTGGCTCAAGACCGTAGATGCGCTGCAGCTCGTCCGACCAGCGGACATCCCCCTCCGCGATGTCCCACTTCCAGGCACCGAACCGCGCGATCCGCTCAGCCTCCGACATGCGGTCGGCGTACTCACGAAGCTCGTCCGCCGCCCGTTGGACACTCGTGATGTCCCGGAAGAGGACCACCAGGTTGCGATCGACCGGGTAGACGCGGATCTCGAACAGGCGCCCCAGCGGCTCGTAAAACTCACTCGCGACGACCGGGATGTGCTCCGTGCGGGCACGCTGGTAGGCCATGAACGATGGGCCGCCGACGGCGTCGGGAAACGTCGTCCAGACGTGACGGCCGAGCAGGTCGCCTGGCTCGCGGCCGAGCATCCTCGCGGCCGGCTCATTGACATAGCTGAAGCGCCAGGCATCGTCGAACACGAGCAGCCCGTCCGTCAGCCGGTCGAGCAGACCCAGCATCGCTCCGGGCCGGAGTGCGGCCCACAACTCGTCTTCCACGGCGCGATGCGCCTCGTTGCGCATCGCAAGACCATCCGCAGTCACCTAGGTTTTGTCAAGCCGCCGCTCGACCTAGCCCGCACGCTCCGCGACGGCGGCGATCAGCAGGTCGGGAATCGACGGGGCGCGATGGGTTCCACGCTCCGCGAGGGCTTGAAGGCGACGACCTGCGCAGTGTCACCCGCGTCGTTCTCGTCGTCTTCTTGCCGGCGCCCTTGGGCGTGAACGTGACCTTCATCGTGACGAAGAGCGGGGAAGCCTTAGAAGAGGCCGACGGTGTTCCCGTCTGCGTCGATGTCGATGTTCAGCGCCGAGGGCTTCGGGCCCAGGCCGGGCATCTGCTGCACGTCGCCGCAGAGGGCGACGAGCCAGCCGGCGCCGGTGTAGGCGCGGACGTCGCGGACGGTGAGCGTGAAGCCCTCGGGCGCGCCGACGAGCTCCGGGTCGCCCGACAGCGACAGCGGTGTCTTGGCGACGCACACCGGCAGCCGGCCGAGTCCCTGGGCCTCGAACTGCGCGAGCTTTCGCAGCGCTTCGGGTTCCAGGTGGACGTCGGCGGCGCCGTAGACGCGCTGGGCGATGGTGCGCAGCTTGCTCACCGGCGAGGCGTCCGGCTCGTAGAGGGGGGCGAAGTGGTTCGGTGCCTCGCAGGCGGCCATGACCGCGCGCGCCAGGTCGGTCGTCCCGTCGCCGCCGTGCTGGAACCCGTCGCTGACCTGCGCGTCGACCGCGCCCGCCTCCAGACACCGTTCCCGCAGCAGCGCGAGTTCCTCGTCGGTGTCGCCGGGGCGGCGGTTGATCGCGACCACGCACGGCAGACCGAACGTCTCGACGATCCCGAGGTGGCGGCGCACGTTCGCCATCCCGCGCTCGATCGCGGCGACCGCAGTCCTCGCCGGTCGCGGTCGCGTCGCCGCCGTGATGCTTGACCGAGCCCGCGCTCACCACCAGCACGGCCGCGCTCGGGGTCAGCCCGCCCGCCGGGCAGACGATGTCGAGGAGCTTCTCGAACCCCATGTCGGAGCCGAACCCGGACTCGGTCACCACCACGTCGGCGAGTTTGAGCGCGACCCGGTCGGCGATCAGCGAGTTGTTGCCGTGCGCGATGTTCGCGAACGGGCCGCAGTGCATCAGGCACGGCTGGCCCTCGAGCGTCTGGACCAGGTTCGGCTTCACCGCTTCCTTGAGCAGTACCGTCATCGCGCCCGCGGCACCCAGTGCCTCCGCGGTCACCGGGTCGCCGTCGGTGTCGTAGCCGACGGTGATGGCGCCGAGGCGCTCCCGCAGGTCGTGCAGGTCGCGGCTGACCGCCAGCAGGGCCATGACCTCGCAGGCGGCGGTGATGTCGAACCCGGTCTCGCGCTCGACGCCGTCGACCGGTCGGCCCTGGCCGATGGTGACGTTGCGCAGCGCCCGGTCGTTCATGTCGATCGCCCGCCGCCACGTGATCCGCTCGAGGTCCAGGCGCAGCGGGTTGCCGTGCTGCAGGGAGGCGTCGAGCATCGCGGCCAGCAGGTTGTTGGCGGCGCTGATGGCGTGCATGTCCCCCGTGAAATGGAGGTTGATGTCCTCCATCGGGATGACCTGCGAGTACCCGCCGCCGGCCGCGCCGCCCTTGATTCCGAACACCGGCCCGATCGACGGCTCCCGCAGGCATGCGAGCGCGTCGACGCCGATCTTGGCGAGACCCTGTGCGAGGCCGATCAGCGTCGTCGTCTTGCCCTCGCCCACGCTCGTCGGCGTGATGCTGGTCACGCACACCAGCTTGCCGTCGGGACGTTCGCGCAGACGGTCCAGGACGCTGAGCGACACCTTCGCCTTGTAGCGCCCGTAGAGCTCGATCTCGTCGGGCTCCAGGCCGGCTTGCAGCGCGATCTGCTCGATCGGCTGCGGCTGCGCCTGCTGGGCGATCTGGAGACTGGTTGCCGTCGACGGCGGACTTGCGGAATCGGGAAGCATGCCTGAACTATGCGCACTTCGGGCTGACGGGCGGGCGCCGATATGGGAGGCTGGCACGGGTGAAGACTCGGGTGCGACTGACCCCGAGGCGACGGCCACCTCGAGGAGTAGCTCTCCAAGCTCCCGTAGGCGACCCCCTTGACCTCCGGCGAGGGGCGTGCGACCTTCGACGGGAGATGGAAGCGACGCATCGCACGCTGGTCGTCGCGAACCTGACGGCGCAGACGCCGACGCTGCTGCAAGAGATTGATCGCCGCGCGGGCGCGCGGGCGACGGCGTTCACCCTGCTGGTACCCGAGATCTCGCGTGGACCGGCCGATTGGACGGTCGAAGAGGGCGTGAAGGCGATCCGGAAGGCCGCACGTGGGCCGACCGGCATTCGCGAGGCGCAGGTCGAGGGCGTCCGCGGCAGCGGCGATGCGTTCGAGTCGGTCAAGCAGGCGCTCGCGAACGGTCAGTTTCACGACGTCCTGATCTCGACACTGCCCAAGCTCAGCTCGCAGTGGCTGAAGAAGGACCTGCCGAAGCGCGTCGAGGCGCTCGGCATGCCGGTGAAGGTCCTCACGCCGCCCGAGCCATCGCGCGACCGTGTGATGCGGTTCCTGCTCCCGTCGCGCCCCGACGGCCGCGACGGCTGAGTCAGGTTTCGCGGATCTCTGCGAGCCGGCGCGCGAGGATCGCCTTCAGCGTGGCGTCCGGGAGCGGCTGGGTTGGCGAGAAGCGGATCGTGCCCTTGGACAGGCTGAAGCCGGCCAGGCGATCCCTCTCCGCCTCGATGACCGCCGGGCTGAAGGGATGCAGGCTCAGGTGCGCCTTAGAAGCCGTGAAGCCGATCAGCGGCTTGCCGTCGCAGCGGAACGCCGGCATCCCGTAGCTGATCCCCTCGACGGCGTCCGGCACCTCGGCGGCGATCACCGCGCGCACACGCTCGAGCTCGTGCCTGGCGTCGGCAGGCACCGACGCCAGGTAGTCGTCGATCTCCGTCATCGGCGCATTGTCGCGCCTCGCGCGGCTGTAGCCTCCCGCCATGGGTCTGACAGAAGGCATCCAGCGCACCGACGAGTTTCGCGTCGAGGGCGAGCTTCTGACCGACGTCGAGGGGACACTGCCGCTGCCCGTGCTCTCGACGCCCGGGATGATCTCGATGATGGAACTGGCCGCGACCGCGCTCGTACGCGACTCGCTGGCCTATGGGCAGGCGACGGTCGGCTTCGAGGTCTGCATCAAGCACGTGGGCGGCGCGCTCGAGGGCGCGACGTGCACCGTGACTGCGCGCCTGCGCGAGGTCAAGGACGGCCGCAAGCTGCGCTTCGACGTCGAGGTACGCGAGGGCGAACGCACGATCGGTGTCGGGACGCACGAGCGGCGGATCATCTCCGTAACGGGTGACTGAGGCCGGTTCAGTCCTCGCTCGTGACTGATACGTCCTAGAACCGGACTGATCAGGTCCGTAGGCGGGCGTAGACTGCCGCATATGGAGTCGCTCGGGGAGGTGATGCGCCGCCGCTGCCGAGCCCTTGGGATCACCCAGTCGTCCCTGGCCGAGCGCGCCGGCGTGCACGTCCGCCAGATCCGCCGCTATGAGAGCGGCGAGCAGCAGCCGGTGCTCGCGGTCGCGGTCCGGCTGGCGGCGGCGCTTGATGTGTCGCTTGACGAACTGGCCGGCGTCGCGGCCGCGACGGTCTCGGTGGACGGCGACTGGTGGGCCGCGCGGCAGGTACAGATCGACGGCAACGCGGTCACCGTGGCGCTGCCGATCCGGCTGATGCAGCACGGGCAGAGAATCGAGCTCGAAGGTCTCGAAGCGGGCCGCGGAGCCGCCTGGCGCGGAGAACTGCGCCTGTGGAGCGGCCCGACGCTTACCGGCTGGTACTCCGGGGCCACCGGCGACGTTCGCTCTCGAGGCACGATGCTGCTCCTGCTCAGCGATGACGAACGGGTCGCGGAAGGGCGCTGGGTGGGCGTTTCCGGCAGCGGCGAGATCGTCACGGGTCGCGCGGCCCTGGCGCGCACTCGCGAGGAGGCGCAATCGGCGATCGCCGCCGTCGACGCCTAGCCGCTGATTCCTCCCACCCCGGCTTGAAGTTTTCTTAGGAATGGTCGATGTGCCTGGAAACCACTCACTTCGACCGGAATGGAATCTGGTCACGAAAGGCAGGGAACGCCGTGTCCAGCATCGATCCTTCCAAGTCCGTTCCGCGCTCACGCCGCCGGCTTGCCGCGTGGCTCGCCTTCGGCGCCGCCGGGCTCGCCACCGGCGCCGTCTGGGCGACCGGGTTCGCCTCGGTCTCGGGTGCCAACGGCACCACCGCCGGCTCGCCCGCCCTGACGAAGACGGCGCCTTCGACCGCGACCTCGGCGCTCGCGAGCACGACGACCGCCGTCACGCCGATCGCCTTCGACTGGCAAGGCCGTTGGGGCTCGATCGCCGCCGACACGGTGATGTTCAAGGTCGACCTCAGCGGTGCCGCCTTCGCCGGCAAGACCTACAACGTCGCGCTGCTGCTGACCAACACCTCGGTGCTGACGGGCTGGGCCTCGATGCAGCTCGAAGTTGAGCGCGTCGATGAGGCCGCCAGCGGCAGCTGCACCGCCGCCGACCTCGATGGGACCAACAATCAGAAGGTCCTCAACTTCGACGACGAGGACGCCGGCGTGTACTGGAACGCCCTGGCGGGCGACGCGGTCTACTGCATCGGTGTCGCCTCCAGCCCCGGCGACGACGTCGCCGGCACCTTCCTGCGCGCCGCGCAGGACACGCCGCCGTCCGCCTTCCCGACCTTCGTCGCAACGGTCGACCGCGCTTCGTAACCGCTCCGGGCGGGGCGGCTTCCACGCCGCTCCGCTCCGCTTGCCATGCAGCCGACCATCTACCTCGCCGACCCCGCCATCCGGCTCGCGGGTGCCCGCTTCTCCGCGCCCCGGTGGCGTGTGGAAGCGCCGGCGAGGGCGGTCGGCGTGCCGGGCCGGCTCAGGCTGCCGTGGGGCCGTATCGCGCTGGCCGCGGTCGCCCTGATCGCGCTCTGCACCCTCGGCGTTCTCCGCACCTGGCCGCCGCTGGCCACCGTGATGTCGGGGAGCATGGCGCCGACGATCAACGCCGGCGACATGGTGGTGCTCAAGAAGCTCGGCGGTCCGGCGCGGATCGGTGACGTCGTCACGGTCTCCGTCCCGGCCGACGCCCGCAACCGCTTCGGCTATCCGCCGGTCGTCATCCACCGGATCGTCCGGATCGACGCCCACGGCGCGGTGACGACCAAGGGCGACGCCTTCGAGAAGGAAGATCCGTTCACGGTCCCCGGCTCGGCGCTCAGCACCAAGGTCGTCGCGACGGTGCCGGCGGCCGGCCGCGTCTTCGCCTTCCTCGGCAGCACGCTCGGCCTGCTGTGGCTCGCCGGCGGCGCGCTGCTGTTCGTCGGCCTGCCGGTGCTGGATCGCTACCGGGACACGCAACGGCGCAGCCTGGACGAGCGTGAGGACCTGCAGAACGCCGTGCAGAGCGCGACCGAGGAGCTGCGCGTCGTCACCGCCGCGTTCACCGCGCACCTCGAACTGCTCCCGGCGCAGATCCAGCAGGCCGTCGCGGCCGCCATCGCGGTCAGCGCACCGGCGCCGCCGCTCCGCCACCGCCACCGGTCCCGCGCCCCGCGCCGCGCCTGGTCGCCGCCTCTGCCTGGAAGCCCCCGACACCCGATCTGATGGCCGTGCTGCGGGCGCCGGCGCGGACCACGGGCGGAATCTTCACCACCCCGCCTGACTTCGCCGCGCTCACGGCGTAGTAATAGGAACGTGCGGATCGGCACGAACCGCGCTACGATCCGCGCCATGGAACCGAACCGGTTCGACGATGTCGAGACCCGGATCGTGGAGGAACCCGTAGAGCCGCCGCAGCCGCGGCGCGCTCGGGTCGGTCCCGCCCTGCTCGCCGTCACCGCGGCATTGGCACTGACGGGCTCGCTGGCGGCAGGCGCATCGGCGCTGACGAGCACCGCCCAGGCCCCGACGCGCGCGGCTGACCAGTCGTCGCACGTCGTTCAAACAGGGCCACCGGTCGGGCAAGCGGCACGGGCTCTGCCACAAGGGCGAACGCCACCGCCGGCAGTCGCGGCGGCCCTCGGCTACTAGCGACTCCGCGTTCAGTCGATCCACCCGATGCACCTTTTCGGTGCGTATCCGGGTAGCCCCTGCGGCGAACACGATTCGGGGCACGATGCCCCGGAAGGGGGATCGATGCACAGAACACTTTCGCGCAGGCGGGGACTCGTCGGCGCGGCACTGGTCGGCGGGCTGCTGCTGGTGGCAGCACCGGCCGGCGCGATGCCGCCGCCGTGCGATGTCGTGGGCAACCCGTGTCCGACGGGCGCCAAAGACGGCCAACGGCACGGTCGACGTCGCCGCGGGCCAGACGCTCGGCGTGCGGCCGAAGCCGCGCCAGAACGCCAAGCAGATCCGCCAGCTCAAGGACGGCGCAAAGGTCGTCATCGTCTGCCAGACGCAGGGCGACCCAGGTCTCCGGGACCTTCGGCACCTCGAAGCTGTGGGACAAGCTCAAGAAGGGCGGCTTCGTCAGCGACGCCTACGTCAGCACCGGCAGCGACGGCCGAGTCGCGCCGGACTGCCCGCGCTCGTCGAGCCCGCATCCGACGACCCACCCCACGGAGTCGGGTGGCGGCAGGCCGCGCAGCGTCGTCTTGAGGAACGACTACCCGTACGCCGAACGAGTCACCGAAGACGGCCGAGAAGTGGGGCTTCTACCACCGCGAGTGCACGAGCTTCGTCGCCTATCGCCTGAACCGGCTGAAGAAGTTCACCTTCACCAACCGGATGCAGGGCGGGCACTTCGGCGACGCGGGCAACTGGGACGACAACGCCCGCGCGCTCGGCTTCAAGGTCAACAACACGCCGACCGTCGGCTCCGTGATGGTTCGCGACAGCGGCACCTGGGGTCACGTCGCGATCGTGGCCAAGGTGACCAAGAAGCGCTTCCTGATCGAGGAGTACAACCACGACGTCGACCATGGCTACGGCCAGCGCTGGATCTGCACGCGCACCCAACGCTGACTGGGACCATTTCATCCACTTCCGCCAGTAGGCGCTCACGGGTTCGTCGTCGAGAGCGTGAAGGTCAGGGTCTTGGCGTAGGACCCCGTACGGAGCGGGTCGGTGGCCCCGATGTGCTGGCGGAACGTGATCGCGACCGCCGCATTGGACACCGGCCCGGTCCAGCTCGCCGGGTGTGAGCTCGACCCGCAGCGCCTCCGGCAGGGAGAACGCCCCGTTGGTCAGGTGACCCGGGTCCGACGTCGGTCAGCGCGGCGTCGCCGGCGGTGCTGATGACGTTGGCCGTCGTCGACGCCGTGTACTCGCGGTCGACGCCCGGCGTGAACGCGCCGAACGTCGCGTTCGCGCCCATCGTCAGCGAGAGCGTCGCCGCGACCGTTCCGCCGGCGCTGCCGGTCGCCTCAGTCGCGTACTCGCGGGCCAGCTTCGCTGCCCGCCGGGCAGGATCTTCGCCGCCGGCGGGCCGACGCTGACGCCGTTGCCGAGGTCACGGCCGGGCGCGTCGACGACCGGCAGGCGCAGCTGCAGGTCCGACACGGTGATCGTCTGCTGCGGCGCGGCCGCCGAGGACGTGCGCAGGTACTGCGAGTCCTGCGCGAGCAGCTCGAGCTTGAGCACGTGTCCGGGCTGCACGGTCCAGGCCTGCGGGTGCAGCTGGAAGACCTGCTGGGTCGGGCCGGCGCCGACGCCGAGCGGGCGCTGGTCGCCGCGGGCGATCAGGCGCTGGGTCGTGCCGTCGACGTCGTAGAGCCGCGCCGCGATCATGTCGTTGGCGCCGGTGACGGTGAACTTGGCGACGATCGTCGGCGCGCCCGCGAGCGTGTAGGCCGACGTCGCGGCCGGGACCTTGTACGTCGCGGCCGAGGCGTTGTCGGCGCTCGACGTGGTGGTGCAGACGTCGCCGGAGGTGAACGCGTTGCTCGGCGCGGTGCCGGGCGCGACGATCGTCTGTGCCGCCGTGCCGTCGAGCCGGATCTCGCCGGGCGAGAGCTGTGCCCAGGTCGGCGCGTGGTAGCGCGTCCCGGCGCCGCTGGCCGGGCACTTGGACGTCAGGATGTCGACGCCGCCGCGCGCATCGGCGGGCTCGGTGCCGACGCCCTTGACGTAGTAGTCCAGCCAGGCGTTCTCGACGGCGTTCAACGTGGCGCGGTCGGCGGCGCTGGAGCCGGCGCGCGGGCTGTGGCCGAAGTCCATGTGGAACATCGAGATCGGCGTGTTCGGGTACTTCGCGCGGGTCTTGTTGTAGTAGCGCAGCGACTCGTCGACCGGGAACAGGTCGTCGTTCCAGCCGTTGGCGAGCAGCGCGGGGGCGGGGGCGATGCTGTCGTCGATGTAGTACGCAGAGTGGTTAGTCGTGAGCTCGTTGACCATCTGCGTCGCCGCCGGGTTGCCGTCGAACGGCCCGCCGGTGTCGGTCAGGTTCTTCCAGCCGATGATGTCGGCGCTCGGGTCGGTGCCGACGGGCGCGTAGTAGCCGAGCAGGGAGCCGGCGAGGTAGAGCGAGTTGTTCCAGCTCTGCTTCTGGACGCCGATGCGGTGGCCGCCGCTGAGGTAGGACGCGTTGGCGACGTAGTCGAGCGAGCTGCCGTTGGGC
>CAVVXV010000012.1:0-622334 GCA_963752295.1 uncultured beta proteobacterium | reverse complement strand
CCTCCAGGACGGTCGGCCACGGGCGAGACGGCCGTGCGGCAGCAGCTCACGCACGGCGCGGGCGTAGCCGACGTGCGGGTCGTCACCACCACCGGTACCGCGTCCCCGAACTCGGCACTGCGTTGAGCCAGCCAGCCGCGGACGGCGGCGGTGCTACGCCCGTCGACCTGCCCCAGTAGGCCCTGTCCGCCGGCCAAGTCGACGAACCCGGTCTCCCACGGATCGGTCCGCATCCAGCCGCCAGGGCCGCGCACCCAGCGGGGGCGGTCGAACCGGGCCTCGTCCCAGCCCGAGCACCGCGGCGACCTGGGGCTCGACGAGCGCGCGGCGGACGTACGCGATCACCACGCGCTGCACGGTCCGCCAGGACACCCTGAACGGCCGAGTCCGGCGTGACGCTGGCGGCGGGGAGGTGCCCGCGGGGCTCGACCCGGTCCGGTGCTGCCGGGACCGGGTGTGCCGCGACGACGGCCCGGTGCGGGCGCTGATAAGAGACAAGCGCGACGCGTGGGAGTACCGCGTGTGGTCCACCCGGACGGCCGTGTCGAGGAGGATCTCGACCCGCCGCCGGCCGTCCGGGTCGCGGCGCGCCGGTGGCGGGTGGGTCCGGTGGCCGCGGTCGTGGCGGTCCTCGCTGTGGCGAGCTGGCTGGCGGTGGACGCCGTGCGCACCGAGCCGCCGTCCTCCTCGCCCGGCTCGACTGTGCTGCAGGGCGCGGCGCCGCTCAGCGTCCCGCTCGTGAGCACCACCACGCCGGCCATCGCGACGACGTCCTCACCGGCCCCGGCACCCGCGCCGACGACAACGACAATGACCGGGGCCGCGCCCACGACCACCTCAGCGCCGCGCAGGACCACCAGGCCACGCCCCCGGGCGACCACCCGCCGACCGCCGGCCACCACCCGCCCTTCCGCCACCACGACCCGGCCCGGGCCGCCACCGGTGGTCGGCGGTGTGGCCGTGGCGCCGACCGTGGTCGACGAGCTGCGCGCTGATGGTGCCCAGGTGAACCGGGTCACCTGCCGGGCGTTGCCGGCGCAGCTCGGCGTCACCCGCCGCTGCACGCTGGTCTCCGACTTCGGCGTCTTCGGCGTCACCGTCTCGGTCAGCCGGGTGCGTGGCACGACGTCGAGTTCGACATCACCGTCGACCAACGCCCCAGCTGAGAAGCTGCCGCCCCGGCTGGCCGGCGAGGCGCGCCGCACGCTGGAGCAGAGCCTGCGCAGCCTCGGTACCGACCACGTCGACCTGTGGCTCATCCACTGGCCACCAGGCGGTGCCGACGCGAGTGCTGCGCTGTGGGTGGAGTTCATCAAGGCCCGCGACGCGGGGCTGACCCGCTACATCGGCGTCAGCAACTACTCCCCGGCGCAGATCGACCTGCTCGTGTCGGACCGGTGGGGAGGCGCCGGTGCTGAACCAGATCCCGTTCGGCCCGAACGACTGGGACGCCGACCTGGTGGCCACGCACGTCGAACGCGGCGTCGTCGACGAGGGGTACAGCGGGTTCGAGCGCACCGACCTGCGCGCTCCCGCCCTCGTGGCCGCGGCGCAGGCGCACGGTGTAGCCGTCCCGCAGGTCGTCGTGCGCTGGCACGTTCAGCACGACGTCGTGGTCATCCCGAAGTCGAAGACGCCGGACCGGATCGCGGCCAACATCGACATCGACGGCTTCGCGCTCACCGCGGACGAGATGGCGGCGATCGACGCGCTCGGGAGCTGAAGCACGGGCGGGGGTGTGGGAGGCACGGCCGTCGGCCGGTCACCGGTTGGGGATGCCCGCGGTGGTTGCGGGGGCGGGCACCAGCAGCGAGCTGGCTGCGACCAGCGCCACCGCTTCGCCGACCGCCGCGACCACCTTCTCCGGGTACCAGTCCGGCTCGTACATGTCCGGCAGCGGCCCGATCGACCCGAGGTCCACATCGCGATAGGTGACGACAGCGGCGAGCGCGCCCGCTGCGACCAGCACCGCGACCAGGTATGCCGCACGGCGGCCGCCGGCAGCACCAGCAGCGCGACCGCGACCGCGATTCCCGCCTCCACCAGGAACAGACCCTGCTGGACCGACCCGTAGGCCGGGGCCAGGTCGGCGTGCACGTAGGCGTCCACCGCCAGGCCGGCGGCGGCGAGGACGCGCAGCGCCATTTCCCCCGGCGCGGCAAGGCGGTGAAGCCCCGGCTGGTCGAGCTCCGGCTAGTAGCCATTTCCGGTTCCGGCCGAGGGTGCGTTCGCGGGCGCGTCGTCGTTGTCGATCTTGCCGCCGCCGGGGGAGCCCACGTACCAGCTGCCACCGAAGTTGTCGATTCCCTGGCCCTTGACATCACCGGGAGCCGTGTCACCGGCGAAGTAGTAGAGCGGGTGGCCGTTGTAGGTGACCTGCCGGGTGCCGTCGCCGCGTGCGGTCGTGCCCGTCACCCCGGCCTGGGCGGCACCGGACGTGCCGGGCATGCCACCCGACGCGAGCAGCGGCGGCCACACCTGTGCGCACGCCCCGGTGCACGTGGACATGGTGCCGGTGTCGGCCTCGAACAGATACAGCGCGCGGCCGGCGCCGTCGACCAGCGCCGTTCCCGGTGCCAGCGCCGCGACGCCGATCCCAGCCGCCGCCGGGACTGATTTCGGCGCGGCGGCGGCCGGGGCCCCGTACGCCGCACCGGCCAGTGTCCCGGCGCCGCCCAGCGCGGCGTCGAGCGCCGCACCGCCACCGGCGAGCACCGCGGCGGCGAGCACGCCGCCCAGGATGAAAGTACGCTTCATGAGAGTGCCTCCGGTGCGCATGCCCCTGACGGAAGTGGTGGCCGGCCGAGGGTTGGTGACCGGCTACCGCCGCGGACACGCCCGTCATGGACGGGGCGTTCACCGCGAGGTCCACCCCTACTGGGGTCATGTTCGCCGCTGCCCCGAGCTCGCCGCCCGAGAGGCCGACCGCGCCGTCCAGGTGTACGCGCCGCCACCGGCCACCTGATCGGACTGAACGCCCGAGCGTCTACTATCAGTACTAGTAGATGTGACCTCTTCTCCTCACAGTTTGCGACCGCCTGCCGCAGTCATCCCCGGCCACCCCTTCAGACCCTGTCCGTCCCGCGCAGAAGAAGACAACGCGGGCGTCACCCGACCCGGTCGGCGATGACCGACATGGCACATGAGGTGAGCCCGACGAGCGCGGTCGCCCGGGCGACCAGGCTGCTCGCGCTGCCCCTCGGCTTCGGCGGTCGGGCGGCGGCCGGGTGGGGCCGCCGACTGGTGGGTGCCGACCCGGAGGTGGTGTCGGCCGCGGTGACCGCGCGCAACGCCGAGCAGCTGTTCGCCGTGCTCGGTCAGCTCAGGGGGGCGCGATGAAGGTCGGCCAGGCGTTGAGCGTGTTCGAGGCGATGATCCCCGCTGAGATCGCCGAGCCCTACCACCAGGCGTTGAGCAGGCTGCAGTCGGCCGGGCCTGCCATGCCGGTGCGGGACGTGCACCGGATGCTCGCCGAGCAGCTGGGCGGCCGGTGGCGGCGGCGCTTCCGCGACTTCGACGACGTACCCGCGGCCGCGGCGAGCCTCGGGCAGGTGCATCGGGCGGTGTGGGCCGACGGACGCGCCGTCGCGGTCAAGATCCAGTATCCCGGCGTGGCCCTCGCCCTCGACGCCGACCTGCGCACCCTGCAGCGGTTCTCCCCGCTGTTCGGGCTGCTCCTTCCCGGGCTCGACGCGCCGGCGGTGATCCGTGAGCTGCGCCATCGGATGCTCGACGAGCTCGACTACCGCGCCGAGGCGGACCGGCAGCGTGCGTTCGCCGCCGCGTTCACCGGCAGCGGGCTCGTCGTCCCCGCGGTGGTGGCGTCGGCGCCGAAGGTGCTGGTCTCCGAGTGGGTGGACGGTGTCACGCTGGGTGCCTCCGTCCACCGCGCCGCCGTCGATCGCCGATCAGGCTCGCCGTGACCGACACGCCCACACCATCGTCGAGGCGTTGCTGTCCTCGCCGGCGCGGATCGGCCTTCTGCACGCCGACCCGCACCCGGGCAACTTCCTCACGCTCGCGGACGGGCGGCTCGCGATGATCGACTTCGGTGCGGTCGCGGCGCTGCCCGGCGGGATCCCGCCGCTGCTCGCACGGATCCTGCGCCACGTTGCTGACGGCGAGGTGGCGCGATGATGCAGCTGCTGCGCGCCGAGGGGTTAGTCGTCGGGGACGTCGCACCCGACGACGCCCTCCTGGCGTACCTCGGTGCCCTCGGCGACCCGCTGCGTGTCGAGCGCTTCCACTTCGACCGGGCGTGGACGCGACGTCAGGGATGGTGGTGCGCGACCCGACGTACTGGCGCACCGGGCGTGCCCTGGCGCTTCCGCCTCGCTACCTGGTGGTGGTGCGGGTGCTGTCCGGGTGGATGAACATCCTGGCCCAGCTCGACTGCACCGTCGGCGTCCGCGAGCTCGCCCGCCACTGGCTGCCCGGATTCGCCGAACCCACCGATGGGAGCGCCCCACCATGTTCCTGAGCGAGCGGGAGCGACGGGTCCTGGCCCAGATCGAACGAGAGATCTCCCTCACCGACCCTCGGTTCGCCCGATCGATGCGCCGCGGGTTGCCCGGTCCGGCCCGCTGGACCAACTCCGGCTGCAACGCGGTCGTCGTGGCCGCGGGTTCGTCCACCCTGCTCTGCCTGGCACTCGCGTTGATCGGGCCGGCAGTCGTCGCCGGCCTGCTCGCCGCGGTCACGCTCTACCTACGCGTGCACCCCCCACCCGGACCCAGTCTCGAGGTGCGGCGGCGGCAGGGATGCCGCCCTGACCGGGGTTCACCATCACCATCGGCCCGGCGGCGGAGGTCGCGCGCGGAAATGAAACCGCGCAACACCCGCCGGCGGATCCGCCTCCTTGGCCATCGTCGCGGACGTGGACGACCAGCCGCTGACCTGCACAGATACCACCGCCTGGACACACGACTGTCCGGCGGTCAGCTCTCGTATCCGCAGGTCAGGCGCAGTTTTCCGTGTCCAGATCGTCGGCCGGCTGCGGAACCCGGGACGGTGGAGGCGCCGATTTGGTAGCCGAGGCTGGCGAGTTCGCCGTGGATGCGGGGGTATCCCCAGGTCAGGTTGTCGGTGGTCAGGCGGGGTGACGAGCAGCCCGAGGCGTCGTCGGACCGGGAGCAGTCGCATGAGGGCGGCGATCACGGCGCGATCGGTCCAGGTGATCCGCGGGCGCGGCGCGCGCCGTTGCAGCACGGCGAGTTGGTGGCGCAGGGACCAGGATCTCGATCTCCTTGCTGGTGTCCGATCTCGCCCGGAGCACGATTCGGACCATGAGCGTGGAGAACATCAGGTAGATCAGCCCCAGCGCCACCAACGGATCATGCCTGCCCACATGCGCGGACGAAAAACGAGCAGGTCACGGACTGTGCGCGCAGTTTCGGGCACCCACAGGCACACTCGTGTTTCGCAGTTTTTGTTGATCATGTGCCGGCGGCTGCCCAGGCGGCGAGGACGGACCGGGTTTCTTGCGGGGTGGCCTGCTCAGGGCATGGACCGCGAAATCTGGCGGCGATGATGACGCGGCGGAGCTTGACGGCCATGTCGTCGTAGGACGGTTCGGTCTTCGTGGTGTACCACCGGGCCCGCGACCGGTGACTGGCCACGTCCTCGGGGGCGTGCCCGTGCAGGGCGTACCAGACGGTGACCATGCTGAAACAGATCAGCCCGAACGGCACCGTCCGCTCGACGGCGCGACGTGTCCGATTGCGGGCCTGGCCCACGCCGATGATCTGGCGGGCGTCGGCGAAGGCCTGCTCGATCCCCCACCGTGCCGCGTAACGGGCGACCAGATCTTCCGCGGAAGATTCGAGATCGGTGGTGACCAACGGGAGCCCATAACCGCGGTCGTCACCGCCGCGAGTCCGGGGCTTGTCGTGCGGACCAGAATGACCCGCACGGTTCGGCTACGAAATGATCCGTACCACAAACAGGTGATCTCAGTGATCTGCACGGTGTCGGTGCGCCCGTAGCGGCGGACCCGGGTGGTGCGCCACCGACCCGCGGGCTGTGGCACTGGCGGCCAGGTCCGTTGGGGTGCCCAATCGGGCGCTGCGGGTGCGTGGTCGCCCGGAGCGTCCGGTACGCGGGGGCGGCAGCTCGTGCAGCGCGAGGTGAGCTTCAACCGGCTGGTCCAGGTGATCCGCCCGTCCAGGTCGCGCAGGCGTTCCCCGACGTAGGCGGCGTCGCCGACGACGTGCACCGTGCGGTCGCGGTAGCGGGTGGCGATCAGCTCGGCCAGCTCGCGCGCGTGGGCGATCTTCCCGGTGTGCCGGGGTCGCCACAGCCGGGCCAGCACCGGCAGGCACACCGGGCGGGACAGAAACGGTAGCTGCACGACGATGCCGGCCACGACCCAGCAGTTGCCGAAACCGATGGGTTTCGGTCCCTTCGCGGCGCCGTCGTGATGCCACGCCGCCCCGAACACTTTCTTGCCGGACCGCTTGAACAGCGTGTCGTCGACCGCGATCGTGAGCGCGCGATCCGCGGGGAGTAGCTCGGGCCACGATCAGATCGGCCAGGGCCAATCCGAGCGCGTCGCTCGACCAGCGGGCGTTGGTGAACAATCGGTGTGCGCGGCTGTGATGCCACACCTGATCCAGCCCGGCGCCGGTGAGCATTCCACACACCGTTCGGCGGCGGGTCTGCGCGATCAGCCCGACCACCAGCCCGATGAAGGTGTGGAATGTGGGAGCGGTGAAGCACGGGCGGAACTCGGCAAGCAGACCGGCCAGCGAGCGCGGGGCGGTGGGGCCGGGAGGCATCGACGGATCACTCTCACGAGGACGGTGAACGGAGCGGTCGATGCTGTCCCCGTCACCCTCCAAGATCCACGAACCACTCGTCACCGGCGTGTCCCCGCGACCCACGGACCGGCGACAGCGCCAGAAAACTGCGAAACACGAGGGCACACGGCACACGGCACACGGCACACGGCGCACGGCGCACGGCGCACGGCGCACGGCGCAGGACCAGGATCTCGATTTCCTTGGAGGTGTCGGATCGGGTGCGCAGCACGATCCAGCTCAGGAGCTTGGTGCACATCTGGTAGATCAGCCGCAGCGCCATCAGCGGATCATGCCTGGCTACCTGCCGGACAAACGAGCAGGTCACAGGCTGTGCGCGCAGTTTCGGGCACCCACAGCCGCGAATGCCTCGACCACCTCCTGATCACCGGACCACGCCACCTCGCGGCAGTACTGCAGGAGTACCTTGAGCACCACAACACCCACCGCCTGCACCGAGCGCTCGGTCAGTGCCCGCCCACCGGCCGCACTGCCCAACCTCCGGCGCGACGGTCCGGCCGCTGCGACGAGACCGGCTCGGCGGCCTCCTGCACGAGTATCTGCAGGTCGCGTGAGGTGACCGAGTTCTCGGCACCGACACGCCACAGCGCCACAAGAAGATCAATACAAATCAATACAAGAACTACGGGTTGACCGGCCCGCTCCTTCAGGAATGACTCCCGCGGGCCAGCCTGCTCGCCAGTGCCCACGGCAGCCGATCCGATTAGGGACTTCCGACTCTGGCGATCCTGACCGCCTGTGGCCACGTTCGGTCACTGAAAACATGGCCGTAGCACGCCCTGGCCAGGCAGAGCGGAGGTAGAGATGATCAAATCCAAGGCAGCGAAAGGAAAGGCCAGCATCACGTTCACGGTGGATCCCCAGGTGGGCGCCCAGGTCGCGGCCGTGTGTGGGGACTGGAATGGCTGGTCGCCCAGCGCCGATGTGATGCGCCCAGACGGCGAGGGAGGGTTCAGCCTGACGGCTGAGCTGGCCGCCGGGCGGGCCTACCGGTTCCGGTACCTCCTGGACGGCCACCGGTGGGAGAACGACTGGGCCGCCGACGCCTACAAGCCCAACGACTTCGGCGCAGACGACTCCGTGGTGGACCTGACCGCACTGCCCGCAGCCGCACCGCGGGCTACGCCAGAGGCGCCGAAGGCCAGGAAGCGCGGGCTTCAACCAAGGCTCCGGCCTCAACAAAGACGCCAGTAAAGAAGGAGGCGCCAGTAAAGAAGGAGGCGCCAGTAAAGAAGGAGGCGCCAGTAAAGAAGGCGCGATGAAGAAGGAGGCGGTTACGAACGACACGGCGCCGCCAGCCAGCAGGAAAACCCCGCCCGCGGCCAAGCCTCCCTAGCCTCCCAAGCCGAAGGCGTAGAGGGCGGCAGGAAGAAGCCGGCGCGGAACGGGGCAGAGCTAGAACGGGCGTCACCACGATCTGCGGTCGGTTGCCGTTATCAATGCCTTCGATTCCGCTCCATGTATCATCGAGCCACAATTAGACGATTAAAGGACTTTGTTCCCTTCCTGGCCCGGCTGCTGACGTTTAGCCTCCTCAGCGAGGTGCTGGATGCCGGAGCAGGAGGCAGCTCGGCCCGCAGCGTCAGCTGGCCGCGGCCATCGGCTCGATGCCGGGGACCGTAGTGCTATTCCGGCCGGTGGAGGGGTTGCCGCAGTCGTGCGTGGGTCGTCCGGGACCGTGAATTGTCCAACGCCCAGGAGGCAGGGATGGAGGCGGCCTGGCTCATTTATGAAGTGGCCCAGCGCACCCGGTGCTGCCCACTTCCCGCCGCTCGTGACTACCTGTACCGACGGAGACAACGGCGGATGGTTCCGCAATACTTCGCACAGGCCAACTTCTGGCACGCGTTCTACCGCAATCTGTTGCCGCGGGGCCGGGACAACCAGAGCGAGGGCATCCGCTCCTGCTTCGTCGACGACTACCTCGACCGTCACGGCGCCAGCGGTGAGGTCAAAGTACGCCCGGGCGCCTGGAACACCGGCTGGCATGACGGCTCCGGCTTCACCCAGTGGATCAGCTCGTCGACCCCGCAGCTGACCCTGACTCGGCTTGGACGAGATCAGCCAGGCCATCTGCGCGCCCGCCGCAATGTGATCGGCATCTTAGTCCGAGACCGGGATATGTACCTCCTGCTCGAGCAAGCCCACCGGCGGGTCTTGCGGGCCGAGACCGGTAGGGCGACGCCTGCTGCAGCGCTGCCACGACGATCTCGACCAGGCCACCGACTTCCTGGATCAGGCAGTGGCGCGTATTACCTGATCCTGCCTGCTTACGCTCTGCCAGTGAACTGAACGGAGACTGACGATGGCCAAGACCGGACGGGACACCCCCAGATGCGGCTATCCGGACTGTGTGAATGAGCCTCGGCCGGAGCAGGAAGGGTCGGCGCAGCCGGGTTACTGCGGGCGGCCAGACCCGGTGACCGGGGAGCCACATACAGCACTAACCGCGTTCCGCCAGCGCCAACTGCCAGCCGAACAAGGCAGCGGGGCGCCCAGGCCGGACGAATCGGGCCGTGCCGGGTTCGCGCTCTGGGGGCGCCGTCGGCGGGCTGAGGCTGAGGGGCTGGAAACGCGCATGGCTGCATTTGAGGCTGATGCGCGGCTGGCTGAGGCGGTGGCGGGGAAGGCTGCGGCCGAGCACGAGGTGGCCGCCGCGGAGTCCCGGGCTGGTGAGGCTGAGCGGGCCGCTGCGGAGCAGGTGGCCGCGATGCGGCGGGAGCGGGACGATGCGGTGGCCGCCGCGGAGGCCCAGGCGGCTGAGGCTGAGCGGGCCGCTGCGGAGCAGGTGGCCGCAATGCGGCAGGACGCCGCGCGGGAGCAGGCCGAGTTGCGGGCCGGGCTCCAAGCTCAGATCGCGGCGGCCGAGGAGGCCCGGGCGGGGCTTATGGCCCGTGCCGAGCAGGCTGAAGCCGAGGCCGGGCAAGCACGTAGCGCCGTGGCGCAGGCCGATGCGCGGCTGGCTGAGGCGGTGGCGGGGAAGGCTGCGGCCGAGCACGAGGTGGCCGCCGCGGACTCCCGGGCTGGTGAGGCTGAGCGGGCCGCTGCGGAGCAGGTGGCCGCAATGCGGCAGGACGCCGCGCGGGAGCAGGCCGAGTTGCGGGCCGGGCTCCAAGCTCAGATCGCGGCGGCCGAGGAGGCCCGGGCGGGGCTTATGGCCCGTGCCGAGCAGGCTGAAGCCGAGGCCGGGCAAGCACGTAGCGCCGTGGCGCAGGCCGATGCGCGGCTGGCTGAGGCGGTGGCGGGGAAGGCTGCGGCCGAGCACGAGGTGGCCGCCGCGGTATCCGTTCGAGCGCAAGCGGCACTGGGTGGAGGCCGTGACGCAGCAACCCATGGCGGCGGGTGGCGCGGCCGGCGTCGCCAGCGCGCCTGCGCCGCGTGCGATCGAAGACTGGTTCTTCGCGCCCACCTGGACCCGCAGCGAAATCCCGCGCGATCTCGCCGCATTGCAGGGCTTGTGGCTCGTGCTCGGCCGCGCGGACAGGCTGACTGACGAACTCCTCGCGGGCTTGCGGGACGGCGGCGCTCGCTGCGTCCTGGTCGAGCCCGGCGCCGCGTTCGAGCGTCTCGGCGCGGAGCGCTTTGCGGCGCGACCCGGCCAATCCGACGACCTGCGTGCCGTGCTGAAATCACTTCGCGCCTCAGGAACGCCGAATCGCCTCGAAGGCGTGGTGCATCTGCCCTCGACTTCCGTCGATGTGCAGGAGCATCTGATCGCGATCGCCGCAGCCGTCGCTTCCGACGCGGACGAGCACTCCGTGAAAGTGCTGCACGTTGCAGCGGGATTGCACCGCGTGCTCGACGAACCGTCCGGCGGCGCCGATCCCGCCGTTTCGCTTGGCCCGGTCCTCGTCCTGCCGAGCGAAATGCCGGGCCTTCGGTTGCGTCTGGTCGACCTCGATGCGCGCGACGGACACCCGTTACCCGCCGGCGCTCGTGTCTTGTGCCAGGAGGCGGCCTGCGACGATGGCGAGAATCTCGTGGCCTGGCGCGCCGGGCGGCGCTGGGTCCGGCGTCTCGATCCGCTGGTTCTCGCTCGTTCGCCGGCGGACGATCGCCTGCCGCTGCGGCATCGCGGCACCTATCTCGTCACCGGCGGCCTCGGCGGCCTGGGACTCGCGTTCGCGCGCTGGCTGGGCGAGCGTTTCGCGGCGCGGCTGCTGCTGACGGCGCGCACGCCGCTGCCTGATCGGCAACAGTGGGACGACTGGCTCGCCCGGCACCCGGCGAGCGACCGCCACGCGCAGGCGATTTCGGCCATCCGTGCCATCGAAGCGGCCGGCGGCGAAGTCCTGGTGGCGGCCGCCGACGCCGCCGACGAGGCGTCGATGTCGGCCGCGCTCGCTCCGGCCATTGCGCGATGGGGCCGCTTCAATGGCCTTATCCATGCGGCGGGGATCTCCGGCGAGGGACATGTCGCGCTGGCCCGAGATCCCGCCGACACGCGCTCAGTGATGGCTGCCAAGGTCGACGGGCTGAAAGTGCTCGTGCGCCTGCTGGGCGTCGAGGAACTCGATATGGTCGCGCTGATGGCCTCGGTCAACGGCGTCATCGGGTCGCCGGGGACTTGTGACTACGCTGCGGCCAACGCCTGGCTGGACGCCTTCCCGGACAGCGCCGAGCGCCCACCGGCCTGGAAGCATGTCGTCGCCTTCGATTGGAGCGCTTGGCGCGAAGTGGGCATGGCGGTCAATCTCGTCGTGCCCGCCGCACGTCAGGCACAGTGGCAGGCCTACCTGGCCACGGGCATCGGAACGGCAGACGGCGTGGAGGCCTTCGCGCGCGGCCTGGCCAGCGGCTGCAGCCGTCTGGTCGTGGCGCCCTATGACCTTGTGCAGGCGATGGAAGGTTTGCGGCGGCGGCACGGCGACGTGATGGGCGGCAGCTTGGTCGCCGCCGATGATGCGGCCGAGTCCGCCGAGGCCTCTGCGCAGTCATCCGCTGCCCGACCTGCACTGGCCAGCGAGTTCGAACCGCCGCAGAACGACCTCGAGCGACGCGTCGTGGCCATCTGGACGGAGTTGCTCGGCGTCGATCCCCTTGGCGTCAACGACGACTTCTTCGAACTCGGCGGGCATTCGCTGCTGGCCACGCGGGTGCTCGCTCGCATCGATCAGACGATCGGGGCGCGCATGGCACTGCGCGACATCTTCGACGCCCCGACGGTGCGCCTGTTGGCGAAGCGCATCTCGGCTGCCGTGCCGCTCCAGGGTGGCAGCGGTGATGCCGAAGACGATCGGGAGGAGATCGAGTTTTGAACGTTCACGAGATCCTGCTTCGCCTCACGGCGTTGGGCGTGGTCCTGACGGCCGAGGAGGGGCGCCTGCGCGTGAAGGCGGCGCGGGGGATGCTGACCGATGAGCTGAAGCAGGCCATCGCGACGCACAAGGCGGAGATCATTCGAAGACTGACGCTCGGCAACGCCGAGGCGCGGGAACCCGTGGCGGCGGTGCCGCGCAACGGGTGGCTGCCCACCTCGTTCTTCCAGGAGCGGCTCTGGGTGCTCGACCGCCTCGAGCCCGACAGCACGGCCTTCATCCTCTCGACGATCTGGCACAGCCCCGTCCCGGTGAGCGCACAGCAGGTCGTCGAGGCGGTGGCCGCGGTGGTGGCTCGCCGAGAGATCCTGCGTGCCGTCTTCGAGGAGCACGAGGGCGTCCCGGCGATGCGCCTCCTGGCGCCGGACACCGTGTGCATCGAGCGGCACGATCTGTCGACCTTGAGCGACGAGGAGCAGGAAGCGGCCCTGGAAGAGGCAGCGCGCGCAAGCACGCGCCGGCGCTTCGACCTGGCGCAGGATCCGCCGGCGCGCTTCGCGGTGTTCCGCCTCGGAGGCCAGCGCGTTGCCGTGGTGGTGACCATGCATCACATCGCCTCGGACGCCTGGTCGATGAGCCTGCTGCTGCAGGAACTCACCGCAGCGTGCGAGAAGCGGCTCGGCTCGCCGCCGATACGCCAGTACGCCGACTTCGCCGCATGGCAGCGCCAGTCGCAGGACGAACAGTCTGCTGCGCGCGAGCTCGACTGGTGGCAGTCGCGGCTCGCCGGCGCGCCGCCGACCTCGGTATTTCCTGCCGACCGCCAGGCCGCCGCGGGCACGCCGGCGACCGGGGCTGTCCACGATTTCGAATGGAGCGAATCGCTGTCGCAAGGCGTCCGCGCGATGGTCCGCGACGAGGGCTGCACCGTCTACATGGCCATGCTCGCCGCGCTGGCCGCGGTCCTGTACCGGCAGACGGGGCAGGACGATGTCGTGCTCGGAAGCCCCATGGGCCTGCGCGAGCGACCCGAGTTCGAGGCGATGGTCGGGCCCTTCGTCAATCTGCTCGTGCTTCGGCTGGACCTGTCCGACGACCCGACTTTCGCCGAGCTGCTCGGCCGCGCGCGCGACGCCGTCCTCGATGCGCACGAACATCGGTCAGTGCCGTTCGAGAAGGTCATCGAGCGTTTGAGGCCGCCACGGTCGCTGGCCCATTCGCCTTTGTTCCAGATGGCTGTGGTGCAGCACAACGCGCCTGACACCCGCGCCGCCCCGATCTATGGCGGCGGGGCGATCCACGAGGTCACCTGGTTCGTGCGGGACGTCGATGGACGTCTGCAGGGCTCGATCGAGTACCGTGCCGACCTGTTCAGTGCGCAGGCCGTCGCCCGCCTGAGCGAGTACCTCGAGGCCTTCCTCGCCGCCGCCGTGCAAGACCGCAGCCGGCGGCTGCGTGCGATGCCGTTCGTGTCCGATGCCGAACGCCACCACATCCTCGTCCGCTTCAATGCGACGGCACAGGAGGTCGAAGGCTCGAGCGTCGTGCGTCGCTTCGAGCGCCAGGCCGCGAGCACGCCGCAGGCGGTGGCGGTCCGATTCGAAGGCCAGGAGCTGACGTACCGTCAATTGAACGATCGCGCGAACTTGCTGGCGCGGCGCCTGCGTGCCATGGGCGTGGGCTCTGCTGAACCGGTGGGTGTGTGCCTGCAGCGTTCGCTCGCGCTGCCCGTGGCGCTGCTGGGCGTCCTCAAGGCCGGGGCCGCCTACGTGCCGCTGGACCCCGGGTTTCCGGCGCATCGGCTGGATTTCATGCTGGCCGACAGCGGCGCCTGCGTGCTCGTGTGTGAAGCGACGTCCGCGGAAGCGATCGCGGTGCGCGAGAACCTGCGGCGCCTGGATATGGCCGAACTTGACGCAGCGGTGGACGCGGTCGATGAAAGCGCATCCGGCGACTCGGTCGGCAGCGGCGACACCGGCGACGACCTGGCACCCGAGGCGCCGGCCTATGTCATCTACACCTCGGGCTCGACCGGCCTGCCCAAGGGCGTGTCGGTTTCGCATGCGGCGCTGTCGAATTTCCTCGAGTCGATGCGTCGCGAGCCGGGTCTGGGGCGCGACGATGTTCTCGCGGCCGTGACCACCATCTCGTTCGACATCGCCGGGCTCGAGATGTACCTGCCGCTGATCGTCGGCGCGCGCATCGAACTCGCGTCCCGCGACGTGGCCAGCGATGGCCACGCGCTCGCCAGCCTGCTGCAAAGAAGCGGCGCCACCGTGCTGCAGGCCACGCCCGCCACATGGCGGATGCTGCTCGACAGCGGCTGGAAGGGGGGATCCACGTTCCGGGCGTTGTGCGGCGGCGAAGGCCTGCCGCGCGATCTGGCCGACCGGTTGCTCGCCTGCACGGGCGAGCTGTGGAACCTGTATGGCCCGACGGAGACGACCATCTGGTCGACCGCCGGGAAGGTGCAGCATGGCGCCGCGGTCACCATCGGCCGACCGATCGCCAACACACACGTCTACGTGCTGGACGATGCGCGCGCGCCAGTGCCCATCGGCGTTCCCGGCGAACTGTGGATCGGCGGGGCCGGCGTCGCGATCGGCTATCACGGACGGCCGGAGTTGACCGCCGAGCGCTTCGTCGACGATCCGTTCAGCGCGCGCGCAGGCGCGCGCATGTACCGCACGGGCGACCTGGCGAGGTGGCTGCCTGATGGCCAGCTCGAGCATCTCGGCCGCCTCGATCATCAGGTGAAGGTGCGTGGCTTTCGCATCGAGCTGGGCGAGATCGAGTCGGCCCTGGCGCGCCATGTCCAGGTGCGCCAGGCCGTCGTGACCGCGCGCGACGACGGCCACGGATTCAAGGAACTGGTGGCCTACATCGTCTCGCGCGCGAACCCGCCTGCGGGAGTGGGGCAATTGCGCGACTTCCTGCGCGAGAGCCTGCCCGACTACATGCTCCCGACCCGCTTCGTGTTCCTCGAAGCCCTGCCGATGACGGCGAACAACAAGGTCGACGTGAAGGCGCTGCCCGAGCCTGCGACGGCCGCCAGCCCGGACGATGCCGCGCCCCGGCCTGCAGGCGAGCCGCAAGGCGCATTGGAAGTGCAACTGCTCGCCCTTTGGCGCCAGTCCCTGGACGACGACAGGCTCGGCGTGCACGACGACTTCTTCGAGCACGGCGGACACTCCCTGAAGGCCGTTCAATTGCTGACGCGCATCGAGCAGGTGTTCGGCCGCAAGCTGCCGCTCGCCACGCTGTTCCAGGCGCCGACCGTCGCGCGCATGGCGCATCTGCTGAAGGAGGCGAACTGGCGACCCTCGTGGCGCTCGCTGGTGGCCATCAATCCCACCGGCTCCAAGCCGCCGATGTTCCTCATTCCCGGCGTCGGCGGGAACGTGCTGATGTTCGGGCTGCTGTCCAAGCTGCTCGGGCCGGATCAGCCGACCTACGGTCTGCAGGCGCGCGGCCTGGACGGCCAGGAGAAGCCTTTCACACGCATTCCCGACATGGCGGCGCACTACCTCAGCGAGTTGCGCAACGCTCGCCCGAGCGGGCCCTACGTGCTGTGCGGCAGTTGCACGGGCGGCGTGGTTGCCTTCGAAATGGCGCAGCATCTCGTCGCGCAAGGGCGAGACCGTGCATCTGGTGATCCTCGAGACATGGCATCCTTCGTCGTCCGGCACCGCACGCTGGTGGTCCGCCTCGCCGTGGCCGCTGCTGTTCACGTGGCGAAAGCTGGTCGAGATGGCCGGCGAGCTTCGCAAGCTGCCGCTTTCGCGGTGGGCGCAGTTCCTGCGCCAGAAGGTGCGCGCCGCGGGCAGCTTGCGCACCGCCGGCCTGCGCCAGGGATTGGCCGACACGAACTACTTCTCCGACAAGGTCGTGCTGGCCACCATGCGCGCTGTTGCACGCTACCGGCCGCGTCACTATCCGTCTTCGCTGCTCAACGTCGTCGCCTCGGGTCGCCCGGTGCTGGGCGTGGATACCCGGCATTGCTGGGAGACGCTGGCGCGCGGTGCGACCGCCGAAGACGTCGCGGCCGAGGACTCGGGACAGATGTTCGTCTCTCCGCATGTCGAGCGGTTGGCACAGATCCTGTCGGCTTACCTGTCGCGTGGCACAGGCAGCGCAGGGGCGCCGGCGCCGCATTGAAGTGCGGACCATGGACGAGGCGCAAACATGAGCTCCTTCGCGCTGTTCCGATTCATGCTGCAAAGCTCGCGGCGCATGGTCGTGCTGATGATCGGCGCGGGGATCCTGTCGGGCTTGTTCAGCGCCGGCGTGCTCGCCTTCATCAGCCGGGCGCTCAACAGCGGCGCGACCATGCCGCTGTATGTCGTGGCCGGCTTCGTTGCGCTGGCCGCCGGAAAGATCTTCACGAATTTCGCGTCGCAGATGCTGTTGGTGCGCTTTTCCCAGGGCACCGTGCTGGAGCTGTCGCTGGTGCTGTGCGAGAAGATCCTGCAGGCGCCACTGCGCGCTCTTGAAAAGCGCGGTTCCGCGCGCATCCTGGCGACGCTGACCGACGACGTGAGCTCGATCACCTGGGCTGTTCAGGTGATGCCGCAGGCGGCCATGAATGCCGCGGTCGTGATCGGCTGCGGCGCCTACCTGGCCTGGCTGTCGTGGAAGATGTTCCTCGGCATGGCGGCGGTGACTGCGCTGGGCGCCATGGTGCACAAGCTGATGCATGGCCGCGCCTTTGCACGCATCGATGCTGCGCGCGAAGCCCGCTCGCGGTTGTTCGAACACTTCCGCAGCGTGACCGCCGGGGTGAAGGAACTGATGATGCACGGGCGCCGCCGGCGGGAGTTCCTCGACGACGAATTGCGTCCCGCAGCCGACGACTACCGCCGCAGCAACCTTGCCGCCGCCGGCCACTATGCCTTGGCCGAAGCCTGGGTGCAGATCCTGTTCTACGGGCTCATCGGCCTCTTGCTGTTCGCGTTCCCCATCGTCGCGCGGCCGAGCACGGAGGCGCTCACCGGATATGTCTTCGCGATGCTCTACATGATGGGGCCGATCTGGTCGCTGATCGGCGCGGTGCCCACGCTCGCGCGCGGGCAGATCGGCCTGCGGCAGATCGACGAACTGGGTGTGTCGCTGGCCGCGCCGCCGACGGCGCAGCCGGCCGCGAAGATACCCGCGGGCGCGTTGCCCTGCGATGTCGAACTCAAGCGAGTCGTGTTCGCCTACGAACCCGACCGGACGGGCGAACATGGCTTCACGCTCGGTCCGCTGGATTTCCATCTGCGCCCGGGCGAGCTGGTGTTCGTCGTCGGCGGCAACGGCAGCGGCAAAAGCACCTTCGTGAAGGTGCTGACCGGTCTGTATCCTCCGGCTGCGGGCAGCATCACCCTGGGCGGCACGGCGATCACGGATGCGAACCGGGCGTGGTATCGCGATCATTTCTCGGTGGTGTTCGCCGACTTCTTCCTGTTCGACCGTCTGCTGGGCCTGAGCGGCCCGGACCTGTCGGCGGCGACCCAGCGCTATCTGGCGCTGCTGCAGATGGACCACAAGGTCAGCCTGCAGGCGGGGCGCTTTTCCACCATCGACCTCTCGCAGGGACAGCGCAAGCGGCTGGCCCTCGTCACCGCCTACCTCGAGGACCGTCCCTTCTACGTCTTCGACGAGTGGGCCGCGGACCAGGACCCCGAGTACAAGGAGATCTTCTATTCGCGCCTGCTGCCCGATTTGCGCGACCGTGGAAAAGCGGTGGTCGTTATCACGCACGACGACCGTTACTTTCACCTCGGGGACCGCGTCGTCAAACTCGAGGACGGCCAACTCGCGCGGGCGCAGCCTGCGAGCGTGGGCAAGGACGCGGTGCCGGTGCACTGACCGAAGCGGCGCGACCTCGGAAGCTTGCAGCACGCACGAGACACGAGTTGCATTTTTCGGCCTCGGATGATGAATCTTGCCCGCACCTTCGAGTCAGGGATGGCAGGGTGCTCCCGACGCCTTGACAATGGCGCGTTGCCGCGTCGGAAAGGCGTGAGTTCTTGACATGGAGAATCAAGTGATGAAGGTGGCAGTCGTTGGGCTGGGTTACGTGGGTCTGCCGTTGGCGGTCGAATTCGGCAAGCGGTATCCCACGATCGGTTTCGATCTGTCGACCGACAAGGTCGCGGCCTACAAGCGTTGCGTCGATCCAACGGGTGAGCTCAACAGCGACGAGCTGAAGGCGGCGACGATGCTGGCGCCGACCACTGACCCGGCGGCGCTGAAAGAGGCCGATTTCATCGTGGTGGCCGTGCCCACGCCGGTCGACGATGCCCATGCGCCCGATTTTTCCCCGCTCGTGGGTGCCAGCATGGCCGTTGGCAAGAACCTCAAGCGCGGTGCGACGGTGGTGTTCGAATCCACCGTCTATCCTGGCGCCACCGAGGAAGTCTGCATTCCAATCATCGAAAAGCATTCGGGATTGAAGTGGCAGCAGGACTTCTTCGTGGGCTATTCGCCCGAGCGGATCAACCCGGGCGACCGTGAACACACCTTGACGACGATCACGAAGGTCGTGTCCGGCGACTCGCCCAAGACCCTCGACCTCGTGGCGGAAATGTATGGCAGCGTGGTCAAGGCCGGCGTCTACCGAGCCTCGAGCATCAAGGTGGCGGAAGCAGCGAAGGTGATCGAGAACACGCAGCGCGACCTCAACATCGCGCTCGTCAACGAACTGTCGCTCATCTTTCACCGCATCGGCATCGACACCCTCGAAGTCCTCAAGGCGGCGGGCACGAAATGGAATTTCCTGCCGTTCCGCCCTGGCCTGGTCGGCGGCCATTGCATCGGCGTCGACCCGTATTACCTGACGCACAAGGCCGAGATGCTCGGCTATCACCCGCAGGTGATCCTGGCCGGTCGCCGCATCAACGACGGCATGGGCAAGTACATCGCCGAACAGACGGTGAAGTGCATGATCAACGCGGGGCAACCGGTGAAGAACGGCCACGCCATCGTTCTGGGCCTGACGTTCAAGGAGAATTGCCCCGATCTGCGCAATTCCAAGGTCATCGATGTGATCCATGAGCTGCAGAGCTACGGCTTGAATGTGCACGTGCACGATCCCATCGCGTCCGCCGACGAGGCCCGGCACGAATACGGCGTCGAGCTGAAGAGCTGGGAGCAGTTGCCCCGTGCAGGCGCGATTGTCGCGGCGGTCGCGCACCAGCCGATCCTCCAGCGCCCGCTCAACGAGATCCTCGGGAAAGTCGCCGACGGCGGTGTCTACGTGGACGTCAAATGCGCGGCCGACGCTGCCGCTCTGCGCGAACGCGGCATCTGCGTCTGGCGCCTGTGAGCAGTCCGCTGCAGGAGGTTGCCGATCGGGTCGCCGAGTCGCGTCGACGCTGGCTGGTCACGGGCAGCGCCGGCTTCATCGGCTCGCACCTGCTCGAGGCGCTGCTGCGGACGGGGCAGGATGTCGTCAGCATCGACAATTTTTCGACGGGCCACCAGGCGAACCTCGACGACGTGCGCCGCAAGGTGGGCGACGAGGCCTGGTCGCGTCATCGTTTCATCGAGGGCGACATCGCCGACCCTGCGACGTGCGTCCAGGCTTGCGATGCAGTGGACATCGTCTTGCATCAAGCCGCACTGGGCTCGGTGCCCCGGTCGATCAAGGATCCGCTCACCACGCACCGAGCCAACGCGACCGGTTTTCTCAACATGCTGGTGGCCGCTCGTGATGCCAAGGTGGCGCGCTTCGTCTACGCGGCATCCAGTTCGACCTATGGCGACTCTCCGACCCTGCCGAAGGTCGAGGACGTGATCGGCCGGCCCCTGTCACCCTACGCCGTCACCAAGTACCTGAACGAGCTTTACGCCGACGTCTTCGGGCGCTGCTACGGTCTCGCGACCATCGGTCTTCGCTACTTCAACGTGTTCGGTCCTCGGCAGGATCCGGACGGAGCTTACGCCGCGGTGATCCCGAAATGGATCGCCAGCATGCTCGCGGGTCGGCCCTGCGTCATCAATGGTGACGGGGAAACTTCGCGCGACTTCTGCTACGTGGCCAATGCCGTGCAGGCCAATCTGCGTGCTGCGCTCGTGCAGTCACCCGATGCCCTGAACCAGGTCTATAACGTGGCGGTCGGCGATCGCACGACGCTCAGGCAACTCCACTCGGCCATTGCCGACGCGCTCCAGCATCTCGGGCTGGGGCTGCAAATCGCGGCGCCGCAGTTTGCCGACTTCCGACCGGGGGACGTTCGCCACTCACTTGCCGATGTCGGCAAGGCCCGGCGTCTGCTCGGCTACGAGCGGACGCACGATGTGTCCGCCGGCCTGAACGAGGCGATTGGTTGGTACGTGAGCCAGCAGCGATAGGTATCGCAATCGCTGCGGCAGGTGCAGCGACCACGATGGCCGGTGCGAATGAGGCTCGCGGGCGTGTCTATGCGGCGGGCGCGTACGCCTGGGCCGCGAGCCACTGCAGCATATGGGCGGCGATTTTCTTGGCCGCGGGTTCGTCCGGAAGTTGTCCCACGAGCTCCACGTGCGCATCGGCAATGCCTTCCCGGATCAGGTTCAGGTAAGGCGGCATTTCGGCGGCATAGAACCGATCGGCGAGTCGGTCAACAAGTGCGCTATTGGCGCCCTGCAATACGCCGCGCGTGCTGTCGGCACGCCGTCCGGCGTCGAGATGGACGAGCCGGCAATCCTTCTTCCGCGTCACGAGGCTGCAGGCCAGCACCGCGTCCGAGTCTCCATGAACAATGACGGCCCACGGCTTCAGCCGTTCGACCACCGGAGCGAATTGGCTCAGAACGGCTGCAATCTCGTCCGTTCCCCGGGCAGGGCCGATGTCCAGCGTCACCTTGGCAATACGCGCTTCGGGCAAGCGTTCCGCGGCAGCCTCGCAGGCGCGGGCGGCGTCCTCGCCCACGCAGACCACGATCGGATTGGAAAGCGCACCGCGCCGGTGCAACTGACGCATCAGCGGCGTCATTTTGCTCATCTCGTCGGCGCAGGTGATCACGAACATCAGGGCGGGCGACGCGCCGTCTGAACCCGCATTTGTCAGGGGCAAGGTGGGCTGTTCAGTGACGGCCGGATCGCCGAAGGGCGAGGGCGTCGGCGCGACTGGGTCATGTCGGTCGCCGCGCGCGCTCAGTGCGCTCGTGGCCACATGCTCCGGCACGGCCGCCATGGGCGACTGCGCTTCCCCGACTTCACCACGAAGTTCCCGTCCGACTGCTTCAACATCGTCGGCTCCGATCCGGTCGCGTTCTTCAAGATACGCTGACAGAAGGAGCCGGTTGCACAGCAGATTCACCCTGCGCGGGATACCTCCGGTCCACCCGTGCACGCGCTCGAAGGCAGCTTCTTCGAAGGCGGGGCGCTCTGCCCATCCCACCTGGTGCAGGCGGTGTTCGATATAGGCGCGAGTCTCTTGTCGATCCATCGGCCCCAGATGGCACGAGGCAATCACGCGCTGTCGAAACTGCTCCATCGGCTTGGAGGTGAGCAGGGCCCGAAGCTCCGGCTGGCCGACGAGAAAGCTCTGCAAGAGTGCGCGATTGCCGATCTGGAAGTTCGACAACATTCGAAGCTCTTCGACGGCTTCGCGATTCAAGTTCTGCGCCTCGTCGACGATGAGCAGGGCGCGTTTGCCCTCGATGACCAGGGCCGTCAGGAAGGCTTCGATGCTGGCGATCAACTCCGCCTTCGACCGCGTGGCGGTCGTCACTCCGAAAGCCAGGGCAACGGAGCGCAAGAGATCGCCTGCTTCCAATTGGGTGCTGAGGATCTGCGCCGCGACGATGCTTTCGCTGTCCAGGTCCGACAGCAGGGTGCGCACGAGCGTCGTCTTGCCGGCGCCGATTTCCCCGGTCACGACGACGAAGCCTTCACCCTGGTAGACGCCAAACTTCAGGTAGGACAGTGCGTTGCTATGGCCACGACTGCCGAAGTAGAACGCGGGATCGGGGTTGAGGTTGAACGGCGATCCGCTGAAGCCGAAATAGTTTTCGTACATCGCGATGCTCAAAGGCCGCGGCTGGCCAACCGGAGCGGGCGCCAGCTTGAAGCGGCGCGGCCATTCTCGCATGGCAAGGCGAACCGCGACCGCCAAAGCGCGCGGTGCCGGCGGCGCCGCAGGTGGGTTGCTGGATGCATTCACAGGCAGGCGCGCAGTACCCGCGCCTTCACCTGCGTGCCTCGCGAGCCGAGCGGGCATGAACGACGACCCGCGGCGCAAGGCGTGTCGCGGCGGCTACTGGGCGCCCTCGCGGAACAGCACGACGCTGACCGTTTCGATCAGGATCAGGATGTCCAGGAAAAGCGAATGGTTCTTCACATAGTAGAGGTCGAACTGGTGCTTGCGCCGTGCGTCCTCGACCGATGCGCCATAGCTGTAGCGAACCTGCGCCCACCCGGTGACGCCGGGCTTGACGCTGTGCCGAATGTCGTAGAAGCGGATCTCTTCCTGGAGCTGCTTCACGAAGGAGGGGCGCTCGGGGCGTGGGCCGACGAGGCTCATTTCACCTCGCAGGACGCTGAACAGCTGGGGCAATTCGTCAATGCGGCACTTCCGGATGAAGGCGCCGACCCTGGTGACGCGCGCATCGTTCTTCGTGGCCCAGCGGGCAATGCCGTCCCGCTCCGCGTCGGTCGTCATGCTGCGGAACTTGAGGCACATGAACGTGCGTCCGCGCAGGCCCACGCGCTCCTGCCGGTAGATGACCGGTCCGCGGCTGTCGAGCTTGATGGCGATCGCGGTGATCACCATGACGGGTGCCGCGAGGATCAGCAGCAGCGAGGACGTGACGATGTCGAAGGCGCGCTTGACGGTCGTGCGCAGTGCATCCTGGACAAACCCGTGCCCGTAGACGAGCCAGCTCGCCTTCAGGCTTTCCGTCGGCACTTCGCCGTTGGCTCGTTCGAAGAAGGCCGCGAGATCGAGGACCGGCACGCCATGCATACGGCAGGCGAGCAGTTGGTCCATGGGGACGGTGCCTCCGCGCTGTTCCCTGACCGCGACGATCACCTCGTCCACGCGATGTTGCTGAACGATCTGTTCCACGGGCAAGCCGGCCGCGAAGACGCGCATGTGGACCGGGTTCGGCGAAGGCGATTCGGCACCCTCGGTCGGGTAGAACCCCACGACCTGATAGCGGGCGCTCCGGTTCTTGGACAGGTCTGCCGCGACGCTTTGTGCATCGGGCCCCGTGCCGATGACCAGCACGCGGCGCGCGCCGACCTTCGAACGGCGACCGATGTATCCGAGGCTGCGGACGACGATCACGCCAATGGCCATCAGCGGCACGGCATAGAGGAGCAGCAGGAGCGCGTAGTCACCGTTTCCGTCGGCGTGCAGCGTGGCATAGGCGATGCACGTGCCCAGCCAGAGTGCCACGAGCCCGCGCCCGAACAGGGCGTTCAGGCTGACGCGGATGGCACCATGCCTATAAAGGCCGACGAAGGAGTACAGCAAGGCCATCCAGGCCGCGAAGCCTGCTGCCCACAGAAAGATGTCATGGGACATCGCCGCACCTTGCGACGAGTCGAGTCCGGGCCCTGGCAGGCGCTGCGCGGCGAGAAGGACCGCGGCGAAGCAAAGGAGGCTGTCGGCGACGAGTTCGAGCAGCGACCACATCGGGATGTGATGCTTGAAGATCCTGAACATCACATACGCTCCCGGCTTCTCCGTGAAAGGCACCTGGCATGAACCGGGTGCTGGTAGGTGTAAGAGTTGCGTCGACCTGAATATCGACCCCGGAGCACGCAGTCTACGCAGCGTCACCTCTGCGGGAATCCCTCACCTGAGGGGGCAAACGACACCAAGGTGGACGTGAGCGGACAAACGGCAATATTCACGCGCAGAGGTCGCGTGCCCGACGTCGTGACTACCGAGGCGTTGCGCCGCATCAAGCACGTGCTCGATGGGGTGCGATATCCTGGTTTGTCACATTTGTCGCGCCGTGTTCGATGCCGGAAAGCCACGCCGACAGGTAGGCCGCCACACGCGAGCCGGTCTTCCCGTCCCAGAGCCGGGGACTGCGTCCGCGCTTGCCGCCGTTGAAGATGCAGTCCCAGAGGATTCGAGTGGCTTGTGTGCGATTGCTGCCCACGAACGTATTGGACCCCGCAAGCACCGTGACACCCAGGGCCGTGCCCGACCCGAGCGTCAAGCAAGGGATGCCCAATGCCGTGGACTCCTCCTGGACCAGCCACGAATCGGTCAGCACACAGCCGGCATGGCTCATCCAGCGGACGTGGTCGCCGTAGGGCTGCCGCTCGATGCGTGTGATGCGTCCTGCCGAGACGAGGTCGTACAGATGGTGCTTCTTCAGGAGCGATTCGGTTCGCGGGCACATCTCCCACACGAGGTGCTGATCGCGGCTGATGTCGTCCAGCATCGACACCAGGTCGGACAGCGACCGCTGGTCCGGGTGTTCGAGGATGCGATCGAGCAGCACGAGGCCATAGCCGTTCTGCTCGGCGCCTGCCGCATCCTCGACGCCGCCGCCGCCGCCGCCGCCGCCCGCCGCCGCCGTGGCTGAGCCGGGCGCTCTCCCGAAGCTCGGCGGCCAGCTGGATCGCATCGACCACCAGATTGCCCGCAAAATGAACGCGCTCGGGCGGGACGCCCTCGGCAATCAGGCATTCGCTGGCTTGCGCGTCGGCGGCGTAGAGCAGGTCGGCCAGGCCATCGATGGCCTTGCGCGCGGCATCGTGGCCCGGTCGACCGCTGTCCTCGCGCAAGCCTGCGCCGATGTGCACGAGCGGCACCCCTCTGCGGTGCGCCGCGTGTGCGCAGGCGAGCGCGCTCTCGTTTCCATCGAAGACGATGACAGCACACGGCTGCGTCTGTCCGAGGACGAGGTCGAACAGCGTCTCGATCCGCTGCGAAGCTTGCTCGCCGGCGTCGTTGTCCTGCGAAATGCCGAGCCTGACGAGGTCGTGCCTCGCATCGAGGTCGGCGAACAAGGGCATGCTGAGTTCAAACGAATCGTCATCGTGAACGCGAACCAGCTTGGCGGGGGGCAGTTCACGCCGGGCGGCCAGGGCATGCATCAACGCGGCGGCCTTCACGTGGTCCGCATGGTCGACGGCCACGCAAAGCACATTGCCGGGCGCCATCGGGGCGAGCACCGCATTGTCCAGCCTCACGGTCGGTCGAGCACCCGTGGGCGGGCGGTGCGGTCGCGCAAGGCTGGCCAAATCGGCGACTGCGGCCTCGGCCGCGGGTGGTTCCCCGATTTCCGCGCGCAAGTCGGTTGCAGTCTGGGCCACCGTGGCGGCGTCGATCACCGTTTCGCCGCTCAGGAAGCGTGAAAGCAGCAGGCGGCTGCACAGGAGGTTGATCCGGCGGGGGACGCCGCCGGTGAAGCGGTATATCTCGTCGAAGGCGCCGGGGCCGAAACCCGGATTGCCTTCTGTCCAGCCCACCTTGCGCAAGCGGTGCTCGATGTAGGCTCCCGTTTCGCTGCGGTCGATGGGCCCGAGGTGGAAGGACACTTCGACCAGGGTGCGCAAGGCCGACATGTGAGGTGAGGCGACGACTTCGCGCAACTCCGGCTGCCCGACGAGGCACACCTGGAACGGAAGCTGGCCTCCAGGCATGCGCTTCATCAGCATGACGAGCTGGTCCAGCGCGTCATGCTCGAGGTTCTGGGCCTCGTCGACGATCAGCACCGCGCGCTGCGAGAGCTTGCGAAGCTCGAGCAGGAACCGCAGCAGGTTGGCCCCGGCTTCGGCAGGCTCGCACGCGCCCAGCCCGAAGGCGATGCACGCGGCAGTCAGCATCTCGTCCGCGCCCAGCTGGGTGCTGACGACATGGGCGACCTGCAACGGCGACCCTGTCGATTCACCCAGCAGCGTGCGGACCAGCGTGGTCTTTCCGGCACCGATCTCGCCGCTGACCACCACGAAGCCCCATTCCTTCGCCAAGGCAAGGCGCAATTGCGACAGCGCGCGATGGTGGACCACGCTGTCGAAATAGAAGCTCGGGTCGGGGCTCAGCTGGAACGGAGGCCCTGAAATGCCAAAGTACGATTCGTACATGTGGAGCAAAGTATGCCAAGAGCGGGGCCGGTCGCGGCAACAATCGATCGATTGCGGCCTTCCGGGCCGACGCCGTCCCTAGGATGAACGAACAAGTCTCGCCCGTGTCACACGCGCGCGGCGCAGCGCGGCTCGCCCCCGACCCCGCGGATCTGCGTTCGCGCGCAGACGGCTTGGCGGGCGTCGCCTGGTCCGATGCGGCAGTCGCCTGCGCAGCAGCCGCAGCGGGCGGATGGATCGCGTTGCATCACCCGAGCGCACCCGCTGCCCTGGCGATCCTCTTTGCGTCGTGGTGCATCGTGGCGTGCTGGCAGCCCTCGTGGTGGCTCTTGGTCTTGCCGGCCAGCCTTCCGGCCATGAACTTCGGCCCGTGGACCGGCTGGATCATTTTTGACGAGTTCGACCTCATGGTCCTTGGCGCCATCGCCGGCGGGTTTGCTTGCCGGTCTTGGCGCATGAGCAGGCCGGTGCGCGCGCCGAGCAGCGATCCCCGCGGATCGGCCTTGCTGCGCGTCGCGGCCACTTGCTGGGGCGTGTTGTGGGCGGTGTCACTCGCGCGCGGCCTGCTCGCGGCGCCGAGCTCCTCCTGGAGTTGGTTCTCGGGCGAGGCCGACCCACTGAATGCATGGCGAGTGGCCAAGGCACCCATTTACGCCATGCTGCTGTGGCCCCTGCTTCGCGACCGGCTTCGCGCGTCGCCGCAGCGCACCCTGGAACGGTTCTGCCAAGGCATGCAGCTGGGCATGTGCGTCGTTGCGTTCGCCGCCTTGTGGGAGCGTGCAGTCTCGCGCGGGCTGTTCGACTTCGGATCGGACTACAGGACCGTGGCGCTGTTTTGGGAAATGCACGTCGGCGGGGCTGCAATCGACGCCTACTTCGCCATCAGCGTGCCGTTCGTGGCGCACGCGGTCATTTCGGCGCGCAGTCGCGCGCGCTGGGCAGCCGCCGCGGGGCTGGCGATCCTCGTCGAATATGCGGTCCTGACGACCTTTTCAAGAGGTGCTTATCTTGCGGCTGCGTGCGGGTTGCTGGTCTTCGCCATCGTCCGCCGCAAGTACGGCGGCGCATCCCGGACCACTTCTAGCCGACGGTCCACGGCCGATCGCCTCCTGCTGGCGGTGCTGCTTGCCGAAGGCATCGCCATTGCATTTGGAAGTGCATTTCTCCACGAGCGGCTGCAGCGCGCCAGCGAAGACTTCGGCAGCCGGATTGCCCACTGGCGCAGCGGTATCGGGCTGCTGCATGACCCTGCCTCATGGTGGCTGGGCCTGGGCATGGGGCGCCTGCCTGCCGCATACGGGCATGACGGGTCGCGTCAGGAGCTGTCGGGTGGCGCCCGAGAATTCCCCGACAAAGGCGGCTTTCACGTCGTGCTGACTGGGCCACCCAGCCGTCGCGATCTCGCGGGACGGTGGGCCCTGACCCAGCAAGTCACTCCGCCCGCCGGCGCCGTGCTGCATGTTCAATTCGACGCCCGGAGCGAACTGCCGGCACGCGTCGGCGTCGCCGTGTGCCAGGTCCACCTGTTGTACGCGCAACACTGTCGGCGTGCGGTGGTTCACGTGGCGGGCCGCCTGGCGAATTCGCCTCGCATGGACGTGGTGCTCGTCGGGCCGCCTCTGCCCACCGGTTGGCTGCCGCGCATGACCGTTTTCACGATCGCCGTGCTCGACGCTGGCGCATCGGTGACCGTCAACAGCGTGTCGCTGCACGCGGCCGGCGGTCCGAACCTGCTGGCCAACGGAGATTTTTCCGCCAGATTGGCCCATTGGTTCCCCTTGGCCACGGCGTACTTCGTGCCTTGGCATGTCGACAACCTCGGGCTCGAACTTCTGATCGAGCAGGGCGTCATGGGCCTGGTGTCGTTCGCCTGGCTGGTGGCGCTGGCCTTCCGGAGGTTGCTGTCGCCCCGGATCAGGGGGTTGTCGCACACGCCCGTTCTTGTAGCCTCGCTGACTGGCGCGCTCACGGTGGGGCTGGTGAGCAGTGTGCTCGACGTACCCAGGGTCGCGTTCCTGTTGTTCCTCATGGTGTGGATATCGATCGAACAAAACCGAATGCAGGTTCCGGTGGCACAAGACGCGTGATGCCGCGTGACTCGCGAAGCCGGAGACGCGGTGCAACGCGCCCGCGCGCCATCGCACGCGGTGGCCGCCGCTGGGCCGTATGGCTGCTGTGCTTTTCCTTGTTCGTTTCAGCGTCGGTCGCGCTGATCTCCTGGGTCGTCGACAACGTCGATGCGGCACCTCGCCAACTGGCACCTTACCTCGAGCATCGTCTGCAAGGACATGGGGCGCTCTTGTCGACGGTCGGGCGCCGGGTCGCCAGCGTGCTCGTCGAGCTCGATCGCGGCGAACCTTTTTCGGCGACGATGCCGAAGCTTCGCATCGGCGCTCGACGGGTCGAGGCTGCGTCGCAACGCGCTCCGGCAACGGGGCGCGATATCCGCGTCGCGACGGCCGAAGGCGCGCTCGAGGCCATCGCCAACGCGATGGCCGGGGACACTATCACGCTCCAGCCAGGCACGTACCAATTCGACCAGCCGTACATCGCCGTTTCCCGACCGGGTGCGCGCGACGCGCCGATCACCGTTCGCGCCGAACACCTCGGCGACGTGAAACTGCTGTTCGAGTCCACCGAGGGTTTCCTGGTCTCAGTGCCTTATTGGATCTTCGAGAACCTGTCGATCCAGGGCGTTTGCGGCGTGCAGGAGGAATGCGAGCACGCGTTCCACGTCGTTGGTGCGGCGTCGCATTTCGTCGCCCGAAACAACCTCGTGGTCGACTTCAACGCACACTTCAAGATCAATGGCGAGCGAGGACGATTCCCGGACGAGGGCATGATCGAGGGCAACACCTTGACGGACCTTCGCCCCCGCGAAACCGAGCGGCCGGTCACTCCCATCGACCTTGTCGCGGCGAGCGGATGGATCATCCGCGGCAACATGATCACCGACTTCGTGAAGGCCGGTGGAAATCGCATCAGCTATGGCGCCTTCGTCAAAGGAGGCGGCTCCGGCAATCGATTGGAGCGCAACCTGGTCGTCTGCGAATTGCGCCTGCGCGGAACACCAGGATGGCGGGTGGGACTGTCCCTGGGAGGTGGCGGCTCCGGCAACGTCTGCCGCGATGGCCAGTGCATCACCGAGCAGGACGCCGGCGTGATCGAATCGAATCTCATCACGTCGTGTTCGGACGATGGTATCTACGTGAACCGCGGCGCAACCAGCCGAGTGGCGCACAACACGCTCGTCGACACGGCGGGGATCACCGTTCGCTTCCCGCAGAGCAGTGCCGATGTGCAAGGCAACCTGGTCGATGGGCCGATCCGCAGTCGGGATGGTGCGCTGCTGCGCAGCGATGACAATCTCGACACATCGGTGCTGTCGCTCTACGTCGGGCGGCATCCGCAACGTGCCCTGTTCCGCGACCCGCTGGGCCTGGACTTCTCGTGGATGCATGGCGCGCCGCGGCGCGCGGGCGGACCGGCACAGTCAGCCGATTTGTGCGGTCTGCCGGGTGCCGAGCGAATGTTCCTTGGCGCATTCGACGACTTCGATCGCTGCCTTGACGTGCGGCGCGGCTCGCTGGCCATCCGCTGAGCTGATTCGCGCCATTCGACTGTTCTTCGCGCGCGGTGCATCGAATGCACCGGGCAAGTCCACCATGCGCACGGCACAGGCCCGTTTCCCCTGGATTGAGGGGCTGCATCGATGAACGGGCGTCGTGGCACATTTTGTGACATCGAATCAACGCATCTCTGGAACGCGGATGACATTCAAACCTCTCGTGATGGCGCTGGCCTTGTGCGCGGCCGGGCCGTCCATGGCGGCGAGCTGCAGCAGCACGTTCTCGCTCGGCACCATCGGCCCTGGAAACATCGTCGCCTTCGGCAACTTCTTCGGCGCTGCTGGAACCTTCAACGATTGCTACAGCTTCACGCTGAGCGCGACGCCCGCGAGTGCCACCTCGACGACAGTCGAATGGGACTGGTCCAGCCGGCTCGACGTGAACCTGTCTTCAGTCAGTCTCTCTGGGGGCAGCGTGCTGAGCCACATCGACACCGGTCCGCTTCGCAGCTGGACCTTTGGCGACCTGACGGCCGGCGACTATCAGCTGTCCCTTGCAGGAAACGTCTACGACACCGGTGCGGGGTCCGCTGGTCTCGGCGTCGGATACTCCGGCATGCTGACAACTTCGGGCCCGGCAGTGGTCACGCCAGTGCCTGAACCCGCCACGGTGGCCATGCTCGCGCTGGGTTTTGCTGCCGTCGCATGGGGCACTCGCCGACGGGCCTGAGCGGCATTGACCACCTGCGGCCCGCCGTGCGGGCACGCATCGTGTGAGTTCTTGCACGGCGGCGCCTTTCGCGGCGCCCCGCACCTGCCTCTTCGCATTCCGCGCCGATTCCCCGGCGTGACAATGCCCGCACCATCGACCCATCCACACCCATGCCGCGCGCAGTCGATGGCGTGGCACCGTGCACATGACATTCACCTGGAAACCTGGCCGCAGGTTGTTGCGCTCGATCGCCCTCGCAACAATTGGAGCGCCGCTCGCGCTGGCGATCCTCACGGGCTGCAGCCGTGTCGGTGGCGATGCCACGCAGGTCGCCGTCAAGGTCAACGACACCGAGATCTCGCTTGCGCAACTCCAATACGTCGTGGGCCGCCAGCCGCCCGTTTCCGCGCGCATGGCCGAAGGCCGGACGCGCCAGATCCTGGAGCACGTCGTCGACGAAGAATTGGCCGCGCAGGGCGCGCAGAAGCTCGGCCTGGACAAGGATCCGCGCATCGTGCAGGCACTTGAAAGTGCCAAGCGCCAGGTTCTGGCCCAGGCCTACATGGACGCCGTCGCCGACAAGGCAGCCCTGCCTTCGAGCGATGAAATCGACCGCTACTTCGACGCACACCCGGCGCTGTTTGCGCAGCGACGGTTCTATGACTTGCAGGAGGTCTCTTTGCAAGGGCCGCGCGATGAACTGGCGGCATTGCAGCCGAAGGTCGAATCGGCCGAAGATGCCGGTGCCGCTGCCGACCTCATTCGCAAGGCGCACCTCGAATCGACCAGCCGCCGGCTGACGATCTCGCCGGAGGACGTGCCGTTGGCCTTGCTGGACAAGCTCGCAGTCCTGCGCGCCGGGCAGTCGCTGATGGTGGCCCAGCCCAACGGGGCGCGTGTGCTCACGTTGCTGTCGTCGACGGCTGCGCCCTTGGGCCGCGAAGCCGCCCGCCCAATGATCCAGGCGTTTCTCACCAACGAGAACAAGCGCCGGGCGATGCAGGGAGGGCTGAAGGCGCAACGCAAGGACGCGCACATCGAATACAAGGGCAAATTCGCACCGGGGCCCGATCCTGCAGCGAGCGGCGTCGCCCTTGACGCGCAGCGCCCTGCCTGACCGCCGCCGCGACGCCATGAGCAGCACCGCCGACACGATCGAACCGCGCGACGCCAACGTCGAAGCGACGGCGCCCCGGATCGTGGTGGATCGATTCGCCGCGGCGCTGGTCGCGGCAGGCCTGCTCGTGGCCTATCTGCCCACTTATTGGGATTTCACCGTCGGTCGCTCGGCGGCCGATTCGCAGGGCCATGAACTGCTTGTCGTCGCGATCTCGGCCTGGCTCTGCTGGCGCGAACGCTTCGCCTTGGCAGCCCTGCCTGCAAGGCCGCGCCCCGTTGCTGCCGGCGTGCTGCTCGTGCTGGGTGCGCTGATGTATGTCGTCGGCCGCAGCCAGCAGTTTCTGCGCATCGAACTGGTGTCGCAGGTCTTCGTGCTTGCCGCGTTGCTCGTGGGTTCCAAGGGCTGGCGGGCGCTTGCCCGGTTGTGGTTCCCGCTCTTCTTCCTGATGTTCGTGGTTCCGCTGCCTTACAGCTTCGTGATGAAGCTCACGGGTCCGCTGAAGGCCGGTGTGTCGGCTGCGACAACGCAACTGCTGTTCTGGGCCGGCTATCCAATGGGCCGCTCTGGCGTCGTCATCACGATCGGACAATACGAGCTGCTGGTGTCAACCGCCTGCGCGGGCTTGCAGACGATGTTCACACTCGAGGCGCTGGGGCTCGTTTATGTGAACTTGAAGGGTTACCGGTCTGCTGTGCGCAATGCCGTGCTGGCCCTCCTGATCGTGCCGGTGTCGTTCTGTGCCAACGTCATCAGGGTGACCATCCTGGCGCTCGTCACTTATCACCTCGGAGACGACGTAGGCCGCGGATTCGTCCACGGGTTCGCCGGGATCGTGTTGTTCCTGGCGGCGTTGGCGTTGATCATGTCCGCGGACCGTGCCCTGGGCAACGCTCTTCCCGAAAGGCATCGGACATGACCCACGGGCCCACGCGGCGCAAAGCCATCGCGTTTGCGCTGACCCTGGGCGGAGCTGCCGTCCTGGCAGAGGCCGCAAGACCGCGTAGACGCGACGCGGCTCGCGCAAAGGTGCCGTTGGAGACCATTTTCCCCGCGGCGTTCGGTGATTGGCGCACGGACGGCATGGCTCAGGCGTTCGTGCAACCGCCCGACGAGCAAGGGCGCATCTATGGTTTCTATGACCAGGTTCTGGAACGCGCGTACCGGCGGACGTCCGGCGAGCGGGTCATGCTCTGCGTGGCGTACGGCAGCGAGCAGTCACCGGCGCTGCAGGTACATCGGCCGGAGGTTTGCTACGCGGCGGGCGGCTTTCAGGTGCACGGGCTTCTGCGCGGTGAATTGCGATTGAAAGATCGAGTCGTTCATGTCACTCGTCTGCACGCCGAGAAGGTCGGGCGCTCCGAGCCCATCACTTACTGGACCGTGCTGGGCGACGACGTGGTCGACGACAGCCGATCGTTTCGCTGGCGGCAACTGCAAATGGCCGTTCGGGGCGAAATCCGCGATGGCATGTTGGTGCGCGTGTCGTCGATCTCGCGGGACGCACCAGCCCAGTACGGCCTGCACGCAAGGTTCTGCGCGGATCTCATGCAAACGATGGCGCCGCAGTATCGAGATCGCGTGTTTGGACGGCCGTGGTCAGGTTAGGGTTAGTGCGCGTCAGCAACCAGCGTTCGGGGCGAGCTCTGTCGTCTTACTCACGGCTTCATCTCTTCAAGAATTGAAGCCCGAGAGATATCCAGTGGAGTTTCAGGTATTTCAGTGACTCGCTCGTCGCCTTACTTCGCCAGAGTCGGAGCAGCGCATCGCGAGAGCGCCGCCTCAGCGGCACGCTCGCCGCTGATGAAGCTCTCATCCGTCCACATGTAACCCCAGTCCCCGTAGCGGCCGCAATAGTGGATGCCAACGTCGTCCAGGTAGCCATGTACGGTCTTCAGTGCCTCCGTGCGGTCTAGGTCGAAGATGACGTTGGCGTGGCGCACGACGCTGGCATGGCGCGTCATGATCTCGTCAGACTCGCGAAGCATTCCCGTGCGCCGCAGATCCGCAATGGCCTGCTCGATGATGACGTCGGTCGAGTGCACGAGCGGCTTGTACTTGCTTGAGAAGTAGACCTCCGCCTGGATGCTGCCGCAGCCAACGGGCACGTTGTGCCGCGAGAGCATGTGCGGGAAGCTCAGCCGAGTGAACGAGATGTCATCGTCGTAGATGTACTTAATCTGTCCTTCCGACAAGTCCTCGCGATTGATGCCGACATTGACCAGCACACAGGTCGTGCACGCGAGACGCTGCGATGCCTCGACCACGTCTGACGGCGCGCCAGCGACCATTGGAAGCAGGTCAGGCAGGGCGATCGACGAGACGAGTGCGCCGTACTGTGTCGCGGCGCCGTTGGCAAAGCGCACGGCGCGCTGACGCGGGTCGATGGATACGACCTCGTGGCGCAGTTTGATGTCGCCTAGGTTGGGCAGATCGCTCATATACGAGACGAAGCCGCCATGCGTGGGGTAGCGGAAGTTCGTGATGTAGTGAACCTCGGGCTGCCATTTCGCGACCGCGCCGCGCAGCAGCTCCTGCACGCTGGGCCGGTACATGCGCGGCCCGAGCCAGTCGGTCGTCATGTTGGAGGCCGGTGTCGTGTGGTACTTGCGACCGTACTGCATTGGGAACATTTCGGCGAACTTGCGGCCATAGCTGGCGACCAGCCAGTCTTCATAGTTTGCTATCGGTCGGTCAGGTGCATTGTGTTCCTGCAGGAAGTCGGTGACGATCTCGACGATCAGGTCGGGTGGCAGGCCGTTCAAGTGCAGCTGAACCGGGTGCGTCAAGGTCAGACCCCGCCAGTAGTTGTCCAACTTGACCTGTACCGCTTCATACTTTTCGTCGACGTATTTCGCGAACAGCTCCTGAATACGCGGATCCTTGGTGAAGGAGATGTGCGGCCCAAGGTCGAACAGGAATCCCTTCGCATCCCGAAACGACGACGTGTGACCACCGAAATGGCCGGCCTGGTCGTACAGGACTGGCCGAAGGCCCTCCGCGTTCAGCTTGTGCGCGGCGCCGAAGCCCGCCATGCCTGTTCCGAGAACAACGATGTTGGTCACTGCAGTATTCCTCCCGAGATTCGGTGCCTCGCGATACCGCGAGGGGCACTCCGCTTCGAAGCCTTCTCGCTCAGCGCGGCAAGTTCAAACGACGGCCGTGGGCACAATGTCCTGTTCGCGATTTGTGCTGGTCTTCGCAGGCAGCGGCCAGCGGCGCATCTGCTCGTGCCACAGTTCATCGACCAGGCGCCTGGCGGGCATCCTCACATCGTCGAACGAGACGACCTGGTCTCGACGGACATCGCGCAGCAGCACGCAGTCGTCCGACATCGCGATCGGCAACGCGTTGTCGGCGCGCGCTTTGCGGTGGTTCTCGATCAGACCATAGGAGCAAAAGCCGCCAACGCCATCGAGCCGCTCGCCAGCCTTCAGGTCGCGCTTGGCCACCGCCACCACTTCGCATGACGGGCCGGCAATTGGTGCGACCGTGGCGTCTCTGTGCAGTACGGCGCGTGCGATGGTCGACGGCAGCTGGATGTGCGGAAGATGGTACGGCGTATAGAACACGTAGAACGGGCCATCCCCGAGCTTGTAGTAGGCCAACTGCGTCTGCTTGTACGCATTCTCCTCATACACGACCACGAAGCCGCCGGTGTGCGGCGCGGCACCCACTGAGTAGTCGACGATGCCGGTTCCGGAAAGCATCGCCTCGGCCGGCAGCAGCTTGGCGAGTTCACGCACATAACCACAGGCCGGCCCGTACATGCCACGACGACCGACGCCGAAGCCGGTCGCATTGGCCAGCACGCACGTCTCCATCGACAGCTTGGTCGCGTCAGCAAAAGATGTCACTTTGCGGACGTCCTGATCGTGTTTCTCGGCAAAGCCGCGCTGAGTGTCGGGCGTGCGGTAGTAGTCGACCATGCCCTTGATGTTGCCCGCTGCCACCGGGCGCAACCCGACGGACTGGACGTAACGGAAGAGCGTCATCGCGACACCGGGCTCATCGCCGTCGGTATGCGTCAATACCACGCCGGCCTCATCTGCCTTGGCCTTCAGGATCGGTCCGATCAGCGAGTCGAGTTCGGCGTTGACCATCACGACCGCCTTGCCGTGTGCGATGGCGTCGAGCACGACGCTGGCACCGAAATTGACCGTCCCGGTCACCTCGACGATCAGGTCGATCGCATCGCAGCGCGTAAGCACATGCGGATCGTCGGCCAGGACGGGGACGCCGCGCAGTATCTTCTCTTGCGCCTCGCCGGCGCTGTCCGCTGTCTCCCAGCTTTGAATTCCCGCTTCGCGGAACGAGCGCTCGGCGTGCACGAGGGTGCGGTTTGAAATCGCCGCGAGCCGCATGCCTGGTACGGGTGTTCCCAGTTGCAGGGCGATGGCGCGGCCAGTGGCCCCGGCTCCGATCACGCCTACGCGGATCGGCTTCTGCTCGGCCTCGCGCCCCTGCAGCAGGTGATAGATGGACAGGCTGTGGACCGGGCCCTTGATGCCTTGCGAATTCATAGTGTTTCTCCGTTCCTAGTTCAGCCCACGAGAGGCCAAGCACGATCCTGGTCCGACACCACCGTCGCTGGCAAGGGCCAGCGGATGCCGAATGCCGGGTCGTCATAGCGTACGCCTCGGACCTCGCCCGGCGCATAGAAGGCAGATGTCATGTAGAGGATTTCGGTGTCGGCGATCAACGACTCGCAGCCATGCGCGCAGCCCTCAGGCACGTAGAGCATGCGTCCGTTTTCGGCGCTCAGCTCGATGCCGTACCAGCGCCGGAATGTTGCCGAATGTGGACGCATGTCGACGACCACGTCGAACACTGCTCCCCGGGTGCAGCGTACGAGCTTGGCTTCGAGCGCGGGCGCGACCTGGTAATGCAGGCCGCGGATCGTGCCCGGTTGCGCGCTGTAGCCCATATTTGCCTGCAGCGGCGTGAAGACGATGCCGGCATCGATGAACTCGCGTTGGCACCAGGCGCGCATGAAGCGGCCTCTGGAATCCTGATGCGGCGTCGGCTCGACCACGCGCGCATCTGCCACGTCGCAGGGAAGGAACTTCATTGCGTCCGACCTACGCCTCGTTCGAGGTATCGGGAGATCTGATCGCGACACAAAGCGCGCGCGTCGGCGCCGTCGTGAAGATCGCGATACCAGCTCGCGACCCACTGCAGAGCGTCTTGGATTGCAAGGTGGCTGCGCCAGCCGAGCATGTCACTGGCCTTATGCACGTCGAGACGAAGTTGCTGCTCCTCGGGCGCGTGTGTGGCTGCATCGGGCTCCCAGGGATGATCTATTCCCCATTGTGCCGCGAGCGCTTCGACGACGTAGGACACGGATCGCGAATCGGCGTCGCTCGGCCCGAAATTCCATTCGCCCGAAAACTTGCGTGCGTCCTCTGCCAGGCATTGCGCCAGGCGCATGTAGCCGCCAAGGCAGTCCAGCACATGCTGCCACGGCCGCACGGCGAGGGGGTGGCGCAACACCACAGGTTGCGACTTGAGGAAGGCCGCGATTGCTTCAGGAACGAGCTGACGCGCCGTCCAGTCGCCGCCGCCGACCACATTCCCGGCCCGGGCGTTAGCGATGGCGACACGGTGCTCTTCGTAGCGCGAGACGGGAAAGAACGAGTCTCGGTAGGCTTGGCCGACGAGTTCTGCGCAGGCTTTGCTGTTGGAGTATGGGTCGCGCCCACCGAGACCATCTGTCTCTCGGTAGCCCCAGACCCAACCTCTGTTCTCGTAGCACTTGTCCGTTGTCACGTTGACGACGACACAAGGTAGGTGCATGCGCCGGACCGCTTCCAACGTGTGAACTGTACCCATGACGTTCGTGGCATACGTGTCCACCGGGTCCTCATAGGACGTAAGGACCACTGACTGCGCGGCCATGTGAAATACGACGTCGGGTCCGAACGATCGCATCTGCTCGGCAAGCATGTCCAGGTCACGGATGTCGCCGATTGTCGAATCCACCAGTTCATTGACACGCGCCAGCGAGAAGAGGTTCGGCTGCGTCGGCGGCTCGAGCGCGAAGCCCTGCACACGCGCACCAAAGGAATGAAGCACGAGGCACAGCCAGCTGCCCTTGAAGCCGGTGTGGCCGGTGATGAAGACGCGCTTGTTGCGCCAGAAGGTCGGATTCATGTATTGCCGCCGTCAGACCACACCAACTTGCGGCAATGGAACGCTTCGGCCAGACCACTTTCCGCACGGCATTCGAGCCCGCGCAGCCGCATCATCGCGTTGAGGTTCTCGGCCTTGAACCACGGCTTGCCGGCTTGCGACGGGAAGGACCGCATGATGATGTCCAGCTTTTGCTGCGCGGTGGCGGTTGCCACTGGTACGTACATGTTGGGCGTGGTGAGGTCGCCATCGTACTTTGGGATCTCGTACTCCCAGATCATATGGTCGCGAAATGTCTGCCAGGTGACTTCGCTCGCGAGCGAGTGGTCTTGATGACGATCGGCTCCATGATGAGTCAGGACCAGGTCGGGGTCCACATCCCGCCGCATGCTTTCGAATTCGCGCTTTACCTCGGCGAAGTCCGCAGGCAAGTATCCATCGCGCAGGGCGCCGATGTGCACCTTGCCGCGCGAGGAGGATTTGACGAACGCTTCGATCGCAGCGGCCGCCTCGGCGCGGCGTTCCGACACGGACGTGAGCACGAGCCAATGGATGCGGCAATCCGGATATCGTTGCTGCAGAGTGAGCAGCGTGGCGCCGCAGCCGATTTCGATGTCGTCGCAATGCGCGCCGATGCACAGCACTTCCAGGCGTCGCCCGGCCTTCGTCGGCAAGCTCAGCCCGAACATACAGACCTCATCGTTTCCAGGCCATCCAGGGACAGTCGCCTTGCGCTTCCATGCGGTCGAAGGTGATCTTGTCCTTGAAAGTGTCCATCGCACGCCAGAAGCCGGCATGGCGATAAACGGCAAGCAGCTTTTTCTGGATCAGGCGCTGGAACGGCTGCTCGACCAATTCGTCACCCTTCTCGATGTAGTCGAAGATGTCCTGGCGGAGCACGAAATAGCCGCCGTTCACCAACAACTCCTTCGTGGACATGCCGTCGATGCGTGTCGCCATGCCGTCGGGCGTGGCGTCGACCGTGTGAAAGCTGTGCCATCCGTTCACGCCCACGAAGCTGGCGACGGCGCTTTTGGCTTCGAAGTCGGCGATCATGCGGTCGATGGGCACGTCTGACAGGCCATCGGCGTAGTTCGCCAGGAATGAGCTCTCGCCTTCGAGATGCTTACGGACCTTCAGCAATCGCTCGCCGATATTCGAGTGCATGCCGGTGTCGACGAACGTGATGCGCCAATCGTGAATGTCGCTCGAGTGAAGCTCGACGCGCTTGCCTCCATCGGACAAGGTGAAATCGTTGGACAGGCACTCGTTGTAGTTGAGGAAGTAGTCGCGGATGAGGTCACCGCGATACCCAAGGCACAACACGAAGTCCTTGTGGCCGTAGTGCGCGTAGTAGCGCATGAGGTGCCAAATGATTGGTCTGATGCCGATGTTGACGAGCGGCTTCGGTATCGTGTCCGAGTGCTCGCGCAAGCGAGTGCCCAACCCCCCACAGAACAAGACTACTTTCATCCAACCCCCATTCGCTGCACGGTCGCGCCGAAGCTGGTGTCAGCCAATCGCCATCGACTCAGTTCCGTCCCTCGTTGAAAACGAGTTCACGAATGGGCTGCAGGCTTGCAGAAGCCGCGGAGAGCGGTCGCAAGCCGGCAACAATTCCTCGCATTCGTTTCGCGTATTCTGCGCAGTGTGCGCTACCTGGGGAACCCTTTGATTTGGGGGGCGACGCGATTGGCAGGCAGAACAGCGACTTAAATCACGTCGGCGATTCATCTTCAGCCCGCTTAAGGCCTACTAGCGCGGCAGGGCAAAGAGATTGCGCCCAGCGTGTCTGCGCCTGGAAAACATGTTGCTGCCCGAGCTAAGACGTGACGCTATGTGTTCGCGCTCCCCTGTTGGTCAGGTCAAATTGCACGCGAATTCTGTGCGCATAGCGCACCGATGGGTGACAGGCAGGTCACCCACACTGGTACTACGCCACGAATCTGCCGGCCACTGCTGGCGCGTTACGCGATCTTTGCCTTCCCCTTCACGGCTTCCTCCTACAGCACCTTGCGTCACGTTCTGATATGGGCTTGCTACTGGTTGCCCTATTGTGTCCGTGGACGTTGCCGGTGATCGTTGGACCTTAACCAACTGTTATGGTCAACAGCGACGTCGAATGGGTTGCTCGATACCGAAGATCAAGAAGGTCGCTGGACATGAAACTCTCGTTGACTCCCGCTTCATTGGCGGTTACCCAGGCTTTGGCCTGCATGGCGTTGGCTGGATGTGGGGGGGAACCCCCGATAACGCAGGCGCAAGCGCCACAGGGACCGAAACGACTCAGCGAGACAGCACGGCGCAGGCGGTGCTATCGCCCTCGGGGACGGGGGCAACGTCGACCACCGCAACTGGCACTTGGACAAAGGTCGCGAGCGAGCGGCAGTACTTCGCGGTGCGCGGCACGCAGATGGTCCGCTATGGATCGGGTCAGCAGTGGACGCAGAAGTGGGTGTCGCGCTGGGGCAAGTGCACGAACTCGTACTTCGGCGTCGATCCCGCATACGGCGTGCAAAAGGAGTGCGACGTGTTCGTTTCGTCTGCACCAGCGCCTGCACCGGCGCCAGCACCAGCACCAGCGCCTGCACCAGCGCCTGCACCAGCGCCTGCACCAGCGCCTGCACCACGCGCCTGCACCAGCGCCTGCACCAGCGCCTGCACCAGCGACCTATTCCGCGACGATCACCTGGACACCTCCAAGCTTGAGTACGGACGGAAGTGCATTGATCGGCATCGTCGGCTACCGCATCTCATATGGCAAAAATGCCGGTAATCTCGCCTCGACCGTGACCCTCAGCGGAGCGACTGTGACGAGCGCAACTATCAATGGCCTAAGTGGCGGTACGTACTACTTTTCGGTGACAGCCTTAGACTCGGCGGGTGGGGCGAGCGCTGCGACAAACCCCGTCTCAAGGTCGTTTCCTTGAGGTGACTTTCGAATTGCAATTTGCTTTGACAGAGCTTTGCCGTTTTGACTCGGCAGCTGCATTAGGACCATCTGAATAATTGGGAGTTGGAATGGACCAGAAATATTGCATCAAGGTGCCGGCGGCAGTCGTTGGGGCCCTTTTTTCAGGGCTGATTTATGCGGCGACCCCTTGCCCTCCGCCCCAAGTCAGCGTGGCGGGAGGGACAACAGCGTCGACCACATGCGTGATGGCACCGGTTGGGACGTATTCCACGAACTTCCCTGCGACCGAGAACCCGCTGTCCGAAGGAGGGAAGTGGATCAACGGCAAAGCGACCGGGCTCGATTGGAACAACCCGCTGACGACGGGAGGCCACTCCGTCGCATCGGCTCCTGCGGATAGTCCAACACGCTACAGTGATGACGTCGCTATTTTGAATCCGTCTTTCCAAGGGTATACGGCGAACCAGTACGCACAGGCGACAGTCTACAAAGCTGCCGGCTACACCGGCAATGGTGGCAATCATGAGGTCGAATTGCTGCTGCGATTCAGCATCAGCAATCATGTCGCCCACGGATATGAAATTCTTTGGGGTGTCTCAGGTTACTTCGCAGTGGTGCGGTGGAATGGTTCCGTAGGCAACTACACACCAATCTATGATCCAGGCGTCGGCAGCATTCCTGTTCCTCAGGACGGCGACGTACTCAGAGCCGAGATCGCGGGCAACATCATTAAGGTCTATCGCAACGGAACCCAAGTGGGCCCCAATATTGACGTGAGCTCCGTTGGAACGGTCTATACAAGTGGTCAACCTGGGATTGGATTCTGGCCCGTCGATGGAGCTACGCCGGGAAGCATGGGCTGGAAGACATTTGCGGCGGGCAACTCGTAGACTTGTAGTTCGTCGCTGCAGACACACAGGAAATCTCTGGGTAGCGGGTTTCTGGAAAGACTTTCTTGCGGCCCACGGGGGCGAGATGCCATCACGCGGTCTTTGGCATTTCTTTGGCCAGCAACGAGAGAGCGAAGTTGCGGGCCGCAACGAGATGGCGCCGAGAAATGACCGCCATGACCGCTAAGTAAATAGCGGTGCCAGTAACAATCAGCGCGCCGAGAATTGCGATCGGCGGCTGGCTGGCTAACATCGGTCGAATGACGGCGATCGCCCCGTACATTACTGCGGCCGCTATTCCAGGCGGACCACATTCGGCCATCAGTTCCCGTGCTCGAACTCCGATGACTCGCAAAACGGCCGGAAGGCTGAAAGCATATGCGAGCGGAACCGAGACAAGCCACGACAAGCATAGGCCCAAGAGCCCCCAATTGGCACCGATGAAGAAGCCACCGGGAATCAATACGAAGTTGGCAATCGTATTGCGCAAGTCAAGCTGACGATTTCCAAGTGCGAGCGAGGTCGTGAACATTACGCTACAAACCATGCGTATCGGGACAATGAGGGGCAGGATCACTAGCGCCGGTACCGCGTCCAGCCACTTTGTCCCAAAGAGCACGCGCACCAGTTCCGGAGCAACCGCGGAAATGCCCCAAAGTACTGGAATAGCGACGAGCGAGATAATTCCGATCGACTTCAGCACCGCTTGGCGTACCCGCAACGGGTCGCCCTGCTGACCAGCCACGACAGGCAGCGTGATTTGGTTAATGGTCCCCATGACCTTGGTCATCGGCAGTGTTGCTAGTTGCAGAGCCACGGCGTACTGGCCGATTTGCGTCGTCGACAGGAAGGCGCTTCCGATCAACACGTCAGATTGAACGACGACGAAGTAACTCACTCTGCTGCCGACCAACGTGAGACCGAACTTCAATTGCTCGCCGATGCCGCGCAGCGAAAGGAGTGGCCAGACGCGCCGCCCAAATGCGAGCAGTGCCCCACTGCGTACGACAGCACCAAACAGCGTGCCCAATACGAGCGCCCACACTCCGGCACCCAACCAGGCGAGAAGCAGCGTCGTTGCAATGCTGGTGACGCCGGATGCCATTTCTATCTGGGACAGAGCGCGGAACGCCAGGTCGCGTGTCCACAAGGCGCTTGGAACAACTGCCACTGCACCAATGATGATCTGTAGCGATGCGCAGGCTATGGGCCAAACGAGTCGCGGCTCGTGGAATATGCGCGCAAAGAGCGGCGCGGCGACGACGAGGGCAGCCGTTACGCCGGCACCAAAGACCAGCGACAGGCCGTAGATTTTGCGTAGATCATCCTGCGCCATGTCCACCCAGCGCACGATCGCTGTGCCAAGGCCGAGTTCGGCGATGGCGCCGGCAATCGCGCACACAACCGAGACCTTTGCCATCAGGCCGTAGTCTTGCGGTGTCAACAGTCTGATGACGACCAGGGTTCCGGCCCAGCTGGTGATCTGCACCACGACCTTCGAAACCGTCGCCCACTTCAGTGCCGATATCGCCTTACGTTCGATCGACATCGCAGTCCTTCACGAATAGATGCAGCCTCACGGGGACAATCGCTAGAAGTGCTGATGATCTACCCGCTACCTTACCGCGCGTCTCGCTGTAGCCATGCGTGGCGCCAAAACAGGGGCTCGTACTGCGCATTGAACAGTTGTCGTTCGCCCGAAAAATGTATGTCGCGCAGAACGTAAGCCGGCGTCTTCATGGTTCGCATTTCACCAGTAACGATGTCGATCAGACGCCCGACTTTCGCCTGGACGCAATAACGACGTCCGCAATGCTTCAACATGTCGGGCTCGAAGTACAGCCCTCGGTGCAGAGATTGATCGTTCAATGTCGCACGAATTTCGCCGGACAACCTGACAACAACCTGATCGCCGGGCTGCAAGCGAATGTCTTCGTCGGGCGTTTCTCCCGCTTGCCCACCCTCCTCGAATGTGGGAAAGCTGACACCTTGCCGAAGATGCTGAAGCTCATTGAAGAGATGGGTCAACCACCCAACAGTGAACGCCGCAGGCGTCACGTTGCCAGCCACGAGTGGTCTGATGAAGTTGATAAGGCTCGCTTTTCCAATTGGCCGAGACGCTGCATGAAGCTGTGTCAGTTGACAGGCATACCGAGGCGGATGGACGCCAATTTGCAAAATAGCACTGGCTTGAACCTCTGCCGAACGATCATGTGCTCGAGGCGAGCGTGAGGCCGCTTCACCACCGTCAACTCTGCGCAGCCAAGCGGCCTTCCAGATCGTGTGACACGCGGCTTCGCACCCGCCGTGACTCGATCCATCGCACACCACGCCAGTTAGCAGCACGCCACCGTCCATGTGCCGCATGCGACGAGTCTTCCGGTAGTCAAATAGGCGATGCACACAGCGAAATACGCGCGTGCGCTGACCACACATGGCGAGCATCTCTGGCATAAAGGGCAATTGCTCGTGATGTCCCTGCTCATCCAACGTCTCCCGTATTTCCTCCCATGATTTGATCTCCACCCAATCGCCCACGACGAGGTCATGCCCTAACAAGCGCCGAGCCAGCCAACGCCGCATGCGGGTAGGGCGAGGCGCGGCCGCGGAATTGATTGCATCGGGCTCGCGTGATCGATTCAGTTCAAGAAAGAGATCGTGGTCGCAGCTTGCCACGCGCTTATGCCGGATCAGCACGACCGCACTGGCGATTGTGAGAACCGCTGCAACGAGCGCCACGAGCACACCCAGCACAGCTACCACAACACTCAATAACGCGGGAAGCCAACGCAGACCTACGGCTGCAACTCCTAATGCCACAAGTGTCACCAGCAAACACGCGGCCGCGGTCTTGATATAGCTCTTGCGTACGAAACTGGAACGAAGGGTCATATGATCTCGGGGAATCGGGAATTGAAGCGAGACACAGCACGGCTCTGTCAATCGCTCGAGTTTGCAGTTGCGGCGCTTAATGTCTCAAGCGAACAATCGGCGCAACGGTGCGACGAGGAGCCTTGCTGTGAAAGGCAAGAAGGCCGCGCCTCCTGGAGACAGCAGGGATTGGCTATGCAAGCGCCACGCGTCCCGCAATCTTCCTTGGCGTGCAAACTCCCACGAGACCTTGTGGCACTCAACTCCGTAACGACGACGAACCGCGGCTTCGTACCGAGTACCCATATAGGTCATCGACAATCTGCGCCACACCTCCGGCGCCGCCAGACCGTGAGCGGTCCGCTTGGACAGCGAATCCGGCGTTGTTTCGTAGTACCGATAGGTCGGTTCGTCGAGGAAGCCAAACTTGTGCCGCCTGGCCAACTCGAGCGCCGTGAGGGTCCACTCCATGTGTCGGAACTCTGCATCGAAGGCGGAAAAATCGATGTTTTGGGTGCGCAGAGTGAGCGCGCAGGCGCCCCAACCGGCGCTCATCAGCGTTTCCACGAGGTCCGGGCTTCGCGCTTGCGGGGGAGGAAATATCCTCGTGACAGTCGAGCCGTTGACGCGCAATCCGTCGGTGACCAGGACATCGATTTCCGGATGTGCACGAAATTCGGCGATCTTGCGCGCCAGCATGTCGGGCATCATCTCATCGTCATCATCGAGAAATGCCAGAAACTCGCTTTCGGCCATTTCCGCCCCAACGCGACGCGCAAGCGGATGTGAGCCAGACCGAAGTCTAACTACGCGAACATCCGATCTGGTGGCTAGCCAGTCGAGCACGCCGCTGCTGACATGCGGACCGTTTGCGACAACGAGGATCGAGTAGTCACAGTTTCCCGCCATCGAACGCACGGAATCGCAGGCTCGTTTCAATGATTCACTGCGGGCGTCGTTGCACAGTGAAGCGATGACTACTGTGAACAGGTGCCCGGTGCGGCTCAAGGAAGAAAGCCCTTTGAAGTCTTCTAGAAAGTGTACTCGTCGGAAAGGCGGAGCGTTCGTCGTGCAGCCTGTGTGACATCACGCGCCAGCGAGCGCCTTTCCCAAAGCGTGGCGCGCATGAGGAACGCACCTATTCGCAGCCGATCGCGTACCGTCATGGGGCAGGACATCAAGGCCATCATCCGTTCATATGCCCAAGTCCAATGGGGAAAGCTCATCCCGGCCTTTGCGTTCGGTTCTACCCACTTCCGCATTTCTTTCACCGTCTTGACGCGAGAGATCGAGCCAGCGTGAAATCGCCGCAGAAGCAGTGGCCCGTTCAGATGGACCAATTGGCCTCGAAGCGCCAGTTCCCAAAGGAAGATCGGATCCCAACCTACATAGTCGGGGCCGGTTCGCATTCGCTGCAATGTCGACGCGCGCAGCAGTCCGTACGCAATCACATGCTGATAGTTCGCCATCAAGACGTCATGCGCGCGCTCAAACACATCAGGTGATTGCAGATCGAGCGATCTTGCCATCGAGCCGATGATTTCACCCTGGTCGTCGATGTTCTTTGTATCTGGCACGACACCCTCCACTTCGGGGCGCGTGTCGAGCACTGCAACCATTCCCTGTAGAAGCGTCGGTTCCATGACGTCGTCCGCCCCGGCCCAACGGAAATACTGGTTCGGATTTCGGATCGCTTCGAAGACCCGTCGGTGGTTCCAAAGAATCCCCCGATTTTCGTTCGATCGCAAGTACTTGATCCGCTTGTCTTTGCTCGCATATTCGGCGCAGATTTGCGGAGTGGTGTCCGTCGAACCGTTGTCCGAGATCACGAGTTCGAAATCATCGAACGATTGCGCGAGATGACTTTCGATCGCGGTCCTCACGTACTTTTGGCCATTGAACACCGGCAGGCCAATGACCACCTTGGGTTCAGTCACTTTTTAACCCCTCTCGCTCTGCAGAACTGAGCAATGGCCGCCTGCGCCCGATGCGCTGAAGTTCACATTGACGGCCAAAAATCGTATAGACGCAGGCAGCCCCCGAGCTGCACAAACGACTGCAAAACTTTGACATGAAATTCGCCTCGGCAGTAGCCCTAGAACAGGTGGTCCGGGTGACCGAACGAATCTGGATCACGGCAAGGTGCGCGAAACCGGGTTTGATGGCGCGCTCGCAACATCGGACGAATTAAGCGCCGTGACAGTGAAGTAGTACGTCCCTGCGGCCAGTCCGCTTATGGTGGTGTCTGTACTGGCGGCACCCAAGACGACGACTGACTGATTCAGATCCGCCGGGCTGTTGCCATAGCTGACGCGGAAGCTCGTCACATCGCTAAGCACAGAGCCATTGGTATTCTGCGTTGGTGGCGTCCAGCTGATCGCTACCGAATAGGTTGGCGACGGAGCAGGCGATGGGGCAGGCGATGGGGCAGGCGATGGGGCGGGCGATGGGGCAGGCGATGGGGGAGGGGCGGGCGATGGGGCGGGCGATGGGGCGGGCGATGGGGCGGGCGATGGGGCGGGCGATGGGGCGGGCGATGGGGCGGGCGATGGGACGGGCGATGGGGCGGGCGACGGAGCAGGCGATGGGGCGGGCGCGGGCGCCGGGGGTATCGGCGTAGGAGAGGCGGCAGGTGTCGGTGTTGCCGCAGTTGCTTGATTGGTTCCGCCGGCTCCGCCTCCGCCGCACGCGGTCGCAACAGCCGCAAATGCGACGAGCGTTCCAGCGCGAAGGGCGCGCACGTCCGACTTAAGTCTCTCGCGCTTGTTCCTGCGCTGTTGTTTTTCCATTTCGACTCTCCTCGTTGTCATGAGCCTGCAGCGGTCGGCCTCATGCGGCGCCCTTGTGCACGCGACCAAGGCGCAGCGTGATCGCATCACGTGCGCGGCGACCGAGGAGCGCCTCTACAGAGGCAGGTCGACCCGACGCTTGCCACAGGATCCAAAGGCTACTGACGTAGATGACAAATCCGACGGGAAGACCGAATGCCAACTGCAGCAAGGCCACGGAGAACGTTTCAGCGGCACCGTGCAAACTTAGCATCAAATGCGCGCTGGCAGCTCCCAGGCCACTGGCCAGCAGCGGGCGCCACGCGCTGGCCGCGTAGGCGCTCATCCGCAACTTTACTGATCGGAACAGGACTGGCAGGCTGATCAACAAGCTTCCTAACGCGGCAGCGAGCTCGGCATGGGCGACATCGGTTACGCGGTGCCCTCCGGCGAACAGCGCGATCGCCGCCGCAAACAGGGCGAGTCGCACGGCATAGATCAGCGTTGCAAGCTGCGGTCGCCCGAGGGCGAGGTAGGCCGAGATGTTGTTCGACGTCACCGCCGATACCGCTCCAGCGAAGGCGAGGATCTGGATTACCGGCACGGCCTGCCCCCACTTCACGCCAAGCAGTACTCGCACGATCGGCTCCGCAAAGACCGCCACCGCAAAGCTGACCGGCAAGACCACGAGCAAGATCGCGGCCGTCGCTTCGACGCAGATTCGCCGAAATGTTTCGGGTTCGTTCACGAGGCGCGCGTAGCCGGGGAACATGGCTCGGTTGATGGGTGCGACCAGCTCCGTGTGTGCGAGCTGGGCGATCTCGGAGCCAACCGCGTAGGCGCCGAGCGTCTGGGCGCCGAAGACGCGCCCCACCACGAATTGAGGCACCCTTCCGAGCACAACGCCCGCCATGTTGTTCACGAGCATCCAGCCCGAAAACGAAAACAGCTCACGCGTGCATGACAGGGACACGCGCGGCCGGTAGGGCTGCATGAGGTAGCTGAGTAGCACACCCACGATACGCCCGGTTGCCATTCCGATCACGAGTGCCCAGTAAGAACGAAACGTCACCGCGGCGGCGACGGTGACGATGAATGCCACGACGCGCTTGGTCGCCATCAGCCGGAATTCCGCGGAGAAGTCCATGCTGCGCCGGAAGTTCACCGTGCCGATGTTCTCGAACCCCGACACGAGCCATGCTGCTGCAATACAGAACATCACCGGCACGAGGCGTGCGTCGCTGTAAAACGCCGCTGCGGCGTGCGCGAGTGCCGCAGTGAGTCCGGCGCCGCCCACGGCGATGAGGATGTTGAGCGTCCAGGCCGTGTTGTAGTGCTCGCGCTGAGGATCGGCCATCTGGATGAGGGCAAGCTCGAAGCTGAATGCCGTGGCAAGCTCGATGATGGCGATGACCGACATTGCCATGGCCACAAGACCGAAGTCCGCCGGAACCAACAAGCGCGCTAACAGCGTGGTGCTGACGATGCCTATCGATCGGTCAAACAAGCGGAACAGCACCATCCAGGCGGCGCCCCGCGCCATCTCGGCCCTCATGTATGCTTCCTCTTCCCACCTCGCAAAACGCGCAGCTTATCAGTTGATTGGCGGGTCGATGGAATCGAGCTCGCTGTGGTGAACTTGGGCCGTGTTGGATTGCCGCTGGCGGTCCAGTTCAGCAAGGAAGATTCGCGCTGACAGGAGAAGGCTCTGCACAGAATCGTCGATTCTTGCCGCAGGTTGCGCCTGAATAGCCGCGGAGATACGCGCCAGCCGACGTCATTTTCATAACGGATCGGCGATCTTGTTTCTGGAAATGATGAGGTCGTCGTACCAGGTGTATGAGACGGGTACGAGTTCTGCCACTGGCTGGGGGTGTCGCTCGCGCCGATGATGATCTGCTTTCAGCCGCCGCCGCCGGCGTACTGGGTGGTGATGAACTCGGGGCTGAACCGCTGGCGCCACTGGACGTAGAACTCGAAGTTCTCGCCGAACTGGGTCGACAGTTCGCTAGAAAACTTGGGGCGTTTGCTGGGTGGCCAGGGTGCATTCAGAGGTGCCGGAGGCCGGAGGCCGCGAACGTCCGGAATGGGCGAAACGGATTAAACGCAATCGGCCGGCGAGGCTGAAGACGGCTCGCGACGCACGTTCGCAGCTCGTATGCTGTTTCTGCTTCGGGGCTTCCCGATGAAGATGCTTGCACCAGTGACGTCGCAATTTTGCACAGACGCGGGGCCAATACGTGCGCGCTGGGTCAGGTCTGTAAAAAAGAGCAACGTCCACGGGGTGTCACAGGTGAAAAGGTAACATTTACCGCATGCTTCTCCCCGAAGATGCTCCGTGCCCCCCAGTTGGCGCATTTTCTGCAGCATCGCCCCTGGTGCCGTGCCGTGGGGGCAACCGGAATCCTGAGAATGTCCGCTTTTTCGATTGCGGTTGGCCTTATTCGAGCCTTCGTGTTGCTGCGGACGTGACATCTGCAGAAGTTGGAGTGTGTGCGTGAGCTGTACGACAGTTGAGACGTTGATCCGACGCAGAGCGCTTCTGCTGGGGCTATTCACGTGCGCGGCCAGCTTGGCGGGGTGCGGTGGCGGTGGAGGACAAGGAGATTCCGCGGCTCAATCCCCCCTGCAGACACCGGGTCCGTCTCCCACGCCCAGCCCCGCACCGGCACCCGCACCGGCACCGGCACCGGCACCGGCACCCGCACCGGCACCCGCACCGGCACCGGCACCGGCACCGGCACCCGCACCCGCACCCGCACCGGCACCGGCACCGCACGCACCGCACCCACCCGCACCGGCACCGGCACCGGCACCGGCACCGGCACCGGCACCGGCACCGGTTGCGCAGGCATGGAATGTCGGTCCCGTCTACTTCGCGGTCGGCAGTGGCGCCACATTCGACTTGGTTACCACCTTGCCAAGTGGCGTTGCGCACGGCGGATCCTTTGGAATTTCGAGCGGCGGAGCACCTCTACCCACAGGCATGACCTTGACCAGTTCGGGTATCTTGTCAATCGGCTCCGCCACAGTCGGCGAGGTCGTGGGCGTCGTGTTCACCTACGCGGAGCCTGCCACCTGACCGGTTTGCGGCCTTGGCAGCGTTGCTGGCCTGCGAGAACACCATGACCACAATTCTTTCCACGCCCACTTCCGTCACTGTGCGCTCCCCTGGTACGTCCGCGCTTGCCATGCGAGCCGCGTCGATGCCCGTCGGAACCTGGGCGCAACTATCAGTATCCGGACAAAGCGCCGTTCTCGGCGTGGGCAATGTGTCTGGAACGATGCTGCACTTTTCGAACTCGATGCCGTGGAATCCCAAGTCCGGTGTTATCGAGATCATCGGCGCAGACCACAACTGGGGCAGCGCGCGTCACGTGCAGTTCGTCGAGTCGACAAACCAATTCGTCCTCGTGTCCAACAACGCCACAGGAGAAACGTTGAATCATGGTTACGACCACACGGACGTGAACCCGTTCACCGGCGACATCTACCACCGGAAGTACGACGGCGGCAGCGGCATCCCGATCAAGACGGTGCGCAAGACGCTTGGCAGTTCCGCCTTTTCTTCAATCTCGGACTGCAGCACGACATACGTGCAGGTGGCAATCGGGGCGTGCTGGTGGTCGGGCGCATTTACGGGCGGCGGGAGCCAGGGCTGCTGGATGGTGTTCAACTCGGGCGCATCCGACGGCCACGCGAGCGACGGCCAGATCGCGGCATACGATCCAGTCAGCAACAAGTGGTTTTTCAATCAATACGGGATGGCGCCGTTCTACAGTACAAGCGGGTCGACGTATCACAGCGTGATGGAGTACAGCGCACGAAACAACGTGGCTGTCTATGGCGGTGGGAATGACCAGCCACACAAGCTATGGCGACTGAATGCCAATGGCAGCTTCACACCCATGCCCGATGTTCCGTCAGGAAAAGCCGTCGGCATCCAGGCTGGCAATCTCGTTTGTGACCCCGTGACCGGAAACTTCCTGCTGCTCAGTGCAGGCCAGCTGTGGGAATTGAACCCCACCGGAACTGGTACCTGGAGTCAACAATCCGGCACCCGTACTCCGCCGTCCGCGGTCGGTGTGCCCGGCCCGGGAAACCCCGAAGCCGTGATTTCGGTCGCAATCGCCGACTATGGCGTGATCGCGTACATCACGCAACGGGATCAGACTGACGGGAATTTCTACCTCTACAAGCACGCGTGAGCCAAGGTCGACGCTCGACCATTATCTTATCGGCGACGTGCGAACAGGACGAAGCGCCGCACTTGCTGCGGCAACCTTGCCAGCAAGCGGCTCCGACGGGGTCTTGTCCTTTTCTCCCGGCATGCAGGCGTTCGCCTGCCCCGGAACTGGCGCAAACAGATCTTGATAGGCTGCCTCAGCGGCAATACCGTGCCCCAGGCGGTTCCAATGACGGTCGATGGGCCAATGGTCGAACTTGGCATGATCTTTCGCATACGCGCGACGGAAGATACCGTCGAGATCGGTCACCTTGAATCCAAGCGCGCGTGCATGGTCGATCAAGTACTGTCGTGCCTTGGGTGAATCCTTTGGCTTGGATGCCATGTCTGGCCGGTAGATGGCATATCGGTCGCTGTCGAGGACAAGGGCAATGCATTTCGCACTGACACCGAGACTGCCGGGCAATTGGCCGAGAAACCAATCCGCGACCTCGACTTGATCTTGCAGACCGTGAAGGTCGGGCGCTGATATCGCCGGCGGCGCCGCGCGGAACGCGGCCACCAGCTTGTCAAGGGAGAACTGCAGATTGACCTGGAAGTACCGGTGCACCGAGATGTCCCCGATGACCTTGCGCACGCGCGTCCCCAGCGAGTCTCCATGGACCGGGTCGTAGCGCAATGCAAGGTGCCCGTCCTTGTGCACAAGGAAGTGGCTTCCGTATTCGGGAATCAGGCTTTCCGACAAGTCTCCGTCAATGAGCACGACGACCGCGGCCGTGGGATGGAATTCGTCCTTCGCCTGCTTTGAAAGGGCAACGTAGTCGCTCGCTGACAGGCCACTGACGCCCAGCCCGTATACGGCGTCGGGGGCATGGAGCATTCGCGACAGTTGACTCTGCAGCGTGTCGGCGTACTCGTTCATCAACGACTCGATGAAACTGTCGCCAATGACCACCACGGGCCGACTGTCACGACGATAGTCGAAGGGTGCCACGTGCCCATAGTTGTTTGTCTTGCCGTGATGGGCATTGAGCATCGCCCAGGTGAGCGAATAAGAGTACGGCGTCCAGGGGTCGGCATTCTGGAGCGGCCAGCGGGCATAGTCTGCCGTGCGGTGCAACCCGGTCGATACGGGCATCATGCGCAAGACGCCTTCGAGCACGATGATCGCCATGAGGACGCCGCAGCAGAACCACATGAGCCGAGAGAAGATTCGACCCATCGCGCTCAGAAATTGAAGTAGATGAACTCGGAGCTCCCGCGCGAGCCGTTGATGGCCGACAGCAGGAAGATGAAGACGGCTGCGCTTCCGAGCGACATCCAGGCCCACCGTTCATGAAGGAGCGCAGGGATGGCGCGACGCGCCGACGCCACCAGGGTCTGCGAATTGGGCAGGAACCAGGCAATCGAGAGGAGCAGGCCGATCCAGATCCACTGTCGTGTGCCGCCGAATGCGTCGAGGTGTTCGAACCGGAACGCCGACGTCAGCCCGCCCAACGAGTCCTGCCATTCGACGGGCAAGACCAGTCCTGTGCGGACGAAGAACATGCCCTCCAATACACGCCAGGCGGCATGGAAGCTGGTAGCCCGGAAGAACACCCACGCGATGACTACTGCCAGGAATGTGAGCAGGCACGACGCCGCGCGGCTGAACGCTGAGGTGTGCGACGGGGCCGCAGCACCGAGGAGTCTCTCTTGCAAGGCTTGCCACGACTGGTGGACGACCAGGAACAAGCCGTGCAAGCCGCCCCAGATGACGAACGTCCAGCCGGCGCCGTGCCAGAGGCCGCCCAGCAGCATGGTGATCATCAGATTGACGTAGCGGCGGACGGCGCCCTTGCGGTTTCCGCCCAGCGGGATGTAGAGGTAATCGCGCAGGAAGCGCGACAGCGTCATGTGCCAGCGCCGCCAGAAATCGGTGATGTTGACGGCCTTGTAGGGCGAATTGAAATTGAGCGGCAGATCGATGCTGAACATCTTCGCGACAGGCCGATCGCCATGTCGGAATAGCCCGAGAAGTCGAAATAGAGCTGCAGGGTGTAGGCGAGCGACGCCGCCCCACGCCTCGACCGCGGTCAGGTGCGCCGTCGTGCGCGGCATCGAAGACGGGCGCCGACGAACGGCTGCGATTCCGTCGGCGAGAACGACCTTCTTGAGCAGCCCGATCGCGAACATCGCGACGCCGACGGCGAATTTGTCCATGCGGAACCGATAGGTCTCGTCTCGCGCGAACTGCGGCATCATTTCCGCGTGATGCAGCACCGGCCCGGCGATCAGGTGCGGGAAGTAGGTGACGAACAGCGTGTAGTGGAACGCGCGCGACTCGCCGGACCTTGCCCTGGTACGTGTCGACCAGGAAGGCGATCTGCGTGAAAGTGAAGAACGAAATGCCGATCGGCAGAACGATCGCGCCGATATGCAGATGGCGTGAGCGCCAGTGCTGTCGAGTTGTCGACGAAGAAGCCGGCGTACTTGAAGTAGGCCAAGGCGCCCAGGTTGGCAACCAGCGCGCTGATCAGGACCGACTTGGCCTCGCGCTGGCGGGCCGCCAGGTGAAACCGCAGGATGGCTCGGCCCGCAAACAGGTTGACCGCAATCGATGCGATCAGCAGCAGGACGTAGCGCGGGCTCCAGTAACCGTAGAAGAAGATCGACGCCAGCGCCAGCCAGGCGGCGGCACCCTTGGCGCGTCTTGCGCCGGACAGCGCAAAGAATCCTGCCAGCGTCACCGGCAGAAAAAAGTAGAGGAACTCGTACGAGTTGAAAAGCATGAGGGTTGATCCGTCGCGACGGTGGTACGGCCTCGGACCCTGGCGACGCAGGCGGCACACGGCCGCGTGCGGCACGGGCAGTACAGCCTAGCGTTTGCCGTCCTGGTGGTCCGATGCCGACGCCATTTCGGTCAGTCGTCTTCGCAATGCCTGGGAGTTCGGTGCTTGCGCGAGTCCGGCGTGCAGCACTTCGCGCGCTTTCGAGAAGTTTCCGACTCCTTTGTAGTAATCGCTGAGGTCAGCATAGGGAGGCCAGTAGTCCTTCTTGGCGTCTATGGCACGCTCGAACTCGTATACGGCCATCGGCCCCTTGTCGAGTTGGATCAGGTTTTCGCCTTTCTTGGTCAGCATCTCCGGAAGCAGGACGAAGCCGGGTTCTGCTCGCGTGATGACATAGTCGAATTCGGTGATGGCATCGTTCAGGTAGAAGCTTCGGACACTAGGGTCGCGCGCGAGCAGCACGGCCCGGTTCGTCTTCATCAATCCGAGGCAGTAGTGGTGCAGATGATGGAACGTGGGCCCGAGTTCTGCGTACCAGCTCTTCACGAGGCTCTGGTCGCCGCCACCTGGCAAATGGTCGCGAAACAACTGCGTATATCGGCAATAGTTGGGCAGAAGCGCCACTTCGCGCGGGTCCATTTCCTCCACCCGTTGCGGGTAGCCCGGAACCATTGGCTGCGCGGACGCTGCGCAGACAAACGCGAAGTTGACCGCGAGCGCGGCTGCCATCGACCACGGACGCCAGCCCGCTCGTGCTCACAATCATGCTGGTTTCCCTTCCGGCTCGCTTTCAGGCTGTTCGCATGCGATCTTAATGGCACAGACGGCCTGCGTCAGCGGATCCGCCCCCCCAATTCGGGGTCGCGGCATCCGACCTGGCCGCTACCATTGGGGCCATTCGGGTCGCGCGTCGCGTGTGGATTGAATGCAGAACAGCCAGACGTCGCTTGCGACGAACCCCCCGCGCCGTGTCCTCATGGTTGCGTTCCAGTTTCCGCCGTTCGCCATGTCGAGCGGCGTGCAGCGCACGCTTCGATTCGTGCAGCACCTCCCCGAACACGGATGGCAGCCCATCGTGTTGAGCGCGCATCCGCGCGCGTACGCCGCCACTTCGGCGGATCTGCTCAAGGATGTTCCCCCGGATACCCGTGTGGAGCGAGCATTCGCCCTGGACGCAGCGCGCCACCTGGCCATCGCGGGGCGCTATCCCGCGGTGTTTGCGCGGCCAGATCGCTGGCGTAGCTGGGCGCTCGGCGCGGTGCCGGCGGGACTGCGCCTGATTCGCGAGCTGCGCCCCGACGTGATCTGGTCGACCTATCCCATCGCCACGGCCCACCTCGTCGCCCATCGCTTGCACGAACTGACGGGTATTCCCCTGGTGGCCGATTTCCGCGACCCAATGGCCCAGGAAGGCTATCCCGCCGATCCGAAGACTCGTCAAGCATTCGTCGATATCGAGGAGAAACTCTCCCGAACGGCGTCGAAGCTCGTGTTCGTGACACCCAGTGCCCATGCCATGTACCGGGCGCGCTTCAGGGCGCTGCCCGAGGATCGATTCGCCATCATTGAAAACGGCTTCGATGAAGCCGCGTTCGCCATGGCAGAGCGAGGCTTGCGCCCGGCAGCCTTGACCCCCGGCTGCGCGACCTTGCTGCACAGCGGAATCGTCTACCCTTCGGAGCGCGACCCCACTGCTCTCTTCGCGGCGCTGAGCCGCCTTCGCATTGCTGGTCGCGTGAGCCCGACAAACCTGCGTGTCCGGTTCCGTGCGCCTGTGCACGATGACCTGCTGAAGCAACTGGCGACGCAGAGCCAGACGACCGACCTGGTGGAAATCTTGCCCGCTGTGCCATATCGCGACGCACTGGCGGAAATGCTGCAAGCCGACGGCCTGATGGTCATGCAGGGCGCGAACTGCAACGAGCAGATTCCTGCCAAGCTGTATGAATACCTGCGTGCCAGGCGGCCCGTGCTCGGCTTGGCCGATCCCGCCGGCGATACCGGAAAGACTCTGCTGGCCAGTGGTGTGACAAATGTCGCGAAACTCGAGGACAGCGGGCAAGTGGAGAAGGCGCTCGTCGATTTCCTCGCCGGCGTGCGTGCGGGCCTGCCCGATCGTCCGATGGACGCACGGCTGCAGGCCATGTCTCGTCAAGCGCGCGCAGGCCAACTGGCAGCGTTGCTCGAAAGCGTCGTCGCGCGACGTGCAAATGCCAGCAGTTGAGCAGTCTCCTCAGACGAGGGGTTCCATTCGCCTGTGCATATACGGCATCCTTCCAAGTTGCGCGCAATGCCCAAGCACTTTGACTGTGAACCCATGAAGCCCATGCAGTGGAAGATCCACCCGATCTCGGAATGGTCGAACCTCGCGTCAGCCTGGGACGCGGTCAACGCGGCAGCAGGCGGGCTCCCCTTTCTGGAAAGCGCATTCATTGGGCCGCTGCTGCGTGAATTCTCGTTGGGCCGCGAACTGATCGCGATTGCGCATCGGGGCCACCAGCCGGTCGGGGCGGCACTTCTTCAGCGCGCGGCGGCCGGAAGAGTCTCGACGTTCCAGCCTTCTCAATTGCCTCTTGGGCCATGGCTCATCGCTGACGGCGAAGACGCGATCGCGGCAGCGGGCGCCTTGGTCGCCCGGCTGCCGGGACTGGTCCTTGGCCTGGGACTGACGCAGCTCGATCCGCGCACGCAGGAGCGCCCTGGCTCCGGCGCCCGTTTCGACACCATGGACTACATCCAGACGGGTTGGGTCGATGTGCAGGGCACGTTCGAGCAGTACTGGGAGGCCCGGGGAAAGAACTTGCGCACCAACATGCGCAAGCAGCGCAGCAAGCTCGAGGCAGAGGGCGTGGCCGTGACCTTCGACACGCTCAGGCAGTCGTCCGAGGTCGCCACCGCCATTGCCGACTACGGTCGATTGGAGAGCGCCGGGTGGAAGGCCGGCATGGGCACGGCGGTGGGAACCGACAATGCACAAGGGCGCTTCTACGGTGCGATGTTGACGAACTTCTGCGAACTGGGTCGAGCACGCATCTGGCGCCTGAAATTCAACGACAAGGTGGTCGCCATGGACCTGTGCATCGAGGCGGGTGAGGTGCTGGTGATCCTGAAGACCGCGTTCGATCCGGAGTACCGCAGCGTGTCGCCCGCCTTTCTCATGCGCCAGGACGCGTTTCGGCAGGTTTTCGACGAAGGCCGTGTGCGTCGCATCGAGTTCTACGGTCGGATGATGGAATGGCACACGCGCTGGACAGAACAGTCGCGCACGCTCTATCACGCCAATGTGTATCGGTGGTCGGTCATTCCGCGCCTGCGGCGCCAGGTCCAGCGTCTCCTTTCACACCGGCGGCGCCCCGAACAACCGCCGCATCCCGAACCGTCTCAGGCGCCGAACGCCTGAGCCCCGAGCTGTCGTCAGCCGATCACGTGTCGTCGATTCCGTACCACGTCTTCGATGCCTCGAGTTGCGCATTCCCCGCGCCGCGCGTTCCCGTTCTGCCGGTGTTCACGGCGCGAGCATTCAGTCGTCGGTCTTCGGGCGATTTCGAACTGGTCGGTGCCGGTCGGCCGAAAGGGCACTACACCCACGGCCGCTACGCGCTTCATGATGCATACCGCATGTCGGGCGTCGGCCGCGACGGGGCGCTGCTGGCGCCTGCCTATCATTGCCGCACGATGCTCGATCCGGCCATTCGGCTCGGCGCGCGCCTCGTCTTGTACCCGCTGGACAGGCAGTTGGCACCTGATCTGGGCGAGCTCGATCGGACCGTGCGAGGCGCAGGCGTCGCGATCCGGGCGATGCTCCTGACCCACTATTTCGGGTTCGCACAAGACGTCGAGGCCATCAAGGCGTTCTGCGATGAACACGGCATCGTCCTGATTGAAGACTGCTCGCACGCACTTCTGCAAGGACGTCGTCGGCCGCGCATGGGTCGCCATGCGAATTACACGACCGCCAGTCCCTACAAGTTCTTTCCTTGTGAAGAGGGCGGATGGCTCATTGCCCATGGCGACGAAGCCTTGCCGCAGGTCCGGCCCGCAGGTCTGCGTGCGCAGCTGAGGCCAGTCGTCCACGCGCTCGAGCGAACGCTCGGGCACGACTCGGCTCGACGTGGCGCGCCGAACATCGCGCGGTTGGACGCCGAGCTGGGGGACATTGCCTCCGCGCCCCTGGATACGGGGGCGCAGACACTCAGTCAATCCGAAGGTACATCGCATTTGTACGACTCCGAGTCGGAGGGTGTCGCCAGTTCGTGGAGTTCACGCTTGCTCCTGCGGCTTTGCGACGTGCGTGATGCGGCCGAGCGGCGGCGTGCCAACTATCAGCTCTGGTGCAATGCGGTGAGTGGCCTGCCGAACTGCCGTGCGTTGTTCGATCGCCTGCCGGACGACTGCGTCCCCTACATGTTCCCTCTGCTGATCGAGCATCCGCGCCCCCACTTCTACATGCTGAAGAAGCTTGGCGTGCCGATCTGGCGCTGGGACGACATGGCAGACTCGACCTGTGCCGTGTCCCAGCACTTTCGCGAGCATCTCCTGCACCTTCCGTGTCACCAGGCCCTGACCGACAAGGAGCTGGCATGGTTGACCGGCGCGGTGTCCGCGGTCATGCGGCGGCCGGCGTCCGTGCGCGGCGAAAATCATGAATCCAATGGATCGAACAATGCGGTACGAAGCCAATCTCCTGCATGAACTGCCCCTGGCGGCAGCGCAACGGGCGCCACAGGCGCCTGCGCTCCACGACGGAAATGACGCAATGTCCTATGCCGAGCTTGGGCGCCGCATCCGCGCCTTTGCAGCCGCGATTGCCGGCCTCGGCACGGCGAGAGGCGAGCGTGTGGCAATCTACCTCGACAAGCGATTCGAGACCGTCATCGCGTCGTTCGGTGCACCTGCTCTCGGTGGCGTGTTCGTCCCGATCAATCCGCTGCTCAAGGCTGAGCAGGTGGCATACATCCTTCGCGACTGCAACGTGCGCGTCCTCGTGACTTCAACCGAGCGCCTGGGGCTGCTCGAGCCGGTGCTGCGGGGGTGCCCGGATCTCCGCCATGTGGTGCTGACGGGTCCGGGAACGTCAGGTCTCGCCGGGGGCGTTCCGGCAGTCCACCGCTGGGACGACATCGTGCGCAATGACATGCCCACGGTCGAGCTGCCGCGATTGATCGACAGCGACATCGCCTCGATCCTCTATACGTCGGGCAGCACAGGGAAGCCCAAGGGCGTGGTGCTCTCTCATCGAAACATGGTGGCGGGGGCGAAAAGCGTGGCCTCGTACCTCGGCAATCACGGCGAGGACGTCCTTCTCGCCGCGCTGCCGTTGTCGTTCGACGCCGGGTTCAGCCAGTTGACGACTGCATTCCATGCGGGAGCGAGCGTAGTGCTGCTCAACTACCTGTTGCCCAAGGACGTGGTCAATGCAGTGGCAAGGCATCGCGTGACAGGGCTCACTGCGGTGCCTCCGCTGTGGATTCAACTCACCCAGGTGAAGTGGCCCGCCGGCGCAGGGGAACAACTGCGCTATTTCGCCAACACCGGGGGGCGGATGCCTCTCGAGACGCTCAAGGCCTTGCGTGCGCTTCTCCCCGTGGCCAGGCCCTACCTGATGTACGGGCTGACCGAAGCGTTCAGGGCCACGTATCTTCCCCCGGAGGAAGCGGACCACCGGCCCGACTCCATCGGCCGCGCCATACCGAACGCAGAGATCCTGGTCCTTCGGCAGGATGGGACGCCGTGCGAGGCAGGCGAGCCGGGCGAACTCGTGCAGCGCGGCGCGCTCGTGGCACAGGGTTACTGGAACGACGCGGAGAAGACCGCGGAACGATTCCGCATGCTGCCCGGTCGCGAACCGGGGTTGATGCTGCCGGAAATCGCAGTCTTTTCCGGCGACACGGTGCGCCGCGATGAGGAGGGGTTCCTGTATTTCATTGGGCGCAAGGACGAAATGATCAAGTCGTCGGGGTACCGAATCAGCCCGACGGAGGTCGAAGAAGTTCTCTATGCGTCACAGATGATCGGCGAATGCGCGGTCTTCGGGCTGCCGCATCCTGCCATGGGCGAGGTCGTGGCCGCAGTCGTCACGGCAGCCGAAGGCCGCCCCCTCGACATCGCTCGGCTGCAGGCTTTGTGTCGAGAGAAGCTCCCCGCGTATATGGTGCCGGCGAGCATCGAACAAAGCGAAGGGCCGCTTCCGCGAAACGCCAACGGCAAGATCGACAGGAAGTCGATCATGTCCCGGGTGCGTGCTGCGGCGCAGGAGGCAGCGCCATGAGCGAGGCCGAGCGCCGCTTGCACGGCTTTGCGCTGCTGGGCGATGAACTCAGCGTGGGCGGTGTGGGTCTGACGCGACTCGCGTCGCGCGTGGGGCGCACACCCTTCTATGCCTACGACCGTCGGTTGCTTGAACAGCGAGTGGCGCGCGTGAGGGGCATCCTTCCGCCTGGTGTCAGTCTGCATTACGCGATCAAGGCGAATCCGATGCCGGCCCTTGTCGGCCACATGGCCCGGCTCGTCGATGGGCTCGATGTCGCATCCGGGGCAGAGTTGCGGGTTGCGCTCGATGCAGGCATGGATGCCCAAGAAATCAGTTTCGCGGGGCCGGGCAAGAGCGAGACGGAGCTGGCGCAGGCCGTTGCGGCGGGGGCCTTGCTGAACGTGGAGTCGTCGCGGGAGCTTCAACTGCTTGCCGACATCGCGCGCACGCTGCGGTGTCCGGCTCGGGTAGCCCTGCGCGTCAATCCCGCGTACGAGCTGAAGTCGTCCGGGATGAAGATGGGTGGCGGACCCAAGCAGTTCGGCATCGACGCTGAACGCGTACCGGAAGTGCTCCACGAAGTGGCGCGGCTCGGCTTGGCGTTCGAGGGGTTCCACATCTTCTCGGGTTCACAGAACCTGCGGGCTGAAGCCATCTGCGAGGCGCAGAGCCGTGGGCTCGAATTGGCCATCGAACTCGCCCGTCATGCGCCTGCACCCGTCAGGGTCCTGAACTTGGGCGGCGGCTTCGGCATCCCCTATTTCCCTGGCGAACAGGCGCTGGATATCGAGCCTATCGGACACCATCTCGCCGCGATTGCCGCAACAGCGAGTTCTCAGTTGCCCGATGCCGAATTGGTGATCGAACTGGGGCGCTATCTCGTGGGCGAAGCGGGCGTGTATGTGTGCCGAATTCTCGACAAGAAGGTCTCGAGAGGCGAAATTTTCCTGGTGACAGATGGCGGCTTGCACCATCACCTGGCCGCCTCCGGAAATTTCGGCCAGGTGATTCGCAAGAACTATCCAGTAGAGATCGGCAATCGTGCGGGATCGCCACAGCGCGAGCGCGCCTCCGTGGTCGGGCCTCTGTGCACGCCGCTGGACCTGCTGGCCGACCGCATGGACATGGCCGCCGCACAACCGGGCGATCTCGTCGTGGTATTCCAATCAGGCGCCTACGGACTCACCGCCAGCCCGCACCTGTTCCTCAGTCATCCGGCACCGCTCGAAGTGCTGGTCTGACCCGCCGCGCGCACGCCGCGAGAGGCGTGCCACGGGAAGTGTCACGCCCGACGGTCAGGCGTGCTTGTAAAGGAAGAACGTGCCGCCGGTTGACGACGTTTGGGTGATGTAAGCGATGACACCGTGCTGGGCCAGCGAGCACGAGATCACCCCTTGCGGATTGCCCGGGCCGGGAATTCCGACCCCAGCCGGCGGCTTGCGCGAGCCACTTTGTTGGGTCCACGTGCCGGAGCCGTTCGGATTGAGCTCCCAAAGTTCGCCTGCGCTGAGCAACAGGAAGTTGCCGGTGATCGGGTCGCTCACGAGATTGCCTGCCTGGATGCCGACCGCCTTACCGGACGGCACATCCGTCATCGGCGTGAAGGATCCGTTGGCGTTGAGGCGCCATAGCTTGTGAGGCTGGTCGTTGCCGCCACCATAGACTGCCACGTTCTTACCGGCGCTGTATTCCATCACGCTATGGTAGGTGGCGCCGCTGGTGCTGTAGTTCGGCGCCATGCCCGACTGGTCGTAGAACCACAGGCTGCTCAAAGGGTCGTAGGCGACGATCTGGCCGTCCTGTGCGGTTCCAGTGGAAGCGCCGGAATTGAAGACCATGAAGCAGCCTTGGGAACCGGCGCCCGCGAAAGTACCCGACCACCAGCATGTGCCGATCGCGACCTGCGCATACATCGTGCTGCGGCTTGCGATTGACGAGAAGCTGGAACGTGCCGTTCTTCTTGCGAACCACGTCGATCGTGCTGCCCGATTCCGTACTGGCGGTGATAGATGTCGCCGTTGTACGGATTGACGGCGGTGTGATCGTAGCCGTGATTCAGCGTCTCTGCCGGTGGCATCTGTTGGACACGAGCACGAACTGGTTCGACGCCTCGACGTATTGCACGTGACTGCACTGCCCCAGTTGTGATCCGCACCGATGATCTCGATCGCCCTGGAGGTCGAATTCCATGGCATGGAGTTCGAGTAATGCAGCATCGACCCGGACACATTGCCAACGCCAAGAATGCTGTTCTGGTTCGAGACCGACAGCTGAGCCCAGGAGCCCGCCGACATCGATGCCGCCAGGGTCGCCAGTGCGCTGCTGCCCTGGGACGTCGGGCATACGCTGGTGGCGGTGGTTCCTCCGTTCAAGCTGATCAGTGGCGGGGGGCACGGCGTGGCGGCCTTCGTCGTGCGGCAGGAAAATGCCGCCGGCAATGCTCGTGGAGGCCAGGATGAAAGTTTCTTCGATTCATGCTCATTGTCAAGAACTGCCTGCAAGTGGGTTTCAATCGTCCGTCAGAGAACGGTGCCCGATGCGACACCTGAAGGTGCGCTTGCGGTCCCACTCGTGTTCAAGGTGATCAGCGCGAAGTAGTAGGTGCCGGGAGACAAGCCCGTCAAGGCGTAACTCGTGGTCGATGCGCCGGTGATGTCCACCGATTTCGTCAGGCTCGAGGGGCTGGAGCCATAGACGATTCGGTATCCCTTGATGTTCGTCAGTGCCGTGCCGTCCGCGTTTTCCGAGGGAATGGACCACTGAAATCGTTGCCGTCCCACTCGGTGCCGGTGCCGGCGCTGGTGCCGGTGCGGGCGCTGGCGCAGGTGCCGGTGCGGGCGCAGGTGCCGGTGCCGGTGCGGGCGCAGGTGCGGGCGCAGGTGCCGGTGCGGGCGCAGGTGCCGGTGCGGGCGCAGGTGCCGGTGCCGGGGCAGGTGCCGGTGCAGTTGTTGTCGACGACCCGCTCGGATCGGCGATCTTGTTCCTGGAGATGATGAGGTCGTCGTACCAGGTGTAGGCGGTGGGTTGGTGGCCGAGGCGCTCTTGCCGGTGTTGTAGGGCAGCAGCCAGACCTTGCCGTAGCGCTGGTTTTCCGAAGGCGCACCGGCGCTGAGGTTGTAGGGACCCCAGGAGATGACTTGCTGGGATGGCTGGCCGTTGCGGGCGACCCACAGCGTGACATAGCTGTTGGTGAACTCGTCATTGACGCGCGGGCCGGTCTTGATGCGCACCTGGAAGGTCATCCACTCGTTGGCGACATAGCCGAAGCAGTTGCCGTTGGGCGGGAAGTAGCCGGTAGCTGCCTTGCGAGTACAGGCAGTACGGCGCGGGCATGCCGTTCTGCAGCTTGAAGTCGTAGGCGCCGAAGGGCTCCTCGAAGGGGTTGTAGGCGTCCGTGTGAGGTGGAGCCCGGTGCACGAGTTGTACATCTGCGGGAACCCACGGTGCTGCAGGTTTTGCACGACGGTTTCCAGCGAGGAGCACGAGTTCTGCCACTGGCTAGGGCTGTGTCGCCCGTGCCGATGATGATCTGCTTCCAGCCGCCGCCGCCGGCGTACTGGGTGGTGATGAACTCGGGGCTGAAGCGCTGGCGCCACTGGACGTAGAACTCGGAGTTCTCGCCGAACTGGGTCGACAGGTCGCTAGAGAAGTTGGTGAAGTACGAGCCGGAGGAGTCGGAGCCGGAGTTCGCGGGGATGGTGAACTTCAGGGAACTCGTGCCAGAGGCTTTCTGAGACGTGTCCTGGGTGGCCAGGGTGTAGTTGGAGGTGCCCGAGGGCGCGAAGATGCCCGAGTTCATGCCGTAGGCGCCGGAGGTGCCGCCACTGCCGATGTTGAAGTCTGAAGGGCTGTCGAAGCCCACGCACTTGATGACGCCGGGCTGGGCGCAGCGCGTGGCGAAATCGGCCGCAGGTGCAGGTGCAGGTGCAGGTGCAGGTGCAGGTGCAGGTGCAGGTGCCGGGGCAGGGCGCAGGTGCCGGGGCAGGCGCAGGAGCCGGAGCAGGCGCGGGAGCCGGAGCAGGCGCAGGAGCCGGGGCAGGCGCGGGAGGGGAGCCGGGGCAGGCGCAGGAGCCGGGGCAGGCGCGGGGAGGGCCGGAGCAGGCGCAGGCGCCGGAGCAGGCGCGGGAGCCGGAGCAGGCGCAGGTGCCGGGGCAGGCGCAGGCGCCGGGGCAGGCGCAGGTGCCGGGGCGGGCGCAGGTGCGGGCGCAGGTGCGGGCGCAGGTGCGGGCTGCTGCACATCGCAGGTCTTTGGATCACCTACCGCAGGGTCGCCGCCGAAGAACGTGGAGGAACACCAGGCGCCTCCGCTCACGTACTTGCGCAACCAGCGGCTGCCGTGCCCGAAGCGAACTTCCTGCATGGTCGCGGTTTTGAACGACTGTCCTTCGGATGCGATGGCGGTCCATTGCACGCCTTGGGCAGTCGCTTGCGTCGAATCTGTCGACGCAGCTGCCGGATCGTTTGTCCCGCCACCGCAACCAACGAGTGCCGCGCACGCGAGCATTTCCACCACGGCCGCAGCCGTGGGTCTCAAAGACGACTTCATCCCAACGATCCTTTCAGTGAATTCGTTACTGACACTGCCCTGTCTGTGAGGACCTGGCCGGTGTCGCGCACAGGGATCTGTTCCTGTGCCATGCCTTGTTCGGCAAGTTCGAATGGGACTCTAAGTTCCCCCGACCGCGGGTCGTTGTCGGAATGTGTCGAAAGCAAATGCAAGCGGAGGGTGCTGCCAGCGTGTGATACCTCGTGCCAAGAATTCCCGGCAGTCCTCGCAAAGCCGCGCAGTGCATAAGGCACTTGCGTGCAACGCAACGTCTGCCGCCTGGACGCGAGGCGTCACTCAGGGGCGTAAACGCGGCTACGATTGGTACCAATTGCGCGACAAGGGCTTACGGTTTCGAAAGACGGGCGAATACCGCGCTTGACTGCGGCGCTGGCGTCAGACGACATCACAGATCACGCCGAGCGTGGCGCCGCCGCCACCGGGTCAAGGGATGCCACGTGCGCACAGCGTCCATACAATGGCCCGCCGTGACCGGCTGGGCCGATCCATGCCGATTCCGATTCCCGCCAGAACGATTGGGCCAATCAAGTGAATGTCGAAGACGATGTCGTCAATGTCCTGCGCTCCGTCTTGAGCCTGAACGACGCCCAGCATGCGCTGGATGCCAACACCGCGCTGCTCGGCAGCATTCCGGAACTCGATTCGATGGCGGTCGTATCCATCCTCACTGCGCTTGAGGAACGGTTCGGCATCACTGTCGATGATGACGAAGTCGACGGCCGAACCTTTGCCACCGTAGGCAGCCTGACGAGCTTCGTTGAAGGCAAGCTGAGTCAATGAGTTCGGCCGAGCCCGTCGTTCAGTCGGGCACGTTCGTCAACGTTGGCGAAGGCTACCGATTCCGAATCGTGACCGGGCCCGAACACGGTCGCCTGCGCGGTACTGTCGTGTTTGCGCCCGCCTTTGCCGAAGAGATGAACAAGTCGCGGCGAATGGCCGCACGCATGGCCCGCATGCTCGGCGCACACGCGTGGCGGGTCGTGCAACGTGACTTGGCCGGATGCGGAGACAGTTCAGGCGAGTTCGAGGCGGCCACCTGGAACGACTGGGTGGCGGACATCACCGACGAATTGCAGCACGCCGATCACCAACTGCCCGTGTGGCTCTGGTGCGAGCGCGCAGGTGCTTTGCTCGCTTCGGAGGCGATCGCCCGATTCCCCGATCTGAACCTCTTGCTTTGGCAGCCGGTCCTGTCGGGCGCACAGCACCTCCAACAGTTCCTTCGATTGCATGCCGGCGCACGCATCGTGGGGTCGGTCAAGGGCAGCGAGCCTTCGCCACTCCAGAGACTTCGTGCAGGTGAGAGCGTCGAGGTGGGCGGCTATGTGCTCAATCCGATACTGGCCGCTGGCCTGGAGCACGCATCGCTCGACTTGGCGCCGGAATATTCCGGCAGGGTGGAATGGTTCGAGGTGTCGGCAGCCGAGTCACCCAGCATGTCGCCCGCGGCCGAGCGCGTCGTCGCAAACTGGCGCCACAAGGGGCTGACGGTCGGCAACAACGTGATTGCGGGTCCACTGTTCTGGCAGACTCAGGAGATCGAGGAATGCGAGGCGCTGCTCGAAGCAAGCCTTGCGGCACTCGAGAGGCACGATGCCTCGACATCACTTCAACTTGCACGGGATGCGCAACGGTCGAGTCATCCGATGCATGGCCGCCAACCGTGATGTCCATCGCCGTGGATGAGACGGTGGTCCGGTTCGCTTGCGAACAGTCGCGGCTATGGGGCATCCTGTCGCAACCCGCTGCACAAGCGTCGGCCATCGCGATACTGATCCTCGTGGGCGGGCCACAGTACCGAGTGGGCAGTCACAGGCAATTCGTACTGCTTGCACGCGCCCTCGCCCGCGCAGGCTATGCGTCACTGCGCTTCGACTACACCGGCATGGGCGACAGCGAGGGCGAAATGCGCGGTTTCGATTCAGCGGGGCCGGATGTGCATGCAGGGCTCGATGCACTTGCAAGGCATTGCCCAGGGGCGAGTCGAATTGTCGTGTGGGGCCTTTGCGATGCGGCATCTGCAGCGTTGATGTTCGCCGCGCAAGACGCCCGAGTGGCGGGGATCGTCGCGGCCAATCCTTGGGCCCGCAGCGAGGCGAGCCTCGCTGCCGCCACTGTCAAGCACTACTACGCTTCGCGCCTTGTTCAGCGCGAATTCTGGACAAAGCTGCTGCGCGGAGACTTGCGGCTCGGGGCGTCCCTCGGCGAACTTTGGGCTAACCTGCGCCGTGTTCATCGCGCTCGCTCACCGGGTGAGGGTGGCGCGCCCACTGGCGCTGCGTGCTATCAGGACGCCATGGCCGCTGGCTTGGCGCGCTTGCGCGGTCGTTTGTTGCTGATCCTCAGCGGCAACGATCTCACGGCAAAGGAATTTCTCGAGTACACCCAATCGTCCGGTGTGTGGCGGGGATTGCTCAGTGACCCGAAGGTGACTCGGGTTGACCTTGCACAGGCCGATCACACGTTCTCGCAACGCCAGTGGCTTCATGCGGCAGAGGAGGCCACGATCGACTGGCTTCATCGGCTCGATTCGCCGGTTCGCGCAAGTTCCGACGTCAACACGACCAGGGAAGGGGAGAGATGAAAGGACTGTGCGGTTCCTTCGCGCCAGGCACGGCGCATGACGCCGAGTCGATCATGCATCGCATGCTTTCGGCCAGCCACGCGCCCGTGATGGATGCTCGCGTGCAGTCGAGCCCGCACGGCGGGCTCGCCGTCTTCGGAACGCCGGTGGCACCGCGCCTGCTCGTGTCGGACAGATTCATGATCGCCGTCGCCGGGCACCCGCGGCTGCGCCTGGGTGGGCAGTCGGGCACCGACGACGAGCAGGTGCTGCAAGCATTGCGTGACCGCGGCACGGATGCGCTTGCAAGCATCGGCGGGGATTTCGCATTGGCTGCCTGGGACTCGCAGCGGCGCCGTGGCTTCATCGCGGTGGATCGTATCGGCGTGCAGCCGCTCGTCTACGCGCAAAAGAATGGCGCCTTCGTCTTTGCCTCAGACCTCGACCTGTTGTGTGGGCATCCCGACATCCGCCGATCATTGTCCGCGCAGGGCATCTACGACTATCTCTTTTATCACGTCAGCCCAGGACCATCGACGATCTTCGAGGGTCTGTTTCGCCTGGCGCCGGGCCACTGTCTCGAGTTCGGCGACGGCGCGACGGCAGCAGCGCGCCCCTACTGGTCGATGCAATTCGAAGAACGGCACGGTCGGCCGCAGCAGGAACTGGAGCAGGAGTTCATCGAAGTCATGCAAACGGCCGTTGCAGAGGCTGCTCGCAGCGAGGCGCCGGCGGCCTTTCTGTCCGGAGGCACCGACAGCAGCACCGTCAGCGGCATGCTTGCTCGCGTTGGCGACAAGCCCGCCCGTACCTTTTCGATCGGCTTCGATGTCGATGGCTATGACGAGATGGCCTACGCGCGCATCGCCGCCCGTCATTTCGGCTGCGAGCATCATGAGTACTACGTCACGCCCAGGGACGTCGTTGACGCCGTGCCCAAGATCGCAGCGTCATATGACCAGCCGTTCGGCAATGCTTCGGCCATTCCCACGTACTATTGCGCACGGTTTGCGCGCGAGCATGGCGTGAGCCGGCTGTTGGCTGGTGACGGCGGCGATGAGTTGTTCGGCGGAAACGAACGCTATGGCAAGCACTACCTGCTCGGGCTCTACAGCAAGGTGCCGAAGTTGCTGCGGCGCGGGCTCGTCGAACCGCTTCTTCTTTCGGTGCCGGGCACCGACCGCGTGCCGCTCGTGCGCAAATTGCGCAGCTACGTGGAACAGGCGCGCCCGCCCATGCCACAGCGCTACAACTCATACAACCTCTTGATGTACCTTGGACAGGACAAGGTATTCACACCAGAATTCCTGGCTTCAGTCGATCCCGGCCATCCAGAGCGTCTGCTTGCAGATGCACATGCGCCCTACAAGAACGCGAGCCTGATCAATCAGATGCTGGGCATCGATCTGCGCTTCATCCTTGCCGACGGCGACCTGCCCAAGGTGACGCACATGTGCGAACTCGCTGGTGTCGACGTTGCCTTCCCGATGCTGGACGACCGCGTCATCGAGTTCTCCAGGTTGCTGGCGTCTGACCTGAAACTGCGCGGCACGACCTTGAGATGGTTCTTCAAGCACGCACTGCGCGACTTTCTGCCGCCGGAGGTTCTCACCAAGGAAAAGCACGGCTTCGGCCTGCCCGTGGGGGCCTGGCTGACGGGACACAAACCCCTGTACGACCTTGCGGCGGACGGCATCGCCGTATTGCGCCAGCGCGGGATCGTGCAACCAAGGTTCATCGATGAATTGCTCGATGCCCGGCTACGTGAGCACGCACCTTATTTCGGAACGATGGTGTGGGTGCTGATGATGCTCGGACTTTGGCTGGATTCGCGCAAGCTCTGAGCAAGGCCTTTACGCGCAGCTTCCCAACATCACGCCGCGATCTTTTCACTGCCCTTCAGATTGCCCAGGAGTCTGGCGCCCCAGCGCCAGCGCGTTCGGTCCCAGGGCGTGAATCGCGGCAACTGGTATCGATCGGATCGGGCAGATGCGGCGCCCCAGGCCGTCGACACCGCCCCCTCGAAGCCGCAACGGCGGGCCATCTCGGCATGTTCCCTTCCATAGTCCTGGCCGGGGACGCCGTTGGGGTAGGCGAACAGGCGCACTGGCTCATCCAGTACGTTCTCGAGCTCGGTCTTGCTGCGAGTCATTTCGTCGAACGCTTGATCCGGGTTCAGCCGCGTGAGGATCGGATGCGACACCGTGTGTGCTCCAATGTCCATGCCCTTTGCACGCAGGCGAGGCAACTGCAGCGGTCGCATCATCAGTGCAGGCGAGGGCTTGCCGCCGGTGGCCGCAACAATGAGGTCGGTCAATGCATCGCGCTGATGCGGCTCGAGGTGCTTGATGGTGGCAAGCATCGAATCGATTGCCTTCCTGCGCTCGGAGATGCCTGTCAATGCATGTCGACCCAGGCCGTGTCCAGTGAGGTCAAGCATCGGTCCGGGGGCATGACGGATGGCCTCGATCACTCGATCGTTCCACATGCACGCTCCGCGCAGGAATCCTGTCGAGACAAAGAATGTCGCGGTCATTGCAAGATGCTGAAGGATGGGCGCGGCCACCTCTTCATTGTCGGCATAGCCGTCGTCGAACGTGATCGAAAGGGCTCGCGCCGGAAGTTCTCCTGCGTACAGGCGCTCGATGGCGGACCCGAGCGGCAGCACGTTGAACCAGGAGCGTACCCAGCGCATGCGCGCCTCGAATTCGGCGGCCGTCGGTAGATCCGGGAACAGTGGGTCCGCCTTGGCCAACACGCGATGGAAGATCAGGATGCTCAGTCGTCCCCGGCGCCCCGGTGGGGACAAGACAGACAGTGGGATGCGCATCAGCATCACCGTGACTCGACCGGACTTCCCAGCAGACTTGGGGATGCGCCCGAAATTGCGGGCGCGCGACCGCTTTGGGTCTGCGCGCGGGCGAGCCAGAACACCGATGTCAGTCCCGCATACAGCCAGAACTGAACTTCCTTCGTCAGGTAGTCAGCTGTGATGCCTGCTGTCAGCACCCCGGCCAGCGCCGCACACAATCCGGCGCCCAAGGTGACGAGTTCACCATCGACGTCAGCGCGGCCGAGGTGACGAATCCGGAATGCGGCCCCGATGTTCCACAGCACGATGCAGAGATAGATCATGGCCCCGGGAAGGCCTTGCTCGACGAGTGCGGTGAGATAGGTGTTGTGAGACGATCGTTCGGCGACCTCCGCTCCGCCGCTCTTGGTCAGCCACTTGCGGTCCATGTACCGGGGGCTGAGGACCGCGGTTCCGCGCCACCCCGTTCCCATGGGATAGTCGAGAAACATGCGCAACTGCGCTTCGGCAATGACAAGCCGCGATTGGGCGCTGGTGTCGGCATCTTCGGATTTTGAAGTCACGTCCTCGATCGTGAACATGCGGTCGATGAAGACTTTGTCGACGACCATGGGCACCACGAGCACGCCAGCCAGTGCAAAACCCCAGAACATGCGGCGGTGTGCATCGCGCAATGCAGAATGCCATCACCGCCGCGCCGGCCACGAAGCCGAGAAATCCGCCTCGGCTGTTCGCCAGGACGAAACCGTTCATGATCAGTGCGAGGGCAGCCAGGCTTGTATAGCGGCGCCATCCCTTTTGCGACAGGATGAGCGCGATGGCCGCCATCGCTGCGGTGACGAAGTACATGCCCAGGGTATTGGCATCGTCCATGTTCGGGCCGCCGACACCGTCCAGCCGCTCGCCCTCGCGGCCGATTTCGAGCGCATAGACGCCCAGCAAGCCGCAGCCGAGAACGTGCGCGAACATCAGATCGCGCACGCGTTCCTTCGAGTCGACGAGCCGATAGATGAACCACAGGGCCAGAAGGCACTTCACGAATTCTGTACTGCCGCGCAGATGCTCCGGCATATCGAGCGCGAACGGTGCCTGTATCCACATCCAGATCGCGTAAGCGAGCAGCAGGGCGACAGGCGCCTGGCTGATCCAGACCGGCTTCGGCTTGAGCTTGCCGCGGTGAAACACCACGGCCAACGTCGTCACCGCCGCGGACAGCAACGCCCACCGCAGGTCATGGAACATGTAACCCCACCACCGGCCGGGCGGAAAGACGTAGGTCGTCGCCAGGTAGAAATACAGGCCCCATATCGGATGCCGCGTGAATGCGAACACGCTGCACACGAGGCAGAAAAGGGTGAAGACAGCTGCGGTGATCATCTCGGAAGCGACATCAAAGCGTCGGCGGCCGCGCTTGCACGTGGCCTGCGCGTGGGTGTGAATTGTCCCACCCGGCCAAGGCACTGGGCATCCCGCGAACGTTGACGGCTGCACGCATGATCTCGATCTGCGAGGCAGCGATCGAGGCCCAGTCGAATTGAAGTGCATGCAAGCGGATCCGCTCCCGCCGGCTCGCGGCTGAAAGAATGTCACTGGCCGCACGAGCCAGCGATGCCGGGTTGCGATCCAACACGATGCGCCCGACTTCGGAACTCGTGATCATGTCGCCCACGGCTCCCACGTCCACGGCCGCGACCGGAGTGCCGCAGGCCATCGCCTCGAGGACGACATTCGGCCAGCCTTCACGCCAAGACGTGAGAAACAGCAGGTCCACAGCCGAATAGAGGTGCCGAAGATCGTGCTGCGGCATGGTCGGAACGAAGTGCACTCGCGAGAGCATCCCCAGTCGGCGGGCCAAGGCCTCCAGCCCTGCACGGGCTGGGCCGTCACCGACGATGACCAGTGCCAGCTCGGCCTCGTGTGCCAGCGCCTCGATGGCCAACTCGAACCCCTTTTCGGGTACGAGGTTGCCCACGCAAGCAGCCAATCGGCCTGGCGGAAGCCCCAATCGCTGTCGAGCAGCCGCACTCTTCTCGATGTCGAAAACCACAGGATCCACGCCGTTGCGCAACACGGTCAGGCGCGCTGGAGACACGCCTGCTTCGACCAGCGATTCCATCAGCCTCGAGGACACGGTAATCACCGCATGTGCACGCTCGGCAGCCCAAAGGATTCGCTCGGCCGTGCCAGGTGTGCGCGCCAGGACATTGACGTCGGTGCCGCGCGCGGTCATGACGAACGGCACTCCGAAGCGCGCGGCGAGGATTGCCGCGGCAACGCCGTCCGGATAGAGGTAGTGGGCATCGATGAGCTCGGGCGACCACCCTTCTCGCTGCCACTTCAGTATGTCGACCGCGGCCGCACGGGCCATCGAATCGGGCTGAAAGGAGACGCCGAACTTCGGAACCATCCAGTAGCGTGGATGCGTGACCTTCAGGCCCCCTTCGCGCACCTCGTGGCGCGGGGTCGCGGCGAATCGGGCATATTGGCCGAACACCTGCGCGCGGGACGGGAACCACGGCACCGGTGCAATGACGCGTGCGTCAATGCCGCCGTGGGCGAGCAGATGGCGCAAACGTGTCTCGACGAAGATGCCGTGCCGCGGGCGCGCCACGCTCGGGAACAGCGACGTGAAAGTCAGGACCCGCAATGCCGCTTGCATGTGGCGCTTCCTGTTTCAGGCGAGCGCGTGCGCAGCATCGATGTGCGCTGGTATGGCTGATGCTTCGACTGCACGAAGGCAGATCTGCTCGAACGCCTGCGCCGCCACGCGATGCCCGAATCGCATTTCCACGCATTGCCGCGCGCGCCTGGACAGCGCCCTGCGGCGCTCTTCGCCGGCCAACAGTTCGAGCACGCCGCGCGCCAGGCCGGCGGCATCGTCGCGCAACAGGAAGTGCTCGTCGGGCGTGATGTCCAGGCCTTCGATGCCGATCGAAGTGGACACAACGGGGCAGCCCATGGCCATTGCCTCGAAGGCCTTGATGCGTGTGCCTCCACCCACGCGCAAGGGAATCACGAATGCATGGGCGGCGTGCACGTGCGGCCGCACGTCGTCGACGAAGCCGGTCAAGGTGACGCCCTGGCTGGCCCGCACCTGGTCGACCAGCGCCGAGGGCGGGCGTCGACCCACGATCACGAATCGTGCGTCGGGGCGCTCGGCCAGCACGATGGGCCAGGACTGTGCGAGAAAGTGCTTGATCCCGTCGATGTTGGCGTCCCAGTCCATGGAGCCGGTGAACACGACGGTGGGAGCATGAGCATCGTCGATGAGGGGCGGCTCCTTCCAGGCGAAGAAGTCCAGATCGACGCCGGTGGGAATCGTTTCCACCGATTCGATTCCGTAGTGCTCCCGAAAGAATGCCGCATCACGCTCGGATACGGCGACCACGGACGTGAATCGTCGCAGTGCATCGCGCTCGAAGCGCGCCATCTTCGCGTGCTGCGAGGACCAGATGCCCCGCATCACGGGATTGCTCGCCTGGGTGGCATGGCGGCGGAAGATCTCCGCTTCGACGTTGTGCGTGAAACACACGCTGGCCTCGGTCATGCGGTCAGGGCGCAGCACCGCGGCATGCACGAAGTCGAACACGACCAGGTCGAATCGTTGGTCGTGCAGTGCCTTCCTGACTGCCGATACGCCCGCCGATGTGCGGTCGGCAGCCACGTTCACGGGTAGTGGTCCTGCAAGGTCGAGCGCGCGCTCCCAGCGCGCACGCGCGCGCGTAGGCGTCCATGGTGAAAAGTGGTCGCATGCGCTGCGCAACTCCGTGGCCCACGTCGATTGCTGCTCCTGCGCGGCCGGGCCGATCAGCGTGATATCGAATGCGCCACCCTTCATTCCGCGCAGGATGTTGGTCGTGCGTATCCTGCCCCCGGTGTCGTTCGGAAACAGGAAGTTCGGCGACACGAAGGCCAGACGCGGGCGTTCCGCTCTCACCAGCAGATGCCCTCGTATTCCGCCGCGCCGGCATCTCGCAACTCGGCATAGCCCGAGAGATCGACGATGCGGCGACCGGCGGCCTGACGGACGATCGCCTGGCGCGCGGCCGCGTCCGCATGGCCGATCACGACGACCTTCGCGCCTTCGAGCGCCTGGTCCGGCGACTCCTGCAGCAGACGGTCGAGGTGGGGAATCTCGCGGTCGATGAACTCCTTGTTCTTGCCCAGAAGCCGGCTGACCTTGACGAAGTTGTCGTAGATGGACAGGTCGAACCCCTTGCCGATCAGTCGCTCGGCCAGCGTGACCAGCGGAGAGTCGCGCATGTCGTCGGTGCCGGGCTTGAAGGCCAGGCCGAACAGAGCGACCTTGTGCCGCCCGTCGCGGGCGATCATGTCGTAGGCGCGGTCGATGTGGGCGGCATTGCTGTCGAGCAGGCTCGAGAGCACCGGGATCGGCACGTCCTTGCCGCGGGCGAGGGTGAGGAAGCCCTTGACTTCCTTGGGCAGGCACGAGCCGCCGAAGGCGAAGCCGGGGCGAAGATACACGGGCGAGATGTTGAGCTGCTTGTCCTGGCAGAAAATGCGCATCACCTCGCGACCGTCGAGTCCGCACGCCTTGAGAACCGATCCTGCTTCGTTGGCGAAGACGATCTTCATGGCGTGGAAGACGTTGCACAGGTACTTCACGGACTCGGCCACGCGGCATGACGTGCGAACCATCTCACCGGGCAGTCCCGCGTACATCGTTTCCAGCGCGACGTAGCCTGCTTCATCCAGACTGCCGATCACCGTCTGCGGCGGTTGGTGGAAGTCCTTCACCGACGAGCCTTCACGCAGGAACTCGGGGTTGAACACGAGGGACAAGCGGTCGCCCACCTTGCGACCGACGCTTTCCTCAAGAATCGGCTGGATGCGGTCCTCGGTGGTCCCGGGCGGCACGGTGCTGCGCAGCACGATCGTGTGATGACCGGACTTCTTGCGGATGGCCGCGCCGATCGAGCGGATCACGGCGTCGACGGCGCTGAGGTTGGGCGTGTAATTCGGATTCGACGGCGTTGCCACCGAGATCAGCGAGACTTCCGACCCCAGCACAGCCGCCTCCACATCGTCGGTGGCGCGCAGCTTGCCCGCGCGCACCGCCGCGTCGATGAGCTCGTTGATGCCTTCCTCGACGACCGGCGACTGGCCCTCGTTGATCATGCGCACCTTGCTCGGGTTGGTGTCGACGCCGATCACTTCATGGCCGAGTTCAGGCAGGCAGCCACAGGAAACCGCCCCGACGTAACCGAGGCCGAAGACGCTGATTTTCATGATGATTGGGACTGGAGCTGGGAAGGAGTGGCATAGGCCCGGACGCATCGGTCGATGATGGCATCCAGGCGTTTCATGGAATGCGGCCAGGCATGGTGGCTCAGCACCCGTGCACGCCCCGCCTGGGACAACCTGGCACGTTCGCCGGGGTTTTCGATCACGCGCAGGACTGCGGCGGCCACATCCTGCGGCGAATCTGCTGCAAGCAGGTGCTGTTCGGGGATGGCATCGACGCCGCCGGCCGCGATCGTGCTGCACACGACGGGCGTCCCCATGGCCATCGCCTCGAGGATCTTGTTCTGCGTGCCGCGGGCGATGCGCAACGGGGCGACAGTCAAGGCGGCCCGCGTGACGTACGGACGCACGTCAGGCACGGTCCCCGTGACGGTCACTCCCGGGATCGAACCCAGGGCGAGAATCCGTGCCGATGGCTCGGCCCCCACGATCTGCAGCTTGATCGACGGCCGGTGGGCCTTGAGCAATGGCAACACGTTGCCGCAGAAGTCGAACATCGCCTGCTGGTTCGGGAAGTAGTCCATGCGACCGACGAAGACGATCGTGTCCGGGTCGTAGCCGCTTTCTTCCACCGGCGCGAAGAAGCTGTTGTCCACGCCGTTGGGAAACCAGTCGCTTGGTGTGTCCGACCCGAAGTCGAGCAATGTCTGGTGCTCGGCTCGGGTGATGGTCGTGCAGAAGTCGAAGCGCCTGGCCAGCCGCTTCTCGGTCGCCAGCAGGCGCTTGCCTTCCCACCAGTAGGCCATGGACGTCGGAAATGGCTTGTGCTGTGCGTACTCGAGCCACTTCTGCGAATCCATGTCGCCGTAATCCAGGATCTTCGGGATGCCCTGGACATGGTCGACATAGTGGGCGACCGACGAGCAGTGCACGAATATCAGGTCGAACTTCTGCTCGGCCAGCAGGCGGCGGATGGTGCGGTTCAGCGCGCCGCTGTGGAAGAAGGCTTCCGATGCAGTCGTTGGCGTTGGGATCGTGGCCAGCATGCGCGCCGTCTGCACGCGGTCATCGACCTGGCCGATGTGGAACTCGTTGCAGAACGGCGCAATGCCGTGCGCGTCCTGAGTCTGCTGCGCATTGCGCGTGAGCGAGCACACGACCACCTCGTGAAACTGCGCGAGGTGCTTGATCATGTTGAACGGCCGGATCGTTCCTCCGCGACGAGGTGGATACGGAAACCGGTGGCAGACGTACAGGATCCTCATGCGACGGCCTCCTCGAGTTCATCGGCCACGTCCGTGGAGCTGCGCCCGTCCAGGTAGACGCGGCACCAGATCTCCAGGTTGAGCAGCGCGAGGAGTCGATCGGTCCCGTCGACGCGGCTGGCACGATGGTCGGCGATCAGCTGCGCGACCGGTGCGTGATTGAGAAGGCCACGAGCCTCGATGGCCTCGCGCGAGAGTGCTCCGTCGAGCATCTGCGCGAGTTCGCCCTTGAGCCACGCGCCCATGGGCGCCCCGAAGCCACGCTTGGGCCGGTAGAGGATTTCCTTGGGCAACACGTCGGCCAGGGCCTTCTTCATCACGGACTTGAGTTCTCCGCCCGCCACTTTCACCGAAGAAGGAATGCGCGCGGCGAGCTCGACGAGTTCGTGGTCGAGCAACGGTACCCGGCACTCCAGCGAGGCGGCCATGGTCATCTTGTCGGTCAGCATGAGCAGATCGTCGGGTAGCTGGGTGCGTGCGTCGACTGCGAACATGCGTGCGAGCGGGTCTTCGCCGCCGGACGCTGCAAACGCTTCCGCGATCGCGTCGATGCGCTGCGCGGGAGGATTCGCCATCAGCGCAGCAGCGTCGAGCGCCGAGCAGGCGCCGACATAGGCGCGGTAGCGCTCGGTGAACGGCGACGCTGCGGCGCCAAGGAAGTTCTTCGCGAGGCGCGAATAGTTCAGCCACTTCGAATGCCGGTCGCTCGGGAGCAGGTCCGCCAGCCACGCGGCGCTTCGCTTGGCCGGCTGCGGCAGCCAGTCGACGTAGCGCATGTAGTGCTCGCCGAGGTAACGCCGGTAGCCGCCGAACAGCTCGTCGCCGCCGACACCCGAAAGGATCACCTTCACGTCCTGGCGTGCGAACTCGGAGACCAGGTAGGTCGTGACGAACGCGCTGTCAGCGATCGGCTCGTCCATGTGCCACAGCAGCTTGGGCAGCAGGCGCACGACGTCGGGGCGAACGAGGATCTCGTGGTGGTCGGTCCCGAAGCGCTGTGCCGCTTCGCGAGCTTGGTCGAGTTCGTTGTAGAAGCGCTCGGCTGCGCCGCCGTCGAAACCGATGGAATAGGTCTTGACGGGCGCGGTGCTGTGGCGCGCCATGAAGGCGAGCACCGCGCTCGAGTCCACGCCGCCGGACAGGAACGCCCCGATCGGCACGTCGCTGATCATCTGCATGCGCACCGAAGCTTCCAGGCGCTCGCGCACCTGTTCGACCCATTCTGCTTCGGACGGGATCGGATCGACCTCGGTGGGTGGCTGCCAGTAGCGGTCGATGGTGACGCCTGCCGCGCTCACCTTCATCAGGGAGCCGATCGGCAGCTTCTGGATTCCGCGCAGGATCGAAAGTGGCGACGGCACGTAGCCCAGTTCGAGGTAGGCTGCGAGAGCCGCCGAGTCGACTTCGCGCGGCACATCGGGCAGCGCCAGCAGTGCTTTGGCCTCCGATGCGAAGGCGACGCGCTTGCCGTCGTTGAGCCAGTAGATCGGCTTGATGCCGAGGCGGTCGCGTCCGATGAGCAGCATCTGTCGCCGGCTGTCCCACAACGCGAAGCCGAACATGCCGTTGAGCCGCGTGACGACTTGCTCTCCCCATTGCGCGTAGCCATGCAGCACGACTTCGCTGTCGGAGTGCGTCCTGAAGCGATGACCTTGCGCTTGAAGTTCGGTGCGCAGCTCCCGAAAGTTGTAGATCTCGCCGTTGCACACCAGCACCAGCGAGCCGTCTTCGTTGGAAAGGGGCTGGTGCCCGCCGGACAGGTCGATGATCGAGAGCCGGCGCATTCCGATGGCGCAGGGACCATCCACATGGGCGCCGCTGTCGTCAGGGCCGCGGTGGACGGTGGCGTTCCCCATGCGCGCCAGCCATTCGCGATTCGGCCGTTCGCTGTCGAGGTGGAAGAATCCGTGGATGCCGCACATGGGTCGCGCCGCTCCTCAGGCCAGGGCCGCGGCCTGCATGGCCAACGGGGGCGCGTGCGCTGCCGATGCGGCGACGTCACCGTGGTCGCCCACGCGCAGGAAGGCCTCGAACATCAGCAACGCCCACAATGGCGAGCTGTGATCGCGACGTCCGGCCACGTGCGCATCCACGAGATGTTCGAGGTAGGCGCGGTTGAAGAACCCGGTGCGGCCGAGTTCGCCTTCGAGCAAGGCGGTGCGGACGCGTTCGCGCAGCGGACCTCGGAACCAGCGCACGAGGGGCACGGCGAAACCCATCTTCGGACGGTACAGGACGTCTTGGGGCAGCCGTGTTTCCAACGAGGTCTTGAGCAGCCACTTGCCCTCGCCGTCACGCAACTTGAGTGACGAGGGCAGGCTGGCGAGCCACTCCACGAGCGGGTGGTCCATCAGCGGCTCGCGCACTTCGAGCGCATGCGCCATGCTCGCACGGTCGACCTTCGTGTTGATGTCGCCGACCAGGTAGGTCTGCAAGTCGAGGTACTGGATCAGCGAAAGCGGATCCTCGGTCTGCGCACGCCTGGCGTGGGCGTGGAACACCTCGTTTGCACGGTAACCGGCCAGTCGTCGACTTGAACGCCGGCGAGAAAAGCTGCGCCCGCATGTCGTCACGGAAGATCGAGACGCTGTGGAAATAGGCCTCGACGGAGTCGCGGGCCAGGGCCTGGAAGGTGGACTTCGCACGGAGGAAGCGAGGCGCGCGATCGGCTTTGGGGTAGAGGCGTCCGAGCGTGCCGAAAAGCCTTTGGCGCAACGCCAGAGGCAGCGCGGCGCGCATGCGCTCCTCACCCATGTGCAATCGGTAGCGCCGATAGCCGCCGAAGCTCTCGTCGCCGCCGTCGCCGGAAAGCGCCACCGTGACGTGCTCGGCGCGCGAGCTGGCAGACGCGGTAGGTCGGGATCGCCGAGCTGTCGGCATAGGGCTCGTCGTACAGCGCAGCGAGCGTGTCGATCAGATCGAAGTCGTCGGTCTCGACCCGGTCGACGAAGTGGCGCGTGTGGTAGCGGTCCGCGACCTTCTGCGCGATAGCGGGTTTCGTCGAAGCTCGGGTCGTCGAAGGAGATCGAACAGGTGTTGACCGGATCGCTCGATTGCCCTGCCATCATCGCCACGACAGCGCTCGAATCGACGCCGCCGGACAGGAAGGCGCCCAGCGGCACTTCCGAGATCATGCGCAGGCGCACGCTCTCGTCGAGCCGATCGATCAGCTCGGCGCGCGCATCGTCCGCGGAGATGAGGTTTGCGCCGGTGAATTGCACATCCCAGAAACGCCGCGGCTCCGGCGCAGGCTGGCCGCGACGCAGCAGCAGGGTGTGGCCTGGTGACAGCTTGCGCGCCGCAGAGAAGATCGTGCGCGGTTCGGGCACGTAGCCGAGCGCGAAATAGTCTTCGACGGCGCAGGGATCGATGTCGCGCGAGAGCCCGCCGTGCGCGAGCAGGGCCTTCAGTTCCGAGCCGAAGATCCAGTGGCCGTCAGGCAACTGCGCGTAGAAGAGCGGCTTTACCCCGAGGCGATCGCGCGCCAGGAACAGGCTCTGTCGGCCTTCGTCCCAGATCGCGAATGCGAACATGCCGCGAAGATGCTCGACGCAGTCTTCGCCCCACTGCTCCCACGCATGGACGATCACCTCGGTGTCGCTGCGCGTGCGGAACACGTGGCCGAGCGCTGATAGCTCGCGGATCAGTTCCTGGTAGTTGTAGATCTCGCCGTTGAACACGATGACCACGGAGCGGTCCTCGTTGAACAGCGGCTGCTGGCCCGTCTCCAGATCGATGATCGACAGGCGCTTGTGGCCCAGTGCGATGCCGGGCGCGATATGAACGCCGGTCTCGTCCGGGCCGCGATGGTGCTGCGACTCGTTCATGCGAAGCGACGACGTCTTGCCCGATGTGGCGCCTGCCACGCGAATCCAACATTCCGACGATGCCGCACATGATCAGGTCCTAGGTATAGCGGTGCTGCAGTGCGCCGCGTGCGGCGGCCTTTTCCGAGCAGGCGCTCGTACAACGCAGTTCATAGGAGGAATACCATGGACCATCGTCGAGGCTGAAGCGCCGCTCGGCGTCCGCCGGCTGCGTGCCCGCTGTCCGCGCTCGCGCGCCGCCATGGGATTCCGCCAATCGTCAAGCAATGCCTTCGCCATCGTATCCACGTTGGCCGCCGGAACGAGGCGTCCGGTGATGCGTTCGGCCAACAATTCGGCATTTCCACCGACTGTGGTGGCCACGACGGGCAGGCCCGTGGCCATGGCTTCGAGGATGGTGTTGGAGATGCCCTCGGCCAATGACGGGAGCGCGAACGCGTCCATGCTCGAGCGCCGCCATCACGTTGTCGCTGCGGTCGCCGGCCAGCCACGCGAATGCCGCGACGCCGGCGGCCCCCAGCGTTTGCTCGACGGCGGGCCGCGTCGGACCATCACCGGCGACGACGAGTCGCATGTGCCCGCGGGCGGCGGGCTCGCAGTCCGAGCGCCCGAACGAAAGCGCGTGCAAGAGTGAGTGTGTCCTTGACGGGGCTGAGTCGTCCGACGCTTCCCACGAGCCAGAGCGTGGCGTCGTCGAATCGGACACCCGGCGACGCGCCGGGCGCTCGCCGGAGCGGGGATGAAACCGACTCGTGTCCACGCCGTTGTAGAGCTGCGGCCACGCGCGCGGGCGCGACGCCGACATGGCGCTCGAGATAGCTCTGAGGTGTTGCGAAAGCGCGATGTAGTGATGCACGAACGGGAGGTATGCACGGCGCACGAGCCTGAACTGCGGTGCTGCCGTCGGGATCATTGATATCCCAGCCGTGTTCGCCGTGGATTCGAATCGGCACGCCCGCCAAGGCGGCCGGCACCACCATTTCGAGCGCGCCGAGATTGCGCGTGTGCACGATCGCCGGGCGCAGCGCGCGGAGCTCGTCGCGCATGCGACGATACATCCAGAGTCCTTGGCCGGGTGGCTTGTGAAGCGCCACATACTGAACGTCGTCACGCTCGATTCGGCGCTTGAACTCCGTGATCTCGGTCAGCGCGACGACTGCGTGGCGGAACCGATCAGCCGGCAAGCGGTTGATCAGGTTGACGACGCCGTTCTCCAGTCCGCCCGTGTCGAAGCGGTGCAGGACATGTGCAATCAGGGGCCGTGTATCGTCCATGAGCCCGTTACTGCCCTGAGCCCTCACCGAGGTGGCGGGACAGCACCGGACCGATGGCATTGACGAGCTGCCGCGGCATCTTGCGCCAGATCTCGATGGCCCTGCGGTACTTCGGGTTGGCAGGATTGTTCTGTGGCACCGAGTCGCGCTTGAACAGTTGGTATTCGTAGTGAAGGGGAGTGGGTTCGAAGCCCCAGTTCTTCTTGAAGTCGAACGAACCGGTCTCGCGCTTGGAGCGACCATAGTCGAACACCTTGAGTCCGCGCTCGCAGGCTCTGCGCATCAACTCCCAGTATTTGAAATCGTTCGCCGCGAGATCACGCGCGTCCGTGAGGTCGCCGGCATAGTAGGGAAGCACCTCGTCGCGAAAGTAGAACGAGAGCACGCCGGACACCGGCTTGCCCGTCGGCGACATCACTGTGAGCACCTCGCAATCCGAGCCGAACACGCGCTGCAGGGTCTCGAAGTAGCGCCTTGATTGCGGCGGCGTGCCGTGGCGGTGCTGGTTGTCGGCGTAGAGCTCGAAGAAGCGCGACGTACCAGTGTCGATCTCGCTGCGAAGCTCGCGCTGGATGCCCTTTCGCACCATGGCGCGCTGCTTGCGGGGAATCGCGAGCATGTTTGCCTCGACGTCGGGGAGCAGGGCCCTGCGAAACGTCACGTACAGGTCCTGGCGTGGCCACAGGGGTTCGCTGGCTTCGCGATTGCGCAGTTCGAGATGTGCCACTCCGAGCTCACGACCCAGGGCCGCCGCGGCGGCGTTCAGCGCGCTTCGTGCCTGCGTGTCGTCAGTGGCCGCGCCGCCATAGACCGCAAAAGGCAGCGACACCAACGAGTGCCCGAAGATCAGGCTCTTGAGCTCCACGAGCGGCAACACGCCGACGATGCGCTCGCCGCGCTCGGCCAGCAGGTAGTGCGTCCTGTGTCGAAACACATCCTCGTAGATCTCGCGCCAGCCCACGCGGTGGAAGAACGTGCCCTGCGGACAGGCGAAGACGAACCGGTCCCAGGCATCGGCGTCCGAGGCGCGCATGGGTCGCACGGTCAGCGCGGAGGAGAGGTCGGCGAGGTTCACACGCGATCTGGAAGTGCGAAGACCTCGTCGACCCGGTTCCACCGGAAGTCGCGCAACAGGCGGCCTAGTCGCTGTTCGGTCTTGTCGAGGTTGAGATAGTGGCGAAAGCGCGTCTTCAGATCGGCGCCCGGCACGCGTGGTTGCCCTGGGTCGATTTCCCAGGGATGGAAGTAGAAGATGGCCGGCTGCTGGTCGACACGATTCACTCGTCGCAGCGCCCAACGGCTCAACGTGTACGGTGCGAGTCGAAAGTAGCCACCCCCGCCGGCTGGAAGATTTCGACCGAGGATCCGGGCGGTGGTGATCGGAATCTCGAGCAGGCCCTCACGCGCGGCATATGGAAAACGGGGGGCATCGGGCATGCCGTAGTGGTCGTGCTGGACCGGGTAGACGCTCGAGCTGTAGCGATAGCCGGACTCGAGCAGGACGTCGAATGCCCATGGATTCGAGTGCCCGATCGAGAAGCTTGGCGCGCGGTACCCATGCACAGGGCGCCCTCCCAGGTCTTCGAGCAGGCACTTCGCGCGGCGCACGTCTTGCAGGAAGTCGCAGCGGCTCTGATCGCTCGCCCGGAGGTGCCCGTAGCCGTGGCTCGCGAGTTCATGCCCGCCAGCCACGATGCGTTCGACAAGCCGCGGATAGCGCTCGGCGATCCAGCCGAGCGTGAAGAATGTGGCCTTGGCGTCGTGCTGCTCGAACAATTCGAGCAGCCGCTCCACATTTCGCTCGACACGGCATTCACGCGTGTCCCAGGTGTCGCGACCGATCACCGATGCCAGGGCAGAGACTTGGAAATAGTCCTCGACGTCCACAGTCAGGGCGTTGACCGACGCAGCCATCGACTTCATGCGCGCGCCTCGCCGCTGTGCTCGCGCGGCGACGCGAGCCATTCAGCCAAGTGCTGAACGATGCGCCCGGCCGTGTGGCCGTCCCAGTATTCGGGGATCCGGCCGCGCTTACCGCCCGTGGCGAGAATGTCGTCGACCAGGCGCAGGATCGTGGCCGCATCCCGAGGCACGAGGGTGTTCGTTCCCTGGTCGATCGTGATGGGGCGTTCGGTGTTGGGACGCATGGTGAGGCAGGGCACGCCCAGAGATGTCGTCTCCTCCTGCACGCCCCCTGAATCGGTCAGGGCGAGGCGCGCGCCGCCCAGGAGTCCGACCATCTCGAGGTATCCCTGGGGTGGCAGGCAGGCGATGGGAACATCCGCCAGGCGTTCGCCCAAGCCAAGGCGCTCGATGTTCGCCTTGGTGCGCGGATGGATGGGCCATACCAGCGGCAGGCGCTGGCTCACGGCGCGCAAAATATCGAGGAGGTCGGCCAGATTTTGCGGATCGTCGACGTTGGAAGGCCGGTGCATCGTGACGACGCCAAAGCCTTTCTCCGGGGCCAGCCACCCTGCGTCGAAGCCCTCGCGCGCCAATGCCGTCTGCGGCGGAACCGCTTTCTTCCGGGCCGCATGCAGCGAATCGATCATCAGGTTGCCGACGAACTGCATGCGTTCGAGTGCGACACCTTCGCGCGCCAGGTTGTCGTGAGCGCTGCGTTCGGTCGTGTAGAGAAGATCGGCGATCTGGTCGGTGACCACGCGATTGATCTCTTCGGGCATGGCACGGTCGAAGCTGCGCAGGCCGGCTTCCACATGCACCACGGGCACATGCAGTTTTGCTGCTACCAGCGTGCACGCCATCGTGGAATTGACGTCGCCCACGACGATCACGGCGCGGGGGCGATGCTGCAAGATGACGGGCTCGAATCGCTTCATCACCTCGGCCGTCTGCACCGCGTGGCTGCCCGACCCGACTTCGAGGTTCACGTCTGGCGACGGGAGATCGAGGTCGGCGAACAGCCGGTCATTCAGCGCGAAGTCGTAGTGCTGACCGGTGTGCACCAGCACTGCTGGTGGCAACCGTGGCTCAGCACGCATGGCGCGCAGCAATGGCGCCATCTTCATGTAGTTGGGGCGGGCGCCGACCACGCAGATCAGCGAACCGGGGGCCGTGGCGACACTCATTCTTTTTCGATCGGAGGGTGCAAACAGGCGGGGAAGGCGCGATGCGCGCCTACAGCCGGTGGTCGAGTCCCACGAATACCGCGCCCTCGTTGCCTTCGGTGGCGACGTTGGAGTCGAGGCCGCGATAGCGCGCACCGGCGAAGACGACGGTCTTTGGCGATGCCTGCATGTTGAAACGCAAGCGGGCCGTGCGCTGGATCGTGCGGTCGGCGGCCTGGAGCGCCCGGATGCGGCTCCAGTCAGCGGACACGTTCATGGTGAACGTTCGCGTGAATTGGTGGCTGAGCGCGATCGACGCACCGTATTGCTTGTTGTTGGTGATGGGGTCCCCGGTCGCCAGCGAACCGCTTCCAAGTGCGTCTTCAATTCGTGACTGAAAGCCACCGACCGTGATGGTGTTGCGCACGCCCAGCCACGTCATGCCCAACTGGTGGATCGTGAGGATGCTCAGCCGCTCGGCGTAGATGCTGGTTGGCTGCAAGGTTTGTGTCGGCAGTCCCTGTTGTGCCATGAGGTCCTGGATGTACTTGAAGCGCTGCGTCGGGTCCGGGAATGGCTGGCAAACATGGTGTCGAGCAATGCCGGGACGTTTGCCGTCGCCGGCAGTTCGAACAGCGACTGCGGTGTCGTGTCCAACGAACGCGACAACAGTACGTTCCACGCGATTCGCGGAATGCGATGCTCGAAGCGGAGTTGCCAGGCACGCCCAAAGAAGCGGTTCTCTTCGAACGCCGTGAGAGACGTGCGTGGCGAGGGATGCCAGTTCACCTGCCCGCCAAAGAAGCTTCGGGTCGGGTTGGTGGGCAGCACGTTCGTGTGCTCGCGCCCGACACGCAGGCCTGCTGACACGTCGACATCGAAGGCATAGTCCGCGCTCAGCCGCGCGAGATCGAGCGTGAGGGGCGGCTGCGAAGGGTCGCGATAGCGCGACTGGCTGCGCTCGGCTTCCGCGCGCCAGCCGAAGGGGCGCGGGTCGTGTTCGACCAAGGCAGAATGATGGGCGAAATTCGCCTTCGGCAGTGGAAGGAATGTCGCCATGCCCGCTTTCGCGCGTCCAGCTGTTGTCGCTGCGCAGACGATAGCGGGTAAGGGGATTGATTTCGGACTCGATGATCGGCGAAATGCTGACCTGGCCTGTCGTCGTGGTGTTGAAAGTGGTTCCGGCCTCCGGGCGGGCGCCGAATGGATTGATGCTGGTTTGCGATGCGCGTGCGCTGCCTTCGAGATAGAAGAAGTGGCTGACGGCCTCGACCCGACCGTGAAGGTCTGCCTCGGGAAGGATCCTGTTCGGCGTGGTGTCGTGTGCCGTGACGATGCCATTCAGCGCCGCCGTACCGTTGAGCTGCACGCGTCCGCTCACAGCCTGCACCGCAATGTGCGGCCGCACTTGGAGGATCGCATCGTCCTGGCCACCCGAGACCGCCAGCGTCGGGTTGTTGCTCCATGTCAGCAAACTGCTGACGCCTGCGTCTACATCCCAGTGCTGCGCATGCGCCGCGGGTGACCATGCGACCACGCCCGCGGCCATGCAGGCCGCGGCGATGGGGCGCATGTACGTTCGAGCGCCGCACCGGCGCAACTTACTCTTCAACGGGGCCGTAGTAACCATAATAGGAGCCCACCTCGGAGCGGCTGGCCTTGTTCAAGAGCGGCATCACGACCGGGCATGTGTCGATGGCTGCCAAGGCTTGCAAGACGTCTTTCTGCGACGTGCGGCCAGCCTCGACCACCACGACGACCTGGCCCATGTGCGTGGCCAGGACGCGAGATTCGGTCGATGGAAGCAGCGGCGGGGCGTCGAAAACCAGCACTCGATCCGCATAGCGGGTGGCCATGTCGTCGAGCAACCGCGCCATGGCGTCGCTGGCGAGCAGTTCGGTGGCCCGCCCGCGCGGCGCACCAGCCGGCAGGATCGAAAGAGCGTCGATGTTCGTGCGCAGCAGGACATCGGGCAACTGCACCGATGGATCGGCCAGGACGTCGAGCAGTCCTGGCGCTGGTGGCAAGCCAAGGCGCGACAGCACCGATGGACGGGACACGTCCGCATCGGTGAGCAACACGGTCTTGTCCATTTCCATCGCGATGCTGATCGCAAGGTTCAATGCGACGAAGGTCTTTCCTTCGCCGGCCACCGAACTCGTGACCATGATCAGGTTGGCCCGGTCGACTTGGGCGGCCGACTTCCCGTTGACGTTCATCAGCAAAGGCCGCTTGATGACGCGAAACTCGTCGGCAATCTGGGCGCGCGGCGCTTCGGGACTGAGATAGCCCATGTCGCGCAGGCGTTTCAAGTCGATCTCGACTTCCTTGGAACGTGCAACGGGGGCGAGCGCGGCCTCGGCCGTGGTGCCGGCGGGAGCGAGATGCAGGTGCTCGGGCGGACGGGTGGGCTCGGCCGGGCGTGAAGCTTCTTCGAGGCGACGCGCAGCTCGTGCCGGCATGGATTCGCTCGAGGCAGTTCCTGGCACTGGCTGTGCCCCACGGGTGGCGGGCACGTCGATGCCGCTGCGTCGCAACTCTTCGAGTCGTCGGGCGGCTTGTTCGATGATGTTCAAGTGCCGCTCCCTATGCTCTCGAATGCATCGCGATCCACGCGATCCATATGCCTGCTGCGACGAGCAAGCCCCCAACTGTCGAGGCAAATGCCGCGTTGACCTGTCGCGCGCGGACTTGCCATTGATGATTCACGACCATCGACACGCTGCCCAGCACCGGGCGCTGGGTTGCATGGCGCAGCCAGCGTGCGTTGTCGAATGTTGGCGCGAACTGGGCCAGCGCAAAGCTTGCTGCCACACCCATGGCGATCGCGAAAAGGAGCACGACCGGAGCAAGCGCCAACCGGTTCGGAAATACCGGCAACGGTGATGTGCGCGGCGGATCGATCACGCGGAATTGTGCCGAGCGCGTTGCATCCACGTCTTCGGAGAGCGATGCCTTCTCGCGCTTGGCAACCATGTTTTCGTAGGTCTTGCGGACGACGTCATAGTCGCGATTGAGCTGAGCGAGCTCGGCTTCAACTTGCGGTACACGGCTGGCTTGTCCCCTGAGCGTGCCCAGGCGTGCCTGAGCGTCACCCAGGCGCACACGCAGGGATGCAACATTCGCTTCCGCTTCGGCAAGGGCCAGCTTGACCTGTTGCTGAACCGAACTGGATGCGTTCTGCCGGCGGGGTGCGCTGGCCTCTGCACGGCGACGGGCTTCGAGCGCGCGGCGCTGTTCGGCTTCGAGACGTGCGATCAGGTGGCGCGTGGCGATGACGTCGGGATGCTGTTCGGTATAGCGACGCAGCAGTTCGTCGAGTTGCTTTCGCTGGGCGTCCAGCCGCAAATCGAATTCGGTCGTCAGTTCGGAGCCTGTCGAAGTGGGAACGTCGGGCACGAGGACCGCCGTCTCACCTTCGAGCTCGTGCTTCAGGGCGTCACGCGACTGCTCGGCGGCGCGCAATTCGACGGACAGCTTGCTCATGTCGTCGGTGGCGATGTTGATGCGCGCGAAGTAGTCTCGCCCTGTCGTGTCCATGATGCTCATGTTCTTGAGCTTGAACTCCTTCAGCCGGTTTTCTGCATCGGAAAGTCGACTCTCGTAGGCCTTGATCTGCTCGTCGATGAAATCTCGGGCGGCTGCCGTGTCCCGCCGCTTGGCGCCGGTATCGGATTCGAGGAACAACTCCACCAGGTTCTGCACCACGAATCTCGCACGCTCGGGCTTCGTGTCGCGATAGCTGAACGTGAAGACGTTGTCACGGCTGCTGCCGTTCAACTGGATATTGCGCAGGAGCCCTTCGATCAATTGGTCGCGCTCCACGGGAGAAGACACGTTCGCGTCGAGTTTGGTTCTCTGCACCAGCAACTCGACGTTGGGTCTGGTAATGAGTGTGCGCGCCAGCAGGCCGATCGTCTGATCGATGTCAGGCTCTACCGTCAAGTCGCGCATCAACGGGCGAAGCACCGTCTTCGTGTCGACGTAGACGCGTGCGCTCGCCTCATATCGGTTGGGCATCGCCATCAGCGCGACCCCGCCGAGCAGGCACACCGCCCACGCGACCGCGACCCCAGTCCAGCGCCGGCGCCACATGGCGTGGAGGGTGTCGAGAATCTGCTGGATCAACTGGTCCATGATGAACACACTGCCTTCATCGGGTGACGGATTCCGCGTGCGCCTGCGGGCAAGACAGATGCACTCAGAACCAGCCTTGCGGGACGATCAGCACATCGCCCGGACGCATGTTGATGTTGGCGGAGATGTCGCCGCGCTTGAGCAGGTCTTTCAGTCGGACGCTGTACTGCTTGCCGCCATCCTTGCCTCGGACCAGCACGGCGCTGTTGCCGTCGGCGTACTCGGTGAGACCGCCGACCTGGATCATCACGTCCAGCAAGGTGACTCCTTCGCGGTACGGTATGGCCTGCGGCCGGGTCGCTTCACCGATGACTCGAATCTGGTCCGCCGCAGCTCCCTGGAAATTGGTCACGACCACGGAAACGACCGGGTCGCGGATGTACTTGGACATCGCCGTCTGGAGCGCGTCGGCGAGTTCCTTGGGCGTCAGGCCAGCCGCCTGCATGTCGGCGACGAGCGCCGTGGAGATCTTGCCGTCGGGTCGGACTTGCACGGTGGTGGACAAATCCGGGTTGCGCCACACGATGATATTCACGGAGTCCAGCGGGCCGATGTGGTAGCTGTAGTCCGTAGTGGTTGCCGATGTCGGTGCTGGCGGATACTTCTGGGTCGCGCAGGCTGCCAGGATGAACGACGCGATCACCATGAGCAGGAAGCGCGCGATTCGGTGGGCGGAAAAGGGAATCGAGGCCATCGAATAACTCCCGTCTGGACGATCTGTGGATTGACGATGCTGTCTTGCCGATCTGCCGTAGCGCCGCGCGTGAGCGGTAGGCGCAGGGCAGGCGCGAAGGCGAACGAAGGATGGACTCACACCGCGTCTGCCGGCCTGCTGGATTGCAGACGGCAAGCATACGCGTGAAAGACGACAAGTCCACGACCCCAAACAGGGGGGTGTGACGACTTTGGCAACACCCGCGGGAATTGTTGTAGGGATTGCAAGCAGGCCACAGGTGGGCCCGGATCGCGTGCGCAGGTCGCGCAAAATATGAGGTGACTCCGAGCCGCTCGACGCCGGCAAAGCGTTCGGGCCAGTGGGTCCGCCGTCTCTATGGCTTCTGCGCCTTCATTCGCTCCTCGTCCTCATGCATATGGCGCAGGAAGAAGCGCACGAAGAAGACCCCCATGCCCAGCATGAAGGCCATGGCGCCCAGGCTCATCAGACCCACATCGGAAGTGAACAAATCCTTCAAGGCTTCCACGACGTTCTCCCGAGATTCGCAGTGCCTTTGATTGGGCGCGGCGCACCGACACCTGTCCTTGACTTGCGGCAAATGCGCTCCCCCGCGCGGTGGCGCGTCGCGCCGCGAGCATCCGCGGTGGGCAGATGGGCCCCGGCCGTGACCCTATGATGAAGTCATGGACCGATCAACTCCGGCGAAGTGTCGTGGTCGCGTGACACGCATCCAGAGGCCGACGAAATCATGATGGGCACCGACGCTGCCAATCCTTTTCCAGACGCCGCCGCCACATGGGATCGCCGCTTTGGCAACCCCGGCTACTACTTCGGCACGGCGCCCAATGTGTGGCTTTGCGAACACGTCAATTGCTGGGTGAAGGGCCAGCGCGTCCTTTGCGTGGCCGATGGCGAGGGGCGCAACAGCGTCTGGCTCGCGTCGCATGGCCTGCAGGTCGACGCGTTCGATGTTTCGCCCGTCGGCGTCGGCAAGGCGCGGACTTTGGCGACCCGCATGGGCGTCCAGGTCAACTACCAGGTCAACAGTTGCGACGACTTCAAGTGGCCTGCTTCTACCTTTGACGGCGTCGCAGCGATCTTCGTGCAATTTGCCGACCCGGAAATGCGCGAGCGCATGTTCAGACATATCGTGGAATGTCTCAGGCCGGGCGGGACGCTGATTCTCCAGGGCTACACGCCGCGCCAGCTCGAGTACAAGACAGGGGGGCCGCCGCAGGTGTCGCACCTTTACACGGAGGCGCTGATCCGCAGCCTGCTGGCTTCGCTCGACATCATCGAGTTGCGTGAGTACGAGGCCGACGTGGCGGAAGGCGATGGCCATCACGGCAGGTCTGCGCTCATGGGTGTCGTGGCAAGGCGCACGTGACGAGTTGCCGCAGTTCATTGCGTCGCGTTCAGGAATCTGCAAATGTTCAAGTTGCATTCAAAGATGAATCCGAGTCTCGGCGATTCAGTGCGTCGCACCGTGCGCGTCATCCAATTGGCGGGTTGCCTGCTGGCGATGATGGCGGTGCTGCCTCTTGCGCGCGCCGGGGACAGCGTCACTGAGATGATGCAAGGCGCATACGCGCCCTATCGCATGGCATTGATTTCGACCAGCCGGCAGGCGCAGCCCGAGTCCGAGCAGGCGATTGCGCAGGCCATGGCCGAATGGCGCGGGCTGGTGCAGCGCTATGCGACGAAGCCGCCACCGCCCTATGACCGGGACCCGGGTTTCGCCCGCACACTGGATGAAGTGACCGCGGTATATGAACGCGCCCTGGAACAAATTCATGACAAGAAGCTTGCTCAGGCACACGAAACGCTCGAGCAGGTGCGGGGCCTGGTTGCCGAACTCCGCCGGCGCAATGACGTGGTGACTTACAGCGACCGAATGAACGAATACCACGCTGCAATGGAACAGATGTTGCGCGAAGATCCGCACATTGCCGATGGGCCTCAGGCTGCGATGCGTCTGATGGCTCGGGTGGGTGTGCTCGAATATCTCGCAGCGCGGCTGCGAAGCGAAGCGCCCAAAGCGCTGTCGCAGACGCCGGAATTCGCGCCGCTCGTGCAAGCCGTCGAAGAATCCGTGTGGGCGCTTCACGCGGCCGTCATGGCGCAAGACGAGGCCGCAATCAGGAAAGCGCTGGGCGATCTGAAGGCGCCCTACAGCCTGCTCTTCGTGAAATTCGGATAGTCCGCTCGCGACACCGTCGAACCGTATCCAATTTCGCCGTGCGCGTTGTCCCGCCGACGATGTCATGATTCAAATCGACGTAGCCGGCCGCCGCAACGGCTGACATACAATTCTCTGCAATAACTGCACGCCCATTTCGATCATTGTGAATGATGCGCGGAACCGACGGTTGGCCTTGCAATTCGTGCATTCCCTGCTACCGTTGCGCCTTGCAAAGCGCGGCCAGTTTGCAATGAAGATGTAAACAATAAAGACAAGCGGCTTCGGCCGGCAGGGAGGAGGACCATGACTATCGTGGATGCAGCCCAGAAACTCCCATGACCAAGACCTATTCACAAATTCAGAAGCAAATCGAATCCCTGCAGCGCGAAGCTGAAAAGCTCAAAAGGCAGGAGGTCGACGGCGTGATCCAGCGCATCAAGGAGGCCATCGAGGCTTATGGCCTCACCGCACGAGACCTCGGACTGACGTCGGCAGCGGCGCGAACCCGCGGCACGCCGGCACGCCGGGGTCGCCGCAAGTCGGGCCGCGCAGCAGGCACCGTGAAATTCCGTGACGAGGCTGGCAATGTCTGGGGTGGACGCGGCCCACGTCCGCAATGGCTGCGCGACGCCCTCGCATCGGGCAAGCAACTCAGCGACTTCGCGGTCTGACGTTCTCGCGATCGCGATCGCGAACGGTAGTGCGGGGTAGCGCGCGCGATTCGAAGCACTTCGCCACTCCGCAGCCAAAGACGCAATACGCCCTTCACACGTCTTTGTGGCAGGGCGACGTGCGGGCATCGCTCGCGTGTAAGTCTTGCAGCGGGCCCTCGCGATTCGTCGTGGTGGTGCCGCCGATCGGCATCGCGGTCCCGCTTTTGCCACCCGCCTATGTGACTCTGTGGATCGGGGGCGCACCTTACTACTATGCCAACGGCGTCTACTATGCGACGGCGCCGGGCGGATACGCCGTCGTGGCACCGCCCCCAGGTGCCGATACGGTGCAGCCGGCACCGGCCGCGGCTCCTGTGCCGCCCGATCCCATCATCTATCCGCGCAATGGGCAGTCGGCGCAGCAGACCGAGGCCGACCGCCAGGCATGCAACCGCTGGGCTGCGACGCAGCCAGGAGCGGTGGCCGACGCGCAGGTCTTCCAGCGTGCCGTTGCTGCATGCATGGATGGGCGCGGGTACACGCTACGCTGAGTCCGGAACGGCGCACGGCGCACGGCGCACGGCGCACGGCGCACGGCGCACGGCGCACGGCGCACGGCGCACGGCACCGGAGCGGTGACCTGTCCGACAGGTGCGGCGTGTCCGCGGCACGCCCCGCGCTCGCCCCCCACGCGAGACCTGTCGCCGGCATGACAGAGGCCGGCAGCAAGACGCGCTAGGCTGATCATGCTGACCGCCGCCGCCATGTCGGTGCGCGCCGATCATTCGGCCCACGAAGGACGCAGGAGACACCATGGACTTCACGATGAGCGCTCGACAGCGCGAATGGCACGAACGCGTGGTCGACTTCATGGACCGCCACGTCAGGCCTGCCGTGGCAACTTATCACCGGCAGATGGATTCCTTCGGCGTCGACCGTTGGCAGGCCGTGCCGATCGTCGAGGAACTCAAGGCCAAGGCGCGCCCGGCTGGCCTGTGGAACATGTTCCTTCCTCCTTCGCCGGACCATGACGACGACGAATTCCGCGGCGCGGGCCTGACCAACCTCGAATACGCTCCGCTGGCCGAAGAGATGGGCAAGATCACCTTCGCCTCGGAGGTCTTCAATTGCTCGGCCCCCGACACGGGCAACATGGAAGTCCTTCATCGATACGGGACGGCCGAACAGAAGCGCCAGTGGCTGCGGCCGCTGATGGCCGGTGAGATCCGGTCCGCGTTTCTCATGACGGAGCCTGCCGTGGCCTCGTCGGATGCCACGAACATCGAGACCAGGATCGAGCGCGACGGCGACCACTACGTGATCAACGGGCGCAAATGGTGGTCGTCGGGCATGGGTGACCCGCGATGCAAACTGGCGATCGTGATGGGCAAGACCGACCCGCAGGCGCCCAAGCACGCGCAGCAGTCGCAGATCCTCGTGCCCACCGACGCTCCCGGCGTGCGGGTCGTTCGGATGCTGCCGGTGTTCGGCTTCGACGACGCGCCTCACGGCCATGCCGAGGTCGTGCTCGAGAACGTGCGGGTTCCGGCATCCAACCTGCTGCTCGGCGAGGGCAGGGGATTCGAGATCGCGCAGGGGCGCCTCGGTCCCGGGCGAATCCACCATTGCATGCGCACCATCGGCTCGGCCGAGGTGGCACTGGAGAAGATGGTGCGTCGCCTGATGGCTCGCCAGGCCTTCGGCAAGCGGCTGATCGAACAGTCGCTGTGGGAGCAGCGGATTGCCGACGCGCGCATCGACATCGAGATGACCCGGCTGTTGTGCCTGAAGGCCGCCGACATGATGGACAAGGTCGGCAACAAGACCGCTCGCCTGGAGATCGCCATGATCAAGGTGGCGGCGCCGCGCATGGCACTCAAGGTGATCGACGACGCCATCCAGGCCTTCGGCGGCGCAGGCGTGTCGACGGACGCGGGCCTCGCCAAGCAGTACGCGAGCATGCGCACGATGCGGCTGGCCGACGGGCCCGACGAAGTGCACCAGCGCGCGATCGCCCGGCTGGAGATCGGGCGCTACAAGCCGGCATAGGAGGCTCTCGCTACGCGCATCGGCGAAGTGGGTTGATGCCGATACACGGCGCAGGCCACGGAGCATGGAGGCTTGTCCGGGCCCTGTCGCCAGGACAAGCTTGCACGCGCGGGCGATCTCAGCCGTTCGCCTGGCCGTTTGCCTCGCCGTTCGCCTGGCCGATCGCGTGCATGGCCTTCTCGACTTCGATCCGCCCTTGAGCGGCGCCGCTGGCCGGCACGCTTTCGCCCGTGCGATCGCAGATGCGGGCGAACTGATCGGCTACGGCTTCCGCGGCATGCGCGTCCGTCCCGATGTAGGCGCCTTCGGTCAGGGTGACATGGGCGCACTCGAAGCTGCCGGCGCCTGCGCAAAGGATCGTGCGCGTGGGCGCGTCGTCGCTGGCGAGGTAGAGCAGCCCCGGCGTGACGGCTTCGGGCTTCAGTGCGTCGAGCACCGGCTGTGGCAGAAGCCCTTCGGTCATGCGCGTGGCCGCGGTCGGCGCCAGGCAGTTGACGCGGATGCCGTACTTCTCGCCTTCGATCGAGAGCGTCTGCATGAGGCCCACCAGCGCCATCTTGGCGGCGCCGTAGTTGGCCTGCCCGAAATTGCCGTACAGGCCCGAGGACGACGTCGTCATGACGATGCGGCCGAAATTGCGCTCGCGCATGATCTCCCACACGGCCTTGGTGCAATGGACGGCGCCCATCAGATGCACGTCGAGCACCAGGCGGAAATCTGCGAGGTCCATCTTCGCGAAGCTCTTGTCGCGCAGGATGCCGGCGTTGTTGACGAGAATGTCCACCCGGCCCCAGGTGTCCATGGCCTGCTGCACCATCGTGCTCACGCCGTCGAAGTCGGTCACGGAGGCGCCGTTGGCGATCGCCTGCCCGCCGGCGGCACGAATTTCCTGAACGACCGTGTCGGCCGGCGATTCGCTGCCGTGCGCCGGCGCGAAGTCGTTGACGACGACGCACGCACCGCGCGCCGCCAGCGCCAGCGCATGCTGACGCCCAAGCCCGCCGCCCGCGCCCGTCACGATGGCGACACGCCCTTCGAAGCTGATGCCCATAGACTCTCTTTCTCGCTTTCCAGATTCGAATCAGTATGGCCCCCGACGGCCCTTCTCCGTCCAGCGCACGAGGCGCGGGGCCGGAAGATGATAGGTTGGATTGCGCGTCCGGCATCACCCACGACGACGCGACGCGCACACTTGGAACAGGAGACAGGCGATGAGCGCAGCTTCCAGACTTTTTTCGCTCGAAGGCCGCGTGGCGGTCGTGACGGGCTCGTCGCGCGGCATCGGTCGCGCCATTGCAGAGGCCATGGCCGACCACGGCGCACAGGTCGTGATCTCGTCGCGCAAGCAGGATGCCTGCGACGAGGTGGCGGCCGCCATCGACGCGCGCTGCGGCGCCGGCACGGCCATCGCGGTGGCCGCCAACATCTCGCGCAAGGAAGACCTGCAACAGCTCGTGGACCGCGCGAACGCGCGCTTCGGGCGCATCGACGCTCTCGTCTGCAATGCCGCGAGCAACCCGTACTACGGGCCGATGGCCGGCATCTCGGACGAGCAGTTCCGCAAGATCCTCGACAACAACGTCATCGCCAACCACTGGCTCATCCAGATGGCCGTGCCGCAGATGATCGAGCGTCGAGACGGCTCGGTGATCATCGTCTCGTCCATCGGCGGCCTGCGCGGGTCGCCGGTGATCGGCGCCTACAACGTCTCCAAGGCGGCCGACTTCCAGCTTGCCCGCAACCTCGCGGTTGAACTGGGGCCGCACAACGTGCGCATCAACTGCATCGCGCCCGGACTGGTGCGAACCGACTTTGCCCGCGCGCTGTGGGAAGACCCCGAGCGACTGGAGAAAGTCAACACCCTCGTGCCGCTGCGCCGCATCGGCGAGCCCTCGGAGATCGCCGGCGCGGCGGTCTACCTCGCTTCGCCCGCGGCGTCGTTCGTCACTGGCCAGGCCCTCGTCGTCGACGGCGGCGCCACCATCTGAAGGCAGTTCCCATGTCCGCGCTCGACACCTTCGCCGCCGAAGCCCGCGCCTGGCTCGAGGCCCACTGCCCCGCGGAAATGCGCCTGCCCGTGACCGGCGAAGACGACATCTGCTGGGGAGGCCGGCAGTGGCGTTTCCAATCCGAGGCGCAGCGGCTCTGGCTGCAGCGCATGGCCGAACGCGGCTGGACCGTGCCGGCCTGGCCGCGCGAGTACGGTGGCGCTGCGCTGGCGCCCGAGCAGGTCAAGGTGCTGCGCCGGGAAATGCGCGCCCTGGGCTGTCGCTCGCCGCTGGACAGCTTCGGCATCTGGATGCTCGGGCCGGCCCTGCTCGAATACGGGTCGCATGCCCAGAAGCTTGAGCACCTGCCGAAGATCGCGCGCGGGGAGATCCGCTGGTGCCAGGGCTACTCCGAGCCGAATGCCGGATCGGATCTGGCCTCGCTCCAGACCCGCGCCGAGGACCGCGGCGATCACTGGCTCGTCAACGGGCAGAAGGTGTGGACCTCCTATGCCGACCGCGCAGACTGGATCTTCTGTCTCGTGCGCACCGATCCCGATGCGTCCAAGCACGCGGGCATCGGATTCCTGCTCTTCGACATGGCCACGCCCGGCGTCACGACCCGCCCGATCACTTTGATTTCGGGCAAGAGTCCTTTTTGCGAGACCTTCTTCGACGACGTCAAGGTGCCCAAGGGCAACCTCGTGGGCGACCCGCACGGCGGCTGGACGATCGCCAAGTACCTGCTGACGCACGAGCGGGAGATGATCTCGAGCGTGGGCGACCGCGCGCCCACGCGCCCGCTTGGCCAGGTCGCCGCGTCGATGGTCGGCACGGACGCGCAGGGCCGCCTCGACGATTCGCTGCTGCGCGCACGCATTGCCCGCTTCGAAGTCGACGAGGCGGCCTTCCGCCTTGCGCTCGAACGTGCCGGCGACATGACACGGGCAGGGCAGGGGATCGGTGCGAGTTCATCCATGCTCAAGTACGTGGGCGCCGAACTCAACAAGCGCCGGCAGGAACTGCTGATGGATGCGGGCGGCAGCGACGCCCTCGAATGGGAAAGCGAGCGCAGCGGGCACGGCGCCGTCGCGCGCGCCTGGCTGCGCAGCAAGGCCAACTCCATCGAAGGCGGGACGAGCGAAGTGCAGCTCAACGTCATCGCCAAGCGGATCCTCGACCTGCCCGGCGCCTGATCGCCGCCACTCTTCAGCCCTCACATCGATGGAACGACCATGGCCCTCGTGCTGAACGAAGAGCAAGTCATGCTGCGCGACAGCGCGCGCTCCTTCTTCGCCGAACTCGCCCCGGTGTCGCAGCTTCGCGCGCTGCGCGACCAGCGTGACGACGCCGGCTTCTCGCACAGCCTGTGGAAGCGCATCGGCGAGATGGGCTTCACCGGTATCCTGGTGCCCGAGAGCCTGGGCGGGCTCGGGCTCGGTCATGTCGAGGCGGGCATCGTGATGCAGGAGATCGGCCGCCACCTCGTGGCGACGCCGCTGCTGTCGAGCAGCATCGTGGGCGCCACGGCGATCGGCGCGGGAGGCACGCAGGCGCAGCGCGAAGAACTGCTGAGGGACGTCGCCACGGGCAAGCGCCTCGCGACGCTCGCCGTGGACGAGCAAGGGCGGCACCGTCCCGAGCGCGTGACCCTGCGGGCGCGTCGCAGCGGTGCGCAGTGGGTCCTCGATGGCGCGAAGACCTTCGTGCTCGACGGACACGTCGCGGACGTCCTCCTCGTCGTCGCCAGGACCAGCGGGGGCGACGAGGATGCGCAGGGCGTCTCGCTGTTCGCCGTCGACCGCTCGTCGCCCGGCGTCACGGTCGAGCGCACGGTCATGGTCGATGCGCACAACGCGGCGAGAATCGGCTTCGCTGCCGTCGAACTGCCGGACACGGCGCTTCTGGGCGAAGCGGGCCGCGGCAGGGTTGCCCTCGATGCCGCGCTTGCGGCAGGTCGCACCGCGGCGGCGGCCGAGTTGCTCGGCGCGGCCGAAGAGGCCTTCGAGCGCACGCTGCGATACCTGCGCGAGCGGCGCCAGTTCGGGAAGCTGATCGGCGAGTTCCAGGCGCTGCAGCACCGTGCCGCGCATCTCTACAGCGAGCTCGAGTTGGCCCGCGCGGCGGTGATGCACGCGCAGCAGGCGCTCGATGCGCGCGATCCGCAGGGCCATGCGGCCGCGTCGCTGGCCAAGGCGAAGGCAGGTCACGCCGCAATGCTTGCCGTGCAGGAGGGCGTGCAGATGCATGGCGGCATCGGCATGACCGACGAGTTCGACATGGGCTTGTTCATGAAGCGCGCGCGGGTGCTGGAAGCGCTGTTCGGCGATGCCGACTTCCACGCCGATCGGCTCGCGCGCGGTCGCGGATATTGAGGCGCCGAGCGCGTGCTGCGCGCCCGGCGTATCCTCCGGCGTTCGTGATGTCGTCGTCCGGGGCGCGATCCGTCAGGCTCTCACACGTGTGCAGGCCAAGGACATGGCCTGTGCCGGTCCTGCCTTCGCCACCCGGCACCGCGACACTTGCCGACAGTCCGGATTGCGACGCCCCGCCATGAACGAATTCGCCATCGCCGTGCCCGACATCCTGCCCGGGCCGGGCATTGCCTCCTTCCGTCCGCTACGCCTTCGCCGCAGCGACGCGGGCACGGCATCGAGGCGGCGTGCCGTCGCGGTCGCATGCGCGGTGGTGTCGGGTGCGGCAGCGCAGGCCGCGTTCGCGCAGTCGGCGCCTTCGCCGGCCAGTCCTGTCGTGCTCGATCCCGTGGTGATCAGCGCCGAACGCGTGCGCGAATCGTCCTTCGATGCGCCGGCGGCGATCAGCGCCGTCACTCGCGACGTGATCGAGGAGGCCGGACCGCAGGTCAACCTGTCCGAATCGCTGGCCCGCGTGCCGGGCATCGTCGTGCTCAATCGGCAGAACTACGCGCAAGACCTGCAACTTTCCATTCGCGGCTTCGGTGCGCGCTCCACCTTCGGCATTCGAGGCGTGCGCCTGATCGTCGACGGCATTCCGGCGACGATGCCCGACGGTCAGGGCCAGGCCTCGACGATCGATCTGAGTTCGGCCGGGCGCATCGAAGTGCTGCGCGGGCCGCTCGCCCAGCTCTACGGCAATTCGGCCGGCGGCGTCGTCCAGGTCTTCACCGAGGACGACGCGCCCCATCCGACCACGACGATGTCGCTGGCGGCGGGTTCGTTCGGCCTGCAGAAGGTCTCGGGCAAGTTCAGCACGTCGTGGGCGACGCAGGGGCTCACCGTGTCGGCGTCGCAGTTCCGCACCGACGGCTACCGCGAGCACAGCGATGCCCAGCGCGGCCAGCTCAACGGCCGCTGGCAATGGCAGGCCGACGCGAGCACGCATGTGAGTGTCGTGTTCAACGCGATCGACCAGCCGGTGTCGCATGACCCGCTGGGCCTGACCCGCGCCCAATGGGAGGCCGATCCCCGCCAGGCGGTCGCCCTGGCTTTTGCGCAGGACTCCCGCAAGACGGTGCGCCAGCAGCAGCTCGGCGCGGTGATCGAGCATTCGCTCGGAAAGAACACTCTGCTCACCGGACGCGTCTATGTCGGCGGCCGCGACCTCGACAATGCACTGTCGATTCCGCTGGCGGCGCAGGCGGCGCCCACGTCAAGTGGCGGCATCGTCCAGTTCTCCCGCGCCTACGAAGGCGCTGCGCTCCAGGTGTCGCAGCACGTCAGGCTGGGCGCCGAGCGGGCCATGCGCCTGACGGCCGGCATCGAAGTCGACCGCATGCGCGAGAACCGGCAGGGCTACATCAACGATGGCGGCCAGCAGGGTGCGCTCAAGCGCGACGAGCGAAACACCGTGGACGACCGCGACGCCTTCGTCCAGGCGGCCTGGGACCTCACGCCGAGCTGGACCGTCACTGCCGGGGCGCGCGCGAGCAGCGTGCATTTCCGCAGCGAAGACCACTTCATCACCGCCGACAATCCCGACGACAGCGGTGGCGTGGACTACTCGGCGACCAACCCGGTGCTCGGCGTCGCATGGCGGGCGGACCCGTCGCTGAACCTCTATGCCAATGTCGGCCGTGGCTTCGAGACGCCCACCTTCACCGAGCTCGCCTATCGCAACGGCGGCAGCGGTCTCAACACCGACCTTCGCGCTTCGCGCAGCCGGCATGCGGAAATCGGCGCCAAGTGGCGCCTGGGCGCCGGGCACCGCATCGATGCAGCGCTGTTCGATATCTCGACCACGGACGAGATCGTGGTCGACGCCAACACCGGGGGGCGATCCACCTACAAGAACGCGGGCCGCACGTCCAGGCGCGGGCTGGAGCTGTCGTATGTGGGGCAGATCGACGAAAGCCTGCAGGCGACGCTTGCGCTGACGCTGCTGCGTGCCCGATTCGACGAGCCGTTCGTCAGCGGCAGCGGTGCGCCAGCCGTGTCGGTGCCTGCCGGTAACCGTCTGCCCGGGACGCCCGAACGGCACGCCTTTGCCGAACTGGCCTGGGCGCCCGCGCACGCCTGGCAGGGATTTCACGCCGCCGCGGAGGTGGTCCTCAATGGCAGCCTGGCAGTGAACGACGCCAACAGCGACTTCGCGCCGGCGGCCACCGTGCTGAACCTGCGCGCAGGCCTCGAGCAACGCCTGCGCGGCTGGCACCTGAGCGAGCTCCTTCGCCTGGACAACGCCACTGACCGGCGCTATGCGGGGTCGGTCATCGTCAACGACGGCAACGGGCGCTTTTTCGAGCCGGCGCTGCCTCGAAGCTGGATGCTGGCGGTCACGGCGCGCTACGCGATGCCGTGAGCGTCCGGACGCACCGATAATCCTCGCCTCGTCCGCCGCGCCGTGGTGCCGGGGATCGTGCAGGAGCAGCCATGACCAGCAAGGCACAGGAAACGGTTGTCATCACCGGCGCTGCCGGCGCCCTCGGGCAGGCCGTGGCCGGTTATTTTTTGGCGCGGGGCGCCCGTCTCGCGCTCATCGATCGCGATCAGTCCCGGCTGGCCGAAGTCTTCCCGGCGCTCGACGGCGGCACGCAACTGCTCCTGGCGGCGGACGTGACGTCCGACGTGGCCATGGCCGACGCAGCCCGGCGCGTTGAAAGCACATTCGCCGGCGTGGATGCGCTGGTGCACGTCGCCGGAGGCTTCGAGATGGGCCAACCGGTGTACGGCCTCGACCGTGCCGCCTGGGACCGCATGATGAACCTCAACGCCTGGTCGTTCGTGGCGGTCAGCCGGGCCTTCGTGCCGGCGATGCTGGCGGCCGGCCGCGGGCGGATCGTGGCGGTGTCGGCGCGCTCGGCGCAGTCCGGGCTCGCGTCCATGTCGGCCTATTGCGCATCCAAGAGTGCCCTGCAGCGCCTGGTCGAGTCGCTGTCGCAGGAGGTGCGGGCGCGCGGCATCCAGGTCAACAGCGTGGCGCCGACCATCATGGACACGCCGGCGAACCGGCAGTCGATGCCCGATGCCGATCGTTCGGCCTGGGTGACCACCGAAGCGGCCGCCCGGAGCATCGGCTACCTGGCATCGGACGCCGGCGCGCCCGTGCACGGGCAGCATCTCGTGCTGGGAGCCTGAAAACCGGGGGCCCCGACGACGGCCGCCGCGTCCCCGGTGGCCTGCAACTCCACCCCGGGCGTCGCGTCCAATCACGGGCCGTACAATCCCAAAGTTTTGGCCGGGACATTCGACCGGCCTCACCCGAGGATCATCCAAGTGTTCATATCCGAAGCCTTCGCTCAAGCTGCGCCGGCCGCAGCCGCTGCCGACTCGCCCTTCGGCAGCATCGGCGGGATGCTCCCCATCCTGCTGATGTTCGTGGTGCTCTATTTCGTGATGATTCGTCCCCAGATGAAGCGCCAGAAGGAGCACAAGGCCATGATCGAGGCCCTGGCCAAGGGCGACGAAGTCGTCATCGCCGGCGGCGTGCTCGGCCGCGTGTCCAAGATGGGCGAGAGCTACCTGCATGTCGAGGTGGCCAACGGCGTCGAGTTGCAGGTCCAGCGCTCCTCCGTCCTCCAGGTGCTGCCCAAGGGCACCTTCAAGTAACCGGCCCGGCCTGCTGCCAGCCGCACGCACGCACTCGCGTCGGCGGCCGCCCGCCGCCTGCGCAGGAAAGGTGTCATGAACCGATATCCCCTCTGGAAATACGCGATCCTGGTCGTCGCGTTGCTCGTCGGCCTGATCTACACGCTGCCGAATTTCTTCGGAGAAGCACCCGCGGTCCAGGTGAGCAGCGCCAAGGTCACGCTCAAGGTCGACCAGGGCACGGTCCAGCGCGTGCAACAGGCGATCACCCAGGCCGGCCTGAAGGCCGACTTCGTGCAGCTCGAGGGCAATTCGATCAAGGCGCGCTTTCGAGACCTCGACTCGCAGTCCAAGGCCAAGGACGCGATCAGCCACGCGCTCAATCCCGATCCGAACGACCCGCACTACGTCGTCGCCCTGAATCTCCTGTCGCGCTCGCCGGCCTGGCTGACCGCCGTCCATGCATTGCCGATGTATCTCGGCCTCGATTTGCGCGGCGGCGTGCATTTCCTGATGCAGGTCGACATGAAGGCGGCGCTCGCCAAGCGGTCGGAGACCACGGTCGGCGACATCCGCACCGCCTTGCGCGACAAGGACATCCGCCATTCGGGCATTTCGCAGAACGGCAACGACATCGAACTGCGTTTTCGCGACCAGGCCACGCTCACCGCCGCCGAGAACCTGCTGAACGACCAGTTCAGCGACTTCCTGTGGACGCCCTCGGGCCAGGGCAGCGACCTGGTCGTCGACGGCGTGCTCAAGCCCGAGGCCGCGCGTCGCATCCAGGAGGCCGCACTCAAGCAGAACATCACCACGCTGCACAACCGGGTCAACGAACTCGGCGTGGCCGAGCCGGTGATCCAGCAGCAAGGGCTCGACCGGGTGGTCGTCGAGCTCCCCGGCGTGCAGGACACCGCCAAGGCCAAGGACATCATCGGCCGCACGGCCAACCTCGAATTCCGCCTCGCTGACATGACACCCGCGGCGCAGGCCGCGCTCGAAGGCAGCGGCCCGGTCCCCTTCGGGCGCGAGAAGTTCACCGTCGGCCGAGGCGCCCCGGTGATCGTCTACAAGGATCCGATCGCCACCGGCGAGATGCTGACCAATGCCGCGCCGCGCCCGGACCAGAACGGTCAGCCGGCCGTGTCGGTGACGCTCGATGCCAAGGGCGGCCGGCGCATGCGCGAGACCACACGCGACCACGTCGGCGACTTCATGGCCGCCATCCTGTTCGAGAAGGGCAAGGGCGAGGTACTGACGGTCGCGCGCATCCAGGGCGAGTTTGGCAACGAGTTCCAGATCACGGGCATGGGGACGACCGAGAACGCCAACGACCTCGCCCTGCTGCTGCGCGCCGGGTCGCTGGCCGCGCCGATGGAGATCATCGAGGAGAGCACGATCGGCCCGAGCCTCGGTGCGGACAACATCGTGCAGGGCTTCGACAGCCTTGTGTACGGCTTCTCCGCCATCGCGGTGTTCATGTGCCTGTACTACCTGCTGTTCGGCGTGTTCTCCACGGTGGCGCTCGTGGTGAACCTGCTGCTGCTCGTGGCGGTGCTGTCGATGCTGCAGGCGACGCTGACGCTGCCCGGCATCGCGGCCATCGCGCTCACGCTCGGCATGGCCATCGATGCCAACGTGCTCATCAATGAGCGCGTTCGCGAGGAATTACGCGCGGGCGCCGCTCCGCAGGCGGCCATCAGCGCCGGTTACGAGCGGGCCTTCGCCACCATCCTCGACTCCAACGTCACCACGCTCATCGCCGGTCTGGCGCTGCTGACCTTCGGATCGGGGCCGGTGCGCGGATTCGCGGTGGTGCACTGCCTGGGCATCCTCACCTCGATGTTCTCCGCCGTCTTCTTCTCGCGCGGACTGGTCAACCTCTGGTATGGCCGCAAGAAGAAGCTCAAGGGCGTGTCCATCGGCCAGGTCTGGAAGCCCAAGGGCGATGCGCCCGCCAAGGCCTGATCTCAAGACATCCCTGGAAAGCCCGCGATGGAATTCTTCCGTATCAACCGCGACATCCCGTTCATGCGGCATGCGCTGGTGTTCAACGTCATTTCGCTGGTCACCTTCCTGGCAGCCGTCTTCTTCCTGTTCACGCGCGGATTGCACCTGTCCATCGAGTTCACCGGCGGAACGGTGATCGAGACGGCCTACGCACAGCCTGCCGACATCGCCGCGGTAAGGTCCACGGTGGAAACGCTCAAGTTCGGCGACGTGCAGGTCCAGAACTTCGGCAGCGCACGCAACGTCCTGATCCGCCTGCCGGTGCGCACCGACATGAAGCAGCAGGAGGTCGTCGACCGCGTTTTCGGCGCCCTGTGCTCAGCCCAGAAGGGCACGGTCTCCACCAAGGAGACTCGCACCAGCAAGGGAGAACTCGTCAGCCGCCAGGTGTGCGAGGCGGCCGGGGCCGAACCCGTGCGGCTGCAGCGCAGCGAGGTGGTCGGGCCTCAGGTCGGCAAGGAACTCGCGCAGGACGGCGCCAAGGCGCTGGCGTTCGTGGTTGCCGGCATCATGATCTATCTGGCCTTCCGCTTCGAGTGGAAGTTCTCGATCGCCGCGATCATCGCCAACCTTCACGACGTGGTGATCATCCTGGGCTTCTTCGCCTTCTTCCAGTGGGAATTCAGCCTCTCGGTGCTGGCCGCGGTGCTCGCGGTGCTCGGGTATTCGGTCAACGAATCGGTGGTGATTTTCGATCGGATCCGCGAGGCTTTCCGGCGTTTTCGCAAGATGAACACCCAGGAAATCATCGATCACGCGATCACGAGCACGATCAGCCGAACGATCATCACGCACGGCTGCACGCAGATGATGGTGCTGTCGATGCTGCTCCTGGGCGGCCCCACGCTGCACTATTTCGCGGTGGCGCTGACAATCGGGATCCTTTTCGGCATCTACTCGTCGGTCTTCGTGGCGGCGGCCATTGCCATGTGGCTGGGCGTGAAGCGCGAGGACCTGGTGAAGGGCGGCGGCAAGGAAATCGATCCGAACGACCCCAACGCCGGGGCCGTGGTGTAGAGTTCCACCGCAACCCCATAGCCGAGCCCAGCACACAGACCCATGGCGACCAACGCCAACTCGACGGCACTGGCCGCGCAGGCGCGGCGAGCGTACGTCGAAGGCGTGCTCAACGGCTTGCCCAGCGTTGTGCAGACCATCGACCATGGTGCCCGGGTGCTGCTGGGGCAGGTCGTCGATCCGGCCACGACGATGCGCCGGCGCGATGCCGTCGAAGAGTTCGCAAGGCTGCAAGGCGCGTGGCTGCAGGGCACCATGGCCGCTCTTCGCACGGCCCTGCAGGGCGGCAACCTGTCGGCCGTGCGACCTGGCGATCTGCCTGCCCCGGGCACCCGAAACTCGGCGCAGGGTTTTCCGGCCGGCTTGAGCCTGGTCGACAACGCGACCATCGAGAGCGAGATCCTCAGTTCACGCCTCGCGCTGGCGATGATGGACCGCGCGTCGTGGGAATTCACCGACATGCGCTCGCGCGTGACCATGCTCGAGGGGCGCGACGAACTCGACGCCAACGACGTGTTGAGGCCTCACGTGCTGGCGCGCATCGTGGCCGACGCCTGGCGCATGGGTGGCCTCGGGCAGGAAACCTGGCGCGTGCTGCAGACGGTTCTGCACGACGAGTTCTCGCATTTCTCCGAAGAGGCCTATCACGAGGTCAACCGCTGGCTGATCCAGCAGAACGTCCTGCCCGAGATCGACCTGCGCCCGTTCATCCGGCGCGCACGCAACAGCGCCTGGACGAGTGGACCGAGCACCGGCGCCGGCGCGGGCAGCGGGTTCGCGGCCTCAGGCACGGCAGCGGCTACCGAGCCGCACCGGCATGAAGTGCACGATGAAACGCGCCTGCTCACCAGGGTGGGCGCGTTGCAGCGTGGCGCAGACCATGCCGAGGCGGTGCTTGGCCGGCTCAACCGGCTGGTCGGACGGCAGCTGCCCGATTTTGCGAACACGCATGCGGCCCGGCCGACCTCTCAATCGCTGCGCGCGGCGATCAACGAAGCGCAGGAAGGCATTGCCAGGCGCCTCACCGCACCGCCGGACGACGGCCGCATCGTCGGTGTGCACGTCAGCACGCCGATGCTGCTCGAGGAACTGCAGCAACGCAAGCAGCAACTGAAGCAGGCTGCGGCCACGCCTGTCGAGCGAGCGACGATCGAGATCGTCGCGCTCCTGTTCCAGAGCATCCTGACCGAGGAACGCATCCCGGCGGCGGTGCGGGTGTGGTTCGCGCGGCTGCAGATGCCGGTGCTGCGCGTGGCGATCAGCGAGCCCGACTTCTTTGCGACCACCGACCACCCTGCACGCCGCCTGATCGACCGGATGGGCGCCTGCGTCATGGGCTTCGAGTCGACGATGCGGCAGGCCGGGGATCTGGTCGAAAAAGAGATCAAGCGCGTCGTGCAGGTGGTCGAGGCCTATCCGGACACTGGGCGGCGCGTCTTCCAGACCGTGCTCACCGAATTCGAGAAATTCCTGGAGCACTACTTCAAGAACGAGAACGAGGCGTCGCGCAAGGGCGTGTCGCTGGCGCAGCAGGTCGAGCAGCGAGAGACGCTTGCCATCCAGTACACCATCGAGCTTCGCAAGATGCTCAATGAAGTGCCGGTTCAGGAGGGCGTTCGCGACTTCCTGTTCCATGTGTGGGCCGACGTCCTGGCGATGACGGCCGTCAAGCACGGGCTGAACAGCGACGCGATCAAGACGATGAAGCGCGCCGCGGCGGACCTGATCTGGTCGGCCAGCGCCAAGGTCTCGCGCGAGGAACGCGCCGAAGTGATCCGCCGGCTGCCGCCGCTGCTCAAGACGCTGCGCGAAGGCATGCACAACGCTGGCGTGCAAGCGCCCAAGCAGGATGAACACATCCAGAAACTGAACAATTCGTTGGCCGCGGCGTTCACGGCGAAGGCGGCCGCGATTCCTCATGACCGCCTCGAGGACCTCATGGCGCGGCTGGAGACGCTCGAGGAACTGCTCCCCGACGCGGAGGATGTCGAGATCGACGAATCGCTGGTGCTGGATCTGTCGGGCCACGAGAGCTCCGAACTCGAGGTCGTGGGCGAGGGCGGGTCCATGCCCACGCCCGCGATGCTGTCGTGGGCGCGCGACCTTCAGGTCGGGGGCTGGTTCATGCTCGACTTCAGGGGGCGCAACGAGGTCGTTCAACTGGCTTGGCAAGGCCTGCGCCGGCAACTGAGCCTGTTCGTGTCGCCACAGGGCCGCGGCATTCTGTTCCAGCAGAACCGGCTGGCCGCGTTCCTGCAGGCGGGTCTGCTCGTGCCGGCACAGGACGAGGCCTTGACCGTTCGCGCCACGCGCAACGCGCTGGCCAAGCTCGACGCCGATCCGCAGCGGTTGCTGCAGTAGTTGCTGCTGCAGTAGACCGGAGGCGGAATGCCTCGCCGATCGGGGGCTTCATCCCGCCGTGTTGGTGTCTGTCGGCCTCTGCGCGAAGCGTGGCGGAACAAGCGGGCCGCCGCGCCAAGTTTCAGTGGATCCTCAGTGGATCAACCGATCGGCTTCATCGACAAACAGCTCGTCGAGGATGAGCGCGTCCGGTTCTTCGCCGAGGCTCCAGAAGACCATCAGGACGATGATCTTCAGGTCTTCCAGGTCCAGCGGGCCGCCGTTGATGGCGTTGGCCCGGTCAATGACCATTTCGCGCATGCGCGGCGGCAGCACGCCCGCGGATTCCAGGAAACTGATGAATCCGATGGACGCTTCACCAAGGTGGTCCTGCTCTGCGGCTGAGTACAGCCTGAGGCTGGCATCGCCCTGCTGGCCCACATACGACTCCGCCGTGCCGGCCAGTCCATCGAGCCAAGTGAGTGCTTCCTGAATCTCTTCGGACTCGAAACCCACGGCCGACAGCTTGCGCGTCAACTGCGCGTGATCGGGGCAGGCGTCGGGCCGCCAGTAGTTTTCGTACAGGTAAACGAGTACGTCGAACATCGATCCACTATACCCCAGAGCAGACGGCGGGGAACGCCAAAAACCGATGCCGCGGTGACCGGACGTGCATGCCGCGTCAACCGGCGCCGATACGCTGGAAAAGCTGGCCCGGAAGGCGTGCGACCTGGCCTTGCAGTTCCAGGTCAAGCAGTCGGGTATTGAGCTCGGCGGCCGACCAGCCGGTGCGAGCGACCAGCGCATCGATCGAGGTGGGCTCGTACCCCAGTGCATCGAGCAAGGGGTTGGGCGGACGGTCTGGCGGGGCCTGCGGCGCACGCCCTGGCGCGCCGCCAGGCTGAAGTTCGTCGAGGATGTCCTGCGCGCTGTCCACCAGTTTCGCACCCTGCTTGATGAGCCAGTGGCATCCGCGCGACTGCGGCGAATGAATGGACCCCGGAATCGCGAAGACCTCTCGGCCGGCTTCCGCGGCCATGCGCGCGGTGATCAGCGAGCCCGATTGCATTGCCGCTTCAACGACGAGCGTGCCTCGCGCCAGACCTGCGATTACCCGGTTGCGCAACGGAAAGTTCGCCGCCAGCGGAGGCGTTCCGAGGGCAAATTCGCTGACCATCAGGCCGTCTCGCGCAATCCGGTGAGCGAGTGCGAGGTGCCGCTTGGGATACACCCGGTCGAGGCCCGTGCCGACCACGGCGACGGTGGCTCCAGCGCCTTCCAGTGCCCCCGCATGCGCGGCGCCGTCGATGCCCAGCGCCAGGCCCGACACGATGGTCCAGCCGGCCTCGCTCAGGTTGGCGGCGAAGGCTCGTGCATTGTCCAGGCCCTGGGGTGTCGGGTTGCGGCTGCCCACGACGGCGATGCTGTCGGCCTGAAGCAACTCGGCGCGGCCCTGGGCGTACAGCAACAAGGGCGGATCGGCGGTCTCGAGCAACGCCCGAGGGTAGAGCGGGTCGCCCAGAACAGCGACATGCCGCGGCGCCTCGGCGTCAGCTGACAGCCAGTCTGCGGTCAAGCGCAAATGCGCGTCGAAGTCGTCTGGCAACTCGGCGAGCGAGGCCGACTGAGCCGGACCGACCACTTCACGCCAGGCGCGCGACGGGGCGTCGAAGACGGCCTGCGGCGAGCCGAACGCAGCCAGCAGTTTCCGGGCCGAATCGCGGCCCACATGAGGCGTACCGAGCAGCCGCAACCATGCGGCGAGCTCGCCAGGTTCGATCAATGCGGAGCCCTCGGGATCAGGGCTGCGTGAACCGGTCGCCGGGCTTGACGGGTTCCTTGACCGAAAGGATCAGCGCGTAGGACATCCGGTTGAATACCCGGAAGACGAACAGCAGCCCGTGCCGCTCGTCCGGCAGCTTGATCGTCGGGTGCGACGGGTCGGTCTTGTCGATGACATGCTCGCCGTCGCGCCACAGCGCCAGCACATGGCCGCGCTCGATCCCGTCGCGCGCGCCTCGATTGAGGGCGACGATCTGGTTCTGGCCCGCCGTGAGCGCATCGCCGTAGAGCGACACGATCTGGCCGGCAATCGGCGACGAGGGCGCGTGCGGCGCATAGTTCGCGAACTCGCGCGGCGGCACCGGTGCCAGACGGTCGCCGATGCCGGCTTCCTGGCGGATGCTCGTGACCTTGAACGTGGCCGGAATGATCTCGGGCTTGCCGTCCATGCCGGTGCGCGTCTCTCCGGCGCGAACGGCTTCCGTCGCGCCGACGTACACCGCTTCGTAGCCGAGGACCTCGCCTGTGCCCGGATCCTTCAGCGCCTTGGGTTCGCGGAACACGCGGAAGGCGGTGTTGCTGCCCAGTTCGCCACGGACGTAGGCGGTGTCGCCGCGTGACAGCAGCACGCGCCCTTCCTGGGTCGCCACGATACGGGGCGCGCTGGCGAGTTCGTCGGTTTCGAAGATGACCGCTTCGTTCAGGAAGGGCTCGATGAGATTGAACGGGATCGACGGAATCGCCGAGCCGTCCAGCGGCTCCGAGCGCACATGCGGCGACAGCTTGACGGTGTTGCCTTCACTGCCTGCCTGCCCCATGCGCAGTCGTGCGCGGCCGTTGGACTTCTCGAGATACAGCACCTGCCCGGGATAGATCAGGTGGGGATTGCGGATCTCGTCGAGATTCATCCCCCACAGCTCGGGCCAGCGCCAGGGGCTGCGCAGGAACAGGCCCGAGATGGCCCACAAGGTATCGCCACGCTTGACCGTGTATGAATCCGGCGCATTGGGCGCGAGCTCGGACAACGGGACGCCCGCTTCCGCGACCTTGCGCGCCGTGTTCCGCCATTCGGGGGTGATGGGGAGGTCCCCGGCGGCGGCACGCGCCGTGCCAAGGAACGAGGCACCCAATGCCACGCCCAGGGCCGCGACGGCCAGCGTCAGGACGGGTGGTTTGGCGCTGCGGTTTCGACGCGTCATCTGTGGGAATCTCCGGGCGCGGCAGGGTCGGACGCCTGCGCGGTGTTGCGTTGAGGTTGTTCGCCGGGTGCCGCCAAATCGAGCTCCACTTCGGCGAAAATTCCTCATTCAGTTTCGTAGATTCTGCCCGTAAACCCTTGAAATCGCAACGAAAGTGACCCAGCTGCAAGGAGCTCGTGAGACTCGTCACGCTTGTCCCGAATGCCTGGTATCCACTTGTTTGAACCCCGCCACGGGAACAGACACTTTCTCTTACCAATGGCCAAACTCAATATCCTTCGCTATCCCGATCCGCGGCTGCACACCATTGCCTCGCCGGTGACGGAGGTCGACGCCCGCATCCGGCGCCTCGTCGACGACATGCTCGAGACCATGTATGCCGCCGACGGCGTCGGGCTGGCGGCCACGCAGGTCGACGTGCACGAGCGCGTGATCGTCATCGACACCTCCGAGGCCAGAGACGACCCGCGCGTGCTGATCAACCCCGAGCTGATCGCGCGCAGCGAAGAGATGATGTTCCACGACGAGGGCTGCCTGTCGGTGCCGCAGATCTACGACAAGGTACGCCGCCATGCGCGTGTGACGGTGCGCGCCCTCGACCGCGATGGCCGCACTCAGGAGTTCGAGGCCGAAGACCTGCTGTCGGTGTGTGTGCAGCACGAGATGGATCATCTGATCGGCAAGGTGTTCGTCGAGTACCTGAGCGCCCTCAAGCGCGACCGCATCAAGACCAAGATGCTCAAGAAGACGCGCGACGATCAGCGCGCTGCCTGAAGACTGCCATGCGCGTGGCCTTTGCAGGCACCCCCGAGTTCGCCCGAGCAGCGCTGGCGAGGCTGCATGAGAGCGGTTTCGACATCCCGCTGGTGCTCACCCAGCCCGATCGGCCGGCCGGCCGCGGCATGAAGCTGCAGGCTTCGCCGGTCAAGGCCTTTGCGCAGGCGCACGGCCTGGCACTGGCCCAACCGCGCAGCCTGCGGCTGGACAGCAAGTACCCCGAGGACGCCCACGCCGCGCGCGCGGCCCTTGGCGATGCGCGGCCCGACGTGCTGGTGGTGGCAGCCTATGGCCTGATCCTCCCGGCGTGGGTCCTTTCGGTGCCCGCGCATGGCTGCATCAACATTCATGCCTCGCTCCTGCCGCGATGGCGAGGTGCGGCGCCGATCCACCGCGCCATCGAGGCGGGCGATCGCCGCACCGGCGTGACGATCATGCAGATGGACGCCGGCCTCGACACCGGCGACATGCTTCTTTGCGCGGGCATCGACATCCTCGACGACGACACGACCGGACGGCTGCACGACCGCCTGGCCGAGCTCGGCGCCCGCCTCATCGTCGAGGCGCTCGGTCGACTGACCGCCGGTGATCTGCCAGCGACGCCGCAGCCTGCCGAAGGCATCAGTTATGCGCACAAGATCGACAAGTCGGAAGCCGCCATCGACTGGTCCCAGCCTGCCGTCGTCATCGAGCGGCGCATTCGCGCGTTCGACCCGTTTCCAGGGGCGACGACCGCGCTCGACGGCGAGCCGCTGAAGGTGTGGCGCGCGAGCATCGTGCAATCGGGTGGCAAGCCGGGCACTGTACTGGCCGCCGACAGCGGCGGCCTGGTGGTGGCGTGCGGGGCGGGCGCACTTCGGCTGGAGGAACTGCAGCGCGCCGGAGGCCGCCGCCTTCCGGCGCAGGCGTTCTTGCAGGCCCACCCCGACCTGCAGGGCCGCAGCTTCGGTGCGCCTTCGGCTTGAACTCGCCGACCCCGACCGCATCTGAGCCTCATATCCCTCCAACCGGAGCCGGGAATCCATGTTCAATTTGTTGAAGACAGCCGTGTTGATGGCGGCCATCACCGCCTTGTTCATGGCCATCGGAGCGCTGCTGGGCGGCCGCTCCGGAATGATCCTGGCGCTGGCGGTCGCCGTGGCCATGAACTTCTTCAGCTACTGGTTCTCCGACAAGCTCGTCCTGCGCATGTACCACGCGCAGGAGGTGGACGAGAGCAGCGCGCCGCAGTTCTACCGGATGGTGCGTGAACTGGCCGAGCGTGCGGGGCTGCCGATGCCGCGCGTCTACCTGATCCAGGAAGACGCGCCCAATGCCTTTGCGACCGGGCGCAACCCTCAGCATGCCGCCGTCGCGGCAACCACGGGCATCCTGCGGGTGCTCAGCGAGCGCGAATTGCGTGGCGTCATGAGCCATGAGCTGGCGCACGTGCGCCATCGCGACATTCTCATCAGCACCATCAGCGCGACGATGGCCGGCGCGATCTCGATGCTCGCGAACTTCGCCATGTTCTTCGGCGGCCGCGACAGCGAAGGCAGGCCGACCAATCCGTTCGTCGGCCTGCTGGTGATGCTGCTCGCGCCGCTGGCCGCGAGCCTGATCCAGATGGCCATCAGCCGGGCGCGCGAGTTCGAGGCCGATCGAGGCGGCGCGCAGATTTCGGGCGACCCGCAGGCGCTGGCGTCTGCATTGCAGAAGATCCAGCGCTATGCGCAGGGCATTCCGCTCGAGGCGGCCGAGCGTCATCCGGAAACGGCGCAGATGATGATCATGAACCCGCTTTCCCCGGGCGGCTTGCGCGGGCTGTTCTCGACCCACCCGTCGACCGAGGAGCGGGTCGCGCGTCTGCTGGCCATGGCGGCCTGAACGGCGGCGCGGGCTCAAGTCGGCGGTTGCGGCGCCGATATCCCCCGCAGACACCTCGTCCCAGCCGCCCTGCCATGCTCCGCCCCGCCATCGTCGTCGCACTCCTTGCCCCAGTCTTGCTTGCCGGCTGCGACATGCTCGGCCTCGATTCGGCCGAGAAGATCGCGGCGGCCAGGGAGGCCGATGGGCGCGCCGTGGGCGCCGCCTGCCGCCATGCTGGGCGTGCCATCGAGGATTGCTTCGTGCTCAACCGGCGCGTGGACAAGGCCGCGATCTTTGCCGGTTGGCGCGACATGAACGACTACATGCGCGAGAACAAGATCGACTCCGTCGAGCCCATGCTGGTGGCTCACGGCACCGGCGATCCGGTCAAGCCGGACGACGATGCCGAGCCACGCGCACGCAATGCCGTGCCGGACGGCAAGGCCGCCAAGGAAGGCAAAGAGGCCAAGCCGGCCCACGCATCCTGAGCGCAGCACTGGGCCGCATGCGCCCGCGCAAGCAGGGTCTTCCCTGAGCGGCGACAATTCCGCGATGCATTCGCTTCGCGCCGCCTGGCGCCATCCCCAATTCAAAGCCGGCGTGCGCGAGATGTCCGGCGTCAGTCTCGGCATCGCGGCCTGGGGCCTGGTCACCGGGGTGGCGATGGTCAAGAGCGGCATGTCAGTGGCGCTGGCATTGTTCATGAGCCTGGCGGTGTTCGCCGGGAGCGCGCAACTGGCCGTTGTCCCGCTGATTGCGGTGGGAGCCCCGATGTGGGTGGTGTGGGCCACCGCGGTCTGCGTGAATGTGCGATTCGCGATCTTCAGCGCACAGTGGCGGCCGTTCTTCCGGCGTTTTGCGCTTCGTGAGCGACTGGCCATGGGTTACTTCACCGGAGACCTGAACTACGTCCTGTTCATGCGGCGCTTTCACGAGCCTCGCGAGGACGAGGGCCAGATCGAGTATTTCCTGGGCGGCGCCGCCTTGAACTGGTTCGCCTGGCAACTGCCCTCGATGGCGGGGATCTTGCTGGCCAACGTCATTCCGACGCAATGGGGCCTGGGGTTCGCGGGCGTGCTGGCACTGCTCGGCCTGTCCTATTCGCTTCTGTCCGACCGCGCCACCGCCATTGCCGGTGTCGTGGCCGGGGCCGCCGCAGTGGCCGCCTTCGCGCTTCCGATGCGCCTGAACATCGTCGTCGCCATTGCCGCGGCAGTGTGCGTGGGCCTGATGATCGACGGCGGCGACGATGCCGGCCGGCGCCTGAAGGCCTTCCTCGGACGCGGCGCATCGCGGCGGCGACGCGGCATGCCGGGCGCCGAAGGCGCGCGCGCATGAAACAGGACGGGACCGCATGAGACACCTTGTGTCGACCTGCTTGTTGCGGGGCGAGCGCCGGACCGCTCCCAAGCCGGCCCGCCTCCCCTCGGCGGATCGTCCGATGTACTCGTCGGACAAGGGGCAGGCATGACCACGTGGGAAACGGTCGTCACCATCGTCGGGCTGGCGGTGATCACGCTCGTCACGAGATCTTTCTTCCTCATCTCCGAGCGCGAGCTGGTTCTTCCCGCCTGGGTGCAGCGTGGTTTGCGCTATGCGCCCCTGGCTGCACTGGCTGCCGTGCTCGTTCCCGAGATCGTGATGACGCACGGCCACCTGATCGAGACCTGGAAGGACGCCAGGCTGTTTGCCGTCCTCGGCGCGACGATGTATTTCTTCTGGCGCGGCGACATCCTCGGGACGATCCTGTCCGGCATGGCGGTGCTCGTGCCGCTCAAGCTGTTGCTGGGATGGTGATCCGACGCCCCTGAAGGCAGCGCCGGCTCCGCTGGGCGACGCGCGTGCGGTCCCTAGAATCGACGGGTCGATCCCAACCACCCGTCAATTCCCATGAACGTAATCCGCTTCGAAGACCTGGTCGCCCAGGGCAAGGCGACCGGAAAGCGCGTGTTCATCCGCGCCGACCTCAACGTGCCGCTCGATCCCGCCGGGCACATCACCGAAGACACCCGCATCCGCGCCTCCGTGCCCTGCATCGAGATGGCCCTCAAGGCCAACGCCGCGGTCATGGTCACTTCGCACCTGGGCCGTCCGACCGAGGGCCAGTTCAAGCCGGAAGACTCGCTCGCGCCCGTGGCGCGGCGACTGGGCGAGTTGCTCGGCCGCGAGGTCCCGCTGGTGCGGGACTGGGTCGACGGCGTGTCGGTCTCGCCGGGGCAGGTCGTGCTGCTGGAGAACTGCCGGGTCAACAAGGGCGAGAAGAAGAACAGCGAGGAACTCGCGAAGAAGATGGCCGCGCTTTGCGACATCTTCGTCCACGACGCTTTCGGCACGGCCCATCGAGCCGAAGCATCCACCTACGGCATCGCGCAGTTCGCGAAGATCGCCTGCGCCGGCCCGCTCCTTGCGGCCGAGATCGACGCGATCACCAAGGCGCTGGCTCACCCGAAGCGGCCGCTGGTGGCGATCGTCGCAGGCAGCAAGGTCAGCACCAAGCTGACGATCCTGCAATCCCTGGCAAGGAACGTCGATCAGCTCATCGTCGGGGGCGGTATCGCCAACACGTTCATGCTGGCCACTGGACTGGGCATCGGCAAGTCGCTCGCCGAAGCCGATCTCGTGGCCGACGCGCGTGCCGTGATCGATGCCATGAAGGCGCGCGGGGCCGAGGTCCCGATCCCGGTGGATGTCGTCACCGCCAAGACCTTCGCTGCCGATGCGAGTGCCACCGTCAAGGCGGCCGCCGACGTGGCGCCCGACGACCTCATCCTCGACATCGGCCCGCGTACGGCCGAAGCCCTGGCCGCACAGCTCAAGGCCGCCGGGACCATCGTCTGGAACGGTCCGGTGGGCGTGTTCGAGTTCGAAGCCTTCTCGCACGGCACGGAGACGGTGGCGCGAGCCATCGCGGCGTCGCCCGCCTTCAGCATTGCCGGCGGCGGCGACACGCTCGCCGCGATTGCCAAGTACGGCATCGAGAAGGACATCGGCTACATCTCGACCGGCGGCGGCGCCTTCCTTGAAGTGCTCGAAGGCAAGACGCTGCCCGCGTTCGAGATCCTTCAAAAACGCGCCCAGGGTTGACGGCCGCCGCAGCGGTAACCGCGCCGAAACCGCCACAGCGCTGGCGGCCACGATAATCGCAGCCCCACCTCAGGAGACCCCATGGCCCGAGCCACCAAGATCGTCGCCACCCTCGGCCCCGCCTCGAGCTCGCCCGAGGTGCTGGCCCAGATGCTGGTCGCCGGGGTCGATGTGATGCGGCTGAATTTCTCTCACGGCATGGCCCAGGACCACATCGACCGCGCCGCCCTCGTGCGCGACGTGGCCCGCAAGGCCGGCAAGGAGGTCGCCATCATGGCCGACCTCCAGGGTCCGAAGATCCGCGTGGGGAAGTTCGAAGGCAACAAGACCGTGCTGACGCCGGGCCAGAAGTTCGTCCTCGATGCCGCCTGGACGCAACTGGGCACGAACGAGCGCGTCGGCCTCGACTACAAGGAGCTGCCTCGCGACGTCAAGCCGGGCGACACCCTGCTGCTCAACGACGGGCTGCTCAAGCTGACCGTGGATGCCGTGCGTGGCGACGAGGTGCACACCACCGTGGTCGTGGGCGGCGACTTGTCCAACAACAAGGGCATCAACAAGGCGGGCGGCGGCCTCACGGCACCGGCCCTGACCGCCAAGGACATGGAAGACATCAAGACCGCGATGAGCTTCCAGTGCGAATACCTGGCGGTGAGCTTCCCGAAGAACTCCACCGACATGGAAATGGCACGGCAACTGGCCAACGTCGCCGGCGAGCCTTACCGGCACAAGCCGGGGATGATCGCCAAGATCGAGCGCAGCGAGGCCATCCCCGTGCTCGAATCGATCCTGCGAGCCAGCGACGGGATCATGGTCGCGCGTGGCGACCTGGCCGTGGAAGTCGGCAACGCGGCGGTTCCGGCCCTGCAAAAGCGCATGATCAAGATGGCGCGCGAGATGGACAAGGTCGTCATCACCGCCACGCAGATGATGGAGTCGATGATCGTCAATCCGGTGCCCACGCGCGCCGAGGTCAGCGACGTGGCCAACGCCGTGCTAGACGGCACCGATGCGGTGATGCTCAGCGCGGAAACCGCGGCCGGCCGGTATCCGGTCGAGACGATCGAGCAGATGGCGGCCATCTCCCTGGAGGCCGAACGCGCCGAGGATGCGAGCATCGATACCGATTTCGCCAACAAGCGTTTCGGCCGCATCGATCAGTCGATCGCGATGGGCGCGCTGTTCACGGCCCATCACCTGGGGTGCAAGGCCATCCTCGCGTTGACCGAGTCCGGCTCGACGGCTCTGTGGATGAGCCGCCACAACATCAAGGTGCCGATCTACGCCTTGACGGCGCAGGTCGTGAGCCAGCGCAAGATGGCCCTGTACCGCAACGTGACGCCGATCCTGATGCCCAATTATTCCGATCGGGACGAAGCACTGGCGCGTGCGGAGGCGTTGCTGGTCGAGCTTGGCGTGCTCAAGCCCGGTGACACCTACGCCATCACCTGCGGCGAACCCATGGGCTATCCCGGCGGCACGAACATGCTGAAGGTCTGCCGGGTGCCCTGAACGACGAGGCGCTGCCGCTTCCGGGTGGCCTGATGGACAAGGCGCCGGCCTTGCCGGAAACGATGGCGATGAGCGATGCGGCCCGCCGGTGGACAATCATGCGCCATGACGCTGACCGCCGAGGACATTCGCGCCGCCGCTCGCCGGCTGCAAGGCCAGGTGCTCGACACCCCTTGCGTGCCGTCACGCACCCTGTCGGTGATTACCGGCTGCGATGTCTTCCTGAAATTCGAGAACCTCCAGTTCACCGCGTCGTTCAAGGAACGCGGTGCCCTGAACAAGCTGGCGCAACTCACACCGGCCGAGGCGGCCAGCGGCGTGCTCGCCGTCTCGGCGGGCAATCATGCGCAGGGTGTCGCCTACCATGCACAGCGCCTGGGCATACCAGCCACCATCGTGATGCCGCGCTTCGCGCCGAGCGTGAAGGTGGAGAACACCCGACGATTCGGCGCGACCGTCGTGCTCCACGGCGATACCTTCGACGACGCGCGTGCGCATGGCCTGCTTCTGGCGCAACAGCGCCATCTCACCGTCGTGCATCCGTATGACGACCTGGCGGTGGCGGCGGGGCAGGGGACGATCGCGCTGGAAATGCTCGCCGCGCAGCCGGACATCGACACTCTCGTCGTGCCGATCGGCGGAGGCGGGCTGATCAGCGGCGTGGCCACCGCGGCCCGCGACATCAAGCCGGGCATCGAGGTGATCGGCGTCCAGACCGAACGCTTCCCGGCCGTCTGGCAGGCATTCCGGCAATGCGGCGGTGACTGCGCTCAGGCGACGATTGCCGACGGCATCGCCGTGCGGGTTCCCGGATCGCTGACGCTGCCGATCATGCGCGAGCGCGTGGCTGACGTGCTGCTGGTGGGCGAAGACGACATCGAGCAGGCGATTGTCATGCTGCTGGAGATCGAGAAGACCGTGGTCGAGGGCGCGGGTGCGGTGGGCCTGGCCGCGCTGCTCAAGCACCGCGAGCGCTTCGCCGGTCGCAAGGTGGGGCTCATCTTGTCGGGCGGCAACATCGAACCGCTGGTCCTCGCAGAGATCATCCAGCGCGGGATGGTGAAGTCGGGCCGGCTGGCGCGGCTTCGGTTCGATGTTCGCGACGTCCCGGGCGCGCTGGCCGACGTGGCGGCGCTGCTGGGCCAACTCGGCGCCAACATCGACGAGGTGCAGCACCAGCGCGCGTTCAGCTCGCTGTCGGTGGAGCGTGCCCAGATCGAGGTGGTCGTCCACACGCGCGGGACCGCGCACATCGAGGAGATCCTCGCGCGCAGCCGGGCGCAGGGCTATCGGACCGAGCGCGTGGGATGACTCGGCCGGCTGTCGGGGCGGTCGCACCACTCGGACCGCTCGGTCCGGTCGTACCTGCCGGACCTGCCGGACCTGCCGGACCCATCGGACCTTTCAACCGCTTCGGTTGTGCAGCGGCTTCAACGGCCGAGGCGAACGCCCTCGACCATCGACGCCACCGTGCCCGACATGTTCACCGGGACCAGTTCGAGCGCCCGCTCGCGGTTGGCGAACACGCGAAAAAGCTCGTCGGCGAATCCGTGGCCCACGTGCGCCACGCCGCTGAAGTCCACGTCGGCGCGGCGGAACTGGTCCAGCCTCGCGGCCACGCGGCGTGCCACAGCGCGCGACTCGAGTCCGCCGTGCGCCTGTTCGAGCAGGCGCAGCGGGACGACGGTGCGTTCGAACGCGAAGCCAGGACCGTCGACGCGGTACGCCTCGAGCACCGACTCCAGCGTGCGGGCGGTGTCCAGCGCGATGGCCGCGTACACCGATGTGCCGCGATGCTTCAGCCCGCGCGCGGGCAGCCAGCTGTCGCCGGTCCAGTCGCGTCGCTGGAATGCATGCTCGTTGGCATGCAGGTCGAACACATCGGCCATCCGTGAACTGAAGAACAGACCGCGGCCCGTGTGGCGCTCGGGCTCGCTGGTCAGCCTGCCCTTGCTCAGCTCGAGCATCGCCAAGCTCGGATCGGCCAGATCGAAGCGGTCGCGGATCTTGTCGAACAAGCCGCGGCCGTCGTCGGACACCAGCACCTGCAACTGGCCGGGCGTCTGACGCATCGAGACAGCCACGCTGGTGCCTTCGCTGTGGTCGATCGCGTTGTTCAGCAACTCGCAGAAGACATGCTGGGCCATGCGCCGGACCGGCGCGTGCAGGGCGAAGTGGGGTGCGAAATCACGCGACCACGGCAGGTCCTCCTGCAGCCCGGCCAGCGGGTAGCGCCGGCTGACCTGACGCAGCAGCCCAGGACGCCACGTCGGCCGGCGCACAGTGCCCTCGCGCACCAGCCACTGGGCGTCGACGAGGCGCCGCAACGCCTTGGCGGCCGTGCGTCGCGTGACGCCCGTCCGCCCGGCGACATGGTCCGCCAGGTCGTGCGGGTGGGCCACCGCTGCGGCGGTGATCCACAGGCTCAGGGCTGTGAGGTCGAGTCGTGCCATTGAATGTCCCTTCCGCCAGGGGCCTCAGTGTCGGCGACCCGAGTTCGGCCTTGCGGACGAAAAAAAGGCGGGTTCCCGGCGCACTTTCCGGCACTGCTTCGAGCGCAAGATGCGCGCTCGTGCGGTCCGCGCGCAGTCGATGCGCCGCCGCCGGCGTGCCAATGCATGAACCGGCCGCCCTCGGCAGCCGCGGGATGTCCCACCCGTGCGTGGGGGCGCAGCACTTGACGCAACGCAGCGCGCGGTGCAAAACCTCCGCTCGAAGGACGCGGTCGACGCCAGTCGCCGCCTGGCCGCTCGCTAAACTGCAGCGGTCACGGCGCGATGACGCAGCGACTCGCGACCTGAAGCTTCATTCACTCCTGGGACTTGCACCATGCCACTCGTTTCCATGCGCCAACTGCTGGACCATGCCGCAACCAACGGTTACGGGATTCCAGCGTTCAACGTCAACAACCTCGAGCAGGTTCAGGCGGTGATGTCCGCAGCCGACGAAGTCGGCGCGCCGGTCATCCTGCAGGCCAGCGCCGGCGCGCGCAAATACGCCGGCGAGGCCTTCATCAAGCACCTGATCCAGGCGGCCATCGAAACCTGGCCCAACATTCCGCTGGTCATGCACCAGGACCACGGGCAGAGTCCCGATGTCTGCCAGGGCGCCATCAACCTGGGCTTCAGCTCGGTGATGATGGACGGCTCGCTGCAGGCAGACGGCAAGTCCATCGCCAGCTACGACTACAACGTCGACGTGACCCGGAAAGTCGTGGAAATGGCGCACCGGCAGGGCGTCACCGTCGAGGGCGAGCTCGGCTGCCTGGGCTCGCTCGAGACCATGCGCGGCGACAAGGAGGACGGGCACGGCACCGACGCGACGATGACCCGCGACCAGCTCCTGACCGACCCTGAGCAGGCCGCCGACTTCGTCAAGCGCACCCAGCTCGACGCGCTCGCCATCGCGATCGGCACCAGCCACGGCGCCTACAAGTTCAGCCGCAAGCCCACCGGCGATATCCTGGCCATCGACCGCATCAAGCAGATCCACAAGCGCATCCCGAACACGCACCTGGTGATGCACGGCTCCAGCAGTGTTCCGCAGGACCTGCTCGAGGAGATCCGCCAGTTCGGCGGCGCGATGAAGGAAACCTACGGCGTGCCCGTGTCAGAGATCCAGGAAGCCATCAAGCATGGCGTGCGCAAGATCAACATCGACACCGACATCCGCCTGGCGATGACCGGCGCGATCCGCCGCTATCTTGCCGAGCATCCCGAGAAGTTCGACCCGCGCGACTATCTGAAGCCGGCGCGCGAGGCGGCCAAGCAGATCTGCCGGCAGCGCTATGTCGAATTCGGCTGCCAGGGGCAGGCGGCCAAGATCAAGGCCGAGTCGCTCGCTGTCTACGCGTCGCGCTACGCGAAGGGCGAACTCGAGCAGCAAGTCACCGCCTGACGATCGCGGCAGGTCGGTGCACGCGCAGGCGCCTTCGGGCGCCTGTGTCGTTTTCGAACCGCCGAGTCGTCGCGCTGTTTGGTTTTGTCACCGATGCGCGGGTGCGTCACACCCGAATGCAGGGGGATCCCCCGAAAAGGGGTCACTACAATGTTTGCTCGCTTTTCGCACACGTTTCCACCGGAGCCGCCATCGGCGCCTTGCCCACACCATGCCCAACGCCCTGCTTCAATCGTCGATCACGTCCTTGCCCCTGCTGGCGCGCGGAAAGGTTCGAGACAACTATGCCGTCGGCGATGACCGGCTCCTCATGGTGGCGAGCGATCGGCTCAGCGCCTTCGACGTCATCCTCGGCGAGCCGATCCCGGGCAAGGGCGAACTGCTCACACGGATGGCGCTGTTCTGGTTCGGTCGCTTGCAGGGCATCGTGCCCAACCACCTCACCGGCGAAGATCCTGAAAGTGTCGTGAGCGCCGCCGAGCGCGAGCAGGTGCGTGGCCGCGCCATGCTCGTCAAGCGCCTGAAGGGGCTGCCCGTCGAGGCCGTCGTGCGCGGCTATCTGGCCGGCAGCGGCTGGACCGAATACCAGGCGAGCGGCTCGGTGTGCGGCGTGGCGCTGCCGTCGGGGCTCGTCAATGCGAGCCGCCTGCCCGAACCGATCTTCACGCCGGCCACCAAGGCCGAAGCGGGCTCGCACGACGAGAACATCAGCTTTGCGCGCATGGCCGAAATGATCGGGCCCGAACTGGCGGCGCAGGTACGCGACGCGTCGCTGCGCCTGTATGCGGCAGCGGCCGACTTCGCGCTCAAGCAGGGCATCATCATCGCGGACACCAAGTTCGAGTTCGGCCTCGACGAGCACGGCACGCTGACCCTCATGGACGAGGTCCTCACGCCTGACTCGTCGCGCTTCTGGCCGGTCGAGGGCTACGAAGCCGCCCTGCGCGAGGGGCGCAACCCGCCGAGCTACGACAAGCAGTTCGTGCGCGACTGGCTCGAGCAGGCGACGGTCGAGGGCAAGCCGTGGGCCAAGAAAGCGCCCGCGCCCGCACTGCCCCCCGATGTGGTCGCCAAGACGGCGGCCAAGTACCGGGAGGCGCTCACCCGGCTGACGTCATGAGGTCGCAGAAGTCGCCCAAGTCGCGCCTTCTTGCGCGGCTCGACACGGCATTGGCCAAGGCGAGGCATCCGCTGGAGCAGGCCTGCCTGCGTGCCGAGCGCGCGGGCTTTCTTGCTCGTCTCGGTCACTTCGACGAAGCCCGGGCAGTCATCGCGTCGCTGCACACGCAGTTCGATCCGCATCCGGTCGCGGCGGTCAGCGCCCGGCTTTGCCTGGCGGAGGGCTGGATGCTGCACTTCGGCAGCCTGAGCGCGGATGCGCGCGACAAGATGAAGCGCGCGCAGGCGCTCAGCGCCGCATCCGGGCTCGCGCACGAGCACGCGCTCAGTTCGGCGTGGCTCGCCCACATGGACTACATGGCGGACGACATCGACGCCATGGTGCGCAATGTGTCGCTCGCGCTGCGGGTTGCCGAGCCGCAGGACCATGCCGCCCGCGCGAGGGCCTGCATGGTCGTGGCTCTCGCCTATGACTTCGCCGAGCGGGCCGACCGTGCGCAGCACTGGTACATCCGCGCCCGCGAGCACGCGACGGCCGACGGCGACGAGACCGCGCTGAGCGCGCTCAACTTCAACATCAGCAGCCATCACGTGCACCGGGTTGCGCAATCCGCCGTCCTGGGCGGCGACTCACAGGTCTGCGCGCGGCATGCCGCCGCCGTCTCGGAGGCGGCAGCGAATTTCGACGCCTGGGTCGGCGCACTCTCGCTGGATGCGCTGGTGCCGATGCAGCAGGCGACCATCGCGTTGATCCAGGGCCGGCATGCCGAGGCGCTCGACCTCTACCAGCGGCACTTCGACGATGCGTGCCGACAGGGCATGTCGCGTCTGTCGGCGCGCTATCTGGCCGACATGGCGTGGTGCCGATGGCACCTGGGCGACGCACACGGCGCGGCCCGCGATGCAGCACAGGCCGCCGAACGCATCGATGCCGCGATGCAGCCGGATGACAAGGCCGTGGCTCATGCGCGGCTGGCGGCGCTCTACCGGCTGCTTGGCGACGAAGCCGCGGCTGCGCATCATGCGTCGGTCGGTCGCGACGATTGGGGTGTGCACCGCCACGCGCAGGCGGCCATCGTCGCCGCCCTGGAAGCTGCGCACCTGATCGGCTGACTCGACGAGCCGCGGACGGCCAGGCCGTCCGTGTCCCCCGGGCCGATCAGAACAGGGCCATGCTGAGCTTGCGGCGGTACTGGTCGACCACCGGGTCGGCCGATGCCGTGGTGACACGTCCGGCCACCTCGAGCGTGCCCTTGGGGGCGGCGGTGTCGGCCACCTTGGCGGGCGCCGGCTTGCTCATCAGTTCGAGGATCGCCACGTAGGCCTTGCGTGCGCGCTCGTCGTTCCAGGACTTGTCGCGCATGATGATCTCAAGCAGCTCGTCCATCGCTTCGGTGAAGCGCTGGGCCGCAAAGTGCGTCTGCGCGAGCTCGAAGCGTGCCTCGAAGTCGCGCTTGTTGGCTGCGATGGCCTCGGCCAGCGCCTGCGGCGAACGCGCATGCTGTGCCTTCTCGCTCGCATCGAGCCAATGACCGCAGGCGCTCAGGCGCGCGTCGGGAATGACTTTGGCGGCCACCGGCTCGTAAACCCGCCGTGCGTCGTCGAGGCGGCCCGCATTCAGCAGCGCGCGCAGGTAGTCGTAGCGCGCCGCGTCGTTGCTCGGATTGATAGCCACCGCCTCCTGCAGGCGCTCGAGCGCGCTGGCCGTGTCGCCTTCGGCCAGCAATTCCTCGGCGTGCAGGACCTCTTCGTCGGCCGCCACTTCTTCGGCGCTGGGCACGTGCTTGTCCAGGAACTTGCGCACTTCGCCCTCGGGCAATGCGCCCACGAACCCGTCGACGGGCTGGCCGCCCTTGAACAGGACGCAGAACGGGATGCTGCGCACGCCGAACACCTGCGACAGCTGTCCGGCGATCTCGGGCTGGTCGTCGGAATTCAGCTTCGCCAGCTTGAATCGTCCGGCATAGGCGACTTCGAGCTTCTCGAGCACGGGCCCGAGCGACTTGCACGGTCCGCACCATGGCGCCCAGATGTCGAGCAGCACCGGCTGCTGCATCGAGGAGTTGATGAGGTCGGCTTCGAAATTCTGCAGGGAGATGTCGATCATGGCTGGGGGAGGTGACGTGGACGGAGCCTGCGCGTGAGGTGGGGCCGCCACGCCTACAATTCAAGGTTTCATGAAGCACCCCGGAGCGAGCCCCTTGAGCAGCGCCCAAGCCGTGGTGGGTGTGTTGATGGGTTCCAGCAGTGACTGGGAGACCCTGCGCACCGCCACCGAGATTCTCGCCGAGTTCGAAGTCCCTTTCGAAGCCCGTGTCGTCTCCGCGCACCGAATGCCCGACGACATGTTTGCCTATGCCGAGTCCGCGGCGGGCCGCGGCCTGAAGGCGATCATCGCCGGCGCCGGCGGCGCCGCGCACCTGCCGGGCATGCTGGCGGCCAAGACCACCGTGCCGGTCCTGGGCGTTCCGGTGGCCAGCCGGCACCTGCAGGGGGTGGATTCGCTGCACTCCATCGTGCAGATGCCCAAGGGCATCCCGGTCGCCACGTTCGCGATCGGTCAGGCAGGCGCGGCCAACGCCGCGCTGTTCGCGGTGGCGATGCTGGCCAACGACGACGCGGCGCTTCGCGCCCGCCTGGAGGCCTATCGCGCGCGCCAGACCGAGGCAGCGCGCGCCATGACGGCCGAGCTGCGATGAGTTTCGACGACCCGAGCGCAGGCGAGCCATCGCTCGCCGCGCCGTTCATTGCGCCCGGTGCGACCCTCGGGGTCATGGGTGGCGGCCAGCTCGGCCGCATGTTCGTGCACGCCGCGCAGCAGATGGGCTACTTCACGGCGGTGGTCGACCCCGACGAGGCGAGTCCTGCCGGGCGGGTCGCGCACGAGCACATTCGTGCCGCGTACCTCGACGGAGCCGGCCTTGCGCGGCTGGCGCAGCTTTGCGACGCGGTCACGACCGAATTCGAGAACGTGCCGGCTCAGGCACTGAGTCGGCTCGCGCTGGAGCGCCCGGTGTCGCCGTCGGCGGCGGCGGTGGCGACCTGCCAGGACCGCGCCTCCGAAAAGGCCCACTTCGTCGCATGCGGCGCGCCTTGCGCACCGCATGCCGCGATCGAGACCGAGGCGCAGCTTGCGGCGGTGCCGGACGAGCTGCTGCCCGCCATCCTGAAGACCGCGCGTCTGGGGTATGACGGCAAGGGGCAGGTGCGCGTGCGCTCCCGAGCGGACCTGGCCGAGGCCTGGCACCGGCTCCACTGCGCGCCGTGCGTGATGGAAAAGCTGCTGCCGCTGGCCTGCGAATTCAGCGTGATCGTCGCGCGAGGCGCGGACGGCAGGACGGTGCACTTTCCGGCGCAGCAGAACCTGCACCGTGGCGGCATCCTGGCCGTCACCCAGGTGCCGGCGCCCGACGTTCCCGCCGCGTTGGCGACGGCCGCGGTCGACGCAGCGATGCGCATTGCGACGGCCATGCAGTACGTGGGGGTGCTGTGCGTCGAGTTCTTCGTCCTGGACGATGGGCGACTCGTCGTCAACGAGATGGCGCCGCGTCCGCACAACTCCGGCCACTACAGCATCGATGCCTGCGACCTGTCGCAGTTCGATCTGCAGGTTCGCACCATGACGAATGCCCCGCTGCCCATGCCCAGGCTGCACTCGCCGGCGGTCATGCTGAACCTGCTCGGCGACCTCTGGCAGAAAGATGTCGGACACAAAGGCGTACACGATGCCGCACCCGAGGCCGCGCCTGACTGGCGAGACGTTCTCGGGCTGCCGGGCTCACATCTCCACCTTTATGGCAAGGCGAGCGCGCGTCCGGGCCGCAAGATGGGCCACCTGACGATCACGGCCGAAACCGCCGCCCAGGCGCGCGAACGTGCCTTGCAAGCCTGCGACCTCCTCGGTCTGCCCGGGTTCTGAACGTGGGGCCGCAGCCGACATGATCCTCGACGGTTCCGATGCACTGGCCATCGAACAGGCGGCTGCCGCCCTCGCGGCCGGTGAGCTCGTCGCCTTCGCGACGGAGACGGTGTACGGGCTCGGCGCGCGCGCCGACGACGATGCGGCCGTCGCGAAGATCTTCGCGGCCAAGGGCCGCCCCGCGGATCACCCGCTGATCGTGCATGTGGCCGACGCGGACGCCGCCCGCGGCTTCGCGTCGAAGGTGCCGCCGGTGGCGGTGCGGCTGGTCGCCGCGTTCTGGCCGGGGCCGCTCACCATCATCGTGCCGCGAGCACCGGGGGTGGCCGGCGCCGCGGCTGGCGGCTTGTCAAGCGTCGGGCTGCGTTGTCCGTCGCATCCGGTCGCACGCCGACTCCTTGTCGCCGCACGCGAACACGGCGTGCCAGGTGTCGCCGCGCCCAGCGCCAACCGTTTCGGGCGCATCAGCCCGACGCGCGCGGAGCATGTCGAAGCCGAATTCGGTTCCGGCCTGCGCGTGCTCGATGGCGGCGTCTGCGAGGTGGGCATCGAATCGACCATCGTCGACTGCACACGCGAGCATCCGGTGCTTTTGCGGCCGGGGATCCTCACGCGTGCGCAGATCGAGGCGGCCGCCGGAGAACCCCTGCTGGACGCCGATGCCGCGTCGCCGAAGGCCCCGGGCACGCTCGAATCGCACTACGCCCCACGCGCCAGGCTGCGCGTCATGCCTGCCGCCGAGCTGAACACGGCGTTGCGAATGCTCGGCGGTGCGCCGCTGGGCCTGGGGGTATATTCGAAGGCCCTGCCGCAAGGCATGGGGCCCGGCGTTCGCCATCGCGCGATGCCCGGGCGGGCCGCCGACACGGCCCACGAGCTGTTTTCCGTGCTGCACGACTTCGACAACGACGGCGTGCAGCTCATCTGGGTCGAGGAGCCCCCGGCCTTGCCCGAGTGGGAAGGCGTACGGGACCGGCTGCGCCGCGCCGCGGCCGGCTGAAGCCATCGATCCGACGACATCCATCCTGGAGAATTCATGAGTTTCTGGTGTGACGAATCGCGTGCTGGGTGGCTGCGCGCAGCCGTGGCGGCGCTGGGCGCGCTGCTGCTCGCATCTTGCGGCGGAGGGCAGCAGGTGCAGCAGTTCCATCCCAACCGCATGATCGCGTTCGGCGACGAGACCAGCGTCATCGAATCCGTCGCCAACGACCCGGACGACCCCAGCGGCATCAACGGGCGCAAGTACAGCGTGAACTACAAGGTCGATGCGAGCACGCCGCGCGACTGCACCACCTTCCCGATCTGGGAACAGTACGTGGCCTCCGGCTACGGGCTCGTGTTTCCGCAGTGCAACCCCAACAGCCTCTCGACGACGAGCCAGATCCTCGCGACAGTGGGCGCGCATTCGGCGGATGTGAGTACGCAGATCGACGGGTTCCTGGCCAGCGACAGCTTCGATGGGAAGACCCTCGTCACCATCCTCGCCGGCAAGAACGACATCCTCGACCAGTACGAGGCCATCAAGGCCGGCACGGTCACGCAGGATGCGGCCATCGCCACGCTGGAGGCGGCGGGCAGAGCGTTGGGAGACCAGGTCATCCGTGTCGCGCAGGCCGGGGGCAAGGTGCTCATCGCGACGGTCCCTGACCAGGGGCTGCTGCCCTATGCCGTCACCGAAGGCATCGACGCGCAGACGCAGCTGAGCTTGCTGACGTCACGCTTCAACGCCAAGCTTCGTACCAGCGTGGGCCAGCTCAACGACGGCCACAAGATCGGCCTCGTGCTCGCCGACGAACTGCTGCAGGCTATGGTCAAGAGCGGCAGCTATGCGGCTTTCGACGTGGCCTGTGCGGTGGATGTGCCGGATTGCAACACGCTGACCCTCACCACGACGACGACGACGACGATGACGGTCCTGCCGACATCCTCCAGCGTGGCCAGCTGGATCTGGTCGGATGCCAAGCACCTGGGCGTGGCCGGCCAGCAGCAGCTCGGCGCCGCGGCACTGTCGCGGGCACAGAACAACCCGTTCTGACGCACGCCACTCTGCATCATCCAAGCCACAGTCGATTCGTGCAAGGGATTCCCCGGCTGCGGCGCCTCGGCAGGCGCTCCTATAGTCTCGCGACCGAAGCGAACGACCGTTCGCTTTGTCGTTTCATCAAGGGGTGTGTATGACGAATATCAGGATGTGGGGCCTCGGCGCGATCGCAGCAGTCTTGCTCGCGGGGTGCGGTGGCGGCGGCAGCGATACGACACCGAAGGCGGCCATCGACACGGTGACGGTGATGGGCGACAGCCTCGCGGACGTGGGGACCTTCGGCATCAAGTTCACGGTGCAGGGCGCCGACTCCAAGATCTACCCTGAGCGCGTCGCGCAGACCTACGGCATCGCTTCGCTGTGCAGCCACTACGTGGCCACGAGCGCCACGACCTTCGCGGTCAACCCGGCGGGCAACTGCACCGACTACGCGATCGGCGGCGGGCGCATCAACAATTTCACGGCGCCCGCGAGCCCGGTCTCGATCGTGACCCAGCTGCGCGATGCCGCCGCTGCGATGAGCTACGACGCGAGCGACCTGCTGGTCATCGACGGAGGCGGCAATGACGCCGCCGACCTCGTGGGCGCTTACCTGCGTGCGCCCTCCGACAGTGCCGCCGCCTATGCCGGGGTCCTCACGACGCTGCTCGACCCCGGCACCGTGAGCACCAACCTGGCCGCCGGTCCGGCCGGCCTGGCCGCACTCGGCGGCATGTACATGACCGCGCTGGCCGACATGTTCTACGACGCCGTCAAGGCCAACGTACTCGATGCCGGCGCGACGCATGTCGCGGTGCTCAACATGCCCGGCATCATCAACACGCCGCGCTTCCAGATGGTGCTCGGCGGGATTGCCCAGGCGGGCGGCGATGCCGCCGCCGCAGCGGCCCTGTTCGATGGCTGGGTGCAGGCGTTCAACACCGAGCTAGCCGCGAAATTCGCGGGCAATCCCAACGTGGCCGTGGTCGATTTCTACAGCGCGTTCAATGACGAGATCGCCAACCCGGCACAGTACGGCCTCACCAATGTCACGACGCCCGCGTGTCCCATCGTCGGCGTGGACTCGAGCGGGCTGCCCACCTACGACTTCGCCAGCTGCACCGATGCGGCGCTGTCCGCCGCGCCTCCGGCCGGGGTCACCGATCCGAACTGGTGGAAGACCTACGCGTTCTCCGACAGCTTCCACCCGACGCCGCTGGGCCACGCACTGGTGGCGCAGTTGATTGCCAAGTCTCTCGCCCAGGCCGGATGGCTTTGACGACCCGCAAGGACAACACCATGAAGCGACATCTCAAGCCTCTCGCGATCGCTGCCGCGGCCCTGTGCGCGTGGGTGGGTTCGGCCCATGCCCAGAGCGCCGGCCACTGGCTCGTGCGTGCAGGCGCCACGCAGATCACGCCGCACGTGGACAGCGGAGATCTCAGCGCCCCCAGCGCGCCCGGCACGAAGGTCGACATCGAATCGGACACGCAGTTCAGCGGCGGCATCACCTACATGCTGACCGACCACATCGCCATCGACTTGCCGTTGGCCACGCCCTTCAAGCACGACATCGTCGGTGCCGGCGCCATCGCCGGCGTCGGCAAGATCGGTGAAGTGAAGGCCTTGCCGATCACGCTGCTCGGCCAGTACCGTTTCCTCGAAGCGAACGACAAGTTCCGGCCGTACGTGGCCGCCGGCGCGACCTATGCCAAGTTCTTCAAGGAAAAGGGCAACGCCACGCTGACCGCGCTGACCGGCGGCGTCCCGGCCAACCCGACCACGCTCAAGGTCGATTCCAAGCTGGCGCTCACGCTGGGCGTGGGTGCGAGCGTCGCGTTCAACGATCGCTGGTTCCTCGACGGCATGTTCAGCAAGACATTTCTCAAGACGCGCACGACCTTGTCCACCGGCCAGACGCTGGATGCGCGCCTGGATCCGACGGCCGTCAGCCTGAGCGTCGGCTACCGCTTCTGACCGCTCCGCCGCGCCGCGTTCGCTCTCATGCGAAGGCGGCCGGTGCGCGCGTGAGGCACCGCACGTGATGCACCGTGCGTGATGCACCGTGCGGGCGTCAGCGCCAGCGCGGTGCACCGTCGGTGACCCACTCGACGAGAGCCTCGAACGCCGGTCGCGCATCGCGCGCGTTCGCGTCGTTGACGATTGCCACGAGCACATAGCGCTTTCCGCTGTTCGCGAGCACGAAGCCGGCCACACCGGTCACGTCGCGCAAGGTGCCTGTCTTGAGGTGGGCTTGACCGGGGCTGGTGCCGACCCGGCGCAGCGTGCCGTCCACGCCCATCACGGGCAGGGAACTCATCAATTCAGACATCACCGGGCTCGACCAGGCCTGCTGCAGCAGGCGCGCCAGCAGCGCGGCGCTCAGCCGCCCGTCCCGCGACAGCCCGGACCCGTTGTCGATCGTCAGTGCGGCTCCCAGGGCGCCGAAGCGCTGCACGACCCACTGCGCCACCGCCTGCCGTGCCGTCTGCGGACTGCCGATGCCCTGCTGCGCCAGCCCGAGGGTCAGGAACAGTTGCTGCGCCATGGTGTTGTTGCTGAACTTGTTGATGTCGCGGATCACCTCCGCGAGCGGAGGGGATTCCACCGTGAACGTCGGCGGGGACGCCGGGGCCACGCCTTCGCGCACGCCGCCGCTGAGCGTGCCGTCCATCTGGGTCCACATGCCAGTCAGCAGGCGCTGTTCGTAGTGCGCCGGGTCCGGATAGGCGAATGCCCACTGGCGCTCGCCACAGTCCAGCGGGAACCGTCCACCGAAGCGCAGGTGCGCCGGGTCGGAGAAATCGGCCTTCAGCGCCGCCTGCCAGTCGCCACAAGGCTCGCTGCCGAGCGGCACGCTCACGTCGGCGCTGACGCCGGCCATCGGCGGATCGGTGCTGATGACGGCCACCCCGCGTGCGATGTCGGGGGTGAACGTCGCGAGCACCGAGCGGAAGTTGATCAGCAGCGCATCGGGCTGCACGTTGTATGGGCGCAGTCCATCGCCGTCGAAGGCGGCAGCGTCGCGGCCGGCGGGCGCGAAGGCGCTGCGGTCGAGGACGATGTCGCCGTGGATTTCTCGCACGCCGAGCTGGCGCACGCGGCGCAGCAGCAGCCAGACGCGCTCCATCACGAGCTTGGGATCGCCGCCGCCCTTGATGACCAGGTCTCCGTCGAGCACGCCATCGCTGCCGGGGTTGCGAACCTGGCCCTGCAGCCACACCGGCGTCGACCACACCCAGGCAGGGCCGAGCAAGTCCAGCGCCGCAGCCGTGGTCACCAGTTTCATGAGGGACGCCGGGTTCATCGACGCGTCGGCGCGCCATTCCAGGGCTGGCTTGTCTGCGCCGACCTCCTCCACGACGACCGCCAGAGAACTGCGCGGCACGTGCGCGCGGTCGAGGGCCGACTGCACGGCGGCGGGCAACCCGTGCCGGGCGGCCTGCGCCGGCGCGCCAAGCCCCATGGATGCCACGACCAGCAGCGCCCAGGCCAGGCGACGCGCGATCCCTTCGAGCCTCGCATGCATGTGCCCGATGATCGCATGGGCGCGGCCTCCCGGCGCCCACGGGCTGGCCCTAAACTCCGCGAATGAGTTCGCTGCTGGCCTTCGACACCGCGACCGAGCGGATGAGCATCGCGCTCGAGGTTCGCGGGCGGATCTGGGTTCACGAGGATGACGGTGGCGCCCGGGCCTCCGCGGCGCTGGTGCCGGCAATTCTCGCCCTGCTCGGCCAGGCGGGCATCGGCGTGCGCGAGCTCGATGCGATCGGCTTCGGACGCGGCCCCGGCGCGTTCACCGGCTTGCGCACCGCGTGTTCAGTCGCGCAAGGGCTCGCCTTCGGGGCGGGCCTGCCGGTGCTGCCGGTGGACAGCTTGCTCGCCGTCGCCGAAGACGCCCGCGATGGCGATGAGGCGCACCGCGTCTGGGCGCTCATCGACGCGCGCATGGACGAGATCTATGCCGCGCACTATGCCTTCGACCACGGGCGCTGGATCACGCTCGTGCCGCCCATGCTGGCGCGCCCCGCGGACCTGCACGCGCAATGGTCGATCGAGGCGCCGCAACGGGTGGCCGGCTCGGCCCTGCCGGCCTTCGAGGGCCGTCTCGACACGCTCGGTGCGCGTCCGTTTCCGCATGCCGCGCCGCGAAGCCGCGCCGTGCTCGCGCTGGCGCGCTCGGCATGGCAGCAGGGCCTGGGAGTGGATGCAGCGCAGGCGCTGCCGCTGTATGTGCGCGACAAGGTTGCGCAAACCACGGCCGAGCGCGAGGCGCAACGCGCGCGCAGCGAGGCGGCGTCTGCGGAGAGGACTTCTTGAACGCCCTGGTGCGGCCCGATGGCTGGTTCGCTGCCATGCAGGTCGGCGACCTCGAGGACGTGACGCTCGTCGAAGGCCTCGCCTACGACTTTCCATGGACCCGAGGCAACTTCATCGACTCGCTGGCCGCGGGCTACCTGGCGCGAACGCTGCGAAGCGACGACGGACAACTCCTGGGCTACTTCGTGGCCATGAAGGGGGTGGACGAGATGCATCTGCTCAACCTCACCGTGTCGCCTGCCGTCCAGGGACGCGGCCATGGCCGCCGCATGCTCGACGAACTCGTCGCTCATGTGCCGCGACCAGGCGGCCGAGCGGCTCTGGCTCGAGGTGCGCCAGAGCAACCAGCGGGCCCAGCGGCTCTATGAGCGCTACGGTTTCAGGTTCATCGGGGTGCGGCGCGGCTATTACCCCGCGCTGCAGGGCCGGCGCGAAGATGCGTCGGTCATGAGCCTGGACACTTTGGAGCGCCATGATGCGCTGGAATGACCGCCAGGTCGCGATGCTGGCCGAGATGGGCATCCGCCTCTGGGCGCCCGAGACGCCGGCCGCATCAAGGGCGCCTTCCGGCGGGGCCGGCGATGCCGCCGTCGAACGGCCGGCTCATCCGATGCGCACGCGACCGCCGGCGTCGCGCGTGCCTGTCGCCGATGCACCCGTCGCTCAGGCACCTGCCGCCACGGCGGTCATCGAGCGTGACGCCGAGCGTCTGCGCGCGCCCACGACGGGCGAGCGGTCCGCGGACGTCGGGTCGATGGACTGGCCCGAACTGCGCGACGCCGTGGCCCGCTGCACTGCGTGCAAGCTCTGCTCGACACGCCGCCAGACGGTGTTCGGCGTCGGCCACCCGCAGGCGCATTGGCTGATCGTCGGCGAAGCGCCGGGCGAGCAGGAGGACATCCAGGGCGAGCCCTTCGTCGGCAAGTCGGGCCAGTTGCTGGACAACATGCTGCGGGCGCTCGGCCTCAGCCGGCATCACGTCCCGCTCGAAGGCGGAGTTGCGGGCGAGTCCGACCCCGGCCGACAGGTCTTCATCGCCAACACGCTGAAGTGCCGCCCGCCCGGCAATCGCAATCCGCAACCGGATGAACTCGCCCGATGCGAGCCGTTCCTGATTCGGCAGATCGCGCTGGTACGACCCAGAGTGATCCTCGCCATGGGCCGCTTCGCGGTGCAGAGCCTGCTGCGCAGCGACGAGCCGGTGGGCCGGCTGCGCGGGCGCGTGCACCGCTATCAAGGGGTGCCGCTGATCGTCACGTATCACCCGGCCTATCTGCTGCGCAACCCTGAAGACAAGGCGCGTGCCTGGGACGACCTGTGCCTGGCCGCCGAGACAGCACAGGCGCTTGGCGAGCGCGCATGAGACACCCTGTGTGGGCAGCCCGCAGCCGGCCCGCATCCTCGGGTCGACCGACCTCGTCGGGCGAGGTCGTCGATGCGGGCCGAGCGCCGGGCGCACCCAAGCCGGCCCGCATCCCCTCGGGGGATCGACCGACGACCTCGTCGGGCGAGGGGTCGTCGTTGCGGGCCGAGCGCCGGGCCGCACCCAAGCCGGCCCGCATCCCCTCGGGGGATCGACCGACGACCTCGTCGGGCGAGGGGCAGACATGATCCCGCCGATCCTGCGATGAACGACCTCGCGCGCCTCACGGCCGAATCGACCATCGACTGGAACCTGCTGCAGGCCATGGCGGCCCGTCTGTCGGCAGACGGACGTCTCGTCGAGGCCAACAGGGCATTCGCCGACACCTTGCCGAAGCTCGCCCAGGCGACAGGCACCGGCTGGCTCGACAGCCTCGAAGACGCCTCGCGCGAACGCCTGCTGGAGGCGCTCGCCAGCGAGCGCGAGCTCGTGCACGTCACCTTGCGACTGCGGCCCGGCGTCGGCGCACGCGCACTGGAACTGACCGGCTGTTGGCTGCCCTTGCGCGCTCAGTGCCTGGTGCTGCTGGCCGAGGCGGCACCGGCGGACGACACCGCATCGCCGCGGCAAGACCTGCTGCGGGTGCTGGCCGACAACGTCCCCGCCCTGATCGCCTACTACGACGCGGGCATGCAGCACTGCAAGTTCGCCAACCAGCGCTATGCGCAGACCTTCGGCTTCACGACCGAATCGATCACCGGTCGCACGTTCGCCGAGATCATCGGAGAGGATGCCGCCCGCGAAATCGGGCCCCAGGTCGACCTGGTCCTCCACGAACACCGTGCCGCCCACTATGAACGGCGCCTTGCTACGCCGGACGGCCTGTGCACGCTCGAAGTGCACCTGCTGCCGCACCTCGACGCCGGCGGCGAGCTGCTCGGTTGCTTCGTGCTGATCTCGGACATCACGCGCCACCGCCAGGCCGAGCATGCGCTGCGCGAATCCGAGGAGCGGCTGGCGAAGTTCATGCAGGCCAGCTGCGAAGGGATCGTCTTTCACCGCGACGGGTACGTCACCGACGCCAATCCGCCCGCCCTGCAGCTCATCGGCTACTCGCTCGAGGAGATGCTCGGACGCAAGACGCTCGAGTTCATTGCGCCCGACCATGTGGCCAAGGTCGCGTCGGTCATCGCCTCGGGCCAGGAGACGGCGTACGAGAGCGTCATCGTCGACAAGCAGGGGCTGCGCATTCCGGTCGAGTTCATCGTTCGCACGATGATGCGCAACGGCGAGCGCATGCGCATGACGATCATCCGCGACCTGCGTGACCGCGATGCCGCCCAGGCCCGCATCCATCACCTGGCGCACCACGATACGCTCACCGGACTGCCCAACCGCAGCGCGTTCATGATGTACCTGCAGCATCTGATGCACGGTGCGCGCGACGATGGCACCCGGCTGGCGCTGCTGTTCATCGATCTCGATCGCTTCAAGCGCGTCAACGATTCGCTGGGCCACCTGGTGGGCGACACGCTGCTGCGCACGACGGCCGCGCGCATCACGGCCGCGCTTCGTGCCACCGACATCGTGGCGCGCTTCGGCGGCGACGAGTTCATGGTGCTGTTGCCCAACATCGCCCAGCCCGGCGACGTGGAAGAGGTGGCCCAGAAGCTGCTGCAGGCCATCGAGGCACCGCTGCATGCCGAGGGCCGTCCGCTGTCGGTCACCGCTTCGGCCGGCGTCGCGATCTTCCCCGAGGACGGATCCTCGGCCGAGGAGCTCATCAAGCACGCCGACACCGCGATGTATCTCGCCAAGGCGCGCGGGCGCGCACAGTACCGGTTCTTCGACCCGGAGATGGCGAGCGCGGCCTACGCGGCGCTGGTCATGGAAGGCGAGCTGGGACAGGCGCTCGAGCGCGGGGAGTTCGAGCTTTACTTCCAGCCGCAGGTCAGTGCGCGCGACGGCAGGGTCGTTGGCGCGGAATCCCTGATCCGGTGGCGCCATCCGGCGCGTGGACTGCTGCCGCCGGGCGAGTTCATTCCCGTGGCCGAGGAGCAGCGGCTGATTCTGAGCATCGGCCAATGGGTGCTGCGCGAGGCGTCGCGACAGGCCGCGCGCTGGCATGCGGCGGGCCTGGACGTGTCGCCGGTGGCGGTGAACCTCTCGACGATGCAGTTCCGCGCGCCCGATTTCGTCGAGGGCGTGGCGCAGGTGCTTCGCGAGGAGGGCGTCGAGGGGCGGCTGATCGAACTCGAGCTGACCGAGCGCATGCTGATGGACGACGTGCCCGAGGTCAGTGCGCGCCTGGAGCAGCTCGCGCAGCTGGGCATCCGTGTCTCGGTCGACGACTTCGGCACCGGTTATTCATCGCTCGGGCACCTGAAGGAACTGCCGATCGACAAGATGAAGATCGACCGCTCGTTCGTGAAGGACCTGCCGGACAACCGCGGCTCGGCCGCGATCACGCGCGCGATCATCCAGATGGCGCGCAGCCTGGGCATCACCGCAATTGCCGAAGGCGTCGAGAACGATGCGCAGCGCGCGTTTCTCGCGGTCAATGGCTGTGACGAATTGCAGGGCGAACTGATCGGGCCGCCCATGCCCGCGCGCGTGTTCGAAACCTGGCTGCGCGAGTGGCGCGCCCGTCCGGGTGCTACTTCTTTGCCTTGACCGGTCTGGTCCAGCCTGCGAGGGTGACCTGACGCGCTCGCGCCACTGTCAGCTGGCCGGCAGGCGCGTCGCTGGAAACCGTCGAGCCCGCACCGATGGTCGCGCCGTCACCGATCGACAGCGGGGCGACCAGCACGCAGTTGCTGCCCACGTGCACGTCGCGACCGATGACGGTGCGATGCTTGTTCGCCCCGTCATAGTTGGCGGTGATGCTGCCGGCGCCATAGTTGACGCGTTCGCCCACCGTCGTGTCGCCCAGGTAGGCCAGGTGGTTGGCCTTGGCGCCCCGGCCCAGCGTGGAGTTCTTCACTTCGACGAAATTGCCCACGTGGACGTCCTCGCCGAGATCGGCGCCCGGACGCAGCCGGGCGAACGGACCGACCAGCGCGCCGCGCCCGATGCGGATGCCCTTTTCCTCGCCATCCATGTGGGTGAACGGGTGGATCACCGCGCCCGGACCGATGATCACATTGCGCAAGACGCAGTTCGCGCCGATGCGGGCGCCGTCGCCAATCTCGACTTTTCCTTCGAAGATGACGTTGACATCGATTTCCACGTCGGTCCCGCAGTGCAGTTCGCCGCGTACGTCGAATCGCGCCGGGTCTGCCAGCCGCACGCCCGCCTCCATGAGGGCCTCGGCACCGGCCGCGCTGGTAGCGTCGCTCGAGCTCGGCCAGCTGAGCCGGACTGTTCACGCCGAGCACCTCGGTGTCGGAGGACGGCTGCGCCGCCACCACCGGAACCCCCTCGGCCACTGCCATCGCCACGATGTCCGTGAGGTAGTACTCGCCCTGGGCGTTGTCGTTGGTGAGCTGCGCGAGCCAACGGCGCAGCGCCGCGGTCGGCGCGGCCATCATGCCGGTGTAGACCTCGCGGATGGCTCGTTGAGCCGCGGTGGCGTCCTTGTCCTCGACGATGCCGAGCACGCGAATCGCCGTCGCGCAGGATTCGGCCGTAGCCGTCGGGATCGGGCAGCTCGATGGTCAGCAGCGCGAGGCGCTCGCCGCCGCAACTGGCCGCCAAGGCACGCGCCGTGCCGGCCGCGATGAGCGGCACGTCGCCATTGAGGATCAACGTGGTGCCGCGGGCATGCAGCAGCGGCGCGGCCTGCTGCATGGCATGGCCCGTGCCGAGCTGTGGCTCCTGGCGCACGAAGCGCAGCCCTTGCCCGGGCGCGTTCTTTTCGACGTCGGCAGCCCCGTGCCCTGTCACCACGACGATCCCATCCGCCCCCAGCGATGACGCGGTGGCCACGACATGCTGCAATAGGCTGCGCCCGGCGAGCCGATGCAGGACCTTCGGCTGGGCGGACTTCATGCGGGTGCCCTTGCCCGCGGCCATGATGACGATGTCCAGAGACATGCAGCGTTCCTTCTTCAGACGGCTGATTATCGTTGCGGCCGCCGTCGCGTTGGCGATCGCGGCCGGTTGCAGTGCGCTTCGCCTGACCTATGGGCAGGGGCCGAAGATTGCGTACTGGTGGCTCGACGGCTATCTCGACTTTCCTTCCGCGCAACAACCTGCCGTGCACGCGGCGATCAACGCGTGGTTCGACTGGCACCGGCGCACGCAGCTTCCAGACTACGCGCAACTGCTCGACCGAGCGCGCTCGCAAGTCGCCAACAATGTCACGCCGCGTCAGATTTGTTCATGGGTCGGCGACATCCGCGAACGCATGGATACGGCTTTCGAGCACGCGTTGCCTCCGCTGGCCGAGGTCGTGCGGCGGCTGTCACGTGAACAGCTGGCCGCGCTCGAGCACCGATACGACAAGAACGACGCCGATTACGCCCGCGAGCACCTGCAGCCGGATCTCGACCTGCGTCGCCGTGAACAGGCCAAGCGCGCGGTGCAGCAAGCCGAGCGCCTGTACGGGCGAATCGACGACGAGCAGCGCCGGCGCATCGCGCTGCTGAGTGCCGCCTCTCCGTTCGAACCGGAAGTCACGCTCGCGGAGCGCCGGCTGCGCCAGGGCGAAGTGCTGCGAACCCTGCGAGACCTGAACGCCGAGGCGGCCGACACGGCGCGGGCTCGCAGTGCCGTGCGACGTCTGTATCAGGACTGGTTGAGCTCTCCGCGCGAGACGCATCGTGCCTACCAGCAGCGGCTGATCGACTACAACTGCACGTTCGCCGCCGAGGTGCACAACATGACGACGCCGCTGCAGCGAAAGCAGGCGGCCGAGCGGCTCGAGGGCTGGGCAGCCGACGCCCGTGCCCTGGCGTCCAAGCCGGATTGACGCGCCTCGGACCATGGCGCGCTCCTGCACCTCAGGGCGGTAGTTGCGAAGTGACCTCGTGCGGGCTCGGCCCGGTGTAGGGGAAGTCGGCCATGCCCGCGGCAAACATGGCCTGCAGCAGCACCTGGATGGAGGCCGAGTAGCCTTCGTTGATCACGTGCACCTCGTACAGGGGCTTTCCCGTTCGACGGTCGCGGATCAGCATGGCAGCTTCGCGTTCGTACACGGGGTTGTCGTAGTACGGCCAGCCATAGCGGAAACCGAAGCCGCCGTACGGCACCCAGCCGTGGAAATGGTGGATGTACAGGCCGCCGTGCCACCAGAACGGGTTGTCGAAGGGAGACGGTTCGGTGGCCGTGACCCGCGCGCCGAGCGTGATGGTGACGTCCGCCGCGGCCGGATCGGCCGCCGGCTTGAAGCCCGCAGCGGCCAGCGCCGGGGCTGCGCCCGTTTCCAGCGCGGCCTGCCTTTGAGGGGTGGCCTGCTGCGAAGGCAGGCGCTCGAAGCTGTAGCTGCCGGGCGTGCGCCCGGCGGGCCACTGGTTGTACACGGCCACGTCGCTGCTGAGCTGGTGCAAGCTGGCGCAGGCAGTGAGGACCAGGGTGCTGCAAACGATTCCGAGCGCTTTCCACATGTTCGTCGTCGAGTCGGTGCGCGCGAGTTTCAATCGACGCGTCGCAGGGGGAATCGAGGAGTGGCCGACGTCTCCGGGCCGCCATCGTCGTCGTCGTCGTCGAACGCACGATCGCCGTGGGCGTCGGCCACCCCGGTGCGTTGGAGCGTCGCGAAAGGGTACAGGTTCCGGTCCATCAGATGACTCGGGACGATGTTTCCCATGGCCGTGAAAAGGTTGTCCACGCGACCCGGGAACTGCCGGTCCCAGTCGCGCAGCATCTTCTTGATCTGCACCCGCTGGAGGTTGGCCTGGCTGCCGCAGAGCGTGCACGGGATGATGGGGAATGCGCGATGCGTCGCCCAGCGTTCGAGGTCGGTCTCGGCGACATAGGCCAGCGGCCGGATGACGATGTGCCGGCCGTCGTCGCTCACCAGCTTGGGCGGCATGCCCTTCATGCGACTGCCGAAGAACATGTTCATGAACAGCGTCTGCAGCATGTCGTCGCGGTGATGGCCCAGCGCGATCTTGGTGGCGCCAAGCTCGCTCGCCACCCGGTAGAGCGCGCCGCGCCGCAGCCGCGAGCACAGGCTGCACATCGTCTTGCCCTCGGGGATCAGGCGCTTGACCACCGAGTACGTGTCCTGGGTCTCGACGTGGAAAGGCACGTCGCGGCTGCGCAGGTACTCCGGCAGGATGTGCTCCGGAAAGCCAGGCTGCTTCTGGTCGAGGTTCACGGCCACGAGATCGAAGCGGACCGGCGCGCGCTGGCGAAGGTCGATCAGGATGTCGAGCAGCGCGTAACTGTCCTTGCCGCCAGACACGCAGACCATCACCTTGTCACCGTCTTCGATCATGTTGAAGTCGGCGACCGCCTGGCCCACGAGGCGGTGAAGTCGCTTGCTCAGCTTGTTGAGCTCGTGCGCGGCGCGCTTGTCGGGTTCCAGGACGGCACTCATGGTTCGCGGCTTTCTTGGGACGTGGCGCGGTCGCGGGCCACCGGGCGCTCGGCGATGCCGAACACCTCGCAGCCCACCGCATCGCAGTCCGGGTAGACATCGGGCTTTTCGGTCGACACGCGCGCCGCGCGCACGCGCGGGTGCGCCAGCATGAGCTTGAGCACGTCATCGCACAGCGTCTCCTGCAGGTGGATGTGACCCTGCTTGACGCGCAGCGCGATGCTGCGACGGATGAAGTCGTAATCGACCACCTCGTCGAGCTCGTCGGTCTTGGGCGTGGAGACCGCCAGCGGAATGTACAGGTCCACGTTGATCAACACGCGCTGTTCGCCCTTCTTCTCGAAGTCGTGCACGCCGATGTTGATCCAGACTTCATAGTTGCGCAGGAACAAGCGCCTGCAGTCCATCAGGCTCGGGTGGTGCAGGAGGCTGTTCATCGGGCGGCCCGGTGAGGGTTGGCGAGGAAGAGGACATCGCGCGGTTGTGCCTGCAGATGCTGGCCGCCGTCGACCAGCAGCGTCGTGCCGGTGATGGCCGGCGAATCGAGCAGGAAGCGTACCGCCCGGGCGACGTCCTCGGGCGTCGACGAGCGCTGCAACGGGGTCAGTGCATGGGCACGCTCGAACTCGCGATCGTCCATCGGGCCCGACACGAGCGTGACACCCGGCGCGACGCCGCACACGCGCAGCGTCGGCGCCATCACCTGCGCCAAGGCCACCGTCGCCGCCTGCAGGGCCGCCTTCGACAAGGTGTACGAGAAATAGTCGGGATTGGGATTCCACAGCTTCTGGTCGAGCAGATTGACGACGCAGCCCTGTCGAGCGGAGGCCTGCAGATGGGCGTGCAGGCCCTGCGCCAGGAGCACGGCGGGTGCCACATTGGACCGCCAGTGCCGCTCCATGGCGGCGTGCCCGAAGCTCATCGGATCGTCGTACTCGAACAACGAGGCGTTGTTCACCACCGCATCGAGGCGCCCGAAGAAAGCCACCACGTCGGGCACGAGCGCGCGGCAAGCCGACTCGTCGGCCAGGTCGGCTCGAAAGGCTCGTGCGCGCGACGCCATGCCGCCGAGTTCGGCGACCGCCGCCTGCGCATCGTCATGCGAATTCCGGTAGTGGACCGCCACGTCCCAGCCGGCCGCCGCGAGCACGCGGGCGATGTCGCGGCCGAGCCGGCGGGCCGCACCGGTCACGAGGACGACAGGACGAGGGGACATGGTTTCTACAATGTGGCAATGCAACCTGACGAATCTGGCAGTGTATCGGTGCCGCTGCAGTCCCTGATCCGACACTCGATCGAGGCTCAGGGCGGCTGGCTGCCCTTCGACCGCTTCATGGCCATGGCACTGTATGCGCCCGGGCTCGGCTACTACAGCCGCGGCGACCGCCAGTTCGGCCGCCTGCCGGACTCGGGCAGCGACTTCATCACCGGGCCGGAGCTGTCGCCGCTGTTCGGCCGGGCGTTGGCGCGGCAGGTGCAGCAGGCCCTGGAGGCCAGCGGCACGGACGAGATCTTCGAGTTCGGCGCCGGGTCCGGCGCGTTGGCGCAGCAACTCCTGGACGCGTTGGGCGACCGCGTGGCGCGCTACCGCATCGTCGACTTGTCGGGCACGCTGCGTGCGCGCCAACGTGACACGCTCGGCGCGCGGGCCGGCAAGGTCGAATGGCTCGACGCACTGCCCGAGACCATGCAGGGCGTGGTGGTGGGCAACGAAGTGCTCGACGCGATGCCGGTGCAGTTGCTTCACTTCGACGGGCGAGAGTGGTTCGAGCGCGGTGTGGTCGTCGACGGCTCAGCGCTGGCATGGCGTGACCGGCCCACGACGCTGCGTCCGCCGCATGCGGGGCCTTTCGTGCCCGGCACCGTCACCGAGATCCATCCCCAGGCCGAGGCCTTCGTCTCGACGCTCGGCGAACGCCTGTCCCGCGGCGCGGCCTTCTTCATCGACTACGGATTCCCGGCCGCGGAGTACTACCACCCGCAACGCGTCGGCGGCACGCTGATGTGTCACCGGGCCCATCGCAGCGACACCGAGCCGCTGCTCGATCCGGGCACGAAGGACATCACCGCGCACGTGGATTTCACCGGCATCGCGCTGGCCGCGCAGGCGGTCGGCATGGACGTGCTCGGCTACGCCACGCAGGCGCGCTTCCTGATGAACTGCGGCCTGCTCGAGATGCTGCGCGGCGCCGAGCTGAGCGCGGTGGCCGACGCGCAGAAGCTGCTCAACGAGCATGAGATGGGCGAACTGTTCAAGGTGATCGGCCTGGCGCGACACTGCGACGCAGCCTTCACCACCGACCCGCTGGGCTTTCGCGCCGGCGACAGGACCCACACGCTGTGATCCGCTGGCTGCTCGTCATCTTCGTGTCGCTGCTGCTGTTCAGCGGCATCCGGCCCTGGCTCGAAAAGCTGGGCCTGGGTCGCCTGCCCGGCGACTTCCGTTTTCGCCTGTTCGGCCGGGAATTCTTCATCCCGCTGGCCAGCAGCGTGGCGCTCAGCCTGGTGGCGATGCTGATCGGTCGTCTGCTGTAGGAACTCCGTCCGCCTGCAGCCCTTGCGCGATGGCATGAGCGCGGGCAGCGTGAATGGCCGCGCCGATGGCAGGGCCGCGCTGGCCGCGCTCGGTTGCTTGCGCGGCGACTGCGGCCGAATCCACCGAGCGGGCAAGTGCCAAAGCCTGGGACAGCCGAGCCCGCGGCGGGTAGGGCCGTTCTTCGAGGCCGAGGCGACCGCGTGCGTCGCACTCGCAGGCGAGAAGCAATTGCCCGAATCGCTCGGGCCGCCGCAATGCGTCGCAGCGCTCGAGCAAGCGCAGCAGGGCGGCCGCGCCGAGCGATTCGCTGCGATGCACGTTGCCGTGCTCGCGAGCCACGACCTCGGCCAGTTCGCGGCAGTCTGCGGGCACCTTCCAGCGCTCGCTGATCTCGCGCACGAGCTGTTCGCTGCGCTTCTCGTGGGCGATGTGGCGCGGCAGCACGTCCTCGGGCGTCGTGCCCTTGCCGAGGTCATGTCCCAGGCAGGCGAAGCGCACCGGCAGCGGAGCCTGCAGGCGGGCGCACATGTCGAGCACGAGGAGGAGATGGCGGCCCGTGTCCACTTCAGGATGATGGGCAGGCGGCTGCGGCACGCCCCACAGGCGATCGACCTCCGGCAGGATGCGCGCCAGCGCGCCGCACTCGCGCAGCACCTCGAACATCCGCGAGGGTCGGGCTTCCATCAGCCCGCGCGAGAGCTCTTGCCACACCCGCTCGGCCACCAGCGCATCGACTTCGCCCGAATCGACCATCTGCCGCATCAAGGCCATGGTCTCGTCAGCGACGCTGAAGTCGGCCAGGCGCGCGGCGAACCGGGCCAGCCGCAGGATTCGCACGGGATCCTCGGCGAAGGCGGACGACACGTGACGAAGGCATTTCGCGGCAAGGTCGCGCGCCCCGCCGAACGGGTCCACGAGCGTGCCGTCGTCGTCGCGTGCCATTGCATTGATCGTCAGATCGCGCCGGGCGAGGTCTTCCTCGAGCGTCACGTCGCGGTCCGCATGGAAGGCGAACCCGTGGTAACCCGGGGCCGTCTTTCGCTCGGTTCGGGCGAGGGCGACTTCCTCGCGCGTGACCGGATGGAGGAAGACGGGAAAGTCGCGGCCCACCGGCACGTAGCCCTGCGAGATCAATTCTTGCGGGGTCGCCCCGACCGCCACCCAGTCGCGGTCGTGCACGGGAACGTCCAGCAGTTCGTCGCGCACCGCGCCACCGACCATGTAGAGCTTCATGCGTCGCAGTGTACGTAGACACCTGGCGGACGCCACGGGGCCGGCGCCTCCTTCGCGATGCCGTCTGCTCCAAGGCGTGCGCGGGCAGCGCCAGCGGTGGCGTCAGCCCCTCGACGAAGGGCCCGGCGCCTGGCGATACGGTTCGTCTTCGGGAAGGAAGTCGTGCTCGGCCCGCGCATCGGCGGCCCAGGCGCGCATGGCCGGCAGGTCCAGCATGCGCTGGACATATGGGCTCACCGCGGGCGGCGCGGGCAGCCCGTAGGTCGTGATGCGCCAGACCACGGGCGCGAAGAACGCATCGGCGATCCCGAAGTCGCCGAACAGGAACGGGCCGCCGTGCGAGTCGAGTTCGCTGATCCACATGGACACGATGCGCTCGAGGTCGGTGCGCAGGTCGGCGTGCATCGAGAGCAGCCGGGCTCCGAGGTCCTGCAGACTCGCCTCGATGTTCATCGGGCAGTGGCTGCGCAAGGCCCCGAAACCCGAATGCATTTCAGCGCACAGGCTGCGGGCTCGCGCGCGAGCGCGCGATGCCTGCGGCCACAGGTTCTTCGCCGGAAACTTCTCGGCCAGGTATTCGCAGATTGCCAGCGTGTCCCACACCGAGAATCCGTCGTCCACCAGCACGGGCACGCGTGCCGCCGGCGAGATCGGCGCCAGCGCCTTCTTGAATGCCGAGCCGGCAGCCGAATCCAGTCGCAGCTTCATTTCTTCGAACGCGATGCCGGCATGGGTCATCAGGACCCATGGACGCAATGACCACGAGGAGTAGTTCTTGTTGCCGATGTAGAGCTGCATGTCCGTCCTTCCAGAGAAACGCGCCATGCTAGCGAGGCTCGCGGGCAGCTGGTTGACGAAATGGCATCGCTGGCATGCGGGTTGCGCATGCCAGCGGGCGGCACGTGGCGATCAGGTGCGGTGGACGGCGCGCAGCGGGTCGAAGCGTTCCGGGCCGCCGCGGTGCGCGAGCAAGTCGCGCATCACGCTGTCCATGGCGCGGGGCGGGATGTGAAAGCGCGCCAGGGTGGGCAGCTTGCCGCTGGCGATGCTGGGCACCTTCATCGAGTCGATGTTGTCGCGCGAGATCAACGGGTCGCCTGGAAGGAGTTCGAATCCCACGGCCTCGATCCGCGCCAGGCCCTCTGGCAAGCCGACGATCGGCCGTTCGTGGCCCGACCAGCGGCCGGCCAACTGCACGAGCTCGCGCAGGGTGAAGATCTCCGGCCCGACGCATTCGACGATCTCCGCGGCGCCCGGCGATTCCTGCAAGGCACGCACGATGGCCATTGCCACATCGTCGACCCAGACGGGCTGGAACTGCGCATCGGGACTGGCCAGCGGCATGACGGGTAGCGCCTTCTGCAACGACGCAAAGCGGTTCATCAGGTGGTCGTGGTCGCCGAACATGACCGACGGACGCAGGATGGTCGCGGCGATCTCCGGCCGGGCGAAGGCGGCCTCGCCGCCGGCCTTGCTGCGCAGGTAGCGAGACGGCGCCGTCTCGCTCGCGCCAATGGCGCTCACGTGCACGACGCGGCGTACGCCGACCTCGACGCAGATGCGTGCCAGGCGCTCGGGCAGCTCGACGTTCACATGGTGGATCTCCTTCTCGCCGCCATGCAGGATCGCGACCAGGTTCACCACGGCCTCGCGGCCGCGCACGAGTTCGCGCAGCACCTTGTCGTCATGGATGTCGCACTCCTGGACGTCGACCGTCGGCAGCGTCATGAGGTTGCCGGCGCGGCTGATGTGACGCGTGGGCACGATGATGCGGCAGTCTGCCGCCTCGGTCAGCCCTTCGAGCTTTTCGCAGAGAACGCGCCCGAGGAAACCAGTGCCGCCGAGGATGAGGATGTTGTCCATGTGCAGGAAGCTCCGTGATGGTGCTGTTCAGGGAAGATCGTCGGTCGGGTCCGGCGCGGCGCCGGCCGGGCCGATGAGCTTGTCCAGTCGCGCACGCAACGACGGTTCGCGGCTGCCGTCGAGCATGGCTGCATAGATGCTGGCGTTGGACAGCACGCGCTTGACGTATTCGCGGGTTTCGCCGAAAGGAATGTTCTCGGTCCATACGGCGGTCTCCAGCACGGGGCCGTCGCGCCACTTCGCGAGCCGGTTCGGCCCGGCGTTGTATGCGGCCGCCGCCAGTGCCTGCGAGCCGTCGAAGCGGTCCAGCACGAGTTTCAGGTAGCCCGTGCCCAGCCGGAGGTTGGTCTCGCGGTGGTTGATCAGGTCGGGCGTATAGGGCATGCCCAGCTTCCTGGCCGTCCATCGGGCAGTGGCCGGCATGATCTGCATGAGGCCGGAGGCGCCGGCGCCCGATCGCGCATCCATGACGAAGCGCGATTCCTGCCGGATCAGGCCGTAGACGTAGGCCGGATCGATCCCTGCCGACTTGGCCTGCGCCACGAGTTCGTCGCGAAAGGGCGTGGGAAAGCGCTGCGCCATGTCGATCTCGTGTCGCGTGCGGTCGCTGGTGTTGATGCAGCGATCCCAGACTTGCCGGTCGCAGGCGAGCTGGGCGGCGGCGAGCAGTTCACGCTCGTTCATGCCGCGCAGCGTGAAATTCCACTCGCGCACGCCCTCGTTGCGCAGGCCGATCGCGATGAGCTGCAGCGCGCGCGACAGGCCCGCGTTGTTTTCGGCCGCAGCGCGCTCGGCGTCGGTCAGCGGCGCGGGCGGCGCGGGCAGCGACAGCGGGCGGCCCAAGGCCTCGGCCGCCAGCGCGCCGTAAAAGTCCAGGCGGGTCGCGATGCTCTCGAGAAGCGCCTGCGCCTGCGCGCGGAACGACCGACCCTCGTCGGTGTCGTCGGCCAGCGCATTCAATGAACGCGCCTTCCAGTACACCCAGGTCGGCTCGCGCTGTTCGTCGGCGGACATCGTGTCGATGGCCTGGAGCACCTGCTGCCAGCGTCCGCGTCCGTCGTCGGCGCGCATGGCCGCACGAGCCTTCCAGGCCATGGTGTCGTCGGGCCAGTCGAACTTGTGCTTGGGGTCGCGCGAGAAGATGCGTTCGGCACGGCGGTACAGGTCGGGCGCATCGGGCTCGAGCTGGATGGCCGCGTGCTTGGCCACGGTCGCCCAGGCCCAGGATGCGAGGTCGGGCGGCAGCGCGCGCTCCCAGCGCCGCTCGAGTTCGCCGGCGGCCGCGTCGGGATCGTTGGCGGCCATGCGCATCAGCGCCAGCGTGGCGAGTTCGGCATTCGTGCGGCCCTGGGAGCTTGCCTTGCGCACCAGGAAGCGCACCGGGTCGTCGGACAGCGCCTTCACCCTGGCGCCGATGTCGTCGTCGAGCAGGGCGGCCGCCTGCTGGGCCGCGCGCAGGCGGCCCGCGTCGATCGACGCCCGCGCCTTGCGCCAGATGTCGGCATCGTCGAGCACCTTCGCGTCGTGGAGATTGCGCGCGAGCAGGGCGCAGCCGTCGTCGCTGTCACGCTGTGCCATCCAGGCCTCGCGTGCCGCGGACGCGACGTCGCGACCTGCCAGATGCTCGGTGAGCAGCGCATAGCACGTCACCTCGCGGTCGTCGTTCATCCGGAAGCTCGGGAAGTCGGCGGCGAAGTTCTGCCAGTCCTGGCGGCGACCCAGCTCGAGCAGCCAGTCGTTGCGCAGCCTGTCCTCGACGTAGGTCCCGCGCCAGCGGGCATAGAACGCATCCAACTCGAGCTGCGTGGCGCGGTCGAGTCGATTGCTCAGCTCCCAGTAGTCGACCCACATCGCCAGCGGGATGCTGCATGGCAAGCACGGCATTTCGCGCCGCGGACAGGCGTTCGGCGTCCTTCTTCCGAAGTGATTCGCGCGCGTCCAGCACGATGTCGTTGCCCGACTGGGCGCGCACCTGCGGTGCGCCGGACCACGTGACGAGCGCGAGCAGCGCGGCCCCGGCGATGCCTCGCCAGCGTCCGCGGATGCGCCCATATACTGAACTGCTGGTACCCAAGCCTCGAGCCTTCCTGACGTGTTGCCCCTTCCAACCCAGCCTGCCACGGATCGTCCGGCGCTGCGCGAACGCCTGCATCGGCTCCGCGATCGATTCGTTGCCGAGGCCGGGCCCGAGGTGCATCGGGCGCTGGAGGCTCGGTTGATCGAAGTCCTGACGGCACTGTCGCCGCAACGGCTGGGGCTTTATTGGCCGCTTCGATCCGAATTTAACGCAGCGGTTGCCATTCGCGACCAAAGAAATTTAGATTCCCTTGATCTCGCGCTGCCCTACGCGACGAAGCAAGGGTGCCAGATGCACTTTCGGGCATGGGACCGCACGGCGCCGGTGGTCAAGGACGAGTGCGGAATCCCGTCGGCCAGCGGTCCGATGGTGACGCCCGACGTAGTGCTCGTGCCCTGCCTCGGCTATACGCGCGCCGGCCTGCGCATCGGCTACGGGGGCGGCTACTACGACCGCTGGCTCGCAGCGCACCCTCAGGTCACTGCGGTGGGCGTCGCGTGGTCGGTGACGGAACTGCATGAAGACGAATGCGCGCGCGCCGACCATGACCAGCCGCTCGTGCTCGTGGTCACTGAGCGAGGCATCGTCGGCGGCTAGCGGCTCGACGCTGTCCGGCATCGCTGGCGGCATGGCGTGCAGACTCGCGGCCATGCCCGCTTGCACGGCAGTGCGTGTGTCGTTCGTGTCGCGTCCAGGCAGCAGACCACGGCCTCGCCGCAGTTTTCGCATTCGGGCTTGTCCGAATGCGGTACGCTATAGGTAGTGTTGTAATGCCTGTCCAAGCACCAGATGTAGTGCCCGAGCCCGCCGAAACTTCCACGTGCACTCCACTGAATGTCCACAGGCTTTTCCACACGCGCGGCCTCCGCGCCGCGCGCCTGCGTGCCTGACGCTGCGGCCCGCTCGCCTGATTCATCCACAAGACATCGAACCTCGGGTCTCGGGCGCTGCATCGCACGCCGCCTGAATGTCCCGCGCCATCACCGAAGGACCCTCAATGCAATCTGTCGCCACATCCTCGACGCCTTCTGCCGTGCCTGCCACCATGGTCAAGCCTGCCTCGCCTGCCGCGACCGCCTACCAGGGCTACCAGATCATCCGGCGCAACGGAGCCGTGGTCTCGTTCGAGCCGAACAAGATCGCGGTGGCGCTGATGAAGGCGTTCCTGGCCGTGCATGGCACGCAGGGTGCGGCGTCGGCGAGCGTGCGCGAGACGGTGGACACACTCACCGAGTCGGTCGTTCGCGGGCTGCTGCGCTCGCGCCCCGGCGGCGGCACGTTCCACATCGAGGATGTGCAGGATCAGGTCGAACTCGGCCTCATGCGTGGTGGGCATCACGAAGTGGCGCGGGCTTACGTCCTCTATCGCGAGCGCCGGGCTCAGGAGCGCGTGCGCCAGGGCCAGTCGAGCATCGCGCGGGTCGAACCGAGCTTGACCGTGCTCGACGGCGGACAGCGCGTGCCGCTCGACCTGCGGCGCCTGCAGACGCTGATCGAGTCCGCCTGCGACGGCCTGGGCGCCGACGTGCGACCCGACCCTATCCTGGCCGAGACACGCCGCAATCTCTACGACGGAGTTCCCATCGAGGAGGTGCACAAGGCAGCCATCCTTGCCGCGCGCACGCTGATCGAGAAGGACCCCGGCTACACGCGCGCCACGGCACGCCTGTTGCTCCACACGATCCGCAAGGAAATTCTCGGCGAGGAAGTGCTGCAGTCGGACATGGCGGGGCGCTATGCGGAGTATTTCCCGGTGTTCGTGAAGAAGGGCATCCAGGCCGAACTGCTCGACGAGAGGCTTCTCCAGTACGACCTGGCGCGAATCGGAGCCGCGTTGAAGGCCGATCGGGATCTTCAGTTCGACTACCTTGGCTTGCAGACCTTGTATGACCGGTATTTCCTGCACGTGGACGAGCAGCGGATCGAATTGCCCCAGGCCTTCTTCATGCGCGTGGCGATGGGCCTGGCGCTCAACGAGATCGACCGCGAGGCGCGCGCCATCGAGTTCTACGAGGTGCTGTCCTCGTTCGATTTCATGTCGAGCACGCCCACGCTGTTCAACTCCGGCACCCGGCGTTCGCAGTTGTCCAGCTGCTACCTGACGACGGTGTCCGACGATCTCGACGGCATCTACGAGGCGCTCAAGGAGAACGCCCTCCTGTCGAAGTTCGCCGGCGGCCTCGGCAACGACTGGACCAACGTGCGCGCGCTCGGCTCGCACATCAAGGGCACCAACGGGAAGAGCCAGGGTGTCGTGCCGTTTCTCAAGGTGGTCAACGACACGGCGGTGGCCGTGAACCAGGGCGGCAAGCGCAAGGGCGCCGTGTGCGCCTACCTGGAGAGCTGGCACCTGGACATCGAGGAATTCCTCGAGCTGCGCAAGAACACGGGCGACGACCGGCGCCGCACGCACGACATGAACACGGCGAACTGGATTCCCGACCTGTTCATGAAGCGCGTGATGGAAGGTGGCGACTGGACCCTGTTCTCGCCGTCGACCTGCCCGGACCTGCACGACAGGTTCGGTCGGGATTTCGAGGCGGCCTACGAAGGCTACGAGGCCAAGGTCGATCGGGGCGAGATCCGACTCTACAAGCGCATGCCGGCCCGCGACCTGTGGCGTCGCATGCTGACCATGCTGTTCGAGACCGGGCATCCCTGGATCACCTTCAAGGACGCCTGCAACGTGCGCTCGCCGCAGCAGCATGTGGGCGTGGTGCACTCGTCGAACCTGTGCACCGAGATCACCCTGAACACGAGCGAGACCGAGATCGCGGTGTGCAACCTGGGCTCGGTCAATCTCGTCCAGCACGTGGCCGACGGCCAGATCGACCAGGCCAAGCTCAAGAGGACCGTGGCCACGGCGATGCGCATGCTCGACAACGTCATCGACATCAATTACTACGCGGTCAAGAAGGCGCGCGACTCCAACCTGCGGCACCGCCCCGTCGGCCTGGGCATCATGGGCTTCCAGGATGCGCTGCACGAGCTTCGCGTGCCGTATGCGTCGCAAGATGCCGTCGACTTCGCCGATCGTTCGATGGAGGCGGTGTGCTACCACGCGTACTGGGCGTCCACTGAATTGGCCGAGGAGCGCGGACGCTATTCGAGCTACCGGGGATCGCTCTGGGATCGCGGCGTCCTGCCCATCGATTCGCTCGACCTCCTGTCCGAGCAGCGCGGGGGCTTCGTGGACGTCGACCGTAGCGCATCGATGGACTGGGATGCCCTTCGGGCGCGCATCCGCGAACACGGCATGCGCAACTCGAACTGCCTGGCCATCGCGCCGACGGCCACCATTTCCAACATCATCGGCGTGAGCGCCTCGATCGAGCCCTCGTTCGGGAACCTGTCGGTCAAGTCCAACCTCTCGGGAGAGTTCACGATCGTCAACGAATACCTCGTGCGCGACCTGAAGACGCTCGGTCTGTGGGACGACGTGATGGTCATGGACCTGAAGCATTTCGACGGTTCGCTGCGCCGCATCGATCGCGTGCCCGGGGAGCTCAAGCAGCTTTATGCGACGGCCTTTGAAGTCGAACCCGTGTGGCTGGTCGAAGCCGGCGCACGTCGCCAGAAGTGGATCGACCAGGCTCAGTCGCTCAACATCTACATGGCCGGCGCGTCGGGCAAGAAGCTCGACGAGACCTACAAGCTCGCGTGGACGCGCGGCCTGAAGACGACCTACTACCTGCGCACGATCGGCGCGACGCATGCGGAGAAGTCGACAGTGAAGGCGGGCAATCTCAACGCGGTGTCCAGCGGCGCAGGCTCGGGCGCGCTCGAGGCGGCGGCCGCCGCGGCGCATGCGCAGATGGCTTCAGCAAGCGGTGAGCCCGCGACCGACATGAAGTTCTGCGCCATCGACGATCCGGCCTGCGAGGCCTGTCAGTGACACGACTCGCGGCGCATGCGAGCGCGTGTGTTGCATGCGCCGCGTCCGCTCATTCGCCGCCACGCTCGACGCGTCCGCGTCGATGCAATGGCGCAACAACGATCAACTGCGAAGCGCGTCCAATGTCAAGAAGTGCTTGGTGTTTCGACGCAACACTCAGATAATTCGAACGCACAGGAAATCCACCATGTTGGTTTGGGAAGAAGAAGTCAATCCCTCGACATCGAACGCAGCGAGCGCCGCGCAAGGCCTGCAGCCTCAAGCGCGTGCTGTCCTTCCGTCTCCAGACTTGGCTGCCGCCGTGCATGCCGGTCTTGCGACCACTGCCCCTGTTGCCTACCGCGCGCCGCAGCAGGCCACGCATGCCGCTTCATCAAGCACCCGCCGCGTCAACGCCGCCGACAAGCGCATCATCAACGGCCAGACCGACGTCAACCAGCTGGTGCCGTTCAAGTACAAGTGGGCGTGGGAGAAGTACCTCGCCACCTGCTCCAACCACTGGATGCCGCAGGAGATCAACATGTCGCGCGACATCGCGACGTGGAAAGATCCCGCCGGCCTGAGCGACGACGAGCGCCGCATCATCAAGCGCAATCTCGGCTTCTTCGTGACCGCCGATTCGCTGGCCGCCAACAACATCGTCCTGGGCACCTATCGCCACATCACGGCGCCCGAGTGCCGCCAGTTCCTGTTGCGCCAGGCCTTCGAAGAAGCAATCCACACGCACGCGTACCAGTACATCGTCGAATCGCTGGGTCTCGACGAGAGCGAGATCTTCAACGCTTATCACGAGGTCGCCTCGATCCGCGACAAGGACGAATTTCTCGTCCCGTTCATCGACGCGATCATGGATCCGTCGTTCCGCACGGGCACGCCCGAAAGCGACCGCACGTTGCTCAAGAGCCTGATCGTGTTCGCCTGCCTGATGGAAGGCCTGTTCTTCTACGTGGGCTTCACGCAGATCCTCGCGCTGGGCCGGCAGAACAAGATGACCGGCGCCGCCGAGCAGTACCAGTACATCTTGCGCGACGAGTCGATGCACTGCAATTTCGGCATCGACCTGATCAACCAGATCAAGCTCGAGAACCCCCACCTGTGGAACGCCGATTTCAAGGCCGAGATCCGCGCGCTGTTCACGAAGGCCGTCGAACTCGAGTACCGGTATGCCGAGGACACCATGCCGCGCGGCGTGCTCGGGCTGAACGCATCGATGTTCAAGGGCTACCTGCGCTACATCGCCAACCGGCGCGCCACGCAGATCGGCCTGGAAGAGCTCTTCCCGAACGAGGAAAACCCGTTCCCGTGGATGAGCGAGATGATCGACCTGAAAAAGGAGCGCAATTTCTTCGAGACGCGTGTCATTGAATACCAGTCTGGTGGCACCCTGTCTTGGGATTGAACGGGCATGGGCGGCATGCCGCACGTGGCCGGGTTTGAGAGATCAAGATTCGCGGATCGTGATTTGCCGACGTAGAAGCGGCATGCGCGAGACGCACCCTGATTCACCGTACTGGGGCGACAGCTGCCATTCCGGCAGCGGCCAGACCTCCGGGCGGTGAATAGCCGATCGGCAGCGGGCATACCGTTGCCAATCGGTGCCTTTGCAACTTGATCAAGGAGAATGTAATGGCAACTGCGAAGAAGGCTGCGGCGAAGAAGCCGGCCGCCAAGAAGGCTGCGGCGAAGAAACCTGCCGCGAAGAAGGCTGCCGCCAAGAAGCCGGCAGTCAAGAAGACGGCAGCGAAGAAGCCGGCCGTCAAGAAGGCTGCGGCGAAGAAGCCAGCGGCGAAGAAGGCGGCGGCGAAGAAGGCCGCGGCGAAGAGGCCGGCGGCGAAGAAGGCTGCGGCGAAGAAGCCAGCCGTCAAGAAGACGGCAGCGAAGAAGCCGGCGGCGAAGAAGGCCGCGGCGAAGAAGCCGGCTGCCAAGAAGGCCGCTGCGAAGAAGCCCGCGGCGAAAAAGGCTGCGGCGAAGAAGCCTGCCGCGAAGAAGAAACCGGCTGCGAAGAAGGCTGCGGCGGCTCCGGCCGCCCCTGCCCCTGCGCCTGCCCCTGCGCCTGCTGCAAAGACGGCATTGAGCCCGCAAGCAGCTTGGCCGTTTCCGACGGGCAACAAGCCCTGAGGAAACGGCTTCGACGTGTGCAAAACCCGGCCTTGGCCGGGTTTTTTTTGCCCGTCAGAGCTTGTTTCGCGGTGTTCAGACGTGCGCTGGCGAGCCGAGGCCGAGACGGGATCGTCCGGACCACACCGGTCACACAGGGCGCACCGGCCTCACCGCCTGCAGGTGCGCTATGGTGCAGGCATGAAGCACCAACCTGTGCAGCCGCCGATATCGTCATGGCCTTGCGTGCGCGCCGACGCTGACAAGGTTGTGCTTGATCTCAGTGTCGTGCCCGGCGCGAAGCGCACCGAACTGGTCGGCCTGCATGATGACGCACTGCGTGTGCGTCTGTCGGCTCCACCGGTGGACGGGAAGGCGAATGCAGCCTTGCTGGCATGGTTGGCTCATGAACTCGTGCTCCCGCTGCGCAGCGTCGAATTGCTGCGCGGCGTGTCCGCGCGTCGCAAGCAGGTCAGGTTGGCGACGAGCTTGGCGGCGGTCGAGGCGTGGCTTGCACGCCGTTGCCCGAACCCTTGAAACCGCGAAAGGATGCTCGAAGCGATACGCGAAGCCGCGCGCGGGCAAATGGTCGCTCGACGATCAGCCGAGCGCCGCGGATTTTGCGGCTCAGGTCAGCGCTTCGACATCCAAGCTGTGGTTCTGTCCGCCGCGGCACGCAATCTTCTGCGCGCCGACTCGGTTGCCCAGCGCCACGCACCGTTCAAGCGGCCAGCCTCGCTCGAGCCCGAACAGCAATGCGCCGCGGAATGCATCGCCGCAACCGGTCGGGTCGACCACTTCGGTGGCTTCGACGCCGGGGACGTGGGTACGAGTGCCTTGCTGCCAAAGCTCGCATCCATTGGCGCCCAGCGTCACGATGACCCCCTTCAGGTGGGACCGCGACAATTCCTCCAGCGATTGCCCGGTCCGTTCGCACAGCATCCGCGCCTCGTAGTCATTCAAGGCCACCCAGGTCGCCAGCGACACGAAGCGCCTGAGTTCCGCGCCGTCGAACATGGGCAGGCCCTGACCCGGATCGAACACGAATGGCACGCGCGCGGACGCCAGTTGCTCGGCATGCTGCAGCATGGCATCGCGCCCGTCGGGCGCAATGATCGCGACGCGCAGATCCGCCCGAGCGGGGACGGGCGTGAGGTGCGCCCACTGCATCGCTCCCGGATGGAACGCCGTGATCTGGTTGTTGTCGCTGTCCGTGATGATGATGGCCTGCGCCGTGTAGCTGTCGTCGACCATGCGCACGTGGTCCGTGACCGCATTCCAGGAACGAAGGCGTTGCACGTACTCGGCGCCGTCGGCACCGACGGCGGCCAGGACGACCGCCTCGCCGCCGAGCTGCGACAGCGTGTACGCGATGTTGCCCGCGCAGCCTCCGAATTCGCGCCGTAGCGTTGGAACGAGGAAGGACACGTTCAGGATGTGCACCTGCTCGGGCAGGATCTGCTGCGCAAAGCGGCCGTGGAAAGTCGTGATGGTGTCGAAGGCAAGGGATCCGCAGATCAGGGCCGGCATGGTGGCTCCGGGAAGTTGAATGGGGCAAAAGCGCGAAGCGTCACGGGTAGAACGCCTCGACCGTGTAGCCTGCGACGCGCGACGTGCCGGTCGACAGCGTGAGTTCCAGCGCGGTGTCGGTGCCGGGCGGCAGCGTGGTTCGCACCGGGGTGAACTCCGCGGGTCGCAGGACGCGCCTGGCCACGAGTTGGCCGCTGGTATCGGTCAGCGAAAGATCGATCGACGGCATCCGCAGCGCGAGCGTGCCTCGGTTGCGCAGCGTGACGGTGAGCTTGAACGTGTCGGGTTCCGCCGTCGCCCGCGCCAGGGCGCTGTTCTCGACGGTCACGTCCTCGATTCGCCGCGGCTGTTCGATCTGACAGCCGCTCAAGCCGCACCACGCCACCAACCAGGGGCGAAGGGACGGATGCCGGGCCGCGGCCAGATCGCGGAACTGATTGGCGACCTGCAGCGTGAGTGCAATGAGCAGGAAGACCGCGGCAGACGACAGGGCCGTGCGCATGGCCGGCGACTGCCAGCGCTCCTGGCGCTGGGCATGGCGCACGAATCCTGGTTCGTCGGCGGCAGGCTTGGGCTTTCGCTCTCTACGCGTCTTGCGCCTTCTGGAGGGCGCGTTCGATGCGGCGATCGGGATCGTCGTCGCCATGGCGTCGTCTTCTTCGGCGAGCAGCTCGAGGTTGAACTGGGCGTCGGCGAAGTCGGTCCGGTCGCGCTCGTCCACGGCCTCGGCGGGCGTGTGCTCGACATCCTCCTGGTGCGGTGCAAAGAACCGCGACGCGATGCGGTCGTCTTCGTCCAGGTCGGCGGCACCTTGTTCGGCGTCGGAGGTCTCGCGCGCGGCCTGTGGTGCCATGCCGGGTTGCCACGGTGGTGGCGATTCCCGTTCGAGGTCGAACAGCGACTCGAGGGCGTTGAAGACTTCGTCGCAACGGCCGCAGCGCACCCATCCCTCGGACACTTTCAATTGATCCTGCACGACGCGAAAGATCGTGCCGCACGCGATGCAGCGCGTGGCCATGCTCACGGGTGCGCTCCAACGGCATGAGCCGACGAATCAGGCGGCCGCCGCGGATCGGGCTTTGCCGGTCCGCTGGCGGCGCCCCCGCGAGGGGGAGCGCCGAAGGCGCTACGGGGGTGATTCATTTCATGGCGCCCCGGGATCCCGTCATGAGGATCCATCCATCGTCGCGGTCATCGACCGTCAGGCTGCACCACGGCGCGTATGCCTCGCGCAGTTCCTCGGCCTGACGTTCCAGGATGCCTGCCAGCACGAGTTGGCCGCCTGCGGCGAGGTGGCCGCAGAGCAGGGGCGCCAGAAGCTTCAGCGGGGTGGCGAGGATGTTGGCCAACACCAGCGGGTAGACGCCGTGCGCCGTCGCCGGCAGGCCTGCGTTCACCGTCGCCCGATTGGCATTCGCATTGGCACGCGTCGCCTCGACCGCGACGGGGTCGATGTCCACCGCGTCGACACCCTGCGCGCCGAGGAGCGCGGCCCCGATGGCCAGAATGCCCGATCCGCACCCATAGTCGAGCACCCGGCTCCAACGGCTTGCGTCAGCCTCGGCGCGATGCGCGAGCCAGCGCAGGCACATGCGCGTCGTCGGATGCGTGCCGGTGCCGAACGCCAGCCCGGGGTCGAGGCGAATGACGCGCGTCGCCGAGGCGGGCGCCTCATGCCAGCTCGGCACGATCCAGAAATCGGGCCTCACTTCGACCGGCGCAAACTGCGATTGCGTCAAGCGGACCCAATCCTGATCGGCCACGGTCGTCATCGACTGCAGATGCACGTCGTGCGCCCACTCCTGGGCGAGCAGGAGGGTCGCGGCCTCGGTGGCCTGGTCCTCGTCGGCGAACAGGGCGCGCAGGACTGAACGCTGCCAGCCGCTGCGCGGCGAGGGCATGCCCGGTTCACCGAACAGGGCCTGCTCGGTGTTGGTGTCGGCGTCGGCGTCTTCGACCGACACTGACAGGGCGCCCAGCTCGAAACTCAACGCGTCGGACAGCGTCTCGACGCTGTCTTCGGGCGCGAGAAGCATGAGCTCGATCATCGTCTCAGCGCTTGTGTTTCCCCAGCCAGCCTTCCAGGTAGTGGATGCTGGTGCCGCCCTCGGCGAACTTGGGATCGACCATCAACTCGCGGTGCAGCGGGATGTTGGTCTGGATGCCCTCGACCACCGTTTCCGACAGCGCGATGCGCATGCGGGCCAGGGCCTGCTCGCGCGTATCGCCGTGGACGATGATCTTGCCGATCATCGAATCGTAGTTCGGCGGTACGAAGTAGTTCGTGTACACATGCGAATCGACCCGCACGCCCGGGCCTCCGGGAGGGTGCCACATGGTGATCCGCCCCGGCGAAGGAGTGAACTTGTACGGGTCCTCGGCATTGATGCGGCATTCCAGGGCGTGGCCGCGCATCTGGACCTGGCGCTGGGCAAAGGGCAGCTTTTCGCCTGAGGCAATGCGGATCTGCATCTGCACGATGTCGATCCCGGTGACCAGCTCGGTCACCGGGTGCTCGACCTGCACCCGCGTGTTCATCTCGATGAAGTAGAACTCGCCGTCGTCGAACAGGAATTCAAAGGTTCCGGCGCCGCGATAGCCGATGCGCTTGCAGGCCGCAGAACAGCGCTCGCCGATACGTTCGATCACGCGGCGCGAGATGCCTGGCGCGGGCGCCTCCTCGATGATCTTCTGGTGGCGGCGCTGCATCGAACAGTCGCGCTCCCCCAGCCAGACCGCGTTCTTGTAGTTGTCGGCCAGCACCTGGATCTCGATGTGGCGCGGGTTCTCGAGGAACTTCTCCATGTAGACCGCGGGGTTGCCGAACGCGGCGCCCGCTTCCGCGCGGGTCGTCTGCACCGCGTGAATCAGGGCTGCTTCGGTGTGCACCACGCGCATGCCGCGGCCACCGCCGCCGCCTGCGGCCTTGATGATCACCGGGTAGCCGATGGCCCGGGCGATGCGGATGATCTCTTTCGGGTCTTCGGGCAGTGCGCCTTCGGATCCAGGGACGCAAGGCACGGCGGACTTGATCATCGCCTGCTTGGCCGCGACCTTGTCGCCCATCGTGCGGATCGCGTCCGGCGTGGGGCCGATGAACGTGAAGCCGCTGCGTTCGACTCGCTCGGCGAAATCCGCATTTTCGGAGAGGAAGCCGTAGCCGGGGTGGATGGCCTCCGCATCGGTCACCTCGGCCGTGGCGATGATGGCCGGCATGTTGAGATAGCTCAGCGCGGACGGCGGCGGGCCGATGCACACGGCCTCGTCGGCGAGCTTCACGTACTTGGCGTCACGGTCGGCCTCGGAGTACACGACGACCGACTTCACCCCCAGTTCGCGGCAGGCCCGCTGGATCCGAAGGGCGATCTCTCCCCGGTTGGCAATCAGGATCTTCTTGAACATCGAGCGTCCTGTTCACTCGATGACGAACAACGGCTGACCGAATTCGACCGCCTGGCCGTTTTCGCAGAGGATGCGCGCGACTCGGCCACTCTTGTCGGCCTCGATCTCGTTCATGATCTTCATGGCCTCGATGATGCAGATGGGTTCGCCTTCCTTGATCTCGGAGCCGATTTCGACGAAAGGCTTGGCACCCGGACTCGATGCGCGGTAGAAGGTCCCGACCATCGGGGCCTTGACGGCATGGCCCGGCGGCACGACCGGCTCCGCCGGGGCGGCCGCTGGGGCTGTCAGGCTGCCGTTCGCCAAGGCGGCCGCAGTCGAGCTGAGTGCGGGGGCAGGAACGGCCATGGGGGTGCTTCCCGAGGGCTCGGACTTGACGATGCGCACCTTGCCGTCGGCCTCCGTGATCTCGAGTTCCGAGATGTTCGATTCGGACACGAGGTCGATCAATGTCTTGAGCTTGCGAAGGTCCATTCGGGGCTCCAACGTTCGAATTGTGTGAGGCAGCGCGGCATCGAGGCCACCGCCGGTGATCAGGCAACGCTCAGGCGGGACGGCGCCCGAACGGGATATCGAGCGCCAGCCGGAGACCGGTGACGCGAACAGCGCGGATCCTGCCTTCGGCGAGATCCAAAGGGGGAGGGTCATGCCGAAGCCGCCCTTGCAGGCGGTCGTTGAACGGCAGCGCTTGGATGGACGCCGCGTCCCCGTCGGCCGACGCGTCGTTCAAAACCATGCCGATGCGATTCGGAACAGTCCTCTGACTGTGTTGCACATGTTCCCCTCCAGGAGCGCGGTCGGTTCGTGCGCGTTCGGCGCGCCGTGATGGTTGGTCTGGACTTGTCGCTGTAGTCTCGTCTGCATTTTCGGCGATCGGGCCGGGTTCTGCGGCGATCTTGAGCAATGTCACGCAAGCCGCCGCATGAAGCGTCCCGGCCCAGACGAGATCGAAGATCGAATTGCAAGAAACCAGGACATGCATCGGCGCGTGGACAGGGCCCCGGGATCGCCGGCCCCGCGCCCGTGGCGGGGCGAACTTTACGCGCTTTACCCGCCGTTCCTGGAAGATCGGCGCAAATTTATCCGCTTGACAATCGGTAACGCGTCGTTCTGAACCTCAGGCGGATTTCCCCAGGCGGTGGTCCCAGGCTTCGAGCTCTTCCGGTGTCACCGCGCCCAATTTGGTGTCGGCGATCTGCCCGTCGGCATCGAACACGACGCTGAACGGCAGGCCGCCATTGTCATTTCCGAGCTTGCGGCTGAGTTCGGCGCCATCGAGGCCGGCGAGTCCGATCGGGAAATCGATCGGCACCTTTGCCAAGAACGCGCGCACGGGCGGCGCGGCATCCACGGCCAGACCGACGACCTCCCAGCCACGTGCCGCTCGATCACGATGGAAGCGGTCGAGCATGGGCATTTCGCGCACGCAGGGCGGACACCACGGTGCCCAGAAATTAAGCAGGAGCGGCTTGCCCCGCAAGCTGGCCATGGTCAGCGTGTTGCCGTCCGGCTGCGTGAAACTCATGCCCCACAGCACCGAATTCTGGGTTTTCCGCGATCGGTACAGCGATACCCCTGCGCCGGCCGCCGCCGCCGCCGCGAGCCCGCCTGCCAGCCACAGACGCCGCTTCATGATGCGAGCAGGGCACGCAGTGCCGCGCAATCGCCCCGGACTGCACGGCCGCGGGCATCGGGCTTCAAGGCGCCGCGGAGGTCGTCATGGTCGAGCACGGTCATGTGGACGGTGACGATGTCGCCCAGGCTGCGGCTGGTCGTGGCCACCGTGAGCACGTCGACCGGCTGGTTGCGCGGGCCCGGGATGCTGGACACGTCGAAGTCCACGCCCTGGTCGATGAGCGCGAGCTCCGCCGACTTCGAGTCGTCGCAGAACAACTGCAGGTGGACGCTGGAAAGCCGCGTCGCGGTGCCGCGCCAGACCGCCCCGGTCACATACGGCCGGAATGGCGCCAGGCGATCCATCCAGAGGATCGCGACCTCCCGCAGTGCGGCCAGTTCGGACGGCTGGGTATCGGCGCAGAACAGGTCGATGTAGGCGCGGACCTCGTCCTCGACTTCATCGTTGTTCGGCATGTCGGGCGTGCGCGCACTGCGCCGGCCCAAGGCCCGTGCGGCACGCTGCTTGGCAGCGCCGTACTCCAGCCCCTCTTCGACGACGAAGCGCGCCGCCGCGGCGGCAATCTCGGTGCTCAGGGACGAAGGCATGCTCCGGATTCTAGGCGCGTCGATCGCCTCGGTTCTAAGGCAGCTCGACCGCGCCCATGCGGGCGACGATGGTCTCGGCACGCCCGTGGACATAGGCGGAATCCGGGCGCTTTTCGAAGCGCTTGGGCGCCGGAAGCATCACGGCCAGGCGCGCCGCCGCCGTCGGCCCCAGCGCGGCCGCCGGCACGTGGAAGTAGTGCTGGGCCGCCGCCTCCGCGCCGAAGATGCCCTCGCCCCATTCGACGCTGTTGAGGTAGATCTCCAGGATGCGCTGCTTGCTCAACAGGCTCTCCAGCATGAACGTGATGACGATTTCCTGGCCCTTGCGAACGAAGCTGCGTTCGCTGGCGAGGAACAGGTTCTTCGCCAGTTGCTGGGTGATGGTGGAGCCCCCGACGATCCTGGCGGCGGCCAGCCGCGGCGGTCGGGCGGGCGCGGAAGCCGGCGCGCGGCGCGGATGGCGCGCGGCCAGTCGCGCAGCCCGTGCCTCGATCTCGGCGTTGATGCGTGCCACTCGTGCTTCGGCTTTCTGGTTGCGTTCCCAGGCGTGCTCCAGGGCGTCCCATTCCACGCCGCTGTGTTCCACGAAGCCGGCATCCTCAGACGCAATGACCGCGCGCTTCAGGTTCGAGGAGATGTGCCCGTAATCGGCCCAGTGCTGATGCCACGACATCGGCGCTTTCTCTGTGACGAGCCGCCAGATTTCGGAGCGCTGGAAGGTGGTCGACTGCGGGTCCAGAACGATCATCAATGCCACGCGTGCGAGGAAATGGAGTTGCAGCGCGGCAAAGGCCACGACGAGCAGCGCCACCGACCGTCCGAGCCCGCGCCAGAGCCGCGACGAGGGCTTGCTCATGAAGACGCCAGTTTCGCTCGCAGGGCGGCCAGCACACCCGCGGTCGGCGGGCGCCGGCCGCGCCACAGCTCGAACGCGCCGGCGGCCTGTTCGACGAGCATGCCCAGGCCGTCGCGTCCATGTGCGCCATGTTCGGCGGCCCATGCCAGAAAGGGCCGCGCGGCCGCGCCGTACATCATGTCCAGCGCCAGGGCGCCGTGGCGCAGCACGTGCTTGTGCACCGGCACGTCGCCTCCATGCAGGCTGCTGGCGGTGCCATTCACCACGACATCGAAGGCTTCACCCGTCGCGGCGAGCGATGCGGCTTCCAGCCTCACCTCGTGCGCCGTGGCCCACGCCAGATGCCGGTCCACGAGCGTGCGTGCGTTCTCGATCGTGCGATTGGCCACGACGATGTCGGACGGGCGGGCTGCAATCAACGGGCCCAGCGCCCCGGCCGCCGCGCCCCCGGCGCCGATCAACAGGATGCGCCGGCTGCGCAGGCTCACGCCGGCGTTGTCCTCGATGTCGCGCCGAAGGCCATCGCCGTCGGTGTTGTCGCCATGCCAGCCGTCAGGGTCGAACCTGAGGCAATTGGCAGCCTGGGCGAGTGCCGCGCGCGCGCTGTGATGGGCGGCGAGCCGGAACGCGTCGAACTTGAACGGCACCGTGACATTGCAGCCGCGCCCGCCGCCAACGGCGAACGCCTGCACGGTTTCGGCGAATTGGTCCATCGGGCAGAGCAGCCGGCCATATTCGATGGCTTCTCCGGTCTCGCGGGCGAACCAGGCATGAATGAAGGGCGACTGACTGTGCTCTACCGGATTGCCGGCGACGACGTAGCGGTCCATGGGCATTGGGCTCAACGCGAAGGCGTGGCCATCAGGGTGGTCTTCAAGCCGCCTTCGCTGGCAAACGTGAAACGGGAGGTGATCTCGAGCTCGTCGGCCTGGTGGCGCATGGTCGAGGTGAATTCGCCAAACGGTGCGGCCGCCTTGACGATGGCCAGTGCGCGCCGGTCGAGCACCTTCGATTGCGAGGGCACGACGACCTCGGCCTCGACGACCCGTCCGCGAGCGTCGACGGTCATCACGATCACCAGCGTGCCGTAGAGCTTGCGGCCTTGGTAGTCCGGGAAATTCCGCGTCCCACGCTCCTCGATCTTGCGGCGCAGCTGGTCGTAGTAGATCGCGTAGGCTTCCTCTCGGGTCGAGGGACTCACGTAGCGGCGGCGCGGCCGGGAATTCTGCTCGTTGATGCGCTTCTCGATCTCGGCTGTCAGGTCGAGCAGCTGCTTGCGGCGTTCGGCCAGGGCCCGGCCTTGCTCGGAGCGTGCCTCACGCCTGGGATCGGGGGCGGGCAGGTCCGCGAGCTTCTGGCGCAATTGCGACAGCAACTGACGTTGCTCTTCGGTCAGCTTTTCGATCTCCTGGCGCGACTCGTCGATGGTCTCGCCCAGCTGGATCTGGACCGACGGTGGCAGCGGGGAAGTGGCGCGCCCCTTGTCGACATCGCCACCTCCGGCCAGATTGGCCTGGGCGATCGCCTGCGCCTGGGCCGGCGCTTCCTTCGAGCGGGCGTTGACGAGGATCACCTCGAGCGGGGTGTCCTCGAAGACCCGGTCGAAGGCCTCGGGCGCGGCGATGCGCACGCCGAGCAGGGCGCCGTGCAGCAGCAGCGACACGAGAAGCGCCCATTGCAGGGTGGATAGCTTGCCGAGCATGGGCATGGGCCGGCCAGGAAGGACGCCTGCGGCCATCAGGCGGACGCGGCCGGCGATGCGTCGGCGCCATCGTCGTCCTTGACGTCGATCGCCAGCGCAAGCGGCGCGGCGTTCTCTTCGGCGTCTTCGACTTCCGCGTCGTCCACGGGTGCGTCGTCGGCGGTGGTGGTGGCGTCGTCGAGCCGGCTGAGCACGCTCGCGTGCAAGTCCAGGGTGAGCAGGTCGGTGCCGGTGACACGCACCCGAACGCGCGCACCGCGCGGCAAGGAGTCCGCGCCCAGCGCCCGGAAGACCAGCGGCAGCGTGTCTGCGCGCACCAGGCCGTCCTTCAGCACGGCAGCGTCGATTTCATGGATGTCGTTCTGCGCCAGGTACTTCAGCGTCCAGTAGCGCTCGATCGCCGACTGGAAACCGTTGTAGGCGGCATAGGCGGCATCGAAGCCGGAGATGATCGAGAACAGCGCCGTGTCCTTCGGCTTGAACGGTGCGGCCAGCGCAGCCATTCGGCCGTGCCGCGCGCAAGCGATGATCTGCCATTGGTTCACGAGGTCGACGTAGCGGCGAAGCGGCGAAGTGGCCCATGTGTATTGCGAGACGCCCATGCCGGCGTGCGGCGCGGGCTTGACCCCCATGCGGACTTTCACGCCCGGCGCCAGGCTGGCCTGGCTGCGATAGATGCCGGGAACGCCACACTCCGAAAGCCACGCGCCCCAGGTGCTGTTGGCCAGGATCATCGCCTCGGCGACGATCAAATCCAAGGGGGCGCCGCGCTGGCGCGTGACGATCGTCACGAGTTCGTCGCCTTGCGGCTCTCCCGGGACGCTGGCATCCAGGCGGAAGGTGTAGTCGGGCCGGTTGAAGTTCTCCGGCTTGCCGCGAACGACTTCTCGCCGCGCCTTGAGGTGACGTGCGTAGCGGTACGCGAATGCCAGTTCCGGGGCGAACTCGAACGATGCAGGCTCCGCTCCGGTCAGCGCAGCTTCTGTGATCAACCCGTCGAGCCGGTCATGGCGCAGGTTGGCGACGATCGGCACGCGCTCGAGGCGGGTTTCGGCGGATTTGGTTTCCAGTGTCGCCTCGTCGAGCGTCACGTACAGAGAGACGGCCGGGCATTCGCACCCTTCGGTCAGCGTGTAGGCCTGCACCACCTCGTCGGGCAGCATGGTCAGCTTGTGGCCGGGCATGTACACCGTGGACAGGCGTTCCCGTGCGACCTTGTCGATCGGATCCTCGGGGGAGATGGCCAGACCGGGCGCGGCGATGTGCACGCCGAACACGACCGTGCCGCTGCCCAGCCCTTGCACGGACAACGCATCGTCGATTTCAGTGGTGGCCGAGTCGTCGATCGAGAAGGCGCGCGGCGACGCTCGCGCAAGGTCTTCCCTGATGGCAGGCGGCTGCAGCGCCGCGAACCCCGTGCCGCGTGGAAAGTTCTCGAACAGGAAACGCTTCCAGTGGAACTGGTAGGGCGAGTCGATGGCTCCGGCGGCGGTCAGCAGATCGAGCGGCGCCCGATGGGAACGACGGGCCGCCTCGACCACGGCCTTGTACTCGGGCCCGTTCTTGTCCGGCTTGAACAGGATCTTGTAGAGCTGTTCGCGCACGGGTGCCGGGCAGCGGCCTTCGGCAAGTTCGGCCGCCCAGGCCTCGATCTGCGCGGCGAGCTGCTTCTTGCGCTCGAGGCCGAGCAAGGCCGCCTTGACGATGTCTTCGGGCGCCTTCTTGAAGTGACCCTTGCCCAGCCGGCGAAAGTAGTGGGGCGCCTCGAACAGGCGGAACAGCGCGGCTGCCTGCCTGGTCGGGTCGGCATCGGCCGAGAAGTAGTCGCGCGCGAGGTCTGCGAATCCGAACTCCTGCTCGGGTGCGAATTCCCATGCGAGGTCCAGGTCGATGTCCTGCGAGAGCGCCTGCGCCGTCGACATGAGCTCCGCGGGCGCGGGCTGCGCGAACTTCAGGAGCACGTGGGCGGCCTTGACCTTCACCCGCTTGCCGGAGTCGAGCTCGACCTGCATCGAGCTGTCGGCCTCGGACATCACGCGTCCGGCGAGGAATTTCCCGCCTTCTTCGAACAATGCATACATCCGGCGGATTGTCGCCCAAGCCGATGCCACCGCGACGGGTGCCGCCCGCTCCGAAGCAGGCCATCGACCTGACAGACTAGAAATGAATCCCGCGCATCATCTGCTGCAGCGCCATCGCTTCAGGCGACAACGTGGGCTTCGCATCCTTGTCGCCCTTCGCCGCCGCGCTGTCGGGAAACATTCGGAAACTCGTGTTCATGACGATCTGGGCCACCCTCGGCATCGTCGCATGCAGCAACTCGCCGGCTGCGCCGAGTCGCGTGGCCACGCGCACCGGCTTGTCGACGCATGCGCGAGCGACCAATTCGGCGGCCTCTTCCGGCGACAGCGTGGGCACGTTGTTGTAGATCCGGGTGGGCGCGATCATCGGGGTGCGAACGAGCGGCATGTTGATCGTCGTGAACGTGACGCCCATGTCGGCATATTCGCTCGCCGCGCAGCGCGTCCATGCGTCCACGGCGGCCTTCGAGGCCACGTAGGCGGAGAAGCGCGGGGCATTCGTGAGCACGCCGATCGAGCTGATGTTGACGATATGGCCGCGGCGCTTGGCGACCATGCCGGGCAGCAGCCCCATCGTCACGCGCAGCGTGCCGAAGTAGTTGAGTTGCATCGTCCGCTCGAAATCGTGGATGCGGTCGTAGCTCGACTCGATCGCGCGACGGATCGAGCGACCTGCGTTGTTGATCAGGAAGTCGACCCCGCCGTGGTTCTGGGCGAGCCATTCCAGCAACGCGTTGCAGCCTTGCTCGTCGGCGATGTCGGCAGAGAACGTCTCGACGACAGCGCCTTCGCCTGCATGGTCTTCGATTTCCTTCTTCGCCTCGGCCAGCTTGCCGGCGTCACGCGCACACAGGATGGTTGTCGCGCCTGCTTCCGCGAATTTCTTGGCGGCGGCCAGTCCGATCCCCGACGATCCGCCAGTGATCAGGACCACCTTGCCGCCGACCGTGCCGCGCAGGCTGCGGTCGATCGCCAGCGCCGGGTCGAGGTGCCGCTCCCAGTAGTCCCACAGGCGCCAGGCGTAGTCGTTGAGGTCGGGACAGGCGATGCCGCTGCCCTTGAGGGCCGCCAGCGTCTCGCGGCAGTCGAAGCGCGTCGGGTAGTTGACGAACGCGAGAATGTCGTCGGGAAGCCCCAGGTCGTTCATGATGGCCCGGCGCACGCGGCGTACCGGGGCCAGCGCGAGGAGTCCTTTCTTGATGCTCTTGGGGATGAACCCGAGCAGCGCCGCGTTCACGAACAGGTTCATCTTCGGCGCATGCGCCGCCTGGCTGAAGATGTCGAGCACGTCGCCGACCCGATAGCCCTTGGGATCGACAAGATGAAAGCACTTGCTGGCCGGCGTGGCCTTCAAGTGCATGATGTGGTCGAGCGCGGCGACCACGAAGTCCACCGGCACAATGTTCACCCGACCGCCTTCGAGGCCGACACTGGGCATCCAGGGCGGCAGGATCTGGCGCAGGCGCTGGATCAACTTGAAGAAGTAGTAGGGGCCGTCGATCTTGTCCATCTCGCCGGTGCGCGAGTCGCCGACGACCATGGCGGGACGGTACACCGTCCAGGGCACCTTGCATTCGAGGCGCACGATCTTCTCGCTCTCGTGCTTGGTGCTGAAATACGGATGGTCCAGCCCGTCGGCCTCGTCGAACATGTCCTCGCGGAAGACACCCTCATACAACCCGGCCGCGGCGATGGAGCTCACGTGGTGGAAGTGGCCCGAGTCGACGGCCTTGGCGAACTCGACGGCGTTGCGCGTGCCGTCCACGTTCGCATGGATCTGTGATGGCGCATCGGCGGCGAGGTCGTAGACGGCCGCCAGGTGGACCATGTGGTCGATCTTCCCCTTCAGCAGCCTGATATCGTCGGCCGACACGCCCAGCTTGCGCGCGGTCAGGTCGCCGAACACTGGGATCGCGCGAGTCTTGCCGACGCCCCAATACTCGAGCAGACCCGGCACCTTCGATGCACTCTCGCGCCGCAACAGGAAGTGGACCGTCGCGCCGCGCCGCGCCAGCAAGGTCTTGACGAGGCGTTTGCCGATGAAGCCGGTGGCTCCCGTGACGAAATACTCCATGCGTGTCCTCCGTGGGTGTCGAAGCGTTCGGGCCGTGCCGGGACGCCCGACTTGGCATCCTGATGCGCGGCTCGGTGTCGTCCCCGGCAAGCGTAGCGCAGGCGCGCGCTGTCATAGAGCCCACTCACTAGAGATTGACGCTGCTCAGCCCTCCGGCGCGCCTATAGTTTGAGTGTGGAGTTGGGTAGCAGGCGCCACATTCATCACCGAAGGAAGAATCATCATGGTCAAGAAGCTCAAGCAAATGGCAGAGAAGAAGGCGGCGTCGACGGCGGGACTGCTCGACGGCGCGCTGGCCGGCACGGTGAAGGAGTCGGCGCAGCAGATCTGGCTGGCGGGCCTGGGCGCCTTTTCCAAGGCGCAGGCTGAAGGGGGCAAGGTGTTCGAGGCACTGGTGCGCGAAGGGTCCACCTTGCAACGCCGCACTCAGGCGGCGGCAGAAGAGAAGATCGGAGAAGTGACCAACCGCATGACCAACATGGCCGGCGACGTGACCAGCAAGGCAGGCCAGCATTGGGATAAGCTGGAATCCATCTTCGAGGAGCGCACATCGAAGGCGCTCGCCAAGCTGGGCGTGCCTTCGGCGAAGGACGTGGATGCGCTGGTCAAGCGCATCGACGAGTTGTCCGCCCAGGTTGCGAAGTTGTCGAAGGTGCGCGCGGCACCGACGGCCAAGGCTGCGCGCGGCCCGGCCGCCAAGCGTGAGAGTGCGGCCAGGCCGGCTGCCAAGCCAGCTGCAAAGCGCGGGGCCGCTCGCAAGGCAGCCTGAGCCGCGCAGGTCGCAGGATCATCAAGAGGCGCCCGCGGGCGCCTCTTTGTCTTCGGGCAGAGGCTGACACCGCGCGTCCGTCGCACGCTATGAGCACCGCCGAGCCGCGATTAGAGGGTTCCGCCCATGGCGCTCGCGTGCCGCCCTCCTAGACTCGCGGCCATGCCTGGACAAGACAAGCCACCGCGCCTGGGCCTGGCCCTCGCAGGAGGCGGGCCGCTGGGTGCCATCTACGAAATCGGTGCGCTGTGCGCGCTCGACGAGTCGCTGTGCGGCGTGAACTTCGCTCGGATGGACGCCTACGTCGGCGTGTCGGCGGGCGGGTTCATCGCGGCGGCGCTCGCCAACGGCATCACACCGCGCGAGATCTGCGCGTCGTTCATCGAGAACGTCGGCCCAGCCCTCGACATCTTCGAGCCGTCCATCCTCATCAGGCCAGCCTGGCGCGAGATCGCAAAACGTCTGGCTTCGCTGCCCGGCTGGCTGGCGCGTGCCGGGGCAAACAGTCTTTTCGGACGCCGTTCATGGTCGTCGATGCTCGATCACCTGGGCCGCGCGCTGCCCGCAGGCGTGTTCTCGAACGACGTGATCGACGAGCAGCTGCGCCGCCAGTTCGCCGCGCCGGGGCGGACCAACGACTTCCGGGACCTTCGCACCCGCCTGGTCCTGGTCGCCACCGACCTCGACAGCGCAGAGTCCGCGCCGTTCGGACTTCCGGGCTGGGACCACGTGCCGATCTCCAAGGCCGTGCAGGCCAGCTCGGCGCTTCCGGGGCTCTTTCCACCCGTGGAAATCGACGGACGACACTTCGTCGACGGCGCCCTGAAGAAGACCATGCATGCCTCCGTCCTGCTGGCGCAGGGGATTGACGTGCTGTTCTGCCTGAATCCGCTCGTGCCATTTCATGCCAGCGCCGCGCCGCACGGCCCGGCGCTCGGCCGCGCGCATCACGCAATTCCGCGAATGGCGGACGGCGGCTTGCCCGTCGTGCTGTCGCAGACGTTTCGCACCTTGATCCACTCGCGGCTGGAATTGGGCATGAAGGCCTACGAGAGCAGCCATCCGGACACGGAGATCCTGCTGTTCGAGCCGGACCAGCGCGACCCGCAGATGTTCCTGGCCAACACCTTCAGCTACGCGCAGCGACGCGAACTGGCCGAGCACGCGTACCAGCACACGCGCCGCACGCTGCGTGCTCGCCGTCGCTCGATCACGACGCGCCTCGCGCGTCACGGCATATCCCTCGCGCACGAGGTGCTGGACGATCCGCGACGCACGCTGCTGCAGCCGTTGCCGGCGCGAGAGTCGGCCGCGAGGGCCTTGCAGCGCCTCGACGGCGTGCTCGACGAACTGGAACACGCGCTGCAAGCTTGACTGTCGCCGAAGCGGTCCGACACGATGACAATGCGCAGGGTCGATCGTGGTCGACATTTGCATGTGCGCGATCGGGCATCGGGTCGCGGCGAGATTCGCTTCGGCAATCGAGGAGACGTTGATGTTCAAGAGGCTCGTGGCATGGACCCTGGCGGCGTGCGTGTGCTCGACGGCGGTCGTCGCTCAACCGAAGCAGCGCATCGACCGTGCGGCGGACCTGCCGCGATTCACCTACCCGGTGACGGGCAGCCTCGAGCGCCTGGTGCGCGACGAGCAGGCCTTCGCCGCGTTTGCCGCCAGGCTGCGCGCCGACACGGAGTCGGTTCTTTCCCGCTATGACATCGCCGATCCGTCGATGCAGCGGCGCCTGCAGGGCACGCTGCTCGAACTGGACCTGCTCGAGGGCAAGGATGGTGCGGCCCTTGAACGGGTCGAGGCCATCCGTGCGCTGCAGGACAAGCCCGCAGAAAAACTGCTGACGGGCATGCTGGCACGCGCCATCGTCGAGGCACGCAAGGCCACGGGCCATTCCAGTGGCGAGGACTACCGGCGCGAGGTGGGGCGGAGACTGGCCGAATCCCTCCGGCCCATGCCCTACGCGATCGTCGGGAATGACATCGAGCAGGCCAAGGCGGGTGCGGAATTGATCGGCGAGGCGCTGATCCTGGGCGGCCTGCGCGACGTCCTGCAGCCTGTCGTCGACAAGTCCGGCGCGCTCAGTTCGGATCTCGCGCCAGGCGTGGTCCGCGCACGCTTTTCGCTCGTCCTGCGTCTGCCGCTCAAGCAAAACCTGGTCGACACCTATTCGGCCTACCTGCGGGCGAACAAGATCGAAAAGCCCGACATCTGGCAGGCACGCAACCGGGTGTTGCCCGCGGACGAACACGACTCCCCGGTCACCATCGCGGTGTGGGACAGTGGCGTCGATGCGTCGCTCTACGACAAGCAAGTGCTGCGCGACAGGAACGGCAAGCCCTTGCTGATCGCCTTTGACAAATACTCCAATCCATCGCACGACATGCTGCAGCCGGTTCCGCCCAGGTGGCAGGGGGAGTTGCCCCGGATGCTCGCGCGCAGCAAGGGATTCTCTGACCTGCAGTCGAACATCGACAGCCCCGAGGCCTCGGAGGTCAAGGGCTACCTGTCCACGCTCAAGCCCGATGAGTACAAGTCGGCGATCGAGGGCATCGGCTTCACCGGCAACTACGAGCACGGCACCCACGTGGCAGGCATTGCGCTGGCGGGCAATCCGTTCGCGCGGCTGCTGGTCGCGAGGCTGGAGTTCGGCTACACGCTGATGCCCGACCCATGCCCCTCGCGGGCGCAGGCCGAGAAAGACGCGAAGGCGCTGGGCCAGACGATCTCGTTTCTCAAGCGCCATCGCGCGCGCGTGGTCAACATGAGCTGGGGCGGAAGCGTTCGCGCCATCGAGACCGACCTCGAGCAGTGCGGCATCGGCAAGTCGCCCGACGAGCGAAAGAAGCTCGCGCGCGACTACTTCGAGATCTTCCGCAATGCGCTGGCCAAGGGGTTCGCCGGGGCGCCGGAAATCCTCTGGATCACCGCGGCAGGCAACAGCAACGAGAACGCGTCGTTCGCGGAGGATGCGCCGGCGGACATCGCCTTGCCCAACCTCCTGACGGTGGGCGCCGTCGACAAGGCGGGCGACGAAGCGTCGTTCACCAGCTATGGACCGACCGTGAAGGTCCATGCCAACGGGTATCAGGTCGAGAGCTACCTGCCCGGAGGTTCGCGCGTGGCGCTGTCGGGCACGTCCATGGCGTCGCCGCAGGTGACCAATCTCGCCGGCAAGATGCTGGCGGTCGACCCGAAGCTGACGCCGCCGCAGGTGATCGCCCTCATCGTGTCGACCGCCGACAAGACAGCCGACGGACGTCGCACGCTGGTCAATCCGGCCAAGGCACTGGAAGCAGTTCGGCGCCAGAAGCGCCCCTGATCGGCAAGGTCGATCCGGCAGGCGTCGCCCCGCGGCGGCGTGCATCACATTGGCAGCTTGCCCGGAAAAGCCCAGAGCAACGCCGAAGTCATGACGGCGTACCTGAGGAATTTCCCGATCGCCATGTAGGCCAGGCACGACCAGAACGGCAGCCGCAGCCAGCCCGCCACGGCGCACAACGGATCGCCCACGACGGGCAGCCAGGCCAGCAGGCATGCACGCGCGCCGAAGCGCTCCAGCCAGCGCAGCGCGCGCGGGTGGGCAACGCTCGGGTCGTGCGTCACGCGCTCGTAGGCTCGCTCCGCGCCATAGCCCATCCACCAGGTGAGTGCGCCCCCGGCGGTGTTGCCCACCGTGCCCACGAGGATCGCAGGCCAGAACAGCGCCGAATTGAGCTTGACCAATCCGAACACCGCGGGCTCGGAGCCGAGGGGCAGCAAGGTGGCCGACACGAACGACACGACCAGCACCGTGCCGAGGCCGTACTTGGGCAGCGCGAGCAGGGCCAGCAGCGACTCGATCCAGGCGTTCATGGCGGCATTATGTGAAGGCGCCTCGCACGGCGATTCGCCGAGGTCGAGCCGCTATACTTCTGCCTCCTTTTTCAGCACTCCCGCGCCCCACGCCCATGAAGATCGGCCACATCGATTTGCCGAACAGGCTCTTCGTCGCGCCGATGGCCGGTGTGACCGATCGGCCCTTCCGCCAGCTGTGCAAGCGGCTCGGCGCGGGCTATGCGGTCAGCGAGATGGTGACGTCGCAGCGCGAGCTGTGGCATTCGCTCAAGACCAGCCGCCGAGCCAACCACGAAGGCGAGGTCGAGCCGATCGCCGTGCAGATCGCCGGCACAGACGCCGGCATGATGGCCGAGGCTGCGGCCTACAACATCGATCGTGGCGCGCAGATCATCGACATCAACATGGGGTGCCCGGCCAAGAAGGTCTGCAACAAGTGGGCAGGCTCGGGCTTGATGCGAGACGAGCCGCTCGCGATCCAGATCGTGGAGGCGGTCGTGGCCGCATGCGCGCCGCACGGCGTGCCGGTGACTCTGAAGATGCGAACCGGGTGGTGCGAGCGCGACCGCAACGCAGTGCGGATTGCGCGCGCCGCGGAAAGTGCCGGTGTCGCGATGGTGACAGTGCATGGCCGCACACGCGAGCAGGGCTACAAGGGCCTGGCCGAATACGACACCGTCGCGGCGGTGAAGGCGGCGCTGCGCATACCGGTGGTTGCCAACGGCGACATCGATTCGCCCCGCAAGGCTCGCGATGTGCTGCGCATCACCGGTGCCGACGCCCTGATGATCGGTCGCGCCGCGCAGGGCCGGCCGTGGATCTTCCGCGAGATCGCGCATTTCCTTGCCACCGGCGACGACCTTCCCGCGCCCGAAGTGCTGCAGGCCAAACGCTGGCTGCTCGAGCACTTGAGCGATCACTACAGCCTGTACGGCGAGCACGCCGGCGTTCGCACGGCCCGCAAGCACATCGGCTGGGCCGTGCGGTGCCTGCCCGGCGGCGAGTCGTTCCGCGCGCAGATGAATCTGCTCGACAGTTGCGATGCACAATTTCGCGCCGTGGCAGACTGGTTCGACCGGCTCGCCGACGAGCACTTGCTGCTGCCCGCCGGCCTCGCAGCCAACGACGACTTCATCGAACAGCAAGCATGAGCAGAAAGCACATCGAGGAATGCGTGCGCGACAGTCTGGAGAGCTACTTCAAGGACCTGCGCGGCGTCGAGCCGACTTCGATGTACGAGATGATCATCCAGGTGGTCGAGAAACCGCTGCTGGATGTCGTCATGAAACACGCCGAGGGAAACCAGAGCCGGGCCGCGGAGTGGCTGGGCATCAATCGAAACACCCTGCGGCGCAAGTTGGTGGAGCACAAGCTGATCAAGTGAATCCGCGCGCCGCGCCGGATCGTGGCGGTCGCCGCATCGCGCGCAGTTCATCCGTTCATCGATCGTCTCCCCTTCGTGCGTCGTCCAAACTACTTTCCTGCAACCGAGCCCGTCGCCATGCAAGCCCTTCTCTCCGTTTCCGACAAGACCGGGGTTCTTGATTTCGCTCGTGAACTCCACGCGCTCGGCGTGAAATTGCTGTCCACCGGCGGCACGGCGAAGCTCCTGACGGAGGCCGGCCTTCCGGTGACGGAGGTAGCCGAGCACACCGGCTTTCCCGAAATGCTCGACGGTCGCGTGAAGACGCTGCACCCTTCGATCCACGGAGGCCTGCTCGCCCGGCGCGACCTGCCCGAACACATGGCCGCGCTGGCCCGCCACGGCATCCAGACGATCGATCTGCTGGTCGTCAATCTCTATCCCTTCGAGGCCACGGTGGCGCGGGCGGGCTGCACGCTCGAGGATGCGATCGAGAACATCGACATCGGCGGGCCGGCCATGGTGCGCTCGGCCGCCAAGAACTGGAAGGACGTGGCGGTGCTGACCGACGCATCGCAGTACCCCACCGTTCTTGCCGAGCTCAAGAAGGACAAGGCCGTGTCGCAGGCGACGAAGTTCGCCTTGTCGGTGGCGGCGTTCAACCGCGTCTCCAACTACGACGCGGCCATCAGCGACTACCTGTCGTCGCTGCAGGGCGACGACACGCGCAGCGAATATCCCGCGCAGAGCAATGGGCGCTTCGTCAAGCTGCAGGACCTTCGCTACGGCGAGAACCCGCACCAGACGGCCGCCTTCTATCGCGACCTGGAGCCCGCACCCGGCTCGCTGGTCACCGCGCAGCAGCTGCAGGGCAAGGAGCTCTCGTACAACAACATCGCCGACGCGGATGCCGCATGGGAATGCGTGAAGAGCTTCGACGCGCCCGCCTGCGTCATCGTCAAGCACGCGAACCCGTGCGGCGTGGCAGTGGGCGTCGGGCCGGGCGAGGCCTACGCGAAGGCATTCAAGACCGATTCCACGTCGGCCTTCGGCGGCATCATCGCGTTCAACCGCGAACTCGACGCCACCGCGGCGCAGCATGTCGCCAAGCAGTTCGTCGAGGTGCTGATCGCGCCAAGCTTCACGCCCGAGGCACTGCTCGTCTTCGCGGCCAAGCCCAACACGCGCGTCCTCCAGATTGCCCTGCCGCCGGGTGGCGGCACGGCGTGGCAGCAAGGGCGCAACGCCGTGGACGTCAAGCGCGTGGGTTCGGGCCTGCTCATGCAGAGCGCCGACAACCATGTGATGCGAAGCGCAGACCTGCGAATCGTCACCAAGGTGCGGCCCCATACCAGCCAGATCGATGACCTCCTGTTCGCCTGGACGATCGCCAAGTACGTCAAGAGCAATGCGATCGTGTTCTGCGGCGGCGGCATGACCTTGGGCGTGGGGGCAGGGCAGATGAGCCGCATCGACTCGGCTCGCATCGCGAGCATCAAGGCCGAGAACGCGGGCCTGTCGCTCAAGGGCTCGGCCGTGGCGAGCGATGCGTTCTTCCCGTTTCGCGACGGGCTGGACGTGGTGTGCGATGCCGGCGCGACCTGCGTGATCCAGCCCGGCGGCAGCGTGCGCGATGAAGAGGTGATTGCGGCAGCCGACGAACGCGGGATCGCGATGGTCTTCACCGGGGTGCGCCACTTCCGCCACTGACTCCATGACGCTCCCCGAGGCCGGCGGGCTCCTTCTCGTTTTTCTCGCACGCCTCATCACCGGCGCCCAGGGGCACTGGTACGGCTGCCCGCCCAAGGCCGAGCAGCGCATCTACTTTGCCAACCACCAGAGCCATTTCGACTGGATCCTGATCTGGGCCGCTCTGCCACCGGACCTGCGCGCGGTCACGCGTCCGATCGCCGCACGCGACTACTGGACGGCCTCGCCGTTCAAGCACTGGATCACACGCGAGATCTTCAACGCCGTCTACGTGAGCCGGCAGCGCACCGACGATCAGGACCCGCTCGAGCCCCTGGCCGAAGCGCTGCGCCACGGCGACTCGCTGGTCATCTTTCCCGAAGGCACTCGGGGCAGCCAGGGTGATCCGCAGGCGTTCAAGTCGGGCCTCTTTCACCTGGCCGAGCAGTTCCCTGATGCGCAGCTCATTCCCACGTGGATCGACAACGTGCAGCGCGTCATGCCCAAAGGCGAGGTCGTGCCGGTTCCGGTCCTTTGCTCCGTGACTTTCGGCGCGCCGATCCGGCCGGAGGAGGGCGAGGACAAGCGCGCCTTCCTCGAACGCGCTCGAACAGCCGTGATGGCCTTGCGGAGCGCACGCTGATGGGCAGCCTGCGCGACCTGTCGATCTCCGAGCAGGTGAGCCTGCTGTTCTTTTCGCTCTTCGGCCTGCTGATGCTCGCCACGGCCTACCAGGTGACGCGCTCCCTGCGCGACGTGCCGCCCGAGAAGCAGGCGATGCACGAGCGCGTGAATCGCGACCTGCGTGCGGCATGGCTCGGCGCCGCGGCCTTCTGGGTGTCGTGGGCGCTCGGCGCGGTGATGGCCACACTGCTGTTCGGCATCGTGTCGTTCCTTGCCTTTCGAGAATTCATCACGCTCACCCACACGCGACGTGCCGATCATCGGCCCTTGCTGCTGGCCTTCTTCGGCGTGCTGCCGCTTCAATTCGTGCTGGCGGGCAGCCTGCAGTTCAACCTGTTCACGGTGTTCGTGCCGGTCTACGTGTTCTTCGCGATGCCGGTGCTCAGCGCGTTCGGCAACGACCCCACGCGATTTCTCGAGCGCACGGCGAAGATCCAGTGGGGCATCATGGTCTGCATTTACGGCATCAGCCACGCACCCGCGTTGCTGCTGATCGACTTGCCGCACTACGAGGGCCGCGGTGCGTTCATGGTCTTCTACCTCGTCGCCGTCGTGGCCGCCGCGCAACTCGCGCAGGTCGAGGCGAGCCGCCACCTGCGGCGGCGGCCCGTCGCCCGCGCCATCAGCCGCTCGTTCTCGTGGCGGGCGTGGGCGATCGGTGCGGGCGCAGCGGCCCTGACCGGCTCGCTGCTGTACTGGGCGACGCCCTTCAAGCCGGTGCCCGCTCTCGTGATGGGCTTCGCCGCCGGCGGCACCGGTACCCTGGGCGAGTTCGTCATGGAGGCACTCAAGCGCGATGCCGGCGTGCGCAACTGGGGCGGGCGCGCATCCGTGACGGGCGCGGTGGGCCTGCTCGACCGAGTGGCGCCGTTGTGCTTTGCCGCACCGGTGTTCTTCCACGCCGTGCGCTGGTACTTCGGACTGTAGTCCCTCGCCAGGCCCCACAATCCACCGGCCATGCGCATCCTCGGCATCGACCCCGGACTTCGAACCACCGGCTTCGGCGTGATCGACGTCGAGGGCACAGCATTGCGTTATGTGGCCAGCGGCACGATCAAGACCGATTCGGTGGCGATCGGCCAGCTGCCCGCGAGGCTCAAGATCATCTTCGACGGCGTGCGCGAGGTGGCCGCCCGCTACGGGCCGGCCTGCGCCGCCATGGAGATCGTCTTCGTCAACGTCAATCCGCAATCCACGTTGCTGCTCGGCCAGGCGCGCGGCGCCGCGCTGGCGGCCCTGGTCTCGACCGACCTGGCGGTCAGCGAGTACACCGCCTTGCAGATGAAGAAGGCCATCGTCGGCCATGGACTGGCACGCAAGGAGCAGGTGCAGGAGATGGTCTCGCGGCTGCTCACCCTGCCTGGCCTGCCGGGCAAGGACGCGGCCGACGCCCTCGGACTGGCGATTTGCCACGCCCACGCGGGCGCATCGTTCGCCGCGATTTCGCGCAGCGCGGCAATGCAGCGCCGCGCCCACGCCCAATACCGGCGCGGGCGTACGTACTGATCCACCCGGCACGCGCGGGCGTGCATGGCGCTCACGACGCGCGGCCATGTGGCGGCCACGCACGCGCCTCGCGGCGCCGGCCCCTACAATTTCGCCCGCATCCAAGCCATCCGAGGAAGTCGAAGTCCATGAGCGCCGAGCCCCCCGCCGTCCCGAGCCCGCCGAAGCCGCCCGACTTGAGCCAGGTCGCGCCGCGCGACAAGGCCGAGATCATTTCCGAGGCGCTGCCCTACATCCGGCGCTTCCATGGCAAGACGATCGTCATCAAGTACGGCGGCAATGCCATGACCGACCCCTCCTTGCAGCAGGACTTCGCCGAAGACGTGGTCCTGCTCAAGCTGGTGGGCATGAACCCCGTCGTGGTGCATGGCGGCGGACCCCAGATCGACGAGGCGCTGGCCAAGGTCGGCAAGAAGGGCACCTTCATCCAGGGCATGCGCGTCACCGACGACGAGACCATGGAAGTCGTCGAATGGGTGCTCGCCGGACAGGTGCAGCAGGACATCGTCGGGCTGATCAACCAGGCCGGCGGCAAGGCCGTTGGGCTCACCGGCCGTGACGGCGGCCTCATCCGCGCGCGCAAGCTGAAGATGATCGACAAGCACGACCCCAGCAAGGAGCACGATGTCGGGCAGGTGGGCGAGATCGAGTCCATCGACCCGAGCGTGGTCAAGGCGCTGCAGGACGATCAGTTCATCCCGGTGATCTCGCCGCTCGGCTTCGGTGCGAACAACGAGAACTACAACATCAATGCGGACGTCGTGGCCGGCAAGCTCGCCGAGGTGCTCAAGGCCGAGAAGCTGATGATGCTGACCAACACGCCCGGTGTGCTCGACAAGCAGGGACGCCTGCTGACGAACCTGTCGGCGCGCGAGATCGACGACCTCTTCGCCGACGGCACGATCTCCGGCGGCATGCTGCCCAAGATCGGTTCCGCCCTCGACGCCGCAAAGAACGGGGTGAACACCGTCCACATCATCGACGGTCGCGTGCCGCACGCCATCTTGCTGGAGGTGCTCACCGAGCAACCCTACGGCACGATGATCCGTTCGCACTGATCGCGCAATTGCTTCGGACGGCACCGATGGCCGACGACATGGTCGCGCCGCGCAGCATCTTCTCCTGGAGCGGCGGCAAGGACTCGATGCTCGCGCTGCACCGCGCACTCGCGGCAGGCCACGACGTGATCGCGCTGTTCGCGATGTTCGACGAGACCGGCCTGCGGTCCCGTTCGCATGCGCTGCCGGCGGCGCTCATGCGCGAGCAGGCCGCCGCGCTGGGCATCCCGCTGGTGACCGGCCGAGCATCGTGGGCCGACTACGAAGCCGTGTTCGCAGCGCAGTTGCGCGAATTCGCGGCTCAGGGCGCCACGCACGCCCTGTTCGGTGACATCGACCTGCAAGCCCACCGCGACTGGGAAGAAAAGGTCTGTGGCGCGGCTGGCCTGCAGGCCGTGCTGCCGCTATGGGGGGAGCCGCGGCGCGCGCTGGTCGATGAATTCTTCGCCCTGGGCTACCGTGCACGGGTGGTCTGCGTCGACGCCCGATTCCTGGGCGCCGAGTTCTGCGGCAGGGCCTTCGACGAAAGCCTGGTTGCCGATCTTCCGCCCGGTGTCGACGCGTGCGGCGAGAATGGCGAATTCCATACCTTCGTGACCGATGGTCCCCGCTTTTCGCGCCCGGTGCGCCATGAACTGGTCGCTGTCCACGAAGTGAAGACGCAGACCCCCGCACCGGGGCACCATTTCATGGCGGAATTGCGGTGACTGCACGGAGCCGGCGCATCTGGCTCTTCGACCTCGACGACACCCTGCACGACGCCTCGCGGGCCGCCTTCGGGCCCACCAGCCAGGCGATGACGGACTACATCGTTCGTCACCTCGCACTGACGCCCGAGGAGGCATCGGCCCTTCGCACTCATTATTGGCGCCGCTACGGCGCGACCCTGCTCGGCCTGGTACGCCACCACGGCGTGAAGGCCGCGCATTTCCTCGCCGAGACGCACCTGCTGCCGGGCCTGGAGCAGCGTCTGTGGACCAGTGCGCACGATCGCGCAGCGCTGCGGCAACTGCCGGGACGCAAGTTCGTCTTGACCAATGCGCCGCGCGACTATGCCTTGCGGGTGCTCCAGGCGCTGAGACTGGACGTCTGCTTCGACGGGGTCATCACCATAGAGGACATGCGCATGTTCGGCCAGCACCGGCCCAAACCCGATGCGCGCATGTTCCGCTACATCCTGGCGCGGCTGAAGGTGCGACCCGAAGACTGCGTGCTCGTCGAGGACACCCTGGCGCACCAGCGTTCGGCGCGGGCGGTCGGCATGAAAACCGCGTGGATGCAACGCTACCTTCGTGCCGCAATTCACGCACCGGGGCAGTGCAAGAAAGTTGGCGTTCACCCTTGCCCCAAGCCCCCATACGTGTGTGCCAGAATCAACCGGATACAAGCTTTGCGCGCGAATCTGGCGCATACGCGATGAGCTCCCACACCGAACCGACGCCGCAAGACACTGCTCCTCCGGGCGATGGGGAGCCCGCCGAGGCCGTTGCGGCGCCGGCGCCCGCGCGCAAGCGGCCCAAGCCGGGCGAGCGGCGGGTGCAGATCCTGCAGACGCTCGCCTCCATGCTCGAGCAGCCTGGCGCCGAGCGCATCACGACGGCGTCGTTGGCGAGCAAGCTCGACGTCTCGGAAGCCGCGCTGTATCGCCACTTCGCGAGCAAGGCGCAGATGTTCGAGGGGCTGATCGATTTCATCGAGCAGAGCGTGTTCACCCTGGCCAACCAGATCAACGAACGCGAGACCGACGGACACGTCCAGGCCAGCAAGATCATGACGGTGCTGCTGCAGTTCGGCGAGAAGAACCCCGGCATGACGCGCGTGATGGTCGGCGATGCGCTGGTGTTCGAGAACGAGCGCCTGCTCACGCGAATGAACCAATTCTTCGACCGCATCGAATCGCAGTTGCGGCAGGGCCTTCGCCAGTACGCCGAGGCCCACGGATCGAGCACGCCAACCGTCGACGCCAATGCGCGTGCTTCGGCATTGACTGCCTTCGCGGTAGGGCGTCTGCAGCGCTATGCCCGCTCGGGCTTCAAGCGCCCGCCCACCGAATTTCTCGACGCTGCACTCGGCCTGCTTCTGGCCTGACGCTGTCGACGCGGGACTGGCCGCGTCCCGCGCAGGGCCGCCGCCGCCGACCCGAAACCAAGGTTCCTGAAGGCTGGGACGGCCGCGTTCTACTGCAAGCCGCAGGCGGGCATCGGCCTCGGCTGGCACGTGTCGGCGCGGACCGGACCTTCGGTTGCCGATAATCGCGGGCATGACCGATGTCCAATCCCTGCTCGCGCGCGCGGAGGCATTGATGGCGCGCCTCGAAGCCATCCTTCCCCATCCTCTGTCCGACCCCGACTGGTCCGCTTCGATCGCCCTGCGCTATCGCAAGCGCGGCGGGTCGGGACGGCTCGAGCCGGTGCGCCACGTCGCCACGATCCGGCTGGACAACCTGTGCGAGGTCGAGCCGCAGAAGGAACGGCTGGTTCGCAACACGCGCCAGTTCGTCGAGGGGCGGGCGGCCAACAACGTGCTGTTGACCGGGGCGCGCGGCACCGGCAAGAGTTCGCTGATCAAGGCGTGCCTCAACGAGTTCGCCGGCCGGGGCCTTCGCCTGATCGAGGTCGACAAGGCCGATCTGGTGGACCTGCCCGACATCGTCGATCTCGTGGCCGGGCGGCCCGAGCGCTTCATCGTCTTCTGCGACGACCTCAGCTTCGACGAAGGGGAGCCGGGCTACAAGGCGCTGAAATCCATCCTTGACGGCTCGATCGCGCAGGCGAGCGACAACGTGCTGATTTACGCGACCAGCAACCGGCGCCACCTGCTGCCCGAATACATGAAGGAGAACCTCAGCTACCAGCACACCGAGGACGGCGAAGTCCACCCCGGCGAAGTGGTGGAGGAGAAGATCTCCCTGTCCGAGCGGTTCGGCCTGTGGGTGAGCTTCTACCCGTTTACGCAGGCGGAGTACCTCGCCATCGTCGCGCAGTGGCTGCGCGGCTTCGGCGTCGATGAAGCCGACATTGCGGCAGCGCGTCAGGAATCGCTGGTCTGGGCGCTCGAGCGCGGTTCGCGGTCCGGGCGCGTGGCCTACCAGTTCGCACGCGACTACGCCGGAAGGCGCGGCGCTTGAGTGCGGCCACGCCGCCGGGCACGGCTGCCGGCACGCGCAGGCCGGTGGATGTGGCCGTGGGCGTGCTCATCGGTGCGGACGGACGCTTCCTGCTGACCTCGCGGCCGCATGGCAAGGTGTACGCGGGCTACTGGGAATTTCCCGGTGGAAAGCTGGAGTCGGGCGAATCGGTCGAGCAGGCGCTGCGCCGTGAACTGCACGAGGAACTGGGGATCGAGATCGGACCGGCACAGCTGTGGAAGGTGGAACTGGTCGACTATCCGCACGCGCTGGTACGCCTTCACTTCTGCAAGGTCTTTACGTGGTCTGGCGATTTCGAGATGCGCGAAGGCCAAACCATGGCCTGGCAGGGCCTTCCGGTGCAGGTGGCGCCCGTCCTGCCCGGCACGGTGCCCGTGCTGCAGTGGTTCGCCGCCGAACGGGGTTTCCACGGGCCGACTCACAGCCCCTGATCGGCCGTGCGGGCGAGCCGCCGAGCCGGTGTGGGCGCACCCCGCGCGGCTACACTGGTCAAATGGACTGGCTCGACGAAGTCAAGTGGGACGCCAATGGCCTGGTGCCCGCCATCGCGCAGGAGGTCGGCAGCAACGATGTGCTGATGGTCGCGTTCATGAACCGCGAGGCTCTGGCCAGAACTGCCGAACTGGGCGAGGCGGTGTACTTCAGCCGTTCGCGCAATCGCCTGTGGCACAAGGGCGAGGAATCCGGGCATACGCAAAAAGTACACGAGCTGCGGCTGGACTGCGACAACGACGTGGTCCTGCTGAAAGTCGAACAGCTTGGCCACCATCCTGGCATTGCCTGCCACACCGGACGCCATTCGTGCTTCTTCCAGCTTTACAAGGAAGGCGCCTGGCACACCGTCGAGCCGGTCTTGAAAGATCCGGAGCGCATCTACAAATGAGTTCGAACGATACGCTGGCACGGCTGGCGCAGGTCATCGAGAGCCGCCGCGGCGGCGATCCCGACAAGAGCTACGTCGCGCGGCTGTTTCACAAGGGGACCGACGCCATCCTGAAGAAGATCGGCGAGGAGGCCACCGAGACCGTCATGGCCGCAAAGGACGGCGATGTGCACAAGATCGTGTACGAAATGGCCGACCTGTGGTTCCACTCGATGATCGCGCTCAGCGCTTTCGGACTGTCGCCGGCGGACGTGCTGGCCGAGCTCGAGCGGCGCGAGGGGCAGTCGGGGCTGGAGGAATTCGCCGCGCGCAAGCACAAGGAACGCGAGGACGACTGCAAATGAACGACATCATCGAACTCCAGGACGACCGTGCCCGCAGCCTGAAGACGGTGGGCCACGCGAGTTATCTGATGCACTTGATCGTCGCGATCGGCGCGGTGCTGCCCGGCGTGCAGGCGAGCATCGTGCTGCTCCTGGTGGCCTTCGTGCTCGACCTGGTCAAGCGCGACGATGCGGCCGGCACCTGGCAAGCCAGCCATTTTCGCTGGCGCATCCGCACCGTGCTGTGGGCAGGGGGCCTGTACATCGTGACGCTGCCGTTGTGGCTGCTCGTGATTCCAGGGTGGGTCGCGTGGGGGATCATCTCCCTGTGGTTCCTCTACCGCATCGTGCGAGGCTGGGTCAATCTCAGCAACAACGCCCCGATGCCCACCTGAACCGCGCGCTTCACCTGCAGGAACCTCGCCGCCCGGACCGACGACCATGAAGCACACACACGACCCGAACTGCATCTTCTGCAAGATCGTCGCCGGCGAGATTCCGAGCCGCAAGGCGTATGAGGACGACGAACTTTTCGCGTTCCACGATATCAACCCGTGGGCGCCGGTGCACGTGCTGATCATTCCGAAGTTCCACATCGCCACGCTGGCGGACGTTCAACCCGACCATGCCGGCTGGCTCGGCAAGATGCTTGCGCTGGCCCCACGCCTCATGAAGGAGCAGGGGGTGGGCAATGGGTTTCGCACGGTCATCAACACCGGCCCGGACGGCGGCCAGGAGGTGTATCACCTCCATATGCACGTTTTCGGCGGCCCGCGCCCGTGGGCCAAGGGATAGTCCCTGGCCTAGAATCATCGGTTAAGTCGTTAGGAGAAGATCATGGGTTCATTCAGCATCTGGCACTGGCTCATCGTGCTGCTGATCGTGGTGCTGGTGTTCGGCACGAAGAAGCTCAAGAACATCGGGCAGGATCTCGGTGGCGCCGTGAAGGGCTTCAAGGACGGCATACGCGACGGTTCGGCGAACGTCGACGCGCCTCCCCCGCAGCAGGTCACCGGCAACAAGACGTCCGACGCCAATACCGTCGACGTGGAAGCCAAGAACAAGTCCTGAGTCCCTGTCCTGCACATCTTCACGAAGGCATGGCGGCATGATTGACTTCGGCTTCGACAAGATCGCCCTGATCGGCGCCGTGGCCCTGATCGTGCTCGGTCCGGAGCGGCTGCCGCGTGTGGCCCGGACCGTCGGGCATCTCATGGGCAAGGCGCAGCGATACGTCGCCGAGGTCAAGGCCGAGGTCAACCGGTCCATCGAGCTCGAGGAGCTCAAGAAGATGAAGACGCAGTTCGAAGACGCCGCCCGCGGCGTCGAGAAGAGCGTCTCCGACGAGATCCACCAGACGAGCGCGGAGCTGAACAAGGCCTGGTCCGATGCAGACCCGGTCACAGGGTCCCACGGCGCGGGCCTGGACGACTGGCAGAGCCCGCCCGCCTACAAACCTCCGAAGAAGAACTGGCGGCTCAAGCGCAGCGCCATGCCTCAGTGGTACAAGCAGCGCCATGGCATACGCGGCAAGGCGCAATCGGGCGCGGCGCGCGTGGCCAGGTTCCGCCCGCCGCGCTCATCTGCCTGACATTCCATGAGTTCCAACGACACCGGCTCGGACGAGCTGGAGGGCACCGAACAGCCGTTCGTTTCGCACCTGATCGAATTGCGCGACCGGCTCATCCGGGTGGTGATCGCGATCGGCGTGTGCTTCGGTCTGCTCGCGCTGTGGCCTGGCCCGGCCGGTCTCTACGACCTGCTCGCCCAGCCGCTGGTGGCCCACTTGCCGACCGGCACGAAGCTGATCGCGACCAACGTGATCTCGCCATTCATGGTGCCTCTGAAGATCACGCTGATGGCGGCCTTTCTGGTCGCGCTGCCATTCGTGCTCTACCAGGCCTGGGCGTTCGTCGCGCCGGGGCTGTACGCCCACGAGAAGAAACTCGTGCTGCCGCTGGTGGTGTCGAGCACGCTCTTGTTCCTGGTCGGTGTCGCGTTCTGCTACTTCTTCGTGTTCGGCAAGGTGTTCACGTTCATCCAGAGCTTTGCCCCCAAGAGCATCACGCCGGCGCCTGACATCGAGGCCTACCTGAGTTTCGTGCTGACGATGTTCATCGCCTTCGGTGCGACCTTCGAGGTGCCCGTGGTCGTCGTCGTGCTGGCGCGCATGGGCCTGGTGAGCATCGAGAAGCTGCGCAGCTTCCGCGCCTATTTCATCGTGCTCGCGTTCATCGTCGCGGCGGTCATCACGCCGCCCGACATCGTCTCGCAGCTGTCGCTCGCCTTGCCGATGTGCCTGCTGTACGAGGCGGGCATCATCGCGGCCAAGGCGTTCATCAAGCATACGCAGGCGCCCGAGACGAACGAATCCTCGTCGTCCTGAGCGGCGCCACGCCGGGTCGTCGCCACCGGCGCGCCTGAAGCCCTCAGCGCTGGGGCGTCCGCGGACGTTGCGCCACCGTGATCGAGAGTTCCATGGCCTTGTCTCCGCGCTGCACGGAAATCACGGCCTTGGTGCTCGGCTTGAGTGCTGCGACCGCCGTCAGGAGCTGCGACGTGTTCGCGACGGGCTTGCCCGCGACCTCGATGACGACGTCGCCCGGCCGCATGCCGCCGGTGGCGGCCGGCCCGCGCTGCAGCACCCCGGTGATCAGGACCCCTTGCTTGACCGGCAGATTGAAGGTCTCGGCGATCTCGGGCGTCAGGTCACGCGGTTCGACGCCGATCCAGCCGCGGGTGACCTGCCCGTCCTTGATCAGGCCTTCCATCACCTGACGGGCCGTGCTCACCGGAATGGCGAATCCGATGCCCAGGCTGCCCCCGGTGCGCGAATAGATGGCGGTGTTGATGCCCAGCAGGTTGCCGTTCGCGTCGACCAGCGCTCCACCGGAATTGCCGGGGTTGATCGCAGCGTCGGTCTGGATGAAGTTCTCGAAAGTGTTGATGCCCAGCTGATTGCGGCCGAGTGCGCTGACGATGCCCGAGGTGACCGTCTGCCCCACGCCGAAGGGGTTGCCGATGGCCAGCACCACGTCGCCCACCTGGATGGCGTCGGCATTGCCGAACGTGATCACGGGCAGCTTCTCGAGCGTGATCTTGAGCACCGCGACGTCGGTTTCGGGATCGGTCCCGACCACTTTGGCGCGCGCTTCGCGGCCGTCGGTGAGCTGCACCTCGATGTCGTCCGCGCCCTCGATGACGTGGTTGTTCGTGAGCAGGTAGCCCTCGGGCGAGACAATGACCCCCGAGCCGAGGCCGACCTGCGGCTCCTGGCTGAGCTGCTGGCCGCGATCGCCGAAGAAGAACTGGAACCACGGATCGTTGCCATGCGGATTGCGCGGCGGCGCCTTGCTGGCCGTGATGCTGACCACGGCCGGCGTGGCGCGCCTGGCCGCGGCGGCATAGCTGCCCGGTGCCGCGGGCGCCGTCCCGGCGGCCGGACGCGTCGCGGGCTGCACCTGCGTGATGGAGACCGCCTGTGGCGCCTGGTCGGCCCGTTGGTGCTGCAACCATTCGGGCTTGAGGGTGGCCGTCACGAACAGGACGGCCACGGCGACGGTCACGGCTTGCGAGAAAATCAGCCAGGTCTTGCGCATGGATGGATTCCGATGGCCTCACGCAATGAAGTCGAGTCTTATCTGCACAACCTCCTCGACGTGGGGCGGTTCAGGGATTATGGTCCGAACGGTCTGCAGGTCGAGGGACGGGGTGAACTGTGCCGTCTGGTCAGCGGCGTGACGGCCAGCCGGGTACTGATCGACGCGGCCATCGCGGCAGGAGCAGACGCCTACCTGAGCGGCGAAATCTCCGAACCGCAGACGCACTACGCGCGCGAAACGGGCGTCTCGTTCATTGCCTGCGGGCACCATGCCAGCGAGCGCTTCGGCGCCCAGGCGCTGGGCCAGCATGTGGCGACGGCGTTCGGGCTCGTCCATCGCTTCATCGACATCGACAGTCCCGCGTGAATCCGACCCAGATGCCAACCTCCGCAGTTGCCGCAGTTGCCACGGACGCCGCAGCCCGGCCCGGTCCGCTGGCCATCACCCAGGGAGATGCCTGCGGCATCGGCCCGGAGATCGTCGCGAAGCTTTTCCGGGAAGGCGCGGGAGCGGGCTGCGTCGTCATCGGCGACGTGGCCGTGATGCGGCGCGCTGCGGCGCTTGCCGGCGGCATGCTGGCCGTCGCCCGAGTCGAGCGGCCGTCCGAGGCGAACCTCGCGCCGCCCCGCTGCATCCCGGTGTGGCAGGTGCCGGGACTGCCCCCCGCGCTGGCGGAGCTGCCGTGGGGTCGCGTCGATGCACGGGCCGGCCGTGCCGCCGCGGCATGCATCGAACTGGCCGCGGGCATGGCGATGCGTGGCGAGGTCGCAGGTATCGTCACGGCGCCAATTCACAAGGAGGCGTTGCACGCGGCGGGCGTGCCGTTTCCGGGTCACACCGAAATGCTGCAGGCCCTCGCCGCCGCCGGCGGCCCGCTGCCGCCGGTGCGCATGATGCTGGCCAACGACGAGCTGCGCACCGTGCTCGTGACCATCCACATGTCGCTGCGCCGGGCGATCGATGCTGTCACCCACGAGGCGGTGCTGCAGACCTTGCACATCGCCCACGCGGCCGCGCGGCAGCTCGGGTTGCCGGCACCGCGCATTGCCGTGGCGGGGCTCAATCCGCATGCGGGCGAAGGTGGTCTTTTCGGCGACGAGGAGATCCGCATCATTGCGCCGGCAATCGCCGCCGCGCGCGCCGAAGGCATCGACGCCAGCGGGCCTTATGCGCCTGACACCGTGTTCATGCGGGCCCGGCATGCGCCCGGCCATGCCGGCGAGTTCGACCTCGTCGTCGCGATGACGCACGACCATGGGCTCATTCCGGTGAAGTACCTCGGTGTCGAGCAGGGTGTGAACGTCACCCTCGGCTTGCCGTTCGTGCGCACCAGCCCGGACCACGGCACGGCTTTCGACATCGCGGGTGAAGGGCGCGCCGATCCGGCGAGCCTGGCGGCAGCCGTGCGCATGGCCCGTGCTCTGGCGCAGGCCTCAGTGCCGAGTGTTGCTTGAGGGCTTCAGCGCGGCAAGCTGGCGCCGCGCGCGGGCCGTCGCCCGCTCGATCAGGTAGGCATGCTCGACGGCGCGCAGGCGATTGCTGTCGCACATGCGCGAAAGCATGCGCGCCGTCAGGGAGATCGTCTCCTGGTGCTTGCGCCCGCGGGTGAACACGAAGAAGTTGCGCCCCGGGCTGACGTAGTTCAGGCGCACCTTCTGCCACTGGTCCTTGAGCAGCATCTGGTAGGCAAAGCCCACCCGAATGTGGTCCATCAGCTGCGGGCCGTGCGAGGGCTCGGCGGGGTCCGGGGTGGCCAGGTTGAGGTCGATGTCCACGCCCAGGTCGAGCGGCATCGAATCCGTGGCGGCGCCCGGGGTGGTGTCGCCGGCATCTGAAGCTTCGCCCAGGTCGATGTCGACCTCGCCAGACCAGTCGACCGCGCTTTCGGCCAGCAGGCCCACCTGCTGCACTTCGTCCGATGTGAACCGTTGCTCGATGTCTTCGGGCGCGAACGTGACCGGCTCCCCGCGGGCCACATCGGCAGCGCCAGGCAGGGCCGCCGCGAAGATGCTCTCGAGCTGCTTGGCGAGCAGGTTGTGGTCGAGCTCGGTCATCGGCGGCGCCTTCAGCGACTCCGCATGCGACGGCAGCAACTGCGCGAAGAAGGCCTTCTGCGCCGGTTCGGGCCAGCCGATCAGCTTCATGCCCTCGTTGAGGTCCTTCATGAGGGAGGGCAACTGCATGAGGAAGCGCTTGCGCAAGACCGGCGAGCCCTTGGGCTGCACGCTCATCACGAGATCGCGTCCGGCGCCCCGGAAACGCTTGGACAGGTCGGAATCGGGGCCGTCGCGCCGATGCACGAGCACGAGCGCCTGGCTCCAGACCTGCGAGACGAAGTCGCGCAGGTAGTCGGGCATCGAGATGCCGCCGAGTGCCAGGCTCAGCTGCATCATGTAGCGCTGCTGCATCCGCAGCTCGGATTCCTTGTTCTCCAGGACCTGCGCGGCGCCGCTCGACTTGGCGCTGTCCTCGCTTTGCGAGGCGATGAAGTTCTCGAGCTCGGTCAGCTTGGCGGCGTACAGGTCGATCTGGTCGAAGTCGCCCTCGACGATCTCCTGCACGAGGCCCTTCACGCGGTCGATGAATTCCTTGCCCGGACCTTCATCGAAATCGTCGAATGCGCAGGCCAGCGATGCAATGCGGTTCACGAAGCGGCGAACCGGGTGGCGCCGTGACGAGAAGAAGCCGGAATCCATCAGCGCCACGCGCAGGACCGGCAACTGCAGCCGCGCGATCTGCCGGGCCATCTGCGGCGGGACCTTGGGATCGGACAGGATCTGGTCGAACAGGCTGCCGACGACGTCGATCACCATGTGATCGAGCTTGCCCGTCGAGGCCTGCATCAGCTCTTCGCGGTGGGCACGGATCAGGTTCACCGCCATCATGCCGGTGAGCTTGTCGGCATATCCGGCCGCGGCAGGGCCCATGGCCGCCGAGTGGGAGGCGAGGGCACCAATGGCACTTTGCAGGCCGCCGTCGCGGGTGTGTCCGCCCGACAGGCCCCCGCTCGCGCTGGCGTGACCGGACAGGCCCGTGTCGAGCGGGCCGGAGCGACTGGCCAGGAAGGTGAGCCGGCGCAGCAAGGTCATCAGCTGTGCGTCGGCCTCCGCGCTGAGCGCAGCGGGTGCCGACCGGCTCGATGTCGCCGCGCCTGCATTCAGTGCGGCGGCGGCCGTGCCGGCGTACTGCCCCGGACCCGAAGCGCCGGCCGTGGCGGCGTAACCACCCGTGCTCGGGTAGGACGAGGAGCGGCCCGACGACCCCGTGCGGCCGCCCATGGAATCGCCGCCACGGCTCGAGGCGAATCCGCCGGACGAACCGCGGAAATCGTCGCCCAGGTTGCGCGTCGAGTGAAGCCCGTCGCGCATGCTTTCGTAGCCGGTGTTGGCGGTCTGGCCGGGGCCGGCCACCGTCTTCAAGGTCAGGCCCACGGGCTGTACCTTGCGCTGCTGCAGGTCGTTCAGGATCTCGGCATAGCAGGCGGGCATGGCCTGACCCATGGCCTGGCCGAATTCGCGCGCCAGGATGCGCCGCGCGTCAGGATCGTTGCTGACCGCTTCGATGGCACGGTACACGGCCATGCCCAGCATGTCGGCGCGCAGCGGGTTGCGCTCTTCGTCGGCACGGCCGATGTTCAGCACGGCGCCCATGTAGGCGGCGAGCTCGCGCAACTGCCATTCGCAGGCGTGCAGGATGTGCTGGCCGATGCGGTCGGAGAACATCCTCTCCTCGACCTCGTGGTCCTCGACCAGCGTGAGCGACTGCCAGTCGGTCGAGGCCAGTGTGCGCCGTGCGTCCTGCCGGGGCGACACCTCCGACTTGATCTTGGAAAGCAATTCGTGCCCGAACGTCAGCAAGAACGCATTCATCTTGCGACGCAGGTCGATCTGCGCGGCCAGCAGCATGTCGCGTTCGGCCACGCGAGCGCTCGACTGCGACTGCACCCCGATGGCCGACGCGACACGCTCTGCCACGGCCTGCACGGTGGCCTTGACATGGTTGACGGCCGCTTCGAGCGCGGCGGGCAATCGGTGGTCGATCGGGTTCATGAGGGCGGGCATCCAAGCCCGTCAGGGCCTGCGGATCAGTTCCCAATTCCGGAACTAGAAGTATGGGCCCAAACCCGCCCCGGGCCGGCGGACTAAAAGGTCGGTTCCCGCTACTTCTTCAGCGAATCGCGGATCTCGCGCAGCAAGGTCACCTCTTCGGGCGGTGCGGCGGGCGGAGGCGGCGGCTCCTGCCGCTTGAGGCGGTTGATCTGGCGCACCATCAGAAAGATGATGAACGCCAGGATGGCGAAGTTCACGAGCACTGTCACGAAGTTGCCGTACGCGAACACGGCACCGGCCTTGCGCGCATCGGCCAGCGGCAGGCCGTACGCCTGTCCGGCCAGCGGGATGTAGTAGTTTGAAAAGCTCAGGCCGCCGACGAGCTGGCTCACGAGCGGCATGACGAGATCGGAAACGATCGAATCGACGATCTTGCCGAACGCCCCGCCGATGATCACGCCGACTGCCAGGTCGATCACGTTGCCCTTGATGGCGAACTGCCTGAACTCGCTCGCAAAACTCATGGGATGCCCTCTCGAAGTTGATCCGGTATGGCCGCGCCCCGGCGACGGTGTGAAGTATTCCTCAGGCCGGTGCCAAGTCAACGGCGTTGTCCGCGCGGCGCCACGGCCTGCGCAGCGCAGTGCGGCTGGCGTTCGCCGCGACGTGCGCGAGCCTGCGGGCGAGCCGGGCGCCTGCGGGGGCGCTTGACGCGTCCGCTAGAATTGTCGGTTGCCCCTGATTCGAAAGTCTCCTTCGAGGATCTACATGAGTGACAAGCCAGTCGATACCGGCAAGCGCACGTGGCTCATCGCGTCGACGTGCGCTGGCGCGGTGGGCGGTGTGGCAGCCGCGGTTCCCTTCGTCGCTTCCTTCGAGCCTTCCGAGCGTGCGCGTGCCGCGGGTGCGCCGGTCGAAGTGGACATCGGCGCCATCAAGCCGGGCGAGAAGCTGACCGTCGAATGGCGGGGCAAGCCGGTCTGGATCGTGCACCGCACCGAGGAAGAAGTCGCCGCACTGCCCAAGCACGACGACGAACTGGCCGATCCTCAGTCCAAGCGAAAGCCCGACGAATTCACGCCGCCTTACGCCCGCAACGAGTGGCGCTCCATCAAGAAGCCGTACCTCGTCGTCGTCGGCATCTGCACCCACCTCGGATGTTCTCCGAGCGACCGCTTCCAGGCCGGCCCGCAGCCTTCGCTGCCCGACGACTGGCCGGGCGGGTGGCTGTGCCCCTGCCACGGTTCGACCTTCGACCTGGCCGGCCGTGTCTTCAAGAACAAGCCCGCGCCGGACAACCTGGAGGTGCCGCCGCACATGTACCTGAGCGATACCCGCTTGCTCATCGGCGAGGACAAGCAGGCCTGAGCGGCCCGCGGTCGAGGCACCTTCGAGAGAACACGACATGGCTGAATACAAAGAAGCGCCCCCCAACGCCACCGGGGGTCAGAAGCTCCTGAACTGGATCGACAACCGCTTTCCCGCCACCAAGCTGTGGAACGAGCATGTCGGCCAGTACTACGCGCCGAAGAACTTCAACGTCTGGTACATCTTCGGCTCGTTGTCGTTGCTGGTGCTGGTGATCCAGATCGTCACGGGCATCTTCCTCGTGATGAATTACAAGCCCGATGCGAAACTCGCCTTCGCCTCGGTCGAGTACATCATGCGCGACGTGCCCTGGGGCTGGCTGATCCGGTACATGCACTCCACTGGGGCGTCGGCGTTCTTCATCGTCGTGTACCTGCACATGTTCAGGGGCCTGATGTACGGCTCCTACCGCAAGCCTCGCGAACTGGTCTGGATCTTCGGCTGCGCCATCTTCCTGTGCCTGATGGCCGAAGCCTTCATGGGCTATCTGCTGCCCTGGGGACAGATGAGCTACTGGGGCGCGCAGGTGATCATCAACCTGTTCTCCGCGATTCCCTTCGTCGGCCCGGACCTGTCGCTGCTGATCCGCGGCGACTATGTCGTGGGCGATGCCACCCTCAATCGCTTCTTCAGCTTCCACGTGATCGCCGTGCCGCTGGTGCTGATCGGCCTTGTCGTGGCGCACATCATCGCGCTGCATGAGGTCGGCTCGAACAATCCCGACGGCGTCGAGATCAAGGCGCGCAAGGATGCGTTGGGCCGGCCGCTGGACGGCATCCCCTTCCATCCGTACTACACGGTGCACGACATCTTCGGCGTCAGTGTGTTCCTGATGGTGTTCAGCGCGATCATCTTCTTCGCGCCCGAGGTCGGCGGCTACTTCCTCGAAGCCAACAACTTCATCCCGGCCGATTCGCTGAAGACCCCGCTGCACATCGCGCCGGTGTGGTATTTCACGCCGTACTACTCGATGCTGCGCGCGACGACCACCGAGATGGTCAACCTGATCAGCGGCATCGTGGCCGTGGGGGCCCTGTTCGGGCTCATCAAGGCGCGTGTGGGCATGGCCGGCAAGGCGGCCGTGGTCGTGGGTGCAGTGATCGCGATCTACCTGCTGCAGATCTTCGACGCCAAATTCTGGGGCGTGGTGGTGATGGGTGGCGCGGTCGTGATCCTGTTCTTCCTCCCGTGGCTCGATCACAGCAAGGTGAAGTCGATCCGCTATCGCCCGTCCTGGCACAAGTACGTGTACTTCGTGTTCGTCGTCTTCTTCCTGGTGCTCGGCTACCTCGGTTCGAAGCCGCCTTCGGTCGTCAGCAACTACCTCGCGCAGCTCGGCACCCTGGTCTACTTCAGCTTCTTCCTGTTGATGCCCTGGTGGAGCCGCCTGGGCGAGTTCAAGACCGTCCCCGAGCGCGTCACCTACGCCGCCCATTGAGCCTGCAGGAGCCCGACCCCATGAAGAAGCTTTTCCTCTCCGTGCTGCTGGCTGTGGGCTTCGCCGCTCGTGCGCTCGCCGCCGAAGGCGTGGCCCTCGACGAATTCCCCAAGGACAAGATGTCCGACGTGGCCGCGCTCCAGCACGGCGCCAAGATCTTCGTCAACTACTGCCTGAACTGCCACAGCGCGTCCTACATGCGCTTCAACCGTCTGCGCGACATCGGCCTGACGGAAGACCAGATCAAGAAGAACCTGCTGTTCACGAGCGAGAAGGTGGGCGACACGATGGACGTGACGCTCTCGCCCAAGGAAGCCAAGAAGTGGTTCGGCGCCGTGCCGCCCGACCTCTCGCTGATCGCACGCTCGCGTGCCGGCGAAAACGGCAGTGGCGCCGACTACCTCTACACCTACCTGCGCACGTTCTATCGCGACGAGACCAAGCCCACCGGCTGGAACAACCTCGTGTTCCCGAGTGTCGGGATGCCGCATGCACTCTGGGAACTGCAGGGAATGCGCGCCGCGAAATTCCAGGAAGTGAAGGGCGAGGACGGCCGTGCCGAGGAGCGCTTTGCCGGTTTCGAGCAGCTCACGCCGGGCAAGCTGACCGAGCAGCAGTACGACGAGACGGTCGCAGACCTCGTCGCCTACCTCCAATGGATGGGCGAACCCGCGCAGGGGTTTCGCATTCGACTGGGCGTCTGGGTCCTGATCTTCCTTGCCATCTTCACCGTGATCACGTGGCGCCTCAATGCGGCCTACTGGAAAGACGTGAAGTGATTCTCCGGGTCCGCAGCCCGAACCGGCTTCGGACGCTGTGCGCAGTGGCCGGCCCGACGGGCCGACACTGCGTTCTCGTTTTTTGAACTCCTGAATGAGGAGCCCACGCCCATGATGGTGCTTTACTCCGGAACCACCTGCCCTTACTCGCACCGCTGCCGTTTCGTGCTGTTCGAGAAGGGCATGGATTTCGAAATCCGCGATGTCGACTTGTTCGCCAAGCCCGAAGATATTGCGCTGATGAACCCATACAACGAGGTCCCCATCCTCGTCGAGCGCGACCTCATCCTGTACGAGTCGCACATCATCAACGAGTACATCGACGAGCGTTTCCCGCATCCCCAGCTGATGCCTGGCGATCCGGTGGCGCGCGCGCGCGTGCGGCTGTTCCTGCTCAACTTCGAGAAGGAACTGTTCGCCCACGTCAACGTGCTGGAGTCTCGCGGCATCAAGCCCACGGACAAGCAGTTCGAGAAGGCGCGCTCGCAGATCCGCGATCGGCTCACGCAGCTCGCGCCGATCTTTTTGAAGAACAAATACATGCTCGGCGACGATTTCTCGATGCTCGACGTCGCCATCGCGCCGCTGCTGTGGCGCCTGGACTACTATGGCATCGACATGTCCAAGAACGCCGTGCCGCTGCTGAAGTACGCCGAGCGAATCTTTTCGCGCCCGGCCTACATCGAGGCACTGACGCCCTCGGAAAAGGTCATGCGCAAGTAGAGCGTGGCACGCACGACGCCATGGTGACTCCGCCTGCCCACAGCGCCGGTACCTCCACACGCCCCTATCTCATCCGGGCGCTGCATGACTGGTGCACGGACAACGGCTTCACGCCCTACATCGCGGTGTTCGTCGATTCGTCCGTGCAGGTGCCCGTGGAGTACGTGAAGAACAACGAGATCGTGCTCAACATCGGCTTCGAAGCGACCACCGCCTTGAAGCTGGGCAACGAGCTGATCGAGTTCAAGGCGCGCTTTGGCGGAGCGTCCCGCGAGATCGTGGTTCCGGTCGATCACGTGATCGCGATCTATGCGCGCGAGAACGGCCAGGGCATGGCGTTCCCGGTCCCGAGCGACGCCGCGGCCCAAGGCTCGGCCGCCGAGACGCCGCCCGCACCGGCAACAGGCGCCGCCAAGGGGCCGCGCCTTTCCTTGGCAGACGGCGCGACCGCGCCAGATGAAGCGGTCGGCAAGCGCGGGCCGGACAAGCTGCCCGAGCCGCCCGAACCGCCCTCCGGCGGCGGCCGTCCCGCGCTCAAGCGTGTGAAATGAATCAGGATGGGATCTGCGCACGCCGACTTATACTGCGCCCCTTCGACGGCCCTTGCGGCCGCGCGCCGGCTTAGCTCAGCTGGTAGAGCACCCGCCTTGTAAGCGGAAGGTCGTCCGTTCGATTCGGACAGCCGGCACCATCGGATCAATAGTTCACGGCCAGCGCATTGCTTGCGCCTTGTTGCAAGCCATGCAGCTTCAACGCGATTGAACCTTGATCCTGATTGCGCTAACCTGCCATCCCCGATCGCTCAAAGCCTTTTCCAGACGGGGTTGAAGTTGGCGAAGTTTGGCTGCCACCGATGCGTTGGCGGCCAGCAAAGACCAGCCGTCGTCGTCGACGGGTCCGGCGCGCAAGTGCGGGATCAGGGCGGCTGGCAACAGGTCCTGGATGGCGATCCAGCGGGCGTTCGAATCCTGCAGTCGCCGTCGCAGCTGGGCCAGCGGTTCGCTGCGTTGCAGCGCGTCGGCAATCGCAAGCGAATTCGGGACCAGCGGTGGGGGTCTCGACGAGGGTGGCTTCGCGTTCACCCGGGGGAGTGTAGCGATGCAGATCATGATCACGCACGGCAGCCTTGCGCGCACGCGCGTGCTGAACTTCAACCGCTGGCAGCTCCTCGCCGGGTTTTCGGCGCTCGTGGTCGCCCTGTTGCTGCTCTTCGGCGTCTTCTACCACTTCATGTTCCTCACTGCCGTTCGCCAAGGCTGGCCGGTCGTGGGGCAGGTCGTGCAGCGTGTCGTGCACGACGAGTCCGCGCAGCGCGACCGCTTCATGCGCGAGAACCTCGACGCGATGGCGCAGAAGCTCGGCGAGATGCAGGCGAAGCTCATCACCTTGCAGGCCATGGGAGAACGCGTGTCCGGGCTGGCCGGCGTGAAGCCCGAGGAGTTCCGCGAGATCAAGCCATCGTCTGCGGCCACCGACGGCAAGGGCGGTCCCTTTGTCCCGGCACCAACTCCCTCGCTGAAGCAGCTCGACGGCTGGGTGCAGTCGCTCGACGAACAGTCCGACCAGAGCGCCGACCTCTACACCATGATCGAGTCGCGCCTGCTCGAGAAACGCCTGCAGTCGCTGATGGTGCCCAACAGTCCGCCGGTGGACGGCCACATCGGATCGGGTTTCGGCTTCCGGGTCGATCCGTTCACCGGGCGGGCGGCGCTTCACACCGGGCTCGACTTCCCCGCCGAGACCGGCACGCCCATCCGCGCGGCAGCCGGCGGCGTCGTGCTGCTCACGGAGCACCATCCTCAATACGGCAACATGGTCATGATCGACCACGGCCGCGGGCTCGTCACGCGGTATGCGCACAGTTCCAAGGTGCTCGTGCACGCCGGCGACCTCGTCAAGCGTGGCCAGGTCATCGCCCTCGTGGGCACCACCGGGCGCTCGACGGGCCCCCACCTGCATTTCGAGGTGCTGGTCGACGGCGTCCCGCAAAACCCGGCGAAGTTCCTGGCCTTGCACGGCGACCTGCCCAGGCTCGCCAGGCTCGGGCGGGCACGCCGGCAGTCCACCGCCAGCGCGGACAGGTAAAATCAGCGGTTTCGCGGCGTCCTGCCTTGCATGGGCAGACGGCGTCCTCATATCCGCACAGTCTGTCCGCTGCGGCGGCGATCTTCGGGCCGCCGGCGCCAATGCCCTCCCACCATCCGACGCTGCATGTTGCCCCGACTCCTCACACAAATCTTCGGTAGCCGCAACGACCGATTGCTGAAGCAGTACCGGCGCGTCGTGCAACAGGTCAATGTGCTCGAGCCGCAGTTCGAGAAGCTGTCCGACGATGAACTGCGCGGCAAGACCGAGGAATTCAAGGGGCGCGTGGCAAAGGGCGAAACGCTCGATCAACTGCTTCCCGAGGCGTTTGCCGTGGTCCGCGAAGGCGGCAAGCGAGCCCTCAAGATGCGCCACTTCGACGTGCAGCTGATCGGCGGCATGGCGCTCAACGACGGCAAGATCGCCGAAATGCGAACCGGTGAGGGCAAGACGCTGGTGGCCACGCTGCCGGTGTACCTGAATGCGCTGACGGGCAAGGGCGTGCACGTGGTCACCGTGAACGACTACCTCGCCCGCCGCGACGCCGAATGGATGGGTCGCCTCTACAACTTCCTCGGCCTGAGCGTGGGGGTGAACCTGCCGCAGATGGCGCGCGAGGAGAAGCAGCGTGCCTACGCGGCCGATGTCACCTATGGCACGAACAACGAGTTCGGCTTCGACTACCTGCGCGACAACATGGTCCACGAAACGGCCGATCGCGTCGCGCGCGGCCTCGCCTATGCGATCGTCGACGAGGTGGACTCCATCCTGATCGACGAAGCGCGCACGCCGCTCATCATCAGCGGCCAGGCCGAGGACCACACCGAGCTGTACGTGCGCATCAATGCCGTGGTGCCGCAGCTCAAGAAGCAGATCGGCGAGGCCGACCCGCGCACGGGCGAGGGCGTCATCGAGCCTGGCGACTTCACGGTGGACGAGAAGACGCACCAGGTCTACCTCACCGAGGCCGGTCACGAGAATGCCGAACGCATCCTCACGAAGGCCGGGCTGCTGCCCGAGGGCGCGAGCCTGTACGACGCGGCCAACATCGCGCTGATGCACCATGTGTACGCCGCGCTGCGCGCCAACCACCTCTACAACCGCGACCAGCACTACGTCGTGCAGGACGGCGAGGTGATCATCGTCGACGAATTCACCGGTCGCCTCATGACCGGTCGGCGCTGGTCCGACGGCCTGCACCAGGCGGTCGAGGCCAAGGAGGGCGTGCCCATCCAGAGCGAGAACCAGACGCTCGCGTCGATCACGTTCCAGAACTACTTCCGCATGTACGGCAAGCTGGCCGGCATGACAGGCACGGCCGACACCGAAGCCTACGAATTCCAGGAGATCTATGGCCTGGAGACGGTCGTCATCCCGCCCAACAGGCCGACCATCCGGCGCGACGAACTCGACCTGGTCTACAAGTCCGCGCGCGAGAAGTTCGATGCCGTCATTTCCGACATCCGCGACTGCCAGGAGCGGGGCCAGCCCGTCCTCGTGGGCACCACGTCCATCGAGAACTCCGAGCTCATCTCGGGCCTGCTGGACAAGGCGAAGCTGCCGCACCGGGTGCTCAATGCCAAGCAGCACGCCCAGGAAGCCGAGATCGTCGCCCAGGCCGGCCGTCCGGGCGTCATCACGATCGCCACCAACATGGCCGGCCGCGGCACCGACATCGTGCTCGGCGGCAACGTCGAGAAGCAGATCCAGTTCATCGATGCCGACCCCGAGCTGAGCGATGAAGACAAGGCCGCGCGCGCCAAGACGCTCAGCAGCGAATGGCAGGGCCTTCACGAGCAGGTCAAGACACAGGGCGGACTGCGCATCATCGCCACCGAGCGCCACGAATCCCGGCGCATCGACAACCAGCTGCGCGGCCGCTCCGGACGCCAGGGCGACCCGGGTTCCTCGCGCTTCTACCTGTCGCTCGACGACCCGTTGATGCGCATCTTCGCGGGCGACCGCGTGCGCTCGATCATGGAACGCCTGAAGATGCCCGACGGCGAGGCCATCGAGGCCGGCATCGTCACGCGCAGCATCGAGAGCGCGCAGCGCAAGGTCGAGGCCCGCAACTTCGACATCCGCAAGCAGCTGCTCGAGTACGACGACGTCGCCAACGACCAGCGCAAGGTGATCTACCAGCAGCGAAACGACATCCTCGAGGCGCAGACCCTCGAGGCGCAGATCGCCAGCCTGCGCCAGAGCACCATGGAAGACGTGGTGCGCACGTTCGTGCCGGCCGGCAGTGTCGAGGAACAATGGGACCTCGACAGCCTGGAGAAGGTGCTGCGCGACGAATGGCAGCTCGAAGTCGCCCTCAAGGCCGACGTCGAGAACAGCGAGAGCGTGACCGACGAGGACATCGTCGAGAAGGTGGTGAAGGCCGCCGATGCACTGTTCCAGTCGAAGGTCGAACGCGTGGGGCTGGAGCAGTTCACGCCCTTCATGCGCATGATCCTCCTCCAGTCGATCGACTCGCACTGGCGTGAGCACCTTGCGGCCCTCGACTACCTGCGCCAGGGTATCCACCTGCGCGGCTACGCCCAGAAGAATCCCAAGCAGGAATACAAGCGCGAGGCTTTCGAGCTGTTCAGCCAGTTGCTCGACGTGGTGAAGATGGACGTGACGCGCATCCTGATGACGGTGCGCGTGCAGACCCAGGAAGAGGCCACGCAGGCTGCCGAGGCGATGGAAGAGCGCGTCGAGCGCATCAGCAACGTGCGCTACACCCATCCCAACGAGGACGGCAGCGTGTCGCAGGAAGACAGCGACGTCGCCGTGGCCCAGGTGCCCAAGGTCGGGCGAAATGACCCGTGCCCCTGCGGCAGCGGCAAGAAGTACAAGCACTGCCACGGCCGACTGGCCTGAACCGGCCCGTACGCGCGTCGAGCGCGCAGGAGAATTCGATGCCCGTGAACCTCGCGGCCCCCGATCCCCGCAGCCTGCATGCCGTTCCCGGCGTGAAGCTCGGCATCGCGATGGCCGGCGTGCGCAAGGCCAATCGGCGCGACCTGACCGTGGTCACACTCGACGAAGGCACCCGCGTGGCGGGCGTCTTCACCCGCAACCGTTTCTGCGCGGCGCCGGTGCAGTTGTGCCGGCAGCATCTGGCCGCGGGGCTGGGCGTGCGCGCCATCCTGATCAACACCGGCAATGCCAACGCCGGCACCGGGGAAGACGGCCTCGTGCGAGCGCTGTCCACCTGCATTGCGCTCGGCAAGAAGCTCGGCGTCTCGCCTCAGCAGGTGTTGCCGTTCTCCACTGGCGTCATCATGGAAACGCTTCCCAACGACCGCATCGAATCCGCGCTGCCGGCCGCGCTGGCCGACCTGCGCGACGACCACTGGGCAGAGGCTGCCCAGGCGATCATGACCACCGACACCGTGCCCAAGGCGGCCTCGCGGCAGGTGCAGATCGGCGGCAGGACCGTCACGATCACGGGGATCAGCAAGGGTGCCGGCATGATCCGGCCGAACATGGCGACGATGCTCGGCTTCGTGGCGACCGACGCGGTCATCGCACCCGCGTTGATGGAGCCGCTCGTGCACGAAGCGGCCGACCGTTCGTTCAACCGCATCACGATCGATGGCGACACGTCCACCAACGACTCGTTCCTGCTGATCGCCACCGGGCGGGCGGGACACGACGAGATCACGCGGCTCGATTCTGAAGACGGCAATGCCCTGCGGGATGCGCTGGTCGACGTGTCGCGGCAGCTCGCACAGGCCATCGTGCGCGACGGCGAGGGTGCCACCAAGTTCATCACCGTGCAGGTCGACGGCGGCCGAAGCACCCACGAGTGCCGGCAAGTGGCCTATGCCATCGCGCACTCTCCGCTGGTCAAGACGGCGTTCTTCGCCAGCGACCCGAACCTCGGCCGCATCCTCGCAGCCGTGGGCTACGCAGGCATCGACGACCTCGACCAGACCACCATCGACCTGTTCCTCGACGACGTGCACGTCGCCCGCGAAGGCGCTCGGCACCCGGACTATCGCGAGGAAGACGGCCAGCGCGTGATGAAGCAGGCCGAGATCACCGTGCGGGTCGACCTGCACCGCGGCGACGAGAGCGCCATCGTGTGGACCTGCGACCTGAGCCACGACTACGTGAGCATCAACGCGGACTATCGCAGCTGACCTCCGTCAGCCGCGTGCTTCAGCGTTCGCCCGGCAATCCTGCACGCCGCCCACTGCGGCCGTTGCCACAACCATCGCGTGCGTGGGCGCCGTGCCGCCGGCTACGGCATGCCGCCGGCCAGCGTCGCCGGCCACTGCCAGGTCTCGCGCGGCGCGGCGTGTGGCACCGAGAAGTCGGCATTCGCCATTGTTGGCAAGTCGTCGCGCAGCCACTGAGCGATGACGCCGGTCTGGTGCCTGTCGCTGAGCACCGGCGTGTGGCCGGTGCCGGGGATGTGTGCGACCAGGACCGGGTGAGCGCGCCGCATACGCGCGATCGTCTGCCTTGACAAGGCGTCCGATTCCATGCCGTGCATCAGCAGCACGGGGCACTGCACCTGCGACCACGATGCCCATTGGTCCACGCTGTTCTGCGCCTCCTTGCGATAGGCCGTCAGCGCGCGCGGGTCGTGGCGGTAGATGCGCCCACCGTGCTCGACGGACCAGCGCGTCTGGTGGTGTGCGATGAAGCGTCGGATGTCGGCATCCACTGGGCCGTCGTGCTTCTGGGCGGCGCCGACGCGCCGCAGCAGTTCGTCAGGCGTTCGGAAGAGGTAGAAGCGCGCCAAGGCTTGCGCCCGGCGGCGCCGGCGGGCGGCCGGAATGCTGGGTCCGACGTCGTTGAGGACGAGGCGTGCCACGCGTTGCGGGTGACGCGCGGCGAACTCGATGGCGACCGAGCCTCCGAGTGACGAGCCAAGGAGGATGGGGCGCGCAGCCCGCGTCAACTGGCGGTCACCGCCATCGAGGGCATGGCCTGCAAGGTGATCGAGCATCTGCCGAACCTGCTCGACGTAGGTCGGCATGGCGTACTCGCTGTCGTCGGCAAGCCAGCCAGAGCGGCCGCGTCCCAGCCAGTCCATGCAGACCACGCGGAAATGGTGGCTCAGTTCGGCGGCCAGGAAGCTGAAGCGCATTGCGCAATTGGCCACGCCACCGGTGCACAGCACGAGCGGCGCGTCGGGCTGGCCCCAGTCGGCGTAGGACACCCGGACGACGTACGGACGTCGCAGGCGCCTTGCAACGCCCGGCTGGAGTCGCGCCGGTTGCAGGTAATCGAATTCGCGCATGCGGTACAACCCGCGGAAACGGGCGAGCATCCTGGCCGTCGCATCGTCGTGAGCCTGCCACGACGCGCACGCGTCGGCGGGCTCGCTTCCAAGCTGCACGAGTCTCATGGCGTGGCGCTCCCGCGGGTTCGGTCGGCGCCTGCGCCGGCCGAGGCCCTTGTGCGTTCCCGTTCTCGCTGCCGCAGCACGTCGATCATGACATTGAACGTGCGGGCAAGCTGCCCGATTTCGTCCCGGTTTCGCACTGAGATGCTGGCCCGGGCGTAGTCCCCGCTCTTGAGTGCGTCGGCCGCCGCCGTGAGTGCCCTGACCGGTCTCACGATGGATCGCGCGAAGCGCAGCGCCAGCCCGAGCGACAGCATGCCCACGAGCGCGACGCTCCACAGGACCTGGCGGAACAGGTGGTTCAGCGGTTCCTCGAAGTCCGCCCTGGATTCGGCCACGGCCACCGTCCAGCCCTGGCCCGGGACCGGCGCGAAGCCGGCAATTTCGCGATGCCCGGAAATCGTGGATCGGTAGGCGATGTGCCCGCGTGCCGGCGCTGCGACCATCGCATGCGCCAGCGCAGACATGCCGAGGTCGTCGATGCGATCGCGCCGAAAGCGTTGGTCGGCTCGGATCTGCGCCAGCGCAGCGGGCGCGAGCGGCGCCAGACTGCGGTAGAGCAGGCGCTCGTCAGGGTGATAGACGAGCACGCCGTCCGCATCGACGAGGAAGGGTGTGAGCTGGCGGTCCGCGTGAATGCCTTCGAGGATCTTCGCGATGGACGATGCCCGGATGCGCAGCACCACGGCTCCGATGACGTTTCGTTGGTCGCCGTACACCGGGTACGAATAGAACATGCCGGCGGCACCCGCCACCGCCCCCACGACGATGCCGGTGACGTACGGCCTGCCCTGCATCGCGACCTTGAAGTACTCGCGGAAGCGGAAGTTCTTGCCTTCCACCTGCGGATCGCTGGACACGACGGCGGTCCCGTGCGTGTCCATCACCATGAGGAGGTGGATGTCCGGGTTGGCCGCCGCGACGGCGTCGAGCTTGGAGCGCATCGCCTGGGCAGCGGCCGCATCCGGGTGTGACAGGAAGCCGACGAAGGCCGCGTCCGTGCCGAGCACTCGCGCGAGGTGCTGGCTGTCACCGATGAGTTGCGACAGCCGGCCGGCCGTGCTGCCGGCGAGCTGCTCGAGCTTGCCGAGCTCGCCGGCCGCGGTGGCGGCCAGGCTGCCCTGCAGGTTGTAGTAGGCCGTGACCACCATCGGTGCCAGCGCGGTGAGCACCATGGCGAGCGTCATCTTGACGGCGAGCGGCCATGCCGCCGGACCGACGACGGCCCGCAGCGCATGCAAGGTCCGCGCGCCGGCCCGCCTCGGCGCCGGGCTCGCGTCGCCTGCGCGCAACGCGTCCTGAAGGCCGAGGTTGGTCGCCTGGGCGGCGAACAATGCCGCGCGCCAGTCGGCCACGCTGCGCGGCCGGGCATTGGCGTCGACGCGCAGCGCCCAGTCGATCGACGCCAGGAATTCGGGGCTGTAGCGTCCGCGTGCTGCGTCGGTCGCCGGGAGCAACGGGTCGACCGCACCAAGGCGGTCGACCGCCTCGGGCGGGCGCTTGCCGGTGATCATCCAGTAGAGCGTCGCGCCCAGCGCATACAGGTCGGTCCATGCGCCCTGGTCGCCGTCCTGGTATTGCTCGAGGGGCGCATAGCCGGGCGTGATGGCCACGTCGGCCTGGCCGCCATGCGTCACAGCCTCGCGCGCCGAACCGAAATCCAGCAGGACGAGTTCGCCGGTGTCGCGCCGTACCTGGATGTTGTCCGGCTTGATGTCGCGGTGCAGGAAGCCGGCGGCGTGGACCACGGCAAGTCCGTCGAGCAGCGGCTCGAGCAGGCGCACGAGATCCTTCTCGGGCATCTGGGCATGGCCGGGCCACCAGGTGCGCAAGGGGCTGCCTCGCTCGTATTCCAGCACCATGTAGGCGGTCTCGTGCGCCTCGAAGAAGCGGGCAACCCTCACGATGTTGGGATGGCGAAACGTTGCCAGCGTCCGCGCCTCCACCAGGAAGCTCTCCAGCCCCGCGCGGTAGCGGGCGCGATGCTGCGATGAATGGGGCGAAACGGTCTGGCCCGCCTTCCGGAAGGCGATCTCCTCCGGAAGGTATTCCTTGATGGCCACTCGCGTGCTGAGGTTGACGTCCGTGGCGAGATAGGTGATGCCGAAGCCGCCTTGGCCCAGTACACCGTCGATGCGGTATTCGTGAAGGCGCAAGCCCGCCGGCAGTGCCAGTGCGCCCCCGTTGCGCGGCAGCGGCAGCGGTGGCGGGGGCGGGGGCGGGGGAAAGCCGGCACGACGCGGTTCAGCCCTGGGCGTGATGGCGGCGGCGGCCGGCGCCCTCGTCCTCGGTTTGACGACCGTGCGGTCCGGATCCTGGTCGACCACGCCGCCCTCACGAAGCGGCATCGGGTCAGGTATCACGGTGCGATCCGGATCCGGCGTCACGGCGCGTGGCGGCGCGACGACGCGCGTGCGCTCGTCGTCCAGCTCGGTCACGTCGCGGCCACCATCCATCTCGCGTTGCTGCATCCCGGGGTCGAGCGCGAAGTGTGTCAGGCACGGCATCGGCCAATCGCCGGAACAAGCGGGTGAATGGCCGCTGCCGGGCCGGCATCCGTCATGGAATTCACGCAGGGCGGCACCGGACTTCGATCGTGGGGGTATCGGGTTGTCGCCTGTTTCGCTTCCGCACGAGTCGCGGTAGCATCCGGCCTCGCTTTCTCCTCGCCCACACCGACCATGCCTCGACGCCGCGACATCGACACCTCACGCACCCGCTGCGTGCGTGGCGTGGTGCCGTCCTGGCGGGTGTCGGGCGTCGATGACGCCATCGCCGAATCCCGACGGCGCGCGCTCGTCGCGCACGGGGCCGGCGTAGCGGGCGATGCTTCGAGCGCGCCGCTCGCGCCAGCGTCCTAGACCTCCCAGCGTTGCCCTTCCATCCGAAGTTCCGCTGAGAGACCAGCGGATCGGTCGGTTCATTGCCCGCCTTCCGCTGCCCGGATCCACCGATCCATCCAGGGCGCCTACCGGCGTCCGCAGAAGAAGTCGAACAAGGAGCAACGAGCATGTCGAAATGGCTCGAAAGCTGTCGAAGTGTTCTCGGCCGATGGGCGGCACTTCCCGCAGATGACCTGTTGCGCGAGGCCGTCTACCGACGGCTGTGGACCTCCATCCTGATCAGCTCGTTCGGCGGCCAGGTCACGATGCTCGCCTTGCCACTCACGGCGGCGGTGCTGCTGCGCGCGAGCCCCACGCAGATGGGCTACCTCACGGCGATGGAGATCGTGCCGTTCGTGCTGTTCTCGCTGCCCTCGGGCGTGTGGCTCGACCGTGTGCGCAAGCTGCCCATCTACGTGCTCGGCGAGACGACCTTGTCCGCTGTCGTCGCCAGCGTGCCGCTGGCGTGGTGGATGGGGTGGCTGTCGATGGCGTGGCTCTACATCGTGGCGTTCGTGATCGGCACGATCTACACGACAGCCGGCGCGGCCGCGCAGATCGTGCTGACGCGCGTGGTGGCCAGGCACCGCCTGGTGGAAGCGCATGCGAAGAACGCGCTGGCCACCTCGGGTGCGGAGGTGGCGGGGCCCGGTCTGGCCGGTGCATTGATCAAGCTCGTGGGTGCGCCGCTCGCGCTGCTGGTCGACGCGGGCCTGCTGATCGTCTCGGCGACCATCTTGCGCGGCATCCGCGTGCACGAGCAGCCGCACCGGCACGCGTCGGCGCACTTCTGGCGCGATCTGGGCGCGGGCTTGCGCTTCGTGCGGCGCCATCGCCTGCTGGTCACGCTGGCGGCGACCGTCGGGGCGTGGCAGATGTGCTATCACGCTGCGCTGGTGGTGCAGATCCTTTTCGCCACGCGCACGCTCCATCTGAGCGCGCAGTCGGTGGGCTTGAGCTACATGGGCATGGGGCTTGGCACCATCGTCGCCAGCGTGCTGGGCAATCGCATCAGTCGGCGCGTCGGGCCCGGACCGTGCCTGGTGGTGGGGGTGGCCGTGTGTGCCGCAGGCTGGTTGCAACTGGCGGTGGCGCCGGCGAATTCGGTCGGCGTGGCGGCCTTCGCGCTGATGCTGCTGCTGTTCAGCGGCGGGGCCGTGCTCATCTTCATCAACTTCCTGGCGCTTCGCCAGGCGGTGACGCCCGAGCCGCTGCTCGGACGCATGACGAGCACGATGCGCTGGCTGATCATCGCGCCGGCGGGCCCGGGCGCACTGCTGGGCGGCTGGCTCGGCGAGCATGTGGGCCTGCGCGCGGCGCTGGCCTTCGCCGGCGGTGGTGCCGCCGTGGTGGCGCTGGCGGCATGGCGCCATCCGGTGATCCGGTCCACGCGCGAGCTGCCGATGATCGAATCGGCGGAGGAATGGATCGGGGCGGAAGCCGAGGTCCGGCCGATGTCGGCCATGGTGCCGCCCGCGGATGTGGCCTGAGTGCGTCGGCTCAGTCGCCGACCGCGGCGTCGCGGGCCGAGAAGCGGTCGACCGCGTCCGTGATGATCCCGTCGATCCCGCAGGCCACCAGCCAGTGTGCGGTGGCGGGATCGTTCACCGTGTAGCACAGCGACTTCATCCCCGCGGCGTGGATGCAGGCGATGACCTGGGCGTCCAGCGCCCCGTAGTTGGCGACCACGGCGACGCAGTTCAGCGCCTGGGCCTGCGCGAGCCAGTCTCCCTGCAGGGCATCCAGCAGCAAGGCGCGCGGCAACTGCGGCTGCGCTTCGCGCGCAGCGACCAGCGCCGCCACTTCGAAAGAGCTCAGCAGCGGCCACATGGCGGCGCCGGCCCATCGCCGCAGTGCTTCGTCGGCCACCGCGCGTCCGGTCCGGTCCTCGGCTCCCGGCGATGGCTTGATCTCGATGTTCAGCGCGTGTCCGTTGCGAATGCAAAACGCCGCCACCGACGCCAGGCTGGCCAGCGGCTCGCCGGCGAAGGCCCGGCTGTGCCAGCCGCCGGCGTCCAGCCGCGACAGTTCGCTCCAGGTTCTGGCGGCCGCGGGCCCGCGCGAGTCGGTGGTGCGCTGCAGGGTGGCGTCGTGCAGCAGGAAGGGCACCTCGTCCGCGCTCAGCTTCACGTCGCATTCGAAGCCACGGTAGCCGTGCCCGGCACCGACTCGAAATGCCGCCAGCGTGTTCTCCGGAGCGAGCTTGCCCGCACCGCGGTGGGCGAACCAGAAGGGGTAGGGCCAGGAATTCATCGAATGCGGTCTCCCGGTCGTCACGATTCGACGCGCTGGCGCGTGGCCGGGTCGAACCAATGCAGGTGGCGCGCATGCATGGTCAGCGGGGCGATGTCTCCGATCGCCGGGGCCGGATGCGTCGCGTCCAGCCGCAAGGTGAACAGTGCATCGCCGATGCGCCCGTAGACGAGGCGCTCGGCGCCGAGCATCTCGATCATCTCGACCTTGAGCGGCCACGTGGAATGGCCGTTGCGACTGGCGGCGTCGCCACGGTCGACTCCCAGACGCGCATGCTCGGGCCGCAGCCCGAGGATCAGCTCGCCCGCGCGCGGCGCCGCGGCGGGCAGCGGCAGGGGCGGCCCCGCCACGTTGAACTGCAGGCCGTCGGCGGTGCCCTGGATCAGGTTCATCGGCGGCGAGCCGATGAATCCGGCGACGAAGGTGGTGGCCGGCCGGTGGTACACCTCCTCGGGCGTCCCGATCTGCTCCACGCGGCCGGCGTTCATCACCAGCATGCGTTGCGCCAGCGTCATCGCCTCGACCTGATCGTGCGTGACGAAAAGCGATGTGACGCCGAGTTCGCGATGCAGCTTCTGGATTTCCAGCCGGGTCTGCGCGCGCAGCTTGGCATCCAGGTTCGACAGCGGCTCGTCGAAGAGGAACACCTGCGGCTCGCGCACGATTGCGCGGCCCATTGCGACGCGCTGGCGCTGCCCGCCCGACAGTTCGCGGGGCTTGCGCTGCAGCAAGGCACCCAGCTCCAGGATGCCTGCAGCCTTCTCGACGCGCTGGCGGATCTGCGCGGCGGCACCTTGGCGATCTTCAGCCCGTAGGCCATGTTGTCGAACACGCTCATGTGCGGATAGAGGGCGTAGTTCTGGAACACCATCGCGATGTCGCGTTCGGATGGTTCGACCTTGTTGACCACCCGGCCCGAGATGGCGATCTCGCCTTCGGTGATCTCCTCGAGCCCTGCCACCATGCGCAGCAGCGTGGATTTTCCGCAGCCCGAGGGGCCCACGATGACGACGAACTCGCCATCGGCGATCTCCGCGCTGACGCCGTGGATCACCTGGTTGGCGCCCGGCCCGCGGCCGTAGCGCTTGACGACGTGGCGGATGGCGATGGCCCCCATGGATGTCGTGCTTTCTTTCGTGTCGTGGGTTGGGGGGCTACTTCTCGGTCTCGACGAGGCCCTTGACGAACCACTTCTGCATCAGGAGCACGACCAGGGCCGGTGGAATCATGGCCAGCATGGCCGTGGCCATCACGAGCTGCCATTCGGTGGCGGCATCGCCGCCGACGATCATTCGCTTGATGCCGATGACGGCGGTGTACATCGATTCGTCACTCGTGATGAGAAGCGGCCAGAGATACTGGTTCCAGCCGTAGATGAACTGGATGACGAACAGGGCCGCGATGCTGGTGCCCGACAGCGGCAGCAGCACGTCGAAGAAGAAGCGCATGGGGCCCGCGCCGTCGATGCGCGCCGCCTCCGTCAGCTCATCGGGAATCGTCAGGAAGAACTGGCGGAACAGGAACGTGGCCGTCGCCGAGGCGATCAGCGGCAGCGTCAGCCCCACATAGGAGTCGAGCAAGTGCAGGTCGGACACCACCTTGTAGGTCGGGATGATGCGGACCTCCACGGGCAGCATCAGCGTGATGAAGATCATCCAGAAGAAGGTCCGCCTCAGCGGAAACCGGAAGTAGACGATCGCGAAGGACGCGATGATCGAGATCACGATCTTGCCCACCGCAATCGCCATCGCCATGACCAGGCTGTTGAACATCATGCGGCCGACCGGTGCCGAGGCGCCCGCGTTGGAGCCCGCGGTGAGCACCTGGGCGTAGTTTTCCCACAGGTGGGTGCCCGGTGTGAGCGGCATCGGCACGCTCAGGATGTCGGTCAGCGAGCGGGTGGATGCGACGAAGGTCACATACAGCGGAAACCCGATCAGCGCGATGCCGGCCACGAGCCCGGCATGCGTGAGAAAGGTGAGGCCGGGGCGGTTCTCGACCATTTCAGTGCTCCATTGCGCTTTCTCACCCGCGACGCATGAAACATCAGGGGCTCATAAGTACTGCACTTTCTTCTCGACGAAACGGAACTGCACGACCGTCAGCGCGATCACGAGGGCCATCAGCACCACCGACTGCGCAGACGAGCCGCCCAGATCGGCGCTTTTCACGCCATCGGTGTAGACCTTGTAGACGAGCGTGTTGGTGGCTTGGGCGGGGCCGCCCTGCGTGGTCGCGTCGATGACGCCGAAGGTGTCGAAGAACGCATAGACGATGTTCACCACGAGCAGGAAGAACGTGGTGGGCGACAGCAGCGGGAACACGATGGTCCAGAAGCGCCGCGCCGGACCTGCACCATCGATGGCGGCCGCCTCGATCAGCGAGCGGGGGATGGACTGCAATCCTGCGAGAAAGAACAGGAAGTTGTAGCTGATCTGCTTCCAGGTGGCGGCCAGCACCACCAGCAGCATGGCCTGGTCGCCGCGCAGCACCCAGTTCCATTCGATGCCCGACGCGTTGAGCGCGTAGCCCACGACGCCGATGCTGGGCGCGAACAGGAACATCCACAGCACGCCCGCGACGGCCGGCGCCACGGCATAGGGCCAGATCAGCAGCGACCGGTAGGCGAGCGTGCCGCGCAGCACGCGATTGGCCATGGTGGCCAGCAGCAGCGACAGCACGATGCCTGAGGCCGCCACGCTGAAGCTGAACAGGGCGGTGACTTCGAACGAGCGCAGGTAGTACTCGTCGTGGAACAGCTGCACGAAGTTGGCGAGCCCCACGAACTGCGTGCTCAGGCCGAATGGGTCCTGGATCTGGAACGAATACCAGATCGCCTGCGCGGCCGGCCAGAAGAAGAAGATCACCGTGACCGCGATCTGCGGCAGCAGCAGTGCCAGCGGCAGCCAGCGCGAGCCGAAGACGACGCGTTTTTCCATGAAGGGGCATCAAAGGCGAACGGCCGCCGACCGGCGGCCGTTCGCCCTCAGGGCTGCGTCATGTCACTGGTTGCGGGCGACGGCCTCGAACCGGCGCAGGAGTTCGTCCACGCGCTTGGTGGCCTCGTTCATCGCGCTCTTCGCGTCTTTCTTGCCGGCGAACACGCTTTCCATCTCCTCCTCGATGATGGCGCGGCCCTGCACATAGTTGCCGAAGCGCAGGCCCTTGGAATTGACCGTGGGCGGCTTGTTGGTCAGCTCGCGGATCGCCACCTCGGCGCCGGGCTCCTTGTCGTAGTAGCCGGACTTCTTCGCGAGTTCATAGGCGGCGTTCGTGATCGGGACGTAGCCCGTCTCCTCGTGCCACTTCAACTGCAGGTCGGGATTCGACAGGTAAGTGAAGAACTTGGCCACGCCCTTGTATTCGGCCGCGGGCTTGCCCCCGAGCACCCACAGGCTCGCGCCGCCGATGATGGTGTTCTGCGGAGCGCCCTTGATGTCGTCGTGGTAGGGCAGCGGATTCACCGAGAAGTCGAACTTGGCGTTCTTGCGCACGTTGCCCAGCGCCGCCGAACTCGACGTCATCATTGCACACTCGCCGCTGTAGAAGCGGGCCTCGCCCTCGTTCTTCCGCCCGGAGTAGCTGAACCATCCGTTCTTGGCGAAGTCGGCCAGCATCTGGATGTGCGCCACATGCTCGGGCGAGTTGATCAGAAGCCGGGTCTTCACGCCCGCGATGCCGTTCTCCAGCGTGCCGATCGGCAGGTTGTGCCAGGCGCTGAAGGTCTCGACATGCACCCACGCCGGCCAGCCGGTGGTGTACACGCACGATTGGCCGCTTGCCTTGAGCTTGCCGGCCGCGACGGCGAATTCCTTCCAGGTCTTGGGCGCCGCATTCGGGTCGAGGCCCGCCTTCTTGAAGGCATCCTTGTTGATGTAGAACACCGGCGTCGAGGAGTTGAACGGCATCGACAGCATGTTGCCGTGGCTGTCGGTGTAGTAGGCGGCCACCGCGCCCAGGTAGGACTTGGTGTCGAACGGCTCCTTGGCGTCCTTCATCAGCTGGTAGACCGGCTTGATGGCCCCCTTGGCCGACATCATCGTGGCGGTGCCGACCTCGAACACCTGCACGATGTCTGGCGCCTTGCCTGCGCGGAAGGCCGCGATGGCAGCGGTCATCGACTCGTCGTAGTTGCCCTTGTATACGGGCACGACCTTGTAGTCCTTCTGGGTCGCGTTGAACCCGTTGGCGATGGCATTGACGCGTTCGTTGTTGACGCCGGTCATCGAGTGCCACCACTGGATTTCGGTCTGCGCATGCGCCGGTGCGGCCAGGATCAAGGCGGCGGCAAGCGCCGGAAGAGCGAGTAGCTTGCGGGTCATCAGGAACTCCAGGAAAGGGTTGCCGGTCGGCTCGTGGCCGGAGCCAGTGTGTCGGTCGGGTGTGACAGCCATGTTTATGACGTGCGCGAACACCGTTCGGCAACGGTGATAACCCCGGCGTGCGTGCGCATGACGACAAGGCCCCACCGCCTGGAGCCGCTGCTGCGCTGCGTTACCATTCGCACTCAAGTGCCGCAGTCGCCTTGCCCCTGCCCGCCGGGCGCACCGCGACGGGTGCCAGGCGGCCGACAGGCCCGTCCCAGGCCCCCAGACCCGATGAACGCACCCACCACCCTGAACGAGATTGCCGGAGCCGCCGAGCGGGTCCATGGCACGCCCCGCCTGCGCGAGATACCGTACAACTACACTTCGTTTTCCGACCGCGAGATCGTCATCCGCCTGCTCGGCTCGCGCGCCTGGGAATTGCTCAACCGCCTGCGCCAGGAGCGCCAGACCGGGCGGTCGGCGCGCATGCTCTACGAAGTCCTCGGCGACATCTGGGTCGTGCAACGCAACCCCTATCTACAGGACGACCTGCTCGACAACCCGCGCCGGCGCCGCCTGTTGATCGACGCCTTGCATCATCGCCTCGACGAGATCGGCAAGCGACGCAAGCCCGAAGCCGATGCCGAGCGCGACCGCCATGTCGGCGAACTGCTGGCCGCCGCCGCCGGCGCGGTCGACGCCTTCGCCATCCGCTTCGATGAAGTGGCCGCACTGCGCCGGCGCGCCACCAAGGTCCTGGGCCGCCACACCGCGCGCGACAACATCAGGTTCGACGGCCTGAGCCGCGTCTCGCACGTGACCGACGCGACCGACTGGCGCGTGGAGTACCCGTTCGTCGTGCTCGTGCCCGATACCGAGGCCGAAATGGCCGGCCTGGTGGCCGCGTGCATCGAGCTCGGCCTGACCATCATTCCGCGCGGCGGCGGCACCGGCTACACCGGCGGCGCCGTGCCGCTCGACTGGAACAGCGCCGTCATCAACACCGAGAAGCTCGAAGCCATGAGCGCCGTCGAGATGATGCGGCTGCCGGGCCTGGATCGCGACGTGGCCACCATCTGGACCGAGGCGGGCGTGGTCACCCAGCGCGTGGCCGACACGGCGGAGCACGCCGGCTTCGTCTTCGCGGTGGACCCGACCTCGGCCGAAGCCTCCTGCGTGGGCGGCAATGTCGCGATGAACGCCGGAGGCAAGAAGGCCGTGCTGTGGGGCACCGCGCTCGACAACCTCGCCTCGTGGCGCATGGTCACCCCCGACGCGACCTGGCTGGAGGTGGTCCGCCTGGACCACAACCTGGGCAAGATCCACGACGTCGAGATGGCGCGCTTCGAGCTGCGCCACTTCGACGCCTCGGGCAAGACGCGCACCCGCACCGAGACGCTCGACATCCCGGGCAGCGTGTTCCGCAAGGAAGGCCTCGGCAAGGACGTCACCGACAAGTTCCTGGCAGGACTGCCGGGTATCCAGAAAGAAGGCTGCGACGGGCTCATCACGAGCTGCCGCTGGGTGGTGCACCGAATGCCCGCGCACACCCGCACCGTGTGCCTCGAGTTCTTCGGCAATGCCAAGGACGCCGTGCCGTCGATCGTCGAGATCAAGGATTTCATGTTCGCCGAGGCAAGGAGCGGCGGCGCCATCCTTGCCGGGCTGGAGCATCTGGACGACCGCTACCTGCGCGCGGTGGGCTACGCCACCAAGAGCAAGCGGGGCAGCCTGCCCAAGATGGTCCTGATCGGCGACATCGCGGGTGACGACGCCGACGCCGTGGCACGCGCCGCCAGCGAGGTCGTGCGCATCGCCAACAGTCGCGCGGGCGAGGGCTTCGTGGCGGTCAGCGCCGAGGCTCGCAAGAAATTCTGGCTCGACCGCAAGCGCACGGCCGCCATCAGCAAGCACACCAACGCGTTCAAGATCAACGAGGACGTGGTGATCCCGCTGCCTCGCATGGGCGAGTACACCGAAGGCATCGAGCGCATCAACATCGAGCTCAGCCTGCGCAACAAGATCGCCATCGCCGACGCGCTGGAGGCCTTCTTCGAGGAAGGCCCTCTGCCGCTCGGGCAGGGGGACGACGCGGGCGAGATTCCGGCCGCCGAGCTGCTGGAAGACCGCGTGCAGCAGGCGCTTGCCGTGCTGAGGGAGGTGCGCGCGCAGTGGCGCCATTGGATGTCGCAGCTCGACATCGTGCAGGCCGACACCGGCCGCACCGTGTTCACCGACCTGCAGGACCATACCCTGCGCGCGTCGTGGAAGACGCAGATCCGCGCGCCGCTGCAGGGCATCTTCTCCGGAGCGGCACTGTCGCCCGTGATCGATGCCTGCCAGAAGATCCACGACCAGGTGCTGCGCGGGCGCGTGTGGGTGGCGCTGCACATGCATGCCGGCGACGGCAACGTGCACACGAACATCCCGGTCAACAGCGACAACTACGAGATGCTGCAGACCGCGCACGAGGCCGTCGCGCGCATCATGAAGCTCGCGCGCTCGCTGGACGGCGTGATCTCCGGCGAGCACGGCATCGGCATCACCAAGCTCGAATTCCTCACCGACGACGAGCTGGCCAACTTTGCCGACTACAAGAAGCGGGTCGATCCGCAAGGCCGCTTCAACAAGGGCAAGCTGCTGCGCGACGCCGCATTCGACGGACGCACCGTGAGGGCCGACCTCACCAATGCCTACACGCCGAGCTTCGGGCTGATGGGGCACGAGTCGCTGATCATGCAGCAAAGCGACATCGGCGAAATCTCCAACTCCATCAAGGACTGCCTGCGCTGCGGCAAGTGCAAGCCCGCCTGCGCCACGCACGTGCCCCGCGCCAACCTCCTGTACAGCCCGCGCAACAAGATCCTCGCCACGTCCTTGCTGGTGGAGGCTTTTCTCTACGAGGAGCAGACGCGCCGCGGCGTGTCGATCAAGCACTGGGAAGAATTCGAGGACGTGGCCGACCACTGCACGGTGTGCCGCAAATGCAAGTCGCCGTGCCCCGTGGACATCGACTTCGGCGACGTGTCGATGAACATGCGCAACCTGCTGCGCAAGATGGGCAAGAAGAGCTTTCGCCCCGGCAACCGCATGGGCATGTTCATGCTCAACGCGACTCGCCCCGAGACCATCAAGCTGCTGCGCGGCTCGCTGGTGGGCGTGGCTTTTCGCGCCCAGCGCACGGCCAACAACCTGCTGCGCGGGCTGGCCAACCGCCAGACGGCGGCGCCGCCGTCCACGCACGGCACGCCGCCCGTGAAGGAGCAGGTCATCCACTTCATCAACAAGAAGCTGCCGGGCAACCTGCCCACGCGCACGGCGCGCGCGCTGCTGGACATCGAGGACAAGAACTACGTCCCCATCATCCGCGATCCCGCGCGCACCAGCGCCGACAGCGAGGCGGTCTTCTACTTCCCCGGGTGCGGCTCAGAGCGGCTGTTCTCGCAGGTAGGACTGGCGACCCAGGCCATGCTGTGGCATGCCGGCGTGCAGACCGTGCTTCCGCCGGGCTATCTGTGCTGCGGCTATCCGCAGCGCGGCAGCGGCCAGTTCGATCGCGCCGAGAAGATGATCACCGACAACCGGGTGCTCTTCCACCGCGTGGCCAACACCTTGAACTACCTCGACATCAAGACGGTGGTGGTGAGCTGCGGCACCTGCTACGACCAGCTGCAGAGCTACCAGTTCGACAAGATCTTCCCCGGCAGCCGCATCATCGACATCCACGAATACCTGCTGGAAAAGCGCATCACCTTGCCCGGCGCGGGCGGCTTCCTGTATCACGAGCCCTGCCACAACCCCATGAAGCTGCAGGACTCGATGAAGACCGTGAAGGCCCTGGTCGGCGAGAACGTCCGCAAGAGCGAGCGCTGCTGCGGCGAGAGTGGCACCTTCGGCGTCACGCGTCCGGACATCGCCACGCAGGTGCGTTTTCGAAAGGAAGAGCAGCTGCGCCTGGACGAGGCGGCGCTGCGGGCCACTGCGGGGGTGGCCGACAAGGGGCCGCTGAAGATCCTCACGTCCTGTCCGAGCTGCCTGCAGGGTCTCAGCCGTTATGGCGGCGACCTGAACAACGGGCTGCTGGAGGCGGACTACATCGTGGTGGAAATGGCGCGCCAGATCCTCGGCGAGGACTGGATGCCGCGCTACGTCGAGCACGCCAACGGAGGCGGGATCGAACGCGTGCTGGTGTGATGGAGCGACACCCGCGCGCGAGCCTGTCCACCAGGCCGGCGTGCGCGGTCCGTCGCCCTCTGCGACGGTCCCCTTTGCCGAGAGGAGGGCCGGTAGCGGCAAAGTCATTGCCGGCGAGGCCATGCTCGCGCGTGGTTTCTGCCGACACCAAGGCCGTCATCACTACACTCGGCAGGCACCGCCCCGACTCCTCGCGTGCCCCATGTCCGAACTCGTGCCGACCGCCCGCAGGCCTGATCCAGTCTCCAGGCAAGACGGCTAGCGCGATGTTCACGTCGACCCACTGGAGGCGGAGAGCTGCTGCGCTCATCACCGCCCCGGCCGGGCGCATTGAAGCCGTGAGCGGCGGACTGCGCGGCGGTACCAACCACCGGCGCCCGGCGTGGACCTTCGGCGTGCGCGGCACGCTGCGGGCCCTTGCGGCGGGGCTCGCATACTGCGGGCTTGCCGTCCTCGGGTTCGCCCTGCTGGCCGAAGGCGCAGTCCATGCAGCCGCACTCGAGCCGCCACCCCTGGTCGGAGCGTTGCCCGACGTGCTTGACTGGCGCGGCGCACCTGTTGACTTGTCGTTTCTGAATGCGCCCGAGCGCCCCGCCGGCAAGCACGGCTTCTTGCATTCTCATGGCGATGCGCTGCAGTTCGATGACGGCACCCCGGCGCGCTTCTGGGGCACGAACCTGACCGCGGCCGCCTTGTTCGGGACCGATCGCGCGGCGGTGCGCACACAAGCGCGGCGTCTGTCGCAGCTCGGCTTCAACCTCGTGCGTCTGCACCACATCGACTCCTACTGGGTGCATCCCAACCTCTTCGGCGGCCCCGCGCCGCATGACACGCGCCACCTCGACCCCGCCATGCTCGATCGGATCGACTGGTGGGTGCACTGCCTGAAGGAAGAGGGCATCTACGTCTGGCTGGACCTGCACGTGCAGCGACATCTGCGCGCCGCCGACGGCATCGCCGCCTTCGACGAGATCTCGCACGGCCGTCCGGACGTCGGCCTGAAGGGCTACAACTACGTCGACCCCGACATCGTGCGGGCGATGCAGGACTTCGACGATGCCTATCTCGGCCACGTCAATCCTTACACAGGCCACGCTTACCGCGACGAGCCCGCAGTGGCGGCCGTGCTCCTCACCAACGAGAACGACGTCACACACCATTTCGCCCAGCGCCTGCTGCCCGACAAGCACGTGCCAACCGAGTCCGCACGCTACCTGGCCGCTGCAAGGGCGTTCGCCGGGGCGCATGGCCTGGACGACGACGTCGTGTGGCGCTCATGGAAGGACGGGCCGTCGCGACTCTTCCTCAACGACCTCGAGCATCGGTTCAATGTGGCCATGATCGCGCATCTGCGCCACATGGGCGTGAAGGTGCCCATCGTCACGACCAGCCTGTGGGGTGGGCGGCTGATGTCGCTGCCGGCACTGACCGACGGCGACTTGATCGACGTGCACGATTACGCCCACAGCGGCCTGCTGTCTCGCGACCCGCGTCGCGACGCGACCGCGATCCAACGCATCGCCGCCGCGCAGTTGCCGGGCAGGCCGCTGTCGGTGAGCGAATGGAACATGGGCGGTTTCCCGGCCCCCGACCGTCAGGTCTTGCCGCTGCTGATCGCCGCCGCAGGCTGTCACCAAGGCTGGGATGCGCTGATGCAGTACGCGTATGCGCAGACGCCGTTGCAGCGGCCAGGCGCGCCATCCAATTGGCAGTCCTTCAACGATCCAGCGCTTCTGGCCGGCCTGCCGGCCGCGGCCTTGCTGTTCCGGCAGCAGCACGTGCGTGAGGCCACGACCACAGAGGTGCTGGCGCCCACCGCGGCCCAGGTGTTCGACCAGGGCCTCTCGGCCGGCGGGTCGCCGGCGATGCGCGCCGCGGCCGAGCGCGGCCGGCTCATCACCGTGTTGCCGGCGGTCACGGCGCTGCCCTGGCTGCATCCCGGCGCGGCTGCACCCGACGCCCCGCGCGTGGCGCCCGCACCGGGGCCGACCAATGGGGCACCGCCGCCGGCAGTGTCGGACACCGGCGAACTGCGCCGCGACATCGCCGGCGGGGTGTACACCATCGACACCCCGCGCACACAGGCCGCACTCGGACGTTTGGGTGGCCGCCCCGTGACGCTGGCCGACGTGCGCATCGAGCTTGACGTGGCCGGCGACAGCAGCGTGTCGGTGCAGAGCCTGGACGGGCGCGCCATCGCGCGGTCGCAAAACCTGCTCGTCTCGCTGGCCACGCCGTCGCAGCCGCGCACGCCGGGCCGGCTGCCCTTCGTCAGCGTGCCCGCGCGGGGCGTCATCCGCTTCCATGCGGCGCGCGGCCTGCGCCTGCGCACCGACACAGGCCGCGCGGCGACCCGACACGCGGTGCATCTGGCCTACGCCCATGGCGGCTACACCCTGCGGCTGGACGGCAACGCACCGGTGCACTGGGTGCACCTGCAAGTGCCAACGCGAAGCCGGCCATGAACGCGGTGTCTTCGCAAGCGCGTGTTCCGCACAGGCGACCGACGAAGCCCCGGGACCCAATGAAGACAGTCAAGGCCCTCGTCGGCGAGAACATGCATGACCTGCGCGCGCACCCCCGTCTACGTGAAGCGGGCCGACGACGGCGGCGTCGAGCGGGCGCTGGTGGGATGGCCGAAGATGGGGGCGAGCGTGTCGACGGCAGCGCCTGACAACAGGTAGTTCCGGACCACCTCGAAGCCGGCGCGCGCCATTTCGCGGCGCTTGTTCTCGTCAGCCAAGTGCTCGCGCACCCGATCACCGAAGTCCGAGCCGTCCCACTCGATGGGCACGTAGGTCTGGTCTGCCACGAAGATGTCCGGCGCGACCCGGACATGGTCCATGCGAGGCTTGACCAGCAATGCCCCCGAGAAAAGCGCCTCGTAGTCCCGCCAGCAGACTTCGCCGTAGCCGAACGGACTGAAGCAGATCCTGCTTTGCAGGAGTTCTGCATAGAACTGCCGGCGAGACACCGTGCCCTCGCTGGCGATGGTCAGCCCGTGCAGCGCGAGCGTGGATTGCCTTGCCTCTTCCCGCATCCGTGCGTACCAGGGCGAGCCGCGAGTCGCGATGCGGGCATGCACGTCGATCGGGCGAGGTCCATCGGGAAACGGGCCGAGAAAGCGGTCGATCATCCGGGGCGAAACGCAGAAATTCGTGCCCACGACGAGCTTTCGGTGGAATTCGGGTGGGACGTCGAACTGCGTCGTCGGCAGGTCGATGCCGTATCGGCTCGAATAGAAATGCGTCAGGTTGGTGTCGCCGCGCGTCGCCAGCCGGTAGTCGTCGAAGTTCGCGGCGAACTGCTTTTTCACATACCAGTCGATGTACGGGTCGAGGACTTTCGCAAAGCGCAGATCGAGCGGCGCAAAGCAGTCGAGGTAGATGAGCGAGGCATTCGGGAAGGTCCGGCGAATTCGCGCCGCATGGCGGTCCATCTCCGCGATCTTCATGTCGAACCAGGTCTGGAACGCCAGCCAGCGCACTTGCGGACAGACCACGTCGGAATCCCACTTCTGGAAGGCCGCGGTCGGAAGCTCGTACAGGTTCGCGCCGAATCTCGACGCGATGTCACCCGCATGCAGGTAGAACGCGTAGACCTGCGTGCGGGAAAGCTGATGGGGGTGCGAGATGACGACAAAATTCGCATGTTCGGGCAACGCGTCTTGCGCGCCGATTTGTCGCTGCCTCGCTGCCCACCACCATTGCCCTCTCCGGGCGAGCGAACGGACGTCGCCGATCGGGAGCGGAATTTGCATCGATGATCGATCCTGTTCGGCGGGGCATCGCACGGACCGTGCTTCCCGCGCGATGCGGCCAAGGGAAGCACGGGCCATGCGCGTGTTCCGCCACAATGGCAAGTGACGATGACGCCGATCCCCTTCCGCCCACTGCACGATGCGCCTGCGAACTGCCCGCTTTGCCAGGAAGCGGGCGGCGACGTGATATGGCACGACGACTCTTGGCGAGTGGTTCGCGTTTCGGACGCGATGTTTCCCGCATATTACCGAATCATTTGCGCGCGGCACGTGAAGGAGATGAGCGACCTCTCGGCTCCTGAGCGAAGCCGATGCATCGATCTTCTGGCTGCCGTGGAGCGCACGATGATCGATCTGCTTCGACCCGCGAAGATCAATCTCGCGTCGCTCGGCAATGTCGTGCCGCACCTGCATTGGCACGTGGTGGCGCGTTTCGAATGGGACAGCCACTTCCCGCAGCCGATCTGGGCGTCGGCGCAGCGATCCGTGTCACCTTCGCCCCTCGAGAGAATCGGACCGTCACTGTTCGGGTTGGATTCCGGCATCGCGGCCGCGTTATCCGCGTCTTGACGAACGGTACTCCCCGCTGGCTACACTGCCGACCCCATGAGCGGCCCCGCCACCCCTGTCCTCCCATCCACGGCTTCGGCGCTGCGTGGCCGTTGCCCGCCATGAACATGGTCCTTCCCAAGGGCGGCCTGCGGCAGCGGGTGTTCCGCGCAGGCGGCTGGACCGCGGTGGGCTACGGCTTCAACCAGCTCCTTCGGTTCGGCAGCAACCTGATCATGACCCGGCTGCTGTTTCCGGAGGCATTCGGCTTGATGGCCATCGTGCAGTCGGTACTGATCGGTGTGACCATGCTGTCGGACATGGCGGCGTCGCAGAGCGTCATCCGCAGCCACAAGGGCTCCGACCCGGTGTACGTCAATTCCGCCTGGACGATCCAGATCCTGCAGGGCGCATTCGTCAGCATTCTCCTCGTGGCCGGTTCGGGCGCCATCGCATCTCACTTCAAGCAACCGATGCTGGCCGATCTCATGAGGATGGCTGCACTGATCCCTCTCTTGGCCGGATTCAACTCGACCAATATCGCGCTTGCGCAGCGCAAGGTCGAGATCAAGCGCCTCACCGCCATCGATATTGGGAGCCTCGCGTTCGCGCTGGTCACGTCGATGCTGCTGGCGTGGCACGACCCCACGCCGTTTGCGCTGGTCGAGGGGAATCTCGCCGGCGCAGTCGTCAAGCTGTTTGCGAGCCACATGTTGCTCAAAGGCCCGCGCAATCGTCTCGCCTGGGACCGCGAGGCGGCACGCAGCGTCCTGTCGTTCGGCTCCAAGGCGATGCTCAGTTCGGCGATCACGTTCATGGCGGGGGAGGGCAGCAGGTTGCTTTCGGCGAATCTTATCAGCGTCAAGCTGCTGGCGTTGATCGGTCTGGCGAACACGCTCAACCTAATTGCCTGGCGTGCGATCCAGCAGCTCTCAGGTCGCGTGCTTTTTCCGGCGTACGCGGAAATTCTGCGAACCGACCCGTCGCGCCTTTCGCACGCCCTCGAGCGGAGTCGCGCTGCACAGATCCTTCCAGCCCTGCCGGTGTCTTTCGCGTTCGCACTACTGGGCCCGCGAATCGTCGAGCTCTTGTATGACCCTCGCTATGTCGATGCCGGGCTGATTCTGCAGATCAGCGCGGTCGGCTCGATGGCAGGCGTCTTGAGCGGTTCCTATGCTGGTGTCCTGTGGGCCATGAACCGGGTCGGCTTGAGCACGATTCTCCTGGGCATCCAGGTCGGCCTGCAGTGGGGCGGAATGCTTATCGGCTTCACGCTCGCAGGGCCGCTCGGCATGGTGATCGGCTCGGCCAGCGGCGCGGTATTGAACTACCCAGTGACCGCGCTCGTCTTCGGCAGCCTGGGGCTTTGGCACCGGCGTGTCGACTTGCCTGTGCTTCTGTTGGCTGCCTCCACGGCCATCGTGGTCGCCACGACCGCCAACTGGTCGGTCGCGAATTCATGGTAGTTGGGCAACCGGGGAACACCATGGACCGTGCGCAAGACCGCGGCGCGCCGCCGGCCAAGGCCTGCGATTCGATCTTTGCACTGCACGAAATTCGTCGCCAACCTGCTGGGGCCGTCGTCCATGCCAACTCGTATCGAAAGAATCGAGACGTGTACGAGCATTCACTGAAGGAACAGTTCCATCGTATCGTCTGGCACGATTATGCGTCAGGCGCGCGCCGAACATGATTGCCGTCTCAGTCCTTCTGCCCGTCTACAACGGTGAGCGCTACTTGCGCGACGCCATTGGCAGCGTGCTGTCGCAGACCTACACGCAGTTTGAGTTGCTGCTGCTGGACGACGGTTCGATCGATCGGTCCTTGGAAATCATGCGCGAGTTTGCAGCGCGGGATGCTCGTGTCCGCCTGATTTCCCGTGCCAATCGGGGCTTGGTCGCGACGCTGAACGAACTCGTCGATGCGGCTCAAGGCGAATTGATCGCGCGCATGGACGCTGACGACGTCTGCCTTCCCGATCGATTCGAACGGCAGATGCGATTTCTGACCGACAACCCGGCGGTCGTCTGCGTCGGCGGGGACGTCGAGCTCATCGACGAGGCGGGGCGCTTTCTCACCACCTTGCGGATGCTTCCCGAGGATGCGCAGATCCAGGACATGGCGCTGCGCGGGCACACGACCATCTGCCATCCGTGCGCAGTGATGCGCAAGTCCTGCGTGAAGGCTGTCGGTGGCTACCGGCAGGCGTGCTACCCGACCGAAGACCTCGACCTGTGGCTGCGGCTGGGAGAAGTCGGACGGCTGGCGAACTTGCGCGGCCCGGTGTTGCGCTACAGATTGCACACCGCGTCCATCAGCGGTAGCGACGCGAAGCGGCAAGCAGAGGCCGCCTGCCGCTCATGCGAGGACGCGTGGCGACGACGCGGCTTGCAGCTTCGCCAGTTCGAGGCGAACGAGCCTTGGCGCCCGACGCGCGAGGTGGCCTCCCGGCACCGCTTCATGCTGCGTTACGGCTGGTGGGCGTTCAATAGCGGCGAGCGCAGGACCAGCTTCATCTACGCGTTGCGTGCGATACGACTGCGTCCTGCCGACCGCGAGGGCTGGCGCCTGCTGGCATGCGCGTCGCTCAAGCGCACTGACCGCCTTGCCGACACGGGTGAGGCCGCATCGTGACGGTCGTCAGCGTCATCGTGCCGCTGCGCAATGCGCAAGATTTCGTCGTGCAGGCGCTTGCTTCCCTGCTGTGCGAGCGCGGCTTTCCCCTTGAAGTCGTCGTCGTGGACGATCGATCCACGGATGCCTCGGTCGAGCGCGTCGCATCCATCGCCGACGACAGGATCCGCCTCGTGCAGGGGCCGGCCCGCGGGATCTCGGCGTGCCTGAACGCCGGCATTGCGGCGGCCCGTGGCGCCATCCTCATGCGTTGCGATGCGGACGACCTGTACGAGCAGGGCCGCATCGCGCGGCAGGCCGCCTGGCTGTCGCAGCATCCCGAATACGGCGCTGTATGCGGCGCGTTCAGCAGCGTCGATTCGGCCGGCCGCCTCGTCGCCCGGTTGGTCGACCGCAGCAAGCCCCAGGGCGAGGACGTGCACGCCGAATTGCGCGGGGGCGTCGTGCGCACGACCTTGTGCACCTTCGCGATCCGCCGGGCAGTGTTCGACCGCGTAGGCGCCTTTCGTGAGTATTTCGAGACGGCGGAGGACCTCGACTTCCAGTTCCGGCTGGGCGAAGCATGCCAGGTCCGCTACCTGCCATATGACGACTACCGGTACCGACTGCACGGCTCGTCGACCACCCATACGCAGCATGCGGCCCGCCGAGTCTTTTTCGAAGAAACGGCGCGGGTGTTCCAGGCACAACGCGCGGCCGACGGCATCGACGACCTGATGCGCGGCCGTTCTCCGCAGCCTCCGAGCGAGGCGCCGGCATCGGCTTCCTCAGCGTCGTCGCAGATCGGCGGAATGCTGGTCGGGCAATCCTGGAGGGATTTGCACGCAGGACGCAGGCGCCTGGCGATTGCCGGCGCCTGGCGCGCTCTCGTGGTCCAGCCGGCCGCCGCGTCCGCGTGGCGCAATCTGGCGAAGATCCTCGTCCGGGCGGTATACCCCCGGTGAACCGCCACGGAATCGAAATACGCTGCCCCGATTCAGCCGCGAGAGCAGCGGCGCCACGAGAGTAGGATCGTTGCCGATCGAACCGGACGCCATTCGGTGCATCTGGCCACCGGGACTCACATAGGCACGCAGCTTGCTTCCCCCGTCCCGCGGCGGTGCGGTGGCTGTATCCCGGTTGTGCATTCCCGCCGATGTCCGCTTCGCTACACTGACTCGAACTACCTGGCCACCACTCCCATGACCGGCACCTCGACACCCACTGCGCAACCCACGGCAATCACCGTCCACGAGCGGTCTCGCTTGCTGGAAATCGGCTTCTCCGACGGGCAGGCTTTTCGCATTCCGTTCGAGCTGATGCGCGTGTATTCGCCGTCGGCGGAGGTCCAAGGCCATGGCCCGGGCGAGGAAGTTTTACAAACCGGCAAACGCGACGTGGAAATCTTGACGCTCGAACCGATCGGAAACTACGCCGTGAAGCCGGCGTTCTCCGACGGCCACGACACCGGCATCTTCTCGTGGGACTACCTCTACTACCTCGGCTCTCAGGCGGACAAGCTCTGGGAGCGCTACGAGGCGCGCCTCGTGCAGGCCGGCGCGTCACGCGACGAGCCCATGCCCTCCGCTGCGTCGAAGTCCTGCGGACACCACTAGCACTGCCATGAGCGAAACACACTTCGGCTTCGAGAAGGTCGACGAATCGCAGAAGGCGCAACGCGTGCGCGGCGTCTTCGATTCCGTCGCGACGCGCTACGACCTGATGAACGATCTCATGTCTGCCGGCCTGCATCGGGCCTGGAAGGCCTACACGGTCGCAGTGGCCAACGTCCGCGAAGGCGACAAGGTCCTCGACCTCGCAGGCGGCACCGGAGATCTCGCGCGCGCGTTCGCGAAGAAGGTCGGCGAGCGAGGCACGGTCGTGCACACCGACATCAACGAGGCCATGCTCCGGCAAGGGCGCGACCGCCTGCTCGACGATGGCCTCGCGCTTCCCACGGTACTGTGCGACGCCGAGCAGCTGCCCTTTGAAACCGGCCGTTTTGACCTCGTGAGCGTGGCGTTCGGCCTGCGCAACATGACCCACAAGGAACGCGCTCTGGCCGAGATGAATCGCGTCCTGCGCATTGGCGGCCGGCTGCTGGTGCTGGAGTTTTCGAAAGTCGCTCCGCCGCTCGAGAAAGTCTATGACTGGTACTCGTTCCAGGTGCTTCCGCGGTTGGGCCGATGGGTCGCGGGGGACTCGGACAGCTATCGCTATCTGGCCGAATCGATACGCATGCATCCCGATCAGGCCACCCTCAAATCGATGATGAAGGGCGCCGGCTTTGGGCACGTCGACGTGCACAACCTGAGCGCCGGCGTGGTGGCGCTTCATGTGGGAATCAAATGTTGAGTCGCCGGGCAATCGACATGCCGGCATGCGCCCCCGGAATGCGGGGAAGGGCACGCTGAACTCACACGGCGACTCATATTCCAATCGCCGCGCGGCGGGTGCACGAGGGGGCACACCACCGTACAACATGGCCGGTCGGCATGCGTGTGGTCAGCCCGAGAGGTTGACGGTCGCGCAGGCCACCGCATCGCTGTAGGGCGCGTAGCCGTTGCGCCGCATTGTGGAGATATTCGACTCATGATCTCGTCTTTCGCGTCCGGGCGCCGATCCACCTTCGCGTTCCGCTGCGCCTTGTTGCTGATTCTTGCCGCGGGTGCGTTCCTGGTCGGCTGCGGTGACAAGTCAAGGACCGGCTCGCAGACGGCCGCGCGCGTCAATGGCGACGACATCACCGTGCACCAGATCAATTTCGTGCTGAGTCACCAGAAAGCGATGACGCCCGAGCAGGCTGCGTCGGCGACGACGCAGGTGCTCGATCATCTGATCGATCAGGAACTGGCCGTGCAGAAGGCGACCGACCAGAAGCTCGACCGCACGCCGGTGGTGACGCAGGCCATCGAAGCCGCGCGCCGCGACATCATCGCGCGGGCGTATCTGGAGAAGATCGGCGCCGGTGCACCCAAGCCGACGGACGAGGAGATCAAGAAGTACTACGGCGAGCATCCCGAGCTGTTCAGCCACAGGCGCGTCTACGCCCTGCAGGAGATCGCCATCGAGGCCGCCCCGGAGCAGGTCGACGACTTGCGCAAGAAGCTCGAGGCAGCCAAGAACGTGTCCGACTTTCTCTCGTACATGAACACCAATCACATCAAGTTCGTCGGCAAGCAGGTGGTTCGCGGCGCGGAGCAGCTGCCGCTGGCGAGCCTGCCGACACTGGCCAAGATGAAGGACGGCCAGACGATCTTCAACAAGACGGACCATGGCGCCCAGGTCGTCGTGCTCGTGGCGGCGCACGACCAGCCCGTGGACGAGGAACATGCACGGCCGGCGATCGAGCGCTACCTGCTGAATCAGCACAAGCAGAAGGTCATCGACGACGACCTCAAGGCCTTGCGTGCTTCCGCCGAGATCGAATACGTGGGCGACTTCCAGAAGACCGCTGCCGAGCGCGAGGCCGCGCAGGAGAAGGCACTGGAAGTGAAACCGTCGGTATCTCCGCTGGCCCCCGAACCGGGTGCCAGCGAGATCGAGGTCGAGGATCCCAAGCCGTCGGTTTCGCCGCTGGTGGGCACGCCCGCCTCGGCAGTCGAGCCGATGGTTCCGGTCAGGCCGGCATCGGCGCCCAGCGCGAGCGTACTTGACAAGGGGCTGAAGGGGTTGAAGTAACCCGGGCGCCATGCCGGTGGCTCGCAGAAGCCGCTGCATGAAACCCATCCAACGGAGGCGTGTAGTGATGTTGAAGAATGTGATGCGTTGCCTGATGCAATGCTGGCTCGTCGTGGCGTTCGTCGCGGGGTCCTCGGCGTTCGCGCAGCAAGCAGCCAAGCAGCACACCCTGGGGCCGGGCGATGCGATTCGCATCACCGTCTACCAGAACCCTGACCTGACGCTCGAGACCCAGGTCTCTGAAGTCGGGCAGATCACCTATCCGATGATCGGCGTGGTGTCTCTCGACGGTCTCACCACCGTCGCCGCCGAGCAGAAGATCGCGCGCGCGCTGCGCGAGGGCGGCTTCGTCAACAAGCCCCAGGTGGCGGTCACCTTGCTGCAGGTGAGAAGCAGCCAGGTATCGATCCTTGGCCAGGTCGGCAAGCCCGGCCGCTATCCGATCGAGATGGTGGGCTCCAAGGTCTCCGAGATGTTGGCCGCCGCCGGCGGAACGCTGCCCGGCGCCTCGGACATCGTCACCCTGGTGGGCAAGCGCAACGGCAAGCCGGTCAAGCTCGACATCGACCTTCCTGCGATCCTGCAGGCCGGCAAGAGCGAACTCGATGTGCCGGTCACCAACGGCGACATCCTCTATGTCGACCGCGCTCCCATGCTCTACATCTACGGTGAAGTGCAGCATCCTGGCGTGGAGCGGCTGGAACGCGGGATGACCGTCCTCCAGGCGCTGGCGCAGGCCGGGGGCCTCACCCAGCGCGGCACCGAGCGGGGGATTCGAATCCATCGTCGCGATGCCAACGGCGCGACGCACGTCATCGAGCCGAACATGAACGACCTCGTCGAGCGCGACGATGTCGTCTACGTGCGCGAATCGATCTTCTGAGGAATCGCCATGACTCCCCTGCAATTGTTGCGCGTGGTCTGGGCCAGGAAATGGCTCGTCCTCACGTTGGCGGTGCTGGTCGCCGCCGTGGGCATCACCATCACCCTGTTGTTGCCCAAGCAGTACATCGCGAATGCGTCGATGGTGGTCGACGTGCGAGCCGATCCCGTGCTCGGCGCCCTCGCACCGGGGCTGGCATCGCCGGCGTACATGGCCACGCAGGTGGAGATCCTCAAGAGCGACCGCGTGGCGACCCGCGTGGTCAAGATGCTGGGCGTGGAACGCTCTCCCGCGGCCGTGAAGCAATGGCGGGAATCGACCGAGGCCAAGGTGCCGCTGCAGCGCTACTACGCGGAGCTGCTGCAGCGGGGCCTGACGGTCGAGCCCTCGCGCGGCAGCAACGTGATCAATGTCAATTTCGCGTCGCAGGACGCGGCCTTCGCATCGAGCGCGGCCAACGCGTTCGCGCAGGCCTACATGGACACGTCGGTCGAGCTGCGCATCGAACCCGCGCGCCAGTCGGCGACCTTCCTCGATGAGCAGATCAAGCACCTGCGCGACAACCTCGAGCAGGCGCAGGCCAGGCTGTCGAAATACCAGCAGGACAACGGCATCGTGGCCACCGACGAGCGGCTCGACCAGGAAAGCACTCGTCTGGCCGCGCTGATCGCCGAACTCGCGACCGCGCAGGCCGAACTGGTGGACGCCTCCACGCGCCAGCGCAACAGCGGCAGCATGCTGTCGCCCGATGTGCAGCAAAGCCCTGCGGTGCTCGGACTCAAGCAGCAATTGGCACAGGCCGAGACCAAGCTCAGCGAGATCAGCAGCATCGTCGGCAAGAACCATCCGCAACGGCTGCAGCTCGAGGCGCAGATCCGCGAGATCCGTCAGCAGCTTGCGGCGGAAGTGCGCCGCGTCTCCGGCGGAAGCGGAGTCGCCACGCGCGGTGCCGAGCAGAAGATTGCGCAGCTCAAGAGCCTGATCGATCAGCAGAAGGACAAGGTGCTGAACCTGCGCTCGCAGAAGGATCGCGTCGCGGTGCTCATGCGCGACATCGATACCGCGCAGCATGCCTACGATGCGATGAGCCAGCGCGTGAACATGCTCAATCTCGAGGGCCAGAACATGCAGGCGAACGTGCGCCTGCTGAGCCCGGCGGTCGAGCCCATCCTGCCGTCACGCCCCCGCGTGATCCTGAACATCATCGTGTCGGTGCTCGGCGGGTTGCTGCTCGGCATAGGCGCGGCGATGCTCCTGGAGACGCTGGACCGGCGCGTTCGCGGTCCGCAGGATCTGCTGCTGCTGGCCGGAGTACCGGTGATCGGCGTGCTCTATCCGCCTGATTCCAAGCGGCCCGTGTTCCGCAGCCTCACGTCGGGTGCGCGGCCTGCGCGTCCCCTGTTGAACGCACCGGGAGCAAGAGCATGAAGATGACCGTGTCGCTCGCCACGGGCGCGCCCCGTGCCAACCGATCGATCGGTGCCATCCTGATCGACAGCGGCGTGCTATCGGCCGACGATGCCGATCGCGTGCTCATGTTCCAGAAGGAGCACGACCTGCGCTTCGGCGAAGCGGCGATGCGCCTGGGGCTGCTCAGCGAAGCGGACGTGCAGTACGCTCTGTCGCGCCAGTTCTCCTATGCGTACCTGCGCAGCAACGGCGAGACCAAGGCGCTCAGCAATGAACTCGTCGCGGCCTATCAGCCGTTCAGCCGTGGTGTCGAGCAGCTTCGTGCCATCCGCAGCCAGCTCATGCTGCGCTGGTTCGACAAGACCGAGCAGCGCCAGGTGCTCACCCTCGTCGGCACCGACGTCGGCGTGGGCCGCAGCTACCTGGCGGCGAACCTCGCCATCGTGTTCTCGCAGCTCGGCGAGCGCACGCTGCTGATCGATGGCGACATGCGTCGACCGCGCCAGCACCAGCTCTTCTTGCTGCAGAACAAGGTCGGCCTCTCGACGGTGCTGTCCGGACGCTCGCGCGACGAGGCGATCATCCGCATCACCGACCTGGCCGGACTGTTCGTGCTGCCGGCCGGGCCGATCCCGCCGAATCCGCTGGAACTGCTCGGCAGGCTGAACCTGGATGAATTCCTGATTCACGCTCGCGCGAGCTTCGACATGGTCATCATCGACACGCCGGCGCTCGCCATTGGCGAAGACGCCGCGATGATCGCGTCGCGCACCGGAGCCGTGCTGGCCGTCGCGCGCACCGGCCTCACACGCGTGGCGGCGCACAACGACCTGCTGCAAGGACTGATGGAGGCCGGCACCGACGTGGTCGGCTCCGTGCTCAACGACGTGCCCCGGACGAAGAAATTCTCGTGAGCAGCACGGCTCCCTTCGCTGCATCGTGGACACGCCCCTCGGACGAAGCCCTGCGATGGCTGATCTTCCTGGCCGGCTTCGCCGCGATGTACCTGCCCGTGTACTGGTGGGCTGCCAACAGCATCTGGCAGACGGAGGAGCATGGCCATGGCGCCATCATCCTGGCCGTGCTGGCATGGCTGTTCTGGGGCCTGCGCCGCCCGCTGATGGCCGCGCCGCTGCGGCCGCTGCCGCTTGCTGGCTGGCCGCTGTTCGTCTTCGGGCTCCTGATGTACGTGATCGGCCGTGCGTTCAGCATCTCGATCTTCGAGTTCGCGTCGCAGATGTTCGTGGTGGCCGGTGCGTTGCTCCTTCTGAAGGGCGGTGCGGCGTTGCGGCTGGCGTGGTTTCCGGTCCTTTACTTCGTGTTCATGGTGCCGCTGCCCGGGATCCTCGTGGATGCGGTCACAGGGCCGCTCAAGCAGTGGATCGCGAGCATCGTGACCGATCTGCTCTATGCCGTGGGCTATCCGATCGCGCGTTCCGGCGTGATGATCAGCATCGGGCAGTATCAGCTCCAGGTGGCGGACGCCTGCTCGGGCCTGCATTCCATGTTCAGCCTGTCGGCCCTGGGGACGCTGTTCATGTACATCATGAAGCGCCGCAGCGTGCTGCACAACGCGATCATGCTCGGATCGATCCTGCCGATTGCTTTTATCGCGAACGCGGTGCGGGTGATCGTGCTGGTGCTGATCACGTACTACTTCGGAGACGAGGCCGGGCAGGGCTTTCTCCACGGGGCGGCGGGCATCTTGCTGATGATCGTGGCGCTGCTGAGTTTCTTCGCATTGGATGCCTTGCTGGCGGTGGTGATCCGGCCTCGCGGCCGCAGTGCCGAGGGCCGCTGAGCCGGCACAGGAAGGCCGAGGGCTGCCACCATGCCTGAATACCTGCGCGCCCTGGTGCTGATCCTCGTGGCGGCCAGTTGCGTGTTCGCGTTGGAAAAGCGTCCGGTGACGGCATTCGCGATGGACGAAGTCGACTTCGTCCGACGGCGCAACACCTGGGTCGCCATCACGCTCGCGGCATTTCTCGGACAGAACTTCTGGATCTTCCTTGCGGTGACCGCGGTAGTGATCACTGTATGTGGGACGGCGCGAGTCAAATCCGATGGCGCTATTTGTCTTCGTGCTATTCGCCGTCCCCACATTCGACCGGCCGTTATCGGGCTTTGGAATTGCCAACCAATTGCTCACGCTGAACTACCCGCGCGTGCTGGCACTTGCCTTACTGCTGCCTGCTGCGGTCCGCATCAGGCTCCGTCCGACGCAGCCTGCTGAGACACCCTGGCTTCCCGATCTGTTGGTCATCGGGTTTGTGCTCACACAACTCGGCCTTCGATTCACGGTGGACACTACTACGAATACGTTGCGCTATGCGATCTATGCCGTGCTCGATGTCGGATTGCCATATTACGTCGCGAGCCGCACTCTACGCGACATTCAGGCATTCCGCGACGTTTTGATGAGCTTCGTCTGCGGAGTCATGGTGATGGCACCGCTGGCGGTGTTCGAATCTTTGAAGTACTGGCTGCCCTATTCAAGTCTGCTCGCACCATTGGATGCACATTGGGGCCTCGGACACTATCTCTCGCGCGGGAGTCTTCCTGCGGGCCCAAGTCACCACGGGGCAGCCGATTGTGCTCGGGTACCTCATGGTGGTTGCCCTTTCCTTTTATATGTACCTGCGCCGCACTGGTCGCATCTCGAGGCAATGTGGTGGCTTGGCTTCATCGCGCTTGTCGGCTGCCTTGTGGCGAGTTTCTCCCGCGGACCTTGGCTAGCGGCGGCGGCTGCGCTGTTTGTCTATTCGTTGACCCAGCCGAAAGCATTGAGCGGCGTGCTGAAGGGGTCAATGGCAGCTGCACTCATTTTTGCCGCCGTAATGATTACCCCGCTCGGTGCCCACGTGATCGACTACTTGCCTTTCGTAGGTACCATCGAGGCGGACAACATCTCCTACCGGCAGCACTTGCTGGACGTGTCGTCCACCTTGATCATGCAACACCCATGGTTTGGCAGTTTCGACTACATCTATGCATTGAGCGATCAGGATCTGGTCACTGGCGGCATGGTTGACGTTGTCAATACCTATATCGGCGTGGGGCTGTCCAATGGACTGGTGGGTCTTGCTTGCTTCGCAGGGGCCTTCATTTCAGTTGCGCTCATGGATCATTCGCAGTATGTGGCAACTTCCGGAAGAATTTGAAGAATTGCGCGCGCTCGGCGGCAGCTTGTTGGCCTGTCTCATTGGCATCATGCTGACTATCTTCACGGTCAGCAGCATCTCGTTCATCGCGATTGTGTACTGGTCGATTTTGGGTATCGGCGTAGGTTACGTCCGCCTACAGCGCTCTACCAATTGGCGGCCGATATCAACGCGCAACAAAGTGAACGAGATGCCATCAGTATTCGCATCAAGATCGGGCGCGCGATGGTCATGAATCCTGGCATTCATCGTCTTGGCGGATGCTGCGTTGGCAGAAGCCTCGTCAGTCGAGCGACGTTCGCCAGATCATTCTGGCACGAACAATTCGCGGGTGACCGTTCGGCCGTGCGAGGCGAGTAGCCTACATCCATTGGATGAAGACTCCTATTCCTTATTGGCAGTGTCGGCATGAGCGGCGGCAACTATGTCGTCTTCCAGCACGCGGCGTACGCGCGATCGTGCGGACATGAGGTGACGCTCGTCTCGCTCACGCGCTTCGACCGTTCGGACCTGGCTTGGCATCCGGCCAAGTCCCGGCTAGAGATCGTTGCACATCGATCGCATCTCGAGCGACATGCCGCAACGGCAATTCGACCTGGCGATTGCCACGTGGTGGAAGACGGCCCTCGCCCTTCACCGATTCAGGGCACGCCAATACGCTTATTTTGTGCAGTCCATCGAGTCGCGTTTTTTCGATGTCTCGCGCGCATGCTTTGCGCAGTCTCGTTGATGAAACCTATGCGCTGGGCCTTCCCGGCATCACCGAGGCGCATTGGATTCAGCACATACCTGAAACGAGCGCTTCGGAACCCAATTCCTGCTGGCGCGCAACGGCATCCGAAAGGATCTGTACGTGCCGCGGGGCCCAATCCATGCGCCCCTGTGAGAATGGTCGATTGCGTGTACTGGTTGAAGGGCCGTTGTCGGTGCGATTCAAGAACACGGCCCGTGCGCTTCGTCTGGCGCAGCGCGCAAAAAGCGACGAGATCTGGCTGCTGACGTCCACTGATCTGGTCTTGGTATCCAGGAGTGCGCCGAGTATTCTCTCGCGTGCCAGTGGATCAAGTGGCGATGGTGTATCGATCTTGCGATGTCGTGCTGAAACTCAGCTTGGTCGAAGGCATGTTCGGGCCGCCGCTGGAAATGTTCCATTGTGGTGGAACCGCGGTGGTTTACGACGTGTCGGGGCATGACGAATATATCGCGGACGGCGCAAATGCATTGGTCGCGCCAACGAATGATGAGACCACCGTCATCAGCCACCTAGAGCATCTGCGAGACAATCCGCAGCTTCTCATGACGTTGAAGCGGGGTGCACTCGAAACTGCGGCTGCATGGCCGGATTGGCAAAGCAGCTCGGGTGTCTTCCTGACGCACCTTGAGTGCATTCGCGAGTCCGAGCCTATCCCGCGCGATCAACTGGTCCAACAAACGCAGCGATTGCATGAAACCTACGCGGATCTCTTCCAATCTCCATCGCAAGTCGCCAAGCCGATTGCCGGGCGCGCTCGCGACACACATCGAGCGACTCAAGGCGCCATGGCGGCCGCTGGCACGAACCATCAGATATGTGGCAGAGGGATTCGGGCCGCCTTGCGAGCCGCAGCGTTTCATTGGGCTCGGGCATCTGATGCTCAGGCCGCGCATCGTTCGGAGGGCTGACGGCGCCGATCTCACGATCATCGTCGTGAGCTACAACACGGCTTCCTGCTTCCCGAGACTGTTGGACGCGCTGTATGCCGCGAGCGGCGACTTGCGGCTGCAGGTGATTGCAGTCGACAACGCTTCGGCAGACGAGTCAGTCGACTGTACTGCGGCGGGCGCACTCCGAGCAGTGCAGGTCATCACCAACTCGACGAACGTGGGATTCGGCCGCGCCAACAATCAGGCGATGCCGTTCGTGACCGGTCGCCATGTGCTGCTGCTCAATACCGATGCGTTCGTCGCCCCGGACGCGCTTCGCGAAGACCCTGGCGTACATGGATGCCCATTCGCGGAGTGCGGCGTGCTCGGCGTGCGGCTAGTCGGCCGCGATGGCGCGCTGCAGCCGAGCTGCCGCTTCGCGCCAAATCCGTGGAACCTGTTTTTGCATCGCACGGGCCTGAAGCGGCTCTTTCCGCGACGCACGCATGGTCGACGACCTTCGGTGGGACCACGCCTCTGTGCGCGCATGCGACTGGGTGCCCGGCTGCTTCTACTTGTGCGGCGCGAAGTGCTGGAGCGCGTCGGGCTGTTCGACCCGCGCTTCTTCCTCTACTACGAGGAAGTCGACCACTGCCGGCGGGTGCAGCGCGCGGGATGGAAGGTGGTGTTCTATCCGCACACCAGCGTTGTCCACCTCGGGCGGGGAAAGCGCCAAGTCGGTCAGCGAAGTCACGGCAACGGGGCGGCAGATCTCGGCGCTGCAGATCGAAAGCGAGCTGCTGTACTTCCGCAAGCATCACGGCGTGGCCGGCCTGTGGCCTGCGTCGTGATGTCAGGTCTCGCCGACTCGCTGCTGGCGCTGAAAGTCGCTTGCTCAAGCGGCGCGGCCTGCGTGACCTCGATGCGCTTCGCCGCCACTTCTCGACCCAGTGCAGGCTGGTCGCGCGTACCCGCCTGGGCACGCGGCCGACCCGGTGAGGCGAGCCATGCGCGTTCGGCGTCCTTCGTCAGCTTCACGGCATGCGGTTCGCCGCCTTGCCCCGACACGCGCCGAGACGGCGAGCCGCGGCGGAGTCGATGTTCGACAACCTGCGCGCCGATCTCGCAGCGCACGGCGGGCGCTGGGGCGCGCAGGGCTTCTGGGCCATGGTCGTCTACCGCTTCGGACGCTGGCGCTATCGCCTGCGCCCGCATGGGTGCGCAAGCCGTTCTCGCTGCTGTACAAGCTGCTCGTTCAAGTTCGTCCAGATCGTGGCCGGCATCGAATTGCCGTGCGAAGTCGACGTGGGGCCGGGCTTCGTCATCGACCACTTCGGCGGCATCGTCGTCAGCGGCTACGCGAGGTTCGGCGCGAACTGCCGCATCCGCAACGGCGTCGTCGTCGGCCTGAGCAGCGCCGACGAGCCGTGTGCGCCGATCATCGGCGACAACGTGGACATCGGCGCTGGCGCCAAGCTGCTCGGGCCAATCCGACATCGGCAACAACGTCGTCATCGGCGCCAACGCGGTGGTCATCACCGACGTGCCGGACGACTGCATCGCCGTTGGCGTGCCGGCCGTGATCAAGTCGAGGCGAAGGCAGTACGCCAGCTCGGTCAGACCCGCAGGCGCGAGGAGGTGCTGCCGTGACCGTGCATGCCGATCCGCCGAGCGGGCGCCGTGCGCGGGGGGCGTTTTGCCGTGCTCGATGGATGGCGCGGCGTGAGCATCCTGCTCGTGCTCGCCACGCATCTCCTGCCGCTCGGCCCGAAGGCCTGGCGGCTGAACGAGGCGTCGGGGCCGCTGGGCATGTCGATCTTCTTCACGTTGTCCGGATTTCTCATCACCGGCTTCCTGCTGCAGCACGACAGCGTGCTCGACTTCCTCATCCGGCGCATCTTCCGGATCGTGCCATTGGCCTTCCTGTTTCTGGCTTTCGCGCTCGTCTACGTCGGCGCCCCCGCGGCCGACTGGCTGCCGCACTACCTCTTCTATGCGAACCTGCCGCCTTTCTGGATCACGCGGGTGACCAGCCATTTCTGGAGCCTGTGCGTTGAGATGCAGTTCTACGCTGGCGTCGCCCTGCTGGTGGGTACGCTGGGCCGGCGCGCTCTGCTGCTGCTGCCCGCGCTGTGCGTGGGCGTGACCCTGTACCGCGTCTACTGGGGCGCCGAGGTCTCGATCGTCACCTGGTTCCGCATCGACGAGATTCTGGCCGGCGCGACGTTGGCGCTGGTCTATTTCGAGCGGCTCGGGGAAGCGCCTCGCAAGTGGGTGGCTCGTGGGAATCCTTATGTCCTCGCCATCGCGCTGATGGCGGCGTGCCATCCCGACAGCGGTGCGCTGAACTACCTGCGCCCGTACCTTGCCGCCGCGCTCGTCGGCTCGACGCTGTTCGCCCCCCAGACCTGGCTGGCGCGTCGCATGCTCGATGCGCGCCTGGCCTATGTGGCAGAGATCTCGTTCGCGCTGTATGTCGTGCACCCGCTGCTCGCCGACACCTGGCTCGGGAAGGGCGACACGATCGTGAAGTACCTGAAGCGTCCTCTGCTGTTTGCCGCCGTGTTCATGGTGGCGCATGCATCGACCTTCTACTTCGAGAAGCGCTGCATCGGCTTCGGCAAGCGTCTGTCGCTTGCCTTGCGCGCGCAGGAGGCGGCGTCGTGACCCAAGATCTCGCCCCCGACATGGCTGAAGCGTCGAAGCTGGCGGCGACCTCCGCCGCGCCCGCCGATACAGGCGGCCTCGGCGTCGTCGTGATCGGCCGCAACGAGGGCGAGCGACTGAGGCGCTGCTTGGACTCGGTGCGTACTGCCACGCCTTGGATCGTCTATGTCGATTCAGGATCGACCGACGGATCGCCGGCATTCGCGCGTGCGCAAGGCGCGCTCGTCGTCGATCTCGACATGCGTCTGCCCTTCACCGCTGCGCGTGCCCGCAATGCCGGCTTTCAAAGGCTTGGCGAGGTGGCCCCGCAGTTGCAGGCCGTGTTCTTCGTCGATGGCGACTGTGAGGTGAAATCGGGCTTTCCTGCCGCGGCACTGGCCTGCCTCCGGGATCACCCGGATGTTGCGGTCGTATGCGGTCGCCGGCGCGAGCGGCATCCCGAGCACTCGCTGTACAACCGGCTGTGCGACGTCGAGTGGGACGCGCCAACGGGCGATGTGCGAGCGTGCGGGGGCGATGCTGTGATGCGCTCGGCGGCGCTGGCGGCAGTGGGTGGTTTTCGTGGAGACATGATCGCCGGTGAAGAGCCTGAACTCTGTGTGCGATTGCGCCAGGCGGGTTGGCGGGTGTGGCGTGTGCCGATCGAGATGACCCTGCACGACGCGGCGCTTTCGCGCTTTGGTCAATGGTGGAAGCGAGCTCAGCGTGGCGGGCATGCGTTTGCCGAAGGCGCGGCGCTGCATGGAGGACTCCCTGAGCGTCACGGCGTACGTGAGACACGGAGGGCGCTGTTCTGGGGGATCGCCCTGCCGGTCGCCATCGTCTTGCTCGCGCTTGGCAAGTCAAGGCCTTGTGACTCGTGCTGGTCTATCCGCTGCAGATCGTCCGGCTGGCGCTGCGATATGGGCCGCGCGCGAGCCTGGGATGGAATCGCGCACTTTTCATGGTGGTGGCCCGTTTCGCGGAAGCCAGCGGGATCCTGCAGTTCTACGGGAATCGCCTCATCAGCCGCAAGCGCGAACTTATCGAATACAAATGACCTGCGGAAATTCGGTCCTTTCGCTTGCAGCGCTGCCACGCGGACTGGGTCTCGCGGCTGAGTGCAAGGGTGCTGACGTGTGCTCGCAGTCTGACCTTGCCTTCGAGCCGACATGAAGACGCGAACCGCTGCCTATCTGGCGCCCGAGATTCCCGCGCTCTCGGCGACTTTTGTGTACCAGGAATTGCTCGAGGTGGAAAGGCGCGGCTGTCGTGTCGTGCCGTTCAGCGTTCACCGGCCGCAGCACGAAGTGCCGGCGCAACAGATCTCGCCGCACGCACGCAAATCCTTTACGACGGGCCGGGGTGGGCGGTGACGATGCGAGGCCTTGCCGCGGCGATCGGCTTCGGGAGGGGGACGGGGCTGGCACTGCGCTGGCTGATGTCTGACATGGCGGCGGTCGGCTGGGCCCGCGGAGCCGCGTGGAAGCTCGTCTACCAGTTCCTTGCCGGAGCGCGGCTGGCCCGGGCGCTTCGAGGCGAGGCTGCTCGCACCTGCACGTGCACTTCGCCCACGTGCCCGCGCAGATCGCGATGTACGCCAGCGCAATGAGCGGCGTTCCGTTCACGGTGACTGCGCATGCCAACGACATCTTCGAACGGGGGCTGCTGCTTGAGCGAAAGGCGGCACGTGCTCGCAGGATGCTCACCATCTCGCGACACAACGAGCAGCACCTGCGGAGGCGTGGGCGTCGCGCCCGAGCGCATCGCCGTCGTACGTTGTGCTGCGACCTCGCCCGGCGGACCGCGCGCCGCCATTTGCCGCCAAGCGGCGGTATCGCATCGGCACCCTTGGGCGCCTCGTCGAGAAGAAAGGTATCGACGACGTCCTGCGTGCCCTCGCGCTGCTGGCGCAGATGCCCCTGGGCCTGTCGAGCTCAGCGTGGCTGGCGACGGCCCGCAACGGGTGGCGCTCGCCCGCCAGGCGATCGAGCTCGGAGTGGCCGACCGGGTCGATTTCTTGGCGCCCTCGAGCACGGTGCGGTGGGGCCGTGGATGCAGTCCCTCGATGCCTTCGTGCTGGCCTGCAAGCCCGACGCGCGTGGGGACATGGACGGCATTCCCGGTCGTGCTGATGGAGGCGATGGCCCAGCACGTGCCCGTGGTGTCCACACGCCTGTCCGGCATTCCGGAGCTCGTGATCCACGAGAGCACAGGCCTGCTGGCCACGCCAGGAGATCCCGTGGCTCGGCTGGGGCCAGACGCCGCCTCCTCGACGATCCGGCGCTGCGTTCGCGGCTGAGTGACGCTGCCATGCGGCATGTCGAAGAGGAGTTCGGCCAGTCCGTCAACCTTGATCGATTGCTCGCCCACTTCGATCGGCCGCTGCCCAATTTCTCCCTCCACCGCGCGGATGGTCTCCGCCTGACCGCCATGAGCAGACGCTACGTCATCATTTCGCCCTGCCGCAATGAAGCCGAGTTCATGCGGCAGACCCTCGATACCGTCGTCGCCCAGACGATCCGGCCCACGCTGTGGGTCATCGTCGACGACGGCTCGACGGACGACACGCCGCGCATCCTCGACGAGTACGCGGCAGGCACGACTGGATCCGCGTCGTGTCAGCCGCAGCGACCGCGGCCGACGCTCCGTGGGGCCAGGCGTCATCGAGGCGTTCTACGCCGGCTTCGCGACCATCGAGCCTGAGCAGTTACGACTACCTGTGCAAGCTCGATCTGGACCTGAACCTGCCGCCGCGCTATTTCGAGATCCTGATGCAACGCATGGAGGCGCAACCGCGGCTGGCCACCTGCAGCGGCAAGGCCTACATCCACAAGGACGGCGGCCTCGCGCACGAGCGGCACGGCGACGAGAACTTCGCATCGGCGCTGTCGAAGTTCTACCGCATGTCCTGCTTCCTGGCCATCGGCGGCTTCGTGCGGGAGGTGATGTGGGACGGCATCGACTGCCATCAGCTGCCGCATGAAAGGCTGGATCGCGGTCAGCTGGGACGAGCCGGAACTGCGCTTCATTCATCTGCGCCCCATGGGTTCGAGCCAGCGCGGCATCCTGACCGGGCGCATGCGCCACGGCGCCGGCCAGTACTTCATGGGAACGGGCTTCATCTACATGCTGGCCAATGCGGTGAATCGACTGAACGAGAAGCCGCCCGTGCTGGGCAGCGCAGCCATGCTGTGGGGTTGGCTGCGGGCGGCAGCGATGCGACAGCCGCGCTACGCGGACGAGGAGTTCCGCCGCTTCCTGCGCCAGTATCAACGGCGCGCGTTGCTGGTCGGCAAGAAGAGGGCGATCGACGAGATTCAAAGAGGGCAAGGCGTTGGGACCGGACTTCGAACGTGATGTCCACTGCCTGCTCGGGCTGCCCTTCGATGCCGTGGACATGTCGCAGGCGGTGGCGCGCGTGCGAGACGCCGTGGACCAGCGGCGTCGCTGCTTCCTGTCGACGCCGAACCTGAATTTCGCGGTTGCGGCACGCACTGATGCATCGTTTCGCGACACGGTGTTCGCCAGCGATCTGAGCGTTGTCGATGGCAAGCCGCTGGTGTGGATCGCTCGGCTGCTCGGCGTGCCGCTGCGCGAACGCGTCGCGGGGGCGTCGCTGTTCGAACGCCTGCGCGACCCGGCTGGACCGGCAGCCGATTCGCGTCTTCTTCTTCGGTGGTGCCGAAGGTGTCGGTGCGCGCGCCTGCGAACGCCTGAACGGCGAGCAAGGCGGCATGCGCTGCGTCGGATTCGATGCGCCAGGGTTCGGCACCGTGGAGTCGATGAGCTCGCCCGGCCAGCTCGCTCGCATCGAGGCAGCGGCGCCGACTTCGTCGTCGTGGCGCTGGGAGCGCGCAAGGGTCAGGCGTGGATCGAGCACAACCTTCACCGGCTGAAGGCCCCCGTGGTCAGCCACCTCGGCGCCGTCGTCAACTTCGTCGCCGGCAAGGTGCAGCGTGCGCCGCCCTGGATGGGTCAGGCCGGGTTGGAGTGGCTGTGGCGGATCCTGCAAGAGCCCGCGCTATGGCGGCGCTATGCGGCCGATGCCTGGCGCTCGCCAGACTGCTCCTCACGCGCGTGCTGCCCTTGAAGGTGTTCCTGCGGCTCAATGCGCCGCTCCGCGGCCGATCGCGCTCGAGCGGCGGTCTCTTTCGAGCGTCCGTGCGGTGATGCCATGCTGTGCCTGCGTGGCGCCTGGGTGGGCTCGGATCTCGCGCCCTTGCGCCGCGCACTCGCCATGGCGGCTGCCGATGCCGGCAGCCTCGCGGTGGACTTGGGCGGGACTCGCTACCTGGACAGTGCCGCGCTCGGCCTGCTCACGCTGTTGTGGGCGCATCGGCGTCGCATGGGGCGCCCGTGGCGCATCGTGAGCCTCGTCCGCGCAAGCGCGCCGCATTTTCGGCTGGCGTGCGCGGACTTCCTTCTGGATGCGCCCGACGATCGCCGTTCAGCGCCGCGAGGCGCGACGCATGCTGACCTTGACGGACGTGATGCGCGCGTCGCGCGCCGAAGCGGACCATGTCACCTTTCGCGGCGTTCGCCACTTCGGTTCGCTTGACGGCCTGCGCGCACTGGCGGTCATCGCCGTCGTGTGGCACCACACCGTCGGGCACGACCCGCGCTTGCCTCGAGCTGTTTGCCGCAGGTGCGCAAGGCGTGACCCTGTTCTTCGCGATCAGTGGTTTCCTGATCGTCACCCTGCTGCTGCGAGAGGCGGATCGACATGGGCGCATCGACCTCGCGGCGTTCTATCGGCGTCGCGCCCTTCGCATCTTTCCCGTGTACTACGCAGTCCTCGCGATCTACGTCGCGCTGGTCTACGCGCTCGAGCCGCCACACGAGCGACGGTCGGGAGTTCTTTCACAATCTCGCGTTCTTCGCCACCTACACGTCCAACTGGTTCGTTCCGCTGGACGGTCGCGTCATCTTCTATTTTTCCTGGTCGCTCGCCGCCGAAGAGCAGTTCTACCTGCTGTGGCCCTCGGTGCAGAAGTTCTTCAGCCGCCGCCGAGCTGTCGCCGGCATGCTGGTGTTCATCGTTGCAGTCCTGCTGCTGCAGCAATGGGCCATCCGGCTTGACGCCGCGACCCCCGCCGGGTGGCGCCATGGGCTGCTCGACTTTCCCCTGGCCATTTGCTTCGGCGTCGTCCTTGCGCATTTGCTCCATTCCGGGCGCAGCTATCGGGCGCTGCATCCGGTGCTCGGAATGCGCTGGTCGAGTACGCTTTGGGCGCTGCTTTTCCTCGCCGCATTGCAGTGGCACCAACCCGCAGGCGTGGTCCACTTGTGCGCGGCGCTCTTCGTCGGCGCCTGTGTCTATCGGGAAGACCACGTACTCGCGCCGTGGCTGCGTTGGCGCGTGCTGGCCTACATCGGGACCGTGAGCTACGGTGTCTACCTTATGCACATGCTCGTGAAGAATGCGGCGACGCGGGCGCTGGCGCAGCAGGTCTGCACGATGCGAAACTGCTGGTCTTCACGCTCACCTGCCTTGGGGCGGTAGCGGTTGCCGGGCTGAGCTTTCGCTATTTCGAGTCCTGGTTTCTTCGACGCAAGAAGCGCTAAGCATAGGTTTGAGCGCGAGAACGCGGTCGGATCTCCGACCTTGCATCATGCATGGGCCGATGAGTCCATCGGGACGAGAGTGGGCGCGTCAGAATGTCGGTTGTAACGCGGCGATAAGCCGTCAGGACCGAGCTATGTCCTGAATTTACAAGGTCGCCTGCCTGGCAGTGCAATTTCTTCATGGTGTGAATCCTGCGACGCACCGCGTCACAGGATGGCACATACCATGATCGGGAACGGGAAACTTCGCTCGACCTTGCGCTCAGCATTGCGCGCTTTGGGGTCTCGCGACCGGACGCAAGCGCGCAATCCTGTTGCGATCTGTTTCAGCTTTGGCATTCGATCGGCGTGACGGTCACAAGGTCTGTCGCGGCGTGCCGATAACCAGAGTTGATCATCCGGCGCACCGCGCTCCAACTGTGCTGTTGGACAACGCCGGGATGCAGTGTTCCGGCGAACCCCACGCTTTCGCGTCGCATCGACCCCAGTCGGTTCCCTCGCTTCACGCACTGCCATGTCGCCGTCGCTCGCGACGGTGCTAGTGATTGTCTCTGGAGCGAGAAATGAAGTTGTCTTTCGGCCGGGCGCATCGCCCGGTCCTCATGGCGTGCGCGCTTGCGCTTCGTACATGTTTACCCTGGCGGGTTGCGGCGGCGGTACCTCGGCTGCGGCGCCGGATCCTCGTCCCTTACTACGATGGCGATCGACACGCACCGACCGGCCGACGACCATGGCAGGGCACTTCGTCGACCAGTATCCGGAACGGATTCAATAGATGCCCGCAGCGTTGGCCAACGCAAGTACCCAAGCCACGTCGACAGGCGGTAACGCGTACATGCCCGCCGGCCCCGGCGCGACGGGCACGACTGGCGCCGCCAGCTGGAACTGGCCTGGATTCGCCCCGCAAACCAATGCGGACGGAACGCTGCTGAACGATCTCTCCGGTTACCGGATCTTTCTTGGGACCGACCAGTGGCAACTATTCCCGCATCATCAAGATCGATGACCCTTATACATTGAGCTACACAGTGAGCGACCTGGCCGCGGCCACGTACTATCGTGGTTGTCAAGGCGGTCGACGCATCGAACAACGAGAGCGGACCTTCGGACGAGCTTGTGAAGAGCGTGCAGTAGACGAACGCGCAAGGACGTGCCGTACGTGGTTTGCCTTCGACCGACTGCGGGTGCGACCCGCATGGTCGGCGAGGCGCGCTGCGCAAAGCGAAGTTTGGAGTACTTGGATGACGAAGTGGCTGATGATGGCAGCACTGGCAGGTGCCGCAATGTCCGGCGCGCCGGCGAGCGCCGCGACTTACTACCTCTCGGATTGCCAGGCGGGCGCGTCGCCCGCATGCGTGCCCGGCAAGGCAGACAATGACGGCTTGTCACCGGGCACACCTAAGCAGTTGTGGTCCCAGTTGCCCGCGAAGAACGGCGGGGACAGGATCCTTTTCGCGAAGGGCGGCGCCTGGACGCACGCGATGATGACCGTCGCGATCAAGACCGCGTCCGCGGCGAATCCTATCGTGTGGGACAGCTACTCCCCGCCGTGGGGCGGCAAGGCAAAGCCCATCCTGATGGAATCGGGCGCGGGCCGGTACATTTTCAACTTCAATGATGGCGGCAAGAACCTCGCGGACGGCGGCTACATCATCCGCAATCTCGACCTGCGTGGCGGCGGCGTCATGGGCGTGTCCACGGGCGCGGATGCGGGGGTATTCGCCTATTGGGGCGTTAACGACCTTGTCATGGAGCACCTGGAGATCAGCGGGTTCAAGATCGGCATGCACATGCCCCATAACCCGGCAACGCCGGGTGGCTTCGAGAACCGCAGGATCACGCTCAAGAATTCGTATTTGCACGACAACTCGGCGGCTTCGTTCCTCGGCGGCGCCGACGGCCTGGTGATCGAAGGCAATCTCCTTGATCGCAATGGCACGAGGCCAACCTTCGACCACGACATCTACATCTCTTGGGCGAGCCATGCGCAGATCACGCGGCAACACGATCACGCGCACCGTCCTCGACGCATCGGGCAAGTGTGCGGGCAGCGTGATTGTGATGCACGGCGGCATCGATGACATGACGGTCGAGAACAACCACCTAATCCAGCCTTCGGGCAGCCGTCCGGGCTGCTTCGGCATCGAGATTTCGGGCGGTTACGCCGACTCGCGAGGTGGCGAATATTTTCGCAATGTCACGATCCGCGGCAACCAGGTGGTGAACGTGGGCTACGTCGGCATCGGACTGCGCAATTGCTCGAATTGCATCGTCGAGGACAATGGCATCATCTGGACGGGAGCGGGCGGAAGCGCAGGGCATCTCCATGAGCGTGAATGCACCGAGCGCCGCGGACGAACCCGGAACGGGACTGACCATCCGCCACAACTCGATCTATCTCGCCAAGGCCTCCAGCGGCGGTCCACTGGCGTGAGGCTGCTGAACGAGGGCGCAGGCCACGCGGTGTCGTCCAACATCGTGTATTTCGGCAGGGCACCGCCTCTCCGGCGCTGTGTTTCGATACCGCCAACATGACTATCGCGGGTTTCGTCAAGTTCGACGACAACCTGTGCTGGCGCTCTGGCGGGACGGTGACATACAGCAAGGCTTTTGCGACGCTCGCCCAAGCGCAAGCGGCCGGTTTCGATCTGCATGGCTCGGTGGCCGACCCGCTGTTCGCTACCGTCGCCTACGGTCGCGAACGGCTTTTCTTTGTCGGTGCAATCCGCATCACCCGCTCACCGCCGTGGGCGCCGAGACGTTCGACACGATGCCCCCCGCGGCGCCGATGGGGCTGACCTCGCGTTGATGCCGGCCCGCCGCTGTCATTGCACGCACTGGCGACAGGGGCTGCCGATCGGCGCGCATCGATGAGGCGGCATGACTGCATAGAATGCGGCCGGTCGTGCTAAGGCTGCCATACATGCGTCCCGTCCGCCTTTCCGTCCTCCTTGCCGCGCTGATGGTGCTGGCGACGGCGGGAGGCATTGCGGCCCGTCCGTCCATCAAGGGCAACGGCGCCGGGCCGCGCTATCAATTGCGCCAGATCGTTCCGACGCAATTCGGGCCCTGGCACGAATTGCCGGCGGATTCGGTGCAAGTCGTCAACCCTCAGACGAAAGCCTTGCTCGACACGCTATACAGCCAGATCCTGACCCGCACGTATGTCAATGCGCAGGGCTACCGCATCATGCTCTCGCTGGCCTACGGCGACGACCAGCGTGGCGGTCTCCAGGCCCACAAACCGGAGGTCTGCTATCCGGCGCAAGGGTTCAAGCTGCTGAGCAATCGGCTGGACCCGGTGGGCACACCCTATGGCGACATTCCGGCGCGACGGCTCGACACGGTCCTCGGGGCGCGACGGGAGCCGGTGACCTACTGGTTCAATGTAGGCGACCGCGCGATCACCAACGTCATCCAGAAGCGCATGGTCGAACTCAAGCTCGGCCTCACAGGCGAAGTGCCTGACGGGTTGCTGTTTCGCATTTCCTCGATCGATCACGATCCGGCGCACGCATGGCGCGAGCAAGACGCGTTCGCGAACGACTTGCTGCGGTCAGTGTCGCCGGTCAATCGCACGCGCTTGAGCGGGATTCCCGAGCCCGGCTGAACCGCGCCCGCGAGCCCTGCCGCCGACTCAACGGTCTAGGGATGGCCGGCAACGGGGCCGGCGCACACAATCCGGAATGAACAGCGTCGCGAAGCGGTAGCGCGGCGAGCATCATTGCCGCGCCAGACGGCAGTTCCGAGGGGGCACCCATTGCCGGTGCGAGTCGCTTTGTATCGCTTTCGGGCCGTCGAGCTCGACGGAGTTCATGCATGCACTCGTTCGCACAGAGCGTCGACCGCTGGAGCAGGGCCTGGCAGTACATCGCGAGCCCGCGCGCGGCGGCGTCCTATGTCGGTCCGATCGGCTATCGCAACCTCGGCGACGAGGCGCTTCTGCAAGCGGCGCGCGAATGCTTCGACCCGCTGCCTGTGGTCACCAAGGTGGGGTCCCACCGATCGCTCGTGCGCCAGGCCCAGGACCGCAAGCGGCACGACATCGTGATTCTCGGAGCCGGCTCCCTCATCGGAAACCATCCTCCGTTCGAGCGATTCCGGGAGGAACTCGCCAAGGCGCGCCGTGGCCTTGTATTCGGATCCGGCGTGTCGCGGCCGGTGCTGTCAGGCAAGGTGCCCGAGTGGCTGTTGCGCTGGGGCGAGGTGTTGCGGCCGTTGACCTACGTCGGTGTGCGGGGCGCCCGCTCGGCGGCGACGCTGGCGCGGGTGGGGGTCGACGCCGAAGTGATCGGCGACCCGATCTGCTGGTTCTCGCAGGATGCGTCGTTCTGGCAGCCGCGCAAGAAGGTGATGGGCATGAACATCGGCCGGCCCAACGGCAGGATGTACGGCAGCGAGGCGCTCCTCGAGCGCCGTTTCGTCGAGTACGCGAGCGCGATGACGGCGCAAGGCTGGCACATTGAGTTCTTCTGCATCTGGCCGGGCGACCTCGCCATGACGCAGCGTGTCGCGCAGGCGGCGCGGATCGAGGAGCCGATCATCCACTGCATCTACGAAGACGCACACGAATACCTCGAGCGCGTGCGATGCATGAAGGTGTTCGTCGGCTTCAAGCGCCCCGCGGTCGCGCTTGCGATGGCAGCCAATGTGCCGTCCATGATGATCGAGTACCGGCCGGCGTGCCGCGATTTCGCCGAAGTCATGGGCTTGCAGGACTATGCGGTGCGCTCCGACGACATGAGGCTCACGCACATGCTGCGCCTGACCGATCGCCTCGACGCGGCCGGCCCGGAGGTTTCCCATGAAATCAGAAGCGCCATGGCACCCTACCAGCGCCGCCTGCAGCGTCTGAAGGAACGCGCGCTGCCTGTGGCCGCCTGAGCGCACCAGAGGCACCATTGGCACCAGAGGGCACCAGCAACACCGGTGGGCGTCGCACGCCGCGGCGTGCTAATTCGTTCGCCCGTACGTGTCCTCGAACCGCACGATGTCGTCCTCCCCGAGGTAGCTGCCCGACTGGACCTCGATGATCTCCAGCGGCATCTTGCCGGGATTCGACAGCCGATGCAGCTGGCCGAGGGGAATGTAGGTGCTCTGGTTCTCGGTCAACAGGATCACCTGCTCGCCGACCGTCACCTCGGCCGTCCCGCTGACGACGATCCAGTGCTCCGCGCGGTGGTGGTGCTTCTGCAGGCTGAGCGATGCGCCGGGCTTGACCATGATGCGCTTGACCTGGAAGCGCGAGCCGTTGTCGATGCTGTCGTACCAGCCCCAGGGGCGGTACACCTGCCGGTGCAGCGTGTGCTCGCTGCGGCCGTTCTTCTCGAGTTCGGCCACGACATGCTTGACGTCCTGGCAGCGGCGGCGATCGACCACCAGCACCGCATCCGGCGTCTCGACCACGACCACGTTGCTGACGCCGACCACGCCGACCAGGCGGCTCGTCGCGTGCACGAGCGAGTCGCGGCTGTCGCGCAGCATGGCGTCGCCCACCCAGGTGTTGCCGGCCTCGTCCTTGGCGCGCACCTGCCATACCGCATCCCAGGCGCCGAGATCTGACCAGCCGGCGGCAAGCGGCACCATGCGGATGTCGAAGCCGGACGATCCCGGGCATTTCTCCATCACGGCGTAGTCGACCGATTCGCTCGGGATGGCGCAGAAGGCGTCCTTGTCCGGTCGCACGAAGCTCGCATCGGTGCTGCGCCCGGCAAAAGCGAGCCGCGTCGCCTCGGCGATGTCGGGCCGGAACTGCTCCAGCGCCTTCAGCCACAAGGACGCGCGCACGACGAACATGCCGCTGTTCCAGAAGTACGAGCCGTCGGCCAGGTAGCGCTCGGCGGTGGCGAGGTCCGGCTTCTCGACGAATTCGGCGACGGTCATCGGCTGCAGACCGTCCTGGGCGGTCGCGCCCGCGCTGGCGCGGATGTAGCCGAAGCCGGTCTCCGGACGGTCCGGCATGACTCCGAGGATCACGAACGATCCCTGGGCGGCGACGCGCACGGCCTGCTGCAGCGCTGCCGTGAATGCCGGCTCGTCGGTGACGGTCTGGTCCGCCGGCGTGACCACGAGCACCGGGTCCGCGCCGGCTTCGGTGGCCTGCAAGGCAGCCAGCGTCATCGCGGGCGCGGTGTTGCGTCCTGTGGGCTCGAGCAGCAGCGTGGGCGAGTTCAGCTTGATCTCGCGCAGCTGGTCGAGCACCAGGAAGCGGTGCTCCTCGTTGCCGACGATGCAAGGCGGCGCCACCTGGATGTCGTCCGCCTTCAGCGCGACCAGCCGCGAGGCGGCCTGCTGAAAGAGGCTGCGGTTGCCGTGCAGCACGAGGAACTGCTTGGGATGCTGGGCTCGCGACAGCGGCCACAGCCGTGTGCCGCTGCCGCCGGCCATGATGACCGGCTGCACGGCGATGCCCTGCGGGCGGTCCGACTCACTCTGTTTTTTCGTAGCCATGGGGATTCATGCTCTGCCAACGCCAACTGTCTTCGCACATGGCCTGCAGGTCGCGGCTCGCGTGCCAGTTCAATACCCGCTGTGCCAACGAAGGGTCGGCATAGCATGCATCGATGTCGCCGGGGCGTCGGGCGGCGATCTCGTAAGGGATGGGGCGCCGGCTCGCCTGCTCGAAGGCGCGCACCAGCTCGAGGACGCTGTAGCCGCGCCCCGTGCCGAGGTTGGCGGTGATGCTCGGCTGGTCGTCCAGCAGGCGACGCAGCGCGGCGACGTGCCCCTCGGCGAGGTCCATCACGTGGATGTAGTCGCGCACGCCGGTTCCGTCGGACGTCTCGTAGTCGTTGCCGAAGACGCGCAGCGCCGGGCGCTGGCCCACGGCCACCTGAGTGATGAACGGCATGAGGTTGCTGGGCATGCCCCGCGGGTCCTCGCCGATGCGCCCGCTCGGGTGCGCGCCCACCGGATTGAAGTAGCGCAGCAGCGCGATGCGCCAGCGTGGGTCGCTGGCCTCCAGGTCGCGCAGGATGTTCTCGCTCATCAGCTTGGTCGCGCCGTAGGGATTGGTCGACGACAGCGGCGCGTCCTCGGTCACGGGCAATTCCCGCGGCTTGCCGTAGACCGTGGCACTGGAGCTGAAGACCAGCGTGCGCTTGTCGTGCCGCTGCATGGTGCGGCACAGCGTGATCAAGCCGCCCAGGTTGTTGGCGTAGTACTCGAGCGGCTTGGCCACGCTGTCGCCGACGGCCTTGAAGGCCGCGAAGTGGACTGCCGCGCGGATGTCGTGCTCGCGGAACACGTCATCGAGCGCGGCCGCGTCGCACACGTCGACGCGATGGAACACCGGCGGCTGCCCGGCCAGCTCGGCCAGCCGCTCCAGCACGACCGGCGAGCTGTTGGAGAAATCGTCCACGCCGACCACGCGATAGCCGGCCGCCTGCAGGGCCAGCCAGGTGTGGGAAGCGATGTAGCCCGTCGCGCCGGTCAGCAGGATGAGAGGTGGGTTCATGGAATGGTCAGTTGTCCCACGCAGCCGAAGACGTTCGCGGTGTAGGCGCTCGAGCGATGCTGCTGGTCGATGTTGCAGCCCACGCTGATGGTGCGGGTGGCCAGCCAGTTCAGGCCGAGCCCGATCGTGTCGGTGGTGCTGTTTCGGCTCGTCCCGCTCACGAAGGTCGAGCCGCCTTCGGTGTGCGCCAGGCGTGCGTTGGCGACGATCTTCCCGGTGACCTGGTAGGTGGCGACGGCGCTCGTCGTCGTGTTGAGCGAGGTATTGCTCGGTTGCGTCGGAAGGAGGTCGGGCGGCAGGTCCTCGAATGCGGACTGCGTGCCGATGTCGCGCACGACCGTCGTCTTCAGCCCGAATCTGCCCGTGGGTTGGTAGTCCCAGGAGAGCGAGCCGGTCACGCCGGTCAGTTTCGGTATGGTGACCTGGCTGTGCGTCTCGCGGGTCGAGCTCAGGCGCGCGCTGAGCGTGCTCAGGCCACTGGGCACCCACACGGCTGTCACGCTCACGTCACGCCGGTCTGAGTGATCAGGCCCGTAGGTCGGGAATATGTCGGCGGTGGGAGGTACCGCATTGGGATCGCCTGGAACGAACGGGGAGATTTGCGCCGTGGGCATGTCGCGGTGGCCCTCGCGCAACGACAGCCCGAGCGACAGCTGCCCGCCGCCGCCCCAGACCAGCCCGACACTGGTCGCGCGGCCCTTGGAATCGCGCTTGTCCACGTCCGCGGAATAGTCCACGGAATCGCGCTGCACGCCCGCGGTGGCCGCCAGGTGCGGCGTGATGCCGAAGCGCACCGTGGCGGCGAAGTGCTGTCCGCGCTGCAAGTCCTTGACGGTCCCGGCGGGGATGTCGAAGTCGGCGTAGTTGATCAGGCTTTGCGAGGTCGAATAGCGAAAGCTGCCGGACAGCCGCTCGATCGTCTGCCAGTCGAGGCCGGTGCTCAGCGCATAGCTCACGTTGTTGAGCAGGTCCAGGTCGCCGCTGTGCCGGTTGGATTGCGCCGCGCCCTTCAGGTACAGGTGCTGCCGCCCGAGATCGAGGTTGAGCCCGCCGAGCACGCCGGTCGACGACACGGTGTCGCTCTGCTCGTTGCTCGATGAATGAAAGACGTTGCTCTCGTGGGTGAAGCCCTGGCTCACGCCGACGTAGTAGGGCCGCTCCTCGGCCTGGGCCTGGGCTTGGGCTAGGCAGCGGTGATCGCAGCGAGCAGGGCGAGGGCTGCAGGCCCGGCAAGATGCCGGAAAAACGCGCTGCACGGGATGTGATGTTGCATTGTTGGGTCCTCGTGAATCGTCATGACCATCGCGCGCCCCGATCAATACGCGTTGCGGTCGAAGAAGACGAGCCGGATGGTGCGCACGATGATCTGCAGATCCAGTCCGAGCGACCAGTTCCGCAGGTACTCGAGGTCGTATTCGACCCGCGCCTGCATCTTCTCGATGGTGTCGGTTTCCCCCCGGTGACCGTTGACCTGTGCCCAGCCGGTGATGCCGGGCTTCACCTTGTGGCGCACCATGTACGCCTTGATCAATCGTCGATATTCCTCATTGTGCGCCACGGCGTGCGGGCGCGGGCCCACGATGCTCATGCGGCCCTGCAGCACGTTGAAGAACTGCGGCAGTTCGTCCAGCGAGGTGCGGCGCATGAACGCGCCGAAGGGCGTGATGCGCGGATCGTTCTTGGTGGCCTGGCGGACCACGTCGCCGTTGTCCTGCGAACGCATCGAGCGGAACTTGTAGACGATGATTTCCTCGCCGTCCAGGCCGTTGCGTCGCTGCCTGAAGATCACCGGCCCCGGCGAAGTCAGCTTCACGCCGATGGCCAGGGCCAGCAGGATGGGCGAGATGAGCACGAGGATGATGCTCGCGAGGATGATGTCGCTCACGCGCTTGACCAGCTCGTTGGTGCCGGTGAAAGGCGTTTCGCAGATGCCCACGATGGGCACGCCGTTCATGTCCTGCAGGCGCCCCTGGATGATGCTGATGCCGAACACGTCGGGCACGAAGAACAGCGACGCGGTCGTGCCCTGCAGCTGTTCGAGCAGCTGCACGATGCGCGGCTGCGAACCGAGCGGCAGGGTGATGAACACTTCGCGAACGCCGTGCGTGCGCACGTAGTCGGCCATGTCGCGGAGGTTGCCCAGGCGCTGCGACACCGCGCCTTCGTGCACCCGCCCGTCGGTGCGGTCGTCGAAGTAGCCGACGAAATCGACGCCGTGGTCATCGCTGTCGGCCAGCGCGCGCGCCACCTTGACGCCCAGCGCGCCGGCCCCCACCACGATGGCCGAGCGGCGCGCCACGGGCAGCGTCGACTGCCGCCGCACGACGCGCTGGCCGATCCATACCGCGGCCCATTGCAGCACCGGGGTGGCGACGATCCATGCGATCAGCGCACGCTGCTCGAAGTAGCCCAGGCTGCGGGTGGCGTAGCCGCACAGCGCGAGGATGACCACGAGCGAGGACCACGACGACACGATGTCGACCGTGGCAGCGATGAGGTTCTGGCGAAATCGGTTGCGTCCCGGAAAGGTCAGCGCAAACACCAGCAGGCACAGCGTGAGCTCGGGGCGGTTGATCGTCTCGTCGACATAGGCATTGGCGCCGATGAAGGTGATCACGATGATGGCCGGCTCGAGGAACGCGGCCACGAGCGAGGTCACCGATTGCGGTGCGCTGTAGAACGTCCTCTTGTAGCTGCGGTCTTCAAACATCGGGTCGGGTCGTTGAACGAACCAGGTGCCTTGGCCGGGCATCGGCCGTCGAGCGACGCCCGCGTCCGAGAACGGCCGGGTCCCGCAGACCGGATCGCGGCATCGTGCGAGCGGCCACCGTCCGGTCGTCAAGGCGAGGATTCTCCATCAAAAAGAATGCCCGCCGGCCCCCGCGTGCATGGGAGCAGGAAGCGCGCCCGTGCCTACAATCCGCGCATGTTCGACACCCTGCAACGGCTCGCCAGCGTCGCCTTCATGGAGCGCGCCACGCTGTGGATCAATCACGTCCTGTCGGGCGAAGAGGCCGCCACGCGACGCTTGCAAACCCATGCCGGACGTTGCATCACGTTTCAGATGAATGGCTGGCCGTCGCTGCTTCCGCCACTGCCTCGGCTGAGCTTCGTCGTGACGCCCGCAGGGCTTCTCGAGTGGTCCGGCAACGACTCGCCGGTACCGGCCGATCTCGATGTCTCCATGGATGCGTCCAATCCCGCGTTGGCGGTGCTGCAGGGGCTCGCGGGGCGGCGCCCCGCAGTCGAGGTCGCGGGCGACGCGGAACTCGCCTCCGACGTGAGCTGGCTGATGGCCAACCTGCGCTGGGACGCGCAGGACGATCTCGCCCGCCTGATCGGCCCCGGGCCCGCGCACGAGCTGGCGCGCGTCGGATCGAGGCTGGCATCGGGCTTTCGCGATGCGATCGCCGCGCTGGCGGACCTGGCGTCGCGCTCACCCGCGCGGCCGCCGGGCGGGCCTCCGGATCCGCGTGCGCGATGAGGCACCTTGCGCGACTGATCTTCATCGTCTTCACGGTTCTGCGCTTCGGGCTGGATGAGGTTGCGTTGTCGGCCTTCCGCCAGCGGCGCATCCGGCTGCTGGTCCGCCTGATCACCATCGGCCGGCGGCTCGACGCGCCGCGCGGCGTGCGCCTGCGCAGGGCGCTCGAAAAGCTGGGTCCGATCTTCGTGAAATTCGGTCAGGTGCTGTCCACCCGCCGCGACCTCCTGCCCCCCGACGTCGCCGACGAGTTGGCCAAGCTCCAGGACCGTGTGCCCCCGTTTCCCGCGCCGCAGGCGCGCGCCCTGGTCGAGCGAGCCTTCGGCAAGCCGATCGAGGCCCTGTTCGCCACCTTCGACGCCGAGCCCGTGGCCAGCGCATCCATCGCGCAGGTGCACTTCGCCACGTTGAAAGACGGCCGGGAGGTCGCGGTGAAGGTGCTGCGCCCGGGCATGCTCTCGACCATCGACGACGATCTCTCGCTCATGCGCACGCTCGCGCGATGGATCGAGCGATTCAGCCCCGATGGCCGTCGCCTGAAGCCGCGCCAGGTCGTGGCCGAGTTCGACAACTACCTTCACGACGAGCTCGACCTCGTGCGCGAGGCGGCCAATGCGGCCCAGCTGCGGCGCAACATGAGCGACCTGAACCTCGTGATGGTGCCCGAGATGTTCTGGGACATGTGCACGCCCGGCGTCATCGTGATGGAGCGCATGCACGGCGTGCCCATCAGCCAGCGTGCCCGCCTGGAGCAGGCCGGCGTGGACATCAGGAAGCTCGCGCGCGACGGCGTGACCATCTTCTTCACGCAGGTCTTTCGCGATGGCTTCTTTCACGCCGACATGCACCCGGGCAACATCCAGGTCAGCATTGCCGCGCCGACTTTCGGCCGGTACATCGCCCTCGACTTCGGAATCGTGGGCACGCTCACCGAGTTCGACAAGGAATACCTCGCGCAGAACTTCGTGGCCTTCTTCCGGCGCGACTACAAGCGGGTGGCCGAGCTGCACGTCGAGAGCGGCTGGGTGCCCGCGGCGACCCGCATCGACGAGCTCGAAGGGGCCATCCGTGCGGTGTGCGAGCCGCACTTCGACCGGCCGCTCAAGGACATCTCGCTCGGCCAGGTGCTGCTTCGACTGTTCCAGGCCTCGCGGCGCTTCAATGTCGAGATCCAGCCGCAGCTCGTGCTGCTGCAGAAGACCTTGCTCAACATCGAGGGCCTGGGTCGCCAGCTCGATCCGGAACTCGACCTGTGGCACACCGCCAAGCCGTTCCTCGAACGCTGGATGAACGACCAGATCGGCTGGCGGGGCTTCGTCGAGCGGGTGAAGAAGGAGGCGCCACGCTATGTGCAGCTGCTGCCCGAGCTGCCGCGCCTGGTCAACGAATACCTCAGGCGCGAGCCGGGCGCCGACTCGCGGCTGATGGAGGCGATCCTCCTGGAACAGCGGCGCACCAACCGCTTGCTGCATGCCATCGCCTTCGGCGGCCTGGGATTCTTGCTGGGCGTCATCGTGGTGCAGGTGCTCGGCTACTGGGTGGCATGAGCGGTCGCGCCGACACCACAGGCGGCGCAACCATCCAACAGGCACGCGTTTCGCTTGTCGCCTTGCGAAGATAATCCCGGGTTGCACGCCAGGCTGCCGCCTGCTGCCGTGATCTCGACTCCACGCCCCGTTTGCGCGACACCATGAACACCACGCTCCTCGTCTTCATCGTGCTGTACCTGCTGGCCTCGATCGGCATCGGCATCTATGCGGCCACCCGCGTCAAGAACACGGCCGACTACGCCGTGGCGGGTCGCAACCTGCCGCTGGCGATCATCGTGGCCACCACCTTCGCCACCTGGTTCGGCTCCGAGACCGTGTTGGGCCTGTCGGCCGAATTCGTCAAGGGCGGCCTGGGCGCGGTGGTCGAAGACCCGTTCGGCTCCTCGCTGTGCCTGGTGCTGGTGGGCCTGTTCTTCGCCTACAAGCTCTACCTGCGCAACCTGATCACGCTTGGCGACTACTACCGTCAGCGCTTCGGCCGAGGGATCGAGCTGTTCTGCTCGTTCGTCATCATCCTCAGCTACCTGGGCTGGGTGGCCGCGCAGATCACCGCGCTCGGCTTTGTCTTCTCGCTGCTGACCAACGACGCGATCTCGCGCGAATTGGGCATGGCGATCGGCACGGCCATCGTGCTGCTCTACACCATCTACGGCGGCATGTGGTCGGTGGCGCTGACCGACTTCATCCAGATGTTGGTCATCGGCGCGGGCCTGCTGGCCATCGCCTACTTCGCGGCCGGCCTGGCCGGCGGCGCCGACAAGGTCATCGGCTATGCCAGCAGCCACGGCAAGTTCCAGTTCTTCCCGACCGGCGGGGGCAAGGAATGGGTCTTCTTCTTCGCCTCGGCGATCACGATGATGCTCGGCTCGATCCCGCAACAGGACGTGTTCCAGCGCGTGATGTCCGCCAAGGACGCCAAGACGGCGCGACGCGGCCCGATCATCGGCGGCACGCTGTACTTCTGCTTCGCCATGATCCCGATGTTCATCGTGACCTCGGCCGTTCTCGTGATGCCCGAGACCACCGCTGCGCTGCTGGCTGGCGACAAGGCGCAGCGCGTGCTGCCCACGCTGGTGTTGCAGAAGATGCCGATCGGGCTGCAGGTGGCGTTCTTCGGGGCGCTGCTGTCGGCCATCATGTCCACGGCCTCGGCCACGCTGCTGGCGCCGTCGACCACCTTCGTCGAGAACATCCTGCGCAACTTCAGACCCGGCATGAGTGACGCCGCGACGCTGAAGGCGATGCGCGTGACCGTGTTCATCTTCACCGCCTGCGTGCTGCTGTATGCCATCAAGCTCCAGGGCACGTCCATCTATGACCTGGTCTCGGGCGCCTATCAGGTGACGCTGGTCGGCGCTTTCGTGCCGCTGGCCTTCGGGCTGTACTGGCGCCGGGCGACCACGCAGGGCGCGGTCCTGTCGATCGGCCTGGGGATCACCGTGTGGCTGCTGGTCATGAACGTGCCGACCTGGGCCGAGGCCTTCCCTCAGCAGCTTGCCGGCGTGCTCGCCGCGCTGGTGGGCATGGTCGCGGGCTCTCTGGCGCCGCAATACGTCACCGACCACCGCGGACACGTCCACCACTTCGAAGGCACCGAGGGCGAGGGCCACCGCCACCTTCATGGCAGCGGATCGGCCGGGTCCGCGGGCTCTGCCGCACATTGAAGCTGCGCATGACGGCACGCGGGGCGTCCTCTTGCATCCCGGTGGAAGCGCCCCCATCTAACGCCCCACTTATACTTTCACGTTTTTAATCAAGGGCTTAGCCATGCCGATCTACGCCTACCGCTGCGAGGCCTGCGGGCACGCCAAGGATGTCCTCCAGAAGGTGTCCGATCCGCAGCTCACGACCTGCCCGGCTTGCCATGCCGAGGCCTTCAAGAAGCAGCTCACTGCTGCCGGCTTCCAGCTCAAGGGATCGGGCTGGTACGTGACCGACTTCCGGGGCGGCAACAACGCCGCCGCTGCGAAGGGCGATGGCGCCGCGACGGCGAAGTCGGACGGGGCCGCCGGCGAGGGCGGCAAGTCAGAAAGCGGCAAGTCAGACAGCGGCAAGGCCGAGGGCGGGCAAGTCCGACGGCGGCAAGTCCGAGCCGGCGGCGTCCCCGTCGGCCGCGACGACCGGCGGCGCCTGCGGCGGCTCCTGCGCCTGCCACTGACATGCGCGTTCGCTCGCGACCTTCGTGAAGAAATACCTCATCGCCGGGCTTCTGGTCTGGCTGCCGCTGGCCATCACGATCTGGGTCCTGCAGGCCATCCTGACCACGCTCGACAGCGTGTTCGGGGCGCTGCTGAGCGCATCGCAGGCCGTGCTGCCTGCCGCGGCGACGCCGCTGCTCGAGGCACTCAAGCAGGTCCCGGGCCTGGGCGTGATCGTGATGATCGCCGGCCTGCTGCTGACGGGCGTGTTTGCGGCGAACATGGTGGGGCAATGGGCGCTTCACCAGGGCAGCAAGGTGCTCGCGAGCATTCCGATCGTCAAGTCGATCTACAGCTCGGTCAAGCAGGTATCGGACACGCTTTTCTCCAGCAGCGGCAATGCTTTTCGCGAAGCGGTGCTGGTGCAGTACCCTCGCGAAGGTTGCCTGGACCATCGCCTTCGTGACCGGCCGGCCCGGCGGCGAAGCGGCCCTGCACCTGCATGCCGACTACCTGAGCCTGTACGTGCCGACCACGCCCAACCCCACTTCGGGCTTCTTCCTGATGGTGCCCCGCAAGGACGTCATCGAGCTGTCCATGAGCGTGGACGAAGCGCTCAAGTACATCATCTCGATGGGCGTCGTCGCGCCGCCGATCCCGGTGAGCGTGGCCAATGCGCCGCGAAACCAAATCGGTTGAGCGCGCGGCAAGCGTTCAACCGTCAGGGCTTGCGAGACAGCCTGCCAGTGCCCCCGAATTCACCTGCCGCGCCGTGATTCCAGGCGGCGCCGCAAGCAACACCGACACACGGAGTCATCATGAGAACAACCTACTGTGGCCTGGTCAGCGACGCGCTGATGGGCCAGACCGTGACGCTGATGGGCTGGGCGCACCGCCGTCGCGACCACGGCGGCGTGATCTTCATCGACCTGCGCGACCGCGAGGGCCTGGTGCAGGTGGTGTGCGATCCCGATCGTCCCGAGATGTTCGCGGTCGCCGAGGACGTGCGCAACGAGTTCTGTCTCAAGGTGACGGGCAAGGTCCGGGCGCGCCCTGCCGGCACCGAGAACGCCAACCTCACCAGCGGCAAGGTGGAGGTGCTGTGCCATGAGCTCGAAGTGCTCAACCCGAGCGTGACGCCGCCCTTCCAGCTCGACGACGAGAACCTGTCGGAGACCACCCGGCTCACGCATCGCGTGCTCGACCTGCGGCGCCCCGTGATGCAGCGCAACATGATGCTGCGCTACCGAGTGGCCATGGAAGTGCGCAAGTTCCTCGACGCCCATGGATTCATCGACATCGAGACGCCCGTGCTCACCAAGAGCACGCCCGAGGGCGCGCGCGACTACCTCGTCCCCAGCCGCGTCCATGAAGGCGAATTCTTCGCGCTGCCGCAGTCGCCGCAGTTGTTCAAGCAGTTGCTGATGGTGGCGGGATTCGATCGCTACTACCAGATCGTCAAGTGCTTCCGCGACGAGGACCTGCGCGCCGACCGCCAGCCCGAGTTCACGCAGATCGACATCGAGACGAGCTTCCTGAGCGAGCAGGAGATCCGCGACATGTTCGAGGGCATGATCCGCGTGGTGTTCAAGAACACGATCGGCGTCGAGTTGCCCGAGTATCCCGTGATGAAGTTCTCCGAGGCCATGCACCGCTTCGGCTCTGACAAGCCCGACCTGCGCGTGAAGCTCGAGTTCACCGAGTTGACCGACGTGATGAAGGACGTCGACTTCAAGGTGTTCTCGACCCCCGCGACCACGCCGGGCGGCCGCGTGGCGGCGCTGTGCGTTCGAGGCGGCGGCGAGATGAGCCGGGGCGAGATCGACGCCTACACCGAGTTCGTGAAGATCTACGGCGCGCGCGGGCTCGCGTGGATCAAGGTCAACGACCTCGCCAAGGGCCGCGAAGGCCTGCAGTCGCCGATCGTCAAGAACCTTCACGACGCCGCGCTCGACACCATCCTCGCGCGCACCGGCGCGCAATCGGGCGACCTGATCTTCTTCGGGGCCGACAAGGAGAAGATCGTCAACGACGGCCTGGGCGCGCTGCGCGTCAAGATCGGTCACAGCGAGTTCGGCAAGGCCCATGGCCTGTTCGAGGACAAGTGGGCGCCGCTGTGGGTGGTGGATTTCCCGATGTTCGAGTACGACGAGGAGGCGCAGCGCTGGAACGCGATGCACCATCCGTTCACCTCGCCCAAGGACGGTCACGAGGACCTGATGGACACCGACCCTGGCCGCTGCATCGCCAAGGCCTACGACATGGTGCTCAACGGATGGGAGATCGGTGGCGGCTCGGTGCGGATCCACCGCGCGGACGTGCAGAGCAAGGTGTTCGGCGCGCTGAAGATCGAGCCCGAGGAGGCGCAGTCCAAGTTCGGCTTCCTGCTCGACGCCCTCCAGTACGGCGCGCCGCCGCACGGTGGCCTGGCGTTCGGGCTGGACCGCATCGTCACGATGATGACCGGCGCGGAAAGCATCCGCGACGTGATCGCATTCCCCAAGACCCAGCGGGCGCAGTGCCTGCTCACCCACGCGCCCAGCCCGGTCGACGAGAAGCAGTTGCGCGAACTGCACATCCGGCTGCGCAATGCGAGGCCGGCGACCACCGCCTGATCGGCCGAGCCTGATGCAGAATCGAAGGGCGCCGGCGACGGCGCCTTTTCTACTTGCCAGGAACGATGATTGCCGCGTGATGGATCGGCCTTACAAGGTTCCGGAATCGGTGCTGGTCGTGATCCACACGGCCGAACTCGACGTGCTGCTCATCGAGCGCGCGGACCATCCCGGCTATTGGCAAAGTGTCACCGGTTCGAAGGACAGCGTGGACGAGGACCTTCAACTCACCGCCCGGCGCGAGGTCGCCGAGGAAACCGGCATCGTGGTGGGTTCGCCCGAAGTGCCGCTCGCCAGCTTGCGTGACTGGGGTGTGAGCAACGTCTATGAAATCTATCCAGTCTGGCGCCACCGCTATGCCCCCGGCATCATGCACAACACCGAGCACGTCTACGGCCTGTGCGTGCCGCGCGACGTGACGATCACGCTCGCGCCGCGCGAGCATCTTCGCTTTGGTTGGTGGTCATGGCGCGAGGCCGCCGACCGGTGCTTCTCGCCGTCCAACGCCGAGGCGATCCTGCTTCTGCCCCGCTTCGCCGGAAGGGACATGCCGTGAGCACCACGCGCCCGATCCGCTTCTCGACCACCACCATGCATCCGAGCCACGTCCTGCGCGTGGCCACCTACAACATCCACAAGGGTGTGCGCGGCATGGGGCCCAACAAGCGCCTGGAGATCCACAACCTCGGCCTGGGCATCGAGGCACTGGATGCCGACATGGTGTTCCTGCAGGAGGTGCGGCTGTTCAACCACAACGAGGCGCGCAATTTTCCAGACACCGTGATCGGCTGGCCGAAGGTGCCGCAGGCCGACTACCTGGCGCCTGAAGGCTACGAAGTCGCCTACCGGACGAATGCAGTCACGCGCGAAGGCGAGCATGGCAACGCACTGCTGTCTCGCTGGCCGATCGGGGACATCGGCCACCACGACGTGTCCGACCACCGCTTCGAGCAGCGCGGCCTGCTGCACGTGCCCATCGACTGGAACGGCGAACGGGTGCACTGCATCGTCGCGCACCTGGGCCTCATCCATGCCAGCCGCGTCAGGCAGGTCGAACGCATCCGCGCCTTCATCGAGGTCGAAGTGCCGCGCAACGAACGCCTGGTGCTCGCCGGCGATTTCAACGACTGGGGCGAGAAGCTCGACGAGCCCATGCACGCGATGGGCCTGCGACGCGCCACTCCCGACCGAGCGGCCCCGCTGCGCACCTTCCCGTCGCTGGTTCCGGTGTTTGCGCTCGACCGCATCTACACGCGCGGCTTTCGCTGCGGCTCGGCCTTCGTGCCGCGCGGCAGTTCCTGGGCCCGAATGTCCGACCACTTGCCATGCGTGGCCGAACTGGAGATCGACTGACCCCCGACGCCGAGTCCGAGTCGCCGCGCCCGGACCCGCCGGGCGCGTACGAGTCGGGCCTGGGCGAGCATCCGTTGAGGCTGCTGCGTCGCGCCGTCTACACCGGAGGCAACCGGCTTCGGCTGTTGCGCGGGGGCGACGAGCTGTTTCCCGCCATGATCAGTGCGATCGCGGCGGCTCGCCACGAGATCTGGCTCGCGACCTACATCTTCCATGACGATCCGGCCGCGCTCTCCATTGCCAATGTCCTGTGCGAGGCGGCGCGCCGCGGTGTGCAGGTCAAGGTGGTCGTCGACGGCTTCGGCAGCCGCGCCAACATCGCGCAGTTGCGCGAGCTGCTGTGCGCCGCGGGCGTGGCCTTCGCGGTGTTCCGCCCGATCCATCGCTGGTGGAACTGGCTGCAGCCCGGGCAGCTTCGGCGCCTGCACCAGAAGCTGTGCGTCGTCGACGGCGACATCGCATTCGTCGGTGGCATCAACATCATCGACGACCGCCTCGACCTCGTGCATGGCTGGACCGACGAGCCGAGGCTGGACTTTGCCGTGGAGCTGCGCGGGCCGGCGGTCGATTCCGTCGAACAGGCCGGACGCGCCGTGTGGGCCCGCGCGCACCTCGGCCACGACCTGCGCGACGAGATCGCCGCCATCGCGCGCGGCGCCAAGCCGATCGCCCATGCCAAGCGCCTGATCGGCCGCCTGCGGCTGCCGCACCTGAAGGCCAAGGGCTTTCGCCTGAGCGAGCTGCCGCCGGTGCGGGTGGCCTTCGTGCTGCGCGACAACCTGCGCCGGCGCCGCACGATCGAGCGCAGCTACGTGTCGGCGATTCGCCGGGCACGCACGCGGGTGGATCTCGCGTCGCCCTATTTCTATCCCGGCGGAGCGTTCCGGCGCGCGCTGCGGCAAGCGGCGCGGCGCGGCGTGCAGGTGCGGTTGCTGCTGCAGGGCAAGCTCGACTATCGCATCGCCGGGCTCGCCGCTCGAACGCTGTACGACGAACTGCTCGCCAGCGGCGTGCGCATCTTCGAATACATGCCGGCGTACCTGCACGCCAAGGTCGCCTTGACGGACGACGAGTGGTCCACCATCGGCAGCTCCAACATCGATCCGTTGTCGCTGCTGCTCAACCTGGAGGCCAACGTCGTCGTGCTCGATGGCGGCTTCAACGCGCAACTGCGGCTCCAGTTCGATCGCGCCTTCGACGATGCCGTCGAGATCGATGAGAAGCATGCGCGGTCGCGCGGCGTCCAAGGCGCGTTGCGGCGCGGCTTCGTCGCCTGGTGCGCCCATGTGTACCTGCGCATCGCGGGCGCGACGGGGAAATACTGAAGCGCCGGGACTGGCTGCCCCATGGCCCTGCAAGTGCAAGCGGATCTCGTCGTCGACCGACCCGAGGGCTTGTACTGTCCGGCCGGCGACTTCCACATCGACCCGTGGCGCCCTGTCGAGCGCGCCGTGATCACGCATGCGCACGCCGACCATGCGCGCCCGGGCTGCGGACACTACCTCGCCTCGACCGCCTCCGAAGGGCTGCTGCGGGCACGCCTCGGCCAGGACATCGCGCTGCAGACGCTGGACTATGGCGAAGTCGTCGACCACCACGGGGTGCGGCTGAGCCTGCATCCGGCCGGGCACGTCCTCGGCTCCGCGCAGGTGCGGCTCGAGCATGCGGGACAGGTGTGGGTCGTCTCCGGCGATTACTTTGCCAGCGGAGCCGGTGATGTCGGCGCGACCTGCGCGCCGTTCGAGCCGGTGCGCTGCGACTGCTTCATCACTGAGTCCACCTTCGGCCTGCCCGTCTACCGCTGGCCCGCGCAGCACGACGTCTTCGCCGAGATCAACGCCTGGTGGAGCGCCAACGCCGAGGCGGGGCGCGCCAGCCTGCTCATGGGCTACAGCCTCGGCAAGGCGCAGCGCCTTCTGGCCGGGGTCGATGCGGGCATCGGTCCGATCGTCGTCCATGGTGCGGTGGAGACGATCAACCGCGCCTATCGCGCCGAGGGCGTCAGCCTGCCGCCCACGCTCCATGCCGACGAGATGCGCGACCGTTCGTTGCGCGGCCGAGCCCTGGTGGTCGCGCCGCCATCGGTGCAGGGCAGTGCGTGGGCACGACGCTTCGGCGACGCGAGCGACGCCTTTGCCAGCGGCTGGATGCAACTGCGCGGCACGCGCCGTCGGCGCGGCGTCGACCGCGGCTTCGTGCTGTCGGACCATGCCGACTGGCCCGGTCTGCTCGGCGCCATCCGTGCCACCGGCGCGGAGCGGATCATCGTCACCCACGGCTACGAAGCGGTGATGGTGCGCTGGCTGCAGGAGCAGGGATGGGATGCACGCGCCATGCACACCGAGTACGACGACGAACGCCACGAAGCGCAGGAGCCGCATGCCGGCGACGCGGGCGAGTTGAGTGAAGTGGGTGATAAGGCCAACGCGGGCGATGACGCCAACGCGGGCGATGATGCCGACGTGGGCGATGGCGCCAACTCGCGCGACGAGGGTCATGCGGGCGAAGCTGATCCGCAGGCCGCAGGCGATGGCCGTGAGCCCTCATCGCCGCCTGGGAAGCCATCGCCATGAAGCGCTTCGCCGAACTCTTCGCGCAACTCGACGCGAGCACGGCCACCACCGAGAAGGTGGCTGCGCTGCGCCGCTACCTGGCGCGGGCCGACGACCGCGACGCGGCATGGGCGGTGTACTTTCTCGCCGGCGGCAAGCCCAGGCAAGTCGTGCCCACCGGCGTGCTGCGCTCGCTGGCGTGCGCCTGCGCCGCCATCCCGGAGTGGCTGTTCGAGGAGTGCTACCAGGCCGTCGGCGACCTGGCCGAGACGATCGCCCTGGTGCTGCCGCCGCCCTCTCGCGAGAGCGACCTGGGGCTGGCCGACTGGGTGCAGACGCGCCTGCTGACGCTGCGCGGCCTCGGCCCGGACGAGCAGGCGCGGCACGTGGCCGGCTGGTGGGACGAACTCGACACCACCGGAAGATTCCTGCTCACCAAGCTCATCGGCGGCGGCTTTCGCGTGGGCGTGAGCAAGCTCCTCATGCAACGTGCGCTGGCCGAGCACGCCGGCCTCGACCCCAAGCGCGTGGCCGAGCGAATGATGGGCTTCACCGACAAGACGGCACGGCCGGATGCGCAGGCGTTTCGCCGCCTGCTCGCCGTGCAGCCGGCGCACGAGGGCAGTGGCGGCCAGCCGTACCCGTTCTTCCTCGCCCACCCGGTCGGCGAAAGCCACGAGCGCTTCGACGACCGCCTGGGTCCGCCGTCGGACTGGATCGTCGAATGGAAATACGACGGCATTCGCGCCCAGGTGGTCAAGCGGGCCGGGCAGGTGTGGATCTGGTCACGCGGCGAGGAACTCGTCACCGACCGGTTCCCCGAAGTCGTCGAAGTGGCTCGACAGCTGCCCGACGGCACGGTGCTCGACGGCGAGATCGTCGTCTGGAAGGATGATCGCCCCGCACCGTTCGCCCTGCTGCAGCAGCGCATCGGGCGCAAGCAACTGACGCGCAAGGTGCTTGCCGACGCGCCGGTCGGCTTCATCGCCTACGACCTGCTCGAATGGCAGGGCGAGGACGCGCGGCAATGGACCCAGGCGCGGCGGCGCGAGGCGCTCGAGCGCCTGGGCCGGCAGGCGGGCCTTCGGGTATCGCCGATCGAGCTGCGCTCCTCATGGACCGACTACGCTGCGCTGCGCGGAGAGTCTCGTGCACGAGGCGTCGAGGGTTTCATGCTCAAGCACCGCCACGCCATGTATGGCATCGGGCGGCGCAAGCAGGAGGGGCTTGCCGAAGGCACCTGGTGGAAATGGAAGATCGAGCCCTACAGCGTGGATGCGATCCTGGTCTACGCCCAGGCCGGCCACGGCCGCCGCGCGAGCGTCTACACGGACTACACCTTCGCGGTGTGGAACCGGCCGCCGCAAGACGCCGCGCAGGCGCAGGCGGTGGTGGACGCCATCGCGGAACGCCGCCCGCCCGATCCTGAAGGCTTGCAGTTGGTGCCCTTCGCCAAGGCGTACTCCGGCCTCAGCGACGAAGAGTTCCGTGAGGTCGATCGGGTCATCCGCCGGACCACGCTGGAGAAATTCGGACCGGTGCGCAGCGTGAAGCCCACGCTCGTGTTCGAACTGGGTTTCGAAGGCATCAATCGCAGCACGCGTCACAAGAGCGGCATCGCGGTCCGGTTTCCGCGCATGCTGAGGATCCGGCACGACAAGCCGCTGGCCGAAGCCGACAGCCTGGACACGCTGCGTGCGCTGCTCGATGCTGCCGGGGGTTCGAGCTGATTCACCGACGCGCCGCAGCTGGGCTGCACGGCGGCCACATCCATCAACGACCCATGCGTGACGGGGTTGGCAGGGTGTCACATCTGACAGGTTGACTGTGAAGGCAGCGACGCGGATGCTCGACCCGTGACCCCCCGACCCGAAGACGATCCCGTGCCGTCGCGCACGCCTTGCCAGCGCAGCGAGGACATCGCCGCCTACCGACCGCTGGTGCGCCAGATCGCGCGGCGCATCCGCGCGCGCCTTCCGCCGCACGTCGGCATGGACGAACTCGAGCAGGCCGGCCTGATCGGGCTCCACCAGGCGCTGCTGCGTTTCGAGAAAGGACGCGGGTCGAGCTTCGAGACCTATGCGGCGCGCCGCATCGAGGGCTCGATGCTCGATGCGCTTCGCGGCATGGATACGTTGCCGCGCGACGTTCGGCAGCGCCTGCGGGAAGTGCGCGCCGCCGTGCAGCGCCTCGAGCACCGCCTGGGCCGACCGCCCCGAGCGAAGGAGGTCGCCAACGAGCTCGGCTGGCCGCTGGACAGGTTCCATCGCTGCATGGTCGAGGCCGGCGCGGGCGGCGTGCGGGCCGGTGAAGTGGATCTCGAGAACATCGAGGACGAGAGCGCCGCGTGGATCGAACACCGCGACGGCGAGCACTTGGTCGACGAGCGCGCCGATCCGCTGCACGCGCTGCAGCAGCGCCAGCGCCATGCCGCGCTGAACGCCGCCTTCGACGCGCTCGAGGAAGCCGACCGCTACGTCATGGAGGCCATCTACCGGGACGCGCGCACGCTGCGCGACATCGGCCAGACGCTGGGCGTGAGCGAGTCGCGCGTGTCTCGCATGGCTTCGGAAATCGTGGCGAAGCTGCGCTTGCGCCTGCGCAACTGGTAGCGCCTTTCTCAGGGGCGTGCGTGCGCCCGGGCTCCGTGCACCCCTGCAGGATCCGCAGGATCCGGACAGCTTGCTGCGCCGGGTGTCCGCACGATCGAACGCCAACGAACTCATGCCGCTGCACAACCGCCCCGGCAGCAGTAGAGTGCCGCCATGAACGCCACCGAAACCCACGCGATTTCCCCTGTGGATGCCCTGCAAGGCCTGTGGGCGGCCGCGCACCTGCCGTCCTCCGCGCTCGAACGAGTGTCGCTGTCCGGGCGCGAGCCCGCGGTCGCCTCGTCCTTCGCAGTCGGCACGGCGGCCCAGTCGACCATTGCAGCGGCGGCGCTGGCCGCCGCGGAACTCGGACGCGTGCGCGGCGCCCCGGCGCAGCGCGTGTCGGTGGACATGCGCCACGCCGCGCTCGAGTGCTTCACGCACTTCACGATCGATGGCCGCATGCCCGACATCTGGGACAAGCTGTCGGGGCTGTACCCGTGCGGCGAAGGTGCGAGCACCGGCTGGGTCCGCATCCACGCCAATTTCGCGCACCATCGCGACGGCGCGCTGCGCCTGCTCGGATTGCCGCCGGGGCCGGACACCGAACGCGACGACGTGACCCGCGCGCTGCGGGGCTGGCGTGCCGAAGACTTCGAGCAGGTGGCCGCCGATGCCGGCTTGGTGGTCTCCGCGTTGCGCAGCTTTGCGCAGTGGGACGCGCATCCGCAGGCTGCAGCCGTCGCGGCGCAGCCGCTGTTGCGCATCGAGAAGATCGGCGAGGCGCCGCCGCGGGCGGTCGCGCCATTGGCAGCAGGACAACAGCCGCTGCATGGCGTGCGCGTGCTCGACCTCACGCGCATCCTGGCCGGTCCCGTCGGGGGGCGCGCACTCGCCGCCTACGGGGCAGACGTGATGCTGGTGAACGCGCCGCATCTGCCGAACATCGAGGCCATCGCCGATACCAGTCGCGGCAAGCTGTCGGCCCTGGCGGATCTGCGCGACAGCAAGGACCGCGCAGCCTTCGAACGGGTGCTCGGCGATGCCCACGTGTTCGCACAAGGCTATCGCCCGGGCGGCCTGGCGGCCCTGGGCTTCGGGCCGCAGCGCCTTGCCGAACTGCGCCCCGGCATCGTCGCCGTGTCGTTGTCGGCCTACGGCAATGAAGGGCCATGGGCACCGCGCCGCGGCTTCGATTCGCTGGTGCAGACGGCCACCGGCTTCAACGATGCAGAAGGGCATGCGTTCGCGTCGGGAGCGCCGCGTGCGTTGCCGATGCAGATCCTCGACCATGCCACGGGCTATCTCATGGCGCTGGGCGCCCAGGCGGCCCTGCTTCGGCAATGGAGCGAGGGCGGAAGCTGGCATGTCCAGGTGTCGCTTGCCCGCACGGGCCGCTGGCTGCGCGACCTCGGGCGCGTGACGCGCGGCATCGAGGGTCCCAAGCCGGTCTTCGACGATCTGCTCGAGACCTCAGCGAGTTCGTACGGCACCTTGGTCGGGCTGCGCCACGCCGCACAGTTCTCGCACACGCCGGCCGGGTGGACCCGCCCGTCGGTCCCGCCGGGAACCCATCCGCTTGCCTGGCCCGCGGACTGACCGGTCGCGCGGCCGCGTCGGCTCACATGACGAGCGCGACGACGAAGATGCCGATCATCATGAAGGCGATGACGACCTTGGCCAGCATGCCGAGGATGGTGCCGATCCAGGTCGAGATGCCCACGTGCACGGCGCGCCACTGGTCGCGCCGTGCGATGAATTCGCCGACCACGGCTCCGACCAGCGGCATGAAGAAGACGCCGATCAGGCCCATGAACAGGCCGACGACCGTGCCCACGGCCGCCCCGGCAAGTGCTTCGCGGCTGGCCCCGGATTTCTTCGCGCCCATCACGCCGGCCAGGAAGTCGAGCACCCAGGAGATGACCGCCAGCACGGTGAGGATGGTGATCGTGATGCCGCCCACGCGAGCGAAGTGATCGATCCAGGCGCCGAGCACGGCGCCGGCCAGCACCAGCAGCGTGCCTGGCAGCGCGGGCAGGACCGTGCCGGCGACGCCCAACGCGATCAGGGCGATGCTGCAGGTCCACAAGAGGATATCCATGCAGGCATTGTGCGGGTACGGCAGCGGTGTGTGCGCAGCCAGGCCGAGAGCCCGCACGCCGGCCACCGCCCATCTCGCTTGCCATCCCGGTCGCCGATTCTGCTTGCCGAGCCCGGTTGCCCATACCGGTGGCGGCGGGTTCGCCGTCCCCAGCCGGCCGATGTGCCTCGCGTCGCGCTTCAGGATGGCGTGCCCGCGATGCTCTTCAGGTCGTCGAACGATGCAAGGCGCCCGAGGATGGCGCTGGCGGCCACGGTCGGCGGGCTTGCGAGCCAGACCTGACCGGGTCCCGATCGCCCGGGAAAGTTTCGATTGATGGCGCTCACCGTGACCTGGTCGCCACGGACGGACGCGCCCGGTCCGCAGTTGGCGCAGGCGCCGCAGGCCGGCTGCAGCAATTCGGCGCCGACGGCCTCGAAGGCTTCGAGGTAGCCGCGCTCGATACAGTAGTCGCGAACGGCCACGGTGCCGAACTGGAGGTAAAGGGTGACGCCCTCGGCCACACGCAGGCCGCGCCGGGCGCCCCACGCGAGCACCGCGTGGTAGTGGTCGAAGTCTTCGCGCTTGCCGGCAGTGCACGATCCGCCGTAGGCGATCTGCACCGGGACGGGCGCTTCCAGCGCCTGCAGGGCCATGCCGCGGCCCGGATCGCCGGGGCGCGCGACCATCGGCGACAGACCATCGCAGTCGACATGCATGACGCGCTCGTACGGCGCGCCCGGGTCGCTGCGCATCCAGTCCTCCAGTCGGATTTCCAGCCCTCGCCGCGACAGGATGAAGCGCACGGTCTCGTCGTCGGGCTCGACCAGACCGGTGAAGCCACCGAGCTCGGCAGTCATGTTGGTCAGCGTGGCCCGCTCGTCGGTGGACATCGCGCGAATCACAGGCCCCGCGAATTCGAAGACGCGCCCGACGCCGGCGCCGCCCTGGATGTCCGGGTCGGCGAGCAGGTGCAGCGCCAGATCCTTGGCCGTCAACCCGGGCGGCAGCGTGCCGTCGAATTCAACGCGAAGCACCGGGGGCACGGTGATGCGCACGGCGCCCGTGACGAAGGCGTTGGCCATGTCGGTGGTGCCGACGCCGAAGGCCACGCAGCCCAGCGCGCCGCTGTGCGGCGTGTGCGAATCGGTGCCCACGACGAGCTGCCCCGGCAGCGCGTACTGCTCTGCCACCAGCGCATGCGAGATGCCCTGCGAGCCGGCATTGCCCGGGTCGCCCGCCTCCAACCCGGCGCGGAGATAGCCGTGGTCGACCAGTCCGTGCCTGGCCACGAAGGCGCGGTGCGCCCGCGACAGCGCGAGCACGTTGTGGACGAGTCCCTGCTGCACATGCGCCGGGCTTCGGTGCACATAGGACAGGTGGTCCTCGAAGGTGACGATGGTGGCCGGGTCGTGCAACGCCAGCGCATCGCCGAAGCGCGCGTGCAGCAGATGCGCGGCCATACCGGTGTAGTACTCGTGAATGAAGCGCAGGTCGGCGCGCACGAAGCCGCCTTCGCCCAGCACGAGCGCCTCGGGCGTGTCGGCGGTGGCCACTGCATGGCGATCGACGATCTTCTGGAACAGGGTGCGCGGGCCAGGCCGCGCCCCAGCGGTGTGTCCCGCGCCCAGGTCCGCGAGCCGCATGCGCGCCTGCCCGTACGCGAGCAGTCCGCCGTGCCTCACGATGGTCGCTGCCAATGCATCACGCCCGGCGAGCAGTTCGTCGAGCGAAATCGCTTCGCCGCGCAGCAGGCGTTCCGGCAGCGTCATGTCGGTCGATGTGAGCAGCCCCAGGTTGTCCGCGTTCTGCCGGTAGATGCGTTCGAAGCTCTCCGCGATCACCAGCTTCACCCCCGCCGCGCGTTCGGCCACGACGCTGTGCTCGCGCGACGAACCCTTGCCGTAGCGCTTGCCGGCGACGACCACGTCGATCCGCGCATCCCGGATCGCGTCTCGCCCGATGGGCCATTCGTCGCCCGCCTTGAAGCCGGTGTAGGGATGGCGACCCAGCGTCTCGTCGAAGTGCACCATGGCCGGCAGCGGCGAGATCTCGTCGGTGGAGATGTCGTCGCGCAACGGGCCGGCCGCGCCCGGATCGAGATGCTCGCCCGCGAGCTGTGCGCGCACCTTCGCCGGGTCGCTGCACAGGAACAGCAAACGCGGAGGATTCGGCAGGAGCGACATGGGGAGCGGCAACGCTCAACGCGACAGCATCGTGCTCGGCAGCCACAGCGCGATCTGCGGCCACAGCATGACGAGTGCCATCACGAAGATCATGAGCAACACGTAAGGGGCCGAGCCGCGCACGATGGGCCCCATCGGCGAGCGCGTGATGGCCTTGATCGTGAACAGGTTCATGCCCACCGGCGGCGTGATCTGGGCCAGTTCCAGGTTGATCACGAGCAGCACGCCATACCAGATCGGATTGATGTGCAGCTGGATCATCGCGGGCATGATCACCGGCGTGGTGATGAGGATGATCGAGATCGACTCGAGGAACATGCCGAGCACGAAGATGAGCGCCATCATGATGACGAGAAAACCGCCCACGCCCACGTGCGCGCCGATGACCGCCTCGACCACCTGCTGCGGGATGCGCAGCTTGGTCAGCACATGGCCGAACACCGCGGCGCCCGCCAGGATCATGAACAGCGTGGCCGACACACGGCAGGCGTCGACGGCGCAGCGCCAGACGTCGCGAAATCCGATGCTGCGATAGATGACGCCGGCGACGAACAGGGCCAGCCAGGCGCCCGCGGCTGCCGCCTCGGTGGCCGTGAACAACCCGGCATACATGCCGCCGAGCACGAACACCGGCAGCGACAGCGCCCACAGCGCCTTGCGGATCGCGGTCAGCGCCTCGCGCGCCGTTGCCCGCGGTTCGCGCTGGATGTGGCGATGCGCGATGGCGGTGGTGCCCATGCTCCACACCACGAACACGCCCGCCATCAGCAAGCCGGGCACGATGCCGGCCATGAACAGCCCGCCGATCGAGGTGTCGGTGGTCACGCCGTACAGGACCATCGGACCCGAGGGTGGAATGAGGATGCCCAGCGTGCCGCCGGCGGCGACCAGCCCGTAGGCGGCTCGCGGCTCGTAGCCGAAGCGCACCATCTGCGGAATCGCGACGGCGCCGATGGTCAGCGCCGTGGCCACGCTGGAGCCGGAGATCGCCGCGAAGATCGTGCACGCCGCGATGGTGGCAATGCCCAGCCCGCCCGGCAGGTGGCGGGTCAGGGTGTACGCGGTGCTGTACAGGTCGTCGACGATGCGCCCGCGGATCATCACGTGCGCCATGAACGCGAACAGCGGAATCGCCACCAGCAGGTAGCGGTTGATCTCGCCGAAGATCACCTCGGCGACCGAGCCGAGTTCGCCCTGCGTCGCGTATAGCAATGCGCCGCCGAACAGTGCGAGGCCGGCGAAGATCGGCAGCCCGGTGAACAGCAGCACCAGCAGCCCGAGGAGGATGAGCGCGATGGTGGTCACTCGACGTCTTCCAGGTGCCCCGCAGGTTCGGGAAGCGGGACGCCGGCGATCGCGCGCCAGAACAGCTCCACGGCAGACAGCAGCAGCAAGGCGCCGCCCACCGGCAGCAGCAGCATCAGCATCCACACCGGCCATTCGAGCTGCCCTTCGGTGACCATGCCGATCATCCTGGAGAACATTGCGCTGTGCCAGCCGTTGACGATGAGCACCAGCGCGATCGCGGCGGTGGCCATGGCCGACCATGCCTGCGCCCAGCGCCTGCCCGATGCCGAGAGCTGACCGACGAGCAAGTCCACGCCGATGTGCTGGCCGCGCCGCAGCGTGTCGGCGGCGGCCAGCATCACGATGGCGACCAGCGAGAAGCCGACGATGTCGTCGACCCATACCGGAGCGGCGCTGAACGCATAGCGCATCACCACGGCCCAGCCGATCAGCACCAGCGAGACCAGCAGGCACGACGCGGCCACCGCCACCGCCAGGCCGGCCAGCCAGGCGACACCCCGGCTGAAGGCACGCAGCGCGGGGCCTTCGGAAGCGACCGCAGCGGCTTCCGGACGAGCGTCGCTCACTGCGTCAGAGCCCGTCGATCATCTTCAGCAGCTTCTCGCCGTCGGCGCCGCTTTCGGCGAGGAACTCCTTCTTCACCGCGGGCTGCATCGCGTCGGCCATGACCTTTTCCTGGGCCTTGGTCAGCGCGACCGCGGTCATGCCCTTGTCGTTGAGGACCTTGACGTCCTCGGGCGGCACGCCGTCGATCTTGGTGATGGAGCGCTCCACCGCGTGGTCTGCGGCGGTCTGGATGGCCTGGCGCACGTCGGCCGGCAGGCCGTCCCACCACTTCGGATTCACGACGAGATTGTCGAAGGCCAGGATGATGTTCGACGCGACGCCGTACTTCTGGACCTCGTAGAACTTGCGGCTGTTGGCGGCCTGCACGCCGGTGAAGCCGGCGTCGAGCACGCCGGTCTGCAGTGCCTGGTACACCTCGGAGCCCGGCATGGCCGAGGGCTGCGCGCCCATGGCGATGAGGCCGGCATCGAACAGCTTGTTCAGGCCGCGGATCTTCAGGCCCTGGAAGTCCGGCGGCGCCATCAGCGGCTTCTTCTGCGAGGTGAAGATGCCGTCGTTGGTGTCGACGATCCAGGCGATGTTCTTCACGCCGCGTGCCTCCATCTTCGCTTCGAGCATCTTCGCGGCCTCGGAGCCGATGAAGGCCTTCTGCTTGTGCACCGACGTCATCAGGTACGGAATGATCGACACGCTCATCTCGGGGATCGTGCCGCCCCACTGGAAGTTCAGGATGGTCGCCGCCTCGATCTTGCCGCTGGCCACGGCCGGGTGGTTCTGGTTGGGCTTGAACAATTGCGCGGCGCCGAACAACTGCACGTCGACGCGTCCCTTGGTCGCCTCCTCGACTTCCTTCTTGAACTGCTCCAGGTTCTTGGCGGTGTGGTGCGCCGGCGGGAACTGGTGGCTGATGCGCATCGTGTACTCGGCGGCCAGCACGTGGCCCGAGAGGCCGGCGGCAGCGACGGCAGCGGCGAGTCGAAGGGCATGCAGGGTGAAGCGGCGGCGATCGGCCATGGGATGGGTCTCCTTGCTTTGTGTGTGAGAGGGGAAGGGTGCAGATCAGGCCACCGCGCGGCGTTCGCGCAGGCCCGCGATCTCCTGGCGAGCGTATCCCACGCTGGCCAGCAAGTCGTCAGTGTGTTCACCAAAGCGCGGCGGCTGCAGCCGCACGCCCAGCCGCTCGCCGTCCATCGTGATCGGGAACAGCGTCGTCTTCACCGTCTGGCCGGCCTTGTCGCCGTCGGGCAGCACCACGTCGGCCAGACCCCCGGTGGCCTGCAGGTGCGGGTCGTCGAAGAGGTCCTCTGGCCGCCGGATGGGCGCGAAGGGCAGGCCCGCGCGCTCGAAGAGGCCGGCCAGTTCCGCCGACGAGCGAGAGGCGAGCCGTTCGCGCAGCGTGGCCAGCAACTGGGGGCGCACGCGCACGCGGTCGTTGTTGGTGGCCAGCGCCGGATCGGCCTTCAGGTCGGCGAATCCCAGCGCGTCGCAGAAGGTCGCGAACTGCGCGTCGCTCACCGCGGCCAGGAAGATCTGCTCGCCGTCCTTGACCGTGAACACGTCGTAGATCGCCCACGGATTGTCGCGTGCAGGCATCGGGGCGGGGTGGCGGCCCGTCATGGCGTACTGCAGCATGTGCTGGCCCATCAGGAACACGTTGTTCTCGTACAGGGCCGACTGCACCTCCATGCCGCGCCCGGTGATGCCGCGCTGGATCAGCGCGCCCATCGCACCGATGGCACCGAACAGCCCACCCATGATGTCGTTCACGCTCGTGCCGGCGCGCAAGGGGTCGCCGGGACGGCCGGTCATGTAGGCGAGGCCGCCCATCATCTGCACCACCTCGTCGAGCGCCGTGCGGTGGTCGTACGGACCCGGGAGAAAACCCTTGTGGCTGACGTAGATGAGTCGCTCGCTGGAGGCGGACAGCGATGCGTAGTCGAGGCCGAACTTCACGAGCGCGCCGGGCTTGAAGTTCTCCGCCACCACGTCGGCGCTCAGCGCGAGGCGCCGCGCGGCCTCGGCGCCATCGGGCTGGCGCAGGTCGATGCCGATGCTCTTCTTGTTGCGGTTGAACATCGGGAAGAAACCGGCACCGGCACCGAGCAGCCGCCGCGTGCCCTCGCCCTCGATCGGCTCGATCTTGATGACTTCGGCCCCGAGGTCGGCGAGGACCATGCCGCAGGTCGGCCCCATGACCATGTGGGTGAGTTCGACCACGCGAAGGCCGGCCAGCGGCTGGGGCGCGGCATGCCGCGCGGCGGGGTCCATGTCGGTCGGCGGATTCATTGCGCAACCGCCGCTTCGTCGAGCATGGTCTTGGGCAGCCCGGCGCGCCACAGCGTGCCATGCAGTGTCTCGCCGTCCAGCCACTGCGCCACCCGGGCACGCAAGGCCAGCAGGCGATCGATGTCCAGGCCGGTGGGCACGCCCATGCTGGCGAACAGGTAGGCCAGGTCCTCGGTGCTGACATTGCCGCTCGCGCCAGGCGCATGCGGGCAACCGCCGATGCCGGCCAGGCAGGAGTCGAAGCGGTGGACGCCGGTCTGCCAGGCGGCCATCACGTTGGCGATGCCAAGGCCGCGCGTGTCGTGGAAATGGCCGCAGGCCAGCCGCTCGCCTGCCACTTCGCGTGCGCGCTCGAACAACTCGGTGACCATGCGCGGGTCGGCATAGCCGACGGTGTCGGCCAGCCCCACACGATCGACGCCCGCATCGAGGACTGCCCTCAGCAGGCGCATCACTTCGTCAGGTTCGACCCGGCCCTGGATGGTGCAGCCGAAGGCGGTGCTCATCCCCACCTCGATCAGGCAGCGCGAACCGGCGGCATCGCGCGCGGCGCGGATGCGGCCGATCTCGGCCACCACCTCGTCGGGCGTCTTGCGCAGGTTGGCCAGGCTGTGCGCGTGGCTGGCCGACAAGGGCAGCAGCATCAGGTCGGCCTCGGCGTCGATTGCCCGCTCGGCGCCCTTCAGGTTGGGCACCAGCACCGAGGTGAACAGCCCAGGCAGGGTTTTCGCGTAGGCGACCAGCTCGACCGTGTCGGCCAGCTGCGGCAAGAGTCGCGGTGGCACGAACGATCCGACCTCGATCTCGCGCTGCCCGGCATCGTATGCGCCGCGAATCCATTCGAGCTTGTGGGCCGTGGGCACGACGCGCGAGAGGATCTGCAGGCCGTCGCGAAGACCGACCTCGCGCAGGATGACTGGAGTGCGGGTGTGGCTCATCACCGCGACTTTAGGCATCTCGCAGCGAGAGAACAGCGCTTTTTTGGAACCGCCGCCGTTCCGCGTCGGAATGCCACAATCGCCGCCCATGGCCCGTCACTTCGATCCGGTCACGCTGCGCCTGTTCGTCGCCGTCTGCGAGGAACGCAACATTGCGCGCGCCGCCCAGCGCGAGGCGATCGTCCCGTCGGCGGTCAGCAAGCGCATCGGGGCGCTCGAAGAAGAGATCGGCACGCCCTTGCTGGTGCGCGGGCGCCGCGGCATCGGGTTGACGACTGCGGGCGAGGCGCTGCTGCGCCAGTCGCGCGATCTCCTGGGCGCCATGGACCGCATGCATGCCGAACTCAGCGAGTTCACCACGGGCGTGCACGGCAGCGTGCGCGTGCTGGCGAGCGTGTCGGTGCTGGCCGAGCGGTTGCCCGACGACATCGGTTCCTTCCTCAAGCGCTACGAGGCCGTGCGCGTGAGCCTGGACGAGGACGTCAGCAGCCAGATCGTGCGGCGCGTGCGCGAGGGTGCCGCGGATCTGGGTGTGCTGTGGGACTTCAGCGACACCACCGGCTTGCGCACCGTCGGCTACCGCAGCGATCACCTGTGCGTGGCCGTCCATGCCGCACACGCTCTCGCGCGACGCCGGCGGGTGCGTTTTCGCGACACGCTCGAGCATGCGGCCATCGGTGTCGCGCGCGGCGGAACGATGGAGCAGATGCTGCGCCGCCAGGCCGCGCTCCTCGGGCGCAGCCTCGTCAACCGAATCCATGTCTCGAGCCTGGACGCGGCCTGCCGGATCGTGGCCGCCGGCCTGGGGCTGGCGATCATGCCGCTCGAGGCGATCGCGCCGCGAATGGCGGAAAACGGCCTCGTGCTGCTGCCGCTGCACGAACGCTGGGCCGAGCGTCGCTTTGTCGTTTGCTCGCGTGAGGAAGGCAGCATTTCGGCCACCAGCCGGCTTCTGATGGAGCATCTGCAGGCCAAGGCGAGCGCCTGAGCACTGCCGTCAAACGCGACGGAATGCAAACAGGTCGCATCCATGCACAACTTTTTGCGACATCGTGTTGCAGGGACTTGCTCAGGTGGAAGTAACCTGTCGGTTTGTCTGCAATCGACCCGTGCATGTTCGGCCGTCATAAACCTGTTGTCTTCGATCCCTACGGCCGGCGCCGCTCGCGACGCGTTCCGCGCTGGCTCATCCTGCTCGTGCTGGGCATCCTGCTCGGCGCGGGTGGCGTGCTGTTCGTGCAAGAGCGCTATTTGCCGCCGCGCCTTTCGGCCGACGACTCGGCGCGTCTTCGGGCCGCCTACGCCCAGGCCGACGGTGAACGCACGCGCCTCAAGACGGAACTCGCGGACACCGACGCGAAACTGAAGGCCGCGCTGCAGGCTCGACAGGAACTCGGCGCCCAACTGGCCGCGGCCAAGCACACCACCGAGGACCTGCGCGGCGACATGTCCGCTCTCGTCTCCACGTTGCCGCCCGACCCGCGCGGAGGCGTCGTGCAGGTGCGCGCCGCGCGCTTCAGCGTGGATGCCGGACGGCTGCTCTATGACGTCGTCCTGTCGCGCGATCGCGCCGGAAGCAAGGCGATGGACGGCGTCGTGCAGTTCGTGGTGGCGGGCAAGAACGGGCAGGGCACGCAGACGGCCGTGCCTCTTGCGCCGCTGCCGTTCAGCGTGGCCGGCCACGAAACGCTGCACGGCGATGTCGCTCTGCCGCAGGGCTTCGACCCGAGCCAGGCGACGATCAAGGTCCTCGACCGGCCGGACGGCAAGTTGCTCGGCATGAGAGTGATCTACGTGAAGTAGCGCGGTGCCGGTTCGGCAACGGCGGAAAGCGCGGCATGTGCGGCAAGCGTGGCAAATGCGGCAAGCGCGGCAAATGGGGAATGCGGCAAATGCGGCCTGGCGGTTCTCAGCCAGTGAGCTTGCCCGCCTTGTCGCGCCAGAACGAGGGCTCCGGAATGCGCCCGCATCCCGCCTGTGCGTTGTCTGCCATGTGCGAGCTGCGGCCCGTGCCCGGTATGGCGCAGGTCACGGCGGGGTGGCTGAGGACGAACTTCAACAGGAGCTGCGACCAGCTTGCGGCATCGATCTCCACCGACCATGGCGGCAGCGGCTGGCCGAGCCAGCGCCGCAACAGTTCGCCGCCGCCGAAAGGCTTGTTCACAAGCACGGCCACGCCTCGCTCGGCGGCCAGCGGCAGAAGCCGCTGCTCGGCCTGCCGATCGTCCAGTGCATAGTTGATCTGCAGGAAGTCCAGCGGTTGCGTACGCAGGACCGCCGCGACTTCCTCGTAGGCCGAAGCGGTGTAGTGCGAGATGCCGACATAGCGAAGGCGGCCGGCTTCCTTCCACTCGCGCAGGGTGGGCAGGTGCGTTCGCCAGTCCACGAGGTTGTGGATCTGCATCAGGTCGATGCGCTCGCTGTGCAGCCGCCGCATCGAGCGCTCCATCTGGCGGATGCCTTCGGTGCGGCCTTGCGTCCAGACCTTCGTGGCCACGAACGCGCGCGGCCGCTGGTCGGGTGCGTCGAGCAGTTCGCCCGTGGTCTGCTCGGCCCTGCCGTACATGGGCGAACTGTCGATCACCTTGCCTCCGGCCTCGAACAAGGCCTCCAGCACGCCGGGAAGTTCGCCGTAGGCGGCGCTGCCGGGCATCTGGTCGAAGCCGATGTAGGTCCCGCAGCCGATCACCGGCAAGGCTTCGCCCGAGGCGGGAATCGGTCTGGCATGCATCGGCGACCTCCTTGGAACTGGGGGAGACTGCGAACGCTCCGTTTGCGCCCATGCGGCGGACAGCGCCAGCGCAGGCACGGCGCGCAGGAAAGCGGAGCGTTTCATGTCTGCGCAGGGTAGTCCGATCGCGAGGCCATGACGCGCAGCGGGTGACGGCGAGCCTTCATGCGCACCGGGCCGCCGGGCTTGCCGGCGACGGGGGCCCTGGCAAAGGGCCTCGCCACGCCAAGCGCCGCCGCAGGCGACCGATTCAGGCGGCGTCGACCTCGCCCCACACGTCGCGCGCGACCTCGACCACGCGTTCGAGCTTGCGCCACTGGTCGTCGATCGACAGCGCGTTTCCGTGGTACGTGCTGCTGAAGCCGCATTGCGGACTCAGGCACAGCTGTTCGAGCGGCACGATGCGCGCCGCCTCGTCGATGCGTCGCTTCAGCGCATCGGCGGCTTCGAGCTCGCCCACCTTGGTGGTCACCAAACCGAGAACCACTTTCTTGCCGGGCGGCAGCCTGCGCAACGGCTCGAAGCCGCCTGCCCGCGCGCTGTCGAATTCCATGAACCAGCCGTCGACGTCGGTGGAAAACATGGCCTCGACTACCGGGTCGTAGCCGCCTTCGGCGACCCAGGCGCTCTTGAAGTTGCCCCGGCAAGTGTGGATGGTCACGGTCATGTCTGCGGGGCGGTCGCGCAGGGCGGCGTTGATCACCTCGGCGTAGCGGCGCGGCAGGGCGGCGGGATCGTCGCCGTTGCGGCGGCAGTTGTCCTGGATCTTCGGATCGCACAGGTAGGCGAAGGTGATGTCGTCGAGCTGCAGGTAGCGGCAGCCCGCATCGGCCAGATGGGCGATCGCCCTGCGGTACGCCGCGGCGACGTCGTCCCAGAACTCATCGAGCGAGGGATAGGCCTCGCGCGAGATGGCCGCTCGGCCGCCGCGCAGGTGCAGCATGCTGGGCGAAGGGATCGTCATCTTCGGCACGGCTCTGGCGACGCGGCGCAGGTAAGCGAAGTGCTCGACCATGATCGGCCGGCTGCAGGCCACGCGCGACGCCACCGTGGCGATGGGCGGCTGTTCCGACTGTCCGGCCACCTTGAACTTCTCGCCTTCGTTGGTGCTGAGTCTGACGCCGTCGAACTGCGAGAGGAAGTCCAGGTGCCACCAGTCGCGACGGAACTCCCCGTCGGTGACGGCGCGCAGCCCGATGGATTCCTGTCGGCGCACGACTTCCTCGATGGCCGCATCCTCGACATCGCGCAAGGCATCGGCATCGAGCTCGCCGCGCTTGTACGCCGCTCGGGCAGTGGACACACCGGGCGGACGCATCAGGCTGCCCACCTGGTCGGCTCGGAAAGGCGGACGGGACATCGGCGGCTCCTCGAGGTGTGCTGGTCTGGCGAAGCTTAGAACGTGGCCGCGGTGGATGCGTGACCGCCCGGCGTCACCGCGTCACGACGTGCGCGGCCCGGCGGGGCGGGCGCGGGCATCGTCGCCGGCACCAGCGCCCTCGGATGCCATGAACAGGAGCGTGACGAACGATGCGAAGCCAAACAGCCCCGACAGCCACAGGGCCGCCGCGCCGAAGCGGTCCAGGCACAGACCGAACGCCCAGGGCGCCAGGGCCTGCGCGATGCGCGCCGGCACCATCAGCACACCTTGGCGTTCGCCGTAGCCGGCCGTGCCGAAGTAGACCAGCGGCAAGGTCCCCTTGGCGATCGTCAGCACACCGTTTCCCGCGCCATGCAGGACGGCGAAGACAGCCGCAGCCGGCGAACCGACGAGTGCCAGCACGGCGGCGCCCACGGGATGCATCAACGCGGCCAGCCGTGCCGACAGCAATGGATGCAGGCGCCGCAGCGCGCTGTATTCGAGAACGCGCGCGCCGACCTGGGCCGGCCCGACCAGCGTGCCCGCAGCCACGGCGGCCCCGAGGCTGGCGCCGCTGGCCTGCAGCAGGCGCGGCAGGTGGGCGGCCATCGCCGTGCTGATGAACCAGGTCACCGCGAACACGAACGCGAGCATCGCGGCCACGCGTTGCGCATGACGGGGTTCGGAATGCGCCGGTTCATCCGCATTGCCATCGGCGGCCGCGAACACATGCGGCATCGCCCGAGGGGCGCGAGGCAGCATGGCGTTCAGCGGAATGCCCGCCAGCAGATGCAGACCGGCCCAGCAAAGGCATGTCTCGCGCCAGCCGAGATGGCTCTCGAGGAGCGTGGACAAGGGCCAACCCACGGTGCTCGCGAAGCCGGCGAACAGCGTCACCCCCGTGATCGAGCTGCGCGAGTCGTGCCCGTACAGGCGCACGAGCGCGGCGAACGCCGCCTCGTACAAGCCGCTGCCCATGCCCACGCCGATCACGATCCACGCCGCGAACAAGCCCACCGAGCCGTGCGCACCGGCCAGGCCCGCCAGACCCGCCGCGAAGACCAGGTTGGTGCCGATGAGCACCGGCCGGCCGCCCCAGCGGTCGATGGCACGGCCGGCGTACGGACCCAGGATCGCGGAGAAGAGCAGCGCCACCGAAAACGCGCCGAACACCTCGGGCGGCGACACGCCCAGGTCGCGCGCCATCGGCACTGCAAGGATGGCGGGCAAGTAGTACGACGACGCCCACGCGAGGGTCTGCGCCGTCCCCAGCACCGTGACCGTTCGCCAGCGAGCTTCAGCCACGGCGACCCGTTGGCCGGCAACCCGATCGGCCGCGATCGTGCACGAGCGTGTCCGGTGTCATCGCGCGCGATGATCGTGCCGGAACCGATGTCATTCCTGCCATGGGGCAGCCGCCTGATGGAGTCGTTGCCGGCCATGATATGTCGTGGCACGGCGCCGGCGTGGGCCGTGGCCGAAGGCATCGACCTTTGCTGACCCTGCTGCCGATCCCGTCGATGCCGGTGTCGACCGCATCGACTGCGGGCCACCGATGGACCTGCCTCCGGCGGCCATCCCGCGTCGCAGCGCGGCGCATGGTGCGGGCCGGGCGAGCTTGGACAAGTCCCCACGCCGCTCCCGCGCGCAGGCCATGCACGGTACGCTCGCGCATCGACGAGCGCCTTGTGCACGCAGATTCCATGTCCGATCAGAGCGCGACCGGCCGGCGCCATCATCGCGCCGGCGGCTTCCAGAACAACTATCACGACTTCGAGCCGAAAAGCCTCGCGGCCGTGCTGCGCTGGCGCTGGGGCGCGCACCGCGCGGGCCTGCCGCCGCCGCCGCGCACGCCCATTCCCGCGGTATCGGCCGACCTCGCATTCCTGCATGCGAACGCGGCAGCCGGTGCGGCCATGACGCCGGCGGTCACCTGGATCGGCCATGCCACGGCGCTGGCGCAGGTGGGTGGCCTCAACTTGCTGACCGACCCGATCTTTTCCGATCGTGCATCGCCGCTCAGCTTCGCGGGTCCGCGGCGTCACCTGCCGCCCGGCGTCGCGCTCGAAGAGCTGCCGCATGTCGACCTCGTGCTCGCGTCGCACAACCACTACGACCACCTCGACACCCTGTCTGTACAGGCCTTGAACCGCCAGGCAGGCGGCCCGCCCCTGTTCATCGTGCCGCTGGGCCTGAAGCCCTGGCTCGCGGCGCGCGGGATCCGCCGCGCGGTCGAGCTGGATTGGTGGCAGTCTCACCATTTGCGCACCGGGCACGGCGGAGCCGAAGTCACCTTGGTCCCGGCGCAGCATTGGTCCGGCCGCGGGCTGACCGACCGGATGCGCACGCTGTGGGGCGGATTCGCCGTCCTTGCCGACGACTGCCATCTCTTCTTCGCCGGCGACACCGCGTATTCGCGCGACTTCGCGGACATGCGCGCGCACTTCGCGCCGCGCCAGACGCCCGCACTCGGCGGTGGGTTCGACGTCGCACTGCTGCCCATCGGCAGCTACGAGCCACGCTGGTTCATGGCGCCGCAGCATGTGAACGTCGCCGAGGCGGTCCGCATCCACCGCGACCTGGGCGCCAAGCGGTCGATGGGCGTCCATTGGGGCACCTTCGAGCTCACCGACGAGCCGCTCGACGAGCCCCCGCGGCTGCTGCCCGCCGAACGTCGCGCCCAGGGCCTGGACGACGACGAGTTCTTCGTGCTGGCCGTCGGCGAGACGCGCCGCCTGCCGAGGCGGCCTTAAGCGAATTCTTAGGGTTCGGTGAGCCAAATTTACGAACGAGGCGGCCTGCAGATTCGTATCTTCTCGGCACTGGATCCGACACGTCGTCGAACAGGCCCGATCCACCGCAGACCGCCATAACCACCCGCCGACACCACATCTACGCCTTCATCCACAAGGGGCTGCGCGCCTTCATGGCGCATGCCCTCGTGCGCGTGGGCCGCCGAGACTACGCGATACACGTCGGCACCTTGCAACCTGAACACGCCCGCCATGCCCGTGTGCGATGCGATCCCCGCCAGCTTGGCCTTCATGCTCTGGAACAGTGCGCCCGAGGTCTCGGTAGGTGGCGTTCGGAATGCCGTCGGTCGAGCAGGTGGCCACCGTGGCGGGAATGAAGCCCTCCAGGCAGGAGCGGATGGCGTCGAGGCTGACCGTATTCATCACGTCACGGCCGGGGGACTGGCGCCCCCGAGGACACGGACCCGAGGAATTCCGGGGGTCGCGGGGCCGGGTGGCAGCCCGGGCCCGCGCGTGTCACTTGGGCGGAAGCACGTCCACCTGGATCGACGAGAACCAGGCCGCCAGCGCGGCGATGTCGGCGTCGGAGAGGCCCTTGGCGACCACGCTCATGACCTCGTGCCGCCGCTCGCCACTGCGAAACGCCCGAAGCTGCCTGGACAGGTACTGCTCGGGCTGGCCGGCCAGATTGGGTGCATCGGGCGCGACGCTGATCCCAAGGGGCCCGTGGCAGACGGCGCATGCCTGGGCCTTGGCATGCCCGGCCAGCGCCGGCTGCGCGTGCGCCGACGCCGCGCCCAGCACGGCGCACACGACCACCAGCGTGCCGGCCAGCGCCTGCCCGCGCACAGGCGGGCGGCGCTTCCTCACGGGGCGCTGTAGGTGATGCGGTACAGAGCGCCGGCGAAGTCGTCGCTGACCAGCAGCGAACCGTCCTTCATCACCGCCACGTCGACCGGACGGCCGCGATAGGTGCCTGTCTCGTCGTCGAGCCAGCCCTCTGCGAAGGGCTCGGTCTTGTCGGCCGTGCCGTCGCTCTTCAACGAGGTGAACAGCACCCGCGCGCCGACCGGCTTGGTGCGGTTCCACGAGCCGTGCTCGGCGGAGAAAAAGCCCTTGCGGTATTTCTCGGGAAACTGCTTGCCCGTGTAGAAGGCCATCCCGAGGTCGGCGGCATGCGCGATCGTCATCACCTGCGGATCGACCGCGCCTGCCGGGATCTTGTCCTTGTCGTAGCCGTTCTCCGTCACGCGCGTCTTGGCCACGATGTATGGATACCCGAAGAATTGCCCGGGGCCGGTCGAGCGATTGATCTCGCCCATGGGGATGTCGTCGCCCATGCCGTCGGTCTGGTTGTCGGTGAACCAGAGCGTCTTGTCGTGGGGGTTGAAGTCCATGCCGACCGAGTTGCGGATGCCCGTGGCGTAGACCTCGCGCCCCGTGCCGTCCAGGTTCATGCGCACGATGCCGCCGATGCCCCACTGCTTGTACAGGGCGAGCTTGTCGCGCGGCGGCACGTTGAAGGGCTCGCCCAGGGTGATGTAGAGCTTCTTGTCCGCGACCGATGCGGCACACGCGGCCGCTGTGATTGAACGACTCCTCTTCGGGCGGGATGAGCTGGCCCTGCGGCACGACCTCGCCGACCGCGACGTCGGGCCCTTCATAGAAGAACTCGGCCGCGGGGAAGGTGAGGACGCGGTTGCTCTCGACGACGATCAGGAAACCGTCGGGCGTCCAGCACACGGCATTCGGATTGTGGAACTTGAGCGATGGTGCGAATTCCTTCACCTCGGTGGCCGCGTCGCCGCTGTTTCGATTCGTGACCGCCCAGACGCGGGTCTTGCGCGTGCCCACGAACAGCATGTTGGTCGATGGCGCCACGGCCATCGAGCGCGCGTCCGGAACGACCGCGTACAGATCGATCTTGAAGCCCGGAGGCAGCTTGATGCGCTTGAGGTTCTCGCGAAGCTGATCGGCATTCTTGCCGGTCTGCTCGACCATCGGGATGTTCGGGTCCGTGCCGGACACCTTGAACTGCTTGAGCTTCTCGATGTTCTGCGCCGAGGCGGGGCCAAGCGCCACGCCGCAGAGCATCGTGGCGGCAGCGATCGTGCGCAGTGCGGGCAGTCGAACGGTAGGCATGCGTATCTCCTCGTGATCTTGTGGAATGGGCGGCGCCGCTCGCAGGCACCGCCATCCCTTTCTGCAATGCCCGTACCACCGAGGGATGACCCGCATGGCGGTGCTGGCCGCGCCCGCGCGCCGACGCTTGGGAGAACGCCTGCGTGCACGCAGGCGTGACAGGCGGTGCAACGCCTGTGCAGAAAATGTGCAGTTGATGCCCGCCGTCGAGGCTGCTAATGTGGCCGCTCACCGCGCCGCGAGCGCGGACTCGAGGAGACGCACATGGAGGGATCCGACCACCGGTCCATGGCCCACGCACTGGCCATGCAGTCGCGCGGCAACGCCTTTCCGCCTGATAGTGCGCCGACCCCCGCTATCCTCGACAGCTGGGTGCGCTGCATGAACGCCGGGCTCGACGCCACGGCGCCGATCACCGTTCAGGTGGTGGAGGGCTCGGACCTTGCGCGCCGCCGCGAGCGCGCACAGATCGTGCGCCGGCTCGCGCAGGCCGAGCTGGAGACGCTGGCTCACCAGATCGCAGGCTCCAATTTCCTGCTCGCCTTTGCCGATCGGGACGGCGTCATCCTCGACCTCTACGCCGACAACCGCTTCTCGATGAGCGGGTCGGGCGCGAGCATCGTCGAGGGAAGCTGCTGGAACGAGGAGCTCTGCGGCACCAACGGCCTGGGCACTGCGCTGGCCACCGGTGCCTCGTCTGCCGTCAGCGGCATGGAGCATTTCTTTCTCTCGCTGGGTGACATCTCCTGCACGGCCACGCCGATCCGCGACGCCGCGGGCGATGTCGTCGGCGTGCTCGACGCATCGTCGTACTTCGAATCGCGCCAGCGACACACGCAGGCGCTGGTCCAGATGGCGGCCATGCAGATGGAGAACGGTCTGTTGCTGCACCAGATGCGATCGCGCTTCGTGATGGCGATCCACCCGCGCTCGGAGTTCCTCGGCACCTTGAGCGCCGGGCTGCTGGCCTTCGACGAAGACGGGCGGCTCGCGGCACTCAATGCGCGGGGGCGCAGCCTGCTGGCCGGCCTCGATGCCGTTCCGAACTGCCGCTTCGAGGATCTGTTCGGCGAGCCGTTCGAACGGGTCGTTGCGCGGTTGCAAAGGCGCGACGAGGTGCAGCTGCGCGACGTCATGGGCAGCGCGCTGGTCGCGAGTTGCCGCTCGCGGCCCTTGCGGCCCGAGCCTGGCGCCTTGCCGATCGCCCGGCCAACGGTGGCCGTGAACCAGGAGGCGCCCACGGCCCTGGCCACCATGAACGAGGAAGACCCCGCGGTCAGCGAGGCGCGTCGCCTCGTGGCGCTGGCCGTACGGATCAAGGCGCCGATTCTCATCTCCGGCGAGACCGGCAGCGGCAAGGAGGTCCTGGCCCGCCATGCGCACGAAGTGAGCGGACGTGGCGGCGCATTCGTGGCCGTCAACTGCGGCGCGCTGCCCGACGAACTGTTCGAGTCGGAGCTATTCGGCTATGCGAGCGGCGCCTTCACCGGCGCGCGCCGCGAAGGCCATGCGGGTCTGATCGTCAGCGCCGACGGCGGCACGCTGCTGCTCGACGAGATCGGCGAGTTGCCGCTGGGCCTTCAGGCGGCGCTGCTGCGCTTCCTGGACGATCGCATGGTGCGCCCGGTCGGCGGCGCGGCCGCGCGCCGCGTCGACGTGCAACTGCTGGCGGCCACCAATGCCGACCTGGAGGCGGAGGTCGCCGCCAAGCGCTTTCGCGCCGACCTGCTCTACCGGCTCAACACCGTGTGCGTGAGTCTGCCGCCGCTGCGCCAGCGGCGCGACTTCGCGTTTGCCGTGCGGGCGCTGCTGTCGGACATCGACACCGGCGCGTCCCTCTCCGACGAGGCCGTCGAGCGCCTGCGCGCCCACCCCTGGCCGGGCAATTTCCGCGAGCTGCGCTCGGTGCTCACGCGGGCGCTGCTGGAGGCCGGCAGGGACCGCCACATCGACGCGGCGGGCGTCGGCGCACAACTGCCTGCCGCGTCGGCGCCCGCCGGCTCGGCGCTGCAGCAGGTCGCGGCCGACATGGTGCGGCGCGAATTCGAGCGCTCGGGGCGCAGCGTCAGCCGCACCGCCCGCAGCCTCGGCGTGTCGCGCACCACCGTCTATCGTCATCTGCGCACGACATGAACATCTGCAATCTCCAAGACAAGCGCGTGCTCGTCACGCAGGCCGACGTCTTCATGGGGCCTGCCCTGTGCGAAGTTCTTGCCGAATGCGGTGCCGAGGTCGTGGTCGACACCGGCCCGCTGGACGACCCGGCGGCCGCGCAGCGCGCCGTGGATGCCGCCGGCCGAGTCGACGTGCTGGTGGCGCACCTGGCCATTCCCGCGCCTGCCACGCCGGTGGGCGAGGTGGGCGATGGGGAGTGGCAGCGTGTGTTCGCCCATATGGTCGACCCTTTGCCGCGGCTCCTGCGTGCGGTGCTGCCGCAGATGCATGAGCGCGGCGCGGGCCGGGTGCTGGTGATCGGCAGCGCGTCGGCACTTCGCGGCATGAAGCGCGCATCGACCTACAGCGCGGCGCGCGGCGCGCAACTGGCCTGGGTGCAGGCGGTGGGCGTCGAACTCGCGGCGCGCAATGTGCAGGTGAACGCGATCGCGCAGAACTTCGTCGAGAACCCGACCTACTTCCCGCCGTCGGTGCAGGCGAATCCGGCATTCCAGGAGCGGCTCAAGCGCGAGGTGCCGCTCGGTCGGCTCGTGTCCGCGCGCGAGGACGCGCTGTTCGCGGCCTACTTGTGCAGCGACGCGGCGGCCTGCTTCGTCGGGCAGGTGTTCCCGATCAGCGGCGGCTGGGCTTCACGGTAGAGCGGTCCGGCGCGCGCGATGCGGTCTGCCGCGACAATCGCCGTTTCCGCGTCACGTTTCCGCGTCACGTTTTGGCCTCAGGTTTCCGCACCATGACCCGTCTCGACGATCCCCTGCACGACCGTGAGGTCGGCACCCGCGACAGCACGCTGGACACCACGCGCATCGACGACGTGCGCATCGGCGCCGTGCGCCCGCTCATCACGCCGGCCCTGCTGCAGGAGCGCGTGCCGGTGGACGACGCGACGCTGGCGCTGGTGGAAGCCAGCCGCAGCTCGGTGTCCCGCGTGCTGCACGGGGGCGACGACCGCCTGGTCGTCGTCGTGGGCCCGTGCTCGATCCATGACCACGACCAGGCGCTCGAATACGCGGGCCGGCTCAAGGCCGTGGCAAACGGGTTGTGCGACGACCTGCTCATCGTCATGCGAACCTACTTCGAGAAGCCGCGCACGACGGTCGGATGGAAGGGCTACATCAACGACCCTCACCTCGACGGAAGCTTCGCGATGAACGAGGGCCTGGAGCGTGCGCGGCGCCTGCTCCTGGAACTGACCACGCTGGGCCTGCCCACCGGAACGGAGTTCCTCGATCTGCTCAGCCCGCAGTTCATCGCCGACCTGATCGCCTGGGGCGCCATCGGTGCGCGCACGACCGAAAGCCAGAGTCATCGTCAGCTCGCGTCCGGCCTGAGTTGCCCGGTCGGCTTCAAGAACGGCACCGACGGCGGCGTCAAGGTCGCGGCAGACGCCGTACTCGCCGCACGTGCGCCGCACGCCTTCATGGGCATGACGAAGATGGGCATGGCCGCGATCTTCGAGACGCGCGGCAATGACGACTGCCACGTGATCCTGCGCGGCGGAGTCGAACCCAACTACGACGCCGCCCACGTGGACGCTGCCTGCGAGACGCTGCGTGCCGCGGGCCTGCGCGAGCAGGTCATGATCGACGTCTCGCACGGCAACAGCAGCAAGCAGCACCTCCGACAGATCCACGTGGCCGAGAACGTGGCGGCCCAGGTGGCCGGAGGGGATCGGCGCATCACCGGCGTGATGATCGAAAGCCAACTCGAGGAGGGTCGACAGGACCTGGTGCCCGGCAGGCCGCTCAGGCATGGCGTGTCGATCACGGATGCGTGCATCGGTTTTGTTCAGACCGTGCCGGTCCTGGAAGGCCTTGCGATGGCCGTGCGACAGCGTCGCGCAAAGGCGCGCTGAATCGCCGTTGCTCTTCCGGGATCGTCGATTGCCCCTCTTCTGAGCAGCATTCGCCCTGTCCTTGACCCGCGGCAAGCCGCGAGCGCATTCTTGGGGCAAGCTCGATCATTCTCGGCAGGCCATTGGCTGGCCTTGCCACGATAGGAGGTTGTATGTCGATCAACGAACTGTCACGGGAGCGCTGGCAAGAGTATTTCGATGGGGTCTCGAAATCGTTGCGTGCCCAGAGGGTGAAGGTGGAGGTCATCGGCCTGGGCCTGGGCGACCGCATTGCCGTCGACTGGATGGCCCTGGACGGACTGACCTACGATCCGAAGGACGACGCGCTGACGGTGTTCGCCGAGGGCCTTGCGCATCGCATTGCTCATCCGCGGCGTATCGATATCGAGCAGGATCTCGCGTCGCTTCACAGCCTGGATGCGGTCGATGACGAAGGCGATCATCACATCGTGCAACTGAGCGCACCGCTCAGCCTTCCGGGGCCGAACGGCTAGGCGTGCAGGCACGCAGGCGCGACGCGCCGACGAGCGTTTGCACCGACGGCGCGCGTGTCGGCGCGTGCCGCCGCCCGGCCGATCCCCTTCAGGCGGCCACGTCGCCCGGCTGCCTGCGCAATCCCATCAGCGCGATGCCGATGCCGCAAAGGAGCACGGCCACGGCGATCAGTCCTCCAAGCCATGGGACGCGCGCCGCGACCGAGAAGACGAGCACGGCCATGGCGGCCGCCAGCGCGCGCCAGCCGGCACTGCCGATGTGCCCGGGCCACCAGCGTTGAAGCGCGAGCCGACCCGATGCCACGCCCGTGCACACATAGCCCAGCAGCAGCATGGCCGGGTAGATGAGCAGCGCCAGCACGGCCAGCGGTGCACCGATGATGGTCACCAGCAGAAGGAGAATCGCCACGGGGACGCAGACCAGCGCCACCAGTCCCACGAGCAGGCTGATGCCCGGCCGCTGCCGCAATGCCTGCGTCATCCGGCTCGTCCAGCCCGGGAGCGCGGCGGCCACGACGGCGCCGAGCACCATGAGGCCGACCGTCCAGACCCATCCGGCGGCGTGACCTCGTCGATACGGCCGGTGCACCTGCGATTTCCACGCCCGGTGCTCGATGCCGCCGCTCACCTGCGCGCCCGGTGCCTGCTCCAGCTCGGCGCCACCCATGTACCTCAGTGCTCCAGCGATCGCCGCCTTGGGTCCGAGCGCCAGACTGCCGCCACGGACCTCGACATCGCCGCCCACAGGTGCGTTGATGAACACCTGGCCGCTCGCGATGTGCATGTAGCCGTCGACCGGCCCGAGGATCCGCACTTCGCCGCCGGCCGCCGACACGTTGCCGAGGACATGACCCGACGTGCCGATCTCCAGCGTGCCTCCGAGCCAGCGCAGGTTGCCGTGCACGGGCGCGTCCACGCCCAGGCGGCCGCCGGTCGCGTAGACATCCTGCTTCACCTCGCCATCGAGCCGCAGGTTGCCGCCGGCCATCAGCGCATCGCCGCCCACGGCCGCCAGCACGTCGATCGTGCCGCCCGCGGCGAAGAGGTCGCCGCCCACCGGTGCCGTCTCGGTGTAGTGACCCCCCGCGACGAAGCGGTCGGAGCCGGCATCCTTCACCGCAGGCGGCGCCTCGCGCGACGTCGATGGTTCGTCGCCGAAGACGGATGGCGCGGCGAGCGTCGCCAGGGCAAGCGCCAGAAGCAGGTTCATCGTTCTCATCGGCTTCTCCGGACAGTGCCAAACGGGATTCGACCCGATTCGGCTCGGTGAAATGCTAACGCCCTGAACTCGGCGCTTTCCGCACGACGGTGCACGACCCGCGACCCGCCGTGCCGATGTCTTTGCAAGGCGGGCCTGTCAGCGCGCCGCCGTGTGCGGTTTGAGGGCGGCATGCAGCACGTTGGATGCGCGCAGGGCGCCGACCTCGATGCCGTTCCAGTTTCGCAGTGCCAGATCGCTCAGCCCGCGCACGAAGCCCGCCTCGCGGTCGTCCAGGCGCACCAGCGCGGCCAAGGTCGCAGCCATCACCACCTCGGCGGCGCGGCCGTTGTTGCCGTCGCTCATCTTGATCGCCACGCCCAGGCCGCGCTCGGGCAACGCCGCGCAGTGGACGCCTTCGGCCCCTGCCTTGCAGAACGCGCGCTCGCCCAGGCGCAGCATCACCACCGTGTCGAAACGGCCGGTGCCCGCCACCATGGATGGCGCGCGAGCCACGGCTGATCGCAGGCGGCGCGCGGCGCGGGCCTGGCCTTCGCTCAACCCGACCCCCGTGCCCAGGCGGGCAAAGGCGTGCGCCAGGTGCCGCAGCGGAATCGCATAAGTGGGGATCGAACACCCGTCCGTGCCACGCGGCGCGCGATCCAGCGCGAAGCCCGTGGTCGACTCCAGCGAGCGCGAGACCTCCTGCATCACGGGATGTTCGGAGCGCACGTAGCCGTGCACGAACCGGCGCAGATCCGGCGACCGCGCTTCACGTTCCATGAGCACGCACGCAAGGCACACGAAACCCGCGTGCTTGCCCGAGCAGTTGTTGTTCAAGGCGGTCGGGGTGCGGCCCTGCGCGGCCAAGTCGCGGGCGGAGCCCTCGTGGTAGGGCCAATGCGTGCCGCATTCGAGGACGGAGGCGTCGACTCCGGCCTTGGCCAGCATGCCGGCGACGGTGCTCACATGCACAGGTTCGCCGCTGTGCGAGGCGCATGCGAGCGCGAGTTCATCGTCGGTCAGTCCGAGCCGCTCGGCCGCTCCGCTTTCGACGAGGGGAAGGGCTTGCAGGGACTTCACCGCCGAGCGCGGGAAGACGGGCCGCTCGATGTCGCCGAGCGACATCACGAGCGATCCATCGGCATCGACCACGGCGATCGCGCCCAGGTGTTCCGATTCGATCGCATTGCCCCGCCACACCTCGACCAGCATGGGATTCATCGACGGCTCCTTCGCGATACCTCCGACTGTAGCGTCGCACGGGCAATTCGCGCTGTGCGTTGATGCGTTGACCGCTCTCGGTGCGCATTCGATACTGCGTCGCAGGACTGGCGTCGAGGGCGTGTGCATGGAATCCCTGATCGCGCATGGCAACCTCTGAAGACCCGTCGCCGCCGTCGCGCCAAGGCGGCGATCGGCTGCATGCCGTGGCCGGCGTCGACTTCACCAGCCGGCCGAGCCGGCGCAAGCCCATCGTCGTCGCCCAGGGGCACGCACGAGGCGCGGTCGTTCGCCTCGAGGCACTGCGGGCCTTCGAGGACTTCGAGTCCTTCGCGAGCTGGCTGCACACGCCGGGCCCGTGGGTGGCAGCCATCGACATGCCCTTCGGGTTGCCGCGCGAACTCGTCCAGGCGCTGGGCTGGCCTGCCGAATGGCAGGCGTTGATGCGCCACTATGCTTCGCTCACGCGCGCGGAGATCCGCGCACGGTTCGTGGCGTTTTGCGCCCCGAGGCCGCCCGGCCGCAAGTTCGCGCACCGCGCATGCGACGTGCCCGCAGGCTCGTCGCCGTCGATGAAATGGGTCAATCCGCCGGTGGCCTACATGCTGCACGCGGGCATGCCGCTGCTGCTCGATGCCGGCGTGCACCTTCCGCCCCTGCACGACGGCGATCCTCTTCGCGTGGCGCTCGAAGGCTATCCGGGGATGCTGGCGCGAGAGCTGATCGGCCGGCGCTCGTACAAGAGCGACGACGTGGCGCGCCACACGCCCGAGCGCCTGATCGCCCGCAAGGACCTCATCGAGGCACTGGAGCAGGGGCGCACGTGGCTGGGCTTGCGCCTGCGCGCGAGCCACGCGCAGCGAGATGCACTGGTCGCGGATCCGTCCGGCGACCGCGTCGACGCGGTCCTGTGCATGATGCAGGCGGCCTGGGCGAGCGCGCGGCCGCGTCATGGCCTGCCCGAGCGCGTCGATGCGCTCGAAGGCTGGATCACTTCCGCACCCTGCGCTGCGTGATGCGCGCGCCTGCGATCGCGCCTGCGGTCCGCGCCTGCAACCCGATTCGCCGCCGACCGTGCCGGGCCCCGCGACGGCGAGGGCTTCATGGGGCGAGCAGGGCCATGGCAGCGGCGCCGGTCGCCGGCCTCTGCTAACGTGCCCCTCCGATGGAAGCCCTGAACCTGCTGCTGCTCGCCGGAGGGCTGCTGGTGTTCGTGAGCCTGCTGGCCGGCGTGTTCTCGGCCAGGCTGGGCCTGTCCTATCTCGCCGTGTTCCTGGTCGCCGGCATGCTCGCAGGCGTGGACGGTCCGGGCGGGATCAGGTTCGACAGTCCACTGCTTGCGGCCTGGGTGGGCAACGCCGCGCTGGCAATCATCCTCCTCGAAGGCGGCGTCAGCACGCACATGCGGACCTTCCGCGTGGGAATCCGGCCCGCGGCGGTGCTCGCCTCGGCAGGCGTGGGCCTGACCGCGGCCATGGTGGGCGCCGTGGCCATGACCACGATGGGGCTCGGCTGGCGCCAGGGACTGCTGCTGGGCGCCATCCTGGGTTCCACCGACGCGGCGGCGGTGTTTACTACCTTGCGCCAGGCGGGTCTTCGCCTCGATGAACGCGTGTCGGCCACGCTCGAGATCGAATCGGGACTGAACGATCCCATGGCCGTGTTCCTGGTGATCGGCCTGATCTCCTCGCTCAAGCACGGCGCGACCGGCGCCGACGTGGCCACGCTGCTGGCGCGGCAAGCGGGGTTCGGCGCGATCGTCGGCGTGGCCGGCGCGGTCGGAATTGCCTGGCTCTTGCGCCGCATGCCGCTCACCGAGGAGCATGGCGGCTTGTTGTCGTTGGTGATCATCTCGGGCGGCTTGGCGCTGTACGCGCTCGCCGGCCTGATCGAAGGCTCGGGCTTCCTCGCGATCTACCTCTACGGGCTTCGCCTGCGCGCGCTGGCTCCTGATGCATCGCACGCTGCGTCATCCGCGCTCGATGGGTTCGCCTGGGCCGCGCAGGCGACGATGTTCCTGCTGTTGGGCCTGCTCGTCACCCCGCACGAGATGCTGACCTCGGTGGGTCCGACGCTGCTCATCGCCGGGGCGCTGATCTTCGTGGCCCGGCCGTTGTCGGTGTGGCTATGCCTCGCGCCGCTGCGATTCTCGTTGCGGCACCGGCTGTTCATCGGCTGGGTGGGCCTGCGCGGCGCCGTCCCGATCGTGCTTGCGTTGTTCCCGTTGCTCGACGGGGTGCCTGCAAGCACGAAGTTCTTCAATGTGACTTTCGCGGTGGTGCTCGCATCGCTGCTTCTGCAGGGATCGACCCTGGGTTGGGTGGCGCGGCGCTTGCGCGTGGTCGAGCCGAGCGAACCGACGCCCCACGGCGATCGGCCGGTGCAGGGCCGCCTGACGCTCGATGCGGACCTCCCGCTCGACGGCGTTCTCGAATTCTTCCAGCTTCCCATGCCCGACCCGCCGGCCGCCACGCTGGGCGACTGGATGACGCGCATGCTGGCGCGCGACCATGCGCGGGGTGACGGCGTCGAATGGCACGGCGCGCATTTCCATGTCGAGGCTCTGCGCGAGGGCCGAATCGCGCGCGTGGGCATCTCGCTGGCCCGCCGACCGGATTGAAGGATCCGTCAACTCTTCGCCCGACTGCGGCGTCCGGCAACGGCGGGCTCCGAAAGGCCGAGCTTGTCATGGGGGAGGCAGGGCGATTGGCTCGCGCACCATGTCGCGGCGCGGCGCAATCCACAATCGGCAGATGACCACTCTCTTGCAACTCGTGCGCCGAGGCGGCCGGGCCCGACTGGCCGTGTACCTCATCGCGTTGTGGAAACTGATCCGCCATCCGCAGACGCCGCGGCCGGCCAAATGGGTGGCCATCGGCGTGCTTGCCTATGCGCTGAGCCCCATCGACCTCATCCCCGATTTCGTGCCCGTGCTGGGCCAGCTCGACGACATCATCATCGTCCCGCTGGGGATCATGCTGGCCGTGCGGCTCACCCCGCGCAGCTTGTGGGAGGCCCTGCTGCTCGAAGCCGAGACTTCGGCGGCCCGGCTGCCGAACTGGCGTACCGGGCTGTGGATCGTCGTGGCGCTGTGGGCGCTGCTGCTGGGCCTGCTCGGCTGGGCGGTGTACCGTGCATTTCAGTAGTTCTTCGCGGTCAGGGTGAAGCCGGACGACTGCGTGATCATGATTCGCGCACTGGTGCCCAGCGTGCCGTCATTGGCGACCTGGAAGCAGTCGGACTCGCTGTTGTCGAGCACGTTGTTGCGATTGACTTTCGTGTCGATGCAGAAGAGATTGATGCTGCCGTCGGCCACCAGGGACCAGGTCGTGACCGAAGTGCCGAGCTGGGTCGACGTGGCGGGCACGCAGCCGTTGTAGTCGTTGTAGGTCTGCAAGGGGCCGGTGTCGCCGACCTGCGCCGAGGTCGGCGGCGTCGAGGAGGTGCCCGTGACGACGCTGCAGGTGGTCGGGTCGGCATTGACCTTGCTGGTCGTCCCGCTCACGGCAAAGCTCGTGGCGTTGTAGAAGCTCGTGCTGACGCTCTGGTTGGTGCCGAGCCCTCCGATGCCGACCGTGGCAGTCGACTTGCTCGTGGAATAGATGTTTCCATCCCACGGGAATGTCGCTGGTTGTTGCGGCTGCACCTGCAACGTGATGGTGTAGTTGTTCGAGTCGCTGGCGATGCCGCTCACCGACCAGGTGTTGGCGACCTTGAGAAAGTTCTGCCACGCTGCATTCGCATCGATGCCTGGCGCGGGAGAAGGTGAAGGACTGGGCGCGGGTGCGGGTGCGGGACTGCCGGCACTGCCGCCGCCGCCGCCACAACCCGCGAGCAGGGCGCCGACGGCCCAGAAAGAGACAAGCAAGGAACGATTCATGAGTCACCTGTGTAAAAAGGAAAAAGGTGGCTCCCGACCGGCGGATCATAGCGAGCGCGAATTCAAATGCGTTGAAGCAACGCGAATCCGCGCCGCCACTGCGATGGCGCGGCATGATCGCGTGAGGGTTATTTCGCGGACCGCCGCGGAGCTCAGCTCCGGGCCGGTCCCTTTCGCATCAGAGTGCTCTTGCCGAACAGACTCTCGATGAGGTCGACCGCCACTTCGGCGGTCGCGTTGCGCACGTCGAGCGCGGGGTTGAGCTCCATCACGTCCAGCGAGGCGAGCCGGCCCGTGTCGGCGATCATCTCCATGCACAGCTGCGCCTCGCGGTAGGTCGGCCCGCCGCGCACCGTGGTGCCGACGCCGGGAGCGACGTCCGGATCGAGGAAATCGACGTCGAAGCTCACGTGCAGGTGGGTGTTGGCATCCAGCGTGGCCAGCGCGAGTTCCATGGCGTGGCGCATGCCCATCTCGTCGATGTAGCGCATGTCGAACACCTCGAGGTCCGTCTGGTGCACGAAGCGCTTCTCGCCCTCGTCGACGCTGCGGATGCCGATCTGCCGGATCCACTTCGGATTGATCGCCGGCACCTGCCCCCCGATCTCGATCAGCTCTTTGGGGCCGTGCCCGCACAGGCAGGCCACCGGCATGCCGTGAAGGTTGCCGCTGGGGGTCAGGATGTTGGTGTTGAAGTCGGCGTGCGCGTCGAGCCACAGGATGCGCAGCCTTCGGTTGGTCTCGCGGCAGCGGCGGGCGACGGCGCTGATCGAGCCGACGCCCAGGCTGTGGTCGCCTCCGAGCAGCACCGGCAGCCGGCCGAGTGTCAGCTCGGCATGCACCGCATCGTGCACGGTCTGGTTCCAGGCCACGACCTCGGCCAGGTGCCGATAGCCGTCGGCCGGCGGCAGCCAGGGGTTGGCCGGCCCGGTGAGGTTGCCCCGATCGACCACCTCCAGGCCCTGGCTCTGCAGCACCGGCACGATGTTGGCGACGCGCAGGGCCTCGGGGCCCATGCTCGCGCCGCGGCTGCCCGCGCCGATGTCGGTCGGCGCGCCGATGATGCTGATCCGCTGGTTCATGGATGAGCCCGCCGGGTCAGACGCTGCCCGCCGCCTGGCCGCGCTCGTCTTGGTGTTCATCGTCGCGGGCGTTGAACTCGTACTGCGTCTCGAGCACGTCCCATGCCTCCTCGGCGGTTTCGACGAAGTTGAACAGTTGCAGATCCATGGGGCTGATCATCCCGGTGTCGACCAGCAGGTCGAAGTTGATGAGCCGGCTCCAGAAGTCGCGCCCGAACAGCAGCACCGGACGGCGCCGGCACTTGCCGGTCTGGATCAGCGTGAGCGTCTCGAACAACTCGTCGAGCGTGCCGAACCCGCCCGGGAAGCTCACCAGGGCGATCGAGCGCATCAGGAAGTGCATCTTGCGCAGACCGAAGTAGTGGAACTGGAAGCACAACTCGGGCGTGATGTACGGATTGGGCGCCTGTTCGTGCGGCAGCACGATGTTCAGCCCGATGCTCTTGCCGCCCACCTCGTGGGCGCCGCGGTTGCCCGCCTCCATGATGCCGGGACCGCCGCCGGTCACCACGTAGATGGGCGTGGCGTGCGTGCGCGATTTCTCGGTCACGAGGGCGGCGAAGCGACGCGCTTCCTCGTAGTAGCGCGACATCAGCATGTGCGTGCGTGCCATCCGCTCGGCGGTGGCGTCGCCGGCCGACGCGGCGTCGGCGATCAGCCGCTGCGCGACGTCCTGCGGCACGATGCGCGCGCTGCCGAAGATGACGATGGTCGACTCGATCGACTGCTCCTGCTGGATCATCTCCGGCTTGAGCAGCTCCAGCTGCATGCGCACGGGACGAAGCGCCTCGCGCAGGAGGAAGTCCGTGTCGGTGAATGCGAGCCGATAGGAACTCTCGGGTCCGTCGTATCTCGACGGCGGCGGCCGGACGCCCGCATCCTGCTGCGCCGTAGGGAAGTTGCGCGCGCGCAGGGCGTCGCGGCGTCGAGCGGACGGTTGCTTGTCTTGTGGCTTCATGGCGCGCAGCTTAACGCGCCCATGCCTGCCTTTGGGACGCCGTCGGCCCGCGCCCCGGGGCGCGTCATGTGCGGTCGCCCGGCGCATCGCGCAGCCCGCGCAATCCGGCGCACACGGGGCAGTTTGCCTGGCGCGCCAGGCGGATCTCGTTCCAGGACATCGTGCGCGCGTCCAGCATCTGGAGGCGGCCGGCCAGCGACTCGCCGATGCCGGTCAGCAGTTTCAAGGCCTCGGCTGCCTGTACCGACCCGATGATCCCGACCAGCGGAGCGAACACCCCCATCGTGGCGCACCGGACTTCCTCGAAGGCGGTGTCGGGCGGGAACAGGCAGGCATAGCAGGGGGCCCGGTCGTCGCGCGTGTCGTAGACGGACACCTGCCCGTCGAAGCCGACCGCCGCGCCGGAGACCAGGGGCTTCCGGTGCGCCACGCAGGCTGCATTGACTGCATGGCGGGTCGCGAAATTGTCGCTGCAGTCGATGACCACGTCGGCCCCGGCCACCAGGGCGTCCAGGCGCGCGGCGTCGGCTCGCACTTGCAGGGGGATCAGGCGGACGTCCGGGTTGATCGCCGCGATGCTGCGGGCGGCCGAGGCGGCCTTGGGCTGGCCGATGCGCGAGAGATCGTGCGCGATCTGGCGCTGCAGGTTGGTGAGGTCGACGGTGTCGTGGTCGACGATCGTCAGGCTCCCGACGCCGGCCGTGCCGAGGTAAAGGGCCACAGGCGATCCCAGACCACCCGCGCCGATCACCAGCGCTCGGGCATCCAGCAGCCGCTGCTGCCCTTCGACTCCCAGGTCGTCGAGCAGGATGTGGCGCGAATAACGCAGCAACTGGTCATCGTTCATGGCCGCGAGCATACAAGCGTGCCGGGTGCGCAGCCGCGGGCACTTGACGGTGGCCCCTGGCGCCCCCAGATCGGTAGCAAGGGAGCCGCCCGTGCGGTCTCCACTGCAGACATCAGGAGTCCCATGAACGCCACCCCATCGAAATCCTTGTCCGAGCCGCTGGGCAGCGTGCTGGCGCTGGCCCATCTGCTGGAACGCCTGGAACGCAGCACCCAGCCGGTGTCTGCCGAACAGTACCGCAGCGTTGTCGACCGACTGTCGCAGGCGCTGGCGCGAGTTCCGGCGGGCGACGCCCTGCAGGCTGTGCTGGGGGCCCACCCGGCCGCCGCCGAACTCTACGAGAACATGAACTACCAGCACGCCGGGTTGTGCCGCTCGCCGCTCGACCAAGCGCTTGGCGCCGAACTGAAGGCGCGCGAAGCGATCGGCCGCGCTTCACGAAGAGGCTGACGAACGCGCTGGCCGCTCCGGCTGGAGCGGCTGCATCGGTCAGATTGGCCACATCGGTCAGCGCGGCCGCATCGGCCGGTCAAGCACGTCCGGCTGTGGGGAGCGGGGCTTGGCCCGTGCACGTCCTTGTCCGTGCAGTAAGCCTGCGGCACGGCGTCCGGTCGACGGCCCGGAAAAGACAACGCCCGCCGGTGGCGGGCGTTGTCTGCGAGCCCTGGGTTGCGAACCCTGGGCGATGGTCAGTTCGTCTGCACCTCTGCCTTGCGCTCGGTGGCGGTCTTGCTCACCAGCACGGTCTTTCCCTTCAGGCGGTTCAACGCTTGCGTCAGCTGGAAGTCCTCGGCGCTGCCGAATTCTGGCAGGGGCTTGGGCAGCTGGTGGGTGCGCGCTTCTTCCTCTTCGAGGCGCTTGCGGGCGTTATCGCGGGCTTTCTCACGTGCTGCGTCGAGCTTCTGCTCGTCGGGATTCTGTGGGTTCGCAAGGTGCTTCTCGAGGTCGGCCTCGCGCACTCGCAGCGCTGCGAACATGTTGCCTTCGGCGGTCTCGTCGAGCATCACGTCCGGCACGATGCCTCGGGCCTGGATCGAACGACCGCTGGGCGTGTAGTAGCGTGCGGTCGTGATCTTGAGAGCGGTGTCCGGCGACAACTGGCGTACGGTCTGGACCGAGCCCTTGCCGAAGGTCTGCGCACCCATCAATGTGGCGCGGTGATGGTCCTGCAGCGCGCCGGCGACGATCTCGCTGGCCGAAGCCGAGCCTTCATTGACCAGGACGATCAGCGGCACGGACTTCACCGCGTCGGGCAGGCTGCGCAGCGGGTCGCTGCTGCCGCGGCGCATGTAGAACTCGGGCGACGCCTTGAAGGTGGCCTTGGATTCAGGAATCTGGCCATTGGTGGACACCACCACCGAATCGGGCTGCAGGAAGGCCGACGCGACCGCAACCGATGCCTCCAACAGGCCGCCCGGGTCATTGCGCAGATCGAGCACGAGGCCCTTCAGATGGGGCTCCTGCTTGTAGATGTCGTCGAGCTTCGAGACGAAGTCGTCGACCGTGCGGTCCTGGAACTGGCTCACGCGGATCCATGCGTAGCCGGGTTCGAGGACCTTCGCACGCACGCTGTGAACGTGGATTTCCTCGCGCGTGATGGTGACCGGGAAGCTGCGGTTCTCGGTCTTGCGGAAGATCATGAGTGTGACCTTCGTGGTCGGCTCGCCGCGCATGCGCTTGACGGCCTGGTCCAGCGACAGGCCCTTGACCGGTGTGTCGTCGATCTTTGTGATCAGATCACCGCTCTTCAGGCCGGCCCGAAAGGCCGGAGAACCTTCGATCGGCGAGACGACCTTGACGAGGCCGTCTTCCATGCCGATCTCGATACCCACTCCGACGAACTTGCCGGTCGTGCCTTCGCGGAATTCCTTGAACGACTTCTTGTCGAAATACTGGGAATGGGGGTCGAGTCCTGCGACCATGCCGCTGATGGCGTCGGTGATGAGCTTCTTCTCATCGACCGGCTCGACATAGTCTGTCTTGACCATGCCGAAGACGGCGGCGAGTTGCTGCAGTTCTTCGAGCGGAAGCTGCGATACCGAACTGCGCGCGATGGCCTGCAGTTGCATCGTGGCCAGTGCACCCGCCACGGCGCCAACGGTGAGCCAGCCGGCGACCTTGAGTTTCGCACCCATGTGTTTCCCGATTCCTGCTTGAGACAAAGACTTCACGCCCGATCCAGTATAAGACCACAAGGTTTGCTTGGAGAGCGGGGTTTTGCTGGAAGTTCACCCCTTTTGCTGCGTCATTTCCCGCATATCGGGCTGGGTTGGCGACGGGCGGCAAGTGGCGGCATGGTCCCGCCGACAGGAATCGAACCTGTATTTGCCGCTTAGGAGGCGGCCGTTCTATCCATTGAACTACGGCGAGCGCAGGGTATTTTGAGGCCTTCCTTGCCCGGATTTGCCTCTGAGCACCTCTGGTTGACTACTTGGAAATCATTCTCTCGGTGCTACAGATTTGCTACGAGAGTGCTCCATGGCCAGCGTGATCAAGGGCGGTGACAGGAGGCGCGCGCAGGTGCGTCGAAGGGGGCGCCGCCGCAGTGTAAGACCTTTCGAACCGAGGCCGCGGCGGACGCCCGGGCGCGAGAGATCGAACCGCGCATCGACAGCGGGCAGACGGAACGACGGTGTCCTTGGCGAGGTGCCTGTGAGCTCAGAGGTGGCTGCGACTGACCCGTCACGCAGCGCGGTCGCCGATCAGGCCATGGCGCTAGCGAACGCGGCCGGCACCAACCACGCCCGCCGCCACCAGCGCATCGATCTGCCCCGGTGCGTAGCCGACCGATGCCAGGATCTCGGCACTGTGCTCGCCGCGTCGGGGCGGCGGGCGGTCGATCCGCTGGCCGCCGTGCGCCATGCGGAATCCGACTCCTGGCACGCTCAGCTTGCGCTCGAGACCATCCACCGCCGGGCTCTGCACGACAACCTCGCGCACGGCCAGATGAGGATGCTGCAGCATGGTGGCCAGATCGCGCACGCACGCCGCGGGCACGCCGGCCTCCGCGAGCACGACCTCCCAGTGTGCGGCCGGCATGCGCGCGAACGCGTCGCGCAGCCACGGCGCGAACTCGTCGCCCAAGCCAGGATGTGAGTGCCAGTCCGCGAGCCTCGGGTCCTCGGCGCGGTCGGCCAGGCCGATCGCGCGCAGCATGGCGCGCGCTTGCGCGGGCGTGTTCGCCGTGGTGGCGAGCAGGCCTTCGGCGGTGGCGAAGATTCCGGATATCGGACTGCCGCTGAACGCGCGCGTACCCGCGGGGCGGCTCAACGCCCCTGTCGACGCCACCTCGGCCACCAGCGGCCCCATGATCGCGACGGCGGCATCGAGCATCGCCACGTCGATGCGCTGTCCCTGTCCGGTGTGGGTACGCTGGAACAACGCGCTGGCCACCGCAAATGCGCCCATCAGGCCGGTCACGTAGTCGACGATCGCGAAGCCGACACGATGCGCGTCTCCGGACGGCGTGCGGTTCACTGCCATCATGCCGGAGAACGCCTGCACGACGTGGTCGTAGGCTGGCCGCGCCGCCAACGGCCCGTCTTGGCCAAAGCCGGTCATCGAGGCGTAGATGATGTCCGGTCGGCGCGTCATCACGTTCTCGGCGGCGAAGCCAAGCCGTGCCATCACCCCGGGCCGGTAGTTCTCGACGAATACGTCGGCGGTCTCCAGCAGGCGCCATAGCACATCCTTGCCGGCGTCGGTCTTCAGGTCGACGGCCAGTGAGCGCTTGTTGGCGTTCTGGGCGATGAAGGCGAGACCCAGTTCGTGGCGGTTGAGCTCGGCATCGGAGCCCATGCGCCGCGCGATGTCTCCACCCGTTGGGGGTTCGATGCGGATCACATCGGCGCCGAGCAGCGCGAGCTGGTAGCTGCAGTACGGTCCGGCGAGCACGTGCGAGGTGTCGATCACGCGCACGCCGGCAAAGGGCTGCGCGGCCGCGCCGGCGCCGCGTTCGGTGCGAGGTGTCGGATTCATGAACAGCGTGCTTCCTATGCTTCCAATGCAGATCCGGCGCCATACAGGCGCCGCGCGTTGCCTGCCAGCATGGCCTCCCGGTCCGCGGCCGGGTACAGGCCGGCCATCCGCTTGAAGGCGTTCCACAGCGTCGCATAGCCGATCGACACGCTGTCGACCGGGAAATTGCTCTCGAACATGCAGCGCTGAGGGCCGAAGGCGCCGATCGCATGATGGAAATACGGGCCACGCTCGGTCACGAACTCGTCCGACGACGGCGGCTGTGCGCGCAGCCCACCGTCGTACTCGGTGACCGGCGAAGCCAGCCCCCCGAGCTTCATCACGACGTTGGGATGGCGAGCCAGCGCGTCAACCGCGTATGCCCAGGCCGAGAACGGCGGCCGATCGGCCGCATTCCCAGGCCCATAACCCACTGGGGCGCCCAGATGGTCGACGATGACCGTGGTGCCCGGCACCGATTGCACCAACGCGTCGAGCGCGTCGAGCTGGTCGTGGAACTGGAATGACTCGAACAGCAGCCCGCGCTCACCGAGCCGCACGACGCCGCGACGGAACGCGGGATCCGCGTACAGCCCGGGTGGCGCTGCGCCCGCAAGCAGGCGGGCGGCCGGATCGTCCAGCCGGGCACCGCTGTGCCGGATCGCCGTCACCCGGCCCTGGCTGCGGGCCAGATGCGCGTCCAGGACACCGTCGAGCGCGGGATGCGTCAGGTCTGCGTGCGCGGCGATGGCCCGAAGTTCAGGCGCACCGTCGGTGCCGGCCAGACGCTCGGCGATCTGCATGGCGAAGTCGGTCTCGCCGACCGGACGCAGGTGCGCCGGCGCATCGGCGTCGTAGCCACAGCCGCATTCGACATACACGAATGCTTCGACGCGGTGACCGCTGCCGACATCGCGCAGGAACTCGTCGACGCCGTACCGGCTGGTGCGAAGCATGCGATGGGGCAGGGCAGGGTCGGGCACGTCGTGTTCCGGCCAGAGGTGACAGTGCGCATCGACGACACCCCAGTCCGGCTCGAACACCGGCTCCGGCCGCAAGGCCCACCAATTCGTCCGCGCCCCCATCGACCGGACCCAGAACGACCGCTGCTGCGGCGTCATCGCTGCCCTCCTGCGCTACGTGCGTCGTGTGGCTGCGCCATGCGGATGACCAGCGCCCGCCCTGGCCCCGGCTGCCGAGTGCCCGCGGGCAGGATAGGCTTGATTGTTCAATTACTGCTAGTTAAATTTCATTAGGTCTGTTTTGCCAACAGCTAAATGCAAGGAGTCCGCCATGGACCTGCGGCAGGTTCGCCATTTCGTTGCTGCATGCGAAGAGGGATCGCTCAGCGCGGCAGCCGTGCGGCTCAATTGCACGCCGTCCGGTGTGAGTCAACAAATGAGCGCGCTGGAGTCCCGGCTGCGCACCGTGCTGCTCGAGCGCACGCGCCGCGGCGTCGTGCCGACCGACGCCGGGCGCCGGTTCTATGACCGATGCGTGGCGATCCTGAAGGCGGTGTCCGAGGCCGAGATTGAACTCGAGGACTTCGACGCGGGCCTGAGCGGCCGCGTGTCGGCCGGTTTCGCGCCTGGGCTCGCGTGGGCGATCCTGCCGGCGGCGCTGGCACGGTTCACGCGCGAATTTCCGCGTGTGGAGCTCAGTATCGCAAGCGGTACCGCCGACGCGCTGGTCGCGGACACCTTGAGCGGCGAGCTCGATTTCTACGTCGGCCAGTACACGCGTCCGCAGATGGGGCTGGCCGAGGTGCCGATCGGGCGCTTCCCGGTGGCACTCGTGTCCGGCATCCGCAAGGGGCTGATGCAGATGCGGCCGCTGCGGCTGGACCAAGTCGAGCCGCTCAAGCTTTTCGTGCCGTCGGCCGCCAACAGCTTGCGACCGCGGATCGAAGATGCGATCCGCCACGGCCAGATCGCGATCGAGCGCAAGATCGCCAACGCGAGCCTGTCTGCCGGCCTGGAGTTCCTGAGTCTGACCGACTGGTCCGCCATACTGCCGTGCTGGATCGGGTTGCGCGAGATGGGCAATGAGCGCCTGACTGTGAATCCGATCGTGTCGCCTGCGCTCGATGTCGCGGTCGAACTGATCCATCCGGCGCGGCATCCACTGTCGTGCCCGGCGCGCACTCTGTTTGATTACGTCCAGCAGGAGCTCCGGACGGCCGATGCGGAGTGGCGCCGCGTCGCTGGCCCAGCTTTAAGCTCGCTTGATCCAACGGTTCAGAAGAAATAAGTAGTGCTGACTGTTGGCGCCCACTACAGTGATGTCTGCTGGGCATACCAGGCCAGCGAAGCACCGCCGCTTGGACAAGGCGAGGACGGAGGAGACATGACACACCAACCCTCGATCGCACGCAGTTGGCTCGCGGCCCTGCTGTGCACAGTGGCGGCACTGTGTGCCGTGGCCGGTCCGACAGGCGTGTCGGCGGCCGAGGTCATCGAGCTGAAGATGCAATTCGCGTCGCCTGACGGCACGTCCTGGAACGCGATGGATCGCCGCTTCGCCAAACAGCTCGAGACCGCCACGAACGGCCGGGTCAAGGTGCGGTTCTTCCCGCCCAACTCGGTCACGCCGTTCAAGGACTGGCTGCAGGCCACGGGTTCGGGCCTGCTCGACATCGGCTTCGTCTGGCATCCGGTGCTGGCCGGCAAGTTCCCGCAGATGGAACTGTTCGGCTTGCCTGGCTTGTCGCCCAACCAGACCATTGCAAGTACCGTCTACTGGCGGTTGCGCGAGGAGTTCCCGCAGATGGGCGAGCTCTTCACGCCCAAGGACAACGTCGTGGACCTGGCGACCTTTGTCGCGATGGGCTCGCACCTGCATACGCGCGAGCCGATCCGCACACTCGCCGACCTCAAGGGCAAGGTGTTCGGCGCGCAGGACGCTGCCGGCGTGAAGGTGCTGCAGCAACTCGGTGCCACTGCCAGCGTGATGGTCGGCTCCGACGCCTACCTTGGCATGCAGCGCAAGGCGATCGACGGCGTCCTCGCCGCCTGGGGCTGGGTCAATAACTTCAAGCTCAACGAAGTCTCCCGTTATCACACGTTGCTGAACCTCAACCCGGGCACATATTCGACGGTCATGAACCGCGACACCTGGAACAAGCTCACGCCGGCCGATCGGGCCCACCTGAGCGACATCTTGCCGATCTACTTCTTCAACAACACGACCGACAGCGCGGCCAAGGCGATGGCAGGCATTGCTCCGGAGAATGTGTTCTCTCTGGGTGCCGCAGACCGCGCGAGGCTGGCCTCGACCATGGCGCCGCAGCGCGCCGAATGGGTCAAGAAGGCCGATGCGGCGGGGTTGCCAGGGCAGAAGATCCTCGACGAGGCCGTTCGGCTAATGACGCTCTACGACCAAAACTGATCGTGCTGCCGACAATCCGGCAGCGTGGTGTCCGATGCCATGGCCCCCATGACACTGGGCGCCGGGCTTGACGCCTGCGGCGCCGGCCTGCGCCGTCTGCTCACCTGGCCGAATCGGGCGGCGTTGGCCGTCGGCGGCTTGGCGCTCGTTGCGATGATGGCGCTGACCGCCACCGACGTCGTCTTGCGCAACGCGTTCTCCATCGTCGTGCCTGGCAGCCTTGAACTGAACGGGCTGCTGACGATGCTGGTCGTGTTGGCGGCCGTCGGCACTGTCGAACTGGAAAAGAATCACGTGCAGGTCGACCTGCTGCTGAGACGCATGCCGCAAGTGCTGCGGCAGCCCAGCATCGCAGGAGGGCTGCTGCTGGCACTGGCGATCGTCACGATAACCGTCGTGCGCGTCGTTGGCCAGGCGATGTACCTGCGCGGCAATGGCATTGTCAGCGCGGTGCTTGGCCTGCCGGAATGGCCGTTCGTGCTCATCGCTGCGGCCTGCCTCGCGCTGTTCTCGCTCGCGTTGCTCGCCAACCTGGCCGACGCGCTGGCGGCGGTGGTCCGTCTGCGCGACGGGCGTGCCGCCGCCGCGCTGGCGTGCTGGGCGGGGGCGAGCGCGCTTGTCGTGCAGGCGATCTTCGATCCGTCGTGGCTGCAGGCGCTGCTGCCGAGGGGCGCTCTGGGGCCGGTGTGCATCGTGCTGTGCTTCGCGCTGATCTTTGTCGGCGTGCACGTCGCGGTGGCGATGGCGCTGACCGCGCTGCTCGGCATCGGCCTTCTGGTCCACCCCGGCGCGGCGATGACGAGCCTGGGCAGCACGGTCATCGACGTCATCAGCAACGAGACCTGGAGCGTCGTGCCTCTGTTCACGTGGATGGGCCTGCTTGTCGTGGCCTCGGGCTTCGCCGAGGCGCTGTACCTTGCCGCCTACCGCTGGATCGGCCATCTGCCAGGCGGGCTCGCATCGGCGAGCACCGTGGCCTGCGCGGGCCTGTCGTCGATCGTGGGTGACACGCTCTCGGGTGTGTACAGCATGGGCGCGATCGCGTTGCCGCAGATGCGTGCCTATGGCTACGACGCCAAGCTTGCCACGGCATCGATCGCCTGCGCGGCGACCATCGGCGTGATGATTCCACCGAGCCTCGCGTTCATCGTCTACGGCATGATCACCGAGGTCTCGATCGGCAAGCTCTTCATGGCCGGCATCGTGCCCGGCCTGCTGTTCACCAGCCTGCTGATTGCGCTGATCACGCTGCGGGCCACGCTGAACCCGCTGCTCGCGCCGCGTGGGGAGACCGGCACCTGGCGACAACGCCTCGACGCGGCCGCCACCACCTGGCCGATCCTGCTGCTGATGCTGTTCGTGCTCGGCGGCATCTATGCCGGGCTGGTCACGCCCAACGAGGCCGCCGGCCTCGGGGTCTTCGGCGCCCTGGTCATCGCCATCGCCATGCGTCGGCTGACCGTGGCGGCTTTCCTGGCGTCGATCACCAAGACATTGCGCCTGACGGCGGCCATCATCGTCATCTTCCTGTTCGCCACCGCCTTCAGCCGCTTCATCGCGATCAGCGGCCTGCCCCAGCAACTGGTCGACGTCGTGACCGCGATGAATCTCGGCAAGTACCCGCTCATCGGCGCGATCCTGCTGTTCTACGTGGTGATCGGGATGTTCATGAACGCGCTGCCGGCCCTGGTGCTGACCGTGCCGTTGTTCTTTCCGATCGCGGTTGGCGCCGGCTTCGACCCGGTGTGGTTCGGGGTGCTGGTGGTCATCATGGTCGAACTCGGCGTGGTGACACCGCCCATCGGCGTCAACGTGTTCGCCATCGCGACGCTTGCGAAGGACGTCCCGATGGAAGACATCTTCCGCGGCGTGATGCCATTCTGGCTGGCCTATCTGGCGCTGATCGGGCTGATCGTGGCGTTCCCGGCGATCGCGCTCTTCTTGCCATCGTTGATGCAGCGATGACGTCTCGAACCGCTTGATTCGGCGCGCATCGCCACCTCTACGGCGAGCGGCGGTAAGGTCGATGCAGTCCTTGTGATTGACCCAATCCACGAACAAGCTGCTAGATTTCTCCATGGCCCGTCTGCTTGCAGATTCACAACGACCCAGCAACCGGTCTGCCGGCTGCATTCATGTGGCGCTACAGGGCACGTGCCATTCAAATTCACGGAGCGATTTTGTCTAGGCCTCGCAGGAGAAATCCATGAAGCGCACTTGGACGATCCTCGGAGTCGCGAACGTTGCCCGCAGCTTGAGCTGGTATCAGTCGCTGTTCGGTCAACCTCGGTCAGCACCAGCGCACGACTACTTTGGCCAACTGCTTGACACCGACGGAACCGTCCTGCTCTGCCTTCACGAATGGGGTGCGCATGACCACCCGACCCTCAGCAGTCCCGATCATGCGGGCCCGGGCAATGGGCTCCTTCTCTTCTTTCGCGTGGACGATTTCGACGATGCATTGATACGCGCCAGAACCATCGTTTCGCAACTGGAAGAGGAACCGCGGCTGAACCCTGCGACGGGAACCAGAGAGTTTGCACTCCGCGATCCGGATGGCTACTACGTCATGGTCAGCGCCCTCGCATGAGCCGCCTCGCTCTGGTCGTCGCCCCGACGGCTCGTCGTCGCGAACAGGCGGCGCGGCCACGCGGTGCGCGCGCTGCCGATGTCGATGCAGGACACGTGCGATCGTTGTCCGAATCGCCGTGCCAATCAACCCTCGCCGGCCCGGTCCGTCTTGCCAACGTTCGACTTCGCGTCGCCGAGGACGTCGAGCAGCTCGTCGACGAATCGTGCTTGCTGCTTGAGGCCGAAGTCCAGCGCTGCCGCGCTTTCGCCGATCAGCGCCTCGGCGTGCGACGCCAGGGTGTCCTGCGGCAGCAGCAGGCGCGCATCGGACTCGCCGCCGCTGTGTTCAACCGTCGCTCCCGCACCAGACGCAATGTGCAGCATCGCGGCGTTCTCGCTCAGCGCGTGGATGTACATCGTGCCGAGCCCCCGGTTGCGGACGTGCAGCATCGCATGCTCGAAGAGCCGTTTGCCGAGGCCGCGGCCGCGCAGATTCGGCAGTACTGACACGCCGAATTCGGCCGGATGAGTCGCGGCCAGCTGCCGGTCCGGATAGGCGACGTGGGCCAATGCGACGATCTCGAGCTTGCGGTTGAATATGCCGAAGATCTCGTCGCGGCCGAAGTCCAGGCTGTCGACGTGGTGCCGGATCTGCTCGTCGGTGGCGTGGTACCCGAATCGGAGGTAACGGTCGCGGTCAGGCATGGCGACGAGGTGTGCGAAGACGGCGTCACGGTGGTACGCGGAGAGCGAGCGGATCGGGATCCACGACTTCGGGGCATGCGCCTCATCGACGGCCGTGCGTGGTCTTTCGGCGGGGTCTGACATGGTCGTATGTTGACACCGGAAAACGCATAGCGTACGCCGCTCTGATTTCCGCTGCTGAGATCCCGGCGTCCAGGCGCGGCTCGTCAAGCGTCGGCCTGCCGATCCGACACCAGCGGCACGCGTTGCAGGCTCGCAAGCCGCGCCTTCGCCTGTGCCATGAATGCCTTCCCGAGCTGCGATGGCGGCCGGTTCACGTTGATCACGGAAAAGACGGGAAAGCGTGGCACCCTGGGGATGCTCGCGAAATGCACGAGGTCGGGTCGGTGGGCGCGAGCGGACAGGTCATCGACGAACGCCACGCCCACGCCTGCTGCAGCCATCGAGCAGGCTGCATAGCCCGAACGAACCTCGGCCGCGACGCGGCGCTCGATGCGAAACTGTGCGAGCCAACCGTCGATGACCTTGCTCTGCGGCGCTTCCGTGCTGTAGACGACAAGCCGCTCTTGCAGCGCCTCGCGCAACGAGAACGAGCCAGGCTGCGCCAAGCGGTGGCTCCGGGGCAGCGCGCACACGAGCGTCCAACGGCCGATCTCGCGCACGTCCAGGGACGGGTGGTCCAGCGGCGCACTCGACAGCGCGATGTCGGCCTCCTCGGCCACCAGGGCCTTCACGATCTCGCGCGTCGGCAGCTGCTCGAAATACACCCGCGAGCGGGGAAACTGCTCCAGCAGGCCGGCGACCGACTGCGGCGCCAACTGCAATGCCGTGTTGGCACTGGTCACGATGCGCAGCGTGCCGTGACTGCCGAAGCGCAGATGGTCTGCCACGTCCTGGATGTGCAGGACGCCTCGATAGACGCGCTCGATCTCGTCGTGCAGGGTGTGCGCCTCGGGTGTCGGGACCAGCCGGCTCTTGCGGCGCTCGAACAGCGCGACGCCGAGCCGCAGCTCCAGGTGCCGCACGAGCCGGCTCACGCCCGGCTGGGAGACATGCAGCAGGCGGGCGGCATCGGTCGTCGAACCCGTGACCATCACGGCGCGGAACACTTCGATCTGTCGCAGGTTCATCGGCCTGGCTTTGCTGAATGCATCGACAACACGATGTTATAGGCAGCGCTCAAGTTGGTATTGGATGGCATCGGCGAAGCTTCCTAAGATGCCGGTGGCGCAGTGCTCTTACCGGGCCGCGCGTCCCCGCTGCTTCGCTGAAGCGCCTTCGAGAACGGGCGGCCACGACCACCCATCCACTGGAGAAGACATGACTCGCATCGCTCGCCGACTGGCCCGATTCGCCCTCGCTGCGGCCGCCGCCGTGGCCGCGCTCGCGGCCCACGCACAGGCCTATCCGTCGAAGACCATTTCTCTCGTCGTGGGCTTCGCCCCGGGTGGATCCGCCGACGCACTGGCCCGGATGATGGCCGACAAGCTCGCCGCGAACCTCGGACAGCAGATCATCGTCGAGAACAAGCCCGGCGCCGGAGCCACCATCGCGACATCCCTCGTGGCGGCGGCCGCGCCGGATGGCTACACCCTGCTTTTCGTCACGAGCGGGCATGCGGGCAGCACGGCCGTCTATTCCAAGCTCGGCTACGACACCGTGAAGAGCTTCTCGCCGATCGCCAAGGTCGGTGCTTCGCCGGTGGTGATCGTCGCACCCGCGGGCAGCCCGCTGCATACGCTGGCCGGTGTCATCGAGGCTGCCAAGAAGGATCCCGGCAAGATCACCTACGCAGCCGGAGGAGGTGGCGCGACCACCACCAGCCTCGCGGCCGAGTTCCTGAAGCACGACGCCGGCATCGACATGCTGGCGGTGCCGTACAAGGGGTCCGGGCCGGCGCTCACGGCGCTGCTGGGCCACGAGGTCGATCTCGGATTCGACATTCCCACGAGCGCCTTGTCGCTGATTCGGGCCGGCAAGCTCGACGCCCTGGCCGTCACCAGCAAGCAGCGCGCATCGGTGCTGCCCAACGTGCCGACCGTGGCAGAGGCCGCCATCCCGGGTTTCGAAGTCACGGGGTGGTTCGGCATCCTGGCGCCGGCGGGGACTCCGCCGGCCATCGTCGATCGCCTCAACCGCGCGGTCAACGACACGCTGGCGCTGCCCGACGTCAAGGAGCGCATGAGCAACCTCGGGGTCGAGCCAGGCGGCGGTTCGCCGCAGGATTTCGCCCATCTGATCGCCGAAGACACCAAGCGCTACGGCGAGGCGATTCGCCGTCTGGGCATCAAGCCGAACTGATCCATGCGCACCGACGGCATGGGCGCGCGCGAACTGGCGGCCGACGTCGTGATCGTGGGCGGCGGACTCGGTGGCGTCTCCGCGGCACTGGCCGCACTGCGACAAGGCTGTCGTGTGATCCTGGTGGAGGAACTCGACTGGCTGGGCGGGCAACTGACTGCGCAGGGGGTTCCACCCGACGAGCATCCCTGGGTGGAGTTCGTGATCGCGTCACAGAGCTATGCCGCCTTGCGACAAGGCATTCGTGACCACTACCGCCATCACCTGCCGTTGACTGACGCCGCGCGCGCCGTGCTGCGCCTGAACCCAGGGCAGGGCAACGTCAGCAGCCTGTGCCACGAACCGTGGGTGGCGGCCAAGGTGCTCGACGGACTGCTCGCCCCGTACACGGCAAGTGGCCGATTGACTCTGTTGCGTCGCCATCGGGTCGCCACCGTCCACACGGCGGGCGACCGCATCCAGGCGCTCGAACTGCTCGACCTCGAGCGTGATGTGCGGCGGGTCGTCGGTGCGCACGTGTTCATCGACGCCACGGAGATCGGCGACCTGCTCGCACAGGCCGGCGTCGAGCATGTGTTCGGCGCAGAGTCCCAGGCGCAGACGCACGAGCCGCATGCCCTTGCGCAGGCAGACCCCTATGACCAGCAGGCGCTGACCTGGTGCTTCGCGGTCGACTACCTGCCGCACGAGGACCACACCATCGACAGGCCGGCGGAGTACGAGCGCTTCCGGACCTTGCAGCTTCCGTGCTGGCCCAACGCGCAGTTCAGCTGGACCCTCAGCGACTTCGTCACCCATGAGCCTCGCGTGCGGCCGCTGTTCGCAGGCCCCACGGACGATGAATCCCTCTACGATCTCTGGCACGCGCGCCGAATCGCCTACCGCAGGCACTTCGCCCAAGGCGCCTATCCGAGCGACATCACGCTGGCCAACTGGCCGCAAATGGATTACTGGGAACAGCCCGTCGTCGGGGTGTCCGCCGAGGCCCAGGCAAAGGCCCTCGATCAGGCACGCCGCTTCAGCCTTTCCTTCCTGTACTGGATGCAGACCGAGGCACCACGGCACGACGGCGGCATGGGATACCCTGGGCTGCGCCTGCGCGGGGACGTGCTCGGCACCGCCGACGGACTCGCCCAGCAGGCCTACTACCGCGAAGGGCGTCGCATCCAGTCCGAATTCACCATCTGCGAGCAGCACATCGGCGTGGCGGCACGACCGGGCCACGATTCGGCAGCGCAGTTTCAGGACAGCGTGGGCATCGGCGCCTACCGGATCGACCTTCACCCCAGCACGCGCGGCCGCAACACCGTGGACATCGATGCCTACCCGTTTCAGATCCCGCTTGGTGCGCTGTTGCCGGTGCGCGTGGAGAACCTCTTGCCGGCCTGCAAGAACATCGGCACCACCCGTGTGACCAACGGCGCGTATCGCGAGCACGCGACCGAGTGGAGCATCGGCGAAGCCAGCGGCACCCTGGCCGCCTTCGCGCTGGCGCGTGGCGAGCCGCTGCGGGCAGTCCGCTCGAACCCACGCCTGCTGCACGATTTTCAGCAACTGCTCGAACGGTCGGGCGTGCTGCTGTCGTGGCCTCGCTTCGAAGCGCTCAGGCCGGGTCATCGCCTCGGGTATCGGTTCGCCCGCTCGCAGACTGCCGCCGGCGCGTGAGCGTGCCATCGGACGGCACGGGCCGTTTCACCGCCTTGGCGTGCTGCGGGAAGGCCTGCCCCTGCGCATTTTCCGGGGGGCCGGAACGGTGTGCCTTCGACGCCATGACCTTGCGCTAACCTCGCGCTCTCACGCGAGGAGTTCACGATGTCCCCACGCAAGATCGCTCCTTTTGGTACCTGGCGCTCGCCGATCGATGCCCAGATGGTGGCGGCCGAGACAAGGCCGCTGTCTGCGCCGCGTGTGGCCGGCGATGAGATCTACTGGCTCGAAGGGCTCGCCGCCGAGGGTGGCCGGGTTGCGATCGTGCGAGGCCGACCCGGACTGGACGGTGAGCGGATGACGCCGATGACGTACAACGTGCGCAGCCGCGTCCACGAATATGGCGGCGGCGCATGGATCATCAGCGGCGGCGTGGTTTACTTCTCCAACTTCGCCGACAACCTCGTCTATCGGCAGGGAGCGGACGGCCGGATCGTCCCGCTCACCCGGGATCAGTTGATGCGCCACGCCGACTTCGAGTTCGACGAAAGGCACGCGCGCCTGATCGCGGTGCGGGAGGACCATCGAGGCGCCGCTCGCGAGCCTCGCAATCTGCTGGTCGGGCTGCCGCTGGACGGCTCGGAAGGTTCCGAACTGGCGTCCGGCCACGATTTCTACGCCGCGCCGCGCCTGTCGCCCGACGGAACGCAACTCGCCTGGCTGTGCTGGAATCATCCGCTCATGCCGTTCATCGGCACTGAACTGTGGCTCGCGGACGTCGACAAGGGCGGTACATTGAGCCGACCTCGGCGCCTTGCCGGCGGCGCGACCGAATCCCTGAGCCAACCGCAGTGGTCGCCCGACGGCCGACTGTTCGTGGTGTCCGACCGCAGCGGCTACTTGAACCTGTACCGTGTGAATGCCACGGGCCTGGTGCCGGTGTGCCCGATGCAGGCCGAATTTGGCCGCCCACAATGGGTGTTCGGCCAGAGCCTGTACGGCTTCCAGGGGCCGCGAGAGATCGTCGCGGTCTGCCTGGAGGAAGGCGAGGGTCGTCTTGGTCGCATCGACCTTGCAAGTGGACGATGGAGATCGATCGCCACCGGGCTCACCGACTTCGACGAGTTGCGCGTGGGCCCGGGTTTCGTGGTTGTCGTGGCCGGTTCGCCCGTGCGGCCGCAGCAGGTCGTGCGCATCGACCTCGACACCGGTGCCCAGCATGTGCTCGCCAGCAGCGTCGACGATCTGCCCGACGCTGCCTATCTCGAGCCTCCGCAAAGCCTCCCCGTGCCGAGTTTCGAAGGCCGCCGCACTCACGCGTTCTACTATCCACCGACCCACCCGGACTACGCGGGCCCGCCCGACGAGCGCCCCCCGCTCGTCGTCACCAGCCACGGGGGGCCCACTTCGATGAGCGGGAACAGCCTTCGGCTGAGCGTGCGCTACTGGACCAGCCGCGGTTTCGCCGTGGCGGACGTCAACTACGGCGGCAGCACCGGCTTCGGCCGGGCCTACATGGATCTCCTCAAGGGCAAGTGGGGCGTGGTCGACGTGCAGGACTGCGTGGCCGTCGCGCGCCATCTGGCGGGCCGCGACCTCGTCGACGGCGAGCGAATGGCCATCCGCGGAGGCAGCGCGAGCGGCTTCACCACGCTGTGCGCACTCATCTTCGATGATGTCTTCAAGGCAGGCGCCAGTTACTACGGCGTCAGCGATCTGGCCGCTCTGGACGCCGACACCCACAAGTTCGAATCGCGCTACACGAGTTATCTCGTGGCGCCGCCGCCGGATCGCGAGCGCCTGTACCGCGAGCGCTCCCCATTGGCACGCGCAGAACGGCTCGCGCAGCCGATGATCTTTTTCCAGGGGCTGGACGACAAGGTCGTGGTGCCTGCGCAATCCGAAGCCATGGTGCGGGCCCTGAAGTCACGCGGCGTTCCTGTGGCGTACCTGACCTTCGAGGGCGAGGGGCACGGATTTCGCCGGCTCGACACCATCCGTCGAGCGCTCGAGGCCGAACTGTATTTCTACGGTCGCGTGTTTGGATTCTCCCCGGCGGATGTGATCGAGCCGGTGGAGATGGGCTGAATCAATCGATCAGGGATCCGGTATCCAGAAGGACGGCGAATCCCTCACTGTGCCGACGAGACGAGGCCTCGCATGCCAGGCGCGCCGACTGCGCCGCCGCCGTGTGGCGGGTGGCGCCGGGTCGACCGGGAGGTTGCGGGGGATCTCAGGACGCGGCCGCCCCGGCGAGCTTCGCACGCTTCTCTGCGATGCGCGACAGCAGGGCAGACCATGACCTCGAGAACGCCGCTGTGCCCTCGCGCTGCAGCCGTTCGGCCAGTGCCTCGTCGTCGACGCCCTCGCGCCGGAATTCTTCGAGCACGGCTTCGGCGTAGCCACCATCGACCGGCATGGTGGCGCCCACCTTGCCGTGGTCTGCGAACGCGAGCAGCGTCTTGTCCGGCATGGTGTTGATCGTGTCGGGCGCAGCGAACGCTTCGATGTACAGGGTGTCCGACGCCGCGGGGTCTTTGGTGCCGGTGCTGGCCCACAGCAGCCGCTGCGGATGGGCGCCGGCCTCGGCGAGCCGTTTCCATCGCGCCGAAGTCAGCATCTCGCGGTAGGCCTTGTACGTGCGCATCGCTATAGCGATGCCCAGCCGATTGCGGAATTGCGGCGAGATCTCTTCCTTGACGGCCACGTCCCAGCGGCTCACGAACAGCGAGGCGACCGATTCGATCCTCGGAGAGAGCCCGGCTTCGATGCGCCGCTCGATGCCGCGCAGGTACGCCTCGGCGGCAGCCAGGTAGTGCTCGCGCGAGAACAGCAAGGTCACGTTGATCGGCACGCCGGCAAAGATCGACTCCTCGATCGCCGGGATGCCTGCCGGCGTGCCGGGAATCTTGATGAAGAGATTCGGCCTCTCACCCGCCGCGTGCAACTGCGCTGCGGCTTGGATGGTTTTCTCGGTGTCGTCGGCAAGCAGCGGCGACACCTCGAGCGAGACCCAGCCGTCGACGCCGTCGGTGGCATCGTGGATGGGCCGGAACAGGTCGGCGGCCTGCCTCAGGTCGTCGAGCGCGAGGGCGAAGAACAGTGTCTCGCCTGTCTGGCCGCGATGGGCGAGGTCGGCGATTCCCGCGTCATAAAAGCTGCCCTTGCCGATGGCATGCTCGAAGATCGTCGGGTTCGAGGTCAGCCCCGTCACCGACAGATCGCTGATGTAGCGTGCGAGCGTGCCGGTCGTCAGCAACTCGCGGCTGAGGTTGTCGAGCCACAGGCTCTGGCCGAGTTCGTGGAGTCGGCGGGTGTTGGCGTTCATGATTTCTCCTGGAGTCGTGCCCGATGTCAGGCGCTGCCCTCGGCGGTCGGGTTGTGCCAGCCGCCATGGCGGGCAATCAAGGCGTCGGCGGCCTCGGGCCCCCAACTGCCTGGCGCGTAATGCCACGCCCGGTGATGATTCGTGAGCACCGGATCGACGACGGCCCAGGCAGCGGCCACGGCGTCATGGTCGGTAAAGAGCGCGCCGTCGCCGGCCATGGCGTCGCCGAGCAGCCGCTCGTAGGTCGGCGGGTCGGTCTGCGCGTCCTCGCAGAGGTAGAGCTCGCGCTGGTCACCCACGAAACCCGGGCCCGCGCGCTTGACGCGGGCCGCGAGCGCAATGGCCGATGCCGGTTGCAGCTTGAATCGCAGGTAGTTGGCAAGGCCCTCGGCAGGATGGGAGTCGTCGAACAGTCGTTGCGGCGGCGGCTGCAGTTGCACGAGGACCTCCAGCATGCTGGTCGGCAGCAGCTTGCCCGCACGCAAATACCACGGCACGCCGGCCCAGCGCCACGAGTCGATGTGCAGGCGCAGCGCGCAGAAGGTCTCGACGTCCGAGTCGGGCGCCACGTCCTTCTCGCGCAGGTAGCCGACATACTGCCCGCGCACCAGGTCGTCGGGCGCGAGCGGGCGCATGGCATGAAAGACATTCGCCTTGGCACGGTGCACCGCCTCGAAGCTCTGGTACGCAGGCGGCTCCATCGCGAGCAGGGCGACGATCTGGAACAGATGGTTCTCGATCACGTCGCGCAGGCAGCCGGCGGTTTCGTAGAAGCTCCCGCGCTTGCCGACGCCGAAGTTCTCGGCCAGCGTCACCTGAACGCTGGCGATGTGGCTGCGGTTCCAGATCGGCTCGAGAAAGGAATTGGCGAAGCGGAAATAGAGGATGTTCATGATCGCCTCTTTTCCGAGGTAGTGGTCGATGCGAAAGATCGACGACTCCGCAAACACCGAGCGCGCGACGGCATCGAGCTCGATCGCCGAAGCGAGGTCGCGGCCGAAGGGCTTCTCGACGATGACGCGCGCGTTCGCCGCCAGGCCGGCAACGCCGAGGCTCTGGATCACCGTCGCAAACAGCGCGGGCGGGATCGCCAGATAGTGTGCCGGGCATTGCGCGTCGCCGAGTGCTGTCTTCAGTGCCCGGAATGTGGCCGGGTCTGTGTAGTCTCCGCTGACATAGCGAATCAGCGAGAGCAGGCGATCGACCGCCGTCGGGTCGTCGCTCGCGGCATCGTGCTCCAGGCTTGCACGAACGCGCTGGTGCAACTGCTCGACATTCCACTTCGATGATGCGACACCGATGATCGGGACGGTCAACTCGCCCTTCTTCACCATCGAGTAGAGCGCGGGGAAGATCTTCTTGGCGGCGAGGTCGCCGGTGAAGCCGAAGACGACCAGCGCATCGGAGCGCGGCGCATCGCCGCCTCGCCCTGCGTCTGTGGCGCGGCCCATGTCGTTCCTATTCCGGCTTCTCGGCATGGCCACCGAATTCATGCCGCATCGCCGACAGCACGCGGTTGGCAAAGTCGGCGTGGCCGCGCGAGGTGAAGCGTTCGAACAACGCTGCGCTGAGCACGTGCGTGGGCACGGCCTCGTCGATCGCCGCCTGGATGGTCCAGCGGCCTTCGCCGGAGTCCGATACGCGACCATCGTAGGCGGCAAGCTGGGGATCCTTCAGCAACGCACCCGCCGTCAAGTCGAGCAGCCAAGATCCGATGACGCTGCCGCGCCGCCAGACTTCGGCGACATCGGGCAGGTTCATGTCGTACTGGTAGAACTCGGGATGGCGCAACGGCGTGGTCTCGGCGTCGTTTGCCGAGCTGAGCTTTCCCACATTGGCGTTTCGCAGGATGTCGAGGCCCTCGGCATACGCAGCCATCACGCCGTACTCGATGCCGTTGTGAACCATCTTGACGAAGTGGCCGGCGCCGTGCGTGCCGCAATACAAGAAACCTTGCTCGACATCGGTGACGCCGCCGCTGCGACCGGGCGTACGCGCCGCTGCGCCGACACCCGGCGCGAGCGCCGAGAAGATCGGCTTGAGGCGTTCGACGATATCGGCTTCGCCGCCGATCATCAGGCAGTAGCCGCGGTCCTGTCCCGCGATGCCACCGCTTGTTCCCACGTCGACGTAGTGGTGACCCGAGGCGGACAATTGTTTTGCGCGACGAATGTCATCGTGGTAGTACGAATTGCCGCCGTCGATCACGATATCGCCGCGCTCCAGGTGCTCGACCAGCGCGCCGAGCACACTGTCCACCACACCGGCCGGCACCATCAACCAGACCACGCGCGGCGGGTTCAGCTTGGCCACCAGTTCTTCGAGCGACGCGGCGCCTGCAGCGCCTTCTTCGCGCAGGGCGGAGACAGCCGGCGCGTGCGCGTCGTGCACGACGCAGGCATGGCCTGCCTTCATCAGGCGCCGCACCATGCTCGCGCCCATTCGACCCAAACCGATCATTCCGAGCTGCATGGTTTCTCCGGTGTCTGTGTGCGGTGGCGGCGCCAGCGTGGTCTGCTGGCTTGCGGTGAGAACCCGCAGCGTCGCCGCGAGTTCCCACGCATCGCCACGCCTATCTGACCATTTGGTATCACCATGGCCGCAGGCCGCGCAAAGAAGACCCCTTCGACGAGTTGTCATTGCGCGGACGTGAAACCCGACCTCTGCTGTTGCCTCTAACCCCCGATCTTCCTTCGACGCCGAACAGGAGCACGCATGTCCGACTCGCTCGACCAACTGTGCATCAACACCATCCGCTTCCTCTCGGTCGATGCCGTTCAGCAGGCCAACAGCGGGCACCCCGGCATGCCCTTGGGTGCCGCACCGATGGGCTACGCGCTGTGGACGCGCCTGCTCAGGTTCAATCCGCGCCATCCCGAATGGCCCGACCGCGACCGCTTCGTGCTCTCGGCCGGACACGGCTCGATGCTCCTGTACAGCCTGCTGCACCTGAGCGGCTACGATCTCTCTCTCGACGACATCAAGCGCTTTCGCCAATGGGGCAGCAAGGCACCGGGGCATCCAGAGCGCGGACACACGCCGGGCGTCGAAGTGACGACCGGCCCGCTCGGGCAGGGTTTCGCCAATGCTGTCGGCATGGCGCTGGCCGAAGCGCAGCTCGCGGCGCGCTACAACCGCGACGGTCACACCGTCATCGACCATCACACCTTCGCGATCGTCAGCGACGGTGATCTGATGGAGGGTGTGGCATCCGAAGCGGCCTCGCTCGCCGGGCACCTCGAACTGGGCAAGCTGATCTGCCTGTACGACGACAACCGCGTCACCTTGTCGGCAGGCGCCGACATCACGTTCTCTGAGAATCGTGCGGCACGTTTCGAAGCGTATGGGTGGCACACCGCGGTCGTGGCCGACGGCAACGACGTCGATGCGATCGTCGCTGCGCTGCGCGACGCGCGCGCGCAGACATCGCGGCCCTCGCTGATCCTGGTTCGCACGCATCTGGGCTATGGCTCGCCGAACATGCACGACACGTTCGAGGCGCACGGCTCGCCGCTGGGCGCGGACGAGGTGCGGCTGACCAAGGAGCATCTGGGATGGCCGACCGAGCCGCCCTTCCTGATTCCCGAGGCGGCGCTTGCGCACATGCGCGAAGCGCTCGTGCGCGGCGCACGCGACGAGGCCGCGTGGAATGCGCGCATGGGCGCCTACGCGCAAGCCTTCCCTGATCTGGCGGAGGAGCTGCAACGCAGCCTGCGCGGCGAATTGCCGCCTGGCTGGGATGCGGACATTCCGATGTTTCCCGCCGACACCAAGGGCATGGCCACGCGTGCCGCATCGGCCAAGGTGATGAACGCCATCGCCCCGAAGCTGCCGGCACTCAGCGGGGGTTCGGCCGACCTGGATCCTTCGACCAAGACCGCACTGAAGGGCCTGGGTGACTTCAATCCACCCGTGACCCCGGGAGAGGACACGCAAGGGTCGGACGGGGGCGGCTGGAGCTACAGCGGCCGCAACGTGCATTTCGGCGTGCGCGAACATGCCATGGGCGCGATGGCCAACGGCATGGCGGCGCACGGCGGCGTCATTGCGTATGGCGCGACCTTCCTGATCTTCTCCGACTACATGCGTCCGGCGATTCGTCTGGCCGCACTCGCGGGCCTGCACGTCGTGCATGTGTTCACCCACGACAGCCTCGCGCTTGGTGAGGACGGTCCCACGCACCAGCCGGTGGAACATCTGGCCAGCCTGCGGGCCATCCCCGGGCTCACGCTGATCCGCCCCGCCGACGCGAACGAGACCGCGGTGGCGTGGAAGGTGGCACTCGAGACCCGAGACCGCCCGGTCCTGCTGGCGCTCACCCGACAGAACGTGGCCACGCTGGATCGCAGCCGCTACGCCAGTGCTGAAGGCCTGCGCCGAGGCGCCTATGTGCTGAGCGACGCGAAAGATCGCCAGCCGGCCCTGATCCTCATCGCGAGCGGCTCCGAAGTGGGCCTGATCGTGAGCGCCGCGGATCGTTTGCAGAGCGAAGGCGTCGCGGTGCGCTGCGTGTCGATGCCGAGTTGGGAACTGTTCGAGGCCCAGCCGCAAGCCTACCGCGACGAAGTACTGCCCCCCGGCGTGCCTGCGCGATTGGCTGTGGAGCTCGGCGTGGCCCAGGGCTGGCAGCGCTACACCGGCGAGCGCGGCGACATGCTCGGCGTCGAGCGCTTCGGCGCCTCCGCACCCGCCGGCGTGCTGTTGACCGAATACGGCTTCAGCGTCGACCACGTCGTGGCGCGTGCGCGTCGGCTGCTTCATGCCGAGCGGGGCCGGCTCGGCTCATGATGTCGAAGGGCGCGTAGTCGCGCGCGCCAAACACCGCGGTGTCAGGTGGTTTACGTGCGACCGACGCGAACATCGTGGGCGCCGCGTGGCACTCACCGCGGAGCAATTGATGGTCGCGCTTCGGCGTGCGTGACCGTGCAGATGGCGCGACAGTGCAGGGCACTTGACTCGTCCGAGCCGTGTGCCCAGTGCCAACGAGCGCGCGACCGCCGGACTGCCAGTCGCGCGCGTCGCCATCCTTCTAGGTGTGCACCGAAGTCACTTTCAAGCGCGTGCGTCGCGGGAATGGCGCGCCGCATCACGTGGTTGTCGGAACAGGTCCGCGAGTCAGCGCCGGCGGGACGTTCAAGGCACGTGCCTTGCTGATCTGAGCGCATGGACAAAGACGATGTTCGCAAAGGCCAGGCGACCGGGACGCTGCCTCGCGAGGCATTCGGCGAGCGGTTTCGCCGGCTGTTTGTCGATCCGGCGTTCGATGGCGAACGCGAGGCGATCACGCGACTGGAGCAGATCGCTTGGGACGGCTACACGCAGGGCCGCAAGTCGCCCGTCACCGCCCCGGCGGGTCCGGGCTTCGCCGATCCGCAGTGCGAGTTGTCGGTCGAGTGGCGCGAAACGCACGACCGCGTGGTCGAGGCGGCACGGCGCCAAGGCGCCCCGCAGACGCCTTCACGCGCCCTCGTCATTTGCGCCTCGCCGCGCAACGACGGCAGCTGCCCCGGCGAAATGTCCAAGACCTTTCGCTTGGTGGAACTGGCCGAGCAGGAACTGCGCGCGGCCCAGGTCGAGGTCGACCGTCTCGACTTGAGTCGGCTTACTTCGGACCCGCTGCTGCGGATCTTTCCGTGCAAGGGCTGCGTGTCCACGGCCATGCCGCTGTGCCATTGGCCGTGCTCGTGCTATCCGAACCACGAACTCGGCCAGGTCGGCGACTGGATGGCCGAAATCTACGAACGCTGGACCGCCGCTCATGGCGTGCTCGTCGTCACGCCGGTTCATTGGTATCAGGCCACGAGCGTCCTGAAGCTGATGATGGACCGCCTGGTGTGTGCCGATGGCGGCAACCCCGACCCCACGTCCACCGCGACCAAGGATCCGGCGCGCGCCAAGGCGCTCGAGCTGCAAGGCTGGGACTATCCGAAGCACCTGGCCGGCCGCGCTTACGGCGTGGTCGTGCATGGCGACGTGGCGGGAATCGAATCGGTGCGCCGAGCGTTGTCGGACTGGCTCGATTGGATGGGGTTGATCGATGCCGGGCCGCTTTCACGGCTGGACCGCTTCATCGGGTACTACGAGCCCTATGCCACCAGCCACCGCTGCCTCGATGACGATCTCGCGGTACAGGACGAAGTACGGAATGTCGGTCGCGCGCTGGCATACGCGATTGGCGAGTTGCGCGCCGGCCGGCTGTCGGCACAGGACGCCCAGCTGAAGCGACCTCGGCCGAAGTGAACTCGCCATTCAGCCGACTCGGCTCCTCTGTAGTGGCGGGAACTCTCCCGGTCAACGATAGACCAGCACCGGAATCTTCGAATGCGTGAGGACCCGATGCGTCTCCGAGCCGAGCAGCAAGGCGCTGAAGCCGCGCCGGCCATGCGAGGCCATGAAGATCAAGTCGCAGCCGGCTTCGGCGGCCGTATTGATGATCGCCTGATACGGCACATCGCTCTGCACCGAGCGGGTGTCGAACTCGACGCCTGCTTCGCGGGCCTTGGCTTCACAGTTCGACAGGATCTGCTCCGCCTGCTTGTCGTTCATCTCGGCGAACTGTCGCGGGTCGGTTCCGTGGGCCAGCGAACTCTCCCGGAACAGCTCCGTGGGGTATTCGGGCTTGACATACAGGAAGCTGATTCGCGCGCCCGTCTCACGAGCGTATTCGACCGCCCGCGCCACCGTATCGGTGGAGAGCCGGGATCCGTCGGTAGGTACGAGCAAGTGCTTGAACATGAGGCCTCCAGCCAAGATGCATGCGGGTTCAATTCGGGTCGATCGGCCCTCAGGCCGGCTTCGGCTCGCGTGCCTCCAGGCCGCGCGCCCTCGTGCGCAGATAGCCCCACACCGACCAGGCGAGCACGCCCACGGCCACGGCCAGCGCGGTCGCGCTGATCGGCCGCTCGACGAACACGCTGAAGTCGCCGCGCGACAGCAGCAGCGTGCGCCGGAAGTTCTCCTCGAACGGCGAGCCCAGGATGAAGCCCAGCAGCAGCGGCACCGGCTCCAGGCGCAGCAGCAGCATCACGTAGCCGATCAGCGCCGAAGACGAACAGCTGTCCAGATGTCGAACACGTTGTTGTTCGTGCTGTACACGCCGATGCAGGTGAACAGCACGATGCCCGGGAACAGCAGCGGATACGGGATCTGCAGCAGCCGCACCCACATGCCGATCAGCGGGATGTTCAGGATCACCAGGAAGATGTTGCCGATCCAGAAGCTCACGATCAGGCCCCAGAACAGCTCGGGGTGGCCGGTCATCACCTGCGGACCGGGCTGGATGCCCTGGATCACCAGTGCGGCCAGCATCAGCGCCATGATCGCGTCGCCCGGGATGCCCAGCGTCAGCGTCGGGATGAAGGCGGTGCCCACGCCGGCGTTGTTGCAGGCCTCGGGGCCGGCGATGCCTTCGATGGCACCCTTGCCGAACTGCTCGGGATGCTTGGAGATGCGCTTCTCGATCGCATAGCGACAGGAAGGTGGCCATGCCGCCGCTGGTGCCCGGCAGCGCGCCGAAGAAGGCGCCGAGGCCCGAGCCGCGCAGCATCGGCCCGAACGAGCGGCGCCAGTCCTCGCGTGGTGGGCAGCTGGTCGCGCAGCCCGAACTTCTGCGCGACCGTCGGTGCACCCGCGACGAGCCCGCGCTCTTGATCACCTCGGCGACGGCGAACAGCCCCATCGCGATCGGGATCAGGCCGATGCCGTCGGACAGCTCCGGAATGTCGAAGCCGAAGCGGATGGTGCCGCTGTTGACGTCGGTGCCGACCATGCCCAGGATCAGGCCGACCACCATCATCGCCACGCCCTTGATCGGCGAGCCCTGCCCGACGGTGGAGGCGGCCATCAGGCCCAGCAGCATCAGCGAGCAGTATTCGGCCGGGCCGAACTTCAGCGCCGCCTCGGCCAGCATCGGCGCGAACAGCATCAGCAGCACGATGCCCACCGCCGAGCCCCAGAACGAGGCCACGCACTTCATGAACAGCGCGATGCCGCCGCGCCCCTGCTTGGCCATCGGGTAACCGTCGAGCACGTCGACTGCCGCGGCCGGGTGGCCGGGCACGCCCAGCAGGATCGAGCAGGTGCCGCCGCCGTAGTCGGCGCCGAAGTACACGCCCGGCCAGCATGATCAGCGCGCCGGTGGCCGGCAGGTGGTAGGTGATGGGCAGCAGCAGCGAGATCGCGATCAGCGAGCCCAGGCCCGGCAGCACGCCCACCAGGCAGCCGAGGAAGACGCCGACGAAGCAGTACCACAGGTTCGACAGCGTGACGGCCTCGTGGACGCCCAGTGACAAGTGCGAGACGAATGCGGACAGCAGGTCCATGGCTTCACCCCAGGAACGTGAAGGCGGGCAGCGTCATCTGCAGCCCCACGGTGAAGATGAGCCACGCCATCAGCGCGAGACTGCCGCCGAGCAAGATGGTGCGGCGCAGCTTGTACGGGCGCTCGGCGAAAGCGGCCAGCAGCGTCAGCAAGACGGTGGCAATCACCAGCCCGACGCGGTCGATCAGCAGACCGAATACGAGGATGGCCACGAGCACGGCCACGAAGGGCCGCCACGCAAAGGGCGGCGGATCAAGCAGGCGTGCGCCCTTGCCGAGGGAGGACAGCATCACGAGGGTTCCCAGTCCCGCGAGAATCCAGCCCAAGGCGAAAGGGAAAAAGCCAGGGCCCATGCGCTGGGCCTCGCCGACGGTGTAGTGGCCAGCCGAGTAGAGTGCCACGAAGACACCCAGCCCGGCCAGAAGCGCGCCCGCGATCAAGTCACGTAAGTCGATTTGCCTCATTGCTCTTCATTCTTCATGGATGTTGAAAAGGCGCGCGGTACCGACGCCGACCATCACCCAAGCCGCGCATTTGCCGGTGATGCCCTGCAGATGGTCGGAATGCTAGTTTGACGAGCCTCAAAGAAAAGAAGTGATACTACGTACATGCCGAAGGCCGCGGCCTTCGGCGGGCAGTCACGTCAGCATGTCGGCCAGGCGAACGCGAATGATCTGATCGGCCTGCGCCATGATCCGATCGATCAGCTCCCGGCAAGTCGGCAGGTCATGGATGAGCCCGGCCACCATTCCGCAGCTCCATGCGCCGGCGTCCATGTCGCCTTCGGTCATCACGCGCGGGTAGATGCCTGCCACCTGGTCGATGATGTCCTCGATCTTGAGCGCGTCGCCCTTCTCGCGTTCGATGGCCAGGATGCTTTCCACGCCGGCGTTGTTGATGACGCGCTCGGTATTGCGCAGCGAACGCATGATCAGGCGCGTGTCCAGCTCCGATGCGGCGACGATGGCCCGCTTCACGTTGTCGTGGACCGGCGCCTCCTTCGTGGCGATGAAGCGCGTGCCCATGTTCATGCCCTCGGCGCCCAACGCCAGCGCCGCCACCAGCGAGCGCCCGTCGGCCATGCCGCCGGACGCCACGAAGGGAATCGTGAGCTCTTCGGCCGCGCGCGGCAGCAAGATGAAGTTGGGCACGTCGTCCTCGCCCGGGTGTCCGCCGCATTCGAAGCCATCGACGCTCGCGGCGTCGCAGCCGATCCGCTCGGCCTTGAGCGCGTGGCGCACCGACGTGCACTTGTGGATGACCTTGATGCCTGCCGCCTTGAGCGCCGGCATGTGGGCCTCCGGGCTGCGCCCGGCCGTTTCCACCACCTTCACGCCACCTTCGATGAGGGCGGCGATGTACTCCGGATACGGCGGCGTCGCGAAGGTGGGCAAGAAGGTGAGGTTCACGCCGAAGGGCTTGTCGGTCATCTCGCGGCAGCGCGCGATCTCCCGCGCCAGCAGTTCGGGCGTCTTCTGCGTCAGGCCGGTGATGATGCCCAGTCCGCCGGCGTTGGAGACCGCCGCGGCCAGATCGGCCAGGCCCACGTAGTGCATGCCGCCCTGGATGATGGGATGCTCGATGCGGAACAGTTCGGTGATGCGGGTCTTCACGTGGCCTCCGTCGCTGGTCGGCAGCATTATCTGCACGGGACGCGCCAGCGTGCGCCATGCCGGGAGCAAGGGCGCCGCTGTCCGCACCGGTGACCGGCAAGGTACCGGCACCGACCGATGACCTTGGCCGGATTCCGCGCCGCACGGGGCGTCGGTCGGACACTCCAGTGCGTGCGTCGGCCCACCGCGATGGGCCCGTCGCGAGGGCTTGTCGCTTTCGTGCCGCTGGCGCACAGTGGGCCCATGCCGCGCCGTGTCGTCCGTGCGGCCCATCCTCGAGGAGCGCAGATGCCCGCACGTCTGGAGTTCGGCCTGGTGATGGCGCATCGGCCTGGCGCAGGCGATGTGGCGCGGCGGCGGCGCGAGGACGAGCCGGTGCGCCTGCTGCTGATCGGCAACTTCGGCGGCAGCCGCGGTGACCGTGCGCCGCTTGCGTCCCGGACGACCTACCGCATCGACCTGGACAACCAGGATGAGACGATGGCGCGAATCGCGCCATCGATTGCGTTCGGCGTGGGCGACACGAGCTGCGAGTTCGCGCCGCGCACGCTCGATGATTTCCACCCCGACCGGCTGCTGCAATCGCTGCCGCCGCTGCGCGCGTCTTGGCAGACACGCGCGCAACTGGCCGATCCCGCGCAGTTTGCGCAAGCGTCCCAGCAACTCCTGGGCAATTTGCTGGGAGGCACGACTCGGGACCAGGCCCCCAGCACTGCGACCCCCGCGCCAGCCGCCGCACGGGGACCGGCCGGACCGATCGACGCGCTGCTTCGTGACCTCGTTGCGCCCTACATCCGTCCTGGCGCACCGCCCGAGCAGCCTGCGCTCGTGGCCGCGGCCGAGGACGCGCTCGCCAGACAATTGCGCGAAGTGCTGCATGCAGGGCCGTTCAAGGAACTCGAGATGGCTTGGCGCGCGGCCGCCTTCCTGGTGTCGCGCCTGGAACTCGACGAGTCGCTTCAGCTTCATCTGTTCGACGCGACGGCAGATGAGCTGCGCGACGATGTCGTCGGTGCGCAGGGGCGCATCGAGCACACCGGCGTCTACGCAACGCTGGTCGACCGCTGGCGCAATCAACCGGGTGGCCAGGGCTGGAGTGCGCTGTTGGGTCTATGGCGCTTCGGCCCCGACGATGCCGACATCGGATTGCTGGCGGCCTTGGGCATCCTCGCGTCGCAGGCGGGCGGCCCCTTCATCGGAGGCGGCACGCTCGAGTTGTCGCGCGATGACGCGTCGCGACTGGCCGGCTGGCAGGCGCTTCGTGCGAGCGAGGTGGCGCCGTGGCTGGCACTGGTGGCGCCGCGCATGCTGCTGCGCCTGCCGTATGGTCGCGCGCACGATCCGATCGAGTCCTTCGACTTCGAAGAGCTCGAGGCCACGCCGGCGCACGAGCATTACCTGTGGGCCCCCGGTTCGCTGGCCGCCGCACAGTGCCTCGGGCGTTCCGCCAGCCAGGGGCATTGGCCTCCAGAGGCCGGCGAGGCCAGCGAGATCGACGATCTGCCGGCATGCACGCGCACCAGCGAGAGCGGGGAAAGCGAACTCGTCCCCGTGTCCGAGTTCTACCTCGGCGATCGCGACATGGGCGAGTTGTCCGCCGCAGGATTGATGCCGTTGGCGAGCCATCGGCAGCGCAACGTCGCACGACTGCTGCGTTGGCGGTCCGTCTCTTCGACTGACGAGCCGCTGTCGGGTTTCGCGCCGGCGTAAACGGGGTTCCATCAGCCGCCGGGCTGCGGCGCTTCTACACGGCGAGCCTGCCACCGCTGCCAAGTGGCCGGCCTTCGACAGCTGCGGTGCGGGCGTTCAGCGCCCGGGCACGGCAATGTCAAGAAAGGCGGCGCGTGCCGGATGGTCGCGGGCCGCGTTCCAGACGCAATGGACTTCCGACGCGATCGTGGCCTCGACGATCGGCCTGAAGACGGCGCCCGCCATCCCGCTGCGCTCGAGCGGTGCCGGCACCACGGACACCCCCATGCCTTGCGAGACGAGCGACACGACCGAGAGCCAGTGACGCACTTCATGCCGCACCCGCGGATAGAAGCCCTGCGCGCCGAACATCTCGATGATGCGCATGTAGTAGTCGGGCGAGGCCTGGCGCGAGAACAGCACGAAAGGTTCATCGCGAAGCTGCGCGAGCGAGATCTTTCTGCGCCTGGCCAGCGCATGCCCGGCGCCGACGCAGCACAGGAACGGCTCGGCCTGGACGAAGGCCGTTCGCAGGTCATCGGGCACGCGTCGCGTGTGGATGAAGCCGACATCGAGCTGGTCGCGCTGCAGCGCATCGATCTGGTCCTGCGAATTCAGTTCGCTCAGGCTCACGTCGATCCGTGGGCATGCCTTGCGGTATGCGGCGAGCCATTGCGGCAGTCCTCGAAAGAGCACGGAGCCGACGAAGCCGATGCGCAAGCGTCCGACGGCGCCGGCCTCGATCTCGCGGGCAAGCAGCTGCGCCTGTTCCGCGCTGGCGATCAATGCCTGCGCTGCTTCGCGGAAGGCAAGGCCGGCGGCGGTGAGCCGCACGCCCTTGCTGTCGCGATCGAACAGACGGGCACCGACTGACGATTCGAGCTGCTGGATGTTGAGCGACAGCGGAGGCTGCGTGATCGACAGGCGCTGGGCCGCGCGCCCGAAGTGCAGTTCGTCGGCCAGTGCCAGGAAGTAGCGGAGGTGGCGGAATTCCATATCGATACAGAAGACGAATCGACGAAGCCAGAAATTGAATTGGACGCAAATGGTCGAGCTTCCGATACTGGGTCCAACCCGGTCGCGCAGGCGTCATCGACGGCCGCAGGACGCGCAGGACATTCGACTCTCTCGACACCCCCAGGAGACACGCACATCATGGTGACGAACCAGCCGCACCTGGTGCCCGACCAGCACGGCGTCAACCTGTTCCGGCACGGCGCGGGTGGTGGTGGCGCCCATGTCGGAGCCGGCGCCCTGCCGGCATGAAGGGCGTGTCGCTGTTCCTGTTGCCGCGCACGCTGGACGACGGTTCGGCCAACGCGTACCGCATCGTGCGGCTGAAGGACAAGCTCGGCACGCGTTCGATGGCCAGCGTCGTCGATTTTCCAGGCGGCCACCGCGGCATCGCTTCGCCGATCAAGCTGAGCCGCGCGCCCGCCACGTACCGCCTGCCGCCGCTTGCCGAGGGCGAGCGATTCCTGCCGCGCACTGCGGCCCACAACGATTGATGGAGATTCCGATGGCCGCCAGCTTTCAATGGGACGACCCGCTGTTGCTCGACCAGCAACTCAGCAGCGACGAACGCGCCGTGCGCGATGCCGCACGCGAGTACTGCCAGGGACGCCTGGCGCCGCGGGTGCTCGAGGCCTTCCGCCGCGAGACCACCGACCCGGCCATCTTCCGCGAGATGGGCGAACTCGGCCTGCTCGGACCGATGATTCCCGAGGCCTATGGCGGCTCGGGGCTGAACTACGTCTGCTACGGGCTGATTGCGCGCGAGGTCGAGCGGATCGACTCGGGGTACCGCTCGATGATGAGCGTGCAGTCGTCGCTCGTGATGGTGCCCATTCATGAGTTCGGCACCGAAGCGCTGAAACAGAAGTACCTGCCGAAGCTGGCCAGCGGACAGTGGATAGGTTGCTTCGGCCTGACCGAGCCGAACCACGGCTCCGATCCGGGCAGCATGATCACCCGCGCGAAGCGGGTGTCCGGCGGCTATGAGCTGAGCGGCTCGAAGATGTGGATCAGCAACAGTCCGATCGCCGATGTGTTCGTCATCTGGGCCAAGGTGGACGACGGCGCCGGACCTTCGCAAATACGCGGCTTCGTGCTCGACAAGGGCGCCAGGGGCCTGTCCGCGCCGGCGATCCACGGCAAGGTCGGGCTGCGGGCCTCCATCACCGGCGAGGTCGTGATGGACCGGGTGTTCTGCCCCGAGGAGAACGCGTTCCCCGAGGTGCGAGGCCTCAAGGGCCCGTTCACGTGCCTGAACAGCGCGCGCTACGGCATCGCCTGGGGCGCACTCGGCGCCGCCGAAGACTGCTGGCACCGCGCACGCCAGTACGTGCTCGACCGGCAGCAGTTCGGACGGCCGCTCGCGGCCAATCAGCTCATCCAGAAGAAGCTCGCCGACATGCAGACCGAGATCACTCTCGGGCTGCAGGGCTGCCTGCGCCTCGGGCGCATGAAGGACGACGGCACCGCGGCCGTCGAGATCACGTCCATCATGAAGCGAAATTCCTGTGGCAAGGCGCTGGACATCGCGCGAGTGGCGCGCGACATGCTCGGGGGCAACGGCATCTCCGACGAATTCGGGGTGATCCGCCACCTCGTGAACCTCGAGGTGGTGAACACCTACGAAGGCACGCACGACGTGCATGCGCTGATCCTCGGCCGGGCGCAGACGGGAATCCAGGCCTTCGCCTGACGCGATCGCGTGCGGATGCCGGTATCAGACGGGTGCGGCGGAGCCTTCGCGGAGTTCGGCCCTGGCGTGTCGCAGCACCGACGTGGCGCCGGTCAAGGCCAGAACGGCCATGACCGACGCCACGAGGATGTCCGGCCATGCGTTCCCGGTGCCCAGCACGCCCAGTGCCGCCAACATCACGGCGACATTGCCGAGGGCATCGTTGCGCGAGCAGATCCACACGGAGCGCATGTTCGCGTCTCCGGTGCGAAAACGGTAGAGCATGAACGCCACTCCCGCGTTCACGGCCAGCGCGGCGAAGCCGACCAACCCCATGGTCCCGGGCTCAGGCACAGCACCGCCTCGAAAGCTCCACAACGCCTTGGCGAGCACGAACGCGCCGAATGCGCCCATGCAGGCCGCCTTGAACATGGCCACCCTGGAGCGGGCGGAAAGCGACATGCCCAGCACCGCCAGCGAAAGGGCATAGTTGCCTGCGTCACCGAAGAAATCGATGGAGTCTGCAAGCAGCGACGCCGAGCCGGACGTCAGCGACGCGCCGAACTCGACCACGAACATCAAGGTGTTCAGTGCAAGGGCGACCCAGAGCACCTTGCGGTACCTGGGATCGACCCCTGTCTGGCATGAAGAGGTGGGCGAGCAGCAGTGATCGGACATGGGTGGATGGCGGACGGGATGGCCAATACATTGACCATTTGATTGGAAACCCTGCCGATGCAGCAAGGTCAAGCGAAGGGACATATGCGTGGACATACGTGTGACATGCGCACTGACCTACGGACGGACACGCGCCCCAGGCCCCCATTCCCGTCGCGCATGCCGCGGCGGCAGATCGAAGCGCAGATTCTCGCAATTCGCAAGCACATGGAGATCTCCACATGACTCGCATCGAACCGACCGATTCGCAGGTGATCGCGATGCTGCAACGGGCGCAGTCGATCGCTATGCGTGCCCTGGATGCGGGCCACCATCCTTTTGGTGCCGTGCTTTTCGCGCCCGACCACGAGACGGTGCTCCTCGAGCAGGGCAACGTGAGCAGCATCGAACACGCCGAGGCGGTGCTCGCACGGACCGCCGCGCAGCAGTTCACGCCGCAGGAGCTCTGGCCCTGCACGCTCGTGACCACCGTCGAGCCGTGCGCGATGTGTGCCGGCACGCAGTATTGGGCCCACATCGGCCGCGTCGTGTTCGGTCTGGAAGAGCGCGCACTGCTTGCGCTGACCGGCAACCACTCGGAGAACCCGACGCTGGACCTGCCGTGCCGGGAGGTGTTCACGCGCGGGCAGAAGGACTTGCGCGTCATCGGTCCGGTCCTTGCGATGGCTGACGAGATCGAGGCGCTGCATCGCCGTTTCTGGTCGCGTCGCTGAGGGTGCCGCCGTCGCTGCCGCGCCGTTGCCGGCAAGAGGTGCACAGACGTCGCAACAAAGCGCGTGAGAAAGCACCTGCCCGAGCCCCGCTGCCGCCATGGAACGGCAAGGGATTGGATGCTTTGGTAGCGCTGCCATTCAGATAGAATTCCCCAATGGCCCGCGAAACCGTCGCCCCGACCCGCCGCAGTCGCCGCGGAAGCGGTGCGATCACCCTGCACGAGGTGGCCAAGCTTGCCGGCGTGGCGCCCATCACCGCATCTCGCGCCATCAATACGCCAGAGCAGGTGTCCGATGAGGTCCGCAAGAAGGTCCAGGAGGCCGTGGCGCGCACGGGCTATGTGCCCAACCTGCTGGCGGGTGGGCTGGCTTCCACGCGCAGCCGTCTGGTGGCAGCCGTCGTGCCGACGATTTCGGGCCCGGTGTTCCTGCAGACCGTCCATGCGCTGACCGAGGCGCTGGCCGAGCGTGGCTACCAGTTGATGCTGGGCCAGTCGGGTTACTCCGGCAGCCGCGAGGACGCCCTCCTCGAAGCGATCATCGGGCGCCGCCCGGACGGCATCGTCCTTACCGGCATCGTGCATTCGCCCGAAGTGCGCCGGCGGCTGACGGCGTCCGGCATCCCGGTGGTCGAGACCTGGGATTACACGCCCACGCCGATCGACATGCTGGTCGGTTTTTCGCAGGAGGGCGTCGGCCGGAAGGTGGCCGAGTTCCTGCATGCCAAAGGCCATCGACACCTCGGCATCGTCGTCGGCGACGACGAGCGCGCCGGGCGCCGTCTCGCGGCATTCCGCGCCGCGGCGCAGGCCCTGGGCCTGCCGGAGGTGCAGGTGGCCATCGTGCCTGCCCCGACCACCCTGCGCAGCGGCCGCGATGTGCTCGCGCGCTGGATCGAGCAAGGCGTCACCATCGACGCCATCTTCTGCAGTTCCGACCTGCTCGCCCTGGGCGTCCTGACCGAGGCGCACGCGCGCGGCGTCGCCGTGCCCGGCCAGATTGCGATCGTCGGCTTCGGCGACCTCGAATTCGCGGCCGACGTCCATCCGACGCTGACGACCGTGCAGCTCAACGGGGCCGGCATCGGCCGCCAGGCGGCCCGCTTCATCGTGGATCGTGCCGAAGGCAAGGACGTCGGGCCGCGCGTGGTCGACATCGGTTTTTCCATCGTCGAGCGCCAAAGCACCTGACCCGGGTAATTCCCTAGTTGGGCGTCCTTGAAATCACGATTCGGTAGCGCTACCATTCACAGCAAGTTTGGTAGCGCTACCGTATTCGATCGGGCCGGCTGATCTCTGATCTTCGCGACGGGTTTCCAGTGGTTCGCTGAGGCCATCGCCCCATTCAACCTCTCTCGACGACTCCAACGCATCGCCATGACCCTCTCCTCGACACCGCAGATCACCGAATTGCGCGTGATCCCGGTTGCCGGCCGCGACAGCATGCTGCTCAACCTGAGCGGTGCGCACGGGCCGTTCTTCACCCGCAACCTCCTGATCCTGACCGACAGCGCCGGGCGCACGGGCGTGGGCGAAGTGCCAGGCGGCGAGAACATCCGCAAGACGCTCGACGACGCGCGCGAGCTGGTCGTCGGGCAGCCCATCGGCGCGCATCGGCAGATGCTGCAGGCTATGCAGCGCCGCTTCGCGGATCGCGATGCGGGCGGCCGCGGCCTGCAGACCTTCGATCTGCGCACCACCATCCATGCCGTCACGGCGATCGAGTCTGCCCTGCTGGACCTGCTCGGCCAGCACCTGGGCGTGCCGGTGGCGGCATTGCTAGGCGAGGGGCAGCAGCGCGAGGCGGTCGAGATGCTCGGCTACCTGTTCTACGTCGGCGACAAAGGCAAGACCGGCTTGCCGTATGCGAGCGAGCCGGACGCAGGCAACGACTGGTTCCGCCTTCGCCACGAGACTGCGCTCACGCCCGAGGCCATCGTGCGCCTGGCCGAGGCTGCGCGGGCGCGCTACGGCTTCAACGATTTCAAGCTCAAGGGCGGCGTGCTGAGGGGCGAGGAAGAGGTCGAGGCGGTGCGCGCGCTGCACGAGCGCTTTCCGCAAGCCCGCGTCACCCTCGATCCCAACGGCGGCTGGCTGCTCAAGGATGCCATCCGGCTGATGCGCGACATGCGCGGCGTGGTCGCCTATGCGGAAGACCCGTGCGGCGCCGAGGATGGCTTCTCGGGCCGCGAGGTGATGGCTGAATTCCGCAGGGCCACGGGCCTGCCGACGGCCACCAACATGATCGCGACGGACTGGCGGCAGCTCTCGCATGCGCTCGCGCTGCAGTCGGTCGACATCCCGCTGGCCGACCCGCACTTCTGGACCATGGCCGGCTCGGTTCGGGTGGCCCAGACCTGCCGCGATTGGGGCCTGACCTGGGGCTCGCACTCGAACAACCATTTCGACGTGTCGCTCGCGATGTTCACCCACGTGGGCGCCGCGGCACCGGGCCGGGTCACGGCCATCGACACGCACTGGATCTGGCAGGACGGCCAGCGCCTGACGAAGGAGCCGCTGCAGATTCGTGGCGGCCTGGTCGAGGTGCCGAAGAAGCCGGGCCTCGGCATCGAGCTCGACATGGCCGAGGTCGAGAAGGCCCACCAGCTCTATCGCCAGCACGGCCTGGGCGCGCGCGACGACGCCACCGCCATGCAACACATCATTCCCGGCTGGACGTTCAACCCCAAGCGTCCCGCGCTCGACCGCTGAAGGAACTCGATGTCCACGAACTTCGAATCCATGGTGACGGCCAACCTGCCCACGGCAGGCGTCGACTGTCACAGGCCTTTCGGCGGCCGCAAGGGTTCGAGCGTCAGGGCAGCCTGCATTCAGGCTGCCTGACCCATCGAGACGGCCAGGCCCACCGCCATCCTCATCCTCAAGGAGCACACCATGCGACCCAACACATTGCGCGAGATCTGGAAATCAGGCGGCGCCGCGGTCAACGGCTGGCTGGCCATTCCCAACAGCTTCTCCGCCGAGACCATGGCGCACCAGGGCTGGGACTGCCTCACCATCGACCTGCAGCACGGCGTGGTCGACTACCAGGCGATGGTGACGATGCTCCAGGCGATCTCGACCACCCCGACCGTGCCGGTCGTGCGCGTGCCCTGGCTGGAGCCCGGCATCCTGATGAAGGCCCTCGATGCGGGTGCCTACGGCGTGATCTGTCCCATGGTGAACACGCGCGAAGACGCGCAGCGGCTGGTCGCCTACACGCACTACGCGCCGGGCGGCACGCGCAGCTTCGGCCCGGTGCGTGCGCTGCTGTATGGCGGCGCCGACTACCCGCAGCATGCCAACCAGACCATCGTCACGTTCGCGATGATCGAGACCGCGCAGGCGCTCGACAACCTCGACGACATCCTCTCGGTCGAAGGGCTCGACGCCGTCTACATCGGTCCGTCGGACCTGTCGCTGTCGCTGGGCTGCAAGCCGGCCTTCGACGACGTGGATCCGAAGGTGGCGCAGGCCATCGACCACATTCTCGAGCGGGCGCGCGCGCACGGCCTCGTCGCGGGCATCCACAACGGCACTTCCCAGGCGGCGCTCGCGCGCATCGCCAAGGGCTTCCAGTTCGTGACGGTGAGTTCCGACGCGAGGCTCATTGCCGCCGGCGCCCAGCAAGTCGTGGCGGAGATGCGCGCCGGCCGTCGACCGGCCGATCCGGCCGAGACGCGTGGATCTTCGTACTGATTCCACGCCATCGATTCAAAGGAGACAACGCATGCGCATCACCAAGGACATGGTGGCCGCCATCGCGCTCGGGGCGATCGCCATCGCCTACTGGGTGCTGTCCTACGAGATTCCGCAGGCCGGCGCCTCGCAGGTCGGCCCGGCCTTCCTGCCCCGGGTGATCGCGGCGCTGACCTTGCTGCTGAGCGTGGTGCTGGCAGTGAACAGCCGGCGCCCGCGGGCGGATCATCCGGGCACGCAATCGCAGTCTGCCGACGATGACCAGGCGAAGGCCGACGCGGATGCGCCTGCCAATTACGTGCCGGTGCTGCTGACCATCGCGCTCCTCGCGGTCTACATCAACGTGCTCGACCCACTCGGCTTCGTGCCGGCCACCGCCGGCTACCTGTTCCTGCAGTTCAACGTGAGCGCGCCCAAGAACCGGCACGGGCCGAAGTCCCAGGCGGGCTTCGCGGTGATCGCGATCGCCTTCGCTTTCGCCGTGAACTATGCGTTCGTCAACGGCTTCAACGTGATGCTGCCGCAAGGCATCCTCGACTGAGGGAGGCGCGCCATGCACCTGTTTCTTGCCGCCCTGGGCGGCATCCTGCAGCCCGCGTCCATCGGCCTGATGTTCCTCGGCGTGGCCGTGGGCATCGTCTTCGGCTCGATCCCCGGCCTGTCCGCGGCCATGGCCGTCGCGCTGTTCCTGCCCATGACTTTCTCGATGGGGCCCGAGGCCGGCATGACGCTGCTGGTGTCGCTGTACATCGGCGCGATCTCCGGCGGACTGATCTCGGCCATCCTGCTCAACATCCCGGGCACGCCGTCGTCGATCGCCACCTGTTTCGACGGTGCACCGATGGCGCGCCAGGGCGAGGCGGGCAAGGCGCTGGGCGCGGGCATCGTGTTCTCGTTCGTCGGCGGGCTGATCTCGTTCATCGCGCTGATCTTCATCGCACCGCCCCTGGCGCAGTTCACGCTGCGCTTCTCGCCGGTGGAGTACTTCGCCATCTCGGTGTTCGCGCTCACGATGATCGCTGCGCTGTCCTCGGGCTCGATGATCAAGGGGCTGCTCAGCGGCATGCTGGGGCTGATGTTCGCGAGCATCGGCGTGTCGCCCATCGACGGCGCGCGCCGCTTCACGCTGGGCATCGACGCGCTGACCTCGGGCTTCGACCTGCTGCCCTACCTGATCGGCCTGTTCGCCATCACCGAAGTGATCACGGCTGCCGAGCACTTCTGGTCCGACAAGCCGGTGCAGATGATTCCGCTGAAGAAGATCCGAGGCTTCGGCTTTTCGTGGGCTGAGTTCACCGGGCAGAAGTGGAACGTGCTTCGCTCCAGCGCCATCGGGCTGTTCATCGGCATCCTGCCCGGCATCGGCGGCAGCACGTCGAGCATCCTGTCGTACATCGCCGCGAAGAAGCAGAGCAAGACGCCGGAGAAGTTCGGCACCGGCCACCTCGACGGCGTGGTCGCCTCCGAGACCGCCAACAACGCGACCATCGGCGGCGCGCTGATTCCGCTGCTCGCGCTGGGCATCCCCGGCGACGGCGTCACCGCGATGATGCTCGGTGGCTTCCTCATCCACGGCCTGCAGCCCGGGCCACTGCTGTTCAAGTCGAATGCCAGCTTCGTCTACGGCATCTTCGCCGCCTGCCTGGTGGCCAACGTGATCATGCTGCTGCTGGAGTTCTTCGGCCTGCGCATCTTCGTGAAGCTGCTCAAGGTGCCCAAGCACATCCTGCTGCCGGTGATCGTGGTGATGTGCGCGGTGGGCGCCTTCGCGGTGAACAGCCAGATCGCGTCGGTACAGGCGATTTTGCTGTTCGGGCTGGTGGGCTATGCGATGGTCAAGTTCGGCATCCCCGTCGCGCCGGCCATCCTCGGCTTCATCCTCGGACCGCTGGTGGAGACCAACCTGCGCCGCGGGCTGATGCTCACCGAAGGCAGCTTCGCCGAGTTCTTCACCCGACCGATCGCGGCCTTCTTCATGGTCGCGGCCCTGCTTGCCTTGGTGGTGCCGCTGGTCAAGGCCTTCAGCCACCATCGCCGGCTCTCGCATGCGCCGGCTTGAGTCGTTCCTTGCACATCCCGAACCAAGATCCTTTCAACCCACGAGAGCGAACATGCAAAAACGTATCTTCCTGACATCCCTGGCCGCTGCCGCCTTGGCTTCCCTTGCCGTGTCGCCGGCCCTGGCTGAAGACAAGTACCCCACCAAGCCAATCGAACTGGTGGTGCCGGCTTCGCCCGGCGGCGGCACCGACCTCTCGGCGCGCGCCTTCGCCAAGTATGCGCAGAAGAAGCTCGGCAAGCCGGTCGTGATCGTCAACGTGACGGGCGCAGGCGGCTACACGGGCGACAAGGCGGTGCACGAGGCCAAGCCCGACGGCTACAAGATCCTCTACACCCACGCCGGCGTGGTCACCACCTACCTCACCGGCACGGCGCCCTTCAGCTACGACGGCTACGAAGTCGGCCCGGAGATCGTCGAGGACGGCTCGCTCGCCTTGTTCGCCCAAGGCAAGTCGGGGATGAAGACCATCAATGACCTGATCGCCAAGGCCAAGGCCGAGCCGGGCAAGGTGAAGATGGCCACCGAATACGGCGCGTTCACGTACTTCATGCTCCTCAAGCTGCAGCAAAGCCAGAACGTCAAGTTCAACCTCGTCGACGTGGGCAGCGATTCGGCCAAGGTCACGGCGCTGCTGGGCGGCTACGTGGACTTGATCCCGAAGATCTACGCGGGCACGCAGGCCTATATCGACAATGGCGACTTCAATGTGCTGGGCGTGGCGCAGGACGAGCGCGCACCCAATGCGCCGAAGGTGCCGACCTTCAAGGAGCAGGGCGTTCCCTTCGACTACCCGGCCTACCCCTGGACGCTCTTCTTCCCCAAGGGCACGCCCAAGGATATCGTCGAGCGCTGGGACACGGTCGCGAAGTCGGCGTCGCAGGATGCAGGCTTCAAGTCCGACATCGACAAGATCGGCATGGCCATCAAGTACCGCAGCCCGGCCGATGCGCAGAAGAACTTCGCCTCGATCCAGACGGAGTTCGCTGACCTGGCGAAGACCAAGGCGGAGGTCGCCAAGCAGAAGAAGTAGTCTTCGCCAGTCGCAGCGGCGGCGACGGCATTCCGGCGCCGCCGGCACGATTCACACTCGAACCGCGAGGAACTGAGCATGAAGATCGGATTCATCGGCCTGGGCATCATGGGCGCACCCATGGCGGGCCACCTCATCAAGGCGGGACACGAAGTGTTCCTGCACAGCCGCTCCAACATTCCAGGCGCACTGGTCGATGCGGGCGGCAAGGCCTGCCGTTCCGGCAAGGACGTGGCGCAGCAAGCCGATGTGGTCATCACGATGGTGCCCGACACGCCGCATGTGGCTGCTGTCCTGTTCGATCCCGAGGGCGTGGCCGAGGGCCTGAGCAGCGGCAAGATCGTGGTCGACATGAGCTCGATCTCGCCGGTCGAGACCAAGCGCTTCGCGCAGCGCATCCAGGCACTCGGATGCGACTACGTCGACGCGCCGGTCTCCGGCGGCGAGGTCGGCGCCAAGGCCGCCAGCCTCACGATCATGGCGGGCGGATCGCAGGCTGCGTTCGACAAGGTCAGGCCGCTGTTCGAGCTGATGGGCAAGAACATCACGCTGGTCGGGGAGGTCGGTGCCGGACAGACCTGCAAGGTCGCGAACCAGATCATCGTCGCGCTCAACATCGAGGCCGTCGGCGAGGCGCTGCTGTTCGCCTCCAAGATGGGCGCCGACCCGGCCAAGGTCCGCCAGGCGCTGATGGGCGGCTTCGCCTCCTCGCGCATTCTCGAGGTGCATGGCGAACGCATGGTCAAGCGAACCTTCGAGCCGGGTTTTCGCATCGAGCTTCACCAGAAGGACCTGAGCCTGGCGCTGTCCAGCGCACGCGCGGTCGGCGTCTCGCTCCCCAACACGGCGACGGCGCAGGAGCTGTTCAATGCGTGCGTGGCGCACGGCGGCGCGGCCTGGGACCATTCGGGCATGGTGCGCGCGCTCGAGGTGCTGGCGAACTTCGAGGTCGGCCAGAAGCCGAAGGGCTGACCTGGGCACCGACATGTCCGCACCCCGCCAGCTCCTCAGGGCGATGTTCGATGCGGCCATCGCCGCTGCGCAGCCGTCGCTGTGCGTTCCGCCGAACCTGCCGGCGGCGCCGCGCGGACGATTGATCGTGATCGGTGCCGGCAAGGCGTCCGCCGCGATGGCCAGGGCGGTCGAGGACCATTGGCCCGGCGAGCTGTCGGGTGTCGTGGTCACGCGCTACGGCTATGCCGTGCCGTGTCGGCGCATCGAGATCATCGAGGCGGCGCATCCGGTGCCCGACGCGGCGAGCGAAGAGGCCGCGCGCCGACTGCTGGCCGCCGTGCAGGGCCTGAGCGCGGACGATCTCGTGCTGTGCCTGATGTCCGGCGGCGCCTCGTCGCTGCTCGTGTCGCCCCTCGAAGGGCTGACGCTGGACGACAAGCAGCTGGTCAACCGAGCCCTGCTCAAGTCGGGCGCAAGCATCAGCGAGATGAACTGCGTGCGCCGGCATTTGTCGGGCATCAAGGGCGGGCGGCTCGCGGCGGCCTGCCATCCGGCACGCACGCTGACGCTGCTGATCTCCGACGTCCCCGGCGACCAGCCGATGGACATCGGGTCCGGCCCGACAGTGGGCGATCCGACGACCTGCGCCGATGCGCTTGCCATCCTCGAGCGCTACAAGGTCGAGCTGCCGGCGCACATCGTCGAGGTGCTGGCCAGCGGGCGCGGCGAGAGCGTCAAGCCCACCGACCCACGCCTGGCCGCAAGCGAGCTCCGGTTCGTCGCCACGCCGCTGATGGCGCTCGAGGCGGCCGCGGCCGTGGCGCGCAAGATCGGCCTGCCCGTGCACACGCTCGGCGACAGCATCGAAGGCGAAGCCCGCGATGTCGGCAAGATGATGGCGGCCATCGCACTGCACGCGGCGCGCCACGGCGAGCCATTCAAGCCGCCCTGCGTAGTGCTGTCCGGCGGCGAGACCACGGTGACGGTGCGCGGCCAGGGGCGGGGCGGTCGCAACGTCGAATTCCTGCTGTCCCTGGCCATCGGACTCGGCGGCTCCCCAGGCGTGCATGCGCTTGCCGGCGACACCGACGGCGTGGACGGCCTCGAGGAGATCGCCGGCGCCTGCATCTCGCCTGACACGCTCGCGCGGGCGTGGGCTCTTGGCATCAACCCTCGGCGCAGCCTTGCCGACAACGACGGCCACGGCTTCTTCGAGGCGCTGGGCGACTCCGTGGTGACCGGCCCGACGCTGACCAACGTGAACGATTTTCGCGCGGTGCTGATCGGCGCCGATGCCTTGGAGACACGCGCGTGAGTACCTTGGACGCTCCCACTCGGCCAGCCGCAGTCGCCGCCGATGAAGCCGGTCGTCATCCGCATGCACGAGCGCGACAACGTCGCGATCGTCGGCAATGAAGGCGGCCTGCCCGCCGGCACCCGCCTCGACGACGGCGTGGTGCTCCAAGAGCACGTGCCGCAAGGCCACAAGGTGTCGCTTTCCGATGTCGATGCCGGTGCGCCCGTGCTGCGCTACGGCGTGCCCATCGGCTACGCTGTGCGCGCCATCGCCAGGGGCAGCTGGGTGAACGAGCGAATCCTGGAGATGCCCGCCGCACGCGGCCTCGACAATCTGCCGATGGCCACCGCCGAGCAGCGCCCGCAGGCGCCGCTGGAGGGCTACACCTTCGAGGGCTACCGCAATGCCGATGGCTCGGTAGGCACGCGCAACATCCTGGCGATCACCACGACCGTGCAGTGCGTGGCCGGCGTGGTCGACTTCGCGGTGCGCCGAATCAAGTCCGAGCTGCTGCCGCGCTATCCGAACGTCGACGACGTGGTGGCGCTGGAGCACACCTATGGCTGCGGCGTCGCCATCGACGCGCCCGATGCGGTGGTTCCCATCCGCACGCTGCGCAACATCAGCCTCAACCCGAACTTCGGCGGCGAAGTGATGGTGGTCAGCCTGGGTTGCGAGAAACTGCAGCCCGAGCGCCTGCTGCCGTCCGGGACGATTCCGATCGCCATCGGCGGCGAGGAGTCGTCCGCGGCGCTCGACGTCGTCTGCCTCCAGGACGAGGCACATGTGGGCTTCATGTCGATGATCGACTCGATCATGGACAGCGCGCGCGTGCACCTCGAGCGGCTCGACGCGCGGCGACGCGTCACCTGCCCGGCCGCAGACCTCGTCGTCGGCGTGCAGTGCGGGGGCAGCGACGCGTTCTCGGGCGTCACCGCCAATCCCGCCGTCGGCTTCGCGACCGACCTGCTGGTGCGGGCCGGGGCGACAGTGCTGTTCTCCGAAGTCACCGAAGTGCGCGATGCAGTCGAGCAATTGACCTCGCGCGCCGCCAGCGAAGAGGTGGCGCGCGCCGTGATCGAGCAGATGGCCTGGTACGACGCCTACCTCGCGCGAGGAAGAGTCGACCGCAGCGCCAACACGACGCCCGGCAACAAGAAGGGCGGGCTCGCGAACATCGTCGAGAAAGCGATGGGCTCGGTGGTCAAGTCCGGGACCGTGCCGTTGTCGGGCGTGCTGCCGCCGGGTGAAAAGCTCGGCCACCGCAAGGGCCTGATCTTCGCCGCGACGCCGGCCAGCGACTTCATCTGCGGCACGCTGCAGCTGGCCGCGGGCATGAACATGCACGTGTTCACCACCGGCCGTGGCACGCCCTATGGCCTGGCGCAATGTCCGGTCATCAAGGTGGCCACGCGCAGCGAACTGGCACGGCGCTGGCATGACCTCATGGACCTCAATGCCGGGCGCATTGCCGACGGCGTGGCGACCATCGAGGAGATCGGCTGGGATCTGTTCCGCCTGATCCTCGATGCAGCCAGCGGGCGCAAGACCTGTGCCGAGCGCTTCGGCCTGGCCAACGCGCTCACGCTGTTCAATCCGGCGCCCGTGACCTGAGCTCCGTCGTGTCGTTCACCGCGGGCGTCGACTTCTTTCTTCGAGCCCGGCCCGGGTTCCAGCGTCCTGCGGGGAAGGATGTGTCGAGGCACGGCGTGGGCTGAGACGGTGTGTTGTCGTCTTTGAGGTCCGGAATGCGACTACCGGAATACCTGCGGCATGAAAACACGATGCAGCAGTTCGATCCGCTTCAACATCCTTGAGGACCTCGCCATGAAGACCAAGACCATCCTTGCCACCTTGACCTTGTCGTTGACTGCCGCGTGCGCGCTTGCCGCGGACCCGACGCAGTTCGACGCTCCACCGTCCATGCTGACCCGCTCCGAAGTGCGCGCGGAACTCGCGCACGCGCTCGCCGCGGGCGAACTGGACCAGCGCGGTGAAGCCGACTCGGCGCTCCTGCCGACCTTTTTCGCGTCGATTCGAAGCCGCGGCGAAGTCCTTGCCGAGGGCAGGCACCGCCAGTTCAACCGCACTGCCCACGGAGAAGATGCGGGGGGCTGATCGGCGGCGTGAAGGCGACGGCAGCCTTCGCGCCGTCGCCGGCGTTCGTCAGAACCCGAACCACCGGCGTCGCTCGCAAGCCGGATCGGCGCCATAGCTGGAATCCTCGACGACGCCGCCCGGTGTGATGCCGATGCTGAACACTCTGCAGAAGGAATTGTCATAGCGATACGACCAGACCGTCTGATCGTGGTAGCGAACGGCCCAGGTGTATGAGGGCGGTCCCAGGTGCCGCAGCACCTCGTTCGTGGTCATCCCTGGGTGGATCTCGCCGTTGAAATGCGCTTCGTTTCGCACATCCTCGGCGTGCACCAGCCGGCCCTCGGCATCGAAATCCATGCGATAGGTGCTGCGGCCGTAGGGGCCCGTTGCGTACAGCAGCCGCTGTCCGCCGGCGGGAAGCTCGAACTGCAAGGTCGGCTCGCCGAAACGCTGCCGCACTCCGTCGATGCCGGTGCCTGCCGGCACGAGCGCCGGCGTGGCGCACCCGGTGGCGATCGCGGCCGTCAGCATCGCCGCAGCGAAGCCGATGAGCGATGCGATGGAGTTCATCGCGGCTGCTCATCCACCGTGACTGTGGCCCGCACACGCCCGGAGGCAGGGGCGGCGAAGAAGCTTCCCGACACAGCGAGCAGCACGCGGCGTGCAAAACGCGGATTCATGGCGCACCTCCGTCGAGCGATGCTAATGGCGCGCATGTCGGCAGATTGCAGAGACCATGCCGCGAAGTGCTTCGTTCGTCCGCGGCGCAGATCACAGATGCCGTCAGCGCGATTTCACCAAATTGAACCGCAAAGGTTTCAATCGGTGAAGACTGCCGGCAGCCGGCGGCCCGTGACGCAAGAGCACGCACAATGTCCGCCGGCCCTGCCCGGCGGGCGGGCGAAAGACAGGTTGCCATCACGCGTTGCGCGTCGAGGGAAGGGGTAGGCCGGATGGCCTGGTTGCAGATCGGTTCCGTGTTCGACAGGCTTGGCCGCCGTGCAGGAGGTTCGATCGCCGCGGCGGCGCGCTGGTCGCTGGGCATGGGGCTCGACGGTCCACGCCGTGCCGGACGCATGCTGTGCAGCGTCGGGCTCGCGGCCGTGTTCGCGATCCTGCTTCTGGTCGGCTATGGGCTGTGCCTGATCCCGTTCACGCCGTCGGTCGACAAGGTTCTGCACGCGCGCGACGAAAAGCCCAGCATCCTTCTGGCCGCAGACGGTTCGGTCATCACCACCTTCAGGCGCGGCAACCGTGAATGGATTCCGCTCGACCGCATGTCGCCCAGTGTCGTCGACGCGTTGATCGCGACCGAGGACCACCGGTTCTGGCAGCACGGCGGGGTCGACTGGCGGCGCATCCTGGCTGCAGGGGTGTTCACGCTCGGCGGTGATCGGCAAGGCGGATCGACGATCACCCAGCAATTGGCACGCAACGTCTTTCCCGAGCAGATCGGCCACGCCCGCACGGCCACGCGCAAGCTCAAGGAACTGATCACCGCAATCAAGCTCGAGCATGCCTACTCCAAGCGCGAGATCCTCGAGGCGTATCTCAACACCGTGCCATTCCACTACAACGCGTTCGGCATCGAGATGGCTGCGCGCACCTACTTCGACAAGCCGGCGAGCGTCCTGAGCGTCAATGAAGCCGCCACGCTGGTGGGAATGCTCAAGGGCACGAGCACCTACAACCCGGTGCGCAACCCGCAGCGCGCCGTCGACCGGCGCAATGTCGTGCTGTCGCAGATGGTCCGATACGGGAATCTTCGCCAGGATCAGTACGAGCGGCTAAGCCGGAAGCCGCTAGCGCTGCATTTCGCTCGCCAGGACCAGGGCAACTTGCTGGCTCCGCATTTTGCCGACGCGGTGCGGCGCTGGCTGCTCGGATGGGGCGAGATGCTCGGATACGACCTCTACGCCGATGGTCTGGTCGTGCACACGGCGCTCGATCCGGCGCTTCAACGGCTGGCCAATCAGGCCGTGGCGCGCCAACTGGCCGACTTGCAGGCCGTGGCAGACGTCGAGTGGAGCCGCCAGGGCGGCCAGTTGCTCTCCACTCGCCCCGAACCCTATCGACAGGCGCAGCGCAAGGTCGAGCCGTTCGCCTACTTCTGGCGCACGCACCCCGACACGCTCGATGCATTCATCCGCGAATCGCCTGAGTTCGCGAGTCTGGTGGATGACGGTGTAGGCAAAGACGATGCGCTGGCCAGGCTGCGTGCCGACGCTGCCTTCATCGACGCCCTGGTCGCCGACAAGACGCGGCTCGAAGGCGGCCTGGTGGCGGTCGACCCGGCCACCGGTCAGGTGCGGGCCTGGGTCGGCAGCCGAGACTACGCGACCGACAGCTTCGACCATGTCCAGCAGGCGCGCAGGCAGCCCGGGTCCACGTTCAAGCCTTTCGTCTACGGCGCCGCACTCGAAGCAGGCATGGACCCACGGCTGGAGTTCCGCACCCGCGCCGTCTCGATCGAACTCCCGGGAGGACAGGTCTGGCGGCCGCGCGACGTCGAGGCGCCGGCGCGCGAAACGGCCACGCTGGAAGAGGGCCTGGTCTATTCGCTCAACAGCGTGACGGCGCAGGTGATCGACCGCGTGGGCGCCGACAAGGTTGCCGGCTTCGCCCAACGGGCCGGCGTGCGCGAGAGCCGGCTCGATGCCGTCCCCTCGCTGGCATTGGGCACCAGCCCGGTCACCCTGCTCGAGATGGTCAGTGCCTACGGCACCATCGCTTCGCTGGGCGCGTACCACGCCCCGTTGCTGGTGACCCGCATCGACGATGCGCGCGGACACCTGCTCGCCCGTTTCTCGGCGCCGCCCGGTGACGCGCCGCCACGCGCCTTCAAACCCGATGTCGCCATCGAACTCATCGAGATGCTGCGAGGGGTCGTCGATCGCGGCACGGGCCGCGCCGTGCGCGACACCTTCGGGATCCATGCCGACGTCGCCGGCAAGACCGGGACCACGCAGAACAACACCGATGGCTGGTTCATTCTCATGCGCCCGAACCTCGTCGTCGGCGCCTGGGTCGGCTTCGACGATCCGCGCATCGCCATGCGCGGCGAATACTGGGGGCAGGGCGCGCACAACGCATTGCGCCTGACCGGCGACTTCATGCGGCAGGCAATCGAGCAACGCGCGATCGACGAGCGGGCCGGATTCCCGTCACGCGTGGGCGTCGGCATTCAATCTCTGCTGCAACGTGCGGGCGATGTGTTCAGGAACTTGTTCCGCTTCGGATCGAATTGAGCCTGCGCCAGGCACGGCAGCCGCAGCTCGCCCGCTCGCGCGAAGCGACATCGGCCTCTGGCCGCCACTCACCATTGCGTGGCCGGATTGGTGCGCCGCCCGGTCCAGCGCTCGATCGTCGCCGACAGTTGCGAGCTGCTCACCGGCTTGGTCATGAAATCGTCCATTCCCGACTCGATGCAGCGCTCGCGGTCGCTGGCCAGCGAATCGGCCGTCAGCGCGACGATGGTCGTGCGGATGCCGAATCGCTGCTCGTCGTCCCGGATGCATCGCGTGGCCTCGTATCCGTCCATCACGGGCATATGGCAATCCATGAACACGATGTCGTAGTGCCTGTGCGCGGCTGCCGTGCGGGCCGCCGCGCCGTCGTCCACCACGTCGACGGCGCAACCTAGCCGCTTCAGCATCTCCAGAACCACCATCTGATTGACCGGATCGTCCTCGGCCAGGAGCACCGATACCGACTCGTCGTTGTCATCGTCGACAACCGGCTCGAGCGGTGCGGAGTCGTCGGGCGCCTCGCGCAATTCGAGGTCTGTCCAGAAATGCGAGCCGTGCCCGATCCGGCTTTCGACGTGCACGTCCGAGCCCATCAAGACGGCCAGCTCCTTGACGATGGCCAGTCCCAGGCCGCTGCCACCGTGACGTCGCGTCGTCGAACTGTCGACCTGGGAGAACGCATCGAAGATCGTCTCGAGCTTCTCCGGCGCGATTCCGATGCCCGTGTCGTGTATCGAAAATCGAATTCGCGCCGTGCCCGGTGCATTCTCCAGGCGACTGACCTCCAGCCGGACCGTGCCGGCGTCGGTGAACTTCACCGCGTTGTGGAGCAGGTTCACGAGCAGCTGCCGCAAGCGAAGCGCATCGGCCATCACTCTGCGCGGTAGGCGCGTGGAGACGCTGCAGCTCAGCGTGATCGGCTTGTCGCGCGCCGTCAGCCCGACCAGCTCGACAGCCTCGCCGACGAGGACCCTCAAGTCCACGCTCGAAACATTCAGCGAAAGCTGGCCCGAATCGATGCGCGTCAGGTCGAGCACGTCGTCGATCAACGCGAGCAATGCCGTGGCGCAGCGATGGGCGATGTGGACGTAGCGCTGCTGGGTCGGCGTGAGGTCGGTGCCGATGAGCAACTCGGCCGCACCGAGAATGCCGTTCATCGGGGTGCGCAGTTCGTGGCTGGTGACGGCCAGGAACTGCGACTTCGCGCGATTGGCCTGCTCCGCCTGGCGCCGCGCCTGGTCGAGCTCCGCTGCCTGTGCCTGGAGGTCGTTCGCCTTCTGTTCCAGCCGCTCGACGAGTGCGCTCGCAGCCTGCATGGCCTGGCGAGTCCGATGTCGAAGCCTTTCGGTCACGAGTCCGGTCAGCGCGAAGTACAGGCCCAGCAGGTACATGATCGTGGCGATGCCCAGGCGCTGCGGCCACAGAGCGAGCGCCGGTTCGTACACCGACAGCCAGGCCGCATACGCCAGGTACGCCGCCGTGACGACATGATCGAAATAGAGTGCGCGCCGAAAGCCGAAGCCGGCCTGGTCGATGACGCGCACGAGCAGGAAGTACGCGAAGAAGAGCTGGCTTCGTTCCAGGTGGTGCAGGTTGACCATCCAGACCACGATGTCGAGGTGGAACAGCAACAGGCTCAGGTCGATCTTTCCGCTGCGGCCGTAGCCCCAGCGCAGCGTGAACCATCCGAAGGCCGCGAAGCAGACGTTCAGCGCGACCAGCCACAGCAGTTCCGGACTGGGAAACGACAGGTCGGTCCGCAAGTCCTGCACGACGGCGATGACGCAGACGATGCCGAAGCCGGCGGCGCGCAGGAACGGGATCTGAACCGTGTTGAGCCGCCGTGCGCTGGCAGCCTTGCGCTGCGCGCGCAGCACTGCGTCCAATGTGAATCCGGAGTCGAGACTGGGTGCCACTGCAGTCTGATTCAAGGGCATCCTCCCGCAGCCTGGAGGGGAGGACGAACCTCGCCGGTCATCGACCCAGGACTGGTGAGGGTCGACTATCCTCTGTGTTCAGCGCGCACGCAACATGCGGCGAGCGGCTGTCGGCGCTCTCGCGGCAGTCGGAATGTGACCGATGTCGCACCCATGGCACCCGCGCGCCGGCATGGTGCATGCAAGGCGCCGGGCTCACTTCACGACGGTCTACCGTTGGCCGATAAGCCATCCTGTACCCGTGTCGCGCCGGGCCTTGTGCCGGCCGTTCCATTCCAGCCATGCGAGAGTCGCTCCCCATCACGCTTGCGGCCGTTGCCGGCGCTGCCTTTGCGGCAGCGCTTTCGGCCTGCTTCGCGCAGGGCCTTGCGCCGCTGGCCGCGGCGAGTTCGGGCATCGCGCTTTGGGTTGCCGCGCACCTGTTCAGTCGTCTTCGGCGCGAGCGTCAGGCCTTGCGCGATGCCGTGGCGCGGCTGGCCGAATACCGCCTGCCGGTGCCCGATGGGACGCTGCTCGACCTGCCTTCTGCGCTCAAGGAGATCGTGAGGGGCTACGACGAGGTCTTCACCGAGATGCAGCGCCGCGAGCAGGCGCTGGCCGAGCGGGTCGAGCGACATGCGTTCATGGAACTGCACACCGAGGACGTGGTGATGCAGGTCGATGCCAAGGGGCTCGTGAAGTATGTGTCGCCGTCGATCCAGACCCATCTGGGCTATACGAACGAGGAGATGCAGGGCCTGCGCATCATGTCGCTGCTCAATCCCGAGGAGCAAGCATTCTGGATCGAGTCGCTCAAGGCGGCTGCGCGCGAGCGCAAGGCTGTCCTGCTCGAAGGCAGCTGGCGGCACAAGGCGGGCCACTACGTGACCCTGGAGATGTCGCTGCGTCACGCCTATGGACTGAACGGCAGCGTGGTCGAGACGATCGCGATGGCGCGCAACGTGCAGGCGCGCAACGACCTTCGGGACAGGCTCACGCGCGCCGCGCACACCGACCATCTCACGGGGCTGCCCAATCGCGCGGCGCTGGTGGCCACCTTGGCCCGCATGCGTTCGACCAGCCACGAGCAGCCCTTCGTGCTGTTCCTGTTCGATCTCGACCGCTTCAAGCAGGTCAACGACTCGCTGGGCCATGCCGCCGGCGACGACTACCTCATCGAGACCGCCAACCGGGTGCGATCCATCCTGCGTCCGGGCGACACGCTTGCCCGCATGGGGGGCGACGAGTTCGTCGCGCTGTTCGAGGGCATCGGCAGCGAGGCCGGGGCCCGCTCCATCGCCGCACGAATCGTGGAGACGGTCAGCCAGCCGTACTCCTGCCACGGGGCGCTGCTGCATCCGAAGACCTCCATCGGCATCGTGGTCTGCGACGATCCGCAGATGCCCGAGGACGAGCTCATCTCGCGCGCCGACCGCGCAATGTATGCGGCCAAGCGGCAGGGCGGAAACCTCGCGATCGTCTACAACGCGAGCCACAGCGCATCGATGCGCAAGGATTTCGACGTCGAGCAGGCCATCGCGCAGGCGCTTTGCGAGGAAAGGCTTGAACTGCATTTCCAGCCCATCGTCGATGCGCGGTCCAAGCAGCCTGTCCTGGCCGAGGCTCTCGTGCGCATGCGCAGCGAAGATGGACGCCTGCTGGGCCCCGCGTACTTCATCGACGTGGCCGAGAAGACCGGCCAGATCCTCCCCGTGGGGCAATGGGTGCTTCAGCAGGCCTGCCTGCACGCGCGACGGCTGGTTGAATCGGGAACGCCCAGTGCGATCAGCGTGAACGTGTCGCCGCGCCAGCTCATGCACGTGAACTACGTGCAAAGCGTCGAGACCGTGCTGGCCGACACCGGCGTCGCGCCGTCATCGATCGTGCTCGAAGTGACCGAATCGGCGGTCATGGAGGACGTGGAGAAAGCCAAGCTGACGCTCGCGCACCTGCGGCGCCTGGGGTTTCGGCTGGCGCTGGACGACTTCGGTTCGGGCTATTCGAGCATCTCGATGCTCAAGTCGCTGCCGTTCGACATCCTGAAGATCGACCGCGCCTTCATGCGCGACACGGAAGGTCTCGCGCTGGGCCCGACGACGCTGGGCGCGATCATCGACATCGGCAAGAGCCTGCACCTGACGATCATTGCCGAGGGCGTGGAAACCTCCGAGCAGGCGGTGGCTCTCGAGCGCATGGGTTGCGACCTGATGCAGGGATTCAGGTTCTTCCGACCCATGGTCGCAGACGCGCATGCCGAGATCCTGATCCAGGGGCGCGCCGAGTTGCGCACCGGCATGCAGCCAGCTCTCGAGGCCGACCGGGTCAGCCTGTTTTGATCACGGCGCCGCCGATGCCTTCGGCGAAGGCAACATTGGCGCCTGTCGTCGCGGTCCGTGCCGCCGCGCCGATGGCCAGTTCAGGCGCCGCCTGCGCTCATCCGGGCCTCAGAACGTGATGCCCATGCTCAGGTGCAAGCGCCATTTGCGCACGGCCTCGCCGTAGGCCAGGTCCACGCGCAGCGGGCCCACCGGGCCGCGCCAGCGCAGGCCCACGCCGTAACCCACGTCGGGATGCAGGTCGCTCCACATGTCGGCGGACTGGCCGGCATCGACGAATGCGGCCCACCAGAATTGCGGGTACTTCGACGAGATGGGCCGCGCGATCTCGGCGCTGCCCGTCCACAGCACGCGGCCGCTGGTGACCACGCCGTTGACGATGGGCCCCAGCGTGCGATACGCATAGCCGCGCACCGAGTCGTCGCCGCCGGCGCGAAACAGCAGAGTGTCGGGGATGCCGACGTTGCTGCGCGCGAACACCTGGCCGGCCTCGGTGCGCAGCGTCAGGTGCCACGAGGAGCCGACCGGCCGGTACCACGTGATGCGGCCGTACGCGCGCGTGAAGGGGCCGCGACCGTAGATGCGCCCCTCGGGCGTGATCTGGTGCCCCTGCGCCAGTCCCACCGCGCCCTGCAGCGACAGCGTGATGCCCTTGGTCGGCAGCAGCAGGCTGTCGATGTCGCGCAGGATCCATTGGTAGTTCAGCGTGGCCGCGTTGCTGTCCTCGGTGCCCGCGGCCGTGTCCAGGCGGGAGTGCAGCACCTCGGCGAAATACAGGCGCTGGAAGCGCACGGCATCCTGCGTGCGGCCCACGCGCGCGCTCCACGAGCGCCGGATCTCGTCGGCGCTGTCCAGGTGCTCGACAGTGCCGGCGATCAGGTTGCGGTACAGGTTGTCCAGCGGATGCGACAGCAGCTCGCCATTCCACGACTTGTTCTGGGCGCCGAGCTCGAACTTGTTGGTCGCCACGTAGTGCCAGCCGAAGGGCTTGCGGTGCGTGTGTTCGAGCGTGAAGCGCGGTCCGGTGTTGGCGCTGTAGCCGATGCCCGCGGTAGCCTGCTGCAGCGGCAGCTCCTTCACGTGCACGGTGACCGGCGCGGCATCCGCATGGGCCGGGTCGGGGTCGATCTCCAGCGACGCGCCCTCGAACAGTCCGATCTTCTGCAGCCGCTCCTGGAAGTCGGTGAGAAGCTGCTCGCTGTAGGGTTCGCCCGCGTGAAAGGTGGACAGCTTGAGGACGCTGTCCTCGTCATAGCGCTTGAGGCCCTCGACCTTGATCGGCCCCAGGTGGAACAGCGGCCCGCTGTCGGCGGTCACCGACAGGCTGGCGCTGTTCGTGGGCGCGTCGATCTTCGCCTCGGTGTCCTTCCACGTCGCTGCCGGGTAGCCGTCGGCCCGCAGGCGCGCGATCGTCCCGTTCTTCGCGTCGCTCCAGTCGGGCTGGCGGAACGGATCTCCCACCTTCAGCGGCCATCGTCGGCGCAGCGAGGCGAGTTCGACGACCGCGTCCTCGTCGTCGGCCTTCACCGCTTGCTCCAGGCCGCCGACCACGTCGACCGACCACTTCTTCACCGTGGTGCGAGGCCCTGGCGCGGCATGGACCGTGACCACCGGCAGACCGGAAGCCGGGTGATCCAGCGAGGCGCGGACCTGCGCGTTGAAGTAGCCTTCCGTCTCGAGCAGCGAGCGCGCCTGCGCGGGCGCGGCGGCGACGAGCCGGTCGAGCTCGGTGTCGTCGATGCTTTCGGTCTCGGGAAGCGTCTGGAAGCGCGCGACGTCGAGGTAGGTGCTCAGCAGCTTGCGAAGGTTGTCGGGTGCGTCGACCTTCAACTCGAAGATCTTGCGCTCCGGAACCTTGGGCGCGCCTTCCTCGGCGGGCGTCTCCTTCTTGCCGAAGAAGGGCAGCGACGAGCAGCCTGCGAGCAGCGAGCCCAGCAGCGCGAGCGTGATGGCGAACAGCGCGACGCGAAGCTGCATCGGTCGCTCACTTGCTGAGCAACCGCATGGCCCCTTCCAACCCTTGCAACGTGAGCGGGAACATGCGCTGGTTCATCAACTGCTGGATGACCGCGATGCTCTGCCGGTAGCCCCACACGCCCTGCGGCTCGGGGTTGATCCAGGCGAACTTCGGGAACGCATGCGTGAGCCGTTGCAGCCATTCGGCGCCGGCTTCCTCGTTGTTGTATTCGACGCTGCCGCCCGGCTGGAGAATTTCGTACGGGCTCATCGTCGCGTCGCCGACGAAGATCAGCTTGTAGTCCTTGTTGTACTTGCGGATCACGTCCCAGGTGGGGAATTTCTCGCTGTAGCGGCGGCGGTTGTTCTTCCACATGAAGTCGTAGACGCAGTTGTGGAAGTAGTAGAACTCGAGGTGCTTGAACTCGCTCTTGGCGGCCGAGAAGATCTCCTCGACGCGATGGATGTGCTCGTCCATCGTGCCGCCCACGTCCATGAGCAGCAGCACCTTCACCTTGTTGTGCCGCTCGGGCACCATCTTGATGTCGAGGTAGCCGGCGTTGGCCGCGGTGCAGCGGATGGTGTCGTCGAGGTCGAGTTCTTCTTCGGATCCTTCTCGTGCAAAGCGGCGCAGGCGACGCAACGCGACCTTGATGTTGCGCGTGCCCAGTTCGAGGTTGTCGTCGTAGTCCTTGAACTGGCGCTGGTCCCAGACCTTCACCGCGCTCTTGTTGCGACCGCGGTCCTGTCCGATGCGGATGCCCTGCGGGTTGTAGCCGTAGGCGCCGAACGGGGATGTCCCGCCGGTGCCGATCATGCGATTGCCGCCTTCGTGGCGCTCCTTCTGCTCCTCGAAGCGCTTCTTGAGCGTCTCCATCAACTCGTCCCAGCCCATCTTCTCGATGGCGGCCTTCTCCTCGGCGCTGAGTTCGAGCTCGAGCTTCTTCTGCAGCCACTCGAGCGGAATGTCCTGGGTGAAATCGGTGAGCAGTTCCACGCCCTTGAAGTAGGCGGCAAAGGCGCGGTCGAACTTGTCGAACTGCGCTTCGTCCTTGACCAGCGAGGTGCGCGCGAGGAAGTAGAACTTCTCGACCGTCGGCCCCGGCTCGTCGTCGATGACGCCCGCCTTGATGGCCTCGAGCAAGGTCAGGTACTCCTTGACCGAAACCTTGAGCTTGGCCGCACGCAGCGTGAAGAAGAAGTTGATCAGCATGGGCGGGGCGGGGCTTGCATGGGCCGGACGTCCGGCCGGTGAGGAAAGAGGATACACGTCTGGCAAAAGCCTTGCCGGCCGGACACGCCGGCAAGGCACCTATGGCAACGGGCGGCGCTTCGGCACGGTGCTTGCCCGCTTGGCGTGGCGCTCCAGCCAATCGAAGAATTCGCGGTACCACAGCCGTGAGTTGCGCGGCTTGAGCACCCAGTGGTTCTCGTCGGGGAACCACATCAGGCGTGCGTCCACGCCGAGGATCTTGAGCGTGTTGTAGTAAGCCAGCCCCTGCTGGTCGGGCACGCGGTAGTCGAGCGCGCCATGCACGACCAGCGTGGGCGTGGCCATGCCGGCAGCGTAGGCGTGCGGACTCTGGGCATGGACGCGCGCCATGTCCTCCCAGTACCAGGCGCCGAGTTCGCGTGCATGCCAGGCATAGGCATCGTTGGCGGACATGGCCGTCCAGTCGAAGCAGCCCGCGTGGCAGACATAGGCGTTGTATCGGCCGGCCGGCACGTGGGCGTTCATCCAGGCGACCATGTAGCCGCCATAACTGCCGCCCGTGGCGTACACGCGCTTGCGGTCGGCCCACGGCTTGGTCAGAAACCAGTCGGTCGCCGCCTCGATGTCCTGCAATTCGAGCTCGCCCCAGCGATGGGTGATGCTGTCGAGGAACGCGTGGCCGAAGCTGCTCGAGCCGTGGTAGTTCACGCACACCACGACATAGCCCTGCGCGGCGAACACCTGGTTGTTCCAGCGGTAGTGGAACGTGTCGCCGCTGGCCGTGTGCGGGCCGCCGTGAATGGCCTGCAGCAACGGATACCGATGCCTGGACTTCCGGTCGAAGCCCGGCGGGTAGACGATCCACGCGTGGACCGGCTCGCCGAGCGCGCCCGTCACCGCCACCTCCTCGTGCTCGCCCATGCGGATGTCGCGCAGCAGCTCGTCGTTGAAGGTCTCGATGCGCTGCGCGGCGGCGTCGCCCAGGCGCACCGTGACACGAACCGGATGGTTCATCGCGTCGGCGGCGGTGAGGACCGCGTCGGCCGCCACGTCGAAGGCGTGCACCCAGCCGCCAGGGGCGACGACGGTGGCCTGGCGCTGGTCGAAGTCGAAACGGTAGAGGTGGCGCCGCGCGCGGTCCTCGGCCGGGAAGTAGACCGAGCGTGCGTCAGGTGCCCATCGAAGCGGCGCCTGCACGTCATGGTCCCAGTCGGCGCTGCACACCTGCCAGCGTGCGCGCGCGGACGCGGCATCGGCCAGGGCCAGGTGGGCGGGCATGGTGTGCCGCAGGCCCTGGTGGCTGGCAAGGAAGGCGACCTGCCGGCCGTCCGGGCTGTAGCGAGGCGCCTGCGCGTCCCACGCATCGTCGCGCATCAGGTCCCGAAATTGGCCTTGGCGCAGGTTGAGTTCCGCCAGCGCATGGCAGTGGTCGTTCTGCTTTTCCTTCTGCGGATCGAAGACGAACGCGATGCGCTGGCCGTCCGCACGGATGTCGAAGCAGTCGGCGTTGGGCTCGCTTCGCGGCAGTTCGAAGTCGCTGCCTTCGAAGAGGTCGCGCACGCGTCCGGAATCGAGATCGAGCACGTGCAGATGCGGCACGCGGCCCATCGGCAGTTTGTGGTCCCAATGGCGGTACTGCGCCTCGCTCGTGAGATAGGCTGATTCCTTGCGTTCGCTGAACGCCTTGTATCGCCGCGCCTGCGCCTTGGTGCCTCGGGCGTCGGGCCACACCCACGACACGAAGGCGATGCGACGCCCGTCCGGGAACCATTTGAAGGCCTCGACGCCGCAGGCGAAATCGCTGACCCGCCGTGCCTCGCCGCCGTCGCTTGCGATGACGTAGATCTGCGGCGTGTTGTCCTTGCGCCCCTCCTGCTCCCGCCGCGCCACGAAGGCGATGTGCCGGCCGTCGGGGGACCAGGCGGGCTGACCGTCCTTGTCGCCGCAGTGGGTGAGCGGGCGTGGCGCCTCGCCCGTCGTCGAGAGCAGCCAGAGGCTCGACGCGCCCTGGTTGTCGTCCATCGAATATCGCGTCAGGCCGCATACCGCACGCGTGCCATCCGGCGACAGCGCCACGGCGCCCACGCGCTCGATGCGCCACAGGTCGTCGACGCCCAGCACACGTTTCCTGCGAGTCCGGCCGGAGCGAGGCATACGTTCCTTTCGTCTACTGGGGGGCGGCGCACACGGCCGCCGCGAGGCCGCGTGTCAGCGTGGCTTGTCGAGCTGCCAGCGCAGGTGCGTCCTCACCGCCGGCCACTCGCTTTCGATGATGCTGAACACGACGGTGTCGCGCAAAGTGCCATCCGAGGCGCGGCTGTGGTTGCGAAGAATGCCGTCCTGCCGGGCGCCGAGGCGCTCGATCGCCTGCCGGCTCTGCTGATTGAAGAAATGCGTGCGGAACTCCACGGCGATGCACTGCAGCGTGTCGAATGCGTGTGCGAGCAGCATCAGCTTGCATTCGGTGTTCAGTGCGCTTCGCTGCACGCGGCGGGAATACCAGGTGCTGCCGATCTCGACCCGTCGGTACACCGCGTCGATGTTCATGAAGGTGGTCATGCCCACCGCATGGCCGCTGCCGTCGAGCACGGCGAAGGGCAGCATGCTGCCTGCCTCCTGCAGCGCCAGCCGACGCTCGATCTCGGCATCCATTTTCTCCGGGGCGGGCACGGAGGTGTACCAGGTGCGCCAGAGCTCGTGCTCGCGCGAGGCTTCCTGCAGTTCGGCCGAGTGCGCCGGCGACAGGGGTTCGAGCCTCGCGTGGCGACCGCGCAGCGTCACGGGTTGGGCAAAGCTCATCAAATGCCTCGCTGGCTGGTGGTGGTGCGCGCTCGGGCGACGGCCCGCCGCGCCCGCACCGCGATCAACGGTTGTGCCGCTGCATGAACACCAGCTTCTCGAAGAGCGATACATCCTGCTCGTTCTTCAGCAGCGCGCCCACCAGCGGCGGAATGGCCACCTTGTCGTCCTTGCTCTGCAGGGCTTCCAGAGGAATGTCCTCGGCGACGAGGAGCTTGAGCCAGTCCAGCAGTTCGGAGGTGGATGGCTTCTTCTTCAGCCCGGGCAGCCCGCGCACGTCGTAGAAGTTCTTCAGGGCGGCGCCCAGCAGGTCCTTCTTGAGTCCGGGGAAATGAACGCCGACGATGTTCTTCATCGTGTCCGCGTCGGGGAACTTGATGTAGTGGAAGAAGCACCGGCGCAAGAAGGCGTCGGGCAGCTCCTTCTCGTTGTTGGAGGTGATGAAGACCACCGGCCGGTGCCTTGCACGCACCAGCTCGCGCGTCTCGTAGACGTAGAACTCCATGCGGTCGAGTTCGCGCAGCAGGTCGTTGGGAAACTCGATGTCGGCCTTGTCGATCTCGTCGATCAGCAGCGCGAGCGGCTGGTCCGACGTGAAGGCCTGCCACAGCACGCCCTTCACGATGTAGTTGTGGATGTCCTTGACCCGCTCGTCGCCGAGCTGGCTGTCGCGCAGGCGGCTGACCGCGTCGTATTCGTACAGGCCCTGCTGCGCCTTGGTCGTGCTCTTGACGTGCCATTGCAGCAAGGGCATGTCCAGCGCGGCGGCGACTTCTTCGGCCAGCATCGTCTTGCCGGTGCCGGGCTCGCCCTTGACCAGCAAGGGGCGCTTGAGGGTGATGGCGGCGTTGACCGCGAGCATCAGGTCGTCGGTGGCGACGTAGGTTTCGGTGCCTGTGAACTTCATGCGGGGTCCATACGGGTCAGTGGGCCGCTCCCTCCCGGAGGGCCGGGCCAGTATAAGGGCCGCCCCTATAATCCGCGGCTGCATCAAAAAACCACGCTCGTCGGACCCATGAGAACACTGATCGCTCCCGTCGTTGCATTCTTTGCCCTGGCCGGAGCCGCCATCGGCGCCACGGCACAAACCGCCCCGGCCAGCGTCCAGGGCAGCGCCGAAGCCGGCGCCAAGAAATCGGCGATGTGCATGGGCTGCCATGGCATCCCGGGCTACCAGGCGAGTTTCCCCGAGGTCTACAAGGTCCCGATGATTGCGGGGCAGAACGCCAAGTACCTCGAAGCTGCGCTCACCGAATACAAGGCAGGCGATCGCAAGCACCCGACGATGCGCGCGATTGCCGCGTCCCTGTCGACCCAGGACATGGCCGATCTCGCCACCTATTTCTCGAAGCTGCCGGGCCAGCCCGCGGCGCTGCCCGATACGCCCCAGACCCAGCCGTCAGCGCAGGTCGCCGAACTGCTCAAGAAAGGCAACTGCGTCTCCTGCCACGGCAGCAACTTCAGCAAGCCCATCGACACCGGCTATCCGAAGCTCGCAGGTCAGCATCCCTCGTATATCTATGCCGCACTGAAGGCCTACCAGACGCACGACAACCCCAATGTCGGGCGCGCCAATCCGGTCATGGGTGGCATGGCCGCGCCGTTCTCGCACGACCAGCTCGAGCAGATCGCCCAATACATCGGCTCCCTGGACGGCCAGCTGCGCGTGGTGCCCGAGTCAAGGTTCAAGTGACCTTCGGCGTGATGCGCCCGAAAAAAGGCCGCCGTATACGGTGGCCTTTTTTTCATGGGAGACGAGGGAGAGGGCGGCGACGCCCGCATGCACGGCACGTCTGCGGTTCGCACGCCCGATCGATGGCCGTTCGACACCTCGGGTCCTGCCGATCAGCGGTGCGCCTGACGTGCCTCGTCGATGCGGGCCGACAACTCGCGGGTCTCGGCGCAGTCGTTGCCGCAGATCTCGCGCAGGCGCGCCAAGTGCTCCTGCGCCTTCGCCATGTTGCCCACCTTGAGGTAGGCCACGCCCATGTACTCGTGTGCGCCGCGGTGCCGAGGGTCGATCTGGAGTGCCTTCTCGTAGGCGGCGAACGATTCGTCCATCTGGTTCATCCACCGGTACGAATAGCCCAGCAGGTTGTAGGCATCGGCGTTTCGCGGGTCGCGCTGCACCACTCGCTTGAGCGCCGGGACGGCCTCGGCCCAATGCTTGTCGTGGATGGCTGCGCGCGCGGCAGCCATGTCCTTGTCACCCGAGGCCGGCGAGGCGGCGGTGGAAGGATCCCAGGTGTCGGCGGCCTGCGCGCCGGCGACGAAGGCGGCGCTGCACAACAATGCCATGGCGAGGCGGGTGAACGGGCGGCTGACATGAGCGGTGGTTTGCATATCGGTTTCTCCTTGTGGACGTACCGCACGACGGGTACGGTGCGATATACGACGCGGCCGGCGAACTGGATGTCGGAAACGGTGATCGGTCACCAGACCTTCACGCACGGGCCCGACAGCAAGGCCACTTGCGTCGGCGCGGGCGGCAGCGGCTCGCCGCCCGGCTCGACGGTGAGTTGCAGGCTCGTGACCTTCGACAGCGTCTCCTCCGCCGTGCCCTGCAGTTCCAGTTTGCCGTGCGTGGCGAGGGCGATGGTGCCGAGCGCGAAGCGCCTGCCGCCATCCGTTCGAGCCCACAGCACCGCGCGCGTGTCTGCCGGCGGCTTCAACGGGTGGAGCAGCTTGAGCTCGAGCACGCGGCCGTGGCGGGGGGCGCTGGCAATCAGCGCCGGGCGCCCTTCGTCGTCGGAGAGCACGGCCATGTAGCTGGCAGGGACTTGCTGCGTACGCCGCGCCAGCATGTCGGGCGACACCAGCCGCTCGGGCGACAGGACGAGCACGCCGATGACGGCGGCCAGTGCCGCCGACGCGGCTGCCGCCCAGGCGGCGACGAAGCGCCTTCGCCATGCGGACACACCCGATGCGGCCGGGCCCGATCGCGTGCCGGCGGGCTGCCCGAAGAGGCGCCGCTCGATGGCATCCCAGGTTCCGGTCGGCGCGTCCTGGCGTGGCAACCGCGCGGCCATGGGGGCGAGCAGGCGTTCCCAAGCCTCGACGCGATGGCGCAACGTGGGTTGCTCGAGCAGGTACTTCTCGAAGCGGCGCCGTGCGCCACGGCGCAGCGTGCCGGCCGCGTATTCGGCGGCCAGCCGGTCGAGGGCGTCGGGCGACGGCGTCATGGCGCCCCCACGCAGTCTTTCAGGTGCACGAGGGCGCGCCGGATCCATCCCTTCACGGAGCCCAGCGGGAGGTTCAGGTGCTCGGCCACCTCGCTGTGGCTCATGCCCTGGAGGTAGGCCAGCGCGACACTCTGCCGCTGGCGGGCCTCGAGGTGTCCCATGCAATCGGCCAGGCGGCGGCGCTGGTCTTCGGCGTCCATCCAGGCGCTCGCGTCGGCGCCCGATTCGCGGGACTCCCACAGCGCGTCGATGTCATCGCCATCGGCCAGGGCGGTCTCGTGCCGGGCCGACGCCAGGCCGATCCGATCGAAGGCGCGATTGCGGAAGATGGTGGTCATCCAGGTCATCACGCCGGCTCGGGCGGGGTCGAAGGTCGATGCGCGGTGCCAGACGGCCATGTAGGAATCCTGCAGCACCTCGGCCGCAGTGGCCGGGTTACCTGTAATACGGCGTACGAGCGGAAACAGATGTGCCTGCGTGGCGTCATAGAGGGCGCGAAATGCTGCCCGGTCGCCGAGGGCGACGCGGCCGATCAGGTCGATGAGGTCGGCGGCCATGGGGTTTCGGGCATGACGGAGGTTTGTCGCGGGGCGGTCAGGTGTACACGCGTCGCGATCAGCTCGCCGCCGGCGTGCCGGGCAGCCGGGGATCGCGGTCGGCCTTCACCTGCAGCTTGAAGGCGATCATCGCCCTGAGCTTGTTGGGCACGACCGGCTTGACCAGCAGGTGGAAATCGTTCTCCTGGGCCTCCTTGTCATGGCCGGTCATGGTGCTGCCGGTCACCATGATCGCCGGAACATGCCCGAAGCGCTCGCGCAGCGCCGCGATGGCGTCCACGCCGCTGCGCCCCTGTTCGAGCCGGTAGTCGACGATGAGCAGGTCGGGACGGCGCTGCGGCGGCTCGGCCCGCGCGGCCCAGGCGGCCACTTCGGCCACGCTGTCGAACGATTCAAGCTGCGCGCCCCAGCCGCGCAGCAGCGCTTCCAGTCCGCTGCGCACCGCGGGCTCGTCCTCCACGACCACGACCAGCCGCCGATCGAGCGTGAGCCCCGCGGGGACCTTCTTGGGCGGCATCTCGGGCAGGGCCGCGACAGCCCGGCCGGGCGACAGTTCGAGTGTGAACACGGTCCCTCGGCCCGGCTGCGAACGCAATGTGAGGGGCGCGTTCATCAGGTCGGCGAGCCGCTTGACGATGGCCAGTCCGAGGCCCAGCCCCTTGCGCTGATGCGGCGCGAGGCCCGGGGTATGGGGGACCTGGTAGAACTCCTCGAAGATGCGCGCTTGTTCCTGCTCGCGAATGCCGAGCCCGGTGTCCCACACCTGCACGAGCAGCCGGTCGCCGCGGCGCCGGCATCCGACCAGCACCGTGCCGTCGTTGGTATAGCGGATCGCGTTGGACACGAGATTGCGCAGGATGCGCTCGACCAGCAGCGGATCAGCGTAGGCGCTGTGGCGGGCGCCCCGCAGGCGCAGCGCGAGGCCCTTTTCGAAGGCGCTCGGCTCGAAGTGCAGGCGAAGCTTGCGCAGGATGTCGCCCATCTCGAAGTGCCTGGGCTCGACCGCCACGCCGCCGCTGTCGATGCGCGTGATGTCGAGCAGTTCGGAGAACAGCTCCTCGAGCGCGTCGACCGATGCGTTGATGCTGTTGACCAGTTGGGCCACTTCCTCGTCGTGGCTCTTGTTGCGCAGCGCCTCGGCGAACAGGCCCATGGCGTGCAGCGGCTGGCGCAGGTCGTGGCTGGCGGCGGTGAAAAACTGGGTCTTCGCGCGATTGGCCACCTCGGCTTCACGCCTGGCCGCCTCGGCCGCCTGCTTCTCGACGCGAAGCTGGGCCAGCAGCTCATCGGCCCGCAGCTTGAGTTCGAGCACGCGTTCCATGGCCTGCCGGTAGCGCAGCGTGAGCGCCGTGGTGAGGCTGATGATGATCACCAGGATGCCGATCAGCTCATAGCCGTAGTCACGTCCCTCGATCGCGATGCGCGCACCCAGCGGCGCGATGCACAGGGCGGCAAAGCCGATGTAGATGCGCGGCTGCGTGGCCAGCACCGGCACGCCAGCCACACAGAAGCTGTAGATGACGATCAGCAGGCCGACTTCCTGGATGCGCCCGCCCAGCGGATAGAACACCCATCCGGCGAGTCCCCACATGACGCCGGAGGCGATCGTCGCCGCATTGCAGCCGGTGCGCCAGCGCTGCCAATCGGCGGCGGCGCGTGGCGGCTCGCGGCGGAAATGGCGAGCCGTCCAGGCGCGCACGATCCAGACCACGGCGAACAAGCCGATCCACCCCAGCATCACGGCAGGCGGTGCGAGCCGCCAGTACAGGAGGGTGGTGATGCCGATGCCGGCGACGTAGCCCGCCAGCGTGGCCGGCATGAAATCGAAGGTGCCCTGGACGATGTCCTCGACCGGGAAGGTGCGCGTGCGCGCCCGGGTCGCAGGCATCGCCGCTGCGGGTGTGGGTTCAGGGCTGTTCGCGGCGGCGGGCGGCTTCACGCCGGCGAGCGGTTCGTGATGAAGAGGCATGCCCATGGGCGCGGTGGTCAGGACGGGCTGTGCGGTTCGGGCGCACTGGCCGCGTGATGGGCCATCTGCGCGACGGCCAGCACGGCCTGCGTGCGCGAACTCACATTCAAGACACGCAGCACCGCGGCGACGTGGTCCTTGACGGTTTCCACGGACAAGCCCAGTTCGCGGGCGATGAGCTTGTTGGGCTGGCCCTTCAGCAGCAAGCCCAGGACCTCGGCCTGGCGGGGCGTGAGGCCGAGCGCGGCAATGCCGGGCTGCGTCTGGAAGCCGCCCTGGGCCGCCGCACCCTGCACGAACTGCAGTGCCTCGAATGCCCGGGCACTCGACGGGCCCGTCGGCGCCGGGTCGGCGCCCATCGTCATGGGCGGCACGTAGATGCCGCCGGACATCACCATGCGCAGTGCCTCGAACAGGGTGTCGTTCGAGGCCCGCTTGGGCACGAAGCCCATGGCGCCCATGTCGATGGCACGGATGACGTCGCTGGCGCGATCGCTGGCCGACACCACCACAACCGGCAGGCCGGGGTAGGTGTTGCGGAACTCCGAGAGGACGTCGAAGCCGTCGGCGTCGCCGAGCTGAAGGTCCAGCAGGACGAGGTCGAAGTCGGAGGCGCCTTCCAGGGCGCGGCGGGCATCGACCGCACCGCCCGCCGCGACCACCGTGACGTGGTCGCCAAGGCCCTGGATCACCGTCTGCAGCGCCGACAGGATCAGCGGGTGGTCATCGATCAGCAGGACCTTCATGGCGCATTCTCCCCCCAGAATTTTGAAGGCGGAATGCTACGCGAGGACAGGCGGGGCACGTCCCCCGAGAAAGGGGGACCCCCGCCGAGGGTAGCCCGGTCGCGGCCGGCCCAACGGCGACGCACCGGCGGCCGGCCGGAGGCGCTCGCCTGGGGGCCGGGCGAGCCTCAGGTGAAGCGCCGCGCGATCGATTCAGCCACGCATACCGGCTTGGCATCGCCCTCGCGTTCCATCGTGACGTCGAACACGAGTTGCGCGCCGCCATCGATCGGCTGGTAGGAGAGCAGCTTGAAGCGCCCCCGCAGCCGGCTGTCCACCGGCACGGGCGACATGAACCGCACCCGGTTGAGACCGTAGTTCACGCCCATGCGCGTGTCCTGCACGGTCATGGCCGCGGCCGACATCTCCGGCAGCAGGCTGAGCGTGAGGAAGCCATGGGCGACCGTCGTGCCGAACGGCCCCGCGGCGGCGCGCGCGGGATCCACGTGGATCCACTGGTGGTCGCCGGTGGCCTCGGCGAACAGGTCGATGCGGCGCTGGTCGACGTCGATCCAGTCGCTGACGGCGATCTCCTGGCCCACCAGGGCCTGCAATTCATCGAGTCTGGCAAAGGTTCTCATCGATCTGCATCCAGAGGACGGGGTTGGCGGCGAGCATGGCAGCATGCCGCACGCCAGCAGGGCGCGCTTTCACCCAGGAGACATGCACGCCGCGCTCAGCCATTGATCCAGGCGCCCAAGGGTTCCCACAGCTCGAGATCGCGCTGCACGCGGCTGGGCGCCACGTCCCACAGCGTCAGGCCGCGCGCGGCGAGCTGGACGTAGTTCTGCGTGTCGCGCAGGTAGCCGACGACCGGCACCTGGAGCGTCTCCAGGAAGTGGCGCAACTGGTCGGCCGAGATCGTGCCTTCCTTCATGCGCATGCCCACGATGCCCACCTTGGTGCCGTGGCGCCGCTTGTCGTGGACTTCGCGCAGGAAGTCGTTGGTCGCGTGGATGTCGAAGATGCTCGGCTGCAGCGGGACGGCCACCTTGTCCGCGAGCTTGAGGACCTCGGCGAGGTGCTTGCCGTGCAGAGCGGCAGGCGTGTCGAGGACGACGTGGGTAGTGCCCTTGGGCGGCCTGACGATGTCCTCGCGGCTCACCTCCCAGGCGCTGATGGGCGCCAGTCCAGGGGGACGCAGCTTCAGCCACATGCGCGAGGACTGCTGTCGATCGACATCACCGAGCATGACCGAATGGCCCGCATGGGCCAGGTACCCTGCGATCTGGGTGGCCAGCGTGCTCTTGCCGGCGCCGCCCTTGGGGTTGGCCACCACGATGACCGGCATGTCGTCTCCTCGCTTGATCGTTTGCGGTTATGTTAGCGGCCGCGGTCAGCACATCGCCATTCGAACTAACCACAGCATGCCCGACGCCCACGACCCAAGCGGTGCTTCCGATGCTTCCGGCGCCCCGGCGGCCGCGCCGGTGCTCGTCATTTCGGCCCATCCGTCGCTGGAGCAATCGCGCGTCAACCGCCGCCTGCTGTCCGCCATCCGCACAGCGGGGCTGCCGAACGTGCAGGTGCACGACCTGTACCGCATCTATCCGGACTACCTCATCGACACGCAGGCCGAGCAGGCGGCGGTCGCGAACGCGCGCCTGCTCGTCTGGCAACACCCCATGCACTGGTACGGCATGCCGCCCCTGATGAAGCTGTGGCTCGACGAGGTGCTGGCCTTCGGATGGGCCTACGGACCGGGCGGCACGGCGCTGACCGGCAAGGACCTGTGGCTGGTCACGTCCACGGGCGGCACCGAGGATTCGTACCGGCCCGACAGCTACAACCGGTACTTCTTCGACGCCTTCATGCCACCTTACGAGCAGACGGCCGCGTTGTGCGGGCTGCGGTTCCTGCCGCCCATGGTGCTGCACGGCGCCCATCGCGCGGGCGAGGCGGAAATCGAACGGCACGCAGCCGTCTATGTGGAGCGCCTCGCGAGCTACCCGGATTGGCCCGAACTCGACGAGCTGGCCGAATGCGTCGCATGCGAGGTGCCCACGCACGCACGGCCTGCGGAGGCATCACGCTGATGGGCCGAGCTCGATGGGCCGACCGTGATGGACCCAACCTGATGGACCCAACCTGATGGACCACGCCAACTGGCTCGTCGGCACGCTCATCTACCTGGGCGCGGCCGTCATCGCCGTGCCGCTGGCCCGCCTGATGGGACTGTCGGCCATCATCGGCTACCTGGGCGCGGGCATCCTCATCGGCCCGTTCGGCCTGCGCCTCGTGACCGACCCGCACGCGATGCTGCAGTTCGCCGAATTCGGCGTCGTGCTGATGCTCTTCCTGGTCGGGCTGGAGCTGGAGCCGCGCCGGCTGCTGGCGCTGCGCAGGCCGATCTTCGGCTGGGGCAGCGTGCAGCTCCTGGGGTCGGCGGCGATCATGGTGGGCGTGGGCCTCCTGGCGGGGTCCGATTGGCGTTTGGTCGTCGTCGCCGCGCTGGGCCTGGCGATGTCGTCCACCGCGATCGGCCTGGGCGTGCTGGACGAACGCAACCTCGTGGCCACGAGTTCCGGCCAGTTGCTGCTGAGCGTGGCGCTGCTGCAGGACGTGGCCGCCATCCCCGTGCTCGCGCTGGTGCCGACGCTCGGCGGGGTCGCGGCGCGGCATGCGGCCGACGTGTCGGGGTGGTCGGCGGCGCTCAAGGCGATCGCGGTCATCGCCGCGATCGTGCTGGGCGGTCGCCTGCTGCTGCGGCCCGCGCTGCGCTGGATCGCGCGCAGCCAGACGCCCGAAATCTTCACCGCCGCCTCCCTCCTGCTCGTGGTGGCCACCGCCGCGCTGATGCAGGCCGTGGGCCTGTCGATGGCGCTGGGCGCCTTCCTCGCCGGCGTGCTGCTCGCCGAGAGCGAATACCGGCGTGAGCTGGAGACCGACCTCGAACCCTTCAAGGGCCTGCTGCTGGGCCTGTTCTTCATTGCCGTGGGCATGACCATCGATTTCGCAGTCGTGCTGGAGCAGCCGTGGCTGGCGGCCGTGCTCGTGGTCGGGTTCGTGCTGCTCAAGGCGCTGGTGCTGTGGGGCATGGCCCGGCTCGTCGGGCTTCCCATGCAGGAGCGGCCCGTCTTTGTCGTGCTGCTCGCGCAAGGTGGTGAGTTCGGATTCGTCGTGTTCCAGACCGCCGCGCAGGCCGGCGTGATCTCCGCGCCGCACAGCTCGCTGCTGGTGGCGGTGGTGGCCATCTCGATGCTGCTGTCGCCGCTGCTGTTGCTCGCGGCGGACCGCTGGTGGGTGCCGCGCCTGGGCGGCGTAAACCGTGCGATCGCGGAGATCGACGAGCCCCAGAACCAGTCGGTCATCATCGCCGGGTTCGGCCGCTACGGCCAGATCGTGGGTCGCCTGCTGTTTGCCAATGGCATCACGCCCACCGTGCTCGAACACGACGCCGAGCAGGTCGAGGCATTGCGGCGCTTTGGATGGCCGGTGTTCTTTGGCGATGCCACCCGGCTGGACCTGCTGCGCACGGCCGGTGCCGAGGATGCCCGCGCACTGGTTCTCGCGGTGGACGATGTCGACCAGAGCGTCGCGATTGCCCGCATGGTGCGCGAGGCCTTCCCGCATCTGACGATCGTGGCGCGGGCGCGCAATGTGCAGCACTTCTATGCACTTCGCGATGCCGGGGTGGAGCTGATCGAGCGCGAGACGCTGGACTCCGCCTTGATGAGCGGGCGCAGCGTGCTCGAGACGCTGGGCTGGGAGCCTCACCAGGCCCGCACGCTGGCGATGCGGTTTCGAAGGCATAACCTCGCCCAGGTGATCGCGCTCGCGCCGCACTGGAAGGATGAGGCGCGGCTCATCGCGGCCGCCAAGCAAGGACGCCAGCAGCTCGAGGAGCAGTTCGCGCGCGAGCGCGAAGATTCGGTGCGCCGCCAGCGTCGCGCCGGCTGGAGCGGTCGAACGGACCCCGAGAGCAGTGCAGACGCGGACGCGTGAGCCGCCTTGTGTTGAGCCGCTGTGCGTCGCGCCGCTGTGCGTCGCGCCGCCTGATGCGGGCCGCACCTCAAGCCGCTCGCAAACCGGCTTTCAGGCGAGGCCGTCCCACAAGAGCTTCGCGCCGGTGAGCGCCATGCCGCCGTAGGCCACGCGATAGAACCAGGTCGGCGGGATGCGGCGGGTCAGCCACACACCCATCCACACACCGAGCGGCGCGAGCGGCATGAGCAGCAGCGAGGTGCTCATGTTGCGCAGGTCGATCAGCCCCAGCCACGCGTAGGGAATCCACTTCGACAGGTTCACCACGGCGAAGAAGACGGCCATGGTCCCCGCGAATCGCAAGGGTGGCAGCTTGAGCGGCAGCACGTACGCGCTGATGGGCGGGCTGCCCGCATGCGCGACGAAGCTCGTGAAACCCGAGGCCACCCCAAGCGCGAACCCGAGCCTGCGCGAGGGCCGCGGGGCATCGGCGCGCGGGGGAAAGAGCACGCGCTGCGCCAGGAATGCCAGCGTCATGCCGCCCACGATGGCTTCGACGGTGCCGCTCGACAACAACCCGAATGTGACGGTGCCCACGACCGTGCCCACCAGACCGGCGGGCACGAGCAGGCGCAGCAGGCCGGAATCGCGCTGGCGCCACAGTTGCTGCAGGCCCGCGGCATCCATGACGAGGAGCAGCGGGAGCATGATGGCCGCGGCCTGCGGCACGGGGATCGCGAGCGCCATCACCGGCACCCCGAGCGAGCCGAAGCCGGCCAGGAAGCCGCTCTTGGACAGGCCCATCAGCAGCACGGCCGGCACGGCCACGGCGTAGAACGCAGGACTGGATATGAACGGCAGGCTCATGAAGACGTGGGCAATGCGGGGCGGACGATGTGGATGGCGGCGACAATGCCGCGATGTTCGCTCCGTCCCAGAACGACGTTCGCAGCTTCTTCTGCGAAGCCTATCGCAAGCAGCGCGACGCCCTGCCGATGACGCCGCTGGAAACCGTGGCCGCCGACTGGATCGCCGAGCATCCCGAGTATCACGGCGATCTGGCCGATGCGCAGGCGGCGCTGGCGGCGGTCTACGACGTGGACAGCGGCCGTACCAACCCGTTCCTGCATCTGTCCATGCACCTGTCGATCAGCGAGCAGGTCAGCATCGACCAGCCGCGCGGCATCAAGCAGGCCTTCGAGTTGCTGGCGGCGCGGCTCGGGTCCACGCATGAGGCCCAGCACGAGGTGATGGAATGCCTGGGCGAGATGATGTGGACGTCGCAGCGCAGCGGCCTGCCGCCAGACGGGCAGAAGTACATCGACTGCGTGCGGCGACGCGCCACTCGCTGAGATTGCCTGGCAGCCCCGCGCGCGCGGCACGGACGCGCGCCGTGGGCGTCGCGGGCGGGATGCGCCATGCGCGATCAGAACTCGAGGTTGTCGATGAGCCGCGTTGGCCCCAGCCGGGCCGCACCGAGCGCGACCAGCGCGTCGTCGGGGCCCTGCGGCTCGGCGAGATCGGACCGGCGGCGCACGGTGAGGTAATCGGGTGCCCAGCCTTTCGAGCGCAAGGCCTCCATCGCCAGAGCCTCCCAGTGCGTCCTGCGCTGCGGATCCTGCCGATGGCGCTCGGAAAGTTCCTGCAAGGCCATGGCGAGTTCGGTGGCCTGCGTCCGTTGCGCCGCGCTCAGGTAACCGTTGCGCGACGACAAGGCCAGGCCATCGTCGGCGCGGCATGTCGGTCCCGCCTCGATGTCGACGGGCAGCACGAATTGCGACACCATGCGGCGGATCACGAGCAGCTGCTGGTAGTCCTTCTTGCCGAAGACGGCCACCCTCGGTTGCACGGCGGCGAAGAGCTTCATCACCACCGTGCACACGCCCGTGAAGAAGCCGGGCCTGAAGGCGCCCTCGAGGATGTCGGCCAGCAGCGGATCGGGAACCACCTTGAAGGTTTGCGGCTGAGGGTACAGCTCGGCTTCGTCCGGCGCGAAGACGAGGTCGCAGCCGGCGTCGGACAGCAGCGCGCAGTCGCGCTGCAGCGTGCGCGGGTATTGATCGAAGTCTTCGTGCGGCGCGAATTGCAGGCGGTTGACGAAGATGCTCGCGACCACCGGCAGCCCGTGCGCGCGCGCCAGCCGAACCAGGCTCAAGTGGCCGTCGTGCAGGTTGCCCATGGTCGGCACGAATGCGCACGATTGGGGACCGGGCAAGGCCGCGCGCAGCGCGGCGATGGAGTGCAATGTCTGCATGGTCAGTATCCGTGGATCGAGTCGTCTGGGAATGCGCGGCGCTTCACATCGTCCACGTAGCGTCGCACCGCGCGCGCGAGCGCGTCCGGCCCGCCATCCGTGCCGTCCATGAAATTGCGAACGAAGCGCGGCGGCCGGCCGGGCGTGATGCCGAGCATGTCGTGCAGCACCAGGACCTGCCCGCTGCAGCCCTTGCCCGCGCCGATGCCGATGACCGGAATGGCCAGCTCGCGCGTGACCGATTCGGCCAGCGCGCTCGGCACCAGTTCGAGCACCAGCATCGCCGCGCCCGCCTGGGCCAGCTCGCGAGCGTGACGCTGCAGTGTCGCGGCCGCCTCGTCGTCGCGGCCCTGGACGCGGTAGCCGCCCAGCGCATGCACCGATTGCGGCGTGAGGCCCAGATGGGCGCAGACCGGTACGCCGCGCTCCGTCAGGAAGTGCACCGTCTCGGTCGTCCACCCGCCGCCCTCGAGCTTGACCATCTGCGCGCCCGCAGCCATCAGCATCGCCGCAGACTGCATGGCCTTCGCAGGCGACTGCTGGTAGCTGCCGAAAGGCATGTCGCCGATCAACCAGGCGCGCTGGTTGCCGCGCGCAACGCAGCGCAGGTGATAGGCGACATCGTCCAGCGTCACCGGCAGGGTGCTGGGCTGTCCCTGCAACACCATGCCCAGCGAGTCGCCCACCAGCAGGCAGTCGACGCCGGCATCGTCCAGCAGCCGGGCGAATGCGGCGTCGTAGCAGGTCAGCATGGCGATCGCCTCGCCGCGCGCGTGCATCTCGCGCAACCGGTGCAAGGTCCTGGGGCGCGCCTGGCCCGCGGCGGCACTGTGGGATGAGGCAGCGGGCGCGGGCGTGCCGCCGTAAGGGCGCGTCTCGCTCATGCCGCGCGCATGCCCAGCTTGTCCAGCAGCGCGCGATCGGCGGCCACGTCGGGATTGCCGGTGGTAAGCAGCTTGTCGCCGTAGAAGATGGAGTTCGCGCCGGCAAGGAAACACATCGCCTGGACCGGCTCGCCGAGTTGCTGCCGGCCCGCCGACAGGCGCACCCTCGCACGGGGCATGCAGATGCGTGCCGCGGCGATCGTGCGCACGAATTCGAGAGGGTCCAGCGGGTCCAGCCCGTGCAGCGGCGTGCCCTTCACCTGCACGAGGTGGTTGATGGGCACCGATTCGGGATAAGGCTGCAGGTTGGCGAGGGTGGCGATCAACGCCGCGCGCTGCATGCGGGACTCTCCCATGCCGACGATGCCGCCGCAGCACACCTTGAGCCCCGCGTCGCGGACCTTGCCGAGCGTGTCCAGGCGATCCTCGAACTGCCGCGTGGTGATGATGTCGGCGTACTTGTCGGGCGCGCTGTCGATGTTGTGGTTGTAGTAGTCGAGCCCGGCGTCGCGCAGCGCCTGCGCATGGCCCTCGCCGAGCAGTCCGAGCGTGGCGCAGGTCTCCAGGCCCAGCGATTTCACGCCGCTGACCAGGGCAGCAACCTTGTCGATGTCGCGGTCCTTGGGGCCGCGCCACGCGGCGCCCATGCAGAAGCGCGTCGCGCCGGCGTCCTTTGCGCGCCGAGCCGCATCGAGAACCGCCTCGGGCTCCATCAGCGCCGTCGCGGCGACGCCGGTATCGAAGTGGACCGACTGCGGGCAGTAGGCGCAGTTCTCCGGGCAGCCCCCGGTCTTGATGGACAGCAGCGTGGACAGCTGCACCTCGGCCGGGTCGAAGTGCTCGCGATGCACCGCCTGGGCGCGGAAAAGGAGTTCGCTGAAGGACAGCTCGAACAGGGCTTGCACCTCTTCGAGGCTCCAGCGGGCGGCCACGGCCGTGCATTCGGCGAGCGCGGCGGATCTCGACGGGGGATATCTGCATCGTTGGGGGCTCCCGCGGCCGCGGGCGCGGCGGCGTCGTGTGGACCGGTGGTTCGGGACGGGCGGCTAGGACGGCTCGTAGGCCAGCCGCACGTAGATGGGCGCGAAGGCCTCGGCCTGGGTGATCTCGAGCAGGTGCTCGCGTGCGAGCTCGAGCATGGCGATGAAGGTGACGACGAGCACCGGCGTGCCGCGCCCCACGTCGAAAAGCTCCTCGAACTCGACGAACTTGCGCCCCTGCAAGGTGCGCAGCACGATGCTCATGTGCTCGCGTACCGAGAGCTGCTCGCGCGTGATCGTGTGGTGCTGGTTGAGCCTGGCGCGGCGCAGGATGTCCTGCCAGGCGCTGCGCAGGTCGGCGACATCGACATCCGGAAAACGCGGCGCGAGCGATTGCTCGATGACCACCTGCGACCGCAGGAAGTCGCGCCCGAGGATGGGCAGCGCATCCAGTCGCGAGGCGGCCAGCTTCATCTGCTCGTACTCGATGAGGCGCCGCACGAGTTCGGCGCGGGGGTCCTCGGCTTCTTCTCCATCGGCCACCTTCTTGGGCGGCAGCAGCATGCGCGACTTGATCTCGATGAGCATCGCCGCCATGAGGAGGTATTCGCTGGCCAGTTCGAGATTGGTCTTGCGGATCTGGTCGACATAGGCCAGGTACTGGCGCGTCACGTCGGCCATCGGGATGTCGAGGATGTTGAAGTTCTGCTTGCGGATCAGGTAGAGCAGAAGATCAAGCGGACCCTCGAAGGCCTCGAGGAAGACCTCCAGCGCGTCCGGCGGGATGTAGAGATCCTGCGGCAACGCGAACAGGGGCTCGCCATACAGCCGCGCCATCGCGACGCGGTCGACCTCCTCGGGCAGGACGTCGGCAGGCGGCGGTGGCATGTCGGACACGGGAGGCTCGTCGGCCTCCGGCACGATGGCGTGGTCGCTCACGGGATGCGGCGGGTGCGCTCGGCATGCACCTTGCCGCCCGCTGGCGGCGGAAGGCGGCTGTCGCGTCAGACCTTGGTCTGGTAGACGTAGGGTTGCTGGGGAACGCTGGCGCGCTTGTATTCTTCCTGGGCTGCGCGGTCGATGCGCTTGTCCCACAGGAGCGCCCTGCCTGCCCGCTGCTCCGCCTCGAGCGTGGGCTTGCGGGATTTGAGTTCGCCCAGGAACTGGGTGACGTCGGACTTGTAATGTTTCCAGAACAGCGGCATGGCTCGTGGCCGTCGAGAGACGGGCGTCAGGCGTGATTGCGGACGATTCTAGCCGTCCGCGCGCGGTATTCGCCGCAATCTCCCGCGACGCGATCGCCACGCCGTGGCTTTGCCCTGCGATCGATCAGTCGGCGTGACGATTCACGTCACCACACGGCGCAGATTCATGCCGCCCGCGAGAAAGTCGTGGGATTCGCCGGCGATCCACCGCGCGAGCTCGTCCAGCCGTGCCGTGGCGACATCGGTCGCGGCGAACTCCACGCTCAGCGATTCGAGGCCGTCGAGATTGCGCACCTGGAACGAGATGCGGGCATCGTCGTGGTTCGGCACGACCACCACGGCTCCTGCGAAATCGGCGACGAAGCGGTAACGGTGTCCGAGCAGCTTGCCGCTGTCCGGCTGGCGCAGGACCTCCTGGTCGAGGGTGACGCCGCCCTGGCGCAGCCTGGCCTCGAGCTGTTCCATGTCGGGCGGGAAATCCTTGGTCAGTGCCAGCGTGCGCCCGCTGCGGGCGTGCCACTGGATGACGAGGTGGTCGAAGACCTCGTCGTTGCGCAGGCGCTTGCGGCGTGAATCCATGCGGAAGTCCGACAGCTTCAGGCCCTCGAAGACATGCTGACGGTCGAGGGCGAAGCGCGCGGGGCTGGTCGGGCACAGCACGTTGAGCTGCGGCACCAGGGCCACGAAATACGAAAAGACGGCCCGGCAGGCGGATTCGGTGAGGGCAGTCCGCTCCGCCATGCCCGCGGCATCGCTGTCATGTTGCTGCTTGAGTGCGTCGGCACGGCGCTTGAGATCGTCCAGGAAGCTCACGGTTGTTCGATATGCGGCAGAAAGGCCGGAAGAATAACGGAGCAGCCGAACTTGTTTCATCAAGAAACGGCACACCGGCTGCCATCATTTCGGGATGCCCGAGGTCGAACTCAAGTTCCAGGTGCCGCCCGATCGACGTGCCGAGGTCGACCGGGCGGTCGCCGGACGCGTGCCGCGGCCGCGTGTGCGCCTGCAGGCGGCCTATTTCGACACCGCGGAACGGGCACTGGGCCAGTGCGGGCTTGCCCTTCGTGTGCGGCGAGAGGGGCGCCGCTGGGTGCAGACCCTCAAGGGCGCCGGAGACGACGGTCTCACGCGGGAAGAGCACAACGTGGCCCTGCCAGCGAATCACGACCCTTCGGCCGGTGCCGATCCGTCGCTGCACGCAGGCAGCGACATCGGCGAGCGCCTGCTCGCGCGGCTTCGCGAGCCGCAGACCGGCCCCTTGCAATGCCTCTATCGCACGGACATCCGCCGTCGCCGGCGCGAGCTGCGCACGAGGGCGGGCGTGGTGGAGCTCGCCTTCGACGACGGATGGATCCTTGCCGGCGACGAGCGTCTCGCGGTGTGCGAGCTTGAAATCGAACTGCTGCGAGGCCGGCCGCAAGCCGTGCTCGCCGCGGCGCGACAGTGGATGCGGCGGCACGGCCTGTGGCTGGACCTGCGGACCAAGGCCGAGCGGGGCGACATGCTCGCCCGCGGCGAGGCCGTGGCGCCGCCTCGCAAGGCGCGGCCGGTGCGCCTCGGCGCGGACGCGACTCTGGCGCAGGGCGTGCGGGCCGTGCTGCGTTCATGCCTGGACCAGGTGGCGGTGAATGCCAGCCAGGTCGCCGCAGGGACCGGCAGCGACGAACATGTGCATCAGCTGCGCGTCGGACTGCGACGGCTGCGTACGGCGCTGCGGCTGTTCGGGCAGCCACTCGGCGCCAATCCGCATGTGCCGCCATTGGTCGAAAGCGCGACGGCACTGTTCCGTTCGCTGGGTGCAGCCCGTGACCTCGCGGCGATCGCGCAGCCGATGGCGCGCGAGCTCGCGCATGCGCTGACCGTGGCGGGGCTGCCGGGAACGGCCCCGGCACTGGTGCCGACGGCCGAGGCCGACGATCCGGCGTCGCTCATGCGCCGCGTGGCCGCACAGGTCATGCTGCTGGACCTGTTCGAACTCACGCAATGCGACGATGCGGCGCTCGTCGCCGGGGAATGGCCGCCGCTGCGGATCTTCGTCGCTGACCGCCTGCATCGATGGCACCGCCGCGCGCGCGACGATGCCCGAGCCTTCGAGGGACTCGACGACGCAAGCCGCCACCGGCTGCGCAAGCGCGTCAAGCGCCTTCGCTACACGGTGGAGTTCGCCGGCGACCTGTTTCCCGCGCATCGCGTGCGGCGTTACCTCAAGCCATTGCGCGCCTTGCAGGAACGGCTGGGCACGCTGATGGACCTGACCGTGGCGATCGACGCGAGCCGTCGCCGCATCGACGACGATCCACGTGAACTGTTCGCGGTGGGCTGGCTCGCGGCGCGGCGCGAGCAATGGCTGGGCGACAGTCAGGAAGCCCTCGCGCAGTTCGTGCGTGCCAAGCCGTTCTGGAAGAAGGAGCGGGCGAAACACAAGGAGAAACAGAAGGGTTGACAGAGGCCGAGCGGGCCCTGCGGAATCGCCATTCCGCGCTGTGCGCGCGATCAGCGGGGTGTCGACCCCGCCGGTGCCGTAGACGCGCGCCGCTGCACCGCGCCGAGGATTCCGCGCAGGATTTCCAGCGGCGGCGGCGGGCACCCTGGAACGACGGCATCCACCGGGACCACGTTCGACACCGCGCCGCGGCTCGCATAACTGCAGCCGAAGATGCCTCCGTCGCAGGCGCAGTCGCCAAGCGCGACCACCAGGCGCGGCTGCGGCGTGGCCTCCAGCGTGCGGCGCAATGCCTCCTCCATGTGGCGCGACACCGGACCCGTGACGAGCAGCATGTCGGCATGGCGCGGGCTCGCCACGAAGCGGATGCCCAGGCCCTCGATGTTGTAGTAGGGGTTGTTCAGCGCGTGCATCTCCAGTTCGCAGCCGTTGCACGAGCCGGCATCGACGGCGCGGATGGCCAGCGCGCGCCCGAGGATCGCGAGCAGCTCGCCGTGGATCCGCGACGCCGCGGCGCCGGCGTCGGGCAGCGGGGTCGGCGCCGGCTCGGTCGCGATGCCCGCGCTGCCCATCATGCGAAGGATCTTCCACATCAGTTTTCCATGGCGTCGAAGCGCCACCCGTGACGCATCAAACATCCGTTCGCCCTGAGCAGGGGACTGAGCTTGCCGAAGGCTCCGTGTCGAAGGGTCCACCGGGTGACGCTCGCAGAGGGCTTCGACATGCTCAGCCCGAACGGGTTGTGGTTGCGACGTTCAGATTTCATCCTAGAGATCGTGCCCCGCGTAGGACAGGTTGAAGGACTTGTTGATCAGCGGAAAGTCCGGGACGATGTTGCCCATCACCGCGTGCTCGAGGACCGGCCAGTTCTGCCAGGACGGATCATGGCAATGGCAACGCGAGATCGCGCCTTGCGCGTCGATCTCGAGCGCGACGAAGACCTCGCCGCGCCAACCTTCGACCCATCCCGCGCCGCTGCTCGACGACGCCGCCGGCAGCGCGAGCTCGGCCCGCACGGCCCCGGCCGGCAGGCCGTCGCCGAGCGCTCGCAGAAGCCGCAGGGATTCGAAGACTTCATCGAAGCGCACGCTGACGCGCGCGGCGACGTCGCCGTTGCGATGCGTGGCCATGCGCGGCTCGAGCGTGTCATACGGCGTCATCGGGTGGTCGCAACGCAGGTCGACCGCCTGCGCGCTGGCCCGCCCGGCCAGCCCGGTGAGGCCCAATTGCGAGGCCAGCGCCGGCGCGACGCGTCCGGTGCTGATGAACCGGTCCTGCAGGCCGGCATGCTCGTCATAGATCGCGCGCAGGGACTGAACCTGACGTTCGATCTCGTCGCATTGACGTCGAAGCTGCGCAAGCGAGCCCGCGTCCACGTCGACCGCCACGCCGCCGGGGACCACGCGGTCCATCAGCAGGCGATGGCCGAAGCAGGCGCCCGACAGGCGCAGCCAGTCCTCGCGCAGCCGCGAGAACTGCGCAAGGCCGAAGCCGAACGCGGCATCGTTGCCGAGCGCGCCCAGGTCGCCCAGGTGGTTGGCCACGCGTTCCCGCTCGAGCAACAACGCGCGCAGCCATTGCGCGCGCGGCGGAATGCGGCAGCCGGCGGCCGATTCGAGCGCCATGGCATACGCCCAGGCATAGGCGACGGTCGAATCGCCCGAGACCCGCCCGGCCAGCCGATGCGCCTGCAACGGCGCCAACTCGGTGAAGCGCTGCTCGATGCCCTTGTGGACATAGCCGAGCCGCTCTTCCAGGCGCAGGACTTTTTCTCCGACGACCGAGAAGCGGAAGTGGCCAGGCTCGATGATGCCGGCATGCACCGGGCCGACCGGAATTTCGTGGACGCCGTCGCCTTCGACGCGGACGAACGCATAGTTCTCGACTGCGTGCCCGTCGGATCGGACCCGGGTGACGCCGCGCAGCGGCGGCGCGCCGATGGACCAGCGGCCATGGTCCAGCCAGGGTCGGGTGTCCGGCGCCCCTTTCGCGACCACGCCGGTGAGGTCGGCGGCGGCGCGCTGCATGCGCACCGCACAGGGGAAGATACCGCCGAGGTCTGGGTACGTGCCGGTCTGGTCGGCCGCCACGCTGAGCCACACGAGGCCCTCGCGCGCCGCGAATGCCGCATGGGCGACGGCGTACCCGTCCGGTCCCTGGCCGGTCCACAGCGCCACCAGGCGGCCCCCGCTCTCGGCCACCGAACGCGCGGCGTCCTGCCACCCGGCGGGATCGACCGTGCCGCGGAACATCGGCAGCGGCGAGGCCACGGGCTGCGCGGCGGACGTGTGCCTGTTCATCGCCGTCAGGTTCCGAGCAGATGCGCCGCCTGCCGGTACCAGGCGTCGAGATAAGGCGGCACGTACAGGCCGAGCATGAGCCCCAGACCCAGGTGCACGAACACCGGCAGCGGCGCGGGCCGGTGGGACAGGCGCTGGACCGAGGCGTCGCCGAACACCATCGGCTGCACGCGTCCGAACACCGCCGCGAAGGCCACGCCCAGCGCCACCAGCAGGAAGGGCGTGGCCCAGGGCTGCTCGCGCATGGCAGTGGTGATGATGAGGAATTCGCTCGCGAACACGCCGAACGGCGGCATGCCCAGGATGGCCAGCGTGCCCAGCATCAGGGCCCAGCCGACCATGGGGCTGGCCCGCACCAGCCCGCGGATGTGTTCCATGATCTGCGTGCCGGCCTTCTGCGTGGCATGCCCGGCAGCAAAGAAGATGGCCGACTTGACCAGCGAATGCACCGTCATGTGCAGCAGCCCGGCATAGTTGGCAATGGGGCCCCCGAGCCCGAAGGCGAAGGTCATGAGCCCCATGTGCTCGATGGACGAGTACGCGAACATGCGCTTCACGTCTTTCTGCCGCATCAGGAGGAAGGTGGCGGCGACGACCGAGACCAGCCCGAAGCCCATCATCATGCGGCCTGCCAGCGCGTCGTGCAGGGCACCGTCGGCGAGCACCTTGCAGCGCAGGATGGCGTAGAGCGCCACGTTCAGCAGCAGTCCGGACAGCACGGCCGACACCGGCGTGGGGCCTTCGGCGTGCGCATCGGGCAGCCAGTTGTGCAACGGCACCAGGCCCACCTTGGTGCCGTAGCCGATGAACAGGAAGGCAAACGCGAGCGTGAGGATGCGCGGGTCGAGCTGGGACTTCACGGCGTCCAGGTGCGTCCACAGCAGCGCCCCGCTCTCGGACCCGATCACGCGCTCGGCGGCCATGTACAGCAGGACGGTGCCAAACAGCGCCTGGGCGATGCCCACACCGCACAGGATGAAGTACTTCCACGCCGCCTCGAGGCTGGCGGCAGTGCGGTAAACGCTGACCAGCAGCACCGTGGTCAGCGTGGCCGCTTCCATCGCGACCCACAGGATGCCCATGTTGTTGGTGGTGAGCGCCAGCAGCATCGTGAACGAGAAGAGCTGGTACATGCTGTGGTACAGCCGCAGCCTCGGCCGCGTCATGTTGCCCAGGTCGCGCTCGATGCGCATGTACGGCCGCGAGAAGAGCGCGGTCGTGAACCCGACGAACGCCGTGAGCGCCACCAGGAAGACGTTCAGCGCATCGATGAAGAATTCGCGCCCGAAGGCGAAGACCGAGCCCTGCTCGATCACCTGCGCCACCATCACGCAGGCCGCGATGAAGGTCGCCAGGCTGAACGCGGCGTTGATGTCGGGTGCGCGATCGCGGTGGCCGAATGCTGCCAGCACGAGGCCGCCGGCGAGCGGCAGTCCGAGGACGATGGCCAGCACGTTCACCCTATTCCTCCTTGAGCTGTTCGAGATGGCGGATGTCCAGGCTGTCGAACTTCTCGCGGATCTGGAACATGAACACGCCCAGGATCAGCACGCCGATCAGTACGTCCAGCGCGATGCCCAGTTCGACCACCATCGGCATGCCGTAGGTAGCCGACGTGGCGGCGAAGAACAGGCCGTTCTCCATCGCGAGGAAGCCGATGACCTGCGGCACCGCCTTGGCGCGCGTGATCATCATCAGGAACGACAGCAGCACGCAGGCCAGCGCGATGCCCAGCGAGCCGCGCGCGATGGTCGATGCCGACAACTGCGCGATGGGCAGCGCGAGATTGAACGCGAAGATCACCAGGCCGATGCCGATCAGCATCGTGGTCGGGATGTTGATGAGCGTTTCGATGTCCCAGCGCACGTTGAGCCGGTCGATCACGCGATGCAGCAGCCAGGGGATCAGCACGACCTTGAGCGCGAACGTGAGCGCCGCCGATACGTAGAGGTGGGGCTGGTTCGTGATCGCGGCGACGATCGCCGTCGCCAGGACGAGCGTGGCGCCTTGCAGCGTGAACAGGTGGATGAGCGACAGGATGCGCCGCTGCGAGAGCATCGCGAAGGCCAGCAGCAGCAGCACGGCACCGAGCAGGTTGACGACGGCGTTCATTCAGCGTGTCCTCGCTGCCTCTAGGCCACCAGCAGGATGCGCACGAGCAGCCCGATCACCGCGAGCAGGAACGCGGAGGCGAGGAATTCCGGCACTCGGAACAGCCGCATCTTCGCGTTGAAGGTCTCGAGCACGGCGAGCGCCGCGCCGCCGATGGTCAGCTTGAAGACGAGCACCGGCAACGCCAGGATCAAGGCGAGCGGCGCGGACGCCGGCGCCACTCCCCAGGGAAAGAAGAGCGCCAGGCCGATGCACGAGTAGGCGAACAGCTTCAGGCTGGCCGCCCATTCCAGCAGCGCGAGATGCCGTGCCGAATATTCGAGGATCAACGCCTCGTGCACCATGGTGAGCTCCAGGTGCGTCGTCGGGTTGTCGACCGGCACTCGCGCGTTCTCGGCGAGCGAGACCATCGTGAAGGCGACGCCCGCGAGCGCCAGCGAGGGGTGGACGGCCAGGGTCCGGTGGGCGAGCGTGTCGACGATGGTCGTCAGCGACGTCGACTCGGAGATGAGCGAGGCCGAGAACAGCACCATCAGCAGTGCCGGCTCGGCCAGGAAACCGATGAGCATTTCGCGGCGCGCGCCGAGCGTGCCGAAGGCCGTGCCGATGTCCATCGCCGCCAGCGAGATGAACACGCGTGCCAGCGCGAACAGGCCGACCAGGGCGATCGCATCGGCGGCGCCGGACAGCGGCAGGTCGGTCGACAGCGTGGGCACGATCGCGCAGGCCAGCGCCATGCATCCGAACACGATGTAAGGTGCGGCCAGGAAAAGCGTGGACGCATCGTGGGCGACCACCGGCTCCTTGTGGAACAGCTTGTGCAGCGTGCGATACGGCTGCAGCAACCCGGGCGCCGACTTGTTCTGAAGCCATGCGCGGCACTGGTTGACCCACCCGGTCAGCAGCGGCGCGAGCGCGAGCGCGACGAGGATCTCCAGGAGTTGCGACAGGACGCTCATGTCTGCCCCTCGGCCGACGAGTACGTCGGCCGATCCCCCGAGGGGATGCGGGCCGGCTTGGGAGCGGCCCGGCGCTCGGCCCGCTGCCATGTCTGCCCCTTGCGGCCGAGAATACGTCGGCCGATCCCCCGAGGGGATGCGGGCCGGCTTGGGAGCGGCCCGGCGCTCGGCCCGCTGCCATGTCTGCCCCTTGGCCGACGAATACGTCGGCCGATCCCCCGAGGGGACTGCGGGCCGGCTTGGGAGCGGCCCGCAGCCCCTCGGCCCGCAACAAGCAGGTTGACACAGGGTGTCTCATCGCGACACCAGGAACAGCAGCCCCACGAGCGTGACGAAGCTGTAGAGCAGGTACACGGCGATGCGCCCGCGCTGCAGCAGGCCGGCCGCCTTCGATGCCGCGGCGACAGCCGCGGCGATGGGCAGGTAGAGCGCGCGCCAGAAACGGTCTTCCATCGACACGCGATAGCGGGGCCGAGCGTCGAAGGCGGTCGGAAGTTCGCGTTCCAAGCGGAAGAAAGGTTCGAAGATCTGGCGGATCGGCTGGCCGAAGCCTTCGGCGGTGTCCTGCATGCGTGCCGTCTGCGCAGGGAAGCCGCAATCCCAGGGCGCGGCGCGCCGCAGCCGGGCGTGGTAGAGCCTGCGCACCAGCGCGTAGGACAGGGCGCAGCTTGCCGCCACGCCCACCAGGAAGATCGCCGGCCCATAGCTCGCGCGCTCCATCGTGGTGGGGGCCAGCAGCCAGCCGTGGCGAGCGACCACCTCGCCGAGTCCGGCATGCACGAGCTGCCGCGTGACCGGGTCGATCAGCTGGATGAAGCCGATGGGCAGCAGGCCCAGCGCCACGCATCCGGTTGCGAGCCACAGCATGCCGGCGCGCTCCCAGGGGCCAGCGTCGTGCGCCTGCGCGAGCTTCTCCTCGCGCGGCCGGCCGAGGAAGATGATGCCGAAGAACTTGACCATGGTGTAGCCGGCCAGCGCCGCGACAAGGGCAATCAACGCCGCGACGACGGGGATCAGCATGTTGAGCACGGGATGCGGCAGCCCCGGTGTGAACAGGAAGCTCTGCAGCAGCAGCCATTCGGAGACGAAGCCGCCAAGCGGCGGCAGGCCGGCGCTGGCAAGCACGGCCAGCAGCGTCACCCAGGCGACCCACGGCATCGTGCGGATCAAGCCGCCGAGGCGGCCCAGGTTGCGCTCGCCGGTCGCATGCAGGACGGAACCGGTCCCCACGAAGAGCAGGCTCTTGAAGAATGCATGGACCGCGACGTGGTACAGGCTCGCTGTGAGCGCCAGCGCGGCAGCCTGCACCATGCCGTAGGCGCGAAACACCAGCGCGAGTCCGATGCCGGCGAACAGCAGGCCGATGTTCTCGATCGACGAATAGGCGAGCAGGCGCTTCATGTCGACCTGCACGGCCGCGAAGACCACGCCGAACAGCGCGGTGGCCAGGCCCAGCGCCAGCACCGCCGCGCCCCACCACCACATCGGCGCGGAGAGCAGGTCGAACAGCACGCGCAGGACGCCATAGACGGCGGTCTTGAGCATGACGCCGCTCATCAGCGCGGACACGGGAGAAGGGGCCGCCGGATGCGCCTCGGGCAGCCAGATGTGCAAGGGCAGCAGGCCTGCCTTGGCGCCGAAGCCGAACACGGCCAGCGCGAACGCGATCGAGGCCCAGAACCCGCCCACGTGCTGAGCCCGCATGTTGGCGAAGCTGTAGTCGCCGTTGCCTGCCTGCAGCACGCCGAAGCACAGCAGGATGCCGATCGCGCCCACGTGGGCCACCACCAGGTACAGGTAGCCCGCGCGGCGGATCTCGGCGATGCGGTGGTTGGCCGTGACGAGAAAGAACGACGACAGGGCCATCGTTTCCCACATCACCATGAACGCGTAGGCATCGTCGGCCAGCACGACCATCGCCATGCTGGCAAGGAACACGTGGTATTCGAGGCAGAGCAGGCCCGGCGGCGTGCCTTCGCCGCGGCGGAAGTACCCGGCGGCGAACAGCGAGACCCCGGCGGACGTGCTGCCGATGACCAGCAGGAAGAATGCGGACAGCGCGTCCAACCGAAGATGAAAAGGGAGCGTCGGCAGCCCGATGGGTAGCACCGCTATCTGGGGAGCACCGAAGAGCGCGTCGACGGCGGCCGCGGCCAGCAGGACGCCGAAGGCGCCACCGATCGGGAACAGCCAGTGCGAGACGACACGAAACCGCCGCAGCGCGGCAATGCCGGCCGCGCCGACGAGCAGCCAGCCCGCCACCGCGAGCAGCGCTGCGTCCAGGGGCAGCCAGGTCGCCATTGCTGCTTGGCGCTCAGCGCTTGCGTGGCTTCTTCACCGCCGCGCCGCTGGCCACGTAGGTGGCGCCGTGCTGGGCGAGGTAGTCGCGGATCAGTTGGCGCACGACCTGCGACGGTGTGAGGTCCTGCTGCGCGCACAGGCGCTCGAAGGCCTCCTTCTTCGCGGGGTCGATGAGCAGTGTCAGCCTGGCGGTCTTCAATTCCATTGCAGGCGCATTGTATGTTAATGAAATGTGGCTTGCGCGCACATTGAACGCGCATGCGTGACCGGCCGTCGCGTGGTTTGCGATTCGTCAGTGTGAAGTGCGGCGGGGCGAGTCGCGCGGGCGCCCTAGTGGGTGCGGCTGCGGCTGCGGCTGCGGCTGCGGCTGCAAGTGCAGCATGGGCCAGCGCGCGCGCTGCCGGTGCGCAGCGACTGCCTTCGTGGCCGCTCAGCGAAGCGGGCGATGCAGCAGCCGCTCGAGGGAGCGCAGCGGCGAGGTCTCCGGATGCTTCTGGTGCTCGACGTCGAGATAGAACGTCTGCTCGAGCATGTGCTGGCCGCCCATCGCGGCATGCAGGACCTGGTCGCTGTAGACGACCCAGGTGGTACCGGGCGAGAAGTTGACGTTGGCTTGCGGGCTTTGGCGCTGGAAATCCAGGTCGGCCTTGGCGTGGTCGTGCAGTTGCAGCATCACGTGGTCGTATTCGCTGCGGCGGCGCTTGGTGACGCCGATGCCATGCATGAGCCAGGCCGAGCCGGGCAGGGGCCGGGTGAGCGAGGGCAGGTAGCGACGCGCATGGGCCGCGAACGGCTCGCCCACCCGCCACTCGCGCGGCGCCCCGTCGGGGTTCACGTTGCAGAACACCCGCAGCAGCCGCGTGCCGTTCATCGGGTTGGAAGGGAACGCATCCACGTGCAGCCGCGTGTCGTCCTTGCGCCAGCTGGTCTCCCGCCCCGACACGCGGATCGGGCGGAACGAGGTGTTGCCGCGGCGCAGATGGCCGCGGTAGTGGGGGAACAGGCGCAATGCAAAGGCCTCGCTGCGCTCGGCATAGCGCACGACCATGGCACGAAGTGCGGTCAGGTCCGAGGCGCTTCCCGCCGCGCCGCGCAAGTCGCCGCTCGGCCAGCGCACGGAGATGTTCTTGGCACGTCCGTCGGCCCAGCGCTCGTCGAGGAAGCGCTGCTCGCCCTCTTCGAACGCGAACGCGAGGTGCGGAAACGCCAGCACAAAGCCGCCTTCGACCACGGCCTCGATCTCGCGCGTGGGCCCGTCGTCGCCCCAGCTCGTGTCCGGATACTCGCGCACGACATCGACGACGGCGGTCTCGACGGTCATGGGGCGGCCCACCGTCCCGAGGGTGCGTGCGCGGCGCGACGCGCGCGCCGAGAAGCCCACGGCCGGCGCGGCCCGCGCATCACCGCACCCTCATCCCCGGCACGGCGCCGGGCCACGGCTCGAGGATGTAAAGGCCGGGGTGCATCTTCTCGTCGGCATGGCTGGCTGCCAGCACCATGCCTTCGCTGACGCCGAACTTCATCTTGCGCGGCGCCAGGTTCGCGACCAACACGGTGAACTTGCCCGCGAGCTCCTCCGGACGGTAGGCGCTGCGAATGCCGCTGAACACATTGCGCAGGCGCCCTTCGCCCACGTCGAGCGTCAGCCGCAGGAGCTTGTCCGAACCTTCGATCTGTGCTGCCTCGACGATCTTCGCGATGCGCAAGTCGATCTTGGCGAAATCGTCCACCTGCACGATACCGGCGATCTCCTCGCCGCCGGGGAAGGCCTGCACCGCCTCGACAGCGGTGGCGACGGCAGGCGGCTCGAACAGCGCGTCGAGAAGCTTCGGGTCCACGCGCTGCATGAGATGCCTGTATTCGCCGATCTCGTGCCGCCCGAGCAATCGGCTCGCATCGGCGAAGACCAGCGGCGACACCTTCAGGAAGGCCTCGACCTGCGCCGCGAGCGCCGGCAGCACCGGCTTCAGGTAGATCGTGAGAAGCCGGAAGGACTCGATGCACACGGAGCACACGTCGTGCAGGCGCGCCTCCTGGCCTGGTTTCTTGGCCAGCTCCCAGGGCTTGTTCTGGTCGACGTACTCGTTGATGCGGTCGGCCAGCAGCATCACCTCGCGCAGCGTCTTGCCGTACTCGCGGTCCTCGTAGAGCTGCTGGACCTCGCCAGATGCCGCCATCAGGCTGTCGAGCAGGGACGCGCCATCGCTGGCATGGCGATCGACGAGCATGCCGCCGAAGCGCTTGCTCAGGAAGCCCGCGGCCCGGCTTGCGATGTTGATGTACTTGCCCACCAGGTCGCTGTTGACACGCGCGACGAAGTCGTCCGGGTTGAAGTCGACGTCCTCGACACGCGCATTCAGCTTGGCCGCGATGTAGTAGCGAAGCCACTCGGCGTTCATGCCGAGTTCGAGGTACTTCAGCGGCGAGATGCCCGTGCCCCGGCTCTTGCTCATCTTCTCGCCGCTGACGGTGATGAAGCCGTGGACGAACACATGGTCGGGCGTCTTGCGTGCGCTGAAATGCAGCATCGCCGGCCAGAACAGGGTGTGGAAGTAGGTGATGTCCTTGCCGATGAAATGGACCTGCTCCACCTTCGGGTCGGCCATGAACTCGTCGAAGCTGCGGGTGTCGCCGCTGGCGCGTGCGCCGCCGCGGTCGAAATAGTTCTTCAGCGAGGCCAGGTAGCCGATCGGCGCATCGAGCCAGACATAGAAGTACTTGCCGGGCGCGTCGGGGATCTCGATGCCGAAGTACGGCGCATCCCGGCTGATGTCCCAGTCGGACAGGCCGCCGTGCCCCTGCTCGTCGACCGCGAACCACTCCTTGATCTTGTTCAGCACCTCAGGCTGCAGACGCCCGGGCTCGGACGTCCAGTCCTTGAGGAAGTCGATGCAGCGCTGCGACGAGAGCTGGAAAAAATAGTGCTCGCTGCTCTTCATGACCGGCGTGGCGCCGGTCAGCGTCGAGTACGGGTTCTTCAATTCGGTGGGGCCGTAGACGGCGCCGCACACTTCGCAGGAATCGCCGTACTGGTCGCGCGCGCCGCAACGGGGGCATTCGCCCTTGATGTACCTGTCGGGCAGGAACATGCCCTTGACCGGATCGAAGAACTGCTCGATGTCGCGCACCGTGATCAGGCCCTGCTTGCGCAGCGCGCGATAGATGTCCTTGGCCAGCGCGTGGTTCTCGGGGCCGTCGGTCGAATGCCAGTTGTCGAACCCGATGTGAAAGCCGTCGAGGTACTGGCGGCGTCCGGCGGCAATCTCGCCGACGAACTCCTGCGGCTGCTTTCCTGCCTTTTCGGCCGCGATCATGATCGGCGCGCCATGGGCGTCGTCTGCGCAGACGAAATGCACCTCGTGGCCCTGCATCCGCAGCATCCGCACCCAGATGTCGGCCTGGATGTATTCCATCATGTGCCCGATGTGAAAGGGCGCATTGGCGTAGGGCAGGGCAGTGGTGACGAAGAGCTGGCGTGGCATGGGCGTGGCAGCCGGGAAGCCGCGGAATTCCGGGGGAAAAGACGGATTCTAGGCTTCGCCTGCGGTGTCGCGCGGGAGCCGCCCGGGCAGGCGCGCGACGGCCGCGCGAGTGGCGCAGCCGCGGCTGCGCTAGACTGGGTTCGCCGCCTTCTCGATCACCGCCTTGCCGCCGCGCCTCATGCCTGTCACCGAATCCGCCCTGCTCGACGCCCTGAAGACCGTCATCGACGCCAATACCGGGCAAGACGTCGTCTCGGCGCGGGAAGTGAAGAACTTGCGCATCCTCGACGGCGACGTGTCCTTCGATGTCGAACTCGGCTATCCGGCCAGGAGCCAGGCCGGCGCGCTGCGCGAGCGCCTGGTCGCCGCGGCACGCACGGTGCCGGGTGTGCGAAACGTGAACGTCTCGGTGGGCTCGAAGATCATTGCCCACGCGGTGCAGCGCGGCGTGCAGCTCCTGCCCAATGTCAAGAACATCGTGGCCGTGGCGTCGGGCAAGGGCGGCGTGGGCAAGAGCACCACGGCGGTGAACCTTGCGCTGGCCCTGGCCGCCGAGGGCGCGGCCGTGGGCATCCTCGACGCGGACATCTACGGCCCGAGCCAGCCGATGATGATGGGCATCGAGGGGCGCCCGCAATCCAGCGACGGCAAGACCATGGAGCCGCTCGAGAACTACGGCGTGCAGGTCATGTCGATCGGCTTCCTGGTCGAGGCCGACCAGGCCATGATCTGGCGCGGCCCCATGGCCACCCAGGCCCTCGAGCAGCTGCTGCGCCAGACCCGCTGGGGCGACCTCGACTACCTCATCGTCGACATGCCGCCGGGCACCGGCGACATCCAGCTCACGCTCAGTCAGCGTGTGCCGCTCACCGGCGCCGTGATCGTCACGACGCCGCAGGACATCGCGCTCATCGACGCCCAGCGCGGGATCAAGATGTTCGAGAAGGTCGGCGTGCCCATCCTCGGCATCGTCGAGAACATGGCAGTGCACGTGTGCGAGAAATGCGGCCACGTGGAGCACATCTTCGGCGAGGAGGGCGGCAAGAAACTGGCCGCCGAGCAGGGCATGGACTACCTCGGCGCGCTGCCGCTGAACCTCAGCATCCGCGTGCAGGCCGACAGCGGCCGGCCCACGGTGGTCAGCGACCCCGACGGCGAAATCGCTGGCCTCTACAAGAGCGTGGCGCGGCAGGTGGCGGTGAAGATCGCCCAGCGCGCCAAGGACTTCTCGGCCAAGTTCCCGACCATCACCGTGTCCAAGACCACCTGATGCCTGCCACGCACCCCGCATTGACGTTGGCGGTGGTGATGGAGCGCGAAGCCCAGCCCACCCACTGGGAAGCCTGGCGTTTCTCGGTGGCGGAGGTCGTGCCCGACGAGGGCGGTTTCGGCGATGCGCCTCGTGTGCTGCGCGACGACGGTCGACGCCAGCGCAGCCTGCACCCGGGTTTCGAGGTGGGCCTGTTTGCCGACGAGGCCGAAGGCTACTTCCTCAACCTCGAATCGGCCGCGCCGGTGTGGTTCGTCATGTGGCGGATCGACGACGACGACCCATCGCAGGCGCGGCCCGTGGCGCTGACCTTGTCCTATAACGAGGCCGCGCGCTGGCTCGACGCGCAGGAGCGCGTCGACAACTTGCCGTTGCAAGCCGACGTGCGGGAGTGGCTGCAGGCCTACACGGCGGCCACCTATCGGCCCGAACCCAAGCGTCGTCGCCGGCCGCCGTCGTTCCTGCCGCCGCAGGAGCGCGATTCCTGAAGGACGATCCGATGAGCGACGACGACACTTTCCTGTCGCGCTGGTCTCGGCGCAAGGCCCAGGAGCGGCAGGCTCGGGAGGCGCAACCGCAACCGCAACCGCAACCGCTGCCACAACCGCAACCGCAACCGCAACCGCAAACACAGCCGCCACCACAGCGACAGGAGTGGCAGGCGCGTGGGAGCGGTCCCGCGCCGGGCGCACCGTCATCCTCGCCGGTGCCGCACACGGTCGCGGCGGGGAACTTACCGCTGGTCGATGGTGCGCCCGCACTGCCGGACACGGCAGCGGCATCGTCGCCCGGCACTGGTGTCGATGACGCCGCCCCACCGACGCTCGACGATGTGGCCGCACTCACCGGCGACGCCGATTTCAGCCCTTTCATGGGGCCGCGCGTGCACGAGTCGGTGAAGCGGGCCGCGATGAGAAAGCTGTTCGCCGATCCGCGCTTCAATGTCATGGACGGGCTGGACACCTACATCGACGACTACTCGCGCAGCGATCCGATCGCGCCGTCGGTGTTGCGCCGCATGGCACAGGCCCGCTCGCTTGGACTCTTCGACGACGAGCCGCAGGACGCACCGGCGACGCAGGCAACTCCCGATGGCCGCATCGTGGCCGACGTGCCACAGTCGAGCCAGGAACCAGAGGCGGCAAGCCCCGATGAAGACCCTGATCTGCAACTGCAACAAGACGATCCCGCTGGACGCCGCGGCCCTGGCGAAGGCACTGCCGGCTGACGCCGCCGCGGGCCTGCAAGGCGTACACACGACGCTGTGCCGGCGCGAAGCCGGAGCCTTCCAACGCGCGGCCCTGGACGGCGAAGAACTGCTCGTGGCCTGCACGCAGGAAAGCCGGCTCTTCGAGGCGCTCAACGAACAGACACAGGGGGCGCCCAGCCTGCAGGAGCGGCCGATCCGCTTCGTCAATATCCGCGAGACGGCGGGCTGGTCCAGGGACGCCGCCCGGGCGACGCCCAAGATCGCCGCGCTGATCGCGGGCGCGCAGTTTCCGGCGCCCGACCCGGTGGCCACCGTGAGCTATCGCAGCGGTGGCCGGGTCCTGGTGATCGGTGCGGCCGACGACACCCGATGGGCGGCCGACAAGCTGTCGGACCGCCTCGATGTGAGCGTGCTAGTCACCTCATCGGGCGGCAGCCTGCCGCAGCAGCACGCGTGGGCGGCCCACGCCGGGCGGGTCACCGCCATCGACGGCTGGCTCGGGCGGTTCGAGGTGCAGTGGGAGAGCGCCAACCCCATCGACCTCGACCTGTGCACTCGCTGCAACGCCTGCATCGCAGCGTGTCCCGAGAACGCGATCGACTTCGGCTATCAGATCGACCTCGACGCGTGTCGCAAGCATCGCGATTGCGTGCGCGTGTGCGAGGCAGCGGGCGCCATCGATTTCGAACGGCCTGCGCAGTCGTCGAGCGAGGCCTTCGACATGGTGCTCGACCTGCAACCCACGCCCTTCCTCGGCATGCATCAGCCGCCGCAGGGCTATTTCCGTCCCGGCCAGGACGAGCGTCGCCGCCTCGATGCCTTGCTGGCCCTTCGAGACCTCGTCGGCGAATTCGAGAAGCCCACGTTCTTCCAGTACAAGCGCAAGCTGTGCGCGCACAGCCGCAACGAGCGCACGGGCTGCGACGCCTGCATCGAGGTCTGCAGCGCGCGCGCGATCGCAAGCCGGGCCAAGGAAGACGGCGGCATCCGCATCGAGCCGCACCTGTGCGTGGGCTGCGGTGCCTGCACGACCGTCTGTCCGAGCGGGGCACTCACCTACGCGACGCCCGCCCCGGACCACCTGGGCAGGCGCATCCGGCTGATGCTGCAAACCTATCAGCGCGCGGGCGGGGTGGCCACGTGCGGCGCGCCCACGCTGCTGCTGCACAGCGCAGAGGCCGGCCGCCGCCTGATCGACGATTGGGGGCGTGCGGCCCGCGTCGATGACGGCATCCGCGGCGTTCCGGCGTGGGTGCTGCCGCTGGAGTTGTTTCACACCGCGAGCGTCGGCATCGACCTTTGGTTGTCTGCGCTGGCGCACGGCGCGGGACGCATCTGCGTGCTGCTGACCGACGAGGAGGCGCCTGCCTACCGCGATGCATTGCGGGCGCAGGCCGAACTGGTGCGCGCGCTGCTGTCGGGCTGGGGCGACGGCGCACGCGGCGTGGAACTGATCGAAGTCCGCGATGCGCGCAACTTGCCCGACCTCGACGCTGCATTGCAGGCGCCGCCTGCCGTCACTCGAATGCCGCCGGCCACCTTCGCGGTGCAGGCCGCCAAGCGCGATACCCTCGAGCTGGCCATCGACCATTTCGTGCAGCACGCGCCGGCGAAGGCCGAGGCGATCAGCCTGCCCGCCGACGGCAGCCCGTTCGGGACCATCGTCGTGGACACCGCCCGATGCACGATGTGCCTGGCGTGCGTGGGCGCATGCCCGGAGGGCGCATTGCTCGACAACCCCGAGCGTCCGCAGCTGCGATTCGTGGAAAAGCAATGCGTGCAGTGCGGGCTGTGCGAAACCACCTGTCCGGAGCAGGCGATTTCGCTCGAATCGCGCCTGTGGCTGGCCGACGAGGGCCGGGCGCGGCGGCAGGCGCGCGTTCTGCACGAGGTCGAGCCGTGGCGTTGCATCCGTTGCGGCAAGCCTTTCGGCACGGTGCGCGCCATCGAGACGATGATCCAACGCCTGGCCGGACATTCCATGTTCCAGGGCGCCGCGGCGGATCGGCTCAAGATGTGCAGCGACTGCCGCGTCATCGACATCCACAGCAGTTCCGCCGAAGTGAAGATCACGGACCTTCCATGAGACATGCTGTGTCAATCTGCGTGTTGCGGGCCGAGCGCCGGGCCGCTCCCAAGCCGGCCCGAATCCCCTCGGGGGATCGGCCGACGTACCCGTCGGGCGAGGGGCAATCTTTGCGGGCCGAGTGCCGGGCCGCTCCCAAGCCGGCCCGAATCCCCTCGGGGGATCGGCCGACGTACCCGTCGGGCGAGGGGCAATCTTTGCGGGCCGAGCGCCGGGCCGCTCCCAAGCCGGCCCGCATCCCCTTGGGGGATCGCCCGACGACCTCGTCGGGCAAGGGGCAAACATGACCACGCAGCCGCTGCGCTTCGGCATGCCCGACGACCGCGAAGAACTCGCGCGGGCCGAGGCCTATGGCGTGCTGGCCCGTCTGTTCTATGCGGCGCCGGACGCGGGCCTTCATGAACGCCTTCGTCTGGCACCGACCGAGGCGCCTGCCCGCGGCGCCTTCCTGGAATCCAGCTGGACCGACCTCGTGGGTGCGACGCGGCGCTTGATGGTCGCCGATATCTCGACGGAATACGCAGACCTGTTCATCGGCGTGGGCAAGCCCGAACTGTTCCTGTGCGGGTCGCACTATCTCGCCGGCGCGCTGCACGAGCGGCCGCTGGCCGCACTGCGCGACTCGCTGAACGAACTCGGCCTGGCGCGCGCCGACGACATGCACGAGACCGAGGACCACATCGCCTATCTGTGCGAAGTCATGCGCTTCCTGATCGCCGCGGACGACCCGGCATTCGGCCATCTCGCGGTGCAGCGCCGCTTCTTCGATGCTCACTTGCGGCCCTGGACCGAAGCGCTGTGCGAAGCCGTGGCCGGACATCCCCGCGCCGATTTCTACCGGTCGCTGGCGTCGTTCGCTCGCGCCTTCTTCGCCGTCGAGTCGCAGGCGTTCGACATGCTCGACTGAGGCCGGCACGGTGTCGATCGTGCAGCCCGGCACTGCGCGAGATGCGTACTTCTCGGGACGAACCCTAGTGACCCGGCGGGGCATCGTGCCTAGAGTGGGATAGCGCTGTTCCCTCGGTGGGTTGGCGCGTGGTCGGCATGAATCTGGGAGAGCAGCCATGACAAACATTCCCCTCGAGGCGAGCACCGCCGAAGAACGCCCCGCGACGGCAGCTACCCGTCGCGGCTGGTTGCTCGGGGCCGGCGCCGCCACTGCGGCGGCTGCTGCCGCAGTGGCGCTGCCGCGAGGCGCGCCTGCGCCATCGCTCGCCGCGGCCGCGCCCGAGCCCGACTCGAAGGACGGTTACCGCCTCACTGCCCATGTCCTGCGCTATTACGAGACTGCCAAGGTCTGACGCCGCCTCGTCCGGGACCGGCGCGAATCCTCCGCTTCAGGAGATACCATGTTGCTCACACGCAAATCGACCGACGCGGGTACCGCCGCGCCGCTGTCGTCGCTTGTTTCCAGCCTGTCGCGCGGCATGTCGCGCGCGATCCCGACGATGGACCGGCGAGCTTTTCTTCGGCGCTCGGGCGTCGGCGTGGGCGCCGGCCTGGCGGCATCCCAGTTGACCCTCGTGAAACGCGCGCGGGCTGCAGATGCGCCCCAGGGCGCGCCCGCAAAAAAGTTGGAAGTCAGGCGCACCGTGTGCACCCACTGCTCGGTGGGCTGCGCGGTCGATGCCGTGGTTGACAACGGCGTGTGGTTGCGCCAGGAGCCGGTGTTCGATTCACCGCTGAACCTCGGCGCGCATTGCGCCAAGGGCGCCTCGGTACGCGAGCACGGCCACGGCGAATACCGGCTGAAGTATCCGATGAAGCTGGTCGACGGCAAGTACCAGCGGATGAGCTGGGACCAGGCCCTCAACGAGATCAGCGCCAAGATGCTCGAGCTGCGCAAGGACAGCGGCCCCGATTCCATCTTCATCGTCGGGTCCTCCAAGCACAACAACGAGCAGTCGTATCTGCTGCGCAAGTGGGTCAGCCTGTGGGGCAGCAACAACTGCGACCACCAGGCGCGCATCTGCCACTCCACCACGGTCGCCGGCGTCGCGAACACGTGGGGCTACGGCGCGATGACCAACTCCTACAACGACATGCAGAACAGCAAGGCGGCGCTGTACATCGGCTCCAATGCCGCCGAAGCGCACCCGGTGTCGATGATGCACATGCTGCATGCGAAGGAGACCGGCACCAAGATGATCGTGGTCGACCCGCGCTTCACACGCACGGCAGCGAAGGCCGACGAGTACGTGCGACTGCGCTCGGGCACCGACGTGGCCTTCCTGTTCGGTGTCCTGTACCACGTCTTCAAGAACGGCTGGGAAGACAAGCAGTACATCCACGACCGTGTCTACGGCATGGACAAGGTGCGCGAGGACGTGCTTGCGAAGTGGACGCCCGACAAGGTCCAGGAGGTCACCGGCGTGGACGAGGCCACCTGCCTGAAGGTGGCGAAGATCATGGCCGAGAACCGCCCCGGCACCATCGTGTGGTGCATGGGGCAGACGCAGCACACCATCGGCAATGCCATGGTGCGTGCCTCGTGCATCCTGCAGCTGGCGCTCGGCAATGTGGGTGTCAGCGGCGGCGGTGCGAACATCTTCCGCGGGCACGACAACGTGCAGGGGGCCACCGACGTCGGGCCCAATCCCGATTCGCTGCCGGGCTACTACGGCCTGGCAGAGGGCGCGTGGAAGCACTACGCCAAGGTCTGGGACCTCGACTTCGAATGGATCAAGGGGCGCTATGCGCCGGGCATGCTGAGCAAGTCGGGCATGACGGTCTCGCGCTGGATCGACGGGGTGCTCGAGAAGAATGACCTGATCGACCAGAACAGCAACCTGCGCGGCCTGTTCTACTGGGGCCACGCGCCGAATTCGCAGTCTCGCGGGCTGGACATGAAGCGGGCGATGGACAAGCTCGACCTGCTCGTGGTCGTGGACCCCTATCCGTCGGCCACCGCGGCGATGGCCGCGATGCCTGGCAAGCCCGAAGAGCTCAACAAGAATCGCAGCGTCTACCTGCTGCCGGCCTGCACGCAGTTCGAGACCTCAGGCTCGGTCACGGCATCCAACCGCTCGGTGCAGTGGCGCGAAAAGGTGATCGAGCCGCTCTTCGAGTCGCGCTCCGACCACATGATCATGTACCAGCTCGCCGACAAGCTCGGCTTCGGCAAGGAACTGGTCAAGTCGCTCAAGCTGGTCGCCGGACGCGACGGCATGATGGAGCCGGAGCCCGAGTCGATGCTGCGCGAGATCAACCGCTGCACCTGGACCATCGGCTACACCGGCCAGAGCCCCGAGAGGCTGAAGGCGCACATGCGCAACATGCATGTATTCGACGTCAAGACCCTGCGTGCCAAGGGCGGCATCGACGAGGCCACCGGCTACAAGCTCGACGGAGACTACTTCGGGCTGCCGTGGCCCTGCTACGGCACGCCCGAGCTCAAGCACCCCGGCTCGCCGAACCTCTACGACACCTCCAAGCACATCATGGATGGCGGCGGAAACTTCCGCGCCAACTTCGGCGTCGAGCGCGACGGCGTGAACCTGCTGGCCGAGGACGGCTCGCACTCGAAAGGCGCCGACATCACCACCGGATACCCGGAATTCGATCACATCCTGCTCAAGAAGCTCGGCTGGTGGGACGAGCTCACCGATGCCGAGAAGAAGGCCGCCGAAGGCAAGAACTGGAAGACCGACCTGTCGGGCGGCATCCAGCGTGTCGTGATGAAGAACCACGGATGCCACCCGTTCGGCAACGCCAAGGCGCGCGCCTTCGTGTGGAACTTCCCCGACCCCATTCCGCAACACCGGGAGCCGCTCTATTCGAACCGGCCGGACCTGATCGAGAAGTACCCCACGCACGACGACAAGATGGCCTTCTGGCGGCTTCCCACGCTGTTCAAGTCCGTGCAGGAAAAGAACAAGGACATCGGCAAGCAGTTCCCGCTGGTCATGACCTCGGGCCGCCTCGTCGAGTACGAGGGCGGCGGCGAGGAGACGCGCTCCAATGCCTGGCTGGCGGAATTGCAGCAGCAGATGTTCGTCGAGATCAACCCGGCCGCCGCCAACGACCGGGGCATCCGCCATGGCGACCGGGTGTGGGTGAAGACCCCCACGGGTGCGAGGATGCAGGTCCATGCGCAGGTTACCGAGCGGGTGGGTCGCGACACGGTGTTCCTGCCCTTCCACTTCTCGGGCCACTGGCAGGGCCAGGACCTGCTCGCCTACTACCCCGAAGGGGCGCACCCGATCGTGCGCGGCGAGGCGGTCAACACCGGCACCACCTACGGCTACGACGCCGTCACGATGATGCAGGAGACCAAGACCACGCTGTGCCAGATCGAGAAGTCGGCCTGACGACCACCAGCCTGAACGAGGAAGCGACATGGCTCGAATGAAATTCATCTGCGATGCCGAGCGCTGCATCGAATGCAACGGCTGCGTGACCGCCTGCAAGGCCGAACACGACATCCCCTGGGGCGTGAATCGCCGCCGCGTCGTGACGATGAACGACGGCGTGCCGGGCGAGCGCAGCATCTCGGTGGCCTGCATGCACTGCAGCGACGCCCCCTGCATGGCGGTGTGCCCGGTGGACTGCTTCTACCGCACCGACGAAGGCGTGGTGTTGCACGACAAGGACGTGTGCATCGGCTGCGGCTACTGCTCCTACGCCTGCCCGTTCGGTGCGCCGCAATTCCCGAGCAACGGCGCGTTCGGCTTGCGCGGCAAGATGGACAAGTGCACCTTCTGCGCCGGTGGCCCCGAGGAAAACGGCAGCGCGGCCGAATTCGAGAAGTACGGGCGCAATCGCCTCGCTGAAGGAAAGCTTCCGGCCTGCGCCGAGATGTGCTCGACCAAGGCGCTTCTCGGCGGCGATGGGGACGTGGTCGCGGAGATTTTCCGCACCCGCGTGCTCAACCGGGGCAAGGGCAGCGAGGTGTGGGGCTGGGGCACGGCCTACGGACAGCCCACCGAGGGCACCGCCACGCCGCCGACCAAGGAGAAGCGATGAAGCGGCGGAATGTCTCGATGTGGTGGATGCTGGCTCTCGCAGGCGCACTCGTGGCGTGCAGCGAGAAGCCGCAGACCGCCGTGGGATCGAAGAGCGACCAGCCGGCCTGGCAGGGTGCGCAGGATCCCTACGTGGTGTCCGGCTGGAAGCCCGGCGACAAGGCGAGCTGGCAGGAACAGCTCAAGCATCGCGCCACGATGCAGAACGAATACAACCGCACGCAGTGAAGTCGATGCGCGCTGCGAAGGAGATGCCATGCTGAGCCCGATCCGATCGGTTCGACGCAGGTGGGCCCCGGCGACGAGCGCGCGAAGCTGGGCCTTCGCGCTGTTCGCGGGACTCGCGCTGATCGCGTCGCAGGCGGCATTCGCCCAGGCGGCGACGCCGTACGCCGCACCCGCCAGCGTGGCCGCCGCGCCGCAGCCCAAGCCCGATGACACCAACGCCCAGCGCGCGAAGTCGCAGCCCGGCAACAACGCACCTTTCTGGCGGTCGGTGCGCGGCTCGGGCGATCACGCGGGCGTGACCAACCTTCCGGGCGCGGAAAAGGGCGTGCTCATCCAGTCCTTCGTGCAGTACCCGGGATCGCGCCTGACCAATGCCGGCGAGGCCTGGCGGCAGGTCCGCAACGACTGGATCATTCCCTATGGCGGCTCGCTGCTGCTGATCATGCTCGTCGCGATGGTGCTCTTCTATCTGGGGCGCGGACCGATCGGTCATTCGAGGAATGTCGGGCAGCGCCGCATCGAGCGCTTCAGCGTGTTCGAGCGGGCTGCACATTGGGTCAACGCGACGGCATTCGTGCTGCTGGCGCTGTCGGGCATCACGGTCGCGTTCGGAAAATTCTTCCTGCTGCCGCTCGTCGGACATGCAGCATTCGGCTGGATCGCCTATGCGATGAAGAACCTGCACAACTTCTGCGGCCCGTTGTTCGCGGTGTCGCTGCTGATCGTCTTCATCACCTTCTTGCGGGACAACGTGCCGCGGCGCGAAGACCTCGCCTGGTTCAAGAACGGCGGCGGCGCATGGGGTCGCGGCGGGGAAGCCCCGTCGCACCGCTTCAACGCCGGCGAGAAAGTGGTGTTCTGGGGCGGGGTGCTCCTGCTGGGCGCGATCACCGTCGTGACGGGCTTCATCATGAACGGGCTCATTCCGACTCTGGGCGACACGCGCGGACAGATGCAGGTCGCGCACATGGTGCACTCGGTGGCGGCCACTCTGCTGCTCACCGTCTTCATCTTCCACATCTACGTCGGAACGGTGGGCGTGCGAGGCGCCTACCGTGCCATGCGCGAAGGTTATGTCGACGACGATTGGGCGCGCGAGCATCATGCGCTGTGGCATGCTGACATCGAGGCTGGAAAGATCCCGGCAAAGCGCAGCTCGCACCGCCCGCCGGCCGGCAAGCCTGCCGCCCAATCCTGAGCTGGACGCGTGCGCACGAAAGGACCTGCGATGAAGACTTCGATGGCTCGTTGGCTGGCGGCGGCGTGCCTGCCCGCCGTGGTGTCGGCCGGTGTCCTCGCCAAGCTGCCGCCGCCGACGTCGTCGCCCGAGGCCCAGGCCAAGGCCGCGCAGGCCAAGGAGAAGGCGGCCTGGAGCGCGAAGGTCGCGGCCTACGAACTCTGCAAGACCGAGGACCGGGTTGCCCAACGGTATTACAAGGACGCGAAGGCCGCGGGCCGCAGCACGCATCCGCCGGAGCCGACGCCGCCATGCACCGATCCCGGCAAGTTCTCGCCGACGGCGAGCGCCGGGAAGCCGATCGAGGCAGCCGGTGCCCATTCGCCGGCCGCCACCGCGACCACGCCGCCGGGCTCGGTGAAGAACCCGACCCAGGGGCGCCAGGGCAAGCAGTAGCCTTCCGCCCGCGCGCCTCTCGCTCTCGCGCCACAATGCATTGGCGTCGCCTCCGACGGCAATGCGTTGCGGATGCCAGAGCACGACATGCCCCCAAGACTGACCCAGGCCAGCGCCCTTCTTACCACCGACGTGTGCGTGCTCGATGAATTCGGCGAGCGGCGTCAAATCGCCATTCCCGCCGAGCGCGCCCTGACGGTGTTCGTCGACAACCGCGAACTCGTCACCTTGATGACCCTGGGCGCAGCGCCCGAACTGCTCGTGCTCGGCTACCTGAGAAACCAGCGCCTGGTCGACGCCGTCGAGGATGTCGATTCCGTGACCGTCGACTGGGACGTGGCCGCCGCGGCCGTGAAGACCCGCGCGGGCATCGAGCGCTTCGAGGAGAAGACCGTCACATCGCGTGGTCACGACCGGCTGCGGGCAGGGGACGGTGTTCGGCGGCCTGATGGACGAGCTCGACCAGATCCGGCTCCCGCCGCCCGATGCCGAGCAGGCGCGCCTGTCGCAGGCCACGCTGTATCGACTGCTCGATGCGATCCGGCTGCAGGAGAGCACTTACAAGTCGGCCGGCTCGGTGCACGGCTGCGCCCTGTTCTGCCAGGATCGCCTGCTCACCTTCGTCGAAGACGTCGGCCGCCACAATGCCATCGACACCATCGCCGGATGGATGTGGCTGCACGGCATGGACGGCGGCGACAAGATCTTCTACACGACGGGGCGGCTCACGAGCGAGATGGTCATCAAGGCGGCGCAGATGGGCGTGCCGCTCATCGTGTCGCGCAGCGGCATCACGCAGATGGGATTCGAATTGGCCGAGCGCCTTGGCCTGTGCCTGTTCGGCCGCGCTGCCAACCGCCGCTTCATCTGCTACTGCGGCTTCGATCGATTCGACGCGCAGCCGCAGACCCGCCCGGCTGCGTGAGACGATCGCGCGTCTTTCAGGGGTGCGCGAGGTCGCGCAGCATGGTCGGCCCGGCGCGGCGCTCGATCTCGTCGAGCAGCGACTTGCACAGCCCGAGCGAGAACAGCATCTCTCCGGTGACGAACATCGGCCCCACGAGCAGCCCGGTCACGTCGTCGACGAAGGCCGGCTTGCGACCCTCGTAGTAGTGGCCGATGAACTGCAGGGCCCAACCGAGGAAGAACACGCTCAGCCCCCATCCGAGCCAGCCCGAAAGACTGCCGGCGGCCAGCGGCTGCGCCAGCAGGATGAGCACGCCCGTTACCAGGCTGACGGCGCCGCCGAGCACCAGGTTGCCGCGCGTGAGATACCACAGTGCGGCAGCCGCCCACGCCAGCCATGCCGGGGTCAGCACGACCCCGTCGAAGGTGAAGCTCGGCTTGCCCAGGAGAACTCCGATGGCAAAGACGATGAGCGGGATGCCGACGAAATGTGTCGTGATGTTGCGACGGTCGCGGTGGTAGGCGGCGTATTGCACCATCAGGTCCGTGGCATTGCGCATGGTGCTCCTCCTGGGTCAGCTGGCTGCAACGAGGCGATGCATGCAAGTGCAGCACACGACGGACCCGCTGTCAAAAAACGGTCACGAGCGGCAGCGTCTGCGCGGGCTTCTAGAATCGCGCCACTTCCGAGGACGCGCGCATGAGCATCAAGAGCGACAAGTGGATCCGCCGCATGGCCGAGCAGCACGGCATGATCGAGCCTTTCGAGCCGGGCCAGGTGCGGCAGGCGCCCGACGGCCACCGCATCGTCAGCTATGGCACGTCCAGCTACGGCTACGACATCCGCTGCGCACCGGAATTCAAGGTCTTCACCAACATCTACAGCACGGTGGTCGATCCGAAGGCGTTCGACGAGAAGAGCTTCGTCGACATCCAGGCCGACGTCTGCATCATTCCCCCCAACAGTTTCGCCCTGGCCCGGACCGTGGAATATTTCCGCATTCCGCGCAATGTGCTCACGATCTGTCTCGGCAAGAGCACCTACGCGCGCTGCGGCATCATCGTCAACGTGACTCCCTTCGAGCCCGAATGGGAGGGCTTCGTCACCCTCGAATTCAGCAATACCACGCCGCTGCCGGCGAAGATCTACGCTGGCGAAGGGTGCGCCCAGGTGCTGTTCTTCGAGAGCGACGAAGTCTGCGAGACCAGCTACAAGGATCGTGGCGGCAAATACCAAGGCCAACGCGGGGTGACGCTGCCCAAGACCTGAACGCGCTGCAGTGCTGGCAGGCGCTCACTGCGAGCGCCCCTTGCCCGTTGCCGGGCATGCGCCTTGCCCGCCTTTCCTGCAATTCATGCGCGCTACGATGCGCCGGGAAAGCCCTTGGGAGTCAGCCATGCGATCAGCTTGCGTGCAGTGCCGCCGAGCGGCCGGTCGGACCACGATCGGCGCCCGCGATGCCGAGCCGGCAGGGTGTCGGACAGGCTGAAACAGGAAGAAGCCCGTCCATGCGCTCCATTCTTCGCCCGGCTGCCCTGATCGAGAACTGGTTCGACACCCTCCGACCCGAACAGCAGGACATGGCTCGACTTCTGCGCGACTTGGTGCATCGCACGCAGCCGGGCCTCGTGGGCTCGGTGAAGTGGGGCAACCTGATGTTCACGCACGAGGGTTCGCACGCGGTGGCCATCGCCGTCCACAAGGACCACGCCAATCTCCAGGTCTTCAACGGTGCCGTGCTGGCCGAAAGGTTCCCCGACCTCGAGGGCTCGGGACGTGGCGTGCGCCACCTGCGCTTTCGCTACCGCTACCCCATCGACGAGGAACTGGTGCGAGAAGTCGTGCAGGCCTGCGTCGAGCTGATGGAGCAGTCGCCGCGAACCGCCCGCGACGATGCCCGCGACGACACCGGCGACGAGAGATGAGTGTCGGTCGTCGGCTGCCGACTGCCGACTGCCAGCCACCGGCCGATCGGCGATGGTGAAGCGCTGGCGGATCCAGGCCCCGCCTTCGACGCCCGTGCCTGTTACCTATCGACGATGGTGGCCGCTTCGCCGACGGCGGCCGCGGCTGCCGACCCTGGGATCGGGCGGGCGACGGGCCCGTCAGATGGCGCGGTCGTGGCCGGCGTCGGGAACGTACCCGGCAGCAAGATGGCCCGGTCGACCTTGCGAATGTCGACATGCCCGCAGAACGCCATCGTCAAGTCGAGTTCATTGCGGATGATCTCGAGCGCACGGGTCACGCCGGCCTCGCCCAGCGCGCCGAGCCCATACAGGAAAGGACGGCCGATCAGCGTGCCCCGGGCGCCGAGCGCGACGGCCTTCAGGACATCCTGCCCCGAGCGGATGCCGCCGTCCATCCAGACTTCGATGCGGCCGGCCGCGGCCTCGACGGCGGCCGGCAAGGCGTCGATCGACGATGGGGCGCCATCGAGCTGTCTGCCGCCGTGGTTGCTGACGATCAATGCATCCGCGCCGGTGTCGCGGGCGATCCGCACGTCCTCTGCATCCATGATGCCCTTGAGGATGAGCTTGCCGCCCCAGCGTTTCTTGATCCATTCCACATCGCCCCAGTTCAGCTGCGGATCGAACTGCTCGGCCGTCCACGACGACAGGCTGGACAGATTGCCCACGCCCTTGGCATGGCCCACGATGTTGCCGAAGCTGTGGCGCCGGGTGCCGAGCATCCCCAGGCACCAGCGCGGCTTGGTGGCCAGGTTGATGAGGTTGGCCAGAGTCGGCTTCGGCGGCGCGGTCAGGCCGTTCTTGAGGTCCTTGTGTCGCTGGCCGAGGATCTGCAGGTCGAGCGTCAGCATCAGGGCGGAGCAGCCGGCGGCCCTGGCCCGGTCGATCAGGCGCTCGATGAAGTCGCGGTCGCGCATGACGTAGAGCTGGAACCAGAACGGCGCCTTGGTGTGGGCTGCGATGTCCTCGATCGAGCAGATGCTCATGGTCGACAACGTGAACGGCACGCCGAATCGCTCGGCTGCGCGGGCGGCCAGGATCTCGCCGTCGGCATGCTGCATGCCGGTCAGGCCCGTCGGGGCGAGGGCCACGGGCATGGCCACGTCGGCGCCGATCATCGTCGTGCGCGTGCTGCGGTTCGTCATGTTGACGGCCACACGCTGGCGAAGCTTGATGCGCTGGAAGTCGGCCTCATTGGCGCGGTAGGTGCTCTCGGTCCAGGATCCGCTGTCGGCGTAGTCGTAGAACATGCGGGGCACGCGCCGGCGTGCAAGCACCCTGAGGTCTTCGATGTTGGTGATGACGGGCATGGTCGTGTCTCCTCGATGTCGCAGGGCATGCTAAGGGGCCTGCGCCGGCCCGCGGCGGAAAGATTTTCAGCCGAGGGCCGAAAGGCAGTCCGCCGCGTCGCGCGACACCTTCTCGCACACCGCACGCAGCCAGGCCGCAAACACGGCCGGGGCACCGTGCGACGCATGCGGCAGAAGGTGGTACTGATTGACGGGCTGCGAGGTGATCCGAAACAGCGGCTTGAGGACTCCGGACGCCAGCCATGCCATGGCGAGCGTCGGCCGGGCGAGCGCGACGCCCTGGCCGCCGATCGCTGCCTCGAGGGTCATGCCCAGATCGACGAGCTTCGGGCCGTGCACGGGCTCCGGCCAGGCGAGCCCGGCGGCATGGAACCATGGCGTCCATGGCTCGAGCGGAGTGCGCAGAAGCGACGCATGGCGAAGGTCCGCCGGTTCGCGCAGGGGCGGCAACTTCGCCAGCAGGGCCGGCGAGGCCACCGGTAGCACGATGTCGTGCATCAGCGGCGCCTCGCCCGAGGGGCCGTTGCGCACTTCGACGTCGGCGTCGCTGCCGGCGGCATCCACGAACGGAATCGACAGCACCACCTCCAGTTCGATCCGAGGATGAGCCTGAGTAAAGGCCTCGAGGTGCGGAACGAGCACCTGGCGGGCGAAGGTCGGCGGGACCGTGACGCGAAGGCGCTCGCTGCGCTGTACGGCGCGCCGATGCAGGGGCACCGCGGCGAGCAGTCCGAGTGCGGCCCCGACCTGCGCGAGATATTCCTTGCCGGCGGCGGTGAGGACCAGCGCACGGGCCGAACGCGTGAGCAGAGTGGTGCCGAGCAGGTCCTCGAGCGTGGAGACGCGCTTGCTCACCGCGCTGGACGTGACGTGAAGCTCGTCGGCGGCACGCTCGAAGTTGCCGAGCCGTGCTGCCGCCTCGAAAGCCCGCAGGCCGTCGATCGAGGGATAGCGCAGGTCCTGACCCGACATGATGGTGGCATTGTCGCTGCCGGCCGCACGCGCAGTTCAGCGGCATGCAGGCGGCGCAGGTTCATGACGGCCCCGGTTCAGGCGCATCGAACAGCGGCAGGCCGTAGTGAGCGACCGGTTCCGCGGCCACTGTCGGTGCGGCCGGCTCGACCACGTAGGCAGCCGAAGGGCCGACGAGGTCCGACAGGCGGGCCAGGGTTCCGGCGCGCACGCCCAGCAGGCGCAGCCGGCGCGCCAGATCCACGCGCTTCAGGCATTCGCCCGCCGCACGTCGGATCGTTCGCGCGTCCATGGTGTGCGAGGGCAACGTGAGGTCGCGCGTGACGATGCGAAAGTCGTCGAAGCGCAGCTTGATGCCGATGGTCTTGCCGGCATAGCCCTTGCGCGCCAGGTCGCCGGCCAGTTCCACGCACAGCTCGGTGAAGATCGCGCCCAGCTCGGCGCGGTCGCGCACGGCGTGCAGGTCGCGTTCGAAGGTGGTCTCGCGGCTGATCGACTTGGGCTCGCTGTAGGTGACGACGGGGCGATCGTCTCGCCCGTGGGCGGCCTCGTGCATCCACGCCCCGTAGCTGCGCCCGAACTGCTGCACCAGCATGGCGGGATCGGCCGTGGCAAGCTCGCCGATCGTGCGGATGCCCAGGCTCGCCAGCTTCTCGGTCGCCTTGGGGCCGATTCCGTTGATCTTCCTGGCCGGCAGCGGCCAGATCCGTGCCGGGATGTCGTCGTACGCAAGCAGCGTCAGGCCGTCGGGCTTGTCCAGGTCGGAGCAGATCTTCGACAACAGCTTGTTGGGCGTCACGCCGATGGAGCAGTTCAGGCCGGTCGCCTCCTGCACGGCGTCTTTCAGGCGGCGTGCGACGGTTCTCCCACTGTCGTCCTGCGCACTGGGCACATCCGTCAGGTCGATGTAGATCTCGTCGATGCCGCGGTCTTCCACCAGCGGGGCGACCTGGCGCACAGCCGCCTTGAACAGGCGCGAATACTTCCGGTATTCGTCGAAGTCGACGGGCAGCAGCACGGCATTGGGGGCGAGTTGCGCCGCCTTCATGATGCCCATGCCGCTGTGCGCGCCGAGGGCGCGCGCCTCGTAGGTGGCCGTGGTGATCACCCCGCGCCCGGCGTAGTCGCGCAATCTCGCATAGCGGCGAGTGCCATCAGGGAGCGTGACCGGGCGCCGGTCGCGGCCGCCGCCAATGACCACCGGCTGGCCGCGCAGGTCCGGGTAGCGAAGCAGTTCGACCGACGCGTAGAACGCGTCCATGTCGAGATGGGCGATGAGGCGGGCGGGCATGGGTCGGCGCGAAAGGCGCAGGTGACGACTGTACAAATGACCAGTCGCCCGCGCAATGCCTTTGCGCATCGGCGATGCCGGGCAGCGGCTTCAGGGCGCGAGCAGCACGATCAGGGCGCCGTGCCCGCCGTCGGACGCGCGTGCCTGCGTGAAGGCGATCACCTCGCTCTTTTGCACCAGCCAGGCCCGCACCCTGGATTTGAGCACCGGCTGGCGTCCGGGCGAGCCGAGGCCCTTGCCATGGACGACGCGCACGCAGCGCAGTCCGCGGCGCCCGGATTCGCGCAGGAATTCAGCCAGATGTTCGCGTGCCTCGTCGCGTCGCAGTCCGTGAAGGTCGATCTGGTCCTGGATGGTCCAAGCGCCGCGGCGCAGCTTGCGCACGACGTCAATGCCGATGCCCCGGCGGCGAAACGACAGCTTGTCGTCGGTCTCGAGCAGCGTCTCGACGTCGAATTCGTCGGAGATGGCCTCGCGCAGGACGGCCGCGTCGTCGCGCTCCCGCTGGCGAGGCACCGGCTCTGGCCGCGGCCTGTCGAGCGCCGCACGCGCCGCCTGGCGCAGCGGCTGCACCGGCCCGACGGTGCGGGCGAACAGTTCGCGTTCGCGCCGTTCGCGGGCTGCGCGCTCGCGCGCCTCGGCCTCCAGGCGCGCTGCCTCCAGGCGCTGATCGTGCAGCGCGCGGCGAAGGGCCGCGAGGTCCTGCAGGCTGCGCGCGCGCAAGGTCACAGCAGGCCTCGCTGTGCGAACGAGACGACGGCGGAGTGTCCGACGACGAAGTGGTCGAGCACGCGCACATCGACCAGTTGCAGGGCGGCCTTCAGCGTCTGTGTGAGGAACTCGTCTGCGCGCGAGGGCTCGGCATGGCCCGACGGATGGTTGTGCGCCAAGATGACCGCCGCGGCGTTGTGCGCAAGCGCGCGACGCACGACTTCGCGCGGGTAGACGCTGGTTTGGGTGAGGGTGCCGCGGAACATCTCTTCGAGTTCGATCAGGTGGTGCTGGGCGTCGAGGAACAGCACCGCGAATACCTCGTGGCCGAGGTGGCCCAGTTGCAGCCGCAGATAGTCCATCACGCGCTGCGGAGAATCGAACACCGGGCGCGCGGCGACCTCGCGTGCGAGCGTGCGGCGGGCCAGCTCGATGACTGCGGCGATCTCCGCCCGCTTGGCGGGTCCCAGGCCTTTGATCCTCGCCAGGTCGCCAGGTTGAGCATGGAGCAACCCGCACAGGCCGCCGAAGGTGTCAAGCGTGGTCTGAGCGAGCTGCAGCACCGAGGTTCCCCTCATGCCCGTGCGAAGCAGCAATGCGACCAGTTCGGCATCGGCGAGTGCCGAGGGGCCGTGGGCAAGGAGTTTTTCGCGCGGACGCGCGTCGGCTGGAATATCCTTGAGGACCATGGTCGTTGTGAACGGCCCTCCCGGCGCCGCCTCGTAAAATTGCGGCCAGTCTATCAACCGGGCCGTCCCTTGAATGTCGTTCAACCGGGGTCCTTCCTGACCCTGCACTATCGCCTCGCCGGACCGGACGGCGCGGACATCATCAACACCTTCGCCGAGAAGCCGGCCACCTTGTCGCTGGGCACAGGCGAACTCGCGCCGGCCATGGAGTCGCGCCTGGTCGGCCTGGCCGAGGGCGCGCGGACCATCTTCGAGCTCGCCCCGGGAGAGGCCTTCGGCGACCGCAATCCCGGGCTGCTGCAGCGCGTGAAGCGTGGACTGCTCGACGAACTCGGCGACCCCGATGCCCGCTACCACGTCGGCGACGTGGTGCAGTTCCCCACGCCGGACGGCCAGGCTTCCTATGCCGGCGTCGTGCGCGACGTGCTCGACGAGTCGGTCCTGTTCGACTTCAACCACCCGCTGGCCGGGCAGCCCGTCACCTTCGAGGTGCAACTCATCGGGGTGCTGTGATGGGTGAACCCATCCTTGACGAGATCGTGCTGGCCGCGCCTCGAGGCTTCTGCGCCGGTGTCGATCGGGCCATCGAGATCGTCGAGCGGGCGCTTGCCAAGTTCGGCGCACCCATCTACGTGCGCCACGAGATCGTGCACAACACCTATGTCGTCAGCGATCTCAAGGCCAAGGGTGCGATCTTCATCGAGGATCTGGCCGACGTGCCGCCCGGCGCCACGCTGGTGTTCAGCGCACACGGCGTGTCGCAGGCGGTTCGGCGCGAGGCGGACGAGCGTGGCTTCAGCGTGTTCGACGCGACCTGCCCGCTGGTCACCAAGGTGCATGTGGAGGTCGCCAAGCTGCACAAGGAAGGCTACGACTTCGTCATGATCGGCCACAAGGGGCATCCCGAAGTCGAAGGGACGATGGGCCAGCTCAGCGAGGGCATCTACCTGGTCGAGGACGTCGCCGACGTGGAATCGCTCGAGGTGGCGCAAAGCGAGCGACTGGCGGTGGTGACGCAGACCACGCTGTCGGTGGACGATGCTGCGGAGATCCTGGCGGCCGTCAAGAGGCGCTTTCCGAATGTTCGCGAGCCCAAGCAGCAGGACATCTGCTATGCCACGCAAAACCGTCAGGACGCGGTGAAGCTGCTCGCGCCTGCCGTCGATGTGCTGGTGGTGGTGGGCAGCCCGACCAGTTCCAACAGCAATCGCCTGCGCGAGCTGGCGCAGCGCCTGGGCACGCCCGCCTACATGGTCGATGCGCCCGAGGACCTGCAGGCATCCTGGTTCGAAGGCAAGCAGCGGGTGGGGCTGACCGCCGGGGCATCCGCACCCGAGATCCTCGTGCAGCATGTGATCGAGCAGCTCCGCGCGCTGGGCGCGGTGTCCGTGCGACACATGGACGGTGTGCGCGAAACCACGCATTTCCCGCTGCCCAAGGGGCTCAAGTAGCCGTCACGCTGCCGATACCGCTGGTACCGCTGGCACCGCCACGACAGTGCAGGCTCCTGCGCCGGAAAGTGCGCAACCGGCGTGTGAACGTTCAGCGGTGCACGCCCCGCACGATGCGAATACCGTGGACCTTGCGAGTCGGGTCGGCGGCGGCCGGCGCACCGGCGCAACTGTCGCAGCCGCCGCATCCGCCGGACGAGCGGGTGGCTTTCTGAAGCGAACGCGTGAACGGCGTGGGCAGCGGAAGCGCGAGCATGCGCAGCGCCAGAGCACGCCGCGCGACGGCCGGCATGAGCGTCCAGAGGGCATAGACGCCGCAGGCGAACACCAGCAGCGCCACGATCGTCGACTGGATCATCATTTCTTCAGCCTCCAAGCCACAGCGTCAGGCGATAGGCAATGAAAGCCGCGACGTAGGCCAGCGCGAAGAGGTACGCGGTCATCGCCAGCGGATATCGCCAGGAATTCGTCTCGCGCTTGACCACCGCGAGCGTCGAGATGCATTGCGGCGCGAACACGTACCACGCCAGCAGCGCGTACGCGGTCGCAAGAGACCAGCCGTGCGCAAGCACGGGCACGAGCGTGTCGGCCACGTTGTTGCCCGCGGCCGACAGCGAATACACAGTGCCGAGCGCACCCACCGCGACTTCACGCGCCGCGAGGCCGGGCACCAGCGCAATCGAGATCTGCCAGTTGAACCCGATGGGCGCGAACACATGCTGCAGTGCCTGCCCGAGCCAGCCGGCCACGCTGTACTGGATTGCCGGCCCCGTCGCGCCGACCGGCGGTGACGGGTAGGTCGACAGGAACCACAGGATGACCATCAGCGAGAAGATGATGGTGCCTACGCGGCGGACGAAAATGCGCGCGCGCTCCCACAGGCCCAGCAGCAGATTGCGCAGGCTCGGCACGCGATAGGGCGGAAGTTCGAGCATGAGCGGCTGGTAGCTGCTCTTCATCCACACGCGCTTGAAGAACCATGCGACGCCCATGGCCGACAAGACGCCGGCCACATACAGCACGAACAGGGTCAGGCCGCGCAGATTGAACGGGCCCACCGCGCGGGCGGGCACGAAGGCGCTGATCAGCAGCGCATAGACCGGCAGCCGCGCGGAGCAGGTCATCAGCGGCGCGATCATGATCGTGGCGAGCCGGTCGCGCCAGTTGGCGATGGTGCGGGTGGCCATGATGCCGGGGATCGCGCAGGCGAAGCTCGACAGCAGCGGAATGAACGCCCGGCCGGACAGTCCGACCCGTCCCATCACGTTGTCCAGCAGGAATGCCGCGCGTGGCAGATAGCCCGAATCTTCGAGCAACAGAATGAAGAAGAACAGGATCAGGATCTGCGGCAGGAAGACGAGCACGCCGCCCGCGCCGGCGATCACGCCGTCGACCAGCAGGCTTCGCAGCGGGCCGGCCGGCAGGTGAGTGGCCGTCCAGTCGCCGAGCATCCCCATGCCGTTCTTGATGGCGTCCATCGGGACGTTGGCCCACGAGAACACGGCCTGGAACACGAGAAAGAGCATCGTCGACAGGATGGCCAGCCCCCACACCGGGTGCATGACCCAGGCATCGATGCGGTGGTGGAATCGCTGCATCGTCATGGCCCCGGGGGCCACGGCGGTGAGAATGCGGCGGACCTCACGCTGCAACTCGGTCGAGGACAGCGGTGCAGGGCCGCCCGCAACGGCCTGCACCGGCGGCAATCCTTCGGAAAACGAGCGTTCCAGCTGTGCGAGCAATTTTGCGTGTCCGTCATGCTTGACGGCGACGGTCTCGACCACCGGACAACCGAGTTCCTCGGCGAGTCGGGCGACGTCGATGGCGAGTCCTTCGGCACGTGCCACGTCGGCCATGTTCAGCGCCACCAGCATCGGCCGATTCAGGCGCTTGAGTTCCAGCACGAGCCGCAGGTTCATGCGCAGGTTGGTGGCATCGACGACGGCAACGATGGCGTCGGGTGCGGCCTCGCCGACGCGGCGTCCCTCGATGACTTCCAGCGTGACCTGTTCGTCCGGCGTCGCGGGGCTCAGGCTGTAGGCGCCCGGCAAGTCCACCACCGACAGCGCATGCCCGTTGCGCAGGCGGGCCACGCCGATCTTCCGCTCCACGGTCACGCCGGCATAGTTGGCGACCTTCTGGCGTGCGCCGGTGAGCAGATTGAACAGTGCCGTCTTGCCGCAGTTCGGGTTGCCGACCAGCGCGACACTCCACGCAGGCGCATGGCCGTGCATCTGGGCATTCGCGGCGGCTTGGCTCATGGCAACAGGGGCTCGACTTCGATGCACTGCGCTTCCAGCAGGCGCAGCGCAAACATGGTTTCGCCGATCACGACGGCCAGCGGCTCCTTGCCACCCGGGCCGCGACGCAGCAGTCGGACCGGCTCGCCGGCGATGAAACCCAGCTCGCCGAGACGGCGCAGCGTGCCGGCATCGACAGCAGGCGATGCGGCCGCCACGCCGCGAACGGTGGCGTGGGCGCCGTTGGGCAGGTCGGTGAGCAGCATGGGGGTATCGGGCAGGCGGCAACGATGCGGGTGCAAATGAGATTCTCTCTCATTTCGGTTGCGATCTGCCAGTGTTTCACCCTCCGGTGTTTGCGTTCAATCAAGGTTCTGCGTGATCGACTTGTCGACAGGACGAACCGTGCGCCGTCGGTGGCACGCGAGCATGGCCCCCAGGGCGATCCCGGCGCCCGAATGGAACCAGCCGATCGCAGGTCGCAAGGCGTCTGGTGCGAAGTAGTAGAGCGCATAGCCGGTGAGCACCAGGATCGACGCGAGCAGGCACAGCACCAGGCCCGTGCTCCGCTGGTTTCGTGAGTGTGAGTGCCCGCTGATCCGCCAGGCTGAAGGCACGTGCGATGAGGCTGCCGCGCCAAAGGCGAACAGGGCGGCGAAGGCCGCCGCACCGTGCATTCGCATCGACCACGGCTCCAGGGGATTCGGCAATTCACCCGCGCCGGCGCCCACGCTGTAATGGACGGCGAGCCACAACACGCCGGACAGCAGCAGCGTGGCGATGCTGCCGTAGAGCGCACATCGTTGCCACGCGGCGAGCAGCTTCAGTGGAGCCACGCTTGCGCTCCGTGATGTCGAAGCAGCGGATGCTGCGCATCGCCGCTGATCGCGACGATCTTGGTCAGCGCGTCGGCCCAGAGGCATTGCGGCGCGGCCACGCTCGCGTGCGCTTGCACGCTGCGATGCGCCGCCGCGCGCTGCCGCGCATCCGCGCCGAAGCGGCTGGTGGCGAAGGCGCCGTCGCTCAAGGTGGCGAAAGCTCGGGCGCCACCGACGATCTCGTCGCGCAGCACGATGGGCAACCGGACGTCGCCGAAGACGCGAAGGTCGCCGCCGGCGTTGACCCAACCGGCGGCGCATCCTGCATCGATGAGCCCCTCCACCGCGCGATCGACGGCGTGGCCCTTGGCGATGCCGCCCAGGTCGAGGCGCACGGAGGCACACTTGCGCTGCAAGGTCACAGCGTCGATGTGCCAGGCATCGGGCCCGGAGCCCAGGCTCACATCGAACATCCCACCGCTGGCATCGTGCAGCGACTGCGCCGCGGCGAGCACCACGGCGGCGTGAGGGCGGACTTCCATGGCGCCGCCGGCGGGCAGGGCATGAAAGCGTGACACATCGCTGTGCGGTTCGAAGCGGGACAACTGGGCCTGGACTTCGAGAATCTGCTCGAATGCCGCCGTGACCGCAGCCAGAGCGCAAGCGTCGTGCGCCACCCCCACCTCGACCAGCGTGCCCAGCATCGGGCGGCCCCGCCGGAGAAAGCCTTGTGTGCTCATGGCAGGAGATGCCGCTTGCGGGCGAAGTCGATGATGGCCACAACGCGGCGCACGCCGTCGGTCACGTGCGTGCAGCTCAGCGTCGCTCCGCTGATGTTGGCGATGTCCTCGCCCACCCGCATCGGCGATGCTGCCGACTTGCCCAAGAACTGCCTGCGCCATGCAGCGAGCCGGATCTCCTGTCCGTGGCTTTCGCGGTAGGAGAGGACTTCGACCTGCCGCACTGTGCCGTCCGCCGATATCCCCACCGCATAGTCGATGAGCTCGAACTTGCCGATCACCCCGTCGATCACCACGACGCCCAGCAGGACGCCGTCGCGCCACGCCAGGCGCAGGTTCCAGCGCGCCGAGCGCGCCTGCACGCCGCTTGCCTGCAGTGCCTGCATCTGCGCGGCATCGAGCGCGAGGGTTTTCGCCTCGATGCGATCGGCATCGGCAAACATTTGCCGGGCGGCCTGATCCGCGCTCAGGTAGTCGACCGCGAATGCGCCGTGGGGCGCGGCGGCAAGCGCCGCCGTGGCGGCCAGAACCAGGCGCATCAGAAGCTCCATCCCAGTCCGAGATCGACGCGGTTGGCCTGCGGACTCTCGCGAAAGCGCTGCACGTCGGCCTTCACGACCACGCCTTGCGCGATCGCCAGGTTGGCGCCCAGCGTCAGGACTTGCTCTGTGCGTGCCGCGCTCGGGGTGATTCCCGGACCGAGGTCGGCAAAGCGGCGCGCCGTATTGAAGCGCTCGATGCGCGCGAAGGGCGACAGCGTGCGGTTCTCGCTCGACCAGAGTCGATAGGCCGCCTGCAGGTACGCGCCATCGAAGCGCGCCGGTATCAATGTCGGATTGCCCACCAAAGGCATGTTCAACGCTGCCGTGTTCGAGATCGTGCCCTGGCTATAGAGCGTGGAGAGGTCCCAGCGACCGGGCGTCCAGCGGGCGTGCAGGTCCCACAAGGTGACCCTCGATCCAGTGGACATGCGGCCCTGCGTCGCCCCGCCCGTGAAGATCGATCCTCCGAGCAGAAGTCCCGGCATGCCGCGCCAGTTCGCCGCGCCGAACAGCGACAGGTCGCGCGAGCTCGCGAGTGCCAGTTCCTGGTGGATGCTGCCGAGCGGCGAGCTGGCGCCTTCGGCCGACGCGGCATCCCACTTGCCGAGATCGAAGCCCGTGCTCAGTCCTCCCTGCAGCGTCAGGCCGTTGTCGAGCTGACCGATGATCTGCAGCCCGCCTTCGCGCCAGGTGGTCGGGATGATGCTGGTCTCGACGAAATTGCGCTCGACGCCGTAGTAGGCCGTGGGCTCGTGCGACTCGTTGAGCAGCCCCACGGGCATCAGGAACAATCCTGCGCGCGCGGCCCAACCTGCGCGCCATTCGTGTTCGACGTATGCCTGCTCCACTTCGACCTCGCCCGGGTCGTCGGCCGAACTCACGGCGTGCTCGATTTCCAGTTCGGAGACGATCTTGGTGCGCTCGTCGACGCGGTGTTCCACGCCGATCACGAAACGGCGCAGATCGGCCTGGGTGTCCTCGCCCGCGTGCGTGGGGCGGTTGTAGTTGATCTCGCCGTATCCGCTCAGCACCGTGGCCGCTTGCGTGCCGGCGTGGTCGCTTGAAGCGTAGGCGCCCGCGGCGGCTGGCTGCGGCTCGCCCGCCGCCGGAGCGCGCGCTGCTGACTCCCGCATGGCCGCCAACTGCGACTTCACGGCGGCCAGTTCTGCCGCGAGTTGATCGAGCCGGCGCGCGAGTGCGGCCTCGGTTTCGCTGTCGGCACGGGCTGGCATGCACAGCAGCGCAAGGACGGAACCGACGGCGGCGGTCATGCGCAAGGGCAGGGAAGGGATGTTGTTCATCGTTGTCATCGCTGGAGTTGGAATGCATGCGGCCCGCGGCGACCGGGTTGTGTGCGCGTCGCGGCCCTCACGGCGCGTACCCGTCGGTCAGCGTGCCGAGGAAGGCGATCACGTCGTCGATTTCGGCATCGCTCAAGGCCGGTATGTCCCCGGGGCGGCGGTTGTACGGCGCTTCGCTCGTGTTGACATTGCCTCGGTATGCCGGCGGCAGGTCGTCGAACTTGTCCACGCTGCCGTCGGCGCGGCGCGGGTAGAACCGGGCAGGGTCGATGTCGCGCTGAACATAGAAGGTCAGCGCGTCCTTCAGGCTCTTGAACTTGCCGTTGTGGAAGAGCGCCTGACGCGTGGCCACATTGCGCAGCGACGGCACCTTGAACGACCCGCACAGATCGGTGCGCGCGGCCAGATCGGCGCGGGCGCACAAGCCCAGGTCGAAGTAGTTCGGATCGGCATTGCGCGCGAGTTCTCCGTTGCGCGGAACGCCCAGGCTGTCATAGCTGAAATCGGTGAAAAGCGGCGGAGCGCCGGCGGCCGCTTGCGCCGAAGGATGGCAAGCCGCGCAATTGCCCTTGGCCGGGCTGTTGAACAGAGCCAGGCCGCGCAGTTCCTGCTCCGTCAGCGCTGCCTGTCCGCGCAGGACGAAGTCGTACTTGCTGCTGAACGGTCGAAAGTCGCCGTCTTCGACTTCGTACTGCTGCAGTGCGAGGGCCATGCGGGCGAATGCGTCATCGGACCGCTGGAAGATGTCCGTGCCGAACACGCGCTGGAATTCGCCTGCATAGGCGGCACGCGATAACCTGTCCACGACCTCCTGCACGTTCGCATTCGCCATCTCGAACGGCGAGAGAAAGGGCTGACCCGCCTGGACGCGCAAGCTGTCTGCGCGGCCATCCCAGAAGAAGCCTCCGTTCGGCGCGCCGTCGGGGTCGACGTGAAATGGCGTGTTGGTCGACAGGTAGCGGATAGATGGCGTGCTGCGCAATCCTTCGAGCTCCATGGCGCGCCCGCCGCGCTGCACGGCCAGGGCATTGGGTGGCGCGTGATTCGCTTGCGGTGCATGGCAGGTGGCGCAGGATTGGCGGCCTGACGCGGACAGCGATTCGTCCTCGAATATCTGCTGCCCGAGTCTCGCCTGCGCAGAGAGGGCAACTTCGTCCGCCGTCTGCACGGTCGGCGCCGATGTACCGCCGCCGCCGCATGCGCTCGTGAGGCAGGCCAGAGAAACCGCCGCCGCTCCCTTCAAAGCGCGTTCGATGAACAAGCCAATCTCCCGATGTCGTGATTCGGATTCGTCCTTAGGTGAAGCGAATACTAGTGCAAGTGAGAACGATTCGCAATAAACAGTGTGACGTCGGATCGGATATGGCGATCACTCGGGCCTCCCGTTCGCGCCCCTCATTCATGCGTGCCATCGACCCGATGTCGATGCGGGCCTGCTTTGCCTCCTGCCTACAATCGGCGCCTCTCGCCCACTTTGCGCGGGCCGCACGCGCGGCCCTTGGCACATGCTCGACATCAACCTTCTGCGCCGTGACCTCGCCGGCGTGATTGCCCGCCTGGAGAAGCGCAAGTCGCCCCAGCCATTCCTCGACGTCGCCCGCTTCGAAGCGCTGGAGTCCGAGCGCAAGACGATCCAGACGCGCACCGAGGAGTTACAGGCGCGCCGCAACAGCCTGTCCAGGCAGATCGGACAGCTCAAGTCGAAAGGTGAAGACACCGCCGCCGCGATGGCAGAGGTCGGCGGCATTGGTGACGAACTCAAGTCCTCAGGCGAAAGTCTCGAGCGGATTCAATCGGAACTCGCGTCCATGCTCATGGCCGTCCCGAACCTGCCGCACGACAGCGTGCCGGTGGGTACCGACGAGCAAGCCAACGTCGAAGTGCGCCGGTGGGGCACGCCGCGCGCATTCGAATTCGCGCCGCGCGATCACGTCGACCTGGGTGGTCCGCTCGGCCTGGATTTCGACACCGGCGCGCTGCTCGCAGGATCTCGGTTCACCTTCCTGCGCGGCCCCGCCGCCAGGCTGCACCGCGCGCTGGCCCAGTTCATGCTCGATACGCAGACGGCGGAGCACGGCTACACGGAGTGCTATACGCCCTACATCGTGAACCGCGAGATCCTCGAGGGCACGGGGCAACTGCCCAAGTTCAAGGAAGACATGTTCTGGGTCCTGCGCGGTGGAGACGAGGAGCAGCGGGAGCAATATCTCATCTCGACCTCGGAGATTCCGCTGACCAACACAGTCCGCGACCAGGTCCTCGCCTTGGACTCCCTGCCGATCCGGCTCACCGCCCACAGCCCTTGCTTTCGCTCGGAAGCGGGAAGCGCAGGACGCGACACGCGGGGCATGATCCGCCAGCACCAGTTCGACAAGGTGGAGATGGTCCAGGTGGTGGATCCGGCGACGAGCTACGACACGCTCGAGCAGATGACCGGCCACGCCGAGGCCATCCTGCAACGACTCGAGCTGCCCTATCGCGTGGTGGCGCTGTGCACCGGTGATCTCGGGTTCGGCTCGGCCAAGACCTACGACCTCGAGGTCTGGCTGCCAGCGCAGGGCACCTATCGCGAGATCAGCTCCTGTTCGAACTGCGAGTCGTTCCAGGCGCGTCGCATGCAGGCCCGCTTCAAGAACGCGCAGGGCAAGAACGAGCTCGTGCACACCCTGAACGGCTCGGGGTTGGCAGTGGGCCGCACGCTCGTGGCCGTGCTCGAGAATTTCCAGAATGCGGATGGCACGGTCACTCTGCCGCAGGCGTTGCATCCGTACTTCGGCGGCCTCTCGACCCTCACGCCCTGAGTTAGAATCGCGCCCTTCGGCAACCGACCCGCCGAGACACCGGATCCAGGAGAGGTGGCAGAGTGGTCGAATGTACCTGACTCGAAATCAGGCGTACGGTAACCCCGTACCGAGGGTTCGAATCCCTCCCTCTCCGCCACTCCAGCTAGGCTTCATGCGGGTTGCAGCCCGGTCCTGTTCAACCCGCACCGTGCAGGATTCGGACGGCCCATGACACAATGTCCGAATGCCACGCACCACTGCTGCGCAGTCGGAATCCACGCCTGCCGGACACCTCGTTGAAGCACGGCTGCATCATCTGCTTGGCTACCAGATCGCGCAGGCGAAGATCACGACCGCGGCGGTCTTCATGGAACAGGTGGGCAAGCCTTTCGAACTGCGTCCGGTCGAATACACCGTCCTCACGCTGATCGACGAGAACCCGGGTGGCTCGCCCGCTCGGTTGGCACAGGCCCTTGCGGTCACGGCACCCAACATCACGACGCTGATCGCCAAGCTCGAAATGCGCGGACTGGTGCAGCGCGAGACCAATGTCAATGACAGGCGCTCGCAGCGCCTTCATACCACTGCCAAAGGCTCGCGGCTGGCAAAGCAGGCCACGCAGCGTCTGCTCGATGGCGAGCGTGCGGTGATCGACCGGCTTTCGCCCGGCGAGCGCGCATTGCTCATCGAGCTTCTGCACAAGATCGCCACCCAACGCGCCGGCTGAAGCGCCGCCTTCGCGCGCTGTCCATGGGCGCCCATCTGACGCAGCAGCAAGTGGCCCATTCACAGATCTTTACCGCCGCGCCACCCCCGCTTCACCCCGCCTGATCACCATGCCGTACATGGGTGATTCACCCTGATTCAACAGGAGCAGGCAATGAACGGTGCAGTTTCCAGGTTCTCAGTCAATGGGCGGGCTTTCCGGTGGTTTGCAGCCGGCGCGTTGCTCGCCATCTTCGCCACCATGGCCATCACGGCCGGGGCGCACCCGGGCCGAGGCGGCGACGGGCCCGGCTTCGGCGGCGCGGGCTTCATGATGGGGCCCGGCGGCCACATGGGGCGCGGCCTCGACCGCATGCTCGACTCGGTCAATGCCAGTGACGCACAGCGAACCCAGATCAAGCAGATCACCGCGCAGGCGGCCACCGACCTGAAAGGACAGCGTGACGAGGGCCGCAAGCTGCGCGATCAGGCCATGAGCATCTTCACGGCGCCCGCCGTCGACGCAGGCGCGGCCGAGTCGGTGCGCCAGCAGATGCTCGCGCAGCACGATGCCTCCAGCCGTCGCATGCTCCAGGCCATGATCGACATTGCCAATGTCCTCACGCCCGAGCAGCGCGCCACGCTGGGCCAGCAGATTCAGGCACGGCGCCAGCGCATGCAGGAGCATTGGCAGCAACGCCATAGCCAGCAGCCCAAGCAATAGACTGGCCTGTGTGGCGTCTGCCCCGCGAATGCTTGGCCGTTCGCGGGGCATTGTTGTCCAATGCATTCCATGAACCCCTTCACCAAACGATGAGCTCGCACCTTCTGCTGATCGACGACGACACGAGGCTGTCCACGATGGTGGGAGACTACCTTCGTGCCGGTGGCTACGAGGTCGACACCGCCGGCTCGTTGGCCGCGGGGCGCGACCGCCTGGGCCAGCGCAGCTACGACGCGCTGGTGCTCGACCTGATGCTGCCCGATGGCGACGGGCTCGACCTTTGCCGCGAGCTGCGCGCCAATGCCCGCACGCGGCAGTTGCCGCTGCTGATGCTGACCGCCCGAGGCGAACCCATGGACCGCATCGTCGGACTGGAACTCGGCGCGGACGACTACCTCCCCAAGCCCTTCGAGCCGCGCGAACTGCTGGCACGCGTCAAGGCGCTGCTGCGGCGGGCGGCACCGGTTCCAGGCACCGACGAAGTGCTTCGCTTCGGCCGTCTGGAGATCGACCTCGGCGAGCGCGTGGCGCGCCTTGACGGCAAGACCTGCGAGTTGACGAGCCATCAGTTCGACCTGCTCGTGGTGCTGGCGCAAAGTCCGGGACGTGTGCTGTCGCGCGACCAGATCATGGACTCGCTCAAGGGCCATCCGCTGGAAGCGTTCGATCGGTCGATCGATGTGCACATCTCGCGTATCCGGTCCGTGATCGAGGATGACCCCAAGGTGCCCCGGCGCGTGCTCACCGTGCGCGGCGCCGGCTACGTGTTCGCCAAGAAGCAGGACGCCGACGCGTGAACCGCACCGCCGCCGCACGCCTGCGCGAGGGGGTGATGGCCGACGCGCGCACATGCGGTGCGATGGGCCGAACATGAACACGCTGACCCTGCGGATCTACATCACCGTCGTCGCCGTGCTGGCGCTGTTTGCCACGAGTTCGGCCTGGATCTTCCAGCGGCACATCGAACAGGAACATGAACGCGCCCAATCGATGCTTGCCGAGCGCATGGGCGCGTGGGGTGCGCTCATCGAACGCTCGCTTCCCCCCGCCGACGCACCACCCGAGGAACAGGCGATGGCACTGCGCGAATGGTCGCAGCGCCTGCGCCTGCCGCTGGCGATGGACGGCGCCGACGGAAAGCCGATCGTGGCATCCGAGTCATTCGTGCGCCGCTCGGAAGGAGGCATGGGCCGTCGATATCCGATCCGCCTCGAAGATGGTCGCACCTTGTGGATCCTGCGCGGACTGCGCCCGCAAGGCGGCGGCCGCCATGGGGGAGCGCCACCGTTGCCATTCGTGCCACCCTGGTGGCAGCAAGGCATCGGCCTCGTGGCGGTTCTGGTGGTGTTGTTCGTCGCCGTCGCCGTCGGTGCGTGGCCGGTCGTCAACCAGTTGACGCGGCGCCTGCAGGCGCTCAAGAAAGGCGTCGAGACCTTCGGGGAAGGCCGGCTCGACCACCGCGTGCACGTGGCAGGCCGCGACGAAGTGGCCGCAGTCGCCAGGAGCTTCAACGAGGCTGCTGCCCGGATCGAGGCGCTCGTTCATTCGCATCAGTCCCTGCTGGCCAATGCAAGCCATGAGCTTCGCTCGCCGCTCGCCCGCCTGAAGATGGCGGTGTCGCTCATGGAGCAGTCGCCGGCGGCGCAGCGGCCCGGACTGCAAAAGGAAATCGACACCAACATCGCCGAGCTCGACGCGCTGGTCGAAGAGGTCCTCCTCGCCAGCCGGCTCGATGCCTTGCGCACGCTCGAGCATTCCGAGCGCGTCGATCTGCTGGGGCTGGCAGCCGAAGAGGCCGCTCGCGTGGAGGCCGTGCTCGATCCCCTCGAAGACAACCATGCGCCGGCGGTGGTCGGCGACGAGCGGCTGCTTCGCCGCGCCCTTCGCAACCTCCTCGAAAACGCCCGCCGGTACGGCGGGACCGACGTGAGCGTGCAGGTCGCGCGGGAACGAGGGCATGCGGTCGTGCGTGTCTGCGATCGCGGGCCGGGCGTCCCCCCGGAACAGCGCGAACGCATCTTCGAGCCTTTCTACCGGATGCCTGGGCATGCGGAGCAAGTCGGCGGCGTCGGGCTGGGCCTGAGCCTGGTCAAGCAGATCGCGCAGCGCCATGGCGGCAGCGTGCGCTGCGAGGCGCGCGAGGGTGGCGGCAGTTGCTTCGTGCTGTCGCTTGCAAGCGAATCCTGAAGGCACGGGGCCTCGCGTTCCTTGAAGGCTCGAACGCACGAGCCCTCGCCTTCGCCGCTTGCGGCCACACCTGAGCAGCCGGCGCGGGAACGGCGATTGCAATGTCCGCCCAGAGGTCGACGGCAGGCGCTGGGGCAGCGTCGCCGTGCCCGTGGGTATGCGTGCTTCGCGCGAAGCGGCTGCCCATTCGCAGGCATGATGGAGCATCGCCGATTTCTGGAGAGGACACGGCATGGGCGACAAGGCGTTCGACGTGGTGTTGTTCGGGGCCACCGGATACACCGGCCGCCAGGCAACGGTGGCGCTGCTTCATCGCGCCGCCACATTGCCCTTGCGCTGGGCCGTGGCCGGCCGGAGTTCTGCCAAGCTGGGCGCCTTGCTGACGGCCATGGTGCCCGCCAGCGCGGCTCAGCCAGGGGTGCTGATCGCCGACGCCGGCGACATGGAATCTCTCCATGCGCTGGCGTCGCAGGCGCGCGTGCTCGTGAACCTGGCGGGTCCGTATGCACCGACCGGCGAAGCCGTGGTGCAGGCCTGCATCGCAAACCGTACCCACTACCTCGACCTGAGCGGTGAGACGTTCTGGGTGCGGCAGCTCATTGCCAGGCATCACCAGGCTGCCACGGCCGCAGGTGTCAAGGTGATCCCGATGTGCGGATACGAGGCGCTGCCCTTCGACCTCACCACGCGCTGGGCCGCAGAGCAACTGCGTGCGAGCAGCGGCGAGCCATGTCGTGAAGTGAAGATCCTGGTGAGCTTTCGCGGCCCGCGCGTCAGGAGCGTGAAGGATGCGATCAGCGGAGGCACGGCGGCAACGCTCAAGTCGCTGCTGCGCCATGACCGCAGCGACAGCGTGCGAAATCCAGGCTGCCTGCTGCCGCCCGGTACGCCGGGAGCGGCCGAGATGGCGCGCCGCAATGCCTACCATTTCGCGCCCCATTTCGATGCGGACGTGCAAGCCGTCATCGCACCGACGATTCCTGCACCGTTCGTGAACCCGCCCGTCGTCCTGCGCTCTTGCGCGCTTCTGGCGGATGCCACGCTCTTCTCGAAGGACTTCCGCTACAGCGAGGGCATGAACATGCGCAGCTTCATGCCCGACCTGACGTTCCTGCCCGAATCGGGCAGCCTGCCTTTGCAGTGGGCAGCGGCAGCCGCGCTGGCCGCGCCGCTGGCCAACCTGAGTGCCGCGATCGCCGGGCCGCTCAGGTTCGAGCGGGGTCCGCTGATCAGGCTGACCCAATGGCTCGGTCCGAATTCGGGCGAAGGCCCCAGCGAAGACGTTCTTGCGCGCAGCGGCTATCGCTTCGACGTCTTCGCCACATCTGTCAACGGCAACAAGTGGCGAGGTCAAGTCGAGGCCCAGGGACACCCGGGTTACAGGTCGACGCCTGAAATGCTCGTGACGGCAGCGCTTGGGCTTGCGAACGGTACGCTCGGGGCCGGAGCGCCGGCTGGCATCGTGACGCCATCGGTAGGCCTCGGCTCATTGGCGATCGCTGCGATGCGAGAAGCCGGGCTTCGCTTCGACGCTGTGCCCTGATGCGTGGCGCCACCCGTCTGGGGCGTGCAGCTACGCGCGCAGGTGCTGCCTGAGCACGTAGGCCAGCAAGCCGCACAGCGCGCAGGCCGCCACGACCAGGCCGGCAGTCGACGCTGCCCAGAATCCCGGCGCACCGTGCAGCGAGTCGGGGACCCATCCGCCGCTCAGGAACACCAGCGCATACCCGCCGCCCAGGCCGACGCCCCAGATGGCAGTCGCGTAGATGGCCACCGGGATGCTCGCGATCTTGTATGCCCTCAGCGTGAACGACGCCATCGTCTGCGCAGCGTCAACGACATGGAACAGCATGACCCAGGCCAGGAGCGGCGTGGCGGCCGCGATGATTACCTCGTCGCTGGTGTACAGGTGCAGCACGCCCCTGCGAAACAGGTAGACGCTCCCGCCCATCGTTGCGGCAATCAGGAGGGCCAGCTGAAGTCCGCGCCAGCCGATGCGCGCGGCATCTCGCCACTGATTGGCGCCGATGCGCTGGGCCACGAGCGTGGCCGTCGAGTTGGCCAGCGCGAGCGGCATCATGAAAAGCAAGGACACGATGTTCACGGCAACCTGGTGCCCGGCCACCGGCATCGCACCCAGCCGTGCGATGAAGAAGGCCATGAAGGTGAAGCCGCTGACCTCGATGCCGATCGACAGTCCCATCGGAACGCCCAGCTTCATCAGGCCCGCGAGGCTGGCTGCGTCGGGCCGCGCCAGCAGCTCGTGGTGCAGGCCGAACCTCTGGTAGAACGGATCGCGCCGCAGGACGAGCCAGGCGCCCAGAAGTTGTGCGGCCATCACGACAGCCGTGGCCTGTCCGCAGCCCGCCGCGCCGTGCGCGGGCACCACCCATTGGCCGAACGGCGTGTTCAAGGTGGCGCCGAACACGAGCAGCGCGTTCAACGGCACCTTCAGCACCAGCGCAGCGAACTGCAGCGCCATGACGGTCTTGGGGCGCGATACGGCGGTGTTGAAGCCGCGAAATGCGGTGAACAAGAGGGCGGTCGGCAGCGCGAAGGCCAGCGCATGAAGATACGCGCGCACCTTGACGGCCACCGCGCCCTGGGCGTGCGAAAGCAGCAGGAACGGCTCCGGAAAAGCCAGCAGGGCGCAACCCAGCATCGACAAGCCGAGTGCAAGCCACAAGGCCTGCGAGAACTGCCGTCCGGCCTCGCGGTGCTGCCCTGCGCCGTACATCTGCCCGGCGATCGGGCCGATGGCCAGCACGACGCCCATGCACCCCACGAACACCGTGATGTAGACGGCCGCGCCCACCGCCAGGGCGGCCAGGTCGAGCTCGCCGTAGCGGGCGATCATCACCGTGTCGACCGTGCTGAACGAAAGCACCGCGAGCTGGCCGAAGAAGAGCGGCCAAGCGAGCGCCGCGATGCGGCGCGCGTCGTCGAACAGGACGGTGCGGGTGGCGCGGTGACTCCCCGCCGAGGCGCTCAAGCGGGTCGCTCCGGTGCGCGGCGCTGGCCGAAACTCTCGGGCGGCGGATGGTCTGCCCCGGTGGCTTCACGTGCGCGCTCGGCGTAGCGGTTGAAGCGCCATGCCGTCGCTTCCATCGTGATGCGCCGCCATGTGGCGCGTTTTTCGGCCGGAGTCATCTCGGGCCAGCGTTGCACCTCTTCGAACGTGCGGCCACAGCCCTTGCACACCCGGTCGCCCTGGCTGGTCGAGCAGATCGCGATGCATGGCGCGTCGGGCGTGCTCGAATACCACGCCAGCCAAGCCTCACGTGCATCGGCAGGCATGGTGTCCTCATCGCAATGAGACTCGTGGTAGTACACCATCAGCGCATAGACCTTGGCCAGCGCGAGCACTTCCGCGCAGGCGGTGATGCCGTCGACGGAGGGCTTGCGCGCGCGCCACCAGTTGATGGCGGCCTCTATGTCAGTGATGTGGATGCCGGCCATGGCGCAACGAAAAAAGGGCGCCAAGGATAGCGCCCTTTGGATGTTGCGGTGCGTCGATCAGGCCGGATCGAAGCGGCCGCTCTGATAGTCCTGCACGGCTTGCATGATCTCTTCCTTCGTGTTCATCACGAATGGCCCGTACTGTGCGATCGGCTCCTTCAGCGGCCGCCCGGCGATCAGCAGCGCCCGCGCGGGGCTGTCGGCCTCGATCATCACGCTGTCGCCGTCGTTGGCCAGGATCGCCATGCGCTGGGCAGACACCGTCGTTCCACCCACTTTCAGATTGCCGCGGTAGACGTAGACGAAGCCGTTGTGGGTGGCCGGCAGCGGCTGCGTGAAACGCGCACCCTCCTGGAAGTGCAGATCCAGGTACAGCGGCTGTGTTCGGTCGCGTTGCACCGCCCCCTCCACGCCGTGGCTGTGGCCTGCAATGACGCGCACCGTCACGCCGTCGGGTGTCTGCAGCTCGGGAATGGCCTCGCTCTGGATGTCGCGGTACCAGGGCTCGGACATCTTGTCCTTGCCGGCCAGGTTGAGCCAGAGCTGGAAGCCTTCCATGCGGCCGTCTTCCTGCTCGGGCAGCTCCGAGTGGACGATGCCGCGGCCCGCGGTCATCCACTGGACCCCGCCGTTCTGCAGAAGTCCTTCATGGCCTGCGTTGTCGCGGTGGCGCATGCGCCCGGCAATCATGTAGGTCACCGTTTCGAAGCCGCGGTGCGGATGGTCGGGAAAGCCGCCGATGTAGTCCTCGGGATTGTCCGTACCGAAGGCGTCGAGCATCAGGAATGGGTCGAGGCGGCGTTGCAGCGGCTGGGTGAGCACGCGCGTGAGCTTCACGCCCGCGCCGTCGGACGTGGCCATGCCGGCCACCTGGCCTTCGACGCTGCGCATGCGCTCCAGCGGCTTCACGACGGCATCTGCAACAGACGGTGCGGCTTCGGACATGGTGTTCTCCAGATGATTGGATGACGGGCAGACCACCGGATCAACCGGCGAAGGCTTCACCGATCTGGCTGCGGGCAGACTCGAGGGCCAGGCGTTCGGCCTCCGGACCCATCGCGAGTCCTTCGGCATAGAAGAACTGCACGTCGGTCATGCCGAGGAAGCCGAGGAAAGTCTGGAGGTACGGCACTTGCGTGTCCGCCGGTGTGTCACGGTAGAGGCCGCCACGGGTGAGCGCCACATAGACCTTCTTGTTCTGCACCAGGCCGACCGGCCCCTTCTCGGTATAGCGAAAGGTCACGCCGGCACGGGCGACGGCGTCGATCCAGTTCTTGAGTTGCACAGGCACCCCGAAGTTGTACATCGGAACGCCCAGCACGATCGCATCGGCGGCTTGCAACTCGGCGATGAGCGAATCGTCCAAGGCGACGCGGGCATGCTGCTCGGCGGTGCGCTGGTCCGACGGCGTGAACAGAGCGCCCAGTGCGCTTTCGTCGAGTGCCGGGTGAGGTTGGCGCGAGAGGTCCCGTACGGTCAGGACGGCATCGGGCTGCGATTCGCGCAGGCGCTCGACAATCGACGCGGCCAGGCGGGTGGATTGCGAGTTCTCCGCGCGAGCGCTGGAGTTGATCTGCAGGATGTTCATGGTGCGGCTCCGGGGATGTCAGATGGCGATGGAGCTAATCTAGTCGTCCCGAAATCAAACCGGTAGATCTCAAATTGGATAACATTGTTCCATCCAAGGAACGATCAAAGGACCAGTGATGCACCTGGAGCCGAACGACCTGATGCTCTTCGCCAAAGTCGTCGACGAAGGCAGCTTCAGTCGTGCCGCCGAGCGCGTCGGACTGCCCAAGTCGACGATCTCGCGCCGAATTGCCATGCTGGAAGCAAGCCTCGGCGAGCGGCTGCTGCTTCGAACGACGCGCAAGCTGACCGTGACCGACTTTGGCCACAGCGTGCTGGAGCATGCACGTCAGGTGACGGCCGAGGTCGATGCCGCGTCGGCGCTCGCCCAGAACCGCCAAGCCCAGCCCAGCGGGCGGCTGAGGGTGTCGATGCCGAACGATTTCGCCAATGTCGTCCTCGGAGAGATGATGGCCGCATTCATCGCCCGCTACCCTGCCGTCTCGCTCGAACTGGACTTGTCACCTCGCCGCGTGGATCTGATCGGCGAGAACTTCGATCTGGCGGTCAGGATGGGCGAACTGGCCGACGACGCGTCGTTGGCCGCGCGTCCCATCGCGACGCTGTCGCAGGGGCTGTATGCCTCGCCCGACTACCTTCGGAGGCGTGGAACGCCGCGCGACGCGGCCGCGCTGATGGAGCACGAGGCGCTGCTGCTCCTCAAGCGCAATGGCGAGCCCGCGGTGTGGCAACTGCGCCGCGGCGATGAGCGCTGGGAAGGGTTGCCCGCGGGGCGCGCAACGGCGAATGCGCCCGAACTGCTGATCCGCCTGGCCCGTGCAGGAGCGGGCATTGCCGCGGTGACGGATCACTTCGTCCAACCCTACGTGCGCGGCGGGGAGCTGGCGCCGGTGCTGGAAGACTGGTCGCTGCCTGCGACGGCGGCCTGGGCGGTGTTCCCCGGGCGCCGGCTGATGCCGGCACGCACGCGGGCGTTCCTCGATGCACTGTCGGAGACGTTCTCGTCGAGTGCCTGCGAGCGCGTCGCGGCGGACATCGACGCTGCCAAGCGGGAATGGCGCGCCGCCGCAGCAAGCCCAGTGGCCGGCGAGGTCCGTCAATAAAGCAGGCCCATCGCTTCGCGCACGTCGCGCATCGTCTCGCGCGCGACCGTTCGCGCACGCTCAGTACCGACTTCCACGATCCAATGGACCTGCTTCGGATTGCTCAGGTAGGCCTCGGCTCGCTCGCGCCAGGGCTGCTGCTCTTTCTTGATCGCGTCGATGACGGGCTGCTTGCAGTCCAGGCAGCCGATGCCCGCGGTCGTGCAGCCTTGCCACACCCATTCCTTGGTCGCTGCGTCCGAGTAGACCTGGTGAAACTGCCACACCGGACAAACGTCGGGGTTGCCTCGGTCGCTGCGGTGCACGCGGGCCGGGTCGGTGGGCATGCGCTTGATCTTGCGCTCGACCTCGGCGGGCTCTTCGCGCATCGCGATGGTGTTGCCGTAGCTCTTGCTCATCTTGCCGCCATCGAGTCCGGGCAACTTGGCAACTTCGGTGTGCAGGGCCATGGGCTCGGGCAACACCGTCTTGCCGGTACCGCGCAAGTGGCCGAGCAGCAGCTCGCGGTCGGCGTCGGTCCAGCCGGGCACCGACGCCGCGGCTTTCGCGATGATGGCTTCGCCCTTGGCGAGTGCTTCGGGCTTTCCGTTCTCCTGGTGGTCTCGGCGCTGCTTCTCGATGTAGCGCACGTCGTCCTTGGACAGCTTGGCCAGTGCGGCGGCGACCTGCTCGGCGAAATGGGATGAACGTCCGTAGAGGTGATTGAAGCGACGGGCGACCTCGCGCGTGAGCTCGACGTGCGAAGCCTGGTCTTCGCCCACCGGCACGAAGCCGGCCTTGTAGATGAGGATGTCGGCCGCCTGAAGCAGCGGATAGCCGAGAAAGCCGTATGTGGCGAGGTCGCGGTCCTTGAGCTTCTCGATCTGGTCCTTGTAGGTCGGCACGCGCTCGAGCCAACCCAGCGGCGTGCCCATCGCAAGCAGCGTGAAGAGCTCGGCATGTTCGGGCAGGCGACTCTGGACGAAGATCGTGGAGCGTTCCGGGTCCAGCCCGGCGGCCAGCCAGTCGATCACCATGTCGTAGACATTGCGCTCGATGACTTCCCTGTCCTGGTAGTGGGTCGTCAGCGCATGCCAGTCGGCCACGAAGTAGAAGCAGTCGTAGTCGGCCTGCAATCGCACCCAGTTCTTCAAGGCGCCGTGGTAGTGACCGAGGTGGAGTGCGCCGGTCGGGCGCATACCGGACAGCACGCGCTGTTTTCGGCCGGAGGGATTGGACTCGTTCATAGACACTCGCTGCTGAAGGGGCGGATTGTAGGTGCGGGCCGGAGCCGTTCTAACGCTTGCCGCTGACACGGAGACGGCCGCGCCTTGCGCCTTGCAGGCCACGCTTCGATGGGTCGCGCAAGCCCTGCGATGGCGACGAGAGGCCCTAAACTGCCGGCCGGCATGAAGAACATCGTGATCCTGATTTCCGGGCGTGGCTCCAACATGGAGGCGATCGTGCGTTGTTGCGCCAGCGAGGGCTGGGACGCCCGCATCGCCGCGGTGGTGAGCAATCGTCCGCGGGCAGCCGGCCTCGCCTTTGCGGAAAGCCGCGGCATCGCGACCGCCGTCGTCGACCACACCCGGTTTTCCGAGCGCGGCGCCTTCGATGCCGCCCTGGCGGAGACCGTGGCCGAATTCGAGCCCGACGTGATCGTGCTGGCGGGCTTCATGCGCATCCTCGGTCCTGCATTCATTGGTCGCTTCGAGGGGCGCATTCTCAACGTGCACCCGTCCTTGCTGCCCGCGTTCACCGGGCTGCACACGCATCGGCGGGCCATCGAGGCAGGCTGCAAGGCCGCGGGCGCCACGGTGCACTTCGTGACGGGCGAACTCGACCATGGCCCGATCATCATCCAGGCTGTCGTGCCGGTCCTTCCAGGCGACACCGAGGCGACGTTGTCGGCGCGCGTGCTCTCGCGCGAGCATCTCATCTATCCCCGCGCCGTGCGGTGGGTGGTGGAAGGCGCGCTGCGCATCGAGGGCGACATCGTGACCCATGCAGGCGGCGAGTCCCAGCTGGTGAGTTGAGCTCCGCCAGTCGCGAGACCGACCGTGCCGGCGCGCCGGGATAATCCGCCGATGCACCCCAATGCCTTGCTCGAACACGCCACGGAACTCCTGCACCGGGTCCTTCGCTTCGACACGCCTGCCGACAGCATCGTCTCGTCGTTCTTCCGGCAGCACCGTGAACTGGGCCCGCGCGAGAGACACACTCTGGCCGAGACGGTCTACCACGTGTTGCGTCATCGCAGCGTGCTGCAGCACCTGGCACAGAGCGGGCGGGGCGAACTCGAGCGTCGCCTGGCGATCCTCGGCTGGCAAGGCAACGACGGTTTCCTGCGTGCGGCCCTCAGCGAGCACGAGCAGCAGTGGCTGCAGTCGATGCAGGCCGTCGATCGGGAGAGCTTGCCCGAGAAACTGCGTCACAACCTGCCCGGCTGGCTGGCCGAGCCGCTGCAAAGCTCGCTCGGCGAGGCGTTCTGGCCGCTCGTGCGCAGCCTCAACAGCCCTGCGCCACTCGACCTGAGGGTCAACATGCTGAAGGCAAGGCGCGACGAGGCCCGCGCCGCATTGGAGGCCGCGGGCATCGACGCCCAACCGACGCCATATTCGCCCTGGGGGCTGCGCGTGCAGGGCAAGCCGGCGCTCAACCGGTTGCCGGCCTTCATGGAAGGCGACATCGAGGTGCAGGACGAGGGGAGCCAGTTGCTGGCGCTCATGACCGACGCCAAACGGGGTGAAATGGTCGCCGATTTCTGCGCCGGTGCCGGCGGCAAGACCCTGGCGCTGGGGGCGTCGATGCGCAACACCGGCCGGCTGTATGCGTTCGATACCTCCGGGCATCGCCTGGCCGCGCTCAAGCCGCGGCTGGCGCGCAGTGGCCTGTCGAATGTCTACCCGGTGCAGATTGCCCATGAACGCGACGAGCGCATCAAGCGCCTTGCCGGCAAGATCGACCGCGTTCTCGTCGACGCTCCATGTTCAGGACTGGGCACCTTGCGGCGAAATCCCGACATGAAATGGCGCCAGTCGCCCGAAGCGATCCAGGAACTGAAGCACAAGCAGGCGGCCATCCTTGCCAGCGCGGCCAGGCTCGTGAAACCCGGCGGCCGCCTCGTCTACGCCACCTGCAGCCTGCTCGAGGACGAGAACGAGGCCGTGGCGCGATCGTTCATCGAAGCGCATGGGCGCGATTTCAAGCCGCTGCCGGCCGATGAGGTGCTCGATCGGGCGCACGTCGCCGACGCTGCGACGCTCGTGCGGGATGGATTCCTGCGCTTGTGGCCCCATATCCATCAAACCGACGGTTTCTTCGCCGCTGCCTGGGAACGGCAATGACGATTTCGTGATCCATGTCAGATCCGGCGCACCGAAATGGGTTGCCGCCACCGAATTGAAGGGTTATTCGGAAGCCTCTCACTTACAATCTGGCGCCCGTCGATGTGACGGGTTGAAGGCAACTGAATGAATGTTTTGACAACGGTCTGGGATGGTCTGATTGGATGGCTGGCAAACGGCCTGGTGGGTGCGAGCTGGTGGGAAGTGGCGCTCTATACGCTGGTCACCACACACATCACGATCGCCTCGGTCACGATCTTCCTGCACCGCGCCCAGGCCCACAGGGCACTGGATCTCGGCGCAGTGCCCTCTCATTTCTTTCGTCTGTGGCTGTGGCTGACCACCGGCATGGTGACCAAGGAATGGGTCGCCATCCATCGCAAGCACCATGCCAAGTGCGAAACCGAGGATGATCCCCACAGCCCGCAGACGCGCGGCATCAAGACGGTTCTGCTCCAGGGCAGCGAGCTCTATCGCACCGAAGCCAAGAACCAGCAGACGCTTTCCAAGTTCGGCCACGGCACGCCCGACGACTGGATCGAGCGCCATCTCTACAGCCGGTACACATGGCAAGGCGTCGGCCTCACGCTGATCGTCAATCTCATGCTGTTCGGCGCCATCGGCCTGTCCGTGTGGGCGGTCCAGATGCTCTGGATTCCCATCACCGCGGCCGGCCTGATCAATGGCCTGGGCCACTGGTGGGGCTATCGCAACTTCGAGGCGCCTGACGCGTCGACCAACATCTCGCCCTGGGGCATCCTGATCGGCGGCGAGGAACTGCATAACAACCACCACACCTATCCAACGTCGGCCAAGCTGTCGGTCAAGCCGCACGAGTTCGACATCGGCTGGCTCTACATCCGCGGCCTGCAGGCACTCGGCTTGGCGAAGGTGCGCAAGACACCGCCGTTGCTGAAGCTCGGCACGGTCAAGCCGGTGGCCGACTCGAAGACGCTGGAGGCCATCATCGCCAACCGCTACGAGGTCATGGCCAAGTACGCCAAGCAGCTTCGAGTCGCCTGCCGCACGGAGCTGGCGCGCCTCAAGGCCGAAGGCGCCCAGAACACCGCGAAATGGACGGACATGCGCCTGGCCAAGCGGTGGCTGCATCGCGACGAAGACAGAATTCCCAATGAGGTGAAGCATCGCGTGGCCAGCGCCTGTGCCCAGAACGCCGCACTGGCCAAGCTCGTGGCGATGCGCGAAGAATTGCGCCAGCTCTGGACGCGAACCAATGTGTCTGCCGAGCAGCTGGTGTCCGACCTTCAGGCATGGTGCAAGAAGGCCGAGGAAAGCGGCATTGCCGCTCTTGAGGAATTCGCGCTCAAGCTGCGCGCGGCGCACGCCTAAGCATTGCGTCGGGGCGGGTCGTTCGGCGCGCCACTGTGGTGTCGAAGACGAAACAAAGCCCGCCGGGCAATTGCCGGGCGGGCTTTGTTGTTATGGCCGCCAGATCTGACGCCCTGGCCTGACTCTTTGGCCTGACTCAGACTGCTACAGATCGCGGCCGCGGAGCCGGCTGCTTAACGCAGCTTGGTTTCCTTGTACATGACGTGCTTGCGCGCCTTGGGATCGAACTTCATGATCTCGATCTTTTCAGGCGTGGTTTTCTTGTTCTTGTCGGTCGTGTAGAAGTGACCGGTGCCGGCGCTGGATTCCAGCTTGATCTTTTCGCGTCCACCTTTTGCCATGATGCTCTCCTAGCGGGGTGTCAGAGTTCGCCCTTGGCGCGCAGGTCGGCGACCACCTTGTCGATGCCGACCTTGTCGATCAGTCGCAGCGCGGCGTTGGAGACACGAAGGCGAACCCAGCGGTTTTCGGTCTCGAGCCAGAAGCGGCGGTACTGCAGGTTCGGCAGAAAGCGACGCTTCGTTTTGTTGTTGGCGTGGGAGACGTTGTTCCCCACCATCGGGCGCTTGCCCGTGACTTGACAGACGCGTGCCATGACGCTTCTCCGTTCTTATCTCGTTTCAGGGGCCGGGGAACGGGGCGGCGATCGAGTCGTTCATCGCTTGAGAACGGCAAAGCGCGCCCATCCGGCAAAGACGGCGATTATAGCCAGATTCCGCCGCGCTGGAATCTGGCGTGGCGATCATGCGCCACGGCGCGCCGCGTCGTCATTGCTCCAGGAAGCGCTGTGCATCGAGGGCCGCCATGCAGCCGGTGCCGGCGCTGGTGATGGCCTGGCGGTAGACATGGTCCTGCACGTCGCCCGCAGCGAAAACGCCCGGGACGCTGGTCATGGTCGCGAAGCCGTCCAAGCCGCTCTTGGTGACGATGTAGCCATCCTTCATCTCGAGTTGATCCTTGAAGATGTCGGTGTTGGGCTGGTGGCCGATGGCGATGAAGCAGCCCTTGAGCGACAACTCGGTCGTGCCGCCGCTGCGGGTGTCGCGAATTCGCACGCCCGTCACCCCCGACGTGTCGCCGAGCACTTCGTCGAGCGTGTGCCACAGGTGCAGATGCATCTTGCCCGTCGAGACCTTCTCGGTGAGCTTGTCGACGAGAATGGGTTCGGCGCGGAACTTGTCGCGCCGGTGGATCAGATGGACCTTGCTGGCGATGTTCGACAGGTACAGGGCCTCTTCGACGGCCGTGTTGCCGCCGCCCACCACGCACACGTCCTGGTCGCGGTAGAAGAAGCCGTCGCAGGTCGCGCAACCGCTCACCCCGCGGCCCATGAATGCGTCTTCAGAGGGCAGGCCGATGTACTTCGCGCTGGCGCCCGTCGCAATGATCAGCGCATCGCAGGTGTAGGTGCCGCTGTCGCCGGTCAGGGTGAACGGCCGGCGCGAGAAGTCGACGCGGTTGATGTGGTCGAACACGATCTTCGTGCTGAAGCGCTCGGCATGCTTCAGGAACCGTTCCATCAGGTCCGGGCCCATCACGCCGTCGACGTCGGCCGGCCAGTTGTCGACATCCGTGGTCGTCATGAGCTGGCCGCCCTGTGCGATGCCCGTGACGAGCATGGGCTGCAGGTTCGCCCGTGCGGCGTAGATGGCGGCCGTGTAGCCGGCCGGACCGGAGCCGAGGATCAGGACCTTGGCATGCTGGGTTGAGGTGCTCATGGGAAGATGAATGCAGGATGTGCGGCTTGATTTCGACGCGCGAGTCTGACATGGGGTTCTCTCGCGCTGGCATCAAGCGCCGCAATGGTGACAATAGCGAAATTGTAGGAAACGTGAACTTCTCGACGTTTGCGTGTCCGCAATGGTGTCGACCGCGAGTCGGCGCCGACAACAAACTTGCTCGGAGCTCCACGTATGGCAATGCTTTCGAATCTCGACCTGATCCGGCGTGTGCCCTTGTTCTCCATGCTCACCAACGACCAGGCCCAGGGCATTGCCGACGCCGTGGTGAAACGTCGCTACCGTCGTGGCGAGATCATCGTGGAGCATGGGCGCAAGTCGAATGCTCTCTTCATCCTGCTGACCGGCCGCGCGCGCGTCCTCACCGCCGACTCGCGGGGCCGCGAGGTGATTCTCGCCGTGCTCCAGCCGGGCGACTATGTCGGCGAGATGAGTCTGATCGACAACGAACCTCACTCGGCGACCGTGCGCGCCGAGGTCCAGACCGACATGCTCATCCTCGGACGTGCGGAATTCGCGCGCTGCCTGCCCGAGAATTCCAGCTTGTCCTATGCGATCCTGCGCGGACTGGTGCAGCGTCTGCGCAACGCCGACCGACAGATCGAATCGCTGGCCCTGCTCGACGTCTACGGCCGCGTCGCCCGCACCCTGCTGGACATGGCCGAGGACACCGGCGACGTCAAGGTCATCCGCAACAAGGTCTCCCGCCAGGACCTGGCGAAGGTCGTGGGCGCCTCGCGGGAAATGGTCAGCCGCGTCATGAAGGACCTCGAAGAGCGAGGCATCGTCGAGACGCAGGAGAACGGCTCGGTGATCATCAAGGAGCGCCTCACCTGAGGCGGGTCCGTCGCCCTGTGCGGCGGCACGGCCGGCGCAGCGAGGCTTCCGGCACAGACAGCGCGGCTTTGGCACGCCGCCCGTTACCGGGCGAGACGGCAGCGGCCCCGGCTTCGGCCACAATCGCCGAATGACGTTTCCGCTCGGTTCACTTCGCTCCGACGGCGCTGCCTCGTCGGCCTCTTCGGCCGGGTCGACCCCGGCGCCCGGCGGCGCGCGCTCGAAGCGCACCGCCGCGGCCACCCCGGCCGCGCCATCTCATCATCCGCACTGGAAGGATCAGCTCGTCCTGTTCGCCGGCGCCGTCGTGTGGCTGCTGGCGCTGCTCGCGCTGGTGACCCATGACCGGGCGGATGCTGCCTTCTCGACTTCTGGAAGTCTGCTCTCGCCGCGCAACCAGGCGGGCGTTCTCGGCGCGTATTTCTCCGACCTCGCGTACTTCCTGTTCGGCTACTCGGTGTGGTGGCTGATGGCCGTGTCGGCCCGGGTCTGGCTCGGCGGGTTGGCCAGGGCGCTGCGGGGAGCTTCCTCCGGGGCCGAAGCCGAAGGCGCCCACAAGCCACGGTGGCTGTTCTGGGCCGGCGTCGTGCTGCTCGTGTGCGCCAGTGCCTCGCTCGAATGGACGCGCATGTACCAATGGGAAGGCATCCTGCCCGGCGGTCAGGCGGGCGGGGTGCTCGGATACTTCCTCGGGCCGCTCAGCATGCGCATGCTCGGCTTCGCCGGCTCGGGCGTTCTCTGGATCGCTGCGCTGGTGGCCGGGCTTGCCATGGCATTTCGCTTCTCGTGGCTGCGCGTGGCCGAGCGGATCGGCACGTGGATCGAGTCGCTCAAGGACCGGCGCGTCGAGCGCATCGAGCGTGCCGAGGACATCCGCCTGGGCGTGCAGGCGCTGCGCGAGCGCGAGCAGGTCGTCGAGGTGGAGCATCAGCTGCACGAGGTCCACGCGCCCATCGTGATCGAGCCGCCCGTGATCGAGGTGCCCAAGAGCGAGCGCGTGGTCAAGGAACGCCAGAAGCCGCTGTTCTCCGAGCTGGCCGACACCAAGCTCCCGCAGGTCGATCTTTTGGATGCGGCGCCCGGTCGCATGGAAAGCGTCACACCCGAAACGCTCGAGATGACATCTCGACTGATCGAGAAGAAGCTCAAGGACTTCGGCGTCGAGGTGCGCGTCGTGGCAGCGTCGCCGGGCCCTGTGATCACACGCTACGAGATCGAGCCCGCCACCGGCGTGAAGGGCGCGCAGATCGTGAACCTCGCGAAGGACCTGGCGCGCTCGCTGAGCCTGATCAGCATTCGCGTCGTCGAGACCATCCCGGGCCGGACGACGATGGCGCTGGAGCTGCCCAACGCCAAGCGGCAGATGATCCGGTTGTCCGAGATCCTCGGCTCGCAGATCTACAACGACGCCGCCTCCCAGCTCACCATGGGCCTGGGCAAGGACATCGTCGGTGCGCCGGTGGTGGCGGACCTCGGCAAGATGCCGCACTGCCTGGTCGCGGGCACGACGGGATCGGGCAAGTCGGTCGGCATCAACGCGATGATCCTGTCGCTGCTGTACAAGGCCGAGGCCCGCGACGTCCGGTTGATCCTGATCGACCCGAAGATGCTCGAGATGAGCGTCTACGAGGGCATTCCGCACCTGCTGGCGCCGGTGGTCACCGACATGAAGCAGGCGGCCAATGCGCTCAACTGGTGCGTGGGCGAGATGGAGCGGCGCTACAAGCTGATGAGCAAGCTTGGCGTGCGCAACCTGTCGGGCTACAACAAGAAGATCGCCGAGGCCACCGACAAGAGCCACCCGATCCCCAATCCGTTCAGCCTCACGCCCGAGCAGCCCGAGCCGCTGGAGCGGCTGCCCTTCGTCGTGGTCGTGATCGACGAGCTCGCCGATCTCATGATGGTCGTGGGCAAGAAGATCGAGGAGCTGATCGCGCGGCTCGCGCAGAAGGCGCGCGCGGCCGGCATCCACCTCATCCTCGCCACGCAGCGGCCGAGCGTGGACGTCATCACCGGCCTCATCAAGGCGAACATCCCGACGCGTCTGTCGTTCCAGGTGTCGAGCAAGATCGACAGTCGCACCATCCTCGACCAGATGGGCGCCGAAGCCTGCTCGGCCAGGGCGACATGCTCTACCTCACGCCCGGCGGCGGCCTGCCGGTGCGCGTGCATGGCGCATTCGTCAGCGACGAGGAAGTGCATCGCGTCGTGAGCTACCTGAAGACGCAGGGCGAGCCGAACTACATCGAGGGCATCCTCGAAGGCGGCATGCTCGACGGCGAGGGCGGCGACATCCTCACCGCCGACCTGCCCGGAGGCGGCAATGGCGAGAACGATCCGATGTACGACCAGGCCGTGGCGATCGTCCTGCAGCACCGGCGGGCGTCCATCTCGCTGGTACAGCGACACCTGCGGATCGGCTACAACCGAGCCGCACGCCTGCTGGAACAAATGGAGAAATCGGGGCTCGTATCTGCCATGTCGACCAACGGCAATCGGGACATCATCGTTCCCGGCCCGCTCCGAATGAAGAAACTGCCTGGCCGTCGCGCTGTGGCTTGCGGCATCTGCCGCGGCCCGCGCCGATGCGGTCGATGCGCTGAAGGCGTTCGTCGACAACGTCAAGACCGGACACGCCACGTTCACGCAGACCGTGACCTCGCCGGACGGAAAGAAGAAGAAAAGCTCCAGCGGCACCTTCGATTTCGCGCGGCCGAACCGATTCCGCTTCGCCTACGACAAGCCGTTCGAGCAGTTGATCGTCTCGGACGGCCAGAAGGTGTGGCTCTACGACGTCGACCTCGACCAGGTCACCGTGCGCGGCTTTTCCCAGGCGCTCGGCGCCACGCCGGCGGCCTTGCTGGCCGGCGGCTCGCTGGACCGCGACTTCACACTGTCGGCGCAGCCTTCGCGCGACGGCATCGACTGGGTGCTCGCGACCCCCAAGGTCAAGGACGGTCCGTTCCAGTCAATCCGCATCGGCTTTCGCAACCGTGAGCTGGCCGCGGTCGAGATCGACGACAGCTTCGGGCAGCAGTCGTTGCTGCGCTTCTCGCAGCTGGCCGCGAACGTGCCCGAGCCGGCCGAACGCTTTCACTTCACCGTGCCGCCCGGCGCGGACGTGATCGAGCAGTAGCCCGAACGCGTCGCCGCGTTCGCGCGGGCGGCCGCATCTGGGCCGCCCAAGGGCGGCGACAATGCGTCGATGGGCACTCTTCCGCTGCCGTTGGGCGATGCACCGGAGCCGCCGCTGGCCGAGCGGCTGCGCCCGCGCACGATCGACGAAGTGATCGGGCAGCAGCACCTGCTCGGCGTGGGCAAGCCGCTGCGCACGGCCTTCGATTCGGGACGCCTGCATTCGATGATCCTGTGGGGCCCTCCGGGCGTGGGCAAGACCACCCTTGCGCGCCTGATGGCCGACGCTTTCGATGCCCAGTTCATCGCGATCTCCGCGGTCCTGGGCGGCGTCAAGGACATCCGGGAGGCGGTCGAACGCGCCATGGCGGCGCAGGCGCAGGGCCGGCGTACCGTCGTGTTCGTCGACGAGGTCCACCGCTTCAACAAGAGCCAGCAGGACGCCTTCCTGCCGCATGTGGAGTCCGGGCTGTTCACGTTCATCGGCGCGACCACCGAGAACCCGAGCTTCGAAGTGAACTCCGCGCTGCTCTCGCGCGCCACGGTGCATGTGCTCAAGTCGCTCGGCGACGAGGAACTCGCGCAGGTGCTCGATCGGGCCGGGCCCTTGCTTGCCGCGCCGCCGCTCGACGATGCGGCCAGGGCACGGCTCATTGCCTATGCCGACGGCGATGCGCGCCGGCTGCTCAACGCCTATGAGAATCTCGTCGAGATGGCCGGCGACGTGGCGCGCATCGACGAGCCCTTGCTCGAGAAATCCCTGGGCGAGCAACTGCGCCGCTACGACAAGGGCGGCGAGCAGTTCTACGACACGATCTCCGCCTTGCACAAGGCCGTGCGCGGCTCCGACCCCGACGCCGCGCTGTACTGGTTCATGCGAATGCTCGACGGCGGCGTCGATCCGCGCTATGCCGCGCGCCGGCTGTTGCGCATGGCCAGCGAGGACATCGGACTGGCCGATCCGCGCGCGCTGCGCCTGGCGCTCGATGCCGCCGAGACTTACGAACGCCTGGGCTCGCCCGAAGGGGAACTCGCTCTGGCGCAGGCCGTGGTCTACCTCGCGGTGGCGCCGAAGTCGAACGCGGTCTACGCAGCCTTCAATGCCGCACGCGCGTTCATCGCGCAGGATGGCACCCGTGCGGTGCCCCTTCGCCTGCGCAATGCGCCCACTCGGCTCATGAAGGACCTCGCCTACGGACAGGGCTATCGCTATGCGCACGACGAGGAGGGAGGTTTCGCGGCGGGTGAACGTTATTGGCCCGACGATGTGCAAGCCCCCGTCTTCTATGAACCGGTGGCGCGCGGACTGGAGATCCGCATCGCCGAACGGCTCAGCGAATTGCGTCGGCTGAACGAGCTGGCGAAGAAAAAGGACTGATCACTGCGTTGTTTGGTGAGTTCTACAGGCGCGATAGAGAAAACTCCGCATGTCTTCGCGGGCATGCTGCCCCTAGAATTCCGCCCGCTTGATGACGTTTGCATGAAGTTTCAGGCCCGCCCAGCAACCGATGCGGCGGGCTTTTTGCTAATGCAGCGATCGCTTGATGAGAGGGGCGTTCGCACGCCCATGCAAGGTGCCTGGATCCGCCCGGGGCGGCCGGTGCTGCGATCGACAACCGAGGAGACTGCCAAGCATGGATATCTTCCTCCAGCAGATCATCAACGGCCTGGTGCTGGGCAGCGTGTATGCGCTGGTCGCCCTGGGCTACACGATGGTCTACGGCATCATCAATCTCATCAACTTCGCGCACGGCGAGATCCTGATGGTCGGCGCGCTCACGAGTTGGACTGTCGTGACGGCGCTGCAAGGCACGATGCCGGGATGGCTGCTGCTGTTCATCTCCCTGATCGCGGCCATCATCGTCTGCTCTGCGCTGAACTTCGTCGTCGAGAAGATCGCCTACCGGCCGCTTCGCAATGCGCCCCGGCTGGCTCCGCTGATCACCGCCATGGGCATGAGCCTGTTGCTGCAGACACTGGCGATGATCATCTGGAAGCCCAACTACAAGGCCTATCCCATCCTCTTGCCCACCAAGCCGTTCTTCATCGGCGGCGCGGTCATCAACACTGTGCAGATCATGATCCTGGTGCTCACCGCGGTGACGCTGGCGGGGCTGATGTTCCTGGTCAACAAGACGCGCCTGGGACGCGCGATGCGCGCGACGGCCGAGAATCCCCGGGTGGCCGGCCTGATGGGCGTCAAGCCCGACATGGTGATATCGGCCACCTTCGTCATCGGCGCCGCATTGGCCGCGCTGGCCGGGGTGATGTATGCGGCCAACTACGGCTCGGTGCAGCACACCATGGGTTTCCTGCCGGGCCTCAAGGCCTTCACCGCGGCCGTGTTCGGCGGCATCGGCAACCTTGCCGGGGCCATGGTGGGCGGCGTGCTGCTGGGTCTCATCGAGTCATTCGGCGCGGGCTACATCGGCGACCTCACGGGCGGCGTGCTGGGAAGCAACTACCAGGACATCTTCGCCTTCATCGTGCTGATCCTCATGCTCACGCTGCGGCCCAAGGGCCTGCTCGGCGAACGCGTGGCCGATCGCGCCTGAGCAGGAGACCTCGATGAAATCCAACAAGATCGTCGTCTTCGCCATCGCAGCCGTCGTGCTGCTGGTCATCCCGGTGTTCGCGCAGCACTTCGGCAACGCCTGGGTGCGCATCATCGACATCGCCCTGCTGTACGTGCTGCTGGCGCTCGGCCTGAACATCGTGGTGGGCTATGCAGGCCTGCTCGACCTGGGCTACGTCGCGTTCTATGCCGTGGGGTCGTACATGTTCGCCTTGCTCGCCTCGCCGCAGCTGAGCGAGAACTTCGAGTGGTTCCAGGCGCATTTTCCCGACGGCGTGCACATGCCGTTTTGGGTTGTCATTCCCCTGGGTGCGGCGCTGGCCGGTTTGTTCGGCGCATTGCTGGGCGCGCCCACGCTCAAGCTGCGCGGCGACTACCTCGCCATCGTCACGCTCGGCTTTGGCGAGATCATCCGCGTGTTCGTCAACAACCTCGACGCGCCGGTGAACATCACCAACGGTCCGCGCGGCATCTCGCAAATCGATGCGATCAACATCTTCGGGCTCGACCTCGGGAAGACGCACGAGCTGTTCGGGATCACCTTCCCTACCGTCAACAACTACTACTACCTGTTCCTCGCGCTGGTGTGCTTCAGCGTCATGCTGTGCTATCGGCTGGAGCGAAGCCGCATCGGGCGGGCCTGGATGGCGATCCGTGAAGACGAGATCGCGGCCAAGGCCATGGGCATCAACACCCGCAACCTGAAGCTGCTGGCTTTCGCCATGGGTGCCACCTTCGGCGGCGTCTCGGGCGTGATGTTCGCGTCGTTCCAGGGTTTCATCTCGCCCGAGTCCTACAGCCTGCAAGAGTCCATCATGATCGTCGCGATGGTGGTGCTCGGCGGCATCGGCCACATTCCCGGCGTCATCCTCGGCGCGTTGCTGCTGGCCTCGCTGCCCGAGGTGCTGCGCTACGTGGCCAGCCCGCTGCAGGAAATGACCGGCGGCCGGCTCGACGCGGCCATCCTGCGGCAACTGCTCGTCGCCACCGCGATGATCGGCGTGATGCTCGCGCGGCCCCGCGGCCTGTGGCCTTCGCCCGAGCATGGCAAGGCGGCGCCTGCGTCGCCAGGCGCGGGCAGTGAGGAGCACGACATGACGGACACCGTTCTCAAGGTCGCGTCGGTCTCCAAGCGCTTTGGCGGCCTGCAGGCGCTCTCCGATGTCGGGATCACGATCGAGAAAGGCCAGGTGTACGGGCTGATCGGCCCCAACGGCGCGGGCAAGACCACCTTCTTCAACGTGCTCACCGGGCTGTATTCACCTGATTCCGGCACCTTCGAACTCGGCGGCAAGGCCTACAAGCCCAATGCCGTGCACGAGGTAGCCAAGGCGGGCATCGCGCGCACGTTTCAGAACATCCGGCTGTTCGCGGAGATGACCGCGCTCGAGAACGTGATGGTCGGCCGCCACGTGCGAACCCACTCCGGGCTCGTCGGCGCGGTGTTCCGTACCGGCAGTTTCAAGCGAGAGGAAGCACAGATCGCGGAGCGCGCACAGGAGCTGCTCGACTACGTGGGCATCGGCAAATACGCCCAATTCAAGGCGCGAACGCTGAGCTACGGCGACCAGCGCCGCCTCGAGATCGCGCGAGCGCTGGCCACCGAGCCCAAGCTCATCGCGCTGGACGAACCGGCCGCGGGCATGAACGCCACCGAGAAGGTCGTGCTGCGCGAACTGATCGATCGCATCCGCAACGACGGCCGCACGATCCTGCTCATCGAGCACGACGTGAAGCTGGTGATGGGCCTGTGCGACCGTGTCACCGTGCTCGACTACGGCAAGCAGATCGCCGAAGGCACGCCCTACGACGTGCAGCGCGACGAGAAGGTGATCGAGGCCTACCTCGGCGCCGGCCACAAGGCGCATTGACCGCGGCACCGGAGACACACATGGCGAATACATTGCTCAAGGTCAGCGGGCTGAAGGTGGCATACGGTGGCATCCAGGCGGTCAAGGGCGTCTCGTTCGAGGTGAACGAAGGCGAGCTGGTCAGCCTCATCGGCGCCAACGGCGCCGGCAAGACGACCACGCTGAAGGCAATCACCGGGCTGCAGCCGGTGGCCGCCGGCACGATCGAATTCCTCGGCAAGACGATTCGAGGCCAGGGTGCATGGGACCTCGTCAAGCAGGGGCTGGTGATGGTGCCCGAAGGCCGCGGCACCTTCACGCGCATGTCGATCACCGAGAACCTGCAGATGGGCGCCTTCGTGCGTCGCGACAAGGAGATCGACGACGACATCGAGAAGGTCTTCGCGATCTTTCCGCGCCTGAAGGAACGTCGCAAGCAACTCGCCGGCACCATGTCCGGCGGCGAGCAGCAGATGCTCGCCATGGGCCGCGCGTTGATGGCGCGGCCCAAGGTGCTGCTGATGGACGAGCCTTCGATGGGCCTGTCGCCGATCATGGTCGACAAGATCTTCGAGGTGGTCAACGACATCCACTCGCGCGGCACGACCGTGCTGCTGGTCGAGCAGAACGCGAGCCGGGCCCTGCAACTGGCGACTCGCGGCTACGTGATGGATTCTGGCGAGATCACGATGAGCGGCGACGCCAAGGCGCTGCTCAGCGATCCGAAGGTCAGGGCAGCCTATCTCGGCGAATAGCGGCGCTGCTCAATCGCCGTGCTTGTCGGCCTCCGAAGTGAACGCGTCAGCGATGAACTCGTCGGCCGGAAGTCCGCAGCGCTCGACGAAATCGCGCTGCGCCGAATCCACCATGATCGGCGCGCCGCAGGCGTAGACCTGATGGCCCGACAGGTCGGGCAGGTCCTGCATCACGGCCTCGTGAACGAAGCCTGTCCGGCCCGTCCATGCATCGTCCGGGCTGGCCTCAGAGAGCACCGGCACGTAGCTCAGGCTGGGCATCTCCTGGACGGCCTGCCTGGCCCATTCGTCGAGGTAGAGATCGGCCTTGGTGCGGCAGCCCCAGTAAAGCACGGCGGGCCGGGCGATCGACTTGAACTGCATCTCCTCGATGATCGCCTTGATCGGCGCGAAACCCGTGCCCGACGCCAGCAGCACCATGGGTTTGTCGCTGTCCTCGCGAAGAAAGAAGCTGCCGAAGGGGCCCTCCATGCGAAGGATGTCCTTCTCTTTCATCGCGGTGAAGACGTGATCGGTGAACTTGCCTCCGGGCATGCGGCGGATGTGCAGCTCGATCCACGGCTTGTCGCCCATGGTGTGCGGCGCATTGGCCATCGAATAGCTGCGGCGTGCCCCATCGCGCAGGATGAACTCCACGTACTGGCCCGCGTGAAAGCGCAGGGGGTCGTTCGCGGGAAGCTGCATCTTCACGATCGCGACATCCGCTGCGGGTCGCTCGATGCTCATCACCCGGCTGGGCATCTTGCGCACCGGAAACTCGCCGGCGCCGGGCACGGTGCGCGCCTCGATCGTGACATCGGTCTGCGCTGCCGCGCAGCAGGTCAGCACGAGCCCGGCATCTTCTTCCTCGACGCTCAACGCCTTGTGCTGGTGCGCGCCGTGAATGACGCGGCCTTCGAGCAGGCGGCTCTTGCAGGAGCCGCAGGCACCGTCCTTGCAGCCGTAGGGCAGCCCGATGCCCTGGCGGATGGCGGCCTGAAGGATCGGCTCGTCGCGCTCGACGAGAAAAGTGCGGCCGCTCGGCTGGACCGTCACGGTGAAGCTCATGGTTCAAAGGCTCTCGTAAACTGACTTGCCATTTTGCCCCGCTTCACATGACCGTCCCGCCGCATCGCTTTCGGCTTCCGCGCCTGCTGATCGTGGGCTGCGGCGACATCGGCCTGCGCGTGCTCAAGCTGGTCGTGCCGAGATGGCGGGTGCTGGCGCTCACCAGCCAGCCCGAGCGCGCGGCGTTGATCCGTGCCCACGGCGCGGTCCCGCTCGTCGGCGACCTTGACGACCGCGCGTCCCTGCTGCGGCTTGCCGGGCTCGCCGACCATGTCCTGCACCTGGCGCCGCCCCCCGCCATCGGGACGACCGACCCGCGCACACTCAACCTGCTGCGAGCCCTCGCGCAGCGCAGCATGTTGCGTCGGCTGGTCTATGCGAGCACGACCGGCGTGTACGGCGACGGTTGCGGTGCTGCCTTCGATGAAACGCGGTCCGTGCGGCCTGTCACCGACCGCGCGCGCAGGCGCACCGATGCAGAAGCGCGCCTGCGCTGGTTCGGGCGCACGAGCGCGGCTGCGGTGACGATCCTGCGCGTGCCCGGCATCTATGCGCGGGATCGCCAGGGCGGCCATCCGCGCGAGCGGCTCGCCCGCGGCACGCCGGTGCTCGAAGCGGCCGATGACGTGTACACGAATCACATCCACGCCGACGATCTCGCGCGCGCCTGCGTCGCGGCCCTTGTGCGGGGTCGACCTCAGCGAGTGATCCATGCGAGCGACGACACGCGGCTCAAGATGGGGGACTATTTCGATCTGGCCGCCGATCTGTGTGGCCTGCCTCGGCCGCCTCGCCTGTCCCGCGAGGAAGCGCTCACGCGGCTGTCGCCGGCCACGCTGAGCTTCATGAGCGAGTCACGCCAGCTTCGAAACGACCGGCTCAAGCGGGAATTGAAGCTGAAACTGCGCTATCCCACGGTACGCGACGGCCTTTGAAGCTTCGCGGCGAAGTGCCGGCCTATCGGCGGCGCCTTCCGCCGAAAGGCGGTTGGCCGCGCCAGTAGCGGATCATCAGCCAGCCGCCGACCATGCCGCCCAGGTGCGCGAAGTGAGCCACGCCCTCCTGGGTGCCTGTCACGCCGAGCAGCAGTTCGAGCGCCCCGTAGCCGATCACCAGCGTCTTCGCCTTCAGCGGGATCGGGGGGATCAACAGCATCACCGTGCGATGCGGAAAGAGCATGCCGAAGGCCAGCAGAAGCGCGAACAGCGCACCGGATGCGCCGATGGTCGGCCAGGGCGACGCCAGCAGCCATGTCACGATCAGCTGCGCGAATGCGGCGCTCAGGATGCCTGCCGCGTAGAACTGCAGGTACCGGCGCGGTCCCCAGATGCGTTCGAGCTCCCCGCCGAACGTCCACAAGCCAATCATGTTGAAGAACAGGTGGCCGAAGCTGCCGTGCAGGAACGCATAGGTGACGACCTGAAACGGCAGGAAGTTCGAGCCCAGCGGCCACAACGCGAACCAGGTGGTCAGCATGCGGCCCGAGAGCGCGTCGAGGAAGTAGATGACGACGTTGGCGATCAGCAACGCCTGGGTGATCGGCGGAATCGGAGGCATGCGCGTGATCGTAGCGGACGAATGCCGTTGTGCAGAGAATCGGTGCGCAATTCACGCGTCGGGCCGGCCCAGCGTGCTCAATGCGCCCGCGCCGGCGGCTCGTGATAGTTTCCGACGTGCTGCCTGCGGATCAACAGGTTTCTCGCCTCCCATTGGGCCGCCGCATCGAGCTCGCGCAGGTACTGCACTTGCGCGCCGGTCTGAACGGCAATCGGCACACCGCCCTCGAACAGCACCCGATTGCCGGGCAATCGAGGCACTTTCTCGCCCGGCGTCACGATGCCCACCAGATTCAACGGGTCCACTGCGCTGATCGTCGCCCGCTCGGTGCCGGGCGTGTTGGCGATGCGGCGCAGAGCCGCGGCCGCTTCGGGCAGCGCGAACTGCTCGCCCGAGAATCCGGTCACGAAGCGACCGCCGCGCACTTCGCCGCGTGCCTCGAGGCGGCGCAGCACGTAGTGCAGGTCGCGCCATGGCGGCAAGCCTTCCTCGCGCTCGATCAGTTTTCGAAACAGCACGCCCCAGCGGCGCAGCAGCACGCGCGCGATGTGCTCCACATGAGGCTCGGCCAGCGCACCGGGCGCGGCAACGAAGGCGCGCGGGCTCCTCGTGAGCGACCATCGCCCGGCGTCGTCGATGCCCACGTCGTAGCTCCCGCGGCGACGGCGCAGGCGCCGCCGCTGGTCGGCTGGCATGACCAGCGCGCGCAGGCCTGCGAACGAATCGCAGGTGACGAGCCCCTGCGCCACCAGCTCGCCCAGCGCCTGCTCGACCTCGACGCCGAGCAGGCCGGCATCGTGCTGCAGGTCGGCGAAGAAGCTTGCGCCATGCGTGCGCAATGCGTCGAGGACGCGGCTTGCGCGGGGCGACAGCGGCGGCTCGCCGGTCATGGGGCCGCCGGCGGCCTGCTGCCAATGAACCAGGGCATCACGTTCGCACAGCACGACCGGCGTGCTGCGGACCGGGCCGCTGCGTCGCTCGGCGGCGGCGCCGCCCTCGGCGGGCCGCCACCAGGCCACCCGGCCAGACGCGCAGAGCTTGTCGAGCATGGAAGGCAGGTAGTGCTGAATGCGCGCGGGGAGAAGATCATCTTCCCAGGCCGACGCCGGGGCCGAATATCCTTCGAGCTGTCGCAGCACCGCCACGAGCCCTGCATCGCCTTCGCGCCGCTCATCGACCTCACCGGGCTTCGCGTCCAAGGCGAGCTGATGCCAGCGAAACAGGAAGCGCATGAATTGCGCCGGCGCGACCGGCTGGCTCTGCGCGCGCAGCGTGTCGCGCGTCAGGCGGTGCATGCGCGCGAGCAGGCGGCGATCGCACCATTCATCGGCGGCCGAACCCGTGAAGGCACCGCGCATGATCGCCCCTTCGGCCTGAAGCTCGAGCAGCCCGCGCATCACCTGCTCGTCCGACAGGCCGATCGGCGCGCCGAGCTGCTGCGCGGTGGACGGTCCGAGCAGCTCCAGTCGCCCGCGCAGGATCTCGCGCAATGCCTCGTCGGCGGTGCAGGCGGCGCAGGGCACGGGGCCGATCTGTGGCGCGTAAGCCGCGTCAGGCAGCAGCGCGCGCAGCTCGTGCAGGCGCTCGGCGGCGACGAGCAGCGTTTCTCCACCGCCCGCGTGAAACCACGTGACTCGTCGCTGCTGCGCAAGGGCATCCGCCAGCTCCGGCGCCTGCGCTTCGTCGACCGTGAGAAAGGCGTGCACGACGAGCGCATCGTGCAGCTCGTCGGCGTTGCCGATCTCGGGCCGGCTTTCCTCGCGCACCTGCGCGATCACACGGGGATCGAGCCGGGCCATGCCCGCGGCCGTCTCGATGTCCATCAGCGACTGCGTGCTCACCGCCTTGGTCCGGCGCTCCTCGGCCGCGCCGTTGTCGAGGAAGGCGTACGGCCTCGCGTTCAGGATGGCGTGGGACAAGGGCGAGGGCGACGCCAGATCGCAGGCGTTCACGCTCACCTCGCCCCTTTCGATGCGGGTGAGCAAGGCGATGAATCCGTCCACGTCCATCGTGTCGTGCAGGCAGTCGTCAAGGGTCTGCGCGACAAGGGGATGATCGGGAAGCTCGCGCTCTCCCGCCATGTTCTCGGCGCAGGCAAGCTGGTCGGGAAACACGACGGTGAGGAGGTCCTGCGCGTCGGTGCGTTGGAACTGGGGCGGCACCTTGCGCCCGCCGCTCATGCGCCGCACGGCCAGCGCATTGGTGGCGTTCCAGCGCCAGCGCGTTCCGAACATCGGCGCGTCGAGCAGCGCCTGCACGAGCACGTCGCGCGCGGTGGCCGAATGCAGGTAGTGCTTCACCTCGTCGAGCGCGAAGCTGTGCGTCGGACCGAGCGACAGCACGATGCTGTCCTCCAGGGCGCTGGCCTGCAGCTCGAAATTGAACTTGCGGCAGAACCGCTTGCGCAACGCCAGGCCCCAGGCCTTGTTGATGCGCGACCCCAGCGGGGAGTGGATGACGAGGTGCATGTCGCCCACTTCGTCGAAGAAACGCTCGAAGATGATGCTTCGCTCGCTGGGCAGCGCGCCCAGCGCGGCGCGCGAGGCGCCGAGGTAGTGCGAGAGCTGGCGTGCGGCCGGCTCGGCCAATTCCAGCTCGTCGCGCAGCCAGCGCTCGCAGGCCTGGATGCCGTCGGCAAGCAAGGCATCGGCGCTTTCGCTCAGGCGCGAGACCGCGTGGCTCAGCTCATCGCTTCGGCCCAGTCCTTCGCCGAACCAGAAGGGCATCGAAGGCGGTTGGCCGCGCGCGTCCTCGACCAGCACCTTGCCGGTCTCGACCTTCACGATGCGATAGGACATGTTGCCGAGCTGAAAGATGTCGCCCGGAATGCTCTCGAAGGCGAAATCCTCGTTGAGCGTGCCCACGCGGTGCCCCTCGGGCAACAGCACGACGTCGTAGTCGAACTGGTCGGGAATCACGCCCGCGTTGGTCACGGCCGTCAGCCGCGCGCCGCGGCGGGCGCGCAGCATCCGGTTGACGGAGTCGTAGTGCAGGTAGGCGCCGCGGCGTCCGCGCCGCGTGCTGTAGCCTTCGGCCAGCATCTGCACGACCTGCTCGAACGCGTGCAGGGCGAGGTCCCGATAGGGGCGGGCCTGGCGGAATCGCGCGTACAGCGCATCGAGCGGCCATTCGCGGCAGGCCGTCTCGGCGACGATCTGCTGGGCGAGTACGTCCAGCGGTTCGTCGGGCGCGCGGATGCAGTCGAGCTCGCCGCGCCGCACGGCATCGAGCAGTGCGGCGCACTCGAGGAGATCATCGAGCGACAGCGGAAACAGCCGCCCCTTCGGAATGGCGCCCAGCGCATGACCGGCGCGTCCCACGCGCTGCAGGAAGGCATTGACCGCGCGTGGCGAGCCGAGCTGGCAGACCAGGTCGATGTCGCCGATGTCGATGCCCAGCTCGAGCGAGCTGGTGGCCACCAGCACCTTGAGCTCGCCCGCCTTGAGCCGCTGTTCGGCCTGCAGCCGGTGCTCGCGCGCCAGGCTGCCGTGATGTGCGCTGACGTGTTCTTCGCCGAGCCGCTCGGCCAGGTGGCGCGCGGTGCGCTCGGCAATGCGGCGCTGGTTCACGAACACGAGCGTCGTGCGGTGCTGTCGCACGAGCTCGGCCAGGCGGTCGTAGACCTCGCCCCACACTTCGTTGGCCATCACGGCGCCGAGCGGTGAGCGCGGTACTTCCAGCGCCAGGTCGCGCTCGCGAATGTGGCCCGCATCGATGATGGCGACCTCGTCGCGCCGCTGGCCCACGAGGAAGCGCGCCATCTCGTCCAGCGGCTTGACCGTGGCCGAGAGGCCGATGCGAACCGGTTCGGTGGCGGTCAGCGCGGCAAGGCGCTCCAGCGTGAGCATGAGGTGCGCGCCGCGCTTGCTGCCGGCCACGGCGTGCAGCTCGTCGACGATCACGCTCCTGACCGACTTGAGCATGGCGCGGCCGGACTCGGAGGTGAGCAGGATGTACAGCGATTCAGGCGTCGTCACCAGGATGTGCGGCGGCGCGCGGCGCATGCGCTCGCGCTCCGCCGCCGGGGTGTCGCCTGTGCGAACCGCGTCGCGGATGCCGGGGTCGGGAAGCCCGGCTGCGGCCAGACCCGCCCGGATGCCCTCGAGCGGCTCCTGCAGGTTCTTTCGGATGTCGTTGGACAGCGCCTTCAGCGGCGACACGTAGAGCACATGCACTTCATCGGCCAGCCCGCGCGACAGGCCTTCCTTGACGAGATCGTCGATGGCCGAGAGAAACGCGGCGAGCGTCTTGCCCGAGCCGGTGGGGGCGGCGATCAGGGCATGCCGACGCTGCGAGGTGACCGCCCAGGCACGGGACTGGACTTCGGTGGGGCGGCCGAAGCGCGCGAGCAGCCAGCCGGCGACCACCGGGTGGAACGGCGGCGCAGGGGGCGGCGTGGCATGAAGCGTGGCGGACACGGGACGCATTCAACCCACAGATGGTGCCGGAGGCCGGAATCGAACCGGCACGGTGTTGCCACCGGCAGATTTTGAGTCTGCTGCGTCTACCGATTTCGCCACTCCGGCGGGTGGGGGGCGCGGCATGCGCGGAAGGGGAGCGATTATGGCACGGGCGGCATGGCATTCCTGCCTCGGCGACAATGCCGGCATGGCCACACGCAAGATCCACTACGCGAGCGTCGAGGACGCCATCGGCAACACCCCGCTGGTGCGCCTGGCTCGTCTGCCGGGGGTCGAGAACGATCAGCGCGGCAACGTCGTTCTCGGAAAGCTCGAAGGGAACAACCCGGCGGGTTCGGTCAAGGACAGGCCGGCGATCAGCATGATCCGCCGCGCCGAGGAACGCGGTGAGATCAAGCCCGGCGATACGCTCATCGAGGCGACATCCGGCAATACCGGCATCGCACTGGCCATGGCCGCTGCGATGCGTGGGTATCGCATGCTGCTCATCATGCCCGAGGACCTCAGCATCGAGCGGGCCCAGACGATGAAGGCGTTCGGGGCCGAACTCATTCTCACGCCGCGCTCGGGCGGCATGGAATACGCACGCGACCTGGCCGAGCAGATGCAGCGCGACGGCAAGGGCCGTGTGCTCGATCAGTTTGCCAATGCCGACAATCCGCGCATTCACTACGAGACCACCGGGCCGGAGATCTGGCGCGACACGCATGGGCGCATCACGCATTTCGTGAGCGCCATGGGCACCACCGGAACGATCACCGGGGTGTCGCGCTTCCTGAAGGAAAAGAACAAGCACGTGCGCGTCATCGGCGCGCAGCCAAGCGAAGGCTCCCGCATCCCAGGCATCCGGAAATGGCCGCAGGCCTACATGCCGAAGATCTACGATCCGACCTGGGTCGACGAGACGGTGTCGGTCAGCCAGGCCGATGCCGAGGACATGGCGCGACGGCTCGCCCGCGAAGAAGGCCTGTTTGCAGGCATCTCGGCGGCCGGCGCCTGCTGGGTGGCGCTCCAGATTGCACGTCAGGTCGAGAACGCGACGATCGTGTTCGTCGTCTGCGACCGCGGCGACCGGTACCTGTCCACCGGGGTGTTCCCGGCATGAGTTCGGCGGTCGCGCCCTACAGGTTCTGCCCGCAGTGCGCCACGCCGCTGGCCATGCTCACGGCCGAGGAAGACGGCGGCCCGAAGGCGCGGCTGCGCTGCGGCCAGTGCGGCTTCACGCATTGGAACAATCCCACGCCGGTCCTCGCCGCGGTGATCGAGCTGGCCGACCGCGATGGCCAGCTCCTGCTGGCCCGCAATGCGGCCTGGTCGGGGAAGTTCTTCGGCCTCATCACGGGCTTCATGGAAGCGGGCGAAACGCCCGAGGCCGGCATCGCGCGCGAGGTCGACGAGGAAACCTCGCTCCAGGTCGATGCGCTCAAGTTGATCGGCGTCTACGACTTCCAGCGCATGAACCAGGTGATCATCGCCTACCACGCGCTGGCACGCGGGTCGATCCGTCTGTCGCCCGAACTGGTCGAGTACCGTTTGTTCTCGCCCGATGCGGTTCGATGCTGGCCGGCCGGTACCGGCTATGCCTTGGCCGATTGGCTGAAGTCGCGCGGTTACGATCCACAATTCATCGACTTGCCGCCGCGACCGGCGCAATGATGGGGCCACCATGGAAGCGCAGAAGGAAATCGACACGCGCGGGCTGAACTGCCCGCTGCCCATCCTCAAGGCCAAGAAGGCACTGGCCGAAATGGCCAGCGGCGAGGTGCTCAAGGTGCTCGCGACGGACCCGGGTTCGATGCGCGATTTCCAGGCCTTCGCCCGTCAGACCGGCAACGAACTGGTCGAACAGGCGGCAGTGAACGACGAGTTCGTCCACTACCTGCGGCGCCGCTGACCGGCCTGCTCAGAATTCGAGGTTCTTAAGATATCGGCGAAAGCCTTCGCCGAGTTGCGGATGATGGAGCGCGAGTTCGACATTCGCCTCCAGGAATCCTTCCTTGCTGCCGCAATCGTAGCGTTTGCCTTCGTACCGGTAGGCGAAGACTTTCTCGCGGCGCAGCAGGCCCGCGATGCCATCGGTGAGCTGGATCTCTCCGCCGACGCCGCGCGGCTGGTTGGCCACTTCGTAGAACACTCCGGGCGTGAGGATGTAGCGTCCGGCCACGCCGAGCCGCGACGGGGCATCGGCGGTTGCGGGCTTCTCCACGATGCGGCTGACGTCCATGAGGCGATCGTTCACTTGCGTGCCGGCGACTATGCCGTAGCGCCGCGTGTGCTCGTCTGGAACTTCCTGCACGGCGAGGATCGACGCGCGCCACTCCTCGAACTGCTCCACCATCTGCTTCATCACCGGTGGCTCGCCCACCATGAGGTCGTCTGCCAGCAGCACGGCAAAGGGGTGGTTGCCGATCAGGCGTTCTGCGCACAAGACCGCGTGCCCGAGCCCGAGGGCTTGCGCCTGGCGCACATAGATGCATTCCATGTCGTCGGGCTTGACGCTTCGCACGACCTCCAGCAATTCCTGTTTTCCCGCCTGTTCGAGGGCTACCTCCAGTTCGAAGGTCATGTCAAAGTGATCCTCGATCGGACGCTTGTGTCGGCCGGTCACGAAGATCATTTCGCGGATGCCGGCCGCATAGGCTTCTTCCACGGCGTACTGGATCAGCGGCTTGTCCACGACAGGCAGCATTTCCTTCGGTTGCGCCTTCGTCGCGGGGAGAAACCGGGTGCCCAGGCCGGCCACGGGAAAGATCGCTTTGTTGACCAACATCTACTTACAATCTCCAGGTATCAGGGATGAAGAAGCAGGTTCATTCTGGCATGAGCCGCACGGCGTACCGTACCCGTCGCGCCATTCGTACCCCATGGATTTACTGATCGTCGAACAACTCGAAGACGAGGTCACGCAGTGGCTGAGCACGCGGCATTCGGTGTCCTATGCACCGGAGCTGGCGCGTGACCCGCGGGCGTTCCGCCAGGCGCTGTACAACGTGCGGTCGCTGATCATTCCGCCGTCGGTGACGCTCGATACCAAGGTGCTCCACTACGCGCCGGTGTTGCGCATGGTCGGCCGCGTCACGGCCGGGGCCGAGAACATCGATCTCGATGCCTGCGCACGCGCCGGCGTGGAAGTCGTGCGCGCCGTCACCGCCACTGCGCAGGCCGAAGCGGAATTCGTGATCGGCGCGTTGCTCGCCCTGCTTCGCCGCGTGCCCGTGGTCGGCTCGGACGGCCTGCTCGTCGGCCGTGAACTCGGCGCCTGCACGGTGGGCATCGTGGGCATGGTGCCCGCGGCGCGGCCGCTGTCGCAACTGCTGGCCGCGTTCGGATCGAAGGTCGTGGGCTACGACCCCTCGCTGCATGGCAGCGACCCGGTCTGGGAACGATGGCGCGTGACAGCCGATGGGGCTGCGCGAACTGCTTGAGTCCTGCGACGCGGTCTGCGTGCTGCTCAACTACTTCACCCGCTACCACGGCCTGCTCGGCGAGCGCTTCCTCCCGTTCTGCAAGCCCGACCAGGTCATCGTGAGCATCGCGCATTCGGCGCTGTTCGACGAACAGGCCCTGGCGCAAGCGCTGTCCAGCGGCCGGGTCGCCGCGGCCTGGCTCGACAGCCTCGAACCCGGTGCGCTCGATTCCGGCCGGCCACTTGCCGGCATGAACACCTTGCAGATCACGCCTCGCGTGGCCAGCACGACGCGCGAATCGCGCCTGCGCAGTTCCTGGGCGGTCGCCAGGCGCATCGACGAACTGCTCATGCCATTGCGCGCGACACCGCGCACCGATGCACCGGCAGACTTCAAGCCGTCGACACCAGGCGCGCCAACTGATCTAGAAGCCGCCCCCGCGTCGCCGTGAAGTCGGCCACGCGCTGCTTTTCCTGATCGACCACCGCCGCCGGCGCCCGCGCTGCAAAGCTCGGGTTGGCGAGCTTGGCGCTCGCCTTGGCGATTTCCCCGTCGAGGCGCTGGATTTCCTTTTCGAGGCGCAGGCGTTCCGCATCCACGTCGATCTCGACCGAGAGCGCCAGATGGGTCTCTCCGCTCACGGCCACCGGCGACTGCCGAGTCGCCTGCGCAAAGGCTGCTTCGTCATCGAAGACCTTCACGTCGGCCAGCTTGGCCAGGGCCTTGAGGACGGGCGTCGCAGCCACGATGAATTCGGCGTCGCCCATGGCATTGAGTGGCACGCGCTCCGCCGGCGACAGGTTCATCTCGCCGCGCAGGCTGCGAGTGGCGCCGACCAGCGACTTCAAGCGCGCAATCCAGGTGTCGGCTCCGGCATCGATGCGTTCGGGCTGTGCCTCGGGGTAGGCGGCCTCGACGATGCCGCGTGAACCCGGCGCGGGCTCGCGACCGGCGACCACCGCCACCCGCTCCCACAGTTCGGCCGTGATGAACGGCGTGAGCGGATGCATCAGGCGCAGCGTGGTTTCCAGCGTGCGGATCAGCGTGCGACGCGTGGCGCGTTGCTGCGACTCGTCGCCGTGCTGCAACTGCACCTTGGCGATCTCGAGGTACCAGTCGCAGTACTCGTCCCAGACGAATTGATAGATCGCGTTGGCGACGTTGTCGAGCCGATACTCCGCGAAGCCCTTGGCCACGGCGCTCTCCACGCGCTGGAGTTCGCCGCTGATCCAGCGGTCGGCAGGCGAGAAGCTCATGTATCCATGGAAGGGGCCGCCCGGCGCACACTGCGCCTTCGTGTGCTCCTTGAGGCCGCAGTCATGGCCTTCGGTGTTCATCAGCACGAAGCGCGATGCGTTCCAGAGCTTGTTGCAGAAGTTTCGGTAGCCCTCGCAGCGCTTCACATCGAAGTTGATGTCACGCCCGAGGCTCGCGTAGCTCGCCATCGTGAAGCGCAGCGCGTCGGCACCGAAGCCGGGAATGCCGGCGGGAAACTCGCGCTCGATGCGTTTCCTGACCTTGGGTGCGAGCTCGGGCTTGCGCAGGCCCGTGGTCGACTTTCGCAACAGCTCGGGAAGGTCCACGCCCTGGATCAGGTCCACCGGGTCGAGCACGTTGCCTTCGCTCTTGCTCATCTTCTGGCCGTGGGCGTCGCGCACGAGGCCGTGGATGTAGACATCGCGGAACGGCACCTTGCCGGTGAAGTGCACCGTCATCATGATCATCCGGGCGACCCAGAAGAAGATGATGTCGAAGCCGGTGACGAGGACCGTCGAGGGCAGGAACAGCGCCAGTTCGCGGGTCTGGGCCGGCCAGCCGAGCGAGGAGAAAGGGACGAGGGCCGACGAATACCAGGTGTCGAGCACGTCCTCGTCGCGGCGCAGCTGGGCGCCGGCGGCGCGCCGCTGGTCGAGCAGGCGCTGCATCGTGTCGTTGCCGGCCGCGCGGGCGCTGGCCATGCGGTTGTCGAGGTCGATCTGCCACTTCCGGACCGCCTCGGGCTCGTCCCGTGCGACGAAGACATTGCCTTCGTCGTCGTACCACGCGGGAATCTGGTGCCCCCACCAGAGCTGCCGCGAGATGCACCAGTCCTGGATGTTGTTCATCCACTGGTTGTAGGTGTTGATCCACTGCTCCGGGATGAAGCGCACGCGCCCATCGCGGACGACTTCGATGGCCTTCTCGGCGATGGACTTGCCGTCGGGGCCGGCCTTGCTGACGGCCACGAACCACTGGTCGGTCAGCATCGGCTCGACGACCTGGCCGGTACGGGCGCAGCGCGGCACCATCAGCTTGTGCGGCTTGACCTCGACCAGGAATCCCTGCGCCTGGAGGTCGGCCACCACGCGCTTGCGCGCCTCGAAGCGATCGAGGCCGCGATAGGCAGCGGGTGCGTTCTCGTTGATCTTGGCATCCAGGGTCAGCACGCCGATGACGGGCAGCTTGTGGCGCAGGCCGACCGCATGGTCGTTCACGTCGTGGGCGGGCGTCACCTTGACCACACCGGTGCCGAACTCGCGGTCGACGTACTCGTCGGCGATGACCGGGATCGTGCGATCGCAAAGCGGCAGCGTCACTTGCCGGCCGAGGAAGGCGGCGTAGCGCTCGTCGTCCGGGTGCACCATCACGGCCGTATCGCCGAGCATGGTCTCGGGGCGCGTGGTGGCGACCACGACGTCGCCGCCGCCGTCGGCCATCGGATAGCGGATGTGCCAGAGCGAGCCGTCCTCTTCTTCGCTCTCGACTTCCAGGTCGGACACGGCGGACTTGAGCACCGGGTCCCAGTTGACCATGCGCTTGCCGCGATAGATGAGCCCCTGCTCGTACAGGCGCACGAAGGTCTCGGTGACGACAGGCGAGAGCTTCTCGTCCATCGTGAAGTACTCGTGCTTCCAGGCGACGCTGTCGCCGAGCCGCCGCATCTGACCGGTGATCGTGGAGCCGCTCTGGTCCTTCCATTCCCACACGCGGGCGACGAAGTTCTTGCGGCCGATGTCGTGGCGCGAACGTCCTTCGTCCTGCAGCTGGCGTTCCACCACGATCTGCGTGGCGATGCCTGCATGGTCGGTGCCCGGCAGCCACAGCGTGTTGAACCCGCGCATCCGGTGGTAGCGCGTCAACGAATCCATGATGGTCTGGTTGAACGCGTGCCCCATGTGCAGCGTGCCGGTCACGTTCGGCGGCGGAAGCTGGATCGCGAACGAAGGCCGCGACTCGTCGAGCGTGGGCTCGTAGACGCCGCTGGACTCCCATTGCGGCGTCCAGCGGGCTTCGATGGCGGCAGGTTCGAATGACTTGGGGAGTTCGCTCATGGCTGGACCGGTGCGGGGCGCGGCGCCTGCGTGCGCGGCGCCATTCGGGAAGCTCCCGATTGTAGGGGTGCCGCCTACATGAACAGGTGTTCGCCCGCGTTGTCGCCCCCCAGGATCACGTAGTTGACCTTGTGGATGTCGGCCAGGCGAGTCCCGCCGGAATACGAGATCGAGCTCTGGACGTCTTCGCGCATCTCGCGCAGCGTGTCGGCCAGCGGGCCCTTGATGGGCTCCAGGATGCGCTTGCCCTCGACATGCTTGTATTCGCCCTTGTTGAAGTCCGAGGCGCTGCCGTAGTACTCCTTGAACAGCTTGCCGTCGACCTCGACCGTGCGCCCGGGAGATTCCTCGTGCCCGGCGAACAGCGAGCCGATCATCACCATGCTGGCGCCGAAGCGCACGCTCTTGGCGATGTCGCCGTGGTCGCGGATGCCGCCGTCGGCGATGATGGGCTTGGTGGCGACGCGGGCGCACCACTTCAGCGCCGAGAGCTGCCAGCCGCCGGTGCCGAAGCCGGTCTTGAGCCGCGTGATGCACACCTTGCCCGGGCCGATGCCCACCTTGGTGGCGTCGGCGCCCCAGTTCTCGAGGTCGATCACGGCCTCGGGCGTGCCCACGTTGCCGGCGATCACGAAGGCCTGGGGCAGGCGCTGCTTGATGTGCTCGATCGTGCGGCGCACGGTCTCGGCGTGGCCATGAGCGATGTCGATGGTGATGTAGTCGGCGCCGATGCCTTCGGCGGCGAGCATGTCGATCGCCGCGTAGTCGGCCGGCTTGACGCCCGTGCTGATGGACACGTACAGACCGCGTTCGCGCATGTGGCGGGCGTAGGCCACGTTGTCGAGGTCGAACCGGTGCATCACGTAGAAGTAGCCGTTGGCGGCCAGCCACTCGGTGATGCCCTCGTCGACGACGGTCTTCATGTTGGCCGGCACCACCGGCAGCTTGAAGCTGCGGCCGCCGAAGTCGGTGGAGGGGTCGCATTCGCTGCGGCTTTCCACGCGACACTTGCGCGGCAGCAGCAGGACGTTGTCGTAGTCGAAGATTTCCATGGTCGAGCAAACGCTCCTGGGTCGAAGCCGCACGTTGACGCAGTGCGCGGCCGAAGGCTGCGAGCGCTTGACTTGAGCGTCCGGTTCGTGCCGCGAAAGCCGCCGGCGCGGGCGGTGCGGACACGAAAAACCGGGCGCCAATATTTGGGCCCGGTGCGCAATTCTACGCGGCTCGGCGGCGCGCGCAGCCCGACTCCTAGAATCCCCGGATGAACCCATCGGCAACACCGGCCGGCGGCGGCGATCCGCTGCTGCGCCACCTCAACCCCGAGCAACTGGCCGCCGTCACGCTGCCCGCGCGGCACGCCCTGATCCTGGCCGGCGCGGGGTCGGGCAAGACGCGGGTGCTGACCACGCGCATCGCCTGGCTGATCCAGAACGGCATCGTCTCGCCCGGCGGCGTCATGGCCGTGACCTTCACCAACAAGGCGGCCAAGGAAATGCTCGCGCGCCTGTCGGCGATGCTGCCCTTGCCCGTGCGCGGGATGTGGATCGGCACCTTCCATGGCCTGTGCAATCGCTTCCTGCGCGCTCACTGGAAGCTCGCCGGGCTGCCGCAGGGTTTCCAGATCCTGGACTCGTCCGACCAGCAGTCCGCGGTCAAGCGCGTGGTCAAGGCCATGAACCTCGACGAGGAGCGCTACGCCGCCAAGCAGGTCACCTGGTTCATCGCCGGGACCAAGGAAGATGGCCTGCGCCCCAAGGATGTCGAGGTTCGCGACGAGCACACCCGCACGCTGGTGCGCGTCTACGAGGCGTACGAGGCGCAGTGCCAGCGCGAGGGCGTGGTGGACTTCGCCGAGCTGCTGCTGCGCACCTACGAGCTGATGCGCGACAACGCCGCGTTGCGAGAGCACTACCAGCGGCGGTTCAGGCACCTCCTGGTCGACGAGTTCCAGGACACCAACCGCCTGCAATACGCCTGGCTCAAGATGTTCGCCGGGCCGCAGACCAGCGTCTTCGCGGTCGGCGACGACGACCAGAGCATCTATGCGTTTCGCGGCGCGCAGGTGGGCAACATGGCCGACTTCGAACGCGAGTTCCATGTCGAGCAGGTGATCAAGCTCGAGCGCAACTACCGCTCGTTCGGCAACATCCTCGATGCGGCCAACGAGCTGATCTCGCGCAATGCCAAGCGGCTGGGCAAGAACCTGCGCACCGAGGCGGGGCCCGGCGAGCTGGTGCGCGTGCACGAGGCCAACAGCGACTTCGCCGAGGCGCAGTGGTTCGTCGAGGAGGCCCAGCAGCTGCATCGCGACGGCACGGCGCGCCATGACATCGCGGTGCTCTACCGCAGCAATGCGCAAAGCCGGGTGCTCGAAGGCGCGCTGTTCAACGCGGGCGTCCCGTACAAGGTGTACGGCGGCCTTCGCTTCTTCGAGCGCGCAGAGGTCAAGCACGCCCTGGCCTACCTGCGTCTGATCGAGAACGCGAACGACGACACGAGTTTCCTGCGGGTCGTGAACTTCCCGGTGCGCGGCATCGGTGCGCGCACCCTCGAGCAGCTCCAGGATGCCGCGCGCGCCAGCGGCCGCAGCCTGGCGCAAAGCGTGGGCGCGGTGACCGGCAAGGGCGGCGCGAACCTGCAGCACTTCGTGGCCATGGTCGACGAGATGCGCCATGCAACGCGCGGCATGACCTTGCGCGACATCATCGAGCACATCCTGCAAGCGTCGGGCCTTCGCGAGTTCTACCGGACCGACAAGGAAGGCCGCGACCGCCTCGAGAACCTGGACGAGCTCATCAACGCCGCGGAGGCGTTCGTGACCCAGGAGGGCTTCGGCAAGGACGCGGTGGCGCTGCCGGTCGACGAGCAAGGCGCCACGCTCGCGGCCGCCGAGGTGGCCGTGGAGGCGGCGGCCTCACAGGCGCCCGATGCCGAGACCGGCGAGATCATGTCGCCGCTCGCCGCCTTTCTCACCCATGCGTCGCTCGAGGCCGGCGACAACCAGGCGCAGGCAGGGCAGGACGCGATCCAGCTGATGACCGTCCATTCGGCCAAGGGACTCGAATTCGACGCCGTGTTCATCACCGGTCTCGAGGAGGGCCTGTTCCCGCACGAGAACAGCCTGTCGGACCTCGATGGCCTCGAAGAGGAGCGGCGGCTCATGTATGTCGCCATCACCCGGGCGCGCAAGCGCCTGTACCTGAGCTTCAGCCAGACGCGCATGCTGCATGGGCAGACCCGCTATCACATCAAGAGCCGTTTCTTCGACGAATTGCCCGAGGCCGCGCTGAAGTGGCTCACGCCGCGCCATGGCGGCTTCGGGTCGGGCATGGCGCGCGACTACCAGGGCGCCTGGGCGCGGTCCGGTACGTCCGCCGCCAGCCCGCGCATGGCCGGCCCGAGCGCCGCGCAGGCGCCTTTGGTTCCGCGGTCCGCCTCGCACGGGCTGCGTTCAGGCCAGAGCGTGTTCCACAACAAGTTCGGCGAAGGCGTCATCGTGACGCTCGAAGGCAGCGGCAACGATGCACGGGCGCAGGTCAACTTCGGCCGCCACGGCATGAAGTGGCTGGCGTTGAGCGTCGCCAAGCTGACGCCGGTCGACTGAAGCTCTGCGCCGAATCGATCGCAGGATCGGATCTGCCTGCAGCGTCGGGCCGGGGCGCGCTGCGACATCGGCCTACAGCAGCCCGGCCCGTTTCACCGCGCGGTAGTGGTTCACCAGTTCGGCGGCGAGCTCAGCAGGCTCCACGTCGATCAACAGCCCGTCACGGCCGGCGAGGCGGCGGAACGCATCCGTGCGCTGCTGCGCGAACATCCGTGCACCGGCGACCTCGACGGCCGCGCGCGCATCGGTCATGGGCTGCTCGGCCAGTTCGCGCAGCACGCGTTCGCGCAGGCTGGCGAGCATCACCAGGTGGCGCGAGCGAAGCAACTCCAGCGCCGGCGCCAGCTCCGTGGCGTCCTCGTCGCGGAAATTCGTCAGCACCACCACCAGGGCGCGCTTGCGCTGCGCCTGCATCAGGTCGCGCGCGGCCACCAGGTAATCGGAGTGGGTCGCGTGCGGCTGGACGTCGTAGAGCGCAGCCATCAGGCCGTTGAGGGCCGCGGCACCCTTGCGCGGCGCCACGCGTCGCCCGTCGCCCTGCGCGCTGCCGAAGGTCATGGCGCCCACCTCGTCGCCTTCCTTGAGCGCGACGTAGGCCAGCAGCATCAGCGCATCGAGTGCCTCGTCGAAATGGCTGCCGCCGCGCGCCTGGCCGCCCTCGTCGGCGCGCATGCGGCGGCCGCAATCGAGCATGAAGAAGATGCACTGGTCGCGCTCGTCCTGGAACTGGCGGACGATCGGGCGCCGGTGCTTGAGCGTGGCCTTCCAGTCGATGTGGCGGATCGAGTCGCCGCGCTGGTAGTCGGCCAGTTGCTTGAAGTCGGTGCCGGCTCCGCGCTGCGCGTAGCTCTTGATGCCGATGTCGGCCAGCCGCCGGTCGCCGGCCAGCCATGCGTAGCGCGACACGGCAGCGAAATTCGGAAAGACACGCAGCGACTGCGCCTCGCCCAGGCGCCGTACACGCTCGTGGCTGCCCAGGCGGGAGCGCACGCGCACCTCCGCCGGCGCGAACACGACCTGCCCGCGCCGGCGCGGCAGCACCGTGTAGGCGATCTCCGTGCGCGTGCGCGCCTTGGCTCGTACCTTCCGGGGCAGTCCCTGAAAGTCCAGCGTCGGGTCGACGTGGTCGAAGACTTCGACCTGCCAGTCGACATCTGCGTCGTTGTCGATGGCGCAGCTCAGCGTGCGCGACACGCCGATGGCCAGGGCCGCGGGCAGGTGGCGCTGCCAGCGCAGCGGCGCACGCCGCCACGTGCGTTCGCTCAGCAGCAGATCGGCGCAGACGAACAGCACGCCTGCCGCGACGAGGAGCCAGGCCACCGCCGCCACCACGTCCCTCGGCAGGCCGAGCACGAGCGCGGCCAGGCAACTCCCCGCCGCGCCGGCGACGACCCACAGCGCCTCGCGGCTGGGAATCAGCGGCAGGCCCATCGGCTCAGACGCGAGGCGCCTCGACGCTGTCCAGGATGGCGGCGAGCAGGTCGTCGACATGCCGGCCTTCGAGCTGCGCGTCCGGCGCAAGCAGCACGCGATGGCGCAAGGCCGCGATGGCGTGCTGCTTGACGTCGTCGGGCGTGGCGAAATCGCGGGCCTCGAGCAAGGCCGCGCCGCGTGCCGCACGCACCAGCGAGATGGCGCCGCGCGAGCTCGCGCCGTTGCTCAGTCCCGGCCAACTGCGCGTCGCGCGGGTGATCCTCACCGCATAGTCCACCACTCGCGTGTCGACGTGCACGAGCGCCGCCATGCGTTGCAGGGCCAGCACGTTGCGCTCGTCGAGCCGAGGCGACACGTCCGCCAGAGGGAGCTGGTCGCCGCTTTGTGCGGCGGTCGCCCGCACGACGATGGCGGACTCGTCAGCGAGTTCAGGGTAGTCGACCTGGATCTTGAACAGAAAGCGGTCGAGCTGCGCCTCGGGAAGCGGATAGGTGCCCTCGGTGTCCAGCGGGTTCTGCGTGGCCAGCACCATGAAGGGCCTGGCCAGCGGCAGCGTCTGGCCCTCCAGCGTGACCTGGTACTCCTGCATCACTTCGAGCAGGGCGCTCTGGGTCTTGGCCGGTGCGCGGTTGATCTCGTCGGCGAGCAGGAGATTGGTGAACACCGGTCCGCGGATCACGCGCAGCGCACCGAGCTCGCCGGCCTGCGCGCCCGCGGGATCGAGCACGGCGTGGCCGGTGATGTCCGAGGGCATCAGGTCGGGGGTGAACTGCACCCGCGTCTGCTGAAGGCTCAATGCCTTGGCCAGAGCGCGGGCGAGCAGGGTCTTGCCGAGTCCGGGGACGCCCTCGATGAGGACGTGGCCGCTGGCCAGCAGCGCAATCACCGTCTGTTCGACGACCCTGGACTGGCCGACGAGCGCCTTGGCGATTTCGTCGCGCAGCGAGCGCAGGAGCTCGACGGCTCGGGTGAGGTCGGCAGGCTTGATCTGCATGGAGTGTCCTCTTCAAGGGTTCAGGCGGAGGCGGCGCACCGCCGTCTCGATCAACTGGAGTGCGGCGGCCAGCTCGCGCGGGCGGCGATGAAGCGCCGGATCCATGGCCCGCTGCAGCGCGTCGACGTCCAGGCCGCTCAGCGCGGCAATGGCCCGGGCACGCGAGCGCCGGTCGAGGCGGTCATGGTCGGGGATGCGACGTCGGCCGGCTTGTTCCAGCGCGCGCAACTGTGCGCGGAGCAAGGTCGCGCCGTCGCGCCGGAAGATGAACGCGGTCGTCCCGCGAATCTGTTCCGCCACGGAGCGGCGGGCCAGGTCGGCTGGCGCAGCGCGCGGCCCGAATCGGCGGCCGGCCCGCCACAGCAGCAGCGCGAGGGCCAGCGCCGACAAGAGTACTGCAGGTGCGCCAGTACGCCAGACCAGCGCGAGCAGCGGGGTGCGACGCTCGGCCTCGACGAACCACACATCACGCCCGGGCGCGAGTTGCAGTGCGGCCGCCGCCACCAAGGCGTTGTCGCCGTCCAGGATGCGCTCATTGACGGTGACATCGTCGAGCAGGGCCGTCACGCTGCCGCGGCCCATGCGAATGCGCAGCGCTTCGGCGCCGCCGGGGCCGTCCAGCGCCCATTGCACCGGGGCGCCCGTTCCAAGAGCCATGCCGAAATTCCAGCCGCAGAGCGTGAATGCGCGCCGATCGCCGAACGCGGGCGGCAGGTCATTTCGCTCGCGCACTTCGTGGCAAGCTGGCAAAGCTTTGCCCGTCGGGCGGCTGCGCATCTCGCGTCCGGAGTCGTCCGCATCGCGCGCCGGGCGCGGGACGCGGTGCAAGTCGAGATCGATCCAGGCCGGTCGCCTGCCCTTGCCTTGAAGCACCAGGTCGCCGCCGGCGGTGATCCAGGTCCTGAGCGCGCGATCGCGCTCGGGGAACAGGTCCCAGTCCGTGCTCGCCAGCACGAGCACGGCATGCGGTGGAGGCAGGCGGTCGAGGTTCTGCGGCGACTCCACCGTCGCCGCGGCACGGCGGGCGATCTGCTTGAGCGCGTAGTGCGGGTCGCGGGCCGCTTCGCCGCTGGGTGGATCGCGGACATCCACTTCCGCCCATTCGGTGCGATGGACGAGCCATGCCGCCGCGACGGCCAGGAGCAGGCCGGCCGCGAGGTTGATGCGCGCGTCGCGAGACAACGTCATGCGCCACCCTCCGATGCCGGTGCCGATGCCGGTGCCGACGGCGGTGCCGATGCCGATGCCGATGGCGATGGCGATGGCGATGGCGATGGCGATGGCGATGGCGATGGCGATGGCGGCAGGCGCGCGTCGAAGTCGTCGCACAGTGCCATCACGTCGGCCGTGCTCGCCTCGTGTGCGCCGTAGACATCGAGTCGCCAGGCCTGGACCAGGCGGTCGAAGAAACTCGCAGATTCAGATGCCAGGATCCGGCGGGCCAGGTTCAGGCATTCTCCCTCGGTGCTGGCGCCTCGAATCGGCACGCCATGGACATGCACGAGCCGCGACAGTGCGCCGCGATAGAGCAGCGACATGGCCGCACGGCGCTCGCCGTGCTGCCACAGGTTTCGCGCTGCGCCGGCAATGTCCGTGGGCAGGCTGGCGGGGCGAATGTCGAGGTCGTGCACATGGCTGGGCAGGAGCGCCGCAGCCGCACGGGATGCTGCACCGCGCAAGCCGAACCAGCGTCGCAGTCGCACGAGCACTATGGCTGCTGCCGTGGCACCCAGCAGCCACATCAGGACGCGGGCGGAGTCGGCCATCCATCTCGCAAACTGAAGCAACCACGGCGACGTCGGCGTGGCGGCCGGAGCGTCCGCGTCATCGCGTTTCCAGCGCAGCGTGCGTTGCTTGTGCATGCCGCCGAGCAACGGATCGGCGCGCAAGGCCCGGACCTCATCCTGCACGGCCTTCAGTGTGGAAAGACCTGGCGTCGCGGGCACGCCCGATGCGGTCGCCGCATCCGATGGCACGGCCGCCGCATTCGAGGTCGCGGCCGCCGCCCCTGCCGCTGCCGCACCGGTCGCCGTCGCGGCAAGTGCCAACGCGGCCACGGCCTTATGCAGCGAACACACGCCGAAACTCCTGCTCGATGTCCCAGGCTTCGAGCTCGACGCGCCGATTGAGGTACATGGCGAACCCGGCACCGACATAGAAAGGCTCGAGCATGAACACCACCACCGCATAGGCGGCTGCCGCCACGAGCGCGGCCGTCGGGCCCTGCGTGCCCGCGAGCATCCGGAAGACGTCGAATGCGTCGCCGGCAGGCTGCATCCAGGCCACGAGGGCGAACACGCCGACGTAGAAGATCATTTCCACGTTCGCGAAAGCCAGGTGCATGGCCGCGGCGTAGGCCCTGCGTCCGCGCAGCAGCTGCCCACGTCGTCTCCGCAGGGCAGTGCCGTGCTGGCCTTCGAGCTGGTAGGCCGCCTGGGTGAACGAGCGCCACGGCGACAGTCGCCGCAAGGTCAGGGTCGACACCCACTGGCTCCACCACACGCCGCGTTGATTTCGCCACAGGTCGGCGAAGCGCGTGGATTCGCCGAACACCGCGCGCGACAGCACGAACAGCACGCTGCGGTCCAGCCAGGGCTTGAGCCAGAAGAGCGTCAGCGCCGGCAGCCAGTACGCGATGCCGACGGTCGACAGCGCCAGCGCCGCCACGAGCGCGTACATGGGAGCGATGCTGCGCCATACCGAACCGGCATGGGCCTGCACCAGGCGCACGCCCAGGTCGCTTGCCTCGAGCATCGAGCGAGGGCGCAGATCCAGCGCGAGCGCGTCAACCTGCATGGCGTCGTGCATCGCCGTTGTCTCGGGGCCGACCCTGCCAGCCGACATAGAAGAGGACCAGCAGCCAGCAGGCGCCCCCCACGCCGAATTTCACCTGCGGCGAGACCCATCGGGCCGACGACCAGAAGGCCTCCAGGGCTGCGGCCACGAGCAGCATCGCGACGGCACCGTACAACAGCGGCACTGCCCGCGCGGTGGCACGGCCGAGGGCCTGCAGTCGTGTCGACCGGCCCGGCACGAGCAAGGCCAGCCCGAGCGAAAGCCCGGCGGCGCCCGAGATCACGATGGCAGTCAGTTCGAATGCGCCGTGGGTGACCACGAAGGAGAAGAACGTCTCGCCGTAGCCGCGCGCGCTCAGGTAGCCGGCCACGCTGCCGCCGAGCACACCGTTGTAGGCGACGAAGAAGAGGCTGCCCACGCCGAGGAAGACGCCCGAGGCGAAGCAGCGGAACGCCACGCCGATGTTGTTCATGATGTAGTAGCCGAACATGGCCCAGTCGGTGTCGGCGGATCGGCGATGCCCGATGGCGTCGGCCGCGTCGCCGTACATGTGGTCGTACTCGCGCACCTGCTGCGCGCTGTGCACGCTCAACACGAAGCCGGGGTCGCGGTGCGTGAGCACGCCCGTCACGAGAAGGGGCACCACGAAGGCGATGACCGCGATCCACATGCACAGCCGGTGTGCGCGAATCGCCTGCGGCACATCGACCAGGAACAGGCGCGACAGCGGCGCCGCCACGCGGTCCCGTTGCCGATAGACGACCTGATGGGCGCGCTGCGTGAGGTCTTCCAGGCGCTGGGTCAGGTGGACGGGGTAGCTGCGCGAACGAGCGAGGGCGAGGTGCTCGCAGGTGGCGCGATAAAGCGCTGCGACCCGCGCAGGATCGGGTGCCGCCGTGCGGCGCGTGCCGATCCTGCGCCGTGCCTTGCGGGCCCCTTCCAACTGCGCGAGCGCCTCTTCGAGTTCGTCCCATGCGGCGCGGTAGCGGGCCTCGAACTGCAGCGGCGTCATCGTCTTCCGATCAGCCATTGCGCCACGCCGAGGAGGCGGCGGCTCGCGCCCTGCGCAGCGGGGTCGCGCAGCGCAGGCGCTGCCAGCACCGCGAGTTCTTCCAGCCTGGCGGCCGTGAGGCGGCCGCTGCGACCGGCCCAGGCGATGACGGCAGCCTGTTCGCGCGACGACAGGGGTCGCGCCGGCGCGATGGGTTCGGCCTCGGGCAACTGTCCGTTCAGCGCCACGGTGCGTGCGTGCACGACCAGGGTACCCGCCGCCAGGTCGCCGATGCGCTTGAAATCGGGCCGGGCCAGCATGGCGGCGAGGCCGAAGCCGTAGGCGACGGGGAGGAAATCGGCCGCACGCAGCAGGTTGCGCATGAGCGAGGCGGCCCGGGTGACCGGCAGCCCCGAGTCCATCACCACGCGAAGTCCCATCGAACGCTTGCCGGGGGTCGCTCCGGAAAGCGTGAGCTCGAAGAACACCGGATACAGCCACTCCAGCGCGAACAGCGTCATGAAGAACAGCCCGGCACCGAATCGCCCGAGGGCGCCCAGCACGGTCGCCACGGCGAACAGGATGGCCCCGCGGATCAACATGTCGATCGCGAACGCATAGAAGCGCGGCACGAGTCCGGCCGGCCGCAGGGCCAGTCCGATGCCCTCGGGGGTCTCGGCGGTGAACAGCGTGTCCAGCGACACGCTCATCGGACGTTCATCACGGGTTGGCGCACGGATGGGGGCGCACCGCTCAGCTCGAACGCGCGCCACGCAGGCGGATGGCTCAAGCCTTGACGACCACGGTATCGGCGATGGTGTCGTGCAGGCATTTGCGCGAATCGCGGAAGATCAGGAGGGCGTCGATGATGCCGTAGGCCTGCCCGAGCACGGGCACCGTCTGCACCAGCGCGCCCACGCCGTAGCGCAGGCCGAGCAGCCGCCCCAGCGATGCCGGCTCGCCGCCGGTTCGCACGATCCTGAGCTTCAGGAGCAGCTTGCCGATGGTCTGGCCGCCTTTCGCGAGGAAGTGGCTTTGCACAACGGCGAACAGGATGAATCCGATGGCGCTGTTCATGGCCATCGTGGCGGCGATGGACTGGCCGTGTGCGAACGCGAACGGCGACCACGGCGTTGCGAGCGAAGCGATCCATGCGGCGATCATGCCGATCAGCATGTCGATGATCACGGCGAGCAGTCTCGTTCCGCGCCCGGCGAGCTCCAGGGTTCCTTCGCTGCGCACGTCTTCCACGTGCGCGCCGGGAGGCGCAAAGCGCCTGTCTTGCGGAACGCTGTTCATCTCCCCTCCACGCCGGTTGTTCTCCAATGCGGGGATGGTAGCGGAAGGCGATTCGACTTCCCCACTGCCGCGGCTGCCGGCGTGCGGACGGCCTGGGGGATCAGTCCGACGAACTGCCGGGCGTGACGGCGTCGATGGTCTTTCCCACCACCTTCCCGGTGACCTGCACGCCCGTCGAGACGACGGCGCCGGTGACCGAGATCGCCGCGCCCGCCGCAGCGCCGGCGACCGTGGCCACGGCGCAGCCGGACAATGCCGCGCCGATGCACAGCGCCGCGACTGCGGCCGCTGCGACTATCGTCGGCGGGGAGGGCGCGCGTCGCAGGGTCGCAGGAGCGTGGGTGTCGTGCATCATGAGGCAGGCAGGCGCGCGGATGCTACCAGCGCCCGATGCATCCGCGGGACGGCAAAGCGCACCTGTGACAGGATTTACACGCCCACCGCGTCCAGTTCGCGGTAGACGTCACGCAGCCACATCTTCACCCGCTGGCGATCCATCAGGCCGAGCCCCGCGTTGTCGAGACTGCCTGCGTTCTTGGCCGCCCAGAAGCTGCTGTTGGTGGCATCGATCTTGTTGATGACGCTATCGTGCAGGTGGCGCACCGAGACCACCTGCGCGCCAAGGGCCTGCGCGCGGGCCTGCTCGCCTGACTGCTCGAGCACGCCGAAATCGTCGCCGCGAACCTGGTTGCGCACGAGCACGTAGCGCAACTGCTTTTCGAAGCGGTCGAGCAGTCGCTTGAGGAGTTCCACCGAATCCTTGCCCGAATCCATGACGTGCCAGTACGTGATGGGGATTCCCATCTCGTCGGCCAGGTTCAGCACGCCCGACTCATCCATCCACCGCACGAGCGGGTCGTGCGTCTGCGCGGCCAGGTCCACCAGCAGGCGCCGCTCGGGTTGGGCGACGGCCGCCTCCATGATCGCGTCCAGCGATTCGTAGCGATCGACCAGCACCGGCGAGGCATAGCCGGAGTAGAAGCGCATCAGCGCGCCGTGCGAACGGTCGGTGTCGAAGCCGAGGAAGGGCTGGTTCCGATCGATGAAGTACTGCGCCAGGCAACGCGCGACCAGCGACTTGCCGACGCCGCCTTTTTCGCCGCCGATGAAGTGGATGTGGGCCATGGTTCCTTTCCTGCGGTTGCGCGTGTACGCGGAACGTCGTACGCGGGCCAGGGCGCCGCGTGCCGACCGCAGATGCTACAGCCCCGGGCGCGGGCGCCGTGCGCATGACGCGTGCCGCGTTCATGAACCCGTCATGCGGCACCGATAGTCTGCCGGCGGTTCAACAAGCAACACCAAGGAATTGCACATGTCTCAGACCGTCAACGCCTCGCGCCGTCATGCTCTCAAGCTGTTCGGCGGCGTGCCGTTGTTGCCGCTTGCCTCGCTCGGCGCCGCGACGCCATTGTTTGCCGCGTGCGGTGGCGGCGGCAACGATCCCACGATCACGTCCGTGACCTTTCAGGGCATGGCCGCGCCCACGCTGGCCAATGCGGCCGCGATGGCCACGACCACGGTGGCGTCGAGCATGGTCGTTGCGAAGAGCGACGGCACGAGCCATGCCTACGCGCTGGGCTACCAGCCCTTCTTCATGACCGGCACGCAGGTGCCGGACGGCAACGGCGGCACGGTGCTCGCCGCGGGCTACTACGACTACGCCAACCAGCCGATCATGGACGCCAGCGTCGCCGTGCCGGTGCAGTTCTACTCCGATTGCCCCGATGGCATGTCGATGCTCGAGGTCGACAACCCGACCGTGGCCGGCGTCAAGGGCCACACGGTCTTTGCCGTGGTCCAGTTCGAATACGCGACCCGCGACCAGGCTGGCAACTCGATGTATGGCCGCCTGCCGTCGCAGATTGCGGTGCTGACGCTGGACCAGGACAAGACCACCGGCGCGCTTGGCCTCGTCAAGTACTCGCGCGTGGATACCCGCGCCGTCAACGGCCTGTGGATCACCTGCGGCGCGAGCCTGTCGCCGTGGAACACGCACCTGTCCAGCGAGGAATACGAGCCCGACGCAACCACCATCGGCGCCAACGCACAGTTCCAGGCCTTCAGCCAGAACCTGTTCGGCGACCCGGCGGCTGCCAACCCTTACGACTACGGGCACCTGCCGGAAGTCACCGTTCATCCCGACGGTACCGGCACGATCGAGAAGCACTACTGCATGGGCCGCATCTCGCACGAACTGGTGCAGGTCATGCCCGACGAGCGCACCGTGCTGATGGGCGACGACGCCACCAACGGCGCATTGTTCATGTTCGTGGCCGACACGGCGCGCGATCTCTCCGCAGGCACCCTCTATGTCGGCAAGTGGAGCGCCACCAGCACGGTCAACGGGGGCGCCGGCGACATCGGCTGGATCAAGCTGGGCCATGCGACGAGCGCAGAGATCCTGTCGCTGGTGCGCTCCGGCATCGTCGCCGCCGACATCATGGACGTGAAGACCGCGGACCCGGCCGACGCCGCTTACACGGCCATCGCCTTCAGTGGTGGCACGCAGTGGGTCAAGCTGATGCCGGGCATGGAGAAGGCGGCGGCCTTCCTCGAGACCCACCGCTACGCGGCCCTCAAGGGCGGCAGCATGGCCTTCACGAAGATGGAAGGCACGACGCTCAATGCGAAGGACAAGATCGCCTACAGCGCCATCAGCGCGCTCAAGAGCCAGATGAAGACCGCCCTGGCCCTGGACAAGGTCATCAATGCCGGCGCCGTCTATGCGCTGAACCTCAAGGGCGGTCAGGCCGACAGCGACACGAACGCCATCGACAGCCAGTGGGTGCCGGTGGACATGGCGCCCGTGCCGGCGCTCATCGGCGAAGACCTGGCCGCAGCCGACAGCCTCGGCAACACAGCCCACGCCGACAAGGTCGCGAACCCGGACAACCTCAAGTTCTCGGAATCGCTGCGCACGCTGTTCATCGGCGAGGACAGCGGCATGCATGTCAACAACTTCCTGTGGGCCTACAACGTCGACACGAAGTCGCTCACGCGGATCCTGTCGTGCCCGTCGGGCGCCGAGTCGACCGGCCTGCAGGCCGTCGATTCGATCAACGGGTTCACGTACGTGACCAGCAATTTCCAGCACCCCGGCGACTGGGAATCCCCGGTGCACGACGTGGTCCAGGCGACACTGGATCCGCTGGTCAAGGCGAACTTCAGCAATCGCTACAGCGCCGCGGTCGGGTACGTCACGGGCATGCCGGTGGCGAACTGACGAACGCCATGGGTCGGAAGCCTCGGCCTGTGCGAGCGTGGCGGATGCGATGCGTGCGGCTCGCTCGGCTGCGGGCAGCCGCCGCCGGGCTGTGTCTCGCGCTGTGTCTCGCGCTCGCCGGGACGGTGCAGGCGTCCCCGGCGCCGGTTCAGCCGCGACCGATGAAAGGCATCTTGGTCGCCATGATGGTCATGAACTGGATGTTCGTGGCAAGCGGCAACTCGGCCATGTGGACGACCGCGTCGGCCACGTGCTGAACATCCATGCGCGGCTCGACCATCATGTCGCCGCGCGGCTGCAGGATGCCGCTCGCCATGCGCTCGGTCATCTCGGTGGCCGCGTTGCCGATGTCGATCTGGCCGCAGGCGATGTCGTAGGCGCGGCCATCGAGCGACGTCGACTTCGTGAGGCCGGTGATCGCGTGCTTGGCCGCGGTATAGGGTGCTGTCAGCGGCCTGGGGGCATGCGCCGAGATCGAGCCGTTGTTGATGATGCGCCCGCCGCGCGGGGCCTGGTCCTTCATCAGGCGAAAGGCCTCCTGCGTGCACAGGAAGGTGCCGGTGACGTTGACGTCGATGACACGCTGCCATTGGGCCAGCGTGAGATCTTCCAGCGGCACGGACGGCGCGCCGCCGCCCGCGTTGTTGAACAGCACGTCGAGTCGTCCGAAGGCCGCCTTGGTGCGGGCAAACAGCGCCTTCACCGAGCCTTCGTTGCTGATGTCGGCCGATACCGCCAGGGCGCGTGGCGCCGCGTCGCCGGCCATGGCGGCAGTCTGTTTCAGTTCGGGCTCGCGCCTGCCGGCGAGGACGACGTGGTATCCCGCGCGCAGCAGGGCGAGCGCGCTGGCGCGGCCGATGCCGCTGCCCGCGCCGGTGACGATGGCGACCTTCTTCATGAGCGGTTCTCCGGAAGTGGCGGGGAAGGCGGATCGAACGAATCCGCGTACGTGAAGTACAGCGAGGCGTAGAAGCCTGCCGACAACATCAGCATGCCGGGCGTGACCGCGGCCAGCGCGAGCTGCGGCACCCCGAGCAGCGAGAACACGGTGGTCGACGCCAACGTGAACAGGACCACCACGAGCGCCCAGCCGGCCGAGAACACGCTCAGCGCCCATTTGTTGCGCCAGCAGGCCACCGTGCTGAAGAACAGCGCCTTGGGCGCGCGCAGACCGCCCCAGTGCACGAGCGCCGGTGCATGCCAGAAAGGCACGGCCAGCAGTGCCGCGCCGCCGGCCAGCACCAGCCAGCCGGCTTGCAGGGCGGGATCGGCGAGCAGGGTCTGGAGTTCGTCCGGCGTGGTGTGCCCGGCCGAGACGGCCGTGCTCAAGGCGTCGAAGGCGGCACCGCCGACGACATCGCCGAGCCAGAAGACCACCGCCATGCCCGCCGCATAGGCCAACCCGAGCTGCACCTGTGACCACCGCTGCGCCCGGCTCGCCCGCAGGGGCTCGAGAAAGACGTTGGCGAACGGATAGCGCCCGGCCAACGTGCGCTGCGTCGCGATCATGAAGCCGATCGTGGCCAGGGGCGCAACGGCGAACATCACGATGGGCCCCACGAGCATGTAGATCAGGAACAGCAGGGCGAAGCCCAGCGGCCGACGCAGGAACACCGCCAACCCCTGGCGTACCCACACCACTCCCTGGCGCGCCGGGACGAGCTTGAGCCTCATGGCGCGACCGGGCGGACCGGAACCGGATGCCAGGGCGTCTGGACACGCTCGCGCAGCACGCGTTCGAAATGCGACGGATCGTGCGCCTTGAGCATCGCGGCGTCGCGGGGCAGGTGGAAGTCCCACAGGCGCGACACCCAGAATCGCAGCGCACCTGCGCGCAGCATCGCCGGCATGAGCCGCTGCTCGCAGCCGGTCAGCGGGCGCACCGCGTCGTAGGCGCCAACGAACCCCTGCGCACGTTCCTCGACCAGGCGGCCGGATTCGACGTCGATGCACCAGTCGTTCAGGCACACCGCGATGTCGAACAGCAGCGTGTCGACACCCGCGAAATAGAAGTCGAAGAAGCCGGTCAGCTCGTCGTCCTCGAACATGACGTTGTCGCGGAACAGATCGGCGTGGATCGGGCCGCGCGGGAGCGTCCGGTATTGCGCCGACGCCGCCACATGCTGCTGATAGGCGAGCTCCGCGGCGATGAGCTCGGCCTGGGCCGGAGCGAGGTGCGGCAGCACCACGGGCACTGTCTCCTCCCACCAGGGCAGACCGCGCAGGTTGGGCTGCGACATGCCGAAATCGACACCGGCCATGTGCATGCGCGCGAGCATGCTTCCCACGCTCGCGCAGTGGGCCGAGTCGGGCGCGAGGTGATGCCGGCCGCGCAGGCGGTTGACCACCGCGGCCGGCTTGCCTTTGAGCGACAGGAGGATCTCGCCGCACTCGTCTGCATGCGGCTCGGGCACCGGGATGCCGCGCAGCGCGAGGTGCTTCATCAGGTGCAGGTAGAAGGGCAGCTGCTCGGCGCTCAGGCGCTCGAACAGAGTCAGCACGTACCGACCCTGCGTCGTGTCGGCGAAGTAGTTGGTGTTCTCGATGCCGGAGGCGATCCCGGAAAGCGCCGTCAAGGCACCGATGTCGAGGCGCGCCACGAGTTCGGCGGCCTCGTCGAACGAGACCTCTGTGAAGACGGCCATGCGCTCAGCCGGCGCGTGGCCGCCGGGGCGGACAGGGGCGATTCGTTGGGATGGTCGGCATGCGTCAGAAGCTCAGGATGTGCCAGACCCGCTGGCCGGCGGCGCCGCGCTGCGAGCTCGCGCCGTCGGAGTTGTCACGGCCGGCGTCGGCCGGAACGATCTCGTAGGCCTGCGCCCCTTTGGGCTTCACCGAGATGCGGCGGGTCTGCCCGCGGACCTTGAGCTCCTCGATGCGCGTGGAGCCGTCGTCGATCACGGTGAGCTGCACCTTGGGCTCGATGGGCATGGCGTCGGGCGGCGGGCTGGTGTCTGCGGCGTTCGCGGTGCAGCAGCCTGCGAGCGCGATGGCGGACAGGAATTGCTGCGCGTTCATGCGGGCAATTCTAGGCCCAGGGCCCGACATGGCCGGCGCGCGTGGCCTTGATCGACCTGCACTTGCCAATGGCACGCGACGGGTGCCCGAAGACGCCCTGCCTTGGACCGGTGGACACGGGAACAGCAGGAGCGGCGGGCGAGGGGAGTCCGGGGGGGAACCTACCGCGGCGTCTTCGAGCAGGGCGAACCGTACCAGCGCTCGCTGCGGTGCAGCAACTGTCAGTCCTTACAGGTTGACGCAGCGCATTGGCGCGCTACCTTTGATGCCGTCGAGGGTGGCTGCTTCGGCGCCGGCGGGTTCGCGGCGTCGGCGCCCTGCCCGATCAGCGGACCCGGTGGGGCGCAGACACCTGCAAACGAAGGAAAGATGCTGCGCATACTCGTGATCGAGGATTCACCGGTCAACATGGCACTGACCGTGGCCATTCTGGAGAACGCAGGGCACGTCACGCTCCAGGCCGAGCGGGCATTGGTGGGCATCGAACTGGCGGTGAGCGAGAAGCCCGACCTGGTGCTGATGGACATCCAGTTGCCCGATCTCGACGGTCTCGAAGCCACGCGGCGCCTCAAGGCCGACCCGCGCACGGCCCATCTGCCGGTGATCGCGCTGACGGCCTTCTCGATGAAGGACGACGAGGACGAGATGCTGGCCGCCGGCTGCGACGGCCATGTGAGCAAGCCCATCCGCTACAACGAATTCCTGGCCGAACTCGACAAGGTGATGCGCCGGCGTGCCGACCGGCTCCACCGCTGACGCTGGCTGGCGAGGCGGCTGCGGCGGCGATCATCGACAATCGCCGGATGAGCGACACCTCCGCAAGCGACCCGAGCACCTTGCTGCTGGTCGATGGTTCGAGCTATCTGTATCGCGCCTTTCACGCGCTGCCGGATCTTCGCGCCGCCGATGGCTTTCCCACCGGCGCCATCCACGGCATCGTGGGCATGATGACCTGGCTGCGCGAGAACGTCCCCTGCGAACATGCCGCCTGCGTGTTCGACGCGAAGGGGCCGACGTTCCGCGACGAGTGGTATCCCGAGTACAAGGCCACCCGCAAGGCCATGCCCGAAGACCTCGCGCGCCAGATCGGCCCCATCCACGAGGTCGTCGGCCTGCTGGGCTGGCCGGTACTCGAGGTGCCGGGCATCGAGGCCGACGACGCCATCGGCACGCTGGCCTGCATGGCCGCCAAGGCCGGCCACAAGGTCGTCATCTCCACCGGCGACAAGGACCTGGCGCAGCTCGTGACGCCGCGGGTGTCGCTGATCAACACGATGAACAAGCCGCCCGAGGTGCTCGACGTGGCCGGCGTCGTGACCAAGTTCGGCGTTCCGCCCGAGCGCATCATCGACTACCTCACGCTCATCGGCGACACCGTCGACAACGTGCCCGGCGTCGAGAAAGTGGGCCCCAAGACGGCGGTCAAGTGGCTGGCCGAGTACGGCTCGCTCGAAGGCGTGGTCGCCCATGCCGCGGCGATCAAGGGCGCGGTCGGCGACAACCTGCGCCGCGCGCTGGAATGGCTCCCGCAGGGCCGCCGGCTGATCACGGTGGTGACCGACTGCGATCTGAGCGGCCATGTCCTCGACTGGCCTGCGTTCGAGTCCCTCGCCTTGCGCGACGTCGACCGCAAGGGCCTGCTCGACTTCTACAACCGCTACGGCTTCAAGGCCTTCAAGCGCGAGCTGGAGACGGCCCTGAGCGCGGATGCGGCCATCGCCGGACCGGCGCCCGCTGCGGCCCATGCCGTGGAAAAGGACTACGAAATGGTCCTCACGCGGGAGTCGCTGGACGCGTGGGTGTCCAGGATCGAATCGGCAGAGATCACCGCCATCGACACCGAGACCGACTCGCTGGACGCGATGGCCGCGCGCATCGTGGGCATCTCGCTGAGCGTGGCGCCTGGCCAGGCGGCCTACATTCCACTGCGGCACACCTACGCCGGCGCGCCGCCGCAACTGCCGTTCGACGACGTGCTCGCGCGGCTCAGGCCCTGGCTGGAGGACGCAGGCGCGCCCAAGCTGGGGCAGAACGTGAAGTACGACCTGCACGTGTTCGCCAACGCGGGCATCACCGTGCGCGGCTACCGGCACGACACCATGCTCGAGAGCTACGTGCTCGAGGCGCACAGGCCCCACAGCCTGGAGAGCCTCGCCGACCGCCATCTCGGACGACGCGGGCTGAGCTACGAGGACGTCTGCGGCAAGGGCGCGAACCAGATTCCCTTCGCCCAGGTGGAGGTTTCGCGCGCGTCGGAATATTCGTGCGAGGACAGCGAGATGGCGCTGCACGTCCATCGCGCGCTGTGGCCGCAGATCGAGGCCGAGGCCGGTCTGCGCGAGATCTACACCCGCATCGAGATGCCGGTGGCGCTGCTGCTCGAGCGCGTCGAGCGCAACGGCGTGCTCATCGATGCCGACGTGCTTCGCGCGCAAAGCCGGGACCTCGGCGAGCGCATGCTCGCGCTGGAACGCGAGGCGCACGAACTCGCCGGCCAGCCGTTCAACATCGGCTCGCCCAAGCAGATCGGCGAGGTGCTCTACAACAAGCTGGCCATGCCGGTGCTCAAGCGCACTGCCAGCGGCGCGCCGAGCACCGACGAAGAGGTGCTTGAAAAACTTGCCGAAGACTATCCCTTGCCGGCCAGGATCCTCGAGCATCGCGGTCTGTCCAAGCTCAAGGGAACCTACACCGACAAGCTGCCCCTGATGGTCAACCCGAGCACCGGGCGGGTCCACACGAACTACGCGCAGGCGGTGGCGGTGACGGGGCGCCTGTCGAGCAACGACCCCAACCTGCAGAACATTCCGATCCGCACGGCCGAAGGGCGGCGCATCCGCGAGGCGTTCATCGCGCCACCAGGCCACCACGTGCTCAGCGCCGACTATTCGCAGATCGAGCTTCGCCTGATGGCGCACATCAGCGAGGACGTCAACCTGCTCAAGGCGTTCAACGAAGGCCTCGACGTGCACCGGGCGACCGCCAGCGAGGTGTTCGGCGTCGAGGCCGGCGACGTGACCAGCGAACAGCGCCGCTATGCCAAGACGATCAACTTCGGCCTGATCTACGGCATGAGCGCCTTCGGCCTGGCCGCAAGCCTGGGCATCGAGCGCAGCGCGGCCAATGCCTACATCGAGCGCTACTTCGCGCGCTATCCGAGCGTCAAGCGCTACATGGACGAGACCAAGGCGTTCGCCCGCAGCCACGGCTACGTCGAGACGGTGTTCGGGCGGCGCCTGTGGCTGCCCGAGATCAACAGCCCCAATGGCCCGCGCAAGTCGGGCGCGGAGCGCCAGGCGATCAACGCGCCGATGCAGGGGACGGCTGCCGACCTCATCAAGCTCGCGATGATCGCCGTGCAGGAATCGTTGGACGCCCATCATCGCGACACCCTGATGGTGATGCAGGTGCATGACGAACTCGTGTTCGAGGTCCCCGATGCGGAACTCGAATGGTTGCGCGCGGAAGTGCCGCGCATCATGGCCAGCGTGGCGCAGCTCAAGGTGCCGCTGGTGGCCGAAGTGGGCGTGGGGCGCAACTGGGACGAGGCGCACTGAGTCCGGCGGGGCCGGACTCGGTGCGCCTGTGGCGGTGACTGGGGCTCCCCCTGCCCCCTCCGGGAGGGGGTTCTGGCTTGAGGGACGATTCTGGGGCTTGTGTTCACGGGGGGTCGGGTAGGATCGCGGACCGATGAACATGCCCTATGAACTCCAGATCGGCTGGCGCTACACCCGTGCCGGCCGCGCGGGACGCCGCAACCGGTTCATCTCCTTCATCTCCAGCGTGTCGATGCTCGGCATCGCGCTCGGCGTGGCCGCGCTCATCATCGTCCTCAGCGTCATGAACGGCTTCCAGAAGGAAGTGCGCGACCGCATGCTGTCGGTGGTGGCGCATGTGGAGATCTTCGATGCGCAGGGACTTGGCGCTGCCCGACTGGCGGGCGACCGCCGCCAAGGCGCGCGAGAACGATCAGGTCGTGGGTGCGGCGCCGTTCATCGCCGCCCAGGCCCTGATCGCCCGCGGCGACGAGATGCGCGGTGCGATCGTGCGCGGCATCCTGCCCGAGCAGGAGGCAACCGTGACGCCGCTGGCCAAGCGGATCGAGCGAAGCACCTTGTCGAAGCTGCACGCGGGCGAATGGGGCATCGTGCTCGGCATCGAACTGGCGCACATGCTGGGTGTGCACGAAGGCGACAAGGTCACGATCGTCGCGCCCGGTGGCGAGGTGACGCCCGCCGGCGTCATCCCGCGGCTCAAGCAGTTCACCGTGGTCGGCACCTTCGACGCGGGCCACTACGAGTACGACAGCAGCCTTGCCATGATCCACCTGGACGACGCGGCGCGACTGTTCCGCGTGAGCGGGCCCACCGGCGTGCAGCTGCGCCTGCGCGACCTCCAGGCCGCGCGCGAGGTGGCCGACCAGCTCGCCTCGACGCTCGGGCCGAGCGTGGGCGTGCGCGACTGGACGCGAACCAACCGCAACTGGTTCGAAGCGGTGCAGGTCGAGAAGCGGCTGATGTTCATCATCCTCACGCTGATCGTCGCCGTCGCCGCGTTCAATCTCGTCTCGACGCTGGTGATGACAGTGACCGACAAGCAGGCCGACATCGCGATCCTGCGCACGCTGGGTGCTAGTCCACGCTCGATCATGGGCATCTTCATGGTCCAGGGCGCCGCGGCCGGCGTGATGGGCACCTTCGCGGGCGTGGCCCTCGGGCTGCTCGTCGCCTTCAACATCGACGTCATCGTGCCGGCCATCGAGCACCTGCTGCATGTGAGCTTCCTGCCGGCGAGCATCTACCTGATCACCCGCATGCCAAGCGATCCGCAAAGCGGCGACATCGTTCCGATCGCCGTCATCTCGCTGGTGCTGTCCTTCGTGGCCACGGTGTATCCGAGCTGGCGCGCCAGCCGGGTCCAGCCCGCCGAGGCATTGCGCTATGAATGAGCCGGTGATCGAGGCCGAGGGACTTCACAAGCGCTTCCACGAGGGCGGCCTGGACGTGCACGTCCTGCAGGGCATCGACCTGGCTGTGGGTCAGGGTCAGGCACTCGCGGTGGTCGGTGCGTCGGGCTCGGGCAAGAGCACCCTGCTGCACCTTCTGGGCGGCCTCGAATTGCCGACGCAGGGCGTCGTGCGGCTGCAGGGCAAGGATTTCGCGGCCATGCCACCAGCGGCGCAGGGCGCATGGCGCAACCGCCATCTGGGCTTCGTGTACCAGTTCCATCACCTGCTGCCGGAGTTCACCGCACTGGACAACGTGGCGATGCCGCTGCGGATTCGCCGGCTCACGGTCGAGCAGTCGCGAGAGAAGGCGCGCGAGGTCCTGGGCCAGGTGGGTCTCGCCGAGCGCGTGGCGCACCGGCCGTCGCAGTTGTCCGGCGGCGAACGCCAGCGCGTGGCGATCGCGCGCGCGCTGGCCGGCGATCCGGCCTGCGTGCTGGCCGACGAGCCCACTGGCAACCTCGATCGCGACACCGCCGACACCGTGTTCGCGCTCCTGCTCGGTCTGGCCCGTCAGCGCGGCATGGCGTGCGTGATGGTGACCCACGATGAATCGCTCGCGGCCCGATGCGACCGCATGATGCGGCTCGTCAAGGGCCGTCTTGCCTGAGCATCGCGGAGCGCCGGGTCAAGGCCCGTCTGCGCCGCTGGGCATCACCGGGCAGCGACAGGCACCGCCTGGCAGCGACGGGCGTCGCCAGCCACCGGTGGCAAGCCCGGGCACAGCATCAGCGCGCCCTAAGCGACTCGCCCGAACCACGCCACCGACAGGCCCGCCGCCAGCAGCACGAGCACGGCCGCGGCGGCGGCGAACAGGCCGCTGATCTCGGTTTCCTTCTTCTCGACGACCAGCCTCGTGCCCAGCGACTGGTAGACCTTCTTGAGGTCGTCGGCGGTGCCGGCGTAGAAGTATTCGGCGCGAGTCAGATTGGCGATGTTCTTGAGCGTGTCCTCGTCCAGGCGCACGCGCATGCTCCAGCCTTCGAAGCCGATGACTTCACCTTCCTTGGTGCCGATGCCCACCGAGAACACCTTGACGCCGCGGTCGGCGGCCATCTTGGCGGCGTCCATGGGATCGGGGCCCGTGGTCCGTTGGCCGTCGGTCAGCAGGATGATCGCGCCCGGGCGGTACGAGCCGGGCGGTACGGGCTTGAACGGTTTCTCGGGCTTCTCCTCGCCCGGCTCCGGCGGCATCAGCCGCTCGCCGGTGACTTGCGACAGGTCGATGCCGGCGTCCGGGAACAGGGTCGCCAACGACAGGACGATGCCGCTTCCGATGGCCGTGGCGCGCTGCAGCTGAAAGCGGTCGATTGCGGCGTACACGTCCTCGTGGTTCTGCGTGGGGGGTTGAACGACCGCCGCCGTACCTGCGAACGAGACGATGCCCACGCGCACGCTGCGCGGCAGATCGCGCACGAATGCCTTGGCGGCTTCCTGAGCGGCAATCAGCCGGTTGGGGTGGACGTCGGTGGCACGCATGCTGCCCGAGACGTCCATGGCCAGAACAATGGTCTGCTCTTCCATGGGCAAGGCCACCAGGGCCAGCGGCCGCGCCGTGGCGACCAGCAGGGTCGCGATGGCCAGGAGCATCAGCGCGGGCGGGACGTGCCTGCGCCAACCCGGCCCCTTTCCTGCCGCCTGGCGCACGAGCGCCAGGCTCGCATAGCGGACGGTGTTCTTCTTGCGGCGGTACAGCAGCCATATGTACAGCGCCACCAGCAATGGCACGGCCAGCAGCAGCCACAGAAGATCGGGCCAGACGAAATTCATGAGCGTCCTCCCTCGCGTGGGGCGTACGAGTCGGGCCGCAGAAGATGCGCGGGGACCGCCGCGCCGGCCGACAGCCGGCTGCGCAGTCGCCTCAGATCTGCAAACCGCATCACCACATCCACCAGGTCATCATCCGTCGCCAGCTCCAGTGTGTCCACCCCGGCGCGTCCAAGGGCATCGTGCAAATCCCTCTCCCGGGTTTCGGCCGCCGCGGCAAAGCGGGCGCGAAAGCCCGGGTCGTGCGTATCGACGAACAACTGCTCCCCGCTCTCGGCATCCTGGATCGTGACCAGGCCGAGGTCGGGGAGATCCAGCTCGGTCGGGTCGTACAGGCGCACCGCAAGCAGTTCGTGCCGTCGCGCCAGTTGGGCGAGCGGCGTGTCCCAGCCCGGCTCCGTGATGAAGTCGGACAGGATGAACACCAGGGCACGGCGTTTCACAATCTGCTGTGCGGCCTTGAGCAGATCGCCCAGTCTCGTCTGTGCGCCGCCGCGCGTCGGGGCGCGGAAATCACGCATGCGCTGCAGCAGGTTCAGCACGTGCACGCGCCCGTGGCGCGCCGGCAGCACGTCGCCCAGCGAATCTCCCCACAGCAGTGCGCCGACCCGGTTGCCCCGTCGGGTGAGCAGGCGAGCCAGCACCGCCACGAACTCCGCCGAGACGAGGCGCTTTGTGCGCTCGAGCGAGCCGAAATCGACGCTGCCGCTCAGGTCGAGCAGAAACCACGCGTCGACTTCGCGATCCTCGGTGAATTGGCGCACGTGCGGCACCTGCAGCCGCGCGGTCACGTTCCAGTCGATGTGGCGCACATCGTCGTGGTGCTGGTATTCGCGCAGGTCGGCCAGGTCCAGCCCGGCGCCGCGGAACAGCGTTCGGTAATCGCCTTGCAGCAGCCCGTCGAGACGGCGGATCACCGTCCATTCGAGGCGCCGCAGGACGGCTTCACTCGTGGGGGCGCTCATCGGGGCGGTGTGCCATCGGCTTTTCCGGCCGCGGCACCTTCTGGACGATCTGCGAAATGATGTCGTCGGCGCTCAGCCCGTCGGCCAGTGCCTCGTAGCTGAGCACCAGCCGGTGGCGCATCACGTCGCCGACGAGGTCGACCACGTCCTGCGGCAACGAATAGCTGCGCCCGCGCAGCATGGCCAGCGCCTTGGCGCCTTCGATGAGGCCGATGGTCGCCCGCGGGCTCGCGCCGAAGCTCAGGTACTTGCCCAGGTCGGGCAGGCCGTGCCGCTGCGGCTCGCGGGTCGCGCTCACCAGCTTGACCGCGTACTGCATGAGAGAGGGGTCCACGTAGACCTTGCGGCATTCCTGCTGCAATTCGGCAAGTTGCCCGGTGCTGGCCACGGCGCTCACGACTTCGGGCTCGCCGGTGACGCGCTGCACGATGACGAATTCCTCTTCCTCGCTCGGGTAGCCCACGAGCACCTTCATCATGAAGCGGTCGACCTGCGCTTCGGGCAGCGGGTAGGTGCCCTCGGTCTCGATCGGGTTCTGCGTGGCCATCACCAGGAAGGGGTTGGGCACCTTGTGCGTCTCGCCGGCGATGGTGACCTGCCGCTCCTGCATGACTTCGAGCAGTGCGCTTTGCACCTTGGCCGGCGCGCGGTTGATCTCGTCGGCGAGCAGCAGGTTGGCGAACACCGGACCGAGCGAGGTGCTGAACTCCCCCGTCTTCTGGTTGTAGATGCGCGTGCCGATCAGGTCCGCGGGCACCAGGTCGGGCGTGAACTGGATCCGCTTGAACGAGCCGCGCAGCGTGGTCGCCAGCGTCTTGATGGTGATCGTCTTGGCCAGGCCGGGCACGCCTTCGACGAGCAGATGGCCCTGGGCGAGCATGGCGACGATGACGCGCTCGAGAAAGTGGTCCTGCCCGACGACGACGCGCTTGACCTCGTAGAGGATGCGCTCCATCAGCGTGGCAGTGTGCTGCAGGTCCTGTTCTTCCATGGCGGTGTCGTCGTGTTGGGGTGAAGGAGTTGGCCTCAGAAGGGCGGGAGCCCGACGGCCGCGGCGGCGTTCTCGATCGGCACGGCGAAGCCGATGCCGATGAAGGTGCCCTGGTCGCCGGGGTTGAGGATGGCCGTGACGATGCCCACGACTTCGCCGGACATCGTCACCAGCGGTCCGCCGGAATTGCCCGGATTGGCCGCGGCGTCGAACTGGATGAGGTTGCGCAGCCGCTCGCCGTCGGGCGAGCGAAAGCTTCGGCGCAGGCCGGAGACGACGCCGCCCGATGCCGAGGGGCCGATGCCGAACGGAAATCCCACCGCAAGGACCTCGTCGCCGGGCATCAGGTCGCCGGTGCCGCGCAGCGTGGCGGGCACCAGGTCGTCGGGCACGCTCTTGGCCCGCAGCACCGCGAGGTCGTTCTCGGGTTGGGCGCCGACCATCGTGGCGTCGGTCTCCAGGCCGTCGAAGAAGGTGACGCGAATATGGCGCGAACCGACGACCACGTGCAGGTTGGTCAGGATGGTGCCGTTGTCGACGATGACCACGCCGGTCCCGGTGGAACGGGCATGGCCGTGCGGATCCTCTCCGGCCTTTGGCGGAGGGGTCTTCTCGTCGTCCAGGCCGACCACGCGGACGACGGAGGGTGCGATGGCCGCGTACGCGCCTGACCAGGGGGAGGGCAGAGGTTGCTTGACGATGGATCGGCGGACCATCGAGATGATCTCGCGCGACGTCGGCACCGGGGCCGCGGGATGCAGGGCCTGTCCGATGAGTCCGCCGGCCATCAGCAGTGCCACGGCCGCCAGCATCCACAGGGTTGCCATGCGCCGCCCGCCCCAGCGGCGCCGGCGCACGAGCCCGGCGGCGTCCGCCGCGATGTCTGCGGCGGCGGCATCCGCACCGGATGGCGCAGGTGGCGAGGGGGTGGCGGTGAGCGGCGCGCGTCCTCGGCCCGTTCCCGACGTCCGGGCCTGCTGGCCCGAACGCTGGCGAGAACGGCTGTAAAGCGGAGCCTGCTTCATCACTGCACCCCCTCGGTCAGCCGGTCGGCAAACCTCGTGCCTGAAAAGTATCACGGGAGCGCGAAGCATGCACGCGCCGCGCCGCCATTCCGGGCATCATTCGACGAATGTTGGCGTGGATCGATACGCACTGTCACCTCGATGCCGGGGAATTCGATACCGACCGCGACGAAGTGGTTCAACGTGCGCGCGACGCCGGCGTCGCATCGCTGGTGCTGCCCGCAGTCGCAGTGTCGAACTTCGACACCGTGCGCTCGATGGCCGCACGCTATGACCACGCGTACGCGTTGGGCATCCACCCGCTTTGCATCGATCGCGCCGCCGAGTCGGACCTCGACGCCTTGCATGCTGCACTGCAAAACCATCGCGATGACCCGCGCCTGGTGGCCGTCGGCGAGATCGGCCTCGACTTCTTCGTGCCTGGGCTCGACCGTGCGCGCCAGGAGCGCTTCTATGTCGCGCAACTCGAACTCGCCCGCAGCGTCGACTTGCCCGTTCTGGTGCATGTGCGCAAGTCCGCCGACATTCTCCTGAAGCACTTGCGCCGCATCCGGGTGCGCGGCATCGTCCATGCATTCAATGGCAGCGCGCAGCAGGCGCATGCGTTCGTCGACCTCGGTTTTCGCCTCGGCTTCGGGGGCGCGATGACCTTCGACCGGGCGTTGCAGATCCGCCGTCTGGCGGCCTCGTTGCCCGAGCATGTGCCGGTGCTCGAGACCGATGCCCCCGACATCCCGCCGCATTGGCTCTATCGCACGGCCAGCGACCGCGCGGCCGGTGCCGTCATGCGAAACGAGCCCGCGCAGTTGCCGCGCATTGCCGGCACCTTCTCGGAGCTGCGCGGCTGGTCGGCACAGGACGCGGCGCGCATCACCACCGCCAATGCATTGGCCGCACTGCCTCGGCTGGGCAGGCTCGCGCCGCTTGCGCGAGGGCCGCACGCGGCGCCGGGTCAGGCTCTGGCAGACTGATGCGTCCGCACCGTCTTCATGCACGCCATTGTCCGAATTCGAACCATTGTCCGATCCATCGATTGCACTCACCGAGCTGACCGGCCTGGCGCCGGTCATCGCATCCGACACGCGCCTGGTGGTGCTCGGCAGTTTTCCCGGCGAGATGTCGCTGCGCCTGCAGCAGTACTACGGGCATCCTCGCAATCATTTCTGGCCCCTGCTGTCGGCCCTGTGGGACGTCGATCTGGTGTCGATGCCATATTCGCGGCGCCTGGATGAAGTGCGTTGCCGCGGCCTGGGCATCTGGGACGTCTACGCGGCGTGCCGCCGGGAAGGCAGCCTGGACAGCGACATCGAGGACGCCCGGCTCAACGACCTGGCGAGCCTGCGCCGCGTCGCGCCGTCGCTGCACGCGGTGGCCCACAACGGCGGCGAGTCGGCCAAGGCCATGCGGCATACCCGGGCCCTCGGCGTGCCGGTCATTCGCCTGCCATCGACGAGCCCGGCCAACGCAAGCTGGAGCTTCGAGCGCAAGCTCGCCGCATGGCGTGAGGCCTTCTCGGCCCATGGATTGGCGCCATGAGCACGAAGCGGCGGCTTGACGATCTGGCACCGGCCACCATGTCCGAGGCCGACGGCGTGCGCTACCTGCATCTGGGCACGCCGTGGGTCCAGGGGGCAATGCGCGTGGGTCGCCCGCAGGCGCTCGAGCTCGAGTATGTCCAGCGCATGATGGCCTGGCTGCTGTTGCGCCCCGAAGCCCAATTCGCCGATCTGCACGCCGTGCAACTCGGGCTCGGCGCAGCCAGCATCACGCGCTTCTGCCACGGCGTGCTGAAGATGCGCACCACCGCCGTCGAGCTCAATCCGACCGTGATCGCCGCCTGCCGCATGTGGTTTCGGCTGCCCGAGGACGGGCCGCGGCTGCGCATCGTGTGTGCCGACGCGGCGGACTTCGCGGCCGACGCGGCGAACGCCGACAGCGCCGATGCCCTGTGCGTGGATCTCTACGACCAGGACGCCGCCGCGCCCGTGCTCGACGACGAGGCGTTCTACCGCGATTGCCATCGCATGCTGGCCTCGGGCGGCGTCCTGAGCGTGAACCTGTTCGGCCGCGACGCGAGCTTCGCACGCAGCGCCGCGCGCATCGCCGCGGTCTTCGGTCAGGCGCAGGTTCGTTCGTTGCGACCGACTCGCGAAGGCAACACTGTCGTCCTCGCGCTCAAGGAGCAGCCCGTGCCGGGACGCGAGCAGCTTGCCGCCCGGGCGGAAAACATCGAAACTCGATTCCAGTTGCCGGCGCGCAAATGGCTTCGCATGATCCGCATGCTGCCGGCGGCGGCCACCGACAACGCATGAACCCCACCGACCTTCCCGCGAGCGCCGCCGCCGGCCCGCTGCAGTGGCGCACCCTGCTCAAGTGGCTGCGCGAGGACCAGCTCATCGAGAGCGACGATGCCGAGCGCACTAAGAAGCGCTTCGGCGCCGGCGACAGCGCGCAGCATCCGCTCGTGCGCCTGGGCGCGGCCGGGCTCACGCGCAAGGGCAGCGGCAAGCCGCTGGACACCGAGGCGCTCACCGAATGGCTGGCCAAGCGCTGCGGACTGCCGTACCTGCGCATCGACCCGCTCAAGGTCGACGTGGGGCGGGTGGCCGACATCATGTCGATCAGCTATGCCGAGCGGCGGCGTGCGCTGCCGATCCAGGTGGGCGTGCACGAGGTCACGATCGCGACCTGCGAACCCTTCGACACCGCGTGGGTGCCCGAGATCGAAAGCGTGACCCGGCGCAGCATCAAGCTGGTGCTGGCCAGTCCGCTGGAGCTCCAGCGCTACACCACCGAGTTCTACACGCTGTCGAAGTCGGTGCGCGCGGCGATCAAGACCGGCGAGGCAGCGGCCATCGCGAGTTTCGAGCAGCTGGTCGAACTCGGGCGCACCAATCGCAACCTCGATGCCAACGACCAGGGAGTGGTGCAGGTCGTGGACTGGCTGTGGCAGTACGCCTTCGACCAGCGCGCCTCCGACATCCACCTCGAGCCGCGCCGCGAGCTGAGCGCGATCCGCTTTCGCATCGACGGCGTGATGCACACCGTGTACCAGCTTCCGCCGGGCGTGATGAACGCGATGATCGCGCGCGTCAAGCTGCTCGGCCGCATGGACGTGGTCGAGAAGCGCCGTCCGCTCGATGGGCGCATCAAGACGCGCAACCCCGAGGGCGACGAAGTCGAGATGCGTCTGTCCACGCTGCCCACCGCGTTCGGCGAGAAGATGGTGATGCGCATCTTCGACCCCGACACGACCGTCAAGCCGCTGGAGCAGCTGGGCTTCGGCACCCACGATGCCAAGCGATGGGAAGAGCTCGTCGCCCGGCCGCACGGCATCGTCCTCGTCACCGGGCCGACCGGCTCGGGCAAGACCACCACGCTCTATTCCACCTTGCGCCGCCTGGCCACCGACGAGGTGAACGTCTGCACGATCGAGGACCCGATCGAGATGATCCAGCCGGCATTCAACCAGACGCAGGTGCAGCCGGCGTTGGACCTCAACTTCGCCGAAGGCCTGCGTGCCCTCATGCGCCAGGACCCGGACATCATCATGGTCGGCGAGATCCGCGACCTGGAGACCGCAGAGATGGCGATCCAGGCGGCGCTGACCGGCCATCTCGTGTTCAGCACGCTGCACACCAACGATGCCGCCTCCGCGATCACCCGCCTGGTGGACCTGGGCGTGCCGCCGTACCTGATCGGCGCGACCGTGATCGGCGTGCTGGCGCAGCGACTGGTCCGCACGCTGTGCACGAACTGCAAGGAACCCGACGAGCTTGTCGAGGCGCAGACGCTCGCCGACGCGATCCAGCCGTGGCGGCTGAGCGGTGCGGTGCGTGCCTTCAAGCCGGTGGGCTGCCTGGACTGCCGCATGACAGGCTACCGCGGCCGCGCCGGCCTGTACGAACTGCTCAGCGTGACCGAAGGCGCCCGGCAATGCATCACGCCCGTGCCCGATCCGCAGAAACTGCGGCGCCAGGCATTGCGCGACGGCTTGCGTCCGCTGCGCGTGGCCGGCGCCACCAAGGTGGCCGAAGGGCTCACCACGATCGAGGAAGTCCTCGGTGCGACGCCGGCCTGGGAGTGAGCCCCCGCACGGCGCGACATGCAAGCCGCAGACGGTCGAGCACTTCGCCTTCGGGGACATTTCCCCGGCGCGATGAGCCTTGCGGCACGAGAGGAGACTCGCCTTGAAAATCAAAAGCCGGCGCGACTTCTGGTCGGGGCTGATGTTCCTCGTCACGGGCGCGGCCTTCGGCATCGGTTCGCGCCACTACGCCCTCGGCTCCTCCGCCCATCCCGGTCCCGGTTTCTTTCCGCTGCTGCTGAGCGTGCTGCTGACGCTGATCGGCGCGGTGATCGTCTTCAAGGCGCTGACCCTCGAGTCCGAGGGCGGCGACCCCATCGGGCCGATCGCCTGGAAGCCGCTGGGCATCATCGTCGTCGCGATCGTCGTCTTCGGCGCCACCATCGACTTCCTGGGCATGTTGATCGCGATCCCGCTGCTGGTCGGGCTGGCCAGCCTCGCAGGCGATGGGTTCCACTGGCGCGATGTGCTGATCAACGCCGCCGTGCTCACGCTGGTCTCGTGGCTGATCTTCGATGTCGGACTGAAGCTCACGATTCCCCTGTGGCCGAGGTTCGTCGGCTGAGGGTCGCGGCGTGGATGTGCTTCATCACCTCGCGCTCGGCCTCGGTGTCGCCTTCACGCTGCACAACCTGCTGTATGCGCTGCTCGGCTGTGTGCTTGGCACGCTGATCGGCGTGCTGCCGGGTCTCGGCCCGGTGGCCACCATCGCCATGCTGCTGCCAGCGGTGTATGGCCTGGACGCCACGCCGGCGCTGATCATGCTGGCCGGCATCTACTATGGCGCCCAGTACGGGGGTTCGACCGCGGCCATCCTCGTCGATGTGCCCGGCGAGGCGAGTTCGATCGTCACCGCGATCGACGGCTACCAGATGGCCAGGCAGGGCCGCGCCGGGCCGGCGCTCGCAGCCGCGGGACTGGGCTCGTTCTTCGCCGGCTGCGCGGGCACCCTCGTGATCGCCGCATTTGCGCCACCGCTGACCGAGCTCGCGTTCAAGTTCGGCCCCTGGGAATACTTCTCCCTCATGGTGCTGGGTCTCATCGGCGCCGTGGTGCTGGCCTCAGGCTCGCTGCTCAAGGCCATCGCGATGATCGTCCTCGGCCTGCTGCTCGCGCAGATCAACACCGACGTCGTCTCCGGGGTCGCGCGCTACAGCTTCGACGTGCCCGAACTCACCAACGGCATCAGCGTCGTGGTCATTGCGATGGGCGTGTTCGCGTTCGGCGAGATCATCTCCAACCTGGGCACGCCCGCCGGGCATCGAGCGGTCGTCACCAGGGATGTGAAGGGCCTGTGGCCCACGCGCGCCGACTTCAGGCAGGCCTGGCCGGCCGTGCTGAGGGGCACCGCGCTGGGCTCCATCCTCGGCGTGCTGCCGGGCGGCGGGGCCCTGCTGTCGTCGTTCGCGTCGTACTCGGCCGAGAAGAAGATCGCCGGCGCATCGGGTCGCTTCGGCAAGGGCGACATCCGCGGTGTGGCCGGACCGGAGTCGGCCAACAACGCCGGGGCACAGACCTCGTTCATCCCGATGCTCACGCTGGGCATCCCGCCCAATGCCGTGATGGCGCTGATGGTGGCCGCCATGACCATCAAGGGCATCCAGCCCGGCCCGCAGGTCATGTCCAGCCACCCCGAGCTGTTCTGGGGACTCATCGCATCGATGTGGGTGGGCAATCTGATGCTGGTCGTGCTGAACCTGCCGCTGATCGGCATCTGGACCAGGCTGCTCGCCGTGCCCTACCGGTTCCTGTTTCCGGCCATCACGCTGTTTGCCGTGATCGGCATCTATACGCTTCACCACAACCCGTTCGACGTGTACCTGACCGCGCTGTTCGCGGTCATGGGCTACGTGTTCTTCAAGCTCGAATGCGAGGGCGCCCCGCTGTTGCTGGGCTTCATCCTCGGACCCATGATGGAAGAGCACCTGCGTCGCGCATTGCTGCTCTCGCGCGGCGACTGGAGCGAATTCGTGAAGCGTCCGCTCTCCGCCGGACTGCTGGCCGCCGCGGCTGCGCTGATCGTGCTGGTGCTGCTACCCTCCATCAAGCGCAAGCGCGAGGTGGCGTTCCAGGAAGACTGACGGCTTCGCGCTCCCCGAACACGACCACTCCGGAGTGCATCGCATGTCCTTCGCCTTCGACTGGAGCGCCGGCTACCCCAGCCGGCGCCTTCCCACCTTCGGCCGCAACATCGTGGCGACCTCGCATCCGCTGGCGGCCCAGGCAGGTCTTCGGATGATGGTCCACGGCGGCAATGCGGTCGACGCGGCCATCGCGACGGCCGCGGCCTTGACTATCGTCGAGCCGGTGAGCAACGGGCTGGGTTCGGACGCCTTCTGCATCCTCTGGGACGGGCAGTCCCTGCACGGCTTGAACGCCTCGGGCCGCGCGCCGGCCGCGTGGACGCCCGAGTACTTCAAGTCCCGCTACGGCGAGGCTGCGAAGGCGCCGCCCAAACGCGGGTGGGACGCGGTGACCGTGCCCGGCGCGGTCGCAGGCTGGGTGGCGCTCAGCGAGCGTTTCGGCAAGCTGCCCTTCGAGGACCTGCTGCAGCCGGCCATCGAGATCGCCGAGCGCGGCTACGCGGTGCCGGTGGTCGTGCAGCAGAAGTGGGCGGCGGCGACGCCGGAGCTGGCGGGCCAGCCGGGCTTCGCCGACGCCTTCATGCCGCGCGGGCGTGCGCCCGAGGTGGCCGAGCTGTTTCGCTTCCCCGACGCGGCGCGCGCCCTGCGCCTGATCGCCTCCACGCGCGGGCAGGCCTATTACGGCGGCGAGATCGCGCAGGCCGCGCAGGCGCACGCGCGCACGCATGGCGCGGCGATCACGGCGGCGGACTTCGCCGCCTATCGACCCGAATGGGTGCGGCCGCTGCGCCAGGACTATCGCGGCCACACGCTGCACGAGATCCCGCCGAACGGGCAGGGCATCACGGCGCTGATCGCGCTGGGCATCCTGAAGCATTTCGATCTCGCGGCACTGCCCGTCGACAGCGCCGAGTCGCAGCACCTGCAGATCGAGGCGATGAAGCTGGCCTTCGCAGACGTGTACCGCTACGTGGCCGAGCCGGCGAGCATGTCGGTGACGCCCGAGCAGATGCTCGACGACAGCTACCTGGCTGCGCGCGCCCGTCTGATCGACCCGAAGCGCGCGCAGGACTTCGGTGCCGGCAACCCGGTCAAGGGCGGAACGATCTACCTCACGGCCGCCGACGAGCGCGGGATGATGGTCAGCTTCATCCAGAGCAACTACATGGGCTTCGGCTCGGGCGTGGTGCTGCCCGGCTACGGCGTGTCGCTGCAGAACCGCGGGCACGGCTTCTCGCTCGATCCGGCAAGCCCGAATGTCGTGGCCCCGGGCAAACGACCCTTTCACACCATCATCCCGGCGTTCCTCACGCGGCCCAAGTCGGGCGCCGATGCGGCCGGCGGCGAGATCGAGCCGGTCATGTCCTTCGGTGTGATGGGCGCGAACATGCAGCCGCAGGGCCACGTGCAGACGCTCGTGCGCATGCTCGAATACCGGCAGAACCCGCAGGCCGCGTGCGACGCGCCGCGCTGGCGCTACAACGCCGGGCTCGAGCTCAATGTCGAGTCCGCGATGAACGAGGCGACGGTGCAAGGCCTGCTCGAGCGGGGCCACCGGCTCGAGCGCATCGACGACGCCTACCAGGATTTCGGCGCCGGCCAGTTCATCTGGCGGCTGGGCGATCCGGCGGCCGAAGGGTATGTCGCCGCGGGCGACCCGCGTCGAGACGGACAGGTGGTGGGGTTCTAGAGCGGTGCGGGCCGCCTCAGGCTGCGAGGCGCGGCATGCCGATTGCTCGCCCCGGTCCACACGCACCGGAGACGACACATGCTGAAGTGGGCCATCATCTTCTTCGTGATTTCGCTGATCGCCGGCCTTTTCGGTTTCACCGGAATCGCTTCGGGCGCGCGCACGATCGCGAAGGTGCTGTTCTTCATTGCATTGGCGATCTTCCTCGTTGTGCTGATCTTCGGCGTGCTGCTCGGCCACGCGATCTTCTGAGAGGCCGAGCTTCGCGCGGCCCGGCGGCCTGAACCGGCACCGCGGAAATCGTTGCCGCGTTCAGGGGGCGGCACAGCTCAGCAGGTGCATCTGCGCGCCGTTGCCGCTCGTGCGGCTCGTGCGCGCCTGCCACGGGTTCGAGGTGCCCTGGCTCGGCGACTGCAGCGCTTCGGCGCCCGCGATCGGCACCGGCCGTTCAATCGCCAGCCCCAGGCCGATCTTGCGCGGCGAGTCCCGGTACGCGGTCCCGTACCAGAGCGGCACGCGCGTGGCATCGGGTTCATCCAACACGACCTGCGCGCGCCACAGCCTGAGCACGTCGCGCGCATCGGGGCGGCCTGGCGCCGGGCGCACGAAGACGAGTTCGGCCGGGCTGCCGCGGTCGAAGCGCGGCAGCACGGGCAGGGCCATCGCGTCCGGATGCGGCGCCAGGGCCGCGAGGGCGTTTTGCAGCGTCCACGCCGGGGCCGGCGACCAGCCGAGGATGTTCAGCGCATGGCGGACGCCCGACGACGTGCAGGCGAACTGGAGATCCAGGACCTCCTCGGGTTCTCCGGCGAATTCCACGCGCCGCATCGGGAGCGATGACCACAGCGGATCGGGCCACTGCGCCGCCGGCACGACGCGCGTGGCCGGGCGCGATGCGTAGCGCTGCATGTCGGCGTCCGCGCGATGCGCGATCCACAGAGCGCCCGACGCCGCGATCGTTGCCGCGCACAGCAGGGTCAGCCATCGCGCGCCGACCGGCTCCTGGACGCGATGGCGCACATACAGCATGGCGGCCAGCGCCACCCAGGCCAGGCCCAGGCTCATGCCGCCGACGACGTCGGACAGCCAGTGTGCGCCGAGATACAGGCGCGAGAACGCCACCAGCGCCACGTACACGCTCACCGCGGCGGCAATGGCCAATCGCGCACGCACGCTGCGCCCGCGCGACAGCAGGAATGCCAGGAAGCCGAGGATCACCGTGCTCGACGTCGCATGGCCGCTCGGGAACGAGAACTGCTGCAGGCCGGTGTAGACCGCAGCCGGCCGGGCTCGACCGAGCGTCCACTTGATGATCTGCACGAAGGCTTCGCCGACGACGGCGACGACGGCCCAGAACGCAGCGCTGCGCAGGCAGCGTCGCCACAGGAGCCACGCCGTGACGACGAGGAACAGTGGCAGCAGCACCCCGATGCTGCCCATCTCGGTGATGCCGACCATGGCGCGATCGAGCGTCGGCGTGCGCAGCCCTTGCAGGAAGAGGAACACCGCATGGTCGGCGGCGACGAGCGGGTCGTTCGTGACCACGTCCTCGAGCACGCCGAGGAACAGCCAGCCCGCGCCGAGCACGAGGCAAGCGCCCAGCAGCAGGGCGCGCGAGGCAGGCCGCTCGGGATCGAGCAGCGCGAGAGTCACTCGCGCGGGCCACGCCCTCGAATGGCGGCGCGAGAGGGACAGCATGCGGTCCTGCGCGCCGCGCAGCAGAGGGACTGCGAAGCGCAGCGCCGAGCGGACGATCCAGGCGGCTGCGACCGCGATCGCGGCGAGCAGCACGAACGCAATGGCGAGTCGGGCGCTGACCGCTTCGGCCACACGCAGGGACTGTCCCAGGACCACCCCGGGAAGCAGGTGCGCCGGCGCCCACAGCAGGGCGGACACGACGTCCGACAGATAGAAGCGCGCCCGCGGCAGTCGCGAAAACCCGGCCAGCAGCGGCACGAACGCACGCACCGGCGCGACGAAGCGAGCGAGGACGACGCTGCGTGCGCCGTGCCGCCGCACAAAGCGTTCGGCTCGAGCGACCAGGTCGGCGCGCGCCCGGAAGAGCCGCAGCGCACGGATGCGCGCCTCCCGTCGTCGGCCCAGTTCATAGCTGAGCGCATCGCCGCAGACCGCGCCGACCGCCGCGCAGGCGAAGGCCGGCCACCAGTCGAGCAAGCCCGTGCCCACGAGCGCGCCGGCACTCAACAGCACCACGGCCGCCGGCACGAAGGTGCCCACGACAGCCAGCGACTCCGCGAACGACACGCAGGCGAGCACGACCAGGGCGATCGCCGGGTGGGCGCCGAGGTGGGCGATGAACGCTTCCATGGACGAGGTGGTTGGGGGGACGATCTTCGCATCGGCCCTCGGCGGCAGCCCGAGCGCCTACCCGGGATTTGCCCCCGCGTCGGTGTGTGGCAACCCGCCTGCCTAGAATCGCCGCCATGTCCACCCCCTCCCTCGCCGCGCCGGCGACGCCCGCCCAGCGGCGCGGCGACTGGGCCGGACTCGCCCTCGCCGTGACGGGCGCCGTCGCCTTCTCGGCCAAGGCGATCATCGTCAAGCTCGCCTATCGGTACGGCGTGGACGCGGTCACGCTCATCATGTACCGCATGCTGTTCGCGCTGCCCATGTTTGCGCTGCTGTCTTGGTGGGCCGGGCGCGGCAGGCCCGCGCTCACGCGACGCGACCTGCTCGTCGTCGCCGGCCTCGGGTTCAGCGGCTACTACCTCGCGAGCTTCCTCGACTTCGCCGGTCTCGCCTACGTGACGGCGGGGCTGGAGCGGCTCATCCTCTACCTCAATCCGACGATCGTGCTCGGTCTCGGCTTCTTCGTCTTCGGGCGCAAGGTCACGCGCAAGCAGGTGATCGCGCTCGCGGTCAGCTACGGCGGCGTGCTGCTCGTGTTCGGCCACGAGGTGCGGCTCGAAGGCGCGAACGTGGCGCTCGGCGCCGCGCTGGTGTTCGGCAGTGCGGTCAGCTACGCGCTGTACCTCGTCTACAGCGGCGAGGAGGTCAAGCGGCTGGGCGCCCTGCGCCTCACCGGCCTGGCGACCACGGTGGCCTGCCTGCTGTGCATCGCGCAGTTCTTCATCCTGCGGCCGGTGTCGGCGATGGCGGTGGCGCCGCAGGTCATCGCGCTGTCGGTGCTCAATGCCACGGCGTGCACCTTCGCGCCCGTCCTGATGGTCATGATGGCGGTGGAGCGCATCGGCGCCACCATGGCCGCCCAGACCGGCATGGTCGGCCCGCTGTCGACCATCCTCATGAGCGTGGTGATCCTGGGCGAGCCTTTCACCGCGTGGGTGGCCGGCGGCACGGTGCTCGTGCTGGCCGGCATCTGGCTGCTCGCGCGTTCTCGTTGATGCGCATGCATTGACGCGCACGGTCGATGCCGCATGGTGCCGCAGTGCGACGCTGCACACGCTGCACACGCTGCACACGCTGCACACGCTGCACACGCTGCACACGCTGCACACGCTGCACACGCTGCACACGGCGCGCGCAGCCTGCGGCGGAGCAAGGGCGGGCGCCGCGGCGTCGGCGGCGGCGGTGCGACCTGCGCAATGGCCGCGCCCTCGCGAAGGGCGGCCGCCGTCGGCCTAACATCGACTCCTTCTCGACTGGAAGGAATGACATGGATCTCGGCATCGCGGGCCGCTGGGCGCTGGTGTGCGCCTCCAGCAAGGGCCTGGGCAAAGGCTGCGCGCAGGCGCTGGTCAGCGAAGGCGTGAATGTCGTCATCTCGGCGCGCGGCGAAGAAGCCCTGCAGGTCACGGCCGACGAGCTGCGGCGCCTGGGCGGCGGCGAGGTGCGCACCGTGGCGGGCGACATCACCACGCCGTTGGGGCGAGCGGCCGCTCTGGCGGCATGCCCGCAAATCGACATCCTCGTGAACAACGCCGGTGGCCCGCCGCCCGGCGACTTCCGCGAATGGGACCGTGACGCCTGGATCGCTGCGCTGGACGCGAACATGATCACGCCGATCGAACTGATGAAGGCCACCGTCGATGGCATGGCGACGCGCGGCTTCGGGCGGGTCGTCAACATCACGTCGGCCGCCGTGAAGGCGCCGCTGGCGACACTCGGGCTGTCCAACGGCGCACGCAGCGGGCTCACGGGCTTCACGGCCGGCCTCGCGCGCTCCGACATCGCAGCCCGCGGCGTCACCATCAACAGCATGCTGCCCGGCCCCTTCGCCACCGACCGCCTGCGCATCGCGACCGAGCACGCCGCGCGGACGTCGGGTAAGGACTTCGACACCCTGTGGAATCGCCGCATGCAGAGCGTGCCGGCCAAGCGCTTCGGCACGCCCGAGGAGTTCGGCAAGGTGTGCGCTTTTCTGTGCAGCGTGCATGCCGCGTACATCAACGGCCAGAACGTGCTGTTGGACGGCGGCGGCTATCCCGGCACGTTCTGACGAAGCGCGTTCACGCCACGGCACCGGGATCGAGGCGATTCCAAGATCCGCCGCGGCGCCGAACCCGCTTCGAGCGCGTCTTCAATGCGCATCCCAGCACGCGTCGTCCTCCGTGGTGTCGAGTTGCACTCCGAGGCACCGCCATCAAGCAGCCGCCGCGGATCCGGCTTAGCCGGTCCGCTGGCGGCGCCCCCTTGAGGGGGAGCGCCGAAGGCGCTACGGGGGTGGTCCACATCAATGCGCGGCCTCCAGCGCCCCCGTGCCATTGGCCGCCGCACGCGGCTTTCGGATGAGCAGCAACAGCGGCATGGCCAAGAGCGTCATGACCATCATCATGCGGAAGTCGTTCAGGTAGGCGATCATCGTCGCCTGCCGCGTCACCTCGGCATTGAGCACGGCGATGCCCGTGGAGGCCGCTCCCGCCAGGTTGGCCGGCGTGTCCTGCGCCAGGCCGGCCAGTGCGCCCAGCGAGACGCGGGAGGCCAGGTCGGCATGCGCCCGGGCGCTGCCTTCGGTCAGCATGGCCTGCACGATGGAGATGCCCACGCTCGAGCCGATGTTGCGCAGCAGGCTGTAGATCGGCGTCCCCTCGTTGCGAAGCTGCGTGGGCAGCGTCGCGAAGGCCGCGGCGCTCAGCGGCACGAAGGTGAAGCCGATGCCCAGCCCCTGGATGAAGCCCGACACGACGATGATCGTGCTGTCCATCTGCAGCGTCATGCGCGTCATCTGGTACAGCGCGAACGCGGTCAGCCCGAAACCGACAGCCATGATGGCGCGCACGTCCACGCTCTGCACGAGCCGTCCCACCACGAGCATGGCGATCATCGTGCCGAGCCCGCGCGGCGCCATGATCTCGCCCGTGTACACGACGGGATAGCCGAGCAGCCCCTGCAGCAAGGACGGCAGCAACGCCATGGTGGCGTACAGGATCATGCCCACGATGAAGGCGAACAGCAGCCCGGTGACGAAATTGCGGTCGCGCAGCAGCGCCCGGTTGAAGAACGAGATGCCGGTGGTCGTCCACGTGTGCACCGCGAACAGGGCGAAGGCCACCAGCGCGCCGAACGCTTCCAGGCGGATCTCGATGGAGCTGAACCAGTCCAGGAGTTCGCCGCGATCGAGGAACATCTGCAGCAGACCGATGGCCACGCTCAGGGTGGCGAAGCCGAACATGTCCAGCCGCTCGCTGGCCGGCTTGCTCTCGGGGAGATAGCGCGCGATGCCGTAGAAGGCCATGAGGCCCACCGGCAGGTTGATGTAGAAGACCCAGCGCCAGTCGGCGTTCTCGGTCAGCCAGCCGCCGAGCATCGGCCCGAGAATCGGGCCCACCATGATGCCGGCTCCCCAGATGGCCATGGCCTGGCCGACCTTCTCGCGTGGATTGATGTCCAGCAGCACCGCCTGTGACAGCGGCACCAGCGCCGCGCCGAAGACGCCCTGGAGCAGCCGTGACGCGACGATCTGCGCCAGCGACGCGGACATGCCGCACAGCGCTGACGCGGCAGTGAAGCCGCACACCGCCGTGAGGAATACCTGCCGGCGCCCCCAGCGTGCGCACAGCCAACCTGTGAGCGGCGTGGCGATCGCCGCCGCCACGATGTAGGACGTCAGCACCCAGCTGATCTGGTCCTGCGAGCTCTGCAGGCTGCCTTGCATGTGCGGCAGCGCGACGTTGGCGATGGTGGTATCCAGCGCCTGCATGATGGTCGCGAGCATGATCGACACGGTGATCATGCCGCGATGAGCAATGGCCCCCTGGCGCGGCGCGGCGAGCACGGCAGTCACTGGACGGCCCCTCGTCCGACAAAGTCGTCGGCCGATCCCCCAAGGGGATGCGGGCCGGCTTGGGAGCGGCCCGGCGCTCGGCCCGCAGACTGGACGGCCCCTCGTCCGACGAAGTCGTCGGCCGATCCCCCAAGGGGATGCGGGCCGGCTTGGGAGCGGCCCGGCGCTCGGCCCGCAGACTGGACGGCCCCTCGTCCGACGAGTCCGTCGGCCGATCCCCCAGGGCCCGCAACAAAGCGCCGTGACACACGGTGTCGCATCAGTCCACGGCCTCCAGCGGTGCGACCGGCAACGCCGACAGGTTGGCATGGACCTTCTTGAGCAGCGACAGCAACTGGCTTCGCTCCGGCGCGCTGAGCCCCGCCAGTGCCTGCGCCTGCACCACGTCGCCGATGGCGAGCGCCGACTCGAGGGCTGCGTGGGCGCTGGGCTGCAATTCCACTTCGTTCGCACGGCGGTCCGTGGCGCTCGGCCGGCGCTGGATCCAGCCGGCGGCCTCCATGCGGTCGCACAGGCTGGCCACGCCCATGGCGGTGAGGTCCAGGCGCTGCGCCAGTTCCGCTTGCGATACCGGGCGCTCGCCTTCATGCATGGCCACCGCGCCCAGGAGGCGGCACTGCGCGCGTGTCAGGCCGAGTTCCTGTCGGGCCAACTGGTCGAACCGGCGTCCGTAAAGGCGCCCCACGTCATTGACGAGGAAGCCGAAGCGCTGCTTGAGGGCCACTTTACTCATCCAGGTGATTATAAATATGTTTATTAAATCAGCATGGCAAGGGCATTCATGCCCGCATGCATGGCGCGACTTGCGATGGAATGACCGCCGTGCCGCCGCCGGCGAGGCAGCGGGCGCCTAGACGATCGGCCGCCTGGCCTTGAAGGCCTCGCAGGGGTCTTCGCGCGGGTGGGGCGCCGCCCGCACCACGGCATCGAATGCCGTGGGTGGCGGAGCGTCGCTGTCTTCTTCCAGGAAGCCGACCGCGAAGCAGCGCTTCAGATCGCCTTCGTCCAGCCAGCGCGGCACGCCGATGTCGCGGCGCACGTGGCCGTTTCCGGCCAGCAGCACGACCCCGCGGTCAGCATGCCGGCGAAGCGTGGCCGCCATGACGGCATCGCGCGCGAATTGCGCGCGCGCCATGCGCGGCCAGACATTGCGCGGCAGCATGTGGCAATGCCCCGCGTCGATCTCTTCCTCCTGCGCGGCGGCCCATTGGGCGTCGATGGGGCGGTCCAGACCCAGGGATCGCCGGTCGGTCTCGTCGAACACGGCGGCATAGCCCTCGCGGACGATGCGAGTGGTGTCCGTGCTCGACAGGTTGGCGGCGAGCAATGGCAGATCGTGCTTCAGGACGAGCTCCACGACGGGACGATAGAAGTCCCAATCCCAGCCCCCGCCGCTGCGCGTGGCCGGCGGTGCGGCGGCGTCGATGAGGTGTTGCGCGTCGAGCGCATGCTCGTGGCGCGCGCGCTCGATGTCGTCCTGGCGTCCGGTGTCGAATTGTTCCATCGCGACCGCCGGGCGCCAGCCCGCTTCGAGCGCCCGACGCAGCACGCCCAGGCGCAGGCGATGCACCTGCGGGTTGTCGTGGACCTCGCCGAGCAGCACGATGGCATCGCCTCGCAGGCGGTCTTCCCACCCGAAGCGGCGCGGTGCCGCGACGCCGCAGCTCCCGCAGGCGAGCGCGACTCCGAGTGCGGCAAAACGGCGGCGGGTGATCATGGCATGCTCGGGCCCTTGGCCTGGGGTGACGCGACCGGGTTGAAATGACGATGCCGCCCACGATGAGCGCGAATGCCAGCGCGTGAAACCACTGCGGCGCTTCACCGAGCACGGCGGCCGACATCAGCGCAGCGAACACCGGCGTGAGGTTGCTGAAGAATGCGGCGAGCGCCGGGCCGCCCCGCACGACGCCCAAGCCCCAGCAGCGATAGGCGATCACCGACGGGCCGATGGCCACGTACAAGAGCGCCAGAATCACCCATCCGCTCCATTGGATGTGCGCATGCGTGACGGCAGCTTCGGCACCCGCCGCCGCGCCGGCGACCAGCAGGCCGTACAGCGTCTGGACCAGGAGGAAGGCGGCCCAGTTCCAGTCCGGCCCCAGGGGAGGGCGCATGGATGCGGGCGGGCGGGCGAGCAGCCAGCTGTAGAAGGCCCATGCGATCACCGCCACCAGGATGTAGATGTCGCCGCGCACGAAGCGGACCTGCGCCAGCGCGGCCGGATCGCCGCGGGCGATCACCAACAGCACGCCGGCCAGCGACAGCACCGCGCCGGCGATCTGGCGTCGCGTGGGGTGCTCGCTGTGCATCAGCGAACCCACGGCCATCATCCAGACGGGCGAGCTCGCGGCGATCAGCGTCACGTTGATCGGCGTGGTGGTGACCAGCGCCAGGTACTGCAACGCGTTGTAGCTGCCCACGCCGAGCAGCCCCAGGGCGATCAGGTAGCGCCAGCGCGAGAAGATGGCCGACGGCTCGCGCAGCACGCGCCATCCCATCGGCAACAGGATCAGTGCGGCAAGCGCCCAGCGAAGGCAGTTCAGCATGAGCGGAGGCACGCTGCCCACCGTGAGCCGTCCGACCACGGCATTGCCCGCCCACAACAAGGGCGGCAAGGTCATGAGAAATGCGGTGCGGGCGTCGACGCGGGTCATCGGGGCATCGCCCCGCCGCAGTTCCAGCACTGCTCGAACGGCCCGTCGATGCGCTCGTGGCACGCGGGGCAGACCCAGAGACGGTGTTGCGGGCGCCGCAATTGGGCGAGCAGCGTGCGCGCCGCCTCGAGCCGGTCGTCGTCCATGACCCAGACCTCGGGCAGGCATTGGTCCGGCGGCACTTCGCCGGCGATGCTGCTTGCATAGGCGCGCTGCACGTTGGCGTCGAGGCCGGCTTGCGTGAGCATGTCTGCCCAGAGCGTGGCAATGGCGAGGTTGGGGGCGGTGGTCAATCGGCGCATGCTGTGCAACGCATGTCAAGTACTGGCACGATACAGGACATTTTCGACGCCCTTCAGGAGCCGGCCATGACCACGTCTTCAAAATCCATATGCATCGAGGCCTACGGCGGTCCCGAGGTGATGAAGCTTGTCGAACTGCCGGTGGGCGAGCCCGGCCCCGGCCAGATCCGGATCCGCCATCACGCCTGCGGACTGAACTTCATCGACGTCTACCAGCGCACCGGCCTGTACCAGAACCCGCTGCCGCTCACGCTGGGCATGGAGGCGGCCGGTGTGGTCGAGGCGGTGGGCGAGGGCGTGACGCACCTGCGCCCGGGCGACCGGGCCGCCTACGCCAGCAATCCCGCCCGGAGCCTACAGCGAGGCACGGGTGATGCCCGCCATTGCGTCGTGAAGCTGCCCGACGAGATCGCCTTCGATACCGCGGCCGCCATGATGCTCAAGGGCCTGACGGCGCAGTACCTTCTGAAGAAGACGCTTCCGCAAGGCGGCTTGCAGGCGGGCGACCACGTGCTGTTCCATGCGGCAGCGGGCGGTGTCGGCCTGATCGCCTGCCAATGGGCCAGGCATCTGGGCCTGCAGCTCATCGGCACGGCAGGCAGCGACGAGAAATGCGCGCTGGCCCGCGAGAGCGGTGCCGCGCATGTCATCAACTACCGCACCGAGGATTTCGTGGCCCGCGTCAAGGACATCACCGGCGGTCGCGGCGTCAAGGTGGTCTACGACTCGGTGGGTCGCGACACCTTCGAACGCTCGCTCGATTGCCTGCGGCCCTTCGGCCTCATGGCCAGCTTCGGGAACGCGTCGGGTCCGGTGCCGCCATTCGCGATCGGTGCGCTCGGCGCCAAGGGTTCGCTCTACCTGACACGCCAGACGCTGTTCACCCACATCGCCACGCGCGAAAGCACGCAGGCGATGGCCGACGACCTGTTCGACGTCGTCAAGCGCGGAGCCGTGAAGCTTCGCATCGACCAGCGCTACGCGTTGGCCGACGTGGCACGCGCGCATGCCGATCTGGAGGCCCGGCGCACGACGGGGTCGAGCGTTTTGCGGCCCTGACCGACCGACGGCAACGGCCGGGCTCCCCGGCCCTATGACCCGCGGCCGGCCAATCTGCGCATGAGCGACAAGAACGACATCTACCTGGCCCTGATCATCCGCATGGGCGGCAAGGCGCTGGGTCGATCCGAATTCATGCCGCCGTGGGGTCCGGAACTGACTGACGAGCAGATGAACGACCTGGTCGCATACCGTCGCTGCATCCACGCTCGCGATTGAGGGCCGGCCGCTCGACGGCGTCAGTGGCTGCCCAGAACGGGTTGTGGCAGCATCACTCGGGGTTCACTGCACTTGCTCCGTCGCGCTTCGCACCACCCGCGACGCCCGATACATCCGTTCGCCCTGAGCAGGGGACTGAGCTTGGCGAAGGCCCCGTGTCGAAGGGCCCGCATGATGCTCACATAGGGCTTCGACAGGCTCAGCCCGAACGGGTTGCGAGAGGCCGAGCCCGAACGGGTTGCGAGTGGCCGAGCCCGAACGGGTTGCGAGTGGCCGAGCCCGAACGGGGTGTGGAGGCGCTACGGGGGTGGTTCACTTCCCCCCGGCAAACTTGGAGAGCAGGTCGCCGATGGGTCCGGGCGGCAGCGGCGGGAAGTGCTTGGGAACAGTGCCGCACCAGTCGTCGTCCATCGAGGCATGGCCACCTTGCTGCAGCCCGCCGGCGTGCTCCGACGCGCCGCCTTCCTGCCTGGGCGGAAGCGGCTGCGGGTTCAGCGCCAGCTTGTCGAGCAGCGAGTGGCCGAGGGAACTCGCCAGTCCGTGCGGAAGCGGCCCATGCGGCACTTTGGTGCCGCACCAGTCGCCGTCCAGACCCGAGGCCGCGCTCGCGCCGCCGTGGGATGACGAGGGCGCCTGCAAGCTGAGGTGGGATGCGACGGCCGAGATGGAAAGATTGATCGACATGATGACTCCGGTAGGAAGGTTGAGGCGGCGCGAGGAAGTTGCGCCTGCACCGTTCTCGTATTGCATGCCCGATCGTTCAAGCCGAACAGATGGGGCGTTTCGCAGTGGGAGCGACCCTCACTGGGAGCGCCCGCAGCGGGGCGGCCGGCACCTGCCGAGACGCCTCGTGGAGCGGCCGGCACGCGCCGAGACGCCTCGTGGAGCGGCCGGCACGCGCCGAGACGCCTCGTGGAGCGACCGTCAGGCCGGGTGCCGACCCGGGCGCGCTGAACGATTCTCGTTCGGCGTCATTGCCCCGTCATTGCTCCCGCAGTGCCGTCGTCACCGGCAGGCGCGCGGCCCTCACGGCGGGGAACAGCCCACCGATGAAGCCGATGGCCAGCGCCCACTTGAGCCCCGTCCAGAGCAGTTGCGGCGTCACCTGCAACTCGAAGCTCAGCTGTCCCACCGTTCCCGCGGCCAAGGTCGATGCCGAATAGCCGTTGAAGATCGCCCAGGCGAGTGCGCCGCCGACCAGCCCCCCGATGAGTGCCAGCAGCATCGTCTCCAGCATCACCGCCACCACCACCGGCAGGCCGGGAAAGCCGATCGCACGCAGCGTGGCAATCTCCCTCGATCGCGATGCGACCGCCGCGAACATGGTGTTCAGGGCACCGAACATCGCGCCGATGGCCATGATGATGCCCACGGTGATGCCGATGATGCGGATCACCTTGGTCATGCCTTCGGACTGCTTGTTGAAATAGTCGACCGTGGTGCTCGCATCGACCTTGAGCTGAGGGTCGGATTCGAGCGAGGTCTTGAAGCTCTTGAACGCCTGTGGATCGGCGAGCCGCACGGTGACCGACGCGCGGCTGCTGCCCCGCCGGTATGTGTCGGCGACGACATTGGCATCGGCCCAGATCTCCGATTCCATCGCGTCGCCCGAGGCGAACACGCCGGTGACGGTCCAGACCTGGTTGCCGAGCTTCACGTCGTGCCCCGGCACCAGCCCGGCGAACTGCCGCGCGGCCCCGCGTCCGGCGATCAGTTCGCGCAGGCCCGGCGTGAAGCGGCGGCCTGCCACGATCCTGACCTGGGGCCGGACGGCCCAGGCCGATTCGCCGACGCCGCGCAACTGCACGCTGCCTTCCTCGTCGGGGCCGCCGTTCTTGATCGGCAGGTTGGCCGCCACGACCATCTCGGGCGAGGCGACGGGCTCGCCTTTGGCATCGTGCGCGATGCCCGGCGCCTGCGCGATCAGCGTGACGCTGTTGCGATCCAGCACCGACATGACCTCCGACGCCGACGCGCCGCGCATCACGATGGCGGTGTCGGCGCTGCCGGTCTTGCGCAGCGTCTGGCTGTAGCCTTCGGCCATGGCCAGCAGCGCCACCAGCACGCCCACGACGCCGGCAATGCCCACCACGATCACGGCCGACGAACCCAGCCGCTGCCCGAGCGTGCTGATGCCCACGCTGGCCACGGAGCTGGCCTGACGCCCGCGCCGCGTGAGCGCGAGCCATGCCGCCAGCAACGCCGCCAGCAGCACCGCGGCCGGCCACGGCAGCATCACCCACACGGCCAGCACCGCGCCCAGCAGGACCAGCAGGCCGAGGTTTCTCAGGAATGCCATCGTGTCCTCCTCAGCGACCGGCCAGCGCGTCGACGATGTTCAGCCGCATCGCGCTGGCCGCAGGAAGGGCGCCCACCAGCACGCCGATGAGCACCATCAGCCCGAGGCCCAGGGCCCAGCTGTCCGCGCCGACCACCGGCAGGTTCAGCATGCCGCCGCTGCCGGCACTGATGACCGGAATGACGGCGGTGGCCAGCCCCAGCCCGGCCAGCCCGCCGATCACGAGGAGCAGCACCGATTCGGCCAGCACCATGGCGAGCACGGCGCCATCGGAAAAGCCGATCGTCTTGAGCACGGCGAGTTCGCTCGTTCGCTCGCGCACCGCCTGCATCATCGTGTTGCCCGACAGCAGCAGCAGCGTGAAGAAGACCGCGCCCATGATCGAGCCGACGATCAGGCCGATGTCGGCCAGTTGCTTCATCCACGATGCGGTCGCCGCCTGCTCGGTCTGCGTGCGCGTCTCGTGATCGGAATTGGCCGACAGCGCATCGATCGCGTGTGCCACGCGATCGGCCTGGTTCACGTCGGTCACGCGCGTGACGTACCAGCCGACCTGGCCCTGGTTGTACGGCGTCGTCTCGTCGAAGGTCTTCCAGTGCAGCAGGAACATCTGGTCGAAGAAGCCGCCGGATTTCTTGTCCTTCGCGTGCAGGATGCCCACGATGTCGAACGCCCAGTTCTTGCTGCCCTGCCGGTCCGGGAAGATGGTCGACTGCAGGGGCACGTGGTCGCCCACCTTCCAGTGGAAGCGCTGCGCCAGCGTCTCGCCCACGAGCGCGCCGGTGCGGGTCTGATCGAACGCCTGGCGTGCGGCCGCGGTGACTTCCACTTCGGGATAGAGGTCGAGGTAGTTGGGCGCGACCGCGAAGCTGAACACCTGGTTGTGCGGGTCCTGGTAGGCGCCGCCGAACCAGTTGGCGTAGGTCACGGCCTTCACGCCGGGCACCTGGGCGATCTGCGACTCGAGCGACTTGGGCAGCGTCTGGATGAACGACAGCTTGGACCCCGTTTGCAGTCGCTCGGCGCCGTTGGCGCTCTGGCCGGCCTGGTTGAACGAGGTGCGCACGGCGTCGAGCAGCCCGAACAGCAGGAAGGCCGCAATGATCGACACCAGCGTGAGGAGCGTGCGCGTCTTGCGCCGGAACAGCGAGGCCCATATCAGATGGAGATATTTCATCGCGAGTCTCCTCAGGCGGCGACAACGGCGGCCTGCTCGACGAGCGTGCCCTTGTCCAGGTGCAGGATGTGGTTCGCGTAGCCGGCCGCCTTGGGGTCGTGCGTGACCATGAGCACGGTCTTGCCGTGTTCGCGATTCAGGATGCGCAGCAGGCCCAGCACTTCCTCGGCCGACTGCCGGTCGAGGTCACCGGTGGGCTCGTCGCACACCAGCAGCGCCGGATCGGAGACGATGGCGCGCGCAATCGACACGCGCTGCTGCTGTCCGCCCGACAACTCGGTGGGCTTGTGGGTGGCGCGGTCTGCCAGGCCCACGAGCTGCAACGCAATGGACGCTCGCTTGCGCCGCTCGGATGCCGACAGCTTCGTCAGCAGCAGCGGCAGCTCCACATTGCGCTGCGCGGAGAGCATCGGCATCAGGTTGTAGAACTGGAACACGAAGCCCACGTTGGACGCGCGCCACCTGGCGAGCGGTCCCGACTTGAGCTGGTCGATGCGCTGGCCGCCCACGCTGATGGTGCCGCCCGTGGGCGTGTCCAGCCCGCCGATGAGGTTCAGCAGCGTGGTCTTGCCCGAACCGGAGGGTCCCATCAGCGCAAGGAAGTCGCCCTGCTCGACATCGAGCTGGATGTGGTGGAGGACCTCCACCTTCTGCTTGCCGCGCACGTAGACCTTCGACAGGTCGCGGATCTCGATGAGTTTGCCCATGTGTTGCACTCTCCTGGATGTGGCAGTGTGTCCATGCGGCGCACCGTGTCGGGTGGACTCAGTGCGCCTCTTCCTCGATGCGAACGGCCGCGCCGTCCTGCAGCCCGGCCGGCGGCGAAAGCACGACGCGCTCGCCGGCCTTCACGCCCTGCGGCAGCAGTTTCATCGCGCCGATATCCTGCGCGGCGGCCGTGACGCGTCGTTGAACGGCTCGGCCATCCTCGACGACGAACACGACCGGCTGTCCGCCTCGCTCGGCCAGGGCCTGTGCCGGCACCAGGACGCCCTGGGGCGGCGATGCGGACGCCCGCTGCCGCTGGCCGAGAAACGACACCCGCACGCCCATGTCGGGCACGAGGCGCCCGTCCTTCTTTTCCAGTCCCACGCGCACCTTCACCGTGGCCTTGCCGCGGTCGGCGGCCGGCACGATGGCGATCACGTGCGCCGGGATCTTCCAGTCGGGATAGGCGTCGAGTACGGCCTCGGCGGGCATGTCGGGAGAGACCTGGCCGATGTAGGCCTCGTTCACGTCCACATCCACTTCGAGCGAGTCCATGTCGACGATGGTGCCCACGCCGGTGCGCGTGAAGCCGCCGCCCGCCGACAGCGGCGAGACGATCTCGCCGACCTGCGCGGCCTTCTGCGTGACCACGCCGGCGAAGGGGGCGCGGACGACGGTGTAGTCGAAATTGACCTTGGCCTGCGCGAGCTGCGCGCGGGCGGCGTCGACTTCGCGGCGGCGAGTGTTGAGCACGGCAGCGGAGGTGGCCACGGCCGTTTGCGCCGTCTCGGCCGCCTGCCTGGACACCATGCCGCTGGCCGCGAGCTCGTCCTGGCGCCGTGCGTCGGCCTGCGCCTGGGCGAGTTGCGCCTGAGCCTGCGCCACCTGGGCCTGCGCGGCCTCGACGTTGGCCTTCGCGGCGTTCAACGTGGCGCCCAGTGCGCTGTCTTCGAGGCGCGCCAGCACCTGGCCCTGCTTCACGTGGTCGCCTTCCTCGATCAGCACCTGCGTGAGCGTGCCGGTGATCTGCGTGGAGACGGTGGCCTGCCGACGCGCGGTCACGTAGCCGGTGGCCTGCAGCACGGCGAGCGCGGACGCCCCCGCGCGCGGCGCCTGCGCCTCGGCGGTGTGCACCGCGACGGGTCGCCCGAAGAGGAACCACCAGGCTGCGCCGCCGAGCGCCGCGACGAGCAGCACGGCGGCCAGCAAGCCCCACGCCCAGCGCGGTGGACCGCCGCCGTCGCTTTCGCGCTGGTCGCGGTCGATGTGCAGCTTGTTCAGCAACTCGGCACTGCCTTCAGGCACCTGGAAACCTTCCGGATCGATATGGCGCGCGGATCATACAAGTGCACAGGAGGCCGCAGGCATGGAGCGACATGGACGATGCAGGCATGGTGTAGGCATGGGTGGATGCAGTGTCGGCACAGCGGGCAGTTCGACGCCATCATGCCCATGGCGCGGGACCGCTGTCCCCAGTCGCGCGACGAGTCGCCTGCACGATGCGCCAGCGGCAGGAATGGCGGCGCCAACGGCAGTGGAGACGCACGGGCAGGCGCAAAGGCAGGTGCATAGGCAGGTGCATAGGCAGGTGCATAGGCACGTGCACAGGCAGGCCCAGTTCACGTGAACTCTTGGCACTCAAGGCGCAACCCACCTGCCACGACGGGTCCGCAAAAGGAGTCTTCACATGCGAAACCTCAACCGACTCGTGCTGGGCTGCGGCCTGGCCTTGGCCGCCTGGACGGCCGTCGCCAACGATGTCGTCGTCAACGGCAAGCCCCTGGACAACGCCACGCGCGCTTCGCTGGAGCGCGCATACCGCGTGCCGATCGTCCCGGGACGGTACTGGTACGACACGGTATCGGGCGTCTGGGGTCGTGAAGGCGGCCCCGCCGCCGGGCAGATCCACCCGGGCCTGCGCCTGGGCGGCCCGCTGCGTCGCGATGCGTCGAGCGGCCACACCGGCGTGGTCGTCAACGGCCGCGAACTCCATGCGCTCGACGTGGCGGCCCTGCAGCGCTGCACGCCGGTGTACGCCGGACGCTACTGGGTGCTGGCCAACGGGGTCGGAGGCTACGAGCACATGCCGCCGAGCTTCAACCTGGCGGCGCTGTGCGGCGCACGCGGCGGGGGAGGCGGCGGTTCGAGCACGCGCTGCGACAACTACGGCAATGGCCAGTTCAATTGCAGCAACTCGCGCACGGGCATCGGCATGATCAGCGAGGGCGGCGGCAAGGGCGCCGTGTTCGTCGACGGCAAGGTCCTGATGACGCCGAACTGAGCCCGCTTCAGCGCGGAAAGCGCTCGCGCAGCTTGACCTTCCAGAACTTTCCCGTCGAGGTGCGCGGGATGGCGTCGATGACTTCGTAGCGCTCGGGCAATTGCCATTTCGCGAATCCGTGCTCGAGCAATCGGGCGTTCAGCGCCGCTGGGTCGGCCGTGTACCCCGGCTTCATGGCCACGCACGCCAGCGGCCGCTCGCTCCATTTTTCGTCGGGGATGGCGATCACGGCCGCCTCGGCGATGCCGTCGCACGCCATCAGCGCGTTCTCCAGGTCCACCGACGAGATCCATTCGCCACCGGACTTGATCAAGTCCTTCGTGCGGTCGGTGATGCGCACGAACGCGAGTTCGTCCATCGTCGCGACATCGCCCGTGCGCAGCCAGCCGTCGTCGGTGAACTTGTCCTTCGTCGGTGGCACGAGGTAGTACGAGCCGGTGATGAATGGCCCGCGCACCTGGATCTCGCCCATGGCCTTGCCGTCGCGCGGAGCGTCGTCGCCGTCGTCGCCCCGGATGCGCAGGTCCACCAGCGGCACCGGCACGCCTGCCATGGCCGCGCGCCTGAAGCGCTCGTCCTGCGGCGCATCCTTCAACTCGGCGCGCGGGTACGACACCGTGGCCAGCGGCGAGGTCTCGGTCATGCCCCAACCCTGGAGCAGCCAGATGCCATGCCGCCAGAACGCACGGATCAGCGACTCGGGCACGGCCGCGCCTCCCACCAGCGAGCGCATGCCCGAGGGGAGCTTCCAGCGTCCGGGCTGCTCCTTCTGCGCGCGCTCGAAGGCCTGGATGACGCCCATCCAGATGGTGGGCACGCCCAGTGCGAGCGTGGGCGGCTCGGCCTGCATCAGGTCGAGCAGATCGTCGGGGTGGAGGTGCGGGCCGGGGAAGACGAGCTTGACGCCCATCATCACTGCCGCATACGGCACGCCCCAGCAGTTCGCGTGGAACATGGGCGTCACCGGCAGGATGACGTCCGTGCCCTTCAGGCCCCAGTAGTCGCCCAGGCAGCCCACCAGCGTGTGCAGGATCGTCGAGCGGTGCGAATAGACCACGCCCTTCGCATGCCCCGTGGTGCCGGAGGTGTAGCACATCGACACCGCGTCGTTCTCGTCGTGTGGCGCGTACTCGAATCGCTCGGTGTCGCCCGACGACTCCGACTGTGCAAGCAGGCTTTCGTAGTCGACGAACGGATCCTCGACCGGTGCGCCCGAGAACGGAAACACGATCACCTTCTCGAAGCGATGGCGGTCGGCGAACTGGCGATACAGCGGCAGCAGCACGTCGTCCACGACGACGAAACGGTCTTCGGCCTGCGCAGCGATCCATCCGAGGTCGTCGGGCGACAGGCGCAGATTCAGCGTGTGCATCACGCCGCCGGCGGCCGGAATGCCGAAGTAGCACTCGAGGTGCGCATGGTGGTTCCAGGCCAGGGTGGCCACGCGTTCGCCGGGCTGCAGGCCGAGCCGGCGCAGTGCGGCGGCGAGCGAGCGCGTGCGCCGGTGCCACTGCGCGTAGCTGTGCGTGCGCAGCGACTTGTCGGGCAGCCTGGAGACGATCGAATTGCCGCCGAAGAGCCGACCCGCGCGCTCGAGCAGATGATTGAGCGACAACGGCGAATCCATCATCGTGCTGCGCATGCGGGCTCCCGGCGAAACGACATGATCCGGCATCTTCTGATTCGTTCCGGCGTGGTCCATGCGGGTTTTCCTGAGCCGCCGCACCCGCGAGGGCCGCGCATGCAGGGGGCTTCTTAGGGTATGACCCATTTCAATTTCGGCATGAGACGTTACGGTCGCATCCCATGCGTCACACCGTGCAACGCCACCTGCGTGGGCTGGACGGCCCATCCGGCTCGGGCGCCGACGCACTGCTGACTGTCACCGATGTGACAGTGCGATTCGGGGGCATCGTCGCGCTCGACAGCGTGTCGTTCACGGTGCCCGCGGGGCACATCGTCGGCTTGATCGGCCCGAACGGCGCGGGCAAGACCACGCTGTTCAACTGCCTGTCCAGGCTCTACCGCTTCGACAGCGGCGACATCCGCTTCGAGGGCCGACCGCTGGTCGAGACGCCGCCGTACGGCATCGCGCACCTGGGCATCGGGCGCACCTTCCAGAACCTCGCGCTGTTTCGCAGCATGACGGTGCGGCAGAACGTGATGGTCGGAGGCCATTGCCGCGCACGCAGCGGCTTCCTGGCCGGCGCGCTGCGCCTGCCGCGGGTGCGTCGCGAGGAAGCCATGCTCGCGGCCGACGCCGACCAGATCATCGACCTGCTCGAACTCGAGGCGGTCGCCGAGACACCCGTGTCGTCGCTGCCCTTCGGCACGCAAAAGCGGGTGGAGCTCGGGCGAGCGCTGGCCAGCCAGCCCAAGCTGCTGCTGCTCGACGAGCCCGCGGGCGGCCTGAACCACGAAGAGGTCGGCGTCCTGATGGAACTGCTGCGCAAGCTGCGCGAGCGGTTGAACCTCACCATGCTGCTGGTCGAGCACCACATGAACATGGTCATGCGCATTTCCGACAAGGTCGTGGCGCTGGATTTCGGGCGCAAGATCGCCGACGGCACACCGGCGGAAGTCCAGAACAACGACGACGTCGTGCGCGCCTACCTGGGGACGACCCATTGATGGACCTGCCGCTGCTCGACGTCCGGGGCCTGCACGCCCAGTACGGGCCGACGCGCGTGCTGCACGGGCTGGACTTCCGCGTGCAGCGCGGCGGCGATCACCACGATCCTCGGCGCCAACGGCGCGGGCAAGACAACCACCCTGCGCGCAGTGTGCGCGATGGTCAAGACGCAGGGCGAGATCGTCTTCGACGGCGAGCGCATCGACTCCAAGGCCACCGAGAACATCGTGCGCCTGGGCCTGGCGCACGTGCCGGACGGGCGCGGCACCTTCCTGGAATTGAACGTCGAGGAAAACCTGCGGCTGGGCGCCTACACGCGCCGCGACCGGCAGCAGGTCGCGGCCGACTTCGAGCGCATCTACACCTACTTCCCGCGCCTGAAGGAGCGTCGACGCCAGCAGGCCGGCACGCTGTCCGGAGGTGAACAGCAGATGCTGGCGGTGTCGCGCGCCCTGATGCTGCGCCCGCGCCTGCTGCTGCTGGACGAGCCGTCGTTCGGCCTCGCGCCGCGCATCGTGCAGGAACTGTTCGACATCCTCGGCGAGATCAACCGGTCCGATGGCGTGAGCATGCTGCTGGTGGAGCAGAACGCGTCGCTCGCGCTGGAACTCGCCCACACGGCATACCTGCTCGAGACAGGCCGCGTGGTGATGTCGGGCACGGCCGAGTCGGTGCGCAACGACGAGTCGATCCGCCGTTCATACCTGGGGTACTAGCGCATGAACATGATCCTTCACCAGGTCTTCTCGGGGCTCGCCACCGGGGGCATCTACGCCAGCGTCGCGCTGGCGCTGGTGATGATCTATCAGGCCACGCACCTGGTGAACTTCGCTCAGGGCGAACTGGCGATGTTCTCCACCTACATCGCCTGGAGCCTCATCCACGCGGGCGTGCCGTACTGGGCCGCGTTCTTCCTGACCGTGGGCATCGCCTTCGTGATGGGCGTGCTGATCGAGCGGCTCATCGTGCGTCCGGTCGAGAACGCGCCGGTGCTCTCGGTGGTGATCGTCTTCATCGGCCTGCTGGTCATCTTCAACAGCCTGGCCGGCTGGATCTTCACCTACACGATCAAGCCCTTCCCCAGCCCCTTTCCGTCGCAGCCGCTGTTCGGCAACTCGTATGTCTCCTCTCACGAACTGGGCTCGATCGGCATCACGCTGGTGGTGCTGGCCCTGCTGTTCGCGTTCTTCCGCTTCACGCCGCTCGGCCTGGCGCTGCGCGCGGCGGCGCAGAACCCGGTGTCGAGCCGGCTGGTGGGCATCCGGGTGGGCTGGATGCTGGCGCTGGGATGGGGGCTTGCGTCGGCCATCGGCGCCTCGGCCGGCATCATGGTGGCGCCCACGGTCTTTCTCGAGCCCAACATGATGGCCGGCATCCTTCTGTACGCGTTCGCGGGCGCCTTGCTGGGCGGAATCGACAGCCCCGGCGGGGCAGTGGTGGGCGGGTTCATCGTCGGCGTGCTGGAGAACCTGGTCGGGGCACTGCTGGGCACCGAGCTGAAGCTGACCGTCGCCCTCGTGCTCATCATCGGCGTGCTGGTGGTGAGGCCGTCGGGCCTGTTCGGCAAGATTCACGTGACGCGGGTCTGACACCATGAATGCCTTGCCTGCGTCCCGATCGTCCTCGATGAACCGCGCTCGCCTGGCCGGCGTGCTGGTCGTTCTCGTGCTGGCCTGCGTGCTGCCGTTCGTGATCAGCAACTACCGTGTGTTTCAGGTCACGCTGGCGCTCGTCTACGCGATCGCGCTCCTGGGCCTGAACATGCTCACCGGCTACAACGGCCAGATCTCGCTCGGCCATGGCGCGTTCTACGCGATCGGCGCCTACGTGGCCGCGGTCCTGATGGACAAGTTCGGCGTGCCCTACTGGGCGACCGTGCCGGTCGCCGGCGCGGTGTGCCTGGTCGCGGGCTTCCTGTTCGGGCTGCCTGCGCTGCGGCTGGAGGGCCTTTACCTGGCGCTGGCGACCTTCGCGCTGGGGGTCACGATGCCGCAGATCCTCAAGTACAAGGGCATCGAGGAATGGACCGGCGGGGCGATGGGCATCGTCATCGCCAAGCCTGATGCGCCCTCATGGACCGGACTGTCGCAGGACCGCTGGCTGTATTTCCTGGTGCTCGCGTGGCTGGTGTTGATGTTCGTGCTGGGCTGGAACATCCTGCGCAGCGCGCATGGGCCGCGCGATGGTGGCGATCCGCGACCAGCCCATCGCCGCGCAGGCCATGGGCGTGAACACGGCGATGGTCAAGTCGATGACCTTCGGCGTGTCGGCGATGTACACCGGAATTGCCGGCGCGCTCGGGGCCATCGCGGTGCAGTTCGTGGCGCCCGACTCGTTCAACATCTTCCTGTCGATCAGTCTCGTGGTCGGCGTAGTGATCGGCGGGCTCGCGTCGATCTCGGGCGCCATCTTCGGTGCCCTGTTCATCCAGTTCGTGCCCAACTTCGCCGACCAGATCTCCAAGGCCGCGCCCTGGGCGATCTACGGCGTGGTCCTGATCGCATTCATGTATGTCATGCCCACCGGCGTGGCCGGTTTCCTCCGGGTGATGGCGGCCCGATGGCGGCGCCTTCGCGCTCGCTAGACGGCCCCGCACCCGGCTCTCGTGTGTTCTTGTGTGCAGATGACATCGAAGGAGACAGTGATGAAGTTCAGTCCCACACGTCGTTTCTCACTGATCGCAGGCGCGGTGGCCGTCGCGTTCGGGCTCGCCACGCCCTGGGCGATGGCCGCGAAGTACGGACCGGGAGCGTCCGACAAGGAGATCAAGCTCGGCCAGACCATGCCCTACAGCGGCCCGGCGTCGGCCTACGGCACGATCGGCAAGGTCGAGCAGGCCTACTTCAAGATGATCAACGAGCAGGGGGGAGTGAACGGCCGGCAGATCAACCTGATCAGCCTGGACGACGGCTACAGCCCGCCGCGCACGGTGGAACAGGTGCGCAAGCTGGTCGAGCAGGACGAAGTGCTCGCGCTGTTCCAGACGCTGGGCACGCCGCCCAACAGCGCCATCCACAAGTACGTCAACCTGAAGAAGGTGCCGCACCTGCTGCTGGCCACGGGGGCGACGAAATGGGCAGACCCCGAACACTTCCCGTGGACGATCGGCCTCAACCTGAGCTATCAGTCGGAAGGTCAGATCTACGCGAAGTACCTGCTGAAGAACAAGCCCAACGCGAAGATCGGCATCCTCTATCAGAACGACGACTACGGAAAGGACGTGCTCAAGGGCGTGAAGGACGGCCTGGGCGCCGCCGCGGGCAAGATGATCGTCGCCGAACAGACCTACGAGGTGACCGACCCGACCGTCGATTCGCAGATCCTCTCGCTGCAAGGCTCGGGCGCCGACACGTTCATCAACATCACCACGCCGAAGTTCGGGGCGCAGGCCGTGCGCAAGGCCTACGACTCGGGCTGGAAGCCGCTGCACATCATCAACAACGTCAGCGCGTCGGTGGGATCGGTGCTCAAGCCCGCGGGCCTGGACAAATCGGTGGGCCTGCTGACCGTGCAGTACTACAAGGACCCGAACGATCCGCAATGGAACGATGATCCGCCGATGAAGGAGTGGCGTGCGTTCATGGCCAAGTACTACCCCGACGGCGACACCAAGGATGCGTCGAACCTGTACGGCTACATCGCCGCGCAGACCATGGTGCAGATCCTCAAGCAGTGCGGCGACGATCTCACGCGCGAGAACGTGATGAAGCAGGCGACCAACATCAAGGACTTCAAGCCGCCGCTGCTGCTGCCCGGCATGAGCATGAATTCGAGTCCGTCGGACTACTTCCTGATTCAGCAGGCGCAACTGGCCAGGTTCACCGGCGAACGCTGGCAGGGCTTCGGCGACGTGATCAGCACCGGCGACTGACGCCGCGCACGGTCGAGGGGCAGGGCTGCTTGCCCCGCAACCGTGTTGAAAGGTCAAGCGCAACGCCTCAGGCGCGCGCGGCATGGATGCGAAGTCCAGACGAGCCGCGCGAATCGCGTGTTCACCGCTTGACCTCTGGCGGGCGAGCTAGCTGAACGAGTCCGAGTCCGGAAGATGCAAGGGAGGCGGTGGGCGCACGAGGCTTCGAAGCGCGCCGAGGTCCTGCAGCAGCAGCGCGATCGGGGCCATGGCCCACACTGCCGGACGCCCCTCGCCGGTCTGCGCCTGCGGCCCGACCAGCGCGCGAAGCGGCGAGAGATCGCCACGCACGGCGCGGCCGGCGATCGCGTCGGCCGTGGCGTGCAAGGCGCCCGATGCCGCGTGCGCGAGCGATCCCCAGTACGGCGAATCGGCGTCCTTGGACAACGCCTGCACGCGCGCAAGTTGCGACGCATCGTGCTGTGTTCTTGCGAGGATTCGGACGGCCATTCGATGGCGGTCGGCTGGCCCTGTCTCACCACGACGGGGCAGCAAGCGCGTCTCGCGGTCGGCCGCGTCGGCGAGTTCGGCGAGCCGACGCAAGGCGGCGCGGGTGCGCGTGACGGTGGCCTCGGTCGCGACCGCATCGGGCGCGGGGCTTTGCATGGCCTGAAGAACGTTGTTCGCGAGTTGGTCGAGGAAGTCGGCCGCTGCACGGTCGAACCGGCCGCGTGCGCGCGCGCCGATGCCCAGGAACGAGACGGCCAGCCCGGCGGCCACGCCGATGACGATCTCGATGCCGCGCAGCGTGGCCACCTGTGTCGCCGAATGACCTCCGAGCCCGCTGCTGTTGAGCACGATCAGGGCGCTGATCGGCGCGCTGCGCATCGACGGGACGACCGCACTGGCATAGGCCAGCGCGGCGACGATCGCCAGCGTGACCGGCATGGCGGCCAGCGTGAGATGGTGGCGCAGCCACACGCCGGCCAGGGCCACCAGCATGCCGGCGAGCGCGCCGCGCACGCGATCCCACCCGGCGCCGAAAGTAGACCCGGTGGTGGGCCGCACGACGATCAGCGCGCTCATCACTGCCCACAGCGATTCGGGCAGCCGCAGTGCGCTGGACGCCGCGAAGGCCAGCACGATGGCGGCGACCAGCTGAGCGCCGTGATGTGCCTTCTCGGATTGCCACCAGCCTTGCGATGCCGATGCTGTCGATGGCGCGGTCACAGGCGAAAGCGCCGCGGCTGCTTGACGGGCGTCGGGTGGCGCGCCGTGGATGTCACTCTCGGGGCGGACCGGGCCGGTCATGGTCAGGCGGGCACTTGGCCGCGCGCGCGAGTGCCACGAGGCGCGGCACGGGTGGCCGATCGAGCCTGAGCTTCGCCCACTCGGGCGGCGATGCGGTCGATCAGGTCGCAGGCCCTCAGCAGCGTGGCGCGTTCGCGGGCATCGAGTTCGTCGGCCAGGGCAAGGGCCAGCGAAGCCTCACGGCGCTTCACTTCCGCCGTGAGCTCCCGTACCCCGCGGGCCGTCAGCGACAGCAGCGTTTGGCGGCCATCGTGCGGGTGCGGCCTTCGGCGGATCGTGCCCGCGGATTCGAGTTCGGCGAGCAGTCGCGTGAGCGTCTGCAGCTTCACTCGCTCGTGCTGTGCCAACTGTGTCGGTGTGAGATGTCCCCCGCGGTAGAGATGGCCCATGACGGCAAACGTGGCAGCGCCAAGCGACTGGCTGGGCATGCCGCTGCGAAGGCGGCGGGACAGGTGCGTGGTCGACGAGCGAAGGCGCACGGCGAGATGGCCGGGGTCGGATGCGGGGGCGGGGGCGGGGGCAGGGTGGGTGGCGGCCTTGTCGATCATGGATCGGATTGTAAGATCAATCTTATGAATCTATGTGATCAGGACATTTGACGCGCAGAGCCGACTTCCCTATCGTCGCGGCTCGAATCCCCGGGAACCAGGAGACCGCCAATGAGTGCAGCGCCATCGTTGACTGCCCGCTGGGCCGCCGCGACAGTCTTCGCCACAGCGCAGATGCTGCTCGCCTCCTGCGCGCAGGTTTCTTCGGCGCCGAGCAAGACCAGCGCCTCTGCACCTGTCGCGGAAGCCGCGCCGACGCCTCACGATTGCCCCGAGGGCGTGGCCGCCGGCACACGCTGCCTTGCAGGACGTGACTCGGCGGGCGCGTTCTACCTGATCGCGATGCCGGCCGACTGGAACGGCACGCTCGTGCTGCATGCCCACGGCGGCCCCACGCTGGGCGAGCCGAAGCTGGCCAGATCGCTCGCCGATCTGAAGCGCTGGGCCATCGTGGTCAAGGCCGGCTACGCGTGGGCGGGATCGAGCTTTCGGCAAGGCGGGGTCGAAGTGCGCGCGGCTGCGGAAGACACCGAGAGCCTGCGCCGCATCTTCGTGGCGCACGTGGCCACGCCGAAACACACGGTCCTGCACGGCCAGTCCTGGGGCGCGAGCGTGGCCGCCAAGGGCGCCGAGATGTTCACGGCGGGCCGGCCCTACGACGGCGTGCTGCTGACCAGCGGCGTGCTCGGCGGCGGCACGCGCTCCTACGACTTCCGCCTCGACCTGCGAGTGGTGTACCAGTACCTGTGCCACAACCATCCTCGACCCGACGAACCGCAGTACCCGTTGTGGATGGGCTTGCCCGCGGATTCCGCGATGACTCACGCGGACCTGGCCCAGCGCACGCGCGAATGCCTCGGCCTGGGCCTGCCCGCCGCGCAGCGCACGCCCGAGCAGGCGCGGCGCCTGAAGACGGTGGTCGACGTGATCCGCATCCCGCAGAAATCGGTGCAGTCGCATCTGAACTGGGCGACCTTCCACTTCCAGGACATCGTGTCTCATCGCACCGGAGGCCTGAATCCGTTCGGGAACATCGGTGCCCGCTACAGCGGCTCGCCCGACGACGCGGCACTCAATGCCGGCGTGCTGCGCTATCGCGCCGACCCTCGCGCGGTCGCACGCTTCGGTGCCGACACCGACCTCGACGGGCGCATCCCCGTGCCCATCCTGACGGTGCATGCGATCGACGACCCGACCGCGTTCGTCGAACTGGAATCGGCGTTTCGCGAGACCATGACGAAGAGCGGCAGCGCCGACCATCTCGTGCAGACCTTCACCGACGACCACGAACACAGCTACCTCGCCGACCCGGACTACCCCGCGGCGCTGGCGGCGCTGCTCGAATGGATCGAGCACGGGACCAAGCCCACGCCGGAATCGGTGGCCGAGCGATGTCAGTCGCTTGAAGGCCGGTTCGGCACGGGCTGCCGATTCCGCCCCGCGTTTCATCCTGCGCCGCTGGACCACCGGATCGCAGCCCGCGAGCGGCCGTAGGCGCCGTCGCGGCTCGCGACGGGTCTGCTTCTCGACCTCGCGCCGCGACTACTGTCGTGCCGGGCTTTGCGCCCGGCCCGGTGCCTTGTCCTGCGCAAAGGCCTTGCGGATCAAGGCCAGCGCCTGCGGCCCATCCCACTGTTGCGCGCCGTAGACCTTCTGCAGCACCCGCCCGTCCGCGCCCACGAGGACTGTCAGGGGAATGCGCGAGGCGCCGAGCATCTTCTCGAGCACGAGCTTGTGGTCGATGAAATGGCTGATCGTGGCGTTCGAGTGCTTCAGGAATGCCCTGGCGTTCTCGGCGTAGTCGTCGGTCGAGATCCCGATCACGGTGACTTTCACCGGGAGATCCTGCCATGCGAGCCGCTCCAGCGACGCCATTTCCTCGCGGCACGGGCCGCACCAGCTCGCCCAGACATTGATGATGAGCGGCTTGCCGCGATAGGCCGACAGGCTGCGCGATGGCCCGTTCAAGCCCGTCATCACCACGTCGCGAAGCGGCTCTCCCACCTGGACCTCGGGCCCGGCCTGGGCGCGGGCGGCGCCCAGGCCCGCCAGCGACAGCACGAGGCACAAGCATGCTCGGCGGTCGATGCCCGACCGCGAGGGTCCGGCCAGAGGGCGGGGCGCAGGAACGTTCATGCGCCGATTGTCGCGCGCGCGACCGGGTGCATTGCGCGTCCCCCGCGCGACATGCCGCCATCCTGAGCGGATGTGACGCAATCGATGAAAGCCGACAGCGCTGGCGTGGCCTGCTTGTCGCGATGCAGGACGAGGTGGCACTGGCGCGTCAGCCTGGGCAGCGTGGTGGGCAGCACGACAAGCCGCCCGGTCGCGATGAAGTCGTCGACCACCCAGGGCGACAGGCAGGCCAGGCCCAGGTCGCTGGCCGCCGCCTGCTTGATGGCCTCCAGGCTGCCCAGTTCGATGCTGCGCCGGTAGGAACGCAGCTGCGGCAGCAGCGCCTGATCGGTGGATTCGCGCGTTCCCGAGCCGGGCTCGCGCAACAGCCACACCGCTTCGCGCAGATCCCTGACCGGCACGCGATGGCCGTCGTGCGCAGCGCGGGCGAAAGGACAATCCGGTGACGCAACGATGAGCAGCTCATCGCCGAGCCACGGCGTGACGCGCAACGCGGCTTCGTGGCAGGCGCCTTCGATCAATCCCACGTCGAGCTCGAACTCCGCGACCCGCCTGGCGATGACGGCCGTATTGGCGATGGCGACGCTCGAATGCCAGGACGAGGACAGGTCGCGATGGCGCTGGCCGATGAAGCGGGCCAGCAGGGCGGGCAACACGTAGTTGCCGATCGTCATGCTCGCCCCGATTCGAAGCGACTGGAGCTGCGCGCCGGCATCGCGCGACATCTGCTCCACGCCGGCCGCGCTGTCGAGCATCGCCAGGGCCCGCGGCAGCAGGGCCCGGCCATTGTCGTTCAGGAGCAGGCGCCGGCCGGCACGGTCGAAGAGCTGCATCGACAGCAGCCGCTCGAGCTCGTTGATCGCCGAGCTCGTGGCCGACTGCGAGAGCGCGATGTCGGCGCTCGCGGCAGTCGTGCTGCCGCTGCGCGCGACCGCCACGAAGATCTGGAGCTGGCGCAACGTGAGTCGCAGGACATCCATGGGTGCCTTCTTGATCAAGCGATTGGATGGGTACGTATTACGAAGATAACCCATTGGATCGTTTTCTGCCCAGGCTCTAGATTCCAGTCGTCACCACCCAAGCACTGTGATGCGAGCCATGAATCATCCGAATGCCCTTCACGTCCGCGCGCCAGCGGCGAACTTCGTCCCCCTCGGGCGGCGCCTGTTGCCCGGGCTCATCCTGAGCGCCGCCGTGGCCGTCGGCGGGCTGGCCCTTGGCCGCGCGGAATGGCTGCAGAGCCACGGGCTGAGCGGGCTCACGCTGGCCATCGTGCTCGGAATGGTGGTCGGCAACACGTTGCTGAGCCGCGCGGGTGCGAGTGCCGGTCCTGGCGTGCAGTTCGCCCGGCAGTCGCTGCTGCGCCTGGGCGTCGTCCTGTATGGGCTGCGCCTGACGCTGCATGACATTGCCGCGGTCGGCCTGACCGGCGTGCTGGTCGACGCGCTCGTGATGGGCTCCACGTTCGCGCTTGCCTGGCTGGCAGGCACCCGGCTGCTGGGGCTGGAGCGCCGCACCGCCATGCTCATCGGCGCGGGAAGCTCGATCTGCGGCGCTGCCGCGGTGCTTGCCACCGAGCCCATCGTGCGCGCGCGTGCCGAGCAGGTGACGATCGCCGTGTCCACGGTCGTGCTCTACGGCACGATCGCCACCCTGCTGTATCCGGTGCTGCACGATTTCAACGCGCAGTGGCAGGTCATTCCCGGCGGCGCGACGGGCTTCGGCATCTATGCAGGCTCGACGATTCATGAGGTCGCCCAGGTCGTGGCGGCGGGGCGCTCGATCGGCGCGGACGTCGCTGGCACGGCGGTCATCGCCAAGATGGTTCGCGTGATGCTCCTTGCGCCTTTCCTGGTGGCCCTCGCAGCCTTCTTGCGCCGCGAACGCTCGGCGCATGCTCAGGCGAGCACGCGGCAAGGTGCTTCGAACGATCGCCTCGCGGTGCCCTGGTTCGCCTTCGCCTTCATCGGCGTGGTGCTGCTCAATTCGCTGCAGGCATTGCCGGCGCAGCTGGTGTCTTCCGCGATCGACCTGGACACGCTGCTGCTCGCCATGGCGATGGGTGCGCTGGGCATGGGCACGCGGCTCGACGCCATCCGCTCGGCCGGCTTCAAGCCGCTGCTGCTCGGACTGGTCCTGTTCGGATGGCTGGTGGGCGGGGGCGCGCTCATCAATCGCGGCGTGGCGATGCTTTTCTCCTGACCCGGCCGTCCTGCGCAGGCCGATTCAGCGGCCCGCGCTGAACAGGCGGTTGAGGCGCTCCTCGTAGGCGTGGTAGCCGATTCGCTCGTAGAGCTCCTCGCGCGTTTGCATCGTGTCCAGCACGTTCCGCTGGTGGCCATCGCGGCGGATGGCCTCGTAGACCGCCTCGGCAGCCTTGTTCATCGCCCGAAATGCAGACAGCGGGTACAGGGCCATGGCCACACCCGCGCTGCGCAGTTCCTCCACGCTGAACAGCGGCGTGCGCCCGAATTCCGTGATGTTGGCGAGCACGGGCACCTTCACCGTGTCGACGAACCGGCGGTAGGTGGCCAGGTCGTGAGCCGCCTCCGCGAAGACCGCATCCGCGCCTGCCTCCACGCAGCGAAGCGCACGCTCGATGGCTGCGTCCACGCCTTCGACCTGGATGGCATCGGTCCGAGCGATCAGGAAGAACGAGCCATCGGTCCGTGCATCGGCGGCCGCCTTGACCCGATCGGCCATCTCGTCCGCGGAGACGATCTCCTTGCCCGGGCGATGCCCGCAGCGCTTGGCGCCGACCTGGTCCTCGATGTGGCACGCGGCCGCCCCGAACCTGATCAGGCTGCGCACCGTTCTCGCGATGTTGAAGGCGCTCGGGCCGAAGCCGGTGTCGATGTCCACGAGCAAGGGCAACTCGCACACGTCGGTGATGCGGCGCACGTCGGTGAGGACGTCGTCCAGCGTGTTGAGGCCCAGATCGGGCACTCCGAGGGATCCGGCCGCGACGCCGCCACCGGAGACATAGATGGCGCGGTAGCCGGCTCGTCGGGCGAGCAACGCATGGTTGGCGTTGATGGCGCCGATCACCTGCAGCGGCGATTCCTCGGTGAGAGCGCGACGAAAGGCCGCACCGGGCGATGCGTTGACGTGGGACATGGGCATGGGTTGCTCCGCCATCGTGGTCAAGGATCGGGACCCTATCACCGGCCGAGAGCGCTCGTGCACCGCTGCTCGGGATGGCGTGCCGATGCCGGTCTCGTTCATGGTGGCCTGTCGTGTCGGAACCCAGCGCTGTCTGAATTTGCGCGAACGCAAGCTGGGGCGCGCCAGCCGGTGATGAATTGATGCGTCAGTCACGCTTGCTGACATTGCGGGCACGCGGTGGCCCGTAAATGTCAACACCTCGCAAAGAGCGAGTAAGAACTACACAGTACGGGAACAAATGGCAACCCATCCGTTGTTGCGCGGGGGCAGGGTCTCACCTAAGCTCATACGCGTTTCGATGCTGGGGTGAACGGGGAGTGGAAGACCCGACTCGGCAAGCGCCGGAAGTGCGTCGGGGAGCGTGCTTGAACGGCGTCCATGGTGATCGCGATGAGCGCCATCGGAAGTATGGATATCAGACAGGAGGACACGGCCATGGCGCGCGCAGCGCGGTTCAACCGCGCGGGGAGAAGGCGCGTCCGTGACATCGATCGACGCATGCAAGGGCATACATGTACACCGCCAGCGAGTTTCCCATTGCTACACGCCGCCCGGCCCATTTCGGCGCCGCTTCCATTCACGATGATGACGCGCGCGTGGTCGGGCGCACGATCATCGGCGTCCCCTTCGAGTCGCCTCACTCGCTGAAGTCGCTGCTCCTCGATCAGCAGGAAGAAGCAATCCAGGTTCCCAACGACGAGGACGACCCGCAGCAACGGCTGTTCAAGATCCGGGCGGCCGACTCCAACGGCCATCGCAGCGCCGCGAGCATTCTCATCAATCGGATGTACGCGACGCGGGGATACCGCACCACCGGCTTGCCGGCCGAGGCCGTGCCCGACCGGGTGACGCTCATGGCCTGCGAGCACGACGAGACGATCGGCACGATCACCGTCGGCTTCGACAACGACCATGGCTTGCTCGTGGACGAGCTCTTCGTCGAGGAAGTCGACGCGCTGCGCAGGCGCGGGCGAAATGTCTGCGAATTCACCAAGCTGGCCATGGACAGCGTGGTGAAGTCCAAGCGCGTGCTGGCCTCGCTGTTTCACGTGGCCTACATCTATGCCCATCGCCTGAACGGTTTCCAGGACCTGCTCATCGAGGTCAACCCTCGCCACGTGAGGTACTACGAGCGCATGCTGGGATTCGTCGCCAAGGGCCCGGCGCGCCTGAACCCCCGCGTGAATGCGCCGGCGGTGCTGATGGCGCTGGACTTCGCCCATGCGCACGCGCAGATCGGGCATTTCGGCGGCCGGCCGCATCTCGCGGCAGACGAACGCTCGTTGTACCCGTACTTCTTCTCGGTGGCTGAAGAAGCCGGCATCGTGGGCCGCCTGCGCCGTCGTTGAGGCCCGCGCGCCACGGCGGTGAAGTCGGCAGGCGCGCCGATTGCTGCGCGCCGCGGTGCAACGAACTCTCCCCGCGGTGTCGCCTGCGTCCGGATCCACCTTCACCTACGACGAAGCCTTCTCCCGCAATCTCGGCTGGGTCACCGAAGCCGAACAACAGCGGTTGAAGGGCGCTCGCGTGTGCATCGCCGGGCTCGGCGGTGTCGGCGGCGTGTACCTGCTCACGCTTGCGCGAATGGGGATCGGGGCCTTTTCGGTGGCCGACTTCGACACCTTTTCGGTGGCCAATTTCAACCGGCAGGCCGGGGCGACCATCGCGTCGCTCGACCGTCCCAAGATCGACGTGATGGTCGAGATGGCGCTCGACATCAATCCCGAGCTCGACATCCGCGTTTTCGACCGCGGCCTGGCGCCCGACAATGTCGACGAATTCCTCAGCGGCGGCGATGCCTACCTCGACGGCCTGGATTTCTTTGCGCTCGACATGCGCCGCACCGTGTTCGATCTCTGCGCCCGGCGCGGCATCCCGGCCACCACCGTCGCGCCCCTTGGCATGGGCGCGGCGCTGCTCAACTTCGTGGCCGGCGGCATGAGCTTCGACGACTATTTCGGCTTCGAAGGGCAGCAGGAGGAGGAACAGGCGCTGCGATTCCTCGTCGGGTTGTCGCCGGCGATGCTGCAGATGGGTTATCTCGCCGATCCCACCCGGGTGAATTTCGCGCAGCGGCGCGGCCCCTCGATCATCATCGCGGTCCAGTTGTGCAGCGGCATCGCCGCGGCCCAGGTGCTCAAGCTGGTTCTCGGGCGAGGCCAGGTCCTGGCCGCACCGTGGGGTCTTCATTTCGATGCGTACCGCAATCGCCTGAAGAGAACCTGGCGGCCCGGCGGCCATCGCAATCCGATCCAGCGCCTGTTGCTGGCCGTCGCGCGGCAACGCCTCAAGCCTGCATGAGCGCCGACCCGCCCCGTTCGGCGCTGTCGGCGCAACGGCTGCACGACATCCTGCAAGCAGGGATCCAGGCGCCGTCGGCCGAAAACCGGCACTACCTGCGTTTCGAATCATCGGGCGAGACGCTCGCGCTGGTGTCCAGCGATGTCCACACCTGGGCGCAGCGGCCGCATCGACGCATGCTCGCGTTGGTGTCGTACGCCGCCGTGGTCGAGAACATGGCGCTGGCCGCCGGCACCTATGGTTTGGCGCAGGAGGTCCGCTGGTTCCCGGATCCGGGGCGCATCGAGCTGATGGCCTGCATCCGGTGGTCGCCCGACGAGACGAAGGTCGATCCGCTTGCCGGTGCCATCGCCAGGCGGCGCACGAATCGGCGTTTCTACCAGCGAACGCCACTGCCTCCCGCCGCGCGCGATCGCATGACGGATGCGGCGCGTCCGGTCGCGGGCGCGGCGCTGCGATGGCTCGACGAGAGTGCGAGCCGCTCGATGGCGCTCGAAGCAATGCGTCTGGCCGAATCGGAGCGCTTTCGGCACTCGTCGCTGCACGACGAGCTGTTCAGCGCCATCCGCTTCGACGTGGGCTGGCGCCGGTCGGCGGAAGAGGGACTGCCCCCCGGCGCACTCGAGGTCGAACCCATGTTGCGGGCACCTTTCGCGGCTTTGCGCCGGTGGACATTCATGCGCCGCCTCGTGCCGCTGGGGATCCATCGGGCGCTCGGCCTGCGCGCGGCCGATTTGCCCAGCCGCTGGGCGCCACAGATCGGATTCATCGTCGGAGAAAGCCAGGATCCCTCGTTGGCGAGTGTCGCTGTCGGGCGGGCGCTTGAGCGGGTGTGGCTTGCGGCCACCCTCGAGGGGTTGGCTTTCCAACCCTTGGCGGCGGCGACCGCATTGGCTCAGCAGTCGGCGGGGAATGGCTGGGTGTCGCCGCGCGCCCAGGCCAGGCTGCACGCGTTGCTGGCGCACTTGAGCGGCGGCCACGCCAAGCCGCCCGGAATGTTCTTTCGCGTGGGGTTTGCCCGCTCACCGAGCGTCGCCACCGACCGCCCGCCGCTCGGCCGTTTCCTGCCGCCGACTTGACGGGTTCAGCTCGCTATGAAAGAAGTTCCAGTACGGAGCAACTGACGGCAAGTTCTGCAGATTCGGGCGATTTCAACGGCCCGATTTGCAGAACTTACTCGAAGGATTCCTCGTTCGGGTTACGTCTGCTCGCAGTCTTCATCTGGAACCGCGCTGCCGATCCGCCATGCGGCGGGGTTCTTACCCCAAAGCCGAATTGGACCCCCTATTTCGGGGGAGTTCCCTTGCCTTAGGGGCGCTGGGCATGGGCGTTGCCCAAGAGAGCACGCCGTCACCGCATCGCCGTCAGCGATGGCGACCCTGGATCGAAAGGTCTTAGACGGGACTCGTCCAACTCAACCATCACACCCAAGGAACCATCATGAAGAGAAAACTTCACGTCTTGGCTTCCGCGGCTTTACTGAGTACCGCCAGCTATTCCATGGCGGCACCAGTGAACCTCGGCGGTCTGAACCTATCCACCGGACCCATATTCTCGGTCACGTCGATCTACGAGAACACGATCACGGACGTCGGGCAAACGCTTGCAGGCGTCGGTGAGGTGACGCAGATCAACGGGGTGAATGTCAGCAGCTTGTGCAGCGGATGCGAGTTGACCTACCAGTTCGGCGGGTACAACGTCTCCAGCCTGACCCCGACCAGCATCGATTTCTCCGGCGGCTGGGTGAACTTCTACCTCGGTTTCGACAGCAACAACGACTTCAATCCGTTCGCGAGTTCAGGTTCAGCTGCCGACATGGCGGCGGCCACCAACGGGACGCTGTTCATGACCCTGGCGGGCCATGCGATCGACGCCTCGGGCAACACCTTCTCGGGTACCGGCACGAACATCGGCACCACGACCCCGGCCGGCTTCGGCGCAGGTCTGGCCGACGTGGACCTGACCGGCATGGCCAACGGCAACACGGCCGGTGCGGGCGCGATCGCCAACGCGATGTTCGACACGAACTCGATTGCGGCCACCTTCGGCAGCGGCAATGCCGACTTCCAGCTCGGCTCGTCGTTCAGCAGCGCCTTGCTGCCGCACGTCGGCGAGTGCCCGGGAGGCCCGGAATGCGTGGCCGGCAGCGCGGACTTCCGCGGCTCGGTCTCGGCCGTGCCGGAGCCGCAAAGCTATGCGCTGATGCTCGCGGGTCTGGGCGTCATCGGCTTCGTCGCACGCCGTCGCAAATTCTGAGCGGCCTGCGGGTCGTCCGCGTGACGTGAAGCCCCGGTCATGGACCGGGGCTTCTTGCCGTGCGCTGGAGATTTCACCGGGCGACGTCCTGCACGGCGGTTCCCGCAGGCTGTCTGGCGGCAGCCCTTGTCGGGATCAGCGTGCAGGACGCGATCGCCTGGCGCGTGTCGGGGTCGGCTTCGACTTCGTCGGTGTGCCCTTGCCGGTCGAGCGGGCTGACTTGGCTGGCTTGGCCGGCTTGGCCGGCTTGCTGCTCGGACGGGCCTTCTCCTTCGGCATCCCCCCTTGCGTCGCGCCGAGAGCATCGGATGCGGCCGAAGATGCCGGGCCATCGTCTCCAGAATCGTCGACGCCATCGTCTGGCGTGGGCGGACTCAGTCTGTCGGCCAGCCGTTCCAGCCGGCTGCCCACCGAATTCGGCGCGTCGACGTGTCCGTGCTTCTCGTACGCACGGTGGAACAGCGCCATGAACCGGATCTGCTTGACGACCGTGTCCCGCTCCTTGGGGGTCACGAGAGCGGTGCGCAGCGCATCCTCGTACCCGGCGATCAGGCCGTCGAGCGTGGCATCGCCTGCCGAGGCCTTCGCCAACGTGCCGGCAAGCAACGCCCCGACGAGCGCCGCGTCGGGCACCATGGTGGCGTTATAGGCGCCTGGATCCTCGGCGAATGCGGCATTGGCGGCCATGGCGCAACGTCGCGCATGCGGCAGGTACGCGGCCCATTCCTCGCGTCGCGCCGTCAACGACCAGAGAAAGAGCCAGTTCAAGGTCGGATACGGCCGGATCTCCTGGTCGCCCAGGCGGCTTGCCATGGTGCGGTAGTTCGCTTCGCTGCGGGCGATGGCCTCGGCCATCAACGCAAACTCGGCGGACCGGCCCTGGCGGAGGTATGCCCGGGCATGGACTCCGGCCTTGCGCTTCCAGGCGCTTCCCAGCAGAGATGCCCGTTCGCTGTTGGCCGTGCCGGAGTCCGTCTCGGGGTCTCCGGCCACCCGTCCGCCGGTCAGCCGCACGAGGCCTTCGAGCCGGGCGATGCCGCGCGCGACCATGGCCGCGTCGTCGTGCGCTTCGCCGAGCCTGGCTTCCACATTGCCCAGCCGTTCGATGGCGCGGATCGGCACGCGGCCTTCCCGGTCCGCCGCCGCGACGGCAAGTCGGAACTGGTCGCGCGCCTGTTCGAAGAATCCCGGACCGAGGTCGGTATAGAGCTCGGCCACGGCGCTCAGCAGATCCGGCCGCGAATTCCATTCCGGAGGTTTGGCGTCCAGGGCTTGACGCACCCGCTCGGCGATGCGACGAGCCTCCATGCGCGACAGGATCTCGCCGCTGCGCTGCACGGCCTGGCGCTCGGCCTGGATGAGATCGAGAAGCTCCTCGGGGGCTGCGCCGACGGAGCCGTCGCGCTGCTCGCTCGAGGGCGTCTCGGACTTCGGGTCGATGCGCCACCCCGGATCGCCATAGGCCTGGTAGGCGCCCCAGGTGATGCTGGTCGGATACTGCGCCCAGGCTGCGCAGCGGGCCCGGAACACCGCCTCTCCGAAACTCAGGTTCTCGCCCAGCAAGGTCTCATAGAAAGTGCTCGCGAACAGGCTGGCCGGAGCGTCTTCGACCGCCCAGCCTGCCACGATGACGGCGCGCACGCCGATCTCGATGAGCTGTCTCCCGACGCTGCTGGCGAGGCGGTTGAATGACACCGGCGACCGGTCGATGCGGCCCAGGTGGCAGCAATTCAGGAAGACGAGGTCGGGCACGATCTCCATGGCGTCGATCTCGGCGGCGCTGATGAGCAGCCCGTCGGAGAGCACGACGCCGCTGCGCGTGCCGTCGGGGCCGTCCTCGTATACGCCATGTCCTGCCACGTGCACGATCCGGTACGGATGCCGGTACAGGCGGTTCACGACGTCGAGCGCTCGCTGCTGGCTGCCCAGGGCGCGCTCCACGTCGAAGCCGTGCCGCGCCAGCGCGTCGGTGACGACCACGGCTTCGCGTTCGGCCGCGGGCAGGTCTTCCAGCGCGTCTTGTTCGCGCAGCTTGGGGTCCGGGAAATTGACGAAGAAACCGGAAGTCGATGGATTGCCCACCACGTACGCGCGCGCCTCCATCGTCTGGTTCACGCGGGCGCGAAAGCGAGTGGAGCTGAGCTGGCGCACCATCGCGGTCCGGGTGGCCAGCGGCTCGTCGTCGGCCAGCATCAATTCCCAGGGGTAGTTGGCGGTGCGGCTGTCGAGCACCAGCACCATCTGCTGCAACTGCCGCGCAGCATCCTTGAAGTCGTGCGGCACGAGCAACTGGAACAAGGTGCGGCTGAAGTCGGGGTCGTACTGCATGGCCATGACCTGCCGTTCCACGAGCTTCTCGACCAGCCCGGGCTGGCGCTGCTGCACGATCGATTCGGCCCGCGCGCGCTGGCCGACGTACAGGTAGCGCAGGCGCTGCGCGAGCGCCGGGCGGGCCGGCGCCGCTGCGCTCGTGCCATCACCGTCATCGTGATCCGCATCGGTGATCATCATGCGCGGCCAGTAGATGCCTGTTCGACCCTGGTAGAGGCGCAGGCGCACGCCTTCGCCCTGGTGCAGCAGCGGATCGGCCTCGATGCGGCAGTCCAGGCGCCGATTCGCGTTCATCGTCTTGGCGATGGCATGCGCCGCGTAGGTGGCGGTGATCGCGGAGTCGAGGTAGATCTCCACGATGTCCAGGCAGCCGATGCGCAGCGGGGAGCCGCTGGCCTGCGCGAAATGGCGATTGGCCTCGACCACGCCACGCATGAGCGCCTGCACGGAATCGGCAATGCTCAGGCTGGCCGACGAGTTGTAGCCGAGCAGAAGGCTCGCCAGCCTGACTTCCTTGAGGGCCTGGTCGCCGACGGCCATGAAGCCGCTGTCCTGCACATGCACGAGGTAGCGCAGGCAGGCGGTTCGAACAGCCTCGGCGAGGCGCGTCACCGACAGCGAGCCGTCGTAGGGGCCCAGGCCCGCGACCACCGCGCCGCGCATGCTGCCGCGCTGTCGTTCCTGTTCGCTCGATTGAAGGATCACGCAACTGGCCGTGCCCACGGGGCCCGCGTACAGGCCGAGATGATGCCGCACCGTCAGCTCGCCACGCACGAGCTCGCGGTCGATGAGCGACTCGGGCCCCGAGATCGCGTCCTGTTCATAGTGGCCCACGAGAATCGGGTGGGTGACCTGCCTCAGGTCCATGGCGCGGACGCGCACGTTGAGCACGTCGGCGCGCTGCACGCGCGACTGTGCCGCACGGCCCGCGCCGAACAGCCCCGCCGCGGCCTCCAGCTCGGTCGGGTAGGTCGTGGGCCCGGCGTCGTACGCGGCCACGCGTGGCAGGTCGGCTCCTCGCATGGCCGGCGGCGAAGTCATCAGCTGCCCGGCGTCGCCACGGTCGAGCAGGCTTTCGATGGAGTCGAAATAGGCTTCGGTGTCGGCCAGCGCACCATGCTCGGCCGGCATGTACAGGAACTGGCCGATGCCATCGATGCGGCCCGAGTCCCAGGTGACCGAACCGTCGCCGAGCGGCGTGCCCAGCATCTTCCAGCGATCGCCCTCGCGCACCAGCCCGCAGGGCGTCTTGGCTGCGCAGCCGAACACATGGATGACCTTTCCTTCGTGCCGTGCAGGCAACGCGGGGCGCACGTTGCGATCGCGGCTCCACAGCCATTGCGCCTGGCGCAGCGCGGCTGCAGGAGGCGCCGCGCCGACGCCGTCGCCCAACCACAGGTCGCGCATCTGCGACTTCAGGCGCGGCCAGAGGGCGGCCTCGAAATAGTCGGTCGCCTGCTCGCCGCCCGTGTCGGCGAAGCCGGGCTTGGGCAACAAAGCCAGTGCCCCGGGAAAGCTCGCGATGATGTCCACGACCTGCTGCAGGTCGTGCTCGAGATCGAGCAGGGCCAGCCTGCGCACCGCGTCCGACTTGCCCAACAGCGTTTCGACCATGAGGTGCGAGCCTTGGTGGGGCGTACCGAGCATGACCAGGCGCGCGCCGTCGCGCGTCATCAGCTCGTCCCACAGCTGCGGCTGCAGGTGGACGAGCGCGCGCACCACCAAACCGCCCATGCTGTGGGCGAGCACGCGCAGCGGCTGGCCGGCGGCGGCAGCGGCGTCCAGCTCGCGACGCAGGAGGCCGGCAAGCTGAGTTGCGAGCACGTCGAGCGGCTGGCGCCAGTCAAAGGCGAACGGAACCACGCGGTGGGTCGTCGACAGATGCCGTTGCAGGGCGCCGTAGTGCATGTCGAACAGCGCTTCGGGTTCGACCGCATCCTTGCGTGCGCCGGGCTTGAGCTGCAGGCGACCCAAGCCGCCGTGGGCGAGCGCCATCACGTCGAACCAGATTCGCTCGCGTCGCGCGAGCCAAAGGTGCGACCCCATGATGGCCGGCAGGAGCACGGCGACGGGCATCGCGGGCGCGATGGCGGTCGTGCCACGCGCGGTCCTCGCGGGCGGCGCCTGCGTGGTGACGGCGGCGCGCATGGTCTGGAACGCCTCGACCTGATCGGTCGCGGGCGCGGTGAGCCACTCGCGCACGGCGCTGCGTGTGCCGTCGTTGATGAAGTAGCGGAAGTGGCTGGTCTGCGCGCTGCGATCGAGCAGCACGCGTGAAACGCCCGGCCGCGCGATGCCGGCGACCATGGCGTCCGTGTCCACGACGAAATCGTTCTCCTCGCCGTCGAAGAACGTGTAGTCGGTGAACAGCACTCCGAGGCGCTTGAGCCAGCCGCCGCCTTCGACATCGCCCGCAATGACGGCGAGTTGCAGCTTGTCCTGCGGCGTGGCTCGCGCCAGCAGCCGTGCCATCGGAGAAGCCGGCAGCATCGCCTCGATGCCGGGCACGAGGTCAGGGCGGGTGCGGTTCTTGGCGATCTCGAGGACCACCCGCTTGAATGCCGAGTAGACCGGGTTGCCCTTGAGCGAAGGCACCCAGCCCATCAGCGACAGCAGCGCGGACAGGAACACGTCGAAATTGCCGCTCGCCAGCCGCGTGCCTCGCGCGGGGCTGGCCACGCGCACATAGCGCTCGATGCGCAGCCGCTTGCGTCGCAACTCGGCGGCGAGTTCGTGCAACACGCTGCGCTGCTCGGCGTAGGCCTTGACCAGCTCGGCCCGCACCCGCTCGCGCTCCGCCGTGTCGGAATCGCCTGCCTGCGTGCCGTCCAGCGCATAGCCGTCGACCCATTCGTCGAGCCCCTGCAGGCAAAGCAAGTCGCCGACCAGGCCGCCGCGCGAGTGCGTGAGCAGGTGCACCGTCGCGGCTGCGGGCAGCGCGCGTGCCAGTGCCAGTGCGTTCTCGGCGGGGCTTTCCGACAGCGTGCGATGCTCGAAGGCCAGCACGCGCTCGGCGTACCGTTCCTCGAATGCCTTCCAGTAGGTTCGCGAGGCGCTGTGCAATGCGTCGAAGCTGCCGCCGGTGCTCGATCCGGTGCCATGGATCATCACGAGCAGCGGACCGCTGCGCGAGTCGGCAGCGAGCCGCGGGTCGCCGGGATCGAAGCGTTCGGCCAACTCCCCGTCGATGTAGCGATACAGGCCCGGATTGCGCTGAAGCCGGCTCTCGATGGCCCACATGAGGGCCTTGGTGCCGATCCAGCTCACACCCAGCTCGGCATATTGCGAGATCTTGTCCTCGCCGGTGATGCCGAGCCATTCGCAGGCGCGCCGGCGTGCGGCATCGAGGATCGGATCGGCAACCTGCCCGACCGTCACCGTGTAGAGGCGCGAGACGACGGAGTTGAGCCCTTCGGCCATGGCGTCGCCGAGGCTGCCTCGCAGGCCGGCGCCTCGCTGGCGCAAGGCGCGGGAGAAGTCGATCGTGCCGTCCTGAGAGACGGCATCCGGGTCGGTGCGCCGCACCGCCTCTCGCAGGTTGTCTGGATGGGTGATGACGGTCACCCCTTCGGGCAGTTCGAGCACGACGACCTGGCCCGGCTTCACCTCGATGTCCCGGGGAATACGGCCGCTGTCGGCCGCGCGGGCGGTGGCCGACAGATCGCATGCCGCATCGATGTGCAGAAGGCCGGCCGGCAGGAACGGGTCGTCGTCGCCCGCGACGACGGAGCGCAGTCGGGTATCGAAGAGATGAGGAGGTGCGCTTGCGTCGAGCGGTGCCGCGCGAAGCCTGAGGTTTACCGTACCGGCCATGTCACCTCCCCCGATGGGTCGGCGGCCAGTACATCACAGCAGGGGGTGGCCCTCAACCCCCACGGTTGGCAGGGCGTCGGCGGTCAAAGGGCCAGGGCGCGCCGCAGCGCGCCCTGGCGTTCTTCCTCTTCGCGCCCGTTGCGCCCGCGCCGCCAGTGGCTCCGAGCGCCGAGCGCGCGCCGAGCGCGCCCGAACCGGCGCGCGTCGTGCTCAGCTTCGAGGGACCGGTGCCCGGCTCACCCGTGTCTTGCCGCCCGTCGTGACCAGGATCACCGCATCTCCGGGCGCGAACGTCTCGTTGCCCTTTGCCTGGACGACGGCCCGGCGCTCTCCGTTGCGAAGCTGGACGAGGACCTCCACGGCTTCCTCCCGGGTGCCCATGCGCTCGACCGCGTTGCCGACAACGGCGCCGGCAACCGCGCCGAGCACGCCGACCACCGCATTCTCGCGATGCCCGCCGACCGTGGAGCCGGCCACGCCGCCGGCGATGCCGCCGGCAGCGGCTCCGACGCCGCTCTGGCTGCCCTCGACCGTGACCGGCCGCACCGAGAGCACGGTGCCGTCCTGGACTTGCGACATGCGCTGCGCGTCGCCGCGCTGGATCACGTCGGGGCTGGTGGTGCTGCAGGCGGCCAGCACGGCGGCCAGCGCCAGGATCGTGAACGACTTCTTCATGAAATTCTCCGAATCGTGTGAGGTCTGCGAACGGGATGGCCGCCGCGCCGGTTGACGCGAGGCCGCAGGACACGGGCCGCGGCCTGGCTGCCCGGCACTGCGAGCGCCACCAATGCAAGGAATCGAAAAGTCTACGCGCTGCCGGGCCGCTCCATCAGCCGTGCAGCCTGCTGTTCCTGGGCACGCTGGCGAGCAGGAACTCCATCTGGTCGGCCAGGATGCGCCGGCCGCGCAGGATCATGTCCTCGTGCAGGCTCGGGACGTAGGGAAGGTAGAGCAACGACATGCGCGCTTCTTCGGGCAGGCGGTTGCCCTTGCGCCCATTGCAGGCACGGCAGGCCGTGATGCAGTTCATCCAGCTGTCGCGGCCGCCACGCGATGTGGGCGTGATGTGCTCGCGGGTGAGATCGTCCGCAGGAAAATGGCCGCCGCAGTAGGCGCACAGATGGCGGTCGCGCGCGAAGAGCTTGAAGTTGGACAGTGCGGGCGACAGTCTCCAGGCCCGACTGGGCACGGCGCCCCGCACGGCGATGATCGGGTGGACCTCGATGCGCGACTGCAGCCCCGTGCGGCGCTGCATGCCGCCGCGCAGGACATAGAACGGGTCGCCCAGGGTCCAGGCGATGCCGTCGCTGGCATAGATGCACGCAGCCTCCTTGGCGGAAATCCAGGATTGCGGTCTGCCGGAGACGTCGAGCTGAAGCACTTCCACGCGATTCACTCCTTCTAGCGAGCGTAATCAATCCCCGCATCCGACTCAATAGGCACGCGACTTGCGGACGTTGCCTGTGGTATCGGCGATGACGTGAGGGTAAACCCGACCCCTGCCGTCACGGTGGTGTCGAAATCGCGCGCCTAGATGCCGGCAACTAGAAAAAAAGATCTCCCTGCCCGGTTCCAAGGCACGGGAAATCTGCAAAATAGCACGATCGTTCGATTCCTTGCCGGCCGCCAGCCGGCCACAGCTCGCCGTGACAGACTCCAGCGTCTCGCCCATCCGGGAAGCCGGCCCTTCCCGGACCCTCATGAAAGGGCAGCAGACCCGCGCCGCGATCCTCGATGCGGCGCTCGCCCTGGCGGCGAACATGGGTCTCGAGGGCCTTTCCATCGGCGCGCTCGCCGAAGTGACGCAGATGAGCAAGTCGGGCGTCTTCGCGCACTTCGGCTCGCGCGAGGAACTGCAGATTTCGGTCGTCCGCGAATACCACGCCAAGTTCGAGGAAGAGGTGTTCTTCCCTGCCATGAACGAAGCACGCGGCCTGCCCAGGTTGAAGGCACTGTTCGAGCGCTGGGTGCGGCGCGTGTCCGCGGAACTGGACTCCGGCTGCATCTACATCAGCGGCGCGGTCGAGTTCGACGACCGGCCCGGTCCCGTGCGCGACGCGCTGGTGACCATGGTCAAGGCTTGGCAGTCCGCCCTGGAACGCGCCGTGCGCATGGCGGTCGACGAAGGACACCTGAAGGCGCAGAGCGATCCGCTGCAGCTCGTGTTCGAGCTGCACGGACTCATCCTCGCCTTGCACCACGACGCACGTTTCCTTCGCAGCGCCGGCGCACTGGAGCGCGTGCGCACGGCCTTCGAGCGACTCGTGAACCTCTATGCCACGCCGGCCGGGCTGTCCAGCCTCGAAGCCGACGGCACGCCGCGCGCCGCCTCGCGCACGGCGCGCAAGATCCGCACCTGATTCCATTTCCACAGCCAAGGAGCCAAGCACATGCCCCAGTACACCCCGCCGCTGCGCGACATGCAGTTCGTGATGCACGAAGTGCTGCACGCCGTCGACGAGTTGAAGGCGCTGCCCGCGCATGCGGACATCGATGCGCAGACGATCGATGCGGTGCTGGAAGAAGGTGGCAAGTTCGCCTCCGAAGTGGTGTTCCCGTTGAACCAGGCGGGCGACCGGGAAGGCTGCAAGCTCGATCCCTCCACGCACGAAGTGAAGACGGCCAGCGGCTTCAAGGACGCTTACCGACGCTATGTGGAAGGCGGCTGGCCGGCGTTGGCGTGCGATCCGGAATTCGGCGGCCAGGGCCTGCCCGTTCTCGTGAACCAGTGTTTCTACGAGATGATGAACTCGGCCAACCAGGCCTTCACGATGTACCCGGGCCTGTCCCACGGCGCCTACGAGGCGCTGCACACCCACGGCACGCCCGAGCAGAAGAAGCTCTACCTGCCCATGCTCACCAGCGGCAAGTGGACCGGCACGATGTGCCTCACCGAGCCTCATTGCGGCACCGACCTCGGCATGTTGCGCACGAAGGCGGAACCGCAGGCCGACGGCACGTACAGGCTCACCGGCAACAAGATCTTCATCTCGGCCGGCGAGCACGACATGGCCGAGAACATCGTGCATCTCGTGCTCGCGCGGCTGCCCGATGCACCGCAGGGCTCCAAGGGCATATCGCTCTTCGTCGTGCCGAAGTTCATGGTCACGCCCGAAGGCAAGACCGGCGAGCGCAACGCGATCTATTGCGGCGGCCTCGAGCACAAGATGGGCATCCACGGCAATGCCACCGCTCAGATCGTGCTCGACGGCGCCGTGGGCACGCTGGTGGGCGAGCCCAACAAGGGGCTGGCAGCGATGTTCGTCATGATGAACGCCGCGCGCCTGGGCGTGGGAATGCAGGGGCTCGGACTCACGGAAGTCGCCTACCAGAACGCGGCGGCCTACGCGAAAGAGCGGATCCAGATGCGCTCGCTGTCCGGCGCGAAGGCCCCCGACAAGCCCGCCGATCCGATCATCGTGCATCCGGACGTGCGCAAGATGCTCCTGACCGCGCGCGCCTATGCCGAAGGAGGCCGCGCGTTCGCCATGTGGACGACGCTCCTGCTCGACAAGGAACTCGCCTCGAGCGACGAGCAGGAGCGCCGCGATTGCGCGGACCTGGTCGCGCTCATGACGCCCATCGTCAAGGCCTTCCTGACCGACAACGCCTGGATCGCCACCTCGAACTGCCTGCAGGTGTTCGGTGGCCACGGCTACATTGCCGAGTCGGGCATGGAGCAGTTCGTGCGCGACGCCCGCATCAACATGATCTACGAGGGCACCAACACCATCCAGTCGCTCGACCTGCTGGGCCGCAAGGTGCTTTCCGACAACGGCGCGAAGCTCAAGAAGTTCGGCAAGCTGGTGAAGGCCTTCGTGGAGGAGGAAGGCACCAACGAGGCCATGCAGGAGTTCGTCGATCCGCTGGCCGACATCGGCGACAAGGTCACCAAGCTGACCACCGAGATCGGCATGAAGGCCATGCAGAACGCGGACGAGGTCGGCGCTGCCGCCGTGGACTACCTGCGCGTGTGCGGCCACCTGGTGTTCGCGTACCTTTGGGCGCGCATGGCGAAGGTGGCCATGGCCAGGCTCGATTCGGGCGACCCCTTCTACAAGGCGAAGCTTGCCACCGCCCGCTTCTACTTTGCCAAGCTGCTGCCCGAGACGGCCGGCCTGATCCGCGCGGCGCGAGCCGGCGTGAAGCCGCTGGCCGACATGGACGAAGCCCTGTTCTGATCTCCGAGGCCTCCGAGGCGCTGCCTCCAACGAATGAAGGAAAAAGCATGAACCGATTTCCCGTGCGCAAGGTCGCCGTGCTCGGTGCCGGCGTCATGGGCGCGCAGATCGCGGCCCAGCTCGTCAATGTCAAGGTGCCGGTCATCCTCTTTGACCTCGCGGCCAAGGAAGGCCCCAAGAATGCGATCGTCGCCAAGGCGGTGGAGGCGCTCAAGAAGCTCAAGCCTGCGCCGCTGGGCGTGCCCGAGGATGCGGCGCTGATCGAGCAGGCCAACTACGATGATGACCTGGGCAAGCTGGCCCATTGCGACCTCGTCATCGAGGCCATTGCCGAGCGCATGGACTGGAAGCTCGACCTGTATCGGCGCATCGCACCTGCCGTGGCGCCGCACGCGATCGTGGCTTCCAACACGTCGGGCCTGTCGATCACGACCTTGTCCGAAGCGCTGCCCGAAGAGATCAAGCCGCGCTTCTGCGGCATCCACTTCTTCAATCCGCCGCGCTACATGTATCTGGTGGAGCTGATCGCGACGCCGACGACACGCCCTGAGATTCTCGACCAGCTCGAGGCCTTCGTGACCAGCGCGCTCGGCAAGGGCGTCGTGCGCGCGAAGGACACGCCGAACTTCGTGGCCAACCGGGTCGGTATCGCCGGCATGCTGGCCACGATCAAGGAGGCCGAGCGCTTCGGCCTGAGCTACGACGTGGTCGACGACCTCACCGGCAAGAAGCTGGGACGCGCCAGCAGCGGCACCTTCCGCACGGCCGACGTGGTCGGCCTGGACACGATGGCGCACGTCATCAAGACGCTGCAGGACCACCTCGCCGACGACCCGTTCTTTGCGACGTATGCGACGCCGCCCGTGGTGCAGCAGCTCATCGATCGCGGCGCGCTCGGGCAGAAGAGCGGCGCGGGCTTCTACAAGAAGGTCGGTCGCGACATCCTGCGGCTCGATCCCGCCGCAGGCGACTACGTGCCCGGTGGCGGAAAGGCCGACGAGATCGTCGCGCGGATGCTCAGGAAGCCGGCGCCCGAGCGACTCAAGCTGCTGCGCGAATCGGGCAATCCGCAGGCGCAGTTCCTGTGGGCGATCCTGCGCGACAGCTTCCACTACGCGGCGGTGCACCTGGCCGACATCGCCGAAAGCGCGCGCGACATCGACCTGGCCATGCGCTGGGGCTTCGGCACCAGCCAAGGCCCCTTCGAGCTGTGGCAGCAGGCCGGCTGGCTGCAGGTGGCCCAATGGGTGAAGGCCGACATCGACGCGGGCAAGGCACTCGCCACCGCGCCGCTGCCGGACTGGGTATTCGACGGACCGGTCGCCGCCAACGGGGGCGTGCACTCCGCCGATGGCTCATGGAGCGCCTCGGCCCGGCATTTCGTGCCGCGCCGCGACCTGCCGGTGTATGGGCGCCAGCTGTTCCGCGAGAGTCTGTTCGGCGACGGCTCGCCGCCGCCGCTGCAGTCCGGCACGGAGCTTTTCAGGAATGACGAGGTGCGCGTGTGGACGCTCGATCAAGACGTGCTCATCGCCAGCATCACAGCCAAGCTTCACCTGATCAGCCCGACGGTCGTCGAGGGACTCCTGAAGGCCGTGGACCTGGCCGAGCAGAGCTACAAGGGTCTCGTGATCTGGTCGCCCGACGATGTGTTCTCCGCCGGTGCGAATCTCGAGGCACTGATGCCGGTGTTCATGAAGAGCGGCGGCAAGGGCATCGCGCCCGAAGAGAAGAAGCTGCAGGACGCGATGCTGCGGCTGCGCTATGCGCAGGTGCCGGTCGTGTCGGCCATGCGGGGCATGGCGCTGGGCGGCGGCTGCGAGCTGGCCATCCATAGCGCGAGACGCGTCGCCGCGATGGAGACCTATGCCGGCTTCGTCGAAGTGGGCGTCGGGCTGCTGCCCGGCGGCGGTGGGCTGGCGTACATCGCGCGGCGCGCGGCCGAGATGGCGTCGGCGGGCAACGCGGGCGCGGACATCTTCCAGTTCCTCAAGGACGGATTCACCAGCGCCGCGATGGCCAAGGTGGGCACGAGTGCGATCGAATCGCGCAAGCTCGGCTACCTGCAGGACAGCGACATCATCGTGCCGAACAAGGACGAACTGCTCTACGTGGCGCTTCACGAAGCACGCGCGATGCACGAGTCCGGCTACCGTCCACCGCTCAGGCGCCTGTTCCCGGTGGCCGGGCGCAGCGCCAAGGCGACCTTCCAGGGGCAGCTGGCCAACATGCGCGACGGCGGCTTCATCAGCGCCTACGACTTCCATATCGCGTCGTGCATCGCCGACGTGATCACCGGGGGCGATGTCGATGCCGGCTCGATGGTGAACGAGGAGTACCTGATGGCGCTGGAACGCAAGCACTTCTGCGCCTTGCTCGACAACCCCAAGACGCAGGAGCGGATCATGGGGATGCTGCAGACGGGCAAGCCCGTCAGGAACTAGACGAGCCACCGAACGCACCGACCGACCCTATCCATCCTTTCCGGCCAGCGGAAAGGAGCATCCCGAGGATCCGAGATGAAGCAAGTTCAAGAAGCCTACATCGTCGCCGCCACCCGCACCCCGATCGGAAAGTCGGGCCGCGGGTATTTCAGGAACACCCGGCCTGACGACCTGCTTGTCGCCGCCATCCAGGGCGCGCTGCGCCAGGTGCCTTCGCTGGACCCGCAGACCATCGAGGACGCCATCATCGGCTGCGCGATGCCCGAGGGCGAGCAAGGCCTCAATGTCGCTCGCATCGGCGCGCTGCTCGCCGGCCTGCCGCGCTCGGTGGGCGGCGTGACCGTCAACCGGTTCTGCGCGTCGGGCATCACCGCCGTGCAGATGGCGGCCGACCGCATCCGCGTGGGCGAGGCCGATGTGATGATCGCCGGCGGCGTCGAATCGATGAGCATGGTGCCGATGAGCGGCAACAAGCCGTCGTTCAACCCCAAGGTGTTCGAGAACGACGAGAACATCGGCATTGCCTACGGCATGGGCATCACCGCCGAGAAGGTCGCGCAGCAATGGAAGGTCAGCCGCGAGGCGCAGGACGAGTTCGCGCTGCAGTCGCACCAGAAGGCGCTCAAGGCGATCGCGGCGGGCGAGTTCGCCGACGAAATCACGCCTGTCGAGGTGATCGACCGCTTTCCCGATCTCGCCACCGGCGAGACATCCGTCAAGACGCGACGCGTGGACATCGACGAAGGCCCGCGCACCGACACCTCGCTCGAAGGCCTGGCCAGGCTCAAGCCGGTGTTTGCCGCCAAGGGCAGCGTGACCGCGGGCAACAGCTCGCAGACCTCCGACGGCGCGGGCGCCCTCATCGTCGTGAGCGAGAAGATCGTGAGGCAGTTCGATCTCAAGCCGCTGGCACGGTTCGTCAGCTTTGCCAGCCGCGGCGTGCCGCCCGAGATCATGGGCATCGGTCCGATCGAGGCGATCCCGGCCGCGCTGCGCTATGCCGGGCTGAAGCAGGACGACATCGGCTGGATCGAGCTGAACGAGGCTTTCGCCGCGCAGGCGCTCGCCGTGCTGAACACGCTCGATATCGACCGATCGCGCGTCAATCCGATGGGCGGCGCGATCGCACTCGGCCATCCGCTGGGCGCCACTGGCGCGATCCGCGCGGCCACCGTCGTTCATGCGCTGCGCCGCCACGACCTCAAGTACGGCATGGTCACGATGTGCGTGGGCACCGGCCAGGGCGCGGCCGGTATCTTCGAGCGCGTCTGAACGCGTCTGAACGCGTCTGAACGCGTCTGAGCGCATCCAAACGCAGCCCCTGCACCCCACACGGAGACCCGCATGACCATCAAGACCGCGATATTGAACGGCGTGGCGACCATCGAGATCGCCCGGCCCGAGAAGAAGAACGCCATCACCGTCGACATGTACTCGGCGATGGGCGAGGCGCTGCGCGCCGCCGCCGCGGATGGCGCGGTGCGTGCTGTGCTCATCACCGGGCAGCCGGGCATCTTCACCGCCGGCAACGACCTCGAGGACTTCATGCAGCGCCCGCGGCAGGGTGGCGATTCGCCGGTGTTCCGCTTCATGAAGGCGCTTGCCGGCTGCGACAAGCCGGTGGTCGCCGCGGTGACGGGCGCGGCGATCGGCATCGGCACCACCATGCTGCTTCACTGCGACCTCGTCTACCTGAGCGACGAGGCCCGGCTGGCCATGCCTTTCACGAGCCTCGGGCTCGTTCCCGAATTCGCGTCCAGCCTGCTGCTGCCGAGGATCATCGGGCATGTGCGTGCGGCCGAGAAACTGCTGCTGGGCGAGCCGTTCGGCGCGGCCGCGGCTGTCGAGCTGGGCTTGGCGAACGCGGTGCTGCCCGCGGCCGAAGTCGTCAACCACGCCCGCCGGATGGCAGAGCGCTTCAACGCACTGCCACCGGCCGCCGTGCGCGAGAGCAAGCGGCTGATGCGCCGCGGCATCGGCGACCGTGTGCTGGAGACCATCGATGCCGAGGCGAGCGTCTTCGGGGAGCGGCTCGGCAGCCCGGAAGCGCGCGAGGCCTTCAGCGCGTTCTTCCAGAAACGCAAGCCCGATTTCTCGCAGTTCTCCTGAACGGCACTGCCCGATCGCCTGAATGTCCATTGCATTGAAGCTCCTGCTGTCGCCCGTGCTGTTCGCGCAGGCGGTGCGGACGCGGCGGCGGGCGCCCCGGCTGCCGGAGGCCACTGGCCCGCGGCGTGGATCGGTCGGCGAGGGTGCGCTGTGGCGACTGCTCATCGTGGGCGACTCGTCCGCGGCGGGGGTAGGCGTCGCGACGCAGGACATCGCGTTGTCGGGCCATCTCTCGCGCCGGCTGGCGCAGCACGCCGGCACACGCGTGCAATGGCAACTGGTGGCGCGGGCGGGCATCACCTCGGCGCAGGCGCTGGAACTGGTTCGACATGAGCGGCCGGATCGCGCGGATGTGGCGGTGGTCGTGCTCGGCGTGAACGACGTGATCGACCAGGTTCCGCCGCGGCGTGCGGTCTCGCATCGTGCCGCGCTGGCCGACTGGCTGTTGGAGCACGCCGGCGTGCGGCATGTCGCGTTTGCCGCGATGCCGCCTGTCCATCGCTTTCCGCTGTTGCCGCAGCCTCTGCGGTGGATGATGGGGCGTGACGCGCGCCGCCACGATGCCGCGGTGGCCGTCTGGGCAGCCACGCGCGACGACGTGTCGCATGTGCCCATCGACCTCGAACTCGACGCCTCGACCATGGCGTCCGACGGATTTCACCCGGGCGAGCCGGTGTACAGGTCCTGCGGTGAGGTGCTCGCCAGCCACATCGCCCGAAGACCGCTTCTGCGGCTGGAGACAAGCGCATGACGACCCTCAGTGGCAAGACCCTCTTCATCACCGGCGCATCGCGCGGCATCGGCCTGGCCATCGGCAAGCGCGCAGCGCGCGACGGGGCCAACGTGGTCATCGTGGCCAAGACCGTGGAGAGCAATCCAAAGCTTCCAGGGACGATCCATTCGGCGGCCGCGGAAATCGTCGAGGCCGGCGGCAAGGCACTGGCCGTGCAGACGGACATCCGCGACGAGCAGAGCGTGCTGGCCGCGGTGCGCTCGGCCGTGGACGCCTTCGGCGGCATCGACATCCTCGTCAACAATGCGAGCGCGATCAGCCTGACGTCCACGCCGGACACGCCGATGAAGCGGTTCGACCTGATGTTCGGCGTGAACGTTCGCGGCACCTACCTTTGCACCCAGGCCTGCCTGCCTCATCTGGTGAAGTCGGCACAGGCCGGGCGCAATCCGCACGTGCTGAACATGTCCCCGCCGCTGTCGATGCGGCAGCACTGGTTCAAGCACCACGTGGCCTACACGATGGCCAAGTACGGCATGAGCGAATGCACGCTCGGCCATGCAGGCGAATTCCGGCCGCTGGGCATCGGGGTCAACAGCCTGTGGCCGCGAACCGCGATTGCGACTGCGGCACTGCAGATGATCCCCGGCGTGGAGATCGACAAGTGCCGCAAGCCCGAGATCCTGGCCGACGCCGCCTACCTCGTGCTCACCAGCGATGCTCGCAGCGTCAGCGGCAATTTCTTCATCGACGACACGCTGCTGGCCCAGCACGGCATCACCGACCTGGACGGGTACAGCGTGGTGCCTGGGACCACGGAGTTCATTCCGGACTTCTTCGTGGACTGACGGGCGGGGCGGCTCGGCGAAACATGGGCCCGGCGCAATGGGCCCGGCGACATGGGCTCAGCGAAACTGGCCCAGGATCCGCAGCACTTCGCCGTCGTCGAGTTGATGGAAGTCTTCGTAGTGGAGCCCGATGGCACGGAACGGCTCGGGCATGTCCAGGCACACGAGCTCATCGACGAGGCCGGCCAGGTCGCGCACGGTGTCTTCGGGCGCGACCGGCACGGCAAGCACCAGCTTCGCCGGCCGGCGGCGGCGCAATCCGCGAAGGGCGGCGCGCGCGGTGGTGCCGGTGGCCAGGCCGTCGTCCACGACGATGACCGTGCGCCCCGCCACCTCCAGCGGCGTGCGTCCGGGCATGTACACGCGCCGGCGGCGCTCCATCTCGGCCACTTCGTCGCGTGTCGCCTCGGCCAGCGCGTCTGCGCTCATCGGGGCGAAGCGAGCCACGTCCTCGTTGACGACGACTTCGGGCGGGTTGGTGTCGACGACCGCCGCGTAGGCCAGCTCCGGCTGCCAAGGCACGCCGATCTTTCGCACGAGCAGCAGGTCCAGCGGCGCCTGCAGGGCGCGGGCGATCTCCGCGGCCACCGGAACACCGCCTCGCGGCAGCGCGAGCACCACGAGGTCTTCGCCGCGGTGGCCCATGAGACGCTCGGCCAGCCTTCGTCCGGCCTCTTCACGGTTGGGGAACGGTTCGGACATGGACGCTTCGATCGGGCAGAAATGGCCGTGGTTCCGGGTGGCGGGCGATTCCGGGGCGCCTCAGGGCTTGGGAATCAATCGAGGCCGGCCGTCCAGGTCGATGGCCACGTAGGTGAGGCTGGCTTCGGTCACCTTGACCACGTGCAGATCGGCCGGGTTGCGCTCGGCGTAGACCTCCACGTGCACGGTGACGGACGTGCGGCCGATGCGTTCGACGCGGGCGTAGAAGCTCAGCAGATCGCCCACCGAGACGGGCTGCTTGAAGACGAACTGGTTCACGGCCACGGTGGCGATGCGTCCCTTGGCGATGCGCGACGGGAGTACGCCGCCGGCCAGGTCCACCTGGGCCATGATCCAGCCCCCGAAAATGTCGCCGTTGCCATTGGCGTCGGCCGGCATCGGCATGACCCGCAGCACCAGGTCCAGGTCGGCCGGCAACTTCAGCGGCGCCATGCCCTCGGGGACCAGGTTTTCATGCTGACTTGCAATCTCGGGCATAGTGCCTCACCTCCTGCTGGTTGACCGCCCGATTCTTCCACGATGCGACGCCTTTCCCACGACGCCGGCCCCAGCGTCACCGTGCCCCGCGCGCACTCCGACGCCCAGACGCTGCGCAAGCTGCTGCCCTACCTGTGGCAGTACCGCGTTCGCGTGTTCCTGGCGCTGGCTTTCATGGTGGGCGCCAAGCTGGCCAACGTGGGCGTGCCCCTGCTGCTCAAGCGGCTGGTCGACAACCTGACCCTGCCGCCCGGAGACGTGCGAGCGGTGCTGGTGGTGCCCATCGGGCTGCTCGTCGCCTACGGCGCGCTGCGCCTGTCCACGACGCTGTTCACCGAGCTGCGCGAGCTGATCTTCGCGCGCGCGACCGAGGGCGCCGCGCGCACCATCTCGCTCGAAGTCTTCCGGCACCTGCATGCGCTGAGCCTGCGCTTTCATCTCGAGCGCCAGACCGGCGGCATGACGCGCGACATCGAGCGCGGCACGCGCGCGGTGCACTCGCTCATCTCCTACTCGCTCTACAGCATCGTGCCCACGCTCATCGAGGTCACCCTCGTGCTCACCTTGCTCGCGGTCAAGTTCGACGCCTGGTTCGCCGGCATCACGGTGGCCGCGCTGGTGGTCTACATCGCGTTCACGATCTCGATGACCAACTGGCGCACGCAGTTTCGCAAGCAGATGAACGAGTTCGACTCGACCGCCCACAGCAAGGCGATCGATTCCCTGCTGAACTACGAGACGGTGAAGTACTTCAACAACGAGGACTTCGAGGCCAGCCGCTACGACGACAGCCTGCGGCGCCTGCGCAGTGCCGCGCTGAAGTCGCAGCGCACGCTGTCGCTGCTCAATTCGGGGCAGCAGCTGATCATCGCCTGCGGGCTGGTGCTGATGCTGTGGCGTGCCACCGGCGGCGTGGTCGCCGGCCGACTCACGCTGGGCGACCTGGTCATGGTCAACGCATTCATGATCCAGCTCTACATCCCGCTGAATTTTCTCGGCGTGGTCTATCGGGAGATCAAGCAGGCGCTGACCGACCTGGACCGCATGTTCACGCTCATGGAGCGGGAGCGCGAGGTTCGCGACGCTCCGGGCGCCTTGGCGCTGCAGGTGACGCAGGGCCGCGTCTCGTTCGAGCACGTGAGCTTCGCCTACGAGGCGGCGCGCCCGATCCTGCACGACCTGAGCTTCGAGATCCCGCCGGGCAGGACCGTGGCGGTCGTGGGCGCCTCCGGCGCGGGCAAGAGCACGCTTGCGCGCCTGCTCTACCGCTTCTACGACGTGACCGGCGGCGCCGTGAAGATCGACGGCCAGGACATCCGCGAGGTCACGCAGGACAGCCTTCGCCAGGCCATCGGCATCGTGCCGCAGGACACCGTGCTCTTCAACGACACCGTGGCCTACAACATCGCCTACGGCAGGCCCGGCGCCACGCCGGGCGAAGTCGAGGCGGCCGCTCGCGCGGCGCGCATTCACGACTTCATCATGGCCACGCCCAGGGGCTACGAGACGATGGTCGGCGAGCGCGGCCTCAAGCTGTCGGGCGGCGAGAAGCAGCGCGTGGCGATCGCCCGCACGCTGCTCAAGAACCCGCCGATCATGATCTTCGACGAGGCGACCTCGGCGCTCGATTCGGCCAACGAACGCGCGATCCAGGCCGAGCTGCAGGGCGTGGCGCGAAATCGCACGGCGCTGGTCATCGCGCACCGCCTGTCCACCGTGGTCGATGCTCACCAGATCCTGGTGGTGGACCATGGCCGCATCGTCGAGCGCGGCACCCACGCCGAACTGCTGGCGCGCGACGGGCGATATGCCGAGATGTGGCGACTGCAGCAGCAGTCGAGGCAGGAAGGGATGTCAGACGACGGCTCCGTCGACGATGACTCGCTGTCCGGAGGGCGCATGGTCCATGGAAACCAAATGGCTTGAGGATTTCGTCAGCCTGGCGGAAACGCGCAGCTTCTCGCGCTCGGCGCAGCTTCGCCATGTCACCCAGCCTGCGTTTTCCCGTCGCATCCAGGCGCTGGAGGCCTGGGCCGGCCTGGATCTGGTCGACCGCTCGTCCTATCCCACGCGGCTGACCCCGGCCGGCGAGACCTTCCACGTCCAGGCGATCGAGATCCTCGGCGCGCTGCAGGCCACGCGCAACATGATGCGCAGCCACCTGGTGGGCGGCCAGGACATGATCGAATTCGCCGTGCCGCACTCGCTCGCCTTCAGCTTCTTTCCGCATTGGGTCATGGACCTGCGCCGGCGTTTCGGCGACGTGAAGAGCCGCCTCGTCGCCTTGAACGTGCACGACGCGGTGATGCAGATGACCGAGGGAAGCTGCGACCTGCTCATCGCCTACCACCACGCGTCGCAGCCGCTTCAGCTCAGCCCCGACCGCTACGAGATGCTGAGCCTCGGCCACGAGTCCCTGGCGCCGTATGCGAAGCCGGACTCGCAGGGCGAACCTCTGTTTCGCCTGCCGCCCGCGACCAACGTGCGCGTGCCTTTCCTGAGCTATGCGTCGGGTGCCTACCTCGCCCGCCTCGTGGAGTTGATTGCCAAGCTCTCGCCATCGCCCCTGAACCTGGATCCGATCTACGAGACGGACATGGCCGAAGGGCTCAAGGCCATGGCGCTGGAAGGGCACGGCCTCGCGTTCCTGCCCGGCAGCTCGGTCAGGACGGAGCTGAAGAGCGGGCGCCTGGTCCGCGCGGCCGCCCCGGGCACTTGCGAAACGACGATGGAGATCCGCATCTACCGCGAACGTCCCGGCATGTCGCGCCACGCCAAGTCCGTCGCCCAATCTCTCTGGAATTTCCTCAGCCACGACTCGCGCTGAACGGCGAGTGGTGATGGCGCTTTCGCGTCATGCGCGGCGACGTCCTGCGGTTCGGTCTGCGGACGAGCCGGCCGGACCCGAGCAGGCTCGAGGTCGTGGGCCGCTGAAGGACTTCTGGCAAACCCCGAGCGACTGGGTGCCGTGCTGAACCCACGGGCTCAGCTCGCCTCGAGGAGCGGGGCGCCGAGGTGCCGGGCGAGGCCTTCGGCTCCGGCGCGCATCACGCCGTTGTGGTTCCACCGGAAGACCGGCGCAGCCAGGGGCGCGATGCGGCGCATCCACGGCGCGGCCAGGTTCACGCACCAGAGGTAGCGCACCTCGGTGGCGCCGTCTTCGGGCGCCAGCAGCCAGGTGCCGGTCCCGTCGAGCTCGCCGCATGCACGGCCGCTCATCCGGCGCGGCCTGTCGACCTCGATCACTTCCACGTCGAACGCCACGCCGTACGGCAGGCGGCTGCTCCACTCGATGTGGTGGACGGCCCCGACGCCCTCGGCATCGCCCTCGCGCAACGGCCTCACGGCGCGCACATAGCGCCACCACCGCGGCCACTCCTCGGTCGCACGCAGGGCGGCCCAGACGGCGTCGATCGGCGCACCGATGCGCCAGCGGCTCGTGAGTTCGAAACGTGAAGTGCTCATCGGATTCCTCCATGGCGGCCGTGGGGGGGCGCTCGGCAATGCCGGCCGTTGCGAGGCGACATACGCAGCGCACACTGCGGCGGATGCATCGAGTGCGAAAATCCACCCCATGACGTCGAGCCTCACGATCATTCGGCCGGACGACTGGCACCTGCACGTGCGCGACGGCGCCGCGCTGTCCACCGTCGTTCCGCACAGCGCGCACCGCTTCGCCAGGGCACTGATCATGCCCAACCTCAAGCCGCCGGTCACGACTGCCGCGCAGGCGGCGGCATACCGGGAGCGCATCCGCGCGGCCGTGCTGCCGGGGGAGGAATTCCAGCCGCTCATGTCCCTGTACCTCACCGACCAGCTTCCGCCGCAGGAGATCGCGCGAGCGAAAGAGGCCGGCGTCGTCGCCGTCAAGCTCTACCCGGCGGGGGCGACCACCCACAGCGACGCGGGCGTCACGGACATCCGCAAGACCTACCGGACGCTCGAGGCCATGCAGCGCGAGGGGCTGCTGCTGCTCGTGCACGGTGAAGTGACGGACCCGGCGGTGGACATCTTCGACCGCGAGAAGGCCTTCATCGACACGCAGCTGATCCCGTTGCGCGCCGAGTTTCCAGACTTGAAGATCGTGCTCGAACACGTGACCACGCGAGACGCCGTGCAGTACGTGTCGCAGGCCGGCGCTCGCAGCGCCGCCACGATCACGGCGCATCACCTGCTCTACAACCGCAACGCCCTGTTCACGGGCGGCATCCGGCCGCACTACTACTGCTTGCCCGTGCTCAAGCGCGAGGTGCACCGACAGGCCCTGGTCGAGGCCGCCACGTCCGGCCACGAGCGCTTCTTCCTCGGCACCGACAGCGCACCGCATGCGGCCCACCTGAAGGAGCATGCGGTGGGTTGCGCCGGTTGCTATACGGCCCTGGGCGCGCTGGAGATGTATGCCGAGGCGTTCGAGGCGGCCGGCGCGCTCGACCGGCTCGAAGGTTTCGCCAGCCTGCACGGGCCCGACTTCTACGGCCTGCCGCGCAACACGCGGCACGTGACCTTGCGCAAGCAGCCCTGGACCTTGCCCGAGGCCGTTCCCTTCGGCGATGCGCAGCTCAAGCCGCTGCGCGGCGGCGAAACGCTGGCGTGGCGGATCGTCGACGACGCGTCGGCCTGAACGGCGTGTCGCGCCCGGCGCCGCGGCAGGCTCCTGATCGAGGTTCACGATGGACCGGTTCTGGCGCGACATCGACTGGACACAGTCCTGGCTGGACGGCGTGCGCGAAGACGGCCGCATGGTCTGCGGAATGCTGGAGGACGGCGCCAGCGTCGCGCAGGCGCTGACGGCGCTGGCCGCGCCGCGCGCCATCGCCCTGTCGGCCGGACCCCTGCGGTTCGTGCCGCAGGTCTTGCAGGACAGTGGCGAAGCCTACGAAAGCTTCATCCATCGCACGGCGCAGGTCCCGACCCGCGATGGCCTGCACGATTTTTTCAACGGCCTCGTGTGGCTGGCGATGCCGCGGCTCAAGCGCTCGCTGAACGAGGCCCACGCTGCGCAGATCGCGCAGTGCGGGGTTTCGGATAGCCGCGGGCCGCTGCGCGATGCGCTCACGCTGTTCGACGAGAACGGCGCACTCTGGCAGGCGCCCGCACTCCTGGTCGAGGCGCTCCGACTGCGCCGCTGGCACGAGTTGTTCGTCACGCATCGCGCCCTCTGGCGCGACAGCCGGCTGGTGCCGGTGGGCCACGCGTTGATGGAAAAGCTCGTGCGCCCGCGCAAGGAGATCACGGCACATCTGTGGTGCGTGCCGCGCGGCGCGGATTGGCAAACGGTGGATCCCACAAGCGCTCGGCCACTCGCGTTGCCACTGCTGGGTATTCCGGGTTGGTGGCCTGCCAACGATAGGCCAGGGTTCTACGACGATCCCGGCGTGTTCCGTCCGGCGCGAGGATAATCGCGCCCTGTGAAGCGAGCCAGGCCGCCGCCGGTGCAAGTCCCGAAAGGGCGCACTGGAGGAAGGTCCGGACTGCACAGGGCAGCGTAGCAGCCAACGGCTGTCCACCGCGAGGTGAGGATCAGAGCAACAGAGACGAGCCGATTCAGTTCGGGTGAAACGGGCAATCTCTACGCGCAGCAATACCGAATAGGCACACGCCGGGCGAGGCGGCTTCGGCCGTGCGCCCAGAACCTCGGCCCGGGGCGAGTGTGCGGGTAGGTAGCATCGAGCCGTCGCAGCGATGCACGGCCCAGAGGAATGGCGGCCACGTCGCATCGTCCGAAAGGGCGCTGCGACGCACAGAATCCGGCCTATCGGCTCGCTTCACTATTTTTCGCGTCCCGCACGTCCGCGCGCCCGTCGGCATCGGGATCGAGCCGGGCCAGCGCGACGAGCATCGCCACCCCTACGTACTGGCCCACGAGCTGGGTCATCTCGATCAGCGTGGCTTCATCGAAGTGATGGCGCAGTCCGGCGTAGGTGTCGTCGTCCACGTCGAGTCGCGGCACCAGCGCATCGACCAGCGCCATGCAGGCGAGCTGCGCCGCGGTCCACAGCGTCGGGTCTGGCCTGGCGCTGCGCGTGTCGGCGATCTGCGCTGCGCTCAGGCCCATGCGTTCGGAGATGGTCTTCACGTGCAGTGCCCATTCGTACGCGTTGCCGGCTGCGACGCAGGTGCGCAGGATGAGCAGCTCGCGCAATGCAGGCGGCAATGCGCGGCGGTCCAGCAGCCCCGTCGGGCCGAGCAGGCCACTGTCGACCAGGTGCAGGAACAGCGCTTCGTTGCGCGCGACGGTGCGGAAGATGGCCGGCGGAGACATGGCAGGCGGCAGGATGCGCGCGAAGCGCGCGGCGAGCGCATCGGAATACGGAGCGGTCACGGGATGGATTCGGGGCATGTGGGAACTCCGGTGGGCGCTACCGAAACAGTAGCAATGGAGATGCTACATTTACCGTAGCAACCCGCTTTGCATGCGGGTCAAACGATCACGCCGCACCGATGACGCCGATGACGCGCCCCGAAAGACGACAGTTGGCCAAGGACGCCATCAACGAGGCGCTGGAGTTGTTCCACCGGCGCTGGATGCTGCGCGTCATCTGGGAGCTGCGCGAAGGCGCCTGGACGTTTCGCGCGTTGCAGGCCCGCTGCGGCGACATCTCGCCCACGGTGCTGAATCAGCGGCTCTTCGAGCTGCGCGAGGCTGGACTCGTGGCCAGCGACGAAGGCGGCTATCGGCTCACCGCGCTGGGCCGCGAGATGGTCGTGGCCTTTGCGCCGTTGTCCAGATGGGCTGTGCGATGGTGGAAGACGCGCGATGCCGGCCGTCTAAACTCGCGCCGTCCTTCATGAATCCAGACGCACACACTCTCTGGCGCGCACCGCGCTGGGCACTGGCCTTTCTGCTCGCCTGCCTGGGCATGCTCGGGCCGTTCTCGATCGACACCTATCTGCCGGCGTTCACCGGCATCGCGCAGTCGCTCGGCGCCACGCCCGTGGAGATGCAGCAGACGCTGTCGGTGTACCTGTTCGGCTTCGCGGTCATGAACCTGTTCCATGGCGCGCTGTCGGACAGCTTCGGCCGGCGCCCGGTCGTGCTCACCGGCATCGTCGTCTTCACCCTCGCGTCGGCGGGTTGCGCCCTGTCGCAGCACATCGGGCTGCTGGTCTTCTTCAGGGCGCTGCAAGGCATGTCCGCCGGCGCCGGAATCGTCGTCTCGCGCGCAGTGATCCGCGACATGTTCCCACCGGCCGACGCGCAGCGGGTGATGTCGCAGGTCACCATCTATTTCGGCGTGGCGCCGGCGGTGGCGCCCATGGTCGGCGGGTTTCTCTTCGTGCATGTGGGCTGGCATTCGATCTTCTGGTTCCTGACCGCGGTCGGGGCGGCTCTGTGGATCGGCAACTACCAGCTGCTGCCCGAGACGCTGCACGCGACGCACCGCCAACGGTTTCACGTCGGGCAGCTGATGCGGGCCTACTGGGACCTGGGCAGCAGTCCGCGCTTCCTGGCGCTCGCGCTGGCCAGCGGCATCCCGTTCAACGGCATGTTCCTGTATGTGCTGTCCGCGCCCACCTTTCTCGGCCAGCATCTTCATCTGGGGCCGGGCCAGTTCTTCTGGTTCTTCATGCTCACGATCGGGGGCATCATGGGCGGAGCCTGGCTGTCGGGGCGGCTGGCAGGCCGCATCGCGCCCAAGCGGCAGATCCGGCACGGGTTCGTGATCATGCTGCTGGTCTCGCTGGTCAACGTCGCACTCAACCTGCTCTTCGACGCTCAACCGTGGTGGGCCCTGTTGCCGATCGCCATCTTCGCCTTCGGCTGGGCGTTGATGGTGCCGGTGGTCACGCTGCTCGTGCTCGATCTTGTACCCGAGCGGCGAGGCCTGGCCTCGTCGTTCCAGGCCTGCATCGGCAGCCTGGCCAACGGGTTCGTCGCCGGTGCGATCGCGCCGCTCGTGATGCATTCCACGGTCGCGCTGGCGGTCTCTTCGCTGCTGATGATGAGCATCGGCATGGTGGCCTGGATCTGGGTCAAGCCGCGCGTGACCTGAGGCCGAAGCCGGACGCCGCGTGCGCCCGCCGCAGGCCTGTGCTCGGGCTCAAGAGCATCGGCAAGCGGCCGATATGCAGGCATGGCGAAGTCTCCCCCAGGTCATGAAGACGCGCCCGTGCTCGATCAGGCAGTCGACGACGGGGGCGTGGCGGCGCCATCGAAGAAACGCCTTGCGCTGCCGCCCAGGATGGCCGAATGGCTGGGGCGGGTGCGGCAATCCCCAGTGCTCATGTCCAACAAGTTGCTCATCATGGCGGGCGCCGGCGCGTTCGCATTGATCCTCAGCGCGCTCGGCGCCTATGCGTTCTGGCCCATCAAGGCCGCCGAAGCCCGTGCCGCGCATGCGTCGCCCGCCCACAAGGCGGCGGCCGGTCCGCGCGACGCCGAGACTGCACGTTCCAGCCATGCCGCGACGCGAGACGGGCCCACACCGGCTGCACCGGACGCCGACAGCGCGTCGGCGCAGCCACCGTCTCAGCCAGCATCGCAGCCGGCATCGCCGCCGGATGCGAATGCCGCGGCGCACAGTTCCGAGCACGCGTCCGCAGCGACGGCGCCGTCCGGCGCCTCGGCCGTCGCCATGGCATCGGCATCGGCATCGGCATCGGCATCGGCATCGGCATCGGCGGTCCCGACGGTGCCCGCCGGCCCGGAGGATCCGCTGGACAAGCTCCAGCGCAGACTCGCCGATACGCTGGGTGCCAGCGGTCATCTTCGCCCCGACGGCCCCGGAGAACTGCGGGTGACCATGCTGGCGCGCCCACACGAGGGCGCGCATGGGTCCGCTGTTGCGCCTTCGCGCAAGCCGCAGGATCGATCATCGCCTGACGCGTCCGCCGCGCATGACCCGGCCGCTGCCGCTCGCCGCGAGGCCGGCAGCACCGTGCACGAGAAGGCGCCGGGCCATGCGACATGGTCCTATGACGGCCCCGACGGCCCGCAGGCCTGGGGCCGGCTGCAGCCGGAATTCTCCAAGTGCGCGACAGGCTCGCGCCAGAGTCCGATCGACTTGCACGACGGGCTTCGCGTGGACCTGGAGCCCGTGCAGTTCGACTACAAGCCCAGCGCCTTCGCCGTGGTCGACAACGGTCACACGGTCCAGGTCGACGTGGCGCCGGGCAACTTCATCCGCGTGATGGGCCGTCGATACGAGCTCAAGCAGTTCCATTTCCATCGCCCGTCGGAAGAGCGGGTGGACGGCAAGCAGTTCGACATGACGGTCCACCTCGTGCACAAGGACGATGCCGGCCGGATCGCGGTGGTCGCCGTGCTGCTCGAGCGCGGCAGTGCGCAGCCCGTGGTGCAGACCGTGTGGAACAACCTGCCGCTGGAAAAAGGTGAACCGCTGCCTGCCCAGGTGCCCGTGGACCTGAACGCGCTGCTGCCCGACGACCGTCGCTATTTCACGTACATGGGATCTCTGACCACGCCGCCGTGCAGCGAGGGCGTCTTGTGGATGGTGATGAAGAAACCCGTGCCCGTCTCGCCGGACCAGTTGTCGATCTTTGCACGGCTGTACCCGATGAATGCGCGGCCGATCCAGTCGGCCGACGGGCGCATCATCAAGGAGTCGCGTTAGGGCCACGGGCCCTCAACCGCGGCGGATGCCAATTTCAACAATGCTCACGCGCGCATAGAGCGGCCTCACGTGGCGCCTCAGGTGTGCCGACAAGCCTCCCACGAGGCCCGGCCGCCGCCTGAAGCAGCGGCCTGTCACACACAGGAGACCGCTGATGCGCTCGCAATGTTTCACCCGAATGATCGGCCGTTCCGCGGTCGCCTGGCTCTTGGCCTGTGCCTGCGTTGTCGCAGTGGCGGCAGATGGCATCACGGAGACGACCTTGAAGGTCGGCATGTCGGCGCCATTGTCGGGCACGGCCGGCGCATACGGCCGGCAGATGCGGCAGGGCATCGAAGCCTGCCTGGCCCGCGTCAACGCGGCCGGAGGCGTGCATGGCCGCAGGATCGAACTGGTCAGCCTCGACGATGGCTACGAGCCCGCCGCCGCCGTGGCCAACACCCGCAGGCTCATCGGGCAGGACAAGGTCTTCGCGCTCGTGGGTTTTTACGGCACCGCGTCGACACTGGCGGTTTCTCCCGTGCTGGAGCGCGCGGGCGTGCCGCTGATCGGTACCGTCACGGGCGCCGAGGCGCTGCGCTCGCCAGACAATCACCACATATTCCACCTGCGTGCCAGCTACGGCGACGAGACGGCCGCCATCGTGCGCAACCTGACCACCGTCGGCATCACGCGCCTGGCGGTCTTCTACCAGGACGATGGCTTCGGTCAGTCGGGGTACGACGGCCTGACGCGGGCCCTGGCGCAGCACGGTCTGAAGCCGGTGGCTGTGGGCTCCGTGCCCCGCAATTCGACCCAGGTGGCGGCAGCCGTGAAGTCGATTGCCGGCTCGAATGCGCAGGCGGTCGTCATGGTGGCCCTGGCGCCGCCTGCCGCGGCGTTCATCCGTGGCATGCACGTGGCTGGCGCACGGCCGTTCTTCGTCGCGCTTTCACCCGTCGGGACCGATCAGCTCGTGTCTCAGCTGACCGAAGCCGACACGCGCGGCGTGGAGGTCGCCCAGGTCATGCCGCATCCGCTGTTGGAGAAGGTGGGCGTGGTGCGCGAGTACAGACGCGCGCTGGCCGAACTGGACCCTTCCGCACGGCCCGCGTACTACGGCGTCGAGGGATACCTCGATGCGAAGCTGCTCGTGGCGGCACTGGATCGGGCCGGGCGCAATGTGACCAGGGAATCGCTGGTGTCGGCGCTGCACGCATCCGAGTTCGACCTCGGCGACTACCGCGTGAATTTCTCGCGGCCCGGCAATGCAGGCTCGAGCTATGTGGAGATCAGCGTGGTGGGCGAGGGCGGTCGCATCTTGAACTGAGCGCATGTGGGTCCGCTTGGTTCTCAGTTCACACTGCGCGAGACTTCCTTGGCAACAGGGGGACATGACGCCTCTGATCCGACACCCCCGCGCGACTCGGCTGGTGACTCCATGCGTCTGCCTGCCGACACTGCCGCTGCCCGCCGGTTCCCGGCATCGAAAGGCTTGCACGATGGCATGGCTGATCCTCGGTCTGGTGATCTTCCTCGGCGTCCATAGCGTATCCATCGTCGGCTGGCGTTGGCGCGATGCGCAAGCCGCCCGCATGGGCGAGCGGGCGTGGAAGGGGCTCTACTCCGTCCTGTCCATCGCCGGCTTCGTGTTGCTCGTCGTCGGCTATGGCATGGCGCGGCAATCGCCTACCGTGCTGTACGTGCCGCCGGTGTGGATGAGGCACATCACCTTGCTGCTCATGTTGCCGGTGTTCCCGCTGTTCCTGGCGGCCTACCTGCCCGGGCGCATCAAGTCGGCGGTCAAGCATCCGATGGTGGCGTCGGTGAAGATCTGGGCCTTCGCCCATTTGCTGGCCAACGGCACGCTGGCCGATGTGCTGCTCTTCGGCGGCTTCCTGGCGTGGGCCGTGTTCGACCGCATCTCGCTCGCGCGTCGTCCGGCGCGGCCGGTGCCCGGAGCGCCACCGCGGCCCGCCAACGACGTGATCGCCATCGTCGCCGGCCTCGTGCTCTACGTGCTCTTCATCGGCGGCCTTCACCGCTGGCTCATCGGCGTGTCGCCGCTGGGCTGAGCCACGCTCTGCGCGACATCTGCGGGTAGTACGTCTGCGCGGACGCCATCTGCGAGGACGCCATCTGCGCGCCCGGACCATCGACGCAAGGTCCCAGGCGACAACGCGCCCGACAAGCGCGTCCTCAGCCGCGGGCGGCTGGCGCTTGTGCCAGGGCCTGGTCGAAGTCCGCGATGAGATCGGCCTCGTCTTCCAGGCCCACCGACACGCGGATCAGGCCATCGGGAATGTCCATCTCGGCACGCACTTCGGCGCCAGCCTCCCAGAAGATGGTCGGCGCCACCGGGATGATCAAGGTCCGGTTGTCGCCCATTCCGGTCGCCTTCAATGGCAGGCGCATCCGGTCGACGGCTTCGATGGCAGCAGCCGCATCGCGCAGTTCGAAGCTGAGCAGCCACGAGGCGGCAGAGAACAAGCGCGTCGCGATGGCATTCTGCGGGTGGGAGCGCAGGCCCGGATAGCGCACCGAGGCCACTGCAGGGTGAGTCTCGAGGTGTCGTGCGAGCGCCAAAGCCGTGGCGCCGGTGCGTGCCACGCGCAAGGCCATGGTCTCGGCGCCCAGCGAGATCTGCTGCGCCTGTTCGGACGACAGCGAGGCGCCCATGTCGCGCAGACCCTTCTTGCGCAGTTGGGTGAGTCCCCATTGGCGCGGATCCGGGCCGCGATAGGCGGCGAGGATGTTCGGGTAGCGCTGCCAGTCGAATGCGCCGGTGTCGGTCACCGCGCCACCCAGCGCGGCGCCATGTCCGCTCACGGTCTTGCTCAGCGAGTTCACGACCATGCCGGCACCCACCGAACCAGGGCGGAACACGCAAGGCGAAGTGACCGTGTTGTCGACCACGAACAGCAGCCCGCGCTCGCGGCACAGCGCGCCGATGGCTTCCAGGTCGGGAATCTGCGTGCCGGGGTTGGCGATCGTCTCGACAAACACCATGCGCGTGTTCGGGCGCAGCGCGTCTTGCACGTGCTGCACACTGGACGCATCGACGCGGCTGGAGGCGATGCCCAGTCCCTCGAGCGTGCCGAGCAGGCTGCTCGTGTTGCCGAACACGTATCGGCTGGACACGAGGTGGTCGCCCTGGCGCAGCAGGGTCAGGAACAGCGCGGTGAGGGCGCCCATGCCGCTGGCAAAGCACACGGTGCCCACGCCGCGCTCCATGCGCGTCACGCTCGCCTCCAGTGCTGCCGTGGTCGGCGTGCCTTGGCGCGCATAGTTGAAGCCGCCCTTGATGCGCCCCTGGAAGACGCCGATCAGGTCCTCGACCTTGTCGAACGCGTACTGGGTCGACGAATGGGCCGGCTTGTGAATGCCGCCGTGCTCGACGCCGAAGCGGCGGTCGCTGTGCACATTGGCCGTGGTGAAGCCCTCTTCGGGTGGCGTGCGATCGATCATGCTTTCGTCCTGGTGCGCAGCCCGAAGTGTCGCAGGATCGCACGAACTGCCGGCGTGCCCGCCCCACGCGCGTGGATACGCGCGAGGCGCGAGCCGCGACGTTCGATCATGTTCGAACGCGTGCAATAGTGGGCACCTGCTTAGCGGGGCTGGCTCCTATACTCGCATGAAACCACCACCGGAAACTTCAGGCCATGTGCGGCGTTGCGGGCATCCTGCACTTCGACAGGCGCCCCATCGACGGGGCTGCATTGCGTCGCATGGCGCGCGCACTCGCCCACCGCGGTCCCGACGAAGAAGGCTTCCATGAGGCGCCCGGCATCGGCCTGGGTCATCGTCGCCTGTCCATCATCGATCAGCACACCGGCCAGCAGCCGCTGTGCAACGAGGACGGCACGATCTGGGTGGCCTTCAACGGCGAGATCTTCAACTACCTCGAGCTGCGTGCCGACCTGGAAAAGCGCGGGCACGTGTTCAAGACGCGCAGCGACACCGAGACGCTGGTCCATCTGTACGAGGACCGCGGCCTCGACTTCGTGCAGGCCCTGAACGGCCAGTTCGCCATCGCCTTGTGGGACAGTGTGCGGCGCCGTCTCGTGCTCGTGCGCGATCGCGTGGGCATCCGGCCCCTGTTCCATGCCACGCTCGCGGACGGCACGCTGCTCTTCGGGTCAGAGATGAAGGCGCTGTTCGCGCACGGCGGCGTGACACCCGAGATCGATCCTGTCGCGGTGGGGCAGTGCAGCACCTTGTGGGTGAGCGTGCCGCCGCGCACCTCCTTCAAGGGCGTGGAAGAGCTCGGACCCGGGCGGATGCTGGTATGCGAGAACGGTCGGCGCAGCCTGCGCCAATACTGGCGGCACGAGTTTCCGGCCGAGGGAGACTACGAGGAGCGCACCCTGGACCACTGGTGCGGGCAGGTTCGGGAGCTGCTGCACGATGCCGTGCGCTTGCAGCTCCGATCGGATGTGCCGGTGGCGACCTACCTGAGCGGCGGACTCGATTCGTCGATCCTCACGACGCTGGTCCAGCACCATCACATCAACGACCTGATGACCTTCTCCGTCGGGTTCGCCGACCCGCGCTTCGACGAGCGCGAGTTCCAACGCCTCATGGCCACTCACCTGCACACCCGCCATCGCGAGGTGAGCGTCGACGGCGCCGACATCGGCCGCGCGTTTGCCGATGTCGTGTGGTTCGCCGAACGGCCCATCATGCGCACGGCACCGGCGCCGCTGCTGCGGCTTTCGGGGCTGGTGCACGACAGCGGGATCAAGGTGGTGCTGACCGGCGAGGGCGCCGACGAGATCTTCGGCGGCTACGACCTCTTTCGCGAAGACAAGATCCGCCGCTTCTGGGCTCGCCAGCCCGACTCCGCCTGGCGTCCCGCGTTGCTGTCGCGCCTGTACGGCGACGTCGATCGCGATCCGCGTGCCGAGGCGTTCTGGCGCATGTTCTTTCGCGGCGGCCTCGAGAACACCGGCGACCCCTTCTACTCGCATCGGCTGCGCTGGAACAACGGCGCGCACATGCACCGACTGTTCGCCCCCGAGTTCCGCGCACAGATGCAGGATGACCAGACCATGGCCGCCGAGCTCGAGGCCTACCTCGATCCCGGCCGCGAGCGCTGGCATCCGCTGTGCCGTGCGCAATATCTCGAAATGACCTTGTTCATGTCGGGCTACCTGCTGAGTTCACAGGGCGACCGCATGATGATGGGCCATTCGGTGGAGGGTCGCGTGCCGTTCCTCGACCACCGGCTGATCGAGTTGGCTGCACGAATTCCGCCGCGCTTCAAGATTCGCGGCTTGAAGGAAAAGTACATCCTGAAGCGCGCGTTCGACGACGCGGTGCCGCGGGCCATCACCGCTCGCACCAAGAAGCCGTACCGCGCACCCATTGCCGAGAGCTTGGCCCCGGGCTGCGACAATCTCGCCGCGCAATTGCTGCTGCCCGACGCCCTTCGCGACACCGGCATCGCGAATGCCGGCGTCGTGGGCAAACTGATGGCCAAGGCCGCTGCGGCCGGCCTGAGCGAACGCGAGGAGATGGGCGTGGCCACCATCGCCTCGGTGCAGTTGCTGCATCACCTCTTCAATACAAAGCAGGCATCCGGTCGGGGAACTTCGAATGAACAGCGAACACCAGTTGCGCTCTGAGATACGGCGCTTCGTGCAGGACGAGTTGCTGATGGGCGACGGGTCGGCCATGCTCGAGGATGAGGAATCGTTCATCGACAGCGGCACGATCGATTCGACCGGCGTGCTCGAGGTCGTGATGTTCCTGGAGGAGACCTTCGGACTCAAGATCCAGGACCGCGAACTCGTCCCGGAGAACCTCGATTCGGTCGACCGTCTCGTGCAGTTCGTGATGCGCAAGCAAGATGCTGCTTGATCGCACGCTGCACGACAGTGCGCAGCGCGACCCGGACAAGACCGCACTGATCTGCGGCGCGCGCCGCGCCAGCTACGCCGAGATCGACGGTGACGCCAACGCCCTGGCGCATGCGTTTCGAGCCATGGGCCTGTCGCGGCAGGATCGCGTGGTGATCTATCTCGACAACTGCGTCGAGGCGGTCCAGGGGCTGTACGCGGCGATGAAGGCCTCGGGTGTGTTCGTGGTCGTCAACCCGCAGACCAAGGGCGACAAGCTCGCCTTCATCCTGAACGACTGCGACGCGCGCATCCTGCTCACCTCCACGCGCGCCATCGAAGCCGTGGCCGCCGACGTGGCCGATTGCGCCTCGCTCACCCACGTGGTCGTGACCGACGGCCGGCCCGCCGCGCATGATCGCCTGCGCGAGCTGCTCGGCCTGTCCCGAACGCTGCATTCCCTCGGCGAACTGCTGGCCGCGCATTCGGGCGAGCTGCCCGCCAACCGCAATATCAACCTCGACCTGGCAAGCCTGGTCTACACCTCGGGCTCGACGGGGCTGCCTAAGGGCGTGACGCTCACGCACCTGAACATGGTGAGCGCGGCCCTCTCGATCAGCACCTACCTGCGCAACGAGCCCGGCGACATCATCCTCAGCCCCTTGCCGCTGGCCTTCGACTATGGGCTGTACCAGGTGCTGATGGCCATGCAGTTCGGCGGCACGGTGGTGCTCGAAAAGCAGTTCACATACCCGTACCAGTACATCGAGCTCATCTCGCGCGAGAAGGTGACCGGCCTGCCGATCGTCCCGACGATCAGCGCCATCCTGCTTCACCTGAAGGACCTGGAAGCGCACGACTTCTCCTCGGTGCGATACCTCACCAACACGGCGCAGGCGCTGCCCGTGCATCACATCCGGCGGCTGCGCCAGGTGATGCCGGCTGCCCGTCTCTACTCGATGTACGGCCTGACCGAATGCAAGCGCGTGGCCTACCTGCCGCCGGAGCTGATCGACGCCAAGCCCACGTCGGTCGGGATCGCGATTCCCGACACCGAGGTCTGGATCGAGGACGAGGCCGGCCGTGTCGTCGACACGCCCGGCACGCCGGGTGAGCTGATCGTGCGCGGCGCGCATGTGATGGTGGGCTACTGGAACCGGCCCGAAGAGACGGCGCGTGCCCTCAGGCCCGGGCGTCACCCCTGGGAGCGGGAACTGCGCACGGGGGATCTGTTCCGCCAGGACGAGGATGGACATCTCTACTTCATCGCTCGTCGCGACGACCTCATCAAGACCGCCGGCGAGCGAGTCGGCCCGCGCGAGGTCGAGAACGTCCTGTACGAGCTCGAGGAGGTGACGGAAGCCGCCGTGATCGGCGTGCCCGACGAGACGCTGGGCAGTGCAATCAAGGCCTTCCTGGCACTGCGCGAAGGCGCCAGCCTCACCGAGGCGGACGTCATCAAGCATTGCCAGCGGCGGCTGGAGAAGTTCAGGGTTCCCAAGCATGTCGCATTCGTCGATGCGCTGCCGAAGACCTCCAGCGGCAAGATCAGCAAGCAAGGACTGTCGTGAGCGGGGCGCTGGCATGACGAGGAGGCCGACATGAATTTCGACAGGAGCGCCTTGCGGCTGGATGCCGCTGCAGAGTCCGATCGCATCGCGGGGGCCATGCGCGGCCAGGTGCGCGAGCTGCGGCGCAAGGGACTGGTACTCGGGCTGTCAGGCGGCATCGACAGTTCGGTGTGCGCGGCGCTGGCCGTGCGGGCACTCGGGCCGCAGCGCGTCGTCGGACTGTGCATGCCCGAGGCCGATTCCGATCCGGATTCGCTGCGCCTGGGTCGCGAGCTCGCGCAGCACCTGGGCATCCGCTGCGAAGTCGAGGACATTGCCCCGGCGCTGGGTGCGCTTCGCTGCTACGAACGGCGCGACGCGGCCGTGGCAGAGGTCGTGCCCGGCTTCACGCCAGACTGGAAGTTCAAGATCGTCCTGCCCGGCCCGGAGCATCAGGGCCTGAACTTCTATTCGGTGGTGGCGCGCGCTCCCGACGGCCGCGAGGTACGGCAACGCCTGACCCTCACGGCCTACCTGGCGATCGTCGCGGCCACGAACTTCAAGCAGCGCGTGCGAAAGATGGTGGAGTACCACTGGGCCGACCGGCTTCACTATGCCGTGATCGGCACGCCCAATCGCCTGGAATACGACCAGGGATTCTTCGTGAAGCAGGGCGACGGCGCGGCCGACCTCAAGCCCATCGCGCACCTGTACAAGACGCAGGTCTACCAGTTGGCGGAGTTCCTGGGCGTGCCCGACGAGATTCGCCGGCGCCCGCCCACGACCGACACCTATTCACTTCCGCAAGGGCAGGACGAGTTCTATTTCAGCCTGCCGTTCGATCAGCTCGACCTGTGCCTCTATGCAAAGAACCATGGCATCTCGACGGCCGACACGGCAGCCGCCGCAGGCCTGAGCGAAGCCCAGGTGGCCCATGCGTTCAAGGACATCGACACCAAGCGCTCGACGACGCGCTACCAGCACCAGTCGCCCTTGCTGGTCGAAGCCGTCGAAGGAGTGTCGTGATGGCCGGCGCCGAGAAGAAACCTGAATACGTCCCCGAGCGCTTCTGGGAAGAGCGCTACAGCAGCCTCGACCTCACGCGCTCGGGCCACCGCGATCTGCCCGAGGCCTACAACCGCTGGCTGTACCGCCGCAAGCAGGCGGTGCTGGGCCGCGCCTTGTTGAACGCGGGTTTTCGCGCCGCGGGAAAACGCGTGCTCGAGGTGGGCGCGGGCACGGGCGTGTATGTGGACTTCTGGAAAAGCCTGGGCGTGCGCGAGCTGACGGGCCTGGACATCAGCACCGCGGCCACGGAGCACCTGCGCGCGAAGCATCCGGGCTGGCGCTTCATGCGGCGCGACGTGACCGAGCCGGGCCTCGCCCAGGAAATCGGCGAACGCCACGACCTTGCCACGGCACTCGACGTGCTCTATCACGTCGTCGACGATGCCCGGCTGGCCGTGGCCATGGGCAACATCGCCGAGTGCCTTCATGCGGGCGGGCTGTTCGCGCTGCATGACCAGTTCCTGCATCGGCCGAGCGAAGACCGGGGCTATATTCGCTGGCGGTCGCTGTCCGACTGGGAGCGCATCCTCGATGCAGCAGGCTTCGACATCGTCTCGCGCACGCCCATCTTCTTCTGCATGATCCAGGTCAACGATTGCGCCACGGTTCGCGGCGCGGAGCGCATGGATGCGCTTTGGAAGCGGCTGCATCCGTGGATCGAGCGCTTGCCCGGCGCGGCAGGGGCGTTCGGCTACGCCGTCGACACGCTGCTGGGAGGCGTGCGAAGCGAGGGGCCTTCGATGGAACTTCTCCTCGCAAGGCGCCGGGCCTGACGCGAGCACCGGGGTGAACCGTTGAAACGCCGCTTCTGGGAATTGCGCATCGAGCTCAAGCACTTCGTGCTGTGGCTGCTCGCTGCGGTTCCGCTTCGCACGGGGCAGTGGATGCGGGCCCGGCTGATGCCGCATTTTCTCGGCCACCTCGGGAGCGACACGGTGCTTCAGCAGGGCTTTCGAGTCACGATGCCCGAGAAGGTGTCCATCGGGTCCCATTGCAATATCGGCACGGGCGCGTTCATCACCGGCGGCGGCGGCGTGCGCATCGGCGACTGGGTGGGATTCGGGCCCGACGTGAAGGTGTGGTCGGTCAATCACCGTTTCGACGATCCTGACACGCCCTGGCTCCTGCAGGGCTGGGACTACAAGGAAGTCGTCATCGAGGATGATGTGTGGCTCGGCGCGAATGTGTTCGTGATGCCTGGCGTGACGATCCACCGCGGTGCCATCATTTCGGCGGGCACGGTGGTGAACAAGTCCGTGCCGCCCTATGCGCTGGTGGCTGGCAACCCGGGTCGGGTGGTCGGCTGGAGAAAACGGCCCGAAGAGACGACCGATCCCGCTTCATGAACACCGCTTCTGCACCCTCCCTTGTCCGCAGGCCTGGCAGCTCGGGGCTTGTCGCCAGCGATGACGCCTGCAGCCGGTCGTGCGCGAGCGCAAAGGCCCGTGGCCGCCGCCGCGACCCGGGTCATGTCATCGTGCACATGATGCGACTCATGGTGCTGGCATCGCTGGCACTGTTGACCGCCTGCCAGGCCGGGCGGGCAGAGCAACCGTTGGACATGACCACACTCAAGCACGACCTGGAGACCGTCGCCAAGGCGAGGGTGCTTTTTGCGCACCAGTCGGTGGGCCGCGACATTCTCGACGGCGTGCGCACCCTCTCGCAGCGTGCCGGGGTGCCGCTGCGAATCCAGCAGATCGACGGCGCGCCGCCCGACGACAAGCCCGGACTGTTCCATCTGTTCATCGGCGCCAATGGCGAGCCTGACGGCAAGCTCGAGGCGTTCATGCGGCTCGTCGATGCGCAGGGACAGGCCGGCTACGACGTCGCCGCACTCAAGTTCTGCTTCGAGGACCTGGGCAGCGACGCACGCGGGCGGGACGGGCTGCTCGATCGCTACACCGCCGATGTTCGGGCGCTCCAGGCGCGCCATCCCGGCATGCGCATCATGCCGGTCACGGCACCGTTGCGCGCCGATCCGCCCGGCTGGAAGACGCGCATCAAGCGCTGGCTCGGCCGCTCCACTTGGGAAGACGCCGACAACGCCGTGCGCCACGCCTATAACCAGGGCGTGCGCGAACGATTCCACGAAGGGCTGTTCGACATCGCCGCCGTGGAGTCGACACTGCCCGACGGCAGCCGAAGCAGTTTCACCGCCAATGGCACCACCGTCTACACGCTCGCTCAGCCCTACACCAGCGACGGCGGACACCTGAACGACGACGGCCGGTTGCGCGCAGCCGCCGCATTCGTCCACGCGGTGGCCGAGAACCTGCGATTGCGCACCCATTGAGCCGCGTCGGCGCGCGTTCGCGAATGCATGGCGCGCGAACGCGCGCGGCAGGACTCAGGGGCAAAGGTCGGCTCGACGCGTCACGGCGCCGATGGTGTCATTGCTGAACCAGAAGAAGTAGCGCGTGCCCCTGACGCTGACTTCGTCCAGCGACACTCTTCCCTGATCTCCCTTCACGCGGCGCGCGGCCAGTTCCTCTCGGCGCCCCACCGGCCGCGCCGCGGCATGTGCCGAATGGTCGGGATCTTCGACCACAGGCACCACCCAGCTGAGATGCCGCCCCCCGGGCGCGTAGAGGGTGCAATCGGAAAGCTCGGGCGAGCCGAACACCAGCTTGTGTCCAGCCGGCGCGTCCGGCATGGCGAGTTCGAAGTAGTTGGACACGACGGCCTCGTAGTTCTGAGGCGCACGGCTGTGCACCGGGTCAGGCGGTGCATTGACCGACGGACCGCTTGCGCAACCGGTCACGGCGAGGGCTGCCAGCGCAGCGGCGAGTCTGGGCATGCAAGATCCTCCAGGTTTGACGGCGGGTGTGCAGATTTTTCGCAACGGCACCCGCAGCCTCGGCAAATCGCGGTGATTTGCAGCCAGGAGAGGGTGGCAATGGCCCGTCGGAGCAAACGGCGCTCCCGCGCCGGGGCGCGCCCGTCGGCCATGGGTGCGGCCAGCTGACGTGACCAACGTCAGGTGCGGAAGGGACCCGCACAGGTGTTCGCACCGAAGCCGGGGCCGCCTGAGGCGGCCCCGGACGATGGCTTGATGACAGTCTTTGCGAACGGCGGCGCCGTCGCGGCGCCGCCCCTGAAGCTCAGTCGTCCGGCCTCGGCCGCCTGAGCTGGACGTACCCCATCGCCGCAGCCAGTCCGAATGCCAGATGGCCGATGAAGCTCGCCCATCCGCGCAGGTCGGCCATCCACGGGAAGAAGTTCGTCATGGCGTGGAAGCTGAACAGGTACAGCAAGCCCCCGAACACGAGACCGATCGTCTCGACCACACCGAAGCTCGACTCGTAGTGGAAGCCGGCGATGATCGTGGCCAGCACGAGCGTGAAGACCACGCCCAGCACGTAGTGCGTGATGAGCGCGACGGCGACTACCGTGAGGTCGAAGCCGGCCGATGCCAGGGCCTGCGGCCCGAGCACGATGGCGGCGATGTGGTGCGACGCATACCACGGGCCTTCGTTGCCGATCGAAGCCGCCCACAGCAGCTCGAACACCATGAACACGGCACCCGCCACCAGGCCCGCGCCCACCGCGGCCGCCCAGTCGGGCTTGCGCGCCACCCATTCGTGCGATTGCATTCGCAGTTCCATCGTCACCTCCAGGTCGTCAAGCCGCCATGGGCGGCTGCTGCTTCAGGGAAACGCAGGGATGTTCGGCTCGAAGCCCTCGTCGTGCGCCTCGGGATGGGCCGAACGCAGCAGGTCCTCGATGTCGTCGATGCGCGCGCGGGGCACATCGACCATGAGAAGGATCTGCCCTTGCTCGAGGGCGTGCTGGAAGCGCCGCAAGCGGTGGCTCGGCACCGAGGCACCGACCAGGCTCGCCGCCCACGCGCCGAATATCGCACCGGCAATGGCCAGCACGGCGGCGACGCCCCACTGCGGCTGATCGCCCACGATCGGGAACATCACCGCGGCGGCGACACCCAGCAAGGCGCCCACCAGGCCGCCCACCATCAGTCCCATCTGCGCGGCGCGCACCACGTCGGACGTCTGCAGCACGTTGGCTTCATGCAGCCCGCTCATGTCGGCATCGGAGCCGCCGACGAAGTGGATGTGCTGCTCCGCGATGCGGGCGAGCAGCAGGTCGTTCATCGTGCGCCTGGCGCTGTCCAGGCCGGGCACGAGCCAGTAGATCCGTCTGCGCATGGTTCCTCCTTGGTCGAGGGATGCGTTCGAGGAGCGTCCTTCGGCGCCGTCCGCAGACGATGCCGGGGGCCGACGTCGTCTGTGTACACCCGTTGTCGCTGCGCGGCAAGCCGCGGGCACGGGTAGGACTTTCCCGGGGCGCACCTGCGAACGGCTCTTGCCAACGGTTGCAGAATCCCTGCCGCCGTGCGGCGCGCCGGCCGCCTCGTACGATGCCGGCACATCGGGAGTCCCGGCACACCACTCACGGAGATCGCATGGACATCCATATCGCACCGGCGCCGCTGATCGCGCTCATCGCCGGCATCCTCATCCTGGTCATGCCCAGGTTGCTCAACTACATCGTCGCGCTCTACCTGATCCTCATCGGGGCGCTCGGCCTGTTCGGGCCCTACGTCATGCACTGGCGCTGAACCTGCGCGCCGCGCTGCTGATCATAGGGATGGCGCTGCGGCTCCGCGGCGCCTACCTTGTGGATATGCCGCGCCTGCATGCGTGTGCCAGGCAGGAGGAAGTCGCCATGCATCGTCGCACGTCTCGACGTCAAGGGTTGCGAAACACCCGGGCCGGTGCGTTGCTGACCGCTGCGCTCACGGCATCGCTGGCGGGTGTGACGCTGGTTCATGTCGTGCCTCCCCGCCTCGAGGCTGGCGCGCCGGTCCGCCCCGCCGCCTGCGAAACGCGCGTGCATGCCCTCTCGGCCGCCTGCATCGTCGCCCTCGCGGTATTCGCCGGAGCCGACGCTCCCGCACCCTGATTCGCCACTGGCGTCGCCGGCGTGCCCTCGGCAGGTAGGCGGCCACGGAGGGTCGACGCTGGCCCTTGTCCTACGCGGCCCGGCGAGGCCGTCCGATGGGGAAGTCGCGCCACAACCAGTGCAATGGGAACCGTGGCGGCCGATCGATCCCGGTCGCCTCCATCAACCCATGAACTGGAGCTATCCGGATGAACAAGGACAGACCTCTCGCCAAGGACAGCCTGCGCGAACGCGAGTTGCGCGAGCGCGACATGAACCGTGATCCCGTCACCGGCGCCCCGGGCTCGCACCCGGTCGGCACGGGCATCGGCGCCGCCACGGGCGGCATCGCCGCAGGCGCTGCCGTCGGCACGGCCGCCGGTCCCTTCGGGACGCTGCTGGGTGCCGCCATCGGCGCCGTGGCCGGCGGACTGGCGGGCAAGGGCATCGCCGAACTGGTCGACCCCACCGCAGAAGAAGCGTATTGGCGTGACAACTACACAACGCGCCCCTACTACGACCCGCTGTGGACCTTCGACGACTACAGCCCGGCATACCTCTACGGGTACCAGGCCTACGCGAACTATCCCGGCCGCCCCTTCGACGAAGTGGAACCCGAACTGGGTCGGCGTTGGGATGACACCCGAGGGCAGTCTCGCCTGACCTGGGACCATGCCAAGCACGCCACGAAGGACGCCTGGCATCGCATGTCGAACGCCGTGGAGCGCGCCGTTCCGGGGGACTCCGATCACGATGGCCGCTGAACGACAGGCCGGGCGCCGCTCATCGGGAGGGCGCCCGGCGCGGACTTGCCCCGCGCGACGGGGCGGGCGATCATCCGCGCGTGAGTGCCCCTCGCGCGCCGATCGCCGACACGCTGCCGACTGAGATGCCGAGCCAGCGTCATCCCGATCTCGACCGATACCCGACCGAACCCCTCGTCGCCGCCTTCATCGAAGACCAGCGAGACGCGTTCGACGCGGTGCGACGTGCGGGCGCCGAGATGGCGGCCGCCGTCGATCGCGCGGCCGAGCGTCTGGCCGACGGAGGCCGTCTGGTGTACGTCGGCGCCGGGACATCCGGGCGCTTGGGCATGCTCGACAGCGTCGAGCTCTTTCCTACTTTCTCGTGGCCGAGAACCCGCACCGCGGTCCTGGTGGCGGGCGGAGCCGCGGCGATGTTCGAATCGATTGACGGGGCAGAAGATCGCTTCGACCAGGGACGCGACGACGTCGCTGCCGTGTCGGTGTCGGCGGCCGACGTCGTCATTCTCCTGGCCGCGTCGGGTGCGACACCCTATGTGCTCGGCGCCCTTCAAGCGGCGCGGGAACGCGGCGCCTTGACCATCGGCATCGCCAACAACCCGGCCGCGCCGGTCACGCTCGGTGCCGAATTGCCCATCACGCTGGACACGGGTCCCGAACTCATCTCGGGCAGTACGCGGTTGAAGGCCGGCACGGCGCAGAAGATCGCATTGAACACCTTGTCGAGCGCCATCATGGTGCGGTTGCACAAGGTCTACCAGAACCTGATGGTCGACGTGCAACCCAGCAACGCGAAGCTGTTGCGGCGAGCTGTCAGCATCACCATGCGTGCCACGGGTGCGGGCGAGGACGCAGCGCGCGATGCACTCGTGGGTTGCGGCTACCAGGTGAAGGTGGCGATCGTCATGCTGCTCAAGCAGGTGGACGCGACGGTGGCGCAGGCGCGTCTGTCGCTGGCCGGTGGAAGCGTTCGACTGGCGCTGGACGATCCCGTCTGAAACGCGCACGCACGGCATTCGCGCGTGCCGCACCACGACCCCCGGCGTGCCATTCGAGGGCGGCGTAGACCACGCCGGAGGCGATCAATGGCAGGACGAAATACAGGGCGCGATATGCCACCAGCGCGCCCAGCAGCCGAGCCGGTTCCGCTTGCGCGCCCAGCAAGGTGATAAAGACCGTCTCGGTGACCCCCAGCCCGGCCGGCACATCGACCACGGCCAAGGCGATCGCGCTGGCCATCACCGCACCCGCCACGTCGAGCAGGGGCACGCTGCCGCCGAGCAGGGCGGCCACGATGCCGGCCAGCAACAGCCAGTTCAGCCCCGACAGCATGACTTGCGCGCAAGCCACGGATAGCGTCGGCAGCCGCAGCGCCACGCCGCGAAGTGTCCAGGACGCACGGCCGGCGGCGTGGCACAGGGCCAGATAAGCGGCGAGCGCCGCAAGCAGGATCAGCCCCAACCCCTGTCCGAGGGCCGGATCAAGGTGCCAGGCCGACGGCAGCGCCAGGGCGCGTGCGCTGAGGGCCGCACCGGCCACCAGCATGAAGCCGAGCCAGTTCGTCGCGACATTGAACAGCCACAGCGCGGCGGCGAGGTGTGCCGGCAGGCCGTGTCGCATGAGCAACCTGATGCGGATGCCCGCGCCCGCAGGACCCAGGCTCAGCGCGCAGGCGTGCCCGACAAACGCGATGGCCAGCACGCTGCGGCGCTTCAGCGGATGAGCGGTGGTGCGTTGTGCCAGGAGATCGAAGCTGCAGTAGACGGCATAGCTGAGCACCGACAGCTCGGCCGCTTCGAACAATGCGTGTGCAGGCAGTGCGGCCAATGCGTCGCGAGTGGCTTGCCAGTCCACGTTGTGAAGCTGCCACGCGAACAGGCATGCCCCGAGCGCCGCCAGCGCGACCGCCGAAGCCGCACGCATTCCGCGGCGCCATGGTTTCCGTATTGAGTGTGTCATCGAGTCTGCATCCGGTGCCTGTGCACCATGACGGCAAATATCGCAAACCCCAGGCGAGATTTGGCGTAGGACAACGCCGAGCATGCCCATCGGACGCCCTCCGTGCCTCCAGGGAACATCACATTGGCGGCAGCTGCGGGTCGACGCGGCACGGCACTTGCCAGTTCATCTCTGCCGAGGCTATTGGCGCGCCTGTCTCTCATGAGCGGAGCTCGGAGCGGGCAACCCATAGCAACCTCAATTTCACTCTGGAACAAGGAGATCCACATGAGCAAACTGCCGAAGAAACTGACCATCGCCGCCGCGGCCTCCCTGGTCACCATCTGCGGTGCCGCATTCGGACAGAACGCAGGAGCCAACGCTGGCAACGGCTTTGATTCGGCCAATCACGTGCCCGGGGCATCGCCGAATTCGGCCGTGACCGGTCCCGGATCCGCGGCGAACCCTCACAACGACGCCACGGCCAATTCGACGGCAGCCAGCGCTGTGCCCAGTGACACGACGTCCGGTTCCACTTCGTCGTCGACCTCGACCGACAACAGCACGAGCGGAACGAATTCGAGCAGCGGGATGAGCTCGAGCGGCTCGAGCATGGGCAACTCGACGAACAGCACGAGCCCCGGCACCACGAATGAATACAACAACAATGGCTATAACTCGAACAATGGCATGAGGAACGATCGCCCTGCGCGCGCGGACCGGGGCTGACCCGTTCGGCCGCTGCAGCGGGCTTCGCATCGCAAGGCGCGTGCTCGCTGCACCAAGGGAAAGCCAGGCGCAAGCCTGGCTTTTTTTGCGTGGGCTGCGCTCGAGTGCGATGGGTTCGTCCGCGCGCTGCGCGTGTGGTCGATCAGGCGGCATGTTCAGGCACCGGCCAGCCGGTCGAGACGAATGTGCGGTGCATGCGTTCCATAGCCGAATTGCACCGCAGCCGGCCGCGTCTCGGGCAGGATGTAGATGATCGTGCGCCCCTTGACCACGGTCGGATGCACGACCTTGTCGAAGAAGCGCGGCGGCATGTTGATGCAGCCATAGGAGATGCGGTTGTCGCGTGGCGTCGCCGATGCCAGACGCTGAGGCCGCCGTTCGGGGGGGTTGTTCGTGAGCACGCGGTGCATCGATATCGCGGCGTCGTAGTCGACCCATACGACGTCGGCGCCATGAGCATTGATGCCGGGTTCGGCCACGAAGCGGCCCGCCGGCGTGGTGCGCTCGTCGTCGCGCATCTGCGAAAGCTTCTTGTCGCCGATGCCGGGTTCGGAGTCGTCCCCCTTGGCCAGGCCGAGCAGGACAGGAGACGACGCGCGCAGCGTCCCGTCGGGTCGGAACACATACGCGCGTGCGAGCACCTTGTCCACGATGATGAAGTTGGCGCCATGGTTGTCGTGGGACGACACGATCCAGTTGGCGACTTCATGCGCCTGCGCGGAGGCGTGCGCCCGGCCGAACGAGGCGTGCGAAGTCGCGCGCGAGTGGGCCGTGGCTGCGGTGCATGGGCCGCCGAGCGCCAAGGTGGCGGCAAAGATGACGGCGGCGCTGCGGATGGATGGGCGCAGGCTGCGCGTTGGGCACGGATGAGGGGATGGCATGGGAGGGTCATTGATACGACTGGACACAGCCGTCGAAGCAAATCGCGATCCTGGCTGACGCATGGTCTGAATCGCGTCGTGACACTCTTCACGCCCTTGCAGCTCCGTCGGTGGCGACTTGATCCTGCTCAAATGACCGCCCCTGGCCGTACCCTACAACACGGTTCATCGCGTTCGTCCGTGTGCGAGACCGGACTTCATCTTGCCGAGCGAAGTGCCCCATGTCGCCTGAAGTCATTCTCATCGTGGACGACAACCCCGAGAACCTCACGGTCCTGGGCGAGATCCTGCAAGGGGAATACCGCGTTCGCGCCGCGAACAGCGGTGCCCGCGCCCTCGCGCTGTGCGCGACAGCGCCTCGACCCGACCTGATCCTGCTGGACATCATGATGCCGGCGATCGACGGTTACGAGGTGCTCGAGCGGCTGCGCTGCGACGTCGCCACGCGCGACATTCCCGTCATTTTCGTTACTGCGCTCAACGGCACGGACGACGAGGCGCGGGGACTGGTGCTAGGCGCCGTGGACTACATCACCAAGCCGCTGCGCCCGGCGATCGTCCTGGCGCGCGTGCGCACGCACCTCGATCTGCGGCAGGCGCGAGAAGAGCTGGCGCGCCGCAACCACAGCCTCGAGCGGGAAGTGCAGGCGAGGTTGCACGAGAACCACCTCGTGCAGGACGTGAGCATCCATGCGCTGGCCCGGCTGGCCGAGATTCGCGACAACGAAACCGGCGCACACCTGCGTCGCACGCAGCAGTACGTGCTGAGGCTTGCCCAGCGCCTGCAGACCATACCCCGCTATGCGGAGGTCCTCGACGATCGAACCGTGGACCTGCTGGCGAAGTCCGCACCTCTGCACGACATCGGCAAGGTAGGCATTCCCGATCACATCCTGCGCAAGCCCGGGGCCTTCACGCCCGAGGAGTGGGCCGTGATGCGTACCCACGCCGAACTCGGCGCCGAGGCGATCGAGCAGGCCGAGCGCGACACCGAACGGCCGGTGCCCTTTCTGCGCCTGGCCAAGCAGATCGCCCGTCATCATCACGAACGCTGGGATGGCAGCGGCTATCCGGATGGCCTGGCCGGCGAGGCGATTCCGTTGTCGGCGCGGCTGATGGCGCTGGCCGATGTGTTCGACGCCCTCACGACACGCCGCGTGTACAAGCCGGCGATCAGCTTCGCGCAGGCGCGCGATGCGATCGTGGCGCAAAGCGGGCACCATTTCGACCCCGCGGTGGTCGACGCGTTCGTGATCGAGTTCGACGCGTTCTGCGCTATCGCGCAACGGTACGCCGATTTCGATGCGCTCTCGTCGAATTCGCCGGCGCCGGGCGTGCCCTGCTGAGGCCGCTTCATGCCAGCCGATCATTCGACGGCCCGTTCCATGGCCGATGGATCGCCCGATGCTGCCGAGCAGCGCGGCAGGGCGCACTCGATCGCACGCATTGTCTTCGCCTATGCCGCGTTCTCGGCGCTGTGGATCCTGGCCTCCGACGGACTGCTCGCGTTGTTCGTCTCCGACCGGCACTTGCTCAGCCAGATCGGACTCATCAAGGGTTGGGCCTTCGTCGCCGTCACCTCCGCACTGTTGTGGACGCTGATGCGACGCTCGTCGGGGCTTTCTGATTCGCGACGCGAGCCCGCGATCATGGGCGTTCGCCGCGTGGGCTGGCCGGTGGTGATGGTCGGATTGACATTCGCAGTCCTGGCCGCATTGGCGATCACGGCCAGCCTGCACAAGGAGCGGCGACGGCAGGAGGCGCAGCTTCATTCAGTCACCGACTTGCGTGCCGTGCAAGTGGGCGTCTGGGTGTCCGACCTCCTCGCGCATGCCGAGTTCGTGTCGTCCAACGACCACTATGCGATGCTCTACGCGCGCTGGCACGATGCCGGCGATTCAGCGGCGCGCCAGGACCTGCTGGAAGGCCTGCAGGATTTCGCCCGGACGATCGGCGCGAGCCGCGTGCTCGTCATCGATGACCAACTGCGCATCGTGCTGCGCGAGCACCCCGGTCCCAGCGTACCGCCTCCAGCCCTGGCGCAGGCGGTGCGGCGATCCTTGTCGACCGGAGGCATCCAGCAAAGCGGAATCTATCGGGTGGAGGGGGCCACGCTGCCATGGCATTTCGACGTCGTGGCGCCGTTGACCCGCAACGGCCGGCATGTCGCTGTCGTCGTGCTGCGAGTCGATCCGGCCACCAGGCTCTTTCCCCTCCTCGACGCATGGCCGCTGCCTGGCACGAGCGCAGCCAGCGAGTTGTGGGAGCGTCGCGGCGATCGGCTCGTCTCCTTGTCGACGCGGGACGCCGGCACGTCGAGCCGCGGATACGTCGAGCTTGCCGGCACGTCGATCGCGGCACGGGTGGCTCGTGGCGATGCGGCGCCCGACCTTGTGCTCGACGGCGTCGATACGCGCGGGGTGCAGGTCATGGCACTGGCGCGGCCTGTCCCGGGCACCCAATGGCTGCTGAGCGCCAAGGTGGACCGCAGCGAGATCCTGCGGCGCGTGTTGGCCGACTCGGTCTGGATCGGCGCAGCCGCCTTCCTCGCGCTGCTGGCGGCCGCTGCGGCGGCGCACGCGCTGCGCGAGCGGCAGGCCTTGCAGTTTGCTCGGCGTGAGCGCGACCAGCAGGCCGAGCGCATGCGCGCGCTCGCATTGCTCGATGCGCTGGCAGAGACTTCGTCCGATGCCATCTTTGCCAAGGACCGGGCAGGGCGATACCTGCTCTTCAACCGCGAAGCGTGCCGCGTGACCGGGCGCAGGATGGACGAGGTGCTCGGGCAGGACGACACCGTCCTGTTCCCGGCCGCCGAAGCACGGCAGGTCATGGCCAATGACGCCCGCGTGATGTCCGAAGGGCGCAGCCAGACCTATGAGGAGACGCTCAGCACGGCGGACGGGCAGGTCGTCTATCTCGCGACCAAGGGACCCCTGCGAGACAGCGCAGGCCGGGTCATCGGAATGTTCGGAATCTCGCGCGACATCACCGCACGCAAGCAGGCCGAGGCGGAGATCCGCGACAGCCGCGAAGCCTTCCGGCAGCTCGCCGAGATCGGCTCGGACTATTTCTGGGAAATGGATGCCGCACTGCGCTTCACTGCGATCTCGTCGACGATCCTGCCGCGCAGCGGCATCGATCTACAAAGCTACCTCGGCAAAGCGCGGTGGGAATTGCCCTTCGTGGGCGTGTCCGAGGAGCAGGTCGCCGAGCACCTGCAGTTGATCGAGGCGCACGAACCGTTCCGCGAATTCGAGGCCGGCCTCGTCAACCGCGACGGCATGGTCCGCTGGATGTGCATGAGCGGCGACCCGATCTTCGCCGATGGCGAGTTCAAGGGCTATCGGGGCGTGACGCAGGACATCACCGCGCGGCGCCATGCCGAGCTCGCACTGCGCGACAGCGAGGCGCTGCATCGCTCGATGGTCTCTGCATTGGCCGAGGGCGTCATCATCTTCAGCGCCGAGGGAGCGGTGAAGGCATGCAACCCGTCCGCCGAGCGAATCCTCGGGCTCGGTCAGGCAGAGATGCTCGCAAAACGCCGGCAATTGTCCGACTGGCGTCTCATCCGCGCCGATGGCACGCCGTTTCCGCTCGACGAACTGCCGCTGGCGCTTGCGCTCCAGACGGGCCTGCCGCAGAGATCGGTCCTGCTGGGAGACGTGAGCCCGGCAGGTCGCACCGTCTGGCTGGTCGTCAATGCTCAGCCGGTGCACGATCCGGCGACGAACATGCTCACGGAAGTGGTCCTGTCGTTCACCGACGTCACCGAGCGGCGCGGCCTGGACGCCGAACTCGAGCGCCACCGCTACCACCTGGAAGAACTCGTCCAGGCGCGCACCCAGGAGCTGCACCGGGCCAATGAATCGCTGGCCGAGGCAGTGGACTTCTCTCACGCGATCGCCGACAACATGCCGGGCATGATGGCCTACTGGAGCCGGGACCTGCGCCTGCGCTTCGCCAACAAGGCCTACCTCGACCGGTTCGGCCGCAGCCGCAAGGAAGCGCAGGGCATGGCGCTCAGGGAGCTGCTGGGGCCGGAGCGCTACGCCCGCGGTCGCGAACGCTATGACGCCGTGTTGCGAGGCGAAGCCCAGCAATACGGAGACATACAGCCCGGGCCCGACGGCATGCCGCGGTATTTCTGGGCTCATTTGATTCCCGATGCCCACGGCAATGAGGTGCGGGGCTTCTATGTCATGGTGACCGAGGTCACCGCGATGAGGCAGGCGGAGCGACAGCTTCACCAGCTCAACGAGGCGCTCACCCATGCCCGCGACAAGGCCGAGGCGGCCAGCCAGGCCAAGAGCGCGTTCCTGGCCAACATGAGCCATGAGATCCGCACGCCGATGAACGCCATCCTCGGCCTCACGCATCTGATGCAGCGCGACGCGCGTCATCCAGTGCAGGCCGAGCGGCTGGCCAAGGTGGACGACGCCGCGCGACATCTGCTGCAGATCATCAACGACATCCTCGACCTGTCGCGCATCGACGCCGGCAAGCTGATGCTCGAGGAGACCGATTTCTCGCTCGATGCCTTGCTCGCGCGCACCTGCGGGTTCGTGGCCGATGCCGCGCGCGCGAAGTCGCTTGAACTCGTCATCGACACCGAGGGAGTGCCCGACATGCTGCGCGGCGACCCGATGCGCATCTCGCAGGCCGTGCTGAATCTCCTGAGCAATGCGGTGAAGTTCACCGAGCGCGGCTGGATTTCATTGCGTGTCTCGCGGCTCGTCGATGACGAACGCGGCCTGCAATTGCGCTTCGAGGTGCGCGACACGGGCATTGGCATCCCGGCGGACAAGCAATCCCGGCTCTTCAGCGCCTTCGAGCAGGCCGACAGTTCCACCACGCGTCGGTTCGGCGGGACCGGACTGGGGCTTGCGATCACCCGGCATCTGGCCGAACTGATGGGCGGCGACATCGGTGTGCACAGCGCCGAGGGACAGGGTAGTGCGTTCTGGTTCACTGCCCGGCTTGCGCCGGCGCATGCAGCCGAGCCGATCTCGCGAAGGACCCTGCTGGAGGGTCTTCATGCGGTCGTGGTCGACGACCTGCCCGAGGCTCGCGCGGCGGCGGGCGAGTTGCTCCGCGGACTGGGCATGCGAGTCGAGCTGCTGGACTCGGGGCGCGCCCTCCTGGGCCGTGTGGCCGCCTCCAACAGCGCGCCGGCTGTCATCCTGCTGGACTCGAAGATGCCGGGCATGGACGGCATCGAGACTCTCGAGCAATTGCAACGGACATGTTCGGGCCATGCGCTGCGCTGCGTGCTGACCAGCGACGCCGACGACGAAGCCGTGCGCCAGGAGGCGCACGCGGCCGGTGCCACGGCGGTTCTGGTCAAGCCGCTGACCCGCTCCTCGCTGCATGACTGCCTGGTCCAGGTCATGCATCATGCCGTGCCGGCTCCTGCCGTGGCGGATGCCGACATGCACAATGCGGCCCGGCTTCGAATCGAATTCAGCGGTGCGCGGGTGCTTCTCGCCGAGGACAACCCGATCAACCAGGAGGTCGCCAGCGAGCTGCTCGAGGATGCCGGACTCACGGTGGTCGTGGCACCCAACGGCAGGCGGGCCGTGGAGATGGCAAGCCAGCGCGCGTTCGACCTGATCCTCATGGACGTGCAGATGCCTGAAATGGATGGGCTTCAGGCCACGAGGCACATTCGCGGTGAACCGGGTGGTGCGGATGTGCCCATCGTCGCCATGACGGCCAATGCCTTCGGCGAGGACCGCCAGGCATGCCTGGATGCGGGCATGAACGACCATATCGCCAAGCCCGTCGACCCGGCCCTGCTGTACGCGGCCCTCACCCGCTGGCTGCCACGCGTCCACGTGTCAGACGACACGTCGCCACCAAATGCTCCGCGTACGGCATCTTCGCCCGAGGAGCCGACCATGGTGGACATTCCGGGCATCGACGCGACCCTGGCCCTGCGATATTGCGGCGGCAAGCCGCAGATCCATCGTCGCCTGCTGCGGATGTTCGCGCAGCGCTACGCCCAAAGCGGCGACGACCTGTTCGACCACCTTCGCGCCGGCGATGCCGAGGCGGCCCGGCGAGTCGCGCATACCTTGAAGGGAGCCGGAGGCGCCATCGGGGCCGCGCAGCTGCAGGCCGCCGCCGCGGAAGTCGAGTCGGCGATAGCCGCCGGGCGCGCAATGGCGGAGCAGGAACAGTGCTGCATGCGCCTGCAAGACACACTCGCGCCACTCGTGGTGGCGATTCGCGAACGGATCCAGGCCGGCGACACGCAACCCGCGGCGCTGGATGCCGGCGGCGTGGTCACGGGCGAGCTCGATCGACTCGAGGAACTCCTGGCGCAGGGGGATTTCGGTGCGGCGTCGTGGCATCGCGTGCTCGCTTCGCGCCTGGCGGCCGCCGACGCGCTGGCCGCCCAAGCCCTGAAGGTGAGCGTGCAACGCTTCGACTTCGAGGAGGCGTTGCGCTGTCTGCGGCATCTGCGGGCGCGGATGGCGTGCTGAGCAACTGCGCACCGCACGGGCGCAGCGCGCATGTCCACGACAAGACGGCACGGGCCGCGATCGCTTCATGCGGTTGTCTGCCACACCTGTGGCGGCTGGAGCCGCGACCGGACTGACCTCACGGTGACGGAGGCGACCCAAGGACGTCGGTATCCTTTGGCGCTAGACCTTGTCGCAAAGAAGATGCCCTCGCGCCACACCGGCCCCCCCAATGACCGATGAACCCGCCTCGATCGGCGACGGCCCGCCGTTGCAGCGCGGTGTCCTCACGCTGCATGACCGGCATCCGGCCGTGCATTGGGCGGCACTCCTGGCGTTGACTTTCGCGTTCGTCAGCGCGCTCGAACTCCTGCGGCTGCCCGCCGCGATGCTGATGGGCGCGATGGCCGCGGCCATCCTCCTGCGCGCCCGCCACGGCGGCGTGGAGGTGCCGCGCATGGCGTCGCTGTTCGCGCAAGGTCTCGTCGGCTGCCTCATCGGGCGAAGCGTCGGCCCCTCCATCCTGTCGGCCATGCTTGGACAGTGGGCTGTGTTTCTCTCGTGCATCGCGGCGGTGATCGTGTTCAGTACCGGCCTGGGCTACGTCCTTGCTCGCGCCCAGGTGCTTCCGGGCACGACCGCGGTGTGGGGTTCGGCTCCGGGCGCCGCCACCGCGATGACCCTGATGTCGGGGGCCTTCGGTGCCGACGACCGGCTCGTGGCGTTCATGCAGTTCCTGCGGGTGGTGATCGTGGTGATCGTGGCGTCCACCGTCGCACGGCTGTGGGCGGGCCCTGCCGGGTCCGCGGCCCAGCAGGCCGTGGTCTGGTTCCCGCCGGTGGCCGTCGGACCGCTGTGTGCCACGCTGGCCTTGGCAGCGGCCGGTGCGCTGGCCGGCCATCTGTTCCGGATTCCCGCAGGGCCGCTGCTGCTGCCGCTGTTCGTCGGTGCTGCCTTGTCAGGTGCAGGGTCCTTGAGGATCACCTTGCCGCCGTGGCTGCTGGCCGGCGGCTACACGCTGGTGGGTTGGACGATCGGCCTTCGCTTCACCCGCGACATCCTCGCCCATGCAACCCGTGCATTGGTCCGTGTGACGCTGTCCATCTTCGTGCTGATCGCGTTGTGCGGCGGCCTTGCCGTCGTGCTGCACTTCGCCGCCGGCACTGACCCATTGACCGCCTACCTCGCCACGAGCCCGGGGGGCGCCGATTCGGTGGCGATCATCGCCGCCACGTCGAAGGTCGACATGCCGTTCGTGATGGCCATGCAGACCGGACGTTTCCTGCTCGTGCTGTTCCTGGGACCCATGCTGTCGCGCCGGGTGGCGCGATGGAGCGCGCGCCCGCCGCGCGCGTCGCGCTGACTCCGCACCGCCGCCACGCGCATCGCGCATGCACCGCGCGCTGGAATCGGCTCCGGGCGTGCACGGGCGGGCCGTGAGCCCATGCGGCTGCCGGGCGTTTGCGCCACCATGTGCTCGGCTCCGAGACCGTCACAGGCTGCCGCAGGTGGACGACGATGCCAGGTCTGGGACACACTGGGCCTGCGCCCAAGGCGCAGGAGCGGAGATGATCACGGACACCCAGCTCAAGCGAGTCATGCCTCATCTGCCGGACGCGAAGCTCGTGCTGTACCTGCCGCACCTCAACGCAGCCATGCTGGCCCACGGCGTGGACACGATGCTGCGCACGGCCGCCTTCGTAGCCCAGCTTGCGCACGAGTCGGCCGAACTGCGGTACATGGAAGAGATCTGGGGGCCGACCGAAGCGCAGCGGCGCTACGAGCCTCCAGGCGAGCTGGCGCGCCGCCTCGGCAACAGCGAGCCGGGCGACGGCTTTCGCTTCAAGGGACGCGGGCCGATCCAGATCACCGGCCGCGCCAACTACAAGACCTATGGCGAAATGCTGGGCACCGATCTCGTGGCGCAGCCGCAGCTCGCCGCGCAGCCGGACCTGGCGTTCGAGACGGCCGCCCTGTTCTGGGAATCCAACGGATTGAACACGTTGGCCGACGCCGGCGAGTTCGTGACCATCACGCGCCGCATCAATGGGGGCATCCATGGCCTGGCCGAACGCGAGGCCTACTACGCCAGTGCCAAGTCCGTGCTGGGCGATGATTTCATCGCCGGAGACTGGTCGGCGCCACGCAGCCGGACGAGGAGCGTGCCTCGCGCAGCATCTGCGTTGCCACGAGGCCACGAGGCGATCGTCGAGACGATCGGGACCGCAGTCGAACTTCGGCCTGCCGACGGGCCGCAGCAGCGCCCGGCCGTGCGCAAGCTGATGCCCAAGCCATCGCTTGCGAAGGCCGAAGCCAGGAAGTCGATGCGCGCGAAGCCGGTCGAACGCACGACCGCGATCGAGAAAGGGTCCGCGCGGAAAGCGTCGGTGAAGAAGCCCGCTTCGAAGAAGACCGGAGAGCGTACGACGGCGGCACGGCACCGCGCCACGAAGACCGTCGGCTCGAAATGACACGACGGCCGCGGTCGCCCGGCATGTCGAAGACGCGCACCGGCGCCCTTGTTCGCGATTCAAAGCCGCCGCAGTTCCGATTTCACATACCACGACTCGATCTGCTGACCGTTCCATTGCAGCGACACGTGCTGCCCTTGCACGGCCGGCAGCAATGCACGCGGCCGGAAGATGCCGATGCACTCGCCGCCCGCGTCCCGCACGGAGTCGTAGGCGACGCCCCAGCTGCGCTGCGCACGCAGTTCGGCACCGAAAGCCTGCGACGCGGAATAGTCGTCGATCGCATACACCGTCGGAAAACGGTCTTGCATGCCGCGAATGTCGTGCAGCGGCTCGCGCAATGCCGCGCGATAGCAGCGCATGTCCACGGAGACTGGTGGCTCCCGTGTCGCAGCCAGGAACAGCGCCTGATGATGGCTGACCTCGCGCACCGCGGTGACGAGCGTGCGCGCCGCATAGTAGACACCGTAGCTGCCGGCGGTGAACCGCGAGCCGTACGGGTTCAGATGCGTGAAGGCCGCCATGATCGGGGTGCTGCCCGTGCCGCTCAGGCGTTCTGCCGGTGCCACCAGCGAGATCTCGCCGACCTCCTGGCGCAACCTGGGGTTGGTCAGCGCCTCCACCGCGTAGACCACGTCGAGGTCGGCCGGGTCAGCCACGCGCTCGAACAGGCCGATCGGCGGAAACCGGCTCGGCACCAGCCGGTAGCTCGCGCCCCAATCGAGGCGCGACACCGGGATCGCCGCCATGCTCAAGCGATGCCGCCGCGCACCGCGTCGAGGTACTGGCGCACCTGGAAGAGATCGGCCACCTGGCCGCCGAGCATGCGGGCCAGCGCCGACTCGCCGCCGAACAGCGGCGCCGTATTGGGCTTGCGCACCCAGGCGTCGGCACGCTCGGCGACGGGGAACAGCACCTGCAGCGCCGAATAGATCCCGAACAGATAGCTCAGCCGCTCGAGCGTGCCGGCGTCCAACCGCGCCGGATAGTCACCGGCGCGCCACGCGTAGAGGGTCGAGCGCGGGACGCCGAGCAGCCGCTGCTCTTCGGGAGCGCTCAGGTCCCAGGCGTGGGAAATGTTGAAGAAGGTGCGCAACGCCGCGCCGGCGGCGGCAGGCGCATCGAGCGGCGATGCCTTGCGGGGAACGGAGCGGACTTGAGCCATGAATCAACTCGAAAGCGGTTCTCCAAATGTATTCCTACATTGGACAGAATGCCATGGAAAGTCCGCACATGGACAATCGGCGCCGGGCCGTGGCACCGGGATCGATGGCGGCGCCGCAATCAGCCGCCGGACGCTGTTCGCTGTTCGCGCGGACGCACGATGAGATAGACCGGCGCGGCACCGGCACTGGGCCGCAGCACCTTGACGGGCACGTCGCGCTGCATGCGGGTCGCGTCGAGCAGCTGGTAGAGGCGATCGACCGAATCCACCGCCTGACCGTCGAGCCCGACGATGAGATCACCGACCTGCACACCGCCCTCGGCCGCCGCGCTGCCTGCATCGACCGTCAGCACCCGCACCGCCCGCGACTGCTGCAGCCCGAAGCCGACCACCACGCGCCTGTCCAGGGCCGTCGTCTGGCCCCCCACGCCAAGGTAGGCGCGACGCACCCGTCCGTGCTGGAGCAACTGCGGGATGACCCAGGACGCCACGTCGATCGCCACGGCAAAACTCAGCGACTGAGCGCCGTGGATGATGGCCGTGTTGACACCCACCACCTCGCCGCGCGAGTTCAGCAAGGGGCCACCGGAGTTTCCCGGGTTGAGTGCGGCATCGGTCTGGATCACGTCGGGGATCAGGCGGCCCGAACCCGAGCGCATGCTGCGTCCCAGCGCGCTCACGATCCCTGCCGTGGCGGTGTGCTCGAACCCCAGCGGGTTTCCGATGGCGATGGCAATTTCGCCCCGCCGCAGGGTGGCGGATCGGCCCAGCGCCAATGCCGCAAGAGGGCCTTGAGATGCCCCGTCGATCTGAAGCACGGCGAGGTCGGTGTCGGGGTCGTCGCCGACCCAGCGGGCGGTGAATTCACGACCGTCGGAAAGCGACACGGTGTGCCGCAGCTTGCGTGCCTCCGGCCCTGCCTTGCCCGCGCGCACGACGTGCGAGTTGGTCAGCAGATATCCGTCGGGCGTGAAGAGGAATCCCGACCCGGTGCCCGCCACACGCGCCGCCTCGTTGGGCGCGCCCTGTACTTTCACGGCCGCCACGCTCGGACCGGCGCGCTCGATCACGCGGGCCACGGTGTCGGAATAGGCATCCAGCAAGAAGGCGTCGTCGTTCGCACCCATGTTCGGCTCCAGCAGGCAGTCATGTGAGTGCCCGCACAAGCCGTTTCAAGTGGGCCTGCGGCCCGTCCGAATCTCACCCTTCACTTTCATTGCCCATCGCAAGTCCTTATTTTTGAAACGAATTTTTCACGTCGCGACGTGAAAAATCGCCGCTAAGTGCTTGATTCCATTGATTTTTCGTGCCGAGTTTCCGTTGACCCGTGCCAGGAGCTCGGCTACAGTGCAGCGAAGTGCACTTTTGTGGGTTTTCGTGGCGAACATCGTATTTCAAGGACCGGCGGCGCTGACGCTGGACGGCAAGGGGCGAATCGCCATGCCGTCGCGCCATCGCGAGGTCCTGTCCGCGATGGGCGTCAACCAGCTCACCGTCACCAAGCACCCCGAGGGCGCCCTGATGATCTTCCCGCGCCCGGCATGGGAGACCTTCCGTGAAAAGGTCGCCGCGTTGCCGATGTCGGCCAGCGGCTGGAAGCGAATCTTCCTCGGCAATGCGATGGACGTCGAGATCGATGCCTCCTCGCGCGTGCTCATCGCTCCCGAGCTGCGTGCAGCCGCCGGCCTGGCCCGCGACGTGATGCTCCTGGGCATGGGCAGCCACTTCGAGCTGTGGGACGCCGCGCGCTACGCCGAGCACGAGGCCCGGGTCATGGAGCAGCCCATGCCCGAAGCGCTGCAGAGCTTCAGCTTCTGAGGCCATCCGTGAGCGGCACGTCCGAGTCCTATTCGCACACCACCGTTCTGCCCGTCGAGGCGGTGGACGCGCTCGTCACCGACCCCGAGGGCCTCTACGTGGACGGCACCTTCGGGCGGGGCGGTCACTCGAGGCTCATCTTGCCGCGCCTCGGGCACCACGGGCGCTTGCTTGCCCTCGACCGCGATCCACAGGCCGTCGCCGCGGCCGCCTCAGGAGCAACGCGGGTCTCAGACCCGCGTTTTTCCATCCATCACGCCCGCTTCGGCGAACTGGTCTCGCTGTTGGCCGGGCAGGGCATCACGCGCATCCACGGGCTGCTGCTCGACCTGGGCGTGTCTTCGCCGCAGATCGACGATCCGTCGCGCGGGTTCAGCTTCCGCTTCGAGGGGCCGCTGGACATGCGCATGGACACCACCCGCGGCGAGAGCGCCGCGGACTTCCTGGCCCGCGCCGACGTGCGCCACATCGCGGAGGTGATACGTGACTATGGGGAAGAGCGGTTTGCTATACAGGTTGCAAAGGCGCTTGTTGCTCGGCGCGAAAGCGGGAACCCTGTTCGAACTACGCGGGAGCTATCCGACGTCGTGGCTCGTGCGGTCAAAACCCGCGAACCGGGCCAGGACCCTGCAACGCGCACATTTCAGGCACTTCGGATTTTCGTCAACGCCGAGCTTGAGGAGCTCGAACAAGGCCTGAACGCGGCGGTCGAGTTGCTCGCACCCGGCGGCCGCCTCGTGGTCATCAGTTTTCATTCGCTGGAAGATCGCATCGTGAAGACCTTCATCGCGCGCGAAAGCCGCAGCGAGGTCGATCGACGGGCCCCGTTTGCACCGCCGCGTCCGACTCGCCTGCGAGCGCTCGGGCGCACGCGGCCGGGCTCCGCGGAGATCGCGGCGAACCCGCGTGCGCGCTCGGCCGTGATGCGCACCGCCGAGCGAACCGCCGCGCTCATGCCGGGAGCGCCGGCATGACGCGCATGAATCTCGTGCTCCTCCTGGCGCTGCTGGCCAGCAGCCTGTATCTCGTGCGCGTGTCTTACGATGCGCGCCGCCTGTTTGCCGCCCTCGACAAGGCGCAGAACGAGGAACGACACCTCGACGTGGAATTCGAGCGGCTGAAGGCCGATCGCCAATCGCAGGCCACACCACTGCGCGTGGAGAAGCTCGCGCAGAGCAGGCTGGGCATGCGCCAGGCTACGCCGGCCATCACCCAGTACGTCACCTATGGCGCGGCAAGCTCGGCTTCTGCGCCCGGAGCGGCACGATGAGCTGGCGCGAACGCTTCCAGGAGAAGGTGGGGCGCAAGGCCGGGCGAAAGGCCGGGCGAAACGCCGGCCGCGCTGCGCGCGCGTCCAGGGCAGGCGCGGTCAGCGTGCGCAGCGTGAGCTACTCGAGCAGCCCTCTGCTCGCCTCGAAGACGCCGCCCTGGCGATCCAAGTTGTTCGTCGGCCTCGTGGGCCTGGGTTTCGCAGTCCTCATCGGGCGTGCCGCCTACGTCCAGATCATCGATGCGCCGTTCTTCCTCAAGCAAGGCGAGATCCGCTACGCCCGCACGCTGGAACTGCCCGCCAGCCGCGGCCGGATCCTCGACCGCAATGGTCTGATCCTCGCGTCCAGCGTGCCTGCGCCATCGCTGTGGGCGATCCCCAAGGACTTCGAGGCCGACGCTGCCCAGCGCCGGCAGCTCGAGAAGCTCCTGCACATGACGGCCAAGGACCTCGACGCGCGCTTGGCCGACAACCCCAATTTCGTGTGGCTGCGGCGCCAGGTCGACGACGAGGTCGCCAAGAACGTGGAGGCGCTCGACATCAAGGGCGTGCACGAGGTGCGCGAATACAAGCGCAAGTATCCCGAGGGCGAGGCGGCTGCGCACGTGGTGGGCTTCACCAATGTCGAAGGCAAGGGGCAGGAGGGCATCGAGCTCGCGCACCAGGGCGAGCTCGCCGGACGTGACGGCACGCGCCGCGTCATCAAGGACCGCCTCGGCCGGGTGGTCGAGGACATCGGCGAGAGCGAGCGGCCCGTGGACGGGCGCGACATCCAACTGTCCATCGATTCCAAGGTCCAGTTCTTTGCCTACCAGCGCATCCGCGACGCGGTCCACGACAACAAGGCCCAGGCCGGCAGCGTGGTCGTGCTCGATGCGCAGAGCGGCGAGGTGCTCGCGCTGGCCAACTACCCGAGCTACTCGCCCGCCGACCGGCGCAACCTCACCGGGGCCCAACTGCGCAACCGCGCCATCACCGACACGTTCGAGCCGGGCTCCACGATGAAGCCATTCATTGCGGCACTGGCGATGGAGACCGGCCGCGTGACGCCGCATACCGTCATCCAGACGGCGCCCGGCTGGATCAACATCACCGGCTCCACGATTCGCGATGCGCATCCGCATGGCCCGCTCACCGTCGCCGAGGTGATCCAGAAATCGAGCAACGTCGGCGCGGTCAAGTTGGCCATGCAGATGCAGCCGCGCGAGATGTGGGAGCTGTTCACACAGGTCGGCTTCGGCCAGAAGCCGCAGATCGGCTTTCCCGGCGCAGTCACCGGTCGCCTGCGGCCCTACAAGAGCTGGCGCCCGATCGAGCAGGCCACGATGGCATACGGCTACGGCCTGTCGGCCTCGCTGTTCCAGATCGCCCATGCCTACACGGTCTTCGCGCACGACGGACAACTGATCCCGCTGTCGCTGTTGAAGAACCCGACGGCCGACCCGGTCCCGGGCATTCGCGTGGTGTCCTCGAAGACGGCTGCGTCCGTGCGGGAGATGCTCCACATGGTGACCGAAGCCGGCGGCACGGCGCCGCAGGCGCGGACCATCGGCTATTCCGTCGGTGGCAAGACCGGCACGGCCTACAAGCAGGAAGGCAAGGGCTACGCCGACCGCAAGTACAGGTCGTGGTTCGTCGGCATGGCGCCGGCAGGCAAGCCGCGGATCATCGTGGCGGTGATGGTCGACGAGCCGACCTCGGGCAAGCATTTCGGCGGCGACGTCGCCGGACCGGTCTTCAGCGACCTCGTGCAGCAGACCTTGCGCACGCTGGGCGTGCCGCCCGACCTCGAGGTGAAGCCCCAGATCATCTCCAATGACATTCCGGCCGAGGAGGAGAGCTTCTGATGGCGAAGTCCCTTCAATCGGTGGCCGACGCGCTCGAATGGCTGGGCCGCCACGGCGTGGTTGCCCTCACGACCGACAGCCGCAAGGTTCAGCCGGGCGACGCCTTCATCGCCTGGCCCGGCGCTTCGCGCGACGGCCGGCAGTTCGTTGGCGACGCCCTGGCGGCCGGCGCGGCGGCGTGCATCGTCGAGGAAGAAGGCATCGACGAATTCGACTTCCAGGGCGATGCGCGGATCGCATCGATGCCCGACCTGCGTGCGGCCACCGGACCCTTGGCGAGCGGCTTCCTCGGCCAGCCGAGCGCGCGGCTGAAGGTCATTGCGGTCACCGGCACGAACGGCAAGACATCCACGGCCTGGTGGACGGCGCAGGCCTTGTCCGCGCTGGGCCATCGCTGCGGGCTGGTCGGCACGCTCGGCATCGGCGAGCCGCCCTCTCGCGAGGACGGGGGGCGCATCGCCTCGACCGGACTCACCACGCCGGACCCGGTGACCCTGCAGGCCGCCTTCCGCAATTTCGCCGACGCCGGATTTGCCGCCTGCGCCATCGAGGCTTCCTCGATCGGCATCGATCAGCATCGGCTGACCGGCACGCACATCGCGGTCGCGCAGTTCACGAACTTCACCCAGGACCACCTCGACTACCACGGCAGCATGGACGCGTACTGGCAGGCGAAGGTGAGATTGTTCGCCTGGCCCGGCCTCGGCACGGCAGTGCTGAACCTGGACGACCCGCACGGGGTGGCGCTCGCCCGTGCGCTCAAGGACACGGCCGTGGACTTGTGGACCTACTCGACCGCGCTCGATGCACGGCTGTACGCGCACGACATCGTCTACCAGGACGGCGGCCTGGCCTTCGACGTCTACGAGGCCGGCCTGCAGGCCCAGGTGCGCACGGTGCTGATCGGCGAATACAACGTGCACAACGTCCTGGCCGTCATCGCCGCCCTGCGAGCGCTCGGCATCGGGCTGGCCGACGCCTGCCGTGCCTGCAGCGCATTGTCGCCAGTGCCCGGACGCATGCAGCGCGTGAGCGCCGAAGCCGACTACGACGACGAGGCGCAGCACTACGAGAATCTGCCCGAAGTCGTGGTCGACTACGCCCACACGCCCGATGCACTGGAAAAGGTGCTGACTGCGCTGCGCCCCCTGGCCCACGCCCGAGGCGGCGAACTGTGGTGTGTCTTTGGCTGCGGCGGCAACCGCGACGCCGCCAAGCGTCCGCTGATGGGTGCGATCGCGCAGAAGCTCGCCGACCGCACGGTCGTGACCAGCGACAACCCGCGTCAGGAGTCGCCCGCACTGATCCTCTCGCAGATCGTGGCGGGCATGACGGGCGACAACAAGCCGCTCGTGATCGAGGACCGGCGCGCGGCGATCGGACAGGCGGTGCGCTTCGCCGACGGCCGCGACGTCATCCTGATCGCCGGCAAGGGACACGAGGACTACCAGGAGATCGACGGCGTGCGCCACCCGTTCTCCGATGCGGTCGAGGCGCATGCGGTGCTCGCTCGAAAGGGCAGCCTTCGCAGGAGGCTGTCGCCATGATGAGACTCCTCGACGCCCACATGATGCTGCCCGGCTCGACGCTGGTCGGCGACGGTTCCGTGCAGGTGCGGCGCGTGCACAGCGACACCCGCACCCTGCAGCCCGGCGACCTGTTCGTCGTGTTGCGCGGCGAGCGCTTCGACGCCCACGACTTCCTGCCGCAGGCCCGGGCGGCGGGCGCGGTCGCCGCCATCGCCGAGCACGGGCTGGCCGAGTCCGGGCTCCCCGGATTGCTGGTGAGCGACTCGCGAAGGGCGCTCGGCGACCTCGCTGCCGGCTGGCGGCGGCGCTTCGAGATGCCGCTGATCGCCGTGACCGGCAGCAACGGCAAGACCACCGTGACGCAGATGATCGCCTCGATGCTCGTGGCGTGGCTCGGCGACGGCGCGTTCTGGACGCAGGGGAACTTCAACAACGACGTGGGGCTGCCGCTGACCCTTCTGCGGCTGCGGCGCGACGACACCGCGTGGCACCGCGCGGGCGTCGTCGAACTGGGCATGAACCACGTCGGCGAGATCGCCCGTCTCTCGCACATCGCCTCGCCCACGGTCGCGCTGGTCAACAACGCGCAGCGCGAACACCAGGAATTCATGTCGAGCGTGGAAGCGGTCGCGCGCGAGAACGGCGCGGTCATCGAGGCGCTCGGCGCACAGGGCGTGGCCGTGTTCCCCGCCGACGACACGTATGCGCCGCTTTGGCGCACGCTAGCAGGCGCGCGCTCGGTGACGACCTTCGCGATGCAGGATGCCGACGTCACCGGCGAGGCGGTGTGGGCCGGCGACCACTGGGCGCTGCTGATGCACACGCCGGCCGGCGCCGTGGCGATGAAGCTGCATGTCGCGGGTCTTCACAACGTGAAGAACGCGCTCGCGGCGGCTGCCTGCGCGCTCGCCGCAGGATGTCCGCTGGAGGCGATCGTGCGCGGCATCGAGGCGTTCTCGCCCGTCAAGGGACGCTCGCAGGTGAAGTCCTTTTCGCGCGAGGGACGCGAGGTCACGCTGGTCGACGACACCTACAACGCCAATCCCGATTCGGTGCGCGCGGCCATCGACGTGCTGGCCAGCCTGCCCGGTCCGCGCTGGCTGGTGCTCGGCGACATGGGCGAAGTCGGCGACCGCGGTCCGCAATTCCACCAGGAGGTGGGAGGCTACGCCGCCGCGCGCGGCGTCGAGGCGCTCTGGACCGCAGGCACCCTGAGCACGCACGCGAGCGCGGCCTTCCATGGCGCGCGCCATTTCAACGACGTCGACACCTTGATCGCCGCGCTCGGCGAGGCGCCGGAATGCGCATCGGTGCTCGTCAAGGGCTCGCGCTTCATGAGGATGGAAAGGGTGGTCAACGAACTGGTGTCGCGTCACGCCGCAGGCGATGCAGGGGGAACGCATGCTGCTTAGCCTGGCCAGTTGGCTGCAGTCGCAGTCGCCGGAGTTCGGCTTCTTTCGCGTCTTCCAGTACATCACCTTTCGCGCGGTGATGGCCGCGCTCACCTCGCTTCTGATCGGTCTGGCCTTCGGTCCGTGGGTGATCCGCAGGCTCGCGGCGCTGAAGATCGGGCAGCCGATCCGCGAATACGGCGTGAAGGAGCACATTGCCAAGAGCGGGACGCCCACGATGGGCGGCGTGCTCATCCTCATCGGCATCGGCGTGTCCACGCTGCTCTGGTTCGACTGGAGCAACCGCTTCGTGTGGGTGGTGATGGTGGTGACCCTCGGCTTCGGCGGCATCGGCTGGGCCGACGACTGGCGCAAGGTCGTGAAGAAGAACCCCGAGGGCATGAGCTCGAAGGAGAAATTCTTCTGGCAGTCGGTGATCGGGCTGGTCGCGGCGCTCTACCTGGCCTTCAGCGTGTCGGAGACCTCCAACCTGCGCGTGCTCGAGTTGTTCATCCGCTGGGTGCAGAGCGGGTTTTCCAACGACCTGCCGCCCAAGGCCGACCTGATGGTCCCGTTCATCAAGACGGTGAGCTATCCGCTGGGGGTGTTCGGGTTCATCTTCCTGACCTATTTCGTCATCGTCGGCGCGAGCAATGCGGTGAACCTCACCGACGGGCTGGACGGCCTGGCGATCATGCCGGTCGTGATGGTCGGCTCCGCGCTCGGCGTGTTCGCCTATGTGGTCGGCAGCTCCGTCTACAGCCGCTATTTGCTGTTTCCGTACATCCCCGGTGCAGGCGAACTGCTGATCTTCTGCGCCGCGATGGCGGGGGCCGGCCTGGCCTTCCTCTGGTTCAACACGCATCCGGCGCAGGTGTTCATGGGCGACGTGGGCGCGCTGTCGCTCGGCGGGGCGCTCGGCACCATTGCAGTCATCACGCGCCAGGAGATCGTGCTGGGAATCATGGGCGGCGTGTTCGTCGCCGAGGCACTGTCGGTGATGCTGCAGGTGAGCTGGTTCAAGTTCACGAAGAAGCGCTTCGGCACGGGCCGGCGCATCCTGAAAATGGCGCCGCTGCACCACCACTTCGAGAAGTCCGGCTGGAAGGAGACCCAGGTCGTCGTTCGCTTCTGGATCATCACCATGCTGTTGTGCCTGGTCGGGCTGGCGAGCCTGAAGCTCAGATGAAGCATCTGGCAGGCATCACGGTTCTCGTGCTCGGGCTGGGTGAGTCCGGGCTCGCCATGGCGCGCTGGAGCGCGCGATTCGGCGCGACCGTTCGCGTGTGGGATTCGCGCGAAGCGCCGCCGCAAGGCGCCTCGCTGCTGCAGCACGTGCCCGAGGCGCAGCTGCTGACGGGCGAACTGACCGACGAGGCCACCGTGGGTGTGGGGCTTGTGCTGAAGAGCCCCGGCCTGTCGCCCAGCGACGTTCGCATCGCCGGTCCGATGGGCCGCGCAGCAGACCGCGGCGTGCTCGTGCAGGGCGAGCTCGAGCTGTTCGCGCGAGCGCTCGACGAGCTGAAGGCCGATCGCGGCTACGCGCCGAAGGTCATCGCGATCACCGGCACGAACGGCAAGACCACCACGACGGCCATGACGGCCATGCTCGTCGAGCGCGCCGGGCGCCGCGTGGCGACTGCCGGGAACATCGGCCCGACGATGCTGCAGACCTTGGCGGATGCGCTCGATCGCGAATCCGCGCCGGCTCTTGAACCTTCGCATGCGCCATTGCACGCGCCATTGCATCCGCCATGCTCCGCGACTGCACGCGACACAAGCCGCGTCGGCCCATGACGACGAGGAACGCGAGGCCGCGACAGGTTCGTCGGCCTCCAAGGTGACGGCCCCGGATGCTGGCACCACCGCCACTTTCAGCGACGCCCACAGCGACGCCGGCAGCGACAGCGCCGACGGAAGCGACGGAAGCGAGACAGGCTCACAAGACAGCGAAGACGCAGATGGCGGAAACGGCAAGGACGGCAGGAACGGCACAAAGCTCCAGCCGCCGCCACCGCCATCTCCCACCTTCGAGTGCCTCCCTGAAGTCTGGGTCCTGGAGCTGTCGAGTTTCCAGCTCGACGACGCGAAAGGCTTCGAGCCGAGCGCCGCGACCGTGCTCAACATCACGCAGGACCACCTCGACTGGCATGGCGACATGCCCGCCTATGTGGCGGCCAAGGCGCGGGTGTTCGGCAAGCACGCGGTGATGGTGATCAACCGCGACGATCCGCAGGTCGAGAAGCTCGTGCCCGCGCCCATCGTGCCCAAGGGCCGCCATGCCAAGCCGATCGTGCGGCAGGTCGTGCGCTTCGGGCTCGAATCGCCGACGCGCCCGGGCGACTTCGGCCTGGTCGTCGAGAACGGCATGGCCTGGCTGGTGCGCGCGATGGAGGCCGACGAGACGCTCGCGCGGGGCCGTCGCGGCGCACCCGTCGACGACGAGGATCTGCACGTCCAGCGCCTCATGCCGGCCGATGCGCTGCGCGTGCGTGGCAGACACAATGCAGCCAATGCGCTGGCTGCGCTGGCGCTGGCCACGGCCATCGGATGCCCGCTCGCGCCCATGCTGCATGCGCTGCGCGACTACGGCGGCGAGCCGCACCGCGTGGAATTCATCGCCACCGTCAATGGCGTCGACGCCTTCGACGACAGCAAGGGCACGAACGTCGGCGCCACCGTCGCGGCGCTGAACGGCCTGGGCGCAGACAAGGCACCGGCGAAGCTGCTTGTGATCCTGGGCGGCGACGGCAAGGGCCAGGACTTCGGCCTGCTGGCCGACCCGGTCACCCGCCATGCGCGCGCGGTCGCCACGATCGGCCGCGATGCAGCCATCGTCGAGCAGGCGCTCGCCCATACCGGCGTGCCGGTCCTGCGGCACGACACGCTGCAGGCCGCCACGCGCTGGTGCTTCGAGCGGGCGCAGGCAGGCGATGCGGTGCTGCTCAGCCCCGCCTGCGCCAGCCTGGACATGTTCCGCAACTACGGTCATCGCGCCGAGGTCTTCGTCGCGGAAGTGCGGGCCCTCGCGCTCGACCATGGGGAGATGTTCGAATGAGCGCCGCACGGCCTGCCCGCGCCGGTTGCCGCAGCGACGTCGCCAACCTGCCAGTGCGCGGGAGGGCATGCCCATGACGCTGGTCGCGCGGCTCGGCCTGGATGCGCTCAGGGAGCGCATCGCCGCATGGCGCGGGGACGCGCTGCGTGCCGCCGATCCGGTGCCCGTGCGCGACTGGATCAACCTGTCGTCGAGTCCGTCGACGCGGCTGCTCGGCTTCGACCAGGCGCTGCTGTGGGTGATCGTCGCGCTGGTCGCGCTGGGGCTGGTGATGGTCTACAGCGCATCGATCGCGCTGCCCGACAGTCCGCGCTTCGCCCGCTACACGCCCACCTATTTCCTGATGCGCCATCTCATGTCGATCGGCATCGGCGCCATGTGCGCGCTGGTGGCGGTGCAGATCCCGATGAACCTGTGGGAGAAATGGTCCCCATGGGTGTTCGTGGGAGCGCTCGTGATGCTGCTCATCGTGCTGGTGCCGCACGTGGGCAAGGTGGTCTACGGTGCGCGGCGCTGGATACCGCTGGGCGTGATGAACTTCCAGCCCTCCGAGCTCGCGAAGTTCGCGATGGCCGTGTATGCCGCGGGCTACATGGTGCGAAAGATGGAGGTCAAGGAGAAGTTCGGCCGTGCCGTGCTGCCCATGGCGGCCGCTGTCGCCGTCGTGGGCATCCTCCTGCTCGCGGAACCCGACATGGGCGCCTTCCTGGTCATCGCGGCCATCGCGATGGGCATCCTGTTCCTCGGCGGCGTCAACGGCCGCATGTTCCTGCTCATCACGGCGGTCCTGGTCGGAGCGTTCGTGCTGATGATCACCTTCTCGGAGTGGCGACGCGAGCGCATCTTCGCCTACCTCAATCCCTGGGACGAGAAATACACACTGGGCAAGGCCTACCAGCTCTCGCACTCGCTGATCGCCTTCGGGCGCGGGCAGATCTTCGGCCAGGGCCTCGGCTCCTCGGTGGAAAAACTGCACTACCTTCCGGAGGCGCACACCGACTTCCTGCTCGCCGTGATCGGCGAGGAACTCGGCTTCGTCGGCGTGGCCTGCGTCATCTGCGCGTTCTTCTGGCTGTCGCGGCGCATCTTCCACATCGGGCGCCAGGCGATCGCACTGGACCGCGTGTTCGCCGGCCTGTTCGCGCAAGGCATCGGAATCTGGATGGGCGGGCAGTCGTTCATCAACATGGGCGTGAACCTGGGCGTGCTGCCCACCAAGGGTCTGACCTTGCCGCTGATGAGCTACGGGGGCTCGGCCATCCTGATGAACCTGATCACGCTGGCCGTGGTGATGCGCGTGGACATCGAGAACCGCCACCTGATGCGCGGAGGTCGGCCATGAGCCGGGCGCCGCAGCGCAAGGCAACGCGCTCGCCGCACGAGCGCCATCTGGTCGTGATGGCCGCGGGCACCGGCGGGCACGTGATCCCGGGGCTGGCCGTCGCGCGGGAGATGCAGCAGCGCGGCTGGAGCGTGAGCTGGCTCGGGACCACGCACGGCATGGAGAACCGGCTGGTGCCGCCCAGCGGCATTCCCATGGACAACATCGCCTTCAGCGGCCTGAGGGGCAAGGGCATCATGCATACGCTCACCGGCGGAGTTCGCCTCCTCGCCGCGTTCGGGGCGTGCGCGCGCATCTTCAGGCGTCGCCGCACCGATGTCGTCCTCGGCATGGGTGGCTACGTATGCTTTCCGGGCGGCGTGATGAGCGCGGCGCTCGCCAAGCCGCTCATGCTCGTCAACGCGGATGCGGCCCTGCTGATGAGCAACCGTGCGTTGCTGGGCCTGTGCGATCGGATCGCCTTCGGCTTCGACGGCCCCGACGCGGCCAGGACACGGCGCGCGATCGTCACCGGCAATCCGGTGCGGGCCGACATCGAGGCGCTGGCGCCGCCCTCCGAGCGTTTCGCCGGACGGAGCGGACCGCTGCGGCTGCTGGTGGTCGGCGGCAGCCTGGGCGCGCGGGCGCTGAACGACTGCCTGCCGCGCGCGCTGTCGCTGCTTGCCCAATCGCAGCGCCCGCGCGTCACGCATCAGACGGGGCAGGCCAACCTGGATGCCGTCCAGTCGGCCTATGCGCAGGCCCAGGTGCAGGCCGACGTGCGGCCGTTCATCGACGACATGGCCGCCCAGCTCGGCGACTGCGACCTGATCGTCTGCCGCGCCGGCGCGGTGACGGTGAGCGAGCTGTGCGCGGCCGGCGTGGCCGGCGTGCTGGTGCCGCTGGTTGTGAGCACGACTTCCCACCAGCGAGACAACGCGACCTGGCTGGCATCGCACGGCGCGGGCGTCCATCTGCCGCAGGCGGAGCTGTCGCCTCGTCGCCTGGCCGATCTGCTGGCCGGCCTCACTCGCGAGGCCCTGCTCGCGATGGCGACGAAGGCGCGCTCCCTGGCGCGGCCGCGGGCTGCGGCGCGCGTGGCCGACGAACTCGAAAGGCTGGTGACGGCATGATCGCGCGGCGCGATGGCGTCGAAGGCAGGCCGCTCGTGCGGACCACCTTGGATCGATCGGAGCACGCCCGCCGCTCGGGGCAGGAGGAAGCACGGCCATGAAGCATGCCGTCAAGCGCATCCATTTCGTGGGCATCGGCGGCGCCGGCATGAGCGGCATCGCCGAGATCCTGCACAACCTGGGCTATACGGTCTCCGGGTCCGACCAGCACATCGGGGCCGTCACGCAGCGGCTCGCATCGCTGGGCATTCGCATCGCCAGCGGCCACGACGCGGCGAACATCGCAGGCGCCGACGCGGTGGTCACTTCCACGGCGGTGAAGGGCGACAACCCCGAGGTCGTCGCCGCGCGCGCCGCTCGCGTGCCGCTGGTGCCGCGCGCGGTGATGCTCGCCGAGCTGATGCGCCTGAAGCAGGGCATCGCCATCGCGGGAACGCATGGCAAGACGACGACGACCAGTCTCGTGACCAGCGTGCTCGCCGAAGCCGGTGTCGACCCGACTTTCGTGATCGGCGGGCGACTCAATGCGGCCGGCGCCAACTCGCGTCTCGGCTCGGGCGACTACATCGTGGTCGAGGCCGACGAGTCGGACGCGTCCTTCCTCAACCTCAACCCGGTGATGGCGGTGGTCACCAACATCGACGCCGACCACATGGACACCTATGGCCATGACTTCGCCCGGCTGAAGCAGGCCTTTGTCGACTTCATCCATCGCATGCCGTTCTACGGCGCGGCGGTGCTGTGCATCGACGACCCGGGCGTGCGGTCGATCGCGCCGATGATCTCGCGCCCGATCGTGACCTACGGACTCGGCGCGGACGCCATGGTGCGTGCCGTGAACGTGCGCGCCGAGCAGGGAACGATGCGTTTTGCGGTGACGCGCCGCAACGGCAGCAGCATGCCCGAGCTCGACATCAGCCTGAACCTGCCCGGCGAGCACAACGTGCTCAATGCGCTGGCCGCCGTGTCGGTCGCCACCGAGCTCGAACTGCCCGATGCGCCCGTGGTGAAGGCCCTGGCGGAGTTTCGCGGCGTGGACCGCCGCTTCCAGCGCTACGGCGAACTGCCTTCGCGCGACGGCGGCCATTTCACGCTCATCGACGACTACGGCCATCACCCGGTGGAGATGGCGGCCACGCTGGCCGCCGCTCGCGGCGCCTTTCCCGGCCGTCGGCTGGTGCTCGCGTTCCAGCCGCACCGCTACACCCGCACGCGCGACTGCTTCGAGGATTTCGTCAAGGTGATCGGCAGCGCCGACGTCGTGCTGCTCTCGGAGGTGTATGCCGCCGGCGAAGCACCCATCGTGGCGGCCGACGGGCGCGCGCTCGCGCGGGCGCTGCGGGTGGCCGGCAAGGTCGACGCGGTGTTCGTCGACGACATCCAGGACATGCCGCAGGCCATCGTCGACCGTGCGCTCGACGGCGATGTGGTGATCTCGATGGGCGCCGGGTCGATCGGGAACGTACCCGGACAGGTGGTGGCCCTGGCAAGGAGCAGCAAGCCATGAACGTCGACGTCAAGGCTTTGGGCAAGGTGGCGGTGCTGATGGGCGGCACGTCGGCCGAACGGGAAATCTCGCTGCTGTCGGGCGGCGGCGTGCTCGAGGCGCTGCGCTCGCAGGGCGTGGACGCCCATGCCTTCGACCCGGCCACGCGCGAACTGGTCGAGTTGAAGCACGACGGCTTCGCGCGCTGCTTCATCGCGCTGCATGGCCGCCACGGCGAGGACGGCACCGTGCAGGGAGCGCTCGAATTGCTGGGCATTCCGTACACGGGCTCCGGCGTCATGGCCTCGGCCATCGCGATGGACAAGGTGATGACCAAGCGGGTGTGGATTGCCGAGGGCCTGCCCGCGCCGCGGCACGTGCACCTCGTGCCGGGTGAACAGACGCGCGAACGCGTCGTCGCGGTGCCCGACGATCTCGGCTTGCCGCTGATCGTGAAGCCGCCGCGCGAAGGCTCGTCAATCGGGGTCACGAAGGTCCAGGGCTATTCGCAGATGCAGGCGGCCGTGACGCTGGCCGTGCAATACGACCCCGACGTGCTGTGCGAGGAATTCATCGAAGGCGACGAGGTCACCTGCGCCGTGCTCGGCCAGGGCGACACAGCGCGCGCGCTGCCGGTCATCCGCATCGTCGCGCCCGAAGGGGCGTACGACTACCAGAACAAGTACTTCACCGATGTCGTGCGATACCTGTGCCCGAGCGGCCTGCCCGAGGCCGAGGAGCGCGAGATCCAGCGCATCGTCGTGGCCGCCTACAACGCGCTTGGCTGCCGCGGCTGGGGCCGCGCCGACCTGATGGTCCGTGCCAGCGACCGCAAGCCCTTCCTGCTGGAGATCAACACCTCGCCCGGCATGACCTCGCATTCGCTGGTGCCGATCGCGGCCAAGGCCGCGGGCATGAGCTACGAGCAGTTGTGCGTCTGGCTGGTGTCGCAGGCCGACCTCGACGACCGCCAACCCTGAACGACCGCCCACCATGGCCGCCGCCGACGCTTCTTCCGCCAACACATCGCCGCTGCCCGGCGATGTGCGGCTGATGCGCATCACCGCGAACCTCCTGTTCGCGTTGGCCGGCGCGGCGCTGCTGTGGCTGGCCGTGCACGCGCTGACGCGGCTGCCGCTGTTCGACGTGCGCGCCATCGAGTTGCACGGCGACATGCTTCGCAACAGCATCGCGACGATCCGCGCCAATGCCGCGCCGCAGCTCAAGGGCAACTTCTTCACCACCGACCTGCAGCGCGATCGCCGCGCCTTCGAGTCCGTGCCCTGGGTGCGGCAGGCCGTGGTGCGCCGCATCTGGCCGAACCGGCTGGCCGTGCAACTGGAGGAGCACCGCCCCGCGGCGGTGTGGGGGAGCGATGCCGCCACCGATCGCCTGGTCAATACCTTCGGAGAGGTGTTCGAGGCGAACATGGGCGACGTGGAGGACGACAGCCTTCCCGTGTTCAGCGGCCCTGAAGGCAGCGCTGCGCACATGCTCGGCATGCTCGGGCGGCTGCGCCCACTGTTCGCGCGCCACGACGCCACCGTCGACGGGCTGGACCTGTCGGGCCGGGGCTCCTGGCGCGTGACGCTCGACTCGGGCGCCCAGGTGGAGCTCGGCCGGGGCAGCGACGACGAGGTCGTGGCCCGCACCGAGCGCTTCGTGGACACGCTCACGCAGATCACCTCGCGCTACCAGCGGCCTCTGGAATACGCGGACCTGCGTCATCACGACGGCTACGCGGTCAGGCTCAAGGGCGTCACGACCGTGATGACGCCCGCAAAAGACGGAAAGAACTGAGGGCTTACATGGCCAAGGAATACAAGGATCTCGTGGTCGGGCTCGACATCGGCACTGCCAAGGTGATGGCGGTCGTGGCCGAGGTCATGCCGGGGGGAGAACTGCGCGTGGCGGGCCTGGGAGTGTCGCCCACGCATGGCCTCAAGCGGGGCGTGGTCGTGAACATCGACGCGACGGTGCAATCGATCCAGCAGGCGCTCAAGGAGGCCGAGATGATGGCCGACTGCAAGATCACCCGCGTCTACACCGGGATCACGGGCAGTCACATCCGCGGGCAGAACTCCACCGGCATGGTCATCGTGCGCGACAAGGAGGTCACGCCGGTGGATGTCGCGCGAGTGGTCGAGACGGCCAAGGCGATCAACATTCCCAACGACCAGCGGCTGCTGCTGGTCGAGCCGCAGGAGTTCGTGATCGACGGGCACGAGGTGAAGGAACCCATCGGCATGAGCGGTGGGCGCCTGGAGGTGAAGGTGCACATCGTGACCGGTGCGCAAAGCGCGGCCGAGAACATCGTGAAATGCGTGCGCCGCTGCGGCCTGGAGGTCGACCAGCTGGTGCTCAATCCGAGCGCTTCCAGCCACGCCGTGCTCACCGAGGACGAGAAGGACCTCGGCGTGGCGCTGGTGGACATCGGCGCGGGCACGACCGACGTGGCCATCTTCACCGACGGCGCGATCCGGCACACCGCGGTGATCCCGATCGCCGGCGACCTCATCACCAGCGACATCGCGATGGCGCTTCGCACGCCCACCAAGGACGCCGAGGAGATCAAGGTCGAGTACGGCGTGGCCAAGCAGCTGCTCGCCGATCCGGCCGATCAGCTCGAGGTGCCGGGCCTGGGCGACCGCCCGCCGCGCATGCTCAGCCGGCAGGCGCTGGCTGGCGTCATCGAGCCGCGCATCGAGGAGATCTATTCCCTCGTGCACCAGGTCATCCGCGAGAGCGGCTACGAGGAACTCCTGTCGTCGGGCATCGTGGTCACCGGCGGCGCGGCCGTGATGCCCGGCATGGTGGAGCTGGGCGAGGACATCTTTCTCAAGCCGGTGCGCAAGGGCATCCCGACCTACAGCGGAGCGCTGTACGACATGGTCGCGAACCCGCGCTCGGCCACGGTCATGGGCTTGCTGGAAGAAGCGCGCCTGGCGCGCACGCGCGGCATGCGCGCCGCCCAGCAGGCCGGTTCGGTCAAGACATGGTTTGGTCGCGCCAAGGACTGGTTCCTTGGCAATTTCTGAGCAAGGGGCAAGGCATGAACTTCCGCAGGCAAGCCTTTCGCCTCGGAGCTCACGGGCTTCATCCGAGCCGCGACCCTCCGGTTCCAAGAAGTCTCAGACCGCGGACCCCGGCACCGCCGGACCACCGCGGCGATTCATCGGCGGGAAGTACTGACGACAGCAACGGCAACTGCATTGAAGGAGTGACGAGATGGCAATCGAAATGATCGAGGAATTCGATTTGGGAACCCAGATCAAGGTGATCGGCGTGGGCGGAGGCGGCGGCAACGCCGTCGACCACATGATCGCGCAGGGCGTGCAGGGGGTGGAATTCATCTGCGCCAACACCGACGCCCAGGCGCTCAACCGCTCGGCGGCGCATTCGCTGATCCAGCTGGGCACTTCGGGCCTCGGCGCGGGCGCCAAGCCCGAGGCGGGCCGCGCGGCGGCCGAGGAGGCGATCGACCGCATCCGCGAGCAGATCGCCGGCGCGAACATGCTGTTCATCACCGCCGGCATGGGCGGCGGCACGGGCACCGGCGCCGCACCAGTGATCGCGCGCGTGGCCAAGGAGATGGGCATCCTGACGGTCGGGGTGGTCACCAAGCCATTCGATTTCGAAGGCATTCGCCGCATGAAGGCGGCCGACACCGGGCTGGCCGAACTGGAGGCCAATGTCGATTCGCTGATCGTGATCCTCAACGACAAGCTGCTCGACGTGCTCGGCGACGACGTCACGCAGGACCAGGCCTTCGCGCATGCCAACGACGTGCTGAAGAACGCCGTGGGCGGGATCAGCGACATCATCCACGTGCCCGGCCTGGTCAACGTCGACTTCGAAGACGTGAAGACGGTGATGAGCGAGCCGGGCAAGGCCATGATGGGCACGGCCATCGCCCAGGGGCCCGACCGCGCCCACAAGGCGGCCGACATGGCGGTGGCGTGCCCCCTGCTCGAAGGCATCGATCTCTCCGGCGCGCGCGGCGTGCTCGTGCTGATCGCGGCCAACCGCAACACGTTCAAGCTGAGCGAGAGCCGCAACGCGATGAACACGATCCGCCGCTACGCGGCCGAAGATGCCCACGTGATCTACGGCACCGCCTACGACGAGAACCTGGGCGACCAGCTGCGCGTGACGGTGATCGCCACGGGCCTGTCGCCCGCCAAGCGCCAGGCGGCGCCGATGCAGGTCGTGCACAGCGCGCCGGTCCAGCGCACCGGCACCGACAACCTGCCGATCCTCACGCAGCCCGTGCAGCCCGCGCCCGCGCACGACTACAGCCAGCTCACCACCCCCAGCGTGTGGCGCAACGGCCGCACGGCCGCGGCCAAGGTCGACGCGCTGGCCAGCAACGGCATGGACGAGATCGAGATCCCGGCGTTCCTGCGCAAGCAGGCCGACTGATGGGAACCACCCCCGTAGCGCCTTCGGCGCTCCCCCTCCAGGGGGCGCCGCCAGCGGACCGGCCAAGCCGGATCCGCGGCGGCCGCTTGATGCATCGGTTCATGCCGGTCGGGTGCCGCTCGGCGCCATGGAAAACTGAGGTGCTGGCCGCATGCTGAAGATCGGGCGCCGCCCGGGCGCCGGCCGGGGTCCCCGGGCATGAGCAAGCTGGCGGCCGTGCCGGCGGCAGACCTGGACGATCCAGACCAGGCTGCCGCCGCCTCGGCCCAGGGTGTCGCCTCAGGCGCCGTGCATGCGCCGGGGCGCTGGTTCGGGTTGCTCCGGCCCAGGGTGTCCCTTCTGCCTAGAATGGCGCCCATGCTTGCCCAACGCACGATCAAATCGCTCACCCGCGCGGTGGGCCTGGGCGTGCACGGCGGCCAGCGGGTGGAACTGACGCTGCGGCCCGCACCAGCGGACACGGGCATCGTGTTTCGTCGTGTCGACCTGCCCACGCCGGTGCAGATCAAGGTCGATGCGTTTGCCGTCACCGACACGCGCCTGGCGACAACGCTCACGCCTGCCGGCGACCCCGGCGGTCCTGCGGTGAAGACCGTCGAGCACTTCCTGTCGGCCTGTTCGGGCCTTGGCATCGACAACCTGTTCGTGGACATCACCAACGAGGAGATGCCCATCCTCGACGGCTCGGCGGCCTCGTTCGTGTTCCTGCTGCAAAGCGCAGGGATCGCGTTGCAGAACGCGCCCAAGCGGTTCCTGCGCATCCTGCGGCCTGTCGAGGTGCGCGACGGCGAGGGCGCCACGCTGAAGTGGGCGCGCCTCGAGCCCTTCGACGGCTACAAGCTCAGCTTCGAGATCGGGTTCGACCATCCCGCGGTCAACCAGACCGGGCAGCGCGTGGTCTTCGACATGGGTTCGGGCCACTATGTGCGCGAGATCGCCCGCGCCCGCACGTTCGGATTCACCAAGGACGTCGAGCTGATGCGCTCACGCGGGCTCGGCCTGGGCGGCAGCATGGACAACGCGATCGTCGTCGACGACTACAAGGTCCTCAACGACGAAGGCCTTCGCTATGACGACGAATTCGTCAAGCACAAGATCCTGGATGCCATCGGCGACATGCACGTGGCCGGCCATCCGCTGATCGGCGCCTACACGGCCTACAAGTCCGGCCATGCCCTGAACAACAAGCTGGTGCGCGCCGTGCTGTCAGATCGCACCAGTCACGAGATCATCACCTTCGACGACGCGGCAAAGGCCCCGCCGGGTCTGGCCGAGCTCGCGCCGGCGTGGTGACGGATGCCGCTGTTCAGGGCGCTGCTTTTCCTGATGCTCGTCGGCGGCTTGTTGTGCGCCGCCATGTACATCGGCACCGGCGACTTGAAGTGGCGGCGATACGGCGTGCGCCTGCTCAAGTGGGCGGTGATCGCCGCTTTCGGGTTCTTTGCCGTCCTGATGCTCGAACGGCTGGCCGTGATCCTGTGACACTCGACCCCGCCCCGCGGATGCCCCAACAACCATGACCGTCTTTCGCTGGATCATCGGTGTCATCTCCGCCCTGATGGTCGGAGCCTCCGTCCTGTCCTTCGTCCTGTTCATCGCATCGGGGACCGACGAATGGCTCGGCCGTGCCCGCAACCTGCGGCGCCTCGCATTCGCGTCCTTGATGTTGTGGTTCAACATCGAGATCTGGCGCCGGGTGATCCTCATCATCATCCACTGGCACTGACGGGCGGCCTGACGGCACGCGGCACGACACCTCGCGGCACGACGGCACGCGGCACGACGGCTGCTCAGGCGGGCAGCTCGAGAAACCTCGTGATGTCGGGCCAGTGCTCGTCGAAGTCAGAGAGCGCGTGGTCGCTGCCTTCGATCAGCTTCATCGGGCAGCCTGCATAGCGCGCGCTCATCTCGCGCCAGTCCAGCACTTCGTCGCCCTTGGCAATGATCGCAAGGTAGCGCTCGGGCCGCGTGATCGCGTCCGGACGCAAGGCCGCGAACTCGTCGATGTACTCGCGGCGAAACTCGAACCGCTCGTCGCTGTGCCATGCGGTGATCTCGCCGACGTAGGCGGCAAGGTCGCGTGCAGGTTCGACAGCGGGATTGAGCACGACGGCCCGACAACCCGTGCGTTCGGCCACGACGGTGGCGTAGAACCCGCCGAGCGAGCTTCCGATCACGGCCATGCGCTCCCGAGGCCAGGTCGCGATGCCGCGGGTCAGCATGTCGATGGCCTCGGCCGGCGAGGGTGGCAACGCCGGGCACCACCACTGCAGGGTGGGCGCATGCCGCTTCACCCAGGCAGCCACCTTGCGGGCCTTGGTCGATTGCGGCGACGAGCGGAACCCGTGCAGGTACAGCAGGTGGGAAGTGGCGACGCCTTGCACGTGGGTCAGGCCTTGCGCGCCAGCGCCTGCAGCAGCTTGTCGTGGATGCCGCCGAAGCCGCCGTTGCTCATGCACACGATGTGATCCCCGCCGCGCGCTTCCGCGGCGACGCGCCTGACGAGCTCGTCGACCGTGTCGCAGACCACGGCCTGATCGCCCATGGGCGCCAGCGAGCGCGCCGCGTCCCAACCAAGGCCGCCGCCATGGCAGAAGGCGAGGTCCGCCTCGTCCAGCGACCACGGCAACTGCTCCTTCATCGAGCCCAGCTTCATCGTGTTCGAGCGCGGCTCGAACACGGCAAGGATGCGCTGCTGCAGGCCCGGCTGCTGCTGCAGCAGCCCGTCGAGCTTGCGCCGCAGGCCGTTGATGGTGGTGCGCATCGCCGTCGGGTGATGGGCGAAGTCGTCATAGATCCGCACCTCGCCATCGCGCAGTGCAACCGTTCCGCGAACCTCCATGCGTCGACGCACATTCAGGAAACCGGCCAGCGACCGGGCTGCTTCCGCCGGCGCGACACCTGCATGCTCGGCTGCCGCGATCGCGGCCAGCGCATTCATCTGGTTGTGTTCGCCCAGCAGCGGCCATTCGACGCTGCCGATCTTCAAGCTGCCGCGCAGCACATCGAAGGCATGCGGCTCGCCTCGGGCGCGCAATTCGCCCGGTGCTTCCTTGCGGCCCCCGAAGCGAACGACCTCGCTCCAGCAGCCCATCGCAAGCACACGCTGCAACGACTCCTCGCGCGCGTTGACCACCAGTCGCCCGCTGGCCGGGACGGTGCGCACCAAATGGTGGAACTGCCGCTCGATGGCCGCCAGGTCGTCGAAGATGTCGGCGTGGTCGTATTCGAGGTTGTTCAGCACTGCCGTGCGCGGCCGGTAGTGCACGAACTTGCTGCGCTTGTCGAAGAAGGCTGTGTCGTACTCGTCGGCCTCGATGACGAAGGTCTTGCCTTGCCCGAGCCTCGCCGACACGCCGAAGTTCGTGGGGACGCCGCCGACCAGGAATCCCGGCTGCGCACCGGACTGGTCGAGGATCCATGCCAGCATGGCTGTCGTCGTGGTCTTGCCGTGCGTTCCGGCCACGGCCAGCACGTGCCGGCCCTGCAGCACGTGTTCGGCAAGCCACTGCGGGCCGCTCGTGTAGGGCAGTCCGGCGTCGAGGATGGCCTCGATGAGCGGGTTGCCGCGCGACACCACGTTGCCCACGACGAACAGGTCCGGCGCCAGCGAGACCTGCTTCGCGTCCCAGCCTTCGACGAGATCGATGCCCAGCGCACGCAGCTGGTCGCTCATCGGCGGGTACACGTTGGCATCGCAGCCTGTCACCCGGTGACCGGCCTCGCGGGCCAGCGCGGCAAGCCCGCCCATGAAGGTGCCGCAGATGCCGAGAATGTGGATGTGCATAGGGGCCCGATTCTAGGAGCCGCACCCCGCGGCCCGCGAACTCAGGCAAGCACGTCGCGTGCCGAACTCACGGTCGCGGCGATGTCTTCGGCGGAATGGGCGGCGCTCACGAAGCCCGCCTCGTACAGGGCCGGCGCGAAGTACACGCCGCGATCGAGCATGCCGTGGAAGAAGCGATTGAAGCGGTCCCGGTCGGTGGCCATGACGGCCCCGTAGTTCTGGGGCAAGGCTGGCGCGAAGAAGAAGCCGAACATGCCGCCCTCGCAGTCGACGGACATCGGAACACCCGCTGCCTTCGCAGCGCCCGCAAGGCCGTCGACGAGTTCGCGCGTGCGGCGCCCCAGTGCCTCGAAGAAGCCGGGCTTCTGGATCTCGCGCAGCGTGGCCAATCCGCAGGCGGTGGCGACGGGGTTGCCCGACAACGTGCCGGCCTGGTAGACCGGCCCGAGCGGCGCGAGCTGCTCCATCACGGCGCGCCTGGCGCCGAAGGCCGCCAGCGGCATGCCGCCGCCGATGACCTTGCCGAACACGCTCATGTCGGGCGCGAACCCGGGTATCTCGCGGGCATAGAGGCTTTGCGCGCTGCCCAGCGCCACGCGAAAGCCGGTCATGACTTCGTCGAACATCAGCAGCGCGCCGTGCTCGGTGCACAGCTCGCGCAGCCGCCGCACGAAGGGCACGGCCGCGCGAACGAAGTTCATGTTGCCGGCGATCGGCTCGATCACGACGCAGGCGATGTCGCGTCCGCGCAGCGCGAAGGCTTCCTCGAGCTGTGCGATGTTGTTGTACTCGAGCACGAGCGTGTGCTGCACCACTTCGGCGGGCACGCCAGCGCTGGTGGGATTGCCGAAGGTGGCCAGGCCCGAGCCGGCCTTGACCAGCAGCGCGTCGGCATGCCCGTGGTAGCAGCCTTCGAACTTGACGATGGTGTTGCGGCCTGTGGCGCCGCGCGCCAGGCGCAGTGCGCTCATGGCCGCCTCGGTCCCCGAGCTCACCAGCCGGACCTGGTCCATGCTCGGCACGAGCTTGAGGATTTCCTCGGCCAGCTCGACCTCGCGTTCGGTCGGGGCGCCGAAGGACAGGCCCTCGCCGATGGCTCGCTGCACCGCGTCGAGCACGGCCGGGTGGCCGTGGCCGAGGATCATCGGGCCCCAGGAACCGATGTAGTCGATGTAGCGCTTGTCCTCGGCGTCCACCATGTACGCACCGTGCGCGCGCGAGATGAACCGCGGGGTGCCACCCACGGCGCGGAACGCCCGCACGGGCGAGTTCACGCCGCCGGGAATCACGCGCTGCGCGCGCTCGAAGAGGGCCTGGTTGTTCATGTCGATGGCTCCACCGCGATCCGCGGCACCCTGGCAGCGCCAGGCGTTGGGTTGATCAATGGACCTGCCGCGGACCGGGGGCCGAACCGTCCTCGGCGGCGCCGTCCGAAGCGCCTTCTTCTTCCTCGCCCGGTGGCAGGGCCCAGAAGAAACGGTCGGGGATCACGTTGCCCATGCCCGGTCGAAACCCGGCGTCCAGGGCCTGGTCGAGGAAGGCCAGCGATTCGCCGACCGCCGAATGGAGTTCGGTGCCTGCGGCGAGCAAGGCCGCCAGCGACGCAGACAGCGTGTCGCCCGCGCCGACGAAGCTGACCTCGAACCGCTCGAATTTCTCGCCGGTGATGGCGCCTTGCGGCGAGGCGAGCACGTTGTCGAGGAACTGGTCGGGCAGCGGCACGCTCGTCACGAGGACGAAACGGGCGCCGTGCTCGGCTGCAGCGACGGCCAGCTCGCGAGGCGAGGCGGGGCGGTCGGCATCCCACTCGGGCAGGAGGAAGTCGGTCAGGGTCTGGTGGCTGCCCACCAGCACCTCGGTCTGCGGCAGCACGAGTTCGCGAAAGGCATCGAGGTAGGCCTGCTGGTCGTCTTCCTCGACCCAGGAGAGGTTCGGCATGTAGGCCACGAGCGGCACGTCCGGGTAGTCGGACAGCACTTCGGCGACCGCACTCACGCTCTCGGCCGACCCGAGGTAGCCGACCTTCCAGGCTGCGATGGTCACGTCCTCGAGCACGCTGCGCGCCTGCTCGACGATGACCTCGGGTTCCAGGTTGTGGTGATCGAACACCTCGGCGGTGTCGCGCATGACCACCGAGGTGACCACGGGCAGCGCATGCGCGCCCATGGCCGCAATCGTGGCCACGTCGCCGGCCACGCCGCCGGCGCCGCTGGCATCGCTGGCGTTGAAGGTCATCACGCATGCCGGCGCGGGCGCTTCCTGAATGGGCTCGGTGCCGGTGCCGGTTCGGTGGAAGTGGGGTCGGATGTCATGGCGGCTGGCCTTGGGGCAGGCGGCGAACGCAGGCGCGAACGGCGAGCGGAAAAAAGGGGGTGACGCGACTTCAGGAAAACCGTGAGGAATGTTGCGTAGGTACCTCAGAATCCTTGAATTTTTGTCAGTTCGCGTCGCTACAATTCGCCACCATTGTAGTGAAGCCTGACTCACAAAGTGACTGAACCACGGACCTGGATGTGCCTTATCTGCGGCTGGATTTATGACGAGGCATCCGGGGACCCCGAGCATGGTATTGCAGCGGGGACATCGTGGGAGGCCGTGCCGATGAACTGGACATGCCCGGAATGCGGTGCGCGCAAGGAAGACTTCGAAATGGTTCAGATCTGATCCTTCGACGGGCGAGGGGCCAGAACCGGACAGTGCCATCTGAGGAGAGTACCCGGTGAGCAATGAAAGCCCGGCCAGCGACGCCGGCGTCAAGGTGCTGGTCATCGACGACAGCAACACCATCCGGCGCAGCGCCGAGATCTTCCTGAAGCAGGGAGGCCACCAGGTGCTGCTGGCGGAAGATGGTTTCGACGCACTCAGCAAGGTCAACGACCATCAGCCCGACCTGATCTTCTGCGACATCCTCATGCCGCGGCTGGACGGCTATCAGACCTGCGCAATCATCAAGCGCAATGCCAAGTTCGCCGACGTCCCGGTGATCATGCTGTCGTCCAAGGACGGCCTGTTCGACAAGGCCCGGGGCCGCATGGTGGGTTCGCAGGACTACCTCACCAAGCCTTTCACCAAAGACCAACTGTTGCAGGCGGTCGAGCAACACCGCCGCACGATGTGAATGATTGCACGCGAGGCGTCCCATTTCGTGCCGGCGCGGACGGGACGGGCCTGGCTGCGCCGGGCGAACATGTGACACTCGCCGATTGTGCGACACAGACATTTGAGAGACGAGACGATGGCCATCAAGAACATCCTGCTTGTTGACGACTCGAAGACCGAACTGCATTTCCTTTCGGATCTGCTGGAAAAGCGCGGCTACCGCGTGCGCACCGCCGAGAATGGCGACGAGACCATGCGCCGGCTCGGCGAGGAAACCCCCGACCTCATCCTGATGGACGTGGTCATGCCCGGCCAGAACGGCTTTCAGCTCACCCGCGCCATCACCCGCGATCCGCGATTCGCCAGCGTCCCGGTGATCATGTGCACCAGCAAGAACCAGGAGACCGACAAGGTGTGGGGCATGCGCCAGGGTGCGCGCGACTACATCGTCAAGCCCGTCGATGCCGACGAGCTCGTCTCGAAGATCAAGGCGTTCGACTGACCGGGCGCCGCACCGAAACGACTGACCAGCCTCGGCGATCCGGAACCAGCATCGATGGCCAACAAGGAAGCACTGCGCGAACTCCAGAGCCGGCTTGCCGAGCGCCTGCAGGCCGCGCGTACCCAGGAGCGCGGCAAGTCGTGGCTCGCGGTCGAGGCCGGCTCGCACGGCTTCCTGTTTCCCCTGAAGGAAGCCGGAGAAATCTTCCCGCTCTCGCCGGTGCTGCCGGTACCGCATGCGCACGGGTGGTTCCTCGGCGTTGCGAACCTGCGTGGCCACCTGCACGGTGTGGTCGACCTGGCGGGCTTTCTCGGGCTGAAGAACGTGGAGCCCGTTCGCGAGCAGTCGCGGCTGGTGGCGCTGAACGGTTCGCTCGAGATCAATTGCGCCTTGCTGGTCGACAAGCTGTCGGGGCTGCGCAGCGAGCAGCAACTAAAGCCCGATCCCGAGCCGGCCAACACAGCGCGACCGCACTTCGTGGGCGCTCGCTACAAGGATGAAGGCGGGCGGGTCTGGCAGGAACTGGACCTGGCCGCCATGGCTGGCGACGACGCATTCCTGCGCATCGTCGCCACTTGACGTATCGAAGTGCTTTTGAGTTGAAACAACGTCCCAGGCCCGGAACTCTCCCCGGGTCCAGGGGTGTGAGAAGGTCGCCGCGAGCGACAGTGAATTTCACGAGGACACTATGAGCTTCCTGAACAAGATAAAGGGTTGGGGTCAGGACCGCCAGTCGGATGCGGAGGCCACCACGCACCAGGACGCGCCGCTCGATGACGCCTTCTCTTCGCACGCGCACGCCAGCGGGCACGGCGAACAGCCCCTGGGCGACCTGAACGCCACGCGCCCGCTCGAAGTCCCCACGATGCAGCAATCACCCGGCGACTCGTCGATCATCACCGAGGCCGCGCCTTCGGAGATGGCCGAGTTCAGCGAGACGCGCATCCAGGGCCTGGAAGCCGCGAACGAAGCCGGCAGCGGCCTGCCGCTCATCGGCAACCGGCCTGTGGCGGTGCAGCAGAAGATCCTGGGCGCCATGGTCGGCATCGGGCTGGTCGGGCTCGTGATCGTGACCATCGTCTCGCTCAACGCCGCCAACAAGGGTGCGGCCCAGGTGGGTGCCTCGGGCCAGGCGCTGATGCAGTCGCAGCGGTTGGCGAAGTCAGTGTCGCAGGCGCTGATCGGCAGCCCGCAGGCCTTCCCGGAGGTTCGCGATTCGACCGAGGTGCTGGCCAAGAACGTGCGCGGCCTGAAGGACGGCAGCGACACGCTGGCCGCGGCGCCGTCGGGTGTGCAGGACGCGATCACGCCGCTGCTTCCCCTGGTGGACCGCGCCGAGAAGAACGCCAACACCGTCATCGCCCAGCAGAAGATCCTCACGCAGGTGGGCAAGGCGCTTCGCGCGATCAACCGTCAGTCGTCCGACCTGCTCGAGACGGCGGAGACCATCTCCTCGCTCAAGCTCCAGCAAGCCGCCAGCCCGGCCGAGCTGTCCGCCGTGGGCCAGCTGGTCATGCTGACCCAGCGCATCGGCAAGTCGGCCAACGAGTTCCTGACGATGGAAGGCGTGAGTCCCGAAGCGGTGTTCCTGCTCGGCAAGGACTTGAACTCCTTCCGCGAGATCTCGCAGGGCCTCCTGGACGGTAGCCAGGAACTGCGCCTGCCGGCCACCAAGGACCCGCAGACACGCGAACGCCTCGCCGCGCTCGTGAAGCAGTACGACGAGACCCGCACCGAAGCCAGCGCGATTCTCGGCAATCTGCAGGGCCTGGTGTCCGCGCGCGAGGCGCAGGCGGCCATCATCGCCGACAGCGAGCCGCTGCGCATCGGCCTTGAAAAGGTGCAGGACGAGCTTGGCCACCAGACCGGCTTCTCCAGCCTCAACCTGGTCGTTCTGCTCGGCTTCGCGGCGCTGATGGCCGCCGGCGGCGGCGGCTTCCTGAAGCTGTACGTTCGCGATCAGGCCCAGCGCGCCGCACTCGCCGAGCAGCAACGGCTCGAGGCCGAACGGCAGGAGCAGGAAGCCAAGCGCGTCAACGACGCCAACCAGGCGGCCATTCTGCGGCTCATGAACGAACTCCAGACGGTGGCCGAAGGCGACCTGACGCAGCAAGCCACCGTGACCGAGGACATCACCGGCGCCATCGCCGACTCGGTGAACTACACCGTGGAAGAGCTGCGCACGCTGGTGTCGCAGGTGCAAGGCACGGTGGGCCGCGTGACCGAAACGACGCAGCAGGTGGAGGCCACGTCCACCGAACTGCTCGCCGCCTCCACCGAGCAGCTGCGCGAGATCCGCGACACCGGCGAATCCGTGCTGCAGATGGCGGGCCGAATCAACGAGGTGTCCGCCCATGCCCAGGAAACTGCCCAGGTCGCGCGCCAGTCGCTCGACGCGGCCGAATCCGGCCTGCGCGCCGTGCAGAACACGATCGGCGGCATGAACTCCATTCGCGACCAGATCCAGGAAACCTCCAAGCGGATCAAGCGCCTGGGCGAGTCGTCGCAGGAGATCGGCGAAATCACCGAGCTGATCTCCGACATTACCGAGCAGACGAACGTGCTCGCCCTGAACGCCGCCATCCAGGCGGCATCCGCAGGCGAAGCCGGTCGAGGCTTCTCGGTGGTGGCCGAGGAAGTGCAGCGCCTGGCCGAACGCTCGGGCGACGCCACGCGGCAGATCGCGGCGCTGGTCAAGACCATTCAGACCGACACGCAGGACGCGGTGGCCGCCATGGAGCGCTCCACGCAGGGCGTGGTCGAAGGAACCCGCCTGTCCGACGCGGCCGGTACGGCGCTCGGCGAAATCGACCGGGTGTCGCGCCAGCTTGCCGACCTGATCGCGCAGATCTCCAACCAGGCGTTGCAGGAAGCGCAGTCCGCCAACGTGGTGGCGGCCAACATCCAGCACATCTTCGCAGTGACCGAGCAGACCGGAGAAGGCACGCGCTCCACCGCACAGATGGTGCGCGAGTTGTCCAAGACGGCCGAGGAACTCAAGCAGTCCGTGGCCCGATTCAAGATCGACTGAACGCACAGGCGCGCAGCGGGCGCCGACCGGGCGCCGCGCGTCACTGAATACCAAGGCCATCGATGGACAGCTCCCGCAACCCTGACACGACCCGCGACACCAAGGACGACCTCAGCGCGCTGGCCTGGGTGCAGGACGAGTTGCGTCGCTCCCTCGATGCAGCCCACAAGGCGCTTCGGCGCTTCGTGAAGGAATCCGAGGCGCTGCGCGGCTCCGACGTCGACGTGGTCGACCCCTCGGTGCTGCGCACCGCGCGCGCGCAGATCCACCAGGGCGTGGGTGCATTGGAACTCGTCGGCCTGCCGGCGGCGGCCACCGTGCTTCGCGCGTGCGAGGCGGCGGTGCAGCGCTACGTGGCCAAGCCGCACAAGCTGAGCGTGAAGGTCGTCGAGCACATCGAGCAGGCGTCGTTCGCACTGCTCGACTACCTCGGGCGCATGCTCTCGGGCAAGGGCGTCTCGCCGCTGGCCATGTTCCCGCAGTACCGCGCCGTCCAGGAGGACGCGGGCGCGGACCGCACCCACCCGGCTGACTTGTGGTCCGTCGACTGGCGCTGGCTCGAGCTGCCCACCGTGGGCACGGTCGCCGGCCGCCAGGCCGACGACGCCACGCGCGGGGCCATGGAGCAGCAACTGCTCGCGCTGATGCGCGGCCCGTCGCCCGCTGCCGCCACGCGCATGAGCGAGCTGTTCGCCGCGCTCGGCGAAGGCGCGCACGATGTGCACTCGTCCACGCTGTGGAAACTGGCCTCCGCGCTGTTCGAGGCGCAGGCCCAGGGCCTGCTGGGCGCCGACGTGTTCGTCAAGCGTGTCGCCGCGCGGCTGCTCGCCCAGCTGCGCATCGTCGAGCGCGGCGAGTTCGACGTGTCCGAGCGCCTTGCGCAGGACCTCCTCTTCTTCTGCGCGCAGGCCCGCTCTCCCGGCGACGGCCGGCACGCGCCGCGACTGGCGTCCGTGCGGCAGGCCTACGGCCTCGCCCATCATGTGCCGGTCGACTATTCGGTCAGTGTCCTGGGCAAGTTCGATCCGGCACAGGTGGCGCAGGCCCGCAAGCGAGTGGCAGCGGCCAAGGAGTCCTGGTCAGCGGTCGCCGGGGCCGAAATGCATCGCATGGGCGGGCTGGCCGAGCAGTTCGCACTGGTGGGTGATTCGCTCAAGCGTCTCTTTCCGCAAGGCGAGTGGCTGTCGAACGAACTGGCCAATGCGGCGAGCATGACGCAATCGAGCGCCAGCCCGCCGAGCGCGCCGCTGGCAATGGAGGTGGCCACCGGCCTGCTCTACGTCGAGGCTTCGCTCGAAGACGGCGAATTCGACACGCCCGAGCAAGGCGAGCGCATCCGGCGGCTGGCCGATCGCATCGCGGCCATCCGCAAGGGTGCGGCGCCCGAGCCCCTCGAAGGGTGGATGGAAGACCTGTACCGCCGTGTCTCCGATCGCCAGACGATGGGCAGCGTGGTGCAGGAACTTCGGGCATCGCTGTCCGAGGCCGAGAAGCAGATCGACCAGTTCTTCCGCAACCCCGCCGAACGCGACGTGCTGGTCTCGGTGCCGCATCAGATGGCTGCCATGCGCGGCGTGCTGTCGGTGCTCGGCATGGACCAGGCCGCGGCGGCGCTCGCCCGCATGCGCGACGAGGTCGACGGCCTCGTGAACACCGAGGTCGATCCCGAGCGCGTCGAGCAGACAGGCCTGTTCAACCGACTGGCCGGCAACCTGGGCGCGCTGGGCTTTCTCATCGACATGCTCAACGTGCAGCCGCAGCTGGCGAAGTCGCTGTTCGTCTACGACGCGGACGCCGGCACGCTCAGCCCCCTGATGGGGCGCAGCGAAGCGCACGCCGCATCGGCGCACACGGCGCACGCCAGCCCGCAGGTCGAGCCTCGTCTGATCGAGCAGGCGCAACTGCTGGCGATGAGCGCCGCGCGCGGCGACGTGTCCCTCGAAGAAGTCACCCGCGACCTGGAGCGCCTGGCACGCAACGCGCAGGCCGCCGACCAGTCGGCGCTCGCCGCGACCGTCTCGCATGCGCAGGCGGCGATCGAGCGTGCCCTCGGCGACGCCACGCACATCGCGTCTGCGCGCGACCAGCTTTCGGAAGCGCTGGTCGATTTCGTGCATACCGCTTCGGGCCCGATGGGCCTGGACGAGGCGCCCGCGCCGGCACCGGCGCCGCCGACGGCCGCCGCTGCGGCCAGCGCCGAGGACCTCTCAGAAGACGACGAAATGCGCGAGATCTTCCTGGAGGAAGCGCGCGAGGTCGTCCAGAACGCCGAGGTCGCCTGCGCCGATCTCTCACGCTCGCCGGGCGATCTCGCCCAGCTCACGACGGTTCGCCGCGCGTACCACACGCTCAAGGGCAGCTCGAGAATGGTGGGCCTGAAGGCATTCGGCGATGCCGCGTGGGCCTGCGAGCAGCTCTACAACGCCCGCCTCGCCGGGCAGCAGTCGGCCGACGATGCGCTGATCGATTTCACGCGGTGGTCGCTGGGCGAACTGGGCCACTGGGTGGAGGACATTGCGGCTCGCCGCGACGCCGGGCGCGACCCGGCCGTCATCGAAGCGGCCGCACTGGGATTGCGCGAACCGGGCGTGGCCGCACGATTCGTTCCACCCGCCACGGCGACTCCCGCGCTGCCGCAGGAAGCGGCACCGCCGCAGGCGACACCCGCCGAACTGGCGCAACCGGAAGTGCGGGTTGCCGAATCCGCCGTGCTCGACCTGCCCGCCGTGCCCGACGTGCCCGACGTGGTGGAACAACCGCTCGCCGACCTCGAGTTGCTGGCGTCGGCGCCCGTCGACGCGCAGGCCGAGACGATTGAACCGGCGTTCGAGGATCTGCCCGAACTGCCCCAGGTCGTCGAGGCATCTGCTCCGGCCGAAACTTTCGAGCCCCTCTCCTTGCGTCTGCCGCCCGACCTGCCGAGCGCGCAAGACCTCGACCTTCGCCCGGCCGATGCGGCGCAGCCTGCTGCTGCGCCCGAGACGTCGGAGATCGCCTTCGAGCTGGACCTCGGATCGTTCGACGATGCGCTGCCCGCGGAACCCGCGCCAGCCCTTTCGGATTCGCTCGGCGTCGACAGCGCTGCACTGTCACTGTCCGAGCCCTTCGATTTCGCGGAGCAGGCCGAGCCTGTCGATGTCGGCGGCCAGGCCGAGCCCCTGGCCGGCGATGCCGGGGAGACGCTGTCGCCGCAGGAGCCTGATTTTGCGGCCGCGGCTGTCGATGAGCATGCGCAGCCCTGGATCGAAAGCCTGAGTCCCTCGGCCGACGTGTCCGTGCCGCCAGCAACGGAGATCGAAGCCGTCGAGGAGGGCCTTCGCGAGGAAGTCGCCGAAGAGGCCGTGCGGGACACCGCGCAGCCCATGGCCGATGCCGCCTCGGCGAGCGCAGGCGAAGACGACCAGACCAAGGTCGTGGGCCCGCTTCGCATCGGCATTCCGCTGTTCAACATCTTCCTGAACGAAGCCGACGAGCTGTCCAGGCGCCTCACGACCGAACTCGCCGAATGGGCGATGGAACTGCATCGGTCCGTCGGCGAGACGGCCATCGCCCTGGCGCATTCGCTGGCCGGCAGCTCGGCCACGGTCGGCTTTGCCGACTTGTCGCACTTGGCGCGCATGCTGGAGCATTCGCTGATGCGCACCGAGGCAATTGGCCGAGGCACGCCAGAAGAGGCCACGCTGTTCGTCGACACCGCCGAGGAAATCCGCCGATTGCTGCACCAGTTCGCGGCCGGGTTCCTGAAGGAGCCCAAGGCGGAGTTGCTTCAGCGTCTGGCCGAGCACGAAGTCACTTCGGCACGACGGCTGGACGCTTATGCGGCCGAGGCCGAGTTCGAGGCCCAGCGCGCCCTGGCGGCGCAGTCCGAGATCGCGGAACCCGAAGCACCGCTGGCACAGATGCCTGAATTGCCAGCGGAACGCGAAGCGGACCATGCCCAGCTTTCCGAACCGGCCGAAGCAGGTTTCGCAGCCGAAGCCATGGGCGCAGCCGAAGCCGCTGAAGCAGCCGAGGAAACGGAAGCAGCCGAAGCAACGGAATCAGCCGAATCGGCGCCAGCAGCCGAAGCAGCGCCGGTCGAGATCCAGGCGTTCGAGCCCGAGAACATCGAGCCACTCGTTGCCGTTCCGCAGGAGCCCGCTTTCGAGGTGTCGCAGCCGATGCAGCCTGCAGAAGCGGGCGAGACCCTCGACTCGCGCTTCGACATCCTCGGACGCGCGGAACTGAAGCCGCTCGCGGCCCTGCCGAGCGCAGGTGCCCCACGGGCCGCGCCGACGCGGCCCGTGCACGACATCGACGACGACATCGACGCGGTCGACGCGGTCGATGCGGATCTCTTCCCGATCTTCGAGGAAGAAGCCCAGGAGCTGTTGCCCAAGCTGCAGTCGCAGCTTCGCGACTGGGCGAGGCGGCCCTCCGAGACGGCCCACGCGTCGGCCTGCATGCGCACGCTGCACACGCTCAAAGGCGGCGCGCGGCTGGCCGGCGCCATGCGCCTGGGCGAGATGGCGCACCGGCTGGAATCCGCGATCGAGCAGCTGATGGCGAGCGAAGCGCCGAGCGCAGACGGTGTCGAGCTCCTGCTGGATCGCTCCGATGCACTGATGCACACGTTCGAGGCGCTGCGCTCGCGGGATGCGGCGGCCTACGAGCAAGCCGTGGCGTCGACAGAATTCGAGGCGAGCCAGCTCGACAGCCACGACCTGGAACCGGCGGTGCCCACTGCCGTGCCGGAGGCTGCGTCGTCCGCACAGGCCGAGGTCCGCGTCGACACCGAGTCGCAGGCCCCGGAGACCGAAGAGCCCGTCGCGCCAGTCACGACCGAGGAGACGGTGGCGAGCGCACCGGAAACGCAGCCGGCCGTGGCCGCCGCGCCGGAAGCGGCACCCGCCGCGCCGGCGACGCCTGCTGCGCCCGTCCCCGAGATCGATTGGTCGCGCTTCACCTCCAGCGGACCCGCGCCGCGGCAGGTGGCGGCCGACCGCGCATCGGCGGCCCAGTCCGCGGTACGGGTGCGCGCGCCGTTGCTCGACCGTCTGGTGAACCAGGCCGGTGAAGTCTCGATCACGCGTTCGCGCATCGAGGTGGAGGTCAACCAGATCAAGGGTTCTCTGACCGACCTCACCGACAACCTCGAACGACTGCGCCAGCAGCTGCGCGACATCGAGTTGCAGGCCGAAACGCAGATGAGCTCTCGCCTCGAGGCTGCCAAGGCGGCGTCGCAGTCTTTCGATCCGCTGGAGTTCGACCGCTTCACCCGGTTTCAGGAACTCACGCGGATGATGGCGGAGTCCGTCAACGACGTGGCGACCGTGCAGCGCACGCTGCAGCGCACGCTGGAAAGCACCGAGGACGAACTGGCGGCGCAGGCGCGGCTCACGCGCGACTTGCAGGATGACCTGCTTCGCACGCGCATGGTGGAATTCGAGGGACTGTCCGACCGCCTGTACCGCGTGGTCCGACAGGCCGCGAAGGAAACCGGAAAGCTGGTGCGCCTGGACATCGTGGGCGGCTCGATCGAAGTCGACCGAGGGGTGCTCGACCGCATGACGGGCGCCTTCGAGCATTTGTTGCGCAATGCCGTGACCCACGGCCTGGAGCTTCCGCAGGCGCGTGCCGAAGCCGGCAAGGAGCCCACGGGCACGGTGATCGTCTCGCTCACGCAGGAAGGAAACGAAGTCGGCGTCGAATTCCGCGACGACGGCGCGGGCCTGGACCTCGCACGAATCCGCGACAAGGCCGTGGCGACCGGCCTGATCGATCCCCACCAGCCCCACGGCGAGGCCGAGCTGGCGAACCTCATCTTCACGCCGGGCTTCACGACGGCCGAGCACGTCACCGAGCTGGCCGGACGCGGCGTCGGCATGGACGTCGTGCGTGCCGAGGTCAACGCGATGGGCGGGCGCATCGAGACGGCCACGGCCGCCGGACAGGGCACGAGCTTCAAGCTGGTGCTGCCGCTGACGACGGCGGTGACGCAGGTGGTCATGCTGCGCGTGGGCGACACCACCGTGGCCGTGCCCTCGACGCTCATCGAGATCGTGCGCCGTGCAAAGCCCGACGAGATCGACGCGGCATACCAAAGTGGCCAGTTCGTCGTGGGCGACCGTTCGCTGCCGTTCTTCTGGCTGGGTTCGCTGCTGCAGCTCAGTCCGGCCAGCGTGGAAACCGCCGGACGCATGCGCCAGGTCGTGATCGTGCGCAGCGCACAGCAGCGGATCGCCGTGCACGTCGACGAAGTGCTGGGCAATCACGAAGTCGTCGTGAAGAACCTCGGGCCGCAGCTCTCGCGCGTGCCGGGATTGGCGGGCATGACGCTGCTCGCTTCCGGCGCGGTGGCGCTCATCTACAACCCGGTCGCCCTCGCCACGCTGTACGGCGCACAGGCCCGCGCCGCGACGGTGGCCTCCTTGCAGGCTCCGCAGAGCAGCGAGTTGCGTCCGGTGGAAGCCGAGGCGGTTCGGCCTGCGGCGCCGCTGGTGCTCGTGGTCGACGATTCGCTCACGGTGCGCCGCGTCACCCAGCGCCTGCTCGTGCGGGAAGGCTATCGCGTGGCCCTGGCCAAGGATGGCCTGGATGCGCTGGAGCGGCTGGCCGAGGAGAAACCCTCGATGGTGCTGTCGGACATCGAAATGCCGCGCATGGACGGCTTCGACCTGGTGCGCAACATCCGCAGCGATGCCCGCCTGCGCGACCTGCCCGTCATCATGATCACCTCCCGCATCGCCCAGAAGCATCGCGACTATGCAGCCGAACTGGGCGTCGACCACTACCTCGGCAAGCCGTATTCCGAGGAAGACCTTCTCGCGTTGATCGGCCGCTACACGGCGCACGCGGCCATGGCCTGACGTCCACGCGGGCCGCTCGTCGCCACCCACCATGTCCGAACTGGTCGACCACCTTGCGGAACTGACGGGCTTTCGCGACCGCGATGTCCTCGACGTCACGCTGGCTGGCGCGTTTCGGGACCTGCTGCGCCCGCGCATCGTGGCGATCTACCGGGTGGTCGGTGACGGCGGCAAGCGCCATTGGCTGACGCGCGCGCGGCTGGACCAGGACGACGCGGTCGCGACAGCAGATCCGGTCTGGGTCGAGCTGGAGCACCTGCCCGCGCTGAGCGAGCACCCGTTGCGATGCAAGGCCCTGGCCGGCCTGACCGTGACCAACGCCGCTGCCGAAGGCCACTGCCTGAGCGTGTTCCCGCTGGCCACCGATCGCGAAGTCGTCGGCGTGCTCGAGATGGTCACTGATCATGCGCTGGACGTCGACCAGCAGCGGCTCGTCTGCAGCATCCTTCGCATCTACCGCAACTTCCAGGGCCTGCTCGACTACAGCGAGCGCGACACGCTGACCGGGCTGCTCAACCGCAAGACCTTCGACGAGAGCTTCCTGAAGGTCTCGTCGACGCTGCCCATCGTGGCGGGCGACCCCGACGGGCGGCGCTGCAAGGGGGCGGGCAACCGCTACTGGCTCGGCATGATCGACATCGATCACTTCAAGTCGGTCAACGACAACTACGGCCACCTGATCGGCGATGAAGTCCTGCTCCTGCTGTCGCGCCTGATGCGAAGCAGCTTCCGCTTCCATGATCGTCTCTATCGATTCGGCGGCGAGGAGTTCGTCGTGCTGATGCGCTGCGACACCGAGGCCGATGCGCTGCGCGCCTTCGGCCGTCTGCGGCAGAACACGCTGACCTATACCTTTCCCCAGGTCGGCAAGATCACGGTGAGCGTGGGCTTCACCGAAGTCAAGCCGGGCGATTCGCCGAGCGCGGCGATCGAGCGGGCCGACCGCGCGGTCTACTACGCCAAGACCCACGGCAGAGACCAGGTCCGAAGCTATGCCGAACTGGTCGCGAGCGGCGAGCTCGAAGACAGCGAGAAGGTCGGAGACATCGAGCTCTTCTGACGGCGTGCGGATGTCAGTCGTGCACCCGGGCTGCCGCGTACCGCTCCAGCGTCTTCGCGCGCGCCTCGTCGTGCATCACGATAGGGGCCGGGTAGTCGCGGCCGAGCACGACGCCGGCCGCCTCGAGGTCGGCGGGCCGCGCTGACCATGGCGCGTGGATGGCCGCGTCGGGCAGCCTGGCCAACTGGGGCAGGTAGCGTCGGATGAACTTGCCGTGAGGGTCGAACCTGCGGCTCTGGGTGACCGGGTTGAAGATGCGGAACCACGGCTGGGCGTCGCAACCGGTGGATGCCACCCATTGCCAGCCGCCGTTGTTGGCGGCGAGGTCGAAGTCGATGAGGTGGTCAGCGAAGTAGGCTTCCCCGCGCCGCCAGTCGATGCCGAGGTTCTTCACGAGGAAGCTCGCCGCCACCATCCGCAGGCGGTTGTGCATGTAGCCGGTCTGGTTGATCTGGGCCATCGCCGCATCCACGAGCGGGTAGCCCGTGCGTGCGGCGCACCACGCCGCGAACAGCGCATCGGCATGCTTGCCGTGCTCCCAGCGGATGGCGTCGAAAGCGGGCTTGAAGGCATGGCCCACGACGTGCGGATGATGATGCAGCACCTGGTGATAGAAGTCGCGCCAGATGAGCTCGGACAGCCACGTCGACGCCCCATGCGAGCCATGCGCCATGCGCTGCGCAGCCTCGCGGGCGAGCCGTCGCACCGACACCGTGCCGAAGCGCAGGTGCACCGAGAGGTAGCTCGGGCCCTTCACCGCGGGGAAATCGCGCGTGGCGGCGTAGTCGTCGATGCGCTCGAGGAAGTCGGCCAGGAGTTCGCGTGCACCGCCCGATCCGGCAGGCAGCCGCAGCTCGTGCAGGTTGGTCTTCTGGAAGCCGATGGCCGCCAGCGACGGCGCCACGGATTCCCGCGGCAGCGGCGCCAGGCTTCCCGCGTGATTCTCGACCTGGTAGGCGGCGGTGAAGAATGGCTCGAGGGCTTTCAGCCATGCGGTCTTGTAGGGCGTGAACACGCTGTACGGATTGCCGCTGCCGGTGAGCAGTTCGCTGCGCTCGAACACGACATGATCCTTGCTCGTGTGCAGTGCGATCCCGGCGTGGGCGAGTTCGCCGCGCACGTGTGCGTCGCGTGCCAGCGCCGCCGGATCGTCGTCGTGGTTGGCATAGACGGCCTGCACCCTCAGCTCCCGGGCCAGGGCCGGAACGACCTCGCGTGCGACACCGTGCTTCACGATCAGCCCGACACGGCCATCGACCTTGGCGGCGGTGCCGAGCCGGGCCAGCTGCGCATCGAGATCGGCAAGGCTGTCGACGATGAACTCGACGCGCCGGTCCGCAAGCAGGCCCCGCTGCAGCAGCGGCTCGAGGATCTCGCGGTCCAGGACGAACGCGCACCACACCCGGCGAGCCGCCTTCAGCGCGTGGTACAGCGCCGCATGGTCTTCGGCGCGCAGGTCTCGGCGGAACCAGACGAGCGCCGTGTCGAGGGGTTTGTCCATGAAGGCCGAAGTGTGCCAGCCGCGCGTCCGCCTCGACCGCGACCGCGATTCGGGCTTCGTTCAGGCGGGCGACAGTGGCGGCGGCTCGGCCGGCGTACGGGCGTCGGCAGTCCAGAACTGGTCCGCCGTCGACGCGAGCGCGTCTCCCTGCACGCAATCGACTCCGGCGGCCCGCAGCGGGGCCAGCGTGGCGATGTCGTCGACCATCGGCGCGATCACCGTGAGATGCCGCGCATGCGCGAGATCGGCCATGGCGCGCACCATGGCCACGCCGAAGTCGTCCTGCTGCAGTGCCGGCAGCAGGGTCGCGTCGAGCTTGACCGACACCAGGGGGATCTGGCGCAGGTGATCCAGTGCGCCGAAGCCGCGCCCGTAGTCGTCGAGCACCAGGCCGATGCCGAGATCGACCAGCTCGCACAGGACGGGCACGATCGAAGGTCCCTGCGCGGCCGCGTCGCCCTGCTTGATTTCCAGGCACAGTTGTCCCGGCGCAAATGGACCTTCGCGCATGAGCGCGGCCAGGCGAGCGCGATAGTCCGCATCGAGCAGCGAGGCGATGGCCGCGTTGACGTGCAGTCGCGCGCTCGACGCGGCCCCACCGGGACTCGCCCATCCCGCCAGTCGGTCGACCACCCAGGAGTCGATCGCGGGCAGGAGATTGAAACGCTCGGCCTGCGACAGGAACGCCCCGGGTAGCTGACGCGAGGCGCCGTCGTCCAGGCGCAGGAACACCTCGTGGGCATGCAAGCTCCCGCTTGCCGCGCAGTGGTTGGCCGGCGCGCGCTGCTCGAGGCAGGCGCCCGCCGGCAGATGCCTCAGGTCGAAGATGGGCTGGAACTGGAGTGCGAATCGGTCGTGGGCCAGGGCCTCGCGCAGCCTTGTCGACCATGACTGCTGCATGGCGGCGAGGGCGTCGTCATCCTCGTCCATGTCGAACCGGTGGACCCGGTTTCGGCCGTGGCGCTTGGCGATCCGGCAAGCCGCGTCGGCGCAGTTCATGGCATGGGCCGGCGACACGGTGCGCCGGTCCAGCGTGCAGATGCCCACGCTGCCCGAGACGTCGAACTCGCGACCGCCGTGCGCGAAGCTCGATTCGTCGAGGATGCTGCGGAACTTCTCGGCGAGGGTGCGGACCTTCCGGTCGTCCACGTTGCGCAGCAGGACGGCGAATTCGTCGCCGCCCAGCCTCGCCACCAGGTCGGACTGCCGCGAGCGCGCCCGCAGCCGTTGGCCGATGCTGCCCAGCAGCGCATCGCCGGCGGCGTGGCCGGCGGTGTCGTTGATCTGCTTGAAGCGATCCAGGTCGATGAACAGCAGCGCCGACTGCTCCGCGCTGCGGTGAAGCCGCGCCACCTCACGCTGCAGCGTGTCCTCGAAATGGCGCCGGTTGCTCAGCTTCGTCAGGGGATCGTGGTGCAGCTGCCATTGCATCTCGGCGTCGAAGCGCTTGCGCTCGCCGATGTCGCGAAACGTCACCACCGCCCCTGTGCATTCGCCGTCGTGTTGCAGTGGGCGCACCGAGCATTCGACGCACATCGGATGTCCGTCCGCGCGCCAGAAGATGGTTTCCCAGTCGCTCAGCGAGTCGCCGAGCTCGTAGGCCTGCTGCAGGAAGCAGGTCTCGGTGGGGATGCGGCGCCCGCGTTCATCCGCGGGATGCACGCGCTCGTGGGCCGATCGGCCCACGAGCTCCTCGGCGCGGTCGAATCGAAGCAGTCGAACCGCGGCCGGGTTCGCGAAGGTGATGCATCCGGCGCGGTCGACCGCGTAGACGCCGTCGCCCATCGAGGACAGGATCTGCTGCAGCCGGGCGTGCTCGTCGCGCAGCCGGGTCTCGCGCGCCGCCTGCGCGAGAAGCCCGTGCACCAGGGGCGGGACGAGCGTGGCCGCGTCGCAAGGGTCGTGCAGGCGGCTTACCATGGTCAACGGCCGTGTGGCCGGCAGGTCGGGCTCCTTGCGTGCGGGGCCGCAGAGGAGCACGAGGAGGCCCACATGCCGAAACCGAGGCTGCTGCAGCCGGGCGACGAGCGCGTCGCGCGATGGCGCGCAGGCGTCGGACCACCCGAGCAGCACGGCGGAAAACTCTGGCGCACCCGACGATTCGAGTTCGGACAGCGCCTCCTCGCAGGCGGCGGCGGACCGGACCTCGAAGCCCTTCGCGTGCAGTTGTTCGTGCAGCCCATGGCGAAGGGTGGGGGACGACTCGATCAGCAGCAGCCTGGGCATGCCCGATGGTAGGCTGCTGCGTTGCGCGCCGGGGGCACGGGCATGTGAGCGATTGGTACAAGCCGATGCCCCCGCGGGCCCGCGACGGGTTCGGAATAAAATGGCCGCCATGTCGTCCGGCGGTATCAACCTCACCAATCAGTTCCTGATCGCCATGCCGGGCATGGCGGGTGACACCTTCGCCGGCACGGTCATCTACATGTGCGAGCACACCGACAAGGGCGCGCTCGGCCTGGTCATCAACCGGCCCATCGACATCAAGCTGAAGAACCTGTTCGAGAAGGTCGAACTCACCCTCGACCGGGTCGACCTCGCCGACACGCCGGTGTACTTCGGTGGACCGGTCCAGACCGAACGCGGCTTCGTCCTGCACGAGCCGACCACCGATGACGGCGCGCACTACAACTCCACGCTGCAGATTCCGGGCGGTCTGGAAATGACCACCAGCAAGGACGTGCTCGAGGCCATGTCCCAGGGCGCAGGCCCGAAGAAGGTCCTCGTCACGCTGGGCTACAGCGGATGGGGCGCCGGGCAGCTCGAGGACGAGATCAGGCGCAACAGCTGGATCAACGTCGGCGCCGCGCCCGAGATCATCTTCGACACGCCCGTCGAGCAACGCTACGACCGTGCGCTGTCACTGCTGGGCATCGACCCGCGCATGCTCAGCCAGGAGGCGGGGCACGCGTGAATGCCGCGCCTCGCCGCGATGTCCAGCCCCCGCACTTTTCTTGCATTCGATTTCGGCACCCGGCGTGTCGGCGTGGCCACCGGCAACACCCTGACGGGCACGGCGTCGCCGCTTCGCACGGTGGCCGAGACCTCGCATGCGCGGTTCGATGCCATCGCCTTGCTGATCGCCGAATGGCAACCCGACGCCCTGGTCGTCGGTGTACCGTTTCATCCGGACGGCACCGCGCACGACAATACCGCGCGCGCCCGGCGCTTCGCACGCCAGCTCCATGGCCGCTTCCGGCTGCCGGTGCACGAGGTGGACGAGCGCTACCGACCACCGAGGCACGCGCGGCGGGGGCGGCCGACGTCGACGCCGCGTCGGCCGCCATCATCCTCGAGCAATTTCTCAGGGCACCACCATGAGACATCCCGTGTCAACCTGCCACATCCCCACGGGGGATCGGCCGACGTACTCGTCGGGCGAGGGGCATTCTTTCCGGGCCGAGCGCCGGGCCGCTCCCAAGCCGGCCCGCATCCCCACGGGGGATCGGCCGACGTACTCGTCGGGCGAGGGGCATTCTTCCCGGGCCGAGCGCCGGGCCGCTCCCAAGCCGGCCCGCATCCCCTCGGGATCGGCCGACGTACCCGTCGGCCGAGGGGCGCAAATGAGCACCCTTCATCTCGACGCCGAAGCGCTGTACCGGGACCTCGTCGCCGGCGCCCGTTCGCTGCTGGCGCCGCA
>CAVVXV010000011.1:0-590720 GCA_963752295.1 uncultured beta proteobacterium | reverse complement strand
CCACCATGCTCGCGACCCAGCGCATGTTGAATTCCTTGCCGCGCGGGCCTGTCGCGCCCGCGAGGCATTCGTCGATGTAGCGCTTCACCGGCGGCGCCCAGTGCCGCATGTTGCTCATGTTGATGGCGAACTCGCGGGTGTCCTCGGGCACCCGCAGGTGCTCCTGCGTGAGCATGAACGACCCCTGCTCGCGGTCCAGCGTGAACATGGCCACGCCATCGCCCACGGTGAGCACCAGCATGGTCTGCGGGCCGTACAGGCAGTAGCCGGCTGCCGCCTGCTGAGTCCCGGGCTGCAGGAAATCGCGCTCGCTCACGCCTTCGAAGCTGCCACCCTTCTTGAGCACGGAGAAGATGGTGCCGATGCTGACATTCACGTCGATATTGCTGGAGCCGTCGAGCGGGTCGACCAGCAACAGGTACTCGCCCTGCGGAAAGCGGTTGGGCACCACGTAGATGCCTTCCATTTCCTCGGACGCCATGGCTGCGAGGTGGCCGCCCCATTCGTTGGCTTCGATCAGCACCTCGTTGGCGATGATGTCGAGCTTCTTCTGGATCTCGCCCTGCACGTTCTCGCTGTCCGCGCTGCCGAGCACATCGCCCAGGGCGCCCTTGTTGACACTGATGCTGATGCGCTTGCAGGCGCGGGCGACGACTTCGACCAGGAGCCTGAGCTCGGCGGTGATGTGGCCATGCTGGCGCTGCTGTTCGATGAGGTATTGCGTGAGGCTGATGCGTCGTGTCATGGTGGCCCCTGGCGGGTTTCAGGAGTCGGTGAGCGCACGGTTGACGATCTCGCGCACGTCGCTGGACAGGTCGGCCTTGGCCGCCACTCGTTCGAGCGCGGCGCGCGCAGCGCTGCGATACGGCTCGGCCAGACGTCCCCAGCGATCCATCACGCGGGCGATGCGAGCGGCCAGTTGAGGGTTCATCGCGTCGAGTTCGAGCACGCGATCGGCCCAGAACACGTAGCCCGCGGCGTCGCTGCGGTGGAAGGCGGCGGGATTGCTGACGCACAGTCCGGCCAGCAGGCTGCGCGCGCGGTTGGGATTCTTGAGGGTGAAGTCGGGATGGTTCATGAGCGCCTTCACCTTGGCAAAGACGCGTCCTTGCGACTCGGGTGCCATCGCCTGCAGCATGAACCACTTGTCGATGACGAGCGGCTCATGCTTGAAGAGCTCGTAGAAGCGCGCAAGCGCCGGCTCCGCGAGCTCGGCATGCGAGGCCAGCAGGGCGGTCAGCGCTCCCTGGCGATCGGTCATGTTGCCTGCGTCCTTGAAGCGCTGGTAGGCGCGCCCGGGCCACACGGTGTCTGCGTTGGCCACGGCGTCCAGGCAGAGCATCTCGAGCGACAGGTTGGCCAGCGCGCGCCTGCCCACGGACACCGGATCGGGCGTGTAGCCGCCCTTCACCTGGTTCGCCTCGAAGGCGGTGCGCCAGTCGTCGCGCAGGGCATGGGCAAGCTGAAGTCGCATGGCCTCGCGGGCGGCGTGCACGCGCTGCGGATCGACGGCGTCTAGCTGCTCGCCGATGTAGGTTTCCCCGGGCGGCGTCAGCACCAGTTCCTTGAACGCGGCGTCCAGCTTCGGATGGCACAGCACGGCGCGCATCGCCGACGACGAAGGGCTCGTCGAGCACGGCCGGCGCATCGGACCGGATGGCCGCGAGCAGGCGCGCAAGGGCCAGTCGCTGCCCGGCTTCCCAGCGGTTGAACGGATCGGGATCGTGCTGCAGCAGCAAGAGCAGGTCGCTGTCGGCCAGGCCGTCGACGAGCGTCACCGGCGCCGAGAAGCCTCGCAGCAGCGAGGGCACGGGTTCGGAGTCGATGTTCACGAAGGTGAAGAACTCGCGCATCTCGGACAGCACGAGCACCCGCTCCGTCGGAGGGCTTTGGTCGGGGACGCTCCGCTCGTCTTCGAGTTGCAGGGGCAGGGCGCGCCCATCGCGGCTTACCAGGCCCATGGCCACCGGAATCACGAAGGCGCGCTTGTCGATCTGGCCGACCGAAGGCGCGCAGCTTTGCTCGAGCCCCAGCGTGTAGGTGCGGGTGTGCGCGTCGTAGCGTCCGCGCGCGATCACGCGCGGCGTGCCGGCCTGACTGTACCAGCGCTTGAACTCCTCGATGCGCGGCGCCAGCGGGCTGTGCGGATTGGCATCGGCGATCGCCTGGGCGAAGTCGTCGCAGGTCACGGCGCAACCGTCGTGCCGGTCGAAGTAGAGCGTCATGCCGCGCGCGAAACCGTCGCGCCCGACGAGCGTTTGCATCATGCGCACGACTTCCGCGCCCTTGTCGTAGACGGTCGCCGTGTAGAAGTTGTTGATCTCGTAGTAGCTGTCCGGACGCACCGGGTGCGCCATCGGCCCTGCGTCCTCTGGAAACTGGATCTGCCGCAGCGAGCGCACGTCGTCGATCCGCTTGACGGCGCGCGCCGATGCGCTGCCCGCCATGTCCATGCTGAATTCCTGGTCGCGAAAGACGGTGAGGCCTTCTTTCAGGCTCAGCTGGAACCAGTCGCGGCAGGTGATGCGGTTGCCTGTCCAGTTGTGGAAATACTCGTGCCCGACCACGCTTTCGATGTCGAGGTAGTCCGAGTCGGTGGCGGTGGACGGGCTGGCAAGGACGTACTTCGTGTTGAAGATGTTCAGGCCCTTGTTCTCCATCGCCCCCATGTTGAAGTCGCCGACGGCGACGATCATGAAGCGCTCCAGGTCCAGCGGCAGCTTGAAGCGGGCCTCGTCCCAGACGACCGAGGCGATGAGCGAGTTCATCGCCTGCTCGGTCTTGTCGAGGTCGCCGCGGCGCACGTAGACCTGCAGCAGGTGGTTCTTGCCCGAACGCGTGGTGACCCATTGCTCGCGCGCGACGAGGTCGGCCGCCACCAGCGCGAACAGGTAGCTGGGCTTGGGGAATGGGTCGTGCCACTTGGCGAAGTGCCGTCCGCCTTCGAGATCGCCTTGCTCGACCAGGTTGCCGTTGCTCAGCAGCACGGGGTACTTCTTCTTGTCGCCGCGCAGCGTGACGGTGTAGACGGCCATCACGTCGGGCCGGTCGAGGAAGTACGTGATGCGCCGGAATCCCTCGGCTTCGCATTGCGTGAAGAATCCGCCGCCGGAGGTGTACAGACCCGACAGCTGTGTGTTCTTCTCGGGCGCGCAGGTGTTGCGGATTTCCAGCGTGAAAAGCCCGGGCGGAACGCCTTCGAGCGAGTCGATGACGAGCATGTCGTCTTCGTGGCGGAACGACACCGATTCTCCATTGACGAGCACGCGGGTGAGCACGAGGTCCTCGCCGTGCAGCCGCAGCGGCTGCGACAGGGCGTGCGGGTTGCGCTCGAGCTGCATGCGGTTGATGACCAGGGTCTTGGCGGGATCCAGGTCGAAGCTGAGATCGACGCTGCGGATCCAGAAAGCCGGTGCGGCGTAGTCTTCGCGGCGGACGAGGGCGCTGGTGCCTTCACGCATGGGAAGTCTCCTTGTTCTGTGCGTCGCGCAGGATTGCGTCGACGTCGATCGCGGTGAGGTCGGGAACGATGGCGAGGACGTTGTCGAAGGATTCGAAGGCCTCGCGCGGAAGCGAGGTGGTCAGGGCCACGGCCGGCATGCCGGCACGGCGTGCGGCCTCCACGCCCAGCGGCGCATCCTCGAACACGATGCAGTCGGCGGGTGGGACGCGCAGCCGGCGCGCGGCCTCGAGGAAGATGTCCGGATGCGGCTTGCCGCGCACGCCGTCGGCGGGGCTGACCACCGCATCCATTTCGGCGTCGAGCCCGAAGCGGCCGAAGGCGAGGGCCATGTTCTCCGGCGTGGACGCGGTGCAGATCGCCAGCGCCAGCCCGCGCGAGCGCGCCGCGCCGCGCAGCGCCTCGTACCCCGCAACCAGCGCCAGCGACCGCGCCGCGATCTCGCGGTAGAGGGACTCCTTCTCGTCGCCCATGGCGAGGTAGTCGGCCGCCGTCCTGCCGGGCAGGAGGTCACGAATGATCTCGGTGTTGGCGCGCCCGGCAGTGGCACCGAAGAAGCCGTCCTCGTCGAAGGGCAGGCCATGACGGCGGTGCCACTCCTGCCAGGCGACGTGGTGGTGAGGCATGCTGTCGATCAGCGTGCCGTCGAGGTCGAACAGGAATGCGCGCACTGCCACCTAGACGCCCTGCTTGAGGCTGGCCTCGATGAGCGCGTCCAGGTCGCCGTCGAGCACCTTCTGCGTGTTGCTGATCTCCACGTTCGTGCGCAGGTCCTTGATGCGGCTCTGGTCGAGCACGTAGCTGCGGATCTGGTGGCCCCAGCCCACGTCGGTCTTGCTGTCCTCGAGCTTCTGCTGCTCGGCCATGCGCTTGCGCATCTCGTGCTCGTACAGGCGCGAGCGCAGCATCTGCCAGGCCTCGTCGCGGTTGCGGTGCTGAGAACGGTCGTTCTGGCACTGCACGACGATGCCGGTGGGCACGTGCGTGAGCCGCACGGCCGAATCGGTCTTGTTGATGTGCTGCCCGCCCGCACCCGACGCCCGAAACGTGTCGGTGCGCACGTCGGCGGGGTTGATCTCGATCTCGATGGAATCGTCGACCTCCGGGTACACGAAGACCGAGGCGAACGAGGTGTGCCGGCCGCCGGACGCGTCGAAGGGGCTCTTGCGCACGAGGCGATGCACGCCGGTCTCGGTGCGCAGCAGGCCGAAGGCATAGTCGCCCTCGATCTTGATCGTCGCGCTGCGGATGCCGGCCACGTCGCCTTCGGTTTCTTCCATGACCTCGGACTTGAATCCCTTGCGCTCGGCGTACTTGAGGTACTGGCGCAGCAGCATCTGGGCCCAGTCGCAGGCCTCCGTGCCGCCTGCGCCCGCCTGGATGTCGAGGAAGCAATTGCTCGGATCTGCCGGGTTGTTGAACATGCGGCGGAACTCGAGCTCGTCGACCGTGGCCGCGAGCTTGTCGGTCTCGGCGGAAATGGCCAGCAGGCCGGCGACGTCGTCGTCGGCCTTGGACATTTCATACAGCTCGGAGTTGTCGGCGAGGTTGCTGGTGAGGTGGTCGATGGTCTGGACCACCGTGTCGAGCTGGCGCTTCTCGCGACCCAGCTCCTGCGCCCGCTTGGGCTCGTTCCAGACGTTGGGGTTTTCCAGGGCGGCGTTGACCTCGTTCAGGCGCAGTGCCTTGCGGTCGTAGTCAAAGATACCCCCTTAGCGCCTGCGTGCGCTCGCTCAGGTCGGCCAGTTTCGTGCCGATCGCATTGATGGTTTCGATGTCCATGGGTGGTCCTGTTGGAGGGGCCGGATTTTCGCATGGGCTCGGCGGCCCGGCCGTGGAAGCGGATTCCTGCGGTACATGGCACGAAGCGCACGGTTTCTGGGCGCGACCGAGGGTTTCCCCCAGCCTCGAAGCCGGTTTTGGAGGCCATATTGTCGGCGCCTGAAACACCGTGCAAGACAGATTGTCGCCATTGCATGCTGACCTTCCTGAACCTGTTCCAGCTCGTGCTGTACATCCCTTTGCTGGCGCTGCTCGGTCAGGGCCTGCTCTTCGCGCTGGCGGGGCCGCGCCGAGAGGAAAACATCTTCTACAAGCTCCTGCAGCTCGTATCGAAGCCCTTCACCGCAGCGGTGCGGCGCATCACACCCAGGCAGGTGGCGGACCGGCACGTGCCCGTGGCCACTTTCTTCCTGGTCCTGGTCGCCTATTTCGTGGTCACTTTCGAGAAGATCGATCTGTGCGTGCACATCGGAATGCAGGCATGCCGGTGAGCGCCGAAGGCAGCATCGCGTGGTGGTCGTTCAAACTGCGCGCCATCGTGCTGCTGCTGCTCGGGCGCTCGGCTGCGGCCGAGTCCGTCTTCGACACGATGCTCGAGCGCTGGCCCGAAGACGCCTACGCGCTGGCCAGCCGAAGCCATGTGCGTGCCCAGGCCGGCCGCCAGGACGAGGCCATTGCCGACGCCAGGCGGCTGGTGCAGCACCACCCTCAACGAAGTGCCGGCGACTGGTTCAATCTGGCGTTCCTGCTCGAGGCCAGCGATCGCCTCGAAGAAGCAGAGGGCGCTTTCCTTCGAGCGCTGGCGCTGGACGACAAGCTCGACCGCGCCTGGTACGGCCTGGGCCTCACGCTGATTCGCATGGGGCGCTTCGAGGAGGCTCTCGCCGCGCTCGAGCGCAACACCGAATTGCAGCCGATGAGCCCGTTCGGCTGGTACCAGCTGGCTCGGGTCCATGTCGAGCGGCACGAGCAGGAAGCCGCGCGCAGGATCATTCGCCACCTGCAGGGGTTCGAACCCAAGGTCGCGGCGCAACTGCAGCGCGAAACCGGATTGACGCCATGAAGGCGTGAAGGAACACCGCGCGCAGAGCGGTGAAGGCGCCGGGGTCGACCCCGGGGGACAACGTTGGAGGTCATTGCATGCAACTCACAGCGAGACACCGGGAGTACTGGAGCAAGAACATGAGGATCACCGGCAGCCTGCTGGCGATCTGGTTCCTCGTCACCTTCGTCATGGGGTATTTCGCCCGTGACCTGGAGTTCACCTTCTTCGGCTGGCCCTTCAGCTTCTGGGTCGCCTCGCAGGGTGCGTTGATCGTCTACGTGCTCATCATCTGGTACTACGCGCGCTACATGAACCGGCTCGACCGGCAGTACGGCGTCGCCGAGGAGGACTGACATGGCCGGCGCAAGCATCGACCCGGGCGCCGGCGGCGCCCACCGCGCATTCCGCAAGCAGCTCGACAAGGTCTACACCTGGTACACGGGCGGCTTCATCACGTTCATCGTGGTACTGGCGATCCTCGAGCAGCTCGGGCTGCCAAGGAGCTGGATCGGCTTCATCTTCCTGCTCGCCACCGTGGGGTTGTATGCCGGCATCGGCATCATGAGCCGCACCACGGACGCCGCCGAGTACTACGTGGCCGGACGGCGCGTGCCGGCCGTCTACAACGGCATGGCCACCGGCGCCGACTGGATGAGCGCCGCATCGTTCATCGGCATGGCCGGAACGCTCTACCTCACGGGCTTCGGAGGCCTCGCGTTCATCATGGGGTGGACCGGCGGATATTGCCTCGTAGCGCTGTTCCTCGCGCCCTACCTGCGCAAGTTCGGCCAGTTCACGATTCCCGACTTCCTCGGCGCGCGCTTCGAGGGCAACCTGCCGCGGTTCATCGGCATCTGCGCGGCGATCCTGTGCTCATTCACCTACGTGGTGGCTCAGATCTACGGCGTCGGGCTGATCACCTCGCGCCTGTCGGGGCTCGCCTTCGGCGTGGGCATCTTCGTGGGGCTGGGCGGCATTCTCGTGTGTTCGTTCCTCGGCGGCATGCGCGCGGTGACGTGGACCCAGGTCGCGCAGTACATCATCCTCATCATCGCGTACATGGTGCCCGTGGTGTGGCTGGCGGTGAAGCAGACCGGCGTGCCGGTGCCGCAGGCGATCTACGGCATGCAGCTGCAGAAGATCACCGAGCGCGAGAAGGAGCTTCGAAACGATCCGAAGGAGAAGGAGGTCATCGCGCTGTTCGCGGCGCAGGCCGACGCCTACGGCGAGAAGCTCAAGGACATTCCCGCGGCGCTGACCGCGGAGCGGGCCGCCGCGCAGCAGAAGGTGGCCGATCTGAAGGCGGTCACGGCACCCACGGTGGACATCCGGGCGGCTGAGAAGGCGCTTGCCGCGGTGCCCAAGGATGCGCAGGAGGCCAAGGTCGTCTGGACCAAGGCGCGCGCGGCCGCCGCGGCCCGCGCCAAGCCGCTGGCCGGGATGCCGCCGCATGCGCAGATCTTCGCGGGCGACCCCAATGGCGACGCCGCCGCGAAGGCGACATTCGACACGTCGCGGCGCAACTTCCTGGCGCTGGTGTTCTGCCTGATGGTGGGCACGGCCGCGCTGCCGCACATCCTGATGCGCTACTACACGACCCCGTCGGTCCGCGAGGCCCGGGAGTCGGTGACCTGGTCGCTCTTCTTCATCTTCCTGCTGTACTTCACGGCCCCGGCGCTCGCCGTGCTCGTCAAGTACGAGGTCTTCACGGCCCTGGTGGGTTCTCCCATCGCGCATCTGCCCGAATGGATGTCGGCGTGGAACAAGGTCGATCCTGCGCTGCTCTCGGTCACCGACATCAACCATGACGGCATCCTGCAGCTTGGCGAGATGAAGATCGGGGGCGACATCATCGTGCTGGCCACGCCCGCCATCGGCGGTTTGCCGTACGTCATTTCGGGCATGGTCGCCGCCGGCGGCCTGGCTGCGGCGCTGTCCACCGCCGACGGCCTCTTGCTGACGATCGCCAACGCGCTTTCTCACGACCTGTACTACAAGATGATCGACCCGAATGCGCCGACCTCGCGCCGCGTGACGATCTCCAAGTCGCTGCTGCTGGTGGTGGCCCTGCTGGCGGCCCTGATGGCGATGCAGAAGCCCGCGGACATCCTCTTCCTCGTCTCGGCGGCGTTCTCGTTCGCGGCGGCGGCGTTCTTCCCGGCGCTTGTGCTCGGGATCTTCTGGAAGCGCGCCAACAAGTGGGGCGCCACGCTGGGCATGATCTGCGGCCTGGGCGTCACCTTCTACTACATGGCGACCACTCAGCCATGGCTGCGCGGGCTGTTCGGCGTGACCTCGCCCGTCGAGCTGTGGTGGGGCATCCAGCCGATCTCCGCCGGCTTGTTCGGCGTGCCGGTGGGTTTCGCGGTGATCATCATCGTGAGCCTGCTGACCGGCGCGCCTCGCAAGGACACGCAGGACCTGGTCGAGCACGTGCGCTATCCCTCGCTCAAGCTGGCCAAGAACTGAGGCTTCGAGCGCATGCCGGACGGCTCGCCGTCCGAACGAGCCCCGCCCTTCGGCGGGGCTTCTTTCATGGGTTGACCGCGGTCAATGCTTCGGCCTGGGCCGGTTGCATCATCGCGCGCATGAGCCGCCGCCTACGATTCGCCCTCGGACTGGGGGGGCTGACCCTGTTCGTGCTCATGCTGGTCGGCGCGTTCGCGGGCGTCCTCGCGCTCGACCTTCCTGCCGCCGAGCGCGACACGGTGGCCAGACTGCTGGTCGACCGGGTGATGCTGCTGGCGCTGCTGGCCCTCTCGATCCCGTTCGTGCTGGCGGTCGCCCTGCGCGGCTGGAACTGGGCCTATCCGCTGGCCGCGGCACGCATGGCCGAGGAAGTCAGCCTCATCGCCGACGTGAATCCGCATCACCGCGTCACGCAGACCGGCGCGTCGGCCATGCGGCGTCTCGGTCAGGCGATCAACGAGCTGGCCGAGGCGCACGACCGGTTGCGCAACGATGTGGAGTCGCGCATCGATGCCGTGCACCGCCGGCTGCAGGAAGAGCGCAATCGCCTTGCCGCGCTGATGTCCGAACTGGCGCAGGGCGTGCTCGTGTGCAACCGCGACGGGCGCATCCTGCTCTACAACGAGCGTGCGGTGCGGCTGCTGGAGCCGGCGGCCAGCAGCGCAGGCGTCCCGGTGGGCCTGGGCCGCTCGGTGTTCGGGCTGCTCGAGCGCGCCCGACTCGAGCAAGCCCTGGCGGCCGTCGAAAGCCAGCTCGCGCAAGGCGTCGCCCATCCGCTGGCCAGCATCGTGGCCGACTGCGGCGCGCGGCGCTTGCGGGTGCAACTCGCGCCGGTGCGCCAGGCGGAGATCGGCGTGGCCGGCCTGGTCCTGCTCATCGAGGACGTGACCCATTCGCACGAGGTCCAGCGGGCACGGGCCGCGCGGCTGGGCGAACGCTTCGAGGCAGCGCGATCGTCGCTGGCGAAGATTCGCAGCGCCGCGCAGACACTGAACCAGCCGGATGTCGGCACGCCGTGGGCGGCCGGCGTGGGCGCGTCGATCGACGAAGAAGTGGAACAGCTGTTCAATCGGCTCGAGGAGGCCGCCGCGGACGCCGGCATGCAGGTGCCCGCACCATTGGATGCCGCGGTCGAGGAGGCGCCGGCGACGACCTCGACGGGCGGCGCACCGCCGGCGCCGCTCACGGGCAGCCGGCCGGTGTACTACGACTTCGATCTCTTCCATCAGCAAGGCCAGACGCCGGCATGGGACGAGCAGCCGCTCACGCAGCTCGGCGTCACGGTGTTCGATACCGAAACGACCGGGCTGTCGCCGTCGGGCGGCGACGAGATCATCTCGATTGGCGCGGTGCGCATCGTCAATGGCCGCCTGCTGAGACAGGAGTGCTTCGACCGGCGCATCCGCCCGCGTGTGCTGGTGCGCAGCGAGTCGCAGGCGATCCATGGCATTTCCAACGACATGCTGGCCGCCGAAGCGCCCGCCGAGGATGTGCTGCCGGCCTTTCACCGATTCGCGGAGGACACGGTGCTCGTGGCGCACAACGCAGCCTTCGACATGCGATTCCTGGAGCTTGCTCGGCCGCGCACCGGCGTGGCCTTCACGCAGCCCGTGCTCGACACGCTGATGCTCGCCGCGCTGGCGCATCCCGATCATCCGGAGACCGAGCTGAGCCTCGAACGCATCGCCGCGCGCCTGGGCGTGCCGGTCGTGGGTCGCCACACCGCACTGGGCGACGCGCTGGTCACCGGGGAAGTGTTCCTGCGCCTGATCCCGCTGCTTGCGCGGCGCGGCATCGTGACCTTGCGGCAGGCGCGCGAGGCGTCGAGCAAGACGCCGTACGCGAGGCTGCAATACTGAGCGGCGTCATGCCCGATTCGGATGCCTTGCGCAGCCTGGACGAGCAGGCGCTGGAGACGGCGCTGGGCGAACTGCCGCGCAAATCGCTGGTTGCCGTGTCCCCGGACACGCCGCTTGCGCAGGCGCTCGCGCTGATGCACGAGCGCGGCGTGGGTTCGGTGCTGGTGCTTGGCGCCGGCGGCGAAGCCTGTGGGATTCTCACGCGGCACGACCTCATCGACCGTGTCACGCTGCCCCAGCGGCCGCTCGCCACGCCGATCGAGAAGGTGATGAGCAGCCCGGTGCATGCTCTGAGCGTGCTCCACACGCTCAGCGATGCCGGGCAGCTCATGTCGCGCCACGGAATCCGGCACGTGCCGGTCACGCAGGAAGGCCGTGTCGTCGGCCTCGTCTCGCAAAGAGACGTGTTCCTGCTGCAACGTCTGTCGGTGAGGCAGATCGGTGCCGCGATCCGCCACGCTGGCGACGTGTCGACGCTCGCGGCCTGCGCGGACGACATCCGCCGCCTTGCGCGCGACCTGCTCGGGCGCGGCGTCGGCGCACGCCAGCTCACGCAGCTCGTGAGTCACCTGAACGATCTGCTGTGCGTGCGCGTGGTGGCCATCGTCGCTGCAGAGCAGGGCGTGGACATGGAGCGCGCCTGCTGGCTCGCCTTCGGATCGGAAGGGCGCTCGGAACAGACGATCGCGACCGATCAGGACAACGGCCTCGTGTTTTCCAGCGACGATCCGGGGCGCGACCGGCCGCGCTGGCTCGAATTCGGGCGCCGCGTCAACCAGGCGCTGGACGCCTGCGGCTATCCGCTGTGCAAGGGCGGTGTGATGGCCGGCGACCCCGCATGCTGCCTGACGGCCGACGAATGGCGCGGCCGCTTTCACCAGTGGATGGAGCAGGGTACGCCGGAGGACTTGCTCAAGGCGTCGATCTACTTCGACTTCCGTGCACTTGCCGGCCGCATCGACCTGGCCGGGACGATGCGCGAGGATCTTTCGCGCACGGCCAAGGCGCTCCCCCGCTTCCTCAAGCAGCTCGCGGAAAACGCCTTGCGAAACAGCGTTCCGCTCAACTGGCTCGACGGCCTGAGGACGCAGCGCATCGAGGGCCGCCGCATGCTCGACCTCAAGCTGCACGGCTCGATGGTGTTCGTCGATGCCGCGAGGCTGTACGCCCTTGCCTGCGGGGTCGTTCACACGGGCACGCGACAGCGCCTGGAAGCGGCCGCCGTGGCGCTCAAGGTTCCGCCCGCAGAAGCAGCCGCGTGGACCGGCGCGTTCGACGCCGTGCAGACGTTTCGGCTGCGCGCACAGGTTGCCTGTGCCGCAGGCCCGGACCGTCCGAACCTGCTCGACGTGGGGGCGCTGAACGACCTGGACCGCCGCATGCTCAGGGAGGCCCTGCGGGTGGCACGCCGCCTGCAGCAGCGCGTCGCCCTCGACTACCGCCGTTGAGCGGCCGGTGCGGGCGCTCCCGGGCTCCGCCGCGCCTTTCCAGATCTAGAGCCCGATGTGCCAGCGATTGCCGCAATGCCGGCAGCACACCGAGATCGTGGCGCCCGAACTCACCTCGTGGGTGATGTCCCAGCGGGCGTAGGTACGGCAAGATCCGCAGACGGCCTGGTCTGCCACGTATTCCGCGTGCTGGAGCAGGAACAGGTACCGGCGCAGCGACCACAGCCCCACCGCGCCGCTCACGACCGCACACAGCACCATCGCCAGCTGGGATGTCGAGGAGCCTCGGTCGGCCAGCGCCTCGGCGGCGCCCACCAGAGCCAGCGTGGACAGGAGCAGCAGCACGAGATGCAGGTGGCTTTGCAGCAGTTCGCGTTCGTACCACCGGCGAAACCCCAGCCTGCGGATCGTGTGGACAGCCTTCATTGCGCACCCCTCATGGCCGCTGCGGGCGACCAGGCGACCGGTGTCCATCTTCTCACGCGCGGACTTGCCGCGGCGCAACGGCGTCAGCCGAGGAACCGATCCAGATGCCGGGCAAGCGCTTCGGGCTGGTCGTGGTGCAGCATGTGTCCAGCAGGAGAGAGCACATGGCGTTCCACCCGCGGCACGACGGCCAGGCGGGCATCGAAATCCTCTCGCAGGTACCGGCTGCCCCACATCCGGCTCATGTCGGTGCGATCTCCTTCGACCCAGAGAACAGGGGCGGTGATCCGCTTCCAGCATTCGAGCACTTCGGCCTTCTGGTAGAGGACCGGATTGATGCGCCTGTGCGCTGCGTCACCGAGGATTCGCCACCGGCCGTCTGCATCGGGTTGCGACCATCGCGTGGCCAGCCATGCGGCACGGACTTCGCTCAGCAGCGGATTGGTCTTGCGAAGGCGCTGCGCCACCGCTTCGACGCCGTCGTAGCGGCGCAGCTCGCAGGGTGCCTTGAGTTCGTCGAGCCACTTCGCGTAGCGCCCGGGCGCCTGTTCCGGGCGGGTTTCGGGCAGCCCGAATCCCTCGAGGTTGACCAGTCGACGAATACGCGCCGGCCGCACGCCGGCATAGATCATCGCGACATTGCCGCCCATGCTGTGGCCGAGCAGGTCGACCGCACCTTCTGGCACGAGCGCGTCCAGCACGCCGTCGAGGTCACCGAGGTAGTCCGGGAACCAGTAGCTGTCGGCACCCGAATCTTCGCTGCCGCCGAAGCCACGCCAGTCCAGCGCGTACACGAGGCGCTCGCCGGCCAGGGCATCCACGACGAACTGGAACGATGCCGCCACGTCCATCCAGCCGTGCAGCATGAGCAGCGGAGGGCGCTGCACCGAGGCGAGGGCGTCGTCGCCCCATTGCAGGACATGCATCCGAAGCCCGCGCACATGCAGGCTCAGGCTGCGCGACGGGTGTCTTTCGCGGTACTCGGGCGGTGTCATGTCGCGCAATATAGGCGCGACGCCGCACTCGCGTTGTCGAGCACGGGACAGCGCGGTGCGCCGCTCAGGCGGCGCCCGGCTCGATGAACCGGGCGGCGAATTCCTGGGCCCGCTCGGCACCGTGGGCCGCGCGCACGAAATGCTCACCCATTTCCAGATGGGGACGCAATTCGTCCCAGCTGCGTGATTTCTCGATCTTCAGGATCAGCGATTCGGCGGCTGGGCCGAGCGAGTCGTTGAGGTATCGCACCGCCTGGCGGCGCCGATTCTCCCAGCCCGAAGGCCCTGCCAGCGGGGCCGGCGCGGTCGCGACCGGCTGCGCCGGCGGCGGCGCGCGGGGGGCCGGGCCGCCGTGGTGGCGATGACCTCGATGTACCCGTCATTGAGCAACGTTGCGATCGCCGCATCGGGTTCGACCGCGATGAGCTTGCGCAGGTCACCGTCGCTGCGCCGTCCGTCGACAAGGATCAGGGCCGAGCGCAGGCGCGGTGCGAGGCGGTTCGCTCGGGTCTCGATTTCTGCGCTGCCCTTGTCTGTCTTGCGATAGACGAATGCCATGAGGATGCCAACACGATTCGAAGTGAGGCAGCATACCCGCAGGGCAAGCCCGTGCGTACCGGGCATTGCACCGACTTCGCAGGCAAATGTCGAATTCTGGCGCCAACTATTCACCCGGCGGGCGCGCAACGAGCCGTGTACGGGGGCGCCTGCAAACGATCCTGCGCACAAGCCCGCGAAGTTGCGCACAATGGCCGACCCATGAGTGCCATCCCACCCTTCACGCTGCGCGCGGCGGAATTGCGCGACGTCGGCAGCATCGTGCAGCTCATCCGCGAGCTGGCCGAGTTCGAGAATCTCACGCACCTGCTCCAGGTTACGCCAGAGAAGCTGAGGCCACACCTGTTCGGCGAGCGTCCGGCGGCCGAAGCGCTGGTGGCGGAGGTGCCTTCGTCGTCCGTCGCAGAAGGCGAGTCGACGGTGGTGGCATTTGCACTTTTCTTCCGCAATTTCTCCACCTTCCTTGCCCAGCCCGGCCTCTATCTCGAGGATCTCTTCGTCCGGCCGGGACACCGTGGCGTGGGCATTGGCCGCGCCATGCTGCTGCGCCTTGCGCGATTGGCCGTCGAGCGCGGCTGCGGCCGCTTCGAGTGGAGCGTGCTCGACTGGAACCAGGACGCGATCCGGTTCTACGAGAAGCTCGGTGCGACGGTGATGCCCGACTGGCGAATCTGCCGCGTCGCAGGAGACGCGCTGAAGGACATGGGCAGCGCCGTCAGCCGAGGCTGAGCAACTGCTCGGAGCACACGCGCACGCGCAGGCTGCGCTCGTCCACGATGCCCACGATCGCATGGTCGGGCGCCGCCGTGTTGCGCCGCAGCGGCTGGAGCATCGGGTCGCCACGCCGGTCGGTGAGCGAAGCGACGATGGGCGTGTTCGCGGTCTCGCCGCGCTTGATGACGACACCGGTCTCGCCGCTGTTCAGCCGCACATAGCAGCCGGGCGGATAGACGCCGAACTCCTTCACGAGCGCGGCCGTCATCGGATGGCCTGCATCGGAGACAAACATCGCGCGTGCGGCGGCGTTCGCGGGCATCGCGCCGCGCGTGGCGCGCGGGCTCAGCTTGGCCGTGTAGATGTCTGCACGTCGTAGCAGCTGGGCAATTTCGCTGACCTCGCCGAGGCCGCGCGGATAGCCGCCGCCGCCCGGCGCTTCGTGATGGTTCTGCACCGCCTCGAGCCAGTCTTCGTCGGTGACGCCTGCTTCCTGCAGCATCTGGACGCTGCGCATCGGATGCGTTCGCACGGCCTCGCGCTGCGCGGGCGTGAGCGGCGTCACCTGGGTGGCCAGGCGACCCTGCAGTTCCAGCATGGCCAGGTTCATGGTCAAGGCCGCCTTGAACAACCGCTGCATGCTGGTGCGGTCCCATCCCAGGCGCGCGGCCGCGAGCTGGCTCGCGATGGCGGCATGCATCGAGTGGATCACGCCGTACTGTGCATGGCTGGGCAGCGCCTGCCGGACGATCTGGAAGATCGCCAGGTCGGGCTCGCGGTCGATGAGCGCGAGCACCGGTCGGGCCGCCTCGTCCAGCGCGTTGGCGAAGTCGCGCTGCACGCTGGCCTTCAGCACCGTGCCGATCCGATCCAGCGACAGCTTCCAGAGACTGGGCAGTTCCTCGATCGGCGCCTCTTGCACCTGCGCGACAGGACGCCTGAGTTCGTCGGTGTCCACGAGCGCGCCGCGCGCGAAAAGCGCGGCGAGCTGTTCCTCGGTCTCGATGACCTGGCCGCCGGCCAGCAGCAGCGTGTGATCGGCGGAGCGCACGTTGAAGGGCAGCGGCGCGCCCAGCGAGATTCGCTGCCTGACGGTGGAAAGCGGGCAAAACTGCTGCATTTCACGGCACCTTCGGCGAAGTGGATGTATGGCCGCGCTGCGGGCGCGGTTCGACGACCTCGATGATTTCGGCGGCAACCACAGGAACTTGAGTCGAGCGTCGTCCGCGGCGCGCACACGCGTCGATCCGGACCGGGTGAAGCCGGCGCGGCGGCGTCGTAAGCTGTGAAATCCTCCCGTCGACGGCGCCCATGAACGGCATCTCCCCTGATCGCTACGCCCAACTTCACGGCAGCTTCCGCTGGGCGGTACCGCATCGGTTCAACATCGCCTGGGAATGTTGCGGCCGCTGGGCCCGCGACACACCGCAGGCACTGGCCGTGCGGTACGAACATGAGAGCGGGGCACGGGCGGACATTCGCTACGGCGAGTTGCAGCGCCGTGCCAATCGCATGGCCGGCGCACTGCGTCGCCGCGGCGTGGGCCGAGGAGACCGCGTCGCGATCGTGATGCCCCAGCGGATCGAGACGGCCGTCGCCCACATGGCCGTGTACCAGCTCGGTGCCGTGGCGATGCCCTTGTCGATGCTGTTCGGCCCGCAGGCGCTTGAATTCCGCATCAACGACAGCGAGGCCGAAGTGGCCATCGTCGACGAGACGGGCATCGAGAACATCCTGGCCGCGCGCCCGGCATGCCCTCGTCTGCGCCTCGTGCTCGCCGTGGGCGACGCCGAAGGGAGCGGAGATGGCGACTGGAGCACCGCCATGGCCGAAGGCAGCGACGACTTCACGCCCGAGGACACGGCCTGCGACGATCCGGCAGTGCTCATCTACACCAGCGGCACGACCGGGCCGCCCAAGGGGGCGCTCATTCCACACCGGGCGCTGATCGGCAATCTCAGCGGCTTCGTGTGCAGCCAGAACTGGTTTCCGCAAGACGACGCCGTGTTCTGGTCGCCGGCAGACTGGGCCTGGACGGGCGGGCTGATGGACGCGCTGCTGCCCACGCTGTACTTCGGGCGGCCGATCATCGCGTTCCATGGCCGGTTCTCGCCGGAGCGGGCCTTCCAGCTTCTGTCGCGGCACCGCGTCACGCACACCTTCCTTTTTCCCACCGCGCTCAAGGCGATGATGAAGGCAGTGCCCGACCCGCATTCGCGCTACCGCCTGAGGCTGCGGGCCATCATGAGCGCCGGCGAGGCCGTGGGCGACGCCGTGTTTGCATGGTGCGCGGCCAGCCTCGGCGTGACGGTCAACGAGATGTTCGGCCAGACCGAGATCAACTACGTGGTCGGCAACTCCTGCGAGAAATGGCCTGCCCGCCCGGGCAGCATGGGAAGGCCCTATCCGGGCCACCGCGTGGCCGTCATCGACGACGATGGCCGCGAATGCCCGCGCGGGACGCCGGGCGACGTGGCGGTCCACCGGCGTGACATCCACGGCGAGCGCGACCCGGTGTTCTTCCTCGGCTACTGGCGCAACGAGGACGCCACCCGCCGCAAGTTCACCGGCGACCCCGACGACTCCTGGTGCCGCACCGGCGACACCGCGGTCATGGACGAGGACGGTTATCTCTGGTACCAGGGGCGCAGCGACGACGTGTTCAAGGTGGCCGGCTATCGCATCGGCCCGAGCGAGATCGAGAACTGCCTGGTGAAGCACGACGCGGTGGCCAACGCGGCCGTCGTGCCCAAGCCCGACTCCGATCGGGGTGCGCTGGTCAAGGCGTACGTCGTGCTGGCACCGGGCTTTGTCCCCAGCGCCGCGCTGGTCGACACCTTGCAGCGTCATGTGAAGGGCAAGCTCGCGCCCTACGAGTACCCCAAGGAGATCGAATTCGTCGATGCGCTTCCGATGACGACCACCGGCAAGGTGCAACGACGCTTGCTGCGCATGCGCGAGGAGGAGCGCGCGCAGGAACGAGCCGCCGAGCGCGGCGGCGACGACCGCTCGTAGCAGGCTCCGCCGACGCCTGCGCGCCTTGCCCGTGTCATCACGTTGCGAATCCTGTCTTTCCGAAGAATGGCCAAGAAGACATCCCGAGTGAGCGAAACCCCGGCCACGCAGTACCTGCGCCGCCACGGCGTCGCGTTCGTCGAGCACGTGTACGACTACGTCGAGCATGGCGGCACCGCGGAGTCCGCCAGGCAACTCGGCGTGCCTGAGCATCGCATCGTCAAGACGCTGGTGATGCAGGACGAGCGCGCGCAGCCGCTGATCGTGCTCATGCACGGCGACCGCCAGGTCAGCACGAAAAACCTGGCGCGGCAGGTCGGCGCGAAGTCGGTCGAGCCGTGCGCGCCCGAGGTCGCGCATCGGCACAGTGGCTACCAGGTCGGCGGAACTTCTCCTTTCGCCACGCGCAAGACGATGCCGGTCTACGTGCAGCGCAGCGTGCTCGAGCTGCCGTCGATCTGCATCAATGGCGGACGCCGCGGCTACCTCGTCGAGCTGTCGCCCGACGTGCTCACCGCATTGCTCGGTGCCGAGGCCGTGGACTGCGCGCTCTGAGCGTCCGCCTGGACGCCTGTCTGGACGCCTGTCTGGGCGTCTGTCTGGGAGTCTGGCCATCGCGGCAGCGGCAGCAGCGGCTCTTGCGAGAAGACCTCGCTCGCGTGCATCGTGCTCGTCCGTTCCGTGGACAACGACAGCGTCGTGCGCCGCGTGCCCTGCGCAACGTCGGCTCGCCCGGCTCCTGCGTCCATTCGCCGCGCGAAGAACGCCAGCAGCACCAGGGCGAGAAAAGCCACCCCGGCCCATCGCCGGGGGCGACGAGATTTCAGCACCAGACTTGCCATGCCCGAATCGATGCGGCGCGAGCCGCGCGGTCCCCTGCCCACAGTGTCCCGCGCCCGGCCCTTGCGCGCGATGCGGGTTAGCGAGCAGCCGCGGAGGCCGGTGGCTGCGCGCATCGGTGCACAATGCCGTGAACGAATTGAACGCACGGATTCGAGCGCCTCATCGATGGACATTGCATACGCCGCCGCGGCCACGCTCGCCGCCTATCTGATCGGGTCGCTGTCGTTCGCGGTCATCGTGAGCCGGCTCATGGGCCTGAGCGATCCGCGCAGTTACGGCTCTGGCAATCCCGGCGCCACCAATGTGCTGCGAACGGGCAACAAGAAGGCCGCCGCCCTGACGCTGCTGCTCGACGCGCTCAAGGGCTTCGTGCCGGTCTTTGCCGTGAACCAGTTCGGCCGGCCCTTCGGTTTCGGCGAAGGCACGGTCGCCCTCGTCGCCGTGGCGGCGTTCGTCGGGCACCTCTGGCCGGTGTTCTTCCGCTTCAAGGGCGGCAAGGGCGTGGCGACGGCGGCGGGCGTGCTGTTCGGCATCCATTGGGCGCTCGGACTGGCGACGCTCGCCACCTGGGTCATCATCGCGTACTTCTTCCGCTATTCGTCGCTGGCCTCGATCGTGGCGGCCGTGTTCGCGCCGTTCTACCAGTTGCTCATCTGGGACGCCGGTCCCATCGCGGGCGCGGTCACGCTCATGGGGCTGCTGCTCATCTGGCGCCACACGGCGAACATCCAGAAGTTGATGGCCGGTACGGAAAGCAAGATCGGACAGAAGGCCGCCCTGGCTGCGACGGGTGCATCGTCCGGCCACGGGCACGGCCCGCCTTCCCGTCATGCGCACCGGCACGCAGGCCGGCATCGCCACGGAGCCAAGCGATGACGCAAGGCCTGCGCCGATTTCACGTGGGCGACCGGCTGTCGGAGATGGCCTTGTTCGGCGGCCTCGTGTTTCTCGCCGGCCAGGTGCCCGACGACCCGAGCCAGGACATCCGCGGCCAGACGCAACAGGTGCTCGACCGCATCGAGCAGCTGCTGGTGGAGGCGGGGACCGACAAGGCGCACATCGTCATGGCGCAGATCTTCCTGGCCGACCTGTCGGAGTACGATGTGATGAACGAGGTGTGGGACGACTGGATCCCGCCTGGCGACGCGCCCCCGCGCGCCACGGTGCAGGCCCGGCTCGCGAATCCGCACTGGAAGCTCGAGATCGTCGTCACCGCGGCGGTGGCCAGCGGTGCATAGAAGTTCATGCGGCAGCGCGCCTCGACGCGATGCCGCGCCAACGCACACGGCCTGTGAACGCCCATCGCCATGAACATGCTCTTGCGCCGCATCGCCCCGCTCGCTCTCGCCGCCGCCGCGGCATGGACGGGCATGCAGATCCTCGAGAGCTTCAGCAGCGAGCGGGTCGGGCGTGAACTCGCCACCATCTCGCAACCCGGCGACATCCAGCTTCTGTCGTCCACGACCTGCGCCTATTGCGCGCAGGCGCGTGACTGGCTGACGACGCACAAGGTCCCCTTCGGCGAATGCTTCATCGAGACGGACGCGGCCTGTGCCGCGGCGTACCGGAAATTGCAGGCGCCGGGGACGCCGATGGTGCTGGTGCGTGGCCGCGCACAGGTCGGGTTCAGCGCCGAGCGGATCGTCCAGGCCCTGCGGCGCGGCTGATCATTCGCCCACGTCGACGCCCAGGCGCGCCGGGTCGCCTCGTCCCCGGCGCACCAGGACCGGTTCGTCGCCGGTGAGATCGACCACGGTGGTGGGTTGCATCGGGCATGCGCCGGCGTCGACCACGGCGTGGACCAGCTTCTGGAAGCGCTCACGGATCGCCTGCGGGTCGTTCATCGGCTCCGTCTCGCCCGGAGGGATCAGGGTGGTCGCGAGCAGGGGCTGCCCCAGTTCTGCCAGCAGTTGCTGGGTGACGCGATGGTCCGGCACGCGCAGACCGATCGTGCGCCGCGACGGGTGCGAGACGCGGCGGGGCACCTCCTTGGTCGCCTCGAGGATGAACGTGAACGGGCCGGGCGTGGCGGACTTCAGCATCCGGTATTGGCGGTTGTCCACGCGCGCGTAGCTCGCAACCTCCGACAGGTCGCGGCAAAGCAGAGTGAGATGGTGCTTGTCGTCGACGCCGCGGATGCGCCGCAGGTTCTCCGCGGCCGCCTTGTCGTCGAGGTGGCACACGAGCGCATAGCTGGAGTCGGTCGGCACGGCAGCGATCCCGCCGGCGTGCAGGATCTGCGCGGCCTGCTTGAGCAGGCGCGGCTGCGGATTGTCCGGATGGACTTCGAAGTATTGCGACATGGGCGGGCATTGTGCCCCCGCGCAACGGTCGCATGCACACGGCGCCCACTCGCCAGGATCGCACCGCCGGCCCGCCTTCTCTCGCTCGGTGGCAGCCCTATTCGTGCGCGGTATCCGCGACCAGCGGCGAGACCGGGCGGCGCATCGCCGCCTCGCGCATGTTCAGCCAGGCGCTGGCGGCACCGCACACGGCGATGATGCCCATGCCGACCCAGGCCCAGCCGTCGGGGACATGGCGGAACACCAACCAGCCGAATACTGCGGCGCCAAGGATCTGCACGTAGATGAAGGGCATCAGAGTGGCCGTGGGCGCGAGGCCGAGCGCGAGGATGAGCAGCAGGTGGCCCACGGTGCCGAGCAGCCCCACGAGGAACATCAGTCCCAGCACGCGCCCCGCGGCATCCTGCAGCGCACCCACGACATCGATGCCGCTGGCCAGCAGCACCGGCGTGAGCGCGAGCGCGCCCACGAGCCCCGTGTAGAAGTGGGTCGTGTAGGGACTTTCCAGCGACGACAGCTTGCTCGTGAGGACCTGGAAGCTCGCATAGCACAACGTGCCTGCCAACGGATACAGCACCGCCCAGCCGAACAGCCCGCTGCCCGGCCGGATGACCACCAGCGCCCCGATCAGCCCGCCGCTCACCAGCGTCCAGCGCAGCCGGGACACGCGCTCGCGCAGCAGCCATGCTGCGAGCAGCGTGACGATCACCGGCGTGAGCATCACGATCGAGGTGAACTCGGCCACCGGCATGTGCTGCACGCCTAAGAAGCTCATGGCGCTGGTGACCAGGAGGAGCAGGCCGCGCACGGCCTGGAAGCGCGGATGCGCCGAGCGAAAGCCGGCCTGCCGCTCGCGCGCGAGCCATGCGGCCATGACCAGCGCCTGGAAGGCATAGCGCACCCACAACATGAGCAGCACCGGCAGGAAGCGGCCGGTGTACTTGACCGTGGTGTCCATGCCGGAAAAGCACACGGCCATCAGGACGACCAGGGCAATGCCCAGCCCGGCGCGGGAGGATGCTCGCATGGGCCGGCCGTGCGCCGATCAGCCGGGCTGCCGCACGCGCTCGCGCAGCCGCTCCCAGATCGGGACGACCCGGCTCGGCAGCGGGGGCAGCGAACCGAGGTCGGTGCGACTTTCCTCGGGGCTGTGGAAGTCGGCGCCGCGCGATGCGTACAGGCCGAACTCGAGGGCCATGTCGGCGTACTTGACGATAGTCGGCGCTGCCGTGGCTTCCGGTCACGACCTCCACCGCCTCGCCGCCATGCGCCTTGAACTCGCTGAACAGCGCGAATTCCTCGTTGGCGGTCAGCTTGTAGCGGCCCGGATGCGCGATGACCGCCGCGCCCCCGGCGCCGCGAATCCAGGCGAGCGCCTCGCCGAGCGCGGCCCAGCGGTGAGGCACATGGCCGGGCTTGCCGTCGGTCAGGTACCGGCGAAACACCTCGTGCGTATCGGTACACACCCCGGTCTCGACGAGAAAACGCGCGAAGTGCGTGCGCGAGATCAGCTCGGGGTTGCCGACGTACTTCAGCGCACCCTCGTATGCGTCCTTGATGCCCACCCGCGCGAGTTGAGCCGACATCTCCTGCGCGCGCTCGCGCCGTCCGCCGCGCGTGGCGGCCAGGCCGGCCGCGAGTGCGGAGTCGTCAGGGTCGAACCCCAGGCCGACGATGTGCACCGTCGTGCCGGCGAACGTGACGGAGATCTCCGTGCCGGTGAGGTAGGGCAGCCCGATGGCGCGCGACGCGGCGATCGCGCGATGCTGGCCGCCGGTCTCGTCGTGGTCTGTCAGCGCCCACAGCTCGACGCCGTTGGCAAGGGCGCGCGCGGCGAGGGCTTCGGGTTCGAGGGTGCCGTCGGACACGCTGGAGTGGCAGTGCAGGTCGGCGTTGATCCAGTGGCTGGGACGGGTCACCGGCCCATTGTAGGAAGCGGCGGGAGTTCCGGCGATCCCGCACTCGATGGCTGCGGATTGCCACACCTACAGCGCGGCTTCCACCACCATCTGCACACGCTGGCGCCCGTTGTATTCGTCCAGGCTGAGGCGAAAGGCCAAGGTCACCCGTGCAGGGAGAGGCTCGCTGCGGCCGAACCAGATGGCGTCGCGCATGGTGCCCTGATGCTTCACTGTCAGCTTCAGGTGCCGTTCGCCGACAAGGCGCTGCGAGACCACCTCGACCATGTCGCTGAACACCGGCGGCTCGAAAGCCTGGCCCCAGACCTGTTCGTCGAGCGACTGAACGGTCTGGACGTTGAAATACTCGAGCGGCAGCGGACCGTCGCACAGCAGCGTTCGCGTGAGCGCGGACAGGTCGAGCCATTCGGCAGCCACGCGCTGGAAGGCCGCATCGAAGGTGTCGAAGTGCTCCTCCGCCAGCGTGCAGCCCGCGGCCATGGCGTGGCCGCCGAACTTCACGAGCACCTCGGGGTGGCGCTTGCTGACCAGGTCGAGCGCATCGCGCAGGTGAAAGCCCGGGATCGAGCGGCCCGAGCCCTTGAGCAGGCCGTCCTGCCCGAGCGCGAAGACGAAGGTGGGCCGGTGCACGCGGTCTTTCAGCCGCGATGCGACGATGCCAACCACGCCCTCATGGAAGTCGGGGTCGAAGATGGCCAGGGCAGGCGGCGGTTCGCCCTCGGGCATGAGCGTATCGAGCAGGCTTTCGGCCTGTTCGCGCATGCCGGCCTCGACCTCGCGTCGTTCGCGGTTGATGCCGTCGAGCGTGCGCGCGAGCTCGGCCGCCCGCGACGGGTCGTCGCTGATCAGGCATTCGATGCCCAGCGTCATGTCGGCGAGGCGGCCGGCCGCATTGATGCGCGGGCCCAGCGCGAAGCCGAAGTCGAAGGCGCTGGCGCGGCTCGCGTCCCGGCCGGCCGCGGCGAACAGGGCGGCCACGCCGGGCTGCATGCGGCCGCTTCGAATTCGCCGGAGGCCCTGGGCCACCAGGCGCCGGTTGTTCGCGTCCAGGCGCACGACATCGGCCACCGTGCCGAGCGCGACGAGGTCGAGCAAGGCATCCAGCCGGGGCTGCGTCTCGGCCGTGAACCGCCCGCGCGAGCGCAGTTCGCTGCGCAGGGCGAGCAGCACGTAGAACATCACGCCCACGCCGGCCAGGTGCTTGCTTTCGAAGTCGCAGTCCGGCTGGTTCGGATTCACCACCACCTGCGCGTCGGGCAGCGTGACCTGCCCGTCGACGAGCGCGGGAAGATGGTGATCGGTGACCAGGACGGCCAGGCCGCGGGCGCGCGCGTGCGCGACGCCGGCGTGGCTCGCGATGCCGTTGTCGACGGTCAGAAGCAGGTGCGGCTCGTGCCGCAGGGCCAGGTCGACGATGGCCGGTGTGAGTCCGTACCCGTGCACCGCACGGTCAGGCACGACATAGCACAGCGTCTCGGCCGGCGCGCCCAGCAAGGCCAGTCCGCGCAGCGCGACCGCGCAGGCCGTGGCGCCATCGCAGTCGTAGTCGGCGACGACGCAGATGCGCCTTCCGGCTGCAAGGGTGTCGGCCAGCAGGGCGGCCGCGGCGCTGGCGCCGCGCAGGCCCGCGGGGGGCAGCAGGCGCGGCAGGGCGTCATCGAGCTCGTCGAAGGAGAGCACGCCGCGTGCTGCGAACAGCCGCGCAAGAAGCGGGTGGACGCCGGCCTGCTCGAGGGCCCAGGACACGCGCGGCGGCACGTCGCGCAGCTTGATGGTCGGTGAGTTCACAAGGACTCCAGAATGGCATGGGGTTCGCCGCCGCGCCACGCCCGCGTGAGGCGCTGCCAGGCCGATCGCGCGACCGGCTGGAAGCGCCGCGCATGCCGCTCGCCGGACAGGGTGAGCGTGGCCGCTTCGGCGGGCGCGGCGCGGAGCAGGTCGGCCACGGGTCCCTCATCGACCCGGTGCCAGGCCTCCGCCCACGCGGCCCAATCGCCCGCGAGCGCGGGCTCTCGCAGGTCGTCGGCAATGCGGACTTCGGCGCTCGCGGGCATCGGCTGCGCACGTCCGCAACCACTCAGCCAGAACGAATTCACGGGCAGCTCGCCGCGCGCTTCGCGCGCGTCGTTGAGCGGATGGGTGTAGAGCAGCATCTGGACTTCGTTCTGCAGCCGCCTCACCAGCCGTGCCTGCGGGTGGCCGGCGAGCCAGAGATCCACGTTGCGGCCGATCACACGGTCGAGCGAGGCGCAGGCCAGTCCGTCGAGGCTGTCGTGCGCGGCGTACCAGCGGTCGGCCGCGCCGAAGGCGAGTGTCCAGCCCTCGCTCTCGAAGAGATCGCCGATCGCGTCGAGGAACTGTCTCGATTCCTGCGGCGACAGGTGCAGCTCCCGCGGGTCGGCCAGCGACACCTGCTCGCGCCCGACGTGCCAGTGTGCCGGCGTCAGCAAGCCCCAGGCAGCGTCGCCGGTCTCGATGCCGTCGAGCGCGGCGGCGTGCGCGGCCCAGGGCAGCGAGCCGTCCGCTGCGTGCCAGCCGAAGGCCTCGGCCAGTGCGCGTTCGTGCGGGGGCGTCAGGCTGTACTCGTCGGTGCCCAGCGTGGCGGCCTCAGACGCGGTGCCAAGGTATCGCTCGAGCCGGGGCAGGGAGAGATCCCGAAGCGCGTGAATGGCCGACTCCGACAGGGCCGACGCGAACGGAATCATCAAATGCATGGCCGCGATTATCGGTGGCGACGCGCTCCTGGCCGGCCCGGCGCGAGACCGTCTGTCGCAGGGCGGGCCGAAGCGGCCTCGTGCAATGCCACAATGAGGCGCTGATTCCCTGGAGCGCGGATTGGTCGAACTCGAGTCGCCGGACGTTCAATCGCCACAGATGCGCCGTGCCGGCAAGGATTTGCTGTCGCTGGCGCTGATGGATGCGCGCAACCACACGCTGCGCTGGATCGGCGTCTTCGAAGAGGCGCTTGCCGCACGCCGCTTTGCCGTGCCGCTGCAGCCCGATCTCAATCCGCCGCTGTGGCTGCTGGGCCATGTGGGGTGGTTCCAGGAGCGATGGGTCGTGCGCAACGTGCATCGGCAGCGCGGGGTGCAGGCCGACGCCTCAGCGCCTCGTCTGGCCTCCGTGATCCCCGAAGCCGATCGATGGTACGACCCGACCCAGGCGCCGCATGCCGCTCGCTGGCGCCTCGAACTGCCCGACCTGCAGGGTACGAAGCAGTACCTGGCCGACACGATGGACATCACGCTGGACCTGCTCGACGGCGCCGGCGAGGGCGACGATGCCCTGTACTTCTTCCGCCTTGCGCTGTTCCACGAAGACCTGCGCGGAGAAAGTTTCGCCGAGATGGCGCAAGCGCTGGGCATCGGCGTGCCGGCTGGCGCAGGCTTGCTGCGCGAGGTGCCGGCCGCGCCGTCGCGCGCGCCGCTGCTGTTCCCGGCCACACGCTGGCCGCTGGGCAGCATGCGCGGCGGCTTCGTGTTCGACAACGAGAAATGGGCCCATGACGTCGAGGTGCCCGAATTCGAGATCGATGCCCAGCCGGTGAGCTGGGCGCAGTACGCAGAATTCGTCGAGGATGGCGGCTACGACGAGCCGCAGTGGTGGTCTGCCGACGGGCTGGCATGGCTGGGGCGGCAGCAGCGCCGTGCGCCGCGCTACGTCGACCAGGTTCGCCACGGCATATTGCAGCGGCGATTCGGCCGCGTCACGCGGCTGGCGCCGTCGCAGCCGGTGCTGCATGTGACCCGTCACGAGGCGGAGGCCTGGTGCTGCTGGTCCGGCCGTCGCCTTCCCGCCGAGGTCGAGTGGGAGGCGGCCGCGCAGGCCTATGCACGCGGGTTCACCTGGGGCGGCGCATGGGAATGGACGGCCAGCAGCTTCCGGCCGTTCCCGGATTTCCAAGCCGATCCGTGGCACGACTATTCGCAGCCGCACTTCGGCCGCAGCAAGGTCCTGCGGGGTGCCTCGCCGGCCACCCGGCTGCGCTTGCGGCACCCCAAGTTCCGCCGCTTCGAAAGCGCCGACCGCGACGACTGCTTCGCCGGATTTCGCAGTTGCGCACTGTGAACGTCACCGGCACGCGCGCGGCCGTGCGCGCGTCTGGCCTGGGTACGATGGGGCGTCTCGGTCAACAGGCCCTGATCGCCTGAATGAATCCATTCGCAGAGAGCGCGGCCCGCGCCGCACACATGATCGCCAGCGGCGATCCTGCCCTGTGGCGCATCGTCAGCCTGTCGTTTGCAGTGAGTGCATCGGCCTGCGTCGCTGCAACCCTGTTCGGGCTGGCCATCGGCGCGGCGGTGGCGGTGTGGCGCTTTCCTGGCCGGGCCGCCTTGGTGGTCGTGCTCAATACGCTGCTCGCGCTGCCTTCGGTGGTGGTGGGCCTGAGCGTGTACCTGCTGCTCTCGCGTGCGGGTCCGCTCGGGTCGTGGGGCCTGCTGTTCACGCCGTCGGCGATGGTCATCGCGCAGTCGATCCTCGTCACGCCGATCGTCGCCGCGCTGGCGCGCCAGATTCTCGAGGACGCGTTGCACGACCACGGCGAGCAACTGCGTTCGCTGGGGGCCAGCCGGTTCGCCAGTGCGCTCATCGTGGCGTGGGACGAACGTCTCGCGCTGGTCACGCTGGGGCTCGTGGCGCTCGGCCGCGCGGTGTCCGAAGTCGGCGCCGTGATGATCGTCGGCGGCAACATCGACGGCTCGACCCGCGTGATGACCACGGCGATCGCCCTCGAGACCAGCAAGGGCGACCTGCCTCTCGCGCTGGGCTTGGGCCTCGTGCTGCTGTCGGTGGTGCTCGTGCTGAACGTGATCGTCGGGGTGTTGCGCGAATGGCGCCTGGCCGACGGGCGCGCGGCGGGCGTGCGCGCATGATCGAATCGACCGGCACGCTGCTCGCCCTGCGCCATGCAGGCGTGCGCTTCGGCGCGAAGGAGGCGCTCAAGGACGTCGACTTCGCGCTGATGCGCGGCGAACGCGTGGCCCTCGTGGGTGCCAACGGCTCGGGCAAGAGCACGATGCTGCGCGCGCTGCACGGGCTGGTGCCGCTCAGCGCGGGCCGCCGGGACAGGCCTGCGCCACCTCCGCGCATCGCCATGGTCTTCCAGCGGCCCTTCATGCTGCGGCTGTCCGTACGGGCCAACATCGAGATCGGCCTGATGCTGCAGGGCATGCCGCGTGCACGGCGCCGTGAACACGCGCTGCGAGCCCTCGAGCGCGTCGGACTGTCCGCGCAGTCCGGCCGCATCGCCCGAGTGCTCTCGGCAGGTCAGCAACAGCGCCTGGCGCTGGCTCGGGCCTGGTCGCTGCAGCCCGATGTGCTGCTGCTCGACGAGCCTACCGCCAGCCTGGACCCCACTGCCAAGCGCGAGGTCGAATCGCTCATCGAGGAATTTGCCCAGCAAGGGATGACAGTGGTGATGAGTTCGCATAATCTCGGCCAGGTCAAGCGGCTGGCCGACCGCGTCATCTACCTCGAGCGAGGGCGGATTCTGGCCGATGTGTCCACCGGGCATTTCTTCGGCGGACCGTTGCCGACCGAGGCCAACCTGTTTCTGAAAGGAGAACTGCCATGGGATTGATGGTTAGGTCGCTGCGTCTCGCATGGGCGCTTGTCCTGGGCCTGTCGGCGCTGCAGGCGGGCGCGCAGGAGAAGAGCATTGTCGTGGCGTCGACCACGTCGACCGAGCAGTCCGGGTTGTTCGGCTTCCTGCTGCCGCACTTCACGCAGGACACCGGCATCAAGGTGAAGGTGGTCGCCGTCGGAACCGGGCAGGCCCTGGACATCGGCCGTCGTGGTGATGCCGACGTGGTCTTCGTGCACGACCGGCCCGCGGAAGAGAAGTTCGTCGCCGAGGGCAATGGCCTCAAGCGCACGCCGGTCATGTACAACGACTTCGTGCTGCTCGGACCCAAGAGCGACCCCGTCGGCGTGAAGGGGCACGACATCGAGCAGGCCATGAAGCGCCTGCTCGACAGCAAGGCGTCGTTCGTCTCGCGCGGGGACAAGAGCGGCACTTACTCGGCGGAGATGCGCTACTGGAAGGCCATCGGCGTGGCCGCGCCCGGCGAGAAGATGGGCGGCTACAAGAGCTGCGGCTGCGGCATGGGCCAGGCACTGAACATCGCGTCGTCGAGCGACGCCTACGTGATCAGCGATCGCGGCACCTGGCTGAGCTTCAAGAACCCGGGCGATCTCGCCGTGCTGGTCGACGGCGACAAGCGCATGTTCAACCAGTACGGGGTCATCGTGGTCAATCCGGCCAAGCATCCCCAGGTGAAGACCGAGCTGGCCCATGCCTTCGCGGACTGGCTGGTTTCGTCCAAAGGGCAGGAGACGATCGCCGAATACAAGGTGAACGGGCAGCAGCTGTTTTTCCCGAACGCGAACTCGGGCAACTAGGCGAGAACCTTCCTTCAGGCCGGCGGCGCACCGCAGCCGGGCGCTGAACCCGCAGCGCTCGCAGACAACGCCTGCCCGATCGCGTCGGCCAGGCGCAGGACGAGCGCGCGATGGGCCGCGGCCAGCGGGTCGATGCCCGGCGCGGCCACGTCGGCCTCCAGGGTGCTGCGGCAGACCAGCGGCGCGGTGCCGTCGCCGCCCGAGATCGACCAGGTGGCCTCCTCGCGTGCAGCGCGGCCGAGAACGGATTCGAAGCGTTGCATGTCCACGCGGACGCGCCACACGCGCGTTGCGGGTGCCGCCACGCGGCGCACGTCCAGCGCGCTCCAGCGGCTGCCCAGGCGCGCGACGATGGCTTCGCGCAGTTCATCCGGAAGCGGCGCTGCCCAGCGGTCCTGCTCGAGCACGAGCAGCGAGCCGTCGGGCCGGCGAACGATCCACTGCGGATGGTCCACCTGCGCCGGCACGCTGACCGGCGCCACGTCGATGTAGATCGGGCGGGACGGCGTCGCGTCCGTCGGTGTCTCGGCGGCGAGCAGGGTGTGAAAGCGTTCAGGAGGCGTCGTGGTCGAACAGCCCGGCACGGCGGCCAGTGCGAGCGTGGCGCAGGCGCCCGCCGCGAGGGCGATCCGCAGCCGGGGCGCCAGGCCCATCAGCAAGTTCATCGTCGTGTCTCCCCAGGCGTCAGGGTCGGGTCGGGCCGCTTGCCGCGCAGGATCGCCTCGGGATGCCGCTGCAGGTAGTCGCCCAGCTCCTGCATCGAGCGCGCGGCCCGCTGCAGGTCGCTCATGGTCTGCTCGATGTTGTGCTGCACGGGCGCACCCTGGTCGAGCACGTTGCGGTCCAGCCGGTCCAGCGATTTCTGCACGGCGCCCAGGGTCTGTTCCACGCCGGACAGCGCTTGCCGCGCCTGCGGGGTGAGCTGAGCGATGGCCTCCTGCGCCTGCTTGAGCGTGCCGCGCAGATCGCGGCCGATGTCGTCGAACGGGACCTTGCTGATCTTGGCCACGATCTCCGCCAACTGGGGCTGCAGTTCGCTCAGGGTACCCGGCACGGTGGGCAGCCGCGGCACGGGGCTGCTCGTGTCCAGCGTCGCATGCGGTTCCTTGGGCATGAATTCGAGCGCCACGTATTGCGTGCCGGTCAGCAGGTTGCCGGTGCGCAGCTGCGCCCGCACGCCATGCTCGACGAGCAGCTTCAGGAAGCGCAGGTCGGCGTCGGGCAATTGCGCCTCGCGCCCGAGCATGTCGGCCGGCGCGCTGCCCAGGCGCATCGGGAACAGCCGCGCCTTCACGTCGATGCGAAAGCGCTTGCGCCTGGGATCGAATTGCGGATCGATGGACTGCACGCTGCCCAGCTCGATGCCCAGGAAGTCGATCGGCGCCCCGGCGGCGAGGCCGCGCACGGACTGATCGAACACCATGTGGACGTCCAGCGGCGCGCCGTCGGGCGGGGCCAGCGCCGCCTTGCGGTTGGCGAACAGGTAGAAGGTGCTGCCAGCGGCTGCAGGCGGTTCGCCCGCGGCGCCGGGCAGGTGCTCGAAGGCGATGCCGCCTGCGATCACGGAGGCAATGGTCTGCGCATTCAGCGTGAGGCCGCTGGCGTTGAAGGTGAGGTTCAGGCCGCTCGCATTCCAGAAGCGGGCGTCCTTGGTGACCAGCGGCTCGTAGGGCGACTCGATGAAGACCTGGACGGTGAGCTTGTCGTGGACAGGGTCGAGCGTGTGGCCGACGACGCGTCCGACGCGTGCGCGCCGGTAGTACACGGGCGAGCCGACATCGAGCGAGCCCAGGTCGTGGGCCTGGAGCACGAAGCTGCGGCCCGGTTCGCCGCGCAGCACGAACGGTGGCTGCTCCAGGCCGGTGAAGCGCGTGCGCTTGTTGTCCGACCTGCCCGCATCGGCGCCGATGTACGCGCCCGACAACAGCGTGCCCAGGCCGCTGATGCCCGCCGTGCCGATGTGCGGGCGCACGACCCAGAACAGCGTGTCCTGCACCGCGAGGTTGGCGGCCGAGCGCTCGAGCTGCACGCCCACGATCACGCGCTTGTGGTCCTGCGAGAGCGTCACCGACTCGACGCGGCCGACGACGACTTCCTTGTAGCGCACCTCCGTTTTGCCCGGCTCCAGGCCTTCGGCCGTGCGAAACGAGATCTCGATGCGCGGACCCGCCTGCAGCAAGGCGTTGACGAGCAGGCCGGCACCCACGAGCACGGCCAGCAGCGGCACCAGCCAGACGAGCGACAGCCGTGCTGCGTTCTTCTTCGTGACCACGACCTCGGGCGGCGCAGCGCCCGGCGCTTCCGGGTCGCGCGGCAGGGTCGGCTGGATGGGCTCAGTCATTTCCCGAGTCCTCGCGCCAGATCAGACGCGGATCGAAATTGCGCGCAGCCAGCATGGTCAGCACGACCACCGCGGCAAAGGCGAGCAGGCCCGGCTCGGGATGCACGCTGGCCAGCCGGCCGAAGCGCACGATGCCGGCCAGCAGCACGACGACGTAGACATCGAGCATCGACCAGTGCCCCACGGCCTCCACGATGCGGTAGAGCCGCGCGCGCTCGATCTGGCGCCAGGAGCTGGGGCGGCGCGAAGTCCAGGCCAGCAACGATAGTGCGCCGATCTTCAGCAGGGGCACGGCGATGCTCGCGATGAACACGATCACCGCCAGCACGTAGGAGCGCGCCTGCCACAGTTCCGCGATGCCCCCGGCGATCGTGAAGTGCGTGCTGCGGAAGATGTAGGCGCTGGTCATGATCGGCAGCAGGTTCGCCGGCACGTACAGCAGCGCGGCAGCCGCGAGGTAGGCCCATGTGCGCTGCAGCGAAAGCGGTCGCCGCAGGTGCAGCGGATGCCCGCAGCGCCCGCAGCGCATCTGCACGCTGCGCGCTGGCAATGCAGGCGGCACGCGCGAGACGAGTCCGCAACACTCGCAGCCGAGCACAGGCGCCGACAGGGCCGCCGTCATGGCGCTCCCCTGCGGCGTCGCGCCGTTCCCGAAGGGGCAGCGCGCGCGGCGCGAAGTGCCGGAGGGACCTTCACGAGCACTCCCACCACAAGTGCCTCAGGCCGCCGGATTCGAGCGCGGCCAGCAGAAGGGCCAGTGCGCCAAAGGCGATCATGCCGGGGCCCGGCGCGGCATGGGCGAGGCTGGCAATGCGGACGATGGCGATGGCGCCGGCCACCATCAGGACCTCGACCATGCTCCAGCGCGACACGGCATGCAGTGTGCGCATGGCCCAGCCGAAGTAGGGCATGGCATGCCGTTGCGCAAGCGGCCACAGCACGACAAGCCGCAGGCCGATCAGCAGGGCCGGTGCCACCATGGCCGTGAACGCGGCGCACACGGCCACGAGGCGTTCGTCCTGGTTCCAGGTGATGCCCACGGCCTCGGGCAAGGTGGCCGACACCCAGTTGCCTTGCAGACGGATCTGGGCGACAGGCGTCAGCACGGCGATCGACAGCACGACGGCCGCTGCCAGCGTCAGTGCCAGGAGGGCGCTCGCGCCGAGGCGGTGGCCGCGGCCCACCACGGCTGCGCAGCGCCCGCAACGTGCGACCTCGTCGGAGGCCAGCGGCCGCCAGCGGTGCACCTCGCCGCATTCTTCGCACACCACGAGCTCATGAGTGAAATGCGTCATTGCGATGGGGATCCTGGCGGCCCTCGAAACTGACCAATGTTACGAATGTGCCCGCGAACCCGCTGTAGGACAAGCGCGCGATCCGCGGCCTGCCGGCGGCGTCCTCAACCGCGCATGTGGCGAGGCAGGAAGGTGGCCATCTCGGGCACCAGGTAGAGCAGGACGACCATCAGCACCATCAATCCGAAGAACGGCAGCGTCGCCCGGGCGATGTAGCTCAGCTCCCGTTGCGTCATGCCCTGCAGCACGAAAAGGTTGAAGCCCAGCGGCGGCGTGACTTGCGCCATCTCGACCACGACCACGACATAGATGCCGAACCACAGCGGATCGATGCCGGCCTTCTGCACGGTGGGCATGATCACTCCCATGGTCAGCACGACCATAGAGATGCCGTCCAGGAAGCAGCCGAGCACGATGTAGAAGACGGTCAGCGCTGCCAGCAGCTGCGAGCGGCTCAGGCCCAGCGTGCCGATCCATTCGGCGAGATGGCGCGGCAGGCCGATGTAGCCCATGCTCAGCGTCAGGAATGCCGCACCCGACAGGATCAGCGCGATCATGCAGTAAAGGCGCGTGCCGCCCAGCAGCGCGTCGCGAAAGTTCGCCCAGCTCAGCGCCCCCTGCGAACCCGACAGCAGAAGCGCGCCGACCACACCCAGTGCCGCCGCCTCGGTGGCCGTCGCGATGCCCGTGTAGATGGACCCCAGCACGGCCGCGATCAGCAGCACCACCGGGATGAGCCCGCGCGACATGCGCAGCTTCTCGCGCCATGTCGCGTTCGCATCCGGCGCGGGCACCTGCTCGGGGTGCCGGATCGCCCACAGCGCGATGTAGCCCGAGAAGATCAGCGCCAGCGCGATGCCCGGCACGATGCCGGCGATGAACAGCTGCGCGATCGACACATCGGCGCTGACGCCGTAGACGATCATGATGATCGATGGCGGGATCAGCAGCCCGAGCGTGCCGGCACCTGCCAGCGTGCCGATGGCCATGTGCTCGGGGTAGCCGCGCCGGGCCAGCTCGGGCAGGCTCATCTTGCCGATGGTCGCGCAGGTGGCGGCGCTCGATCCGGACACTGCGGCGAAGATCGCGCAGCCCACCACGTTGGTGTGCAGCAGCCGGCCGGGCAGGTGCTGCATCCACGGCGCGAGCCCGCGGAACATGTCCTGCGACAGGCGGGTTCGGAACAGGATCTCTCCCATCCACACGAACAGAGGAAGCGCCGTGAGCGTCCAGCTCGAGGCGGAGCCCCAGATGGTGACGGCCATCGCATCGCCGGCCGGCCGGGCGCTGAACAACTGCATGCCGATCCAGGCCACGCCGGCCAGCGCCAGACCGATCCACACGCCGCTGCCGAGGATCGCGAACAGCGCGACGATGAGCACGATGCTGACGACGACCTCATTCATGGCGCGCGGCTTCGTCTTGCGAGCGCGGGACACGCCGCCCCAGGCATTCGAGCACCAGCTCGTCGAGGAAGGCGATCGCGAGCACGACGGTGCCCACGGCCATGGCGATCTGCGGAATCCACAGTGGCGTGGCGTCGCTGGCGGTGGACACGTCGTGCAGCGTGTACGACTGCCAGGCCAGCCGGCAGCTGTAGTAGGCGAACAGCAGCGCCAGCATCGAGGCCGCGCCGAGCGACCACAGCTCGATGGCGCGTCGCCCCACCCCCTTCAGGGCCGACACGATCAGCGTGACGCGGATGTGCTCGCCCCGCTTGAACGTGTGCGCGAGCGCGAGGAAGCCAGCCGCGGCCATCGCATAGCCCGCGTAGGCGTCGGTGCCGGGCACGTTGAAGTCGAGCTGCCGCCCGACGATGGACAGCATCACCGCGACGAGCAGGGCGATCATGAACAGCGCCGCGAGGACCGCGGCGCCGTCGTACAGGGCGTCGAGCGCCCGTCGCAGTGGGTGGCGAACGGGCGCGCCCGCCATCACATCTTCTTGTAGGCGTCGATCATCGAGCGGCCCTCCGGACCGGCTTTCTCGAGCCAGCCCTGCAGCATGGTCTCGCCGACCTTGCGCATGTCCTCCTTGAGCTGCGGCGAGGGCTGGATGATGTTCATGCCGTTCTTGCGCAACAGGTCGAGGTACTCGTTGTTCTTCTCCTTGGAGATGGCCCAGCCGCGCGTCTCGGCCGCCTCGCCGGCCTTGAGCACGGCGGTGCGCGTGGCCGGGTCCAGGGCATCGAAGGCGGCCTTGTTGACGATCACGGCGTTCTTGGGCAACCAGGCCTGCAGGTCGTAGAAATTCTTGATGTGCTCGAAGGTCTTGGTGTCGTAGCCGGTGGAGCCCGACGACATGTACGCCTCGACGACGCCGGTGGCCATGGCCTGCGAGAGCTCGGCGGCCTGCACCGTGACGGGCTGCGCGCCCACGAGTTCGGCGATGCGCGCGGTGGCCGGGTTGTAGGCGCGCCACTTGATGCCCTTGAGGTCGGCCGCACTCTCGACAGGGCGCTTCACGTACAGGCCCTGCGGCGGCCAGGGTACGGCATACAGCAGCATCATGCCCTGCTCGCCGAGCTTGCGTTCGAGCAGCGGGCGCTGCGCCTTGTACAGCTTCATCGCGGCGTCGTAGCTCGCGGCCACGAAGGGCAGCCCGTCGGCGCCGAAGATGGGCCACTCGTTGGAGAAGTTCGACAGCAGGATCTCGCCCATCTGCGCCTGCCCACCCTGCACGGCGCGCTTGATCTCGGGCGCCTTGAACAGCGAGGCGTTCGCGTGCACCGTGATCTGCAGCTTGCCGCCGGTGGCCTTGTCGACGTCGCTGGCGAACTGCGCCAGGTTTTCGGTGTGGAAGTTGCTGGCCGGATAGGCCGCGGGCAGGTCCCACTTCGTTTGTGCGCTTGCAGCGGCCGTGAAGAACGTGACCGAGAGCGCGGCCGCAAGCGCGGCATGCTTCCCCATTCGCATATGAGAATCTCCGCTTGAAGAAGCGTGAAGAATACGGCCGATTGAGCCTCCCGTTGGATAGGGGCTTACACGGCGATAGCCGCACCGAAAGGCCACCGCATGAACCTGCGTTTCGTCGAGGCGTACTACTGGGTCGTCTCGCTCAAGAGCGTCTCGCGAGCGGCAGAGAAGCTCCACATCACGCAGTCGGCCATGTCCAGCCGGATCGCGGCGCTCGAGGCCGAGCTCGGCGTGCTGCTGCTGGACCGCCGCGACAAGCAGTTTCGACTCACCGTGGCGGGCATGCGCTTCTTCAGCCACGCGCAGCGCCTGCTCGCGCTGCATCGCGAGATCAAGGGCGAGATGGGCGCCGGCCATGCGCAGCGGGCGGTGTCGCTGCGCATCGGGGCGATCGAGTCGGTGCTGCACTCATGGCTCATCGACTGGGTGCACCACATGCGGCGCGGCAATCCCGATTTCGAGCTCGAGCTCACGGTGGAGACCACGCCCGTGCTGGTCGACCAGATCCATCGTGGTGCACTGGACATCGCCTTCGCCGCGTTGCCCGCCGCGGGCGAACGCCTTCGCAGCCGCGCCCTGCCACCGATGGACATGGTGTTCGTCGGCCATGCGCAGCTGCACCGCAAGCGCCGCTATGCGCTTGAAGAGCTTGCACAGCACGACCTGCTCACGTTCCAGCGCGGCTCGCAGCCGCACGTGGTGCTGCTCGACATGTTGCGCGACGCCGGGGTCGAGCCCAGGCGGGTGCACAACATCTCGTCGATCTCCGCGATGGTGCAGCTCGTCGAAGGCGGGCTGGGCATCGCGACCTTGCCGCGTGCCGCGGTGGACCGCCTGGCCGGTCGGTTGCCGCTCAAGGCCTTGAGCTGCGACCACCGCCTGCCGCCGCTGCCAGTGCATGCCAACTACCGCGAGGACCCGACGTCTGCCGTGGCGCAGGGCATCGTCGATGCGGTGCTGGAGTTCATCGGGGCGCCGAGGGTTTCCACCAGTCATCGAAAAAAGCGATGACGTAAGAAGAAGATTACTCGTTTGCCGCGCAGCCCCGGCGCTCGAACAATTGCCCCACGGTCCACGAACCGTCACGACACGAGGGGCATGCGTTGAAGACATCGATCGATCGATTTCCGGCCGCCAGCGATGCGGTGCTGACCGCGAGGGCGCAGATCCGGGCAGGCCGCTACACCGGGCACACGAGCGGCATCGCCCGCGACCATGTGCAGGGCAACGTGGTGATCCTGCCGAGCGAGCTTGCCGGCGATTTCCTGCGCTATTGCCAGCGCAACCCCAAGCCCTGCCCGCTGCTGGAAGTGACCGAGCCCGGCGATCCGATGCTGGCCGGCCTCGGCCGCGACGTGGACATCCGCTCTGACGTGCCGCGCTATCGGGTGTGGCGCCGCGGCGAACTCGTCGACGAGCCCACCGACATCGGCGCGCTGTGGCGCGACGATCTCGTCACCTTCGTCATCGGCTGCTCGTTCTCGTTCGAGCAGGCGCTGCTCGACGCGGGCCTGTCGATGCGGCACATCGACCAGAACCGCAACGTCGCGATGTACCGCACGAACATCGCCACCGAACCCGCCGGTCCGTTCCACGGCCCGATGGTCGTGTCGATGCGGCCGCTGCGGCCGGCGGCGGCGATCCGCGCGATCCAGGTCACTTCCCGTTTTCCCGACGTGCATGGGGCGCCCGTGCACATCGGCGACCCCACGCTCATCGGCATCAAGGACCTCGGCCTGCCCGACTACGGCGACCCGGTCGACGTGATGCGCGACGAGCTGCCGGTGTTCTGGGCGTGCGGCGTCACGCCCCAGGCCGCCATCACGCAGGCGAAGCCCGATTTCTGCATCACCCATGCGCCGGGCGCCATGCTGATCACTGACTTGCTGAACCACCAGCTCGCCAGTTTCTGAACCCCCGCAACCAGGAGAGACGCGATGAAGGCATCGTTGCTGAAGAAGACCCTTTTCGCCTGCGCCACCGTGATGGCGGCGACGGCTGCTCACGCCCAGGTCACGAAGTGGGACCTGCCCAGCGGCTACGCGCTCGGCAGCTTCCAGACCGAGAACCTGCAGACGTTCATCAAGGACGTGGAGACCGCCACGCACGGCAGGCTGCTGATCACGCTGCATGCGAACGGTGCCCTCTACAAGGCCAACGAGATCAAGCGCGCGGTGCAGACGCACCAGGTGCAGGCCGGCGAATTCATCTTGTCGGGCTCGGCCAACGAAAACCCGCTCTTCGGCGTCGATTCGATTCCCTTCCTGGCCGACAGCTACGCCTCGGCCCGCAAGCTCGCGGACGCGTCGCTGCCGCACATCGAGACGCTGCTGTCCAGGCAGGGCATGAAGCTGCTCTACACCGTGCCATGGCCTGGGCAAAGCCTGTACACGACCAAGCCGGTGAACACGATGTCCGACCTGAAGGGCACCAAGATGCGCGCCTACAACCCGGCGACCTCGCGCATCGCCGAGCTGGTGGGAGCGCAGCCCGCGACCATCCAGCTCTCCGAGCTCGGGCAGGCGCTGGCCACCGGCATCGTCGACAACTTCCTCACCTCCAGCGCGAGCGGCGTGGAATACAAGCTGTACGAGAGCGTCAAGTACTTCTATCCGGTCAGCGCATGGCTGCCCAAGAACGCCGTGGTCGTCAGCACCCAGGCCTTCGACGCGCTGGACAAGCCCACGCAGGACGCGGTGCTCAAGGCCGCCGCCGAGGCCGACCGGCGCGGCTGGCGCATGAGCCGCGAGAAGGACGACGAGTACATCAAGGAACTGTCGGCCAAGGGCATGAAGGTGGTCCAGCCCAGCGACGCGCTGCGCGGCGAACTGCATGCCATCGGCGAGCGCATGACCACCGAGTGGCTGCACAGCGCGGGCCCCGAAGGCAAGGCCATCGTCGACGCGTACCGCGCGCAATGAACCGCATGGCTGCCGACACGATGGACGCGACACCGGGCCTGCCGGCACGCGCAGGAGCCGCGGGCGCTTTCGCGCAGGCGTTGCGGCGCGTCGTCGACGGCGTCTATGGCCTGCTCGGCCTGCTGGCCTGCATCGCATTGATCGCCGCGTTCCTGTGCGTGGGCGTGGGCGTGGCGGTGCGCGAGGCGGGCGGCAGCATCGGGGGGCTGGACTCCTACGCCGGCTTCTCGATCGCCGCCGCGCTCTTCCTTGCGCTGCCGATGACGCTTCGCCACGGCGACCACATCCGCGTCACGCTGTTTCTCGAACGGCTGCCGGCGCGTGCACGCGACGTGCTGGAGTATTGGGGCCTGCTCGCGGGACTGGCCCTGTCCGGCTACACCGCATGGTTCGCGTGCCGCCTGGTGTGGGTGTCGTACGTGACGAACGATGTGTCGCAGGGCGCGGACGCGACGCCGCTGTGGATTCCGCAGATTGCGATGGCGCTCGGCTGCCTGGGCTTCGCGCTCGCATTCGCCGACGCGCTGGTCGCGCGGCTGCGCGGGCGCGATTTCTTCGACAGGCCTGACGGCGACATCGCTCGCGTCGAATAGTGCGAGAAGGATCGGGACATGGACATCATCATCGCCGCGGGGCTCATCGCCTTCATGCTGCTCGTGCTCGGCTCGGGGCTCTGGATCGGCGTGTCGCTGCTGGGCGTGGCGCTGGTCGCGATGGAGCTGTTCACCGGCCGGCCGGTGGGCGACAGCATGCTGCTCACGATCTGGGGTTCGACCTCGAGCTGGACGCTCACGGCGCTGCCTCTGTTCCTGTGGATGGGCGAGATCCTCTTTCGCACCCGCCTGTCGGAGGACCTGTTCAAGGGGCTCGCGCCATGGCTTGACCGGCTGCCCGGCCGGCTGCTGCATGCCAACGTGATCGGCTGCGGCATCTTCGCCGCCGTGTCCGGATCGAGCGCGGCCACCTGCGCGACCATCGGCAAGATCACGTTGCCCGAACTGCGGCGGCGCGGGTACCCCGAGGAGATCTCCATCGGTTCGCTGGCCGGTGCGGGCACGCTGGGTCTGCTGATTCCGCCGTCGATCATCATGATCGTGTATGGCGTGGCGGCCAACGTGTCGATCGCCAAGCTGTTCATCGCCGGCGTACTGCCGGGCATCCTGCTGGCGATGCTTTTCATGGGCTACATCGTGGTGTGGTCGCTGCGGCATCCGGACCAGGTGCCGCCTGCCGACGAGGCCCTGGGCCTGGCGCAGAAACTCTACGCGTCGCGGCATCTCATTCCGGTGGTGACGCTGATCGCCGTGGTGCTCGGCTCCATCTACTCGGGCGTGGCCACTGCCACCGAGGCCGCGGCGCTGGGTGTGGCGGGCGCGCTCGTGCTGGCTGCCGTCGAAGGCTCGATGAGCTGGAAGTCCTTCAAGGACGGGGTGCTCGCGGCATGCCGCGTCTACTGCATGATCGGCCTGATCCTGGCGGGCGCGGCCTTTCTCACGCTGGCGATGGGCTTCATCGGACTGCCGCGCCACCTGGCCGAGTTCATCGGGAGCCTCAACCTCTCGCCCTTCGCCCTCATCGTCGGCTTGATGGTGTTCTTCGTCGTGCTCGGCTGCTTCCTGGACGGCATCTCGATGGTCGTGCTGACCATGGCAGTGCTCATGCCCACGGTCCAGAAGGCCGGCATCGACCTGCTGTGGTTCGGCATCTTCGTCGTGCTGGTCGTCGAGATGGCGCAGATCACGCCGCCGGTGGGCTTCAACCTGTTCGTGCTGCAGGGGCTCACCCGGCGCGACCTCGCGTGGATCTCGCGCAGCGCCTTGCCCCTGTTCCTCGTGATGCTGCTGGCCGTCATGCTCATCTACTTCGTGCCATCGCTCGTGGTGTGGCTGCCCGCCCGGATGTGAGGCCTGGCGATGGAACGACGGCATTTCTCGGCCTGGCTGGCCGGCATGGGCCTGCCCTCGATCGCACGGGCTGCGACCGCCTGGCGTCTGGCCACCGGCTACAGCGCCGGCGCCTTCCACACGCTGAACCTCATGACCTTGGCCAAGGAGGTGGCAGCGGCCACCGGCGGGGATTTCGTGATCGAGGTCCATCCCGGCGGGGAGCTGTTCAAGCTGGCGGACATGCGGGCGGCAGTCGAATCCGGCCGCGTGCAGGCGGCCGAGACGATCATGAGCAGCCTCGTGCCCGACATCCCGATCGCCGGCGCCGACTCCGTGCCCTTCATCGTCAACACGTATGGCGACGCGCGCCGCATGTGGCGCTGCCAGCGCCCGCTGATGGATCGCCATTTCGCCCGGCGCGGCCTGGCCGTCCTGTACGCCGTGCCGTGGCCTCCGCAGGGGCTGTACACGACGCGACCCGTGACGAGCGTGGACGACCTGCGCGGCAGCCGCATGCGCACCTACAACGCCACGACGGCGCGCGTCGCAAGCTTTCTCGATGCGCAGGCAGTGGACGTGCCCATGATCCAGGTCGCCGCTGCGCTGGCCGAAGGCCGCATCGACAGCATGATCACGTCGGCCGTGACCGGCGTCGAGAACAAGGTCTGGAGCCACCTGAAGTACTACTACGAGATCGATGCGTGGTTTCCGAAGAACATCGTGTTCGCCAACGCCGGGGCGCTGGCCGCGCTGCCCGGCGCGTCTCGCCAGGCCTTGCGCGGGGCATCGGCCGCCGCGCAGGCGCGAGGATGGGCCGCGAGCGAGGCCGCCGCCGCGAGCTCGCTCGACGAGCTGCGCCGCAACGGCATGAAGATCGAGCGTGTGCCGCTCGAATTCAGCGATCATCTGAAGCGTCTGGGCGAGCGCTTCTCCCTGGAGTGGATCCGCCAGGTCGGATCGGAGGCGAACGAGATCTTCGTCCCCTACTTCACCCGGGGATAGACACCTGACAGGGCAGGGCACCGGGCTACGATGCCAGGGCCTGCGAACGCCATCGGAGGACTTGCGTGATTCATCGACGCGGCGCCTGCAAGGCGCAAAGCACGGTCGTGGCGGCATCCATGACCCGAGAAGACCCGATCTGCCCGCCGCGTGCGCGTGGCGGGCCGGCCCGGCCTGGTCATTGAGAGAGGACATGAATCAACAGACCCCCACCCCAGAGGACCGCTGGCAGTTCTGGATCGACCGCGGCGGCACCTTCACCGACGTCGTCGGCAAGCGTCCGGACGGCAGCCTCGTCACGCACAAGCTGCTGTCCGAGAACCCCGAGCAGTACCGCGATGCGGCCGTGGCCGGCATCCGCCACCTGCTCGGGCTGCGCGCCGACGAGCCCATCACGCCCGAGCGCGTCGCCTGCGTGAAGATGGGCACCACGGTGGCCACCAACGCGCTGCTCGAACGCAAGGGCGAACCGACGCTGCTGGTCACCACGCGCGGCTTTCGCGACGCGCTGCGCATCGCCTACCAGGAGCGGCCGCGCATCTTCGACCGCCACATCGTCCTGCCTGAACTGCTGTACGCCCGCGTGGTCGAGGCGCACGAGCGCGTGGCCGCCGACGGGTCGGTGGTGCAGGCGCTGGATGAAGCGCCTTTGCGCCGCGAGTTGCAGCAAGCCTATGACAGCGGCCTGCGCAGCGCGGCCATCGTGTTCATGCACGGCTATCGCTTCACCGGGCACGAGCGCGCGGCCCGGCGCATCGCGGCAGAGATCGGCTTCACGCAGATCAGTGCGTCGCACGAGGTGAGCCCACTGATGAAGTTCGTCAGCCGCGGCGACACGACCGTGGTCGACGCGTACCTCTCGCCCATCCTGCGCCGCTATGTCGAGCAGGTCGCCGGCGAGATGCCCGGCGTCCGGCTGTTCTTCATGCAGTCCTCGGGCGGCCTCACCGACGCCCACGCGTTCCAGGGCAAGGACGCCATCCTGTCCGGCCCGGCCGGCGGCATCGTCGGCATGGTGCGAACGGCCGAGCTGGGCCTGAAGGCCTATGCCGGCGGCGGACCGGTGCACGTCATCGGCTTCGACATGGGCGGCACCTCGACCGACGTGAGCCACTTCGCGGGCGAGTTCGAGCGCGCCTTCGAGACCCAGGTGGCGGGCGTGCGCATGCGCGCGCCGATGATGAGCATCCACACGGTGGCGGCGGGCGGCGGCTCCGTCCTGAGCTTCGACGGCGCGCGCTTTCGGGCCGGGCCGCAGAGCGCCGGCGCCAACCCGGGTCCTGCGTGCTATCGGCGTGGCGGCCCCCTGGCGGTGACCGATGCGAACGTGATGGTCGGCAAGATCCAGCCGGCGCACTTTCCAAAGGTGTTCGGACCGCGCGCGGACGAATCGCTGGACCGAGACGTCGTCGTCGAACGCTTCGCCGCGATGGCCGGCGAGATCGAGCGCGCCACCGGCGTGAAGCGTTCCCCCGAGGAGGTGGCCGAGGGCTTCATCGACATTGCCGTGGGCGCGATGGCCAACGCCATCAAGAAGATCTCGGTCGCGCGCGGCTACGACGTGACGCGCTACACGCTGCAGTGCTTCGGCGGCGCAGGCGGCCAGCATGCCTGCCGCGTGGCCGATGCGCTGGGCATGAACCGCGTGTTCGCCCACCCGCTGGCGGGCGTGCTCTCGGCCTACGGCATGGGCCTGGCCGACCAGAGCGTGATGCGCGAGGCGGCCATCGAGCGGCCGCTCGCCGACGCGGGCGACGTGCTGGCGCAGCGCGTCCAGGCCCTCTGCGAAGACGCTCAGGCCGAGCTGCGCAGGCAGGGCGTGAGCGGTGGCGACGTGCAACTGCGCCAGCGAGTCCACGTGCGCTACCAGGGCACCGACTCCGCGCTGGTGCTGCCTTGCGGCAGCGCCGAGGAGATCCGCGCCGCCTTCGAGGCGGCGTACATCCAGCGCTTCGGCTTCCTGATGCACGAGCGGCCGCTGATGGTCGAGGCGGTGTCGGTGGAAGCCGTGGGCGCGGGGGACGCGCCCGCCGAGCCACGGCACGAACCGGGCCCGTCGCGACATGCGCCGGTGGCCGAGACGGTCCGCATGTTCAGCGGCAACCGCTGGCACGACGCCGCACTCATCGTGCGAGGCGACACCCGGCCGGGCGACCTGATCGACGGCCCGGCCATCATCGCCGAGCAGAACGCCACCACCGTGGTCGAGCCCGGCTGGCAGGCACGCGTCACCGAGTACGACCACCTCGTGCTCGAACGCGTGAAGCCGCGCGAGGCGCGGCGAGCCATCGGCACGTCGGTCGACCCGGTCATGCTCGAGGTGTTCAACAACCTGTTCATGAACATCGCCGAGCAGATGGGACTGCAACTGCAGAACACCGCCTACTCGGTGAACATCAAGGAGCGGCTGGACTTCTCCTGCGCGCTGTTCGACGCCGACGGCAACCTCATCGCCAACGCACCCCACATGCCGGTGCACCTGGGCTCGATGAGCGAATCGATCAAGACGGTGATCCGCGAGAACGCGGCCAGCATGCAGCCGGGCGACGTGTTCGTGCTGAACGACCCGTACCACGGCGGAACGCACCTGCCCGACGTGACCGTCGTGACGCCGGTGTTTTCCGAGGCGGGCGATGCGCGCAGCGTGCTCTTCTACGTCGGCTCGCGCGGGCACCACGCCGACATCGGCGGGACGACGCCCGGCTCGATGCCGCCGTTCTCCACGCGGGTCGAGGAGGAGGGCGTGCAGATCGACAACTTCAAGCTGGTCGAGCGCGGGCACCTGCGCGAGTCCGCGATGCTCGACCTGCTTCAGGAGCGGGCAGTACCCGTCGCGCAACCCCGAGCAGAACATGGCCGACCTCAAGGCGCAGATCGCGGCCAACGAGAAGGGCGTGCAGGAGCTTCGCAAGATGGTGGCGCAGTTCGGGCTGGATGTCGTGCAGGCCTACATGCGCCACGTACAGGACAACGCCGAGGAGTCGGTGCGGCGTGTCATCACCCGGCTCAAGGACGGCGAATTCATCCTGCCGCTGGACAACGGCGCGCGCATCCGCGTGGCGATCCGGGTGGACGCCGCCGACCGCAGCGCGGTGATCGACTTCACCGGCACCTCCGCTCAGCTCGAGAACAATTTCAACGCGCCCAAGGCCGTGTGCATGGCCGCCGTGCTGTATGTCTTTCGCACGCTGGTCGACGACGACATCCCGCTCAACGCCGGCTGCCTGAAGCCCTTGCACGTGATCGTGCCCGAAGGCTCCATGCTCAATCCGCGGCCGCCGGCCTCGGTGGTGGCGGGCAACGTGGAGACGTCCACCTGCATCACCAACGCGCTGTACGGTGCGCTCGGCGTGATGGCTTCGGGCCAGTGCACGATGAACAACTTCACCTTCGGCAACCAGACCTACCAGTACTACGAGACCGTCTCGGGCGGGTCGGGCGCCGGGCCCGACTTCGACGGCACGAGCGTGGTGCAGACGCACATGACCAACTCGCGCCTCACCGATCCGGAGGTGCTCGAGTTCCGCTTCCCGGTGCGGCTTGACAGCTACGAGATCCGCCATGGCTCGGGCGGCGACGGACTGCACCGCGGCGGCGACGGCGGCATCCGGCGCGTGCGGTTCCTCGAGCCGATGACGGCGTCGATCCTGTCCAACGGCCGGCACAGCGGCGCGTTCGGAATGGCCGGCGGCTCGCCGGGCAAGCCGGGCATCAACCGGGTCGAGCGCGCCGACGGGCGCGTGGACCTGCTCGACCACATCGGCTCGACCTCGATGTCGCCGGGCGACGTGTTCGTGATCGAGACGCCGGGCGGCGGAGGGTATGGACGCAAAGCCGGCTGAATCGTCGAGGCACCGCCGGCCTGGCAGCCGATTGCCCCATAGTTCGGCCCATCGCTTGCCCGGCTGCCCGCCCAGCCGCTCGCCGCGATGCTGGCGCTGAAGCTCGCGCTCGTCGGCGCCGTCGTGCTGCTGGCCACGCTGGCGGCCCGCCGCTTCGGCCACGGCGTGGCCGGCACGCTCGCCGGCATGCCGATGATCGCCGGCCCGATCATGGGGTTCGTCATTCTGCAGGCCGGCGCCTCGCACGCTCGGGCCATCGCACTGGCCACGCTGGTGTGCCTGCCGGCGATGGTCGCGCACATGGTGTGCTTCGCGCGGGTAGCCCAGTCGCGGCCGTGGTACGTGGCCCTCGTGAGCGCGAATGCGGTGTTCCTTCCGGCGGCTGGCTGCTGTCGATGCTCTCGCTGGCGGCTGCGTGGGCCTGCGTGCTGGCAGCAATGTCGCCGGCACTGGGCATGGCCGCGATGCCTTCGCCGCAGCCTTCTCATGGCGTGGGAGACGTGCCGAAGGTCGAGCTTGCGTTGAGGGTGCTGGCCGCGCTTCTGGTCGCCGCGGCGATCATGCGCGGCGCGGAACACCTTCCACCGTTGGTCAGCGGCTTGCTCCTGGCCGCGCCGATCACCGGCAACGTGCTGCCTTGCTTCACTCTGCCACGCCACGGCCCGCATGCCACGGCGGCGCTGTTGCGCGGCTTCCTGTGGGGCCTTTGCGGCTTCGTCGCCTTCTTCCTGACGCTGTATCTCGCGCTGCCGTGGTTCACGGGCGCGTGGGCCTATGCGCTCGCGTGGTCGGCGGCATTGGGCACGGCACTGGTTTCGTATGGCTGGCGCCGTCGGCGCGTCGCACTCGCATAGCGCACCTGCGCCGGGCAGATTCCGCATGTGGCGCATATGGCGGCATGCGGCGCATGTGACGGCATGTGGCGAACGCAGCGAACGCGGCGCAATTCGCGCGCATTGCGCGCACATCGCCTGCATCGCATTCTTCGCGCTGCGTCTTGAAGGACGCCGCATCGTCCCGGAGATGTGACGCATTGCGCGTCCTCCTCCGCTGCGATGCGAATTGACCCCGCTTTGCGCCTCGATCGGGTCGTTCGGGGACGCGACCGGCCACGATACTGCGCGCCAACAACAAGCACGCGCAGGAGTCGCCATGCCGCAACGCCCCGAATTCATCTATCCGGGCGGGTCTCCGCTCATGCATCCGACGCTCGAACTGAAGCAGTCCGAGATGTACGGCTTCTTCCTGCGCGGCGACCTGGCACGGCTGCAGGCCACGGTCGACCAGACCCTGAATGCCGTGGCGTCGCCGGCAATGCGATTCGAGGTGCTGTCGCGCATCGTGATGCTCACGTTCACGCGCGTGCAGCACGCGAATTCGGCCTGGCCCATGGACCGCGCCAAGGGCTGGGGCGAGGAGATCGACATCGTGACCTGGGTCGTGGTCGGCCAGCGCCAAGCGGGCGAGCACGGCATCGGCGATGTCTTCTTCTACCCGTGCCACATCTGGGTCGACGACTGCATGGCCTTGATCAACGGTCGCGAACTGTACGGCTACCCGAAGTACCAGTGCGAATACACGATGCCCGTCGGCGACGAGCCCGCCACGCGCTTCGCGTTGTCGGCCAAGGGCTTCGAGCCGTTCTCGCCGCAGACCAAGCTCGCGATGCATCCGCTGCTCGAGGTCGACGCGACCTCCGGTGGCAAGCCCGCGACGCCGCTGCAGCGGCTGGAAGACCTCGCCGAACAGGCCATCGCGCTGATGGCGGCCGATCTGCCGGCCTTCCTTGCCCTGGACCCGCAGGGCTGGGCGCATGTCGCGCAGATGCTGCGAAGCCTCTCGATCGAGCAGATCTTCCTCAAGCAGTTTCCCGATGCGTCGGGCATCAAGGCCGTCTACCAGGCGCTGGTGGCCGCGCCCGCGAAGGTGACCGAAGTGCGCCATGTGCATCTGCTCGGCGACGAGTTCCGCTGCACCTTGCATCCGTTCGCCAGCTTTCCGCTGAACGAGACACTGGGCCTGGCAATCGGCGGGCAGCCGGCGACACTGCCCTTTCATCTGGCGCTCGACTTCGAGGTCACGCCCGGCCGCGAGGTGGTCGACAACTCGCGCGTGTCGCCTCGGAAGATCGCCATCATCGGCGGCGGCGTGGCGGCCATGACCGCAGCCTTTTATCTCAGCGACTCGCCCGGCTGGCGCAATGAGCGCGAGATCACCGTCTACCAGATGGGGTGGCGCCTGGGCGGCAAGGGTGCGAGCGGACGCAACGCCGCCATGGGCCAGCGCATCGAGGAGCACGGCCTGCACATCTGGTTCGGCTTCTACGACAACGCCTTCAGGACCATCCAGCAGGTCTATGCGCTCGCCAACCGCCCCGAGGGGGCGCCGCTGCGCACCTGGCAGGATGCCTTCAGGCCTCAGCACTTCGTGACGCTGACCGAGCTGATCGACGGCCAATGCAAGCTGTGGCCCATCGACACGCCGCCCACGCCCGGCCTGCCCGGCGATGGCGACGAGAAGCTCGACCTGTGGCGGATCGCGCTCACCGCGTACGAGTGGATCCGCCAGTGGCTGCACACGCTGTGCGTCGAGCACGCCCACCCGCAGGAACCGGTGCGCGCCGTGACTGCGGGCCGCGGCCCGGGTAGCTGGCTGCACGAGCTGGCGCAACGCGTGTCGCAGGATGTGGATGCGCTTGCCGACGACGTGACCGCCTGCCTCGATGCACTTCATGGCTGCGCGAAGCTGCTGTCGGCCGCCCCGCGCCAAGGGGGCGACCACGCGCTGCAGTCGGCGGCACTGCGGGGCCTGCGCGAGTGGTTGTCGCACCGCTTCGGCGACCGTGCGCAGGACCGCGGCGCCGCGGACGCGTTGCGGCGCCTGTACATCTGCGCCGACCTTGCCATCAGCGCACTCATCGGCATGTTCGAGGACGGCGTATTCACGCATGGCTTCGACGTGATCAATGGCGAGGACTTCCGCCAATGGCTGGCCCGGCATGGCGCCAATCCCGTCCTCACGGTCGATTCCGCACCGGTGCGGGGTTTCTACGACCTCGTGTTCGCTTTCGAGGACGGCGACTTCGCACGCCCCAACATCGAAGCGGGCACGATGCTGCGCGGCATGATGCGCGTGGCCTTCGATTACCACGGCGCCATCATGTGGAAGATGCAGGCCGGCATGGGCGACGTGGTGTTCGCGCCGATGTACGAGGTGCTGCGACGTCGCGGCGTGAAGTTCGAGTTCTTCCACAAGGTCGAGGAACTGGTGCCCGATGCCTCAGGCGATGCCGTGGCCGAGATCCGCATGACGCGGCAAGTCGAGCTCGCCCCCGGGCGCGATGCCTACGAACCGCTGGTCGACGTGAAGGGCCTGCCTTGCTGGCCGAGCACGCCGCTGCTACGGGCAGCTCGATCCCGCGCAGGCTGCATTGCTGCAGGTCGGATCGATCAATCTCGAATCGCAATGGAGCGACTGGCCCGAACGCTACGCGAAGGCTTTCGGCAAGCCGCCGCCACAGGTCAGGTTGCGCCAGGGCACGGACTTCGACACGGTGATCTTTGGCGCCTCGGTCGCCTCGTTCGAGGCGCTGTGCCCGCAGTTCCTCGCGCGCCATCCCGCACTGAAGGCCTGCACGGATCACGTGAAGGCCGTGGCGACGCAGGCCTACCAGACCTGGCTCGACGTGCCCCTGCCCGCGCTGGGCTGGACGCTGCTACGGCCGCGACGGGCAGCCGCCGGTGCTCAGCGCCTTCAGCGAGCCCTTCGATACCTGGGCGTCGATGGACCAGGTGCTGTGCCGCGAAGATTGGCCGCCCGGCGCCGCGCCGAGCCAGGTGTCGTACTTCTGCAGCGCGCTGCCGCTGGCGCAGTACCCGCCGGCCACGGATCTATGGGTTCCCCGCGCGCATGGCGAGCCAGGTGAAGGCCGCGGCGATCGGGCAGATGAACCGCCAGATCGGCGCGCTCTGGCCCGAGTCGGTCCATGCCACGGGCTTTGATTGGTCGAAGCTCTTCGACCCCGGCGGTGGCCAGGGTGTGCAGCGCTTCGACAGCCAGTACTGGCGCGCCAACGTGGATCCGTCGGAGCGCTATGTCGTGTCGCTGGTGGGCAGCAGCCGCTATCGACTCGCGGCAGACGGCACCGGCGTGTCCAATCTCCTGGTGGCCGGCGACTGGATCCGCACCGGACTGAACGCGGGCTGCGTCGAAGCCGCCACGATGGCGGGCATGCAGGCCTCGCGTGCGATGTGCGGCCATCCGGCGAAGATCGTGGGAGACCGTGACTCTTGAGCCCGCGGGCCGCTTGTCGTTTTCCCGCGGTTGGCGTGGATTTGTCGCGCGGGAGGGGCGCGAATTCGATACAGTTCGGCGCCTGCGTCGATTCCGCCATTCGACGACGAGGACCGCCCCGACGATGTCCCATCGCGCCATGCCGCACTGGTTCAAGATGTGTGCCGCGACGCTGCTGGTCGCGATCGGCATGTGCGTGGCTGCGGGCGCGAGAGCCCAGGCCGTCATCGCCAACGATCCGGCCGCCGAAGTCGACCTGCTGCGCCAGGGTGACCTGCGCGTGGCCGACGACGTCGCACCTCCGGCCGACCTGCAGGCCTTGCCGGAATGGCTGTCCAGGCACAAGCGGGTGAATCGTGTCAGTCTCTTCGGCGGCAGCTACTGGTTGCACGCGGTCGTTCGCAACGAATCATCGGCCAGCCAGTGGGTCGTCGATCCGCACGGCAGCCTCATCGAGCGCGTCGAGATCCGCGCGTACGTTCCCGGGCGCGCAATGCAGGTGGTGCGCACCGGCTACGAGGCCGACACGACGCCCTATGCCCTGCACTACGGTGGCGACGTGACGCTGCCGCCTGGCGCCACCGCGCATGTGCTGGTGCTCATGCAGAGCCCGTATTTCGCACGCTATCCGAGCGTCGGCATGCTCGCGAAGGACAACTACCGGCATCTCGTCATCTCCGAGAACGTGCTAGCGCTTTCCGCCCTCGGCGCGCTGACCACGCTGGCGCTCTACAACCTGTTCATGTTCTATGGCACGCGCGACAAGGCGCTGCTCTATTACTCGCTCTACCTGCTGTCGGCGACCTTCGCCTGGGGTCTCACGTTCCACGTGGGCGCCCAATGGCTCGACTGGCACGACCTGCCCTGGCACTACGTGGGTTTCTTCCTGCTGCCGGTGTTCAACACGCTTTTCTACCTCGAGTTCCTGCAACTGCAGCGGCTGGCCCCGAAGCTCGTGCTGGCCAGTCGCGGCGTGATCGTGCTGTCGCTCGTGCTGATGCCGAGCTGCTTCTTCGCGCTGTCGTACGCCCATGCGCTGGCCACGATCGTGATCTCGATGTCGCTGTCGCTCGCGGTGCTGGCGGGCGTGGTGAGCCTGGCGTCGGGCTTCCTGCCGGCGCGTTATTTCCTGGCCGCCTTTCTCGCGCTCATCGTGCCGGCCACGTTCATCCTGCCGGCCAACATCGGCCTCATCGAGAGCCCGGTGCGAAACACCGAGCTGCTCACCCTGCTCGGCGGCACGGGAGACGCCATCTTGCTGGCCTTCGCGCTGGCCGACAAGATCCGCCTGCTGGCGCAGCAGAAGGACGACTACCTGCTGCAGCTCAATCGCGCGCTGGACCAGGCCAGTACCGACTACCTGACGGGCGTGCTCAATCGGCATGCCTTCGACCGCATGCTCACGGCCGCGATGGCGCCTGAGCGCGGCGACGACGACGTGCACCGCGTGATGCTCGTGATGATCGACCTCGATGGCCTCAAGCGGATCAACGACGAGCACGGCCACACGCAGGGCGATGCGCTGCTGTGCGAATTCGCGCGGCAGCTGGCGACCTTGCGCACCGACTCGACCCATGTGTTCCGCCTCGGCGGGGACGAGTTCGCCATCCTGTGCCGGGCCGAGCGCGAGACGGCCGTGCGAAGCGCGATGGGCGATTTCGACGCCCGGCTGCGCGCGGCCGGCTTCCAGAACTGCGGCGTGAGTTTCGGCGTGGCGTTCGGGTCGGAGACGCGTTCAGGAAGTCAGCTGCTGATCCGTGCGGACGGGCGCATGTACCAGCACAAGAGCGCCAAGCGCCACCGGGCCAGTGGCGATTCCAGCGCCACCGTGCGTGCCGTTGCCTGAACGGACGCGTCAGGCGGACACGCGGTGCGGGTGGCAGGTCAAGCGGCGGGCCGTTCGGGGATCTTCATCCCGCGACCGACTGCCGGCCGTTCCAGGAAGGCGCGAAGCACGCGCGTGACGTTCGAGAAGTCTGCGATTCCCACCAGCTCGCCGGCGCCATAGAAGCCCACCAGGTTGTTTACCCAAGGGAAGGTGGCGATGTCGGCGATGGTGTAGTCGTCGCCCATCAGCCATTCGCGCCCGGCAAGCCGCTCGTCGAGCACCGACAGGAGCCGTCGCGATTCGGCCACGTAGCGGTCGCGCGGGCGTTTGTCTTCATAGTCGCGGCCGGCGAACTTGTGGAAGAAGCCGACCTGCCCGAACATCGGCCCGATGCCGCCCATCTGGAACATCAGCCACTGGATGGTCTCGTAGCGGGCCCCGGCGTCTGCGGGCACGAAGCGGCCGGTCTTGTCCGACAGGTACAGCAGGATCGCACCAGACTCGAACAGCGCGAGCGGCTTGCCGCCCGGACCGTTCGGGTCGAGGATGGCCGGTATCTTTCCATTCGGGTTGAGCGAGCGGAATGCGGGCGACTTCTGATCGTCGGCATCGAATCGCACGAGGTGCGGTTCGTAGGGCAGGCCGGTTTCCTCGAGCATGATCGAGGCCTTCACGCCGTTGGGTGTCGGCAGCGAGTAGAGCTGGATGCGCTGCGGGTGCTGCGCGGGCCATCGGGCGGTGATCGGGAATGCAGTCAGGTCGGTCATGGATCGGTGTCGGTTCGCCAGGCGAGTCGGTTCGCCACGAAGGGTCCCGCATTGTGCTGGCAGGACGCATCTGCGGCAGGCATGTCTGGCGATGTCCTCAGGCGACGTGGGGCGGTCGGTCAGCGCCACGCCGCGCGAATCCGTGCGCCGAGGTCGATGCCTGGCATCGCGGGCGCAGCGTCCGAGGCGGTGGCCGCCGCATCGCATGAGGGGCCCTCGTGGTCGAAGAACCGGGCGACCTGCTCGGGGATGAAGCGCGTGAGCGAGCCGTACACATGGCGGTCGCCGAACCGCGACTGCTGGTGCACGTAGAACCGCTGCGGAACCATCACGCACAGCCGCTCCTTCGCGCGCGTCATTGCCACATAGAGCAGGCGCCGCTCTTCCTCGACCATGGCGGTGCTGCCGGTGCTCAGGTCGGCCGGCATGCAGCCATCGACCGCGTTGAGCAGGTACACCGCGCGCCATTCCTGTCCCTTGGCCGAATGGATGGTGGAGAGGATGAGATAGTCCTCGTCGAGCGAGGGCGCCGCCGCCTCGTCGCTGGTGGCGTCGGGCGGGTCCAGCGCCAGCTCGGTCAGGAAGCGCTCGCGCGAGGCGTGGCCTGCCGCGATGCGCAGCAACTGGGCGAGGTCGGCCTCGCGCACGGGGGCGTCGTCGAACGTCTGGCGCATCAGCGGCGTGTACCACTGGACGGCTCGCTCGAGGTCGGCTGGCCACGGCCTCGGCTGGGCGTGCAACTGAGTCCATGCCTGCACGAAAGCCGCGAAATCGCCCGACGCCGCGGGTGGCGGTGCGAACTCGCCCAGCGCCCGCACCGGATCCGGCGCCGCGGCCAGGGTTTGTGCGAGCCGCCGCGCCGTGGCCGGGCCGATGCCCGCGATCAGCTTGGCGACGCGGAAACCGGCCAGTTCGTTGCGCGGGTTGTCGGCCCAGCGCAGCAGCGACAGCACGTCCTTGATGTGCGCCGCTTCGAGAAACCGCAAGCCGCCGAACTTGACGAACGGGATGTGGCGCCGGACCAGTTCCAGCTCGAGTGCGGCGCTGTGCGCACTGGTGCGGAACAGCACGGCCTGCGTGCGCAGCGCGAAGCCCGACTCGCGCGCGGCAAGCACCTCGTCGGCCACCCAGCGCGCCTGCGCGGCCTCGTCTTCCACGCTCACCAGCGTGGGTCTCCGCGTCGACGCGCGGTCGGTCCACAGCCGCTTTGAAAATCGCTCCGAGGCCAGCTCGATGACCGCGTTGGACGCGTCGAGGATCGGCTGCGTGCTGCGGTAGTTGCGCTCCAGCGTGACTTGCATCGCCGGCATGGAGAATCGCTGCGCGAAGTCGAGGATGTTGCGGACTTCCGCGCAACGGAAGGAGTAGATGGCCTGCGCATCGTCGCCCACGGCGACCACGCCGCGCCCATCGGGCTTCATTCGTTCGAGAATGGCCGCCTGCAGGCGGTTGGTGTCCTGGTATTCGTCGACCAGCACGTGGTCGAAGCGTGCGCCGATCTCCGCCGCGAGCGCCGCGTCGTCGAGCATGTGGTACCAGTAGAGCAGCAGGTCGTCGTAGTCGAGCACCTGCTGCTTCTGCTTGGCCTCGACGTAGGCCGCGAACAGGCGGCCGAGTTCGTCTTCCCAGCCCAGGCACCACGGAAAGTGCTCCTGCAGCACGCGGGAGAGTTCCGAGCGGCCGTTGACCACGCGAGAGTAGATCGACAGGCACGTCGACTTGAGCGGAAAGCGTGCCCGCCCCTTGGTTTGCGACAGCCCGTGTTCGTGCCGCACCACGTCGATCAGGTCTTCGGAGTCGCCGCGGTCGTGCACCGTGAAGTGCTCGGCGAGGCCGACCCGGGCGGCATATTCGCGCAGCAGTCGCGCCCCGATGCCGTGGAAGGTGCCGGCCCATGGCAGCCCGGGGACGCGCTGCGTGGCGGGCAAGCCGAGTGCGGCATGCAGCATGGCACCAGCGCGCTGTGCCATCTCGTGCGCCGCGCGCCGCGAGAAGGTCATCAGCAGCACTCGATGCGGGTCCGCACCGGCAGCGATCAGCCTGGCCACGCGGGCGGCAAGCGTCTTCGTCTTGCCCGAACCCGCCCCCGCAATGACCAGCAGGGGCACTGCCTCGCGCGGGTCGCCGTCCAGCCCGTGCTCGACGGCCTGGCGCTGCTCGTCGTTGAGGGAGGCAAAAGCCTTCGATGCCGCGAGTACTTCCATGCCATGACTGTATAGGCATCCATGCCCCCGGCGGCGGCCGTTCGGCGCGCTGCCGGCCCGGATCACGTCGGGGCTTGTCCCCTTGACCCACCGCAATCGCTTCGTGCAGCCAGCGGCGCACAGTGTGGGCATCGGTTCGGAAAGGACACGTCATGAAACGCACGACATGGGTGGCGATGGCCGCAGCGCTGTTGCTCACCGCCGGGGCCTCTGCGCAAGGTCCGATGATGCAGGGCGGCTGGGGTCCGGGAGGTGGACCCGGTCCGGGCATGATGGGTGGCTACAGTGGCGGGCCGGGCTACGGTCCTGGATACGGTGGCGGGCCCGGCTACGGTCCTGGGTACGGCATGGGCCCCGGCTATGGCATGGGCCCCGGCTATGGGATGGGTCCGGGATATGGCATGGGCCAGGGCTATCAGATGGGCCCGGGCTACGGGGGCCCGGGGTACGGCATGGGCCCGGGCATGATGCAGGGCTGGGGCGGCGGTTTCGGGATGGGTCCCGGGATGATGGGCGGCGGCTACGGCCCGGGCATCGCGGCGCTCGATCTCACGAGCGAGCAACGCGCCAAGATCGACGAGATCCGTCGAGACTTCAGCCGCAAGCAGTGGGCGCTGATGAGCGCGATGCACGAGCAGGGCCTGCAGATGGGTTCGAACTGGCGCTCTGGGCGGCCCGACGACGCGGCCGCCACCAAGGCCTATGACGCGATGGCCGCATTGCGGCGCCAGATGTTCGAGAACGGGCTCGACGAACGCAAGCAGATGGACGCGGTCCTCACGCCCAAGCAGCGCGAGCAGCTCTACGGCAAGTAAGCCGGGGCAGGTAGTCCGCAGTCCCGCTCGAACGCTGGCCCGCGGCCGGCCGCACCGACCCCGCCTCGACGGCGGGGTCTTGCATTCCTGTGGCAACCTCGCGCATCGGCCCACTTGAAGGCCGCGATGACGCCAGCCTGCCACGCTCGATGCTCGATACCCTGAACCTGGAGATCTGGGGCCGCCTCGGCCTCATCGCCCTCGCAGTGATCGCGGCGGCGTTGCTTGCGCACTGGCTGCTCAAGCCGATCGTGTTCCGCGTCACGCGGTTCTCGCCGGTGCTGCATGCGGTGATGCTTCGCATCGCGCGGCCCACGCGCCTGCTGCTGCCGCTGTTCGGCCTGCAGATCCTGTGGCAGGGCGTGCCCGATGACGTGAAAGGGATCTCCACCGTCGAGCACATCAACGGCATCCTCGTGCTTGCCGCCATCACGTGGCTGGCCACCTCATCCATCCGGGGCGTCGCCGACGGGGTCATCGCAAGGCATCCATCGCAACTGGCCGACAACCTCGAGGCGCGCCGGGTTCAGACGCAGGCGCGCGTCCTTTCGCGCATCGCCAGCAGCGCGGCCCTGGTCACGGGTCTTGCCTTCATCCTGATGACCTTTCCCCGCGCCCGGCAGTTCGGCGCGAGCCTGCTGGCGTCGGCAGGCGTCGCAGGCCTGGTGGTCGGCATTGCCGCGCGCTCGGTGTTCAGCAATCTCCTCGCGGGCCTGCAGATCGCCATGGCTCAACCCATCCGCATCGACGACGTGCTGATCGTGGAAGGCGAGTGGGGCCGGGTCGAGGAGATCACGGCGACCTATGTCGTGCTCGCGATCTGGGACGAGAGGCGGCTCATCGTGCCGCTGAACTGGTTCATCGAACACCCGTTCCAGAACTGGACGCGGCGCAGCGCCGAACTTCTAGGCACCGTGATGCTGTGGGTGGACTACACACTGTCCGTCGACCCGATCCGGCGCGAGGCCGAGCGTCTGTGCGCGGCCTCGCCGAAGTGGGACAAGCGCGTGTGCGTGGTGCAGGTCACCGACACGACCGAGCACACGATGCAGCTTCGCATCCTGGTGAGCGCGGCCTCGTCGGGGGATGCCTTCGACCTTCGATGCACCGTACGCGAAGGGCTGATCACGTTCATCGCCGAGCATCACCCCGAGGCGCTGCCGCGGGTGAGGGCCGAATTCGAGCTGCCGCCCGGGCTTCGAGACCTGGCCGCGGGGAACGCGAGCGCGGGCAGCGGCGCGCCGCCCGATCCGACCCGCCGTGCAGTCGCGGATCGATCGACCGATCCACCGACCCCTCCACCGACGAATCAGCCGCCAGTGCCGACGTAGCGGACGCGGTAGATCGCCCCGGCCGTGTCGTCCGCCACGAGCAGCGACCCGTCGGGCAGCATCTGCACGTCGGCCGGGCGACCCCAGGCCGATTCGCCCTGCAGCCATCCGGTGGCGAAGGGTTCGTACGACACCGGCGTCTGGCCATTCAGTCGCACCACCGTCACCCGGTAGCCGATCTTGTGCGTGCGGTTCCACGAGCCGTGCTCGGCGATGAAGATGGCGCCGCGGTAGGGCGGCGGGAACTGCGATCCCGTGTAGAAGCGCATCCCCAGCGCAGCGGCATGAGGCGCGAGCCGCTGCGCCGGCGCAGCGAATTCGCTGCACGGATGACCGCGCCCGTATTGCGGATCGGCGATCGTGCCGGCATGACAGTACGGGAACCCGAAGTCCATGCCGGCCCGCGGCGCATGATTCAGCTCGTCGGGCGGAACATCGTCGCCGAGCATGTCGCGGCCGTTGTCGGTGAACCAGAGATCGCCGGTCCGTGGATCGAAATCGAAGCCCACGCTGTCGCGCACACCATGCGCATAGACCTGCAGCTGCGAGCCATCGGGCTTCATGCGCAGGATGGCGGCATAGCGGCGGCGGTCGGGTTCGCAGATGTTGCATGGCGCGCCCTGCGGCACATAGAGCCAGCCGTCGGGTCCGAACGCGATGAACTTCGCGCCGTGGTGCGAGTCGTCGGGCAGGTCGCCGCGTACGACCACCGGCGGCGGCGGGTCGTCGAGGCGGTGCGAGATGTCGTCGTAGCGCAAGATGCGGTCCACTGCCGACACATAGAGGCTGTCGCCGCGCACCGCCACGCCAGCGGGCTGGCGCAGCCCTCGCGCGATCACGTGCAGCTTGCCTGCCGCGTATGCCGGGTCGAGCTCGAGGGCATGCACTCGGCCTTCGCGCGAGGCCACGTACAGCACCCGGCCCGCGGCGTCCGAGCGCCATCTCGCGCGCGCCGGGCACGCGTGCGAGCAGGTCGATGCGAAATCCGGGCGGCACGTGCAGGCTGTCCAGCGGCAGGCCGGCGGCATGGCTGCCGAGCAGCCAGAACGCCACCACCGCCGCCAAGGCGAGGGCCAGCGGCCATCGACGTCGAAGCCCGTCCAGGCGCATGCCGGTGCCCCTCAGGAGAAATGCAGGCCGCCGATGCGAAGCCACGGCAGCCAGGTCGCGCCCGCGTCCACGCGCTCCTGGCTGACCGCACTCACCTCACGCAGCAGTCGGGCCATGTTGCCGCTGATCATCGTCTCGGCCAGCGCCGGACCGAGCTCGCCGCCGGTGATGGCGAAGCTGTTCTTCAGCACGGCGGAGAAGTCGCCGTTGGACGCCGGATTGCCCATGGACAGCCGGCCCACGATGGCGCCGCGCGGCACGCCCGCGATCATGTCGGCCAGCGGCGTGCGGCCCGCGGCCATCTCCCAGCCATCGGCCACCGGCGTGTGAGGCAGTCCCGTCCTGCGGCTGCCGTACAGGCTCGGCGTGAGCACCATCAGCCGGCCTGAGCTCAGCAGTTCGACGGCGGGCGCGAGGCACGCGTCGGGAGAGACGGGCGCACTGCCGGGGCCGTCGAAGCGGCTGCGCACCGACAACAGCGGCGAGGCGATCTCCGAGCCGACCGCGTCGCGGTAGAGCGAAGTGCCCGCAATGAGCTGCATGTCGCCGATCTGCGCCAGCAGCCAGGCCAGCACGTCGGCCACGGCCGCGGGCGCGAACACCACGTCGCCGACGAAGCACTCGCCGATCGCCGCCGTGTCGATCTGACGCTGCGTCGCGCGCAGCGTGTCGCCGATGCCGAACAGGTGGTCGACCGGCATCGCACGCAGGTCGAAGGCCGTGCCCGAGGCCATCGCGAAGGAGCTGCTGCGCGCGCCCTCGCGTGCCGTCGCCATCATGCTCATCGCATACCAGCCGAGCCGGCGCGCAATGTCGCTGCCGCCTGACGTGAGCGTGCGCGAATGGGCGAGCGTGTGCCAGGCCTGCGCCTCCTCGAGCATGACCTTGGGGGCATCGCGGTGCCGCAGCTCGAGCAGCTCGGCCACCGAATCGCCGAGGGCGCGCGCGTCGGCCCGCGGCGGGCCCAGTGCGAGGTCGGCGGCCTGGCCCGACGACACGGCGTTGGCCGCATCCTGCGGCGCGCCGCGCGCGTCGTCGAACAGCGCGGGCACGGTCCGGTCCAGGTCCTCGTCGGTGACCTCGCCGACGCCGCTGACTTCGGTAGCGGCCTTTCGTCCGTCGAGCAGTCCGAGCAGCGACAGGCGAAGCGCGAGCGTGCTGCGCTGCAGGCTCGGCTCGTTGTGGTGGACGTTGATCTCCTGCAGTGCCGTGTGCGTGGCGCAGACCTGGGCCGCGTCGAAGCCCTGGCGGCGCATGCGTGCGAGCGCGCGCTCGGCCGCGTCGCGCACGAGGCTGGCGTGATCGTCCTGCATCTCATTCGCCTCCGAGGTGGGCGCGCGCCCGCAGCGCCGGGCCGCCCATCGACACCACCATGGGCTGCTTCTTGCCGCAGTAGCCGGAGCAGGTCCAGTGCATGTCCGTCGACACCGCGTCGACCGCCTGCAGCACCTTGATCGCCGAGCCGGAGATCGTGGTGTCCCTGATCGCCCGGCCCACTCGCCCGTGGCGGATCTCGTAGCCGAGCGTGATGCCGAACATGAACTCCGTGGTCGAGTCGGCCTGTCCGTTGGCCGTCTTGAGCAGCAGATAGCCGTCGTCGACGCCGGCGATCATCGCCTCGAGGCTGTGGCGCCCGGGCAGGATGGCGGTGTTGCGCATCCGGACCAGCGGCTCGTCTTCGGGCGCGTAGGCGCGGGCGCTGCCGGTGGCCTCGACGCCCAGGCGCGCCGCGGTCTCGCGACTGCTCATGAACTCGGTGAGCCGGCCCTCGTGGATCAGCACCGCGTCGCGCGCGGGCGTGCCCTCGTCGTCGGCGTAGACCGGGATCATGGTTTCCCGCCCATCGAAGGTGTGCGCGAAATCGACCATCGTGATCAGCTCGCTGGCCACCCGCTGGCCGACGAGACCGCCCGTGACGGCGCCTCCGAGCACGAGGTCTGCCTCGCATGGATGGCCCATCGCCTCGTGGGCCAGGATGCCCGCGAGTTCAGGCGCCATCACCACCGTGTGCTGGCCGCCTCGCGCCGAGACGGCCTGCCGCTTGGCCTGCAGGTGCTCGTGCATGCGGTCGAGGACGGGCGCCAGCGCCTCCACGTCGAGGTCGGCATCGCCGAGGCTTCCCTTCCAGGACAAAGGTTCGAACAGCTCGACCGGCTTGCCTTGCCCGTCCTCGGCCACGAGCGTGAGGTAGCACGTCGAGCGGTGGATGGTGTTGAGGACTTGCGCGCCCAGGCTGTTGGCGACGCTCTTCTCGTGCACCTCCTCGGACAGCATGAAGCGCGTCGAGCGCAGCGAGGGATAGCGCACGCTGCACAGGGCATGCAGCGCAGCGAGGCGGTCCGCGCAGTCTCCGGCCGGAAGCGTCGCCCGCGCGTCGACACGATGCTCGCCTCGATGGCTGCCGCCCGGCAATGACAGGCCCTGACGGGCTCCGAATCGCGACATGTCCCGCGCATTGCGCCGCGCCGCATCGAGCACCCCGGATTCGGCCGCGGCCGGGGTCGCCGGTGCCGACGCGAAGCCCCAGTAACCGTCCCGGTAGACCCTTGCATTGACGCCGGCGTCCACCTGCCGGTTGTTCACCGTCAGGTGTCCGTCGATCATCAGCATGCGCGACTTGCGCAGCGTGTGCGTGCGGGTCTCGCTGTATTCGGACACGCCGGGGGTTTGGGGCGACAGGGAACTCATCGGCAGCTCCAGGCGGGGCGGCTCGTGGCCGGAAAGGGCCGATTGTGGGTGCTGCGGCGGCAGTGCGTCGCCGGCGATGCCACGGGAGGGCCGCGAGTAGGGGTTCCCATGGGTGCTGGCGATGGCCGTGCCGAAGGCCTTGCGCGCCACAATGGCGGATACGCGGTGCTGTCGTGGTCGTGGAACGTGTAAGGTTCGCGCTCTCGCGCCCGACACAACCCCGTCGCCCGCTGCCGTCGGCAGTCGGGGGAGTCCAACACCATCTGTTGCAGGAGAACGCTTCCATGAATCACCGCCTGATCGCATCGTCCGCCCTCGCTTCCGTGCTGGCCATGGGCCTCGTCAACGCTTCGCAGGCCGCGGACAAGGACCATGAGCAGTGCTTCGGCATCGCCAAGGCCGGCCAGAACGATTGCGCGAACCTGTCCGGGTCGCATTCGTGCGCCGGGCAGACCAAGGCCGACAACGCCGTCGACGACTGGAAGTACGTGGCCAAGGGCACCTGCGCGAAGCTCGGCGGCAAGAGCAAGGCCGAAGCCGAGAAGGCCGTCGCGAAGAAGTGATGCAAGCTGCCGCGACGGATGCATGCAGCGCGGGCTGTGCGCCGCGCGCGGGCATCGGCTGGCGGCATCCGCACTATGCCGAGCTGCTCGACCGGCTGCCGCCGCTCGGCTTCATCGAGGTCCATTCCGAGAACTTCTTCGCCGCTGGCGGCGCCACGCCTGCGGTCCTGCGGGATGCGCGGCGGCACTACGAGATCAGCCTGCATGGCGTGGGTCTCGCCCTGGGGTCGGCGGCCGGGCTGGACCCATGGCATCTCGAGCGGTTGGCGGGTCTGGTCGAAAGGATCGATCCGGTGCGGGTGTCCGACCACGCCAGCTTTGCGCGCGCTCCGCAACAGCCCGGGCAACCCGTGCTGCATGCCAACGACCTGCTGCCCATCGCGTTCACGCCAGCGTCGCTCGACATCCTGTGCGGCAACGTGGCGATGGTGCAGGACCGGCTGCGTCGGCCGATCCTGGTCGAGAACATCAGCGCCTACCTCTCGTTCGCCGACAGCTCGATTCCCGAGCATGAATTCTTTGTCGAGCTGGCGCGTCGCACCGGCTGCAGCATGCTGCTCGACGTGAACAACCTGATGGTCAATGCATTGAATGCGCAAAGTGCCGATCCGGTGGCTGCCTGCAATGCATTCGTCGATGCGCTGCCCGAGGCCATCGTGGGAGAAATCCATCTCGCCGGTTACGCCCAGGCGCCGGGCCTTGTCATCGACGACCACGGCAGCCGCGTGCGGCCCGAGGTCTGGCGCGTGTACTCGCATGCGATCGATCGTTTCGGCGCGGTGCCCACGCTCGTCGAGTGGGACACCGACGTGCCTGCGCTGGATGTGCTGCTGGACGAGGCGGAGCAGGCCAAGACACGGCTGCGCGTGGCGGCTGCGCGTGTCGGCCGCGATGGTGCATGAATGAGGAATCGATGAGCCGCAACGATCCGGCGCGACGCCACGAAGCCGAACGACAGCAGCGCATGCTTGCCGAGCTCTGGCTGGCCGGCGAGCGGCCAGCCGGCACCCACCACGCGCGAATGCGGGGCGCGCGCCGAGCGAGGCTGGCAGGTCTACGCCGCCAATGCCGATGCGGTGTGCGCGCGGTCAATCGCCGCCGCATTTCCGACCGTGGCTGCGCTCGTCGGCGAGGAAGATTTCGCGCGCTTCATCCGCCGATTCCGGCGCGATCATCCTCCGGCCCGCGGAGACCTCGGCGAATGGGGCGGAGCCCTGCCGGACTGGCTGGCCGCATGCGCGCCGTTGAAGGAATGGCCCTACCTCGCCGACTGCGCCCGACTGGACTGGGCCATGCACTGTTGCGAACGCAGCATCGACGACGCTTTCGATGCCGCCTCGCTTTCGCACCTGGGCGACGCCGATCCGGCGTGGCTCCAGGTGGACTTCGCGGCAGGGGTGCAGCTCGTGCATTCGCCGTGGCCGATCCACCTCATCCATGTGGCCCATCGCGGCGGCGGCGGCGATGGCGGCAGCGACGCGGCGATCTCCGCGGCGCGCGACGCCATCATCGAGCGGCGATCCGAATGCGTGCTGGTGGCGCGCGACGGCTGGAAGGCACAGGTCACGCTGGTCGACGACGCCAGCGCGGCGTTCACGCGCGCTCTGCTCGGCGGTCGCACCTTGGCCGAGGCGCTCGACGTCGCACCCGCCGGGTTCGACTTCGCGCGTTGGCTGGCCGATGCCGTGCGCGGCCGATGGTTGAAAGGAATTCGCGTGCCGGCCGACTGATGGAGGTCGGTCCGGTGTTCCTGCCGCTGCGTCCAGGTCCGGGCCAGCCGACCGGGCGGACGTGGCACTTGCAGCCACCGCCCGTGCCCTTTGCGTCCCGCCTCCAGGAGACCTCATGAATCGCTCTCGTCCGACTCCAGCGCTGGCCAGCCTGTGGCTGGTTGCCGAACGCGGCATCCACGCCCTGGTCGCCTTGCAGCCGCTCGCATTGCTCGCCGCGCGCCTGTATGTCGCCGACGTGTTCTTCAGCTCGGGTCTCACGAAGATCCATGGCTGGGATTCCACCCTTGCGCTCTTCGAGGACTACTACCACGTGCCGCTGCTGAACCCGACGCTGGCGGCCTACATGGGCACCGCGGGCGAGCTCGCGCTGCCGGTGCTGCTGGTGCTGGGGCTTGGGGGCCGCTTTGCCGCGGCGGGGCTGTTGATTCTCAACATCGTCGCGCCGCTGAGCCTGCCCGAGCTCGCGCCGGCGGCGCTGCAGCAACATGTGTTCTGGGGCAGCCTGATCGTCGGCCTGCTGCTGTGGGGGCCGGGCCGCTGGTCCGCGGACCGTTTCCTGGCGCCGTGGCTGCGCCGACGCATGCTGGGCATGCATGCATCCGATGCCCGATACACTGCAACGACGACCCTGAGCCAGGGCTGAGGGCGTCGCCGGCACACCGTCCAATGCCCCCCGATCCGACCCGACGACACCTGCTGGCCGCCTTGGCGGCCCTGCCCATCGCCCCGCTGCAGGCCCGCGCCGCCGTCCAGGGCGGCGATGCACGCTGGCGCGCCATCGAGAGCGCCGCGCGAGGGCAGACGGTGTATTTCAATGCCTGGGCCGGCAGCGAGCACATCAATGCCTATCTCCAGTGGGCGGCCGCGCAGCTTTCGCGTCACCGGCAGATTCGCCTGGAGCACGTGAAGATCTCCGACACGGCGGAGGTCGTGCGGCGCGTGCGTGCCGAGAAGCAGGCCGGTCGCACCGCAGGCGGATCGGTCGACATGGTGTGGATCAACGGCGAGAACTTCCTCGCGATGAAGCGTGAAGGCCTTCTGTTCGGGCCCTTCGCCGAGCAGCTTCCGTCCTTCGCCTTCGTGGACACGGTCGGCAAGCCGACCACGCGCATCGATTTTTCCGAGCCGGTCGAGGGCATGGAGGCGCCCTGGGGCATGGCGCAGCTCACGTTCTTCGGCGACTCACGCCGCGTGGGAAGGCCGCCGGCGAGCATGCTTCAGTTGCTGGAGTTCGCGCGGCACCATCCAGGGCGTTTCACCTATCCCAAGCCCCCGGCGTTTCACGGCACCACGTTCGTCAAGCAGGTGCTGCTCGAGGCGAGCGACGACCGCGCGCCGTTCTATGCGCCACTCGTGCCTGAACGCTTCGATTCGCTGACGCGGCCGCTGTGGGCGATGCTCGATCGGCTGCATCCGGCGCTGTGGCGAAAGGGCGAGCAGTTCCCCGCCAGCAACACCGCGATGCGCCAGATGCTGGCCGATGGCGAGCTCTTCATCTCGCTGACCTTCAACCCGAACGAAGCCGCCAACGAGATCGATGCGGGCCGGCTGCCGGCCAGTGTGGTGAGCTGGCAGCATGCCGCCGGCACCATCGGCAACACCCACTTCCTGGCGATCCCCTTCAATGCGAATGCGAAGGCGGCTGCGCAGGTGGCGATCGATTTCCTGCTCTCTGCCCCGGCACAGGCACGCAAGGCAGACATCCATGTCTGGGGCGATCCCACCGTGCTCGACGTGACGCGGCTTCCCGCCGCGCAACAGGCGCTTTTCGCAAGCACTCGGGCACCGGGCATGGTGGTGCATCCGGCACCGGCGCTGCCCGAGCCGCATGCCTCGTGGGTGGACGCGATCGAGCACGAATGGCTGCGGCGCTACGGCCAGTGAGGCCTCGGGGCACGCATGGCGCCGCAGTGTCGCTCGCGCGCGTGAACGTGCGCGGCCATGGCTGGTGGATTCCTGCCGCCCTCTATGGCGGTCCGCTGGGCGCGGCCCTCGTGCTCGGCGTGGGGCAGGGCTTCGATGGAACCGCCTGGGCACGACTGCTGGCCGATTCGCAATTCCCTCGGGGCCTGGCGCTCGCCGTCGGGACCGGCATGGCGGCCACGACAGCCTCGACTGGCCTTGCCCTTGCGATCGTCACGCGCTGGCACGGCACACGCGCATGGCGCAGGCTCGAAGCCTGGCTGGCACCGATGCTGGCCATCCCGCATGCCGCCTTCGCCATCGGGCTGTCCCTTCTCCTGATGCCCAGCGGCCTCCTGGTGCGTCTGGCGGCGCCGCTGTGGTCGTGGAACTCGCCGCCGGACATCGTCACCACGCAGGATCCGTGGGGACTCACGCTCGTCCTCGCGCTGGTACTGAAGGAAGCACCGTTCCTGCTATGGAGCATCGCCGCGCAGCTGGCGCGCACGGGGCAGGGCGCGGAGCTCGAGCGCCAGCTCCAGGCCGCCGCGACCATGGGTTATTCGCGACGCAGGGCGTGGCAGCGCGTGTTGTGGCCGCAATTGCTGCCACGCCTGGCCCTGCCGTTGCTCGCGGTCTGGTCCTACAGCCTCACGGTGGTCGACATGGCGCTGGTGATCGGGCCGACCAATCCGCCCACGCTCGCCGTGCTGGCGTGGCAGTGGATGCTCGATGCCGATCCATCGCTGAATGCGCAAGGGGCGGCCGCGGCGTTGCTGCTCACGGCAGCAGTGGCCGTCGGCGCCTTCGCGGCATGGGCCGTCGTTCGCGCCACCCGCGCGCTGCGCGCCCGGCGCTGGACGCGCGGCGATCGTGGTGCCGCGCGCATCAAGCGAGGCCGCGGCCTGCTCATCGGCTCGATGCCGGTCATCTACGCGGCCGTTCTCGCCATGCTGCTGTGGATGTCGTTCGCGCAGCTCTGGACCTTTCCCGCATGGTGGCCGCAGCGGACGAGCGGTCAGGCCTGGCAGACGGCGCTGCATTCGGGCAACACCCTGGCCGCGACGGTCGAACTCGGCGTGCTGTCCGCGCTCGCGGGCCTGGCACTGGCGGTGGCCTGGATGGAGGCCACGCCCGCGCGTTTCGATGCCTGGTCCGCCCCGGCGCTGTTCGCGCCCATGCTCGTGCCCGGCGTGCTCCTGGTCGGCGGGCTGTATCGGCTCGCGCTGCACGCCGGACTCGACGGGCGCATGACGGGCCTCTGGCTGTCCCACACGCTGTATGTGGCGCCCTATGTGCTCGTCGTGCTCGCGCCGGCCTATCGCAGCTTCGATCCGCGGTACGCGCAGACGGTCGCCGCCCTCGGCCGCACTCGAGCGGCCTTTCTCTGCCGGGTGAAGTGGCCCATGCTCGCGTCGCCGCTGGCCGCGGCCTTCGCGGTCGGTTTCGCGGTCAGCGTGGCGCAGTACCTGCCGACCCAGTTCGTCGGCGCCGGCCGTCATGCCACGCTCACGACCGAGGCGCTGACCCTGGCCGCCGGCGGCCAGCGCAGCCTGGCCGCTGCCTTCGCTCTGCTGCAGGCCGCGTTGCCTGCGGCGGTGTTCGCCGCGGCCTGGGCATTCGGGCGCCGGCGGAGCGAACGCATCGGGGACCGCGCCTGATGCTCGAGCTCGATGCCGTGACCCTTGCCGCGCCCGATCGCCTGCTCGTGAACGGCCTGTCGGCCCGAGTGGCGCCCGGCGAGGTCCTCGCCGTGATGGGCGAAAGCGGCGCCGGCAAGTCGTCGTTGCTGGCGTGGATGGCCGGAACGCTGCCCGATGGATTCACCGCGAGCGGTCGCCTGCGCCTGGACGGGCGCGAACTCGACGCCCTGCCGACGCTTGAACGGCGCATCGGTCTGCTGTTCCAGGACGATCTCCTGTTCCCGCACATGAACGTGCGCGAGAACCTGCTGTTCGCCCTGCCGCGCGAGGGCACGCGCGCCCATCGCGTCGCGGCGGCCGAGGCGGCGCTGGCGCGCGCGGGGCTCGCCGGCATGGGTGCCCGAATGCCCGGTCGTCTTTCAGGTGGGCAGCGAGCGCGCGTGTCCGTGCTGCGCGCCTTGCTGGCGCAGCCGCGGGCCTTGTTGCTCGATGAGCCGTTCTCGAGGCTGGATGCAGCGCTGCGCGAACGGTTCCGGGGTTTCGTCTTCGAGCGCATCGCCGCCCAGCGCATTCCCGCTGTGCTCGTGACGCACGACCGGCGCGACGTGCCGGCGGGGGCGCGCGTGATCGAATTGCGCACGGCGCACGCCGATGCTTGACCGCCTGGCCCTGCGGCTGCTCCGGCGCCCGATGGAGGCGGCGGCGCAGGTGCTCGTGCGAGCGGGCCTGCACGCCGACGCCATCACGCTGGCGGGCTTCGCACTCGGCATCGCCGCGGCGGCCGCGATCGCGTTCGGTCACCCGAGCGCGGGTCTCGGGCTCATCGTCGCCAGCCGGGTGTGCGACGGCCTCGACGGCGCGGTCGCGCGCCTGACGCAGCCGACCGAACGCGGCGGCTTTCTCGACATCACGCTCGACTTCCTGTTCTACGCCAGTGTGCCGCTGGCCTTCGCCATCGCGGACCCCGCGGCGAATGCGCTGGCGGCGGCGGTGCTGCTGGCCGCGTTCATGGGCACCTCGAGCAGCTTTCTTGCCTTTGCCGCGCTGGCAGAACGGCGCGGCCTGCGCAGCGTCGCCTATCCGACCAAGGGGCTGTATTACCTTGGCGGACTGACCGAGGCGACGGAGACCTTGACCTGCTTTGGCCTGATGTGCCTGTGGCCGCATCGATTCACGCTGTTCGCCGAGGTGTTTGCTGCCCTTTGCGTGCTCACGATCGCCACCCGCCTGTGGACGGGGTGGGACGCCCTGTCGCGACCGCGGCCCGGCGACGATCCCACGATCCGGACTTGAAGGAAGCTGCGCATGTCTCGCAAGAAGCTCGTGCTGGTGGTTGTGCTCGTGGCGCTGGTCATCGCGTTCTTCGCGCTCGACCTGCAGCGCTTTCTCGCACTCGATTCGCTCAAGCAGCGCCAGGCCGAGCTTGCCGCCGCGTATGCGCGCGCACCCGGCGTGGTTCATCGGTGCGTTCGCACTCGTGTACATCGTCAGCGTGGCCTTGTCGGTGCCCGGCGCGACCGTGCTCACGCTGGCGGCGGGCGCGATCTTCGGGCTCGTCGCGGGCACGGTGATCGTGTCGTTCGCCTCCAGCATCGGCGCGACGCTGGCCTTCCTGGTCGCGCGCTATGTGCTGCGCGACAGCGTGCGCACACGCTGGGGCGCCCGCCTGGCGGAGATCGACGAAGGCGTGCGCCGTGAAGGCGCCTTCTACCTCTTCACGCTGCGACTGGTGCCGCTGGTGCCGTTCTTCGTGATCAACCTGCTCATGGGCCTCACGGGCATGAAGACCCGCACCTTCTATGGCGTCAGCCAGCTCGGCATGCTCGCCGGGACGATCGTCTACGTGAATGCGGGCACGCAGATCGCGCGCATCGATTCGTTGCGTGGCATTCTCTCGCCGGGTTTGATCGCCTCGTTCGTTCTGCTGGGCTTGTTTCCGTTGCTGGCCAAGAAGGGGGTCGATGCGGCGAAGCGGCGCAAGGTCTACGCGCGATGGAAGCACCTGAAGCCGCGACGCTTCGACCGCAACCTGATCGTCATCGGCGCCGGCGCGGCGGGCCTGGTCGCCAGCTACATCGCCGCCGCGGTGAAGGCGAGGGTGACGCTGGTCGAAGCGCATCGCATGGGCGGCGATTGCCTGAACACCGGCTGCGTGCCGAGCAAGGCCCTGATCCGCACGGCCGGGCTCATGCATCGAATGTCCCACGCGCAGGCGCTGGGCATCGAGCCCGTCGCCCCGCAGCTTCGCTTCGATCAGGCCATGGAGCGCGTGGCGCGCGTGATACGCGAGGTCGAACCGCACGATTCGGTCGAGCGCTACACGCAGCTCGGCGTGGATGTCGTGCAAGGCCATGCGCGGCTCCTGACGCCGTGGGAGGTCGAGATCGACGAAGGCGGCGGCCGGCGGCGAACGCTCACGGCACGCAGCATCGTCATCGCCGCAGGGGCTGCGCCTTTCGTCCCGCCGCTGCCGGGGCTCGACGACGTGGGTTGCCTCACGAGCGACACGCTGTGGTCGCTGCGCGAGCTCCCGGCGCGGCTGGTCGTGCTCGGGGGCGGGCCGATCGGCTGCGAGCTGGCCCAGGCATTCGCGCGGCTCGGTTCGCAGGTCACGCAGGTCGAGATGCAGGCGCGGCTGATGACGCGCGAGGACGAGGACGTGGCGGCCTTCGTGCAGACGGCCCTGGCGCGCGATGGTGTTCGCGTGCTTCTCGGCCACAAGGCGCTGCGCTGCGAACGCGATGGCGAACGGCGCGCGATCGTCGTCGAATGCGAAGGACGCGAGCATCGCATCGAGTTCGATCGACTGTTGTGCGCCGTGGGCCGGGCCGCACGACTCGAGGGCTACGGACTGGACACGCTCGGCATCCCGGTGGGCAAGACGATCGAGACCGACGAATACCTGCAGACGATGTACCCCAACATCCTCGCCTGTGGCGATGTGGCGGGTCCCTACCAGTTCACGCACACGGCGGCGCATCAGGCGTGGTACGCAGCGGTGAACGGCCTGTTCGGACGCTTCAAGCGCTTCAAGGTCGACTATTCGGTCATCCCGTGGACGACCTTTGTCGACCCCGAGGTCGCACACGTCGGGCTCGGCGAAGCGGACGCGAAGGCGCGCAAGGTGCCTTACGAAGTGACCCGCTTCGAGCTGCACGAACTCGACCGCGCAATCGCGGACGGCGCCACAGAGGGTTTCGTGAAGGTGCTGACCGTGCCGGGCAAGGACAAGATCCTGGGCGCCACGATCGTCGGCGAGCATGCCGGGGACCTGCTGGCCGAGTACGTGCTGGCGATGCGCCACGGGCTCGGGTTGAACAAGATCCTCGGCACGATCCACACCTACCCCACGCTCTCCGAAGCCAGCAAGTACGCCGCCGGCGCCTGGAAACGTGCGCACCAGCCCGAGATGCTCTTGCGCCTGGTGGCGCGCTTGCACGCATGGCAGCGCGGATGAGGAGCGCCGCTTGAAGCATCTCGTGCTGCTCGGCGGGGGGCACGCGCATCTGCATGTGCTCAGGCAATTCGCGGTGGCAGCGCCGGCCGGCGCGAAGGTCACGCTCGTGTCCCCGTACCCGGCGCTTTTCTATTCGGGCATGGTGCCGGCGATGGTCGCCGGGCATTGCGGTGTCGATGACGTGAGGATCGCGCTGCAGCCGCTCGCCGCGGCGGCGGGCGTGCGCTTCGTCGAACAGGCCGCCGTCGGCGTCGACGCCGGCGAGCGGTGCGTGAGGCTCGCCGACGGCGATGTGCTGTCCTATGACGCGCTCAGCATCGACGTGGGCGGCCGCATCGACCGCGATACGATCCCCGGCGCCCGCGACTTGGCCCTGTTCGTGCGACCGATGGAGCTCTTCGTGCGCTTGAGCGAGGACGTGGTCGAGTTGGCGCAGCGGCGAGAGATCCACATCGTGGTCATCGGCGGTGGCGCGGGCGGTTTCGAACTCGCGACGGCGTGGCGCCACCGACTGGCCGACAAGGCCCGCGTCAGTCTGCTGACGGGCGGGCCGCCGCCCTTGGCGGACTATCCACGCAAAGTCCAGGAGCGCGCCCGACGGGCGCTGCGCCGAAGGGGCATCACGCTGTTCGAGCAACGCTGCGAACGCGTCGAGGCAGATCATGTCGTGCTCGGCCACGGCGCGCGCCTGGCATGCGATGCGCCGATCATCGCGACCGGCAACGTCGGTCCGGCCTGGCTCGCCCAGAGCGGCCTGGCACTCGACGACAAGGGCTTCGTCGTCACGGGCGCCACCTTGCAGAGCACGTCGCATCCGCAGGTGTTTGCTGCAGGCGACGTGAGCAGCCGGGTCGACGTGCATCACGCGCGCAGCGGCGTGTATGCGGTTCGGGCCGGGCCGCCGCTGGCGGAAAACCTCAGGCGGTTCATCGCCGGCGGCGAGCTGCAGCCATGGCGGCCGCAGAAGCGCTCGTTGAACCTGCTGTCCTGCGGCGATCGCCATGCGATTGCCACCTGGGGGCGCTGGTCCGCCGAGGGCAAGTGGGTCTGGATGTGGAAGGACCGGATCGATCGCGGCTTCGTGCGCGAGGCATCGCGGCCTGCACGCTGACACCCGGCCCACCTTGCGATGCGGGAAGTGCGACGCGCGCGGAGCGCTTCGCGCCCGCATTCCGGCATCTTGAAGCCCGAAGCGGGGCGGCCGTTCAGTCCTGGGGCCGGAACGCGATGATCATGCTCGGGGGCACCGTGCCGTCGGTGTCGCGCGGCAGCACTTGCGTACGCTCGATCGCGCGCTGGACGGCCTCGTCCCATTCGGGCACGCCGCTGGACTTCGTCAGCTTCTGGCTGAGGATGGTGCCGTCGGGCGCGAGCCGGATCTCGATCTCGGCCGTCGGGTTGGATGCCAGCGTGTTGCCGAACACGATGTTCGGCTTGATCCGGGCCTTGATGCGTCCTGCATAGCCGGCGGACGGGCCTGCCGAACGTGCCGCCGTTCCGGTGGAGGTCGGGCCGCCCGTGGCGCCGGCCTGGCCGAGCATGCGCTTGATGTAGGCCTGGCGCTGTGCCTCTCGTTCGGCGGCCTGGCGCTTTTCCTCGGCCTCGCGGCGTTCCTTCGCCTGCTGCTCCTGTTTGCGCTTCTCGGCGAGCTTGCGGGCCTCCTCCTGCTTTTTCGCTTCTTCTTCCTGGCGACGCTTCTCGGCGAGTTTCCTGGCCTTTTCCTCTTCTTCGTGCTTGCGCCGATCGAGCTCCTCCTTCTTGGCGCGCTCGATGGCGATCTGCGCATCGGGCGTGGGCTCGACCTTGGGCGGTGGTGCCGGCTTGGGTGGCGGCGCGGGCGCGGGCGGCTGGGGCTTGGGCGGCTCGGGCTGGGGTTCGGGGGCGACGGCCTTGGGCGCGGCGATCTGCGGCACCGCGGCCCACAGCTCGGCTTCGACGCCTTCGGGTTCGCTGGCATGCCAATGCACGCCGAAGGCGATGGCAATGACGAGCAGCACATGCGCGAGCACGGCCAGAATGAGACCGGGGCCCATCCCTTCGGGCGGGCGCGGCATCAGGACGTCGCGGTCGTAGACGGCGTGGGTCATGCGCCCGATTTCACCGAGAGTCCGACGCGCTTGACGCCGGCTTTTTGCAGCGTGTCCATCACCTTGACGACGGCCTCGTACTTCACGGACTTGTCTGCGGAGATCACGACCGGCGTGTCGGCGTTGCCTTCCTGCGCCTGCGCGACGCCGGCGGCCAGGCCGCGCAGCGCCACGCCGTGCGCGTCGCCGTTGTCCACTCGCATTCGAATCGACTCGTCGCGGTCGACGACGACCTCGATCACGTGCTCGGGGCGCTGGTGGCTCTTGCCGACCGTGGGCAGGTCGACCAGACCCGTGGTGATGAGCGGTGCGCTCACCATGAAGATGATCAGCAGCACCAGCATCACGTCGATGAACGGGACCATGTTGATCTCGCTCATCGTGCGACGCCGGCCACCGCCCGATCGTTGGCTGACGGCAGGCATTTCGCGCGCCCCTCAGTGCGCCGCCGCTGCGACGGGGACGGGCCCGTGGCTCGCGTTGCGCTGGAGAATGTTGGAGAACTCCTCGATGAAGGTCTCGGAGTGGATCGCGATGCGGTCGATGTCGCGCGCGAAGCGGTTGTAGGCGATCACCGCCGGGATTGCGGCGAACAGGCCGATGGCGGTGGCCACCAGCGCCTCGGCGATGCCTGGCGCCACGGTCGCGAGAGTGACCTGCTGCAGGTTCGACAGGCCGATGAAGGCGTGCATGATGCCCCACACCGTTCCGAACAGGCCCACGTAGGGCGAGACCGATCCGACGGATGCGAGGAACGACAGGTGCGATTCGATGGCGTCCATCTCGCGCTGGAAGCTCGCGCGCATCGCGCGACGCGCGCCGTCCAGCAGCGCGCCCGGATCGCCCATGCGGCGCTCGCGCAGCTTGAGAAACTCGCGCATGCCCGAGGCGAAGATGCGCTCCATGGGCGCCGCCGATTCGGCGTGCTTGGTCGCCTCGGCGTAGAGGTCGTTGAGGTTCTTGCCGGCCCAGAACTCGCGTTCGAAGTCTTCGTTCTCGCCCCGCACGCGGCGCAGGCCGAACAGCTTGCCGAAGATCACTGTCCAGCTCGCCAGCGACGTGAGCAGCAGGCCCGCCATGACGATCTGCACGACGAAGCTCGCATGCAGCACGAGGGTGACGATGGAAAGATCCTGGTTCATGAGATCGCGATCAGAAGTTCGTTGGGAATGCGGCGCGGACGGAAGGTTCCGGCGTCCACGCAGCCGATGCGCACGCGACTGTCCGCAAGCAGTTCTTGGGCGCGCCAGGCTTGCTGCTGCAGGGTCAGCGACGCGCGGCCCGCCTCGATGACCCGCACGCCGACCTGCAGTTCGTCGTCCAGCCGTGCAGGCCGCAGGTAACGCACGGAAGTATCGGCCACGATGAAGATCGCGCCCGTATCTGCACGCAAGCGCGACTGCACGATGCCCTTGGCGCGCAGCCACTCGGTGCGTGCACGCTCGAAGAAGCGGAGGTAGTTGGCGAAGAAGACCACGCCACCCGCGTCGGTGTCTTCCCAGTAGACGCGCAAGGCGTGGCGAAACTCGTCGTGGCCCATCGGGGACCGATTATCCCCGGTGGCGACATCGGCCAGCGGCCGCAGTGTTCAGGGTCGCACGCGGCGGTAGACGGGGCCCCACATCGGGTGCCCCGCCTCGGATCGGGTCAGGACGAAGGCCGGATCGGCCCGGATCGCGGTTCTGAATGCGGATTCGCATTGATCCGACCTGTTGCTGGTGCAGTAGATGAAGGCAAGGTACTTGTTGGCCGTCGCTCGATCCCTGGGCGACGCCAGGCCCGCGTGCAGCGCGGCATCCAGGTGCTTCTCGGCCTGGGCATACTGACCGTCGTCGTAGGCGCGAATCCCGGCCAGCAAGGCGCTTTCAGCAGGCCGCGAGGCCACATCGGTGAGGCCCACGGCCGGTCTGGCGGGCTGCTGGGCGCAGGCGCCCAGAAAGGACGCGATCGATAGGGAGAGCAGGGCGACAGCGAGGCGGGTCATGAACCGAATCTGTGCTTCAGCGTCACGGTGTGGTCCGGCGTGACGTTCACGCTCTCAATGTAGGCCGGAAAGTCGGCATTGCGGATGACGATCCGGTGCTTGCCCTCGGAAAGCGTGACTTCGTTCAGGGGCGGCGCGATCCCTACCGGCGTGCCGTCGACCTCGACCTGCCCCCACGGGCTCACCGCCAGGCGCACGAGTCCGCTGGCAGTGACGGGCGGCGACGTCGCCGCCGTCCTGGCTGTCCGTTCATGTGCACTGCGGGCGCGGCGGTCGCGAGCGGCCTGCCGGGCCTCGGCCTGCTGCTGCGCGCGCACGTTCTCGGCCGTGCGCGCCGCGGCCTGGGAGGCGGCTTCGGCCGCGATTGCGCCCTCGGCCAGCGCCGCCGCGGCGGATGCGGCCGAATCCTGCGGCGCCGGCGCTGCCGCGGCTGGCATGCCTGGAGCCTCCTTCGGTGCCATCGAGGGCGCCGATGCGACCGAGGCGGCCGCGACGGGGCGTGCCGCCTTCGCAACGCGGCCACTCGGGTGGCGGTCGGCGACGGTCCATGCCAGGGCGGCCAGGGCCAGCACGGCCACGCCTGCGGCGGCGCCGATCCACAAGGCCCGTCGCCGGCGATGATCCTCGGCCGCCGGGGGCGGTTCGTTCGCCTGTGCGTGTTCTTCGAGCCAGTGCCGCAACTCTCGCGACAGGGCTCGCGCCGAACGAAACCGGTGTTCGGGATCCTTCTCCATCGCGCGCGCGGCGATGTCGGACAGCGCGTTGGGCACGTCGTTGTTCACGGCATGCGCCGGCGGAGGATCGAAGTCGAGCACCGATGCGCTGATGTCGGCCAGCGTGTCGCCGCGGAACGGCTTCTGGTCGGTGAGCAGCTCGTACAGCACCACGCCGAGAGAGAACACGTCGGCGCGGCGGTCTACCGGCTGCTGGCGCATCTGCTCGGGCGCCATGTAGTAGGGGGAGCCGGCGATCACCTCGTCGCCCGTCTGCGCGTCGTGCTGGTGGGCCACCCGCGCAATGCCGAAATCGAGGACGCGAGGCTGAGTGCGCCCGACCATGAAGATGTTGGCCGGCTTGACATCGCGGTGCACCACGCCTTTGCTGTGGGCGTACGCGAGCGCGTCCGCCACGCGCCGGACGATCAGCGCAGCCTGCACCGGGGTCGGACGCCAGCCTTCCTGGCGCAGCTGGCGAAGATCACGCCCCTTGAGCAGCTCCATCGCGATGTACGCGTTGTCGTCGCTGATGCCCGCGTCGAACACGGTGACGATGTTGGGATGGCTCAGCCCCGCGGCGGCACGCGCCTCGTTCAGGAACAGCGTGTTGAACGAGGGCCGCTGCTCGGCAGAGACCTCGAGATGCAGCGTCTTGATCGCGATCAGGCGCGACAGGAGCGGATCGTGCGCGGCATACACGGTGCCCAGTCCGCCTTCGCCGATGCGGTACTTCAGCGCATAGCGCCCGATGTGGCCGATCGTCGCGATCGTGTCTCCGGGCCGCGTGTCGGCTTGCGGCTCCGGCGGTGGCGCGGGCGGGGTCGTCAGCGGGATGCCGACGTCGGAATCTCCCCACAGCGCAATGTCGGGGATGCTCGGCTGCGGGGCTGGCTCGCTATCGGGCGGCAGGCTCGGACTCGGCACAGGCGGATTCGAGATGGACACCCCGTCAGCTTAGACGAGCCGTTGCGGCACGAGCACCGGAAAAGCAGGCTTCCGCGTACGTAAGTAACACCTTTTCACGAATGAGCAGCACACGTGAGCCATCGTATGGCGGCGGCACCACGAGATCGGCGGCCGAAAGTCGCGATGCTCAGGCCAGGCCGACACGCATCCGGTGAACGGCTTCCTGAAGCTGCGCCATTGAACTCGCATAGGATAGGCGGATGTAGCGCTCGCTGGCATGCCGGCCGAAGTCTCGGCCGGGTGTCAGGGCCACGTGTGCACGGCGCATCAGGTCGAAGCTGAAATCCCAGCTGCTGGCCGCATGCGCGGAGCAGTCGGCCCAGGCATAGAAGGCGCCGTCCGGCGGCACCGGGACGGTGAGCCCGAGTTCGTTCAAGGCCGGCACGATGAAGTCCCGGCGGGCGCGGAATTCGGTGCGCCGCCGTTCGTATTCGGCCAGCGATTCCGGCTCGAAACAGGCCAGCGCGGCATGCTGCGCCAGCGTGGACGCGCAGATGTAGAGGTTTTGCGCGAGACGTTCGATCGCCGCCACCAGCGTCTCGGGCACCACCAGCCAGCCCAGCCTCCAGCCGGTCATGCTGAAGTACTTCGAGAAGCTGTTGATGGAAACGACGTCTTCGCCGTTGGCCAATGCGGTGTGGGCGAAGTGCTGGTCGTAGCTCAGGCCGAGGTAGATCTCGTCGACGATGGTGAAACCGCCCCGGCGGCGAACGACCTCGACGATCCGCGACATCTCCTGCGGATCGATCGACGTGCCGGTGGGGTTTGACGGCGAGGCCAGCAACACGCCGCGCGTGCGCGCTCCCCATGCAGCCTCGACGGTCTCGGCGCTGAGCTGGAAGCGCTGCGCCGGCGACGCCGGCAGCAGCACGGGCACGCCCTCGGCGGCGGCGACGAAATGCCGGTTGCACGGGTAGCTCGGATCGGGCAGCAGCACTTCGTCATCGCGGTCGACGAGGGCAAGGCAGGCCAGCTGCAAGGCCGCCGAGGCGCCGGCCGTCACGATGATGCGCCGGGGAGATACGTCCAGGCCGAATCGATCGACATACCAGGCCGCAATGCGCTCGCGCAGGGGCATCAGGCCCGTCGCGTCGGTGTATTGCGTCCTGCCTGCGCGCATGGCGCGGTCTGCCGCCTCCTGCACGAGCGGCGGTGCGGTGAAGTCGGGTTCGCCGATGTTGAGGAAGAGCATCGGCGAATCCGCGCAGGCGGGGCTGCGAGCCAGCTCGGCCGCCGCCTTCGCGCATTCCATCACGTAGAAGGGCTCGATGTGGTCGAGCCGGCCGGCGAGCTTCATCGGCGGGCGGCCCGGGCGGCCTCGACTTCCACGCTGCGCAGTTCGGCCGCGGCCTTGTCGAGCACGCCGTTGACGTACTTGTGGCCATCCGTGCCGCCGAAGCTCTTGGCCAGTTCGACTGCCTCGTTGATGGCCACCTTGTACGGCACATCGACGCAGTGCTTGAGCTCGTAGGCGCCAATCATCAGGATGCTGTGCTCGACCGGCGAAAGTTCGGTCGTCTTGCGATCGACATGCCGCGCGAGCACGGCATCGAGGTCGGCCGCTTCCGCGATGCAGCCGTGCAGCAGGGCGTCGAAGTGAGCCGTGTCGCACTTGTCGAAGCCGTCCTGCTCATGCATGTGCGCCTCGATGACGCTGGCGTCTGCGCCCGAAAGCAGCCATTCGTAGAGGCCTTGCAAGGCGACCTCGCGCGAGCGGCGGCGCGTGGACTTGGGCGCTGCGCGCCGCGGTGCCGGCCGGGTTGCCGGTTTCTTCACGTCCGGGTCGGTCACGACAGGTCTTCCATCAGGTTCGCCATCTCGACCACGACACGCGCGGCATCGCGCCCTTTCTCGTCTGCACGGGCGAGCGCCTGGGCTTCGTTCTCGACGGTGAGGATGGCGTTGGCAATCGGGATCTGGTGATCGAGCGACACGCGGGTCACACCCGCTCCGCTTTCGTTGGCCACCAGTTCGAAATGGTAGGTCTCGCCCCGGATCACGCAGCCCATTGCGACGAGGGCGTCGAAATCGTCACTGTCGGCCATGGCCATCAACGCGACCGGAATCTCGAGGGCGCCCGGCACCGTCACATGACGAATGTGCCGGCTCGACACGCCCAGCGATTCGAGTTCGGCCATGCAGTTCCTCAGGAGTCGGTCGGTGATCGGCGCGTTCCAACGCGCCTGGACGATGCCGATGCGCAGGTTGCGGCCGTCGATCTGGGTGTCAGGGCCTTTGTCGGCGTCTTGCATGAAGCGTTCTCGCAGTCTCTTGGCGCGGTCAGTCGTCCGCGGCGACGAAGCCGGTGACTTCCAGCCCGTAGCCGATCATGCTGGGCATGCGCCGCGGGCTGCCCAGGAGCTTCATGCGCGCGATGCCCAGTTCGCGCAGGATCTGCGCGCCCACGCCGTAGGTGCGCAGGTCCATCTGGCCTCGCTGGCGCTGTGTGCGCTCGTCATGCGGCAGCAGTTGGGAAAGCAGGCTGGACACGTCCTCGCCGCAGTTCAGCAGCAGCAATGCGCCGCGTTCGGCGTCCTGCACCGCAGCCAGCGCGCGCGGCAGCGGCCAGGAATGGCCGCACTGCCCGACGTCGAGGAGGTCCATGACCGAGAGCGGCTCGTGCACCCGGACCAACACCTCGTCCTGGTCGGACCAGGATCCGCGCGTGAGGGCCAGGTGCAGGCCGCCGGTGCGGTCGCGAAAGGCGGTGCAATCGAATTCGCCGTGCAGTGTCGTGAGCTTGCGACGGCTGATGCGCTCCACCAGGGATTCGTTGCGGCTGCGGTATTCGATGAGGTCGGCGATGGTGCCGATCTTGATGCTGTGCTCGGCAGCGAAATGCTCGAGGTCGGGCAGGCGCGCCATGGTGCCGTCGTCCTTCATGACCTCGCAGATGACAGCGGCCGGCGTGAGACCGGCCATGCCAGCGAGGTCGCATCCGGCCTCGGTGTGACCGGCACGCATGAGAACGCCGCCGTCCTGTGCTTGGAGCGGGAAGATATGTCCTGGCTGGACCAGATCGGTGGCGGTCGCCTCGCGGGCGACGGCGGCCTGCACAGTCCGCGCGCGGTCGGCGGCCGAGATGCCGGTGGTGACGCCCGTGGCCGCCTCGATCGAGACAGTGAATGCCGTGCCGTGGCGCGTGCCGTTGCGGGTCGTCATGGGTGGCAGCTGCAGCCGCTCGCATCGCTCTCGCGTGAGCGTGAGGCAGATCAATCCTCGGCCATGCTTGGCCATGAAATTGACGGCGTCTGGCGTGACGTGCTCGGCGGCCAGGACCAGGTCGCCTTCATTCTCGCGGTCTTCCTCGTCGACGAGGATCACCATGCGGCCGGCGGCGAGCTCGGCGACGAGCTCCGGAATCGGGGAAATTGCCATGGCGCGATTGTAGGTGGGCGCCCTGTTCGAAGTGCCGAAGAGCGCGGTGGGTTGTTGACGGGCGAGGAGGCTCGGACGGGTCAGATGGCTTGCGGGTCGCCCTTGCCCAGCATGCGGGCCACGTAGCGGGCGATCACGTCGACTTCGAGGTTCACTTTTCCGCCCGGGCGCAGTTCGCCGAGCGTCGTGTGACTCACCGTGTGCGGAATGATGTTGATGCTGAATTCGCAACCCGCGTTCGAGTCGACGATGCGATTGACGGTCAGGCTGACTCCATTGACGGTGATGGAGCCCTTGTACGCAAGGTAATGGGCGAGAGCGGTCGGCGCGGCGATGCGCAATTCCCAGGATTCGCCCACGGGCGCGAAATGCGTCACGACGCCGATGCCGTCCACATGGCCGCTCACGATGTGGCCGCCCAGCCGATCGTCGGCGCGAATCGCCTTTTCGAGGTTCACCGTGCCGGCGGCGTCGAGCGCGGCAGTGCGGGCAAGGCTTTCGGCCGAAATGTCGACAGTGAACATCGACGATGAAGCGTCGACGGTCGTGGCGGTCATGCAGGCGCCATTGAGCGCAATGCTGTCGCCGATGCCGACGTCCCCCAGGTAGCCTGCCGGCGCAAGAATGTGCAGGCGCAGGCCGTGCGACGAGTCGTCGCCCAGGGGCTGCACCTGCGTGATGCGGCCCAGACCCGTGATGATGCCGGTGAACATGGCTCGTATTGTCTCAGGGACCGGTCTTCCCCGCTGCTGGCAGGGCGTGCCTGTAGCCGGCCTCAATCCAGGGGCCGGGCGCGCAGACGCAGGTCGGCGCCCACCATCTCGACGCTCATGAACCGCAGCTCCACGGCATCGGCGAGTTGCTGCAGCGGGCCGAATGCGGCCATCTCGCGTCCTTCGCCGAGAAGCTTCGGCGCCATGTAGACGAGGAATTCGTCCACGAGCCCCTCGCGAACGAATGAACCGTTCAGCTTGTGGCCGGCCTCGACGTGCAGTTCGTTGATCTCTTTGCGCGCCAGGTCGGAAAGCATCGCGGCGAGGTCGACCTTGCCGCGTGGATTGGCAGCGATGGCGATGGCCGCGCCGAGACCTTCCAGCCGCGCTCGCCGTTCGACATCGACCAGGGCGGCGTAGATCAGGACATCTCCGGGAGGCTGCAGAATTCGCGCCGTGGGCGGCGTCTCGAGACGCGAATCGACGATGACCCGCAGCGGTTGGCGCGCTGTGGGCACGAAGCGGACATCCAGGCGCGGGTCGTCGTCGAGGACGGTGCCCACGCCCGTGAGCACGGCGCCCGCCCGACGCCGCCACGCATGCCCGTCGGCGCGTGCGGCCTCGCTCGTGATCCACTGGCTCTGGCCGTCGGGCAAGGCCGTGCGTCCGTCCAGCGAGACGGCCACCTTCAATCGCACGAACGGGCGCTGGCGTTCCATGCGGGAGAAGAAGCCGACGTTCAGTTCTCGGGCATCCTGTTCCAGCGGGCCGGTCAGCACTTCGATGCCCGCTGCACGCAGCCGCGCGGCGCCTTGCCCGGCGACGAGAGGATTCGGGTCCTCGACCGCCATCACGACGCGAGCGACCCGGGCCGCGACCAGTGCTTCGCAGCACGGCGGCGTGCGCCCGTGGTGCGAACAAGGCTCCAGCGTGACATAGGCCGTGCTGCCTGCGACGCTTTCGCCATGCGCCTGCGCGTCGCGCAAGGCCATGACCTCGGCGTGCGCGCCGCCGGCGTGTTGCGTCGACCCCTGTCCGATCACGCGGCCGTCGCCGCCAACGATGACGCATCCCACACGCGGGTTGGGTTCGCTCAGTCCGATGGCTTCGCGTGCGAGTTCCAGGGCCTCGCGCATCCATGCATCGTCGGACACGGAATGCGAATGTGCGGGGCTGCTCACCGGGACTTCTCCGGGCTGCGTAGGGCTGCTCGCCGTCGGAGGGTGCACGTCAGGCCGGGTCGCGATGCTGGAGTCTTCATGGCTGGTGCTGGACAGTGGCTTGGTCGCTGAGTTGCGACGGGCAGGCCTGGTCACCCCGCACGAGCAGGAAATTCTGTTGCATCAGAGGACCATCGACGTCATGGTAGGTATCGGGATGCGCGGCGTTTTGAGTGGCGACGGCGCCGTCGCTGTGGTGGCTGGTCGTGTAGCGGCAGACCTTTCGTTCAGAGGCGGAGAGGCCGACGGACCAGCCGTGGGGGACGACCCGACTGCGTCCGGACCAGCGACCCGCAATCGGCGTGACGACGCAATGGTAGGCGACGAATCGATCGCCGAGCTTGGTCCAGGAACTCGCGCCGAGCGACGCAGGCGTGGCGGACACTGGAACGGCGATCAGATGTTCGCCGGCGGGAGTCTCGAGTGCTACCGTCATCTGCGCTTCGCTGATGCATTCAGCGGGCGTGGGGTAGGGGCCGCCGAGGAGGTCGAGGTCGACCTCCAGCGGCAAAGGCATTTCGCTGGCGTGACTTGGATCCGGCGGCACCGCAAGCGACTGGCGCACGATTCCGCTGAGCAGCATGCCGCCCGCCACGGGGATGCAATTGCCCATTTCCGGTTCGGGTGAGGATGACAGGGGCGATGTCGTCGTTGCAAGGCCGCAGCGGGACACGACGAGGCCGCTGGCGTCGTCGAAGATCCATGCGACGGTGCCGTCGGAGCGGGGCCTGAACACGCTTCGGCCATCGGCCATGCGGCGGGCCTCCGGAGGAATGCGAGGCGACCGGCCACCCACGCGGGCAAGTTCAAGCGCGCCGGCGCCCTTTGAAAGCGCGCCCGAAAAGGCGAAAGGGACGGTCGCGATCGCGGTTGTCAACCGTAGTTTCTGCGCCTGGCCTGCAGGGTCTGTCCAGGAGACTCCGACATCCACGGTGCGCAGCCCGTGATCCTCCCGCAGAGTGCGGTCCACTTGGAATGCGGCCTGGGAGGGGTCGGCCAGGTCGGCGTCGGAATGGGCAATCGAAGCGGGCGGCGCAGAGGTCGGCTCCTGCGCGCGCATCGCCTCGATATCGGACTGGGCAATTCGCACTGCCTCCGAGCGCTGCTCGGCGAGGTTCGCATTCAGCCGCAGGCGGTGCTGAAGCGTTGCAACCGCTGCTGCGCCCAGGGAAAGCACCAGCAACGCGACGAGCACCTCGATGATCGTGGTGCCGCATTCGCGGTGGTGCAAGCGGAGATGTCGCATCAGAAGTCCTTCCAGCTTCCGGGAAGTCGAGTGAACGTGCCAGTGGTGGCCTTCAGGTTGGCCAGCAGCGTCGCGTCGTAGACAACGCTGACAGGGCCGCTGGCTGCGAAGTCGCCCTCGGACACCGCGGCGCCTTGCACGAGCGCGGGCGAGGCGGCATGGCCCTCGACGACGATGCCATGGGCGTAGATCAGGCCCCGGACCATGACGGGGCCGGTGACTTGCAATGTTCCGCTTGCTACGACGATGACGGGCGCACTGTCGGTGCCGAACGATGCCGGTCCGGACAAACGGAGATCACCGTCCACCCACACCATGCGGGGACCGGCGCCGGAGAGCGTCTGCATCAACGTGGCGGTGCAATCAGAGGGGCAATGGAGTGGCGCCAGACCGGGGTGCTTGCGCCACAGTGTCTTCGGGACGCCGAAGAACGAGACGAAGAAGCGATCGGCATCGACGCTGGCCAGTATCTGGTCGTCGTCGATCGTCGACAGGGTCGGACTGCCTCCTGGCGCCGTGCGAAGGGTGGCTCCTGGCAAGACGATCCGTTCGCCCGCGTGCACGGTGATCCCGCCCGATGCGGCGTCAGTGTTGGATACGATGAAGGCCGAACCGTCGGTGGTCACGTTGCCCTTGACCGTCAGTGAGGCCACCGGTGCACTCGCCAGACCTGGAAGCAAGCCGAGCGTTTCGTGCACATGCGCGTCAAAGGGGGCAGCGGCGCCGGGCTCGCAACCCTCCGTGACGCAAGCCGAACTGTGGAGTTCGATGGCGCGCGGGGCGGACGCGGCCGAAAATTGGATCTCGAATGATGACGCGTCGGATCCGGGCGCGTCGTTGGCAGTGCCTGGCGCAGGTGCGGAGCCCGGCACTGCGCAGTCGCAACTCAGACCCCCTGCGTGCTGCGTACACCGGGCCCGCAAGGGCCGCAGCGTGCCGCCGTCGCTCCATTCGCGCGGTCGCAACGCCTGCGTGACGGCATCGGCCTCGAGCAGGCGTTCGCGAAAGGATAGGGTCGGCGACGCAGCCGCAGCGCATCGGGCATCGATGGGACGCGGATCGTTCAGCATGGCCACGGCCCAGTCGGCACCAGCCTCGGCAGCCTCGAATGCGCGAGCGGCCCTGTACTGGTTTTGCGCTGCTCGCAGCTCGAACACGAGGTTGCGGTCGGCGTAGGCAGCCAGCAGCGTCATGACGAGAAGCAGGGCGAGGATGACGACGAGTGCTGCCGCGCCCCGCTGGGTGCGGCTGCCAGGCATGGAGTCGGTGCGGTTCATGGGGTGCTGGCTCAGGCTGGACAACTGCCGAGGATTTCGTCGTTTCTCAGCCGGATCGTGCTGGTGGCCGTGCGGACGAGCTTGGAATCGGGCAATGCGTGCGCCGTGATCACCACGCGCAGGCGACGAATGACTTGCGTGGGTCCGCATGATGCGGTGCCAGGCGGGCATGCCTTGTCGCAGATGTCCTGCAGCGACAAGGTCTGGCTTTGCGGTATCACGCTGAACGCCGTGACTGCCATCGTCGACGAGTCGGTGAGCGACTGCCAGGTCCCTGCTCCCAGGCGCATCTGCAGTGCGCCATCGCGAAGGCGAAAGGCGAATTGCTCCTGACTGTCGATGACGCCGTCTTCGATGCCGTCGCGGGAGTAGAGGAAGACCGCCGCTCCGGATGAGTCATCGTTCGAGGACATGCCGATGTATGGGTTGACTGACGTGCGCCGCATGTTCTCGGCGGCGCCGGCCCAGTACCCGGCGCGGCGCAAGTCACGCGCGATGATGTCGGTTGCGGTGTGGAGATCCTGCTCGAGCCGCGTCTCGATGAGCAGTGCGCGGTGCGTGCGCACCTGGGCCACCATCAGCGCCATCCCGCCCGCGACGACGAGCAAGCCGAGCGCGAGGCCGATCATCAATTCAACCAGCGACAGGCCACGCTGGCGCGGCGCGGCATTCATGCGCCCCAACATTGCTGGTTGTCCGCGACGGTGTTGGCGGCGCCGGCGTCGGGCCCCGATGAAAATGCGACGTCCATGCCGGCGACGGTCATTCGAAGATGACGGCAGCGTGTGTCGGCCGCCTGGGCGCCGGTCGCAATCGCTTCGATCGTGTAGCCTGCAGGGTCCGCGGCAAGAACGGCGATGGTGTAGTGGGAAACCTTGTCGTTGGCGGCTATGCCGATGTCAGACAGGTCTCCGTAACTGCCGTGCTCAGCGCGATATCGTTCCTCGGCGAGCTGCGCTCGAAGCAGTGCGACACGGGCCTCGCAACGCCGCCCCTTGCGAACTGCTCCGAGATAGGCGGGATAGGCCAGCGATGCAAGAACGGCCGCGACGACCATCACGCACATCAATTCGACCAGCGTGAACCCCGCCGGGCGTGACACGGGGCGTTTCATTTCCCCGAGTGGCACGCCAACGACATGAACCGACGCATCAAGCGGCTGCCGCCGATCCGGCTTGGCCGGTCCGCTGGCGGCGCCCGCTGGAGGGGGAGCGCCGAAGGCGCTACGGGGGTGGTTCATTTCAACAGGCTGCATAGCCGGCGATGTCGCCGTGCGGCGCGCACAAGCGAACGCGCCCCATGAGGTTGACGACGGCATGCAATGCAAGGCCCTGCTTTGTCGCGAGCGTCAGCGTGCCGCCAGGCGTGGCGGTCCCGTGGAGCGGATCGAACAGCAGGCCGGCGACATTGCTGACCAACGACACCCCACGGGACTGCGGCAGGTGGACAGTCTTGATCTCCTGGGCGCCCGATGGGCAGTGCGCCGGCCCCTCATCCGGGCAATCGCAGGTGGGTGACGCTGCAGTAAACAGCACGTAGCAGTCGCCGTCAGCGCCGTGCTGTACGGACAGGCGCAGCGCCGCACTTCGCTGGACGGCCTCGCTGCGGGCGAAGCGAATGTCGGTCACCAATTCGGCGGCTGCACCCTCAAGCCGCTGTCTGGAGATGAATGTCGAGAAATTCGGCGCCGCAGCGGCCAGAACGATGGCGATGATCGCGACGGCGATGGTCGCCTCGATGAACGTGATGCCGCGATGCGGCCGCAGGCCACCCATGGTGTCCCCCCTCCCTATCGAATGTGGGGGCGACTTTACGAGTTCTTCGGCCTGCGCGCTTCCCCTCTAGGAGGGGCTTGTCAGATGTCCCGAATCAACTGCCGGAATTCGTCGACGTCCTCGAAGCTGCGGTAGACCGACGCGAACCGGACGTACGCGACCTTGTCCATCCGCTTGAGTTCTCGCATGACCAGCTCGCCCAATCTCGTCGACGGGACTTCCTTGGCACCGGTGTTGAGCAGCTTGTCCTGGATCCGCTCCAGCGCGGCGTCGAGTTGCTCGACGCTGACTGGCCGCTTGCGAAGTGCGAGTGTCATCGAGCCGCGGATCTTCGCCAGGTCGAATTCTTCGCGCGTGCCGTCCTTCTTGACAACGGACGGCAGGGCGATCTCGGCGCGTTCATAGGTCGTGAATCGCTTGTCGCAACTCTGGCATCTCCGGCGTCGGCGCACGACGTCGCCTTCGTCGGATTCGCGAGTCTCGACGACCTGGGTATCTTCGTGGCTGCAGAATGGGCAACGCATGAAAGCGAGGGGGCCGCTTCCGCGACCCCCGTGTGTGGATATTCAGCGATAGACCGGAAAGTCGCGCGTCAGTTCAGCCACTTTGGTTCTCACAGCGGCAACGTGGCTGGCGTCATGGGGGCGATCGAGTACGTCGGCGATCAGGTGCGCCGTGGCGCGTGCCTGGTCTTCCTTGAATCCGCGGGTGGTCATGGCCGGTGATCCGAGACGAATTCCGCTCGTGACCATCGGCTTTTGCGGATCATTGGGAATGCCGTTCTTGTTGCAGGTCATGTGGGCCTGGCCGAGCACCGCTTCGGCTTCCTTGCCGGTGAGGCCCTTGGGCCGCAAGTCGACCAGCATCACGTGGCTCTCGGTTCGCCCGCTGACGATCCGCAGGCCGCGCTCGGTCAATGTCTGCGCGAGCACGGCGGCGTTCTTGACGACCTCCTGCTGGTAGACCTTGAACTGCGGTGCAAGAGCTTCCTTGAAGGCCACGGCCTTCGCGGCGATCACGTGCATCAGCGGGCCGCCCTGGATTCCGGGGAAGATGGCGCTGTTGATGGCCTTGGCGACATGATCCTTCATCAGAATGAAGCCACCGCGCGGACCCCGCAAGCTCTTGTGCGTCGTGGAGGTGACGACGTCGGCGAACGGAACCGGATTGGGGTAGACGCCAGCCGCAATCAACCCGGCGTAGTGCGCCATGTCCACCATGAAATAGGCGCCGATGTCACGCGCAACCTTGGCGAAGCGCTCGAAGTCGATGCGCAGGCTGTACGCGGACGCGCCCGCAATAATGAGGCGAGGCTTGTGCTCGTGCGCGAGGCGCTCCATGGCGTCGTAGTCGATGGCCTCGTTGGCGTCGAGGCCGTAGCTCACCACCTTGAACCACTTGCCGCTCATGTTCAGCGGCATCCCGTGCGTCAGGTGGCCGCCCTCGGCGAGGCTCATGCCCATGATGGTGTCGCCGGGCTGCAGCAGGCCGAAGAACACGCCCTGGTTCGCCTGCGATCCAGAGTTCGGCTGCACGTTGGCATGCTCCGCGCCGAAGAGCTGCTTGAGCCGGTCGATGGCAAGCTGTTCGACCACGTCGACGTACTCGCAACCCCCGTAATAGCGCCGGCCCGGATAGCCCTCGGCGTACTTGTTGGTCAGTTGCGTGCCCTGCGCTGCCATCACGGCGGGCGAGGCGTAGTTCTCCGAGGCGATCAGTTCGATGTGGTCTTCCTGGCGCTGGTTCTCGTGCTGGATGGCGGACCAGATCTCGGGATCCACATTGGCAATCGTGGATTGGTTACGGTCGAACATGGCGTGGCAGTCCTTCGTCAGCAGAAGACCCGCGACTGACGGCGTGCGGCGCACGCTGTCGCAGGCTGCCCAGGCGAACGGCTGAAACAGTGAACGCTGCCATCGGCGGCAGCGGAACACCGACCGCGCTCCCCGGTGGTTCACCACCTCAGGCCCGATGTACGGAACCCCATCGCCAGTCGCGCGGAAGCCGTGAGTTTACCTCGCGGTCGGCTGATGGCGCAGTCTCAACTGCCAGAATGCGCGGCCAGGGCGACGTGATCGTTCGAGTTCGTCTTGTCGGCGCCCTTGGCAGGCTCGAGCGCCGGCAAGGGGTCCGAGACAAGGCCGTGGCCGCGGCGTCGAGTCGATCGTCACGTTGACGGCAACCATGTGGCCGCCGGCGATCAGCCGCAAGTGGTTTTGTTCGTTCAGCACCTTGCTGGCATAGCCGCCATCGTCAGGCAGGTTGCTGGCGCCGACGTAGGAACGCAGGCCTTCCTCGAGGCTTCCGGTGCGGGTGATGCATTCCTTGAGCACCTGGGCGCCCACGCGAAGATTGGTCACGGGGTCGAACGCCGCATATTGGCCGCCGAAAGCCTCGTACTTCGCGTCATGGATCTGGGTCATCACCTGCATCAGGCCCTGGGCGCCGACCGGGCTCTGCGCAAAAGGGTTGAAGCTCGACTCGACGGCCATGACCGCCAGAATGAGGGTGGGATCGATGCCCACCCTTTGTCCGACTTGCCAGGCTTCCTTGACCAGGCGGCTGATGGGTTCCGGCGCGACTCGATAGCGCCTCGAGATCCACTGGGCCACGGCGGCCTGTTGCCGGGTGAGATCCTTCGGATTGGCTGCCGTGGCGCGCAAGATCGCCTTGGGTTCGGCCAGTTGCGCGGCGACGAGTTCGGCCGGGTCCGTGCGGGCATCCTGGCGTGCCTGCAGCCAGTCGAGCGTGCGGGTCTCGACAGCGAGGCGAAGGTCGGCGCGGCTGCCGACGAAGACGACCGCGCCCACCGCGACCAGGCCCACGAGCGCAAGCGTGTTGTGGCTCACCTCGAGCAGTCCTTGTCCGACATCGCGCAGGAAGACTCCTGTCGATGTGGCGCATGCCCGGCCAAACCGGCAGGTCTGCGCAACCGAGCGACTCAGCGCTGTCATGTCGTTCCTTTCAACTCCGTGGCAGCGGCGGCGGCGAACAGCGACAGCGGTTCGGGCGCAGCCCCACGGCGATAATCGTCCGCGAAGGTCCCCGGCCAGTCGGTTCCCGGGCACGCCATCACGGCATCGGCAGCGTTTGCGCTCTTCATCGCGACAATGAGGGGCGCGGGTTATCCCTGATTTCAGTCAGGGACGGGCGCATTCTAGAAACCCATTTCATAACCAGTCAAGACTATGAAATGCGTTTCTAATTACAACTGAATATGAAATACAAGGATCTGCGAGACTTCATTCGGGGCCTGGAGGCGGCCGGCGAATTGCGCCGTGTCCCCGATCCAGTATCGGCGCGCCTTGAGATGACAGCGATCAGTGACTTGGTCTTGCGTGCGGGCGGCCCGGCGCTGCTTTTCGAGCGTCTGGACGGTTACAAAATTCAGGCGCTGACGAATCTTTTCGGCACTCCCGAAACGGGTGGCCCTTGGGATGGGTGCCACAGATGTCACCGAGCTTCGGGATGTCGGTCGGGTGCTGGCGTCCCTCAAGGAACCGGAGCCGCCGAAAGATTTGAAGGACACAGGCCGCCTGCTGCAGATGGCCAAGTCCCTGTGGGACATGAAGCCCGCGGTCGTCCGAAACGCGCCATGCCACGAAGAGACGCGCGAGGGCCGCGACGTGGATCTCGCCACGCTCCCGGTGCAGACCTGCTGGCCGGGCGATGCGGGTCCGCTGATCACCTGGGGACTGGTCGTGACCCGTGGGCCGCAGTCCGTCCCGAACCCCAGACGGCGCCAGAACCTGGGCATCTATCGACAGCAGTTGATCGGCACCCGGCAGGTCATCATGCGTTGGCTCGCTCACCGCGGCGGCGCGCTCGACTTTCGAGAGTTCGCGCGGACGACGCCTGGCAAGCCTTTCCCGCTTGCAGTCGCGCTGGGCGCAGACCCGGCCACGATGCTCGGCGCAGTCACTCCCGTCCCGGATTCGCTCTCCGAATATCAGTTCGCAGGCCTGCTGCGTGGAAGTCGCACCGAGGTGACGGACACATCCGTCGGAGACGCGGGCGTGATGCTGCAGGTGCCTGCATCGGCAGAAATCGTGCTCGAGGGGCACATCCCCGTGGCCGAGGGCGGCTATCACGGAGTGAGCGAGCGCGGCGTGCCGGTCAAGGAAATCAACGGGCATCTGCATGCGCTGGAAGGTCCGTTCGGCGATCACACGGGCTACTACAACGAGCAGGACTGGTTCCCCGTGTTCGAGATCTCGCGCATCACGAACAGGCGCGAACCGATCTACCACTCCACCTACACCGGTAAGCCGCCGGACGAACCGGCGGTGCTGGGGGTGGCGCTCAACGAGGTGTTCGTCCCGATCCTGCAGAAGCAGTTTCCGGAGATCGTCGACTTCTATCTGCCGCCCGAAGGATGCAGCTATCGCATGGCGATCATCAGCATGCGCAAAAGCTACCCGGGCCATGCGAAACGCCTGATGTTCGGTGTGTGGAGCTTTCTGCGTCAGTTCATGTACACGAAATTCATCGTCGTCACCGATGACGACGTCGACATCCGTGATTGGCGGGAAGTGATCTGGGCGATCACGACGCGCATGGATCCTGTGCGCGACACGACCCTCGTGGAAAACACGCCGATCGACTATCTCGACTTTGCTTCGCCGGTGAGCGGCCTGGGCGGCAAGATGGGACTGGATGCGACCAACAAGTGGCCCGGCGAAACGGCGCGCGAGTGGGGGCGGCCGATCTCGATGGACAAGGACATCGCGCGGCGTGCCATGACCTTGTTCGAACGCATCATGCAAACGCCCGATGAATCGTGATGATTCCCTTTGAAGCCGCGGCCAGGACGCGTCAGCTCGTGCGGCCTCTGCGTCTTGTCAAGGAAGTGCAGGCGCGGACGCGCTCTGCCCGGATGAGCGACGAACGGGCGACGAACGGGCTTGACCTGTGGAAGGTGCTGCCCTAACTTTGGTGTGCCTGCATGCAGGCTTTCTCACTGGCGCAGTCTCTGCGCACCAGGAGCCCTGGGGCTGATTGCCCCGGAGCCCCAAATCGGCGGCGTCAGCCGCCCACCCCTCCCACCGCAACGGTCGGGAGGGGTTTGTATTTGTGGAATGCATTCACGGCTTGAACAAGTCGAGGATGCTGCGGCGCTCGCTCTCGTTGGTCACCACGGACGATGATGCATCGAGTCCCACGCTGCTGACCGCATGATTGGGCGTGTACTCGTCGTAGTACCACTCGCCGTCCTGCCACGTGACACCCTCGGGCGGATCCGGCGCATCGACCGGCACATCCGACAGAGCGGCAGACATGTAGTCGATCCACATCGGCAGGGCGAGAGCCGCGCCGGTGGCATTGGCGCCCATGTTGCGCGGCGTGTCGTAACCCATCCAGGCGACCGCCACCTGGTGGCGCTGGTAGCCCGCAAACCACGCGTCCACCGCGTCGTTGGTGGTGCCGGTCTTGCCATAGATATCGTCGCGACCGAGGGCGACGCGCGCGCGAAACGCCGAGCCTGAACGCGTCACCTCCTGCAGCAATTGCGTCATCACGAAGGCGTTGCGCGCCGGCACGACGCGAAACCGGTCGTCTGGGGCAACCGGCGGCGAGGCCTCCGTCACGACGCGACCGCGTCCATCGGCGATGCGGCTGATGAGATAGGGGTTCAAGCGGTACCCGCCATTGGCGAACACGGCATAGGACGACGCGAGTTGAAGCGGCGTGGTCGAACCGGCCCCCAGCGCCATCGACAAAGTTGGCGGTTCGCGTTCCGGGTCGAGTCCGAAACGTCCGAGCCAGGCCTTTGCATAGGGGATGCCGATCGACTGCAGCACGCGGATGGCCACCATGTTCTTGGATTTCGCCAACGCGCTGCGCAGCGTGATCGGGCCGTCGAAACGACCATCGAAGTTCTTCGGCTCCCAGTCCGGCCCTCCAGCGTCCTCCTGCGAGACGATGACAGGTGCGTCGTTGACGAGCGTCGACCCGGTGAAGCCCTTCTCGATCGCGGCCGAATAGATGAACGGCTTGATGCTCGAGCCCGGCTGGCGCCAGGCCTGAGTGACGTGGTCGAACTGGTTCCGGGAGAAATCGAAACCTCCGGCCAGCGCCTGGATCGCACCGCTGTCGGGATCCAGCGCCACGACGGCGCCCTCGACTTCGGGCATCTGCGTCAGCATCCAAGCTCCGGCCGCATCCTTGACGACACGCACCACCGAACCCCTGCGCAGATGCATGCGATCGGTGTCTGCCTGGACGGTGATCACGTCGCCTCCGGCAAGCATCGCGTCGAAGGCGGATGCGGACGTCGACATCACGACCGCGGCCTTCAACTCCTCGTCGTCCGGATGCTCGGACAGCGCGTCCGCCACCCGCGACTCGAGCTCGCGAGGATCGGCGGGCAGATCGATATACGCTTCCGGGCCGCGATACGGCTGCCGGCTCTCGAAGTTGAGCACGCCCCGACGAAGCGCGTTGTAGGCCGCGCGCTGCGCGTCGGCGCGAATCGTCAAGGTGACGTCCAGCCCTCGCGTGTACGCCTCTTCGCCGTACTGGCGAAAGACGAGCTGGCGAGCCAGTTCCGATGCGTACTCGGCATGCACCGACACCTGATGGGGTTCACGAAACCTGAGTACTTCGTCCTGTGCCTGCGCGGCCTGGGCGGCCGTGATGACGCCCGCGTCGCGCATGCGGCGCAGCACGTGGTGCTGGCGCAGCGCGGCCCGGCGCGGGTTGGTGATCGGGTTGGCATAGATCGGCGATTGCGGGAGCCCTGCGAGCATGGCGGCCTCGGCAATGTCGAGGTCGGCCAGCGGCTTGCCGAAGTAGATCTCGCTGGCCGCGGCGAACCCGTACGCACGTTGCCCGAGGTAGATCTGGTTCATGTACAGCTCGAGGATCTGGTCCTTGGCGAGCTGGCTTTCGATCTTGTGGGTCAACAGGATCTCGTAGATCTTGCGCGTGTAGGTCTTCTTGATCGGCAGGTAGAAGTTGCGCGCCACCTGCATGGTGATGGTCGATGCGCCCTGGCTGCGAGGCTTGAACAAGCCCGCGACGGCGGCGCGCAGCAAACCCTTGTAGTCGACTCCGCCGTGGTCGTAGAAGCGCGTGTCTTCCACCGCGAGCACGGCGTCGCGCAGGATCTTTGGGATTTGCCCGATCGGCGTGAAATGGCGGCGCTCTTCGCCGAACTCCGCGAGCACCACGCCGTCCGCCGAAAGAATACGCATCGGCAGCTTGGGCCGGTAGTCGGTGAGACTGTCGATTTCGGGCAGGTTGGGCGTGGCCACCGCAATGGCCACGCCGGCGAGCGCGGCGAGCGCGACCATGCCCGCCGCCACCAGGCCCAGGGCCCACGCGGCGACGCGCTTCGCTGCTCGGAACGGACTGTTCGCCATGCGCGGCGGATTATAGGAATCTGCGCGGCGACGCACGGGCAGTCACTCAGCGATCGCCCGCCGTCGACAGCTCGTCGATCTCGGTGCTCAATTCCAGCCAGCGGGCCTCGAGGCCTTCGATCTCGTCGCCGACCTGCTTGAGTCGCTTGCCTTTGTCGGCCATCTCGTCCGGGGCGAGCGTGCCGCCGGCGAATGCCGCCTCGATCGCGTCGCGTTCGCTGAACAGCACGCCCAGGCGATTGTCGATGCGCGTGAGCTCGCGGCGCAATGGCTTGACCAGGTCGGCACGCTGCTGGCGGGCCTGTGCGGCGGCCTTGCGCTCATCGCGCCGACTGGCTCCGGCGCTCGCCGCCGGACCGGCCTGCTCCTCGCGCAGTGCACGCGCCTGTTCGCGCGATGCGTCGAGCAGCCAGCGCTGATAATCGTCGAGATCGCCGTCGAAGGGCTGGACGCCGCCGTGGGCCACGAGCCAGAACTCGTCGCACACTTCGCGCAGCAACGCGCGATCGTGGCTGACCAGCATCACCGTGCCCTCGAATTCGTTGAGCGCCATCGACAGGGCTTCGCGCGTGTCGAGGTCGAGGTGGTTGGTCGGCTCGTCGAGCAGCAGCAGATTGGGCCGCTGCCACACGAGCATGGCGAGCACGAGCCGCGCCTTCTCGCCGCCGCTGAGCGTGCCCACGGACTGATGGACCATGTCGCCCTCGAACCGGAACTGCCCGAGGAAGTTGCGCAGCTCCTGCTCGCGCGCCTGCGGGGAAACCTCGCGTGCGAGCCGGATCATGTGCGCCAGGGGCGCCTCGTCAGGTCGCAGGACGTCCATTTCCTGTTGCGCGAAATAGCCGATCGCCAGCCCCTTGCCTTCGGTGATCGTGCCGGAGAGTGCGGGCTGCATTCGCGCCACGGTCTTCACGAGCGTGGACTTGCCCTGACCGTTCGCGCCCAGGATGCCGATGCGCTGTCCGGCCAGCACGGAGCGCGTCACGTCGCGCACGATGGCGGTTTCGCGGCCTTCGGCATCACGGTATCCGCAGGCCATGTCGCGCATCGCGAGCATGGGGTTGGGCAGGCTCGCCGGTTCGCGGAACTCGAATGAGAAATCTGCCGCCGTGAGCACCGGCGCCAGCCGCTCCATGCGCGCAAGGGCCTTCACGCGGCTTTGCGCCTGGCGAGCCTTGGTGGCCTTGGCCTTGAAGCGGTCGATGAATCTTTGCAGGTGGGCGATGCGCTCCTGCTGCCGCTCGAAGCTGGCCTGCTGCTGGGACATGCGCTCCGCGCGCATCTCTTCGAATGCGGAGTAGTTGCCGGTGTAGCGGGTCAGTTTGGCCTCTTCCAGATGCAGCGTCACGCCTGTGATGGCATCGAGGAACTCCCGGTCGTGGCTGATCACGATCAGTGTGCCTTCGTAGCGTTGCAGCCATGACTCCAGCCACACCAGGGCGTCCAGGTCCAGGTGATTGGTCGGTTCGTCCAGCAGCATCAGGTCGGCCGGGCACATCAGCGCCCGCGCGAGCTGCAGACGCATGCGCCAGCCGCCGGAGAAGCTGTTGACCGGCGCGTCGAGTTGCGCAGTGCGAAAGCCCAGTCCCATCAGCATCGCCTGGGCACGTGCTCGCGCGTCGAAGCCGCCGGCGTCGCTGATGGCCTGGTGTGCCTCGGCCATGCCATGGCCGTCGTCGTCGGCTTCCGCTCGCGCAAGGTCCGCCTGTGCCTGCATCAGACGGGTGTCGCCTTGCAGCACGAAGTCGGTGGCGCCTTCTTCGGTCTCGGGCATGTCCTGCGCGACCTCGGCCAGCCGCCAGCGCGGGGGCATGTCCAGCTCGCCGGCGTCGGGTGGCAACCGGTTCGTGAGCAGCGCGAACAGCGAAGATTTGCCGGCGCCGTTGCGCCCCACGAGGCCGGCCTTCTCGCCAGGCTGCAGCGTCACGGTCGCGGTGTCGAGGACGACCTTTGCGCCGCGGCTGCAGGGTCACGTCGCGCAGGCTGATCATCGGCGGCTCCAGCGCTCGAGCGCCTCTCGCGTGGCGAGAAGGACACGGTCTGCGCCGCCGGTCGTGTCCATCCAGGCCACTTCCAGGCGGCGAAAGGCCCGTTCGAAGTAATGACGCTCATGCCCGATCTCGAGCACGAGAACCGCGTCAGGCGACATGCGTGTCGCCGCCTGGCGCAGGATGGACCGGATCAGGTCCATGCCGTCGTCGCCGCCGGCGAGCGCGAGGGCGGGCTCGTGGCGAAATTCGGGTGGCAGGGCCGCCATGCTCGCCGTATTGACATAGGGCGGGTTGCAGAGAATGAGATCGTACGGACCTGGAAGGGCGTCGAGCAGGTTCGACTTCAACAGCGTGATCCGCCCGGCCAAGTCGTGGCGCTCGACATTGATGCGCGCCACGTCGAGCGCGTCGTCTGAGATGTCCGAGGCATCGACGACGATGTCGGGATAGGCCATCGCGGCAATCACCGCGAGACTGCCATTGCCGGTGCACAGGTCGAGGACCCGGCGCGTGCGGTCGGTCAGCCACGCGTCGAGCTGGCCGGTGCCCTCGCCGTCGACGAGGAGTTCTGCGATGTACGAGCGCGGCACGATGCTGCGCTCGTCGACATAGAACGGCACGTTCTGCAGCCACGCCTCGTGCGTGAGATAGGCCGCGGGCAGCCGAGTCTCGATGCGCCGCTCGATCAAGGCCGACGCGCGGGTTCGCTCGTCGTCGGTGATCTCCCGGTGAGCCTGTGCCTCGAGCGCGTCGAGCTCCAGCCCGAGCGCCCACAGAACCAGCCAGGCGGCCTCGTCGAAGGCATTGGTCGTGCCGTGCCCAAACGAAACGCCCGCCTGTTTGAGGCGGGCGGCTTGGGCCGTGATGAACTCGTACAGGGTCATGAGAGGAGATTTTCCAGCGTTCTGCGGTAGATGTTCTTGAGCGGCTCGATGTCAGCGACGGCTACATGCTCGTCGATCTTGTGGATGCTTTCGTTGATCGGACCGAATTCGATCACCTGAGGGCAGATTCGTGCAATGAAACGGCCGTCGGAAGTGCCTCCGGTGGTCGACAGCCGAGGGCGGCGGCCCGTCTCCGCCTCGATCGCGGCGCCGATGGCCTCGCTCAGCGAACCGGGCGTCGTCAGGAAGGGCTCGCCGCCGAGCGTCCATGCGAGGTCGTAGTCGAGCGCATGGCGGTCGAGGACCTCACGCACGCGGGCCTTGAGGCCTTCGGCGGTCGATTCGGTGGAAAACCGGAAGTTGAAGTCGAGGGTGAGCGAGCCCGGGATCACGTTGCCGGCGCCCGTGCCGGCATGGACGTTCGACGCCTGCCAGCTCGTCGGCGGGAAGTGCGCATTGCCATCGTCCCAGACGATGCCGCTGAGCTCCGCGAGCGCGGGCGCAAACAGGTGAATCGGATTGCGCGCGAGCTGTGGATAGGCGATGTGCCCCTGGACGCCCTTGACCACGAGACGCCCGGAGAGACTGCCGCGCCGGCCGTTCTTGACCATGTCGCCTAGTTCATGGACGCAGGTGGGCTCGCCGACGACGCAGCAGTCCAGCCGCTCGCCGCGCTCCTTCAGCCATTCGACGAGGCGGACGGTGCCGTCGACGCTCGGGCCTTCCTCGTCGCTTGTCACCAGCAACGAGATCGAGCCCTTGTGCTGCGGGCAGGCGGCCACGAATTCCTCGATGGCGACGACCATCGCGGCGATCGATGTCTTCATGTCGGCCGTGCCTCGGCCGTGCAGCCGGCCGTCGCGGTGCGTGGGGACGAACGGGTCGCTGTGCCATTGGTCGAGCGGGCCGGTGGGGACGACGTCGGTGTGGCCGGCAAATGCGAGGACCGGCGCCTGCGGGTCCTGGCCTCGGCGCATGGCCCAAAGGTTGGTGACGCGGAACTCCGGCGGCCCGCACTCCAGCGTCTCGAAGCCAAACCCCAGCGGCGCCAACCGCTGGCGAAGAATCTCCTGGCAGCCGCCGTCGTCGGGCGTGATGGAGCGGCAGCTGATGAGCTGCTCGAGCAGTTGCAGGGTGCCGGACATCAGTAGCGGGTGAGCGGAGCGCTGCGCGTGGTGGGCTCGTCGGGGCGCACGTCGAGCGTGATCTCGGTGAAGGTGGGCTGGTCGTCGCTTTCCTCTTTTTTCGGGACAATGCGCGAGACCGGGCTCATGTCGTTCTGCAGACGCCACATCAGGTTGGTCGGCGAGTCGGCGAAGGCAAGGCCTTCGTCGCGGCTGATCGTGCCGTCGGTGATGAGACGGGCGAGGTCCTGTTCGAAAGTCTGCGAGCCCTCGGCCAGTGACTTTTCCATGGCTTCCTTGACGCCGCTGAAGTCGCCTTGCTCGATGAGTTCGGACACCAGCTTGGTGTTGAGCATGACCTCGACGGCGGGTACGCGCCCGCCTGCGGTGGCGCGGATGAGGCGTTGCGAGACCACCGCACGCAAGCCGGCGGCCAGGTCGGCCAGCAGGGCGGGCCGTGACTCGGGGCTGTAGAACGACAGAATGCGCCCGAGCGCGTGGTAGCTGTTGTTGGCGTGCAGCGTCGAGAGCACGAGGTGGCCCGACAGGGCATACGAAATCGCGGAGGTCATGGTCTCGCGGTCCCGGATCTCGCCGATCAGGATGCAGTCGGGCGCCTGTCGCAACGCATTCTTCAGGCCCACCTGCAGCGACTGTGTGTCTCGTCCGACCTCGCGCTGGTTGACCACCGACTTCTTGTTCGAGAACAGGAACTCGATCGGGTCCTCGATGGTCAGGATGTGGCCGGTCATCTGCTGGTTGCGCTGTTCGAGCATCGAGGCCAGTGTGGTCGTCTTGCCAGTGCCGGTGGCGCCCACCATCAGGATCAGGCCGCGCTTTTCCAGGACGAGCGTGTTGAGCAGCTGCGGAAGGTTGAGCGATTCCAGCGCCGGGATGTGGTGCGGAATGCAGCGCAGCACCGCAGCCACGGAACCGCGCTGCTTGAAGCCGCTCAGGCGGAAGCTGCCGACTCCCGGAATGCCCACGCCGATGTTGAGCTCGCCGGTGTCTTCGAGCTCCTCCATCTGTGACGGCGTGAGCAGCTCGGCGAGAAGCTGCCGCGGCTGGGCGTGCGTCAGCGGCTGGTCGCTGAGCTGGAGCATCTGCCCGTTGATCTTCACGAGGATGGGCGTGTTGGCCGACAGGTACACGTCGGACGCGCCCTTGTCGGCCATCAGACGCAGCACACGTTCCATGTTGCTGCTCATGTTTGCCCCTCGTTGAACGAGTACGTCGGCCGATCCCCCGGGGGGATGCGGGCCGGCTTGGGAGCGGCCCGGCGCTCGGCCCGCAGACTGGACCACCCCTCGTCCGACGAGTACGTCGGCCGATCCCCGGGGGGATGCGGGCCGGCTTGGGAGCGGTCCGGCGCTCGGCCCGCAACAAGCAGGTTGACACAGGGTGTCTCATGTGCTTTCCCTTCCGTCCGTCCACATTGTGATCATTTCACGCTTTCGTCGCCCAGCTGATTTCCGAACACGCTGTAACGATTGCCTGCGCGGTGTTTGGCCAGGTACATCGCCTCGTCCGCGCGCTGGATGAGCTCGGCCGCCTCGAAGCCATCGCGCGGGTACATGCTGATGCCGATGCTGGCCCCCGTTTCGATGCGCTGGCGCTGGACCACCGTGCCCTGGCTGAAGCGGTCGACCAGCGCCTGTGCCACGCGGCGCGCTTCGTGCTCTTCGTCCATGTCCTCGAGCAGGATAACGAATTCGTCCCCGCCCCAGCGCGCCACCGTGTCCACTTCGCGTACAGCAGACTGCAGCAAGCGTGCGGTTTGCACGAGAGCCTCGTCGCCGAAGGCATGGCCGTGGGTGTCGTTGACGTCCTTGAAGCGGTCCAGGTCGATGAAGAGGACGGCCAGGCAACCGCCCTTGCGCTTGGCCGCGACGATCGCGTGCTCCAGCCGATCCAGGAAGACTGCACGATTGGGAAGGCCGGTGAGGCTGTCGTGTCGTGCCATGTGGGCCATGTGGTTCCGGCTGGCGTCCAGCTCGGCCATGGCCTGGCCGATGCGCCGTTGCATCTCGTCGAAGCCGCGGGCGAGTTCACCGATCTCGTCCCGCCGATCGACGGGCAGTTCGCCTACGGCATGGTCGCTCGAGAAGCGCTTGACCTCCTGCGTCATCTTGTTGAGCGGGCGCGTCACCACGCGGGACGCGAATATCGCCAGCAGGATCGCCGCGGCGCTGAATGCGGCGACGATCTGCAGCACGTGCTTGGCCAGGACGTGCGTGGACGCCAGGATGTCCGTCAGGCGCTGCGCGAGCCCCAGCACCACGAAATCGTGGTCCGCGCTGCGCCCGAAAGGCATGCGCACGAATGCCCCCAGGACGCGCTCGGGCGGATCGGTGCCGACGTCGGCCAGCGCCAGGGCCTGGTCAGCGTGCTTTTCGAGCAGCGGCTGCACGTCGGGGAACGTGTCCTGGATGAGCACCCGGCGTCCCTGGTCGAACCCGTAGGTCTGGGTCGGGTCGGGATGGATGAGGAAGTCGCCCCACTCGTTGGTCATGTACAGCTGCAGGTACGGCGGCAGGTTGGCGCGCAGGTCGCCGAACATCCTGGTGACATCCACGCCGATCACCACCAGGCCCAGTACGCGACCGTCCGCGGCGAGCACCGGTCCGGAGAAATGCAGGATGGGCTGGCCGAGCGCCGCATGCGAGCCGAGTTCGTGGTCGATGGCGATCTTCGACACGAAGGTCTCGCCAGACCGAAGCGCGAGCCCGCGAAAGACATAGGGAAGGTGTCCCTTCTCCTGCAATTGCGGTCCCCTCACGCGCAGTGCCCCGCGGGCGTTCCGGTCGACGCGGACGAGCTCGAGCCCGTGCTCGGACGCGCTGATCAGCCGCACCTGGAAGTACAGCGCATTCGCCCGCAGCATGGCCTGGAACGCATCGGCCAGGGCGGTCATGCTCGCCTCAGGCGCCGCGTCGCCTTCCAGGGCGACATCGCGGGTGAGCTGCAATTCGGCCAGGACACGCACGTCCTCGCCGATTTCGTCGACCTCGCCATCGAGCCGATGCCCGAATACCTGCGTGGCCGACAGCAAATCGCGCTCGGCGGCGTGCACCAGCAAGTCGCGGCTCTCGATGAACGAGTAGGTGCCGGTCAGTCCGGTGGCCAGCACGCCGAAGGCCGCCAGCAGCAGCCCGAGCCGGGGCCGAATCCCGAAGCTCATGCCGCGCCAGATGCCCTTCATGGGGAGGTCTGCGCGGCAGGCCTGGCCGACACGGCACGATCGCCCGAGACGATCTGCGCCCACAGCGTCGAACGGCGTGCGGCATTCTCGACCGGCTGCAGCCACAGGATCTTGCCGCCTTGCTGTTCAGGGGCGGCGGCATCGACGGTGTTGGCCAATCCTTGCCGTGCCGTCAATTCGCGGCCGACTTGCGGTTCGAGCATGTAGTTGATCCAGGCTTGAGCGAGGGCCTTGTGCGTCGAAGCGTGGGTCATGGTCCAGCAATCAAGCCACGCCAGGGCGCCCTCGCGGGGAATGACGTATCCGATATCGGCACCCGCCTGCCTGAGCTGCTGCACTTGCTGCGTGCCGTAGTTGGCAAAAAGGATGGCCGCGTGCCGGCTGCGGAACAGTTCCACCGATTCCTCGGGCAGGCTGTAGAAGCCCAGCACGTTGCGGCGCAGCGCGATCAGCTTGTCGACGACCTTCTGGGTGTCGGACTCGTCGATGTGGAACGGGTCGGGCAGCCCGAGGGCCAGGGCCGCGATCGAGAAGTTGTGGCCGCCGGTGTCGAAGGCCAGCACGCGTCCTTGATAGCGTGGATCCCACAGCGCCGCGATGGAGTCGGGCGCGTCCTTGACCTGCGTGCGGTCGTAGATCAGACCCATGGCCGAATAGGTGTACGGAACGGCGTAGACCGCGTCGCCGCGGGCAATCCCGGGGATGGCCTTTCGGTCACGGAAGCGGGCTTGCTGGCCTGCGATGTTGGGGATGAGCGCGAAATCGAGCGGCGCCACCAGGCCGGCGTCGATGTAGCGGGCGAGTTCGGCGGTGTTCACCGCGAACACATCGTACGGCCCGCCTTGCCGCGCGTTCACGCGGGCCCAGAGGTCTTCGTCCGAGTCGACGATCGTGACCTGCACGGACACGTCGAAGTGCTGCTCGAAGGTGCGCACGATGTCGCGGTCGGCATAGCCGGGCCAGGCGAGGACACGCAATGTGTCGTGCGCCAGGGCCGCGCAGTTCGCGAGGGTCGCGGCCATGCCGATGGCCAGGGCGGCAACCCACCTCCCCATCGCGGCCCGGCGGAGTTTGCGCAGGCCGTGCCTCTGGGCCATGGGATCAGCTGCGCAGGAGGTCGTTGATGCTGGTCTTGGCGCGCGTCTGCGCGTCCACGCGCTTGACGATCACGGCGCAGTACACGCTGTACTTTCCGTCGGGGCTGGGCAGATTGCCCGGCACCACCACCGAGCCGGACGGCACGCGGCCGTAGAGGATTTCGCCGCTCGCCCGGTCGTAGATCTTGGTGCTCTGGCCGAGATAGACGCCCATCGCGATGACGGAGTTCTCTTCGACGATGACGCCTTCGACGATTTCCGAGCGTGCACCCACGAAACAGTTGTCTTCGATGATGGTCGGGTTGGCCTGCATCGGCTCGAGCACGCCGCCGATGCCCACGCCGCCGGACAGGTGCACGTGCCTGCCGATCTGCGCGCACGAGCCCACCGACGCCCAGGTATCGACCATGGTGCCCTCGTCGACATAGGCGCCGATGTTCACGAAGCTCGGCATGAGCACCACGTTCCTGCCCAGGAACGAACCCCGTCGCGCCACCGCCGGCGGCACCACGCGAACGCCCGAGGCGCGGAATTCGCCCTCGCTCAGGTGGGAGAACTTGGTCTTGACCTTGTCATAGAAGGTCAGCTCTCCGGCGTGGACGAGCTGGTTGTCGGTCAGGCGGAAGGACAAAAGGACGGCCTTCTTCACCCACTGGTTGACCTTCCACTGGCCCACGCCCTCGCGCTCGGCGACGCGAACGCGGCCTGCATTGAGTTCGGCGATCACGTGCTCGACGGCGTCGCGGATCTCGGGGCTGTTGTCCGGCCTCAGCGAGCTGCGGTTTTCCCAGGCGAGGTCGATCGTGGATTGAAGTTCGTTCGTGTTCATGGACGTCAGGCGGAAGATCGTAAGGATTGGGCGTAGGAGACGATGCGGCGCGCGGCTTCGAGGCATTCGTCGACCCCGGCCACGAGTGCCATGCGCACCCGGCCCGAGCCCGGGTTCACGCCGTTCGATTCGCGCGCGAGCAGGCTGCCGGGCAACACGGCGACATTGTATTGAGCCAGCAAGCCGCGCGCGAACTCGATGTCGTCCACACCCAGGCGCGACACATCGGCCCAGAGGTAGAAGCTGGCGTCCGGCAGCGCCACGCCAAGCACTTCGGCGAGCAAGGGTGTGACCTGCGCGAATTTTCGACGGTACAGCTCGCGGTTGTCGTGCACGTGCTGCTCGTCGCTCCAGGCGGCAAGACTGGCCTGCTGGACAGCCGGGCTCATCGCGCTGCCGTGGTACGTGCGGTACTGCAGGAAGGGTTTGACCAGCGCGGCGTCGCCGGCCACGAAGCCCGAACGCATCCCCGGCACGTTCGAGCGCTTGGACAGGCTCGTCAACGCCAGCAGTCGCCGAAAATCGCGGCGGCCGAGTTGCACCGATGCCTCCAGCGAGCCCAGCGGCGGCTGATCGTTGAAGTAGATCTCGGAATAGCACTCGTCGGAGGCGATCACGAAGCCGTGTTCGTCGGAGAGCTCGAACAGCTTCTTCCATTCCGACAGCGGCATCACCGCACCGGTGGGGTTCCCCGGCGAGCAGACATAGACGAGCTGCGTGCGCGCCCAGACGTGGCCAGGCACCGAATCCCAGTCTGCTGCGAAGTTGCGGGCGGGATCGCTGTTGGCGAAGGCTGTGGACGCCCCAGCCAGCAAGGCCGCGCCTTCGTAGATCTGGTAGAACGGATTCGGGCAGACCACGGTCGCGCCTTCTCGCGTGGGGTCGACCACGACCTGGGCAAATGCGAACAGCGCCTCGCGCGATCCGTTCACAGGCAGGATCTGCGTCGCCGGATCGAGCACGACGCCATAGCGCCGCGTGAGCCAGTCGGCCATCGCCTGGCGCAGGGCGGGCGAACCGGCGGTGGCCGGATAGGACGCCAGTCCGTCGAGGTGGTCGATCAGCGCCTGGCGAATGAACTGGGGCGTGGGATGGCGCGGTTCGCCGAGGCCCAGGCTGATGGGGGCGAACGCAGCGTTGGGCGCGATGTCGCGGGTCATCGCGCGAAGGCGTTCGAACGGGTATGGATTCAGCTTGGCCAGCAGCGGATTCATCGCCCGATTATCGGGGACTGCGCGGCGGCCCTTTGCCAGGCACCGGCGCAAGCCCTCCGAAAGCGTTAGCAGGCCGTCTAGGCCGAATCGCGCCGTTCGTGACCGCGCTCGTCCCGGCGAGAGTTGCGCGGCGTCCAGCCCTTCGGCCAAGACGGGCGGCCCTTCCTGCCCAGCGGGCTGTCGAGTTTCAGTCGCCGGGCCAGCGACGCCGCATCGAAGGGCGCACGGACCTTCACGTCGTTGTCGAAGTAGCAGTACACATCGCGCGAGCGCCGTGCGCGCAGCTTCTTCTTCGATGCGAGATGCGCGTCATGCACCTGCTCGCCGCGGCTCCACACGCTGATCCGTTCGGACCAGCGCCTGAGCGCCGTGCTGGTGTAGCCGCTGGCATAAAGCTCCTTGTCGCCGTGCAGCCGCAGGTACATGAAGTCGGCGCACAGGTCCTCGAGCAGCGGCCACTTGCCGGCGGTGTCGGCCACGACGAGCGCGATGCGGTGACGGCGCAACAGCCCGATGAAGCGCTCGTCGACGAAGCTGGCATCGCGGATTTCCACTGCGTGCCGCAGCCGATGCCTGCGCCCCGCCTCGATGCTGCACCGGCCGTCGACGCGGGCGTCGTGGTGCCGCGCGAGAGCCGCCGCAGCGGCGGTGTCGCGCGGCAGCAGCTTGAAGAACGCCTCGAAACGGGCGGCATCGAAGCGCATGCGCGGCGGAAATTGCCACAGGAACGGGCCGAGCTTGTCGCCCAGCTCGAGGACGCCGCTGGCGAAGAAGTTGGCCAGCGGCACTTCCACGTCTTTCAGCCGGCGAACATGCGTGATGTAGCGGGAACCTTTCACCGAGAACACGAAGTCCTCGGGCGTGTCGTCTCGCCATTGGGCATAGTGGGCCGGTTTCTGCAGCGAGTAGAACGAGCCGTTCAGCTCGATCGACGAGAACATGCGAGAGGCATAGCGCAGTTCGTCGCGCTGCGCGAGTTCGTCGGGGTAGAACTCGCCGCGCCAGGGCGCGTAGCGCCAGCCCGAGATGCCGATGCGGATGCGTGCAGCCATGCCGCGCAGCGGCAATTGCCGTTCCCGCTGCTGCAGCGCCGGCGATCGCTCAGAGAATGCCGCGTTCGACGGCGTGCCTCGGGAGTTCCACCACCGCCGGTGGCTTCCAGCCCTTCTTGCGGTGCTCGGCGACGACGTTCGTGTAGATGCCGCCGCGCACATACCACTTCGCGGTGATGCGAACGAACCGCGGCCGCGCGGCCTTCACGATGTCGTCGAGGATCGTGTTGGTGACCTTCTCGTGGAAGGCACCCTCGTTGCGGTAGCTCCAGAAGTAGATCTTGAGGCTCTTCAGCTCGATGCACAGCCGGTCGGCAACCATGTCGATCGTGAAGTGCGCGAAGTCGGGCTGCCCGGTCAAGGGGCAATGGCAGGTGAACTCGGGCACCTGGAACTGGATCACGTAGTCGCGCTCGGGCGAAGGGTTCGCAAAGACCTGCAGTTCCTTGCTCGGCGCGGACGGCGGTTGAGCCGGCTTGCGACGCTCGCGAGCGGCCGGCGGGACAGGGGCGGATCGGGCCATGATGGTGACGATTCGAGAGGGTTTCGCAGGGGGCGCGATGGTATCATCCAAGCCACTCCGAAGCCCGCGACGCCGCGGGTTTTGTCATAGAAATCAATGACTTGCGCGTGCCTTGCAGGCGCGCGGCACCGCTCGCCTCCCATGCGCCTGAATTCCATCAAGCTCTCTGGCTTCAAGTCGTTCGCCGAGCCCACGAACTTCCAGCTCCCGGGGCAACTGGTCGGCGTGGTCGGGCCCAACGGTTGCGGAAAGTCCAACATCATGGACGCGGTGCGCTGGGTGCTCGGCGAGTCCAAGGCGAGCGAGCTTCGCGGCGAGTCGATGCAGGACGTGATCTTCAACGGCTCGGGCAATCGCAAGCCGGCCAGCCGGTCCAGCGTCGAGCTGGTATTCGACAACGCCGACTCGCGTGCGGGCGGCCAGTGGAACCAGTTCGCCGAGATCGCGGTCAAGCGCGTCCTCACGCGCGACGGCACCTCGAGCTACTACATCAACAACCAGCCGGTGCGCCGCCGCGACGTGCAGGACGTGTTCCTCGGCACGGGCCTGGGCCCGCGCGCCTACGCCATCATCGGCCAGGGCACCATCAGCCGCATCATCGAGAGCAAGCCCGAGGAACTGCGCTTGTTCCTCGAGGAGGCGGCCGGTGTGTCGAAGTACAAGGAGCGCCGCCGCGAGACCGAAAGCCGCCTGAAGGACACGCGCGAGAACCTCACCCGCGTCGAGGACATCCTGCGAGAGCTGAACAGCAACCTCGACAAGCTCGAGAAGCAGGCCGAGGTCGCCAGCCAGTACCGCGGCCTGCAAGACCAGGGGACGCTGAAGCTTCACCAGTTGTGGTTCCTCAAGCATCGGGATGCGTCAAGCGAAGAAGATCGCGTCAAGAAAGAAGTGCTGACGGCGACCAATGCGCTCGAGGAGCGGATGGCCGAGTTGCGCCATGGCGAAGCCGAGCTGGAAACGATCCGCCAGGCGCACTATGCCGCCAGCGATGAGCTTCATTCGGCGCAAGGCTCCTTGGCCGAGGCGGCGCTCGAGGTCAGCCGCCTCGAGGAGCGCATCCGCTATGTCGTCGAGGGTCGCCAGCGCATCGAGCAGCGGCTGGCCGAGCTCAAGGCGCAGGACGAGCAATGGGCGGAGCGCAGCGCCGCCGCGCAAGCCGAACTCGAACAGATCGCCGAGCAGATCGCCGCCGCCGAGGAACAAGGCGAGGTGCTGGCGGCGCAGGCCGAAGAGCAGGCAGCCAACCTGCCGAACGTGGAAGACGCGCTGCGTGCCGCGCAGGCGCGCAGCAACGAGCAGCGCGGTGCCGTGGCGGTGGTGCAGCAGCAGATCCAGGTGCTGGCCGCCGAAAGTCGCAACGTCGATGAACAGCGTCGCCAGCTCAATGGGCGCCGCGAGCGTCTCGATGGCGAGCGGCGCCAGCTCGCCGCCCCCGACGCGCAGCGCATCGACGAACTCAAGCGCCAGTTCGCCGTGGCCGAAGAGGCACGCGAGACATCCGATGCGCGCCTGCACGAGTTGACCGAGCACGTGCCCGCGCTCGACGAGGAGCGCCGCGTTCAGCAGGAGCGGGTCAACGCCGAGTCGGCGCGCCAGGCCGACATCAGCGCGCGCCTGGAGGCCTTGCGCGCCCTGCAGGAGAAAGTGCAGACCGAAGGCAAGCTCAAGCCCTGGCTGGCCAAGCACGGACTCGACGGCCTGCCGGGCCTCTGGACGCGCATCCACATCGAGCCGGGGTGGGAAACGGCCCTCGAAGCCGCACTGCGCGAGCGCATCAACGCCCTGGAGGTCGGCCGCGTCGAATCGGTACGCGCCTTTGCCGACGATGCGCCGCCCGCCCGGCTGGCGTTCTACACGCCGCCGCAGGCCGCCATTGCCAACACGCACCAGACGTTGCCGCGCCTGAGCGACTTGCTGCGATTGGGCGATGCGGGCATGAAGGCCCTGCTCAACGACTGGCTCGAAGGCGTCTACACCGCGGCCAGCATCGACGACGCACTCGCCGCGCGGGCGAAGCTGACGCATGGCGAGGTGATCATGACCCGCGAAGGGCATGCCGTCAGCCAGTTCGCGGTCACGTTCTACGCGCCCGATTCCGAACAGGCGGGCATGCTCGCACGCGCCCAGGAGATCGAGAACCTCGAGCGGCAGTCGCGCGCACAGGCACTGATTGCCGAGGAGTCGCGCAGCGCCATGGTGCGCGCCGAAGCGGCGTATACCGACGCCTCGCAGCGCCTGATCGGCGCGCGGCGCGAGGCGGCCGATGCGCAGACGCGGGTTCACCAGTTGCAGGTCGAATTGCTGCGCCTGACGCAGCAGGCCGAACAGACCAGCGCCAGGCGCGCGCAACTCGACGACGAACTCGCCGAGATCGACGGTCAGCTCGAGGAACTCGACGAACGTCGCGCCACCGGCGAGGCGAAGTTCGAGGAACTCGACATGCAGCTGGCCACGACCCAGGAGCGCCATGCCGAGCTCGAAGAGGCGGTGATCGCAGCCGAACGCGGACTGGCCGAAGCGCGCGAGCAATTGCGATCGCTCGAGCGCAATGCCCAGGAGGCGCAGTTCTCCGCGCGCTCATTGGCCGCGCGGCGCGGCGAACTGCAGCGGAGCATCGAGACTTCCGCCGACCAGATCGCCACCAATGCGCAGTCGGCACAACAACTGCAAGACGAGCTCACGGTCCTGACCGACGCGGCTGCACAGGCCGGCTTGCAGACGGCACTGGCGCTCAAGCTCGATCGCGAAGCGGCGCTGGGCGCCAAGCGCAGCGAGTACGACGACCTGACGCTGCGCATGCGCCGCGCCGAGGAGCAGCGGCTCGCTCACGAACAGAGCCTCGCGCCGCTGCGCGAGCGCATCACCAAGCTGCAACTCGAGGAGCAGGCGGCGCAACTCGGTGGCGCGCAATACATGGAGCAGCTCGGCGGCGCCGGTGTCGACATGGAATCGCTTGCGCGCAGCATCGAAGAGGGCGGCGTCAAGCTGTACGGCCTTCAGGGCGAGATCGACCGCATCAACCGCGACATCAGTGCGCTTGGGGCCGTCAACCTCGCCGCGCTGGACGAACTCACGGCGGCGCGCGAGCGCAAGGCCTTCCTCGACGCGCAGTCGGCCGACCTGAACGAGGCCATCACGACGCTGGAGAACGCGATCCACAAGATCGACCTGGAAACCCGCGACCTCCTCGGCACCACCTTCAACCAGGTCAACGAGCATTTCGGCCGCATGTTCCCGAGCCTGTTCGGTGGCGGCAATGCGCGCCTCGTGATGACCGGCGACGAGATCCTCGATGCGGGCGTGCAGGTGATGGCGCAGCCGCCGGGCAAGAAGAACAGCACGATCCACCTGCTGTCCGGCGGCGAAAAGGCACTCACCGCCATTGCCCTCGTGTTCGCGATCTTCCAGCTCAACCCCGCGCCGTTCTGCCTGCTCGACGAGGTCGATGCTCCGCTGGACGATGCCAACACCGAGCGCTACACGAAACTGGTGAGGGAGATGGCCCAGGGCACGCAGTTCCTGTTCATCAGCCACAACAAGATCGCGATGGAGATGGCCGAGCAGCTCATCGGCGTGACGATGCAGGAGCAGGGCGTCTCACGCATCGTGGCCGTCGACATGGAAGCCGCGGTCGGCATGGCCGAAGCCGCCTGAGCCGCGGGCGCCGCATGAACAACCTCACCGTTGCCCTGGCCGCCCTCGGCGGCGTGGTTCTCATTGCCCTGGTGGCTCATGGCGCCTGGCAGGCGCGCCGTGCAGGGCCGAAGCGACCGGCGCAGACCGTGCCCATCGAACCGAAGCTGGAGCCCAGGCTGGAGCCGCAGGAACCGGCGCTGGAGGCCGCGCCATCGTCGTCAGAAGAGGGCGCCCTCGTGGATGCGACCGATGCATCCGCCGCACCAGGCGCGATTCTCGAACATCGCGCGCCCAGGCGGTCCACCGCACGGCTCGACGCCTTGATCGACGCCATCGCCGTGCTCACCATCGAATCGCCGATCAGCGCCGAGTCGGTGCTGCCTCATCTGCCGCCTACGCGGCGCGCCGGCAGCAAGCCGTTCTTCATCGAAGGCCTCGATGCCGAGACCGGCGAATGGGAGTCCCCACAGGCCGGCCGGCGATACGGCGAATTCCAGGCCGGCGTGCAATTGGCCAACCGCACCGGGCCGCTCAACGAGATCGAGTATTCCGAGTTCGTGCAGAAGGTGCAGGGGTTCGCCGAAGCGATCGGGGCGATGGTGGACCTGCCCGACATGCTCGACGCGGTCGCCCGCGCGCGCGAACTCGACACTTTCGCCGTCGACCACGATGCCCAACTTGCCGTGCACCTGCGCGCCCGCGGCACGGCGTGGAGCGTGGGCTACATCCAGCAGCATGCCTCGCGCCAGGGATTCGTCGCCGGCGTCGTGCCGGGCCGGCTGGTGATGCCCGCCGGCGAAGAGGGGGCTCCGCCCGTCCTGACCCTGACCTTCGACTCGCAAGCTGCCTTCGAGGATGACCCGAACAAGGCCGCCGTGCGTGATGTCACGCTCAACTTCGACGTTCCGCAGACCGATGCCCGATCGGACCCGTTCGCGGCCTGGCAGGCGAGCGCACAGGCCTTGTCCCAGGCCATGGACGCGGACATCGTCGATGACCTCGGGCGGGCGTTCGGGCCCGAAGGATTCACGGCAATCGCCGACGAATTGACGAAGCTCTATGCCCGCCTGGCAGAGCGCGATCTTGCAGCCGGCTCGGCGGCGGCTCGTCGACTGTTCGCCTGAAGGTTCGGCTCGGCGGACGGCGTCGCGTTGAGCGCGAGGTCCGCGCGCGCCATCGGCAGTGCCGAGATGCCGAGAGAGGCCCCAGCCTTCCTGTTGCCGAGCCTGCAGTTCCCTGCAGGGGCTGGGGACCCTTGCGGGTCACTCCGAAGCGGGGTTCACGCCCACTTCAGGTAAATGTCTGCGTTGGCATTTACGTGGATTGCTCTGCTTACGGCAGTCGCCTCTCGGATCGTCGATCTCCGCCTCCGGGCGCCGTCGAAACCGGTCGGCCCCACGAGGCTACGGACGAGCGATCCGCACCCTGGTGGAGCCGGGGGGAATCGAACCCCCGTCCGACACACATCAGCTTCGAGCTTCAGAGATCGCAGGCAGCTTGCGGCCGCCCTCGATCTCACACGATCATGAGCAACTGCGGGCGACTCTTCGAGCCCTCGGTTGCTGCGACGATTGACGCATGAAGCTTCGATCGCGTCCGATGTCCGCGCGAAACGTCGCCTCGAAAACCGAAGTGGCCCTCGACCGCGCCCGGTGAACCTGAAGAGCACGGCTTGAGGCAGCCGCCAGGCCGCCGCCTGGGGTGATGCGAACGCTCAGGCCGGGGCTGCGACCAGCGCGGCCATGCGTTGGGCGATCTCGCCCGGGCTGCGAGCGGTCAGGTCGCTGCTGACGGTGCGCGCGAGGCGATGCCTGAGCGCCTCGCCGAGCTGCGACTTGAGCTCGCCGAGGAACGGGTCCGAAGCGAACAGCCACAGGGTGTCGAAGCCGTTGCCGGCCAGCCCGTCTTCCAGCCGCCGCGCGATCTCGCGCGCGAATCGCTGGTGTTCCTTTTGCCGCGGGTTGGTGCGGGGCTCAAGACGAGTGCCGCCATAGCTCTTGTCCGAGCTTTCGTGTCCGGGCCGATCATCGGCCAGGGCGCTCGCCTTCAGGCGACTTGCCGGATGCGAGAGCGTGACCACCTCGACCAGCGCGTCGTTCGGGGAAGGGCGGATGAACACGCGCGCTTGGGACGCGTTCGCGACGACGATGCATTGGGAATTCATGGCAAACCTCCGAGGCTCGGACGGCGTGAGGCACGTCCCTCATGAATGAGTGTGGCCCCGGCAACGCAAGGGGTGTTGACGACCGTCAACGCCCTTGCGCACTGTTGCAATAGCCTTCGAAGCAGCGCTGCAGGCGCGCAGTGACTGGCCGCCGACTCGCGCAGGCCGGGGCCACCGGCCCTCGCGGCACACCGCCGTCACGAACGCGCCCGGGGTCGGCGGTTCGAACGAAGTGGGGCAGCGGACCCGTCGAACCCTGGCGCAGCGTCCAGCAGCGCGCGCTTCATCCACTCGATGAAGACGCGTGCGCGCAAGGGCAGCAGACGCGCACTGGGATAGGTGATTTGCACCGGCCACGGTTCGACTTCGTAGTCGGCCAGCACGATGCCGAGGCGCCCGGCCTGCAGCAGCGGGGCGGCCTGGTACGACAGGCAGCGGGCGAAGCCGAGGCCAGCCTCGCAGGCATCGAGGACCGGTGCGGCCAGATTGCTCTCCATCGGGCCGTTCACCATGACGGCGAACGCGCGGCCGCCCTCGCGAAAAAGCCACCGCCGTCCGTCCACGCCGCTGAAGCACAGGCAGGGTGCGCGAGCCAGTTCGCGAGGATGCTCGGGCACGCCATGGCGACGCAGCAACGCAGGACTTGCCACCACCACGCGACGGATCGCGCCGACGCGCTGTGCCACGAGCGACGAGTCCTGCAGATGGCCGATGCGGATCCCGACGTCCAGGCCTTCCTCGACGAGGTTCACCACGCGATCGACGAGGGTGAGCTGCACGCGCATCGCCGGATGCGCTTGCAGGAAGCGCGTGACGGCAGGCGCCACGTGGTACTGCCCGAACAGGACCGGCGCGGTCACGTGCAGCGCGCCGGCGGGCGCCTCTTGCTGCGTGCCGAGCAGCCGGTCGGCCTCGTCGACATCGGCCAGGATGCGCCGCGCCCGCTCCAGGTAGTGCCGACCGTCCTCGGTGAGTGCGATGCGGCGGGTGGTGCGGTTCAGCAGGCGCACGCCGAGCTGCGCCTCGAGCGCGGCCAGCGTGCGCACCACGGCGGGCAGCGACGAACGCATGGCCTCGGCGGCGGCCGTGAGGCTGCCCTGGTCGACGATCGCGACAAAGGTCTGAAGGGCCTTGAGCTTGTCCATCGTCGCTGATGATTGCTCCGAAGATCGGAGCAGTCAATTTCGAACTGCCCCATTTATTTCACCGGCCGGGAGGCGAAGAATGCGGTTGAACGCCAAAAAGGAGCCGCACCGATGAGCACCGTCGCGCATCCGATCAAGTTCTACCGATTCGCGCTGTCCGGGCACAGCCATCGCGTCGAGCTGTTCCTTGGCATGCTCGGTCTGCCTTTCGAATCTATCGACGTGGACCTCGCGGCCGGCGAGCACAAGCGCCCCGCATTCCTTGCCCTCAACGCCTTCGGGCAGGTGCCGGTGATCGACGACGGCGGCACGGTCGTGGCCGATTCGTGCGCGATCCTCACCTACCTTGCGTTGCGCTATGCGAAGGCATCGTGGCTGCCGCGCGACCCCGTCGGCGCCGCGCGGGTGCAGCGATGGCTGTCGGCTGCTTCCGGCCCGCTTGCGTACGGGCCGAACCTTGCGCGCGTGGTTCAGCTTTTCAAGCGTCCCGTGGACCCGAAGGAATACATCGATCGTGCACACGCATTGCTGCGCGTGATGGATGGGACGCTCGCCGACGAGGGCCCGTTCATCGTCGGTCCCGAGCCCACCATCGCCGACCTCGCGCTGTACGCCTACACCGCACGCGCTCCGGAGGGCCACGTCTCGCTGGGCGATTACCCGGCGGTGCGAACCTGGCTGCGGCGCGTCGAAGCGCTGCCCGGCTTCGTGCCGATGCCAAGCTCGCCGGTCGGGCTTGCAGCCTAGAGACAGGAGCCACTGCCATGTCGCTCGTTCCGGAATGGCCGCATGCGGATTCACCGTTTCATGAAGGTGAACTGAGCGTCCAGGCGCGCGCCGGGTCGCGGGACCTGATGGCACAGATCGGGCGACGGGCGATCCGGCCGGCAATGCCGCCGCAGCATCGCGAGTTCTTCCCGCTGTTGCCATTCGTCGTGCTGGGCGCCGTCGACGATACAGGGCAGCCGTGGGCCACCTTGCTGGCGGACGCCCGGCGCGGCTTCGTCACGGTGCCTGACGAGACGCATCTCGAGATTCGAGGAGCGCTTTCGGCTGATGATCCGCTGCGACCGCTCGTGCGGGAAGGTGCATCGGTCGGTCTGCTGGGCATCGACTTGTCCACGCGGCGGCGCAATCGGGCCAACGGTCGCGTGACGCGCAGCGGGCCGGATGGCTTCACGCTGCATGTCCTGCAGAGCTTCGGCAACTGTCCGAAGTACATCCAGCGGCGCGAGCTGCAGATGGACACCGACGAGCGGCGGCCCGCCGGCGGCGTCGAGCGCATCGTGCGCGCCACGCGCCTCGAAGGCCGCGCGGCGGCGCTGGTGCGCGGGGCCGACACCTTCTTCATCGCCACGCATGCACCCGGTGAAGCGCAGAACGCCGGCGCCGACGTGTCCCACCGCGGCGGTCCGGCAGGCTTCGTCTCATTGAACGACGACGGTCGCTCGCTGACATGGCCCGACTACGTCGGCAACGGGCTGTTCAACACGCTGGGCAACCTTGCCGTCGAGCCGCGTGCTGGCCTGCTGTTCATCGACTTCGACCGGGGCGACCTGCTGCACGTGAACGGACGCGCGCAGACCGTCTGGGACGGACCCGAGATGGCCGCGACGCCGGGCGCGAAACGCCTCGTGCGCTTGCAGGTCGAGCAGGTCTTGCTGCGCGAGGCGGCGTGGCCTCTGCGCTGGCGCTTCATCGAGGCATCCCCGGCGCTTCCTGCGTGAGCCTCCTGGGAAGCCGCGCCCTCGAAGGCAGGGCGGGGAGCGAGCCGGTGTCGACGGCCGGTGTATCGTCGCCGCATGCTCCAGTCCTTCGGTCCGTCGATCTTTGTTGCGGAAGGCGCGCCGGTGTCGTTCCTCGGCTTCGCGTATCCGACCCGCATGGCCGTGGTGAAGCTGACGTCCGGTTCCTTGTGGGTCTGGTCGCCGGTGGCTCTTTCGACTGAACTGGGCGCATCGCTCGACGCGCTCGGGACCGTGGCGCACATCGTGTCCCCCAACAAGCTCCACCACCTGTTCCTCGCGCAATGGGCAAAGCGATGGCCGGCATGCCCGCCTCTACGCTCCACCCGGGCTCGCCGCGAAACGGCCCGACCTGCGTTTTCACGCCGAACTGGGCGACGCACCGGACGCGGCTTGGGCCGACGACGTCGATCAGGTGGTGTTCCGCGGGTCGTTCGCCCTGACGGAAGTCGTCTTCTTCCATGTCGCGTCGCGAACGGCGATCTTCGGCGACCTGATCCAGCGATTCGACGGGTCGACCTTGTCCGGCTGGAAGGGTCTCGTGATGAAGCTCGACGGCCTGGTGGGCGAGCATGGCAGCACACCGCGCGACTGGCGCGCGAGCTTCGTGCGGCGGCGGCCGACGCGCGTTGCACGCGACAAGGTGCTCGGCTGGAATCCTGAGCGACTGTTGATCGCCCACGGCGCCTGTGCGAAGGCCGACGCTGCTGCGATCATTGACGCAGCGCTCGACTGGATCTAGCCGGCTGCGTGGCACGAACGGCGCCCGTGCCGGGCAGGTCTTTGCGCGACAGCGATCGGTCGGCTGCGCCTCGTCTGCGCTGCCTGGAGGCATTTTCCGATGGACAAGAAGACCGGCACCCGAATCTGCGCCGTCTGCGGCAAGGGCTTTCCGATGCGCGATCTGGTGCCGGGCGGCGCCGTGCGCGACGTGGTCGCGGCCGAGATCCAGCGCGATCATCCGGATTGGTCGGCCAGGAGCTTCATCTGCCGACCCGACCTCACGGTCTACCGGACCCGGTATGTGCATTCGCTGCTGCAGTCGGAGCGCGGCGAGTTGAGCACCCTCGAGCAGGAAGTCGTCGACAGCCTGCGCAACCACGAGCTGCTGACGCGAAACGTCGATGCGGAGTTCGAGCAGACGTGGACCCGCGGCGAACGGCTGGCCGATCGCATCGCGACCTTCGGCGGCAGCTGGTGGTTCCTCGGCTGCTTCGCCGCCTTGGTGGCCCTTTGGATAGGCATCAACACGATCGTGGTGATCACTCGTCCGCCCGACCCCTATCCGTTCATCCTGCTCAACCTCGTGCTGTCCTGCCTGGCCGCCGTGCAGGCACCGGTGATCATGATGAGCCAGAACCGGCAGGAAGCGAAGGACCGGCTGCGTGCGCAGCACGACTACCAGGTGAACCTGAAGGCCGAGCTGGAGATCCGGCAGTTGCACGACAAGGTCGACCATCTGTTGTCGCATCAATGGGAGCGGCTCGCCCAGATCCAGGAGATCCAGCTCGACCTGCTGACGGAGATGAGCAAGCGTCGCTGAGCGTCCGGCAGCTTCGGCAGCTTCGGCAGCTTGCGCGGGCCGGATCGCGCCGGTGGATTCAACGATGGCTCCAACGCTGGGCGCGCACAGTGTCTCCGTGCCGGCGATCACGCCGGAATCCTCGCCCCACCGGAGCCATGCCATGACCACCGCCACCGATACCCGCATCGCCGACAACGGCGTCAACGTCGAGGCCCTTCTTCAGGCCAAGGCGGCCCTCTCCGAGGCGCCCGAGGGTGCCCACTTCAAGTGGCGCGCCATCAGCGAGTGGATCAATGGCACCCACAGCCGCGCCACGGTCGAAGGCTTCTATGGCTTGGGCGGCGAGCAGCATCATCGCCGCAGCTTCGAGTTCGACAGCGACCACCCGGAGATCTTCGCGTCCGCCGACCAGGGTGCCACGCCGGTCGAGTACGTGCTCGTCGGCCTCGCGGGCTGCCTGTCGGCAGGAATCGCCTCGGTGGCGCAGTACCGCAACATCCAGCTCCACTCGGTGCGCGCGTCGCTCGAGGCCGGCATGGACTTGCAGGGGGTGCTCGGCATCGATGCCGGCGTGCGCAACGGCTTCGACGCCATCAAGGTGCACTACGAGATCGATGCGGACGCCACGCCCGAGCAGATCGCGGCGGTGGTGGCTCAGTCGCAGAAGCGCTCGGCGGTGTTCGATATCCTTGCCAATCCGACCGACGTCAGCGTCACTTCGAGCAAGGCCTGATGGACGCCGCCGGACGGGCGCCAGGCGACGGCACCGGCGGCCTGCACATGCGCAACGTGGGCGGGCCGCGCCCCCGGTCGTCGCCCATGGACCGGCGAACCGACGTCGTCATCATCGGCGCAGGCCACAGCGGACTGGCAATGAGTGCAGTCCTCGGCGCGCGCGGGATCGACCATGTGGTGCTCGAACAAGGCGAGGCCGGCCAGGCCTGGCGCACCGAGCGCTGGGACTCGCTGCGGCTGCTCACGCCCAACTGGATGTGCCGCCTGCCGGGCCAGGCGTATTCCGGGGACGATCCCGACGGCTACATGCGCGCCGCCCAGGTCGCGGAGTTCATCGGCGCCTATGCCGAACGTCTGCGCGCGCCGGTACGAAACCACACGACCGTCAGGCGCGTCTTCCCGGCCGGTGGCGGCTACCGTGTCGCCACTGACCAGGGCGACTGGTCGTGTCGCGCGGTGGTGCTGGCGAGCGGGGCCTGCCGTCACCCGATGGTGCCGCGCCTGGCCGAGCGGATTCCGCCGTCGGTCGCGCAGTGGACCGCACGCAGCTATCGTCGCCCATCGGATCTCGACCCCGCGGGCGTGCTCGTCGTCGGTGCGTCGGCCACCGGGCTGCAACTGGCGCAGGAGTTGCGGCTGAGCGGCCGCAGGGTGTTGCTGGCGTGCGGCGAGCACGTGCGCATGCCGAGGCTGTACCGTGGCCGCGACGTGCAATGGTGGTTGCTGGCCAGCGGCGTGCTCGACCAGCGCATCGAGGAGGTGGACGACCCCCGGCGCGCGCGAGCCCTGCCATCGCCGCAACTGGTCGGCAGCGACGCGCGCGCAACGCTCGACCTCGACGCCGTGCAACGGCTGGGCGTCGAGTTGTGCGGCCGGCTCGCTGGCGCCGACGGCGACCGCGCGCTGTTCTCGGGGTCGCTGCGCAACGTCTGTGCGCTCGCCGACCTGAAGATGAACCGCATGCTCGACGGCTTCGATGCCTGGGCAGTCGCGACCGGCGTGGTGGGCGATGTGGAGCCGGCGCAGCGCTTCCACGATACCGCCGTACCCGCGCGGCTTCGCACGTCGATCGAGTGGGGACGCGAGGTGCGCAGCATCGTCTGGGCCACCGGCTACCGCCCCGGCTTCGAATGGCTCGACGTTCCGGTGTTCGATCGCCGTGGCGAGCTGCGTCACGATCGCGGCATCGTCGCGGCTCCCGGTCTGTACGTGCTGGGCCTGCCGTTCCTGCGGCGGCGAAAGTCCAGCTTCATTCACGGTGCCGAAGACGACGCCCGCGAGATCGCACAGCATCTGACCAGCCATCTGGACCACTGCGCGCGCCTGCGGATGCACAATTCGCCTGCGATCAGCGCCCCGGCGGCAGCCGCGGCTGCGATCGCGGCTGCGACCGGTGCGCCTTGAGGCCGCCGAGCGCCGGTGGTTCGACGCAACCGCAACTCGAGGGTGACGCGGTGGCAACTGAAGGCTCTGGCATGGAGGTCGCGTCCGGCACGGTTGCCGATCTGCACGTGCGCCTGCTGGGGGACCTGGAACTGCGGCGGGGCGACACTGCGCCGCTGGAGCTGCCACCTTCTCGCCGCACCCGGGCGCTGCTGGGTTACCTGGTGGCCACCGCGGTGCCGCATTCCCGCGCAGCGCTGTGCGACCTGCTGTGGGACGGCTCCGACGACCCGCGCGCGTCCCTGCGCTGGAGCCTCACCAAGCTGCGCCCGGTGGTGGACGAGGGGGCTGCCCAGCGTCTGCAGGCCGACCGCGACAAGGTGGGCTTCGCCGCCCACGGCTGTCATGTCGACTGCGTCGAGATCGACGCGATGCTGCAGGAGCGCGAACTCTCGCACCTGCCGCTGGCCACGCTGGAGCAGGCCGCGCGCGCGTTGCACGGCGAATTCCTCGACGGGCTCGAACTGCCGGCCTGCTACCGTTTCCACCACTGGTGGATGGCCGAGCGGGAGCGCTACGCCAGACGCCGCCGCAGCGTACTGGAAGTGCTGACGACGCGGCTGGCCGACGAGCCCGAGCGTGCCCTGCCGTACGGACGCGAGATGGTCGCGACCGATCCCCTGGCCGAGACGGCCCATGCGACGCTGGTGCGCCTGCTTGCCGCGGCGGGCCGCTACCCCGAAGCCGAGCGTCACCATGCCTATGCCCGCGAACTGCTCCGGCGCGAGATTGCCTTGCCGGATGGCGGCGAACTCGACGAGACGATTCGTGCGGTGCGCCGTCGCCAGCGGCAGCTTGCGGCATCGGCGCAAGGCGCTGCGGCACCGACCGCGCCGGTCGAAGCACCATCGCGCGGCATCGCCGGTTCCACGGCGGCGAAAACGATTGCCGAGCTGGCAAGGCAGGCCAGTCCGGGCACCGCAGCGCTCGTCGGGCGCGCCAGCGAATGCTCGGCGATCGACGCGGCCCTTGCGGCACCGCTGCAGGCGCCGGTCCTGTTGCTGATGGGCGAGCCCGGCATCGGCAAGACCCGGCTGCTCGAACATGCCGTCGAGCGCGCCCGTGCCCGAGGCCTGGGCCTCATCCGTGCGCGTTGCTTCGAGGCCGAGGCTGTGCGCCCCTATGGTTTCTGGATCGACGCGCTGCGCGGCGTGTCGACCGAGGGATTGGACGATGACGTGCGCAGGGCCGTCGCACCGCTGATGGGCGGCCCCGTCGGTTCGGTCAGCCGCGACGAGCTGTTCGGCGCCGCGGCCACGATGCTGGCCAGTCTGGCGGCGCAACATGCACAGCTCGTCGTGGTCGACGACCTTCAATGGATCGACGAAGCCTCCGCAGCGCTCCTGCACTACGCGGCCAGGCGCCTGTGCGATTCGATGCAGCCGGTCGTCTTCGCCGCCGCTGCCCGCACCGGCGAAGTCGACGACAACGCGGCGGCCAAGGCCTTGCTGCAGTCGCTGGCGCGAGCGCGTACGCTGCAGCGCCTCGATCTGCAGCCACTGGCCGAAGCCGAGGTGCGCCAGTGGTTGGGCGATCGACTGGCCGACGTCGACGCCGCGCTGCGCGACAGCGGTGGCAATCCGTTGTTCCTGAGCGAGCTTGCGCACACCGAGGCTGGCCCACCACGAGAAGGGCAGGCGCTGGAGGCCTTGATCGGCGACCGCGTGCGTGCCCTCGATCAGGCCGCGCGCGACCTGCTCGGCTGGGCAGCGACCTTCGGCGGCGCAGTCGGGGCCGAGCGCCTGGCCGATGTCACCGCATTGCCGTTGACCGACGTGCTGCAGCGGATCGCGCCGCTGGAGCGTCGAGGCCTGCTTCGCTGCACGGCCGGCGGCGGCTTCGACTTCGCGCACGGCCTGGTGCGCCAGGCTGTCTATCGTTCGCTGTCGATGGCAAGGCGTCGCGCGCAGCACCTGCAGATCGCGCGCACCCTGCTGGCCGCCAGCGCCGACGATGCATGGCTGCATGGCGAGATCGTCCATCACGCCTGCCTGGCGGGTGATGCGGGGCTGGCCACGCGCGCGGCGCTGGCAGCGGGCGAGCATTGGCTGCGCGTGTTCGCCAACCGCGATGCGGTGCGGGTGGCCGAGCGCGGCCTCGCCCTGCTCGACGGCCTGCCCCGGGGGCCCGAGCGGACGCGGCTCGAAATCGGGTTGCTGCGCCTGCGCATCGCGGCCGCGGCGGCGGTGCCGGGCGGTCGCGTCCTGCCCGACTTGCGCGAGCGCATCCGGCACGCCGTGGACTCGGCGCAGTCGCTCGGACTGCATGGCCTCGCCTCGTCCGGATGGGAACTCATGGCGTACTGGTGCCAGCAGACGGGCGACGCCTTCGGTGCACAGGACGCCACACTCGCCGCCGAACGCGGCGCGCGCTTGGCCGACGCGTTCACGCGCTGCCAGCAGATGGCCAACACCGGACGCTGCCTGATCGACATCGAGGCCGACGGCGAGCGCGGCCGCGCCCTGCTGGACGATGCCGCCACGCTGGCCGCGCAGTTGCAACTGCCGATGATGGAACTCGAGTGGGGACGCGGCCTGGTGGCGCGCGCCGACGGCGACCTGCCGGCGGCGCGCCGTGCGCTGGAGCGGGCGGTGACGCTGGCCGAGGCCGCTGCCAACCACTGGCGCGAATACGAATGCCGCCTCGCGTTGGCCACCGTGGAGTTCGAACTGGGCCACGACGCACAGGTCCTGCACCACGTCCGCGAGGTGGCCGATGCCGCACGCCGCATGGGCGAGTCGAAGGCGCCCTTCGCCGACGCGCTGGCCGCGCTGGCACGGCAGCGACTGGGCGAACCCGACGCCGATGCCGCCGTGGATGCGAGCCTCGCGGCATTGCGGGAGCGCGATGCCAAGGCGCACCTGGCCTATGCCCTCAACGAAGCGGCGTCGCGCGCACTCCATAGCGGTGCCCTCGGCGTGGCCATGCAGTGGGCCATCGAGGCGCTTTCTGCCGCGCAGGCCGTGCGCCGTCCCTCGCTGATCGCCCGCGCGCGGGCCACCATCGCCGCGGCCGCGCCGGCGCCGGCGGTGTCTTTCCCATCGGCGCCCTAGCTCACCGGAGACTGCCATGACCCAGCAGCGCATCGTCGTCGAACGCAGCTTCGACGCCCCTCACACCGAGGCCGACATGATGCTGGTGCAAGGCCGCATGCGGCCATGCCTCGAGGCCTACCAGGTCATCTGGAAACGCACCGTGGTGTCGGCCGACCGGCGCCGCGTCGTGTGCGAGTACGACGCGCCCGACACCGAAACCGTTCGCCGCATCCAGCACGAGGCCGGCGCCCAGTTCGATCGCATCTGGGTCGCTGCCCACGTCATCGAGTAGCGTCGCCGTCCGGCCGGTGAGGCAGCACGTCGGCCAGCATGGGCATGGACTTCCACGCCGCGGCGGGCGGCTGGTGGCCCGGTCTTGGCACGTCGGTCGACACCATGCTTCCCATGCCCGTGTGGATGTACCGGGGGCAATTGGGAAAGATGCGCGTGGCCAGCACGCGCACCACCAGTTGCGCACCGTGATGACGCGCCAGCGCCTGTGCGTCGTCGAGCAATTCGGCCGTGCCGTTGACGCGCAGGCGGCGGGGCGTTTCGAAGTCGATGAACAGCAATCCGACCGCGGCGTTGGCCCGCACATTGCCGAGGCTGCGGAACTGGCCGTTGCCGTCGTAGCTGGGGAACTCGAGTGCGGCGGGGCCGACGACGCGCACGAATCCCGGCTGCCCGCCCTTGTACGAGCAGTCGGGGTGTCCCTCGGCATCCGCGGTGGCCAGGAAGAGCAACGGCCGACTTTCGATGAAGGCGCGGTCTTCGTCGCGGAACGCGCAGCGGCCGAGCCGTTCGTCCAGCCGGTCGGCCAGGCGCCGGGTGTCGAAGCGGTCCTGCAGTTCGCGCATGCCGGCGTGGTAGGTGGGCGGGGTCATGTCTGCCCCTTGTCCGACGAGGTCGTCGGCCGATCCCCCGAGGGGATGCGGGCCGGCTTGGGGGCGGCCCGGCGCTCGGCCCGCAACAACCTGGTTGACACAAGGTGTCTCATGCTCGCGGCTCCCCCGCCAGGACCCACTTCTCGCCGGTCGGGTTGCCGTCCCGGATCATGGTCAGCGTGCCGTCCAGGCGGCGGCCCGTCACGGTGCCTTGCCAGCGCAGGCAGCCCCACTGCGGGCTTTCGGTCTCGGCGCTGAAGTGGACGAGGTCGCCCTCGCGACGGGCGGTGTATGCGCCGTCGCCATATCCGTAGCGGTCGCAGGCCGTCGAGCGAAACCGCCCCTGCGCGAACAGCAGCGTGTCGGCGTCGCCCTCGGTCTTGCCCGCCTCCAGCACGATGCCGTGAAAGCTGCGGCCGTCGAGCGAGACAGTTGCAAAGTGGTCCTGCTGGGTCATGATGATCTCCTCGGGTGGAATGGGTTAAGGGCCCGGGTACGCGAAAGCCAGGATGCGCCGCCGCCGTTGGAACCAGCGTTGGTGCGAACGTTTTGGGGTGACGCATGTGCGGACCATCATCGAAGACGACCCCGAGGCTTCCGGCGTAGACTGGCCGCTCGTTCATCCGGTACACGCCCCATGAAGCGCGACTCGCTCGTACCCGGCTTTCTCCAAGGCGGCGGCGAACTGGGCGCCCTGATGCGCGTGCACGACTGGTCGAAGACGACACTCGGCGCGCCGCAGTCATGGCCGGCGAACCTGAAATCCACGGTCGGTCTGTGCCTGGATTCCGCCTTCCCCATCGCGATCTACTGGGGCCCGCAGCTCTTGCTTCTCTACAACGATGCCTGGCGACCGATCCTGGGCGAAAAGCATCCCTGGGCGATGGGGCGTCCGGCGAAGGAGGTCTGGCCCGAGATCTGGGATGCGATCGATCCGGTGTTCGCGAAGGTGATGCAGGACGGCGTGGGCGTCTTCCATCACGACAGCCTGCTCGCCATGCACCGGTACGGGTACGTCGAGGAGTGCTATTTCGACTACACGTTCAACCCGATCAGGGAAGCCGACGGCACGGTGGCGGGCATCTTCAATGTGGTGACCGAAACGACCTATCGCGTCATCAGCGAGCGTCGCGCGCGGGTGCAGCGCGACTTCACCGCCGCGCTGGGCGGCGCGAAGACCACCGAGCAGGTCATCGAACTCGCCGTCCAGGGGCTGAAGAACGCCTGCCGGGACGTTCCGTTCGCGGCCTTCTATCGCTGCGCCGGGGCGCCGCAGCTCGTCGGCGCAATCGGAGCCGAGGAGGGGGCGGCTGCCCGTTGGCCGCTGGAAGACGCCAGGACAGCCGGTCGCGCCATGATCGTGCAGGACGTGCAGTCCCGCTTTGGCGCGATCCCGAGCCTCGCATGGCCCGAGCCGATCCGTGAAGCCCTGGTCCTGGCGCTGGTCGCGCCGGGGCAAACGTCTCCCGACTTCATGCTCGTGGCCGGTGCGAGCCCTCGACGAGCGCTCGATGCGGAGTACATCGCCTTCTTCCAATCGCTCGCGGCACACATCGGCATTGCGTTCGCGAACGCCGAAGCTTTCGAGGCGCAGCGCACGCGTGCCGAAGCGCTCGCCGAACTCCACCGCGCCAAGACGACGTTCTTCTCGAACGTGAGCCACGAGTTCCGCACGCCCCTCACGCTCATGCTCGGCCCAGTGCAGGACCTGCTCGACAGCCCGCTAGTGCCGCCTGACAGCCTGGAATTGCTCACGCTCGTGCACCGAAACGGCCGGCGTCTTCTCAAGCTCGTGAACTCCCTGCTCGACTTCTCGCGCATCGAGGCCGGCCGCATGCAGGCGGTGTACGAGCCCGTCGACCTGGCCGCATACACCGGCGAACTCGCGAGCGTGTTCCGCTCCGCGGTCGAGAAGGCCGGCATGCGGCTCGTCGTGCGCTGCGAGCCCATGCCCGAGCAGGCGTTCGTCGACCGCGACATGTGGGAGAAGATCGTCCTGAACCTGGTTTCCAACGCCTTCAAGTACACACATGAAGGCGAGATCCGCGTGCTGCTGCATGCAGATGGCGACCAGGCGCAGCTCTCGGTCGAAGACACCGGCATCGGCATTCCCGAGGACGAGCTGCCGAAGGTCTTCCACCGGTTCCATCGCGTCGAAGGTGCGCGCGGTCGCACGCAGGAGGGTTCGGGCATCGGCCTGGCCCTCGTGCTGGAACTCGTCAAGTTGCACGGCGGCTCGGTCGACGTGCAAAGCGTGCAGGGACGGGGCAGCCGCTTCACCGTGAGCATTCCGCTGGGCAAGGATCATCTTGCGCCCGAGCGCCTGGGTGCCGGGCGATCCATGTCGTCGACCGCGCTGGGTGCCCAGGTCTATGTCGAGGAGGCCATGCGCTGGCTGCCGCAGGCCACCGTGCCGGCTGTCGAATTCGCACAGGACTCGGTGGATCCGCCGCGCAGCGGGCAGGCCGCGGCCCGCTCGCGCATTCTCCTCGCCGACGACAACGCCGACATGCGCGACTACGTCGCGCGGCTACTCTCGATGCACGAGGTGGTGGCGGTTGCCGACGGTGCGCAGGCGCTCGCCGCAGCGAAGGAGCGTGCGCCCGACCTCGTCCTCACCGACGTGATGATGCCGGGCCTCGACGGCTTCGGCCTGCTCAAGGCACTTCGCGAGGACCCGGCCACGTCCACCGTGCCGGTGATCATGCTCTCGGCACGCGCGGGCGAGGACGCGAGCGTCGAAGGCCGCACCGCCGGCGCCGACGACTATCTGGTGAAACCCTTCAGTGCACGGGAGTTGCAGGCGCGCGTGGAGGCGCAACTCGCGCTGCGACGCGTGCGCGATGAAGCACTCGAACGCGAGCGCCTGTTGCGCGCCGAGGCCGAGACGCTCAACGCCGTGGCCGAGCAACTCGTCGGCGAACTCGACTCCCAGATGCTCGTGCAGAAGATCACCGATGCGGCCACCACGCTGACGGGCGCCCGCTTCGGCGCCTTCTTCCACAACCTGATCGACGACGCCCACGTCGAGTCCCGCCAGCCACACGCATTCTCGGGCGCGCCGAGCTCGGCCTTGGAAGAGGTCGCCATGCTTGGCGGTACACCGATTTTCACCGCGACGTTCCGCGGGGAGGGGCCGGTGCGACTGGACGATGTCAAGCAGGACCCTCGCTACGGCAACATGGCGCCGCACTTCGCCCAGCCCCAGGGCCGCTCGCCGGTGGTGAGCTACATGGCGGTCCCCGTCAGGACACGCGCGGGCGAGGTGCTCGGCGGCCTGTTCTTCGGCCATCCGCAGCGCGCGGTCTTCACTGAGCGGGCCGAGCGGCTGGCGCTCGGTGTTGCCGCGCTCGCCGCCGTGGCCATGGACAACGCACGTCTGTACCAGGCCGCCCGCGATGCAGATCAGCGCAAGGACGAATTCCTCGCGACGCTCGCGCACGAGTTGCGCAATCCGCTCGCGCCGCTTCGCACGGGCGTCGAGATCCTGCTGCGGCTTGCGCCCGAACACAAGGCGCTCGAGCCGGTGTGCCGGATGATGGAGCGTCAACTGGTCCACATCGTCCGGCTCATCGACGATCTCCTCGACCTGTCGCGCATCAGCCGCGGCAAGATCAACCTGCAGAAGGCCCAGTTGGAGCTGATCAAGCCGTTGAACAGCGCCATCGAGACGAGCCGGCCGATCCTCGAATCGCGCAACCATCGGCTCTCGCTGTCGATTCCCGCGGACAGCGCATGGGTCGATGCCGACGCCACGCGCTTGACGCAGGTGTTCGCCAACCTGCTCAACAATGCGGCGAAGTTCACTTCCCCCGGCGGCCACATCGAAGTGCGCGTCGAACGACGCCCTCGTGAGGTCGAGGTCAGCGTGAAGGACAACGGCATCGGTGTGCCCCGCGAGATGATCGAGCGGATCTTCGACATGTTCAGCCAGGTCGACGATCCCATGCAGAAGACGCAGCCCGGGCTGGGCATCGGGCTGACGCTGGCGCGACAGCTCGTGGAGCTTCATGGCGGCAGCATTCGCGCCGAAAGCGAAGGCCAGGGCAGGGGGGCGACGTTCCGCGTCGTGCTGCCCGTCGTCGCCCGCGTCTCGCCATCTGCTGCGGCCCCGGGAGAAAGCCGCAAACCCGCTCCATCGCTGCGTGTGCTGATCGCCGACGACAACGTGGATGCGGCCGCCACGCTCCAATCGATGCTGGTGCTGGACGGCCATGACGTGCGCACCGTGCACACCGGCGCCGACGCCTTGCGGGAAGCCTCGGCTTTCGGTCCGCAGGTCGTGTTGCTCGACCTCGGCATGCCGGACATGGACGGCTTCGAGGTGTGCCGGCGCATGCGTGCCGGCCAGTCATCCGGCGAGCGCATGCTGATCGCCGCCATCACGGGCTGGGCCCAGGAAGATCACCAGGCCCGCGCGCGGGAAGCGGGGTTCGACAGGCATCTCGTCAAGCCCGCGGAGCCTGCGCAGGTCCAGGATCTGCTGGCAGAATTTGCGCGTCAGCAGGTCTAGCGATCTGGCGGTTCGAGACGAATGCCTCGATTTGCGAGTGGAGAACATGAAGCCACACATCACGCTCCTGACGCTCGGCGTCGAAGATCTCGGACGCGCTGTCGAGTTCTACAGGGACGGACTCGGCTTTCCCACCAAGGGCATCGTCGGGGAAGAATTCGAGAATGGCGCGGTTGCCTTCTTCACGCTGCACTCCGGACTGAAGCTGTCGCTTTGGCCGCGAAAAAGCATGGCGGCGGACAGCGGCCTTCCGGCCATCGCCGGTGGTCCGGTCGAATTCTCGCTGGCCCACAACGTGTCATCTGAACAGGAAGTCGATGCGGTCATGCAACAGGCCGAGCGGGCTGGCGCAAAGATTGTGAAGGCCGCGCGCACGACGTTCTACGGTGGCTACGCGGGCTATTTCCAGGATCCCGACGGCCATCTCTGGGAAGTCGCGTTCAATCCCGGATTCGACTCACTAGAGTGACCCACCCCCGTAGCGCCTTCGGCGCTCCCCCTCAAGGGGGCGCCGCCAGCGGACCGGCCGAGCCGGATCCGCGGCGGCAGCTTGATGCGTCGGTTCATGCCGTTGGGGTGCCGCTCGGCGCCATGGAAAACTAAAGTGACCCACCCCCGTAGCGCCTTCGGCGCTCCCCCTCAAGGGGGCGCCGCCAGCGGACCGGCCGAGCCGGATCCGCGGCGGCCGCTTGATGCGTCGGTTCATGCCGTTGGGGTGCCGCTCGGCGCCATGGAAGACTGAGTTGAACGGCGATCCGAAGCGGCTGACGGCTTCGACGTGCACGCGGGCGTGCGGGCCGAGCGCACGTCAGGCCGGCGGCACCCCACAGCCTGCAAGGTCGGTCGCGCTCATCGCGCGGGCCGCGGTGAAACGGCCGCGTGGGACCGTAGGCGCAGTGGTGTATCTTGCGCCCGTCGGTGCCGGCGTCTTGCCGTTGGCGCGCCTCGACTAGAACATTCGGCCTCACGATTTTTGCCGCCATGGTCATCCCCGTTCCGCCAGAAATTCGCCCCATCGCCCGCGAGGACTACGACCGATGGCGCCCACTCTGGGACGGCTACAACGCCTTCTACGGCCGCAGCGATGGCACGTCGCTTCCCGAGGCCATCACCGCCACCACCTGGGAACGCTTCTTCAATCCTGTCGAACCGGTCTTTGGCCTGGTTGCGGTTTCGCAAGGCCAGGTGGTCGGCATAGCTCACTACCTCTTCCACCGCAGCACCACCAAGATCGAACCGGTCTGCTATCTCCAGGACCTGTTCACAAGCCCTGAATGCAGAAGGTCCGGGGTCGGGCGAGCGCTGATCCAAGGTGTGTACGCGCAGGCGCGCGCCGAGGGTGCGAGGCGTGTGTATTGGCAAACCCAAGACCACAATACGGCCGGGCGGGCGCTCTACGACAAGGTCGCCAAGAACCTGGGTTTCATCGTCTACACGTGCGATCTCGCGTGAAGGCAGCGCGAACGGCGCTGCGTCGTCGGCCCCGCGCGACTTGGAAGGTTCAGGTTGCATGAAACGCCGCGTTGTCCTTCGTCGTCCGGAACTCGCAGATCAGAGGGAGTTCATCTCGTGCGCGCTTGCAAGTCGCGCTCTGCACAGGCCGTGGGTCTCGGCGCCGTCGACTCCGGAGCAATTCTCGAACTACGTCAGCCGCATGCAGGGGCCTGTCAATGACGGCTTCCTTGTCTGCAATTGCGAGAACGGTGACATCGTCGGCGTGATCAACGTCAGCAACATCGTGCTTGGGTTGTTTCGCAGCGGGTATCTCGGCTACTACGCCTTCGCCGGGTTCCAGCGCCAGGGGTTCATGCGAGCCGGTCTTCCGATGGTCGTCAGTCACGCGTTCAGGTCGCTGAAGCTGCACAGGCTCGAGGCCAATATCCAGCCAGGCAATCTGGCCTCCATCGCGCTGGTGAAGTCGTGTGGCTTCAGCAAGGAGGGCTACTCCGTGCGGTACTTGAAGATCGGCGGACGCTGGCGTGATCACGAGCGCTGGGCCATCCTCGCGTCATGAATGTTCACGCGCTTGGCGAGATCGATTCCAGCAAAGACAATCGCCATGAACTTCACCTGCCGAGTGAACCGATGAGACTTCGACCTTCCCGTCGTGACCCTTCCATGCCAGCTGGCGCCGCCATGCGGCGAACCCGGGACGGCGAAGTCCCTTTCAATCGCCTGGCCGCATGAACACACACGTCGCAGCCATAGACAAGCATCGGTTGGCCGGTCTGCAGGACGGCGTGTACAGCATCGCCATGACCTTGCTGGTGCTCGAACTGAAGTTGCCGACATTGCCCGAGCATTTGACCGATGCCATGTTGTGGTCGGCGCTCGCCTCGATCTGGCCGAAATTGCTGACCTGGCTCCTGTCGTTCTGGGTTCTCGCCATCTTCTGGATTGGCGATGTCCGGGCATTGTCTGCATTCAATGTCGTCAACCGCTTCCTCCTCAGGCTGAGTCTGTGGCGACTGGCTCTGGTCAGCTTGCTGCCCTTCTCCACCGCCTTCATCGGTGAGCATGGCAATCGCCCAGCAGGGGCGGCCGTCTACGCGGCTCATCTATTCCTGCTTGCCGGCGCCCAGGTGATCCGACATTCATACCTACGCGCCAACCCAGCGGCTGTCAGCTGGCCAGACCCTGCCGCGGCCAGGACTTTGACTGTTCAAGCGTGGGGCACGCTCTTCTGCTCAGGCGCAGCGTTCGGCTTCGCGTTCCTGGCTCCTGGCTACAACATGTTCGCGCTGCTGCCCGTCCTCTTCTTGCAGGCCTCCCAGAAGCTGAGGCCGCCCGATTGATCGGCCAGGCGATGAAGATCGGCAGCGAATCGATTTTCAAGGAGCTGCTCATGTTCGACCACGTCAAATTCGGAGTCAGTGACTATGCAGCGAGCAAGCGGTTTTTCCTCGAGGCACTCGAGCCGCTCGGCGTAGCCGTTGTCTCGGAGGGCACGCCAACCTACGGTGTCGAGCTCAGCCCGAAGGGCAAGGCTTCGTTGTGCCTGTACCAGACCGAGGAGAAGCCGGCGCATCTTCATCTGGCGTTCACGGCCGAGAATCGCCAGCAAGTCGAAGCGTTCCATCGCGCGGCTCTGCACGCAGGTGGCAAGGACAATGGCGCACCCGGTCTGCGCCCTCACTACCACGCGGACTACTACGCCGCTTTCGTCATCGGTCCGGATGGGCACAACATCGAAGTGGTTTGCCACGAACCCGGGGCCTGACCTTCCATCGACGAGATGTCCGCAAGCGGCCTTCACCCATGTGCGGCCGCCTTTGTGTTCGAACGACACGCACTGCGCGCAGGGAGATCCATCGCCTGGCGATTCAGCGCCTACACTGAAATCCGGCAAGCTGTTGGTGCTTTCTGTCCCCCGCCGGCTGATTTCCTGGATAAGCCGCTTCGATGGGCACTCACGCAATGACCGATCCTGTTCTCCTCGACCTCCCGACATCCATCGAAACCGAGCGCTTGTACCTGCGCCCACCCCAGGCCGGCGACGGCGCAGCACTCCACCTGGCGATCACCGAGTCGCTCACGGAGCTGCGACGTTTTCTCGCGTCGCTGCCCTGGGTGGCCACCGAACAGACGATCGAGTCATCGGAAATCCATTGCCGCAACGCTCAATCGAACTTTCTCGCCCGAAAGGATCTGCCGTTCCTCGTATTCGAGAAGACGACCGGGCTGATTGTCGGCGCCACGGGTCTTCACCGGACCGTGTGGGCAACCCCGAAGACCGAGATCGGCTACTGGGGACGTGCGTCCAAGGCAGGCAACGGGTTCATCAGCGAGGCCGTGTCGGCGCTTGCCGACTACGCCTTTGCTCATCTGCATGCGGTGAGGATCGAAATCATCACCGACGAGGAGAACAGGGCTTCCCGCCGGGTCGCCGAGCGCTGCGGATTCGCGCTGGAAGGCGTTCTCTGCAATGAGCGTCGCGCGCCGGATGGCACGCTGCGAAACACCTGCGTCTATGCACGTCTGCGCAGTGCGCCTTGACTGCTCCATCGAACCGAGAGCCGCCAGGGCGCCATGCGGGCTGGCGGATGCCGCTCGAATCCGAGCTTAGGCGCATCGGAAGTCCTCCGCGATGCCTCCTCGCCTTGCCGCGGATGCCGTTCTTTGCCTTCACCTGGCCTTCATCGCTTTCGCCATGTTCGGCGCTCTGTTGGCGCTTCGCTGGCGGTGGATTCCCCTTGTCCAACTGCCAGCGGCGGCATGGGGTGTCTTCGTCGAAATCACTGGCCGGCTGTGTCCGCTGACCTATCTTGAAAACCACCTCCGCGCCCTGGCAGGCCAGGGCGGCTATTCGGAAAGCTTTGTCGAGCGCTATCTGCTGCCGGTCATCTACCCCTCGGGCCTTACTCGAGATGTTCAGATCGTTCTCGCGGCGGTGGTGCTCTGCGTCAATGTGGCGGCTTATGGTTTCCTGGTCTGGCGGCGTGTAAATCGGCCCGGATCGTGAAGGCACGTGTGGTCCCGAGGGACGAATCGCATGGCGGCGATGCTCGAGGATTCAATTCAGGGCTTGCCGCGCATGAACTGGATGCCGTCCGATGCGCCGTTCGCCGCGACGACGCAAAATCGAGCCATCGACACACAGCGGCCCACCATGCGCACCAATCGACTGGAAGCCTTCAGCGACGGCGTCATCGCCATCATCATCACGATCATGGTGCTGGAGTTGAAGGTGCCGCATGGCGATGACTTCGCGGCGCTGGCACCGCTCGCGCCGGTCATGGTGAGCTACGTGCTGAGCTTCGTCTACCTCGGCATCTACTGGAACAACCACCACCACATGCTGCATGCCGTGGCGCACGTCGGCGGGGCCACGCTGTGGGCGAACCTGCACCTGCTCTTCTGGCTGTCGCTCGTGCCTTTCGTGACAGGCTGGATGGGCGAAAACCACTTCGCCGCCCTGCCCACGGCACTGTACGGCGTCGTGCTGCTGATGGCGGCGATCGCCTACTTCGTATTGCAATGGACCTTGATCCACGACGACGGGGGCGATTCACTGCTCAAGACGGCCATCGGCAGCGACTTCAAGGGCAAGATCTCGCCCGTGATCTACATTGCCGGGATTGCGTGCGCCTTCGTCTCCCAGTGGGTCGCGGGCGCACTGTACGTCCTGGTGGCCTTGATGTGGCTCGTGCCCGATCGCCGCATCGAACGGCGCCTGGGCGCCCCCACATCCTGAATCTCCGATGGAAACCCAGTTGCATTCTGATGCTGCCAAGGCAGCGCGCCGCGCCAAGGAATTGCGTGCGCTTCTTGAACGCTATGCCCACCAGTACTACGTGCTCGACGCCCCGGAAGTCCCCGACGCCGAGTACGACCGCCTGTTCCAGGAACTGCAGTCGATCGAGGCGGCGCACCCGGCATTGCGAAGCGCCGATTCGCCCACGCAGCGCGTGGGCGGCAAGGTGCTCGAAGGATTCGAGCCAGTGCGCCATGCCGTGCCCATGCTCTCGATCCGCACCGAGACGGACACCACGCCGGCGGGCGCGGTTGCCTTCGATGCGCGGGTGCGCCGAGAGCTCGAGCTGGGCGACGGCGACCCGCCGATCGAGTATGCCGCCGAGCTGAAGTTCGACGGCCTCGCCATCAACCTTCGCTACGAGCATGGCGTGCTCGTGCAGGCCGCCACGCGCGGAAACGGAGAGACCGGCGAGGACGTCACGCAGAACATCCGCACCATCGGCCAGGTCCCGTTGCGACTCCGGTTCGGAGGGAAGGCACCCGATGTGCTGGAGGTGCGCGGCGAGGTGTACATGCGCCGCGACGACTTCGAGGCGCTCAACGAACGGCAGCGCGAGCTCATCGCCCGCGGCGCAAAGAACGAGAAGACCTTCGTGAACCCGCGCAATGCGGCAGCCGGGGCGGTACGCCAGCTCGATCCGGCCATCGCCAGGCGCAGGCCCCTGAGCTTCTTCGCGTATGGCATCGGCGAAGTGACCGGTTGGCATGTGCCTTCCACCCACAGCGCCCTCGTCGATGCCATCGAGTCGATGGGCGTGCCGGTGAGCGAGGAGCACGCCGTGGTGCGCGGGGCGCAGGGGCTGATCGACTTTCACCTTCGCATCGGCGCCCGGCGCGACAGCCTTCCATTCGACATCGACGGCGTGGTCTACAAGGTCAATGACCGAGCCTTGCAGGAGCGCCTGGGGTTCGTTTCGCGCGAGCCGCGCTGGGCGGTGGCGCACAAGTATCCGGCGCAGGAGGAAACCACGACGCTGCTGGACATCGACGTCCAGGTGGGTCGCACCGGCAAGTTGACGCCGGTGGCCAAGCTCGCGCCGGTGTTCGTGGGCGGCACCACTGTCAGCAATGCCACGTTGCACAACCAGGACGAGATCGAGCGCAAGGACGTGCGCATCGGCGACACGGTCATCGTGCGGCGCGCCGGCGATGTGATCCCCGAGGTGGTCGGCGTCGTGCTCGATCGTCGACCACCCGACACGCATCCCTTCGACCTGTACAAGCGGCTGCACGGGCGTTGCCCGGTCTGCGGCAGCGAGGTGTTGCGCGAGGAAGGCGAGGTCGACTGGCGGTGCAGCGGCGGCTTGTTCTGCGCCGCGCAGCGCAAGCAGGCGCTGCTGCACTTCGCCAGCCGCCGCGCGATGGACATCGAGGGTCTGGGCGACAAGCTCGTCGACCAGATCGTCGACAGCGGCCTGGTCCGCACGCTGCCCGAGCTGTACAAGCTGGGCGTGGCCAAGCTCGTCGCACTCGAGCGCATGGCCGACAAGAGCGCCGCGAAGCTGCTGGACAATCTGGAGAAGAGCAAGCGCACGACGCTGCAGCGTTTCCTGTACGCCCTGGGCATCCGGCACGTGGGCGAGACGACCGCCAAGGACCTTGCACGGCATTTCGGGGCCCTCGACCGCGTGATGGACGCGAGCGTCGAGCAATTGCTGGAGGTCAACGACGTCGGCCCGGTGGTCGCCCAGAGCATCCACACCTTCTTTGCGCAGCCCCACAATCGTGAAGTCGTCGAGCAGTTGCGCGCCTGCGGCATGCAATGGGACGAAAGCGACGGGACAGCCGACCGCAGTCCCAAGCCCCTGGCGGGCAAGACCTTCGTGCTGACCGGAACGCTGCCGACCATGACGCGCGACGAGGCGCGCGAGCGCATCGAGGCGGCTGGCGGCAAGGTGTCGGGGTCGGTCTCGAAGAAGACTCATTTCGTGGTTGCCGGTGCCGAGGCCGGCAGCAAACTCGATCGCGCCAGGGAACTGGGTGTCGAGATCCTGGACGAAGCAGGGCTCGCGACCATGCTGGAGAGAGGAACACCATGACGATTCGCACCATCCTCAAGATGGGCGACCCGCGCCTGCTGCGCGTGGCGCAGCCCGTGCGGCGCTTCGACGACCCTGCGCTGCACGCGCTCGTGCAGGACATGTTCGACACCATGCACGCCGCCAATGGCGCTGGCCTGGCTGCACCGCAGATCGGGATGGATCTGCAGCTCGTGATCTTCGGATTCAAGAGCAACGAGCGCTATCCTGACGCGCCGCCGATTCCGGAGACCGTTCTGGTCAATCCGATGGTCGTGGCCCTGTCCGACGAGGAGGAAACCGACTGGGAGGGCTGCCTGTCCGTGCCCGGTCTGCGCGGCCGCGTCCCGCGCTTCAGGCGCATCCGCTACACCGGCTTCGACCTGCAGGGGCAGCCGATCGACCGCGAGGCCGACGGCTTCCATGCCCGCGTCGTGCAGCACGAGTGCGATCACCTCCTGGGCAAGCTCTACCCGATGCGCGTGCGCGATTTCACCCAGTTCGGCTACACGAGCGTGCTGTTTCCTGAACTGGGTGACGCCGAAGGCGATGACTGAGTGCGAAGGCGACTGTTTCAATCCTGTAAAGGCTGCCCCGCAATCTTTCCCCGCGTCAGCGGTCACACTGGCGAGGCGTTGTATCGAAGAGGCGCCCATCCGGGTGCCGGCGACCGACGAGGCCTGCACCATGCGACCCATCTCCGCTCGATCCATTGTTCACGCCGGATTGAACTGGCTGTTTCCGTTCTTGCTGGCTCTTGCGGCGGCCGTGCCGGCGATGGCGCAGAACGCCGAAGACCCTCCCGCGCGAGTCGGCCGGCTCGGTGAGGTGATCGGGCAGGTGTGGCTCTATTCCCCCGATTCGGGGGAATGGATCAGCGCCGTGCGCAACCGGCCCATCACCACCGGCGATCGTCTGTCGACCGAGGGCGACGGCCGCGCCGAGGTCAGCATCGGATCCACCACGGTCCGCCTGGATGCGGCCTCCGAGCTCGAGGTCCTGGCGCTGGACGACGACCAGATCTCGCTCCAGCTTCATCGCGGCAGCGCTTCGGCGCGGTTGCGCGACGCAGCCGCCGTGGGCGACTTCGAGATGCAGGCCGCGGAAGGTCGCTTCACGGTGCAGACGCCGGGCAGCTACCGATTCGACCGCAGGACGACGAAAGCAGCCTGACCGTCTGGGACGGCGAGGCCTACTACGAGGGGCCGGGCAGCGCCTTGCAGGTCCATTCGGGTCAGCGCGCCGACTTCTTCCTCGATCAGAACCGGCTCGCGCAATACAGCATCGTCGAACCCGTGAACGACGATTTCGCCGCCTGGGTCGCGGCCGAGGACCGGCGCGACGATCGCATGGCCTCCACGCGCTACGTGTCTCCGGAGATGACCGGCGTCGAAGACCTCGACCGCTATGGGCGCTGGCAACAGGACCCCGAGGTCGGCGCCGTGTGGGTGCCCATCACGGTCGTGCCGGGCTGGGCGCCGTACAGCATGGGGCACTGGGCCTGGGTCAGCCCGTGGGGCTGGACCTGGGTCGACGATGCGCCCTGGGGCTTCGCGCCGTTCCACTACGGCCGCTGGTTGATACGGCATGACCGCTGGTGCTGGGCGCCCGGCAACTACGTGCGCCGGCCGGTGTATGCGCCGGCCCTGGTGGGCTGGATCGGCGGCGCGAACTTCATGCTGTCGATCTCGGCCGGTCGCAGGGCGCCGGGCGTGGGATGGTTTCCGCTGGCGCCCCATGAGGTATTCGTGCCGTCATACCGGGTCAGCCCCCACTACGTGCAGCAGGTCAACATCACGCATGTCCGGCACATCAGCGATCCCGCGCTCATCGCCCGGGACCCGCAACTGGCCATGAATCGCTTCGACTACCGGCATCGGCACGACCCGAAGGCCGTGACTGTCGTCCCCCGCGATGTCATGCTCGATCGCCGCCCGGTGGCACCCGAGGCCGCGCGATGGCGCAGAAGCGACGAAGTCCAGCACTTCGTTCGGCAGCCGGCGTCGCGATCGCTGCTGGCCCGCCCTGACGTGCCTGCGCCCGCCCGGGTCGAGGACCGCCGGATGCGCAATCACGAAGAACGCGGCCGCGACGCCGCGGCACGCACCTCCGTTCCGTCGCGCGCACCTCAGGCGGCCGTGCCACCGCCTCCGGGCCACCGTGCGGAAGCGCCCGCCGGCACCGCGCCTCGAACTCGGCCGCCCGCCGGCGGGACGGCCGCGCCTGTTCCGCCGGGCTTCGCCCCGGCGCATCGGCCGCCGTCACGGACGCCGCGGGACCCGGCGGACGAGCGCAGCCGCGACACCGTGCCCGCCAGAGGCAGGCCCCAGGAGACCGCGCCCGAGCCGTCTCGCATGAATCGCCCGGCGTTGCCGGCACGGACCGAGTCGGTCAGCCCCTCGCCGCCAGCCCGCAACGTGCCGTCTCCGGCGCTTCGAACCGCTCCGCTGCAACGCGAGCACGCGCCGGCTCCGCGGCCGGGCGTCCCGCCCACGCCATCGCAGGCCGAGCCGCGCCCGGCACAGGTGCATCCGCAGCCCCGTCCGTCACAAGGCCAGGTGTACCCGCCGCAGGCGCAGCCGCACCCGCCGCAGGCGCAGCCGCATCCGCCGCAGACGCAACCGCAGGTGCCGCAGACGCAGCCGCATCCACCCCAGGCGCAGCCGCACCCACCGCAGCGCGGTCCGACGCCGCACCCAGCGCCGCCCGCCCAACCCGCCCCGGCAACGCCGCCGCCGGCTGCCACGCAGGTGCCCTCGCGCGGCGACCGCGGGGGCGATGATCGTGATCAGAAGGAGCGCGGGCGCCCCCGTTGAGCGGCTGCTCGACGCGCCGCGCAGGTCATCGCAGCATCGGCTCCAGCACCGGCCACACGTTGGCCAGGATCCTCGGGTGTGCCTCCGCGCGCGGATGGATGCGGTCGTTCTGGAACAGGTTCTGCGACTGCGGCGCGTCGGCCACGCCATGCAGCAGGAACGGAACCAGCGCGGCGCCCTGGTCCTTCGCAACCGAGGCGAACATCGCGGCGAACTCCTCCGTGTACTTGCGCCCGTAGTTGGGTGGCACCTGCATGCCCACGATCACGACCTTCGCGCCGGCCGCCTTGGCGGTCTTGGCCATCGCCGTAAGGTTGTCGCGCGTCGCGGCCAGGGGCAGGCCGCGCAGGGCGTCATTGCCGCCGAGTTCGATGACGACGATGGTCGGATGCTCGCGGGCCAGCAGCGACGGCAGTCGCGTGCGCCCTCCGGCGGTGGTGTCGCCGCTGATGCTCGCGTTGACCACCGTGGCGTCGATGTGCCGCTCGTGGAGCTTCTTGTCGAGCAGCGACACCCAGCCGGTGCCGCGCGGCAAGCCGTATTCCGCCGACAGGCTGTCTCCGACGACCAGGATGCGCGCCGGCGGGATGCGAGCGGCGCGCGCGGCCACCCAGGGTGCCGCCAGCACGGCGCCGACCCACGCGGTACAGTGCACGAGCCAGGCCCGTCGGGGCATCTTCATTGCTGATCCTTTCTTCATGTCCCCACCCATCATCGCCGTGGAACACGTCAGCAAGCAGGTGCGCGACGCCACGGGCACGCTCACCATTCTCGATGACATCGATTTCACCCTGGCGCCGAGGCAGTCGGCAGCGATCGTGGGCGCCTCGGGCTCGGGCAAGAGCACGCTGCTGTCGATCGTTGCGGGACTGGACACGCCCTCGCAGGGCACGGTGCATCTCGACGGCATCGACCTGTTCGCGCTCGACGAGGATGCTCGTGCGGCCGTGCGCGGCGGCAAGGTGGGCTTCGTGTTCCAGAGCTTCCAGCTCCTGGGCCATCTGAACGCGCTGGAGAACGTGATGCTTCCGCTCGAGCTGCAGGGCCGGCGCGACGCGCGTGCGCAGGCCCGTGAGATGCTCGACCGCGTGGGGCTCGCCGAGCGCCTGCGCCACTATCCGCGCGTGTTGTCCGGTGGCGAGCAGCAGCGTGTCGCGCTCGCACGCGCCTTCGTCGTGCGACCGGCCGTGCTGCTGGCCGACGAGCCCACCGGCAGCCTGGACTTCGCCACCGGCGAACGCGTCATGGCGCTGATGTTCGAGCTCAACCGGGAGGCGGGCACGACGCTCCTGCTCGTGACCCACGACGACGCCATCGCCGGACGCTGCGACAGGCAGTTCCACATCGAGGCGGGCCGCCTCGTGGGGACGGTAACGCCAGCCTCCGAAGGTGTTGCCGCAGCTCGCCAGGGGTTGCCTCCGACGCGCTCAGCGCGCGTGGGCTGACGGCCCCCGACCCTGCATCCGATCTCGCAAAATCCGGTAAGTGCACGCAGGCTCTAGGCGACTGCGCCCGTCGCGGCTATCGTTGCGCTGGCATGAGATCGCCGGCTGACGTCGGCGGCGGTGCCCACGACCCCCACTACGCCAGGAGACCCGCCATGAAGTCCGGATTCGGAATCGACAACGACGCGCTGATCGAGATGTTCTCGAGCGCCAGCTCCAAGCAGGGCGAGCAACTGCGCCAGGCCGTGTGCCAGGCCACGCTCGGTGCGCTTCAGGGCCGCGAGCTGAGCTTGAAGAACATTCGCGACGTGCTCAAGACCGTCACGAAGGCGGCCACGGCAGGCGCGGCACGCAACGACATGGCCGGGGTCGATCCGGAGACCTTGCTCGATCGCGCCGTGGCTGGCATGGACGACGCCCTGCTGCGGGCCGTGGACGCCAATCGCGTGGCGTTGCAGCAATTGGCCGCGCAAGGCGTGGGAGTCCAGGAGAAGCAGCTGAAAAAGGCCCTGGATGAACTCGAGAAGATGGAAGACACCTTCGTCGGTGTCGTTCGCAAGGCTGCCGAGGCCGCCGGCGACCAGATCGGCAACCCATGGAACGCCGTGCTCGAACGCCTGCAGGTAGGCGGCACGGCCAGCGGCGCGCAGGCGGCGGCCACCGCAGAACAATACGCCACGCAGATGCAGGCGGCGATCCGCGACAGCCGCGCCGCCGGCATGAAGGCGGCCCAGGCGCTCGCCGACAGCTACACGGCACTCGTCAGCGGCGTGCTGATCGGCATGTCCGATGCGCTCAAGCAAGGCAGCGCCAAGCCGGCAACCGGCACCACGCGCAAGAAGTGAACTGGCCGCGGCGGCCATGACCCCGCGCCTGAAAAACGAAGAGCGCCTGTCCGGCGCTCTTCGCTGGTGTCACGCACACGCGCGCCGTCGGCACGCGTTGCGCAACGATCAGTTCTCGAACTTGTAGTCGGTCTTCGTCCGGGCCTTCAGTTCGTCGCGGAACTTCGCGAGCTTCGTCTGCGCGAGGCGCTGCTCGATCTGGGGCTTCACCTCGGCCAGTGGCGGGAACTTGGCCTCGCGCGTGTCCTCGAGCTTGATGATGTGGTAGCCGAATTGCGACTTCACCGGCACCTGCGTCATCTCGCCCTTCTTGAGCTTGGTCATCGCCTGGCTGAATTCGGGCACATAGGCGTCGGGCTTGGCGAAGTCGAGGTCGCCGCCGTTGGCGGCCGAGCCCGGGTCCTTGGAGTTCTTCTTGGCCACGTCCTCGAACTTGGCACCGCCGTTGATCTCGGCGATCAGCTTCTTGGCCGTGTCTTCCTTTTCGACGAGGATGTGGCGCGCACGGTATTCGGTGCCGCTCGCCTGCGCCTTGAACTTGTCGTATTCGGCCTGGATTTCGGCGTCGGTCACCGGATCCTTCTTGCGAACGTCGTCGAACAGTTCGCGGATGAGGATCTGCTGGCGCGCGAATTCCATCTGCTGCTTGAAGTCGGGGTTCTGGGCGAGGCCGCGCTTCTCGGCTTCCTGCATGAACATTTCACGCATCACGACTTCGTCGCGGGCCTGCTTTTCAAGTTCGGGCGTGCGCGCCTGGCCGTGCTTGGCGGCCTGCTCGAGCAGCGCATCGACGCGCGCCTTGGGCACGGCCTTGCCGTTGACGACTGCCACGTTCTGGGCCATGACGGCCAGCGGTGCAAACAGGGCAATCGACACGACGACGGCGGCGACAGACAACTTTCTCATGGGGAAGAGCCTTTCAAACTCTGTACGTAGGGATGCCGCACCCGCAACGCGCGGCCGAGGCGATGGTTGACCTGGAACGATGAGGGAAGGTTCAGCGCTCATCCGGCGCCTGGGCGTCGATCGCCAATGCGTGGATCCCGTGCGGAATCAAAGTGCGGAGGGAATCATATACGAGGCGGTGGCGGGCCACCCGTGACAAACCGTTGAAACGGGCGCTGACGATGCGCACCGAGAAATGACGGCCCTCACGGGCACCGGCATGGCCCACGTGCAGGTGGCTGTCGTCGGACACGGCGAGGTCGGAGGGGGCCAGGGCAGCCCGCAGTGCGGCATCGATCTGTTCGGCGGTGATGGGCATGGCCGCGCTCACGATTGCAGCTTGTTCGACGGCGCGTCTTCGGGCTGTGCCTTGATGTGGCGGCTCAGATACAGCACCTGGCCGATGGAGAACAGAAGCATCAGCCCCGTGGCGCCAAAGACCTTGAAGCTCGCCCAGGTCTCGGTCGAGAAGGCGTAGGCGACATAGAGGTTGAGGATGCCCATCAGCGCGAGGAAGGTGGTCCACGCCAGGTTCAGCCGTTGCCAGATCGGTGCGGGCAGTTGCATCTCGGCACTGAGCATTTCCTGCAGCAGATCGCGGTGCAGCACCGCGCGGCTGAACCAGAACGAGATGCCCAGGGCCCAGTAGGCGATGCTCGGCTTCCACTTGATGATGATGGGGTTGTGGAACCAGATCGTCGCGCCGCCGAGCACGATGACCAGCGCCAGCGTGATCCACAGCATGATGTGGATGGGCCGGCGCATGACCTTGAGCAGGATCACCTGGACCACCGTCACCACGCTCATCACGACCGTGCCGAGCAGGATGGGCGCCTCTTGCGCTCCGACCACGCCGCCGGACACCATGAAGCCGAAGGCGCCGGTGGCCACCGACGCGGCCCACTCCTTGTGCCGGTCTGCGTACTGGAAGCTGCCGAAGAAGAGGATCAGCGGCAGGAAGTCTAGGAATAGTTTCATGCGTCAGGGCCGGCGGCCGCCCCGGTGGCGCCGGCCATGGCTGTCCTTATGTCTGGGGGATGAAGTTTATCGCCGCCGAATTGATGCAATAGCGCTCGCCGGTGGGCTGCGGACCGTCGGGAAACACATGGCCCAGGTGCGCGCCGCAGCGGTTGCATCGCACTTCGACCCGGACCATCCCGTGGGTCTTGTCCTCGATGCGCTCGATGACCTCGCTGTTGACCGGCTGGTAGTAGCTGGGCCAGCCGCACCCGGCGTCGAACTTGGTGCCCGATTCGAACAGCGGAGTTCCGCACCCGATGCAGTCGTAGCGTCCGGATGACCAATGGTTCCAGTATTTGCCGGTGAACGGATGCTCGGTCGCGGCATTGCGGGTGACCTGGTATTGCATGGGGTCGAGCTGCTCGCGCCACTCGGCATCGGTCTTCTTGACGGTGTAGTCGCTCATGACGAGGCTCCTCAGGACGAACACGACACCGAGATCTGTCCGGCCCATTCGGGCGGTAGGTCGGCGAAGGAGGCATTCTCGGGTTGTTCGTCGTACGGATGTTGTAGAACTTTCAACAGTTTGCCGGTCGGCTCGAAGTTGCCTTGCACGGCCGCTTCGATGGCGCGCTGCGCCAGATGGTTTCGCAGCACGAACTTCGGGTTGACCCTGTTCATGGCCGCAGCCCGATCGCCTGCATCGCGGCCCTCGGCGCGCAGGCGTTCGCGGTAACGCAAGGTCCAGGCATCGAACGCCTCGCGGTCGATGAACAGGTCGCGCACGGCGGCATCGCCGGGCGGTGCGGCGCAATCGCGCGCACCGGCGTCGGCATGCGAAAGCTGCGCCAGGCGCCTGAACGCGATGGTGAAATCCACGCGGTCGGCGGCCATTCGATGCAGCAGGGCGTCGATGAGTTCGTCATCGCCTTCGAGGGCCTGCGCAAGTCCGAGCTTGGCGCGCATGCGCGATTGGATCGCGCGGGTGAATTCCTCGCGATAGGGTTCGATGGCGTCCAGCGCGGCTTCGTCGTCGTCGAACAGCGGGCGCATCGCGTGCGCCAGTGCGTGAAGGTTCCAGAACGCGATCTGCGGCTGCCGGCCATACGCGTAGCGCCCGTGGTCGTCCGAATGGTTGCAGATGTGCCCGGGGTCGTAGGCGTCCAGGAATCCGAAGGGGCCGTAGTCGATGGTCAGGCCCAGGATCGACATGTTGTCGGTGTTCATCACGCCATGGCAGAAGCCGAGCGCCTGCCAGTCGGCCATCAGCCGTGCGGTGCGCCGCGCCACTGTCTGCAGCATGGCCGCGACGGGCTGCGCGCTGTCGCGGCACTCGGGCAGGTACGTGTCGATGACGAAGTCGGCCAGCCGGCGAAGCCCGTCGGGGTCCTGTGCGGTGTGCGTGAAGTACTCGAAATGCCCGAAGCGGATGAAGCTGGGCGCCACGCGCGTGCACACGGCGGCGGTCTCGATGGTCTCGCGCCGCACCGGCTCGCCCGAACCCGTCACGCACAGTGCGCGGGTCGTGGGCACTCCCAGCGCATGCATGGCCTCGGAACAGAGGAATTCGCGGATCGACGATCGCAACACTGCGCGGCCGTCGCCCATGCGAGAGAACGGGGTGAGTCCGCTGCCCTTGAGCTGGATCTCCAGCGGCTCCCGCGGGCCGTCGACCTCGCCGAGCCACAGGGCCCGGCCGTCCCCGAGGCGCCCGGCCCACACGCCGAACTGGTGTCCGCTGTAGGCGCCGGCGAGGCTTTGCATGCCCGGCCACAGGGCGTTGCCGCTGAATACCTGCAGGGCCTGCCAGTCCTCGCGTGCGCGCCAGTCGGCCGGCAGTCCGAGCGTGGCGGCGCAGTCGTCGCTGGCCGCCACCCAATGAGGGTCGGGCAGGCCCCGCGCGGCAATGGTCACATGGAAGGCATCCCCGAGGGCTGCGAAGCGGTTCTTCCAGCGCAGCTCGGGACCGGACGGGGCGGCAGGCGGCAAGGGCAGGGCGCTCATCGGCCGCAGTGTAGGGGTACGGGTGATTCCCCGCAGGCGGCTCAGTGGATCAGGCCCTGGCGCACGGCGTACAGGACCAGCTCGGCGTTGCTGTTCAGGCCGAGCTTCTCCAGGATGTGCGTGCGATGCGTGCTCACCGTCTTCACGCTGATCATCATCTCCTCGCCGATCTCGGTCAGCGACATGCCCTTGACGATCATCAGCATCACCTGGTACTCGCGAACGGTGAGTCGCTGGTGGGCCGGGCGGTCGTCGTGGCCTTCGAGCTGCATCTGCACGGCGGGTGCCGCCTCGCGGCTGAGGTACTGGCCGCCCGCGGCCACGCGCCGGATGGCGCCGAGCAGTTCGGACGGCTCCGCGTCCTTGGCGATGTAGCCGTTGGCGCCTGCGCGAATGGCCACCAGTGCGTATTGCTGTTCGGGGTACATCGAGAGCATGAGCACCGGCAGGCGAGGCTGCTCGGAACGGATCCACGCCAGCACCTCCAGGCCGCTGCGCCCTTCCATGTTGATGTCCAGCAGCACGATGTCGAAGCGGCGCGCGCGCAGCTTGTCCAGGGCCTCGGCGCCGTTGCGCGCCTCGTCGGCGGCCCGCAGGTCCGGCTCGTCGAGGAAAAGTCGCTTGAGCCCCGAGCGGAAGATGGTGTGGTCGTCGACCAGGAGGATCTCGATGGCCATGATGGGCAGCCCGTGTCGCTAGAGCAATGGCACCGTGACGCGCAGGCGCGTCCCGATGCCCGGCCCGGTGTCCACGACGAGGTGGCCGCCGAGTTCCCGCGCCCGCTCCGACATGGTGAGCAGTCCCAGGGCAGGGCCGCGCGGCGCCTGCGGGTCGAACCCGACGCCGTCGTCGGCCACCTCGACGACGAGATGATCGGCGCCTTCCTCGATCAGCCGGACCTCGACCCGCTGCGCGCGGGCGTGCCGCGCGACATTGGTCAGCGCCTCCTGGACGATGCGGTACAGCGCGGTCGACGCCTTGGGCGACAGGCGGTGCGTGGTCTTCGGGCCTTGCAGCGTGCAGGCGACGCCATGGCGCGCGGCAAAGGCATCGAGCGCCTGGCCGACGGCCACCGACAGGTCGAGGTGGTCGAGCACGCCGGGCCGCAGGTCCTCGGCGATCCGCCGGACCGCCGCGATGGTCTCTTGCGTGAGGGCGAGCAGCCCTTGCGTGATCTCGCGCAGTTCGTCGGTGTCCGCGCGCCGCAGGACGCGCGTCACGTCCATCTTCATCGACGTGAGCATCCCGCCCAGCACGTCGTGCACTTCGTGCGACAGCTGCAGGCGCTGGTCCTCGAGCAGGCGCGACGTGTGGCTGGCCAGTTGCTGCAGGCGCTCGTTGGATCGCCGCAAGGCCTCCTCGCCTCGCAGGCGCTCGCTCACGTCGATGCCGACCCCGACGATGGCCGGCCGCCCCCGGTATGGCATGCGCGTGCCGTGCACCTCGATCAAGATCGTGCGCCCGTCACGATGAAGGCCGCGCGTCACGTAGCGCATGGTGGGGGGATCGCCCCGTAGCCGGTCCTGCAGCCGCTCGCGCACTTCGGGCCAGAACTCATCGGGCACGAACTCGCTCACGGCATGGCCGATCATCTCTTCGGGCGTTCGTCCGATCAGTGACGCCCACGTCGCGTTCACGTACTGGAAATGCTCGTCCTGGATCACATACATCCCGGCGAGCGACTGCTCCACGAGGAACGCGTACGGAATGTCCGGCGGCGGTGAGGAGGCGGCAGGTCTCACGGTGTGCGCTATGCGGGCCCAGTCACCGCATTGGCGGGCGATCATAAGGCGCTGTCTGTCGTCAAGGTGACTTGGCGGCTGCTCACCTTCCCTAGTCCCTTCTCGGAACATTCCTATGGCCGGGCGGGCCGGTGGCAGCTAAGGTCATCGAGACGTTACGGGTAAACAGCAGGCGAGATCGCAAGGCGCCTTCCTATCATCCTTGCGGGTTTCACTTGCGGAGACGAACATGGCCGCCCTGATGGGTCAGATGATGCAGATGCCGCTGATGATCTCCTCGTTGATCACGCATGCGGCTCGCCACTATGGCGACACCGAGATCGTGTCCAAGCGCGCCGAGGGCGACATTCACAGGACGAACTGGAAAGACACCGAACTGCGTTCACGCAAGCTGGCGCAGGCCCTGGCGCGGCTGGGCTGCGAGGCCGGGGACCGCGTGGCCACGCTGGGCTGGAACGGCTACCGCCACCTCGAGATCTACTACGGCACGTCGGGCTCGCAGCTGGTGTGCCACACCGTCAATCCGCGCCTCTTCCCCGAACAGATCGCCTGGATCGCCAACGACGCTGACGACAAGGTGCTGTGTTTCGACCTGACATTCCTGCCGCTGATCGAGAAAATCGCGGGTTCCTTGACGACGGTCAAGCACTTCGTGCTGATGACCGATCGCGCCCACATGCCAGCGAGCACGCCCATCGCCGGCCTGCTGTGCTACGACGAGATCGTGGAGGCCGAGGACGGCAACTACGCGTGGCCGGAATTCGACGAGAACACGGCATCGAGCATCTGCTACACCTCGGGCACGACAGGCAATCCCAAGGGCGCCGTCTACAGCCACCGCTCGACGGTGCTGCACGCCTACGCGTCGGCGCTGCCCGACTCGCTCGGATGCTCCGCCCGCGACGTCATCCTGCCGGTCGTGCCGATGTTCCACGTCAATGCGTGGGGACTGCCGTATTCGGTTCCTCTGGTCGGCGCGAAGATGGTGTTTCCCGGCCCGCACCTGGACGGCAAGTCGCTCTACGAGCTGTTCGAGAACGAGAAGGTCAGCTTCAGCGCCGGCGTGCCCACCGTCTGGCTGGGGCTCATCACCTATGCGCAGCAGAACAAGCTCAGGTTCAGCACCTTCAAGCGCACGGTGATCGGGGGCTCGGCATGTCCGCCGGCCATGATGCGCACGCTCGAAAACGACTTCGGCGTGGAGGTCATCCACGCCTGGGGCATGACCGAGATGTCGCCCATCGGCACCGTCTCGAAACTCAAGTACAAGCATGACGGCCTCGACGCCGAAGCGCGCCACCGGCTGCTCGAAAAGCAGGGTCGCGCGGTGTATGGCGTGGACATGGAAGTGATCGACGACGAGGGCCAGGCGCTGCCATGGGACGGCCAGTCGTCGGGCAACCTGGTGGTGCGCGGCCCATGGGTCATCGAGCGCTACTTCCGCCACGACGATTCGCCGCTCGTGGAGTTGGAGGGGCGGAAATGGTTCCCCACTGGCGATGTGGCCACCATCGATGCCGACGGCTTCATGCAGATCACCGACCGCAGCAAGGACGTGATCAAGTCGGGCGGCGAGTGGATCAGCTCCATCGACCTGGAGAACATCGCGATGGCCCACCCGGCGGTGCACGAGGCCGCTGCCATCGCCTGCCGCCACCCGAAGTGGGACGAGCGGCCGCTGCTCGTGGTGGTGAAGAAACCCGGCGCCGAACTCAGCGCGCAGGAATTGCTCGGCTTCTTCGAGGGCCGCATCGCGAAATGGCAGATTCCCGACGAAGTCGTGTTCGTCGCCGACATCCCGCACACCGCGACCGGCAAGATGCAGAAGCTCAAGCTGCGCGAGCAGTTCAAGAGCCACCGGCTGGCCGGCACATGACTCCACCTGTCCCGGGCGCGACAGGCCGTGGGGGTAGTTCCCGAGCCGCATTCGCCGCCATATCGCGTACCGTTATCGGTTGTTGTTCCATCTGAACGGAGACCAAGCAGATGAAGTTCTCGAAAATCACCTTCGGCATCCTCGCCGGCACGGCGCTGGCGATGTCGGCCAATCTTGCCGTCGCGCAATCCAAGCCGCTGAGCGGCCAGACGGTGAAGATCGCGTGGATCGATCCTCTGTCCGGCCTGATGGCGCCCGTGGGCTCCAACCAGCTCAAGAGCGTGCAGTTCGCGGCGGAGAAATTCAGCGCGAACAACCCCGCGGGCGTGAAGTTCGAGATCGAGGGGCTGGACAACAAGCTCAGCCCGACCGAGAGCCTGAACCAGCTCAAGGCCGCCACCGACCAGGGCATCCGCTACATCGTGCAGGGCAATGGCTCGTCGGTCGCGCTGGCCCTCGTGGACGCGATCAACAAGTACAACGAGCGCAACCCGGGCAAGGAAGTCGTCTACATGAACGACGCCGCCGTCGACCCGGACCTCACCAACAGCAAGTGCAGCTTCTGGCACTTCCGGCTCGATGCCGACACGACGATGAAGATGGAGGCCATGACCACCTTCATCAAGGACCAGAAGGACATCCACAAGGTCTACATCCTGGGCCAGAACTATTCGCACGGCCAGCAAGTCGCACGCTATGCGCGTGAAGACCTCAAGCGCAAGCGCCCGGATATCGAGATCGTCGGCGACGAGCTGCACCCGCTGGCGCGCGTGCGCGACTTCGCGCCGTACATCTCGAAGATCAAGGCCAGCGGCGCCGACGCCGTGATCACCGGAAACTGGGGCTCCGACCTCACGCTGCTGGTGAAGGCGGCCATCGAAGGCGGCTACAACGGCAAGTTCTTCACCTACTACACCGGCGTCACCGGCACGCCCACGGCGCTCGGCACGAACGGCGAAGGCAAGGTGTACCAGATCGCCTATGCCCACTACAACATGGGCGGCCAGATGGACGTGTGGGAGAAGGAGTTCAAGCAGAAGTACAACGACGACTTCTACACCGGCTCCATGATCCGGCTGTTCGAGTTGCTGGGCAACGCGATGGCCAAGGCCAAGTCCACCGATCCGGTGAAGGTGGCCTATGCCATGGAGGGCTTGAAGGTCAAGAGCATGTTCGGCGGCGAGATCGAGATGCGCAAGACCGACCACCAGCTGCAGATGCCGCTGTACATGACGGTGTGGGAGAAGGCGAGTGCCAAGTTCCCGTACAGCCCCGAGAACACCGGCATGACGCTGGCACCGGTTGCCGAGTACCCGAACTACGTGTCGAGCACGCCCACGAGCTGCCAGATGAAGCGCCCGGCAATGTGAGCGCCCGCGAGAACCAGGTCATCAGTGTCTGAGTGACCGGGGCCCGATGGGCGAGTCTCATCGGGCCCCGCGCCTTGTCCGGACGGCATCATGGAATTCTTCACGATATCGATGCTCAACGGCGTGAGCTACGGGCTGCTGCTGTTCATGCTCAGCTCGGGCCTCACGCTGATCTTCAGCATGATGGGCGTGCTCAACTTTGCGCACGCGAGCTTCTACATGCTGGGCGCGTACCTGGCCTACACGATCGCGCTGTTCGTGGGGTTCTGGCCGGCGCTGGTGGTGGCGCCAATCATCGTGGCCGCGCTCGGTGCCATTTTCGAGCGACATGCGCTGCGGCGCGTGCACAAGTACGGCCACGTCCCGGAGTTGCTCATCACCTTCGGCCTGTCGTTCGTCGTGCTGGAGATCGTGCAGCTGCTGTGGGGCCGCATCGGCGTCGATTTCGCGCCGCCTCAGGTCCTGCAGGGTCCGGCGTTCACGCTGGTCAGTTCGTCGAAGTCCGGGCTGGATTTCGTCTGGGGCGCCGCGCCGGCGGCCATGTGCAACAGCGCCGAGGCCGGCGTGCGGGTGCTGTGCTCGCCGTTCCCGGCGACGCGCGGCTTCATGATGGTGGTCGCGCTGGCCATGCTGCTGGCGCTTTGGCTGATGCTCACGCGCACGCGGATCGGCCTGGTGATCCAGAGTGCGCTCACCCACCCGGACATGGTCGAGGCACTCGGTCACAACGTGCCGCGGGTGTTCATGCTCGTGTTCGGGGCCGGCGCCGGGCTGGCCGGGCTGGCCGGCGTCATTGGCGGCAGCACCTTCGTGACCGAGCCGGCAATGGCCGCGGCGGTCGGGCCGGTCATCTTCGTGGTGGTGGTGGTGGGCGGCATGGGTTCGCTGGCCGGCGCCTTTCTCGCCTCGCTGCTGATCGGCGTCATCCAGACCTTCGCGGTCGCCATCGATTACTCGGTGGTCGACCTCTTCAGTGCACTGGGGCTGCAACCCGGTTCGAGCAGCCTCATGCGCTTGACAGTCTCACAGATTGCGCCCATCTTGCCGTACCTGTTCCTCGTGCTGATCCTCATCTTCCGGCCCAAGGGGCTGCTCGGAACGCGGGAGGGATGACGCCATGTCTGCCGTGATGCCTGCGTCCCGTGCCTTCCCCTGGCGGCCTGCCAACACCGGCCGGCTCGTCGCGTGGGGCTTGTTCGCCCTCTTGCTGGCGGTCGTGCCGCTGCTTTTCACCAGCAGCCTGTCGCGGTCCTTGCTGTCGCAGATGGGTGTGGCCATCGTCGCCTGCCTGTCGTTCAACATCCTGCTCGGGCAGGGCGGCATGCTCAGCTTCGGCCATGCGGTGTACACCGGCCTGGCGTCGTTCGTGGCGATCCACGTGCTCAACCAGATCGGCGCGGGCTGGCCGATCCCGGTGAGCCTGATTCCGCTGGTGGGCGGACTGGCCGGCATGGTCTTCGCCGTGGTGCTGGGCTTCGTCACCACGAAGAAGGCCGGCACGCCGTTCGCGATGATCACCCTGGGCATCGGCGAACTGGTGTTCTCGATGTCGCTGATGATTCCGGAGTTCTTCGGCGGCGAGGGCGGCGTGTCCACCAACCGCATGGCCGGCAAGCCGTTCCTGGGGATCACCTTCGGACCGCAGATCCAGGTGTACTACCTGCTCGCGATCTACACCTTCGCCTGCACCGCGGCCATGTTCGCCTTCACCCGCACGCCGCTGGGGCGCATGCTCAACGCCGTGCGCGACAACCCCGAGCGCGTCGAGTTCATCGGCTACAGCACCCAGCGCGTTCGCTACCTCGCCTTCATCATCGCGGGGTTCTTCGCCGGTGTATCGGGCGGCATGTATGTCCTGAACTTCGAGATCGTGAATGCCGAAGTCGTCGGCGCGGCGCGATCCGGCGCCTACCTGCTGTTCACCTTCCTTGGGGGAGCCACGTTCTTCTTCGGGCCGATCATCGGCGCGGTGCTCATGGTGCTGGCGTCGGTGCTGCTGTCGGAATTCACGAAGGCATGGCTGCTGTACCTGGGGCTGATCTTCGTGTTCATGGTGATGTACGCGCCCGGCGGCATCGCCAGCCTGATCATGATGAACGTGCGCGTGGCCGCTTTCGGCAAGCTTCGCCAGCTCGTGTCGGCCTACCTGGCGCTGGGCGGCACGGCGGCCGTGCTGCTGACGGGCGTGGCCGCGATGATCGAGATGGTCTACCACCTTCAGCTCAACGAGGCGCTCGGCCCCACACTGCGCTTCATGGGCGCCGAGCTCAATGCGCGCAGTACCGACAGCTGGTTCGGTGCCGCCTTCGTGTCCGTCACCGGCTTGCTCATGTTCGAGCTGTCGCGGCGGCACTTCGCCCGGCAGTGGGGTCGCATCCAGGGCGAGATCGAGCAGGAAATCCGACAGAGGGAAGCGGCATGAGACACGCTGTGCCAGGCTGCTTGTGGCGGGCCGAGCGCCGGGCCGCTCCCAAGCCGGCCCGCATCCCCTCGGGGGATCGGCCGACGTATTCGTCGGGCGAGGGGCGGACATGGCAGCGGGCCGAGCGCCGGGCCGCTCCCAAGCCGGCCCGCATCCCCTCGGGGGATCGGCCGACGTATTCGTCGGGCGAGGGGCGGACATGGCAGCGGGCCGAGCGCCGGGCCGCTCCCAAGCCGGCCCGCATCCCCTCGGGGGATCGGCCGACGTATTCGTCGGCCGAGGGGCGGACATGACCGACAAGGCGCACTACGCCATCGAGCTGAAGAACCTGACCAAGGCCTTCGGCAAGACGCAGATCATCCGCAATGCCAACCTCGCGGTTCGCCCGGGCGAGCGCGTGGCGATCATCGGGCCGAACGGCGCGGGCAAGTCGACCTTGTTCAACCTGATCAGCGGACGATTCGCGGCGAGCTCGGGCGAAATCCTGCTCAATGGGCAGCGAATCGACGGGCGCCGCCCCTACGAGATCAGCCGCATGGGGCTGGCACGCAGCTTCCAGATCACGAACATCTTCGCGAGGCTGTCCGTGTTCGAGAACCTGCGCTGCGGCGTGCTGTGGTCGATGGGATACCGCTACTCCTTCTGGCACCGACTGTCGCGGCTGCACGATGCGAACGAGCGGGCCGAGCAGCTCCTGCAGATGATCAAGCTCGAACCCAAGCGCGACACGCTGGCGATGAACCTCACCTACGCCGAGCAGCGCGCGCTGGAAATCGGTATCACCATCGCGGGCGGCGCCAACGTGGTGCTGCTCGACGAGCCCACCGCCGGCATGAGCAAGAGCGAGACCAAGCGCTTCGTGGAGCTCATCCGCGAAGTGACGCAGGGAAAGACGCTGCTGACCGTGGAGCACGACATGGGCGTGGTGTTCGGCCTGGCCGACAAGATCGCGGTGCTGGTGTACGGCGAGGTGATCGCCTTCGACAAGCCGGAGGCCGTGCGCGCCAATCCCCAGGTGCAGGAGGCGTATCTCGGCTCGGTGCTGGCAGACCAGCAGGCAGCGGAGGTAAGCACATGAGACACCTCGAGGGGCAGACATGGCGGGCCGAGCGCCGGGCCGCTCCCAAGCCGGCCCGCATCCCCTCGGGGGATCGGCCGACGTATTCGTCGGCCGAGGGGCAGACATGCCGGCGGGCCGAGCGCCGGGCCGCTCCCAAGCCGGCCCGCATCCCCTCGGGGGATCGGCCGACGTATTCGTCGGCCGAGGGGCAGACATGCCGGCGGGCCGAGCGCCGGGCCGCTCCCAAGCCGGCCCGCATCCCCTCGGGGGATCGGCCGACGTATTCGTCGGCCGAGGGGCAGACATGCCGGCGGGCCGAGCGCCGGGCCGCTCCCAAGCCGGCCCGCATCCCCTCGGGGGATCGGCCGACGTATTCGTCGGCCGAGGGGCAGACATGCCGGCGGGCCGAGCGCCGGGCCGCTCCCAAGCCGGCCCGCATCCCCTCGGGGGATCGGCCGACGTATTCGTCGGCCGAGGGGCAGACATGACCACTTCCGCAGACGGCCTGCTCGCCCTGCAGGATGTGCATGCCTTCTACGGCAAGAGCCACATCCTGCACGGCGTGGACATGCGCGTGGGCGAAGGCGAGATCGTCAGCCTGCTCGGCCGCAACGGCTCGGGCCGCTCGACGACGGTCAAGACGATCATGGGACTGGTCGAGGGCAAGGGCTCGGTGCGCTTCCGCGGCGAGCAGGTGCTCGGGCGCAAGGCGTTCGAGATCGCCCACCTGGGACTCGGCTACGTGCCCGAGAACCGCGACATCTTTCCCAAGCTCACGGTGCACCAGAACCTGCTTCTCGGGCAGAAGCGCGAGCGCCGCCAGCCGCGCTGGAGCTTCGACGACATGTACGGCATGTTTCCCCGGCTCAAGGAACGCCAGCACACCGAGGCGGGCGTGCTCTCCGGCGGCGAACAGCAGATGCTGACGCTGTGCCGCACACTGATGGGCGACCCTGATCTCATCATGATCGACGAGCCGACCGAGGGGCTGGCGCCCAAGATCGTCGAGCTGGTGGCGCAATACCTCAAGGAGCTGAAGCGCCGCGGCGTGTCGGTCCTGCTGGTCGAGCAGAAGCTGACCATCGCGCTGCAGATCTCGCAGCGCTGCTACGTGATGGGCCATGGCCGCATCGTCTTCGAGGGGACTCCCGCGGACCTGCGCGGCAATGCCTACATTCGCAAGGAGTGGCTGGAAGTCTGAGCCGCCCGGCAATGCCCTCCTGTCGCCGCAGCGACATCCATTTTCACTCTCGAGTCCCTAGAATCGCACGACCGTTCTATTCCTGGAAAGAGCCCGGCTCTTTCTTCCCACCCCGATCACCCTGACGAGGTCCCCATGAGCGCCAACTACGAAGTCCGCGGCAACGTCGCCGTGATCACGATGGACAACCCGCCCGTCAACGGTCTGGGCTACGACACCCGCCGCGACATCACCGCCGGCCTGGACAAGGCGCAGGACGATACCGCCGTCAAGGCCGTGGTCATCACCGGCGCGGGCAAGGCCTTTTCGGGCGGCGCGGACATCAAGGAGTTCGGCACGCCCAAGGCGCTGGCCGAGCCCAATCTTCTCAGCGTGATCCTGGCCATCGAGAACAGCGCGAAGCCGGTCGTCGCGGCCGTTCACAGCGTGTGCATGGGCGGTGGATTGGAGCTTGCCCTGGGCTGCCACTATCGCGTCGGCCAGACCGGCACCCAGGTCGCACTGCCCGAGGTGAAGCTCGGGCTGCTGCCCGGCGCCGGCGGCACACAGCGCCTGCCGCGCGCCATTGGCGTGGAGAATGCGCTGAACATGATCGTGAGCGGCGAGCCGGTGGCCAGCGAAATGCTCGCCAAGATTGCGGGCCAGAAGCTGTTCGACAAGATCGTCGAGTCCGATGTGCTCGGCGCGGCCGTCGCGTTCGCCCAGGAGAAGGCCGACGCCCGTCCGCTGCCGCTCGTGCGCAACCTCAAGGCCGAGCACCACGACGCGCAGGCGTATTTCCAGTACGCGCGCAACACCGTGGGCGCGATGAGCCGAAATTTCCCCGCGCCGCTCAAGTGCATCGACGCGGTCGCCGCGGCGGTCACGAAGAAGTTCGACGAAGGCATGCGGCTGGAACGCGAGTACTTCACCGCGCTGATGTTCACGCCCGAGTCCAAGGCCCTTCGCCATGCCTTCATGGCCGAGCGCGCGACCAGCAAGATTCCCGACGTGCCGGCAGACACGCCCATCCGCGAAATCAAGAGGGTAGCCGTGATCGGCGCCGGCACGATGGGCGGCGGCATCTCGATGAACTTCCTGAACGCCGGCATTCCGGTGACCATCCTCGAGATGAAGCAGGACGCGCTCGATCGCGGCGTGGCCACGATCCGCAAGAACTACGAGGCGCAGGTCAAGAAGGGCAAGCTCAAGCAGGACAAGTACGACCAGCGCATGGCGCTGCTCAGCACCACGCTCAACTACGCCGACCTGAAGGACGCCGACCTCGTGATCGAGGCCGTGTTCGAGGACATCGGCGTGAAGGAGCAGGTGTTCAAGACGCTCGACGAGGTGATGAAGCCCGGCGCCATCCTGGCCAGCAACACCTCCACGCTGGACGTGAACAAGATTGCCGCCTTCACCAAGCGTCCGCAGGACGTGATCGGCATGCACTTCTTCAGCCCTGCCAACGTGATGAAGCTGCTCGAGGTCATTCGCGGCGAGAAGACCGCCAAGGACGTCCTCGCCACGGTGATGCAGTTGGGCAAGAAGATCCGCAAGACCTGCGTGGTCTCGGGCGTGTGCGACGGCTTCATCGGCAACCGGATGATCGAGCAGTATTCGCGCCAGGCGGGCTTCCTGCTCGAAGAGGGCGCCACGCCCGAGCAGGTGGACAAGGCGGTCGAGAAGTTCGGCTTCGCGATGGGCCCGTTCCGCATGGGCGACCTCGCGGGCAACGACGTGGGCTGGTACATCCGCAAGCGCCGCTACCAGGAGAAGCCGCACATGCGCTACTCCAAGACCGCCGACCTGCTGTGCGAGATGGGCCGCTTCGGCCAGAAGACCAATGCCGGCTGGTACGACTACAAGCCCGGCAAGCGTGATGCGATCCCGTCGCCGGTGGTGGTCGAGATGATCGAGAAGCACCGCAAGGAACTGGGCATCACGCCGCGCAAGATCAGCGACGAGGAGATCGTGCAGCGGCTGGTGTTCGCGCTGGTCAACGAGGGCGCGAAGATCGTCGAGGAAGGCATCGCGCTGCGCGCCTCGGACATCGACATGGTCTACCTCACCGGCTATGGCTTCCCGTTGTTCCGCGGCGGCCCCATGAACTATGCCGACACCTTTGGCTTGTTCAATGTGGTGCAGGCGATGAAGCGATTCGCCCGCAACCCGCATGACGACGCGAGCTTCTGGCAGCCCGCGCCGCTGCTCGCGCGCCTGGCGGCCGAAGGCAAGACCTTCAGCTGAGCAACTCGCGAACGCACGACGAGAAGGGACACCCGCCATGAGTCAACACGCGACCTTCACCCGCATGGAGGAGAGCACCGCCGAGGACTGGCGACTGATCGGCAGCGAGTTCATGCAGTTCTCGCGCGCGCTGCCCGACCGGATCATGGCCCACCTGAAGCTGCTGGAAGGCGACTACGGCGGCTTCCCGGTCGATCGCTACACCCACTCGCTGCAGACGGCCACGCGCGCATTGAACGCCGGCCGCGACGAGGAATACGTGGTGTGCGCGCTGCTGCACGACATCGGCGACACGCTGGGCTCGTTCAATCACTTCGACATCGCCGCGGCCATCCTCAAGCCCTTCGTGAGCGAGGAGAACCTGTGGATGGTGCAGCACCACGGCATCTTCCAGGGCTACTACTTCTTCCACCACATCGGGCTCGACCGCCACCTGCGTGAGCAGTTCCGCGGCCATCCTCACTTCGAGCGCACGGCCGAGTTCTGCGAGCTCTTCGACAACCCGGCCTTCGACCCGAAAGCGCAGACGCTGCCGATCAGCGAATTCGAACCCATGATGCGGCGCGTGTTCGCGCAGCCGCGCCAGAGTCTCTACAAGGCCGCTGCCACGCCGGCAGCCGCCGCCGCATGACCTCCAGGAGAAATTCCATGACCAACGCCGTCATCGTTTCCACCGCCCGCACGCCGCTCGCCAAGAGCTGGAAGGGCGCCTTCAACATGACCCACGGCGCGACGCTGGGAGGCCACGCGGTCAGGGCCGCGGTCGAGCGAGCCGGCATCGAGGCCGCGCTCGTCGAGGACGTGCTGATGGGCTGCGCGACGCCTGAAGGTGCCACGGGCAGCAACATCGCGCGGCAGATCGCGCTGCGCGCCGGGCTGCCCGTCACCACGAGCGGCGTCACCGTCAATCGCTTCTGCTCCAGCGGCCTGCAGACCATCGCGATGGCCTCGCAACGCGTGATCGCCGGCGAGGGCGACGTGTACGTGGCCGGCGGCGTGGAGAGCATTTCCTGCGTGCAGAACGAAGCCAACAAGCACATGATCGCCGACCCGTGGCTGGTCGAGCACAAGCCCGAGATCTACTGGAGCATGCTGCAGACGGCCGAGCAGGTCGCCAAGCGCTACAAGATCCCGCGCGAGCGCATGGACCAGTACGGCGCGCAAAGCCAGCAGCGTGCCTGCGCGGCGCAGGAAGCGGGCAAGTTCAACGATGAACTGGTGTCGGTGACGACCATCGCCGGCGTGGCCGACCCGGTCATGGGGCTGCGCACGAAGGAAGTCACCGTCAGCGCCGACGAAGGCCTGCGTCCGGGAACCACCTACGAGGCCGTCAGCGGCATCCGCCCGGCGCTTCCCGGCGGCGTGATCGCTGCGGGCAACGCCAGCCAGTTCAGCGATGGTGCGGGTGCCTGCGTGGTCATGAATGAAAAGATGGCGGAGCAGAAGGGGTTGAAGCCGCTCGGTCGGTTCCTCGGCTTCGCAGTCGCCGGCTGCGAGCCCGACGAGATGGGCATCGGCCCGGTGTTCGCGGTGCCGAAGGTGCTCAAGCGGCTGGGCCTCAAGGTGGACGACATCGACCTGTGGGAACTCAACGAGGCCTTCGCCGTGCAGGTGCTCTACTGCGCCGACACGCTGGGCATCCCGATGGACCGTCTCAACGTGAACGGTGGCGCGATCGCCGTCGGCCACCCTTACGGCGTCAGCGGCCAGCGCCTGACGGGCCATGCGCTGATCGAGGGCAAGCGGCGCGGCGCGAAGAAGGTGATGGTCACGATGTGCATCGGCGGCGGCATGGGCGCTGCGGGCGTGTTCGAGGTGCTCTGAGACGGCACTGCGGCGATGGAGGTCCTTCGCACACCGGACGAGCGCTTCGCGCAGCTTCCGGGATACTCGTTCACGCCGCACTACCTCGACGGCCCCGCCGGCGCCGAGGGTCTGCGCATGCACTACCTCGACGAAGGACCCCGCGACGCCCGGGCCACCGCGCTTTGCCTGCACGGCAACCCCACCTGGAGCTACCTGTATCGCCAGATGGTCCCGGTGTTCAGCGATGCCGGCCTGCGCGTGGTGGCGCCCGACATGATCGGTTTCGGCCGCTCGGACAAGCCCGCCGACGAGTCGTGGCATGGCTTCGATCGCCACCGCGCCATGCTGGTGTCCTTCGTGGAGCGACTCGACCTGCAGAATGTCCTGCTCGTCTGCCAGGATTGGGGCGGCATCTTCGGGCTGACGCTCGTGCCCGCGATGCCCGCGCGGTTCACGCGCCTGCTGGCCATGAACACGGCGCTGGCGGTCGGAGCGGAGCCGACCCAGGGATTCAAGCAGTGGCGGGCGTTCTCGAACTCGCAACCCGACCTCGCGGTAGGCAAGCTGCTCGCGCGCGGGAAGCCCGACATGACCCCCGCCGAGGCCGCGGCCTACGACGCCCCGTTTCCCGACGCGAGCTACAAGGCCGCGTTGCGCGCCTTCCCCAACCTGGTGCCGGATCGTCCCGACGCGCCGGGTGCGGCGATCAGCCGCGAGGCAGCCGCCTTTTGGCAAGACCGCTGGCAGGGCGAGAGCTTCATCGCGATCGGCATGAGCGATCCGGTGCTGGGCGGGCCGGTCATGCAGGCGCTGGCTCGACAGATTCGCGGCTGTCCCGCGCCGATGGAAATTGCCGAAGCCGGCCATTTCGTGCAGGAATGGGGCGCACCGATCGCGCGTGCCGCGCTGGCGCGCTTCGGCCTGGCCTGATCGCAGGAGACGAGCGCCATGGATGCCGAGCAACTGCAGGCTTTTCTCGCCCTCGGCCGCACGGTGCTGGCCGAGCAGCCGTTCAGCGTGCTGATCGGCGCGGAGCTGAGCGAACTGCGCCCCGGCCACTGCGTGATCGAGCTGCCCGTGGCCGACATGCACAAGCAGCAGGACGGCTTCGTGCACGGGGGTGTGGTCAGCTGCCTGGCCGACAACGCGCTCACGTTCGCCGGCGGCACGGCGATGCGCGTGCCCGTGGTGACGGCCGAATACAAGATCAACTTCCTGCGGCCGGCCACCGGCGAGCGGCTCTATGCAAGAGCACATGCGGTGCATGTGGGCAAGACGCAGGCCGTGTGCCGCTGCGATGTGTATTTCATCGCCGAGGGCGAGGAAAAGCTGTGCGCGACGGCGCAGGGCACGATTGCCCGGCGCGGCGACGGCAACGCCAGTGCGCCGCCCGGCTGAGGCGCGCGCGTCTGGTGGCCGGGTGAGTCATCGCGGCGCGAGCCACACTCCCGGAGCCGCCGCAGCGCGTGCTGCACGGCTTCATCGACCCAGGTGCGACCATGAGCTATCGACAGACGATCGACTTTCTTCTCCATGACTGGCTCGGCGTCGAGTCGCTGTGCGCGCGCGATCGGTTTGCCGACCACAGCCGCGAGACCTTCGACTCGGTGCTCGACACCTGCGAGAAGATCGCGCGCGACAAGTTCGCGCCGTTCAATCGCGTGGCCGACACCGAGGAGCCCTGGTTCGACGGCGAGCGCGTGCACCTGCCCGAGAGCAGCCATGCGGCCGCGCGCGCCTACGTCGACAGCGGCATGCTGGCCGCGGCGCAGGACTACGAGATCGGCGGCATGCAGTTGCCCTGCGTCGTCGAAATGGCCGCCAACAGCTTCTTCTCGAAGGCCGGCATCGGCATCGGCGGCGGAGGCATGCTCACCAGCGGCAACGCCAATCTGTTGATGGCGCACGGCAGCGCGGTGCAGAAAGAGGTGTTCGCCGGCAACGAATTCGCCGGCCGATTCTTCGGCACCATGTGCCTGAGCGAGCCGCAGGCCGGATCGAGCCTGTCAGACATCTCCACGCGCGCCATGCCCGATGGCGACGACCACGAGCACGATCCGCTCGGGCCGCGCTATCGCCTGCGCGGCAACAAGATGTGGATCTCCAACGGCGAGCACGAACTCGCCGAGAACATCGTGCACCTCGTGCTGGCCAAGATTCCTGGCGAAGACGGCCGGCTGCCAGCCGGCGCGAAAGGCATCTCGCTGTTCATCGTCCCCAAGAAGCTGGTCGGCACGGACGGCGCGCTCACGGGCGAGCGCAACGATGTGGCGCTGGCGGGCCTCAACCACAAGCTGGGTTATCGCGGCATTCCCAACACGCTGCTCAACTTCGGCGAAGGCAAGTTTCCGGTGCGCGGCGCGCCGGGAGCCATCGGATACCTCGTGGGGCGCCCGGGAGAGGGGCTGCGGTGCATGTTCCACATGATGAACGAGGCCCGCATCGCCGTCGGCCTCGGGGCGGCCATGCTCGGCTACGCTGGCTATGAGGCCAGTCTCGACTATGCCCGCAACCGCCCGCAGGGACGCCCGTCGGGCCCATCGGGCAAGGACCCCACGCAGCCGCAGGTCCCCATCATCTGCCACGCCGACGTGAAGCGGATGCTCCTTGCGCAAAAGAGCTACTGCGAGGGCGCAGTTGCGCTGACGTTGTACTGCGCGCGCCTGGTCGACGAGCAGCACACCGGCGACGAGACGGCGTCTGCCGAGGCGCGCCTCTTGCTCGAGGTGCTCACGCCCATCGCCAAGAGCTGGCCCAGCGAATGGTGCCTGGAGGCCAACAGCCTGGCGATCCAGGTGCTGGGCGGCTATGGCTACACGCGCGACTTCCCGGTGGAGCAATACTGGCGCGACAACCGGCTCAACATGATCCACGAAGGCACGCACGGCATTCAGGCTCTGGACCTGCTGGGCCGCAAGGTGGTGATGGACGGCGGCCGCGGATTTGCGCTGTTCTCGTCGCGGGTCAATTCGACCCTCGAGCGCGCGATCGTGGTGCCGGCGTTGGCCGAGTTCGCCAACGCGCTGGCTGGCGCGCTCAAATCCCTTGGGCATGCGACGCGCGCGGCCTGGGCCACCGGACGGCCCGACGATGCGCTCGCCAATGCCACGCCCTACCTGCAGGCCTTCGGACACACGGTGCTCGCATGGATGTGGCTCGACGTGGCGCTGGCCGCCGGGCAAGATGGGGCTGCCGGCGACGAGGATGCGCGCCAGGGCAAACTCGCGGCAGCACGCTATTTCTTCCGCTACGAGCTTCCCCGCATCGGCGCCTGGCTCGATGTGGTGGCCTCGCGCGAGGCGGTTTGCCGGGACATGAATGAGGCATGGTTCTGAAATGACCCACCCCCGTAGCGCCTTCGGCGCTCCCCCTCCAGGGGGCGCCGCCAGCGGACCGGCCAAGCCGGCTCCGCGGCGGCCGCTTGACGCGTCGGTTCATGCCGTTGGGGTGCCGCTCGGCGCCATGGAAAACTAGGATGAAACTTGAGCACTGTCGACCGCGACCCGTTCGGGCTCAGCCACCCCACCCCGCTCGGGCTGAGCCACCCCACCCCGTTCGGGCTGAGCCACCCCACCCCGTTCGGGCTGAGCCACCCCACCCCGTTCGGGCTGAGCCTGTCGAAGCCCCCTGTGAGCATCATGCGGTGGACCCTTCGACACGGGGCCTTCGACAAGCTCAGTCCCCTGCTCAGGGCGAACGGGTGTTTCATGCGTCGCGAGTGGCGCAAAGCGCAATGAAGCACTGAAATGAAGCCTTCCGCACGATCTCCTGCATCGGTCCTCAAGTCACCCGCTTCGGCCGGGACGGGACACGCCGCCTTCGCATCGCCGGAGCCTGCGGCATGAGCAACGAAGTGCTCGACAAGCTGATCTGGAGCCTCATCTATGCCGGGCTGCTCGTGCTCGGACTGGGCTTGTCGGTCGGGCGCAGCCATGCGGGACTGGGCTGGCTGATCGGCGTCGCGGGTGTGACCGCCGCCGTGGCGGGCGGCGCACTGATCGCGTTTCGCGCGAGGCGCAAGGACGAGACGTGATGCTGACCGCGCGATGTTTGCAGGCGCCACCCGCCCAGAAGGCGGTCGGCGCACCATTGGGGCCGCTTCGCGAGAAGCGCAGCGCGCCCGACCACTCCGTCCCGGCCACCGCCGCACACGACACGACACGATGAAGAAGATCCTAGTCATTGCCGCACTGGCACTGGGCGCCTCCTGCGCGCGAGCAGAGCCTTATCGATTCCCCACGTACCACGGCGCCGCGGAAGTCAAGGCCGCCTGCGACCACATGATCGACGCCTTCAAGGGCATCGAGGCCAGGCTCGACGAGATGCCCGCGGCAGACGCGGCTTCCTTGCTTGACACCATGGACGGCATGAACCGGACCTATGAGAACATTGCCGGTCCGATGGGCCTGCTGGCTGCCGTCGACCCCGACAAGGCCGTGCGCGACGCAGGCGACGACTGCGAGCTGCGCGGGCAGGAGTTCAACAGCGCCTTCCAGCAGAACGCCCACGTCTATGCCCTGCTCAAGAAGGCGCAGCCCGCGGATTCGATCGACCGCGAATACCTGCGCGACCTGCTCGACGCCTTCGAGGACGCGGGCATCGCGCTGCCCGCCGACCGGCAGGCCCGCGCGCGCGACCTGAACAACGAGATCACCAAGCTGTCACAGGAATTCAGCCGCAGGGTGCGCGAGGACGACACGACGGTCGCCTTCACCAAGGCCGAGCTGCGGGGCGTTCCCGAGGATGTCCTGAAGGGCGCGAAGCGCGATGCGCAGGGCCGATACGTGCTGGGCATGTCGTATCCGGTGTCGTTCCCGGTCATCGACCACGCCGTGAATCCGATGACGCGCGAGCGGATGTGGCGCGCGTTCTACGAGCGAGGCGGGAAGGCCAACCTCGGGACGCTGGACCGCATCGTCGCGCTGCGCCGCGAATATGCGAACCTCTTCGGCTTCGATTCATATGCCGACTTCGCCCTGCGGCGACGCATGGCGGGCAGTGAAGCGGCGGTGCAATCCTTCCTGGGCAAGGTCGAGCACGCCGTCTCGCAGCGCGAGCTCTCGGACCTCGCCTTGTTGCGCAAGACGAAGGCGCAGGACCTGCACCAGCCCCTGGCCAAGACCGTCGTGTACCGCTGGGACGTGGGCTACTACGTGGAGATGGCGCGCCGGCAGCGCTTCCACCTGGACGAGGAGCAATTCCGCCAGTACTTCCCGCCCGAGGCCAGCCTCGAGTTCGTCTTCGATGTCGCGCGCCACCTCTTCGGCGTCGAGTTCGAGCCGGTGAAGGAAACGCTCTGGCATCCCGACGCGCGTGCCTTCCAGGTGGTCGACGCGGCCAGCAAGGAACCGCTGGGCACCTTGTTCGTCGACCTCTTCCCCCGGCCCGGCAAATACAGCCATGCCGCGCAATGGAGCTTTCGCAATGTCTCCACGCTCACCGGGCGCAAGCCGGCCGCCGGACTGGTCGTGAACTTCAATCGCCGCGGGCTCACGCTGGAGGAACTGCAGACGCTGCTGCACGAGTTCGGCCACGCCATGCACACGCTGCTGTCGAAGACGCGCTACTCGAGCGAAGGCGGCACCAGCGTCAAGCTCGATTTCGTCGAGGCGCCTTCGCAGATGCTGGAGGACTGGGTCTACGACCCGAAGGTGCTCGCGCTGTTCCAGAAGGTGTGCCCGACATGCAAGCCGGTGCCCAAGGCGCTGGTGCAGCGCGCGGACCAGGCGCGCCACTTCATGAAGGGCATCATGGTCTCGCGCCAGCATCTGTATGCCAGCTATGACCTCGCGCTGTACGGCAAGATGCCCGAGGAATCCATGGCGCTGTGGAAGCACATGGAAAGCGCCACGCCGCTCGGCTATGTCGAGGGCACGAAGTTTCCCGCGGCGTTCGACCACATCGCCGGCGGCTATGCCGCGGGCTACTACGCCTACCTGTGGAGCCTGGTCATCGCCGAGGACCTGCGCACCGCGTTCGCCGGGCGCAAGCTCTCGCCGCTGGTGGGCCACCGCTATCGCGTCACCGTGCTGTCTCAGGGCGGACAGGAGCCGCCTGCCGAGTTGCTGCGCAACTTCCTCGGCCGGCCGACCAACAGCCAGGCGTTCTTCACCTGGCTCGACAAGTAACAGGAATCATCGACATGGGCACCCCGATCCAGCAGTTGTTCGACCTCGCCGGCAAGACAGCCCTCGTGACCGGCGGCTCGCGCGGACTCGGGCTGCAGATTGCCGAGGCGCTCGGCGAAGCCGGCGCGAAGGTGCTGCTCGTCTCGCGCAAGGCCGGCGACCTCGAGGAAGCGGCTGCGCTGCTGCAGGACCGGGGCATCGACACGCGCTGGGTGTCCGCCGACCTGGGTCGGCCCGAGGAGGTGCAGCGCGTGGCCGACGAAGCGATGCAACGCCTGGGGCAGGTCGACATCCTCGTCAACAATGCCGGCGCGACCTGGGGTGCCCCGGCCGAGGACTATCCCCTGGAGGCCTGGGACAAGGTGATGAACCTGAACGTGCGCAGCATCTTCCTGATGAGTCAGGCGATCGCGCGCATGAGCATGATCCCGCGCCATGGCGGACGAATCATCAACATCGCATCGATCGCCGGCCTGTCCGGTGCATCGCCGCAGATCAAGTACATCGCCTACGGCACGAGCAAGGGCGCGGTGGTCAACTTCACCCGCACGCTGGCCGGTGAATGGGGACCCTACGGCATCACGGTGAATGCCCTCGCACCGGGGTTCTTCCCGAGCAAGATGACGCGCGGGACGCTCGAGAGGGTTGGCGCCGACGCGCTGGCCGCGGCCTGTCCGCTGGGGCGGCTGGGCGACGACGACGACCTCAAGGGCGCCGCTGTCCTGCTCGCGTCGGCGGCAGGCAAGCACATCACCGGGCAGATCCTCGCGATCGACGGCGGCGTGAGTGCCGTGCACGGGCAATGAGCCGCGACGGAGCCGCAGTGATGGAATTTCAGGTGACGATTCCCTTCGTCGAGGCGCTCGGATTCGAACTCCTGCGTTTCGAGAACGGCGAGTCGGAGATCGCGATGACGCCGCGCGAGGAGCACATGAACTCCTGGAGCGTGGTGCACGGCGGGGTGTCCATGACGCTGCTCGACGTGGCGATGGCGCATGCCGCGCGCAGCCCCAACGTGGGGGTGCCGCCCGATCCGCGAGGGGTGGTGACCATCGAGATGAAGACCAGTTTCATGCGGCCGGGCCTGGGCAGGCTGGTCGCGCGCGGCAAGCTGCTGCAGCGCACGAGCAGCTTCGCGTTCTGCGAAGGCGGCATCTACGACACCGACGACAAGCTGGTGGCGCATGCCACCGGCACCTTCAAGTACCTCAGTGCGCTCCCGGCGGGCGGGCGCCAGCTCAAGCGCCTCAACGCCTCCGATTGAAAGGACATGCCATGACGATGAACAAGCAGATCCACCTCGTCTCGCGCCCCAAGGGCGAGGCCCGCACCGACAACTTCCGTCTCCTCGAGGCCGAGGTGCCGGCACTGGCCGACGGACAGGTCCTCGTGCGCCATCATTTCCTGTCGCTGGATCCGTACATGCGCGGGCGCATGGACGACGCCAAGAGCTACGCGCCCCCGCAGCCGCTCGGCGAGGTGATGCAGGGCGGCACGGTGGGCGAGGTCGTCGAGTCGCGCCATCCGGGCTTCAAGACGGGCGACAAGGTCGTCGGCATGGGTGGCTGGCAGCAATATGCCGTGGTCGATGCGGGCAAGCCGGGCATGCTTCGCAAGGTGGACACCACGCACGTGCCGCTGTCGGCCTACCTGGGTGCAGTGGGCATGCCCGGCGTGACGGCCTGGTACGGCCTGCTGCGCATCTGCGAGCCCAAGCCCGGCGAGACGGTGGTGGTCAGCGCCGCCAGCGGCGCGGTCGGCAGCGTCGTGGGGCAGCTCGCCAAGGCGCGCGGATGCACGGCGGTCGGCATTGCCGGCGGCCCCGACAAGTGCCGCTACGTGGTCGAGGAACTCGGCTTCGACGCCTGCGTCGACTACAAGCTGCATGCCGACGCCCTGGCCCTGTCGCGCGCGCTCGGCGACGCCTGCCCGAAGGGCATCGACGGCTTGTTCGAGAACGTGGGCGGCATGGTGCTCGATGCGGTGATGCTGCGCATGAACGCGTTCGCGCGAATCGCGCTGTGCGGGATGATCTCCGGCTACGACGGTGCGCCCATTCCGATGCAGTACCCGCAGCTCATCCTCAAGTCGCGCATGAAATTGCAGGGCTTCATCGTGAGCGAGCACATGGAAGACTGGCCCGCGGCGCTGGGCGAACTCGGCGCCCTGGTTGCCAGCGGCAAGCTTAAGTACCGCGAGTCGGCATCCGAGGGCATCGAGTCGGCGCCGCAGGCGTTCCTGGGTCTGCTCAAGGGCCGCAACTTCGGCAAGCAGCTGGTCCGGCTCGCCTGAGCCGCCGCACGGACGCCGAAAGCGACGCGCAACCAAGGGGGACGCGATGAACGGGGACTCGATGAACGCGACGCACGAGGTCTTCAACCAGGCCACGCCATTCGAGAACGTCAACCTCTTCGCGGTGAACCGCCCGCTGCACGACGCGTTGCGATTCAATGCGCCGGGCCTGGACACCGCATCGCTGCACGACCTGGGCCGCACGGCGGGCAGCGCCGAGATGCAGGTGCATGCGCGACTGGCCAATGTGCATGTGCCGCAGCTGCGCACCCACGACCGCTTCGGCCATCGCGTGGACGTGGTCGATTTCCACCCGAGCTACCACGCCCTGATGTCGCTGGCCACCGGCGAGGGCCTGCACGGCACGCCGTGGGCAGGCGGCGAGTCATGCGCATGTGCGGCGTGCGGCCGGCTTCATGCTGGTGACCGAACTCGAGCCGTCCATGCTGTGCCCGATCTCGATGACCTACGCGGTCACTCCGGCGCTGCGTGCCAATCCGCAGCTGCTCGCCGTGTGGGGACCGAAGCTGACGAGCCGCGGCTATGACCCGCGCTTCGTGCCGGCGGCCGACAAGTCCTGTGTCACCATGGGCATGGGCATGACCGAGAAGCAGGGCGGCTCCGACGTGCGGGCGAATTCGACCGAGGCCGTGGCCGACGGACAGGACGAATGGGGCCAGCGCTACCGGCTGGTGGGCCACAAGTGGTTCATGTCGGCGCCGATGTGCGATGCCTTCCTCGTGCTCGCCCAGGCGCCTGGCGGCTTGAGCTGCTTCTTCCTGCCGCGCTGGCGGCCGGATGGCAGCGTCAACGACATCCGCATCCAGCGCCTCAAGGACAAGCTCGGGAACAAGGCCAACGCCAGTTCCGAAGTCGAATTCCACGGCGCCAGCGCCTGGCTCGTGGGCGAGGAGGGGCGCGGAGTGGCGCAGATCCTCGAGATGGGCAACATGACGCGGCTGGACTGCGCATTGGGCACCAGCGGGCTGATGCGCCACGCCTTGTCGCTCGCGCTGCACCACACGTCGCAACGATTCGCCTTCGGCAAGCCGCTGGTCGAGCAGCCTGCCATGCGCAACGTGCTGGCCGATCTCGCGCTCGAGAGCGAGGCCGCCACGGCGCTCGCGTTGCGCCTGGCGCGCGCGTTCGACGGCGTGCAGGCGCCGCACGAAGCCGCCATGCGCCGCCTCATGACGCCGGTGGCGAAGTTCTGGATCTGCAAGCGCGGCAGCGCCTTCGCCCAGGAGGCCATGGAATGCCTGGGCGGCAACGGCTACGTGGAAGAGGACGGCGAAGGCGTGATGGCGCGCATCTACCGCGAAATGCCGGTCAACTCGATCTGGGAGGGCGCCGGCAACATCATGGCGCTGGACCTGCTGCGAGCGCTGCGCAAGGGAGAGGCGATGGCCGATGCTCTGTCGGCCGAGCTTGCCCCGGCGCGCGGCGCGCACGCGGGCTTCGATCGCTTCACGGCGTCGCTGCCTGCACGCATCGAGCAGGCCACCGCCGAAACCGACGCACGCCGGCTCGCGCAGGACGTGGCGCTGGCCTTGCAGGCGGCGCTGCTTGCGCAGCATGCTCCGGCGCCGGTGTTCGATGCATTCTGCCGTTCGCGTCTCGAAGGTGACTGGGGACAGGCCTTCGGCACGCTACCCTCGAGCGTCGATTTCGATTCCATCCTGGCGAGGGCGATGCCGATCGCCTGAGCGCTGCAGCCCCGCCGTCGCACCACCGCGCACGGGGCGCCACATTCCGGGGAGAGTCCGCATGCCTGAGCTGATCCTGCATCACTACAGCACCTCGCCTTTTTCCGAGAAGGTCCGTCTGGTGCTGGGTTTCAAGGGACTCGCGTGGAAGTCGGTCTTCGTGCCGACGATGCTGCCCAAGCCCGATGTGGTCGCGCTCACCGGAGGCTACAGGCGCACGCCGTTCCTCCAGATCGGCGCGGACATCTATTGCGACACCGCTCTGATGTGCCGTGTCATCGACCGTTTCGCGCCGGCGCCCGCCCTGTTTCCGGCGGAGGCGGGCGGCATGCAGCACATGATTGCGCATTGGGCTGACACGGCCCTGTTCTGGTCGGCGATCCCGTACACGATGCAGCCCGCCGGCGTGCAGCACCTTTTCGCCAATGCACCTCCCGAGGCGCTGAAGCTGTTCGCCGCCGACCGTGCGGCCATGACGGCGGGTCTGCGGCGTGCCACCATCGCCGACTCGGGCGCCGTGCTTCGCACCGCCCTGGCGTGGCTGGAGCAGCAACTGAGCGAAGGCCGGCCGTTTCTTTGCGCCGACGTGGCCAGCATCGCGGACTTCTCCGCAGTGCAATCCATCTGGTACATCCGTCGCGCTCCGCCCGTGGCCGGCGTGCTTGCGCCCTTCGAGCGCGTGACGGCGTGGGCCGATCGTGTGCTCGCGTTCGGCCATGGCAGCTTCGAGCCGCTGACTTCGGGCGAAGCGATCGCCCTGTCCCGCGGCGCACGCGAGACCGCGCCGCTCGAATTCGACGCCTCGCAAGGTCTGACCCAAGGCCAGGAAGTGACTGTGACGGCGACCGACTATGCGCAGGATCCGGTCGTGGGGCGGCTGGTCGGCCTGACGGACGCCGAAGCCGCCGTGGAACGCGTGGACGAACGTGCCGGGCGCGTGGTGGTCCACTTCCCGCGCATCGGCTACCAGGTCCGCCGGCTGGATGCCGCCAGGTGACGGCCGCGGCGCAATCGAATCACGAAGGAGCAATTCAGATGAAGACTTTCAAGGACAAGACCGCCGTGATCACCGGCGCGGCGTCGGGCTTCGGGCTGGAGACCTCGCGCCTGTGCGCGAAGGCTGGCATGAACGTGGTGATGGCCGACGTCCAGCAAGACGCGCTGGATCGCGCGGCCGACGAGATCCGGGGCCTGGGCGCCCAGGTGCTCGCCATGCGGGTGGACGTGTCCAAGGCCGATCAGGTGGAGGCGATGGGGCGGGCGACGCTCGAGCGCTTCGGCGCGCCGCACTTCGTGTTCAACAACGCGGGCGTGGGTTCGGGCGGCCTGATCTGGGAACACTCGGTGAAGGACTGGGAATGGATCGTCGGCGTCAACCTGATGGGCGTCGCGCACGGCATCCGCGTCTTCACGCCGCTGATGCTCGAGGCGGCCCGGCACGACCCGGCCTTCGAGGGGCACATCGTCAACACCGCGTCGATGGCGGGCATGGTCAACATGCCCAACATGGGGTCGTACAACGTGACGAAGAATGCGGTGGTCGCGATGAGCGAGACGCTCTACCAGGACCTCGCCCTCGTCACGGATCAGGTGCACTGCTCGGTGTTGTGCCCGTTCTTCGTGCCCACCGGCATCAACGAGAGCGAGCGAGCCCGGCCGGCCGACCTGCGCGAACAGGCCCAGCCCACGCGAAGTCAGTTGATCGCCAAGGAGCGCAGCCAGAAGGCTGTCAGCTCGGGCAAGCTCAGTGCTGCCGACATCGCCCGCATGGTGATGGACGCGGTGGCCGACAACCGCTTCTACATCTTCAGCCATCCGCACGCACTGGGCGCGGTGCAGGCGCGCTTGGAGGACATCCTTCAGCTTCGCAATCCCAGCGACCCGTACAGGGACCGGCCGCAGATCGGCGAGCAATTGCGCGCGGAGTTTCGCAAGGCGCCGTAGCACCGGGCGTCAGCGCCGGACCATCTCCTGCGCGTGCTCATGCTCGCGTTTGCGCATCGCGACGCAGCTCGGATGCCGTGCATATGCGGGCTCGACGCAGCGCAGGTGCACGCAGATCGCTGCCATGAAGAAGCCGCGGTCCGCGCAGGCGGCATGGGGGTCGAGCGCCGCGCGCGCATGGCGACGGTGGTGCGCGGTGGCACGCGCATGCGGGGCGCCGCCGCGGACACTCTTGTCACCGGCATCGGTGGCCAGCGCGTGCGCCAGCGCCGGCATGGCAACGGTTTCCGGAGCCGGCGGTGGCGGCAATGCCTGGGCCGGCGCCGGCTTGTCGATCTCGTCGGAGGCGGGCGCGAGGCGAGGAGCGGCGGGTTCATCATCCGTTGTCATTCGAAGGAGCTGGTCCGCACGCGCCTGCAGGTCGGGAGCCGCCTGTCTTGCCAGCTCGCGCCAGGTGTCCAGCGCGGGTTCCGCGCCACGCACGCCGAAAAGCACGGCCATGCCGGCCGCGACCACGATGCAGGCCGCACCGGCGGCGCAGGCGAGCAGCCAGGCAGGCGGCCCGGCGCGCTGTTGCAAGGCCGTCGCGAACGCCAGCGACGGGCCGTCCGCGCCGCGTGATCGCAATTGCAGGGTCGTGTCCCAGGTCGAGGGCTCGCGAACGGTGCCGGCATGACTCGGTGTGCCGCGCAGGCTCGGCGGCGCCGCGTCGCGCGCTTGCGAGCGATAGGGCGAGCCGCGGGCGGGTTCGGTGATCGGATCTTGCGGCGGGACGGCCGGGGTCGCGGCGGCTTCGCCGGAGGTCGACGGTGATTCGTGGCGGATCGTGTTGGCCGCGCGTTGCGGCCGGCGCGGCTGCAGCCGGCCTTCGATCGCGTCGCGCAGTTCCGCGACGGTCTGGGGCCTGTCCTGGGGCCGCACGGCCAATGCCCAGCGAATGGCGGCGACGAAGGTGCTGGAGACGCCTGGCATGTCATCGGACCACGATGAAGACGGGTCGTCGTCCTCGACGGCGCGCACGGTGGAGGGCGGCGGTGCGGCGGCATTCAGCATGAAGCTCACGACGGCACCCAGCGCGTACAGATCGGTCCACGGGCCTTGCCGCAATGCGCTCGATTCGGCGTATTGCTCGATCGGGGCGTAGCTCGGCTTGAGCACGGCCGTCAGGGTGCGAGTGTGGCCGCCGACGAGCTGCCGGGCCGCGCCGAAGTCCAGCAGCACCGGCGCCCCGGGGGCGGGCAGCAGGATGTTGTCAGGCGCGATGTCCCGGTGGTAGATGCCATGCGCATGAAGCGTTTCCAGCGCGTCCAGCAAGGGCGAGAGGAGCCCGCGCAGCCAGGCTTCGTCGGGCGGCCTGGACATCGCCCTTCGCGCGTCGCGCAAGGTCGGGCCCCGCACGAACGGCATGGCCATGTAGGCGGTGCCGTTCGCCTCCCAGAAACGATGCACCTTGATGATGGCCGGGTGGTTGATCTGCGCGAGCAATCGCGCCTCGTGCACGAATGAGCGCAAGCCCTCGGCATAGATTCCGGCCAGCGAGGGTTCGCGCACGGTGACATGCTGGCCGGTCCCGCGGCAAGCCAGTTGCGCGGGCAGGAATTCCTTGATCGCGACTTCGCGCTCGAGGATGCGGTCCCGCGCGAGATACACCGCGCCGAAACCGCCGATGCCGATTGCCCGGATGATGTCGAACTCGTCCAGCCGCGCCCCGGGCGCCAGCGACTCGCGGTGAATCCGCGGTGGCGGCACCGTATCGCCGTCTCCGGGTGGCTGGTTCAAGCGCATTTCAGCGGCCTCGCCAGGTAAATGCTGCGGCAATTGCAGCGCATCATGAAAGGCCGGACGCTCGTGCAGGTGACGGCGCCCGTCCGGCGCTTGTGGGGCAAACACCGTTCCGCGTGCGTCTCGGCGAGCGGGGGCGTTGGCCGGCCACCGCCGGCGGATGCCGGCCCGGGTCGCGCACCGGGCCGCGGTGCTCGGGCACTGGCGGATCCTCGACTTCCGGCGTGGGCGGCTCGGGCGTGGATGGCGGCGGAGGCGGCTCCGGCGGCGGCGCCGGTTCGGGCGTCGGCGGCACGGTGTACGCCAGCACGGGCAGCGACTCGCGGTGTCTGGTCACGGCTCAGATTCCCGATGGGTAGGTTTCCGGCGCTTCGGCCTGGGTCCATTCGGCATTGATCTCCAGCGGGTCGAGTGCATGGGTGTGGTCGAAATGCAGCACCGCGTCGAACTGCTCGGGCAGGCAGGCGTGGAAGTAATGGCTGGCCCGTTCCGTCTCCGGGCGGTAGATGACGCCGATCGCCCGCTCCAGGCGCGGCGTCTGGAGCGCGAGCGTGACCGTGTCGCTGCCGCGCAGAGTGAGCAGGAAGCGTTCGACACCGACGTGGTGGAACGTCGATTCGTAGCTGTCGGCCATCGACGGCACGATCTTCTTGCGCTCGGCCGGCGCGCCCCAGTCGGACGACGCCGTGACCGTCCCGCGGTGCGTCGTGAAGCCGATCAGCACGGCGTCGCGGCCATGCTGCTCGCGCAGCAGCTGGCCCAGGTTGAGCTCGCCGCGCCGGCGCCCCATCTCGGTCGCGCGCGCGTCGCCGAGATGCGAGTTGTGCGCCCACACGACGATCCGGGGTCGACGGCCGTCGCGTGTCAGGTGGGCATCCAGGGACTCGAGCGTCTGCATCATGTGGGTGTCGCGCAGATTCCATGACGAGACATCGCTCAGGTACATGGCGCGGTAGTACTCCTCCGCGTTCCTGACCACGCGCGCGTTCTGCTCGGCGCAGAAGGTGGCTTCCGCATCGTGGTGGCCGCTTCGCGCAGGCTCCGTGAGCGACATGCGATGCCGCTGCAGGTCGACCAGTTGCCGGATCACCTCTTCCTCGCAGGACGGCGAGGCGCCCAGGCCGGTCATCAGCCCGTAGGCCTGGCTGTCCTGGCCGTATTGGTCGAAGCAGGCGTATCGCTCGCGAGCCCGTCGCGCACTCGCCGGGTCCTCGCGATCCAGATAGGCCAGCACGGCCTCGATGGAACCGCGCAGGCTGTAGAGGTCCAGGCCATAGAACCCCACGGTGCCGCCGTGGTGAACCCGGCCGGCATTGAACTGGCGGAGCCACTTGACGAACTCCTCCACCACGGTGTTGCGCCACATCCACGCGGGAAATCGCGTGAATCCGCCCAGGGCACGCTCGGCGCTGGTGTCGTCGTCCGCGCCGCGCACGTAGCGGTTGACGCGGTAGGCATCGGGCCAGTCGCCCTCGACGACCACGGCGTCGAATCCACGCTCGAGGATGAGGCGCTTCGTGAGGCGTGCGCGCTCGTTGTAGAACTCGTGCGTGCCGTGCGAGGCCTCTCCGATCAGCACACGGTGCGCGTCGCCGATCATGGCCATCAGAGGATCGAAATCCGCGTCCGCAGCTGTCAACGGGTGGATCGCGCTTCGGACCGTTTCGGCCAGTTCGGTGTCGGGCGTGATGCGCATGGGCAGCCTCCGGTCGAAGGCGGGCAGATCGCGTTCCTGCCCCAGGGTTCGTTGACCCGGCGATCGATCGATTCGCACGCATGTCGTGCCGTGCGCAACGACTGCAGTTGAAAGCCCCTGTTTGACCCGCCACAATGCGCCCGGTCAGCAATTCAAAGGACCTGACCATGGCCTATGCCCCAGCGGCGCCTTCCACGGCAAGCGAAGATCTCGGCAAGCTCCTGCTTCGCCTCATGCTCGGCTTGTTGATCCTGTTCCATGGCGTGGCCAAGCTGCGCTATGGCCCGGCATTCGTCGTCGGGGTGGTCAATCAGGCCGGCCTGCCGACGGCGTTCGCGTACCTGGTGTACGTCGGCGAAGTCGTCGCGCCGCTGCTGCTCGTCATCGGCCTGTTCACGCGGGCGGCCGCGCTGGTCGTGACGATCAACATGATTTTCGCGCTGGCCCTCGTGCACACGAGCCAGTTCTTCACCATTTCGCCCACCGGCGGCTGGGCGCTCGAACTGCAGGGCGCCTACCTGGTCGCGTCGATCGTCGTGGCCCTGCTAGGCGCCGGACGCTTCAGCGTGGGCGGCCTGACAGGGCGCTTCAACTAGGCAGTGCACCAAGGGCCTCAGCAACCCAGCGACAAGGCCTGCAGCGGGCGGCCGCTCGCCGCGTCGATCACCACCAGATCCACCTGGCGCGGGTGGGCCGGATCGGCAGGCGATTGCGGCGAGAACTCGAGGCGCTGCACCCTGCCCGTGGCCGAATCCCATGCCGGCACGGGCCGCCATTCGCGCACGACGAAGTCGTGCTTCAGCGTGGCGCCCTCGTTCTCGCCGGCTTTCACATCGCTGCGATGCGCCGACTCCGTCACCGCCCAGTACGCCGCCAGCCTCACCGGCGCGGCATGACCGGCGTGCACGCCCGCCACGACGGCGTCGCCCGAGCGTTCGAGCGTGATCTCGAGCACCGCGGGCCGCACCGGCTCGCCGATGTGGAGGCTCGGCCAGTCGGTGTGGTCGCGCCCGTCGACGACGACTTGCGGCGTGTAGGCGAAGCGCGCGCCATTGACCGCTTCCTGCTCGACCTGACGGCGCGTGTATGCGGGGCTGGCAAAGCGATCCTTCCAGCCCAGGCGGTCCCAGTAGTCCACATGAAAGGCGAGGGCAACCACGCCGGGCCGGTCCTTCAGCGTACCGAGCCAGCGGTCCGCTGGCGGACAAGAACTGCATCCTTCGGACGTGTAGAGCTCGACCACGGTGGCCACCTGCGGCCCGCTGCGGGCGCTGCATTGCAGCGGGCCTGCCGCCGCGGCCGACGCGGCCAGCGCCGCCGACACGGTCAGGCCGGCCAGTCCGCCTGCGCGCATCCAGCGCAGGCCGTCGCGAGTGCAGAGTGGGCTCATCGGCAGTTCTCCGGGTTGATCAAGGCGTGGTCGTTGCCACGGCCCCTCTTCTTACAGCCGCTACCATGCGCGCGCAACCCGACACCCCTGCCGACGACTTTTCCCGAGCCATCGCATGCCCGCCTGTCCTGCTCCCACGGCGATCGCCTGCCGACGTCGCCCCGATCGTCCGCGTGCGCTTCGCGCCTGGGCAACCGGACTCGCGCTTGCGGCCTGCACCTTGGCCGCCCATGCTCAGGCCGTTGTCGACGACCCGCTGTCCGCCGCTCCTGCCCAGGTTCGTCTCGGCATCGAGAACACGAGGCTGCCCGGCGGCGAGCACATGGGGCTGGTCGGCACGACCTACCTGATCGGCGTGGGCCACGGTCTGGCGGTCGGTCCAGCCGCCTACGGCGCGATCAGCGGACGGCGCGGCGGCCTGTTCACGGTCGGCGCGGAGGCGGCCTGGCAGCACTCGCTGCACGGACCTCTGATGCTGCAGGCAGGCTTCTATGCCGGAGGCGGGGGTGGTGGCGCGGCACCCGTGGGCGGAGGCCTGATGCTGCGTCCGCATGCGGACCTGCTGTGGGACTTCGGGCCCTTTCTCGCCGGCCTGTCGTGGTCGCAGGTGCGATTCGCCAATGGCGACATCGACAGCCGTCAACTCGGCCTCGTCTGGAGCGCAAAGACGAATTTCCGGTACGTGCCGCGCGACCGCATCGGCGAGCGTTCGGATCGCAGCGGGCGCAGCGGCATGGGCTTCGACCGCATCCAGGCGGTGTTCGGCGCCTACCGGCCGCGGCCGGGTGCCAGACGCAACAGCGGCGGCAACCTGTCGGGAACGATCGGCTATGTCGGTGCGCGCCTGGAGGCGGCGATCGACGATCACGCGTACTGGGGCCTCGAAGCCAGCGGCGCGGCCAGCGGCGGCGTGGGCGGCTATGCGGAATACCTCGCCACGCTCGGCACCGAGACGACAGTCTGGACCGATGTGCTGACCCTGGGAGCGCGCGTGGCGATGGGCATGGGTGGTGGCGGCGATGTGGACGTGGGCGGCGGGCTGCTGGTGAAGGCGGGCGTGTACGGCACGGTGCGCCTCACGCATGATCTCGGGCTGACGCTGGAAAGCGGCTACACCGCGTCGCCGCAGGGAAGCTTCCGGGCGTTGCACGCCGCGGCGTCGCTGAACTGGATCCTCGACGATCCGACCGACCTCACCGCGCCGCCGCGCAACACGCGAACCGAATGGGTCGGCGGCGTCGAGCGCTATGCCGCCCAGCGCGTCGACGGCAGCACGCGCATGCTGCAGGCCGTGACCCTCAAGGCCAACCGTTTCGTCTCGAAGCACGTGTACCTCACCGGACAAGCGCACAGTGCCTACGGCGGCGGTGCCGGCGGCTACACCGTCGGCCTGTTCGGCGTGGGGGTGCAGGCGCCCATCGCAGGCCGGCTCCTCGCGGGCGCGGAAGCGGTCATCGGTGCGGCCGGTGGCGGCGGCGTGGCCACGCAAGGCGGCGCGATCATGCAACCTTCCCTGTACCTGGGCGTGGACCTGAGCCGCTCGCTGTCGCTTCGCGTTTCGGCCGGGCGCATCAAGTCGCTGCGCGCGGGAGCCGCGGGCGGGCTGGACGCGAACGTGGCGGAAGTCGCGCTGGCGTTCACGTTCGGCGTCGCCGGGCACGGAGTGCGCTGAATGACCGGGCGTGTCGCGCGCCGGGCGATCGTCGTCGGTGGCGGGCCCGCCGGATTGATGGCCGCCGAGGCGCTGGCCCGTTGCGAGGTGGCGGTCGACCTGTTCGACGCGATGCCCTCGGTCGGGCGCAAGTTCCTGCTCGCCGGCAAGGGCGGCCTGAATCTCACCCACAGCGAACCCTTCGAGGCCTTCGTCGCGCGCTACGGCGACAGGCGATCGCAAATCGAGCCGCTGCTGCGCGGCTTCGACGCGCAAAGCCTTCGAGCGTGGTCGCAAGCGCTTGGCGTGACGACTTTCGTCGGCAGTTCGGGCCGTGTGTTTCCAGCCGACATGAAGGCGGCGCCCTTGCTGCGGCACTGGCTGCACCGCCTGCGCGGCCAGGGCGTGCGCTTTCACATGAGGCACCGTTGGACGGGCTGGGAGCCCGATGGTCGGGCGCTGCAATTCGACACACCCGACGGCCCCGTTGCGCACGAGGCGCGCGCCGTCGTGCTCGCGCTGGGCGGCGCGAGCTGGCCGCGGCTGGGTTCGGACGGTGCCTGGGTCGCCATGCTGGCCGCGCGCGGCATCGATGTGGCGCCGCTCGTGCCGTCGAATTGCGGTTTCGAGGTCGAGGCCCCCTGGAGCGATCATTTCCGAGACCGTTTCGCGGGCGCTGCATTGAAGAATGTCGTGCTGTCGGTCGACGGCACGGTGTTCTCGCAGCTTGGCGAATTCGTGGTCACGCAGACTGGCATCGAGGGCAGCCTCGTGTATGCCGCGTCGGCGGCGCTGCGCGGGCGCATCGCTGCCGAAGGCCGTGCGGTGGCGCGCCTGGATCTTCTGCCGCAGCGCGGTGCCGACTTCGTCGCGGCCGAGGTCGCACGGCCGCGCGGCTCGCGCTCCTTGTCGACGCACTTGAAAAGCCGCTTGCGGCTCGACGGCGTCAAGGCTGCGCTGTTGCGCGAGCTGTTGCCCCAAGAGGTGTTCCATGATGCGGCCGGCCTCGCCGCGGCGATCAAGTCACTGCCCTTGCCGCTGGCCCGCGCGCGACCGGTCGCGGAAGCCATCAGCACGGCCGGCGGTGTCCGCTTCGAGTCACTCGACACGGGACTGATGCTGCGCTCGCTCCCCGGCGTGTTCTGCGCGGGAGAGATGCTCGACTGGGAGGCGCCGACCGGCGGCTACCTGCTTGCCGCGTGCTTCGCCACCGGCTGGGCGGCGGGTGGCGCTGCGGCGACCTATCTGGACTGAGCCTGTCGCCGCCCGAGCCGGCAACTTCCGCGCGGCAGCCCTACGTCATGGAGGCGCTGCGGCCGGTGATGGCAGGTTCGGGCTGCGCTTCGAAGATTCCGCGATAAGCGAGGCCGGCCAGCACGGCACCCACGAGTGGCGCGATCCAGAACAGCCACAGCTGCTGCAAGGCCCAGCCGCCGACGAACAGTGCCGGTCCGGTGCTGCGCGCCGGATTCACTGACGTGTTGGTCACCGGAATGCTGACCAGATGGATGAGGGTCAGCGCGAGGCCGATCGCGATCCCCGCGAACCCCACCGGTGCTCGCTTGTGCGTGGCACCGAGAATGACCATCAGGAACATGAACGTCATGACGATCTCGGTGACCAGGCCCGAGACCATCGAATACTTGCCTGGCGAATGCTCGCCATATCCGTTGGAAGCCATGCCAGCGGCGACACTGAAATCGGCATTGCCGCTGGCGATGACATACAGCACAGCCGCCCCTGCAATGCCTCCGGCGACCTGCGCGACGACGTATGGCACAAGGTCCGAGGCGGGAAAACGGCCACCGGCCCAAAGGCCAACCGTAACCGCCGGATTGAAGTGACCGCCTGAAATGGGGCCGAGCGCATAGACACCAGTGATCACGGTAAGACCGAATGCGAGCGAGACACCCAGCAGCCCGATGCCGACACCGGGGAAGGCGGCCGCCAGAACGGCGCTGCCGCAACCTCCGAGGACGAGCCAGAATGTGCCGAGCCCTTCAGCCAGGAGTTTGGGAAACATGCCATCTCCTTGAGTTCGCCCGAGCGCGTGGACTGCATCTTAGATGGAACATATGACTGCAACAAGGCTCGGCGGCACAAGGCGCGAGACAGCTTGTGCGAGCGCCACGCAAAATCATCGGGATGCCTGCCGGCGCAACCCATCCAGTCGTAGACTCCATTCGCGTCGTGGACACGAGGATCGCTTATGCACATCATCTGGACGATCTTGATCGGTTTTGTGGCGGGGCTCGTCGCCAAGATGTTGACGCCTGGTCGCGATCCGAGTGGCTTCTTCATCACTGCGGCAATTGGCATTGCCGGGTCCTTTGCCGCCACCTACATCGGACAAGCGCTCGGATGGTATCGACCCGGTCAGTCCGCTGGCTTTGTGGGCGGCGTCGTTGGCGCCATCGTCTTGCTGGTGATCTATCACCTCGTCAGAGGCAAGACGGCCTGATGCCCATGTAAGAGAAGGCGTGCGCGGCGATCGGCGATTCCGACCGGAGCGGCCTTCACGAAATATCCACTGCGGCCGCCGCCTCCAATGACCGACGTGCGGCGTCGACGGCGATTGATTCGACGCCTTGCATCCACCACCCTCGAGCATGCATCGATTGCGGCGAAATCCCGCGGCGAAGCGGTGAGCGGCCTATGGCACACTGCGCGCCTTCATCGCAGTTTCTCCCATGGCATCGGACAAGATCCTCACCCAGCTCGCCGCCGAATTGAAGGTGCGGCCGTCCCAGGTCAAGACGGCCGTCGAATTGCTCGATGGCGGCGCCACGGTTCCCTTCATCGCCCGCTACCGCAAGGAGGCCACCGAGGGCCTCGACGACACGCAGTTGCGCGAACTGGAGATGCGGCTTGGCTACCTGCGCGAGCTCGAGGAGCGCCGCGCGGCCGTGCTCAAGAGCGTCGACGAGCAGGGCAAGCTCACGCCCGAGTTGCGTGCCGCGATCGAGGCGGCGCCGACCAAGCAGGAACTCGAGGACCTGTACCTGCCCTACAAGCCCAGACGCCGTACCAAGGGCATGATCGCCCGCGAGGCCGGGCTCGAGCCGCTGGCCGACCGGCTGTTCGCCGATCCTTCGCTCGAACCGCTCGCGCAGGCCGCAGTCTTCGTCAACGCCGATGCCGGCTTCGCCGACGCGCATGCCGTGCTCGACGGCGTGCGCGATCTTCTCAGCGAGCGCTGGGCCGAGGATGCGGCGCTGGTGGGCAAGCTGCGCGAATGGCTGTGGGCCGAGGGCCTGCTGCGCTCCAAGCGCATGGATGGCAAGGACGAGAACGATCCGGACGTCGCCAAGTTCCGCGACTACTTCGACTACGACGAGCCGATCCGCAGCGTGCCGTCGCATCGTGCGCTCGCGGTCTTCCGAGGGCGCGCGCAGGAAGTGCTCGACGCCAAGCTGGTGGTCGACGAGGAACTCCTGCCCGGCCAGCCGAGCGTGGCCGAAGGCCGCATCGCGGTGCACCTCGGATGGAGCCATCGCAAGCGGCCGGCCGACGACCTCATCCGCAAGACCATCTCCTGGACCTGGAAGGTCAAGCTCTCGCTGAGCCTCGAGCGCGACCTGTTCGGGCGGCTGCGCGAAGAGGCCGAACACGTCGCGATCAAGGTGTTTGCCGAGAACCTGCGCGACCTGCTGCTGGCAGCGCCCGCCGGCAAGCGGGTGGTGATGGGCCTGGATCCGGGCATCCGCACCGGCGTGAAGGTGGCGATCGTCAGCGACACCGGCAAGGTGCTGGACACCTCGACGGTGTATCCGCACGAGCCGCGTCGCGACTGGGAAGGCTCGATCCACACGCTGGGCCGCCTGTGTGCGACGCACGGCGTCAACCTGATCGCGATCGGCAACGGCACGGCCAGCCGCGAGACCGACAAGCTCGCGGCGGACTTGATCAAGCGCATCCAGCAGATGGCGCCGGGCACGCAGATCGAGAAGGTGGTGGTCAGCGAAGCCGGTGCGTCGGTCTACTCCGCGTCGGAATTCGCGAGCAAGGAATTGCCCGAGCTCGACGTGAGCCTGCGCGGCGCGGTGTCCATCGCGCGCCGCGTGCAGGACCCGCTGGCCGAGCTCGTGAAGATCGAACCCAAGAGCATCGGGGTCGGCCAGTACCAGCACGATGTCAACCAGAGCGAACTGGCCCGCAGCCTCGATGCGGTGGTCGAGGACTGCGTGAATTCCGTCGGCGTCGATCTGAACACCGCGTCCGCGCCGCTGCTCTCGCGCGTGTCGGGTCTGTCGAGCGCCGTGGCGTCTAGCATCGTGCGCTGGCGCGACGCCAACGGCGCATTCCGCAGTCGACAGCAACTGCTCGATGTGAGCGGACTGGGCGCCAAGACCTTCGAGCTGGCTGCCGGCTTCCTGCGCATCCCCGGTGGAGAGAACCCGCTCGACGCCTCGGGCGTGCACCCCGAGACCTATCCGGTCGTGGAGCGCATTCTCGGCAGCGTGAACCGGCCGCTGGCTGAACTGATGGGCCGTACTGATGTGATCCGCTCGCTCAGGCCCGAGGCCTTCGCCGACGAGCGCTTCGGCGCGATCACCGTGAAGGACATCCTGGGCGAACTGGAAAAGCCCGGCCGCGATCCGCGTCCGGACTTCAAGGTCGCCCGCTTCAACGACGGCGTGGAGGACATCAAGGATCTCCAGCCGGGCATGACGCTGGAAGGCACGGTGAGCAACGTCGCGCAGTTCGGCGCTTTCGTGGACCTTGGAGTTCACCAGGACGGCCTGGTGCACGTGAGCCAGCTCAGCAACAAGTTCGTCAATGATGCACGCGAGGTCGTCAAGACCGGCGACATCGTCAAGGTGAAGGTGCTGGAAGTCGACCTCGCGCGCAAGCGCATCTCGCTGACCATGAAGCTCGACGCGAAGGTGCCGGCCAAGGGCGAGGGCGGCGGCAATTCGTTTCGCCAGGCCGGGCGCCAGGAGCGCGCGCAGGGCGGCCGCCAGGGCGCTGCGCCGCAGCAGGCACCGTCGGCGATGGCAGCTGCGTTTGCGCGGCTGCAATCCAAGCGTTGAGCATGCATGCCCGGGGGATTCGCGCAGAGCGGCCCGGGCCGCTTCGCGCGACGGCTCTCTCGCGCCGCCGGGCCCGCGAGCTCGACTCCACGAGGCACGCCGCATGACGGCGCTGGCCATCTATGCCGGTCCGCGGGCGCTGGCCCATCTGAGCGAACGCGGGCTGCGCGCCAGCGATGTCCGCGCGATTCCCGCGGCGGCCGGCGGCCCCAAGGGGCTGATCCTCAATCCGCTCGATCAGTTCATCTTCGGAGAATGGCTGGGCACGGGCAGGCAGATCGTGCATCTGCTGGGTGCCTCGATCGGTGCCTGGCGCATGGCCACCGCCTGCCTGGATGACCCGATACGCGCCTTCGCGCAAATGGCCGAGGACTACATCGGCCAGGACTACGAGCATGCGCCTGGCAAACCACCTGCGCCGCGTCATGTGAGCGAAGTCTTTGGTGCCACGCTGGCAGAGCGTTTCGAGCCGAACGCAGGCAAGGTGCTCGGCCATCCGCGGTTCCGGCTGCATGTGTTCACCAGCCGCGGTCGCCACATCATGCGGCGCGAAGGCCGCTTCACGACGCCCCTCGGCTATCTGGGCGCCTTCGCCACCAACGCGGTGAGTCGCCGTGCAATGGGAGGATGGCTCGAGCGCGTCGTGTTCTCGGACACCCGCGATGCGCTGCCGATGCACCTGCGCGACTACCGGACGCACATCGTCCCCCTGGCGCCGGACAATCTCCAGCCGAGCCTGCTCGCGAGCTGCTCCATCCCCTTCTGGCTCGAAGCCGTTCACGACATTCCCGGCGCCCCGCGCGGCGCCTATTGGGATGGCGGCATCACCGACTACCATCTGCACTTGAACTATGCGTCGATGCACGAGGGCCTGGTGCTGTACCCGCATTTCCAGAAGACCGTGATTCCCGGCTGGCTCGACAAGGCGCTGAGGCATCGGCATCGCGCGACCCAGCACCTGGACAACGTCGTCGTCGTGGCACCCGACCCGCAATGGATCCGCACGCTGCCCAACGGCAAGCTGCCTGATCGCAACGACTTCAAGCACTACGGCGACGATGTCGGCGCGCGCATGCGCGACTGGTCGCGCGCCGTGCAGGAAAGCCAGCGATTGCGCGACGAGTTCGCCGACTTCGTGGCGGGCGGATCGACGCTGCAGGCGCGCCCGCTTGCATGACACGCCGGACGCCTTGACGGATGCCATGCCGGACGCCCAGGAGGACGAAGCGATGAACCTGCCCAACCACGAACTCTCGATGACGGTGCTGATGACGCCCGACATGGCCAACTTCAGCGGCAACGTTCACGGCGGCACGGTCCTCAAGCTGCTCGACCAGGTCGCCTACGCCTGCGCGAGCCGCTACAGCGGGCGCTATGTGGTCACCTTGTCGGTCGACCAGGTGATGTTCCGCCAGCCCATCCACGTGGGCGAACTGGTGACCTTCCTCGCGTGCGTCAACTACACGGGCAACACCTCGATGGAAGTCGGGATCAAGGTCGTCGCGGAAAACATCCAGACGCAGACCGTGCGTCATGCCAACAGCTGCTTCTTCACGATGGTGGCCATGGATTCCGACCACAAGCCTGCGCCGGTGCCGCCGCTGGAGCCGCTGACCGACGACCAGAAGCGCCGCCACGGCGCCGCCCTGGAGCGGCGGCGCCTGCGCCAGGAGTTCGAGCAGCGCGTGCGCGCGACTCACAAGGCGTGATCTCCATGCGTTCGTGAGGGCTGTCTTCAGGCGCGCTGCATCCGCTGCGCGACTTGCTGCGTAGAGCGACCCAGGCACCGATTCCGGTGCCCGGCACCGGACCTCGATCGCCGGTGTCTCGTTCAGCCTACGCCTGAAGGAAGACACATCATGACCCCATCTCGCATGCGGGCGAGTCAGCGCCCGTTCGCCGCGGCGTTGCTCGCCGCCGGCACGGCACTCGTGTCGCTGAGCGCCGCCGCCTCGAGCCACCGCGAAGCGCCGTTCATCACCACGCAGCCCAAGGTCGATGCGACCGACCTCTACATGTTCTCGAGCTACGAGCCCGGACGCGCGGACTATGTGACGATCCTCGCGAACTACCTGCCGCTGCAGGCGCCCTACGGCGGGCCCAACTACTTCTCGCTGGACCCGAATGCGCTGTACGAAATCCACATCGACAACAACGGCGACGCGAAGGAAGACTTGAGCTTCCAGTTCCGTTTCAGGAACAAGCTCAATTCGGTGTCATTGCCGATCGGCGGCAAGAACGTGCCCATCCCGCTGGTCCAGGCCGGCCAGGTGACGGACGTGCATTCGCCCGCGCTGAACGTCACCGAGACCTACACCGTCGATGTCGTGCGCGGTGACCGGCGCAGCGGCTCGCGCAGCGCGATCACCAACGCCAGCGGCGGCAGCACCATCTTCGACAAGCCGGCGGACAACATCGGCACCAAGACCATTCCGGACTACGCGGCCTATGCCGCCAGGCATCTCTACACCGTGAACATCCCCGGCTGCAGCATGCCCGCGCGCATGTTCGTCGGCCAGCGCAAGGATCCGTTCGCGGTCAATCTCGGGACCATCTTCGACCTCGTGAACGCGCCGGCCTCGCTGATCACCGATCCCACGAAGATCAACGCCGCGCCCAACACCATCGACGATGCGAACGTCACGACCCTCGCGCTCGAAGTGCACAAGAGCTGCCTGACCGCGGGCAGCGATCCGGTCATCGGCGCCTGGACGACGGCCAGCCTGCGGCAGGGCCGGCTGCTCGACCCGACGCCCAAACCGGGCCACCAGACCACCGAAATTCCGGGCGGAGCGTGGACGCAGGTATCGCGGCTGGGGATGCCGCTGGTCAATGAAGTCGTGATCGGCCTGCCCGACAAGGATCGCTTTAATTCCTCCAAGCCTCGGGACGACGGGCAGTTTGCCGACTACGTCACCCATCCGACACTGCCGGCCCTGCTCGAGATCGCGCTGAACCTGCCCAACACCGCACCGACCAACCTGCCGCGGACCGATCTCGTGACCGCGTTTCTCACCGGTTTGCCTGGGGTGAACCAGCCGGTGTCGGTGACGCCTTCCGAAATGCTGCGCCTGAATACCGCCACGCCGCCCACGCCTGCGGCGATGCAGAACCGGCTCGGGCTTGCCGGGGGCGACGCGGCCGGCTTTCCGAACGGGCGGCGCCCTCATGACGATGTCGTCGACGTGTCGCTGGTGGCGATGATGGGCGGGCTGTGCATGCTCAATGGCAATGGGAACGCGCTGGGTCTGGGTGTGGACTGCAATCCGGCGCACGTCCCGCTGGGCGACACGTCGCTGAAGCTGCATGACGCCGTCGATCAGTCCGTGGTGCCGCTGTTGCCGACCTTCCCGTACCTGTACACGCCCATCCCCGGCGCGCAGTGAAGGAGAACGCCATGCGAACCACACATGGGTCGATCGTTGCATGGTGTGCGGCAGCACTCCTCAGCGGCTGCGGCGGCGGCGGATCCGGCGCCCCGGCGCCGAGCGCCACCGACGCGGTGCCGGCCAGCGCGAGCGAGTCGGCGTTGGGGCTCAAGGCCTATCTGCTTGCGCTGAGCACGATGCTGGTCGACGACCGGGAGCCGCTGGACCTGTCCGGTTTCTCGCCCAAGACGCCCGACGACGTCGAGCCCGAGGCGGTCGATTGAAGACGGACCCGCCGCGGTCCGGTGCACGGGCTGCGGCGCTTTCGGAGCACATTCATGAACGGAACTTTCATCCGCGCCGCAGCGGCGGCGATTGCCGCGCTGCTTGTGGGTGCGACTCCCCTGGCCCACAGCGAAGCGCTGATGCCACACGACGATGCGCAGGTCATCGAGGTGCTGCCCGCGGGCAACGGCAGCCTCGACATCAGACGCCTGCGAGATGCGCGCGCACGACGGCCGCACGACGCGGAAGCGGCCGTTGCCCTGGCCCGTCGGGAACTCGACCTGGCGCGCAGTCAGGGCGATCCGCGTCTGGCCGGACAGGCGCTCGGCGCCTTGCGGGCCTGGCCCGATCCGGCCACGGAGCCCGACGCCGTGCTCCTGATGCGAGCGACCATCGAGCAGTATCTGCACGACTTCGACACTGCAGCCGAACATCTCGAGCTGCTGCTGAAGCGGCAACCCCGATCGGCGCAGGCTTGGCTTACCCTCGCCACGGTGCGCCGCGTGCAAGGACGCTACGACGACTCCGACAGCGCCTGCGCAGGCGTGGGCCGCGCAGGTTCGTGGTTCTACGCCCAGGCGTGCAAGGCCGAGAACGACGGCCTGCGCGGCGACGTGGACGCCGCGCGCACGCTGCTGCAGCGCCTCATGCGCACCCCTCGACTCGACGCGGCGACGATGACCTGGCTCCTGACGACGCTGGCCGAACTCGAAGCGCGCGCCGGCCAGGCAATGCAGGCCGAAGCCGACTACAGGCAGGCGCTGGCGGCGTCTGGCGACAGCTACACCGTTCTGTCGTTTGCCGATTTCCTCATCGTCGAGGGTCACTGCCGCGACGCCGCATCGGTGCTGCAGGGCCAGCGGCGCAGCGATGCCGTGCTGCTGCGCCTGGCCGTGGCCGGCGCGCGCTGCGCATTGCCTGGAGCCGCTCGCGACGCGGACGAATGGCGCGAGCGAAGCGCACTCGCGAACCAGCGGCCGGAGGTTCGCCAGACGCATGCCCGCGAGCAGGCCATGTTCGCCCTGTGGGTCGACGAGCATCCGAAGAGTGCACTCGACCTCGCACGCACCGACGTCCGCCGGCAGCGCGAGCCGATCGACTTGCTGCTCCTGGCGGCCGCAGCCCGCGCGGCCGGCGATTCGCAGGCCGTGCGCGAGGCGGCTAGTCTTCAACGCCACATGGGACTGCACGATGAACGCCTGGATGCCCTTCTGTAGGCGCGCAGTGGCCGCGCTGCTGATCGCGACGGCCGCGCCGCTGGCCCTCGCGCACAAGGCGAGCGACGCCTATCTGCAGCTGCGCGTCGATCGCGACGGCACGGCGAAGCTGCGGGCAGACATCGCCCTGCGCGACCTCGACCTGGTCCTCGACTTGGATGCGGACGCCGATGGCCGCCTCACCTGGGGCGAGGTCCGCCGGCAATGGCCGGCCATCGAGCAGTATGTGGACAGGCACCTCGACGTGCCGGATTGCCGCTGGTCTGGCGCATCTCGCGCGCTCGAACGGCGCATCGACGGCGTGTATGCGGCGGTGACGCGGCAGGGCCGCTGCACGCCCGGTGTCGCGCCGTCGATCCGCTACACCGCACTGGCCGATGTGGATCCCACGCACCGCGGCATCGCGCGCGTGGATGTCGATGGGCTCGCCGGCCGGCTCGCCGTGCTCGACCCGACTCGGCCAATGTCGACTGGCACGGTGGCCCATGCGCCTTCGGCGGGGTTTCTCGTCGAAGGCATCCGCCACATTCTCGGAGGCTACGACCATGTGCTGTTCCTGCTGTGCCTGCTGTTGCCGTCGGTGATGCGACGCACCGGGCAGGGCTGGCAACCCGTGTCGCGACTGGGCGACGCGCTGTGGCCCGTGCTGGGCATCGTCACCTCGTTCACCGTGGCGCACTCGATCACGCTGGGCCTGGCCGCCTGCGGGCTCGTCACGCTGCCGCCAAGGCTGATCGAACCGGCCATCGCCGTGACGATCGTGCTGGCCGCGTTGGACAACCTCTGGCCTGTCCTGCCGGGGCGCCGCGCCTGGATCACGTTCGTGTTCGGCCTCGTCCATGGTTTCGGATTCGCGGGCGTTCTGGGTGAATTGAACCTCTCGCGCGGGGCGTTCGCGTGGGCCCTGCTGCAGTTCAACGTCGGGCTCGAACTCGGTCAGATGCTCGTCGTCGCGTCCACCGTGGGCTTGCTCTATTTCGTGCGCCAGCGCGGCCGCTACCCGCGCTGGGTCATCGGGGGTGGGTCCGTTGCGGCACTGCTCATCGGCGTGCTCTGGTTCGCCGAGCGCACGGCGAATGTGTCGCTGCTGCCGATCTGAGGCGCATCGACACGAGAATCAGGGCGAGCGCTGCTAGAATCCACGGTCTACCCAGTCACGGGCAACGAACAAGGACGAGAAGGGCACCATGGTTATGACACCGCGAACTACTCGGAGCAGCACCTCGCTGTAGCCAGCCGCGGCTCGTCACGTCGATTCCATCTCGTCCCACGAAAGCGCGGCTCACCCCCGCGCTTTCTTGTTTTCATGGAGCACTCATGATTTCCATCCTGCTGCCCGACGGTTCAAAACGCGAATTTCCCGGCCCCGTCAGCGTCGCCGATGTCGCGCGGTCGATCGGCCCTGGCCTGGCCAAGGCGGCCATTGCCGGCCAGGTCGGCGTCGGCGATTCGGCTCGCGTGGTCGATACGAGCTTCGTGATCGATCGCGACACGTCCTTGTCCATCGTCACCGAAAAGGACCCGGCCGGCCTCGAGGTGATCCGCCATTCGACGGCCCACCTGCTCGCCTACGCCGTCAAGGAACTCTTCCCGGATGCCCAGGTGACGATCGGGCCGGTCATCGAGAACGGTTTCTATTACGACTTCTCTTACAAGCGCCCCTTCACGCCGGAGGACCTCGTCGCGATCGAGGCGAAGATGGGCGAACTCGCAAAAAAGGACGAGCCCGTCGAGCGCCGGGTGCTGCCGCGCGACGAGGCCGTGTCGTACTTCAAGGGCCTTGGAGAGAACTACAAGGCCGAGATCATCGGCAGCATTCCACCCGGCGAACAGGTCTCGCTCTATCGGGAGGGAGCCTTCGAGGACCTGTGCCGCGGCCCGCACGTGCCGAGCACGGGCCGCCTCAAGCATTTCAAGCTCATGAAGGTCGCCGGCGCCTACTGGCGCGGAGATCACCACAACGAGATGCTGCAGCGCATCTACGGCACGGCATGGGCGACGAAGGAAGAATTGCAGCAGTACCTTCACATGCTGGAGGAAGCCGAAAAGCGCGACCACCGCAAGCTCGGGCGCGAGCTCGACCTGTTCCACATCGATGACCATGCACCGGGGGTCGTGTGCTGGCACCCCAAGGGTTGGGCGATCTGGCAGGCTGTCGAGCAGTACATGCGCGGCGTCTACCGCGACAATGGCTACCGCGAGGTGAAGGGGCCCCAATTGCTCGACAAGAGCCTGTGGGAAGCGACGGGCCACTGGGACAAGTACCGCGAGAACATGTTCACGACGGAGAGCGAGAAGCGCGAGTACGCGCTCAAGCCGATGAACTGCCCCGGGCATGTGCTGATCTTCAACCAGGGCATCAAGAGCTACCGCGACTTGCCGCTGCGTTACGGTGAATTCGGCCAGTGCCACCGCAATGAGCCTTCGGGCGGGCTGCACGGGATCATGCGGGTGCGCGGCTTCACGCAGGACGACGGCCACATCTTCTGCACGGAAGACCAGATCCTGCCCGAATGCCTGGCATTCACGGCGCTGCTGCAGAAGGTGTACCAGGACTTCGGCTTCACGGAGATCATCTACAAGGTCGCGACGAGGCCGGATGCGCGCATCGGGTCCGACGAGACGTGGGACAAGGCCGAAGCGGCCCTCATGGACAGTCTGAAGGCGTCGGGACAGGAATTCACCATCTCGCCAGGCGAGGGCGCCTTCTACGGGCCAAAGATCGAGTACACGCTCAAGGACGCCCTGGGGCGCCAATGGCAGTGCGGCACGATGCAGGTCGATTTCTCGATGCCAGGTCGCCTGGGCGCCGAATACGTGAGCGAGTCGGGCGAACGCCAGGTGCCCGTGATGCTGCATCGCGCCATCGTGGGCAGCCTCGAGCGTTTCATCGGTATCCTCATCGAGCAGCATGCTGGCGCGCTGCCCGCGTGGCTGTCACCGGTGCAGGCCACGGTGCTCAATATCACCGAGGCGCAGGCCGACTATGCCCGGGAAGTGGTGAAAACGCTTCAAAAACAAGGGCTTAGAGTCGAAAGCGATTTGCGCAACGAGAAGATAAACTATAAGATTCGCGAGCATTCGATGCAGAAGGTCCCGTATCTGCTTGTCGTGGGCGACAAGGAGAAGGTCCACGGGACTGTTGCGGTGCGCGCCCGGGGCAACCAGGACCTGGGTGTGATGGCCCTGGCTGACTTCCAGACGAAGATCGCCAGCGACATCGCCCTCAAGATGTGAGACCCCCGCGAAGAGAGCTCCAGCGCGCCCACCCATTGCCATGGAATCCGAGGGCCACGGATTCCGAACGAAAGGTTTGAACCATCGCTACTTTTGCTGACCGCCGTATTCCGAACGCCGAGCGCAAACACCGCTTGAACCGGGAAATCATGGCTCCGGAAGTCCGACTCAACGGAGTCGAGAACGAGCCCTTGGGGATTGTTCCCATCCAGGAGGCCTTGCGCATGGCCGGTGAACTGGACGTGGACCTGGTGGAAATTGCCGCAACTGCCCAGCCGCCCGTGTGCCGGCTGATGGACTACGGCAAGTTCAAGTATCAGGAGCAAAAGCGCGCTGCGGAGGCCAAGGCCAAGCAAAAGGTCATCGAGGTCAAGGAAGTGAAGTTCCGCCCGGGCACCGACGAGGGCGACTACCAGATCAAGATGCGCAATCTGCGCCGGTTCATCGGCGAGGATGGCGACAAGGGCAAGGTCACGCTGCGCTACAGGGGCCGCGAGATCACCCACCAGGACATCGGCATGCGCCTGCTCGAGCGCATCCGCGACGAACTCGCCGATGTGGCGGTGGTGGAGAACATGCCCAAGCTCGAGGGTCGCCAGATGATCATGGTGCTGGCGCCCAAGCGGAAGTAGGTACAGGTTCATTGAAGTTCAGCGGAACGGTTGGTCGCCGGGCCGCTGTCGAGAAGCGTCTGAAGGCTTGCAAGACGGCGACACCCGCCGGCGCCTGCAGCGCAAATGAAGAAGGAGCAGTCATGCCCAAGATGAAGACCAAGAAGAGCGCGGCCAAGCGGTTCCGCGTTCGCCCCGGTGGCACCGTCAAGCGGGGCCAGGCGTTCAAGCGTCACATCCTCACCAAGAAGTCCACGAAGAACAAGCGACACCTGCGTGGCGCCGTCACCGTGCACGAGACCAACATGGGCCACGTCGCACAGATGATGCCCTTTGCCGGTCTCTGAGCCGCTGCTGAAGGAGAAACCGAATGCCTCGCGTCAAACGTGGTGTCACTGCTCGTGCACGTCACAAGAAGGTTCTCGCGCTCGCCAAGGGCTTCCGCGGTCGCCGCAAGAACGTATTCCGGATTGCCAAGGAAGCGGTCATGCGCGCCGGGCAATACGCCTATCGTGATCGTCGCACCAAGAAGCGGGTTTTCCGCCAGCTCTGGATCGCCCGCATCAACGCGGCGAGCCGGGGCATGGGACTGACCTACAGCAAGTTCATGGCCGGCTTGAAAAAGGCGTCGATCGACATCGACCGCAAGGTTCTCGCCGACATGGCCGTCAACGATCCTGCCGCCTTCGGCAGCATCGTCGAGAAGGTGAAGGCCCAGCTCGCTTGATGTCGCATGGCGGGGCGCATGCCTCGCGATGCGCGATCGGCCCTCGAGGCGGCAACGCCGACGGGGCAAGCTTTCAAAGGCCGACGATTCGTTCGGCCTTTTTTCTTCATGTCGATCCGATGAACGATCTCGATCAACTGGTGGCGCGGGCCAAGGAGGAGTTCTCCGCAGCGCCGACGCCGGCGGAGCTGGAGAATGCCAAGGCGCGATACCTGGGCAAGGCCGGGCGCGTCACCGAACTGCTCAAGGCGCTCGCCGCGGTGTCGCCGGAAGAGAAGAAGACGCGCGGTGCTTCCATCAACATGGCCAAGCAGCAGGTCGAGGCGGCCTTGAATGCGCGGCGGCAGGCGCTTGCCGAGGCCGAGCTCGATGCCCAGCTCGAGGCCGAGGCGCTTGACGTCACGCTGCCGGGGCGCCGGCATTCCCGCGGCGGCCTGCATCCGGTGTCGCGCACCATGGAGCGCATCGAGCAGATCTTCGGCTCCATGGGCTTCGACGTGGCCGACGGTCCGGAGATCGAGACCGACTGGATGAGCTTCACGGCGCTCAACAACCCGGAAAACCACCCGGCGCGCTCGATGCAGGATACCTTCTATGTCGACCTGCGCGACACCGAGGGCCGATGGCTGAATCTGCGTCCGCACACATCGCCGATGCAGGTGCGTTATGCCCGCGCCCATGCGCAGAAGCACGCAGCCGCCAGGTCGATGCCCGAGATCCGCGTCATCGCGCCGGGACGCACGTACCGCGTCGACAGCGACGCGACGCATTCGCCGATGTTCCACCAGTGCGAGGGCCTGTGGCTGGGCGAAAACGTCAGCTTCAAGGACCTGAAGGTCGTGTTTGCCGATTTCTTCCGGCAGTTCTTCGAGGCCGATGACCTCAGTCTGCGGTTTCGCCCGTCTTTCTTTCCGTTCACCGAGCCCTCCGCGGAGGTCGACATCCAGTTCGGACACGGACCCCTCAAGGGCAAGTGGCTCGAGGTGGCCGGCTCGGGCCAGGTGCATCCGAACGTGGTGCGCAATTTCGGGCTCGACCCTGAGCGCCATATCGGCTTTGCCTTCGGAATGGGGCCCGACCGGCTGACGATGTTGCGCTATGGCGTGAACGACTTGCGCCTGTTCTTCGATGGCGACCTGCGCTTTCTTCAACAGTTCAACTGACGCGAGCGGAACCGCAAGATGCAATTTCCCGAGTCGTGGTTGCGCGAATTCTGCAACCCGCCCCTGAGCACATCCGAGCTGGCCGACCTCCTGACCATGTCGGGCATGGAAGTCGAGGACCTGCGGCCGGTGGCCCCACCGTTCTCGCAAGTCGTGGTGGGCGAAGTCCTCGCCGTCGAACGTCACCCGAATGCCGACCGGCTCAGCGTGTGCCAGGTCGACGCCGGTACCGGACGCACGTTGCAGATCGTCTGCGGTGCGCCCAACGTGAAGCCGGGCATCAAGGTGCCCACGGCACTGGTCGGGGCCGAGCTCCCTGCCGCGGCAGACAGCGAGCCGTTTCGAATCAAGCTCGGCCAGTTGCGTGGGGTCGAGAGCCAGGGAATGCTCTGTTCGGCGCGTGAACTGCATCTCTCGGACGATCATTCCGGGTTGCTGGTGCTGGATGGATCCGCGGTTGTGGGACGCGACATCCGGCAGCAGCTCGCGCTCGATGACACACTGTTCACACTCAAGCTCACTCCCAACCTCGGGCATTGCCTGAGCGTGTACGGAATTGCCCGCGAAGTCGCCGCGCTGACGGGTGCCCCTCTCATGTCGCCCAGTTTCAGTGCGATGCAGCCCACGCACGGCGAGGTGCTGCGGGTGGATGTGCAGGCGCCGGACCTGTGCGGCCGATTCTCCGGCCGCATCGTCCGCAACGTCGACACCAAGGCGCGCACTCCGGCCTGGATGGTCGAGCGATTGGCGCGCTGCGGACAGCGTCCGGTCACGGCGCTCGTGGACATCTCGAACTACGTCATGTTCGAGTACGGGCGCCCGTCGCATATCTTCGATTTCGACAAGATTCGCGGCGGCCTGTGCGTGCGCTGGGGCCGCGCCGGCGAAACACTCGAGCTTCTGAACGGCAACACCATCGAGCTTGACGACGCGGTGGGCGTGATCGCCGACGACGAGGCGGTCGAATCGCTGGCAGGCATCATGGGCGGCGAACGCACGGCCGTGTCCGACGAGACCACGAACGTCTACGTCGAAGCGGCGTTCTGGTGGCCGCATGCCGTGGCAGGACGGTCGAGGCGCTTCAATTTTTCCACGGATGCGGGCTATCGTTTCGAGCGCGGTGTCGATCCGGCCCTCACAGTCGAGCACATCGAACACATCACGCGCCTGATCGTCGAGATCTGCGGCGGCGAACCGGGCCCGATGGACGACCACATCCTGTCGCTGCCCGAACGGCGCCCGGTCGCACTGCGCGTGTCACGCGCGTCCAAGGTCATCGGCATGCCGGTCACGCAAGCGCAGGCGGCCGGGGTGTTGAGACGACTCGGACTGCAGACCGAGGAGGGCGACGGCATCATTCAAGTGACACCGCCCACGTGGCGCTTCGACCTTCAGATCGAGGAAGACTTGATCGAGGAAGTCATTCGCGTACTCGGGTACGACAAGCTGCCCGACACGCCGCCGCTGGCACCCGTCACTGCGCAGGCGCGCAGCGAGGCGACTGCCAGCCCGCACCAATTGCGCCATCTCATGGCCGACCTCGGCTATACGGAGACGATCAATTTCAGCTTCGTCGAGGAAAAGTGGGAGCGCGAACTCGCAGGCAACGAGGAGCCGATCCGCGTGCTCAATCCAATCGCGAGCCCGCTGTCCGTCATGCGCTCCAGCCTCGTGGGCAGCTTGATCAACGTGTTGCGGTACAACCTCGCGCGCAAGGCGCCGCGCGTTCGCATTTTCGAAGTCGGTCGCATCTTCAAGCGCGATGCCGGCGTGCCCGACGCTGCGCTCAGCGTCGGCGGGGTCAACCAGCCGGCCCGGATCGGTGGCCTGGCATACGGTGGTGCCGAGCCGCTGCAGTGGGGGTTCAAGGACCGCGCAGTCGACTTCTTCGACGTGAAGGGCGATGTCGAGACCCTGTTTGCGCCGCGGGCGGTCAAGTTCACGGTGGGAACGCACCCGGCGCTGCATCCGGGCCGCTGTGCGCACATTGAGCTGGATGGCCATCGGGTGGGCATCCTCGGAGAACTGCATCCGCGCTGGCGGCAGGCCTACGAACTGCCTGTGGCCCCAATGCTTTTCGAGATCGATCTGCCGGCGTTGCTCGAGCAACGGGTCCCGTCGTTCTCCGACATTCCAAAGCACCAGTCCGTGTTCCGTGACATCGCGGTCATCGCTCGCGAATCCGTTACCCACGACGCGCTGATGCAGGCAGTCCACGCCGCGCCGACGACCTTGGTGCGCTCGGCGACCTTGTTCGACATCTATCGACCGGCCCAGGCGACACCTGAAGTCGGCGCCGGAGAACGCAGCATGGCCGTGCGGCTCGAGTTGCTGGACGACGAGCAGACCTTGACCGACGAGCGCATCGACGCGACGGTGGCGCAAGTTGTCGAGAGTCTGGGTTCGCGCCTGGGCGTGCGGCTGAGGGGATGACCATGTCCGACAACGACGCCAGTGGTTCGCGAGTCGTCCTGCCAAGCCTGGAAACGCCCACCCTGACCAAGGCGGAACTGGCCGAACTGCTCTTCGAGCGCCTGGGGCTGAACAAGCGCGAATCCAAGGACATGGTCGAGGCCTTCTTCGAAATCATCCACGCCACGCTGGTCAGCGGCCAAGACGTGAAGCTCTCCGGATTCGGCAACTTCAACATCCGCCGAAAAGCGCCGCGACCGGGCCGTAATCCGCGTACCGGTGAGGCGATTCCTATCAAAGCCCGCAATGTGGTGACTTTTCACGCCAGCCACAAACTCAAGGGTGTCGTGCAAGGCGACATACCGACAGGGGAAGAGTTCGAGTAAAGTCTTAGCTTTCTCTCCGGAACTTATTGATTTCAATGGAGAAAGCGCTTCCCGCCATTCCAGCCAAACGCTATTTCACCATTGGTGAGGTGAGCGATTTGTGCGGAGTGAAGCCGTACGTGCTCCGCTACTGGGAACAGGAGTTCACGCAGCTCAAGCCGATGAAGCGGCGCGGAAACCGTCGTTACTACCAGCACCATGAAGTCTTGCTGATCCGGCGTATTCGCGAACTTCTGTACGAGCAGGGCTTCACGATCAGCGGCGCACGCAATCGACTGTCGGAGCAGCGTGGTCGACCCGCAGATGCCCCTGGATCGGCCGAGCCGGAAGTCGACGACATCGCCGATGGCATCGAGGAAGTTCCGCTTGGAGTCGTGGCCGAGCCACAGGCCAATGCTGTCCAGGAGGTGACTCAGGTGTCGCTCGAGCAGGTTCGCGACGAACTTCTGTCGATACGCGGCCTGCTCAGTGTCTGAGTCGGTGCCGACCTTCGACATATAATTCGCAATTCGTCGGGGTGTAGCGCAGCCTGGTAGCGCACTTGCATGGGGTGCAAGGGGTCGCGAGTTCGAATCCCGCCACCCCGACCAATGAAATCAACGGGTTACGCTCACAAGGCGTAGCCCGTTTTGCTTTTGGGGGTGCGCCTGGGGGTGCGCCGAACAGGTAAACCCAACGATACGGGCTATGGGCGATCTTCTGGGAGCGGGTGGTGCCAAGGCACCAGCGAGGCGTTGGCTCGCGTTCTCGGAAGTAGTCCGTCTCGTCCACTGTGTCGAGAAATCCTGACATCTTCATCTCGAAGGGCATTCAGGTGTCGGTGCCCCTGGATGGTCTGAAGATCCACATGGACGAGTTTGGCAGCTTGCAAATGGGCGAACTCCAGCACCTGCACTTGGACTTGACGCCGATCTGGCTGGACCTTGCCTGCGGATTGATGCAGCAAGCCCGCACCGCGCGAGACCTCGCGACGAATGCCAAGCAATCCACCGATGATGAGGCGTTCGCCGGAGCCATCGAAGCTGAGATGCGCGCAGGCATGCTCGCTATCGTTGCTGCATGCACCGCCGTTGATGCCTTCTATGCTGGGGTCTGCCAGCATGTGGTCATGCCAAAGAGGAGCACGCGCGGGGGTTCTCGCTGGGCCATCATGGCGGAGACGTTCAAACGCGCCGCGCGCATCGGAAACCAGAGCTTCGCTGAGTTGCGCGATCTGCTTAAAGAACTGAGCCTGTATCGCGGTCGTGCAGTGCATTCCGAAGGCGGAGCGGCCGCGCCCGCGTATCACCCTGCCTACAACTTGTGGATGGATCGCCGCTTCGTGCAGTTCCGCAAGGAGAACGCGCAGGCACGGCGACGCACAGCGACGCGATAAATCGCTCGGTGCGTCGAATTGATGGGCAGATCAAATCGCTGCATAAGGCAGCGACGCAGGGCAGGCACGGGAAGGGGGAGGCCGCCGGCGAGGAATTCGACGGCGAACTCGGCGCGACCGGCGCTCAGTTGCGAGCCCGGCTTCAGCCCTGGATCGGCGAGGGCACGGTTCGCGAAGTGTCGGAGGGCTTGGAACGACGGCGTTCGCCGCTCAGCATGGAGCCGCTGCAAGCATTTGTCGACCGGCAACTCGGCGCCTGATCAGGCGCCGAGTACGAGCGGTTCAGAACAACAGGTTCGGCAGCCACAGCGAGAGCTGAGGTACATACGTGGCGATGATGAGGAACAGGAGAAGCACCGACAGCCACGGCATGGCCGCGCGCACGACCTGCATCACCGACATGCCGGTGATGCCCGCGGTGACGAAGAGATTCAGGCCCACGGGCGGCGTGACCATCCCGATCTCCAGGTTCACCGTCATGATGATGCCCAGGTGCACCGGGTCGATGCCCAGTTGGGTGGCGATCGGGAAAAGGATCGGTGCGAGGATCAGGATGATGCCGGTGGGCTCCATGAAGTTGCCCGCGATCAGCAGCAGGACATTCACCACGATGAGGAATTGCCAGGGCGCCATGCCCATCGCCACGATGTTCTCGGCGATGACCTGCGGGATCCGCTCGGTCGTGAGCACGTGCGCGAACAACAGCGCATTGGCAACGATGAACATCAGCATCACGGACACCTTGGCCGCGTCGGTGATGACGCGCGGCACATCCTTGAAGCCGATGTCGCGGTAGACGAACACAGCGATGCCGAACGCGTAGACCGCGGCGACCGCGGCCGCCTCGGTGGGCGTGAACACGCCGCCGTAGATGCCGCCCAGGATGATCACCAGCAGCAACAGGCCCCACAGCGATTCGCGCGCCGCGGTGAGTACTTCGTGCAGCGTCGCCCGAGGCTGGCGCGGAAGATTGAGCATGCGCGCACGCACGTAGATGGCCACCATCAGCATCAGCCCGAGCACGATGCCCGGAATCACGCCCGCCATGAAAAGCTTGCCCACCGACGTTTCGGTGGCAGCGGCATAGACCACCATCACGATCGACGGCGGAATGAGAATGCCCAGCGTGCCGGCATTGCAGATGACGCCGGCAGCGAAGTTCTGCGAATAGCCGGCCTTGACCATCCCCGTGATGACGATGGAGCCTACGGCCACCACCGTCGCCGGCGACGATCCGGAAACGGCTGCGAACAGCATGCACGCCATCACCGAGGCCATCGCGAGCCCGCCGCGCAGATGGCCGATGCAGGCAATCGCGAAGCGGATCATCCGGCTGGCCACGCCGCCGGTGGTCATGAAGGCACCGGACAAGATGAAGAATGGAATCGCCAGCAGCGTGAACTGCTCCGAGGTCTCGAACAGCTTCAGCGCCAGCGTAGCCAGCGATTCGTGTCCGAACACCATGATCGTCAGGACCGAGGCCAGCCCCAGCGACACCGCGATCGGCATGCCGATCAGCATGAAGACGAACAACAGCACGAACAGGGCGGCGGTTGTCATTTCTTCAGCGCCTCGATGGTGTCCTTGGCCTCGTCGCCCAGCAACGTCACGTGCCGTCCGCGCAGGATGTCGAGCAGCACACCCACAAAGCGCAGTGCCAGCAGTCCGAAGCCGAGCGGCAGCACCAGCCGTGGCACCCATTGCGGGATCGGCAGGTCTTCCATCTCGATGCCGATCATGAACATCTTCTGCACGTAGTACCAGCCGCCGATCGTGACAATGACCGCATAGGCCAGGCACAACGAGGCCGCAAGCACGCCGGCCACGCGCGCGGCGCGCGGTCCCAGCGACTTGACCAGCGCGTCGACGCCGATGTGCGCGCCGACGCGCACACCGTAGGACATGCCCAGGAAGATCAGCCAGGCAAACAGCACCGTGACCAGCTCGAGCGCCCACACGAAGCTGAAGTTGAAGACGTATCGGGCAATCACCTGCATGAAGGTGATGAGCGTCATCAACCCAAGCAAAAATGCGAGAAGTCGCTCCTCAAGGCGATCGAACCAGTCCATGGTGGCCGATTACTGGTTCGCCTTCTCGGCGGCCTTGATGATGTCTGATCCGATCTCGGGCTCGAACTTTTTCCAGGCCGGCTGCATGGCCTTGCGCCACGCCGCGATGTCTTCCTTGGTCAAGGGCTGGACCTTGGCCTTGCCGGCCTCGGCGATCAGCTTGCGGTCACGCTCGTTGATCTGGTTGGCCAGGTCGTTGCCGTACTTGGTGGCTTCGGCCATCGCCTTGGACAGTCCTGCGCGCACGTCGGCGGGCAGGCCGTCCCACCACTTCGCGTTGGTCACGACCATGTAGTCGATGACGCCGTGGTTGGTCACCGCGATCGTCTTCTGCACCTCGTAGAACTTCTGCGAGTAGATGTTCGACCAGGTGTTCTCCTGACCATCGACCACGCCCGTCTGCAAGGCCTGGTAGACCTCTGAGAAAGCCATCTTCTGCGGGTTCGCGCCCACCGCGCGGAACTGCGCTTCGAGAACGTCGGACGCCTGGATGCGGAACTTCAGGCCCTTGATGTCCTCGGGGCGCTTGAGGGTATCGCGATCGGTCGAGAGTTCCTTCAGGCCGTTGTGCCAATAGGCCAGTCCTTTCAGTCCCTTGCTCTTCATGGAGTCGAGCAGCTCCTGGCCGGTGGAACTGAGCTGGAAGCGGTCGACCGCTTCCATGTCATCGAACAGGAAAGGCAGGTCGAACACCTGGAGCTTCTTGGTGTAGCGGTCGAACTTCGACAGCGACGGCGCGATCATCTGCACGTCGCCGAGCAGCAGCGCCTCCATTTCCTTGGCGTCGCCGAACAACTGCGAGTTCGGGAACACCTGCACCTCCACTTTGCCGGGCAGGGCTTTTTCCGCGAGTTCCTTGAACTTCAGGGCAGCCTGCCCCTTGGGTGTCTTGTCGGCCACGACGTGGCTGAACTTGATGACGATCGGCGTCTGGGCGTGTGCGAGCAATGCCGCGCCGGCCATCACCGAGGCCGCGATGAGCGTCTTCAGCATGATGTCTCCTTTTGGTGAAGCTTCGAACCGAGCGATTCTTCAACAGACTCGCAGCGGTGGGCATCGGGTTACTATTGACGCGCGGTACCCGCGGCATAGGTAATTGCCACATCGTTGCGTATCCGCAAGCCCGCGGGAGCCCGGTCCGCAAACCGCCCGCGGGGGGTGGCCAGAGCGTTCCCGCCGGGCGGCGGGCCGGTGCCATGCCATGCGGCGGCCCGCCCGAGCATGCCGCAAGGCGGGCCGCTCAGAAGGAGCGCGGCAATCCGAGCAGGTGCTCGGCCACGTAGCTCAGCACGAGATTGGTGGAGATCGGCGCGACCTGGTACAGGCGAGTCTCGCGAAACTTGCGCTCCACGTCGTATTCGCTGGCAAACCCGAAACCGCCATGGAATTGCAGGCACGCATTGGCGGCCTCCCATGACGCCTTGGCCGCGAGGTACTTGGCCATGTTGGCCTCGGCCCCGCAGGGGCGGCCGCTGTCGAACAGCTCGCAGGCGCGAAAGCGCATCAGGTTCGCCGCCTCGACTTCGATGTAGCTTTCGGCAATTGGAAACTGCACACCCTGGTTCTGGCCGATGGGCCTTCCGAAGACGACTCGCTCGCCAGCGTACTTGGTCACCCGGTCCACGAACCAGTACCCGTCTCCGATGCACTCGGCGGCGATCAGCGTGCGCTCTGCGTTCAGGCCGTCGAGGATGTACCTGAAGCCCTGGCCCTCCTCGCCGATCAGGTTTTCCGCGGGGATTTCCAGGTTGTCGAAGAAGAGCTCGTTGGTCTCGTGGTTGACCATGTTGGGAATGGGCCGCACGGTCATGCCGCCTTGTTCGGCCTGGCGCAGGTCGACCATGAAGATCGACATGCCCTCGGACTTCTTCTTCACCTGCGCCAGCGGCGTCGTGCGTGCCAGCAGGATCATCCAGTCGGAATGCTGCACGCGAGAAATCCATACCTTCTGCCCGTTGACGACGTAACGGTCGCCCTGTCGCACGGCAGTCGTCTTGATCTTGGTCGTGTCGGTGCCGGTCGTGGGTTCGGTCACGCCCATGGATTGCAGCCGCCATTCGCCGCTGGCGATCTTCGGCAGGAACCTGTCCTTCTGCTCGCTCGAGCCATGGCGCAAGAGCGTGCCCATGTTGTACATCTGACCGTGGCAGGCACCGGAATTGCCGCCGCTGCGATTGATTTCCTCCATGATGATCGAGGCTTCGGTCAGGCCGAGACCCGAGCCGCCATAGTCCTGCGGGATCATCGCGGCGAGCCACCCGGCTCTCGTGAGCGCATCGACGAACGCCTCGGGGTACGCGCGCGCGGCGTCGACTTCGCGGTGGTATTCGTCGGGGAACTGCGCGCACAGTGCGCGCACGGCGTCCCGGATGCTCTGGTGCGGATCGGTTTCTGCGTTTCTCATCGGACGCTCCGGCCTTGTTGGTTTTGCCATTGTGCTCAAGCCGACGATGACATACTTTGCGCATCGGCAATCGTCGCCCGCGCGGCGTCAGCCTCCTTCATCGCTGTCGTCCCATGTCAGGAAAACCGCTAGATGGTCTCGTGGTCGTCGCTCTCGAGCAGGCGGTCGCTGCACCTTACTGCACGAGCCGGCTGGCCGATGCCGGCGCCCGGGTGATCAAGGTCGAGCGACCCGAAGGTGACTTCGCTCGCGGGTATGACGATGCGGTCTTCGGTGAATCCTCGTACTTCGTGTGGATCAACCGCGGCAAGGAGTCGGTGGCGCTGGACTTGCGCATGGACGTCGACAGGGCGCGCCTGCATGGCCTGGTCGCTGAGGCCGACGTGTTCATCCAGAACCTTGCCCCGGGCGCCGCGATACGCCTGGGCTTCGGCTGCGATGCACTGCGCCAGGCGCACCCGAGGCTCATCACCTGCGACATCTCCGGCTATGGCGAATCCGGGCCGCTTCACCAGCTCAAGGCCTACGATCTGCTCGTTCAGGCCGAGAGCGGCCTGGTGGCCGTGAGCGGTGCCCCCGGCCCGTGGGGGCGCATTGGCGTGTCGATCTGCGACATCACGGCAGGCATGAATGCGCTCATCGGCATCCAGCAGGCACTCCTGCAGCGCGAACGCACCGGGCGCGGCAGCGGCATCAAGGTGTCGCTGTTCGATTCGGCAGCCGAATTGATGGCCGTCCCGTACCTTCAGACGCGCTACGGCGAAAACGCTCCGCAGCGCGTGGGTCTCAAGCATCCGAGCATCGCGCCGTACGGCGCGTTCACCTGCGCCGACGGACGAGAGTTCGTGCTGTCGATCCAGAACGAGCGCGAATGGGTGAACTTCTGTCGCGATGTCCTGCACGAGGAAGAACTGGCCGTCGACGCGCGCTTTGCGAACAACAGCTCGCGCACGGCCCATCGCGAAGAACTGGAGGCCTTGATCCAGGCCGTGTTCGGCGAACTTCGATATGCCGACGCGGTGGCGCGCCTGACACGGGCGCAGACGGCCTACGGTGCCATCAACTCGGTGCACGACCTCATGGAGCACCCGCAATTGCGAACGCTGCCGATGCCAGTGCATGGCCAGGTGGCCCAGGTGCCTGCGGTGCCCTATGTGACCGAATGGGACGATGACGCATTCCGGCCGGCTCCCGCCATCGACCAGCATGGCGAGCTTCCGCCGCCGGCAAGCACTGAGCGCGGGACAGGTTGACGGCTGATCGGCGCTGCAGCGCCTTCACTTCCTGACGCATCAGCGGCGAGGGGTTGGGTTCTATCGGGCACCGAATGCAGGCAGCCGCCGAGACTGCATGGCGTCGATCGTCGCCTGCCATTCGCGGCCGTCCGTGCGGCGCACGAAGACCGAGTCGCCGGCGATGATGAAAGCCGCCTGCAATTCGTCGCCTGCATAGAGCCTGGCGATGGGGCGCGCGGCGGGCCATGGCGTCGCGCGAGGCACCCAGCGGCCGGCCGTGGCCTGGTCGAGCGCATCGAGCCAGGCACGCGCGAGGGCGTCGGGCACCTCGCTGCCGTCCCGGGCGAGCCAGCGATGCGGCTGCGAGTACGTGGCAATCGATGCCAGGATCTCGCGCAGGGGATCGGCCGGTGATGGCGTGGACGCGGGCTCGGCAGTGGGCGCTGCAGCCGTGGAATCGGGCGCGAGTCCCGAGGCCTCGCGCCCAGGCGGCGCTGCTGCGCGTCCACCCGCCAGCCGCTGTGCCTCGGTGCGCGCTTTCGATGCTGAAGGCACCGAGCTTTCGCGCGCTTCAGCGGCGCGGTCCAGGATCGTGCCATTGCTGCGTGCGAGCGGGGTCATGCGGCGCTCGCTCGACGTGCTGCCGTTGCTGTCTTGCGGCGGGGCGGGCGGTGGCAGAGCGTGGCCGCTTTCGGGGCTGCTTGGCGACCCTGAGACCGCGGGCTGGCGGGGTTCAGTCGGCGTCGCCGCTGCAGGAGGGGCTTGAGGCGCACGGCCAGCAGGCGCAGTGGCATGTCCAGGCGCATTTCCAAGGGCAGGCGCAGGAGCATGTCCAAGGGCAGGTGCAGGTGTGGGTGCAGGCGCCGGTTCAGGTGCATCGGTGGCGGCTGCCTGCGGCCCTGTGCCTGACGGCTGGGATTGCATCGACTTCTCCGCCATGCGAGGGGCGATGTCGTTCGCCGCCGATGGCTGCGGCGTCGATGGCTCGGGCCGGTCAGACGGACCGCCCACGTCGTCGACGGGCTGCAGCCACATGAGCGTGACGACAGTGCACAGCGCGATGCTTGCCAGGCCCGCCGCCACGCGAGGGCTGGACATCCACGCACTGAGTTCGGACAGTCGCCGACGCCACACGGTGTCGCCTGATCGGCGCGACCCTGCCTGGCGCACTGACGCGCGCGCCTGCAGCAGGATCGCCGCACTGACTGCCCGAGGGACTTCCTGTGCAGCATCCGGCGCATGATCCAGAGCCTTGCTCAACCAGGGATCCCGCGCCGGTGAAGTCGACTGCGAATCGCGCGGTTCTTCGTTCATGCGGGAATTCCCTTCGCGGGCGGAGCGCCATCGCGATACGGCGCCGCATGCGCATGACGCGCCATGGCGGCGAGCAAGCTGCTCGAATCGGCATCGGCATCGGCATCGGCGAAGCGGGTGTTCATGGCCAATGGGGCGCCAGGTACGCGCCCATGCACGTGCGCAGCTTGCTCATCGCGTAGCGCAGGCGCGTCTTGGCAGTCTCGAAACCCACCTCGAGCACAGCTGCCATGTCGTTCAGCGCAATACCGTCGTCGTGGTGCAGCAGGAAGGCGCTGCGCTGCGACAGCGGCAATTGCTCCAGGCAGTGGAGCAGGCGTTCGCCGGCGCGGCGCCAGAAGGCGATTTCCTCGCTGTCCGACGTCGCCGCCGCGGGTGCGGGCCAATGCGACCATGCAGGCGCGGCGGGTTCCCAGGGCGGCTCCTCGTCGCCGTCGAACTGCACCTCGCGCCCGCTTCGCCGAAGGAGATCGATGGCGCGGTGGTGCGCCAGGGTGAACAACCAGGTGCGAAAAGTGGCGCCCTGCGGCTGCCAGCGCTCCCGCGCCTGCACGACCCGCAACCACGTGTCCTGGAACACCTCGTCGACCTGCGCGGCATTTGCAACGCCGAGCAGGCGCCGCACGAAGCGGTACAGGGCAGCTTGATGACGCGCGTACAGACGCTCGAACGCAGCCGCGTCGCCGGCCGCGTAGGCGCTCATCAGTGCGTCGTCCGTGGGTTCGATGGCCTGGTTCATGCCGCGAAAGAGTGTGCCCCATCCAGCACTGATACGGCGCTCGCGGCCCGACGGGGTGAAGGCGAACGAAAAAAAATCTTCACCCTTTGCACGCCCGTCGCACGTGAAACGAGGCATGAACCACCGGAGGAACTCCATGCCCGATCGATTCGCATCCTGCATTCTTCGCGCGGCCGCCGTCATGGTCACGGCCTTGTGCACGCTCGGCGCCGCGCGCGGCGCGACGCTGGAACCCTATGCCGACGAAGCGGCGTTCGTGCGCGCACTCGCGCACTGGCGATCCGCGGCCGAGCGCCTGCAGGGCCAGTCGCGCGGCAACCTGGGCGGCATGGCGCTGTCGGCGGCTGCGCCGCAGGCGATGGCCAAGAGCCAGGCCGATGCGGCACCGGCCAAGGAGTCCATCACCAACGTGCAGACGGCCGGCGTCGACGAGGGCGACATCGTCAAGGCGGCAGGCGATCACCTGCTCATCCTGCGGCGCGGCCGTCTGTTCACCGTGCGCGTCGGCGGCGATGCATTGCAGCCGGTCGCCATGAGCGATGCCTATGCACCCGGCTCCGATCCCGGTGGGACCTGGTACGACGAATTGCTGGTCGACGGCTCGACGGTCGTGGTCGTGGGCTACAGCTACGCTCGCGGGGGCACCGAGATCGGCCTGTTCCATCTCGGAGACGATGGCTCGCTCGGCTGGCGCGCGACATATCACCTGCGCAGTTTCGACTACTACTCGTCGCGCAACTATGCAAGCAGGCTGATCGGCCACAAGCTCATCTTCTACACGCCGATGCTGCTGCGCCCGTGGGGGCCGCCGCCGTGGCAGACCTTGCCCGCCATGCGCCGCTGGCGCGGCGATGCGGCGCAGCCGTTCGAGCGCATCCTGCCACCCACGCGGGTCTACCGCGTCGACGACGACTTCGATCCCGCTGAACCGCTGGCGCTTCACGCGGTGAATGTCTGCGACCTCGCGGCCACGCCCATGCGCTGTGAATCGACGGCCGTGCTCGGCCCGCAAGGGCGGGTGTTCTATGTCTCTGCGGGCTCGGTCTACGTGTGGACCGCGTCGAGCGTCCGTTCGGCATCCGACGCGATGTCGGCCGTCTTTCGCATTCCGCTTGACGGGTCCGCGCCGTCGTCGCTGAAGGCCGCCGGCGTCCCCATCGACCAGATGTCCTTCCTCGAGGACGGTGAGGGTTTCCTGAATGTGCTGATCCGCGAGCACGGTCGCGGCGAAGGGATGTGGGGCAGCGAACACATGGCGGGCGCCATGGCGCTGATGCGCGTGCCGCTGGCGGCCTTCGGCGACGGACACGCGGCCGCGCAACGCGCACACTACCGCACCTTGCCCACCGTGACGGGGGTCGCGCACAACCGGTTCGTCGGGGACTGGCTGCTCTGGGCGGGGGCGAAATCGCATGCGCGGCACCGGCTCGGCACTGCAGAAGCAGGCGGCGCATGGGCCGTTCGTTTTGCAAGCGACGACGATCCCGTCGATCTGTCGCCGGCGCATGCGGTCGAGCGCATCGAGGCGCTCGGCTCCGGGGCACTGCTGGTCGGCAACGACGGAGCGGACCTGCACTTCAGCAGCGTGCGCCTGTCCGGGGCGAACGCGAGCATCGTCGACGACTTCTTGCAGCCCGATGCGCGGCAGGGCGAGTCGCGCTCGCACGGCTTCTTCTACCGGTCCACCGGTCGAGACGAGGGATTGCTGGGACTTCCTGTGGCCGGTGCCGACGCCGCATCGGTCCTGTACCTGCGCCAGAGCGAGCTGTCGCTGAGCAGGCTCGGACGCCTCGATTCGACGGCACCGCGCGGACGACCCGGCCGCGACGACGCATGCAAGGCGTCGTGCGTGGACTGGTACGGCAACGCGCGGCCGATCTTCCTGGGGCAGCGGGTCTTCGCGCTGCTCGGCTACGAACTGGTCGAGGGACGGCTGCGCAGCGGATGGCAGGGCGAGCGCATCGAGGAGCGGCGGCGCACGAGCTTCGCGCCCGGCGTGGCGTCGGGGCAGGGCCGCTATTCGCCGTTCCAGTGACGCAGGCCACGCCGTCGTGCAGCCCGGCCACGCGATTCAGTGCCCGAGGATCTTCGACAGAAAGTCCTTGCTGCGGTCGGTGCGCGGGTTGCTGAAGAACTCGGCCGGCGTGTTCTGCTCGACGATCTGACCCTCGTCCATGAAGATCACGCGGTCGGCCACCGCCTTGGCGAATCCCATCTCGTGCGTCACGCACAGCATGGTGATGCCCTGCTCGGCGAGCTCGACCATCACGTCGAGCACCTCCTTGATCATCTCCGGGTCGAGCGCCGAGGTGGGTTCGTCGAAGAGCATGATCTTCGGTGTCAGGCACAGTGCCCGGGCGATGGCCACGCGCTGCTGCTGGCCCCCCGAAAGCTGCAGCGGGTACTTGCCCGCCTGCTCGACGATGCGCACGCGGCGCAGTTGCTGCAGCGCGCGTTCCTCGGCTTCCGCCTTGGGCACCTTGGCCACCCACATCGGCGCGAGCGTCAGGTTCTCGAGCACGGTCAGGTGCGGGAACAGGTTGAACTGCTGGAACACCATGCCCACGTTGCGCCGCACCTGCTCGACGGCCTTGATGTCGTCGCCCAGGGCGATGCCATCCACGGTGATGCGGCCGTCCTGGTATTCCTCCAGCGCGTTGATGCAGCGGATCATCGTCGACTTGCCCGAGCCGGACGGCCCGCAGATCACGATGCGCTCGCCGGTGCGGACCTGCAGGTCGATGTCGCGCAGCACGTGAAAGCTGTTGCCGTACCACTTGTTGACTTTGTCGAAGGTGATGATGTGTTCGGCCATTTAGCGGTTCCTGCTGCGTCCGAGTTGGTGCTCGATCCAAAGGCTGTAGCGCGACATCGACAGGCAGAAGACGAAGTAGATCGCCGCGATGAACAGGTAGCCCTCGATCTTGAAGGGTCGCCAGTTGGCATCGGAGTTCAGGGCCAGTCCCAATGCGCCCGTGAGCTCGTAGAGCGAGACGATGGTCACGAGCGAGGTGTCCTTGAAGATGGCGATGAAGCTGTTCATGATGCCCGGAACCACGATCGCCAGCGCCTGCGGCAGCACGATCTTGCGCTGCGTCTGCCAGTAGGCGAGGCCCAGCGACTGCGCCGCTTCCACCTGCCCCTTGGGGATGGCCTGCAATCCGCCGCGCACCACCTCCGCGAGGTACGCCGCGGAGAAGAGCGTGATGCCCGCGAGCACACGCACGAGCACGTCCGGCGACTTGCCCACCGGCATGAACAGCGGGAACATGAACGACGCCATGAACAGCACCGAGATCAGCGGCACGCCGCGGATCAGCTCCACGTAGATGACGCATAGCGAGCGGATCGCCGGCAGGTTCGATCGGCGGCCGAGCGCCACCACGATGGCCAGCGGATACGCGATCACGATGCCGAAGGTGGCCAGCATGATGGTCAGCGGCAGGCCACCCCACAGGTCGGTCGTCACGGGCTGCAGGCCGAACACGCCGCCGAGCATCAGCACGAAGAAGATCGCCACGACGACTGCCCACACCGCAGCGAGCCAGGGTTTCCAGAAACGCCGCATGCAGCTCAGCACCAGCAGGCCCAGGAGCAGCACCGTGGCCACCAGCGGGCGCCATTGTTCGTCGTAGGGATAGCGCCCGAACAGGATCAGCCGGTACTTCTCGGCGATCACGCCCCAGCAGGCGCCCGTTCCGCGCACGGCCTGACATGCCTTGAGGTTCGGATGGAACACCGCATGAACCGCGGCCCATTCACCCACGCCCCACAAGATTCGCACGCCGACCACCACGAGCGCGATGGTCACGATGCTGCTCAGCCAGTTGTCGAAGAGGTTCGCGCGCAGCCACGGCCCGAGGCCTTCGGTGCGCACCGGCGCGGGCCGCGGCGGAATCGGCTTGTACGGATCGCTCATTCACCGCTCCCTGATCGCCGAGCGGCGGTTGTACCAGTTCATCAGCACCGAGGTGCTCAGCGACGTGGTGAGGTACACCGCCATGATGATCGCGATGCACTCCACCGCGCGGCCGGTCTGGTTCAGCGACGTGTTGGCGATGGACACCACGTCGGGGTAGCCGATGGCCACCGCGAGCGATGAATTCTTGGTGAGGTTGAGGTACTGACTCGTCAGCGGCGGGATGATGACCCGCAGTGCCTGCGGAAGGATCACCAGCCGCATCGTGCGGCCGCGGGGCAGGCCCAGGCTCGCGGCCGCCTCGGACTGGCCGCGGGCCACCGACGCAATGCCTGCGCGCACCACCTCGGCGATGAACGCCGAGGTGTAGAACACGAGTCCTGCCAGCACCGCCATGAATTCCGGCGTGGCCGTGAGCCCGCCCGCCAGCTGGAAGCCCTCGAGCTTGGGGACGCTCCAGGCCATGGGGGCGCCGCCGACGATCCAGCCCAGCAAGCGAGATGCCGAAGATCAGTGCGAGCATGGGCCAGACCGTGGGCGGCAACCGCCCCGTGGCCTCGAAGCGCCGGCGCGCCCAGCGCCGATAGGCCCACGCCGCCGCGATGCCGACCACCAGGCCCAGCAGCGCCAGCGACTGTCCCAAGTGCCATTCGGGCACTGCCAGCGACAGGCCGTTCTTGCTCAGCCGCAGCCAGTCGTCCAGAGTGACTGCATCGAAGGGATCGGGCAGCACGTCGGTGAAGACGATGTACCACATGAGCAACTGAAGCAGCAGCGGAATGTTGCGAAAGGCCTCGACGTATCCGTAGCAAAGGCCGCGCGCAAGCGCATTGCGGGCGAACCGTCCCACGCCGATCACCGTGCCGAGCAAGGTCGCGAACACGATGCCCACGACCGCCACGCGCAGCGTGTTGAGCACCCCCACGACAAAGGCCTTCCAGAAGGGATCGACCGACTCGTAGGGGATCAGGGTCTCGCCGATGTCGAAGCCGGCCGGCTGCCGCAGGAAGCCGAAGCCGCTCTGGATGCCTCGCGCGGCCATGTTGGCCAGCGTGTTGTGCGCCAGGTACCACACGCCCGCGGCGATGATGGCGACGGCGAACACCTGGTAGATGAGGCCACGAAAACTCTTGCTGCGCCAAGACCATCTGCGGCGCACGGGTGGGGCGCGATCAGCCATGCCTTGCGTCCTTGGAGGCGCGCTGCACGCCGGCCCGGTGGCCGCGCATGCAGCGCAGAGTCACTTGCGGCTCATCGGATGGGCGGCGCATACATGATGCCGCCCTTGCTCCACAGCTGGTTCAGGCCTCGCGGCAGATCCAGCACCGACTTGGAGCCGACATTGCGCTCGAACATCTCTCCGTAGTTGCCCACCGACTTGATCGCGCGGTGCATCCAGTCCTTGTCCAGGCCCAGGAGCTTGCCGGTGTCGTCGGAGGTGCCCAGGATGCGCTGCACCGCCGGGTCCTTGCTCTCCGCGGCCATCTTGTCCACGTTGGCCTGGGTGATGCCGTAGTCCTCGGCCTCGACCAGACCGAACAGGACCCACTTGGCGATCGCGAACCATTCATCGTCGCCGCGGCGCACCGACGGGCCCAGCGGTTCCTTGGAGACCAGCTCCGGCAGGATGAGGTGGTCCTTCGGGTTCTTGGCTTCCTTCGCGCGGATCGATGCCAGCCCCGAGGCGTCGGTGGTGTAGGCCACGCAGCGGCCCGAGAAGTAGGCTGCGGTGGACGCCTCGAGCTGTTCGAACACCACGGGCTTGAGGTTGAGGTTGTTTGCGCGCGAGAAGTCGGTGAGGTTCTTCTCGGTGGTGGTACCCGACTGCACGCACACCGTGGCGCCCTTGAGCTGCTTGGCGCTCTTCACCTTGTACTTGGTGGGCACCATGAAGCCCTGGCCGTCGTAGTAGTCCACGCCCGTGAACTCGAGACCCAGCGATGCGTCACGTGTGAGGGTCCAGGTCGTGTTGCGCGAGAGGATGTCGATCTCGCCTGATTGCAGCGCCGTGAAGCGTTGCTGCGCGGTCAGCGGAACCCACTTGACCTTGTTGCCGTCGCCGAGCACGGCCGCGGCGATCGCGCGGCACACATCGACGTCCAGTCCCGACCAGTTGCCGGTGCTGTCGGCCTGCGAAAAGCCGGCCAGCCCGACATTCACGCCGCAGATCACCTGCCCACGCTGCTTGATCTGGTCGAGTGTCTTGCCCGCGTGGGCGGGCAATGCGATGAGCAGTCCGAAGGCGGCGGCGGCCGACAACTGCAGGGCTCGTATGCGAAGAGTCTTCATCCTGAGGTCCTTTCTTTTGGAGGAAATTCGGATCCCGAAGCGCCGACAAACGAGGTCGATGCCTTGCAAGCATCGCGCCTGCGGCGGCCGCACCGCCCGCCCTCGAGCGGCGCAATGCGCACGGCATGTCGGCAGCAGAGCCCAAGGCTAGTGGCGTGCGCGCGCGGCCACGAGGGGAAATACCCGCACGGATGCTACGACAGTGCGAGGCGCTGCGATGCGGCTACGCCGACGGCATCGTTGCCTCGTCCTGCTCAGGTGGCTTGCAGCCACGCCCTCAGGCGCACCGCGAGGCCGCCCCACCGCAGGGAGAACACGCACCGCCGCGGGCGTGCGGTAGGTCATTCCCACCCCATGCAAGCCCTCGGGCAGTGCATGGGAATTTGTTGTACACATTGGCAAAAGCAGAGGCGGTCGCAGAGGCCGCAGGAGTCCGAGGCGCCCATGCGCGTGCTTGTCGTGGAGGATGATGAATTGTTCGGGTCGGCCCTGTACAAGGCGCTCGCCCGCGCCGGCCATGCCGTCGAGTGGAACCGCAGGGGACGCGACGTGAACGCGTCCGCGGTCGGGTTCCGGCACGACGCGATCGTGGTCGACCTCGGCCTGCCCGACATCGCCGGCGAAAGCCTGGTCAAGGCAATCCGGGCGCGCGACCCCACCGTCGCGATCATCGTTGCCACCGCGCGTGGCGGTCTGATGGACCGCATCAAGCTGTTCGACATGGGCGCGGACGACTACCTCGTCAAGCCCTTCGACCTGGACGAACTGCTGGCGCGGCTGCGGGCTTTCGCGCGTCGTGCTCATCCTGATGGCGCAGCCCGGGCCCGGCCGGCCGAGCTGGTGCACGGGCCGTTGCGCCTCTTCCCGTCGCGGCACACGGCGACCTGGCATGAACGGCCCGTGTCGCTCACGCGCAAGCAATACGGGTTGCTGGAGACCTTCGTGCGGCACAAGAACCAGGTGCTCTCGCGCAGCCAGCTCGAGGAGGCGCTCTACGGCTTCGACGAGGAGGTCGGCAGCAACGCGGTGGAGGTGCATGTGCACCACCTGCGACGCAAGTTCAGCAACCGGCTGATCGTCACCGTGCGCGGGCTGGGCTACGTGCTGGCCAACGAGGATGTCGTGGCTTGAAGTCGGTTTTCATGCTGAGCCGAACTTCGTGTCGAAGAGAATCCCCATGCGCTGAAGCAGCGGCGTCGGCAGCTGGCCGCCCGCGCAGACAATCACCGCGTCGTTGCGGTATTCGTGCGACTCGCCGTCGTGCTCGATGTGCACGGCATGGGGTTCGATCGCCGACACCTTCGAGTTGAGCAGCACGCGCACGCGGCCGGACTCGCGCGCGCTGTCGATGCCGTCGCGGTTCTTGCCCTTGACGCGGGAGAACGCGGCGCTTCGGTACGAGAGGATCACATCGGTGCCGTCCTGCTCGGCCACCGCCAGCGCGGCTTCCAGGGCGCTGTCTCCACCCCCGACGACCAGCACCGCCTGCTTCGCATACTGGGCCGCGTCCACGAGCCGATAGACCACCTTCGAGGTCTCCTCGCCGGGCACGTCGAGCTTTCGCGGCGTGCCTCGCCGGCCCATCGCGAGCAGCACGGCACGTGTGGAGTACTGCCCGAGATTGGTCTGCAGCACGAACCCGTCGCCGCGGCGCTCGATGCCTTCGAGCCGTTCGCGGTACGAGATCTGCAGGCCGGTCTTGCTGACCACGCCGTTCCAGAATTCCAGCAGCGTCTCCTTGCTGACCTCGCCGAACTTCACCTTGCCCACGATCGCGAGCTTCACCGGCGCGGTCATCGCGATCTTGTTGCGCGGGTAGTGGAAGACGCTGCCGCCCAGAGACTCCTCCTGTTCGATGATGCGGTAGCGCAGCTTGTGCTGGATGGCCGACAGGCCGGCAGACAGCCCCGCCGGTCCGCAGCCCACGATGAGCACATCGAGGTCGCACTGGCCGTTCGCGCGCTTGCGAATGGCCTCCACCGCCTGGCGCCCTTGCTCGGCCGCCTTTCGGATGAGGCCCATGCCGCCGAGTTCGCCGGCGATGAAGATGCCCGGCACGTTGGTCTCGAAGTCAGGGGTGACCATCGGGATGTCGACGCCTCGCCGCTCGGTCCCGAAGACCAGCTTGATGGCCTCGACCGGACAGGCCGACATGCACGCGCCGTGTCCGATGCAGGCCGAGCCATTGACGAGCACCGCCTTCCCGCCGACGATCCCCAGGGCCTCTTCGGGGCACGCGGCCACGCACGAACCCGAGCCGATGCACTGTCCAGGCACGATCACCGGGTGCAGCGACGCAGGCTCGCCCAGCCCTTCCTCGAGCGAGCGCTTCAGCTCGGCTTCGTGCTCGCGCAGCAGGCGCCTGCGCCTTCGCATGTACAAGGCCAGGATGAGCAGCAGTGCCGCTGCATAGATGTACAGATAGTTCATGTCATGGCCTCGCGAGCGACGCCGGCTACGGCTTGACGACCTCCGCGATGCGTATGTTCAGGCCCTTCGCGCCCACTTCCACCGGAGCGCTCTGGCCGTCGAGGTCGCCAGGCGTTGGCACTGCATTGCCGCTCTTGCTGATGCGCGCTCCCACGACGATCCGGCCCGCGCCGGAGAGCTTCGCGGCAGGCGACATGGCCATCGAATCGTCGAGCGTGAACGTGACGGGCAGGTCCTTGACCTGCTTGCGCAGGACGGCCAGCGGCATGTGCGGTCCTTCGGCGGGACGGGCATAGATGAACACCGTGTCGTCCGGCGACGCGCGCGACGCGAGCGATGGATCGAGCGTGACCGTGCCTGACACGCTGCCGCCGCCGCCACCGGCCACGGCCTTGTCGGCGCTTCCCGGCAAGACGGCCTTGTCCGCTTCACCCTTCGCAGGCGGGAGCCCCGCGAGCTGACGCGCCTCGACGATGCCCCCTTCGACCTGCTGCACCTGTGGATCGTCGGCAGGGCCGATCTTCACGGCCTTCTCCCAGTACTTGAGGGCGCTCTTGTAGTCCTTGCGATTGAAGGCTTCCGTGCCCGCCAGGGCCAGGGCCTTGACGTTGTTGCCGTCGTTCTTGAGCGCGCGTTCGATCAGCTTGATGGGTTCGCCGCTCAGGTCGCCCTTTTTCGTGACGGCCAGCGCGTCGGCGTAGTCGGCGAGCAGCGCGGCGTCGTCGGGGCGCAGGGCGGCGGCCTTCTCGTAGGCCGGCACGGCCTCGTCGTTGCGGCCGAGCACGCTGAGCGAACGCGCGAGCATCGACCAGCCGTCGGCATCGTCGGGATGGTCCTTGAGCCGATCCCGGAGTTGGTCGGTCATCGCGGCGATCTGATCGAAGGTGATCGCGTGCGGGGCGCTGCCTGCGGCCTCGGGAGTGCCCGCCGCGGCACCCGCCGTGACCTTGTCGGGTGAGCCGGTCAGCCAGTAGCCGAGCCCCGCGACGGCGACCACGAAAATCCCGAGGGCGGCCAGCAGCCTGCTGGAAGGGCGTGCCCGGGAGGCAGCGTTCGTTGCCCCGGGGGCGGCAGGGGCCTTGCCCGGAGGCGCCGCCGCGGCGCCTGGCGATGCGAGCACGAGATCGACGAGGCGGCGCTCGAGCGGTGCACGGCTTTGCTCGTAGGCGGCCGCGTCGAGCACGCCTTGCGCGTGCAATGACTTGAGTTGCAGCAGTTGCTGCCGGAGGTTTTGCAGGTTATCGGACATCGACGAGTGTGCGGTGGCTGGCAGGCCGCTGCCCTGCGACACCAGGGGGCGCGCCGGACACGGTGGGGGGGTGATCGTAGCGCTGGCCGGCACGTCCGCCCCGGCCAATCCTTGATCCAACGCAAATCGATGGGCGGCCCCCGCCGCGGGCGTGGACGATGAACGAAGGTACCGAGGATGCCTTATCGATGTCTTAAGGCAAACGTATCGGGCTGCAAGATCAGTTGGCGCGGGTTGCCAGCACCCGGTCCGGCCGCTCGTCAGGCATCTTCACGCGCCGGGCTGTCCAGACGAAAGAAGTTGCTCTGGCGGCCTGACTTGAGGTTCTCCTGGAACAGGAACACCAGCTCGCGTTCCTCGAACACGCGCTGCCACGACTCCCACTCGATATGCTGCAGGCCCTCGTCATAGCCCGGGAAGTCCAGCCGCAGCACGCGCGGACGCTGGGGGTCGGCTCCCTCGATGGTGGCGGGCTCGGCACCGCGCGCGTTCGCCCACGCACGGATGACGCCGATGCTGCGCGTGGCCAGCGTCTGGCCGTCGTGGTCGGCGTGATCGTCGGGCATGTCGATCCACTTGGCGCGGCGGGTGCTGTCGGACAGCCCTTCCTCCCCTTCCCGGATGTGATGGTCATTCCGCGACTGTCGCGCGTCCTGGCTTGTGCGCCTGTCGCGTGACGACGCGGATCCGGCCGCTTTCCCCCGCGTGGGATCGTGGCCCTCGCGGCATTCCTGGAGCGCCTGTCCCAGCGCCTTCATGTCCACGCCTGTGCGTTCGACTTGCGGGAAGATCTCGTTCTCCTCTTCCTGCACGTGGTGTGCCACGTATTCGCCGAGCACCTTCATCATCGCCTTCATGCGCGGCGTGCCCGCCTCCTCCTTCGGAAGCCTGTTCAGCAGGTCCTTGGCGGTCTGATGCTCGATGCTCGCTTCCTGGAACAGGTCCTCGCGCGCAGTCGCTTCGCGCAAATACGGGTAGAACACGCGCTCCTCGATCTCGGTGTGCGTGCGCAACTCGCTCACGATCTGCTCACAAAGGTCGCGCTGCTCGCTCGCCTGGTCGGTCTTCTCGAAGCGATGCAGCAGCGACAGCACATTCTTGTGGTCACGACGCAGCAGGCTCAGGGCATCGACGGGTCTTGGCATGGTGTACTCCTGATGTCGCATGGTCTCGCTTCAGGCAAGCGTCGTTCCCTGCCGCGCAGCGCTCGCGGCGCGGACACGGTCCCTGTATCGCGCGCTGCGCGGCCACTGGAATCCGTGCGGAAGAAATTGCGTGGCCGCATCCTTTCGCCGTGCCTTGGATGACGAGCGCAGACGTGGGCGTGCGCGACGGGAATGTCCGCACGGCGTGGCAGTCAATGGTCAGCCTACCCCGGGATGCCTGGTGCGCGCCGGGCAGCCTTGGTCATCCCTGGCGTGCCGTACAGCCACGGGTTGAGAGCCGGGTCGTTGTGCATCTTGAACTGCCGGTACAGACGGAAGCACGCGCGTCCGGCGACGAGGTCAGCCAGCAACGCGTCCAGGCAATCGCGCAGGTCGCTGCGCTGCGCGACCAGGCGTTCGAGCTTGGCGGTGCATGCGCGCATATGGTCCTCGCCGGCCTCTTCCCGCTCGCACTGAGCGCGCATGTGATGGATCTTCAGGCTGAGGACCGACAGCCGGTCGATCATCGCCCCGGGCGTCTCGCTGTGCAGCCGACCGTGCAGCCCCGCCTGCGACTGCCTCAGCACAGCCATCAGGCACACGTCGATGGATTCGACGGCGTCGTTGCGCGCCTGGTTGCAGCGGTCGATCGCGCGGTTGCAGCGCACGATCTCACTGTCGGGCAGGTCACGGCGACGGGCGCGATTCTCCTGGTCCCATAGCAAGGTGTTGCACAGATGATTGCGTGCAATCCAGCGCCACAGGCCCTCGTCGAGACGACCGGTCGCGTCGCCTTTCGACGCCTCGCGCTCGCGCAGCGCGCGGTCATGGAAGGCGCACAGCTCGCGGGCGTCCAGATCGATCGAGGGGAGGGTCACGGCATGTCTCCACGAGGCCCCACGGGCGCGTCGGTCCGAACGGCGAGCAACCCGTATTCCCGTTGAGCGCATCGTCGGCCGCCTGCTGGCACGAACTTCGCTTGATTCATCGTGCAACGGCGCCATCCCATACGGCGCCACGCTTCAACGACACGGAAAACCACATGATTGACAAACGTCGTCACCGGCACCGCACAGCTCCCCACGGCTATCTTCCCAACTGGGTCCTGTTCGTCCTGTTTGCCTGCGCCGTCGCGGTGGCGGGCCTCGCCCCCTCGATCATCTAGGGCCCCGCCGGGCATCGGCGCGAAGCCTCCCGGCGTTCCAGGCCCTCGCGGACACACCCGCGCCAGCGGCTGTGCGTCCAGGCGCGAGATACTCGGCTGGCCCCGCATCACAATGCGTGCCATGACCGACCCCTCGCGCTTCTTCAACCTCTACCACCACGGATTCGCCCGCGTCGCGGTCGCGGTGCCCGCGAACCGCGTGGCCGACCCCGCCTACAACGCGACCGAGACGACGCGCATGATGGCCGAGGCGGCCGAGCGGGGCGCGGCGCTCGTGCTGTTCCCGGAACTGGGCCTGTCGGCCTATACCTGCGAAGACCTGTTCCATCAGAAGGCGCTGCTCGATGCCTGCGAGCAGGCGCTCGACGCGGTGATCGCCGCGTCCGCATCGCTGCCCGTTGCGGCCGTCGTCGGGTTGCCGCTGCGCGTGCAGCAACGGCTTTTCAATTGCGCCGCGGTCGTGCATGGCGGTCGACTGCTCGGCGTGGTGCCAAAGACCTACCTGCCCAACTACGCCGAGTTCTACGAATCACGCCAGTTCAACCCGGCGGTCAATGCGACGCAGGACACGCTGGACTGGCGAGGCGAGCCGGTGCCGTTCGGCAACGATCTGCTGTTCGAGGCCGCGGACCTGCCGCTGCTGCGCTTCCATGCCGAGATCTGCGAGGACGTGTGGGTGCCGATCCCGCCGTCGTCGTATGCGGCCATGGCCGGAGCGACCGTGCTGTGCAATCTGTCCGCGTCGAATGTCACGGTCGGCAAGGCCGACTATCGACGCCGGCTGGTCGACATCCAGTCGGCGCGCTGCCTGGCGGCCTACCTGTACACCTCGGCAGGGCTGGGCGAGTCGACCACCGACCTGGCCTGGGACGGGCAGGCCCTCATCTACGAGAACGGCGACCTGCTGGCCGAATCCGGTCGATTCGGAAACGATTCGCATCTGATCGCCGCCGACATCGACCTGGAACGGCTGCAGCACGAACGCATGCGCCAGACCAGTTTCGGCGATTCGGCCGCCGCCCATCGGGAGCGGCTGGCCACGTTCCGGCATGTGCGCTTCACGCTGGGCCTGCCCGAGCGCCACACGTTGTTGCTGCAGCGCGCCGTGCCGCGCTTTCCCTACGTGCCGGCCGACCCCGCGCGCAAGGACGAGCGCTGCGAAGAGGTCTACCACATCCAGGTGCAGGCGCTGGTCCAGCGCCTGTCGGCCACCGGCATCAAGACGCTCGTGATCGGTGTGTCCGGCGGACTCGATTCGACGCATGCATTGCTGGTGTGCGCCAAGGCCATGGACCTGCTCGGCCTGCCGCGCACGAACATCTTCGGCATCACGATGCCAGGCTACGCCACCAGCGGCCGCACGCTCGATCAGGCCTTGCGACTGATGAAGGCCGTGGGCTGTACCCCCAGGCAGATCGACATTCGTCCCAGCTGCGACCAGATGCTCAAGGACCTCGGCCATCCCTATGCAGACGGCCAGCCCGTGCACGACGTGACATTCGAGAACGTCCAGGCCGGAGAACGCACCAGCCATCTGTTCCGGCTGGCGAACTTCCACCACGGCATCGTGGTGGGCACCGGCGACCTCAGCGAACTTGCGCTCGGCTGGAGCACCTACGGCGTGGGCGACCACATGTCGCACTACAACGTGAATGCCAGCGTGCCCAAGACGCTCATCAAGCATCTCGTGAGATGGGTGGCGCAGACCGGACAGGTCGGCAAGGATGGCAGCCGCGTCCTCGAAGACATCGTCGCCACCGAGATCAGCCCGGAGCTCGTCCCCGGCATGCAAGGCGAACAGCCTGCCCAAAGCACCGAGGCGATCATCGGCCCCTACGAGCTGCAGGACTTCAACCTCTACCACGTGCTGCGCTTCGGCTTCTCCCCATCGAAAGTCGCGTTCCTCGCCTGGCATGCGTGGCACGACCCTTCCACCGGCCGCTGGCCCGACGGCCCGGACGTCGAGCGGCACGCCTACGATCTGGCGGAGGTCAAGCGCGTCCTCGCGATCTTCCTGCACCGCTTCTTCGCCATCAGCCAGTTCAAGCGCAGCTGCGTGCCGAATTCGCCCAAGGTCGGCTCGGGCGGGTCGTTGTCACCCCGAGGCGACTGGCGCGCGCCAAGCGATGCGTCGGCCACGGTGTGGCTGGCCGAACTGCACAACGTGCCGGACGCGGAACCCGACAAGTTCAGCTGAGGCGCGAGCTCCCGGTTGACTCGGCCCCGTAGCGCGCTACCGGCTCACCTCGTGATCGATCACGAGGATCACGCCGTCGGCACCGACCGCGACATTCGCGACCTTGGCCTCGAGATCACCCGGTTGGGCAACGGCATTGCCCGACTTCGAGATCCTCGCGCTCACGGCCACCCGTGCAAACGCGGACAGCTTCGTCTGCGGCGACATCGCCATGGCGTCGTCGAGCGTGAACCGGACGGGAAGGTCCTTGACCTGCCGTCGCACGATCGCCAGCGGCATGCGCGGGCCCTGTTCCGCGCGGGCGAACACGAAGACCGTATCCTCTGGCGATACCTTGGCTTTCATCGAATCGGCCAGGCGGACCATGCCGCTGACTTTCGCCTGGCCGCCCGCCACCGGGCCGCTGTTCGACGTTCCGTCGCCGGTGCTCGCGACCGCCCCGGCAACGGCCGGCGCACTCGCGCCCGCGGCCGCGGCCGCCGGCGGCATTCCAGCGCGCTCGCGCGCCTGGGCAATGCCGCCCTGGACCTCCTGCACGAACGGGCTGTCGGCGGGCTGGCTGTCGACGAGCGCCTGCCAGCGTTCGACGGCCGTCTTGTAGTCCTGCCGGGCGAAGGCCGCCGAGCCGGCGAGGGTGAGCGCCTTGGGGTTCTTCGGGTCGGCCTGCAAGGCCTTCTCGATGAGGCGGCGAGGCTCGCCTTCGAGGTTGCGGTCCTGCGTCATCGCGACGGCATACGCCTGGTCGGCGAGCGCATCCGCGTCGCCAGGCACCAGGGCAGTCGCGCGGCCAAAGGCCTTGGCCGCGTCGGCGTTGCGGCCCATGGCCAGATAGGAGCGGCCAAGGAGCAGCCAGCCCTTGGGGTCGTCGGGCTTGGCTTCCATGCGGCGGGCGAGCTTGTCGACCAGGGCCACGACGTCCTGCGGCGTTCCCTCGTGAGCGGACGACTGCGGCCCGAGATCGAGCTTTTCGGGCGAGCCGAACGTCGCATAGCCCACCGCGGCCACGGCGAGCACGAAGGCGCCGAGCGTCGCTGCCAGCCCCAATGACGGACGCTGGGCGGCGGCCTCGGGAATGGCGGCGCGCCGCCACAGCGGGCGCATCAGCACCACCACCGCCAGCAGGGCCACGACGGCGGCCACCGCAAGGAAAAGGGTCATGGCGTGGAACCCTCGTCAGCGACCTCGGGCTCGTCGGGCTCGAACTGGTCGTCCGAGAGCTTCGAGCGTCGCCGCAGCACGAGTGCCAGCACCGCGAATCCGACCAGCAGCAGCACGGCCGGACCGAACCACAGCGCCCAGGTCGTGGGCTTGAGGGGCGGGCGGTACAAGACGAAATCGCCGTAGCGGTCGGTCATGTACTTGACGACCTGTTCGTCGGTTGCCCCCTTGCGAAGCATCTCGCGAACCTCCTCGCGCAAGTCGCCCGCCAGGTCGGCATGCGACTCTGCAATCGTCTGGTTCTGGCACACCAGGCAGCGCAATTCATCAGTGATGCGCAGCATGCGCGCCTCGATGACGGGGTCTTCGGCCGCCGGCGCTGCCTCCTTCGCGACGGCGCCGAACGCGAGGCAGGCCATCAGCAGCGCCGCGGCGAACTTACGCATTCAGCTTCTCCAGCAGGGGCACGATGTGCTTTCGCAGCGCCTCGGGCGTGATCGGCCCGATCTGCTTGTAGCGAATCACCCCGCGCTTGTCGATGACGAAGGTTTCCGGCACGCCGTACACGCCGAAGTCGATCCCGACACGACCGTTGTGGTCGAACACGGATGCGTCGTACGGATTGCCGAAGTGGTCCAGCCAGCCCATGCCGTCGGTGCGGGTGTCCTTGTAGTTCAGGCCGATGATCGGCACCGACTTCTTGCGCGAGAACTCCACCAGCACCGGATGCTCCTCGCGGCAGGCCACGCACCACGACGCCCACACGTTGAGCATCCAGACCTTGCCGAGCATGTCGTCGCGGCTGAGGGTCTTGTTCGCGTCGTCGAGGCGGCTCAGGGTGAATTTCGGTGCCGGCTTGTCGATCAGCGGCGACGGAACCTCTCGTGGATCGAGGGAAAGGCCACGCCACAGGAAGAACACCAGCATTCCGAAGATGGCCAGCGGAATGATGAAGCGAAGACTCTTCATGCCTGCGTGCCCAACTCGAACGAATTCGTCCCGTGTTCCTGGCGCTGCTTGGCGCGATAGCGTCGATCGCTCACGCAAAGGGCGCCGCCAAAGGCCATCAGCATGCAGCCTCCCCAGATCCAGTCGACAAAGGGCTTGACGTACACGCGCACGATCCATGCGCCGTTCTCCACCGGCTCGCCCAGCGACACGTACAGGTCGCGCGTGGGGCCCGGGCTGATGGCCGCTTCGGTCATCGGAGTGCGCTGCACGCGATACACACGTTTCTCGGGCTTGAGCGTGACGACATGCTCGCCGCCTCGCGTGACTTCGACCGTGCCTTGCACCGCTTCGTAGTTGGGACCCCGCGCGTCCTGCACGCCGCCGAAGCGGAAGCTGTAGCCGCCCACTTCGGTGGTGTCGCCTACGTTCATCTTCACGTCGCGCTCCACCTCATAGGTCTTGACCATGCTCACGCCCAGCGCGAACGCGGCCACGCCCAGGTGCGCGAGCATCATGCCCACCATCGAGCGCGGCAGCAGGCGAAGTCGGCCGATCATGCTGGTGGCCATGCCGGGGGTGGGGCGGATCCGCTCCCAGAGGTCGGTCGCCACCGAGGCCACGATCCAGAAGGTCATCAGGAAGCCCAGTGTGGAGCCGAAGGTGATGCGCCCTGCCAGCAGCGCGGTCGCGACCGCGGCGACGACGGCCACGACGGCGGCCCAGCGCAGGCGCCGCGCCAAGTCGGGAATCTCCGCCTGTTTCCAGCGCGACATCGGGCCGATGCCGAGCATGAAGACGGCTGCCACCATCAGCGGCACGAACACCGTGTCGAAGTAGGGCGGCCCCACGGAGATCTTGCCCAGGCCGAGTGCGTCGAGCGCGAGCGGGTACAGCGTGCCGAGCAGCACCGACAGCGTCGCGACCACCAGCAGCACGTTGTTGGCCAGCAGCATCGACTCGCGCGACACGAGGCCGAAGCGCGCGCCCAGACCCACCTTCGGTGCCCGCCACGCGTAGAGCATCAGCGAGCCGCCCACGACGATGGCGAGGAAGACCAGGATGAACAGGCCCCGGCGCGGATCGGTCGCGAACGCATGCACCGAGGACAGCACGCCGGAGCGCACCAGGAACGTTCCCAGCAGCGACAGCGAGAAGGCCATGATGGCCAGCAGCACCGTCCACGACTTGAACGCGCCGCGTTTCTCGGTGACGGCCAGCGAATGGATGAGCGCGGTCCCGGCCAGCCACGGCATGAAGCTCGCGTTCTCGACCGGATCCCAGAACCACCAGCCGCCCCAGCCGAGCACGTAGTAGGCCCAGATGCTGCCGAGCATGATGCCGATGGTGAGGAAGGTCCAGGCGGCCGTCGTCCAGGGGCGCGTCCAGCGCGCCCAGGTCGCGTCGAGGTGGCCGCCGATCAGTGCGGCCAGCGCGAATGCGAAGGCCACCGAGAACCCGACATAGCCCATGTAGAGCATTGGCGGGTGCGCGACCATGCCGGGGTCCTGAAGCAGCGGATTCAGGTCGTTGCCGTCGGGCGGAACCGGGAACAGCCGATCGAACGGGTTGGAAGTCATCAGCATGAACAGCAGGAAGCCCACGCTGATGAAGCCCATGACGGCCAGGATGCGCGAGACGACCGGTTGCGGCAGGTGGCGGCTGAACCAGGTGACGGCCAGCATCCACACGCTGAGCATCATCAGCCACAGCAGCAGCGAGCCCTCATGGCCACCCCACACGCCGGCGACGCGGTAGGGCAGAGGCAGCGCGCTGTTGGAGTTGGTGGCGACGTACAGCACGGAGAAGTCGTTGCGCACGAAGGAGGCGGTCAGGCAGGCAAATGCCAGGGCCACCAGCAGGAAATGCGTCTGCGCGGCGGGCCGGGCGAGCGCCATCCAGTCGGCGCGGCCACGGGCGGCCCCCACCAGCGGGACGGTGCCCTGGATGAGCGCCACGCCCAGCGCCAGCCACAGCGCAATCTGGCCGAGTTCGGGAATCATTTGGAGGCCTCCTTCATCGTGCCGCCCTCATGGGCTCGCTTGAGCGCTTCGGCCGCCTCGGGCGGCATGTAATTCTCGTCGTGCTTGGCCAGCACCTCGCGGGCGACGAAGATGCCGTCCCCGCCGACCTCGCCCTGGGCCACCACGCCCTTGCCTTCCTTGAAGAGGTCGGGAAGGATGCCTTCGTAGCGCACGGGAATCTCATGGACCGTGTCGGTGACGACGAAGTTCACGTTCACGCCGTCCCGTTTGAGGCTTCCGGCCTCGACCAGGCCGCCGAGCCGGAAGGTGCGTCCCACGGGAGCCTCCTTGGCGGCGACCTGCGACGGCGAATAGAAGAACACCAGGTTGCTGCGAAAGGCGTTCAGGACCAATGCCGTGGCGACCCCGACGGCGGCCACGATGCCCACGATGATGGTGATGCGTTTCTGACGCGGTTTCATGAATGGATTTCCCCTTGTGCGGCTTCGGCGGCGATGGTCCAGGCATGGCGGCGGCGGCGGGCCGTCAGCCATGGCTCGGCCACCATGAAGAGTGCGGTCACCGCGTACGCCCCCCAGACGTACAGGCCGTATCCGCCCATGGCAAAGAATTCGGAGGCACTGTGCCAGTTCATCTGTCTCATTGCTCCTTGGCGGTGGTCACCAGCGCCTGCACCCAATCGGCATGTGCCTCCCGCTCGAGCACGATGGCGCGCGCCCGGGTGAAGACGACGGCGAAGGCGTAAGCCCAGAACGCGAATGTCAACAGGAGCATCGCGGTGAGCATCGTGCTCGCCATCTTGGGCGCGGCGGTCATGCTGATCGTCGCGCCCTGGTGCAGGGTGTTCCACCAACGTACAGAGAAGTAAATCACCGGAACGTTCACTGCACCGACGATGGCGAGGAGCGCACCGGCCTTGTCGCCCCGGCGCGGGTCGTCGATCGCCTCGACCAGGGCGATGAACCCGAAGTACAGGAACAGCAGGATCAGCTCGGAAGTCAAGCGGGCATCCCAGACCCACCAGGTGCCCCATGCCGGCTTGCCCCAGAAAGCGCCCGTCCACAGGGCGATGAAGGTGAACATCGCCCCGGTGGGCGCCAGGGCGCGCGAGAGCATCGACGCCATGCGCGCGTTGAGGATCCAGCCCACGGCGGCCCAGAAGGCCATCGCCAGGTAGATGATCATCGACATCCAGGCTGCCGGCACGTGAATGAAGATGATCCGGTAGGACTCGCCCTGCTGGGCATCGGTGGGCGCCACGAAGAAGCCCACGTAGAGGCCGGCAGCAGTGAGCGCGAGCGTGACGGCCCATAGCCAGGGCACCGCGGCGCCGGACAGCCAGTAGAAGCGCGAAGGCGCGGCGAAGGTGAACCAGTGGATGCGGCCAGCCATCGTGTCGTCCTACTCCATGGAAATGCGCAGCGCCGCCGCGGTCGCCGGCGGCGCAGTCAGCGCGGTGAAGATCAGAAGGGCGCCGAGGATCGAGTAGTGCCCGGACGGCGACAGGCCGCCCTCGACCGCCGAGACGGCCCCGGTGCCGAAGATCAGTGCCGGAATCGACAGCGGCAGCACCAGCACGATGATCAGGACGCCGGCACTGCGCAGCCCCAGCGTGAGCGCGGCGCCCACCGATCCGAGCAGGCTCAGCACGGGGGTGCCCAGCAGCAGCGTCAGCACCAGCACGCCCAGGGCCTCGCCATGCATGTCGAACAGCAGCCCGAACAGGGGGGCCGAGGCGACCAGCGGCAAGCCCGTGAGCGTCCAGTGGGCGGCCGCCTTGGCCACCGCGACGACGACCGGACTCTGCCCGGTCATCAACATCTGCTCGAGCGAGCCGTCGGCGTAGTCGCCCGCGTAGAGCTGCGTGACGGACAGCATGGCAGCCAGGAGCGCGCAGACCCACACGATGCCCGGGGCGATCAGGCGCAGCATCTTGGGCTCGGGTCCGACGCCCAGCGGAATGAGGCTGGCAGCCGCCACGAAGAAGGCGATCGGCAGCAACGCCTCGATGCGGCGTCTCATGGCCAGGCGAATGTCGCGCACGTACACGGCAGCAAACAGGTCGGTCATCGGCGAGGCGCGTGGGCCCTAGGCATGCCGGTCGAGATCGACTTCGACCGGATGCAGGACGGCGGTGTCCAGGTTGAGGTGACTGGTCAGCAGCACGCTGCCTCCCCGGGCGACATGCTCGGCGAGCAGACCGTTCACCCGCGCCATGCCGTCGGTGTCCAGTGCGTCGAAGGGCTCGTCGAGAATCCACAGCGAAGGGCCGCGCTCGACGGCAAGCCGGGCCAGCGCCACCCGGCGGCGCTGACCCTGCGACAGCGTGCGCACCATGGCGTTGCGGCGGCTCGACAGGCCGATGCGCTCCAAGGCGGCCATCACCGTCGCGGCGTCACAGCGGCAGCCGTGGATGCGCAGCAGGAAGGCGAGGGCCTCGCTGACGCTGAGGTCCTCTTTCAAGGCATTGGCGTGGCCGATGAAGACCTGGCGACGGGTCGTCCCCAGGAAGCGGCGCAGGACCTCCTCGCCGAATCTTATGGAGCCATGCTCGGGCGTCGACAGTCCGGCGGCCAGCCTGAGCAGGCTGGTCTTGCCGCGCCCGTTCTGGCCGCGGATCCACACCACCTGTCCGGGCTCGACATCGAATGCCAGATCCTTGAACAGGATTCGGTTTCCTCGGCGGCAGGCGAGTTCGCGCACCTGGAAAAGCGGCGCGGTGGGCGTGGAATTCAGGGGCTGCAGCACGGGTGAAGGGAAACGGTCGGACCTGTCGAAAAGACGCCGGGCAGGGTTGCCGGGCCGTCAAAAACACGCGACTGTACCCTGCGCAACTGCGCAAAGTCTGACCCAGCGCAAGTCCGGGGGCGCAGGGTGCATCCGGCTTTGATCTGGCTCGAATCTCCCGCCCAACATATTGATACGCGGGTCACCAATCCGCGGCGCATACCCAGTTACATCTGAAGCATCTGAACGCACGAGAAGGCAAAACAGGTCACTGCGGAAAGCGGTGGTTCCCGCAAAGCCCTGACCGCCTGCCAACTATTGACGCTTTCCTGGCCGCACGGTGGCAGACGAACCCGGCACACGACCTGCGTAAGGGTTGCCCCATCGCAGGCCGGGCAGCGCCTGCATTCGAAACAAAGAGCCGGGGGTCGAGGTGCGGTCAGTGGCAAAAGGGCGGCCATGTGGACGGGCATAGCCAGTGCGCGCATGCGCCTTGGCGCGCTCGCTCGTGGCCACGCGGCCGGCGCTCGCCGGTCCGGCGGGGCATGCGTCGCCACGGGTGAGTCGGCCGATGGCGGCTGGCTTGCCCGCGACGAGGCCATCATGGGCACGGCCATCCGGGCCGAGCTCTGGTGCGACGACCGTGCGGCGGGCGAAGCGGCGATCGGTGCGGTCATGGCCGAGATGCACCGCATCGACCATGCCATGAGCCCGTACAAGGCGCAGTCCGAACTGTCGCGAATCAATCGCGACGCGTTCGCGGGCCCGGTCCCGCTGACTCAAGAGATGTTCCGGCTGCTCGAGCAGGCCCGGGCATTCTCGGCGCTGTCCGCCGGCGCCTTCGACATCACCTACGCAAGCGTCGGCCACCTCTATGACTACCGCGCCGGTGTGCGGCCGAGCCCGGAGGCGATCGCGAACGCGCGCGCCGCGGTGGGCTGGCGCCACCTGCTGCTCGACCACGGCACGCGCACGGTGCGCTTCGAGCGCCCTGGCATGCGCATCGACCTGGGCGGTTTCGCGAAGGGCTACGCGGTCGACAACGCCGCCGCCATCCTCGCGCGCCGGGGCATCCGCCACGCCATCGTGAGCGCAGGCGGAGACAGCCGCATCGTGGGCGACCGGCGCGGGCGACCCTGGACCATCGGCGTGCGGGACCCGCGCCGACCCGGCGAAGTGGTGGCCATGCTGCCGCTGGAGGACGTGGCCGTGTCCACCTCCGGCGACTACGAGCGCTATTTCGAGCGTGACGGCGAGCGCTGCCACCACGTGATCGACCCGCGCACCGGCGTGTCGCCGAGCGCGGTTCACAGCGTGACGATCCTCGCCGCCGACGGCCTCACCACGGAGGCGCTCTCCAAGAGCGTCTTCGTGATGGGCGTGGCCGACGGCCTGGCCCTTGTCGAGTCGCAGCCGGGCGTTGATGCCGTGGTCGTCGACGCCGAGGGGCAATTGCACTATTCGTCGGGCTTGCTGGCCGGTGGCCCGCAAGCCCGTCCATAACAAAGAAATTGAAGTCGCTCGCCGATCGGACCAATCAGGAGGCCTCGATGACACCACGACGAACGAACCGCACACACGTCTTCAGCACCATGCTGGGCGTGGCCATCACGGGTGCGGCCATGCTGGCAGGCTGCGGCAGCGGCAGCGACAGCGCCACCGCCGCGCAGACCGTGACCGTCAATGGCGACATTCCCATCGCCTATGTGAAACGGGTGAACACGCTGGGCATGAACCCCACCAACGGCGCACCCACGGCGGCCGGGGGCGATCTCATCATCCGCGAGAAATCCTCGCCCAGCGCCCCCGAGCACAACATCACCGCCCAGTTCACGCAAGGGCAGGGCGACGCGTCGGACCCCGAGGTGTCCTACGACGGCAAGAAGATCGTCTTCTCGATGCGCTGCCCGACATCGAGCACCGCGACGATCGACAACCTGCCGGCCTGCACGGGCCGCTGGAACATCTGGGAATACGACATGACCGACAGCGGACTGACGGGGGGCAAGTTCCGCCGCCTGACCAGTTCCGCGACGTCCGATGACGTCGACCCGGTGTACCTGCCCGCCGGACGCGGCTTCGTGTTCTCGTCCAACCGCCAGACCAAGACCTACGCCAACCAGGCGCTCGGACACAGCTACTACGCACTCGACGAGTACGAGCGCGAGCGCGTGTTCAACCTGCACACGATGGATGCGCAGGGCAACAACATCACCCAGATCTCGGTCAACCAGAGCCACGACCGCAATCCGGTGATCCGCCCCAACGGCGACATCATGTTCTCGCGCTGGGACCACGTGGGCGGGCGCAACCACTTCAAGGTCTTCCGCGCCAAGCCTGACGGCACCGACATGTTCGTGCTGTACGGCGCGCACAGCGCGGGCAACAGCTTCCTGCACCCGCGCGACATGGACCCGCAAGGCAAGTACGCAGGCCAGTTGTCGTCCGACCTGATGCCGCTGTCGCGCACCCATGAAGGCGGCGCGCTGGTGTTCGTCGACGCGCAGAACTACTCCGAGCAGAACACGCCGGCCAATTCCACCGTGCCGACGCAAGGCGGCCAGCGCCAGGTCACGGCCCAGGCGCTCAGCATGGACCGCGGACTGTCGGCCTACGGGCGTGTGACCACGCCTTATCCGCTTTGGGACGGCACCGACCGCGTGCTCCTGTCGTATGCGCCGTGCGAGGTCACGCGCAACGGCGTCGTTGTGCCGTGCTCCACGCTGACCGCCGACGAGCTCGCCCGCGTGAGCAACGAGAACCGCCCGGTGGCCGACGCCGCGACCGATCCGCTGCAGGACAACGTGCCGCCCTCGTACGCGGTCTACATGTTCAACCCAGCCGACCAGACCTGGCTGAACGTGGCCGCGCCGCCGGTGGGCTTCATGTACACCGACCCGGTGGCGATCCAGGCGCGCACCGAGCCCAATGCCACCGACCCGACCAGCCTCGACCCGACGCTCGCCGCGGCCGACATGGGCATTCTCGAAGTGCGCAGCGTCTACGACACCGACGGACTCGGCCGCATGGGCGATCCGGTGCTGACCGCGGCCGACCTTCAGAGCGGTTGCACCACGGCGATTGCCAAGGCCGCACCCTCCGATCCGCTGGACACGCGCGCCCAGGTGGCCGACCTGGTCCGCATGAAGAACCCGGCCGACCCGGCCTACCGCTGTGGTCCCGCCCGCTTCATCCGTGCGGTGCGCGCCGTGGCACCGCCCACCGGCATGACCGGACTGCGCGGCGCCATCGGCGAGACCGACTTCGAGATGCAGCAGATCCTCGGCTATGCGCCGATCCAGCCCGACGGCTCGTTCAAGCTGCAGGTGCCCGCCGACACGCCGATCGCGCTGGCGGTCATCGACGACCAGGGCCGGGCCTTCCAGACGCACACGAACTGGATCCAGGTGCGACCCGGCGAGCGGCGCACCTGCGACGGCTGCCACAGCCCGCGCCGCGGCGGCGCAATCAACTCCGGCACCGTCGTCAACACGATGCCTTCGGCCCTGATGGCGGCGCTGGTCGCCGATCACCAGTCGGGCGAGACGATGGCCGGCGAACTCGCGCGCCGCGACGCCACCACGATGGTCCTGCAACCCGACATGGTGTACACGGACACGTGGGCCGACATCGCGCAGTCCGGCGTCTCCGCGCGCATGGCCATCGAGATGCGCTACACCGGCAATGCCCACGCAGCCGACGACCTGGCCACGCTGGCGCCCACCAACGGGGTCATCAACTACCCCGAGCACATCCAGCCGCTTTGGGACCGCGACCGCGGCGCCAACACCTGCACCAATTGCCACAACGATCCGGCCAAGCTGGATCTGCAGGGCAACATGTCGGGCACCGGGCGTCTCACCTCCTACGAGGAACTGCTCGTGGGCGATCCGGTCATCGACCCGCAGACAGGGCTGCCCACCACTCATCTCGAGGACGGCGTGCCGGTGATCGACCGTGGCCCGGCCCTGGTCGACACGGCGGCCAGCGAAGGCGAAGCGCTGGGCCTCGCTCGCAAGAGCCGGCTGGTGGAGATCCTCTCCGGGCAGACGCTGAAGTCGGGCAGCGCGGCACAGCAGGCGCATCCCAATCCGCCCGGCACTGCGCCTGACCACTCCACCATGCTCAACCGCGCCGAGATGCGCCTGGTCGCGGAGTGGATCGACCTGGGCGGCAAGTACTACAACGATCCGTTCGACGGCACCTCCGGCGTGCGCGCCCTCACGGGCCTGAGCCAGCAGACCTTCGAGAGCGACGTGTTCCCGATCCTGCAATCCACCTGTGCGGCAAGCTGCCACCAGGCCCTGGGCAGCACCGCCACGGGCACGCCGGCAGGCACGACGTTCCGCGACAACCGCTTCGTGCTGACCGGCGACCCCGAAGGCGACTACGGCGTCACGCTGTCGATGATCTCCAACACCTGCAATCCGGCCTCCAACTACCTGCTCAGCCGGCCGTCCACGGTGCCGCACCCGGCGGGCGCCACCGGGCAGACCACGGCCGTGCTGCCGGTGGGCAGCCCGGCCTACAACACCATCGCCAACTGGATCGCAGGAGGCTGCTAGCCGCATGACGCCCGAGCATCAACCATCGCGCAGCAGCCGACGTCCGCGTCGGACGCTGCGCCGGCTCGTCCTCCTTGCTGCCGCTGCCGCTGCCACCGGACTGGCAAGCTGCGGCGGCGGCAACCCGCTGGGCAACCCGCCGCTGGTCGAGAACCCGGCGGCGGCTTCGGGCCAGCGGCTGTCGTTCGCGTACTTCCAGAAGTGCATCAACCCGATCTTCCTGGCGCAGCTGCAAAGCAACCTGAACGGGACGGTCTCCGTCAACACCTGTGCCGGCGCGGGCTGCCATGCGGCGGCCACCGGCAGCGGCGGCGCGTTTCGTGTCGTGCCGAGCGCCGCCGACGTCGACCTCGCCGATCCGGCGAACATGCCCGACGTGATCCGCGCCAGCGACATGTACAAGAACTTCTATTCGGCGCAGGGGGCGGTCGTCATCGGCTCGCCCACCGAAAGCCGGCTGCTCGCCAAGCCGCTGCTGCTCAACGTGCTGCACGGCGGCGGCCTGATCTTCCCCGACCAGCAGGACCCGAACGTCAAGCTCATCGAGTACTGGATCAGCCACCCCGCGCCGCTCGGGCAGGACGAGTTCAGCACCGCGACCTACGCGATGTTCACGCCGGCCGACCCCGCCACCGGAACCTGCAACACCCAATGATTCGATCGAAGGCTCTGTCGGCCGTGCTGGCCCTTGCGATGTCGTGTGCGGCGACGCTGCTGGCGAGCCCGCTCGCGCACGCCGAGCCGCTGGAGCGGCTGAAGGTCGCCGACCCCTACATCGAGCTTCGCACGGGCCCCGGCCGGGGCTACCCGGTCTTCTTCGTTGCCGCACGCGACGAATGGATCGAGATCGAGCTGCGGCACACCGACTGGTTCAAGGTTCGCACCGCCGGCGGCAAGGAAGGGTGGGTCAACCGCCGCCAACTCGAGACCACCCTCACCGAGGCAGGCGGCAAGCGGACCTTCCGCGACGTGATGATCGACGACTACCTCGCGCGCCGCGTCCAGCTCGGCGTCGGCTGGGGCCGCTTCAAGTCCGAGCCCATGCTCAAGATGTACACGAGCTACAAGCTGTCGGACACGCTGAGCATCGAAGGCACGCTCGGGCAGGTGCAGGGCGTGTTCTCGGGCACCGACTTCTGGCATGTCAACCTCTCGTCCGAGCCGTGGTCCGACCGCCGCCTGTCTCCGTTCTTCGGCGTGGGCGTAGGGCGCTTCAAGAACTTTCCCAACCAGAGCCTGGTGGGTGCCCAGACGACCGACGCCAAGCTCGCCAATGCCGCGCTCGGCTTGCGCTACCACCTGAGCGACCGCTTCGTCGCGCAGGTCGACTACACGATCTACACGGCCTTTCTGTCCGACGCGCGCAGCGGCGAGTACCGCGCCTTCACGGCCGGGCTCTCCTTCTTCTTCTGATTCACGCCACACCACGAACAACCATGCGTCCGAACGCTCTCGCACTCTCGATCTCCTCGGCATTGCTCGCCGCCCTCGGCTCGCTGCCCGTCGCCGCATCGGCGGCCGACGCCCCGGCTGCACAGGCCGCTCCCGGTGCGCCTGCCGCAGGCGACCAGGTGATCGTGCCCGAGGTGGAACGCCGCGACGTGCACGTGCCGCGCTTTCCGTCCAACGACTTCGAGGCGGGCGTGTTCGCCGGCGTCTACTCGACCCAGAACTTCGGCTCCAGCGCGGTGGCGGGGCTGCGCGCGGGCTATCACATCACCGAGGACTTCTTCGTCGAGGGCGTGTACGCACAGACCCGCGTGAGCGACGACTCGTTCCGCCAGATCCTGCCCGGAGGCGTGTTCCCGCAGGGCAGGGAATCGCTCAAGTACTACAACCTCTCGGCGGGCTACAACGTGCTGCCCGGCGAAGTGTTCATCGGCAGCAAGCGGGCCAAAGCTTCGGCCCTGTACCTGATCGCCGGCGTGGGCAGCACGAGCTTCAACGACCAGCGCCGCCAGACCTTCAACGTGGGGCTGGGCACGCGATTGTTTCTCAGCGACCGCACCGCACTGCAAGTCGACATGCGCGACCACATCTTCTCGCTGGATCTGCTCGGCAAGCGCCAGAACACGCAGAACCTCGAGCTGAGCGGCGGCATCACGTTCTTCTTCTGACGATGGAAGCCGTACCCATGAACTGGAGCCATTCCCTGTCGATTCGGCGCGCGGCGCGCGTGGTCGCCGGCGCCGCGCTGATTGCGCTGTCGAGCGGCGCCGTGCCCGCGGCCGCGCCGGCCGCGATGGCCCCCGACTTCACCTTGCGCGCCATGAAGGGCTCGAACCTTCGCCTGCAGGAACAGCGCGGCAATGTGGTCATGGTGAACTTCTGGGCCACCTGGTGCGGTCCCTGCCGCCAGGAAATGCCCAAGCTGAACCAGCTCTACGAGAAGTACCGCTCGGCCGGCTTCGTGATGCTGGGCGTGAACGTCGACGACGACGTGCGCAACGCCGCCGAGGTGGCCGCGAAGCTCAACGTCAATTTCCCGGTGCTGCTGGATACGCAGAAGCAGGTCAGCCGCCTCTACGACGTGAGCACGATGCCGTCCACGGTGCTGATCGACCGCGACGGCCGCGTGCGCTGGATCCATCGCGGCTACCGCGACGGCGCCGAACAGACCTACGACCAGAAGATCCGCGACCTGCTCAAAGAATGAACGCGTCCCGATTCGTCACCGTTGTCGTGCTCGCGGTCGCCGCCACGGTCGGCGGCTGCGCCGTCGAGCCCTGGGTGAAGCCCTACGAGCGCGAACACCTGGCCGACCCGATCATGCAGTACTCGCGGGGCGCTCTTGCCGACAAGCACCGTGAGCACGTGCGCGACGTGCGCGAAGGCGCGCGCGGGGCCACCGGCGTGCAAGGAGGCGGCTGTGGCTGCAACTAGCCTGCGCCTGCGCATCGCCGCCGCATGGCGCCGCGTCCGCCCGGTCCTGATGCATGCGGCCGGCCTGGCCGGCAGCCTGCTGGCAGCCGGAGGTGCGCGCGGCGTCACCTTGCCGCAGGACCATGCGGAGGCCATGTTCCACGTCTACAAGGGGGGCGGCGTCACCGCCTCCGGGCCCGCGCTGCTCGTGCGCAAGAGCATTGCCGACAAGGTGTCGCTCAGCGGTTCGTACTACGTCGATGCGGTCAGCAACGCGTCGATCGACGTCGTCACGACCGCCAGCCCCTACACCGAGCGCCGCACCGAGACCGGGCTCAGCGCCGACTACGCCGTGCGCGACTCGCTGATCACCGTCTCCACCACGAACAGCAAGGAGCCCGACTACATCGCCGATTCGACCAGCCTCGACATCTCGCAGGAGACCTTCGGCGGCATGACCACCGTGAACCTCGGATTCACGCGCGGCGCCGACAAGGTGGGGCAGAAGGGCGTGGGCTTCTTCGACCGGGCGACGCACTGGCAGTACCGGCTCGGGGCCACACAGGTCCTCACGCCGCGCTGGCTGGCCAGCCTGAACTTCGAGATTCTCTCGGACGACGGCTTCCTCGGCAGCCCCTACCGCGCGGCGCGCGTGTTCGGCGCTGCGGTACCCGAACGCAATCCGCGCACGCGCACGTCGCGAGCGCTCAACCTGCGGGCAGACGGCGAGATCAACGCAGAGATGGCGGTCCACGGCGGCTACCGCTATTTCTGGGACACCTGGGGCATCAAGGCCCACACGGCCGAGCTTGGCCTGTCGCGCACCTTCGGCGAGCGCTGGCTTGCCGACGCGACGCTGCGCCTGTATTCGCAGCAGCATGCGCTCTTCTATTTCGACAATGCGACGTCCGAGACGACCTACGTGTCGCGCAACCGGCAGCTCGGCACGTTCCACAGCATCGGGGTCGGCGCCAAGCTCGCTTACACGCTGAAGAAGGTGCCCGGCCAGTACGAGGTCAAGGCCAATGGCGGCTACGAACTCGTCCAGTTCAAGTACAGCGATTTCACCGACATTCGCGACGGCAGCAAGTATTCGTTCAATGCGAACGTGCTGCAGGTCTTCCTGTCGGCCGACTTTTGAGGAAGTGGTGGCATGGCGAATCGAATCCTTCTCGTCCTCGGCGCGTGGTGCCTGATCGGCACGGTCGCGCTGCCCGCGCGCGCGGCGGACGCGGCGCCGTCTTCCGGCGCGACAGCCGCCACGCAGCTCATGCCGGCCACCGCGATGCCGGTGCCGGCCACGTCGGCGGCCGGCAGCACAACCGACGCGGCTTCGCCCGCCTCGACGGCGGCGTCGGGCAGCCTCGACGATCGCGTGCAGGACGTCAAGGGTGACGTCATCAAGCTCAACCGGGATCTGCTCGTCCTCGAGGAGGAGCTGCTCTTCCCGGCGAACACGCAGGTGGCGCTGTTCGTCTCCATGGACGTGGGCAAGATGTTCGACCTCGACTCCGTGCAGGTGAAGCTCGACGACAAGCTCGTCGCCAACTACCTCTACACGCCGCTGGAAGTCCAGGCGCTTCATCGTGGCGGCGTGCAGCGCGTGTACCTGGGCAACCTGCGCTCGGGCGAGCACGAACTGGTGGCCTTCTTCACCGGCAAAGGTCCGCACGATCGCGACTACAAGCGCGGCGCCACGCTGAAGTTCGACAAGGGCACCGATCCCAAGTACATCGAACTCCAGATCAAGGATTCCAACGGAAAGCTCCAGCCGGAATTCGACGTCAAGGTCTGGCAGTAGTCGAGCGGGTCGTTCATGCTCTCCCGGATTCACCTTCGCGGCAATCGCCGGCGGCCGGTTCTGGCAGCCGCCATGCTCGCCGCTGCGCTGCTGGCTGCCACGGGGTCCCAACCTGCCGCGGCGGGTGTGGCCGCGGCGGCGGTGGCCGCGGCCGCGGCCGCCGACGTGCCGGCCCATCCCGTCCAGGACCCGCACTACGGCGACACGTTGTTCCAGTTCTTCCAGGGGCGCTACTTCACCGCGGTGACCAACCTGATGGTCTCGCAGCACTTCGAGCGTGTGCCGCACCACGCCGATGAAGCGGAAGTCCTGCGCGGCGGCATGATGCTGTCGTTCGGCATGCACCGGGAAGCCGGCGAGATCTTCGCGTCGCTCATCGAGAAGGGCGCGGCGCCCCCGGTGCGCGACCGCGCCTGGTTCTACCTCGCCAAGATCCGCTACCAACGCGGACTCATGGCCGAGGCGGCCGATGCGCTCGCCCACATCGAGAACCACCTGCCGCCCGCCCTCGAGGACGAGCGCGGCCTGTTGCAGGCCAATGTGATGATGGCGCGCGGCGACTATGCCGGCGCGGCCGGCGTGCTGGGTGCGCTCAAGACGCAGGGCACGGCGGGCGCCTATGCGCGCTTCAATCTCGGCGTCGCGCTCATGAAGGGCGGCGACCCCGCCCGAGGCACGCTGCTGCTCGATGAGCTCGGCCGCAGCCCGGCGGCAGACGAAGAGGTGCGCGGTCTGCGCGACAAGGCCAATGTCGCGCTCGGCCTCACGGCCATGCAGGACAAGCAGCCGCAGGCCGCTCGCACCTACCTCGAGCGGGTGCGCCTGCAGGGCATGGAATCGAACAAGGCCTTGCTGGGCTTCGGCTGGGCGGCCGATGCGCTCAAGCAACCGACGCGCGCCCTCGTGCCCTGGATGGAACTGGCCGCGCGCGATCCGAGCGACTCGGCCGTGCTCGAGGCACGCATTGCCGTGCCCTACGCGTACGCGGAGCTCGGCGCCTACGGCCAGTCGCTGGCACGCTACAACGAGGCGATCACGGCGTTCGACCAGGAGCGTGTCGACCTCGACGAGTCCATCGCGGCGATTCGCGCCGGCACGCTCGTCGATGGCCTGATGGCGCGCAATCCCGGCGAGCAGATGGGCTGGTTCTGGAATATCCGCGAACTGCCCGACATGCCCCACGCGGCCCATCTCGCGCCGCTGCTGGCCCGGCACGAGTTCCAGGAAGCATTCAAGAATTACCGCGATTTGCGCTTTCTCGAACAGAACCTGCGCGATTGGGCCGACAAGCTCGGGGTGTACGGCGACATGCTCGCCAATCGCCGGCAGGCCTACGACCAGCGTCTGCCCCGCACGCTGGACAACGCCCAGGCCGGCGAACGCGGGCTCGATAACCTCCAGCGCCGTCGTGATGCGCTCGTGGCGGAGTTCGGCCACGCGGAGTCCGCTGCCGACGGCGTCGCATTCGCGAGCGCCCACGAGCGCGAGCTGATGCAGCGCCTGGCCGACGCGCAAGCCGTGCTTGACAAGCACCCCGGCCAAGCCGACGTGCAGGCTGTTCGCGAGCGCGTGCAGCACGCGGCCGGCGCCATGCGCTGGCAGCTTGCCGAGCAGTTTCCCGCGCGCGTGTGGGAGACCCGCAAGTCGCTCGCCACCATCGACGCCGAACTCGCCTCGGCGCGTCGCCACGACGAGGCGCTGGCGCAGGCACAGCGAGACGAACCCGCGCGTTTCGCGCGCTTTGCCGCGCGCATCTCCGAACTCGACGCGCGCCTGCAGGCCCTGATTCCTCGCGTCGCCTCGCTCACCACGGAGCAGCAGCAGGCCGTGCAGGACATCGCCGTGGCCGAGCTCACGCACCAGAAGGATCGGCTGGCCGTGTACTCGACCCAGGCCCGCTTTGCCATCGCGCAGCTCGTCGACCGCGCGAACAGCGCGAACCAGGCACTCGAGGGAGCCAAGCCATGACCGCGCGTTCCGGGCTGGCCCTCGTGACCCTGTGCGCACTGGCCGCCTGCGCGAGCAAGCGCACTCTGCCCGGCGACGACGCCCCGACGCTGAAGAGCCTGGCCTCGCGCCAGGTCGTGGTCGAACCCGACCAGGGCATCGTCGCCGACGAGACGCAGGCCATCGCGGCGTACCGCAAGTTCCTCGAAACGGCGCCGCGCGTCGAGCAGCGCGCGCAGGCCATGCGGCGCCTCGGCGACCTCGAGATGGACCTGGCCGACAACCGCAGCGCCAGCGGCAAGACGGCCGACGGGCCCGACTACCGCGCCGCGGTCGCGCGCTACGAGGAGTACCTGAAGTCCTTCCCGAACGATCCGGGGAACGACCGCGTGCTGTACCAGCTCTCCCGGGCCCACGAACAGGCCGGGCAGCTCGAATCGGCCCTCGCCACGCTCGACCGCCTCGTGCACGACTTCCCGCACACGGCGTATCGCGACGAGGTCGAGTTCCGCCGCGGCGAGCTGCTCTTCACGTCGCGCGACTACGTGCATGCAGACAAGGCCTACAGCACGGTGCTGGCCGGCAATTCGGACAGCCCCTACCGGCATCGTGCCCTGTACATGCAGGGCTGGTCGGTCTTCAAGCAGGGCCGGCTGGAAGACGCGCTGAAATCCTTCTTCGGCGTTCTCGACCTGAAGATCGCCGGACACGAAGGCGAAGGCGAGCTTGACGACATCAAGGACCTGAGCCGGGCCGATCGTGAACTCGTCGAGGACACTTTCCGTGTCACGAGCCTGTGCCTGGAGAACCTGCAAGGTGCCCAGACCATTCCCGCCTACATCGACTCCGATGCGCGGCGCTCCTACGAATTCCGCGTCTACCGTCAGCTCGGCGAGCTCTACCTGAAGCAGGAACGCATCAAGGACGCGGCCGATACCTTCGGTGCATTCGCCCGACTGCATCCGCTGCACGCGCAGGCGCCGGTGCTGCAGGCACGCGTGATCGACATCTACGAGGGCAACGGCTTCGCGACGCTCGCGCTGCAGGCCAAGAAGGACTATGTGGCGCACTACGGAGCCGACAGCGAGTTCCGCCAGGCGAATCCGTCGGGCTGGCAGCACGCCCAGCCGCTGGTCAAGACGCACTTGAGCGAACTCGCGCGCCATTTCCACGCAAGCGCGCAGAAGTCGCGCAGCGCAGCCGACTACGACGAGGCCTTCCACTGGTATCGCGAGTGGCTCAAGTCCTTCCCCGACGACCCCGAGGCAGCGCAGCAGAACTTCCTGCTGGCCGAATTGCTGTTCGAGGACAAGCGATTCGCCGAGGCGGCTACCGAGTACGAGAAGGCGGCCTACGGCTACGCGCCGCACGCCAAGAGCGCGGACGCCGGGTACGCGGCGCTGCTCGCCTACGTGCAGCAGGAAAAGCTCGCGAGCGCGGCCGAGCTGCCGGCGCTGCAGCGCTCGGGCATCGACAGCGCCCAGCGCTTCGCGAAAGCCTTCCCGGCGGATCCGCGAACCGGGTCCGTGCTGGCCGATGCCGCCGACAAGCTCTACGCACTGCACGATACGCAACGTGCGTCCGACGTGGCCGAGCAGGTGCTGGCACTGAATCCGCCCGCCGCCGACGCCCAGCGCCGCGTGGCGTGGACGGTGGTGGCCCATACCGCGTTCGAGCGCGGCGCATTCGACCGTGCCGAGCAGGGCTATCAGCAGGTGCTGGCCCTCACGCCCGAGAAAGATGCGCGTCGCGCGCCCCTGGTCGAGCGGCTCGCGGCATCGGTCTACAAGCAGGGCGAGCACGCGCGAGACGGCGGACACCTGCAGGATGCGGTGCGGCACTTCCAGCGCGTCGCGACCGTGGCGCCTGATTCGCCCGTACGGGCGACCGCGCAGTACGACGCCGCCGCGGCGCAGATCGCGCTGAAGGACTGGGATGCCGCCGCACGCACGCTGCAGGACTTCCGTACCCGCTATCCCAGGCACCCTCTGCAGGCCGACGTCGCGACCAAGCTGGCGGTGGTCTACGGCGAGAAGGGCGACTGGGCGCAGGCCGCCGGCGAATACGAACGCATTGCCACCGAGAAGAAGGACCCCGCCCTGGCGCGCGCCGCGCTCTGGCAGGCGGCCGAGCTGTACGACAAGGGCAAGGCGCACGATGCGGCGGGCCGGACCTACGAGCGCTACCTCAAGGAATATCCGCAGCCGCTGGTAGCCGCCGAGGAGGCGCGCTTTCGACTGGCCCGCATCGCGCATGAGCAGGGTCAGGCCGCACGCGAACTGGCATGGCAGAAAGAGATCTTCCATGCCGATCAGCACGGCGGCAGCGCGCGCACCGAACGCACCCGATACCTCGGTGCGAGCGCGGCGCTCGCGATGGCCGACCCGGTGGCCGAGTCGTACCGCAGCGTGAACCTGATCGAGCCGTTGGCGCGCAACCTGAAGCTGAAGAAGGCGCGCATGGAAGAGGCGCTCAAGGCCTACGGGGTCGCCGCCGACTACGGCGTGGCCGACGTGTCGACTGCCGCCACCTTCCACATCGCATCGCTCTACCAGGACTTCGGGCGCTCGCTGCTGAAGTCGCAGCGCCCGCGAAAGCTCTCGAAGGTGGAGCTGGAACAGTACAACGTGATGCTCGAGGAGCAGGCCTTTCCCTTCGAGGAAAAAGCCACCCAGCTGCACGAGGTCAACGCGCGCCGCGCGTCCCAGGGCATCTACGACCGCTGGGTCCGCGAGAGTTTCGCGGCGCTGGCGCAGTTGCGCCCACTGCGCTACGGCAAGACCGAACGCACGGAGGAGGTGATCGATGCTATCCGCTGACTGGATGCGGCATCTGGCCATGATCGCCGTGTGCACCGCTGCGGCCGGCTGCAGCGTGCTGCACGAACCCTTCGATGCCTTGCGTGGTGGCGACAAGGGCGCGGCAGATGCCTCCGCGAAGGCGACTGCCCCGGTGCCGGGCGCTGCCGCATCGGCCGTGGCCACGGCGGCGTCCGCGCCCAAGGCGCCGGCCATGCCCGCGGTGGATCCGGCGGTGCAGCACAGCTTCGATGCCGCGGGCAGGGCGATGCGCGCCGGACAGCAGCAGGTGGCCGAGCGCGAATTTCGCGCGCTGGCGCAGTCGCATCCCGACCTCGGCGGACCCCATGCCAATCTCGGTCTGATCGCCCTGCGCGCGGGCAAGCCGGAGCAGGCCGTGGCCGAGCTCGAACTCGCCGTCAAGGCGAGCCCCGAGCAGGCGCGCTACTACAACGCGCTGGGTGTCGCCTATCGGCAGCAGGGGCAGTTCACCAAGGCGCGCGACGCCTATGAGCATGCGATCGCGCTGGACGCCGAGTACGCGGCCGCCGTGCTCAACCTGGGCATCCTCAACGACCTCTACCTGTGGGACGGTCCGCGAGCCCTGGAGCTCTACAACCGCTACCTCGTGCTCGCTCCCGGCGGCGACGCAACGGTCACCAAATGGGTGGCCGACTTGAAGAACCGCGACAAGCACCACGTCGGAATGCTGACCCGAAAGGAAACGCCATGAGACTCGGAACCTGCCTCCTCTTCGCGATCACGGCCGCATCCACCGCTGCCTTGGCGCCGCCCGTCCTGGCGCAGGACCGCGCCGACATCGACCGCACCCAGATCATCGGCAACCGGGAATTGCCGAAGGTCCTGTACATCGTGCCGTGGAAGAAGCCACTGCCGGGAGAGCTGGCAGGCCGCCCGGTGGAGAGCGTGCTCGACGAGGCGCTCGCGCCCGTCGACCGCGACGTGTTCCGGCGCCAGATTCGCTACGGCGCGCTGGTGCAGGCCCGAACGGCGGCTGTCCCGGCTGCGTTGCCGGTCGCCGCTGCCAAGTAGATCCCCGATTCCAACCCCCTCTCGAGCAGACAGTCGTCACAGGAGAAATGGCTATGAGTGCCTTCGATACCGCCGTCAAGTTCTTCCAGGACAGCGGCCTCTTCATCTACCCTAGCATCACGATCATGGCCCTCGGCCTGTCGATCGCGGTCGAGCGCTTCATCTTCCTGAACCGCGCGCGCACGCAGAACCGCAAGCTGTGGGCGCAGTTGCTGCCCATGCTGCAAAGCGGGCGATACAAGGAAGTGCTCGGCCTCACGGCCAACTCCGACGCCGCCATCGGCAAGATCGTCAACAACGGTCTGGCGCGCATGCAGAGCCCCGGCCGTCGCGAAGACATCGACGCCGCGATGGAGGAGGGCATGATGGAGATCGTGCCGCGCCTGGAGAAGCGCACGCACTACATCGCGACCTTCGCCAACGTCATCACGCTGGTGGGCCTGCTGGGCACCATCATCGGCCTGATCAAGGGCTTCACGGCGGTGTCGCAGGTGAACCCGGCCGACAAGGCCGAGATGCTGTCGGCGAGCATCTCGATCGCGATGAACAACACCGCCTTCGCGCTGATGGTGGCCATCCCGTTCCTGCTCATTCATGCCTTCCTGCAAGCCAAGACGAGCGAGATCGTCGACGGACTGGAGGCCGCAAAGATCAGCTTCCTGAACCTGGTGCAGCGCCTGAAGTCCGAGCAGGGCGCCCCGGCCGCGAGGTAATCATGCGCGTTCGTCGCCTGCGCAAGGAGCCGGCCGCGCTCGAGGTCACCGCGTTCATCAACCTGATCGTGGTGCTGGTGCCGTTCCTGTTGTCGACTGCCGTGTTCACGCGCCTGGCCGTGCTCGACCTGACGCTGCCCGCGCAGTCGTCGGGCGTCGAGCAGCTCAAGGTGAACAAGCTGCAGCTCGAAGTGGTGATCCGGCCGGACGCACTGGAGGTCGGCGACCGCATCGGCGGCCTGATCCAGCGTCTGCCCAAGAACGGAGTCGACTATGACGTGAAGTCCCTTGGCGCGCTCATGGAGCAGGTCAAGGTCAAGTTCCCTGACGAGAAGAGCGCCACCGTGCTCGCACAGCCGAACACGCCCTACGACGTGCTCGTGGGCGTGATGGACGCCGTGCGTGCCGGCCATGTGGTGGACAAGGCGCACTTCACGCGAGCGGAGCTCTTCCCCGACATCTCGATCGGCGACGCGCCGATCGCCAAGCGATAGAGGGCGCCATGAAGCTGTCTCCGCTGCAAAAGCGCGCCGAACGCAAGGCCCGCAACCGCTCGCTGGTCGACCTGAACCTGGTGTCGCTGATCGACATCTTCACGATCCTGATCTTCTTCCTGCTCTCCAATGCGTCGGGGGTGGAGATCCTGCCGAGCTCCAAGGCCGTGCAGCTGCCGCACTCGACGGCCGAGAAGACGCCGGTCGAGACGGTGGTGGTGATCGTCAACGAACAGGACATCATCGTCGATGGACGGCGCATCGCGTCAGTGCCCGAGGTGCTCGCAGGCAAGGACGACCTGATCGCCCCGCTGAAGGCTGAGCTTGACCTGCAGGCCAAGCGGCAACCGATCCGCGAAGAGGACAAGGCCAAGGGCCACACCCTCACGATCATGGGCGACAAGGACATTCCGTACCGCCTGCTGCGCCGGGTCATGGTGACGGCGGCGCGGGCGGACTTCAGCGACGTCTCGTTCGCGGTGATCAGGAAGTACGAATCGTGAGCGCCGCCATGTCCATGCGCCTGTCGATGCCGGTGTCCTTCCGCGTGTCGGTGCTGCCGTGGGCCGCTTCGGCCGAGGACGACGCGCGGTTCCGCCGGATCCTGAAGATCGTGCTGGGCATCTGCCTGCTGGTGGCGTTGGTGATGCCCTGGTTGCCTCGCCCGCAGGAAGACCGCAGCCAGCCGGCCGAACTGCCTCCACGCCTGGCAAAGCTGATCCTCGAGCGCGAGCCGCTGCCGCCCCTGCCTGCGCCGCCCAAGCTCGAGCCGATGCCCAAGGTCCAGCCTGAAGCGACGACTCCCAAGCCGCATCCTGTCCACGAGGAGCCTGCCAAGGGTGCGCCGGTGCCCGAGGCGCGCCGGCCGCAGCCGAACAAGCCGCCCGGCGAAGTCGCGGCGGCGCGGCGCAAGGCCGCCGGAGTGGGGCTGCTCGCCATGAGCAATGAACTGGCCGAACTGCGCGGCGCGCCGGTGGCAGTCCAGTTGCGCACCGACATCAAGCAAGGCCCCGGCGTGGGCACCGGCGTCGGAGCCGGGGTCGGCGCCGGCAGCGGACTGGGCACGCCGACGCGCGCACTCATCACCTCGAACGCCGCCGGCGGAAGCGGCGGCATCAACACCGCGGCCTACAGCCGCGACACCGGCGGCGGAGGCCTCGCCGGGCGCGCCACCACGCTGGTCGAAGGCGTGGTCGGTGGCGGAGGAGGAGGCGGGGCCGGCGGCGGTGGTGGTGGCGGCAAGGGCAACGGCCACGGCGGGCCGGGTGGCACGGTCCACAAGAGCGGCAGCGGAAAGGCCTCGCGCTCGATCGAGGAAATCAAGCTGGTGTTCGAGCGCAACAAGGGAGCGATCTATGCGATCTACAACCGCGCGTTGCGCGAGGACCCGACGCTGCAAGGAAAGGTCGTGCTGCAACTGAAGATCGCCCCGAGCGGCGAGGTGCTGGAGTGCCGCGTCGTCTCCAGCGAACTGCATGCGGGCGAACTCGAAGGCAAGCTGCTCGCGCGCATCCGGCAGTTCGACTTCGGCGCGAAGGATGTCGACCAGATGGTGGTGACCTGGCCGGTGGACTTCCTGCCGTCGTAGCGTCGTCGACGTCCGCCGCAGCGGCCGCATCAGCCGAGTCGGGTTCGCCATGAAAAAACGCCCTTGAGCCGACGCGGCGTCAAGGGCGCTTGGGGCAAGGCGCGGCGAAGCCGCGCTCGCCGCTCGATCACATCGCGCTGACCGTCTTGCCGTCCGGACCGTGCAGTTCCTTCCACTCCTGGTGGATGGCTGCTTTCAGCGTATCGGGCAGCGGCACATAGTCGAGGTCGGCGGCCGTCTTGTCGCCGTTCTTGTAGGCCCAGTCGAAGAACTTCAGCACGCCGGCAGCCTGGACGGGCTTGTCCTGCACCTTGTGCATCAGGATGAAGGTCGCGCCGGTGATGGGCCAGGAGTTCTTGCCCGGCTCGTCGGTGAGGATCTGGTAGAAGCTCTTGGACCAGTCTGCGCCGGCCGCGGCCGACTTGAAGTTCTCGGCCGTCGGCTCGACGAAGTTGCCATCCTTGTTCTTCATCTGCACGTAGGCCATCTTGTTCTGCTTGGCATACGCGTACTCGACGTATCCGATCGAGTTGGGCAGGCGCTGCACGAAGGCCGACACGCCCTCATTGCCCTTGCCGCCCGTGCCGGTCGGCCAGTTCACGGCCGTGCTCACGCCGACCTTGTCCTTCCATTCGGCGTTGACCTTCGACAGGTAGTTCGTGAAGATGAACGTGGTGCCCGAGCCATCCGCACGACGCACCACGGAGATCTTCGCATCGGGCAGCGACACGCCGGGGTTGAGGTCCTTGATCTCCTTGTCGGACCAGTTGCTGACCTTGCCCAGGTAGATGTCGGCAAGCACGGCGCCGCTGAGCTTGACCTGGCCACCGCTGATGCCCTTGATGTTGACCACCGGCACGACGCCGCCGATCACGGTCGGGAACTGGAGCAGGCCATCCTTGGCGAGCACGTCGTCGCTCAGCGGCATGTCCGATGCACCGAAATCGACCGTCTTCGCATTGATCTGCTTGATGCCGGCGCCGGACCCGACCGACTGGTAATTCACCTTGTTTCCGGTTGCCGTGTGGTAGGCATCGGCCCACTTGCTGTAGACCGGCGCCGGGAACGACGCGCCTGCGCCTGTGACGTCTTGCGCCTGGGCGGTTCCCAGAGCGGCAAGCGCAGCGGCGGCCAGGAGAGAGCGGCCCAACATGGAGGTGATCATGAAATATCCTTCCTAGGTTTGTGACGGAACGCTGCGCAGCGTAGGCAGCGTTCGTGACAAGCGCGTGACACCCGGGTGACCGGGGAGTGACCGGCGCGGCGATGCCCGCGGCGAGCCGTGGGGCCTCAGCGAATTCCGGCGCGACGCAATCGCGAGCGCAGCGACTCGATCTCGTCGAGGAGGTCCACCACCATGGCGACGCCGGAAGGAGTCAGCTCCAGGTCGTGCGAAAGACGCACGGCGGTGCGCGCCCGCGACAGGGCCGCGCCACTGAACCGCCAGTCTTCCGGCTGCTCGCCCATCGGCTGGAGAACCCCCTCGTCCACGAGGGCGATGAGTTGCTCGCGCTGCACGCGGCACGCATGGCTGAGGTCGCCGAGCGTGAATTCCACCTGTTCATCGACGACGAGGACCTCGAAGGAAGGTCGGGATGTGTCGGCCATGGCGTCAGGCCTCCAGCGATTGGCGAGGGTTGAAGCCGGCTGCCGCCTTCTCGAGTGCGGCATAGGCGGACTTGGCGGCATCGGAATCGGCCGGCGGGACGGCGATGCCCAGCACCACGTACATGTCCCCGGGCGTCTTGCCCGGCAGGCCCTTGCCCTTGAGGCGCAGCTTTCGTCCGGACGACGAGCCGGGCGGGATCGACAGCTGCACGCTGCCGTCGGGTGTCGGGGTGGCCACGGTGGCGCCGAGCGCGGCTTCCCAGGGCGTGACCGGCAAGTCGAGGAAGACGTCCCGGCCGTCGAGGCGGAACATCGGGTGCGGGCGGAATTCGATCTCCAGGTAGAGGTCGCCCGCCGGGCCGCCGCCCATGCCGGGGCCGCCCTGGCCGGCCAGCCGCAGATGCTGGCCCGCCCTGATGCCCTTGGGGATGTTCACGTCGAGCTGGCGCTCGCGCATCGCGACCTGGCCGGTGGCATCCATCTCGGGCATGTGCAGTGAAATGGTGCGCTTTGCGCCGCGGTATGCATCGAGCAGGTCGATCATCACCTTGGCGTGATGGTCCTGGCCCGCCATGCCAGGCTGTGCCCGCGGGCCGTGCGTGCCACCCCTGGCGCGCCCGAACAATGCCTCGAAGAAGGCGCTGTGGTCGAAGGCCTCGCCGTCTCCGAATTGCGCCCCGCTGAATTCGAAGCCGCTGTCCCAGCCGGGCGGCGGCTTGAATTCCTGGCCCCGCTGGTACCGGGTGCCGACCTCGTCGTATGCGGCACGCTTCTCGGGATCTCCGAGCGCCTCGTACGCTTCCGCGACCTCCTTGAAGTGCGCCTCCGCGTCGGCCTCCTTGCTGACGTCGGGGTGATACTTTCGCGCGAGCTTGCGATACGCGCGCTTGATCTCGTCCTGCGTCGCGCTTCGCTGCAGGCCGAGGGTCGCGTAGTAGTCCTTGAACTCCATGATGCATGTCGCTGTGTGTTGAAGCGAAATGTAAGGCCGCGCGGCAAGACCATCGTGTGAGCCTGATCAATGCGCGGGGTCAGGGTTGCAGGGGACTTGCAAGAATCGCCCGCGCAGGATGCACACTGGAGCATTCAGTGCAGGAGACGCGTTGTGTGGTGGAGTGCCTTGCATGAGAGCGCGATCGGCTTCGACATCGTCGCGATGTCGGCGGCCAGCGGCGATCTGCTTGTCCGCGCGGCGCGCCACGCGGCTGGCCGCGCTCCTGCGCACCGCCGGAGAGCGCTCCGCGGTGTACCGCGATGTCCTGGCTGGCCGCGACCTGTCGTCCGTGGCCCTCGCCGAGTTGCCGGTCGTGCACAAGACCGAACTGATGCGCCGCTTCGACGAATGGGTCTGCGATCCGTCGATTCGCATGGATGCGGTGCTGCGCTTCCTGGGCGATCCGCGGCGCATCGGCGAACCGTTCGCCGAGCGCTACATCGTCTGGGAGAGTTCGGGCAGCAGTGGCGAGCCGGGCGTGTTCGTGCAGGACGAACAGGCCATGGCCGTCTACGACGCGCTGGAACTGCTGCGTCGCCCCGTGCTGCAGCCGCTGCGGCGCACCCTGGACCCTTGGTATGCGAGCGAGCGGATCGCCTTCGTCGGGGCCATCGGCGGCCACTTCGCCTCGACGGTCTCCTTGCGGCGCCTGTGTCGGCTCAACCCGTGGATGGGCCACTCGGTCCGAAGCCATTCGTTCCTGGATCCCGTGCCTGCACTCGTCGAGCGCCTCAACTGCCCAGGCGCCGACCGTGCTCGCGACTTATCCGACGGCGGCGCTCATGCTCGCCGAAGAAGCAGCCGCCGGCCGCCTGCGTCTGGCGCTCAACGAGATCTGGACCGGCGGCGAGGCCTTGTCGGATGCCATGCGCAGCTTCATCTCCGACGCCTTCGGATGCCGCGTGGCACAGAGCTACGGCGCCTCGGAATTCCTCACGCTGGCCAGTGAGTGCCGGCGCGGCCGTCTTCATCTCAACAGCGACTGGGCGATTCTCGAATCGGTGGACGAGGCCCATCGCCCCGTGCCCGACGGCACGGCCGGCGCGACGGTGCTGCTGACCAATCTCGCCAACCATGTGCAGCCTCTGATCCGGTACGACCTCGGCGACCGCATCACCGTGCACGCCGGGCGCTGTGCCTGCGGATCCTCGCATCCGGTGATCGACGTGCAAGGCCGCGTGGACGATTCGCTGGTGCTGTCCGACGCGGCCGGCCACGGCGTACGGCTCCTCCCGCTGGCACTCACGACCATCGTCGAGGACGATGCGCATGTCTACGACTTCCAGCTGGTGCAGAAAAGCCCGCAGTCGCTGCTGCTGCACGTGGCCGCGGGTGGAGACGAAGGACGCCGCCAGCTCGATCGCGCGGTGCACGCACTCAGGCACTACCTGGGCAGCCAGGGCATGCAGCATGTCGCATTGCAAGGGCGTTGCGGCGAGCCCTGCGAGCGCAGCCGCAGCGGAAAGGTGCAGCGCGTCATCGGCACGCCCTCGGGGGCCGTCGGAGCGCGCGAGTAGGGGCGCTCACCCTTCGAGCGACCGACCCGCGAGTCCGGATCAGGCGCCGCCGGTGGCGAAGCGCGGCTGCACGACGAGTTCGTCGTAGCCCGTGGCCGGATCGGGCATGCGCGAGAACGTCCACTCGTCGAGCAGCGCCAGCAGGATCTCCGCCGTCGTGCGCACGACGCATCCGTAGGCCACGTGACCGCCGAGCACCCGGCCCTGCGCATCGGCCACGCAGGCATGGAGATGCGACATGCCCGGTCCGATCGTGCCTGAGAGCATGAGCAGTTCCGTGTCGCCCGGCAGCCGCATGGGTTCGCGCGAGCCGGCCAGGCGCAGCGTCGCGTCGACCAGGCTGCCGATGCCCGACAGCACGCAGGCCGCCTCGCACGCCCGGGCCGCCACGGCGCGCTCGAGCGTCCTGCGAAGGTCGTCACCGGGAACGAGTCTGAGCGGCAAGGGCTGCATCGTGGCCTCGAGCCTACCGCATCGTCCGGCCCGTCGGCTCGGATCAGTGGACGGGGGCGGCCTCGGCGAGATCCGATTCGATGCGGGTCATGAGTAGCTCGACAACCGCACGCTCGTGCGAATCAAGCGCGCCCGCGCGCAGGTGCATCTCGCGGCGAAGCTGACGCATGCGCCACTCGAGCTCGACGACGATCGCCATGATCTCCGCATAGATCTCGGGGTCGCGCAGCGCCGCCAGTTCGCCCAGCAGCAGGGCCGGACTGTGGGCGTCGAGGCCGGTGCTGGAAAACGACGCCTGGATGCGCTGCATGCGGTCCAGCCCCGATTCGAGCACCGCCCGCAGGCCTTTGGAGGCGCTGGCGATGGACTGCACCAGCCATTCGCGTGAGCCGCGGAAGCGGCGCAGCATGGCAGAGAGTTCGATCACGCGCGGCACCGCCTTTTCCAGCGGCGTCGCCTGCTCGAGCTCGACGGGTGCGTCAGGCGTTTCGCGAGACGCCGACGAGATGGTGTCGTGGATCCGGCGGCTGAATTCGCCGGGAATGAGGCGAGCGGCCATGTTCGCGCGCGTAAGCGGCGACGCGCTCGCGTCGAGCATCGCCATGAGCCACTCGGCCGAGGCGAGGATCTCGCCCTCGGGTGTGATCGCGCTGGCGTTCATCCCGCGCGGATAGCCATGACCGTCCAGACGCTCGTGGTGCAGCAGCACGGTATCGGCCACGTCCGCGCCCGCGCCCGCCATGTCATGCAGCACGCGATGCCCGACGATCGGGTGCGTCACGATGTGCCGCCACTGTGCGGCATCCAGCAGGCGGTCGCGCTGCAGGCATTGCGGATCGAGGTACAGCTCGCCCACGTCGTGAACCAGCCCCGCGATGGCGAGCGTGCGCTGTCTCTCGACGTCGCCCGCATGAAGCCGCCGCGCCAGGCCCATCGCCAGCATCGCCACGCCCACGGCGTGCTCCAGGCGATTCTCGCGGTGCTGCGAGTACACCGTGAGCAGGGACTGAAGGGGCATCGACAAGCTCAGTGCCGCCAGCGAAGCGGGCACCGGGCGCTGCCGGTCGCTGCCCTGGCACAAGGCGTTCAGCAGCGGGTGCGCGGCCAGCAGAGAGTCGCCGATTTCCTCGAAGCGCGCGGGCATCACGCCGCCCACCACCTGCACGCAGTCCTCCAGCGGCTTGCGAAGCTTGTGCTGCAGCAGTCGCTCCCGTGCGCTGCCGTCGATGCGGGCGCCCTTGGCCAGCAACTTGGTCCCGTTGCCCGACACGATGTCTTCGGCGGCCTCCACCTGATGCGAGTCAGCCGTCGCCATCACATGGTCGAGATAGTGCTCGTTGACCTGGCCGGGAGTGTCGTCGTCCGATCTTGCGTGCGGTTCGGCGTTCATGGGTGCGTTATCGGCTGCACGACCATCGAAATGATGGCCCGCGACCTCGGCTTGCCGGCCCGGCGGCCTGCGTCGTGTGATGAAATTCACATGGCCATCGCTCGAGCGGAATCAGAAGCTCGCGATCTCGAGGTACTCGGGCACCGAGCAAGGCCAGTGGTGGCGCTCTTCGATCGCCTGCCGAAGTGCGTCGGCGGCCTCGGGCTCGCCGTGGGTCACGTAGATCCGGCGCGGCGGCCTGGGCAGCGCGGCGATCCAGGTCAGCAGGTCGTCCCGGTCCGCATGGGCCGACAAGCCATCGAGCCTGGCGATCTCCGCACGCACGGCCACCCATTCGCCATGGATCTTCACTTGCGTGGCCCCGCCCACCAGCGAAGCGCCGCGGGTGCCCGCAGCCTGGAAGCCCGCGAACAGCACGGCATTGCGCGCGTCGGGAAGATAGGCCTTGAGGTGGTGCACCACGCGGCCGCCCGTGGCCATGCCGCTGGCCGAGACGATGATGCTGGGGAACTGCAGGTTGTTCAGGTTACGCGACTCTTCTTCCGTGTTGACGATCTTCACGCCGGCGCACATGGCGCGGCAGTCCTGCACCGACAGGCGATGCTCATCCGCGTGGTGGCGGAAGATGGCCGTCACGTCGGCCGCCATGGGGCTGTTGAGAAATACCGGCAGGTTCGGAATCCGGTGCTGCGCCTTGAGCTGCTGGATCGCATGCAGCAGCAACTGTGCGCGGCCCACCGCGAATGCGGGGATGACGATCATCCCGCCGCGCGCTGCGGTTCGCGAGACCACGTCGGCCAATGCGGTCAGCGGATCTTCCTGCGGATGCTGTCGGTTGCCGTAGGTGGACTCGATCAGCACGCAATCGGCCCCGTCGGGCGACGCCGGCGGTCGCATCATCAGATCGTCGCTGCGCCCGAGATCGCCAGAGAAGAGCACCGTGCGCGAGCCGCAGCGCAGGTGCACGCTGGCTGCGCCCAGGATGTGGCCTGCGCGGCGGAAGTGCACGTCGAAGCCCGGCAGCGGCTCGAAGTGTTCGTCGAACTGGCGCACGTGCAGCCGCTCCAGCGCGCGCAAGGCGCTTTCCTCGGTATACAGAGGCATGGCGGGGGAATGCTTCGAAAAGCCGTGGCGATTCGCGTATCGCGCCTCTTCCTCCTGCAGATGCCCGGCGTCGGGCAGCAGGATGTGGCACAGCTCGACCGTGGCCGGCGTCGCGAAGACCTTGCCGCGAAATCCCAGGTCCAGCAGGCGCGGGATGAAGCCGCTGTGGTCGATGTGTGCGTGCGTGAGCACGACCGCATCGATCGAGCTTGCCGGGATGGGCAGCGATGACCAGTTGCGCAGCCGAAGCTGCTTGAGGCCCTGGAACAGGCCGCAGTCCACGAGGAGCCGCTGTCCCTCGTGTTCGATGAGGTACTTGGAGCCGGTGACGGTGCCGGTGCCTCCCAGGAAGCGCAGTTGCATGTTCGGCCCCCGAATGTTTGCGATGCCAGTCCCATTGTTCCGTTCCGCGACGCAGCGCGAATTGATCGAACTCAACGGCTGTCGTGTGGGCGACTGGTGGCCTGGGCGTTTGCATGGTCGCCGCGGCGGTTGGCGAGGTAGAGCCGATACACGTAGCGGGTGGGATTCGCACGCACCTGAAGTCGCGCGCCGAGCCGGTCGACGGCCGTGAGTTCACCGGAGCGGGCCACGCCGTCGAGCGACATGACGAACGGTTCGTCCTGGCGCAACCGCAGCTGCAGCGCGCCCACCGCCAGCGCGCCGCCCACGCTGGCGACCTGGTCCCCTACGGGCGGTCGCAGCAGGTCGAGCACGAAGCTCCAGCGCATGTGGCGCGATCCTCGCTCGACCTCGAGATCGCGGTACTGGATGAGATAGCGCTCGGTGCCGTGGCGCCAGTCGGCGCGCAGCGTCATGTGGGCCGTGCCCGTCCATCGCATCTGGGCGGTGCCCAGGGCAGTGAAGCGGAACTCGAGCTCGATGATCTCGATGCCGCGCTCGTATCGATGGGAAGCCACGGTGAATTCGCTGCGCCCGGTCACTGTGCTGCCTTCGATGGCGCAGGAGTCGTATTCCGTCGCGAAGCGGTCGCCGGCAGACAGGTCCTGGCTGCCGTCGCTGTCGGTCACGCTCGCGCGCACATGGCCGCCGGCCGGGCAGGGGCTCTCGAATGTCTGGGGGAACGCCGTCGTGCGCGGCGGCACGAAGCTCGCGCGCGCGGCGCGAGGCTTTGACTGACCGCCCGATGCGCCGAGCGCCGCCGTGCCGATCGGCAAGGTCGAGAAGGCCAGTCCGCTGGTATCGAGGATGTCGGTGACTGCATCGCCGGCGTCGGTGAAATTGTGCGTGTCGAGGACCGTCCCCGGTGGGGACGCTGCGCGGGACGCGCTCGCCGCTTGTGCCGAATGGGCTGCGAACGCGGCACAGATCATCAGGACCGCGACTGCCCGATGCACAAAGGATCGGCGGCAGGCGACGGCGCCCATCGCGAGCTCAGGCGCTGCCCGCGCCCTGCAGCGCCAGCACGTAGCGCAGGGTGTCGCCTTCGCATCCGTCCTTGTCGAGCTTGAAGCCCTCTGCGGTGGCCAGGTCGCGCATGGCATCGTTCTCGCGCAGGACGAGGCCCGCCATCCGCTGCGTGCCGTGCCGCACCAGGTAGTCGACCATCTTGCGCATGAGCAGGTGGCCCAGCCCCCGCGCTTTCAGGTCCGAGCGCACGAGGATGGCGAACTCCGCTTCCACATTGTCCGGGTCGATCACGGCGCGCACCACGCCCACGGTGTACTCCTGTCCGTCGGGCAGGCGGCGAACCGCGATGAAGGCCATCTCGCGGTCGTAGTCGATCTGCGTCAGGCGTGCCAGTTCGCTGCGCGGCAGTTCGCGCCGTGCGCTGAAGAAGCGCAGTCTCAGGTCCTCGGGCTGGATTTGCTCGACGAAGCTTCGGTGCTGCGGCTCGTCCTCGGGCCGGATCGGGCGCACGAGCAAGGGCTCGCCCTGCCATTGCAGCGTCTGCGCGAGTTCGCCCGGATAGGGCGCGATCGCGAAATGCGGCGCGCCGGCAGGTGCATCGCGGCTGACGCGGATGCGCGCATCGAGCGCGATCACGCCGTCGGCGTCGGCCCACAGCGGGTTGATGTCCAGCTCGGCCATCTCGGGCAGGTCGGCCAGCATCTGCGAGAGCGCGACGAGCGTGTCGCACACAGCATCGAGCTTCACCGGCGGATGGTCGCGGTAGCCTGCCAGCAGCCTCGACACGCGCGTGCGCGACACGAGCTCGCGCGCCAGCGCCCGATTCAGCGGCGGCAACGCGATCGCGCTGTCGGCCAGGACCTCGACTGCCGTGCCGCCCTGTCCGAACAGCAGCACGGGCCCGAACACCGAGTCGATGCTCGCGCCGACGATGAGTTCCTGCGCCAGGGGGCGCTGCGCCATGGGCTGGACCGTGAAGCCGGTCAGCGTCGCGTCGGGGCGTCGCTCGCGCACGCGGGCGAGCATCGCGTCGGCGGCGGCGCGCACCTCGGCTTCGTCGCGCAGGCCCAGGCTGACGCCGCCCACGTCGGACTTGTGGCTGATCTCAGGCGACAGGATCTTCAGCGCCACCGGAAATCCGAGCCGGCCGGCGGCAGCAGCGGCAGCCGCTGCCGACGGGCCGACAGCCACGGTCTCCACGACGGGAATGCCGTAGGCCTTGAGCACCGCCTTGGCTTCCTGCTCGCCGAGCATGTCGCGACCTTCGGCCAGCACAGCCTCGATGGTCCGCCGCGCCGCGCCGATGTCGGGTGGTGCGCTCTCGGTCGCGGTGGGCGCTTCCAGCAGTTGCGCCTGGTTGCGCCGGTAGGTGTCGAGCATCGCGTAGGCGCGAATGGCTTCCTCGGGCGTGGCGTAGTCGGCCACGCCCGCGTCCTCGAAGATCCGCCGCGCGTCGGCGACGGCGGCATCGCCGAGCCAGCAGGACATGATCCGCCTGGCGTGCTGACGCACCAGCGGAGCGCAGGCACGAGCGATGTCGTCGCTGCGCACGATGGCCGTGGGCGCGTGCAGGAAGAGCACCGCGCCGGTGTCGGCATTGGCGAGCAAGGTCTGCAGTGTGTCCACATAGCGCTTGGCCGGGGCGTCGCCGATGATGTCCACGGGATTTCCGTGCGACCACGTGGCCGGAAGGATCGCGTCCAGCCTGGCCGTCAGGTCGTCGCTCAGGTCGCGCAGCGCGATCTTGGCCAGTGCGGCCGCGTCGGCGGCCATCACGCCCGCGCCGCCGCCGTTGGTCATCAAGGTCAGGCCGGTGCCCTCGCGTCCGCCGCGAAAGCGGGCCAGTGTCTCGGCCGCCATGAACAGGTCTTGCAAGGTGTCCACGCGCAGCATGCCGGCGCGTCGGATGGCCGCGTCGATCACGACGTCCGACCCGGCCAGCGCGCCGGTGTGGGAGGCGGCGGCGCGCATGCCCTTTCCGGCGCGGCCCGCCTTGACCACGATCACGGGCTTGTTGCGGGCTGCCGCGCGGGCGGCCGACATGAACTTGCGCGGCGCGCTGACCGATTCGATGTAGAGCAGGATCGAGCGCGTGTGCTCGTCGCTGGCGAGGTGGTCGAGCAGGTCGCCGAAATCCACGTCGCTGTGCTCGCCCAGCGAGATCATGTGCGAGAAGCCCACGCGGCGCGACTTCGCCCAGTCGAGCACGGCGGTCACCAGTGCACCCGATTGCGAGACGAATGCCACGTCGCCTGTCAGCGCGTCGGTGTGGGCGAAGCTCGCGTTGAGCCCGATGCGAGGCGTGAGCAGGCCGAGGCAGTTCGGTCCGAGGATGCGCAGCACCCGCGGCCGGGCCGCATCGAGCATGGCCTGCCTCTGCACCGGCGTGAGCCCGGCGGACATGACGATGGCCGCTCGGGTGCCCAGCTCGGCCAGGTCCGCGATGAGTTGCGGCACCGTGTCGGGCGGCGTGCACACGACCGCGAGGTCAGGCACCTCGGGCAACTCGCGCACGTGCGAATACGCGCGTTCGCCGCCGACGCTCGCGTGCTTCTGGTTGACCGGGTAGACGGTGCCGGTGAAGCTGCCGGCGCGCACATTGCGCCAGACCGTGGCGCCCACGCTGCCCACGCGTTCGGAAGCGCCGATGACGGCGACGGACCGCGGCTCCAGGAGGCGGTCGAGGTGTCTGATGCTCATGAGGTGCCCTGCCGCACCGGTCGCTCAGCCGATCGCGTTGACCAGCGAGGCCTGGACCAGGTAGTGGTGGTTGTCTGCTTCGCCGTCATCGAACAGGCCGGCCAGCGACGCGCAGTGGTGGTTGGGCGATGCCAGCCCGTCGAAGACGGGGACGCCGGCATCGCGGCGAATCTGCTCCACGATGGTCGACGGCACGCCCTGGCATTCGATGGCGTCGTACAGACGGCCGAGCATGCGCGCGGTGTCCTGCACGCTCTTGACGCTCGTGAGGGACGACACGCTGGGTCGGACCAGGGCGACATGCGCACCGAGTTCGGAGGCCGCACGCTGGAACAGCGTCCCATCGGCCCCATCGGGTGCCTCGCAAAGAAGCGCCACGTTCTTGCCCCGCAGCAACGGCCGCAACTGGCCGGCCAGCGCGGCCCGCTTGAGGCCCTGGGCACTTGCGATCAAGGGGTCGTACGCGCTCGGCGGCATGGTCGCAATGGGAAGGAAGGGTGCAATGGACAACATGTTTCTGAATTGCCTGCATGCAGGCCGTTGCCCGTTCGCAGGATGTGGGAAGCCTACCTGCCGAAGTTGTCCCTGCCTTGATCGAAATCAACGCCGCAGCGCCCAGCTTGTGCTGATACGCGCGTGACACGTGGCGTTCACCCAGCGTTACGCACCGACGTGGCCCGTTGTCACCGTGTTTGCCTGAGCTTCCTACAGTCCACCCATCGACAAACAGGAACTGCCCAGGAGCCCGACATGCTGACCAGCGCCACCGTGACGCCCGCACTGCAACGATTCGCCGCTTCGATGCCTGCCCCCAAGCCTGTGGCCGGGCCGGACGACAACCAGCGCGCCAGCCAGCACATCGCCGACACGCTCAAGCTCGTGAACGACCGGGTGGCTCCGCAACGCCGCGTCGTGCACGCCGGCGAGACCATCTACCAGGCCGGCGAGAGCTTCGCCCACCTCTACATCCTCAATTCCGGATTCTGCAAGATCGTCAACCTCTCGCCGGACGGGCGCGAGCAGGTCGTCGGCCTGAAGTTCCGCGGTGACTGGATGGGCTTCGACGGTATCGCCAACAGCCAGTACGCCTGCGACGCCATCGCCATGGACACCGGCGAAGTCTGGGTCATCCGCTACGACGCCATGCTCGCCGCATGCGCGGCCCACCCGACGCTGCTGACGGTGCTGCATGCGGCCATGAGCCGCGAGATCGCCCGCGACCGCGACTCGCTGATGTCCGTTTGCACGCTGCCGGCCGACGCGCGCGTGGCCGACTTCCTTCGCTACTGGGCGGAGTCGCTCGCCAAGCGCGGCATGCGCACCGACCAGATCACGCTTCGCATGACCCGCGCCGAAATCGGCAACTACCTGGGCATGACCCTCGAGACCGTCAGTCGGGCCCTGTCGCGCCTGGCACGTTGCGAACTGATCCGCTTCGCCGAACGTGGCCGTCGCGACATCCAGATTCCCGAGGTGGATGCCCTGGCCGAGTTCGTGCAGCGCAGCCTCGCCCCCGCATCGCCGGTCCTGCAATGAACTGACCGAGGCGGCCGACGCAGATCGGCCGATCGACCGGGGCTGAAAGGGAGGCGGCCATGCGGCTGAACCGCGCGCCGGAGCGCATTTGAAAGTCGATCGCCGCGCCGCCCTGATGGCGGGGCTCTATGCGGTCGCGGGGGTGGCCTGGATCGCGCTGTCGGACCAGACGCTTCAGGCCATGGTGCCCGATGCCGCGATGGTGTCGGTCCTGGCGCAGGGCAAGGGGTTTGCGTTCGTGCTCGCCACGGCGGGGCTGCTCTACGGTGTGGCCGCCAGACGGCCGGTCGCACCTGCGCCGCCTGGCGTCGTTGACAGCCAGATACACACCGCCCGGCGCGGCGCCCTGCTGCTCGTGTTCGCTGCGCTGGCGGCGGCCATCGTGCTGGCCGGCCTGCTGGGCGTGGCCCACAACTCGGGGCAGCTCCGGGAAGACGAAAGCGACAAGCTGCGAGCCATCGCGAGCCTCAAGGCGGCGCAGTGGAATGCCTGGCTCGACGATCGCCACGCCGACGCGCGCCGACTCTATGGCGATGCCGAATTTGCACGGCTGAGTGCAGCGTGGCAGGCCAGAGCAGACGCCGCCCTCGATGCCGAGCTGCTTGCTCGCATGCGCTCCTATTGCCTCGAGACGCCCTGCGAGGATGTGCTGCTCCTCGACGATCGCGGCACCTTGCTGCTGAGGTCGAATCCCGTGTCGCGCGTGGCGCGGGCCGCGCTGCCGTCGCTCGTCCGCGAGGCGATTTCACGCAGGGAGATCGTCGACAGTGGCCTCTACGGCGGCACGCCGCCGCAGTCGCCGCAGGCACTGGTCGATATCGTCGTGCCGTTCGCCCTGTCGGGTGCGCGGCCTGCGGCGCTCGTCCTGCGCTTCGATGCGCAGCGCGCGCTGCACCATCTGCTGACCAGTTGGCCGGGCCGCCGCGGCAACGCCGAGGTGGTCCTGTTTCGTGCGGATGGCGAAGACCTCCTCTTCTTCGATCTCGGCGATGCCGCGATGCGGCGAGAGCAGCGCGCCCGGTCAGGCCTATGGTTTGCGCATGCGGCGGATGCCCCGCAGCCGAGCGAGGCGATGCTGCAGGGGACGAGCCTGCATGGCGGCACGGCACTGGGTGCTGCACTGGCGGTGCCCGGCACGGAATGGCTGGTGGGCGTGCAGGTCGACCAGGCGGTCCTGTACGGCCAGGCCGGAAGCGATGCCCGATGGATCGTCTTCGCCGACGTTCTCGCGCTGATGATGGCCGCCGCGGCCGTGTATGCGCTCTACCAGCGCCTCGAACTGCGGGCCGAACGCCAGCGGCGCGCGGAGCAGGCCGAGAAGCTGCATGCCCTGCAGATGCTCGACGCGATCGCCAACGGCTCCACCGACGCGATATACGCCAAGGACGCCGCAGGCCGCTACACGTTTGCCAACCGCGAGGCGGCCCGCTTGTTCGACCAGGAGCCGCAGGATCTGATCGGGCGCGACGGCTGGCCGCCCGGCTGCTCGGACAAGGCCGAGGAACTGGCGGCCACCCACTTGCAGATCATGGCTTCGGGTCTCACGATGACCCATGAGCTGAGCATGGTCGTCGGAGCGCAGAAACGCACGTTCCACTGCGTCGTCGGGCCGATGCGCGACGCGGCCGGCGCCGTCAACGGCGTGTTCGGCATATGCCGCGACATCAGCGAGCGCAAGCGCGACGAGGAAGTGCGACGCCAATGGGCCATGGCCTTCCAGAGCACGCGCGACGGCGTCATCATCGCCGACACGCGGGGCCGCATCGTCGAGGTCAATCGCGCCTTCAGCGAGATCACGGGCTACAGCGTCGACGACGTTCGGGGCCGCACGCCACGCATCCTGCAGTCGGGCCGGCACGATGCCCGCTTCTATGGCCTGATGTGGCGCGCGCTGCGCGAATCCGGCGCCTGGCAGGGCGAGATCTGGAATCGACGCCGCTGTGGCGAGATCTACCCGGAATGGCTGACCATCAGCTCAGTGCGCGACGAGTCGGGCGAGCTCACCCACTATGTGGGCGTGTTCACCGACATCTCGCGCCTGAAGCAAAGCGAGGCGCAGCTCGAGCGCCTCGCCCACTACGATCCCCTCACCGACCTGCCCAATCGGCGCCTCCTGCAGTTGCGGCTGGAGCACGCGATCGAGCGCGGTCGCCGGCACGGCAAACGGGTTGCCGTGCTCTACATCGACCTGGACGGATTCAAGACCGTCAACGACAGTCTTGGCCACCCGGCTGGCGACGAGCTTCTTCTGGCGGTGGCGCGCCGGCTGCGCTCGCGCATGCGCGAAGAGGACACGCTGGGACGACTGGGCGGAGACGAGTTCCTGGTCGTGCTCGAGTCTCTCAACGAGGCTGGCGAGGCGGCCGTGGTTGCGCGCGATCTCCTGCGCGCCGTGGCCGAGCCGCTGCGACTGTCCGGCGGACAGGAAGCGCTGGTGACGGCCAGCGCGGGCATCAGCATCCATCCGGACAACGGCAACGGCAGCGCGGTCGAGCTTCTGCGCGATGCGGACGCGGCGATGTACCGCGCCAAGAGCGCGGGCCGCAACTGCTTTCGCTTCTACACGAGCGACCTGCATGCCCAGGCGGTCGAGCGGCTCGAGATCGAGGCAGCCTTGGGGCGTGCGCTGGAGCGGGGTGAATTCCGGCTGCACTACCAGCCCCAGGTCGATGCACGAACCGGCCGCATCGTCGGCGCCGAGGCGCTGCTGCGCTGGCAGCGCCAGGACGTGGGCATGGTTCCCCCGGGGCGGTTCATTGCCGCGGCCGAACGCAGCGGGCAGATCCTGGCCATCGGCCATTGGGTGATCGACACGGCCTGCCGCCAGATGCGCGAATGGCTGGATGCAGGACTCGATCTGCCCCGCGTGTCCATCAACATCTCGGCTCGCCAGTTCACGACCGGAGGCCTGGACCTTCAATTGCACCAGGCCCTGCTGCGGCACCGGGTCGCACCCGAACTGCTGGAGATCGAACTCACCGAGAGCATGCTCGTCGAGCACCCGGCCGACACCGAAGCCATGCTTCAGCGGCTCAAGGTCATCGGCGTGAAAGTCGCGCTCGACGACTTCGGCACCGGGTACTCGAGCCTGGGATACCTGCACCGCTTCCCGATCGACACGCTCAAGATCGACCAGTCGTTCGTGCGCGGCATCGACGGCGACGGTGCAACCATCGTCGATGCGATCATCGGACTGGCTCACCGCATGCACCTGCGCGTGATCGCCGAGGGCGTCGAGACCATGCAGCAGCAGGCCTACTTGCTGCACCACGGCTGCGACGAGCTGCAAGGGTTTCGCTTTGCCAGACCGATGCCGCCCGAAGAGCTTGCCGCCCTTCTGCGCGAAGGCATTGTCCTGCCGCAAGCAGGCGGCGTGAAGTGAACCACCCCTGGAGCGCTGCAACCGCAACCCGTTCGGGCTGAGCCTGTCGAAGCCCTCAGCGAGCGGCGATCACGCGGGCGATGGCCTGGGCCAGTTCGCTGCGCGAGTACGGCTTGCGCAGCAACTCCCACGTCGGTGGAGAGTCGCGGTCGGCCTCGAGCAGTTCGCTCGAGAAGCCCGACATCAGCAGGACGGCCAGGCCGGGAAAGCGCCGCTGTGCCTCCTGAGCGAGCTGCGTGCCCCGAACGCCAGGGCCGAGCGCGATGTCGGTGAGCAGCAGGTCGAACTTCGCCTCCGGTCCGAGCACGAGCAGGGCCTGCTCGCCGCTGATCGCGGTGGTCACGTCGCAATGCAGTGCGGTGAGAAACGTGCGCACGACAGTGCGCACCTCGGCGTCGTCCTCCACCATGAGCACCTTCAGGCCATGCGGCACCGTGTCGCCGATGGCCGCGCCGGGGTCCTGGGGAACATGCGGCTGCCAGGGTTTCGGAATGTAGAGGGTGATCGTCGTGCCCTCGCCGGGTGCGCTGTCGATCGCGATGGCCCCCTTGGACTGCTTGACGAAGCCGTACACCGTGCTCAGGCCCAGGCCTGTGCCGCGCCCAGCCTCCTTCGTGGTGAAGAACGGCTCGAAGGCGCGCTCCCGCACGGCCTCGGGCATGCCTGAGCCGGTGTCGGTGATGGCGATCGCCACGAACTGCTCGTCGGGCGCGCTCGGGTCGTCGAGGATGCGCCGCACTTCCGCTGGAAGCGTCATGCCCGTGGAGCACCGGAACCGAAGCGTGCCGCCTTCGGGCATCGCGTCTCGTGCGTTGATGGCGATGTTCAACAGGGCCGATTCGAGCTGGCTCGGATCGGCCTGCACCGCCGGGCAATCGTCAGGCACCATGACCTCGATGCCGATGCGCTGGTCGAGCGTGCGCCGCAGCATGTCGGCCAGCGAATGCAGCATGCCGCCCACGGCCACCTGGGTGGGCAGCAGCACCTGGCGGCGCGAGAACGCAAGCAGCTTGCCCGTGAGCTCGGCGCCGCGCCGCGTCGCGCGTGCGGCGGCGGCCACGAGTTGCTGCCCATAGGCTTCGGCAGACAGCGCGGGCAGCTCTTCCAGCACCTGCAGGTTGCCCTGGATGACCGTGAGCAGGTTGTTGAAGTCGTGCGCGATGCCGCCCGTCAGCTGCCCCACGCTTTCCAGCCGCTGCGCGTGCTGGAGCGCCTCCTCCGTCTGGGCGCGCTGCAAGCTGGTGGCCAGCAGGCTCGACAGCGACTGCATGAAGCGCACCTCGTCGTCGCCGAAGCGCTCCGGCTGCCTGGACCGCACCGACATCGACCCGATGACGCGGCCCCGGTCATGCAGCGGCACCGACAGCGCGCTGACGAGGCCGGCATCGATGTAGCTGCGCGGCACGGTGAACCGCTGTTCGGTGCGGTAGTCCGGGATCACCACCGGCTTCCCCTGCGCGACCACGTAGCCCGGCGGCGTATCCGGCCGGTTGGGGATGCGCGTGCCGACTCCCTCGTCGGGCACCAGCGAGGTGCCGCTGGCCACGCGCAGCTCGAGACGGTTTGCTTCGAGCAGGAACACGACGCTGACGTCCACCTGCAGCGCCTGTGCCGCGATCACCGGCACATGCTGCAGCAGCACCTGGGTGTCGCGGGCATCCACGGCCAGCCGGCCGAGCTGCGCCAGGTGCTCGCTGTAGCGGGCGCGCTGCAAGGCCTGCTTGACGCGCGGATAGGCGCCGATGTCGCGGATGGCGGCCACGACGAACGGCAAGCCGTGCGACTGCAGCGGGCTCAGCGCGATTTCCACCATGACCTCGCTGCCGTCCTTGCGCTTGGCGACCAGGTCCATCTGCGTGCCCATGGGGCGCGGACGCGGTGCGCGCCCGTACGCTTCGCGATAGGACGAATGCCGCGGGCGGATCGAGTCCGGCACGAGTTCGTCCACGCTCATGCCGGTCAGCTCCTCCTGCTTGTAGCCGAGCAGCGCGGCGGCCGACGGATTGGCCAGCGAGATGCGGCCGGCCTGGTCGACCAGCAGCAGCGAATCCGGGTTGGCGTCGAAGAGCGAGCGGAAGACGTCGCGCTCTTCGATGCCCGGCGGCAAAGACGGTGGGGGACCGAAGGGCGGCGGGGCGGTCATGCAGGCTCCACGCAGTTTCGCCGTGGACTGACAGTCGGGTCGGATCTGCGGCCCATCAACCGCCGCCGACCGGAGGCACGAGAATGTAGCCCGCGCCGCGCACCGACTTGATGATCTGCGGGTTCTCGGTGTCGGGTTCGAGCTTCTTGCGCAATCGGCCGACCTGCACGTCGATCGTCCGGTCGAAGGGCCCGGCCTCGCGACCGCGGGTCTGCTCGAGCAGGAAGTCGCGCGACAGCACGCGCCCCGGGTTCTGCACGAAGGTGGACAGCAGTTCGAACTCGCCGGTGGTCAGCGTGACGTCCTGACCCGCCGGGGAAGTCAGGCTGCGCGCGGCGGTGTCGAGGACCCAGCCGGCAAACGACAGCCGGTGCTTTGCGCCAGCCGGCGGCGCGACGGGCTGCGCCGCCGCCGCCGGAGATTCCGACGGCACAAGACGCCGCAGCACTGCCTTCATGCGGGCGAGCAGTTCGCGCAGGTCGAAGGGCTTGGTGATGTAGTCGTCAGCACCGACTTCGAGGCCGACGATCTTGTCGACCGAATCGCCGCGACCGGTGACGATGACCAGGCCGCAGTGCCAGTGCTCGCGCAACTGGCGTGCGATGGAGAAGCCGTCCTCGCCGGGCAGGCCCAGGTCGAGCAGCACCAGTGCCGGCGGGTCGACCGGCATCAGTTCGAGCAGGTCGCGGCCGGTGTGCAGTTGAGTGACCCGGAAACCCTGGCTCTGGAGGTAGTTGCCCAGCAACTGGGTGATGTCGACTTCATCGTCGACGACGGCAATATGAGACGGGGTGCTCACGTTGTGCGATACGCAATGATGGGGCGGCGTCCCGACGATGGAACTCCGCAAGCGTATCAGTTTTAGCCAGCCGCTCCAGCCATGGCGGCTTGTCTGCAACGGCCGCCGCGGCGGCGACGCGTCAGTGAGCCATCAGCACAGGCAAGGTCATCGTGCGAAGCACCGTCCGCGACGCGCCGCCGAGCACCCATTCGCGCGAGCGCGAATGGCCGTAGCAGCCCATCACGAGCAGGTCTGCCCCGACGTCGTTGGCCAGCGACAGCAGCGCGTCGCCGGCTTCGGCGGGTGCGGGCGTCATGCGATGCATGGCGGGCACGCAGCCGTGCGACTGCAGGAATTGCGCAATGTCGAGGCTTGTCGTGGCGGCGCTGGTGGCTTCCGCCGCGTCTGCCAGCACATGCACGCGCCGCGCGGTACGCAGCCATGGCAGCGCGGCCTGGACGGCATGCGCGGCCTCGATGGTGGCGTTCCATCCGATCAGCACGTCACGGCCGATCTGGTCGAACTCGCCCGCAAAAGGCAGGACGAGGGCAGGCTTGCCTGTCGAGATCAGCGCGGTCTCGACGAAATCCTCGGGCGCGCAGCCCGACGAGGGCGACGCCGGGTCGTGCTGGCCGAGCACCAGCAGGTCCGCGTACAGCGCCTGGCGGCAGAAGACCCGAAGCCCGTCGCCCGCGTCGTCGAGCCAGCGCAGGGTCGGGCCGCCCTCCCCGTGAGCCGTCTCGAACAACGCGCGGGCGCGTTCGGCGGCCGCCGCGTCGATGCGCTGCAGCAACGCCGCGGGACTTTCGACGAAGGCCATCTGGATCGGCTGTTGCGGCGGTTGAGCCACGTGCATGCCGCACAGGGTGGCTTCGAGGTGCTGCGCGAGGTGTCTTGCGAAGGCGAGCCTTGCGCTCGCACCGGGGCTGGCATCCAGATGGAGAAGGAGCGTTCGAAATGCGTTCATGGTCGGGGTGCGGAGGAGGGTGGATCAATGCGACATCACGACTGGCACCGTCATCGCGGACAGCAAACCGCGAGTCGCGCCGCCGAGCACGCGCTCGGCCCAGCGGGCGTGTCCGTACGCGCCCATCACCATCATGTCGATGCCCAGGTCGGCCGCGCGCGAGAGCATGGCTTCGGCGATGCCGATGTCGGTGCTCTCCACCCTCACATCGGCGGTCACGCCTTGCCAGAGCAGCCAGCGCTGCACGGCGTCCAGGCGTGGGCGGATGGTCTTGTCGGGCCGCGCTCCGGCCTCGTTCCAGCTCGTCACCTGGACGCGTTTGGCGCGCCGCAGCAACGGCAGTGCATCGGCGATGGCGCGTGCGGCCTCGCGGCTGTCGTCCCAGGCCACGAGCACATTGCTGCCCGGGCCGTCGTAGTGCCCGGCATAAGGCAGGATCAGCGTCGGGCGGGCGCTCTGCAGCACGACCTGTTCGACCATTTCCTGCGCGTCCCGGCTGCCATCGGCATTGGGGTCGGCCTGCGTCAGCACCGTGAGGTCGCTGCAGTGGGCGTGGCGAACGAGCGAGCGTGCCTTCTCGTCTTCGTCGACCACCACTTCGAAGGACTTCAGGCCCTGCGCCTCGCATTCGTCGCGAAAGCGCTGCCCGGCCTGCTGCGCTTGTTCGCGAAGGGCATCCCAGGCAAGGGCGGCGAATTCGGTCAGCGATGCCGCGGCACGCACGGTGGCCGGCACCTCGATGTAGCCGGTCGCAGCCAGGCCCACGAGGTGGCAGTCGAGTTCCTTGGCGAGCTTGACCGCTGCGCGAATGCGCAGGTTGCACAGGGGATCCTGGTCGAGGTGGACGAGAAGGCTTCGGTAGGTCACGATGGGCTTTCGTTGTCTTCGACAGCCGAATTTTCGAGCCGCCCCGGCGGGCCGGCTTGATCTTGCGCAAGGCAACCCGGGTCGCATGCGCGGGCGACCTTCTTGTGACCGATGTCGACATGCGGCGCTGTGGCAGGTCCTGGTCCAGGCGGCGTGCCCGGTGCGGCAGCACTCATGGCACGAGCACCGCCGCGCCCTGCACGCGTCCGCCGCGCAGGTCCGACAGCGCTTCGTTTGCCTGTTCCAGCGGGTAGCGGGTCGTCTCGACACGCAACGGCGCGGCGGCCGCCACCCGCAGGAACTCGAGGCCGTCGGCCCGCGTGAGATTGGCGACGGAGCGCAGCTGTCGCTCCTCCCACAGCAGGCGGTAGGGAAACGACGGAATGTCGCTCATGTGGATGCCGCCGCACACCACGCGGCCACCTTTGCGCACGGCCGCCAGGGCGCGAGGCACCAGTTCGCCCACGGGGGCGAAGAGGATCGCCGCGTCCAGCGGTTCGGGCGGCCGCTCGTCAGACGCGCCCGCCCAGACGGCGCCGAGGGAGCGCGCGAACGCCTGCGCCGCCGTGTCCCCACCGCGCGTGAATGCGTAGACCTCCCGGCCCTGCCGCGCGGCGACCTGGGCGATCAGGTGCGCGGCGGCGCCGAAGCCGTACAGGCCGAGGCGCTTCGCCTCATCGCCCGCCATGCGCAGCGACCGCCAGCCGATGAGGCCGGCGCACAGCAGGGGCGCCATGTGCTCGGCATCGCCCGGTACGGCCAGCGGAAGGCAGAACGCGGCCTCGGCCACGACGTGCGTGGCAAAGCCGCCATCGCGGCCGTGGCCGGTGAACACGGGCGTGTCGCAGAGGTTCTCGTTGCCGGCCAGGCAGAAGCTGCAATGTCCGCAGGTGTGGCCGAGCCAGGGCACGCCCACGCGCTGGCCGGGTTCAAGGCCCTGCACGCCCGGGCCGAGCGCGTCGACGATGCCGACGATCTCGTGTCCCGGCACGAGGGGCAACCTGGGCAAGGGCAGTTCGCCGTCGACCACGTGCAGATCGGTGCGGCACACGGCGCAGGCCTCGACGCGCAACCGCACCTCCCCAGGACCGGGCGGCGGATCGGGGCGGATCTCCAGCCGGAGCGGCTGGCCGGGAGCGTGCAGGACCATCGCGCGCATGTTCGCCATCTCCTTTCCGATTGCCGAATGCCGAATGCCGAATGCCGACGTGCCGACGTGCCGATGTGCCGATGTGCCGATGTGCCGACGTGCCGACGTGCCGACGTGCCGACGTGCCGACGTGCCGACGTGCCGATGTGCCGATGTGCCGATGTGCCGATGTGCCGATGTGCCGATGGACCTGCGGTTGTGTTCGCCGAACCCTACACCTTGCGCGCTTTGACCCTTACGCCGTCCCGGATCTGCGCGGCGGGATAGATGATCACCGAGGCGCCTGCGGACAGTCCCTGCCGCAGCCAGGCCTGCGCGCCGTTGCGCGCGCCGACGACGACCGGCACGAGCCTGGCGCGGCCGCCGTCGACGACGAAGACCGCCATGTGGCCGGCAGTCCGGCTGTCTGCCGTCTCGGGCGCGTCCTGGGCCTCGGGCAGGGGAAACACCGCGCTGACGGGGACCTGCACCGCGTCGTCGAGTTCCAGGGTGACGACGCGCACACCCACGCGAAAGCCATCGCCGAGTGCGCGCCACTGCTCGGGCGGGCTGGTGATGTCGATCAGCACCTTCACTCGCTGCTCCTCGACGCCGAGGGCGGAGATTTTCGTGAACGCCGAAGGTTCGACCAGCCGCACTCGTCCGCTCAGGGGTGCATCGCCACCCCAGCGTTCGATCAGCACGCGGCTACCCGGTCGTGCCCGCAGCGCGTCGCTGGTGAGCAGCTCGGCCACCACCTCGAGATCGTCCACGTCGCCGAGTTCGATGAGCGGCGTGCCCAGCGGCACGACAGTCTCGCTTGCCTGCGACAGCCGCAGCACGCGAGCGGCGACCGGCGCACGCACCTCGAAGGCATGCGCGGCGCCGACATCCGTGCGCTGCACCGCCATGAGCGCCGCCCGGGCCTGCTCGACCTCATGGTCGGCCGCGTGCCTGTTCTCGGTGGCGGCGTCGAGGTCCTTTTGCGCGGCCAACGCGGTGAGCCGGTCACTTTCGAGCTTGGTGGAAGAGACGAACCCCTCGCGTGCGAGTTCCTGGCTGCGCGCAACTTCGTTCTTCGCCTGCAGCAGCGCCACCCGTGCGCCGTCGACACGGGCGGCGCCCGCCTGCACCTGTGCCTGCGCAATGTCCACTCGAAGCTGCTGCTCGCGCAACGTGCGCGCATCGAGCATGGGCGAGAGCGCCGGCGTCAGTCTGGCCACCACGTCGCCGGCCTTCACTCGATCGCCCTCGCGAAGCGTGATGCGCTGCAGCCGGCCGGCCAGCGGCGCGGAGACGACGTAGCGGTCGCGGATGCGCGTCTTCGCGTCTTCGTCGATGGTGGTCTCGAAATGGCCGCGCGTCACGGCGGCGACCTCCACTTCGACCGGTCTGGGCGCAAAGGCCCAGGCCAGCAGCGCCGCCACGAGGGCGGCAGCCGCGCCGGTCATGATCCAGGTTCTCGTCTTCATGTCAGTCTCTTGTCTTCAGGGCCGCGACCATGTCCAGCCGGTCGATGCGCCGTCGCACGACCAGCCCGCTGGCCGCGCCGGCCAGCATCACCGCGATGGCCGCCCATGCGTAGGTTCGCGCGCGGATGACGACCGGGAAGAAGAACTGGTCCGACTTCAGCGCGCCCGTGATCAGGTGGACGAGTCCCCAGCCGAGCGCCATGCCCAGCGGCAGCGCGATCGCGATCACGATCGCCAGCTCGCCCAGCAGCAGCGCGGAGACTTCCGCGCGGCTGAAGCCCAGCACGCGCAGGCTGGCCAGTTCCCATTGACGCTCGGACAGCGCGATGCGCGCGTTGTTGTAGACCACGCCGACCGCGATGATGCTGGCGAAGGTGGTGAGGATGGTGCTCATGATCAGCACGTTGCGCGCGCTGAGCTCCTGCATGTTGCGCAGCATCGTCGCCTTGCTGAAGGCGCCCGCCGCGCGCGGCAGCGCCTTGCTCGCTTCGAGCACGCGCGGCTCGGCGCCGCGCTCGACGCCCAGCACGAATCCGGTGGACACGTCGCCGTCTCCGAGAAGGCGATTCAGCGTCGGACGGTCCATGTAGGCGTTCAGCCCCATCATCTCGCGCACTGTGCCTGCCACGCGGAGGTTCAGCGTGCGCTCCCTGCCTTCGAGCACCTCGACGCGAACGGTGTCTCCCACCCGCAGCCCGAGCTTGTCGGCGAGCCGGTCGGTGAGCAGCAGGCCGCGCCCGTCCAGCCAGCTCGCGCGGCGGTCCACGTCGATGATGCGGTAGAGGTCGGGCCGCGGCGCGTAGCCGCGAATCAGGCTGCGCTCGCGATGGTGGCCATGCACGAACGTGACCGGCACGAAGCGGTTCGACTCCACGGCCGTCACGCCGGGCAGTCGCGCCAGTTCGAAGCGCACGGTGTCATCGACCGGTTCGGCCGTCCAGAGCGTCACGTCGCCGCGCAGGCTCAGGTTGAACTGCGTGTCGACGATCACTTCGATCGCATCGCGGAAGAAGTTGCCCATGATCACGATGGCCACCGCCGCAGCGATGCCGCCGATCGACAGGCTCGTGCGCAGCGGGGTCCGCTCCATGTTGCGAACGATCATGCGCAGGGCAGGGCTCATGCGCTGGATTCCCAGCCGCTCGAGCAGCGTGCGGCGGTAGCGCCCGGGCGAGGGCGGCCGCATTGCCTCGGCGGGTGGCAGCCGCACGGTGGCGAGGATCGCGTTGAGGGTTCCGAGCACGGCCGTCGTCACGGTGATGCCCACGCTCACGACGAACAGCCACGGCGCGATGCGGTGCTCGAAGCTCGGGAAGTGGAAGAACTCCGCGTACAGCCCGGTGAACATGGTGCCCAGCCGGTCGCCCACCAGGAGTCCGAGCGCTAGGCCCACGGACACGATGAGCAGGACCAGCTTGAGGTAGTGCAGCCCGATTGAGCGATTGGCGTAGCCCAGCGCCTTCAATGCAGCGATCTGCTCGCGCTGCGTCGACACCAGCCGCGTCACGACGACGTTGAGGAGGAACGCCGCCACGCCCAGGAAGATCGCGGGCAGCACCGTGCCCAGCACCCGCTGCTCCTTGATCTCGTTGTCGAGCATCGCGTTGGAGGTCTGGTCGGCCCGACCGTAGGCCTCGCGCCCGCCGTAGGGCGCGAGCACGCGTGCGAGGCCGTCGATCACCGCTCGCTCGGATGCGCCCGGGGCGAGCTTGACGGCCACGCGGTTGAAGGCGCCGCGCATGTCGTAGGCGGCCGACAGCGCATCCCGATCGACCCAGAACACCCCGAAGCCGCGCGTGTCCGGCATGCCCCAGAGTCCGGCGAAGATGAATTCCGGCGACAGGGCCGTGCCCGTCACGACGAGCGTGCGCTGCTTGCCGTTGAGCAGGGCCGTCAGCCTCGAACCGGGCACGAGCCGGTGCGCCTGCGCGAAGCCTTCGGACACGAGCACCTGGAGGCTGTCGTCGGCAGCGTGCGCGCCGTCGGCATCCAGGCCCCGGCCGGCGGCCACGGTCACACGGTTCATGCGCGGCGGATGTGCCGGATCCAGGCCGATCAACTGTCCGATGATCGGGTCCGACACGCCCTCGATCCCCACCCGCACGACCTCCTCCAGCGTCGTCTGCACGTCGGCCACGCCACGCACTTCGCGCAAGGTCGTGGCGGCCGCGTCGGGCGCGCGCTTGACGGCGGCGAACACGTCGGCGAAGCGGCCGGACGCATAGAAACGATCGCGTGCGAGCGCCAGCGAGTCCACCGCCGACAGGCTGGTGATGAACCCGCCAATGCCGCTGGCCACCACCAGGGCGATGGTGAGCGCCTGGCTCCACATGAAGCGCAGGTCGCGCAGCAGCTTGCGGTCGAGGGCCTTCATTGCGGGCTCACCAGGACAGCTCCGAGGGCTGCAGCTTCCGCGCGTTGCTTTCGATGCGCTGGATGCGGCCGTCTCCCAGGTAGACGACGCGGTCGGCCATGCGCGCGATCGCCGCGTTGTGCGTGATCACGATGGCCGTGGTGCCCAGTTCCTCGTTGATCCGGGCGATGACTTCGAGCACCAGCTTGCCGGTCTGGTAGTCGAGCGCCCCCGTGGGCTCGTCGCACAGCAGCACATCGGGCCGCTTGACGATCGCGCGGGCGATCGCCACGCGTTGCTGCTCCCCGCCCGAGAGCTGGGCCGGAAAATGGTCGCGGCGCGGCGTGAGACCGACGCGATCGATCGCCTCGTCCACGGGCATCGGATGCTGCGCGATGTCGGTCACGAGCGCGACGTTCTCGCGCACCGTCAGGCTGGGGATGAGGTTGTAGAACTGGAACACGAAGCCCACGTGCTCGCGCCGGTAGGTCGTGAGCTCGGCTTCGCTGGCGGCGCTCAGGTCGTGGCCGGCGAACACCACTTCGCCCGAGCTGGGCACGTCGAGCCCGCCCAGGATGTTCAGCAAAGTGGACTTCCCGCTGCCTGACGGCCCGAGCAAGACGACGAACTCCCCACGCGACACGTCGAGATCGACGTCGCGCAAGGCCCGCACCTCGACCTCCCCGGTGCGGTAGATCTTGTTCAGCCGACGGGCGCGAAAGACTGGAGGGGCCAGGTCGGCAGCGCCCATCTACGCGTCCAGGGGCGCGCCGCCTGCCCAGCGGCAAACCCACTCGTCCCACAATTCCTGGTTCATGTCGGCGAGTGCCTTCTGCCAGGCGATGATGGCGTCGAGCTGCGTACGCTGCGCCTGGAGGAAGGTCTGGGCAAGGGGGCCCCACCAGTCGGCGCCGGGAGTCATTGCGGCGAACGACGCTTCGGGGGTCGGTGCGGAGGAAGCATTGCGTGATGTTGCTGCCATGATCGTTCTCCGTGAGAGGAGTCGCTGTGAACAATCTATTCTGTTGCGTCGCGGCGGCCTTGCGCTACCGCAAACCCGCGCACCCAAGGGATTTCTGAGGCATGTCAAATTGGCTGACCTGAATCATGCGCCCGTGACCAGGCGCCAAGAGCACTGGCATGACCCCGGGAAGGCCTGAAGACGCCGCTGTCGCACAGGCGCGCGAGCGCCTGGAGCACCTGCGTCAGACGCTGCAGGATGAGGGGCAAGGGGCGATCCGGCTGGTCGAGACGCACATTTCCTGGATTCTTCTGGGCGATGCGCTCGCCTGGAAGTTCAAGAAACCGGTGCGCCTGCCGTTTCTCGACTTCCGCTCGCTCGACGCGCGCCGTCGGTATTGCGAGGAGGAATGGCGGCTCAATCGGCGCCTGGCGCCGTCGCTGTACCTGGGCGTGGAGACGCTGCGCGAACAGCCCGGTGGGCCGCGATTCGGTGGTTCGGGTCCGGTGGTGGACGCCGCGGTCCGGATGCGGCGGTTTCCGGACGGCGCGTTGTGGAGCGAACGCCTGGCCGCCGGCGCCTTGAGCTTCGCCGACGTGGACGCCATGGCGCGCATGCTGGCGCAGTTTCATCGCGCCGCCGACCCGGCGCCGGGCGGCAGCCGATTCGGATTGCCCGACGTGCACGAGCGGGTGGCAGGACGGCTCGTGGATGCGCTCAAGGGCCCGTTGTCGAGCCTCGATCCGCCGCAGGCGGACGCGGCGTCGTGGCTTGCGTCGTGGCTGCAGGCGCGTTTGCCCGAGCTGGCGCCGCGCTGGGAGCAGCGGCGACGGGACGGCCGCGTCCGCGAATGCCATGGCGACCTTCACCTGGGCAACGTGCTCGAGCTCGACGGGAGGCCCGCCGCCTTCGACGGCATCGAGTTCGACGAGGAACTGCGGTTCATCGATGTCCTCGACGACATCGCCTTCCTTGCGATGGACCTCCTCGCGCATGGCGCGCCGGCGCTCGCATGGCGACTGCTGAACGCGTACCTGGAGGATGGCGGCGACTATGAAGGCGTTCCGGTGCTGCGCTTCTACATGGTCTGCCGTGCGCTGGTGCGCGCTCAGGTGGCCGCCATCGGGCAACTGGAGGGGATGGCCCCGGCGCGGTGGCCGGCAGCACGCGATTACCTCGACCTGGCGCTGCACCTGGCGCGACATGCCGATCCCAGGTTGGCGATCACCTGTGGCCTGCCCGGGTCGGGAAAGACCTACGTTTCACAGCAGATGATCGAGGCAGCCGGCGCGATTCGCCTGCGCTCGGACGTCGAGCGCAAGCGCCTGTTCGGCCTGTCGGCATGGCAGTCGTCCGAGAAGGTCGTGCCGGGCGGCATCTACGACGCCCGCACGACCGAACGCACCTATGCGCTCCTGCACGCGCTGGCTCGCACCTCGCTGGAAGCCGGCTGGCCGGTGGTTGTCGACGCGGCCTTCCTGCTGCGCGGCGAGCGTGCCAGCTTCGCGGCGCTGGCGCGTGAACTCGGCGTCCCTTTCACGATCGTCGAATGCCGGGCTGACTACGACGTGCTGGTCGAGCGATTGAACCGGCGCGAGGCGCAGGGCGGCGATGCCTCGGAGGCCGACACCCGCGTGCTGGCCCGATTGCGCGATGCCATGCAGCCACTGGATGCCGACGAGCGGCCGCGCGCGATCGTGGTCGATGCGATGTCGCCGATTGCCCCGCGCGAGCTCGCGCAGCGCTGGCTGTCAGATGTGTAGCGCCCGGTCCGCGGGTGTGGCGCCTTGTGGTGTGTCGGGCATGGCGGCGGGGCTGGCGTCAGGACACGCGACAAGTGATGCGACAAGTGATGTGACAGGCAGGCCCTTCACGCATCGTCGTCGACCATGCGATACGAATCGGCATCGAGGCCATGGCGCTTGAGCTTGTCGTACAGCGTCTTGCGGGGCAGCCCCAGCGCCTCGGCTGCGCGGGCGACGTTGCCCTGCGCGCGTCGCAGCTCGATCTCGATCAGACCGCGCTCGAAGGCATCGACATGGGTCGTCAGATTGAGCGCGCCCGTGCCCGACGGATCGGCGCCGCCGGACTCCAGCCCCAGCACCCAGCGGTCGGCGAAATTGCGCAGTTCACGCACGTTGCCGGGCCACTCGCGCATCTGCCACAGCGCCATCTGCTCGGACGTCCACGGCGGCACGGGGCGGCGGAATCGCAGGGCGGCCAGCTCGGCGAAATGCGCGAGCAGCAGCGGGATGTCCTCGCGACGGCGGCGCAGCGGCGGCAGCGCGATGGCAGCGACGTTGAGCCGGTAATACAGGTCGTCGCGGAACTGGCCGCGCTGTGACAAGGCCTTGAGATCCACCTTCGTCGCGGCGATGACGCGGCACGGCAGAGGCACGGCCACATTCGCGCCCAGACGCTCGACCGCACGCTCCTGGAGCACCCGCAGCATCTTCACCTGCAGCGCCAGCGGCATCGATTCGATCTCGTCGAGAAAGACGGTGCCGTCGCGTGCGTATTCGAGCTTGCCGATGCGGCGCTTGCTGGCGCCGGTGTAGGCGCCCGGTTCGGCGCCGAAGATCTCGGATTCGAACACGGTCTCGGGCAATGCGCCGCAGTTGATGGCCACGAACGGTCCGGCGGCGCCGCTGGCATCGTGCAGCGCTCGGGCGACGACTTCCTTGCCCGCTCCGGTCTCGCCTTCGATCAGGACGTCCACACCGGTCGGCCCGAGCGCGGTGATGAGCGTGCGCACGTGCTCGATGGCCGCGGACTGACCGATCAAGCCTGAAGCGCGGCCGCCTTCCAGCGCGGCCTTCAGGCGCCGGTTCTCCAGCACGAGCTGGCGTTGCGCCATCGCGCGCCGCGCCGCCTCGTTGAGCCGCTCGGACGAGAACGGCTTCTCGATGAAATCCCAGGCCCCTTCGCGCATGGCCTGCACGGCCATCGCGACATCGCCATGGCCGGTGACCAGGATCACGGGCAGCTCGGGATCGGCGCGATGCGCCTCGCGCAGCAGCGCCATGCCGTCGCGCCCGGGAAGCCGGACATCGGAGATGACAACGCCCGGGAAGTCGGGCTTGAGCCGGGCCAGCGCGTCTTCGGCCGAGCCATGGCACACGACTTCGAAGCCGCCCAGGCGCAGGGTCTGGGCGGCGGCGAGCTGCACGCCGAGGTCGTCCTCGATGAGCAGCACGGTGTGGGCGAGGGCGGGCATCGCGGGTGGCAGGGCGGCGGCGGGCGCCGTGTCGGCGCGGGATTCGATCATAGGGAGGTCGTCGATTCCCTGGTTCAGCCGATCGTGCGCGGCGCGCTCGCCGATGTCAGCTCGACGGCCAGATCGACTGCTGGCAATTGCAGCGTGAAGACCGCGCCGCCATTCGCGCCGTTGGCGGCATCCAGGCGTCCGCCCAGCGCATTGGCGATCGATGCGGAGATGGCGAGCCCGAGGCCCAGACCCTGTCCAAGGGGCTTGGTCGTGAAAAACGGCTCGAACAATCGCGGCAGCGCAGTCGGGCCGATGCCCGGACCCGTGTCCGCGATGGCGATGCGCACTGCGTCGCCCGCGCGCTCCACGCGCAGCCGCACGCGGCGTTCGGCAGCGTCGCGAACGGCGTCGATGGCATTGCGCAGCAGGTTCACGAGTACCTGCTCCACACGCACGGCCTGGCCTTGCACTCCGAGGCACGGATCGATCGCATCGACCTCGATGCGCACGCCCGCGTGCCGGGCGTCGGAGGCCACGAGCGCGACGGCCGCCTGGGCTGCACCGCTGACGCTGATGGGGACCTGCTCGAGATCGTCCTTGCGCGCAAAGCCCTTGAGCTGCGACACGATGCCCGCGATGCGCAGGGTCAGGCCTTCCATGACGGCGAGGTTCTCGCGCACGGCGTCGCGCTCGTCGCGTTCCAGCAGGATCGCCGCATTGTCGTTGAGTGCGCGCAGCGCGGTCAGCGGCTGGTTGATCTCATGCGTGATGCTCGCCGCCATCTGGCCGAGGACGGCGAGCTTGCCGGCCTGGATCAACTCATTCTGGGTCGCGCGCAAGGTGGCCTGCGTGCGGTCGAGCTCGGCGATCTTGGTGGCCAGTTCGCGATTGGCTTCGAGCACGACGGCCGTGCGTTCGGCGATGCGCTGCTCGAGTTCGGCATCGGCGCGTTCGAGCTCGGCGCGTGCCGCGCGGCGCTCGGCGTCGCGGCGCCGGCGAAGTCGCGCGTAGAGCACGCCCGAGCAGGCCGAAGGCATAGGCCAGGGCCACCGCAATCGCGTGGCCGCGCGCGAGGCCCGCGATGTCTTCAACGGGCGAGAACGACAGCAGCGTCCAGTCCATGCGCCCGATGGCGCGGCGTTGCCCGGCCACCGTGAGCCAGCGCGACCCGGGCGAATCGGCTTCGCCCGAGGCGATCCTGATGACGCCGTCGGCGGTGGCGCCGGGCGGCCGCTTCATCGGCAGCGGCGGCAACGGTTGCGTGGCGTATTGCTGCTCGGCGCGGATGCGCGCCAGCGTGGCGGCCGGCAAGGGCTCGAGCGTGCGGAACTTCCAGTCGGGTCGGCTGGCGAGAAAGACCACGCCGTTCGCATCGGCCAGCATCAGCAGTTCGCCACTGCGCGACCAGTTGGCCTCGATGTCGTCCAGCGAGATCTTCACCGCCACCACGCCCGCAACGTCACCGTCGGCGCGAACCGCGCGTGCAAGGAAGTAGCCGGGCTCGCCGGTGGTCGCGCCGATCGCGTAGAAGCGGCCGCTGCCGCGAGCCACGGCGTCGTGGAAATAGGGCCGGAATGCGTAGTTCTGGCCGACGAAGCTCTGCGGCGTCGACCAGTTGCTGGCCGCGATCGTCGTGCCCGTGCGGTCCATCAGGTAGATGGCGCCTACGTGGGCGTCGACGGCCAGCCTCTGCAGCAGGCGGTTCACGTCGTCTCGCATGTGGAAGTCGGCGGGGCGGCGGAGCAGCGCGAGCAGCTGGGGATGGCCCGACAAGACGACCGGCAAGGTGTCGTATTTGTCCAGCGCCGAGGCGAGATCGGCGGCGAGGAATTCGAGCCTCCGCTGCGTGCGCTGGTGAAGGTCGTCCCACGCGCTCGCATAGGACGTCCGGTACGTGGCGATCACCACGGCCGCGCCCAGCAGCGCCATCAGCAGCGCCGCCAGCGCGGCACGCAGCGTGCGACGCGAGCTCATCGTCGATCCTGCGCGACGGGGCAGGCGCTCATGCGCACCGGGCCGCGGCCGGGCACCCATTCATGCAGCGCCCGGCAGCGGCCTTCGATGCACAGCGTGTGGTCCGCCGTGAAGTCCGACGCGGCCAGCACCACTTCACGCTGCGGGCCGATGCGCGGGCGGTAGTGCCAGGCGCCGTCCGCGAACGTCGCGTCTTCAGGCGGATCCATGCCGGCGCCAGAACCCCGGATGCGGGCCTCCACCACCTGCAGCCCGGCGGGAGTGACCTGCCAGTCTTCCTCCCATCGGATCTTCTCGATCGAATGCGTCCAGGACAGCGTGAAGTGGCTGGACGCGATCGCGACGACGGTAGCCGCCCGAGCCAGGCACAGACCGAGCATGGGCACGGCGCTTCACGCGGCAGCAGGATGGCGCCGGCGCTCGCGGCGCAGGCTCCACAGGTTCCACGCCACGAACAGGGCGCTCAGCGCGAAACCCATCTGGTCGGTGGCCGGAAGCGCCACCACCAGGAGCGAGGCGGCGATCGCGCACCAGGCTCGCTCGAACAGATTGAGCGGACGTCCCAAGTGCCCCACCGCTGTCGCGCCCCACAACCCGATGGCGATCACCGCCTTGATGATCACGTAGACCGAGGCCAGGACGCTGAAGGCGCCGGACGCGCCCGGCTGCAGCATCAGCGCGGGGTCGTAGACGGCCATGTACGGGATCACGAAGCCGGCGATGGCGATCTGCGTGGCCTTGATGCCGATCTTCATCGCCGGCTCGCGGGCGATCGACGCCGCCGCAAAGGCCGCGAGTGCCACCGGCGGCGTGAGGTCGGCCATGATGCCGAAGTAGAAGACGAACATGTGCGAGACGATCAGCGGCACGCCGAGCTTGAGCAAGGCCGGTGCGGCGATCGAGCTCGTGATGATGTAGTTCGGGATCGTCGGAATCCCCATGCCGAGGATCAGGCACACGATCATCGTGAGCGCCAGCGACAGGAACAGGCTCGTCTCGCCCACATGCAGGATGAATCCGGCGAAGCTGGTTGCCGCACCGGTGAGCGTGAGCACGCCGATGATCACGCCCACGAGCGCGCAGGCCAGTCCCACGGGGATCGCCTGCCTCGTGCCGTCCACCAGGCTGGCACGCAGCGAGGCCAGCGTGGCGCGCCCGCCGGTGATCGCCGCATTCGCGAACACCAGCACCGCGATGAGCCCCACGATGACCCAGATGCCGTACTCGAGGAAGAACGCGGCCGCCACGCCCATCGCGATCCAGAAGGCATACCGGAACGCGGTCGGACCGATGCGCGCGGTCAGGCCGGTGCCGAGGATGAGCAACGCCGTGAGCGCCAGTCCGGTGAGCCCGGCGAACATCGGCGTGAAGCCGTGGAACAGCATGGCCACCAGCCCCACGAGCGGCAGCAGCAGGTACCAGCTGCGGCGCATGGCGTGCCAGGGATTGGGGCATTGGTCCTTGGGCATGCCCAGCAGGTTCGCGCGGCCGGCTTCGAGATGGACCATCCACAATGCCGTGAGGTAGTACAGCAGCGCCGGCACCGCAGCGGCAATGCAGATCGTCGCGTAGGGCAGGTTCAGCGTCTCGGCCATGATGAACGCCACGGCGCCCATCACGGGCGGCATGATCTGTCCGCCCATCGACGAGGTGGCTTCGACCGCGCCTGCAAACACGCCCGAGTAGCCGAAGCGCTTCATCAGCGGAATCGTGAACTGGCCCACGGTGAGCACGTTGGCCACCCCGGACCCGGAAATCGTGCCCATGAAGCCCGAGGACACGACGGCCACTTTCGCCGGGCCGCCCTTGGCATGGCCGACGAAGCCGAGCGCGAGTTCGTTGAACAGTCGGATCATCCCGGCGTGTTCGAGGAATGCGCCGAAGAGGATGAACAGGAAGATGTAGGTGGCCGAGACCAGGGTGGGAATGCCGTAGATGCCCTCGGTGCCGAGGTACAGCTGCGACACGATCTGGCCCATGTCGTAAGGCCGGTGCCCGAGTTCGCCAGGCAGGTATTGGCCGAACAGCCCGTAGGCCAGGAAGGCGCCGCACACGATCGGCAGCGCAATGCCGAGCACGCGCCGCGCCGCCTCGAACAGCAGCACGATCGTGCCGATGCCCACCACCATGTCGAAGGTGGTCGGATCGGCACGCTGCACGATGTCGGCCTCGAAGACCCAGTGGTAGAAGCCCGCGGCGAACGCCGCCAGCCCGATGAGCGCGTCATGCCACGGCAGCCGGTGTCTGGCGGCGCGGCTCGCCGCCGGATAGAGCACGAACGCGAGCAGCAGCAGGAACCCGACGTGCAGCGATCGCATGACGAGGCTCGACAGCGGGGCGAATGCCGCCACCACCAACTGGTACGACGCGAACGCCAGGGCGATGGCAGTGACGGCCGTGCCCCGCCAGCCGGCGAGCTTGCGCTGGTTGCCGTGCTCGACCGCCGGATGGTCGAGGGTCTGCAGCAGGTCCTCGGTCTCGGCGCGAGGCGCTTCGCCGGCGCCGGTGGCGTCGGTGGATTGCGACATGGGTTTCGTCTCCTGGCGTCCCCCGGGAGTCGCATGGCCCCCGGGTGCTGTCTCGTATTCCGCGCGGCACCCTCGCCGCGCGGGGCAGCCGGCTTACTTGGCGAGACCGACTTCGTGGTAGTACTTCAGAGCGCCCGGGTGCATGGGCACAGGCGCGCCCTTCATGGCGTTCTCGAGCTTGATCTTCTTGGCAGCCGAGTGCGCCGCCACCAGCGCAGGCAGGTTGGTGTAGATCGCCTTGGTCATCTCGTAGACGGTCTGCTCGGGCACCTTGGCGTTGGTCACGAGGAAGTTCGTGATGGCCGCGGTCGGCACGTCGGCGTCCTGCCCTTCGTAGGTGTGGGCCGGGATCACCTCGGCCTGATAGGCCGGATCGCCCACCTTGGCGACCACGTCCGCGGGAATGGGCACCATCACGACCTTGACCGAGGCCGCGAGATCGCGAAGCGATGCCACGCCGAGGCCGGCCGACTGCAGCGTCGCGTCGAGCTGGCGGTTCTTCATGAGTTCGACCGATTCGCCGAAGGGAAGGTATTCGACCTTGCCCAGGTCGCTGTAGCTCAACCCGGCGGCCTTGAGAATCGCGCGGGCATTCAGCTCCGTGCCCGACTTGGGCGCACCGACCGACAGGCGCTTGCCCTTGAGGTCGGCCAGCGTCTTGATGCCGGAATCGGCCGACGCCACGATCTGCACGTAGTTGGGGTAGATGCCGGCCACGGCGCGCAGGTCCTTCAGCGGCGACTTGAACCCTGCTTCGGCGTCGCCCTTGTAGGCGTCGGACAGCGCGTCACCGAGCGTGAAGGCGAGTTCGCCGCGTCCCGCGTGGATGAGGTTCAGGTTCTCCGCCGATGCCTTGGTGGACTGCACCGACACCTTCGCGTCGGGCATGGCTTTGCCGAACAACTGCGACATGGCCACTCCGAGCGGGTAGTACACGCCGCTGGTGCCCCCGGTCAGCACGGTGACGTACTGCTGTGCATGGGCGACCGACACACTGACGGCCAGTGCTGCCGCGGCGAGAAGGGCAGGAATTCGATTTCTCATGAACATGTCTCCGGTTCGAGGTTGGATGAATTGGCCGCGCCTTCGCAGGGGCCGCGTCGGGTGCCTTCATTGCATGCCGCGTGCCATCGCGGCATCGGACTCAAGTGCTTGATTTGCAAGGACAGGGGACCGGCGACGTGCCCGAGTTCGGGCGAAGTTCCGGAATCGACCATAGCGGTTGCGGCGGAATTCCGCCACCGGAGCCGCCCAGGGTCAGGGGGCTTTCCTGAGCCGGATGTGCGCTATGAGGCCGCCCTCGGCGGCGTTGGTGATCTCGAAGCTGCCGCCCATGCGCTGGACGGCCTTCTCGACAATGGCCAGCCCCAGTCCGGCGCCGGTGGCGGCAGTGCGCGCGGCGTCGCCGCGGAAGAACGGCGTGGTGAGCTGGCTGATCTTCTTCGGGTCCACGCCAGGACCGTGGTCGCGCACGCTCAGGATGACCCAAGGCCCCGTGCGCGCATAGCTCACGTTCACGCGCGCGATGCCCGTGTCGATGGAGCGGCCGTAGCGGCGAGCGTTCTCGAACAGGTTCTGCAGCACGCGCCCGAGCTCGGTTTCGTCGGCCATGACCTTCGTGTCGATCGCCACGCGCGAGGTGATGCGGATCTGGCTCGGGTCGCGGAAGGCGGCCATCTCGCGGTCGACGAGGCTGGACAGGTGCACGGGCATGAGCTTGACTTCGCCAGGGCGCGCGTAGTCCATGAACTTGTCGATGATGGCGTCGAGCTGATCGATGTCGGACGCCATGTTGCGCTTGGCCTCGTCATCGTCCACGCTCATCTCGGCCTCCAGCCTCAGCCGGGCGAGCGGCGTGCGCAGGTCGTGCGAGATGCCCGCGAGCATGACGGCGCGGTCTTCTTCGACCTTGGCCAGTTCGCGCGCCATTCGGTTGAAGCCCATGTTCACCTGGCGAATCTCGGACGTGAGAGTGTTCTCGTCCAGGCGCGAATCGAATTCGCCCTCGCGGATTCGGCTGGCGGCAAAGGACAGGTCGCGCAGCGGCTGGTTGATCAGGCGTGCGATGGCCACCGAGCCCAGCACTGTGGCCACGAGCGCAATGCCGCCCCACACGATCAGCGTGGACCAGGTGACTGGCTGCATGCGCGTCGGGTCGGCCTGCAGCCAGTACGGATCCTTGTCGAACGAGAACCCCACCCACAGGCCCGACGAGCCGTTCACCTCGCTGGCCACCAGCGTGTCCGGCCCGAGCTGCGAACGCAGTTCCTGGCCGATGGCCCGCGTGAATCGATCGACTTCGTAGGGCTCCCACTTGTCGTTCGGCTCGCGCGGCTGCAGGCGCATCGACTCCTGGTTCTGCATGCTCTTGATGAGCGCGACGCGGTTGATGCCGTCGGTGCTGCGCAGCGCCACGCGCGACAGGTTGACCAGGCTGGCGATCTGCGACGCCGCCTGCACGGCGCGCGGCTCGAACTCCATGGCGCGCAAGGTCTGCGTCCAGGCGAACACGCCGCCGGCGAGCAGGATGGCCAAGAGAAAGAAAGTGCGCCAGAAGAGGCTCAGCGCGACGTGTTTCTTGGTCATCGAAGAGGTGTCAGGGCGAACAAGGACGGCGGCGCGAATCTAGCAGAGCGATGCGCGCACGGCGTCGCCCACGCCGCGCGCTCGCACGAAGAAGGGCTCAGGACGTGCCGTCCGGCACGAAGACGTAGCCCACGCCCCACACCGTCTGGATGTAGCGCGGCTGGGCCGGATCGGGCTCGATCATCTTGCGCAGGCGCGAGATCTGCACGTCGAGGCTGCGGTCGAAGGGCTCGAACTCGCGGCCGCGGGCGAGCTGCGCGAGCTTGTCGCGCGACAAGGGCTGGCGCGGATGACGCACCAGCGCCTTGAGCATCGAGAACTCCCCGGTGGTGAGGGCGATCTGCTCGCCGTCCTTCGACAGCCGGCGCAGGGCGAGATCGAACTCGAACGGGCCGAAGGTGACCGTCATGGCTTCCTTGGCCGGGGCGCCGGGAGCTTCCAGCGAGGGGCGGCGGCGAAGCACGGCGTGGATTCTGGCGAGTAGCTCGCGCGGGTTGAAAGGCTTGGGCAGGTAGTCGTCGGCGCCGACTTCCAGGCCCACGATGCGGTCGACGTCTTCGACCTTGGCGGTGAGCATGATGATGGGCGTCACGTCATTGGCCGCGCGCAGCCGTCGGCAGATGGACAAGCCGTCTTCGCCGGGGAGCATCAGGTCGAGCACGATCAGGTCGACGGTTTCACGGGTGAGCACGCGGTTCAGTGCCTTGGCGTCTTCGGCCAGGAGCACTTCGAAACCTTCCTGGGTGAGATAACGCCGCAGCAAGTCGCGGATTCGCGCGTCATCGTCGACAACGACGACGCGGTCAGCGCGGGCAGTGGGTGCGGTGGACATAGACGGGGACTCCGATTTGTAACAGAGGCATTGTGCGCAGGTTTGATGCCCGGTTCCGGGGCATCTGACCCTCTGTTACAAATCTTGCCTGCACGGCAGACACGCCCGGTGAAGGGCCGCTTTCCCGGGCTGGCAGCAAGTGCCGGGCTTTGGCTGGTACGCTGCGCGGCACTGCAATTTTTGCCGGAGAACCTTGCCATGTCCGTGTCCAAGCTGACCTGCTGCTCCATTCTCACGGCCGCCGCCGGTTCGCGTCGTGGCCGGGGTCGGTGTTCGCCCAGGCCAACGAACCCGCCGGCGTGGTGAGCTTGTCGGCCAATGCCACTGCCGACGTGACACAAGACCTGATGACGCTGACCATGGCCACCACGCGGGAGGCAGACGACGCCAAGATCGTGCAGGCGGCCCTGCATCAGGATCTCGAAGCCGCGCTCGCGACGGCTCGCCAGGCGGTACGTCCGGGCCATCTGGAGGTGCATACAGGCAATTTCTCGCTCTATCCGCGCCATACCCAGGCCGGCGCCATCGCGGGCTGGCAGGGGCGTGCCGAGATGATCGTCGAGGGCGACGACATGCCGGCCATCGGGCAGCTTGCGGGCCGCATCGACACCTTGTCGGTCGCCGGAGTGGCTTATGGCTTGTCGCGCCAGCTCCGCGAGCGCCAGGAGACCGACGTGGCCGCGCAGGCGATTGCCGCATTTCGCGTGAAAGCCGGTGACTACGCGCGTCAATTCGGGTACGCCGGCTACACGATTCGAGAGGTCAACGTGAACGCCAGCGAACCGCCGCGCGGGCCGGTTCCATTCCTCAGGGCGAAGGCCATGAGCGCGCCGGACACGTCCGTGCCGGTCGAGGCCGGCACGGCGTCCGTGGCGGTGACGGTGTCGGGCTCGGTGCAGATGACCCGCTGAGCGCCCGTGTCGGGGCCTGGCGCCGGACGATGTCGGCTTCGGGCGACCAGTACGGCGTCCCGCGGGTTATTGCGCTGTCCAGCCGCCGTCCACGTTCCAGGCGACGCCGCGCACGTTGTCTGCCGAAGGCGAACACAGGAAGACCGACAGGCCGCCCAGTTGCTCGGGCGTGACGAACTGAAGCGAAGGCTGCTTCTCTGCGAGCAGATCCACCTTGGCCTTTTCCACGGCGATGCCCTCGCGCGCGGCGCGGTCGTCGATCTGCTTTTGCACCAAGGGGGTCAGTACCCAACCCGGGCAGATCGCGTTGACCGTGATGCCGGTGGTCGCGGTTTCCAGTGCGATGGACTTCGTGAAGCCCACGATTCCGTGCTTGGCGGCCACATAGGCAGACTTCTGCGCCGAGGCCACCAGCCCGTGTGCAGAGGCGATGTTGATCACGCGGCCCCAGTTCTTCTTGCGCATGCCGGGAATGGCGAGCCGTGTGGTGTGGAAGGTCGAGCTGAGGTTGATGGCGATGATCGCATCCCATTTCTCGGCGGGAAAGTCTTCCACCGGCGCGACGTACTGGATGCCTGCGTTGTTGACGAGCACGTCGGCGCCGCCGAATTCGCGCTGCGCATAGTCCATGAGTTCGGCAATCTGCGCCGGCCGGCTCATGTCGGCGCCGTGGTAGCCGACCTTCACGCCGAGCGCCTCCACTTCGCGCCTTGCGCCATCGATGTCTCCGAACCCGTTGAGCACGATGTTCGCGCCCTCGCGGGCCAGCGCGAGCGCGATTCCCAGGCCGATGCCGCTGGTCGAGCCGGTGACCAGAGCGGTTTTCCCTTTGAGCATGATGAGACCTCCAGTTGATACGATGCATTATCAAAGAGGGCCACAGTCATGACGAGCGCAAACGAACCCCGATTGGATCGAGTCCAGTGCCTGGGCGCCCGAGGGCTGCATCGGATGGCTTATTGGGAGTGGGGCGATCCGGCCAATCCCCGGGTGCTGCTGTGCGCCCATGGCCTTGCGCGGCAGGGCCGCGACTTCGACACGCTGGCGCGCACGATGGCCGCCGAATATCGCGTCGTGGCGCCCGACATCGTCGGGCGCGGCCAGTCCGACTGGCTCCCCGATCCCATGGGCTACCAGATTCCGGCCTACGTGGCGGACATCGTCACCCTGCTCGCGCGCCTCGACGCGTCGACCGTGCACTGGGTGGGTACGTCCATGGGCGGGTTGATCGGCATGGGCCTCGCGTCGCTTCCGGGTTCGCCGGTGGGACGGCTCGTGCTCAATGACGTCGGTCCGGCGATTCAGCCCGAGGCACTCGCGCGCATCGGTACCTATCTCGGCGCGCCGGTGCGATGGTCGTCGGTGGAGGAGGCGGCCGACTACCTGCTGAGCATCTCGGCGAGCTTCGGCCCGCACACGCGCGAGCAATGGCTGGCGCTCACGCGCCCCATGCTCCGGCCTGATGGCGACGGATTCAAGCCGCACTACGATCCAGCCATCGCAGTCCCGTTCAAGGCCGTCACGCCCGAAGTGGCCGCGGCGGGCGAAGCCGCGCTGTGGCAGGCCTACGACGCCATCGCCTGCCCGACGCTGGTATTGCGCGGCGCCGACTCGGACCTGCTCTCGCATGACACGGCGCAGGCCATGGCGCGCCGCGGCCCGCATGCGCGCGTGCATGAGTTTTCGGGCATCGGACATGCGCCGACGCTCGTGGCGACGGACCAGGTCGAGGTGGTGCGATCGTTCCTGCTTTCCCCATGAAGACGGCAACGCACGAGAATCCGGCCGACGCGGCACCCATCGTTCATCTCGTCGACGAGCACGTGGTCGACGAGGCTGCGCAATTGCAGCGCGCGCGCGCATTCGCCGAGCCGCTGCTGTCGTCCCAGACGCTCGACACCGGCGAAGACGCGCTCGCGCACGCCGAGGGCGTGGTGGCGATCCTGGAGAACATCGGCGCGGCGCCTTCGATGCGCGCGGCGGCATTTCTCGTGTATGCCGCCGACTACCTGCAAAAGCCTGAGGAACTCGTGGCCAAGGCCTTCGGGCCGTCTCACGCGCGGCTCGTCACGCACACGCGAAGGCTCGTGCAGATCCAGCGCGCGGCGCGTGATGCCAAGGTCGGCGAGGACCAGCGTGCTCAACAGACCGAACGCGTGCGCAAGATGCTCCTTGCCTTCTCGCGCGACCTGCGGGTCGTCCTGCTGCGGCTGGCATCGCGACTGCAGACCATGCGCTTCTACGCTTCGGCAAGGCGCGCGTGTCCCGAGTCGCTCGCGGCCGAGACGATGCAGGTGTTTGCGCCCCTGGCGAACCGGCTTGGAATCTGGCAGATCAAGTGGGAACTCGAAGACCTCTCGTTCCGATTCCTGCAGCCGCAGCCCTACCGCGACGTGGCGAGGCTGCTCGACGAGCGCCGTGTGGAGCGCGAGCAGCGCGTCGAGGCCTTTCGATCGCGACTGCAGAAGCAGTTGGCCCAGTTCGGATTGCAGGCCGAGGTGCAGGGGCGGCCCAAGCACCTCTACAGCATCTGGAAGAAGATGCAGGGCAAGGGGCTGGACTTCTCGCATGTGTTCGATGTGCGTGCCATGCGCGTCGTCGTCGACAGCGTGCGCGACTGCTATGCGGTGCTGAGCCGCGTGCATGAACTCTACAAACCCGTGCCGGGCGAGTTCGACGACTACATTGCCAAACCCAAGCCGAACGGCTACCAATCGCTTCACACGGTGGTCGTCGACTCGGGCGGTCGTGCCGTGGAGGTGCAGATCAGGACGCGACAGATGCACGAGCATGCCGAGCATGGCGTGGCTGCACACTGGGCATATAAGGAAGCGGGCGTGAAAGGGTACGCCGGGGTGACCGCGGCGGACTTCGACGCCCAGCTCACCGAGGCGCGCAAGGCTGTGCTTCGCCAACTGCTGGCGTGGGAACGCGACTTCACCGGCGGCGATGTCTCAGCATCCCCGCAGCCCGGCGCCGCGGTGTTCGATGATCGGATCTACGTCTTCACGCCCGATGCTGCCATTGTCGAGTTGCCCGCAGGCGGCACGCCGATCGACTTCGCCTATGCGGTGCACACCGATCTCGGTCATCGCTGCAGGGGCGCCAAGGTCGATGGTGCCATGGTGCCCTTGAACACGCCGCTGCAAAGCGGCCAGACGATCGAGGTGACGGCAGTCAAGGAGGGTGGTCCGTCGCTCGACTGGCTCAATCCGGACCTGAGCTATCTGCGCAGCACGCGTTCGCGCGCGAAAGTGCGCGCCTGGTTCAACGCATTGACCCTGGCTGACACGGTCGCGCGAGGAAGAGAGGCCGTCGAGAAGCTCCTGCAGCGCGAAGGCAAGACGGCGATCAAACTCGATGACCTCGCGACACGCCTCGGATTTCGCCATGCCGACGCGCTCTTCGAAGTGGTCGGCAAGGACGAGTTCTCGTTGCGCAACATCGAGAATCTGCTGCGTCCGTCGGAGCCCCCGCCGACCCCTGACGAACTGGTTGCCAGGAAGAGTTCACGACCGGAAGGCGAGGCTCCGAAGGGCGGGGTGCTGGTGGTGGGAGTGGAGTCGCTCCTGACCACGCTGGCGCGCTGCTGCCGGCCCGCGCCGCCCGATTCGATCGCCGGCTACGTGACCCGCGGCAAGGGCGTTGCCGTTCACCGAAGCGACTGCACGAACTTCCGCGAGATGGCTGCCCGTTCGCCCGAGCGCGTGATCGCGGTCGACTGGGGACAGCCGGGTGGCGACGCGACGACCTTGTATCCTGTGGACGTCGCCGTGGAGGCGGCTGATCGGCAGGGCCTGCTTCGAGACATTTCCGAAGTATTTGCCAAGGAGAAGATGAATGTCACCGGCGTCAAGACGCAGACGGTGCGAGACGCTCAAGGGGGCACGGCGTGGATGACATTCACCGTGGAAGTGTCGGACGCCGCGCGCCTGGCGAAGGTTCTCAGCACGGTCGCACAGGTTGGTGGCGTGCGCTCGGCAAGGCGAAAGTGACAGAAAAAGTGCTGATATACTGCGCGGCTTCGCAGGCGCGTAGCTCAGCTGGTTAGAGCACCACCTTGACATGGTGGGGGTCGTTGGTTCGAGTCCAATCGCGCCTACCAAATGAAGCGGTTTTCCGCGAGAGTGCCCACAAACCAGTGGGCATTATTTTTTCCATAATTCCATAGTTTTTCCATCGCTGCGGTGCTCGAACTGCGCGACCGCGAGCGCTCACGCCAACGGCGACATCTTGATCGTGCTTTGCCGGATGTACACGGTGCGCGTCGGCTTCTCGTTCTTGTGCTTGGCCGGTTGCGTCCTGGAGGCGGCTGCTGATCCAGTCCTGGCCCTCGACAGCCGCCGCGCTCGATCAAACGATCATCGCCTGCGTTCCAGCCCACCCCTACGAGAGCCCGAGAGCCCGAGAGCCTGCTAGCGCTAGCGCTGGCGCTTCGATCCGGTGTCGGGTCTGGTCGGGGGGTTAACCATCTCTGTCCCGGTTGAAGTGGGCAGGAAGCTGAGTTCCGGGACAGGCGATCGTGCAGCCGTTGCTCGCCAGCGCGGCTTGCGGCCGCCAGCCCTCGCTCGCTCGACCTGGTGAACGACAGCAGCGCAGCGTCAGCGGTCCTTGGGCCGCGACCGTCGAGTTTCCGGTATGGATCACATCGCGATCATTGAGGCGGCTGGCGAGGTGCAGCCAGGCCGACCGGTCCTGCTTCTCCCGGTGGCCTACTCACGCTGCCGACCCTCTGCCGACGGTCAGCTCCACGAAAGGGAGTCCGTAAAGCCAACGTAGCCTGCCTCTTCGCCCCCTTTGTGCGAACGTGTGGCGAGTCGAAGGCGGCCGGGTGCGGAGCTTCGAGCAGTTCACCGACACACTGTTGGTGGCGCAGGCGATGCACTGAGGCGGTCCGAGGAATAGGCTCACCGCAAGGTCTGCGGATAGGCCGCGCGATCGGACTGGCAGTGCCAGCTTCGCCGCAAGCATTTCGATCCGCTGACTGGCAGCAACGGGTCGCCTTGGAAGGCTTTGCATAGCGACCCCCTGAGCGGAGTTCCAAGGATCGCAATGACCGTCCGTCACGCGAACATCGGCGGCCGCGGAGCCGAGGCTCGGCGTCGGGGGTGCCCACGCCGTTTCAGGCGACAAAGCATTGGCAGTCGTCACGTGCGCTCGAAGATGGCGGCCATGCCTTGACCTCCACCAATGCACATTGTTTCGAGCCCGTAGCGGCCGCCGCGTCGCCTGAGTTCGTGCAGCAGCGTGCACATCATGCGCACGCCGGTGGCGCCGATCGGATGGCCGAGCGAAATGCCCGAGCCGTTGACGTTGAGCCGATCGGGGTCGTTCCAGCCCCAGCCCTTCAGCACCGCGAGCACCTGGCAGGCGAAGGCTTCGTTGAGCTCGACCAGATCCATCTGCTCGAAGCCCAGCCCCAGTCGCGCGAACAGCTTGTTCACCGCCGCCACGGGGCCGATGCCCATGCGCGCCGGGTCGCAGCCCGCTGCGGCCCAGCCGACGAGCCGCCCCATCGGCTCCAGGCCCAGTTCCTTCAACTTGTCTTCGGCAACGACCAGGCAGGCGGCTGCGGCATCGTTCTGCTGGCTGGCGTTGCCCGCCGTCACGGTGCCGTCCTTCATCAGCGGGCGCAGCGCGGCCAGCGTGTCGGTCGTGGTGTCGGCGACGCACGCCCTCGTCGCGCGCCAACACGATCGGCTCGCCCTTGCGCTGCGGCACCGGCACGGTCACCAGTTCGTCGGCGAAGCGGCCGTCGCGCCAGGCCGCCGCGGCGCGCTGGTGGCTGCGGGCGGCGTAGGCGTCGGCTTGCTCGCGCGTGATGGCGTACTCGCGCGCCAGATTCTCGGCCGTCTCGACCATGCCGGAGATGCGGCCGAAGCGGGCTTCGGGCTGCGAGCGCTCGCGGCCGCGCTCGAGCCGGTCGTGCAGCCGCACCGAGCCGGAGCGGGCGCCCCAACGCATGTCGGTCGAGTAGTACTCGATGTTGCTCATGCTCTCGACGCCGCCGGCCAGCACGGCATCGGCGGCGCCGCTTTGCACCATCATCGCCGCCGTCGCGATGGCCTGCAGGCCGCCGCCGCAGCGGCGGTCGAGCTGCATGCCGGGCACCTCGACCGGCAGGCCGGCCTGCAGCGCCACCCAGCGGCCCACGCACGGCGTTTCACTGTTGGCGTAGGACTGGGCGAACACGACGTCGTCGATGCGCGCCGGGTCGATGCCGGAGCGCTGCACGACCGCGTCGACGACATGGCCGGCCAGTACCTCCACAGGCACCGAGCGCAGGCTGCCGCCGAAGCTGCCGACCGGGGTTCTCGAGGGGGCGACGATGAAGGCGCTGCGCATGGGATGCTTCTCCGGACGATGAATGGCGCCGCTCACGCTGCGCGCCGGGCGATGGGGGCCGCGTCGCGCGCCAGCGCGTCGCGGTGCTGCGGGTCGGCGATGCCGATCAGTCGATCGACGCGGGCCGCCAAGGACAGGCCGCGCAGGTCGGCCACGCCGTGTTCGGTGACGATCAGCCCCACATCGCTGCGCGGCGTGCTCACCGGGCCCGACAGCGTGGCGACGATGCGGCTGCGCGAACCGGCGGTCGAGGGCAAGGCGACGATGGCCAGGCCGCCGCGGCTGCGCTGCGCGCCGCGCATGAAGTCGAGCGCCCCGCCGACCGCACCGACGTAGACGCCGCCCGCCACTTCGGCATTCACCTGGCCGCTCAGGTCCACCTCGAGCGCCGAGTTGATGGCGACGAAGCGGTCGATGGAAGCGAGCACCGTGGCATCGTGGGTGTATTCGGTCGGGCGCAACTGCAGGTTCGGATTGCGATGCGCCAGCCGATGCAGGCGAGCGCTGCCCATCAGCAGGCCGGCAATGCTGATGCCGCGGTCGATGGTCTTGCGCGCGTTGGTGATCACGCCCGATTCGCTCAGCACGGCCACGCCGTCGCCGATGGCGCCCGAATGCACGCCCAGGTCGCGGCGGTCGCCGAGCTCCGAGAGCACGGCCTCGGGAATCGCGCCCAGGCCGGTCTGCAGCGTGGCGCCGTCCTCGATCCAGCCGGCCACGTGACGGGCAATCGCCTGCTCACGCGGGCCGATGGGCGGCACGGCGGCGGACGGCGGCGCGTACGAGGCGTTCACCCGGAGCTGCATCTCGTCGGCACGCAGACAGCGTGCACCGTGTGTCCACGGCACCTGGTCGTTGACCTCGGCCAGCACGACGCGCGCGCTGTCCAGCGCAGCCAGCAGGTACTCGTTGGCCAGCCCGAGGCTGTGCCGGCCATGCGCGTCTGGCGCCGACACCTGCAGCATCACCACGTCGATGCGCAGTGCGCCGCTGCGCATCAGCACCGGCAGCTGCGAGTAGTGCACCGGCAGGATGTCGAACACGCCGGCGGCCGCGAGGGCACGATTGCTGCCGCTGCCGCAGTAGGCCAGCAGCTCGAACGCGTCCGCATGTTCGGCCTGCAGCACGCCGGACTGGCCGATGCCGAGGAACAGGCGCAGGCGGCCGAGCCGGTGCCGCTGCGCGACGAGGGCACGCGTCAGGCTCAGCGGCTCGGCACCCGCCTGGCCCCACAGCACCGTGTCGCCGGGGCGGATGAAGGCCGAGAGGTCAGGAACGTCGTTCACGCCGGGCCGACGTTGCTCAGATCGGGTCCCAGCTGAAGACGTCGGCCGATCGTTCCAGCGCGACGAACGACCTCTTCAGCGCCGGCATGCCGTGGCTGGCCAGTGTCTCGGGCGTCCAACCCTCGCCGCGATGCACCGAACGTAGCGGCCGCGGCTGACTCATCAGGAAGACCTCGTTGTTGCGCACCACGAAGACCTGCGCGTTCACGTCGGCCGCTGCGTCGCTCAGCAGATAGACCGCCAGCGGTGCGATCTTGGCCGGCGTCATCTGCTTGAACTTCTCGACCCGTGCCGCCTGCTCCGGCGTGTCGGTGGGGATCGAGCTTGTCATGCGGCTCCACGCGAACGGCGCGATGCAGTTGGACCGCACCTTGAACTTCTGCAGGTCGAGCGCAATGCTCTTGGACAGCGCCATGATTCCCATCTTGGCCGCGTTGTAGTTGGCCTGGCCGAGGTTGCCGATCAGCCCGGAGGTCGAGGTCATGTGCACGAACGCACCGCCCTCCTGCTCCTTGAAATGGTTGGCCGCCGCCCGGCTGACGTGGTAGCTGCCGTACAGATGCACCTGGATCACGGCATCCCATTCGTCGACGCTCATCTTGTGGAACATGCGGTCGCGCAGGATGCCGGCGTTGTTGATCACACCGTCAATGCGCCCGAAGCTGTCGAGCGCGCACTCGACGATGCGCCGCGCCGCCGCGGCGTCGGCCACGCTGTTGCCGCTGGCCACTGCTTCGCCGCCGGCAGCGCGGATCTCGCCCACCACCTGCTGCGCGGGCTGCACGTCCTGGCCCTCGCCGGCGGTGGAGGCGCCCACGTCGTTGACCACCACCTTCGCGCCCTCACGCGCCAGCGCCAGCGCCAGGTCGCGGCCGATGCCGCCGCCCGCACCGGTGACCACCACCACCTTGCCCTGCACCATGTTTCCTGTCGCCATCGCGTTGGACTCCAGCTTGTCAAATGAAAGAAGACGGTTCGCCGGCGGCGCAGGCCTTGTCGAAACCCTCGGGCCGGTCGCCGGGAACGTACAGAAACGAGCGGGCCATGCCGAAGAGCGTGCGACATGGTCTGCGCGCTGGGCGGGGTTCATGACACCGCGTTCAGAACGACCGCGGCAGTCCGAGCACATGCTCGGCCACGTAGGACAGGATCAGGTTGGTCGAGATCGGTGCCACTTGGTACAGGCGGGTCTCGCGGAACTTGCGTTCGATGTCGTACTCGTCGGCAAAGCCGAAGCCGCCATGGCATTGCAGGCAGGCATTGGCGGCCTCCCAGCTCGCCTTGGCCGCAAGGTACTTGGCCATGTTGGCCTCGGCGCCGCAGGGCGCGTGCGCATCGAACAGCTCGCAGGCCCGCCAGCGCATCAAGTCGGCCGCCTCGACCTCGATGTGGGCCTCGGCGATCGGGAACTGCACGCCCTGGTTCTGGCCGATCGGCCGGCCGAACACGACGCGCTCGCTGGCGTACTTGGCCGCGCGCGCGACGAACCAGCGCCCGTCGCCGATGCATTCGGCGGCGATCAGCGTGCGTTCGGCGTTCAGCCCGTCGAGGATGTACTTGAAGCCCTGTCCCTCCTGGCCGATCAGGTTCTCGGCCGGGATCTCGAGATTCTCGAAGAACAGCTCGTTTGTCTCGTGGTTGACCATGTTGGGGATCGGCCGCACCGTGAGGCCCTGGCCGACGGCCTGGTGCAGATCGACGAGGAAGATCGACATGCCCTCGGACTTCTTCGTCACCTCGGCCAGCGCCGTGGTGCGCGCGAGCAGGATCATCAGATCGGAATGCTGCACGCGCGAGATCCACACCTTCTGGCCGTTGACCACGTAGCGGTCGCCGCTCTTGCCGGCCTTCCTGACGGCAGTGGTCTTAATCTTCGTCGTGTCGGTGCCGGTGCTCGGCTCGGTCACGCCCATCGACTGCAGACGCAGTTCGCCGCTGGCGATCTTCGGCAGGTAGCGCTGCTTCTGTTCGACCGTGCCGTGGCGCAGCAGCGTGCCCATGTTGTACATCTGGCCGTGGCAGGCGCCGGCGTTGCCGCCCGAGGCGTTGATCTCCTCCATGATCACCGACGCCTCGGCCAGGCCGAGCCCCGAGCCGCCGTACTCCTGCGGGATCAGCGCGGCCAGCCAGCCGGCCCGGGTCAGTGCGTCGACGAAGGCCTCGGGGTAGCCGCGGCGCGCATCGACATCGCGGTGGTAGGCGTCGGGGAATTCGGCGCACAGCGCGCGAACCGCGTCGCGAATGTCGGGGTAGCGGCTCGTCGTCGGGTCAGACATCGTGGGGGTCCTTGTCGTCAGCCTACAGCCAGCGCCACCCCAGCGGCAGCGGGTCGCCTTGCGCGGGCGCTGCACCGCCCCGATCGAGCAAGGCGTGCAGCCCGCGCGTGGGCACGCCGGACAGATGCTCGACCCGCTCTTGCGGCGTACCACGCCACGCGGCGAGTGCGTCCGGGGCACCGGGGTCATCGAAGCTTGCCGTCATCTTCTCGCTGCGTCAGTCCGTCCTTGCCGTCGCCGCGCACTTCTGCATGGCCTCCGGTGCGTCTTCGTATCTAATCAGTGATTAGATATTAGAAGCCAACTCGCAAGCCAGAGATCTAGGTGTTTCCACTAAAGCAACTTTGCATATCAAATCCTAAACTGATCACTGATCAGATAATGATGCACACCAAGCTGCCCTACACGGCTGGTCGCATGGCGCGTCTCCTAGCACGCCAGGCACCGCTCGCCCCGCCCCACACGCTTGCCACGGAGTGAACTCGATGTTTCAGCCACAGCTTCTGCAAGGCAAGCGCATCCTGGTCACTGGCGGCGGCTCCGGCCTCGGCCGCGAGATCGCCGCCAAGTACCTCGAGCTCGGCGCCGAGGTCTACATCTGCGGGCGCCGCAAGCCGACGCTGGACACGACGGCGGCCGAACTGATGGCGCAGTACGGCGGCAGTGTGAAGACGCATGCGGTGGACATCCGCAACGCCGACGACGTCGACGCCATGGTCGGCCGCATCTGGGCCGACGGCGGTGCGCTCGACGGCCTGGTCAACAACGCTGCCGGCAACTTCATCAGCCGCACGCAGGACGTCTCGCCGCGCGGCTTCGATGCGGTGGCCGGCATCGTGCTGCACGGCACCTACTACGTCACGCACCACGTGGGCAGGCGCTGGATCGAAGGCGGCCACAAGGGATCGGTGATCTCGATCGTCGTCACCTGGGTGCGAACCGGCGCGCCCTTCGTCGTGCCGTCGGCGATGAGCAAGGCCGGGGTCGACGTGATGACCAAGTCGCTGGCCATCGAGTGGGGCCGCTACGGCATCCGCCTGAATGCCATCGCGCCCGGCATCTTTCCGACCGAAGGCGCCAACGCCCGCCTGAGCCCGAAGGCCGCGTGGAAAGACGACAGCGTGCGCAACCCGATGAACCGCGTCGGCCGCATGCCCGAGCTGCAGAACCTGGCGGTCTTCCTGATGGCCGACGGCGTCGAGTGGCTAAGCGGCGAGACGATCGCGATCGACGGCGCGGGCCACCGCCAGAACGGTGCCTCATTCACCGACCTGGCCGAGCTCACCGACATGCAATGGCGCGAGATGCGCGAGGCCATCCGCGGGCAGGACAGCCGCGACAAGGCCGGGGCCGCCGGTCCCACTGCCATCGGCGAGGATTGAGCGTGCGCGTCGATCACATCGTCGAAGAGGCCGCCTCGGCGTCCGGCGCCGCGCTGAAGGCGGCGCTGATCGAGGAGGGGCAGCCCGCAGTGAGCTACGCCGGGCTCGAAGCGCGCATGGCCGCCGCGGCGCGCTCGCTGCAGGCGGCCGGCGTCGCGCCGGGCCAGCGCGTGCTGCTGGTGGGCGAGAACAGCACCGACATGGTGGTGCTGCTGTTCGCGGCGATGCGCGCCCGCGCCTGGGCCGTGCCGCTGAACGCCCGCATGGCAGCCGACGAGATCGATGCGATCCGCGCCCACTGCCGGCCCCGTCTGGCCTACTTCGCAAGCGCTTCGTCACCCGAGGCCGCGGCCCACGCCGAGCGCATCGGTGCCGTCACGCATCCAGTCGAAGGCCTGCAGCAGGGCCGGATCGCCGTGTTCACCGAAGGGGTCGAGCCCGATGGCAGCGATCACGGCAGCGACGGCGACGTGGCAGTGATGATCTACACCAGCGGCAGCACCGGCGTGCCCAAGGGCGTGATGCTCACGCACGCCAACCTCGACTTCGTGACGCGTGCGTCGATGCAGCAGCAGGTGCTACTGCGCGACGACGTCATCTTCCATGCGCTGCCGATCTCGCATTCGTTCGGCCTCGTGTCGGCGCTGCTGTGCGGGCTGCGCGCCGGCGCCACGCTGCACCTGGTGACGCGCTTCAGCGCCGAGAAGCTGGCGCGCGCCATCCTGGACACCGGCATCACCGTGTTCCAGGGCGTGCCGGCGATGTATGCGCGCCTGCAGGAATGGGCGCTCGCGTCAGGCCTTGCGCTGCGCCCGAATCGGCTGCGTCTGGCCTACATCGGCGGCTCGCTCGTCGACGCCGCGCGCAAGGCGCAGGCCGAAGCGCTGCTCGGCCTGCCGCTGCACCACGGTTATGGACTCACCGAATGCGCACCGGCGGCCACGCGCACCATCGGCCACCCGCCGCCGAAGGAGGTCACCGCCGGCTGGCCGATTCCCGGCATCGAGGTGGTGCTGCGCGACGCCCAGGAACAGGCGGTGCCGGCGGGCGGCCACGGCGAGGTGTGGATCCGCGGGCCCAACGTCATGAAGGGCTACTTCCGTGATCCGCAGCAGACGCGCGCGGCGCTCGACGAAGACGGCTGGCTGCACACCGGCGACATCGGCGAGTTCGGCCCCGCGGGCGATCTTGCCATCGTCGGCCGCCTCAAGGAGATGATCATCCGCGGCGGCTTCAACGTCTATCCGGCCGAGGTCGAGCGCGCCGTTGCCGCCTACCCCGGCGTGGCGCAATGTGCTGTCGTCGGGCGCACGCTGCCCGGCGATGAAGAGGTGGTGGCTTTCGTCGAACCGATGGCCGGTCAGCGCATCGACACCGAAGGCCTGCAGCGCTTTCTGCGCGAACGGCTCGCACCCTACAAGCTGCCGAGCGAGGTGGTGTGCATGACGCATCTGCCCGCCGGCGGCACCGGCAAGCTGCTGAAGGCGCAGCTCAGGGCCATGGCCAATGCGGCGCCGCGGGGTGGCGCATGAGCGGTGTCGAGTGGCCTCGGCTGGAGTCGCTGTTCAGACCACGTTCGGTCGCCGTGGTGGGCGCATCCGACAACCCGAACAAGGTCGGCGGGCGGCCGCTGAAGTACCTGCTCGAGCAAGGCTTCACGGGCCGCATCTTTGCCGTCAATCCCCGGCAGGCCACGGTCCAGGGCGTGGCGTCGTATGCGTCGCTCGATGCCCTGCCTGAAACGCCCGAGGTGGCCGTGCTGTGCATCGGCGCTGAACAGGCCGAAGAGCAGCTCGCACTCTGCGCGCGCCTGGGCGTCGCTCACGCGCTGCTGTTCGCCTCGGGCTACGCCGAGGTCGGCCCCACGGGGCTCGCCCGGCAGCAGCGCCTGGCCGAGATCAGCCGGGCCGGCGGCGTGCGCCTGCTCGGCCCCAACTGCATCGGCGTAGCCAGCTTCGACAGCGGCGCAGTGCTCTCGTTCGCCTCCATCTACGTCGACCACGTGCCTGCCGACGGCCCGGTGGCGATCGTGTCACAAAGCGGTGCTTTCGGTGTATCGGCCTACGCGCTGCTGCGCGACGCCGGCATCGGCGTTCGCTGCGTGGCGGCCACCGGCAACGAGGCCGATCTGGACACCGCCGACTTCGTTGCCGCGCTGGCGCGCCAGCCCGGCGTGCAGCTGTTGCTGCTGTACCTCGAGAACGTGAAGGACGCCGCGCGCATGCGCAGCGCACTGGACATCGCCCGCCGCGAAGGCGTGCCGGTGGTCGCCGTGCGTGCGGCACGTTCGCGCGACGGCCGGCGGTCGGCCCAGTGGCACACCGGCTCCAACGGCGCGGCAGATGCAGCGCTCGATGCGATGTTTGCGCAGGGCGGCTGCCGCACCGTGGCGAGCCTGAACGAGATGGTGGCCAGTGTTCCGCTGTACCTGGACGGCACGACCGTGTCCGGCGCGCGCGTTCCCGCGCCGCGCATCGCCATCGTCAGCAATTCCGGCGCCTCGTGCGTGCTGGCCGCCGACGAGGCGCATCGCCTGGGCCTGCCGCTGGCGGCGCTGCAGGCCGCGACCTGCGCCGCGCTCGATGCGCAGCTGCCGAGCTTCTCTCTCAACCGCAATCCGATCGACCTCACCGCGATGCTGCTCGCCGACCCGTCGCTGCTCGGGCGCGTCATGGACAGCGTGCTGAACGACGAGGGCGTCGACGCCGCGGTGCTGGGACTGCTCGCGATCGGCGGGCCCAGCTACGACGTGCCGCGCTACGCCCGCGATTCGCGCGCAGCGGCGCTGCGCACGGGCCGGCCGCTGGTGTTCTTCAGCCCGCACGGCCGTGTGCGCGAGGCTTTCGCACGCGAGGGCCTGGCGGTGTTCGCCAACGAGGCAGAAGCGCTGACCGCGGTACAGGCTTTTGTTGCCCATCACGACGCGCTGCGCCGCTCGCACTTCTTGTCCCAGCCGGAACCCGACCATGCCTGACGTCGCCATCGTTTCCGTCGCCCGCACCCCGATCGGCAAAGCCTTCCGCGGCGCGCTGAACCTCACCCACGGCGGCACGATGGGCGGCCATGTGGTGCACCATGCGGTGGCGCGCGCCGGCGTCGACCCGGCCGAGGTCGACGACGTGCTGATGGGCTGCGCTTTCCCGGAGGGCGCCAACGGCTTCAACATCGGCCGCATCAGCGCGCTCGCCGCGGGCCTGCCCGACCGCGTGAGCGGCATGACGGTGAACCGCTACTGCTCCTCCGGGCTGCAGAGCATCGCCATCGCCGCCTACGCCATCCAGGCCGGCGCGCTGCGCGTGGCGGTGGCCGGTGGCACCGAATCCGTGAGCTGCGTGCGTGAGCACACCAACAAGCACCAGCGCGAAGAACCATGGCTCGCGGCGCATGCGCCGCAGGTCTACATGCCGATGCTCGAGACGGCCGAGGTCGTGCAGCGGCGCTACGGCATTGCTCGCGAGCGCCAGGATGCCTACGCGGCGGGCAGCCAGCAACGCCACGCCGCAGCGCACGCCGCACGGCGCTTCGACGCGGAGATCGTGCCGATCGAGGTCACGATGGCGAGGCAGGACAAGGGCAGCGACCTGCGCCGACTCGAGGCCGTGACGCTGGCGCACGACGAAGGCGCGCGGGCCGACACCACGGTGCAAACCTTGGCCGGGCTGAAGCCGGTGCTCGACGGCGGCACGGTCACCGCCGGCAACGCGAGCCAGCTGTCCGACGGCGCCGCCGCGTGCGTGCTGATGGACGCTGATGTCGCCGCACGCCGCGGCCTGCCCGTGCTGGGCCTGTTCCGCGGCTTCGCGGTGGCTGGATGCGCGCCCGACGAGATGGGCATCGGGCCGGTCTTTGCGGTGCCCAAGCTGCTGCACGCTGCCGGCCTTTCGGTCGACGACATCGGCCTGTGGGAACTGAACGAGGCCTTTGCGGTGCAGGTGCTCTACTGCGCCGACCGCCTGGGCATCGACCCCGATCGGCTCAATGTGAACGGCGGCGCGATCGCGATCGGCCACCCGTTCGGCATGTCGGGCGCGCGCATGACGGCCCACGCGCTGCTCGAAGGCCGGCGGCGCGGGGCGCGCCACGTGGTGGTGACGATGTGCGTCGGTGGTGGCATGGGTGCCGCCGGCCTGTTCGAGATCCCGCTGCAGCGTGGGCCACATGGCGGCTGAGGCACAGGCGATGCGCGCCAGCCACGCCCCGCTGCAGCGCGCGCCGGCGGCGGCCGTTGACGTTGCGTCGGACGCCCTGGTGGCGGTGCGCAAGCTGGCCATCGCCTTTGGCGGCGTGGTCGCGCTGGCCGAGGTGTCGTTCGACATCCGCCCGTACGAGATCCTGGGCCTGATCGGCCCCAACGGCGCCGGCAAGACGACGCTGTTCAACTGCCTGAGCCGGCTGTATGCGCCGCAATCGGGCGACGTGTTGTTCGAGGGGCGCTCGATCCTGCGCCAGCCGGCGCACCGGCTGGCCAAGCTGGGCATCGCGCGCACGTTCCAGAACCTGGCGCTGTTCCGGCCACTGTCGGTGCTGGACAACGTGCGCATCGGCGCGCACACGCGCGTAGCGACGAACTTCCTGATGGACACGCTGCGCCTGCCCACGGCGCGCCGGCGCGAGGCCGAGCTCGACGCCATCGCCTGGGACCTGATCGACCGGCTTGACCTGCGCCCGCTGGCGCAGCGCACGGTCGGCGAACTGTCGTTCGGGCTGCAGAAGCGCGTCGAACTGGCGCGCGCGCTGGCGGCGCGCCCCCGGCTGCTGCTGCTAGACGAGCCCGCCGGTGGGCTGAACCACGGAGATGTGGCCGAACTCGGCCAGCTCATCCGCCGCTTGCGCGACGAGTGGCGGGTCACCGTGCTGCTGGTCGAACACCACATGGGACTGGTGATGTCCACCGCCGATCGTGTGGTCGCGCTCAACTTCGGCCGCAAGATTGCCGAGGGCACGCCGGCCGAGATCCAGCGCGACCCGGCCGTGCTCAAGGCTTACCTCGGCGAAAAACGGGGGACAGCCTGATGCTGCTCCAGGTCAGCGGCCTGCACGCCTTTTACGGCCCGACCCAGGCCTTGGACGACGTCTCCTTCGCGCTCGGCGAGGGCGGTGTGACGACCCTGCTGGGCGCCAACGGCGCCGGCAAGACGACGGTGCTGCGTGCGCTGTGCGGCATGGTCCGGCGCAGCGGCGAGATCCGATTCGGCGGCCAGCGCATCGACGCTGTCGGCACCGAGGACATCGTGCGCCGCGGCATCGCGCACGTGCCCGAAGGCCGGGGCACCTTCGGTCGCCAGACGGTGCACGAGAACCTGCAGCTCGGCGCCATGTCGCGCCGCGACATGGCCGGTATCGCGGCCGACATCGAGCGTGTCTACGGCTGGTTTCCGCGCCTGCGCGAACGGCGCCGCCAGCAGGCCGGCACCTTGTCGGGCGGCGAGCAGCAGATGCTGGCCGTGGGCCGGGCGTTGATGCTGCGGCCGAAGCTGATGCTGCTGGACGAGCCCTCGTTCGGCCTCGCGCCGCTGGTCATCGACGAGCTGTTCGACATCTTGCGCACGGTGCGCACCGAGACCCAGGTGGCGATGCTCATCGTCGAGCAGAACGCCGCGCTGGCGCTGGATTTCGCCGACCAGGCCTACCTGCTCGAGACCGGCCGCATCGTGATGAGCGGCAGCGCGCAGGAGTTTCGCGAGCACGAAGGCGTGCAGCGCGCCTACCTGGGAATTTGAGCAGAGAGCGCAAGCCATGAGCCAACTTCTGAGCCAGATCACGCAACAGGTCGTCACCGGCATCGCGACGGGCAGCATCTATGCCTGCATCGGCCTGGCCATCGTGATGATCCATCAGGCGATCGACCACGTGAACTTCGCGCAGGGCGAGATGGCGATGTTCTCGACCTATCTGGCCTGGCAGGGCCTGCATTGGGGCTGGCCCTTCCCGGTCGCCTTCGTCGTCGCGGTGGCGGCGTCGATGCTGCTCGGGGTGCTGCTCGAGCGCGTGGTGTTCCGCCCGTTGCATGCCGCGCCGGCCTTGAGCCAGATCGTCGCGTTCATCGCGCTGTATTCGCTCTTCAACAGTCTTGCCGGCTACATCTGGACGTACGAGGTGCGCGAGTTTCCCAGTCCGTTCGGCAACTCGCCCTTCGTCGGCAGTGGGCTGCTCAGCGCGCACCAGGCCGGCATGATCGGCGTCACCCTGCTCGTGCTGGGACTGCTCACGCTGTTCTTTCGCATCACGCGCGTCGGTCTGGCCATGCGCGCGGCGGCCGGCAACCCGGTGTCGGCACGCCTGGTGGGCATCCGCGTGGGCTGGCTGATGGCGCTGGGCTGGGGCATGGCGGCGGGCATCGGCGCGGTGGCGGGCATGCTGATCGCGCCGGTGGTCTTCCTCGAGCCGCACATGATGGGCGGCGTGCTGCTCTACGGGCTGGCCGCGGCGGTGGTCGGCGGCCTCGGCAGCCCTGGCGGGGCGGTGGTCGGAGGGCTGGCGGTCGGCATCGCCGAAAACCTGGCGGGCGCCTTCATCCCGGTGGTCGGCAGCGAGTTGCGGCTGCCGATCGCGCTGCTGCTGATCGTGGCCGTGCTGACGATCAAACCCAGCGGCCTGTTCGGCCGCACCATCGTGCAGCGGGTGTAACCGTGAACCGACGCCTGTTCGTCCCGTCCCGTTCCGTCGCGCTGGCCGCACTCGCCATCGGGCTCATGGCGCCCTGGGTCGCGCCGAACTACGTGCTGTTCCAGCTCACGCTGGTGCTGATCTACGCGATCGCAATCCTCGGCCTGAACCTGCTCACCGGTTTCAACGGCCAGGTGTCGCTCGGCCACAGCGCGTTCTTCGCACTCGGCGCCTACGTGGCCGCGATCCTGATCGACCAGGCCCATGTGCCGTACTACTGGACCCTGCCCGCGGCGGCGGCGGCGTGCTTCCTGTTCGGCTTCCTGTTCGGGTTGCCGGCGCTGCGGCTCGAAGGCTCGTACCTGGCGCTGGCCACTTTCGCACTGGCGGTGGCGATGCCGCAGATCCTCAAGTTCTCGGGTCTGGAATCGCTCACCGGCGGCGTGCAAGGCATCGCGCTGAACAAGCCCCAGCCGCCGGCCCTGCTGCCGATCAACGCCGACCAGTGGCTGTACGCCTTCACGCTGGCAGTGGCGGCGCTGGCCTTCGTCGGCGCCTCGCAGCTGGTGGGCAGCCGCAGCGGCCGCGCGCTGATGGCGATCCGCGACCATGCCATCGCAGCCCGTGCCATGGGCATCAACGTGTCGCTCTACAAGTCGGTCGCGTTCGGCATCAGCGCGCTGTACGCCGGCGTGGCCGGTGCGCTCGCGGCGATCGTGGTGCAGTACGTGGCTCCCGACAGCTACACGGTGCTGTTCTCGATCGCACTGCTGGTGGGGCTGGTGGTGGGCGGCGTCGGCGCCATTCCCGGCGCGCTGATCGGCGGCCTGTTCATCCTCTATGTGCCCAACCTCGCGGAGAAGGTCTCAAAGAGCCTGGCCGGCGGCATCTATGCGCTGCTGCTGCTGGGCGTGGTCTACCTGATGCCCGCCGGCATCGCCGGCGCCTGGCGCCTTTTCCTGCGACGCCGTGCCGAGGCCCGTGCGTCGCCTTCCACCGAAAGGAGACAAGCATGAAATCCGTCCAACGACTCGCCTGCGTCGCCGCCGCGGCGCTCATCGCGCTTCCGGCCTGGGCCGGCAAGGCCTACGGCCCCGGCGCCAGCGACACCGAGATCCGCATCGGCAACACCGTGCCCTACTCGGGCCACTTGTCGCTGTATGGGCTCATCGGCCGGTCCGCCGCAGCCTACTTCAAGAAGGTCAACGACGAAGGCGGCATCAATGGGCGCAAGGTGAGCTTCATCTCGTACGACGATGCCTACAGCCCGCCGAAGACGCTCGAGCAGGTGCGCAAGCTGGTCGAGGGCGACGAGGTGCTGGCCATCTCCAGCATCCTCGGATCACCCACCAACGCTGCGGTACTGAAGTACCTCAACAACAAGCAGGTGCCACAACTGTTCACCGGCTCCGGCGCGACCAAGTTCACCGACCCGCAGACCGCGCCGTGGACGCTGGGCTTCATCCCGAGCTACCGCGCCGAGGCGAAGACCTATGTGCGCGACATCCTGGCGCACAACCCGAACGCCAAGATCGGCATCGTGTTCCAGAACGACGACTTCGGCAAAGACTACGTCGCCGGCGCCAAGGACGCGCTGGCCGGCAAGACCAATGTGCTGATCGAAGCGCCGTTCGAGACCAGTTCGCCAACGTTGGACTCGCAGATCGTCAGCCTGAAGGACTCGGGCGCCGATGCGCTGATCATCGCCGGCATCGGCAAGTTCGCGTCGCAGGCGATCCGCAAGGCCGCCGAACTCGGCTGGAAGCCGGCGCGCTACGTGACCAACACCGCCATCTCGGTCGACACCGTGCTCAAACCGGCCGGGCTGGACAACGCCGCGGGCCTGGTGTCCATCGCCTACAAGAAGGATCCCAGCGATCCGTCATGGACCAACGATCCGGCGATGAAGGACTTCTTTGCCTTCATGGACAAGTACATGCCCGGTGAACCGAAGAACGACCAGTCGGCCTTCGGCTACATGCAGGCCAAGACGCTGGAGCAGGTATTGCGCCAATGCGGCAATGAACTCACGCGCGACAACGTGCTCAGGCAGGCGGAGAGCCTGAAGGGCTTCGCGCTGCCGCTGCTGCTGCCGGGCATCACGCTGAACACCAGCGCGAGCGACCACAGCCCGATCAGCAAGCTGCAGACCCAGCGTTTCGACGGCCACCACTGGAGCCTGTTCGGCTCGCTGGTCGATACCGCCAAGTGATGCGTGGCGAGCGCTCGGAGGAGATGGCCTTGGGCGAATCGTTGATGAGAAGCCGCGACGTCACCGCCTTCGGCCGTCCGCTGGCCGAGGCGCTGCGTGCCATGCCGAAACCGACCGGGTCCGAGGTGCTGTTGTGCGTCGGCGCCAGCGGCGTTTGCCACAGCGACCTGCACGTGTGGGAAGGCGAATTCGACCTCGGCCAGGGCAGGACGCTCGACTACCGCCCGCTGCTGACGTTGCCGCTCACCCTCGGCCACGAGATGGCCGGCGAGGTGGCCGCCGTCGGTCCCGACGCGCACGACGTGCGCGTCGGGGACCGGCGTGTCGTCTACCCCTGGATCGGGTGCGGCGACTGCCCGTGCTGCGCTGCCGGCGAGGAACACCTTTGCGCCAAGCCGCGCACGCTGGGCATCCGTCGACCGGGTGGCTTCGCCACGCATGTGCTGGTGCCGCACCCGCGCTACCTGTTCGACTACGGCAGCCTGCACGAGGACTTTGCCTGCACCTGTGCCTGCTCGGGGCTGACAGCCTATTCGGCGCTGCTCAAGGCGGGCTGCGCGGGTGCCGAAGACCCGCTGATGATCATCGGCGCTGGCGGTGTCGGCCTTGCAGCCATCGGCATGGCGCGCAGCGTGCACGGCTTGGCGCCGTGGGTGGCCGAGATCGATGCGGTCAAGGCGCGCGCCGCGCTGGACGCCGGCGCTGCGCAAGTGGTCGACCCGCGTGACGAAGGCGTCGCCGCTGAACTGCTGCAGGCCGGCGGCGGCATGGCCGCAGTGGTTGACTGCGTCGGCTCCGAAGCCAGCGTGGCCTTCGGCCTGTCGCTGCTTCGCAAGGGCGGGCGGCTGGTCCTGGTCGGCCTGTTCGGCGGCAGCCACGCGCTGCAGTTGCCGCTGCTGCCGCTGCGCGCCATCAGCATCGTCGGTTCGTTCGTCGGTTCGCCGGCTGAATTCGGTGAGTTGATGGCGCTGGCCCGCGCGGGCGGGCTGCGCGAGATCCCGTTGCAGACGCGTACGCTCGGCGAGGCTCAGTCGGCGTTCGACGCCCTGAAGGCCGGCCACGTGGTGGGCCGCGTCGTCCTCAAGCCATGAACGCCGCGCAGCCGCGCGGACCGCGTCGCATCCACATCGCATGCTCTTGACCGAAACTGCTCCACCCATCCCCGTGACCGGCGTTTCGTCCCTGCGCGGCCTGCAGGGACGGCCGGCGGTGCACAGCCCGTGGCTGCGCATCGACCAGTCGATGATCGACCGCTTTGCCGACGCGACCTTCGACCACCAGTGGATCCACGTCGACACCGAGCGCGCGGCGCACGAGTCGCCGTTGGGGCGCACGATCGCGCACGGCTTCCTCAGCCTGTCGCTGCTGAGCCACCTGCTGGGCAGCGTTTTCAGCTACCCGGGCCGCAAAACCAGCCTCAACTACGGCTTCGACCGCGTGCGCTTCACCGCCGCGGTGCCGGTGGGCGCCGAGGTACGCGCGGCGGTCGTACTGGCCACCCTGGACGAGATCCGCACTAGCGAGATGCGCGTTGGCTGGGACGTCACGCTCGAACTTGCCGGCAGCACCCGTCCGGCGCTGGTGGCACGCTGGCTGGTGCAGATGCGCTTCTGATCCCGACCCGACTGACGACGCTTGCGCCGCTCAGGCGTGATCGAGCCCGGCGACGAAGATCGAGAAAACGTCGCGGCCGATCTTCATCGGATCCTTGCGTACGATGTCCCAGGCATTCTGGCGATCGATCATCAAGGTGGCCAGGCCGTGGCATGCGGTCCAAGCCGCCAGCGCTGCCGGGCGAACGCGCGCGAGCGAGGCGCTGCGCGATGCGAGGTATTCGCCCACACAGGTCTCGAGAATGCCGTACGAACGCCTTGCCGCCTGCTCCAGTTCCGGGAACTCCGCCTTATTCGGGATATCGGGGCCGAACATCACCTGGAACAGGGCACCGTGGTCAATGGCGAACTGCAGGTGCGCGAGCATCACACCTAGCAGCCTTTCGCGCGGATCCGCCTTATTGCGCAGCGCGCCGATGCGCTGTTCGAACATCATGCGAAAGCCGTGTGCCGCGATCGCCGCGAGGTAGGCCACCTTGCCGGCAAAGTGATGCAGCGGCGCAGTCTGCGACACCCCCACGTCGCGTGCGGCGCGCCTGAGACTCAGCGCGGCCGTTCCTTCCGATTCGAGGATCTCGACGCCCCGCAGGACCAGCGCATCGTGCAAGTTGCCATGGTGGTAGTTCGAGTGGCGCGGGCCCGTCGAGGCGTCGCTCACGCTCGATCCGACCGTTGCGCCGCCTGCGACCACCTCGGGCTCAGGCGACGGCGCCGCATTCGATCTTGTGCCAGGGTCGTTGCTCACCTTGCAAGCATAGTCGACCGATCCTCGATCGTACCAATCGGCGTCGGCGCCTCCCCGCTGAAAGGCACGCATGCCGTACGTCGCTGCACCTGCCCGTCTGCCGTCAAAGCAATTGCCGAAATCGAAACCCCCGGCTCGCGGCGGCCGGCAACGGCGTCGGCGGCAATCTGGCGGCCGTCGTCGCGCTGATGGCCCATGGCCAAGGGCGGCCCGGCGCTGCGTTCGCAGCTGCTGTTCCGGCCCGTGTCGAACGCGAGATTCGAGGACGCCTCGTACGACAAGTTGCGAACCGGCACTTCCAGTGCAAGTCGAGCGACCTGCTGACGGGCCTGCAGCCGGTCCTGGTGCAGTTCGCCGAGAAGGATGTGCTGCCCGTCGAAGGCGAGGCCTATGCCCGTAAGCGTGACGCGGCAGGCGTGAGCGTGCGCGGAGACGCGGAGGCGACGCTGACGTCGGGCCAGCCTTGCGCTCGCTTCGTCTTCAGGAACTGCGCGATGCCGGTACTCTGGGTCATCAGCGTCCAGCGCCCGTCGGCCTGCTTGGCCACCAGCCAGAAACCCTGGCCGGTGTTGCCATAACAGAAGGTGCCACCTTCGCTGAGCACCACATCGGGAAGGCCGTCGCCGTTCAGGTCGGCCACCTGATCGATGTGGCCCGGCGAGTAAGTGGCGGTGCCCGGGTCGTCGCAGTCGCTGCGCCAGGTGTTGCCGCGCCTCTTGAAGCCGGCCGCCTTGAATGCTGCAGCCTCGTCGCCGGCCTGCAAGGTCGCAGCTGCAGCCTGGTTGCCGGGCGGCGTTCCAGTCGTGGCCGGTGCCACGGCGGGTGGCGGCGTATCGGCCCGGGGCGCGGTGGCCTTGGGTTGCGTGGGCGGGGCCGGCGGCGCGGCAGCCCGCGCTTCGCCGGCGCAGCCGCCGGCCGGCGCATAGGCCCGGCCGGCGAAGCTGAAGTTGCGCGTGCAGCCGGAGCCGCTGACGCGCATGTCCAGCCAGCCGGCCGTTCTGGAGGGCAGCGACTGGATCGATCCGTTCCCGCTGATCACCTCCCGCCAGCGGCTGCCTTCCTTGACCAGCACCGCGAAGTAACGGCCGATCGCCGCGACGGGTCGATCACACGGTTCAATGCCTGCGTTCAGCCGACACTGTGAAAATCCGCTACCGCTTTGGTTCCATGTCGATTTGGCGCCAGCTCATTCGTCGTATCTCGGGGCCACGTCTGCTGCCTCGCCGCGCTGCCCGGTGGCAGTTTTCACGGAGTGACTGTCATGAACTCATCGCCATCCGATCTGGTCCTGCTCGTGGCCACGCGCAAGGGCGCCTGGCTGTTCCACGGCGACGCCCGGCGCGACGCCTGGACGGTCGACGGCCCGCACTTCCTGGGCCACAACATCAGCCACATGCAACTCGATCCGCGCGACGGCCGCACGCTGCTTGCCGCGGCGAAGACCGGCCACCTGGGTCCGACGGTCTTCCGCTCCACCGACCTGGGCAAGACCTGGAAGGAAGCCCGCCAGCCACCGGCCTTCGCCAAACCGTCGAACAACCTGCCGGCGCGCGCGGTGGACCACACCTTCTGGCTGACCCCGGGCCACGCCAGCGAGCGCGACACCTGGTACGCCGGCACCTCGCCGCAGGGCTTGTTTCGCTCGGAGGACGGCGGCGTCAGCTGGACGCCGCTGCCTGCCGTCAATGACGACCCGCAGTTCCGCGAGTGGATGGGAACGGTGCAGGACGGCACGCCCGACGGCCCGAAACTGCACTCCATCATCGTCGACCCGCGCGACCCCGCGCACCTGCTGTTCGGCATGTCGGGCGGCGGCGTGCACGAGTCCCGCGACGCAGGACGCAGCTGGACGACGCTGATCGAGGGCATGCAGGTGGTCGAAGGCTTCGACGCCGCCACCGTGACCTTTCACGACCCGCATTGCGTGCGCATCTGCCCCAGCAACCCCGATCGCCTCTATCAGCAGAACCACTGCGGCATCTACCGGCTCGACCGGCCCGGCACGACCTGGCAGCGCATCGGCCGAGGCATGCCTGCGGACGTCGGCGATGTCGGCTTCCCGATGGTCGTGCACCCGCGCGACGCCGACACAGCCTGGGTTTTCCCGATGGACGGCACCGACGTCTGGCCACGCACAAGCCCTGCCGGCCGCCCGGCGGCCTATGTGACGCGCGATGGCGGGCGGAACTGGCAGCGGCTGGACGAAGGCCTGCCGCGGCAGCAGGCCTGGTGGACCGTCAAGCGCCAGGCCATGACCGCCGATGCCTTGCCGGCGCCGGCGCTGTACCTGGGCACGACGAGCGGGGAGCTGTGGATCGGGCGGGACGGCGGCTCGCACTGGACCCACATCGCGCGCCATTTGCCAGAAATCTACGCGGTTGAAGTCGCGGAGCTGACGTGAAGGTCCTGGTGCCGAGCGCGCTGCGCTCTTACACGGGTGAAGCGTACGTGGACGCCGCCGGCGACACGCTGCTCGCGCTCTTTTCCGACCTCGACCAACGCTACCCGGGCCTGCGTTTTCGCGTCGTCGACGAACAGCAACAGCTGCGGCCGAACATGCGCATCTTCGTCAATGGCGTCGGCGTGCGCGACCTCGCGCACGCGCTGCAGGCAGACGACTTCGTGGCGATCGTGCAGGCGCTGAGCGGTGGGTGAGACTGCTGGTGGGGAGCGCTTTCCCACAGGTGCAGGAGCTTCGCGGCACGTTCTGCGACGCGGGCGCTGCCCTCGCCGGGAGATTCAGTGAGCCGAGCCCTTCTGACCGGTTCAGAACAACGCGAAGTCAGCTTCTCGAGCGCGCTGCCGTTGGCGCTTCAGCCAGCGCTTGGTTGCCGCCACGTCGTCCAGCATGCGCAGCTCTCGCTGCTGCTCGTTGAATTCGGCGCGCCATTGGCGGCTGGTCTGCTCCAGCACCTGGCCCAGCTTGCGCGGGTTCAAACCCAAACCCGGCTCCAGGCCGAACTCCATGCGGAAGTCCGTCTCGACACGTTCCACCTCGGCCTTGAGTTCGGCCAGCTGTTCGCCGAGCACCTTGTTGTAGTGCTTCAGCCGCTGCTCGCCCGCGTTGGCGATGTGGCTGGGGTCGATCTGCTCGATCTGCAGCTGCAGCGCCAGCAGCGTCAGCAGGTCCTGGGCCTCGTAGGCCTGGTTCACGCGCTGCATCAGCGCAGTCTTGGCGTCGCGCTGTTGCGCATCGGTCTCGCGATCCGGGTGCAGCGCGCTGGCCAGCTTGCGGTAGATCTCGCGCACCGACTGAGTGGCCTGCTGCGCATCGGCCTCGCGCCGCTGTTGCGCTGCGCTCTTGCGCCGGCGCGCCGCCTTCGCGCTGCGCTGGGCCTCCTCGTTCGCCACTTGCTCGTGCAGACCTTTCTGCAGGCGCGCGAACAGGTCGGAGTCGCTGGCGATGCCGTCGTCGTCGCCCAGGTCCAGCCCCGTCATCGCCTCGGCCATCTCCTTCATGGCCAGCATCCTGTCGCGCTGCTCGGTGTCGAAGTCGACTTCCGAGTGCTTGTCGAACAGCGCCTTGATCTGTTCGTCCTCGCCGCGTCCGGCCAACAATTCGCCAGCGGCGTCGCACAACACTTCCCGCAGCGTGGCACGTTCCGCCTTGGTCCAGTTCGCCTGCTCCAGCGCGGCATCGAGTGCCAGCACCCATTGTCTGTGCCCCTCGAGCAGCTTGGCCTGCAGCGGCCGCAGCACCTCGCCATGCGCCTGCCTGTACGCAGCGATGTTGTCGTGCCACGCTGCCAGCATCAGTCGCACTTGATCGATCTGGCGGATCAAGGTGTTGAACCGCTTTTGCGACGGCGTCAATGCAGGGCCGGCGTGGGCGGCGGAGATTTGCAGGGCGTCAGTGCGCGACACAGTCTGGCTCCAGTTTGAAGAGGTGGCCGGTATTGTCGTTCACCGCAGATCTCTCACGGGCGGGCGGCTGCGAGACGGCGACGGCCCGGCGTCCGGAATATGCATGGGTTCTTGTGCCATGCCGGGGCAGGTACCCCCTGAACGACGGCGGTTCGGTTGCCAAGGCGAATGAGTCCTGCCGATCACCCGGCGCCATGCTCTCATCACGGCAGAAACGGTGAGGGCAATGATGCAGGACAGCCCCACGAGTCATCGCGACGTATATTCTTCGTGAATGTCGTTCTGTCATCGGCGACACGGTGATGGGGCGCGTCGCTTCGGGCCCGCCCGAGAACCCGAATGCAAGGAAACTGCACCGTGAACACGCAAGCACGAACCCCCGATGTTCTCATCAGCGAGGTCGGCCCGCGCGATGGCCTGCAATCGGTCAAGGCCGTGATGCCGACAAGCGACAAGCTTGCATGGATCGACGCCCTCGTCGCCGCCGGTCTGCGCGAGATCGAGGTCGGCTCTTTCGTGCCGGCGACGCTGCTGCCGCAGATGGCCGATACGGCGGATGTGGTACGCCACGCGCTGACCCACTCCGGCGTCACGGTGATGGCGCTCGTGCCCAACGCGCGCGGTGCGCAGGCTGCGCTTCAGGCCGGGGTTCACAAACTGACCATCCCCGTCTCCGCCAGCGAAGCGCACTCGCTGGCCAATGTCCGCAAGACCCGTGTCGACATGATCGAGGAAGTGCGTGCCATCGTGCGTCTGCGTGACCAGATCGCCCCCGGCGTGAAGGTCGAGACCGGACTGTCCACCGCGTTCGGCTGCACGATCCAGGGCGAGGTCAAGGAGGACGAGGTCGTCTGGCTGGCCGGGGAGTGCGTGGGGGCAGGGGCCGACGAGGTCGGTCTTTCCGACACCACGGGCATGGCCAATCCGGCGCAGGTGCGAAGGCTCTTCGACAAGGTACGCGCGCGCATCGGTGCGCACACAGGTGCCGCTCACATGCACAACACACGCGGCCTCGGCCTCGCGAATTGCCTGGCGGCGTGGGACGTGGGCGTGCGCACCTTCGACGCCTCGCTCGGCGGCCTGGGCGGATGTCCTTACGCGCCGGGGGCATCCGGCAACGTCGTGACCGAGGACCTCGTCTTCATGTTCGAGGCGATGGGGGTGCACACCGGGGTCGACCTGGAAAAGCTTCTGGCTGCGCGCGCCCCGCTGGAACGCGGCTTGCCCGGCGAACCGGTCTACGGGATGACTCCACAAGCCGGCTTCCCGAAGGGCTGGACGCAGTCCCGCGCTTTCGCCTGAATCCATTCACGATCGGGCTGAAGCCGAACTTCGTCGCGCCCGTGGCGACTCGGGCCGCGGATCCGCCCATGACCCGCATGGATCAGCCACGCGGGATCTCGACGCCTGCGACCGTTGTGGTGCGGGCCGCGCCCCGCATGGCCAGGACGCCGCTGGCGATGATGAGTGACATGGCCAGCCAGCTCGCGATCGGCACCGCCTCGTGCCAGATCAGGATGCTCAGCAGTGTGGTGAACACCACCGTGCTGTAGGCCAGGCTGCCGACAGTCAGCGTCTCCCCGTCGCGATACGCCATGGTCATGGCCAGCTGACCCAGCGTGGCACTGATTCCCAGGCCGATCAGCACCAGCAACCCGTCACGGTCGATCGCGTGGAAACCGCCGGCAAGGGTGATGATCCCCGCGCCCAGCGTGGACACTGCCGTGAAGTACAGGACGATGCGCCAGGTGGGCTCGCCCAGACGGCCCAGCTGGGTCGTCGTGAGATAGGCCACGCTGGCACACAGGCCCGATGCGAGACCCAGCAAGCCGGCCGCGGTCTGCCCGGCGTTGATCGTGGGGCGCAGCAGCAGCACCACACCGACAAATCCCAGCACCGCCGCCGAAGCGAGCCAGGGTCGAAGGCGCCGCCTCAGCACCAGAGTGCTCAGCGCCACCAGGAACAACGGCGAGGTGTAGTTCAGCGTGGTGGCCGTGGACAAGGGCAGGACGCCGATGACATAGAACAAGAGCGACATCCCGCCAAAGCCCGCCACACTTCGCCAGACGTGCAATCGCCAGTGGGGTGTGCATGCCGACAGGCCCTTGACGCGCGCGACGCAGAGGACTGCCAGCGCACCGAAAAGCGAGCGGTAGAACACCATCTCGGTGCTGGAGAAATGTGGTCCGCCCAGCTTGACGAAGACGCCCATGCCGGCGAAGAAAAGGCCGGCGACCACCATCCACAAGCTGCCGAGCCTGGGCGGCCGACGGCCGGCTCGATGGGATCCAGGATGCGACTCGTTCATGGGGCGACTCGCGCTCGGTTCGCGTCGCGTGCGGCGTCGCAGAAGAACAGGAGGGGCGCTGTCAACGCGCGCACTCAGTACGTGGCACGCCCGCCCGAGATGTCGAATACCGCGCCGGTGCAGAACGTGCATTCCTCCGAGGCCAGCCAGTTCACGAGGTGGGCCACTTCCTCGGGACGTCCGAGCCGGCCCATCGGAATCTTGGCGATCACGGCTGCCTTGAACTCCGGCGTCACCTGGTCGAGGATCTCGGTGTCGATGGCGGCCGGGGCCACGCAGTTCACACGGATGTTCGTCGTCGCAAGTTCCTTGCCGAACGCCTTGGTCAGCGCGATCACGCCGGCCTTGGCGGCGGCATAGCAGGACGCACCTGCATTGCCTTCCTTGCCGCCGATCGAGCTCATGTTGACGATGCGGCCACGGTCTTGATCGATCATGACTTTCCCGACCGCGCGGCAGCAGTGGAACACGCCGTCGAGGTTCAGTGCCATCGACGAACGCCAGGCATCCAGCGGGTAGTCGACCAGCGGAGCGATCGGGCCGTTGGCGCCGGCCGAGTTGATGAGGATGTCGATGCGACCGAAATCCGACAACACTTTCCGGGTGCTCGCTTCGACAGCGGCGTAGTCGGTCACGTCGACGAGATAGGCTCGCGCGTCGGGCAAGGTCGCCGCCGATCGCGTCGCGCGATCGAGGTCGACGTCCCAGAGCGCGCAGCGCACGCCCTCGCGTGACATGCGCTGCGCGATCGCCAGGCCAAGTCCGCGGGCGCCTCCGGTCACGATCGCGACGCGACGGTGGTCAGTGGGATTCGTGGGCATCGGTTTTTCTCCTTGGGCTGCTGTCATGAGCTGCTTGGGGTCAGCTCGCGGACTCGGCGCGCCGAAGCGCCCGGAATCCGATGGCCATGTTCGACACATGTTCGTCGACAAGTCGCTCGGCTTCGGCCAGATGGCCCTTCTCGAAGGCCGCGGCGATCGCCCGATGTGCGGTGTTCGAGCGCTTGCGCAACGGCGTCGACCCGCTCAGGTTGCGCGAGCGCAGCGCGCTGACCCTGCCGGATGCGAGCGTGTACGAATCGATCAGGTAGCGGTTGGCGCTGTTCTCGACGATGGCTTCGTGGAACGCGGCGTCCGCGCGGGTGTAGGCCAGGGCGTCGTCGGCCTCGTGCGCCGTTTCCATGGCGGCCATCGACTCGCGCATCTGCGCCAGCGCCTGCGTTCGCCGGCGCGCATAGGCCAGGCGCAGGGCCGCCGTTTCTATCAGGCGACGAAACTCGCACAGTTCGGCGACGTCTTCTTCCGACGGCATGAAAACGAAGCTGCCGGATTGCGGCCGAATCACGATCAACCCCTGGCGCTGCAATGTGGTCAGCGCCTCGCGCACCGGTGTGCGGCTGACCCCCAGTCGCGCGGCCAGGCTGCTTTCGGACAAGGCTTCGCCGAGTTCGAACTCGGCGTCGACGATTGCCTGACGGATCGCCTCGGTCACGCGGGTCGTGAGGTTGTCAGGCGCACCGGCCGCCGGCTTGGGCGAGCGAATCCTCGGACGTCGGGTGGGCAGAGTTGCCATGGCCGCTGGAATGTCAGAGCCGGTGCGCCAGCGCGGCGGCCTCCTGGGTGGCCTCCAGCACGCTGCGCGGCAGGCTCGCGTCGCCGATCAGATAGATCGGCGGCGCCTGTGCATGGTCGTACAGTGCATCGGACACGTCGTTGGCCGGCAGCAGGAACTGGGTCGGCACCACGAGGTCGACGCCCTCGACGATCCAGCGGTTCTGGTTGTCCCACAGGACCGCGCTGCGTTCGCCGAGGGCTTCCACGGTGGTGCCAAGGTGCACGGACACATTGGGCATCGCCTCCAGTGCCGCGACCTGGAAGCGGCGCGAGCGGCTGGCGATGTCGATGGCGAGTTCGCTGCCCGCTTCGGCCAGGATGACTTCGGCGCCCTTGTGCGCAAGCAGGCGTGCCACGCCCACACCGCGGATGCCGCCACCGATCACCAGCGCGCGGCCGATGCCGCCGATTGGTCGCCGGATGATGTCGTACGGGCTGACGACCGGGCTGTCCGCGATGCCGGGGATCGGCGGCAGGCCCGGTCTGGAACCGGTGGCGATGATGATCGCGTCGGCACGCTCGGCAAGCACCATCTCGGCGGTCGCCTCCGTGCCCAGGTGAACCGTGACGCCGGCGCGCATGACGGCGCTGCTCAGCCAGGCCAGGTGGCCTGCCATCTCCTCGCGCCCGGGCATCCAGCGGTTGAGCAGCATCTGCCCGCCGGGCTCTTCGTCCTTCTCGAACAGCGTGACCGCACAACCGCGCAACGCGAGGATGCGGGCGGCCTCCATGCCGGCAGGGCCGCCACCGACGACCACCACCTTCTTCACCGACTGCGCCGGCCGGATCGCGTGGTCGCGCTCCTTTCCCGTCGCGGTGTTGACCACGCAGACGATCGGCTGCCCTCTGGCATGCATGTCACTGCAGCCCTGGTTGCAGGCGATGCACGTGCAGATCTCGTCGAGCCGGCCATCGCGTGCCTTGTTGGCGAATTCGGGATCGGCGTGCAACGCTCGGCCCAGGGTCACGAAATCGGAGCAGCCCGATTCGATCACGTGCTCGGCCACGCTCGGGTCGGTGATGCGGCCCGAGACGCTGACGGGGATGCCGACGGCCTCGCGAACCGGCATGGCCGACTTCGACAGCACGCCCTGCGGCATCTCCATGGGCTGCGTGATCCACCAGTTGGTCTCGTACATGCCGGCCGAGACATCGATCAGGTCGACGCCGGCGGCCTCGAGGCGTGGCGCGAGCCTGCACACGTCCTGCAGCGTGATGCCGCCATCGGGTTGGTGCTCGTCGCCGCTGAGCCGGTAGAGGATGGGCACTGCGGGGCCGATCGCGCGCGCGCACCGCCTCGACGACCTCCAGCGGGAAGCGCATGCGGCGCACGAGGTCGCCGCCGTAATCATCGTCGCGCTTGTTGGCGTATGGCGAGAAGAACTGGCTGATCAGGTAGCCGTGCGCGCCATGGATGCCGACGAAATCGCAGCCCGCCTCCACGGCGCGGCGCGCCGCGTCCGCAAAGCGCTTCACGACACCGCGAATGTCGTCGACGGTCATCGCATGCGGCACGAACGGCGCGACGCCCGCGTACGGCACGACCGACGGTGCCCACGACTCGAAGCCGCTGACCGCCGGATCGACCACACGGCCCCCGAAGTTCAGCTCGGGCCCGATGCGCGCGCCGAATTTCTGCACGGCGCGGACCATCTTGCGAAGCTGCGGGATGAGGTCGTCGTCGTACAGGCCCATCTGCAGCCCGCGCCCCTTGCCGCGCGGGTCGACGTACGTGGCCTCGGTGTACATCAGCCCGACACCGCCGCGCGCGCGCGCCTCGAGATAGTCGATGTAGACCTGGGTGATGCGACCTTCGAGCGTGCAGTAGTTGCGTTCCATCGGCGAGGCGATGACGCGATTGCGCACTTCCATGCGCCCGATCTGCCCGGGGCGAAACAGGTGAGGAAATCTCACGTTGGACCTTTGGCGTCGTTGGCATTGCTGCGCTTCACCCTCAAGGCCGCATCGTCGTGCCAACTGGTACCTCAGTAGAGCAGTTCAAGGTCGATCGGTCAAGTGCCTGGTGGCCCGGAAATCCATCCCGACTGCAAGCTGCGACACCGTGGGCAGTGGCGGATGCCGCTGCGATTCCACCGTATTGACAAGGGCCTGTTGCCATGGTCAAGTGAGGTACAAGTTGACAGCTGAGAGACAGCACTCGACATCCCGACCGGCAGCGGAGGGTGCAGCGAATCGCCGTGCCCGCCGTCTGCGAATCACCTGGAAGCAGCGATGAACGAAGGCAGAGAAATCCGCGCCCTGATCACGGGCGCAGCCGGGGGCATGGGTCGCGCGACCTGCCTGGAACTGCTGCGCGACACGCGCCGGCGTGGCCAGACGCTGCGGCTGGCCGCCGCCGGCACGCGGCCGGGTGGTGCGCTCGACGACGTCGTGGCCGAGTTGCGGGCCGCTGGCGCCACGGCGAGCGCCCATGTGGCCGATCTGGCCGATGCGCCTGCTTGCGTCCGACTGGTCGAAGAGGCCATCGACGCCTGCGGCGGCGGCCTGGACATGCTCTTTTCCATCGCCGGCACCACGCGCTCCGCGCCCTTGGCCACGCTCGACGTCGCGGACTGGGATCACATCTTCGATGTCGATGCACGCGCCACCTGGTTGCTGGCGCGTGCCGCCCATCCGGCGCTGGCGCGCAGCTGCGGCTGCATCGTTGCGGTGGCCTCGGTCTCGGCCCATTTCCCGTTCCCCGGGCTCGGTGCCTATTCGCCGGCCAAGGCGGCGCTGGTGATGCTGTGCCGGCAGCTGGCACAGGAGTGGGCGGCCGACGGCATTCGCGTCAATACCGTGTCGCCGGGCCTGGTCCGCACTTCGCTGACCGAATCGCTGTATGCCGACCCCGAGATCCTCGCCGCCCGCGAAGCGGTCGTGCCGCTGCACCGCATCGCCGACGCCGACGAAGTCGCACGTGCGCTCGTCCAACTGGCCGGGCCTGACTTCGGCTACGCCACCGGCATCGATCTGAGGCTCGACGGCGGTCTGTGCGACCGTGTGCTCGCCGCCGTGCCCGGCCTGCCGGCGAACAGGCCAAGGTAGCTGCCCGCACGTCGAGAATCTCCGGCATGAATGGCTCGCGCATCGTCTCGCTCGACCACCTCACGGTGTTCGAACTCACGCCCCCGGAAGTCGTGCACTGTGCGGCGTCGGCCGGCTACAGCCACGTCGGGCTGCGGCTGAAGCCCGCGGCAGCCACCGGCGAAGCGCAGCACCCGATCGTCGGCGACACCCCGATGCGCCGCGAGACGCTGGCGGCACTGCGCGACACCGGGATCGAAGTGCTCGACTGGGGCGTCCTGCGGCTGAAGGCCGACACGGTGGTGGCGGCATTCGAACCGTGGCTTGAGACGGCCGTCGCGTTCGGCTGCCGCAACGCTCTCGTCAACGGCGACGAACCTGACGACGCGAGGCTGATCGACCTTTTCGGCAGCCTGTGCGAACTCGGCAGGCAATACGACACCGTGTTCCACTTCGAGCCCACGCCCTGGACCGGCCTGAAGACGCTGGCGCAGGCGGTGCGGATCGTGCGCGCAACCGGCCAGCCCAACGGCAGGGTGATGATCGACACGCTGCATGTCGACCGGGTGGGGGGCACGGCGGCAGACATCGCCGCTGTGCCGATAGACCTGATTGCCGCCGTGCAACTGTGCGATGGCACGATGCCGCGTCCTACGGACTTCGACACCATGATCGCCCAGGCCCGGGGCGAGCGGGCCTTTCCAGGCGAAGGCGGCATCGATCTGATCTCCATGATGCGCGCGGTACCGCGGCAAGTCCCCGTCAGCCTGGAATGCCCGACCCGACACCGGGCGCTCGGCATGCCGGCGCTCGAGCGCGCAAGGCACGGGCGTGCCGCGGTCGATGGCTTGCTGCGCGAGCTTTGACGAGACCGCGGCCAGCGCGCATGCCGCCATGTGACACCGCGGCCACAGGCGGGCGCGATGGGCTCAGGCAGATGCGAGGTCTCGGTCGTTGATGCAGTGCGCCATCTGGTAGATCCCCGACGTGACACTGCCCATGGCGCGCCGCTCGAGTTCCGGCACCGACAACATCCCGTTCGCCAGGGCTTCGATGCTCGGCCGGGAGAATCCCGTCACCAGCAGCGCCCGATCGACGGAGGCATCCGCGCCACGAATGCGCTGCTCCACCGTCAGGTCGGCACGAAGGCCGGAACGCAACAGCAGGCTGCCGACCAGGCCCGATCGTGCGGACAACACCGGCATCGCTTCCGCAGCCAGCCAGTTGCACAGCGATTCTTCGCCAGGGGCATCGGCACCAAACCGCAAGAGGAGGGCGAACATGCCCAGGCCGTGGCCGCTGCGAGCCATGATCTCGCACAGGCCGCGTCTCATGCCGCGGTACGCGGGCATCATCTTCACGGTCCAGGGGCTCGGATGATTCAGCCGTTCCAGATAGGCCGGCGATTGCAGCACGGCCAGCTCGCTGACCTCGTACAACACGAAGTAGCCCGGTCCGTTGGACAGCGCCCTCCATCGCGAGCCGCGGACGAAGCCTGGAATGGCCAGCCGCTCGGGAAGATGTTCGTGCGAATGCCACTCGTCGTGTTCAGTCTGCGACGGGGCCGCGATATCGAACGCCAGCAGCATCGCAGCGTTGGGCAACTTGTTCATGTCCGACTCCAGCGAGCCCATGCGTACGACGTTCTTGCCCTCGTGCCGCCTCAGCCCGTATAGCCGAACAGGCGCGGCAGGAACAACGAGAAGCCGGGGAAATAGGTGATCAGCATCAGGGCTACAAGCATGACGGCGAGAAACGGCATCACCTCGCGCACGATTTCGCGCAGCGAGACGTTGGCGATCTTGGTCATCATGAAAAGCAGCAGGCCATACGGCGGCGTGACCAGGCCGAACATGATGTTCGTCACCGCCATCACGCCGAAATGCACCGGGTCGACACCGAGTGCCGTCGCGGTCGGGAGCAGCACGGGCAGGACGATGAGGATGATCGTCGTGCCTTCGAGAAAGCAGCCGAGCACGAGCAGGATCACGTTGACGAGCAGAAGGAAGCCCGTTTGCGACAGGTGCGTGGCGGTCAGGATGGCACTCACTGCCTTCGGGATGTTCTCGACGGTGATCACATAGTTGAACGCCATGGCGCCGGCGATCAGCATGCCGATCGACACGGTGGTGCGCGCGCTGCTGATGAGCGAGTGGTAGATGTCGCGCGCCCCGATGCTCCGGTACAGGCCGCCGGCGATCAGCAGCGCGTACGCGGCCGCCACTGCCGCAGCCTCGGTCGGCGTGGTGATGCCGCTGTACAGGCAGGTGAACAGGATGATCGGCATCAGCAGCGCGGGGAATGCCTCCTTCGTGATGCGCGGCATCTCGCGCAGCGGCACGCTGACTTCCACCGGGAAGTTGCGGCGTTTTCCGACGGCCACGATCAAGGCCATTTGCACGGCGCCGATCAGCAACCCCGGCATCACGCCGGCAAGAAACAGGTAGCCCACCGAGGCGTCCGACACGATCGAATAGACCACCAAGGGGATCGAGGGCGGCAGGATCGGTCCGATCGTGGCCGCGACGGCCGTCAACGCGGCAGCGAAGGCCTTCGAGTACTTGCCCTCGCGCGTCATCAGCGCTTGCATGAGCTTGCCGGCGCCGGCGGCGTCCGCCAGCGCCGACCCGGACATGCTGGCAAAGACGATGGCCTGCGCGACATTGACCAGGGCCAGACCACCACGGAAGCGGCCGACGAGCGCATTGCAGAAACGCACCAGCCTGTCCATGATGCTGCCCGCGTTCATGAACTCGGCCGCGAGCACGAACAGCGGAATGGCCAGCAGCAGATAGCTGGTCATCATGCCGTTGAGGATCTGCTCGGCGGCTGTGCCCATGTCGAGGCCGGCAGCGGCGAGGTAGAGCACCGACCCGGCGACCATCGACAAGCCGATGGGCAACCCCAGCAGACTCAATGCAATGATCGCCAGCAGCGCCAGCGTGAACGGGCTGGGCATGCTCATGGTGCCCTGCTTTCTTCGCTGGCTTGTTCGGGGGGCAGTTCGCCCCGCAGTGCTTCCCACAGCAACCACAGGTAGCGCAGGATGATCGCGACCACGAAGATCAGGTAGACCGAGTACAGCCAGTCGAGCCGGATGTTCAGATATGACGAGTGCTCGACCTTCATGAACGTGATGTACTTGTAGGTTGCCGGCAGCGACATGCCATAGATGGCGACGGTCGCGACGGACGCGATGGCGGCCATCACGCGCCGCGTGCGCGGCCCGGCGACCGAGGTGAAGATGTCGAAACGGATTTCGTCCTGCTCCTTCAGCGCCAGCGCCGTACCCCACAGCACGAGCCAGAGCCAGCACACGATCACGGTCTCAGTGGACCAGCCAGTGGGCAGGTTCAGAAAGTATCGGAACACGATCTGGCAGACGAATGCGACGAACATGATGCCCAGCAGGGCAGCGATCAAGTTCTCGGAACGCCGCTGCACCCAGCCTGCCACCCGCAGAATGAATGAACCCATTCTTTTCCTCTCGCGTTGACGCCGATCGCCGATCGCCGGCCGCCGGCCGCCCCTGGATCGCCGCGGCGATCCAGGGCGTTGCGTGCCGCACCCTACTTGACGGCGAGGATCTTGTCGAGAATGCCGGGCGCCCAGGACTTGGCGTCGTCCGAAGCCAGGTAGACCTTCTGCGCATACGCTCGAAATGCGGGGATGTCAGGCACGTAGAGGTCGAGTCCCTGCTTCTTGAAGAAGCCCACGAGTTCGTTTTCGCGATCCAGGTGCTGCCCGACGCTCCATTTCAGCTCCTTGTTGACGGCGGCCTGGAAGCTGTGCTGCTGCGCCTGGGTCATCCCGTGCCAGGTCTTGTTGTTCATGCACAGCAGATCGAAGGCGACCAAATGGGATGTCAGCACGATCTGCGACATCACCTCGTAAAACTTCATGTTCTGCACATTGGGCAGCGGATTGTCCTGGCCGTCGATGGCCCCGGTCTGCAGCCCGGTGTAGGTTTCCGCGTAGGCCATCGGCGTCGGATTGGCACCCAGCGAGCGGCCCAGGAGCTGCCACGCATCGCCGGGCGGCATGCGCAGCTTGATTCCGCTCATGTCGGCCGGCGTGCTGATCTTCTTCTTCACCTTCAGACCCACCTGGCGCGTGCCGTAGAAGGTCGGCCCCAGGATCTTGATCTTCAGCTGGTCCTCGGCCTGCTTCTTCATCTGCTCGCCGATGTCGCTCGAGAAGAAGGCCAGCACATGGTGGGCATCACGGAACGTGTAGGCCGATGTCAGCACCGACCATGCAGGCAACTGCTTGCTGATGTCCTGCGGTCCGATGTTGCCCATCTCGAGGTTGTCGCGCTGCAGCGCGACGAGTTCCGTGCCCTGCTTGAACAGCGAACCTCCCAGGAACGGCTCGATCTCAAAGTCGCTCGCCACGTCCTTGGCGAGCATGCGCATCATCTCGGCACGGATGTCCTTGTCGGAGAAGACGGCGGCGAAGCGCAGCTTGGGCTTGTCCGCGGCCCAGGCGGGGAGGGCCTGCGTCGCGACCAGCGCGGCACCGGACATGAGAAGCGAACGGCGGTCGATCCGGGAATTCATGGCTATCTCCTCAGCGAAGTGTGATCTCGGCGAACTGGCGCGCGCGCGGATACGAGCCAGCTCAGGATGATGTCGGCCACGATTCCGCGGCGGCCGGTGACGTTGCCTTTGGAGCCCATTTCGCGCTGAAACAGAGTCCCGAAGGTGAACTGGTTGGTGACGTTGAACATGCCCAGGGCGGCAATGGCCATGTGGAGGTCGATGGGATCGACGTCACGGCGAAACACACCGGTCGACTGCCCCCTCGCGATGACCGCGCCGATCCGCTCGATGATGGGACGGTTGAGCGAGCGAAGCGTCGACGAGGCCTTCAAGTGCCGCCCTCGGGCCTGGTTCTCGGCCACGACGATACGCACGAAGTACTCGTGCCCGACGTAGTAGTCGTACGTGAACTCGACGATGCGGCGCATCGCCTCGAGCGGAGGCAGGTGGTCGAGTTCGAGCTGCTCTTCAGCCTGGCGCATCTCGGTGTAAACCCGTTCGAGCACCGCCTGGTAGAGCAGTTCCTTGCTGCCGAAGTAGTAGTTGATCATCGCGCGCGTGGTGTGTGTGCGCGCGGCGATGGCGTCCATGCGCGCGCCACCGTAGCCGAGCGCTGCAAATGCAGCGGTTGCCGACGCCAGGATCTTTGCCCTGTTCGCCTCCGGCGACTTGGGTTTGCGCATCGCGCTGTGTCGTTTCCTGGAATCCGGAGGTGCCATCCAGCGTCAGTCGAATTGGCGAATCTGTTAATTAAATCTAACAGACCTGTCAGATTGCCGCAATCCAGGAAGTTCCTGCGTTCGGGCGACACCAACCCTGTCGAAGCGACCACCGCGTGCGAGCGCGGATCGTTCAGCGCCCGCAGGCGCAGCCCAGCGTTCGATTCGAGGCCCGCGGCTGGTGAACGCGGCGCCGGAAAGTGCAGCGCAGTTGCGCTATGGCAAGGTCGGTGCGTCGCGTGTGTACTACCTTGGAGTAAGCGGCTGCGGACGACACGCCCTGGCAGCCTGCACCCGCGATGCGCCTCGAACTGTCCAAGGAGACTTCCGCCATGGCCACCCCAACCGAAGAGAAGAAGGGCATCACGCCCGAGCAGCAGCAAGAGCTGGACGATGCATTCGAGCGGGGCCGCAAGGCGCTGGCCGTCATCGAAACCTACGATCAGGCGCGCGTGGACCGGCTGTGCCAGGCGGTGGCGTGGGCGGTGGCGAACAGGCAGGCATTCACGCGGTTGGTGGACATGGGGATCCAGGAATCGGGATTGGGCGACCCGGTCAGCCGCATGGGCAAGCGCATGAAGATACGCGGCGTGCTGCGCGATGCGCTGCGCCAGAAGAGTGTGGGGGTGATCGAGGAGATTCCCGAGAAGGGCATCGTCAAGTACGGCAAGCCCGCCGGCCTCGTCGCGTGCATCGTGCCCACGACCAACCCGGACCTGACCCCCGCGGGCAACGCGATCTACGCCATCAAGGCGCGCGACGTGGTCATCTTTGCCCCACACCCGCGCTCGAAGCGGACGTCGTACGAAACCGTGCGGCTGATGCGAGAGGCGCTCGAACGCGAAGGCGCGCCGGCCGACATCCTGCAGTGCCTGACCAAGGTGAACATCCCGATGTCGCAGGCGCTGATGGCGCGCGCCGACCTGATCATCGCCACGGGAGGCCAGCCGATGGTGCGCGCGGCGCACAGCTCGGGCACACCCGCCTACGGCGTGGGCGCGGGCAACTCGACGATGATCATCGACGAGACGGCCGACATCGAGGAGGCGGCACGCAACACGATGCTGTCGAAGACTTCCGACTTCGGCTCGGGCTGCTCGGCCGATGGCAACCTCATCGTCGAGGAGTCGATCTTCGACAAGCTGGTGGCCCAGCTGATCAAGGAAGGCGGCTACCTCGCCACGCCGGCGCAGAAGGAGTCGCTTCGCAAGGCGATGTGGGACGCCGAGCGCCATCGCACGACCTCCACGGTGGCCATCGCCGCTCGGCAACTGGCGGAGATCGCCGGCTTCGGGATCCCGGCCGACCGCAAGTTCATCATGGTCCACGGCGACGGCATCGGAAAGGAGCACCACTTCTCCGGCGAGAAGCTGACGACCTTGCTGGCGCTGTACAAGTACAAGGGCTTCGACCAGGCGCTGGACATGATGCGTGCCATCTACGAGGTCGGCGGCAAGGGCCACTCCTGCGGCATCTACTCCTTCAACGCGGACCACATCCATCGCCTTGGCCTGGCCGCGCCGGTGTCGCGCATCATGGTGCGACAGCCGCAGTCCAAGGCCAATGCGGGCGCCTTCAACAACGGCATGCCCATGACCTCCAGCCTCGGCTGCGGCACCTGGGGCGGCAACATCATTTCCGAAAACGTCCACCTCAAGCACTACATGAACACGACCTGGGTGTCGGTGCCGACCAAGGAGGACCGACCCTCCGACGAGGATCTCTTCGGCGAGTTCTACGACGCCGCGCTCGAGGCGGAGGTGATCACCACCTGACGAATCCGCGGGCCGCTGGCCGCGGCCCGACGCGCCGGCCGTCCGGCCAAGCCTCGCCGACCGGCGCTGCGCGCGGCGACACGCCACCGCACCGGCCAGGTGGCCACCTTCAGGAGATCCGAGGAACACGTGATGAAGAAGGCGCAGATTTCCCAGCAGTTGGTCAAGTACCTCGAAGGCCGCGGCATCCGGCATGTCTTCGGTCTGTGTGGTCACACCAATATCGCCGTGCTGGCGGCGTTGGAGAAGAGCAGGCAGATCAAGTTCATCAACACCCGGCACGAGCAGGTGGCCGCCCATGCGGCCGACGGCTACGCGAGGGCCACCCGCAAGGCGTCCGTGCTGCTGACGCACCTCTCCCCCGGCCTCACCAATGCCACGACCGGTGTGGCCAACGCCGCGCTCGACTCGATCCCGATGGTGGTGATCGCCGGCGATGTCCCGACCCACTACTTCGGCAAGCACCCGCACCAGGAGGTGAACCTTCACGCGGACGCATCGCAGTACGAGATCTACCGGCCCTTTGTGAAGCGGGCCTGGCGCGTGGATTCGCCGCACCTGCTGCCCGAGATCCTCGAGAAGGCATTCACGCTGGCCGAAAGCGGCCGACCGGGACCGGTCCTGGTCGACGTGCCGATGGATATCTTCTCGGCCGAGATCGACGTGGCATTGTGGAAACGCACGCTCGCCAACGCCAGGACCTTGGGCAAACCCTCGCTCGACGAGCGAACTGCAGAAGCGATCGTGCGAGCGCTGCTGGCCGCGAAGAAGCCGCTGATATACGTGGGCGGCGGCATCATGCTGGCCGACGCGGCATCCGAGATGCGCGACCTGGCCGAACACCTGTCGCTGCCGGTCGCGCATACGCTGATGGGCAAGGGCGCGCTGCCCGACGACCACCCGCTGATCCTGGGCATGACCGGCTTCTGGGGAACCCGCTTCATCAACGACCAATGCATGGGCGCGGACTGGATCCTCGGGCTCGGTACGCGATTCTCCGAGGCCGACTGCAGTTCCTGGGACGAGAAATACACATTCCGCATGCCGCCGACGAAGTTGATCCACATCGACATCGACCCGGCCGAGATCGGCCGCAACTTCCCGGTGGCAATCGGCGCCGTGGCCGATCTCAAGGAGGCATTGCAGGTCCTCAACCGGGTCGCCCGCAGGCTTGCGCCGAAAGGCGTTCAGCGCGCGAAGCTCGTGGCTGCGATGGCGGCCAATCGCAAGAAGTTCGTCGCCGGAAACAAGAAAGCGATGCAAAGCGACGCCTGGCCGATGCGGCCCGAGCGCATCCTCGCCGACCTGCGCGCCGTCATGCCGCGTGATGCGATCCTGTGCACCGACGTCGGCTGGAACAAGAACGGCATGGCGCAGCAGTATCCGGTCTACACGCCCGCAAGCGTCTTCACGCCCGGTGGATTCGCGACGATGGGCTTCGGGTCGCCGGCCGCACTGGGCGCGAAGCTGGCCCTCCCGGACAGGACCGTCGTGGCGCTCATCGGCGATGGCGGATTCGGTCAGAACCCGGCGGCGCTCGCCACCGCGTTCGAGCAGGACATCGCGGTGATCTGGCTCATCATGAACAACCACGCGTTCGGCACCATCGCCGGCCTGGAGCAAGCGCACTACGGCACGACATTCGCCACGGTCTTCGAGAAGAACGGCAAGTCCTGGTCGCCCGATTTCGCGGCGATCGCCCGTGCCTACGGCGTCGACGGCGTGAAGATCACCCGCGCCGCGGAACTCAAACCCGCGTTGGAGCAAGCCGTCCAGTCGAAGCGTCCTGTCGTCATCGATGTCTTCATGAAGAACGAGCCGGTGCCCACAGCCGGGCACTGGAACATCATGGACATCTACTCGCCGGGCCGGAAGATCCACCACGCCGCCACGGGCGACTGACACGCTGCGACGACCATGAAACAAGAGTTCTCGCTCGCGCACCTGACCGTGCTCGGCTGCGCGCCTCCGGAGATGACCTACATCGCCGCACGCGCCGGCTACGACTATGTCAGCATCCGGCCGATCTACATGGCTTTGCCCGGCGAACCCAATTACGCCCTGGCCGAGAACAAGCAACTGCTGCGGCAGACGAGGACCGCATTGAATTCGACGGGTGTGCGCCTGCACGATATCGAGCTGGCCCGCATCTTCGATGGCGTGGACGTCACGTGCTACCTGCCGGCCATGGAGGTCGCGGCCGAACTCGGCGGCAAGGCGGTGCTGTCGTCGATCTGGGGCGGCGAGCGCGACTACTACATCGAGAAGTTCGCCGAACTCTGCGACCTGGCGCGGCCCCTGGGCCTGACGGTCGATCTCGAGTACGTGCCGGTGGCTTCGGTGCGCGACCTGGCCGGTGCCGTGGATGTGCTGCGGACGATCGACCGCCCCAACGCCGGCCTCATGATCGACATGCACCACGTCCATCGCGCCCATGACGATCCGGCCGACCTGGACGCCCTGCCGCGCGAGTGGTTCCACTTCGCGCACCTCTGTGACGCGCCGGCGGAAATTCCGGCCGAGCGGCAGGAACTCGTGCGCATCATGCGCGAAGCGCGCCTGTACGTCGGAGAGGGCGGGATCGACGTCGCGGGCATCCTCGAGCACATCCCGCCCTGCGTTTACTCGATCGAGTTGCCTCACACGGCGCGCCACGAGGAGTTGGGCTACGCGGAACACGCGACGCGTTGCCTCGAGACGCTGAAGGCGTACCTGGCAACCCACGGCCGATGCTGACCATGGCGTCGGACCCCGAAGAGGCATCGGAGAACACGACATGAAGCATCCCTTGGTGCTGGACCCGCGCGGCAAGAAGCCGGGCAGCGACACGCCTCGCATCTGCACACCGCTGGTCTGCCGCACGCGCGAGCGGCTCGTGGCCGAGGTCGCGAGCATCCTGCCCAAGTCTCCCGACCTCCTCGAATGGCGAGTCGACCACTTCGGCGCGATCGCCGACACTGCTGCCGTGATCGAGACCTTGCGCGAGTTGCGTTCAACGGCGGGCGGGTTGCCGATCATCTTCACCTGTCGCGCCAGGAAGGAAGGTGGACATCGCATCCCCATCGGGGAGGCACAGGTCGTCGAGCTGTACGAGGCGGTGGCCGCGACACGTCTGGTGCAATTCATCGATTTCGAGATGGACAGCGATCCCGAACTCGTGCAGCGTGTGCGGCAGTGCACGCGAGCCCACGACGTGCGACTCATCCTCTCGTACCACAACAACAGCTACACGCCCGGGCATGAGTTCATGGTCGAGCGCTTCCTCGAGGCGGAGCGGCTGGGTGCCGACGTGGCCATGGTGCAGGTGAAGCCGCGCGACCGCGCCGACGTGCTGCGTCTCTTGGCGGCCACTGCCGACGCCGATATCAAGGCGCACGTTCCGCTGATCAGCATGTCGATCGGGCCGCTCGGCTCGGTGTCGCGCATCGTCGGCGGGCTGTTCGGGTCGAGCGTCTCGTATGCCGTGGGCGAAAAGTCCTCGGCGCCGGGTCAGATCCCGATCGGCGATCTCGTCACTGCACTGGACATCATGCGACGTGCCCGCGGCGGCGAGATGTTCTGAGGTCGCGCGACCGGCGCGGCTAGTTCTCGGGCTCGACATCCGAACCTGCCATCTCGGTGCGCTGCTCGGCAGGCGGTCGGCGGATCGCAGGCATGACCTGTCTCCCCGGATCGGCTGGCGCGCGTGGTGTGGTGCGCGTGCCTGACTCCGGGCGCGTTCCACGCAACGGCAGAACGACGATGCGGTCGCCGTGGCGGTCGCGCAGCACCAGCCGATCGTCTCCCACCGACTGCGCGAAGTAGCGCTCATCGACCTGACCCGGCACGCGAACGGAAAAGCTCATGCCCTGCACGCTCAGGATGACCGTGGTGCGCCGGCCTTCCGTCCAGGCGCCCTCGTAGGTGTAGGGTGGTGGTGCGTCGCGCTCGGCCGGTGCGTCGGGATGCGTCGCATTCTTCGACGCCTCGGCCGTCGCGGCGGAAGGCCAGTGCGGCAGGGAAGACGCCGGCGCAGGAGCGCGAACGTCCTGCGCGGCCGGCAAGGCGGTGCTGCGGCGCGCCAGCACGGTGACGGCCGCGCGTTCCTGCGTGGCGCTGCGAGCGCCGAGCCACCATGGCAGCACCAGCGCAGCCAGCAGCGCCGCGCCGGCTGCGGCGCGCTGGCCGGGGGACCAGTGGCGACGGGTGTAGAGAATGGTCGCGGCAGCCATGGCGTGGTCCTTGCCGTGTCATCACTTCACCGAGGCGTGGTGCACCTTGCGCCCCGGCGAATAGATGTCCATGATGTTCCAGTGCCCCGCGGTGGGGACTGGTTCGTTCTGCATCGCCACGTCGATCACCACCGGCCGTCCGGCGGCCACGGCATGTTCGAGTGCGGGCTTGAATTCGCTCGCGGAGCGGATCGTCACGCCCTCCACGCCGTACGACCTGGCAAGCGCGGCGTAGTCGACGTGGTAGGGCTCGCCGTGGCGGCGAAACACCGTCCCGTAGGTCGTGCCGAAGTGCGCCTTCTCCAGCCCGGCGATGGTGCCGTAGGCGTTGTTGTTCATGACCAGCCAGATGACGGGCACGTCCTGCTCGACGGCCGTGGCCAGCATCGCGGGGTTCTGGCCGAACCCGCCATCGCCGACGAGCGCCAGCACCACCTTGTCGGGGCAGGCCAGCTTCGCGCCGATGGCCGCCGGTGCCCCGAAACCCATCGTGGCGAAGCCCCCGGGCGTGAGAATGCTGCCGGGGGTGTAGACGGGAAACTGCTGGCCGACGCCGTTCTTGTTCCAGCCCACGTCGGTCGTGATGATCGCGTCGCGCGGCAGGACATCGCGCAATTCGGCGAGGATCCGCTCGGGCCTCATCGGATAGGCGCCATCGCGAATGTGCACTTCGTTCGACTGCCGGAATTTCTTCCGATAGTCGGCGATCTCGTCCACCAATGCCTGTGATTTTCGGCCCTTCGGGAACATTCGCCGCGCCACGCGGTTGAGCACGACGAGGGCCTGCCGCAGATCGGTCACGATGCCGATCTCTACCGGATAGTTGCGTCCGATCTCGCTCGGGTCCACGTCGATGTGGATCAGCTTGCTCGGCGGGAAGTTGAAGGTGAACTCCGGATCCCAGGAACTGCAGTCGGCCTCCGCGAATCGCGTTCCTACGCCAAGCACCCAGTCGGCTGCCTTGGTCTTGCCATTGACGAACTCCGTGCCCCAGAAGCCGGTCATGCCCAGCGTGAGCGGATGGTCGTCGGGCAGGACGCCCTTGCCCATCAGGCTGTGCGACACGGGGATGCCCATGTGCGAGACGAAGTCGGCGAGTTCGCCCGCGGCATCGGCGAGGATCACGCCGCCGCCGGCATGGATCAGCGGCGTGCGCGCCGACGCCAGGATGCCGACGACCTGCTCGGCGAGGGCCTCGTCCAGAGATGGCTTGTGCAATGCACGCGTGTGCCGCTCCAGCCGCTCGAACAGGGCAACGTCGACCTCCATCGAGAAGATGTCCATCGGCACCGACACCAGCACGGGCCCTGGGCGTCCGGTCTCTGCAAGCTGGAACGCCTTGTCCAGGATTTCGGGAAACAGGTCCGCGCGGTCCACTCGCCAGGCGCGCTTGACGAACGGCTTGTAGATCTCGAATTGGGCGGCATCCGAATGCAGGTTGACCTCCTGGTGCGGATGCTTGCCGTAGTAGTGGCTGGGAATGTCTCCGGCCAGGACGACCATCGGGATCGAGTCGAGCGCCGCATTGGCCACGCCCGTTGCCGCGTTCGTCAGGCCCGGGCCGAGATGCGAGAGCACCACGCTGGTGGTGCGCCTGGCACGCGCGTAGCCGTCTGCCATGTGGGCCGCCACCTGCTCGTGGCGTGTGTTCACGAACTGGACCTTGCTGCCCTCCATCGCGGACAGTACCGCGATGTTGGTGTGGCCGCACAGGCCGAACACGTACTCCACGCCGCGGCGCTCGAGATAGCGAACGAGTTGCTTGGAGATGAGTTCACGGGTCATGGCTACTTCCTGAACTGGGTGAAGGATGGGGTCGAACGCGAGTGCGCTCGCCCTGTGACACGGAGCACGTGCGCAAGCACGGGTCGATCACCGAGCCTTGTCGTCATATGGCACCCGCCTTGCGCAGCATGCTCACATCGGCGTCGGTGTAGCCCAACCCGGCGAGCACTTCCTCGGTGTGGGTGCCGAGCGCGGGCGGCGGCATCGCCGCTTCGGGGTCTCCGTCAGTGAGCTTGAAGCCGGCCTTGGCGACGGTAATGGGACGATCGGGCGCGCCGTGGACATCGGTGAAGGTCTGAAGGAAGTCCCGCGCACGCACCTGGTCGAACGCCAGTGCCTGCGGCACGGTCACCACACGTCCCGCCGGAACGCCCGCCGCATTGAGCAATGGCTCCCACTCCTGTGCGCTGCGCGTGACCAGGACCGCTTCGAGGGCCTCGGTCAAGGCGACACGATGGCGCTTGCGGCTCTCGCGCTTGGCGAAGCGCTCGTCGCTGGCAAGCGTCTCGCAGCCGAGCACCTTGACGAGCGCCACGAACTGCTCCTGCTTGTTGGCGGCGATGTTCAGCAGCCCGTCGCGCGTGCGAAACGCACCCGAGGGCGCGGCCGTGAAGTTGTCGTTGCCGTGCGGCTGGGGCTCGACACCGGCGATCAGGTAGTTCGAGATGACCCAGCCCATGGTGACCAGCGTGGAGTCGAGCATGGACACGTCGACGAAGCCGCCTTCGCCGCTGCGATTCCTGCGCAGCACCGCGCAGACGATGGCGAACGCGGCGGTGATTCCCGCGATGCGTGTCGGCCACCGGGTAGCCGACCCGCAATGGGGCGCTGCGGGCATCGCCGGTGATGCTCATCATGCCCGACAGGCCCTGGATGATCTGGTCGTATGCGGGTGCGTCGCGCATGGGCCCTTGTTGCCCGAAGCCTGAGATCGCGCAATAGACCAGCGACGGATTGAGCGCCTTCAGGTCTTCGTACGACAGGCCGAGCCGCTCCATGACGCCGGGTCGGAAGTTCTCGATCAGCACGTCGGACGATTGCACCAATCGACGCAGGATGTCCTTGCCTTCGTTCGTCTTGAGGTTGACGGTGACCGATTTCTTGCCGCCGTTCTGGGCGAGGAACGAGGCACCCATGTGCTGCGCATTGAGTTCCGAATCCGCGCCGAGCTGCCGCGCGAGATCTCCGGTGAGCGGTGCCTCGACCTTGATCGTCTCGGCGCCGAGCAGCGCGAGCTGATAGGCGCAGAACGGTCCGGCGAGGACGTTCGTGAGGTCGAGGACCCGCAGTCCTTCAAGGGCCTTGGTCATGTTTGCCCCTCGCCCGACGAGTACGTCGGCCGATCCCCCGAGGGGATGCGGGCCGGCTTGGGAGCGGCCCGCAGCGAGCGTGTTGACAGAGGGTGTCTCATGTCGGGTCGTCCTTGCCTCGGGTGCTCATCGCCTGATGAACGGGTTCGGAACGTCCAGGTCCGAGGAGATCCACACGCACTTGGTGTTCAGGTACTCCTTGATCGTGTCGGTGCCGGACTCCCGGCCGATGCCCGAATCCTTGTAGCCGCCGAACGGCGAGGTGAAGCTCGTCGCGCGATAGTTGTTCACCCACACCGTGCCGGCCTTCAGCTTCTCGGTCAGGAGCATCGCGCGGCGCAGGTCGCGCGTCCACACCCCGGCTGCCAGCCCGAACTTCACGTCGTTGCCGATGCGCACCGCGTCCGCTTCGTCCTTGAACGCCATGACGGCGAGCACCGGGCCGAAGACCTCTTCCTGGGCGATGCGCATGTCGTTGCGCACGTTGGTGAAGATGGTGGGTTCGACGAACTGGCCCGCGCCGAGATCCGGGCGGCTCTTGCCACCGAGCACGCAGGTCGCGCCTTCGCGCCTTGGCGATCTCGATGTAGGACATCACCTTCTCGAACTGCGGGCGAGTCGCGATCGGGCCGATCTGCGTGTCCGGCAGCGATGGATCGCCCAGCCGGGCGGTTCGCACGAACGCTACCAGCTTGTCGAGGAACAAGTCGTGGATCGACGCCTGGACCAGCAGGCGCGAGCCTGCCTGGCAGCTCTGGCCCGACGCGGCGAAGATGCCCGATACGACTCCCTTGACCGCCTGGTCGAGGTCGGCATCGTCGAAGACGATGTTGGGCGACTTTCCGCCAAGCTCCAGCGTCACCGTCTTCATGTGTCGCGCCGCCAGCTCGTAGATCTTCCTGCCGGATTCGGTGCCGCCGGTGAAGCCGATGTGCGCCACCTTGGGATGGGTCACGAGCGCCTCGCCGACCTCGCTGCCGTAGCCCGTGACGACGTTGACCACACCGTCGGGGAAGCCCGCCTCCTTGAACAGGGACGCGAATTCCACCATCGAGGCCGACGTGAATTCCGAGGGCTTCACCACGGCGGTGCACCCGGCCGCCAGCGCGGGCGCGAGCTTCCAGCTCGTGAGCGTGAGCGGCGAGTTCCAGGGCGTGATGATGGCGATCACGCCCTTGGGTTCGTAGCGCGTGTAGGCGAACACGCCCTTCTTGTCGCTCGGGATGACATCGCTGTGCACCTTGTCCGCGAGCCCCGCGAAGTAGCGAAAGTAGTCGGCCATGTAGCGCACTTGCGCAATGACCTCGCTGGCGAGCTTGCCGTTGTCGCGCTGCTCGATGGCGGCAAGGCGGCTCGCATCGCGGACGATCAGGTCGCCCAGTCGCCACATCAGGCGACCGCGCTCCGAAGCCGTCATGGCCGGCCAGGCACCGGACTCGAAGGCTCGGTTGGCGGCGTTCACCGCAGCATCGGCGTCCGCGGGGTTTCCGCGCGCGACATGAGCCCAGGTCTTTCCGGAGAACGGCTCGTCGGTCGGGAAGTATTCGCCGGATGCGGGTTCGACGGATTGGCCGGCGATGTAGTGGGTGTATCGGGGGAGGTCGGGGAGTGCATCCATGACTTGGCTCCGGGGCGCCGCTTGATCCGACATTATTCTATCCAGCATAACGCGGTTCCATTCGCAAAGCCATATGGGGTACGCACCGATGCCGCGTGCCCCATTCGAGGCGCCGAATCGTCGATGTGGACGCGCTGATAGACTGCCGCCCCAAAGGCATTTCGTCAGGAGATGGGTCATGAGCGATGACGGTGGAGTGGCGGCGGTCGACCGTGCGTTGACCATCCTGGATGCACTGACCGACGAGAAGACTTCGTTGGCTGAACTGTCCAAGCGGACGGGCTACTACAAGAGCACCGTGCTGCGCCTTGCCAAGTCGCTCGAGAAGTTCGGGTACGTGCTTCGCTCGGAAGACGGCAGCTATCGGCTCGGATCGAAGGTGCTGTATCTCGGGTCGCTCTACCAGAAGCACTTCAACACGTCTGAAGTCGTGCCGCCTGAATTGCGGAAGATGGCGCAGGAACTTCACGAAGGTGCGTCCTTCTACATTCGAGACGACGAGTACCGCGTGGTGCTTCATCGCGCCGATGGGTCTCGCTCCGTGCGGGACCAGATCCATGAAGGTGACCGCTTCCCGCTCACCAACGGTGCGGCCGGACACGTTCTGCGTGCCTTCTCCGGCGCCAAGGGCGAGCGCTTCGATACGATTCGCGAAGTCATGTATGCCGCCTCGTACGGCGAGCGCGACCCGGAGATCGCCGCCATTGCCTGTCCGGTCTTCAGCCATGGCAATCGTCCCGTGGGTGCGCTCAGCGTCTCGGGCCCGCTCTACCGTATCAAGGCGCTCGGCGAAGACAAGATCCTGCCTGTCCTGTTCAAGCATGCGCATGCGCTGACGCGCACCTTCGGCGGTGACATCCATGCGCCGGCCTTCTCAGGATGGCTGCCACGTCCTGCCGCAAGACGGCGCAGCACCCGACAGGCCGTGAAGGCCTGAAGCGCGCCACGCGATCGCGCCGCTTGCGCTGCGGGGCAGGCGAGGACTGCGGGGGGCACTTGCCTGACACGCTCAGCACCGCTTGATGGCCGCCGCGCGATGCACAGTGCACGGGCATTGGCGCCCCGAGCCCGCCAGTCCCGTCGGTGGCCTCAGTATCTCCGATGACCTTCGCCATGGCCCCCTGTGCAGAACGCGGTCAACCCCATCGCGGACTTGATGCCGCCGATGATCAGCTTCTTGAATTCGGCCTGGCCAGGGAAGCCTGACCCATCGGTGAAGCCGCACCGTGTCGTGACCCAGCGTCGTGAGCCATGCGCGACCGCCGTCGTAGTACTGGCACCAGGCGATCGGGTGGAACTTCGGAAAGCCGGGATGAATAGTGTGCTTCGTCGCGAGCGAATTCTCGTCGACCGTTGCCAGGAACTTGACGCGGGTCGGGAAGGGTTCGAGGTTGTACCACTCGTCCTTGAAGGCGAAGGTCCGGGCGACGCCGAGCCGTCGACGGATCGCTGTTGACGAGATTTACGGTACCGTCCTGGAACGATCCATGGTCATAGTAGTTGGCATTGCCCAACAGGCCCTCGTACCACTTCCAGTTGTATTCGGTTCCGAACGCATTGTGGATGCCCGACGAATCCGCCGCCGGCACGGACGTATTGCCGCAGATTGACCTTCGCGGCATCGAGGTAAGCGCTCGTCGCGGTGTTCACGGCGTATGCCGGGTCTACCGCGCGGCCGTGGGCCCACAGCGTGTCGCGGCTGGTGCTGTCGAAGATGACAGCCTTGTACTGGTTGAGGTTCGACAGGCGCGTGACGTCCTCCGTCCAGTCCATCTCGATGCCCTCGGCCTGCAGCCAGGCCTTCAAGGTGTTCTGGACCACGTTGCTCGCATCGAGCGGCGGGTTCAGGCCCGCGGCGAGTCGCGTGCCCAGGTTGGCGTGGCGCGGCCCCGCGGTGCGGGTGTACAGCAGGACCCGATCGCCTTTGCGAGCGCCTGCGTCGCCTGCCCAGTCGTGATAGCAGATGGGATCGGTGCCGCGGCAGACGTTGTAGGCAGGGTCGTAGTTGCCATGGAATGGATCGTTGTCGGCCAGCGCCGTATTCGCCATACCGGCCAGTGAGAGAACGAAGGTGGCTGCTGCCACCCGGATTGCTGAACTCATGCTGCGCTCCTCTTGAAGTAGGTTCCGACGGCCAAGGTGTGTTGCCTCCCCAGGAAGGCTTCGGCATTTCGCGGCTGCCAGCGTTCTGGCAGAAGGAACACCGTTTTGTTATCTAATGGCCGAAGTATGGGAATGCAGGAAACGGGCGAAATCCGGATAAACCCCTTGGGATGCGATATCCCCTTGATGCATAAGAAAAAGCGCGGCACATGCGGCAGTTATTCCATGAAGTGCACATGGAAAAAATGGACGTGACGCAGAAATGTCGATGTATGTCGCCGTCAATGGCGTGCCACGCGCGTCAGCCGGACCTTGATGCCTGCGTCCGTCGTTCCCTCGAGCGTGCGCGGGTCGACCGGCTTGACGGAAAGGCCGACGTTCGGGCACGCCGGAGCCACGGTAGCGCGCCAGGCGGTGAACTCGAGCACGGACGAGGTGCTGTGCTGGATCGTGATGGGGAACGACTTCCCGCGGCATGCCGGGTTTTCTGAACGCGCTGTCGCGCGTTCCTTCCATGTGCCGTCCCAGTCCTGAAGCGTGACGGTGGCCGAGCGCTGCGCATCGAGCTGAACGCTCCAGGTGCCGTTGTAGATCGGCATGTCGTCGCCCTCATCGGCGGGAGCGTCGACCACGCCCGCCGCCAGACCGCCAATGAGCAATGGGATCAGGGACTTGCGCATCAAGCGCAGCGCATGGGCGATGGTGACGGTCGCGCCGGTGGCGCACAAGCGGCGCGCAATTGCACGCGAGTGTTCCGTCATCACTTGGCGTGCGCTGCGCTGGCCTTGCATTGCTTCTCCTTCGGTGCGCAATTCTTGAAACGGAGCGACGTTACGCGGCACAGAACGATGGTGTCAACTGTCCGCAATGTGCCCAATGCCATCAGGCATTTTCATCTCCATCGATGCAAGGGCTGCCTTTGCACGCGACGGGCCGCGAGGACGCGAGTCTCCGCGCCGAACGGATGCAACTCTGGACGCCGCTCCACCCGCATTCACACGCCGCATTCGGCGAAATTCGGGATTTCATTCGTACAAATGCGATTGACATTCGTCGACGCATTTCTATACTCGCCCCCAATCCATGAACAGAATAGCGTTCTGTTCCATAGAACGCTTGAGGACCGACGCAAGGAGACAAGCAATGAAACTGAGATGCATTACGTCGGCGCTCGTCGCCGCGGTGGCGGCGACAGCGACCACTTTGCCAATGGCACACGACATGGAGCACGGCCGCCGCGGCGGCCACGGTCAGGCAGACGGCCCTTCGTGCTGTTCGGCAACTGTGGACGACATGCCGACGGTCGGCGGCAATCTGGGCAGCCAGCACTATTCGGCGCTCACCGAAATCAACAAGCACAACATCCAAAGGCTGGGCCCGGTCTGGCGCACTCATGTCGCGGATGTGGATCCCACGAGCACCAGGGCCGGCCAGCAGACGACCCCCATCGTGGCCGACGGCGTGATCTACGTGGACACGCCCAGCGGTTCGGTCATTGCGGTGGACGGCAAGACGGGCGCGGCGAAGTGGAAGTGGAACCCCACCGATGGCGTGAGCCTCACTGGCACGCGTCGCGGCGTTTCGGTGGGCGACGGCAAGGTCTACACCCTCGCATCGGGTGGCCGCGTCGTCGCACTGGACCAGAACACCGGCCAGCAGGTCTGGGTGACGCAGCCGATAGGCAAGAACGGTGAATCGCTCGGCAACGTCGGCAAGGTGGCCACCGTCTACTACGACGGCATGGTCTATGTGAACACGAACGATGGCAACCGGGGCGCGGCGATGGCGCTCAATGCCAGCGACGGCAGCCTGGTGTGGTACTTTTTCGGCGGCCCCGATCCCGGCAGCGTCTTCACCGACGTCAACGGCAATTCCGTGGAGGCGGCCGGCACCTGGGGGCCGCCGCTTCCGGATGGATCGAGCTGCGCTCCCATCGGTGGGGCAGCGCCTTGGATCAACGGCTCGCTCGACCCCGAGATGGGCATGATCTACGTGACCTACGGCAACGCGCGCAGCTGCCGCTCGTCACAGGACGGCGAGTTGCGTCCCGGCGACGACCTGTTCGCCAACTCGATGGTGGCGCTCGATCTGAAGACCGGGGCCTACAAGTGGCATTACCAATCGATTCGCCACGATCACTGGGACATGGACAACGTGAATCCGCCGGTGATTGCGAACGTGAGGATCGGCCACGACATTCGCAAGGTCATCTACTACGGCAGCAAGTCGGGCCACCTCTTCGTCCTCGACCGCTCCAATGGCAAGCCCGTGCTGCCGGTCTATGAAAAGCCGATGGTGCAGGACTCGCGTCAAAGCGACGCTGCGACGCAGAAGTTCCCGAGCCACCGCATGCTGCCGGACTGCCTGGTCTGGCAGAAGCTCGACGAAAAGCATATTCCCGGCGATCCATGGCGCGCGGTGCCGAATTTCAACGGCTATCAGCCTGATGCAAACGGCAACCTCGTCTACACCGAGCCCAACTACCTGGACCCTGACAAGCCGTATGTCACCTATCCACCGGCGTACGGCGCGACACATCGCAAGGGTTGCATGTACGACGCCCACTGGGACCTGCCGGTGCTGTCGACCACCAGCCAGAACGGTGGTCCGGACTGGTCGAACTACGCGTTCAGCCAGCACCTCGGCCTGATCTATGTGCCCTACGGAACCAACCCGGTGGCGCACTACCGCAGCGCACCCAGCAATGGCCAGCGCGCCATCGGCCAATACCAGACCGGAGGCATCCTGGCCGTGGACGCCTCGACCGATGCCGTGCGCTGGACGAATCACCTCGGCACGGACATGTCGCACGGGCAGGGCCCGTTGTCGACGGCGAGCGACCTCGTGTTCGTGGGCCAGATCGACGGCAACTTCCTGGCCCTCGACGGCGAAAACGGACACGAGTTGTGGCGCTTCCAGACCGGATCGGGCATCAGCGGCGCTCCGATCACCTATCGCATCGATGGTGAGCAATATGTCGCCCTCTTTGCGGCTGGCAGCACGAACCCCTATGGTGGATCGGTGACGCAAGGCGACTCGCTGTGGGCATTCAAGCTCGGCGGCACCTACAAGACGGAGTCCGGCAGCAGCGAAGGGCCGACACCCGCGCCGTTGACGATTCGCCGTCCGGTGAGCGGGCAGGCTGTGGAAGGCGACACGGTAGGCAACACCATCTACCTGGCTCGCAATTCGCGCAATGACACGGCGTCTGCCCAGGACAGTACGTCCACCAGCGGGATGAACCCGACCGATCTGCGCGTTCCCGTCGGCACCACCGTGACCTTCCTGAACCCGGGCTCGGAGACCTTCCCGACTTTCCCGAACCTGCTGCCTCACTGCGCGACGCAGTTCTTCGAGGGCAAGTTCAACGCCAAGCTCAATCCGGGGCAGAGCTTCCAGTACAAGTTCGACCGGGCAGGCGAATACTTCTTCAACGACTGCACGGACCCGCGTCCCACGGGCAAGGTCGAGGTGTACCTGACACCGCAGGACATTCCGGGAGCGCTTCGCTTCATGCCTGCACGACTCGACCTCGGTTCCTCGACGGGTGTGTTCACCGGCGTGTACGGTGTGGTCACCGCGTTCTTCCGGGTGCCCGAGGGCTATCGGTTCGACGGTGACGTGGTGCTCAAGACGCCGCTGTCGGAGACCTTGATCCCGGCGGCGCACGCGAATGCGGCGGGCAGGGGCCAGGTGCTGATCGCGCAGTTCCGCAAGTCCGACATCGACAACAACATCCCCCAAGGCGATGCGGTGCCGGTCACGCTGATGGCGAATTTCACGAAGGATGGGGAGCAGCAGCAGTTGATGTCGACCGTGAACGTGCAAGTGGTCAAGTAGTCGATCACCTCGTGGTCCTCGGGGCTCCGCGGATTCGGGCCCTGAGGATTCACGGCGGAAGTCGCGGCGGGAGAGTCCCGCAGGGTTTCATCGCCTCTCATGGGACCGGCGTGGAGAGTTGCACACCCGTCCTTGATGAGATTTGCTCCAGCGCGCCAGGCCCGACCGGATGTTGATGTGTTGGGAAGCAGACTGGCTGGCCCCTTTCCGTGCCAGCAGTTCGTGCACCTCAGGAAGCGTCAATACGGCATTCAGTTCCTCGTTGAGCCGCTTGACGACCGGTGCGGACATCGCAGCCGGACCCATGATTGCCCACCACGCCTCGAGCCGGTAGCTCGAAAATGCGTGCGGTGCTTCAATTCTGGCGGCCCGACGACCGCGCCAGTCGGCAACGGTCGGCAAACAAGAACGCCGAGTGAACAAGGCTGAGCCACACCCTGCCCGCCACTCCAGTACATTCGTGGTCAATCGGCAGCGGGGGGTCGCGAGCTTGCCTCTTCCGGGAACTGCCGCACCCAGGAGATTGCGCGTGAGAAACGAACCCACCATCATCTATACGCTGACGGACGAAGCGCCGGCCTTGGCGACCGCCGCCTTCCTGCCCGTCGTCCGCGCGTTCGCCAAACCAGCGGGCGTACAGGTCGATCTCGCCGACATTTCGGTCGCCGGACGGATCCTCGGCAGTTTTTCAGAATTCCTGGCGCCCAAGCAGCGCGTTCCCGACACGCTGACGGAACTGGCGAAGAAGACGCTCGAGCCGGATGCCAACATCATCAAGCTGCCCAACGTCAGCGCGTCCATGCCGCAACTCCTGGCCGCGATCAAGGAGTTGCAGGCCAACGGATATGGCATCCCCGACTTTCCCGAAGATCCACGAACCGATGAACAAAAGGCGATCCGGGCGCGCTACGCCAAGTGCGTCGGATCGGCCGTCAACCCGGTGCTGCGCGAAGGCAACTCCGACCGGCGCGCCCCGCGGGCAGTGAAGGAGTACGCGCGCAAGAACCCGCATTCGATGGCGGAATGGGCGCAGGCGTCGCGCACCCACGTGTCTCACATGCACGCCGGCGATTTCTATCACGGCGAAAAGTCGATGACGCTGGACCGTGCGCGTGACGTGAAGATGGAGCTCCTCACGAGGAGCGGCAAGACGTTGATCCTCAAACCCAGCGTGTCACTGCTGGCCGGGGAGGTCATCGACTCGATGTTCATGAGCAAGAAGGCGCTGCTCGCCTTCTACGAACGTGAGATCGAGGATGCGCGCAAGTATGGAGTAATGTTCTCGCTGCACGTCAAAGCGACGATGATGAAGGTCTCGCACCCGATCGTCTTCGGCCACTGCGTGCGCATCTTCTACAAGGACGCCTTCGACAAGCATGCCAAGCTGTTCGAGCGCCTGGGCGTGAACGTCAACAACGGCATGGTCGACCTGCACGGCAAGCTCGAAAGCCTGCCGGAAATGGAACGCGAGGAGGTCATGCGCGACCTGCATGCCTGCCACGAGCACCGCCCTGAGCTCGCGATGGTCGATTCGGCCAAGGGCATCTCGAACTTCCATTCGCCAAGCGACGTCATCGTCGATGCGTCGATGCCCGCGATGATCCGTGCCGGCGGCAAGATGTACGGTGCCGATGGCCGCCTCAAGGACGTGAAGGCCGTGATGCCCGAGAGCACCTTCGCGCGCATTTATCAGGAGATGATCAACTTCTGCAAGTGGCACGGTGCGTTCGACCCGAAGACGATGGGGACGGTCCCGAACGTCGGCCTGATGGCGCAACAAGCCGAGGAGTATGGCTCGCACGACAAGACTTTCGAGATCCCCGAAGACGGTGTCGCCAACATCACCGACATCGCCACCGGCGAGGTGCTGTTGACGCAGAACGTGGAGGCGGGCGACATCTGGCGCATGTGCCAGGTCAAGGATGCGGCGATTCGCGATTGGGTCAAGCTCACGGTGACACGCTGCCGCAGCTCTGGCATGCCGGCGGTGTTCTGGCTCGATTCGTATCGCCCGCACGAGAAAGAGCTGATCAAGAAGGTACGCGTCTACCTCAAGGACCACGACACCGAAGGCCTCGACATCCAGATCATGTCGCAGGTGCGGGCGATGCGCTACACGCTGGAGCGCGTCGTGCGCGGGCTCGACACGATCTCGGTGACAGGCAACATCCTGCGCGACTACCTCACCGACCTGTTCCCGATCATGGAACTCGGCACCAGCGCGAAGATGCTGTCGATCGTGCCGCTGATGGCCGGTGGCGGCATGTACGAGACCGGTGCCGGCGGCTCGGCCCCCAAGCACGTGAAACAGCTCGTCGAAGAGAACCACCTGCGTTGGGATTCCCTCGGCGAATTCCTCGCACTGGCGGCGAGCCTCGAGGAGTTGGGGGTCAAGACCGGCAATGCCAGGGCCAAGATCCTGGCGAAGACGCTCGACGCGGCCACCGGGCAGCTGCTCGACAACCGCAAGTCGCCGTCGCCGAAGACCGGCGAACTCGACAACCGCGGGAGCCAGTTCTACCTGGCGATGTATTGGGCGCAGGCGATGGCGTCACAGAAAGACGACCCGGCGCTCGCTGCGCACTTCGTGCCGCTGGCCAAGACGCTGGCGGCGAACGAACATAAGATCGTCGCGGAGCTCGCCGCGGTGCAGGGCAAGCCGGCCGACATCGGCGGCTACTACAAGCCCGACAGCGAGAAGGTAAATGCCGTGATGCGCCCGAGCGCGACATTCAATGCGGCGATTGCCGCGGTGGCTTGAGGCGAGATGCACTGGCTCTGTCGCGGGGGCACTCGCAGGAGCAGACCGGAAGACAGCAACAGACTGATTGGACTCGGTTGCTACTCGCCCGCGGAGGACAAATGGCGGCGCCTATCATCACGGGACGTTAGAGACGCTCGGTGAATCGAACCGTCGATGCGCTTCGCGGGGTTCCCGCGTGCCGAACACGAACGAACACGCGGCAGCTCAACCACCCCCGCGCAGCAGGTGAAGGTCAAAGCGTTTCATGAACCGTTCGCGCTCTGGCTCGCTCACGTCCAGGAAGCGATAGCGCATCCGCATGCGAGGCATTCGCAGCAAGCCGATTCGACGCGGCTGGAGCGTCGCCCAATCGATCTGCAACTCCCCTTGTCCTATCGCGACGCTCGCGCGGCCCTGGATGTCGATCGCAAGCGCATGCCCGTGCACTGCATCGGGCAGCCATGTCTGCCACTCCGCCTCGGTGCATCCATGTTCGCGCTCGAACTCGAGCGGCCAGGCCGCCACGTCAGCCGCCCGCGATCGGTGGCCAGATCGCAAGCACGTCACCGTGGACGAGTGCGCGCAGCCCGCGGTCTTCCTTGGCGACGAAGTGGCCGTTGACCAGCACCAAATGCACGCTCTTCGGCGGGAGGCTGAACGTCTGCGCGATCTGCGAGATCGTCGTGCCTTCCTCGACGTCGAGTTCAACGAAGTTGCTGATGCGCCTGTCCGAAGGCAGGCACTGGGTGAGACTGGCGTAGAGCTTGAGCGTGACCCTCATCTGCGGTGCGTCCGTCGACCGAAGGCCCGCGCGCACACGCGCTCAGACATGCGCACGATCCTGCTGCGCCTGCGCGCAAGCAAGGTAGGCCTTCATGAGTTGCGTCGGGTCGGCGAGCAGGCGCTCCGTCCACTCGCCGAGCCTCACCTGGCCTTCGACCAGACCGCGCATCACACCCACGTGATCGGCCCAGCCAATGGCGTTGCAACCAACGAGGCGATCGGCGGAAAACTGCAGACTCAGGTGTCGCCCTTCTGTCGTGAGTTCGGCGTGCTGTCCGCCGGGCACGCCCTCCCAATTGCCGAAGCTCGCCGAGACCAGGCCCAAGGTGTCGAGCACGTTGATTTGCGTGACGCCCCGCAGCGCCGTGTGCATGCCCACCATGTTGAGCGCGGCCACTCGCGCCTGCTCGGCCGCGTTGGGCTGGATCGCGCTGACGATCGTCTTTCCGCTCACCTTGTCGAACGCCTCGGCGCAATCGCCGGCTGCGAACACACCCTTCACGTTGGTCTCGAGGTGCTCGTCGGTGAGTACGCCCACCAGGCAGCGTATGCCGGTGTGCTCGAGGAAGCCGATGTTGGGCCTGACCCCGGTGGCGCTGATCACGAGGTCGGCCTCGAGCATCTGGCCAGTGGAGAGCTTCACCTTCAGCACCGGCGTCGCGTCCCGCTCGATCGCTTCCACGCGCGCCGAGGTGTGCACCCCAACCCCCTTGCTCACACACCAGTTCTTGATCATGCCGCCGGCTGTGGGCCCCATCATCCGCGGCACCATGCGGTCGCCCATCTCGACGACGCTGAGCTTCACCCCGCGAAGCGCGAGTGCCTCCATGATGATGCAGCCGATGAACCCGGCACCCATCTGCAGCACGCGCGCGCCCGGCTTGGCCAATGCCATGATGGCGCGCGCGTCGGCCAGCGTCCAGCAGGAGTGCACGCCCGAGCCGGCGATGCCCGGAACAGGCGGCGAGGTGGGCGATGAGCCGGTGGCGATGAGCAGACGGTCATAGCCGATCGTGCTCCCGTCTTCGAGTGTCACGTTTCGCGCGGCGCTGTCCACGCGCACCGCCCGTCCACGCTGAAGGCCGATGCTCAGCTTGCGGAAATGGTCGGGCGCGTGACGCAGGTGCGTCCCCGCCTCCCCAATCTGGCCCATCAACAGATAGGGGATGGCCATGCGTGAATAAGGCGCCTCGGGCTCGTCACCGATCAGCACGATCTCGTCGGCAGGCGCGTGTTTGCGAATGGTCTCCGCCGCGATCACGCCGGCCGGCCCAGCGCCGAGGATGACGTGCTTCATCACAAGCCCAGACGCGCTCTCGTCTCGGGTTTCAATGTGCCGTCGGCGTTCCAGCCTCGGACCTCGTAGTACTTTGGAACCATCTCCGGCAGCTTGTTGACCAGGCCTTTGGCGGGGCCTGTCTTGGCCGGCTCGGTGAGCAGCCGCTTGGGCAGCGAGTCGTCCTTGGCGGTGAAGCCGGCGCGGTTGTTGAAATCGCGCTCCATGTTCCAGATCCGTTCACCGATCTTCTCGAGGTTCTCGAGAGTGAACTCCTCGCCGCACGCCGCGGCGACCTGCGGCGCCACGTCGGCCAGGCCCCACGCGAAGCTGGTGAAGAGGCACAACCCGGCCGAATCGAAGGCTGCCGTAGCGTCCTGGAAGGCCTTGACGAGCTCAGGCTTGCCCTCGGAAGCCAGCGGGTCGGTCTTGACCGGTATGCCCAGCACCTCGGAGGCGACGGTGTAGCCGCGCAAGTGGCATGCGCCCCGATTGCTGGTGGCATAGGCCAGACCCATGCCCTGGATGCCGCGCGAGTCGTAGGCCGGGAACTCCTGGCCCTTGACGCTCATGCTCAGATCAGGATGCCCGTACTTGGCGGTGAGCCGCTTGCTGCCCTGGCCGATCTCCTTGCCGAAGCCTTCCCCACGGGCCGTCATTTCTGCAAAGTGGGCGAGCGCCGCTGCGGAGCCGAACTTTGCGTCGATGCCGAGTTGCTCCTTGCTGAGGACACCCATTTCGTAGAGCTCCATCACCGCGCCGACCGTGGCGCCGAACGAGATGGGGTCCATGCCCTGCTCGTTGCACAGCAGGTTGGCATATTGGAGCGCCTCGAGGTCGTTGACGCCGTTGGCTGCGCCCAGCGCCCACGCCGCTTCGTATTCCAGGCCGCCCGAGGCGCCCCAATACTGCGGCTTGTTCTCCACCGTGAAGTGGCCCTTGTCCATCTTGCTGACCCGCCCGCATGCGATGGTGCACCCGAAGCAGGCCTGGTTGGTCACGAGCTGCTTCTTGCCGTCGGTGGCGCGTGGAGTGGCCATTGCCTCGGCAGAGATGTCCTTGGCACCCTCGAACTGCACGTCGCGATGGTTGCGCGTGGGCAGTGCTCCCATCTCGTTGATCACGTTCATCAGCACCTGCGTGCCGTAGGTGGGCAGGCCCTGCCCGGTCACCGCGTTGTCGTGCAGGATCTTCTTCTTCTCGGCAGTCACGCGCATGAACGCCTTCGGGTCGGCGAGGTTGCCCACGCCCTTGGTGCCGCGCACCGCGATGGCCTTGAGGTTCTTGCTGCCCATCACGGCGCCGACGCCGGAGCGGCCAGCGGCGCGGTGCAGGTCATTGACCACGCCGGCGAACAGCACGCGGTTCTCGCCAGCCAGGCCGATCGATGAAACGCGCACCAGCGGATCCTGGTGCAGCTTCTTGAGCGCTGCCTCGGTCTCCCACACGCTGTGGCCCCACAGCGAAGCCGCGTCACGCAGTTCGGCCAGGTCGTCGTTGACGTAGAGGTAGACCGGCTTGGGCGACACACCCTCGAAAATGATCATGTCCCAGCCCGCGAACTTGAGCTCGGCGCCCCAATAGCCGCCTGAGTTGGAACACGCGATCGCTCCGGTCAACGGACCCTTGGTGACCACCGTGTAGCGCCCGCCCGTAGAAGCCATGGTCCCCGTCAGTGGCCCGGTCGCCCAGATGATCTTGTTGGCCGCGGAAAGCGGATCGACCTTGGGGTCGATCTCTTCGACAAGGTACTTGGACGCGAGCCCGCGCGAGCCGAGGTAGAGCTTGGCCCAGTCCATGCGAAGTGGCTCCGATTGAACGGTGCCGGTATTGAGATTGACGCGGAGAATCTTTCCTGTCCAGGCCATGGTGGCGCTCCTTATGCTGCGGGCTGGTTGCCCAGCTTCTCGGCCCAGGCTTGCATGCGGCTCAGACCGGTCCAGTTGGCGTCGACGTAGGTGATCGCACCGGTGGGGCAGGCATTGGCACACGCCGGATCGCCACCGCACAGGTCACACTTCTGCACCTTGCCGGTTTCCTGTACATAGTTGATGGTGCCGAATGGGCAACTGATCGTGCAGACCTTGCAGCCCACGCAAGTCGGCTCGTGGACCACCTTCGCGCCGGTCAGTGTGTCGAGCGTGATGGCTTCGACCGGGCAGGCATGCAGGCACCAGGCCTCGTCGCACTGCGTGCACGTGTAGGGCACCTTGCGTCCGGTCTCGTGGAAGTCAAACACCTTGATGCGCGACTTCGCCGGCGCGAAGACAGCATAGTTCTCGTATGAACACGCCATCTCACATTGCAGGCAACCGGTGCATTTGTCGGCGTCGATGTAAAGGCTCTTTTGCATGAGATCACCCCCGGGCGAGCGCGCGCGCAGTTGACCGGTGAAGCCCACCGGAAGACATCGGATCTTCCTCCCAGCGGAATTCGCAGGATACATAGGGCATTTCCTGATGTCGCCGCCACGGACTGACAGGCGACGCGCTGGAGTGTTCCAGGTTGGAGCAGTGTCCGCGTGAGTGCGGAAGTCCCGACCCATGCGCGGCTGCGCGTGACGCCGTGGTCTTGCCGTGGCTCGGACCCGCAGGGGCCAGGTGCAGCGCGGCCGTCGCCGTCCCCCAGCAGGAGAACCATGGATCAGGACGTTGCGCAGGTCTGCCAGCGCCGAGACCGACTGGGCTGGTACCGACGCCCGAGGTAGCGGACTCCACCGCCGACGGCGTAGCGCTCGCCGGTGGACTGTGACGCTTCAACCGCGATCGGCCTTCGGCGCGGGTTCCGTCGTGGTGGTCGCGTTGTCGGTGGCAGCAGGCGTCGTGGTGCTTGGACCGGCATCGGATGGCGCCGTCGTTGACAACGTGCCTGCGTCGTTGTCGTTTCTGTCGTCGTCGTCGCGGGCTGCGGCGTCGTTGGCTGCTGGCGTCGTTGGTGGCTTGAGCGAATGCAAGTCTGGCGGTCAGTGCCGCAGCCTCTGCCAGGGCGCTCAGGAGTCGGGGCGTATTCATGGTCGCGTGCCTTGTGGGTTTGCAAAGACAAACGCGTAGCCGGTCACAGGCTGCCCGTCTGTGTGCTGGCGTACATGCGCGCAGCGCCACTCGACCTGTCGCGGTCCGTGCGCTTGCCGCGAATGCGCGCCAGCGAACAGACGCTTTGCGAAGATCCGCCGACGATCGCACCTTCGCAACTCGCCACTACAAGGTCGCACCATGAAGAACGAACTCGCAACGATCTGCCTCGTCCTTGGCACGCTCGTCACTCCCTTTGCCGCAACAGCCGCCGATGCCGACGCGGATCGCAAGGACCCGGTGGCATTCGTCAAGGACTCCGTCATCACGACCAAGGTCAAGGCCAAACTGAGCGCGGAGACTGCGCGCAGCCTCGCGACCGTCCACGTCGATACCGACGCCAACGGCATGGTGGTGCTCAGCGGCAATGTCAGGACCCAGGAAAACGCCGACAAGGCCGTGGAGATCGCACGCTCGACCGAAGGTGTGACGTCGGTGCAAAGCACCATCGCGATCAAGAAGGACGACTGATTCGCTGTGACTTCGCGCACCAGCCGAAGCCACCCGCTGCCCCTCGAAGAACCGACCTCAAAGGAAACCATGCAGATCCTGCTCCACTGCGATCCGGACTCCCACGGCAGCCAGGCGATGGCCGACCATGTGGAGAGCGTCGTGAAGAACGCACTCGGGCGTTTCGGCGAACGCGTCACGCGCGTGGAGGTCCACTTGTCCGACGCGGACGGTCAAACCAAGACGGGTGGCGACAGCATCCAATGCATGCTGGAAGCAAGGCTCGCGGGCCTCGAGGCCGTCGTGGTGCATGAGCGCGCTGACGACGCCCATCGAGCAATCGAAGGCGGCATGCGCAAACTCAAGCGCAGCGTCGGTGCTGCGATTGCAAAACACGATCCGCGCCATCATCGCGCACAGCCCGTCTCGCCCGATGACGGCGCGAACGTCGACGTGCATCTGCTGTGAACGGCGACGGTGGCCATTGGTGACGGTGGCCACCACTGCGTACGGGGTGGCCGTGTCCGGGAGACCGTCATGATCCGCGCATGGGTCGCAACCGGCCGCTGCTTCATGAGGTGCGCCACGCTGGCAATGGCCGCGCTCTTCACCACGCTGCCGATGCCTGCCTTGGCGGAACTCTCCAATGACTCGCTGCTCGGCGCGGGTCTGCGTTCGCGGCCAGCCTACGATGGCTCGGACTCGCAACGCATCGAACTGGTTCCGGTCGTCCGATACTTCGGCAAGCCCTGGTTCGTCCGCTCGACTCAGGGCGTCCTCGAAGGCGGCGCCCGGCTGGAGCTCTTGCCGGGCCTGCACGCCGGCGCGCAACTAAGCTACGAGCCAGGACGCCGTGCCGGCGATTCCGGTTTCCTCGAGCGGCGCGGCTTTGGGTCGATTGCAACGGGCGCTGCACTCGGACTGCAACTCGAATGGGATCACAGCGTCGGCCCGGCGCCGATGACGTTGCTCGGCCGCGTTCGCCGCCACACGGACGCGAAACTCGGCACCCAGGCTGACCTCCGCCTGAGTGTCGGCATCTTCCAGAGCGGACCGGTCGCAGCCGGTGTCTTCAGCCAGGCGACCTGGGCCGACAACCGATCTACCAGTGCCTTCTACGGCATCACGCCCGAGCAGTCCGCCAGCTCGGGCCTGCCTGAATTCCGGGCCGCCGGCGGCTGGCTGTACTCGAGCGTCGGATTGTTGTGGTCGGTCGACCTGGGCCGGAACTGGGTCGTGGTCGGCAATCTGGAGGCACGACGCGGGCTCGGCGACGCTGCGCACAGTCCTTTGACGCAGCGGCTGTGGAACCGCTATGCGACAGCCGGTCTGGCCTATCGCTTCTGAGCCGGTCTCTCGCTTCAAGAGGAGTTGTTCGTGAAGCTTCGATGGATGGTGGTCGCGCTGGTGATGCCGGCGTGGCTGTGCCCGCCTCTCGCGCAGGCCGAACCGGCCACCAGCGTGCAGGTCGAGATCAGCTTTCTGCTCGGCTACATCGAGGGATCCGGCTGCGAGTTCTACCGCAACGGCACCTGGAGCAATTCGCTGACGGCCCAGGCGCACATACGCGACAAGTACAAGTACCTGATGGCGAGGAGCTTGATCGACAGCACCGAGCAGTTCATCGAGCGGGCCGCCAGCAAGAGCAGCCTGAGCGGCCAGGCGTACCAGGTCCGGTGCAGCGGCCGACCTACGGTGACGTCTGAGCAATGGCTGCGCGATGAACCCGCGCGACTCCGAACGTACTAGCGGAGGTGATACCGTGAGTCTGATCCCCCAATCGCGAATGCCCACGACCCGCATGCAACGCAGGCGGCTCGGGCTTGCGCTCGTGCCGCTGCTGGTGTGTGCCTGGCAGGGTGCCGGCGCGCAGACGGTGGAAGCCACTGCTGCCCCGTCGGCCGAGCCGGACAAGAGCTACGTCGCGCCAGTGGTCGAGATCGTCACCTTCGACCTGCTGCTCAGCCTCTACAACCGACGGTTCAGCGGCTCCCACGATTACGACGTGACGGGCGCATCGATCCGACGCAACTTGCGCGGCCCCTGGGTCGTCGACAACGATCCGTTCAAGGTCAACCAGGCCGCCCACCCGTACCAGGGCGCGATGTATCACGGTGCGGGCCGCGCCACGGGCTTGAACTACTGGGAAGCATCGGCGCTGACCTTCGCCGGCAGCGCCTGGTGGGAGATCACCGGCGAGAAGACGCCCCCTTCGCGCAACGACCAGATCGCCAGCGGCATCGCGGGCAGCTTTCTCGGCGAGCCGCTGTTTCGCATGGCACATCTGGTGGAAAGCCGCAGCGACCTGCCGTGGCGCCACTGGCTCGCGGGGGCGATCTCCCCGCCGGTCGCCCTGAACCGGTTGGCGTTCGGATCGCGGTTCGACGGCGCGTTCGAAGACCACGATCCGGCGTACTACGGTCGCCTGCACATCGGCCCCACCCGCGCGACCGAGCACGACTTCGACCAGTCGTCCAAATTCAAGCAGAACGCGGTCCAAGTCGATTTCGCGGTCGACTACGGCCTGCCTGGCAAGGCTGGCTACACCTATACCCGACCGTTCGACTACTTCAACTTCCAGGTTCTGCTGTCCACCGCCAACGGCGTGGAGAACCTCAGCACGCGTGGCCTGCTGTTCGGCACCGACTATGCGGTCGGCGAGAACTACCGCGGCATCTGGGGTCTGTACGCCAACTACGACTACCTCTATCCGCAGATCTTCCACGTTTCGACGACCTCGCTCTCGCTCGGGACGACCGCGCAATGGTGGGCATCTCGCAATGTAGCGGTGCAGGCGACCGTGATGGCTGGCCTGGGCTACTCCGCTGTCAGCACTCTGGGAAGCACCACCGCCAACTCGGAGTACCACTACGGCGCGGCCTCGCGTGCCGCGCTGGCGCTGCGGCTGATCGGCGGCGATCGGGCCGCGCTCGATCTGTCTGCGCGCATGGTGTCGGTCGGCACGATCAACCATCGCTCAGCCGGGCGCGACGATATTGCGCGTATCGACACCGCCTTCACATGGCGGATCAAGGGTTCGCACGCGATCGGCATCAACTACCTCTGGTCGCACCGCAGCGCGGACTTCCCGGGCACCCCGGGTCGCCGGCAGACGCTGGGCCGGGTGGGCATCTACTACACGCTCCTCGGGCAGGACGGTTTCGGGGCGATCGACTGGCGGCCAGTCAACGCGGACTGAGACAAAGCGCAGCCGGTCGGCGCTGACGCCGACCGCTCAAGGGTCGTACCTTCCAAGCCACATGGCGCATCCGACAGGGTGTGGCAACTCTTGTTGCCCCGTAAGTGACGAAGACCTCGCACGAGGCCTTCACGCGGTAGCCAAACTGGGAATCATCGACGCTGGCTGTCGACAAGCTCAGGCTGCGCACATCGGACCTCGTTCGACTTGGGCAGCGTGCCGAACACCCAGTCCCAGAAGCTGCTGCCAACGCCGTAGCAGCAGGCTTGCGCGCCGTGGTGGTGCAATGCGTGCCTTCGCTTCATCAGCCGCAGCCAGGCAAAGTCCGCGCGCCAGTGGTGCACGGCATGGTGCGCAAGGCCGAAGCTCTGGTAGCCCGCCAGCAGACCGAGCGTCAGTGCGCAGGCGCTCCACAGACCGCCCAGCAGCAGCGCCGGCAGGAACGCGAAGGTGGCGAAAAGCAGCGCCGTCAAGATCGTGGGCGTGCCGATGAACGCCGTGGGCCGTTCGTGGTGCAAGGCGTGCCAACGGCGAAAGGGCTGCACGCCGTGCAACACGAATCGATGCAGCAGGTACTCGATGGCGCTCCAGGCGATGAACCCGGCAACGGCACAGCCAGTGAACCACAGGCCGTGGCCGCGTGGAGCGGCCACCAGCAGCGCCACCGCCACGCCAGCCATGGCGGCGCCGTAGATCGCGAAGTCGGCGTGATACGCCAGTTTGCCGTGTTCGAGCGAGAGGAGACTCATCCAGGTGACGCTACGTGTTCGGCAGCGTTTCGTCCGTGCGATGGAAGACATATTGCCATGCGCTCACGCAGATGGGGTCACCGCGTGCCACGCCGTGCGCGCCCTGTGTGAGCCCTGCGTGCGCTGGCGGACGCTACTCCGCCGACCTCCTGGCGTATCGCGAGCGGGGTCGACGGAGCCCGCGCTCTGTCCGGCAGCGCACAGATGCGCGCGATCGATCCGACTACCCTGCACCGGAGAAAAGGCGGCGCACCAGCGCCGTCCGGGTCGACACCAGAAAAGAGGAAGCCATGAGCCTGGGCACTATATTGTTGATTGTCCTGATCCTGATGTTGATCGGCGTGTTGCCTACCTGGCCGCACAGCAGCAGCTGGGGGTACCTGCCCACGGGCGGAGTGGGCCTCATCGTGCTGATCGTTCTGATCCTCGTGCTGACGGGGCGCTTGTAGCCACGCCACGGTGCGGGACATGAGACCTGCGGCCTGAGGCCGAGCGTCGTCATGCGCCGGTGGCTTGCACCCCTGCTGCTCGGGGTGCGGCGAGCCCACCGATAGCTTCGCCCGCCACCCCGCGCTCGAAGAGGCGATCGTCGGCAGCCCGCTGACTACAGGTAACGAGGTCACGTTGCTGCAAGACGGTCCGACCACCTTCCGCGCGATGGTCGCGGCGATCGAATCCGCGCGCGACCACATCCACATGGAGACCTAAATCCTCGATGACGACGAGGTCGGCCAGCGCTTCGCGCAGGCACTGATCGAACGCCGTCGCCACGGGGTGCAGGTACGGCTGATGCGCGACAGCGTGGGCACGGTCGCAACGCCGCGTGATCCTGCATTCCAAGACCGCGTTGATCGACGGCGTGTGGGCGAGCGTCGGATCGATCAACCTCGACTGGCGCAGCTTCCTGCACAACAGCGAGCTCAACGCGGTGGTCCTGGGGGCCGAATTCGGGACCCAGGTGCAGGCGATGTTCGAGAAAGATCTTGCCGCATCCGACGAGATCGTTCTCGCGCAGTGGCGCAACCGCGGCCTGTCCGCTCGCGCGCGCGCGCTCTTCGCGCGCCTGTGGGACTACTGGCTGTGACTTCGCGCGCTCAGCAGCCCGCGGCGGCATGCGTGTACGCTGGCGAACAGACCTCTGGCGTCCCGGCGAGATACAAGACATCACGACACGCTTTCGAGCTGAACCACATGAACTACCTCTCGAGGATCGCCCTGGCGATCGCTGCCCTGATCACGACGACCGGGGCCCTGGCGCAGGTCACGCTCTACGAGCACGACGACTATGCCGGGCGCTCATTCAGCACGAGCCAGGCGGTTGCCGACTTCGCACGTTCCGGGTTCAACGATCGGGCCTCGTCGGTCGTCGTCGAACACAATCGCTGGGAAGTCTGCGAGGACGCGAGGTTCCGCGGCCGTTGCGTGATTCTGCGAGAAGGGCACTACCCGTCACTTGGTGCGATGGGCTTGAACGACCGGATCTCCTCTGCCCGCGCCGTGAGTCGCGACGCCCGGGTCGACGACGAGCGCTACGCGCCGGTGCCGCCGCCGGTCGCGTACGATGGCCGGCGCCGCCACGGCGAGCGGCTCTTTCAGGCCGACGTCACGGGCGTGCATGCTGTCGTCGGGCCGCCCGAGCAACGTTGCTGGATGGAACGTGAACAGGTGAGCCAGGAGCGCGGCGACGCCAGCGTTCCCGGCGGGATCGTCGGCGCGGTGATTGGCGGCATTCTCGGGCACCAGGTCGGCGGTGGCACCGGACGCAACATCGCCACGGTCGGCGGCGTGATTGCCGGAGCTGCCATCGGCGCCAACATGGGCCGCGACAGCGGTGGGCGGCAAATGGCGACACACGACGTCCAACGCTGCACCGATCGGCCCCAGGCAGGCCCTCCCGACTACTGGGACGTGACCTATACGTTCCGCGGGCAGGAGCATCACATGCAGATGACGGCCCCTCCGGGACAGACCGTCACCGTCAACGCCCAGGGCGAACCGCGCACCTGATTGCCGCTCCGATGCCCTGGTCGACAGGTGCGGCATGCCGTCGCGAGCGGGCCATGTACCGCGGCTGCCGACGCAATCAGCCGGGCGCCGCGACAACGCCGGTGTAGAACGGATCGCAGTGGCTGCCGAATATCGCGGCGCCGCCCTTCTTCAGCAGCCGCAGCGCCGGCCCGGCGAGAGTCTGGAGTGCGTTGGGTGCGTCCACGAGCGGCTCGCCGAAGGTGCCTCGGATGCGCTGCTGCACCTTGACGCAACCCTTCTCATCGATGAGCGCCACGGTCACTTCGTCAAAGCGTTCATTGACGAAATCGAGTCCGCCGTGCAGAGCAATGCGGTTGGCGTGCGTCGCCATCGCCACGTCCTGTGCATGCGCCACGCCATGCTCGACGTTCCAGTCCGAGACCAGCGTGAGGATCTCGCTGCTGCCGCCGGTCCCCCGCGACAGCTTCGCGAAGTCGTAGCCCTTCGTGACCAGCAGGCCGACAGGGCCGGCGAAGAAGACGGCTCCCACGTCCACGAGACTGAAGGTCTGGCTGGCCTCGAAACGTTCGAAGGACTTGTCGAGATCGCTGCCGATGAACGTGATGCCCTTTCCGCGCAGCGAGACATGTCCCGTCGCCGCCAGCTTGAGTTCCTCGATCGTCGTGCCATGGGTCGAAAGTGTCGCGTTGAAGTCCATCGGGCCGCTGGCCAGTTTCTTGAGCGACATCTTGTCGAAGAACGCCTCGACAGGGAACTGCGTGAGCGTGTAGGCGATGCGGTACGAAGCCACGGCACCGGAGAAGTCGGCGTGCACGCTTCCCGTGCCTTGCTTGCCGAGCAGATGCGTCGTCAGCGGCTTCAGATCGAGGATGCCATTCTTCGCCTGCGCCGAGAACTTCACCTCGACTACCGTGAAGCCGCCCCCGAGCACCTGCCCGCAGCCGATCTCGGCGCTGAAAGCCAGGTTCTTCAGGAGGTCGCCGCGCGCACCACCCGAACTCCGCAGGTGATCCACCTCGCCACGGCACTCGCGAGCCTCGAACCCCTTGCCGAGGAGCTTGTCGACGAACACGACGGTACCGGCCGAGAGCGAGAGGTCGGGCCACTGCCTCGCGGGCAGCACGGTGGCGTCGGGCCCCGGGCGCTCGACGTTGAAATGGCCGTCGCGCTCCCGCACGACGGTGATGACGGGCTGCGTCAGCGTGATCTGCTTGATGCGAGGCTCCTGACCGAGAAGCGACAGCAACTCGATGCCGACCGTGGCCTGCCGCGCCGACGCGATGTCCTCGCCCTGGCGGCGGATGTGCACGTCGTCGAGCGTCAGCAGCAGGCCCGGAAACAGGTCGAATCCAGGGCGGCCGCCGATGTGGAACTCCATGCCCAGGGCTTGCGACGCGGTCCGCTCCAGGCGCGCCTTGTAGAGGTCCGTGCCGACCAGCACGTACAGCGTCACGGCCAGCAACAGGAGCAGCCCGACGACCACTGCCAGGCCGATGAATGCGAATCTGGAAGCCCTCGACATCGATCGGCTCCGAAGGCGCGCTAGCGGAACTCTCCGATCGGCCTCAGGCTCTCCATGCCACCGGAGTCACTCCTATTTCTTGTGGTCCTGCCCGCGTTCCTCGTCGCGGCCGCGGTCCTTGTCCTTCTCTGCCTTGTGCTGCTGACCCGGCGGCACTGGCTTGCCATGCGGCTCCACGGGTGCGACACGACGCGGCCCTGCGTCATGCTGCACCGGCCGGCCGGGCTGGGCGGCCCGCGGTGGCGCGGGCTGAGCGGCTCGCGGCGGCGCGGGCTGCGTGAAGTGCTGCCGTACGACGGGATCGCGCGGCTGGTAGCGGTAGTTCCGGTCCTGGATGGACCGCTGCTGCTCTACATGCGGATAGCGGTCTTGCGCGTACGGGCGCTGGTAGACCGGCCGCGGCGCCGGCGGCGGCGCGGTGCGGCGGTCCCACCGGTCCCAGTCACGATGCTGCTGCTGCCACTCGTTGCCCCAGTGCTCGCCCCAGCGCGGCGGCCGGTCCGGCTGCCAGCCGCGGAAGTACTGCGGCGGGCTGCGGTAGTAGCGCACCGGAATGCGCAGCACGAAGAGCGGCACGGCCTGCGGCGACACCAGTCCCCACGGGCCGTTGTACCAGGAGCTGGCGTACCAGTTGTCGCCCTCGTACACCCAGTACAGGCCGTCGTAGAAGAAGAAGTTGGACTGCAGCCCCGGAGCGTAGTAGACGGGATAGCCCGGAACGCGCACCAGTTCCGGGTACAGCGGCACGTTGATCCCGATGCTGACGCCTGGCGTGGCGATGCCGATGCTCAATTGGGCGACTGCTGGTGCTGCCAGCCCCAGCAGCATCGACAGCACGACGATGGTCTTACGCATGTTCAGTTCCCCTTTGGTGGTGCCGGGCCGATCGTGGCGCTCTCGGCAATCCACGTTCAGCCTACGCCATGCGCGGGCCATGATTCAGTGCGGTGCCGTACGCAAGCGCCTCGCGACGCTCGTGCGCGGCCACGCTGGCGTCCGTCCGCATGAGCCACGATGGTAGGAGCAGGGTCGGACATTTCGTTGCGGCAGCTCAATCGCCAAGACGATCATTGTTCGGCACCGCACAGAACACTCGATGCGTGCCCCGTAGAGTTGCTTTGCAGCGGACTCGCGTGTCGCAAGCCCGTGCAAATGATGATGGAGAACCCACCATGAACATCCGCCACTGCCTTGCAGCCACCCTGACGGCCATCTCGCTTGTCACCATGTCCGGCTGCGCCGTCACACGCGGCCAGGAAAGCGTGGGGGCCTACGTCGACGACGCCACCATCACGACCCAGATCAAGAGCCGCTTCGTCGAGAACAAGGAAGTCGATGCCTCGAGCATCCGGGTGGAGACGCTCAACGGCACGGTCATGCTGTCGGGGTTCGCCAAGAACGCCACCGAAAGGAACACTGCCGAGACAATCGCCCGCGGCGTCAACGGCGTGAAGTCGGTCAGGAACGAGATTGCCGTGCGGCCCTGAAGTGTCGCCCGCGCGGCGCCCGAATCCAACTGCCGCACAACCAACTGGAGGTATCGCCATGAACTGGGACCGCATCAAGGGCGACTGGAAGCAAGTCACCGGCAAGGTCAAGGAGCAATGGGGCAGGTTGACCGATGACGATCTCGACGTGATCGCCGGCCATCGCGAGCAGCTCGCGGGCAAGATCCAGGAGCGCTACGGCGTGGCCAGGAACGCCGCGGAGAAGCAACTCGCCGAATGGGAACGCAAGGTCAGCGATTCATTGTTCAAGAAGCGGTAGCGGGCTACGGGGCTGCGCGCGACGGTGCCTGCAGTTTCGACAAGCAGTCCGTGCGGGCCGCCTTGCCCGTCAGCGCCTTGCAGTGCCATACGGACCTGGCGTGATCGGCCATCGCGATGCGGCGCAAGTCGCCCTGTCGCACGGCGCCGTCCAGTACGTGCCCATACCCGAGCAGCAGACCCGCGGATGCGAGGGCAGCCAGGATCATCGGGCCCAGTGTCACGTGCGTCATCGCGACGTTCTCCAACGTCACGCGCGGCGCCATGGTGCGGGGTGCTTCATTTCTTCCCGCCGCCGAAGACCAGCATCGCCGCGCCGATGACGATCGCGCCAACGCCGGCCCAGATCGGCACGTTGACCGTCTGCTTTTCCTTGACCGACAGTTCGATCGGCCCGAGCTTGGCCTGGTGGGTTTCGCGCGTGTAGCTGAAACCGCCATATGCCAGCGCAAGCACGCCGGCGACGATCAGAGCCATGGCAATCATCTTCACTGCGTTCATGTCGACTCCTGGTCGTGTAGATGCTACGCAGCACAGGAGCAACCGTCTGTGCGGTGCCGGACGCAGCGCGGCGGCCGGACACCGCGGCACGAAACGCCTATCCGATGATCGCGCCGGCCACCGGCGCCGGCGCGCCCGCGCACCCTGCCACATCCTCCACGACGAGGTGGCAGGCGACGCTGCCAACGTCCGCCAGGGACAGCCATTCGCCGACACGAAGGCGCACGGCACCTGAGGCGAGGGCCGAGGCGATGGCCATGTCGGCCCATGCCGCACAGACGATGAACACATGTTCGCGCCCGGCGACCCTCAAGGTCAGACGGACTTCCGGCCAGTGGCTCGGCAGGCACGGCTTGATGCTGGCCAAGCCGCCCCTCACACGCAGTCCACAGATCGATTCGACCGCAGCGCGATGCATCCACGCGGCCGAGCCCGTGTACCAGCTCCATCCGCCGCGTCCGACATACGGCGGCTGCGTGTAGACGTCGCCTGCCATCACGTAGGGCTCGAGTTCGTAGGCCATTGCCTGTCGCGGATTCGCCGCACGGTGCGCCGGACTCAGCCACTGGAAGAGTTGCCAGGCCCCGTCGCCGTCGCCGAGAGTGGCACGCGCCATCAGTGCCCATACGCCCGCGTGCGAGTACTGCCCGCCGTTCTCGCGCACTCCGGCCGGATAGGCCTGGATGTAGCCTGCCTCCGGCAGGGCGTGGGCCAGCGGCGGGTCGAGCAGGCGCACCAGGCCCTGCGCGTCGTCGACCAGGAGCTGGTCCGCGGACGCCATCGCGAGCTGCTGGCGGGCGGGCGATCCCGCTGCGGAGAGCACGCTCCAGGCCTGCGCGATCAGATCGATGCGGCACTCGGTGTTCGCGTGTGACCCGAGCGGGCTGCCGTCGTCGAAAAAGGCGCGCACGAACCATGCGCCATCCCAGGCCACATCGTGCAGTGCCTGGCGCCATCCGCTCGCGGCCGACTCCCAGGCCAGCGCCCGCTCTGCGTCACCGCGAGCGCGTGCGATCGGTGCGAACTGCGCCACGACGTGGCAGAGGAACCAGCCGAGCCACACTGATTCGCCGCGGCCCTGGTGACCGACGCGGTTCATGCCGTCGTTCCAGTCGCCGCTGCCCATCAGGGGCAGGCCGTGCGCGCCGACCGCGAGGCTGCGATCGATCGTGAGCGCGCAGTGCTCGTACAGCGTGGCGCTGCGACCGCTCACGCGCGGCACGTCGTACAAATCGTCTGCGCCCTCGGCGATCGCGTCGCCCTCGAGAAAGGGAACGACCTCGTCGAGCACCGCGGCATCGCCGCTGACATCGATGTAGCGTGATGCGGCTTCGGGCAGCCAGAGCAGGTCGTCCGACATGTGGGTGCGCACGCCGGCGCCGGTCGGTGCGTGCCACCAGTGCTGCACGTCGCCCTCGACGAACTGGCGCGAGGCCGACAGCAGCAGTTGCTGGCGCAGCAGCCGGGGTGCGCCGACGGCCAGTGCCATCGTGTCCTGCAACTGGTCGCGGAATCCGAATGCGCCGCCTGCCTGGTAGAAGCCCGCGCGCGCCCACAGGCGGCAGGCAATGGTCTGGTAGAGCAGCCAGCGGTTGACGAGCACGTCGAAGAGCGGGTCCGGCGTATGCACCTGTACGACGCCGAGCCGCTCGTCCCAGTCCGTGCGCACCACCGCCTCGCGCTGCGCGGCGTCTTGCAGCAACGCCGTGCGCGCGAGGGCCCGCGCGGCGGACGGCGTCGCCCCGTGGCCGAGCACGAACACGCACTCCGCTCGTTCGCCCGATGCGAGCGTCAGGGTCGCGGAGGCGGCAGCGCACGGATCGAGACCGGCTCCGGCATGCTCGCCGAAGTAGTCCGGAACGACGCGCCTGCCGCGCGCATCGAACAGCTCGCGCCGGTCGCATGTCCAGTCTTCCAGGGGGACGTTGGCCGGCGAACACCGCAGGCCGAAGAAGGCTGTGCTGCCTCCGAAACCGGCATGCGCATCGCGCTGAGTCGCGAGCAGCACGCCCGGCGAGGCACCTGATGCGTCGGGCCTGCCGAGCGCCTCGAAGGCGGTTCGCAACGACTGCCGATCGGACCGGCGCTCGCCGAGCTGCCACTCGCAGACCCCGATCACGCGCACGCGCAGCGTGCGCGCGCCGTGCTGGCGCAGCTCAATGCGCACCTGCTTGATGGACTGCGAGCCGTCGACGCACCAGGTGGCAGCGACGTCGAGATCGCCGCGGCGGTGCCGAATCGTGGTCCACCCCGGTCCGTGCTCGACCGTACGAGCCTCGACGGCACCCGCGCCGCCTGCGCCGACGCTCCAGACCTCGCGGGTGCGCAGATCCTGCAACAGGAACCACTCGCCGGCGGGATCAGTCACAGGGTCGTTCGACCAGGGGGTGAGGGCGTGCAGGCGGCTGTTGCCGGCCCAGCTGTAGCCCGCACCCGCCTCGGAGACCTGGGTCCCGAAGTCGGCGTTGGCGAGTACGTTGATCCAGGGTCGGACTGGCCGGCGCAAGGCAGCGACCTCGAAATGGTAAGCGCCGCTCACGCGATCGAACTCCCCTTCCGATGCGGTCTCGGCGGCTGTCCATGACGACGCGGGGAGCTGCGCGACGCCGCGTTCAAGCCGCTCCTCGAGCGCCTCGTCGTGCCATGCGGCCAGATCCTGCACGTGGTGACCCAGCGGACGGCCGTCGGCACGCAGTCCGGCACGCGCAAGCGTCTTGAGTGCGGCCATCTCGGCCGCGCTCATCTCGTCGGCGAATTGCAGGTGCAGCCCGCAGTGGCCCGACGCCGTGATCGCGACAACCTCGGCGGCGTAACGCTGCGCCAGAGCGAGCAGTTCGGCGTGCAGCGGCATCAGGTAGGAGCGCGGCTCGGCATTCAGGATGACGAGGTCGCAGCCCAAGCCGCCCCAGGACCACCACGGCAGCGCCTGCGTCAGCGAGCGCACCAGCCGAAGGCCTTGCGCAGCGCTTATCGTCGCGACGATGATCGGGCGGTCGCCCGAGATGCCGAGGCGCCATAGTGCACGCCGGTCACAGGCCGGCTCGGGCACGCTCGGCGCGGGTCGCGACAGCAGCAGCGCCAGACTCGTCGTGAGCAGCAGCAGAGCGGGCCGGTCGTCGCTGGTGATGCGCATTTCGCGCAGGCGCGCGCCGGCCAGCGTGGCCGACATCAGCGCCGATCGTTCGACGACGGCGCTCTGGCGGTAGCGGTCGACCAGCGTCTCGAGGGTGTCGCGAGTGGTCGCCGCGGCGCTGCAGACGATGACGTGCGCCATGCCGTGTGCCGGCAGGGCGAGCCGCATCGACAGCGAAGCGACCGGGTCCAGTCCGGTCGCGAGCTCGCCAGAGGGCGCGGCAACGTGCTCGTAGTGCGCCAGCGGTGACGAGGCGTCGCGACGCCGCCCAAGCCAGCGGGCCCGGTCGGCTTGCGGCTGCACCGACAGCAGCTGGTGGTCGGCCCGCGCGATGAAGTGCACCGCGTGCAGACCCTGCTCGCCAGACAGCCGCGATCGCCGTTTGAAGTACAGCGCCCGTTCGTCGGCCTGCCAGTCGGCCGTGATGAACAGGTTCGAGAACGCCGGGTGCGCCTCGTCGGCGCGAGCTGCCGCCAGTGCAACCTCGAACATCGACATCAGCTCGATCGTGATCGGCTCCGACGAGGTGTTCCACAGCTCGATGCGGCGCAGCTCGATGTCGTCCTCGGGGCTGACCCAGACGGTGCAGCAACTGCGCAGGTTGGACCACACGGTGTCGAGAACCACGTGGTCGGCGTGGAAGCTCGCCTGGTAGTGCGCGGCCGGGTCGGGCGCGGGGTGCTGCGTGAGCGACACCGGCGTGCTGCCGGGCTCGCGGCGCAGGTAGAAGAAGGTGCCATAGGCATCGCGCAGCGCGTCGTCGCGCCAGCGCGAGATGTCGGCCCCGTCGAAACGGCTCCAGCCGGCGCCGTTGGCCCGCAACGTGACGCTGTAGCGGCCATTGGACAGCAGGTGCGTGGGCTGCAGCGCCGTCTCGCCGGGCACCACATCGCGGGCCGCCACCGTGGCGCTGTCGCGGCGCTCGCCGCGCCCCGGTGCAGGCGGCGGCTCGAGCAGGCGCGACACTTCTCGCGGCACCTGCTCCTGCAGCAGCGAGGACACGGCCGCCAGCCGAGCGTCGGCCATGCCCCAGCGTCGCACCACGCCGGCCTCCAGGACGTTCGTCAGCGCGGCGAGCGTCATCCCCTGGTGATGCGCCATGAAGGTCAGCACCGGCGCGAAGCGGCTGTCGTCCGACTGCCGATCGTCGCTGTAGTCGAGTGCCTCGATGAAGCCCCATTCGCCACGCGCCTGCAGGGCCTCGAGGCGGCGCAGGTTGTCCGCCGCGGTGTGAGGCGCGAGCATCGCGGCCAGCGCGGTCGCGTACGGTGCGACGACGAGATCGTCGGGCGGCGTGCGGCGCAGCGCCAGGCGCGGCACACCCTGGGGCCCGTACTGGTAGGCGAGCGTGTGGTCGGTCGCCGCATAGGCCGACTCGGACGTGCCCCAGGGCACGTCGTGCAGGCGCGCGAATGCCACCTGCTCGCGCAGCGCCGACCATCCCGCGCTCGACAGGGCACCGCCCGCGGGCTCGTCCAGCACCAGCGAAGGCATCAGGTACTCGAACATCGAGCCAGACCACGAGCGCAGCCCGGCGCGCGTGCCGGTCGCGTAGAAAGGACGTCCGAGCGCGGACCAGTGGCTCGCCGGCACGTCGCCCTTGGCAATCGCCCACAGGCTCGCCAGCCGGGCCTCGGAGGCAAGCAGGTCGTAGTAACTGCGGTCGAGCTGCTGCTCGACGACGCGATAGCCGATATGGAAGAGCCGCCGGCGCCGGTCGTACAGGAAGCCGAACTCCGCCTCGCCGGCGAGCCGGCGGCAATGCGCCGCCAGCTCCGAAAGGCGCCTCATCGTTGCGGCATCGATGTTCTCGATGGTGTCGGCGCAGGCGCCTGCCAGTGCCAACAGGTGGCCGCACAGGTTCCCGCTGTCGACCGTCGACACGTACATCGGGGTCAGCGGGACGAGGCTGCGTGTGTCATACCAGTTCAGGAAATGGCCGCGGTGGCGCTCCAGCGCGTCCAGGGTCATCAGCGTGGCTTCGCAGCGCGCCAGCAGCTGCGCGGTGTCGATCCAGCCGAGCCGGCGTGCGCAGGCCACGGCCACCAGGTACAGCCCGATGTTGGTCGGCGAGGTGCGCTGCGCGATCATCGTCACGGGTGAGGTCTGCACGTTGTCGGGCGGCAGAGCGTGTCCCTCCGGCCCCCCGACATGGAGCTCGAAGAAGCTCCAGGTGTCGCGCGCAACGTCGAGCAGATAGCTGCGGTCGGTCTCGTCGAGCGCCGCAGTGCTCGACGCGTGCCGGGGGCGGCTCCCCCACGCGATCCACCAGGGCACGCCCGCCCACAGGGCACATACGGCGATCGCCAGGAATGGCGTCGGCGTGCGCCACAGCAGCAGCGAAGCGAGCAGCGCGGCGGCTGCTCCGACGACGCCGCGGTGGCGCCGCAACAGGCTGGCGACGTTGCCCGCCACTGCGGCCTCGGTCGCGGCGGATGTGGTCCATTGCAACAGGTGGCGCCGCGTGGCCGACATGCGCCACAAAGCGCGCGCGACCGCGTCCGCCTGCGAGATCGCCTGCTGCAGCAGCAGCGCAAGGTTCCACACCGTGCTGCCGGCCGCGCGTGCCAGATCGGCCAGCGCGCGGCGGTAGAAGTAGCCCAGCGCGACGTCGTCGCGGCTCGGCGCGAGGCCGGCGAGCGCACCGAGCAAGGGTCCGGTGCCGAAGGCGGCGGCCACCAGCGCGATGGCCGTCCACGGCGGAAGCGGCCCCTCTGCCAGGCTCGCGACCAGAAGGAGCACCGAAGCAGGAGCCACCAGCGAGCGGCGCAGGTTGTCGAACATCTTCCAGCGGTCGACCATGCGAAGATCGAAGCGCCGCGGCTGCAGCAGCAGCGGCAGCAGTTGCCAGTCGCCACGCGTCCATCGCTTCACGCGCGCAGCCGCCGCGTCAGCGTGGGCCGGCGCCGACTCGATCAGCGCGATGTCGCTCACGCCGCCGCAGCGCGCGATCGCGCCCTCGGCCAGGTCGTGGCTGAGGATGCGACCTTCCGGCAGCCGCCCTCCGAGCACTTCGTGCATCGCCTGCACGTTCAGCAGGCCCTTGCCGGTGAAGGTGCCTTCGCCGAACAGGTCCTGGTAGATCTCCGAGCTCGCGGCGCTGTAAGGGTCCACGCCGCACTGGCCGGCGAACAGCCAGTGGAAAGGGGTGGCCTCGCGGGCCGCCGCCAGCGGCGCGACGATGCGCGGCTGCAGGATGCCGTAGCCGGCGACCACGCGCCGCAGGCCTGCGTCGACGCGCGGCCGGTTGAGCGGGTGCGCCGCGACCCCGACCAGTTCGCGCAGCGCGTTCGGCGGCAGCAGCGTGTCGCTGTCGAGCGTGACGACGTACCGCGTCAGTCCCGCGGGCTGCGAACGAACGCCGAGTTCGACGAAGGGCGAGGGCGACGCGTCTGCCTCGGCGAGTGTGGCCATCAGTTGCTCGAGCTTGCCGCGCTTGCGCTCCCAGCCGATCCACCGCTGCTCCGTTTCGCACCAGCGTCGTTCCCGGTGCAGCAGCAGGAAGCGCCGCGGCGCATCGATCCGGCCGTCGTGCCGCGCCTCGATCGCGTCGATCGCGTCGACCGCTGCGGCGAGCAGTGCACCGTCGGTGGCAGCGTGCGCCGTGTCTGCATCCGCGAAGTCGCTCAGCAACGCGAATTGCGCGTGCGGCTCGCGGTTCGCGAGGCTGTGCCGTTCGAGCTGCGCGGCGAGGGCACGCACGCCAGCAATGTCGACGAGCATGACCGGCATGACGACCAGCACGCGGTGTTCCGGCGGGATGCCGTCAGCCAGCGCAAGGCGGGGCAGCCGGCGCGGCGGCGCCCATTCGCTGATCAGCCGGTTCACGCCGGCGACCACCGCCTCGCTGGCGGGCCAGAGCGCGAGCAGCCCGGTAGCAGCCAGCCATGCCATCGAGACACCCGGCGTGGCGGCGTGCCGCACCAGCATGAGCGTGAGGCCGAAACTGCCGAGCCCCAGAGCGGCAAGGTACAGCGGCAGCGTCAGGCGCCGCCGCAGGCCGGTCCAGCCGGGCAGCGCGACCGGCCGCAGCCCGAGAGCACGTCTGAGCGCTGCGCCACCCGCGCCGCGCAGCCAGTAGCTTGGCGATTCGCTCTGCGCTGCGGCGTCCGGCATGTGCGGATCGGGCGGTGCGTGCATCAGTGCGAGCAGCGTGCCGGCGACCGCCAGCTCGCTGCGGCCGCTGCGACGCGCGAGCCGCTCGATCGCATGCAGCGTGCCGTCCTGGGTGTCGTCGCGCTCGGCGCTGAACACCGGGGACGTCTGCATCCGCTGCATCAACGCGCTGGCCCGCGCGATCACCTCGCGCCATTCGGTGTCGCCCAGAAGCCGCAGCGACGTGATCGCGTTGCCCACGCTCAGGTTGTCGGCGGCCTCTTCGGCCTGCTGCGCCGCCTGGGCACCGGCCGGGTCAGGCAGCGTGTGCTCGAGCGCGGAACGCACGACCTCGCGGCTGCGCGCGCCCTGCATCGAACGCGCACCGGGGTCGGCGTGCAGCCGGTGCATGACCTGCAGCGCAAACGGCCGTGCGACGCCGCGTGCGCCCATCGCGTCGAACATCGGCTGCGCATCGACCTTGGCGGATTCGTCGAGGCGATCGCACCAGAGGTTGGCGGCTTCGCGTGCCGCCTTGGTCGTCGCGACGCGCTCCGACAAGCGGCGCAGGTTCTCGATCAGCACCACGCGCAGCGTGGTCGGCAGCGCCCACAGTTCGCCCAGCGTCAGCTCGCGCGTCTGCTGATAAGCGACCAGGAAGTCCACCAGCAGGGCTTCGTCGAACGCACTGTCGGTGTGCGCGACGAAGGCCCAGGCCACGCCGTAGACGCGAGGCAGGCCCGCCAGGTGCGCGTCGAGCAGCACCGGGAGGTCGCGGAAGTAGCGCCGCGGCAGCCCGTCGTGGATCTCCTTGAGCTGCGCGAGCACGACATAGAAGTTGTCGAGCAGCCATTCGCCCGCCGGGCTGACGTGGTGTCCGATTTGCTCCTGCAGCGCGATGTAGTGCTGTGCTTCGCGCAGCACGCGGATATTGGCCTGGATGCGCGGGAAGAAGGTGCTGCCGCGGCGGGCCAGCACGCGCGCGGCGTGCGCCTGCCCGAGGCTGCGCCCGTGTTGCTGCAGGCGCGCAGTGCCGAAGATCTCGGCGCGGATCGGCGCCTCGAGGTTTCCGCGCCCCGGGTCGAGCAGCGCACCGCCCTGGGCGCCGGCCGCGGGGAGGTCCCGTCGCAGGCGCATGCGCATCCGTGCGGCCCGGTTCAGGTCGATAGCACCAGACTGGCCAGCACGATCGTCGCCACCACGGCGAGCGCGGTCACGAAGCGTGGCGCGAGGAAGGCATCGAGGGCTTCGACCGCGCATCGCAGGCGATGCAATCGCCCGCGGGCGCGCGCGCACTCCTGCAGGTGATGGCGCAGGTCGCCCAGGTCGGGGCGAACGGAGTGGACGGTCATCAGCACGGCATCCTCCCGCTCAAGACCGGGTGCCGATGCGACCGACGAGATTGACCAGCGCCACCAGCAACGCGCCCGCGGCCGCTGCGATCAGGACGGATTTGACGGGCTCGTCGCGGATGTGGCCTGCAGTAGCGTCCGACGCATGGATCGCCCGCTCGCGCAATGCGTTCGAGCCCTGGCGTAGCGCGTCGACCGCACGGCGCGACGTGCGGACCGCCCGGTCGGTCGCCTGCGCGGCGAAGTCGACGCCTGGCGGAGGCAACTCGGCAACTGGTCCGGTGGCGCCTATCGAACCATTGGGGTTATTCATGTCAGTTTCCTTTTTGTTGGAATGGGGGACGGGCGGGGCGAAGGGACTCATCCGCGCTTGACCACGCCAGTGACGAGGCTGATGACGGCCAGCACGACGAACACGAAGAACAGGATCTTGGCGATGCCCACGGCGCCGGCGGCGATGCCGCCGAAACCGAACAGGGCCGCGATCAGCGCGATGACGAAGAAGACGGCGGCGTAATAAAGCATGGTAGGTAGCTCCTGAATGGCGGCTCGGCAAAGGCGGGCGCTGCACACACGCAGCACCCGCAACGACCCGCTTCCGATGACCAACCGATGTTGGGCGCCGCGCGGCCGGATGTCTGTGCGTTGGCGAACATGCCGCTAGTGTGCGTGACCGCACAGACGCGCCCGCGGGCGCCGCGCATCGTTTCGCAATCGGAGACATCAGCATGAACTGGCAACTGGAACACCGGACGCGAGTGCGGCGGCTCGCCGCCGCCCGCCAAAAGCAGCGCAGCGAGTCCGGAGCAAGCGGACCGGTGCCGGGACACCACCCATGACGCTCCTTGACGTGCCGCAAATGCATGAAGGGCGACCGGTGATGACGATCGGCAAGCCGGTGATCCATCGTCTGCACACCGGCGTGCCGGGCCTCGACGAGGTGCTCGGCGGCGGCCTGCCGGAGTTCTCGTTCAACCTGATTTCCGGGCCGCCCGGATCCGGCAAGACGACGCTGGCCCATCAGATCATGTTCGCGCTGGCCACGCCGGAGCGGCCGGCCCTCTATTTCACGGTGCTGGGAGAGCCTCCGCTGAAGATGCTGCGCTTCCAGCAGCAGTACGATTTCTTCGACCTTGACAAGCTGACCCGCACGATCCGTTTCGTCAACCTGGCCGAGATCGCGGCCACGGGCGACATGGGCCAGGTGCTCGAATGCATCGTGTCCGAGACCGCCGCTCATCAACCGGGTCTGGTGTTCGTCGACGCCTTTCACACTGTCGCGCCCGCGGGCATGCGCGACGCCCGCTCCTACACGGCACAGCAGCAGTTCATCCAGAGCCTTGCCGTGCTGATGACGAGCTGGCAGGCGACCACCTTTCTGATCGGCGAGTCCTTCTCCGAGGTGGAGCCGAATCCTGCATTCACCGTCACCGACGGCCTCATCTGGCTGCGCCAGAGCGTCCAGGGCAACTCGATGGTGCGCAAGATGGAAATCGTGAAGATGCGGGGCCAGGCGACGCTGCCGGGGCTGCACACCTTCCGCATCACCGGCAGCGGACTGCACGTGTTCGCTCCGCCGCCTCTGGCCGGCGCCGCCCAGTCGGGCACGGCGAGCCAGATGAAGGGCCGCCTGAGCCTGGGCGTGCCGGGCCTGGACGACATGCTCGACGGCGGCCTTCCGCGCGGCTACTCGCTGCTCGTTGCGGGACCCTCCGGGTCCGGCAAGAGCATCCTGGCGGCGGCTTTCCTCGCAGAGGGGGCACGGCGGGGCGAGACGGGCGTCATCGCCGCGTTCGAGCAACGCCCGAACCGGTCGCGCGGTCCCGAGCTGGCCGCGCTGATCGAGAGCGGGCGCATTGGCGTGGTCGACACCCGCGCATCTGCCATGTCGGTGGACGAGATCGCGATGCTGCTGATCGCCGAGGTTCGCCGTATCGATGCCACGCGAGTCGTGATCGATTCACTGTCAGGCTTCGAGCTCGCGCTGGCGCCGACCTTTCGCGACGACTTCCGCGAATCGCTGTCGCGCATGGTCGCCGCATTGGCGAGCACCGGCGTCACGGTGCTGATGACATCGGAACTCGAAGACCGCTACAACGACCTGCGCTTCAGCCCCTACGGCACAGCCTTCCTCACCGACGCAATCATCGTGCAGCGCTACATCGAGATCGACAGCCGCCTCGAACGCGTCATGGCGGTGGTGAAGGTTCGCGCGAGCGCGCATTCGAACCAGTTGCACCGGTTCACGATCGGTGATGCGGGCATTCGAATCGGCCAGATGGTGGTCGACCACGAAGGGCTGCTGGGCGGGCGACCGACCCGACGCGCGTCGACCCCGCAGCGTTCGATCTTCGACGCATCATCCGACACATCCGGTGCCTGAGCACCTTGCCGCGGCACGCTACAGGCCGTTCCGGGCCGCTGCTGGCCGAAAGCGCGCGCGCTCTCAGGGGCCTCGTCCGGTCCGAAAGGTCCACGAGCCAGCAGGTGCGAAGCCGTCGTCGGCCCGGTCGTCGGCCGCGGCGTGCCGCGCGTAGGCAACCGCATCGGTGAACAGCTCGAAACGTCGGTCGCGATAGCAGTAGCCGAGGCCGTCGAAGTGCAAGTCCAGCTTCGCCAGCAACTCGCTGCGCGCGTGCAGCGCTTCGTCGATCGGCCCCTGCGCGACCGGCTGCGGGCGGGGTTGGGACATGGATTCGAAGGCGTTGTCATCGGTCGTTTTCATCGTATCTCCGTGCGTCATGCTGCAGCATGCCTGCGAAAGCTCCCACCGTCTGTGCGGCGCGCAACACTGCCGCGCGGCGTCACGCGCGCGCCTCACGCAACTGAGATGCTGCAGCAAGAAGCGCAGCATCTCGCGCGAGGCGTCCGGACCCCGGCCCTCGACGAATCGGCCCTCGCGCGGCAGAGCGGTTTCGGTGTCGGCCCGCGGCGCATCACGCTTGTTCGCCGTACGCGCCGCGACGCCTTGCTGCACCGCACGCAGCCAGCGACTGCCCGCGCGCGCCAAGCGCTGCCACACGCCCTGCCAGCCACGCTCGCCGGGGACGCTGGCTGGAGAGGATCGGCGCGGCATCGGACGCGTCGCGAACTTCATGTAGTGCACAATGCCTTCGAGGGAAGAGCCGCTCTGTACGCTGTCGCACATAACAGACCTTCGCCGCTCCGGGCGCTGCGCAGACGTTCCGGCGTCGAAAACAGGAGTAAAGAATGACCCAAGGCCCCGACCCGCGACAAAACGCGCTGCTCGCGGTCTTGCCCGAGGCCGAGTGGCAGCGCTGGCTGCCCCACTTGGAGGCCGTCGAACTGCCCCTTGCCAAGGTGCTGTACGAACCGGGCGCGCGACTATCGCACGTCTACTTTCCGACCACCGCCATCGTCTCGCTGCTCTACGTGATGGAAGACGGTGCATCTGCCGAAATCGCCGTGGTCGGCCGCGAAGGCCTGGTCGGCGTGTCGCTCTTCATGGGCGGCGAGACGACGCCCAGCCGTGCCGTCGTTCAAAGTGCCGGCCTGGCGTTCCGCCTGCGGGCGAACCTGATGCTCGAGGAGTTCAACCGTGCCGGACCGGTGCTGCACCTGCTGCTGCGCTACACGCAGGCGCTGATCACGCAGATGGCGCAGACGGCCGTGTGCAACCGCCATCACTCGTTGGACCAGCAGTTGTGCAGATGGCTGCTCCTGAGCATGGACCGTCTACCGTCCAACGAACTGGTGATGACGCAGGAACTGATCGCGAATATGCTGGGTGTGCGCCGCGAGGGCGTCACCGAGGCGGCCGGCCGATTGCAGGCCGATGGTCTCATCAGCTACCGGCGCGGCCACATCTGCGTGCTCGACCGCGCCGGCCTCGAGCAACGCACCTGCGAGTGCTATGCCGTCGTGAAGAAGGAGTACGACCGCCTGCTGCCAGAGCGCACTTCGAACTAGGGCCTGTTAACGCAACCGCAGGCCATAGGCCGTGTCTGCTCTCTACCTGGTCGCCATGGTTGGCGCATGGGTCGCTCTTTTCGCCGTCGTGGGCGAAGCCATCCAGTCCGCGTCGAGCAAACCCAAATGGACATCACGCCGGCACGCTCCTTCATTCGTCATCGTGGAGGCGCTCGACCACCGTCGGCTTTATCCCGCCTGTACCTAGCCCACGCGCCGCTCGCGTCCAGCCCAGTACGCGGCCCCTCGCGCATCGGCTCCTGCGCATGTACCGGGTGGTCACGGGCACGAGCGAGATCCAGAGGAACACGGTGGCCAAAGGCATCCTCGGATGAGGAGATGTCCAACGGCCGCGATGACCTTCCACGAAAAAGGACCGATGCGTCAGCCCGCATTGAGCTTTTGTTCGGCGTAGAGCGAAAGCTCGATCATTCGCTCGAGCAGCTGCTCGGCCTGCACGCCGGCGAGGTTCTTCAGCACGAGCTCCTTGACGTACAGCCGCACCAGGTAACGCAGCTGCAGCGTGCGGCTCCTGGTCGCGAACACGAAGTCACGGTGGCCCGATGGTCAATGGAATCGCATGACCGCTTGCGGTCATGCGGGCTCGGGCGCCTCCGTCATTCGCGCTTCGGCGGCAGTCGCAGCAACGCTCGCGGCGGTGCGCCTGGAGGCTGACTCGCATGGCAAGACACGTTCAGGCTCAATCGGCTCCTTGCCCGCAAGCGCAAACGCGAGGACCGCGGACACGGATTCAGGCTGTCCACCATCGAGCTTCGCATCAGGACCGTGGCCCCGCGCTCCGAATCACGCGCGCCTGCTTTTCGCGCTCAGCCTGGGCCTGCCGGGACATGGCGTCCTGCAGGGCCACCGGAATGGCCACGTCACGGATCCCACCGAGCTGACCGAGATACCCCAGGGTGCGGTCTTCTTGCCGATCTCGTCCTTGAGCTTCTCGTCGGCGTCCTGCCGATCGGACAGCAGCGCCGCCAGCATCGACGAGCCGATCATCTCGCGCAACGAGGTCTGCGCGACGCGATCGATGGCTTCGCGGTAATTCGTACTCTCGGTCGTCGGGCTTCGAGGTTTCACGCTCGGTCACTTGTGCGGCTCAGGCTTCTCATGCTGGCTCTCCCTCTGCGCCTTCTCCCAGTCCTGAACCGCCGCCACGTCCTCGCGTCCCAGTTCCTCGTAGAGTGCGTGGACGCGCTTGACCAACTGTGGCGTCACTTCGGCGGGTGTCTTGGCTTCGGGCTCGGCGTCGGACTTGAGCTCAGCCTTGGCTTCAGACTTTGGCTCGACCTTCGTTTCGAGCCCGGCCTCGGCTTCAGGTTCGCGCAGAACCTCGGCTTCGGGTTGAGGCGCGGGTCTGGCGTTGTCTCTCCGAATTTCCTTCTCCGCATCGTCCCAGTCCTGAACTTCTCGACCGTCCTGGCGACCTCGCGCCTCGTACAGGTCGTGGGCCCGCCTGGCAATCTGCGGTGTCAGATCGGACGACGACCTGGCACTGGTCTGCGGCAGAGGCTCGGGATTGCCTTCGGGCTGAGGTTCGGTCCCGCCCCGAGGTTGGGGCTCGGCCTTGGGCTTGGCTGCACCCAGAACGCGATACGCGAGCAGCTTCACGCGGTCGTTGACGAGGAACCAGAGCAGCGCATAGCCCCAGACGAACCCCGCCCAGCCCCAGCCCAGCGGGGTCATGAAGAGCCCGTAGACCGCGATCAGCGTCGCCACTACCTGCGTGCCGAGCACCGCCGCCCAAAGGATCTTGGCCGGCCGGATCGACCAGAACGGGCCGCGCGTGCGGGTCAGGAAGATCGTCAGGTGCCCGGCCACGGACAGCTTCAGGTACATCAGCGACTGGATGTGTGCGCGGTCGAGTCGGAAGACGCGCTCGCCCAGGTAGAACAGGCCGAACGCCGAGACGACGCCGACAACGCCGAGCACAGTGGAAACGCCGAGCACCGTGCGCATGTCCCAGGCCTCGGGCTGGGCCTTGTAGTGCACGTTGTCGTACGCGATCGACAGGATCGCGCCATCATTGAGCAGCGCCAGCATCACGATCATCACCGCCGTGACCGGGTAGAAATTGAAGACCAGGATTGCCAGCGTCATGAACAGCAGCACGCGCAGGGTCTCGACGATGCGGTAGATCGCATAGCTGTTCATGCGCTGGAAGATGCGCCGGCTTTCCTTGATCGCGTCGATGATCGCGCTCAGGCCCGGGGTCAGCAGCACGATGGCCGCGGCCGCGCGCGCGGCGTCTGTCGCACCCGATACGGCAATGCCGCAGTCGGCCTGCTTCAAAGCCGGCGCATCGTTCACGCCGTCGCCGGTCATGCCGACGATGTGCCCGTGCTTCTGCAGCACGTCGATGATGTGGAACTTGTGTTCGGGGAACACCTGGGCGAAGCCCTCGGCGTCCTCGATCGACGCGGTCGCCGCGGCCGACTCATCGTGCTTCGAGTCGCCCAGTGCAGCGGCATCGAGGATGTTCGTGCCCAGTCCCAGGGTTTTGGCGGTTTCCCTGGCGATGGCCAGCTGGTCGCCGGTCACCATCTTGACCTTCACACCCATCTGCAGCGCGGTCGCGATCGTGGCCTTCGCGTCCTCCCGCGGCGGGTCGGACATCGGCAGCACGCCCATGAACCGCCACGGGCCGTCACCTTCGGCGCGGGCCACGCCGAGCGAGCGGAAGCCGCGCGCCGCGAAGTCGGCTATCGCCTTGCTCACCGCAGGCTTGACCTGTTCGGTATCCGCCAGCAGCGCCAGGATCACCTGCGGCGCGCCCTTGCTGACCTTGAAGGGCTTGCCGTCCGCGCCCTTCACGCTCGCCTCGGTGCGCTTGTGCACAGCGTCGAAGGGCACGAAGTGCAGGATCTGGCAGCCCTTCAGGGCCTGCGGGTCCTTCAGGCCGGCGAGCACGGCCAGGTCGATGGTGTCGTCGTTCTCCTTGCGCGAGGCCAGCGCGGCGGCCTCGATGACCTGCTGCGCGGTGACGTCCTTCAGGCAGAACGGCTCGCCCAGGGTCAGCTTGTTCTGGGTCAGGGTGCCGGTCTTGTCGGCACACAGCACGTCGACGCCGGCGAGCTCCTCGATCGCGACCAGGCGGCTGACGATGGCCTGCTTCTTCGCCAGCAACCTCGCGCCGACGGCCATCGTCACCGAGAGCACCGTCGGCATCGCGACCGGGATCGCGGCCACGGTCAGCACCAGCGCGAATTGCAGCGTGGCCAGGATCGGGTCGCCACGGTAGATCGCGAAGCCGATGATCAGCGAGACCAGAAGCGCGGCGAGCATGATCAGGTAGTTCCCGATCTTCAGCACCGCTTGCTGGAAGTGGCTGACCGTGTGTGCATCCTGCACCAGCTCGGCGGTCTTGCCGAAGTAGGTCTTGCCGCCGGTGGCATAGACCAGCGCGCCGATCTCGCCGCGGCGCACGATGGAGCCGGAGAACACCGCATCGCCGGGCTTGCGCGTGGCGGGCAGCGACTCGCCGGTGAGCGCAGACTGATCGACCGACACCGGGTCGCCGTCGAGAAGGCGCGCGTCGGCCGGCACGATGTCGCCCAGGCGCAGGCGGATGACGTCGCCGGGCACCAGCTCGCGCGCCCCGGGGGTGACCCACTTGCCGTCGCGCAGGACCCGCGCCTTGATCGCCAGCTTGGCCTTCAGCGCGGCGATGGCGTTGCCCGCCTGACGCTCCTCCCAGAACCCGACCACGGCGTTGGCCAGCAGCAGGACCAGGATGATGAAGAAGTCCGGCCAGTGCCCGACCACCCCCGAGAGGATCACCGCCACCTCGATCATCCAGGGGATGGGCCCCCAGAAGTACGAGAGGAACTTCAGCAGCAAGTTGGACTTTTTCTCCGCGATCTCGTTCGGACCGTATTGCGCCAGGCGCGTGGCGGCCTCGGCCTGGCTCAGCCCTCGAGGCGACGAGCCCAGGCGTTTTTCGACCTCCGCCAGGGGCAGGATCTTGAGATCGTCCTTCGCCTCGGGTTGCAGGCCGGGTGGGGTGCCGGGTTTCGGGCCCGGCTTGGCGTCAGGGGCGCTGGGCGGCGGGGTTGCCATCATGAAGGTCCTTCCTGGGATCCGTGGCCCCGCGGTCCGCAGCGCTGCCAGGCCACGGCCATGGCGTGTGTCTCGGCCCGCGACGAACGGCGCTCGCCGCGTGGGTGTGGATCGTCTTGCGCCGAAGCGGTCTTCGCCCGCGGTGCCAGAAGCGGTTGTGGATTCAAAGCGAGGTATGGCATGGCGCGCGAACGGCTGATCATGGCGAGTGCGGTTCGATTTCTGGCCGCAGCAACGTCAGGGTGTGCTGCGCGATCATGCGTTCCTCGTCGGTCGGGATGACCCACACCGACACTGCGCTGTCCAGCGTCGAGATCCGCGGGCCGCCGGCCACGTTGGCGGACGCGTCCAGCTTGACGCCCAGCCAGCCAAGGCGTTCGCACAACGCGGCGCGCACCGGGGCCGAGTTCTCGCCAATGCCGGCGGTGAAGACGAAGGCGTCGAGCCCGCCGAGCACGGCGGCATAGGCGCCCGTGTACTTCTGCATCGCGTAGACGAAGGCCTCGACCGCGAACTTCGCACGGGGGTCGCTACTGTCCTGCAGCACACGCATGTCGCCCGTGAAGCCCGACAGGCCGAGCAGACCCGATCGCCCGAAAAGCATCTTCTCGAGCCCGGCCTCGTCGAAGCGACCGCTGCGTTGCAGGTAGAGCAGAGCGTCCAGCGGCACGTCGCCGGGCCGGGTCGCCATCGGCAGGCCGCTGAGCGCGCCGAAACCCATCGTCGTCTCGACGCTGCGGCCGTCCAGCATCGCGCACATGCTGGCGCCGCCGCCGAGGTGGCCAACCACCACGCGCTGCGCCTGGGGCGCGTACTTCGGCAACTGCCGGCTGATGTACTCGTACGAAATGCCGTGATAGCCCCAGTGGCGCACGCCCGCGTCGCGCACGTCCTGCGGCAGTGCGTAGGTCTGCGCCACCTTGGGCATCGTGCGGTGGAACGAGGTGTCGAAGCACGCAACCTGCGGCCGGCCGGGGAAGGCCTCGGCGAAGGCGCGCACGCCGCGGACGTTGTAAGGCTGGTGCGAGGGCTCGATTGCCGACAGCGAGTCCAGGTAGGCCAACGCCTCGACGTCGAGGTGCACCGGCCCCGTGAAGCGCGCGCCTCCGTGCACCACGCGGTGGCCGGCTGCGGCGACACGGGTGCCTGCCAGGTCGGTCCCGAGCCATTCGATCAGGAAATGCACTGCAGCCTTCTGATCGATGGTGTGGCCCTCGCCCCATTCGTGCGACGCCAGTGGCTTGCCGTCTGCGTCCTGGGCGACGAAGTGCGGGGCAACGTGCATGCTGTCGATGCGGCCACGGCACAGCAGCGGCAGCTTGCCGTGCTCGTCGATCGCATAGGCACCGAACTTCAGGCTGGTGCTGCCTGCGTTGAGGACGATGAGGGCCTCCTGCGGCGCGGCCGCGGCGAGCTCCTTGTGGAGCCCATCATCGGGCCCGCTCGTGTGAGAGTTCGTTTCGCTCACTCTGCAACCTCCGGCTGAAGGATCCACTGCCGCCAGCACGGCCACCCGGGGACGCTCGACGCCGAGCGCGCGCGCGAAGCCGATGGCGTTCTGGCAGATGTCGCGCTTCTGGTCGGTGTCGGGGGCGATGTTCAGCGCAGCGTCGGTGACGATGATGCGGCGCGCATAGGTCGGCACCGAGATCATCGCGCAGTGGCTGATCAGGCGGCCGCTGCGCAGCCCCGCTTCCTTGCTCATGACGGCGTGCAGCAGCACGTCGGTGTGCAGGGCGCGGGGAGCGGCAGGCATCGTCACCGGACTGCTGACGGCGCTGGCGGGATCGGCCCTGCCGGGCCCCGGCACCACGATCCGGTCGACCGCGGTCCAGATCCTCGCGGCGCTGCCTCTGGGGCTGGCACTGACGACCCGCCTGGTCGTGCGCGAGAAACGCGCCGACGGCGGCATCGTTGTTCTCGACGGCCTGGCAGTTGCCGATGGCGAACGGCCGCGGCGCGTCGCGGTGCCGCGCTACGACGCGCTCGAAGAACTTGACCTGGCCCTCGACGACGTCGAGGAACTGCTGGCCCGGCACAGGCTCCGCGCCGAACCCGATGAAGTACACCGGGTGGCCGGCGGCCAGCGCGTCGCCGATTTCGCTGTTGGCCTTGAAGCCGCCAATGCCCGGCCCCTGCCCGGCGCGTGGATCGACGACCACCACCGGCCGCTTGCGCTCGTCGATCGCGACGCCCGGTGGCGGCAGGATGCGCGACAGCGCGTGGTTGGTCGGCCGCGCCAGCGAGCGGCCGCTCATGATCACCTCATGTTCGAAGCGCAGCACCGTGGCCATCGGCCGCGAAGTGATCTGGACCTCCTCGTTGCCGCGCTGGCGCTGCAAGTCCAGGAAGAGCACGCCGCGCTGCAGGGCATCGACGGCGTATGCGGGCAACTCGGCCGCGAGAGCGGCGGACGGGACGGTGAACACGGGCATGGGATCGTCTTCTTGCAGTGAAGGACTTCTTCATCCGTCATGTGACGGCGCGGTTGGCGGGGCGGCCTGTGCAGGCGGCGCGATCGCAGCATCGACGAAGGCTTGCGCCTCCTTCAGGATGCGCTGCAGGTGTGCGACGTCCTCGAAGCTCTCGGCGTAGATTTTGTAGATGTCCTCGGTGCCCGAGGGGCGGGCGGCAAACCAGCCGTGCTCGGTGCAGATCTTGATGCCGCCAATTGGTGCGGCGTTGCCCGGCGCCTGGCTCAGCACGCCGGTGATCTTCTGGCCCGCCAGTTCGGTCGCCACGACCGCCTTGGCCGACAGCGCCCCCAGCCGTTGCTTCTGCTGCGAGGTCGCCGAAGCCTGGACGCGATCGTCGAACGGGTTGCCGAGCTGGCCGGCGAGCTCGAGGTACAGCGCCTCCGGGTCGCGACCGCAGCGGGCCGTGATCTCGGCCGCAAGCAGCGCGGCAATCAGCCCATCCTTGTCGGTGGTCCAGGCCCTGCCGTCGCGGCGCAGGAAGGCGGCACCGGCGCTCTCTTCGCCACCGAAACCCAGGCTGCCATCGAGCAGCCCCTGAGAGAACCACTTGAAGCCGACCGGCACCTCGTAGAGTCTGCGGTGCAGGCGGGCGGCGACGCGGTCGATCAACTGCGTGCTGACCACCGTCTTGCCCACCAATGCGGTCGCACTCCACTGCGGTCGGTGGCGGAACAGGTAGTCGACGGCCACCGCGAGGTAATGGTTCGGCGGCAGCAGCCCAGAAGCAGGCGTGACGATGCCGTGGCGGTCATGGTCGGCGTCGCAGGCGAGGGCGATGTCGAAATGGTCCTTGATGGCGATCAGGCGCTGCATGGCGTAGACCGACGACGGGTCCATGCGGATCTGGCCGTCCCAGTCCAGTGTCATGAAAGCGAAGGTCGGGTCGACCTCTTCGCTGACCACCGTCAGGTCGATCCTCCAGCGCTCGGCGATCGCGGCCCAGTAATGCACCCCGGCGCCGCCCAGCGGGTCGACGCCGATGCGGACCCCGGCGCGGCGGATCGCGTCCATGTCGACCACATTGGCCAGGTCGTCGACGTAGTTGCCCAGGAAGTCGTGGTGGTGCGTAGTCGCCGCCCGCAGGGCCTGGGCGTGCGGCATGCGCCGCACACCTTGCAGACCGGCCTCGAGAAAGGCGTTCGCCGCCGCCTGAATCGCGTCGGTCACGTCCTGGCCGGCCGGTCCGCCGTGCGGCGGGTTGTACTTGAAGCCGCCATCACGTGGCGGGTTGTGCGACGGGGTCACGACGATGCCGTCGGCGCGCGTGCCGCTGCTGCACCGATTGTGTTTGACGATGGCGTGCGAGATGGCCGGCGTTGGCGTGTACTCGTTGCCTGTGGCCAGCACCACGTCGACACCGTTGGCGGCCAGCACCTCGAGCGCGCTCTCGCAGGCGGGCGCGGACAGCGCGTGGGTGTCGATGCCCATGAACAGCGGCCCGACGATGCCCTGGCCCTTGCGGTGCTCGCAGATCGCCTGGGTGATCGCCAGTACATGCCATTCGTTGAACGATGCGTCGAATGCCGAGCCGCGGTGGCCTGAGGTCCCGAAGGCGACACGCTGCGCCGGCACGCTCGGGTCCGGACGTTCCGTGAAGTACGCCGTCACGAGCTTGTCGACATCGATGAGTACAGACTTCGGCGCCGGCCGGCCGGCAAGCGGGTCGATGCGGCTGCTCATGGCGAAACCTTCGGGCCGCATCGGGCCAGCTGCCGGTCGACGCCGCCCACCCATAGCCGCTCGCTTGGCGGAGCACGCAGGGCCGCGTGCAGCACCATGCGTTGTTCGGTCGTGTTGATCGCCTCGCCACGAAACATTGCGGCGATGTGCTCCTCCAGGCCGCGATCCTGTGCCAGCGCCGTCAGCGGTGCCAGGGTCTGGCCATCGATGCGGTTCTTCGAGTGGTCCACGCAGAGCCCAGCGGCGCTGACCGTCCAGCGCGTGCTTCGCTCCGGTTCTGCGTCAGACAGATCACGCAGGTGCGTGTCGCCAATGTGCTCATGCTGCGCCACCAGCGCCTGCCGCGCAGGCCGCGCACCGGCAGCCTTCATGCCCGCTGTGCCGGCGACGTCGACTTTTCGCGGATGCGCGTCAGCAAGGCGTCCCACGAGCTTGCAAAGGAATCGACGCCTTCGCGCTGCAGGCGCGCGGCCAGCGCGTCTTCGTCGACGCCTTCGCGCCTGAACTCCTCTATCACGGCCTCGGCGTGGCCGCCGTCGGGCGGCAGCGACCCTTCGAACTTGCCGTGATCGGCGAAGGCCAGCAGTGTCTTTTCGGGCAGCGTGTTGATCGTGCCGGGCGCCGCCAGGGCCTGCACGTAAAGCGTGTCGGACGCATTGGGGTCCTTGGTGCCGGTGCTGGCCCACAGCAAGCGCTGCGGGCGCGCGCCGGCGGCGGCCAGACTCTGCCAGCGCTGCGTTGCCAGCAACTCGCAGTGCGCCTTGTAGGTGCGCATGGCGATGGCGATGCCCAACCGATTGTGCAAAGGCGAAGGGACTTCGCCCTTCACCGCCGCGTCCCAGCGGCTGACGAAGAGCGACAGCACCGATGCCACGCCTGGGTCGAGACCGGCCGCCAGCCGGCGCTCGATGCCGCGCATGTAGGCCTCGGCCGCGGCCAGCACGTGTTCGCGTGAGAACAGCAGCGTCACGTTGACCGGCACGCCATCGAAGATGACTTCCTCGATGGCCTCGATGCCCCGCGGCGTCCCCGGGATCTTGATGAACAGGTTCGCCTTGCCGGCCTTCTCGCACAATCGGTTCGCGTCCCGGATGGTGTGCGCGGCGTTGTCTGCCAGCAGTGGCGAGACCTCGACTGACACCCAGCCGTCCACGCCGTGGCTGGCGTCGAAGGCCGGCCGAAACAGGTCGGCGGCCTCGGTCAGGTCTTCGAGGGCGAGTTCGAAGAACAGGTCTTCGCCCGACAAGCCCGCCTCGGCGAGCGCGCGGATGCTGCCATCGTAGCTGGTGCCGCTGCCGATGGCATGTTCGAAGATCGTCGGATTCGACGTCAGGCCAGTCACCGACAACTCGCGGATGTAGCGCTCCAGCGTGCCGCTGCGCAGCAGGGTGCGGGTGATGTTGTCGAGCCAGAGGCTCTGGCCGAGCTGGTGGAGTGACTGGGTGGCCTTCATGTGCGCAGCTTTCGGTTCATGCGGGCTCAGGATTGCGCCAGCCGCCATCGGCGGCGATGAAATGGTTCGCGGCGGGCGGGCCCCAGGAGCCCGGTTCATAGATGTGGACTGGAGGGTGCTCGACCAGCACGGGATCCACCACGGCCCACGCCGCTTCGATGGCGTCTTCCCGGGCAAACAGCGCGCCGTCACCGTCCATCGCGTCGGCCAGCAGGCGCTCGTAGGGTGATTGCTCGCCAGGCTCCTCTTCGAGCAGCGCAAACTCGCGCTGGTCGCCGACGAACTCCTTGCCGGCCCGCTTGACGCGGGCGGCAAGCGCGATCGTCGAATGCGGTGACAGGTGAAAACGCAGGTAGTTGGCGTCCTCGTGCACAGCCGCGTCGCCGAACAGGTTCTGCGGCGGCGCCTTCAGGCGCACCACCACTTCGCAGGCCGTGAGCGGAAGGCACTTGCCCGAGCGCAGGTACCAGGGCACACCGCCCCAGCGCCAGGAATCGACATGCACGCGCAGGGCGCAGAAGGTTTCGACTTCGGAGTCGTCGGCGACCCGCGGCTCATCGCGGTAGCCCAGGTATTGCCCGCGCAGGATGTCGCCGGCACCCAGCGGCCGCATCGCGGCAAACACATCGGCCTTGTGGCGGTGCACGGCCTCGAAGTGGCGGCTCGCCGGCGGCTCCATCGCCAGCAGCGCGACGATCTGGAACAGATGGTTCTGCATCACGTCACGCAGGCAGCCCGCGCTTTCGTAGAACGCACCGCGACCCTCGACGCCGAACTGCTCCGCCAACGTGATCTGCACGCTCGCGATGTGGCTGCGATTCCAGATCGGTTCGAGAAAGGAGTTGGCGAAGCGGAAGTACAGGATGTTCATGATCGCCTCCTTGCCCAGGAAGTGATCGATGCGAAAGATGGAGTCTTCGGGGAAGTGCTGCAGCGCGACCCGGTTGAGCGCTTGTGCCGAGGCCAGGTCGCGGCCGAAAGGCTTTTCGACGATGACCCGCCCGCCCTCGGCGAGGCCGGCAGCCCCCAGGCCGCGGATGACCGTGGGGAACAGTGCCGGTGGAATGGCGAGGTAGAACGCCGGGCGCTGCGCGCCGCGCAGGGTGAGTCGCAGCGCATCGAAGGTGGCTGCGTCCTTGTAATCGCCACGGACGTACTGCAGTTCCGACAAGAGGCGGTCAAGTGCGCGCGGGTCGACGTCGTTGCCGACATGCTCGATGCCGTCGCGGGCGCGCGCGCGCAGCTGCTCGACGCTCCACCGCGAAGAGGCCACGCCGATCACCGGCACTTTCAGCGCACCGCGCTGGCACATCGCGTAGAGCGCAGGAAAGATCTTCTTGTGAGCCAGGTCGCCGGTGGCGCCGAACACGACCAGAGCGTCGGCGGGTTGCGCGTGTGGGCCGTTGGCGTTGGGGTTCATTTCATGTCCCTGATCGTGGGTTATGGACTGGCTTCTCGACGTGGCCGCCGAATTCGTGGCGCATGGCCGACTGCACGCGATTGGCGAAGTCGGCATCGCCGCTCGATTCGAATCGGGCATACAGCGCCGCGCTCAACACGGGCGCGGGCACGGCTTCGTCGATGGCCGCCTGCATTCATGCTCCTCTTCGGCGGGGCCGCGAGACCACCACGGGTTCGCGGCGATCATCGACCATGGTGACGACGGAAGCTGTGCACGGAGCGTCATCGAGCGGCCATCCCGAACCCGGGAAGTCTTGTGGAAGGTCGACAGACCTCGACCCGGTAGAGCGTCTCGCGATAACGATAGTTCAATTCGAGCGAGGATCACCGTCATCGGCTCAAGCTGATCTCATGGCGTCATGCGCCCGACGCCGGTCGCAGTCGGCCACCGACCCATCTGCAGATACTGTCTGGCCCGCACCAGCCGGTTGTCTGTGCGTTGCCGGACAGAAGCAAACAGGAGCGCGACGCAATCTCCACCACATCGCTCCAGCCGCGGGCAGGGATGTGCGCCAGCGAACGGACGCGGATGCCCGCTCAAGCTTGAGCGTGGGGTCAAGACGCGTGCGCTCGCAGATGTGATGTCGGGTATTGCAAGCCATTTCGTCAACGCGGGCAGTCTGCGACGCGTAGCATCGCCCGATGACCGACGAACGGACACACGCCTCGCTCCAAGAGCTGGATGCTTATTGGCGCGCCGCCAACTTCGTGTCGGTCGGCCAGATCTTCCTGTGGGACAACCCCCTGCTGCGGCGTCCGCTGAGCCTGTCGGACGTGAAGCCCATGCTGCTCGGGCACTGGGGCACGACCCCGGGGCAGAACTTCATCTATGCGCATCTGAACCGGGTCATCAAGGCCTACGACCTGGACATGATCTATGTCTCGGGCCCCGGCCACGGTGGACCGGCGGTGGTTGGCAACACCTATCTCGAGGGAACGTACAGCGAGGTCTATCCCGAGATCAGCCGTGACGAAGACGGGCTCAGGAAGTTGTTCAGGCAGTTCTCGTTTCCCGGTGGCATTCCGAGCCATGCCTCGCCTGAGTGCCCGGGCTCGATCCACGAAGGCGGCGAGTTGGGCTACTCGCTGAGCCATTCGTTCGGTGCCGTCCTCGACAACCCCGACCTGATCGTGGCTTGCGTGGTCGGCGACGGCGAGGCCGAGACCGGGCCGTTGTCCACTGCCTGGCATTCGAACAAGTTTCTCGACCCCCTGAACGACGGCGCGGTGCTGCCGATCCTGCACCTCAACGGCTACAAGATCTCCAACCCGACCGTGCTGGCACGCATCACGCACGAGGAACTCGATCAGTTCCTTCGCGGCTGCGGCTGGATGCCGATCTTCGTGGAGGGACATGAACCCGCGCCCATGCACGCCGTGATGGCCGCGGCGCTGGATGAGGCGGTGCTGGAGATTCAGCGCATTCAGCGCCAGGCGCGCCAGCACGGCCAGGCCGTGCGCCCGCGTTGGCCGATGATCGTACTGAATTCACCCAAGGGCTGGACGGGGCCGAAGCAGGTTGACGGCCAACCTTGCGAAGGCAACTTCCGGTCGCACCAGGTCCCGCTGCACCCGGCCGAGCATCCCGGGCACCTGAAACAGCTGGAAGATTGGCTGAGAAGCTACAGGCCGGAAAAACTGTTCGACGAGCAGGGCCGGCTGATGCCGGCGCTCGCAGCCTTGGCGCCCAGTGGGCACAGGCGCATGGGCGCAAATCCCCATGCCAACGGCGGCCTATTGCTGAAAAACCTGCACCTTCCTGACTTCCGCGGGTACGCAGCAGAAGTGCCCGCGCCCGGCGCTGCGGGCATCGGCGATACGCATGTCCTTGGGCCCTTCCTGCGCGACGTGGCGAAGTCCAACGACGCGCAGCGCAACTTCCGCGTCTTCGGGCCCGACGAGACCGTCTCCAACGGCCTGGCGGCAATGTTCGAAGCCACCAACCGCCAGTGGGACGCCGCCACCGCTGCCGGCGACCAATGGCTGGCGCCCGCGGGCCGGGTGATGGAGATGCTCAGCGAGCACCAGTGCGAGGGCTGGCTCGAGGGCTATCTGCTCACCGGCCGGCATGGCCTGTTCAATTGCTACGAGGCTTTCATCCACATCGTCGACTCGATGTTCAACCAGCACGCGAAGTGGCTGAAGATCAGCGCGGAACTCCCTTGGCGGCGCAAGATCGCCTCGTTGAACTACCTGCTGACGTCGCATGTCTGGCGTCAGGACCACAACGGGTTCACGCACCAGGATCCGGGCTTCATCGACCACGTTGTCAACAAGAAGGCCGAGGTCGTGCGCGTCTACCTGCCGCCCGACGGCAACTGCCTGCTGTCGGTGATGGACCACTGCCTGCGCAGCCGGCACTACGTCAACGTGGTGATCGCCGGAAAGCATCCGGCGCCGCAGTGGCTGACCATCGACGCGGCCGCGGCGCATTGCGCCGCAGGCATCGGCATCTGGGATTGGGCCGGCAGCGAGTCGGCAAACGGTGCATCCGACGCTGGTCCCGACGTGGTCATGGCCTGCTGCGGCGACGTGCCGACGCTCGAAACGCTGGCAGCAGTGCAGATCCTGCGCGAAGAACTGCCCGGACTTCGCATCCGGGTCGTCAACGTCGTCGACCTGATGAAGCTGGAGCCGAAGACCGAGCACCCGCACGGCCTGGACGATGCGCACTTCGACGCGCTGTTCACGCGCGACAAGCCGGTCATCTTCGCGTTCCACGCCTACCCGTGGTTGATCCATCGGCTGACCTACCGGCGGACCAACCACGACAACATCCACGTGCGCGGCTACAAGGAAGAAGGGACGATCACCACGCCCTTCGACATGACGGTGCTGAACGACCTGGACCGCTTCCACCTGGCGATGGACACCATCGATCGCCTGCCGCAAACCGGCGCTGCGGGCGCCGCACTGAAGGGCAGGCTCGCCGGCAAGCTCGTCGAACACAAGCGGTACATCCGGGAGCACGGGCAGGATCTGCCCGAAATCCGCAACTGGCGCTGGAACGCTGCACCGTGAACGACGGCGACGTGGCACCCGTCGCGTCGAAACCCGCCATTGAGCCCAACGGCAACCCGATGCAATCTGTAGCCGCGGGTCCGTCCGCATGCGTCTGTTCGCCAACGCACCGTGTGCTCGCGTACAGACAGCAAGGCGCGGTGCGCCCAAGCTGCGACTTTCACCGGAGATCGACAATGACCACCCTTCGCACCACGATTTCGGCCGCACTAGCCGCGGTAATCCTCGTTGCATCCGGCTGTGCGGTGACGCGCGGCCAGGAATCCGCCGGCGCCTATGTCGACGACACAGCCATTACCACCGCGGTCAAGGCGCGCTTCGTCGACAACAAGGACGTCGATGCCTCGAGCATGCGCGTCGAGACGTTGAACGGCACCGTCATGCTGTCTGGCTTCGCGAAGAACGCGAAGGAAAAGACCGAGGCCGAAAGCCTCACCTGGAAGGTCAATGGCGTGAAGTCGGTCAAGAACGAAATCGCCGTTCGTCCTTGACGTGATCGGGGCGCGCTCGCATGCCATCACGACGTCAGAGAGGCGGCGCACGGCGCGTTCTCTCTACGATCGCGGGGACTTCAAGATCCAAGCATCCGGACGTAGGCGGCCTGGTCGGCGGCGTAGCAGCTGCACGCGGCGGCCTCCAGGCCGGCGCGATCGAGCACTGTGATGTCGCCGCGCTGGTACTGCACGAGCCCCCGCCGCTGTAGGGCGCTGGCGGCGCCCGTGATGCCGACACGGCGCACCCCCAGCATGTAAGCCAGGAATTCGTGGGTCAGGCGGAAGTTGCTCGAATCCGCTCGGTCCTGGCTCATCAGCAACCATCGGGCGAGCCGGTGCTCGACGCTGTGAAAGCGTGTGCAGCCGGCCGCCGTCGCCAGCTGGGCCATCAGCACGTAGACATAGCGGCCAAGAGTGCGCTGCAGCGACTGGCTTCGCGCAAGCTCGCGGCGGAACGGTCCCGCCGCGACACGTTGTGCCGTGCCCGCGCCCTGCACCAGCGCATGCATGGGCGCTGCGCCCACGCCGAGCACCAGCTGCGCACCCAGCATGCCCTCGCGACCGATCATGCCGACTTCGAGGCCTGGCGCGCCGTCAATGGCCGCGACCAGGGAGATGAAGCCTTCGTCAGGGAAGTAGACGTGGCGCGTGGGCTTGCCGGGCTTGCACAGCACCCGGCCGAGATCAAGCGGCATCGATTCGCACAGGGCGAGCAGCGACACCCGGTCCCGGCGCGGCAGCTGCGCGATCAGTTGGTTGCCGGCCACGGTCGCCTCGATTCAACGCGCACTTGCGCGTCGGCAGCCGACGATTCCGCCAATGGCGAGCCACAGAATGTTGTTCATTTCGACCTCCTGGTGTTGGTTCGGGGCAACCGCGTGGATGCTGCTTGCGGCAGAACCGCGCCCGGCAGCGGCGAGGTGCGTGCGTCGCGCGAACGGCGGTTCCGACCCGTTTCCATGCACGATTCCAAGTGAGGACCTGGAGCCTGAACGCGAACACCGAGGGTGTCTGTCTGCTGACGCACGCACTGCACTTAAGCGCGACAGCCGCAGGCACTTGCGAGCGGCCACCGCATGCTCGTGATGGTCAGCAGCGCTGCAGCGACGCCGGTGGTGGTGCCTCGGCGCTTCGTTCGGCCCCGCAGGGGTCGCAGTGGAACGCGAAGCTGCCCAGGCCTTGCCTCTTGGCCTGGAACATGGCGCGGTCCGCACGGTCAATGAGGGTGTCGGCATCCTCGCCGTCCTCGGGGTAGATGCTGATGCCGACGCTGGCCGAGATTTGCAGGACACGGTCTCCCAGTCGGGAGGGAGCAGCGATCGCCGCGAGCAGCTTGTTCGCGGTGAGCCCCGCGTCGGACGGCTGGGCCACCTCGGCAAGCAGGATCACGAACTCGTCGCCGCCATGGCGGCTCACGGTGTCCGCGTCGCGCACGACAGAGGCCAGGCAATGCGCCACCTGCTTGAGTACCTGGTCGCCGCCAGCGTGGCCGAAGGTGTCGTTGATTTGTTTGAAGTTGTCGAGGTCGAGGAACAGCAGTGCCACGCGCCCCCGGTGCCGCCGGGCAACGGCGATCGCCTGTGTGAAGCGGTCAAGCAGCAACATGCGATTCGGCAGCGACGTCAATGCATCCAGTCCGGCCGACCGCGAGAGGTCCTGCAGCGCTTGCGTGGCCGCGTGTGCGTCGGCCTGGGCACGCAGCGCCGACAGCACAAGCTGCTCGTTCGCTTCGACGAGCCGGGCAGCCGCGACCCTGCGCTGCAGCCGTGTCGACGCGTTCGCAGCCCTGGCAGCGCCCTTGTCGGCATTGGCGGCCTTTCTCATGTTGGAGGACGCGGATCGGGCACCCGTGTCGGGCTTCCGCGACATTCCCCCAATCTGCCGCAGAGCACCTCGCCCGGCCAAACCAGGTCGGGCGCGAGGCGGCGTGTGGTGGCCTTGTCGCTCATCGCGAGGTGTCCTGTGCGGGGGACCCACCCGAATGGGGCAGGCGCACGCGGTGGAGCAACTTGTCGGCAAGCGAATGCCCGATCAGACTGGCCAGCACCTCGTGCAGTGTCCGCAGCAGGGCCGCGCCGCCAGTGCGCGCCTCGGCGCTTTCCTGGCGCGCCAGCACGGCCTCCAGAGCCTCGAGATCCATGGTCGACCGGTCGCCTTTGTGCAATTCCGCCAGCCAGGGATGGGACGATCCAGCGAGATGGAGGCTGCGCGCGTAGAGCGCACCAACGCCGCGCGGCCCGATGATGGGCCTCAAGGCGGCGCCGATTTCCTGGCACGCCTCCACCGTGGCGCCCACGACCTGCGCCACGTCTGCGTCGTGCACGACGAAGCCGGCATCAGGCGCAGGGTCGCGAGGGCCTTCCCGAAAATCCATCAGGAGCACCCGGTAGTCGCCGTTCGCAGGAGGGTGGATGCAGCAGCGGCTGCGGCGGGCGTGCTGCGTTCGAGACGGCCGTCGTGCCGCAGCCAGGCAAGCTGTATCCAGCCATGTACCGGCGAGTGCCCGGCTCTGCGCTTCACGGCCATCGAGACCTTACTTCCTCTTGACGCGGTCGGGCACGTTGGCCGGCGCCGCGGGCTGGACAGTCGACGGCGGCGGCAGCGCTGGTGCAGGTATCTTCTTCGGTTTCTTTGCTTCCTTGTTGCCACGTTGTCCCTTGGACATGATCGTCTCCTTCGGTGGAATGTTCGAACTCGACCCGATGCTCGATTCGGACTCGAGCCAGCTTGCTCTCCGGGCGCGCAGCGATCTGTGCGGTGTCATACACAAGGTCGTAACAGAAGGGGACGGAACCCAGCATGCCTGCTGCAACTTCCTGCAGCCTAGGTTCGATGGCGGACGAGAACGAGGGCTCGACCACGGACGCGCGACGCCCAGCCTGTGCGACTACGAACGACGGTGCACGTCACACCGGGCAATTTGAGATTTCGAGCCTATGTGCGACGCCGTACAGAACAATTCAAAGTCCGGCATCTACGATGCATGTAGATATGACACTGATCCCTGTAAATCCTTCACCGGAGTCCCGCCGTGACCCTGTCGTCCACCTCGCCCCAGTCGTCCCGAGTGCCTGATCTGTTCGCAAAGGTGGTCGCCGCACTCGCTGCGCCGGTCAGTGGCCGGCACTCAGCATTGCGAGAAGCGAATGAGCAACTCGCACAGGCTGCGCTTCGCGCTCAGGAACTCCAGTGTGAGGCCGAACGCGCTCACCGCAAGCAAACCGAGTTCCTCGCCATACTGGCACACGAGTTGCGCAACCCGTTGGCGCCTATCCGAAACGCGGCAGCGTTACTGGATCGGCTTCCGGCGAAGGAGTTGCCTTCGGTGCAGGCTCTCATCGACCGCCAGGTGACGTACATGTCACGCCTGGTAGGTGACCTGCTTGACGCATCGAGGGTCGTCACGGGCAAGCTGCGGCTCGAAATGGACTGGCTCGACCTCGCGGACACGATCGAGCAGGCGGTCGATGCGTGCCTCAACGAGATGGACGCGCGCGGGCAACACTTGGAGGTTCACATGCCATCGCACACGTTGAATTTGCGCGGCGATCCGCTTCGGCTGGCGCAGGTGGTCAATAACCTGCTGGACAATGCGTCAAAGTACACGCCGCCCGGCGGGCAGATCGCGCTATCGGCCGCGGTGGTCGACGCGACCATCGTCATGACGGTGTCCGACAACGGCATAGGAATGGCGCCGGATGCCTTGCCCCGCATCTTCGAGCCCTTCGTGCAGGACGGACACGCCACGCGCTTCAATGGCGCCGGTCTGGGCATAGGACTTGCATTGGTGCGCGAATTGGTCGAAGCCCATGGTGGCAGCGTCGTCGCCCGCAGCGCGGGCATCGGATTCGGCAGCCAGTTCGTCGTGACGCTGCCGCGGGCCGAGGCTTTCACAAATGGTGGCCCGGCATCGACATCTCCCTACCCGTCGCCGAAGCGCGTGTGCGGCGCCACACCATGACGACGGGGCGACCGGCCCGTTCGCGCACGATTGCCACGCCTTGGCTGGATTCGGCCCGAGCGCGACGCCCAGTGCACTACTGCACTGGGCGGGTCTCGAGTCGCCGAGACAAGCCCGATCTTGGTTCTGACGGGCCTCTACCGAGCTCCACCCGAGCGTCAGTCATTGGTTTCGAATCTGTCTCCGGCTCGCTCCCGGCATGGTGACCAGCGAGCGGGTGGGCGGTCCACTCTTTACGAGGTCCGCCGATGTCGATCGTCATGTCGCATGCAAGGTCTCGATCTTCCGGTAGCAGAAGCACGACGCCTCTTCGAGACCCCTGCGGTTGAGGATCCGGATCTTGCCGCGCTCATGGCTGGCCAAGTTGCGCGACCGAAGGGCAGCGCAGGCCAACGTGACCGATACGCGTCTCACGCCGAGGACGGCGACCTGCACCACGGCGCGAGCCGACGAAACGTTCACGCCGAGCGCCAGGGATACTCCGACCATGCCTTCGTAGCCGACCAACCCGGTCTCCACCGTTCGTTGACCTCCCGTCGACGTCAAGAAGCACACAACGCAATCGATGGGGAAGTAGAGCCGGGTACTGCGCGCGGCATGCGCCATCTGATGCGCGCGTTCCCACTGCCCAAACGAGGGAGTTCCGCCTTCGGAGGTGGTGCGAGCCCACGCTGGCGGATGTATGCCAGTGCACAGACAGGCCGCGGCAACGGGCCTACAAGGAGGTTCAACGCGACGGCAGCGAGGCACGAAGACGTGGCCGGGGTAGTCGCCGAAGCGAAACTCGTCAACCTGGAACACACCATGAAGAATCGTCTGATCGTCCTGTGCGGGGCGGCCCTGCTGGCCCTGTCAATTTCTGCTTGCAGCGGCATGTCGCGCCGCGACCAGAACACCGCGACCGGTGCCGTCATCGGCGGCGCCGCCGGCGCGATTCTCACCGGTGGGAGCGGCGTCGGCACGGTCGGCGGCGCAGCTGTCGGCGGCGTGATCGGCAACAAGATCAACCCCAACAAGAACTGAAACCTCAGGAGCACTGAATGACCCATGCCATCACTTTTCGCAGCACCGCCGCCCTCGGCGTCCTGTTCGCCGCCGTGGCGCTCTCGGCCTGCAACAAGCGCGACGATTCGCAGACCGTTGGCCAGAACGTGGACTCGGCGGTCGCCAAGGCCGGCGAGCAGGTCGACGCGGCCAAGGACGCGATGGCGAGCGATGCCACCGCGGCCCAGGCCGGCGCGAGCCAGGCCCTGGGCGAGGCCAAGCAGGCCACGGGCGACGCGGCGCGCGCGGCCGGCGAGGTCCTTGCCGACTCGGGCATCACCGCGCAAATCAAGTCCAGCCTTGCAGCCGATGCCGAGCTGAAGGTGCTCGACATCAGCGTCGAGACGCAGGCGGGCCACGCCGCCCTGCGCGGCACCGCACCGAACGCCGCCGCCCGCGACCGTGCAGCGGAGCTCGCCACCGCCGTTCAAGGTGTGGTGGCGGTGGACAACCAGCTAACGGTCGTGCAGTAGGCCGATATCGGCGAACCCGCTCGCCATGGGCAGCGAGTGCTCGGCAGGATCTGCCGGCCTCGGCGAGCCAGCAGCCCGCGTGCATCTGAGCTCTCAGGCGTGGCCTTCGGCCTGGCGGTTGACGGTGACGACCGCGCCGGCAGGCGAGGTGACCTGCATGCGGTGCTCGTGGCCGCGGAACAGGTAAGTCACGTCCCAGTGTTCGGGCCTCCTCGGCGACATCTCGTTCGAGCGGCGCTGGACGCCGTGCGTCGCGGACTGGCTGCCGCCCCAGCGGCTTCTTGCTTGCCTGGTGCTGCGTCCTGCGTTGCGCCGCGCTGCTTCGTGTGCCAGCGCACCGACGGCGTGGCGTTTCGCGCCGAGTCTCACGACTCGGGCTTCCAGGTGCTGCGCTATTCCGGCGCTGCGTTCATCGCGAAGCCTCGAGCCCCGAATTGGAAATGAACATGCATCACCAACCTCAACAGGGATTCCGGCCACTCGCTGGTTTCCGCGCTGCGAGGCCCACGCTGGCCCTGGGCAGTGCGCTGCTCATTGCGCTGTTCGCGGGCGGCTGCGCGACCACGCCGCCGCCGACCGCCGAAATCGCGGTCTCGGCCGCCGCAGTCGCCCACGCCGCCGCTTCCGGCGCGCCGGAACTGGCGCCGCAGGACATGCGCCGGGCACGCGACAAGCTCGATCTCGCCAACGCGGCGATGACCGGCAAGAACTACGACCAGGCTCGCAACCTCGCTGAGCAGGCCGAAGCCGATGCGCGCCTGGCCGAAGCCAAGACCGAGGCCCTACGGGCGCGGAAAGCGACTGACGACGCGATGAAGTCCAACGACATCCTGCGGCAGGAGATGAACCGCAAGACCCAGAACCCGCAATGAAACTCCGTCATCCAAGGTACATCATGAATCCGAAAGCCATCGCCACGAGGCCTGTTCGTCGTTCCAACCCGCGCTTGTCCGCCTTCGCACCCGCCTTGATGGCTGCCGCGGCGCTGGCCGCTATTGGCGCCTGCAGCACGGTGCCGGCCGCCAACGCCGCACTCGAGTCGGCACGCAGCGAGTACCAGGTCGCGCAGAACGACTCGGCTACCCGCGATCTGGCACCGATCGAGCTCAAGCAGGCGGCCGATGCGCTGGCGCAGGCCGATGCGGCCTGGGGCCGGCACGATGACGAAGCCAGCGTCGATCACTTGGCGTACCTGGCGCGCACGCAGGCTGACATCGCGCGCGCGGCCGGCCAGCGCCGAGATGCCGAGAAGGCACTCGCCGGCGCATCCGCCAGCCGAGAGCAGTTGCGCCTGGCGGCACGCACGAACGAGGCAGACACGGCCCAGCGCAACGCACAGATGGCGCACCAGCAGGCCGAAGCCTCGCAGATGCAGGCAGCATCCGCGCAGCGCAGTGCCCGCGAGTCAGAGCGCCAGGTCGAGGCAGCCCAGCGCCAGGCTGCGGCATCGCGGCAGCAGACGAGCGAGATGCAGGCCCAGCTCGACGCGCTGCAGGCCAAGAAAACCGACCACGGCATGGTCGTGACGATCGGCGACCTGCTGTTCGACACGGACCGCGCACAGCTCAAGACCGGGGGGCTGCGCAACATCGAGCGCCTCGGCGGCTTTCTCAAGCAGTATCCGCAGCGCAAGGCCCTGATCGAAGGATTCACCGACAGCACCGGCAGCGCCGACCACAATCAGGTCTTGTCGGGCGAGCGCGCCGACGCGGTACGCGCGGCACTGGTCGGCATGGGCGTGGACGAAGATCGGCTGACGGCCCGCGGTCTGGGCGAGTCCTACCCGGTTGCGGGCAATGACAGCGCCAGTGGCCGCCAGTCGAACCGCCGCGTCGAAGTGGTGCTCTCCGATGTCGACGGCAACATCACGCCTCGCTGAAGTCGGGCATCGTCATCGCCGCCTGGCTTGGCCGATTCCAGCTGCCCCGCAGACGATGCCCCAACGTGGTGAGTGCGCCGAAGCCGTGCCGCGGTTGCAGAGCGACATCGTCGCTGCCGATCTCATCGCGATCGATGTGGTCCGCCTGCCCGGTCCCGCGTCGTTCCATCGGTCCTGACGACGCACGTTTCGAGCGCCCGCGCGCCTTTGTGAGACTGTCTTGCCCAACGTCCCGTCCCCCGCGTCCGAAGCCACGGTCGAGCCCAGGGCCGAGCCCGCGTCTGTCATCGCCATGCCGCCGGGCGCGCGCGAGCCCATGCTCTTGCACATGCCCGTCGATGTGCGCAGCGTCGCGCTGGCACTGACCGCACTGCTGGCCAGCATCTTCGCGCTGCACTGGGCGCGCGAGGTCTTCATTCCCATCGCCCTCGGGCTGATGCTGAGCTATGCGCTTGCACCGCTTGTCGATCGCCTGCAGCGCTGGCGCGTGCCGCGCGCGATCGGCGCAGCGCTGCTGCTCGGCGCCGCGCTCGGCGGGCTCGGGTCGTTGGCGGTGTCGCTCAGCGCAGACGCGGCGGCACTGATCGCCTCCCTTCCCGATGCGGCGCAGAAACTGCGTGAGTCGCTGCGGACGGCACGCGGCGCACCCGAGGGGCCAATCGAGACCGTGCAGCGCGCCGCCGCCAAGCTCGAAGAGGCCGCGACCGAGCACGGCTCGGTGGCCACCCCCGCGAAGCGCGGCGTGACGCGCGTGCAGATCGAGCGTGCGCACTTCGACATCCAGGACTATCTGTGGAGCGGAACGCTTGGCCTGGTGGGCTTTGTCGGCCAGGGACTGGTCGTCTGCTTCATCACGTACTTCCTGCTCGCCTCCGGCGACAGCTTTCGCCGCAAGATGGTCAAGATCGCCGGCCCGACATTCACGCAGAAGCGGATCACGATTCAGGTGCTGGACGACATCACGCACCAGATCCAGCGCTATCTTCGGGTCCAGATATTCACCAGCCTGGTCGTCGGCGCAACGACCGGCATCGCGTTCGCGTGTTTCGGCCTGGCGCACGCCGCGGTCTGGGCTGTGGCTGCGGCGGTACTCAACCTGGCGCCATACATCGGCTCGGTGGCGATCAGCGCCGGCGCGGCGCTGGTGGCATTTCTTCAGTTCGGCAGCCCCGGAATCGCAGTGCTGATCGGCGGCGCTTCATTGACCATTCACACCGTCTTCGGCAGCCTGGTGACGCCTTGGCTGACCGGCCGCACCAGCCGCATGAACCCGGTCGTGATCTTTGTCGGCGTTCTGGCCTGGGGCTGGCTGTGGGGACTTTGGGGCCTCCTGATGGGTGCCCCGCTGCTGATGGCCGTCAAGGCAGTCTGCGACCGCGTCGACGACTTCAAGGCCGTGGGCGAGTTGCTCGGCGACTAGGACGTGTTACTGGCCGGCACCTGACGCAACACCTGCCGCACACCCGGCACCTGGCTCGATGCGCCGACGTTCGACATCGTCACGAGTGCATACTTGAAACTATCCCTTTACGTGGGATGGTCGTCGCTGCCTTGCACGCACGGGATCATGGCGAGGTAGTCGCCGATCTTCTTTGAGCCCTGCCGACCCTCAGCAGCGTACGCAAGTACAGGTCACCTCGGCAGCGTTTGAGCAAGAGGATCGCTTCGCGTGAACGAGAGCGATCACGAAACAGGAATTCCCGCAACCGGACCACGAAATGAACGCCGATTCGACATCAGGAGGGGAGGGCGCTGCCTCGGGCAAGGGGCAGGAGCGCGCGCGGACGAGCCGCTCATCGCACCCGAAGGCGAAGTCTCGAAAGGACAAGACGAGCGATGCAGGCAAGCTCAAGATTGGCGACGACTGGAATGCGATCCGCATCATTGCCCTGTCGCAGAGCAACCCCCTCAAGGCCATTGCCGAGTTCGTCGAGAACAGCATCGACGCTCACGCCACGACCATCACCATCACGCGCGGCCGCGAGCATGGCGAGCACTACCTGTCCATCAAGGACGATGGCGACGGCGTGCCGCGCGACGAGCAGGGCCTGCCGAATTTCAGGTACGTTGCCACGCACATCTGCGACTCGATCAAGCGGCGCCTGAAGGCTGACGGCCTGGGCACGGGTTTGCAGGGCGAGTTCGGGATCGGGCTGCTGAGCTTCTGGACCGTTGGCGACACCCTCACCATGGCGTCGGCGGGTGCCGACCAGCGTACCTACCAGATGACGATGAGCAAGGGCGACTCCCGCTACACCGTCACCCCGCGGCGCGTGCTGTTCGGTGAAGGCGGCACCGAGCTGCGCATCAGCCCGCTGCTGGAGGGCATTCGTAGCCTCAGCGGCGAGAAGATCCAGTGGTTCCTGGCCTCCGAGTTGCGAGATCGGCTGCGCAGCGCGAAGGTGCGGGTCAGGGTCATCGACCATCTCGCGCGCAAGCAGTACGAGGTCGAGCCGCGGGCCTACGAGGGCAGACTGCTGCACCAGCTGCCCGCCCTGCGCACGCCCTTCGGCGAGGCGTACGCCGAGCTGTACCTGGCGCAGCCCGATGAGCGCTGCCGGGTCGCGCTCACGCGCTCGGGCACCCGAGTGATCGAGGACCTCACGACCCTGCCCGGACTCGAAGGCGCGCCGTGGTCCTCGCGCTATCTGCAAGGACTGATCGATGCCCCCTTCCTCAACCTGACGCCCGGCACGCGCAGCGGGGTCATCCACGACGAGCGCTACGCCGCGCTGCTCGAAGTGCTGAAGCTGCTCGAAGCCAACGTGAACGGGCTGATCGAGGCCCAGCAGCGAGCCGAGGAGGAGCAGGCCAGCCAGCAGTCGCTGCGTGCCATTCAGCGCGCGTTCCGGGAAGCGCTGCTGGCCCTGCCGCCCGAGGAATACGACTGGTTCGACATCCAGGCGAGAGTCAACGGCGAAGGCGGCGGCTCGAGCAAACCGGGTGCGGGCAGCGCGCAATCGCCCGGCGATGGTGCGGAGCTGGGCGTCGGCGAGCCCGAATTCGCTGATCACGCGCAACGGCAGTTTTTCGACTATGCCGGCCCGCTGTTCAGCGTCGTCATCTCGCCGGCAGCGAGCACCATCCCCGTCAGCGAACGGCGCCGCTTCAGGGCGCTGCCGCGCGATCGATCGCGTCGACGCGTGACAGAGGATCTATCGTTTGCCTGGCAGATTGTGGAGGGCGACGGATCGATCAGTGCCACGGCCGACCAGGAAGTCGAGTTCGCCGCGACGGCCACGCCGGGTCTCGCGCGCTTGCGCGTCACCGTGACGCAGCGCGAAGTGACTTGCAGCGCCGAAGCGCTGATCACGGTGACGGACAGCCTGGAGTCGGCCTTGAGCCCGACCGTTGTCAATTCGCGCGGCTTGCCCGGCTACACCTTCGAACGGGCGGCAGGTGCATTGTGGCGATCCAGGTTCGACACGGAACGCAACCTCATCGTGGTCAACAACGGCCACCGTGATTTCGTCTTCGCGACCAGGAACCGCGCGCTGCAGCTTCGCTACCTGGTTCGCCTTTACGTCAAGGAGCTCGTTCTGAAGAACTTCGCCGGCGTGCAGGCCGAGCAGTTGCTCGAGCGGATGATCGAGCTTTCGCTTTATGCCGAGGAGAAGCTGAAGGCGGGCTGATGGAGTGACAGAAGATCGAGCACACCGCCCATCAGGTCGCACAAGGTTCAACTCCGATTGTTGGTCGCTCACATGCGTCGACCCTGTCGACCCTGTCGGGCGAGTCGAGGCCACCGGCGAGTGGCTCATGTGAACAGCTTTCCGTTGAGCGCGATCTGCACGGTTCGCACCGTGAGGACCGCCGGTGCCAAGCTCAGCGCGCCCAACAGCACGGTGGCGACCGCCGGCATGGACCTCGCACTCGCCATGGTGGAAGAAGATCACGGGCGCGAACTCGCGTTGCGCGTGGCGCGCGAGCTGGTGATGTTCCTGAAGCGCCCCGGCGGGCAGAGCCAGTTCAGTGCGCACCTGGCGGCGCAGACGTCTGAGCGTTCCGGTGTGCGGGAGGTGCAGGACCATGTGCTTGCGAACCTCGAGGATGGTCGTCGCCTTGGCGTGAGCCTCGTTGAATATCGAAGGCGCTTCGCAAGATGACGAGCTGAGGATCCGATGCGCGAACTTCCCCGATGTGCACAGACGCGCAGAAACGGGCACACTGCGGCGCCATGTGACCGTGCGAGAGCTTCGTGCTCTGACACATGGCTGCCGGCCGAGACAAACGGCGGCCGAGGAGACACCATGACCGAGGGGTCTCGAACGCCCCGGCGTTCTTGTCGACGCTTCCCGCCGATCCCGGCCAGGAACGCATGGCGCGGGCAGTGGTCGTCGCGTCCGTGCTGGTGTTCGTTGCACTGCACCGTTCGCGGCACGGCCGCTGACCCCGGTGCTCGGCTTCATTCCGGCGTACCAGTCCGCGCTGATCGTCAGCGACCTCGTCACCGCGCTGCTGTTCGGCCAGTTTGCCATCGTGCGCTCAACGGCCGTGCTGGTGCTTGCGGGTGCCTATGTGTTCACGGCGGTGATGGCGGCGTGCCACTTGCTGACCTTTCCTGGCCTGTTTTCGTCGGGTGGCCTGCTGGGCGCCAGCACCCAGAGCACAGCGTGGATCTACATGTTCTGGCATGCCGGTTTCCCAATTGCAGTGATCGCATACACGGCCCTGAAGTCCATACCCCGCGCCACGCCCCGGCGCCCGGCCGGTTGGGTCGTGGGCTGCGTGCTCGCCGCAGTGGCGCTTGCGCTCGCTTTCACCTTCCTGTCGACCGCGGGCGCATCGGCGCTTCCGCCCATCATGCGGGACCACCACTACACGCCGACCATGATCTTCGTGGTGTCCAGTGTGTGGTGCCTGAGCCTCGTCGCTGCGCTCGACAGGCTGGCGTCCGTGGACCGCTTCAAGTCAGAGTTCCTTGCCCACATGGCCCATGAGCTGCGTACGCCGTAGAACGCGATCATCGGCTTCTCGCTGCCGCCGGGCGACGAGGAGGAATTGCTCGAGATCCAAGTTCGCGACAGCGGTCCCGGGATCCAGACGGACGAACTCCCGCAGCTGTTCGAGGCGTTTCACCAGACCCGCAATGTCCCTTCGGAGTCTGCGCCCGGGACGGGCCTCGGCTTGTTGCTCGTCAGCCGGCTGGCGGCTCTGCACGGCGGCACGGTGGGCGTGGCGAGCGCGCCGGGCCGCGGCTCAGTGTTTGCCATCTGGATCCCTCGGCGCAACGCTGTCGAGGCGACCAATGTCGCCGAAGTGAATCGCCCCGTCGACACGGTACGGCTGCAGTAATCGACGACGATCCGCCCGCGATCGAGTTGGCGGCATCCAAGCTTGAGCAGTCCGGCTGCAACGTGCTGCGCGAGCACGACGGCGTCCAGGCGATCCTCACCGCGCAAGAGACGCATCCCGACCTGATCATCGTGGATCTCATGACACTCGGCGTGAGCGGGCACGCGTGCATACCTGCACGGATCGAGGAAGCTCGAGCTGTTGGGAACCCCTGCATTTGATGCGGATCAAGGCGGCATGCAGACATCGCTTCATGCTGGTGCCCGCAGCGCGACTCCGTCAGGCGTTGCATGACATGCGCCCGGAGGTCAGCGGTGAGTCAGGACGAATGTATCAGCAGGCAGGAATACGTCATTGCCAAGGACGACGTACTCGTCTCGAGGACTGACCTCGACGGGCGAATCACTGGCTGCAACAGTGCGTTCGCCGCGGCGAGCGGATACCCCGTTGAAGAACTTCTGGGGCGGCGCCACGATGAATTCGACGATCCGGAGTCGCCTCCGGAAGCGCGCTGCTCTCGCTGGGGCGCGCTGGTCGCGAGCGCCACCTCAACGACGTTGATCAAGAGCCGGCGCAAGAACGGACAGGTGTACTGGGTTCGCTGCACCGTCGCGCCCTTGCTCCAGGCGCAGCGCTGTGTCGGCTACCTCATCGTTCGCACGCGTGCGCTTCGCAGGCAGGTCCACGCGGCCGAGGCGCACACTCGCGCGAGGAATGGCCGTACGACTGGCGCCTGCGCCAATGAGGGCGGCGCGTGACGGCGTTCGCGCTGCACATGCCTGCGGCGCGATCGAGCGCCAATGCAACGATCCACATCTACGAGAGGCTGGCGAGTTGCGATGCATTGGTGATCGATGCAAGTCCAGCCTCTCGCACGGCGCTCGTGGCGATGTTGCGCGACTTCGGAGTCGGCACCATCGTCCAGTCGTCGAGGGTCCAGGACGCGCGGCGCATGCTCGAATACCGCCGCTTCGATATCGTGGTGTGCGAGTATCAATTTCCGGACCAGGCGATGACGGGGCAGGACCTGCTGGACGACTTGCGTCTTGCCAGCTTGCTGCCGTTGTCGACGATCGTCATCATGATCTCGAGCGAAGCGGCGTACGTGAACGTCGCCGAGGCCGCGGAAGCCGCGCTCGACGCCTACCTCATCAAGCCGCATACCGAGCAGGCGCTTCGCGAACGCGTGATTCAGGCGTTCGAGCGCAAGGACGCATTGAAGCCGATCATCGATTGCGTGGAGGGCGGTGAATTCCGGCAGGCGGCCGAGCTGTGCCAGCAATACTGCAGCAGGCGCGACAGGCACTGGTTGAACGCGGCACGCATCGGTGCGGAGTTGTGGCTGCGCCTTGGGCACCCACGGCGAGCGCAGGCACTGTTCGAAATGATCCTGACCACGCGGGCCTTGCCCTGGGCTCGCTTGGGTGTAGCGCGGTCGGAGTATCACGCGGGAGGCGTGATGCACGCGCGGCGCACGCTGGAGAGCCTGCTCAATGACCACGCCGGCTACGCAGACGCCTATGACGTCCTGGCGCGCATGCTGTTGGACCAGGGAGAACCCGAACAAGCGCTCGACGCGTTGCGGCGCGGACGGGACATCGCCCCCGGGTGCGTGTCGCGCCTGCTCAAGCTCGGGACGGTGGCCTTCTACCACGGTGATTGCAAGGAGGCAGCGGAGGCGCTTCAGCGCGCATCAGGCCTCGGTTTGAACTCCAAGGTATTTGATCTGCAAGGCCTGGTGCTGCTCGGTACCTTGCAGTTCGACGATGGCGACGGCCGGGGATTGGTGCATTCGCTGAACGCGCTGTCGGCCGCGCGCGAGAAGCAGCCTGAGAGCCCGCGTCTGCGACGATTCGAATCTGTCCTCGCCGTGTTCAGGATGCTTCAATTGCGCCGGGTCGCGGAAGCGGTCTCGGCGACGCAACAGGCGTTGCGTGAATTGCATGAGCCTGACTTCGATTTCGAGGCCGCATGCAACCTCCTTGCGGTGCTGTCGCGCCTGGTTGCGCGGGAAGTGAACCTGGAGGAGCTCGACGACAGGCTGAAAGTTCTTGCTGCGCGGTTCGCAGTCTCCCACACGACCTGCGAACTGCTGTGCCGCGCCGCCTTGGGGCGCCCGGAGTTCGAAGCGGTCATCCGCGCAACGTACCAGAGCGTGTGCGACGAGGCCGAGGCGGCGGTGTCCCACACCGTCGGCGGCCAGCCGCGCGAAGCCGTCCTCGCCCTGCTGGCACGCGCGGAGCCGACGCTCAATGCCAAACTGCTCGATTTGGCGACACATACCCTGGAACGTCATCGGACGAACATCACGGACGCGCCCGACCTGCTGCAGCGCATCCGCGTACTCAACGACAAATACCGCAGCTACGGAACTCAGGTGCAGCTGCAATGGCGTCCGCCTGGGGTCGCGACATCGGCGTCTCAAGCCACGCAATTGCGGCCCTGTTGAAGCCGGCAGGCGCGACCGCGAGACGGGCAGTACGGGCGCCCGATCGGCGCTGCCCGATGGACCCGACCGAGACTTCGACGCCGATCATCCGCCGACGCCGGCGAACCTCCATGCACTCCTGATCATCCTGGCCTTCGTGCCTTTCGGCAGGCGACCACCACGGCCGACCTTGACTGCCCGCAGCATCACGGCCAGCCCGACGATGAACGCGACCACGGTCGCTCCCGGTGCGAGAGGTGCTTCGCCAGCATGCGGCGTGGCGATGCATCCGACGAGGGCGTTGAAATCGTTCATCGCAGGCCTGATGGCAGCGTCGTCAAGCCAAGGCAACCGGCGCTGGCAGGCGTGCTGGATGGACGCAAGAAGCTCGTCATCGCGCATCAGCAGCGTGCAAAGCGTGCTCACAAACGCCGCGATCTTCTGACGGGGCCTCGCATACCGACTCAAGGATGTGGCCAGTTCGTGCCCGGCGCTGTCCATGGTCGACGCGAGGCACAAACCATGGAGCTGCTGCTTGCTCTCGAAGAAATGATAGATCGATGGAAGGTTGCAGCTGCATGCACCTGCGATGTCTCGCATGGGGAAATTCTTGACCAAGATCAATCCAACGCGCGCTGACTCCCCATGCCCGAAACGATGGGTCTTTAACGCTCGTTAGACTGGCGCCGAAGGAGTCGACATTGCGTTTGACGCATGCGGCTCGCTCATGCCTGTAGGGATTTCCAACATGAACGATGACTCGCCGCACGCACCCGCAGTCATCGACGCGCACGTCATTCTGGCTGCGATCGTCGACTCTTCGAGAGATGCGATCGTGTGCAAGACGGCCGAGGGCATCATCGCCAGCTGGAATCGGATCGCAGAGCGCATTTTCGGTTACACGTCCGAGGAAGCGATAGGGGCACCGGCAACCGTGCTCACACCTGCGAACCGCGCCAGTGAGGCAGCCGCCATCCTTGCACGCCTGCGGCGAGGCGAGCGGATCGAGAACTTCGAAACGGTGCGGTTGCACAAGGACGGACGCCCCATCGCCGTATCCATGACGCTGTGCCCGCTATGCGACGACGAACAGCGTTTCGTGGGCACCTGCAAGATCGTTCGCACCGTGTCCAGTGACAGCCTGGCCACTGACGCCCTCAGGCAAAGCGAGGCGCGACTTGCCAGCATCGTCGATTCGGCCATGGACGCTATCCTCACGGTCGACGATCAGGGCAAGATCGTGCTGTTCAACGACGCCGCGGCGACCATGTTCGGGTGCGCTCGCGGCGATGCTCACGGCCAATCGCTGGCTCGATTCCTTCCCGCCCGTTATCGGGCAGATCATCCGCGGTGGATGGCTCGCTTCGGCAAGAGCGCGACAAGCACCCGAGCGATGGGCAGTCGCCGCGGGGAAATCACGGCACTGCGTGCTGACGGTACCGAGTTTCCTGTGGAGGCGTCGATCTCGCATGTCGAGGTCGACCGCCGCCAACTCTTCACGGTGATTCTTCGTGATGTCTCCGCGCTCAGGCAGGCAGTGGCCGAGCGTCAAGTGCTCCGGGCTCAGCTTCAGGAGGCGCAAAAGATGGAAGCGATCGGAACGCTCGCAGGCGGAATCGCGCATGACTTCAACAACATCATCGCCTCGATCCTCGGAAACGCCGGACTGGCGCGTCTGGATCTCGCTGCGGGCCATCCCGCGTTGCAGAGCCTGGACCAGATAGAACTTGCGGCAACTCGTGCTCGAGCAGTCGTGCGCCAGATCCTGGCCTTCACCCGCAGGCAGCCTCAACAGCTACTGAACCAGCCATTGGCGCCGATCATTCAAGAGACGGTGGGATTGTTGCGTGCGACGCTGCCGTCCTTCGTGTCACTGGAGCTTCAGCTTCCGGAAGCTCCGCTCAACATCGAGGCCGATGCGACACAAATCCATCAAGTGATGATGAATCTGTGCACGAACGCATGGCATGCATTGCGTGGCGGCACAGGGCGCGTCGAAGTCGGACTGGCGCGGGTCACGTTGGACACGTCCGGCGCCATTCGCCTTGGCGATCTCGGACCTGGCTTGCATGCCTACATCTGGGTCCGTGACGACGGATGCGGCATGGACGAGGCAACTCAATCTCGCATCTTCGAGCCGTTCTTCACGACCAAACCGCGCGGTGAAGGCACCGGACTGGGCTTGTCGGTCGTTCACGGCATCGTGGTTGCCCACCGTGGGGCAATATCCGTGAACAGCGCACCAGGCGGAGGGACGACTTTTCACCTCTACTTTCCGGAGGCGTCGCCGTCGCCACAGGCCACGCCACGCAGTGTCGACACGCGGGCTTCATGCAGCGGTTTGGGGCATCGCGTGTTCTACATCGATGACGATGAAGTCATGTTGCTCATGGCCGAACGGCTTCTCGCGCGCAGCGGATTCCAGGTCACTTGCTTTCGCGACGCGCGTATCGCCCTGGAGTCCTTGAAAGAGCGGCCGCATGCATGCGACGTCGTCGTGTCGGACTACAACATGCCCAACTGCAGCGGGATCGACCTCGCGACGGAACTCGCCCGCGCGGCGCCCAACTTGCCGGTCGTGATCAGCTCGGGCCACATTTCAGACGGACTGCGCGAGGCGGCACAGCGCGTGGGCGTGCGAGCACTTTTCGAGAAGGAAAATACCTTCGAAGACCTATGCGGGCTCGTAGAACGGATCATCAGCGAGGGATAACTGTAGACATCACGAGCGCGCGCGGCGTGACGCATCGCACGCATTTTCGCCATACGCTGGATCAGCGCAATCCGCCTTGTGCGAGGTCAATCGTCTCGCGTACAGCTTCGCAAAGAATAGGCTTCGAGCAGGGAATTGACATGGCATCTCATCCAATGCGCACGTCGACGAGCGAATCAGGCAGGGCCGTCATGGTCGAGGCGCAGCCTGATACTCTTCGCAGCCCCCTGGCCCGCCAGCGATGGGAGGCCTTCGCTCCAGGACACGGAGCGACAAGCAGCGCGCCATTGTCGCGTCAGAAGCACATCACTCGAGCGGTCCATGACTATTTGAAGGCCACACGCGCGGCAGGCGCCCAGGCCCGACCCAATACCCCGCAGATTGCCGCGGCATTGTCTCTGCCACGACGAGCGGTCGATCGAGCCCTTCTGGATCTTGCGGAACGAAGCCTGAAAGTCGTGGTCAGGTGATTTGATGCTCAACGAGAAACGCCCGCCGAAAAGCAGTACGGCACATCGTTTGCAACGCCATGCGGATCCAATCGAGTACGTTGCACCATCTGCCAGTGCGGCGCGCACGATGATCGCCAGGGACCTCCATCCACTCCTGAGCGAGTTCTCGACCATCGAATTCCGCGTCGTACGGGGAGGTCGTCAAGTGCGTGTGGATGTTCCGAGCTACGCAATCGGCCAGCGCTTCGGGGCCATCGAAGGACGGTATTCGTTGTTGAGAGCCTACGAGGCGCATCGGCGCGAAATCGATGCCGCCGTGCTGCGCAGAGCCGAAGACGGGGGCGCAGGTGTCGTTGTGGTGCGTCCCGTAGATCTGTGGGGCTGATGCAGCCTCAAGCCGATGAAGCGACGACCGCATCGGCCATCGGAGGCTGCAAGCAAATCGTTGATGCCCGCGGCGCCTTAACGCAAACCTCCGAAAGACACCATTTGAACTCGCGAATCGTCAGAATCAAGGCTTGCCATCTCGTTGGCACTGCAGCTGTTCGTTGCAATTGGACCGCATTCTTCTTCGGTGCCCGCCTTGGTGGACAAAACAGCACGATTGCGTCCACCGCGCTTTGCCGTGTATAGCGCTGCATCTGCGTTCGCGATGAGCTGCGCTGCGCTTTCGAGCGATGTCGGGATCTCGCTGCACACGCCGATGCTGAGAGTCACGATCGGTGAGGCGAAGGACGTCGCGTGCGGCAGAGCGAGCCGTCGTACCGACTGGAGCATACGCTCGGCGACATGCCACGCACCGTCGTTGTCGGTCTCAGGCAGCATCACGATCAGCTCCTCGCCACCATATCGCCCAAGAAAGTCGGTCTCGCGGCCCAGGGATCTTTGGACAGCCCGTGCAATGGCCTGAAGGCACGCATCGCCCGCGAGGTGTCCGTACGTGTCGTTGTATTGCTTGAAGCAATCGACATCGAGCATCAGGATGGCCAGTGACCTCCGGTGACGACATGCGCTTGCTGCCTCAATCTTCATGCGCGCATCGAAGCAGCTCCGGTTCGGTATCTGCAGCAGCCCATCGGTACGGGAGAATGCCTCAAGCCGCTCGTTGGCCAAACGCAGCTCGTTGTTGACCAACGCGAGCTGGGCGGTTCGCCGAGCGACACGCTGCTCCACGCGTTGTTTGGCCAGCAGCAATTCACTGTTCTGCTGGGCGAGGACGCCGTAGAGTTTTCCCACGGTCTTCAGCAGAGCACGTGTCCCCTTGTCGTCGGCCTGTTCTTCCAACTCAAAGGCTTCTTCGCTGCCGCCTCCACTGCCGATCAGCTTGGCTTGCCGAGCCATGGCTTGGTCAACCCCGAGGATGTGCAAGCTGAGCCACGAGGTCAGGAAAGCCATGATGGACTCGTTGGGCTGCCGCAGACTTGCGCGCATCTCCCACATGCTGCGCACCTGCTGGATGAATTGTCTGTGTTCTCGCTCGTGCGGCTCGACGTGTCGCCGATCGACTCCGACACTGTGCATCAACGCCTCCTCGTCCGCGAAGTGGAGCTCGGCGTATTCGAGCAGCCTCTCGATCACGCAGCCCACCGCGGTCCATTCGACCGCCCCGCTGTCGAACATTCGTCCATGCAATTCGTTGAACAAATCAACGAGCGAGCGGTGTTGCCGATCGACCTCTGGAAGGTGAGTGACCAAATCCTGATTCCAGACGAAAATTTCCAAAGTGTCCTCGTGTAGCGCATTTCCCGGGCAACCCTCGATCGCGCGCAAAATGGCCCGCTGCCATCCCTGGATCATTGAGTTCCCGAATCACCAACTGCCCGGAGGCCGGGCATCGGCAAGCACGTTGAACTGCCCCGGTGGCCAAGCCCCTGCGAGGCCGGAGCTGGACCAACAATAGCCCGTTTCGCTTGCGGTTGTGCTATTCGATGACGCGCAGCTTCTGATCCTCGATGTGGTCTCACGAGTGGACGATGCAGGTTTCCGGCGCTCGTTGATGTGCGATGGCAGCCTGAGACGGGCACTCGCGACCGACGCCACCGTTCACGACCCGCGAACGCAGCTCTTCGAGGCCAGGTGGGTCGCCCGCACCTCAGGCCGAGATCCCCAACTTCCTCATCTTCTCCCAGAGCGTCTTGCGACTGATTCCCAGGAGCTGCGCCGTCTGGGAGACGCTCTTGCCCGAGCGGTCGAGCGCACGGCGAATGTGGGTCCGTTCGGCTTCCTCGACCATCGCCTGCAAGGGTGCAAAAGGCCGATCGCCGACCTCATCTTCCTGATGCGTTGCGCCATGCGCCGTCGGCGCATCGGCATCCAGGACGCCGGCCTCGCTCATCACGATGGCCTGCTCGAGATGCGAGCGCAGTTCGCGGGCGTTGCCCTTCCAGGGCCGCCCCATCAGGTCGCGCACGAACGCATCCGACATTGCCAGAGGCCGACCCTGTTCGGCGGCGATCTGCTCGAGCATGTGCTGGGTCAGCCAGCGGATATCCTCCGGGCGCTCACGCAACGGTGGCAATGCGATGCGAATCACCGCCAGGCGATAGAACAGGTCTTCGCGGAAGAGCCCCCGAGACATGTCCGTGTAGAGGTCACGATTGGTCGCTGCGATGACGCGGAAGTCACTCTGCGTCGTCTTCTCCGCCCCGAGCCGGAAGAAGCAGCGCTCCTGCAGCGCGCGCAGCAACTTGGCCTGCATGCTCGCCGGCAACTCGCCCACCTCGTCGAGGAACAGCGTGCCTGCGTGAGCGCGCTCCATGAAGCCGCGATGCGGCCGTTGCGCCCCCGAGAACGCGCCTTTCTCATAGCCGAAGAACTCGGCCTCCAGCATGGTCTCGGGCACCGCCGCGCAGTTCACGGCGATGAACTCGCCCTGCGCGCTGCGCGGGTCCAGGCGGTGGATGAGCTGGGCGGCGACCTCCTTGCCGACACCGGACTCGCCGGTGAGCAGCACCGACACCCGTTGGCGCGCCACCTTGCGCACCATGGCCTCGACACGGCGCATCGCCGGCGAGACACCGAGCACGACGTCATCACCCGGCCGGTCTTCCGCCGCCACCGACGCATCCACCAGCGCCACCAGGCGCTCGATGTCGAAGGGCTTCGTCAAGTAATCGCGCGCACCCGCGCGGATCGCTGCCACCGCGTCGTTGACGCTGCCATAGCCCGTGAGAAAGAACCACGGCACCTCGCGCACTGCGCCGGGCAGCTGAGCGAACCACTCGGTGGCCAGGCCATCGGGAAGGCGCACGTCGCAGATCGTCGCGTCCCAGGCCGGCTCGCGCTGCACCTGGGCCTCTGCAAGGCGGCGCACCCATGCCACGTCGTAGCCTTCGAGCTGGAACCGCTGCATCAGCGATTCACCCATGATCGGGTCGTCCTCAATCAAGAGCAGGGATCTCATGTCTCTCCCGGTTTGGAATCCAGAACTTCAGCTGCGTGGCCGCCTTGGCCGACGCCATCACCGTGAAGCCCCCGCCGAATTGCGTCGCGATCTCGCGGCACACCCACAGGCCGAATCCGCGCGGGTCGTTGCCGCTCTCGGCCATGACCCGTTGCTCGAGTCCCTCGGCATCGAGCCGCTCGCCGCTGTTGCCGATGCAGAAGCAAACGGTCGCTGCGTCGGCCACCAGGCAGGCGTTGACCCATCCTTGATCGCCCGCTGCCTTCACCGCATTGACCAACAGATTGAGCATGACCTGGCGCAGCACTGCCGACGGCACGTGCAGCGGCACCGTGACATCGGCATTCGAACGCAGGTCCACGCGCAGGCGCGCGGCGACCGGGAGCACCAGGGTCACGACGTCGGCAAGATCGTTCGCCTCCAGCGGGCGATCCTCGACGCGGGCCTGTGGCACCAGCGCGGCGACGGTCGTGCGGATCTGCTGCAAGCCGCGCTCGAGCAGGCTCAGGGTCTGCAGCCGCGCTGATTCGTTGCCGCCGTGCAGGCGCAAGGTCTGCGTCGCGGTGAGCAGCCCGCCCAGCGGGTTGTTGATCTCGTGCGCGACCGCGGCGGTCAGGCGACCCACCGCCGCCATGCGCTCGGACGACAGGGCACGCTGCTCGGCCTGCTGCCTCACCTGCATCTCGCCGATCAGGCGATCGACCGCACCGCTGATGCGTCGGAGCTCGGGATCGGCGGTGCGCGGAAGCTCGGCATGCAGCACGGCAGGGTCTTCTCGGCCGATGCGCTCGATGAACTGCGCCACGCTGGCCACCGGCCGCGTCATTCGCCTGCCGATCCACCATCCGGCAGGCACCAGCACCGTCACCGCGAGGAGCACGCCGATCAGCGCCGGACGGCTCAGCGCAGCCCAGTCAGGCGCGAACACCGCCGCGTCGACCTCGACGTAGACGAAGCCTTGGACCTGCCCGTCCTCGCTGAGGATCGGGTCGATCAGGGTCACGGCGGCGTCGGGGGCAGTGAGCTGTGAGCGACGGCCAACCGACGCGGCCGTCGGCAGCCGCCGTCCGCCCAGCGTTTGACCCAGCAGCGCTCGCCCCGTCTCCAGGCGTGCTGGCTCGGAACCGGCGAAGACACGTCCGTCGGCGTCCAAGACGGCCGCGCGGGCGCGCCCGGCTTTGGCGCCCGGCAGCAAGGCGGTCGTGTTGCGCAGCAACGCGAAGACGCGCCATGTGTCGTCGGCGGCCAGCAGCGGCCGCGCCTGCGCGCCGAGCAGCACGATCGCACGGTCCACCGTGGCCAGCGTATCCAGGCGCGCCGCACGCGCCGAAATGCGTGCATTCACGGCGGTGACCAGCAGTGCCGCAATCACCACCGCCACCGACAGCCCGAGCGGTATCTGCACGCGGTAGGGCAGTCGCTCCAGCATCAGGCCACCACCCCGGAGCCAGGCACGCTCAACGCGAGCTTGCGGATCGAGTCGAAGATGCTCGGGGTCCCCGCCACGAAGCCGTCGAGGTTGAGGTCCTTCAGCAGTTCGCGGCCCGCATCGTCGCGGTTCATGGCCAGCAACGTCGCCTGCAACTCATCGGTCTTCAGGTGCCCCACGCCGAGCGGCGCCACCAGCGGCGGAAACCCGTGGTGCTGCGACTTCCAGATCACTTCGGTCTGGCCCGCCGCGGCCATGCCGTGCAGGCGCATCGTCTCCCAGACATAGCCGTCGATCGACCCGGCGTTGGCCAGGCGCGCGGCCACGGCCTCGGCGACGTTGCGATGGCCATGGGCGAAGAACGTTCGCCTGAAGTCGCGCGGACCGATGCCGACCGCCGCGAGTTGTCCCTGCGCCACCAGCCAGCCGGAGTTCGACAGCGGGTCGGAGTATGCGAAGACCTTGCCGCGCAGGTCGGACCAACCCTTGACCGAGCGGTCTTGCGACGGACGAATCAGATAGGACTGATAGGTCGGCTGCCCTTGATACAGCGGCACGGCCAGCAGCCTCAGCTGGGCCTGAAACCGCACGTAGGGATAGCCACAGGTCCACAAGGCGTCGATCTGTCCGCCGGACAGCAAGTCGTGCAGGGGCTGGTAGTCGTCGCGGGTCACGAACGACACATGCGTCTTCAGGCGCACCGAGAGGTAGTCGGCCCAGCGCGCGAGAAAGGCAGCCTGGTCGGCCAGGATCACCGCGGTCAGGCCGATCCGCAGCCGTTCGGCCTGCGCCGAGGCGGGCCGCATCCAGGGTGCCATGCAAGCCGCACCCGCCGCGCGCAAGAACAATTGGCGCTTCAAGGTGCCTCCGTTCGACGTTACGTTGTCGTAACTTAACCTCTTGCGGTTCGTTTCGAAATCCGGACCAACCAGGATGCGATCGCTGCCAAGTGCTTGATTCTTATCAGGCCACGGCCCTGGCACATCGCTTGCGCTACGACAAGGCGTTTTCTCGAACCATCACAAACGGAGACACCATGGAAGAGCTCAAGCTCAGCCGCCGCATCTTTCTCAAGTCAAGCGGCGGGGTCGCCGCCGCGGTCGGCGCCACGGGCGCCGCGATGCTGCCCACCAGCGTTCAGGCCGTGGAGCCTGCGAACTCCACGACGACCACGCTGAACTATCCAAAGCATGGCGTCGGCAAGGCCAGCAAGATGCCGGTGAATCAGGCGGTCACCTTTCAGTATCCCGATGCGAGTTCGCCCTGTGCGGCGATCCGCATGGGCTCGCCGGTGACCGGTGGGGTGGGTCCGAACCAGGACATCGTGGCCTACAGCACGATGTGCACGCACATGGGCTGCCCCGTGCAGTACGACGGCGGCACCAAGACCTTCAAGTGCCCCTGCCACTTCTCGATCTTCGACCCCGAGAACAGCGGTCAGATGGTCTGCGGCCAGGCGACCGAGGATCTGCCCCGCGTGATGCTCGACTACGACGCCAAGTCCGACTCGATCACCGCGGTGGGCATCGACGGTCTCATCTTCGGCCGCCAGGCCAACGTGCTCTAAGGAGGCCGCCATGAGCAGCAACATCAAGGACCGCATCGCCCTGCCGCCCAGGGATGCCCAGAAGACGAACATGACCTGCCACTTCTGCATCGTCGGCTGTGGCTACCACGTCTACAAATGGGATGCGAACCGTGAAGGCGGCCGCGCGGCCGGCCAGAACGCGCTGGGCGTGGACTTCACGAAGCAGGTGCCGCCGTTCGGGGTCACGATGACCCGCGCGATGACCAACACGATCACCGACAAGGCCGGCAAGCGCTGGAGCATCATGATCGTGCCGGACAAGGAATGCGTGGTGAACAGCGGCCTGTCGTCCACGCGGGGCGGCAAGATGGCCTCGTACATGTACGCGCACGACGGCATCGGGCGCGAGCGGCTGAAGAACCCGCGCATCTTCCTCGGCGACCAGTGGCTCGACACCGGATGGGACCAGGCGCTGGCGCTGTATGCCGGGCTCACGAAGAAGATCCTCGACAACGACGGCCCGAGCGGCGTGCTGTTCGACTGCTTCGATCACGGCGGTGCGGGCGGCGGCTTCGAGAACACCTGGGGTACGGGCAAGCTGATGTTCAGCGCCATCCAGACGCCGATGGTGCGCATCCACAACCGGCCGGCCTACAACTCCGAATGCCACGCCACGCGCGAGATGGGTGTGGGCGAGTTGAACAACAGCTACGAGGACGCCCAACTCGCCGACTGCATCGTGGCCACCGGCTGCAATTCCTACGAAACGCAGACCAACTACTTCCTCAACCACTGGGTGCCCAACCTCAACGGCGGTACGGTCGACAAGAAGAAGAAATGGTTCCCTGGCGAGACAGCGTCGGCGGCCAAGATCGTGATCGTCGATCCGCGTCGTTCGGCCACGGTCGTCATCTGCGAGCAGGTTGCGGGCAAGGACAACGTACTGCACCTGGACATCGAGCCGGGCAGCGACACGGCGCTGTTCAACACGCTGCTCACGTATGTCGTCGACCAAGGCTGGCACGACAAGGACTTCATCGCGCAGCACACGCGTGGCTTCGACGACGCGATGAAGGTCAACCGCATGTCGCTCGATGACGGCTCGAAGGCGACCGGTATCCCGGTCGCGAAGGTCCGACAGGCCGCGGAATGGGCCTACAAGCCCAAAGCCAGCGGCCACCGTCCGCGCACCTTTCACCCCTACGAGAAGGGCATCATCTGGGGCAACGACAACTACGTCATTCAGAGTTCGCTGGTGAGCTTGGCACTGGCAACGCACAACGTCGGCCGGCGCGGTACCGGTGTCTGCCGCATGGGCGGGCACCAGGAGGGCTATACCCGGCCACCGTACCCCGGCGACAAGAAGATCTACATCGACCAGGAGGTCATCAACGGCAAGGGCCTGATGTACACGCTGTGGGGCACCAACCCGTTCCAGACCACACTCAACGCAGAACAGCATCGGCTGGTTCTGCACAAGCGAGCCAACATCGTCAACGAGGCGGTCGCCAAGGCCAAGGGTGCCACGACCGAGCAATTGATCGACGTGATCTACGACGCCTGCAAGAACAAGGGCGGCCTGTTCGTCGCGGCCATGAACCTGTACCCCACGGTCATCTCCGAGGAAGCGCACCTCATGCTTCCGGCCGCGCATCCCGGTGAGATGAACCTGACCTCGATGAACGGCGAACGTCGCCTGCGCCTGTCTGAGAAGTTCATGGATCCGCCCGGCTCGGCCAAGCCCGACTGCCTGATCGCCGCCGACATCGCCAATACCCTCAAGGCGATGTACCTCAAGGACGGCAAGGCCGAGACGGCCAAGCGCTTCGAGGGCTTCGACTGGAAGACCGAGGAAGACGCCTTCAACGACGGATTCCGCCGCGCCGGCCGGCCCGGCGTGCCGCCGATCGACAGCCAGGGCGGCGACACCGGCTACCTCGCCACGTATGCACTGCTGCGCAAGGCAGGGACGAACGGCGTGCAGCTGCCCATCAAGGAGGTCAAGGGCGACACGCTGGTCGGCACCGAGATGGTCTACGCCGACTACAAGTTCGACACGAAGGACGGGCGCGCCGAGTTCAAGGCGGCACCGTGGAACGGGCTGCCCAAGCCGGTGGCCGACCAGAAGGCCAAGCACAAGTTCTGGCTCAACGCGGGTCGCGCCAACGAAGTCTGGCAAACGGCCTACCACGACCAGTACAACAGCTTCGTGCGCGACCGCTACCCGATGGCCTATCTGGAGATGAATCCGGAAGACGCACGTCAGCTTGGGGTCAGCGCGGGCGACGTGGTCGAGGTGTGGAACGACTACGGCAGCACCTATGCGATGGCCTACCCGATCAAGTCGGCCAAGCCCGGACACACCTTCATGCTGTTCGGCTACATCAAGGGCGTGCACGGCGACGTGGTCACGTCGTGGGTGGACCGCAACGTGGTGCCGTACTACAAGGGCACCTGGGGCAGCATCAGGCGCGTGGGCAGTGTCGACGACTGGAAGCGCAACATCAGCTTCAAGGAACGGCGCTTTGCCTGACGGTTTCATCGAGGAGCGACCATCGTGATCACCGGGCCGGCCAACGCGTCGCGGGACTTGTCACGCGCAGCACCCATCGAGCACGCCTCCGACAGCGGGGCGTCGGAGCCCGACAGTTTCCGCTCGGCGCAGGCCTTGATCGAGACTCGCCGCAACATATCGCCACGACGCCTGTTCGACCCCGGCCCTTCACAGCAGCAGCTCGAGGCCTTGCTTTCACTGGCCGCCGCCGCGCCGGACCACGGTTTGCTCACGCCGTGGCGGTTCATCGTGGTGCCGGCTGGGTATCGGCACTTGCTCGCCGAGGTGTTCGCCTTGGCACTCGTCGATCGCGACCCGGGCGCCACGCAGGAGCAGATCGAGATGGCGCGCGAGAAGGCCCATCGCGCCCCCTTGTTGATGGTCGCAGTGGCCCGGCTCGGGCCGTGCGAGCCCGATACGCCGGCGTTGGAACGGATGGTGTCGATGGGGGCGGCGGTTCAGAACATCCTGCTCGGGGCGCACGCCATGGGCTTCGGCGCCGGGCTCACGAGCGGTCAGGCCATGTCGTCGCCACGCCTGCGTCAGTTGTGCCGTCTGGGCGCCGGCGAAGTGCCGGTGTGCTGCGTCAACATGGGCACCGTCGGCAAGAACAAGACATCGAAGCGGGTGCGACCCGCAGCGGCCGACCTCGTCAGCGTGCTCGGTGACGCGTCAGCGGGCTTCGGCATGTGAGGGCACCACCGAAGACCTTCATTCCTGGAACATCGATCGCGCCCGGCATTCCATGCACAGGCTCAGCTCGCCGCGGTGGATGTTCGACCCCGAAAACGCAGTCGCTCCCGGCCGCTTCTCGGCGGTGAGCGATTCGCCCGTCAACACCGATTCGTCGACGAGCAACTGGCCGTCCAGCAATTGAACGTCGGCGGGCACGACGTCGATGACCGCGGCCTCCAGCCATCGGCCAAGGACGATGTCCAGCGCGATGGCCGCTTCCAGCATCGATGGAATCGGACCAGACAACCAGTGCGCAAGCATCGCGAGCGGTCGGCGTGGCGCCTGTCGTTGACGTCAGCGACGCCGTGGTCGTCCACACCGGCCGGCGGGCAGAACTGGCTCTTCGGCTCGTCTCCGCGTGCGGCCGTCAGGATCCAAGGCCTTGAGGGCGAGCAAGTGCAGGCGCGAGTCCATCGCGTCGCGTCAGTCCAAGGTCGCGGCAAAGGAGACTCCTCCAGGAGATGCGTGCTCAGCCGATCAGCTGACTTGGATGGCGATCGCCCTGATCGTCGCCGTGATCGCGGTCCTCGTGACCCACGGCGACTGACCCTCGTCGAGTCGGCGACTCGTTCATTGAGGGCAGCGAACAGCCGTCGCAGAACGCCTCCCGTACCACCTGCAGTGTCACGTGGCGAATCTCGAAGTGCTCGTGCAGTTCGTCAGTGGCGCGCTTGAGGAAGCCGTCGTCGGCGCCTGCCGGCATCACGAGGTGTGCCGTGAGCGCGGTCTGGCTCGTGCCCATGGCCCACACGTGCAGGTCGTGCACCTGCACCACGCCGGGCAGGCCTTGCAGCAGGGCCTGCACCGCGTGCAGGTTGACATCCTCGGGAACGCCATCGAACAGCAGGTGCAGCGACTGGCGGAACAGGCTCCAGGTGCCGATCACGATGACCGCGGCGATGACCAGGCTCGTCACCGGGTCGAGCCAGTTCCAGCCGAACCACAATGCCAGAGCGCCGGCCACCACCACGCCCGCCGACACCAGCGCGTCGGCCGCCATGTGAAGGAAGGCGCCGCGAATGTTGAGGTCACCCTTGCCGCCGCGCATGAACAGCAGCGCGGTGGCGGTGTTGACCACGATGCCGATGCCCGCCACCACCATGATGGTCACGCCCTCGATAGGTGCCGGCGACCGCAGCCTGTGCACGGCCTCCCAGGCGAGCGATCCCATCGCAACCAGCAGGAGCAACGCGTTGATGAAGGCCGCCAGGATGCTCGCGCGCTTCCAGCCGTAGGTGTGGCGCATGTCGGGGCGCAGCCGCCCGGCCAGCGCGCCGCCCCAGGCAAGCACCAGGCCGGCCACGTCGCTGAGGTTGTGGCCGGCGTCGGCGAGCAAGGCCAGCGAGTCGATCTTCCAGCCGTAGTAGGCTTCGATCGCGACGAAGGCCAGGTTGACGCCGATGCCGATGCCGAAGGCCGCATTGAAATCGGCCGGGGTGTGGCTGTGGTCGTGGTCTGCGCTCATGACGACACCCCGCTCGCCGAGTACAGCGAGCGACCGTCCGAGAGGGTCGAGTCTTGCTTGCGGCGGCCCGCAGCCGCCGCCAGCGAAGAAGAGGTGGACACTGGATTTCTCATGAGGGGACAGTCTTCCTGCGCAGCACGCCGGCGAGCTGCGTGCCGGATGCCACCGTGTTGTAGACCGTGCCGTACCTGCGCACGTTCTCGTGCAGCAGGTCCAGGCGCCGGTCGATCTCGTCGGTATCGACCACGCTCTCGTATTGGATCGACTCCAGCCGCGGGGGCACGTCCTGGCGAACACCGTGCACATGGACTTCCACGCCGCGCAGCGAGAACTTGATGTTCGGCGCTACCCGCTCGATGCCTTTGGTCATGCAAACCGACAGCGCTGCGAGCAGCAGCTCGGCCGGGTTGAAGGCCTGCGGGTTGCCGTCTATGCCGCTGTCGAGCGTGATCGCCGCCTGCTTGCAGCGCGCCTCGCTGGCGTGCGCGCTCAGGCGCACCGAGACGACGTCGAACTGCATCTTGAGGGGCGTTCCTTCAGCCACGGGCTGGTGTTCAGTCGAGGCTCACGCCGCCAGCCATTGCTCGATCTTGTCCCGGCTGGGAACACCGCCGGCATGCACGACCTTGCCATCGATGACAACACCCGGCGTGCTCATCACGCCGTAGGCCATGATGTCGCGCAGTTCCTCGACCTTGCTCAGCGTGACCGGCACGCCCTTGGCCTTCGCGACCTGCTCGATCAGCGCGATCGTGTTCTTGCAGTTGGCACAACCCGTGCCGAGCACCTTGACATCCATGGCAACCTCCTCGTGGAACGTGAATCTCATTCGGCCGACCCGGCCGTTGCGAACAGCACGGCGTTCATGCGCTCGCGCTCCGCCGGGGTCGGCCAGCCGGCATCCGCAGGCGCGGCCAGCGACTCCACCCGGCCCTGCGAATCGACCCGCACGACGGTGTAGGTTTCGTTGATGACGGCATCGGGCTGTCCTGCCTTCAGCCGCACGTACCAGTCGGCCACGCGCATCGTCTGTCCAACCAGCATCGGCGCCGTGGCCTCGTGGCGGGCGAGGGCCACGTACAGGGTGTGAGGCACCGCGTGCACGCCTCCCGCCTCGTCGAGCAGGAACACGTACGAGGCGTGTTCACCGTCGACATGGCCAAGCGTGCGGCCTGACGCATCCACCGTGCTGTACACCGGCGCGAAGCCGCCGCCGGGCGTGCGGAAGTTCGTTGTCTGGCCCTGGTACAGCCGTGCCGCCACCCATTGCAGCTCGCCGCCGTAAGCGTAGGCGCGCAGGTCGAACTTCATCGCGCGGGCCGCGTCGCCGGCTTCAATGACACGTTCGGCCGGCGGCACGATGGCCTGCGCCACGTAGTCGCCGGCGATGATCTCGTCCCAGACGCGGCGCGTGAGCTTGTCGCCGCGATAGGCCGCGCGGCTGCCGAAGCCCGCGACCGGCTTGAAGAACAGGCCACGGCGTGCCGCCCACAGGCGCTCGGCATCGGCGGCGTTGACGATCTCGGTATGCGGCACGTTCTCCAGCAAGATCTGACGCGTCGGCTCGGGAACCCCCAGCGCTTCCAACTGCCGCGCGTCGCTGAGCAGCGCAAGCCGCCGCTTGTCGGCGTACAGCGCGTGCGCCTGCGGATGCGGGGTCAGCACCACGCCCTGCTGCTCGTAAGCCGCACGCAGCGCGGCGCTTGCCGGCTGCTCGAGGTAGAAATCGGTGAGCCGGTTGTAGACCAGGTCGATCGCCAGCTCGTCGTGCCAGAGCCTGCCCTCGCGCCACCGCAGCGCTGCAGGATCGGCGATGACCGCCCGAATGCCGTTGCGCACGAACAGCTTCTGGAACAGCACAAACTCCGGGTACAGGTACTGCTGCTCGGGCGCCTCGTCGACGATCGCGACGGTGGCCAGCGGCCGGCCGTGCGTGCCATGGCCGACCAGGCGCCACTCATGCCGGAACATGTCCACCAGCCGCTGCTCGAACGCGGCCACGCTCGCCCGGGTGGGAAGCATCGGCTCCATCGCCGCGCAACAGCTGCGCTGGGCGCGCGCCAGCACCGCATTGAGCATCGCGCCGCCGGCGTTGGTGTTGATCTCGATGAGCCCGAGGCGCCCTTGGTCGAGGTGGAAGTCGTAGCCGAAGAACACGCTCTGCGCTCCGCGCGGACTGACGCGAGCGACCGCCGGAGCGTCCGCCAGTGCCCGCTCGCGGTAGGCCGGCAGCGCCACCACTGTCTCGACCGCCCGAATCACTTGCGCCATGCGCTGCATCTGCGGCGCCGCGACGAACACCGGCTGCGCCGCGAACAGCGACGGGCAGCGTTCACGGACCATGGACGACAGGCCGGGCTGGCCGAACTCCGCCTCGAGCGCAAGCGACAGCGCCTGCGGGTCGAGGCTCAGGCAGAAGCAGTCGCGGTTGAGCCGCTCAATGGGCGAGTCGGTCATGGCGGTCGACCTGGCGGCTCAGAAGGTGATGACGGTCGCGCCCTCGGCGGCAAAGCGTGGGAACGCCAGGGCCGCTGATTCGAGCGCGAGGCTGCGCGCACGGAACGCGGCTTCGGCGCCGGCCTGTTGCGCCAGGCCGATGCAGGTGGTGACGCGTACGCCGAGTCTGACGAGGCCGTCGATGCGCGCATTGAAGTCGGCCCGGTCGGTGGCCGAGAGCGCGCCCTCGGCTGGCCCGAAGACGTACACCTCCAGCGGCGGGCGCTCAGCGTCGGCGCCTTGTTGAATGCGTTCGGCCAGCGTCGGCACGGTGCTCAGCGCGGCGGGGTCGTTGTGGAACAGATGAAGGACGAGCTTGGACATGGATTCACTCCGTTTCAGGCAAGTTGCAGCCGGCGGCGAGACATCACTGTGGCGCGCCGACGAGGTCGCTGGTGAGCCTGCGGGCCACTGGCGCAAGGAAGAAGATCACCGGCACGCCGACGACGTAGGCAATGACGAAGGCCTTCAGCCACGTGCGGACGAAGCCGTCCGAGAAGCCGACGTTGACCGCCGTGATGACGAAGGTCATCACGAAGATCATCATCGCGCCCATCACGAGCGAGAAGACGAGGTGGAACTTCCTTTGCGGGTTCATGGGAACTCCTGTGCAGGTGGCAGGCGCGATCATTCGCGTTCGATTTCGAGGTAGGTGCGGCTCGCGTTGCCCGGCATCAGCTCGGCCGCGTTGCGCAAGCGCATGAACGGCCTAGCGTCGAAAGTCTTGGCCGCGGCGCTGATGTCCTCGCCGTCGTCCACCGCCTTCTTCATGTGCGCACGCAGCGCCAGCAAGTAGGCCTGGGTGTCCGCCTTCGCGGTCGCGAGGTCCGTCACGCGGCCGTGTCCGGGCACGAGGATCGTGGGCTGCAACTGTTCGATGACGGCGAAGGTGTCAAGCCAGCGCCGTGTGTTACTGACCGGGATCACGCCCAGCAGGCGGTCCACGTAGACCACATCGCCCGTGAAGAGCACGCCGCGCTGCGGCAGCCAGACCATCATGTCGCCCGGCGTGTGCGCACCGCCGCGATGCTTGAGTTCGAAGCGGATGCCGCCGAGTTCGACCACCGAATCGGTACCCGAGAACAATCTCGTGGGCAGGGTCGGCACGGTGCCGTCCGCCTTCGGGCCCAGCGTCGCCTGCAGACCCAGCAGGTGATCGTTGCCTCGGTTACGCATGTCGGGCAACGCATCGGCGTGGGCCATCAGTTCGGCGCCCTCTGCCTGGAAATAACCGTTGCCCAGCCAGCGGTGGTCCTGGCCCCCGGTGTTGATGACCCAGCGGATCGGCCGCGTGCTGACCTGGGCTGCCGCTGCGCGGATCTGGCGCGCGCTGTCGAAGGTGGCACCGCTGTCGATCAGCACGGCGCCCGTGGGCGTCACCACCAGGCCGATGTTGGCGTTGAGGCCTTCGTTGTCGACCGTGCGCGCACCGGTGTCGCCGACATGGACGTAGACGCCCTCGGCGATGGATACGAAGCGGACCTCGATAGCCGCAGCCAGCGCCGGGGCGAAAACGACGGCGGCGCCGAAGAGGAGACGAAGAAGTTGTTCGAGCATATGGGTCAGATGACGGCGTTGAACACGAAGCCCACGATCAGGATGCCGCTGGCGACGACGGCCGCGAACGTGGCGATCAGCCGCACCTTGAGCACTTTGCGCAAGATGACCATCTCGGGAAGCGACAGCGCGATCACGCTCATCATGAAGGCCAGCACCGTGCCCAGCGCCGCGCCTTTAGCCAGCAGCGCCTGCACGATGGGGATGATGCCGGCCGCGTTGGTGTACATCGGCACCCCGATCACGACCGCCAGCGGCACCGACCACCAGGCGTCCCTGCCCATGAACGAGGCCATGAAGTCTTGCGGCACCCAGCCGTGGATGCCGGCGCCGATGGCGATGCCTGCCAGGATGTAGGGCCAGACCTTGCCGACGATCTCGCGCACACTGGCGAAGCCGCCCTCGATGCGCTCGGCCAGGCTCATGCCGTCGGCACCTGCGGCCGCTTGCACCTTGGGCATCTCGCGCACCCAGTCCTCCAGGTGCGCCTCCATCTTCAGCCGCCCGATCACCCAGCCGGCCACGATGGCCACCGACAGACCCAGGCCCAGGTAGAGCGCGGCGATCTTCCAGCCGAACAGGCCGAACAGCAGCGCCAGCGCCACCTCGTTGACCATGGGCGCGGAGATGAGGAACGAGAAGGTCACGCCCAGCGGCACACCGGCCTGCACGAAGCCGATGAACAGCGGCACCGCCGAGCAGGAGCAGAACGGCGTCACGATGCCCAGGCTGGCCGCCATGACGTTGGCCACGCCTTCGGCCCTGCCGGCCAGGAGCGCGCGCGTGCGCTCGGGGGTGAAGTAGGAGTTGATCATCCCCATGACGAACACCACCGCGGTGAGCAGCAGCAACACCTTGGGCGTGTCGTACAGGAAGAACTGGAGTGCGCCGCCGAGATGGCTCGCGCGATCGACCGGCAAGGCAGCAACGAGCGCTTCCGATAAGGGTGCCAGGGTTTGGTACAGAGCCCACCATGCCACCGCCGCCAGCAGCAGGAAGCTTCGCGGATGGTTCTTCGGCAAGGCAGCGGATCGCTGCGTCAGTGTCAGTTCGGCCATGTCTCGTTCCTTCTACAGTTGAAGACGAAGCAACCCGAAAAAGGATGCAGCCACATCCCGTGGCGCATTTGACTTGGATCAATCCCGCGCTGCTCCCACGCGGCGCCGGCCGGCGAACTCGCCAGTCGATCAGGCGGCTGGATCCGGCCGCGGAACGTGACCGCCGACGCTGCCGTCACTGTCGAAGCTCACCTGGCATGCGGTGCTGATCCGTTCGCGCATGCGCTGTCGCGCGCGCAGCAGGCGTGCCTTGGCTGCCGGCAGGCTCAGACCGTTGCGTTCAGCATACTCGCGCCGGGTCTGACCCTCGAGGTCGCAGGCGCGCAGGATTGCGGCATCCTCAGGGGCCAGTTCAGTAAGCACGCGGGTCAAGCAGCCGGCGAGCGCGTCGACGGGTGCGACGGGCTCGGGCGATGGCGCCTGGATCTCGAACCCGACTTCGTCCAGCGGAACATGGTTCTTCGTCGTGCGAGCACGGTCGATCATCGCATTGCGCGCGACCCGGAACAGCCAGGCGCGTGGGTTGTCGAGCCTGCAGAAGCCCTGGCCCTGGCACATGGCCTTGATGAACACGTCCTGGAGCAGGTCCTCTGCCGCGCGATCATCGCGCAGGTGGTGGCGCAGGAACCCACGCAGCTCGGTCTCGTGCGCCTGCCACGCGGCCGCGATGCACGCGAAGCTGCCGTCAAAGCGGGTGGCGGATGGTGTGGCGTTCACTGTGGTGTCCCTTGTGCAATGCGACGCTGGCCTCGTTCGGCAGCGCGATGCCGGCAAAGGCCCGGTAGTAGCCGAGGTCCACGAGCTGGCGGAACAGCTCCGTGTACAGCGCAGTGCCGACGCCTCGGCCTCGGCAATCGTCGCGAATGAAGGCGGACGTGTTCACCGACCACTGGTAGCTTGGAGGGTCTCGATGACTGCCGGCGTGGACGTAGCCGGCAACCTTGTCGGCATCGTCCACGGCCACCAGCCATGGGTATGTCTTCAGCGTCTTGCCGATGCGAGCCCGGAAGTCCTCGACGCTCGGGGGGATCCACTCGAAGGAGATGGTTGTCTCCAGGACGATGGGCTCGTAGATGGCCGCAATCGATTGGGCATCATCGGGCGCTGCAGACCGGATGTTCATGGCATGGACTCAGACCTTCGCGCCGGCCTCGTACCAGCCCTTGCTCTGGTTGACGACACGCACCACCAACAGCATCACCGGCACCTCGATCAGCACGCCGACCACGGTGGCGAGTGCGGCGCCCGACTCGAAGCCGAACAGGCTGATGGCCGCGGCCACGGCCAGCTCGAAGAAGTTGCTCGCGCCGATCAGCGCCGAGGGGCACGCCACGCGAATGCGACTCCCCGAGACGGCGGTTGAGCCAGTAGGCCAGCGCCGAGTTGAAGAAGACCTGGATCAGGATCGGCACCGCCAGCATCGCGATGACCAGCGGCTGCTTGAGGATCGCTGCGCCCTGGAAGGCAAACAGCAGCACCAGCGTGGCCAGCAGCGCCGTGATCGACCAGGGCCCGATCGTCGCCAGCGCGGCATCGAACGCGGCCTGTCCCTTGCGTCAGCAGCGCCTTGCGCCAGGCCTGCGCGATCAGCACCGGGATGACGATGTAGAGCACCACCGAGGTCAGCAGCGTGTCCCAGGGCACGGTGATCGACGACAGGCCCAGCAGCAGCGCGACGATGGGCGCGAAGGCGAACACCATGATGGTGTCGTTCAGCGCCACCTGGCTGAGCGTGAAGAGCGGGTGGCCGTTGGTCAGCCGGCTCCACACGAAGACCATCGCCGTGCACGGCGCGGCGGCGAGCAGGATCAGGCCGGCGACGTAGCTGTCGAGCTGGCCCGCGGGAAGGTAGGGCGCGAAGACGTGCCGGATGAAGATCCAGCCCAGCAGCGCCATCGAGAAGGGCTTGACCGCCCAGTTCACGAACAGCGTGACGCCGATGCCGCGCCAATGCTGCTTGACCTGGTGCAGCGCGCCGAAGTCGACCTTCAGCAGCATCGGGATGATCATCACCCAGATCAGCAGCCCGACCGGGATGTTGACCTTGGCGATCTCCATCCGGCCGATGGCCTGGAACGGGCCTGGCAGCATCTGGCCCAGCGCAATGCCGACGACGATGCAGAGGAAGACCCAGACGGTCAGGTAGCGCTCGAAGACGCTCATCGGCGCCGGTGCCTGTGCGCGGGCGGGGAGAGTGGTCGTGGTCATGTGGGTGTTCGCGGTGGCGGCTCAGCTCTTGCCGATGTCGGTGAGCGCGGCCTGAAGTGCCTTGCGGTCCATGGTCTCGAGTGGCAGCGCGAGCAGTTGCAGCATGCGGTAGCCGATGGCCTGGCGAGTCAATTCGAAGGCGCGGCGCTTGCCGTCCTCGCCGCCTTCGGCATTCGACGGATCGGGGTAGCCCCAATGCACCTTGACCGGCTGGCCGCCCCGACCGTCGTTCGCGCCGAAGAACACCGGGCACTGCTCGGCGGCAGCGCTGTCGCACACCGTGATGACGATGGACAACGGCGGTGCGCCGTCCTGGCTGAATTCGTCCCAGCTCTTGCTGCGGTAGCCGCTCGCATCGATGCCGGCATTTTCGAGCGCCTGGATCGCCAACGGATTGATGCGGCCGCTCGGAGCGCTGCCGGCACTGTGCGCCTCGACGTCCTTGCCGAACTTCATGGCCAGGTGGTTGAGCATCCCCTCGCTCAGCACGCTGCGCGCCGAGTTGTGGGTGCAGAGGATCAGGACGTGCGTGGTCATGGTGTCAGCGGTTTCCGATGTCCTTGACTTCCTTCTGGATGGCCATGCGGTCCAGGCTCGTCAACGGCAGCGACAGCATCAGCTGGATGCGTCGCTTCATCGTGATGAAGGTGTCGAGGAAAGCTTTCGCGCGCGACGCCTCATCACCGCCGACGGCCGCGGGATCGGGCATGCCCCAGTGAGCGGTCATCGGCTGGCCTGGCCACACCGGGCAGATCTCGCCGGCGGCCTGGTCGCAGACCGTGAAGACGAAGTGCAGCTCGGGCGCGTCCGGGCGGGCGAACTCTTCCCAGCTCTTGCTGCGCAAGCCATCAGTGGGGATGTGGTGCGTGGCCAAGGTCTTGAGGGCCAGCGGATGCACGGCGCCCTTCGGATGGCTGCCGGCGGAGAAGGCCTTGAAGCGGCCCTGGCCCAGGTCGTTCAGCAAGCCCTCGGCAAGGATCGAGCGCGCCGAGTTGCCCGTGCATATGAACAGCACGTTATAGGTCTTGTTGTCCACGGGGGCCTCAGCAGCAGGAGTTCGGGGCCTTGATGGCGATGCCGACCGGCTTGCCGCGGTTCGTCGGGGTGCAGCATGCGGAGGCCTCGGCCGGCGGCGTCGAGGCCTCAGGCGTACAGCAGGCCGCCACGGCCTGTGTCGTCTGGCCCTGGCTGAAGACGGGGATGTTGCCCAGGGTGTGGAAGTGCTCCCAGGCGATGCCCTGCGGGTCGGTCACCCAGTGCTTCTCGCTGCGCGCGTAACAGCAGGTGGTCTCGCCCTCGTCGAGCAGCGCCATGTCGGCGGCTTCGGCGCGGGCCTTCAGGACGGCAAGTTCCTCGGCGTCGTCGGTCTGGAAGCCGAGGTGATCGATGCCGGGTTGGCCGCCGCGAGTCGAAATCGCGAAGTTGATGCGCGGATCCTCGAGCATCCACTTGGCGTAGTCGCTCTCGACGCGGGTGGGCTCGGCGTCGAACAGCTTCGAGTAGAAGCCGACGCTCTTGTCGAGATCCTCGACATGGACGTGGACGTGGAATCGCTTCATGGGTTCTCCGGATCAGCAGGTGGAGCGGCGCTTCGAGCCGCTGGGCGCACAGGACTTGCCCATGCAGCAATGGTCGGTGAGATAGCCGAGCAACTCGTTCATCCGCGCGAGCGCGGGCCGGTAGTGGAGGTTGCGGCCTTCGCGTACGACGCTCACCAGGTCGGCGTGCACGAGTTCCTTCAGATGGAAGGACAGCGTGGAGCCCGGGATGTCGAGCATCGCGGACAGGGCGCTGGGGGTCATGCCCTCGGGGCCCGCGCCGACGAGCGCGCGGAATACGCGCAGGCGGGCTTCCTGGGCCAGGGCGGCAAGTGCGGACACGGCGGTTTTCTCGTCCATAGTTCAAATATTATAGAAATATGGAGTCTCGTCAAGTGAGTCTCATCAAGTGAGTCTCGTCAAGTGCATGCGGACGGGCCGGCGCGGTTGCTCGAGGCGATAGTCTTTCGCAGTGGATCCGGCGCCTGCAGGTCGCGAGCACGTGCTGCCGCCGACGGTCCGGTTCTTCATGGACGACCGCCACAATATGGACGGCGCTCATCCGTCTACTCCGATGTATGGATGCGAAACTCGACCCCGGCTGGACCATGGCGGACCATGATCGTTCGATCTCCGAGGCGTTCGCGCTCCAGGGCAACCGCCTGCGCGGCTTCATCCGCCGGCGCGTTCCCGATCCGGCCGATGCAGAGGACATCCTGCAGGAGGTCTTCTACGAACTGGTCGAGGCCACGCGGTTGGCAAGACCTGTCGAATGGGTCGGCGCCTGGCTGTTTCGGGTGGCGCGCAATCGGATCACCGACCTGCTGCGCAAGCGCAGCCTTCGGGGCGCTCAGCCGGACGCGGCACCCGCGAACAGTTTCGCGGATTCGGATCAACCTTCCCTCGAGGACTTGCTGCCCGCCGAGGACGCCGGCCCGGAGGCGGCCTATGCCCGGCAACTGCTGATCGAGGAGCTCGAAGCCGCCTTGGACGAATTGCCCGAGGATCAACGCGTCGTCTTCCTGGCCCATGAAATCGAGGGCCGCAGCTTCAAGGACCTCGCTGCGCAGACGGGCGTCGGAGTCAACACGCTGCTGTCGCGCAAGCGCTATGCGGTGCTGCACCTGCGCCGCCGCTTGCAGGCCATCCACGACGAATTCATTGACAGATGAGGAAACGAGCAATGAGGAAGAAATGGTTTCTGTACGGATTGAAGTTCGTGCTGCTCGCGGTGCTTGCCGGCGCGGCATTCGGCGTGGTGGTCATGGGTTTGTGGAACTGGCTGATGCCCCCGCTGTTTGGCTGGCATGCGATCGGCTTCTGGCAGGCGCTGGGACTGCTCGTCCTGAGCAGGATCGTGCTGGGCGGATGGCGCGGAGGTCCGAGTCGAATGCATTGGCGCGCGCGAATGATGCAACGCTGGGAGCAGATGACCGACGAGGAGCGGGCTCAGTTCCGCGAAGGCATGCGGCACCGCTGCGGCCGTTCGGAGTCGAGCGCGGCGCCTCGCTCATGAACGGCGGCGGACGATTTGCGTTCGCCCGTTCGGGTGCAAAAGGAGTACTCTTCAGACTTCGCGGCAACTGTGAAAGGGGGTGATATGTCTTCAATCTCGCGGTCCGGGACAGATCCCTACGTGATCTAGTCGGTTCTGTTGCCAGACCCGCGGGCGCTCTCCACCGGTGGTGGGAGCGCCCGCGTCATTCTTGAGGGTGTCACATCGCGTTGGCGCCGTTTCTTCATGCGGACGTCATCGGTGCGGTCGGATCTTCCCGCATCCCGTTGACCGTGTCGCGGACCAGCTGCCCGGCAATGGAGAAGGGCGCCGGCAGGTCGGGCAAGGCATTCAGCCCGAACCATCGCGCATCCTCGATCTCTTCGGCTTGCGGCACGATGTCGCCGCCGGCCCAGCGCGCGACGAATGCCACCATCAGGCTGTGCGGAAACGGCCAGCTCTGGCTGCCGAAATATCGGAGGTCGCGCACCGTCACGCCGACTTCCTCGGCCACCTCGCGATGCAAGCAGTCTTCCAGCGATTCACCGGCTTCGACGAAGCCCGCCAGCGCGCTGTAGCGTCCCGGCGCGAAATGGTGCGAGCGTGCGAGCAGTACTTCGCCGGGTCGCCACACGAGGGCCATGATTGCCGGACTGATGCGCGGATATGCGGTGTGGCCGCACGCAGAGCACACGCGCGCGCGCTCTCCCGCCTTCAACTCGGTGGAGCCGCCGCACACGCCGCAGTGGCGATGGGTGCGATCCCACTCCAGCACCTGCGCCGCGCGTCCGGCAAGCGCGCTCAGCGTGGGTTCGAGTCCCATCATTGCGGCACGCAGCGGCATGCGCCGAAAGCCCGGGGGCGCGTCGGGCACGGCCACGGCCCAGCAGTCCAGGTTGGCCAGCGTGCCGAGGTAGTGATGCGTCGTGGCCTGCGGCAGCAAGCTGGCGACGTCAAGCGGCTGGAGCACAGCCGATTCGCCGTCGGGCAGCAGCAATTCGCCCTGGACGAACCCGAAGCACCACGCCAAAGGCGAAGCCGGCCCGTACGGCCGAACGGCGGAAATGAATGACATAGGTTGAGACTGTAGCGCCGGAGCCAGGTGATGCTCTGCCCGACCGGGTGAGGCGCACGGCTCGCAAAATGAACCTTCGTCGCCATGCCTGCAACCCATGGATTGCCCATCCTGCTGCACCCCTGAACATGCGAATCTCCGCTGGAATGCCACCCGTCGTCAGCCAAGGCCCCGAGCCGACCCACGCGTGTGCCGGAACGGATGGTTCGTGCGCGAATTCCGCTGCGGATCAAAGCCGATATATCGGCGAGACGGAAAAGCGCGGCAGCAACTCGTCCGTCGTCGCCGTGACCGGAAATGAATTTGCCACGCTGTCGAACATCGGCGCGCATCGAGTTTCCAATTCGAGTCCGGACTGGACCGATGCCAACGTGCATGACCCGGGAATCACGACGCTGGAGTTGTTGGCATGGACTTGCGAATCCCTGTCATACCGTGCAGGGTCGCGAACCGGGATGCTCGTCGGCAGTGGCGTGGTCGAAGGCCTGGCGATTCATCCCCAGCCCGAAGATGGCGAACCCAGCGTCAAAGTGACGCAGGGCAGTGCAACCGATCGCGACGGAAAGCCCATCGATCCTTGATGGGCGTGTCCAATCGACCGTCGTCCCCGGGCGAGTGCCGTCATTCCCCCTCACTCATCCATGGGCGCATCTCGAGATTGATCGATCGAGGCATCGCCGACGACGAAAGAAACACGGACGAGTCCTTCGCCGTGCCCGAGTTGACCGCGGGCCGCTGAGAGCGCGCGTTGTCCCCGGCGCGAATCAGCCGCGCTGCGCCGCCTCGATCGCTGCGATGTCGATCTTGGACATGTCCATCATCGCGTCGAAGGCACGTTTGGCGGCCGCGCGGTCGGGGCTGGTGATGGCGGCCGTGAGCGCGCGCGGCGTGATCTGCCACGACAGGCCCCACTTGTCCTTGCACCAGCCGCACGCACTCGCCTGACCGCCGTTGCCGATGATCGCGTTCCAAAGGCGGTCGGTTTCGTTCTGATCGTCAGTCGCCACCTGGAACGAGAAGGCTTCGTTGTGCTGGAAAGCCGGGCCGCCGTTCAAGCCGAGGCAGGGGATGCCCATCACGGTGAATTCCACAGTCAGGACATCACCCTCCTTCCCTGAGGGATAGTTGCCGGGTGCTCGATGGACCGCGCCCACCGCGCTGTCCGGAAATGTCTCGGCATAGAACCGTGCGGCATCGAGGGCACCGCCGTCGTACCAGAGGCAAATCGTGTTCTTGCTGGTCATTGACGTTCTCCAATTCACATGAGGTTGTGCGTTGCATGCCATGTCTTCGAAGGCTGTCCGATTTTGCGGCAATCGTCGATCCAGCGTTCGCACGTGGGTGCCTGGATCTGTCGTTCAGGCGCGAGGCCGCGACCTACAGGCGTGCAGGCGCGGGTGGTGGTGCAACCTCGGCCAGGAATCGGCCGATCTCGGCCAGGGCGTCGCGTGCCTCGGTCAATTCCGGATTGAAGATCTGCCACACGTGGACCATGTGGTTCCAGGTCTGCAGGCGCACCGGCGAGCCCGCGGCACGCGCCTTGCTGACATAGCGCCGCGCGTCGTCGCGCAGCATCTCCACCTCGCTGGCCTGCACCAGCATCGGCGGCAGGCGCGACAGGTCGCCACGCACGGGCGATACAACCGGGTCACTCGGGTTGATCCGCGTGTGCAGCCATGCGCCCCACAGCATCATCCAACGCGGCACCCGCGCCAACTTGCCGAACAGCGGGCCGAGCATCGCATCTGTTCGCACGTTGTTCCGAATGCTCGGGCTTGCGAGCGTGGCATCGGTCAGCGGCGATAGCGCCACCGCGGCATCGGGGGCGCGCAACCCGGCATCGCGCACCCAGGCGACCAGCGACAGCGCCAGATTGCCGCCTGCGGAGTCGCCGGCGACGAATACCGCCTGCGCCGGCGCCGCACCGTCGGGTCCGTGGGCCAGCAGCCAGCAATAGGCGCTGCGACAGTCCTCGATCCCGGCGCGGCGCGTGTGCTCGGGCATCAATCGGTAGTCGATGGCCAGCACCGCGCCCCCGCTCAACGCCGAGAAACGAGTCGTCAGTGTGCGATGGCTGCGCGGGCTGCCCATGATGAACGCACCGCCGTGGATGTAGAGCGTGCGACGCGTTGGGTCGGCTCCCGGCGCGAGGACCCATTCGGCCCGCACGCCGGCGGCATCTGCGGGCACGAAACGCGCGTTGAAACTGCGGTCGGCAAAGATCTCGTCCATGTACTTGCGCAGTGCTGCCGTGTGCTTGCGCATCGGCGTGCTTCGCAGTACCTGCCCGATGCCACCAAGCGATGCGATCACCGCGTGAACCTCATCGCTGGGCAGGTCACCGCGAGAGAAACGCTCTCCCGCCGGGTCGTCGAAGGCTGACAGGTCCTCGCCGCTCAGATACCAGTGAGCGACGGCCCATCCGATGAACGCCGCTCCGGCGACGAGGACGAGGACGAGGACGAGCAGAAAGATGTCGGTCAACGTCGGGCTCCTTGCATGTCTCAAGTGCGTGTGCGTCGCCACCCCCTGCCGCCTCGCGACGCCAGACCAGGCGTGCACGGCGCGTCACATGTTCCCCCAGGGCCCCCCAGGGCCTTGCAGCCCTGCCAGCGCGATGCGGGGCAATGATGCGGCCGCCAACGACAAGCTGCAGCAAATGGCGCGACGCATCGTTGGCGCGCCGGGTCGCAAACTGATCTGAGTCAATCTGGCCCGAATTCGGCCCCATGAATCGCGCGCAGTTGCGCCATCTCAATGCCCCGGGCGGCCTGGAGAGTGCCAATGAACTGGGCGGCGCAGCCGCGGTCAATCGCTGATCGGTGCAGGCTCGACGCAAACGGAGACAAGATCCATGAAACAAACCTGGCTGCAAAACTATCCGGCCGGCATGCCGGCCGAAGTCGATCTGCGGGAATTCGCTTCCTTGGTCGAGGTGCTCGAACAAAGTTGCCGGCGCTATGGCGCGAAGCCCGCCTTCAGCAACATGGGCACGACGCTGAGCTATTCTGAGCTCGATCGGGCCAGCCGCGAGTTCGGTGCCTACCTTCAGAAGGTGTTGCATCTGCGCAAGGGTGACCGCGTGGCGCTGATGATGCCCAACCTGCTGCAATACCCGGTGGCGCTTTTCGGCACGCTGCGCGCCGGCCTCGTGGTCGTGAACGTCAATCCGCAGTACACCGCGCCGGAGCTCGAGCACCAGCTGAAGGACTCGGGCGCAAAGGCCGTGGTGGTGCTGGAGAACTTCGCCCACACGCTGCAGGAGGTGCTGGACCGCAACCCCGAGCTGAAGCCGGCCGTGATCGCCACCGAAGTCGGCGATCTGTTCCCCGTGGTGCGAGAGGTGCTGACCAACATGGTCGTCAAGTACGTCAAACATCTCGTGCCGGGATGGAAGATCGAGGGTGCCACGAGCTTCAATGCAGCGTTGCGCGCAGGCAGTGGGCAGACGCTGGACGCGGCGTCGCTGACGCACGAGGACACGGCGTTCCTGCAGTACACCGGCGGCACCACCGGCGTGGCCAAGGGCGCGGTGCTGACGCACGGCAACATGGTGGCCAACCTGCAGCAGATGACCGTCTGGCTGGCCCAGAACCTGCTGGATGGACAAGAGACGCTGGTCTGCCCGCTGCCGCTCTACCACGTCTACGCGCTGACCTCGAGCCTGGTGTTCATGAAGAAGGGCGCGCACACCGTGCTGGTGACCAACCCGCGCGACATGCACGCTTTCATCCACGACCTGAAGAAGCATCCATTCACGGCCATCATCGGCGTCAACACGTTGTACCGGGCATTGTTGGACGCACCAGAGTTCGTCGACGTCGATACTCGCCACCTGAAGCTGGCCAGCGCCGGCGGCATGGCGGTGCAACGCATCGTGGCCCAGCGCTGGAAGCAACACACCGGGGTGCCCATCGTGGAAGGCTACGGCCTGACGGAGACCTCGCCGGTGGTGATCTCCAACCTTGTCGGCATCGACGAATGGACCGGCATGATCGGCATGCCCGTGCCATCGACGCAGGCCATCATCCTCGATGACGACGGCCTTGAATTGCCGGTCGGCGAGGTGGGCGAGATCTGTGTGCGCGGCCCGCAGGTCATGGCCGGCTACTGGAACCGTCCCGACGAGACCGCGCAGGTCTTCACCAAGGACGGCTGGCTGCGCACCGGCGACATGGGCTATGTCGACGAACGAGGCTGCTTCAAGATCACCGACCGCAAGAAGGACATGATCGTGGTCTCGGGCTTCAAGGTGTTCCCGAACCAGATCGAGGACGCCGTGGCGCTGCATCCGGGCGTGGCCGAGGTGGCGGCGATCGGAGTGGCCGACGAGCGGTCGGGCGAGGTCGTCAAGATCGTCGTCGTTCGCAAGGATGAGACCTTGACCGAGCAGGCCCTGCTGGAACATTGCCGCCAGCACTTGACCGACTACAAGGTGCCCAAGATCGTCGAGTTCTCGAGCGAACCGCTGCCGAAGACCAACCTGGGCAAGATCTTGCGACGGCAGTTGCGCGAGCCGAAACGAAGTTGAGCGCGCCGTCTTCCCCGAGACTTATCGTCGATGATGAGCGAGCACGAGATCGAGTGCCCTGGGCACACGCTCGCTCGGCAGCGCTTCGGTCAACAAGGATCCGTAGCGGATCTTGCGCCGTGCACGGGTGCCCATGAAGCGCCGAAGCTGCACGTGCGTGCTGCGCCCGCGCTGGGCTGGCTGCTCCTGGAACCGGCGGAATGAACTGAGCTCGCCCTCAGCATCGAGGATCCGTTCGACGGCTGCCGTGCCCAGCGCCCGCAACAGTTCGTCCTCCAGGTCGGCCTCGCACACGAAGAAGCCGAGCGCCTCCTGCTCGACTCGGGTCGGCGCGCTGGCGAGTCCCATCCGAGGCAGCATGTGCACGACATAGGGCTCCTCGGCCGCATCGCATAGTCCGGCCAGTTGAAGACCCAGTCCACGCGGCCCCAGCGAATCTGCAAACTTGACGATGTTCGTGATGCCGCCCATGGGCACGACGCCAATTCCTTCGGCGTTCAAGTCCCGACCGCGCCTCGAAGCGAGTGATTCGAGAGCGGCCTGATCGCTCCATCCCTCGACCAGGATCACCGCCCGAGGCATGGGCGCCGACAAGCAGCTCGCGCGCTGCCTCGGGTGTCATCGGTGGTCGGGGGCCGGGTGGAAGATCGTCGGGATGCAGACTCGAGCGTTCCATGATCGTGTGCAGGTCTGAAGCCTCTCGTTTGCCGTGTCTCGTGGCGATCTTCAGCGCTTGCCATTCACCCGCAGCAAGGTCATCGCCACATCGATCTGGTTGACGAGCGTGACGTTCGCCGCAAACGCCTTGCCGCCGCTGCGAGCGCGCGCTGCACTCGTGAGCGCCTGCATCGATGCGGCAATATCCAGTCCTTGATCGCGCCCTTCGGTGCCGAGGAACTTCTCCACCGATGCGCTCATCGCGTCGCGCATGGCGACGAGGGCCTTCTGGTATGCAGCAAGCGTGATCGTCTTCGTCTTCAGCAACTTGCCCGAGGCCGTCACCACATCCGCAGCGGCCGCCACCTTGAACTGCTTCTGCAGCCGTTGGAACACGGCGGCGTTTTGCATCGTCAGCTCGCGCAGGGCCACCGCGGGCTGCGCCGCGCTCATGGCGATGCGAAAACCGTTGATCGTCTTTCCGTCGATCATCTCGAACAGGTCGACCGGCAGGAGCTGTCCGGCCTTGCCCCTCCACGCGCCGAGATCGAGCGCGATCCAGCGGGATTCGCCCGCCGCCATGCCGCTCAACGTGATCTCGGCGCCGTCCTTGAAGCTTGCCCCTGCGCGCCCACCTTGCACCAGCAGCTTCGGCTTCGCGAGCGCCTTGATCGCCTCGGCACTGGCGCCGAGGCGAAGCAGCATCTCGCGGGTCTTCGTCGAGGCGTTGCGCACGATGGCGTAGTGCCGCGAGCCGAAGCCCGACAGCCCATAGTGCACCGACATGTTGCGCTGGGCCTTGTTGTTGTCGTTGATGACCAGCAGGTCGGTCGTCGGCCAGCCGGGCGTGTTGCCTTGGAGACCCGGCGTCACGAAGGGGTCGGCCGCGGCCGAGATCTGCACTGCGAGGCAAAGGTGCGTGGAACTCGTGGCTGGCAAGGTCCATGAGGCCTTGACGATCTTGCTCGTGTCGGCGGCGGCGAAACTGGCCGTGGTCGTGGCTATCCTCCGGTACGGGCTGCCGGTGCCGAACTCGGCCACGAGGAATTCCACCTTCACCTTCTGTGCGGCGCCGGCGGCGTTGCGCGAGATGCGCGCGAAGGCATGGTTGGTGGCGTTGTTCTGCGGGTCCTGGTTCTGCGGCTGGTCGCTCACGTACGTGGGCGCGACGCTGCTGCGCTGGTTCCACACGTCGCTGGTGGCGTAGAACACCGGATGGCTCGATGGCTCGAGGCCGGTGTCGTGCACCGAAGCGCTGTCGGTCCAGTCGCGCACGTAGAAGTCCGAGCCCGTCTCGCTGTCGATCTGCGTGACCTTGAAGAAGAAAGGGTCGATCGACGGATTGACCACCGTCACGCCGTCGAGCGCGAAGAGTTTCCTGGCAGCGAAGTCGTGGTTGCGCTGGTAGGTCACGCCCTGCGGAAAATTGGCGAGGTCGGGCGTGTTGTTGGCGCTGAAGATGCCGTAGAAGTCCTTGCCCGCGGCCATCATGTGCAGGTAGTCGCCGAGGTAGGGCGAGAAGCTGCGCGCGGGCGTTTGCGCGAGTGCAGTGCACAGCACGGTGTCGGTCCAGGTCGTGCCGTCGGAGGTGTCGCGAAAGTGAGTCTCCCATCGCTGCGTGGCCCCGCTGCCGGAGAGTTGCTGCGACACGAGCGCGACGCGGCCCAGGCTGTTGATGGCCAGCGCCGGGTTCGTGGCGTTCGCGATCGACAGGAGCGTTCCTGCCCAGGTCACGCCGCGGTCGAGCGAGCGCGTGACCATGAGCGTGTAGGTCCCAGAGACGCGCGTCGAATAAGCCACGTAGACGGTCGAGCTGTTGCGCGGATCGACGGCGATGCTGATGTCGCCGCCCCAGCGCTCCTGTCCGTTGGCGGCCACGCCGGTCTGGTTGAACGGAAAGCTCAGTCCGGTGGCCACGCGGCGCCCGGCAAGAGAGTCCGCCGGATCGGTGAGCGCAGTGAAGGGCGTCGCTCCGCTGCCCCATTGATCGTCTCGCGCGACGATGAGCTCGGCATCGGTGATCACGAGCGTGTTGGCGCCGAAGCTGCCCGACGACGATATCCAGCGATAGAACGCGGCATAGACGGTGCCGTCGCCATGCACGGCGGGCCGCACCTGCGGGCCGTTCTGGCCGAGGGTGGAGCGCTTCTCGAGGCGGATCGAGCTGAAGGCGGGCGTGGCCACGCCGCCGTTGAGCGTCTGCTCCAAGGTCGCGGTCTGGCCGCCCGTGGCGTTGAAGTCGTTCACGCCGATGTAGGCGCGGTCCTTGCCCGCGTCGGCGCCCCCCGCGACGGTGGTGGCCTGGACGTAGGGCTGGTCTTCGTCGGCCCGGCTCTCGAGCTGGGTCATCGCCGTGGGGCTGGTGAAGTCGGTGGTGCGATGCACCTCGAAGGCGCCGGTCGCGCCGTCGAGGATGGCGGCGAACAGGCGGCTCGAACTGCCGGCGAACCTGAGCGTGATGTCGCCCGTGCCGATGGAACCGGCGCTGGGAACGATGCTGTTGAGGGTCCAGGTCGAGCCGCCGTCGGTGGAGACGTAGATGGGCGCGTTGGCCCCGCCCATGGGCGCCGGCGTGAAGGCCGAGGCCGCGATCTGCATCGGGTTGGCAGGATTGACGGCGATGTTGGGCTCGCTGTCCTGGTTGGTCTCGCCGCTGAGCGATCGAGGAACGATGTTGACGACCGTGATCATGAAGGCCTCCGCCAGCGTGACGTCACTTGCCGCACAGCGACCTGACCCGCGCGAGTTCGTGCAGCGGGAGGAAGTCGCAAGGATGGAGGGTGGTCAGCACGTCGCCCGCGGGCACGGCGGCCATCTGCTTGGGCGGAATGCCGCGCGTTTGCTGCTTCTGGCCAGGCTGCAGCAACCAGACGCCCTGCTGGCCCGTGCCGTACTTGGCGACCTTGTGCCAGCGGATGTCGTCGCTGCGAGGAAAGAGCACCGTGACCTGTCTCGTGCCTTTCCTGCCCTTGAGCACCTCGTCGACATCGATCGTGGCTTCATGCCAATCGGGGTCGTGCTCGCTGAAGTGCGTGGGACCCGTGTCGCTCTTGGCCACGGTCGTGACGCGGCCGGCCACGACCGCCTCGGCCGAGTCGATGCGCTCTCGCAGCACCGTCTCGCCGGCGGCCGTGTCGGCGCTGCGCACCATCGAGGCGGCGGCCCGCTCGTCGCTCACGGCCGAGGTGGCGATCACGTCGACGGCGACGCTCGCGCCGAAGACCCAGCCGTTGGCGAAGAAGGTGAGGCTCCTGCCGCGCTGGATGTCGCCGGCCTTCTTGAAGCGCGCAGTGATCTGGTGACCGCCGAGCGCACGGAACATCTCCGGCGCGCTCACGACACGTTCGACCGCGACGATGGCGGTGTTCTCGGCGACCAGTTCCTCCATCGTCGCCGCCTTGGACTTGACGACCCTGCCGACGAAGACAAAGGCTGCATCGGGTGCCATGGCGCTCGACCGCTTCGTTCTGCTGGTGACCATGAGACAACTCCTGAAGGGGGTTCAGCCGACCACTGTGGGCTCATGGCTTCGCATCGGCGGGCCCGTCGCGCGCGAGCCTTGATGACAGCGCATCGTGCACCTCGACCACGGCGGCGTCAGCGCTTGTTCTTGTCCTTGCCGCGCCAGCGGCCGCGCCGAGCAATGAGCAAGGCGATGCCGGCGATCGGGATGGCGAACAACAGGAATTCGAAGGCGCCGGAGCCGCCATCGGGCGAGATGCCGAAGATCGTTTCGATGAAGTCCATCGTGCCTCCTTGTCTGCGTCGATTCGACGTCAGCGTACCCATCGAGCGTGTGCATCCTCACGCGCATGCAATGGGTCGTCAAGGGCATGCGATGTGGCGACAAGGACATGCAAGTCGCAGCAATCCGGGTCCAGCCCTTAAGGGCAGGCCGCAAGCTTCGGTGGCGGCGCCTCGATGGCGGCCACTCGGGGGAAGCCGATCAGTCGTGCTTCAGTGATTTGTCCGTGAAGAGGTAGTCGCGCATCTTGCTTTCGAAGGCGCTGTCGTTGCGCCTGATCCATTCCATGAGCATGGATGCATGCTCCTTCTCCTCGTCGCGGTTGTGCGCGAGGATGGCGCGCAGCACGGGATCCTTGCTGGCGTCGACGCGCTGGTTGTACCAGTCCACGGCTTCGAGTTCCTCCATCAGAGATGCAAGCGCGCGATGCATGTCGCGGGTTTCATCGCTCAATTCGGACATCTGTTCATGAAAGGTCGAGCTGGTCATGTTCTTTCCCATCGTTGAAGTTCACTTGATTCGCCATGCGTACCGATGCAGCTTGGACCACATCGCTGCAAGTCCGTTCAGGGTCGGAGGCTTTTCAGCGCATTCAACACCTTGGCGCGGTCGTCCTCGTCGATGTTCTCGGCCACCAACTGGATGAACTGCGCCCGATTCGTCGCGCGCTCGGCGGCGCGCTTCACGAATACCTTGCCGATCGGCCCCACGATCGCGGTGACCGCAGACACGGCGGCCTCGGCAATTTGCGGTGTGAACGTCGAATCGGCCAGCGGTGCGCTCGAGGGCTGTGCGGATGAGTCGGTCCTGCCCGTGCCGGGTGGTGCGGTGCGTGCTGCACTCCGGGATGCAGTCCGTGTGGCGTTCCGTGTCGCGGCGAGAAATTTCTCGCGTTCGTTCGGGTCGGAGATGTGCTCGGCCAGTTCGGCACGCAGGCTGTCGATGTCGTGACAATGTGCGGCGGCCTGGCGCACCAAAGTCTTGCCGATGGGGCCCAGCAGTTCGATCAACGCACGCTCGACGATGGCCGTCCAGTCCGCGCCGGGGCTTGTCAGCGGGCCTTGTGACGCACTGGAGCCGCGCGCGAAAGGCCTCAGCACCGTGGCGTCGAGATCGATTGGCGGGGCGTCCGTGCGGCAGGCGGCCAGCGCCTCGCGGAAGGCCGCCGCGCTTGCAAACCGTGCTTGCGGCGACTTGGCAAGGGCACGCGACACGATGGCGTCGAAGATCCCGGGACAGCGCCCGCCGCTGGCGACGCTCGGCGCGACCGGATCCTCGTGGAGCACCTTGAACATCACGGTTTCCGCTGTGCCCACGAAGGGTGACACGCCCGTCAACATGCGATACAGGAGGACGCCCGCAGCGAAAAGGTCCACGCTTTGGGTGACGTTCTTCCCGGCGTACTGCTCCGGCGCCATGTAGCCCGAGGTGCCGATCGTGGAGGCGACCAGGGTGATCGCCTGGTTCGCAATGCGCGCAATGCCGAAGTCGCTCAGCTTGACCTGGCCATCGCGGGTGACCAGAAGATTGGCCGGCTTCACGTCGCGGTGCCACACGCCGTGATCATGGGCGCACGCCAGCGCCGCCAGGAGCTGATCCATGATCGACAGCATCTGCGCCTCGGGCAGCGGCTGGCGCGCCGGCATGACCTGGTCGAGGGAGCGGCCGTCGACGAACTCCATCGCGATGAAGGCCGTCGAATCGTCCTCTCCATATTCGTAGATGGCGACGATGCCGGGATGCGACAGCCGCCCGACGGCCACCGCTTCGTTGCGAAAGCGCGCCTGGAAATCGTCCGAGCCGCCGTCGCCGGTGATGAGCGCCTTGTGAATGGTCTTGATGGCGACCGGACGCTTGATGACCGGGTCGAAGCCTTTGTAGACCGTGCCCATCGCGCCTTGCCCGATCACGCCGGTGATCGGGTACTTGCCGAGACGTTCGGGATGCGGCATGGGGTGAGTCAGAGTGGCGCGGATGGCGATTCAGGCGTCCAGCATCCGCATGGCGTGCACGAGGCTCTTGCGCATGCGAGCGAAGGATTCGGCCAGGGTCCCGATCTCGTCACGCGATCGCAGCGCGACGTCGGGCGCGTCGAGTTCGCCTCGGCTCACTCGATCGGACATGGCGGACAGCCGCGTCACCGGGCGCAGCACCAGCGTCCACAGCATGAAGTTGAGCGCGCCGACGATGAGGGCGAACACAGCGCCCATCAGCGCGAGCACCACGGCAAATGCGTGGTCCGCCTGCCGCAGCGCAACGGTCATCGGCACCGAGACGACGCGCGCCCCGAGCACCTCGTTGGTCTTCCAGTCGAAGCCGTTGGATGGCCCGTACAGCGCCAGCATGGGCTTGGGCGCGGCCTGCGGCGTGCTGTGGCACTGCAGGCAGTTCGGGTCGGAAATGCGAATGGGTCGAGCAACGTACAGCGACAGGCCGGTCGGCGTGTCGCGCTCGCCCACGAACTCGGCGAGGCTGGCCGACTTCCTGAATTGCGTGATCACGTCCTGCTCCCAGTCGGCAGCCCGGTCGCGCGGGTTGGTCGGGTTCAGCATGGCCGACTTGTACGCATATTCGGGATAGCTCTTCTGCAGTGCGGTCAACGCCTCTGCGGCCGAGTAGGAGGGCACCGACTGCGGCAGGAACGTCGTCTGCAACTGCGCCTCGAGCAAAGGCGCGATCTGCCGGGCGGTGTAGAGGCTGACCACATCGGCCTGCTCCATCAGCAATCGAGCGCGGTCGAGCACCTCGGCCTCCGCGTTGCTGCGCAGCAGCCCGCGTGCGATCAGCGCCGACCCGGCAAAGCCGAGCACGAACACGGCGAGAAACACCAGGTTGAACTTCAGCATCAGCTTCATCGTCATCTCCGGTGGAATCGTCGGCATCGGCAGGGCGACCTGCCCGACGGTATGCGCAATGTAGACGATGAACACTCCCGCGCGACACGGCATCGGGCCTGCGATGAACGATGCGAGCGCCACAGCCCCAGGTGCGGGCATGCGCCCCAGAGCTGCCCGAGCGCGAGAGGGACGACCGCGGCGCGTGTCAGCGCAAGGCAGCCGCGGCGGCGTCGATCAGCGCGTAGGTCTCCTGCTCTGCGCCGCTGTCCCACGGCGTCGGCCACGCGCTCCAGACCACCGCCACCATGTCTTCCTGCGGGTCGACGCACAGGAACTGCCCGAAGATGCCTTGGCCCGTGAAGGCGGAACTGCCCGGGAACGACCACCATTGGTATCCGTACCCGAGCGCGTAGCCGGGATAGAGCGCGCCCGGCGCCGTCAACGCCGTGTCGGGCCGCCCCGCGAGATCGCGCCAACCGGTCGGCAGCCAGCGGGTCGTGCCAACGACCCCGTCGTGGAGCACGAACAGACCGAGCCGCCCGTAGTCGCGCAGCGTGGCGCTGAAGTTTCCACCGCCGAGTTCCAGTCCGCCGGGCGAGTCCAGCAACCAATATCCATCGGACTCCATGCCCGCCCGCGACCACAGCGTCTCCTGCAGAAGGCTGCTCAGGTTCTGCCCCGACGCCGCGGCCAACGCCGCGCCGAGAACATAGGTCTCGCCAGTGCTGTAGTTCCAGACGGACCCGGGCGCGGAGGCGCGCGGCCGCGTGCGCATGAATTCGCGGACGGCGCCCGGCTTTCCTGCGACGATGGCGGCGGACATCATGCCGACGTCGGAGTTCGCGTTGCCGTATTCCTCGACCCAACGCACGCCGGAACTCATTCGCAACAGCTGTCGCACCGTGGTTCCTTCGTACGCGGTTCCTTTGAAGTCCGGCAGCAGGGAGTCGATGCGCACGTCCAGGCTGCCCAGCGCACCGCTGTGAATGGCGGCGCCTGCCAACGTCGCCGTGAGCGACTTCGCCACCGAGAACGATGTCCACCGCGACGTGGGCACGTTGCCCATGCCGTAGAGCTCGAGCGCGATTTCGCCGGCCTTGAGAATCAGCAGCCCCGCGGTCCGGCGCCGGGTCATGTAGTCCTGAGGCGTCCTGGACTGGCCGCCGAAGTCGTAGCTCAGGCCGATCAGCGACCGCGCATGCGGCGGCAGCTCGAGCACGGTCGAGCCCCTGGCGAACGCGCGCGTCGAACCGAGGACATCGGCATTGCGAAACGTGGCCGCCTGGTTGTCCGGAGTGAGTTCGTCCCAGCTGTGTGCGAGCGTTTCGCCCGCAGGGGTCGTGGCCGGCGGAGGCCCGGACGCCGAGCTGCTGCTGCCTCCGCAGGAGCCCAGCAAAAGCGACGCGCCGGTCGCGCCGGCCCAGCGCAGGAGGTGGCGTCGTTGAATGTCGTCAGATGTCATGCGGGTGTCCGGGAGATTCGGAGTGGCGCCGACGAGACTCAGCTCACGACGACACGCGCAGCCCGTTCGGCTGCAGCCATGCCCCCGATCACGGCGGCCTGTGCGAACCCGTGTCTGCGGAACACCGCCAGGACCTCGTCGACGCTGTCCGGCGCGCACGACACGAGCAGGCCGCCGCTGGTCTGCGGATCGGTCAGCAGCGCCTTGTCCTCCGCAGAGAACGACGAGGGCAGCGAAACGTCGCTGCCGTAGCCTGCCCAGTTGCGCCCCGATGCCCCCGTCACGAAGCCCCGGCCGGCGAGTTCGCGCGCGCCGGCCATGAGGGGCACGGATCGCCAGTCGAGGCGAACCTCGCAGCGGGCGCCGCGTGCCATTTCCAGCGCATGGCCGGCCAGGCCGAAGCCGGTGACATCGGTCAGCGCGTGCACGCCCGATGTGGCGGCGAGATCGGGGCCCGCGGTGTTGAGCTGGGTGGTGGTGTCGATCATCAGCGCATAGCCGGCATCGTCGAGCTCGCCCTTCTTCAATGCAGCGGACATGACGCCCACGCCCACGGGCTTGCCCAGCACGAGCACGTCGCCGGGCATGGCGTCGGCATTGCGCTTGACTCGTTTCGGATGCACGAGACCGAGCGCCACCAGGCCGTAGATCGCCTCCACGGAGTCGATGGTGTGCCCGCCTGCGATGGGAATGCCTGCCGCCCGGCACACGGACGCACCGCCTTCGAGAATGCGCCCGATGGTGCGTGTGGAAAGCACGTTGATCGGCATCCCGACAAGCGCCAGAGCGAGGATGGGCCTGCCGCCCATGGCGTACACGTCGCTGAGGGCGTTGGTGGCGGCGATGCGGCCGAAGTCGAACGGGTCATCGACGATCGGCATGAAGAAGTCCGTCGTCGCGACCAGCGCCTGCTCGTCGTTGAGCTGGTAGACCGCCGCGTCGTCGGCCGTCTCGATGCCCACGAGCAATTCCTTGGGGATGGGCATGGCTGCGGTGTTCTTCAGGATCTCGGCAAGCACGCCCGGCGCGATCTTGCACCCGCAGCCACCCCCGTGGGAAAGCGACGTCAGGCGAGGTTCAACATGGGTTTCGGGCGCATTCATCGGCGGACTCCTGGCGGTCGGCGTTCAATCAGTTCGTTCACGATTCGGTGCAGGGCGGCTCTTTCGTGCTCGGGCGAAAAGCGGGGCGAAAGCTGCGCGGCCTGGTGCTGCAATGCGCCCAGCATATCGGGATCGTCGCGCGCGCGCACCAGCAGGCTCGCCAGCGCCGCGTCGTCACCCAGCGGGAACATTCCACCGTAGTCCTCGCCGAGCAAGCCGAGATTGCCTGGTATGCGCGAGGCGAGCACCGGCGTTCCGCTGCGCAGCGCCTCGATGATCACGTGCGCGCCACCTTCGATCCGGCTCGGGTGGACGAGCACGTGGGCTGACTGGATTCGTCGCCGGACGATGCCGTGCGGCAGCGCGCCGAGCCAGCGGTAGTTGGCCTGCGACGCTGTCAGCGCAGCTGCCTGTGCGCCGAGCGCCGGGTCGAGTGCCGCACCCACATGGTCCAGCAGGATGTCCGCGCGGCCGGCGAGGCGCCGTGCGGCGCGGAAGTAGGTCGCCGGGTCTTTCTCGTCGCGCAGGTGCCCGACCATCAGCGCTCGAAGGTAGCGCCGCGGCTTGGGCACGGCGCGCCGCATGGCGCACGATTGCAGGATCACGTGGCATTTCGGACGCAAGGCGACAGGCAGATTCCCGGCGCCCAGTTCGTTGAGCACCACCAGCGCATCCGCCAGCTCCAGCGATCGGCGGGCGTGCTCGTCGGTGTCGATGTCCCGGTAGAGGTCGGTGCCGGTGAGGGCCAGCAACAGCGGGCGCCCGGGATGCGCCGCCCGCCACGCCGCGATCGACGACGCCGAGCGGCGCGCATGCAGCGCGATCATCAGCGTCTCGTCGCCCGAATTCCACTGGGGTTCGAGGCGCACGCTGTAAGCTGGTTGAAGCATGCGCTGCCAGCGGCGGGCAGTTTGCCAGTTGCCATTGTTGGCATCCGCCAGGGCAGGGGTCACGATGACGATCGATTCACGATGCACGATGCAAGCTTAATGCCCGCGGCACGCGCCGCGCGCCAGGGCGGTGCCGACGTGCTGGCCGAGGCGCTGCAGGCCAGCCGCCGAGATACCCTGGCGACCTTTGCCGCCTTCGAGCGCGCCTTGCCGCGACTCGCAGTGCCACAGCATGCCGATGTGAATCCGCCGCTATGGGAGCTGGGGCACATCGGCTGGTTCCAGGAATACTGGCTGGCGCGCAACCCTGTGCGAAGCCATGGGATGTCGGCGGATCCGGATCTGCAGCGCGGCATGCCTCGTCGTCCCGGCGCCGATGCCCTGTACGACTCGGGCAAGGTGCCGCACGACTCGCGCTGGTCGCTTGCGTTGCCCGATGCCGATGGCACGCGCGAAGACCTTGCCGCGCAGCTCGACGACACCTTGGCGCTGCTGCGCGAAACTGCGAACGACCGCGACGACACGCTGTACTTCTTTCGCCTGGCCCTGTTGCACGAGGACATGCACCACGAGGCCGCGCTCTACACGGCACAGTCGTCTGGGCATTGCCGTGAACGACGAGCGCTGGCAAGAAGCGGCGTTGCCCTCGCCGCCGCCGTCGCTCACGCTCGCGCCGGGGCCTTGGACCTTGGGCAGTGCGCTGCACGACGGCTTTGCCTTCGACAACGAACTTCGTGCGCACGAGGTGGAACTGGCTGAAATGGAGATCGACGCGCAGGTCGTTCGCTGGCTCGAATTCCTGCCCTTCGTGGAATGCGGCGCCTATGCCGACGCCCGCTGGTGGAGCCCGGCCGGCTTGGCATGGCGAGACGCGCGCCGATCGACCGGGCCGCGCTACCTGCGTCGCGAGGCCGGCGTGTGGCAGCAATGGCGCCATGGACGATGGCAGCTGCTCGATCAGGCCATGGCTGCCTGCCACTTGACCTGGCACGAAGCCCAGGCCTGGTGCCGATGGGCAGGCCGGCGCCTGCCGAGCGAGGCGGAATGGGAGCGCGCGGCAGTCACTTGCCCCGACCGGTTTCGCTGGGGCGACGCATGGGAATGGACCGCGAGCGCTTTCCTGCCGTATCCGCACTTCGAGCGGCATCCCTATCGCGACTACTCGGCGCCATGGTTCGATGGTCGTCCGGTGTTGCGCGGGGCGTCGTTCATGACCCAGCCCCGCATGCGTCACCCGCGCTACCGCAATTTCTTTCCTGCACACCGCAACGATATTCCGGCGGGGTTTCGCACCTGCGCACGATGACGCAATGCCTTGCCGGCGACTTCGGGATCGCAAGCCGCGCTAGAGTTCGTGCTCCGCACCATCGCCTGCCGGCAACCGTCCCATGATCCCTCTGCTTCGATCCCGTGTTTTCAATCTCCTGCTGCGCTGCGCCGTCGTGGCGACGCTCGCCTGGGGCCCGGCGTCGCATGCGCAGCAGGTCCTGCGCGTCACCGCCATTCCCGACGAGTCGCCCACCGAGCTTGCCCGCAAGGCCGCGCCGCTGGTGAAGTACCTGGAATCGAAGCTGGGCATGAAGGTCGAATTCACGCCCGTCTCAGACTACGCCGCCGCCGTCGAGACAATGGTCAACAAGAAGATCGACCTCGCCTGGTTCGGCGGCTTCACTTTCGTCCAGGCCAACGTGCGCTCGGGCGGCAGGATGATTCCGCTCGTGCAGCGTGAGGAAGACGAGAAGTTCCGCTCCGTGTTCATCACGACCGACCCCGCCATCCACCAGTTGACCGACCTGAAGGGAAAGGACGTGAGTTTCGGCTCGCAGAGCAGCACCTCGGGTCACCTGATGCCGCGCAGCGCCCTGCTGCAAGCCGGCATCGATCCCGACAAGGACTTCAGGCGCGTGGCCTACAGCGGTGCGCACGATGCCACCATTGCCGCCGTGGCGGCCGGGAAGGTGCAAGCCGGTGCCCTGAACATTTCCGTGTGGGACAAGTTCGTCGCGGAGAAGAAGGTCGACCCGGCGAAGGTGCGCGTGTTCTACACGACCCCGCCTTACTACGACTACAACTGGACCGTGCACGCCGACATGCCTCCCGCACTGCGCGAGAAGATCAAGCAGGCATTCCTCTCGCTGGACCGCGCAGACGCCCGAGGGCAGGCAGGTCCTCGATCTCCAGCGAGCCACCCGATTCATCCCCACGAGAGCCGAGAACTACAAGGGCATCGAAGCCGCGGCCCGCAGCGCCGGACTGCTCTAGGGGTCGCCAGGGCGTGAAACTTCAACTTCGAGCGCTGACCGCAAGGCATGCGGCGTCGCGGCCGGGAATGCCCGCCGCGCTGCACGCGATCGACCTGGAAGTGCAGGCCGGGGAGCGCGTGGCCGTGATCGGTGCGTCGGGCGCGGGCAAGACCACCCTGCTGCAGGTGATGGCGCTCGCGATGCGACCTGCAGCCGGCGGTCTCCTGGTCGACGGCCAGGACCCGTGGCGCCTGCCGCGCTCCGCGCTGCAACGCCTGCGCGGCGGGTTGTTCCTCGCGCCGCAGGTGCCGCCGCTGCCGCCGCGCCAGCGCGTGGTCACTGCCGTACTGGCCGGCCGGCTTCCAGCGATGGGCCTCGGGGCCAGCCTGCGGTCGCTCTTCTACCCGAGCGACATCCCTGCCGCGTACGAGGCGCTGGAGTGTTTCGATCTTGGCGACAAGCTCTTCGAGCGGGTCGACCGTCTCTCCGGCGGCGAACGACAACGCGTCGGGCTCGCCCGCGGGCTGCTGTCACCGGCGCGCCTGTGGCTGGTCGACGAACCGCTGTCGGCACTGGATTCGACGCACTCTCGCCAGGCCCTGGGCACGCTCGTGCAGGTGGCGAGCGAACGCAGCGTCACGTTGGTGGCCACGCTGCACCAGGTGGACATCGCGATCGCGAACTTCCCGCGCATCGTCGGGCTGCGTGACGGCAGGCTGATGTTCGATCTCCCGGCCGGCCGGGTATCGCGCGAACTGCTCGAACGTCTCTATGCGCAGCACGAGGACGAACTGCGCGGCGACGCCCGGCCGACGCTCGAGCCCGAGACGGCCGACACCGCCCCGGTGGCCATGCAGTGCCGATGAGCTCGACGGCATCCGCAGGCCCGGCTTACGCCGGCCCGACCCGCGATCCGGGCTGGCTTGCGCGCGTGTTCTGGATCGGCGCGGGGGCCGTGGCGCTGTGGCCGCTGATGCTGGCAACCGAGTTCAAGCCCTGGCTGCTGTTCGATGAACGCAGCCTGGAAGTCACCGGACATTTCCTGGGTGGTTTCTGGCCGCCGGCCCATTCGGCAGACTTCCTGGGTCTGGTCGCGCGCGCCTCGTGGCGCACGGTGGCCATCGCGACGGCAGGGCTGAGCATGGCGCTGCTGCTGGCTGTGCCGGCCACCTTGCTTTCCACGCGCGTGCTGTCGATCTCCGCGCTGACCGGCCGCATGGCGCGCGGCCCCTTCTGGCTGCGGCAGTTCGTGCGCTGGGGCTTGATCGCGCTGCGCAGCGTGCCCGAGCTGGTCTGGGCACTGGTGTTCGTGCGGGTCGTGGGCCTGGGACCCACATCGGGCGTGCTGGCCATCGCGCTCACCTACGGCGGCATGCTGGGAAAGGTCTATGGCGAAATCCTCGAAAGCGGCGAGACCCACGCCACCGAGACATTGCTGCGCAATGGCAGTTCGCGATTGCAGGCCTTCCTGTTCGCACTGCTGCCGCAGAACGCGGCGGAACTGACCAGCTACACCGTGTACCGCTGGGAATGCGCGATTCGAAGCTCGGTCGTGCTCGGCTTCGTGGGCGCGGGCGGACTGGGGCAGTTGCTCGACGGGTCCATGAAGATGTTCAACGGCAGCGAAGTCGCCACCATGCTCGCGGTATTCGTGCTGCTGGTGGCCCTGGCGGACCGCGCCAGCGCCTTGCTGCGCACGAGCCTGGGATGAGGCGATGAAGAAGACGACACTCGCCGCCAATTCACCGTACCGCCTTGCGCCGTCGATGCTCAATGCGCGCTGCCTGGCATGCTGGCTCGGCGCCGGTACGTTGGCGCTGGTGTGGCCAGCTTCTGGTCGCTGGACCTGCAGTGGTCGCAATTCCTGTCGCTCGATGCGCTGCGAAGCATGGGCCGCTTCGCAGGAGAGTTCTTTCCACCAGACACCTCGCCGGCATTCCTGCGGGCCGTCGGCCGCGCGACCTGGGAGACGTTCGCCATGTCCGCGCTCGGCACGCTGCTGGCGATCGTCGTGGGCGGCCTGCTGGCCCTGCCTGCGAGCCGCTCGCACGCGGGCGACCGTGCCCGCATGCGATCGCTGATGAGGTTGATCCTCAACGCGCTGCGCGCCGTGCCTGAACTCGTCTGGGCCTCCTTGCTTCTCATTGCCGCGGGGCTCGGGCCCTTTGCCGGAACGCTGGCCCTCGCGGTGCACACCGCCGGCGTGCTGGGCCGCCTGTTCTCGGAGGCGCTCGAGAATGCGCCAGCGGGGCCGGCCGATGCGCTGCGCGCCCAGGGCGTCGGGCACGCGCGCGTCTTTCTCTATGCCAGGCTGCCGCAGGTGCTGCCGCAATTGCTGAGCTATTCGCTCTACCGCTGGGAGAACAACATCCGCGCCGCGGCCGTGCTGGGCGTGGTCGGCGCGGGCGGATTGGGCCAGCTGCTGGCGTTTCACATGGGCCTGTTCCACATGTCGCGGACGGCGACGATTCTCGGGGCAATGCTCCTGCTCGTGGCCGCGGTGGACGCCTTGAGCTACGCGGCACGCAGGGCGGTCACTCGCTGAAGTCCGCGCGGGCGATCGCGCGGCCGCGTCGCCCCGCCGCGGATGTACATCAGTCCGACTTGCGCGCCAACTTCTCGGCCTCGGCGCGAAGACGCTCTTCCTGGGCTTGCAGCTCGGGTGTGAATTCGGTGCCGAAGTCGGCGGCCTCGAACAAGGGCCGGATCTCGATCTCCGACTCGCCTTCCATGGGATTGGGGCAACGCCGCACCCATTCGACGGCTTCGTCCATCGACTTGACCTGCCACAGCCAGAAGCCGGCGACGAGTTCCTTGGTCTCCGTGAACGGGCCATCGATGACGGTCCGCAGGCTGCCCGAGAAGCGCACGCGTTTGCCCTTGGAACTCGGGTGCAGGCCCTCGCCGGCGAGCATGACCCCTGCCTTGACGAGTTCCTCGTTGAAGTTGCCCATGGCCGCAAGCAACTCCGTGCCGGGCATCTTGCCCGCCTCTGACTCTTTCGTGGCCTTCACCAGCACCATCACACGCATGATCGTTTCTCCTTCAATCGGGGTTGAGGGCGCCCTCTCCATGACTGACCGCGATGTCGCGGACGCCCGGGCGGCTCCGGATCACGACGAACGGGCCGGTCCCGGATCGACATCGTGCCTGGAGAAAATCGTGTTCGCATGCATGCCCGGCGCAGTCCCTCATGGAGGAGCCGCCAGGACTAGGAAGAGGATGCGGCCGGCACGGCGGCGAGGTCGCGCCGTTCGCGCAGCGCGACGAACGCGAACGCCAGCCCCACCACGCCCACTGCGCCGAGTGCGAGCAGTCGACCGGTCCCGATGGTGCCCACGCCCCATCCGCACAGTGTCACGCCGGCTGACTGGCCGAGGAAGAAGCACGCCGCGAAAGCCGACACCGCGGCGCCGCGCCGGTCCGGCGCCATCTGCGTGGCGTTGACCTGGAGCGTGTTGTGCAGCATGTAGAAGCCCAGGCCGAGCGCGAAGCATCCGCCGAGCGCCCAGCCCCAGGCCGGCGAAAAGGCGATCGTGAGCAGCGCCGTGCCCATCAACGATCCACCCCATCGGGCCAGTCCCGCCTCTCCGAGCACTTCCACCAGCCGGCCCGACGCCATGGCGAAGACAAAGCCGCCGAGGCCGAACACCATGACCATCGCGCCCGCGGCCGCCAGCGACAGGCCGAATGACTGGTGGACATGCGCGGCGATGAACGCGAAGGGCCCGTACAGGCACAGGCCTTCAAGGAACACGAGGACCAGGACCGTGCGGGCCCACCGGCGCGAAAGCACGCTGGCGAACTCGGTGATCACCCGTCGCAGCGCCGACCCGTCGGCGGGCTTCATGGCGCGGGCGAACGGCGGCAACCGGCGATCGAGGGCGAACAAGGCCACGCTCACGACGGCGAACAACACGACGATCAAGGCGTAGGGCGCGCGCCATGAGAGGTGGTCCGCCGCGAAGCCCCCCAGCCACACGCCCGTCGACAGGCCGACGATCTGGCCGATCAGGAAGCGCGCGAGAACGGGCTGGCGCCGTTCGTACGGCACGACGTCGCCGATCCAGGCCATCGACAAGGGGATCACTGCGGCCGCCGTGGCGCCCGCGAGCGCGCGCGCGACGCGCAGCATGTCGAAGTCCGGCGCGGCCGCACATGCCAGCGCCGTGGCGGCGCTCGCCACCGCCGCCCATCCGATCACGCGGTACTTGCCGAAGCGGTCGCCGAGCGGCCCGAAGAACAGTTGCGCCAGGCCGTACGCGGTGGCGAACAGGCTGATGACCTGCGACGCCGTGCCCAGCGTGATGCCGAAATCGGTGACCAGCCTGGGCAGCAAGGCATCGTTGACGCGCAGCGACATGCCGCTGGCGAACGCGGCGAGCGCGAGGCAGGTGATCGCACCGCGCGGGATCGCGTCGGCGTCGGCGGACGCAGGAGCCGGCATGGACGGATCGGACCCGGCACGGTTCACGAGGCTTGCAATCGATGCGATGACTCGGGCGCGGGCGCCCAGTCGTCCACGAGACGGTTCTGCAGCGTGCCGATGCCTTCAATTTCGCAGACGACCTCGTCACCCGATGCCACATTGACCGAACCCTTGGGCGTGCCTGTCAGGATCACGTCGCCCGGACTCAGCGTCATGAAGCTGCTCAGGTATTCGATCAGCGACGCGATGTCGTGGATCATGTCGCGCGTGTTCCCTTCCTGCACGAGTCGCCCGTTGACGCGCGTCGACAGATTCAGCGCCATCGGGTTGGCCACCTCGTCGCGCGAGACCAGCCATGGCCCGATCGCGGTGCAGGCGTCGCGGCTCTTCACCCTCAGATTGGGCCGGTAGTAGGGCTCGAGGAAGTCGCGGATCGCGTAGTCGTTGGCCACCGTGTAGCCGGCCACATGGTCGATGGCCCGTGCACGCGGGATGCGCTTGCCCTCGAGGCCGATCACGACCGCCAGTTCGCACTCGTAATGCATGAATTCGGCCTGCGCCGGCCGGCGCGTGAGCCCCCGATGGCCCACGAGCGAATGGACGGCCTTGAGGAACACGATGGGCTCCGAGGGCCGCGCCTGCAGGAAGCCGGCCTGGTCGGCGGAAGACTTCGCCGCCAGTTCGGCGGCGTGATCGCCGTAGTTCAGCGCCAGCGCGAAGATCGTGCGCGCCTCGAAGGGCGGCAGCCACACCACGTCGGCCTCGTCGACCATGCGCCCGTCGGCCAGACGCACGCGACCATCCGGCGTGGGGCTGGCGCTGTGCACGACACCGCCGAATGCGACCCGACCCGTTCTCATGCCGGGGCTCCTTCGCGTTCGACGGGATTTGCCAGCCGCCCGAGCCCCTCGATCTCGATGGCCACGCGGTCGCCCGGCCGTGCCCGTGGTGCATCCTCGGGCACGCCGACCAGCAGCACGTCTCCGGCGTCGAGTGTCATGAATTCGCTGACGTCGGCGATGAGCCGCGCCATGCCGCGGACCAGGTTCGAGGTGCTGTTGGTCTGGCGCAGTTCGCCGTTGACGTAGGCGCGGATCGTCAGGGCATCGGGCCGGGCGACGCGGGCGGCGTCGACCATCGGGCCGATCGGGCAGAACGTGTCGCGGCACTTCTGCTTCATCGGCGGCCGCAGCAAGCTGTCATGCGGCACGGTGACGTCGTTCACGATCACATAGCCGCCGACATGCGACATCGCGTTGTGTTCCTGCACCCGCGACGTGGCGCGGCCCATGACCAGGCCGAGCGTGGCGCCGACTTCGACCTCGTCCACGTCGGCGGGCAGGACGATCGCCTGGCCGTCACCGATCCAGGTGTTGGCGGGCTTGATATGGAGCACCGGGTGCGCGGGCGGCTTGTGGTGTGGCGCTTCATGCATGGCAGCCTCCATGGCGGCCCATGCGCCCCGAAAGTTGAGCATCGTTCCAATGACCGTCTTCATGCACAGGCCTTCAGTTGTCGTAGTCAAACATCGTGCGGAGATTGTCGAGCAGGATACGCGGCCACGTCGACCACTCGGCGCGCTGCAGAAATTTTCATGGTCTGCGATGATTCGCCACCCGCGACACAGCCCCCATGCCTGGGCGCCATGATCGCGGGACAAGGCGGGCGGCGCCTCCACTGCGCCGTCGAGCGTCGAGGTTCATAGCGAGGGATCTTCGTGAAGATGTCCATAGCGATCATGCTGGCGCTGTCGGCAGCGTCGTGCGCGTCTACCGCACCGCAAGTGGCCGACCAGAAGGTGGCCATGCAATGCACCCGAGAGATCCCGACGGGATCGAACATTCCAGTCCTGCGGTGCCGCAGCGCCGAGGAAATTGCCGCCGAAAAGGACTCTGCGAACACGGCGGCCGATGCCATCGCGCGGGGCCGGTCCGGATTGAGGGGTCCGCCGGGCCAATGAGCCCCGGCCGGTCCGTCTAGATCACTGCCAGCGGAGCCGGCCCTGCCGGGGGCGCAAACAGAAGGTCGAGTTCCTGCCGCATCGCCTGCGTGAGCACCATGCCGGTGGCCGCAGCGTTCTGGGCCGCGCGTTCGCGGCTGGCGGTCTTCGGGATGGCGATCACGTCGTCCTTCGCGAGCAACCAGGCAATGGCTGCCTGCGCCGGCGTCATGTCGTGCCGCCTGGCAAAGTCGGCCAGGCCGCGATGCTGCAGGAGCCGGCCCTCCTCCAGTGGCGAGTAGGCCATCACCGGAATGCCGCGCTCGCGCATCCACGGCAACAACTCCCATTCGATGCCGCGTCGGCCGAGGTTGTAGAGCACCTGGTTGGTCGTCACCTCCGTGCCGCCGGGCAATCGGCAAAGCTCCTTCATGCCGCCCAGGTCGACATTGCTCACGCCCCAATGGCGGATCTTTCCGTCCTTCTGCAAAGCAAGGAACGTGGCGACGGTCTCGTCAATCGGCACGTTGCCGGGCCAATGGAGGAGGTAAAGGTCGATGCGGTCTGTGCGAAGCCGTCGAAGGCTCTTGTTGCATGCCTCGTGCATGGCGCGTCGCGACGCATGATGCGGCAGCACCTTGCTCACGATGAAGACTTCGTCGCGCCGACCGGCCAACGCCTCGCCGACCAGCGTCTCGCTGAGGCCGTCGCCGTACATTTCGGCGGTGTCGATCAAGGTAAGGCCAAGGTCGATCCCCTGCTGCAAAGTGGCGATCTCTTCCTGGCGGCGGGCGGGCGTGTCGCCGATGTGCCAGGTTCCCTGGCCGAGGGCCGCGACCGATTCCCCGGATGGCAGTCTGACTCGTTTCATGGGCCGACTCTAGTACAGCGTTCGGCCGCACGCGGACAGCGCTTGCATGGCTGCGACGGGAATGCGGGCGATCCTTCCGAGGCGAATCGCGCCCGCGAGCGTTGCGGTCAGCCGCGGGTCGCTCTCCAGCGCGGCACCGGTCGGTCAATCGCCCGGTCAGGCGCCCAGGCCGCGTCCGATGATTTCGTGCAGCGCGTCGTGGACCCGCATGAAGCCCCGCACCGTGGGCAGCCAGTCGAAGACCGGCCGACCATCGCGGCGGGCGAGCCCCATCGGGGCGGCTTCGATGTCGATGTCGCGGCCTTCGGCGGCATGTCTGAACAGAAGCAACGCGCGCGGCATGTGCCATCCGTGCGTGACCAGCACGAGATGATGAATTCCGGCCTTCTGCAGCATGGCCACCGTGCGGGCAGCGTTTTCACGGGTGTCGCGCGACAGGGTCTCGGTCCAGCGCAGCGGCAGCCTGAAGTCCTCGGCGGCGATGCGCGCGGCGATCTCGGCCTCGGGCGTGGCCTGGTCGAGTGACCAGCCGATACCGCCGCTGAAGGCGACCGGCAAGCCGGTCTGCCGAGCCAGCCAAAGGCCATACCTCAGCCGCTCGAGCGATGCGAAGCGCAGGTTGCTGACGCCGTATTCCGGCGCATAGGGTTCGACGCCGCCGCCAAGCACGACGATGGCCGCGTCGGTTGGCCGCGCCGCGCGCAGGGCTGTGATGCGCTCCCTGGACAGGCTCGCCGGAACATGCAGCACGGCCCGCTCCAGCGCATCGGCCGTGATGTTGCATGCACTGAACCACAGCCCGAGCACGCTCACCGCGATCAGGCTCCAGCCCCATCCACGCCGCGGAAGGATCAATCGTGCCCCGACGAGAACAAGCACGAGAAACGGCACGGGCGGCAGGATCAGCGCGCTCAGCACGGGCTTCCAGGGCTCGATGCCGAGCAGGACGAAAAGGCTGTTCACGGACTTGGCGGGGGACGACGGGACGACGGGAGGACGGGACGACGGGACGCGATTTTGCCGGATGCCCGGGCGTGCATGCCGGGGAGCCGGGCCCCCGCCGGCGGTTCCACCGGCCGCGCCGGCAATGCCCAAGGCAATGAGGCGGCGCCGAGCCCGCGGGGACCGGAGGGCCGTCGAGAGGCGGGACGTCGAGAGGACGGCGTCAGACAGGGGCGGCCGCCACCGAATGGCGAGCCGGGCGCGCGCCTCGGCCGTACGCCCGTCAAAGTCAGAAGAATGCCTGGATCCCGGTCTGAGCCCGACCCAGGATCAGCGCATGGATGTCGTGGGTGCCTTCGTAGGTGTTGACGGTTTCCAGGTTGATCATGTGACGGATCACGTGGAATTCGTCGTGGATGCCGTTGCCACCGTGCATGTCGCGCGCGGCCCGGGCAATGTCCAGAGCCTTGCCGCAACTGTTGCGCTTGATGAGCGAGACCATTTCCGGCACCGCCCGGCCGTCGTCGAACAGCCGTCCGACGCGAAGACAGCCCTGCAGTCCCAGCGTGATCTCGGTCTGCATGTCGGCGAGCTTCTTCTGGATCAGTTGGTTGGCCGCCAGCGGGCGGCCGAACTGCACGCGGTCGAGCGTGTACTGGCGCGCGGCGTGCCAGCAGAACTCGGCGGCGCCAAGCGCCCCCCAGGCGATGCCGTAGCGCGCCTTGTTGAGGCAGCCGAACGGCCCCTTCAGGCCGCTGACGCTGGGCAGCAGGTTCTCTTGCGGCACGAACACGTCGTCCATCACGATTTCGCCGGTGATGGACGCACGCAGGCTCATCTTGCCTTCGATCTTGGGCGCGGACAGCCCCGTCATGCCCTTCTCGAGGATGAAACCTCGGATCGCCTCCTGGCCGCCGACCGACCCGTCGGCGTTCTCGAGCTTGGCCCACACGACGAAGACATCGGCAATGGGCGAGTTCGTGATCCACATCTTGTTGCCCCTGAGGCGAAATCCGCCGTCCACGGGCTTGGCGCGGCTGAGCATGCTCGCCGGGTCGCTGCCGTGGTTGGGTTCGGTCAGTCCGAAGCACCCCACCCATTCGCCGGTGGCCAGGCGGGGCAGGTACTTCTCGCGCTGCGCCTCGCTGCCATAGGCGTGTATGGGATGCATGACGAGCGAGCTTTGCACGCTCATGGCGCTGCGATAGCCGCTGTCGACTCGCTCGACCTCGCGCGCGACCAACCCGTAGCACACATGGTTGACGCCGGGGCAACCATAGCCGTCGATCGTCGATCCCAGCAGGCCGAGAGCGCCCATCTCGTTCATGATCTCGCGGTCGAACTTCTCGTGGCGCGCCGCCATCAGGACACGCGGCTGCAGCCGCTCCTGGCAGTAGCTGCGAGCGGCATCGCGCACCGCGCGCTCGTCATCGGTGAGCTGGTCGTCAAGCAGCAGCGCATCGTCCCACTGAAACCGCGTCTTCATGGTGTAAACCTCGCATCCTGTCGAACGACAGATGATAAGCAAGCAAGGTCGTGCCGTCCGTCCGCCACGCGACAGGCGGGGCCGATGACAATGCACCTTCCGAACGGAGATGACCCATGGCCACATCGATCGACACCATCACGCTTGGCGGCGGCTGCTTCTGGTGCCTGGAGGCGGTATTCGACCGCGTGGACGGCGTGACCGCCGTCGAGTCAGGCTACGCGAACGGGCAGGTCGAGAATCCGAGCTATGAACAGGTCTGTGCGGGCCATACCGGCCATGCCGAGGTCGTGCGCATCGATTTCGACACGGCGAAGATTTCTCTTCGGGAAATCCTGGAGATCTTCTTCGCGATCCACGACCCGACGACACTGAACCGCCAGGGCAACGACATCGGCAGCCAGTACCGGTCGGGCATCTATTTCCACCACGAAGACCAGGAGCGAGTCGCACGAGAGGTCCTGGCGGAGGTGAACGCCCATGTCGGCGGCAAGGCCGTCACCGAACTTCTGCCGGTGGCCAACTACAGCCGCGCCGAGGCCTACCACCAGCGCTACTTCGAGAACAATCCGAACCAGGGTTACTGCGCCTTTGTCGTGGCGCCCAAGGTCGAGAAATTCAGAAAGACATTCGCCAGCCGCGTCCGGGCCGGCTGAAGGGCAGGACGCGGCAGTTCAGGGAGCCAGCCGGTCGCGCAGCCAGGCCCCGTCGGACAGCTGGTAGCGCAGCCGATCGTGCAGGCGCGACTTGCGACCTTGCCAGAATTCCCAGGCGTCAGGGACAAGCCGGAAGCCGCCCCAGTGCGGCGGGCGCGGTGGGTCCAGCAGATACTTCGCGCTGACTTTGGCCACGTTGGCCATGAGCACGGCGCGCGAGGCGATGACCTCGCTTTGCGGTGAGGCCCAGGCGCCCAGGCGCGAATCCAGCGGGCGTGAGCGGAAATACGCATCGGATTCTTCGCTGCTCACCTTTTCGACAGCACCCTCGATGCGCACGACGCGCTCGAGCTCGACCCAATGGAATTGCAGGGCCGCGAAAGGGTGCGCCGTCAGCTCGCGGCCCTTGCGGCTGTGGTAGTTGGTGTACCAGACGATCCCGCGCTCGTCGTAGCCCTTGATCAGCACCACGCGAGTCGACGGACGACCGTTGCCGCCGACGGTGGCCAGCGTCATCGCATTGGCTTCCGGAACCTGCGCGTCCAGTGCCTGTTTCAGCCATGTGTCGAACTGCCTGAGCGGCGAGGGGTCGCTCGCGTGTTCGTCCAGTGCGGCCCGTTCGTAACTCTTGCGCAGGTCAGCGATGTCGGTCATGCAGCAGAGTATAGAAAGGCCGCGCCGGTGCTCCGGCGCAGGTCCGGCGAAGTGGGGCGCCTGCAGGATCGTGCAAATCCGACTTCTCCTAAACGCGTACGGGGAAGGCCTTAAGTAGACGCCCTCTGGCTGAAATGGGGCTTGCCTCCCATGCTTGAGCAGACGAGTCACGCCTTCGACGGGGCTCGATGCATTGAACTCGCAAACAGTCCCGGAGGAACGATGAAGTCGCGGCCGGCAGTGGTTGTCCTGGCGGCTGGGAGCGGATCTCGCTTTGCAGCGCCAGGACACAAGCTCACACAGCGCCTGGGAGCATCCAGCGTGCTTGGCGCCACGCTGCGCCATGCGGTGGCCAGTCATTTGCCGGTAGTGGTGGTGACGACGCAGGCGCTTGCCGAAACGGCTCGGCACATCGTCGCATTGCGGGACATCGTCGTGTTGCCCGAAGTCGGAACGCCGGGGCCGCAACCGCTCGGCATGGGATATTCGATTGCAGCAGGCGTGGCCGCCCGGCCCGACGCACCTGGCTGGCTGATGCTTCCAGGCGACATGCCGCTCGTGCAGCCGGACACGCTGGCGGCTGTCGCCGCCGCGCTGGATGACCATCCCGTGGCTTACGCACAGCATCGAGGCCGTCGCGGGCACCCGGTAGGTTTCGCCGCGGAGCTGTACTCGGAGCTGGCCACCTTGTCCGGCGACGAGGGCGCACGCCGCCTGATTGCCCGCTATCCCGCCTTTGGCGTGGAGGTCGATGATTCGGGCGTCCTGGTGGACGTGGACACCGAGGCCGACCTTGAACGGCTGCGCAACATAGACGGAGGGCAGGGCAACGCTCCGCTGCGCCCCTGATCCGTGTACACGCGCCTTGCTGTTACGCCGTCAGCGCGTGGTGGCGAGCCAACGTCACCAGCCGCTCGATCTCCCGATCGAAGATGCCGCAGCCGCGCAGCGACGCTGCCGTGCCGACGAGGTAGTCGAGCGTCGTTCCGTAACGTCCGCACGCCTTGCGCAGGATGTCGAGCATGGCGTCGTCCGGCAGAGGACCCACGAAGCTCGGGCTGTTCCGGCTGAGCGTGAAAGCCAGGGCGTGCACGCTGCCTTGCGGCGTGCGGCAAGGCAGCCAGCGCGGATCGTAGACGCCGGTGGGCATTTCGCGCTCCCACAGCCGTTCGAGTTCCTGTTCGGCGCGCCGGGCCGAGACGCGATACGCCATGCCGCGGCACGAGCCGCCCCGCACCAGCGCGAAGACCAGCCCCGAGCAATCGGGCGTGCCGCGGTTGATCGTGGAGCGCATTTCGAGCGCGCGGTGGTATCCGTACACCGTGGCCGGCCGCTGTTCGTCGGATTCGAACTCAGGCCGCCAGATCAACGAGGCGTAGCCAAATACCCAGAGGTCGGAATGGCCGCCCCACTCGGCACGGATCCTGGCAAGCTGGACCGTGGGGTGGCGCGCATGGGAGGGCGGGTTTTCGCTCATGGGCGGAACTTTATCGTGGCGGACGCAGCTGCCGTGCCTTGAATGTCGTCGGCGAGGGGTCTGCCCCTGGTATGCCCCTGAATGGCAAGCATGCAAGCCGGCAAGGGTTTGACGATGTAATCAAGTTACTTCACAATCATCTCTTGAGTTACATGCCGGCACCAGCGAAGATCAATCTCATGAACCCTGTTGTTACCTCCGTCACCCAACGAATCCGTGAACGCAGTGCCGCCACTCGCGAGGCCTACCTGCATCGCGTCGACGAGGGCGCCAACCGCCCTCCGGGCAGCGACCGGATGGGGTGTGCCAACGTCGCACACGCCTTTGCAGCGCTTCCCGCCGATGACAAGCTGCGCATTGTTCGCGAGCGCGCCCCCAATCTCGCCATCGTCACTGCCTACAACGACATGCTGTCGGCGCACCAGCCCTACGAGCGCTTTCCATCCGTGATCCGCGATGAAGCCCATCGCCTCGGTGCGACGGCGCAGGTGGCCGGTGGCGTGCCGGCGATGTGCGACGGTGTCACGCAGGGGCTTCCCGGCATGGAGATGAGTCTGTTTTCGCGCGACACGATTGCCATGGGCACCGCCATCGCGCTGACCCACGATGTGTTCGATGCGGCCGTGCTGCTGGGCATCTGTGACAAGATCGTCCCGGGTCTGCTGATCGGGGCGTTGCACTTCGGTCACCTGCCGTGCGTGTTCGTGCCCGCCGGCCCGATGGGCAGCGGACTGCCGAACAACGAGAAGTCGAAGGTGCGCGAGAAGTTCGCACAGGGCCTCATCGGGCGCGACGAATTGCTGGAGGCGGAATCCGCCGCCTACCACGGCCCTGGCACCTGTACCTTCTACGGCACTGCCAACAGCAATCAGATGCTCATGGAAGCGATGGGGCTGCATGTTGCGGGTGCGGCATTCATCCATCCGCACGCCGAACTGCGCGACGAACTGACCCGCGAGGCCGTGCGCACGGCGCTGCGCAACACCAGGGGCGGGTCGCGGTTCACCCCGATCGGCCGGCAGGTCGACGAGCGCGTGATCGTGAACGCCATGGCGGCACTGCTCGCGACGGGCGGGTCCACCAATCACCTGATCCACTGGGTGGCCGTTGCACGTTCGGCCGGGATCCTCATCGACTGGACGGACTTTTCCGAACTGTCACAGGTGACGCCCTTGCTGGCACGCGTGTACCCGAATGGGGCGGCCGACGTGAATCAGTTCCAGGCGGCGGGCGGTCCGGGCTTCATCATCCGCGAATTGTTGCGCGCCGGCGTGATGCACTCCGATGTCGCGACCGTGGCCGAAGGGGGCATTGACGCCTATGCGCGCATTCCGCAGCGGCAAGGCGGTGGACTGGCGTGGCAAGACCTTCCGCCAAAAAGCATCGATGAGTCGGTGCTGCGCACGGCTGATGCGCCCTTCAGCGCGAGCGGCGGGCTGAAGCTGCTGACGGGCAACCTTGGCCGCTCCGTGATCAAGGTGTCGGCTGTCCCTGAAGATCGCCACGTCGTGGAGGCGCCGGCCCTCGTCTTCGAGACTCAGGAGCAGCTGCTCGCGGCGTTCAAGGCCGGCGAGCTCGAGCGAGACTTGGTGGCGGTCGTGCGCTTTCAGGGCCCGCATGCAGACGGAATGCCCGAACTGCACAAGCTGACGCCGCCGCTGGCCGTGCTGCAGGGAAGAGGCTTTCGTGTCGCGCTGGTCACCGACGGGCGCATGAGCGGTGCCTCCGGCAAGGTGCCCGCAGCCATCCATGTCACGCCCGAAGTGCTTGCCGGCGGTCCGCTCGGCAAGGTGCGCAGCGGCGACATCATTCGGCTGGACGCCACGCGGGGCACGCTCGATGCGCTCGTGGATCCGGCCGAATGGCAAGCGCGCGAATGCGCGCAGCTCTCGGCGGCCCAGCGCGCGACCAACGCTCATGGGCTCGGCCGCGAACTTTTCGGCGGCATGCGCCGCAACGTACGGTCCGCCGAAGAAGGCGCGATCACCTGGCTCTGACGAACCCTCCCATGAACATTGCCATGAATCCACTCGAACTGGCCGATCACGGCCCGGTCATCCCCGTCATCGTCCTCGACGATGTCGATCATGCCGTGCCGATGGCGCGCGCCCTTGTCGAGGGCGGCGTGCGCGTGCTGGAAGTGACGCTGAGAACGCAGGTTGCCTTGCGATGCATGGAGGCGATCGCACGCGACGTCCCCGAGGCGATCGTCGGCGCCGGCACCGTTCGCCACGCGGGCGACGTCCGCGCGGCGGTCGATGCCGGTTGTCGCTTCGCCGTCAGTCCCGGCTACCTGCACGACGTCGGCAAGGCCTGCCGCGATCTGGGCTTGCCGCTCCTGCCCGGTGTGGCCACGGCCAGCGAAGTCATGCAGGCCAATTCCGACGGGTATTCCTTCGTCAAGTTCTTTCCTGCCGCGGCGGCTGGCGGCATCCCCATGCTCAAGGCGCTGGCGGGGCCATTTCCCGAAGTGCTGTTTTGTCCCACGGGAGGCATCTCGGAGCAGACGGCGCCGCAGTTCCTCGCCTTGCCGAATGTACGCGTGTGCGGCGGCTCTTGGCTCACGCCGGCCGATGCATTGCGCGCCAGGGACTGGCCTCGCATCGCCGAATTGGCGCGGGCCGCGACGAAGTTGCGCCCGGCGTGAAGGATTCGACACCCCCTGCGTGGTGAAACCCACACAAGGGGGATGTCGCGGCAGCCTCGCATGCCCACAATCCATCATGTAGTCGGTGGACAGGGACAGCGGGGTGGGGAGCATAGAAGAGAACAGGGGCGCCAATCGGCGCCCCTGTTTCCATTTCGATGCCGTGCGGCTCGTCAGTCGCCCGCACGTTCGATGAGCTCGATCTTGTACCCGTCCGGGTCGGTGATGAACGCGATCACCGTCGTGCCTCCCTTCACCGGCCCCGGTTCGCGGGTGATCGCGCCGCCCAGCGACCGAGCCTTTTCCCGCACCGCATGACACGTGGCTGCCACGTCGGGCACGCCGATCGCAATGTGCCCGTAGGCGCTTCCGAGGTCGTAGTGATCGACCCCGTGGTTGTAGGTGAGCTCGATTTCCGCATGGTCCGGGTTCCGTCCGTATCCGACGAACGCGAGGTCGTACTTCTGCTCGGGCCGCTCGGTGGTGCGAAGCAGTTGCATGCCGAGCACTTCGGTGTAGAAACGGATCGAGCGTTGCAGGTCGCCGACCCGCAGCATGGTGTGGAGCAGTCTCATGATCTAGCGTGCATCGAGCACGATGCAGGTGGTGGTGGCGTGAGCGAAGAGTGTGCCATCAGGCCCCACGAGCCGCCCATGCGACGTGCCTATGCGCCCACCGCTGTGGATGACTTCACCGATCGCGCGCACCAGCGGCACTCGATCGGTCAGTGCCTTGACGTAGTTCACCTTGAGTTCGAGCGTCGTGTAGGTCTTCCCGGGCGGGAGCAGCGTGTGCACCGCGCAGCCGAGGGCGGAATCGAGCAAGGTGGCGATCCAGCCGCCGTGCACGCTGCCCAGCGGGTTGTAGTGGGCGAATTGCGGCTTTCCCTGGAACTGCACCCGGCCGGGCACGGCTTCGACGAGGCTGAAGTTCAGCGTCTTGCTGATGGGCGGAACCGGAATCTCGCCGCGCATCATCGCCTGGAAGATCTCGATTCCGCTGCGGCCCGCAAATTGCTCGGGCCGCCCCAGACCGGTTTCCTGCCGGTAGGGCGCAAGCTCTGCGTCGCGCGCTTGCCACTGTGCCAGCGAGTCGGCATGTTCGACCGCATCGTTCATCGGTTTCTCCATCGGTCAGGCGGCATGCGAAATTGCATGCATATGCAATCATTGTAGATACAATCTTCCGGATGCGCACCGAGCCTCCACGTTCGACCCTCGCTGCTGCGCGGCCTGCGCCTCGTGGTTGCACGAATCTCAAGCTGCGCGCTTTCGGTCGCGCGCTGACACGCCACTACGATGACTACATGAAGCGCATCGGACTGAAGAACAGCCAGTACGCGCTGTTGTCGCACGTGGTGCTGGCTGGCCCGATCGCCGCGTCGGAGCTCGCCGAGCGAATGCGCCTGGACGCGTCCACGCTGAGCAGGAACCTGCAGCCGCTTCTCGCCCAGGGATGGCTCGTTCAGCTTCCCGGAAAGGACCGCCGCAGCCGTTTGCTCGCGGCCACCGAGGTCGGACGCGCCAAACGACTGCAGGGACAACGCGCGTGGAAGCAGGCCCAGCTTGCCCTCAATGCACAGCTGGGCGATGAACGAGTGGCGGCGCTGCACACGCTGGTCGACGACTGCATCGCACTGCTCGATGCAAAGGCCTGCCTGACAGAAGATCCTGCCTCGATCGATTGAGGACGCGACGAGACAGGGTGGCCGGCCTCAAGGCATGGTGTAGTTCAGCGTGAGCCGGCCACCATCGACATAGACGATCTCGCCGGTCATGTAGCTCGATGCGCTGCTCAGAAGGAAGGCGACGACGTCGGCGACCTCGGCCGGCTCACCCAGGCGCTTCATCGGAGTGCGGCTCATGATGCGTGCGCGCGCCTCGTCGCTGCCGAGGACGGCGCTGCGAGCGAGCTCGGTCGCGATGGTGCCCGGCGCCACGGCGTTGACCCGCACTCCGCGTTCGGCCAGCGACAGCGCCATGACGCGCGTGAGCTGGTTCACGCCGCCTTTGCTGGCGTTGTAGCTTGCAATGCTCGGGATGGCCATCAGTCCGTTCACTGAACTCATGTTGACGATGCTGCCACCCCCCGTTCGAACCATTTCGCGCGCGACAGCCTGCCCGACGAGGAAGGCGCCCTTGAGGTTCACGTCGAGAACGGCGTCCCAATCGGCTTCCGTGATGTCCAGGAAGTCGGCCGCCTTGAAGATGCCCGCGTTGTTCACGAGCGAGTCGATGCGGCCGAAGGTGTCGAGGGTGGCCTTCACGGCGGCGTCCACGTCCGACTTCGCGGCGACGTTGCAATGGACGTGGACGGCCTCGGCGCCCGAGGCGCGCAACTTGTCCGCCAGGGCGCGGCCCCGTTCATCGTCGATGTCCCACAGCGCCACGCGCGCGCCGTCGCCGGCCAGGCGCTGCGCGCACGCGGCCCCGATGCCCTGGCTCGCTCCGGTGACCACGGCCACTTTTCCTTGAAGACCGAAATGGACTGAAGTCATGAATCGCCTCCTCGTGGTGATCAGGGCCGGGCGGCACGGTCAAGCCAGACGCCCAGGCCCATGGCATTGAGATCGACATCGATCGCCAGCAGGTCGAGCGCCTGCGAATCGTTCATCGTGCAGCCATGATCGCGCAAGCGCCGAAGGTAGATCTCGGACAATCCCTGCGCCATGGCGGCGTGCCGGTGGGGTGCCGCCGACGCGCGCCTCGCGAGCGCCACCATCTCGTCGATCACCGACGACAGGGCCGTCGCGAGCCGCGGCACGTTGCCGACAGATCCGTAGTGGGTCAGGTACAGCTGCTCCACCGGCATGGCAGCCAGGCGCTTGACGGACTCACGCATGGCGTCGGGATCGAACTGCACTGGCGTCGTGGTCGGCAGAATGAACGGGCCTTGCGCCGTGTCGAATTCGCGGTAGGACACGCCGAACGTGTCACCGGTGAAGATGCCGCGGCTGCGTTCGTCCCAGATGCAATGGTGATGAAGAGCGTGGCCCGGTGTGTGCAGAAACTGCAAAGGTCGGCCGGACAACCCGACGATCATGCCGTCGGTCGTCACCACGACCCGCCGTGCATCGATGCCGACGACCTCGCCGTAGGAACTGGCCACCGCTGCATCTCCATACACGGCGCGCGCGCCGGCCATGAGCTGCCACGGATCGATCATGTGACGCGCGCCGCGCGGGTGCACGACCAGTCGCGCCTGCGGCAGTTCGCGCATGAGCAGGCCGGCGCCGCCCGCATGGTCGAGGTGCACGTGCGTGGCGATCACGTAGTCGACCGCATCGCGCCGCAGGCCCATGTGATCGAGGGCAGCCAGCAAGCGCGGCACGGAGAAGTTCGTTCCGGTGTCGACGAATGCGCCGCGTCCTCCCTCGACGATGAGATAGGACGCATCGAAGCGTGGCCGGTGAAAGCCCGTGTCGATGACGTGGATGCCATGTTCGAGAACCTGCAGATCTTCTTCAGGGCAGAGCATCATGCGCGCTTCGAAATTCTCGGATTCTAGGAATTCGGACGCCCGTCTGGCCGTATGCACAAAAGCGAAACTCCGTCCCATGGAGAGGTCTTATGCGGAACTGGATGAACAGTGCACCGTTTCGAACTGTTGCCGTCGTGACGCTGGCAACCGCTTTCGCAGTCGCCGGCTGCGCGACACACTATGGCCCACCGCAACTGTCGGCAGGTTCATCGGTGCAAGACGCAACCACGCAACTCGGCGTGCCAACGGCCCGCTATCCCCGGCCCGGCGGTGGCGAGCGGCTGGAATTCGCGCGTGGCCCATACGGCAAGCACACCTTCATGTTGGATTTCGATGCGCAAGGGCGGCTTCTGGACTCGAAGCAGGTCCTCGACGAGGCTGATTTCAATGCCGTGCGGCAAGGTGAGACGCGCGACCAGGTGCTCTTTGCGCTGGGCCGGCCCGCTGATGTCCAGCCGCTTCCGATCGAAGGGCGCAAATTCTGGTCGTATCGATACGAATCGCCGTTCTGCATCTGGTTCCAGGTCACCTTCGACGCCAATGACCGCGTGTTCGACACAGGCTACGGACCGGATCCGCTGTGTGCCGACTTCAATGTAGGAGTTTAATGACCGCACCCGTGCTCTATGGCATCTCCAACTGCGATACCGTGAAGCGGGCACGCGCGTGGCTCGAGGATCGCGGCATCGAACACCAGTTCCATGACTACAAGAAGCTGGGCGTTCCGATCGACCGCCTGGAACGCTGGATGGTGATCCTGGGCTGGGAGGCGTTGCTGAACCGCCAGGGCACCACCTGGCGCAAGCTGGACGATTCGGCCAAGGCGGCGGTGCGTGACGCGCGATCGGCGCGCACGGCGATGGTCGAGCACACGAGCCTCATTCGCCGCCCTGTTGTCGAGTGGCCCAACGGGGACATCACGGTCGGCTTCACGCACGACGCCTTCAAGTCACACACGCGCGAATAGGCGTCGGCGCTTCGCCGCTCGTGCCGGGCTCATCGCGCAGGCATCCGACATCGAAGCGGCGCCTCGAATCGCGCGTTCAGCCAGCCAGCAGTTCACGCAGCACGAAGGGCAGGATGCCTCCGTGCTTGTAGTAGTCCACCTCGATTGGCGTGTCGATTCGCAAGGTCAGCGGCACGCGCCGAGTGGTGCCGTCAGCCGATGTAATGACGAGCGTGGCGTCCTGCTGGGGCCGCACGTTGGCGTCGAGCTCGATGTCGAAGGTCTCGTCCCCCCGGATGCCCAGGGATTGCCAGGTGTCGGATCCCTTGAACTGCAACGGCAGGACGCCCATGCCGACCAGGTTGCTGCGGTGGATGCGCTCGAAGCTGCGGGCGATGACCGCCTTCACGCCGAGGAGCTGCGTGCCCTTGGCCGCCCAGTCGCGCGATGACCCGGTGCCGTATTCCTCCCCGCCGAAGATCACGGTGGGCGTCCCCTGGGCGATGTACCGCATCGCCGCGTCGTAGATCGCCATCTTCTGCCCGTCGGGCTGGAACAGGGTGAGCCCGCCTTCCTCGCGGCTGCCATCCTGCTGCGGCGGAATCATGAGATTCTTGATGCGCACGTTGGCGAAGGTGCCGCGCATCATCACGTCGTGGTTGCCCCTGCGCGAGCCGTAGGAATTGAAGTCCGCCTTCTGGACGCCATGCTCCTTCAGCCAGAGGCCGGCAGGGGAGCTTTCCTTGATCGAGCCGGCCGGAGAGATGTGGTCGGTGGTGATCGAGTCGCCGAACAAGGCCATGGCACGGGCGCCCTTGACACCGGCCGGCGGCGGAGGGGGTTCGAGCGTGAAACCCTCGAAGAAAGGCGGCCGCGCGATGTAGGTCGAGGAAGGCCAGTCGTAGACCTGCCCCTTGGTGCCCGCGATCTGCTGCCAGAGCTTGCCAGGATCGCTGTCGACCTTCTCGTAGTTCTTGCGGAAGGCCTTGGGATTCATCGCATGCTTGAGCAGCGCGTAGACCTCGGCGCTCGTGGGCCAGATGTCGCCCAGGAAGATGTCGCGCCCGTCCTTGCCCTGGCCGACGGGCTCGGTCATCAGGTCGCGGAGCATCGTGCCCGCGATGGCGTAGGCCACGACGAGCGGAGGGCTGGCCAGGAAGTTGGCCTTGATGTTCGGATGAATGCGGGCCTCGAAGTTGCGATTGCCCGACAACACCGCCGCGCAGACGAGGTTGTTGTTGTAGATCACCTCGTTGATCTCCGGCGTGAGGTCGCCGGCGTTGCCGATGCAGGTCGTGCAGCCGTAGGCCGCCACGTCGAAGCCCAGTTCTTCCAGGTAGGGCAGCAACTCGGTCTTCTCGAGGTATTCGGTGACGATGCGCGAACCAGGTGCCAGCGAGGTCTTGATGTGCTTGCGCACCTTGAGGCCGGCCTTGACGGCCTTCTTGGCGAGCAGGCCGGCGGCAAGCAGCACGCTCGGGTTGGACGTGTTGGTGCACGACGTGATCGCCGCGATCAGCACGTCGCCGTTTCGGATCTCGAGACCGTCGTGTGTCTTGAACGGCTGCGTCAGCTTTTCGGCAGGCTGGTTGAAGCCGTTCTCCGTCGGCGGTTTGGAGAACAGCGATGCGAACTGCTCCTTGACGTGGCCGATCTCGATGCGGTCCTGTGGACGCTTGGGCCCCGCCAGGCTCGGCGCGACCGTGCCGAGATCGAGCCCGACGACCTTCGTGTAGTCGATGGCGCCGGGCCTCGGAATGCCGTAGAGACCTTGTGCCTTGAAGTAGGCCTGGAAGGCCTCGATCTCCTTGTCGGTTCGGCCGGTGCCCCGGAAATATTCGATCGTGTTGTCGTCGACGGGGAAGAACCCCATCGTGGCGCCGTACTCCGGCGACATGTTGGCAATCGTCGCGCGATCGGGCACGGTCAGGCTCTCGGTGCCTTCGCCGAAGAACTCCACGAACTTGCCCACGACCTTCTCGCGGCGCAGGAGTTCGGTCACGGTGAGCACGAGGTCGGTGGCGGTGACGCCTTCGCGCAGCCGCCCGGTGAGTTCGAAGCCCACCACGTCGGGCGTCAGCAAATACACGGGCTGCCCGAGCATGCCGGCCTCCGCCTCGATGCCGCCCACGCCCCAGCCCACCACGCCGATGCCGTTGATCATCGTGGTGTGGCTGTCGGTGCCCACGAGCGTGTCGGGGTAGTAGAGGCGATCGCCGCTCTTGTGAACGCCGCGCGCCAGGAATTCAAGGTTGACCTGGTGAACGATGCCGAAACCGGGGGGCACGACACCGAACGTGTCGAATGCCTGCATGCCCCACTTCATGAACTCGTAGCGCTCCTTGTTGCGCTGGAATTCCAGCTGCATGTTCAGGTCGAGCGCCTTCTTGGTGCCGTAGTAGTCGACCATCACGGAGTGGTCGACGACCAGGTCCACCGGCACCAACGGCTCGATGGTTTTCGGGTTCCTGCCCATTTCGGCTGCCACGTTGCGCATGGCCGCCAGGTCGGCCAGCAAGGGCACGCCGGTGAAGTCCTGCAGCACGACGCGAGACACGACGAACGGAATCTCGTCGGTGCGCGTGGACCTGGGCTGCCAGTTGGCCAGCGCCGCAACGTGTTCGGGCGTCACCTTCTTGCCATCGCAGTTGCGCAGCACGCTCTCGAGCACGATGCGAAGCGACACCGGCAACCGGTTCACGTTCGGAAATTGCGTGGCGAGTTCGGGGAGTGAATAGAAATACCCGTCACGCCCCGACGCGGTGCGAAAGCTCTTCAGCGTCGACGCGAAGGCATGGCTCGTGGAGTTCTTGGACATGGTCGGACCTCGTTCATGGGATGGGAAGGGTCGCGCAACGCGGCAAGCCGACCGATTATTGCGGCAAGGCAGGCCCCGCGCCATGACAAGGGGCCAATCGGTGGGTGCTCGCCGGGGTTTCGCGCCGGCGTCCCTCGGAAAACGAGGTCCGCCCGGTCGGCGCGCGGCACTGCCGCGACGCTGCCCGAGGGGTCAAGGTGGCGTCAGGCTGCCACTGTGGCGGCGGCCTTCGCAAAGTCCTCGATCTGGTCGAAGTTCATGTAGCGGTAGATCTTGGCCCCGTCCCGGTTGATCACGCCGATGTCCGCCAGGTATTCGTCTCGGGTGGGAATGCGGCCCAGACGCGAACAGATCGCGGCCAGCTCGGCCGAGCCCAGGTAGACGTTGCTGTTCTTGCCCAGCCGGTTCGGAAAGTTCCGCGTGGACGTGGAGAACACCGTGGCGCCTTCCTTGACCTGGGCCTGATTGCCCATGCACAGGCTGCAACCGGGCATTTCCATGCGGGCGCCGGCGGTCCCGAGCACGCCGTAATGGCCCTCCTCGGTCAGCTGCTTCTGATCCATCTTGGTGGGCGGCGCGACCCACAGCTTCACGGGGATGTCTCGCCGGCCTTCGAGCAGCTTGGACGCTGCGCGGAAGTGGCCGATGTTGGTCATGCACGAGCCGATGAAAACCTCGTCGATCTTCGCGCCGGCGACGTCAGACAGCGTCTTCACGTCGTCCGGGTCGTTCGGGCACGCCACGATGGGCTCGTGGATGTCGGCCAGGTCGATCTCGATGACGGCCGCATAGTCCGCGTCTGCATCGCCGTGAAGCAGCTGCGGGTTCGCCAGCCACGCTTCCTGGGCGGCGATGCGGCGCTCGAGCGTGCGCGCGTCGGAGTAGCCGTTGGCGATCATCCACTTCATCAAGGTGATGTTGCTGTGGATGTACTCGATGATCGGCTCCTTGTTCAGGTGCACCGTACAGCCGGCAGCACTGCGCTCGGCGGAGGCGTCGGACAGTTCGAAGGCCTGTTCGACCTTGAGGTCGGGCAAGCCTTCGATTTCGAGGATTCGGCCCGAGAAGACGTTCTTCTTGCCTTTCTTCTCGACGGTGAGCAGGCCCTGCTTGATCGCATAGAGCGGAATGGCGTTGACCAGATCGCGCAGCGTCACACCGGGCTGCATCTTGCCCTTGAACCGCACCAGCACGCTTTCGGGCATGTCCAGCGGCATCACGCCGGTGGCCGCGGCGAACGCCACCAGCCCCGAGCCGGCCGGGAAGCTGATGCCGATGGGGAAGCGGGTGTGGCTGTCGCCGCCCGTGCCGACGGTGTCGGGCAGCAGGAAGCGGTTCAGCCAGGAATGGATCACGCCGTCACCAGGCCGCAGCGCGATGCCGCCGCGGGTGCTGATGAACTCGGGCAGTTCGTGGTGCATCTTCACGTCCACCGGCTTCGGATATGCGGCGGTGTGACAGAAGCTTTGCATGACCAAGTCGGCCGAGAAGCCGAGGCAGGCCAGGTCCTTGAGCTCGTCGCGGGTCATGGGGCCGGTCGTGTCCTGCGAGCCCACGGAAGTCATGCGCGGCTCGCAGTACGTGCCGGGGCGCACGCCCTGGCCTTCGGGCAGGCCGCAGGCGCGGCCCACCATCTTTTGCGCCAGCGTGAAGCCCTTCTTCGTGTCGGCCGGGTTCTGCGGCAGGCGAAAGAGCGTGGAAGGCGGCAGCCCCAGCGCTTCGCGCGCCTTGGCGGTCAGGCCGCGGCCGATGATGAGCGGGATGCGCCCGCCTGCCCGCACTTCGTCGAACAGCACGTCGCTCTTGACCTTGAATTGCGCAATGGCCTGTCCGTTCTTCAACGCGACGCCCTCGTAGGGGCGCAGCTCGACCACGTCGCCCATCTCCATCTTGCTCACGTCGAGCTCGATGGGCAGGGCGCCGGCGTCTTCCATCGTGTTGTAGAAGATCGGTGCGATCTTGCTGCCCAGGCACACGCCGCCGAAGCGCTTGTTGGGCACGAAGGGAATGTCTTCGCCGGTGAACCAGAGCACGGAGTTGGTGGCGGACTTGCGCGACGAGCCCGTGCCCACGACGTCGCCGACATAGGCGACCAGATGGCCCCTGGCGCGCAGCGATTCGATGAACTTGACCGGACCGCGCTTGCCGTCTTCCTCGGGGGTGATGCCCGGGCGCGGGTTCTTGAGCATGGCCAGCGCGTGCAGGGGAATGTCGGGCCGGCTCCAGGCGTCCGGCGCGGGCGAGAGGTCGTCGGTGTTGGTTTCGCCGGGGACCTTGAAAATCGTCACGGTGAGGCTCTGCGGCACTGCGGGGCGGCTCGTGAACCATTCGGCGTCGGCCCAGCTTTGCAGCACTGCACGCGCATGGGCGTTTCCGGCATCGGCCTTGGCCTTCACGTCGTGGAACTGGTCGAACATCAGAAGCGTCTTCTTCAGCCCCTCGGCCGCCGTGGCGCCGACGGCTCCGTTGTCATCGAGAAGATCGATCAAGGGGCCGATGTTGTAGCCGCCGAGCATCGTGCCCAGCAATTCGCTGGCCTTTTCGCACGTCAGGAGCGGCGAGCTTTCGCTGCCATGGGCCACGGCTGCCAGGTACGAAGCCTTGACTTTCGCGGCGTCATCGACGCCCGCCGGCACGCGATGGGTGATCAGCTCGACGAGGAATTCGTCGTCGCCCTTGGGCGGCGCCTTCAGCAGTTCGATCAGTTCCGCGGTCTGCTGGGCGGTGAGGGGCAGCGCCGGAATGCCGAGCGCAGCGCGTTCGGCGACATGTTGGCGATAGGCAGTCAGCATGATTGGCTTTCTTTGTCTTGGAGCGAAGGTGGAGGGAAGCAAGCCTCAAGTCGGTGGTGGGACCGTGACCTTGAGGCCCTTGAAGTAATCGCGGAAGAACCCGGCGTCGCGGGAAATCAGCCCGTTGCACTGGAGCAGTGCATGTGCGCCGACGATGAAGTCCTGCACGGCGCGCTGGCGGCCGCCGCCGCGCGCGCGGTAGCGGCGCTGCATTTCACCGGCACGAAGCGCGGACTTGGGCTCGACGCTGCTGTACGCGATGCCCATGTCCTCGAGTGCCTGCATGGCCTGGTCGCCATCGCGAAGAGAACTGCAGATCTCGGCCAGTACGACGTCGCAGACCACGACAGGGCCGCGACGCAGTGCGTCTCGCAGCACCGCTTCGGCCGCGTCCGCATGCTCGGTGCCGGCCAGCAGCTCGATGAGCACAGCAGAGTCGACGGCGATCATCGGCGGCGATCAGGCATCGGGTGTGTCGCCGGGCGTGTGACCGCGCAACGTCTGCAGGGCCGCATCGACCGATTCGAAGCCGTCCAGCTTGAATTTGCCGCGGGCGCGCGAGATGGCGTCGTCGACGTTCTTGCGCAGGATGATCCGGCCGCCGTCGAGTTCTACCTTGAGCAAGGTCCCCTTGGTGAGGCCAAGCGCATCGCGAACGGCCTTGGGCAGGGTGATCTGCCCGCGTTCTGCCACTGTGGCTTCCATGACAGCGCTCCGACATTGAGTATGCATTGATTGTACATATTTCGGGGCGCATACCGAGAAAACCATACTGACCCGCGTCAAGCGAATCGCTCTCCGGAACGCAAACGGGGACGTGCGGTTCGCACGTCCCCGGAGCTAAAGGGAGTCAGTGGCGGGTCAGCGGAGCGTCACAGCCCGGCGCGCTGCTGTGTTTGCGTGCAACTGTCGACCATGCGCTGCCCGAGCCTGTTGTTGAGCAGCATGGACTTGCTCGGAATCTGCAGCCAGACGACACCGGCGCGCTTGTCTTCGAGGCGCACAGCGCCTGTCGTGGTCTCCTGGGGCGCCATGATGAAGTGGTCGCTCTTGAAGGCGACCTTGAAGAAGCCGGGCCGGCCCTCGAAGGGCTGGACGCTGACATGCTGATTGAATTCGCAATGCGCGTCGCCGGTCATGACGCGCCTGGCGATCTCGATCTGAGTCGGGGTGGCCGTCTCGGCAATCTCGGCGGCCGCGGCGGCATGTGTCGTGGCGTGATGGGCAGTGGGCGCCTTGGCCAGCTTCACCGATTGCGCAAAGCTGGCGCCGGCAGACAAGGCCAGAGCGGCAGCGGCAAGCGCGGACAGGACGATCGAACGGTTCATGGTGCATTGCTCCTGATAGGCCAAGGCCCCCGACGAGGGCATGCCCATCAATGTGAAGTCGTTGCGGTTGCGTGCTGAAACAGTTTGCAGTTATTTCATCGGCGGCGGGCATCGTCTCATGCGGGGTCGTTTTATCGGTGCGGCGGCAACGAGCCGTGACCGAAATCACAAGCGGTTATTGCCGGCTGGCGTTGGCCTGTGAGTTCATACCGCCGCGACCTCCGCCCGTTCGCCACGCCGCCGAAATATTTGGAAACAATATTCCGTCCTGGGCGCGCTTGCATATTGACGATCTAAGCCGACGCCGATTCGAAGAATGCGATCTGGACCTCCGCCGGCAGCGGCTGGCCGGTCCGATGGGCCCGTTCCAGCACTTCCCAGAAATATCGATAGCTCGCTCGATCGTGCAGCACGTCTCGATAGCGGATGGGCGCCCAGTCCGCCGCCTGCGCGGCAACGATGATCTCGATGGCGAGATCGACCTCCGCGGCAGTAGGCGCGAAGGCCTCCACAATCGGGCGGATCTGGTTCGGGTGGATGCTCCACATTCGGGTATAGCCGAGCTTGGTGGCCGCCCGCTCGGCCGCCTGAGCGATGGCAGCACGGTCGTTGAATTCGGTGACCACGCAATGCGAGGGTGTCTTGCGGTGCGCATGACACGCCGCAGCGATCTCCAGCTTGGCTCGCACGACCAGCGGATGCGTGAACTGTCCCTGTGCGCTCATGCCGGCTGCCGGGATGGCCCCGCGATGCGCGGACACGAAATCCATGAGGCCGAACGAGATGGATTCGATTCGCGGATGCGCGGCGATCAGGTCGACTTCACGCAGCGCACCATGCGTCTCGACCAGGACATGCACGGGAATCGGCCTGCCGTGGCCATGAACGCGGATCAGGTGATCGATGCTGTCACAGGCGCGATTCACATCGTCGAGCCCGTGCGGCTTCGGGACCATCAGGTAAGCGAGCTTCGCTCCGGCGACTCGGATGATGGTGTCCACCTCAGCCGCGAAGGAGCGATGGTCCACCGGGTGAACGCGGGCGCCCACCCGGCCGAAACGATTCAGCGGCGACATCACCATGTCGGCGATGAGATGGGCGTGCTCGGCCTCGCCGCCGATGGGCGCGCCGTCCTCGGCATCGAGCGTCACGTCGAATACCGGTCCGAGTTCGCCTTGCAGTTCGAGGCTCTTGCGCATGCGCACCTCGACACCGGCATAGTGGTCACAGACTGGAAGCGAAGTACCTCTCTCGCCGCTGTCGAGCAGCGCATCGCGAGGATGAATGGCGCCAGCCACGGCCGATGCGCTCATGCGCGCCGTTGCGCGACGATGAACAGGCGCGGAAAGGCGAGCAGGCGCTGCCCGTCGACCCGCGCGGGGTATGCCGCGGCGATTCGCTGCTCGTAGTCAGCGAGAAACTGCACTTGCAGTTCCTTGGGCAGGGGCTCGACGAACGGCTTCAGGCCCGTTCCACGAAGCCATTGGACGATGTCCGCGGCCGAGCCCATCGGGTGGTAGTAGGTCGTGCGCCAGATGTCGACGAAAGAAGCCTTCGGCGCCAGAAGGTCGTGGTATTGCTCGACTGCAAGGATGCGCGCGCGGGCCTGGCCTGCCGGGCCGCTCAATGCGGCCCATCGGGCATCCAGAGCGGTCTCGCGCATCAGCTGGTGCGACGCCTCTTCGAGGTTGTCGGGCATCTGGACGGCGAGTACGCCGCCGGGTGCCAGCGCATCGAACAGCCGGGGCACCAGCCGTTCATGGTCGGGAATCCAGTGGATCGAGGCGTTCGCATAGACCAGGTCAGCTGGTGACGGCGGCGACCACTGCGCGATGTCGCTGCGCTCGAAGGTCATTGACGGCAGGCGATCGCGGGCGGCCGCAAGCATGGCCTCGGATGTGTCCGTGCCGATCACGCGGGCTGCAGGGTAGCGGGTCCCGAGCAACTGCGTCGAGTTTCCTGGCCCGCAGCCGAGATCGAAGACGAGTGCAGGGGTCGTCAACGGCACCCGCGCAAGCAGCTCAGCGGCCGGGCGGGTCCGCTCGTCCTCGAAGCGGCTGTAGAGGGTCGGATTCCAATCGCTCATCCGGCATCTCCTGCGTCCTGCGCCCGGTGCCCCGGCGCCAGTCGAGCCTCGTCGGCGGTATCAGCTCAAAGAAGGTGCTTGACGCCTTCTTGCTCTTCCTGCAGTTCCTTCAGCGTCAGGTTGATGCGCTCCTGGCTGAAACCGTCGATCGGGAGGCCCTCGACGACCTTGTACTCGCCATTGGACGTCGTGACAGGGAAGCCGAACATCGTGTCCTTGGGGATGCCGTACCAGCCGTCGGAAGGAATGCCCATCGTCACCCACTTGCCGTTGGTTCCCAAGGCCCAATCGTGCATGTGGTCGATGGCGGCATTGGCGGCCGATGCCGCCGAAGAAAGTCCGCGTGCTTCGATGATCGCTGCGCCGCGCTTGCCGACGGTCGGCAGGAACACGTTGCGGTTCCAGTCGTCGTCGTTGATCGCGTCCTTGACCGACTTGCCGTCGATCGTGGCGAAGCGGTAGTCGGCGTACATCGTCGGCGAGTGGTTGCCCCAGACGGCGAGCTTCTCGATGCTCGACACGGGCTTTCCGGTCTTCGCTGCGATCTGGCTGAGCGCGCGGTTGTGGTCGAGCCGCAGCATGGCGGTGAAGTTCTTGCGCGGCAGATCAGGGGCGCTCTTCATCGCGATGAACGCGTTGGTGTTGGCCGGGTTGCCCACGACGAGGACCTTGACATTGCGCGAGGCCGCGGCGTTGAGCGCCTTGCCCTGGGCCGTGAAGATCTGCGCGTTGGCCGACAGCAGATCCTTGCGTTCCATGCCCGGGCCGCGCGGGCGGGCCCCGACGAGCAGCGCGTAGTCGGTGTCCTTGAAGGCGGAGGTCGGGTCGCTGTGCGCTTGCATGCCGGCCAGCAGCGGGAACGCGCAGTCGTCGAGTTCCATCATGACGCCCTTGAGGGCCTTCTGCGCCTTCTCGTCGGGGATTTCGAGCAACTGCAGGATCACCGGCTGGTCTTTGCCCAGCATCTCGCCTGAGGCAATGCGGAACAGCAGCGCATAGCCGATCTGGCCGGCGGCGCCCGTGACGGCGACACGAACGGGTTTCTTGCTCATGAAAGACTCCGGTAAGGATGAGGAAGACAGGAATCCGGGTGGGGCGGACGCGGTCCGCCGCGCAATCGAGAAGTGTAGGCCAGTGCGCTGGCGCGTATGGCGCGCGAGTCTAAGGCGCGGCCTTTTTACGGGTCAATGCTCTTATGTTTTATATAAGACATGAGTCAACATTCATGGACGTCGTCCGGGCGGTGTGCTGCAATCGGAGGTCATGGCCGCATCCGCATCCTCGAATCCTGCTGCCCGGTTGCGCGCTGCCGACGCGGACTCGCCGGCATTCAGTCCGCTCTATCAGCAGATCAAGGCCCTGATCACGCGCAGCCTGCAGGCTGGCGAGTGGAAGCCTGGCGAGGCCATCCCCAGCGAGACGGATTTGGCCGGTCGCTTCAAGGTGAGCCAGGGCACCGTGCGCAAGGCAATCGACGAACTGGCCGCCGAAAACCTCCTCGTTCGAAGGCAGGGCAAGGGCACCTTCGTGGCCACGCACGCCGAGCAGACGGTCCAGTACCGATTCCTTCGCCTCGCCCCTGACGACGGCGAGCCGGCCGGCGCGCAGCGGCGATTCATCGATTGCCGCCGGCTGCGCGCTCCACTTGACGTCGCGCGCGCGCTGCAGCTCAAGTCGGGTGACGCGGTGGTGCAGGTGCGTCGCGTGCTGTCGTTTCGGGCGCAGCCGGTCGTCCTCGACGACATCTGGCTGCCGGGGCAGTTGTTCAAGGGCCTGACGGCGGAGCGGCTGAGTGAATACCGCGGGCCCATGTACCGCCTCTTCGAATCGGAATTCGGCGTGCGCATGATTCGTGCCGAAGAGAAGATCCGCGCAGTGGCCGCCGATGCCGCAGCCGGGCAACTGCTGGGTGTTCCGCCCGGCTCGCCGCTGTTGAGCGTCGAGCGGTTATCCATGACCTATGGCGACAAGCCGGTGGAACTGCGCCGCGGGCTTTACAACACGGCATCGCACCATTACCGCAACGAGTTGAGTTGACGCAAGACACGAACATCGCGCCCGGCGTCACGCTTCACTGTTGCATTGCAATAAAATCTTCGGGTTTCATCCAATTACAAGGCTGGGTATGGCAGAGACCGCACGGGCAGACACCGCACGACAGCGACCGGGACCGATGAGTCTCATCGACGCTCTCCAATACCGACTTCCCGCGGCAGGAGTGGTGTCGATCCTGCACCGTGCGAGCGGCATGCTGATGTTCGTGCTGCTGCCCTTCATCGTCTGGATGTTCGACACCAGCCTCAGCTCGGAGGTGTCGTATGCCAGGTTCACGAGCGTGTTCGTGGCTGGCGTCGGCATGCTGCCCGGCTGGTTCTTCAAGCTCGTCGCGCTGGCCCTGATCTGGGCCTACCTGCATCACTTCGTCGCCGGCCTGCGGCACCTGTGGATGGACGCGACCCACAGCGTCAGCCTGCAGTTCGGCAGGCAGTCCGCGTGGTTCACCTTCATCGTCAGCATCGGCCTCACGGTCGTGCTCGGCGTGAAGCTGTTCTTCCTCTGAGGCGGTGCGACATGGCTGAACAGACTTACGGTTCCAAGCGACTCGTCGTCGGCGCCCACTACGGGCTGCGAGACTGGCTCTCGCAACGCATCACGGCGGCGCTGATGGCGCTCTTCACGATCGTTCTGCTGCTGCAGTACCTGTGGCCCTCGTACGCGAGCGACGCACAAGGCGATGTGCTGAAAGATGCCGCGGGCCACCGTGTGCAGCTCGTTGGCTACGACAAGTGGGCCGGCGATCTTCTCCACGCAGTGGATGAAGCTGCTCACCTTCGTCGTCATCGTCTCGCTCGCATGGCATGCCTGGGTGGGCATGCGCGACGTCTGGATGGATTACGTCAAGCCGGTCGGCGTGCGGCTGCTGATGCAGGTCTTGACCCTCGTGTGGCTGGTCGGTTGTCTCGGCTGGGCTGTGCAAGTTCTCTGGAGATTCTGACCGTGGCCGCTTCGATTTCCAAACGCAAGTTCGACGTCGTCATCGTCGGCGCAGGCGGCTCGGGCATGCGCGCCTCGCTGCAACTGGCGCGCGCCGGCCTCAACGTGGCGGTGCTGTCCAAGGTGTTTCCGACCCGCTCGCACACCGTGGCCGCGCAAGGCGGCATCGGCGCCTCGCTGGGCAACATGAGCGAGGACAACTGGCACTTCCACTTCTTCGATACGGTCAAGGGCTCCGACTGGCTGGGCGACCAGGACGCCATCGAGTACATGTGCCGCGAGGCACCCAAGGTGGTCTACGAGCTCGAGCACTTCGGCATGCCGTTCGACCGCAACCCCGATGGCACGATCTATCAGCGACCGTTCGGCGGCCACACCGCGAACTACGGCGAGAAGCCCGTGCAGCGAGCCTGTGCTGCCGCCGACCGCACCGGCCACGCGATGCTGCACACGCTCTACCAGCAGAACGTGAAAGCCCGCACCCAGTTCTTCGTCGAATGGATGGCGCTGGATCTCATTCGCGATGGAGACGGCGACGTCGTGGGCGTGACCGCGCTCGAGATGGAAACCGGCGACATCCACATCCTCCAGGGCAAGACCGTGCTGCTCGCCACGGGCGGGGCAGGGCGGATCTTCGCGGCCTCGACCAATGCGTTCATCAATACCGGCGACGGCCTCGGCATGGCCGCGCGCGCGGGGATTCCCCTCGAGGACATGGAATTCTGGCAATTCCACCCCACGGGCGTGGCAGGGGCGGGCGTGCTGCTCACCGAAGGATGCCGTGGCGAGGGCGCGATCCTGCGCAACAGCGACGGCGAGCGATTCATGGAGCGCTACGCGCCGACGCTGAAGGACCTGGCGCCACGCGATTTCGTGTCGCGCTGCATGGACCAGGAAATCAAGGAAGGGCGCGGCTGCGGCCCGAACAAGGACTACGTCGTCCTCGACATGACCCACCTCGGCGCCGACACGATCATGAAGCGCCTGCCGTCGGTCTACGAGATCGGCCACAACTTCGCCAACGTCGACATCACGAAGGAACCGATCCCTGTCGTGCCGACCATCCATTACCAGATGGGCGGCATCCCCACCAACATCCACGGGCAGGTGGTGGCACCCAAGGACGGGAACCCCAATGCGGTGATCGGCGGCCTGTATGCCGTGGGCGAATGCTCCTGTGTGAGCGTGCACGGCGCGAACCGCCTCGGCACGAATTCGCTGCTCGACCTGCTGGTGTTCGGGCGCGCAGCCGGCAACCACATCGTCGAGACAACCACTGCCGCACGCGCCCACAAGGAACTTCCTGCCAATGCCGCCGACTTCACCATGTCGAGGCTTGCCAGGCTCGAGTCCAGCGCATCGGGCGAATATTCACAAGACGTTGCCAACGACATCCGCAAATCCATGCAGATGCATGCGGGCGTGTTTCGAACTCAGGCCTTGCTCGACGAAGGAGTGCAGCAGATCAAGGCGGTCGCGGAACGGGTGAAGAACATCCATCTGGCGGACAAGTCCAAGGTATTCAACACGGCGAGAGTCGAGGCGCTCGAAGTCGAGAACCTGATCGAGGCGGCGCTGGCCACGATGGTGTCCGCGGCGGCGCGGCACGAAAGCCGCGGCGCGCACACCGTCAACGAATATGGCGACACGCCGCAGCACCCCAACGGACGCAACGACCAGGACTGGCTGAAGCACACGCTGTGGTACCGCGAGGGCAACCGGCTCGACTACAAGCCAGTCAACCTGAAGCCGCTCAGCGTCGAGACGATTCCGCCCAAGGTCCGTTCGTTCTGAGCCCCGCGACAACAGAGATTCACCTCATGACCAAGCGCGCCTTCCAGATCTACCGCTACGACCCCGACACCGACGCCAAGCCGCGCATGCAGACGCTGGAGGTCGAGCTCGACGGCAGCGAGCGCATGTTGCTCGACGCCTTGATCAAGCTGAAGGGCGTCGATCCGACGCTGAGCTTCCGGCGTTCGTGCCGCGAGGGCGTCTGCGGGTCCGACGCGATGAACATCAACGGCAAGAACGGCCTTGCATGCCTGACGAACATGCGCAACCTGCCGGGCACGGTCGTGCTCAAGCCGCTGCCTGGGCTGCCCGTCATCCGCGACCTGATCGTCGACATGACGCAGTTCTTCAAGCAATACCATTCCATCACGCCGTACCTCATCAATGACGAGCCCCCACCCGAGACGGAGCGGCTGCAGACGCCCGAGGAGCGCGACGAGCTCAATGGCCTGTACGAATGCATCCTGTGCGCGAGCTGCTCGACGAGCTGCCCGAGCTTCTGGTGGAATCCTGACAAGTTCGTGGGCCCCGCGGGTCTGTTGCAGGCATATCGGTTCATTGCCGACAGCCGCGACCATGCCACCGGCGAGCGCCTGGACAATCTCGAGGACCCTTATCGACTGTTCCGTTGCCACACGATCATGAACTGCGTCGATGTCTGCCCCAAGGGGCTGAATCCGACCAAGGCGATCGGCAAGATCAAGGAACTGATGGTCCGCCGTGCGGTTTGATCACCCTGAAGAAGTCGCAAGGCCATGTCTCCCCTCGTCGATGCCCAACGACTGAGCAAGCTGAAGTGGCGGTGCCGGCGAGGACTGCTGGAGAACGATCTGTTCGTCGAGCGATTCTTCGCCAACCACGGCTCGACGCTGACGCAGGCGCAGGCCGACGGTCTGCAGGCGCTGATGGAGCTGCCCGACAACGACCTGCTCGACCTGCTGTTGGCGCGCCACGAGCCGACGGGCGAGCTTGCCACCCCCGAGGTACGCGAGGTTCTGCAGCTGATGCGCACGCCCGCGACGCGATGATGACCGCCTGACCGACACATCAACGCCCTTTTTCACCTGAGCACCAACCCACTCTCACCACGAAGGAACGACCATGATCCCGTCCGATGTGAAAGCCACACTTTCGTTCTCCGACGGCAGCCCGAGCATGGACTTGCCGATCTACAAGGGCACTGTCGGGCCGGACGTGATCGACATCAGAAAGCTCTACGCCCAGACCGGGAAGTTCACCTACGATCCCGGATTCCTGTCCACGGCGGCGTGCCAGTCGAAGATCACCTACATCGACGGCGACAAGGGCGAACTGCTTTATCGCGGCTACCCGATCGAGCAGCTTGCCACCAACTGCGACTTCCTCGAGACCTGCTACCTGCTGCTCAAGGGCGAACTGCCCAACACCGAGCAGAAGAGCGATTTCGTCAAGCTCGTCACCAATCACACGATGGTCAACGAGCAGATGCAGTTCTTCCTGCGGGGCTTTCGCCGCGACGCGCACCCGATGGCGGTGTTGACCGGTCTGGTCGGGGCGCTGTCGGCCTTCTATCACGACAGCACCGACATCAACAATCCGCAGCATCGCGACATCGCCGCCATCCGCCTGATCGCCAAGATGCCGACACTCGTCGCCATGGCCTACAAGTACGGCGTCGGCCAACCCTACATCTATCCGCGCAATTCGCTGTCGTATTCGGCGAACTTCATGCGGATGATGTTCGCGACGCCATGCGAGGACTATGAAACCAACGACGTCCTGGTTCGCGCCATCGACCGCATCTTCATCCTTCACGCCGACCACGAGCAGAACGCGTCGACCTCCACGGTGCGCCTGTGCGGCTCCTCGGGCACCAATCCGTTCGCGGCGATCGCTGCGGGCGTCGCATGCCTGTGGGGTCCGGCGCACGGCGGTGCCAACGAGGCGGCGCTGAACATGCTCGAAGACGTGCAGCGCATGGGCGGCGTCGAGAAGATCGGCGAGTTCATCAAGCAGGTCAAGGACAAGAACTCGGGCATCAAGCTCATGGGCTTCGGCCACCGGGTCTACAAGAACTACGATCCGCGCGCCAAGCTCATGCGCGAGACCTGTCACGAGGTGCTCGATGCGCTGGGCAAGCACAACGACCCGATCCTCAAGCTCGCCATGGAGCTCGAGAAGATCGCGCTCGAGGACGAATACTTCGTCGCGCGCAAGCTTTACCCGAACGTCGACTTCTATTCGGGCATCGTCCAGCGTGCCATCGGCATCCCGGTGTCGCTGTTCACTGCGATCTTCGCGCTCGCGCGCACGGTAGGCTGGATCGCGCAGCTCAACGAGATGATCGGCGATCCCGAGTACAAGATCGGCCGTCCGCGCCAGTTGTACAACGGCGCAGTCCGCCGCGACGTCATGCCGATCGGTCAACGCGCCTGACACCGCCTTGGCAGCCGGACCGGATCCGGCACGAATGACGGGCGCCCATGGCGCCCGTCGGCTTTGGCAAGCTTCGCACCCGCGGATGCGCCTGAACGCCTAAAATCGCCGGTTCCTCAAGAGGTGATCGCCATGGGCCGCACGCTGTACGACAAGATCTGGGACGAGCACGTCGTCCTCACCGAAGACGACGGCACTGCCGTCCTCTACATCGATCGCCATCTCGTCCACGAGGTCACGAGCCCGCAAGCCTTCGAAGGCCTCGACTCGGCCGGCAGGAAGGTCTGGCGCGTGTCGGCCAACCTGGCCGTCAGCGACCACAACGTGCCCACCACCGACCGTTCGCACGGCATTGCCGACCCTATCTCTCGCCTGCAGGTGGACACGCTGGACGCGAACTGCGACCGGTTCGGGATCACGCAGTTCAAGATGAACGACAAGCGCCAGGGCATCGTCCACGTGATCGGCCCGGAGCAGGGCGCCACGCTTCCTGGCATGACGGTCGTATGCGGCGATTCGCACACGTCAACCCACGGCGCGTTCGGTGCGCTGGCCCACGGCATCGGCACGAGCGAGGTAGAGCATGTGCTCGCCACGCAGACGCTGCTGGCGAAGAAGGCGCGCAACATGCTGGTCCGAGTGGACGGTCGCCTGGCCAAGGGCTGCGGCGCCAAGGACATCGTGCTGGCCATCATCGGAAAGATCGGCACCGCGGGCGGGACGGGCTTCACCATCGAGTTCGCCGGCTCGGCCATTCGCGCCCTGAGCATGGAAGGCCGCATGACGATCTGCAACATGGCCATCGAAGCCGGGGCGCGTGCCGGGCTCATCGCCGTGGACGACATCACCCTGGCCTATGTGCAAGGTCGCCCCTATTCGCCCAAGGGCGTCGAGCTCGAGCAGGCCATCGACTACTGGCGCACCTTGCATTCCGACCCCGATGCGCACTGGGATGCGGTCGTCGAACTCGACGCGGCGCAGATCCGACCGCAGGTCACCTGGGGCACGTCTCCTGAAATGGTCCTCTCCATCGACGAGCGGATCCCCGACCCTGACCGCGAAAAAGACCCCAACAAACGCACCGCCATGGAGCGTGCGCTCCGGTACATGGCGCTCGAGCCCAACAAGCCGATTTCCGACATCACCATCGACAAGGTGTTCATCGGCTCGTGCACCAACTCGCGCATCGAGGACATGCGGGAAGCCGCCGCCGTCGTGCGTCGCCTCGGCGGCAAGGTGGCCTCCAACGTCAGGCTCGCGATGGTCGTGCCCGGCAGCGGCCTCGTGAAGGAGCAGGCCGAGCGCGAAGGGCTCGACCAGGTCTTCAAGGCCGCCGGATTCGAATGGCGCGAGCCCGGCTGTTCGATGTGCCTGGCGATGAATGCCGACCGCCTCGAGCCGGGCGAGCGGTGCGCTTCCACGTCGAACCGGAATTTCGAAGGCCGGCAAGGTGCGGGGGGGCGCACGCACCTGGTCAGCCCGGCCATGGCCGCTGCCGCTGCGATCGAAGGACATTTCGTGGACGTGCGGCGAATCGGATAGAACGAGCATTCCAGGGGAAGGGGTTCGACGTGAAGAATCTGTTGTTGATGATCGTCGCCGTGTACGTGCTCGCCGCATGCAACACGATCGACGGACTCGGCAAGGACATCAAGAAGGCCGGCGAGTCCATCGAGGACGCAGCCAAGAAGAAGCAGTAACCATGCAAGCATTTCGCATCCACAAGGGCCTGGTCGCACCGATCGACCGCGAGAACGTCGACACCGACGCGATCATTCCGAAGCAGTTCCTCAAGTCGATCAAGCGCACCGGCTTCGGGCCGAACCTGTTCGACGAGTGGCGCTACCTCGATCCGGGCTACCCGGGCCAGGACCCGGCCTCGCGGCGGCCCAATCCCGATTTCGTGCTCAACCAGGCGCGATACAAAGGCGCCTCGGTGCTGTTGGCACGGCGCAATTTCGGTTGCGGCTCGTCGCGCGAGCACGCGCCCTGGGCCATCGAGCAATATGGGTTTCGCGCGCTGATCGCTCCGAGTTTCGCCGACATCTTCTTCAACAACTGCTTCAAGAACGGGCTGCTGCCGATCGTGCTGCCCGAACATGAGGTGGCGCGCCTGTTCGATGACGTGGCGGCCTTCGCAGGCTACGAATTGACGGTCGATCTCGAGCGTCAGGTCCTGACCCGGCCCGACGGCAGCGAACTTGCGTTCGACGTCCAGCCGTTTCGCAAGTATTGCCTCCTCAACGGCTTCGACGACATCGGCCTGACGCTTCGGCATGCTGAGAAGATTCGTGCCTTCGAGGCAGAGCGGCTCCTGCGCAAGCCCTGGCTCGCCCAGCGCATCTGATCCTTAGGCTGCCCTGGTAATGCAGTTCATCCGACTCGAGGCGAGGCCTGTGGCTGCCCGTCTTCGCGTACCACTTTGCAAAGGAATCGACACGTGAAGATTGCGGTCCTGCCGGGTGACGGCATTGGCGTCGAGATCGTGGCCGAGGCAGTGAAAGTGCTCCAAGCACTCGATCTCTCGCTCGAACTGGAAGAAGCCCTGGTCGGCGGCGCGGCCTACGAAGCGCACGGTCATCCCTTGCCCGAGTCGACTCTCGCGCTCGCGCAGCAGGCCGACGCCGTGCTGTTCGGCGCGGTCGGCGACTGGAAGTACGACAAGCTCGAACGTGCGTTGCGCCCTGAGCAGGCCATTCTGGGACTGCGGCGCCACCTGGGGCTTTTTGCCAACTTCCGTCCGGCCATCTGCTACGAAGAACTCACCCATGCGTCGAGCCTCAAGCCGGAACTCGTCGCCGGGCTGGACATCCTCATCATCCGCGAGCTGACAGGCGACATCTACTTCGGCCAGCCACGCGGTCGGCGCCTGTCGCCTGACGGCGCCTTCGCAGGCCAGACCGAAGCCTTCGACACGATGCGCTACTCGCGGCCGGAGATCGAACGCATCGCACACGTGGCCTTCCAGGCGGCGCGGCGCCGCAAACGCCGCCTCACGAGCGTCGACAAGGCCAACGTGCTCGAGACCTTCCAGTTCTGGCGCGACATCGTCACCGAGGTCCATGCACAGTATCCCGATGTCGAGCTCGATCACTTGTACGTGGACAACGCGGCCATGCAACTCGTCAAGGAACCCAAGAAGTTCGACGTCATCGTCACGGGCAACATGTTTGGCGACATCCTCTCCGACGAGGCTGCGATGCTGACGGGATCGATCGGCATGCTGCCGTCGGCCTCGCTCGACGAACGCGACAAGGGGTTGTACGAGCCCAGCCATGGCAGCGCGCCGGACATCGCCGGCAAGGGCGTGGCCAATCCGTTGGCTACAATCCTGTCTGCCGCCATGATGCTCCGATACTCCCTCTCCCAGCCAGAAGCCGCCGACCGCGTCGAGTCGGCGGTCAAGCACGTGCTGGCGTCGGGCCTGCGCACTGGCGACATCTGGTCGGCGGACACCACGCGGGTGAGCACGCGCGAAATGGGCGATGCAGTGCTTGCCGCCCTCGCCGGCAAGACCACGAAAGAGATTACCAAGGGCCTCTGAGCTCCGGATCGTCTCGCCCCTACCTCTCCGGCGATTCGACCGGAGGATCGTGGAGAGGTTTGAACTACTGCAAGGGCATTGAGATGAGAGTCGTAGGAATGGTGGGATGGCGCGGGATGGTCGGTTCCGTGCTGATGGATCGCATGCAGGCCGAAGGTGACTTCGCACTGATCGAGCCGCTCTTCTTCAGCACGAGCGCTGCCGGCGGCCGGGCACCCCACGTGGCAAAGAACGAGTCCACGCTGAAGGACGCCTTCGACATCGAGGCGCTCAAGCGCTGCGACATCGTGATCACCGCGCAGGGCGGCGATTACACGAGCGAGGTATTTCCCAGGCTGCGTGCTGCCGGCTGGACCGGCCACTGGATCGACGCGGCCTCCACGCTTCGCATGAAGGACGATGCCGTCATCGTGCTCGATCCGGTCAACATGCCGGTCATCAAGAACGCCTTGGCCAAGGGCGGGCGAAACTGGATCGGGGGCAACTGCACCGTCAGTTGCATGCTGATGGGCGTCGGCGCGCTCTACAAGGCCGGGCTCGTCGAGTGGATGAGCACCCAGACGTACCAGGCCGCTTCGGGCGGTGGCGCACAGCACATGCGCGAACTGCTCACCCAGTTCGGAACGCTCAACGCCGAAGTGCGAGACCTGCTGGCCGACCCCAAGAGTGCGATCCTCGAGATCGACCGGCGCGTCGCCGACAAGCAGCGTTCGCTCGGCGACACCGAGGTCGCGAACTTCGGCGTGCCGCTCGCCGGTAGTCTGATCCCCTGGATCGACAAGGACCTCGGCAACGGCGTGAGCCGCGAAGAATGGAAGGGCGGGGCCGAAACCAACAAGATTCTCGGCCAAGGCGACGGATTCGGCAGGCCTGCCGTGCCGGTGGACGGGTTCTGCGTTCGCGTGGGCGCCATGCGTTGTCACAGCCAGGCCCTGACTTTCAAGCTGAAGCAGGATGTGCCGCTGTCCGATGTCGAGGGCCTCATTGCGAACGACAATGCCTGGGTGAAGCTGATCCCGAACAACCGGGAAGCCACGATCACGGAGCTCACGCCGGTGGCGGTCACCGGTACCCTCACCATTCCCGTGGGGCGCTTGCGCAAGATGGCCATGGGGCCTGAATACCTGGGCGCCTTCACGATCGGGGACCAGCTGCTGTGGGGCGCCGCGGAGCCCTTGCGCCGGATGCTTCGCATCCTGCTGGAACAATGAGGCGCGGGCGGGTGTCGTTCACCGCGTTGTCGCCCCACGACATATCCGTGCGATCGGACACATCGGGGTGCGCCGTGACAATGTCAGCAATTGCATGAGCTTGTCACCGTATCTGCTTGATGTTATTGTGATTTCTGGGGTTTCGTCGCGCCTGCTTCGCTCGCAGGCCTGGAATGCGACGAAAACAGCGGGCGCCGCGACCGGCGCCCGCATGACCGAGTGTTGGGAGACGCCTTGAAACGAACCTCGCTGTACAACGGACGATTCGCCTTGACGGGGGTGGCCGCGGCCGCCCTTTGGCTGGCCGTTCCCAATGCGTGGGCCCTGGGTTTAGGGCGTTTGTCCGTGCAGTCTGCGCTGGGCGAGACGCTGCGCGCCGAGATCGACGTGACCAGCCTGACGCCCGAAGAGGCCTCGAACCTGCACGTCAAGGTGGCCAATCCCGACGCGTACCGTTCCGCCGGAGTCGACTACAACCCCGTGCTGCCGAACACGCAGATCACGTTGATGCGGCGGGCAGATGGCCGCCCGTATCTGCGATTGAGCAGCGACCGCGCGGTCCAGGAGCCGTTCGTCGACGTCATCCTCGATATCTCGTGGTCCAGTGGCCGCCTCGTGCGAGAGTACACGCTGCTGTTTGATCCGCCGACGCGCAACATGGCGAATGCGCCGGCTCCCCAGCCTGCCACCTCGCCAGTCATTTCGGCTCCTCCGCCGCCAATGCCTGCGGCGGCGCCCCGCGCTGCACCGCCCGTGGCCGCTGCGCCAGCACCCATGACTTGCGCCGGCGCTGCAGCCTTCGGCGCGGCGTCCGGCACCTGCGCGGGCGCCTGCGCCTGCTGAAACGGCCAAGGCGCCTGCGGCAACGCAATCGTCAGGTTCCGGGGCCGATCAGTACCGCGTGCGGCGTGGCGACACCTTGTACGGCATTGCCGAACGAAACCAGCGTCCCGGGGTCTCGCTCGATCAGATGCTCGTGGCATTGTTCCGCGGCAATCCGGACGCGTTCATCGACAACAACATGAACCGCATGCGCGCCGACGTGGTCTTGTCGGTGCCGTCTGCCGACACTGCCAAGGGCATCGAAGCGAAAACCGCCCGAGAAGTCATCCAGGCGCAAAGTGCCGACTTCGGTGCCTACCGGCAAAAACTGGCATCCGCGGTTCCGGCCACCAAGGGCGAAGGGCCGTCGCGCCAGGCCGGCGGCAAGGTGGAAGCGACCGTCGAGGATCGCAAGCAGACCGCCGCCCCTTCGACCGACAAGCTCACATTGAGCAAGGGCGCTGCAGCCAACAAGGCTGCCGCAGAGGCTGCTGACCGGATCTCCAAAGAACGCGAGAAGGCCCAGCAGGCTGCCCGTGTCGCCGAACTTTCTCGCAATGTCGAGGAATTGCGTCGCCTGTCGAGCGCGGCTTCCGGCGCCGCCTCGGCGCCCGCGAGCAAAGGTCCGGCCACGGCCGCCGCACCCGCACCGTCAACGCCTGCTGTCGCGGTGCCAGCGCCTGCTGTGCCGCCGGTGGCGGCTGCGACGCCGCCGGCCGCACCGCCCACCACAGCCGCACCCGCCACACCGACCGCACCGACCGCACCAGCCACCCCAGCGTCGATGGCTGCTCCCGCACCGATGGTGGCGTCCGCACCCGAACCGGCTTCTGCGGCCGCACCTGTGGCTGCCGCCACGGCAAGCGCAGCTGCACCGGCGCCGAAACGACCGACACAGCCCACTGCGGCGCCAGTGGAGGAGCCTGGCTTCTTCGGCACCTTGGTCGAGGACAATCCCTGGGCCTTGGGCATCGCCGCCGCCGTGGTGGCCCTGCTGGCCGGATTCGGCGTTTATCGATTCAGCCGCCGCTCGAAGAAGGACAGCGGCGAGACCTCTTTCCTCGAAAGCCGTCTGCAGCCGGACTCTTTCTTCGGTGCCAGCGGCGGCCAGCGCATCGACACCCGTGATGCCGGCGGCGCATCGTCGTCGATGAGCTACTCGCTGAGCCAGCTCGATGCGATCGGCGATGTCGATCCCGTGGCCGAGGCCGACGTCTACCTCGCCTATGGCCGCGACTTGCAGGCCGAGGAGATCCTCAAGGAGGCGATGCGCAGCAATCCGGAGCGTCTGGCGATTCGCACCAAGCTGCTCGAGGTCTACGCGAAGCGACGCGACACCAAGGGTTTCGAATTGCTCGCCACCCAGCTCTTCTCGCTCACCAGTGGGCAGGGCGAAGACTGGGCGCGCGCCCAGGAGCTTGGTCGTCAGGTCGATCCGGACAATGCGCTCTACCAGCCAGGCGGCACTCCGCCGGCCGGCGCGGCGGGCGAGGCCGCGCGTGTTTCCGAGCCGCTTGGCGCGAGCACGATGCCGCAGTCCGTGCTGCCGTCGCCTTCGCGTTTCGAGCAGGCCAATGTCGAACTCGAACAGCGCACGGCGGCGGATTCCGCGAGCGGCGTCGACCTCGACCTCGATCTGGGCATGGACCACACTGCTGCGCCCGCCGCGAGCGAGCATGCCCCGACAATGGCTGCCACGCAGCCATTGCCTCGCGAGCCGCTGGAGGCCGCGCAGGCGCATCCTCACGAAGACCCGGACGCAACGCTCGATTTCAGCGCCATTTCCGAGCTTCCGACCGAGGAGCCGCGCCGGGAGGCCACCGCGTCGCCCGCATCGGAATTCCCGATGGACTTCGATCTCTCGGCCATTTCCCTGGATCTGGACCAGCCCGGCACGCAGCAGCCGGGCGCAGCACCGGCCCAGGATGCCGGTGCCGACTTGTCTGCCATCGATTTCGCCGCCGAGGAGGCCGATGGCGATCCGCTGTCACGCAAGCTGGAACTCGCCGAGGAGTTCCGCCAGATCGGCGACATGGAAGGTGCTCGCGATCTGCTTCAGGAAGTGATCTCGAAGGCCAGTGGTGCGCTCAAGACCAAGGCGCAGACCATGCTGAACGACATCGCCTGAATGCCACGCTGACCTGTCGTCGTCACGCTCGATCCGGCGCCGCCGCGCTGCGTGCATGAAGCTGGCTCTGGGCGTCAGCTATCGTGGCTCGGCCTACCAGGGCTGGCAAAGCCAGCCCGGCGGAATGACCGTCCAGGATCAGCTTGAACGCGCCTTGTCCGAGTTTGCCGACCGCCCGGTCAGGACCCTGTGTGCGGGACGCACCGATGCCGGGGTTCATGCGACCAATCAGGTGGTCCACCTCGACGTGGACGTGGTCCGTCAGCCGTTCTCGTGGGTGCGGGGCACGAATCGCTACCTGCCGACCGATATTGCCGTTCAATGGTGCGAGCAGGTCGCCGATGACTTTCATGCGCGCAATCGGGCGCTGGGACGGCGCTATGCCTACGTGTTGCTGGAATCTCCCGTGCGCCCGGCGCTCGACAGCGGCCTCGTGGGCTGGACATTCCGGCCGCTCGACGGTGACGCCATGCGGACGGCGGCGCGTGTCCTGATTGGCGAACACGACTTCAGCGCCTTTCGTGCCGCCGACTGCCAGGCCGCGAGCCCCGTCAAGCACATGCGTTCGATCACCATCGATCGCCGTGGCGCATACTGGCGCTTTGACTTCGACGCCAGCGCATTCCTGCATCACATGGTGCGCAACTTGATGGGCGGCCTGATCGCCGTGGGCAGCGGCAGCCGCTCGCCCGACTGGCTCGCCGAGGTCCTCGCTTCGCGCGAACGGGAGAGGTCGGCCCCCACTTTTTCGCCCGACGGCCTCTACTTTGTCGGCCCGTACTACGATGCACGCTACGCCATCCCGGATCGCACTTTCGCGATGGATTGGCTTCCGTGACCTGCCCATGCCCCAGCGAACGCGTATCAAGATCTGCGGCATCACCCGCGAACAGGACCTCGACGCCGCGATAGACGCCGGCGCGGACGCCATCGGCTTCGTCTTCTATGCGCCGAGCGCGCGTGCCGTCGATGCACGACGTGCCCAGGTTCTTGCGCGCCGCCTGCCCGCCTTCGTGACACCGGTGGGATTGTTCGTCAACGCATCGCACGACGAAATCGAGGCGGCAGTGCAGGCCGTGCCGCAACTCCTGCTGCAGTTCCATGGCGACGAGACGCCGTCGGAGTGCGCGCGATGGGCACGGCCGTATCTGCGGGCCGCGCGGATGACCCCGGAGCTCGATTTGCTAGACTTCGCCCTCCAGTATCCAGACGCCCAAGCTGTGCTGCTCGATGCCCACGTCGAGGGCTATGGCGGCGGCGGAAAGGTCTTCGATTGGTCGCTCGTTCCTCGACACGTATCCCGTCCGGTCGTTTTGTCTGGTGGGTTGCATGCCGGAAATGTGGTCGAAGGGATTCTTCAGATCCGGCCTTGGGCCGTTGATGTGAGTTCCGGCGTCGAATCCGTCAAGGGCATCAAGGATGCCGCGTCGATTCGCCGGTTCTGCGATGCGGTGCGCGAAGCCGATGCCCGCATCGCTTCCACCGAAGCCTGATCCAGGATTTCTCTCCATGAGTTACCAGCAACCCGATGCACGGGGGCATTTCGGCCCCTATGGCGGCACCTTCGTCGCCGAGACCCTGATCCACGCACTCGACGAACTGAAGGACGCGTATGCCCAGGCGCAGGCCGATCCCGCGTTCGACGCCGAATTCAGGTCGGAACTGGCGCATTTCGTCGGCCGCCCGAGCCCCGTCTACCACGCCGCACGCCTGAGCCGCGAACTCGGAGGCGCCCAGATCTACCTCAAGCGCGAGGACCTGAACCACACCGGCGCGCACAAGGTGAACAACACCATCGGCCAGGCAATGCTGGCGCGCCGCATGGGCAAGCCGCGCGTCATTGCCGAGACCGGCGCCGGCCAGCACGGCGTGGCCACCGCCACCATCTGCGCCCGCTACGGCCTCGAATGCGTGGTCTACATGGGCAGCGAAGACGTCAAGCGCCAGTCGCCCAACGTCTATCGCATGAACCTGCTCGGCGCGACCGTCGTGCCCGTGGAAAGCGGTTCACGCACTTTGAAGGACGCGCTCAACGAGGCGCTTCGCGACTGGGTGACCAATGTCGAGAACACCTTCTACATCATCGGCACGGTAGCCGGCCCGCATCCGTACCCGGCCATGGTGCGTGACTTCCAGCGTGTGATCGGCGACGAGTGCCTCGTGCAGATGCCCGAGATCATCGGCCGGCAGCCCGATGCCGTCATCGCTTGTGTCGGCGGCGGCAGCAATGCCATGGGAATCTTCTATCCGTACATCGAGCGCGCGGGCACTCGGCTGATCGGCGTCGAGGCGGCAGGGCAGGGGCTGGACACCGGCCGTCACGCAGCGTCCTTGTCGGCGGGATCGCCAGGGGTACTGCATGGCAACCGCACGTACCTGCTGCAGGACGCGAACGGGCAGATCACCGAGACGCATTCGATCTCCGCTGGGCTGGACTATCCCGGCGTCGGGCCCGAGCATGCCTTCCTCAAGGACATCGGGCGGGCGGAGTACGTGGGCATCACCGACGACGAGGCGCTCCTGGCGTTTCACCGGCTGTGTCGCACCGAAGGCATCATTCCCGCGCTCGAGTCGAGCCACGCTGTCGCGTACGCGATGAAGATCGCGCCCGACATGCGGACCGACCAGCACCTGCTGGTGAACCTGTCGGGGCGCGGGGACAAGGACATCGGCACGGTGGCCGATCTGTCCGGGGCAGAGTTCTACTGCCGGCCCTCGTGCCGAGGGCAGAGCGTCAAGGGTGCGGACACGGTCGTGAAGGTGCGCCCATGAGACACCCTGTATCAACCTGCTTGTCGCGGGCCGAGCGCCGGGCCGCTCCCAAGCCGGCCCGCATCCCCTCGGGGGATCGTCCGACGACCTCGTCGGGCGAGCAACTGTGTTCAAAGTCAAGCCGGTTGTTGGGGGTGAATGTGCTTAGCAGCGTTCCACAACGCCTGGTCTCTGAGCATTGCGTTGAGGATGGTCAGCAGCTTGCGCATGCACGCCACGATGGCAACTTTTTTGGGCTTGCCCGCGACGATGAGGCGGTTGTAGAAGGCCTTGATCACCGGGTTGTGCTGAATCGCCGACAGCGTGGCCATGTAGACCACGGCACGCACCTCGCCGCGGCCACCCCAGATGCTGCGCTGCCCCTTGCGCTGACCCGAATCGTTGGCCAGTGGCGCGACGCCCACCAGCTTGGCGATTTGGCGTCGTCCGAGGTTGCCAAGCTCGGGCAGCGAGGAGGTCAAGGTAAGGATCGTCACCGACCCTACGCCCTTGACGCTATCGAGCAGCGTGCGCTGAGCCTTGAAGTGACGGTCCAGGTGGTCGTCGATATCGCGATCGATGTCGGCAAGCTGTTTGTCCAGCGTCTTGAGCACGCTGCGAATGCTGCGCGCGGCGCGCGGGCTGGCCTGGTCGAGGCGATTGCCTTCGGCCACGCGCATATCCACGAGTTGCCTGCGCCGGGTCATCAGAGCCAGCAGCTGCTCGCGATGGGCATCGAGCAGCGCGGTCACGTACTTGTTGCGATCCTTGTGGCGCGCCAGCACGTCGGCGAAGTCGCGCAGGGTGCGCGCATCGACCCTGTCTGTCTTGGCCAGCACACCCATGGATTTGGCGAAGTCGCGCGCCTGCCTGGGGTTTACACGCGCGACGGTGATGCCCGCCGCTTGCAGTGCACACACCAGGCCACGCTCGTAGCCGCCGGTGGCCTCGATGACGACCAAGTCCACGTTGGAGGTCTTGAACTTCGCGACCAGCACGTCCCATCCAGACGCATCGTTGTCCAAGCGCAGGCCTTCGGTATCCCAGCAGGCATCGAGATGCTGCTTGGACACGTCGATACCGGCGTTCGGGCGCTGATCGTGACTCGCTACCCCACCTTGCGGATGCATGTTCATGATTGGCAACTGTTCGGGCTACACGGTTGGAAAGGACGGAACGATGCGTTGACCAATTGCTCGTCCACGAGCTTGCAGGCTCGGAGGGGGACCAGGTTTGGCGCATCGACCGCGAAAACGCCGCAGCCCCAGGCTGTGGACAAGTGGACAGTTCGAGCTGCGCTCGAACCGGCTCGCTTGCCGTGGACAACGCTCCGCGTTGCCCACCGCGCAAGCCTCTGCCCACTTGCCCACAGCCATCGACTACGACCATTGAGACAACCTCAGGTCCAAAGATACAAGGGGCAGACATGGCAGCGGGCCGAGCGCCGGGCCGCTCCCAAGCCGGCCCGCATCCCCTTGGGGGATCGGCCGACGTACTCGTTGGACGAGGGGCAGACATGGCAGCGGGCCGAGCGCCGGGCCGCTCCCAAGCCGGCCCGCATCCCCTCGGGGGATCGTCCGACGTACTCGTCGGACGAGCAATCATGAGCCGCATTTCATCCGTTTTCGAGCGCCTGCGGGTGCAGGGGCGCACGGCCCTGATTCCCTACGTGACCGCCGGCGATCCCGATCCCGAGACGACGGTCGAGCTCATGTGCGCGTTGGCACGCGCAGGCGCCGACGTGATCGAACTGGGCGTGCCCTTCTCCGACCCGATGGCCGACGGACCGGTGGTGCAGCGGGCGGCCGAACGGGCGCTGGCCAAGGGCATCGGCATGCCCCGGGTACTCGACTATGTGCGCGCGTTCCGGCAGTCCGACGATGCAACGCCGGTCGTGCTGATGGGCTATGCCAATCCGATCGAGCGCTACGGCATTGGGCGCTTCGTGGCCGATGCGGCGCAGGCGGGCGTCGATGGCGTGCTGGTCGTCGACTACCCTCCCGAGGAATGCGAGGAATTCGCGCAGATGCTGCGCGAGGGCGGCATCGATCCGATCTTCCTGCTCGCGCCCACGTCGACCGAGGAGCGCATGAGGCAGGTGGCTCGCGTGGCCAGCGGCTATGTCTACTACGTGTCGCTCAAGGGTGTGACCGGTGCTGGCCATCTCGATACCGAAGCCGTGGCGCGCATGGTGCCGCGCATCCGGTCGCTGGTGAAGGTCCCGGTGGGTGTAGGCTTCGGCATTCGCGATGCGGCCGGTGCCCGCGCGGTGGCCGCCGTGGCCGACGGCGTGGTGATCGGTTCGGCACTCGTGCAACTGCTCGAAGTGCAGCCGCGTGACAATGTGGCGGCGGCGGGTGGGCAATTCATTGCCGGCATCCGCAGCGCCCTGGATTCCATGGAAGGAGTGAAGGCATGAGACGCCCTGTGTCAACCTGCTTGTTGCGGACCGAGCGCCGGGCCTTTCCCAAGCCGACCCGCATCCCCTCGGTGGATCGGCCAACGTACTCGTCGGACAAGGGGCGGACATGAGCTGGCTCGAGAAACTGTTGCCCCCGAAGATTCAGCAGACCGATCCCAGCGAGCGGCGCTCGGTCCCGGAGGGGTTGTGGATCAAGTGCCCGGCTTGCGAAACCGTCTTGTACAAGACCGACCTCGAGCAGAACGTCAACGTCTGTCCCAAGTGCGGACATCATCATCGCATCGGCGCAAGAGCACGCCTGGATGCCTTCCTGGACGCCGAAGGCCGGTTCGAGATCGGCCAGGAAGTCGTCCCCATCGATGCCTTGAAATTCAAGGACAGCAAGCGCTACCCCGAGCGTCTGAAGGAGGCGCTTGAAAGCACCGGAGAGACCGATGCGCTGGTCGTGATGGGCGGCGCCATCCACAGCATCCCCGTCGTCGCGGCGTGCTTCGAGTTCGAATTCATGGGGGGGTCGATGGGCTCGGTGGTCGGCGAGCGCTTCGTGCGCGGTGTCGAGACCGCATGCGAGCAGAAGACACCCTTCATCAGCTTCACGGCCACGGGCGGCGCGCGCATGCAGGAAGGCCTGCTCAGTCTCATGCAGATGGCCAAGACCAATGCGGCGCTCACGCGCCTGGCCAAGGCAAGGTTGCCCTACGTGAGCGTGCTCACCGATCCGACCATGGGTGGCGTGTCCGCCAGCTTTGCCTTCGTGGGCGATGTGGTCATCGCCGAACCGAAGGCGCTGATCGGCTTTGCCGGGCCGCGGGTCATCGAGAACACCGTGCGCGAAAAGCTCCCGGAGGGCTTCCAGCGCGCCGAGTTCCTACTGCAGACCGGGGCCATCGACATGATCGTGGACCGCCGCGAGCTGCGTGCCACGATCGCTCGATCGGTGGCCATGTTGCAAAGGCAGAGCGCAGACGCCATCGCCTGACGGCGCCGCAGGACGCGAGGCCTCGGCGCGCTCGTGCTTTGGCGCGAGCGATCGCCGGCTGACCTTGCTGACCCCCTTGCAGCGAGGTCAAGAACGCTCGCGTACGATGCCTGCATGACCGACGAAGAAGCTCGCAACCCTGCCTCACTCGACGAGTGGCTGGCCCATTGCGAGCGGCTGCACCCCAAGGACATCGACATGACCCTCGAGCGGGTGCGCGAGGTCGCTGCGCGCCTGGGTCTCGCGTTCGAGGTGCCCGTCATCACTGTGGCAGGCACCAACGGAAAGGGCTCCACCTGCGCCATGCTCGAGGCGATTGCACTCCAGTCCGGGTACCGCGTGGGCCTGTACATCAAGCCGCATCTCGTGCATTTCGAGGAGCGCTGCCGTGTCGATGGGCACCCGGTGGATGCCGGCGCGCTGCTGCCGCATTTCGAGGCGGTGGAACGTGCGCGCGGCGACATTGCACTCACCTATTTCGAGTTCACGACGCTCGCGATCGTGCGACTGCTCGGCAGCGTGCCCCTGGATGTCGTCATTCTCGAGGTCGGATTGGGCGGCAGGCTCGATGCGGTCAACGTGATCGACGCCGATTGCGCGGTCATCACCAGCATCGATGTGGACCACGTCGATTTCCTCGGGCCCGACCGCGAATCCATCGGCCGTGAGAAGGCAGGGATCATGCGCACGGGCCGGCCGGTGATCGTCAGCGACCCGATGCCGCCGCAAAGCGTGATAGACCGTGCAACCGAAATCCAGGCCGATCTCTGGCTGTTCGGGCGTGACTTCAACTATGCGGGCGACAAGCTCCAGTGGTCGTGGGCGGGCCGAAGCAAGCGGTTCAACGGACTCGCCTATCCGGCCTTGCGCGGGGCCAATCAACTGCTCAATGCATCGGGCGTGCTGGCCGCATTCGAGGCACTGCGCGAACGGCTGCCGATCACGGCGCAGGCCGTGCGCAACGGTTTCGCGTTGGTTGAACTGCCCGGGCGGTTCCAGATCGTGCCCGGACAACCCACGCTGGTCCTGGACGTTGCGCACAACCCGCACGCCGTGGCGACGCTGGCGCAGAACCTCGATCAGATGGGCTTCTATCCTCGCACGCATGCGGTGTTCGGCGTCATGCACGACAAGGACGTGGAGGCGCTGCTTCGCCGGATGGCACCCTTGGTCGACCACTGGCATTTCTGCGATCTCCCGATTCCTCGCGCCGCGCGAGCACGGGAGTTGCGCGAGTTGCATCAGCGACTGGCCCTTCCAGGGCCGGGCCCCGTGACGGTCGGGTGCCACGAGAGTCCTGCGCAGGCCCTTCGCGCCGCCGTCGATGCCGCTGACCCCACTGATAGAATCATCGTGTTCGGCTCCTTCTACACGGTGGGCGGTGTGCTGAAGGAGGGGCTGCCCCGCCTGAACGCCGCGCATCTGCGCTGATCTGGTCGCCGCGCGGGTGTCCAGCCGGGGCGTCTCGCAACGCCGCCTCGCCATCCCCAACCTGCGCATGGGTCTGCTGTCCATCTTCCAGCGTCAATCCGGCGACAAGGCCCGTTCGACAGGGTCCGAGCCCAGCACCGACACGGTTCAGGAAGCCCGTGCGCGCGCCCGCCGGCGCCTCATTGGCGCCACAGTTCTGGTCATCATCGGCGTCATAGGTTTCCCGCTGGTGTTTGAGACGCAACCGCGGCAGATTCCGGTCGATATCCCGATCGTCGTGCCGCGCAAGGACGCGATGCCGCCACTCGTGTTGCCCCAGAGTCGAGCGTCGGAGCCGAAGGCACAGCCGACTTCGAACGCAGCCGCCTCTGCACCGGAGCAGGTGATCACCGAAACCCAGGCCGAGACCGGTCGTGAAGTGCCGACGCCGGATGCCGCCGAGGCGCCGAAGACGCCGAAGACGCCGGTCGCGACGGTCGCGCCGGTCGCACCGGAGCCGCCGCCACCGAAATCCAAGCCGCCCGAGGCGAAGCCCGTGCCACCGTCTGCCGCGCCCACGAAGCATGCGGCTGCGAACCCTGCCCCGGTCCACGCGGCCGACGGCCAGCGCGCCGCGGCACTGCTCGATGGCAAGACGGGCGACGCGCCGTCGAAGGCCGCCGACGGCGGCCGCTTCGTCGTGCAGGTGGGCGCATTCGCTGATGCGAACGCGGCGCGCGAGACGCGCCAGAAGATCGAGAAGCTCGGACTGAAGACCTACACGCAGGTGGCCGAGACGCCGGCCGGCCATCGCACCCGCGTGCGCGTCGGGCCGTTCGCCACGCGCGAGGAAGCCCTCAAGGCGCAGGCCAGGATCAAGGCCGCCGGCTCCCCCGCCGTCGTGCTGACACTCTAGGCAAGGTCATGGGCGAGGCCATCGGAAACGCATTGCACCAGCTCGGCTGGGTGGATCTGCTGTTCCTCGCCATCCTGGGTGTGTCGGTCGTCGTCGGCCTCGTGCGCGGCCTCGTGTTCGAAGTGCTTTCCCTGGTCGGGTGGCTGGCGGCCTACCTGGCCGCCCAATGGTTGACGCCTGTGATCGCGCCCTACCTGCCGGTCGGCCAGCCTGGGTCGGCCTTGAATCACGGCGCGGCGTTCGCATCTGGGTTCATTGCCGCGCTCATCGTGTGGGGCCTGATGGCGCGTCTGCTGCGAATGGTGATCCATGCCACGCCGCTGAGTGTCATCGACCGCGCCTTGGGCGCGACCTTCGGTGTGGCGAGGGCTTTTGTCGTGATGTTGGCCATCACGACGCTGGTCATGCTGTCGCCGATGGGCCATTCGTCCGTGTGGCGCGCCTCTCGGAGTGCAGTATGGCTTGCAGGCGCACTCGATGGCCTGAAGCCTGTGCTGCCGACGCAGATCGCCGAGCATCTTCCGCGGTGAGTTCCATCGACCCCGCTTTGATTGATCCTGGAGCAGTTCCATGTGTGGCATCGTCGGAGTGATTTCCAAGGCGCCGGTCAACCAGTTGATCTACGACGCGCTGCTGCTTCTGCAGCACCGGGGGCAGGACGCCGCCGGCATCGTGACGATGCAGGGCACGAAGTGCTTCATGCACAAGGCGCGGGGCATGGTGCGCGATGTCTTTCGCACCCGCAACATGCGGGCACTGTCCGGTACCGTGGGCCTGGGGCAGGTCCGCTACCCCACGGCAGGCAACGCCTACAGCGAAGAAGAGGCGCAACCTTTCTACGTCAATGCACCTTTCGGCATCGTCCTCGTGCACAACGGCAATCTCACCAACGCACAGGCGCTGAAGAAGGAGCTGTTCGACATCGACCGCCGTCACATCAATACCGAGAGCGACAGCGAGGTGCTCATCAACATCCTCGCCCACGAGCTCGAGCAGGCCGCGCGTGATCTCCCCCTGACGCCCGACGAAGTGTTCCGCGCCGTGTCGGCGGTCCACCAACGCATCAAGGGGTCGTACGCGGTCGTGGCCCTGATCGCCGGGCATGGCCTGCTCGCGTTTCGAGACCCGTACGGCATCCGCCCGTTGTGCTACGGCGAAAGCACCACGCCAGACAACAGAGAAGTCATGGTGGCCAGCGAGTCCGTGGCGGTCGAGGGCACCGGACACCACCTCGTGCGCGACGTGGCGCCCGGCGAAGCGATCTTCATCGATCTCGAAGGCCGCATCCACGCGCGCCAGTGCGCGGATCATCCTTCATTGAACCCGTGCATGTTCGAGTACGTCTACCTCGCGCGGCCCGATTCCATCATGGATGGCGTCTCTGTGTACCAGGCGCGCCTGAACTTGGGCGAGACGCTGGCTCAGCGAGTGATCTCGACCATGCCGCCTTCCGAGATCGACGTGGTCATTCCGATCCCCGAGTCCAGCCGGCCGTCGGCCATGCAGCTCGCGCAGAAGCTCGGCAAACCGTACCGCGAGGGATTCGTGAAGAACCGGTATGTCGGGCGTACCTTCATCATGCCGGGACAAGGCGTGCGCAAGAAGTCGGTCCGGCAGAAACTCAACGCGATCGGGGTCGAGTTCCGGGGCCGCAATGTGCTGCTCGTCGACGATTCCATCGTGCGCGGCACGACCTCCAAGGAGATCGTGCAGATGGCGCGTGAGGCGGGGGCGCGCAAGGTCTACATGGCATCGGCCGCGCCGCCGGTGCGCTTCCCGAACGTCTACGGAATCGACATGCCGACCACGGACGAACTCATCGCGCACAACCGCAGCATCGAGGAGATTTGCGAGTTCATCGGAGCAGACGCGCTCATCTACCAGGACGTGGCGGCCATGAAGCGAGTGGTCGCCCAGCTCAACCCGCGGCTGACCGGGTTCGAGGCCTCGTGCTTCGACGGGCACTACATCACCGGAGACGTCTGCGCGGCAGACTTCGACGCCATGGCGGCGCAGCGGAAGTCGCGAGACGAAGACGAAGACGCGCCCGACCGTTCGCGCCTCGCGCTTCAAGGGGCCGATGAGCAGGGTTGATTCGCCTGCAGGGCGATCACGACAAGCCTTCCATTCTTTCGACGACATGACCCGCACCGTTCGCACCCGCATCGCGCCTTCACCCACAGGCTTTCTCCATCTCGGCACGGCTCGCACCGCGCTCTATTCATGGGCGTATGCGCGCCATCACGGCGGCGAATTCGTGCTGCGCATCGAAGACACCGATGTCGCGCGCTCGACGCAGGAGTCGGTCGACCAGATCCTTGAGTCCATGCACTGGCTGGGGCTCGACTACGACGAAGGTCCGATCTACCAGATGCAGCGCATCGATCGCTACCGCGAGGCCGCCGAGCGACTCATCGGCGAAGGCAAGGCCTATCGCTGTTATGCCTCGCCGGAAGAGCTGGACGCGATGCGCGAAGCGCAGCGCGCTCGCGGCGAGAAGACACACTACGACGGCCGCTGGCGTCCCGAGCCCGGCAAGGTGCTGCCCGCGGTGCCCGAAGGCGTCCAGCCCGTCATCCGCTTCCGGAATCCGCCCGACGGCATGGTCGCGTGGAACGACCTCGTCAAGGGCCCGATCAGCATCGCCAACCGCGAGATCGACGACCTCATCATCATGCGTGCTGATGGCGTGCCGACCTATAACTTCGCGGTGGTCGTCGACGACTGGGACATGGGCATCACGCACGTGTTCCGGGGCGACGAGCACGTGAACAACACGCCCTGGCAGATCAACCTGTTCGAGGCCATCGGAGCACCGCTGCCGCTGTTCGGCCACGTCCCCGTCATCCTCGGCGAGGACGGATTGAAGCTGTCCAAGCGGCGAGGCGCCGTCAGCGTGACGGCCTACGAGGAAGGCGGCTACCTGCCCGAGGCGATGCTCAACTATCTGGCTCGCCTGGGCTGGAGCCACGGCGACGACGAGCTGTTCACACGCGAGCAACTCGTGCAGTGGTTCGATGGCTCCCATCTGTCGAAGAGCCCGGCACAGTGGGATGCTGCCAAGCTGGCCTGGGTCAACGCGCACTACCTCAAGACAGGCGACGAGACTCGGCTGGCCGAGCTCGTCACGAGGCAACTGGCGCTGCGCGGCATCGCCGCCACGCCTGAAGAGGTTGCGCTGCTGAACCCCCTCTACAAGGATCGATGCACGACCACGGCCGAGCTCGCGGAATGGATCGCGATGTATTTCGTCGAGCCCCAACCGCGCGAGGAAGACGTCGCCGCACACGTCACGCCCGCTGTCGTTCCCGCCCTGCGCACGCTGCGCGACAGGCTGGCCCAGGTGACCTGGGACAAGGCCGCCATCAACGGGGCGATCAAGGAAACGATCGGCGCGCACGGGCTCAAGATGCCCCAGCTCGCGCATGCCGTTCGAGTCCTTGTGTGCGGTCGTCCGCAGACGCCCTCCATCGATGCGGTGCTTGCCCTGTTCAGCCGCGAGACCGTGCTCGCGCGTTTGAGACACGTCTGAGAATCTGTCTATAATCGCGGTCTTGCTTGAACAGCGCGGGGGTATAGCTCAGCTGGGAGAGCGCTTGCATGGCATGCAAGAGGTCAGCGGTTCGATCCCGCTTACCTCCACCAGAACAGACGTTCAACGGTGGCGCGCTGTTCAAGAAAGAAGGTTCTGTCCCCTTCGTCTAGAGGCCTAGGACACCACCCTTTCACGGTGATTACAGGGGTTCGAATCCCCTAGGGGACGCCACGAAAAGCAAGGCAAACGGCGCTTCGGCGCCGTTTGCCTTTGTGCTTTTGTGCGTTCTGCCTTCCGCCTTTCGCCTTCCGCTCCGCAGGTTTGCAATGCCCGCGCGCTTGCAGGTCGGGGGCGCATTCACCTCACCACTCAGCGCGTTGCCATGTACGCCGCATAGAGCGCGGGGCTGAGGTCTCGCAAGGTCTTGCGTCGCTCGACGATATCGCGCTGGCGGCCCTGCTTTTCCAGGCCGAGCAGTTCCACCATCGTGCGCATCGCTCGTTCGGGTGCGGTGTGCCGCGAAGGTTGCGCCGCGCTCAGGTGCTCCGCGAGTTCGGGCCGGTCGGTGAGGATCCAGGCAGGGAACCAGGCCACGTCGCCCTGATCGCCCTCGCCGTCGAATTGCTCGTTGAAGCGGCGCGCCAACGCGGTCAGCAGCGGGTCCTGGCACTGTCGCAACAGTGCATCCAGGCGGTCCGGGGAGAGCCACGCCAGTTCGGCGATCAAAGGCCATGTCGCCCGCAGCCCCAGCATGCCCAGCCGAGCCTGCGTCATCCAGGCGAGCGGTGCGGGAATGCGGCGCCAGGATTCAATGCCGCCGGCCGCTCCCGCCGCCCCACCCCAGTCGCCGGCGATCAGCCACAGCGGCGCCGAGTGGTCTTCGGCGCTGTCGGCGCGAAAGGGCAGGGCACAGGCACGATGCGCGAGGTCTTTCCACAGCGGCGAACACCACGCCGCGACCGAATGCGATCCGAGGACGCGCTCGGCCGGCGGCTGCAGCGCTTCCACGGCCTCGCGGGCCTGCCTCAGCGCAAGGTGATCGCTGAACGGGCCGCCACCCATGGACGCGAGCCCGTCCAGCAACTCATGCATTGCCGTCAACGATTCGTCTTGCGGGCACTCCTGCGCAAGGCGGTCGTACGCTTCATGGGCGGCTTCAGCGTCATGACGCTCCAGCGCATGAATGACGTCGTTGCGCAACATCAGGTCTCGACTGTGCTCGAAGATGTCGAGTTGCATGGCGGATTCTTCCTTGAAGGCATACGCGGCACAGCCGATGCGGCAGATGCGGCGGGTCTAGATGGACTTTTGTGAGGGAGGAAGGCGGCGGCAATCGCAGTCGAATTGTCTCTACCAGGGCCGGAGTTTGGAAGGTTGAAGTCCCTCCATGCGCAAGGCGGCAAAGCGTTCGACCCGAAGCGCGCGAAGAGAAACCCGGCGCTGGGCCGAAGTCGGGCAAATGAATCCAGCATGACACGCCTCGTAGCACGGTACACGCATCGGCCACCGCCACAGGTGCCCGTCACGCGGCGCTATCGATGCAACTGCTGTTGCAATCGGTTTTCGACTCCGCCGTGTATCGTGCATCGCCGTTTGACATGGCGCTGACCCGTGCAGACCATGATCGGGGCCAGAGCACGTTCACTGGCGGTTCACGCATCGTTGCGAAGTGATCCTCGGGATTGCCTGATTCGTAGCGTCTGCAGCCTAGAGTGCCTGCATAGAAGGAAAGGCCGTCATGCTTGCTCACTTCGCAACGCGCACCACGCCCTCAGTTTCTGCGTACCGCTCGCATCGCGACTTCCGTGGCATAGGCCCATTGTTGAAGTCCGTTGAAGCGCTGCTTCAGTTCACGCAATGCAGCGCAGGCTCCAATGGGAGGGCATTGCAATGAACGTCGACCTTGCGAATGCTACCCGGGCCGAGGCCGACGAGGTTCCCATGACGGACGAGTTGCTACGCCGTCTGCGGGAGTCCGGTGGTCTTTGACGCGTGAACACGAACTCAGCTCGAGCGCCGGCCACCTGCGAAGCAGCGCCATGACGTTGACGCGTCCGCGCGGTGAGGTCACCAGCAGCACCAAGAGCCCCGACTCGGTCTACGGCCTGATCGATGCAGTCATCGGCTCTGGCGCTCGGTGCCGCTTCAGGCGGCCATCTCCATCTCGCTTTCGTAGGCACCGCGCCGTGCCGCGCTATTCAGACGCGCCCGCTTGAGCAGGACCTGCTGCGCGGCACGCCTGTTTGCGGTATCGCCCTTCCACGCCTGCAGCACCGGCTCCTGCAGCGCCCGCCCATAGGAGAAGCTCAGGGCCCACGGCTGCGCGCCGCAGCGATTGAGCGCATCGAGGTTCGCGCTGGCCTCGCGGGGCGTCTGTCCGCCGGACAGGAAGAAGATGCCCGGCACGGCGGCGGGAACCGTGCGCTTGAGCATCGCGATCGTGTTCGCGGCCACCTCGGCGGGCGCGGCCTGTTGAGCGTGCGCCTTGCCGGGCACGACCATGCTCGGTTTCAGGAGCATGAGTTCGAGCGCTACGCCATGCCGATGCAGCGCATGGAACACTTCATGCCATGCGGCCTCGCTGGCCTCGGCGCAACGCTCCAGCGTGTGATCGCCGTCGATCAGCACCTCGGGTTCCACGATCGGCACCAGGCCCTGTTCCTGGCAGATGGCCGCGTAGCGTGCGAGACCTTGGGCATTGGCCTCGAGGGCCAGGCGGCTGGGCAGGGTGGCGCTCACGTGATAGACGGCGCGCCATTTCGCGAAGCGTGCGCCCAGCCGCTTGTAGTTCGCCAATCGCTTGGCGAGGCCGTCCAGCCCTTCGGTGATCTCCTCGTTGGGCGCATGCGCCAGCGCGATCTTGCCCGCATCGACCTTGATGCCCGGCACGATGCCTTGCCGGGCGGCCAGTTGCGGCAGGGGCGTCCCCTCGTCATCGCATTGGGTCATGGTCTCGTCGTAGAGAATCACGCCGCTGATGTATTCGCCGAGGCCCGGCGTGCCGAGCAGCAGGCTGCGGTATGCGCGACGGTTCTCCGGCGTCGACTCGACGCCCACCGCGGCAAAGCGCTTGGCGATCGTCGCGCTGCTTTCGTCGGCCGCGAGGATGCCCTTGCCGGGCGAAACGATCGCCCGGACCGCCGATTCCAGTTCGCTGTGGTTGCTCATGACCTGTACCTCCATTGGAGTCGGGCGGCGCAGTGCATGGCAGGCATGGGTGTGTGCCGCGCCGCCCGTGCGTCTCTGCAGGCCCGATGAGGCAATGCTCGTTCCTGGCGGCGCGCTTGACCTTGACTTCACGCAACTTGGCCGCATGCCGGGAGCCTGTGCGATGAGGTCGTCCGGACGATGGCGCGTGCCCGGCCGGAAGATTCATGCACTGCGCGCATCCACGTCGGGCAGAAGGAGCGCCACGCGGCATCTTGCAGCACCGCGCGGCCACCCGTGCCGCAAGGCCTCGCTACATCAGGCGCAGTGCCATCACCCCTGCCAGGATCAGCAGCGTTCCGGCCGCGCGCCGCGGTGCGAACCCTTCCTGGAGCCAGCGCGCGCCGATGAGTGCGGCGAACAACACGGAGGTCTCGCGCAACGCGGCGACCGCGGCGACGGGTGCGCGTGTCATGGCCCACAGCGCGATTCCGTAGGACATGCCGGACGCGAACATGCCCAGCAGCGCCACCTTCCAACGCCCGGCCATGTAGGCCCAGGCCGCCGGCCTTTCCTCGCCACGGCGCCACATCACCAGCGCGAAGTAGGGCAGGCCGTTGACGAGGAACAGCGTGGCCACGTAGGACAGCGCATTGCCTGCCGCCCGCACGCCGTGGCCGTCGACCATGGTGTAGCAGGCGATGATGGCTGCATTCAGGCAGGCGAATCGCAAGGCGTGCCCATGTGAATCGGACCATGCGCCGCGGCGCGACAGCCCCACCAGCAGCACGCCGCCGCTGATGCTGGACACGCCCAGCCAGCCGGCCATGGGCAGGGTCTCGCCGATCAGCCGGCCGCTGGCGAGCGCCACCAGGAGCGGCGCGGTGCCGCGCATGACGGGATAGGTCAGTCCCAGGTCGCCGTGCCGGTAGGCGCCGGCCAGTGCGAAGTAGTAGCCAAGATGAAACACCATGGAAGCGGCCAGCCACGGCCACGACGCGGGCGCCGGCAGCCCCGTGGCGAGCAGGATCGGCACGCCGGCCACGAAGCCCAGCGAGTGCATCAGGGCAGTGTCCAGCGCCTTGTCTCTGCCCGCCTTGATCAGTGCATTCCAGGCCGCGTGCAGCAGTGCGCCGATAAGTACCGCGCCGACGATGGGCCAGGTCAAGGTGGTCACCGTGCAACGATAACCCACGCCGCTTGCCGACAAGCCTTCGACCCGTCGTGGCGGAATCGCTCGAGCCTGCGAAGCGGGCTCAGTTTGGCTCGCCGAATGCCCTCGCGCCAGAGTCGGTCGCGCGGAACTCCCACCTGCCGGCGTTCAGGCCGACGCGCAGGCAGCGGTCTCGTCCGCGGCCGTTCGCATCATGCCGGACTGCGCGACGATGACCTCGCCGTGGGTCAGCGGCTCCCATCGCTCGGAGGTCAAGGGCACGCTCGCGACGAGCACGACATCCTGCGCGTCGTGATGGCCATCGATGTGCAGTCCTTCGGTGGACAGTGCGCCGCCTTCGGCGCAGTGGCGCACCAGTCGCCACAGGCCCGGCGGGCGGATCGTGCCGTCGCTCTGGTGACGGCGATCGCCGTGGGCGAACAGTGCGTCGCCGTCGAAGTAGACGAAGTTTGCCGGGCCGAGATGGCGCAGCTCACCGGCGAATTCCTCGACCACCCGCCGCCGCGCGGCCAGCGCGGGCGGCTGCCCGGCGATCCACAGCGGTCGAAGCCTTTCGAGGAGCGCGCAGAACGCTCGCTCGGAATCGGTTTCGCCCACGGGCCGGTGCATGCCGCCTTCGCGGTAGAGATGGCCGTCGATCTCCGGCAGGTGCCCGTTGTGCACGAACGCATGCCAGGCGCCGCCGAGTTCGCGCACGAAAGGCTGGCAGTTCCGCAGTGCCACTCCGCCGAGCGTGGCCCGGCGCACATGGCTGACCGCGAACGTCGTGCTGAACGGGTTGGCCTGTATGAACCGCACGCAGGCACTTCCGGCCGCGGGAAAGGCTTCCTTCACCACGTGAAGTTCGCGGTCGTCGTGCCAGGCGATGCCCCAACCGTCCTTGTGCGGTCCGGACAGGCCGCCGTGCCGCGAGAATTCCTCGAGCGACAGGTTCACTGTGCTCGGGTATCGGGTCGACATCGCGAACAACTCGCACACTGCGGGCTCCCAGGCCGCGTTCGGCGGCAATCAATGCGGGGCACGGCGACTTGCCACGTCCCTGCATGGTTGCCAGGGTATCCGGGCCCGACCTGCGCCTTGTTGCGCTTGCGCAGATGAGGTCGATCGGCGGCACTGCGCGACATGGCCGAACGGTGCTTCTCTGCCTGCGGGCGAGCGCCGCTGCGCGCGATCCGCTCGAATTTGTGATCCTCAGCGAACTCAGGATCTACGCCACGTCCAGGGCGACGAACGCCTGCAGGCCTGCAAGGCCAGGGCACGACCTATGCTATAGTCGCCGACTCGGTTCCAAGCCCAGTCCAGCCCCCGGCGCCCATCCAGCGGTACCGGCGGAGAAGATCCCAAGACAACGGGATCGTTCCTGCGGCGCGGGGCCACAAGCCTGGCAGCGCTTGAGGAGAAATCCGGAAAGTTGCCTGCGGCGAAAGCCGGTCACGGAGTGGTAGTTCAGTTGGTTAGAATACCGGCCTGTCACGCCGGGGGTCGCGGGTTCGAGCCCCGTCCACTCCGCCAAGAATCCCAGTAAAAACAGCCACTTATCGGTGGCTGTTTTCGTTTGAGTCTTCCCGCATCTTCCAACGATCGCCTTTTTGGAATTTGGAGCGCGATTGCCGAGCGCGATTGCCGAGCGCGAACACGCACGCAGCTGCTGCACGCGATCTGGCGCTGGCCGGTCGCTCGGCGATCGGCGATCGTGTCGAAATCGGCCGACCTCGTTCGTCGTGGAGTTGAGAAAGCCATCGTCCAGGCCTCATCTCCCAACCCACGGAGTCACCCTCATGAGAAAGCTCATCGCATCCACTATGGTCTCGCTCGACGGCGTCATGCAGGCGCCCGGCGGCCCGCAGGAAGATCCCACCGGCGGCTTCGCATTCGGCGGGTGGTCGTTCAACTACTGGGGCGAGACCATGGGTCTCGACATGAAAGGCCTCGACGGCAAGGACCGCGAGCTCTTGCTCGGCCGCAGGACCTACGAGATCTTCGAGGCGTACTGGCCGTACCAGGCGAGCGACAACCCGATTGCAAAGTCGCTCAATGCAGCCAGGAAGCACGTGGCCTCGCATACGCTGAAGGCTCTGAATTGGAACCACTCGACGCTCCTGCGCGGCGACGTCATCGCCGCAGTCACGGCGCTCAAGTCAGAGCCCGGACTCGACCTGCAGATCATCGGCAGCGGCAACCTCATCCACGCCCTGCAGGCCGCATCGCTGATCGACGAGTACAACGTGTGGACCTTCCCCGTCGTGCTTGGTCGGGGCAAGCGGCTGTTCGAAGCCGGTGCAAAGCCCGGCGCGCTGCGCCTCGTCGCCTCGGAAACATCGGCAACCGGTGTCGTGATGAGCACCTACGTGTCTGCCGGTGAAATGTCGCCCGGATCGTTCACGCAGGAAGAACCGAGTGCGAAGGAACTCGAGAGGCGCGCGAAGTTGAAGCGCGAGGCGGGCTGACGTGGTGTGCACCGGCGACGTCGTGGGCCAGGCGAGGCAGCGAGGGCAGGTGCTGCCCGCGACGCAGGCTTCACGAGATCACTTCTTTTCTCCCGTCGCCTGATTCCTCGGGGCACCGACGCGCCGCAGGCGACCGAAAATTCACCTCGCCGCAGTGTCAGGCCGTCTCGTCCATCCACCCACGCTGCCGCCTCGACCCGCCCGTGTGCCGGTCGGCCTTGAACTCCCGCACCAGCGACTCGTTCATGCGCTCGGCCTGAACGGTGAGTCGTTTCAGGGCATCGTCCAGCGCTTGCACGGTGGCGTCGTCCAGTGCCTCGACCACGCTGCTATTGATGCGGGCGATCTGCGGAAAGATCTCCTCGTACAACCGCTGCCCCGCGCGGGTCAGGGCGACGCGCGCGCGGCGGCCGTCACTGGGTTCGCCCAGACGGCGCGCCAGCTTCTTCGCGGCCAGCGCCTGCAGTCCACGGGTGGCGCGCGGGCGGTCGAGGTGGGCCTGCTCGGCCAGGGCCGACGGAGAGATCTCGCCGTGCTGGGCCAGCAAGGCCAGCAGGCGCCACTCCCGTCGGGAGATGCCGTAACGGCCTTCCAGCAGGCGCAGCACCGGGGCACCACTCTGCGCATACAGCCGAAGCAGCCGGTAGTTGAGCAGGTCATCGAGTGTCTTGGGGTCGCGCAGGCTGAGGCTCATGGCGGGACTGGGTCATGGTGAACAGGGACGATAGTTGTTTAGAACAATCGACTGTTCGCATCGTAGATTGCAGCGCATGGCCATCGACGCGCACGCTTGCCCGTGAATGTTCTGTTCATCATGGCCGACCAGCTGCGATGGGACCATCTCGGCTGCACCGGCCACCCGTACCTGCGCACGCCGAACATCGACGCGCTGGCCCGGCGCGGCGTGCGCTTCGCCAATGCCTTCGTGCAAAGCGGCGTCTGCGGCCCGAGCCGCATGAGCTACTACACCGGCCGCTATCCCATCACTCACGGCGCCACCTGGAACCGGGTGCCGCTGTCGGTGGGGGAGGTGACGCTGGGCGAGATGCTGCGCGGGCAGGGTCGCTCGCTCTCGCTGGCGGGCAAGACGCACCTGATGGTCGACCACGAGGGATTGCGCCGCCTGCAGCTCGAGGGCGGCAGCGAGCTGGCCACGCTGCTCGCGCGTGGCGGCTTCGAGGAGATCGACCGCTACGACGGCCACCATGCGCCCGGCCCGGAGTCAGGCTACCCCGCCTTCCTGCGCGCGCACGGCTATGAAGGCGCAGACCCGTGGTCCGACTATGTCATCTCGGCGGTAGACGCCGACGGCAGGGTCGTGAGCGGCTGGCACATGCGAAACGTGCACCTGCCCGCCCGGGTGCGCGAGGAGCATTCCGAGACGGCCTACATGACGGACCAGGCCATTGCCTACATGCAGCGCATGGGCGAACGGCCCTGGGTGCTCCACCTGAGCTACGTGAAACCCCACTGGCCCTACATGGCGCCGTCCCCCTACCATGCCCTCTATACGGCCGACCAGTGCCTGCCGGTCGTGCGGCGCGACGAGGAACTGCGCGACGCGCACCCGGTGCTCGCGGCCTATCGGCAGCAGGAGGAGTGCGTGAGCTTCCAGCGCGACGATTGCATCCGCACCGTGCGGCCGGCTTACCAGGGGCTGGTGGCCCAGCTCGACCACCATCTTGGCCGGCTCTTCGAGCAGATGGACCGCCAGGGCCGGCTTGCCGACACGCTGGTGGTGTTCACCGCCGACCACGGCGATTTCCTCGGCGACCACTGGCTGGGCGAGAAGGAGCTGTTCTACGACACGGTGCAGAAGGTGCCGATGATCGTCGCCGACCCGCGGCCCGAAGCCGATGCCACACGCGGCCGGGTGGAGCAACGCCTCGTCGAGTCGGTGGACGTGGTGCCCACGCTGCTCGACGCGTTGGACGTGCCCGTCCCCACGCACCGCGTCGAGGGGCGCAGTCTGCTGCCTCTGCTGCGCGGCGAGGCGGTGGCCGACTGGCGCGACGCGAGCTACAGCGAGCTCGACTACAGCTACCGCAACGCCCGCCTCACGCTCGGCAAGGACGTGCAGCAGTGCCGCGCGTTCAGCCTGCGCACTGCGCGCTGGCGCTACGTGTACTGGCTCGACGAGCCCGAGCAGCTCTTCGACCTGGAGGCCGACCCCCAGGAGTTCCACGACCTCGGCCGCGATGCCGGCACCGAGGGCGTGCGCGAGACACTGCGCACCCGGCTGCTGGACATGCTCGCGCGCCGCAAGCACCGCACCACCGTCACCGATGCCTCGGTACGCGCCGGCACCGGCGCCTACAAGAAGGCGGGCGTGTTCTTCGGCCAGTGGTAGGCCGGCTTCCCACCCTTGCACGAGGAGACCCCATGACACCGATCCAAATGGCCCGTCGCAGCCTGGCCGTCGCGGCCCTCGCCCTTGCCGCCCTGCCCGGGGCGCGGGCAGCCGAGCCCATCGTGGCGGGCACGCTCACCTCCACGCCGCCGATGATGTCCTATGCCGCTGATGGCAGCACGCTCACCGGCGCCTTCGTCGACCTGGCCGCGGCCATGAGCGCAAAGCTCGGGCGCACCATCACTTTCAAGTCGCTGCCGTTTCCGGCGCTGCTGCCGCAGATGCAGTCCAAGCAGATCGACATTGTGTTCACCCTGATGAACGACACGCCCGCGCGGCAGAAGGTGGTGGACTACGTCGACTTCTACAACCTCGGCACCAAGCTGTTGGTGCAAAAGGGCAACCCGCATCACATCGAGAGTGTGGAGAGCTTCTGCGGCCAGACGGTGGCCACGGTGCAGGGCTCGATTCAGGTGGCGCTGGTCAACGAGCAGGCGGCCAAGTGCACCGCAGCGGGCAAGCCGACGGTCGAGAACGTCCAGTACGGCAACCCGGCGGACGCGCGCCTGCAGGTGCAGAACGGCCGTGCGGCGGCCTTCCTGGGCAATGCACCGATCATGGTCTACCTGGCGCGCACGGCCGGCGACGGCAAGGTGTTCGACGTGGTCAGCGGCCACGAGTACCTGCAGTCGCCCATCGGCATCGCGGTGGCCAAGGACAACACCGCCTTGCGCGACGCGCTGCAGAAGGCGCTGGACGAGACCATCGCCGACGGCAGCTACCGCAAGATCCTGGAGAAGTACGGCATGGAAGGCGGAGCCATCACGCAGGCCGTGATCAACGGCGGCCACTGAATGCCGGTGCCGCCGACGAGCGCGCCTTTGGCCGGAGACCCGGGCGGACCGGGCGACAACATCGCCGCGGCCGCACTGCCGGTGGTGCCGGTGCGCCACCCCGGGCTGTGGCTGGCGAGCGCGGCGGTGGTGGCGTCCATCGCGCTGCTGGCCGTGTCGGTCTGGCGCAACCCGAACATCCAGCACGGCGTCATCGCGCAATACCAGTTCGCGCCGGCCATCCTCGCCGGGCTGCGCACGACCGTGGTGCTGGCGCTCCTGGCGGCAGTGGTGGGCATGGCGCTGGGCACGCTGCTGGCGGTGATGCGCCTGTCTGGCAGCGCCGTGCTGCGCTGGGGCAGTGCGCTCTACACGTGGCTCGTGCGCGGCACGCCGCTGCTGGTCCAGATCCTGGTGTGGGGCAATCTCGCGCTGCTGTTCCAGCACATCGGGCCGTTCTCCACCAATGCGCTGATCACGCCCTTCGTCGCCTCGGTGCTGGCCCTGGGGCTGAACGAGGCAGCGTACATGGCCGAGGTCGTGCGCGCCGGCATCCTCGCCATCGACGCCGGACAGCAGGAGGCGGCCACGGCGCTGGGAATGACACGCACGCTGGCACTGCGCCGCATCGTGCTGCCGCAGGCGCTGCGCGTGATCATCCCGCCCGCGGGCAACCAGTTCGTCTCGCTGCTGAAGGCCACCTCGCTGGTCTCGGTGATCGCGGGCGGCGACCTGCTCACCGCAGCCACCAACATCTCGTCGGGCAACCTGCGCACCCTCGAGCTCCTGCTGGTGGCTACCTTCTGGTACCTGGCCGTGACCAGCCTCACCGGCCTGGGCCAGTACCTGATCGAGCGGCGGCTGTCGCGCTCCACCGCGACCACCGATGCACGACGCTGATTTCTCCCGCGCATCGGCGCCGCCGATGGTGTGCGCCGAGGGCGTGCACAAGCGCTACGGCAATTTGGAGGTGCTCAAGGGCATCGACCTGCAAGCCGATCGCGGCGTCGTCACCTGCCTGATCGGCCCCTCGGGCTCGGGCAAGAGCACGCTGCTGCGCTGCATCAACCACCTCGAGAAGATGAACGCCGGCCGCATCACCGTAGATGGTGCGCTCATCGGCTACCGCGAGCATGGCGGCCGGCTGCACGAGCTGAGCGAGCGCGAGGCTAGCCGACAGCGCGAGGACATCGGCATGGTGTTCCAGCGCTTCAACCTGTTTCCTCACCTCACCGCGCTGCAGAACATCGTCGAGGCGCCGCTGCGCGTGAAGCGCGAACCGCGCGAATCGGCGCACGAACGGGCGCTCGCCCTGCTCAGCCGCGTGGGCCTGTCGGCCAAGGCGGGCAGCTACCCGTCGCAGTTGTCCGGCGGGCAGCAGCAGCGCGTGGCCATCGCCCGCGCGCTGGCGATGCAGCCCAAGCTGATGCTGTTCGACGAGCCCACCTCCGCACTCGATCCCGAACTTGTCGACGAGGTGCTCGGCGTGATGCGCGACCTGGCCGCCGAGGGCATGACGATGATCGTCGTCACGCACGAGATGGGCTTTGCCCGCGATGTCAGCCACCACGTGGTGTTCATGGATGGCGGCCGTGTGGTGGAGCAGGGGCCGCCGGGCGAACTGCTTTCACGCCCGCGTCACGAGCGCACGCAGGCGTTCCTGTCTCGGTTGCTGTCGCCGGGCAGTCGCGCGTAGGCGGCGCGCTCCCTCTCGGCGACTTCGCCTCGATCACCCGGCTGAGGAACGCCGGCGCGGCCTTCTCGGCATCGTCAATGCGCCATGGGCACACCGAGGTCGTGCGCATGGTCGACCGTCAGCGCTTGCTCTGCCGAGGCGAACAGAAAGTCATCGGCTTGCAGGCTGGAAAGCTCGACGCCGATTATCGTGAGCTGCTGTCCCTGGCCCAGGTCGAGCACCGCGTTGCCGTTGAGTTCGACCGCGCCTGCGAGCATCGCGGTGAAGTCCAGCGGACCGACAGCGGTAAGGTCGACGACGACATTCACGTCGCTGCCCGCCAGCGCGCTCGTGTCGATGGTGTCGTGTCCGCCTGCGCCGACGATGTGCAACACGTCGCCTGCGCCCGCGTGATCGATCGTGGTCTGTGCGTGCAGGCCCGACACGACGACAGAGCCACCTTGCAGCGTGGCCACGATGTGGTCGTCGCCTGCGGTTCCATTGATCGTCACCGTGTCGGCCGCGCCGTCGTCGCTGCCGTCGAACGCACCGAGGTCCACATGCACCTGCTTCACGTCGGTGCCGGTGAGGTCGCCGATCGTGAGGTGGTCCGCGCCTCCGAGCGCGGCGATGTTCACCGTCTCCATGCCGTGCAGGTCCGTGGTGATGGCCGCCACGTCGCGCGTAAGCACCGCGTGCGTGCCATTGGCGGCCAGCGCGATGTTCTCGCCGATGTTCGAGCCGTTGAACTGCAAGGTGTCGCTGCCGCCGTTGCCTTCCACCACGTCGTTGCCGTCGCCCGGATTCCAGATGAAGGTGTCGTTGCCGCCGCCCAGCGTTGCGTTGTCGTTGCCGCGGCCGCCGGTGACGGTGTCGTCGCCCGTGCCCCCGAGCAGGATGTCGTCGCCGTCGCCGCCGATGAGCGTGTCGTTGCCCGCGCCGCCGTCCAGCGTGAGCTGCGTGAGGCCCGCGATGCCGTTGCCCGCGCGCATTGTGTCGTTGCCCGCGCCGCCTTGCACCAGCAACTGCTCCACGCCCGTGACCTCCACGGCCGGGCCGTCCGGCCCGAACACCGCCACGCCCACGGCACCGCGCGCGAGATTGATCACGTCATCGCCCCCGGGGCCGTGCACCGTGACGGTATCGGTGCCGCTGCCGCCGTCGATCAAGGCAATGTCGCCCACGCCCATGTGGGACACGACGGTCTGCGCGCCCAGCCCGTTGATGACCGCCGGCGCGCCGGCAGGCTGCACCGTGAAGCTCATCGCATCGTCGCCCGCGGTCCCAGCAACCGTCACCGTGTCGGCCAGGCCGTCGTCGCCGCCATCGAACGCGCCGAGGTCCACATGCACCTGCTTCACGTCGGTGCCGGTGAGGTCGCCGATCGTGAGGTGGTCCGCGCCGCCGAGCGCGGCGATGTTCACCGTCTCCATGCCGTGCAGGTCCGTGGTGATGGCTGCCACGTCGCGCGTGAGCACCGCATGCGTGCCATTGGCGGCCAGCGCGATGTTCTCGCCGATGTTCGAGCCGTTGAACTGCAAGGTGTCGCTGCCGCCGTTGCCTTCCACCACGTCGTTGCCGTCGCCCGGGTTCCAGATGAAGGTGTCGTTGCCGCCGCCCAGCGTCGCGTTGTCGTTGCCGCGCCCGCCGGTGACGGTGTCGTCGCCCGTGCCTCCGAGCAGGATGTCGTCGCCGTCGCCGCCGATGAGCGTGTCGTTGCCCGCGCCGCCGTCCAGCGTGAGCTGCGTGAGGCCCGCGATGCCGTTGCCCGCGCGCATTGTGTCGTTGCCCGCGCCGCCTTGCACCAGCAACTGCTCCACGCCCGTGACCTCCACGGCCGGGCCGTCCGGCCCGAACACCGCCACGCCCACGGCACCGCGCGCGAGATTGATCACGTCGTCGCCCCCGGGGCCGTGCACTGTGACGGTATCGGTGCCGCTGCCGCCGTCGATCAAGGCAATGTCGCCCACGCCCATGTGGGACACGACGGTCTGCGCGCCCAGCCCGTTGATGACCGCCGGCGCGCCGGCAGGCTGCACCGTGAAGCTCATCGCATCGTCGCCCGCGGTCCCAGCAACCGTCACCGTGTCGGCCAGGCCGTCGTCGCCGCCATCGAACGCGGCGAGGTCCACGTGCACCTGCTTCACGTCGGTGCCGGTGAGGTCGCCGATCGTGAGGTGGTCCGCGCCGCCGAGCGCGGCGATGTTCACCGTCTCCATGCCGTGCAGGTCCGTGGTGATGGCTGCGACGTCGCGCGTGAGCACCGCATGCGTGCCATTGGCGGCCAGCGCGATGTTCTCGCCGATGTTCGAGCCGTTGAACTGCAAGGTGTCGCTGCCGCCGTTGCCTTCCACCACGTCGTTGCCGTCGCCCGGGTTCCAGATGAAGGTGTCGTTGCCGCCGCCCAGCGTCGCGTTGTCGTTGCCGCGCCCGCCGGTGACGGTGTCGTCGCCCGTGCCTCCGAGCAGGATGTCGTCGCCGTCGCCGCCGATGAGCGTGTCGTTGCCCGCGCCGCCGTCCAGCGTGAGCTGCGTGAGGCCCGCGATGCCGTTGCCCGCGCGCATCGTGTCGTTGCCCGCGCCGCCTTGCACCAGCAACTGCTCCACGCCCGTGACCTCCACGGCCGGGCCGTCCGGCCCGAACACCGCCACGCCCACGGCACCGCGCGCGAGATTGATCACGTCTTCGCCGTCCGAGCCCAGCATGCGCACCACGTCGTTGCCGGCGCCGCCGTCCAGTCGGACGACGTCCGTGGCTTCTCCCCCTGTCACCACCGTCTGCGCGCCCAGGCCGTTGACCACGACCTGGCCCGGTTGAATGGCAAATGAGAGTGCGTCGTCTGCCGTGCTGCCTTGCACGACGACCGTGTCGGCCGCCGCGTCGCCGCCGCCGAGCGAGGCCGAAAGGTCGACTTCGACATGGCGCACGCTTGTCCCGCGAAGATCGCCGATGGTGATGCTGTCGCTGCCACCGGACGCCGCCACATGGATCGTTTCCACGCCGTTGGTGTCGATATCGACCGCGCCCACATCGCGCAGGACGTACACGCGCGAGCCGGCGGCCTGAATTGAAAACGTCTCGGCGACATTGGCGCCCTGGACGACCAGCGTGTCCTGACCCCCTTGGCCTTCCACGACGTCGTTGCCATCGCCAGGAAACCAGAGGAAGGTGTCGTCACCCGCGCCGCCGCGAAGCGTGTCGTTGCCATGGCCGCCATCGAAGATGTCGTTGCCTGTCGTCCCGGTCAGCGTGTCGTCGCCGGGCGTGCCGTCGATCGTGACGAGCGGAGTCAGGATGGAGTCGATGAGAGCCTTGTCGATGGAAGTCATGGTGATGGACCTTTGGCAGAGGGAATCGAAGGGCGGTTGAAGAAGGCCGCGAAGGGCCGGGATGCGTTGCGCGTCCTTCAAGGCTCGCGCATGGCGCGATGCATGAAGGCCGTCAACGGCTTGGCCAGGTACGCCATGAGCGTTCGCCGGCCGGTGGTGATGAACACTTCGGCTGGCATGCCGGCCCGAAGCTGCAACTGCGGGTGCGACGCCAGCGCGCCGGCATCGATCTCGATGGTGGCCGTGAACCCCGCGTCGCGCCCGTCCTGCGCGGCCGTTCGATCCGGCGACACGAAAGTGACCCGGCCGGGCAAGAGTGGCGTGCGGCGCGCATCGAATGCCTCCACGCGCACCTCGGCAGCGCCGCCTTCGCGCACGGAGTCGATGTCCTGCGGGCGCACTCGGGCCTCGACGACGAGCTTCTCGCTCCCGGGCACGATGTCGAGCACCGGTTCGCGCGGACCGATCGCCTGCCCGGCCTCACTGACCCGCAAGGCCATCACTTCGCCGTCCACGGGCGCCCGCAGGACTTGCCGGTCCACGGCGTCCTGCGCGGCCCGCAGGCGTTCGTCGAGTTCGCGCAGGCGCTGGGTGGCCTCCTTCATCTCGTCCGCCCCCTGCTGCTGGTACAACCCGCTCGCCTGGGCGATTCGCGATTGCAGGTCGTGGACGCGCAGCCGCGCCGCGGCCAGGGCGCCACGCTGCTCGCCGACACGGCTGGCGTAGTCGGCCGTGTCGCGCTGCAGCGCGAGCAGCCGCGTGCGCTGGATGAAGCCTTGCTCCACCAGTTTCTGGTTGATCTGGAGTTCCTCGTCGGCCAGCGTCGCAGAGCGCGTCGTTGCCTCCACCTGCGATGCGAGCGCGGCCACCTGGGCCCGTGCGTCGACGATCTGGGTGTTCAGCGCAGCGATCTGCTCGTCCAGCACACGGCGCCGCGCGACGAACAGCGCGTGCTGGCGCCGGGCGGCCTCGCTCTGCATTGCGAGATCGAGACCTCGCGCCATCACGGCCTCGGCAGTCGCGCGCGCCAGCCGCGCCGACTCGGAGTCGCGCTGCTCGCGCAGCAACGCGAGGTCGGCATCGGAGCGCACGTTGCCGATCACGGCAAGCGCATCGCCGGCATGCACCTGTTGGCCGTCGCGGACGCGGATCTCCCGCACGATGCCGCCCTCCAGATGCTGCACCGTGCGCCGGTGGCGCTCGACCTTCACCTCGGCCGGCGCCACGATCGCGCCGGCGATCGGCGCGACGGCGGACCACGTGCCCAGCAGCAGGCACGAGGCGGCCACCGACAGCGCGGCGCCCATCATGAGGCGGCGCCAGTGCGGCTCCTGCCGGTGATCCATCGTGGGCCAGGCCAGCACGGAAACGAGGGAGAGCTGCTCGCTCATGCGGCCCCCTCACTGCGGCCCGAAGCGCGGGCGGGGCGCGGAGCATCGGAGGACGCGACGCGAGTCGCAGGCGATGACGATGCACGCAGGCGCTGAAGCACGGCCGCCGCCGTGCCCATCAGCTCGATCGTGCCCTCGCGCAGCACGGCCACGTGGTCCAGTTGCGCCATCAGCGATGTGCGATGGCCCGCCACCACGACGGTCGTGCCCGCGGCTTTCAGGCGCACGAGCGTCGCGGCAAGCGCGGCTTCTCCTTCGGCGTCCAGGTTCGCGTCCGGCTCGTCGAGCACGAGCAGCCGAGGCTCGGCATACAGCGCTCGTGCGAGCGCGATGCGGCGCCGCTGGCCGCCGGACACCCCGACACCCTGCTGGCCCAGGCGAGTGCCATAGCCCTGTGGCAACTGCAGGATGAGCTCATGCACGCCGGCCATCCGCGCCGCCGCCATCACACGCGCGGAATCGACCGGGCCGAAGCGCGCGATGTTGTGTGCGACCGTGCCGGCAAAGAGCTGGGCGTCCTGCGGCAGGTAGCCCACGTGGCGGCCCAGTGCGGCGCGGTCCCACTGGCTCACGTCGGCGCCGTCGAGGCGGACGGTCCCCGCGAGCGGGGCGTGCAGCCCCAGCAGCAGGCGCAACAATGTCGTCTTGCCGCAGCCGCTGGCCCCGACCAGCCCCAGACTCGTGCCGGGCGCCAGCGTGAAGCTCACGCCTTTGAGAAGCGGCATGCGCGTACCTGGCAAGGAGAAGACCAGGCGATCGACGGACAGCCGACCTTGCGGTGCATCAGGCGTCACGCGCTCAGCCGTGACGGCGGCTACGGCTTGACTGCTCAGCCGCTGCCACGCGGCGCGCGCCTCGGCCAGCCCCTTCCACCCGGCGATCAGTTGCTCGGCCGGCTGCAGCGCGCGGCCGAGCAGTGTGGTGGTCGCCACCATCACGCCGGCCGTGGCGTGGTCAGACAACACCAGCCACGCTCCGAGGGCCAGCAGCGCGATCTGCGTCAGCTGTCGCAGCGAGCGTGCCGCAGCTCCGAGCCAGAGCGACCGGCGCGTAAGGCGATCCTGCGCCTTCAAGGCCTGGTGCTGACCGCGGTGCCAATGTTCGATCGCCGCCGGCCCCATGCCCATGGCGGCGATGACCTCCGCCCCCTGGACGATCTGCGCCGCCTCATCGGCGGAGTGCCGGGCCTGCTCGGTGGCCAGCCGCGATGCCTCGCTCGTCAGTCGACGGGCGACCCAGCCCATGGCGACCAGGACCAGCGTCGACACGGCGGCCGCCACGCCCAGCAGCGGATGCAGCAGCGCAATGACGCCGAGGAAGACCGGCGCCCACGGCGCGTCGAACAAGGGCAGGATGCCGCCGCCGCTCAGGAATTGCCGCAGCACGGCCACATCGCGCAGCACGTCGGTCCTGGCGTGGCCCGATGCCGCGGCAGTGTCGAGCACGTGGGCGAGGGCATGCCCGGACAGGCGCCGATCCAGCGTGAAGCCGGCCACGGCCAGCGCGCGACCGCGCACGATGTCCATGCAGGCGCCGAAGCCCAGCGCAATGACGGCAAGCACGCACAGCATCGCCAGCGTCTCGATGCTGCGGCTGGAGAAGACGCGGTCGAAGACCTGCAGCATCACCAGCGCCGGAACGAACAGCGCCAGGTTGAGCATCAGCGATGCCATGCCGGCCAGCAGCACGTACGGACGCAACGACGGAACAAGCAACCAGCTCACGCGGACTCACCTTCAGTTTGCCCGGGGCGGTTGCCGTCGGGCGTGCCTGAGGGAGATCGGCAACAGGCCGGAGAACCCGACACGGGGCCACCGGGCTCGTTCGCGTCAGCGCGATGGAATCACGCACGCCGCGGGCGCGCCGGCCCAGGTCAATCGCGCCGCGTGAACCGGCCCACGCGCGACCTGGCGTCCTCGGTGAACATGTTGCGCACGAATTCCCTTCGTTCGCTTTCCAACTGACGATCCAGGTCGGGGCAGAACGCTTCGTTCACGAGTTCCTTGATCGACGCGATGGCAGCGGGCGCGCCCTGCGACAGCGCGTGCGCCCAGTCGAGCGCCTGGGCCACGGCCTGGCCGGCGGAGACCAGGCGATTCACGATGCCTGCGGCGTGCAGGCGTTCCGCGCCGATCGGCTCGCCCTGCATGAGCCATTCACAAGCCAATTGCAGCGGCACGGCGCGCGGCAGCGCGAGCGTGGCGCCTCCGTCCGGTGAAATGCCCAGACGGACGTGGGCCACTGCGAAGCGCGCGTCGCGCGCCGCGACGATGAGGTCGCAGGCGAGGGCGAGCGAGGCCCCCGCGCCCGCTGCGTGACCTTCGACGGCGGCGAGCACCGGCCGCGGACAGCGCCGGACCGCGCGCACGAGGTCGTTGATCGCTTCCAGCCTTCCGGCTTGCCGCGACGGCGGCAGTTGCTGATGTTCGGCGATGGCCTGGATATCACCGCCACTGCAGAAGGTGTCTCCCGCGCCATGCAGGACAACGACACGGCAGTGAGGATCATGCCCGGCATCGCGCAAGGCCGTCGCGAGGCGTCGGCTCATCGAGGGCCGCAGGGCATTGCGCTGCGACGGGTTGTCGATGACCAGGCGCCACACTGGTCCCTCGGCCAGCACATGGACGGCATCGACGGCGTCGGCGTCGGCCGACGCGCCTGAGTCTGCAGCCTGGGGCGCCGGGGTGTCGCTCATTGCGGCTTGAGGTCGAGCGACTCGAGCACCGGGGTCCAGGTCGCAGTCTCCTTCTTGACGCGCTCGCGATAGGCCTCCGGCGTGCCGGTCAGCGGCTCGGCACCAAGCGTCGCGAAGCGCTCTTGCACGGCCTGCGTCTTCAAGGCCTTCTGCAAGGCATCCGACAGCTTTGCGATGATCGGCTGAGGCGTGCCCGCCGGAGCGACCATGGCCATGAAGATTCCCGATTCGAGGCCGGGAATGCCAGCCTCGGCGAAGGTCGGGACATTGGGTGCCGCGGGCGAGCGCTTGGTGCCGGTCACGGCGAGTATGCGGATGCGCGACTCGCCTTTCATGTACGGCAAGGTGCCGGCCAGGTTGTTGCACATGGCTGGCACCTGGCCACCCATGAGGTCGGTGACCGCGGGCGCGTTGCCCTTGTATGGAATGTGATTCATCTTCACGCCACTGCGCTCGGCCATCAGGGCGCACACGAGGTGGGCGGGCGTGCCGACGCCAGCGGACGCATAGGCGATGTCGCCTGGGCGGGCCTTGGCCGCCTGCACAAGATCTGACACCGACTTGTACGGCGTGCTCGCGCCCACGGCGACGAGATTGGGAATGTCGGCGAGCAGGCCGATGCCGTCGAACGCTTCGACCGGCTTGAAGCGCAGGTCCTTGTAAAGGTAAGGCATGTACAGATTCGTGGACCCCGCCACGAGCAACGTGTAGCCGTCCGGGGCGGCGCGGGCAACGGCTTCGCTGCCCACGACGCTGCCCGCGCCTGCCTTGTTGTCGACGACGATCGTCTCGCCGAGCGTCTTCGACATCTCCTGCGCGACGATGCGTGCCACCAGATCGGTGCTGCCGCCCGGCGGAAACGGGACGACCAGATGCACTGGCTTGTCGGGATACGCCGCGAGGGCCGCGGCCGGAAGCGAAGCGATCAGGGCGAGCGCGGCGCGGCGCCGCAAGTTCATGGCAATCATCGGTTGTCTCCTTCAGGTTGCATCGGTTCAGGAAGAAAGGTGAATGACCTGACGGCCGCGCGTGCGGCCTGCCAGCATTTGGGCTGCCACCGCGGGGACGTCGTCGAGGTCGATCAGCCTCGCGATCCGTGTGGCATGGCGTGGCCGGTAGTCCTGCGCGAGCTTGCGCCACACCTCGCGGCGCTGGGCCACGCTGCCGGCGCCGCTGATCCCCAGCAGGCGCACGCCACGCAGGATGAACGGCATGACAGTGGTCGACAGATCCGCTCCGCCCGCATTGCCGAATGCGGTGATCACGCCTTGCGGCAGCATCGTGCGCGTGAGCCAGGCGAGCGTAGGGCCTCCCACCGAATCGACCGCTCCGGCCCAGCGGGCCTTCTCGAGCGGGCGCTCGCCCATCTCGAGGTCGTGGCGAGAGATCACTTCGGCAGCGCCGAGCGCGAGAAGGTCGTCGTGGGCATCGTCCTTGCCCGTGAGCGCAACCACTCGATAGCCGCGACCGGCGAGGATGTCGATGGCCACGCTCGCCACACCGCCCGTTGCGCCAGTCACCAGCACGGGACCGGCCTCGGGCGTCAGGCCGTTCAACTCCATCAGGTGCAGCGACAGGCCGGCGGTGAAACCCGCGGCACCGATGGTGGCGGCTTCGAGCAGCGTCATGCCCTCGGGCAGCGGCATCAGCCAGTCGGCGGGCAAACGGGCGCATTCGGCATGGCCGCCGTCGTGCGTGATGCCCAGGCCCATGCCATGTGCAAGCACGGCATCACCCTCGCGCCAGCGCGGGTCGGATGAGCGCAGCACGGAGCCAGCCAGGTCGATACCGCCGATGCGCGGGTACTCGCGCACGATGTTGTTTCGGCCGGCAAGGGCCAGTGCGTCCTTGTAGTTGATGCTCGAGAACGCCACCGATAGCGTGACGTCGCCCGGGCTGAGTGCGTCGACGTGCAGCCTCTCGACTTGCGCATCGGGTGCGCCGCCTGGAAGCCCCGGCGCGTGCAGGCGCAATGCTCGAAAAGCCGACATCACGCAGCCTGCGCTCGATTCTCGAAGGCGCGCAGCGCACGCCGTCCGAGGGTTGCCCGGTGCAGTTCCGAGGCGCCGTCATAGATGCGGAAGGGCCTGAGCTCGCGCAGGATGTGCGAGACGATCGTGTCCTCGGACATGCCCAGCGCGCCCATCATCTGCGCCGCGCGGTCGGCGACGCGGTTCACCGCCTCGGAGACGAAGACCTTGGTCATCGCGGACTCGTCCTTCACAGACTCGCCGGCATCGAGTCGGGCCGCGCAGTGCCAGGTCATCAGCCGTGCGGCATGCAGGTCGATCAGCGAATCGGCAACCATCGCCTGGATCTGCTGCAAGTCCGCCAGGCGTTGGCCGAACGACTGCCGCTGCACCACGTAGGCCTGCGCGATCTCAAGCGCACGGCGCGCGCGGCCGATGAATCGCATGCAATGCGACAGCCGGGCCGGCTCGAGCCGCGCCTGGGCATATGCGAAGCCCCGGCCCACGTCGCCGAGCACGGCCTCGTCGCCGACATCGCAATCGACCAGCGCGATCTCCGCATGGCCGCCGATGGAAAATGCCCCGATCGCGGGGATGTCGCGCACCAGGCGAAATCCCGGGTGGTTGCAGTCGACGATGAACAGCGTCGGACCGTGCTCGGTGCGTGCGAGCACGATCGCGAATGCCGCGCCTGTGGCGCCGCTGATGAACCACTTGTGGCCGTCGATGACCCAGCGGTCACCGCGCCGCGTGGCGGTCGTGCGCAACATCGACGGGTCCGAACCCGCGCCGGGGGCGGGCTCTGTCATCGCGAAGCACGAGCGCAGTTCTCCCGCCGCCAGCGGCACCAGATAGCGTTGCTGCTGGTCCGGCGTGCCGTGGCGCAGCAGGTTGATCATGTTGGGCTGGTCCGGTGGTGCGCAATTCATCGCGGCCGGTGCCAGGTAGCTGCGTCCGGCTTCTTCCAGCACTGCGGCTCGGTCGCGCCAGGACATATCCAGCCCGCCGTAAGCCGCGGGCAGCTGCGGGGCGTAGATGCCCGCCCTTCGGGCCAGCGGTCGCAGGGCCGCGAGCGTCGTGTCGAGTGCCTCGATGTCGTGCGCGTGCGCATTCGTCTCACGCGGTATGCATTCGTCCTCGACGAAGCGCCGCACCCGCGCCAGCAGGTCCGGCAGGCCCTCGCTGGTCCCGAACATGTTCATCATGGAGTCTCCTTCCAGCGAATGAGGGCGTCGCCGGCCCGAACGCCCTGTCCGCGAGGCAGCACGAACAGCGGGTTGATGTCCAGCTCGGCCAGCGTGTGGCGATGGGCGAGGGCCAGCGACGACACTCGCTCGATCACGGCGGCAAGGGCTTCGACATCGGCCTTCGGCGCACCGCGCGCACCGTCGAGCAGCGCAAAGCCGCGGATCTCGCGGATCATCTCGGCGGCCTGCGAGGCGGTCACCGGCGCCAGTCGGAAGGTCACGTCCTTCATCACCTCGGCATGGATGCCACCGAGGCCGAACATGACGGCCGGACCGAAGACCGGGTCGTTGTCGATGCCCACGATCACTTCGACCGCGCCGCGCACCATCTCCTGCACCAGCACGCCGTCGATGCGAGCGTCAGGCGAATGGCGCCGCGCGCTGGCCATGATCTCGCCGAAGGCCCGCGCCACCGCGGCCGAGTCGCCAAGGCCGACCTGCACGCCGCCGGCCTCGGTCTTGTGTGGGATGTCCACCGACTGGACCTTCAGGACCACGGGGAAGCCCATCTCGCGCGCGGCGTCGACTGCATCCTCTGCGTTGGCGGCAAGCCGCTCCCGCGTGGGCGTGATGCCGTGCCTGGCGAGAAGTTGCTTGGCGGCGTATTCGGTCATCATGCCGCGGCGACCCGCGTCGGGCGCCGCGATGGTCTCGGCTGCTTGGTCGGGTGTAGCGCGTTCTGACTGCCAGCGCTGCATGCGTTCCTGGGCTGCCGCGTGCTGCCAGAGGGCGTCGAAGCCGCGGGCACATCGCACCGGTGTCCTGAATCGCGGAATCCGCGCCTCGTCGAGGATCGCATAGGCCTCGCGATTGGCATCTTCGGGGCCGTTCCAGGCGACCATGATGGGCAGCTCGACCATGCGGCGCAGCGCCGCCAGAGCGCGTGCCACCACCACGGCCGCGGGTCCGCTGACCGCCGCAAGCGGCAGGCCGATCATGTCCACCTGGGGATCACGTGCGATCAGGGCGAGGGTCTTCTCGAACAGTTCGGGCGTACGCAAGGCCTCTGCCGTGAGGTCGATGGGGTTGTGCAATGACGCGAACGACGGCAGCAGGTGCTTGAGCGCTTCCAGCGTGGCCGGCGTCAGCGCCGGCAGACTCAGGCCGGCGTCGGTGCAGCGGTCGGCCATCAGGATGCCAGCCCCGCCAGAGACCGTGACCACCGCGATGCGTGGCCCCTTGGGCAGCGAGCCCGCTTCGAGCGCATGCACGCAGTCGGCCAGGTCGCCGACATCGTGCACCTCGATCGCACCGGCCTGCCGGAACGCCGCTCGGTACAGTGCAGCGGCGCCACCCAGGTTGGCCGTGTGCGATGCCGCGGCGCGCGCGCCCGCGTCCGAATTGCCCACCTTCCACACCAGCCAGGGCTTGCCCGCCGCCAAGGCGCGTTGGCCCACTTCGACGGTTCGCCAGGCGTCGCGAAAGCCCTCGACGTAACTCGCGATGATCCGCGTCCCGTCGTCGTCGATGAAGTGCTCGACCAGATCGAGCGTAGTGGTGGCCGCCTCGTTGCCGGTGGACACGTAGTGCCGGAACCCCACGCCTTCCTCGTCGGCGAGCATCAGCACGGAGTTCCCGAAGGCCCCGCTCTGCGAGGTGAGGCTCACCGATCCGCGTCGGTACTTCAGCCCGAAAGGCGCGCCAAAACCCAGCGCATAGCCATCGGTGATGTTCATCATGCCCTGGCAATTCGGCCCGATCACCCGCATGCCGAACTCGTGCGCAATGGTGGCGATTTCGTCCTGGGCGGCCTTGCCTTCTTCACCCGCCTCGGCAAAGCCGGAGCTGATCACGATCGCGCGCTGTACGCCCTTGGCGCCGAGCTCGCGCAGCGCCTGCGGCACGCGGCGCGCAGCAACCGCGACGAGGGCGAGGTCGGGCACCTGCGGCAAGGACGCGACATCCGGGTAGGCCCGATGGCCCCCGACGGTCTCGTGCCGCGGATTCACCGGGTAGACGCTGCCGGAAAAGCCATGCTCGCGCAGGAACCGGATGGGCTGGCCGCTCGTGCTGGCCTCGTCGCTGGAGGCGCCGACGATCGCCACGCTGCGCGGACTGAACAGGGGTGAAAGCGATGGTCTCATGCTGAGTGCGCCCGCAAGACGAGCTTGGCGATGTTGAGCTGGTGGATCTGGCTGGTCCCCTCGTAGAGGCGGAACAGCCGCACGTCGCGGTAGTAGCGTTCGATGGGACTGTGGTCGGCGACGTAGCCCGCGCCGCCGAACATCTGCACGCAGCGGTCCGCCACGCGGCCGCACATTTCGGAGGCGAAGTACTTGCACATCGACGCCTCCAACGCGACGTCCTCGCCGCGGTCGCGTGCGCGGGCCGCCTCCAGAATCATCGAGCGCGCCGCGAAGATCTCGGTGCGGCAGTCTGCAATCATGGCCTGGACCAGTTGGAAGCTCGCGACCGGCGCGCCGAACTGCCGTCGCTGCGACGTATGTCCGATCGCGAGGTCCAGCATGCGCATCGCCGGCCCCGTGCACAGGGCGGCCAGGTGCAGGCGCTGCTTGTTCAGCACCTTCATCACTGTCTTGAAGCCGCGGCCTTCCTCGCCGCCGATGATCTGGTCTGCCGGCACGAGGCATCCCTCGAAAAACACGTCGGACACCGGCGAGCCGGCCTGGCCCATCTTGCGGTAGGGCGCACCGGTGCGCAGCCCCGGCGTGCCACGCTCGACGATGAACGCGCTGAGGCCCGCACTGCCGTGGCTGCCCGGCTCGGTGCGTGCGATCACCGTGAACACGTCGGCGATGGGCGCATTCGTGATGTAGCACTTGATGCCGTCGAGCACGTAGTGGTCGCCGTTGCGACGCGCGGTCGTGTGCACGTTGCTCGCCTCGGAACCGGCCTCTGGCTCGGTCAACGCCAGGCAGCCGGTCAGCTCGCCGCGCGCCATGCGCGGCAGCCAGCGCTGCTTCTGCTCGAGGGTGCCGTCGGCCACCAGCGCCTCCGATCCGATGCCGGTGTTCGTTCCCACGCGGGCGCGAAGCGCCACCGAGCACTGCGACAGCTCCATCGCCGCGATCACGAGTTCCTCGGTCGTCAGGCCAAGCCCGCCGTACTCGGCGGGAATGCTCCAGCCGAAGAACCCCAGCGCACGCAGTTCGTCGACCACGTCGTCGGGAACGGCGTCGAGGGCCTCGACCTCGCCCTCGATGGCGTGCCAACGTTCTGTCACGAAGCGGCGCACGGTGTCGAGCAGGGCATTGAGTCTGTGGGTGTCTCGAATCATGGAGTGCACTGTAGGCAGGCCTTCTCCAGATACGTCACGCTGTTTCGAATATTGAAATTCAGTTGCGCGCTGCCGAGGGAAGATGCCTACAGTGGGCACCTGCCATGAACCGGACCCACTCCATTCGACGTCTCCAGGACGAACGGGATCTGCGCATCTCGCGCGAGGAAAACCCGAACTTCGCCGGCACGCTGGCCAAGGGGCTGATGATCCTCCAGGCTCTTCGTGCAGGAGCCACGCCCGATGGCGAACAGTGAACTGTCGGCCCGGCTGAAACTGCCCCGGCCCACCGTGTCGCGGCTGTGCCGCACGCTGCTCGAGATGGGTTACCTCGATCACGACGAACGCATCGATCGGTACTTCATCGGCCCCGCAGCCATTGCACTCGGCTACCCCTACGTGGTGAACACGCCGCTGCTCGAACAGGGGCGCGCGGCGATGCAGGGCCTTGCTGATCAGGTCAAGGGCGCGGTGTCGCTGGGCGTGGCGGTGGACCTCGACGTGGTCTACATCGAGACGTGCGCGTGGCAGCGCGGAACGCTTGCGCGGCCGGCCGTCGGTGCCATTCGCCCGGTCGCGGCGACCGCCATGGGACGTGCGTGGCTGTCGACGCTGGGCGCGCGCGACCGGGCCAACATGCTGCGCCGGCTGCGACGCGAACGGCCCGAGGAAATGCGCCACTGTGCCGCAGGGATCGATGAATCGCTGGCCCGACAAGCGGAGCGCGGCTTCGCGGTGAATTTTGGCGACATGGGCCTGGGCATCCATGCAGTGGGCGTCGTGTCGCGGGCGCGCTTCAGCGCCCGCACGTTGCTGTTCAACTGCGCCATACCGGGCACCCAGCTTCGGCCGGGCGACCTGCTGCAGCGCGTGGGACCCCGACTGGTCGAGATCGTGCGGATGGTGGAGCGCAACGCAGGCGTTCGTTGACGAGATGGCGGTCTCGTGGCCCTCGATGGGAAAGTGTCCAGCACTGTCCCGCGTTCGCGGGGATGCCTTGCGCGAAAAGGCCCTGGATACTTCGCTCCCATACAAGCACGTCGAGGGGATGCCATGACCGCCCAGGCATGGATCGCGAGGGGACTCAACCGCCTATTGGGGCGTCACGCCGGCGCACAACGGCGCCCGGCGTTCTTCGACATCGACCGCACTTACCCGTCGCTGCGGCTTCTCGACCGGAGCTTCGAAATCGTCCGGGGCGAAATGCTTGCGCTGCTGCATGAGCGAGAGCGCATTCCTCGCTACCACGAATTGTCGAGCAAGGAGACGTATATCTCCGGCAGCGTCGACAAGGAAAAGGCCTGGCGTGTATTCATGCTGAAGTGGCCCGGTGGTGGTGTCGAGGCCAATCGAGCGCGTTGCCCGCGTACGGCGGCACTGCTCGATCGCATCCCGGGAGTCCTGTGCGCCTTCTTCTCGATCCTGGAGGCCGGAAAGTCCGTGCCTGCCCATGACGGCCCCTATCTCGGGTACCTGCGCTATCACCTCGCGTTGAAGGTTCCGGTAGTCGATCCTCCCAGCATCCGCGTCAAGGACACGGTCTACACCTGGGTCGAACAAGGCAGCGTGCTCTTCGACGACAGCTGGAATCACGAGGTCTACAACCGTTCGAACGACATCCGCGTTGTACTTATTGTCGACGTGATGCGGCCGATGAGCCTGCCTTACCACGCGCTCAACTGGTTCGTTCTCAAGATCCTCGGGCCGGCGTCCGACGAGGCACGCCAGGCGGCGGCGAACATCCGCAAGTACTCGCAACGGTCCGTCACGGATGGGCCGTTCCTCCGGGACCTAAAGGATGCGGTCGGCGCGGAACGACCTGACGCGGCCGACCTGACGCGGCCGACCTGACGACCGAGTTCGCCGGCCTCACGAAGCACCTGCCCGCCGGTCACCGTTCGCCGCCTCGGACCCCGCCAACGCGGCGTGCCCGGCAGGATTTCGGCTGGCAGTTTTCAGTGCGTGAACCATACTATGAGGATGGGACGCGCGCCGCGCGTTCCGCTTTTCGGCTGGCGAAGGAGTTCATCGTGTGCTACTTGCATCGTGAGTTCGAACGTCAACGCAAGGCCGCGCCGCAGCCGGCCGAACCGTCCGATACCCGCTTGCCGCTCACCCGTCCGCGCATGGCTGGCGCACTCGCTGCTGTCCTGATCGGTCTGGCAGCGGCTGTCGCGGTCCTCTGGCCATCGGCCACCCCCGCGCTGCCCAAGGACACCGCCGTCCAGCCTCCGGGTATCGGGATCGAGCAAACGGCAGTGGAGGGGGGCGATGGCATACCGCCGGTCACCGAATTGGCGCGCAATGTGCCTGCGATGGTCCAGCAGCATTGCGATCACGATCTTTAGGAATTCTGACGCCGTGGCGCTGTCAGACATGAGCACTGAAACTGGCTATGCGCGCGGCATCTTTGCCTGCGAGATCGAAGTGGCTGCCAGTTGCACGTGGGGCACGAGTTGCTCCTCGGCCTTCTCCAGGGTCCAGCGAGTCGTCGGCACTGCAACATTGATGGCAGCAACCGGATGGCCGTAGTGGTCGGTGACCGCAGCGGCCACCGAGATGTCGCCCACCAGCGTCTGGTTCATCACGATCGAATAGCCTTTTCTGGCGGCGTCTTCGATGCGTGACATCAGCAGCTTCGGGTCAGTCTCCGTGTACGGTGTGATCGGGTTTTTGGGCGTTGCGCGGATGATGTCGCGCCGCGCTGCCGGATGAATCTGCGACAGGATCGCGCGCCCTGAAGCCGTGAACACGGCAGGCAGGCGGTATCCAACGGCAAAATCCACGTTGACCAGGTGCTTGCCGGGGAAGCGCGCCAGGAACACGATCTCGTGCCCATCCAGTTCTTGCAGATTGGAGGTCTCGCCCAGCGTGCGGCTGATGTCCAGCAAGTAGGGCGATGCGCGTTCGATCAGCTCGCGCGAGCGCAGGTAGTTGTAGGAAAGCGTGAGAACCCGCGGCGCGAGTCCATACAACGCTGTATCGGGCAGCCGCCGGATGTATCCGAGTTGCTCCATTGTGTGCACGAGCCTTTGCGTCGCGCTGCGATCCAGTTGCGCGGCGCGGGCAATCTCGGCCATCGACATCGTGCGGTGGGTATCGCGAAAGGCCTCGAGGACCTGGAACGCCTTTTCGACGGAGCCGACGAAGAGCGTGGAGCGCTCTTCGCGTCCGGCCTTGGGCCGCGTGGCGCGCGCGGGCGGAGCGGCTTTCCTCGTGGGCGCAGTGGACATGGCGCCCTTTATAACGTGGCTTCTTCTGTCAGCAGTCGCGCCATCTCGGCTCGCAGCTTGTCTCGCAGGTCCGGCGCCGGTGCAATGAGCGGTTGCAGCACGCGTGGTGCATTCACCCCGACCAGGTCAAGCACCGATTTCAGCGGCCCGGGATTGGTTTCGGCGAAGGCCATGTCCAGCAGCGGGATCAGCCTGCGATGCAGTTGCAGCGCTTCGAGTGTGCGCCCGGCGGCGCACGCCTCGTACAGCCTGAGCCAGGTGCGCGGCAGCGCCGAAGCGGTGACGACGATGCCGCCCTTCGCACCCGCGGCCATGTGCACTGGGAAGAGCGTGTCCTCACCGCTGAACACCGTGAACGACTCGTCGATGCCAGCCTGCACCTTGAGGAAGTGGTACATGTCGGTGTTGCACGCCTTCATGCCGATGATGTTCGGGTGCCGCGACAGCTCGTGCAGTACTTCGGGTGCGATCGCGATGCGCGTACGGTACGGGATTTCGTAGATCATGACGGGCACAGGCGATTCGTCGGCAAACCGCGTGAAGTAGTCGCGGATCCCGGTTTGCGTGGGTGTCGTGTAGTAGGGCGTCAGCACCATCAGCGCGTCGGCGCCGGCGCCGGCGAATGCCTTTCCTGCGGCGCGGGCATCGTAGTAGCCGGGGTCGAGCACGCCGGCGACCACCGGGATGCGGCCGCCGGCAACCTCGGCGCAGATGCCCACCATGCGACTGCGCTCCTGGTGCGGCAAGGCGCCGTATTCGCCGGTCCCGCCCAGAGGCACGACCCCTTGCACGCCACTTCGCAGGATCAGGTCCATCTGAGCGCTTGCGGCACTCTCGTCGATGCGGTCGGCGTCAGTGACAGGGGTGGGGATGGCGGGAAAGATGCCGCGCAGGTCGGCGGCGGTGAGTCGAGTGTTCATGATGCCTGTGTTAACGGTCCGCGCTGCGGCGACGCAGCCACTCCCCGAGCGCTATCAGGATGCCGACGAATGCGAAGATGCAGGTCGACACGGCGGCGATGGTGGGTGAGACCTCGAGCGTGACTTCGTCCCAGAATTGCTTGGGCAGCGTGGCCGATAGGCCCCCCGAGGCGAAAAGCGCAATCGTGAGTTCGTCGAACGAAGTCGCGAAGGCGAAGAGGAACGACGAGAACATGCCGGCTGCCAGGATGGGAAACGTGACGTGCCGCAACACCTGCCACGGTCTGGCGCCCAGGCTTTGTGCGGCGAGGTCCAGTCGCGAATCGTAGGTGCGCAGCACAGCCATCATCGTCATGACGACGTAGGGCACGGCGACCACGGTGTGCCCAATGGCGAGGCCCACGGACGTGCCGACCAGCCCCACCCGTGCGAAGAAGTAGAAAAGGCCCACCGCGATGATCATGCGGGGGATGATGATGGGCGACAGGACAAAGGCAAGCAGCAGCGACTTTGCCCGCACTTGCGATCGCACCAGCAGGAATGCGGCGGGCGTCCCGATCAGCATCGCCAGCGTCGCTGCGCCGATGCCCACGAGAAGTGAACGCAAAGCGGCCTGCATCCACAGCGGCGAAGCGATCATCGCCTGGTAGTACTGCACCGTGAGCCCGCTTGGCGGCCAGTTCAATCCGGACTTCGCGAACGATAGCGGGATCATGAGCAGCGCAGGCACCGAGAGGAAGAACAGCACCAGCAACACCGCGCTGCGCAACCCGAGCGAGCGCTCCGATTCGCGCTCGCGTCGCCGGCCACGGCCGCGAGGATACAGGTCGATCAATGCGTCATGGAAGCGACCCAGCATGCCCAGGACGACTTCGCCGGCGGCATGCATCACGCTACGCCGGCCGCCGACCCGTTGCGACGATTCGCCCGTCATCGTCGAAAGGCCGACGACCCGGTCGTAGAGCACGAAGACGGCGAGGACAACCACAAGCATCAGCACCGAGATGGAGCCGGCAAAGCCCCAGTTCATCGTCTGCAGCACCTGTTCGATGATCAGCTGCGTGATCATCACTTCGCGCCGCCCGCCCAGCAGCTGGGGCACGATGAAGAAGCCGACTGCCGTGACGAAGACCATGATCGCGCCCGCCGCCACGCCAGGCAGCGAGAGCGGAAAGTAGACACGCCAGAACGCCGTCCCCGGCTTCGCGCCGAGCGTCGCCGCTGCGCGCAGCAGATTGCGGTCGATGTTCTCCATCACCGACAACATGGTGAGGACTGCCAGGGGCATCAGCGCGTGCACCATCCCGACGAGCACGGCGCCTAGCGAATACAGCAGGTTCGAGGGCGTGTCCTGCAAGCCAGCGGCCGTGAGGAGCTGGTTGACGACGCCATGGCGTCCCAGCATGACGATCCATGCGAACGCGCGCACCAGGAAGCTGGTCCAGAACGACAACAGCACCCAGAACAGCCACCTTGCCTTGCGGTCCTTGTCCAACGAGGAGATCAGGTAGGCGACAGGGTAGCCGGCGGCTACCGCGAGCAAGGTGGTCCACAGCGAAATCTTCAACGTGATCAGCATCACGTTGAGGTACACCGAGGACTCGAACAGCTGCCGATACTTGGCCAGCGTGAACGCGCCGTCGCTGTAGATCGACAACAGCAGCAACTGCCCGACCGGATACACCAGCAGTACGAGGAACAGGAGCGTGAGCGGCCCGCCGAGCAGAGCCGGCTTGACCCACGCGGGCCGAGGCGAGCCGAACGTGCTCACACGGCCTCCGCAACGGCGACCGCATCGCCGACGGGCCACGAGAATGCGAGGTCACTGCCGATCTGGTGCGGTTGCGCTGCCGCGGACGTGGGGTACGACAGCACGATCGGCTCGTCACCGGCAGCGCGCGTCTGCACGTAGAGCTTGGTGAGGCTGCCGGTGATCATCGAGTCGACCACCCGGCCGCGCAGCGTGTTCGGGCCATCCTCGCGGCAAACGATGTTCTGCGGGCGCACCATCACCCGCACCTTCGCGCCGCTGGCGAGCGGCGAATGCGACGTCGCCAAGACGCGCGTCACGCCGTCGTCGAGTGTCACTTCCACGTCACGCCCGCTCGCTGACGACACTCTGCCGCGCAGCAAATTGGACTCACCAATGAAATCAGCCACGAACAGCGTCTTCGGCCGGAAATAGAGATCGGATGGCGTGCCGAGCTGCTCGATGCGACCGCCGTTCATCAGGCAGATGAGGTCGGACATCGTCATCGCCTCTTCCTGGTCGTGGGTGACGTAGACGATGGTTGCCCCCGTGTCGCGGTGAATCCGCTTGATCTCCAGCTGCATGTGATCGCGCAGCTTCTTGTCGAGCGCACCGAGGGGCTCGTCCATCAGCACGATCGAAGGCTTGTAGACCAGGCAGCGCGCGAGCGCGATTCGCTGCTGCTGCCCGCCGGAAAGCTCCTTCGGATAGCGCGATGCGACATGCGGCAGACGGACGAGCTCGAGCGTCTCCATCGCGCGCTTTCTTGCGGTGCTCGCTGTCGATGCGCCGCATCTTCAGCGGGAACGCGATGTTCTCCGCGATCGTCATGTGCGGGAACAGCGCGTAGTTCTGGAACACCATTCCGATGTCGCGCTCGTGCGCCGCGGCATAGGTGGCATCTTGTCCGTTGATGCGCAGCTCCCCGCCATCGGGCGCCGTCAAGCCGGCGATCAGCGAAAGCAGCGTGGTCTTGCCCGAGCCCGACGGTCCGAGAAGGGTGAGGAACTCGCCTTCGGCCACTTGGATATCGGTGGGCGCCAGGGCAGTGAACGACCCGTAGCGCTTGGTCAGACCGGCGATCGCGAGCTTGGGTTGCGCCATGCCGCGCTTACTTCAGGATCCACTCATTGAACCGCTCCGTCACGGTCGCCTGGTGGTCGAGCCAGTACTTCGCGTTGATCTGCACGCCGTTGCGGATGTTGTCCGGGTGCGTGGGACAGTTCTTCGCGATGTCGGCCTTGATGTACTTGAATGCATCGGGCTGCGTGACCCCGGCGGGAAAGTACTCGACCAGCGAGGCCATGCGTTTCGGGTCGGATGCGAACTTGATGAACTCGCGGCAGGCGTCCGCGTTCGGCGTGCCCGCAAGAATCGACCAGTTGTCCACGCCCCAGAGGTTCTGGTTCCACACGATCGCGACCGGCGCGCCGCTGGCGATCGCCGACTGCGGGCGCGAGACCCACGTGGCGATCATGTCGACTTCGCCGGACTTGAGCATCTGCTCGACCTGCGCGCCCGAGTTCCACCACACCGCGACCTGCGGCTTGATCTGGTCCAGCGTGGCGAACGCCTTGTCCAGGTCCAGTGGGTAGAGTTGCTGCGTGGGTACGCCCGAGGCCATCGAGGCTTCCTCCAGCGTGTCGAACGGGTGCTTGCGCAGCGAACGCCGGCCGGGAAAGTCCTTCACGTTCCAGAAGTCGGCCCATGAATTCGGCGCCTTGCGGCCATTGAAGGCGTCGGTGCGATACGCCAGGACCGTGCTGTAGATGTTGGTAGCGACGCCGTAGGGCGACATGTAGTGGGCCGGGATCGTCTTGACGACCGGATCGTTCTCCAGGCCGTGCTTCTCGAGGTACACCTTGCCTTGAGTCGTGAGCAAGAGGATCGCGGGCTGGCTGATCTTGGCCATGTCCCACGTGTAGTTCTTGGTGTCCACCATCGACTTGATCTGCGCAACCGGTTCCGCATTGGCCTGCACCCCGACGACTTCGATGCCTGTCTTCTCGGTGAATGGGCGGTAGTACACCGCGCCATACGCCTTGGTGTAGATGCCTCCGTCGTCGCGCACCACGATGCGCTTGGATTGCGCGCGCGCGAACTGCAGCACGGCGGGTGCGGCGAGCGTGCCGAAGGCAGCGGCGGCCTGAAGGACGCGGCGGCGGGAAGGATGGAGGATCGAGTCGTCTTTCATGGTGGTTCCTTGGTCCGTGTCACTGCGGGATGGGCGGCGGCGGAAGCAGCCGCCCGGGGTTGAAGAGGCCTTGCGGATCGAGCAACTGCTTGATGCCGCGCATCATGTCCAGTTCGACCTGCGGCTTGAACAGGTTCATCTCGTGCGTCAGCACTTGGCCGATGCCGTGCTCGGCGCTCCAGGTGCCATTCAACTCGTACGCCACTTCGTTGACCGCGTGCTTGACGCGATGCGCGACCAAGTCAGCGTCGGCGAACGAATGCCACTGCTCGAAGCTCGCGAGCGGGATGAAATGCACATTGCCGTCGCCCAGGTGCGCGACCACGACAATGGGCACATCGGGCACGATCTCGCGCGCTGCCCGGCTGGCTCGCTCGATGAAATCGGGCACGGCGGAAACCGGCACGGCGCAGTCGGTATTGATGCCCATGCCGGCCTTCTTGTTGCCTTCGGAGACGCTGTGGCGCACCTCCCAGAATGCGGCGCGCTGCGCTTCGCTGACGGCGATCGCGGCATCCTCGACACTGCCATCGGCCAGACCGTCGGCAATGACTTCCTGCAAGGCAGCGGCCAGCGCTTCCTCGTTGCCAGTGTCCGACAGCTCGACGAGCACGTGCCACGGATAGGTTGCACTCAACGGTGCGCGCCGGCCATGCACGTGGTCGAGCACGATCTGGAGCTCGATGTCGTTCATCATCTCGTAGGCCGAGAGCACGCCGCCGCATCGCTGCTGAAACCTCCCGAGCATCGCGAGCGCGGCCTGCGGCGATTCGAGCGCGATCCACGCGACAGCGAACGACCTGGGCAGCGGGTGCAACTTCAAGCTCGCCGCAGTGATCACGCCGAGGGTGCCTTCGCTGCCGATGAAAAGGTGCTTGAGGTCGAAGCCGGTGTTGTTCTTGCGCAGGCTGTAAAGGCCGTCCCAGATGCGCCCATCGGGCAGGACGACTTCGAGCCCCAGCACGTTGTCGCGTGTGTTGCCGTAGCGAAGCACGCCGGTGCCCCCGGCATTCGTGGCGATGTTGCCGCCGATCTGGCACGAGCCTTCAGCGCCGAGACTCACCGGATAGAGCCGCCCGTGCTCCGCCGCGGCCTGCTGCACGTTCGCGAGCACGCAGCCCGCGTCGACTTCCATCGAGTTGTTCGAAACATCCACCGAGCGTACGCGGCGCATCCGCTGCAGATTCAAGACCACCGACGCGGGCTCCTGCGCGCGCGGAATTGCGCCCTCGCACAGGCTCGTATTGCCCCCTTGCGGGACGATGGGTGCGCCGTGCTCCGCGCAAGCGCGGACCACCGCCGAAACCTGCTCGGTGGTGGAGGGCAGAACAACGCAGTTCGCATTGCCACGGTAACGGCCGCGCCAATCGACTGCATAGGCCTCGACCTCGGCCGCCGCGGTGAGAACGGCGTCAGCGCCGACCAAGGCTTGCAACCGCGCGGCAAGGGACATCGATGCGCTCCAGGGCTGGAATTCGGCGCATGATGCGTTGATCGCTATCAGGTTGCAAGTATCCGACATACAAGCACTAGTAATTGCATAGCGAACAACCTTCTCGTGTGACACCAGGCTGCGAAGTAGGGCTCCTGAACGCGATTTTTCCTTTGAGCATCTGCTCGAGGGGGTGAAGCTACCGGCGGGGTTCGGCTGCACGAGGGGCCTTGATGGGCGCCGCCGTTCGCGTCAGCATCGGGTCATGAGACGGTCCCCGCTGCAATTCGCGCTTGTCCTGCCCGCATTCGTCCTTGCCGCTGCCTGCGCAGGCTCGACCAAGGCACCTTCTGTCGAAAGGCCCGGTGCATCGAGTGACCACGAGGGCAGCGTGCGGGCGCTCATTGGCGATGCGGCCTGCGAGACGGATGCGCAGTGCGCCACCATCGGCGTGGGCGCAAAGGCCTGTGGCGGACCTTTGGCCTATGCGCCGTGGTCGCGTCTGCGCACCGACGCGGCGGCGCTGCGGGCGGCGGTCGACGCCCAGGCCGCACACCAGCGGCAGTCCGGCGTGGCCGTAGGGAATGCCTCCGACTGCATGGTCGTCTCCGACCCCGGCGCCTGGTGCGATCGCCGGGCGTCCGTGGGCCATGCCGGTCTCGGCGCGTGCCGCCTGAAGGGCCGCGTCATGCCGACACGCCCACAGCCTGCGCCGCCCGTGCGATAGCCGCCCCTGTCTCGGCAAAGGTCAAGCGCCAGGGAGGCCCGTGCATGGATGTCGGCCCGACAGGTGGCCGTCCTCTGTGCCCTCGGTGGAGCACGTCCATGCGTCGGCGGGCTGGTTCAGTCGCCGACTGAAGGTAGGGAGCGTCCGTCCTTGTTTGCCCTAGTTCAAAGCGCGGAGCGCGAAGGATAGCGTCGCGTCCTCGATCCCGACTGTGCGGCGCTCGGTCAAGAGCCGGAGGCTGCCGCAGCGGGATCGTCCTCGATCGTCCAACCTGGAGGAGGTTCGCATGCGCATCGGATGGGTCCGTACGTTGACATTGGCTGCAGCCCTCGCGGCTGCTTTCGCGCCCGGTCTGTCCGGCGCAGCGCGCCCGGAGCCCGCGGGGGACGCGCAAGCCCACATCAAACCAGTCTGGGTTCCGCTCGGCCTGGGCAAGCAGCAGGTGACGGTCGTGATGCAGCTGGCAGGCGACCCGGTCGCGCTGTACCAGGAAGCCGCAGGGCGCAAGCTGCTGCGTGCGGAGAAGGAGCACATCAAGGCGCAGCTGCGCAGCGCCCAGTTCGCGCTGCACGCGAATGTGCAAGGCCTCGGCGGCACGGTCCTGGCGAACTACCAGGCGGCGTACAACGGGATGAAGGTGCGCATCGCGGCAAACAAGCTGCAGGCCCTGGCCTCATTGCCGGGGGTCATCGCGGTGCGTCCGCTGATGCCGGTCCGGCCCGACAACGTGCATGGCGTGCCGCTGATCGGCGCTCCCCAGGCGTGGCAGGACCTCGGCGTGCACGGCGAGGGGGTGAAGGTCGCGATCATCGACACCGGCATCGACTACACGCACGCCAACTTCGGTGGTCCCGGCACGTCGGCCGCCTATGACGCGGCCCATGCGGTGGAAGCGGCCGCGCCCGACCCTGCGCTGGTCGGCCCGAACGCACCGCGCGTGAAGGGGGGCATCGACCTCGTGGGCGACAGCTACAACGCCGACCCGAACGACCCGGCATACCAGCCGGTGCCGCATCCCGATGCCAATCCGCTGGACTGCAACGGGCACGGCTCGCACGTGGCCGGTTCGGCCGCGGGCTCGGGCGTCCTCGCCAATGGCCAGACCTACAACGGGCCGTACAACGCGTCGACCGTTTCGGGCAACAGCTGGACCATCGGCCCGGGCGTGGCGCCCAAGGCCGACCTGTACGCCATTCGCGTGTTCGGCTGCGAAGGCTCGACCGACGTGGTCGTCGATGCCATCGAATGGGCCGTCGACAACGACATGGACGTGATCAACATGTCGCTCGGCTCACCGTTCGGCACCAAGGACAGCCCGGATGCCGTCGCCACGACCAACGCTGCGCGCGCCGGCGTGGTGGTGATCACGTCGGCAGGCAACGAGGGACCGTCGCAGTACATCTCGGGTACGCCCGGGTCCGCCGACGGCGCGGTCGCCGTCGCGGCCATCGACCCGACGCCCACTTTCCCCGGCGCCAACCTGCAACTCAGCACCGGCGACAGCATCCAGGCGCAGAACTCGAACGGCGCGACCTTCGCGAACGGCACGAGCTACCCGATCGCGGTGCTGCGGACCTCATATCCAGCCGGCTCGGTGGCGCTCGGCTGCGATCAGGCGGACTATGACAACTATCCCGGCGCGCCCGGCAGCCTGGTGGGCAAGCTGATCGTCACTGTCCGCGGCACGTGTGCGCGCGTGGCGCGGGCCATCTACGCCCAGCAGCACGGTGCGGCCGCGTCGGCCATGATCGACACCTCCACCGGCTATCCGCCTGTCGAAGGCCAGATCACGTCGAACCCGGACACCGGCGAACCTTACACCGTGACGATCCCGTTCTTCGGCATTCGCGGCCTGGTCGCCAACAGCACTTCGGACGGCGGAAAGCTGCGCAACGCCGACGGAGGCACCGCCGTCGCGACCAATGCCACGCTGACCAACCCCGGCTTCGAGGCGTTCGCATCGTTCTCGTCGAGCGGACCGCGCTTCGGCGACAGCTTCCTGAAACCGCAGCTCAGCGCTCCTGGCGTGGCGATCGTGTCGACCGGCGTCGGCACTGGCAATGGCGCTGCCACGCTGTCCGGCACGTCGATGGCGTCGCCGCACGTCACGGGCGTCGCGGCGCTCACGCTCCAGTCGCATCCCAAGTGGAAGGTCGCCTCCATCATGGCGGCGCTGGTGAACACGGGTGATCCGGCGCAAGTTGCCAACTATCGGACGAGCCGCGGCGGCACCGGTCTCGTGCAGCCGGCCAAGTCGACACTGAGCCAGGTGACGGCGAGCGGCAACGGCGGGCAGTTCTCGACCGCGCTCAACTTCGGATTCGCTGAACTGCACAGCGACTTCAGCGACACCAAGACGATCACCCTGCACAACTACGGCGCGACGGTCGCCAGGTTCAACGTCGACGTGGTGCGCAAGTCCGGCGTGCCGCACACCGCGTCGGCCAGCACCAGCACCGTCACCGTGCCTCCACGCGGCAAGGTGGACGTCGACGTCACGCTGAGCGTCCCGGTGGCCACGTCCGGCGCCTCCAACGGCTCGGGCCTGTCCTACGTCGAGGCCTCGGGCATCGTTGAATTCACCCCGGCGTATGCCGCGAGCAACAGCGGCGTCGCGCTGCGCGTGCCCTACCTGCTCGTGCCGCGTGCGCTGTCCGATGTGTCCACGCGCATTGCGCGGCTGCGTGGCAAGAACCCGGCGACCGTCGCCACGGTCACCAACAAGGGAGGCGCGATCGCCGGCGACGCCGATTTCTACGCCTGGGGCCTGGAAGGCACGAAGACGCCCGGCAAGGCGGGCAACGACGTGCGCGCGGTCGGCGTGCAGTCGTTCCCGTGGGACGCCACTCAGCAGCTCATGGTCTTCGCGGTGAACTCGTTCGACCGCTGGTCGAACGCGGCCGCCAACGAGTTCGACATCTACGTGGACGTCGACGGCGACGGTGTCGACGACTACGTGGTGAGCGGCGTGGACCATGGCGCGGTGACCGCGGGCGACTTCGACGGCGTGCTGGGCAGCTTCGTGTTCAGCCTGCGCTCGGGCGCCGGCAGCATCAACTTCCTCGCACAGGCTCCGACCGACAGCTCCACTGCGCTGCTGCCCGTGCTGACGTCGCAGCTGTGTCTCGCGAACGAGCCTTGCCTGTCCGCCGCCAGCCCGCGCATCACCTACCACGCGGTGGCTTTCGACCTCATCAACGGCGGGGTCGACGAGGTTCCTGGATTGGCGAAGTTCAACGCCTGGTCCAGCGCCATCAGCACCGGGGGCTTCGTCCCGCAACTCGCCCCCGGCGGAACGGATACCAGCACGGTGATCCAGATCGATTCCGCCGAATGGGCGCGCACGCCGGCCAAGGGCGTCATGATCGTGACCCTGGACAACAAGAGCGGCGCCAAGGAAGCCCAACTCCTCCAGGTCGAACTCGACCGATAGCACGGCAGCGCTTCGCCGCACGGACCCCGGCACCACGCCGGGGTTTCTATTTGCTCAAAGGGCCTTGCCCTGAAGCGCCTCGCGGATCCAGTCGAGGCGGTCCTGGCCGAAGAACATGTGTTCGCCAACAAAGGTGGTGGGGGCGCCGAAGACGCCTCGCTGCACGGCCTCTTCAGTCGTCGATCGCAGACCTGCCTTCACGTCCGGGTCATTGGCCAGCGCCAAGACCGCCTGCGCATCGAAGCCCGCACCCACGAGGGTCTGGGCGACGAGTGCCGGCTCGTTGAGGTTCAAGGCATCGACCCACAAGGCCTGGAAGATGCTGCGCAGAAAGTCCTGAAACCGTTCGGGCAGTTTCAGTTGCACGCCGGTGGCCGCGCGCATCAGGGCCAGCGTGATGATGGGAAAGTGCGGGTTGCTCCGATACGGGACGCCGTATCGCCGCGCGTGGCGGGCGTAGTCGACGTGGGTATAGGCGCCCTTGGATGGAATCGTCGCGGGTGAGGAGTTGCCGGTGGCCTGGAAGACACCCCCGAGCAGCATCGGCCTGTAGACCAGTGTTGCACTCGTCTGCGCACAGATCGCCGGCAATTGCGTCCAGGCGAGATACGAAGCCGGACTGCCGACGTCGAAGAAGAACTCCGCGGTCTTGGACATGTTCGTCTCCAGTGTTCGGTGCATCGGCGTGCCCAGATTCGTGGGTCGGGCCGAGTTTTCCAGCGCCACGCGCGACGCATGAAACATCCGTTCGCCCTGACAACAACACCCGTTCGCCCTGAGCAGGGGACTGAGCTTGTCGAAGGCCCTGTGTCGAAGGGGCCACTGCCTGATGCTCGCGGTGGGCTTCGACAGGCTCAGCCCGAACGGGTTGGGGTTCGCAGAGGGGCGCTTCGACAGGCACAGCCCGAACGGGTTGGGGTTGCAGCGCTCCAGTTTCATCCTAGTTTTCCACGGCGCCGAAGCGCCACCGGCGACGCATGCAAATCCGTTCGCCCTGAGCAGGGGACTGAGCTTGTCGAACGCCCCGTGTCGAAGGGTCCACCGCTTGATGTTCGCGCTGGGCTTCGACAGGCTCAGCCCGAACGGGTTGGTGTTTGCAGAGGGGCTTCGACAAGCTCAGCCCGAACGGGTTAGGGTGGGTCAGCCCGAACGGGGTAGGGTGGCTGAACAGCCCGAACGGGGTAGGGTGGCTCAGCCCGAACAGGTTGGGGTGGCTCGGCCCGAACAGGTTCGGGTGGATCAGCCTGCACGGTGTTCGGTCGCTACCCTTCCGTTTCATCTCAAAAGCGTTCCATGTAGGGTCTGAGATCGAGTTCGTGGGTCCACGCGTCTCGCGGCTGCGTGTGCAGGTACCAGTAGTTCTCCGCGATGTGTTCCGGATCGAGGATGCCGTCCTGCTCCTTGAGTGCGTAGCGCTCGGGGAAGTTGGAACGAATGAACTCCGTGTCGATGGCCCCGTCGACGACGACATGGGCGACGTGGATGTTCTTCGGGCCCAGTTCGCGCGCCATGCTTTGCGCCAGCGCGCGCAGCGCATGCTTGGCGCCTGCGAATGCCGCAAAGTGTGCCGAGCCGCGAAGGCTCGCCGTGGCGCCCGTGAACAGAATTGTCCCGCGTCCGCGCGCGACCATGCGCCGGGCCACTTCCCTGCCGTTCAGGAAGGCGGAAAAGCAGGCCATCTCCCAGATCTTGAAGTACTTGCGCGCGCTCTCTTCGAGGATGCTGCACGGCACGTTGGCACCGATGTTGAACACAAGCACTTCGATGGGCCCGATCTCGGACTCGACCTTTTCGACAAGGGCGATCACCTCGTCTTCCTTGCGTGCATCGGACGCCGAAACCGTGAGCAGTTCCTCCTGCCCGACGGATGTCTTCCAGAAGTGGCTGCAGCTTCGCGGCGTCGCGCCGGGTGACGCAGGCGACGAAGCCTTCGCGCGCGAACCGGCGGGCGATGGCGCCGCCGGTCGAATCGCCGGCGCCGATGATCAGCGCCACGCCGTGTGTCGTGGACTCCATGGATATGTCTCCAGTTGACCGGACGATCGCCGATCGCGTCGCCAACGGCTCAGCGCTGCCCGAGCACTATCATGCCTCGCATCGCGAGAATTGCTGCATGCTGCCGACCTTCAGGAGTGGAAATCTCCGGCGCGGCGTCATCCGGGCCAGGTCCGCCAGCACGGCGGTGCCGACGTGCATCATGCCCGGCGATCACCAAGGGGATTGCGGTGAACAAGAACCGGCTGGAGTCGTTTTCCGATGGCGTGATCGCCATCATCCTCACGATCATGGTGCTCGAGCTGAAAGTGCCCAAGGAGCCCACGCTCGGCGCGCTCGGCCAGCTCTGGCCCATCTACGTGGCCTACGGCCTGTCGTTCGGGAATGTGTTCGTGATGTGGGTCGCGCACCACGACATCGTCGCCGACATCCGCTCGGTCAGCTATCCGCTGATGTTTGCCAATGGCGCGCTGCTGTTCTTCATGTCGCTGGTCCCGTTTGCGACGGCCTACGCCGGCGAGACCCACTGGACGGAGCCTGTCCCGGTGGCGTTCTACGGGCTCGTCATGCTCGCGGCATCGGGTGGCTTCGCGTGGTTCCGCCTGGCCGTCGGGCGCCACGCCCAAGACCCCGCAGTCCTTGCGCGTCAGCGCGCGGAAGCCTTCATCACGCTGGGTGTCGGCGGCGCCTTCCTCGTCGGCAGCGCTGCAGCGTTCTACGAGCCGCGGGTCGCATTGTTCCTGTACGCGGGGGTGCCGATTGCCCGGGTCGGCTATCAGTTCGGAACCCGACGAAACGCTCACGTGCAGACCGGGCAAGGCTAGGTTTGCTCACGTTCGCTCCGTGCCCGCCAGCACCGGGACGCCGCCCGCTCAGGGCGAGCGCCGGTCATCGGTTTCACGCCTTCGGCCCGCTTGTTCTTCAGCGCCGCCAGGACGGAGGCGTGTCTGCCGCAATGGCATAGCGCTCGATCGCATCGGCGCATGTGGCCGCGTCGATCGCGCCTTGCTGTCGCAGCGCGGTCAATGCGGCCAGCACGATGTGATGGCGGTCGACCTCGAAGAACCGCCGCAGCGCCGAGCGCGTGTCGCTGCGTCCGAATCCGTCGGTGCCCAGCGCCGTGAACGGCGCGTCGACGTGGCTCGCAATGAGCTGCGGCCACGCCCGCACATAGTCGCTCGCCGCGATGATCGGATCGTGGCCAGGCAGGCACCGGCCGAGATGGCTTTCTCGTGCGGGCTCGCCTGGGTGCAGGCGGTTCCAGCGCTCGACTTCGCCCGCATCCCGCGCGAGTTCACTGAAGCTCGTCGCGCTCCAGACCTCGGTATCGACTTGCCAGTCATGCGCCAGAAGCTGCGCGGCAGCAATCGCCTCGCGCAGGATGGTGCCCGAGCCCAGGAGGCGAACCGTCGCGCGGCGGTTCTCGGCGTGCAAGACGTCGAAACGGTACAGCCCCTTGATCACGTCGGCGCGCGCAGCTTCCGACAGCGAAGGCTGGGCGTAGTTCTCGTTCATCAATGTGACGTAGTAGAAGACGTCCTCCTGATCTTCCAGCATGCAGCGCATCCCGTGATCGAGGATCACCGCGAACTCGCCCGCGAAGCAGGGGTCGTAGGCGCGGCAGTTGGGGACGGTCGCGGCTTGCACCAGGCTGGAGCCGTCCTGGTGCTGCAGGCCCTCGCCTCCGAGAGTCGTCCTCCCGGCCGTGGCGCCGAGCAGGAAGCCGCGAGCTCGCTGGTCGGCTGCAGCCCAGATCAGGTCGCCGACGCGCTGGAAGCCGAACATCGAGTAGTAGATGTAGAAGGGCAGCATGGACTGCCCGTGCACCGAATAGCTGGTCGCTGCGGCCGTCCAGCTGCTGATGGCGCCGGCCTCGCTGATGCCTTCTTCCAGGATCTGGCCGTTGGTCGCTTCGCGATAGCTCATCAGCGAGCCGATGTCTTCGGGTTCGTAGCACTGGCCTGCGCTCGAGTAGATGCCCACTTGCTTGAACAGGTTGGCCATGCCGAACGTGCGAGCTTCGTCGGCCACGATCGGCACGACCCTCGGACCCAGCGTGGAGTCCTTCAAGAGGCCCGTGAGCATGCGCACGAAGGCCATGGTCGTGCTCATCTCCTTGCCGTCGGCATGCGTGGCAAAGTCTGCATAGCGGTTCATGGACGGCACGGGCACGGGTTGCGCCTGCTTTCGGCGGGAGGGCAGATAGCCTCCGAGCGCCGCGCGGCGTGCGTGCAGGTAGCGCATCTCGACGCTGTCGTCGTCGGGCTTGTAGAAGGCGAGTTCGGCGGCCTGCTCGTCCGACAGCGGCAGGTCGAAGCGGTTTCGAAAGGCGATCAGATCCTCGCGTTCGAGCTTCTTCTGCTGATGCGTGGTCATGCGTCCCTGTCCGGCCGCGCCCATGCCGTAGCCCTTCTTCGTCTGCGCCAGGATCACCGTGGGCTGGCCCCGCGTGCGGACCGCGGCATGGTAGGCCGCATGGATCTTCACGAGGTCGTGGCCTCCACGCTTGAGCCGGTCGATCTGCTCGTCGGTGAGGCCTTGCGCCAACGCGGCAAGCTGCGGGTTCTGGCCGAAGAAGTTGTCGCGGTTGTAGCGGCCGTCCTTGGCCGCGAAGGTCTGGAACTGTCCGTCGACCGTGTGCGCGAACGTACGGGCGAGCACGCCGCCGGTGTCGCGCGCGAACAGGCCGTCCCAGTCCGAGCCCCAGACCAGCTTGATGACTCGCCAGCCGGCCCCGGCGAACAAGGCCTCGAGCTCGTCGATGATGCGGCCGTTGCCGCGCACCGGACCGTCCAGGCGCTGAAGGTTGCAGTTGACGACCCAGGTGAGGTTGTCGAGCCGCTCGCGCGCGGCGAGGGTCAGCGCGCTCATGCTTTCGGGCTCGTCCATTTCGCCGTCGCCGAACACGCCCCACACGCGCCGTGTGGCGTTGTCGAGCAGCCCGCGATGCTGCAGGTAGCGCATGAAGCGCGCCTGGTAGATGGAGCTGATCGGACCGATTCCCATCGATCCGCTGGGAAACTGCCAGAAGCCGGGCATGAGCCACGGGTGCGGATAGCTGCACAGCCCCTGGGCACCGTGCGCCGCGGCGCTGATCTCCTGCCGGTAGTGCGCGAGGTCGCTCTCGCTCAGGCGACCTTCGAGGAATGCACGCGCGTAGACGCCCGGCGCCGAGTGCGGCTGGAAGAAGACGAGGTCCGCGCCCGCACCCTCGGCGCCCGCACGGAAGAAGTGATTGAAGCCGGCCTCGAACAGATCGGCCGCGCTCGCGTAGCTGGCAATGTGGCCACCCAGTTCGCCATGCGCCTGGTTGGCGCGCACGACCATGGCCAGCGCATTCCAGCGCATCAGCGCGGCCAGCCGCTCCTCGATGGCGAGGTCACCGGGAAAGACCGGCTGCTGTGCGGGTGGAATGCTGTTGACATACGGAGTGCCGCGCTGAGGCTGCCAGCCGATCGACGGGTCTCGCGCGACGCTGGCGAGCATGTCCATGAGTTCGCGCACCCGTCGAGGGCCGCCGGCCTGCAGCACGGAGGCCAGCGCGTCGCGCCATTCGGCGCTTTCCTGCGGGTCGCTGTCGGTGCCGGCCTGCAAGTCGAGGCTCGGATGGTCTGAATGGTCACTCATCGCATGCTCCTGAGTCCCGAACTCTAGTGTCGAGCGCGAGAAATTTCTTGACGCGCTGCACCAATGCATCCTCGCAAGCCTTCGGCCACATGGCGGCGAGCCCGTTCATCGACGCGTGCACACAGCCGCGGACGCTCGGCAGTGACGCGCGCGATACTCGCCTGGCGCATGGGCGCAACATGGCAATGTCGAGGGAGCGGGCATGAAGACGACTGTGCGAAGCGCGACGATCATCGCGGTGGCAGCCATCCTGACGATTCTGGTCTGGCTGCCCGCCTACCACTCGCTGGGCATCGATCAAAGCGAGGCCGGACTGAAGCGAGCGGCCGGAACCTACGCCGTCGCGCGCGGCCTGAACGCCGTCATCTCGGTGGTCCAGGGAACGGAACTGGCAGTCGAGCCGATGGGCTTCGGCGCCGTGCTGGCCGTGGGTCAGGTGCTCGATCCCGTCAATGACCTCGTGGAGCAATTCTCGTCCGTCATGCTCTTGGCGTCGGTGGCGTTCGGGCTCCAGGTCATCCTCGTGAAAATGGGCGAACACTGGGTCTTGTGCGCCGCGTTCACGGTCTGCGCGTGGGCCTACGCGCTGCTGTCCTTGCGCCAGGGCGCGCCTCGCTGGCTCGGTCGGCTCTTGTTCGCGATCGCCGTGGTCGAGTTCGCCGTTCCCATGTCGTTCCTGGCGAGCGAAGGGGCCTATCGGCTGTTCCTGCAGTCGCAGTACCAGGCAGCAGAGCAGGGGCTCGAGCATTCGAGCAGCGAATTGCAGATGACCGAGCGGGAGATCAGTTCGCCCCCTGCCAATGCATCCGTGGAGAAGCCGGGCTGGCTGTCCGCCGAGCGCTGGAAGGATGTGTTCAAGGGCATCACGCTGCCCAAGCCGCCCGACATCCAGGGCATTGCCGCCAAGGTGAAGGCCGCGGCCGAGGCGAGCGTGCGTCACATGGTGGACCTGGCCGCCATCTTCCTCGTGCAGACGGTGGCTTTCCCGCTCGCGTTCCTGTGGCTGATCGTCTTCATCACCCGCGATGTCCTTTCCGCGCCTGCGCGGCGCGGCGCGGCGCGGGACTAGGGCCGGTTAACGCTATCGGAGGGCTTGCGCCGGTGGCGTTGACAGGCCCTACGGCATCAGGATGCTGGCGATGACGGCGAGCCCGGCACCGTCAATGCCCGAAGCGAGTAGCACTGCGCGAGCGCCATCAATGAATCGTGCAGCGTGATCTCGAGCCCCACGACGTCGCCGCGGAAGAGGCGTCCCGGTGGGCCATAGGTGCCGCGAAACGTGTTGGCCGACACATGGAGCTCGAAAGAGCAGCGCATGCCGTCGTCCCACAGATGAGGCAGCACGCCGAACACGTTGCAGCCGCGTTCGTAGTCGTAGAGCCCGACCCGCGTGCCTTGGATCGTTCCACCGACGCGCACCCACGTGGAGCGGCTGTAGTCGTACACCTCGAGCGCCGGCATGCCGGAGACGACTCGTCCCGCAAGATAGGCAATGCAAGCGCGAATTCCCGGGTCCACGTGGCTCGGTGTGGATTGGCGACACGCGAGCATCCATGGCGGCGGCGGGCTCGAATTGAGATAAATCAAGTCATCGAGCAGCCCGTGGCGATCAGAGGACACGTCCCCATTCTTCGGTAGGGTGCCCGACCCGCGCAAACCCAGGATGGTGCATGGCCGAACCGTTGGAACAAAATCGCGCTCGAACAAACAACACGAGCCGCACATCGTGAAGGACAGCACCACGCCCGACTGGATCGCGAGGTGCACGCAGCGCCTGCGTGATCGCAGCCCCGGGATCGACGCCGAACACGCGCAGGCGCTTGCGCGGCAATTGCGCATTGCCTGGCCGAGGCTCGCACCCGAGGTCGCGGCCGATTCGTACCTTGTGCCTTCGCCGAACGCGCCAGACTCGGGTGCCGTGGAATTGACGCCCGGCCCTGGCGGCATCGACCAGGCGCCGATCAGCCGTTTCTGAGGAGCGCCGGCATCTCGATTCGCCTTGGCGCGCCTCGGCACGTGCGTGCTCAAGCGTGAGTTCGATCCGGACCTCTGCGCTTCCTCCGCCTGAGCGCGGTGGGGCGGTGGCGGCGCGTGGCGGGTCTGGCCGTCGATGGTCGTGCTGCCATGCGTGCCTTTCCCCCGGCATAGACTCCGCCTCACCCGTGCCGCATTGGCGCACTGCCGCCCGCGTGCAGCTTGCGCGCGCGCGACCGGGCCGTCATTTCAGTTTTCCATGGCGCCGAAGCGCCACTTGCGATACATGAAAAATCCGTCCGCCCTGACATGAAACAACCGTTCGCCCTGAGCAGGGGACTGAGCTTGTCGAAGGCCCCGTGTCGAAGGGTCCACTGCGTGATGCTCGCGGAGGGCTTCGACAGGCTCAGCCCGAACGGGTCGGGGTGGCTCAGCCCGAACGGGTCGGGAGTGGCTCAGCCCGAACGGGTCGGGGTGGCTCAGCCCGAACGGGTTTGGGAGTCTCAGCCCGAACGGGCGGCTCAGCCCGAACGGGTTGTGGTTGCAAAGCTCAGGTCTCATTTCAGAAGGAGTTCTCCGATGAAGTCACTCGGCGCACGCGCGAGCGGGCTGCGGCTCGAACGCATGCAGGCCAGCCCGCTGTGGGTGCGCAACGAAAGTGGCGCCGGTTTTCGCAACCTGGCGCCCATTCGGGCCGGGCTGCGAGACCCGGCGGCGAAGATGCCGACGCTGGCGGATTTCGTCTGCGGCGGCTCGCGCCGCGTGCCCGAACGGCCGTTGCCGGCCATGAACCCGCTGGACACCTGGCAGCACAAGCCCGACAGCGGGCTGCGTGCCACGTGGCTGGGCCACAGCACGGTGCTGCTGGAACTCGACGGCGTGCGGTTGCTCACCGATCCGGTGTGGGGCGCCCGCGCGTCGCCCTCTCAGCTCGCCGGGCCGAAGCGCTTCCAGCCCGTGCCGGTGGCGCTGAAGACCTTGCCGCCGATCGACGCCGTGCTGATTTCGCACGACCACTACGACCACCTCTGCCACCCGACGATCAAGGCTCTGGCGAAGACCTCGGTGCCCTTCGTCACCAGCCTGGGCGTCGGCGCGCACCTGCAGGCCTGGGGCGTGCCGCCGGAGCGCATCACCGAGCTCGACTGGTGGGAGAGCCACGTCATCGCCGGCACCGGGGTGGAGGTCACTGCTGCGCCGTCGCAGCATTTCTCGGGGCGCGGCCTCAAGGATCGCAATGCCACGCTGTGGTCCTCGCTGGTGGTGCGTTCGTCCGGCCATGCCGTGTTCTTCAGCGGCGACACCGGATTGACGGACCAGTACGCGCAGATCCGGGAGCGTTTCGGTCGGTTCGATCTGGTGATGCTCGAAGTCGGCGCGTTTCATCCCGCATGGGGTGACATCCACCTCGGGCCCGTGAATGCCCTGGAAGCGCTGCGACTGCTCGGGGGCGGCGCGTTCCTGCCCGTGCATTGGGGAACGTTCAGCCTGGCGATGCACGCCTGGGACGAGCCGGCGGAGACGCTCTTCGCATTGGCGCCGAAGCAAGGGGTGCAACTGGTCATGCCGCAGCTTGGCCAGCCCGTCGAACCGAGCCATGTCGATGGCGTGAACCCATGGTGGCGCCAGCCGCATCCGCACGACGAACCCGCACCCGAGCCGGTTCCGGTGAGCCTGCCCAAGACCATGCCCTGGCCCATCGATTGACGCAGTCCGGCATGTGGCGCCGGCACAAGCCGATCAGGGGCCTGCAACGCTCACGCCGATTCGTGGCGGGTCTCGTCCCCTGTCGATGCTTGCAGCCGTCGGTCAGCGAACGGACGTGCGCCGCGGCGGCATGGCCAGCGATTGCAGTGCCGCGAAATCGGCGGCGATCAAGTCGGGCTCCCAGGCGCCCGGAAAGATGCGCACCAGATCGGCAGGCGCCCATCTCGCCCCGTTGTAATAGGCCGCGGTGACGCCCGCGCGCTTGGCTGCCACGGTGTCGGTGGTGCTGTCGCCGACGAACCAGACCTCGGGCCCGGCAGGCTTGTCCAGTGCAGCCAGCGCGCGCACGACCATTTCGGGCGAGGGCTTGCGCTGTGCGACATCGTCTCCACAGACGACCACGTCGAACAGGCCGGCCCAGCCGCTGCCGTCGACCTTGTGCAGTTCGTGCATGAACAGCGCCCGGCGCCGGTTGGTCAGCAAGCCGGTAGTCATGCCTGCGGATCGCAGTGCCTCGAGCATGGCGCGGGCACCGGGTTCGAAGGGGCGTACGTTGCCGAAGTGCTCGAGATATCGATGATCGAATGCGTCGTGCGCGATCGCCTTGGCGTCTTCGTCGGCATCGAACATGAGCTCGAAGATCTCGGTGCGCGAGACGCGCCGCGCATCCTTCAGCGATGCTGGCAGCCGCCGATGCGTGCGCACTTCGCTGACCAGAAGTTCATGCTCATGCACCGACCAATGTCCGCCGCGAACCAGACGTGGGGCGAGGCCCAGCTCATCGAGCGACCGCAGCACATCGTCGAGCGCGAGATACATCGCATCGAAGGTGTCGACCAGCGTGCCGTGCCAGTCGAAGAGAATGACCTTCGGAGGTGTCAGACGCGGCATGCGCGAGACGGTAGCGGCTGCCCGGCCGAAGGCATTGACCCGCGTCAATCGCGCGCCGTGGCCGCGCAACGTGCGAGGTGCGCGGGTTGCAAAGCGGAGACCGCCATCGTGACGCTGGAGGGGTGGACGGGTCGGATCCAGAATGCGGGATTGCCCGTTACATGAGGAGATGCCATGAGTGAACCTGACGATCTTTCCGACTGCACGGCATCTGAACTGCTGAGCCTGTTTGCGGCGCGCAAGGCATCCCCGCTCGAAGCCCTGGATGCCGTGCAGGCGCGCGTGGCGCTTGTCGATCCGGTGCTCAACGCCTTTTGCCATCTCGACTTCGATGCCGCCCGGCGGGCTGCGCACGACAGTCAGGCGCGCTGGCAATCGGGCGCAACGGTCGGACCGCTCGACGGCGTGCCGGTCTCCATCAAGGATCTCATCCTGACGCGCGGCTGGCCCACGCGACGCGGATCGCGCACGGTCGATCCGGCCCAGCCCTGGGATGTCGACGCACCGGTCACGGCCCGGCTGCGCGAGGCCGGCGCAGTGCTGTTCGGCAAGACGTGCACGCCCGAGTTCGGCTGCAAGGGAGAGACCAATTCGCCCTTGACCGGCATCACGCGAAACCCGTGGAATCCGGGCCGAACCCCGGGCGGGTCGTCAGGGGGAACGGCGGCTGCGGTGGCGTCGGGCATGGGCCCGCTGTCGGTGGGCACCGACGGCGCGGGCAGCGTGCGCATTCCGGCCGCGTTCTGCGGCAATTTCGGCCTCAAGCCGAGCTTCGGGCGCGTGCCGGCCTATCCGCTGTCGCCTTTCGGCACCGTGGCGCACCTCGGCCCGCACACGATGTCGGTGCGCGACGCCGCACTGATGCTCAATGTGATGAAGCGGCCCGATGCAAGGGACTGGACTTCGCTGCCTCCGGACGAGTCCGACGCGCTCGACGGGCTGGAGGACGGCGTGCGCGGCCTGCGCATCGCGTGGTCACCGACGCTCGGCTATGCCCGCGGCGTGCATGAAGACGTCGCCGCAGCGACCCGCGCCGCGGCGAAGGTGTTCGCCGACCTCGGCGCGATCGTCGAGGAGGTCGATCCCGGATTCGAGGATCCGCTGGACATCACCACCGGCCTGTGGTTCGTCGGCGCGTGGACGGTATGGAACACACTGACACCCGAACAGCAGGAACTCACCGATCCCGATTTCCGCGCCGAGGCGGAACTCGGATCGCGCTACAGCGCGCTGCAGGTGCAGCAACTCAACCTTCGGCGCGGATCGCTCGGCTCGCTGATGCGGCAGTTCATGCAGCGCCACGACCTGCTGCTGACGCCTTCGGTGTCGGTGCCGGCCTTCGAGGCGCTGCCCGCCGGACACGCGCCGATGACGCCTGCGGCCATGCTGGGCTGGACGCCGTTCAGCTATCCATTCAACCTGACTCAGCAGCCCGCCTGCAGCATTCCGTGCGGCCTGAGCGCCGACGGCCTGCCGATCGGACTGCAGATCGTGGGCCCGATGTTCGGTGACGCACTGGTGCTGCGCTCAGCCCGTGCCTACGAGCGGGTGAGGCCGATTGCCAGGCCGCGTGTCGATGCGCGGCATCTCGATCGCGCTCAAATCTCGAAGACGACTCGGTCTGCATGACGAGAAGGCCGTCGCCATCGAGGATTCCATGCGCTTGCGACGCGACGCCGCTCGCCGCTCGCCGCTCCCTCTGCCCGACTCGCTCGCCGCACGACGCGGCCAGGTCTGCACGTCGATCAGGAAGGCGGCAGCAGCCGCGACGACTCGACGTATTGCTGCCGGTATTCCTCGAACGACGAAAGATCCGACGCTTCGAGTTCGCGCTGCTCGGCCAATGAGGCCTCGCTCATTGCGCGGTATCGCGCCTGCAACTCGGCCGGCCACGGCTGGGCCAGCAGGCGCGCCTTCGCCGACGCGGATTGCGCCCGGGCAAACTGGATGTAGCTTCCGTCGAAGTCTTGCGCCATGGCCGCGAGGACTCGCGCCGACGGCAACAGGCGCGGGGTCGACATTGCCACGCGTGCGGCCTTCAGGGCCTCCACGTGCCCGTTGCCGCCATAGGCCGCGTCGAGCGCTCGTGCGATGGGTTCGCATTCGCCCAGCAGTTCGTCGCCCCATCGCGTGAGCGGAATCTCGCCGCCACCGCGCTCGAGCAGCAGGCCGGGCTCCCGGCCGCGCGCGGCCACGCGCTCCTGGTTGCGCACCAGCGACGCGATCTCTTGCGGCGTGTCCGGCGGGCTGTCGGACAGCAGGCAATGAAGCAGGAAGACATCGATGAACCGGGCTGTCGGCGCGGCGATGCCCACCGGCAGGAAGGGGTCGAGATCGAGGCAGCGCACCTCGACGTACTCGACCCCGCGCGAGAGGAGGGCGTGCAACGCACGCTCGCCCGGTTCGATCACCCGCTTGGGGCGGATCGTCCCGTAGAACTCGTTCTCGATCTGCAGCAGGGTCGTCGCAAGCTGGTTGTAGTCGCCGCCGACCGTTCGCACGCCGATCGATTCATACGCCGGGTGCGGACGCGTCAATGCGTCGTGCAGCGTGGCGGCGTAGCTCTGCAGGTTGTTGTAGCTCACCGCGAGGGCGGCCTGGGCATCGCTCTGGTAGCCGAGCCTTCCCATTCGAAGCGAGGTCGCGTGCGGCAGGCCGAGCGTCTGTCCTGACAGGGTCTGCAGCCCGTGCGGCCTGCCGGCCGCGAAGCTCGAGCACACTGCAGGCGACGCGCCGAACAGATAGAGCAGCACGAACGCATGGCGCCGGAAATTGCGGATCAGCGCGAAATACTGATCCGTGCTGATCTCCGGCATCGACCAGTTGTAGTGGATGCCGGAAATGGTCTGCATGCGCCGGCCGTAGCGGTGTCCCAGGCCCATGCGGTAGACGCTCTTGGCACGGCCCACGTTGGAAGTGCCGTAGCGCGCGATGGGAATGTTCTCGTCCACTGGCAGACCGCAGGGCATGCTCGACACCCACAGCATCTCGTCGCCGATCGAGCGGTAGACGAACTGATGGATCTGGGAGAGTTCTTCCAGGCAGCCTTCGGCCGTGCCATGCACTCCGGTGATCAGTTCGAGCTGCGATTCGCTGAAATCGGTGGTGATATGCGGGTGAGTCAGCGCAGAGCCCAGGGCGGCAGGGTGGGGCGTCAGCGCCAGCGAGCCGTCAGGCTGAGCCCGCAACGACTCCTTCTCGATGCCGCGGCGAATGCCGCGCAAGCGCTCGGGTCGCAGCGCCTGGAGCGCGTCTTGGATGCGAAGATTGCGGTCAGCCATCGGGTATCGGGTTGCTGTGGATCGCCGGCGGATGCCGCACGGGTCGGTGGCGCAGTGAGCGCATCATAAAGGCGGCCCCGACATCGTGCGCCGGGGGCACGCCGTCGCCCTCACCGCCGCGGCGGCTCCGCATCATGCGCTCGACACGATCTGTGCCGGACTTCTTCTTCGGCGGCTTGGACGACGCTGGCTCGCCGTGCCGAAGCTGACGAAGCACACCGCCTGCTCATGCTCGCGCAACCCGAAGGCCTCGCGCAGCACGACCGATCGAAGCGCCTGTCCGCTGCTCAACCCCGAGCCGAATCCCATGGCCTGCGCGACCAGCAGCATGTTCTGGATGGCGCAGCCCAGCGAGACGATGCGTTCCACGTCGGGGATGGGCTCGTCCGCGCGAGCCAGCTCGACGATGGCCAGCAGCAGGCAGGGCGCTCGCTGCGCCTTCTCGCAGGCATCGGCCTGCTGCGCGGCGTTTGCCGAGGCGTCGCGTTCGAGCAGCGCCGCACGGAAGACTTCACCGAGGCGGCCGCGCCGCTCGGGTGGAATCAGCACGAAGCGCCAGGGACCCAATTCGCCGTGGTCCGGCGCAGCAGCCGCCGCGGCGAACAATGCCTCGAGCTGCTGCGGTGACGGGCCGGGTTCGACGAGCCGCCGGGGTGTGAAGTTCTGACGCTCCTCGATCAGCCGCAAGATCCATGCGGACGACCCGCACGGCGTGTCGTCGACCGAGGAGTTGTCGGTGGCCATGCGCCCGAGATTACACGAGCGGCGCCCGGCGCTGTTTTGCCGCGGACTGCAATGACGCCGGCGCAATCCAGCCTGCGTGCGAGCAAGGTCGAGTGCCGTGCGCGGCGGCCGGTCCGGGACCACGTTCGAGGACGTTCAGGAGCGCGACGGAAGGAAGGTGGTGAAGCCGACGAGCGGGCAATTGGCGAAATTCATCGAGGGCGACATGCAAAGTGCCGTCTCACCCAGTGTCGCGGCGTCGACGTGTTCATAGGTGCAGAGATCCTGATACGAACCCAAGGCCGGGCTGTCCGGGGGACCGAAAGTCGCTCGGCATCTGCCGAGCCATGCGAGCAACTTGCTCATCCTGCACTCCGTTGGTCAGAGCGCCCTCCAGGGGGCGCTGTGCAGTCAATGATCGGGGTTGACGTGAGCCCTGCCCATCCTTCGCTCTTGGGGGGTGTGCAATGAGTCGCATTTGAACGGCATTCGAATGGCGGAGCCGGCGTCGATGGACAGCGGCATCCGCACCGGCGCACTGGCCATCTGGCTCGCGGTGGCAGATCATGGCGATCCGTTCGGGCTCAGGGGGCATTCCTGCTTCGCACGCACCGGCGCGTGCAGCCGCGAAACTCGTCAATCTCTCTCCACCATGACCTCGTTCAGTGTCGTTCCCGGCAAGTGGTATCCCCTGGGCGCCCAATGCATGGCAGGCGGCGTCAATTTCGCGCTGTACTCGGCCAGTGCGACCGCGGTCGAGTTGCTGCTGTTCGAGGAAACCGGCGTCACCGTCACGGCGGTGATTCCCTTCGAATCGCGCACACGCAACGTCTGGCATGCCTTCGTCTCGGGCATCGGCCCCGGCCAGCTCTATGGCTATCGCGTCGACGGTCCGTTTGCACCCGAGCGGGGATTTCGCTTCAATCCGCACAAGCTGCTCATCGATCCCCACGCACGCGCACTGAGCGGCAAGTGCCGCAACGTCGACGGCCTGTATCTGTCGTATGTGGCGACTGGCGCCGGGCGCGATCTGACCCGCGACACGCGCGACAATGCCGCATGGGTGCCCAAGGCCATCGTCGTCGATGATGCGTTCGACTGGCAAGACGACGCGCCGCCCAATCTGCCGCTGGAATCACTGTTCGTCTACGAGGTTCATGTCAAGGGCTTCACGGCCCATCCATCGTCGGGGGTCACGCATCCCGGCACCTACCTCGGCTTCATCGAGAAGATCGCGCACCTGAAGGCGCTGGGCATCAATGCCGTGGAACTCATGCCCGTGCACGAACATGTCGATGACGACATCCTGGTGCAGCGAGGCCTGTCGAACTACTGGGGCTACAACACGATCGCCTTCTTCGCGCCCGAGTCCTCTTACCGAAGCGGGACGCAGCCGGGCTGTGAAGTCCGTGAATTCAAGACCTTGGTGCGGGAACTGCATCGCGCGGGCATCGAGGTGATTCTGGATGTCGTCTTCAATCACACGGCCGAAGGCAGCGAGCTCGGACCGACGCTGAGCTTGCGAGGCATCGACAACACGAGCTACTACCTGCTGACGGGCCCGGAGGACGCCCCTGGCCGCTACTACGCGAACCTCAGCGGCTGCGGCAACACGCTGGACCCGACCCAGGGGGCGACGATTCGTCTCATCATGGACTCGCTGCGCTACTGGACCGAGGTCATGCATGTCGACGGATTCCGCTTCGACCTGGCGGCCGTGCTGGGCCGGCAGGCAGGACGCTTCGCGCGTTCGGGCGCCCTGTTCGACGCCATCTCGCAAGATCCAGTGCTGCACCGCGTCAAGCTCATCGCCGAGCCCTGGGACCTCGGCGACTACGAGGCGGGCAATTTCCCGATCGACTGGTCGGAATGGAATGGGCGTTTTCGCGATACCGTGCGACGTTTCGTGCGCGGCGATGGCGGACAACTCGCCGACATGGGCCGGCGCCTGACCGGGTCGGCCGATCTCTACGACGACGATGGCCGCTCACCTTACAACAGCGTCAACTTCGTCACCTGCCACGATGGCTTCACCTTGGGCGACCTCGTGTGCTTCGACGGCAAGCACAACGAGGCCAACCAGGAGAACAATCGCGACGGCAGCGACGACAACCTGTCGTGGAACGGCGGCGTCGAAGGTCCCAGCGACGACCCTCGCATCGTGGCGCTGCGGCGCCGGCGGGCCAAGAACCATTTCTGCATCCTGCTGCTGGCGATGGGCACGCCCATGATGCTGGGCGGCGACGAGTTCCTGCGAACACAGGGCGGCAACAACAACGCGTACTGCCAGGACAACGCGACCTCATGGTTCGACTGGACCCAGGTGGAGCGCGAGGCCGGCATGCTGCGTTTCGTCGGCAAGCTCATCGCGTTCTCGCAGCGATGCAAGGTGGTGGAGCGGCGCAGGCTCGGCTCGATGCCGCGCCTCGTGGGATTCCCCGAGCCTTCCGTTGCCTGGTATGGCGACGACCTCGGGGCACCTCGCTGGGGAGATCCGCAATCGCACACCCTGTGCATGGAACTCGACAGCCGGGTCGCGACCGAGGCTCTCGGCCGGTACCGGTTGTTGCTCGTCCTGCATGGCGGCGAGGACTTGCATTCCGTGCGCATTCCGGCGGCCGACCCGGGAACACGCTGGCATCGGGTCGTCGACACCAGCTTGCCCGACGGCCAGGACATCGTCGATCCGGAGAACGAGGTGCCGCTGGACCCGACCGATGTCTATCTCGTCAATCCGCACAGCGCCGTCGTGCTGCTCGGTCGAGCGACGTCCGCAGCCTGATCCGCCGTATTGGCACGTGCCGCGTCGTGCCCGCGAGGCGAAGGGCGCGCCAGAGCTCGCCAGGTTGAACCACTCTTGAGCGTATACTCCAGCGCTCATGCCGCGCCTTGCTCACTTGCGCTGCATCTGTCGTCTGACACGGCCCCGGCCCTTGTGCCGCGCGCCACGCCTCATTGACCGGCACCCCCGGTTCTCCTGGTTGTCAGCCTCTCCAAGCGGCGAGCTCAACCCCGACCTTTCCTTCCCCTTCCGTTTCCGTCCGTGATCGCCGGGCCATCGTTGCCGGACCATCGTCGTCAGCGCGTGCACACTCGACGCACGCTTGGGCACCCATGGTGCCGTACGGCGGTTCGCGAGCGACCACGGCATGACCTGGCTGCGACGGCGCCCCGCCGCGCGGCGATTCGTTCACATCAATCACAAGGAATTTCGTTGGCCAAGGAAGAATTGATTGAAATGCAAGGCAAGGTCGAAGACGTCCTGCCTGACTCGCGCTTTCGGGTTGTCCTGGACAACGGCCACATTCTGGTGGCCTACACCTCCGGCAAGATGCGCAAGCATCACATCCGAATCCTCGCCGGCGACAAGGTGTCGCTCGAGTTGTCGCCCTATGACCTGAGCAAGGGCCGCATCACGTTCCGGCATATCGATACCCGATCGGGCGGCAGCGCTCAGCGCACGGCGGCCCGGAATGTCCGGTGAGGCGTTCGCCATCGGACCACACTACGCTTCCCGGCATGCCTTCTTGCAAGTGGTCGGCATGAACTTTCAGTGAAAGGCACCCCAATGGGCAACAGACTCTACGTCGGCAACCTCGCCTACTCCGTACACGACGAAACTCTCCAGCAGCACTTTTCCGAATTCGGGACGGTCACATCCGCCAAGGTCATGATGGACCGCGAGACAGGCCGCTCCAAGGGCTTCGGCTTCGTCGAAATGGGTTCCGACTCAGAAGCTCAGGCCGCGATCCGCGGCATGAACGGCAAGTCCATCGACGGCCGTGCGCTCGTGGTGAATGAGGCGCGTCCGAGAGAGGAACGCTCGGGCGGATTCGGTGGCGGTGGCGGTGGCCGCCGAGGCGGCTACTGAGCGACTCACGAGCGCGCATCGCACCGTGTGCTGCTTTGCAGCGGCACGTCGCGCGCACGCTTGCCCGTCTGGGCGATCGTCTACAGCGATCGTCTCTGCGTTTCATCACCTTGACCAGCGCGAGGAGAAACACGGCGCCGAGCAGCGACGAGGCAAGCCCCCCGATGCTGATGTCGCCCGCATTGATCGTGCCGTCTCCGATCAGTGGCGCGATCAGTCCCCCGCCGACGAATGCTCCAGCGATGCCGACGACGATGTGCGTCACTGTGCCAGTGGAGCGCATCAGCCGCGCGGCCGTCCATCCGACGGCGCCGCCGATCACCAGCCACAAGACGACATTCATGACGTTCTCCCGAATTGGCCGCGGCCATGGCCGCAGCATCTGCATTGTTCGATGCGCGAGGCGACACCCGCGCACTGAGAACTGAGAACTGAGAGGGCCCGCACGACCGGTTCGCCGGACCTTGCCGCGTTTCAGCGCCTCGGTCCGCACAGCGTCGTGGTGCGGCGCGTGGTCGGTGCGGCGTCGTTGTGCGTGATCACGGCGGAAGCGAGGGCCGCGAATGGACCGTCGCACGACGGGTCGAGCATGACTGCCTGCCGCGCCGATGTCAATTCGGATGGTTGCCCAGCCTCATCCTCATCCCACGACGGCGCACAGGGCTTCGAAGCAAAGCGGATCGACCGCGCTGCCCACGGTCTCTCCCATGATCTCCAGCGTTCGGTCCACGGGCGTGGCGCCGCGATAGGGACGCTCGGCAGAGATGGCATCGAAGATGTCCGCGGCGGTGATGATGCGAGTTTCCATCGAAATGTCGTCGGCGCTCAGTCCTCGTGGATAGCCGCCGCCGTCGAGGCGCTCGTGGTGAGCTCCGGCAACGCGCGCCAATTCCTCGAAGGGCGCGATGCGTGACAGGATCTGCTCCGTGTAGAGCGCATGCCGGCGCACGCTTTCCCATTCCTGCGCGTCGAGCTTGCCGGGCTTGTCGAGGATGCAGTTGCTCACGCCGAGCTTGCCCACGTCATGCAGGAGCGCGCCGCGCTTGAGCCAGCGCCGACGCGCTGCAGTGAGGCCGAGGGCGCCGGCCATCCGGTCGACCACGTCGGCCACGCGGGCGCTGTGGCCGCTGGTGTACGGACTCTTGGCATCGACGATCTGGCCGAACGCCGCAGCGATGTCGTCGAGGTAGTCATCGTCGAGAGGCGCATGGTCATGGGCCGGCTCCAGGGCCAGCACCGCCGCCTCGACCGCCGGCGAGCCCAGCATGGCCCAGAAAGAAGGCATGCGCGCCACCTCTTCCAGCGCCGCCACGAGCCGCGGATCGAACCATGTCCCCGATCGCGAACGCGCCTCGCCGAGGGCGGCCTCCGCGCCGTCGGCGGTATGGAAGACATCCACGACCTGTGCCAGCAGCGCGATGCGTGACGGGAGTGCGATGGCTTCGCCGCTCAGGCCCGAGGGCTTGCCGCTTCCGCTCCAATGTTCGTCGAGGCTGGCGATGCCGTCGGCCACGCCTTGCGGGAATCGCAGTTGCCGCGCGATGTCCGATCCCCGCTGGCAACGGGTGGCGATCATGTCCTGCGCGATCTCCTGGCCATGGTTGAGGATGCGCCACGTGCTCTTGAGCCGTGCCGTGAAGCCTGCGCCGATGCCGGTGTGCGTGAAGACGAAGCGCAAGACCTGGGGGAGACCTTCGCCGACCCGCTTGAAGTCATGCTTGAATGCGAGATCGTCGGTCAGGTAGAGCTCGCAGATGCGCGCCGCATTGCTGCTGCATCCGAGGTCCTTGAGCAGCAGCGTGTAGTACAGCTCCCACAACGCACGCTCATCCAGGCCGATCGCGCGCCCGATGTGCATGCCGATCCAGCAGCAGCGTACGCAGTGGCCTTTGGGCTGGCCTTCGGTGATGTCCAGTGCGTGGCTCAGCGCAGCGATGAGCTGTGACAGCTGCAATGCGCCGGTCTCGCGTGCGACGTTTCGGGAACCGAGGGTAAGCCGCTCCATGGGGCGGTTTCGGCAGATTTCGGACCGACTTGAGCGCGACCGCCAGCAGCGGATGCTGCGAGGCAGGCGATCGCGCCGCTGGTCGCCGCCTCCGCCGAGACGGCCCGAGAACCTATGTCAGCGGCGTCAGGTTCTCCAGAAGGGTCGGCAGCAGCTCGCTCACGGTGGGATGGACGTGCATCGTCCGTGTCACGACGGTGTAGGGCGCATCGGCAGCCATGACGTTCAAGAGCACATGGAGGACTTCGTCGCCTTCGATGCCCAGCAGCGCCGCCCCGAGGATCCGCTGTGTCTGGCTGTCGACCAGCACTTTCATGAAGCCTTGCGTTTCCCCGCGCTCGCGGGCGCGCGCCACGCGGGTCATTGCCAGCGTGCCGACGAGCGCCGGCCTGCCCGAGGCCCGCACCTCGGATTCGGTCATCCCGACGCGTCCGAGCGGTGGGTCGATGAAGAGCGCATACGCCGGGATGCGATCGCGCAGCGTGCGCGGCACGTGATCGATGAGGTTGGACGCGACGATCTCGAAGTCGTTGTAGGCCGTGTGGGTGAATGCGCCGCGGCCATTCACGTCACCGAGCGCCCAGATGCCCGGCACGCCGGTGCGAAGCTCGTCGTCGACCTCGATGAATCCTCGCCCGTCGCGGGGCACGCCGGCGTGTTCGAGGCCGAGGTCATCGGTGTTGGGGCGGCGGCCAACCGCCAGCAGCAGATGGCTGCCCGACACCTCGCGGGCGCCTTCGGTCGTGTCCGCCTGCAGCGTCAACGTGCCGTCGGCGCCGCCTCGCCGCAGCGAGCGCACGGCCGCGCCGAGAATGAAGCGCACGCCTTCTCGCTCGAGAATGTGCTGGACTTCCTGCGAGACCTCGGGGTCTTCGCGCGGAATCGCGCGTGCCGCGTATTCGACGATCGTCACCTGCGAGCCGAAACGCCTGTACATCTGCGCGAATTCGAGGCCGATGTAGCTGGCACCGACGATGACGAGGTGTGCCGGCAGCGTGTCGAGGTCCATCATCGATTCATTGGTGAGCCACGGAATGTCGGCGAGTCCCGGCCAATCGGGCACGACGGGCCGGCCGCCGACATTGATGAAGACCTTCGGCGCCTGCAGGCGCTGGCCGTCGACATCCAATTCGTGCGGCGAGACGAACCGAGCGTGGCCGCGGATCACCGTGAGGTTCTTCGTGTCGTCGAGCCACTTCGTGAGGCTTTCGACGGACTTGTTCACGACGGCGTCCTTGCGCGCCTTCACCGCTTTCATGTCGAGGGTGATCGGGCCGGCGATGCGAACACCGTATTCGGCCGCTTGCCTGCATACGTGAGCCGCCCGGGCGCTTGCCACCAGCGTCTTGGTCGGCGTGCAGCCGTCGTTCAGGCAAGTCCCTCCAAGGTGCGTGCGTTCGATCAGCGCGGTGCGCATGCCCGATTTTGCGAGGCGCACGGCGAGGAACGGACCCGCCTGCCCGCTGCCGATGATGATGGCGTCGAATGCGGTGGCCATGGCTGTACTCCCAAAGCGTGCGCAGTGTGTCGCAGAGGCAGGGGCTGTGCAAGCAGGTGTTGCCTGCGGGGACTGGCATGGGCACGCATGCGCCGCCTCTCCCGCTGTGTCTCCCGCTTGACCTTCGTTCCCGCCATGAGCAGCATAGGCGCACTGGAGTGCTTTCCATGACTCTCACATGGCGTCGAACCGCGCTCGCGGGGTTGCTGCTCGCCGTGGCGGCAACCGCAGCGCACGCTCAGCGATTGCACGGTCCCGCTCATGGCGTCGCCAGGGCGGGGCATCACCACCACGATCATCATGGGCATCTTCGTGGCGGCGGTGCCGGCTGGTACTGGGGACTCGGGTTGGGCATCGGTTCAGGCTGGTGGTCGCCCTATCCCTTTGGGGCCTATCCCTCTAGCGCCTATCCCGGCTACATGGTGCTCGAACCCGCACCAATTCCCGATCAGATGCAAGCTGCCCCCCCGCCGCCACCGCCGGTCAAGCCGGATCCCGCGTTCATCGGCAGCAAGGGCCAGACCGCCGCGCAAACCGAGATCGACCTGCGCGAGTGCAATCTGTGGGCCACCACGCAGAGAAGCGCGATGATCGATGCAGCCGTGTTTCAGCACGATGTCCTGGCCTGCATGGAGGGCCTCGGCTATTCGGTCCGGTAGTCACGCGCCCGCCGGATGGGTCGACATCACGGCGGGTGCTTGCCGCGACCCTGGACTCGTCAGCCGAGGGTCAGCGGGTTGCGGGTCGTGTCGCGTGCGGCGGCACGTGCCTCGGCGCGAACCTCGTCACGCGAGCGGGCGCCGTTCATGATCGTGAATTGGGTCGCATCGTTGTCGCTCATCAGCATGATCGTTTCCGTGGAGCCGGCCGCTTGCATGGCGGCGACTTCGGCGCGGCTGAGATGGGAGGCCGGGAACTCGAACTGGCTCGCTTCGGAGGCCAGGGCTGCGGAGCCGACGAGAGCGAGACCGATGGCGGCGATGAGGTGCTTGGTGTTCATGGCGACATTCCTTCAACAAATGGGGTGGGTGATTCCGGGCACGGCGGGGATGGCGATCAACCGTCTTGTCCAGCCCACGTTAGTCGCCGGTTCGGCCTTCGGCTTACGGGCCGGATGAACTTTCGAAGGTGTCCGGGCGAGGCGCAGTGACGATGAAGGAATGGCCGTTCCCGGACCATCGACGATTCAGGCGCTACGGACAACGCAGCACGCCGGCCTCGATGCTGCACAGCCCTTTCGGGCCGAGAAGCTTCGGTCCGAGCCGTTGCAGGCGTGTGCCGTCGCTGGCCCAGCAGCCGGACGGATCGCAGGACATGATCATCGGCGGCGACGACGGCCGTGGCGGTGCGGATGTCCGCGGGAACGGCGGCGCTGGCGAGACCGGCGCCGCCGTCACGGGCGGCAATGCGTTCACCGGCGGGCGGACCTCGACGGGCGGCGGTGAGATCTGATGCGGTGGCTCGGGCTCGCCGTTTCCGCCAAGGCAACTGCGCGCGGCTCGACGGCGAAGATCGTTCAAGTGCGCGAGCGCCGCATCGCCCCCTGCGGCAGGCGACTGACCGCGCGTCGAGTCGATGATGCGTGCTTCCTCGGCCCGCAACGCGTCGAGCGCCTTGGCGCACTCCGGAGAATCCGGCAAGCCGTCGGCCCGGGCGGCCACACACTGCAAGGCCAGTGCGGCCAGCAGCACGTGCAAGAAGCGCGGCCCGTTTCGATGCATCCTCGCCGCTGCAGCTTCGCGGGGATCACTATCATCCGCACGTGAAAAAATTTCGACTCGCATGCATCGCTCTCGCCGTCGCCAGCTTACTCGCCTGCACCGGCGCCGGCGCCGCCAGGTTTTCTGAACTCAAGCCCGAGCGGGCACAGCCTGACAGGCCGGCGCAGCGTGCGCTGTCGATGCCGGCCACGGGTGCGATCGAAGTCGCGTTCAGCCCCGATGAAGGTGCGCAGGCGCTGGTGCTGAAGGTCATCGATTCTTCGCGGCACGAATTGAGCCTGCTCGCCTACAGCTTCACGAGTTCACCGGTCGTGTCGGCGCTCATTCGGGCGAGGAAGCGCGGCGTGGACGTGCGTGTCGTGGCCGATGCGCACGGCAACCTCGACTCCGATCGCAATCCGAAGGCGCGCGCAGCCCTTTCCGCCCTTGCCAACGCCGGCATCGACGTGCGGGTGATCGACGTCTATCCCATTCACCATGACAAGGTCATCATTGCCGACCGGCAAACCGTCGAGGTCGGCAGCTTCAACTACACGTACTCGGCTGCACACATGAACAGCGAGAACGTGCTGGTCAACTGGGGCAATCCGACGCTGGCCGCCGCGTATCTCGAGCATTTCGAGCGCAACCGACGACAGGCCAGAAGGTTCGAACCACGCTACTGATCGAACGCCCGATGATCGATCGGCCGCGACTCGGGTGTCTGGAAACCGCGTGTCTGAAGATCGAGCGGCCGAGTCATGAAGCGAGTCCTTCGAGGAGAGTCCCATGACGCTCGATGCCCAAGGCATTGAATCGGCTTCGCCGGATGGTGCGGCCTTCCTGACGGGATTTCGGCGGCATCGAGTGGCCCTCGGCGCAGGCATCCACGTCGCAGTAGAAATTGGCGGCGACAGGCCGCCCGTGTTGCTGCTGCATAGTTGCACCTGCCTGCGGCCACCACATTCCGGAGGAGGCGCCTGAAGCGCTGCTCGAGCGGGCGACGGGGTTCTTCTCGGAGTCGGCGGCACGCTGACGCAGGCGATCGGGATTTGGCAGCACGACGCGCCTGGCAGCGTGGAACCTGTTTACCATCGAGCCGATCACGTCGATGTCGGCGGATGACACGATGCGCGGCTCCTTGCCGTGCATGCATCTGCTCATCCCCGGCACGGCGATGACCAGGGTCCGGCTCGACGCCGCGTTGGAGCCGGGCCGCATGCTCAACCTGCGCTCAGGCGTGAATCCCGGAAACCCACAATGGCTATCTACCGACTCGGCGACGATGCGCCGCAACTGGCTGAAGATTGTTATGTCGCCACCGAGGCCACCGTCATCGGCAAGGTGACGCTCGGCAAGGGTGCGAGCGTGTGGTCCGGTGCCGTGCTGCGCGGCGACAACGAGCCCATTCGAATCGGCGCGTACAGCAATGTGCAGGAGTGCGCGGTGATCCACACGGACCCAGGCTTTCCGCTGGACATTGGCGAGCACGTGACCGTCGGGCACCAGGCCATGGTGCACGGCTGCACCATCGGCGATGGATCGTTGATCGGCATCCAGGCTGTCGTGATGAATGGCGCGGTGATCGGCCGGAACTGCCTCGTCGGCGCCGGCGCGATCGTCACCGAAGGCAAGGTGTTTCCGGAGCGCTCGCTGATCCTGGGCACACCTGCCAAGGTCGTCCGCACCCTGAGCGACGAGGACGTCGCCCGCCTCGAGACGAGCGCGAAGGGATACGTCGGCCGAGCGGCGCATTTCCGCACCGCCCTGCAGCGGATCGGCTGAACCTGGAGCACTGCCATGTCCGACCTCTTTGACAACCCCATGGGCCTGATGGGCTTCGAGTTCGTCGAGTTTGCCTCGCCCCTTCCCAACGTTCTCGAGAGCCTGTTCGAGAAGATGGGCTTCTCGCTGGTCGCCCGGCACCGCAGCAAGGACGTGCTGCTGTACCGCCAGGGCGAGATCAACTTCATCGTCAACCGCGAGCCCCGCAGCCAAGCCGCCTACTTTGCGGCCGAGCACGGTCCGTCTGCCTGCGGGCTCGCGTTTCGGGTGCGCGATTCGCATCATGCCTATGCGCGGGCCCTCGAAATGGGTGCACAGCCCGTCGAGATCCCGACCGGCCCGATGGAACTTCGCCTGCCGGCGATCAAGGGCATCGGCGGCGCCCCGCTTTACCTGATCGACCGGTTCGAGGACGGCAAGAGCATCTACGACATCGACTTCGAATTCGTCGAGGGCGTCGAGCGGCACCCCAGGGGTCACGGCCTCAGGATCATCGACCACCTCACGCACAACGTGTACCGCGGCCGCATGGCCTTCTGGGGCCACTTCTACGAGAAGATCTTCAACTTCCGCGAGATCCGCTACTTCGACATCAAGGGCGAGTACACCGGGCTGACCAGCCGCGCGATGACCGCGCCCGACGGATTGATCCGCATTCCGCTGAACGAGGAGTCCGGAAAGGGCGCGGGGCAGATCGAAGAGTTCCTGATGCAGTTCAACGGCGAGGGCATCCAGCACGTGGCGCTGCTCACCGACGACCTGATGGCCAGCGTCGATGCGCTTCAGATGGCCGGCGTGAAGCTCATGAGCGCACCCAACGACATCTACTACGAGATGCTCGCGGAGCGGTTGCCCGGGCACGGCGAGCCTGTGGCCGAGTTGCAGGCGCGCGGCATCCTGCTCGACGGATCGACCGCGGGCGGGCAGAAGCGGCTGCTGCTGCAGATCTTCAGCGAGACGCTGCTCGGACCGGTCTTCTTCGAGTTCATCCAGCGCAAGGCCGACGAGGGATTCGGCGAAGGCAATTTCAAGGCGTTGTTCGAGTCGCTGGAGCGAGACCAGATCCGGCGTGGCGCGCTCAAGTCGGAGGCTTGAGAGCCGCGAGCGCACCTCGCGCACCTCGCGAACATCGCGAACATCGCGAACATCGCGCGACAGGGCTGCGCTGACAAACGCTGCGCTGACAAGGCCGCGCTGAAAAAGGCGCGCTGCCCGGGACACGGCGGCGAGGGCGTCCCTGCATTCGTTGCGGCTTGCGCGCCTCGTCGCGAAAGCCATGCACCAGGCGCACAGGTTGGGTCGGGCTTGACAGTCGTCAATGCCCGGGCGCGCCATCGGGCGCCAAATCCGTGCGTGCTCAGGTCGTGGAGGCTTGCATGCCGGACTTCGAGATCGTTAGACGCGAGGATTTTTCCGACGTCACCTACCTGCTGGAGGTACGTCATCCCGCCATGGCGCGCGCGGCGCGTCCGGGGCAGTTCGTGATCGTCATGCTGCACGAGCACGGCGAGCGAATACCGCTCACGATCGCCGACTACGACCGCGACCGAGGCACGGTGACCCTCGTCATCCAGGCCGTGGGCAAGACCACGCGCGAGATGCAGCAGGCCTGTCGCGTCGGTGCACGACTGCACGCGCTGGTAGGTCCCATGGGCGTGCCCACCGCCATCGGCCACGCGCGCAAGGTGGTCTGCGTCGGCGGCGGGCTGGGCGTGGCGCCGATCTTTCCGCAGGCGAAGGGCCACAAGGAGGCGGGTGCCTACGTGATTGCCGTGCTGGGCTTCCGCACGAGCAGCCTCGTGTTCTGGGAAGACAAGTTCCGCCAGACCTGCGACGAGTTGATCCTCTGCACGAACGACGGGTCGGCCGGCATGCGCGGGCTGATCACCGAAGGCGTCGAGGAAGCACTTTCGCGGCACGACGACGTCGACGAACTGGTGGCCATCGGTCCACCCGTGATGATGAAGGCGTGCGCGGAGCTCACGCGGTCGCGCGGCATCAAGACGACGGTGAGTGTCAACCCGATCATGGTCGACGGCACGGGCATGTGCGGCGGTTGCCGCATCAAGGTCGGACAGCAGGTCAAGTTTGCCTGCGTCGACGGCCCGGATTTCGACGGCCATCTGGTGGACTTCGACGATCTGATGATGAGATTGAACCGCTACAAGGCCGAGGAGCGGGAAGCGGAGAAGCGCTGGTCGGAAAGCTGTCGCATGACGCAGTCAGCCGACCCGGCGATGCTTGCCGAACTGGCCGCACGCGCCACGCCCAGGGGCGATCGGTCCGACCCGCTCGACCCGTTCGAGGAAACCCTCGGAGGCTGACGGACACATCGCCGAACAGCGTGGGGCGCCGCCTCGCGGACGCCGAGCGCGCAGCACAGCAAGGACGATCCACATGGCCAAGAAAAGGACAGTGCGCACGATTCCTCAGGAGCGCACGCCGATGCCCGAGCAGGCGCCGCAGGTGCGCGCGCGCAACTTCAGCGAAGTCGCCGAAGGCTATCGCCCGGAAGACGCCCTGCGTGAAGCGGAGCGCTGCCTCGAATGCGCCGACGAGCCCTGCGTGCGCGGATGCCCGGTGGGGGTGGACATTCCCGCCTTCATCCGGCGCATCTTCGAGCGCGACCTGCGCGGGGCCTACGACACCTTGACCGACACCAACCTGCTGCCGGCCGTGTGCGGCCGTGTGTGTCCGCAGGAGAACCAGTGCGAGGGCGTGTGCACGGTCGGAGACACGCTGGAGCCGGTCGCCATCGGCCGCCTGGAGCGCTACGTGGGCGACACCGCCATCCGCGAAGGCTGGGCCAACGTGCCCTATGTCGAGCCCGTGCGGTTCCGGGTCGGCATCGTCGGCTCGGGGCCGGCCGGCATGGCCTGCGCGGCCGACATGGCCAAGGCCGGTTGTGACGTCACGGTGTACGAGGCTTTCCACCAGCCTGGCGGCGTGCTGCGCTACGGCATTCCCGACTTTCGGCTGCCCAACGAAGTCATCGATGCGGAGATCGCCAACCTCGGCAAGCTCGGCGTGCGCTTCGAGTGCAACACGCTGGTCGGGCGGCTGTTCACGATCGAGCAGATGATCGACACGCTGGGCTACGACGCGGTGTTCATCGGCGTCGGCGCAGGCTATCCGTCGATGCTCAACATTCCCGGCGACTCGCTCAACGGCGTGCTGTCGGCCAACGAACTGCTCACGCGCTGCAACCTGATGCGCGCACGCGATTTTCCCCATGTCGACACGCCGATGGCGGCGGGGCGGCATGTGGCGGTGGTTGGCGCCGGCAATACCGCGATGGACGCGATGCGCGTGTCGGTGAGGCTCGGCGCCGAGAAGGTCTACTGCATCTATCGCCGCTCGCGCACGGAGGCGCCCGCGCGGCTCGAAGAGGTGCACCACGCCGAACAGGAAGGTGTCGAATTCCACTGGCTGACCAATCCGGTGGCCGTGCTCGACGACGGCCAGGGCAGCGTGCGCGGGCTGCGATGCGTGCGCATGACCCTGGGCGAACCCGATGCCTCGGGCCGCCGCAGACCCGTCGTCGTGCCCGACAGCGAGTTCGACTTCGAGACCGACCTGGTCGTCTATGCGATCGGCACGAATGCCAACCCGATCATGGGCCAGACCTCGGGTCTGCAGCTCAACGAGCGCGGCTACATCGCCACCAATGATGACCTGGCCACCTCGCTCGCAGGCGTGTTCGCCGGCGGCGACATCGTCACCGGCGCGGCGACCGTCATCCAGGCCATGGGTGCCGGTCGGCGCGCGGCGCGCAGCATGAAGCGCTACCTCGGATTGCGCGACTCGTCCGATGCCGCGGCGGGCGCCACGCTGTTCGGAATCGACCTCGCCGAGCACGGATTCGCACGCGTGCGCGTCGCCTAGCCCATCCACACACCAACACGCCCTCGAGAACGCCATGGACACCGTCGTCAGCCCGACCATCGCCGCGAAGGCGGCCGCCAACGAGCGCACCGTCGATTCAGGCCGGACGCCGATCGCGTTGCGCGAGCACATCATCGAGATCATCAGCGACTCCGGTGAAGGCGCACAGCGTTGCGGGCAGTCGCTCGGCGGCATCGCGGCGCGCATGGGCAACGGCGTGTGGACCACCGAGATCATCCCGGCCGAAATCCGCCCGCCCGCACGCAGCGTGGCGGGCGCCAGCGGCAACCGCATCCGCATCGGCGCGGGGCCGGTGACCAACGGGGGTGACGAGACGGATCTGGTGGTGGCCTTCAACGAACAGGTGCTGCTCGGACGCGTGCGCGCCAAGGAGCTCAAGCCCAACTGCACCATCCTGCTCGAGAACATGTGGCGCGAGAACTCCGACGCGCAGATCGCCGCGTCGTATGTCGATGCCTACGAGAAGCTCGTGGCGGCCGGCTACCGCGTGATCGAGATTCCCATGGAGCAGGAGTGCAAGGCGCTCGTGTCCGACGCGCGACGCGGCAAGAACATGTTCGCGCTGGGCATGTTGTGCCATCTGTACTCGCTGGACCTGGACATTGCACGCGAGCAGATTGCCCTGACTTTCGGCAAGAAGGACGAGTCGGTCGTGCGCACCAACGTGATGCTGCTCGGCGCAGGGCATGCCTGGGCGGCGGCGAACCTGGACTTCGCCTATCGAATTCCGGCTGCGCGAGCCACCGAACCGCGCATCGTCATGAACGGCAACACCGCGCTGGCGCTCGGCGTGATGGCCTCGGGCATGGAAATCTGCGCCATGTACCCGATCACGCCGGCGACCTCGGCGTCGCACTATCTCAGCGACGTGTTCGAGAAGGTCGGCGGGCTGGTCCACCAGGCCGAGGACGAAATTGCCGCCTGCGCGTTCGCCGTGGGCGCATCGTACGCGGGCAAGTGCGCGGTGACGATCACCTCGGGGCCCGGCTACTCGCTGAAGCAGGAGGTGATCGGGCTGGCGGTGATGGGCGAGATACCGCTGGTGGTGGTGAACGTGCAGCGCGGCGGGCCGAGCACCGGCCAGCCGACCAAGGCGGAGCAGGGCGATGCGATGGCAGCCATCTTCGGCAGCCATGGCGACGCGCCCAAGGTCGTGATGGCGCCGAGCACGATCGAGGAATGCTTCTACGCGATGATCACCGCCAGGCGGCTTGCCGAGACGTTCCGCATGGTGGTCGTGGTGCTGACCGACAGTGCGCTGGCGACATCGCAGCAACCGTTCATGCGCCCGCAGTTCAGCGAGTCCTGGCTCGCGCCGCCGATCGACCAGAGTCCGGTGCCCGAAGGTGCGCGACCGTACGACTGGGATCCGGCCAGCGGTTTGTCGCCGCGCTTCGTTCCGGGGCAGCCCGGCGGAATGCACACGCTCACCGGCCTGGCGCATGACCGGGACAGCCATGTGGCGTACGACCCGCAGATCAACGAGGAGAGCATTCGGGCGCGCAGCCTGAAGCTGGCCGCGCTGCAGACGACCCTGAAGCCGCCGCCGGTGTTCGGCGGCGACGAGGGTGACCTGCTGGTCATCGGCTGGGGCAGCACGCGCGGCGCCATCGAGGAGGCCGTGCTCGACTTGCGCAGCGAGGGCCGGAAAGTGTCGTCGATGCACCTGCAGTTCCTGCAGCCGCTGCAAGGCGGCATCAAGCAGGCGATGCAGCGCTTCCGAAGCGTGATGACCGTCGAGGGGAACTGGAGTGACCGTCCCGACGATGCGCTGATCGACGAGGACAACCGCCGCTACTCGGCCCTGGCCACGCTGCTGCGCTCGCGGTACCTCGTCGACATCGATTGCTGGAGCGAGGTGCGCGGCCAGCCCATCAAGCCCGGCACGCTCAAGCGCGTGCTCGCCGCGCGGCTCGCTGGCCTGCAATGAGCGTCCAGAAACGAATGTCCCGGAAAGTGTGCCCGCCATGAACATGATGAACGCCACCGAGTTGAGCGCCACCGAATGCCTGCTCCAGACGTGCGACGAGCACTTCGAGCTGGAGGACTACCAGAGCGGCGTGCCGCGCTGGTGCACCGGCTGCGGCGACAACGCCATCCTGACGGCGGTGCAGCGCCTGTGCCGCGACGAAGGCCTGCGGCCGGAAAAGACGGTCTTCGTCTCCGGCATCGGCTGCTCGAGCCGCTTCCCGCACTACATGAAGACCTACGGCTTCCACGGCATCCACGGCCGCGCGCTGCCGGTCGCCGAAGGGGTGAAGATGTCGCGCCCGGATCTCGACGTGTTCGTCAATACGGGCGACGGCGACTGCTGCAGCATCGGCGCGGCGCACTGGATCCACGCGCTTCGCTACAACATGAACCTCACGGTGTTCCTGCACGACAACCAGATCTACGGCCTGACGAAGAAGCAGGCCTCGCCCACGTCGCCGCTGGGAACGCAGAGCAACACGTCGCCGCGCGGCAGCGTGCTGCAGGCGCTGAACCCGCTCACCGTCACGCTGGGTGTGCAGAACGTGTCATTCGTCGCGCAGGCCGTCGACTGGATTCCCGAACTGCTCTACGACATCGTGCAGGCGGCATACCACCATCGAGGCCTTTCCTTCGTGCGCATCGTGCAGCGCTGCCCCGAATGGATGCCCAAGCTGCACGACCCGTGGCTGCACGACCCGAACCGCGTGCAGGTGCTGCAGCATGAGCGCGGACTGAAGATCAGCAGCGGACTCGCCCGCGTGTATCGAAACCAGCGCGAGCACGATCCGCGCGATCTCGACGCCGCACGGCGCATCGCCTCGGGCACGGACCCCATTCCGGTGGGCATCCTGTACCACGACCCGGAAGTTCCCTGCTACGAGGATCTCAAGCGCAGCAACCTGCTGCACACGCCGGCCCTCGTCAAGCACGGGCTGGAGGCGCAGCTCGACAAGTACACCGTCTGGCCGGCGGGCAGCGAGCCCGCGGCGAGCACTGCCGGCGCGGCTGTACGGGAGACTGCATGATGGACACCCACGCCACGCACCAGGACCGCATCGCCTTCTATCTCACGGGGCGCCGAGCCCAGGGATTGGCACCGGTCGCCGGCCTGAAGCCGGCGCTGCAGGCAGGATACGGCGACCTCGCGGCCCTCCGGCACGATTTTCCGCTGGTGCTTGTCGCGAGCGGCGTGGCCACGTCGCTGTGCGCCCTCGTCGACAAGGCGCTGGCCGACACGGCGGTCGGGCCCGATGCCGAGCGGACGCGGCGTCAGGTCCTGCGGGTGGAGAAGGAAATTCGGGTGATGCTCGGCGAAGGCGTGCAGGGAACGCTTGGCGACATGTGGCGCGCGGCCGTGCAGCGGCTTGCGCCAGGGCGCGATGCCGGCTTCGCCGCGAGCGCGCGCAAGGCATGGGCGGCGATGAAGGTCGATGGCCCGTTGCTCGACTGCGAGCCCGCGTTGCCGCAGCACCTGCTGGACCACGCCTGGCAGCAGGCGCAGCAGCGCAAGGAAGCATCATTGCGCGACCGTCTCGTGCGTCTGATCCAGCAGTTGTCCGACATCCTGCGCGCCGACTTCGAGCGCTCGGACGCCGGGCGCAGTCCGGTGCGGCTTGCTGCCTCGGTGGGTGACGGGCACAGCGAGATGTTCGATTTCGAGGCGATGTCCAGGCTGCTGTCGCGCGCTGTGCCGCACGAGCCCATGCCCGAGGCGCGACGCGAGCGCATCCGGCGCCTGCTGGGTGTGCTCGACTCGCAGCCCTTCGTGGCGTTGCCCGATCGCGAGTCGGCCCGCACGGCGGGACACGAGGCCTACGGCTACCGGTTCGATACCTGCACGGCCGCCCTGGCCGCGTGGCGCGAGCGCCTGCCGCGCCTGGTCGCCTTGTCGAGCGCGATCGAGATGGCGCAAATGGAGATCGAGGGCCGCTACCAGCCCCAGCGGCACGACGCGCTCTTCGAGGCCTACGGCGCGAACGGCCTGGATCCCGAGGAGCTCAGCCGCTTCCCGGACTACTTTGTCTGTCTGGACGCAGGCGCACTGGATGCGTCCGAGCAGGCATGCCTGATGGAGATCCTTGCCAGCGACCTGCCGATCAAGCTGCTCTACCGCATCGACGACCTGTTCGATGCCTCCAGGGGAGGACCGGGGGCATTCGGCCCAGGGCTGCGCGCTCGCCAGATCGCCCACATGGCCACCGGCTTGAACCAGGTGTATGTGCTGCAGTCGCCTGCATCGAACCTCGTGCGCTGCGGCCAGCGGCTGGCCGACGGCATGCAATTCGCCGGTCCTGCGCTGTTCTGCATCTTCACCGGCGCGAAGGGCGGGCCGTCGGCCCAGGCGCCGTATCTCACCGCGGCGGCGGCCATGGAGTCGCGGGCCTTTCCCGCCTTCGTCTACGACCCGTCCGGCGGATCCGACTGGGCGTCGCGCTTCAGCCTCGAGTGGAATGCGCAATCCGAGGCCGACTGGCCGGTCCATCGCTTCGAATTCGAGGATGCCCGGCATCAGCGGATGAGCGAGGACGTCTCGTACACATTTGCCGATTTCATGGCGGGCGATCCGCGCTTCGCCGAGCATGCCGCCCGGTTGCCGGGTGTGCTGCATGAGGAGGGGCTCGGCGCCGTCGGCGAACTGCTGCTCGGCGAGCGTCGTGGGCTGCCCGAGCGCGTGCCGAGCGTGCGCATGATCGACGAGGAGAGCCGCCTGCACACCGTCGTGGTCGATGAAAGGCTGATGCGGGAGGCCCGTCGCGTGCGCGAGATGTGGCACAGCCTGCAGGAGCTGGGCGGGGTGCACAACTCGCACGCGCGGCGGCAACTGGAGAAGGAACGTTCTGCCTGGGAGGCCGACCATGCGGCGGTGCCCGCAACGGCCCCGACGCCGTCAGCGGCGGCGCAGCCAGGACCGGCCAGCGACACGGAGTCGGCCCTTGCCGTGCCACCGATGGTGGAGCTGCCTGCCGAGGCGGAGCGCTCGCGTGACGACGCGTACATCGAGACCCCGCGTTGCTCCACGTGCAACGAATGCACGCAGATCAACCCGAAGATGTTCGCCTACGACGCCAATCGCCAGGCTTACATCGCGGACCTGAAGGCAGGCACCTACGCGCAATTGGTCGAGGCCGCGGAGAGCTGCCAGGTGTCGGTGATCCACCCGGGCAAGCCCTCGAATCCGAACGAAGCGGGGATCGAGGAACTGCTCAAGCGCGCCGAGGCGTTCAGGTAGAGGTGCCGCCGGTCGCCTGGACGGCCGGTGCTCTCGGTGCCCGCAACTCCAGGTCAGTGCGCGACCACGATCAGGAGCATGCCCAAGGCCAGCATCATGAGGCAGGAGAGGGTGGCCCATCTGCGCTCCTCGCGCTCGGCGGCGCACCGCGCCGCCACACCATGATGGGTGTGCCCAGACTGCGTCGGGGCTGGCATGTGGACGAGCGAGGACGGGCTCATGTCGATCTCCTGGAGGGCGGCGCCGCCGTGGATCCGAGATCCGGCGGACAACGGACTGCAGCCATGGCGGCGCATATCGTTGCCCGTGAGTTGCGCGGCGTGCCCGTACGGTTCAAGCCGCCGCGCAGCACGCGTCGGGCAGCCGGCCGGCCCGGCCGGCCGGTCTCGGGGACAGACCGATCAGCAGGCCGGCCCGCGCTGCTCGCGCCGCAGGAATTTGCGCCCCGCGCCGATGGCGTACGAGAGCGCTTCCTCGGGCGACTCCCAGCGGTGGCCGCAGGCGAGCTTGTCGTCGCGGAAGGCTTCCCGGGGAACGCGGTCGTCATTGCGCACGCGGTTGACGATCACGGCGGCGATGTAGCCGTCGCCCTGCAGGGATTCCAGCGCACCGGCGTAGATCCGGTAGTCCCCTTCGTCACGTTCATTGAAGTGCATCTCTGATCTCCAGTCCAGCAACCCTGTGAAGTCTGGTCGCTGGACGGCTTCGGCGCATCATCACGAAGTGTGAGTCCCTCCAAAGGGGGGATGCTGCGATGCACCCCAGACGGACGCTTGCCGTCCTCAGGAGGTGCGGTTCGGCTCGACGATGCGCAGGCGGCTCATGCGCCGATAGACCGTCGAGCGGCTGACGCCCAGGCTGCGGGCCGTGTCGGTGATGTTCCAGCCATGGTCGTGCAGGATCTTGCGCAGCATGTGCGCGGCGCTCGACCTGTCGGCGGGCACGAAGTCTTCCGCGGCCACATCCCATCCGGTGGACGACAGGCGGCGCGGAGGCATCACCTGCTGCGTCGTCACGGACGGCAAGACGCCGAGATGCTCCACCTCGATGCAGTCGCCGTCGCAAAGCGCCAGCGCGGCGCGCAGGCAGTTCTTCAGCTCGCGGATGTTGCCGGGCCAGCGATGCCGCAGCAGCAGCGTGCGCGCCTGCGGTGACAGCCGCGGCGGCGCGCCGCCGATCGACGCCGCCTCGTCGGCGAGGACCGCATCGATGAGGGTCGGCAGGTCGGCGCGCTCGCGCAGGGGCGGCAGAGTCAGTGCGAATCCGTTGAGGCGGTAGAACAGGTCGAGCCGGAACGCCCCCGCCTGGACCATCGAGCCGAGGTCGCGATGCGTGGCGCAGATGACCTGGAGGTCCACCGCGACAGCGTGTTCGGCACCCAGGGGCGTGACCTCGCGCTCGGCAAGGACGCGCAGCAGGCGCGTCTGCAGTTCGGGCGGCATGTCGCCGATCTCGTCGAGGAAGAGTGTGCCGCCGTGTGCCTGTTCGATCTTTCCGCGGGCGCCCCGGGTACGGGCGCCGGTGAAAGCACCCTCACGGTGGCCGAAGAGCTCGCTTTCGATCAGCGTCTCGGGAATCGCCGCACAGTTCAGTGCCACGAAGGGCGCGGCGGCGCGGCTGCTCGCCGCGTGCATCGCCTTGGCGAAGGCCTCCTTGCCGGTGCCCGATTCCCCCTGGAGCAACACCGCGATGCCCTTGTCGATGAGGCGGTGTGCGCGGGCCACGTTCGCCTGCATGGCGGGATCGAGGCCGGCCAGGGCCAGCAGGGCAGAGTGCCCGCCGTGGCTCGGCGCCTGCGCACCGACCGCCCGTTGGCGCAAGGCCGCCATCGGGCGCCGCGCGCTGCGCGCGAGCGCGAAGCACTGGCTCCCCGAATGCTGCAGGCGCAGCTTGACAGGCTCGCTCGAGGCCTTGCCGGCCAAAGCGAGGAGCGCTGCGTAAGAGACGCCGAAGACCTCTTCGACCGGCCTGCCTCGCAGCGTTGCCGTGTCGAGGCCCATGTCCTGGACGAAGCACTGGTTCGCCGCGACCACGTGGCCGCCGGCGTCCAGCGCCACCAGCCCTTCGGTGGCCACCTCGAGAAACTCCCGCCGGGTGCTGGTCCGCAGTACCAGGTGGCGCTCGAAGCAGCGAAGGAAGTCGGCGTTCTCGATCATGCGGGCGGTCGCATGCACCAGCTTCAGGGCCAGGTGCTGGCTGCGGCGGTCGTCCGGCGAATGCAGTGCGGTCGCGTCGAGGACGGCCAGCAGCCTGCCGTCGGCGGCGAGGATCGGCGAAGCGCTGCAAGTCAGGCGAGCGTTGTGTGCCTGGAAATGTTCGCCATGGTGAACCGTGATGGACAGCCGGTCGACCAGAGCCATGCCCACCGCGCAGGTGCCCTCGTGCTTCTCGGTCCAGCAGCCGCCGGGCCCGAGCCCGGCGCGGCGTGCTTCCCGGGCGATCGCAGGGTTGTGGATGAATTCCACAGCCACGCCATCCGGATCGGTCAGCAGGACGACATAGCCGAGGTCGCGGATCTGGAGAAACAGGGATTCCATGCCGCTGCGTGCCACGGCCAGCAACGGTTCCAGAGGCTCGCGGCGCTCGCGCAGAGCCGCGGCCGGCACGACGCGCGGGCTGCCGCCGGCAGGATCGAGGCGGTACAGGTCGAGCGAGCGCCGGTGCGATCGCGCGATGAGCGTGTCGACCCCGTCGAACCAGGGAGCGACGGCGTGTCGCGCGGATGCGTCGACGAGCGAAGCGGACTGAGGCGTCGTCATCGGCATGTCTCCAGTGAAGGCGGCGTCTGTCGCGCCGTTGGCCGATCCTACTCGCAGCGTTGGCCGATGGGATGGCATCGATGTTGCTCGCTTGATGCCGAACAAGCCGTCCCGGGATCTCACCTCATGCCTGCCGATTCGCCTGCAGCCGTCGGCGTGATCGCCAACCCTGCGTCCGGCCGCGACCTGCGCCGGCTGCTGGCATGGGCGTCGGTCTACCCGACGTCCGAGAAGGTCCATGGGGTGCTGCGCCTGCTGTGCGCAATGGGCAGCACAGGGGTGCGAGAGGCTTGGATGATGCCCGATACGGCCGGCCTCGCCGCGCACGTGCGCGAGTCGGCCGAGCTCGCGCGGGAGCGGCGCGGGCTGTCCATGCCCCGCATTCGAATGCTCGACATGCCCGTGCGCGACAGTGCGACCGACAGCATGGAGGCCGCTGCGCGCATGCGTGCGGCGGGACTCGCGCTGATTGCCGTGTTCGGCGGCGACGGCACCCACCGCGCCGTCGCCACGACCTGCGGAGAGGTGCCCCTGGCCGCGGTATCCACAGGGACGAACAACGCGTTTCCCGAATGGCGCGAAGCCACGTCGATCGGACTGGCCGCGGGGCTGGTGGCGCTCGGCCGCGTGCCGGCGCATGTGGGCCTGCGAGCCAACAAGAGGTTGCGCCTGAGCGGGCAGGGCCGCGAGGAGATTGCACTCGTGGATGTCTGCGTGACGCGGCAGTCCAGCATTGGCGCCCGGGCCGTGTGGCGTGGTGGCGACCTGAGCGAACTCTATGTGGCCTTCGCCGAGCCGACGGCGATCGGCCTGTCGTCGATTGCGGGCCTGACGCTGCCGGTGTCGCGTGACGAGGCCGCGGGCGTGCACATCCGCATCGGCGCGGGGCGCACCGTGCAGGCGGCGGTGATGCCGGGCCTCGTCGAACCGGTGAACGTGTCGACTGTCGAGCGATGGCCGATGGGCGACACGATGCGGTTGCCTGCGTTGCGCGGGACGGTCGCGCTCGATGGCGAACGGGAGATCGAGATCGACGAGCGCAGCGAGTGGCGCCTCGATCTCGATTGGAGCGGCCCGCGCACCGTCGCTGTCGAAGCGGCTCTGGACTGGGCGGCGCGCCACGGATTGATGGTCAGCCCGCCTGAGCCGCTGCCTCCGCTCTGAGCGAGCCGGCGCCCACCGAAGGCCGGCGCGCCGCTGCTTCAGCCGGGCGACAGTTGCGCCAGCGGCCGTCCGGGGCCGAAGGTGTCATCCTGCGGGACGAGGATGCGATCGATCGTGCCGTCGATCGGCGCCGGGACGTCGATGCTGGCCTTGACCAGCACGACGACGGCGACCGTCTGCCCGGCACGGACCCGGTCGCCCTCCTGCACGAGCCATCGCTCGACGAGCGCCTCGGTGCCCGGCTCGACGTCCTTCCAGGCCGTGGGGTCGAGCACGACCTCCGTCACGCGGCCGCTCCGGCAGGACGGCGCGCTTCCATCAGGCCGCGCGCGGCCCGCACGATGGCGTCGACCTGCGGGATCGCGAAACGCTCGAGCGGGCGGCTGTACGGGATCGGCACGTCCGGCACGGCCAGGCGCTTGACCGGTGCCTTCAGCGCGACCGAGTCCAGGTTCTCGGCGATCAGGGCGGCGAGTTCGCCGGACAGGCCGAAGCTCAGGTAGTCTTCGTCCGCCACCAGCAGCCGCCCCGTCTTGCGCACCGAGGCCAGCACTGCCGCGCGATCCAGCGGCACCAGCGTGCGAAGGTCCAGCACTTCCGCCTGGATGCCGGAATCGCCGAGTTCGTGCGCGGCCTGCAATGACTTGTGGACCATCTGGCTGAGGGTGACGATGGTCAGGTCGCGCCCTTCGCGCACGACCTTCGCCTGGCCGAAGGGCACGGTGTACGCAGCTTCGGGCACCTCGGTCGTGCTGCCCTCGAAGTAGGCCATCCACGGCAGCCCCATGATGCCCTTGTGGAACATGAACATCACGGGGTTGTCTTCCCGGATCGCCTGCGTCATGAGGCCCTTGGCGTCGTAGGCGTTGGAGGGCACGACCACCTTCAGGCCGGGCATGTGCGCGAAGGTGGAGTACAGGCATTGCGAATGTTGGGCCGCGTCGTTGTAGCCGCCGCCGATGGCGGTCATCAACACCACCGGAAGCCGCACGTTTCCGCCGGACATGTAGGTGTTCTTCGCCAGGTGGTTGTAGATCATGTCCATGCAAACGCCGAAGAAGTCGACGAACATCAGTTCGGCGATCGGGCGCATGCCCTCGGCGGCGGCGCCGATCGCCGTGCCGATGAACGCCGTCTCGGAGATCGGCGTGTCGATGACGCGTTCCTTGCCGTACTTGGCGAGCAGGCCGCCGGTGGCACCGAAGATGCCGCCGTACTTGCCCACGTCCTCGCCCATCACGAACACGTCGGGATCGCGCTCGATCTCCTGCGCGATGGCTTCGGAGATGGCCGCAGCCATCGTCAGCTTGCGTGAATTGCTCATGGCGTCCTCCGCGTCGGTTCAGTGGAAGACGTGCAGCAGCGCGTCCTCGGGCTTCGGATAGGGGCTCGTGCGGCCGTACTCGTAGGCCTCGGCCACGCGCGCACTCACGCGCGAGCGCAACGCGCTGTCGGCCGCGTCGTCGAGCAGGCCGAGCTTTCGCAGGTGCGCGCCCAGGCGCGGGATCGGGTCGTGCTGGCGCAACGCCTCGACCTCGCCCTTGGGGCGGTAGGTCTCGGGATCGCCCTGGAAATGCCCGAGGTAGCGGTCGGTCTTCACCTCGAGCAAGGTCGGGCCTTCGCCGCGGCGAGCGCGCGCCACCGCCTCGCCGGCCGCCTCGAAGACGGCCATGGCGTCGTTCTCGGCGACGCGCACCCCGGGCATGCCGTACGCGGCGGCTCGGTCGGCGTTCCACGCCACCGACGTCGACTCGGTCTTCTCCACCGAGATCGCATACTTGTTGTCCTCGCACACGAAGACCACCGGCAGACGCCACAGCGACGCAAGATTCAGCGACTCGTGGAACGAACCCTGGTTGCTGGCGCCTTCACCGAAGAAGGCCACCGCCACCCAGTCGCGGCCGCGCTTCTTCGCGGCCAACGCCGCGCCACAGGCCGGCGGCAGGCTCGCACCGATGATGCCGCTGCAGCTGAACTTGTGGGTCGGGTCGAACAGGTGCATGTGGCCGCCCTTGCCGCGGCCGAGCCCTGTGTCCTTGCCGAACATCTCGGCCGTCATCGGCTTGAGCGGCACGCCCTTGGCGATGGCGAAGTGGTGAGGCCGGTGCGTGCCCACGACGGAGTCCTCGTCGCGAAGATGCGCGCACACGCCCACGGCCACGGGCTCCTGGCCGGCGGCCAGGTGCATCTCGCCGGGCACCGGTCCGCTGCCGATGTCGAAGGCCAGCCCTTTCTGGATGGCCGGCGGAAGCTTGCCCTCGAGGTAGACCCGGGCCATGGTCTCCTCGTACTCGCGGATCTCGATCATCTTCTCGTACATCCAGAGCTTGCGCTCGGCACTAGCGTCCATGGCGATATCTCCTCGGTCGGTGTCGTCGTCCCTTCGCGCGCGTGCGGCAAGAGCGCACGGATTCGCGCCAGGCGACGTGCAGAAGTTGCATGGGTCATGCCAGGGCCAAGAGGGCACCGTGGATCGACACACTTGCGCCCGAGGAGGCAAGAAGACGGCGCACAGCGGTCGGATCACGGCTTTGCAACCGGCGATGCGAGACCGCGACAAGTGTCGCGCGGCAGCTGTCGCGCCCCGCGACGACAGGCGCGCGGCCGTGCCCCGCGCACTGCCGCGCCTCGATGGGCTGCGCACCCCCCGCGCGCGCTTTTGCAGCGACTGCGGAGCGAAGCTGCCGCCGCGCGTGCATGAGGGCGCTTGACCTGCACGCGCCGCGATGGCGAGGCGACGTCGCGGCCGTCCGGGTGTTCAGCCGTCCGCCTTGGACAGCGCCTGGTCGATGTCCCAGAGGATGTCGTCGATGTGTTCGATGCCCACGGACAGGCGCACCATGTCAGGCAGGACGCCGGCCGCGATCTGCTGCGATTCGTCGAGCTGGCGGTGCGTGGTCGAGGCCGGATGGATGATCAAGGTGCGCGTGTCGCCGATGTTCGCGAGGTGGCTCATGAAGCGTGCCGCTTCGATGAATCTCACGCCGGCCTCGAGGCCGCCCTTCACGCCGAACGCGAGCAGGCCGGATGCGCCGCGCATCTGCCGCTTCATCAGTTCGTGTTGCGGGTGATCGGGCAGGCCCGGGTAGTTGACCCAGCTCACGCGCGGGTGAGCCTGCAGGAATTCAGCCACCTTCAGCGCATTGGCGCAGTGGCGTTCCATTCGCAGCGGCAGGGTCTCGATGCCCTGCAGGATCTGCCATGCGCTGGTCGGCGACAGCGCCGCGCCATACACGCGAAGCGTCTCCATGCGCGCACGCATGGTGAACCCGAAATCGCCGAAGGTCTCGTGGAAGATCACGCCGTGGTAGCCCGGCGATGGCTCGGTCATGCCCGGGAACTTGCCGTTGTCCCACGGAAACGCTCCGCTCTCCACGACCACGCCGCCAAGCGTCGTGCCGTGACCCCCGAGGTACTTGGTGGCCGAATGCACGACGATGTCGGCGCCGAGCGCGATGGGGTTGCACAGGAAGGGGCTGGGCACCGTGTTGTCCACGATGAGCGGAACGCCATGGGCATGCGCCACGTCGGCCACCGCGCGAATGTCGAGCACGCCCAGGCTCGGGTTGCCCAGCGTCTCGGCGAACACGGCGCGCGTGGCCGGCCGCATCGCCTCGGCGAAGGCCTCGGGCTTCGTGGCGTCCACGAAGGTCGTGGCGATGCCGTACTTGGCGAGGTTCACGGCCAGCATCGTGACCGTGCCGCCGTAGAGCGCGCCGGCGCACACGACGTGATCGCCGGATTGCAGGATGGTCATCAGCGCCATGGCCTCGGCGGCCATGCCGCTGGCCGACGCGATGGCGGCACGGCCTCCTTCGAGCGCGGCCACGCGTTCTTCCAGGGCTGCCACCGTCGGGTTCGACAGTCGCGAGTACACATTGCCGAAGGTCTGCAGGTTGAACAGGCTGGCGGCGTGGTCGGCGCTGTCGAACACGAAGCTCGTGGTCTGGTAGATGGGCAGCGCGCGCGCGCCGGTGGCCGCGTCGGGAATCTGGCCCGCGTGGATCGCGAGCGTCTCGGGCTTGAACTGCCGGTCGCTCATGACATCTTCCTCGCGGAGATCACCCCGGTGTTCACACCCGCCCAGTGCAGGCCCCCGAACAGGCGCGCGTGCTCGATCTTCACGCATCGGTTCATCACAGAATCCATGCCGGCTTCGAGTGCCAGCCGATCGGCTTCATCGTTCACCACGCCGATCTGCTGCCACAGGCATTTGGCGCCGATGGCCAGGGCGGAACGTGCCACGGGCAGTGCATCCTGCGTGCGCCTGAACACGTCCACGATGTCTACCGGCTCGGGGATGTCCTCCAGCCGCGCATAGCTGCGTTCACCGAGAACCGTTGGATAGCGCGGATTGACCGGAATGACGCGGTAGCCGTGCTGCTGCATGTACTTGGCCGCGAAATTGCTCGGGCGATTCCAGTCGGCGGACAAGCCGACCACGGCGATCGTTCGATAGGTCTTGAGGATGCGGCGCAGGCTGGCGATGTCGTCTTGCATGGGCGGCACCTTAGCGCAAATCGCGCGGCCACGGACCGGCCGTGGACAGCCGGCGCGCCGCTGCCCGGCGTGAAAGCCGGCGCCCGTCGCCGGCTCAACCGGCCGCCTTCGCCTCGGCCGTCTGCCAATGGCCCCGCAGGGCAGGGTAGAGCTCGCGAAAACGCCGATGGCGTTCCAGCAGCGCATCCCGCTGCGCGATGTCCGGTTCGAACCGGCGGCGCAAAAGTCCCTGGCGGCACACGTCGGCTTCGCCGGCCCCGTCGGCCATCCATGCCAGGCGTGCGGCACCCAGGGCGGCGCCGGTCTCCGAGCCTTCACGCAATTCCAGGGGTCGGTTCAGCACCGTGGCCAGCAGGCGCGCCCAATACGAACTGCGCGCACCGCCACCCACCACCGTCAGTTCGCGCACCGTGTCGCGCAAGTCCTCGTCGAGGCTGTCAAAGCCGTCGAGCAGGCCGAAGCTCACACCCTCGACCACGGCCTGCGCGATCTCGGCCGGTCCGTGCTCGTGGGACAGGCCGAACAAGACGCCCTGCGCGCTCGCATCGTTATGCGGCGTGCGCTCACCGCTGAGATAGGGCAGGAAGATCGGCACGCGCGCGCGCTGCCCTGGCGAGAGCGCCTCGGCAAGACCCATCAGCGACGATTCGCTGTCCTGCCCGGTCAGGCGCATGGCCCATCGCACGGCGCTGGCTGCCGACAGCATCACGGACATCTGGTGCCAGCGGCCAGGCAGGGCGTGGCAGAAGGCGTGAACGGCGGTGCCAGGGTCCGGCACGAAGCGATCCGCGCTGACGAAGATGACGCCCGACGTGCCGAGCGACACGAAGCCCCGGCCCGGCGCCACGGCACCGATGCCGACCGCGCTGGCCGCGTTGTCGCCGCCGCCACCGGCCACCGGAATGCCTGGGAGCAGGCCCCATCGCCGCGCCATGTCGTCGCGCAAGGTGCCGGCGCGCTCGTTGCCTTCGACGAGAGCCGGCATGTTCGATGTCGACAACCCGCACGCGGCGAGCAACGGCGGCGACCAGTGGCGCTGGCCCACGTCCAGCCACAAGGTCCCCGAGGCGTCCGAGCAATCGGTGAAGCGTTCGTCCGTGAGCTTCAGCCGCAGCCAGTCCTTGGGCAGCAGCACGCAGTCGATGCGCTCGAACACCTGCGGCTCGTGGGTCTTCACCCACAGCAGCTTTGGCGCCGTGAAGCCCGGCATGGCGAGGTTCCCCGCGATGTCATGCAGACCCGGCGCGTTGGCCTCGAGCATGGCGCATTCGGCCGTGCTGCGGCCGTCGTTCCAGAGGATCGCGGGCCGCAGCACCTCGCCTGCCGTGTTCACCAGCACGGCGCCATGCATCTGACCCGACAGGCCGATGGCACGGACCGCCGCCAGCGCCTGCGGCTCTCGCTGGCGCAGTCGCACCATGGCCGCATCGAGCGCGGCCCACCAGTCCCGCGGGTGCTGCTCGCTCCACAACGGACGTGGGCGCAATATCGACAACGGCGAACCCTCGACCGCCACGATGCGGTGAGTGTCCGCCAGCAAGAGGAGCTTCACCTCGGACGTGCCGAGGTCGATGCCGAGGTACATGGTCAGGCTCCGCCGAAACGACTGTCGGCCTGTCTGCGGAATTCGCTCGGGGTCATGCCCTTGATCTCGAGGAATCGCCGGTTGAAGTTGGCCACATTGTTGAAGCCGACTTCGTAGCAGATGTCGGTGATGTAGCGATCGGAATCCATCAGCAACTGGCATGCGCGGCTGATGCGCACGCGGTTGACGAAATCCACGAAGGTGTTGCCGGTGGCGCGCCGGAAGAAGCGCGAGAAGCGGCTCTCGGTCATTCCGAGCTGGGCGGCCAGGTCGGCGAGCGCGAAGGGTTCCCCGACGTGTTCGGTGATGCGGTTGACGATGGCGTCGATCTGCTGCAGTGACGCATCATCGTCGAAGCTTTGCAATTGCACGTTGGAGAGCAACCGGTAGTCGGTGCAGCGGGCGAGGTCGCCCAGGAAGGCCAGGAAAGCGGAAAGGCGCTCCAGCCCCCGCGCGCCTCGCACGCGGGCGAAATGCGCATCGGCGCGCTCGGACAGACCGAAGAACTCGATGCCGTGGCGTGCGCGCTCGAGCATGGGCCTGACTTCGGCCAGTTCCTGAATCCATTCGCAGGCCTGGTCCAGCGGCTTGTGCTGGAACTGAATGACGCGGTCGCGCAGGGGTACGCCGCCCTCGGGCAGGTCCAGCGAGATCCAGTTGTGCGGAAGGCGCGGCCCGGTGAGCACGAGATGCCCCGGCTGGAACGGTCCGATCCAGTCGCCGACGAAGGCCTTGCCCGAGGTCGCGACGATCAGGTGCAGCTCGAATTCGTCGTGGTAGTGCCAGCGGGCGAGCGGCGTGGGAAAGCCGTGGTCCAGGCAGCGGATGAAGCCCGCCTCCTCGGGGGATTCATAGCCGAGTGCGGGGCTGCGCGCGAAATCGTGCTCGAGCTCCGGCTGGCGCTGGCGCGGCAGCCGCGGTGCGGGGGAACGATGTCGCGAAGACATGGGCTGCGGGTGGACTCAGCTCATCACATTACCGCCATCCACGTTCAGCGTCTGTGCGGTGATGTACGAAGCATCGTCGCTCGCAAGGAATACCGCCGCACCGGCAATGTCCTGCGGCCTGCCCATGTAGCCGAGCGGCACGGCGCGACCCACGGCGATCTTCTTCTCCCCTGGCTGCAGCCCCTCGTAGCGTGCGAACAGGGCGTCGACCTGGCTCCACATCGGCGTGTCGATCACGCCCGGCGCGATCGCGTTCACGCGAATGCGCTGCGGCGCCATCGCAAGCGCCGCCGATTGCGTGTAGCTGATGACGGCAGCCTTCGTGGCGCAATAGTGCGATACCAGGGCCTCTCCGCGCCGCCCGGCCTGCGAGGCGAGATTCACGACCGCCCCTCGTCCATGCATGCGTTCGCCCTGCGCCACCATCTGCGCCAGCACCTTCTGCATGACGAAGAACATGCCTTTCACGTTCACCGCGAAGAGGCGGTCGTACATCGCCTCGTCGCTCTCTAGCAGCGGCGCAAGGTCGAACACGGCGGCATTGTTGAAGAGGATGTCGATGGCGCCGAAGTGCTCATGCGCGCGCGCAATGGCCGCATCGATCTGCGCCATGTCGGTGATGTCGGCGTTGACGTAGGCCAGTCGGCCTTCGTACTCGCGGGCGAGCGCCGCCACGTCGGCGGACGCCGTGGGCGCGATGTCGACGACCGTGCAGCGCGCACCTTCGGCCAGGTAGGCCCGGGTCACCGCGAGGCCGATGCCGCCGCCCGCACCGGTGAGAAAGGCGTGGCGATCGTTGAGGCGAGCGTTCATGAGTGGATCCTCGTGGTGGCGTGGCCCGATGCGTGGGGTGTTCGAAATCTCCCGCGGCGCTCGAGGCATGGTTCAGTGGATATTCGTCGCTGCGATGCCCGCATCTCATGGCGCGCGCCCCGCCACGAATTCGTCGACACGGCGCGTGGCGGCACGCACCGCGGCGACCAGGCGCTCGTCGCCGGCTTGCGGTCCCCAGAGCAGCTTGTCGCCACAGAATGCGCCGACCGGATCGTCCGACTCGCACATCGCATGTGCCGCGGCCGGGTCCATCGCCTGGTCCTCGTAGGTGTAGTCGATCTGTTCCCGGTGCCAGCGTCCCAGGTAGGCCAGGAAGAACGCGGGCAGCATCGCCACGCTGTCGATCGATTCGCCGCGCCCCAGCCTTTCGCGGATGGTGGGCGCGATGAAGCCCGGGATCTTGGAGAAACCGTCCATCGCGACACGCTGATTGGTGTCGCGGATAGCGGGGTTGCCAAAGCGCTCCAGCACCACGTCGCGGTAGTTCGCCAGGTCGATCGGGCGCCGGGCTCAGGCAGGGGATGACGTCGTCGGTGACGTAGTCGTGCGCAAAGCGACGGATGCGCTCGTCGTGCGTGCCCTCGTGGATGTACCGATACCCGACCAGCGTGCCGGCCCAGGCGATGCAACTGTGGGTCGCATTGAGGACGCGGATCTTGGCCTCTTCATAGGGCGCCACGGAGTCGACCATCTGCACGCCGACCCGCTCCCATGCCGGCCGGCCGTTGCGAGAAGTCGTCTTCGATGACCCATTGGATGAAGCTTTCGGCCATGACGGCGGCGGGGTCGTCGCGGCCGGTGGCCGCTTCACCCGCTCGCGCACGTCCGGCGTGGGACGCGGGGTGATCCGGTCGACCATGGCGTTGGGGCTGGTCGTGTTCGACTCGACCCAGGCGTGCAGGGCCTTGTCGCCGGCGAGGTCGATGAACTGGAGCAGGCCGCCGTGGAAGCGCTCGCCGTTGTGCCGGAGGTTGTCGCAGTTCAGCAGCGTGACCTTGCCCGCCACGACGGCTCGCTCGCGCAGGATGGCCGTGAGCGCGGCATAGATGGTGCCGCCGGGGCCGCCTTCGCGGGCGGCCTGAAGGTCCGACTTGAGGTCTGCGAATCCGAGGTCCAGCTGGTTCTTCGCGTCGAGGTAGTAGCCCGCCTCGGTGACCGTGAACGAGATGATGCGCGTGGCCGGATCGGCGCCGATCCGCACGAGCCCGGCCAGGCTCGGCTCGTAGGGCACGACCTCGCGGATCGACTCGATGCGCGTGTAGCGGCGCTCTCCCGCAGGGGTCACGGTTTCCAGGGTATAGGCACCGCCTTGAGCCTGCAGCGCCGCGATCGTGTCGGTCAGAATGGCGTCGACGGGGCCGTTGCCGGTGGACTGGATCGTCTTGTGCTCGCCTTCGATGTCGAGGGTGATGGTGGCCCATTGCGGTCCCATCGTTCCGGCAATGATCGTCGCGGAGAGAAGGCGGATGCGGTCGTGCGCGGAGGCGATCTCCTCGTCGACCAGCGCCTCGATGTCCTCGTCGTAGACGTGCTTCTTGCGATCGGCGAGCGCCTTGAAGCGGTTGAAGGCGTCCTCGATGGCATTGTCGCCGAGCTGATAGCCGAGCTCCTTCAACTTCGACTTGAAGGCGGCGCGCCCGGAATGCTTGCCCATGATCAGCGACGTCTTCGACACGCCAACCGATTCCGGCGACATGATCTCGTAGGTGTTGGTGTTCTTCAGCATGCCGTCCTGGTGAATGCCGCTTTCATGCGCAACGCGTTCCGGCCGACGATCGCCTTGTTGTACTGGACCGGGAATGAGGTGACGGCGGAGACGAGGCGCGAGGCGCGCGTCAGCTTCGTCGTGTCGATGCCGGTCGTATAGGGCAGCACGTCACCGCGCGTCTTCAGCGCCATCACCACCTCTTCGAGCGCGGCATTGCCGGCGCGCTCTCCGAGCCCGGGATGGTGCATTCGTTCTGCCGGGCGCCCGCCTCCACGCCGGCAATGGAGTTCGCCACCGCGAGGCCGAGATCGTCATGGCAGTGGACGAAGAACACCGCCTTGTCGGATTCGCCACGCGCTCGCGCACCGTCGGAACATCGCGCCATACTCTCCCCGGTGTCGCGTAACCCACCGTGTCAGGGAGATTGATCGTCGTCGCCCCGGCGCGGATCGCCTGATCGACGCATCGGCAGAGATAGTCGATCGGCGTGCGCGTCGCGTCCATCGCCGACCACTCGACGTTGTCGACGAGGTTGCGCGCCTGCGCCACGGTCGCCTGGATGATCTCGATCACCTCGTCCTCGCCCTTGCGCATCTGGTGCGCGAGATGGATCGGTGAGGTGGAGACGAAGGTGTGGATGCGCGGTTTCTTGGCGTGCTTCACCGCCTCGCCGGCGCGCGCGATGTCGGCGGAGATGGCGCGCGCCAATCCGGCGACGACCGCCTTCTTCACACGCCGCGCGATCTCGGCGACCGCCTCGAAATCGCCCTGCGAGGCGATCGGGAATCCTGCCTCGATGATGTCGACGCCCATCTCGTCGAGGAGATCGGCGACCTCAAGCTTCTCTTCCAAGGTCATCGTCGCGCCGGGGCATTGCTCGCCGTCGCGAAGCGTGGTGTCGAAAATCACGACGCGGTTGGCGTCGCTCTGCGCTTTCTCGGTTGCGCTCATCTGTGGATTTCCTCTGGAACCGGGCGGCGCTTCAGGCCGCGTATCACATCTCAGGTTTTCTTTATCATCCCCTGAAGACCCGCCCTGCGCGGCTCGTTTCCGAGCCCGGGCTGCCGGCGCTTCAGGGGCGCCAAAGAAGGAGAGCGAGGGCGAGCGGCAGGCTCCGCGCTTTCAGCGCGGTCAGCTCGCAGCACGGCAAATCGGCAAAGCGCACGGCCGGAGCCCTCAAGAACTCGCGCGGCCCTTCTACCGGTTTCCGCCGCCTTTCGCAACGGAAAGGAACCCGGCAGCGGCGAGGCTTCGAGCTTCGCAGACCACCGGTCTTGACCTTCGGGCCGTCATTCTCGGGCGAGCGCAGCGAGACCCGAGAACCCAGGAGCCGCTGCGCCCTGGGTCCTCCGCTCTCCGCTTCGCTCCGGCCGAGGATGACGGCAGTTGCGTCACGCTAGACGCGCAACGTCCCGCTCGCCACGCGGACGGCATTGCCGCCGATGCGGACATTCGTGAGCTTGCCGCCGGCGACCGTGACTTCCAGGCGGATCAGCGAGGGGCGGCCCATCTCGAAGCCCTGCTCGATAATCGCCGCGTGGTCGCCGTCGGTCATGGCGTCGAAGTCATGGATGGCGCCCGGAAAGGCGGCGACGGCCGATCCGGTCGCCGGGTCCTCGTCGATGCCGTGCTCGGGCGCGAACATGCGGGCGCGGAAGGCGTGGTCGTGGCCTTCGGTCTCGCGCGTATAAAGGAAGGCGCCGTCACTGCCGAAGGCGCGCTGCCAGCTCGTGCGGTTCGGCCGCGAGCGGGCCAATGCCTCCATGTTCCTTACTGGAACATAGTGATAGAGCACGCCGGCCGACCAGACGCACGGCACGTGGTTTTCGAAGCCAATATCGGTCGGCGCGAGATCGATCGCCGCGGCGATGAACTCCTTGGGGGCCGCCTTGCCGACCGGCTCCGGCAGCTTCGGGCAGTCGAACTCGGCAAAACCTGCCGAATCGGAAATCTTCACGCCGCAGCGCACCGGTCCGACCGTCTCTTCCAGGACAATCACCGCGTCGTGCTCGCCCGGACCGCCGAAGCGCCCGGCTGCGAGGCAGACGGCCGTGCCGACGGTCGGATGCCCGGCGAAGGGAAGCTCGCGCGCCGGCGTGAAGATGCGAACCGCAGCCGTATGAGCAGGGTTCTGCGCGGGGAGCACGAACACCGTCTCCGACAGATTGAATTCGCGCGCAATCCTTTGCATCAGCTCGCTCTCAAGGTCCGCGGCGTCGAGCACGACGGCAAGCGGATTCCCGGCGAGCGGCTGCTCGGTGAATACGTCAAAAACCTCGTAGCGGCGGTCCATGGTCCCTCACTCGAACTGCAAGCGGCGGACAAGGCCGCGGATGGTCAGCCCCTGCACGATCACAGAGAAGATGACGACGGCGTAGGTGGCGACGATGATGGGCTCGCGGTACGGCCCGTAGGGCACCGAGAGCGCAAGCGCCACTGAAATCCCACCGCGCACGCCACCCCAGGTCAGGACCGCCACCGACCCGCGTGAAAATGCGCGCCGGAGCGCGGGAATTCCGAGCGGCAGGGTGATCGACACGAAGCGCGCCGCGAGCACGATCAGGATCGCAATGCCCGCGAGGCCGAGAAAGACCGGGTGAATGCCGATGACCAGTATCTCCAGGCCGATCAGCAGGAAGAGAACGGCGTTCAGCAGCTCGTCGATCACCTCCCAGAACTCGAAGAGGTGGCGGTGCGTGGTCTCGCTCATGGCGGTCGCGGCGCCACGGTTGCCGATCATGAGCCCGGCGACGACGACGGCGAGCGGCCCGGATGTGTGAAGGTGGAGAGCCAGCGCGTAGACTCCGGCGACGAGCGCCAGCGAGACAAGGATCTCCGTCGGATAGTCGTCGATCGCCCGCATGGCGCGGACGGCGACGAAGGCGGCGACGAGGCCAAGCACGACCCCGCCAACCGCCTCGATCAGGAACACCTCGCCGGCGTCCACGAAGTCGATATCTCCTCCCTTCGCAGCGACCGAGAGGAGCACCGCGAACACGACTACGCCAACGCCGTCATTGAAGAGGCTCTCTCCGGCGATCTTCATCTCCAGCCGTTCCGGGATGTGCACCGACTTCAGGAGCGAGAGCACAGCAACGGGATCGGTCGGGCTGATCAGCGCGCCGAAGACGAGCGCCCAGGCGAAGGGTAGCGCGATGTCCATCGCCTGGGCCGCGGCCCAGATAGCCATCGCAACAAGGACGGTGGAGAGGAGCACCCCGATCGTCGCCAGCACGCCGACCGGCCAGCGAACGTCCTTGAGCAGCGCGAAGTCGACATGGATCGCGCCGGCGAACAGCAGAAAGGCGAGCATGCCGCGCATCAAGGTGTCGAAGAAGTCGATCTGTTCCACGGCGGCGGTGACCGTCTGGCGCACATTCGATCCCGGAACGAAATGGTCGATCAGAATCAGCGCGAGCGAAACGAGCAGCGCCATCAGCAGCAGGCCGACCGTCTGCGGCAGCCCGATGAAACGGACGTTGATCCACCCGAAAAGCGCCGCGAAGAACAGAAGCAGCGCCGTGATCTCAAAAAGGCTCAGCATCCGCGGCTCGTAGCGCAAGAGAGCCGGGCGGGCTAGCCGCGAGAGAACGACATGCGGAAATCGTTCAAATTCAGTGCAACGCGGCTAAACGCCGGATTCCGGCCAAATGTCCCAATCCCACGAAACAATTGTCACGGCGACGGAAACAAATCCCGCGCGGCGAAACCATATTCCGGCGGCCACGAAAACCCCCCGAAGCGAACGCTGCCTAGAACCTGACCTCACGGAAGCAGACGGGAACCAACCCGCCGCCCCGAACAACCCGGAAGGCGAGTGTCCTTCCAAAACGAGGTCCTACAGGGGTGCATCGCAGAAGCGGGCACCGAATTGGGGAGATAAGAAAATGAGAAAGATTTTGGTTGCTACCTCCGCCGCCCTCTTCAGCACGCTTGCCGTTGTCGCGATGACCGCACCTGCCAGCGCCGGCGGAAACTTCAACTTCTCAATCGGCGTCGGCGGCCCCGGCTGGTACCCGGGCTATGGCTACGGTGGCGGCTACGGTGGTGGCTACGGTGGCGGCTACGGCTACGGCGGCGGCATCTACGTGAACACTTGGGCCGCGCACGTCGACTGGTGCTACGACCACAAGGGGCCGACCTACAACCCGAACACGAACACCTACAAGAAGAACGGCAAGTTCAAGGTCTGCCATTCCCCCTTCGCCTAAGCCTTCGGGCTGAAAGCGAGGAAGGGCCTCCCCGCCGCCACGGGGGGCCCTTTTTCGCTTGTTCCGCGGGTTTAGCCGGCGCCTTGATACGAAATCGCCAAACGCTTCGACATGCGCGGCAGCATGCGGCCTGGAATCGAGCCCGAGGGCGACTTGCCGACCACGCGCATTCCCATCCTCTCGTAAAACGGCACCGCGTGCGGGTCGGCGTCGAGGCCGATCCGCTCCGCCCCATGCGCAAGCGCGCGCGTCTCCATATGCCGCCAGAGCGCAGCGCCGATGCCTCCGCCGATCCGCTCCGGCGCGACGAAGATCATGCGGACCTCCGCTTCCTCCGCGCCGGGCACCAGTTCCAGTAGGCCGACCGCCGCCCCGCCCTCCTCGGCGACCCAGACCTCGCCGGCACGAATCGCGGCGGGCTGGATCGTCATCTCGGCAAGACAGGCGGCCATGAACGCTTCGTCATAGCCCCACACGGCCTTCGACCGCATGGCGAGATCGGTCAACGCGCCGGCCTCATCGAGCCGCGCGCGGCGGATCAGAGGTGACGGCCGCGCCGTCACCACGGACTCGGCGCTTCAGTTCTTCGCTTTGTCCACGAGCTGGTTGGCCTTGATCCAAGGCATCATGGCGCGGAGCTTCTCGCCCACCTCCTCGATCGGGTGAGCGTCGTGCATGCGACGCGTCGCCTTGAACATCGGCATGCCGGACTTCACTTCGCCGATCCACTTCGACGTGAAGGCGCCCGACTGGATGTCTGCGAGCACGCGCTTCATCTCCGCCTTCGTCTCATCGGTGACGATGCGTGGACCGGAGACGTATTCGCCGAATTCGGCGGTGTTGGAGATCGAGTAGTTCATGTTGGCGATGCCGCCCTCGTAGATCAGGTCGACGATGAGCTTCACCTCGTGCAGGCACTCGAAATACGCCATCTCCGGCGCGTAGCCGGCTTCGACCAGCGTCTCGAAGCCGCCGCGGATCAGTTCGACCAAGCCGCCGCAGAGCACCACCTGCTCGCCGAAGAGGTCGGTCTCGCACTCTTCCTTGAAGGTCGTCTCGATGACGCCGGAGCGCCCGCCACCGATGGCGCAGGCATAAGAGAGCGCGAGATCGTGCGCGTTGCCGCTGGCATCCTGCTGCACGGCGATGAGGCACGGCACGCCGCCGCCCTTCTGGTATTCGCCGCGCACCGTGTGGCCGGGGCCCTTCGGCGCGATCATGATCACGTCGATCGAGGCCTTGGGCTCGATCAGGTTGAAGTGGACGTTCAGCCCGTGCGCGAAGGCGATCGCGGCGCCGTCGCGGATATTCGGAGCGATCTCGTCGCGCCAGATGTCCGCCTGCAGCTCGTCGGGCGTCGCCATCATCATGAGGTCGGCCCATTTCGCCGCCTCCGGCACGGACATCACCTTCAGCCCATCGGCCTCCACCTTCTTGGCGGTGGAAGAGCCGGGACGGAGCGCCACTGCGACATTCTTCGCGCCGGAATCCTTGAGATTCATCGCATGCGCGCGACCCTGGCTGCCGTAGCCGACGATGACGACTTTCTTGTCCTTGATCAAATTCACGTCCGCGTCGCGGTCGTAATAAACGCGCATATGTGACCCTTCCCGCTCGTTCAGGCGGCCTGCCAAATTGCCGTCTTTGTGATGAAACTGCGGCGTTCTAGCTTCAGGAGGCGGGGCGGGCAACCGGTAGCGCGGAAAGTCTGCCGCCATAGCGGGCCGCGACCTCGCGAAACGAGATGAGCCGCCGCTCCGCCTCGTCCCACAGGACCAGGCGCACGCAGCTGAGGCTTTCGCCCAATGTGAGCCTGCTGACGCCGCGCAGATCGGGGTTGTCGCGGAGCACGTCGCCCAGCCGATCGTACGGGATGCGGCTGCTCAGATGGTGGATGTGGTGCACGCCGATATTGGCGGAAAACCAGCGCAGCACCGCAGGGAGATCGTAGTGCGAGCTGCCGTGCAGCGCTGCTTCGTGCATGCTCCAGGCCCGCCCATCCTCCCAGGCGGTCTCCTCGAATTGATGCTGCACGTAGAAGAGCCAGACGCCGATCGAGGCCGCGACGATGACCGTGGGCAAATGCACCAGCAGGAACGGCCCGACCCCGATCGCCCACATGAGCCCGGCCACGGCAAGCGCGATGGCGGCGTTGGTCGCCATGGTGCTGATCCAGGGCTGCCATCCGCGCCGCATCAGGCCAAAGGGGAGCCGGTTCTGCAGGATGAAGAGGTAGGCCGGTCCGATGCCGAACATCACGATCGGATGCCGGTAAAGGCGGTATCCGAAACGTCGCAGCGAAGACCGCGAGAGATATTCGCGCACGGTCCAGGTTTCCACGTCGCCAATTCCGCGCTGATCGAGATTGCCGGAGGTCGCGTGGTGAATCGCATGCGAGCGGCGCCAGCAATCGTATGGCGTAAGCGTCAAGACGCCGACGACGCGGCCGACCCAGTCATTCGCGGCGCGCGCCGGGAAGAACGCGCCGTGCCCGCAATCGTGCTGGATCATGAACAGGCGCACGAGAAAGCCGGCAGCGGGGACAGAGAGGAGGAGGCAGAGCCAGGGATATCCGAAATGTACGGACGCCCACATCAGGAGCCAGATCGCACCGAGCGGCACCGCTGTAATCGCGATCTCGACAATGCCGCGTTTCGTGTTCGGTTCTTTGTATTGAGCGAGTTCTTTCGCCAAGGCGCGTGCGTCAAGCTCGGCCTGGCCTACTGCGGCGGGGCGGACGTCCAGCATTGGGGCTCCTTAGTGAGTCGGCGAGGCTGCACAGGAGCTGTCCCGATCGGCCGCAACGATTATTGTTGGCAATTTTACGGAAGCTACGCTCATGTACAAAAGCGTACGCTTGCCAAGCACAGTAGATGTTTCCGGCCATATTAACAATGCGACGCCGCGATATGGCCCGATGGCGCTGATCTTTCAGGCCTTTTCGATCCGTCGGATCGCGGCGAGATCGTCGATCCAGGATTGCCTGGATCGCGCCCATATCTGCCGCCGCGGCACGAGCGCGTTCCGCTGGCTGACTACGCCCACGCGGATGTTGTAGGCTGCTGTCGGATCGTCAAACGCGGTCGCATAGATGTGCGACCCGCATTTCGGACAGAAAGCCTGGACGCGTTTGCGGCCGCTCTCCGCCGTCTTGATGTAGATCGCAGGCTCTCCGGAGAGGAGCCGGAATTTGTCGCGCGGAGCGGGAACGAACGCCCGGTAGGGAGCGCCCGAAAGGCGCTGGCAATCCGTGCAGTGACAGATCCCGGTCTCTTCCGGGTCGACCTCCGCCTCGAAGGCGAGGAAGCCGCAATGACATCCGCCGTCGATCTTCATCCGGTCCTCCATTCCGCTTGCGCCGGCCCGCGCTCTTCGACAAAGCCTCTCCTCGTAGCCGACTGAGGAGGGGTCATGTACAAACTTTTCATCGCCAACAAGAACTACTCGTCATGGTCGCTCAGGCCCTGGGTACTGATGAAGGTGCTGGGCATTCCCTTCACGGAGCGGCTCGCGCAGTTCCCCGCGTCCGAACCGGGACGCACTGTCTTCAAGAACTTCTCGCCGAGCGGCCAGGTGCCCTGCCTGGTCGACGGCGACAGCGTGATCTGGGATTCGCTCGCGATCGCCGAATATTTGGCCGAGCGCCACGAGGGCGTCTGGCCCAAGGACGCAAACGCGCGCGCCTGGGCGCGCTCTGCCTCCGCCGAGATGCATTCCGGCTTCAACACGCTGCGCGGCATCTGCAACATGAACTGCGGAATCCGGGTGAAGCTCAAAGAAGTCTCGCCGGAGCTCGTAGAGAACCTCGTGCGCCTCGGCGAGCTCTGGGGGGATGGCTTTGAGAAATTCGGTGGGCCGTTCCTCGCCGGCAGCCGCTTCACGAACGTCGATGCGTTCTACTGCCCCGTGGCTTACCGCGCGCAGACCTATGGCTTGCCGCTGGCGGGCGATGCGAAGGCCTATGTGGAGCGGCTGCTCGGGCTGCCGGCGATGCAGTCGTGGTACGAGGCGGGCCTCAAGGAGACCTGGCGGATCGAGAGCTACGAAGGACTCGCCCGCGCGGCGGGCGAGGTCGTCGCGGACTTTCGCATCTCGTGACGCCAACACCGCCGCTCGAACTTTTGGCGAAGGAGACGAATTGACCCACGGTATCGTCGGCGTCGGGGCGATCGCGAGCGCGATCGTCACCGGATTGTGCGAGCGGCGGGACGAAGCGCCTTCGATCCTGCTCTCGCCGAGAAACTCCGCCGTCGCGGCAGACCTCGCGGCCCGCTTCAAGACGGTCCGCATCGCCCCCGACAATCAGGCGGTCGTCGATGGATCGTCGATGCTGATCCTGTGCCTTCGGCCGCAGGTCGCCAGCCCCGTTCTCCGGGAACTGCAATTCCGCGAGCAACAGACGATCATCAGCGTGATCGCCGGCACCCCGCTCGAAGCGCTACGCCAGCTCGTCGCGCCGGCGCGAGACATCGCCCGCGCGGTCCCGCTGCCCTCCGTCGCCGTCCGGGATGGCGCGACGGCGATGTACCCGGCGACGCCGGCGGCCAAGGCGCTGTTCGATCTGCTCGGGGCTGCGATTCCGGCTCCGTCCGAAGATCTGTACGAAGCGATGGCGGCCTCGACGGCGACCGTCGCAGCGCACTTCGCCTATCTGAACACCATCAGCCGATGGCTGGTGACCCAAGGCATCCCGGAAGCGTCGGCGCGACGTCTGGTGGCCTCAATCTTTGCCGGACTGGCCACCAACCTCCGCGGCCAGGAGCCGGACTTCGAGGCGCTGGCGCGCGAGCACGCCACGCTCGGAGGCCTCAACGAGCAGTTCCGCCGAACTCTCGAAGAGGCGCAGGTCTACAAGGCCGTCGACAACGGGCTGGATCGCATTCTCGACCGGTTGGTGAAGGGGATGTCAGGTCGCTAGCGCGTCGGGCGACCTCACCGCGCGATGGTGATCGTTTCCGCCGCCCTTGTGATCGTGGTGTAGAGCCAGCACTCGTGCGTATCGCTGAAGGCGAGGCCCACACCGATCGGCTCCTCCGCAGAACCGCGAAACCAAAACGCGGCGCCGAGCGTATCTATGTCATGTACCGCCAGTCGTTAGCCGGAGGCGCTCAGCTGCGCACTGCACCGCAACTCGAAAAAGGACCGGGAACCGGCGGGTTTTCCTATGACAAATTGCCTATCTTCGACGTTTTCGAGCGCATCGGCGATCCCGGCGTCTACACCCGGCTTCCTGACACTTGGGAGATCGAAGTCACAGACGTGGTCGACTCCACCAGCGCAATTGCCGTCGGCCGCTACAAGGAAGTGAACCTCGCCGGTGCGGCGATTGTCGCAGCGGTCAAGAACGCGCTCGGCGGCACGGCCTTTCCATTTGTGTTCGGGGGTGACGGCACTGTCTTCGCGGTGCCGCACGAGGCTGCGGAGGAGACGCGCAAGGCGCTCGGCGCAACGGTCAACTACGTTGCCGACGAACTCGGTCTCACGCTCAGGGCCGGCATGTTGCCGGTGGCCGCGGTCCGCGCTGCCGGACACGACATGCTTGTGGCGCGCTACGCCGCATCGAGCGAAGCCGTCTACGCGATGTTCTCCGGCGGCGGCGCGACCTACGCGGAAGAGGCGCTCAAGTCGGGTCGGATTTTGCTCCCGCCGGCGGCAAGAGGGGCGCGGCCGGACCTGGACGGGCTTTCCTGCCGTTTCTCTCCGGTCAGCTCGCGACACAGCGTGATCCTTTCGATCGTCGTGACGCCAGCGGAAGCCGCGCCCTTCGCGGAATTCTGGGAGGTCGCCAGCTGGGTCATCAGCGTCGTCCAGGCCTTGGAGGGCCGCGGCGGCCATCCCCTGTCCGTCGAGGGGCCGCACCTCAACTTTCGCGCGCCGTCGATCCGCTACGAGGCGGCGGCGACCCGTCGTTTCCCGGGCCACTACCTGATGACCTGGGCGCGCGCCAGCGTAGAGCAGTTTGTCGGTGCGGTTCTGAGCCGTGCGGGACGAAGGCTCGGCCCCCTCGACGTTCGAAGCTATCGCAGCTGGGTCGCCCGCAACTCGGACTTCCGCAAGTTCGACGACGCGCTGAAGATGACCGTCGACTGCACGCCGGCGACGGTCGAGCGCATTAGGACGTGCCTCGAAGAGGCGGAGGAACAGCGCATCGTCGACTTCGGTCTCTTCGCTCAGGACGGCGCGCTCATCACGTGCCTTGTCCCCTCCGTCCTGCAGAACGATCACCTGCACTTCCTCGACGGCGCCGGCGGCGGCTACGCGTGCGCCGCGGCCGACATGAAGCAACGGTTGTCGGCTCGCGTCGAGGCGGCGGCGATCGGCCAGCCGCCTCTCACCGCAC
>CAVVXV010000010.1:0-8822 GCA_963752295.1 uncultured beta proteobacterium | reverse complement strand
GAGGTCGTCACGCATTCGACGATGCACATGAGCGATGCCGACCTGCAGGCCATCGCCACGTACTTGAAGGATCCGCCCAGCGGGGAGCGCGGGCGCGACCATGAGCAGGAGGCCTCGAAGCACGGGGACAACGCAGATCAGCAGGTGCTCGCCCGCGGCAAGGGCATCTACGAAGACCAGTGCGAAGGCTGCCACATGGACGACGGCCAGGGACAGGCGGGAGCGTTCCCGCCGCTCAAGGGCGACTCGGCGGTGCAGGATGACGAGCCCGCCACCGCGATCCATGTGATCCTGGCGGGCGCGAAGGCGCCGGCCACGCCGCAGAAGCCCACCGGACTCGCCATGCCCGCATTCGGCTGGAAGCTCGACGATGGCCAGATCGCCGACCTGATGATCTACCTGCGTCACGCGTGGGGCAATCGCGGCGGCCCGGTGAAGGAAGACCAGGTGGCCAAGGTGCGCGGGAAAGTCGAACAAGGCGAATAGCCGCGCGTGACGCCATGCCATGCCGATCGGCGTCGGCCTGACGATGGCCTGACGATGGCCTGAAGATGGAATGAGGAACCCGTCGCAAGGGCGACGGGCACCGACACGGAGAAGGCAGGAATGGCTCGGCGCGGTGTCATCCGCGCCGATGCCATGTGGCTCACAGTCGGTCAGGCATGCAGCACCATGCCGATCACGTTGTGCTGCGGATTCGGAATCGACCCATCGAGGATCTGGCGGGGGTCGAGATTGTCGCGCCGGTAATACGCGCGATTGGCCTCGTCGTCCCAGACCACATCGGTCACGCCGACCGAGACCCCGGCGTAGGCGCCCTTGGTGTCCGACCACACGACGACGTCCTGCACTTTGCCCCCCGAGGCCTGCGCCCGCGCGGAGTATTTGACGATCGTCAGGCCGGCATCGGCGTTGATCGAGAATTTCTTGTTCGATTCGAAATCGCGCAGCGCCCGGTCTGTCATGAGCAGCATCGCCAACTCGCCGCCCGAGCCGCCGGCCTGCGCGCCGATGCTCACGCCGCCCATGTTGTAGAAGACTGGGTTGCTGAAGCCTTGCGCTTCGCGCTTGACGAGGATGCCTTCGCCGCCCTGCACCCCGACGCCGAAAGCGCCGCGGCCGTAATTCGGCATGATGAACACCCCCTTGGCGCGTCGCAGCAAGTCGACCATGCGCGGGTCGCGCTTCATCTTCTGGATCACGAGTGTCGATTCGTTGACCTCCTGCAGCGCATCCTGCAGGTCATCGCCATGGGGCGCGCGGGCCATGCGTTGCGACGCTCGCATGCCCGTCTGATTCACCGCGGCGGTCGGCTCGACGCTCGCCTGGAGGGTCTGCGCCATCCGCAGGTGCTCCTGCAGCTTGGGCAGCACCTTGATGGCGAAGTCGCGAACTTGCCGGTCCCGGCCCTTCGAAATCTCCTGCTGGAAGAGCGCTATGGCCTGGTGATGGGCCGATATGCCGAATTCGTTCGCATAGCGCTGGTCGAACTCCTCGCCCCGTGCCGTGCGCAGCATCTGAAGCTTCGCCTTTTGTGCCACCGAAGGGCCATGGGGCAATCTCACGCCCAGGCGCCGCGCGATGCCCTGCAACTCCTGGTTCGCCTTGGTGTGGTCGTCGATCATCTGCTGCGCAAAGTTCTTGACGTCGGCATTGCTGGAGTTCGACAAGGCCATGCGAGAGGCCTGTACCTCGGCCTGCCCGGATTGCGCGGCATGGTCCATGAACCGACGATCGTGGTGGGCGACCACTGGATGGGCGCTTGAATTCGCGGCATCCGAGGGCGTGTCGTGGTTCGACATGCCTTGCGCCAGTGCGCCGGACGAGACCGCAGCGCCAGTGGCCAGCAGCGCGGCACAGACGATGGGATGAAGCTTGTGCATCGTGAATCTCCTTCTCGAAGCGTGGCGGGCAACGAACAGGTCGCCCGCGTCGTGACCCGTGTCGTGAGAAGGCGCGGCAATCGACGTTCCCATTCGGCGTCATGGCCCTCGCATACCCCTGCACCAGGGCCCATGCGCAAGCGGCATACCATCGCTGAAAAGCTTGCCGCAGCCGCTGCACGACAGCACGCCGCGTCGCGCCGCAACGGCACGACGCCGTGGGCGCCTCGGGCACTGAAGCTGCTGCGGCTGTCCTGCGCCTCACATCACTTAACTCGAAACATATAGACCCAGCATGGCGGAACCCACGCAAGCTCCCGGCTCGCCGTCGCAGGCGCATCGCGCGGGCCGAGCAGCGCGCGTGCTCGCTGCCGCTGCGGTCGTGCTGGTCGTGCTGGTCGGCGCGCTGGTCGCGACAGGCTGGTGGGCGCTGGGGACCGAAGGCGGCAGTGCGTGGCTGCTCTCGCATGTTCCCGGTGTGAAGGTGCGTGGCCTCAAGGGCTCGCTGATCGGCGACTTCGATGCCGAGCAGATGGTCGTCTCATTCGGCAAGGGCGGACGCATCGAGCTGACACGGGTGGGCTGGCGCGGCCTTTCACTTGGCGCAAGCGATGCCACGGGCGTCTGGGTCGCCGTGTCGATGGACGAGTTGTTCGCGCGACGTGTCGATGTCGTGCTTCCTGCGGCGGCGGCGAACACCGCGAGCACTCCGCGCTCCGCGCCATCGAACCTCGTGCTGCCCGTCGCGCTGCAGATCGATGCGCTGCGAGTCGACGAGGTCCATGCCGCCGCGCTGGGGGGACAGCCGTTGCGAGACCTTCGCGCCAAGCTGAAGCTCGAGGCCGATGGCGGGCGCGCGCACGACATCGACAAGCTCTCCGTGCACTGGAACGACCTGGCCTTGAGCGGTCACGTCCGTGTCGGCACGCAGTCGCCCATGCCCGTGGATGCGCAGGTCGCCGCTGCGCAGCCGGCGCGCGCCGGGTTGCCGGCATGGCACGCGCAGGCGACTCTCTCCGGCCCGCTGGCTCGGCCTTCCGTCAACAGCAACCTGCGCACCGAACCGGCCGCCGGTGCAGTCCCGCAGACGCTGGACATCACAGCGACGCTTCAACCCTTCGCCGAGATCCCGTTGGCCAGTCTTCGGGGCCAGATGGAGTCGCTGGATCTGTCGGCGTTCCTCGCGTCGGCTCCCACGACCTCGCTCAGCGGCAGCGTCGCCGCGGACGTCCATGGCGCGCAGCAGCCGGCTTCGCTGTCGGTGAGCCTGAGCAATGCGTCCGCGGGGCCTTGGAATGGCAGGCGCCTGCCGCTGCGGCGCATCGAGATCCTGGCCCGTGCTGCGCCGTCGAGGCCCGAGCACATCGGCCTGCAATCGCTGCACGCCGAACTCGGCACCGTGCAGCAGGCCGCCGGGACGCTCGACGGCGACGGCGAGTGGGCGCCCGATGGCTGGACGCTGAATGTCAAGCTCGCCGATGTGCGGCCGTCGACGCTCGATGCGAGCGCGCCGGCCATGCAGCTCGGCGGACATCTCGCCCTCGCTGGCCACGGATTCGTCGGCAAGGGCGCATCGCCGCGCGCCGTCCAGGCGCAAGGGCGGCTGGACGGTCGATTGCTGGACGGAGGTTCCACGCCCGGCGTGACGGCTGTGATCGACGGGTCATGGACCGGTGAGCCAGCAAGCGGGGCGCAGCGGATCGCGATTCGCGAGGTGCAGGCCACGGCGGGCAAGTCGCGCGCGGAGCTGTCGGGGGAGTTCACGCGCGACAGCGCGGACCGACCATGGCGGGCCGCGGGCAAGCTGCTGCTGGTGCGCTTCGATCCTGCCGTCTGGTGGCCAGGCGGCGGCGATTCGCCATGGCAGCGCGGCCCCAATCGCGTGAACGCACAGCTGAGCTTCGACCTGACAGTGCCGACGACCTTGTCGGCCTCGACGGGCCCCTCGACTGCCGGACAGGCGGGACAGGGCAATCCAGGCAGCCAAGCCGGCCAGGCCAGCCAGGGCCCGTCCTGGATCGACTCGGTGGTGGCGCTCCAGGGGCGAGCCGACCTTACGCTGTCGCCAAGTGAAGTGGGCGGCCTGCCCCTGAGCGGCAACGCCAGCCTGCACGGGACGGAACCGAGCGGCAGCGAATGGTCGCTGAGATTCACGGGCGCCGGCAATCGCATCGACGCCAAGGGTCGCGTCATGCAGTCGCCCGATGGCGACCGCGTGCACGCCCGCATCGACGCCCCCGCGCTGGATCGCTTCACGCCGCTCTGGCGCTCGCTGCACGGGCCAAAACGCGATGGCGGGATCCAGGGCTCCGTGCAGGCCACGCTGGACATTGACGGGCGTTGGCCCAACCTGCGCACGCATGGCGACCTGCGTGCCGACGGCGTGCAGGTCGGAGCCGCAGGCGCCCGCTCGGCGCGCCTGGCGTGGCAGCTCGGCACTTCGCCCGACGCAGAACTTCGCGTGGACCTGCGCGCGCAGGATCTCGAGCCGCCATCGGGGTCTGCGGTGCCGCCGGTGTCCAGTGCGACGCTGCAATTGCAGGGTACGGCGCGCGACCACCGGCTCTCGGTAGACATCGACACGCGTGCGCGACCTCCCGCGTGGACTCAGGCCGCGCAGCCGGGCCCACCGCCCGAAGGCACCGTGGCCCGATTGCAGGCGGAAGGCGGCTTCACGTCGACGGGAGGCACGCGCCTGGCCGGCTGGCAGGGCCGCATCGGGCATCTCGCGGTCTTCGGCCGGGGCGCGCAAGAGCACCCGTGGGTGCGCGCCGATGAGCTGTCGCTGGCGGCGCAATGGGCCGGTGGCCCGCCCGGCCTGCAACTTCAGCCCGGGCGTGCAGAAGTCCTGGGCGGCCTGCTGCAATGGCAGACCGTCTCCTGGCGCGCGCCCGCGCCCGGAGGCGCTGCGCAGATCGACGCGCAGGTTCGCCTCGAGCCGATGAGCATCGCGCCGATTCTTGCTCAGTTGCAGCCAAGCTTCGGATGGAGCGGCGATCTGAAGGTCGGCGCCCATGCCGACATCCATTCGGGCGCGCAGTTCGTGGCCGACGTCGTGGTCGAGCGCACGGGCGGCGACCTCAGCGTGACGGAAGAATCGCGTGCCCAGCCGCTCGGACTGACCGACCTGCGCGTGGGTCTCGATGCGCGCCAAGGGGTCTGGAACTTCACCGTGGCGATGGCAGGCAAGACGCTTGGTGTGGCCTCGGGCGCGCTGGTGGCGCATGCCTCGCCGCAGGCCGCCTGGCCCGGCGCCGACGCACCGACCCAAGGCGTCCTGGAGCTTCGCGTGGCCGACCTCGGCACCTGGGGCGCATGGGTTCCTCCAGGGTGGCGCCTCGGCGGATTGCTGCATGCGAGCGCCAGCTTGGGCGGACGCTTCGGGGCGCTTCAGTACACCGGGGAGGTCGATGGGAGCCAGTTGGCGGTTCGCAACTTCGTGCAGGGCGTGCAAGTGACCGACGGTGAACTGAAGGTGTCGCTCCAGGGGGACACGGCGCGCATCGAACGGTTCGTCGCGCACGCCGGGAAGGGCACCGTGAAGGTGGACGGGCAGGCACAGTTCGGCGCATCGCCCACTGCGGAACTGTCGCTGCGTGCGGATCGTTTCAGGGTCCTCGGCCGGGTCGACCGGCGAATCGACGCGAGCGGCCAAGCATCGATGAAGATGAGCAGCGGGGCGATCGCGGTCCAGGGGCGCTTCCAGGTCGATGACGGCTTCATCGACTTCACGCGCAGCGAAGCGCCGCACCTGTCCGACGATGTCATCGTCGTGCACACCCGCGACGAACTCCCGTCGGCGTCGGCCACGGCCTCGGGCAGCACGCCGCGCCCGCTGAAGCTGGATGTGAATGTGGCGCTGGGCGACAGCCTGCGCGTGAGCGGTCGCGGCATGAGCGCCAAGCTCACCGGCGAGCTCCATGTGGCCTCGCCGGACGGTCAGCTGGCAGTGGATGGCGCGATCCATGTGGTCGACGGGACTTACGACGCCTACGGGCAGAAGCTGAAGATCGAGCGGGGCGTGATCAGCTTCAGCGGACCGGTGCAGAACCCGCGCCTGGACATCGAAGCCATCCGGCCCGATATCGAGCAACGCGTCGGCGTGGCGATCACGGGCACCGTCGAGAACCCGCGCGTGCGCCTGTTCTCGACGCCGGAAATGTCCGAACTCGACAAGCTGAGCTGGCTCACGATGGGGCGCGCCAGCGAGGGCCTGGCCAGCGACCAGAGCGCCTTGCTGCAGCGCGCTGCGCTGGCGCTGCTGGCGGGCGAGAACGGCGGCGGTGGCAAGGGCATCGCCGGCACCCTGGGCCTGGACACGCTGTCCGTCGGGCGCGGCGAGTCCGGAGGGTTCAGCGACGCCGTGGTGTCGCTCGGGAAGCAAATTTCCGAACGCTGGTACGTCGGCTACGCGCACTCGCTGAACGCAGCCGGCGGCAGCTGGGAGCTGATCTACCGCATTGCGCAACGCTTCCAGCTTCGGCTGCAGACCGGCATGGCCAACGCGGTCGACTTCATCTGGAAGTGGCGCTGGGACTGAGCGCTCGCTCCCAATGACCGCGGCGACCGACGACGTAATTGCCATGTGGCGCTGGTTCGCCACGCGGCTGGAGGATTGGGGCACGGCGGTGCCGAACGATTCGGCCGGAGAGGCGATCTATATCGATGGCGAGCCCTGGCGGCCCCTGGCGGGCCTGGCCGCTCCGGGTTCGCAGGCGCTGAAAGAATCGGGCCCGCCGTTCGACTCATGCCGGAAGGAGTCCACTGCAATGACGCGACGATCACTCTTGTCCTGGCTGGCCACGATCGGCATGGCGCCCCTGGCGGGCGCTGCCCGCGCGGTCGAGCCGCTCGAACTTACCGATGCGCAATGGAAGCAGCGTCTCACGCCCGCCCAGTACGACGTGCTGCGGCGCGAGGGAACCGAGCGTCCCTACAGCAGCCCGCTCAATGACGAGAAGCGTCCCGGCCGCTTCCTGTGCGCTGGATGCGCGCTGCCGCTGTTCACCACGGCCATGAAGTTCGACAGTGGCACCGGCTGGCCGAGCTTCTTCACGGCGCTGCCCGATGCCATCGCCACGAAGCGCGATTTCAAGCTGGTCTGGCCGCGCACCGAATACCACTGCGCCCGTTGTGGAGGGCACCAGGGTCACGTGTTCGACGATGGTCCCCGGCCCACGGGCAAGCGCTACTGCAACAACGGGTTGGCACTGAGCTTCGAGCCTTCGGCATGAGCGCGCTGCCCAGATGGATGCTGGCGCTTGTGTCGCTGTGCCTCGCCGTGCTGGCCGGTGTGGCCGCACGCGCCGGCGCCGATGCGCCTCCCGCCGGGGCCTCCGCGGCATCCGCCGGCGGCTCGGCCACCGAGACGGCGATCTTCGCTGGCGGCTGCTTCTGGTGCGTCGAGTCCGACTTCGACAAGGTCCCGGGCGTGATCTCCACGATCTCGGGCTACACCGGCGGCACGGTGCCCAATCCGACCTACGAGCAGGTATCGGGCAAGCACACCGGACACGCCGAGTCGGTGAAGGTGGTGTTCGACTCGAGCCGTGTCAGCTATGCCCAGTTGCTCACGCACTACTGGCACGGCATCGATCCCACGACACGCGACCGCCAGTTCTGCGACGTGGGCTCGCCCTACCGAACCGTGATCTTCACGAACGGCCCCGAGCAGATGCGCGAGGCGCAGGCTTCGAAGGCGGCGCTGGAGAAGAGCAAGCCCTTCGCCGCGCCCATCGTCACCGCGATCGAACCGGCGGGGCCCTTCTATCCTGCAGAGGACTATCACCAGGACTACTACCGGAAGAACCCTCTGCACTACAAGTTCTATCGGTACAGCTGCGGCCGCGACGCGCGGCTGCATGAGCTGTGGGGAGACCTGGCCGGGCACTGAGGACGGCAGCGGCGACGGCGCCTTCTGGCTACCATGCCGCGATGAACGATCCGCGTCGTGCCCTCGTCCTGTTCTCCGGCGGCCAGGATTCCACCGTGTGCCTTGCGTGGGCGCTGGCGCGTCATGCGCACGTCGAGACCATCGGCTTCGACTACGGGCAGCGCCATGTCGTCGAGCTCGAAAGCCGGCTGGCCGTGCGTGCGCAGATCCAGCGGGCGTTTCCGCAATGGCATGACCGGCTGGGCGAGGATCATCTGCTCGACCTCGGGTTGCTGGGGCAGATCTCCGACACCGCGCTCACCGACGCACGCCGAATCGAGATGAATTCGGGCGGCCTGCCCAATACCTTCGTGCCCGGTCGCAACCTGCTGTTCTTCACGTTCGCCGCCGCGGTCGCCTACCGGCGCGGGTTGAGTGTGCTGGTGGGCGGCATGTGCGAGACGGACTTCTCGGGCTACCCCGATTGCCGCGACAACACCCTCAAGGCGCTGCAGGTCGCGCTCAGCCTGGGCATGGACGCTGCGATGACCATCGAGACTCCGCTGATGTGGCTGGACAAGGCGCAGACCTGGGCGCTGTCGGCGCAACTGGGCGGCGAACCGCTCAACGAGTTGATCGTCGAGCACACGCACACGTGCTATGTCGGCGACCGCTCCCATCGACATGAATGGGGCTACGGCTGCGGCCAGTGCCCCGCCTGCGCATTGCGCGCGCGCGGCTACCGCGCCTGGCGCGCGAATGGCGGGGCGTTCGCCGACGCCGGTCTCGACGCATCGGCCTGAAGCCAGGGCGCCAGCGCGCGCTGGCCGGTCGGCGTGAGCGTCAGCGCGCGCGACACCGGCGTGGGGCGCAGCCAGTCATGGTCCATCGCATGGTCGAGCAGCGCATTGGCGAGGCTGCCGGCCAGATGGTCGCGCCGCTCCGACCAGTCCAGGCACGGGTAGGCGAAGCGCCGCCGGCCCTTGCCCGAGGTCTCGGGCGGCAGTTCCATGCCCAGCGCGGCGAGTTCCCGGCGCCCATCGCCGCTCAGCACGAAGCAGCCGTCC
>CAVVXV010000009.1:0-142237 GCA_963752295.1 uncultured beta proteobacterium | reverse complement strand
GACCAACGCCCCCTGGCAAGGAATTGGGCGCCGGGCCGTTTCTTAAGTGTGTGGTGCCAAATCTTCATCGCCAAGGTCAACGATTTCGTACTTTGCGTAAATCCAGTAGCCGCTCAATGTCCTTTCAAGACTTTCGATCAGTGAAGTGAGGTCTTGCGGCAGGTCGTCAGCATTGTCCGGCTCCACGTCCAGGTAGTCGGGGCCAATGTAGTCCAGGGAGGCAATTTCCGTAGTAATTGCGACTCAACAAATAATCAATTACTGCCTCTGCCCCTGGTCGGTAGCCACTGACCCGTATTCGAAGATTAATACTGCTGTCGCATAATTTGTAACTCGCGTCGACTAACTCATCAAAACTCCATACATGACCAGCCAGGCCCGTTATCATAGCAGCCGGACCCCGCTTTGCACCGCAGTGCCCCGGGTGCCACTGCTAGCTCGCCTAGCAGTGCTTTTGGGCGGTTCACACTGCTTGACAAGCAAGCAGTGGCACCCAGTACCAGTTTTTAGATTGCCTATAGAAAAGCTCAAGCACCTCGTCGTGCCGTCGTGTCGTTGCGGTTCTTTCAACCACCGCCCAACGAGCCACCGACCGTGGATGTCTCCCTCGTCATCTGAGCCATTTGCGAAATCTGCGGACGTATTTCTCCCCTCTGCGTCCCTCCGCGTACTCCGCGGTTCGCCCCAGATCGCGTCGGAAAAGAAGCCCCACACTGGCTCGATCCCGGGGGTGGCTGTTCGTCGAGCCGATCGATTTCCGCGCCGGCATCGATGGGCTGGTGGCCGCGTGCCGCCAGCGCCTGCAGCTCGATCCCTTCTGCGGCGCGCTGTTCGTCTATCGCAATCGCACCCGCACCGCGATCAAGGTTCTGGTCTATGACGGCCAGGGCTTCTGGATGTGCCACAAGCGTCTTTCCAGCGGGCGTTTCACCTTCTGGCCCAGCGCCGGCACGCCCAGCCGCGCGCTGCAGGCGTGCGAGCTGCAGGTGCTGCTCATGGGCGGCGACCCGACGCGCGCCCATGCGGCGCCGGCTTGGCGGGGGCTGCCGCAGGCGGCTTGAAGCGTCGCTGGGGGCTGCGGCTTGACGGCCGTCAGCCGCTGGGCGCGAGCTGCCGGTGGAAGTTCCACGGCAGCCACTGCGCGGCGCACGCCATCACGTCCTTGGCGTGCAGCTGCAGGGCCTGCAGATACTCGAAGGCGTTGACGCCGCACAGCACGCAGGTGTGGATGACGCTCATGTAGACGTCGCCGACCTCGGCACCCCGCCTCGTCTTGTAGAACAGGGAATTCTTCCTGTGCAGGATCGCGCGCTTGAGCGCCCGTTCGCAAACATTGTTGTCCAGCGGCGCGCCCGCGCGGCGCAGGAACAGCGTGAGCTCGTCCCAGTGCTTGAGCAAGTAGCTCAGCGCCTGGCCGAGGCCGGAGTTGGGTTCCACCTCCCGCTGCTCGAATTGCTCGCTCATCCACGACTTCAGGCCCTGCATGAGGGGGCCGCTGTATTGCTGGTGATGCGCCAGGCGCTGCTCAGGTGCCAGCTGGTGCTCGCGGCAATGCTCATCGTTGGCATACACGCGCCCCAGCACCTCGATGACGTGGCGGCCCTGCTCGGGGAAGTGCTCCAGCACGTCGATGACCTTGCGCCGCCCGTGTGCCAGGCAGTGGCACAAGACGGTGTCGAACTCGCCGGCCACGTTCGATGCCAGCGCGTCGCACATGTGCATCGGTGGCGCCAGCTCCTGGGCCCGCTGCGCGAGCACGCGCTCGAGGTTCTGACCCGCGTGGGCGTGGCCGGTGAAGAACAGCACCACCCGGTGCTCGCCCAGCAGCGCGACGATGCCCGAGGTGTTGATCGCCTTCGGGGTGGGCTCGCCGGCGGCCTCGGCCCGCTTGCGCTCGTGCATCAGCGCCAGCACGCGCGCGGGGGTGTCGTCGTTGTGCAGCAGCGGTGCTTGCGCGGCCTGGCCGATGAGCTCGACGTAGACGCTGCGCGGCGCGTCCACCGCCTGCTTGACAAGGTCCCACTGCGTGGCGTCGGGCAGCGGCACGTGCAGGCTCGCCTGCAGCCCTTGCAGGCGGTAGAACGGCAGGCCGCTGCCATAGCGCAGCAACGCGATCATGCTCGCGCAGCTGGCGTCATACTTCGGCGCGGCGGCCACCGCCTCGGGCAACGCGGCGGTGTAGATCGCCTCGCACAGCCGACAGCGCAGGCGCTGCATCCGGTACACCGTCGCCGCCAGCGGTGCCTGGCCAACCACCTTGACGATGACCTTGGGCGGTGACTCGTACACCTTGCCCGCGCCGCACTGCGGGCAGCGCTGGCCGCGTTGAAGTTCGCGATGCTCGCACTCGACCACGCGGGCCTGGCCATACGCTTGGGCTGCGTTGCGGCCGTGCCCCTTCCTGGGCGGCGACGCGGCCATGAGGGCGCACTCAGCGCCGCTGGCCACCGCATCGCCGGGCGCGCGCGCCGTGTGGTCGCCGGGCTGCTTGGCCGCTTCACCCGCGGCGGCGTCCTTGACCATGTTGCGCCTGAGCTCGGTGCGTGCGCCAAACAGCATGCGCTGCAGGCGACGCATCGACGTCTTCGCGTTCTGCAGCTTGAGCATCAAGAACTCGAACGTGCCGAGCACGCCTTCGAGCAACTGGTAGTGCCGCGCCGGCAACAGCGCCTTGGTCAGCACCAGGATCTCGTCGAGTTCGTCTCGTGTGGCCGTGACGATCTCGGGCGACTTCATGCGGCCCGCTGCGACAGCCGTTGGCGGAAGTCCTTGACCAGCGAATAGCCCAGCACCTGCTTGATCGGCCGATTCGCCCGATGCGTGAGGTCGTCCTTGCCGCGCCCGGTGGTCAGCCCCAGCTCGATCCAGTTGGCCGCGCGGTAGCAGGTGCCGCGGAAGCGTTGCGGATCGATGAAGGTCTCCAACCAATAGATCGGGTGCCCGTACAGGCGCTGCCAGTCTGCCGACACGACCCGCGCCATGCGTCCCAGCGCATGCGAGGCGAGGTGCGGCACCGTCACCCACGGCAGGATCAGGAAACGCGTGTTGTACGCCAGCAGCCCGATGTTGGCCCGCCGCGCGTTCGCGTCCCAGCCGATGTAGCGATCGCGGCTGCCCAGGTGGCGCGGCGCCGAGCTCCACGCCGCGCAGGCGATCGGGCGTCCGCGCGCGGTCATCAAATACTTCAGGTGCTCGCCCACGGGCTGCGTGTAGCCCAGGTAGTGGTGCTGCTGCAGCAGGCTGTTGAACAGCGCCTCCTCGCTCGTGCGCCGCACCTGGTGCAGCTCGACGTCGCCCAGCTCGGCCATGCTCGAGCGCAGCGGCGCCTGGTCCACTTCCACCAGCGCCGCCGCGCGGCGCTGCGCCAGCGGATTGCGCGGCACGAAGCGCACCGGCGGCAGCTCGATGTGGCCTTCGCGATGCAGCTTGAGCATCATCGAGCGGCACACCATGTCGCGCAGCGCCCCGTTGGGCTGCACCCAGTTCCACGCTTCGCACAGCCTCTTGGACAGCTCGCGCCGGCTGCAGCCAGGATGCTCGGCGATGAGGCGGCGGATGAAGACGAGCTCGTCGTCGGTGATGACGCGGTGTCGGTGGCTCAGGCGTTGCTCATGCATGCGCCGCACGGTAGCGACGATCCGTTTGGAACGCAAGCGCTGAGACGCTCCGTTACCTCATCGCCATCGGCCCCTTGCCACGAGCCGACCAGGAATTCATGCACGCTCACCGGAAGGACACTGTTGCTCCGCGAGGCCATCGGGTACTGACCCGTGTGCAGCACACCGGGGACCCGTCTTCAGCTCGACTCGCCTCCCAAGCACGATCTTGCTCACTTGAAGTTTCCGAGCCGCAAGCTCGAAAGGAACGAAATGGAAATCTTCTCGTGAGCGGTTCGTTCAACCCAGCATCTTTACCAGGAGCGACAAGAATGTTGCCCGCTCCGAGGCGCTCAACTTGTCCACCAAAGGACCCAGCTGCTCGGGGTCCAACATGGTGTGCTGCCGCAGAGCCGCTTGACCGTCCTCGGAGAGTTCGAGCAGGACGACGCGCTCGTCTTCGCTGGTACGGCGTTTGCTGACGAGTCCCCGGTCTTTGAGGCGACTCACGATGTCCGACGTGTTGGCCATCGACTTGTCGAGGTGTTGCCGAAGGTCGTCCACCTTCGGAGGAGTTGGTGAGAAACCGATGAAGTACAGCGCCCGTACCGCCTGGTGGCTGAGGTCCACGGCATAGGGGTACCGCGTCCGGTTGTATAGCTGGGCCCACAACCGGGGCAACCGATCAATCATCTCAGCGCGTTTCATACAAAGACCCTTCCCGATCATTTCGTACGTTATTCACGTATAGTTCTCTCGAAATGAAGTATATCGCCCGTCGGAGGTTGACTCGATGAACACACTCTCGAGCCTTGCGCTGATCGTCACGCTCTTCATGCTGGCTGCAGCGGTTCCTGGGCCCAACTGGATCGTCATCACGCGACAGGCGATTGCCGGTAACAGACGTTCTGCGGTCTCGACCGCCCTCGGAGTCGCGGCGGGATCGACTGCATGGATGTTGACGGCCATGACCGGCGCAGCAGCCGCGATGGTGCGCTGGCCCGCGCTGTCCACGGGCCTTCGCCTGGCCGGTGCGGCTTACCTTGTATGGTCTTCGATCGTCGCGTGGCGGAACGCGTCGCCTTCAGCTGGCGCGTCGTCGACGGGCAGTCTCGCCGGCAAACGCCAGGTGCGACCGTTGGTCGCCGGGCTGCTCACCAGCCTGACCAATCCGAAGTCGGCGCTGTTCTGGACCAGCGTGTTCACGGCCACGCTCCCTGCGAGCCCGCCGATGGGCCTGTACGCAGCTGTATTTCTGCTCGTGCCCAGCATTGCCGCGATTTGGTATGTCGGTCTTGCCTTCGCATTCAGTGCGCGCCCGCTCAGACCTGTCGTCGATCGATTCCGCGTCTCGCTGCAACGCGTTGCCGCGCTGGTCCAGATCGGGCTGGGTCTGCGGCTGGCCATGTCGGTCAGCCGATCGATGCCAGGTTAAAGCCACCTTCGGCCTCCGACTCTCGAGACTCAATCCGTCCTCATCCATGACCACTACCATCTTCGTGGCCGGCGCAGCGGGCGCCATTGGCCGCCGTCTGGTGCCACTTTTGTTGTCGCGCGGTCACCGCGTCGTCGGCATGACCCGATCACAGACACGAGCCAGCGTGCTGGCTGACATGGGGGCTCTGCCCGTGATTTGCGATGTCTTCGATGCACCGACCCTGCGCACCATCCTGCGGGGTGTACGTCCGGATGTCGTAGTACATCAGCTCACCGATCTTCCGCCGGGCCTGGACACCAGTCGCATGGAGGAAGGAATCCGTCGCAACGCTCGTATCCGCACAGAGGGCACCGAGAACCTCGTCGCCGCCGCCGTTGCTAGCGGCACAAGTCACGTGGTGGCGCAGAGCATCGCCTGGGCATACGCCCCAGGTCCGAAACCGCACACCGAAGAATCGCCGTTGGACCAAGCGGCGGGCGGCCTCCGTGGCGTGAGCGTGGCGGGTGTCATGGCACTCGAACAGGCGGTGCTTCACACCCCCCGGCTTCGAGGCACGGTGTTGCGATATGGCCAAATCTACGGGCCCGGCACCGGAAGCGATGACGCGAGCGGCAAGCCGCTTGCCCTGCATGTCGATGCCGCAGCCTGGGCCGCGATTCTCGCGGTGGAGCTGGGCCGCACCGGAATCTTCAACATCGTGGAGTCGGATTCCGAAATCACATCGGACAAGGCTCGCCGTGAACTTGGATGGCATGCCGCCACATCGTATCGCGCCTCGCCCAAAGCTCGTTGCGAAATGAGCCGCCCATGAGACGCGAATCAGGCTTCGATCTTCGAGCCGTTCTCGAAGCATTTCCGATGATCCGCCGCGTAACGCTGTTGCTGTCCACCAGTGCCTTGATTCTGACGGGACTGACTGCGGTCACGCAGCGCTTGTTGACGCGTGTGTCGACCGATGCGCTGTCCGGCGCACATTCTGGAGCGGCGTCGCAGATGCTTTCGTCCAACATCGAAGGATCGACGGCAAGGGCCAGACCGACCACGTCGATCGAAACCCTGTCGTGCCAGCGATTGCCTCACGCGCCCGGCAAGTCCGTCACCACCGCCATTGTCACATTCCCGCCGCTGGCACTGTCCCCTGCACATCGGCATCCGGGCTCGGTGACTGCCTACGTCGTCAAGGGATCGATTCGCTCGCAGATGGAGGGCTCGCCTGCCCATACCTATGCCGCGGGATCTACCTGGTTCGAGCCGCCGAAGGCTCTGCACATGTTCGCAGAAAACCCGAGTGCGACCGAGACAGCGACACTGCTGGCTGTTTTCGTAGCAGATGACGATTGCGGTCCTCTTGTGATTCCCGAACCGAGCAGCTAGCGGGATGGGGCGAATCGATTTCAGTATTGCACGGGGAGTCCGTCACCCCTCTAGTACCCGCGATCGCATTGCGCGCGGGTTCGTCCCGACGCGTTGCAGATCCAGATCGGCCTCCGTTGGTCTCTAGGGGCTGCGCGTCCATCCGCCCGATGATCAGGCGTGAGCCGAGCTGGGAGCGAGCGCCGAGTGACTGCGAACGTGGTCGATGAAGGCGCGCAGCTTGGGCAGCACTTGCCGGCGGCCCGGGTGATAGAGGAAGACGCCGGGCGTTGTCGATGCGTTCGCGGCCAACAGCTCTTCGAGCCGTCCTGCGAGGATGTCCTGGGCGGCGATTGGCTCGGGCACGCGGGCCAGGCCCACACCCCCGAGCGCCGCGGCCAGCATGGTGGGATAGTCGTTGACGAGCACCGGCCCGTTCACCACCAGCTCGAGCGTGCGCCCGTCCTCCTCGAACCGCCACGGTGCAATCGCGCCGCTGGCTCGCCGCATGCGCACACATGCGTGACTTTGCAGGTCCTGGAGCCGCTGGGGCCGCCCGCGACGTTCCAGGTACGAAGGGCTGGCAACGATCGCGTAGCGAAAAGACGGCGTGAGGTGCACCGCCACCATGTCGGCCGCGACAAACTCCCCCAGTCGGATTCCGGCATCGAATCCGTCCCTCGCCAGTTCGACGAGATCCTCGCTCGCGACGATCTCCACCACGACCTCGGGGAATGCCTCCGCGAACGAGGCCAGGACAGGTTGCAGCAGGAGTGGAACCACGGAGCGAGGCGCCGCGAGCCGGAGGAGTCCCGACGGGCGCTCCGCCAAGCCGCGCGCCGCGTCGGCCGCGGCCACGATCTCCTCGAAGGCCGGTCGCGCGCGCTGCAAGAAGCGCTCACCGGCCTCGGTCAGCCCAACGCTGCGCGTCGTGCGCGTCAACAGCGCGACCCCGATGCGCTTCTCCAAGGCGCGGACGGTCTGACTGATGGCAGACGGCGTGATTCCGAGGTCGTCGGCCGCCTGCCGGAAGCTTTGGCGCGCTGCGACACGAAGGAAGGCCTCGACGCCGTCGAGCGCCCCGCGTGCGATTACGTAGCTTGTCTTCATGGTTCATGAAGACTATGCCCGCTTGTCGAGGGAATCAAGCCGTCCTATCTTGCAGAGCATGCATCCCGCAATCCCCCTCTGACAGGAATTCCCATGGCTTCGACGCTTCTCTTTCAGCTCCATCTCGTGCTTGGCTACATTGCCTGGCTGCTTTGCTTCGGCGCTTACCTCTGGCCGCGATTGAAGGCGATGGAGGCCGCCGACGCCCATCGCGCGATCGCGACGCTGCACAGCTTCCGCTTCTTCGGGTTGGCCTTCTTGCTGCCAGGCGTGGTCGGCCCCGAACTGCCTGCGCGGTTCGCCAACTTCGCCGCGTATGGTGATTTCGCGACCGGCCTCTTGGCCCTGCTGGCGTTGCTCGCCTTCCGTGCGCGTCCGCTGTTCTGGCTGTTCGTGGCGGCGTTCAACGTCGTTGGATTCGCCGACCTCATCGGCAACTACATGCATGCCGTGCGGCTCGGCTTGCCCGAAGTGGCGGGGCAGTTCGGGGCCATGTACGTGGTGCCCGTAATCTATGTGCCACTGCTGATGATCACGCACGTAGCTTCTCTGGTTTTGGTGCTGCGGCGCTGGGGGCACCGGATGGACGAGGTAGCCCTGCGCACTCCTCGAGCCGGACGAGCCTGACCCCTCACCTGACACTCCGCCAGGCGGCCATAGGCGTCAGCTCCTGGCCGAGAATGTAGATGCGCGCCGCAGCCTCGCAGCTGACTTTCGAGGCAGGCGGCGGCGCGAAGCTCGCTGTCCAAACTGAAAGCAGCAAAAGCAGCTGTCAGACCCGTCGACGTGTGCGTCGGCCTCTGGCCGGCCGCGTGAGTTCACGGCGCGACCAGGGAGCTGACTGTCCCGATGCCGGCAACCAACCGGTTGGCGTGCAATTCCACGCTCCAGCACGGCGAGCGCATTGCGGCTTGGCTCGCCGCCGGTTCAACAATGTCGAACGACTCTACTCAGTGTTGGTTAGCGGCGGCTTGAGCTGCCGCTCGCACAGTGGAGTCTGTCAGTGCATCGGCCGGATGCAGGACCTCCAGCGCGACCTCCTCGAGCGTCACGTCGGCTGGGCTGCCGAACACCGTCGTCGCGCCGATGAACGAAAGCAGGCCCAGCCGAGTTTGAATGAGCAGGGGCACCGCAGGGCCACCCGCCCCATCGTGCGCATCAGCGTTTCCGCCAGGGAATGCCAGCGTCTCGCGCAGCAAGAACTCCAGATGGGGGTCCGCGGTGACCTGAATTTGCCGCCGCAACAGCGTCAGGTAGTGCGACCGCCAGATCGCGAGGTTGAGTATTCGTGGCGCTAGCCCATTTGGATGCAGGACCAGGCGGATCACGTTGATCGGCGCCTTCAGCAGTGCAACGTCGACGTCTTCGTACAACTGGGGCACGGCAGCGTTGGATCGGACGATGTTCCAGTGCCTGTCGACCAAGTAGGCCGGGAACGGCTTGTGGCGCTCCAGAGTCAAGTCAACGATGTTGCGAATGGGGTCGAACGCCGGGTCATCGAAGCTTCGGGCCCCGAAGACGGGCGCGAAGCCGGCAGCGAGCAACAGGTCATTGCGCTCGCGCAGCGGGACGTCGAGTTCCTCCGCCAGCCGCAAGATCAGCACTCGTCCGGGCTGGGCACGTCCCGTCTCCACGAAGCTCAAGTGGCGCGACGAGACTTCGGCCTGCAAAGCCAGCGCCAATTGACTCAAACGGCGCCGCTCCCGCCATGCGCGCAGCTGCTCGCCGATGGTGGGTCTTGCGCTGCGATTGCGCGTATCCATCAGTGCGCCCAGCAATGCAGTGCCGACGAAATGCGCCAACTACCTGCACGTAATCGACGCCCGGAGATCGGGCTCGCACACTGGCACCGTTGACGGCCATCCAGGAACGGCCAAGGGCCGCAGCGGCTCCAGCTCAACATCACCTCCAAGAAAGGTCTCAAGCCCCATGCAATCCTACCGAATCGACCAACCAGGTTCGCTCGACGGCCTGAAGCGCTATGACGAGCACGTTCCCGTGCCCGCGCCCGGCCAAGTGCTTGTGAAACTCCGGGCCCGGTCGCTGAACTACCGAGATATTCTGATTTTGCAGCAGCGTTACCCTTTTCCGCCGCGCACTGGCGTAGTGCCGCTGTCTGACGGCGCTGGCGAGGTCGTGGCCTTGGGCTCTGGTGAGTCGACATTGAAGATTGGCGACCGGGTCGCGGCAGCCTACTTCCCGCGATGGCAATCCGGCAAGCTAGAGATGCTGATGGCCGGGGAGCAGTTTGGTTGCACCCGAGACGGCATGCTTGCAGCCTACCTGCTGGCCGAGGCGTCCGCGTTGGTGGCGCTCCCAAAGCATCTGTCGTTTGAGCAGGGCTGCACACTCCCCTGCGCCGCAGTCACGGCGTGGAACGCATTGGTCGGAGGCCGACCGATCGCGCCCGGCGACCAAGTGCTGCTTATCGGCACGGGCGGCGTCGCTCTGTTCGCGCTGCAGTTCGCCAAGGTTCTCGGCGCTCGGGTCATCGCACTCACGTCGAGTCCGCAGAAAGAGGCGATCTTGCTTGGCCTGGGCGCAGACGAGGTGGTCGACCGGGGACGCCATCCTCAGTGGGCGACCGAAGTCCGCCGACTCACCGGCGGCGGCGTCGATCACGTCGTGGAAACCGGCGCGATCGACACCCTGCCGCAGTCGCTCGCGGCCTGTGCGGCGAATGCCGAGGTGGCACTCGTCGCAGCCTTGGGGCAGGGCTCGCTGGACGCAGCAGCATTGCGTGGACTCGTCACCATCCGCCGCGTGTTCGTTGGCAGCCGCGCCAGCTTCGAGGCGATGAACCGCGCCATCGCGCAGCACCGGCTGGAACCGGCGATCGACAGCGTGTTTTCCTTCGACGATGCGCGTGCAGCCTACGAGCACTTTGCGGCAAAACGGCACGTGGGAAAGGTCGTCATTGCCGATGCCTGACTTCTCTGACCCGGACACCTCAGGTCGCACATTCAACCCCTATTTCACAGGAGCAACCATGGTCGATGCACAACAGCTGGCCGAGCGCTATGCAAACATCTGGAACGAGGTCGACCTCGAAAAGAGGCGGACAGCCATCGCGCATCTTTGGAGGGCTGATGGGCGCCACTTCGTGAAGACCACACAAGTACAAGGTCACGACGCATTGGAGCGGCGCGTGACGGCTTCGCACGAGAAGAACGTGCGTGACGCCGGCTACCTGTTCCGCGTGGTCGGGCAAGCGCAGCGGCTTCCCGGCGTGGTCACTTTCAATTGGCAGATGGTCAAGCCAGCCATGGGTGACGTGGTCGCCACGGGCCTGGAGTTTCTCGAAATCGACGGCGACGGTCTCATTGTTACGGACTACCAGTTCATCGTCGGGTAGTTGTTGTCGATGACGGCCAAGGTCAACGATATGCCCAGCACACCCGCAGAGTTCGGGTTCGACGCCCATACACGCGTGGAGCGGGTACCGGAAGGCTCTTTCGCCGCCTCGCTGCCGAGCACTGGTGCGCGCGGCCTGGCTCGCCCAACGGTGGCTACACCTTGGCACTGTGATTGCGGGCGCTGCGGTAGACCGTAGCGCGCCCCGAAGGCGACGATCCGTTGGCCGTGTCCGCGACCTGTCTGCGACCCGCGACGGCGGGTCCGGCGCAGATCGCGACCCGGCGACTTCGCCTGGACAGGCGCTTGACGACGGGCAAGGCGAGCCTCTTTCAAGGCGGGCAACAGGTGTTGGCCGTGCGCCCGACGTTCACCCACCTGTCGAATGCCACAAGCACCTCGGTGGATCATGAGTGAGGCGCCGAGACTGCCGCCGCCTGAACGATGTGTGTTGCAGCCGCCGATCGCCGCAATGCCCCGGGCGACGCTGGCGCAGCGCATGGAGTACCGGTGCCAGCGCTTGCCGGGCTGGATCACGGGCTCGCCCGGTGGCGCCAACAGCGTCGAGTTCTGGATGCGATTCCGAGACGGTCGACCAGCGGATTCCTTCAGCCTTTCCAACGCTTGTCGACGCGGCCACTCCGATCGGGCCACGGAAGGCGACCGTCTCGCCCTTCGTCACGTTGACCCAGCGTGCATAGCGTGTTCGCAGTGGGTGATGTGCGTTTGGGCTCGATCAAGCGGGTGGGCGACGCGATCGGCGAGGGCGCCCAGGTGGTGCAGGCGCGGCACCAGTACCTTGCACCCTGCGGTCAGGGCCTAGGCATACGCGTCAGTGAGCGCCTCGCGCAAGCGCTCGATCGGCGCGACCAGCCGCCCGGCCGGCGGCCGGTGCACGATCGAGATGCTGACTGACAGCTTCAGCTCGGGCAGCGCCAGCACCTGTACCCGATCGCGCCAGCGGCTGGCCAGCAGCGTGCGTTGCGCCACCAGGCCCAAGCCCGCGCCGCGCGCCACCAATGACAGCTGCAGTTCAGGGTCCATGGTTTCGACGGCCACCTCCAGAGACAGGCCCGCCCGCACGAACTGGCCGCGGATCATACTGCGAAAGCCGCAGCCGTACTGGTTGAGCACCCAGGGAATGTTCTGCAGCTGTTTCAAGCGCACGCGCCCCGAGAACGGCGCGTGCAGGGCCGCGACTACGACCGCTGGCTGCTCGCCGACGACATCGGCTCGCAACCCCGCTGGCAGCTTTTCCTCGGCGGGCAGGTAGACAGCGGCAGCATCGAGCTCACCGCGTCGCAGGCGTTCCACCAGGTCGGGCGACCAGGCCGAGCTGATCTGCAGCTGCAGCGCCGGGAAAGCCAAATGCAAGGCGTCGATCGGTGCCCTGAGGGCCGTCTCGGCCACAAAGGGCGACAGGCCCAGGCGCAGTTCGCCGCGCAGCTCGTCACCGGGTGCCAACGCTGATTTGAGCTCATCCACCGAGCGCAGCACCTGGCGCCCCAGCGTGTAGACCTGGCGTCCGGCGTCGGTGGGCTTCAGCGGCTTGGATGGACGCTCCAGCAGTTGCGCCTCCAGCGCCTCCTCCAGGTTCTGAACGCGTCGCGTCACACCGGGCTGGGTCAGGTGCAGGCGCGTCGATGCGGCCACGACGGAGCCGGTCTCCACCACCGCGACAAAGGCTTCAAGGTCTCGGATGTTCATGCGGAACAAGCATATTCGAGATGAGGCGATTTCAATGGACGCATGGTCTTTGCCTTCCTAGCATGGTGTCATCGATTCAAGCCTTGGAGTTGTCTCTTGTCTTCTCTCTCGACGCCGATACGATCAGATGCGGGCATGACGCCGACCCGGCGCCTCATTTTCTCCATCGCCGCGGGCGCGGTGGTGGCCAATCTGTTCGCCTCGCAGCCCGTGGTGGCCGAGATCGGCGCTGCCTTGGGCATGGCGCCCGGCGCCAGTGGCAGCATCACGACCGCGACGATGCTGGGCTATGCGGCCGGCCTGGTGTTCTTGCTGCCGCTGGTCGATCGCCTGGAAAACCGGCGCCTGCTGTTGACCATGCTGGCCGCCTCGGTGCTGGCACTGATCGGTGCCGCTTGGGCGCCGAACCCGGTGGCGCTGCTGGTCGCGGGCTTTCTGGTTGGAGCCACATCGTGCTCGGTGCAGATGCTGGTCGTGATTGCCGCCGCGCTGTCGGGCGAGGCGGAGCGTGGGCGCATTGTCGGCGGGGTGATGAGCGGCCTGATGCTCGGCATCCTGCTGTCACGCCCCGTGGGCACGCTGATCGCGGGCGCTTTCGGCTGGCGCTGGGTCTATGGCGCATCGGCCTTGGTCGTCAGCGCACTGGGCCTGCTGCTGGCCCGCGGCCTGCGCGCGCACCGGCCTTCCAGGCCCTTGCCCTATCTGCGCTCGCTGTCCTCGCTGTGGCCGCTGCTGAGCGGCGAACCGGTGCTGCGCCGACGTGCGAGTTACCAGGCGCTGCTGATGTTCTCGTTCAGCACCTTCTGGACGGCCGTGGCCTGGCGCCTGGCCCAGGCGCCGTTTGGCTTTGGCCCCGCGGGCGTCGCGCTGTTCGCGCTAGCCGGCGCCGGCGGCGCCATCATCGCGCCGGCCTCTGGCCGTGCCGGCGACCGCGGCCTGACAGACCGCGCCACCTTGCAGGCACATCTGGCGGTGATTGCCGGCCTGGCACTGGCAGCACTGACGGCCTGGCCACCGCTGTTGGCGGCGCTGCCCGTGTGGCTGACAACCCTGTTGCTCGCGCTGGCGGCGCTCTTGCTGGACATGGGCAGCGTGGCCGACCAGGCGCTGGGCCGACGCGCCGTCAACATGGTACGGCCCGAGGCGCGAGGCCGCATCAATGGCTTGTTCACCGGCTGCTTCTTTGTGGGCGGAGCGCTCGGCGCAGCCGCCACGGGCCCGGTCTGGGGTGCTGCCGGCTGGCTGGGTGTCTGCGCGCTGGCCATGCTGCCGGCGCTGATGGCGCTGGCCTTGCGCCTGAGCGAGCCGCGCGGTGCGGCGGCGGCGCTGGCCGCAATGCGCTGAGTCGGCCCGCTTCGCCCATCAGCGGCCACAATGCGCATGCCATCAACGTCGATAATTTTTCAGTCGGATCGATGCGTTTGCACTTGGCCCAACGTCCATGCAGGTACGGGCCCTGCATTGCCGGGCTCGTCATCGGCGTGATCCCGCAAGACCAGATTCGCAAGCGGTTGATCGCCATCGCCAAGGGCGAATACAAGCCGAAGCCCGGCGAGCCCAAGATCTGGTTCACCTCGATGAGGTCCGTGGCCGAAGTGCTGAGCGATCAGAACAGGGCTTTGCTCAAGGTAATCCGGGAAACGAACCCCGACTCCGTCGCGGTGCTGGCTCGCACCACAGGACGGCAGCCCGGTAACCTGTCGCGCACGCTCAAGACGATGTCGAGGTATGGCTTGGTCGACCTTCGCAAGGAGAAGAGCCACATACGTCCAGTCGTCAAAGCAACCGATTTCCGTATCCTGGCCACGGCCTGACGGCCGCAGTTGAGCCCTGCAGTCTTCTCGGCCACCTGAGGCGAAGGAGATCCTCGGCTGTGCTATTCAAGTGGGCCGAAACAAGGCAGAACAAGGGCGTACGACGCCGAAGATGGACAAACAATAGCACAGCGACTAACCTCTAAGTGCCTGTCGCAATTGGAGTTTTCGAATTGCGTATGTCCGGCTACGAACCAAGGGGTCGTGGGTTCGAATCCTGCCAGCCGCGCCAAATAGCCAATGAAATCAACGGGTTAGGTGCTTGTCGCCCTAACCCGTTTTGCTTGGGGTTGTGCTATTGGCTGTGCTATTCGACGGCGTGCAGCTTCGGGACCTCGATGTGGCCTTACGAGTGAACAAAGCAGGCTTGCCGCGCGCGTCGGTGTGCGATTGCGGGCGACACGGGGTACTCGATTGCAACCGCTCCTTCTCGCTGTGAGCATTCCAGCCTCTCCGGTCATCGTGCGTCGCGTGTCGGCCGCGCCGCTCAGCGGTTGAGGTCGGTAACCTGCGCGAGAGAAACACAGTCATGTCCCTCGCGACAAAGCCGCCGCGATCTGTTCGATCGTCGCAAGCCCTTCGACTTGTGAGTAACGCAGCCCGGCATGGGTGAGCGGAAAGTCGACGCCGTCGACCTCGACAACGTCGACTCCGGCGAACCCGCGCAACAGCTCGTCGGGATTGGCAATCTGTCTCACGGGCTTGGGAGCTTCGCCTTCATCCAAGAATCGACCCTCGAACTTTTGCGCGTCCTCGCGCCTCGTGAACAACGGAAGAACTTTCGCTCGATCCTGTTCCTCGTTGGTCGCGTCCAGCACTCCGGCATTGTCCTCGGCGGAAAGGAATGGTCGCCGGCCTTCGAGCTGCAGCACCAGCGGGTGCCGCAGCCCACGACGAAGAAGCAAGATGCCGTTGGGACCTCTTGCTGACCAGTGGGGAACGAGCGCGACCTGCCAACGATTCAGCCCGTCGAACTCGGCGGGCATGAACGCCGGACGGCCGAGGCGAAACTCGATGCCACCGCACAAGAACGAGGTCTGATCCAGGTACTCGACGGCGTGCCAGCGCGGATCCATCATGCGCAAGAAGCGCACGACGGCCGGCGCGAGCTGGCGTGATTGCTTGCCCAGCCACCTGTTGCAACACTCGAGCAGCTCACTCTCCTGTTCGGAGATGTCGTCGTCGGCCAACGGCTCCAGGTCGGCCTTGGCCATTGCATGAAATTGCCAGGCGAGTTGGCCATCGACTCGCAGCCCAACGAGCTGTCGCAGGTCCTCGACGTCCATGGCCAGTTGCTCGCCACGCAGCCGCAACGCGTCGATGTCGCGTACAGCCCGCCCAGCGGCCGGATCCGGCTTCATCTCATCGAGCGCTGTTCGCCAATCGTGCCCAGGCGTCCACACCAGTACGGCGCCCTCGAAGGCGACGTTCGAAGAATTCTTCTCAGGCGTGCCGTCGTAGCTGCGCACGCGCGGCAAAGCGCCGAAAAAGCGCTTCGCGATTCTTCGGGCAAACGGCACGTAGCCCTGCAGCGACTCGATGGCGAACACAAGGTCCAGGTCCCCGCAGTCGGGCGATCCCTTGGCATAGGAGCCGACGACCCAGACGGACTTGATTCGCACGCGCGAGGTCTGCTCGTCGTGGACGATCTCGTCCTTCCAGGTCAGTTCTCGAGTGTCGCCGCCGTCGAGCACCTCGCACATGCGACGCAGCATGCGCGTGAATCTGTCGCGCTGCCAACGCAACTCGGTCGATTCAGTCGGGCTCCGCTCTTGCATCACGAATCTTCTGCCTGCCGTGGGGCCGACTGTACGCAGATCGCGGTCGCGGAGGGGCGCCGAGCGTCAGCTATGCGTTCGACAGGAGTCCGTCAGCCTGCGGCCGCAGCCGTCAGTGGTGCAGCGCAAGGAGCCGGTCGGCGCCGCTGGGCGCACGCCGGGTCAGCGCCATCAAGCCGACATCCAGCTCGGCAGCCAGCGCCGACATGAGTGTCACCAATGCGTGGGACAGCTGACCACCGTACTGCTACCGCGCGACCGCGGACCGCGAACGACCGGTCCTCTTTAACCTGACGGGCTCGAATCGACCCTCACCCGACATTCGTGCCGCCGATTTAATATCCGTAAAGCCGCCGTTGGGGAGCGCGTATCGCATCCACGCAGAGATGACCTACCAGCGCGAGGCAGCAGGTTGATCGAATCGTTGTCCCGGAGACTCTCGGGACGAAGACAGAGGACTCATGCGCTTCTGACGAACATGATCGCCGCCGGTCAGTCGGTTCGGCGGGTCGCGGCTGAGACAATTGCACGCCCATGCCAAGTGGCTGCTCAAGTTCCGCGTCAGAAAGAAGCGAATCGCCCCTTCACCGAACCGTGGTTGGGGTCGTTCGTAGGCCACGCCCAACGCCCGAAACGCGTCTCTCGGTAGTCGGCATAGGCCTGTCGAATTTCGTCGAGCGAGTTCATCACGAAAGGCCCGTGCTGAACGAGGGGTTCCTCCAGCGGGCGACCTTGCAGCAACAAAATCTCGGCTTCCGTTGAGCCGTTGGCCAGTTCGACCGCAGTGGAGCAGTCGACCTCAATGGCGTACCCCGCACCGACACTCGCGCCGTCGATGGTCAAGGTAGAACCGCCGAAGAAGAACAGTTGCCTTCGCGTCCCCTTGCCTGCCGCGGGTGGCAGTCGCCACTTTGCACCGGGCGCCATCTTGACCGTCCAGATGGCCAAGTCCGAGTCCGGGTCTGCGCCCCAAGACCCTGCGGGCGGAGGCGGAGGAACCCGCCCGTCGATACCCTGAGGAGTGCCAACAATGCAGGTCACCTCGGTGTTGCCGCCGGCGCTCGCCACAACATGCCGCGGAATGTCCTTCGCCCAGAACATCGTGAAGTTCGGCGCGACCATCTTGTTGCGGGCAGGAAGGTTGAGCCAGACCTGGAACAGCTCCAAGGTGTTCGGCTTGACGGGGTCCAGCAAGGGAAACATCTCGGCGTGAACGACGCCCTTGCCCGCGGTCAGCCACTGCACGTCGCCCGCTCCGTATCGGGCGCTCGCGCCCAGCGAGTCCGAGTGGTCGACCACGCCCTGGCGAACGATGGTGATGGTCTCGAAGCCGCGATGCGGATGGGCGGGGAAGCCGGGTACGGTCTGCCCGAAGTACATCCGCCAATCTTTCCCGTTAGGTGCGTCGCTGAACAGAGGCACGTCGGGGCCCAAGCTGGCGTTTCCCGGTGGGTAGTGGTCAAGGTGATGCGCGCAGACGAGGAACGGGTCGATGGTCTCCCAGGGCGTTCCGAGTCGAGCGACGTTGATGATGGAGCTGGTCATGGTGTGTCTTCAGAGGCCTGGTAAAGCGCGCTCAGTTGCCGAGCTTGATGAAGTTGTGCAGAACCAGCGGCCCACGGAAACGCAACAGGTTCCCGCCCTCGTCAATTCGGCCGAGGGTGATGGCGGCAAACCCCAGTGAGCCCACCAAGGACGCCACCTCGGAGTTCGCGTCGTCGTGGTTTCCCGCGACGAACATCACGCGCCTGCCTCCACTTCCGTGGGGGTCGCTCGCCAGCAAAGCCGCGGGCAGCTGATTGAAGGTCTTGACGACCTTCGCGCCGGGCAACGAGCGAGCCACGAAGTCGCTGGACTGGAGTCCACCAAGCGGCGCCAGGCTGGGCTCGCGAAAGTTCATGGCGTCGATGACAATCTTTCCACGCCAGTCCGCGCTGGTTCGAGCCACTTCCTGATGTGCCGCGAAAGGCACGGCCAGGATGATGATGTCCGCAGCCAAGGCGTCTTGCAGCGAGCCCGCGATGACAGCCGGGCCCAGTTCCAGCGCGAGCGCAGCGAGGGACTCAGGGCCACGCGTGTTGGCAATGGTCACGGGGACGCCACTGCGCGCGAACCTCTGCGCGAGAGCCTTTCCGACATGGCCTGAGCCGATGATGGAGTAGTTCATTTCGGTATATCCAGTTCAGCAGACGTGCTTGCCGCACGGGCTGCGGGTTCAGCCTTGCTTGATGAGGTTCTGAAGAATCAGCGGGCCGCCCATGCCAATCAGCATTCCCCCTTCACTGACCTTGCCGAGCATGACCGGAGCGAAGCCCAGGTCGCCCACGAGCTTGGCCATCGAGGCCTGCGCTTCCTCGTCGTTGCTCGACACGAACATGACGCGGCGCCCGCCGTTGGCAGCGGGGTCTTGCGCCAGCAGCTTCGCCGGCAGCTGGTTCAGCGTCTTGACAACCTTGGCACCCGGAAAGGCCGAGGCAACCACGTCCGTAGAGGCACGTCCCGCGAGTTCCTCCGGCGAGACGCCGTAAGTGTTCATCGCGTCGACGACGACCTTGCCCGCCCAGTTCGAGAGCGCGCGGGCGACGGTGGTGTGGGCGCGGAACGGCACGGCGAGGATGACAACCTCGGCCTTGAGCGCTTCTTCCAGCGTCAGCGGAACGACCTTGTCGCCGAGTTCCTGGGCAAGCGGCGCGATGGAGTCGGGCCCGCGCGTGTTGGCGATGCCGACGGTGATGCCGCTGCGGGCGAATTGACGAGCCAGGGCGGTGCCGACGTTGCCGGAGCCGATGATGGAGTAAGTCATGGTGAATTCCTTGGAGGTAGAGATGGGTTGAGAGGTGTGATTCGCCGACCAGTCAGTCACGAAGCTGCGGAAACCAGCTTCGGGAGGGTCAGACACGACGCGGCCGGGCGTACGTCGTGCTGGCGCATTCGCTACTGCTGCATGGCAAGTCCGAGCGTGTGGCCCATGAGCAGCTGCTTGGTTCGCAGGTACGCCTCGTTCTCGGCGTGGGGCGTCGACGTGAGCGGCACCCGCTCCAGGATTTGCAGACCGAAGTCGGCGATGCCGTCGTACTTGCGCTGGTTGTTCGTCATCAGACGCATCCTTGAGATACCGAGGTCGCGAAGGATTTGCGCGCCGACCGCATAGTCGCGGCCGTCGACCGGAAGGCCCAGGCGCACATTGGCCTCGATGGTGTCGGCGCCTTGGTCCTGAAGCTCGTAGGCTCGCAGCTTTTGCAGCAACCCGATGCCGCGGCCCTCGTGGCCGCGCAGGTAGACGATGACACCGCGGCCTTCCTTTGCGACTCGCTGCATGGCCGTGTCCAACTGAGTCTTGCAATCGCAGCGAAGGGAGCCGAAGACCTCGCTTGTCAGGCACTCCGAGTGAACACGCACAAGCGGAGCCTGGCCGCCAGTGACGTCCCCCATCACAAGTGCCAGCTGTTCCTTGCCGGTTTGCAGTTCGCGGTACCCGACGAGCTTGAAGACACCGAACGGTGTCGGCATGCGGGCGCCGGACACGCGCTCGACGAGTCGTTCGGTGCGACGTCGATAGGCAACGAGGTCCTTGATGGTGATGATGGGAAGTCCGTGCGTGCGAGCGAAGTCCTGCAACTGAGGCCGCCTTGCCATCGTGCCGTCGTCGTTGACGATTTCCACCAGGGCACCGCCAGAGCGCAGCCCTGCCAGACGAGTCAGGTCGACAGCAGCCTCCGTATGACCCGCCCGGGTCAGGACGCCGCCAGGGGCAGCGCGCAACGGGAACACATGGCCCGGTCGATTGAAGTCGTTCGCCTGTGCCTTCGGGTCGACCAGCGCCCGAATGGTCGCGGCGCGGTCGGCAGCCGAGATGCCTGTCGTGGTGCCGTGGCGGTAGTCGACCGTCACGGTGTATGCCGTGGCCAGGGACTCGGTGTTGCGCGCGACCATGAGCGGAAGGTTCAGCGTGTCAAGCCGCTCGCCGGGCAAGCCCACGCAAATGACGCCACTGCTGTGTCGAACCATGAACGCAAGCCGCTCAGGTGTGGCGTGCTCGGCGGCCAGAATCAAGTCGCCCTCGTTCTCGCGGTCTTCGTCATCGACGACGACGACCATTCGACCCTGCACAAGGGCAGCCAGGGCGTCCTCAATCCGGTTCGACTTCATTGCGTTCTCCCACAGTGACGGGTGTCAGGCTTGCCGAGATGCTCGCGCCGGCCGGTCAGGCCGCGATGGCCGCGATGTCTTCCAGGGCATGGGCGATGGCGGCTTCCTTGGCTTCGGGGCCGAACGCGATGCCTTCGGCGCGCACGACCTGAACGTCGGTCACGCCCAGGAAGGCCAGCAAGCCGATGAGGTAGCTCTCTTGGTGTTCGAGCGCCGCAGCCGGGCTGCCAGCCGAGTACACGCCACCACGCGCGGATGCGATGAAGGCCTTCTTGCCCTTGAGCAGCCCCTCGGGTCCGGTCGCGGTGTACTGGAAGGTCTTGCCGGCCACGGCGACGCGGTCAATCCAGGCCTTCAGCGGCGTCGGAATCGACAGGTTGTACATGGGTGCGCCGATGACGATGACGTCCGCGGCGAAGAGCTCGTCCATGTAGGCGTTGCCCTTGACCAGGTCGTCGTTGAGCGTCGCGTCGTCGCTGGTGGCACCCATGCGCGCAGCCATGTGGGCGCCCGTGAGGTGCAGCGCCGGGTCGGCCGCCAGGTCGCGGTAGGTGACCTTGGCGTCCGGGTGCAGCGCCTGGTGGCGTGCGACGATTTGCGCGGTCAGCTGACGGCTGACGGACATGGCGCCGAGGGCGCTGGAATCGAGATGGAGAACTTGCATGATGAACCTCTGAAATGGTTGAGAGTTGAACGAACGACGGCTTACTGCTTGACGGCCTCGACCTGCACCGCCAGCTTCACGGTGTCGGGGATGCCGAGGTTGATGCCCCAGCCCATGCCCCATTGGCTGCGCTGAATCGTGGTTTCGAAGTCGCCGCCGCAGACCTCGCGCTTGAGCATCGGGTTGACGTAGCAGTTGAAGTTGGTGGCCTTGAGCACGACCGGGACGGTCTTGCCCAGCATGGTCAGCTGACCTGTCACCTCGTTGACCTTGTCGCCGTTGAAGCTGAAGTTGTTGGCGACGAACTTCGCCGTCGGGAAGATGGCGGCGTTGAAGAAGCTGTCGCTCTGCAGGTGCTTGTCGAACGCGGCCGTGCCGGTGTCGATGGAGCTGGTGTCGAGCGTCAGTTCGACCTTGCCGGTCTTGGCCGCCTTGTCGAGTTGCACGGTGCCTTCCTTCTTGTCGAAGCGACCGCGGTTGGTCGACGTTCCGAAGTGGGTGACCTCGAAGGTCACGAAGGTGTGCGTGGGGTCGATGCTGTAGGTGGCGACTTCCGCGTGAGCGGTGCCGACGAGGGCGGTGGCGGCCAGGGCGGCAGCGATGAGGGTCTTGCGCATGATGAGAACTCCTGAAAGGATGGGTTGAGGGGAACGGGGAAAAGTGAACGGAGAGAAGTGAGCAGGGACGGGAGAGCGGGACGCTTCAGAACTTGCCGACGCCGGTCAGCGCGAACTTGAACTTGACCTGCACGTCGTCGGCGACCATCGAGGTGTCGGCCCATTCGTTCTGGCCAATCTGGAAGGCCAAGCGCTTGAGCGAGAACGTGCCGGTGGCGTTGGTCGTGGCGCCCGCTTGCGTCACGACGACCGGGACCACGACGTTGCGGGTGGCGCCCTTGATGCCGAGCGTGCCGCTGACCTCGAACTTGCCGCCGCCCAGACCTTTGACGGCGGTCGACTGGAAAGTCGCTTGAGGGAACTTGGAGGTGTTGAACCAGGTGGCCTTCGGCAACTCGGCGTCGGTCTCGGGCACGCCGAGCGTGGCGCTGGCGACGTCGACGGTGAATGCAATCTTGCTGGCCTCGGGCTTCGCGGGGTCGAACGCCAGTTGCGCGTCGAACTTCTTGAAGCGCCCTTCGACGGGCACGCCCATCTGCTTGCTGACGAACACGATTTCGCTTTGGGCAGGCACCAGCTTTTGGTCGGCAAAGGCGACTGAGGCTGCGCCCAGGAATGAGACGGCCAGGACGGTGACGTAGAGGAGACGAGCGGTTTTCATGGAAACTCCGGAAGAAGATTGAGGAGAGGTTGGGTTCAGCGGCGGCCCGGCCACATGCGACTCACGAGGCCATCGCGGTCCCACCACTGGTGCTTCAGGGCGGCCGCGGCGTGCAGCAGCGCAAGACCCATCAAGGCGAACGCGCTGAACTCGTGCCAAGGCTTGATGAGCGCGGCCAACGCCTTGTCGGGCGAAACGAAGTCGGGCAGCGGCAGCACGCCGAACACGACGATGGGAAACCCGGCGGCCGAGCTGTAGGCCCAGCCGATGAGCGGGACGGCGAAGAACAGGACGTAGAGCGCCGAGTGAGTCGCCTCGTGCGCCCAGTGCTGCCATGTGGGCATCGCCGTGGCGATGCGCGCGGGCAATGCCGGCGGCCGATGGCTCAGGCGCCACATCAGGCGCAGCACCGACAGGGCCAGGAGGCTCATGCCGGCCCACTTGTGCCAGTTGAACAACTTCAGGCGCAAGGGCGAGAACGGCAGGTTGGCCATGTAGAGGCCGACAGCGAACACGCCCACGATGGCCAGGCCCAGGACCCAATGCAAGACGATGGCGGTGCGGCTGTAGCGCGATGCCGGCCCAGACGCGGCCAGCGGCTGTGATTCGCTGGCTTCTCCAAGGTCACTCGAATTGAGATGGGTCGTTATCACTTCGTATCCTTCGCAGCGATGGCTGCATGGGTAGGAATGATGGAGACCGGTCTCGATTCTGAGAAGACGGTATATTGAGATGCGAACCATCTGTTTCAGAGATGGAAGGAACATCAAATGCTCGATGGCGTCTCCCTGGACCAGCTCAGAACCTTCATTGCCGCCGTGGACGAAGGCAGCTTTTCGGCGGCTGCCCGCAAGCTCAATCGCGTCCAGTCGGCGGTGAGCGGCTGGGTCGGCGGGTTGGAAGACCAAATCGGCGTCGTGCTCTTCGACCGCACGGGTCGGTTCCCGAAGCTCACGGCAGAGGGCGTGCTGCTGCTTGCGGACGCCCGGAACATCGTGTCCGGGGTGGACACGCTGAAGGCCCGAGCCAAGCTCATGGCGTCAGGCCTGGAGACCGAGCTCTCGGTGGTGGTCGACGTGTTTTTCCCGACTGCGCTCGTCAGCGCCGCCGCGAAGGCATTCGCGAGCCAATTTCCGCTGACGCCGCTACGGCTGTTCGTGGAGGGCCTCGGGGCGGCCTACCAACCTGTCCTGGACGGCCGATGCAGCTTGGGCATTCTTTCGACCCTACCCATCACATTTCCGTCACTGGTCAGCGAGCGACTGGGCGAAGTGCCGCTCGTCTCGGTCGCGGCCGCGGGTCATCCACTTGCGAGCTTCGGGCAGCGAATACCGAGGCGCGAACTGGCGAAGCACGTCCAACTCGTGCTCACCGACAGGTCCGACCTCATGGCCGGACGCGACTACGGAGTTGTATCCCCATCGACTTGGCGCCTGGCCGACCTGTCGACAAAGTACGCCTTTCTCAAGGACTGCGTGGGTTGGGGTGGTATGCCCTTGCACATGGTTGAGAAAGACATCGCTGACGGCACGCTGGTGGTTCTGGATGTGGACGACATGCCGCGCACAGGCTTCATGTTGGGGATGTCCGCGTATCACCAAGCTTCGGAGCCGCCCGGGCCAGCGGGCCGATGGTTCATTGACCAGCTGAGGTCGTCGTGGGTGCCAAGAGCCAACGACGGAGAGACCAAGTAGGCCTCTCACAAGCAGTCGCACGCGACCGACTGGAGATGGCCGAAACCAGGTCTCCGGCGGAGCGCAAGTCAGCTGACCTTGGCGGCCAGGGACCCCGCGACACGAAGGTCAGCTTTCTGGCGCTGGCGAGCTTCTCGGCTCCCGGCCAGAAGTGGTCGACCAGAGGCAGCTGGCATCGGCTTGCGCCAGAGCACCGCGGCTGGGTGCCGTGTTCCGTTCGTGTACCCCGAGCCGGATCGACAAGGCCCGAAACGTTTCAGGCGGTTAACCGGCCCGGGGGACAAGAGGACTGGAGGTCAAGCAGCGACGCCTCGCGGCAATGGCGCAACCTGTTGCAGGTCGGCCAGTGCCAGTCGAATCGCCGCCGCTGGCGGTGTGGCTGGCAGCGCGCCGACGGCACGCTCCAAGGTGCTGCCATCGATGGCATGCGGCACGCGCCAGAGATAACTCATGCGCACCAGCTCGCGCACGACAGGCTTGAACAGGCCGATTACACGCAACAGCCCCCAAGGCAAGCTGGAGACCCGCCAACCGGCCGTTGGCCTCAGACCCATGCCGGCTGCGGCAGCCTGGATTTCATCCAGCAAGTCACGGCCGGTGAAGGTGTGGCCTGCAAACAGCAGTTCCTCGAAGGCCGGGGCATTGCCCCGCGCGCAGCGGCCGGCGACAGCGACGAAGGCATCGGCCAGATCAGGCAGATAGGCCCAGGCGTGCGGCAGGTCCAGCGGCCCGGGATAGACCAGCTTTCCGATGGCGATGTCCTTGGCGATGGTCTGGTCGAGCCAGCTGCCGCGGCCGTGGCCGTAGAAATCGCCGGCGCGAATGATGACGGCTTTCGTGCGGCCGCAAGTCGTGCGCTCGCGAAGTTCAGCCTCCATCGCGCAGCGCTGCAGGCCCTTGGTGGTGCCGCCGGGCTGTGGCGTGTCTACGCGCAGCAGCGGAGGCATGTCCGGGCCATAGTTGTAGATATTGCCCGGCAGCAGCAGCGTCGCGCCCAGCGCTTCGGCAATGTCCATGCCTTGACGGGCCAGCGGCAGCAGTTCGGCATCCCAGTGGTCGTACGGGGGGTTGACGCCATAGACCACGACCTGTGCGCCAGCGGCGCGGGCTGCCAGTGCCGCGGTGTCGTTCAGCGCAATGGACAGGCGTTCGGCGCCGGCCGGCAGCGCCGTGGTCTTGCGCTGTTGCGCCAGAACCCGCCAACCGGCAGCGGCAAAGGCTTGCACCGCGGCGCTGCCGAGGCGGCCTGCGGCGCCGAGGATCAAAACGGTGGAACGGCTCATGGTGTTTCCTTGGCTGAATTGCGATGCCGCCAGTCTGGGCGCTTTCGGGCCATCCGACAATTGCCGAGGACTGCAAGGCAGGTATACATTTATGCATGACTCCCGCCGACTTCGATTGGGCCCTGGTGAAGAGCTTTCTGGCCGTGCTGGATGCTGGCAGCATCATGGGCGCAGCGCGCCGGCTGCAAGCCCAGCAGCCCACGCTGTCGCGCCATATTGCCGAGCTCGAAGCGCAGCTGGGCATGCCGCTGTTCGAACGCACCGGCCGCGGTGTCGTGCCGACCACTGCCGGCCAGGCCATTGCCGATGCCGCTCGGCAGATGCAGGGCGGTGCCGAGCAGCTCGGCCGAACGCTGGCGCGCAGCCGCGAGGCCACCACAGGTACGGTGCGCATCACCACCAGCGACGTTGCGGCGAGCTGGTTGTTGCCGCCCGTGCTGGCGGCGCTGCGGCAGGCCGAGCCGGGCATACAGATCGAGCTGGTGGCCAGCAACGCGCTGTCCAATCTGTTGCGCCGCGAGGCCGACATCGCGGTGCGCATGGTGCGCCCGACGCAGGGTTCGCTGGTTGCGCGCAAGCTGGGCGAGGTCGGCATCTGCGCCGCGGCGCATGAGCGTTATCTCCGCCGCGCCGGTATGCCGCGCCGGCCCCAGGACCTGGCGCAACACACGCTGATCGGCTACGACAGCGATACCACCATCGAGCAGGGTTTTGCCAAGCAGGGCCTGCCGCTGCAACGCGCGCAGTTCGCGCTTCGCACCGACAACCAGATCGTTTACAGCCAGCTCGTGGCGGCAGGTGCCGGCATCGGATTTGTCGTCGCCTACGCGCTACCCTGCTGGCCCGGCGTTCAGCCGCTTCTGCCTATGCTGAAGATCCCGCCGCTGCCCTGCTGGCTGGCCGTGCACCGTGAGATCCGCGGCAACCCGGTGGTGCGCCGGGTCTATGACTTTCTGGCCGACGCGCTACCCGGCGCCTTGGCGATGTGACGCGGGATCAGCGTCTCGGCTCAGGACCCATCGCCCTTCTTCGTGCGTGCAAAAAATAACTCCCCTGTGGCAACCCATGGCCTGCGACGCCGTCACTTCGCCCGGGCTCCCGGTGCCTGCGGCACCGCTGACCATGCCCAGTTTTCCAACCACCGTCACTTTTGCATGGGCCACGGCCAACACTTGCGTGTGCGGCACAGATTGTTGGCGAAGGACTTGTCGATCGTGATGGTGTCGAAGGAGTAGTCGTGCAGGCAGCTCGGCGACGAGGTTCCGGTGCCGATGACGTTCCCGGGCTTCGCCGACAGCTGACCTTGGCCGACTGGGATCAGGCATCTAAAGTCAGCTTCCTGGAGCAGCCTCGTACTCACGCAGCCGGCCATGTCCGGCCGTTGGGCAGTTAGCTCTGAAGCGGACGATGAACGTAGAACAATGAGGAGTTGGAGTGTGGGCCATTCAAATGCTGCGGCCACAAGGGGTGGCCCGGCATACTACTGGCGAGCCGCTGGCGCGTGCTGCCGTTGCTGGCGTCAGCCGGCGCGTGAGACGCCGCTGCGTCTCCACGCGCCGCGAACGAGTAGGCCACACAACCCGATCAAGAGCAGCGCCCGCGCCGACGGCTCGGGAATCTGAGCCACATGGACCGTGAACGCGCCCTGGTTGTCGTACCAACAGCAGCCATCTGCCGTGCCGAGGAACAGACGCGTTGCACCGGCGGGAGCGAAGACCTGCTGAGCAGTGACGCCGTCTGCCAGACCGTCGCCGATGAAGAACGTCTGCCGAACAAGGGGGGAGAGAACGAGATAGTTCTGACTCGCTGCACCGTTGAAATCCAGCTCAGGAGGAGGCGATTGGAGCGACGGCACATCGGGGCCCAAGAACACGCCGACCAAGGCATTGATCGGGGATCCGAGATTCGAGATGCCATTCTCCTGGCCTGGTTCATGGAACAGCACGGGCTGATCGAGCTTGAGACCTCCGTCCGGACCGAAGAAGGGGCAGAACGGAGGTCCGCACACACCGTTCGAGACGAGGCCAGATGCCGAGAACACCAGCGCCGTACCGGATACGATCGACAGTCCAGTGACCTGCACGGGAGATTGTGCCGGCGCCAGGTCTCCGAAACTTGCGACGGATCCGGGCGGCATTCCCGCGAGCCAGGGGTCGGACGTCCCTGGGACAACGACCGTGACGGCAGGAGGGGCAGCCAGCGCGCCGCCGCAAACAATGAACCAGAGCAGTCCGAGCGACCGCATGAAAGACGCGACTCTGTGCTTCAATGCGGCGCCCCTTTCGACGGTGCGATGCCGAGACGGTCCGGCCCTTCGCATCGCCGAATAATCTTAGGCAACGCGTCGGACCTTCGCAAGTGAAGCGCAAGCGAAGACCAACGAGTGCCATCTCCACACGGCTCGGCTGTTCGTCCGGAGAGCGGCCGCGGGCCATCTGGCCATTTGCGGCAAACTGCCCTTCAGCACGATCGCCGCCTCACATCTCTCCGGCAGGCACCATTCACAAGAGCAGACAACCTGGCCCCCTACACTGACCCATGACCCGGCATGGCTCGAAGACCCATGCAAAATCCGGCACCGACCCCGCCTTCCCGTCATGGACAGCGACTTCGAACGATTCAGGATCGACCCTGCGGTTCGCGACACCGCCGCGCAGGCGTGCGCACGGCTGGGCATCGAGCTGAGCGACGTCCTGCGAGCTCTGGTGGCGCGAATCGCAAGGGACGGTCGCATCCCCTTCGATCTGGGCTCCGAGCGATCAGCGCAGGAGCCCAGCCCCCTGCCCCTCCTGGACGCTCCACCCTGGACCGCGCTTGCCGCCCAGGTTGAAGCGGATGTCCTGCTGGCCGTTCTCGCCCGCTTCATCGCCGACTGCTCAACACGGATCGACGAGCAGTCGAGCAGCGCGAACCCCGACCGCCAGGCGCTCGCCCGTCTGACCGAGTCTCGCGACAATGCGCGCGCCTCGCGGCGCACGCTCGACGTCACCGACCGCGAGGCGGTCCGCGCGGCACTGCGGCATTACGGCCCGCTGGTTGCCGCGAAGGCACCCTGACCCATGACCATGGCCTCGCTACGTCTTTCCGACGCCGACTTCGAACGCATCTACACGCGTCGGATCCGCCCCGACGTGTTGGACGGCATCGAGAAATCCAAGACGCCCACCGCAGTGCTGCTGGGGGGCCAGCCTGGTACCGGCGTCTCGTACGCTGGCGCTCGTGTCAGGCACCACATCGCACCGACCCTTGGCGCGACCGCCGTGGTGTCGACGATGGACCTGCGCGAGTACCACCCGCACTGGCGGCGCAGCAACGACCCTGCCGCCCACACCGCGGTACAGCCGGACCTGACGCAGTGGTGCTCGCGCCTCATCACCGACGGCACCTCCCGCAAAGTCAATCTGATCATCGAGATCGGCGCCCCGGATGCGGCCCTGTCGCTCGCCCGGCGGCTTCAACGCGAGGGCTACCGCTTGGACGTCGTCGTCCTCGCCATGGACCGCGACCAGAGCCGCCAGATGCTGGCAGCCAGCATCGCGTTGGCCCAAGCCATCGGCATGACGCCGCCCTTTGACCACGGCAGCGATCACGACCGCCGGCATGTGGAAGTGCGAGAGTCACTCGCTCGGCTCGAAGCGGAACTCGCTGTCGACCGAATTCAGCTCGTCGCACAGGACGGTCGCCAGCTGTTCAGCAACGAACGCGTCGACGCTCGATGGGCGAATGAGTCGAAGGCAGCGCACGTGCTGGATGATTTTCGCGAGCGCCAGTCCACGCCACGTGATATGGCGCAGACGGTGCTGCGCTGGGAGTCGCTGCTCGACAGCGCCGTCCTGGCCAACGCACCGGGCGACATCGTGCCGCAGGCAACCGCCTGGAGCGCCGAGGCGGCATCGAAGGCCGACGGCGACCCGCAGGCGCGGGACTTCGTCCGCTGGGGTCGCGAAGCGCAGGCCCTGCGCACGCAGAACCGCGTGGATTTCTTGCAAGCCCATCCCCAGCACGCCAAGGCGGTGGAGCGCCTCGAGGAGGCGATCGCCTACGCCGAGAACACGTTCCCGAATGCCATCGACCGCGAGCGCTTCGTCGAGCAAGCCCGCCTTCGTCTTGCCGAACGACTCGCCGAAGGCCGGGCCCTCACCACCGAACGGACCAAGAAGACGCCCACCAAGGAACCGCGAACACGATAGGCACCTGAATCGCCGTCATCGTTCTCGGTCGGGCCCCCCTTCCCTTTCGGCCGCATCTCTTCGGCGTTGCCCGTCGAGCGCTTGCAACAGGCCTCGGGCGATCAGCTCCTTTTCGGTTCGCACCGGCGGCATCTGATGAACGAAGGATTCGACCTCGCGCGCCAGCTCGTCCTTCCCCTGCTCCTTCAGACGGGCTGCCACCGCGTGCCAGGCGGCATCCGTCGCCTCGCGTCGGGCCAGCATCTTCTCCTTGCCCGCCTCCGGCGACAGCCGGCCGGCTTGCAGCTCGCGAGCGACGGCCTCCACCTTGTCCCGCATGAACGTCGATTCCTTCGGGGGCGAGCGCCGCGCCCGCTCTGCCTCGCCAAGTCGCTCGAACTCGGCCAGCGCCTTCAGACGCTGATGGATCGGGTCCTTCTTGGCCGTCTTCGGCCGACCGCGCACATGGCCCGGGGTGGCATTGGCCGCCACGCCCTGCTCTCGCAGACATTGCGCGAACTGCTCCCGCCATTGCCTGAGCATCGCCTTCTTGATGTGCAGCCGCTTGCCGGGCTCGGTTTCGTGCTCGGCTTTGACGACCAGGTGCACGTGCGGATGCTTCTGATCGGTATGCAGCACCATCGCGTAGCGATATTGCAGCGCGAAGTTCTCACGCGCGAACTTGCGCGCGGCAGCTGAGCACGGCCTCGGGCGGCGTGCGCCCGGGCATGGACAGCACGATGTTGTGCACGACCTTGGGGCGGCGGTCCTTCTCGCCCGCGGCGGGTATGCGAGCGTACTGACCCTTGGACAGGTCCAGGTTCCAGTCCGACACGAGTTCCGCCCCGGCTCCCTTGCCGAGGAGTTCCAGCCCCTCGTCGGTCAGGATCGGCTGCTTGCCGTGGCGATCGATGTAGTCGAAGTGCGCCTTGGCGCCGCCCGCGTCGCGGGCCCCGCCGGAGACCTTGACCATCACCTCGGGCACCTTGCGCACGGTGCGCTGGACCTGCTGGATCTGATCGGGCGACAGCTGGATCTTGCCGCCCGGCCCTCGGCGGCCGTGGCTGACGAGATCGAAGGCGGATTCGGCCGGCCCGCGCGGGACGACGAGAAGGTGCTTAGGCATCGGCGGACTCCCAGCTTTGAAGGTTCACACGGACCAGGTCGGCAACGGTGACGCGCACGACCTCCACTCGGTCGAGGGTGTCTCGGAGGGCGGCGGTTATCTGATCCGGAGGATCGATGACAGAGCCGCCCGAACCATGCAGCAGTTGAAGCTGGCGTCGCACGCCGGCCAGTTCGTTGACGGCGATCTTCAGCGCATGCAGCTCGCCGATCGGCAGGGGCGGCGACTGGCGCAGGTGCGCATGGATGAGAGACACAAGATAGGTCGCCGGCTTCATGCCACGGACGGCCGCACGCGCGGCGGCCAGTTCGCGATCGCCGGGACGCAACCGCAGGCTGATGCGCTCGTTGCTGCAGGCTCTGGGTGCGGCGGGAACGGCAGCGTCGAGATGGCGATCGAGGACGGTCTCGATCAGCACCGACAACAGCGCCGATTCGGTCATGTCGCGGCTTGCCGCCAAGGCGGCGAAGCAGCAACCCCGTCTCGTCAGGTTCTCAGGTCGGAACAGCGCGCCGACCCTCTGCAAATGAATGACTCAAGGGTGCGCGTTTTTCACGATTGCCCGGCAGAGGGCTTCAACGTCGACCACGTGATGATTGCGCCGCAAGGCGTGTACATCGTGGAGACTAAATGGGCTGCACGAGTCTCATGGAGTTCCAGGAGCGGAAGAGAGCGACAGTCCATTTCAATGGCCGGGTGCTCAAGTCGCCATACCACCAGACGCTCAAAGATCGAAGCAGACATGGAGCTCGCGGACAACGCTGTGAATGGATCGCGCCGACATCAAGGGCACGTATGTCGCCGTGCCCAGCTTGGCGCCCGCTCGATCAAACACCACGACGGCATGCCGATCGTTGAGATGCCTGGACATGTAGAGAAGACCGTCGACGCACTGAGGGTGACGGTGGATGGCCCTCGCCCATCGCTGCGGCAGTTCGTACGGCGTGATGGTGGACAAGGCGCCATCCCCGACCACCGTCTTGAGCGATGTGCCCGTGAGGTTCGCCAGCACGAGCGAGGAGCCGCCGAAGCGAACGAGTTGGCGCGACTCGAATTCGTTGAAGGGCACCGAGAATCCGCCGTTCAACGGCATGAGGTCGTGCAGGATGGTCTCGGCGATAGCTGTTTCAAGGTCCAAGCCGCAATAGCACGTGCCGAAGCGTCCCTTCTTGGGACGGGACCGGTCGTCGAAGCGGTTGAGCGCGGTACGTCCGAAGAACGGCTCACCGGACGTGTATCGGGAGACTCTGTACAGGCTCGATGCGGCGATGGTCTTGGTGGTGAGCGCGATGCCACTCAGATTTGCGGGCGGAGGCTTGAGCGGCAAGACGGCTTACCCTTGCGCGAAGCCTTCCGCCGCGCGCACGGCATCGCCGACCTTGCCTTTGGCGAGAGCCTCCAAGGGCGTTCGGCCGGCCAGTGAGCCCTTCGGCGAGGACATGAACCAAAGCTTGGTCGCTCCCGGCAGCATGCCCAATGCCTTGCTCACCGCCTCCAGGTGACGTCGTTCGTAGCGCGAGTCGGTGAAGAAGGCGGGGAAGTAGCGTGAGCCGTGAAGCTCGACGAAGAAGACGCGCTGCGACGTCAACGCCTTGCTCAGTGCCTGGCGCGTCCAGTTCAGCCGGGAAGCGAACTCCGCGGGCTCCAGCAAGTCGCCATCTCTGACCATGGCCTCGTGGCGAGCGGCGGACTTTTGCGCTGCATCGTCCGCCAGCCGCTGCACTTCCTTGTCCTGTAGTGTGAGCCGGATCTGCTCGAACTTCCTCGTCAGGATCCCCAGGTGCCGCAGCAGCGCGTGCGTTTCGGCAGTCGGGTTGTGCGATGCCGAAAGCTGCTCCAGCAGGCGTTTGCGTGGGAGCTTCTCTACCTGAGGAACAGAGCGCACCAGGGCCTCGACAGACGAGACGAACTCGTCGACGGCGCGGGGTGCTTGTGGCTTGGCCGGCGGCTGGTGGCGAGGTGCACTGGACATGGAGACGCTCCTGGAGCGAGCATCATGGTATTGGTCACCTTGCATCATGTCAACTATGTCAACTATGACTACCATGGCAACTGTAGCCAGCAAACTTACCACGATGAATTCGTGAGGAGTTCTTGCGCGACTTTTGCGCGACTTCTCTCGACCCTCCTGGGCATTCTTCTACGCTTGGGCGGTGTGTGGGCGCCGCTAAGCCGTTGATTTGAAAAACCTTCGGCGCTTCGGTCATAGCTGCGAACCAAGGGGTCGTGGGTTCGAATCCTGCCAGCCGCGCCAAATAGTCAATTAAATCAATGGGTTAGGTGATTTTCGCCTAACCCGTTTCCCTTTGCGGTTGTGCTATTGGCTGTGCTATTCGATGGCACGCACCTTCTGATTCTCGATGTGGCCTCACGAGTGAACGGGGCAGATTTTGCTGCGTGCGTTGATGTGCGATTGCGTTCAACACAGGGCACTGGATTCCAGCCGCCCCTCATTGCGACCGATCTTTGCATCCGTCGGCCGCGCCCCGGCGGCTGCGATCGGGAATCCGCTCCAGAGGCGACACGGTCACTTCGTGCGCGACAAAGCCGCCACGATCTGTTCGATCGTCGCAAGCCGTGCGACTCGCGAGACACGCAGCCCGGCCTGGGTGAGAGGAAAGTCGACACCATCGACGTTGACGACGTCGACTGTCGTGAACGCGCGCACCAGTTCGTCAGCAGTGGCGATCTGCCTCACGGGTGTCGGCGCCTCATGGGCTTCGTCGCGCATGTTGAACAACCCAAGAACCTTAGCTCGATCCTGTTCCCCCTCCTTGGCCCAGTTCATCACTCCCATCACTCCCTTGTGGTCCTCGGCGGCAAGGAATGGTCGCAGGCCCTCGAACTGCAACATCACCGGATGCTGTGCCCCGCGACTCAGGAGCAAGACGCCATTCGGACCTCTTCCTGACCAGTGGGGGACGAGCGCGACCCGCCATCGATTCAGCTCGTCGAACTCGGTGGGCCTGAACGCTGGTCGGCCGAGCCGAAACTCCGTTCCACCGCACAAGAATGACGTGCGATCCAGGTATTCCACGGCCCGCCAGTTCGGATCCGTCATGCGCAAGAAGCGCACGATGGCCGCGGCGAGCTGGCGCGATTGCCCGCCCAGCCACCTGTTGCAACACTCGAGCAGCTCGCTTTCTTGCTCAGTGATGTCGTCGTTGGCCAACGAGTCCAGGTCGGCCTTGTCGATCGAATAAAACTGCCAGGCGAGCTGGCCATCGTCTCGCAGCCGAACGAGCTCTCGCATGTCCTCGACGTCCATCCTCAACTGCTCGCCACGCAGTCGCAGTGCGTCGATGTCGCGTGCAGCCCGACCGGCGGCCAGATCCGGCTTGATCTCATCGAGCGCTGTTCTCCAATCTTGCCCAGGCGCCCACACCAGCACGGCGTCCTCGAATGCGGCGTTCGAAGAGTTCTTCTCAGGCGTGCCGTCATAGCAGCGCACGCGCGGCAAAGCACCGAAGAAGGACTTGGCGATTCTGCGGGCAGACGGCACGAAGCCCTGGAGCGACTCGACGGCAAACACCAAGTCCAGGTCCCCGCAGTCGAGCGATCCCTTGGCATAGGAGCCGACGACCCAGACGGACTTGATTCGAACACGCGAGGTCTGCTCGTCGTGCAGGATCTCGTCCTTCCAAGCCAGTTCTCGAACGTCCCCGCCGTCGAGCACCTCGCACAGGAATGCCGAGCCAGCGCCCGATCCAGAGCAGGTCCAGCAGATGAAGCAGGCCATCCAGGGCCAGCGCGACCAAGGCCAGCAAAGCAAAGCTTGCCACGAAGGGCAGCACCTCGCGCCGGAAAAGTCGGGCCTTCAGCGGCATCAGGCCTCCAGCACCAGCGGCGTGGCGGGTCGGCCGACGCACAGCAGACAGTGACCTGCCGCCACGTCGTGGTCGGGTGCGTGCTCGTACTGCACCGAGCCCTCGACGACGCGGGTCTCGCAACTGCCGCAACCACCCGAGCGACAGCCGGACTCGACGGCGACGCCATGCCGCTCGGCGAAGTCCAGCAGCGACGTGTCCCGCCCGTCCCAGGTCAGGGTGCGGCCGGAGCGCCGGAACTGCACCTCGACCTCGGTCACCGCCGCTGCCGGTGCAGGCGCCGCACCGGGCAGCTTGACGGAAGCCGGGCCGAAGGCCTCGTAGTGCAGGTCTGCAATCGGCACGCCCCACTCGGCCATGGCAGGCACCAGCGCCTGCATCATCGCCGGCGGTCCGCACACGTAGAACCGGTGGCGGCCGTGCGGCAGCGTGCGCCGTAGGAGGTCGACGTCCACGTGCCCTTGATGCTGGAAGTCTCGGCCGAGTCCGCCCTCAGGGTCCGGGCGGCTGTAGATGATGTTGAGCCGCAGTGCAGGATGAGCGGCAGCCAGAGCTTCGAGTTGGGCCTTGTATGCATGCTCGCGGCTGTTGCAAGCCCATAGAACAAGTGCAGCCTGCGCTGCGGCTGATGGGCCAGGCACCACCGCAGCATGCTCATCATGGGCGTCACGCCGATACCGCCGCCGATCAGCACGGCAGGCACCAAGGCATCGGGGTCAATGAAGAAGTGGCCCGAGGGTGCCTTCACCCGCAGGACGTCACCCACCTGCACGTGGTCATGAAAGTGGTTCGAAGAGACTCCTGGCTCGAACTCGGGATGATCCGACGGCGCCGGCACCCGCTTGATCGTCACGCGGTAGTGCGCGGGATCGGGACGATCGGACAGCGAGTAGCAGCGCGTGATCGTACGCTGGCCTGCGGCGGCATCGGCTGAACCGGCCGCCACGTCCAATGAGAAGGTCAGGAACTGGCCGGGCTTGAAGTCCACCAGTGGCTGCCGGTCGACGGGCGCCAAGTAGTACGAACACTGAGTCTGCGCCGGATCTTCGTATTCACGGCGGATCACGGGAACTCACGCCATCCGCTCCACGCCGCGTCGGCTCGCACGGACGGCGGCGCGATGTTCTCGATGATTTCCGGAGCGCTCGACCTGCGCCACAGCATCCACGCAATGCCAGCCGCCAACTTCAGAATCAGCGCCGCTGTGATCCAGGCAAGCAGTTGAGGCGCGGTCAATGATCAGGGGCGGCTTCGACCTGAGCATTGCGCAGGTCAGATGGGTCATTCTCTTGAGTCAGGTTCTGCGCCCATTTGATAGTCATCAACAACCCGCAGCATGGCAGCCGTTCAGATCGCGTTCATGTGCAGCGCTCAATACTGGGTTCATCGATCACACCACCGGAGTTCACCATGCACCCCGAACTGCACCGCTTCTTGTCCCACTTCATCGGCACCGTCGTCCTGACGTTGATCCCGGTGATCTTCATCGCCTTCGTGTCGATGCCGATCAGCCTCAACCGCCACCCCGGGGAGCCGGCGCCGACTGACCTGCCGCTTCGACACATGACCTGATGCGTCACGCATGCTGTCGGGTGGTGCGTGCGTCGAGCCGCTTGACCGCCTCGAACCATCCGAAAGCCAGGACGCAGAGCCCGGCGCCTACGGCCAACAGATTCGGCGTCGGCGCCACGAACGCGAAGAGGCCCCCGACGGCCGGAATCGCCAGGATCGCGGCCAGCAGGCCGCAGGTGATGACGGCGATCCATCCGAACGCGGCATTCCAGCGCAGCCCCTCGCCAGCTTGCCGCGCCCATCGGCGGTTGGCTTGGATCAGCGCCAGGTTGGACACGACCAGCACCGAGAACGCCAGCGCCCGCGCCGACTCATCGGACCCTGACGCTGTGCGCGCGTACACATAGGCCACGAGAACGATTACCAGCAGCCCGGTCCCTTGCACAAGCCCGCGCCACAACACCTGCCGGTCGAACAACCTGGCAAGCGGATTCCGGGGCCGCACTCGCATTGCCCCGGCTTCGAGCGGCTCGGCCTCGAAGACGATCGAACAGGCAGGGTCGATGACCAACTGCAGGAAGAGGATGTGGACTGGCATCAGGACCATCGGCCAGCCGAGCAATACGGGGACCACGGACAAGCCCACGATGGGCAGGTGGACGGCCAGAACGAAGGTGATCGCCTTGCGCAGGTTGGCGAAGACGCGGCGGCCATAGCGCACGGCGGTGACCAGCGATTCAAAGTCGTCATTGAGCAGCACCAGCGCCGCAGCCTCGCGAGCGACGTCGGTCCCACGCGCCCCCATGGCCACGCCGATGTGCGCGGCCTTCAAGGCCGGCGCATCGTTCACGCCGTCGCCCGTCATCGCGACGACCTCGCCAAGGGAACGGAAGGACTGCACCAGGCGCAGCTTCTGCTGCGGCTGGACGCGACAGAAGACATCGACGTCGGCCAGACGTGACGCCAGCGCGGCATCGTCGAGGCCCTCGATCTCGGGGCCGCAGAGGTAGTGACCATCAACCACGAGCCCGGCCTGACGCGCAATGGACATGGCCGTGTGTGGGTGGTCGCCGGTGATCATGACCACCCGGATGCCTGCGGCATGGCAGTCTGCAATGGCGGCTGGCACATCGGGCCGCACCGGATCTTCGAGCGCGATGAGACCGAGGAATTCAAAATCGAAGTCGTGCTGGATCTCCGGCAACTCGCGCGACCGGAACACCGCGCGCGCCACCGCCAGGACTCGCAATCCGGCGCTGGCCAAGGCCTCGACCTCGCTCCCGATGGCGTCGCGGCGATCGGCATCGAGGTGACACAGATCGACGACAGCTTCCGGCGCACCCTTGGCCGCCACCAGCAGGTGTTGATGGTCGGGCGACTGCCAGACGCGGGACATCGCGAGCAACTCGCGCGAAAGCGGATAGTCCTCCACCAGTTGCCAGTCGGCGTGCAGATGCTCAGTGCCGGCCAGCTTCGACTGACCGGCCTGCGCGATGGCCGCTTCCATGGGATCGAACGCGCGCCGGTGGCTGGCCAGCACAGCGTACTCGAGAATCCCGTGAAACTCTTCAGGTAGCGGCTGGGCGGGCTCCGTGCCCAGTTGATAGCCGGCGCCGTCGACCCACAGCCGCCGCAGTGCCATGCGGTTCATCGTCAGCGTGCCGGTCTTGTCGACACACAGCACGGTCGTGGCCCCGAGCAATTCCACGGCGGGCATGCTGCGGGTGAGCACCTTCTCGCGCGCGAGCCGCCACGCGCCCAGGCCGAGGAAGATGGTCAGCACGACCGGCAGTTCCTCGGGGAGGATGGCCATCGCCAGGGTGATGCCGGCCAGCAGCCCATGGAGCCAATCTCCGCGGCTCAGGCCCCAGGCCACGGCGAGGCTGGCGGCCAGGCTCAGGCCCAGCACGGCCACCCAGGTGACGATGCGCTGAGTCTCCCGTTGAACGGGCGTCGGCCCGCTCGTGATGGCCTGCAGGGACGCGCCGATGCGGCCCAGCGCGCTGCGTGCGCCGGTGGCCACCACGACGCCCCGGCCCGACCCCTGGGTGACCAGCGTGCCCGAGAAGACACGAGCCTCGGTCTCGATCGCCTCGCTTTCAGGGCCGGTGAGGGCGTGCTTCATCACCGGTACCGATTCACCCGTCAGCAGCGATTCGTCGACCGTCAGGCTGGAGGCGTCCAGCAGGCGCAGATCGGCGGGAACACGGTCTCCTTCCGCCAGCAGCACGACGTCGTCCACGACCAGCTCACGACCGGCGATGCGAACCGCCTCGCCGTCGCGCATGACGAGCGCGCGAGGACTGGAGAGGTCTCGCAGGGCCTCGAGCGCTCTTTCGCTGCGACGCTTCTGGACGTAGGTGATCGCGATGACCACCACGACGAAGCCCAGCAGCATCATGGCCTCGTGGCGGTCTCCGAGGGCCAGGTAGATCGCTCCACAGGCCACCAAAAGCAGGAACATCGGTTCCCTGACGACGTCACGCAGCAAGCCCCAGGAGTTACGGCGCCGGGTCGACGGCAATTCATTGGGTCCGTCACGCGCCAGGCGTTCGCCCGCCTGGGCCACACTGAGTCCTGATGCGAGATTGCCCTGCACCTTCACCCCTCAGGCTGTCGTGACAACGACGGACGCATGATCGAGGTCGGGCCGCCGCCAGGGGTCGACGTGCGTCATCAGGTTGAGCACGCGGTGCCGCTGCAACACCCTGCTACCGGCCTGCACGGCAATGTCGTGACCCGCCTCCACGCTCAGGGTGGCATCAACGTCGATGTGTTCATTGACCACAATCATGTCGCCCATCTTGCGCGTGCGAACGTCGTGAACGCCCTGTACGCCGACCCTTTCCTCCAGGGTTGTGCGGATGGCAGCGACCTCCTCTTCGTCGATCGCGCGATCCATCAGGTCATGCATGGCGTCCCAGCCGAACTCCCATCCCATCTTGGCGACCATGAAGCCGTCGATGGCTGCGGCGATCGGATCCAGGATGGGACATCCGGCCAGGGTGCCGCCGGATGCGCACCCCGACCACGAGCGACGACGCGGCATCCGATCGCGCATGCCAGGCGTTGGCCGCGAGCATGCTCGACTTGACGCGCTTGGACCACCGACAGCATGTACCGAAACAGGAGTTCCCTTGGCGACGAGCGCGCCGCCCCCACCCAGAGCGCCGCCACATGGACCTTCTGGACCGACTCCGGCTGCTTCAGCCTGTGGTCTGCATTTCTGAAGGATGCCCAGACCGACGGCAGGCAGGAGAGCGCCTAGCACCAGCGAGGCAGCTGTCTCATAGCGGTGATGCCTATAAGGGATGATCCGCATCGGCATCCTTCTGGCTGTGGTGGTTGGCCAGCACGACGACGAAATCGGCCACCAGGACGGACAGCGAGTGGATGCCGTCGGCGATCAGGCCGTGCGACTTGGTGAGGACGCCAGCGTCGATCTGTGTCGAAGTCAATGCCAGGCTGACGACGACGCTTACCCAGATACTGCGCGACGCCGCGGCGGCCCGATCGGCAAGGCTGTGTCCGGAATTTCCGGGTCGTCGGACAAGTTCGTGAACTCCACCACGATGGCGAGACCGAGTCTGCTGCCGTCGCGGCTCTCGTCCAGGCGCACACCGCGTTGCAGCACGGCTGCCCCCTGCCCGGGCGCGATGCCGGGGCCATCGTCGTCGACGGTGATGCGCAGCCATGGGCCATCTCGTGTCGCCTTGACAGTTACGGCGCCGCGCGCGTTGCGGGAGGTGTTGTCGAGCAGGTTGCCAAGCATCTCCTGCAGATCCTGCTCCTCGCCAGCAAATGCGAAGTCGGGCGCAACCTCGCCGGCTCCCAGGTCCAGGCCCCGGTCCGCGTGCAGCTTGTGCATCGCCCGAAGCAGGCTTGCGAACACCGGTTCGAGCGGCGTGCGCTGCCCCGGCAGCTGCGCAGAAGAAGAGCGCGAGGGCGAACCCGACGATGTATTCCGTGGCTGGATCTCCTTGCCTCAACGCACGAGGTGCTGCAGGTCGCGGGGAACCGGCATCGGCTTGAAGGCGCTAACGCGCGAGCGCCCGCTGTTGCCTCGCGGCACCCACAGCCGCGAGAACAGGATCGAGGCCACGAGCCGCGGAACCTGGCCGACGACTTCGCGCCGGTCGCCACGGCGCAGGCCGGCCACGAGCATCCGCCAGTGGATGAAGGTGTGCCGGCCCGTCACCCGTTGGGCCAGTACATGGGCCCGCTCGAGGTGCCTGAAGGCAGCCTCGAAGTCATTTCGCTGCAGCGCCTCGTCGGCGCTTGCCACTTCCTGTTCGTACGTTTCGTTCAAGTCGGTGCTCCTGGTTTGCGCGAACGCGACATGTGTTCGCTGCGGTGAACTGTCGGCGGCAGCTGCGGGCTGCGACAGCGGAGTGCGCCCAACCGTCGAAATCCGTCCGGCAAGGGTCCGAGCGCTCGATCGAACGGTGGACGCAGGCGCCCGGCGGAGAGTGCGCGGCTCGGCGGCTCGACTCGCGCCGGCGGCGCAACCACTCGGTCGATCGGAGGGACCGCTCCCGCACGCGTGCCGACCGTTCGTCTCATGGGGCTGTCCGTGCGCCGCGGCAGCGCCGAAAGTGCAGCCATCGAAGACATCCCGTCGTCGATGCAACCCGAAGGAACACCACCATGAACGCCACCCAGCAAGTCCCCTGCAACTGCACCACGTGTCCCGGTACCGGCTGCACCTGCGGCTGCCAGCAAGCCGCCGTTCAGACCGCCGGCGCCTGCAGCCCGCAATGCCAATGCGGCGCGCAATGCCAGTGCGGTGCGCAGTGCCAATGCGGTGCCGGCGCCAACTGCGGCCAATCCTGAGCCGGGCAACATCCGCCCCGAGGCCGGCGGCCGCCTCACCGCTGCCGCCGGCACCCTGACCTCTCGGGTCGATCCCGCCCCGCTTCCACACGAAGGAACCTGACCGTGAACAGCTTTGTCCTGGCCTATGTCGGCGGCATCGTCGGCGCCGTCCTGATGGACATCACCGAGACGCTCGCCGCCCGGGCGGGCCTGACGAGCGGCGTCAACGTCGCCCTGGTCGGCCGCTGGGCGCTGGGCCTGCTGCGCGGGCAATGGGCGCATGCCGACATCGCCCGCTCTCTGGCACGACCGGGCGAGGTGCAGACGGGCTGGGCGTTTCACTTTCTCGTCGGCGGCGGCGGAGTCGCGCTGCTGTACGCCGCCTTCGTCCATGCCGCGGGCTTCAACGTGACCATCCATCACCTCTGGGGTGGCGTGATCTTCGGTGCGGCCACTTCGCTGCTGCCCTGGCTGCTGCTGCTGCCTGCCTTCGGCTGGGGCTGGTTCGGGCGGCGCGGGCCGCGCGGGTCCAATGCCCTGCTGGCCAGCACGGTCTCGCACATCGCTTACGGGCTTGGCGTGGGAGTCGTGATGGCGCTGGGCTCGAGCCTCTAGCGGCTTGGCGCTGCGCCTCGCCGGCTCTAGAGTCGAGCCGGGTGCCTCACACTCTCGCAGCACCATTGCCCACCATGTATCTCTCTTCGACCTCCACTGCCGAGTTGTGGCCCGACACGCTCAAGGGCGTGCTGCGGGCCATCGCCGTAGCCGCCGTCTTCTGGGCCCTCGCCGCGACGCTCCTGTACTTGTTGTCCCCCGGGCTCGATACCTGGCCCCGGCTGCTGGTGTTCTCCGAGTGCGTGGGCCTGACCATGGTGGCGTGCGTCCTGCTGCTGCGGCGCACCCGCACCTTCTCGCGATTCAAGCCGACGACCCGCTGGCTCCTCACGGGGGTCATCGCCATTCCGACCGGCTACTTCGTGGGGCACCAGTTTGCCTTTCTGCTGCTGGGCGAGCCGCTGCGCATGGTCGGGTACCTGAGTGTGAGTCTGATCCCGATCGTCTTCACCATGCTGGTGGGTGGTCTGGGGTTGCACTCCTACGCGACGCGCGAGCAACTCGCCCAGGAAGCCGCGGCGCGCTCGGAGGCGCAGCGCCTCGCGGTCGAATCCCAGCTGCGTCTGCTGCGAGCGCAGCTCGAGCCGCACATGCTGTTCAATACGCTGGCCAACCTGCGCTCGTTGGTGCGCGAGGACATCGATCGGGCCGAGTCGATGATCGACCAGCTGATCGTGTACCTGCGCAGTGCGCTGGCGGCGTCGCAGACGGAGTCGGTCGCCCTGAGCCGGGAGTTCGCCCAGTTGCGCGCCTACCTGGACATCATGGCACTGCGCATGGGGCCGCGCCTGTCCTTCCGGCTGGAACTGCCGGCCGACCTGGAGGCCACGCAGGTCCCGCCCATGCTGCTACAGCCGCTGGTGGAGAACGCGATCAAGCACGGGCTGGAGCCCAAGGTCGGCTCGGGCAGCATCGAGGTGGTCGCACGCGCGACGCCCGCGGGCATCGAGATCCGCATCAACGACAGTGGCCTCGGGCTGCCCGCGGACGAGGAAGGCGAACCGGCTGCGCGCTCTGCAGGGACGAGCTACGGCCTGCAGCATGTGCGTGACCGGCTGCAGGCCGTCTACGGCCCGGCCGCCCGGCTCAGCCTGGAGCGGCGCCATCCCACGGGCGTGAGCGCCCTGGTGTTCATTCCCACCTGAGCCGGCGCAGCACATTCGCCAATCATCTTTGTCATCGACCCGTCGAAAGGGACTTCCATGACCCTGGCCACTGCCCCCACCGCCGTCATTGCCGAGGACGAACCCGTTCTCGCGCGCACCCTGACCCGCCTGCTGGAGAAGGTGTGGCCCGAGCTTCGCATCGTCGGCGTCGCGGAAGACGGCTTGCAGGCGACGGAGCTGGGGTTGGCGCATGCCCCCGACGTCATGTTCCTGGACATCAAGATGCCTGGACGCACCGGTCTGGAGGTGGCCGAAGCCGTGGCCGACGACTGGCCAGACGACCGGGCCGAGCCGCTGTTCGTGTTCATCACCGCCTATGACAGCTTCGCGGTACCGGCGTTCGAGCGCGCAGCGGTCGACTACCTGCTCAAGCCCGCGACGGCCGATCGGCTGCAGCAGACCATCGAGCGACTGAAGGCGCGGCTGGCCGGACGAACCGCGTCGCCGCGTGCGGGCGACAGGGCCGCGCTGATGCAGCGCATGCAGGCGCTCTCGGCGCCGCAGGCTTCACCGGGTGAGCGCATCAAGGTCATCCGTGCCGGCGTGGGCAACACCGTGCGCATGATCCCGGTGGCCGACGTGGTCTGCTTCGAGGCGACGGAGAAGTATGTGAACGTCGTGACGCCCGGTGGCGAGGCACTGGTGCGCATGAGCCTGCGCGAGCTGATGGCGCGCATCGACTCGACCGACTTCATTCAGGTGCACCGCAGCGTGATGGTGAACACCAACGCCATCCTGAGCGCGACGCGCGACGAGATCGGGCACTACAGCCTGGCCGTACGCGGTTTGCAGCGGCCCTTGAAGGTCAGTCGCGCGTTCGGCCACCTCTTTCGCCCGATGTAGAGGCGGCCCGGAAAGCCCGGCCTTCCAGGGCCGGGCGGGCATGTTTGTCACGGACGCGCCCGCTCGAGAGCAAGCAGACGAACCTGAAAATCCTGGGCATCCACCGCTTGCGCGAGGTACTGTTCCTCGATGCTGGGTGTGCGCCGCCAGGCGAGTAGGTTCGCAAGCGTTTTCAGCAACGTCTTCATGGATTGGCTCCGTGACGATTGAGGGGCCGAGAGCGCTCGCCGCGGGGCGGTCTGCTCGTCGTGCCGACGGCGGGATGTCGTCGATCGCCTTCACTCTCGTCGTCCACACCTGAAGCGGAAACCAGCTTGCGACGAAGCGTCGCGAGCCGTCCGCGAGCGGGTGATGACACCGACCCAACGGCGCGCTGCAATCGCTGCATTGGGGCGGCTCTCCAATCGGATCGGCAGCTTCACGCAGCCCAAGAACGCCTGCTCGCGCACTTTCGTCTACCACTCGGTCGACAGGACCAACCGCTGCCGGACACCAGGGCACTTCCGGTCGCACGGCGCTGTCGCCGGTGGTGATCGAGACCGAAAGTGCATGGGCTGCTTCGCCGCATAGGACGGTGGAACAGGCCCTCATTGACACCCAACACCTCCACAGGATCACACCATGAACCGACCCATCTCCACGACCTTCGCGCTCGCCGTCTTGGCCGCCGCCTCGGGCTGCATGTCGGCACCGTCCAACCTCGACCTCTCGCTGACGCGCCCAACGGCCGAGAACAAGTTCGTCGTCACTCTGCAGCCCCCGGCCCAACCCGCGGCGATCAATCAGCTGCACAGCTGGCAGGTGAAGCTCGCGTCACCCGCGGGCATACCGATCGCGCACGCCCGGATCAAGGTGGACGGCGGCATGCCGCAGCACGGCCATGGCTTGCCGACCCGCCCCCAAGTCACGCAGGAACTGCCGGGCGGCACCTACGTGATCGAGGGCATGAAGTTCAGCATGACCGGCTGGTGGGAGATCAAGCTCGCCATCGACAGCTCCGAAGGCGCCGACAAGGTGACCTTCAACACCGTCGTGGCCGAGCGGGGCGCCGGCCGCTGAAGCGCCGAACACTCGTTCTCGAGGAGACGACGATGCGCAGAATCATGAACTCGGCCTGGCTGCTCGGCAGCATCATGGCTGCGAGCGCGGCACTGGTGGTGACCCTCGCGCACGCGGCCCCACAATCACCAGCCTCGGGTTCTCAAGGCTGGAGCAAGGAAGACTTGGCCGTGCTGGCTTCGCTCAGCCTGAGCCGCCTGCCGCCCGTGCTGGTCGATCCGTCCAATGCGGTTGAACGGCTGCCCGCGGCGGTCGGCCTCGGCCAGCGCCTCTTCCGCGACGCGCGCTTCAGCGCCAACGGCGCCGTGTCGTGCGCAAGCTGCCATGACCCCCAGAAGCAGTTCCAGGATGGGCTGCCAGTGGGCCACGGCGTGGGCACGGGGTCGCGCAGGTCGATGCCCATCGTGGGTGCCGGCTACAGCACCTGGCTGTTCTGGGATGGACGCAAGGACAGCCTGTGGGCGCAGGCGCTCGGCCCCCTCGAGGATGCGGTGGAGCATGGCGGAAACCGCACTCGCGATGCGCACCTGATCGCATCGAACTACCGGAAGGAATACGAGGCCGTCTTCGGCCCAATGCCCAAGCTCGACGGCGTGCCCCAGGATGCCGGGCCGAACGGCGCCGCGACCGAGAAGGCGGCCTGGGCCGCGATGGACACCCGCCAGCGCGACGACGTGTCACGGGTATTCGCGAACATGGGCAAGGCCATCGCGGCCTACGAGAAGTCGTTGCAGCACGAGCCTTCGCGCCTGGATCGCTATGTCGATCTGCTTGTGGGCGGCCGCGCGGCAGACCCGGATGTGCTGCAGCCCGGCGAGATCAGGGGCCTTCGGCTGTTCATCGGCAAGGCGCAGTGCGTCAGCTGCCACAACGGGCCGCTGCTCACCGACCAGCAGTTCCACAACACCGGCGTGCCGCCGCGCGAAGCAACACGCACCGATCGGGGCCGTGCCGATGCGACAGCCAGGGTGCGCAGCGACGAGTTCAATTGCCTGGGACCGTTCAGCGACGCGCAGCCCAAGCAGTGCCAGGAGCTCCGATTCATGGTGGACGACGATCCTGCGCTGGTCGGTGCGTTCAAGACACCGGGTCTGCGCGGCGTGGCGCAGCGCGCCCCGTACATGCACGCCGGACAACTGACGACGCTGGAACAGGTCGTGCGCCATTACATCGCTGCGCCGCATGCGACCGTGGGGCATTCGGAACTGACGCACCGGCATGCGGGTGGTGGTGCTGCCAGGCACGATGAGCGTGCGCCGATCGAGCTGACCGATTCAGAAGTGGCCGACCTGGTGAGCTTCCTCGGAACCTTGAGCGAAGAGCGCGCGACTGCCTCAGCACGCCCTTGATCGCCTGCAGCTGGCGGCGTTCGGGTACCGGTCGATCTTGGCCGCCGTTCCGTCCGCTGACGGTGCGCAGCAGGCGGCGGCTTCGCGAGGAACGTCCTCATCCAGTGCAGAACGCCAGCAGTCGGTCGGTCAGGCAGTCACTGCAACGCGCCCCGCCGCAGAATGGGCCAACGAACGGCGATGGCGTTGACGACGCAGGAGATACCAGGCCGAGGGCATCACCAGCATCGACAGAAGCGGCGCAGTCAGCATCCCGCCCACCATCGGAGCGGCGATGCGCGCCATGATTTCCGAGCCGGTTCCGTGGCCCCACATCATCGGAACAAGACCGGCCATCACGATGGCCACGGTCATCGCCTTGGGCCGCACGCGCAAAACGGCGCCCTCGCGGATGGCAGCCAGCAGCGTTTCCTCATTGTCAGGCTCGCCGGCAGCCAGCCGGTGCTTGAGCGCGTTCTCCAGGTAGACGAGCATGACCACGCCGAACTCCGCGGCCACCCCTGCGAGCGCGATGAAGCCCACCGCCGTGGCGATTGAGATGGAGTGACCAAGCAGCCAGACCAGCCAAAACCCGCCGACCAGCGAGAACGGCACGGCTGCCATGACAAGTGCCGCGTCGGTCGCGTTGCGAAACAGCAGATAGAGCAACACGAAGATGACTGCCAGCGTCGCCGGTACCACCACCTTCATGCGCTCGGTTGCACGCTCCAGGTACTCGAACTGCCCCGACCATGAAATGGCATAGCCTGCGGGCATGGCCACGCCTTTCGCGACGGCAGATTGCATTTCGCGCACCACCGAACGCAGGTCACGGCCGCGAACGTCGACATAGACCCAGCCTGACAGCCGAGCATTCTCGCTGCGGAGCATGGGCGGGCCTTCTACCAGTCTGACTTGCGCGACGTCCTGTAGCAGCAATTGCGCGCCCCTCTCCGTCACGAAGGGCAGCACGCGCAGGCGTTCCAGCGAGTCGCGAATCTCCCGCGGGTAACGAATGTTGATGGGGAACCGCTCCCGGCCGCTCACCACCTCACCGACGTTTTCGCCGCCGATGGCAGTGGCGACGATGGCCTGCACGTCGGTCATGGCCATGCCGTAACGGGCAGCCGCTGCACGGTCGACGTCGACGTCGATGTAGCGGCCACCCGTCTGCCGCTCCGCGAGTGCAGATGAAACGCCAGGTACGTTCTTCACCACCGACTCGATCTGGATGGCCAGCTTGTCGATGGTGGCCAGATTGGTGCCCGCAACCTTGATACCGACCGGGCTCTTGATGCCCGTGGCCAGCATGTCGATGCGGTTGCGTATGGGGGGCACCCAGATGTTGGACAGTCCCGGCACCTTCACCGCGCGGTCGAGTTCTTCGACCAGCCTGTCCGGCGTCATGCCCGGCCGCCATTGGTCGCGCGGCTTGAATTGGATGGTGGTCTCGAACATCTCGAGAGGTGCTGGGTCCGTGGCAGTGTCTGCCCGCCCTGCCTTGCCGAAGACCCGCATGACCTCCGGCACGGTCTTGATGAGCCGGTCGGTTTGTTGCAGCAGTTCCGTGGCCTTGGAAACCGACAAGCCCGGCAGCGCCGACGGCATGTACAGCAGGTCGCCCTCGTCCAGCGGCGGCATGAACTCCCCGCCCAGTCGCATGACAGGCATGGCCGTGAGGCCGAGCACGACGGCGGCGGCGACGAATGTGGCCTTCGGAAAGCGGAGCACCGCCTCCAGCGCGGGCCGGTACATGCGCATAAGAAACCGGTTCAGCGGGTTCGCGTTCTCGTGCGGAATGCGCCCGCGCACAAGCAAGCCCATGAGCACCGGTACCAGCGTGACCGAAAGCGCCGCCGCCGCGGCCATCGTGTACGTCTTGGTGAAGGCCAGCGGCGAGAACAGCCGCCCTTCTTGCGCCTCGAGCGTGAAAACCGGCAGAAAGGACAGCGTGATGACCAGGAGAGAGAAGAACAGCGCGGGGCCGACTTCCACCGAGGCATCGGCGACGAGCGACCATCGTTCCTGAACGGTCGATATTCGACCGTGCGCCTGCTCGAAGGACTCGATGTGCCTGTGGACCGCCTCCAGCAGCACCACGACACCGTCAAGCGCCGCACCGCAGGCGAGCGCAATGCCCGCCAGGCTCAGGATGTTCGCGTTCAACCCCTGTGAGCGCATCACGACGAAGGCGATGCCGACGGCGATGGGCAGCGAGATGACAGCCACCAGCGCCGAGCGCAGGTGGAAAAGGAAGATGGCGCAGACCAGCGCGACGGCGATGAACTCCTCGGTGAGCTTGAGCTTGAGGTTGTCGATGGAACGGTCGATGAGCTTCGACCGGTCGTAGGTTTCGACCACGTCAACGCCTGGAGGCAGGCTGGGCTTGAGTTGCTCGAGCCGTGCTTTGATGCCTTCAATGGTCGCTCGCGCGTTCTTGCCGGAACGCATTACGACCACCCCACCCGCCACCTCGCCTTCCCCATCGAGTTCGGCAATGCCGCGGCGCATCTCCGGACCGACCTGCACGATGGCGACATCTCGCAGCAGCACCGGTGTGGCACCGGCCAGCGTGATGGGGATGCCTCGGAAGTCGTCGAGCGACTGCAGGAAACCATGCGAGCGGACCATGTACTCAGTCTCGGCCAGTTCGACCACCGAGCCGCCGGAGGACTGATTGGCCTTGCGCAGCGCCTCCATGACCACGCCCTGCGTGATGCCGAGTCGTCGCATGCGGTCCGGGTCGAGGACCACCTGGTACTGGCGCACCATGCCACCGATGCTGGCGACTTCCGCCACATCCTGGACCGTCTTCAGCTCGAACTTCAGGAACCAGTCATTCAGTGCGCGCAGCTGACCGATATCGGTCTTGCCCGTCCTGTCCACGAGTGCGTACTCGTAGATCCAGCCCACCCCGGTCGCATCAGGCCCCAGCGCTGCCGTTGCTCCGGCCGGAAGCCGGCTCTGCACTTGATTGAGATACTCGACGACGCGAGAGCGTGCCCAGTACGGGTCAGTCTTGTCGTCGAACAAAATGTAGACGAACGAATCTCCGAAGAAGCTGTAGCCACGCACCGTCCTGGCTCCTGGCACGCTCAGCATCGTGGTCGTCAGCGGGTAGGTCACCAGGTCCTCGACGACTTGAGGCGGCTTGCCCGCATAGGTCGTGCGGACGATGACCTGGGTGTCCGAGAGGTCAGGCAAAGCATCCACGGGCGTGTTGGCCACCGAGAACAGTGCCGCGGCGACGATAGAGGCAGTCGCCATGAGGACCAGGAACCGGTTGGCCACCGACCAACGAATGAGGGCGGCGATCACTTGGCTCCTCCTATCCGGTGCACCGAAATCAGTTCGTACTCCATTGGCCCGCCCTTCCTGAACTCGAAGTTGACGATGTCGCCCGGCTTGACTTCCGGGAAGGCTTTCGGGTCGACCTTGCCAAAACCCATGGTCATCGCGGGCCACTTCAGCTCTGGAATGGGACCGTGGCTGAGCGTGATGCTGTCCGCATCAACGCTTTCCACCTTTCCTTGGGCGGAGAAAGTCGACATCGTCGCGACTGATGAAATGGCCGGCGATGAAGCCGCCAGGGGCACTGCCATGCTGCCGAGCACTGTGCGCAGGCGTGCCTCGGAGTCGAGCAAGAATTGGCCACTTACAACAACCTGGTCGCCGGCGGCGAGCCCCTCCAGGACCTCGAGTTGTTCGCCCAGGTCAGCGCCTAGCTTCACATCGCGCGGCTCAAACGTGCCACTCTGGGTGCGCACGATGGCCACGGCGCGTGTCCCGGTTCGGATGACTGCCTCCGATGGGACCACCAGGCGTGACGACGTCGGCCCGGCGACCTGCAGGCGCAACAGCATGCCGGGAACGAGCTTTCCGCCTTTGTTGTTGACCTCGAAGCGAGCCTGCAGAGTCCGAGTGGCGGCATTCACCTGGGGCAGGATTTCCTGCATCGTCCCCGTGAACGTCTGGCTCGCGTCCGCCTGCAGTGCTGCCGTTACCGTCTGCCCGCGCGTCAAACGCACCGCTTGAGCCTCTGGCACCTCGGCCACTGCCCAGACCTTTTCCAGCCCGGCGATGCGGAACAGGGTCATGCCCGGCGACACCGCGACCCCTTCGCGCACTCCAAGCTCGGCGACCACCCCGCTTGCAGGCGCGACCAGCGTGTACCTCGCCTGGGGCGCGGCACCCTCCTCGGCTTGGCGCACCAGTTCTGCAGGAATGGACATCGCGCTCGTCCGCGCCCGCGCCGCTGCAATCAGCTCCGCTGACGCGCCAGCACGCTTCAACGCCACGATATCGTTCAGCGGCCCGAGCCAATCTGGCGCAAACACGGTGCCCAGCGCTTGGCCCTTGGCCACGCGCTCCATCGTCGCGCGCACCGAAAGCCGTTCCAGATAGCCCGCCGTGCGCGTCTGCACTGCGACGGTCAAGCGCTCATCGAATTGCACCGTGCCGACCGCATCGAATGACGAGGTGACGTCGGCCTTCTTTACGAAGGCGGTGCGGATTCCGAGGTTCTGCTGGACCTGTGGGCTGACTTTCACCCCGGTGTCGCTCGCTTCGTCGGCATACACCGGCTGGAGTTGCATGTCCATGAACGGTGACTTGCCAGGCTTGTCGAAGCGCTGACCGGGGACCATCGGGTCCTGCCAATAGAGCACCTTGCGTTCGCTGGCGGGGGCAGAGGCCGCGGGCGCGGCCGTCGCTTCGCGGCCGGCGGTGCTTCGACCCTCGTAGAAACTCCCGACGCCAATCGCCACGAAGGCAGCCACGGCAAGGACAGAAACTTGAACGCGGCTCATTGCGCGGCTCCTTGGGAAATCGGCCTGAAAACGAGTTGTGCCTGGGTCTTGACGAGGTCGCGCTGGAGGCCGAGCAGCTTTTGATGTGCTTTGACTTCGTCATGGCGAGCCTCGAACAGCATCACGAGGCCGGCCTGGTTCGAGCGATAGGCCGCCAGCGTCGATTCAGTGCGCTGTTTCAGCGGCGTCAAAACACCGGTTTGATAGCGCTCGATGCGTTCCTGCAGGCGTCGCGCATCGCTCGACAGCGCCGCGTACTCGCCGGCGGCGGCACGCCTGGCCTCCTCGAGCTCGGCTTCGGCCTTGTCGACCAGCGCCTGTTTGGCTGCGGTCTCGCGATCCTGCCTCTCTGCCGGCGCCACGGTCAGGGGAATGTTGATCCCAAACGACACGAGGTCCGGCCTCCCCTGGCGCTGCCCGTAGGAAACCTCGTAAGTCCAGTTGGGTCGCCGGTTGAGCCAGGCAACCCGAACTTCCTGGCGGGCTACCTCGATGTCGCGCTGCCTTGCGACGACCGATGGGTGCGACTCCACGAACTTGTCCAGCGTCGGCACCTCGGCAAGACGCGGCTGCGAGAGTTCGTCGCTCGCCAGTCCGGTCAAGCGCTGAAGCGTGACGGCAGCGACATCTTGCTGCTGGCGCACTTCACCGGATGCATCTTCGGCGAAGCCGAGCGCGCCAGACAGGCCCAGTACCTCTGCACTGTTGCCAGAGACGGTGGCGAGCCGCCCCTTGCCCGCCTCAAGTTCCTCACGGGCGTGCTTCTCGTTGATCGTCGTGAGCATGAGCGCCTGGGCGGCGTAGTAGGCCTCGACAAAGGCCACAGCCGTCTGCAGTCGAGCCTCCGAGGCAGCGACTCTCTCCATCTCGGCTTCGCGCCCGACCATCGCCTGAGCCGCAGCTTCCCGGGCGGCGCGCTTCTCGGCCGACACCCACTCCTGAGCGACGCCAATGCGCTTCATCGTCATGTCCTCGGCGTTGGGGTTGAAGCGGTTGCTGCCGGTGGCCGGGAGGTTGTCGATGCCCACGATGAGCATCGGGTCGGGTTGTTGACCGGCCGCGCGAGCCATCTGGGCTGCGCTCATGGCGCCGGCACGCGCCGAGCGTGTCAGCTGCGAGCGTTGCACGGCCAATTCGACTGCCTGGTCGATGGAAAGCGGTGCTGCAACGGCCCAGGTGGCCTGCACCAAGGCGGCAGCCAGAGCGACTGCACGCACCATGTGTTTTGACATTGAAGACTCCGAGAACAAACGGGAACGTGGCTGGCGTGCGGATCTACCGCACCAGCACCGGTCAGTCGACGGAGCGGATCAGACTCGAATTCTGAGCGTGGAGAGGAACAGTGGCGCCGGGGGTGGCTGGGCCTCGGACGTCAGCGGCGGCGGGATTGCGCTTGCAACTTGGGCCTCGACAACCATGCGCAGCTGATGGACCGGCGTGACCAACGGCTGGCTGACGACTGCCAGCTTCACGGCCTGGAAGGTCTTGGCCGGGTCGGCCGAGTGCTGGTGGCACAGGACCGCCTGGTCTTGGTCCATGCCGTCGCACGGCTGACCGGACTCCATCATCGCGGCCATGACCTCGATGTCCAACTGCTGGGGACACACGTACTGCGCCAGGGCCAGCTGTGAGAACAGCGGCAACAGCACCAGGAAGACCATGGTGATCAGGCCATGAAGGCGATGGCGATGGCGATGGCGCGGCATGAGCGTGCCAAGCGTAGAGGGGCCGCAATAGCCCGGACTTGACTCACGTCATGTCCTGGCGGTGTGGCCTCACTGCTTCATGATCGAGCCGTGTGGTGTTGCATATGAGGAGTCGCGCGAAAGCGCACCCCTTGACCTTCCAATGATGGGAGAGTCGAAACTGTCTCGCAAGATCAGGAGAGCGCCATGCCGAACAGCAGCAATACGACCCATGACGCCGCGCATCGACCCCATGGAGCCGAAGCCACCCACGTGTTGCCAGACGGCACGGCAATGAAGGGCGCAGTGCATGACCGTTTCGCTCATTCGCATCACGAGCACGGTCACCACGCGCACGCCCTGGCGGCGACCAAGGCTGCCGCCGCCGGAGACCAGAGCCAAGTCGAGTACACCTGCCCGATGCACCCGCAGGTGCGCCAGATGGGGCCGGGGAACTGCCCCATTTGCGGCATGGCACTCGAGCCCGTGCTGGCGACTGCCGAACAAGGCGCGAGTCCCGAGCTGCGCGACATGACGAAGCGCTTCTGGATCGGCACCGCGCTCACGGTGCCGGTATTCGCGCTCGAGATGGGCGGCCACGTCGTCGACATCCATCACCTCATCGCGCAGCAGAACTCCAACTGGGTTCAGTTGCTGCTGAGCACCCCGGTCGTTCTGTGGGCCGGCTGGCCGTTCTTCACGCGTGCCGTCGTCTCGGTAAAGAACCGCAGCCTGAACATGTTCTCGCTCATCGCGCTGGGCACCGGCGCGGCATGGCTGTACAGCATCGTGGGAACAATCGCGCCGCAGCTGTTTCCGGCGAACCTGCGCATGGCCGATGGTGCGGTCGCCGTCTACTTCGAGGCTGCCGCGGTCATCACCGTGCTGGTGCTGCTCGGACAGGTGCTCGAGCTGCGAGCGCGCGAGAAGACATCGGGGGCCATCAAGGCGCTGCTGGGGCTGGCACCGAAAACCGCGCTGAAGGTGAACTCCGACGGGTCTGACGAGGCGGTTCAGGTCGATGCCATCCAGGTCGGTGACCTCCTGCGGGTGCGCCCCGGCGAGAACGTGCCGGTCGACGGCGAAATCACCGAAGGCAAGGGCAACGTCGACGAGTCGATGGTGACGGGCGAACCGATTCCGGTGGCCAAGGCCAAGGGTTCCAAGGTCACGGCCGGCACGCTGAACCAGACCGGCGGCTTTGTGATGCGCGCCGAGAAGGTCGGCGCCGACACCCTGCTCTCCCAGATCGTTCACATGGTCGCAGCTGCCCAGCGCAGCCGAGCGCCCATCCAGCGCATGGCCGACCAGGTGGCGGGCTGGTTCGTGCCCGTGGTCATCCTGGTGGCCGCTGTGACTTTCGTGGCGTGGATGGTGTGGGGGCCGGCACCCGCGTTCAGCTACGCGCTCACCGCCGCAGTGGCGGTGCTCATCATCGCCTGTCCCTGTGCGCTCGGGCTGGCCACGCCGATGTCCATCATGGTGGGCGTCGGAAAGGGCGCTCAACATGGCGTGCTCATCCGCGACGCCGAGGCGCTGGAGAAGATGGAAAAGGTCGACACGCTCGTGGTGGACAAGACGGGCACCCTCACCGAGGGTCGTCCAGAGGTCGTCCACATCGAACCGGCTCCCGGGTTCTCTGCGGACGATGTGCTGCAGAAGCTCGCGAGCGTCGAGCGGGCCAGCGAACACCCTATGGCCATGGCCATCGTGATGGACGCCCAGCGGCGCAGGCTGCCGCTCGCGCAGGTCACCGACTTCGACTCGCCCGTCGGCAAGGGTGTCGTGGGTACCGTCGAAGGTCAGGTCGTCATCTCAGGCAGCGCCAAATTCCTGGCCGAGCGCGGCATCCACGCCGACGGCCGCGCGGCTTCGGCTGAAGGGCAACGACAGAGGGCCGCCACGGTCATCTTCGTGGGCATCGACGGCAAGCTGGCGGGCTTCGTGGCGATTGCCGATCCCATCAAGGCCACGACGCCTCAAGCCCTCCGTGTGCTCAAGGCCGTCGGGGTGCGCGTTGTCATGATGACGGGAGATAGCAAGACCACGGCCGAAGCCGTCGCCCGCGAGCTCGGCATCGACGAGGTGGTTGCCGAGGTGCTCCCGGCGGACAAGGCCGAGGTGGTCAAGAGGCTGCAGGCCGAAGGTCGTGTCGTGGCCATGGCCGGTGACGGGGTCAACGACGCACCGGCACTCGCCCAGGCCACGATTGGCGTGGCCATGGGCACAGGGACCGACGTGGCCATGGAGAGCGCCGGCATCACCTTGCTCGAGGGTGACCTCATGGGCATCGTCCGCGCGCGCGCCTTGTCCCGAGCGGTCATGCGTAACATCCGGCAGAACCTCTTCCTGAGCTTCGCCTACAACGTCGCCGGCATCCCGCTCGCCGCCGGTGTGCTGTACCCGTTCTTCGGACTGCTGCTCTCGCCAGTCGTGGCAGCCGCTGCGATGGCGTTGTCGTCGGTCAGCGTCATCGCAAATGCGCTGCGATTGCGCACGGTGAGAGTGGAGTGATTTCCACGGCGGCACCGGGGAGCGCCGCGCGTTGGGAGTGGCTGACCAGCAGGTGTTGCTTCGAACTATCGGTGGCGCGCTAGAACTCGTACTCTGCCTGCGCCCGAATGGTGCAGCGCGGCGCGCCATTCGTGAGCCCGAAAAGCAGTCCAGCGTTGTACCGGACGACCTGGTGATTACCGGCTCTGACGCGTCCGAAGACGGCCGGTCCAACGATGTGGGACTGAGCTGACGTCGACTCCCAGTCGGTCCAAGGGCCGACGTCACCGAAGCCTTGGAGACCATATTCGAATTCAGCACGCCAGCGGCGCTTCAACTGCCACTGGTATCCGAACAGTGCGGGGCTGAGCTCGCTGGCGCGAACGTGCTTTTGGAACAGCAGGTTCAAGTTGGCCTGTACGCCGGGCGTGATGTCGGCCTGGAAGAGCGGACCCCACCGGTACTCGTAACCCTCGCTGCGCTCCTCGGGGCGTTCTATTTCCAAGAGGATGCCGACGTCCACCGGGAATTTGCCGGTCTCTGTGAGCTGGAACTTGTTCTCCCACTCCCACGCGTCGAACGTATTGGCGGCGCGTGGCTCCTTGTGCCACTTGGCGTAGATCTCGGTGAACCACCAGTTCTTGGCGCCCCATCCCAATCCGAGCGAATAGGCACTCTCTCGCGTTGCGTCGTGCAACTTGGCTGTGCCCACCTTGAAGTCGACCTCCCGTTCGCCTTCTTCCACGATGGGTGTGGCGACGTAATCGGACGGAGCGGCGGCGGCGACCGGCATGTGCGCGCAGTAAAGCAACGCCAGTGCGGCCAGCGCTCCCGCACCAATGTCGTTTCGCATAATTCGGGTTCGGGCAAGATGCAAGTCTGGACGGTGTCTGCGGCACGGGTCTCAGGCGGCAGCAGTCTTCGGTCTGAGAAGGCGCGTGCCGGTGTAGATCAATCCCAGCACAGCGAGGTACGACACCAACTGCGCCCCCGAAGGTCTCGCGTCGTACCCCACCAAGGCGTGCAGCAAGGTGCCGAGCGCCGAGTCAGGCGCCAGAAGACGCGTACTGTCCCATACGGGGCCAGTCCAAGTCTCGATGAAGCCAGCCTGCGCCAGTGAACGGGCCAATTGACTGGCCAGCGAGCCGGCCAGCAACGCGATCAGCGCATTGGTGACTGCGAACACATGGCGCGTCGGAATGCGGGCAAGACCTGCGTAGATGCTGATACCCACCAGCGCCCCAAAGAGAAGTCCCAGCGCGCCAGACATCATCACGTCCATTGGTTGGGCGGCAGCGTTGCCGGTCAGCGTGCCGCCGACGAACAGGACCGTCTCGGCCCCTTCTCGAAGGACCGCAAGGGCCACCGCCACGAGCAGCGCCCAAGGAGCACGCTGCCCTTGCCGAATCGACTGGCCAAGGTGCTTCGCGTCGCTCACCATGCCCTTGGTATGAGTGCTGACCCACACGCAGTGCCAAAGCAGCATCGACAGTGCAAGCGTCAGCACCCCGATGTTGACCACATCCTGACCAAGGCCGTCGAGCCAGCCGCTCAGATGCTCGGCCAGAAGCGCCAGGATGACAGCGCCGATGGTCCCGGCGCCTACGCCGGCGCTGAGCCAGCGCGCTCGACTCGCCACGCCGCGCGTTGCGGCCGCTACGATGCCCACGAAAAGCGCGGCCTCGAGGGACTCGCGAAAGACGATCAGGGCGGCGGTGAACATCGAACGGCCCTCGGCTCACTCGGCAATCACGGCGCCTTTGGCCGTGGCTTCGTTGTATTCGCCGTAAAAGTCGTAGCGGCCCGGCTTGAGCGGACCGATGTAGACGGTGACCCTGGCACCGGCAGGAACGACCTTCTCCCGGTTCAAGCTGTGGCTCTCGAACTCTTCCGGGGTGCTGTCCTGGTTGTGCACCACCAGTTTGACGCGCTGATCGGAATGGACCTTCAATTCCGCGGGCTCGAAGCGATGGTTCTTGATGACGAGCAGCGTCTCGGGCTCGGCAGCGCGGGCCGAAACGGGCGCGGTGACGGCGGCAAGCGCAAAGACAATGGAAACACGATGGCCCAGCATGGCGCGAGAAGCGATGAGCGCTCGAGGATGAACGATTCGTAATCATAATGCGAACGTTTCGCATTTGCAAATCGACCGCCCTGCATCCCGCATAACGGGTCCTTTGGCGCCGCATCTCGCCGCACCTGCCAGGCCCTATGCAGTTGCCATTCCGGCGTCCGGCTTGCGCGCGACCACCGTGACAAATCGCTTGACGGTGTGGTGCGGCGCGTCGAACTGGCTGATCTGGTCCTGTTCGATGTGCCAGCCGGCGAACCGCGCCTGCAACTGCGAGGCACCGAACAGGCAGTGCGCGCCAGGCTCGAACATGTCGAGATAGCTCGTCCCCTCGACGAGCACGTTGACGGCGGCGATGCCGCCCGCGCGCACATGCGACTGCAGTCGTGCCAGCACCTCGAAGGCAGTCGGGCAATCGAAGAACATCAGCAGTCCAATGCAGGCGATGCAATCGTAGTCGCGGTCGATCGGATGGTCGCGCAAGTCCGCCCGCGACGCCGACACGGATGCCCCTTCTCTCGCGACGCGTTCGCGGATGTGCTCGATGGCGGCGGTGCTCGCGTCGAGCGCGGTGACCTGGCATCCTCTGCCGGCTGCAGCGAAGGCAAGGTTGCCCAGACCACAGCCGAAGTCGAGCACGTCGCCGCGAAGGTAGGGAAGCGCCAGCGCCTCGAACGCATTGAGTTCCAGCGCGGCTCCGTCCCTTTGGCGGCGAAACTGCTCATTGAAGAAGGCGATGCTGCGGTTGTCGTTCATTTGTCATCCGTCGCGCTTCGCGTTGCGGCGTTCGCTTCGAGAGCAGGCCGGCGGGTCATTGCGCTTCACCTCGTCACGGCGCGGGCTGGATCTGCGTGACGATCAGTGCTCCATCGGATTTCTCGGCTCTGAACCAGACCTTGTCGCCTGGCTTCACCATGTCGAGCATGGCCGGGTCCTGAACGCGAAACACCATCGTCATGCCGGGCATGTCGAGGTTCTTGATCTCGCCATGCTTGAGCGTGATCTTGCCGGCCGCCTTGTCGACCTTGCGCACGACGCCTTCCGTCATCTCGGCATCGCTAGCTTGAGCAAGGCGCAGGCCGTCCGCCACAGAATGCGTCGTCTCGCCTTGCGCCACGGGGAGGACGGCTCGCCCGCTGACGATGACCTGGCCCTTCATCCCCGCTTCGAAGTGCCCCGGCTGCAGGCATGCGAAGTCGAAGGTACCCGGCTTGGTGAATTGCCAGATCAGCGCGCCGGTCTGCCCGGGCTCGACGCTCGCATGGTTGGGATCGGCATGTTCCATGGTCGGGAACTTGCGCATCAGAGCCGCATGTTCCTTGAGCTCGTGGATCGTGCCGAGCACCAGCTCGTGCCGGGCTTTGCCTTCGTTCTTCAGCACGAAGCGAATGGTCTCGCCTCGCTTGACCGCGATGCTGGCCGGACTGAACTGCATCGCATCGCTCATCGTGACCGTGACGGTGCGATCGACTTTCGACGCAACGCCCGGCCTGCCCATGGCAGCATGGTCTTCATCGCCGTGGGCGAACGCAGCGCCCGAGATGGACAACGCAGCGGCAAACAGCGCAGTGGATATGGACTTCATCGATGGTTTCCTCTCCGTGACTTGGGTGCGCCCGCTCAGTGCGCGGCGTGTCCCTTGGGTTTGCGGATCTGGACTTCGACATTCTTCAAGGGCATGTTGCTCGTCGGCATCGAGTGGCCGCCTTCGGCCGCGAAGCGCTGCGGCTCGGGCATCGCGCCTGTCCATTCGAAGGCGACCGTGCCCGGTGGCGGCTTGTGCCAGCCAGGGTCCTTGTAGTCGCCCGGATTCTGGTCGCGGCGCACCTTCAGCATGCTGAACATACCGCCCATCTCGACCGAGCCGTAGGGCCCGTCGCCGGTCATCATCGGCGCAGTGTTGTCGGGCAGCGGCATCTCCATCTCGGTCATGTCGGCCATGCCGCGCTCGCCCATCACCATGTAGTCCGGGATCAGGCGTGTGATCTTCTTCGCCAGGCCGCTGTGGTCGACGCCGATCATCGTCGGCACGTTGTGGCCCATCGCGTTCATCGTGTGGTGGCTCTTGTGGCAATGGAATGCCCAGTCGCCTTCCTCGTCGGCGAGGAACTCGACCTGCCGCATCTGGCCGACGGCGATGTCGGTGGTCACCTCGGGCCAGCGCGCCGACATCGGCGTGGGCCCGCCGTCGGTGCCGGTGACGAAGAACTCGTGGCCGTGCAGGTGCATCGGGTGATTGGTCATCGTCAGGTTGCCCATGCGGATGCGCACCTTGTCGCCGCGGCGCACCACCAGTGGATCGATGCCCGGGAAGACCCGGCTGTTCCAGCTCCACAGGTTGAAATCGAGCATGGTCATGATCTTCGGTGTGTAGGCGCCGGGATCGATGTCGTACGCGTTGAGCAGGAACACGAAGTCACGGTCCACGTCGGCGATCAGCGGATTCCGCGCCTTGGGGTGCGTCACCCACGAACCCATCATGCCCATTGCCATCTGCGACATTTCGTCGGCATGCGGGTGGTACATGAAGGTGCCCGGGCGGCGTGCGACGAACTCGTAGACATAGGTCTTGCCGGGTTGGATGCCGGGCTGCGTCAGGCCGGTCACGCCGTCCATGCCGTTCGGCAGGCGCTGGCCGTGCCAGTGGATCGAGGTGTGCTCCGGCAGCCTGTTGGTGACGAAGATCCGCACGCGATCGCCTTCGACCACCTCGATGGTCGGGCCCGGCGACTGGCCGTTGTAGCCCCACAGGTGGGCCTTGAAGCCGGGTGCCATCTCGCGAACCACGGGTTCGGCAACGAGGTGGAATTCCTTGACGCCGCCGTTCATGCGCCACGGCAGGGTCCAGCCGTTGAGGGTGACGACCGGCCGGTAGGGTCGCCCCGTGTCGGGTACGAGCGGCGGCATCGTGTCGGGCCGGGTCTGCAGCACCGGTTCGGGCAGGGCCGCCAGCGCGACCTTGCTGACGGAAGCCGCGGCGATGGCCGCGGTGGCGGCGCCGGCGCCGCGAAAGAAGTCACGTCGGTTGAACATCGAACGATCCTTGTTCAGTGCGCGGTGGCATCGCCCGCGGCGGCGCTTGCGCCGGAAGACGGCGGCGGGCTCATGCCGGGCGGGCCGACCAGCGCCATGTCGAGGTCGGCACGCGCGATCCAGAAGTCGTGCAGCGCCTCGATGGCGCCGTTGACGCTTGCGATCTGCGAACGCGCGTCGGCCAGCAGCTCGAACACGCCAATCAGCATGCCGTTGTAGCGAAGCTGGTTCTCTTCGGAGATGCGCTTCTTCAGTGGCACGATCTCGTCTCGAAAGTGGCGTGCAATGTCGTAGCTGGCGCGGTAGCCGGCGTAGGCTTCGCGCACCTCTGATCGGGCGTCGATCGCCGTCTGCGCGGTCTGGTTGACCGCCTGCATGTACAAGGCCTCGGCGCGCGCGACCTTGGCCGTGCCCCAATCGAAGATCGGCAGCTCGAGACTGATCTCGTAGCCGCGCTGCGGCGGTGCGTCGTTGTAGGTGTTGCGCACGACGCCGAGTTCCAGCACGTTGACGACACGCGTCGCCCGGGTCAGGCCGAGGTTGCGCGCCAGGGCGTCGGTGCCGAGTCTGGCAGCCTGCACGTCCAGCCGCCGCGTCATCGCAATCTGTTCGACCTGCGGCAGCTCGTCCGCGGCCTCGGGCAGCTCGGGCAGGCGTTCGGCCAGCTGGAATTGGGTGGTCGCGCCCCACAGCGCCATCAGCCGCGTGAGCCGTTCACGCGCGGCGTTGCTTGTGCGCTCGGCGCGTGCGAGGCCGAGCGCCGCATCGGCATAGAAGCTTTGCTCGCGCGCCTGCTGCAGCTTGTTCCAGTTGCCCGCCTGGGCCTGTCGGCGTGCCAGTTCGGCGCCGGCCTCGGCGGCGTCGCGCACCTGGCGCATGTAGCCCACGGTCTGCTGCGTGGCCACGGCGTCGTAGTAGGCCTTACGGGCCTGCGAGGCCAGGGCCAGCATGGTCTGTGCAACCTCGAGGCGCGTGCGTTCGAAGCGCTGGGTTTCGATGCGATGCGCCACGGGCAGCGTCAGGAGCCGGCCGAGGTCGAAACCGATGCGCCGGTCCACCTCGACACCCGAACCCTGCGTCAGCCGGCCGAAGCTGAAGCCCGGGTTGGGCAGTCGCCCGCTCTCGACCAGTTCCGCCTGCGAGATGCCGAGTTGGTCGAACGTGGCCTGCAAGCCGCGGTTGTTCAACAGCGCCACTTGTACGGCGGCGTCGGCGTCGAGTGGCTTGGCCAGCAAGGCGGCGACGCGCTGGGCGATGGCGTCGCGTTCGGCGTCTGTGCGGGCCCAGGCGACGTCCTTGTGCAGGCGATCACTGGCAGTCTGCGCGATGGGGGCGAAAGCGCCGTCGCCGCTGACGCTGGCGCATCCGCTCAGTGCCGCCAATGTCAGGGCCACCAGCGACAGGGTCGCGATCGCCGGGCGCGTGCGACGCGCGCGTGGCGGGCTCATGGCTTGCCCCCCTGTGCCTTGTGCGCAGGCGTGTCGGGCTCGCTTGCCTCACGGGCATAGGCGCGCCAGCCGCCGCGCTGCAGCACGCGGTCGTTGGTCTGGCGCCAAGGCGCGACCTCGGGCTCGACGAAGGCGCGGTAGTGGCCCAATGGAGAACGATAAATAGCGGATGGAATCGGTGCCGCCGCGTTCGACGGATCGGTGTCCGTGCGGCTGGACGGCGGCGGCGCCGTGCTCGGCTGTGCCAATGCACCGGGCGCGCCCGAGATACCGATGGCCGCCGCCAGCGGCAGCCAGGCTTGGTGGATGCGAAACATGAAACCCTCGTCTGGAAGGCAGACGGCGCCGGGCCGTCGGCGGGTCGAGTCGACGCGCACGCGCGAACCGCGTGCGTGCTTCGTTCAGGCGAGGGTGGATCGAGGTGGCCGCTCGGGGGCACCGGTGTGGAACACGGCGCGGGTCGTCTCGGCCAGGAGTTCCGGTCGCGTCGATTGCGACAATGCGGCGAAGGTTGGCACCTGCGTAGGCGTTGCCATGCCCGCCAAGCTGGACGCGCAGGCATCGCAGGCGCGCTTCGAGACGTGTGCACCAGGGTGCGAGTGCCTGTGCGTGGCGTCGTCGTGCACCTGCGGCGTCGCGTTCAATTGCGAATGGCCATGGCCGCTGAGGTCGACATGGCCAGGTGCCGAGTGGTGACCCTGCCCGCACAGCGACAAGGTGACAGCCGCGAAGCCCTGCAAGGGGATCGCGAACAGGATCAGCCACATCACTGCGATGCTCAGGCGCCGGAACATGCGCGCGAGTATATGGAACAGGCCGCGCGCCAAACGCTCGGAAAGACCCTACGCAGCCTCAGCGGAGCGCGGTCGACAGCGAGGACAGAAATTTCTCGGGCGGCTCGAAACCGACGACCCGGTAGGCGACTTCGCGGCCCTGCCGGTCGAAGAACTCGATCCCTGGCGGGCCGAACAGCGCGAAGCGACGCAGCAGGGCCTGGTCGTCGGCATGGTTCGCGGTCACGTCGGCGCGCACCAGGAGCACGTCCTTCAGGCGCGCCTGCACCTTCGGGTCGCTGAAGGTGAAACGATCCATTTCCTTGCAGGACGCGCACCACTCGGCCCAGAAGTCGAGCATCACCACGCGCCCACGCGCCGCCTGCAGTCGCGCGTCGAGGTCGGCTACGCTCCTCACCGGCTGGAACGCCAACTCGCTCGTGCTCGGCGCGGCGGCGCCGCGCAGGCCGGCCAGCGGCTGCAGCAGGTCGCGGCTGCCCGACAGCGCACCCACCAGCAAGGCCACTCCGGCCACCAGGCCGATCACGCCCAGGCCCTTGACAGGCGGCGGTGGCCAGGCGCGTCGTGCGCCAGCGAGTCGACGGCGTGCACGAACATGGCGGACACGATCAGCAGCGTGGCCCACAGCAGTTGCTGCGCGACCAGGGGAATCACTGGAGAGTTGCCGCCGGGTGACATCAAGGACGACCCGAACCAGCAGCAGCCAAGATGCCACGCTCAGCGCAGCGCGCTTCACTCGCTGCGGCACTGGCCGCGAAGAAACCGTCGGTGACGTTGGATCGTTGTGTCGAGAGGGCTGCCCAAGTCTCATCACGCTGCAAGCAAACCGCAAAGTCGGTGTCTTTCCACTATGGCAAGGTCAAGGCCAGTCTGCATGGCTGTGGCTTGGCTGCCGCGAAATCAAGTGTCCGGGCGCACGACGCGCGAAGATTGACGCCGATCAATCTTGCAGGTCCATACCTGCCTAGGATTGCTCGCGCGCAGTGCCTCTGCTTGCGCCCCGCACGCAAATGCCATTGACCTTCGAACGCCGCACAGTTCACATGCGAGCCATCGCCAAGATGATGCTCGTGCTGTGGCTATTCGGTGTCGTGGCCGGTTCGGCCAACGCTTGCATCCTGCAAAAGGGCGACACAGGCTCGCCGGTGCTGCAGCACCACGACGCGAAATAGTTACACCAACCGGCGCATCAAGCGGCACCGGGCGTCCAGGCAGAGGGTGATACGCGGGGCGACGAGGACTGCGATCCGGGCCTTGCCAAGCACGCCTGCAAGAACCTGTGCGACGACACGGCAAGCGCTGTGGCGAAGACGAATCCCGACGAAGCCCAGCACGGCGTGGCGATCATCGCCGCCACGACGAATTGGACGCTGCGTTCCCCGGCACCCGCGCCTATCGTGTTGCGCGTCGCTGCCGTGCCGCCGTCGCAAGCGCCCCCGGTCTCGATCCTCTTCCTCAGGCTGACCATCTAGCCTGGCCGGCCGCCGGCGTGGCGAGGATGAACTCGCCCTTCGCGCAACGCGGCCCCGCGCCTCCCAGATTGCCCCGTCCGCGCCGCAGGCGCGCACGGGGCCAAGGCCCCGGCCCTCAATTCAAGGACTCAAGATGTCAATTCGTCGCACGCCGGCGTGCAACCGGCCAGGCCGCAACCGCTTGCCGGACGCTGCTCGAAATGGGCCGCCCGGTAAACGGGAAGCAACGAGACCGACACCATGAACGCGACCTACACGAAAGCAAAGACCCGATGAAACTGTCCCTGTCCCCCACCGAGATCTTGCTCGCTGCGGCGTCGTCGGCGGCACCGACAGGGGCCCGCCCTCCGGGCGCGAGTACGCGCTCGAACAATTCGCGGCCTATCGGTATTTGCTCGTCAGCCTGGCCGCAGGCTTCGGCAGGTTGCGCTCAACACTCACGTGCGGCCGCCCGAGCGGTCACCACCGCAAGGGCGTGCTTGTGTTCGCGCCTCTGGAGCCGCGACTGCCGGCCATGGTGCTTCAGCTCAATCGGCCGGCGAGCCGGCGGCGCGCAGCTTCAAGTGGCAGCTTCAGTGACACCACGGGCAAGCTCCCCAATGAGTCAGTCAATGCTCCGACGCTTGATCTCGCGCAGAAGAACGCTGTGCAGCGAGAAACCCGGCCGCTCGCGGGCGGTCCTACAAGTCGAGACTTGATGCCATGTTCGTGAACTACGCCTTCGGAAGAACGGTCCTGTTGACACATGATCGGGTCGTCGTGTGCTTGACTGCGGCTTTGGCCAGCGAACGTTTGAGGGTTCTGACCGAAATCGACGTGGCTGCCACGCTGAAGAAGAAAGGCCTGTTCGGAATCCTGCTGTTCGGTGTCTTGTTCGACGCGATGATTCGCTTCGGGGTATGGGCGCCGTTCTACAACTTCTTCGCGGCTCGTAGCGCGGCGTGAGGTCGCCGATGTGCCATCTGTTCTTCGCGCTGCCGCTGCTTGCGCTACCGGTGTTCTGGCTGTGGCCCTTGTCAGCGGCCGTACCCTTGTACGGCATGGCGGTGGGCGCGTCCTTGTTGGCCTACGTTTACGCCTGGAAGGCGTGGCGTATGCCGCGGATGAACGGGCTCGACGCCGTGCTCGGCATGCAGGGAAAGGTTATCGCCACCAGCATGCGCGACGTCACGCTGCAGCTGGGCGGCGAGCTGTGGTCGGCGCGAACTGTCGGCGAGCGGCTCGCCGTCGGCGACAAGGCTGTGGTGATCGCCGCAGATGGCCTCGAGCTGCGCGTGCGAGGCGGTGCAGTGGACTCGCGTCAGGCCGGACCACCGGCTTGCAAACACGGTTCGATTGTTAGGTTCAACCCAAGGAGTGACACATGAAGCTGAAGAGTGTTTTGGTGGCCGCCGGTGCAAGCATCGCGCTTGCCGGCGTGGTTCTTGCCCAGCCCTACGGCATGGGGCCCGGCATGATGGGCGGGTATGGCGGTGGCTACGGAATGGGTCCGGGGATGATGGGCGGCTATGGCGGCGCGGGCATGGGGCCGGGAATGATGTTCGGCTACGCCAACGAAGCCTATGCCGGCCTGGATCTCTCGCCCGACCAACGCAAGAAGATCGCCGACATCCAGGAGGAAACCTCCAAGGCCATGTGGCAGCTGATGGGCACGATGCACCAGCAGGGCTACCACATGCAGGGCATGTTCGGGCCGGGAGCGCTTGACGAGCAATCGGCGCGCAAGTCCTTCCAGACCATGACCGAGACGCAGAAGGCCATGTTCGAGATGCAACTCGAAGCGCGCAAGAAGACCGACGCGGTGCTCACCAAGGAACAGCGCGAGAAGCTGCGTCAATACTGGAGCGGCCGCTGAGCACGCGGCCGACATGACATGGGCGGCAATATGACGGGCTGGGGCGGCGGTTGGAGCGGCGGCAGCATGTTCGGCATCGTCCATCTGCTGTGGTGGGTCCTGCTCATCGTCGCCATCGTGCTGGTGGCCCGCTGGCTGATCGATGGCGCACGTTCGCCGGGACGCGCCAACGACGATAACCGCGCGCTGAGCATTCTGAAGGAGCGCTATGCGCGCGGCGAGATCGACAAGGCCGAGTTCGACGCGCGCAAACGTGACATCGGGTGAGACGCCGCGCCGCCGCGCCTCGAAGCCGTGCTCGAGGCGGAGCGCAGTAAAGGAGTCTCAGCGCAGATTCGAGAGCCACGCCGTTGCGCGTACAGGACTCAGCGTTACTTCCCTCTCATTGATCAAAGCAGCAAGTTGTCGGTCTGAATGATGACCCTCGAGCGCGTAACCGGCCACGAGCGCCTTGTGGCATGAGGCGTATCAGTTATCGAAGCCTACGCGTGCGCGCACTGCCGCATTGCCTCCGTCGTGCATCACGGGGCGCAATCCGTTGGCAGCGAGGTGTTTCCTGCAGTCCTCGCAGCAGCCGCAGGCCGGTGCCTTCCAGATTCTCGACCACTGGACTGGCCCGGGCCTGCACCGCCTGCGCTGCGCCGAGCGGCGCCAACAGCGCGGCGAGTCCCGTAGTCCCATTGCCATCATGTGTCGGCGTGATGGGTTCGCCGGTCGAGTTCGCATGCATGTCATGAGCCTGCTGATCTTGCAGCCGGGCAAATTCGAAGGGTTGGCGCGTCGGGCAGCAATCCTGATCCCGCGATCACATTCCTGGCGGAGCACTCGCGACAATGTTGAGGTGCGTCGCGATGTCGACGCCCGGGTCCACGTTGACGCCGCCGTTCTGTCGGCAGGTGGCGCCGGCGCTGGCCGCCTCAGCGCCGTGGTGGATGAAGCAGAAGCGGTCCACTGCGGTGAGTTGCAGCAGGAAGCCGTTGAGGGTCTGGCGTGGCATCGGCATCACCGCGCCAAGCCAGTGAAAGTGCGAGGGGCTTCCCGGTTGCGTGATGTCGGCGCGCTTGGCGAGGAACACAGGGTGTTCGTCCATGGTCTGGTAGAGGAAGGTCGCGCTGATCGGCTTGCCGTTGAGCGCCCACCCGACGGTGCAGTCGGGGCTGGCATTGCAGTCGACATGGGTGGCGACCGGATAGTGGTCCAAGGTCCGCACGCCGGTGAAGCGGATGTAGAAGAAACCGAACAGGCTGCCGTCGCGCGTCAGCCGGGATTGCTGGTGCGTGTCGATCTCGTTGCCGAAGACGAAGCTGAACTGCGGGTCGTGGTTGCGCCAGGGATACAGGTCGGTCGCGTGGGCCGAGCCGAATGCCGACAGCACAAGTGCTGCGCTCGCGAACAGGATGCTGGGCCGGGGCATAGCGTGCTCACTTAAGAGTTCTGGATGCGGGAGTCTTGTGCATTCGCACGTCGATGAAATTGATGTATCGCAAGCCAGAGCCTGCAGGCATCCCTGCCGGCCAGCTTTTAGCAATGGCGCCTTTTCGGCGCTCAGTCCAGCACGTTGTGTGGCTGCTGTGGTCGACCCGCGCCTAGGGCCGTACACGGCAGCAGTCAGTCGCGGAGTGTTGATGGCCAACGGCAGCCCCAGGCGCGGTCGCCAACTCGCAGACCCGGCCGGTTCCTGGCGCTCAGCGCCGACCGCCTCCGGGCGCGCTCCTGTGCCCCAGCCAACCTGCTCGAAGGGAAGCACCGCACTTCCGCCGCGTGGCCTGACCTGCGCATAGGCCATCGTTCTTGAGGACGGCCCTGCGTCTGGGATCGTCCGCGTTCAGCGTGGACATGTTGTCGCGGCAGGAGCGCCGTCTTGTCCGCGCATATCATCGAGCCTCGCACCTTGTCCGTGCCTCGTTGCCGCGAGGCGCCGCTCATATCGATCTTCGGGCGAAGAGTGATGACGAAGCCAGGCACGCTACAGCGAGACCAGGTATTGAGCACCAGGGCCGCTCAGCGGGCCACGAAGCAATTCTGACAGTCGCTGCCCGGATGCCGGTGCCGGCGTCGTTTCTAGCCTCGGCAGCGCGCTGGTCAGACCCGCAGCACGTCACCTTTCAGCGAGTACAGGATCGCCACCACTTCGTTGACCTCCGTGGGGCCGACCCCGTGACCCTGCATCGCGGCGACGAAGTCATCCATCGCCGCGACGAGCTCGTGCTCGCTGATGTTCATGCCCGCGTGCGCGGTGCGCAGGTCGCGGCCCTCGTACCGCTGCGGGCCGCCCGCGCCCATGCAGAAGAACTGCGTGGCCAGGTGCTTGGTTTTCGACAGGTCCTTGCCGCTGAAGCGTGGCGCCAACAGCGGGTTGACCGCGTGACGATCGATCACGTCGTCGACGATGGTTGCGATGCCCTCGGCATTGCCGAGTCGTTGGTACAGAGACTGTGCCATGTGGGTCACCTTGATCATTGCTGCTGAATCACCCACGAGTCATACTCGAGGGCTCCGGGGTCGCTGGCGGCGTCGGCGTCGCCGTCTTGGCACGGCTGGCGAAGGGCTTCGCAAACCGCCGAGTCGAGGCGGGCAAACGCGTCGGGCGTCAAGAGCCTGGGCAGCGTCAGGGTCGCATTCCCGTACGGGGGAAGCAGGAAGGTCATTTGTTGCGTCGTCATGGATCACTCCTGTTCAGTTCAGCGGGTCGAAATGCGATCCGCTGGAGTTCAGCATCGCGATCTGGCGTTCCTGAAACGTTCCCGGTCACTTCGACGGTTGCACCGATGGGCTGCCGACCTCACACTGGGTCGCATGCTCGATCCCGACCGCATCGAACAGTTCGAACCCGTCAGCCGCCTGCATGTCAGGCTGCTGGGGGGCTTTTCGGTGTCGGTCGACGGTACCGATATCGCTGACGAGCGCTGGCCCAGCCTGCGCGCAGCCCAGTTGGTGCAGTTGCTGAGCCTGGCGCCACGGCACCGTCTGACACGCGAGCGCGTCATCGACGCGCTGTGGCCTCACCTTGATCCAGACGCCGGCGCGGCCAACCTGCGCAAGGCCGCGCACCACGCCCGCCAGGCCCTCGGCCGGCACGACAGCGTGTTTCTGCAGGGCGGCGAGGTGCTGCTGTGGGCACAGGGTGAGGTTGCCGTCGATGCCGAGCGCTTCGAGCAACTGGCGACGACGGCATTGACCGCTGCGCCCAGCGACCAGGCCGAGGCGTGCGCGCAGGCGCTCGATATCTACGCTGGCAACCTGCTGCCCGGCTCCACCTACGAAGCCTGGTCCGAGCCGGCGCGCGAACAGCTGCACGCGCGATTCATCGAGTTGTTGCGCGCGGGCCGTCAATGGGAACGGCTGGCGCAAGAGGCGCCCACCGACGAGCCCGCGGTGCGTGAACTGATGGCGGCCGAACTCGCGGCCGGCAACCGGGCGGCTGCCATCCGCCGCTACGCGCGGCTGCGCGAGTCGTTGCAGCAGGAACTGGCCATCGCGCCCGACCGCGACACCGAAGCCCTGTACGACCAGTGCGTGGCCGGCCTGCAGCCGGCAGGTCCGGCGTTCGTCGGGCGGGCGATGGCGCGTGCGCGGTCGGTGGCGTGGCTGGCAATGCCGGCTGCCGAGCGCGCGGGCGGCCTGCTGCTGCGCGGGCCCACCGGCATCGGCAAGACGGCGTTCTGCCGCGAGCTCGGCGCCTTGGCGCGCCAGCGTGGCTGGACCGTGGCGCGCGTCGATGCCGCGCAGCCGGGACGCGCCTACGCCGTGATCGCGGCATTGGCCGAAGGGTTGATCCTGGGCGACCGCAGCGTGCTCGATGGCATCGGCGCGCCTGCCCGCGCGGTGCTGGCACAGCTCAGTCCCGTCGCGGCCCCGGCGAGCAAGCTGCCCGGGCCGCTGGGGCGGCACCAGGTGATCGGCGCGCTGCGCCGCCTGTTGCTGGCGGCCTCGCATGGAGCTGACGTGCTGGTGCTGGTCGACGACGCCCATCTGCTCGACGACGCCGACCTCGACGTGCTGATGCACCTGATCACCAGCGGCCCACCGGTGTGCGTGGCCCTGGCCACGCGCCCGCCGGCCCCGGCATCGACGCTCGGCCTGGGTGTGTCACGGCTGGTCGCTGCCGGCCTGATGCAGGTGCTCGAGCTGGAGCCGCTGGCCGACGACGACGCACGCCGGCTGGTGGTTCAGGCCGCACCGACACCGCTGTCCGAAGTGGCCGTGACACACATCGTGCGGGTCGCCGAGGGCAACCCGTTCGCGGCCATCGAACTCGCTCGCTGTGCCGGGCCCACCGGCGAGCAGCCGCTGCCGCACAGCGTCGCCGAAGCCATCCTCGTACGCCTTTGTGATGTGCCCGACGCGGCGCTGGCGTCGCTGAAGTGGATGGCGCTGGCCGGCGACGCATTCGACGCCGCGACCGCAGCGGCGCTGACGCCGGACGCCGAGCCGCACGCGTTCGCCGCGCTCGACGCCGCGTTGGCCGCCGGCGTGCTCACGCTGGCCGGTGCGCGCTACCGCTTTCGGCACGACCTGGTGCGCCAGGTGCTGATCGAGCAGATCCCGCCGCATCGGCGGCTGAAGATGCACCGCCAGGCCGCCGAGCGGCTGGCCGAACTCGACGCCGCGCCCGCGCTGGTGGCACGCCACTGGCTCGACGGCGGCAGCCCGCGCGAGGCCATGCCCTGGCTTCTCGCCGCTTCCCGCGACGCACTGCGCCTGGCCGCTTTCAGCGATGCGCTGCGCCACCTGCAGCCCTTGATCGCCTTCGACGCGGTTCATGCCGAGGCGCTGCAGCTGCGAGCGCAGGCGCTGGATGCGATGGGCGACCCGGCGGCAGTGGCCGCGTTCCGCGCCGCCGCCAGCGTCGCCGACGAGGCCATGGCGCACAACCTGCGCGCACAGGGCGCGCTCGCACAGATCAAGCAGGGCGACCCGAAGGGTGCGCTGCAGGCGCTGGTCGGCGTGCGCCCGACCAATGTCGAAGGACGGCTGTGCGAAGCGCTGACCTACAGCGGCGCCGCCGCCCTCGGCGCCACCGACCCGGCGATGGGCACGCAGAAGGCGGCCGAGGCACGCCGGCTGGCATTGCAGGCCGGTGACAGCGCGGCGCTGGTGACCGCGTCGTGGGCCCAGGCGGCGGCGGCGCATGCCCGCGGGGAACTCCACCAGAGCGTCTGGGCCGACCTGCACGACACCAGCCAGCTGCCGCATCTGGCCGTGCGCGTGTTCGACGGCCAGCTGTGCATCCTGCAGCGCTTCCTGTACGGCGCGCGGCCCTATGCGCAGGTCATCGCGTTTGCCGAAGGGCTGGCGGCCGAAGCGCAGCGGCTCGGCGCCGCACGCGGGCACGCCTTCGGCATCACGATCCGCGGCGAGGCGGAACTGCTCGCCGGCGACCTGGCAGCGGCCGAGCAGCACCTGACGCAGGGCGTGCGTCTGCACCATGCGATTGGTGCGGCCACCGGCGAGGCTTTCGCGACGCAGCGGCTCGCCGAAGTGGCCCTGCACCGGGGCCGGCTCGACGACGCCCGTGCGCTGATCGGCCAGGCGCTGGACCTGGCGCGCCAGACCGACATTGGCTTTCACCTGCTGGACCGCATCTATGGCACACGCATCCTGCTGGCGGGCAGCCCGCAAGCCGCACTGCATGCGCTGGAGGATGCGCGCGAGGCCGTGCGCGGACCGCTCGAGACCTGCCCCGGCTGCCGCATCACGTTTGCGGTGCCGGCGGCCATCGCCGCCGCGCGTGCCGGGCGGCTCGACCTGGCGGAGGAGTACGCCGACCAGAGCGCCTATCTCGCGAGCGTCGTCATGCGCTTGCCGGCCTGGCATGCGGCGCACGACGAGGTGCTCGGTCACATGGCCATTGCCCGCGGCGAAGGTGCGGTCGTCGCCGCCTCGCGTTTTGCGAAGGCGGCGGAACGCTTCCGGCAAGCCGATCACCCGCTCGATGCAGTGCGTTGCGAAGGGCTCGCGGCGTTCGCCGGTGCGGGCGAGGTCGACGATCGCGGCGCCAACTGAGCGGCGGTCGATGTGCGGCACCGTCAGTGCGGAGATCGACGCTGCGCCAAACATCCCGGCGGTCCTGACCGTTCCATGCTGCGCCCGCTATGAATGGCGGCACCTGCTCGACGCTGCAGGCAAAGAGAGTCAGCTGGGCATCATCGATACGCATTGTCAGCTTTTGGGAGCTGCGCTTGGTGGACTGGCTGTCGAGCCTCGACCCACAGCCGCCAGTCAGCTCATCGATATGGTGGCCGTAAAGCTGACATGGCCAAACGCGCCTTACAAGCACACGGCGCGCCAATCTGTATTCCGACTACCAGATCGTGCCGGATGCCAGCGGCGTCCAGGGCCTTCAACACGCCCACGTGGGCGAAGCCGCGCAGGCCGCCGCCGGACGGCAACAACGCCCGTGTCCTGGTGGTACTTTGGATCGATGAATCGGGGGAGTTCATCGGGCTGCGGCGCCACAGCTGCCTGCTCGCCGCATGCGCCGAGCCCCAGGCTGGCGATGACCGGGCCCACCCGTACCCAGTGGCTAAGGCGGGCGCAGGCGGCGTTCATCTGAGGGCCTCGTTCGATGTCAATGGGCCGCCACACGATCGTCCGCGATCGGCACGCGCATCCACAGCGCCGCGATCCCGGAACCGACGGTGAGGTGGACGACACCCCACAGAATGGACGTAATTGCCACGCCCGCCAGCGCGGGGAAGAAAGTCACGGCCAATCCGATGGCGAGCGCAACATTCTGGAACGCGACCTCGAGGGTCACGGCACGGCGATCGGCAGCCGTCAGCCCCGAAGCCCGGGCAAGAACCCAGCCCAGTGCAGCGGCGGCGGCAAAGGTGATGAGTACCGGCGGCAGTGCAGACGCGGCGAAGCTACCAAGGACTTCGCGGTTGCCAAGAAGCAAGATCGCCACGACGGCGGCGAAGACGCCCCCGGCGACGCGGCGCGCCGGCAGCCGGATCCTGTCCGCGGTCCCGGGGCGCACGGCGCGAATGATCATGCCCAGCGTGATCGGGATCACCAGCATGATGACGAGAACCATGATGACCCGCTTGGGATCGATCAGGATCTGCCGCAGGACGGCATTCGTCTGCGGGTTCAGCGAGGCCCAGAACGCGAACAACAGCGGCGTGGCCACCACGCTCGCCATGGTGGAGATCGCAGTCATGCTGACCGAAGTGGCCACGTTGCCTCGCGCAACGCCGGTCAGATAGTTCGACAGCGCGCCAGCTGGACAACAGGCCACGAGCAACAAGCCGAGTGCGATGCTAGCGGTGTCGACCATTAGCAGGCCGATGCCATAGGCGACCGCCGGCAGGATGAGGAACTGCGCCAGGAGCCCGACGCCGGGTGCCTTGGGCGCCTCGAGAACCCGGCGGAACTGGGCCCAGGTCAGGTCCAGCGCCACGGCGAAGACCAGAAAGCCGACCATGACGGCGACGGCCAGTCCGATCGTCGGGCTGAAGTTGAAGGTTGCCTGATCAATCGCTGCCATGAGATCTCCCTTTGTTGGACGGCGAGCGGAGCGCTGTGGGGTATTGAAATGCCCGGAGCCCGATGACGGCACACCAGAGAAGCGACACGGAGAGAAGGAGTCGTTGCCAGAGGCCTGTCAGTGCCCGGGTGTCAAGAGAACTTGCAAGTGCGACGAGGAAACAGAGGGCCAAAGCACTTGTGAGGAGTGAATAGGCCGAACACGCACGCCAGGCAGAGAGGCGGCGAAAGTAGATGCCGAGAATCCCAGCGCCGAGGATCAGACAGAGAAAGGAGATGGGCGCAATCCCGTTGTGGGCCAGGTTCTCGATCGATCCTTCAGCCTGGGGACAACCCGCATCGCAAGAAATGAATCCCGACGCTGCCACTCCAGCGCCAAACAGCGCGACGAGCGCAGCCGCGAAAATGGTCAAACGATGCCTGGGCAAGGCCCAGGCAAGCGAAACACCGAAGGCAGCAAGCATCAGGCCCGCTGGAACGAATCCAGCGTAGTTCATGAGTGCTGCATTCGTTGTGCCGGTAGCGCCGAGTTCGCTGATGAAGTTTGTGACATGGCTGTAGCCAGGTCGCAGGGCCGCCCCAAGCATGACAACCACCGCGAAGACGATCGGCCCTACGATGCCGCCCAGTCTGAGTAGTCGCATTCGACCCCCTCAAGAAGCGTCGCAGACGCCTGTACTCGTCATGAAGCGCTCCACACCGCGCCGCGAACCGTGGTGACTCCAACGTCGAGCGTCAGGGCATTGCCCGCAGCGTACTTCTTCCAGCGTGCGGCGACTTCGCGGGAAAGCGCGTCGCGCTGCGCCTCGTCGGATTTGCCGACCAGCGCGACCAGCGGCGTACTGTGGATGTACTGCCACAGGAAATCCGCGGGCAGCCGCAGCGCTTTTTGCTTCCTGTCGGCAACGATGTCCGAGAAGCCCGCCTCGGCCATCAGACCGCGCAGCCGGTCGCTATCGTGAAGTGAGAAGACCACGTCCACGAACCGGGCGCACTGCGGATCGATGTGCTTGGCCAGAGCATCGCACAACACGACGAACAGATCGGGAATGGGTCCGGGCAGGTTGAGCACAACGCGACCGCCCGGAGCGAGGACGCGGCGCATTTCCTTCAGCGCCTTCACCTTGTCGGGAATGAACTGAAGACCCATCTGGCACAGGACGACGTCGAAGGCCGCGTCGGCCAGCGGTATCGCCTCGGCACTGGTCTCGTACCAAACGATGTTGGCGTCGCTCGGCGTCGCGGATCGCGCCACGGCAAGCATCCCCGGGTTGACGTCGAGCCCAGCGACGGCGCCCGTCTCACGCACCCGCGCAGCCGCCAGGCGCGCGACGACACCGGTGCCGCAGGCGACATCGAGAATCCGCTCGGCTGGACGAAGTGCGGCGGTGGAGACGAGATCCGCGGCCAGGGGCGCACCGATGGCGGGAACAAAGAACTTCTCGTAGTTCTCGGGTGCGGTGCCGCGATAGTCGGTCGCATTGAACGTGATCATGGAAACCTCCTGTCTGGACCGGGTTGAAGATGCGGATTGAGGCTCCAATCTAGGCAGTCAGCGCCCTTCGCGCATCACGCGCATTGACCACAGGGGGTCGGGTCTTCAATGGTCAGAATTGACCATTGCGGCGGTCAGACCAGACCGTGTTCGAACGCAAAGGCGGTGGCCGCTGTACGCGAGTTGACGTCAATCTTGGTGAAGATATTGCTCACGTGGCGGGCCACCGTGTGGTCGCTGATCCCCAGTTGCGATGCAATCTGGCGATTGGTCTTTCCCGCCGCGACCAGGCTGAGCACCTGCCGTTCACGCGAGGACAACGCATCAGCGGGGCCGGCTTGCGCGGCGCCGGTGCGCAATCGCGAGAGCTCGACCGTGGCCCCGAGACGCTCGAATGCCGTGACGGCCGCATCGAGATGCGACTGGGCGGACTGCGCGTCACCCGCCTGCCCGCATGCACGCGCGATGAGCACTCGGACCCTTGCCGACTCGAACGGCGCTTCGAGCTTCTGCCACAGGGTCCACGCCTCGCGCAGGGAGAGAAGCGCACCGTGCGCGTCGCCGCTGGCCAATCGAACCGCTCCGATGGCGTGCGCTGCGTTGGCCTTGAGAAAAGCGACGTCCCTTTCGCCTGCCATGCGGGCAAGCTCTTCGGCCGCGGCGCGAGCTGACTCGACATCGTCGGCGGCAAGCATGATCTCGACGTACGGCTCGAGGATCCTGACCCGCTGCACGCCCGCACCGGGCCCTTGCTGGCTGCCGGCTTCGGCCTCGACACGTCGGATCGAAGCCGCAGCCGCCATGATGTCGCCTTGAGCGAGTCGCAAGAGAGACGCCCCCGGCTCGGGCTCGAATCCTCGTTGACCTGCCTGCCGAAAGAGTTTGTCGGCCTGCGACAGTTCACCAGCAAGGCGGTGAAGCTCCGCCTGCTGATACAGCGCGCGGCCCGCCGACTGCTCCGAGCGCGCCGACAGCAGCGCGAAGGCGCGTTGGGCCTCCGCGCGCGCAGCGACCCAGTCTCCTTTGAACTGCATCAGTGCCGCTCGGTGCACCAGGCATTGGCCGCGGTAGGCGACCAGTTCGGACTGCGCGCGGCACCACTCGTCGAGGGCAGCGGTCCACTCGTGAGCGCGTTCAAGATCGTAGACCCGCTCGCAGGTCAATATGACCGCGCAGTAGACGATGCCGGCCATGATCGGCGAAACCTGACCGGCCGTGACCGCGACCATCGCCTCGTCGAGCAGGACCACGCCTTCTTCGACGTGTTGCATCTGAATCAGCGCCTGCCCGCGGCCTAGGACCGCGGCCGCGAGAAGATCGGTCTCACCGAACTGCGCAGCCAGCGATGTTGCCTCCTTGAACGCGGCCACTGCATCGTCGATGTCGCCCTTGAACATCGAGAACATCCCGCTCACGGCCTGAAGCAGCCCGTGTTCAGCGCAGCGCCCTGAGCGATCGACGATCAGGCGCTGACTGCGCGACAACCAACCGCCGCTCTGTGCCCCTTTGCCTGCCAGCAAGAGACACAGGCTCAGCCAGAACCCGACTCGAGCGGCCGGCAAGGCTTGATCCTGCTCGACGAACCCGGTGTGCGCTCGCGTCCACGCCCCAATGGCCTCGCCGTCGTCGCCTACGAGGTAGGCTGCATTCCCGAGTCTCACCAGGTCTTCTGGCGTCAGGGCCGACTCGCGATCGGCAGCGGCAAGAAAATCAAACGCCTGGCGCCATTGCCGGCGCGAGTACGCTTTTGTGCCCTGCGCCAACGAGTCGAGCTTGGCCATGACGGTGACCTTACACAGCGGCGCGGCACACCACAAGTCCGGCCAGTTTCCATCGATCGGACCAGGCGATCGAACTTCTCAGACTTCTGACGCTGCGCGACCGCCGGCGTGCAGACCGGCGTTTTGTGGCTGCAACCGGTCTTGTTCCGGCCCCTCGGCTTGCGGCTCCGAAAGTCAACAGATTCCCCCGGGAGCGCTGGAAACGGATGTCGGCGTTTCGACAATCATCAAAACTGATGACATCTTTCGGGCGCTGAGTTCAAGCCGATGGTCGGCGCAGCCCGACGCATAGCCGTCCCCCAGAATCTCCGGAAGCGGTCGCTGACAAGGGTTCCTGAACGACCCGCAGATGAGACCCGACCGCGCCGCAAACTTCAGCGTCGAGGCTGGACGCAGGTTGAACTTGAGTACGCTGACGCTTTGCGCGCCCAGCGCCGATACCGGCAGTTGCGAAATCTTCAGGCCGTCGCTCACGTCGATGCCGCCACGCACTTCGACCTCGACGCTGTCGATCCGCATGCCGGGGGGTCTTGCGGCTGATCACGTCGGCATTGATCCTGTCCACATCGGTCTTGAAACGGCTGACCAGCTCTTCGACGCCGATTTTCGGCCCGTTGACCGTGGCCTGATCGAGCTTGTCTTTCAGTTCCTGCACCTGCCCCACCTGCAATGCAAGCTCCTTGTTCAGCTTCTGCACCTGTTCGCTGTGTTGGGCTGTTTGCTGCTCGGCATCCTTTTCCAGCGTGAAATTGACTTTGGCAAGGCGATCGATCTCCGCGTCGCGCACCTCGACGGCTTGCACCGCTTCGGACCTACACTTATCCACAGCCGACCATCTCAAAATCGGCTTCCACCCCTGGCTCAATGAAGGCGCAAGGCAAGGCCGGCCGGATTGCGCTGAGCCTGCTGCGCATGGACCTCGTGATATTGGACGAGCTCGGGTATTTGCCCTTCAGCCAGGCTGGCGGGGCATTGCTGTTCCACCTGCTCTCCGGCTCCAGCGCATTGACCAGATCGCACAATGGCCAGCACCTGCGCCATCACGCGATCGCCGCCCGGTTTGCGCAGCAGCCCCCGTCGCAATCGCTGCAGTGCCTCAGGCATGTCGGCGAACGGCGCGCCGTTGCGCAGCGCGCCAGGCTTCCTCTGCAGCAGCGGGATGTAGTGCTGCCAGTCGTAGCGCGTCTCGCCGGCGTTGCTCAGCCGCTCGTGACGCGCGACCACTTCGTGGCCCGCGACTACGACCACGCTGCCGGGGTACAGCCGCGTGCTGACCATCTGCCCGTACAGCTCGCACGGCACCGAATAGCGGTTGCGAGCTACCGACACCAAGCACGTGCTGGACACGCGCGCCGGCTTCTCGACGTAGCCGTCGAACGGCGTCGGCATGGGCATCAGGTGCGCCCGCTCGTGCTCGAGCATCTCGCCCACGCTGAACTGATCATGCTCGGGATGGCGCACTTCGTCCCACAGCGCCCGGCAGCGCTGAGCCAGCCAGGCGTTGAGTTCGGTGAAGCTGCCGAAGCGCTGCTGGCTCGCGTCAATCCAGATGCGCCGTCGGCTGTCCTGCACATTCTTCTCGACCACACCCTTCTCCCAGCCGCTTGCCACGTTGCAGAAGTCGGGGTCGTACAGGTAGTGCGCGCACAGCGTCGCGAAGCGCTCGTTGACGACACGGCCCTTGCCCTTCTTGACCTTGTCGACGGCGGTCTTCATGTTGTCATAGATGCCGCGCCGCGCCACGCCGCCCAGTGCGGCGAAGCTGCGAGTGTGGGCGTCGAACAGCATCTCGTGACCCTGACTCGGGTACGCCACCAGCCAGAATGCACGACTCGCACACAACTTCATGTGCGAGACCTGCGCCCGGTAGTAGATGCCGCCCACCACCAACCCTTCCTCGCTCCAGTCGAATTGGAACGCTTCGCCCAGCTCGAAGGCCAGTGGCACGAATGCGTTGACTGCAGCCCCCTGACCTTCGCCCTGGCGCCACGCTCGAATGAAGTCGGTCACCCGCGTGTAGCCGCCGTCGTAGCCGGTGGCCTTGATCTCGGCGTACAGCGCCTTGGCGGTGCGACGCTCGTGCTTGGGTCGCCGCGCATCGGCCTTCAACGCTTGCTTGAGCGCCTCGTGGAAGACGCTGAGCTTGTTCGGCTGCTCGCCGCGCCGGTACTTCGGCGGGCCGTCAACCTCGCCGTGTAGCCACTTGGCAACCGTGTTGCGCGACAGCCCCGTCATGCGCGCGATCTCGCGCTCCGACTTGTTCTTCCATGCAAACGCCGGATCCTGCCAATCATGTCCATGGTGATCACTCCTCGTCCTCTGCTGCACAAAAATGCAGCAGAGTAGGTTGAACACCTGGCTCAGTTTTGGGTCGGCACAATCCTCAAAAGTGGCTCAGTTTTCGGTCGGCGCCAACACAGCCGGTAAAGTCCGGCCGACATTTCATAGGCGCTTGAGCCGTCGTGCGATCAGATCCATCGCTACTACGACGAACGTTCGGCCCACAGCATGATCCAGTCCGACCTGCTTCCGGACACCGACGATCCGCCTTTCTGAGCACCGGCTCCCCAACCAACGCCGCCAGCTTCAACACTGGTGGCGTTGTTGTTCATGGTCGTGATGGCCATCTCCGGTCTGACCGCGACAGCCACGTCGATCCACATGCCGCCGTCCGATGATCACCGTCCGTGATGGCGCCGCCGACCATCACCGAACTCAATCATTGGTCCATCGAATTCGCTGATCGCACTCAGGCGCCGACACTGGTGCAGCTGAGCTGCGTCGCAAGCCGCTGCGCGTCGCCGGCCTCGAGCATGCGCAGCGGCAAATCGGCCGGACAGCCCGGCGGCGTCAACCAGTCGAACGGCCGATGCATCGCGCGCTTCAGCCGGTCCATTTTGGTGCCGTCACGGGTGGGGGCGTCCATCCCATTGGTTACGCCCGACCAGCCTCCTATCGGCTTCGCGGCGGCACGTAAGGCTTCGGCCAAATGCTGCATGCGAGGGCCTTCGTCCTCAAGATCGGCCCGGTCACGCAGACGCGGCGTGGGCTGCATTCACCGCCCGTGAACAGAAAGGTGCCCCGATGAAATCCGTCAAGCAATTCGCGGCAAACGTACGCGCACGGCTGCGGCGCGAGAACGATTCCAGTCAGAGTGCGCAGAACCTCAATGCGCTGAATTCCGCGGAACCGACGGGTCTCAATCCCAGGCAGACATTCGCTCGCAGGGTCCGCACGACCTTCAGCCAATTCATCCATCGAGGCGAGGAATCATTGCCAGACTACGGCAATGCCGCCGCTCGCATTCCAGAAGGCTCGCGCAGTCGACCTTCCTCCATCGCCTCGTTAACGTTAACGACTGACTGCACGTCCGGCGCCCAGGAGCAGTCGCTGCGGAGCTTGTGGGCAGATTTCCCCACGCCGCCGCAGCCACTGCGCGAAACCGGACGCGCGAACGTCGGCCTTCCGGACGACTCCCCCAGCGATCGAAGCTCCCGCGCCTCGTCGCAGCCCGACCAGACGCAGAGCACCTCCTGGACATCGGCGTTCAGCACATCGCATCCGTCGGCCTCGACAGGGCGCGTGGATCGCTGCCCTGAGGCCTGGCAGCAAGTTGCACAGCACTTGCTGGCGCAATCGGCCGAGCTAACGCGCTCGGGCGAAAGCGCGCGTCGAGCCCTGCAAACGCTTCCACTGGTGAACAAGAACGTGAATGCCGCGGTCGCGGCGCACCGCGAATCAGCGGAGGTGCTGGGAGTCGTTACTGACATGCACAGGCGGCTGGTGGGGCCCAATGCATTCCTCGCCATGCTTGGCCGCCATGGCGAACCCGGAACGGTCATGGGGTTGCTGCCGCTGCACCGCGAGCAGGGTTTGCAGGCGATGGCGCGGCGCCTGCTTGACCTGCGCGATGACGAACTGCAACAAGTCATGCCGCATTTCCGGAGCGCCGTTTCGACCCTGTCGACCGAAAGGCAGCAAAGCGTCCTCAGGCTGGCCATCATTTGGAACACCATGCAAACCCATCTGACGGCTCTCCTCGGCGCAGCGGATCAGCCCGGAACCGTGCTGTCGCTGCCGCCCAAGGTGCAGGCCGATCTGCTGAGCAACGCATACGAAATTCACTCGCACATTTCGCCCGGTCCTGTACGCAGGATGATCGCCGAGGCGGTGGATGCGCTTCCGCAGGAGGTGGCGGACGAGTTGAAGCAGCGGGTGGCCGGCGATCTCCCGCCGACCACCCCGGCCGAACCGGGCGGCGAGTGACGACAATGGGGAGTTCGTTCGCCGCCAGCGAGTCGATGCCGCAGCGCATGTCCGTCACCCCGGCGGCAAGCCACACGCGGGTCCCTGCACGGGGGCCGATCATTGGCTTCGACGCAGCGCGCGCAAGACACTGCTCAGCATGGCTTCGTCGATGGCGCCACGAAGCCGCAACTGGGCGCCGGCACTCCCCCCCCTCCACCTCTTGTCCCGACCACTCTTCCCCCCTCAGGGATCACGCACACCGGCAGCAACGTCGCGGCGGTCGGTGCGGACGCTGCCATTGCCCTGACGTGCTCACGTCGCCACTTGAACAGAAGGTTGGCATTGATGCCGCCCTTCATCGCAATCCCCGCGACCGACGCACCGGGGACCAGGCTCTGTGCGATCAGCTCGTCCTTGAACGCCCGTTCATGCTGCCGCCGGCTTGGCAACGACCCTCTTGTTTGATCCTTCATGGTGTGCACCATCTCCGTTGGTGCACACCATCAAGCGGGTGCGCACTCCATCAGGTCAGATGCCGCCGGCCAGCGAACCCTTGCGCAATGACGGTGCTGGTCGGACTATTACGTTGCGATTGCGGCCGATGAATCGGCGCACGCACCTTGGCACCAGCGTCTCGAGTCTCATCAGAGGCCCTTGTCGTTCGTCATCACCGAGAACGCTTCGTCTTCCGGCTGAAGATTTCTCCCGACGCTGACAGGATTTCGCCATGTTCCGACGAAGCACTCATGAGATCCAACGTCACGAAACCCATTTCAACGGCCAAGGCAGCAACCGGCGTCAGCAACGATAGGCAGTTGTCGTCTGGGTCTGACTCGACAGGAGGAGCGGCGGAAGAGGCGTGCGGGAACATCGAGCTTCCCCTGCGCGCTTCGACCAGTCCCACCGCGCGCCGTCAGCGCATCAAAGCCGGTGGCGCCCTTGACGAGACTGGGGCCGCGGCAGATGCATCGCCGCGGAGCCCGCCCCGGGGGCAATGGGCAAGCGGGGCCGGCAACAACACATACTCGTTTCAAGCAACATGGGACTGGCTCGGCGGCGCGCTTCGCCATGCTCGCGGGCCGAGCGGAAAGATGGAAGAGCAACTTTTCCTTGATGGCCTGCAAGAAGGCTACTACGGCCGCGCGCAGACGCAACCGCTCGACGGCGAAGGTCAGGTCGCGTTGTTGGAGACGCTCGCACACATTGATGCTAATCAGAGCGCGGTGTCGCTGTTCTCGCAGGACGCATATGCCGCCCCACTGTCGCGGTATGTCCGGCCCGCGAAATACGTCGAGGAAGTGGGTCTGGAGCGGGCGCTGCAATCGAGCTTCTACATCTGGCCCCGGGACCGCGCTGATGCACTCCAGAGCGCGGGCTCCGCACGTGGCCGTCTGACCGTCACGTGCCGGTCTGGCGATGCCGAGACGCTTGCAAAAGCCCTGGCCGAGATCATCGACGAAGGTGAATTTGGCTCGGTCATGGATCACGCAAAGATCATGGCACCGGCGTTGCAGGGTTTCGTCAACGAAAGCGCTGTCGTGTACTTCAATTGCGCGACCCCTGCGGCCGCGCAGACATTCCACACGCGGCTGGTCGCGCGAATGGGAACTGATGGCTTCGCGGGTCAGCCAACCCCTGCGGGTCTGGCGCCTCTCGGTGATGGGTTTGCGTATGGGGAAATCTCCGCGGGCACCAACGACCCGCGAACGCATGGCAGCTTCTTCAGCAGCCGTCAATCGATCCTGCTGAATGTATTTCGTCACGTGAAGGTGCTTGCGTCGCAAGGCGTCGCACCCAGCGAGCAAATCTGGCGCAGCGTCTTGGCAAGCGAGCTGCAACGCAACGGCTATTCGGGCGACGACCCCGCCTTTCTATTGCGCGCCGAATCGGCCGCAGGCTCGTCGGGCTGAGAGCGAAGGCTGACGTCCTGATGGACATGCAGCTGCCGGGGATGGACGGGCTCAAGACGGCCATGTCCCCAAAGGTCATGACGCGCTACGGCGAGGACATTGTCGAGCACTATGAGAACAGGTGGCGTGGAGCGGCAGGCGACAAGCCTGCGGCGTCATCTGGCGTGTCGTACTTGCGATGCGGCGATGCCACTGTGCTGCCCACCAAGCTCGTGGGGCAGCACGCTCATGTGGGCTCAGGCGCGGATGCGCGGGCCGCCAGCACTGCGGCCGCGTTCGCATAGTCGAAGTGTTGAATGAAGGGCCGCAGGGTGTCGGCGCACGCCGGGTCCGCGGCCTGGATTTCGCGCAGCGCAGCCTCCACTGCCGCAACGTCCAGTCGCTGCAAGGCGTTTTGCATGCTTCGACGGAGCTCGGTGGAAAGAAGCTCCCGGCGCTCCACCGGATGCCGCTCGCCCGCCGGCTCGGGGTCATACCGCAACTCGAGGCGCAGATGCCGCGCGACGGTCTCGACCAGCCGATCGTTGTCGAAGGGCTTGCGCATGTAGTCGTCGCAGCCGGCGGCCATGATCGACTCATGTTCTTCCTCGAAGCTGCTGGCCGTCAGCGCGATGACGATCGTTCGGCTGCCTTGTGGAGTGGACTTGATGCGCCGCGTCGCCTCCCGCCCGTCGACGGTCGGCATACGCATGTCCATCAGGACCAGGCGAGGTTGCCACTGCTGCCACACCTGCAGAGCTTCCTGTCCGTCGACGGCCTCGCGCACCTCGAAGCCGGCGAGGGTGAGCACGCGTGTCGCCAGCAGGCGTCCTTCGCGCATGTCGGCGGCCACCAAGATCCGCGGCGGTGAAACGCCGGAGGCCAAGCCGAATCCGCCGAGATCGGACAGCACATCGGACTGCGCATCGATGCAGACCCAGAATCCCGGCATGCGATCACGCGGCAGCTCGGGGCCTTTCGGACCTCGATGCTCCAGGATGCCCAGGCGAGCAAGCCGCTGGAACTCGACGCGCTGCTCGGCGCCGCCATCGAGACTCGCACGTCATGTGGACGTGAGGACCCCGAACCTCGACGCCCTGTTCGGGATCACCCGCCTGCAGGCCCGGGTGCGCGGCCTCTATCCTTGGATGCCATGAACCCGATGCCGCCCATCACCCGACACCGCCCAGTCCTCATCGTCGGCGGCGGCCCCGTCGGCCTGACCCTCGCCGCGCTGCTGACGCGCTTCGGCATCGCTTCGTGTGTCCTCGAGGCAGACGACGGCTACTGCAGTGGCAGCCGCGCCATCTGCATCTCGCGCCGCTCGATGGAGGTGCTCGCCTGGGCCGGCATCGCCGATGCCGTCCTCGCCAAGGGCCTGGCCTGGGCGGGTGGGCGTAGTTACTTCCGCGATACCGAGGTGCTGCACTTCCAGATGCCGAGCGAGCCGACGCAGCGCTTCGCGCCGATGCTCAACATCCAGCAGTACTACATCGAGCGCTTCGCCCACGAGGCGCTGCAGCGGTTCGGCAACCTTGCCGAGGTACGCTGGTCCACGAGGGTGACGACAGTGCGCCCGCAGTCGCACGGCGTCGAGGTGGAGGTCGAAACCGGCGGACGCGTCGACACCCTTCAGGCCGACTGGCTGGTCGCCTGCGACGGCGGGCGCAGCCTCGTGCGTGAGCAGCTCGGCCTGTCCCTGCAGGGCATGCAGTACGAAGGCCGCTACGTGATCGTCGACATCGAGCAGAAAACGCAGCGACCGGTGGAGCGGCTCGCCTGGTTCGATCCGCCGTCCAATCCCGGATCCACCATCCTGATGCACCGCCAGCCCGACCACGTCTGGCGCATCGACTACCAGCTGCGCGATGGCGAGGACCCCGACGAAGCGGTCCGGCCCGAGAACGTGCTGCCGCGGGTGCAGCGACACCTGGACATGATTGGAGAGACGGCACCCTGGAAGCCGTTGTGGATCTCCATCTACAACGCGAAGTGCCTGACGCTCCAGCGCTACCGCCATGCTCGCGTGATGTTCGCCGGCGACGCCGCGCACCTGGTGCCCATCTTCGGCGTGCGCGGGCTGAACTCGGGTCTGGACGACGTGGGCAATCTCGCGTGGAAGCTCGCGCGTGTGATTGCCGGCCAAGTCGACGACCGCCTGCTCGACAGCTATTCGCAGGAGCGTGTGGCTGCTGCGCACGAGAACATCGCCTTTGGCGCGAAGAGCACCGAGTTCATGGCGCCGCCCAACTTCGCCTTCTCGCTCATGCGAGAAGCCACGCTGCGGCTCGCGGTGTCGCAGCCTTCCGTGCGCTCCTTGATCAATCCCCGACAGACCACGCCAGTGGGCTATCGCGGGTCGCCGCTGAACATCGGCGACGAAAACGGCATCGACTGGGGACCTGCCCCGCGACCAGGGGACATCGCGCCCGAGGCCCTCTTGAGTCAGGCGGGAAGCGCACGGCATTTGACGCAGGAATTTGGCAATGACTTCGTGCTGCTGCGCTTCACTTCGAAGGCAACCCAAGCGGAGGGAATTGCGATGGACGAAGGGCTACACGTACGCGTCATCCACCCCGCTGGCGTCACGTCGCACGATGCAATGAGCGACCAGCACGGGCAGGCGTGGTCGCGCTACTGCGCCGAGGAAGGTTCGGCTGTGTTGGTCAGGCCTGACGGCTACGTGATGGGCCGCTGGCGGCAGCCCGATTCGAAGGCGATTCGTGATGCGATCGCACGCGCAATCGGCAGCCGCAACGCCATGGAGCATGCATGACCGACGCCGAACTGGACACCGCCTACACCGAGCTGTGCCACACGCTCAGCCGTGTCGGGCAATCCCGGTCAGAGCTCGCACTGGCCATGCTGTGCCTGGGACTCATGGCGCAGTGCGATGACGTTCACGGCGTGCTGGCGCTGATCGCCAAGGCCGAGGAAAGCTGCATCCAATAGCGGGAGCTCACGAGCAGGTGCCGGTGCTCTGCTACGACGCCGAATCGCACGACTTCTGACTCCTTCGTGATTGCAAAAGGGAGCCGATTGACCATCGATGGAATCCAGCGATCGACCACATGCGGGCACGTCAGGGCGGAACTCAGGAACTCATGGCGGGGAAAGACTGTCTGCTGCCATTCGACCTCGGGCCGCCGAACGGCTCCGGCGGAAGAAAGCTGACCGCCACGGTCTTCTCGGCGAAAGCCAAGTGCACAACCGGGAATGAAAGAAGAGTTCGACGATGGGAGCACGAGACCGCACTTGAGGCAGTACCGATGCGTCTGGACCTGCAACCCGACGCCATGCGGATGCGAAAGCGGTCCATCGAGCATGTCTTCCGGCAGCCAAGCAGGTTCCTATTGCCGCATCTTCGCGTTGCCGAATGGCGCTGGCATTGCGCGCTCGCGTCCATACCGCAGGTCGGCTCGGAGAACTTCAGGTAGGCGGCGAGCGGGTGCGCGTCAGAGATGATGTATGTGATCGACTACGAACGCATCGCCGGGACCGCGTTTGACGCCGAACGCGTGCGTCCCGCTCGCGATCGCTCCTGGCGACCGCGGTAAGCTCATGTTTACGCGTGGCGAGCGCTTCGCAATTCTGCGTTGCTGGCGCGCGAGCGTGCCGCTGCGCAGCTCCCAGGCTCATTGCAGGCGTCATCCCTTCGGCGAATGCGCCATGCACCACCCGTTGGCCGAGACCTGCCCGTCGACCAATGCACAGGTTCCCAGCCCGCCGGCAGCAGGGGAAAACAGCCGGCAGTTTGAGCACGACGCGTTCCCCTTGGGTCTGTCCTGATAGAAGTAGCCCCTGCCCCGCGGCGGCCAAGCCGACCGCGGACAGCGCACCGCGTCGTCGCAACGCCTGCCGCCTACCAGCGCAGCGCCGCGGTGTGCACCGGCGCATCCCACAGAGCCTTCAACTCGTCGTCCAGGAGCGTCACCGTGAGCGAGGCCCCGGCCATTTCAAGCGAGGTCGTGTAGTTACCCACCAGCGAACGCACCGGGTTCAAGCCCAGCGCGCGCAACTGCTCGGCTGCGCAGTGGTAGAGCAGGTACAGCTCCATCTGTGGCGTGCCACCGAAACCGTTGACGTGCAGCAGCAGTTCGCGCCCTAGGGCGGGCTTCAAGTCGGCGAGGATCGCGGCCAGCAGCTCCTCGACAATGACTGCGGCAGGCTTGATCTTCTCGCGCCGCCGGCCCGGTTCGCCGTGAATCCCGACGCCGACTTCCATCTCGTCGTCGCCGATGTCGAAGGTGGCGCGACCCGCGGCCGGCACCGTGCAACTGGTGAAGGCCACCCCCATGGAAGCGGTGGCCGCGTTGACGCGGTCGCCTACGGACTTGCATTCCATGAGCGACGCGTCGAGCTCGGCCGCCGCACCCACCATTTTCTCGACCATGACCGTGCCTGCCACGCCGCGCCGGCCGGTCGTGTGCGTGGAGTTCTCCACCGCCACATCGTCATTGACCAGCACGGTGGCGTTCTCGATCTCCAGCATCTCGCTGGCCATCTGGAAGTTCATCGAGTCGCCCGCGTAGTTCTTCACGATGAAGAGCACTCCCCGGTTGGCATGAACGCTTTGTGCGGCGGCCAGCATCTGATCCGGCGTGGGTGAGGTGAACACCTGGCCGGGGCAGGCGGCGTCGAGCATGCCACGACCGACGAATCCGGCGTGCAGGGGCTCGTGCCCCGAACCACCGCCGGACAGCAGTGCGACCTTGTTCGTCGCACGTCTGCCGCGCGCGATGAACGTCGGCTCAAACTCGACCCGCAGCAAGCCCGGGTGCGCGTCGATCATGCCGCTGAGCGACTCGCGCATCATGGCATCGACGTCGTTGATGAACTTCTTCATGCGATCTCCTCCTGCAGAACCGTTTCGCACACCGCGGCGATGGCGACCTCACAGGTCTTGCACCCCGGATCGATGTGGCCCAGCGCCCGCTCACCGAGAAAATAGGCGCGACCCTTGGTGGCGATCATGTCCTTGGTCGCGAGCATGTTGCGATGTGCCTCGTCGTTCATCTGCGTACACAACTCGCCCAGCGATGCCCCCTCGTCCGTGAGCCGCGTCAGCAGCCGCGACGCCGGAATGAGAACATCGAGCATCGTCTTCTCCCCGACATCCGCCTTTCCACGAGACTTGATGGCATCCACGCCGGCCGCGAACGCTGCGGCGAATTGCCGGCGATCGGGCTGCGCCACACCGTCGAGCGCCTTGCCCATGGCGAGGAAGAAGCTGGAGATGAGGGGACCCGAGGCGCCGCCGATCGTGCCGAGCAGCTTGAGCCCGATCTTTTGCAGCGCCAGCGCCGGCGGCGCGCTGCGTAAGTCAGGACTCAGCGCCGCCAGCACGTCGCAGCCGCGCCGCACGTTGATGAAGTGATCGCCGTCGCCGATCGCGCGGTCCAGCGATTCGATCTGACCCTCGTTGGCCAGGATGGCGCGCTGCACGGCGGCAAGCGACGCGAGTATCAGCGTAGTGTTCATTCGGACTCCCTCAAGCTGCCAGGCGCAGGCCCGACGCATCGAAGAACAGGCAGCGTTCGGGCGGGAATGACATTCGTACCGGCGTGCCTGGGTGCATCGCATGGTCCAGCCGCGTTCTCGCGCGCACCTGGACGCCCGCGCGCTCGGCTACCACCAGGTGCTTGACCAGCGAGCACTCGATGACATCGAAATTGGACGGCCCGTCGCCTTCGCCGAGAGATACATCTTCCGGCCGTATCGCCACGTGTTCGGCACGCCTGGGCCCGCTTCCCTCGAACCACGCCGCGGGCAACACGTTGATGGCGGGCGCGCCCAGGCGCTGCGCGACGTGCAGCGTCTGCGGATCCTGGTAGACATCGAGGGGCGTGCCCACCTGCTGGACACGACCTTGCTCGAGGATGCCGATGCGGTCGGCCAGCGTGGTGGCCTCCACTTGGTCATGCGTCACATAGAGCACCGTGGCCCCCCGCTGGCGCTGCAGGCGCTTGAGCTCGACCCGCAGTTCCTCGCGCAGCTGTGCATCCAGCGAAGACAGCGGCTCGTCCATCAGGAACACCCGCGGCTCGCGCACCAGTGCGCGGCCAATGGCCACGCGTTGCATCTCGCCGCCGGACAGCGCGGTCGACTTCGCCTTCAGCTTGGCCTCGATGTGCAAGGTCCTCGCGATCCGCTCGACACGCTGTCTGATCTCGGTCTCGGCGAGGCGCCGCATCGGCGCGCGCAGCGGGAATGCGATGTTGTCGAACACCGTAAGGTGCGGATACAGAGAATACTGCTGGAACACGAAGGCACAGTCGCGCTGCGCGGGCGGTGCGTCCGTGATGTTGACGCCGTCCATCAGCACGTGCCCTCGATCGGGGTGCTCGATGCCGGCCACCAATCGCAGCGTCGTCGTCTTCCCGGCGCCGCTTGGGCCTAGCAGCACGAAGAATTCGCCGTCGGCGATGTCGAGCGTCAGGACGTCGACCGCGGGGACGGTCCCGAAGTGCTTCTGCACCCCGGACAGGGAAACGCTAGCCATGGCACATGCTCGCTCGGTGGATGGTCGTGGTGGCGCTGGGCAACAGCTGCTCGGTGGCCGCGTCGAAGAGGACGACGCGGTGCGTGTCGAAACTCAGGCCCACGTGTTCCCCTTCGCATGGCTTCATCGACTTGTCGACTACGACCTTGATCGGACCGGCGGCGCTCGAGAATTCGGCGATCCAGTGCGACCCGAAGTACTCGACATGCTCGACCCGCGCCGGCAGCCCGCAGCCCGGTGCACTCGGACGTACATGCTCCGGCCGCACGCCCAGCAGCACACGCTCGGCGTATGCCTGAACCAGCGGCACGTCGATCGCCTGGCCGTCGACTATCACCTGCGTGGCGCCCGGGACCACCGGTGCGCGGATTTCCAGCAGGTTCATAGGCGGGCGGCCAATGAACTGCGCGACGAACGCGCAGTTCGGGAAGTTGTAGATGCCCTGCGGGTCGTCGGCTTGCAGGATCTCACCGTTGTTCATCACGACGATGTGGTCGGCCAGCGCCATAGCCTCGTTCTGGTCGTGCGTGACGAAGACGGTCGTCGTCTTGAGCTTGTCGTGCAACTTGCGCAGCTCCACGCACATCAATTCGCGGAATTCCGCGTCGAGCGTGCCGAGCGGCTCGTCCATCAGGAAGGCCTTCGGTTGGCGCACGATGGCGCGACCCAGCGCCACGCGCTGCCGGTCGCCTCCTGCCAGACCACCGATGCGCGAGCCGAGCAGGTGTTCGATGCGCAGGATCGATGCAACCTCGCGAATGCGGCGGTCGATTTCGGAGCGCGGCACACGTTCGTTGCGCAGTGGAAATTCGAGGTTGTCGCGCACACCCATGTGCGGGTAGAGCGCGAACAGCTGGAACACCATTGCGATGTCGCGCTCACGCGGGCGCCTGTAGGTCACGTCTTCGCCGTCGAGGATGATCTGCCCGTTGCTCGGAAACTCCAACCCGGCGACCATGCGCAAGGTGGTCGTCTTGCCGCAGCCCGAGGGGCCGAGCAGGACGGCGAACTTGCCGTCTTCGAGCAGCAGCGAGGAGTTCTTCACCGCGGTGAAATCGGCGAAGCGCTTCTGCAAATTCTGGATGCGAATCTCGGCCATGTCAGCGGGGCAATTTGCCGGCGATGGAGTAACCGACGACACCGGCCAGGAGTACGGTGAAGGAGTAGCCGTACAGGTCGAGCGACCAGGATTGCATCAGCATGAACAGCCCCAGGGCGATCAGGCCGATGGTCGTCACCTCCCAGGGGGTGCGGCGAATGAACTTCTTCATTTGCGTATCGCTCCGAATGTGATGCCACGCAGCAGATGCCTGCGCAGGAGCACGGTAAAGAACAGCACCGGCAACAGGAACAGCGTCGTGCCGGCTGCCATCGCCGGCCAGTCCAGACCGCCCTCGCCGATGATGGTGGGGATGAACGGGGGCGAGGTCTGCGCGGTGCCGCTCGTCAGGAGCAGTGCAAACGCATATTCGTTCCACGCGAAGATCAGGCAGAAGATGGCAGTCGTCGCGATGCCCGTGGCTGCCTGGGGAAGCACCACCTTCAGGAACGCCTGCCAGCGTGTGTAGCCGTCGACCATCGCGGCCTCTTCGTACTCTCGCGGGATCTCGTCCATGAAGCCCTTCAGCAGCCAGACCGACAACGACAAGTTGACCACCGTGTAGAGCAGGATGAGCCCCAGGTGCGTGTCGTTCAGGCCCAGTTGCCGGTACATCAGGTAGACCGGTATGGCGATTGCGATCGGGGGCATCATCCGCGTCGACAAGATGAAGAACATCAAGTCGTCCTTGCCCGGTACCCGAAAGCGCGAGAAGGCATAGGCCGCAAGCGTGCCCAACGCGACCGACAGCAGTGTCGAACCGAAGCCGACCAGCAGCGAATTGACATAGCGATCAGTGAAGCGCGACGGGCCGGCCAGCACCATCTGCTGGTCGCGAACGAGCTTCTCGTACCAGGTCGCCGGCGGCGGCAACGCCGCCAGGTCCTCTGCGGCAACGCGCGAGCGTGTGGTGAACAGATTCACGTAGCCGATCAGCGAGGGCTGAGCCAGCACTTTTGGGGGATAGGCGATTGCATCCTCGGGCGTGCGAAAGCTCGTCATGAAGATCCATGCCAGGGGAATCAGCGTCAGGACGGCGTAGACGATCACCACCGTGCCGGCGAACCACCTGGACCCCGTGCTCGGTTCAAGCGGGGAGTGGGGAACGGTTCTCATCGCTGTTTCACCTTCTCGAGAAAGCGCACTGCTACCAGAGACAGGCCGTAGATCGACACGAAGAGAATGATCGCGAACGCCGAGGCATATCCGGTGCGCCACTTCTCGAAGGCCTCGCGCTTGAGGGAGATCGACGCGAGCTCAGTGACGGAGCCCGGACCTCCGTTGGTCAGGTTGTCGACCAGGTCGAACATCTTGAAGTTCTCGATCGTCCGAAACAGCAACGCCAGCAGGATGAAGGGGAGCACCATCGGCACCGTGATGCGCCAGAACTTGGTCCACTCCGACGCGCGGTCGATCTCGGCGGCCTCGTAGAGGTACGGCGGTATCGAACGAAGCCCCGCGAGCAGAAGCAGCATCACGTAGGGCGTCCACATCCAGGTGTCCACGAGCACGATGGCCCAGGGCGACAGCCGGGTGTCGCCGAGCATGGTGAACGTGGACGGGCCGCCGAAGAACGAGACGATCTGGTTGAAGATGCCGTACTGCGGTTCGAAGAAGTATTTCCAGAACGTGCCGACCACGGCCGGCGCGAGCATCATCGGCAGGAGGATCGCTGTGCTCCAGAAGCTGTGCGTCCTGAAGCGGCGGTTGAGCATCAGCGCAAGGCCGAAGCCCAGCAACAGCTCCAGCGCAATCGACCAGCACAGGAAATGCGCGGTCACCTGCATGTGATCCCAGATCGCGTGGCTGCCCAGCACACTCTTGTAGTTCTCGATTCCGAGCCATCTGATGGCCGCATGCCCGCGATTGGCCCGGAAGCTGGTAAACGACAGCCAGATCGTCCAGAGCAGCGGAAAAATGTTGAAGGCCAGCAGCAGCAGCACGGTCGGCCCCACGAAGATCCAGGCGAGGGTGCGGTCCGACAGGCCTTGCTTGATTAGGGCGGGAGCCCGGACGCCCTCTCCGCCCGTTTCCCGCCGAAGCACGCCTCGTGGCTCGGGGAGCGACGCCCACCGCGTGAACTGCAAAGGTTTCACTTGATCTTCCCGTCTTCCTTGAAGACCTCTTCCCAGTCTTTCTCGAGCGCGTCGAGCGCCTGCTGCGGCGTCCCCTTGCCAGCGACGACGTAATCGTGCACACGGTTCTGCATCGCGAGCAGCAGTTGCGCATAACTCGGCTCGGCCCAGAAATCCTTGACGATCTTCATCGAGTCGAGGAACACCTTCGCGTACGGCGTGCTCGTTTCAAAGCCCTGTGCCTCTAGGACCGAGCGCAGGCACGTGAAACCACCGGAATCCCACCACTTCTTCTGCACAGCGGGCTGTGCGAACCATTTCATGTACTCGAGCGCCATCTCCTTCTTGTCCGAGTACTTCACCACCGAGATGCCCTGACCACCGAGCTGCGCAAACTGTCTTGCCCCCCTGGGGATCGGAAAGAAGCCGGTCTTGTCGCCGCCCACCTGCGGATCCTTCGAGATGCCGGGGAAGAATGCAATGAAGTTCATCTGCATCGCCACCTGGCCCGACTTGTAGGCGTCGAGGTCCTCGGTCATGTAGGCATTGGAGTGACCGGGCGGCGTGCAGCAGTCGTAGAGTTCCTTGTAGAGCTTCAGTCCCTTGGCGGCGCCAGCGCTGTTGACCCAGCCCTTCATGTCGTACGCCTTGTTCGGATTCGCGTATTCGAATCCGTAGTCGTACATCGTGTTGGCAACACCCATGGTGATGCCTTCCGATCCGCGCTCGGTGTAGATCGCTGCGCCGTAGACCTTCTTGCCGTCGATCACGCGGTTCTGGAAGAACTCGCCGACTTGCTTGAACTCGTCCCAGGTCTTGGGCGCTTCCAGGGATCGTCTGTACTTCTTCTTGAACTCGGCTTGCAGCTCGGGTCGCGCGAACCAGTCCTTGCGATAGGTGAACGCCACAGCATCGCCCATCGCAGGCAAGGCCCAGTAGTTCGGCGTGCCCTTGGGCCACTCCGAGTAGCCCAGTACCGTGGCGGGCATGAAGTCCTTCATCTTGATGCCGTTCTTGTCGAAGAACTCGTTGAGCTTGACGTAGTGGCCCTCGGTCGCAGCCGAGCCGATCCACTGGCTGTCACCAATCAGCAAGTCGCACAACTTGCCCCTCGAATTCAGCTCGTTGAGCATGCGCTGCGCGAAATTCGGCCAAGGCACGAATTCGTACCTCATCTGAATGCCGGTCTTGGCCGTGAAGTCCTTCGAGAGCTCGACCAGCGCATTGGCCGGGTCCCACGCGGCCCAGCAAAGGGTGAGCTGCTTTTCCTGGGCCTGAGCGCCGGTGCTCATCAGCGCGGCCATCGCGAACGCGCTCGCAGCGACGGCCAGCTTGGTCTTCTTGAAGCTCATCCTCGGTCTCCTGTTCGATAGGGGGCGCGGACACTCGCCGCGGGTTGGGCATGGCGTCGGCACTGGTCCGACTTTCATCGGGGCCTGGGCCGCCCGACGAGTGCGGACAGGCATGACCCTGCAACGAAGTCTAGATGCATCATTTAATAAATCACTCAATAAAAACCCTAAATCAATCGTTCGCCCCGAAGGGGGGTGATGTTGTTCTTACGACGAGGCCGGCTGAACGGCGGGCAAGACTGCTTGGCCCCGTCATGCGATTCAACGACACTCGGATCGATTTACTTGTTGCTTATCCTTCAGCCTGGGCCTCATGACGAATCCGGTCACCATCACGAAGATCGCGGAAACAGCCGGTGTGAGCACGGCAACTGTGGATCGCGTGTTGAACAACCGTCCCGGCGTCAACCCGATGACGGTGCGCAAGGTGCGTGAAGCCATGGCTGCGCTGGGCGGCGGAACCCCAATGCGCGGCAGGCCGCGATCGACGTCCAACTATCGATTCGCTTTCGTTTTGCCCGCCGCCAGGCTGGGCTTCTTCGACCTCGTCGACCGCGTGGTGGCGCAGACAGCCGGCGAGTTCCGGCACCAGCACATCACCGAGGTCACGCATCGGCTTGCGACGACCGACGTCAGCATCTTCGCGGCCGAGTTGGCCAAGTTGTCCGATCTGGATGGCGTGGCGCTCCTCGCTCCTGACGTGCCGGCGGTCAAGCTGGCGGTCAATGAGCTGGTGCGGGCCGGGGTGCACGTGGTCACGCTGTTTTCCGACGTGCCCGGGTCGCTGCGTGAGACTGCAATCGGCGCCGACAACCGGGCTGCCGGTCGCACCGCGGGTCTGCTGATCGGTCGTTCGTTGCCGCGAGCGACATCGAGCTTGTGCGCGCTGCTGTCGCCGGCCACCCGCTTCGCCGCCGAAATCGATCGCCGCATCGGCTTTCAGCAGGTATTGGAGGAGCGCTTTCCGCAAGCCAGACAGTTACGCCTGTTCGAGGTGCCCGAATCGGAGGACGGCGCCTATGAGTACACGCGCAAGGTTCTCGCCCCGGAATCCGTCGGCGCTCGCATTGACGCGCTGTACAACGTGGGGCCGTGCAGCTTCGGCATCGCCCGAGCGCTTGCGGAGCACGGCTATGGCCATGATCTGATGTTCGTCGCCCACGACCTGCTTGAGGTGCATCGCTCCATGCTTCTTTCTGGCGCCCTCAGCTATCTGCTCCACCAGGACGTCGAGTACGTCGTAACGGCGGCCGGCCGCGTGCTGCGCGCCTTGTGCGACGGCGTGCGCGGCGCGCTGGCGATCAGCAATCCGCGCGTCGAGATCCTCACCATGGAAAACCTCTCGTGACACCGGATGGCGTCGCGCGCCACAATCGCATGAAGGATGGCTCTGCAGGATGAAGAAGTTCATCAACGAGGCCGATGACCTGGTGCGCGACAGTGCCGCCGGCTTGGTCATGGCACACGAGGACCTGCTCGCGCTCAACGAAACGCCCTTGTTCGTCTATCGCCGCAATCCGAAACAGGGTCGCGTGGCGGTGATTTCGGGTGGCGGCTCGGGCCATGAGCCACTGCACACAGGGTATGTCGGCCATGGCATGCTCGACGCCGCATGCCCGGGGCAGGTATTCACCGCACCAACTCCGGATCAGATCGTCGCGGCAGCGCAGCGCGTCGATGCCGGCAAAGGTGTCGTGCTGGTCGTGAAGAACTATGCCGGCGACTGCGCGAGCTTCCAGGTAGCGAGCGACATGCTCGAGATGGAATGCGTGACCGTGCTGGTCAACGATGACGTGGCCGTCGAGCACTCCACCCACACGACCGGACGCCGGGGCGTTGCAGGCACGCTGATCGTCGAGAAGATGATCGGGGCAGCAGCCGAGGCGGGCGCGGACCTCTACGAATGCAAGGCCCTCGGTGCGCGCGTCAATGCCAACACCGCCTCGATGGGTGTCGCGCTGACAAGCTGCACCGTGCCAGAAGCTGCAGCTCCGACCTTCGAGATCGGTCCGAAAGAGATGGAGGTGGGCGTGGGGATCCACGGCGAGCCGGGCCGATACCGCAGGTCCTTGATGCCGGCGGACGAGATCGTCGCGCTGCTGCTCGAGCCAATCCTCAAGGATCTGGGTCTTGCGGCGGGCCGATCGGTGTTGCTGCACGTCAATGGTTTCGGCGGCACGCCATTGATCGAACTGCATCTGTTGAACGGAATCGCGACGCGACGCCTTCGTGCCGAGGGCCTGGACGTCAAACGGTGGCTTGTCGGCAACCACACGACCTCGCTCGAGATGGCCGGGGCGTCGATTACCCTGACCGCGCTCGACGATGAAATCACTTCGCTGTGGGATGCACGGGTGATGACGCCGTCCCTGCGCTGGTGAAGTCAACGGGCGACTCGACGTCCAAGCGGAATCGAGCGATCGCGGTGACCAGAGCGAGGGCTTGGGCCTTCAGACTTTCCGCCGCGGCGGCCGACTGCTCGACGAGGGCGGCATTCTGCTGCGTCATGCGGTCGAGCGTCGCGACGGATTCTTTGATGTGGCCGATTCCGTCGCACTGGTCGCGCGTGCTGGCGTCGCGTTGGAAACGAGCATCGCGAACGCCGGGCAGGCGTCACCTAGGTATTCCACACAGTGGGCCGCGCCCGGCATTCCGCTGAAGGCCCTGAAGTGGCTGTTCCAGCGCCACGCGCCGCTTTGCATTCGCCCCGACGGCTCGCTGCGGCAGCTGCGTTGGCTGGCGCAGATGCTCGGCCAATGCACGAACGCGAGCTATTCACTGAACAAGGAGCCCATGATGCGGCTGGCCGAATACAGCTGCGATTCGCTGCGTTCAACCGGCCTTGCCACCAATGGCTGCTGTCTGGCTCGTCCGCGACACCTCAGTCCCGCTCACAGACGGCCGATCACGATTGCGGCCGAGAGCGGTCTGTCGCGGGTGCGATCACGCCGACCGATAAAGCGTGACCACGCACGCTCCCCCAAGGCCAAGGTTATGTTGCAAGGCGATGCGGGCTTCGTGAACCTGACGCCGCTCTGCACTGCCGCGCAACTGGTGAGTTAGCTGCTCTGCGGTCTTGTTGAAGCGCGTAGAGTTGCCAAGCGCCGGCGGCATATGCGCCAGGAAGCCCTCGTTCGTGACGACTCGATGCGTCAAACCTCCATAGGGCGATAGCCTCCTCCGCCGACCGCGCCACGCGCCGCGGTTTCCTCCCCTGGCGCTTGTCCAACACCTGCCCTCAGGTCCAGCGTTCTCGCCGCGTTGTGCCTGCACCCGGGCAGGTATCGGACAACCCTTCACAGGAGCTGACGGTGGCGGCAGGCAGCTTCCCGGCATCGATTTTGCCGACCTCGCGTCGCAAGCAACCGCAAGGTGATCGACCAAAGGATGCTACCTTGGGGACGGACAACTTCGGCCTCGACCGACCACACCGGCGGCGCTACAGTCGGCATCATGACGACCCCTGATGTCCTCGTCATTGGTGCCGGTCCCACCGGCCTCACCCTCGCTTCCGAGCTCCTCCGCCACGGCGTCTCGTGCCGCCTGATCGATCAGCTCGACACCCCGCCCACCATCGCGAAGGCGAGCGGCATCATGCCGCGCACGCTTGAGGTTCTCGACGACATGGGTTGCGTCGGCGCGTTCCTGGAGCAGGGCCTGCGCATCGAGCACATGGACACGCAACTTGGCGACGGAAGCAAGGTGATGGAGCTGAGCTTCGCGGGCATCGGTACGCCATTCCCGTTCTTGCTGTGCCAGGAGCAGAATCGCACGGAGACGGTCCTGCGCGAACACCTCGCGAAGCTCGGGGGAAGCATCGAGCGTCCGGTGAAGGCGACCGCGTTCGTGCCGGGCGAGGACGGTGTCGAGGTCACCCTCGATCACGGCGATCGCAAAGAGCGGTGCGTCGTGCGCTACCTTGTCGGCTGCGACGGCGCACACTCCACCGTCCGCCACGGACTCGGGTTCCAGTTCTCCGGCGCCGCCTATCCGCAGGACTTCGTGCTCGGCCACGGTCGCTTCGAGTGGGACCAGCCGCGCGACCGCGTCGCGACCTTCCTATCCGACGCGGGTGCCGCCTACGCGAACCCACTTCCCGAGGACACCTGGCTCGCGGTGGCCGACCTCGACGGACCGCAGCAAAAGCGCGTGCACGAGGGCGCACCCACGCCGCAGGAGTTGATGGAGATCTTCAGAGAGCGGGTCCCGTTCCCGGTGCGCATCAGCGACCTTCGCTGGAGCACCTTCTTCCGCATCCACCACCGGCAGGTCGAGCGCTACGCCGATGGTCGCGTCTTTCTCGCCGGCGACGCCGCCCACATCCACTCGCCGTTCGGCGGACAGGGGATGAACACGGGCATGCAGGACGCATACAACCTGGCCTGGAAGCTCGGGCTCGTGCTGAAGGGGGGCGCCGCGCCCTCGCTCCTCGCGTCGTACGACGCCGAACGCCGCCCGGTCGGCAAGGCGGTGCTCAATTTCACGAATCAGCTGCAGGTTAGCGCGAGTTGGCGCGGGAGCGTGACGCAGGCGGTTCGCAACAACGTGATCCGATGCCTCGGCCATCTGGAGATCGTCGGCCACCACATGGCCGACCAACTCGGCGAGACGCTCTACTCGTACAAGAGCGGGGCACTTGCCGCGGAGGACTGCGACCCCGGCTTCCACCTGCACGTGGATCCGCACCACCCGAGCATGCGCGACTGCCGTGCGTTCTTCGCCGGCCCGCACGCCGGCTCGCGCGCGCCTGACGCTCAGCTCGCGGGGAAGCGGATCTTCGATCTCCTCCGCGGCCCGCGCTTCTCGCTCCTCCTCTTCGAAGGAACGCACGGCTCGAACGACGAGCACGAGGATCTGGAGTGGTTCGGTGCGGAGCTGGCCGCGCAGCTTCCGATCGACGTGCGCACCTTCCTGATCACGCGCCAAGAGGACCCCGAGCAGCACGCGCACGATCTGTACGGCGCGCGGGGCCAGTGCATGTACCTGGTCCGGCCGGACGGCTACGTCGGATACCGCTCGCAGCCGGTCTCAAGCGACGGCGCGAAGCGGTGGGTGAAAGTGCACCTCGCGATCGACTGAGCAACGACAGGAGGCGCCGTCGCACAATCCGGGGACCGCGGCGCCCCCCTGGGGCTGCCGGCCGATGGCGTGCACGTGAGGCTCCAGAGGCGGTGACCTCGGACGGTCTCACGCCTCGCGCTGCGCCTCAATCGCTCCGACGGCTGCCTACCGGTGTGCGCCCAACACTGCGGGGGCCTCACTCGGGTGCCTTTGCATGGGTCCGAGCGGCAGCGGTCCGTGCGAGCGGCGGCATTGTGGCGACGCGCTCAGGGCAGCGGATGTCGCAAATGGGTCGCAATGCATAGCTATGCATTGCGACCCTCAGCCGTCAGCCGCGAGCCCGGATTCGACGCCGGAAAACGGCCCTTCCCTGCGACGTCCCGGCAAACAACTTTCGCAGCTGGCGGTGCTCAGCTTGCGTGCACTGTCGGGCGGGACGCGGGAGATATGCGCCGTCGTTGACCGCTATCCTTTCGGTCTTCAGGCCTTGCGCGGCAGCACGGTCAGCACGCGCGCGATGAAGGCGTGCAGTTCGCTCATGTAGTTCTGCAGGAACTTCTTCGTGCCTTCGTCGGTGACCTCGCCCTCGGCGGTGATAAGCCCGGGCTTGAACTGGATGTAGGCCTCGACCTGGTTCATCAGCGGCGAGTTGCAGAAGCACAGCACGCCGCGCAGGCTCTGCTGCGCCACCGCGGTGCCGATGGCGCCTGGCGAGGTGCCGATCACGCCCGCGATCGCCGCAGCAGACGGAGTCGGGCGCGGGCTGGCAATGGTTTTCAGTGCAGGACATCACCGAGGCCAATCGGCCCGCGCGCATCGCCGCAGCCACGGCGGCCCTTGTGCACACGGTCGAGGCGTGGCAGCGACAAATCGGCGTCGATGATCCGGGACCCACAGCAAACCATGTGATCGTCGAACTCTCGCCAGTGCTCGAACGCTCGCACTGTGACCAGCCGCGCGATCACGCGAATCTGCAAGAGTCCCCTCAGATGATTCCCTGCTCGCGATAGGCCCGACAGCGCGCTGCGTCGAAGCCGAGGAGTTCGATGAGGAGTTCCTCGGTGTGCTGTCCGAGATCGGGCGGAGGCGTGCGGTACTGCACTGGCGTGTCCGACAGCCGAATCGGATTGGCCAGCATCGGCATGGCCGCTCGCCGGGGATGCGGAAGATGCACGACCATGTTGCGCGCGAGCACCTGCGGATCGGCAAACACCTCATGCAACTCGTTGACCGGTCCACAAGGCACGCCGGCTTGAGCCAGCGCATCGATCCAGTGCTGCTTTTGCCGGCTCGCGAAAATCGGCTCTATGACGGCGTTGAGTGCCTCGCGGTGAGCGATGCGCAGCGAATTAGTCGAGAAGCGCGCATCGCTCGCCAATTGGACGCGACCTTCGCGAACTGCCAGTTTTTGCCCACAACGAGCATGATTGGCCCGTCTTGGCACCGGTACCTCTGCGACGGCGCAGCCGTCGGTGACAGGGGGCCGCAGCGGGCAAGCGGGTCCCCGGAGACGAGGTAGCCCATGCCGGCATGCGACAACGCGGCCACCTGGGAGTCCAGCAGCGCGAGGTCGATGTGCTGGCCTTCGCCGGATACTGCGTCGCGGTGCGCAAGCGGCGCCAGGATGGCGACGGCCGCATACATGCCGGCCATCAGATCGGAGGCGATCAGGCCCACCTTCTGCGGTCCGCCGCCCGGCAAGTCGTCGCGATGTCCGGTGACCGCCATCAAACCGCCCATGCCCTGGAAGATCGCGGCCAAGTCTCCCACCTTGTAGTTCGCGATCAGCACGTCGCACGACGCAACGAGCCCTTCGATGATCTCCTGCCCTTGCGGCGTGGAGATGTCGACGGTGATCGATTTCTTGTTCCGGTTGGCGCTCAGGTAGAAGCCGGAATCTCGCGTGCATTCGCCCGCATCGTCACACAGGAAAGGCGGGCCGAGCCGTCGCGAATCGTCGCCCTCGACCGGGCGCTCGACCTTGATCACCTCGGCCCCGAGGTCGGCCAGCATCTGCCCGGCCCACGGGCCGGCGAACACGCGGCTGAGGTCCAGCACGCGAATGTGCGAAAGAGCGCCCGCAGGCGCAGAGGTCGTGTCCATCGTGTGGTTCATCGTTTCAGCTCGCCAGCCACGCTCCATCCACCGGCCACGCCGCGCCGCGCACCTCGCTTGCGGCTGGCGAACACAGGAACGCCACCACATCGGCCACCTGCTCGGGCGTCACCACCCGGCCCGACGGCATGTTGCGCCCGGCGATGCGGCGCTGCGCTTCTTCCCGCGAGATGTGCTCCTGTTGGGCGAGCAGCTTGGCGTTGCGATAGAAGATGCGCGTGGACACATCCCCCGGGCACACGGCATTGCACGTGACCGGTGTGCAGGCCGTCTCCAGCGCCACCGCCTTCGTCAGACCGATGAGGCCATGCTTGGAAGCCACGTACCTGCTGCGGTCAACGCCTGCAACCAGTCCGTAAACCGCGGTTCGGCAAACCGTTCAGCATGATCGCGCAGCCTTGCACCGCGAGTGCGTGAGCTGTCGCCAGGCCGATGCCGTCGGTGGACCCCGTCACCAAGGCGACACGTCCGGCCAGTTCACTGCGCCCCATTGCCATGAGCGGTTCGTCAGGGTGAGACGCTCAGCTGCCTCGAAAAGCAGGCACCATCGAGGGCGCCTTCAACGCTCGTACGGCCACACAGGCCAACTCGTGCAGAAGGGCGGCACGGTCATTGGCGCCCCCAGACCCCAGGCGTCGCAGCCACGTCAAGGGAAGACCACCACGCTGCGCGCCACCTCGCCGCGTTGCATGGCCTCGAAGCCTTCGTTGATCTTCTCCAGCGGAATGCGCTGCGACACCAGGTCCTTCAGGTTCAAGCGTGCCTGCATGTACAGGTCCACCAGCTTCGGAATGTCCTCCCGGATGCGGGCCGATCCGAGGGCCGATCCCCTCAGCTGCTTCTCCAAGAAGAAGTGGCTGCCCTCGATCGCCACGCGCACGCCGGGCGCGAACAGCCCCACGATGGTGGCCGTACCGCCGGGTTGCAACATCTGGAACGCCTGTTCCGCGGTGGCCGGCAGGCCAATGCACTCGAAGGCGTGTTCCACGCCGCCACCCGTCAGCTCCTGGACTCTGGCCACTAGGTCGCCCTGGCCGGCATCGACGGTATCCGTCGCTCCGAACTTGCGCGCGAGATCGAGCTTGTGGGGTGCCGTGTCGATGGCGATGACGCGTGCAGCGCCGGCGATGAAGGCGCCATTGACTGCCGCAAGCCCCACGCCGCCGCAGCCGATCACGGCCACGCTCGCACCGCCACGCACACTGGCCGTGCGGAAGACGGCCCCGGTTCCGGTGATGACCGCGCAACCCAGCAGCGCGGCGTAGTCGAGCGGCATGTCCTCGCGGATCTTCACGAGCGCATTGCGGTGGACCAGCATCTGCTCGGCAAAGCCCGACAGATTGAAGACCTGGCTGATTGACTGGCCTTCCCGGGACAAACGCTTCGCCTTGCCGGGCGGCTGCTTCACCTCGGTATCCGCGCACAGGGCAAAGCGTCCCCCCAGGCACTGCCGACAGGTGCCGCAGAACACGGAGAGCGCGCCGACGACGTGGTCGCCAGGCTTGAGGTCATTGATCCCCACGCCCACCGCCTCGACGATGCCCGCAACCTCGTGGCCGAGCACGCCGGGCAACGGGAACGGTCGCATGCCTTTGATGTAGTGCAGGTCGCTGTGGCACAAACCCACTGCTGCCGTCTTGAGAAGAACTTCGTTCGGACCCGGCGCCGCGATCGCGACGTCCTGGATCACCAAAGGCTCATTGAACGCTTCCAGTACTGCTGCTTTCATCTTGAGATGTGCTCCGAACGCTGCGCTCAGGCAGTGGTGATTGAAACGGTGCGGGTGTTCGTGTAGGCCTCGAGCGCCTCGGGGCCGCCTTCGCAGCCGTGGCCCGAATCCTTCACGCCGCCGAAGGGCAGATCGGGCCACGGCGTGGCGGCCTGGTTGATCCACATCATGCCGACCTCGACACCGCGGGCAAGCTCGTGCGCTGTCTTGAGAGAGCGCGTGAAGCCATATCCGGCCAGGCCGTACGAAAGCCGGTTGGCCTCCGCGATGGCCTCGGAGATGTCGCCGAACGTTCGGATAGCCGCGATGGGCCCGAAGGGCTCCTCGTTGAACACCCTGGCGTCCGTGGGAACGTCCGCAAGCACGGTGGGGCGCCAGAAGTAGCCGTCGCGGCCGAGACCACTGCCGCCGGTCAACATGCGCGCACCACGCTCGAGCGCGTCACGCGTGAGCGCTTCCATGGCAGCAAGACGTCTCGGATTGGCCAGCGGCCCCATCTGCGTTCCCTCGGCCGAACCATCAGCAACCTTCAGGGACTCGGCATGACCGGCGAGCAGGCGCGAGAACTCGGACGCCACCGCCTCGTGCACCAGAAAGCGCGTGGGTGCGATGCAGATCTGACCCGCGTTGCGAAATTTCGCCGTCCCGCTGGTCCGCACGGCCAGCGCAACGTCGGCGTCTTCCGCGACGATCACCGGCGCATGCCCGCCAAGCTCCATGGTCACCCGCTTCATGTGGCGTCCGGCCAGCGCGGCCAGGTCCTTGCCGACCACGGTCGAGCCGGTGAACGTCACCTTGCGGATCGCGGCATGCTCGATCAGGTACCTGGAGATCTCGGCGGGGTCGCCGTACACGAGGTTCACCACGCCTGCAGGCAGCCCCGCGTCGGCGTAGGCCTGCACCAAGGCGGCCGGCGCAGCGGGCGTCTCCTCGGCGGCCTTGAGCACCACACTGCAGCCGGCGGCCAATGCCGTGGCCAGCTTGCGCACCGTCTGGTTGATCGGGTAGTTCCAGGGCGTGAATGCAGCCACGAGCCCCACCGGGTCCTTGACCACCATTTGCATGGCCATCGGATTGCGCGGCGGCACGAGACGACCGTACACGCGCATGCCCTCCGCGGCGGCCCAGTCCATGAAATCCGCAGCACCCAGCACCTCCTGGCGCGACTCCGCCAGTGGTTTGCCCTGCTCCAGGGTGAGGACGCCGGCGATCTGATCCGCGCGTTGGCGCACCAGTTCCGCCGCCTTCGACTGGACCTTGGCGCGCTCGAAGGCCGACGTCTTTCGCCAGGTCTCGAATCCCTTGCGGCATGCGTCGACGGAGATTGCCAGATCGTCGATGCCCGCATGTGCGACGCGTCCGATCTCGCGGCCCGTGGCGGGATTAACCACGGGAAGCGTTCGCCCGCCTTTGGCCTCTCGCCACTCACCGGCGATGTGCAGCAGCGTATCGGGGTAGGTCCTGTTCATCCGTCAGTCCACGGAAATCTTGGTGTCCGCCTGGAACTGCTTCCAGCGCTGGATCTCACTGTGGATCGCCTTGTCGAAGTAGGCCGGGCTCTGGTCCGGAGCCACTTCGACGCCGAGCGCCTCCACCTTCTTCCTGACCGACTCGTCGCTGAAGGCTTCGTGCAATGCCTTGCTGATTTGGTCGACCACGGCCTGCGGCGTGCCGTGCGGCGCCACGATGCCGATCCAGCTCGCGGTGCCGACGTTCGGATAGCCCAGCTCCTTCAGGGTCGGCACGGTCGGTGCGGCCGAGACGCGTGTGTCCCCGGTGACGGCCACCGCCTGCACCTTTCCAGCCTGGGCGAGCTGCAGGCCGGAGGTGTCACCGAAGGCGAAGTCGATGCGGCCAGCGGCCACCTCCGTCATGACCGGACCATTGCCCTTGAACGGCAGGTGCACGGGCGGTTTCAGATGGGCCTCGCGCACGAGCATTTCCGAAGAAAGGTGCGCGAGCGAACCAGCGCCCAGAGAGCCGTAGTTCAGCGACTTCTTCTGTCCTTCGTCGATCAGTTCCTTGAGCGTCTTGATCTTTGTGGGTGTGTACAGCACGTTGCGGGCCACCCAGACCATGGACACCGGCGTGAAGTCCTTGATCGGGTCGTAGCGGACGTTCTTGCGGAACACGGGGTTCACCGTCAGCGAACTCGTGGTCACCATGAGCAGCGTGTAGCCATCGGCGGGCGCCTTGGCAGCAAATTCGGTTCCGATCATGGCGTTGGCACCCGGCTTGTAGTCAGGCACGACCGGCTGTTTCAGGCGCTCGCCGAGAAGCTCGCCCACCATGTTGGCGAACACGGACCCCATGCCGCCTCCGCCGTATGGAACGATCATCTTGATCGGCTTGTCCGGGAATGCCGCGAGCGCGGAACCGCACGAAGCGAACAGGGTGGCGGCAATGGCGCCGACGACTGCGCGACGCGAAAACTGATTCATGATCTGACTCCTATCGTCCATCGGGAGGGGAAAAGGCCGCAGGGCTCGTTGTTTTTGGAACGCGTTGCGGCTGGCGGTACTGAAATTGTATTCACAATGCTCGTTTCAGAACCCGGGATTACCCTGACCTGGCGAACGCGTCGATTCAGGCGCCTGCAACCGCTGCAGCAGCAGGAACCCTTGGGCGCGACCCTTGCAGGGACATTGCAGATCCTTCACAGCGGGCGAGGCAGCAAACAGCAAGGGCCGTGCAATGTTCCGTTATTTTTGACGTTTGCTACAAAACGGAATTTCCCCTAGAGTGGTGAATCCTTCAGAAGAGTTCCCCCCAATGTCGTACCCGTTTGCAGGCGTCACCGTGCTCGATCTCACGCAGATCTACAACGGTCCTTACGCCACATTCCTCCTTGCCCAGGGAGGCGCCGAGGTCATCAAGATCGAGCCGCCGGGGGGGAACATCTGCGCAAGCGCTCCGGCGCGAGCGGAGCGGCCATGCCCTTCGCCATGCTCAATGCCAACAAGCGGACAATGACGCTGGATCTCAAGTCCGAAGAGGGCCGACAGTTGTTGTTGCGCCTGTTGGGCACGGCAGATGTCCTCGTCGAGAACTACGCGCCAGGGGTGATGGACCGGCTGGGCCTGAACGAGGCCGTCCTGCGCGAGACCAACCCGCGCCTCATCTACGCCTCGAGTTCCGGCTACGGCAAGAGCGGTCCGTACCGCGACTTTCCGGCCATGGACCTGACAGTGCAGGCGATGGCCGGCGTCATCGACACCACGGGCTATGCGGATGCGCCGCCGGTGAAGTCCGGCCCGGCGATGGCGGATTTCCTTGCCGGCATCCATCTGTTCGGCGCCATCGCGTCCGCCCTGTTCGCGCGCGAGCGCACCGGAGAAGGCAGCACGGTCGAGGTGTCGATGATGGAAGCGGTCTACCCCACGCTTGCATCAAGTCTCGGCCTGTACTACGGGTCCAGCGGCGGCGCCGCCGTTCGCACGGGCAACCGCCACACCGGGCTGTCGCTGTGCCCCTACAACGTCTACCCCACCTCGGACGGCTACATCGCGATCATCACCAACAACGAGCAGCACTGGCTATACCTCCTCAATGCCCTGGGCTGCCCCGAACTGGCGGACGATCCGCGCTTCGCCACCGTGAAGGACCGCTGCGCCCACATGGATGAAGTGGACGACCGCGTACGCCAATACACCATGCCGTACCGGAAGGACGAACTGTTCGATCTTCTGATCCGCCACCGGGTGCCCTGCGCACCGGTGCGCACGCTCGTGGAGGTGGTCAACGACCCGCACCTTCATGAGCGCGGTTCGCTGCGGTGGATCGATCATCCCGAGTACGGTCGCATCGTCGTGCCCGTCAGCCCGCTGCGCTTCGACGATGGCGAGGGCACCGTGCCGTACCAGCCCAGCGCTCGCCTGGGCGCCGACACGGATGACATCCTCGAACATCGGCTTGCCATGACCCCTGCTGACGTAGCCGCCCTGCACGCGCAGAAGGTAGTGTGAGGCGTCCGCGGCAGCTGGTCGCTCATTGCCGCTGTGCAGATAGCTCGCGCTGGCGACGGGCGCTGCATAGCGGAATCGGCCTGTCGATCGGCATGATCTATCCGAGCGCGGGCGCAAGAAAGACCGCCACGGCGTCAACGCCCGGGCTTTCTGTGTGATCAGGGCGAATCGGCCCTGGCCGCAAGCCCTGCGATGCCCTCGATGATGCGCGGCCACATGCGCATCGGCAGGGCGTGGCCCATCCCCTCGAGAACCATCAGGTCGGCGTCGGGAACGCTTTGCGCGGTGTCCGTTCCCGCGGCCAGCGGCACCAGAGGATCGATGTCGCCATGGATCACCAGTGTCGGCGCGCAGACGTGCCGCAGCATCTTGCGACGGCTTCCAGACGCGAGGATGGCCATGCAGTGGCGTGCCGCACCCACCGGATGCAGCCCGCGCGCGTGGTTGCGCACGGCGCGCGCACGATCTCGGGCTTCCTCCTCGGGAAACGCCGGTCCGCGCAGCACACGCCAAGTCTGAACGTAGTGTTCGACATAGGCCTCGAGCTCGACGGGCGCAGGCTTGAACAGCGTGTTCATGGCCCAGGACTTCGGCATGGGCAGGTCGGGGTCGCCCGTCGTCGACATGATGGAGGTGAGCGAGCTCACTCGCCGCGGATGATGTACGGCCACTATCTGTCCAATGGCGCCGCCCATGGAGGCGCCGACCAGGTGCGCTCGGGCGATGCCCAGTGCGTCGAGCAGCCCCACGACGTCCATCGCCATGTCATTGAGCAGGTATGGGGCCTGCACCGGCGCGCGCAGCCAGGCGCGCGTCATGGCCTTCACCAGGTCGGGCGTGCCAGCGCTGTCCATTCGCGTGGACCGGCCCGCATCGCGGTTGTCGAAGCGGACGACATGAAATCCCTTGCCTGCGAGCGCTATGCAGAACTCGTCGTCCCAGCCGATCATCTGAGCGCCCATGCCCATGATGAGCACCGCTGCCGGATCGCGCTCTTTGCCGAAAGTCTGGCAGCACAGCGTCAGCCCGTTGGCTTCGACGAATCTCTCCGGCATCACGACGACCTTTCGATTCAAGCGGCCTCCGCCACGAAAGACATGCACAGCCGATGCTTGCCCTAGCAATCAAGGCAGCCAATGCGAGCGCGTGAATGGGGTCGCCCCCGGACTTCAGCTCTCCGACGACCTCGGCCGGACCTGCAGTATAGCGACCAGAATGGAATCACTTCCAGCTGATGGTACTTTGAGTTTGCATTTCCACGACTGCCTAGTCGACAACTTTCGCCGGATTGCGGGGTGCCAATCAATTCCGTAGAATGGATCATATTCCAATTATATTTGGAGACTCCAATGCCCGGACTTCACTCTCTGGATCGCATGATCGGCGACACCTGGCCGAGTCTTGCCACCGAAGACGACGTGCGCGAGTTCGAGTCGGTGCCTTACGAGGAACGCATCGCCGCCAAGAGCACGTACGAAGCCCTTCGCTGCGGCAGCCGGCGCGATCCGAACACGCCAGCCCTGCTCTTCCTGCCCAATGCGAGTGCGGACGACGAACCGCTGCGCCTGTCGCACGGCGAATTCTTTGCACGTGTCACGCAGACTGCCAATGCCCTGCACGGGCTCGGAGTGGGCGCCCAGGACGTGGTCAGCCTGCTGCTGCCGCTCGTGCCGCAGGCGTTCTACGCCCTGTACGGCGCGCAGGCCGCCGGCATCGGCAACCCCGTGAACAGTTTCCTCGAGGCCGAACAGATCGCCCACATCCTGCGGGCAGCAAAGACGAGGATCCTGATCACTCTTGGCCCCACCCAGGGCTTCGACATCTGGGAGAAGGTGTCGCGCATTCGCGGCGACCTTCCCGACCTGCAGGCCGTCCTCATCGTCGGCGCGACCGCTGGATTGCTTCCTGAGGGCGCGCAGGATTTCGACGTCCTCGTCGCGTCGCAGACCCGCGACTCGCTGACGAACGGCCGGCGCATCGAGCCCGACGACGTCGGCGCCTACTTCCACACCGGCGGCACCACCGGCCTGCCGCAGCTCGTCCCTTTGACGCACGGCAACCAGGTCTACCAGGCCTGGGGCATGGCACTGATGTTCCGCACGCGCGCTGCCTCGACGCTGCTGATGGGCCTGCCGCTGTTCCATGTCGGCGGCGCGCTCACACAGGCGTTGCAGCACCTCAGCGCCGGTGGCACGTTGGTCGTGCTGTCCTCCTCGGGCTGGCGCAACAAGGCCGCCATGCCCAACATCTGGCGCCTGGTGGAGCGCTACCGGCCCGAGCTGCTGGGCGGCGTGCCCACGGTGCTGGGCGCGGTGCTCAACGTGCCGATCGAGGGCGGCGACGTCTCCAGCATCCAGAAGGTCACGGGCGGCGGCTCGGCCATACCGGTGCCCGTCGCCGACGCCTACATGCACCGTTTCGGCCTCCCGGTGCTGGAGACCTACGGGATGACCGAGGCATCGAGCTGCCACACCATCTCCAATCCGCAGCGGCCGGTATACCTCGGATCAGTCGGCCACCCGTTGCCCTACAGCGGGGTGCGGGTGGTCGAGCTCGACGACAAGGGCAAGCAGATCGCCGAGTGCCCGACTGGAAAGATCGGCGTGGTCGCCATGCACGGCCCGGGGGTGTTCCGCGGCTATGCGAGCGGATCACCCGATGCGCCCTTCGTGGCGCCGGGTTGGGTCAACAGCGGTGACCTGGGCCGGGTCGACGCCCACGGTTACCTGTGGATCACGGGGCGCGCAAAGGACCTCATCATCCGCGGCGGCCACAACATCGACCCGACCGGCATCGAGGAGGTGCTGTACGAGCACCCGGATGTCGCCGTTGCAGCAGTCGTGGGCGAGCCCGATCCATATGCGGGCGAGCTGCCCGTGGCCTACGTGCAGGCCAAGCCCGGCGTGAAGGCAGACGCCGCGCAGGTGCTCAAGTTCGCCGCGGCCCGCACGCCGGAGCGTGCCGCCGTGCCGGTGCAGCTCTACATCGTCGATGCGATGCCGCTCACTGCCGTGGGCAAGGTGTTCAAGCCTGCGTTGCGCGAAGATGCGGCGCGGCGCGCGGTGCATCGCATGATTGCTTTCCTCATCGGGTCGGGCTGCACGGCCGAGGTCGCCGTCGGGCCGCATTCCGAGTACGGGACGATCATCAAGATCTCGCTTCGGGGCGAGCCCGCCAATGGCCGGGAAGGAATCCTCGCGCAGGTGAAGGCCAAGCTCGACCCGCTCACGCTTCGCCATACGATCGAGTGGACGGATGCTTGAGCAATGATGAAAGGCAAGCGATGAAGAAGGCTGCAGCCCAGGTACCGACCGACCCCGCGAAGGCGTGGCGCGAATGGTTCGTCAAGAACGAGCGCGACTGGAGCGAATCGCTCGCGCGCGTCATGAAGAACGAAGCCGTCGCGCGTTCGGTGGGGCAGGACATCCACGCCCTGCTCCATGGCCAGCAGATGATGTCCGAGAGCATGGCGAAGAACATGGCCATGTTGAACCTCCCCACGCGGGCCGACTTCGTCGCGCTCGGCGAGCGCGTGGGTCGCCTGGAAGATGCCGTCGCGCGCATGGAGGCGGCTCTCGTGCAGACCCGTCACGCACTCGCGCCCGAGGTGGAACACAAGCCCGCGCGCACGCGCAAGGCGCCGAGGCGGGGAGAAACGCGGTGATCTCCTGGGTCGACCCGCTCGAGACGCAACGCGAAGAGCTGGTCTCGATGGAAGAGGAGATGGCGCGGGAGACCGCCACCACTCCCAAGGAACTCGTCTACGCGCGCGGGCCAATGCGGCTGTACCACTACCTGCCGCAAACGAGCGACGTCTACCGCGTGCCCTTGCTGATCGTGATGTCCGTCGTCAGCAAGCCCTACATCTTCGATCTCACGCCGGGCCAGAGCTTCATTGAGCACCTCGTGCGGGCGGGATTCGACGTGTACCTCGTGGACTGGGGAGTGCCTCGCCACGAACACCGCGGCCTGCGCGTGGACGACTACGTCGCCGACCTGCTGCCCGACTTCATCGCCCAAGTGCAGTCCCACAGCGGCGAGACCGAGATCAGCCTGCTCGGCTACTGCCTGGGAGGCATCTTCACCGCGCTGTACGGCGCCCGCGAGCCGAGCGGGCCGTTGAAGAACCTGCTGTTCATCGCCACGCCGATCAACGGGGAAGGCATGGAACTGCAGCACCGGCTGCTGACCACAGAGGGCCTGGACGCCGACCTGATCGTCGACACCTTCGGCAACGTGCCGCCGGCCATGATCGAGTCCGCCTTCCAGCTCATGCGGCCACTGCAGAAGCTGGGTGGCCAGCTCAGCCTGCTGAACAACGCGAGCGACCCCGATTTCGTCAAGGCGCACCTGCGGATCGTGCGCTGGGGCGCGGACGCCCTTCCCTTCCCGGGCGAGACCTTTCGCCAGCTCGCGCACGACTTCGTGGTTGACAACAAGATCGTGAAAGGCGAATTCGAGATCCTCGGCCGCAAGGTCGACCTGAAGGCCATCAAGGTGCCCATCTTGCACGTGGTGGCCGAGCACGACCACGTCGTCCCGTCCACTGCCTCACGTGACCTGGTTCAACTCGTGGGAAGCCGCGACAAGCAGGAATGGGTCATCAAGGGCGGGCACGTGAGCCTTGTGGCCGGCCTGGGCGCCGTTACGCGCACCTGGCCGCGCATGGTCGCGTGGCTCGCCCCGCGCTCGACCTAGCGCGCGCGCCAAGGAGGCTCCGTTCAGGCATCTTCGAGGGGAGACGCACGTCACCCCTCGCCGTCTCCGCTTCAGGGCTCGACGACGTTGAACATCGGATCGAATTCGTCGAGGCACTCGACGAATCGACGGAACAGTGCCGCGTCTCCCGTCACCCGAACTTCGCCGGCGTCCAGGCCTGCCAGCAGCGCAGACCGGCCTGCCGAAAGCTTGGACAGCTGTTCCCGCGACATCTCGACCACCGCATCCGCGGCGTTTCCGTGGCTGCCTGGAAGGTGGTTCAGCGCTCCATTGGATACCGTCAGGCGATGTGAATCCGCCCCGCTCGCATCCACCAGACGCCAGTCGAATCGGGCATCGAAGGCCTGCGCCTCCAGGCCGTCCAGGCGGATGGCGAGGTATTCCAGGAAGCTTCCGAATGGGAGGATGGCGACAACGTCCGGGCTGATCGACACGCCCCGCGGCGCCGAAGCCGTGGCGGTGCTGCGCAGCTCGCGGGCGGCAAGCAGGTACGAGTTGCGCCACGTTGCCGATTCCGCCTGGTAGCCGAGCTGCTCCATCGCGTCCGCGGCGAGGTCGCGTGCCGGCCGGTTGTCGGGTTCTGCGAAGACGACGTGATTCAGCGCCTCGACCACCCATCGGAAGTTGCCGGCGGCAAAGTCTTCGCGAGCGCGGCGCAGCACCGCGTCGGCGCCGCCCATGTATTCCACATACTTCGCGCCGGCCTGCGCCGGCGGCAAGGGGTGGAGGTTGGCGGGGTTGCCGTCGTACGGACCGAGGTAGTGCGCGTAGATGGCTGCCACGTTGTGCGTCACGGCGCCGTAGTAGCCTCGCGCGAACCACTGCTTCGACAGCCTGTTGGGCATCATCAGCTCGGCGGCGATCTCCTTGGGCGTGCGGCCGTGGCTCATCAGGCGCAGCGTCTGGTCGTGCAGGTAGCGGTACATGTCGCGCTGACCGGCCACGTATTCGCCGATGCGCTCTTGTCCCCACACCGGCCAGTGGTGCTGCACGATGAGCGCATCCGCGTGCGGTACGAATGCTTCGAGGGCCTGGTCGAGATAGTGCGCCCATGCGAGGGAGTCACGCGTCTTGGCGCCGCGCAGGGGACACAGGTTGTGCATGGTGTGGCACGCGTTCTCGGCCAAGTTGAGCACACGCAGCCCCGGGTAGTGCATGTTCATGTCCGCCGGGGCTTCCGTGCCCGGCGTCAGGTGGAACACAATCTCCACACCGTCCACCTTGCGCCGCTCCACGGGCTGGGTGATCAGCGTCGTCGGCGCGATGAAGCCGTCGCCGCCGCGGCCCACAGCCTTGCCCAGGCCGCTGTCCACGTGGGCCATCGGCCCCGGCTCCAAGGACCAACCGAACTGGAACAACGCACGCCGGCGCATCGGTACGCCGGCGAGGATCGACTCCGAGAACGATTCCTCGGTGAAGCCGAACGGCGCAATCACCTCCACGCCGTTTTGAACATCCTCGGGACCGATCACGCCGCGCACGCCGCCATAGTGGTCGCGGTGGCTGTGGGTGTAGATCACCGCCACCACAGGCCGAGGGCCACGGTGTTGCCGATAGAGCGCGATTGCGGCGCGCGCGTGCTCGGTGAATTGCAGCGGGTCGATCACGATGACGCCGGTGTCGCCTTCGATGAACGTGACGTTGGCCAGCGAGAAGCCGCGCACCTGGTAGACGCGTTCGGCCACCTTGAACAAGCCATGGATGGCATTGAGCTGCGCCATGCGCCACAGGCTGGGGTTGACGGTGCCGGGCGCATCGGCGTCCAGGAAGCCGTAGGACTTCATGCTCCACGAGACGCCGCCGGCATCGGCTTCGATGTGGGCGTCCGGAAGCGTGGCGATGAAGCCGCGGCGGGCGTCTTCGAAGTCGCGGCGATCCGAGAAGTCGAGCTCATCGACGACCTTGCGATGCGCCTGCGCGGTGCTGGTGTGTGCGGGCTTCATGTTCCGTACTGCTCCATGATTGAAGTTACCCCCTTCAGTTACCCTTATGGAATGCGTTGCATCCAGCGGAACCAAAATGGTAGCGAGGCAGCACGGCGGCGTCAAACGCGCGGGTCGTCGTCGCCATGCGTTTCGAATGGGCAAGCAGCCGCCGGCCGTCCGCTCACAGCGCTTTGCGGATGAACTGCCCGATCTCGCCCACGACGCCGCGCCGGAACGACAGCACGCACAGCTCGAAACCGCTGATTTTCTCTAGGTGCGCACCGGTTTCGGAGTCCTGTTGTCGAGTTCGTCGGACATCCTTTGCATGGCGGTACGCGATCGCAGGAACTTCCAGATCGACCAGACCAGGATCAGTGCGGTCACGGCAAGTGCAGTGGCGCTGATCGGCCGCTCATAGAACACGCTGAAATCGCCGCGCGAAGCCAACAGCGAGCGCCGGAAGTGTTCCTCGAACTGCGGCCCCAGGATGAAGCCCAGCAGCAACGGGACGGGCTCGAAGCGCAGCAGCAACATGAAATAGCCGATGAAGCCGAACGCCAGCAGGGCGTACAGGTCGAAGATGTTGTTGTTCGTGCTGTACACGCCCACGCAGGTAAAGAGCACGATGCCCGGAAACAGCAGCGGATAGGGAATCGCCAGGAGTCGCACCCACATGCCAATGAGCGGAATGTTCAGGATCACCAGGAAGATGTTGCCGATCCAGAAGCTGACGATGAGCCCCCAAAAGAGGTTTGGGTAGTTCGTCATGACCAGCGGCCCCGGCTGGATGCCATGGATGGTGAGCGCCGCGAGCAGCAGCGCCATGATCGCGTCGCCCGGAATCCCCAGCGTGAGGGTCGGAATGAAGGCGGTGCCCACGCCGGCGTTGTTGCAGGCTTCCGGTCCCGCGATGCCTTCGATCGCGCCTTTGCCGAAGCGCTCGGGATGCTTGGAGATGCGCTTCTCGATGGCATAGGACAGGAACGTGGCCATCCCGCCGCTGGTGCCAGGCAGTGCGCCGAAGAACGCGCCCAGGCCGGAACCGCGCACCATTGGGCCGATGGATCTCCGCCAGTCTTCGCGCGTGGGCAATTGCCCGCGCATCGTGAACTTCTGGTCCGGAACGGTGACCGAGGTCTTGCCTGCGCTCTTGACCACTTCGGCGAGCGCGAACAGCCCCATGGCCATCGGGATGAGGCCAATGCCGTCGGTGAGTTCGGCAACGTCAAACGTGTAGCGCGACAGGCCACTGTTGATGTCGGTGCCGACCGCGCCGAGTACCAGGCCGAGGACCATCATGGCCACGCCCTTGACCGGCGAGCCGGCGCCGACCGACGACGCGGCCAGCAGGCCGAGCAGCATCAGCGAACAATATTCGGTCGGTCCGAACTGGAGTGCGGCGTCCGACAGCAGCGGCGCGAACAACATCAGCAGCACGATGCCGACCGCGGATCCCCAGAACGACGCGGCGCATTTCATGAACAGCGCGATACCGCCGCGGCCTTGCTGGGCCATTGGATAGCCATCGAGGACATCGACGGCCGCGGCAGGATGCCCAGGCACGCCCAGCAGGATCGAGCAGGTGCCGCCGCCGTAGTCGGCGCCGAAGTAGACGCCGGCGAGCATGATGAGTGCGCCGCTCGCGGAGAGGTGGTAGGTGATCGGAAGCAGCAGCGAGATGGCAATGAGCGATCCCAGCCCTGGCAGCACGCCCACGAGGCAGCCAAGGAAGACACCAACGAAGCAGTACCACAGATTGCTCAGCGAAACGGCCTCGTGGATGCCCAGCATGAGGTGGTGGCCGAATGCGGAAAAGATGTCCATCGACTACCTCGGCTGAATGAATGCCGACAGCTGCATCTGCAGGCCGACGATGAAGATGAGCCATGCGATCACCGCCAGGGCAACGGCCAGGACGATCGTGCGTTTGAGCCGATACGGCGACTCGGCCGCGGCCGCGATGATCACCAGGGCCACCGTGCCAGGCGCCAGCCCCACGCGTTCGATGAGCTGGCTGAAGACCAGCACGGACACCATGATGGCGGCCAGCGCGCGAGGCTTGAACGGCGGCGGCTCGATTGAGTGCGTCACGTTCCGGAACGCAAAAAGGGCGATCACGCCGCCCAGCGTCGCGAGGATCCAGCCCATCAGGACCGGGAAGAATCCCGCGTCCATGTGCGCGGGCTGACCCAGGGGATAGTGGCTCCTGCCGTACATCGCGACGAACAAGCCGATTGCGAGCAGGAAGAGCCCGCCCGTGAGGTCGCGGAAATCGACTCGCCTCATGACCACACCGCCCAAGCCGGGCAGCGCAGGGCTGCGATGTCAATAGCGGCGACTTCGGCGGCGGACGCTCTCCGTTTCGAGGCATGCGCATGCGATGCGTACATGCTTTGTCTCCTTGCTTATTCCTTCTGATGGAACTGGATCCATTCTATAGACAGAACACCTGACGTCAAATCATTTCGACAGACCGCGTGCCCCGCTCAGGAATGCATACAAGGGATCCGACTCTCCCCGTCGTCCCGTGGGCTGCCGCTTGGCGAAGAGGTCGGCGTCCGGCCGCGCCAGTTCCGGGCGCGATCGCTCCTCGATCCAGTCGTACACGACCGTTCGGTTGGCGATCCGCCATTGGCCGGCACGCTTCTCGAAACGGTCCAGGTAGCGGCCGCAGAGAAATGTCTCCTGCGTCGGGACCGCAGCCGCGGTCTGCAGCGCAAGGAAACTGCTTTCGACGTCGGCATGGTAGCCATCGAGCGCGATCAGCACATTGCCGATGTGGTGCACCCCTCGACCGCCGGCGCGCAGCCGGGGCAGCGCCTGCTCGATGAAGCCGGCCGCGCTGCCGCGGTAGGCGCCGTGCTGATCCGTGGCGTCGGGCCAATAGGCGCTGCGAAGCGCCTGTTCGTCCGCGCGATCCACCCCCCGGCAATATCGAAAGAGGCAATCGCGGATGCTTTCCCTGTCCAGCAGTTGCTGGAGCGTCGCTTGACAGTCTTGTTCCATATTCAGAGAATGTATCTATAAAACGGAACTACGTCGACCACATCACATTCGATTCGGTTGCACTCCCGCGCCCCCCTTTCCACGAGGCCCGCTTGCCATGACGCCCGACTATTCGCGCTATCGCTACCTGTCCATTCACCGCGACCACGGGATCGCGACTCTGACGCTCAACCAGCCGGACAACCGCAATGCGGTGCACCCGGAAATGCATGCCGAACTGGAGCACGTGTGGACTGACCTGGCTGCCGACCGCGAAGTCAACGTGATCGTGTTCACCGGTGCGGGCAAGACCTTTTCAGCCGGCGGCGACATCAAGCGCATGGAGAGCCGCTTCGGCACGGACGAAGGCTGGCAGTTCTCGCTCGACGTGCCCGGCGCGACGCGGCGCCTGTTCCAGAACATGCTCGACGTCGAGCAGCCGATCATCGCGGCCGTGAACGGCGATGCGGTGGGACTGGGCGCCACCCTCGCGCTGTTCAGCGACATCAGCATCATCGCGGACAGCGCCAAGTTCGGGGACTCGCATGTGAAGGTGGGCCTGGTCGCCGGCGACGGCGGGGCCGTCGTCTGGCCCTTGCTCGTGGGCCCCTCGCGCGCGAAGGAGTTCCTGATGCGCGGCAGGCTCGTCAACGGCACGGAAGCGCACACGCTAGGCCTCGTCAACCACGTGGTGAGCGCCGAGCAAGTCATGGACAGTGCCATGACGATGGCGCAGGAGCTCAATGCCCTGCCCCCGCTGGCCGTGCGCTGGACCAAGCTGTCGGTGAACAAGTGGCTCAAGCACCAGCTCAACCTGATCCTGGATGCATCGATCGCGTTCGAGATGCTGTCCATCAATTCGCAAGATCACCACGAGGCCGCGAAGGCTTTCATCGAGAAGCGCAAGCCGGTCTTCAAGGGCAAGTGAGCCATGAGCGATTCCACGCACACTGACTGGAACAGCCTGTCCGACGACGAATTCCGCCGCGTGGCCGCCGACTTTTTCGAGAGGCACGTCCCGGCGCACCTGCGCTTCCTGAGCCGACGCCCCCGCTGGACCGAGGTGCGCGACTGGTACATGACCCTGTCGCGGGAAGGTTGGCTCGTACCGAGCTGGCCCAAGGAGTGGGGCGGCATGGGCCTGTCTCAATCCAAGGCGCTGGTCTACCTCGAAGAACTCGAGCGCAGCGGCGCCCCACGCGTGATGGACCAGGGCCTCATGAACATCGGCCCGCTTCTGATCGCGCGCGGCACCGACGAACAGCGCCGGCGCTTCCTGCCCAAGATTCTGTCGGGCGAGCACCTGTGGTGCCAGGGCTATTCGGAGCCGAACGCCGGCTCGGACCTGGCGAGCCTGCGCACGGAAGCACGCATCGAGGGCGACGAGTTCGTCATCAACGGCCAGAAGATCTGGACCAGCGTCGCCTTCGATGCCAACCACATGTTCGCCCTGGTCCGCACGGACAAGTCCGTGAAGAAGCAGGCGGGCATCAGTTTTCTCTTGATCGACATGCGACAGGCAGGGGTGACCGTGCGTCCGATCCGCAATATCGCCGGTCATGAGGAGTTGTGCGAAGTGTTCCTCGACAACGTGCGCACGCCACTGACCAATCTCGTGGGCGAACTCAACGGCGGTTGGCAGGTAGCCAAGGCACTGCTCGGCTTCGAACGGATCTGGTCCGGCTCCCCCCGGCAGTCGACGCTGGCCCTGCTGCGTCTTCAAAAGCTCGCGCAGGCCACCGGCAAGATGCACGATCCGGCCTTCGCCGACCGCTTCGTGCAGATCACCATGGACGTGCTGGATGCAGGCTCGGCCTACGAGCGGTTCGCGCAGATCATGCGCACCGGCGGCAGCTTCGGCTTCGAGGTGTCCATGCTCAAGATCTGGGCCACCGAGACCTGCCAACGCGTCACCGAGTTGATGGTGGAAGCGGCCGACGACCTGGGTACGCTGGGCGGCGAGGTGTCCGTCGGCGACGAGGCGATCGACATTCTCTATCCATTCCTCGATTGCCGCGCGTTCACGATCTACGGCGGCTCCAACCAGGTGCAGCGCAACATCCTCGCCAAGAACGTGCTGGACCTGCCCTCCTGAGGATGAGCATGACGGACCACCCTGTTTCCGAAGCGCAGCAACAAATCGACATGCTGCGCGAGAGCGCGGCCGACGTCGTGCAACGCAACACCGACATGAAGCGGCTGCGCGAGCGACGCGGCACGCTGCCTGGCTACGACCCCGCGATGCTGCGCCACATGGCCGACCTGGGCTGGTTTGGCATCCTGGTGCCCGAGTCCTACGGCGGCCTCGATCTCGGCCTCGCGGAGATGTCGGTCGTGCTGCAGGAGTTGGGCAAGGGCCTGCTCGCCGATCCCATGTTGCCGACCATGCTGGCTGCGCGCACCTTGGTCCATGGGTCGAACGAGGCCTTGAAGCAGCGTTTGCTGCCCGAGGTGACCTCGGGCAGCATGCAGTTGGCGCTGGCCTGGCAGGAGAGCCACGGTGGCATCGACCCGCTGGCCGTGCAGACGCGGGCAGAGCGCGACGGCGACCAGTGGCGTCTCTCGGGCACCAAGCGGTTCGTCGCGGGAGCGGCGGGCGCGCAGGGGTTCGTGGTGTCGGCCAAGGGCCCCGAAGGCCTCGGCATCTACTGGATCGAGGCTGACAGCCCGGGACTGTCCCTCGCCCACGAGTGGCGAGCCGACGAGACCCCGAGCGGCGTGCTGACGTTCGACGGTGTGCGCATCGAGGCAGGTCGGCGAGTGGCGGCCGGCGACGCCGCCACCTCGGCCCTCGGGCACGCCTTCGACGAGGGGGCCGTCATGGCCAGCGCCGAGATGCTGGGGGTGATGGAAGCGGCCTTGTCCATGGCCCTCGCCTACATGCGCACCCGTGTGCAATTCGGCAAGCCGATCGGCAGCTTCCAGGCGCTGCAGCACAAGGCCGCCGACCTGTACGTTCAGCAGGAGCTTTCGCGCGCGGTGCTCGACGACGCGGTTCGGGAACTCGACGCCGCTGCCGGGGACGACACCAGCGCGCTGGTGGCGAGCCGCTGCAAGAGCCGCAGCAGCGAAGCCGGACTGCGCGTGACGCGCGAAGTGATCCAGTTGCACGGCGCCATTGGCTTCACCGACGAATACGACGCGGGGCTCTATCTCAAGCGGGCGCTCGTGCTCTCGGCATGGCTGGGCAACAGCAGTGCACATCGGCAGCGATTCGCGAAGCTGCAGAGGTTGGCTGCGGTATAGTTCCGCACAATGAAACCCGCTTCGGAGAACACCCCATGATTCGCGCCGTGGGACGCGCCCTCGCGATCTTCGATGCCTACGACAACGAGCATCTGACCCTGTCGCTTCAGGAGATCGCCGAGCGCATCAAAATGCCGAAGACGACGGCCTTCCGTCTCGTCAACACGCTGGAGCGTACCGGGTTCCTGATCCGCATGGACAACCAGCAGTACTGCCTGTCACTCAAGCTGGCGCGCCTGGGAGGACTGGTGCGCAGCACGCTGAGCATCAGGGACATCGCCCGTCCGGTCATGCAGCAGGTCAACGAACAAACGTCCGAGACCATCACGCTGAACACCTATGTCGGGGTCGACCGCATGGTGCTCGAGGTCGTCGACACGCCAGCTCCGCTGATGTCGATGGCGCGTCCGGGCCAACACATGCCGCTGTTCCTGGGGGCGAGCAGCCGCATACTTCTGGCCCACATGGGACAGGAGGAGCTCGAGCGGATGCTCAAGGCCAATGCGAAGTCCCCCGACTTCGATCGGGCCGCCTTCGATCGGGAAATCGCCCGCTTCCGCCGCCAAGGCTATGCGCTTACCCGCGGACAGCGCGTGCCGGGGCTGACGGCCATCGCGGTGCCGATCTTCGACATCCACGACCAGGTGCGACACTGCCTGGCCCTGACCGGCCCCAGCGTGCGTGTCGATTCGCGAGACCAGGAACTCGCCGACATCATGATCCTGGCCGGCAAGGACATTTCCAGCCGCCTGGGGTCGAGCCCCGAGCATGCTGCCGACATGAAGCTGCTGCTGGCCGACGACAAGTTCGAGAAGCCCGATGCAACCAAGAAGACCGTGGCCAAGAAGCCAAGGGCTGGAAGGACCCCGGCCAAGAAGGCGGCCGAAGTGAGCTGATGCGGGGGATGCCCCGCGTGGCGTTCTGTGCAGCCCTGAGCAAGCCGGCGAAAGGCGCCCATCTCGGCGCCCCCCTGTGCGTCACTCGGGCTTGGCAAACGTCTTTCCGGATTCCGCCAGTCTCTTGAGCAGCGGTGCCGGCGTCCAGAACTCGCCATGCTGGCGATGGAATTCGCGGACGCGCTCGTACACCTTCTGCAGTCCGACCGTGTCGGCGTAGAACATCGGCCCGCCTCGCCATGCGGGAAAGCCGTAGCCGTTCACATAGATGAGGTCGATGTCGGATGCGCGCTGCACGATGCCCTCCTCGAGTACCTTCGCGCCCTCATTGACCAGTGCATAGATCGTTCGCTCGACGATCTCGTCGTCACCGATGATGCGGCGCTCGATGCCGGCCTCGCGGGCGCAATCCTCGATGAGCTGATGAATGACCGGATCCGGCAAGGGCGTTCGGCTGCCCGGCTCGTAGCGGTAGAAGCCCGCGCCGGTCTTCTGTCCGAAGCGACCCATTTCGCAGATCCTGTCGGCGACCTTCGAATAGCGAAGATGCGCGGCACGCGTGGGTGCCAGGCGCTTGCGCCCAGCCCAACCTATGTCGAGCCCGGCCAGGTCGGCCATCGCGAAACGCCCCATGGCCAGGCCGAAGCGCTTGAGCGCAGCATCGACCTGCTCGGGTGTGGCACCTTCCTCGAGCAGGAACTCCGCTTCGCGGGCGTACTGCGCGACCATGCGGTTGCCCACGAAGCCATCGCACACACCGACCAGCACCGGCAGCTTGCCGATCTTGCGCACGACATTCATGGACGTGACGATGGTGCGGGCGTTGCTGCGACTGCCTCGCACCACCTCGACCAGCCGCATCACGTTGGCAGGACTGAAGAAGTGCAGCCCGATCACCGCTTCGGGACGCGAGGTGCTCGCCGCGATCTCGTTCACGTCCAGGCGCGAGGTGTTGGTGGCCAGCGTGGCGCCCGCCTTGCACAGTCCATCGAGCCGGCCGAACAATTCCTTCTTCACCGCCATGTCCTCGAAGACCGCTTCGATGACGAGGTCCGCATCGGCCAGAGCGCCGAATTCGAGCGTGGGTAGGATGCGTGACACGCGGGCGTCGGCCTCTTCCCGCGAGAGGCGGCCCTTGGCGACAGTGCTGCCGTAGTTCTTGCGGATGTTCGCGAGGCCACGGTCGAGCGCCTCCTGTCGGGACTCCAGCAAGGTCACCGGGATGCCCGCGCTCGCGAAAGCCATGGCGATGCCGCCGCCCATGGTGCCGGCACCGATCACGGCTACGCTGCGCACGTCGGCGGCCGGCTGGTCGACGGGGATGTCGCCGATCCGCGCGGCTGCTCGTTCTGCCAGGAAGAGATGACGAAGCGCCTTCGACTCAGTGCCATTGACCAGCACGTCGAAGCGTGCGCGCTCGAAGGCCATGCCTTCGTCGAACGGCAGGTTCACCGCCGCCTCGACGCAGGCCAGGCATTCCAGCGGCGCTGGATAGCCGCGCCTTGACGTGCGGATGCGTTCATGTTGCAGATCGAAGAAGTCGCGGTCGGCGGGCGCGCGTGTTGCGCAGCGCGACGCGACGGGCAGCGTCCCGCTCGCCGCCATGCGGCGCGCGAAGTCGAGGGCCGCAGGCAGCAGATCGCCCTGCGCCACGTCATCCACCAGCCCCATGGCCAGCGCCTGCTCGGCGCTCACCGGCTCGCCGCTGGTGATCATATTCAACGCCGCCTCGACACCGACCAGCCGCGGCAGTCGCTGCGTGCCGCCTCCACCGGGAAGCAGGCCCAACTTGACCTCTGGAAGTCCGAGACTCGCCCCCTGCTGCGCGATGCGGTAGTGGCAACCCATCGCAAACTCGAGCCCGAGGCCCAGCGCCTTGCCGTGAATGGCAGCGATGACCGGCTTGGGCGACTCCTCGATGCGCCGAACGATGGTGCGGCTGCTTGGTTCGGCACGTGAAGAGGGGGTATTGAATGCCTTGATGTCCGCTCCGCCGCAGAACAGCTTGCCCGCGCCGGTGATCACGATGGCATCTACGCCCGGATCACCCCAGGCTGCTTCAAGATGCTCGGCCAGCTCCTGCCGCATGTCCCAGCCCATGCCGTTGACCGGCGGATTGTTGAGGGTGATGACGGCGACGCCATCGCGCACGGAGTAGTTTTCGCTTGCCATGAAGGGAAGTCTATTTTGCGGAATTGATTCCGTCAAACGGAATGCCTAAGATGGCGAGCTGACTACACCGAGATCCAGGCATACCCATGAGCAGCATCGACACTGAAACACGCGGCGCAGTTGCGGTCGTGACCATGTGCAACCCTTCCAGGCGGAATGCACTGACCGAGGACATGCGCCGGGCGCTCTTGCAGGTACTGCGTGACTGCGCCAACGACACGTCGGTACGCGCACTCGTGCTCACCGGCGACGGCGACGCATTCTGCGCGGGCGCCGACGTCGGGGCCCTGGGCAGCAGCGACCCTGCCGGTTCGCGACAGCGCATGAGGACCATGCATGCGATGGTGAGTGCCTTGCACCGTCTCGACAAGCCGGTCGTCGCCGCGGTGCGGGGCCCCGCGGTGGGCATCGGCTTCAGTCTGGCCATGGCAAGCGACATCGTCATCGCGGCGCCCGATGCCAACTTTTCGCAGGTGTTCACCCGCGTGGGGCTGGCGCCAGACGGAGGCGCAATCTGGTTCCTTGCGCGCCAGATGGGGTTCTCGCGCGCCAAGGAGCTCGTCTACAGCGCGCGCAAGCTCGCCGCCGAAGAGGCACTCTCCTTGGGCCTGGTGCATCGCGTCGTGCCCGCCGAACGGGTGTTCGATGAAGCGTTCGCGCTGGCCGATGAATATGCCCAAGGGCCCGCCCTGGCGCTGGCCATGGCCAAGCAGTTGTTCGGCGCCAGCGTCCAGCCGAGCCTGGACCAGTTCCTCGAGATGGAACTGCTAGTCGGCCCGCAGTTGGCGCAGACCGCGGATCACGCGGAAGGCGCTGCTGCGTTCAAGGAGAAACGAAAACCTCGGTTCTCGGGCCGCTGACCTGCGTCAGAGGGTGCTGCCGGTACCGAGGATGACAGTGCTCTGGCTGGACAGCACGCCGCCGTTGCCGTGAGCAATGGCGGTTTCACAGTTCTCGACCTGGCGGATGCCGCATTCACCGCGCAACTGGCGAACGGCTTCGATCAGCACGAACAATCCGAACATGCCTGGGTGACAGTAGGACAGGCCACCACCGTTGGTGTTCACCGGGAGCCGACCACCGGGACCCATGGCACCGTCACTCACGAATCGACCGCCCTCCCCTTTTGGGCAGAAACCGAGATCCTCCAGAAACAGCAGCGTGGTGATCGTGAACGCATCGTAGACCTCGACGACATCGATGTCGCGCGGGCCAAGACCCGCCATCGCATACGCTTTCGCGCCGGAGATGGCTGCCCCGGTGACGGTCAGGTCCGGCATGCTGCTGATGGCCTGGTGGCTGATCGCCTCACCGACCCCCAGCACATGGATGGGGGGCTTGCGCAGCGACTTGGCGCGCTCGCTGGAGGTCATCACCAGCGCACCGCCGCCATCGGTCACAAGACAGCAGTCGCGCACCGTCAGCGGATGGCTCACCATGCGCGAGGCCAGCACCTGGTCGACCGACAGCGGCGACTTCTCCCAAGCCGCCGGGTTGAGCAGGGCCCACTGTCGAGCCGCCACGGCGATCTGCGCCAACTGTTCGCGGCTGGTACCGAATTGATGAAAGTGCCGGGATGCCGCAAGCGCGTATGCGCTGGCCGGCATGACCGGCCGGAACGGGGTCTCGTAGGGGTTGTATTCGCGCGGCGCGACGTTGCGGCGCCCGGCGCTGCGCTGCGTGCTGCCATAGGCAATAACAGCGACCTCGCACAGCCCGGCCTGAATGGCAGCCTGAGCGTGCGCCACATGGGTCATGAAGGAGGAACCGCCCATCATCGTGCAGTCCTGATAGCGCGGTCGCAGCTGGAGGTACTCGCACAGCACGGTGCTGGGCATGCGTGCTTGTCCCGCGGCGGAAAACACGCCGTCGACGTCGGCGAGCGACAGGCCGCAATCGTCCAGCGCACGCACGACGCCCTGCGCCATGAGGTCGGCCACACTCATGCCGGCGGCAACTTCACCCAGGTCGGATTCGGCCACGCCGACGATGGCCGCCGAGCCGCGTTGCAATATGAGGGCGCTCATGGCGCGTCCACCATGTCGAACACGGGATAAGGCCCTTCATCACCATCGGCAGGATGGATACGAACCTTCACGCGCATGCCGATGCGCACGTCGGCGGCAGCGACTCCTTCCACCCGGCTCATCAAGCGAAAGCCCTCGTCCATGTCGATCAAGGCCACGTTGTAGGGAGCTTCCCCTTTCGGCGCAATCACCGTCGTGGCATACACAGTGCCCATTCCCTGGCTGAGGGCCCATTCCAAGCCGCCCTTGTACCCCGCGGGAGCGCTGATCCGCGGATAGAACAGCGCCCGGCCGTCCTCGTCAATCTGGTAGGCGAGCTGATCGCGCGCCAGGAAGTCCTGGTATTGCGCAAGAGGCGACTGGTGCGCGAGCGTCGACAACGCCGCCTTGTCCCGTTCGATCATGCCGATTGCCTTTTCACGACGAGCGCATCGACGGCAATGAGACGCTCGCCGTCACAGATCAGAGGGTTGACGTCCAGCTCCGCGATGCGATCGCGCTGATCGGCCGCAAGTTCGGAAATCCGCGCCACGATCTCTGCCAGGCGATCCAGTTGCACGGGGCCGGCTCCCCGAAAGCCGTTCAGGATCCGCTGGCCCTTCAGTTGGGCGATCATGCGCCGCGCCTCGCTCACGCCGACCGGCGCCAGCCGCATCGCCGCATCCCCCAGGACTTCGACGAATATTCCGCCGAGCCCCACCACGACCATCGGGCCGAACTGCGCATCCACCCGCGCGCCGACCATGATCTCGGTGCCGCTGGGGACCATCGGCTGAACGATCGCACCTTGAATGCGTGGCGGCGGAGACACCGATCGTGCACTGAGCATGATGTCGTCGAAGGCCTGGCGCACCTCAGCCGACGAGCGCAACCCGAGGCGGATGACACCCGCTTCGGTCTTGTGCAGGATGTCGGGTGACTCGACCTTCAGCACGACCGGGAACCCGAGACGTTCAGCGGCGGCAACGGCCTCGTGCGCGCTTTGCACGAGCACGTCGAGAACAACCGGCACGCCATAGGCGGCCAGGACTTCCTTGCCTTCGCGCTCGGTCAGCGCGGCGTTGGGTGAGGCGTCGATGAGGGCCGCCGCCTTGGCGTGCGCCTCGGTCGAGGAGACCCGGTCGTCATGCATGTCGACATCGCGGCGCCATTGCGCGTGACGGTGCCATCTCGCAAGAGCAGCCATGCAATGGTTCATCGACCGGAACGTGGCAACGTGTTCGTTCTGTTCGCTCTCGATTGCGCCCGGACCTTCGAGGTGCTGCGTGAGCCAGACATTGCAGGCGATCTTTCCATGATGGGCAGCGGCCCTTCCGAGGATCTCGATGCGCGCAGTCGCCGGCGCGTAGGCGTAGGTGTGCGGCACGACCAGTGCCCCGTATTGCGGATCCGCCATCAAGGCCTCGAAGCACTGGTGCAATTGCTCGGGCGTGGACAGGACCTGCGCTGTCATGTCGCATGGATTGCCTGGAGAACCGTATTCCGGAATGAGCCGCTCGAGGACGGACAACGTGGCGGCTGCGGGCTGAGGAAGATCGACGGCATGCAGTTCCGCCTTGTCGGCCAACATGATGCAAGCACCACCCGAGACAGCGGCGACAGCAACGCCCGTTGCCTTCGGCGCCGGCGCCTTGGCAAAGAAGGAACAGGTGTCGAGCAGCGCCTCGACTTCGTCGACCAGGATGACGCCCGCCTGTTCCAATGCCGCCTGATAGGCGGCCTGGGAGCCCGCCACCGACCCCGTGTGCGACACCGCTGCCTGCGCACCACGCTCGCTGGTGCCAAGCTTGTGCACGACAAGCGGCTTGTCCGCATTCCGGCACAGGCGTGCGGCCTCGAGAAAACGGCCCGGATCGGCCATGCCTTCGAAAAGGCAGGCGACCGCCCGGCATGTCGGGTCGGCGGCAAGATAGGCAACTTGGTCGGCCACGTCGACGTCGCTCGCATTGCCGCAGGTGAGCAGGTGGCTCAGCGCGAGGCCGTGCTCCTGAGCCTGTGCCAGTGCCGCGCCTACCGCCCCGGACTGGCTGACCAAGCCGATGGCCCGGCCCCTTGGCGCCCCCTTGAAGGATGCGGCTCCGAACGTCCCCACGAGCCCCAGGCCGTAGTTCATGAACCCGACACAATTCGGTCCCAGCAATCGCATGTCCGCGGCTTCAGAAATCGCGAGCAATCGCTGCTGCTGCGCCACTCGCTGCGCGATTCCGGTCTCGCTGAATCCGGAGGCAAAGATCACCACGCCGCCCACGCCGCGCCTTGCGCAGTCGGCGACGATCGCCTCGACAGAGTCGCGCGGAACCGCGATGAAGACACAATCGGGCGTTTCCGGCAGGGCCGCCACCGACGGATAGCACCTGCGTCCGGCGATCTCGTCGTACTTGGCATTGACCGGGTACACCGGCCCTTCGAAACGACCGGGTCCCGCAATATTGGCGTAGGTCACGGATCCGAAGGCCCCGACGTTCGTCGACACCCCCACCACGGCGACGCTGCGTGGCGCGAAGAGTCGGGACTGCTGGTTGGCCCGATACAAGGGGCGGGAACCGTTGGAAGTCATGCGGATTCGCCTTGCGGCGGGAGAAAGTGTTCGACGGCTGCGCACCAATCGCGAGGAATTGCACAGCGATCGTATGCGGACTCCACGAAGCGACGGCATCGCGCGGTTGCGCCTCCGTCATCATCAGTTCCATTCAACGGAAGCCGGTTCATTATCAAATCGCCCAGGCACGGCGTCAAGCCGCGTTCCGTTTGACGGATCTTGTTCCGTGTGGAAGAATCGTTTCAGACTTCAGCCACCGAACGCGCTATGAGCACAGACAGCTGGGAGCTCTCTGAGGAGCTTCGCCAAATCCAGGACACCGTCACCCGATTCATGTCGGCCGAGGTCAAGCCGGCCGAGGATCGGCTCGAGCACGATGCGTACGAACTTCCAGCCGACGTGCTCGGGCATCTGCAGGACAAGGCACGGGAAATCGGCCTGTGGTGCGTGCGCTCGCCCGTGGAGTACGGCGGCGCGGGACTCGACCTGCTCGGCCAGGCGGTCGTGGCAGAGGAGGCATCGAAGTGCCGCATGGGCGCCTACGTTCCGGCCTGCGGGGCGTTCGGCGCTGACCCGCCCAACGCCATCTATCTCGGTACCCAGGAGCAGATTCGCAAGTACGCAGTCCCCGGGATCCAACAGGGCAGAAAGATTTATGTCGCGATCAGCGAAGCTTCGGGCGGCGCCGATCCGGCCCGCTCGATCCGGGCGCGCGCCATCCGAAAGGGCGACCGCTACATCCTCAACGGAAGCAAGATGTGGATCACTGGCGCACATGGCGCCGACTGGGGACTGGTCTTCGCGCGCACCGGCGAGCAGGGCGATCGCGGCGGCATCAGCTGCTTCATCGTCAATGGCCAGCCCGCTGGCATGAGCATGAAGCCCATCCCGGTGATCCGTTCGTATGCGCCCTACGAACTGACATTCAAGGACGTCGAGATTCCCGTGGAGGATCGCTTGGGCGAAGAGGGTCAGGGCTTCGCGGTGTGCGAGAAATGGCTGGTCGAGGGCCGCATCCCCTACGCGGCCGGCACGATCGGCATCGCTCAGTCCGCATTGCAGATCGCTATCGACTGGGCCAAGCAGCGGGAGACCTTCCGAACCAAGCTGGCGGACAAGCAGGCCGTGCAATGGATGGTGGCCGACAGCGAGATGGAACTGCGCGCCGCGCGACTGCTGACCTACCAGGCAGCCTGGCAAGCTGATCTGGGCCGCGGCGATCTGAAGGTAGCCTCGTCGATCGCGAAGGTGGTCGCGACCGAGACCGCCGGGCGCGTCGTGGACCGCTGCATTCAGATCCTCGGCGCACTCGGCGTATCGAGGGAACTGCCCCTGGAGCGTTGGTATCGTGAGTTGCGCATCAAGCGCATCGGCGAGGGCCCGTCCGAGGTCCACCGCATGGTGCTGGCTCGCCAACTTCTCGGCACGGGACGCTGACCACGCGGAGACGCTCGACCATGTCCATCGACCTCGACGTCCATGACGACGGCATCGCCGTCATCACCCTGAATCGGCCGGAGAAACGCAACGCACTCGATGCCGAGCATTACCAGGCGCTCTCCGAAGCATGGATACGCGTGCGCGACGACGACGCGGTCCGCGTTGCAGTCGTCACCGGCGCGGGCGACAAGGTATTCAGCGCCGGCGCAGATCTGAAGTCCTGGATCGGCCGCAAAGCGCCGTTGTCGCAGACGTGGCAGACGCAAAGGGGCATGCTGCTCAATCGGGGCCTGGAGATATGGAAGCCGGTCATCGCGGCGATCAACGGGCATTGTCTGGCCGGAGGCATGACGCTCATGCTGGCGACCGACATTCGCATCAGCGTCGACTACGCCACGTTCGGTCTGAGCGAGGTCAAGCGCGGCATCATCGCCGCCAATGGCGGCACGCAACGGCTCCCGGCCCAGATGCCGCACGCCATTGCCATGGAGCTGCTGCTCACAGGTGATGCGATAGACGCTTCGGCGGCGGCACGCTGGGGCCTCGTGAACCGCGTCGTGCCGGCCGAGCAGCTCATGCCCACCGCACTGGAATTTGCGCGCCGAATCGCGGCGAACGCGCCCCTGGCGGTGCAGGCGGCCAAGGAACTCGCGCTGCGCGGGCGGGACCAGGGATTGGCTGCCGGGTTGCGCTTCGAGCAGTTTGTCAATCACATCCTGCAGCACACGGAAGACGCTGCAGAAGGCCGACAGGCGTTTGCCGAAAGGCGCCCGCCGCGCTTCACCGGACACTAGGATGAAACTTGAGCACTGCGACCGCGACCCGTTCGGGCTCAGCCACCCCACCCCGTTCGGGCTGAGCCACCCCAGCCCATTCGGGCTGAGCCTGTCGAAGCCCCCTGTGAGCATCATGCGGTGGACCCTTCGACACGGGGCCTTCGACAAGCTCAGTCCCCTGCTCAGGGCGAACGGGTGTTTCATGCGTCGCGAGTGGCGCAAAGCGCAATGAAGCACTGAAATGAGCCTCAGTGGACGTCATGTGATTGCCGGCATCGGGCACACGGCATTCGGAAAGCTGCCCGGAAGCGACACTCTCTCGCTGAACGTGGAGGCATGTCGCCGCGCACTGGCCGATGCGGGCGTCGACAAATCGGTGGTCGATGGTGTCTTCGTGAAGGTGCCCACCTCGGCCCATCAATTCATGTACGGCCAGAAGGTTGCCGAAGCACTTGGCATCACGCCGCGCATGGGCGGCGCCTGGGACCAGGGCGGCGCGGCCAATATCACATTGCTGTCCTTTGCCATCATGGCCATCGAGGCCGGCCAGTGCGATGTCGCGCTCGTGTGCTACGCCGACAATCCGCGTACCGGAAATCGCGCCGTCTATGGCCGGCCTCGAGGTGACGATGCGGTCTTCGGATGGTTCTCCACTGCCGCGGGATACGCGATGATTCAGCGCCGGCACATGATCGAGTACGGCACGCGCGAGGAGGACTTCGCCGCTGTCGCGATCGCCTGCCGAAAGCACGGTGCCGGCAATCCGAATGCGCAATTGCGCTCGCCGCTGGACTTTCAACAGTACATGGCTTCACCATGGGTCGTGGATCCACTGCGCAAGGACGACTGCGCGCTCGTGTCCGATGGCGGCGCGGCGCTGGTCGTGATGAGCGCCAGGCGGGCTCGCGAGCTGGGAGTGGCGCAGCCCGTACCCGTTCTCGGCTTCGGGCACGGGCAGACGTCGTTCGAGCTGCCGCAGCGTGCAACCCTGACCTCCACCGAGGCAGCACGTGCGGCACATACCGCCTTCACGATGGCGGGCCTGAAGCCGACGGACGTGGACGTCGCACAACTGTACGACTGCTTCACCGTGACCGTGCTCATGACACTGGAAGACTACGGCTTCTGCCGAAAGGGGGAAGCCGGTGCGTTTGTTGCCGACGGCGCGATCGAATTCGGTGGCCGACTTCCGCTCAACACGAGTGGAGGCCTGTTGTCGGAGACCGGCATGCCGGGCATGCAATTGATCATCGAAGGCGTGCGCCAGATGCGCGGCTGCGCGCGGCTGCAAGTGCCGGGCGCCAAGGTGTGCCTGGTAAGCAATCAGGGCGGCACGATGCACACGCATGCCACCCTGCTTCTCGGAAACTGACCATGGACTTTCCAACGCCGGAACTGACTGACATCAATCGACCGTATTGGCAGGCCCTGGAAGAAGGCTACCTCGCTTTCCAGCGCTGCACTTGCGGCCATTCATGGCTGCCGCCGAGACGCCACTGTCCGGTATGCCTGAGTTCTGATGCGTCGTGGGTGCGGGCCCGCGGGACCGGCACACTGGTGAGCTGGGTCACGTATCACACCGCCTATCACCCGGCCTTCAAGGACAGGCTGCCGTACAAGGTGGCCTTGGTCCAGCTCGACGAAGGACCGCGGATGCTGACCAACATCGTGGGGCCATGCGACGCCCTGCAGGGCGATGCCAGAGTGACACTGGCCATTGAGCGGGAAAGCAATTTCGCACTGCCCCGCTTCAAATTGACATCGCCTGCAGCAGGATTCGGATCTCTGAAATCCGAGACTCCCCATGCGTGAAGCCGTCTTCGTCTCTACTGCCCGCACGCCGCTGACCAAAGCCCATCGCGGCGAATTCAACATCACGCCCGGCGCCACGCTCGCCGCTTACGCCGTGCGTGCTGCCGTCGAACGCTCAGGCATCGACCCCGCGCTGATCGACGATGTGGTCATCGGCTGCGGGAATCCGGAAGGCAGGATGGCTCGCAATATCGGGCGGCAGACTGCGATTCGCGCCGGCCTGCCCATCGAGGTGGCCGGCACGACCGTGAGCCGATTTTGCGCGTCCGGCTTGCAGGCAATCTCCGAGGCCGCAGGCCGCATCATGATGGATGGCGCACCGGCGATCGTCGCCGGAGGTGTCGAAAGCATCTCCGGACTCAAGACCCCCGCCAAAGGTGTGGACGGTGGTGCTGACCCTTGGGTCGAGGAGCACAAGCCCTCGCTCTACATGGCCATGATCGACACGGCTGACATCGTCGCGCAACGCTATGGCGTGAGCCGCGAGGCGCAGGATCGATTCGCGCAACAGAGTCAGCAACGCACGCAGTATGCGCAGGCCGCGGGCAGATTCGCTTCGGAAATCATTTCAGTGACCACGACCATGGCCGTGACCGACAAGGTCACAGGAGAGGTATCGCTGCGCGATGTGAAGGTGGACCGCGATAGCTGCAATCGTCCGGGCACCACCTACGAGGCCTTGGCCAGACTGGAACCCGTGAAAGGTCCGGGCAAGTTCATCACGGCAGGCAATGCATCGCAACTCTCGGACGGCGCGGCTGCATGCGTGTTGATGGAAGCGCGCGAGGCGCAACGGGCGAACCTTCAGGCGCTCGGAGCCTTCCGGGGTTTCGCGGTGGTCGGCTGCGAACCGGACGAGATGGGCATCGGGCCTGTGTTCGCGGTGCCGAAGCTGCTCAAGCGCCACGGCCTTTCCATGGACGACATCGGCCTGTGGGAACTCAACGAGGCATTCGCATCACAGGCAGTCTACTGTCGAGATCGTCTGGGCATTCCGAACGACATCCTGAACGTCAATGGTGGCAGCATTGCGGTCGGACATCCGTTCGGCATGACCGGGGCGCGCCTTGCCGGGCATGTGCTTCTGGAAGGCAGGCGCCGAGGCATTCGTTACGCCGTCGTGACCATGTGCATAGCTGGAGGAATGGGGGCCGCGGGTTTGTTCGAAGTCTTTTGATGGAGCAACCAAGGAATCCCCGAGTTACTTGCCACGCCCTCCAAGTCGTCATGCCCCACACCCTGCACGGCGGCTCGCGACAGTGAATCGAGGGTCGGTAGTGCTGGGAGGCCTCGGCGAACGCGCCGCACGGCATCCGGTACAGCCTCACGAATCTGCGCAACTCTTGCTGGAGGACTTTTTGCAGAAGTTGACCGCGTCATCCGGGAGGCACAGGAATGAAGGCAATCGTCATTGGCGTGATGCCGCAAGACCAGATTCGCAAGCGGTTGATCGCCATCGCCAAGGGCAAATACAAGCCGAAGCCCGGCGAGCCCAAGATCTGATTCACTTCGATGAGATCCGTGGCCGAAGTGTTGAGCGATCAGAACCGGGCTCTGCTCAAGGTGATCCGGGAGACAAATCCCGACTCCGTCGCGGTGCTGGCCCGGACCACGCGCCGGCAGCCCAGCAACTTGCCGCGCACGCGCACTTCACCTATGGGTGCGATCGCTCATCAGAAAAGGACGCAGCAGTGGGCTGGCGCATACGAAGGGCACGATTCGGAGGGCGGCCACCACCGCCGGCATTGCCTGCGCCAGTTGACGCTTCGCGTCGTCGGGGCGCCGTTCTAGATGCGCCTCGCGGTCGAGGCCGTGGCCTGCCCTCGCCACCTGGCTGGACATGCCGATCTCGTTGACCGCGCCCAGAACAGTCGCCTCCCACTGACGATCCGCCACGGCGCGCTGTTGGCGCGCCGCCGCATTGGCCCGCCCCGGCTTCAGCCCTTCTGCAGCCGATACGCGAGCTGTGCCCGGCTGATCCCAAGCGAGCGCGCGGCCGCGGCGAGATTGCCGCCACACCGCTGCACGGCCTCCTGCACCAGTTGCCGTTCGATGGCCCCCAGCGACACGGCGCCGGCCGGATCGGCCAGGCGCTCGAACAGGCTCGGCGCGGCCGCCGGCGGCGCGTCCGATTCACCGCTCGCGAGAGCGCCGGCAGCGCCGAGCCGCAGCAGCCCTTCGTCGCCGAGCTGCTCCTTGCGCAGCATGTGCGGCAGGTCGATCACGCCGCCCTCGTCGGCACTGATCACGCCGCGCTCGACCATGTTCTGCAATTCGCGGATGTTGCCCGGGAAGGCATAGCCCATCAGCGCGCGCACGGCGCGCGGCGCGTAGCCGAGCAGGCGCCGGCCGTGTTGCCGGCCATACAGGTGCAGGAAGTGCGACAGCAGCAGCGGCACGTCCTCGCGCCGCTCGCGCAGCGGCGGCAGGTGGATCGGGTACACGTCGAGGCGGTAGAACAGGTCCTCGCGAAAGCGCCCCGCCTGGACCTCCGCGCGTAGATCGACATTGGTCGCCGCGACCACGCGCACGTCGACCGCGATCGTGCGCGAACTGCCGACGCGTTCGATCTGGCTCTGCTGCAAGGCGCGCAGCAGCTTGCCCTGGCTCGGCAGGCTGAGTGTGCCGATCTCGTCGAGGAACAGCGTGCCGCCGTCGGCGCGCTCGAAGCGCCCCGGGCGCGAGGCGGTGGCGCCGGTGAACGCGCCGCGCTCGACGCCGAACAGCTCCGATTCGACCAGCGTCTCGGGAATCGCGGCGCAGTTGATGGCGACGAAGGGCCTGTCGCGCCGCGGGCTGATGCGGTGCAGCATGCTGGCGAAAATCTCCTTGCCGACGCCGGACTCGCCGGTGAACAGCACCGAGGCCTTGGTCGGCGCCACGCGGCTGAGCATGTGGCAGGCCGCCTTGAAGGCCGACGACACGCCGACCATGCCCTCGGCCAGGCCTTCGCTCAGCGCGGCGCCGCCGAGCACGGCCTGCGGCGCGCTGCCGTGGCTGCGCGTGGCGAGGAAGTCCTGCGCGTTCAGGTGGCGCAGGTCTTCGGCCACGTCGCCCCAGGCCTCGGCTACCTTGCCGATGACGCGGCATTGGGCGCTGCCCATCGAGCGGCACTCGACCTCGCGGAACACGACCAAGTGGCCCATCAGCCCGGTCACGTAGCCGGTGGCGTAGCCGAGCTGCATCCAGCAGGCCGGCTCGGTGCCGATGCCGTAGGCGGCGATGTGCTCGTCGTCCTCGGTCGAGTGATGCCAGAGGAATTCGCCGTGGTAGTGGCCGCGCTCGGGATCGATCTCGAACTCAACCGGCGTCACCTTGACCACGCCTTCGAGCGCATGCAGCCGCGTGCCGGCCATGAAGGTGGGCACCAGCTCGGCGTCGGGAAAGCGCTCGCGCACCAGGCGCGCATCGCGCGCGCCCGATTCGTAGCCGGTGCGCGTCAGCAGGCCGCGCGCCCGGTCAAGGCCGAGCGTCTCGATCAGCTCGCGGCGCAGCGTCCCGATCGACGACGTGTGCATCAGCACCATGCGCTGGTCGTTGAGCCAGATGCGGCCGTCGCCCGGCGCGAAGAACAAGCATTCGGTGAGGTCCGACAGCTCCGGCCCCCCTGACGGCGGCACGTCGCCGCGGTGCATCAGCGCGCCGGTGCGACGCGACGCTTCGGCCAGCGAGATCCGATCGGGGAACGGGAGCATACGCAAATTCGAAAGCAGCGAGGCCTGAGTGTCTCAGGCAATTCACGATTTGATCAAGTCCCCGCTAGGGTTAACACCAAGTGACGACGCACCCAAGCCCCCTCGGCGAGCCCTAGGGAAACTCCGTAGTTCCTCCTCGGTGGAAGTCTCGCCGATCGAGGCTTGGGCGCAGGCCTGCGCGCAACCGGGCGCAGTGGTTGCGACATGCGGGCTGTGTTGCAGCTTCAGGAGACCGCCCGCATGAAACCCGCCGACCTGCCGACCCTGATCGACGCCACCCGCCAGCGCGGCAAGCTCTTCCTCGACGGCCAGTGGCAGCCCGCCGCCGCGCAGCGCGCCGTCGCCGAGCCCGCCACCGGTCAAGCCTGGACCGACGTGGCGATCGCCAGTGCCGGCGAGATGCACTCAGCGATCGGTCGCGCGCAGGCGGCGCAGGCGGCCTGGGCCGCGACCTCGCCGCGCGACCGGGCGGCCGTCCTGCTGCGTACCGCGCAGGTGCTGCAGCAGCACTTCGAAGAAGGCGCGCTCGCCATCGCCCGCGAGACCGGCGGCATCGTGCCCAAGGGGCAGCACGAGATGAAGGAAGCGATCGTCATCTGCCAGATCGCCGCTGCGCTGCCGATGCAGGCGCAAGGCCAGGTGCTGCCGAGCACGCCGGGCCGCCTGTCGCTGGCCACGCGCGTGCCGCACGGCGTGGTGGGCGTGATCTCGCCGTTCAACTTTCCGCTCATCCTCGGCATCCGCGCGGTCGCGCCGGCGCTTGCGCTCGGCAACGCCGTGGTGCTCAAGCCCGATCCGCGCACGCCGATCGCCGGCGGAGTGATCCTGGCCGAGGCTTTCGCGCAAGCCGGCCTGCCCGCCGGCGTGCTGCAGGTACTGACGGGCGACGCCGAAGCCGGCGAAGCCCTGGTCACCGACGCGCGCGTGCCGATGATCGCCTTCACCGGATCGCCCGGCGTTGGCCGGCGCATCGGCGAACTGGCCGGCCGGCACCTGAAGAAGGTGTCGCTCGAACTCGGCGGCGCCAACAACCTGATCGTGCTCGACGATGCCGACCCCGACGCCGCAGCGGGCGCGATCGCCTTCGGCGCCTGGTTCCACCAGGGCCAGATCTGCATGGCGAGCAATCGCGTGCTGGTGCACGAGGCGATCGCCGGCGCGATCCGCGAGCGGCTCGTCGCGAAGGCCACGCACCTGCCGGTGGGCGACGGCGCGAGCGGCCAGGTCGCGCTCGGCCCGTTGATCGACGCGAAGCAGTTGCAGCGCTTCGACGCCATCGTGCAGGAGACGGTGCGCCAGGGCGCGAAGCTCGAGGCCGGCGGCACGCACGAAGGGCTGTGCTACCAGCCGACCGTGCTGTCCGGCGTCAGGCCCGGCATGCGCGCGTTCGACGAGGAGCCGTTCGGTCCGCTGATCAACCTCGTCACCTTCCGCACCGACGACGAAGCCGTCGAGCTCGCGAACCACGGCCAAGGCGGCCTGGCCGGCGCGGTGATCGGCCGCGACCTGGCGCGTGCGATGGCAATCGGGCGCCGTCTGAACGCCGGCATGGTCCACATCAACGACCAGACGGTCAACGACGAGTGCACCAACCCCTTCGGCGGCCCCGGCCTTGGCGGCAACGGTAGTGCCGTCGGCGGGCCGGCCGACATCGACGAGTACACGCGCTGGCAATGGGTGACGGTCAAGGACACCGTGCCCGCATTCCCGTACTGAGGTATTCCACAGGAGGAGACACACCATGCACGACGATCAACGCACCACCACCACGCGGCGCCGCGTGCTCCAGGGCGGCCTCGGCATCGCGGCCCTCGCTGGCTTCCCGGCGATCGCGCGCGCCGACGACACGCTGCGCGTCGGCTTCGTCAGCCCCCAGTCGGGGCCGCTGGGCATCTTCGGCGAGGCCGACGGCTACGTGATGGAGCTGGTGCAGCGCGCCGGCGGCGGCACCATCGAGGCCGGCGGCAAGCGCTACAAGCTCGAGTTCGTCAACAAGGACACGCAGAGCAACCCGGTGCGCGCGGCGAGCGTGGCCAAGGAGTTGATCAACGCGGACAAGGTCGATCTCGTGCTGTCGACCTCGACGCCGGAGACGGTCAATCCGGTCGCCGATGCCTGCGAGGCCGCCGGCGTGCCGGCGCTGTCGACCACCGCGCCGTGGGAGTCTTTCTACTTCGGCCGCGGTGCCAAGCCGGGCGAGCCGTCGCCGTTCAAGTGGACCTACCACTTCTGCTTCGGTGTCGGCAACTTCGCCACGCTGTATGCCGACCAGTGGAGCAAGCTGCCGACGAACAAGCGGGTCGGCATGCTGCTGCCCGCCGATGCGGACGGCAACGCGATCCGCGGCCTGTTGATCCCGGCGCTGCAGAAGGCCGGCTTCACCGTGGTCGACGCCGGGCCCTACCAGAACGGCATCGCCGACTTCTCGGCGCAGATCCAGAAGTTCCGCGGCGAAGGCGTCGAGATCTTCAACACCTTCCCGTTCCCGCCCGACTTCGCGGTGTTCTGGCGCCAGGCGGCGCAGCGCGGCCTGGCCCGACAGCTCAAGATCGTGCAGCTCGCCAAGGCCGGGCTGTTCTCGGCCGAGATGGACGCCCTCGGCCCGCTCGCGCGCGGGCTGGCTGCCGGCGCGTACTGGCACCCCGCGTTTCCGTTCAAGAGCCCGGCCACCGGGCAGGACGGCAAGCAACTCGCCGACGGCTGGGAGAAGGCCCGCAACAAGGGCTGGACGCAGCAGATCGGCGCCACCGCGTCGCTGTTCGACGCCGGTATGGCTGCGCTGCGCGCCTGCCCCGACCCGAAGGACAAGGCCGCGCTCGCCAAGTCGCTCGCGACGCTGAAGACCGAGACAGCCGTCGGCATGGTGGACTTCACTGCCGGCCCGGTGCCCAACTGCACGACGACCGGCCTGGTCGGCGTGCAATGGATGCCGTCGCCAGCGGGCGCGAAGAACCGCTTCGAGCCGATGATCGTCTCCAACGCCGACAACCCGCGCGTGCCGGTGTCGATGCAGATGACGCCCTACGCGCTGCAGGCCTGACGGTGACGGCGGCATCGGCACCCGTACTATTGCGCGGGCACGGCGTGGTCAAGCGCTTCGGCAGCCTCGAGGTGTTGCGCGGCGTGGACCTCGACGTGCGCCGCGGCGAGGCGCTCGGCGTGGTCGGACCCAACGGCGCCGGCAAGACGACGCTGTTCGGCGTCTTCGCCGGCACGGTGCCGGCGAGCGCCGGTGCGGTGGCCTTCGATGGCGTGCCGATCGACGGCTGGAGCGCCGCGCGCCGCTGTCGTGCCGGCATTGCGCGCACACACCAGGTGCCGCGCCCCTTTCTCGGCATGACGGTGTACGAGAACGTGCTCGTCGGCGCGCAGCATGGCGCCGGCCTGCGCGGCGACGAAGCCACCGAGGCCGCGCTCGCCGCACTGCGCCGCACCGGCCTGGCGTCACTCGCCGAGCGCAGCGCCGCCGCGCTCGGCCTGCTCGACCGCAAGCGGCTCGAACTGGCGCGTGCGCTGGCGACGCGCCCGCGCGTGCTGCTGCTCGACGAGATCGGCGGCGGGCTCACCGAGGCCGAGCTGCGCCAGCTCGTCGCGCTGATCGAGTCGCTGCGCGCCGACGGCCTGACGCTGGTGTGGATCGAGCATGTGCTGCATGCGCTGCTGTCGGTGATCGACCGGCTCGTCTGCCTCGACGCCGGCACGGTGCTCGCGCAGGGCGAGCCGCAGGCGGTGATGGCCGATCCGGTGGTGGTGCAGGCCTACCTCGGCGGGGTGCCGGCATGAACCCGGCGCGCAGCCGCTTCGAGCCCGCTTCGCGCCCCGTCGGGCGGCAGCGAGCGACGCGAGCGCGGGGGTCTCGATGAACGCGCCGCTGCTCGACGTGCGGGGCTTGCAGGCGGTGCACGGCCAGCTCGTCGCGGTGCGCGGCACGACCCTGCGCATCGGCCGCGGCGAGGTCGTCGCCCTGATCGGCGCCAACGGAGCGGGCAAGACGACGCTGCTGCGCTGCCTTGCCGGTGTGCATCCGGCCGCGGCCGGCCGCATCGTCTTCGACGGCGACGACGTGACCGCCTGGCCGGCGCACCGGCGCCTGCGCCGTGGCTTGGCGCTGGTGCCCGAAGGCCGGCGCCTGTGGGGCGAGATGACGGTGCGCGAGAACCTGCGCGTGGCCGCCGAACACGGCCGCCGCGGGCGCTGGACGCTGGACGGCGTCAGCGCCGCCTTGCCGGCGCTGGTGCCGCTGCTCGATCGCCCGGCCGCGGCGCTCTCGGGCGGGCAGCGCCAGGCCGCGGCGATCGGCCGCGCGCTCGTCGCCAACCCGGAGGTGCTGCTGCTCGACGAGGTGTCGCTCGGCTTGTCGCCGCTCGCGGTGGAGTCGCTGTACGACACGCTCGCATCACTGCGCCGGGAGCGCCGCACCGCGATGCTGATCGTCGAGCAGGATCTGACGCGCGCGCTGGCCTTCGCCGACCGCGTGCTGTGCCTGCGCGAAGGCCACGTCGTGCTCGAAGGCGCGGCCGGCGCGCTCACGCGCGAGGCGGTCACCGAAGCCTACTTCGGCATGGAAACGGTCGGCATGGAGCACGCCGCATGATTGAAGCACTCATCCAGGGCGTGCTGCTCGGCGGGCACTACGCGATCCTCGCCGCCGGGCTGTCGCTGATGTTCGGCGTGATGCGCATCATCAACCTGGCGCACGGCGACCTCGCCATCCTCGGCGCCTACGGCGTGCTGCTGCTCAACCAGCACCTCGGCTGGTCGCCCTGGCTCGCGCTGCTCGTGGTGCTGCCGGCGATGGCGCTGCTCGGCATGGCGCTGCAGCACACGCTGTTCGCGCGTACGCTGCGCGCCGGCATCCTGCTGCCGCTGCTGGTCAGCTTCGGCCTCGGCGCGGTGATCCAGAACGGCCTGTTCGGCGTTGTCGGTTCGCAGCCGCGCTCGCTCGGCAATGCGCTCGGCGAGTTCGCCTGGGCGAGCTGGACGCTGCCGGGCGACATCGTCGTCGGCCAGCTGCCCGTGCTCACGCTCGGCATCGCGGTGGCGGTGCTCGCCGCGCTGCAGGCGCTGCTCAGCTTCATGCCGCTGGGCCGCGCGATCCGCGCGGCGGCGAGCGATTCGGAAGCCGCCGCGTTGAGCGGCGTTGATGCGCGCCGCGTGCACCGCGCGGCAGCGGCAATCGCCATCGCGCTCGCGGCGCTGGCCGGCGCGCTGCTCGCGATGCGCGCCACCGTGGAGCCTTACAGCGGGCCGCTGCTGCTGATCCAGGCCTTCGAGGCGGTCGTGATCGGCGGCATCGGTTCGCTGTGGGGCACGCTCGCCGGCGGCATCGCGCTCGGCGTCGCCCAGAGCCTGGGCGCGCTCGTCTCGCCGCAGGGCTTTCAGCTTGCGGGGCATCTGCTGTTCCTGGCCGTGCTGGGCGTGCGGCTGTGGCGCCAGCACCGGAGTGCTCTCGGGCTGCCGGCCTGGCCGTCGCGCAGGAGGCTTGCATGAGTGCAGTCGATCACCGCAGCGCATGGATTGCCGCGCTAGTGCTCGTGGGCTTCACGCTGCTGCCTTTCGTCGCCGGCGCGTCGGCGGTGGACAAGGCCACGACGCTGCTCGTCTATCTGCTGCTCGCGGTGACCTGGAACCTCATGGCGGGCTACGCGGGCCTGGTGTCGGTGGGGCAGCAGGCCTTCTTCGGCCTCGGCGGCTACTTCGCGCTGCGCCTGGTCGATGGCGGGCTCGCCGCCTATCCGGCGCTGATCGCCGGCGCGGCCGGCGCGGCGCTCGTCGCGTGGGGCCTGTCGTTCTTCGTGCTGCGGCTGAAGGACGGCGAGTTCGCGATCGCCACCTGGGTGGTCGCCGAAGTCATCCGCATCCTGGTCATGCTCGACCCCTTCGTGCAGGGCGAGACCGGCACCTCGCTGATCGCGCTCAACGCGGTGGAGCCCGAACTGCGCCGCAACCTCGCCTACGCCAGTGCGCTCGGCGCGCTCGCGGCGACGACCGGCGCGCTATGGTGGCTGCTGCGCAGCCCGGTGGGCGCCGCGGCACGCGCCATCGGCGACGACGACGAAGCCGCCGCGTCGCTCGGCGTCAACGTGCTGCGCACGCGCCAGGCGATCTACGTGCTCGCCGCCTTCGGCGCCGCCCTGGCCGGCGTGGTGTGGCTGGCCAGCGCGATCACCTTCCTGCCGCGCACGAACTTCGGCGTGCAGTGGTCGGTGCTGATGCTGTTCATGGTGCTGGTGGGTGGGCTGCGCAGCTTCGAAGGCCCGTTCGTCGGCGCGCTGCTGCTGTTCGCGCTGCAGGAGTGGCTCGGCGAATTCGGCGCCTGGTACCTCGCTGGGCTCGGCGCCGTGGCCGTGGCCTGCGCGCTGTACCTGCCGCGCGGCCTGTGGGGCCTGGCCCAGGATCGTTTCGGCTGGCAGCTCGTGGCCACCGGCGCGCGGCCACCGGCCGCGGCCACACCATCTTCCCCCCTCGTTCCCACCCTCGAAAGGAAACCATTTCCATGACTTCCGTGCAAGGCAAGACCATCGTCGTCACCGGCTGCAGTTCGGGCATCGGCGCCGAGACCGTGCGCCTGTTGCGCTTCCAGGGCGCGCGCGTGATCGGCGTCGATCGCAATGAGCCGATGTTGACGCTCGACGGCTTCGTCAAGGCGGACCTGTCCGAACAGGCCGCGATCGACGACGCCGTCAAGCAGTTGCCGGCCAGGATCGACGCGCTGGCCAACATCGCCGGCGTGCCGGGCACCGCAGCGGCGAGCGCGGTGGCGCGCGTCAACTACCTCGGGCTGCGCCACCTGAGCCTGCGCCTGCTGGAGCGCATGGCCGAAGGCGCGAGCATTGTCAACATCAGCTCGATTCTCGGCGCGGAATGGCCGGCACGACTGGAACTGCACCGCGCGCTCGGCGAGACGCCGAGCTTCGAAGCCGGCCTGGCCTGGCTGGCCAGGCATCCGGTGCCGCAGGAGAGCTGCTACCAGTATTTCAAGGAGGCGCTGATCGTCTGGACGCTGACGCAGTCGCAGAAGATCTTCCTCACCCGCGGCGTGCGCATGAACTGCGTCGCTCCGGGGCCGGTGTTCACGCCGATCCTCGGCGACTTCGTCGCCATGCTGGGCGAGGAACGCGTGCAGAAGGACGCGCACCGCATGAAGCGCCCGGCCCTGCCCGACGAGGTGGCGCCGGTGGTGGCGTTCCTGTGCGGCGACGCCGCGCGCTGGGTCAGCGGCATCAACCTGCCGGTCGATGGCGGGCTGGCCTCGACCTACATCTGATCCGAGGCAGTCCCTCGAGACCCCGTGGAGACGCAATGAACCATACATCTACGACGGCGCCGCTCCAGACAGCGCCCATGGACCCGGCGTTGGCCGGCTTTCTGGCCGAGGCTGCAGCGCAAGGCAACCCACCGCTGGAGTCGCTGCCGCCGACGGTAGCGCGCCAGATCTACCGCGACATCGCAGCCGGCCTGGGCCTGCCCGCTCCGACGATCGCGGCCGCGAACGACCGCGTCATCGATGGCCCGGCCGGGCCGCTGGCGCTGCGCATCTATTCGCCCGTGCTTTCAGCGGTGCCCGCACCGGCGCTGGATGCGCCCCCGCCTGTGCTGCTTTATTTGCACGGCGGAGGCTTCGTGATCGGCGACCTCGAAACCCACGACAAGGTCTGCCGCACTCTTTGCCACGAAGCGGCAGCCGTGGTGGTTGCAGTGGACTACCGCCTCGCCCCCGAACATCCGTTCCCCGCCGCCGCTGGTGACGCCGCATGCGCACTGCGCTGGGTCATGGCCCACGCGCAGGAGCTGGGCGCCGACCCCGCGCGCATCGGCCTGGCCGGAGACAGTGCCGGCGCGCAGCTCGCCGCGGTCGCCGCGCTG
>CAVVXV010000008.1:0-392428 GCA_963752295.1 uncultured beta proteobacterium | reverse complement strand
TCGCCCCACCTGAACCGCCCCGGATTTTGAGGAGGCTCCTTCGATTGAGAATGGAGCCAACATGAGGAAGTCCCCGAAGTTTTCCCCCGAGGTCCAGGAGCGTGCGGTGCGCATGGTCTTCGACGCCAAGGACCAGTACCCGTCGCAGTGGGCGGCGATCGAGTCGATCGCCGGCAAGATCGGCTGCACGGCCGAGACGCTGCGCAAGTGGGTGCGCCAGGGCGAGCGCGACAGCGGCGTGCGGCCAGGCCCGACCACGGCCGAGCAGCAGCGCATCAAGGAACTCGAGCGCGAGGTTCGCGAACTGCGCAAGACCAACGAGATCCTGAAGTTGGCCAGCGCGTATTTCGCCCAGGCGGAGCTCGACCGCCATCACAAGAAGTGAACGCCTTCATCGACGAGCACCGCGCTCGTTGCGGGGTCGAGCCGATCTGCAGCGCGCTGCAGGTCGCCCCGTCGGCGTACCGGCGCCACGCGGCGCGCCAGCGCGACCCGGCGCTGCTGCCCGCGCGAGCCCAGCGCGATGCGAGCTTGCTGCCGCAGGTGCAGCGCGTGTACGACCAGAACCTGCGGGTCTATGGCGCCGACAAGGTCTGGCGCCAGCTCAGGCGCGAAGGCACGGCCGTGGCGCGCTGCACCGTCGAGCGGCTGATGCGGCTGCGCGGGCTGCAGGGCGCGCGCCGCGGCAAGGGGGTGCGCACCACCGTGCCCGACGCCAAGGCGGCGTGCCCGCTGGACCGGGTCAACCGGCAGTTCAAGGCCGCAGCGGCCGAACCAGCTGTGGGTGGCGGACTTCACCTACGTCTCGACCTGGCAGGGCTTCGTCTACGTCGCCTTCGTCATCGACGTCTTCGCGCGCCGCATCGTCGGCTGGCGGGTCAGCAGTTCGATGCAGACCGACTTCGTGCTCGATGCGCTGGAGCAGGCGCTGTACGCGCGGCGGCGCCGAGCGTGACGGCGACCTGGTGCACCACAGCGACCGCGGCTCGCAGGGTGAATTCAAGCCGTCGTCGCAACACGTCTTGATCGGAGGTGTTGATGAGCTCCAAGAAGTTGAAGTCGGATCGATCGCTGCGCGCGAAGGTCCGCTCGCCGGGGAGACCGCCAGTATTGCATCGAGCAGAGCGGTGGCCGTTCTGGAAGGCGATCTCCGAGGGGCACTCCAGCGAGGACGCGGCCGCAATCGCTGGCGTGTCGCCGGCCGTCGGCAACAGATGGTTCCGACAATGCGGCGGTATGCCACCATTGCGGAATTGATGCCCTAGCAGATTGGTTTGCGCAATCCTCTCCTGCGGTCTCCTTTGGCCAATTGCGCGAAACCGGGGCGGCACGATGGACTTGGGGCTTCGCAATCGCGGACAGTTCGCGCTCAAAGCCTGCGAATTGCGACCCTGAAATCGCCTGGAGAAAAGCGCGCCTCAATTGTTGTGCCGGGACTCAGCGGTGCTGCGCGCGTAAGGCCGCCCGTGATCACGACATCCCCGGCGCGCAGCCGAATGCCGCGTGTCGCCAATTGGGCCACCAGCCAGACCACGCCATCGGCGGGGTGGCCGCTGGCGTCACTGCCCAGGCCGCGTCCCGCTGAGACGCCATCTACCCACAATGACACCTCGACTGTTTCGATCGAGCCCAGTGGCATTGGCGGTCCCAGCACGACACCGGCCGCTGAGGAACCGTCGGCAGTGTTGTCCTCGAGCTTGAATCGGTAGTCGGCCCACACCGAATCCACGACCTCAAGACAAGCATGCGCCGAGTCCACGCAGGCCAGGACCGCGGCACGGTCAGCGTCCGTAGGGACGTCGTGCAAAAAGCGCAGTCCCACCTCCGGCTCCACGCGCGGTTGCGTGAGGGTTCCCGCAACGCGCTGCCGTGGGTCAGCAGCATGGCATCGGTCAGGGGGCCGAAGTTGGGCGAGTTGATCCCCATCTGTTGGCGCATCACGAGCGATGTGTAGCCGAGCTTCCAACCTATCACGCGTTCGCCTCGGTCGACGCGAGCCTGCGTCAAGAGTGACTGAATGGCGTAAGCCTCGCCCAAGGTCAAGTCCGCGCGGTCTGTGATGGGCGTCAGCGTGGCGCGGCGGGCATGGGCCGCGAGGATGCGGGCTGCCTCGGCGCCGAGATCTGTGGTGCTCATCGCAACAATCCCTTTCTTCCGATTGGGGTTGATATCGCAGAGTGTGCCCGTAGCGGGCCATGGCGTAGACCCGCGACGGCACGCGCCCGGACAACTCCCGCGAGTCATGCAACGTCTTGCCCGGGGCGGGCGAACCCGAATCCGCCGCCGGTTGAGCTGCAGAAGGCGCGCCGGCTGACACTAGCACACGCCGAGCCTTCTCACCGCCCCCAAAGCCCTCGGCGCTTCGCATCGACGTGCTCCCACGCCGAAATAGTCCGACGAGCACCGTTGCGGGCAGCCTCGCGGGTCAGACGTCGACGAGATGTCGACTGGCTGCGCCAGTGCGGACGATCAGGACGCAGCCCGGAACGGCGACTTCGCCAGCCTCGTGGTCGCTTCGCCTCGGCGAAGGTCGACCATACGTCCATCTGAATGATGTCGATACGTCGAGAGGTTATCGACTCCAAACCCGCGCTATGACCAAGATCATCGGGAAATTTCACTTCTACCGGCCTTCGGAGATCACCTCGCGGGGCGCGGGCCGCACTCGTTCCGAGCCGACCGCGGACGATGCGTCAACATTAAACAGACGCGAAGGCAGCACACTGCCGGTGCGACAGTTGATCCGCACCCGCAAGGGAACTCTCACCTTCGGCAAGCTTCCTGAGGCGACACCGGCAAGGCGCGCTGCGACGTCCTCCAGCCCCACGAATCCAATCCCGTATCCGGCGGGGGGTGGCGATGTTCAGTCGATAAACGATGCGGTATCGAATTCAGGTGGAGCGATCTCCGCGGGCTTGTCGACACGGCAAGCTCCAGCACCTGTCCGGGCGGAAACGCCGACGAAGCTCCCAGCCCCCAAGGCGAAGTCCACGGCGTCGCCGCGGGACCTCGGCACGATCCGTATCGATGCTGTTCGCCCTGGTATGGAAAAGAGGTCGACGGCCACCCATAGCCGGTATCGCCTCCACGGACGTGACTTGTTTGATGGAGCTTATCAACGCAAGGGCGATGGCGTTGAGAACCTCGAGCGAAAAGATCGATTCCTGGCGCATGGTACGGAGGGAAACGTCTACAGCCGGAACAATCAGGCGTTGCCCGTGCTGCTCAAGGTGTACAGGCAAAGCCCTCCATCTATCGATCTGCTCGACAGAATCGCGCTCATGTTGTGTGACACCCCCGACCGCGAGATGGCCAGCCATTTCGCCGTCGAGGTCCGCCACAAGAACAAGGGTGGTCGGCCCAGTTCTCTGGTTCGGAAAGTGAACGGTCCGACGCTGGAGAGCTTTCTAGCGGATGCGAGCATCGCGCCAAGCGTGTCGCTTGACGCACTCACAACCATGGCGGCCGAGTTGCAGCGCGCCGTCGCCTGGTTCAACCGGCAAGGCTTCAAGCATGGGGACATCCGCCCCGCAAATATCCTTCTGGACCTCGACGCCGGGAAGCTTGTGCTGATTGACTTCGGTCATGCCAGCTCACCAGACATTGCGGACGAGTCTCGCAACCTGTCGGATTGGTTGGAGTCGTTGATCAAGGGTGAGAAGTATCGAACCCCCACCACGGGTGAGGAGCAACGACCTGTCGTTGACGAAGAGTTGAAGCAACTGGTGGCCGAAGCGCGGTGGGGAGGAGGCGATGATTTTCCGGATTCGGCACCGGTCGAAGCCGATGACAGTGACGCCGCGTATGCCGCCTTTCAGGACGAGGAAGGCCATCTCGATCTGGATCTGGACATCTGACGGGCCCATCAGCACATTCTGCCGATGCCCGCCGGGTCCGCGTTCAGGCCGCCAGCGGTATGTCCTTCGCGCTGGCGTCGTCCTCCCACTGCGCGGCAACCACCCACGGCAGCAACTCGTCGATGCGGTTGCTCGGGTGGTCGGCGATGCGCTCGAGGACGTGGCGCAGGTAGCGTTGCGGGTTGATCCCGTTCAGCTTGGCCGTGCCCAGCAGCGTGTACATCACCGCCGCCGTGTGACCACCCGCATCCGAGCCGACGTGCAAGTAGTTCTTGCGTCCGATGGCGACGCCGCGCAGGGCGCGCTCAGCCGTATTGTTGTGCGCGTCGATGCGTCCGTCATCGACGAAGTTCGTCAGTGCCGTCCAGTTGCTCAAGGAATAGCAGTCTTCTGGCATGCCGCTGTTTCATTGGTGGGCCCTGTAGGATTCGAACCTACGACCAACGGATTAAGAGTCCGCTGCTCTACCAACTGAGCTAAGAGCCCGAATTCTGTGTGGCGGGGTCGCGGTGCGACACCTTGCGTTAGCCCCACCTGGTGGGTCGTGCAGGATTCGAACCTGCGACCAACGGATTAAAAGTCCGCTGCTCTACCGACTGAGCTAACGACCCAGCAAGCCTATCACTATAGCATGGCATTCGCAACGGCCGTGGCGGTTTGCGGCCGTTGCGAAAGCCAGTCGATGGCCAGGCTCGCAGCGACCATTCCGAACGTGGCGGTCACAGCCACGCTGGAGCCATAACCGTGGCAGCTCAAATTGCCATCCACTTCGCATGCGTCGATACCCACGGGAGCCGTCACCGGCTCGCGCGAGAAGACGCACTGCACGCCGATACGTCCCTGGCGCGCCGCCCCGTGCCGCTTGCGAAGGCGCTGGCGCACGGCGGCCAGAAGCGGGTCGTGCGTCGCGTCGGCAAGGTCGCCCGCTTCCACGGCTTGCGCGCGCCGCTTGCCCCCCGCGGCCCCTACGCTTACCAAAGGGCAGCCTCCGTCGAGTGACCACGCCGCCATGGCGACCTTGGCCCGAACGTGGTCACATGCATCGATCACTAGGTCCACCGGTTGCGCCAAGAGGGCGGGCCAATTGCCTTCATCGACGAACTCCTCGATCGCCAGGACTTGGCAGCCTGGATGGATGTCGGCAATGCGCGCGCCGAGCGCCAGGGCCTTCGCCTGGCCCAGTGTCGCGCCAAGGGCCTGGACTTGCCGATTGACGTTGGACTCGGCCACGTGGTCGAGATCGATCAGTGTGAGCTGGGCCACGCCGCAGCGCGCCAGCGCCTCCACGGCCCACGACCCGACGCCGCCCAGCCCCACCACGGCCACTCGAGCAGATCGCAGCGCGCGGTAGCCGGAATCGCCATAGAGGCGGCGCAAGGCGCCGAACCGCCGCTCGAGATCGGCTTCGTCGACGAGCGCGTTCACTGGCATACCCTGCGCACTGCGTGCTCCGGGATTCGCGCTTGGGAGCGGCCCGGCGCGCTCACTGAAACCCTGCGCACTGCGTGCTCCGCGATTCGCGCTTGGGAGCGGCCCGGCGCGCTCACTGAAACCCTGCGCACTGCGTGCTCCGCGATTCGCGCTTGGGAGCGGCCCGGCGCGCTCATGCACTTCGCTCCAGTCGCCACATCTGCCAGCGCAGTGCTGCCATGGCGCCGCCAACGATGGAGAGCAAGGCGATCACGCTGCCGAGGCTCAATGTGGACACGCCCGAGAGGCCCTGCCCGATCGTGCAGCCCAGCGCCGTGACACCCCCCACGCCCATGAGCGCACCGCCGACCAGATGCGTGCCGGTGTCGGATGCGTCGCGAAAGCCTTCCCAGTGGAAATTTCGAGAGGCGAGCGCCATCAGCGCCGAGCCGACGACCACCCCGAAGACGGCGACGATGCCGATCGTGAGTGACTTGGATCGGTCACTGAAGAACAGGAACCAGTCGACCGTGTAGGCGACGGGAGCGACGAAGCTCAGCGATTCCATGTGCTGCGAATTGGTGCCGACGAAGGCCTCTTGCAAGGTCTCGGGGTTCTCGCTGAGATAGCCCAGCCGTCCGGACACCCACCACACGCCGACGATCACGGCGCCGATGCCAAGACCGCCGAGCAGCGTCGTGGCGTTGCGAGCTTCGGGTCGGATGAGCGCCCAGACGACCAGCGCCAAGCCGATCACCAGGCCGCAGATGGCAGCAAGCAAGGGCTTGGACATGCCCAGCCCAGCGGAAAGGAGGGACGGCAGGTCCTGGCCCGGCGGCAAGGTCACGAACACGGTGTCGACCGTCGCCACCCGCGCGACTGCCGTGATGCCCTTGAGCGTGGCAAAGGCGGTCACTGCCAACACCAGAAACACGACGACGGACTTCAGGTTCCCGCCGCCGATGCGCACGAGCGTCTTGCTGCCACATCCCGAGGCCAGAACCATGCCGAATCCGAACAGGGCGCCGCCCACGAGCGTCGACAGCCAGAGGAGCTGCGTGCCTCCGTAGATGCTCTTGGCGGCATCGACCCAGCCGAGCGCGACCATGCCGTTGAATCCGATGACGGCCACGCCCATGGCGAGCAGCCACATGCGCATGCGCGACCAGTCGCCCATCAGCACGACGTCGGAAATGGCGCCCATGGTGCAGAAATGCGTGCGCTGCGCGATGGCGCCGAACAGCACCGACAGGCCGAACGCGGCCAAGAGAACCTGCGCGTGCAGCGCGGGGAGGTCGACCTGTTGCATGCGCTGGATTCTAGGCAGGCGGCGAACACCGGCGAACGCGCCGGTGCGGCCAGCGAAGGCGGGGGTTCTACTTGAGCGTCGCCATCCGTTCGCGCCCGGCTTGGGCGGCTTCGGACTTCGGGTAGTACTTGACGAGCTCGTCGATCGTGCGCCGTGCGGCCTTGGTCTGCTTCAGCTCGATCTGACAGTTGGCGATGGCCAGGAGCGCCTCGGCCGCATGCGCGCCATCGGGATAGTTGCTGACGAGCGTGCGGAACTGGTCGATGGCGTCCTTGTACTCGCGCTTGCCGAAATTGGCATTGCCCAACCAGAACAGCACGGACTCGTTGTAGCCGCTGGTGGGGTAACGGTGCTGGAACGACTGCAGCGCGTTGGCCGCCGCGGTGAAATCGCCGCGCCGAAAGACGCCCATCGCCTCGTCGTACTGTCGCTTCTCTTCTGGGTCGGCCATGAACTCGCGGCCATCGAGGCTCACCTTCTGCGGCTCGAGCTTGCCGATGCGCGAGTTGATGCCTTGCTGCATGTCCTTGGCCATTCGCTGCAGGTCGGCCACGTCGCGGGTGAGCTGTTCGTTCTGGCCGCGCAGCTTTGCGTTGTCATTGCGCAGCGAGTCGATCTGTGCGTTCAGGTCGAGAAGGCTCTTTTTCAGCTGGCTGATCTGTTCGGCCATCTGCGTGTTGAGTTCTTCCTGCCGTGCGCGCTGCTGCTCGCTGGTCTGCTCGAGTTTCTGGCGCAGATCGAGAATGGCCTTGCGTGCCTCGTCGTCGTCGAAGATGCCTGCGTGAGCACCAGGCGCGATCAGGAAGAACGCCACGGCAGCGACACCTGCCCAACGGTTCAGCTTCATGGTGTGCGCGCTCAACGGCGTGTGAGTTCGACGCGCCGGTTCTTGGCCCAGGCGGCTTCGTCATGCCCCTGGTCGACCGGGCGCTCCTTGCCGAAGCTGACGGCCTCCAGCTGGTTGGGATTCGCACCGAGCAGTTCGAGCGCCTTGGCGACCGATTCCGCACGCTTTTGCCCGAGCGCAAGGTTGTATTCGTGGCCGCCGCGTTCGTCGGTGTGGCCCTCGAGTGCGAGCTTGCGGGAACGATCGGCCATCAGGGCCCGGGCATTGGCCTCGATCACCGGCCGGTAGTCGTCCTTGACGGTATAGCTGTCGAAGTCGAAGTAGATGACGTGCGGCAGTTCGTTCTGCTCGCCTGCGCCGGCCTTGGCAAGGTCGACGCTCGTGACCTTCGACTGCGAGGTGCCGCTCGACGAGCCGCCGCCGATCTTGTCCTGGATGACCTTTGGCGTCGCAGTCTCGACCGGCGGCTTTTTTTCGTCCAGGTTCACGCTGGAGCAGCCCGCCATCAAGGCGGCCATGACGAGCGCACCCAGGTTCACGGGAGCGAATCGCAACAATTTCATGGATGGTCCTCTTTGTGTCTTGCGGCACGCCGGCGGCGCCCCGCCTGCTAGGGCTTCGCAGCCCAACGACTCTGATTCAGATCATCGCCCGAAAGGGCCCCACATGGGTTCGCGCACGTCTGCCGTGGTGGACACGAGGCGGGCCTTGATCTTGCCATCGAGCGTGGTGGTCATCAAGACGTCGCGCCCGTCGGCGCGTGTCGCGTAGATGATCAGACGCCCGTTGGGTGCGAAGCTCGGGCTTTCGTCGTCCGTCGTGTCGGTCAGTGGCGTGCTGTTGCCGCTGCCGTCCAGCGGCATCACGAAGAGTTTGAACGCATTGTCCTGGCGGGAGATGTAGGCCAGCATGCGTCCGTCGGGGCTGAGCGCCGGGCTGATGTTGTAGGTGCCATTGAAGGTGACCCGCTCGGCGGCGCCCCCCTGCGAAGGCATGCGGTAGACCTGCGGGCTACCACCGCGGTCGCTGACGAAGTAGATGGTCTTGCCGTCGGCCGTGAAGGTCGGCTCGGTGTCGATGGCCGGTGAATGCGTGATGCGCTTGGGCGTGCCGCCTGCGCGCGGCATCAGGTAGAGCTGCGAGCCGCCATCGCGCGACAGCGTGAGCGCCAGGGTCTGGCCATCGGGCGACCAGGCCGGCGCGCTGTTCGACCCTTTGAAGTTGGCCAGCACGCGGCGCTTGCCGGAGGCGACCTCCTGCACATAGACCACGGCCTTCTGGCTCTCGAATGAGACATAGGCGAGTTCGTGGCCGTCGGGCGACCAGGCGGGCGAGATGATGGCCGCGGGGCTGTTGAGCGCGACCTGCCCGCCTTCGCCATCGGCATCGGCCACGCGCAGCGTGTAGCGCCCGCCGCCCTTGGTCACGTAGGCGATCCGGGTGGAGAAGACGCCCTTGTCGCCGGTGAGCTTCTCGTAGATGAAGTCGGCAATGCGATGCGCTGCCAGGCGAAGGTCGGACGCATCGACGGCATTGCTCTGGCCACCCAGTTCGGCACCCTTGACGACGTCCCACAGCTTGAAGCGAACGTCGAAGCGGCCATCCGCCAGGCGCGTGACCGAGCCGCCCACCAGTGCGTCGCTGACCTTGTCGCGCCACTCCTGCATCGACGGCTGGGCGGTTTCATCGATCACCGTGGGCGCGTCGACCAGACGGAACACTCCGCTGCGCTCCAGATCGGCGCGAACGATGCTGGAGATCGACTGGCCCGAACGGTCTTCGTCGCGAAAGCGGGCCACGGCGATCGGGACCTGCGTGGCGCCCACGCCGGAGATCTCGACACGAAATTGTGCGAATGCCGGTGCGGAAAGAAGCACGGCGGAAGCGGCAGAGAACTGTCGTCGGTTCAGCATGACCTGTCATGACCTCGTTTCTTCGGGTTGGTTCAGCGCCACCCCGCCGGCCCCTGAAAGGCCGAGCTTGAGGTAGCGATAGTAGGTGCCCTCGGCGACGTAGGCGGCGAGCACGAAACCCAGGCGTCCGTCGAGAAAGCCGCGGCGAAGCACATAGCAGCGCACGAACGCCCAGAGTCCGTGCGACAGCGCCGATGCCAGCCCGCCGGTCTTTCCCGCCACGCGCCTGATCGACGGCACGCCCCGTCGTGTAGCGGTTCATCTTGGCGATCGCATCGTCCAGCGTGGGCATCGTGTGGTGAAGGAGTTCGCCGCGCAGACGGCCGACCGGGCCATCGACGATCAGCCGTTCGTGGACCTGGTCGTCGGAGAATCGTCCGTGTTCGCGTCGGAACAGCCTGAGCACGCGGTCAGGGTACCAGTCGCCGTGCCGCATCCACTGGCCGCAGAAGCTCGACAGACGCGACAACTCGTAACCTGCGGGCCGGCCGTGCCTGGCCTGCGTGGAAGGGTGTTCTGCATTTCCGGATGTGTCGGCCGCCACGACGGCGCGAATCTGCTCGGCCAGCGCGTCGTCCACGCGCTCGTCGGCATCGATGCTCAGAATCCAGCGGCCGCGGGCCAGCGCCAGCGCGCGATTCTTCTGCGGGCCGAAGCCGGGCCAGTCGGGCCGTTGCACGACCTTGGCCCCGAAACGCTCGGCGATCTCGCGGGTCCCGTCGCTGCTGCCGGAGTCGACGACGATCCATTCGTCGGCGAACGCGACCGAGCCGAGGCACGCCGCGACGTTTCGCGCTTCGTTGCGGGTGATGAGGATGACCGACAGGTTGATCGCGGACATGGAAGCAGGGCAAGACCGTCGATTGTAGGCAGCGCCCGGCTGCTCCCCTGCGGGCACCGCAGATAATGCAAGGCCATGACTTCCACCGAGCTGCCGCTGAAGGCGCGCCTGGCCCGCATCGCGCCGTTCTTCCGGTACAGCCGTTGGGGCTTCGTGCTGGCCTTCGCGGCCTCGGTGGTCGGGGCGCTGACCGAGCCGTTGATCCCGGCCTTCATGAAGCCGCTGCTCGATTCGGGCTTTCAACAGGGCGCGCTGCCGTTGTGGGAGATCCCCGCGGTGGTGATCGGCCTGTTCACGGTGCGCGGGCTGGCAGGGTTCGTCGGGCAGTACGGCCTGGCGTGGGCCTCCAACCGCGGCATGGTGTCGCTGCGCCAGGCCATGTTCCAGCGGCTCCTCGACGCACAGCCCGTGCTGTTCACGCGGCACTCGGCCAGCAGCCTGGTCAACACGGTGACCTATGAAGTGCAGAACGGGGCGACGCAGCTCGTCTACTCGCTGCAGTCGCTCGTCAAGGACTCGCTCACCTTGCTGGCCCTCGTGGGCTACCTGTTGTGGCTGAACTGGCAGCTCACGCTGTTCGTCGGGTTCCTGTTTCCGGCCGTGGCACTGGTCATGCGCACGCTCAGCCGCCGACTGCACCGCCTGACGGTGGCGAGCCAGAAGGCCACCGACGAACTGGCCTACGTGGTCGAGGAAAACGTGCTCGCCTGGCGCATCGTGCGCCTGCACGCGGCCGAGCCGACACAGGCGGCACGCTTCCATCGCGCCAGCGACGCACTGCGGCGGCTGTCCATCAAGGCCACGGCGGCCGCATCGACGATGACGCCCATCACGCAGGTGCTTGCTGCCTGCGCGTTGTCGGCAGTGATCGTCGCCGCACTGTGGCAAAGCGGCCACGGGGGCGCGTCCGTCGGAGGCTTCGTCGCCTTTGTGGTGGCCATGCTGCAGCTGGTTGCGCCCATCAAGCACCTGTCCGAGGTGGCGGGGCCCGTCACGCGCGGTCTCGCGGCGCTGGACCGAGGCGTGCACCTGATCGACCACACGCTGCCGGAATTCGGCGGCAGCTTCGACCCGGGCCGCAGCAGCGGACGGCTTCGATTGCAGGACGTGTCGCTGCGCTATCGCGACGACCAGCCGCCTGCGCTCTCGGACATCACGCTGGAGCTGCGCGCAGGCGAGAGCGTGGCCCTGGTCGGACCGTCCGGCGCAGGCAAGTCGACGCTCGTGAACCTGCTGCCCCGCTTCATCGAGCCCAGCAGCGGCATGCTGCTGCTGGACGACACGCCGCTCGCCCAATGGGACGTGCAGCGCGCTTCGCCGCCAGTTCGCGCTCGTGAGCCAGGACGTCGTGCTGTTCAACGATTCCGTGGCGGCGAATGTCGCGCTCGGCGACGACGCCGACCGCGAGCGCATTCGCGAAGCCCTGCGCGGCGCCAATCTGCTGGAATTCGCCGAAGGCCTGCCGCAAGGACTCGATTCGATGATCGGCCACAACGGCAGCCAGCTCTCAGGGGGGCAGCGGCAACGGCTGGCCATCGCGCGGGCGATCTACAAGAACGCGCCCATTCTCATCCTCGACGAGGCGACATCGGCCCTCGACTCCGAATCCGAGCGCCTGGTGCAGCAGGCACTGGACAAGCTGATGCAAGGCCGCACCAGCCTCGTCATCGCACACCGGCTGTCGACGATCGAGCGTGCCGACCGGATCGTCGCCATCGACAACGGCCGCGTCGTGGAACAGGGCAGCCACGCCGAGCTGCTGGCCCTGGGCGGCTTGTACGCTCGGCTTCACGCATTGCAGTTCAGGAGTTGACATGAGCCATCCCATCAGCCGCTATCCCGTGCCCGAGATCGCCGACATGCCCGAGGATGTGCGCAAGAAGGTGCTCGAGGTGCAGGAGAAGGCGGGGTTCGTCCCCAACGTGTTCCTCACCCTCGCGCATCGGCCGGACGAGTTCCGCGCGTTCTTCGCCTATCACGATGCGCTGCTTCTGCGCGAATCGGGACTGAGCAAGGGCGAGAAGGAAATGATCATCGTCGCCACCAGCGGCGCCAACAGCTGCCTCTACTGCGTGGTGGCTCACGGCGCGATCCTGCGCGTGTACGAGAAGAACCCGAAGATCGCCGACCAGGTGGCGGTGAACTACCGCAAGGCCGACATCACGCCGCGCCAGCGCGCCATGCTCGACTTCGCGATGAAGGTCTGCAACGATTCGGCCGCGCTCGGCGAGGCCGATTTCGCCGCGCTGCGCGAGCACGGCTTCAGCGACGAGGACGCCTGGGACATCGCCGGCATCACCGCCTTGTTCGGCCTGTCCAACCGCATGGCCAACCTGACCTCGATGCGGCCGAACGACGAGTTCTACCTGCTCGGCCGCGTTCCGCGCACGAAGACCTGAACCCCTGAGCCCGCCGCGGATGCTGGTCATCTCCAACCACGCGCTGCGCATGAGCGGCGGCGTCGAACGCTACCTGCTCACGCTGGTGCGGGGACTGCATGAACGCGGCATCCGACCCACGGTGGTCGTCAAGCGCATCGATCGCTCGCTGCCCGAGGCGTCGTGGGTCGACGCGGTCGAGGTGCCGGTGGGCCTGGTGCCGGGCAAGCTGCGCGACTTCTGGTTCGACTGGCGACTGCGCCGCCTCAAGGCGAGCCACGGCTGGAGCCCGCTCATCGCCTGCAACCAGACCGGCGCGGCCGACATCGCCATCTGCGGCAGCACCCATCCCGGCTACCTGGAGGCGATGCAGCAGCCGCTGGGCCGCATCGACCGCTGGAAGATCGCGCTCGAGCGCGCCCACTTGCAGCAATCGCAGATCATCGTGGCGCACTCCAGGCAAATGGCCGATCAGGTCGTGCGCTTCTATGGCGTCGCGCCCGGCAAGATCGAGGTCCTGTACCCACCGGTGGACGCGGAGAGATTTCATCCGGTCGACGACACCACGCGGCTTTCGTTGCGCGAGTCGCTGGGGCTGCCCACCGACCGGGCTGTCTTCCTTCTCGTGTCCACCGGACACCGGCGCAAGGGCCTCGAAGCGCTGGCGGAGTTCTTCCGCCACACCGACCTGCCCGCCACCCTCGCCGTGGCGGGACGCCCCATCGACAGCGAAGGCCCCAATGTCCGCTACATCGGCTACCGGCCCGACATCGAGAATGCCTACCGCGCCGCGGACTTCAGCGTCATCGCGTCGCGCTTCGAGCCTTTCGGACTGGTCGGCGTGGAGTCGATCATGTGCGGCACGCCCCTGGTGATCGCCGACAACGTCGGCTGCGCCGAAGTCGTGCGCGGCGACGCGGCGCTGCGGTTCAAGCTCGACGACAAGTTCTCATTCGGTGCGGCGATGCAGGCGGCCGTCGATCGATGGCGAACGGGCACGCATCGAGTGGCCAATCCAGCAGACGCCCTGGCGTACGACACGGCCATTCAAGTCCACCTCGACGCGCTGCTCGGCCTGGCGGACCGGATCGCGGCGAACCGGCCGAGCCGGTGATGCGCGCCAGCAAGCCCCGGGCCACCGACATCGTCTGAGAGACCCGTCACACTACGAGTTTCAGCGAACCCGTTCCGCAATGGCACACCCCGAGCAAGCAGAATTCTTTTCCGCAGTTCGCGAACACTATCCTCAATCGTTCACCGCGGCGAAGGTGCTCGAAGTCGGGTCGCTGGACATCAACGGTTCCGTGCGCGAGCTGTTCACCCGCTGCGACTACGTCGGCGTCGACCTTCAGCTCGGCCCCGGCGTGGACCTCCCATGCCAGGGGCAGCTCGTCGAATTTCCCAGCGGTCATTTCGATACCGTGATCTCTGCCGAATGCATGGAGCACAACCCATACTGGCGCGAAACGATCGCCAACATGCTTCGCATGGCGAAGCCCGGCGGGCTGGTTTTGATCAGTTGCGCGACGTCGGGCCGATTGGAGCATGGCACGACCCGCACCAATCCTGATGCGTCGCCGTTCACATCGGCTGCCAATTGGGACTACTACCGAAACCTCACGGCCGCCGATCTCGAAAGCGCGCTCAATCTCGATGGCTGGCTCTCGGATCGGGCGAGCTGGGTGAACTACATCACCAGCGACCTGTACTTCATCGGCTTGCGCCGAGACGGGCCCGCCCTGTTGAGCGCACCCATGAAGCGGCAGTTCGACGCGCGATACGCGATGACAGCCAGCGCCAAGGCTTTCAGGCGCGCGGTCAAGGCGCGGTTGTTCTCCACCCTTCACGTGCGCCCATAGGGACGGCGCCATGCCGCGGTGCCCGGCAGATCAACCTCCTCGACCATGCGGCCATGCGGCCATGCGGCCATGACCGGCGATGCGGCATTGAATCCTCCGGTGGCCATGCTGCTCATCGGCTACAACCAGGTCAGCACGATCGAGGCTGCCATTGGCGCCGCGCTTGCGCAGGACTATTCGACGCTGACTGTGGTCGTCTCCGACGACGCCTCCAGTGATGACACGTTCGGCGTGATGTCACGGGCGGTGGCGGCGTATCGTGGCCCACATCGCGTCGTGCTCAATCGCAATCCGCGCAACCTCGGCATCGGCGCGCACCTGAGTCACGCGGCCTCGTTGTGCCCCGAGGCCGAACTGCTGTTCGTGACCGCAGGCGACGATGAGTCGTCTCCGCAACGATGCCGGCGGGTGGTCCAGGCGTGGTTGGACGGCGGCAAGCGTGTCGACCTCATCGCCTCGGCCCTCGAGGACATCGATGACGACGGCCGCTCTCATGCGGTCATTGTGCCCTCCGATCTTTCACGCTATCGCGACCTTGGCGACTGGGTGGCCGAACGTCCGCATGTCGTGGGGGCCGCGCAGGCCTGGACGAGGCGCCTGCTCGAACGCTTCGGACCGATGCCCGAGGGTGTCGTGGCCGAGGACCTGGTGATGGTGTTTCGCGCGATCGGCGCAGGCGGCGCGATCACGCTGCAAGAGCCGTTGGTGCGTTACCGGCGCGGCGGCATTTCGCGCGGCGTTCGTTCATTGCATGCCGCGCAGGTCGTGCAGCGCGTGCTGAAGAACAACCGACACGCGCTCGTCGAGCTGCCCTTGATGCTTGCGGATGCGCGGCGCATGGGCCAGGCCAATGCCGTGGAGAACGTGCTCGGCGCCGAATTGCGCCGTGAACGCTTCATTCACGATGTCTTCGCGGCCGACGCGCTGGCAGGGCGCCTTCGCGCGCTGTGGCAATACCGCGCGGTCCCGTGGTCGCTTCGTCTGCGCATGTTCACCTATGCCGCGATACCCGGGCTACTTGCACCCTGGTTCTGGCTGAAGCGTCGCGTGGCGCGCCGGCGCCAACGCTCCGACACCGTTCACACGCCCTAACCGAAGCGCCGCTTCAGCGCCGACTTGCGCATCGCCCAGCGAAGCGCGCCAGTGCTTGCCGGCTCGGGAAGCGGATCGCCCAGGTAGGGCTCGCCGCGGTGCAGGTAGAAGCGATCGAACGTCGACTGCGTCATGCCCCACTTGTCGAGAAACTGCCGCCGCCCGTCGTTCTTCACGACCTTGCCGGTGGACTTGCATTGGAAGTGATAGACGAGCGAATCGCCCGCACCGATGAAGTGGCGGCAGCCCGCGTGCCACAGCTTCATCGAGAAGTCGTTGTCGCTGCTCATGCCGGGCGACAGCTCGGTGCTGTAGCCGCCGCACTTGAACCACCAGCGCCGGTGCACCAGGGTCGGCGGCCAGGTCGCGCCCAACCAGTCGGGGCGATGCAAGGACGGCGCGGCGGCGAGCAGGTCGGCCTCGCAGAAGCTGCGCGTGCTGTCGCCGTAGTCGGCCACCACCACGCAGGGGTTGCCGCTGTCGGTGGGCTCGACCATCGTGGCCGACAGCATGAACAGGTCGGTCGGAAACTGGCGGATGCGCTCGACCAGCGCTTCGTCCCAGCCGGGCAGGACATACATGTCGTCGTTCATGTAGACGATGTAGTCGTGCTCGGCCAGCGTGGCGGCCTCGTTCACCGCCCAGCAGATGCCCACGTTCGACTCGGAGAACGTCACGTCGAGGTCGGCGCGCGCGAACCCAGTCGCGCGTCCCGTCGCTGCCGTCGTTGACGTGCACGATGATCTGGTGCACGAGCGTGGAGTGTTGCCGGATGCTCTGCACGCAAAGCCGCAGGTATTCGAGGTTGTTCCAGCTGGGGATGATGATGGAGAACATGCGGCGCGGCGCGGCGTGTCAGCTACATCAGCACGATGTCGTACTGCTCGGGCGACCCCGTCGCCTCGGCTTGCAGCGAGATCGGCTTGCCGATGTAGTCGCTCAGGCCTGCCAGGTGCTGGCTTTCCTCGTCGAGCAGCATCTCGACCACCGCGGGCGAGGCGATCACGCGGAACTCGCGCGGATTGAACTGGCGCGCCTCGCGCATGATCTCGCGCAGGATGTCGTAGCACACCGTTCGAGCCGTGCGCACCTGACCCTTGCCCTGGCAGATCGGGCACGGCTCGCACAGCATGTGCGCCAGCGACTCGCGCGTGCGCTTTCGGGTCATCTCGACCAGTCCGAGCTGCGTGAAGCCGCTCACCGTGATCTTGGTCCGGTCGCGCAGGAGCTGCTTGCGAAACTCCGAGAGCACGGCAGCCTGGTGCTCTTCGCGCGCCATGTCGATGAAGTCGACGATGATGATGCCGCCGAGGTTGCGCAGGCGAAGCTGCCGCGCAATGGCGCCGGCCGCTTCGAGGTTGGTCTTGAAGATCGTGTCGTCAAAATTGCGCGCGCCGACGTAGCCGCCGGTGTTCACGTCGATGGTCGTGAGCGCCTCGGTCTGGTCGATGATCAGGTAGCCGCCCGATTTCAGGTCGACCCGGCGCGCGAGTGCACGGGTGATCTCGTCGTCGATCCCGAACAGGTCGAAGATCGGCCGCTCGCCCTTGTAGAGTTCGAGCTTGCGCACGGAGGTTGGCGTGAACTGCTCGCCGAACGCCTTGAGCACCTCGTACTGCAGCTTGGAGTCGATGCGGATGGTCTGCGTGTCGTCGTGAGCCAGGTCGCGCAGCACGCGCTCGACCAGGCTCAGGTCCTGGTGAAGCAAGGTGCCCGAAGGCGACTTGAAGCTGCGCTCGCGGATCGCTGCCCAGGTCTTGCGAAGGTACACGATGTCGTCGTACAGCTCGGCGTCGCTCGCTTCCTCGGCATTCGTGCGTAGGATGAAGCCGCCGCCCCCGCCCTCCTCCGGCTTGCCCACCAGCGCAGTCATCCGAGCGCGCAGCTGTTCGCGAAGTTCGGGCGAGCCGATCTTCTGCGAGATCCCGATGTGGTCGTCCTGTGGCAGGAAGACGAGCAGGCGACCTGCGATGCTGATCTGGGTGGACAACCTCGCGCCCTTGGTGCCGATCGGGTCCTTGATGACCTGCACGGTGAGCGTCTGTCCCTCGAAGACCAGGCGCTCGATGGGCGTGGGCGGACCATTGCTCGCGGCATGGTCGGCGCGCGGCGACGCTCCGGAGACATGCACGTCGGCCACATGCAGGAAGGCTGCCCGTTCGAGGCCGATGTCGATGAACGCCGACTGCATGCCCGGCAGCACACGCGCGACGCGCCCGGCGTAGATGTTGCCGACGAGACCGCGCTCGAGCGAGCGCTCGACGTGCAGTTCCTGGACAGAGCCGCTTTCGACGACCGCCACGCGCGTCTCCTGCGGCGTCCAGTTGATGAGGATGTCTTGCATGGACGACGATGTTCTCGAAACCGCGGCCCTCAGAAGCGGACCCGCGCCTGTCTCAGCAGTTGTGCCGTCTCGTACAAAGGTAAACCCATGATACCGGAGTAGCTGCCCTCGATATGGCTGATCCACGCCGCCGCCGCGCTCTGGATCGCATAGGCACCCGCCTTGCCGAAGGGTTCGCCGGTGGCCACGTAGTGCTGGATGTCGCGCGCGCCGAGGGTTGCGAATCGCACCCGGGACACGCTCGTGGCCAGGGCCTCTCGGCGGCCCCAGGCCAGCGCGACGGTCGTGATCACCCTGTGCGTGCGGCCAGACAGGAGCGACAGCGTCGACTGTGCGTCGGCAGAATCGGAGGGCTTGCCGAGCACGCGGCGGCCCAGCGCGACGGTGGTGTCCGAACACAGGATGGGCGCCGCAGGCAGGCGTCGATCGTGCAGCCGTCGACGTGCGGCGGCGAGCTTGGCGCGCGTCACCCGCTCGACGTAGTCGGCCGGCAGTTCGCCGGGCCGCTCGGCCTCCAGGGCCTCGGCATCTTCCTCGGGCCCGGGTAGCAGCAGTTCATGGCGCACGCCGAGCTGGTCGAGCAACTGGCGGCGGCGCGGACTTTGAGAAGCGAGATAGACGAAGGCGTGATCAGCGGACATGAAGGGCGGGCGCGGCTCGCGTTCACTCGCGGTGATAGGGATGATTCACCGTCACGGTCCATGCACGGTACAAGGCTTCGGCCAGCAGCACGCGCGCGACCGCATGCGGCAGTGTCAGGTCCGACAGGCGAAGGGTCTCGTCGGCACTCGCCTTGATGCGCGGATCGAGCCCGTCCGGACCGCCCACGACGAGGGCGACGTCGCGGCCGTCGTTCATCCAGGCGAGCAGGCGTCCGGACAGCTCGAGGGTCGTGCGGCGACTGCCGTGCTCGTCGAGCACCACGCGGCGTGCGCGCGGCCCGATCGCCGACTCGATGCGCGTGGCTTCGGCGGCCATCGACTGCTCGGCCGTTCGCCCTGCCCTCGGTTCGGCCTTGACGGCCTTGAGTTCCAGTCGCAATTCGGGCGGAAACCGCTTGGCGAACTCGTCGTAAGCCGCATCGGCCCACGCCGGTTGGCGCTGCCCGACCGCGACGAGTTGAAGCTTCACGCGCGCGAAGAAGTCTTCTTCGCGGGCGGGCGCTTCGCCGGGGCTTTCTTCGCGCTCGCCTTCGACGTGGCGGGTCGTTTCGCGCCCGCCTTCGCCGCACCCGCCTTTGCCGCAGCCGCGCCGGGTCGAGTCGGGGTCTTGCTGGCCGGCGCCTGCTTCACGCCCACGGTGCGTGTCACCCCCTGGGCAGCCGCGTGCGCGGGTGATGCGACTGCGCGGCGGGCTGCAGGCTTTGGGGTGGCGGCCCGTTTCGTCTGCGCTGTCGCCCCGGCCTTTGTTCCCGTCCTTGTCCCCGTCTTCGACCCCGTCTCTTCGTCCCCGCTTCCGTCGACTTCGAAACCGCTTTCCTGACGGCCACCTTCCTGGCGGCATCCGTCTTCGCCGCGGTCTTCTCGACGGCCGCCGGCTTCGCGTCAGACGACGCGAGCGGCCGATGCATGGCGTGCGCACCGGCGTGGTCAGGCTCGACACGCGCAGCCTTGACCAACTTGACCGGCGCGTGGTCGAGCTTCATCTTGACGGGCTTGTCGCCCCAGATCTCCTCGAGGTGGTAGTAGTCGCGGATGGCCGGCTGCATCAGGTGCACGACCGCCGCCCCGCAGTCCACGATGATCCACTCCCCGTTGTCCTCGCCTTCGGTGCGCATGACCGGGAAGCCCCTGGACTTCACCGCGTCACGCACACTCGAGGCCAGCGCCTTGGTCTGCCGGTTGCTTCCTCCCGACGCGATGATCACCCTCTCGAAGAGCGGCGACAGGTGCTCGGTGTTGAAGACCAGGATGTTCTGGCCCTTGACGTCTTCCAGACCATCGACGATGGCGCGTTGCAGTTTGCGGATGTCCATTCAGCTCCCGGAGGTCCCTCGGTACAGGTGGTGTTGCGCAATATAGCGTGCGACTGCCGCCGGCACCATGTCGCTCACGTCGTGTCCGGCGGCCAGCCGCGCTCGGATCTGGGTGGCCGAGACATCGATGCGAGGCATCGGCAGTGCCACCACGCGGTGCGGCTGGCCGGCCAGTTCGTGGCCAGGCCGGGGCGGCATGCCGTCTCGGCTGGCCACGGCCAGGGTCACGCGCTGCGCCAATTCGCGCCATTCGTGCCAGGTATGGAAATTGGCGTACTGGTCCTGTCCGATGACGAGGAACCAATGCGCCGCCTCCGCGGCTTGAAGCTCGCGGACGGTGTCGATCGTGTAGCTCGGCCCGCTGCGCCACAACTCGCAGCTCTCCAGCGTGAATCGGGGCTCGCCGGCGATGGCCAGCGTGACCATCGCCTGCCGATCGGCAACGGGGGCGAGGCGGCGCGCCTTCTGCCAGGGTGCCCCCGCCGGAACCCAGCGCAGTTCGTCGAGTTGCAGGTGATCGAGCGCGACCTGCGCCAGCACGACATGCCCGCGATGGGGCGGGTCGAAGCTGCCCCCGAACAGGCCGACGCGGCGCGTGACCTCTGACCCGGGCGCGGTATCGCTCAAGCCGCGATCCAGTCGCGAGGCGGCAGGAAGTCGGTGTACAGGCGCGCCTCCGGGGTATTCGGCTGCGGATGCCAGTCGTAGCGCCAGGTCGCCACCGGCGGCATCGACATCAGGATCGACTCGGTTCGACCGCCGGACTGCAGGCCGAAGTGCGTGCCGCGGTCGATCACGAGGTTGAATTCGACATAACGGCCACGGCGGTAGGCCTGGAACGTGCGCTCGCGTTCGCCATATGGCATGCCGCGCCGACGCTCGACGATGGGCAGATACGCGTCGAGAAAGGCATCGCCGACGGCACGGGTCATTTCGAAGCTGCGCTCGAACCCCAGCTCGCAGAAATCGTCGAAGAACACCCCGCCGATGCCGCGCGCCTCCTGGCGATGCTTGAGATAGAAGTACTCGTCGCACCAGCGCTTGAATCGCGGATACAGATCGGCGCCGTAGGGGGCCAGCACGTCCCGGTTGACGCGATGGAAGTGCTGCGCGTCTTCCTCGAACCCGTAGTACGGCGTGAGGTCCATGCCGCCACCGAACCACGTGACCGGCTCGCGGCCGGCCGGAAAGGCCGCCAGCATGCGCACGTTCATGTGCACCGTGGGCACGTAGGGATTGCGCGGATGGAACACCAGCGAGACGCCCATCGCCTCGAATGGCGCACCCGCCAGTTCCCGGCGGTGCTGCGTGGCAGACGGCGGCAGCGCGGGCCCCTTCACGTGCGAGAAGCCGCAGCCGGCGCGCTCGAGCAGATCGCCTTCCTCGACCAGCCGGGAAACCCCCTCGCCCTCGAGGGCCGTGGCGTTGCCCGCGCCGGGCTCGCGCGTCCAGGCGTCGCGCAGGAAGGGCTTGTCGTTGCGCGCCTCCATCGCAGCCACGATGCGCGACTGCAGGCCGAGCAGGTACTGGCGGACGTCGTCTGTGTTCATACGTTCCATTTCACCGGAGCGGCCAGATGCCTGCGGGCGCCCGCACGATGGCCGAGGTAGGAGGACACGAATGCCGTGTCGGCGGCTACATCGCCGCTGAGTGCAATGAATTTTTCGATGCCGATCATGCGTTCGCGAAAATCGAAATACACCAGCGCCACGGGAACTTCCGCGGCCAGGGCCACATGGTAGAAGCCCGAGCGCCAGCCGTCCTGGAATCGGCGCGTGCCTTCGGGCGCGAGTGCGAGCCACATGAAGCGGTCCTCGTCGCGGGCGAGCCGCAGGGCCTGCGCCATCTGGCCGACGACCCCGTTGGGCGCGTCGCGCTGCACCGGGCGGCCGCCGAGCCAGCGCAGCCAGCGGCCGAACAGCGGCACGTCGAACAGGCTGGCCTTGCCCCAGAACGTGACCGGCATGCCCACCGCCCATTTCGCGAGGATGCCGACGACGAAATCCCAGTTCGACGTGTGCGGATAGACGATGGCCACGCCCTGGCGCGCGGGCAGGCCGGCGAAGCGGATCCGCCAGCCGGCCATCGCGAGCATGCCCCTCGCGAGAGCGCTGCCGCGCAACTGCACGGGACGCCCGAGCAGTTCCGTCGGTTCAGCGACGCACGGCGCGGTGGCCGATGTCGCGCCTGTACTGGGCGCCATCGAAGTGGATTCCCTGGACCATGGCATAGGCCCTTTGCTGTGCGAGCCGCACGGAGTCGCCCAGCGCGGTCACGCACAGGACGCGCCCGCCAGAGGTCACGAGCGACTTGTCCTGCAGCGCCGTGCCGGCATGGAAGACGACGCCGTCGGGCGTCTCGGCCGGCAGCCCGGTGATGACGTCGCCCTTGCGCGGCGACATCGGATAGCCGGACGCGGCCATCACCACGCCCAGGGCCACCCGGCGGTCCCATTGCAGGTCCGCCCGGTCGAGCGTGCCGTCCGTGGCATGCAGAAGCACGTCGAGCAGGTCGCTCTTCATGCGCATCAGGATGGGCTGGGTTTCGGGGTCGCCCAGCCGGCAGTTGAACTCGACCGTGCGCGGCTCGCCGTTCGAGTCGATCATCAGTCCGGCATAGAGAAAGCCGGTGAAGGTTATGCCGTCGTGCGCCATGCCCTGGATCGTGGGCAGGATGATGTCCTGCATGGCACGTGCGTGCACGTTCGGGGTCACGACGGGCGCCGGCGAGTACGCGCCCATGCCGCCGGTGTTGGGGCCCTGGTCGCCGTCGAGCAGACGCTTGTGGTCCTGGCTGGTGGCCAGCGGCATGACATGGCGGCCGTCGCTGAGCACGATGAAGCTCGCTTCCTCGCCCTGCAGGAACTGCTCGATGACCACGCGCGCACCGCCCTCGTTGTGCTGCACGCCGAGTCTGTTGTCGAGGAGCATCCAGTCGATGGCCTCGTGCGCCTGCGCAAGCGTCGTGGCCACGACCACGCCCTTGCCGGCCGCCAGCCCGTCGGCCTTGATGACGATCGGCGCGCCCTGGGCATCGACATGGGCATGCGCGGCCGACGCGTCGGTGAAGGTCTCGTAGCTGGCCGTCGGAATGCCGTGCCGCCGCATGAAATCCTTGGCGAACGCCTTGGAGCTCTCCAGTTGCGCGGCCGCCCTGGTGGGGCCGAAGATCCGCAGCCGTCGCGCGCGGAAGAAATCGACGACACCCGCGGCGAGCGGCGCCTCGGGCCCCACCACCGTCAAGCCGATGTTCTCGCGAACGACGAAGTCGGCGAGTTCGCCGAAGTCGGTGATCGGCACGTTGCGCAAGCGGTTGTCCACGGCCGTTCCGCCATTGCCCGGTGCCACGTACACGGCCTGCGTGCGCGGCGACTGGAGCAGCTTCCAGGCGAGCGCATGCTCGCGCCCGCCGGAGCCGATGACGAGCACCTTCATGACAGCCTTCCCCCGGCGTGCGGCCCGGCATTCGGGCCGCGGCTGCTCGTCTCAATCATCGCCGAACTCTGCGTTGTGGTAGACCTCCTGGACGTCGTCGAGGTCCTCGATGACGTCGAGCAGGCGGCGCATGCGCTGGGCGTCATCGCCGGCAAGCTCGATCGTGTTTTCCGCCCGCATGGTCACCTCGGCCACTTCGGCGTTCAATCCTGCCTGCTCGAAAGCCTGCTTCACCGCCTCGAACTGCGCAGGCTCGGTGAGCACTTCGATCGCGCCGTCGTCGTCGGTGATGACGTCTTCCGCCCCGGCTTCGAGCGCGGCCTCCATGACCTTGTCTTCGCCCGTGCCGGGAGCGAACACGAACTGGCCGCAATGCTTGAACTGGAAAGCCACCGACCCCTCGGCGCCGAGATTGCCGCCGTACTTGCTGAAGGCATGGCGCACTTCGGCCACCGTGCGCACCCGGTTGTCGGTCATGCAGTCGACGATGATCGCTGCCCCGCCGATGCCGTACCCCTCGTAGCGGATCTCCTCATAGGTCACGCCTTCGAGGTTGCCGGTCGCCTTGTCGACGTTCTTCTTGATGGTGTCGGCGGGCATGTTGGCCGCCTTGGCCTTGTCGATGGCCAGCCGCAGCCGCGGATTCATGTTGGCGTCGGCGCCACCCTGGCGTGCGGCCACCATGATCTCGCGGATGATGCGCGTCCAGACCTTGCCGCGCTTTTCGTCCTGGCGCCCTTTTCGATGCTGGATGTTGGCCCACTTGGAATGACCGGCCATGAGGGAGAACTCCTCGTGCGTACGCCTGGGCGACGCGATGTTGTCAGGGGAAGCCCACGATTTTAGCCGGCAGCGGGGTCCTTCCCGGGCCGGCAACCGCACCTTCGACTTCGAACTGCCGTGCAATATCGACCGCCGATGGCTTGGCATCGGTGCCTCGCAGGCAGTGCGGGGGTCACGAGTTCGGCATCGCAGACCCGCACTGCACTAGACTGGGTGCCCGCCTTTCCCGACGGAGTGTTCCGATGGCCGACCCGATCCTGATCGCCCAGCGCGACCAGACCCAAGCCTTCCTGCTGCCGGGCCTTGCCAACCGGCACGGTCTCATCACCGGCGCCACCGGCACCGGCAAGACCATCACGCTGCAGACGATGGCCGAAGGCTTCAGCAAGCTCGGCGTGCCCGTGTTCATGGCCGACGTGAAGGGCGATCTCACCGGAATCACGCAGCCCGGGCATCTGAGCGCCAAGATCACGGCCCTGCTCGATGAGCGCAAGCTGCCCCAGCCAAAGTCGCAGGCCTGCCCGGCGACGCTGTGGGATGTGTTCGGCGAGCAGGGCCATCCGGTGCGCGCCACGGTCAGCGACATGGGGCCCGCTGCTTCTTGCGCGCATGCTTGCGCTCAACGAGACGCAGCAGGGCGTGCTGCAGCTCGTGTTCAAGATCGCCGACGACCAGGGTCTGCTGCTGCTCGACCTCAAGGACCTGCGCGCCCTGCTCCAGCATGTGGGCGACAACGCGGCGCAGTTCACCACCGAATATGGCAACGTCAGCGCCGCCAGCATCGGCGCCATCCAGCGCGGGCTGCTGCAGATCGACGAACAGGGCGGCGACCGTTTCTTCGGCGAGCCGATGCTCAACATCGCCGACTTCATGCAGACCGTCGACGGGCGCGGGGTGGTCAACGTGCTGGCCGCCGACCGCCTGCTCAACAGCCCTCGCCTGTATGCCGCCTTCCTGCTGTGGATGCTCTCCGAACTGTTCGAGCATCTGCCCGAGGTGGGCGACCTCGATCAGCCCAAGCTGGTGTTCTTCTTCGACGAAGCGCATTTGCTGTTCAACGACGCACCCGCCGCGCTGATCGAGCGGATCGAGCTGGTCGTGCGCCTCGTGCGCAGCAAGGGCGTGGGGGTGTACTTCGTGACGCAGAACCCGCTGGACGTGCCGGACACGGTGCTCGCCCAGCTGGGCAACCGGGTGCAGCACGCCTTGCGCGCGTTCACGCCGCGCGACCAGAAGGCCGTGAAGTCCGCGGCCAGCACCATGCGCGCCAATCCGAAGCTCGACATCGAGAAGGCCATCACCGAACTGGCCGTCGGCGAGGCACTGGTCAGCTTCCTCGACGACAAGGGACGACCCTGTGTGACCGAGCGGCTGTTCGTCATTCCGCCCGGCAGCCAGATCGGGCCGATCGCGCCGGAGCAGCGCAAGGCATTGATCGCCGGCTCGCTCGTGGCGGGCGTCTACGAAAAGGCGGTCGACCGCGAATCGGCGTACGAAAAGCTCAAGGGCCGGGCAGCGGCCACGCCCACGGTGGCGCCGCCCGGACGCACGATGCAGGACTCCACGCCGACGCCTGTACCCACACCCACGGGTGGCGGCTGGCTGGGCGACCTCGCCGACGGTTTGCTGCATGGCTCCGGCCGCAAGGATTCGGTCCTCGAGACGGTGGCGAAGTCTGCCGCGCGGTCCATCGGCTCCAGCGTCGGGCGGGAGATCATCCGCGGCGTGCTCGGCGGCCTGCTCGGCGGCGGCACCACGCGGCGCCGCTGAATCTGCTCGATCCGGGCCGGCGGTTCAGGGCACGGCGGTGGCTTTCACGTCGGGCGGAGAGACCACGCGCGACTCGTTGTCCAGCGACGTCACGATGCGGTGCGCGAAGAAGCTGTCCGGCGTGTCGGGTTCAAGCGCCGCCACTGCCAGGTTGGCCAGCGGCTGGTCCAGCGGCACGTAGTAGCTGCCCTGCTGGAGGTCCAGCAGGGCGGGTACGGTCTGGACCTGCACCCGAAGCACGTCGCCTGCGTCCGCGACGCTCGGCCTGTCGGTGGTCACCGGCGCCGGCTCGCGACCCGTCTCGCGATAGAGTTCCCCGCGCATTTCGCCCAGTTCGTCGAGTTGCTGCACCGCGATGCCCAGGGCGCGCAGGCGCAGCATGGCGTCGCTCTCCTGCGGCGCAAGCCAGTACCCGCAGGGCCTGGGCCGCACCTTCACCGGCCGCAATTCGAGCGTCGATTCCCACGACACGGTCGTCTTTCGTTCCAGGCCCGTCACCGGGTCGAGCATCGTCAGGCCGTATTCGCTCGGGGTCGGGGCCGCTTCGAGGACGACCTCGCCCTGGCAGGCGTGGGCGCTGATGTCGTTCTCGACGAAGGCTCGCAGCTTGGCGAGATCGGCGGCGTGCTCGGCCGCGCTGGACAGCACGCTGGCGATGGCCGTGACCTGCGTGAACACGCGACGCTTGAAGTGCAGCCGGCCGATGCCCACGCCGCGCGTCTCGATCAGGAAGCTCACCGCATTGCGAAGACCGTTGACGTTGCGCGCGTTGTCCGGGCGCGCGCTGCCCATCGACACCCGCCGGTCGGAGAGGTCGCCCGATGTCGTGTAGTACCACTCGTTGGTCAGCCCCTCGGCATCGAGCTTGGCCACCAGCGGCTGCCGAAACCACTGCTCTGCCGCCTTGGTGACGAATTCGTGCACATTGGGGGTCATGGCGTACTGCAATAGCGCATCGAATCGCTGAACCCCGCCGAACTTGTCGAGAAAACGGCCGCCGACGGCGTATTCGTGCGAATCCACGACGACCATCGGCCGGTAGGTTCGGGCCAGCTGAGCCTGTGCCTGCGCCTCGGGCGTGCGAAGCAGGAGGTGGTCGCGATTCACGTCGATGCCGCTGGCGCTCAGCCGGCGTCCGGTGCGCGCACCGTCAGGATTGGCTCTGGGCAACATCACCACGTTGATGCGGTCGAGCAGGCCGGCCAGCGAACCGCTGGACAGCTCCTCGGCCACGACCAGCAGCGCCTCGGCTCCCGCCGGCTCGTCGCCATGCTGCTGCCCGATGAGCATCACGGTCGGACGGCCCGAGGCCGCAAGCGTCGCCGCATCGAACTGCGCTTCACGGGTGAATAGCAGGCCCTCCAGCGGCTCGCCGGCCTGTGAATGTCCCAGCGCGATCAGGCGCACGCTCGTGCCGCCGGGCCTGCCGTCGCGCACCAGCCCGTGCATGAACGACCCCAGCTCGGCATTGCTCGTGAAGGTCTGGCGGCCCGGGGCGAAGGCGGGCGTGTCGAATTGGACCGGAGGATCAGGGAAACGCGCCGCGACCTCCGGCCCGTACGGCGCGATCGACTGGACCGGCATGCCCTCCTGGCTTTGCACCTGGCCGCCGGAGGAAACCGGCGAGGCAACCGCCCCTTCCACGGCGGGCGCGGACGCGGCCTCGGGCACAGGCGCGGGCGCCATCGACTGGGTCGCGGGCGGCGGCAGCGCGGGCGCCCGGACCGGCGCCGGCATCTCCAGCGGCGTGCTGGCACAGGCGACCACGCCCGCCAGGGCCGCCGCCGACGCCCACCATCGCACACGATCCAGCAATTTCATCCACGCCATTTCCGAGTCTCCTGGCCGCCATCCGAAGCGGGACGGTGGCGACGAATGGTAGCCGCGGCTCGGGACGAGGTCCGTCGCACAATCGGGCAGGCCGCAATGCGAGCGTTGACTCCGAGCGGCGACTCCACCTGCGCCGGGGCGCGTGCGACCCGGTTCCACCATCATCCGCGCCCGACCGGCGATACCTCGATGAACATTCTCAAGTGGCTGCTGTTCTGCCCTCGCCGCCATCGGCGGCGCCGCCTTGCTGGCGGGCCGGATGGGGTGGCTCCAGGGACGGCCGCCGCAGGACCTGGGCGTGCGCGACGGGCGGCTCAAGCCGCCGTCAGACACGCCCAACAGCGTGTCGAGCCAGGCTGGCCTGTATCCGGGACACCCCATGCGCGAGCGCGCGAATATCGCCCCCCTCGCCCTGCGCGGCGACGGCCCCGCCACCATCGCGCGCATCCGAGAGATCGTGCAATCCATGCCCGATGCGCGCGTAGTCGAGAGCCGGCCGGACTATCTCTACGTGCAGTTCACCACCCGCTGGCTTCGCTTCGTGGACGACACGGAGTTCTGGTTCGATCCACAAGCCCAGGTCATCCAGGTGCGTTCGGCGTCTCGCGTGGGTCGCGGTGACTTCGGCGTGAACCGCGCACGCATCGAGGCGATTCGCGGCCGGCTGGCCGCGGGCTGATCGGCCGCGCGCCGGCCGCGGCCTTCCCGCGACTGCCGCCACGGGAAACCGTTCACGGCGTCGGGCAGGCCGTTCGCGACCTTGTCGTCCCGCTCGTCGCAAACGCGTTTGTGACGGGCCAGGCTGCTGTCAAAGTGCCATCACACGGCGCCGCCACCGGGCGGTCCACGACGAACAAGGAGCCTTCCATGGTCACTGCCATCCTGTCGCACACCCCAAGCTGGGTCTGGATCCTGCTCACCGCGCTCGTCGCGCTGGGCGTCTGGCAAAGCATTCCACGGCACATGAGCCTGCGGCGGGCCACGATGGTGCCCCTGGCCATGGTGGGGCTGTCCCTGTACGGCGTGAGTTCCACCTTCGCCGGACAAGGCGTCGCCATGGCAGCATGGCTGATCGGCGGCGGCGCGACGGTACTCGCGGCGCAGGCGCTTGGCGCATGGCCGGGGATCGTCTGGCTCCACGACGAGCAGCGTCTGCAGATCCCGGGCAGCTTGTGGCCGATGGCGCTGATCCTTTGCATCTTCATCACCAAGTTCGCCGTGGGTGTGACGCTGGGCATGACGCCCTCGCGCGCAGCCGATCCGCAGTTCGCCGCCGAGGTCTCGCTGGCCTACGGCGCCTTCAGCGGCGTCTTCATGAGCCGCGGCCTGCGCATGTGGCGTGTGGCGCACGCCGCAGTGGCGCCAGCCGTGCGTGCTCGCTGATTCGGCGCAAGGGAGCCGCGCGGCCCTCTGCACGGCGGCTGCGCCAGAATCCCTTGCCATGCCACAACCCGCACCCGAGCCTGTCCCGGTGCTTTCCACCTCGCGCCGACTGGCACGCCATGCCGTGCGAAGCGTGCTTTGGGGCGTGATCGCCGCGTTGGCCATCAGCCTGCTGTTCGGCCACGCCCTCTGGTCGACCCTGGTCTACTCCGTGAGCATTGCGTTCTGCTGCTGGATGCTGATCGACGGCGGGCGCATTCTCGCCGCGCGCTGGACCCACAGGGGGCGACCGGACGCTTCGGCGTTGTGGCCCGGCGTGCCCTGGATGGCGGCCGTCATCATCGTGGGCACGGTGCTCGGCTACTCGCTGGGCAACGCGATGGGCAACCTGGTCACCGGGCTGGACAGCCCGGGCCTTCTGCTCGGCGACCCGCGCCAGGCCCTGCAGTTGCTGGCCATCGCCTTGGTGCCGGGCATCGCCTTCACCTACTTCTTCTACACGCGCGAGCGCATCGCGGTGACCGAACGCCGGGCAGAGGCCGCCCGGCGGCTGGCCGCGCAGACGCAGCTCCAGCTGCTGCAGTCGCAGCTCGAGCCGCACATGCTGTTCAACACGCTGGCGAACCTGCGCGCGCTGATCGGGATCGATCCGCCGCGCGCTCAGCTCATGCTGGACCGGCTCATTGCTTTCCTGCGTGCCACGCTGGAAGCGTCGCGCGCAGGCTCGCACTCGCTCGCGCAGGAGTTTTCGCGCATCGCCGACTACCTCGAACTGATGAAGATTCGCATGGGCGAACGACTGCAAGTCCAACTCGAGCTGCCGGGCACCCTGGCGCAATGGCCCGTTCCAGCCCTGCTGCTGCAGCCGCTCGTGGAGAACGCGATCAAGCATGGCCTCGAGCCGAAGGTGGACACCGGCCGCCTGTACGTGAGCGCCTCCCGGGAGGCCGACATGCTCGTCCTGCGCGTGCGCGACACCGGCGTGGGGCTCTCGGTCTCGCCCGTCGAAAGCACGCGATTCGGACTGCAGCAGGTGCGCGAACGGCTCGCCGCGCTGCACGGCGATGCGGCCTCTTTGCAGCTGCTGCCGGCGGACGACGCCGACGGCGGCGCGGTGGCCATCGTGCGCCTGCCGCTCGCGCGGATCGAACGCGTCGAGCCAAATGCGGCCACACTCGAGGCATGAATACGCGGGGCCCTGACGACACACGCCCAAGCGCCAGCGCGCTCCTCGCCGAGGACGAGCCGCTGCTGGCGGCCGACCTGCAGGCAGCCCTTGCACGACTGTGGCCGGAGCTGAAGGTCGTGGCGAGCGTGCGCGATGGCCAGGCGGCCCTGCGCGAAGGCTTGTCCCTGCAGCCCGACATTCTGTTCCTGGATATCCGCATGCCGGGCATGAGCGGCCTGGAGGCCGCCCGCGCGCTGGCCGAGGACTGGCCGGGGGACGCGAGCCGGCCCTTCCCGCTCATCGTGTTCGTCACGGCGTATGACCAATATGCCGTCGAAGCCTTCGAGCGCGCAGCGGTCGACTACGTGCTCAAGCCCGCGCAACCCGATCGCCTCGCGCAGACCTGCACTCGGCTGCAGGCCGCTCTGCGCCAGCGAGATGGAACGCGCATGGATGCGGCCGGCCTGGATGCCGTGATGCAGCAGTTGCGCAGCCTGGTCGCGCACGGCGGGCCGCCGGCCGGCTCGCCGCCACCGCTGCGCGTGTTGCAGGCGGGCATCGGCAACACGCTGCACATGGTTCCGGTCGATGAAGTGCTGTACTTCGAAGCCGCGGACAAGTACGTGCGCGTCGTGACGGCCGAACGCGAGTACCTCGTCCGCATCGCCTTGCGCGAACTGCAGCCCCAGCTCGATGCGAGCCGATTCTGGCAGGTACACCGCAGCACGCTCGTGCGCTGCGACGCCATCGACACGGCCGTGCGCGACGAGGCCGGCAAGATCACGCTGACACTGCGCGGGCATCCCGAGCGCATCAGCGTGAGCCGGATGTACGCGCACCTGTTCAAGGCCATGTGAGGCCGCGCGCGGCCGGCTCGCGCCGCGGCAGCGCTGTTTCACGACGCGTTCCGTCGTCTCGTCGCGACGCTGTGTCGCGGGCGGCGCCGCGAGGCGACGATGCCGTCCATGGAACACGCATCTTCATTCCTCGCCGGCCATCCACTGATCGCGCTTCACCTGGGTGCCGCGCTGCTCGCCTTGCTGGTCGGCATCGTCGTGATGCAGCGGCGCAAGGGCAATGCGAGCCACAAGGTTCTCGGGTGGACCTGGGTCGTGATGATGGGCGTGGTGGCGATCTCCAGCGCATTCATTCGCGACCACGGCATGCCCAACATCGGCGGCTACACGCCCATTCATGCGTTCACGCTCACGGTGGCGGTGACCCTGCCTCTGGGGATCTGGCATGCGCGGCGTCGCCACATCGGGCGCCACCGGGCCATCATGCGCAGCCTGTTCTATGGCGCCTGCGTGGCCGCGGGCCTGTTCACGCTGCTGCCTGGGCGCTTTCTCGGCGACCTGCTCTGGAAGCACGCGCTCCAGGTGATGGCCTGAGGCGCTCGGCCGCCGGAAAGCAATCAGCGCGCGTCGTGATGGTGCCGGCGCTCACCACGGGGTACGGGAGCCCACCCACGGCCATCGCCACGACCATCACCGCGACCACCTTCGTGCCAGTCGCCATGCCCGCGGTCGCCTTCGCGCCGATAGCCGCCGCGCCAGCGGCCGTCATGATGGCGATCCCAGCCGCGGCCCCGGTCGTGGTCCCATTCGTAGCCCGGCTGGCGGAAGCCCCATGGTCGAATGACCACCGGCGCCGGCCGATACAGCGGACGCGGCGCCAGATACACCGTCGGCGGCGCCGCATAGACCACGCCGGGCGACGCGCCGTAGTACGCCGGACCGTTGGAAATCACGGTGCCGATCGGCGGGGCATTGATGCCGATGGACCAGTACACGTCGCTGGCCCGGGCCGCGCCCGCCGTCAGCATGCAGGCGGCGCCTGCCACGGCAATCAGGATCTGTTTCTTGAACATGGTCGGCTCCTTTGCGCTCAACTTTGGCGCATACGAGGTCAACGGCCAAGTGTTGCACCGGCGTTGACCCTTTCAGCGTAAAGACACGTTTCCGGCAGGTGAACGGCTGTCGCAAGGGTGAGCACCGGAATCGCGGCCCGGCACGCCCGCCTAGAATCCCCGATCCATGCCCGGGAAGCCGTCTTCCCGGGCCAAATGCCGGCCGTCGCCCAACCCGGCCCACCGTTTCCTCAGGCCATTGCGCACCATGAATTCGCCGAAGCAACCGAGCGCGCCGTCCGCCGGCAACGACACCGACAGCCGACCGAGCAATTTCATCCGGCAGGTCATCGAGCGCGACCTTGCGCAAGGCGCATACCACGGGAGGCACTGGTCGGGCACGCCGGGCGATGCCTCGTTCCAGAGCGCCAGTGGCGCGGATCCGGCGCGCGTGCGCACACGGTTCCCGCCGGAGCCCAACGGCTATCTGCACGTGGGCCATGCCAAGAGCATCTGGCTGAATTTCGGCCTTGCACAGGAGTACGGCGGGGTATGCCATCTTCGGCTGGACGATACGAACCCCGAAAAGGAGGAGCAGGAATACGTCGACGCCATCGTCGACATGGTGCATTGGCTCGGCTACGACTGGAACGCGTTCGGCAGTCGGCACCTGTTCTACGCCAGCAACTATTTCGACTTCATGTACCGCGCGGCCGAGTACCTCATCGAGACGGGCCATGCCTATGTCGACGAGCAGTCGCCCGAGCAGATGCGCGCCAGCCGGGGCGACTTCAACACACCGGGCACCGACAGCCCATTCCGCGGCCGCAGCCCGCAGGAGAACCTGGCGCGCTTTCGCGAAATGCGCGACGGACGCCACGCCGACGGCTCGATGGTCCTGCGCGCGCGGATCGACATGGCCAGCCCCAACATCAACCTGCGCGACCCCACGCTGTATCGCATCAAGCGGGCCACGCATCACAACACCGGCGACACCTGGTGCATCTACCCGATGTACTCGTACGCGCATCCGATCGAGGACGCGCTGGAGAACATCACGCACAGCATCTGCACGCTGGAGTTCGAGGACCAGCGGCCTTTCTACGACTGGACGCTCGAGCGCATCGTGCCCATCCTGCGCGAGCCGCAGTTGCGCGCCGCGAAGGAAGCGGTGGAGCGCATCCAGGGCGAGGGCATCGAGGCGGGCAAGGAATTCGCTCTGCATTGCCACAACTTCGCCCACAAGCTGTTCGCGAGCGAGCCCGAAGCGAAGATGCGCGCGCTCTTCCAGCGCTGGGAGCACGACAGCGACCGCGTCGTGCATGAACTGCCGCAGTTCTTCTCGCTGCTTCTGCACGACACGGCGCAGTTCGCGCCGCTGCTGCAGCACGCGCTCGACGGCATCCGGCCCAACATCTTCCTGCTTCCGCACCAGTACGAGTTCGCACGCCTGAACCTCACCTACATCGTCACCAGCAAGCGCAAGCTCAAGCAGCTCGTCGACGACGGCGATGTCAGCGGATGGGACGACCCGCGGATGCCCACGCTGGTCGGACTGCGCCGCCGCGGATACACGCCCGCGAGCCTGAAGCTGCTTGCCGAGCGCAGCGGCGTGAGCAAGGCCGGCGGCTGGATCGACTACTCCGCCCTGGAGATCGCCTTGCGCGACGACCTCGAGGGACAGGCGCCGCGCGCGATGGCCGCGCTCGATCCGCTCATGCTGCGTCTGACGAACTGGGCCGAGGTGTTCGGCAGTGCGACGCATCGCGAGCCGTGCGCGGCGCCCGCCCATCCGCAGCGCCCGGACCTCGGCCAGCGCGCCTTCGAGCTCGGGCCCGAAGTCTGGATCGAGCGCGACGACTTCCAGGAGGTCGCGCCGAAGGGCTTCTTCCGCCTGTTCCCGGGCAACAAGGTCCGCCTGAAGTACGGCGTGGTCGTCGAATGCACGGGCTGCGAGAAAGACGCCGAGGGCCGCGTGTCCGCGGTCCTGGCGCGGGTCGTGCCCGACACGAAGAGCGGCACCCCGGGGGCCGACGCAGTCAAGGTCAAAGGCGTGATCAGCTGGGTGGGAGCGCACGATGCAGTGCAGGCCGAAGTCCGCCTCTACGATCGGCTCTTCTCGCTGGCGCAGCCGGATGCGGGCGGGCGCGACTTCAAGGCGGCGCTCAACCCCGACAGTCTCAAGGTGGTGCAAGCCTTCGTCGAGCCCACGCTGGCCGACGCCCCGCGCGAACAGCGCTACCAGTTCGAGCGGCATGGTTATTTCATCGCCGATCGTGTGGACCACGACGCGGCGGCGGGTCGGCCGGTATTCAACCGCATCACGGGACTCAAGGACAGCTGGGGCAAGTAGGAGGGTCAGCAGGGGCACGCGCGTGATGGCAGCCCACGGATCCGGCGTGGCGCTATCCTGCCGGCTTCGCAAGCCCGACGGGGGACTCCGGATGCTGCAGCAAGTGATCGACGCGCGACGGCGAGACCTCGGCGGCTTCGAGGTCGGCCGGGTGCTGCCGTGGCTCGCCAACGCCGCATGGTCGGGCCCTTCGTGTTCTTCGATCACATGGGGCCGATCGACTTTGCGCCGGGCCTCCCGCGCAGCGTCGACGTGCGCCCGCACCCTCACATCGGCCTCGCTACGCTGACCTACCTGTTCGACGGCGAGATCATGCACCGCGACAGCGTGGGCTCCGAACAGGCGATCCTGCCCGGCGAGGTGAACTGGATGATCGCCGGGCGCGGCATCACGCATTCGGAGCGCTTCGAACGTGCGCGCGCGCAAGGCGGTCGAATGCACGGCATCCAGGCCTGGGTCGCCCTGCCCCGCGAGCAGGAGGAAACCGATCCGCGCTTCGACCACCACGCGGCCGGCACGCTGCCGGCCTACGAGGCCGAGGGATTGCGCGCGCGGCTCATTGCCGGCGAGGCGTTCGGGACCCGGGCGCCGGTGCGCACCTGCTCGCCGATGTTCTATGCGCACTGGGAGCTGAAGCCCGGCACGCGCGCGCAGCTTCCAGCCGAGTACCCCGAGCGAGCCGTTTATGTGGCCGCCGGCGCGGTCGAGGTCGACGGCATGGTCCATGAAGCGGGCCGCATGCTGGTGTTCGAGCCCGGCACTCCGGTGCTCTTTCGCGCGCCGCGCAAGTCGACCGTGATGTTGCTCGGCGGCGAACCGCTCGGCGAACGCTTCATCGAGTGGAACTTCGTGTCGTCGTCGAAGGAGCGCATCGAACAGGCCAAGGCAGACTGGCGTGCTGGGCGCATGAAGCTGCCGGACCTGGACCACGACGAATTCATTCCCTTGCCAGAGGGCGCGGGATGAGCGCGACGGCACATCTTCACCGAGCGGGTGCGGGATCTTCCATCGACATCTCGATCAGACGAAAGGCCGCCCGTTCGGGCCGCAGGCGCTGCAGCAAGGGGCGCGCCACGTAGTAGACCGGAATGTCGTTGACGGTGCGACCTTCGGCACTGCCGCGGTGGGCGTGTCCGTGCACCACCAAGTCACGCGCCCGCGCAGGGCACGCCGCTTGCCCCGATGCGCAGGTCCGCCAAGCCGTCTCCTGCCATGCCAAGCGCCCTCGACGCCGCCCATTCACCACCGCAGACTGCGATCGACGAAGGCAGCGCCGCGCTTTACAGCGGTGTGCTGCACACCCTTGCCGAGCGCACGTTGCCATTTCTCGTGGGCGGTGCCTTCGCGCTGGCGCACTACACCGGCATCGAGCGCCACACCAAGGATCTGGACCTGTTCATCCACCGCGACGACTTCGTGCGCATTCGTCACGCGCTGCAGCGCGCGGGCTACCACTGCGAGATGGACGCTCCGCACTGGCTGGCCAAGGTGCTGCGCGGGTCGGGTCGTCGACCTGATCTTCAATTCGGGGAACGGGCTGACTCCGGTGGACGACGCCTGGTTCGCCCATGCGCCGCCCGCCAAGATCCTCGGCTTGACAGTCAAGCTGGTGCCTCCGGAAGAATGCATCCTGTCCAAGGCGTTCGTGATGGAGCGCGAGCGCTTCGACGGAGCGGATGTCGCCCACCTGATCCGCGCCTGCGCTGCTCGAATCGACTGGCGGCGCCTGGTGCGACGTCTTCGGCCCGCACTGGCGCGTGCTGTTCAGCCACGCTCGTGCTGTTCGGGTTCATCTATCCGGGCGAGCGCGAATTGGTGCCGACGTGGGTGCTCGATGAACTCTGCGAGCGTCTTCTGCGCGAGACGCAGCGAGCCCGCCGAGTCCGCCCGGCTTTGGCGGGCACGCGCTGTCGCGGGAGCAATACCTGCACGACGTGGAAATGGCGGGGTATCAGGATGGGCGGATCTTTCCATTTCGCACGATGACGCGCGACCATGTGGCCCGCTGGACCGACGCCATCGAGCAGTGCCGTCGCGAATGAGGTGGCCTCGGCCTTTCCCGGTTCATCTGTGGTTCCAGTCGCGGTTCAGTGCGCGGTTCACTGTGCGCTTCACTTGCGCCACCACCACAGCAGCAGCGACAACACGACCGAGATCACGAGCGACGTCGTGATGGGAAAGTGAAAGCTGAAACCCGGCCGCTCGACGACGATGTCGCCCGGCAACCTTCCCCACGGCAGCCTCGAAAGCCACGGCCAGGCGACACCCGCGGCAACGAGTACCAGGCCGAGGGCGATCAGCAGGCGCTGCACCGCTGCTCCAAGGGTGGCTGGCCGCGCGAGTCGCTCAGCGCGACAGCACGAGCTTGGCGCCGAAGCCCAGCAGCATCACGCCCGCCAGGCGGTGCAGCACCTTCGTGAATCGAGGGCTGCCGCGCACCTGGTCGGCCAGATGTCGTGTCAGCATCACCACGATTGCGGCGTAGAGGAAGGTCAGCGTCGCGATCGTGGCTGCCATGAACGCGAATGTCGCCGCGCCCGGGTGGCGGGCCGGATCGACGAACAGCGGAAAGAACGCCATGTAGAACACGATCGCCTTGGGATTGAGCAGGGTGATCGTGAACGCCTGCCTGAAGTAGTGGTGCGGTCGGATCGTGATGACCGGCGCATCGCCCGGAAGCGAGCGCAGCAGGCGGATGCCCATCCAGGCGAGGTAGCCCGCACCGAGCCACTGCACTGCCGCGAAGGCCACCGGAACGGCCTGCAACACGGCGGCCACGCCGGCCACCGCCATCCACATCAGCAACTGGTCGCCGGCAATCACGCCGAACGTTGCCGCAAAGCCCGCGCGAACGCCGCCCTTGCCGGTGGAGGTGATCAAGGCGAGGTTGCCCGGCCCCGGAATCATGAGGAATACGAGCACCGCGGCGACGAACGCGCCGTAATCCGCCACACCGAACATGAGTCGCTCCTGGACGTCCAATGGCTTATCCTGAGCCAAAGGCTTGGCGCCAAGGCTACTCAGGTCATTTTGCCCGCCCGCAGGCCCATCGTTTGCCGCGAGGTCATCTCCAGCAGCATGACTTCAACGAGGTGCACCATGACGGACAAGCCCATCACCCACAAGCGCAAACCGATGCAGGGCAAGGATCGGCCGAAGGGCGCACAACCGGGCACGGATGCCCGCGACAAGATCGCCAGGCGCAAGGCCAGCGAGCGCGCGAACCCGGTCGGCGACGAGAGCGCACTCGAATCCTTCGGCGAGGCAGTGTCCGCGCCGGTCATTGATGCGGCCGATCCCGACCAGGGGGAAAAACCGGCCTGATTTCCGCGGCGCCCAGGGCCGGCCGCATGCACGGCCCAGGCGCCGATCCGTTCCCGCCATCCAAGGAGTCCTTCATGCCCACCCCCCGAAAAGTCGCCGTCGTCGTCGGAAGCCTGCGCAAGGAATCGTTCAACCTGAAGCTGGCCAAGGCGCTGGAAGGCATGGCCGGATCCGCCGGCCTGACGCTGGAACGACTCGAGATCGACCGCTTGCCCCTGTTCAATCAGGACTGGGAAGCCAGTCCCCCTTCGGAAGTGACCGTGTTCAAGTCGGCCGTCCGGCGCTGCGACGCGGTGCTGTTCGTGACGCCCGAATACAACCGCTCGGTACCCGGAGTCCTGAAGAACGCGATCGACGTGGCATCGCGGCCGTACGGCGACAGCGCATGGAGCGGCAAGCCGGGTGCGGTGATCAGCCTCTCGCCCAGCGGGATCGGCGGGTTCGGCGCCAACCAGCATCTGCGCCAGTCGATGGTGTTCCTCGACGTCCCGATGATGCCGCAGCCGGAGGCGTACATCGGCGGCGCGGCCAAGCTGTTCGACGCACAGGGCGGCATCGCCGTCGATGACACGCGCAGCTTCCTGCAGAAGTTCCTGCAAGCGTTCGCCGCGTGGATCGAGCGCAACGCGCCGCGAGCCTCGGCATAGCGCCCAACATGCGCCGCGGCCGTTTCGCGGACCCCCATCGAGCCACAGCAGGAGTGCAGTCATGGCCACCTTGCCCGGCGCCCCACACGGCGACGAATCAGAACTCGATACCCTTCCGGTCGAGCCCGAATTCGCGCCGGTGATGCCTGACGAGCCCACTGACGGAGATCATCAGCCGGTCCCCAAGCCCGGCGAGTGAGTCCACGACGCCGAAAGGCGGAACCGCCGGCACGCGGCCGCTGTCAGAGCACAATGGGCGGCGCAGCTTCGTGCGTGTCCATGGGGTGAAGGAGTCCGTCATGCTTGTTGCCCGAATTGCCCTGGTGGCCGTCTGCGCCGCGGCTGCAGCCGTTGCTCAGGCGGGAACGGCGAAGGTCGCCTTCGTCGACGAGACGCATCTGGCCGATGCCGGAAGCACGCCGGTGCAGCGCCAGGAAACCCTGCGTGCGCTGTCAAACCACCTCGAAATGCTGGCGCGCCGGGACCTGCCGGCGGATCAGGTCCTCAAGGTCGACTTTCTCGATGTGGATCTCGCAGGCCACCTCGTGCCTGCCACGCGTGCCGCAGGTCATCCCGATCTGCGGGTGCTGCGCGGCCGCGCCGACGTGCCGCGCATCGTGCTGCGCTACACGCTCGAATCCGGCGGGCATGTCCTGCAAACGGGCACCGAGACCCTGACCGATCTCGACTACCTCAATCGCCGGCCCTCGCTCCACGAGGACCAGGCCTACTTCCACGAGAAACGCCTGCTGACCGACTGGTTCCGCGCCCGCTTCGTCAAGCACCCCGCCGCAGAGGGTTGAACGCGGCTGGCGACCAACAGCCGCCAGCGCTATTCGTCGAGATAGGGCGGCCGGCTTTCCTCCTGGACGAGGGTGTTGCCCAGACCGAGCAATTCGCGCGCGCGCTGAAGGCTTTCGACTTCCTTGCGTGAACGGCGCTTCAGGCTGAGGTGGTCCTGGATCTCCCAGGTCAGCTCGATGAGTTCCGACGTGGTGCGCGCACTGCGCACACGCATGAAGATCCGGGCGCTGAACAGCGGGGCATCGATGCGCAGGGTGTCATTGAGCAGGTCGCGCACGGCCTGGAGCAGCGGCGTTTCGTCCTTCTGTTCGGTGGCTTCCTGCGCCGCAGGCGGCGCCATGGCGGCCTCCGCACGCTCGACCGACGGCGGCCATGCCGTGCTCGAAGCCACCGCCGGCACCGGCGCAGCCGGCGTGACGCCTTGGTAGACCGTGGGCCATCCGCCCAGCCGAAGGGTCAGGCCGGGATCTTCGAACCGGGCCGGTGCGCTCGACGGCGGCAAGTCGATGCGGGACGACATGAACTCGGGCAGGTGCGACTCCAGAAACTTAGGCTCGACCTTCGGTGGCTGCGACGTCGGTGCCTGCACCTTGGGCATCCGGACCTTCGCGGTAAAGACCTTGCGTCGAGATTCGTCCGTCGACGCAGGCGCAACCGGCACCATCTCGGGCGCGGTCCACGGCCATGTCGTGGCGATGTCGCCAGCCTGGCGTTCCGAAGCGGCAGTGATCGGCGGCGTGGCCCGCGCGACGACGTCGTCAAGGCGACGCGGTTCGATGAATGTGGCGGACGCCGCGCTCGACTCGCCCTCGGAAAGTGACGGGACGGCCGTGGCCCCTGGGAGTTCCGGCCCGGTCGCACGCTCGTCCGGCGCGGGCTCTGGCGCGAAGTCAGCCAACCCGGGCTCGATCTCCCCGACCAACACGGGCTCGATCACGCCGTCGGTGGCTACTGTCTGTGGTGCAACGTCGGCCAGCGTCGGTTCGGTGAAGACGTCCTCGATGAACGCCGGTCCCAGCATCGCATCATTCAGGACGGGTGCGAACACGGTCTCGGTCGGTACCGCAGCGGCATCGGAATCGAACGGTGTCATCTCGGACGGCGTCGGCCCGAGTGCCGGTTCCGACATCGCCTCCGCGTGCACCGCTTCGAGCACTGCATCGTTCAGCGTCGGTTCGAGCAGCGCGTCGGTCAATACGGGCTCGCTCACCGCATCTGTCAGGATGGGTTCGGACACGGCACCGGCAAACACTGATTTGTCCAATACGTCGGTCAGGACGGGCTCGTCCATGGCGTCGGTCAGCACGGGTCCGTCCACGGCGTCAGTCAGCACGGGCTCGGTCACCGCGTCGGTGAGGACAGGTGCGGTCCTCACCGGAGGGGGCGGCACAGACAGGGTCACCGCGTCGGTCAAGACCGGTTCGGTGAACACGGCATCGGTCAAGACCACCGGTTCGCCATGGCCGGGCGGCGCGCTGTCCTCGTCGGGCAGGTCCGGCGCAGCGGACAGCGCAGCCGGATGCCCAGGCGCCGCCCGCAGCGCGGGATTGCCTGGGGGCCATTCGGCGGCATCGACAGAGGCAGCGGGCGCGCCGAGTTCGACGCTGCGCACGGACGCATCGTCCAGGCCCTGCTGGACCGGCGCGACCGGCCGCGCGTTGAAGAGCACGTCGGGCATGTCGACCATGCCCAGGCGCAGAAGGTCCTCGAAGTGATGCGTGGCGGCACCTGCCTGCTGCGCCAGGCTGAGCACCTCGGCCAGTTGGCGGCGGCCGTCCACGAGGAACAGCACCGTGCGATGGCGCTGGCCGAGCTTGTGCGTTCGCCGGCGCAACTCGTCGACGCCGAGCGCAGTCTTGACGGGAACGGGCGTGGCCATGGAGGTGCGTGTCCGGATCCTGAGACGATGCTCCGCAGCGGGCCGCCCGTCAATTCTGCTACCGGGCTGCCTCGGGCAGCTCGATCTTGACCTCGAGCACCTCGAGATTGTCCTGGCGCTCCAGATGCACCTTGATGTCCTCGGGGTTGATCGAGACGTACTTCGAAATCACCGACACCAGTTCGCGCTGCAGCGCGGCGAGGTAATCGGGCCGGCGGGCGCGGTCGTTTCTCTCGTGCGCGAGGATGATCTGCAGCCGCTCCTTGGCGACCGTCGCCGACTTCTTCTTCTCGCCGAGGAGGAAGGACAGGAACGACATGCCTTACCTCCCGCCGAACAGGCGCTTGAGGAAGCCCTGCTTCGCCGCATCGATGAATCGCATCGGCCGTTCTTCGCCGAGGAAACGCGAGACGACGTCCTTGTAGGCCTCGGACACGTCGGTGCCCTTCAGGTGGATCGCCGGCAGGCCCTGGTTGGACGCGTCGAGCACGGTCTCGGACTCGGGGATCACGCCGATCAGCGGCATGCGCAGGATCTCCTGGATGTCGTCGAGCGACAGCATCTGCCCGCCTTCCACACGCGTGGGGTTGTAGCGGGTGATCAGCAGGTGCTCCTTGATGGGCTCCTTGCCTTCGATGGCGCGGCGAGTCTTGGAGCTGAGCATGCCGAGGATGCGGTCGGAGTCGCGCACCGAGGAGACCTCGGGATTGGTCACGAGCAGCGCCTCGTCGGCGAAATGCATGGCCATGAGAGCGCCGGTCTCGATGCCGGCCGGCGAATCGCAGACGATGAAGTCGAAGTCCATGTCGGCGAGTTCGTCGAGCACGCGTTCGACGCCGTCCTGCGTCAGTGCATCCTTGTCGCGGGTCTGCGAGGCGGCCAGCACGTACAGCTTGTCCGACTGCTTGTCCTTGATCAGCGCCTGGTTGAGGTTGGCCTCCTTGTGGATCACGTTGATCAGGTCGTAGACCACGCGGCGCTCGCAACCCATGATGAGGTCGAGATTGCGCAGGCCGACATCGAAGTCGATCACGGCCGTCTTGTGGCCGGCAAGCGCGAGGCCGCTGGCAAAGCTGGCGCTGGTGGTCGTCTTGCCGACGCCGCCCTTGCCGGAGGTCACGACGATGATTCTTGCCATCGGGGATGTTCCTTTCGATCTGGATGCATGCAGCCGTCGCTGGTGCGCCGGCTCAGGGTTTCAGGGGTTCGACGAGCAGCCTGTCGCCTTCCAGGCGTATCTGGGCCGGTCGCCCGAGCACGTCGGCGCCCAACGGCGTCTCGGTGGTGCGATACGTGCCGGCGATGGACACGAGCTGGGGCTCCATGCTGGTGCTGAAGATGCGGGCGGTGTCGTCGCCGCGGGCACCGGCGATGGCTCGGCCCCGCAATGGTGCATAGACATGGATGCTGCCGTCGGCGATGACCTCGGCGCCGAAGTTCACGGCGGCCAGCACGACCAGGTCGCCGCCGCGCGCGTAGACCTGCTGGCCCGAGCGCAGTGGCTTGTCGATGATGAGCGTGCGCGCCGGAGCGGGTGCCGCAGCGGGAGCGGCCGCCGCGGGGACCGCGGTGCCGGCTGCGGCTGCCGCGTCGTGTGCCGCGACCGCGTCGCTGGCGTCGATTGCGTCGATTGCGTCACTCTGAGCGCCTGCCCGCGGCGCGGCTGGTTGAGGCCGAGGCGTGAGAGGAGTCATGTCCTGCGGCGCCTCGGCCAGACCGGCAGCACGAGCCGCTTCCATCTGGTCGGCATTGCCGCCCTTGGCGGCCAGCGGGAGCAGCGTGTAGCGCCTGAGCAGGGACAGCAGCCGATCGAAGTCGAGCGGCTCTTCGGACTGCGCCACGGCAGACAGGTCGATGACCACCGGGTCGCGGTCGAAGAGCCCTGACGCGCTGCCGAAGCGCGCATCGAGCTGACGCTCGAATTCGCCGATGTCGGCGGTCTTCAGGAGGAGCGCCACGAGCGTGAGCGAGGCACTCTTGAGTTCGAAGGCGGCGGGTACGTTTGCGCTCGATGCGACGGCCATGAGACGAGGTGCCCGGAAATTCCGCAAGTGTACCGGGGCTGCACCGCTCGTCGCGCGAGTGCCTGCACGATGCAGTGCAATCGCGACGCACGGTGACGTCGCGTCGCGACGGTTGCGGTCAGTGCCAGTGGGCGGGCAGCACGGCGGGCACGGCGACCTCGCGCCCGACCACTGCCCGCGCGTACAGGTAGTTGCGTTTTGCGCGCTCGCTCAGGGCATCGATGTCGACCCGGCCGCGTGCGTCGCACGGGAAGGCAAAGGCGCGGCCTTCGTCGAAGAGGGACTGGAACCGGAGCTCGTACTGTGCGGTGTGGGTCAGCGGCATGGGCATCGTCTTCATCGAGGTCCTTCCTGGGGCGCGGGGTGGGCTGCTCAATGCAAGACTAGGCAAGCGCACAGCCACTCTCCATGGACGGTCCCCCATGCTGCGTGCAAGGTTCGCGCCAGCTGTCATGTCAGAAGAAATCCGACAGACGACCCGGTGGATTCCCGGTGGCACTGCACGGCGGCGGCCACTGACTTGCCGCCAAGCGAGATATGCGCCGGCATGGCAGGTCTCGGGCCGGCGCTTCAGGTCTCATCGCTTGGCAGCACCGCCGGCGACGCGTAGTCGCGGCCGACGACCGTGCGCGCGAAGAGATAGTTGTTGCGGGCCCGGTCGCTCAGCGCATCGAGCGGGACGTGTCCTTGCGCATCGCAGGGAAAGGAGAGCGAGGGCCCTTTGCCGGACAGCGGCTGGTAGATGACGTGGTACCGGGTTCCCGTCTGGCGGCTTGACTGCGTCATGGTGATCTCCTGACATGCGGTTTCACTTTGCCTTAAAGGAAACATACGCAATCACCGGCTTACCGGATGTCAGGGGAGGCGGGCAGCGCGCGTCAGACGATGCCGGGTCGCATCGCCGGACGCGCCCCAAGCCTGCGGCCGGGCGCGCCGCCACGCGAAGGCACGCCACGGCCCGCAGCGCGTGCTCTTCCAAGCCCCATCACACATCACCAGGCGCCGGCATCAGCGCGGTGGGCCTGGGCAGTCTCAGGAACGTTTTCGCCGTCCGAACATGCCCGTCCCGGCCGCGGCGTCGGCGGCCGCCCGGGCACGCGTGACCAGAAGCTGGCCGGACAGGTACAGGCCATTGAGGGCCCGGTTGGCGCGCTCTTCGCTCATGCCGGGCCACCGCGCCATTTCACGCACGGTCGCCGACTCGCGCAGCAGCCGGTCCACGGCCGATCGCAAGGCGCCCGTCGCCTGCGGGTGCTGGCGCGAACCGGTGGGCACGAAGCGGTAGGCCGCCGGCCCGGCAATGTCGGCCAGCAGTTCGCGCCGGGGCCCTTGCAGGGCCAGCAGCCACAGCAGCGGGGGGAGCGGCCGGTACATCTCGGCCAGCCCGACGCGCTCATGCATCCAGTGGCCGGGCGGACGCACGCCCGGCGGCTCGGCGGTCAGCAGCCGAAGCCGGGACAAGCCGTCGATCGAGGCCGCGGCCAGATCGCGCGGAGAATGGTAGAGACCTTCCTCCGGAAACAGCGTGACGGGCCACACGAGTTCTTCATGCTGAAGGCACAGGAGCGCCGGCTCTCGATGGCGGATGCACGCCGCCACGACCTCGAGCATGTCGCTGCTTTGCGGATCGGCATCCAGGCGCCGCAGATCCGCCAACAGCGTGGTGGGCAGTACCGTCGGCCCGGACAGGCGCATGAATGCGCTGCCGCCGCTTTCCTGCCGGATGCGGTCGAAGGCGCTGATGCGCCAGAGCGTGGAGTCTTCGAAGTCCCTCACGCCCCCATGCTCGCCGTCCGCGAATTCTTAATCGTATTTAATTGCAACCGACAGCGAGCAGGAGTGCGTCCGGATCCGACCCCATCCGCCGTGCGGACGCCGGCAGCGCTAGCATGCCGTCATGAACCTCCTGTACATCGCAGACCCCATGTGTTCATGGTGCTACGGATTTGGCCGGACCATGGGCGCGTTACTGGCCGAACCTCGCGACGCGGCGCCCCTGCATCTGGCGTTGATGATGGGAGGCTTGCGACCCTACACGACCGAGCCGCTCGCCCAGGGACGTGCCGATGAGATCTTCGGGCACTGGAAACACGTCCACGACGCCAGCGGCCTGCCCTTCGCGTCGGCTCCACACACGGCCCTGCACCTGCCGGGCTTCGTCTACGACACCGAACCGGCCAGCCGCGCCACGGTCGTCGTGCGCACGCACTGGCCGCAGCACGTCTGGCAGTTCTTCAAGGCCGTGCAGCATGCCTTCTACGCCCTCGGGCGAGACGTCACGCGCGGCGAGGTTCTGGCCGACATCGCCCAGGCGCTGGGCCTTCCGCGCGCCGAGTTCGAGGCTGCGTTCGCATCCGATGCGGCACGCGAGGCCACCCGCCAGGACTTCTCGCAGGCCCAGCACTGGGGAATCCGCGGTTTTCCCACGCTCCTGGCCGAATCCGGCGGCGCCTTGCATGTCGTGGCGCAGGGCTTCCTGCCCGAGGAAGCGCTGCGCGAGCAACTGGCCGCGCTGCCGGTCGAGTCGGCATAGCGAACCTGCGGGTCCGTCCGATGGAGACCGTCCGGATCGTCCCTGCCACCGCCGATCGGCGTGACGACATCGCCGCGGTCATGAACGATTGCGGCGATGCGCGGCACTGCTGGTGCGCGTTCTGGTCGCGACCGCGCGGCGAGTTCGATGCCGGGCTGGCCGGCGGCAACCGGCGGTGGTTCCTGCATCGCCTGCAGTCCGACCCGGTGCCGCCCGGCGTGCTGGCCTACTCGGACGGCGTGCCCGCCGGCTGGTGCGCGGTGGCGCCCAGGCAGTTGCTCCCGCGTCTGGCTCGCTCGCGCATCCTCGCGCCCGTGGACGACGCCCAGGTATGGTCGATTACCTGCTTCGTGGTCGCCAAGCGGTTTCGGCGCCAGGGGATGATGGGCCACCTCATCGACGGTGCCGTCGCATTCGCGCGCGATCGCGGCGCAGCCATCGTCGAGGCCTATCCCCTGGATGCAAAGCGATCGCTGGGTTCGGGCGAACTGTTCGTCGGTTTCTTCCAGTCGTTCGTGGATCACGGTTTCAGCGAGATCCTCAGGCGTTCGCCCACGCGGCCGATCATGCGCCTGCGCACCTGATTCACGCACCGACCGTCATTGCAGCGCTGCGGCAGGATGCGCCGATTCACGGTCCGAAGGCGCGTCGGGCTCTTGGTCGCCCAGGAAACCGCCGCTCTGATGCGCCCACAGGCGCGCATAGAGGCCGTTGCGGGCCAGGAGCGACCGATGGTCGCCTTCCTCGACGATGCGACCCCGATCCATCACGATCAGCCGGTCCATGGCCGCGATCGTCGACAGGCGGTGAGCGATGGCCACGACGGTCTTGCCCTCCATGAGCCTGTACAGGCTCTGCTGGATGGCGGCCTCGGCCTCCGAATCGAGCGCGCTGGTGGCCTCGTCGAGCAACAGGATCGGCGCATCCTTGAGCATCACGCGGGCGATGGCCACGCGCTGGCGCTGCCCGCCCGAGAGCTTCACGCCGCGTTCGCCGACATGCGCGTCGTAGCCGCGCCGGCCCTTGGGGTCGGCCAGGCCCTCGATGAATTCATGCGCCTGCGCGCGGCGCGCGGCGATCTCCATCTGCGCCTGCGTGGCTTGCGGCCTCCCATACAGCAGGTTGTCGCGCACGGAACGATGGAGCAGCGAAGTGTCCTGCGTGACCATGCCGATCTGCGCGCGAAGACTGTCCTGGCGTACCTGAGCAATGTCCTGGCCGTCGATGAGGATGCGCCCCTTGGCCAGGTCGTAGAAGCGCAGCAGGAGGTTCACCACGGTGGACTTCCCGGCGCCAGACGGCCCGACCAGTCCGATCTTCTCGCCCGCACGGATGGCCAGATCGAGGCCTTCGATCACCGGGCTTTCACCGCCGTAGGAGAAGGCGACATCCTCGAAGCGGATCTCGCCGCGACGCACATCGAGGTCGCGCGCGCCGGGAATGTCCGTGACCTGCAGTTGCCGGGCCAGCGTGCGCATGCCGTCCTGGACGGTTCCGATGTGCTCGAACAGCGTGGCCATCTCCCACATCACCCAGTGCGAGATGCCGTTCAGGCGCAGCGCCATCGCCGTGGCCGCCGCCACCGCGCCGACGCCGGCCAACCCCGATGACCACAGCCACAGGACCAGTCCGCAGGTCCCGATGATCAGCCCCATGCTGAGCGCATGGTTCACGATCTCGAAGCCCGTGACCATGCGCATCTGGGCATGCACCGTGGTCAGGAATTCGTGCATCGCGCTGCGCGCGAAGCCGGCTTCGCGGCCCGCGTGGGAGAACAGCTTGACGGTCGCGATGTTCGTGTAGGCGTCTGTGATGCGGCCTGTCATCATCGAACGCGCATCGGCCTGCTGCTGCGCCACGCGCCCGAGGCGGGGCACGAAGAACACGAGGGCGCCCACATAGAGCACGAGCCAGGCCACGAACGGCAGCAGCATGCGCGCATCGAACCCGCCCAGCACGGCCAGCAGGGTGGCGAAGTAGATGACGACGAACACCAGCAATTCGGCCACGATCATCCAGGTGTCGCGCACGGCGAGCGCCGTCTGCATGACCTTGGTCGCGATGCGCCCTGCGAATTCGTCCTGGTAGAAGCCCATGCTCTGCGACAAGAGCAACCGATGGAAATTCCAGCGCAGGCGCATCGGGAAATTGCCCGCCAGGGTCTGCTGCTTGAGCGTCGACTGCAATGCAACCAGCACCGTGCTGGCAACTAGGACTGCCGCGAGCAGCAACAGCCGCGCGCCGTGGTCGGCCCACAGTCGCGCCGGCTGGACGTGACCGAGCCAGTCGACGATGCGTCCGAGCGCGGCGAACAGCAGGGCCTCGAACGCCCCGATGATCGCCGTGCAGATCGTCATCGCGGTGATGTAGGCACGGGTGCCCTCGGTACAAGCCCACAGGAAGGGAAAGAAGCCGTGCGGCAGCGGCGCCGCAGCGGCGGCATCCGGATACGGATGCACCAGTTTTTCGAACGCGCTGAACACGGCAGCGTACCCCCGGACGGCAAACGGCCGGCGGCACCGATGCCACCGGCCGAGGCCGCGAGCGTAGCGAAAAACGCCGCCCCGCGCGTGAGTCGGGGCCGAATCGTCAGCCGCTGTGGCCCACCGTCAACTGGTTGTCGACCGACACGACGCCCTTGACGCCTTGCGCCAACTGGGTCGCATGCGCCTTGGACGCCTGGTCGGGTGCGGTGCCCTTCAACGCCACCCGGCCTCCGGAGGTGTCGACGTCGATGTTCAACGCGCTCAGCTTCGGGTCCTTGGCCAGTTCGGCATTCACCGAGGTGGTGATGACCGCATCGGACACCTTGTTGGTCGCCTGGTCGGCGGCGTTGCGGGTGGCATTGGCCATGTCGCCGGCGGTATCGCGGGCGGCTTGTCCCGCATTGCGCGCGTCTTGCGCCATGCGGTCCCCTGCACTGGGCTGGCTCTGAGCCACGTGCGTCGGGTTCTCGTCGTTGCGGGCCGTCTGGCCGGCATCGCGCTGGTTGCATCCAGCCAGTGCCAGCGAGGCGAGCAGCGCGCTCGCGGCGGTCAGGGTCATGGTGTGCTTGTTCATCTCTCGCTCCTTGTGCAGTGGTCGCCTCGCAGGCAACTCCGTGGTGGGTCCGACCGGCGAGCGCCGCAGGCGCCACCCGGTCTCCAATCGAGACGTGAACAACCTTATGCCGCGCAGGCGCCCGGCACATCCGGCGCGCGCCGCGTCAACATGTCGGACATGACCGTGCAATGCTGCATGCCCTTTCGATTCGAAAAGTGCGCTTACACGCAGCGCAGCGTGCGCGCACCTAACCGAGAAGGTCGGCGCGCCGTTCGCTGGCCCATGGGCCGGTGATGCCGTCGACGCCTGCCTCCCACAGGGCGCGCGCATCGTCGTCCTCGACCACGCCCTCGGCAAACGCCTGGATCGACAACCCGTGCAGCATCGCCACCACGCTCTTGAGGTGAATGACTCGCCCATTGTCACCTGCCACGCCCTGCACCACCGCGGCATCGAGCTTGACGTAGTCGAGTCCCGCCTCGAACAGCCTGCGGATGCGGGCCAGCCGTTCGCCCGCGTGTTCCAGGCCGACGCGCGCTCCGAGCGGCCGCAGCTGGTGCGCCAGTTCGCGCACCTGCGCGAAATGTTCGACCGCGGCCGCTTCCGGCACTTCGAGCCACAGCCTCCTGGCAGCCTCGGGCGCGGCAAGCAAATGCGTGCGCAGGCGCGCGGCGAACGCGCTGTCGGCAAGCGATGCGCTCGACAGGTTCACGCAGCGTGCACGAAGGTCGGCAGTGATGGACGACAGAGCCAGTTGCACCGCGCGTTCGTCGATCGAAGCGGTCAGGTGGCTGCGCAGCGCCAGCGGGAGCCAGCGCGCGGCCGGCTCGAACGCCCCCTGCGGTTCCAGTTGCAGACGCAAAGGGCACTCGAGGTGGATCGGCTGGGACTGCGCGTCGATCAGCGGAAAGCTCACGAGCCGCAGCCGACCCTCGTCCAGCGCATGGGTGATGCCATGGCGCCAGGCGCCCTCTCCGAGCACGGGCGCCTCGGATCGCCCTTCCACGGTCTCGCTGCATTCCACCGCGAACGCGCCGCGGCTCTCGGCCAGTGCGAGCGCCGCGTCGGCGGCCGCCATCACCTGCCCGACGCCCATGTCGCGGCGCATCTCCACGGTACCCAGCGCCACGGTGACATGGCCGCCAAATGCCGGCAGCGTCGCCGCCAGTGCCTGCGAAAGCGCCTGCGCCGTCTCGAGCGCCACGCCGCCCACGGGAAGCGACAACGCGAAGTCCGATCCGTTCAGCCGGCCCGCGCGGCAACCCGCAGCGCGCGCCGTGTAGGCCAGCAGCGCCTGCGCCACTGCCGCGATCATGCGGTCGGCCACCGCATGACCGAGTTCGCGGTTGATCCCCGCCAGGTCGACCACGCGAAGAAGCACCAGGCCGCCCTCGGACACGCCGTCCTCGCCCTGCAGCATGCCCGCAAGCTGCCCCATGAAATGCTTGCGATTGGCCACGCCGGTGAGCTCGTCGGTGTGGGCCTCGCGCCGCAGCGCCTCGACCTGTGCCGACTGCGCCTCGAAGACGGTCTTGAGGCGCGCGACCATCGAATTCATCGCCCGCGTGAGCCGCTGCAATTCAGGCACGCGCGGCTCGGGGACGGTGACGAAGCGGCCGTCCACGAGCGACTGCGCCTGTCCCACGGCAGCGTCCAGCGGGCGCCGGATGCGGTCCACCACGGCACGCGCGATCAGCGCGGCGATCACCCCGACCACCGCCAAGGCCAGGATGGCGCGCAGGCCACCGTGCCAGAGATCGTCGTGGGCAAACGCGGTGTGACTGACGACCTGCACCGAACCGAGCGGGCGCCATCCGTCGGACACCTGCGCGATGCCCGGTGTCGACTCGATGGGCAGCAGATCGACGAACCAGGCTGGCGCGCTCGCCGGTGCGAGCGACGCGTCGCGCGAAAAGGCCACCGTGCCGTCGCTGTGCACGAAGCGGATGCGTCGATAGAAACCGGTGTCGAACTGCGCGGACAAGACCAGTTCCATCGAGGGCAGGTCACCCTTCTGCTGCGAGAGCGCCAGGGCGAGCGCGGAGGCGTTGTCGCTGTTCTTCAGGCGCAGTTGCGTCTGCAACGTGTCCCGCTCGGAATGCACCACCACGCCCACGCTGCCGAGAAAAGCCACCAGCAGGGCGCCCACCAGAAGCAGCCAGACCTGCCGAATCAGCGACATGAATCCATCCTGTCGTTCATTGGAATCCCTCCCATCGGGCCTTGCCGAGGATCTCACGCCAGCGCGACAGCCGCGCCGTCGGATCGCCGGCCGAGTGCGAGCCGACACCCTGCCACAGACCGTCGCTGTTGAAGCTGAAAACCGGTGAAAGATCGGGCCGGCGCGACGCCGGCCGCACTTCGGTGATCAGGTTGTCCAGGATCATCGGCTCCGCGTCCGGGCTCGAATAGTAGGCGAGCACCATGTGCGCCTGGATCGCGCCGCCCGGCCCACCGATCTGCGCACGCACGTAGACCAGGCGCAGCTTGGGCACCGGCACCCCCACGGCGACGAGGCTGAAGTACTTGGCGATCGCGAAGTCCTCGCAGTCACCGGCGCCCTTGTCCAGGGTTTCCAGCGGGCTGGCCCAGTAGTCGACCTGGTGCCACAGGTCGATGTCCTCCGCGGAACGGATGCGCCGGTTGAAGAACTGGTTGAGGACTTCGAGCTTGTCGGCGTCGGGCGCGTCGGCAACGCCCTGCATGACCGACTGCAGCGCGAGAGCGCCGGCCAGGGCCTGCGGGCCCTGCTGGCGTGCCGCGGCCAGCATGCGCTGCGCGTCCCAGGCGCGCGGCTGGAGCGCCGTGAGCACGAGCGCGACGATGGCCGCGCGCTGCAGCCACAGCATGGCGACGGACCATGCTCGCGCTGCCCTCGTCGACGCGGTCGAAGCAGGCTGGGTCGTCGCGTCGAAAGTGAGTGCAGCGTCGAGCAAGGTGGCGATGGCGGATCCGTATGTCGTAGTCGTCCGTTCGGCCCGCAACTTGAGCAGCTTTCATCGAATCGCTGTTGTGACCCCCATCACGCGGACCGTCGTTTTGAGCCCGACGCGTTTGAAAGGGTTTGTTTCAAGTCCGTGAACTGCCGCACGCAGATCGCCGATACCGGCGGACAACCCTCGAAACGGGTGGCTGCCGAGGATGTGAGCGCGCATACACTCGCGCCGGAAATTCACAACGACGCCATTTGCGCCTGCGCGAACAACGCGCACCCGCCAGAGTGGCGCCGCACCGACGAACGACACACGCTCCATGCGATTCAGCCAACTTGCCCTTGCCGCTGCCTTGACGTTGTCCGGCCTGACGGCCTCCGCCCAGGTCGCCGCGCCTTTCAAGACCGCGGTCGAGAAGGCGTTGCAGACCAACCCCGACGTGACTGCGCGCCTGCACGCGTACCTGGCCGCGCGCGACGCCACCGACATCGCACGTGCCGCCTATCGCCCGCGCCTGGACCTGAACGCCGAGATCGCCAACGACACCAGCCGCATCACCAGCAGCAATCCGCCATCGCAGTCCCTGTATCGCGACGGCGTCTCGGTGAGCCTCACGCAGCTGCTGTGGGACGGCATGGGCACGCGTCGCGACATCCAGCGCGCGGACCACGACACCCTCACGCGCTATTTCGAGCTGATGGACACGACCGAGCAGACCGCGCTCGAGGCGGCGCGCACCTATTACGACGTGCAGCGCTATCGGCGCCTGGTGACGCTGGCCGAGGACAACTACGTGCAGCACAAGTACGCCACGCTGCAGATCCAGTCCCGGTTCAAGGCGGGCGTGGGGCGGGGCGTGGATCTGGAACAGGCCAACGCGCGGCTGGCGCTCGCGGAGTCCAACCTCACGACCGAGTTGTCCAATCTGCACGACGTGACGGCGCGCTATGAACGCGTCGTCGGCGAGCCACCGCCGCGCGCGCTGCCCGCCGTCGCACCGCTCGAGCAGGGCCTGCCGGCCACCAGCGACGCCGCGATTTCCGAGGCCCTGCGCGACAACGCCGCGATCAGCGCCAGCATCGAGGCGCTGCGCGCGACTCGCTCTTCCGTGGACGTGCGGCGCTCGGCGTTCCAGCCGCGGGTCGAGGCGCGCGTGCGTGCCGGCGCCGGCGACAATTTCGACGCCATTCGCGACCAGCGGCGCGACACCACGGCGCAGATCGTGCTGAACTGGAATCTCTACAACGGCGGCGCCGACCAGGCACGCGTGCGCCAGCAGGTGCAGGCGCTCAACCAGGCAGCCGACCTGCGCGACAAGACCTGCCGCGACACCCGGCAGACGGCCGCCATCGCATTCAACGACACGCGCAAGCTGGCCGAGCAGGTCGAACTGCTCGATCGCAACACGCTGGCCATCGAAAAGGCACGCGACGCCTATCGGCAGCAGTTCGACATCGGCCAGCGCAGCCTGCTCGATCTGCTGAACGCCGAGAACGAGCTCTACACGGCCCGGCGCGCGTATGCCAATGCGCAGTTCGACCTGGATGTCGCCTTCCTGCGCGCGCAGGCGTCGATGAACCGCCTGACGACCCGGCTGGGCATCGCCCGGCTCGATCCCGCCGCGGTCGACGCCGCGGCCGGCTGGGCCGCCGGCGACGATGCGCCCGGACGCTGCCCGGTCATGACTGCGCAGATCGAGTCGGTCGATCGCGCGGCGCTCGACAAGCGCGCGCACGAACTTGTCGAGCAGGCGTCTCCCGGGTCGAAGCGCTGATCCGTAGCGCCCTGCGCCGTCGGCGCGCGCCACGCGACGCTCAGCGCCTGGCCGGCGGCACGTCGGTGCAGACCCCTTCGAAGACTTCGGCCGCCATCCCGATGCTTTCGCCGAGTGTGGGATGCGGGTGGATCGTGTGCCCGATGTCCACCGCGTCCGCGCCCATCTCGATCGCCAGGGCAAGTTCGCCGATCATGTCGCCCGCATGCGTGCCGACGATGCCGCCTCCGACGATGCGGTGCGTCTCGTCGTCGAACAGCAGCTTGGTGAAGCCCTCGTCGCGGCCGTTGGCGATGGCGCGTCCGGACGCAGTCCAGGGGAACAGGCCCTTGCGCACCTTGCGGCCGGCGGCCTTGGCTTCGTCTTCGGTGACACCCACCCAGGCCACTTCCGGATCGGTGTAGGCGACGCTCGGGATCACGCGGGCGTCGAACGCGGCCTTGTGGCCGGCCGCCACCTCCGCGGCCACATGGGCCTCGTGAACCGCCTTGTGGGCGAGCATCGGCTGGCCGACGATGTCGCCGATCGCGAAGATGTGCGGCACGTTGGTGCGCATCTGGATGTCCACCGGAATGAACCCGCGGTCACCGACCGACACACCTGCCTTGTCGGCCCCGATGCGCTTGCCGTTGGGAACACGTCCGACCGCCTGCAGGACGAGGTCGTAGAGCACCGGTTCCTTGGGCGCCGCCTCGCCCTCGAAGCGAACGAGGATGCCGTCGCTGGTGGCCTCGGCGCCCACGGTCTTGGTCTTGAGCATGATGCGGTCGAAGCGGGGTGTGTTCATCTTCTGCCACACCTTCACGAGATCGCGGTCGGCGCCCAGCATCAGGCCGTCGAGCATCTCGACCACATCCAGGCGTGCGCCCAGCGTGGAGTAGACGGTGCCCATCTCGAGGCCGATGATGCCGCCGCCCACCACCAGCATGCGCTGCGGGCGCTCGCGCAATTCGAGCGCACCGGTGGACGTGACGACACGAGGATCGTCCTTCGGCAGGAAGGGCAGCTTCACCGCCTCGGAGCCTGCGGCGATGATGGCCTGCTTGAATCGCACGGTCTGCGTCCGGCCGTCGGCCATCGAGACCGACAGATGGTGCGGGTCGGCGAACTCGCCGCTGCCCTGCACCACCGTGACCTTGCGCATCTTCGCCATGGCGGCGAGCCCGCCGGTGAGCTTGCCCACGACCTTCTGCTTGTGGGCGCGCAGCTTGTCGAGATCGACGCTCGGCGCGCCGAAGCTCACCCCGAGTGCATCGAAGTGCCTGACCTCGTCCATCACGGCGGCGACGTGCAGCAGTGCTTTCGACGGGATGCAGCCCACGTTCAGGCACACGCCGCCGAGCGTCGGGAAACGCTCGACGAGCACGGTCTTCATGCCGAGGTCGGCCGCACGGAACGCCGCCGAATAGCCTCCCGGGCCGGCCCCGAGCACGAGCATGTCGCACTCGAGATCGACCCCGCCGCTGTATTGCGCGGCCTGCGGCGCGGCAAGGGGCGCAGCCGCCGACGCGGGCGGTCGGGGCGCGGGCTGCGCGGCCGGCTGCGCCGCCGGAGGCGACGCGGCGGCCGGCTCGGCCTGTCCCTGCGCCACGTCCATCGACAGGATCACCGAGCCCTCGCTGACCGTGTCGCCGATGCGGACCTTCATCTCGCTGACCACGCCCGCGTGCGACGAAGGAATCTCCATCGAGGCCTTGTCGCTTTCGACGGTGATCAGCGACTGCTCCGCCTTGACCGTGTCGCCCGGCTTGACGAGCACTTCGATGATCGCGACGTCCTTGAAGTCGCCGATGTCCGGAACCTTGATGTCGATGCTTGCCATGGGTGGTCTCATTCCCTCAGTTTGATCGTGTGGACTCGCAGCGGCCCGGACGAGTTCTTGTCGAACTCGCATCCGGCGCGCACGCCGATCTCGGCGACTTCCCGGGCTGTTCGCGCCTTGTCGTAGACCGAGTACATCGCCCCGAGCGCGAAGCCGCGCCCCGTGCCGATGCCCCAGAAGCGGTCGAACTCGAACACCTCGCGGTACGAGTAGACGCCGAAGATGCCTCCCGGGTTGGCGATCAGCGCGGTGAACTGCGAACTTTCATATGGATCCGAATCCTCTTCCTTGGTGTTGAGGAAGAAGGTGTCCTTGAGCTTGGGATGCAGGCGCAGGAAGGTGTCGAACACATCGTCGCGCGTATGGAGCTTGAGCTCCTCGGGCGCGAGCCCGCTCAGCGCCCGCCGCAGCACCGGGAAATGCGCCGTGGTGCCCGACATGCCCACCCACGACTCGCCGACCTTGAACAGCTTCTCGTTCTGCTCGTAGCCATGGGCGAGCCGCGTGTCGCCGAAGGTCACCAGGCTGTCGCCCGCAATGGCGACCTGCCCGTTCTTGCGCACCACGACCACCGTCGTCATGGAGGATCCCCTTGCGGTCGCGGCGGCGTCAGAGGAGCACGCGGCGGAAGTCGGCCAGGATCTGACCCAGGTAGGCGTTGAATCGCGCCGCCGCCGCACCGTCGATCACGCGGTGGTCCCAGCTCAGCGACAAGGGCAGCATCAGGCGCGGGTGGAATGCCTTGCCGTCCCAGCGCGGCTCGGTGCCCGACTTGCACACGCCGAGGATCGCGACCTCGGGTGCATTGATGATCGGCGTGAAATAGCGCCCGCCGATGCCGCCCAGCGACGAGATCGAGAAGCATCCGCCGCTCATTTCCGCCGGGCTGAGCTTGCCGTCGCGCGCCTTTTTGGCGAGCTCGCCCATCTCCTGCGAAATGGCGAACACGCCTTTCTTGTCGGCGTCCTTGATGACCGGCACCATCAGCCCGTTGGGCGTGTCCGCCGCGAACCCGATGTGGAAGTACTGCTTGAGCACGAGCTGCTCGCCGTCCAGCGAGGCATTGAACTCGGGGAACTTCTTCAACGCCGCCACGCTGGCCTTGATGAGGAAGGCGAGCATCGTGACCTTGATGCCGCTCTTCTCGTTTTCCTTGTTGAGCTGGACTCGGAATGCCTCGAGGTCGGTGATGTCCGCGTCGTCGTGGTTGGTGACGTGCGGGATCACCACCCAATTGCGATGCAGGTTCGCTCCGCTGATCTTCTTGATGCGCGACAGGTCGCGTCGCTCGACGGGTCCGAACTTGGTGAAGTCGACCTGGGGCCACGGCAGCAGTCCGGGGAAGGCACCGCCGCCGATCGCCGGCGCCTTGGCGGCCTGGGCCTTGGTCTGCACCGCGCCGGCCATGACGCCTTTCACGAAGCCCTGGACATCCTCGTGCGTGATGCGACCCTTCAGGCCCGTCCCGTGGATCTCCTCCAACGGCACGCCGAGTTCACGCGCGAGCTTTCGGATGGTTGGCGACGCGTGCGGCAGGTTGCCGCGCGGCGCGGCCGGCTCGTGCGGCGGAAGCGCCGCCGTGGGCAGCACGCGTTCGTGCACGGGCGGCGACGTGCTGCTTTGCACGACGACCGGCGCGCCGGCCGCGGGTGCGGGCGCTGCCGGTGCGGGCGCCACGGCGCTGTCGCCGGACTCCAGCAGCACCAGCGGACTGCCCTGACTCACCTTGTCGCCGATCCTGACCCTGACCTCCTTGACGACACCGGCGTGCGACGACGGAATCTCCATCGACGCCTTGTCGCTCTCGACGGTGATCAGGCTCTGCTCGGCCTTCACCGTGTCGCCGGGCTTGACCAGCACCTCGATCACGGCCACCTCGGAGAAGTCGCCGATGTCCGGCACGACCACCTCGACGGTACCGCCCCGGCTCGCCGTGGCAGCCGGGCCGGGTGCGGCGGATGCTTCGGCAGCGGGTGCGGCGGCCAGCGCGGGCGCCGGTGCCCCCTGTGACGTCGAAGGCGGCGGCGCGGCCTGCGCCGTGGCGGCGCCTTCCGTCTCCAGCATCAGCAGCGGCGAGCCTTCGCTCACCTTGTCGCCCATCTTGACGAGCAGCTGCTTGACCACGCCCGCGGCCGACGACGGGATTTCCATGGACGCCTTGTCGCTTTCGACCGTGATCAGCGACTGTTCGGCCTTCACCGAGTCACCCGGCTTGACCAGCAGCTCGATGATCTCCACGTCCTTGAAGTCCCCGATGTCGGGGACCTTGATTTCCACCTGTGCCATTGTTCTTGTCTCCGAGCTCTTCTCAGGCGTACAGCGGGTTGATCTTGTCGGCCTGGATGCCGTACTTCGCAATCGCCTCGGCAACCTTGCTCGCGGGCAATGTGCCCTCCTCGGCCAGTGCCTTCAGCGAGGCGACCACGATGTAGTGGCGGTTGATCTCGAAGTGTTCGCGCAGCTTGTAGCGGAAGTCGCTGCGGCCGAAGCCGTCGGTGCCCAGCACCTTGTAGGCACGGCCTCGCGGAATGAACGCCCGGATCTGGTCGGCGTAGTTCTTCATGTAGTCGGTCGAGGCGATGACGGGCCCGGCGTAGGGCTCGAGCTGCTGCGTCACGAACGGCGTGCGCGGCCGCTCGGTGGGGTGCAGCAGGTTCCAGCGTTCGCAGTCCTGGCCGTCGCGGGCGAGTTCGTTGAAGCTCGGGCAACTCCAGACATTGGCCGACACGTTCCATTCGTCCTGCAGCAGTTGCTTGGCGGCCATGCTCTCGCGCAGGATGGTGCCGGAGCCGAGCAGGTTGACGTGCGGGGTCATCGCCGCGCCCTCTTCGGCCAGGTACATGCCCTTGATGATCTGCTCCTCGGTGCCCGGCCGCAGGCCCGGCATCGCATAGTTCTCGTTGAGCAGGGTCAGGTAGAAGTAGACGTTGTCCTGCTTTTCCACCATGCGCTTGAGGCCGTGGTGCAGGATGATGCCCACCTCGTGCGCGAAGGTCGGGTCGTAGCTGACGCAGTTCGGGATCGTGCCCGCGAGGATGTGGCTGTGGCCGTCCTCGTGCTGCAGCCCTTCGCCGTTGAGGGTCGTGCGCCCGGATGTGCCGCCGAGCAGGAAGCCGCGCGCCTGCATGTCGCCTGCCGCCCAGGCGAGGTCGCCGATGCGCTGGAAGCCGAACATCGAGTAGTACACGTAGAACGGGATCATGATGCGGTTGTTCGTCGAGTACGACGTCGCCGCGGCGATCCACGAGCTCATGCCGCCCGCCTCGTTGATGCCTTCCTGCAGGATCTGGCCGGCCTTGTCCTCCTTGTAGTACATGACCTGGTCCTTGTCGACCGGGGTGTACTTCTGCCCTTCGGGGTTGTAGATGCCGATCTGGCGGAACAACCCTTCCATGCCGAAGGTGCGCGCCTCGTCGACCAGGATGGGCACCGCGCGCGGTCCGAGTTGCTTGTCGCGCAGCAACTGGGTGAGGAACCTCACATAGGCCTGAGTCGTGGAGATCTCGCGGCCCTCGGCCGTGGGCTCGAGCACGGCCTTGAACGTTTCGAGATCCGGAACCGTCAGATCCTCTTCGGCGCGTGCGCGGCGCTTGGGCAGGTAGCCGCCTAGCGAGCGCCTGCGCTCGTGCAGGTACTTCATCTCCGGCGTGTCGTCGGAGGGGCGATAGAACGGGATGCCGGCATCGATGTCGGCATCGCTGACCGGAATGTTGAAGCGGTCGCGGAAGCCCTTGATGTCGTCGTCGGTGAGCTTCTTGGTCTGGTGCGCGGTGTTCTTGCCCTCGCCGCTCTTGCCCATGCCGAAGCCCTTGACGGTCTTGATCAGCAGCACCGTGGGCTGTCCCTTGTGGTTGACCGCGCGGTGGTAGGCCGCGTAGACCTTCTGCGGGTCGTGGCCGCCACGCTGCAGGCGCCAGATGTCGTCGTCGCTCATCTTCGCGACCATTTCCAGGGCCTTGGGGTTCTGCCCGAAGAAATGCTTGCGCACGAACGCGCCGTCGTTGGCCTTCATGGCCTGGTAGTCGCCGTCGACGGTGTCCATCATGACCTTGCGCAGCACGCCGTCCTTGTCGCGCGCGAGCAGCGGGTCCCAGTAGCTGCCCCAGATCAGCTTGATGACGTTCCAGCCCGCTCCGCGAAATTCGCTCTCGAGTTCCTGGATGATCTTGCCGTTGCCGCGCACCGGGCCGTCCAGCCGCTGCAGGTTGCAGTTGACGACGAAGATGAGGTTGTCGAGTTTCTCGCGCGCGGCCAGTCCGATGGCGCCCAGCGACTCGGGCTCGTCCATCTCGCCGTCGCCGCAGAAGACCCAGACCTTGCGGTTCGCGGTGTCGGCGATGCCGCGTGCATGCAGATACTTGAGGAACCGCGCCTGGTAGATCGCCATCAGCGGGCCCAGCCCCATCGACACAGTGGGGAACTGCCAGAACTCGGGCATCAGCTTGGGATGGGGATAGCTCGACAGGCCCCGGCCATCGACTTCCTGGCGGAAGTTGAGCAGCTGCTCTTCGTTGATGCGGCCTTCCATGAAGGCCCGGGCATAGACGCCGGGAGACGAATGACCCTGGATGTAGAGCAGGTCTCCCCCGTGCCCTTCGCTCTCGGCATGCCAGAAATGGTTGAAGCCGGCGCCGAACATCGTGGCCACCGACGCGAACGACGAGATATGGCCGCCGAGGTCGCCGCCATCGGGCGGATGCAGGCGGTTGGCCTTGACCACCATCGCCATGGCGTTCCAGCGCATGTAGGCGCGCAGCCGCTCCTCGATCTCGATGTTGCCCGGCGTGCGCTCTTCCTGGTCGGCCGGGATGGTGTTGATGTAGGCCGTGTTGGCAGAGAACGGGACGTCGATGCCGGCTTGGCGGGCCTGGTCGATCAGCGTCTCGAGCAGGAAGTGGGCTCGGTCGCCGCCCTCCGCTGCGATGACGGCCGACAAGGCCTCCAGCCATTCACGGGTTTCCTGGGCATCGGCGTCGTTGGCTGCGACGCCGCTGAACGAATCAGGCATGGCGGACATGCTTGTCTCCTGGCGGATGGGTGTTGCGAGTGGCGCGCAGTCTCTCACAAGTCCCAGCACTTTTCAAATGGTGCGATTCGATTTCATATTATGAACTGCCGATGTCCTTGGGGCATGTCGGAACCGCAGTTGCTGGGCGTGTCCGGTTGCCGCAATCGATAATCAGCACCATGCCACTGCCCCGCTCGTACGCAGCGCCCGTACGCCCTTCGCCCACACTGCCGCGTCGGCTGTTCGGTCGCTGGTGGCGCCGTCAGTCGCCTGCCCAGCAGGACCGTTTCGCGACGCTCGGACCACTCATCTCCGTGCTGCTCTTCCTCGCCGCGATCATTGCGGCGTTCTGGTACCTGCGCAACGAGGAATTCGAGCGTGAGCAGGAATCGGTCAAGCGCGACACCGAGATCGCCCAGCAGCAGATCCGCCTGCGCCTGATCGAGAACCAGGAGCAACTGGTTCGAATCGCCCGCGAGATCGTCACCCGCACCCTCGACCCGGAAGAGTTCCTCGGACAGGCGGCCGGCTTCACCCGCGAACGCCCGGAGATCACGCACCTGTTCTGGGTGAGCGCCTCGCGCAAACCCCGGGCCGCCTACTCGGCGATCAGCTTCCACCCCGAGACCGGCCTGACCGGAGAAGAGGCGTCGGCGTCGCTGCCCCGGGAGGGTCGAACGAGCGAACCCGAGGTCGCGTTCCTCGCGGCGCGCACACTGCGTCAGCCGGTCTACACCCGGCCTTTCACCGACACCTACGGCATTCCCGTCGTCCAGGTCCAGATCCCGCTGATCGACCACAGCGCCTTCGCCGGCACCCTGATCGCCGAGTATTCGGTCGAGGCGCTCATGCGCTACTTCGTGCCGGCCGAAGTCTCCAAGCGCCACACCGTGAGCCTGCTCGATGCCCGCGAGCAGGTGCTCGCGAGCACGGTCACGCCGATGCCCGGGCACAAGTCGAAGCCGGCCTCGATCATCTACGACGTGCCGGTGGCGCCAGCCGGCGACGGCCTCATCCTGCGCGGGCAGGGCTATCGGACCTCCATCGGTCTGATCAGCAACACGCTGTTCTGGATGGTTGCGGCGCTCAGTGCGCTCACGGTGTGGATGCTGCTCGGCACCTGGCGCCACATGCGCCGGCGCCTGCAGATGCAAAGCGCGCTCGTCTCGGAGGCGAACTTCCGCCGCGCGATGGAGAACTCCATGCTCACCGGCATGCGCGCCATCGACATGGAAGGCCGGGTCACCTACGTCAATCCGGCCTTCTGCGCGATGACCGGTTTTTCCGAGGCCGAACTGATCGGCCGACAGCCTCCCTTCCCGCACTGGCCGCCCGATCGCTACGAAGAAAACAACCGGCTCTTCCAGCAGGAACTGCAGGGGCGAAGTCCGGCCGGCGGCATCGAGGTGAAGGTCATGCGCAAGGACGGCAGCCTGTTCGACGCGCGCATGTACGTCTCGCCGCTGATCGACCCCAAGGGTCAGCAGACCGGCTGGATGACCTCGATGACCAACATCACCGAAGCCAAGCGCATCCGCGACCAGCTCTCGGCCTCGCACGAGCGGTTCACCACCGTGCTCGAAGGACTGGATGCGGCGGTGTCGGTGCTCTCCGTGCAGCAGGGCGAACTGCTCTTCGCCAATCGCTCGTACCGCCTGTGGTTCGGTGCCGATGCCCACGGCCACGCGCTGCTGGCCGGCGAGGATCCGGGACTGCCGCCGCTGCGCGACCACGAGGACGAGGTCGACAGCTTCACGGGCCTTCCCGCCCAGGAACTGACCGAGGTCGGCTCGGACCCGCGCGAGGTCTACATCGAGCCGCTCAAGAAGTGGTTCGACGTGCGCTCGCGCTACCTCCAGTGGACCGACGGGCGCCTCGCGCAAATGCTCATCGCCACCGACATCACGGCGCGCCGCGCCGCCGAGACCCTGGCGGCGAGCCAGGCCGAGAAGGCGCAGGTCACGAGCCGCCTCATGACCATGGGCGAGATGGCCTCGTCGGTCGCCCACGAACTGAACCAGCCGCTCACCGCCATCGCGAACTACTGCAACGGCATGGTCAGCCGCGTGAAGAACAACGCCATTGGCACCGACGACCTGATCGCCGCGCTGGAGAAGACCTCGCGCCAGGCCCAGCGGGCCGGGCAGATCATCCATCGCATCCGCGCCTTCGTGAAGAAGAGCGAGCCGCAGCGCCAGCCGGCACAGGCGCGCACGATCGTCGAGGATGCGGTCGAGCTCGTGAGCATCGAGCTGCGTCGCCGCAACGTGGCCCTGCACACGTATGTCGCGCAGCGCCTGCCGACGCTGCTGGTCGACCCCATCCTGATCGAACAGGTGGTGCTCAACCTCATCAAGAACTCGGCCGAGGCGATCGACTCCGCGCGCATGCCGCCCGCGCGCCGCAACATCGAACTGCGGGTCGTGCCGCGGCACACGCCCGACGAGGGCGGTGTGATCGAGTTCTCGGTCACCGACATGGGCCCCGGCATCCAGGATGAAGTCATCTCGCGCCTGTACGAGGCTTTCTTTTCCACCAAGGCCGAGGGACTGGGCATCGGCCTGAGCCTTTGCCGCTCGATCATCGAGTCGCACCGGGGCAGGATCCGTGCCCAGAACATCTACAATGGCGCCGCCGTGGTGGGTTGCAGCTTCACCTTCACTTTGCCGGTGGAGATCAGCCGCGGCGAGGCCCTCTCAACCACTTCCAACTCTGCTGTCACTTCATGAGCCTGATCCCGAAGAAAGGCACGGTCTACGTCGTCGACGACGACGAAGCGGTGCGCGACTCGCTGCAGTGGCTGCTCGAGGGCAAGGACTACCGCGTCAAGTGCTTCGACTCGTCAGAGTCGTTCCTGTCGCGTTTCGACCCGCGCGAGGTCGCCTGCCTCATCGCCGACATCCGCATGGACGGCATGAGCGGCCTGGAGCTCCAGGATCGCCTGCTCGAACGCCGCTCGCCGCTGCCCATCGTCTTCATCACCGGCCACGGCGACGTGCCCATGGCGGTGAGCACGATGAAGAAAGGCGCGATGGATTTCATCGAGAAGCCGTTCAAGGAAGAGGAACTGCTCGGTCTCGTGGAGCGCATGCTCGACCAGGCGCGCCAGGCGTTCAGCCAGCACCAGGAAGCAGCCAGCCGCGACGCGCTGCTGTCGCGGCTGACCACCCGCGAAGCGCAGGTCCTCGAACGCATCGTCGCGGGGCGCTTGAACAAGCAGATCGCCGACGACCTGGGCATCAGCATCAAGACCGTCGAGGCGCATCGGGCCAACATCATGGAAAAGCTCAACGCCAACACGGTCGCCGACCTGCTCAAGATCGCACTCGGCGCCCAGGCCAAGGCCTGAGCGCGCATCCAGCGACAAAGGCCGCCACGAGCGGCCTTTTGCTTTTGAAGGACCGAGGATCGCCATGACTGCCCGACTGATCGATGGAAACGCCCTGTCCAAGACCATCCGCGCGGATGTCGCGCAGCGGGTCGCTGCCCTCGTACAGCGCGGCATGCAGCCGGGACTGGCGGTCGTGCTGGTCGGCGAGAACCCGGCCTCGCAGGTGTACGTCAAGCACAAGGTCGCCGATTGCGAAAGCACCGGCATGCGCTCGGTGCTCGAGCGTTACCCCGACACCATGTCCGAGGCCGACCTGCTCGCCCGCGTTCGCGCCCTGAATGCCGACCCCGCGATCCACGGCATCCTGGTGCAGCTTCCCCTGCCCGCGCACATCGACGCGCACAAGGTCATCGAGACCATCTCCGTGGCCAAGGATGTCGACGGCTTCCACGTGCAAAGCGCCGGCGCCCTCATGGTCGGGCAGGCCGGATTCAAGCCCTGCACGCCGTACGGCTGCATGAAGATGCTCGAGTCGATCGGCTGCAATCCGCGCGGCAAGCATGCCGTGGTCATCGGGCGCAGCAACATCGTCGGAAAGCCCATGGCGCTGCTCTTGCTGCAGGCCAGTGCCACCGTGACCATCTGCCACAGCGCGACCGCCGATCTCGCCAGCCACACGCGCGGCGCCGACATCGTCGTGGCCGCGGTGGGCAAGCGCAACGTGCTCACGGCAGACATGGTCAAGCCCGGCGCGGTCGTGATCGACGTGGGCATGAATCGCAACGAGGCCGGCAAGCTGTGCGGCGACGTGGACTTCGAGGGCGTCTCGAAGTTCGCCGGCTGGATCACGCCGGTGCCGGGCGGCGTCGGGCCCATGACGCGCGCGATGCTGCTCGTGAACACCATCGAGGCCGCGGAACGCGCGGCCAATGCCGGTGTCTGACCCCTGAAACCGGAGATGACGACGATGAACAATCCGCTTCTCGAGACTGACGGCCTGCCGCTATTCGACCGCATCCGCCCCGAGCATGTCGGGCCGGCCATCGACCAGTTGATGAAGGACGCCGATGCCGCCCTCGAGCGCGCCGTCGGCCCTGACGTTCCCGCCGACTACGATGCCCTGTCGGCCGTGCTCGACGTGGCCGAGGAGCGCCTGAAGTCCGCCTGGGGCGCCGTGGGCCACCTGAAGGCGGTGGCCGACACGCCGGAGTTGCGCGCGGCCTACAACGCCGAACTGCCCAAGGTCACGGAGCTGTTCACCCGCCACGCGGCCGACGAGCGGCTTTACGCGAAGTACAAGGCGGTGGCCGCGTCGCCGGCCGCGGCCGCGCTGAGCGTGCCGCGCCAGCGGGCGCTGTCCAACGCCATGCGCGACTTCGTCCTGGCCGGCGCGGAGCTTCACGGCGATGACAAGGTCCGATTCCAGCAGTTGCAGGAGGAACAGGCCGAGCTCGCACAGAAGTTCTCCGAGAACGTGCTCGACGCCACGGACGGCTATGCCTTGCATGCCGAGGAGGACGAACTCGACGGCGTGCCCCCGGATGCCAAGGCCGCCGCGCGCCATGCGGCCCAGGCCGAGGGCAAGGCCGGCTACAAGCTCACGCTGCATTTCCCGAGCTACTTCCCGGTGCTGCAATATGCGCGCAACCGCGCCCTGCGTGAAACGCTGTATCGGGCCCATGTCACGCGTGCCAGCGAATTCGGCCCGCCCGAACGCGACAACAGCACGATCATGCGCGAGCTGATCCGGCTGCGCCAGGAGGAAGCGCGCCTGCTCGGCTATGCCAGCTACGCCGACGTGTCCCTCGTGCCCAAGATGGCCGACTCGCCGACTCAGGTGCTCGAGTTCCTGCGCGACCTCGCCCGGCGCGCGCGTCCCTTTGCCGAACGCGATCTGCGTGAATTGCGCGAGTTCGCCCACAAGGAACTCGCGCTGGACGACCTGCAGGCCTGGGACCTCGCCTTCGCGAGCGAGAAGCTCAAGGAATCGCGCTATGCCTTCAGCGACCAGGAGGTGAAGCAATACTTTACCGAGCCGAAGGTCCTCGACGGCCTGTTCCGCATCGTCGAGACACTGTTCGAAGTGCAGATCCGCCAAGACACCGCCCCCGTGTGGCATCCGAGCGTCCGGTTCTTCCGCATCGAGCGCGACGGCAAGCTGGTCGGCCAGTTCTATCTCGACCCCTACGCCCGAAACGGCAAGCGCCCAGGCGCCTGGATGGACGATGTCCGCGGCCGCTGGGTCCGTCCGGAAGGCGGCCTGCAGACCCCTGTCGCGCACCTGGTGTGCAATTTTTCCCCGCCACTCGAGGGCAAGCCCGCACTGCTCACCCACGACGAGGTCACCACCTTGTTCCACGAGTTCGGCCACGGGCTGCATCACATGCTCACCCAGGTCGACGACATTGGCGTCTCCGGCATTTCCGGCGTGGAGTGGGATGCCGTCGAGCTGCCCAGCCAGTTCATGGAGAACTTCTGCTGGGAGTGGGATGTGCTGCGTCAGCTCACCGCTCATGTCGACACCGGCGAGCCTTTGCCACGCGAGCTGTTCGACCGCATGCTGGCCGCCAAGAACTTCCAGAGCGGGCTGCAGACCTTGCGCCAGGTGGAATTCGCGCTGTTCGACATGCGGCTGCACGCCGAGCCGGGCAGCGAGACGGGCATCCAGGCGCTGCTCGACGAGGTGCGCGCCGAGGTGTCGGTGGTCTGTGCCCCGCCGTTCAACCGCTTCCAGCATGGCTTTTCGCACATCTTCGCGGGCGGATATTCGGCTGGTTACTACAGCTACAAATGGGCGGAAGTGCTCAGCGCGGACGCCTGGAGCGCCTTCGAGGAGAGCCCCAACGTCCTCGACGTGGCCACGGGGCGCCGATATCGTGAAGCAGTTCTCGAAGCCGGCGGCAGCCGCAGCGCCATGGAGAGTTTCAAGGCATTCCGCGGCCGCGAGCCCAGCATCGACGCGTTGCTTCGCCACCAAGGCATGACTTGAGCGCGCGCGCCAACGCGGCTAGATTGCGAGCACTGGAGTACCCGATGAAACGAAGAGTCCGCCCCTGGGTTCGCGCCCTGCCGCTGATCGCACTGTGTGTCGCCCTGCCCAGCCATGCCCTCTACAAGGTGATCGCCCCCAACGGCGCGGTCACCTACACCGACACGCTGCCCGCCGCCAGCAACGGCTCCAAGGTCATCAAGCTCGGCGAGAACGCCGCGGCCGCGCCGCGGGTGGACCTGCCGGTCGAGCTTCGCCAGGCTGCCGCGCGCTATCCGGTCACGCTCTACACGATGAAGGTGTGCGACCCCTGCGACCAGGCTCGCCAGCTCCTGCGGCAGCGCGGTGTGCCCTTCGATGAAAAGCTCGTCGTCACCTCGGAGGACGGGGACGAGCTGGCGCGCCTCTCGGGCGGGCGCGACATGCCCACGCTGAGCATCGGCGCACAGGTCCTGCGAGGCCTGGCGCCCGACAGCTGGAACACCTACCTCGACTCGGCAGGTTATCCGCGCGAATCAAAGCTACCGCCGAACTTCCAGTATTCGGCAGCCACGCCGCTTACCCAGGCGCCGACGCTGCAGGCGCCCGTCAGTTCGGCCGAGCGCTCGACTGCCCCTGAAGCGGCCCGTCCGCCTCCGCCGTCGCCGACCGGGATCAAGTTCTAGGCCGTCCCGGCAAGCTTCTCGGCAGTCCGTGCCGGCGCGCACGGCCGCTCACCGCCAGAGGCTTCCGTCTGCAGGATCTCTCCCGGGACGATGCTCAGTAGAGTTCCTCGTCGTCTGACATCTCGACCTGCAGCCCGGGGAGCAGGTCCTGCACACGGTCTTCGGAAATCGCCTCCACCGACTTGAGCCGGCGCGTCATCGCGCGGGTGCGGACTTCCGCCTGGTCGATGGTGTTGCTGGCTTCCTCGAGCTTCTTCTTGGTCTTGGCGAGCACGTCGCCGAACTTGCCGAACTCGGTCTTGACCGCGCCGAGCACCTCCCACACTTCGGCGGAGCGCTTTTCGAGCGCGAGCGTTCGAAAGCCCATTTGCAGGCTGTTGAGCGTGGCCAGCAGCGTTGTCGGGCCGGCCAGCATGACCTTGTGTTCGCGCTGCAGGGTCTCGACGAGCCCCGGCCGGCGCAGGGCCTCCGCGTAGAGGCCCTCGGTGGGCACGAACATGATGCCGAAATCCGTCGTGTGCGGCGGCGCGACGTATTTTTCGCGGATGGTTCGGGCTTCGGCGCGCAAGCGCGTCTCGATGGCGCGACCGGCCGCGTCCATGCCGGCGCGGTCAGCGTGCTCCTGGGCGTCGAGCAGCCGCTCGTAGTCCTCGCGCGGAAACTTGCAGTCGATCGGCAGCCACAGCGGCTCGCCGTCGTCACGTCGGCCCGGCAGGCGGATCGCGAACTCCACGCGCGCACCGGTGTGCGGCACGGTTTCCACATTGGTCGCGTATTGCTCGGGCGTGAGCACCTGTTCGAGCAGCCCCGCCAACTGCACCTCGCCGAAGATGCCTCGGGTCTTGACGTTGGTGAGCACGCGGTTGAGCGATCCCACATCGCGCGCGAGCAGTTGCATTTCGCCCAGGCCCCGGTGGACCTGCTCGAGCCGGTCGGCCACCTGCTTGAAGCTCTCGCCGAGCCGCGCCTCCAGCGTGGCATGGAGCTTCTCGTCGACCGTGGCGCGCATCTGCTCCAGCTTGGCTTCATTGCCCTGCTGCAGGGTCGTCAGGCGCTGCTCGACCGTGGCGCGAACCTCGGCGATGCGGCGTTCGTTGGCGTCCGACAGGGCGCGAAGCTGCTCGCCCATCGCGTCGGAGAAGCGCTTGAGCGCGAGGTCCTGGGCCTCGCGCGACGCCTGCGCCTGCGCGGTCTGCACGCTGAGCGCGCCTTGCATCGTCTGCGTCACCGACACCTGCATCGATGCCAGCTGGGTGCGAAAACTGTCGATCTGCTCGTTCTGCGTGCGCGCCACGTCGCCGGCCTGCGTCAACAGGATCTGCTGCAGGCTCGCCAGCGTGCCCACCATTTCCTGGCGGGTCCCGCTGCCGCTTCGCACGACTTCCTCGCGCAGTTCACGCTCGAGCCGGTCGCTGCTCGATGCGAGCGCGGCAGCGATGGCGTCTTCCTTCGCGCCGACCTGGCGCTGGCGCATCAGCAGCCAGATCGACAGGACAAGATTGAGCGCGAGCGCGCCGATGATCACCCAGAGTGGCCAGTTCATCGGGTGATTGTCTCAGGCGCCCAAGACGCACCGCCGGGCCGACCGCATGCGGGCTGCAGCGCATCCACCGGCTATCGAGCGCCGGGGCGCCACCAGCGCTCGGCCAGGCCGAACAGCCCCTGCACGGCCAGCGCCAATGCCGCCGCAGGCAGGGCACCCGACAGCATCGCATTGGTGTCGTTCACGGCCAGGCCGGCGACGATGCGCTCGCCGAAGCCGCCCGCGCCGATGAAGGCGGCGATGGTCGCTGTGCCCACGCTGATGACGGCCGCCGTCTTGACCCCGGCGAGCACGGTGGGCATGGCCAGGGGCAACTGCACCAGCCGCAGGCACTGCCAGCGCGTGAGCCCGAGCGACGTGGCGGCGTCCCGCAATCCCGGACGCACGCCGGCGAGCCCGGCATGGGTGTTGCGCACGATGGGCAGCAATGCATAGACGAACAGCGCCAGCACCGCGGGCACCACGCCGATGCGGCCGATGACGGCGATCAGGAACGCCAGCAGCGCGATCGACGGAATCGTCTGCAGCACGCCGACCAGACCGAGCAGCGGTCCCGCGCTTCGAGGCCAGCGCCAGGCCGCCGCACCCACGGGCACGCCCACCAGCACGGCCAGCACGACCGAACCCAGCACGAGCAGCAGATGCTGCACGGCCAGGCGCGCAAAGTCGTCGGCGAAGGTTCGTTGCCACAGCGTCTGCGCCGCGGGCCGCGCGAGCGCCGATGCACCTTCCAGGAAGCGTCGCGCCGCTTCGCGAAAACTCAGGCCGTCGAGTTCGACCTCGGCATTCATGCGGATCATCGATCGCTCGTCGATGCGTCCGGCCAGACCGAGCAACGGCGTCTCGTCCACACTGCGGCGCATCAGGAGCACCGCGTCGTACTTCGGAAAGAATCCCAGATCGTCGCGCAGCACGCGCAAGCCGTAGCGCGCGAGCTTCGCGTCCGTGGTGTAGATGTCGATGACGTCCACTCGGTCGTCGGCGATCGCCTCGTAGGCGATTCCGTGGTCGATGCCGAGCGGCGTTTGCTGGGGAAGATCGTAGGCGGCCTTCAGCGCGGGCCAGCCATCGCCGCGCGCGAGGAATTCATGCGACAGGCCCAGCCGCAACCCTGCAGCCTTCGGCTCGCGCAGGTCCGAAAGCCGCGCGATACCCAGGCGCGCGGCGAGCGCTTCGCGCATCGCCAGGGCGTAGCCATCGTTGAATCCCAGCGGCACGACGGCCTTCAGGCCGCGCGGTGCGAGCCATTCATTCAATTGCGCGAGCGTCGGATGGCCTTCGCGCTTGAGCAGCTCGCGCACGATGGTGCCGGTGTATTCGGGATAGACGTCGATGCTGCCGGATTCGAGCGCCTGTTCCAGGATGCCGGTGTTGCCCAGGCCCTGCTCGTGCACGGCGTCGATGCCTTGGCGTTGCAGCGTCTGACGAACGATTTCCGCCAGGATGTACGACTCGGTGAAGCGCTTGGAGCCGACGACGATGGGCTTGGCCGCGCTCGCGCCGCACGCCATCGACAGCGCCAGGCACAAGGCAATCGCGATCCGGCGGCTGGACATGGGCGGGTAGGCTCAGGCAGGCAGCGGCACAGTCATGACGGCAGGGCGCCGTCGAGGCGTCGTGCCCCGGGGCCGGGCCGCGTCAGGCCTGCTGCTTGTGGGCGACGTCGCAGCCCGAGGCACGAACGAGTGCGACACGAACGAGTGCGACACGAACAAGCGCGACACGAACGAGCGCAATGCCATCGAGCGCAGTCTCATTTCGCGCGGGCACCGGCCTGGTAGCTTCGGACCGCGCGCTCATGGTCGCCTTCTTCCTCGGCAAGGCGAGCGAGAGACAGCAACGCGTGGCGCCGTTCTTCGACCGACAGCGTGTCATCGTCGACCGCGGTCTCGAGCAACTGCCGCGCCTTGCCCCACAGGCCGCGCTCGGCCAGTGCGCAGCCCACGGCATGCGCGATCGGACCTTCGCGCGGATAGGCCTGCGCCGCGGCTTCCAGGCGCTGCAGCCAATCGGGCCCGATGCCCGACACGGTGGCCACCAGGCCCTGCGCCACCGCGGCGCGGCCATCGGGTCCGAGTTCGTCGAGACGGTCCCAGAAGGGCCGCATCCAGGCCCGCCCTTCCTCGGGAGCGCCCAGCGCTGCCGCGCGGCGCGCGGCGTCGCAGGCCACGATCGGATCGCGGCGGTCGGCATTGTCGAACTGCAGCCAGATGCGCCGCAGTTGGTCGATGTCGCGCGCCGTGCCGAGCGACTCCGCGGCCAGCGAACGCAGCAGACCCAGCGCGGCGACCTTCGAGAAGCCCTGGTGCTTGGCCAGCAGGCGCGCCGTCTTGAGCGATTCCTGGGGCTGGTCGGCCAGACGCGTGGCCTGCAGCTTGAGCCTCAAGGCGTGAGTGCGTCGCGCCACGCCGGGTGGAAGTTCGGCCAGCAGTTCCATGGCGCGCGGCGCATCACGGTCGTCGAGCGCCCATTCGGCCGCCAGCAGCCGCGCACCTTCCTCGGCCGAGCGCGCCGCATGGCTCGTTCGCGCGAGCTCCAGCGCCATGCGCAATTCCTCGTCGCGCTTCGCGCGGTCTTGCAGCCGATGGGCGCTGCCGGCCGCCAGCAGATGGCCCAGGACCGTGAACTCGTTGTCCTGCACGAGGTCGGGCGTGTCGGCCTGGATGGCCAGTGCGCGTTGCGCGGCAGACTGCGCCCGGCTGTAACGCCCGCCGAAGTACTGGGCGAGCGCATCGCGCAGCGCGGCCTGCGCGCTGCGGTCGCGGCGCAGCACGCGCCACTCATGCGCCCGGCGCGGCAGGCCGGTGAGTGCCTTCAGGGCCTGGATCACCGACACGAGCGCAAAGCACACGCCAAGCAGGAGCAGCAGGAACAGGTTCAGCGAAGTATCGACCCGCCATGTTCCCCAGTACACGCTCACGATGCCGTCGTTCGTGCCCAGCGTGGTGGCGGCAACCACGGCCACGGCGAACAGGAGGAGGAACCAGATGACGGCGCGCATGCGGGTGAATGGTGTTCGTCAGCGGCCGGCCGAGGCTGCGGTCAGTGCCGCGAGCGTGTCGTCAGGACGCGGCACCCCCACGTGGCGAGCCTGTGCGGAAACCTGCTTGAGCAGGTCGATCGCGAGCACGGTGCGTCGTGAGCTGCGATCGAAATAGCGATCGAGGGCGCCAAGCCCGATGCGCAGGTCCATCTGGGCCGTGTCGAACTGCCGGCTGAGCAGTGCCAGGCGCGCGTTCATCAGGCGCAGCTTGAGGTTCTCCCGCACGAAGAACGCCTGGTCGGGTGCGAGCAGCATGGCCTCGGGGTTGTCGATGCGAGTGACGCGCACGAGCGACTTGACCTCGTTCCAGACATGCTCGATGCCGTGCGCCCAGGCGTCGCGCCATGTCGCGCTCCATGCACCGGCCGGCGGCGTCGTCGTCGTCGCCGAGGCCGGCGCGGCAGCCGCGAGCGCGGACGAGGCACCTTTGCGCGGGACCTGCGCCACGGACAGAAGCGGCAGGTCGTCGACCATGCGAAAGACCTCGTCGAGCTTGATGCTCAGCGATGGCACGTCTGCCACGCCGACCGCGCGGACGCGGTCGAGGTCGCGTGCAATGGCGCGGCGCACGCCTTCCAGACGCGGCTCGTTGTAGCGCGCGAGGCGCTCGTCGGCCTGCTTGAGAGCGGCCACGAGCGGCTCGGCACTGCCGGTGATCGCGGTCTGCTGCATCGCCACCCGCAGGCCGGCCTCGATGTCGCCGGTGACGTTCTCGTCGCGCGAACGCGACAGCGACTGCATCAGGTCCTCGAGCTGGCTTCGCTGCACGCCGACCTCGGCCACGCGCGCCTCGAGCAGCGCGAGCTTGGCGGCCGTCTCGCGGACGGTGTCCTGGGCCTGCTTGGCGATCATGTGGGCCTCGGCCGCCTGGCCCTGGCTGTCCTGCTGGCGGCGCACCAGTTCCTGCTGCAGCGCGCTCACGCGTTGCTGGGACGTCCACGCGATCATCACCGCGGCCCCGGCGACGAGGAGCAGTGCGCCCGCGGTGGTCCAGAACCAGCGCGACGTCACGCCTGCGGCACGCGAGTCCGGACCGTGGTCCGGTGTGCGGGGGGCCCTGGAGGGCAGGACTTCGATGGGAGGTTCGCTCACGGTGCAATGGATTGTATGCAGGCCACCACCGCGTCCAGCGTCGGCCGGCATTCGTGCACGGCGCCGAACCCGCAGTCGGTCGCACGCCGGGCGATGCGCGGATGCGTGGCCAGCGCACACGAGCGTGACCAGGACGTCTGCGACCATGCCTGTGCAAGGTGGTCGATGGCCTCGGAACTGCTGAAGAACCACAGATGCCGTGCCGGTTCGGACAGCGCGGCATCGACGAGTTGCCGCGCATCGGCATCGAAGTGCGGCGCGCGTCGACAGTACGCCGTGACGTGGTCCACCTGCGCGCCGCGCGAGCGCAGCGTATCGGCAAGCCATTCGCGCCCGCCGTCACCTCGCACGACGAGCACCGAACGGCCGTTCCAGTCCTGCGCCTCGAGCTGCGCCCACAACGCTTCGGAGTCGAACTGTCGGGCATCGGCCGCAGGCTCGACGATCGCCTCGGACGGCACGCCGTGTTGCCGCAGCGCGTCGCTGGTGCCCGGGCCGACCGAGGCCGCCTGCGTGCGATCCGGCCATGCGCGGTCCTCGGGACGCCGCGCGAAGAACTGAGCGGCCGCATTCGGGCTCACGAACACGACCAGGCGCCGCAGGGCCAGCGACTCCCAGGCGGCGCGCACGGGCGCGTCATCGGCGGGCGATCCGATCTCGATCAGGGGCAGTGCCACGGCATGCAGCCCCTTCGCCGAAAGAGATGCGACCCACGAGGCGGCCTGCGCTGCAGGGCGTGTGACGATGACGCGCATTCAGGCCGTGCCGAGATAGGCGTTGGCGCCCAGCTCGCGCAGCCGGGCGGCCGCCTGTTCACCCAGGGCGCGCGCGGTGTCGACATCGCCCACCGGTGCATTGACGGCCGCGCTCAGCAGCGGTGCGTCCTGTTGTTCCGGGTGCCCGAGTGCCGCGCGCAATTCGAGCAGGTCGCCCTCCCAGACGGCGAATGCGGCCAGCGGGGTGCTGCAACTGCCTCCCAGCGCGCGCGAGACCGCGCGCTCGGCATGCACGGCCAGTGCGGTGGGCTTGTGCGTGAGCGTCACGAGCAGTTGCCGCAAGGTGGCCGCCTCGGCACGCGTTTCCAGGCCGAGTGCGCCCTGCCCGGCGCATGGCAGCATCTGCTCCGGCTCGAACACGGCGCGGATGCGGGCCGCGAGCCCGAGACGCTTCAGGCCGGCGGCGGCCAGCACGATCGCGTCGTAGCGGCCCTCGTCGAGCTTGCGCAGGCGCGTGTCGAGGTTTCCGCGCAAGGGCTCGATGCGCAGGTCGGGTCGCATCGCGCGAAGCTGCACGACCCGGCGCAGACTCGATGTGCCCACCAGCGCCCCGTGCGGGAGTGCGTCGAAGCGCTCGTACCGGCTCGACACGAACGCATCGCGCGGGTCTTCGCGCGCCAGCACCGCGGCCAGCTCGAAGCCCGTCGGCAGGTCCATCGGGACATCCTTGAGCGAATGCACGGCCAGGTCGGCGCGGCCTTCCTCCAGTGCGGTCTCGAGCTCCTTGACAAACAGGCCCTTTCCTCCGACCTTCGACAACGCCCGGTCGAGGATCTGGTCGCCGCGCGTGGTCATGCCCAGCAATTCCACCGACGCCCCGAAGCGGTGCACCAGCAGATCCCGGACATGTTCGGCCTGCCACATGGCGAGGCGGCTTTCGCGGGTGGCGATGACGATGCGTTGGGTCATGGCGGCGATGCTAGCAGGGCCCGAGAGGGGCCCGGCCATTGGCCCGGGCCCAGGAATCAGTAACCAGACCGGCTCTCGGCCCCCTAGAATTGCGTAACGAAATTACACCGCCGAGTCCCGCACATGGCCCGAGTCAATTCCGCACGCGACGCCGCCGAGAAGAACCGTCCGCTGGTCGAGGACATCCGGCTGCTCGGCCGCATCCTCGGTGATGTGATCCGCGAGCAGGAAGGACGCGACGCCTACGAGCTCGTCGAGCGGGTGCGCAAGCTGTCGGTGGCGTACCGACTGAAGAGCGACGCGGCCGCGGGACGCGCGGTCGACCGCCTGCTCAAGAACCTGACGGGCGACCAGACCGTCAGCGTGATCCGCGCCTTCAGCTACTTCTCGCATCTGGCGAACATTGCCGAAGACCGCCACCATGTCCGCCGTCGGGAGCACCACGAGCGCCAAGGCCATCTGCAGGAGGGCTCCCTCGCGTTCTCGCTCGAGCGGCTTGCCGAGGCGGGCGTGCGCGGTGCCGACATCGCACGCCTGCTTCAGCGCGCCTACATCTCGCCGGTTCTCACGGCGCACCCCACCGAAGTGCAGCGCAAGAGCATCCTCGACGCAGAGCGCGCGATCGCGCAACTCGTGGAGCAGCGCGATACCCTTGTCACCGAACGGGAACGGGCCGAGAACGAAGCGCTGCTCAAGGCCCGCATCACGCAGGTGTGGCAAACGCGCATGCTGCGCACCGCGCGCCTGAGCGTGGCCGACGAAGTCGAGAACGCGCTGTCGTACTACCACACCACGTTCCTGCGCGAACTGCCGCGCATGTACCGCGACCTGGAGCGCGCGCTGCCCGGCCACGAGATCGCGAACTTCTTCCGCATGGGCAACTGGATCGGCGGCGACCGCGACGGCAATCCGTTCGTCACCGCCGACACGCTGCGCATGGCGCTGGCCCGCCAGAGCGAGACCGTGCTGCGCTTCTACCTCACCGAGGTGCATGAACTGGGCGCCGAAATGTCGATGTCGGCCATGCTCGCGCCGGTCACGCCGCAATTGCGCGCCCTGGCCGACGCGTCACCCGATCACAATCCGCATCGCGAGGACGAACCGTACCGGCGCGCCCTGATCGGCATGTACGCCCGGCTGGCCGCGACGCTACACGAACTGACCGGGACCGAAGCGCTGCGCCATGCCGTGGCGCCGCAGAACTCCTACGCTCAAGCCAGCGAATTCCTTGCCGACCTGCGCGTCGTCGAGGCGTCGCTCGCCTCGCACCGCTCGCAGGTGCTGGCGCAGCCGCGATTGCATCCGCTGATCCGCGCCGTGCAGGTGTTCGGCTTCCACCTCGCCACCGTCGACCTGCGCCAGAGCTCGGACAAGCACGAAGCGGTGGTCGCCGAACTGCTCGCGGTGGCCCGCATCGAGCCCGCGTACAGCGCGCTCGCGGAGCCGCAGCGTCGCGAGCTTCTGCAGCGCATGCTGTGCGACACCCGGCCCCTGCGAGTGCATGCGGCACAGTACAGCGACCACTCGCGCAGCGAACTCGCCGTGTTCGAGGCGGCACTGGCCATGCTGAAGCAGTACGGGCGCGACGCGCTGCGCCACTACATCATCTCGCACACCGAGGACGTGAGCGATCTGCTCGAGGTCCTTCTGCTGTTCAAGGAGGTCGGCCTGTTGCGCGGCACGCTCGACGACAGCGCCGAATCCGACCTGATCGTCGTGCCGCTGTTCGAGACCATCGCGGACCTGCGCCAGGCCGCACCCATCATGCGCGCCTTCTACGAGATCGAAGGCATCGTGCCGATGATGGTGCGCTCGGGCTCGCAGCAGGACATCATGCTGGGCTACAGCGACAGCAACAAGGACGGCGGCACATTCACCAGCAACTGGGAGCTGTACCGCGCCGAGATCGCCCTGGTGGACCTGTTCGGCGATCTGGGCCGCACCCACGGCATCTCGCTGCGGCTGTTCCACGGCCGTGGCGGCACGGTCGGCCGCGGTGGCGGCCCGAGCTACCAGGCCATCCTCGCGCAGCCGCCAGGCACGGTGAACGGGCAGATCCGGCTGACGGAGCAAGGCGAGGTGATCGCCTCCAAGTACGCCCACCCCGAGATCGGCCGCCGCAACCTGGAGACGCTGGTCGCGGCCACGCTCGAGGCCACGATGCTTCACCCGACGAAGAGCGCGCCGGCAGCCTTCCTCGACGCGGCGCAGTCGATCAGCGAAGCGAGCTTCGCGGCCTATCGCAAGCTCGTCTATGAAACCCCCGGCTTCACCGACTATTTCTTCAGCGCGACGCCCATCCGCGAAATCGCGGAGCTCAACATCGGCTCGCGACCGGCTTCACGCAAGGCGTCGCAGGCCATCGAGGACCTGCGTGCCATCCCATGGAGCTTCAGCTGGGCGCAATGCCGCGTCGCCCTGCCGGGCTGGTGCGGCTTCGGGTCGGCCATCGAGAACTACCTCGGCGAATCGAAGACCCGCAAGGAGCGTCTCGCGCTGCTGCAGCGCATGCATCGCCAATGGCCGTTCTTTCGCACGCTGCTGTCGAACCTCGACATGGTGATCGCCAAGAGCGACCTGGGCATCGCGCAGCGCTACGTGGAACTGGTCGAAGACAAGCGCCTCGGGCGCCGCGTGTTCGCCCTGATCCGCGCCGAGTGGGAGCGAACCAACCACGCACTGGCGCTGATCACCGGCGAGAGGTCGCGCCTGTCGGCCAATCCCGCGCTCGCGCGCTCCATCGAGCACCGCTTTCCGTACCTCGACCCGCTCAATCACCTGCAGGTCGAACTGATGCGCCGCTACCGCGAAGGCCATTCCGGCGGGGGCGGGATGGACCGCGTGCGACGAGGCATCCACATCTCGATCAACGGCGTCGCGGCGGGACTTCGGAACACGGGGTAGGTCTGCGCTACAAGCCCGCGGCCATCAAGGCCTCGCGCACGGCACTCGCCTGGCGACGCGACACGACCAGCCATTCATCGACCGGCGCGACGCGCACCGCCCAGGCCTCCCCGCCTTCTTCCTCCGCACCGGCGATGACGCGGCGCTCCAGGGCGCGCACGGCCCCCTTGGCGACCAGCGCGTTGCGATGCACGCGGATGAACCGGTTGCCCATGCGCTGCTCGAGGTCACTCAGCGCGTCGTCGAGCACATACGTGTGCTCGGCCGTGCGCAGGGTCACGTACTTCAGCTCGGCCTTCAGGTAGAGCACCTCGGAGACGGGCACGCGCACGACGCGGCCGCGGTCGCTGACGACCAGCACGGGCTCGCTGCTGTCGGAAGGCGGTGCCGTCACCGGCATCGCCAGCCGCTGCGCCACCCGGCGAAGCGCAGCATGAAGGCGGTCGCGCCGGACCGGCTTGGTCAGGTAGTCGACCGCGTCCAGGTCGAAGGCCTTGAGTGCGTGCTCGGCATGGGCGGTGACGAAGACCACCGCCGGCGGCCGCTCGAGGCCACGCAGTTCGGACGCCAGTTGCGTGCCGTCTCGTCCGGGCATGTGGATGTCGAGCAGGACCAGGTCGCACTCCTGCGATTGGAGCCAGACCAGCGCCTGCGCCGCGTTGGCGGCCTCGCCCACCACGTGCGCCTGGGGCTGGGGGCAGTCGGCCACGAGACCGCGCAGGCGCATGCGCGCGAGTTCTTCGTCGTCCACCAGCAACACGCGCAGTGCACCGTTCATCGCCGGACTCCTCGTTGCGCGTCCATCATGCCCCGTGTCACAGCGGCACGATGATCTGGACGCGGAAAGAGCGCCCGTCCTGCCGCGTCTCGAACTGCGCGGCCACATCGTGCATCAGTCGCACCCGTTCGCGCACGTTGCGCAAGGCCATGCCGCTGCCCGGCTGGGAAGGCGCCGACGGCATCGTGTTGGCGATGGACACCACGGCGCGGCCGAGCTTGACGCGCGTGCGCACGCGGATGGTGCCACCGTCGGCAGCCGGCTCGATCCCGTGGCGCACGGCGTTCTCCACCAATGGCTGCAGCAGCAGCGGCGGAACCTTGGCGTGCGAGGCGTCCGGGTCGAGTTCCCAGCTCACGTGCATGCGCTCGCCGAAGCGGATCTGCTCGATGGCCAGGTAGCGCTGCGCGAGATCGACCTCTTCGCCCAGTGTCACGGCCTCGCCGCTGTCTGCCAGTGCCACGCGGAACAATTCGGCCAGGTCCTCGAGCACGTTCTCGGCGCGCTGCGGGTCCAGTCGCACGAGGCTGAGCGCCGTGTTGAGGGTATTGAACAGGAAGTGCGGCCGGATCCGCGACTGAAGTTCTGCCAGCCTGGCCGTGGTGTCCGCGGGCAGCTGAGCCTGCGCACGCAGGCGCAGCCACTGGAACATCACGGCGGCCAGCGCGGCGCCGCTGAGCGCCGGCGCCAGCAGATGGCCGGGCGCGAACACCTCCAGCCCCGTCTGGGCGCCCAGTTCCCAGGCGAGGGCGCCGCAGGCCGCACCGAGAAGCGGCGCGGCGACCCACTGGACGGCAAGAGGCCATCGCACCAGCCGCGACTTGCCCAGACACGCGGCGAGCAGCCAGGCGAGCGTGCCCGGCAACGCCACCGCCGCGCCGACCGCCGCCGACGTGAGCCAGGCCGACACGCTCGAAGAGGCAAAGCTCACGCCAACCGCCACCGCAAGATTGACGAACAGCACCGCACGCAGGACCACGCCGACGTGGCACACGTCGAAGACGGCCTGATCCTGTGGCGTGACGGGCAGACCGCCCATCGAGGAATCGAGCAGCGTGCTGCCGAATGCGGTGCTGCCGAAGACCGACTGCCCGAGCGGCGCGGGACGCGTGGAATGCGGCCAAGCCGTGTCGTCGGGCTCGCGCGAGGCCGCTACAGGGTGTCTCATGGCGCTGCCGCGTCCGAACGGATGACCGCATGCCGGCACGTGGCATCGTCCCATGGATGACTGGGGGGCACGGGATGTCTCCTCGAGAGGTGCTCGATAGAATCGCACTGCCTGCGCATTGTCGTCAACTTCGAGGCGCGTGCCCTTTGCGGCACGCGCTTTGCCATCATGTCCTCCAATCAACTCGACAAGAAGTCCGAAGCCTGGTCCGCGCTGTTCTCCGAACCCATGAGCGAACTGGTCAAGCGCTACACGGCCAGCGTGGGCTTCGACCAGCGCTTGTGGAAAGCCGATGTCGCCGGTTCGCTGGCCCACGCGAAGATGCTCGCCGCGCAGCGCATCATCACTGCCGAAGACCTCTCGGCGATCGAGCGCGGCATGGCGCAGATCACCCAGGAGATCGAATCCGGCCGCTTCGAGTGGAAGCTCGAGCTCGAGGACGTGCACCTGAACATCGAGGCCCGCCTGACGCAGCTCGTGGGCGACGCCGGCAAAAGGCTGCACACGGGACGTTCGCGCAACGATCAGGTCGCCACTGACGTGCGGCTGTGGCTGCGCGAGGAAATCGACACGCTCGCGCCGCTGCTGCGCCAGATGCAGATGGCGCTGGTCACGGCCGCCGAAGACAACGTCGACACCATCCTGCCCGGATTCACCCACATGCAGGTGGCCCAGCCCGTGAGCTTCGCCCATCACCTGCTCGCCTATGTCGAGATGTTCTCGCGCGACGAGGAGCGGCTGGTCGACCTTCGCCGGCGCGTCAATCGCCTGCCCCTGGGCGCAGCCGCACTGGCCGGCACGAGCTATGCACTCGACCGCCGCGCCGTGGCCGCCTCGCTGGGCTTCGAGGGCGTGTGCCAGAACAGCCTCGATGCGGTGAGCGACCGCGACTTCGCCATCGAGTTCTGCTCGTTCGCCAGCATCGCGATGGTGCATGTCTCGCGCCTGGCCGAGGAGATCGTGCTGTGGATGAGCCAGAACTTCGGCTTCATCGACCTCGCAGACCGCTATTGCACCGGCTCATCGATCATGCCGCAGAAGCGCAACCCGGATGTGGCCGAGCTTGCGCGCGGAAAGAGTGCCCGCGTGATCGGCCACCTGATGGCCATGCTCACGCTCATGAAAGGCCAGCCGCTGACCTACAACAAGGACAACCAGGAAGACAAGGAGCCGTTGTTCGACACGGTGGACACGCTGCGCGACACGCTGCGCATCATGTCCGAGATGGTGGGCGGCATCAGCGTGCGCAAGGAGGCCATGGAGCGCGCGGCGCTCAAGGGCTATGCCACGGCGACCGACCTGGCCGACTACCTCGTCAAGAAGGGCTTGCCGTTTCGCGACGCGCATGAGGTCGTGGCCCATGTGGTCAAGCATGCGATGCAGTCGGGGACTGAACTTGCGCAGCTGCCTCTGGCCGTGCTGCAGGGCTTCCATGCATCGATCGGCGAGGACGTCTTCGAGGTGCTGAGCTTGCGCGGTTCGCTCAATGCGCGGCGCGTGCTCGGCGGCACGGCGCCCGATCAGGTGCGCAGTCAGCTGGCGCGGCACAAGGCGCGCCTGGGCTGACCCGGCGCGCCGCCATCGCGCGAGCGAAACGGCGCGCGATAGAGCCACAAGCGCCGGCCATCCGCGCAGTCGTGGATCACGTCCGGCACGAGCGCCGGATCGTCGAACTCCAGGCTCGCGAGCCACGCACCCGGCCGCAGTTCCTGCCGGGCCTTGGCCACTGCGCGGGCGATGTTCTCGGGCCGTTGAAACAGATACACCATGTCGCAGCCGGACCAGTCGGCACGCCAGATGTCCGCCCGCCGCACCGCCGCGAACGGAGTGCGCCACGCACAGGCCAGGCGCAGCGGCCAGCTCCACTCCAGGCCGGTGAGCTGGGCAGTCGGGTATTCGCGCCGCAGTTCATGCAGGGCATGTCCGAGTCCGCAGCCGGCGTCCAGCACCCGGGCTCCGTCGCGCAGCGGCACGCGGCTCGACAGGCCGGCCAGCGCCCGTGCAGGCGTGGGAAACATTGGCGCGTCGCGCCAGGTGCGCAGGGGATAGGCGGCTGCCAGCAGCGCCAGCGCCAGGAGCCAGGCCCAGGCCGGCAGCGTTCCGGCCAGACCGGACGCGGCGAGCGACAGCGGGAAACCGCCGGCGACAAGAAGGCGGCGCCAAGGTGCTGCCACGCTGGCGGTGGCGACGGCCCCGAGCGCGGCACCGAGCGCCATCGCCCCGGTCGGTCCCGCCAAGTGGGCCGAAGCCACGAAGACAGCCCAGGAGGCCCCCCAGGAGATCAGCGCCGGCAACGGCCAGGGGAGCGCCGCCCTGAGGCGCGAAACACCTCCCGCGCCGGCCGTGCCGGCGGCCGGCTCGCAGGCCAGTGGACCGTGCTTGTGCGGGTCCGGTGCCGAACATCCAGGGCCACCGCGTACTGCCACGCCGACCCCGCCGCTGTCAGAACTGGAAGGCCAGGCGCATGCCGCCCCAGTGCCTTCCGTTCACCGTGATCGGCGCAGCCGCTTCCTTCATCACGATGAAGTTGCCGCCGCCCATGTCACGGCGATAGGTCTGCAGAAGAAAGGGCCGGCGATTGCGCGACGAGGCCAGTCCCGTGCGGTCGTTGAAGATGCGCCGGTAGCGGCTGTTGGCCGTGTCCCATGCGACATCGCCGCGCTGCGGCTGGGAGTACTTCTTGTTGTGGGTGGCGATGTAGCCGTTGCGGTCCGACGCGATGCAAAAGACGATCTTCGGACTGAGCGCAATGACGCGCTCCTGCACCTGTGGGAACAGCCGGTCGGCCAGATCGATGAAGCGAGTCGTGTGCTGCGGCGGGTTCGTGCCGGGAATCGGCCGGTACTGCTCGTCGAACAGCTCGGCTTCGGAGATGGACTGCGTGCGCACGGAGTCCTCGAGCAGCTTGGAGACCTGGCCGGCAGCTTCCTGAACCGCCCGGATGAACGGGCTGTCATCGGTTTCCACGCCGCAACCGGCGACCACGTCGATCAGGCTTTCCGACACTTGCAGGAACGACTCGCTGCGCACGAGCGCGCCGTCCAGCGCCCGACCCGTCTCGTGGATCTCCGACTCGACCTGCGACATCTGTTCGTTCAGTGCGGCGCAGATCGCCCGGCTTTGCTCCGCGGCCGCATTGATGCTTGCCACGCCGCTTTGCACGTCGGCCAGTGCGCGATGGAACCCGGCCTCTCCGGCGGCCTGCTCGTTTTCGGGCACGCGGATTTCGCGGGACAGCGCCTCGATGCGCGCATCGAGTTCGCCCACCGTGCTCATGATCTCCTTCGACGAGGTCTCCACCTTGGCCGCGAGATCCTTCACCGCGTCGGCGACCACACCGAAACCGCGCCCCGCCTCGCCCGCGCGCTTGGCCTCGACCGACGCGTTGAACGCCACGAGCCGCGTCTGCAGCGCGATCTTGGTGATGGCATTGGCGGCCTGCGAGACCTCGCGCAACGTCGAGACGATGGCCGTCACGCCGCTTCCGACGTGCTCGACGGCCCGGCGCGCCCGCTCGACGGCGTCGAGGCTGCCCGTGGTCACGTGGCTGATGGCGTCCTGCGCCTGGGTGATTTCCTGCACCTGTCCGGCCAGCCCGTTGAGCGTCTGCGCCTGGCGGGCCGACATCTTCTGCGTGTCTTCCATCAGGCCGCGCACTTCGGCGGCTTCGCGACCGAGCCCCGAAGCGTGCTTGCCGATCGAGTCGATGGCTGCGCGCAGCCCGGCCGCCTCGTCCGATTCAATCGCCTGCGGTGCAGCCTCGGGAGGGGCGGCTTTGCTTCTCTTCAATGAAGCGAACATCGATGTCTCCTGCTTTCTGGGCGTTGCGTCTCAGTATTCGCGCAGCTTCACCCTCAATCGCGCAATGGACTGGCTGTGAAGCTGGCACACGCGCGATTCGGTGACCTTGAGCACCGCGGCAATCTCCTTGAGATTCATGTCGTGCTCGTAGTACATGCTCATCACGTACTGCTCGCGCTCGGGCAGTGACTTGATGGCATCGATCAGCGCCTCGCGCATGCGCTGGTCCTGAAGCTGGGCGAGCGGGTTGAGGCCCTCGTCGGCCACGTGCCGCTCCAGATAATCGCTGTCGCCGTCATCGCCGGACATGTCCTCGAGGTACACGAGTTGCGTGCCGCGGACCTTGCCCAGCAGTTCCTGATATTCGGACAGGCCGATGCCCATCTCGATGGCGATTTCGCTTTCGACGGGCGCGCGGCCGAGCTTCTGCTCGAGCCGATGCACCGCCGCCTCGATGCTGCGCTGCTGCTTGCGCGTGCCGCGCGACAGGTAGTCGCTGCCGCGAAGTTCGTCGAGCATGGCGCCGCGGATGCGTTGCGTGGCGAAGGTCTCGAACTGCACGCCCTGGGCGGCGTCGAATCGCGACAGCGCATCGGTGAGGCCGATCATGCCGACCTGGATCAGGTCGTCGATCTCCACGTTGGCGGGCAGCTTGGCGATCATCTGATGCGCCAGGCGCCGCACCAGCGGGCTGTACTGCTTGAGCATGGTGGAGACGTCGAGTCGTCCTTTGGCGGTGTACATGGTCAGCTCTCAGCCGGCTAACGGCAGTTGAACGCGCCCGATGGGGGCCACCGGCTCGGGGTTCCATGCACCCTGGGCCGAAGTCGTGAAATCGATGGCCGCGCCGTAGGGAGGCGCCAGCGTGTCCCGAACCCAGCGGCGCAGCGCCGGCGTCGGGGCCTCGTGGGCATCGCAGGCGGGATCGATCTGTACCCAGTCGCGCAGCACTGCACCGAGGAAATCGTCGGCGCAGGTCGCGATCTGCATCGCGATGCGCTCCGCGCGCGGCGACGTGAACGCCGCCGCCAGCATCAGGTCGTGAACGATGAGGCCGGCGCGCTGCGTCATCAGCTTCATCGCGGCGTAGGCGTGCGTGACGCTGGCCGGCCGGTCGTCGGCCAGCAGCAGCGGGCGCGCCTCGCTTCTGGCAAACAGGCGGCACAGGTCCGTGGTGGGCGCATGCACGAGCACGACATCGGCCTGCGGGGCCGCGTCCGACACTGCTTGCAAAAACGAGGCCGTCGAACCGTGGGTGTCGACGAACTTGATCGGCAAGCCGCGCGCGGCGAGATACGACACCTGTGGCGCCAGCCGCTCGATGCACTCGGCGAGTTCGAGCGTGGCCATCTCGGCATGCGCAGGCGAGCGCTCGCCAGCGTCCACCACCAAGGTGTGCTTGCCGTGCTCGGCAAACGCCGTGCACAGCCGTTCGATCATCACGCCGCCGAATGCGACGTGGGGGTTGGAGGCCATGGGCACGAAGCGCACGCGGGCATGGGCGAACAGCTTGCGCAGGCCGTCGGCCTGGTCCAGCGGTGCGGGGCGGGAATGCAATCCTGGCATGTTGGGCGGTGCTGTGATGTCCGGCGCCTCAGGCGTGCAAGGCACCGCCGGTCGAGGCATGCGACTGCGGGGCGGCGAAGACGAGGTTCATGTCGCTGGAGTCCATGCGATAGGCCGTGCCTGCCGATGGACGCAGCGCGCGGTGCACGAGCGCATGCGACGACAGGCGGTGCCAGTCTTCGGGCACGCGCTGGCCGTTGGCCACGCCCACGACCTTCAGGCGATGGCGGATCAGCGCATCCAGCGCGGGGCCGAGCTTCACGGCCTCGTCCATCTTGGACAGGATCACGCCACGGGACACGCTGGCCCGATACGAGATCAGCACATCCTCGATGGTCTCGCCTTGCTGCGCCGCGTTGACCACGACGACCTTCTGGATGGATCGGTGCGACAGCATGTCCAGCAGCTCGCGGGTGCGGCTGTCGCGCTGCGCCATGCCGGCGGTGTCGATCAGGACCATCTTCTTGGCGGCCAGCAGGTCGAGCAGGTCTTCCAGGGACGCGCGGTCGTGAGCCGTGTGCACCGGCACGCCCAGAATGCGGCCGTAGGCGCGCAGTTGCTCGTGAGCACCGACCCGATAGGCATCCAGCGTGACCAGGCCGAGATTGCCTGCGCCGTACTTGGTCGCGAAGGCGGCTGCGAGCTTGGCCGTACTCGTGGTCTTGCCCACGCCGGTGGAACCGACCAGCGCATAGACGCCGCCCTGGTCCTCGAGGGCGGCTTCGGCTTCGCCGGTGAGGAGGTTGCGCTCGAGCACGCCGGCCGCCCAGGCGCTCTCGTCGGCGACTTCGGGGCTGAGACTCTCGGAGAGCTTGCGGATCAGCGCCGGCGAGAAGCCGCATTCGAGCAGCTTCTGCGTCAGGCGCGCCTGCCCGGGTTGCCTCTGGAGCTTTTCCATGAAGGCGAGTGCACCGAAGCGCTCCTCGATCAAACCTTTCATCGAGCGCAGCTCGTTCATCATGTCCTGTTCGCGGCGCTGCGCGACGGCATCGTCGTCGTTGGCACGTCGGGCGCGCACCGGCTCGGCCGGGCCGGCGTCGGCCAGCGAGGGCACGTGGATGTCGCTGCGGGCGCTGCGCATCTCCTCGCGCGCGGCAGGCGCCGCATGCGCGGGCGGGGCCGGCATGTCCGCAGCGGACTGCATGGCACGGGCAGCGGGCGCCACGGGATGATGCGGCGCCGCTGCCGGCATGGACACGGGCGGCGTCACCGGGTTGACCCGCGCCGTCAGCTTGGCCTGCAGGGCGCTCATCTCGGGTTCGAGGCGCGGTTCGACGCGCGTGTCCACGCCCGTCGGGGCCGCCGCGGTCATCGCCGCGGCGCGGCGCTTGAGCATGCGCTCGCGCACATAGTCCTGGAACGAGAGCGTGCTCATCGAGAGCTGTTCCACGTCGCGCTGCACCTCCGCGGCAGCAGCGGCCGGCGCCGCGGCACGCGCTGCCGGTCGGGCGGCCGGCGGCGCGGAGGCGGCAATGCGTTCGATGTGGGCCATGCTGTCGGGCGCCATGGCCAGGACCTCCACGCCCTCGGGACTCGGCTTGGTGGACAGCACCACCGCGTCCTCGCCGAGAGCCTGCTTGACCAGGTTCAGCGCGTCGCGCGAGGTTCGCGCGGTGAATCGTTTGACGTTCATGGATTGCCTCGGCTCATCGAGTCGCGGAAGTTGGCGTTCAGCGTTGTCCAGTGTCGAAGACCGTCGTGTGCGGCAGTCGCGCGAAGAGCGTGCGCAATGCCGGTCAATTGGCATTCGAAGGCGGTTGCGTGAGGTTGGGGCGACATGGATCGGAACGGGTCTTTGGATAAGGAGATTGTTCCGAGGCGAGGCCAGGACTTAAGCGGGATAAGAGGGGGAAAGGCCGTTGAATTGCGGACCCGTCGGCCCGACGGTGCGTGCAGCAGGCTGTCGCACGACGGGCGGCCTCAGGCCGCCGATCCGATGATCGACCCGATGCGGATCGAATGCGTCTCGGGGATCTCGCTGTGCCCCAGGACTCGCAGGCGCGGTGCGGCCCGCTTGAGCAGCCGAGCCATCGGCGCGCGGATCATGTCGGGCACCAGGAGGCAGGCCGGCAGGCCGAGATCTTCCTGTCGCTTGGCCGATTCGGCGGCGCTGCGGCTGAGCGTGTCGGCCACGCCCGGGTCGAGCGCGGCGCCGTGCGGCGAGTTCAGCGCCTGCGAGATCAGCCGCTCGAGCTCGGGCTCGAGCGCGATCACGTCGAGTTCGCGCGTGGGCCCGTAGATCTGCTGCACGATGCTGGGCGCCAGATGGATGCGGATGCGCCGCGCCAGCTCGCTGGCGTCGGTGACAGTGGCCGCATGCTCGGCCAGGCATTCGACGATGGAGCGCATGTCGCGGATGTGCACGCCCTCTTCCAGCAGCAGCTGCAGCACGCGCTGCAGGGTGGCGATGCCCACCATCTTGGGCACGACGTCTTCGATCAGCTTGGGCGCGAGCTTGGTCACGTGCTCCACGAGTTGCTGCGTCTCCACCCGGCCGAGCAGCTTCGCGGCGTGCAACTGCATCAGATGCGACAGGTGCGTGGCGACCACCGTGGAACAGTCGACCACCGTGAAGCCGGCCGCCTGTGCCGGCTCGCGCTGGCGCTCTTCGATCCACACGGCGGGCAGGCCGAAGGCGGGGTCCTTGGTCGCCGTGCCGATGAGGTGGGTCGTCGCTCCGCCCGGGTTGATGGCCAGCCACATGCCGGGGTAGGCCTCGCCCTCCCCGACCACCGCGCCGCGCAGGGTCAGGCGGTACATGCTGGGCTTGAGTTCGAGGTTGTCGCGGATGTGCACCGGCGGCGGCAGGAAGCCCACGTCCTGCGCAAACTTCTTGCGCACGCCCTTGATGCGGGCGAGCAGGTCGCCCTCGCGGGCCTTGTCGACGAGCGAAATCAGGCGGTACCCGACCTCCAGGCCCAGCGTGTCCACGGGCACGAGGTCGTCCCAGCTGGCTTCGGCGTTGGCGGGCGGCAGTTCGCGTGGCGGCGGCGGCGCCTCGGCAAGGCGCTTGTCGCGCTCGCGCATCCACCAGGCGCCGTAGCCGAGCGCACCGGACAGCAGCAGGAACACGACGTGCGGCATGCCGGGGATGATCCCCAACGTGCCGATCACCGCGGCCACGATGGCCAGCGAGCGAGGCGAATTGAATACCTGCCGGGCGATCTGGCTGCCGACATCGTGCTCCTTGCCCACGCGCGACACCACCATCGCCGCGGCCACCGAGATCAGCAGCGCGGGGATCTGCGCCACCAGGGCATCGCCCACGGCGAGCAGGATGTAGCTGTTGGCCGCGTCGGCAGCGCTCAGGTCGTGCTGGGCCACGCCGATCACGAAGCCGCCGATGATGTTGATGAACAGGATCAGCAGGCCGGCCATCGCATCGCCGCGCACGTACTTCGACGCACCGTCCATGGCGCCGAAGAATTCCGCTTCCTCGCCCACCTCGGCACGGCGCTTCTTGGCTTCCTTCTCGTTGATGAGGCCGGCATTGAGGTCGGCGTCGATGGCCATCTGCTTGCCGGGCATCGCGTCCAGCGTGAAGCGCGCCCCGACCTCGGCGATGCGCTCGGCGCCCTTGGTCACCACCACGAAGTTGATGACCACGAGGATCGCGAACACGATCAGGCCGACCGCGAAGTTGCCGCCGATCAGGAAATGCCCGAACGACTCGATCACCGCGCCGGCCGCGCCCGGGCCGGTGTGGCCGTGCAGCAGGACGACTCGCGTGGAAGCCACGTTCAGCGACAGGCGCATCAGCGTGGTCAGCAGGATCACCGAAGGGAAGGCGGCAAAGTCGAGCGGGCGGACCATGTAGGCGGCCACCATCATCACCATCAGCGCCATCGCGATGTTGAAGGTGAACAGCAGATCCAGCCCGAACGGCGGCAGCGGCAGCACCATCATGGACAGCACCATGAGGATGAACAGCGGCGCCGCCAGCGACCGGATCGCGCCGGCGTTCGGTCCGAGCCACTTCTGCAGTTGCTGCATGAACGGGTTCATTCGTCAGTCTCGGTCTGTTGGTGCGGGTCGAGCTCGGGCGGCACGTTCAGCGCCGGCAGGTCGCCCGGCATCGGCACCTGCCCGGACATTGCGGCGCGCAACTGGTACACGTAGGCCAGCACCTGGGCCACGGCAGCAAACAAGGCGGCCGGGATCTCGCGGTCGATCTCCGCATGGGCATACAGCGCGCGCGCGAGCACGGGCGCCTCCAGCACAGGCACCTGGTGCGTCCTGGCCGCGTCGCGAATCGCCATGGCGAGCAGGTCCGCCCCCTTGGCGACCACGCGCGGGGCGGCCATCTTGGCGTCGTCGTAGCGCAGCGCGACGGCATAGTGGGTCGGGTTCATGACGACCAGGTCGGCACGGGGCACGGCCGCCAGCATGCGGCGGCGCGACATCTCGCGCATGCGCACCTTCATCTTGGCCTTCACTTCGGAATTGCCCTCGACCTCCTTGTGCTCCTGCTTCATCTCCTGGCGCGTCATCTTCATGCGCGTGAGATGCATCTGGCGCTGCAGCGGCGCATCGATGGCGGCGAACAGCGCCAGTGCCAGCAGCAGGAACAGCATCCCGCCGAGCACGGTCGCGCCGACCTGCTTGAGTGCGGCGGGCAGCGGCATGGCGATCACGCCGCCGAAGGCGTCGATGTGGCTTCTCAGGTAGAGCGCGCCGATGGTGCCCAGCACCAGCGCCAGCGCGCAGGCCTTCAGCGCGTCGACGAGTTGCTGCTTGGAGAAGATCCGAGGCAGCCCGGTGAGAGGGTTGAGCTTGCCGAACTTCGGCGCGAGCGGCTTGAGCGTCCAGTTCCATCCGCCGACCAGCACGCTCGCGAGGATCGCGACCGCACCGATGGCGCCGCCCAGCGGCACCACGACCCACAACACCTTCCAGCCGATGTCGCCCAGTCTCAGGGCCATCATCTCCGGCTGGGTGCTGGCGGCATGGTCGAAACGCAGTGCATTGGCCAGGAGTTCCTGCAGCCATCCGGTCAGCGTGGGCGCCAGCGCCACCAGCACGGCGCCACCTGCGGCAATCGCACCGAAGTGTCCGAGGTCGCGCGAACGCACGACCTGGCCTTCCTCACGCGCTTTCTGGAGCTTTCTGGGTGAGGCCGGTAGGTTGCGGTCGTGTCCGTTGTCTTGGTCTGCCATGGCGACGCGCCGCCGTTGCGTGGCGCTCGGTCATTGTTCCGGGGATGCGCGCCGACTTGAGGCGGATCAGAAGGGAAAACCAGCCTCATTTCGGCGCCCGCAACATTGCGTCGATCTGGTGACGAAGCGAAAACATGTCGGCAATGGCGCCGGCGCATCGTGCCGCCGGTCCGAGCGCCCGCTCACATCAAACCCAATGCAAGAAATCCCCTTGAATAAGAAAGTCGTGTTGTTCTGGGCAGCCTTGTCGCTGGGCATGGGGCTGCTGGCCCTACCTCGCCGAAACGCAGGGCGCTCCGGCAAGCGGCACCGCCGCGCTGAGGATGTTCAGCGGCGCATCGGCCGCGGGTTCGATGGACGTCTACCTCACCGCACCCAACGCCGACCTTGCCAGTGTCGCCCCGATGGCCAGTGCGCTGGTGCGCGCCTATCTCACGTCGTACTCGAGCCTCGCGGCCGGCACGTATGAACTGCGCGTCACACCGGCGGGCGACAAGACCACGATCCTGCTGGACGCCCCGAACATCGTGCTGTCGGACCAGCAGGTCACGACGCTGATCCTCACCGACACGGCCAGCGGCGTGCTGGTCAACGGCACGCTGGTCGACCAGGGGGCCGGCGTGACGTCGTTCGTCAACGCCGACGCCCTCGTGCGCGTGGCCGCCGCGGCAGCGAACAACGGTGCCGTGCTGGCCACGACGACCGACGGCAGCTTCAGCGCAAACGTGCAGTCGCCGAGCGTCGGAACCTACGTGCGCACGCCCGCGGCGCTCACCGGCCTCACGATGAGCGTCGACGGCACGCCGCTGGACACCTCGGGTGTCGCCGTGGCGCCGGGCAGCGCGGCGACATTGATGGTCTATGGCGACGCAGGCGCCGCACAGTGGAAGGCTCTCGTCGACGACAACCTGCCCCCTGCATCCAACACCCAGACGAAGCTTCGCCTGGTGAACCTGGTGCACGGGCTCGCGGGCTCGGTCACGCTGGACGCCGATTACGTGGACATCGCGGACAACATCGCCTACGCCACGGCTTCCACGGCCGCCACGATCTCCGCCGGAACAAGCATGCTGCTGCAGGCCACTTCGCCGCTGTATGCGTCGCCCCTGTATTCGGCGACCAACGTGTCGCTGGAGGGCCAGCACGTCTACACGGTGTTCCTGCTGGGCGAAGCCGGCACGGGGACGCCGGTGGTGGTCCCGTTCCTGCGCAAGGACCGGTGAACCGGCCTTGAGAAAGACGCGCTAGAAGCCGAGGCTGGCCAGCAGGTCGTCGACCTCGCCCTGGTTGGCCACGACATCGGTCCTGTTCTGCGGGTCGACCACGGGACCGTTCAGCGTGTCCGGATCGACCTTGTGAACCTGGTCGGGCGGCGCCACCTGGATCAGCAGCTTCACCAGGCTGTCTTCGAGGTCGCCGGCGAGCTTCACGACCTTGGCCACCACCTGACCCGTCAGGTCATGGAAGTCCTGCGCCATCATGATGTCGGTGAGATGGCGATCGATGTGCGACGTGGAGGCTTCGACGTCGCCCACGAAATTCATCACCGAGCCCGACGCGACCGCCTTGACCGGGTCGGCGATGATGGCCTGCGCAATGGCACGGGTCTCGCGCGAGATCTTCTCGTGCTCCGCCTTGGCCTGGTCGACCGAATTGAGCACCTTCTCGGCCGCGTCGCCGGTCTTCTTGGCCACGTAGTTCAGGCGGCTGCGTGCATCGGGCAGGTTGTCCGCGGCGATCTGCAGGTTCGGCATCACGCCGAGCTGCTCGAGCGTGTCGTGCAGCAGCCGCGTGAGGTGACCGATCTGCTGATAGACCTCGGGCGAGGCGCCCATGGTCGCAGGCGGTGCGAGCTTTGTCGGGTCGTCGATCTGCATGTCGTTTTCCTTCAGGCCGCGGCCATGACCTTCTGCATGATCTTCTGAACCTTCTCTTCCAGCGTCGCCTTGGTGAAGGGCTTGACGATGTAGCCGGCCGCACCGTCCTGCGCCGCGCGCACGATGTCCTCCTTGCGCGCCTCGGCCGTGACCATCAGCACCGGCAGGTGCTTCAGGCCCTCGTCCTTCTTGATCTGGCCGAGCAGCTCGAAGCCATTCATGTTGGGCATGTTGATGTCGCTCACCACGAAGTCGAACTTGGCGTTCTTGAGCATGTTCATCGCCACGACGCCGTCCTCAGCTTCCTCGGCATTGTTGTAGCCGATCTCCTTGAGCAGTCCTCGCACGATGCGCCGCATCGTGGAGAAGTCGTCGACGATCAAGAACTTCATGTCGGTGGGCGTGCTCATGTCTATCCTCTGTCAGATCCGGTGCGGTGCTGTGGCGCTTGTGGGCTTATCGGGAGAACGGCAGTGAAATTGAGGGTGGCGCCACCGGACGGTCCGATGGCGGTGCCGAATCCTTGGCGTCGTCGCCGCGACCGAAGAAGCGGTCCTCGGCATCGCGGTTCATCACGATGATGCTGATGCGGCGGTTCACCGGACTCATCGGGTCCTTCGGGTCGAAGAGCTGGCTCGAGGCGAGGCCCTGCACCCGCAGCACGCGGTCCTCGGGCAGACCGCCCGCGATCAACTCCCGGCGCGACGCATTGGCGCGATCGGCGGAGAGTTCCCAGTTGCTGTAGCCGCGCTCGCCGCCCGAGAATGCCTGCGCATCGGTGTGGCCTTCCAGCGTGAGCCGGTTGGGCACTTCGGCGAGCACCTGCCCGATGAGCTGCAGCAACTCGCGCATGTAGGGCTGCACGGTGGCGCTGCCGCTGGCGAACATGGGCCGCTGCTGCTCGTCGACGATCTGGATGCGCAGGCCGTCGGCTGTCATGTCCAGCCGGATCTGCGAGCGCATGGCGGCCAGCTTCTCGTTGGCCTGCAGCATGCCTTCGAACTTGGTCTGCAGGCCGCGCAGGCGCTCGAGCTCGGCGCGCCGCTGCGCGGCCTTGAAGGCCTGCAGGTTGATGGTCTTGCGCCGCGACTCGTTGTCGCCTTCCTTGATCTGGCCGCCCTGGCGCGACAGGTCGGTGCCGCCGCCGCGGATGACGCTGGACGAATCGCCCGAGCCGCTGCCGCCCATGAGAGCCACCTTCAGCGGCGAATTGAAGAAATCGGCGATGCCCTTCTTGTCACCCTCGGTGGTCGAGCCGAGCAGCCACATGAGCAGGAAGAACGCCATCATGGCCGTCACGAAGTCGGCGTAGGCGATCTTCCACGCACCGCCGTGGGCAGCATGGCCTCCGCGCTTGATGCGCTTGACGATGATCGGTTGGAGTTTCTTGGAATCGCCGGCCATGTCAGGTCACTTCCTTCCCTTCACGTGGTTCTCGAGCTCGGCGAAAGTGGGCCGGTCGGCCGAATACAGCACTTTGCGTCCGAACTCCACGGCCACCTGCGGCGCGTAGCCCTGCATGCTGGCGAGCAAGGTCGTCTTGATGCACTGCAGTTCCTTGCTGCCCTCGTCGTTCTTCTGCTCGAGCAGCCCGCCCAGGGGCTCGACCACGCAGTAGGCCAGCAGGATCCCGAGGAACGTTCCCACCAGGGCCGAGCCGATCATGCCGCCGAGGACGGCCGGCGGCTGGCCGACCGAGCCCATCGTGTTGACCACGCCGAGCACCGCGGCCACGATGCCGAAGGCCGGCAAGGCGCCGGCCAGGCGGGCGATGGCTGCGGCCGGCGCGTGAGCCTCGTGATGGTGGGTCTCGATCTCGCTGTCCATGAGGCTCTCGATCTCGTGGGCATTGAGGTTGCCCGAGACCATCATGCGAAGGTAGTCCGTGATGAACTCCACGACATGGTGGTCCGATCCGACCGTCGAGTACTTCTGGAACAGCGGCGAGTCGTGCGGGTTCTCGACGTCGTTCTCGATCGACATCAGGCCTTCCTTGCGGGCCTTCTGCAGGATGTCGAACAGCAGCGCCATGAGCTCCATGTAGCGCGCCTTCGAGTACTTCGAATTCTTCAGCAGCCCGGGCAGCGAGCCGAGGGTGGCCTTGAGCACCTTGGGCTGGTTGGTGACGACGAATGCGCCGAGCGCGCCGCCCAGGATGGCCAGCAGCTCGGTGGGCAGCGCGTGCAGGATCACCCCGATGTTTCCACCGTGGAGGATGTATGCGCCGAAGATGCAGCCGAGCGCGACGACGTAACCGATGATGACGAACATGTCGAGTGGCCTTGCGAATCGTGGCGCCGCGGACCTGCCGCGACGCGATCTGCGTTCTTATCGGCCCGAGGGTGGCGTCACTTGAGCGGTCACCGCTTCCGGAAAAAAAGCGGGCCCTTGCGGGCCCGTCATGGAAAGCACACTGAATGTGCCAGGAGGAGACAAGACAGAAAACAATCCAACTACGTCCGCAATCATCGGCGCGTCGCGCGCCTGCTTGACCGCCGCTGATGCGCGGCGTGCCTCATGTCGTGAACTAGTGCATGCGAATGCCGCCCGCCGCGCGGCCCTTGCCCGCCCGTGCGGGTGGATTGCACAGACCGCACACATAGTGCTTGGCGATCTCGTGCGGATGGGTGACGAATTTGCCGCCGCATTTGGAGCATGCGGTCAGGGTCAGCATGCCGTTGTCGACGAACTTCACCAGCCGCCAGGCGCGCGTGACCGACAGGAGCGCCTCGAGGTCCTGGGCCTGGGTCTGCTCCTGATAGAGCTGGTAGGCCTTGATCACCGTGTCAATCTCGTCGAGCTCGGCGACCTTGTTCAGGTACTCGTGGATGTTCAGGAACAGCGAGGCGTGGATGTTCGGCTGCCAGGTCATGAACCAGTCGGTCGAGAACGGAAGCTGTCCCTTGCTCGGCGACTTGCCGGCAACTTCCTTGTACAGGCGCAGCAGGCGCTCGTACGAGAGGTCGGTCTCGGACTCCAGCACTTGCAATCGGGCACCCAGGTTGATCAGGGTGATCGCGCGCTCGATCTGCTTGGCTTCGGTGAGGATGCTCTTGGTGCGCATGGTGGCGTGTCTCGGTTCGATCGTGGACGCGAAGCGGGGTGCAGGCGGTCGGCGAGGTATGCGGTCAGGCCGCTTCCTGATGCCGCCCGGCCATGAGGATGCTGGCGTGCAGGCGGGTCGTCGTGTCGTTGGCGGCCTTGCCGTGGCTGGTCAGGAGGTTCCACACCAGGTCGTCGGTCATGCGGAACTGGCACAGCAGCGTGTTGCCCGAAGCGATCTTCATCATCTGCGCGGGACTGAGCAGTGCGATCAGCGACGCGGTCTCCTCGCTGATGCCCAGGCGGTACAGCGCCTGCTCGCGGTCGGCGCGGATCAGGCTCTGCGAGAGCATCAGGTAGGAAAGATTGGCTTCACGGATCTCGCTCAGAATTTGTTCGGTGTTCATGGTGTGGTCCTGTCGTCTCGTGGCTCTCGATGCGGGCTTTTGCATCAACGTGATACGCATTGTGATGACCGGAGATGAGAGGAAACATCAGGTCACTTCTGTCGCTGAAGTCCCGCTTCTTCCACGTCCCGTGTCAGAAAAAATCCTACAAGACAGCGGCACTGCGGCGCATGCATCAAGGAAACGCCCGAAGCGCCGACATGCCCTGTGGAAAGCGCCGGCCACGCTTGCTCGCCACGCGAAGGCCGCCTTTCCGGCGCAATTCAAAAGATTGCCCGCTTGACATTGCGAGCAGGAATGCGCAAGCGGGACCCCTAAAGTTCCTTGAACAGTGCTCCGATAAGCAACCCAACGCCCCCGGAAACGGGGACGTGGTCCGGTTAGCCGGCCGAGGGTTGAACGGCGATGAAGGCGCTCTCGATTCCACGGTTGACTAGCGTCGGGCGGTCGCGGCGAAGGGCGCAGGGCCCGCGCCGCGGCAGGCAACGGTGCCGGGGCGGTACGCCTTCCCGGCAGCGCGTGTAACGCCGGCGGCTAGGCCGGGGGTCCTTCAACATTTGGAGTTTTCCATCATGTCAATGTCCATCAATACCAATATCGTTTCGCTGAATGCGCAGCGCAGTTCTGGCAAGGTGCAAGACCAGCTGTCCACCTCCATGGCGCGCCTGTCGTCGGGCCTGCGCATCAACAGCGCCAAGGACGACGCGGCCGGCCTCGCCATCTCCGAGCGCATGACCACGAAGATCCGCGGCCTGAACCAGGCATCGCGCAACGCCAACGACGCGATCTCCCTGGCGCAGACCGCCGAAGGCGCACTCTCGGGCGTGGGCGACAACCTGCAGCGTATCCGCGAACTGGCCGTGCAGGCCGCCAATGCGACGAACAGCGCCTCCGACCGCGCCGCCCTGCAGGCCGAGGCCTCGCAGCTCGTCTCCGAAGTGCAGCGCGTGGGCTCGCAGACCGAATTCAACGGCATCAAGCTGCTCGACGGCTCGTTCACGGCCAAGGCCTTCCAGGTCGGCGCCGATGCGGGCCAGACCATCTCCATCGACAAGATCGTCGATGCACGCACGTCATCGCTGGGCAGCCATTCGCTGACCGCCGACGGCACGGTGACGGGCAACGTCGTGACGGCCGCCTCTGGTGTGCCGACCAACGGCGTCGGAGCAGAAACCGACCTGACGATCGGCACCTCCGCCGGCACGACCAGCGCCATCTCCTATGCCGCGAACGCAGGCGCGGACGCGATCGCCACGGCCATCAACAACGCGGCCAGCTCGCTGGGCGTGACCGCCACCGCGTCGAACAGCACCACCATCTCGGGCCTGAGCAACGCGGGCAACCTGACGTTCTCTCTGAACGGCTCGGCCATCGCGGTGAACGTCGCCGACAAGAACGACCTCAGCAACGTGGTCTCCGCCATCAACGGCGTGGCCGGCGCGACCGGCGTCACTGCCACCTTCACGTCGTCGTCGGCGAAGAACTCCATCACGCTGACCACGACCGACGGGCGCAACATTTCCCTGCAGGACTACTCCAACGATGCGGGCGCGACGGAAACGCTCAGCTTCGGCGGCACGACGCTCACCGAAGGCACCGCCGTCTCCGCCGTGCAGACGGGCACCATCGCGCTGTCGAGCACGAAGGGCGCGATCGCCACGGCCAATGCCAACGCCGACGTCTTCACCGCCGCAGGCGTGAACAACAGCACGTTCAAGTCGCTGGCCGCCATCGACCTCTCCACCGACACCGGCGCCACGAGCGCGCTGTCGGTGGTGGACGCCGCGCTGAACCAGGTCAACTCGGGCCGCGCCGACCTCGGTGCGTACCAGAACCGGTTCACCTCGACGATCTCCAATCTGCAGACCACGAGCGAGAACCTGACTGCTTCGCGCAGCCGCATCCAGGACGCCGACTTCGCATCGGAAACCGCGAGCCTGTCGCGTGCCCAGGTGCTGCAGCAGGCCGCCACGGCCATGGTCGCCCAGGCGAACCAGTTGCCGCAGCAAGTGCTCAGCCTGCTGCGCTGATCGTCGAACGGGCTCGGCGTCGCAACGCGGCACCGGAAGCTCGAGCGCCGTACGAGGCGCAGCCAGAGCCTGCGGGACGCGAGTCCCGCAGGCTCTTTCACTTCTGCCTGTCGACACGCAGGACCCGCGAACTGGCGGTCGATCCCGTCGCTATTCCGTCGTTAGCGGCCCGCGGCGGGTCCACACAATCGCTGCACACGGCCTTGGAAACAAGGCGTGCAGTCCGTGGAGTCGAATCCCGGACATTGGCCAAAGAAGGCGTCCCTGAACATGGGGGCGTGTTCTCGAAAACCAGGCCGGTGGCTGCACCGGCAGTCCAGCGATTCTCAGGAGATCCACCGTGGCTCAGACGATCAACACGAACATTTCGTCGCTTACTGCACAACGCAACTCATCGAAGGTCCAGGACCAGCTGTCGACGTCGATGGCGCGCCTGTCTTCGGGACTGCGCATCAACAGCGCCAAGGACGATGCCGCCGGCCTCGCCATCTCGGAGCGCATGACGACCCAGATCCGCGGCCTCAACCAGGCGGCGCGAAACGCCAACGATGCCATTTCGCTGTCGCAGACCGCCGAAGGCGCGCTGGGCAGCGTGGGCGACAACCTGCAGCGCATTCGAGAGCTGGCCGTGCAGGCTGCCAACGCGACCAACAGCGCGTCCGATCGCGCCGCGCTGCAGGCCGAAGCTTCTCAGCTCATCTCGGAAGTCCACCGCGTGGGCACGCAGACCGAGTTCAACGGCATCAAGCTGCTGGACGGCTCGTTCAAGGCACAGACCTTCCAGGTCGGAGCGAACGCCGGCCAGACGATCTCGCTGGATTCCATCGTCGACGCTCGCACCTCGTCGCTGGGCAGCCACACGCTGGTGGCCGACGGCACGGTCACGGGCAACGTCGTGACCGCCGCATCCGGCGCGCCGACCAACGGCGTGGCCGCCGAAACCGATCTGACGGTCACCACCAGCGCGGGCACGACGAGTGCCATCTCGTATGCCGCCAACGCCGGCGCGGACGCAGTCGCTGCGGCGATCAACAGCGCCGCCAGCTCGCTGGGCGTGAGCGCGACGGCCTCGAACAGCACGTCGATCTCGGGCCTGAGCAACGCGGGGAACATCACCTTCTCCCTGAACGGCGCCGCCATCGCGGTGAACGTTGCCGACAAGAACGACCTGAGCAATCTCGTCTCGGCGATCAACGGTGTCTCCGGCACGACCGGCGTGACGGCGACCTTCAGCTCGTCGTCGGCGAAGAATGCCATCACGCTGACCACGACCGATGGCCGCAACATCGCGCTGCAGGACTATTCCAATGACGCAGGCGCCACCGAGTCGATCGACTTCGGCGGCACGACGCTGACCGAAGGCACCGCCGTGTCGGCCGTGCAGACCGGCACGGTCTCGATGACCAGCACGAAGGGCGCCATCTCCACGGCCAACGCCAACGCCGATGTCTTTGCCGGCGCCGGCGTCAACAACAGCAGCTTCGCCTCGCTGGCTGCCGTGGACCTGTCCACCGCGGCGGGAGCAAGCAGCGCGCTCGCGGTGGTGGACGCATCGCTGAACCAGATCAACTCGGGCCGCGCCGACCTGGGCGCCTACCAGAATCGCTTCACGTCGACGATCTCGAGCCTGCAGACCACGAGCGAGAACCTGACGGCCTCGCGCAGCCGCATCCAGGATGCGGACTTCGCGGCGGAAACCGCCAGCCTCTCTCGCGCGCAGGTCCTGCAACAGGCGGCCACGGCCATGGTGGCGCAGGCCAACCAGCTGCCCCAGCAGGTGCTGCAACTTCTCAAGGGCTGAGCCGTTCGCTTTCTCAAGGGCTGAGCCGTTCGCCTCGCCTGCCGTTCGCCGCGGAGTTCGCGGCGCACGGCGCTCAAGTCCGCGGCCCTGGCGCCGATAAGCCGATAGATAGCCAGGAGTGCCTGAATGTCGACCATATCCTCCCCCGGCATCGGCAGCGGTCTCGATGTCAACAGCATCGTCAGCCAGCTGGTGGCCATCGAGCGCCAGCCGATCACCGATCTGCAGACCAAGGCGACGGCGATCCAGACGCAGCTGTCGTCATTCGGCCTGCTGTCGAGCTATGCGGCCAACGTGCACGACATCGCCGACCAGCTCGCCCAGCCGAGCTTCTGGACCAAGACCGCGGCCAGCTCGTCCGATCCGACCAGCGTCGGCGTGAGCGCCACCGGCTCGGCGGCCTCGGGTTCGTATTCGGTCCAGGTGACGCAACTGGCCCAGGCGCAGAACCTGGCCTCCAAGGCCTTCACCGATTCGTCCACGAGCGTGGGTACCGGCACCTTGCACATCGAGATCGGCGGCTGGGACACGGGGCTCGGCACATTCACGCCCGACGCGTCCAAGACGGCCATCGACATCGGAATCGGCGCCGGCGAAGACTCGCTGGACAGCATCAAGAACAAGATCAACGCGGCGAACGCCGGAGTCACGGCGTCGATCGTCACAGACAGCAGTGGCGCGCGGCTGGCCCTGCGCTCGACGGCCACCGGCGCGAGCAGCGCCGTGCGCATCACGGCGCTCGACAACGACGGCAACAACGCGGACGCATCGGGCCTGTCGGCGCTTGCCTTCGACCCTGCCGGCGCATCCGGACAGATGACGCAGACGCTTGCCGCGCAGGACTCGCAGGCCACGGTCAACGGCTTGACGGTGGGCGGCAGCACGAACACGCTGTCGGGCGTGATCGAAGGCGTGACGCTCACGCTGGGCAAGGTGACGACGTCGCCGGCGAGCGTCAACGTGTCGCTGGATACGGCCACGCTGACCAAGGCGATCAGCGACTTCGCCAAGGCCTACAGCGACATGAACGGCTACATCAAGGCGCAGACCAAGTACGACCCGACCACACAGAAGGCGGCGCCCTTGCAGGGAGATCGTGCGACATTGACGCTGCAGAGCAACCTGCGCAATGTCTTCCTGGGCGGCACCGGCGAATCGTCGATGTTCTCGACTTTGTCGTCGATCGGCATGCAGGTCCAGAGCGACGGAACCCTGAAGGTCGACAACACGAAGCTCAGTGCAGCGCTGGCCAATCCAACGGAAGTGGCCAAGCTCTTCAGCGGGACGAGCTCGTCGGACCCCGGCCGCCAGGGCTTCGCCGTGCGCGCACGCGACCTCGCCGCCACGCTCACCGCCAGCAACGGCGCCATCACGACGCGTACGAAGAGCCTGCGCGACAGCATCCAGCGAAACTCGGACCAGCAGCAGACGCTGGAGGATCGGGTCTCCCTGGTCCAGGCGCGGCTGATGAAGCAGTACACGGCCCTCGACACCCAGCTCAGCCAGATGACGAGCATGAGCAGCACGCTCACGCAGTCGCTCACGGCACTGTCGAACCTGAGCCTGAGCATCGCGAACAAGGCATAGCTCACCGACGGGCCCGCCCGTTGCAGTCGTCGCCCCGATCCTTGCGAGCGACGTCGCGCCGGCGCTCGCAGATGGCCTCGAGCTTCGCGGCGCAAGCGCTACCGGACCAACGCAAACGGGTGCAAGAGTTTCTTCAAGTTGGCATGGCCTGCGGCCGATAAAGACATCAGTCGCTCAACAACCAACCCACCATGTTCGCAGCCCCACGCAACCAAGCCCAGGCATACAGGACGGTCCACGTCGAAACGGCAGTGGAAGGCGCAGACCCTCACCAACTCGTCAAGCTCCTGCTCGACGCGGCCATCGATTCGATCGGCATGGCCGCCGCGGCGGCCGAGCGCGGCGACATTCCCGCCAAGGGCCGCGCCATCGGCAAGGCCACCAGCATCGTGGACGAAGGTCTGCGCGGAGCGCTCGACATGCAGGCCGGCGGCGCGGTGGCCGCGACTCTGCACGACCTGTACAGCTGCGTGCTGCATCGTCTCACCGAAGCCCACCTGAAGAATGATGCCGCCATGTTGCGCGGCTGCGGCGAGCTGTTGATGCCGCTTCGCGACGCGTGGCTTGCCATTCGTCCGCAACGAGCCGCGGCATGAGCCGCCCCTTCGCCATGCATGCGCAAGGAAGCCCCATGAATCCCGTACTCCTGAACTTCTACGAGGCGATCGAGAAAGCCAGCCAGGACATGCTCGACGCCGCCCGCGCGGGCAACTGGGACCACGTGGTCAAGCTCGAAGGCGCCTGCGCCGTGCTGATCTCTCAGCTCAAGCATGCCGCGTCCAGGCAGCAGCTCGGCCCCGAGGAGGCGCAGCTGAAGTCGCGCATCATGCAGCGCATCCTCGTCAACGACGCCGAGATCCGGCAGCTGGCCGAGCCCTGGCTCGAAGATCTCGACCACCTGCTGGCAGGCAGGCCCAAGACGATCCACTGAGCGCGCGGGAGCGGGCGACCATGACCGACACCATGCCGATGTCGCTGGACGCCTTCGGCAGCCAGCTCGACGAATTCCGCCTCACCGGCCCGGTCGAGATCGGCGGCTACCTCAAGCGCCTGGTCGACGGCAGCGTGCACGTGGGCTTGAATGCAGCCAACGGCGTGTCGATCACGGCCACCATCTGGACCACCGATGCGGGGCGCGGCCAGATGAGCTTCAGCCTCGTCACCGACGAGCCGCAACTCGATGCCATCGTCGAGTCCGACGACATCACCGTCGTGGCCTACCTGGACGCGGTCAAGCTGCAGTTCGACGTGGGCAGCCTCGTGGCCGTGCGCGGCTCGCATGGCGTCGCGCTCAAGAGCAGCTACCCGAGGTCGCTGTATCGCTTCCAGCGCCGCTGCGGCTTTCGCGTGAGGCCATTGCTTCGCAATTCGCCGGTCGCGCAGATCCGTCACCCGATGATTCCCGAGATGCAGGTCGCGTTGCGCATCGTGGACGTGAGCATCGGGGGCTGCGCCCTGTTCCTGCCCGCCGATGTGCCGCCGCTAGAGCCGGGCGTGCTGATCAACGGCGTGCTGCTCGAGCTGGACGCCGACACGCGCGTGCACACGGCGCTTCGGCTGCACCACGTGACGTCGCTGAACCCCGAATCCGGCGGCGTGCGGCTGGGCTGCGAGCTGGTCAACCCCGCACCGGACGGCGTGCGGGCCTTGCAGCGCTACATCGACCAGACGCAAAAGCGCCGCCGGCTGCTGATGCTGGAGTGAACCGATCATGCGATACCTCGGCTAGCGGTCTGCACTCGCGCCTTCGCTGAGGCCTGTGCGCGTCCGGCGAGAATCCGGGCATGGACAAGGTCGAGCGAATCCTCGTGGTCGTGCCCGCGCAGCTGGGTGACGTGTTGCTGTGCACCCCGCTGATCCGCGCGGCCCATGAACGCTGGCCCGGCGTGCAGGTGGATGTGCTCGGGTTCGGCGGCACGCTGGGTCTGCTGGCCGGCAATCCGGACGTGCACGAATGCATCCCCATCGACAAGTCGCGCGGGATGCGCAGCCAGCTGCGACAGGCGTGGCGGCTGTGGCGCCGCTACGACCTCGCCTTCATCACGCGTGCCTCGGACCGCGCGCACCTCTACGGAACGCTGGCCGCACGTCGCCGCAGCGCGGTCGTGCCCGACGCGAACGGCGGCTCACGCTGGAAGCATTGGTTCGCGCACGAGCGGCTCGCCGCCCAGGCCGGCACGCACCAGGTGATCGAGAAGATGGCCCTGCTGCAACCGTGGCAGGCGTTGCCGGCCACCTTGTCGGTCGTGCCGCCGGCACCCGCCCCGCTGCCGCCCGAGTTGCAGTCGCAGCTCGCGAGTCCTCGCGTGGTCGTGCATGTGCCGTCGATGTGGCGCTACAAGCAGTGGCCTGCCGCAAGCTTTCGGCGGGTCGTGGAAGCTTTGGTCGGCGATGGCGTGCAGGTGCTGCTGACTGGCTCGGCCAGTGGCAACGATCGCCAGCTCGTGTCCGAGGTGGCCGACGCGGGGCCGCCGCCCCAGGTCATCGACCTCGCGGGGCGCCTGGACCTGCAGCAACTGCGCACCCTCCTCGAAGGCGTGGACGCCTACCTCGGTCCGGACACGTCGGTCACGCACCTGGCGGCATCGCTGGGCGTGCCGATCGTCACGATGTACGGGCCCACGCCGCCGGACCAGTTCGGCCCGTGGCCGGCGGACCACCCTTCGCGCGGCCCGTGGCAGCACCGCGCGCAGCGTCAGCAGGTCGGCCGCATCGTGATGCTGCAAGGCCCGGATCTGCCGGGACGGACCTGCGTCCCGTGCGGACGCATGGGCTGCGAAGACCGTCACGACAGTGCCAGCCACTGCCTTCAGCACCTGCCGCCCGAACGCGCGCTGGATGAACTTCGCGCCATCCTCTCGGAATCGGGCCGCGCCACACGCGGGTGACGCGGCCGAGGCAACGAAATCTCAATGGCCGCCCTGCCCGGCACGGCCGGCCATGGCGTGCCGGGTGGCGGCCACCGCTGTCGCCGTGGGCGCCGCGCCGGAGGTGGCCGCCGCCGGCGCTGACGCCGCTGCCGCCTGCACCGGCGCCGATGCCGGCACGGCGGCCTGCGCCGGGCCTCGGGCCACCACCAGCTTGTCGGGCGCGGCGGCTTGCAGCAACTGCTTGGCGTTCCAGCTCTCGAGCTTGACGAACCACGGGTGCTCCGAGGACTTCAAGACCTGCATGTCGCCCGTCGACGCCTTCGACAGCGTCCATGTCGCCGGAGAGCCCTTCGCGTCCTTCAGCGTCAGCGTCAGCTCCGGATGGTCCTGCTGCCAAACGGCCTGCGCCTGCGTGCCCAACACCGACTGGAACTTGAGGTTGGCGATGGCGGCGGCCAGTGCCTGCGCGTCCTTCTCGTCGATGCGACGATCCGATGCGAGGCCCTTGCCGTTCCACTCGGCCGCCGCCGCGCCGTCAGCGGCCTTGACCGTCGAGTGCACCAGCGCGATCGGCTCATGCCCTGGCACTGACACATCCACCTCCGAGAGCTTGTCGGCGTTGCGCGCGAGCGCAGCTTCGTCGACCCAGCCGCTGGCGTCAGACGGAAAGTCATACGCGGCAAGATCCACCGAATACACGGCCTGGTCCTGCGCGGTGCGAGCGTCGGCCTTACGCGGACCGGCCGACTCGCCGAGATAGACGGTGGAGACGGGCTTGCCGCCGCGGCTCGCCACCAGGCGGCGTTCGAAGTCTTTGTCGCCGACCTTGAAGCGCGCGAGTGCCGCGTGGCTCGTGGCGATCGGAAAGCCGCGCCTGACCGACGCAAGTTGCTTGAGCAGGCCTTCGATGCGGGCCGAATCGGCCGGCGCGCCGTAGTCGTCGGGAAGGGTCCAGCGGCCGTCATGCTTGACCAGGACGACGTGGGTCGGCGTGTGCGGCGCCGAGTCGCCGGCAGACTTGTTCGCGTCCGCGTCGGCACGGCCCGGACTTGCCGACGACGTGGGCCCGAAGACCTCCAGCCTGTCGGCCGACGCGATGTCCGCCGGCAACAGTGCCGTCGAGGGCCGCCCCGGCGCCAGTTGATCCGGACGCAGGCCGAGCCATGCCGCGATCACGAGTTGCACGCCCAGGAGGACGGCAAGGAATGGAATCCAGCGTTGCATCGGTCAGACCTCCTGGAGAAGTTGTGCGTAGTGGTGCGATGCGCCGCGGCGCCGGCGCCGATTCAGCCACCACACCAACGCGAGGCCCCCGAGCGCCGCGGCGTAGTTTCCGTATTCCCAACCCGCCTCGGCCTCGCGCGGAAGCGGGGCCAGCGTGCGCGCGAAATGATCGCGACCGCGAATGCCCAGAAGGCCCTGGTCCTGCAGCGACCAGTCCACCAGGTTCTGCGCGAACTGCACCGCCCGCGTGTCGCGCACGCCGCGCGCCTCGCCCAGCAGGCGCATCGTGCGGTCGTTGAAGAGCTCATCGGAGGCGACCACGATGAGGCGCGCCGCCTCGGGCGAACGATCGATCACGCGTCCGATGGCCGGCATGGCCGACGACGCGGCGGCGGCCGGCTTGGGCGCGCTGGCCGATGCATCGGGCGCCTTCGCCGAGGCCAGCAGGGGCGAAGGCTTTCCCTTGAACGCGGACACGAAGCGCCCCTCGATCATCACGGCCAGCGGCCGCGCGGCGCGCGGCCCCGCCGCCGCGAAACCGAGGTCCGGATGCTGCTGGTAGTCGGGGAGCAGCTTGGTGCTGTCGGACAGCCAGCTGTCCTTGGACGAGCGCAACAGCGTCGTCACCTTGAGGCCCTTGTTCTTCGCTTCGTCGACCGTGACGGCCGATGCCCACGGCACCTCGATCTCGCCCAAGCTGGCGGTGATGGCGCTCGCGCTGTCGAGGCCATTGCCGCGCACGTCGACGATGTAGGGGTAAGGCGCGAGTTCGATCTCGCGCACGCTCAGTCCTCCGCCGATCTGGCGCTGCACCGGGATCGGCAGAGACCCGCTGCGCGGGTCGAGCACCATCCCCTTGGACAGGGTCAACCCGTTGCCGGAGAGCCAGCCCTCCAGGCCGCTGGTCACGCCATGGGCATCGATGCCCGAGCCGAAGTCCACGCCGGTGGGTGCGGTGGCGAGCATGACGCTGCCGCCTTGCATCAGGAACTGGTCGATTGCGAAGACCTGCTTGTCGTCCAGGTGCTCGGGCGCGAGGACCATCAGCATGTCAGCCGTGGCGGGCACCTGCCCGTCCTTCAGATCGGCGTCGACCCAGTGCACCGACTCGCCCAATGCCTCGCGCAGCATGCTGAACTGCGCACCACCCGGCGCGCCGGGATAGGCGGCCGGCGCGGGCGCGAGCACCGCGACGGTCTTCAGGTAGCCCGGTGAGAATCGCTTGACCGCAGCTTCCAGGCTGCGCTGGAAGCCGGCCTCGTCCATCGTCTTGGGCAGCGGCACCTGCTCGGTCTGGTGTCCGTCGCTCAAGGTGAACTGGAACCAGAACGAGTGCGGGTCCAGCAGGCCGACCACCAGCGGGTGCAGGCCCAGTTCGTCGCCAAGCCGCTTGGCGAGGGCCGGATCCGTGCCAGGGTCCTTGAAGGTCGTCTTCAGCCGGTCGCCGGCTTCGCCGCGCAGCTTGACCAGCGCCGCATCCAGCGCCTCGCGCGCCTTCGAGAGTCCCGCAGGCAAGCCCTGCGGGCCGGACACGTAGCCCGTGAACGTCAGCGGCCGCGACAGCGCCGCAAAGGGACTGCCGCCGCCCTGGTAGCTGACCAGCACCTTGCGGATCGCGCGGGTGATGTCGTACTCGGGATTCTTCAGCGCGACGTCGAAGTCGCCCTCCGAGCGCTGCTTCACGTCGATGAGGTCTCGAAAGCTCAGCACCTGGAACTGGTCACCATATCGCACCAGGATGTCGAAGTACGAATTGACGACCGATGCCTTGTACTTGCTCGCCACCTGGAAGGGCACCGGCCTGATGCCGTACTTCCCGGCCGCTTCCTGCTCGGCCTTGGGATCGTCATGCGGATCGACGAACTCCACGCGGACCTTGCTGCCGCCGGCCACCGCATACTCGTCGAGCAGGTCGCGCAGCTGCGGCACGAGCGGCGCGAGCAAGGGGTGCGTGGATGCGCTGAAGTAGCCGCGGATCAGCAGCGGCTCCTGCAATTCGCCCAGGTAGTTGCGTGTCGCGTCGGACAGCGTGTACTGGCGCCCCTCGGTGAGGTCCAGGCGCGCGCCGCGCACCTGGTCGAGCCACAGGTTGGCCCCCAGCACGTTGGCCACGAGCAGCCCGGCCGTCCAGTACCACAGCCTGTGCACGCGCTGCGCACGATTGCCCGACCAGCGCAGGCGCTCGACCGAGAGCCGGTTCAGCACCAGGAAAGCCGCGGTGATCGACAGGTAGTAGTAGAGGTCGCGCAGATCGAGCACGCCTCGGGTGATCGACGCGAAGCGCGAGCCGGCGCCCAGCCCGGCGAGCAAGTCGGCGCCGTGCTGCCCGACCAGGCCGCGCAGCACCGGCGCGCCGATCAGGTAGAAGCCGCCCGCGATCACCGCCGTCAGGATCAGGCTCACGATCTGGTTGTCGGTGCGGGACGAGACCCACAAGCCGATGGCGACATAGGCGCTGGCCAGTGCGACCGCTGCGACGTAGCCGCCGATCACCGGCCCCCAGTCGAGCGGACCGAGCAGGGCCACCGTGACCGGCAACGGCAGGGTGAGCGCGAGCGCGATCAGCACCAGGCCGAGCACGCCGACGAACTTGCCCAGCACCAGCTCGGTCGCCGAGATCGGCGCGGTCAGCAGCAGTTCGAGCGTGCCTGAGCGGCGCTCCTCGGCCCACGAACGCATGGTGAGCGCGGCCACGAGAAAGATCAGCAGCACCGGCATCCACTGGAACAGCGGACGCACGTCGGCCAGGTTGCGTGCGAAGAAGGTGTCGACCCAGAAGAAGACGAACAGGGTGACGCCCAGGAATGCGCCGAGGAACAGGAAAGCGGCGGGAGAAGCGAAGAAGCCGGACAGCTCCTTGCGTGCCACGGCCCTCACGTCACGCAGCATGGCGCACCTCCGTGTCGGCGTTGTCGGCGTTGTTGGCCGCAGCGTCCGCGCGGTTGACCTCGGCGAAGACGGTCTCGAGGTCACGCCGCTCGGGCATCAGGGCGTGCAGCGCGAAGCCCGCGCGATGCACCGCAGCAGCCACCGCAGGAGCCAGTTCCGGATCGGCCTGCAGCGCATACCGCCACTGGCCCGCGTGCGCTGCGTCGACGTCCACGGCGCGCACGCCCGGCACGCCTGACAGTACCGGACGCGCCTCGCTGTCGTCCCGGTCGATCGTCACCAGCAGCCGTGCGCCGCGCTGCAGGTCGTCCAGGCGCGCGTCCACGACCTTGCGGCCGCGCCGCATGATGACCACGCGCTCGCAGGTCGCCTGGACCTCCTGCAGGATGTGCGTGGACACGACCACGGTCGCGCTCGCGGCCAGTTCGCCGATCAGCTCGCGCATCTGCAGGATCTGCGTGGGGTCCAGGCCATTGGTGGGTTCGTCGAGGATGACGATGCCGGGGTCGTGCAGGATCGCCTGCGCCACGCCCACGCGCTGCCGGTAGCCGCGCGACAGCGTGTGGATGGTCGCGGTGGCCTTGTCCTTCAGCGCGGTGCGGCGAATCGCGCGGGCCACTGCGCGGCGACGCGCCTGCTCGGGCACCCCGTGCAGCGCGGCGTGGTATTCGAGAAAGTCGATGACCGTCATCTCGGGCCACGCCGGGCAGTTCTCGGGAAGGTAGCCGATGCGCGCCTGGATCGCGCGGGTGTCGCGTCCGATCTCCAGGCCGTCCACGCGGATGCTTCCGCTGGTCGGCTCGAGATAGCCGGTGAGCATCTTCATCACGGTGCTCTTGCCGGCGCCGTTGTGGCCGAGCAGGCCGACCACTTCGCCGCGGTCGATGCCGAAGCTCACGTCGTCGACGGCGGCCAGGTCGCCATAGCGGCGCGTGAGATGGGCCATTTCAATCATGGAATCTCCTTCTTCTGCGGTGGGGGATCTTCAAGTGCAAAGGCTGCGACGCCGAGCGGCCCTGGGCCGCGTGGGGCAGGGCTCGCTTCGGTCGTGGGTGGGCGCCGCGGCAGTCGGCGGGCCGGGACGAGTCAGCGGGGCGGCGGCTTGGCCCTCAGGACGGACATGCTCTGCGAGAGCCAGAGGCGACAGAACGCTGTCAACAGGTGCGCGAGGGCATTGACGGATGACATGGGCAGCAACGGGCAACGCGAACGAGCGCGTTTGAAATTGCATTTGTGCAAATAGTTCCCGCGGGCGGCAGGATTTCTGCCGCGGGCCGGGCGTCTCCCGGGATCGCCCGTTCAGCGCTCAGGCGACCGGCGGTTGCGGCGGGTGCGGCGGCAGGTAGAGGCGATCGGCATAGGTGGCCAGCCAGTGCGGCCGGAAGGCCACGAAGATGGCGACGAGGGCCCCGGTGAGAAACGCCTCGCCGAACCCCATGAGCACGCGCGCAACGACCATCTCGCTGCCCATCAGGCCGGCTGGCGGCGCGTGCACGGCCAGTGCCGCGACGCCCGCCAGCGTGCTGGCCACGAGCGTGCCGAAGAAGCCGCGGCCGAGGATGTACACGAACAGGTGGTGCGGCAGCCATTGCCGCAAGGCCGCACCGATGCCCAGCACCAGGGTTGCGGGCACCACCCCGAGCCACACGAGCCGATAGAGCGCCTCCGCCCCGCTCAGGTCGCCGATCGCCAAAAGCATCGCCGATACCGGAAACAGCGCCATGATCGCCAGCGGCCAGCCGGCGAGCAGCACCAGAAGCGAGGCGCCGGACATCGGCACGGCAATCGGTACCTCGATGAAGCGATCGACACCCCACAGCAGCGGCAGCACGGCCCATGCAGCGAGCCAGACTGCCGGAGGACCGCCATCGCCCAGTGCGCGCCAGGGGCGCACCCACAACGCCAGCGCCCCCGCCACGGCGGCGAGCAGCAGGTTGAGCAGAATGGAATCGGGGGCTGGAATGGCGGGCATGGCTCTGCGGCCTGCAGGCGTGTCGACGTCGCCTCAGGTCAGGTTCGATGATGGCACGGCCCCCGACCGTCGCCTGCCACCGCGCCAGCCGACCACGTCGGCGACAAGCGGCGAGCTGGACAACGGTCGATCCGCCCGCCTGGAACCGACATTGAACGCTTCACATGGCGAAAGGATGTGGGCTGGCCGACACCTTCAGCTGCGCCGCATTGAAGGTGGGTCGTTCCAGAATCGTTCCATCGCGATGTAAGCGAACGATGCCGACCAGCCGATCAGCAACAACCCGTTCAAGGCCTCCGCGCCTGCCAGCAGCCGCAGTGGCCCGACGGGCGTGATGTCGCCGAAACCCAACGACGTGTAGGTCTCCGCAGAGAAGTACAGGCAATTGCTGAGCGAGAACCCGGCAGGGCCCGCGAGCCTGCCCGCGCCGAACCATGCCACGAGCGCATAAAGGGCGAATCCGTACACGGCCATTTCTGCGGCGTGCGCCGCAAAAGCTCCGAAGATCACCAGCATCAGCTTCGAGCGGCGCGGAATGCGCAAGAACGACAGGTGCAGGTTCACCTGGGCGAGGACTTCGTAGTGGATGACGGTGGTGAGCGCGACAAGCAAGATGCCGGCGAATACGACCACGAGCATGAAGGGCACCTTCCGTGAATGAGCGAAAGACGATGCTGCGCTCGTCGGCATGCGCGCGGCGACGGCGCGAACGATGATCGCACCTGTGGCTGGCGGCGGTGTCCGCGCAGAGCACGCCACAAGAGAAGCGGCCTTTTCCTTTCTTTACGATCCAGCCAAGTTGCGGCGGCAGTCTTGCGCTTCAATGGAGTCATTCCGCAACCCGGGGCAAGCCCCGCAGGAGCACATGATGAAGACCACAACCCGCATCCCATTCGCGATCCGCTGCGGCACCGCCGCCGTGCTGGTCCTGGCCTCGGCCGGCGCCATGGCCACCGAGTACGGCAGGGTCGTGTCGTCGGTGCCGGTCAGGGCGCAGGTGCCCGTTCCGCAGACCATGTGCACCGATGAGCAGCAACTGGTGCAGACGCCCACGAGCGGCGCCGGCGCGCTGCTGGGCGCATTGATCGGCGGCGCGGTAGGCAATTCGATGGGTGCCGGCATGGGCCGCGCGGCGGCCACCGGCATCGGCGTGGTCGCCGGCGCGGCCATCGGCAACAACGTCGAGACCAACGGACGGCCCGTGAGTTCGGTGCCCGTGCGTCGCTGCCAGACGGGCACCCGCTATGAAAGCCGCGTGGTCGGCTATGACGTGACCTACGAATACCGCGGCGAGCACTACACGACCCGCCTGAACCGGGATCCGGGTCGGCGCATCGCCCTCGACGTGAACGTGGCCCCTCAGGATGCCGAGCCGATGGAGTCCGCGGAACCCCCGCAGGCCTACGCCCAGCCGCCGCAGGGCTACCTGCAGCCACCGCAGGGCTATGTCCAGCCGCCGCAGGTCGTGTATGCATCTCCGGCCTATGTCGCGCCCCCGCCGGTCGTCAGCGTGCCCTACGGCTACGTGGCGCCCACGGTGGTGATCGGCGCCGGATACTGGGGCCACCGGCACCACGGCCACTGGCACTGACTTTGGTGTCGGGCTGGACAGCCGGGGCGCCACTGCGCTGCGGTCTGTGACACAGGTGTCGCCCGTGTCATCCCGCACGCGTCGCTGACCTCCCCGGCGCGGTCACCGTCATTCGTCAAATCATCCGAGCCCTGGCGGACAAGGCTCGGGGGACCTCCTGCGAACTCGACTTTCGAGAGGGCAAGGACGGCACGTCCGGTCGTTCTTGCGCATTTCACGTAAGCTCGCGGCGCCCATGACGCCGCCTGGTCTCGCCGCCACACCGCTACGCCAGCAATCATCGTTCATGCGCCTGTGGTGGGCGCGCCTGGCGGGCTCGACCGGACAGCAGATGCTGATGGTCGCCCTGGGGTGGCAGATGTACGCCATTACCGGCAGCGCCTGGGACCTCGGCCTCGTCGGCCTGCTTCAATTCATTCCTGCGCTCGCGCTCACCCTGCCCGCGGGCCATGTGGTGGACCGCCATGACAGGCGCCGGCTGCTCGCGGCATGCATGTTCCTGCAATTGGCTGTCGCCCTCGCGCTGGCGGTGGGCACGGCCGCAGGATGGGCATCGCGCGACCTGATCTTCATGCTGTCGGTCGTGCTGGGTGGGGTGCGCGCCTTCCAGATGCCGTCGCAGCAGGCGCTGGTGCCCACGCTGGTGCCGCCCGAAATGCTGCCGCGCGCGCTGGCCTTCAGCTCGGGCGCGATGCAGACCTCGGTCGTGGCCGGACCGGCACTCGGCGGCTTCGTCTATGCGGCCGGTGCGGCCGTGGTGTATGCCGTGTGCGCCGCGCTGTTTGTCGCGGCGGGCGCGCTCGTGCTGCGCATCGACGTGCCGCGCAGGCAGGTTCAAGCCGCCCCGGCGACCTGGGCCACCGTCATGGCGGGCTTTTCCTTCGTGTGGCAGCGCAAGGCGATCCTCGGCGCGCTGTCGCTCGACCTGTTTGCCGTGCTGCTCGGAGGCGCGACGGCGCTGCTGCCCATCTTCGCTCGCGACATCCTCGGCACCGGGCCATGGGGCCTGGGCGTGCTGCGCGCCGCGCCGGCATTCGGCGCACTGGCCATGTCCGTCTGGCTGACGCGTGTGCCGATCGAGCACCGCGTGGGTCGCAAGATGCTCGGCGCCGTGGGCGTCTACGGGCTCTCGATGATCGTCTTCGGCGTGTCGTCGCACTTCCTGTTGTCGTTCGCCGCCCTCCTCGTCTCGGGTGCGGCCGACATGGTCAGCGTCGTGATCCGCCAGACCCTGGTGCAGCTCGACACGCCCGACGACATGCGCGGGCGCGTCGCCGCGCTCAACTCGATCTTCATCGGTGCGAGCAATCAGCTCGGAGAATTCGAATCGGGCGCCACGGCCGCGCTGCTCGGGCCGGTCGGTTCGGTGCTGCTGGGCGGCGTGGGAACGCTGGTGGTCGTCGGCACGTGGTTCCGGTTGTTCCCGGCACTCGCGCGGCGCGAACGACTGTCGGCCGGCTGAGCCAGCGGGCGCATCACGCGACCTGGGTCTCGTCTTCCTGGAGCCGGAAGCGGTCGACCATGCCCGCCAAGCGCTGCGCCTGCTGCAGCAAGGATGCCGCGGCCGCGGCCGACTGTTCGGCGAGGGCCGCGTTCTGCTGCGCCATCGTGTCCAGTTCGGCGACCGCGCTGCCGGTCTGGCCGATGCCATCGCGCTGCTGCGTCGCCTCCTGGGAAAGCGTCGTGACCAGCTCGGACACGCGCTTGACCGACCCCATGATCTCGGTCGTCGCGCCGCCCGCGTTGCGTACCTGGGCGCTGCCGCTCTGCACTTTCTCGAGCGATGCCTGGATCAGCCCCTTGATCTCGCGCGCGGCCTGGGCACTGCGCTGCGCCAGCGCGCGCACTTCGCCGGCGACCACTGCGAAGCCACGGCCCTGCTCGCCGGCACGTGCGGCTTCCACGGCCGCGTTCAGCGCCAGGATGTTGGTCTGGAACGCGATGCCGTCGATGATGGAGATGATGTCCGCGATCTGCCTGGATGCGCCGTCGATCTCCTGCATCGTCGACACCGCCGCCGAGACAACGCCGCCGCCGCGCGTGGCGACGTCCTGCGCATCGCGCGCGAGCATGCCTGCCGAGCCTGCAGTCGCCACCGTCTGGTCGAGCATGGACACGAGCTGGGCGATGGTGCTGGAGGTCTCCTGCAGTGTCGATGCGGTCTGCTCCGTGCGCTGGCTGAGATGCTGGCTTCCCTGCGTGATCTCGCGGCTGGCCGTGGAGATGCCATAGCAGGCTTCGCGCACGCCGCTGGCCAGCGCGTGAAGGTTGCCGCGCATGTCCTCGAGCGCCGCGCCGAGCTGGCCGATCTCGTCGCGGCGATGCGATGCGATGGGCTGCGACAGGTCGTGCCGCGCCATGCGCTGCGTGGCGTTCACGGCATCACGCATGCCGGCACTCAGGTCGCGGGTGATCCACCAGGCGGCCAGCGACCCGAGCGCCAGCGCCGCGAGCGCGCCGGCGATCACCAGCAGGCGGGCCTCGCGCGCATCGGCGCGCGCGGCGATGCTCACCTGGCGGTTGGTCTCGGAATCCCAATCGCTGAGTGCGACCAGGGCTGCTCGCCAGGTCTCGTGGCGCTTGGACCACATGCCGGCATCGGATCCCGTCATGGATCCGCGCACATTGAAGAACACGGCCGGGATGCCGCGGCCATTGGCCCCCTTCTCGGCCAGCGCCACCACTTCACGCAGGCCCGAAGCGCCATCGGCGGCCGCCTTCATGAGCGCGTCGGCGCGGGCGTCCGCGGGCATCAGCGCTGCAGCAGCGGTCACTGCCTTGTCGTAACGGGCGCTGGCCTGCGCGACCTGCCTCATCATCGCCTCGGCCTGATCGAGCTGCGCACCGCCGGTGTCGTGCAGCACGAGCGCATAGTCGTTCGCCGCGCGCTCCATGCCGGTGATCGCGTGCGTCCGCTCGGCTCCGCGAACCACGACCTCCTCCAGGGTCTGCGACAGGGCCTGCATGCGTGACAGCGCCAGTGAAGTGGTGCAGGCGAGCAAGACAAGGACAAGGCCGAATCCCAGCATCAGTCGGTGGGACAGCTTCAGGTTCGTGAGGGCGTGCATGGGCGAAGCCAGGAAGAGAGCGTCAGGCACTTCATCGGCAGCCGCGCGCGAAACTTGAACGGCGCGCGCGACTCGGCACGGCAAGCAGCGGCAAGGTCCCCGTGCGTCCCACTTCGTTCGATCACGCCGGCAACGGGAATCGCGGGAGCGATGCATCGAACGTGACGCGCCCTCAGTCGGTACGCACTGCCTCCTGGGCGAGCGCCAGTTCGCTGCGCAATGCCTCGCGCGGCAGCGCCGGATCTTCGTCACCGCCAGCCGCCACGAGCTTCTGCGCGTCGCGGAAGAGCTCGAGCGCCTCCTTGGCTCGACCGGTACGCAAAAAGATGCGCCCTTGTTCGTAGGCGAGGCGGGCGGGCCAGTCCGTCGTCCGCTCGGTCATGTTGAGCTTGGCCGGATCGAGACCCGCGAGCAACGCGGCCGCTTCGAGCGGATCGCGCTTCTGCGACAACAGGCAGTCGGCCAGATGGAATCGGAGGTTCTGCACTTGAGGATGGTCCTCGTCGAACAAGGAGCGCGAAGACGCCAGTGCACGACGGAAGATCGCCTCGGCGCCACGCGCGTCGCCGCCGTAGTGCGTGGCCACCGCGAGGTCTCCGAGAAAGGCAATGGTGGCCTGGTTGCGCTCGCCGTAGTGCTCGACAGCGGATTCATGGATCTGCGCGTAGAGGGCGGCCGCCTCGCGGTATTTTCGATGCCGCATCTCGACGTCGGCCATCACGCTCTTGGCGATCAGGGTACGACGGGCCTTGGGGCCCAGCGCTTCGCTCAGTCCCGGCACGGCTGCGGCGACGAGCTTCTCCGCTTCGTCGAGCCGTTCCTCGAGAAAGAGCGTGCGTGCGAGCAGCACCGTCGAGTAAAGCGTCTGCTGGTGCCCGCGGCCAAGCCGCGTCGTCTGCCGCGCGATCAGGTCGCGCAAGGTCGCTTCACTGGCCGCAAGTTCGCCGAGCATCGATTGCGAATCGGCGATGTCGAACTGCAGACTGTCGCGCAGCGATGGCGACACGTTCGGCAGCGCCTGCACGAGCGCCCAGGCCTTCTTGTCATAACCATAGGCACTGCGCAGGTCCATCTGGTCGGCGCTCACGATGCTGCGCGCCTGGTATAGCTTGATCTGAAGGTCGGGCTTGCGCTCGGCCAGGTGCGGCACGTCGCGCTCGACGCCATCGAGAAGCCTGGAGGCCTCCTGGTAGCGGCCGAGCCGCGACAGGTCGTAGGCCAGCCAGATCGTCGCCTCGGCCAACCCCAGGCTGTCCGAGACTCCCGGCGTCCCGAAGGCCGCCATGGCCCTGCGTCCTTCCGCCACGGCCTCCTTGGTGTCGCTCAACTCCGACAGCGTCTTCTGCATGGCCAGATGAAGGGCGGCACGCAGCGGCGCGGATGGCGCGCCGAGCATCTTGTCGATGGCGGGGATGGCCGCGCGCGCCGCCTCGATGACGGTCAAGTCCTTGCGGCCGCTGACCGATGGGTCGGCGGCGCCGATCAGGTCATCGGTCATGAAACGGTTCACCGCGGCGGCGATGGCGGCCTGCTGCCGCGCATCGTCGCGAGCGAGCTGCGCGCGATGGAACTGCCACAGGGTGGCGGCCATCCCGGCGACGAGCAGCGCGCCGGCGGCCAGCACCCAGGGGCGGCGGGCACGGCTTCGAAGCAGCAGGCGCTCGGCGGCCTGGGCACGGGTTTCGGCGTCGCGCAGCGTCAAGCGCCTTTGCAGCCTGGCCCCGCGGCGCCGCAAGCGCTCGCACAGTGCATGGACGCTGCGCAGGCGGCGAGCTGGGTCGCCGTCGGCGGCTGCGGCAATGTCCTCGCGCAGAAGCTCGTCGTCGATGTCGTTTTCCCAGCCGGGCAGCAGCGGCCTTCGCAGGTCGCCCACCACGATCTGGTAGAGCATGAGCCCGAGTGCATACACGTCGCTCTGCACGGTGGGCACCTTGCCGGCAAGGACTTCCGGCGCGATGTAAAGCAGCGTGCCGCTGGTGTCGGAGGCAGCGGCCTGGGTGAGCGTGAGGCCCATCGCCGTGATGCCCAGCGCCTCCAGCCTGCCGGGTTCGAGCAGCCGTCCGCTGCCGAAGTCGGCGATTCGCACGGCCGGTGCGGCATAGGCGATGTCTCGTCCGATGAGCACGTTGGCCGGCTTCAGGTCCTTGTGCAGAACGCCCACGGAATGGGCTGCGGCCACCGCGTCGGCGATGCGCAGCAGCAGCCCGATGCGCTCCGCCCGAGACAGTCGTGTCAGGCCGGATTCGTCGACTGCCCATTCGGCGAGATTCGGACCGGCATATTCGCATTCGAGGTAGAACGGCGGCTCCTCGAAGTTCCAGTCGATCAGCCGCACGAAGTCCTTGCGCTCGCCCAGGCTTTCGCGAAGCAGGCGATAGATGGTCGCCTCGCGCTTGAGCGAGCCGAGCCGTTCGCCGTCGGCGCTGAACTTGTAGACCCGCCGCTCTCCGGTCTTCTCGTGCCGCGCCAGCCAGACTTCATTGCTCAGTGACGGCCCGAGCTGCGACTCCAGCACGAAGTGCACCCGACCCGGCACCGGCGCGCCGGTGCCGAGTTCGAGGCGGCTGAGCAAGCGCCGACTGGCGGCCGTGCGCTCGATGGGACCGCTCAGCCGATAACCCACCCGCGGCAGCGTGACGATGCGTGCGGCATTGCCGGCACCGAGCGCGCGGCGCAGCTTGTCCACGGCATTGGCGAGTACGTTGTCCACGGTGGGCCGTCCGGCCCACACCGACTCGAAGAGCTCTTCGCGGGTGACCACTTCGTCTGGATGCTGCAGCAGCAACGTGAGCACTTGCAGCGGGCGCTGCTCGAGGTCCACCGGATCGCCGTCCACCCGCAGGGTCGAGCGTGTCTCGTCGAACTCCGCCGTGCCGAAGCGGTAGAGATACATCGCATCGCTCGCACGCGAACGGTCCGCCGCGTTCGCGTCGTGCCCCTCAGACATTGCGGCCCGTTCCACGCTTGCCGTCTCCTCTGATCTCGCCCAATCCCGAGTTTGCCCCCTATCGGGTCCTTCGGGCAGCGCCTGCATTAGGGATTCGTCAGGGGGGCGTGATGGCTCGCATGCCGTGGCTGGCCTCTCGGGCGACCCGCAATTGCAGCTCGCGCCGAGCGAATCGCGCGAGGCGTCCTTCGGGGGCTTGCTGCAGGACAGCGTGCGGCGCACCGTGCCGGGCGGCACCCAAGACAATGGCATGACACTGTCAGAGGCCATGATCGCGTCTGAACGCAATATCCGGACCACGCGCGAATACGCGCTCGATTTCCCGGGCCTGACCGCCGCGTCCAGGTTCGGCCTGACCGTCGCGGCAGCACGCCTGTCATCGTCGGCTGCCGCGTCGGGGCTCGGGCCGCATTGCATTGCGGCGCCGCCTCGACGATGATGCGCTTCGAGGTCAATCGGTCCGATCGCCGCAGCGGCGGAATGCGCCAAGCCGGCTGACGCGCCGACAACGGAGGGAACCCATGATCGACCTGTCGACGTCCGCAGGCCCACCGGCGCGCGCGGTCGACGCCGCACGCGGCCTGAGCTGGTGGAGCGAGGCCTGGGCGTTGTTCATCAGGAACGCCGGCATGTGGATCGTGCTCGGGCTGATCCTGATCGTGATCTTCGCCGTGCTCGGCATCATTCCGATCCTCGGTTCCCTCGCTGCTTCGCTCGTTGCGCCAGTGCTCGGCGGCGGCTGGCTGCTCGCGGCGCGCAAGGTCGAGGGGGGCGGCACGCTCGAAGTGGGCGACCTGTTCGAAGGCTTCAAGGACAAGCTCACCCCGTTGCTGATCCTCGGGGCACTGATGCTGGCCGCGACCTTCATCATCGGCGCGGTCGTTGGCGCGCTGGGTTTCGGCGCGGCACTGGGCATGATGGCCGAGGGCAGCGGCCACAGCGCCGGCATGTTCGCCGCGATGGGCGCGGGCATGCTGGCCGTCCTCGTGGCCCTGGTGCTCGGCGCCGTGGTCGCGATGGCGATCTGGTTCGCGCCGGGGCTGGTCGTGTTCGAGGGGATGGCGCCGTTCGAGGCATTGAAGTCGAGCGTCGCGGCAAGCCTGAAGAACGCGGTGCCGTTCCTCATCTACGGGATCATCGCGCTGGTGGCGATGTTCGTGGCCTCGATCCCGTTCGGACTCGGCTGGATCGTGCTGGCGCCCTTGTTCATGCTCACGGGATACGTGTCGTACAAGGACGTGTTCGGCGCCTGACGCCCGGCATCCCGGCTTGCCGCACGCTCCGGGCGGCCCGGCGCCTGTCGTGCGCATGACCGCTGAAGGGCCCGTCCCGATCCGACCCTAAGGAGCGATCGTCAGCTCGGTGAACATGCCGTTGCGATAATGCCCGGGCTGATTGCAGAACAGCAGATACCGGCCGGGGCGCAGGTTCAGCGTGAGCGTGCCGGACTCTCCAGGTTTCAGTTCAGACACTTCGCCCAGGCTGTGGATCTTGCCTTCGGCAACGACATTGCGACGTGCATTGAAGGGCAGCTTCTTGCCGAGGTCGCGAACCACGATGAGTTCGTGCACCAGATCCTTCGACTCGTTGCGTGCATCCAGCGTCACGCGCCCGGGCTTCGCCGTGTGGTGGTCGAGCACGATGCGCATGTGCGGGACCGACGGGTTCGTCGAGGGATCCTGCAATTCGGCGTTGATCACCTGCGTCGGCACCGCAGCCGACGCCGCGCCGGTGGCGGCGAACGCGAGGCACGCGAGCGTTGAAACGATCGATGGGTGCGGCATGGTCAGGTCCTTGACGCTGGAGGCCTGTAATGGCCAGGAGACCCGGCAGGCACGAGTTCGACCGCGGGTTCGTCGCTGCGTTCCCCTGCCTGTCGCCGCGCGGCCGCGCTGACCCGCCCCCCGCAGACGTCCCGACCGTACTGCGCGGGGCCGTCAGACCTGCATGTTCATCACGTCCGAATAAGCCTGGACCAGCTTGTTGCGAACCTGCAAGGTCGCCTGAAACCCGATCTGGGCTTTCTGCATGGCTACCATCGTCTCCTCGATGGAGACGTTCGGGTTGTCGAGTTGCACCTGGCGCTGAAGCTCCACCGCCTGGTTCTGCGACGCGCTCACCGACTTCATGGCCTGGGTGAGCGCCGACGAAAAACCGCCCGGCTCGACCGCCTTGCCCTTTTGCAAGGGCATGCCGTTCACATCGAGCCCGGCGCGGGCCACGGCCTGTGCGAAATCGAAGGGCTTGAGGGTGACGTTCATGGCAGGCATCCGGCAGCCGAAGGCTTCTTCGGGTGTCGAAATCCTACCTGCGGCCCTTGCCGACGATGGGGCGAACTGGGAGTGGTTTGCTCGGCTGTTCGCGCCTTCTGACGGCCGGCGGGTCCGAATAATCGGTGCTCACAGGGGCCATCTTGCGTGGCGCCGACGGGCCGACGCACCGGCCTCAGGGACACCGGACCGACACGAACATGGACAACCAGATCGCCTTGAAGAACCCGACTGCCGTGGCCGCCGCGCCCGGTTTCGGCGCCCGGCTGGCCGCCCTGCCCGGGCGCAGCAAGGCCGCGCTGGCACTGGGAATCGCCACGCTGGCCGGTGTCGTGCTCGCGCTCACGATGTGGAGCAGCCAGGGCGACTACAAGGTGCTTTACGCCAATCTCTCGGACAAGGACGGCGGGGCGATCGTCGCACAGCTGTCGCAAATGAACGTCCCGTACCGGTTCGCCGGAGGCGGCTCGGCCATCCTGGTGCCGGCCGCGCAGGTGCACGACGTTCGCCTGAAGCTCGCATCGCAGGGGCTTCCCAAGGGCTCGGTGGTGGGCTTCGAGCTGATGGACAGCGCGCGCTTCGGCCAGACCCAGTTCCAGGAGCGGCTCACCTTCCAGCGCGGCCTCGAGGGCGAGCTCACGCGCTCGATCATGTCGCTGGCGGCAGTGCAGAACGCCCGCGTGCACCTGGCCCTGCCGAACCAGAACGGCTTCTTCCGCGAACAGCAGAAGCCCAGCGCCTCGGTCCTTCTCAGCCTGTACCCCGGCCGCACGCTGGACAACTCGCAGATCGCAGGCATCGTGCATCTCGTCGCCAGCAGCGTGCCCGAGCTCAACCCCAAGGCCGTGAGCGTGCTCGACCAGACCGGCAGCCTGCTGTCGGGCCCTGCCGACGCCACGCCCGGCGCCGGACTGGACGCACATCAGCTGCAGTACGTGAGCCAGGTGGAGTCCGGCTACACCAAGCGGATCTTCGACCTGCTCGAGCCGGTGGTCGGCCGCGAGAACCTGCGCGCCACCGTGACAGCCGATGTCGACTTCTCGCAGACCGAGGCCACGTCGGAGGAATTCAAGCCGAACCAAGGCCAGAATGCCTCGCCCACGGTACGCAGCCAGCAGACCACCGAACAGTCAGGCGGCATGGCCGCGCAGCCCGGCGGCGTGCCCGGTGCCGTGTCCAACCAGCCCCCCGTGCCCGCCACGGCACCGGTGAACGGCCCCGCACAGCCGCTGCAGGCGGCGCAGGGCGGCGGCGCCAGCACCAGCATGCGCCGCGATGCGGTCACCAATTACGAAGTCGACAAGACCGTGCGCGTGACGCGCAATGCCACGGGCATCGTGCGCCGGCTGAACGCCGCGGTCGTGGTGAACAACCGCAGCGTGACCGATTCGAAGGGCCGCACGACGCAGGTGCCGCTGACGCAGCCCGAGCTCGACAAGCTCACGGCCCTGGTGCAGGAGAGCATCGGCTTCAACAAGGAGCGTGGCGATTCCGTCAAGGTCATCAATGCGCCGTTCCAGACCTCGCCGATGGTCAAGGACGACACGCCATGGTGGAAGCAGCCCGAGGTGATCGACATGCTTCGAGCCGCCGCCGTGCCCGCGGGGCTGGCGCTGGTGGCGATCATCGCCTTCTTCGGGATGATCCGCCCGACGATGAAGGCGGTGCTGGCCCGCCCGGCGGCCGCGCCCGGCGAGAACCTGAACGTCGTCGCCGGTGACGACGATGTCATCGACGAGCCCGCGCCGCGCGCGCTGGAGGCGCCACGGGTGAACGAGCAGCTCCAGGGCGTGCGCCTGCTGGCCAAGGAGAACCCCGCGGCGGTCGCCAGCATCGTGCGCGGCTGGGTGAGCGGAGAGGCCTCGACCTGACCATCATGAGCATGGACGACCAAGGCGTCGAGGACGCCGCCATCCTGCTGATGTCCCTCGGCGAGGAAGAGGCGGCCGAAGTGTTCAAGCACCTCGCCCCCAAGGAAGTGCAGCGCCTGGGCGAGACCATCGCGCGCATGAAGGCGATCACGCGCGAACGCGTCGACGGTGTGCTGGAGAAATTCTCCGCGCTGGCCGGCGACCAGAGCCTGCTGGTGGCCGACACCGACGAGTACGTGAAGTCGGTGCTGCGCAAGGCGCTGGGCGAGGACAAGGCGAACCTGCTGATCGACCGCATCCTGCAGGGCAGCGACATCTCGGGCATCGAGAGCCTGAAGTGGATGGACCCTTCTTCGGTGGCCGAGCTGCTTCGCAACGAGCATCCGCAGATCGTGGCGGCCATCCTCGTGCACCTGGACTACGACCAGGCCTCGCAGGTGCTCAAGGTGTTCGGCGAGCGCCAGCGCAACGAGGTGCTCGTGCGCATCGCCACGCTCGACGGCATCCAGCCTTCGGCGCTGAAGGACCTCAACGAGGTGATGAGCAAGGTCCTGGCCGGCGGCGACAAGCTTCGCAAGGCGTCGCTCGGCGGCGTCAAGCCCGCCGCCGAAATCATCAACCTGATGGGCGCGAGCGTGGAGACGGCGGTGCTCGACTACATCCGCGAGGCCGACAACGAGCTCGCTCAGAAGATCATGGACAACATGTTCACGTTCGACGATCTCGAGAAGATCGACGACAAGGGCATCCAGGCGCTGCTCAAGGAAGTCCAGTCCGAATCGCTGGTCATCGCGCTCAAGGGCGCTACGCCGGAGATGCGCGAAAAGGTGTTCAAGAACATGTCCACGCGCGCGGCGGAAACGCTGCGCGAAGATCTCGACGCGCGCGGCCCGGTGCGCGTGTCGGAGGTCGAGTCCGAACAGAAGGAAATGCTCAAGGTGGTCCGTCGTCTGGCCGACGAAGGACAGATCGTGCTGGGCGGCGGTGGAGACGATGAGTTCCTCTAAGCCGAAGTCCGCCTTCCGCAACGTGCCGCCGCCCGAGGGCGGCAAGGCGGCCTCGCCCTATGCGCGCTTCATTCCGCGCGAGGAACTGGGTGAATTCGCCAGTTGGACGCCCGACACGATCGGCCATGCGGGCGGCGACGTGTCTCATTCCGGCTTGCGCAAGCCGACGCCCGAGGCGGACAAGCCCGCGCCACCGGATCCGGCGCAGATGCTGCACACGGCACGCCAGAACGGCTACCAGGACGGCTACCGCGACGGACTGGCCGCGCTCGAGCAGTTCAAGCAGAGCTTCGCCGCGCAGATGACTTCCCAGATCGGCTTGCTCACCGCGTCCTACGGACAGGAACTCGACGGGCTGGCCCAGGACATGGCGCGCGCGCTGGCCGTCTCGGCCACCCACCTCGCGCGCCAGATCGTGCGCGCCGAACTGTCTTCGCGCCCCGAGCTCGTGGCCACCGTGGCGCAGGAAGCGCTGGACACGCTGCTGATGAGCGCGCGCCAGGTGACGGTGCGCGTGCACCCGGACGACCATCCGCTGGTCGCCCAGGGCGCGACCGAGGCGCTGGCCGAGCGCGGTGCGCGGCTGGTGGCCGACGCCACCATCGCCAGGGGCGGATGCCTGGTCGAGTCGGACATCGGCGTCGTGGACGCGAGCGTGGCGGCGCGTTGGCGCCGCGCGGTCGCGTTGCTCGGCTGCGAGGAGCCCTGGACCGACGCCGCCGAGGAGCACGAGGTCGAATGATCACCTCCCCCTTCGAGTCGCATGCCCTGGCCAGCGCCGAGCGCTGGCAACGCTACCTGTCCGACATCCGCAGCTTCTCGGCCGAACCGGTCGCGCTGGAGACGCAGGGCCTGCTCGTTCGAGTGGCCGGACTCGTGCTCGAGGCCGCCGGCATCCGAGTGCCCGTGGGCTCGGTGTGCGAAGTCCGTCAGCCCGGCCAGCCGGTCGTCATGGCCGAGGTGGTCGGGTTCAACGGCGATCGCGCCTACCTGATGCCCACCGGCGACGTGCACGGACTGGCCAGCGGCGCGCGCGTGGTGCCCAAGCAGGCGCCGGTCGTGCCGATGCGCCTGGGCGTGCCGCTGCACCCGTGGCGGCGCAGCGAGGACCGCACGCTGCATCTGCCGGTCGGCGATGGCCTGCTGGGCCGCGTGGTCGATTCCACCGGCCAGCCCATCGACCGCAAGGGTCCGATCGAGCAGGTGCACAACGAGCCGCTTGTGCGCCGGCCCATCAACGCGATGGACCGCGACCCCGTTCGCCGTCCGCTGGACACCGGCGTGCGCGCGATCAATGCCATGCTCACCGTCGGACGCGGCCAGCGCATCGGCCTGTTCGCCGGTACCGGCGTGGGCAAGTCGGTGCTGCTGGGCATGATGGCGCGCTACACCGAAGCCGACGTGATCGTCGTCGGCCTGATCGGCGAGCGCGGCCGCGAAGTGAAGGAATTCATCGAGGACATCCTCGGCGACGAAGGCCTGCGGCGCGCCGTGGTGGTGGCCGCGCCGGCCGACGCGCCGCCGCTCACGCGCATGCAGGGCGCCAACTACGCCACGGCCATCGCCGAGCATTTCCGCGACCGCGGCCTGCACGTGCTTCTGCTGATGGACTCGCTGACACGCTACGCCATGGCCCAGCGCGAGATCGCCCTGGCCATCGGCGAGCCGCCGGCCACCAAGGGCTATCCGCCGAGCTGCTTCGCCAAGCTGCCGCAGCTCGTCGAGCGCAGCGGCAACAGCGCAGCCGGCGGCGGCTCGATCACTGCCTTCTACACCGTGCTCAGCGAAGGCGACGACCAGCAGGACCCGATCGCCGACGCGGCCCGAGGCATCCTGGACGGCCACATCGTGCTCTCGCGCGAACTGGCCGAGGCCGGCCACTACCCGGCAATCGACGTGGAGAAGTCGGTCTCGCGCGTGATGGCCAACGTGGCCGACGGCGCGCACATCGATGCCGCGCGCCGCTTCCGTCAACTCAGCGCCAAGCACACCAAGGCACGCGACCTGATCCAGCTCGGCGCCTACGCCCCCGGGCACGATGCCGAGCTCGATGCCGCCGTCCGGCTGCATCCGGCCATGACCGCGCTGCTGCAGCAGAACATGCACGAATGCGCCACGCTGGCTGCCAGCGTGGCGCGACTGCGGCAGGTGATCAGCGCATGAACACCCTCTCCATGTCCAACGATGTCGAGTCTCATCTCGTCGAGGAACCTGCACGATGAACCCGCTCCAACCTGTCATGGCTCTCCTGGCGCAGGCCGAACGCGAGCGCGATGCCGCCCTGGCCGAGGTGCAAGCCGCCACGCAAGCCCAGCAGCAGGCCGCCGCGCAGACAGACCAGCTGCTCGTCTACCGTCGCGAATACGAACAACGCTGGAGCGCGCAGTTCCGCACCGAAGGCCACATCGAACTTGTCCATTGCTACCGCGGCTTCATGGACCGGCTGAGCCAGGCGGTCGAGCAGCAGCAGCGTGTCGCCGCCCACGCCGGCACGCGCCTGGAACGCGCACGACTTGCGCTGATGGAGCAGGAGCTTCGAGTGGCCTCGGTGCGCAAGCTGATCGAGCGCCGCCGTGCCGAACTGCGGCTGAGCGCAGATCGTGCCGAGCAGAAGCAGACCGACGAATTCGGCTCTCGGCGTGGCGTTCAACCATCCGGCCAGCGTGCTCGGGCTTCCGCGCGCGGCCTGACCCGCACGATGTCCGCCAACCCTCGCCCCTGATCCATGAGCATGCAACTCCCCGTCGCTGCCAGCACGGCGTCGCTGATGTCGCCCGCCGCGCCGTCCTCGCCCTCGCAGAGCCCCGCGGGAGGCGGCGACACTCCGTTTGCCAGGCTGCTGACGGCGCACCAGGCCGCAGAACACGCGCAGCACCAGGCGCCGGAGAAGACCAAGCCCGTTTCGCAGGCGCAGGCGCAGGCGCAGGCGCAGACGCAGACGCAGACGCAGGATGCGTCCCAGTCCTCTGCCACCGGTTCGCCCGATGCCGGCCATGCCGCGGCGCCTGGCGCAGCCACACGACGGGGCGGAGACCGGCGCGCCGACCGTTCCCGGCCCGCAGGCGCTCCTGGAAACGGTGATCCCGATTCGAAGGCGGTGTCCGACGCCGATGCGACCGCGGCGCTGACAGGCACGGGAACGGCCGACGCGGCAGGCAAGGCCGACGCCAAGACCGAGACCAAGGACGAGAAGGACAAGACGGCCGCCGGCACCGACCCGGCCCTGGCCGAATTCATCGCGTCGCTGCACCGCCCGGTTGCCACGGGGCCCGATGGCGTCCAGGCCGGCGAGACGGGCAGAGCCGGCGCGCCGGGAAAGGTCGCCGGTGCGGGAGAGCGGCGCGGCAGACCAGTGCAGTCGGCACATGAAAAGATCACCCAGGGCGATGATCAAGCCGACAACCAGGCCATCGCCAGCCACGAAAGCAGGCCCGCCCACACCGCGCAGACCCTGACTGTGCCGACCGCCACGGACCCGGCGCATCGCGGGAGCGGCGCGGCGGCGCATGCGGGTCGAACCGCGCATGCCGACGCCGGTCAGGGCGCAGCGATCGCCACCGGCGCAGCCGGTTCAGACGCCGCAACGCCGTCGGCCGCCGCCACCGTGTCCGCGGCCACCGTGTCCGCCGCCATCCAGGCGACGAACGATCGAGCCGTTTCCGCACACGGCGATGGCGAGCGCCACGGCATCGACGCCTTGCAGGCAGCCGGCAACGCTGCGGCCGCCATCTCGACCACTCCACATGCCGGCAGCGCCACCGCGCCTGCCGTCACGGGCGCCATCGGCACGCCCGCGACCGCACCGGAATTTCGCGAAGCGCTCGCCCTGCACGTCAGCACGCTGGCTCGCGACGGCGTGCAGCGCGCGGAACTGCAGCTCAACCCGGCCCACATGGGGCCGATCTCGGTGCACATCGCGCTCGACGGCTCGCAGGCCCAGGTGGACTTCGGCGCCGCGTCGCATGCCACTCGCCAGGTCATCGAGTCGAGCCTGCCTGAACTCGCGGCCGCCTTGCGCGACGCCGGTTTCACGTTGTCGGGTGGCGGCGTGTCGCAACATCCCGATCAGGGCCGGCCTCGTCCCGACGCGGGTGACAGCGCCTCCAGCACCGGCGTGGGCCGCACCGACGCCGGCCTCGATGCAGGCGCGGCCGATGCCGGCGCGAGCATGCGCCGCGTGAACCTGCGCGCGCCCAGCGGCGCGCTCGACCTCTACGCCTGACACGGCATGCCGGCACCGCCGTCGCCAAGGCGCCGGCGATCGGCTCCGACACGCTCGGACGCTCCCCGCTCGCCTGTTGCGCGAGTCGCCCGGCTGCCGTCGCGTGCGGTCCGCGCCGCCATGACCGCTCCATGTTCGCATGCTCCGAGAACAGTTCGCCCGGGGTCGCGTGCGCTCGGCGTTCCCATGGGAGTCTGCCTGCACCGGCGGGGGTCGGCAGGGCCGCCACATCGACGTGCCGCCCGGCCCGCGCCGACCGCATGGAGTCACGCCGTGATCGAGCAGGTGTCCAGCATCGACGAGGCCGCCACGGCCTGGATGCAGCGCCAGGTGCGCGCCGTGGAGCATGAGTTGCGGGCCTGCGTCGTGGTGCCCGAATGGCGCCGTGCCGGCAGCCCTGTCCGACGCGCTGCGCCAGGCCGTGTGGACGTCCGACGTCCGGCTGCCCGCACTGATTGCCCTGGCAGCGGGCCACATGGCGGGGGCCGACGAGTCACACACACGCGTCGCCGCCGTCGCGATCGAACTGGTCAGCGGCGCAGCGCGCGCGCGTGGCCACGGGCCGTCGCCGGCGAGCCGCCGCGAACGCGGCCGCGCTGCAGCGGCGCTGGCCCCGCTGGCTGCCGATGCCTGCCTGGCACTGGCCTTCCAGACGGCCTGTGCCAAGGAACTTCCGGCGCCGCTGCAGGCTCGCCTGTGCCGGCTGCTCGCGCAGGCCGTCGGGCATCGCGGCCAGGCGGGGGGCCAGGCCTTCGATGCGGTATACGGTCCGGGCCTGGGCAGTTGCGCGGCGCTGCGCGAGCGCTGCGGTCGAACGACCGGCGCACTGCTCAAGGCCGCCGCCTGCATGGGTGCGGCCTGCGGCGGACCGGATGCCCGGTACGCGCCGCTCGGCGACTATGGCCTGATGATGGGGATCGCGTCGCACGTCGCCGCCGATCTCGCCCGGGCGTCCCCGCACGCCATGCGCGGCCGTTGGGGCCTGCGGGCCTGGCTGCGCGCCGAGCCGGACTTCGTGTCCGAACTGGGCATGGCCGGAGCGCTGAGCTATGCCCGGCGCCTGTGCCGGCGCGCGCATCAGGCACTGGCCATGGCGGGCGTGCCGGCGGAGTCGATGCTCGCGCGCCTCACCGATGCCACATTCGAGCGCATCGGCGCGCCCTTCGAGGCGCTGCCCGCGCAGCACGCCGGCGAGCCGCCGTCTGCCTGCGGCGCCGTGCACGACGTCCAGGCGCCGCAGCCGGAGTTCTCGGCTGCCGCCCGTTCACGCATCCAGCCGGGCTGACGATTCGTCGCCGCGCGCCGGCGACGTGGGCCCGCCCGGACCTCGCCCGGGCCGCGTCTGACACGGAAATCCCCCCCTTATCGGCCATTCCGCGCTAGCGCCCGCTTCGACAATTTCTCCATCCCAAGGCGCGCCGGGCCACCCTGGCGCGCGCAAGAAGTCCAAGGAGAATGCATGTCCGCAGCAGCCGCCGAGCCGATGCCCAGCGATGGCGTTGCACCCACGAAGAAGGGCAAGAAGAAGCTTGTCGTGATGATCGTCGTCGTGGCCGTGCTGTTCGCGCTGCTGGCGGGCGGAGCCATCGTCGTGAAGAAGCGCCGCGAGGCGGCGGCCGCCGCACTGGCCGCCGCCGACGGCGACGCGCCCGCCGTGGCGCACGAGCCGGCCAAGGCACATCACAGCGGCCCGCCGGCATTCCTGCCCCTGGACGCCTTCGTGGTCAACCTCGCCGACCGCGACACCGAGCGCTTCGCCCAGGTGGGCATCACGCTGGAGCTGCAGGATCCCAAGTACGGCGAGGAACTCAAGGCCTACATGCCGGCGATCCGCAACGGCATCCTGCTCGTGCTGTCGAGCAAGACCTCGCAGCAGCTGCTCGAACGCGCCGGCAAGGAGCAGCTCGCCAGGGAAGTCATGCGCGAGGCCGTGCGCCCGCTGGGCATCGCACTGGTCGACGACGGCAGCCGACAGGACGGCGGCACGACTTCGGACGGGCTGGTGCGCACGCCCATGAGCGACAGCCCCGTGCAGCATGTGCACTTCTCGAGCTTCATCATCCAGTGAGATGACGGCTCCCACCCGCCAGCGGCCCGCGTCATGAACCAGCAGATCCTCTCGCAAGACGAAGTCGATGCCCTGCTGCAGGGCATCACCGGCGAAAGCCAGAAGCTCGAGCAGGAGGAGCAGCCCACCGGCGGCGTGCGCAACTACAACCTCGCCAGCCAGGAACGCATCGTTCGCGGGCGCATGCCCACGATGGAGATCATCAACGAGCGCTTTGCGCGCAACGTGCGCATCGGGCTGTTCAACTTCATCCGCAAGAGCCCGGAGATCTCCATCGGCGCGATCAAGGTGCAGAAATACAGCGCCTTCCTGCGCGAGATCGTGGTGCCCACCAACTTCAACATCGTGAGCGTGCGGCCGTTGCGCGGCTCGGGCCTGATCGTGTGCGACCCCACGCTCGTGTTCGCCGTCATCGACGCACTGTTCGGCGGCGCCGGCAAGTTCCACACGCGCATCGAAGGCCGCGACTTCTCGCCCACCGAGCAGCGCATCATCATGCGGCTGGTCGACGTCGTGACCGACGAATACAAGAAGGCCTGGACCGGCATCTACCCCCTGGAGCTGGAATACCAGCGCTCGGAGATGCAGCCCCAGTTCGCCAACATCGCCACGCCCAGCGAGATCGTGGTGGCGACCTCCTTCACGCTGGAGATCGGCGACACCACCGGCACGATCCACTTCTGCATCCCGTACTCGACGCTGGAACCCATCCGCGACGTTCTCTACTCGACGATCCAGGGCGACAGCAACGAACCGGACCGCCGCTGGGTGAACCTGCTCAAGCAGCAGATCCAGTCGGCCGAGGTCGACCTCGTGGCCGAGCTCGCGACCGCACCCGCGACGGTGGAGCAGCTCTTGTCGTTCAAGCCGGGCGACTTCATCGAGCTCGACCTGCAGCACAACCTCCAGGCCAAGGTCGCGGGGGTGCCGATCCTCGACTGCCACTACGGCACCTCGAACGGGCGCTACGCGCTGAAGGTCAATCAACTGTTGTCCAGCTCCAACCTGAGCTGGCTTGGAGCCCAACATGTCAGCTGACGGATCGGCCATGCCCGAGAACATGAGCGAAGAAGACAAGATGGCCGCCGAATGGGCTGCCGCGCTGGCCGAGGCGCAACCCGGCGCACCCGGCGCACCCGGCACCGAGATGCAGACGCAGACCGAGTCCGTCGCGCCCGCCTCGTTCCAGAACTTCGCCTCGGGCGCGACGCCCGCCGCGGGCAACGACATCAACATGATCCTGGACATCCCGGTGCAGCTCACCGTGGAGCTCGGGCGCACGCGCATTCCGATCAAGCACATCCTGCAGCTCGCCCAGGGCTCCGTGGTCGAGCTCGAGACGCTGGCCGGCGAACCGATGGACGTGCTGGTCAACGGCTACCTGATCGCCCAGGGCGAGGTCGTCGTGGTCAACGACAAGTTCGGCATCCGCCTGACCGACATCGTCACGCCCAGCGAGCGCATGCGCCGCCTGAGCCGGGGCTGAGAACCGCATCCATGCCCTCTCACGCGATCTCCTCGCTGCTGTGGTTCGTCGCGATCATCGCGATGATCCCGGTGGCCTTGTGGCTGCTGCGCCGCTCGCCCGTGGGCGGCGGCGCCGCGCACGGGCTGATGCGCAGCGTCGCCGTGCTGCCCATCTCTCAGAACCAGCGCCTGGTGACGGTGGAAGTGGGCAGCGGCGAGTCCCGCCGCTGGCTGGTGCTCGGCGTGACCGCGCAAAGCATCACCGCCTTGCACGAGATGCCTCCCCAGGACGACGCACCCGGCCTGCCGCCGGCCATGCCGCCCATGCCCTTCGCCCAGCTGCTGGGGCGCCTGCGCCAGGACAAGGACTCCAGTGGACGTTGACCGTACGTGCCATGCGCGCGGGCTCGCTCGCGCGCGTCGCGCCCTTGCGCTGGCCATGCTCGCCGGGCTGGCGCTGCTGCCATGCGCGGCCGGCGCCCAGAGCGCGGCCAACGCGGGCCTGCCCTTGCTGGTGGGCCAGAGCGCGGGCAGCACCAGCTATTCGGTGCCGATCCAGACGCTGCTGTTCTTCACCGCGCTGAGCTTCCTGCCCGCGGTGCTGCTGATGATGACGGGCTTCACCCGCATCGTCATCGTGCTCAGCCTGATGCGCCAGGCGCTCGGCACGCAGGCCGCGCCGCCCAACCAGGTGATCGTGGGGCTGAGCCTGTTTCTCACTTTTTTCGTGATGTCGCCGACGATCGACCGCGTCTACACCGAGGCCTACCAGCCGTACACCGAAGGCCGGATCGCCTTCGACGAGGCCCTGCAGCGCGGCCAGGTGCCCATGCGCGCGTTCATGCTCAAGCAGACGCGCCAGGCCGATGTGATGCTCTTTGCGCGGCTGGCCAAGATCGACGGCAACGTGAAGGGCGAGGACGTGCCGTTCAAGGTGCTCGTGCCGGCGTTCGTGACCAGCGAACTCAAGAGCGCCTTCCAGATCGGCTTCCTGATCTTCATTCCGTTCCTCGTCATCGACATGATCGTCGCCAGCGTGCTGATGAGCCTGGGCATGATGATGCTCAGCCCCGTGCTCGTCTCGCTGCCCTTCAAGCTGATGCTCTTCGTGCTGGCCGACGGCTGGAACCTGCTGCTGGGTTCGCTGGCGGCGAGCTTCGCCACCTGAGCCGCACCCCATGGATGCCCAGCAAGTCTTCACCTTCGGCCAGCAGGGCCTGTACCTCCTGCTCATGGTGGCCGCGCCCATCCTCCTGACCGTGCTGGCCGTGGGCCTGCTGGTGAGCATCTTCCAGGCCGCCACGCAGATCCACGAGGCCACGCTGTCGTTCGTGCCGAAGATCGTGGCCGCGGTGGTCGTGCTCGCAGTGGCCGGGCCGTGGATGCTCACCACGCTGGTCGAGTACCTTCAGCGCACGCTGCAGGCCATCCCGGGCGCGGTGGGCTGACACCCGCCTCGCGCCGGGCATGCTGACCTTCACCGAAGCCCAGGTCCTGGCCTGGGTCAGCCCGGTCCTGTGGCCCTTCCTGCGCGTGCTCGCGCTGTTCGGCGCGATGCCGGTCATCGGCCAGCGCGGCGTGCCCATGCGGCTGCGCGTGGCGCTGGCCTTCCTGATCGCCGTGTGCGCCCAGGCGGCGTTGCCGGCCATGCCGGTGGTGCCGCTGGATTCGCCGCAGGCGATGCTGCTGCTCGTGCAGCAGTTGCTGGTGGGCCTGACGCTGGCCTTCGCCGCGCGCATCGTCTTCTCCGCCGTCGAGTTCGCCGGCGAGGTGATCGGCCTGCAGATGGGCATGAACTTCGCCGGCTTCTTCGACCCCATGACCGGCGGCCAGTCCACGGCCGTCAGCAAGTTCTTCGGCGTGTCGATCAGCTTCCTGTTCATCGTCGTCAACGGGCACCTGCTGCTGATCTCGGCCGTCGTGCAGAGCTTTCACGCCTTCCCGGCGGGCCCCGACCCCTTCGCCTTCCTGCGCGCGGTGCAGCCGCAGGTCTGGGGCGCCCAGGTGTTCGAGCTCGGCCTGTGGCTGGCGTTGCCGCTCGTGGCCATGCTGCTGTTCGTCAACCTGGTGCTCGGCGTGGTCTCGCGCGTGGCCCAGCAGATGAACATCTTCGCCATCGGCTTTCCGATCACGCTGTCGGTGGGGCTGATCGGCGTGCTGCTGACCCTGCCGATGATGCAGGCGCCCTTCACCATGGCGCTGGAGCGGCTGCTTTCGAATTTCCAGTAGGTCGGGCGCGGTCTGTCCGAAAGTCGCCATTCGCGGCAAATCCCGAGGAAAATGCGGGCCGATGCAGGCGATGATGCGCCTGTATGCCGCACCCCGCCGTCGCCCGCCCCATGAAGATCGTCATCGTCGATGACAACGCCGTGAACCTGATGCTCATGGCGGCGCTGGCGCGCTCGGCCACCGGCGCGGAGCCGCTGCGCTTCGAGGATCCGCGCTCGGGCCTGGCATGGTGCTGCGAGCACGGCGCTGATCTCATCGTGGTGGACTTCATGATGCCGCACATGGACGGCCACCAGTTCATCGAGGCCGTGCGCGCCACGCCGCTGCTGGCCGACGTGCCGGTCGTGATGGTCACCGCGGCCGGCCAGAGCACGGTGCGCCGGCGTGCGCTCGAGATCGGCGCCACCGACTTCCTCACCAAGCCGGTCGACTCCACCGAGATCAAGCTGCGGCTTCGCAACCTGCTGCAGCTCAGACAGGCGCAGAACCTGCTCCACGACCGGGCCGCCCACCTGGCCGAGGAGGTGCGCACGGCCACCGAGGCGATCGTGCTGCGCGAGCGCGACCTGATCGTGCGGCTGTCGCGGGCGGCCGAATTCCGCGACCCCGAGACGGGTGGGCACATCCAGCGCATGGCGCACTACGCCGCGTCCATCGCCCGCCACTTGGGCGAGCCCGAGAGCTATGCGCAGGCGCTTCTGACCGCCGCGCCGATGCACGACGTCGGCAAGCTCGGCACCCCCGACCACATCCTTCTCAAGGCCGGCCGGCTCGACGAGCTCGAACAGGCCGAGATGCGCCGCCACCCCGAGATCGGCGGCCGCATCCTGGCCGACACCCAGAGCCCGCTGCTGCGCCTGGCCTGCGAGATCGCCGAGACGCACCACGAGAAGTTCGACGGCAGCGGCTATCCGCGCGGCCTGAAGGGCGAGCAGATCCCGCTGGGTGGCCGCATCGTCGCGGTGGCCGACGTGTTCGACGCGCTCAACTCGACCCGACCTTACAAGAAGGCCTGGCCGGCGGCGCAGGCGCGCGCCTACATCGAGGAGCAAAGCGGCCGGCACTTCGACCCCACCTGCGTGGCCGCCTTCGTGAAGGGCTGGGACGACGTGCTCACGATCCGCTCGCAATTCCCTGATTGACCATGCCGACCGCCCTTCCCCGGCTGCAGCGCCTGTGGGGCGCAAATTCGCCGCAGGAACTGGCCCGAATGCTCGACGCGGCCCGCGACGCCGCCGACGATCACTCGCTGGATCCGCGCGTGCGCACCATCCTCGCGTCGTTGCCGGCCCTGCTGGACGGCACGCTGGACCCGGAATCGCTGCCGGCCGGACCGCAGCCCGGCGATTTCGCGCTGCGCGACCTGCACGAGCTGATGGCCGCCAACGGCCGCCTCATCGAGGAACTGCACATCGAACGCGCGGAACTGCGCAACCTCAAGAGCGCTCTCGACGACCACGCCATTGTCGCCATCACCGACACCGCGGGCATCATCACCGACGTCAATGACCGCTTCTGCTCGATCAGCGGCTACGGCCGCGACGAACTGGTCGGACGCAGCCGCGACATCATTCGCTCCGACATCCATCCCCCGGCCTTCTTCGAGGAGATCGAGCGCGTCGTGGGCAGCGGCCAGGCCTGGCGCGGCGAGGTCTGCCACCGCGCCCGAAGCGGCGAGCGCTTCTGGGTGCAGGCCACCATCGTGCCCTTCGTCGATTCGCGCGGCCGCATCTCGAAGCACATCACGATCTGCACCGACGTGAGCGAGCGCCGCCGCATGGCCGAGCAGGTCATGCTGTCGGAGCACCATTACCGCACCACCATCGACAGCCTGCACGAGACGGTGTTCCGCGCGGGCCGCGACGGTCGCATCCACTTTCTCAACGCCGCCTGGGAGCACGTGACCGGCCTGTCCATCGAGCAATCGCTGGGCCGGCGCTTCACCGAATTTCTCCACGCGGACGACCGGCCGCACTGCGTGGCCGACTTCATCGAACTCGTGTCCGGCACTCGGGCCTCGGCCGAACGCGAGATGCGCTTCATCACGGCGGGCGGCAAGACGGTGTGGATGCAGGCGTTCGCCCAGCCGGTGTTCGATTCGACCGGCCGCATCGAAGGCGTGAGCGGCACGCTCAATGACATCACCGAGCGGCGGCTGGCGGCCGAGCGTCTGTCCGAGCAGTTCGCCTTCGTCGACGCGCTGTTCGAGAACATCCCGATCCCCGCCTTCGTGAAGGACTGCGAGCAACGCTTCGTGCGCGTCAACCGGGCCTACTGCGAGCTGTTCGGACTCACGCCCGAGCGGCTCATCGGCCGCCGGCTGACGCAGGCCCATGTCGGCCCGATCGACCCGTCGCACGAGGCGGGGGACCGGAACGTGATCGACACCGGCGTGCGCCACCGCTACGAGTTCCGCATGCGAGTGGGACGCCGCCTGGTGGACGCGGTCGTGAGCAAGGCCCCGTTGCGCAACGGCGCGGGCGAGGTGATGGGCCTGGTGGGCACGCTGTTCGACGTGACCGATCAGAAGGAGGCCGCGCGCACCCTCCTGCAGGCCAAGGAAGCGGCCGAGAGCGCCAACCGGATGAAGAGCCAGTTCCTCGCGAACATGAGCCACGAGATCCGCACGCCGATGAACGGCATCATCGGCATGACCGACATCGTGCTCGACACCGCGCTCGATGCGGATCAGCGCGAGTACCTCGGGATCGTCAAGTCCTCGGCGAACTCGCTGCTCAACATCATCAACGACATCCTCGACTTCTCGAAGATCGAGGCCGGCAAGCTGGCCGTGGAGTCGCTCCCGTTCGACCTCGACCGCCTGCTCGCCGACACGCTGCGCCCCATGGCCCCGAAGGCCGCGGCACGCGGCGTGACGCTGGCGCTGGACGTGCGATGCGCGCTGCCGGCCCAGCTCATCGGCGATCCAGTGCGCTTGCGGCAGATCCTGAACAACCTGCTCAGCAACGCCGTGAAGTTCACCGAGTCGGGCGAAGTGGTCGTCACCGTGAGCGCCGCCGGCACGTCGGGCGACGACGACCGCTGCTGGCTGCGCCTGTCGGTGCGCGACACGGGCATCGGCATTCCGCCCGACAGGCAGACCCAGATCTTCGCCGCCTTCACGCAAGAGGACAGCTCCATCACGCGCCGCTTCGGCGGCACCGGACTGGGACTGACGATCACGCGGCGGCTGTGCGACCTTCTGGGTGGCACGATCTCGGTGAGCAGCGAACCCGGCACAGGCTCGGACTTCATGGTCGAGCTACCGTTCGGGATCGACCGCTCCGCGCCCTCGGCCACACCAGAGGCGAGCCTGCTGGCGGGCCGCGGCGTGCTGATCGTGCGCGACCATGCCATCGCGGCGGGTGCGCTGGAACGGCTCGTCGCGGCGCTCGATGGCAGCGTCACGGTCACTGCGCCCGACGAACAGGTCTTGACTCTCGCGTGCAGCGGAGCATCGACGCGATCCTGATCGAGCACTCGGCCGCATCGACCGGTCTGCTGGAATTCACGCGTGCGCTCATTCGTGCCTGTGCCGAGCGTGGCGACCCGGTTCACGCACCTGCAGTGATTGCGCTGGCGGCGCTGCGCCAACCGGCCGACGCCGATGCGTGGCGCGAGGCCGGCGTGCAGGCGTGCCTGCCGCAGCCGGCCACGCCGCGCGAAATCCAGGCCGCGCTGCGACAGGCGCTGTCGCCGCACGACGCGCCGCCGCCATCGGCGGCCGAGACGCTCCCAGCCGCAATGGCCGGCATGGCGGCGATGGCGCCGGCGCAGGTGCTCCTGGTCGAGGACAACGCCGTCAACGAACTGCTCACCGTGACCATGCTGCGGCGCTGGGGCCACGAGGTGACGGTCGCGCTCGATGGCGAGCAGGCGGTGGCGCTGCACGCTCAGCGCCACTTCGACATCGTCTTCATGGACGTTCACATGCCCGGCATGAGCGGCCTCGAGGCGACACGCCGGATGCGCGCGCAGGAGCGCTCGCGCGGCCGGCCCCACATGCCCATCGTGGCGCTGACCGCGAGCGCCATGGAGTCCGACCGGCGCATGTGCCTGGACGCCGGCATGAACGATCACCTCGCCAAGCCGCTTCGCGCGAGCGAGATGCTGCAGGCGCTGGAGCGCTATCTGTCGAGGGCGCAGACGGCGGCCAGCCGCAGCGAGGCCTATCGCAGCGCGCTCGAGCACGCCGACGCCCAGACGGTGGAGATCATCGCCGCACCGTTCCTGCTGGAGCTGCCCAAGGAACTCGCCGCGATGCGCGCAGCGCTGGAGGGCGAGGACATCCCCGCGCTCGCGCGACGCGCCCATTCGCTCAAGGGCCTGCTCCTCGCATTCGGAGCGAAGCCGGCCGCAAGCCTGGCCGAGCAACTGCAGCGTCTCGCACAGGCAGCGGCCTTCGAGCCGTGGCGCGCGCGCGCCTGCCTCGATGAACTCGCGCAGGAGACCACGCTGTTCGTGCCGCACCTGCGCGCCGTCGCGCAACGCCAGGCCACGCAAGCCTCGTCGTCGCCTTTCTGACGGGGATGGCTCGACGCGGTCACCCGGCCGGATGATGCACTGCCGACACCTCCTCGAGCGCCCGGTCCACATCCACGACACCTTTCCGGGTGGCCAGGGCCGGAAGCGCCCGCAGGGGTGACGGCGTCACGTCCTCCTTGACGCAGCATCGAATGGCATGTGCCGACTCACGAAGGTTCGTGCGGCACGTCGACCTGCCAATGCCCCACGCATGCGAAGCGGCGGTGGTCCGCCTGGAAATCCCAACGCTCGATGTCGCATCGGCCGGTGGGTTGGCCGGCGTGATGACGGATCAGGTTCACCGAGTTCGGTTCGCCGGCACGCACGCGGGTCGACATCGACGTGCCCGCCTGGACGATCCACACATCCCGGTCGGCGATGCGTACCGGGTAGCACGCGGGCCGGTGGGTGTGCCCGTTGAGCAGCAGGTCGAGTCCCGCCCGGGCCCAGGCGGCCAGCGTGTCGTCGCGAGCCACGATGCGGTGGCGCGGATCCTGTGCCGGCGCCAGGTGCAGGGGCTGGTGCGTGGCGACGACGCGCAGTTGCCCCGCCCGGGCGCTGCGCAGCCGCTCGGCCACGTTCAGGGCCTGCGCTGCCGACAGCTGGCCCCGGCTGTGTCGCCACCGGCGGGTGGTCTTGACGGTCAGCAGCAGCAGGTCGTCGCGGTCGAACTCGGGCGCCAGCTCCGTCCCGAACGCCTGCATGTAGCGGCGGTAGGGCGTGAAGAGGCGGTGGCCGAGGTGGAACAGCGGGATGTCATGGTTGCCGGGCAGCGCGAGGTTCAGCCCGACCGGGAGCGAGGCCATGAACTGCCGCGCCGCCTCGAACTGCGCGCGTCGTGCACGCTGCGTGAGGTCGCCGGTCCAGACCGCGATGTCGGGGGCGGCATCGCGGGCCAGTTGCCACAGGGCCTCCCGCACCTCGCGGTCCTCGGTCCCGAAGTGCGCGTCCGACACCTGCAGCAGGACAGTCATCTCGCCTGCTCAACCCGGCAGCAGCAGCCGCAGCGCAGGCGCCGCGAGCTCGAACGTCAGCGGCGAGTCGATGCGGCACAACTCGCCGTCGACGGCCAGCCGGATGCGCCGGCGGGCCGATCCTGTCGCGGGTCGGACGACGAGCCGGTGGAAGGCGAAGTCGAGCACGTGGGACGCCTCGCCCAGCCGTCCCAGCGCGCCGCGCAAGGCGAGGCCAAGCATGGGCAGCCTCCCGATGGGCCGAACCAGCACGGCCGCCAGGGCGCCTCGCTGGATCGCCTGCGCGGAAGACACACCCACCTGGCCCAGTTGCAAGGCGTTGTTGCCGACGAAGAGCGTGGCGGTCTGCACCACCACCTTCTCGTCGCCGAACGTCAACTCCAGCGTCCAGAAGCGATGCTCCCGCAAGATGGTGCCGGTCGCCGCGAGCGCCGCATTGATGCGATAGCGACCGTGGCGCCGCTTGAAGGCCTCGCGATCCTGGAGGAGCTGCGGATACAGACCGAGGCTGGCATTGACCAGGAAGAGGCGGCCGTTGACCATGCCTGCCTGCACCGGCCGCGGCGTGGCGCGCAGCAATGCGTCCATGGCCGCGTCCGTTTCGGTCGCCACGTCGTGCTCGCGCCCGAAGTAGTTGAACGTGCCCTGGGGAATGGTCCCGAGCGGCAGCCGCGCCTGCCACGCGGCCTGCGCGACCGCATTCTGGGTGCCGTCCCCGCCCGCCGCCACGAGCGCCGCCCCGCGCGCCGCCGCCCAATCCGCGGCACGGGCGACGGTGGCCTGCAGCGTCGAGCCCCGCTCGAGCCGCTCGACATGGAAAGGACGGCCATCGCGCCGCATCTGCTGCTCGATGGTCGCCAGACGCTCCTGAAGGGGCTGATGTCCGCTGCCGCCATTGACGACGAAGGCGAACGCCGGGATGTGCTCATCGGTGCGAGGCGACGGCTCGTCGCGAACGGCTGCTTCGGTCGGGGACATGCTGAGCTGACTGGGGCAAGGCGCGTGCCCGTGCAAGGGAAGGACGATCAGGCGGCGGCGAGAGTCGCCTCCGTTCGGACCCAGCTCCCGCGCCGACGAGGACGGACGACCGTTGGGCGGCCCTTGCGCCGCGCTCGGCCCGGTGATGCACCGCATGGCCGTGCGCCATCCACGGCGCCCTCGCGCAGCCCTTGCCGGTGCGCCGGCACTTTCGTCCGGGAAACCTAGTCGCCCACGAGTCCGTTGCGGATCGCGTAGACCGTGAGCTCCGAATTGTTCGCGAGGCCGAGCTTCTCGAGCACGCGCGCCCGGTACACGCTGACGGTCTTGGGGCTCAGCATGAGCTCCTCGGCGATGTCGGACAGCCGCTTGCCCGAGGCGATCATCACGAGCGTCTGCAGTTCGCGGTCGGACAGCTTTTCGTGCGCCATCTCGCTCATCGGCGTGGTCAGGCTCTCGACCAGCATCTGGGCGATCTCGGGCGTGACGTACTTGCGGCCCTGCGCCACCGTGCGCACGGCCTGCACGATCATTGCCGGGTCGCCGCCCTTGTTCACATAGCCGAAGGCGCCCGCGCGCAATGCCCGGATGGCGTACTGGTCCTCGGGGTACATGGACACCACCAGCACGCGCATCGTGGCGCCTTCGTCCTTGAGGACATGCAGCACGTCGAGCCCACTGCGCCCGGGCAGGTTGATGTCGAGCACGAGAACGTCGCACGGCTGCGTGCGCAGCAGCGTGCGCAATTCGCCGTAGTCGCCGGCTTCGCCCACGACCTGGATGTCCGACGCGTCCGAGAGCGTGTCGCGGATGCCGCGCCGGATCAGCGCGTGATCGTCGCAAAGGATGACCTTGATCATAGTTCTCCCCAGCCGGTCGGATCTTCCGGCTCATGCATGGGCGGCGACGGCGGCTCGTCGCTCGCAAGGACGTTGTCGTCCAGCGGGACCGACAGGATGAGCGTCGTGCCGCCCGCTCCGCTGCTGAGGTCGACCCATCCGCCCACCGTGCGCGCCCGCTCGTGCAGCCCGCGGATGCCGAACGAGCGCGCCTTGGCCAGGTCCACCTGGCTCAGCCCGCGGCCGTTGTCGCTCACCTCGAGCGACAGCACGCCTGCGGCCACCGAGAGATCCATCTCGACGTGCGTCGCCTGGGCGTGCTTGGTCACGTTCGTCAGGGCCTCCTGCGCGGCACGGTAGGCGACCAGCGGCACGCCTGCGGGCAGCTGCTCGATCGCGCACGCCGACGCCGGCGGCGTGCGCAGCACGCAGGTCACGCCGGTGCGACGCTCGAAACGCGCGGCCATCCATTGCAGCGCGGCCACCAGGCCCTGTTCCAGGATCGCCGGGCGCAGGTTGTGCATGATCCGCTGGCTGGCCTCGATCGCGTGGCTGACCGTTTCCAGCGCGCCGCTCACGCGGGCGAGGACCTCGTTGTCGTCGGCTCGACGCGCGATCCAGGCCAGGTCGAACTTCAGCGCGGTCAGCGAGCCGCCCACGTCGTCGTGGATCTCGCGCGCGATGGCCGAGCGTTCCATCTCGACACTGGTCTGCAGGTGCTGGGCCAGCTCGTGCAGCCGTTGCTTGGAGGCTCCGAGCTCGGCGTCCGCGCGCTCGCGCGCCCTGCGCATCTCGGCAGCCTCGATGGCATGCATGAGCGCGGGCACCAGGCGCGTGAGGTTGTTCTTCAGGAGGTAGTCGCTCGCGCCGGTGCGCATCGCCTCGACCGCGGTGTCTTCGCCGATCTCGCCGGACACGAGCACGAACGGGATGTCGCGCCCCTGCGCCTTGAGCAGGTCCAGCGCCAGCAGGCCCGAGAAGTTCGGCAGGTTGTAGTCGGAGACGATGACGTCCCATTCATGCTGGAGCGCGCGGAAGAACTCGCTCTCGCTCTCGATGCGCCGGGTGACGACCTCCAGGCCGCCGCGCCGCAGATGCGCCAGCATGAGCTCGTGGTCGAGCTCGGAATCCTCGAGGTGCAGCAATCGCACCGGTCGCTCGGGCACCGCGGGCGTGGCGAAACTCATTCGTGAAGTATGCCGCGGGCCCTGACGACCCGGGCCCGAAAAGCGTAGGGGATTTGGCGCATGCGAGGCGAATTGCCGGACTTTTTGCCAAGTGATTTCGCTAATGTCCGCGAGGTCGCTGCCGAAAATCCGTCAACGCGCGCTGAACCGCGCCCGCCGTGACCGCGCGCGCCAGCCGGCGCGCTTTCGCGGGGCGCACCTATCGTGGAGCACGACGCCGATGAATGAAGCCACCGGGCAGGCCGACGGGAATCCGCTTCCCCTGCTGGCAGCCGCAGATCTGCAGGACCATCTCATGATGGCCACGAATGACCTCGACCGTCTGCAGACCCTGCTCGAGCACGCCTGCGACGTTCTCGCACAAAGCTTCTATGGCGCATCCGAACAGGTCCGAGGGCTGATGGACGGCCCCGGCAGCGCTCCAGGTCACGCGGGTGCCTACCCGCAGCTGATGGAGCAGCTGTGCGGGGCGGTGACCGCACTTCAGTTCCAGGACATGGCCTCGCAGCTCATCAACCACACCAGCCGGCGCCTGCGCAGTTGCGCCGACCAGATCGCGCGGGTGGCGATGGGCGATGACGACGACGGCGAGGCCGTCGTGCAGGAGGCACCCGTCCGCCCCAATCCCGTGACGCAGGACGAGATGGACGCCGGCTCCGTCGAACTCTTCTAGCGCAGCCCCCTCAAGACACGCCGCTTTCGACCGACAACGACACCGAGACCTTCGGAGAACGACATGCATTCAATCCTCGCCGTGGACGACTCCGCTTCGATGCGGCAGATGGTGACCTTCACGCTCAAGAGCGCGGGCTACAACGTCATCGAGGCCGTCGACGGACAGGACGCCTGGGAGAAGGCCGGCAGCCGAGACTTCGACCTGGTGCTCACCGACCAGAACATGCCGCGCATGGATGGCATCAGCCTGACCCGCAAGCTGCGCGACAACCCGAAATTCAAGTCCACGCCCATCCTCATCCTGACCACCGAGTCCAGCGACCAGATGAAGCAGGCCGGCCGCAGCGCAGGCGCCACCGGCTGGCTGGTCAAGCCGTTCGACCCCGCCAAGCTGCTTGAAGTGATCAAGAAGGTCATCCACTAGAGCGCGATCGCGAGCGAGAACGACAGGACACGGAGCACGCCATGGGCGAGATGAGCAACGAAGGGTCGAACCTGAGCGCAGGCTTCGACCTGAGCCAGTTCTACCAGGTCTTTTTCGAGGAGGCCGGCGAGAACCTGGACCGCATGGAGCAGCAGCTCCTCGAGATCGACCTCCAACAGGCCGACGACGAGGAACTGAACTCGATCTTCCGCTGCGCGCACTCGGTCAAGGGCGGCGCGGCCACCTTCGGCTTTTCCGACGTGGCCGAGCTGACGCACCAGATGGAGACGTTGCTGGACAAGCTTCGCCGGCACGAACTCGCGCCGACCGCGGCGATGGTCGACGTGCTGCTGCAGTCGGGCGATGCGCTGCGCGCGCAGCTGGCGCGCCACCAGGGCGGCGGCGGAGCGGAGATCGACACCAGCGAACTGCTGTTCAACATCCGCGCAATGGTGGCGGGCGAGACGCCGCCACAGGCCAGGCCGGCGACGGTCACGATCGCAGCGGCGCCGGCAGTCGAACCGGCGCCGGAGGCAAGCGTCGACCCGGCCGCTCACACACCCAACGGCAAGCCCGCAGCGCGTTCGCTCGAAGTGCGCGTGGGCCCGCTGGACAACCCGGCACAGGCCGACAACCTCGTCGAACTGTTCCAGGAGATCGCCGACCTCGGCACCATCGAGCCCATCGACGGCGGCCACGCCGCCGACGGCATTCGCCGTTTCCGCGTGACCACCACGAGTTCCGACAGCGACCTGCTGGACCTCTTCACCTTCCATGTCGCGCGCGAGCATGTGCAGCTCTTGCCGCCGGGCCCGGGGTACGGCTTTCATCATGGCAACCCTGGCGTGCCTGAGTCGGCGGCGGTGGAAGATGCCGGCTACGGCTTCTTCGACGATGCACCCGGCGCACCCGGCGCCGCGCACCTCGCTGCGCCCGTGACCGCCACGGCAACAGCTGATTCCCCCGCAGCCGCCGGCGCGACGTCGACGGCCGCACGCGCCGCGGCGCGGCACGACAAGGCGCCATCGGCCGCACTGGAATCGTCCACGCTGCGCGTCTCGGTGGAGAAGGTCGACCAGCTTATCAACCTCGTGGGCGAGCTCGTCATCACGCAGGCGATGCTGGCACAGAACAGCAAGCACATCGACGCGGCGCTGTACCAGCAACTCGCCGCCGGCCTGGCCGACCTGGACCGCAACACGCGCGACCTGCAGGAATCGGTGATGTCGATCCGCATGATCCCCATGTCGATCGTGTTCAGCCGCTTTCCGCGCATGTTGCGCGACCTGGCCGCCAAGCTGGGCAAGAAGGTCGAGTTCGTCACGCAAGGCGAGGCGACCGAGCTCGACAAGGGCCTGGTCGAGAAGATCACCGACCCGCTCACGCACCTGGTGCGCAACAGCTGCGACCACGGCATCGAACTGCCCGCGGAGCGGCTGGCCAAGGGCAAGTCCGAGCACGGCACGATCACGCTGTCGGCTTCGCACCAGGGCGGCTCCATCATGATCGAGGTGCGTGACGACGGCCGCGGGTTGTCGCGCCAGAAGCTTCTGAACAAGGCGCGCGAGCGCGGCATCGCCGCACCCGACAGCCTCACCGATCCGGAAGTCTGGAACCTCATCTTCGCGCCGGGCTTCTCCACTGCCGAAGTCGTGACCGACGTGTCCGGCCGAGGCGTGGGCATGGACGTGGTCAAGAAGAACATCACGGCACTGGGCGGAACGGTCGAGATCGACTCGGCCGAAGGCTATGGCATGCGCGTGTCGGTGCGCCTGCCCCTGACCCTGGCCATCATGGACGGCATGAGCGTGGGTGTGGGCGAAGAGGTCTACATCCTGCCGCTGTCCTCGGTCGTCGAATCGTTCCAGGTCGAGGACCAGACCATCAAGACCATCGGCGGGAATGGCCGCGTGGTCGAAGTGCGCGACGAATACATGCCGGTGATCGGATTGGAAGAGGTCTTCCAGGTGCCGCGCTTCGACTTCGAGCGCGTGGCAGGGATCATGGTCGTCGTCGAGGCCGAGGGCGGCCGCGTGGCCTTGCTGGTCGACGAACTGCTCGGCCAGCAACAAGTCGTCGTGAAGAACCTGGAGTCGAACTACCGCAGGGTCAACGACGTCTCGGGCGCCACCATCATGGGCGACGGCCGCGTGGCGCTCATCCTCGACGTAGGCAGTCTCGTGCGCCGCTCGCGCCACTGACCCGCGCCGCGCCCCATTCCACCAGAACGAGATCCAGAGGAAGACAACCGCATGCAGCTCAACAACCTGAAGATCGGAACCCGCCTCACGCTCGGCTTCGGCCTCGTGCTTGCCTTGCTCCTGCTGATCGTCGGCGCCTCGTTTGCGCGACTCGTGCACACGCGTGACGGCGTGCAAGGCGCCACCGACTACATGCGCCGATCGAGCATGGCCAAGGAATGGCTGCTGAAATCGCAGCTCAACGTGAATCGCCAGATCGCGCTGGCCAAGGCCGCGGGCGTGCCCGAGGTGGAATCCCACTTCGAGCCGCTGATCAAGGTGACGGCGGTGGAGATCGCGGAGATCGCCAGGCAGTTCGACGCCATCCAGGATGCCGATGCGCGTGCCCTGATCGGGTCGATCAACGACAAGCGGCAGGCCTACAACGCCGCTCTCAAGGAAATGCTCGCGGCGCGGGCGACCTACGACCAGGTCGCGGTGGAGGCCACCATCAAGGACAAGCTGCTGCCCACGTCGCAAGCCTACATCTCGTCGATCGATGCCCTGCGCCAGCAGCAGGAACAGACTTCCGACATCCGGGCCGACGAGTTGAAGGCCAGCGTGACGACCACCATGATCGTGCTCGCCTCCCTGCTTGGCGCCAGTGTGCTGGTCGGGCTCGGCGGTGCGGTGATCATCACCCGCTCGGTCACGCGCCCCGTGCGCGCGGCCGTCGACGCCGCGCGCGTGATTGCCGAGAACGATCTTTCGCAAACCATCGATTCGCAACGCAAGGACGAGCTCGGGGACCTGCTTCGAGCCCTGGGAGGCATGCAGAACGCGCTGCGCCGCATGGTCTCGCAAGTGCGCGACTCGACCGAAAGCATCACCACCGCGTCCTCCGAGATCGCCTCGGGCAACCAGGATCTGTCCTCGCGCACGGAGCAGACTGCCAGCAGCCTGCAGCAGGCCGCCTCCTCGATGGAGCAGCTCACCGGCACCGTGCGGCAAAGCGCAGACTCCGCCCGCCAGGCCAACCAGCTCGCCGCCAGCGCCGCCGAGGTCGCCGCCCGCGGCGGCAGCGTCGTCTCCCAGGTCGTCAGCACCATGGACGAGATCAACGCCAGCTCCAAGAAGATCTCCGACATCATCGGCGTCATCGACGGCATCGCCTTCCAGACCAACATCCTCGCGCTCAACGCCGCGGTCGAGGCCGCCCGCGCGGGCGAGCAGGGCCGCGGCTTCGCGGTGGTGGCCGGCGAGGTGCGCAACCTCGCGCAGCGCAGCGCCGAGGCGGCCAAGGAGATCAAGTCGCTCATCGGCGCGAGCGTGGACAAGGTCGAGTCGGGCTCCAGGCTGGTGGCCAACGCGGGCCAGACCATGCAGGAGATCGTGGGCTCGGTGCAGCGCGTGACCGACATCATCGGCGAGATCACCGCCGCCGCGGCCGAGCAGAGCGAGGGCATCGGCCAGGTCAACGTGGCCGTCAACCAGCTCGACCAGATGACGCAGCAAAACGCCGCGCTGGTCGAAGAGAGCGCCGCCGCTGCCGAGTCGCTCAAGCAGCAGGCCCAGTCGCTGGCCAAGGTCGTGAGCGCGTTCCGATTGGCGCATGCCGCGCCTTCCGGCGGTTCAGCCGCCGCTTCGCCTGCCGCGTCGGATGCGTCGTTCGCCGGCTCGCCGGCCGCGGCCGGCTCCGCCCCGATGTCCGCCCGTCCCGCCCGGCCGAGCGCGACGCCCCATGCATCCGCCGCCAAGCCTGCGCCGTCGCCGGCGCAGGCCGCAGCAGCCACCGTGATCGCCCAGGCGGCACGCGACAAGTCGCCGGCCGCAGCACCCGCCGCTCGTCCGGTCGCTGCTCGTCCGGTCGCCGCGCGCTCGCCGGCCGCCGCACGCTCGCCGGCCGCCGGCGGGGTCGCATCGGCCTCCCCGCCTGCCGTCTCGGCCCGGCCGGCCGATGACGACTGGGAGACGTTCTGAAGCCTCGCCGCTCCAGATTCCACCGCCGCTGCCGATAACCCCCTGAGCACACCCCTTCGACGCGAAGCGCATCGCGCGCCCATACCGAACGAGGCCACCATGAACATGATCAACGACGCCACTCACGTGGCCCACCACGAAGCCGTGCGAGCCGCAGTCGCCGCCGGCGGGGAATTCCTCACCTTCCGCCTCGGTGCGGAGGAATACGGCATCGACATCCTCAAGGTGCAGGAGATCCGCTCCTACGAGCAGCCCACGCGCATCGCCAATGCACCCGCGTTCATCAAGGGCGTGGTCAATCTGCGCGGCGTCATCGTGCCCATCGTGGACCTGCGCGTGAAGCTCGGCTGCGAGACCGTCGAGTACAACAGCTTCACCGTCGTGATCGTGCTCAATGTCAAGGGCCGGGTCGTGGGTGCCGTGGTGGATTCGGTCTCCGATGTGCTCGAGCTTGCCGCCGGCACCATCAAGGCCGCCCCCGAGATGCACACTGCCGTCGACACGAGCTTCATCACGGGCATCGGCTCGGTCAGCGACCGCATGCTGATCCTCATGGACATCGAAGGCCTGATGACCAGCTCCGACATGGGCCTCATCAACGACGCTGCCCACTGAAACGCCCGCGCCTCCCGCAAGACATCCCGGCCCTCGGCCGGGATGTTCGCTTCCGGCATCACGCAGGCGCCGTGCGGAGCTTGTGCGGAATTCGCCAGGAACATCGCCCCGGAGCGCTCAGTGTGAGGGACCGGGCGGCCGATAAACCAGAGAGTGCGACACCTGCGAACAGGGTGCCGCGCGACGGATCCAGGACTCGGAGCACATCATGTCGATCAGCTGGCTCATGCGCCGCTTCACCATCCGCACGCGCATGCTGGGCGCGATCGCGGTCGTCACCATCGCGCTGTTCGGCGTCGCCGGCGTGGGCCTGCTGTCGCAGCTCTACGCGCGATCGGTCAACGCGGCATTCGTCAACGGCGACTTCACGGCCATGAGCCTGATCGCCAGCCTGCGCCAGTCGCTGAGCACCATGCGGGTCAGCGAGAAGGACATGATCATCGAGTACAAGAACTCGGTCGAGGAAGTGAGCAAGGCCCATGATGCCTGGGTCGGTGCCTATGGGCAGGTCAAGAAGGACGCGTCCGCGCTGATGCTCGTCCTGCCGTCCGACGAAGAGCGCACGCAGGTCAGGCAGGTGCTGGCCAGCCTGGATGCCTTCGAGGCGAAATTCCAGCCGGTGGCGCAGAAGCTCGTCTCCATGGGCTACGAGGATTCGAGCGTCGCCGTCGCGACCATGAACAGCGCGCGCGTCCACCATGACGACGCCCAGAAGATGATCATCTCGCTGGCCGGCGCCGTGGACGCCCAGGCACATGCGGGCGCCCAGAAGCTGGAATCGACCTCCAGGCTCGTGATGCTGCTGCTCGGCGGCGCGGCCCTCCTGGCCGTCATCGTGATCACCCCGCTCACCCTCGTGAACATGAAGTCGATCGTGGACCCGATCCGCGAGGCGGGCGAACTGGCCGCCGGCATCGCCCAGGGCGACCTCGCCGAGCGACGCATCGACGCGTCCGGGAGCGATGAAGCGGCCCAGCTGCTTCGCGCACTGGCGCAGATGCAGGCCTCGCTGCGCAGCATGGTCAGCCTCGTGCGCCAGTCGAGCGACGGCATCTCGACCGCTTCGCTGCAGGTGGCCTCGGGCAACCAGGACCTGTCTTCGCGCACGGAGCAGACTGCCAGCAGCCTGCAGCAGGCCGCCTCCTCGATGGAGCAGCTCACCGGCACCGTGCGCCAAAGCGCGGACTCCGCCCGCCAGGCCAACCAGCTCGCCGCCAGCGCCGCCGAGGTCGCCGCCCGCGGCGGCAGCGTCGTCTCCCAGGTCGTCAGCACCATGGACGAGATCAACGCCAGCTCCAAGAAGATCTCCGACATCATCGGCGTCATCGACGGCATCGCCTTCCAGACCAACATCCTCGCGCTCAACGCCGCGGTCGAGGCCGCCCGCGCGGGCGAGCAGGGCCGCGGCTTCGCGGTGGTGGCCAGCGAGGTGCGCAACCTCGCGCAGCGCAGTGCCGAGGCGGCCAAGGAGATCAAGTCGCTCATCGGCGCGAGCGTGGACAAGGTCGAGTCGGGCTCCAAGCTGGTGGCCAACGCGGGCCAGACCATGCAGGAGATCGTGGGCTCCGTGCAGCGCGTGACCGACATCATCGGCGAGATCACCGCCGCCGCGGCCGAGCAGAGCGAAGGCATCGGCCAGGTCAACACCACCGTCACGCACCTGGACCAGATGACGCAGCAGAACGCCGCGCTGGTCGAGGAGAGCGCTGCCGCCGCCGAGTCGCTCAAGCAGCAGGCCCGGTCGCTGTCGACCGCCGTGGGCAGCTTCAGGCTCGGCACGGAGCAGGCCTCTGCGGACAACGGCCCTGCCCCGACACCGCGGACCGTCGTGCCGCCGCTGTCGAGCGCGGGTGTCCCGGTCCGCCCTGTCGTCGCGTCCCCGCGCCGCGAACCGGTCGCCGCACACCAGCGCCCACAAAAATGCCCGCACGAGCCTCCGCAGGAGCGCCCGCGCGATCTCCCGCACGATCTCCCGCACAAGCCTCTGCACAAGTCTTGGCACAAGCCTCCGCACCGGCGGCCCCATCCCAGGCCAAGACCGCGGCGACTCACGACACCGACTGGGAGACCTTCTGAGCATGTCGTGATCGTGTTCAATTCCGCGGGCCTCTGCACAGTCAGGGGTGCCGCTTCTGTCCCGTTCCAGCACCCTCGAGTCGTACCATGAACCTCACCTCGCTGATGCGGCGCTTCACGATCCGCACACGCATGCTCGGCGCCATCGCCATCGTCACCATGGCGCTGCTGACGGTCGGCGGCATGGGCATCGCGGCCCAGCTCTACACGCGCTCCGTCGATTCCGCCTTCATCGCCGGCAACTTTGCCGCCATGACGGAAATCGGCAGCCTTCGCCTGTCCATCGGTCTGCTTCGCACGCACCAGAAAGACATGGTCATCCATCACGAGACCGCCAGCGAGGTCACGCAGTCCAAGCAGGCTTGGCTGGCCACTTTCGAGCAGGTCAAGTCGCGGGCGTCGGCACTGAAGGCCTCGCTGTCCAGCGACGCAACTCGGCACCAGGTCGACGCGGCGATGGCCAGCCTGGACAGCTTTCGCGACAAGGTGATGCCCGTGGCCGCGCGGCTGGAAGCGCTGGACTTCGACTCGGCGCGCGTGGCCGCCCTCATGATGGAGCGCGCCCGGCCCGACTACGATGCCGCGCAGTCCGCCGTCGATGCACTGGCCGACGAGTTGCGCGCCCAGGCCGATGCCGCCAGCGCCCACCTCGAAGCCACTGCCAGGATCGTCCTGGCGCTGGTCAGCGCCAGCGTGCTGCTGGCCATCGCGGTGATCACGCCGCTGACCATCGTGAACATGCGCTCGATCGTCGATCCGATCCGCGACGCCGAGGGGCTCGCCGCAGCCATCGCGAGCGGCGACCTCGGCACGCGCCATGTCGACTGCGGCGGCCGGGATGAGCCAGCCCACCTGCTGCGGTCGATCGAGGGCATGCAGGCGTCGCTGCGCCGTATCGTCAGCGGCGTGCGGGAGTCCAGCGACCACATCTCGACCGCTTCGCTGCAGGTGGCCTCGGGCAACCAGGACCTGTCTTCGCGCACCGAGCAGACTGCCAGCAGCCTGCAGCAGGCCGCCTCCTCGATGGAGCAGCTCACCGGCACCGTGCGGCAAAGCGCAGACTCCGCCCGCCAGGCCAACCAGCTCGCCGCCAGCGCCGCCGAGGTCGCCGCCCGCGGCGGCAGCGTCGTCTCCCAGGTCGTCAGCACCATGGACGAGATCAACGCCAGCTCCAAGAAGATCTCCGACATCATCGGCGTCATCGACGGCATCGCCTTCCAGACCAACATCCTCGCGCTCAACGCCGCGGTCGAGGCCGCCCGCGCGGGCGAGCAGGGCCGCGGCTTCGCGGTGGTGGCCGGCGAGGTGCGCAACCTCGCGCAGCGCAGCGCCGAGGCGGCCAAGGAGATCAAGTCGCTCATCGGCGCGAGCGTGGACAAGGTCGAGTCGGGCTCCAAGCTGGTGGCCAACGCGGGCCAGACCATGCAGGAGATCGTGGGCTCGGTGCAGCGCGTGACCGACATCATCGGCGAGATCACCGCCGCCGCGGCCGAGCAGAGCGAAGGCATCGGCCAGGTCAACACCACCGTCACGCACCTGGACCAGATGACGCAGCAGAACGCCGCGCTGGTCGAGGAGAGCGCTGCCGCCGCCGAGTCGCTCAAGCAGCAGGCGCAATCGCTGGTCGACGGCGGTGGGCAGTTTCAGGCTGGACGACGCAAGCTCGATTGCCTGAGCGTGCGCCCCGCGGCGTGGCGAGGCGCGCGCCGGGCGTGAGAACCTCGCCGCGCTGAACGGTTCGTGCGCTGCGGGCGTCGCGCCGCCGGGCGCGCGTCCGCGGCACGCCGCCACGCGGCTATAGTGGCCGGCCCAACTCCCGGTCCACCCGTCGATGAGTCACACCCAGCTTCATCGCAAGAGCTTCACCGTCCTGCTGCTCGTCGTCACGGTCGCCTTCGCCCTGGTGCTGCGGCCGTTCTATGCCGCATTGTTCTGGGCGCTGGTGCTGGCGATCCTGTTCTCCCCGTTCCAGCGCCGCCTGGTGCGCGCCTGGGGCGGCCGGCGCAACCTCGCGTCCGTTGCGTCCGTGCTGCTGTGTGTCGTCGGCGTGCTGCTCCCGCTGGCCCTCGTGATGACCTCGCTGGTCCGCGAAATCTCCCAGATCGTGCAGGACGTGCAGGCGCGGCGCATCGACCTCGGAACCTACGTGCACGGCCTGTACGACGCATTGCCGGCCTGGCTGCTCAACCTGCTGGACCGCCTGGACCTGGGCAACATCGAGGCGGTGCAGGCCCGGCTGATCACGGGCATCGGGCAGGCCAGCCGCATCGCGGCCACGCAGGCCTTCAACGTGGGGCAGAACACCTTTGCGTTCTTCGTTCGCACCGGCGTGATGCTGTATGTGCTGTTCTTCCTGCTGCGTGACGGCGATGCGCTGAGCGCCACGCTCGAGCGCGCGATTCCGCTCGACGAGCAGCACAAGACGCGCCTGCTGCGCAAGTTCACCACCGTGATCCGTGCCACCGTCAAGGGCAACGTCGCGGTGGCCCTGACCCAGGGCACGCTGGGCGGCGCGACGATGTGGATGCTGGGCGTGGAGGGCGCGTTGCTGTGGGGCGTGCTGATGTCGCTGCTGTCCTTGCTGCCGGCCGTCGGGGCGGCCATCGTGTGGCTGCCCGTGGCCGTGTACCTGCTGCTGTCCGGCGCGGTCTGGCAGGGCGTGACGCTCATCCTCGTGGGCACCTTCGTCATCGGACTGGTGGACAACCTGCTGCGCCCCATTCTCGTGGGCAAGGACACGCAGATGCCCGACTACCTCGTGCTCGTGAGCACGCTGGGCGGCATCGCGCTGTTCGGCCTGAGCGGCTTCGTCATCGGTCCGGTGATCGCCGCCCTGTTCCTGGCCACGTGGGATCTGGTGTCCAACGGCCAGGACGCCGGCATGGCCGGTTGACGGGGCCCTGCGCTCGACGACGACTACAGCTTTCACTCCATCGAGGCGCTGCGCAGCGTCTGCACCACCGGCCGGCGCAGCACGCCGCGCAAGCCCCACCAGCCCGCCGCCAGGGCCAGCACCGCGCCGGTCGCGCCACCGGCCAGCGGCACCCAGGGCGACGGGTTCCAGCTGAAGTCGAACGCATACCTCGCCAGGGCCCAGCCCACGATCATGGCGGCGACCGACGCGAGCACGCCTGACAGCGCGCCCACGCCCAGCAGTTCGGCCCGCTGCACCTGGGCCAGCAGCCGCGCGTTCGCACCCATTGCACGCATGAGCGCGAATTCCCGGGTGCGTGCCTCGCGGGTCGCGCTCACTGCAGCGAACAGCACCACGAGTCCGGCCGCGAGCGTGAAACCGAACAGGAATTCCACTGCCCGCACCACCTGATCGAGCACCCGCTGGACCTGCGCGATGGAGGCCGAGACGTTGATGGCCGTGATGTTCGGGAATTGCCGCGTGAGGGCGTTGTCGAATCCCGCCGTGGACGGCGCGCGAAAGGCCGCGATGTAGGTGACGGGCACGCCGGGCAGGGCCGCGGTCGGGAACATCACGAAGAAATTCACCCGCATGGAACTCCAATCGACGCGCCGCAGGCTCGTGATGCGGCCCTCGAGCATTTGGCCCGCGACGTCGAAGCGCAGGCGATCGCCCAGGGCGAGGCCGAGCGTCTTGGCGAGGCCCTCTTCGACGCTCAGCGCATCGGGCTCGTCGGGCGTCCAGCGGCCCGCGGCCAGCTCGTTGTGCGGCGGCATGAGCGCTGCATGGCTGAGGTTGAATTCGCGCTCGGCCAGGCGCCGCGCACGGTCGCCATCCAGCCGATCGGGGATGACCGGCTTGCCGTTGATCGCGACGAGCCTGCCACGCACCATCGGATACCAGTCGTACTTCGTGATGCCGGCGTGGGCGAGGGCCGCGCGAAACGCGTCGGCCTGGTCGGGCTGGATGTTGATGACGAACCGGTCGGGCGCATCGGGCGGCGTGGCCTGCCGCCAGCTGTCGATCAAATCGGTGCGCAACAGCACGAGCAGCACGAGGGCCAGCAGGCCCACGCTCAGCGCGGAGATCTGCAACACCGCGAAGGCCGGCCGTGCGGCGATCTGGCGCGTTGCAAGCAACAGCCAGCGCGGTGCGCGGGCCTCGGGAACGGCCCGTCGCAGCAGGTCGACGGCCAGCCAGCCGAACAGCGCGAACAGCGCCACCGCCGCGGCGAAGCCGCCGACCGCGATCAGGCCGAGCCGCAAGTCGGAGGCCACGGCCAGCAGCAGCGCCACGAAGCCGCCTGCGCCGGCCGCGAGCACGGCCAGCGAGGCCGGCTTGGGCGTGCCCACGTCGCGGCGGATCACCCGCAGCGGCGGCACCCTGGCGAGCTGCAGCACGGGCGGCAGGCCGAAGGCGATCAGCAAGGTGAATCCCGCGCCGATGCCGAACAACGCCGGCCACAGCCCGGGCTCGGGCAGCGACGCCTCCACCAGGCCGGCCAGCAGCCACACGAACACGTAGTGCACCGCGAGTCCCAGCAACACGCCGGCGACGCTGGCGATGGCGCCGACCAGCATGAACTCGATGAACACCTGCCAGGCGATGGCGCGCTGCGCGCGTCCGAGCACGCGCAGCATCGCGCAGTCGTCCAGATGCCGGTTGGCGAAATCGCGCGATGCGATAGCCACCGCCACGGCGGCGAGCAACGCGGCCAGCAGCGCCACCAGATTGAGGAACTTCTGCGCTCGGTCCAGCGTCTGGTTCATCCCGGGCTGCCCGGTGACGAAGGACTCGATGCGCACGCCGCGCAGGTGCCGCTTCTCGACCTGTTCGCCGGCCCACGCCGTGAAGTCGCGCACGGCGCGATCGTTGCCGACCGGCGAGGCCACCGCGAGTCGGTAGGTGATGCGGCTGGCCGGCTGCACGAGTCCGGTCGCGTCGAGGTCGGCCGCATTGAGCATCACCCGCGGCGCGAAGCTGGAGAAGCCGGTCCCGCGGTCGGGCTCGATGAGAATCACCCGCGCGATGCGCAGGCTGGCGTCGCCCAGAAGCAGCGTGTCGCCCACGTGCAAACCGAGCGCATCGAGCAGCCCCGCGTCGACCCATGCCGTGCCCGGCGCGGGTGCGCTGGCCACGTCCTTGGCCGGCGTCCCTGGACCCTCGTCGAGCCTAAGCTTTCCGCGCAGCGGATAGGCGCTGCTCACGGCCTTCACGCCGACGAGGCGCGACGCGCCGCCTTGCGCATCCGGAGCGCGCCCCATGCTCGGGAAGGTCGCGCTCGTGGCCGTGCGCAACCCAAGGGCCTGCGCCTTGGCGAAGAACTCCGGCGGGGTGGGCTCGTCGCTGGAGACGATGGCGTCGCCGCCGAGCAGTTGCCGGGCATCCCGGGCGAGTCCGCGCTCGAGGCGGTCGGCGAAAAATCCCACGGCAGTGAGTGCAGCCACGGCCAGCGTCACCGCCACCATCAACAGGCGCAGCTCGCCGGACCGGAAGTCGCGCAGGAGCTGACGCAGCGCCAGCGGCCAGACCGAGGCCGCGCGCGGTGTCGCGGCGCCTGCATGGGCGGCCAGGGGTATCGGGGAGTCCATGCGCGCAGGCTACACGGGTTCGGCAGGGCACCGCAGCAAGTCGGCCAGATGGTCGAGGCTGCGCGCGTGGAGATCGTTCGCGGCATCGGGCGACACATCCTTCGGATGCGCCGCACCGAATTCCAGCGGCCGCTCGATGTAGGCGGTGCGCAACCCGCAGGCGCGTGCGGCGGCGAGGTCGTCGTGATGCGCGGCGACCAGCATGGTCTGTGACGGCGGCAGGTCGAACACGCGCGCCGCACCGAGGTAGACCGACGGATCGGGCTTGTAGGCACGAAACACTTCCGCGGACAGCACGCAGTCCCAGGGGAGCTTCGCATGCTTGCCCATCTCGGCGAGCAGGCCGATGTTGCCGTTGGAGAGCGTGCAGATCAGGTAGCGCGACTTCAACCTCGCGAGGCCATGCACGCTGTCGGGCCATGGCGCGAGCCGGTGCCATGCGCGGTTGAGGTGGTGACGCCGCGCGCCGTCGAGAGCACCGAGCCCGAAGCGCGGCGCGATCTCGTCGAGGATCATGCGATGCAGGTCGTCGATGAGCGTCCAGCCGAGTTCTCCGGACATGACGCGTGCCATCGCCGGCCGATAGCCGTCTCGCCAGGCCAGCGCGAAGGCATCGCCGTCCACGCCCGGCGCGATCGCTTCCACCTCGCGGCGGATGCTGCCGTGCCAGTCGACGACCGTGCCGAAGATGTCGAAGAACAGAACCTGGATATCGTCGGCTCGCATGGCTGGACCTCGGATGGTGATGGCGGGGGCGGCGCCATTGTCGCTGCCGTCGCTGCCGCCTGTAGCGGCTCGATGATCGCTTTCTTGCCGGAGCCATCGCACCGCGAGGGGGCTTTGGCCCGAGCTCTTAAACGATGTCGACGAGCAGGGCGGCGCGAGACCTTGGTGCGCCGCCACGCCGTCACGCCGGTTCGAAGAGTTGCACGTGCGAGCGGCGCAGCTCGCGCTTGAGCAGCTTGCCGCTCGGATTCTTCGGCAACTCGTCGACGAAGACCACGCGCTTGGGTGACTTGAACGACGCGAGATGCGACGCGCAGTGCGTGAGCACGGCATCCTCGTCGAGGGCCTGGCCCGGCTTGACCACCACGACGGCCACGACCGCCTCGACCCAGCGCGGGTGCGGCACGCCGATCACCGCCACCTCGCTGACCTGCGGCAGGCGGTAGATCGCCTCCTCCACTTCCCGGCTCGCGACATTCTCGCCGCCGCTCTTGACCATGTCCTTCTTGCGGTCGACCACCGTGATGTAGCCCTCGGCGTCGATGGTGGCGAGATCGCCCGAATGGAACCAGCCGCCGCTGAAGGCCGCCCGCGTGCGCTCCTCGTCGTGGAAGTAGCCGAGCATCAGGTGCGGCGAGCGGTGCACGATCTCGCCGATCTCGCCGGGCGCCACGTCGCGCATGTCGTCGTCCACCACGCGCGTCTGCACGTTGAGCACGGCCCGACCGCATGAACCGGGCTTGCGAAGCTGGTCGTCGGGGCCGAGCATGGTCGCCAGCGGCGCGATCTCGGTCTGGCCGTACAGGTTCCACAGGCGCACCTTGGGCAGACGTGCGGCGAGCTCCTGCAGCACGGCCACCGGCATGATCGACGCACCGTAGTACCCCTTGCAGAGCGCGGACAGGTCGGTGCCGTCGAACAGAGGCGAGCGCAGCAGCGCGATCCACACGGTCGGCGGCGCGAAGAAGGACGTGATGCGGTGGCGGGCGAGCAGCGGCAGCAGGTTGTCGGGCGTCGGTTTGGCGGTGATCACGTTGCTCGCGCCGACGTAGAGGGCGGGGCCGAGGAACACGTCGAGCTGCGCGCAGTGGTACAGCGGGAGCGCGTGCAGCACGAGGTCGTCGGCGGCAACGCTGGCGTCCACCGCACAGCTCACGTACTGCCACAACACGGCGTCGTGCGTGAGCATGGCGCCCTTGGGAAGCGATTCGGTGCCGCTGGTGTAGACGATCTGCAGGAGATCATCGCCGGCCAGCGCCACGTCGGGCGGCTGCGCGGACGTGCCGGCCAGGTCGTCGAAGGCCACCATGCCCGGCACCGGTGTCGTCGGCTCCTCCGAGGGCAGCCAGACGAATTCGCGTACCGACGTGTCCATCGCGGCGGCCGCGCGCGCCAGATCGGCCAATCCGCTGTCGGTGGCGAGCACACGCGCGCCGGCGTGGCGCAGGATGTAGGCGGCCTCGTCGGCCTTCAGCATGAAGTTGATCGGCACCAGCACGGCGCCCAGCCGCGCCAGCGCGAAGCGCATCGCCGCGAAGCCATGCGAGTTGCGCGCGAGCACGGCCACGCGATCGCCCTTGCCGATGCCCCTTTGCGCGAGTCCGGCGGCGACACGGTCGCAGATGCGGTCGAACTCGGCGTAGGTCCAGCGCAGGTCGCCGCAGGCGATGGCCAACTTGCCGGGCCAGCGGGCGGCACTGCGTCGCAGCAGGTCAGCGAGGGTCTGACGGCGGATGGCGGGGTCCATGAATGTCTCCTGGGATTCGAGGGGGGCACGACGGATCGATCGGTGGGTACGTGCGTTGCAGGGTGCAGCCTGCACGGCATTGGCAGGGGGCCCGATGCCGGCAGCATAGGCCGGTCGCCGCGATGGCGGGATCCGCAATTGCGCGAAGTGGCCAGGGCGTGGGCGGCGGGCAGGTGCGCAAATCGCCGAGGGCGCCCGGCGGTCCGGCCATCCAGGAAGTCACCCGCCCTCTTCAGTGATCTCGACGTTCGAGATCCAGTGGCGCCGGCGCCGGTCCAGACGCACCGCCTCGGTCTCGCCCTCGAAGCTCGCCGGTGAGCGGCGCAGCATCGCCTGGTCGACGCCGTCGAAGGCATTGACGCTCACGACCGCATGCAACCTGCCGTCGAGCGAACAGGTCACCACGGGCACGACGCCGCAGCGCGAACAGATCAGGAAGTCGGCCGTCTTCGTGCCGAAGGCGTACCTCGACACCGAGGCAGGTTCGGCGATCGCCACCTGAAGGAATCCCGTGGGGCACGACGTCCACACGCCGCCGTGCTTCTGGCAGAACGAGCAGGTGCAGGCTCGGGCCGGAATGTCGGTGGGTTCGGGTTGCCAGTCCAGCGAGAACCGGATGTTTGCGCAGTGGCAGCGGCCGGGAATCAGCATGATGAGCTCCTGGGATGTGCGGATTGTCGGCCAGTGGCGGATCGGCAGCGCATCATCAGGGCGCAAATGGATTCACCGTTGCGCACAAACGCGTCGAACGACCGGCTCGTCGTGACGCAGTCCAATAGGGGTATGGACAAGACCCTGCCTTCGATCTTCCTGTCGCATGGCTCACCGATGATCGCCCTGCAACCCGGTGCCGCCGGCGCGTTCATGCAACGACTCGGACCGGCACTGGACAGCCGCTTCGGCCGCCCGCGCGCGATCCTGGCCGTGTCCGCGCACACCGCCGCGCGCGAACCGGTGCTGCTGGCGGCGCCCACCCACGAAGCCGTCCACGACTTCGGCGGTTTCGACCCGGAGCTGTTCCGGCTTCGCTACGACGCCCCCGGCGCGCCCGCGCTGGCCAGCCAGGTCGCGTCCGTGCTGAACGATGCGGGCATTTCCGTGCACACCGTCGCCGAGGGTGGCCTGGACCACGGCATCTGGACGGCATTGCGGTACGTCTATCCGCGCGCCGACGTGCCCGTGCTGCCGCTGGCCTTCGTGCCGAGCTGGACGCCGGCGCACCTGTTCGCCTTCGGCGAGGCGCTGGCGCCGTTGCGCGAGGACGGCATTCTCGTGCTGGGCACGGGCAGCATGACGCACAACCTTCGACGTGTGTTTGCCGGCGGCCTGCATGATCCCGGCGGCCAGCCGGAGATCGCCGAGAGCGCCGCCTTTCGCCGATGGATGCTGGACCGCAGCGCGGCGCGCGACTGGGACGCCCTGTTCGACTACCGCCGTCGGGCGCCCCATGCGCTCGACATGCACCCCACCGACGAACACCTGTTGCCGTGGTATGTGGCGGCCGGCGCGGGCGGGCGCGATGCCGTGCCGACGCGCCTGCACGAAAGCGTGACGCACGGCAGTCTCGCCATGGATGCCTATGCCTTCGGTCCGCAAGCGACGGCGCTGCGCGACGCGCTGGAGGCCGTCGCCGCCTGAATCACGGGGCCGCCCGCGCAAGCGGCAACCGCTTCAGGGCTTTGGCAGCGAGCCCGACACGCCGCGCACGAACCAGTTCATCGTGGCGATCTGCGCATCGGTCAGCGCGCCATGGTCGAGGCGCACCGTCCCGTCCGTGTCGACGAGGCGTCCGGAGAACGGCTGCAAGCGGCCCGACTCGATGTCGCGTTCACGGGCCCTGACCTCATCGGCCACGGGCTCGGGCACGTCGGCGGCGAAGGGCGCGAGCGCGACGAAACCATCCTTCATGCCGCCCCACACCGGCTTGGACGACCAGCTGCCGTCAAGCACCGATCGGGCCACGCGGGTATAGAACGCGCCCCATTGATGGACCACCGAGGTGAGCTGCGCATGCGGCGCGAAGTGGCGCATGTCGCTCTGGTACCCCACGAGCCGCACGTGCCGCTCCTCGGCGGCCTGCGCCACCGCCGGAGAGCCGGTGTGGTTGGTGAGCACGTCGGCGCCCTGGTCGATGAGGGTGTTCGCCGCTTCGCGCTCCCGTGCCGGGTCGAACCAGGTGTTGAGCCACAGCACCTTCACCCGCGCATCCGGACGGGCCGCGCGCATGCCCAGCGTGAAGGCGTTGATGCCCTGGATGACCTCGGGCACCGGAAACCCCGCCACGTAGCCGGCCACGCCGTTGCGGCTCATGTGGCCGGCCAGCAGTCCCGCCAGGTACCGCCCCTCGTAGTAGCGGGCGTTGTAGGTGGCCAGGTTCGGTGCGGTCTTGTAGCCGCCGGCGTGCTCGAACTTGACGCCGGGAAAGTCGGCGGCGACCCGCAACGCGGGCTCCAGGTAGCCGAAGCTGGTCGCGAAGATGAGGCCATTGCCCTGCGCCGCGAGGTCGCGCATCACGCGCTCGCTGTCGGGGCCTTCGGCCACCGATTCGACGGCAGTGGAGATCACCCGCGGGCCAAGCGCCTTGTCCATCGCCTGGCGGCCGAGCTCGTGCTGGTAGGTCCAGCCCGCGTCGCCGATCGGGCTGACGTAGACGAACGCCACCTTCAGCGGCGCAGTCGTGCGAGCCTGTATCGCTGGGGTGAAAGCTGCCGTGAGCAAGGCAGCGAAGATCGCGGCCAGCCGGCCGCGGGCGAGGTTTTGAAGCATGGTGTTCCTCTACATGGCCCCAATGGTGACGCGTGCGCAGGCGACGGGGGCACGTCGGCGGCAGTCGCCGCGATTGCGGCGATGAGCCTGCGATTCTAGACGGCGCGGCGGCGGCTTGTCGTGTCGATCACTTCGCCTTGCCCAGCCATGCGCGCCGGCGCAACTCGGGGCTCACGCGATACCGCTCGCCTCGGTAGTGAGCATCGAGCGCATCGACCAGTGCGGCGACCTCCCCGGCGTCCCAGGCGGCGAGCCATTCGAAGGGACCGGCGGGATAGTTCAGGCCCAGCTTCATCGCGGCATCCGCGCCCTCGGGCGTGCACACGCCCTGTTGAACGGCGTCCGCGGCTTCATTGATGAGCATGGCGATCGTGCGCGCCACCACCAGGCCGGGCGCGTCGGCGATGCGGCAAGGCTGCCAGCCGGCGGCTGCCAGCCATTGCATCGCCTTTTGTGGCCATGCCGGCGTGGCGCACTCGCTCGCCGTCCACGCCAGCGCCGTGCCGGGCGCGCCGCCGCCTTCGGCGACCGGCAGGTCGAACAGCGCGATGTCAGCGCAGCCCGATTCGGCCGCGAGCGCGAGCGCCGGGCGGCCTTGCGTGAGGCGCAGCTGCGCGCCGTCGGCCTCCACGCCACACCAGTCGCTGTGCGCGGCGCGCGAGAAGCGTCGACCTGCCTTCTCAAGTGCCACGGTCCAGCGGTCGACGGCGACGCCGCGTCCGTGCAGGACCACGTTGCCAGCATCGGGCAGCGCGGCCGGCTCGAAAGGCGGCTGTGCCCCGGCCTTGGGCGCACCGTCTCGGTAGTCGAAGAAACCGCGGCCCGACTTGCGGCCCAGCAGCCCGCCGTCGACCAGATCGCGCTGCACCAGCGACGGCACGTAGCGCTTGTCGCCGAAATTGGCGTCGTACACCGAGCGCGTCACCGCGAAGTTCGTGTCGTGGCCGATCAGGTCCATCAGTTCGCAGGGGCCCATGCGGAAACCTGCACCTCGCAGGCACGCGTCAAGCACCGCGGGCTCGGCGGCCTGCTCCAGCAGCAACGCCAGGGACTCGGCGTAGTACGGGCGTGCGATGCGATTGACGATGAAGCCCGGCGTGGAGCGCGCATGCACCGGAACCTTGCCCCATTGCTTCGACAAGCCGAAGACCGCTTCGGCCGCCGACGCATCGGTCTGCAACCCCGCGACCACCTCGACCAGCTTCATCAGCGGGACGGGGTTGAAGAAATGCATGCCGACCACGCGGCCCGGCTGCGTGAGCCCGTTGGCCAGCGCGGTGATGGAGATCGACGAGGTGTTGGAGGCGAGGATGCATTGCGCGTCGACGATGGCCTCGAGCTCGCGCAGCAGGCCGCGCTTGGCATCGAGGTTCTCGACGATGGCCTCGACCACGAGCCTCGCGCCGGCGGCAGCCTGCAGCGAGTCGGCCACCTCGATGCGCGCGACGGTGGACTGCGCCGCCTCGGCGCTCATGCGGCCCTTGGACACGAGGGTGTCGAGCGCAGCGCTCATCTTCTGCAAAGCCTGCGCCGCCGCGTCGGCGCGGGCGTCGAACAGGCGCACCGGATGCCCGGCCTGCGCGGCGACCTGGGCGATGCCGGCGCCCATGATGCCGGCGCCGATGACGAAAACCGTGTCCGAAGTGTTCAGCTCGTAGTGGGCCATGGTGTGAGACCTTCAGCGAAGAATGCCGGGCTATTGTCACTCCCGTCATCGATCGCGCCAAGAATGGGCCCACGCCGCTCAGAAGTCGGTCGTCCATCCCAGCGCCAGGCTGCTTCGAGGCACGAGCTGGATGCCGGTCACTCGCTGCACGAGGGGCACTTGCACATACGCATACACGGTGGACATATGACCCACGCCGATGGTGACGCCCGGGCTCAGATCGACCGTGGTGGAGCCGCTGTTGTCCGGCTCGGCCTGGTCGCCGCTGTCATGGCCGCGGTGGCGAAAGTTGAGCTGCAGCACGGAACCGAGTCCCTGCGAATAGGCATGCGACCACCCCAGCGATGCTTCCACGCGCGAGCCCGGGCGGAAGCTCTCGTGCGCGTTCATCGCGGCCGACACGCTGAGCTGTCCGATCAGCGCGTCGACCGGTCCGATGGCACGGCGGCCGGCCATGCCGAGCACGGCATCGGTCGTGCCGGTCCCCGGCTGCAGCGCACGCTCGGCACGTGAGCCGTCGGCGTTGACCACCTTGGTCGAGCCCGGTCGGCAGCTTCAGCCCGCCGAACAGGGCCCAGGAGGTGGCCAGGTCCTCGGATTGCGACTGCCGTCGCGCGAGGACCTGCACGTCGCCCAGGCGGGTGAAGCGCCATTGTTCCGGCGTGCTCGGCAGTCCGGTCGCGTCGTCGATCAGGTCGTGCAGGTGGTCGCGATGAACCACCGGCATGCGCACCGAGACGGACCAGCGCTCGTCGATTCCGTAGCCGAGCGTGGTGACGATGTTGAGGTTCTTCGTGTGCCGCTCGATCGCGTCTTCTCCGGTCACCTCACTCGCCGCGATGCGATGGCTGCCCTGCTGCAGCTGCGACTGCGACACCGCCTCGAGGCGCACGTCGGCGCTCCAGCCCACGTGGGGCTCGCCGCTGCCCTGGGCATAGCGGTCGGTCATCAGAGTGCAGTAGGCCGAGCCGCACGACGCCCTCGCGGCGCCGGCACAGGTGAGCAACGCGACCGCAAAGGCGAGCGTGCGTCGACAGGTTTTCTGGTTCATGGGAATTCTCCAACGCTTGACACCGCGCGGATTCGCGCGGCGCACGGCGCGCGCGTTCGAACGCTCGCCGCACAGGTCGAGGTGCATGCGGCATGCGTGTGGCTCGGCCCCGCACGGCGCACATTCACCGATCGCAGCCGTGGCACGGCCGCACTGGATCAGGTCGACTCAGGCGAGGAGGGGCGGACCGTGCTTGCGCCGGGCGATCCAGCGTGCATTGGCGTCGCGCGAGGCGGGCCGCTCGGCGGCGACCCATGCGAAGGACGCTGCGGGTGCGATGGCCGCCGTGAGCAGCGCAGGCGCGGAGGGCGGCGCGAGCATCGCGAACGCATTGAGTGCGCAGTGGTCGTCGCGGTGGGCGACCGAGTCGTCGGGCGCGTGCCCGCCCGGGCCTGAGGCGCCATCGTGAACGCCTTCGCCGGCCGACGCGCCGGGCAAGGCCACGCCGTAGACGCTGCAGATGCTGGCCACGGAGAGCTGCCGGCTCGTGGCGGCACCGGCTGCCAGCAAGGGCACGGCTGACTTGAGCAGCAACCCGGCCACAGCCGCCCACAGGGCGAGGCGACGGGTCCAGGTGCAGCGCGACATGGACCGGATTCTGAACGATCGATGCGGCGGCCGGTGCGCCTTCGGTGCCCGCAATCGAGGGGGGGAATCAACCTACCTCGGCGAATACCTTGTCGAGCATTTCGCGCCAGCGCTGCTTGCGCGCCGCGTCGACGAAGCTTGCCTCGAAGCTGTGGGCCGCCAGCGCATGCGCATCGCGCGCGCCAAGGTCTGGCAGCGCATCGAACAGCGCCAGGAAGTTGTCGTTGACGTAGCCGCCGAAGTAGGCCGGATCGTCGGAATTCACCGTGGCGACGATGCCGGCGGCGAGCAGCGCAGGCATCGTGTGGTCTGCCATCGTGTCGAACACCCGCAGCTTGACGTTCGACAGCGGGCACACGGTGAGCGGCACGCGTTCGCGTGCGAGCCGCTGCACGAGCGCCGGATCCTCCACGCTGCGCACGCCGTGGTCGATGCGCTCGACATGCAGCACGTCGAGCGCACTGCGAATGTAGTCGGGCGGCCCCTCCTCGCCGGCATGCGCCACGAGGTGAAGTCCGAGCTCACGGCAGCGCTCGAACACGCGGGCGAACTTCTCGGGTGGATGGCCGCGTTCGCTGCTGTCGAGTCCGACCCCGATGATGCGGTCGCGAAAGGGCAGCGCCTGCTCGAGCGTGGCGAAGGCATCGTCCTCGCTCAGGTGGCGCAGGAAGCACATGATGAGCGCGCTGGAGACGCCCAGTTCGCGCTGCGCGCGCTCGCAGCCGCGCGCGAGGCCGTCGATCACCGTCTCTAAGGCGATGCCGCGCGCGGTGTGCGTCTGCGGGTCGAAGAAGAGTTCGGCGTGGACAACGTTGTCGGCCCTGGCCCGGCGGAAGTAGGCCATCGCCATGTCCTCGAAGTCCTGTGCGGCGACCAGCACGCTGGCACCTGCGTAGTAGATGTCGAGGAAGCTTTGCAGGTCGGTGAAGGCGTAGGCCTTGCGCAGCGCCTCCACGCTCGGGTAGCTCAGCGCGATGCCGTTGCGCTGCGAGAGCGCGAAGATCAGCTCGGGCTCGAGCGAGCCCTCGATGTGGATGTGGAGTTCCGCCTTGGGCATGTCCCGCAGCAACTGCGGCAGGCGGGCTCTCGGGATGGCGTCGAGGTTCATCGCAGCCTCTTGGTGGTCGATGCGCGAGGGCCGGCAGGCGCTCCTCACGCCCGCCGGCGAACGGTGCCGCCGGCGTCATGCATCGTCATGGCTCGCAGCCTACTTCTTGTCGCTCCCCGGCACCTGCCCTTCCACGCCCTTGACGTAGAAATTGATGCCGTTCAAGAAGGCGTCGTCGGCCACCTTGTCCTTCTCGAGCACGACCTTGCCGGTGTTGTCGGTGATCGGCCCGGTCCAGATGTGCAGGCTCTCGTCCTTCAGGCCGGCCTTGGCCTTCTCGACCTTGTCCTTCAGCTCGGCGGGCACCTTGTCGGAGATGGACACCAGGTCGATCGCGCCTTCCTTGACGCCCCACCAGATCTTGGTGGGCACCGGTTTCCAGGTGCCGTCGAGCACCTGCTTGGTCACGTGGATGTAGTACGGACCCCAGTTGATGATGGCCGAGGCGAGGTGCGCCTTCGGGCCGTAGGCGGTCATGTCGCTGTCCCAGCCGAAGGCGTACTTGCCGGCCTTCTCGGCTGTCTGCAGCACGGCGCTGGAATCGGTGTTCTGCATCAGCACGTCGGCGCCGCCGTTGATGAGCGACTGCGCGGCCTCGGTCTCCTTCGGGGGATCGAACCACTTGTTGACCCAAACGACGCGCGTCTTGATCTTCGGGTTCACCGACTGCGCGCCCAGCGTGAAGCTGTCGATGTTGCGAACGACCTCGGGGATCGGCACGGAGCCGACCACGCCGAGCACGTTGGACTTGGTCATGCCCCCCGCGATCACGCCGGCCATGTAGGCGCCCTGGTAGGTGCGGCTGTCGTAGGCGTTCATGTTCGGCGCCGTCTTGTAGCCGGTGGCGTGCTCGAACTTCACGTCCGGGAAGTCAGCGGCGACCTTGAGCATGTAGTCCATGTAGCCGAAGGTCGTGCCGAAGATCAGCTTGTTGCCCTGGCTGGCCATGTCGCGCAGCACGCGCTCGGCGTCGGGGCCTTCGGGCACGCTTTCGGCGTAGCTGGTCTTGACCTTGTCGCCGAACTCGGCCTCGACCGCCTTGCGGCCGCGGTCGTGCGCGAAGGTCCAGCCGGCGTCGCCGACCGGGCCGACGTAGGCGAACGCGATCTTCAGCGGTTCGCTGGCCGCGGGCGCCGGCGCGGCGGCCGATGCCGGCGCCGCTTGCGGCGCGGCCGCCGTGGTGGTGGCTTCCTCCTTCTTGCCGCAGCCCGAGAGTGCGGCGGCTGCGGCCACGGCGGCCCAGCCGGTGAGCCGCATCATCGAGCGCTTCTTGTCGTTCATCAGAGATCTCCTGGGTATTAGAGCGAGCGGAAAACGGGGACACAAGTGAGATACGAGCGGGGCGATTATGTGCCCGGGAAGAACGCCTTTCCGAGCGAGGCCGGCATGTTCACGCGGATCCACGTGGCGTTGCGCGAGATGAGCACCAGCACGACGATCGTGGCCACGTAGGGCATGGCGGTGAGCCACTGGCTGGGGATCTGCACGCCTTCGCTTTGCAGGGTGAACTGCAGCATCGTGACGCCGCCGAACAGGTAGGCGCCCATCAGGACGCGCATCGGCCGCCAGGTGGCGAAGGTGGTCAGCGCCAGCGCAATCCAGCCCTTGCCGGCCACCATGCCTTCGACCCACAGCGGCGTGTAGACCACCGAGATGTAGGCGCCCGACAGGCCGCACAGCGCGCCGCCCACCACGACGGCCGCCAGGCGGATGCGCCGCACCGGGTAGCCCAGCGCGTGCGCCGACTCGGGCGACTCGCCCACCGCGCGCAGCACGAGGCCGGCGCGCGAACGGTAGAGGAACCAGGTGAGCCCGATGGTCAGCGCGATGGCCACGAACACGAGCGGATGCTGGCGGAACAGTGCCGGGCCGATGAACGGCAGGTCGGACAGTCCGGGAATGTCGAAGTGGGCGCGCTCGCCGAGCTTTTCCTGCGAGTAGCGGATGCCGACGAAGGCGGAGAAGCCCGCACCGAACAGGCTCAGCGCGAGGCCGGTGGCGTACTGGTTGGTGTTCAGCCAGATCACGAGCCAGCCGAAGACGGCTGCGAGCAAGGCGCCCGCACCCATCCCGGCGGCAAAGGCGACCCAGTCGTTGCCGGTGTGCACGGCCGTGGCGAAGCCGGCGATGGCGGCCACCAGCATGATGCCTTCGGCACCGAGGTTCACGATGCCGGATCGCTCGTTGATGAGCAGGCCGAGCGCGGCGAATGCGAGCACCGTGCCCGAATTGAGCGTGGCGGCGAGGAGGAGTGCAAGCTGGTCCATCATGCCTCCTTCACGGCAAGAACCGGCTCACCGCGCAGCGCCCAGCGCCAGCGCAGCCTGTAGTAGATGAGCGTGTCGCAGGCCAGCAGCGAGAACAGCAGCAGCCCCTGGAACACGCCCGTGAGCGACTTCGGCAGCCCCAGGCGCGACTGCGCCAGTTCGCCGCCGATGTAGAACATGCTCATCAGGATCGACGAGAACACCACGCCCACCGGATTCAGCCGCCCGACGAAGGCGACGATGATGGCCGCGAAGCCGTAGCCCGCAGGCACGTGCGGCGTGAGCTGCCCGAGCGGCCCGGCAGCGTCGAGGGCGCCGGCCAGCCCGGCCATGCCGCCCGAGCCGAGCAGCGCCATCCACAGCGCCTTGCGCGACGAGAAGCCCGCGTAGCGCGCCGCCGCCGGTGCGAGCCCGCCCACCTGCAACTGGAAGCCCGCGTAGATGCGAAACAGGAACAGCCAGAACAGGCCGGCCGAGGCCAGCGCGATCAGCACGCCGATGTTCAGCCGCAACCCGGACACGAGCTTGGGAATCTGCGTGACCGGCAGGAAGCTGATCGTCTGCGGGAAGTTGTAGCCGTGCGGGTCCTTCCAGGGGCCGTAGACGAGATAGTTCAGCAGCATCTCGGCCACGTAGACGAGCATCAGGCTCACGAGGATCTCGTTGGCGTTGGCGCGGTCGCGCAGGAAGGCCACGATGGCGGCCCAGAACATGCCGCCCAGCACGCCGGCGATCAGGATCGGCACGACGATCCAGCGGCTCGTGTCGGGGCCGGCCGTCATTGCCACGCCGCCGGCGGCAATGGCGCCCAGAATGAATTGCCCTTCGGCGCCGATGTTCCACACGTTCGAGCGGAAGCACACCGACAGGCCCAGCGCGATCAGCAGCAGTGGCGTGGCCTTGGTCGCCAGCTCGGACCAGGCATAGCCGCTCTTGATCGGCTCGACGAAGAACATGCGCAGGCCGGCCGCGGGATCCTTGCCGAGCAGCGCGAACAGGCCGATGCCCAGCACGACAGTGACGGCCAGCGCGATCAGCGGCGAGGCCACGGCCATGCGCCGGCTCGGCTGGCGACGGGTTTCGAGTTTCAACATCTCATGTCTCCATCAGGTCCGGGTCCACAGTCCGCTCATCCATTGCCCGATCTGCTCGACCGTGGCCTGCGAGGTCGGCACGCTCGGCGACAGCCGACCCTGGGCGATCACGTGCAGCCGGTCGCTGATCTCGAACAGCTCGTCGAGCTCCTCGCTCACCACGAGCAGCGCGCAGCCGGCATCGCGCAGCTTGAGCAGCTCGCCGCGGATCTGCGCGGCGGCACCCACGTCCACGCCCCAGGTCGGCTGCGAGATCACGAGCAGCTTCGGCTTGGCGTCGATCTCGCGGCCGACGATGAACTTCTGCAGATTGCCGCCCGACAGGCTCTTGGCGGTGGCGTTCGGCCCGTTGGCCTTGACGTTGAAGCGATGGATCAATGTGCGCGTGAGCTGAAGCACTTCGCCCGTGCGGATCCAGCCCGAACGCTTGACCGCCTCGCGACGCGTGAGCAGCGTGTTCTGGGCCAGGGACAAGGTGGGCACGGCGCCCCGGCCGAGCCGCTCCTCAGGCACGAAATGCAGCCCGAGCTTGCGCCGCGCGGCAGGAGAGAAGCGCCCGATGGGCCGGTCGGACAGGCGGATGGCATCGGGCGCCGCGCGCGGGTCCTCGCCCGACAGCGCCGCCATCAGCTCCTGCTGGCCGTTGCCGGAGACACCGGCGACACCCACGATCTCGCCAGCGCGCACCTCGAAGCCGATGGCATCGAGATTCATGCCGAACTGGTCGCGCTTGGCCAGCGACAGCCCCTTCACGCCGAGCACCACCGCGCCCGCCTGCGCGGCCTTGTGCTGCAGCTGCGGCGGCTCGGCGCCGATCATCAGCCGCGACAGGCTCGCGTTGGTCTCCTTCGTCGGGTCGACCTCGCCGGTCACGCGGCCGCCGCGAAGCACCGTGCAGTGGTGGCACAGCGCGCGGATCTCGTCGAGCTTGTGGCTGATGTAGAGGATGGAGCAGCCTTCCTGCGCGAGTTGCCGCAGCGTGACGAACAGCTTCTCGACCGCCTGCGGCGTCAGCACCGAGGTCGGCTCGTCGAGGATCAGCAGCTTCGGCCCGGTCATGAGCGCACGCACGATCTCCACGCGCTGGCGTTCGCCCACCGACAGCGTGTGCACCGGTCGCAGCGGGTCCACGTCGAGTCCGTAGACATGCGCGACCTCGGTGATGCGCTTGGTCACCGTCGCCAGCGAGAAGGACTTGTCCAGCCCGAGCCACACGTTCTCCGCCGCGGTGAGCGTGTCGAACAGGCTGAAGTGCTGGAACACCATGCTGATGCCCAGGCGCCGTGCCTCGTGCGGGTTACGCACGGCGACGGCCTGGCCGTTCCAGTGGATCTCGCCGGCGTCGGGCATCACCGCGCCGTAGATGATCTTCATCAGCGTGGACTTGCCCGCGCCGTTCTCGCCCAGCACGGCGTGGATCTCGCCCGGTTTGACGCGCAGGTTGACGCGGTCGTTGGCGAGGACGCCGGGGTACTGCTTGGTGATGTCGACCAGTTCGAGGCGCAGCATGGCGTCGGCGGCGGCGCGGCCGTCGGGCGCCGCTGCACGCGGGGAATCAGGAAGGCGCCAGTCTAGTGTGCGCGCGGCCACGGCGGCGCCTGTCGCCGCCAGGGCCTGGGTTTCAGCCGCGTTCATACCTCACCGTCCCTTCGACCAGAGTGGCCACGAGGTTGCGATCGTCCGAGAGCGTCATCCATGCGAAGACCCTTTCATGCAGGTTCCGCGCCACCTCCTGGCGGCGCTGGGAAACCGGACCGACGGCCCAGTCCCAGATGCACACATCGGCCGCGCACCCGGGGGCGAACGAGCCGATCTCTTCTTGCAGGCCGAGCGCCACCGCCGCGCCGAGCGTGGCGGTGTGCAAGGCTTTCCAGGCGGTCAGGCGCTCTCCGCGCAGCGCCTGGATCTTGTAGGCGTCGGACAGCGTGCGCTGCATCGACAGGCTGGTGCCGCCACCCACGTCGGTGGCCATGCTGACGCGCACGCCGGCGTCCTCGCAGGCCCGCCAGTCGAACAGCCCGCTGCCGAGGAACAGGTTCGACGACGGGCTGTGCGCGATCTGCGCGCCCGCCTCGCGCAGCGCGGCACGGTCTTCGTCGTCGAGCCAGATGCCATGCGCGAACACGCCGCGCGCGTTCAGCAGGCCGGCCTGGTCGTAGACGTCGAGGTAGCTGCGCGCGTCGGGGAACAGCTCGCGCACCCAGCGCACTTCATCCTGGTTCTCGGCCACATGGGTCTGCATGTAGACGCCGGGATAGGCGGTGCACAACTGCCCCGCCATGGCGAGCTGCTCGGGCGTGCTCGTGGGCGCGAAGCGCACGGTCACCGCATACGCGAGGCGGCCGCGTCCGTGCCATCGGTCGATCAGGTCGACGCAGTCGCGTGCGCCGTGGTCGGCCGACTCGTCGAGCAGGCCCTCGGGCGCGTTGCGGTCCATCAGCACCTTGCCGGCGACCAGCCGCATGCCGCGCTCGAGGGCAGCGGCGAACAGCGTGTCGGCACTGACCTTGTGCACGGTGGGGAAGACGACGGCGCTCGTGGTGCCGTGCGCGAGCAGCGCATCGAGAAAACGCGCCGCGCCGGTGCGCGCCTCCAGCGCGTCGGCATACCGGCGCTCGGCGGGAAAGGTGTAGGTGTCCAGCCAGTCGAGCAGCGCGGTGCCGTGGCTCGCGATCACGTCGAGCTGTGGGCTGTGCACATGCGTGTCGATGAAGCCCGGCAGGATGAGCCGGCCGCGGTGATCGCGGCGGGTCCAGGTGGCATCGGGCTCGTCGGACCCTGGCCGCGCGCCCGCGATGCGGCCGTTCTCGATGAGCAGCCAGTGGTCTTCGCGGAAGCGCACCGCGGGAGAATCCGCCACACCCCACGCGGGCGCGGTGATGAAGTCGAGCAGGTCTCCGCGCAGTGCGATGCGCTGCAGCGGCTCGCCTTGCGGCGTGCGGTCGCCGGGGCTGCTCATAGATGCCCTCCCCTTCGGCCGTTCCGGCATGGCGTGCGAGGCCAGCCCGCGCGCCACGTCGCGCACCTGCTCGCGCAGCCAGCGCATCGGCGCCGAGGCATGCGTCAGGTCGTGCCAGAGCTGGAAATAGGTCAACGGCGGGAACGCCACCGGACAGCGCACGATGCGCACCGGCAGGCTGTCGACGTAGCGCGTGCAGTAGAGCCGCCCCGTCGTGAGCACGAGCAGGCTTTGCGCGACCATCAACGGGATCAGGCTGAAGTGGCTGCTGCGAACCATGATGTCGCGCTGCACGCCCAGGCCTTCGAGGTGGTCGTCGATCACGCCGCGAGCGCCGCGGAAGGTCGGCGTGGGCGCAACGTGCTCGCATTCGAGGTACTTCTGCACCGTCCAGCCGCGGCCGCCGGAAAGGCGCACGGCCGGGTGGTCCTCGTGGACCATGCACACGATCTCGTCGCTCATCAGGCGCCCCAGGTGCAGTTCCTCGGGCGGCTCCAGCCAGTTGCCGATGACCAGGTCGACGTCGCCCGAGGCGAGGCCGCTGCGGTAGTCGAAGTCGCCCGACAACGGCATCAGCTCGATGCGCGCGGACGGCGCCGCGTGCTTGAGGTGCGCCACGAGCTCGGGCAGGAACAGCGGATCGAGGTAATCGCTGGCGGCGATGCGAAAGGTCGATTCGCTCGTCACCGGATCGAAGGCACGCTCGCGCATCTTCGGGCTGAACAGGCGCTCGGCCTCCAGCAGCAGGCTGGCGGCAGGCTGAGCGAGCTGCATGGCGACGGCCGTGGGCGTCATGCCATTGCCCGCGCGCACCAGCAACGGATCGCCGGTGAGCTCGCGCAGCCGGCGCAGCTGGGCACTGACGGCAGGCTGTGAGCTTTGCAGGCGCAAGGCTGCCCGCGAGACGCTGCGTTCGGTGATCAAGGTGTGAAGGACTCGGACCAGGGAGAGCTCGATCTTGTCGAAATCCGCACGCTGCGTCATATGCCGTCCGCCATAGAAGTTATGCAGGAGATCGTATACACAGCACGGCTCGACGCGGTACTGTTCGGGTATATCCCGACCTATCAACGGCACACCCCAGGCGATGAACTCCACCCAGCCGATCCGCTTCTTCCACCGCGGCCAGATCGTCTCGATCGACACCGCCGAACCCACCCGCAGCGTGCTCGAATGGCTGCGCGAGGACGCCCGCTGCACCGGCACCAAGGAAGGGTGCAACGAAGGCGACTGCGGGGCCTGCACCGTCGTCGTCGGCGAGTTGCCCGAGCACGGCGACGGCGACGCGCCGCCGGTGCGCGGCCTGGTCCTGAAGACCGTCAACGCCTGCATGCAGTTCCTGCCCACGCTGCACGGCAAGGCGCTGTTCACCGTGGAGGATGTCAAGCCGTGCACGGGCACCGCGCTGCATCCGGTCCAGCAAGCCATGGTCGAATGCCATGGGTCGCAGTGCGGGTTCTGCACGCCCGGCTTCGTCATGTCCTTGTGGTCCGTCTACGAGCAGCAGGCCGATGCCGGTGCACGTCCGGGTCGTCAGCAGCTGGCCGACGAGCTGTCGGGCAACCTGTGCCGCTGCACCGGCTACCGACCCATCCTCGATGCCGGCGAGCGCATGTTCGAACTGCCCAGGCAGTCGCTCGACACGGCACCGGTGGTGCGCGCGCTGCAGGAAATCGCCCACGAGGATCGTCGGCATGCGGCCGCATCGGGCAGCTTCCACGCGCCGGCCACGCTCGATTCGCTCGCGGCACTGTACGAATCGAAGCCCGACGCGCGGCTGCTGGCCGGCGGCACGGACGTCGGCGTGTGGGTGAACAAGCAGTTCCGTGCGCTGGGCGACGTGATCTACGTCGGCGATGTCGACGAACTCAAGCGCATCGAGACGGTCGACGGCGAGCTCGTCATCGGCGCGGGCGTATCCCTGGAAGCCGCCTGGCGGGCATTGGCCGAGCGCGCGCCCGCACTGACCGAGGTGTGGCTGCGCTTCGCCTCGCCCCCCATCCGGCACGCCGGCACGCTCGGCGGCAACGTCGCGAACGGCTCGCCCATCGGCGACGGCGCCCCGGTGCTGATCGCCCTCGATGCCGAGCTCGTGCTGCGCCGCGGCGAACGCGTGCGGCGGATGGCGCTCGACGAGTTCTACGTGGACTACATGAAGAATCGTCTCGAGCCGGGCGAATTCGTCCAGGCGATCATCGTGCCGCTTCGGGCCTTCGAGCGCACGCTGCGTGCCTACAAGGTCAGCAAGCGCTTCGACAGCGACATCTCGGCGGTCTGCGCCGTGTTCGCGATGGAGACCGACGGCGGCATGGTCCGCGACCTGCGTCTTGCATTCGGCGGCATGGCCGCCGTGGTCAAGCGTGCCGCCCGCGCCGAAGGCGCACTGCTCGGACATCGGTGGTCGCAGGACGCCGTCGAGGCCGCCCAGGCAGCGCTCGCCGAAGACTTCACTCCCCTCACCGACATGCGCGCGAGCGCGGCCTATCGCATGCGCGTGGCGCAGAACCTGTTGCAGCGCTTCTGGCTCGAAACACGCGCGGACGATGCCCTCGGCGAGGCATCGCTCAGCGTGTGGAGCCGCGCAGCCTGAGATGAACCACCCCCGTAGCGCCTTCGGCGCTCCCCCTCCAGGGGGCGCCCCCAGCGGACCGGCCAAGCCGGATCCGCGGCGGCCGCTTGATGCGTCGGTTCATGCCGCCGGGGTGCCGCTCGGCGCCATGGAAAGCTGAACTGAGAGGCCGAAGCTACATGTGCCCGTTCCACTGCACCTGCCACCGGCGCGGCACGCGCGCCTCGGCGAACCCGCCGATGCCGCCCTCCGCGTGCCGCCGTTTCATCGTCGCCGCCACCGCAGCCCAGCGCCCACTGCCATGAACAAGCCCACCGACCTTCCTCTCCTGGCCCCTGACGTCGTCATCGGCCGCCCCACGGCCCACGAGTCCGCGCACCTCCATGTCGCCGGCGAAGCGACCTACGTGGACGACATCCCCGAAGTCGCGGGCACCCTGCACGCAGCGCTCGGGCTGTCGCCGGTCGCCCACGGACGCTTGACCGCACTCTCGCTGGAGCGCGTACGCGCCCTGCCCGGCGTGGTCGCCGTGCTCGCCGCCCAAGACATTCCCGGCGTCAACGATTGCGGCTCCATCCTGCACGACGACCCCATCCTCGCCGACGGCGAACTGCGCTATGTCGGCCAGCCGGTGTTCGCGGTCATCGCCACCACGCGCGATGCCGCCAGGCGTGCGGCCGCGCTGGCACGGGAGGTGATCGCCTTCGAGCCGCTGCCGCCGGTCTTCACCGCGCAGGAGGCGCATGCCAAGGAGCAGTACGTGCTGCCGCCGATGCACATGTCGCGCTCGACGCGCGATGGCGGCTCGCGCGCCGCCATCGACGCGGCGCCGCATCGACTCACGGGCACGCTCGAGGTCGGCGGCCAGGAGCAGTTCTACCTGGAAGGCCAGATCAGCTATGCCGTGCCGGGCGAGGACCGCGGCATGCTCGTGCACTGCTCCACCCAGCATCCCAGCGAGATGCAGCATCTGGTCGCGCACGCGCTGGGCCTGCAGTCGCACCACGTGCGCGTGGAATGCCGCCGCATGGGCGGTGGCTTCGGCGGCAAGGAGTCGCAGTCGGCATTGTTCGCCTGCGTCGCGGCGGCGGCGGCGCAGCGCCTGAACCGTCCGGTGAAGCTGCGCGTCGATCGCGACGACGACTTCCTCATCACCGGCCGCCGCCACGGCTTCCATTGCGAATACGAGGTCGGTCATGACGACGAGGGCCGCATCCTCGGCGTCGAGATGACGCTGGTCTCGAATGCCGGGCATTCGGCCGATCTGTCCGGTCCGGTCATGACGCGCGCGCTGTGCCACGCCGACAACGCGTACTGGCTGCCCGACGTGTCGCTGCACGGCTATTCGGCGCGCACGAACACCCAGAGCAACACTGCGTTCCGCGGCTTCGGCGGGCCGCAGGGGGCGATCGTGATCGAGGCGATCGTCGACGACATCGCACGCCGGCTCGGCCGTGATTCGCTCGATGTTCGGCGCGTCAACTTCTATGGCACCTCGACCCGCTGCACCACGCCGTACGGCCAGCAGGTGACGGACAACGTGATCCACGACCTCGTCGCCGAACTCGAGATGCGCAGCGACTACCGCGCGCGCCGCGCGGCCATCGACGCCTTCAATGCCGGCAGCCCCGTGCTCAAGCGCGGCATGGCGCTCACGCCGGTGAAGTTCGGCATCTCCTTCAACCTCAAGCACCTGAACCAGGCGGGCGCGCTGGTGCATGTCTACACCGACGGTTCCATCCTCGTGAACCACGGCGGCACCGAGATGGGCCAGGGCCTGCACACCAAGGTGGCGCAGGTGGTGGCGCACGAGCTGGGCGTGCCGCTCGCACGGGTGCGCGTGACGGCGACCGACACCCACAAGGTGGCCAACACATCGGCCACCGCGGCCTCGTCGGGTGCCGACCTGAATGGCAAGGCGGCACAGGACGCCGCCCGCAAGATCCGCCTGCGGCTGGCCGAGGTGGCGGCGCAGCAGTTGGGCGCCACGCCCGACGGCGTGGAATTCGCCGACGATGCGGTGCATGCGCGCGGCCGCTCGCTGCCCTTCGGCGATCTGGTGCGGCATGCCTACGAGGCGCGCGTGCAGTTGTGGGCCGACGGCTTCTACGCCACGCCGGGCCTGCACTGGGACGGTGCTGCCATGCAAGGCCGGCCGTTCTACTACTTCGCCTACGGCGCGGCCGTCAGCGAGGTCGTGGTGGACACCCTGACCGGCGAGAACCGCGTGCTGCGCGTGGATGTGCTGCACGATGTCGGTCGCTCGCTGAATCCGGCACTGGACATCGGCCAGGTGGAAGGCGCGTTCATCCAGGGCATGGGCTGGATGACGATGGAGGAGCTGGTCTGGCATCCGAAGACCGGCCTGCTCACCACGCACGCGCCGAGCACCTACAAGATCCCCACGGCCAACGACTGCCCGCCCGTGTTCGACGTGCGGCTGTATGAAAACGAGAACGTCGAAGACAGCATCCATCGAAGCAAGGCGGTCGGGGAGCCGCCGCTGCTCCTGCCGTTCTCGGTGTTCTTCGCGATCCGCGATGCGGTGTCGTCGGTGGCCGGGCATCGCGCCACGCCGCCGCTGCGCGTGCCGGCCACGCCGGAGGCGGTTCTCGATGCCATTGCCGCGGTGCAGTCGTGAGGTCTTGGCAACGCCCGGTACTTGCCGGGGTACACCGCCGAACGGCGTCCGCGCGACGCACGCGAACCTGACATGGATCTCGATGCACGGCGCACCGCGCAGCGCTGGCTGGACGACGGCGAGCCCGCCATCGTCGTGTGCGTGGACGAGGCGCAGGGCTCCGTCCCGCGCGAAGAGGGCACCCGCATGGTGGTCGGCGCCGCACATGCGGCCGGCACGATCGGCGGCGGCCATCTGGAGCTCAAGGCGATGCAGATGGCGCGCGAGCTGCTTCGCCATGGCAGCCATGCATCGCATCGCGAGCGATTCGCGCTCGGGCCCTCGCTCGGGCAGTGCTGCGGCGGCGCCCTCACCTTGCGCTTCGATCCGCTGAATGCGCAGGCGATCGCGCGCTGGCCCGATCCGCCTGCGCTGTTCCGGCTGCAGCTGTACGGCGCAGGCCATGTGGGACGCGCCATCGCGCGCCTGCTCGCCACGCTCGACGCGCAGGTGGACTGGATCGACGAGCGCGACGAAGAATTCCCGCCCGAGCTGGTACCCGGGCAGCCGTGGCCGTCGCACGTCCGAAAGCAATGCGTGGACGCCGTCGAGGACGAGGTCCGTCACGCCGCGCCGGGTGATTTCTTCCTCGTGCTCACGCACAACCACGACCTCGACCTGCGCATCACGCAGGCGATCCTCGAGCGTGGCGATTTCAGCTTCCTCGGCCTGATCGGCTCGAAGACCAAGCGCCAGCGCTTCATCCATCGCTTCGAGCAGCGTGGCATCCCCGAGGCCGCCATCGCCCGCATGACCTGCCCCATCGGCGTGCCGGGCATCAGCGGCAAGCAACCCGAAATCATCGCCGTCGCTGTCGTCGCCCAGATGCTTCAGGCAGCGCAAGCCGCGGCGCAGCCGGCCTCGCGCTGAACCCGCCTTCGCTGCGCCCGAAGGCGCACTGACTGCAGGGCGTTGTGGCACGAGTTGCGGGTTGAGCGCATGATGCGGCCCCCGGCAAGTTGCCGGGCGCGGCCCGCCATCTGCGTGCAGGGGCCGACCGATGAACAACACAACGAGGTATTTCGATGAAATTGACGATGCGTTTCGGTTCCGCGCTCGTGGCGCTCGCCGCCCTGTCGCTGGCCGCCTGCTCCAGCATGGAAAGCGCGGCGACCAGCAAGGACATGGGCATGCACACCATGCAACTCTCGCTCACGGGAGCGCAGGAGGTGCCGCCAGTCCAGACGGCGGCCACAGGCAGCGGCATGATCATGGTCGCCGCCGACGGCGCTGTCAGCGGCAAGATCGACACCACCGGCATCAACGGCGTGGCGGCGCACATCCACATGGGGCCCGCAGGCCAGAATGGCCCGGTCATCGTGCCGCTGACGAAGTCGGGCGACAGTTCCTGGGTGGTCCCGGCGGGCGCCAAACTGAACGAGCCCCAGATGACCGCCTACAAGGAAGGCCACCTCTACGTGAACGTGCACAGCCCCGAGCACAAGGGCGGCGAGATCCGCGCGCAGATCATGCCTTGAGCATGGCCGCAAGGCGAGCCTCTCGCCTTCGCCCTAACGCGGCGTGGGGCCGAGGTACTTTCGCTTCAGGGTGGGCCAGTCGCTGCCGTTGACGATGAGCAAGATCGTGCGGTCGATCGGCTCGCGCAAGGGGCTGCCGCTTCCGACGGCGAACGCGTAGGACTGGTTGTCGAAGGTGCCCGGCAGCAGGCGCAGGCCGCCATGGCCGAGTTCGCCGTTGCGGTATTGCAGGATCGGCTGGTCGTACACCACGGCATCGGCCTCGCCGTTCTGCACCGCGCGCATGGCGCTGGTCGCATCGGGGAAGGCCGTGCTTCGAATGTGCTCGTTCTCGAGGTAGCGCGCGCTGACGGTGCCGGAGACCGTGGCCACGTGGGCGCGCAGCAGGTCCTGAGGACCGGAGATGTCGCCTTGCAGGGTGCCCACGGTCAGCGCGCTCGTGACCGCGGCCGTGAAGCCCGACACCATGATCAACGCGGCGAACATCCAGACGATGGCGATCAGCCGTCCGCCGAGCGTGACGGGGGCCTTGTCGCCGTAGCCGACCGTGGTCATCGTCACCGCCGCCCACCAGAAGCTCTGTCCCAGGCCTTGCGCCGGCGTGCCCCCGAACTGCGCCTCGTTTCGATGCCGCTCGAACGTCCACAGCACCGCGCCGACCACGAACAGCAGCGCAGCGAGGCCGAGCACCACGCTCGCGAACTGCCACGAGAAGAGGCGCTTCACGACCGCCCAGCCACCGCCGCTTCCTTCGTGCGGAATGCCGATCGCCAGGCCGGTCTGGTAGAACGGGTGCGTGAAGTCGATGCGCGCTTCGCGATCGGCCGTCATCGTGAGTGCGCCGACGGCCACGTCCACCTTGCCGGCCTGCAGGCTCGGCAGCACGTCCTTGAACTGCATCGGCACGAACTCGAACTCGTAGCCGAGCGCATTGGCGATGCGGGTCCACAGGTCGATGCTGATGCCGCGAAAGCCCCCGTCGGGTTCCCGGATCACGAACGGCGGCACCTCGCTGATGGCCACGCGCAGCCGCACGTGCCCTTGCGCGGCCGGTGGTGCCACAGGGGACACCTTGGCCGGCTCGTCGGCCCGCGCCGACCACACCAGCATCGCCAGGCCAACGAGCAGGACCGCCATCCCTTTCTTCATTGGAACGCCCTTCGGGAATTGCACAGCGCAGGTTAACAAGCTGGCGCCGCGGCGCAACCCGGCACGCACCGCCCTGCCGCGAAGATGTCGCCCCGGCCGCTCTTGAACACAAGGCATCGCAGGCGCGGCGCGCCCTGCGGATGGCTCCATGCACCCATGTCGCCTTTGCGATGGCGCGGGCCTGTACCGGGCCAAGGCGGCCGGCCGCGCGCGGCTCGTCGTCGCCTGAAACGCGCACAGTGCATGCGGCGGCGAAGGCCGACTTCGCGCCGGGGGCATGGGCGCCGGCCAGCGGCCGGCAGCGTCTGCCAGCGTCCAATAGGCCCACGGACATTTTCCGGCGTCAACCTCAGCGCCCATGAAGCTCATCACCTGGAACATCCAATGGGGCCGCGGTGCAGACGGCCGCGTCGATCTCGAACGCATGCTGGCACACGCGCGGCGCCTTGCCGACTTCGACGTGCTGTGCCTGCAGGAAGTGACCGCCGCGTTTCCCGCGCTGCCCGCCAACGACGGGCTCGACGAGTTCGAGCGGCTGCCCGCCCTGCTGCCCGGCTACACATGCATCGCCGGCGTGGGCGTGGACACGCTCGGCCCCGGGCGGCGAGCGTCGGCGCTTCGGGAACATGGTGTGCTCGCGGCTGCCGGTGCGCCAGGCGCTGCGCCATCTGCTGCCATGGCCGGCCGAGGACGACGTCCAGAGCATGCAGCGCGTGGCGGTGGAGACCACGCTCGACACGGCGCTCGGGCCGCTTCGCGTGACGACGACGCATCTCGAGTACTACTCCAGGCGGCAGCGCGAGGCGCAGATCGACCGCCTGCGCGAGCTGCACCGCGAGGCCGTGGCGCACGCGCGCGCGCGTCGCGCCGGCACGGCGTCGGACGGTCCCTTCGAGCCCGTGCCGCGCGCCGCGCCGGCCATCCTCACCGGCGACTTCAATTTCCGGCCGGACGCGCCCGAGCATGCGCGGCTGCTCGCGGACTTCGACGATTCCACGCCGCCGTACGTCGATGCCTGGGAACTGCTCCATCCCGGGCAGCCGCATCCGCCCACCATCGGCCTGTTCGACAAGGTGCAGTGGCCCGGGCCCGCCTTCACCTTCGATTTCATCTGCGTGAGCGCGGATCTCGCCCCGCGGGTGCGCGACATCCGGGTCGACGACCGGACCGACGCGTCAGACCATCAGCCGATGCTCATCGAGCTTGGCTGATGCGCGCACGGGTCCACGGCCGGGTCAAGCGTGGCATCGTTTGGCGCGGTCGGCCGCTCGTCTCCGCACCCTATCGACACTGAAAGCTGGCCGCATCCTCGACGTTTCCGCCCTGGTAGCGGGCCACCTTCGGATAGGGGCACAGCGGGCGTGTGCGCGTCGGAGACCAATTGGCAGGCAGGTCGCTGTTCACGCCGCCCGGATTGCCCGCGCCTCGCGCCTTGGCCGTGATGCGATCGGGCGCCTGCCCTTGCTCGACCCAGCGCACCAGCGCCGAGATCGCGTCGAACTGGTCAGTGGCCGCGCCATCGCGGCAATGGTCCATGCCGGGCACCTTGAAGAAGCGCGCGAACTCGCCGGTGCCCGTGCCGCTGTGCTGCTCGACGCGGCGATACCACGCCTCGGTGTCGTTGACGGAGAAGATCGGGTCGCTCACGCCGTGGTAGACAAGAACCTTGCCGCCATGCGAGCGCAGCTTGTCGAGGTTGCCGTCGTCCGGGGGCGTCATGAACTGCATGGCCGACTGCGTGAAGGGTCCGCCGGTCGCATGCACCGAGGCGAGCATGGCATCGATGTCGCCGTTCAGGGCGAAGTCGGGGCCGTCGAAGCCCTTGGGGTCCTTGGGCGGCACGCCGAAGATGAAGCCCACCGCACCCGAGTCGAGCTTCAGCGGCGCCGAGAACTCCCAGTTCGCGATGTTGTCGGTGGCGATGCCCGCATCCACCGGAAAGCTGGCATAGAAGTGCGTGCCATCGCCGGTGGTCGCGCCGGTGAAGATCTTGCCGATGGCCGACTTCTGGGCCGCGCTCAGACAATGGCCGTCGCGCGCGCCGGTGCACGTGGGCACATCGCGCTGGAAGTCGAATGCCGCCGCACACGCCTGCGTGTCCTGGATGAGTCCGTCGCGCACGCCGTCGAGCGCATCGCACTTCGAGAGCACCGCGTCCACGACGGTCTGGCGCTCCGGCAGGGTGAAGGCCGTCGACAGGTCTTTCGGGTCGGTGGCGACGAGCTTGTACTGCTGGGCGCCGAAGATGTTCGCGATCGCCGCCAGCGGCAGCCGGTAACCCGGCGATCCGGCGAGGTAGCCGTCGAACTGGTCCGGATAGCGGGTGGCGGCCACCAGGGTGTGCCGGCCCCCGTTGGAGCAGCCCCCGATGTAGGAGGTGTCGGGCCCGCGCCCGTAGGCGCGTTCGATCAGCGCCTTGGCCATCGGCGTGAGCGTGCCCACGGCCATGTAGCCGTAGTCGAGGCGGGCCTGCGGATCGAGGCCGAACAGCGGACCGTGGGTGAGCCTGTTTTCATGGCCCGCGTCCGAACTGATCACCGCGAAACCCTGGCTCAAGGCAGAGGTCACCGGGCCTCCGCCGAGCGCTCCTGTGGCGGGCACGACCGAGCCGTCGATGCCGCCGTTGGCCTGGTACCAGAATCGGCCGTTCCATTCCCGCGGCAGGCGCATCTCGAAGCCGATCGCGTAAGGCACGCCGCCCACGCCGATGCGCTCGTTCATCGCGCCCTTGACGAGGCAATGCTCGCCGACGGGCTGGCCTCCGACGGACAAGGCGGCCGCAGGCTGCGTGCTCGCCGAGGCAATGCGGGTGCCGGCGAAGGAAAAAGTCGATGCGAGGGCCTCGCACGCGGTGATCGTGCCCGGGTGTGCAGCCGCCACCGCGTGGTGGGGCGGCGCCGATGCGCATCCACCCAGGCCGACGGCAAGGGCGGCGGCCGAACCGAGCCATGGATAAATGTGGCCACGTGACGGGAGTTGGATCATGATGCTCGCTGTGAAAAAATGAAAACCAAACATTTGTTTGGTTCAATGTAGTCACTGCGGCATCGGCACGCGAATGGGGTTAACCCGCGGACGCATCGGATGCCAGCGTGCTGCCACAACCCTCGAAGACTCACCCCATGCGCAAGGCAAGACCTTCGGAACCTGTTCCATCGAAGCCCGCTTCGGTCGACGAGCAAGCCGCCAGCCGGCGAGACTAGGTGCTGCGCGCCGCCGCCACGGTGTTTTCGGAGCACGGCTACCGAGGTGCCACCTTGCGCCAGATCGGCGATGCCGCGGGTCTGCTGGCCGGGTCCGTGTACCACCACTTCGCCTCCAAGGACGCGCTGTTCGAAGCCGTCCAGTGCGAGGGCTACCGCCGGATGCATCGCAAGGTCGAAGACGCCGTGGCAGGTGCGAGCGACCCATGGGACGCCCTGTACCGCGCATGCAGTACCCATCTGGGCGAGATGCTCGGCGGCGACCCCATCGCCAGGGTCACCGGGCTGGGGCTGGTGGGCCGCCGCGACGGTCCGATCTCGGCGTCCGTGCAGGCCGCGCGCGACGAGTACGAACGGCTGCTGGCCTCCCTCATCGACGCCTTGCCGCTGCGCAGCGGCCTGGACCGGCGGCTGCTGCGGCTGCAGTTGCTGGGCGCCATGAACTGGACGCTGGTCTGGTACCGGCCGGAAGGGCCGATGACGCCGGGCGAGATCGCCCGGCATCTGGTGGCGACGTTCCGGTGATCTGCGGGCGGGCGAGCCTGCTGCATGCAGGCGGGTTCGCGCCCGGCGCAGGGAATCTTGAAAGGCCGGCGCACGCGCGCCGGCCGCCACGGCTCAGGTGTTCATCACCGCGACCGACCTCACGTTGAGGTAGGCCTCGAGCGCCTCCGGGCCGCCTTCGGAGCCGTAGCCGGACTCCTTGACGCCGCCGAACGGCATCTCCGCCGACGGCATGGCCGGCATGTTGATCCAGAGCATGCCCACTTCCACTCGCCGCGCCAGCAGGTCGGCATTCTTCAAGGACCGCGTGAACGCGTACCCGGCCAGGCCGTATGGCAGCCGGTTGGCCTCCGCGATCGCATCGTCGAGCGTCTCGAAGCTGCGGATGGCGGCCATGGGCCCGAACGGCTCGTCGTTGAAGACCTTCGCGCTCGTGGGCACGTCCGACAGGATCGTGGGCTGCCAGAAATTGCCCGCCTGTCCGATGCGCTCGCCGCCGGCCAGCACGGTGGCGCCGCGCTCCACCGCGTCCTTCGTGAACTCGGCCATGGCCGTCAGCCGGCGCGGATTGGCCAGCGGACCCATCTGCGTGCCGTCGGCCAGGCCGTCGCCGACCTTCAGCGTCTGCGCATGCCGCGTCAACGCAGTGGCGAATTCCTGCGCGACGCTCTTGTGCACCAGGAACCGCGTCGGCGAGATGCACACCTGCCCGGCATTGCGGAACTTCGCACCGCCGGCCGCCTTCACCGCCAGCGCGATGTCCGCGTCTTCGGCCACGATCACGGGGGCGTGGCCGCCCAGTTCCATCGTCACGCGCTTCATGTGCTGCCCAGCCAGCGCGGCCAGTTGCTTGCCCACCGGCGTCGAGCCGGTGAACGTGATCTTGCGGATCACCGGGTGCGGGATCAGGTAGCTCGAGATCTCGGCCGGGTTGCCGTAGACGAGGCCGAGCACCCCGGGCGGCAGACCGGCGTCGGCGAATGCGCGGATCAGCGCCGCCGGCGCGGCGGGCGTCTCCTCGGCGGCCTTCACCAGCATCGAGCAGCCCGCAGCCAGCGCCGCGCCGACCTTGCGCACCACCTGGTTGATCGGGAAGTTCCACGGCGTGAACGCGGCCACCGGGCCGACCGGGTCCTTGAGCACCATCTGGCGCAGCGCCAGGCTGCCGCGGGAAGGCACGATCCGGCCGTAGACGCGAAAGCCTTCCTCGGCGAACCACTCGATGATGTCGGCCGCGGCCAGGACCTCGCCCTTGGCTTCGGCGAGCGGCTTGCCCTGCTCCTGCGTGAGCAGCTGGGCGACGTCGGCGGCGCGCTCGCGCACATAGGCCGCGGCCTGACGCATGACCTTGCTGCGCGCGGCCGGCGTCGTGTCGCGCCAGGTCTCGAAGCCCTTCTGCGCGGCCTCGAGCGCCGCATCGAGGTCGGCACGGCCGGCGTGCGCCACGCGGCCGATCTCCTTGCCGGTGGCCGGGTTGAACACCGCCAGCGTGCGGCCGTCCGCGGCGTCGCGCCATTGACCATCGATGAAGAGCTGGGTATTGGGGTAGTTCATGGCGTCAGGTCAGTCAAAAGGTGTGGGGATGGGAAAGCTGCGATGGTAGATCGCACGGCCCATGGCAGTGCGGGCAGCTGAACACGACCTCGTCGCCCTGCGCGGTGCGAACGGCGGGCCGCTTCAGTGGGGAAGGGCCCGCACGTGCTCGGGGCGCACGCCCACCCCGATCAGCCGCGCCGGGATCCGCCGCAGCCAGGGCCAGCGGTTGAACAGCTTCATCGCAGCCGGCAGCTCAGGCCGGTGCGATTCGCTCAGCACCGGGCCGATGACGCGCCGCTGCACGGCCAGTTGCAGCCATTGCGTGGCCCGCGCCGGCCATTCGCGGCGTGCCTGCACGCGGCGCAGCGCCTTCGCGTCGGCGCGCCCCGCCCGCAATGGACCGGCCAGCAGGTTGGCCGTCGCGACCGCATCCTGCACCGCCAGGTTGATGCCCACACCGCCGACCGGCGACATCGCATGGGCCGCGTCGCCGATGCACAGCAGGCCCGGGCGGCTCCATTCCTGCAACCGGTCCACGTGCACGCTGAGCAGCTTCACGTCGTCCCAGCTCGACAGCGTGCGCACGCGCTCGATGCCGAGCCATGGCGACATCCGCAGCAGCGTGTCCTGCAGCGAGGCCAGACCACGCGCGCGCACGGCCTGCGCGCTGCCCTTGGCGATGACCAGCGCGCACTGCCAGTAGCTGCCGCGGTCGATCATCACCATCATGCGTCCGGCCTCGATGTGCCCGAACGCCTCGCCGGGGTCGTCGCGCTCGCGTGGCAGGCGCAGCCAAAGCACGTCCATCGGGGCGCCAAGGTCGCGCACGGCCAGCCCGGCCTCGCGGCGCACGGTGGAATGTCGACCGTCGGCGCCGACGACCACGTCGGCGCGCAACTGCAGCGGCCCGTCGCAGGTGCTGGCCTGCAGGCCGACGACGCGGTCGCCCTCATGCAAGAGCGCCTGGGCCTCGGCCTGCATCAGCAGGCGAAAGCCGGGAAAGCCGCGCGCACGGCGCGACAGGAAATCGAGGAAGTCCCACTGAGGCATGAACGCGAGGAACCGGCAGTGGGTGGGCAGGTGCGTGAAGTCGGCCAGGTGGACTCGATCGTCACCGACTTGTCCGACGAGCTCGCGCACTTCCTGGTGCCGGCGCGCGAGGAACGCATCGAGCAGGCCGAGCTCGTGCATGACTTCCAGTGTCGACGGGTGGATCGTGTCGCCGCGGAAATCGCGCAGGAAGTCCGCGTGCTTCTCGAGCACGGTCACGTCCACGCCGGCGCGCGCGAGCAGGTAGCCGAGCATCATGCCCGCCGGTCCGCCTCCGGCGATGCAGCACGTGGTGCGAAGCGTCGACATGGCCATCGTCGCGCAGCAATCGTGTTCAGGCGATCAGGCGCGCCAGTTCATCGAAATCCACCGGCTTGACCAGATGGGCCTGGAAGCCCGCCTCGGCCGTCGCCTTGCGGTCGGCCGTCTGCCCGTAGCCGGTGAGCGCGATCAGGCGCAGCGGCGGCATGAGCCCCGCCTGGCGAAGACGTTGCGCGACCTGGAACCCGTCCATTCCCGGCAGGCCGAGGTCGAGCAGCATGACGCCTGGGCGCTCGGACTGGGCGAGCGCCAGTGCGTTCGGCCCGTCGTGGGCGAGCACGACCTCGTGGCCGGCCATGCGCAGCAGCATCGCCAGGCTCTCGGCCGCGTCCACGTTGTCGTCGACCAGAAGGACCTTCTCTCGCTTCCCTTCGGCCGCGCGCCCCTGCTCGGGGGCCTCGGCAGGCGCGACCATCGAGGACAGCGGCAACGACACCGTGAAGGTCGTGCCCTGGTTCGGCCCGGCGCTGGCCACGGCCACCGTGCCGCCATGCATCTCGACGATGCTCTTGACCAGCGTGAGCCCGATGCCCAGGCCGCCTTCGGCCCGCTCCAGGCCGCGATGCCCCTGCACGAAGGGGTCGAACGCGCGCCGCATGAGCGCCATGCTCATGCCGATGCCGTTGTCGGTGACCTGCAGGGTCGCCACCTTGCGATTGCGCTCGAGCACGACCTGGATCGAGCCACCGCGCGGCGTGTACTTCGCGGCGTTCGACAGGAGGTTGGTCACGACCTGCGTGAGGCGCGTCGCGTCGCCGAGCACGAAGATCGGCTGCAATGCCGGCTGCACCTGGAGCTGGTGCTCGCCTGCATCGATCTGCGTGCGAACGCTGTCCAGCGAGAGCTGGACGAGCGTGTTCAGCTCGAGCGGCGCCCGCTGCAGGCGGATCTTGCGGCCGGTGATGCGGCTCACGTCGAGCAGGTCGTCGACCAGCCGCGTCAGGTGCGAGAGCTGGCGCCCGATGAGGTCGGCGCTCCAGGCCACGTCCCGGCCTTGGCCGGACTGTTCGAGCACCCGCACCGCATTGGCGATGGGCGCGAGCGGATTGCGCAATTCATGCGACAGCATCGCGATGAACTCCTGGATGCGACGGCCCTCGGTCTCCAGTTCCTGCACGCGAAGCTGCTCGCTCAGGTCGCGCATGATCTGCACGTACCCGGTCACGTGGCCATCCGCGTCGTTCAGCGCCGCCACGGTGGTGTCGACCCACAGCCGCGACCCGTCGGCCCGAACGCGCCAGCCCTCGGACTGGGCGAAGCCGGCGCGCTGGGCGCACAGCAGGTCCGCGTGCGGGCGGCCGGCCGCGCAGTCTTCCTCGGTGTAGAACACATCGGCATCGTGACCGACGATGTCGTCCTGCGCGTATCCGAGCACGCGCTGGGCACCGGCATTCCAGGACCGGACTTGCCCGTTGGCGCACAGGGCGAAGATGGCGTGGCCTCTCACGCCTTCGACGAGCAGGCGAAGGTTCTCCTCGCTTTCACGAAGCCGTTCGGCCTGCAGGCGGCGATCGGTAAGGTCCCGGGTGACCTTGCAGAACCCGAGCAGCGTGCCGCCCGAATCGAACAGCGCGGTGATCACCACATTGGCCCAGAAGCGCGAGCCGTCCTTGCGGATTCGCCAGCCCTCGTCTTCCAGGCGACCCTGCTCGCAGGCGCGACGCAGTTCCTCGGCGGGCCAGCCGCTGTCTGCCACGCTCGTCGGATAGAACATGGAAAAATTGCGCCCGATCGCCTCGTCGGGCGCGTAACCCTTGATGCGTTGGGCACCGGAATTCCAGGTCGCGATGACGCCCTCCGGCGTCAGCAGGAAGATCGCGTAGTCCTGGATGCTCTGCAGGACGCGCCGGAACAAGCCCTCTCTGTCGAGCCTGGCCAGGACCTGCGTATCGGGAGAAATGACTTGCATGTGAGGCGCAAAAAATGCAGGGGACTGACGAGCAATTGGCGTTCCTGCTCCTTGCGGCGCGCACTTCGCGTCGAACTCCGAGACGGCGCAGACAAGGGTTTATCTTGACACGACGCGGCGGCGCGGGTCCCATTCGGCCTCGATTGCCGCGCGAGCTCCATGGCGCGCGGCAAGTCACGCGGCACAGGGGGGGCCGCCGCCGACGCCAGCTCGTCATGCGACGCTGGCAGGCTGCGCTTGGGTGAGTGACGTCGCGTGCCGGCAACGGCATGCCGCGAGGATGTCGCTCCAACCCGAGAACGCTGTGCTGGATATCGTGTGCATCGAAGAAGAAGACGCCGAATTCGAGGCGATCCGGCAAATCCTGACGCGCTCGCGCATGGGCGCGCAGCTGTATCGCGTGACCGATGAGGCCGGTCTGCACGAGCGCCTGGCACGTTGGCCCGCCCTCGTGCTGTGCTCGAATCGCGGCCCGGGCGTCACCGCCATGCGCGCGCTGCAACTCGCCGCGGGGTCGCCGGCACGCCCTCCGGTCGTCGTCATCGCGCGAGACATCCCCGAAGACGCATTGCTGCGCCTGTTTCGCGCCGGGGTCAGCGACTTCGTGGCAAGGGACAAGCTGTCCACATTGCCCGCGATCGCTGCGCGCGTGCTCCAGCAGCATGCCCGCGAGCGCGAGCGCGAGCGCTCCGACCGGCAGCTCGCACACGCTTATGCCCGCCACCGCCAGCTCTGCGCGAGGCTGTTCGATGCGCAGGAGCGAGAGCGTGCGGCACTGTCGCGCGAATTGCACGACGAACTCGCACACCTGCTCTCGGGCGTGGTGATCCATCTGCATGCCCTGTCGCGCACCGAAGATGCCCTGCGGGCACGGCGGGCGTGCGCTCAGGCGCTTGCGCTGACCGAGCAGGCCCTGGCCCGGGTCAGGCGCCTGTCGCTGGAGCTGCGCGAACCGGCACTGGATGGCGGAGGCTTCGTGCCTGCGCTGCAAGCCATGGTGGAGCGGATGCTGACACCGGCCGGCGTGAACGTGCAGGTCACCGCGCACGGTACGGATCCCTGGCCCCAACGGCCTTCGAGGGTTGCCGCATTGCGCATCGTGCAGCAAGCCTTCTTCAATGTCCTTCGCCATGCCCGTGCGCGCCACGCGAAGGTGCGGGTCCGCTTCTCGTGCGACGGGCGCCTGATCGTCACCGTGAGCGACGACGGCTGCGGCCTCGACATCACGCCGACCCTGCGCAAGGACGTGGATGACCGCAGCCTGGGCCTGCACGGCATGCGCGAGCGCGCCGAGCTCGCCGATGGACGGTTCGCCGTTCGAAGTCGCCGCGGCGTGGGCACGATGCTGCGCCTGCGATTCGATTGAAGCGGTGTACCCGATGTCTCCGATCAGAACCGTCCTCGCCGACGATCACGACCTGGTGCGTTCAGGACTGCGCATGTTGCTGGAGACCGTCGAGCATCTGCGGGTCGTCGACGAGGCCGGCAGCGGCAGCGAACTGCTGGAGAAAGTGCAACGGCGCCAGCCCGACTTCGTCGTCACCGGCATCGCGATGTCCGGCATGAGCGGCCTGGGCATGCTGGAGGCCCTGCGGGCGTTGCCGGACCCGCCCAAGGTGCTGGTGGTGTCGATGCACGACACGCCCGAGCTGATGCAGCGCGCCGTGCGGCTGGGCGCCGGCGGATTCATTGCGAGGGAGAGTTCCCCGACCGAATTCGACCGCGCGGTGCGCTGCGTGATGGACGGCCTGCCCTATCTCGGCGCGCGAGCGCCGCGGCGCGACGCCCGCAGCGCCGCCGCGCCGCCGCACGAACTCCTGACCGCGCGGCAGCTGGAGATCGTGGAGCTGCTCGCCAGCGGGTACGCCAGCAAGGAGATCGGCTTCCGGCTGGACCTGAGCACGGGACGCGTGAACATGCACCTCGAACAGATTCTCGACAGGCTCGGCCTCGACGACGTGGCCTGCCTGACCCTGTACGCGGTGCGGCACGGACTGGTGGACCCGTCCGTGCCGTCGTGAGTCGATCCGCGCCGCGCCGCGGAACCCCCATGGCTCAGAACCGGTGCCGCAGTCCCAGGGACATGCTCTGGCCGGTGGACAGGCCTTCGACCTTGTCGTTCATGAACACGGCGTACACGTCGGTGCGCTTGGACAGGAAGGTGTCGTAGCCGAGGCTGATCGTGTCGCGCTTGGCGCCCGTGTCCGGCTTGAGATGGCCCCAGTCGACCAGGACGCTGCCCGGGCCCGCGGGCACGCTCGCGCCGATCGACGTGAGCTTGAAGTTGTTGCCCGTCGTGCGGTTGTCCACCTTGCCGATCTGCCCGAACACCTTGGCCACCGTGGCGTCCCAGGACCCGCCGAGCTGCCAGGTGCGGGTGTCGTCGGTGGGCGTGGCGCCGTCCTTCTTGACGTCTTCGTAGGCGAAGGTCGCGGCGAAGGGACCTCCGAACCACAGCACGTTGCCGCCCACGTTGCGTCCCCCGTGCCCTTCGCCGAGCGCGCCGAGCAGATTGACTGTGGCGCCCGAGAACGACGGCGACGTGTATTCGATCGAATCGTTCCAGCCGGTGTCGCCCGCCACCGTGCCACTGGTGAAGTAGTGGCGGATGCTCGGCGAATAGCCGAAGGAATCGCCGAACGGATTGAACAGGAGCGTCGAGACGAACAGCGGCGTGGTGTTGCGACCGATGCGCAGCGAGCCGACCGTCTTGCTGCCCAGGCCGACGTACGCGTTGCGCGCCCAGAGCGCGTCGCCGTTGAAGCGGCCCGCGCTGCCCGAATCGAGACGCATGAACGATTCGAAGGCGAAGCTGGCGGTCAGGCCGTCGCCCAGGTCTTCCTTCCCGTTGAATCCGTACCAGCTCGTCGACATGTTGCCGCTGTCGACGTTGGTGATGCGGTCGCCGCCGGGCGGCTTGCTCGAGCCCACACTCATGTCGAGCAGTCCCGTGACGGTGACGTTGGACTGCGCCTGCGCCAGCGCGGCTGTCGCCAACAGGGCGGCACCCGCGATCACGCGGTGCAGTTGTTTCTTGGAATGCATCCTCTTCCTTTCGGGTGGTTGTGTTGAATGGGACACGGGAGAACTCGAACAGGTCTGCAGAGCACGTCTTCCACTAGACATGCGCTCCCTGCGCCTGCGCCGCGGCCACGGCCTCCTCCTCGGCAGGGCCACGCGCGCCATTGAAGAACAGGTTGAGGGCCACCGCACCCAGCGAGGCGAGCAGGATCCCGGACTCGAGCAGCGGATGCAGCGCGTGGGGCATCTGCTGCATCCAGCGCGGCGCGACCATCGGCATGAGGCCCAGGCCGATGGAGATGGCCACGATGTAGAGGTTGTGGCGATTGCCCTTGAAGTCCACGCCGGCGAGGATGCGAATGCCCGTGGCGGCCACCATGCCGAACATCACCAGGCCGGCACCCCCGAGCACGAAGGTCGGCACGGCCTCGACCAGCGCGCCCATCTTGGGCACCAGGCCGAGCACGATCATGATCAGCCCGGCCGCCACGCACACGTAGCGGCTGCGCACGCCGGTCACGCCGACCAGACCCACGTTCTGCGAGAAGCTGGTGTACGGGAAGGTGTTGAAGATGCCGCCGATGAGCGTGCCCAGCCCGTCGGTGCGCAGGCCCGCGCTCAGCTGCCTGGGCGTCAGCGCCCGGCCGGTGATGTCCGACAGCGCGAGGAACATGCCGGTCGACTCGATCATCACGACGATCATCACCAGCACCATCGTGAGGATCATCACCAGGTCGAAGCTGGGCGCACCGAACGCAAAGGGCGTGACGATGTCGAGCCACGGCGCGGCGCCGACCTTGGCGAAGCTCATCTTGCCCATCACGGCGGCCACGACGCAGCCGAGGATCAGGCCGAGCAGCACGGAGATGTTGGCGACGAAGCCGCGCGCGTACTTGGTGATGAGCAGGATCGCCACCAGCACGAAGGCCGCCACGGCCATGTTGTCGAGCGCCCCGTAGCTCGGGCTGTCGATCATCGGCAGCGGGCCGGCCAGCTTGAGCGGCGCGCCGCTGGCCGCCGCCGCCTGCGCGGCCCCGACCATCCGGGCCAGTGCCGGCACGTCGGGCGTCTGGGCGAATTGCGGCGGCCCGCCCATTGCCCAGCCCACGCCCACGCGCATCAGCGTGATGCCGATCACCGCGATGATGGTGCCGGTGACCACGGGCGGAAAGTAGCGAAGCATGCGGCCGATCAGCGGAGCGATGAGCATCGACACGATGCCCGCGCCGATGATTGCGCCGAAGATGGCGCGCGCACCCTCGGGTCCGCCGTGCGCATTGGCCATGGCCACCATCGGGCCGACGGCGGCGAAGGTCACGCCCATCATCACGGGCATGCGGATGCCGAAGAGGCGGCCCATTCCCAGCGACTGGATCAGCGTGACCAGCCCGCAGCAGAACAGGTCGGCCGAGATCAGCATGGCCACGTGTTCGGGCGAGAGCTTCAGCGCGCGGCCGATGATCAAGGGTACGGCGATCGCGCCGGCATACATCACCAGCACGTGCTGCAGGCCGAGCGCAGCCAGCCGCGGCGCCGGCAGCCGCTCGTCGACCGGATGTACGGGAAGTGCACTCATGGGGACGGGGCTCCTTGTGGCGTACGGACCTGAGTCCGGGGTCATTGCTTGGGCGCGCCGGCTTCGAACCAGCGGCCGAGCACGGCCCGCTCGGCGGGCGTGATCTGCGTCGCGTTGTTCAGCGGCATCGTCTTCTGCACCACCGCCTGCTGATAGATCTGCTGGGCGTGCTGCTCGATGAGGGACGGCGTGTAGAGCTGCACGTTCTTGTTGAAGACCTGCGCGTTGTGGCACATGACGCAACGCTGGTTCACGATCTGCTCCACCTGCGCGAAATGGGGCGCTGCGGCCGATGCCGACACCGAGTCGGCCGACGGCGCCACCATCACGGCCACGCCGATGAGCAGCACGCAACCCGCGCCTGCGTATTCCCACGGGACTCGCCTGGCCTGCACGAGCGCCTTGTGGCGCGCGACGAAGGCATGGCGGATCAGCGCGCCCGCGCCCATCACCAGCACCAGGACCAGCCAGTTGTGCGGGGCCTCGTAGAGAAAGCCGTAGTGGTTGCTGAGCATCGCGATCAGCACCGGCAGGGTGAAGTAAGTGTTGTGCACGCTGCGCTGCTTGCCGCGCTGGCCGTGAACCGGATCCACCGGTTGGCCGGCCTTCATCTGCGCGATCACCTTGCGCTGCCCGGGAATGATCCAGTGCGCCACGTTGGCCGTCATCGCGGTGGCCATCATCGCGCCCACCAGCAGGAAGGCCGCGCGACCGGCGAACCAGTGGCAGGCCAGCCATGCCGCCACGACGACCGTCAGCGTCACGAGCGCGCCCACGATGCGATCGCCCTTGGGCCGGCTGCCGAATACGCGGCACACCAGGTCGTAGACGAGCCAGAAGACCACGAGAAATCCGATCGCCGCTGCCCCCGCGGCGATGGGGGACCATTCGTGAACGCTCTTGTCGATCAGGAAGGTGCCGGCGTGCCACAGGTAGAGCACGGTGAACAAGCCGAAGCCGGTGAGCCAGGTCGAATAGCTCTCCCAGTAGAACCAGTGCAGGTTCTCGGGCACGCGGCCGGGCGCCACGAGGTATTTCTGCGGGTGATAGAAGCCGCCACCGTGGACGGCCCACAGCTCGCCGTCGACGCCCTTGGCCTTCAGGTCGGCGTCCTGGGGCGGCGTGAGGCTGTTGTCGAGAAAGACGAAGTAGAAGGAGGAGCCGATCCACGCGATCGCGACGATCACGTGCGCCCAGCGCAGCAAAAGGTTGGCCCAGTCGAGGAGATATGCGTCCATCGATACAGCAATGAGTGAATTGCCCTGCTTCACCACTGCGGGCGCTGTGAGCAGTCGATGGTCGCGGCTCTGATGACGGCCTGCACTTGGCGGCTGTCGGCCCGCTGCGACTGTATACAGTTTAGGATACGATCGACTGCCGTGCAGGGAGGGTTTTCCATGAGAAGAACCATGCAAGAAGCCGGCCCAGCGGCTTTCGGCGTGTGCGATCTTCCGCCTCCTCGCGCACGGGCGACAAGGGCAGACCCGCACATCGACAGGGATGCGCGGCGCGCCGATGCAGCGCCACCGCAGCGTGCTCGCCAGACGGGATCAACCCGAGGCCGTGCAGCGCACCCGCTCAGGGCGAGGACGACGCCCCTCGACGGTGCCCAGGTCCCGCCGGGCCCGCACGGGCACCGCGCAGCGGAATGCCGCGGAGTTCAGCTGCCCCGGTAAGTGGAGTACGCCCACGGGCTGGCCAGCAGCGGGACGTGGTAGTGCGCGGCCGTGTCGGAGAGCCCGAAATCCAGCGGCACCTCGTCGAGGAACGGCGGCTCGGGCAACGCGACACCGCGCGCCGCAAAGTACGCCGCCACGCCGAAGACCAGGCGGTAGCGGCCGGCGCGCAGGGTGGCTCCGTCGAGCAGCGGTGCATCGGCGCGGCCGTCGGCATTCAGCTTGAGATCGGCGACCAGTTCATCGCGCGCGCCATCGCGGCGGTACAGCCGCACGGCCATGCCGGCGGCGGGGCAGCCATTCATCGTGTCCAGGACATGCGTGGTGAGTTTTCCCATGATCGGCAGGCGCTCGTCGGCGCGACTTGAAGTTGCCGAGAAAGTGTATACACTTTTGGCAAGCAAACAAGTGCCATCTCATGCCCTCCGCCCGAAACGCGCCTTCGCGCGCACGATCCGAAGCTCCGGCCGAGACCGCCTCGCCGCGGCGCAGGCGCGCGAACGGCGCCGACCCGGGGGCGACGGAGCGCATCGTGGAGTCGATCACCACCGCCATCGTCGAACGGCGCCTGATGCCGGGCACCAAGCTCGCCGAGCAGAAGATCGCCGACATCTTCAAGGTCTCGCGCACGCTGGTGCGCCAGGCCCTGAACCGCCTCAGCCGCGACAAGCTCGTCACCCTGGAGCCCGCGCGGGGTGCGCGAGTGGCCGAGCCGAGCGTCGAGGAGGCGCGCCAGGTGTTCGAGGTGCGCCAGATGCTCGAGTCGGCCATGATCCGGCGCCTGGCCGCCAGCATCACGCCGGCGCAGGTGGCCGAGCTGCGCGAGCATCTCGCCGCGGAGCACAGCTCGGTGAACCGCGTCGACGTTTCCGGACGCACCCGCCTGCTGGGCGATTTTCATTCGGTGCTCGCCCGCATGATAGGCAACGAGACGCTGGCCGAGCTGCTTGAAGAGCTTCTCTCGCGCTGCTCGCTGATCGCGCTGATGTACCAGTCGGCGCACTCGGCGGAGCATTCGTTCGACGAACACGTCGCCATCGTCGACGCGCTGGAGCGCCACGACGCGCGCACGGCGCAGCGGCTCATGGAAGAGCACCTGCGCAACGTCGAGCGCAACCTCCACCTCGACCCGCGCGCCCCCGACCTCGCATCCGCACTGCGGCCCTACCCATGACCCAAGACCAACGCTCTCCCCGGCCCACCGTCGCCGCGGCCTCCGCCGCCCGCTATCCGCGCGACCTCGTCGGCCACGGCCGCGTCCCGCCTCATGCCCGCTGGCCGGGCGGCGCGCGCATCGCCGTGCAGTTCGTCCTCAACTACGAGGAAGGCGGCGAGAACAGCGTGCTGCACGGCGATGCGGGCAGCGAGCAGTTCCTCTCGGAAATGTTCAACCCGGCCAGCTACCCGGCGCGGCACCTGAGCATGGAGTCGATCTACGAGTACGGCTCCCGCGCGGGCGTGTGGCGACTGCTGCGCGAATTCGAACAGCGCGGTCTGCCGCTGACGGTGTTCGGGGTCGCCATGGCGCTGCAGCGGCACCCCGACGTCACCCGCGCATTCGTCGAACTCGGCCACGAGATTGCCTGCCACGGCCTGCGCTGGATCCACTACCAGGACATGCCACCGGCCCAGGAGCGCGAGCAGATGGCCGAGGCCATGGCCGCCATCGAGAGTCTCACCGGCACGCGAGCCCTCGGCTGGTACACCGGCCGCGACAGCCCGAACACGCGCCGCCTCGTCGCCGATTTCGGTGGCTTCGCCTACGACAGCGACTACTACGGCGACGACCTGCCCTTCTGGCTGCAGGTGCGCCGCAGCGACGGCATTCGAGTGCCGCACCTGGTGGTGCCCTACACGCTCGACACCAACGACATGCGCTTCGCACTGCCGCAGGGCTTCGCCACCGGCGAGGACTTCTTCGACTACCTTCGCGACAGTTTCGACGTGCTCTATGCCGAAGGCGATCCGAACGGCCAGGACCGGCCCCGGATGCTGAGCGTGGGCATGCACTGCCGTCTGCTCGGACGGCCGGGCAGGTTGCGCGGGCTGCAGCGTTTCCTCGACCATGTGCAGTCGCACGACAAGGTCTGGGTGTGCCGACGCCTGGACATCGCGCGCCATTGGCAGGCCACGCATCCGTTCGACGCCGCGACGGCGTTCGCCTGGGAGTGATGCGGTGAACGACGAGAGCATCACTGCCCCGACTTGCCGCCGCACGCACGCGACGGCGCAACCCCTCGGATGGCGCTAGCGGCGCCCGCCGCGCACGTCACCGACCACGCCACCGACCACGCCACACATCGCCTGTCCATGCCACACCGGAGCGCCGCCATGCCCACGCTTGCCCAGCTCAACGCCGCCCCAGCATCCGATGCCGTCGCGATGCTGCAGGGGATCTACGAACATTCGCCCTGGATCGCCGAGCGCGCATTGCCGCGGCGCCCTTTTGCGAGCCTGCCGCAGCTCAAGCATGCCCTGGTCGAGGTCGTCCGCGACAGCGGCCGCGACGCTCAGCTCGCGCTCATCCGCGCCCACCCCGAACTGGCCGGCAAGGCGATGGTGAGCAAGACGCTCACCACCGAATCGACGCACGAGCAGGGGCGCGCCGGACTCACCGATTGCAGTCCCGACGAGTTCGCGACGCTGACCTCGCTCAACGCGCGCTACAACGAACGCTTCGGCTGGCCGTTCATCCTCGCGGTCCGCGGCCCGCGCGGCACGGGGCTCACGCGCTCGCAGATCATCGACTCCTTCGCGCGGCGGCTCGACAACCATCCCGACGTCGAGCTGGCCGAGTGCCTGCGCCAGATCCACCGCATCGCCGAGATCCGGCTCGACGAGGCATTCGAACAGTCGCTGGCGCTGGGCAACCAGGTCTGGGACTGGGCCGAGCGCCTGGCCGAGCACAGCGATCCGGGGTTCGCCGAACACGGCCAGCTCACCGTCACCTACCTCACGGACGCGCATCGTGCCTGCGCCCAGCGGCTCGCGCACTGGATGCGCGAGGACTGCGGATTCGACGCCGTGGAGATCGACGCCGTGGGGAACGTGGTGGGCATCTACCACGGGCAGGATGGAGGCGAAGGCAAGGCCCCGCGCCTGCTCACCGGCTCGCACTACGACACCGTGCGAAACGGCGGCAAGTACGACGGACGGCTGGGCATCCTCGTGCCGATGGCCTGCGTGCGCGAGTTGCGGCGCGCCGGGCGCCGCCTGCCCTTCGGCATCGAGGTCGTGGGCTTCGCCGAGGAGGAAGGCCAGCGCTACAAGGCCGTGTTCCTCGGCTCGGGCGCGCTGACCGGCCACTTCGATCCTGCCTGGCTCGACCAGGCCGACGCCGACGGCACGACCATGCGCGAGGCCATGCGTCGTGCAGGACTTTGCGTCGACGACATCCCGAAGCTGCGGCGCGACCCGTCGCGCTACCTCGCCTTCGTCGAGGTGCATATCGAGCAGGGCCCCGTGCTCAATGAACTCGACCTGCCGCTCGGGGTGGTCACGTCGATCAACGGCAGCGTGCGTTTCCTCGGCGAAGTGATCGGCGTGGCCAGTCATGCGGGCACCACGCCGATGGACCGTCGCCGCGACGCCGCCGCGGCCGTTGCGGAGCTCGCCCTCTTCCTCGAGCGGCGCGCCGGCGCCGAGGCGCATCTCGTGGGCACGATGGGGCTGCTGCAGGTGCCCGACGGCTCGATCAATGTCGTGCCGGGACGATGCCGCTTCAGCCTGGACATCCGCGCCACCACCGACGCGGTGCGCGATGCCTGCATCGCCGACGTGCGTGCCGAGCTCGAGCGGATCTGCGAACGGCGCGGCGTGCACCACGTGCTGGAAGAAACCGTGCGCGCGAGCGCCGCGCAGAGCGCACCGGCCTGGCAGGCGCGGTGGGAGCACGCCGTCGCCGCGCAAGGCGTGCCGGTGCACCGCATGCCCAGCGGCGCCGGGCACGACGCCATGAAGATCCACGAGATCCTGCCGCAGGCGATGCTGTTCGTCCGCGGCGAGAACGCCGGCATCAGCCACAACCCGCTCGAATCGAGCACCAACGACGACATGCAGCTGGCCGTGCAGACCATGCAGACCCTGCTCGACGAACTCGCGACCGCCCCATGAGCACACCCTACGAACGACTCGACGCCTGGATCGACGCCCACCTCGACGAGGAAGTCCGCTTCCTGCAGGAACTGGTGCGCGTGCCCACCGACACGCCTCCGGGCAACAACGCGCCGCACGCCGAACGCACGGCGCAGCTCCTCGAAGACTTCGGCCTGCACGCCGAGTCGCATGTCGTGCCCGAGGCGGTCGTGCGCGAGCGCGGACTGGCCTCCATCACCAACCTCATCGTGCGCCGGCGCTACGGCCCGGGCCCCACCATCGCGCTCAATGCGCACGGCGACGTGGTCCCGCCCGGAGAAGGCTGGACGCACGATCCCTATGGCGGTGAAGTCGTCGACGGGCGATTGTTCGGACGGGCATCGGCGGTCAGCAAGAGCGACTTCGCCACCTACACCTTCGCCGCGCGCGCACTCGAATCGCTGGGCGCGTCGCTGCGCGGCGGCGTGGAGCTGCATTTCACCTACGACGAGGAGTTCGGCGGCGAGCTCGGCCCGGGCTGGCTGCTCTCGCAGGGCCTGACGAAGCCCGATTACCTTCTCGCCGCGGGCTTCAGCTACCAGGTCGTCACCGCGCACAACGGCTGCCTGCAGATGGAGGTCACGGTGCACGGCAAGATGGCGCATGCGGCCATTCCCGACACGGGCGTGGATGCGCTTCAGGGCGCGGTCGTCATCCTGCAGGCGCTGTATGCGCAGAACCGGCTGTACCAGGACGTGCGCTCGCGCATCGAAGGCATCACGCACCCCTATCTCAACGTCGGTCGGATCGAAGGCGGCACCAACACCAACGTCGTGCCCGGCAAGGTCGTGTTCAAGCTCGACCGACGCATGATCCCCGAGGAAAACCCGGCCGAGGTCGAAGCCGAGATCCGCCGCGTCATTGCCGAGGCCGCGGCTGCCTTTCCGGGCATCACGATCGACATCCGCCGCCTGCTGCTCGCGGACTCGTGGAAGCCCGATGCACGCAGCGCGCCGCTCGTGCAGGCCCTGCAGCGCCACGGCGAGGCCGTGTTCGGCGAGGCGATTCCCACATCCGGAACGCCCCTCTACACCGACGTGCGCCTCTACGGCGCCGCAGGGGTGCCGGCAGCCATCTACGGTGCCGGGCCGCGCACGGTCCTGGAGAGCAATGCCAAGCGCGCCGACGAGCACCTGCTGCTCGAAGACCTCCGCCGGGCCACGAAGGTCGTGGCGCGCACCCTGCTGGACATGCTTTCGGGGAACGCCACGACAGCGTAAGGCGCCATCGGACCGCGCCGCGTCAATCGCGGCGCATCAGTGCATGGGCAGCTTCGAGAAGTGCCCGTGCCGCGCGCCGTTCATGAGCTGGTGGAATTGCATGCGTGTCATGCGCAGCAACTGCTCATGGTCTCCGCACTCGACATAGACCTCGGTGCAGCGCTCGATGTCCTCGTCGACCACGGTCTCCACGCCCCATGCCATGCCGAAGGCGGGGACGGCTCCCGGGTCGCAATCGGCGAACAGCGACTTCACGCGTTGCTCGTCGCACAGCCGCAGCGTCGTGCGTCCGAGGATCCGGCCGAGCGCGCCGACCTGCACTCGCGTGTCCGCCGGCACCACCGCCAGCACGCATCCCTTGTCGTCCTCCAGGATGACCGACTTGGCCAGTTGATGCTCGGGCACATGCGCAAGGCGCGCCGTCTCGGCGCTCGTGCGGCTGTGCATGTGGGCGCAGACATCGAAGTTCGCGCCGCTTTCCTTCAGATATTCAGACAACCGTGGGGCAATCGACATGATGACCTCCTGCAAGGCGTGCGCCACCCGCACATCCGCCAGGCCGCGCCCACCGAGTCTGCGCCCGCGGGAGGCGCAATGCCAGCATCCCGCTACCGGCGTCGCGGCCTTGTGTCGGCGAAGTCCGACATGCGAATCGGGCGAACCCGAAGTGATTTGCGACATTCAGTCACTACGATGGAACATCGACCGAGCGGTACCGGGGGGACTGACGAGGAAAGGACCAGGGATGAACACACCAAAGCCGACGGCGCCCGACCACCAGGAGCGCACACTGGCCGACGCCATGGAAAAGCTGGCCGAGACGGTGCGCGAGGCGGGCGAATCCATGCTCGACCTGCAGCAGGCCGTGGAGACGCTGAAGATGGCCAACGAGCCGCACTTCGCGCGTCGCGTGGCGCGGGAGACGGGCGCCTGTCTGCGCGACGCCATGCGGCGCTGATAGCGTCCGCGCCGCGCCCCAGCGTGGGCGCACTGCCGCACGCCCGCACCTCCGCGGCGCGGGCCACTAGACTGCGGGCATGACATCCTCACCGGCCATCGCCGCCGCCCGCCATCGCGCGACTCCCGTGCAGCGACGCGGCTTCACGATGCTCGAGCTGATGACCGTCGTGGCCGTCATCGCGATCCTCGTGACGATCGCCCTGCCCAACGTGCAGGACCGCCTCGTGCGCGACCAGGTCGTGCAGGCTGCCAAGCTCGCGGACATCGCCAAGACACCCATCGCCGCATCGTGGACGCTCACGCAGACCTTTCCGCTGGACAACAGCGCGGCCGGACTGCCGGTGGCCGACAAGGTGGTCGGCAACCTCGTGCGTTCGGTGTTGGTGGACCATGGCGCCATCCACATCACCTTCGGCAATCACGCCAACGGGGCGATCCAGGGCAAGGTGCTCACGCTGCGGCCGGCCGTGGTCACCGACGCCCCGATCGTCCCGGTGGCCTGGGTGTGCGGCAATGCCAGCCCGCCCCACAAGATGACGGTGCAGGGTGTCAATCTCACGAACCTGCCGCCCAGGTTCTTGCCGATGAACTGCCGGTGAACGGCCGATAAGGCTCACCGCGGCGTGCCGTCCCCAGGCACACTGCCCGCACTGTCTTCAGCGCGCATCGCCATCGCCTCGGGCAGCAGGCCCTGCAACATGTCGGCCATGCGCCGGTAGTGGTCGCCGCGCCAGTACACGCGCGCGCACTGCGGACACTGCCTGAATTCGTCGTGGCCGGCAGCCACCCGGGGCGGCAATTGCGCCACCACGGCTTCCTTGTGAACCGGAATCAAGGGCGCATTGCAGCAAAGGCAGCGTGTGAACGGCCTGGCCAGCGCGCCGAGCTGAAGCCGCTCGGCCACCTCGCGCAGTTGCCCGGGCGGATGCAGCGCATGCACGTAGCAGCCGTGCGTCACGTCGCGGCACATGAGCAGGTCGCGGTCGCGGCTGAGGATGATGCGCCGCTCTTCGGCCGCCTTGCGCCGCAGCCAGGCGTCGTCGGCGCCGTTGTCGTAGGCGGTGTCGAAGCCAAGCATTCGCAGGAGCCTGGCCAGCCCGCCAAGCTGCGCATCGGCGAAGAAGCGCGGGTCGCGCAGCGCGCGCGGCCGCAGGCGCAGCAGCGGCGAGACATCGAACGACTCGAACATCGGATAGACGCTGAAGCGCTGTGCGTCGCGCACGCGATGGCCGAAGTCCACCGACACGCCATCGGCAAGGATCAGCTCGACCTCGGTGTGCGGGACGCCCACCGACTCGATCGCGTTCTTCACCGTGGCCGCCCGCGCGCACCGCAACTCGAACTCCCGCCCGCGCCGGTCGGGTGCGAGAAAGTCGTTGAGCTCCTCGTAGAAGCGAAAGTGCGCAAATGACATGGGCGCCGGGCGCACGGCCGCACCGCGCATGCCCGTGCTCAAGCCTACACTGCCCGCTTCGCTTCGTCCGCTGGCCCTCTGGTGCCCGACGCTTGAATCGACCCATGGGCTGGCACGGCCATCTTCAACTCGCGTTTCGACACGACACGCTCGACGGCGAGCCGCGCAGCGTGCTGCTCGACCGCCACAGCGGACCGCTGCGCGTGCTTCGCGCGCTGTATCCCGAAAGCCCGCAGGTCTGTCACGCCGTGCTCGTTCATCCGCCCGGCGGCATCGTGGGCGGCGATTCGCTGGCCGTGGAGATCGATGCTGCCGCGCGCACCCATGCCCTCCTGACCACGCCCGGCGCCGCGCGTTTCTATCGAAGCGCCGGCGATGCTGCCGTGCAGACGCTGCACGCGCGCGTGGCCGAAGGGGCGCGGCTGGAATGGCTGCCACTGGAAACCATCTGCCATCGTGGCGCGCTGGCCGAGAACCGCATGAGGTTCGAACTCGCGCCCGGTGCGGAAATGATCGGCTGGGACATGCTCGCGCTCGGCCTGCCGGCCAGCGGCGAAGCCTTCGACCGGGGCCGCTACACGCAGCAGATCGAACTGCCGGGCGTGTGGCTCGAACGAGGCACGATCGACGGCGGCGATCGGCTGCTGCTCGATTCGCCTCTCGGGCTGGCTGGCCATCGGGTGCTGGCCACTGCCTGGTTCGCGGCCGGCGAGCCCATGTCGGCCGCCCGCATCGAGCGCCTGCTCGATGCCGCGCGCGCGGCGGCGCAGGACAGTGCCGGCCATGCACCATCCGGCGCGAGCAGCCTGGATGACCGCTGCATCGTCATGCGTGCCTTGGCGCCGCGCGTCGAACCCGCGATGCACTTGCTCACGGCCGTATGGCGCGCATGGCGCGAAACCGCCTGGGCAATGGACGCCTGCCCACCGAGAGTCTGGCGCACCTAGACCTGACCATTCGCCGCGCATGAGGGACGGCATTGTCGTGTTTCTGGCGAGCAACTTGAATTTTCATGGGCGCGACGCGGCCGTTCAGGCGGGTTTGTTGCCCCAGCGCAGCTTGCGATAAATCGTATTGCGGCTGATGCCCAGCCGCTTGGACGCCTCAGCGATGTTTCCGCCTGCAGCCTCCAGCGTGCTGCGGATTAGCTCGACCCCAGCCTCGCCGAGTGTTCGATTCGCCGGCGTCGGTGCGGCCGACTCCATGGACGGGACGCGCACGCAGGTCACAGTCGACGCGGAGCTTGATTTCGCTATCTGCGCCGTCGGCCCCAGCGGATCCGCACAGGGCTCGCTGCGCAGACGGCGCGCATCCTCGAGGAAGTCGTCTGACAGATGCTGTTCGGTGATGTGAGGCTCGCCCGCAGCCATCACGGCAGCGGTGCGCAACACGTTGGCGAGTTGGCGTATGTTGCCGGGCCAGCCGTAGCGCTCGAACAGCTCCATCACCACGGGGCTGATCTGCGGCGTTGCCTGCTGGCATCCGGATTGCAAGATGCGGCGCACGATGACGCCGAGATCGCTTCGCTCGCGCAGGGCTGGCAGCTTCACGACGAGGCCGTTCAGGCGGTAGTAGAGATCCTCGCGGAAGGTGCCTGCCTCGATCATCTCGCGCAGATTGCGGTGCGTGGCGCCGATCACCGCCATGTCCACGTCGATCGACTTGTGACTGCCTAGCGGCGTGACGCAGCGCTCCTGAAGGACGCGCAGCAACCGTGCCTGAAACGCCAGCGGCATGTCGCCGATTTCGTCGAGGAAGAGTGTGCCGCGGTTGGCCTGCACGATGCGTCCGGTCGCGCCCTTGCGCCTCGCGCCGGTGAACGCGCCATCCTCGTAGCCGAAGAGCTCCGCCTCGATGAGACTCTCGGGAATCGAGGCGCAATTCACCGCGACGAAAGGCTGCTTCGAACGATTGGAGTCATGGTGTACGGCCCGCGCGAGGAGCTCCTTGCCGGTGCCGGTCTCGCCTAGCACGAGCAGCGGGATGTCCTTGTTGAGCACCCGTTGCAACTTCTGAACGACGCTATCGATCTGCGGGGCGCCAGTGCGCAGTTTCTGCAGCGCCGACAAGCGGTCTGAGGGACCTTCCTCGCCGGTGATGGCAAGCGCCTGGGTTCCAGGGATCGCCCGCTCCTCGACGACGGGCGAGGCGACGGCTTGCTCATTCGATGCGCACATGAACGTTCGCGTCGTGCCGTTGAAGCGAGCACTGGCGTGAAACTGCTTGCCGTTGGGCAAGCGCAGGCACATGGGAGGCGGCAGGGGTCCGCGCAAATGGTCGAAGACACCTGATGCAGTCATTCCGAAGAGGCTGGCCAGGGTTTGCATGCGTAGCGCCGCGCCGCTCATGTCAAGCTGATCGAGCGCGCTGCGGTTTGAAGCGATGATCGCTCCGTCGGGTGCGACGACGAGGATGCCCTCGAGCAGCGTGTCGATGAACTCGGCGCGGCTGTGGAAGTGCAGCCGAAGCCGGTCGCCGAAGTCTGCACAGAGGCAGTGGTTCTCGATCATGCGGGCAGACATGCGCACCAGGCCCATCGTATGTTGATGATGGGCGTGCTGGTCCCCAGTGACATCGAGCACACCGATCATGCTGCCGCGCGGATCAATGATGGGCGCCGCCGAACTGGACAGGAAGCCGTTGGCCCGCAGGAAGTGCTGGTCGCCATGTACACACGTCGGCGCTTCTTCAATGAGCGCGGTTCCAACTGCGTTCGTGCCCATCGAGTGCTCTGCCCAATTCGCCCCCGGCTTCAGCGCAACCTTGCGGGCGCGTTCGAGAAATCCATCGTCACCGACTGCATGCAGAATCGTGCCTTGCGTGTCCGACAGCACGATCATGCTTTCGGTATTGGCGATGTGTTCGAACAGCATTTCCATCACGGGTGCCGCGCGCGTCAACAGGCGCCGGTTGCGCTCGCGCGCGACGGTGAGGTCGGTGCGCATCAGGGCTTTGAAGTCGGGGCGTTGACGTCGCGACATTCCAAGGGCAGCGCAACGAAGATGTGAGCGCTCGATCAGGTCAGTCAGCATCGATTGACGCTCGACAGGCAGCGCCGACGAGGTCCAGGTCCTGTCGCGAGTCGACACTGCCTGGCGAACTGCATACATGCTTCTGTTCCTCTGCTGTTGCCCGGGCAACTCTTCAGTGTCTGAAACTGCGCGCCAAGCCATTGCAGCGGGCGGTGGCGGCCGGCGCGAAACCGCTGCTGCATAGACTCTCGGGAGGTACTGCGGTGTGCCTGAGTGCGGTTCGCGTAAGGGTGCCTTGGAGTCGGCCGCGCATTTTGATCTGGATCAATTCGCGGGATCGATTCAACGCGATTCCTGTGTCCGACAGGCAAATCAGTGGATCAAGGTCCCCCCGCACGCCGGGACCGTTGGCGGCGGCGCAGCTTGCTTGTCCGACTCTTCGCAGAAGAAGCCGTTGCGCCCCCGCCGCTTGGCCTCATACAAGGCAAGATCGGCGCGCCTCGGAATGGCCGCACCGTCGAGGTCGTCGGCGCTGCCGATGGCAACTCCGACGCTCGCGGTGATCTCGTATGTCTTGCCCGCCAGTGCGATCGGCTCGCGCAGCGTCCGGACCAGCTTGTCCGATCAATTTGATCTGGATCAAACCGAATCGATGCTGGCATAGACGGCGGGCAGGCGCCCACCGGCTCCGTGACGCGGTTCACGAGCTGCGCACTGCATCCACGACTGTGGCTCGCGGTCGCAATGAATTCCGGAATTCCATCGAACGGACGTACGCGCGAGCGCGGCTAGTTTGGCGCCCTACGCCATCCCTGACGGGCGCCTGCTTTCGCAGCAAGCGAATCTCGTCGACTGTCCGCGCGTGGAGCCGCGGTGTCCACCGACTCCGCCGGGTCAGCGAGGCAATCGAGGCGGGGGCGGCGCCGAGGATGTCGACGACGCGGCGGAAGCCGCCCGCGACGGCGCAATGCGCAGCTGAAGCGGACCGCCGCGACGGCAAGGGTCGTCGCCCACCTCGCGCGGCACGCTGCCTGCCGCACCGTCGGCCACCGTGCCGCGCCGGTTCATCTGCGCATCCGGCAGCCGTGGCGGCAGCCCGCTCACCACGGGGGGCGGTTTCGGGGGAATGCCCGCTGTCGGGCATCCCGCGCGCGTCTCGTTCCTCGGGACCACCGGCGCTGGGGCCACCGGCGGACCGTCCTGCGCCAGCACCGCCTGCCCACCGATGGTCACGTCGACCAGCAGGCTCGCTGCCAGGCCGGCCACCACGATCCAGGCCGCGGACGGCGTGTCGGAGTCGAAGTCCATTTCGGTCTCCTGCCGGGCGAGAAGTCGCTCGCGCTGTGCAAATGACGGGCAATCAGCGTGCCGGCGAGGGCGCTCGCGCGCCTGGAACCTCGAACTGAGGTCGATCCAGGCCTGATTTCAGGCCATCACGGGCACCGGCCGGTCCACACAATTCGTCATCCGCCACTCCGAGGAACGGTGAGCCGTGCCATCTCCACAGAAGATCCGCCTGGGCGACCTGCTGGTCCGGCTGGAGATGATCAGCCAGGAGCAGCTCGGCAGCGCGCTCGCGCAGCAGAAGACGAGCGGGCGCAAGCTCGGCCGGATCCTGGTCGAAAGCGGTTTCGTGACCGAGGAGCAGATCTGCGGCGCGCTCGCACGGCAGATGCTCATCCCGTACATCAACCTCAAGATGTTCCACCTCGATGCGCGGCTCACCCAGCTGCTGCCCGAGGCACAGGCACGGCGCTTTCGCGCGCTGGTGCTGGAGGAGTCGGACGGCGCGCTGCGCGTGGGCATGGCCGATCCGAGCGACCTGTTTGCCTATGACGAGCTCAGCCGCATCCTCAAGCGCGAGATCGCCCTGGCGGTGGTCACTGAGTCGCAGTTGCTGGCCACGATCGATCGCGTGTACCGCCGCACCGGCGAGATCACGCAGCTCTCGCAGGAGCTGACGGCCGAACTCGCTCAGACCGAGGCCGACTTCGGCAACCTGCTGGGCACCGACGCGGCCGTGCAGAACGCGCCGGTCGTGAAGCTGCTGCAGACCTTGTTCGAGGACGCAGCCCAGGTCCGGGCATCGGACATCCACATCGAGCCGCAGGAGCACAAGCTCCATGTGCGCTTTCGCATCGACGGCGTGCTGCACCTGCAGACCGAGGCCGACTCGAAGATTGCCCCGGCGCTGGTGCTGCGGCTCAAGCTGATGTCGGGCCTGGACATCTCCGAGAAGCGCCTGCCGCAGGACGGCCGCTTCCATGTCGACATCCGCGGCAATCCGCTGGACGTGCGCATCTCGACCATGCCCACGCAGTACGGCGAATCGGTCGTGATGCGCCTGCTCAACCAGGGCACCGGACTGCTCGAGCTCGATTCCCTCGGAATGCCCGCGCGAATGCTCGAGCGCATGCGTGCCACGCTCGGCCGCACCAGCGGGATGATCCTCGTCACCGGCCCGACCGGCAGCGGCAAGACCACGGCCCTGTATGCGGCGCTGTCCGAGATCAATTCGCCCGACCGCAAGATCATCACCGTCGAGGACCCCGTCGAATACCGGCTGCCGGGCATCAACCAGGTGCAGGTGCACGAGAAGATCGACCTGGGCTTCGAACGCGTCCTGCGCGCCGCGCTGCGCCAGGACCCGGACGTGATCCTGGTGGGCGAGATGCGCGACCGCACCACCGCCGAGATCGGGCTGCGCGCGGCCATGACAGGCCACCTCGTGCTCTCGACCCTGCACACGAATGACGCGGCCAGCACGCCGGTGCGCCTGCTCGACATGGGCGTGCCGGCGTACATGGTGGCGATGTCGCTCAACCTCGTGCTCGCGCAGCGGCTCCTGCGCCTGGTTTGCGAGGACTGCCATGCCCCGCACGTGCCCACGGCCCAACAGCGCGCCTGGCTGGCCCACTACGCCGGCGACGCCGCGGCCCACGCCGCCGGGTATGCCCGTGGCATGGGCTGCTCGCGCTGCAATGGCACCGGCTACTCGGGCCGCACCGCGGTGTACGAGATGCTCGAGATGACGCAGGCGCTGGTCGATGCCGCCAACCGCGGCTCTCCGGTCGACTTCGTGCAGCTCGCCCGCGCGCAGGTCGGGCAGGCCACCTTGCTGCATCACGCGCTCGAACTCGCCGCCGCCGGCCGCACGACCATCGACGAAGCGATGCGAGTGTCGGTGCAGGTGCAGGACTGAGCGTGCCGTCGTTCGCCTATTCCGCCCGGGACCTGCGCGGCCAGTTGCTGCGAGGGGTCGCCGAAGGCGCGAGCGCATCGGCCGTGGCAGAGCAGTTGCTCGGCAGCGGCATGACGCCAGTGTCGATCCAAGCCGGCGCCGACACCGCGCCGCGAACAGCGGCGCCCAGGCTCGCACTTCGCCGCGGCGCGAAGGTCCAGCACGAAGACTTGCTGCTGTTCAGCCGCCAGCTCCACTCGCTGCTCAAGGCGGGCATTCCGATCACCCGGGCACTGGCCGGGCTGCAGGAGTCGGCCACCGACGCGATGCGAAACGTGCTGCGCCAGGTGCGCGAGAGCCTGGAGAGCGGCATCGACCTGTCCACGTCCATGGCCCGCCAGTCGGGCGTGTTCGATCACTTCTACGTCGCCATGGTGCGCGTGGGCGAACTCACGGGCCGGCTCGACGAGGTCTTCCTGCGCCTGTTCGACCATCTCGAATTCGAGAAGCTCATGCGCGACCAGGTGCGTGCCGCCCTGCGCTACCCGAGCTTCGTCGTGGCAGTGATGGCCGTGGCCATCGTCGTCATCAACCTGGCAGTGATCCCGGCCTTCCAGAAGGTCTTCCAGGGCTTCGGTGCGCAGCTGCCTCTGGTCACGCGCATGCTGCTCGCCTTCTCGCACTTCATGGTCGCCGGCTGGCCCTGGTTGCTGGCTGGCCTCGCGGGGGGATTCCTGGCATTTCGCACATGGTCGCGAAGCGAAGGCGGGCGCATCCAGTGGGACCGCACCAAGCTGCGCCTGCCGGTGGCGGGCAAGATCGCGCGCAAGGCGACGCTGGCTCGCTTTGCGCGCAGCTTCTCGCTCTCGCTCAAGAGCGGCGTGCCGGTCGTGCAGGCGATGACGGTGGTGGCGGGCACGGTCGAGAACGCATACATGGCCCGCGCCATCGAGCGCATGCGCGAAGGCGTCGAACGCGGCGACAGCGTGCTGCGCACGGCCGCGGCCAGCGGGATCTTCACGCCGGTCGTCCTGCAGATGATCGCCGTGGGCGAGGAGTCGGGCCAGCTCGACGAGATGCTGTCGGAGGTCGCCGACTTCTATCGGCAGGACGTCGAGTACGAGCTCAAGACCTTGTCCGCGCAGATCGAACCTATCCTGATCATGTGCCTGGGCGTGCTGGTGCTGATCCTGGCGCTGGGCGTGTTCCTGCCCATCTGGGACCTCGGGCGCGTCGCGCTGCACCGCTGAAGGCGAGCGCTCGCACCCTCAAGCGACGCTGCGCCTTGTCGATAACCCCCTGAATCGGCAGCCGAAAAGCCTGCCTTTTCCTTCGATCGCCGTGGCGGCAATGCCTGGAAGATGCAAAGCCAGGAACCAAGGTGTCGCCGTGCCCGTTCGTCCAAAGGATCGCTTCATGCCCCAGGGCTTCACGCTCATCGAACTGATGGTGGTGATCTCCATCGTGGCCATCATGGTGGCCGTGGCGCTGCCGCGGGTGTGGCACTGGCAGCGCGCGGCGCGCGTGGGCAACCTGCTGGGCACGCGCGGTGCCGTCGTCTCCGCCGCGACGATCGTCCATGCCGCAATGCTCGCGCACCGCGGACAACCCGATGCCGCACCCTGCCCCGGCGGCGGAGGCACGGCCGACAACCGGCTCGACGGCCCAGGCACCGTGTGCACCGAATCCGGCCTGGTTCGCACGCAGTTCGGCTACCCGGCATCGATCCCGCCCGGCAACGATGCCGCGCCGGGCGTGCTCGGCGCGGCCGGCCTGGGTGCCCAATTCAATGCCGACGCAGAGCAGCTTCGTGCCCAAGGCTACGAAGTGATCGTCGCTGCCGGCGCCACCACGGTGGCACGCGCCGACGCGCCCGACCCGGCGCGATGCCGCTTCACCTACACCGAACCGGCTGCTGCGAATGCGGCCGCATCGATGTCCCCCGCCGTACTGGCTGGATGCTGAGCATCCGGCCGGCATTCTCTTCCTGTCACCCATGGAATCCCCCGAAAGGAGAACCCTGATGAAAACGCAACGTGGTTTCACGCTGATCGAGCTGGTGGTGGTCATCATCATCCTCGGTGTCCTCGCCGCGGTCGCGGTGCCCCGCTTCATCGACTTGTCGGTCGATGCGCACAACGCCGCGGCCAAGGGCGTGGCCGGCTCGATCTCGTCGGGCGCGGCGATCAACATGGCCGCTCACACGGCCGACAGCGCCAAGGGATCGGCTGTCAATGCGGCCAATGTCTGCGCCGCGGCGACCCTGCAGCCCTTCGTCGACGGCATCACGCTGACCAGCGCGGCGCCCGCCAGCGACGACCAGTTCCAGGTCGGCAGCGGAGCCTCGACGGACTGCAGCGGCACTCAGGTCTCGGCCACCTGCACGATCACGCCGCGCGGCACCGGCGTCACCGCCGCCACCGCGACGGTGATGTGCGCCCGCTGATCGCGCATCGCGCGGCGGCTCGCCGCCTCGAGTGCTGAACTGCCGATGCGCGCCGAACGTGGCTTCACGCTGGCCGAGCTGGTGATCGTGATGATCCTGATCGGCGTGCTGGCGGTCTTCGCGATCCCGCGCGTGTTCGACCGCAACGTGTTTGCCGCGCGCGGCACGCGCGACTTCGTGGCGTCGGGCCTGCGTTATGCGCAGGCCTCGGCCGTGGCCATGCGCCGCAACGTGTGCGTGTCGGTCGGCACCGCGAGCCTGTCGGTGACCTACGCGGCGGCCGCCGGCAGCGACCAGCGCTGCGGGGCGGGGAACAAGGTGGCCGACCCGGCCACCGGGCAGCCGTTCTCGCTCACGCCGTACGCGCAGGGGGCGAGCGTCGCCGCGGCCAGCACCGTGGTCTTCGACGCCCTGGGCCGGCCGCTGTCTGCCGCCCTGGCGCCGCTGTCGGCTGCCCAGGCGATCACCGTGAACGGCCATGGCACCCCAATCGTCGTCGAACCCGAGACCGGCTTCGTGCACTGACGCGCACGGCGACGTGCGCCGTGGCGGACAGCGCGGCCAGCGCAGGCAGCGCGGGCTCAGCCTCGTCGAGCTGGTGCTGTTCATCGCGATCGTGGGCATCGCGATCGCGGGCGTGCTCGTCGTGTTCGACCGCTCCGTGCGCGGCAGCGCCGACCCGATGGTGCGCAAGCAGGCGATCGCGGTGGCCGAGTCGCTGCTGAATGAAGTGCTGATGCAGCCATTCACGTGGTGCGACCCGCAGGACGCAGCCAACAATCCCGCCAACCCGCCCAGCTCGGGCGCGTCATGCACCGGCGGCGCCGGCGCCTCGCAGAACAAGGGCGGCGGCACGCTCGGCCCGCAGCCTGCGAGCGAGTCGCGGCTGTCGGCCACGGATCCGTTCGACAACGTGGCCGACTACAACGGCTATGCCATGGGCCCGGGCATCACCGCACTCGACGGTGGCGGCGCACCCGTCGCGGGCCTGTCGGACTATTCGGCACAGGTCGCGGTCAGCCGCGCCGGTGCGGGCTTCGGGCTCCCCGCCGACGCCGTGCTGCGGGTGGACGTGACGGTGACAGGCCGCGGGCAGACCATCGTGCTGACGGGCTACCGCTTCCGCTATGCCCCGAACGGGATCGGGTGATGGACCACCCCCGTAGCGCCTTTGGCGCTCCCGCTCCACGGGGCGATACCAGCGGACCGGCGAAGCCGGATCCGCGGCGGCCCTGCCCTCTCCTTCCTGTGAGCCGGGTGCGTCGCGCGCATCGGCCCCCTTCGTCGGCGCGACGCCGGAGCCTGCGCGGCTTCACGTTGCTCGAGGCCGTGCTCGTCATCGCGCTGACCGGCATCGTCGGCGTGATGGTGGGCGTGTTCATGCGCGCGCCCGTGAACGCGTACGTCGACGAATCGCGGCGCGCCGAGCTCACTTCCGCGGCCGACACCGCCCTGCGGCGCGTCGCGCGCGAAGTCCAAGGTGCGTTGCCCAACAGCGTGCGGGTGGGCGCGGGTGGCAGTGCGCTGGAAATGCTGCCGGTGAAGGCCGCGGGGCGCTATCGCGCCGCGCCCGATGCAAGCGGCGCCGGCGACTTCCTCGATTTCGACTCGAACACCGACAACAGCTTTGCCGTGCTCGGCCCGCCGGTGGCCGTGTCCGCCGGAGACCAGCTCGTGATCTACAACCTCGGTCTGCCCGGCGCCGATGCCTATGCCGGCGAGACCCGACGGGCATTGACCAGCACGGGAAGCGCGCTGTCGAGCCTGAGCTATGCCACGGGCGGCGCCCAATTCCCGTTCGCCTCGCCGGGCAATCGGTTCCAGGTGATCGGCACGCCGGTCACCTTCCTGTGTGCGCCGGTGGCCGGAGGCGGCGGCACGCTGCGGCGATACAGCAGCTACCCGATCCAGAGTGCGCAGCCGACCAGCGCGGCCGCGGCGCCGCTGGCGTCGCTGTCGGGCGCCGGCAACGCCATGCTGCGTGGCAGCGTCGACGCCTGCAGCTTTTCGTATTCGGCAGGTGCAGGCGGGCGCAATGCGCTGCTCACTGTGACCTTGCGGCTGACCTCCGGCGGGGAGTCGGTCACGCTGCTGCAGCAGGTCCACATGGACAACTCGCCATGATGACGCGCCGCGCACAGACCGGGTTCGCGATCGTCTCGGCGGTGTTCCTCGTTGTCGTGCTGTCCCTGCTCGGCGCGATGATGGTCTCGATGACGAGCACGCAGCAGGTGGGCGCCACGCGCGACCTGCTCGGCTCGCGCGCTTATTTCGCCGCCAAGGCGGGCATCGAGTGGGGCGCATACCAGGCGCTGCAGACGGGCAGCTTGCAGCTCGGCCTCCACATTGCCTGCGCTGGCCGGCTCGGCTGCCGGATTCACCGTGGCGGTCACATGCAGCCGCAGCGGCCCCTACGATGAAGCCGGCACGAGCGTGGCGGTCTATCGCATCACGTCCACCGCGTCGCGCGGAACACCGGGCCAGTCAGACTACGTGGAGCGGCAGATGCAGGCCGTCATGACCACCCCATGAGCAAGTGGTTTCGCTCGCTGCCGCCACGGCTGCTTCGCGCCGGGTCGGCGCTGTGCCTGTTCGCAATTTGCGGCATGGCGCATGCGCAGACCTACACGCCCGACAGCTCGTCGGCTGTGGCCAGCGCATTCCCGTGGATCGACATCGCCGGCAGCGGCACGAAGCTGCCGCTGGCCGACGACGACTACTCGTCCAACATCAACATCGGCTTCACGTTCACCTACGGCGGCACCGACTACACGCGGCTGCGCGTGGCGGCCAACGGCATGCTGTTCTTCGCCGGCACGAGCGGCGACTACACGAACTCCGCGCTGCCGTTGACAGGCGGCAGCGGTGAACCCAACATCGACGCGGTGATGTCGCCGTTGTGGGACGACCTGCAACCCAACAGCAACGGCAACTACATCCGTTACGACACGATCGGAAGCGCACCCAACCGGGTCTTCGTGGTCTCGTGGCTGGCAGTGCCCTACTACTGCTACACGAACAACTCGACCTGCAACGGCAGCACCCACCAGACGCGCTACGAATTCGCCACCTTCCAGGTCCAGATCTACGAACAGGGCCAGTTCGTCTATCGCTATGGCGATGTCGACGGCAACGGCGGCACCCACACCAGCGGACCCACGTTGTCGGACCCGTATGGCGCGACCATCGGCTACGAGCTGACCAATTCGGACTACGTGCAGTACTCGTTCCGCAGCGCGTCGGTGCCCAACGGCACCACGATCCTCTGGTCTCGGCCGTCCGCCGCGCCCGGCGGATTCAACGCCTTCGAGACCGCCACCGCCGCCGGCAGCATCACCGGTGTGCTGCATACCAAGGTGGCGGGCAGCGCGTTCAGCGCCGCCGTCGTCGCCCTCAACAGCGCGAGGAACGGCCTGGCAACCAGCTTCAGTGGCGACGTGAAGGTCGAACTGCTCGACACCAGCAACAACGGCGGCGCTCTCGATGCAAGCACCGGCTGCCGCTCGAGCTGGACGAGCGTCCTGCAGACCACGACCATCACCTTCGCCAGTGGCGACGCAGGCCGCCACAACGTCACGCTGACCGAGGCGAACGCCTGGCGCGATGTGCGGCTGCGCATGCGCTACCCCGCCACGGGCACCGCGACCGTCATCGGTTGCTCCACCGACGACTTGGCGATCCGGCCGTCGGCTTTCAGCGCCTTCGCCGCGACCGACGCGACCTGGTCGACGGCCGGCACCGCGCGCACACTCGCCAATGCAGCGGTCAGCGGTGGCATCGTGCACAAGGCCGGCCAGCCGTTCACGGTGCGCGCGACGGCGGTCAACGCCGCCTCCGCCACCACGACCAACTACAACGGCGCCCCCACCGCCACGATGAGCAAATGCGCAGGCACCGCCTGCACGACAAGCTTCGGCGCGCTCAACGTGAGCCTCACGGCCAGCGGCGGCCAGATCAGCGATTCCGCAGCGACCTACAGCGAGGTCGGCGCGTTCGCACTGCAATTGAACGACGCGGATTTCGCCAGCGTGGACGGCGCCGATGGTTCCACGACAGCCGAGCGCACCATCACTTCGCCGACGATCACCGTCGGCCGTTTCGTGCCGGACCATTTCGACCTCGCGACACTGGTGACGCCGGTCTTGCGCACCTTCGGCAGCGCAAGCTGCGCCGGGCGCTCGTTCACCTACGTCGGGCAGCCTTTCGGCTTCGCCACGGCGCCGCAGGCCACCGTCCTGGCCCGCAATGCCGCGGGCGCGACGACCGCGCTGTACGCAGGCAGCCTCTGGAAGCTCGCCTCCGCAGGCATCACGCAGACCTACGCACCGCTGGCACCGGCGTCGCCTGGCCTGGATGTCTCCCTCGCGACGCTGCCCGCGTTGACGAGCAGCAGCAACGGCACCGGCGTGCTCGCCACGAGCAGCGCCGACACCCTCAGCATGGTCCGTTCGGCGACGACGCCGCTCGCGCCATTCGCCGCCGCCATCACGATGAACTGGAGCGTGGCCGACACCAGCGAAGCCGGCGTCACCGGCAACGGCAGCATCGCGACGGCCGTGCCGCTGAGCTTCGGCCCCATGGCATTCGACGCCGGCAACACGTTCCGCTGGGGCGTGCTGCAGATCGCCAATGCCTATGGCAGCGACCTGCACGCACTGCCCGTGGCCGTGCAGGCCCTGTACTGGGACGGCCTGCGTTTCGCGACCAATGCCGCCGACCAATGCACGTCCTTGCCCACGGGCGCGGTGGCGATGGGCAACTACCAGCGCCATCTCGCCGCCTGCGACACCGCGATCGCGCCGGCCACGATCACGCTGGCCAGCGGGCGCGCGTTCATCACGCTGGTCAAGCCCGGCGCGGGCCACGACGGCAGCACGGACCTGGGAGTGCAACTCGGCGCCACGGCCTCGGGCCAGACCTGCACCGCGGTGGGCGCCGCGCCGGTCGCCGCCACGGCGGCACAGCGGCCCTGGCTGCTCGGCAAGTGGAGCGGAGCCACCGCCTACGACCGGAACCCGGTGGCGCGCGCGAGCTTCGGCCAGTACAAATCGCCGCTGATCTGGATGCGCGAGAGTTTCTGAGCCGCGCCCGCGCCGCCTGCGCGCCCGCCGGCCACGCAAACAAGCCTGAATCCACCGCCTTTTCCGGCCACCACGCCAGCCAGTGCTCACTAGGATCAGCTCATGCCCTCGCCTGCCGGTCCGGCAGCGCCTCGGCCTCGCAACTGAACCTGGCCTCATGCTTTTCGACAGACCCACGCAACGCGGCTGGATGGCGGTGACGCTGCAGACGGACGACATCGCCCTGGCGCACGTCGTTCGCGCACCCGGCCGCCCGCAACTGGCCATGGCCGATCGCGTCGCGCGCGACGGGGCCACCGACGCCGAAGCACTTGCAAGGCTGCGCCGCCCCGGCGCCTTGCACCGTTTTCGCTGCACCACCGTGCTGGCCCGCGACGCCTATCAATTCGTGCAGGTCAATGCGCCATCGGTGCCGGCCGACGAACTGCGGTCCGCCCTGCGCTGGGCGGTGAAGGATGCGCTGGACTTTCCCGCCGAAGACGCCGTCATCGACGTGCTGCGCGTGCCTGCCGACGGCGCACCGGCCGGTCGCGCCCCGCTGGCCTTCGCCGTGGCCGCGCACCGCGACCGGGTGGCCGAGCGCGTGCGGGCCTTCCAGCGCGCGCGTGTCCCGCTGCGCGTCATCGATGTGGCGGAGACTGCGCAGCGCAACGTCGCCTCGCTGTTCGAGCAGCGCGGCCGCGGCATCGCGATGCTGGCCTTCCATGGACACGGCGGCCTGCTGAGCTTCACCCGTGACGGCGAACTCTTCGCCGCGCGTCACATCGATATCGCAGCGGACGCGCTCGCCCTCGCCGGCGACGAGGACGCCCCGCGCCGCGATGCGCTGTTCGAGCGAATCGGGCTCGAAGTGCAGCGCTCTCTCGACAACTTCGACCGCCAGTTCAGCCAGATCGCACTGCAGCGCGTGATGGTGGCGCCGCCCCCCGGTGCGGCCGTGCTGGTCGACTTCCTCGCATCGAACCTCTACCTTCCCGTCGAGACGGCGAACCTCGCCGACGTGATGGACCTCTCGGGCACACCGGCATTGCTGGAGCCGACCGCGCAGTCGCCTTGGCTCGAAGCGATCGGCATCGCGCTGCGCCAGGACGACTGACCGTGCAGAACATCAACCTCTACGATCCGTCGCTGCGCATTCGCCGCGACTGGCTCGGCGCACCGGCAGCCGCGCTCGCGCTCGGCGCAGCGCTGGCGGCCGTGGCGCTGGCGGCCGGATGGGCGCAATGGCGCATCCAGGCCATCGACGCACCCGCACGCCAACTCGAACAGGCGCTGCAGACGCAGCACGAACAGCTGCAGGCGCTGGCGCGCGAAGTCGATGCGCTAAGGCCGAGCACCGCGCTCGTGGCCGAGACCGAGGTCACGAAGACGACATTGGCGCACCGTCGGGCCGCCTTGAAGATGGTGCGCGAAGGCGCCCTCGGCGAGCCGCAGGGGCATGCCGAGGCGCTGCAGGCATTTGCGCGCCAGAGCCTGCCGGGGCTGTGGCTGACCGGACTGGTGCTCGACGGCCACGACATGGCACTGCGCGGCCGCGCGCTGCAACCGGCGCTCATCCCGACCTACGTCGGACGCCTGAATCATGAACCGGCGCTGCAGGGCCGTGCATTCCGTGCGCTGGAGATCGAGCGCCCCGTCGGATCCTGCCGAACGAGACACGCCGGCGCGCGATGGCATCCCCCAAGCGCCTCGCCTCGTACGTCGAATTCTCGCTGGCCGGGTCGGCCGGCGCGCAGATCGCCGTCACGAAGGGAGAGGCGCGGTGAAAGACTCCTGGATGCGCCTGTCGGCCGCGTTCGTCGCGCGCACACGGCGCGAACGTGCGCTGATGCTCGCCTGCGCGCTGGTGCTCGTCGGCGGGCTCGGCGGCCTGCTGTTCGTGCAGCCCGCGCTCGCACGGCACGACATGCTGGCGCGGCAGATGGATCGCGACCGCCATGAACTCGATGCCCTGCAGCCACAGGTCGGCGCGCTGCTCGCGCACCGCCGCGATCCCGATGCCGCGGTGCGGGCGCAGCTCGATGCGCTGCATCGCGAAATGCAGCTGACCGACGCCGAGTTCGATCATCTGCGGCGCGCCCTCGTCTCGCCGCAGGAGATGGGCGCCCTGCTCGAAGGGCTGCTGCGCGGCCATGCCGGCCTGCAGCTCGTGGGACTGCACAGCGTACCGGTCACGTCGGTGTCGGACCTCATCGCTGCGCCCAAGGACTCGGACAGGACCGCGGACAAGACCGCGGACGCGGCCGCCAAGGACGCCTGGCTCTACCGCCACGGCGTGCAGATCACCGTGCGCGGTCGGTATGCCGATCTCCAGTCGTACCTCGACGAGCTCGAGAAGCTCCCACGCCGCGTTTACTGGGGCGAGTTGAAGCTCGACGCACGGCAATGGCCCGACACCGAATTGACGGTGACGGTCTACACGATCAGTCTCGAGAAGACCTGGTGGCGAGTATGAGGACGAAGCCCGATCTCTCGCATGCGTGCCGCGCCGCGGCCGCTGCATGCATGTTCCTGACGCTGGCGCCCGCGCTACTGGCCGAGCCCCTTCCCGACCCCACGCGCCCGCCCGAGGCGCTGCGTTCGGCACCGGCGCCGACCACGGCGCCGGCCGTTCGCCCCCTGCGGCTGCAGTCGGTGCTGATCGGACAGGGCCGCCGCCCCGCGGCGGTGATCAGCGGCGAACTCGTCCTGCTCGGAGGCCGAGTGGGCCGCCAGCAACTCGTGAAGCTGACCGAGCGCAGCGCCGTGATGCACGGCCCCGATGGCGACACCCTGCTCGCGCTCACGCCCGCGGCCACCAAGCATGAAGGCGACGCCCCGTCCGACGACGAGCGTGCCATCGCGCGCGCCACGCAGCGCACGCTGCCGGAGACTTCCCAATGAGCCCACCCACTGCCGCTATGCGCGGGACCGCCCTGCTGGTCTTCGTGCTGGCCACACTCGCCGGCTGCGCGGCGCCCGCCTCGACGCAGCCGCGGATGGCCCCCAACGCGACGCTCGATCGCATCCAGGATGAACTGCGTGCCGGCGCCGCCGCGCCGACGCCGTCCACCGCGCCGCGGCCGGCCGCCGTCGACCGCGCGTTGCTGCCGCCGCTGCAGTCGCTGCCGATGCAGCCGCCGCCGGCGCCCGAGCCGCGCTTCGATCTGTCGGTGGCGAACGCGCCCGCACAGCAGGTGTTCCTGCAGATCGCCTCGGGCACGCGCTACAGCATGCTCGTGCCGCCGGACCTGCAGGGCACCATCGCCATCCACCTGAAGAACGTCACCGTGCGCGAGGCGCTGGACGCGCTGCGCGATCTCTACGGCTATGAATACCGCATGGAAGGCACGCGGATCTTCGTCCAGCCCAACACGCTGCAGACGCGCATTTTCCAGGTCAACTACCTGGCCGGAAAGCGCCGCGGCGACACGGAGATGCGCGTCACCTCCGGCTCCATCACTTCCTCGCCGGGCGCCAGCGGCAACACCGTCGCCACCGGCTCGACGACGACCACCACCGGCCAGGGAAGCGGCACTGCCGTGCAGAGCAGCCGCATCTCCACCGAGAGCGACAACGACTTCTGGGGCGAACTGCGCGAGACGCTCGCGGCCATCGTCGGCACCGAGGGCAACCGCCGCGTCATCGTGAATCCGCTGTCGGGCGTCATCGCCGTTCGCGGCTTCCCCAGCGACATCCGCAACGCAGAGAACTACCTGCGCATGACCCAGGTCATCATCGAGCGGCAGGTGATGATCGAGGCGAAGATCATCGAGGTGCAGCTCAACGACAGCACGTCCAGCGGCGTGAACTGGTCGGTGTTCCGCGGCAGCAACGGCCGCCTCTCCGGCGGCGTCATCGCGCCGGGCACTTCGCTCGCGCCCGAAGGCGCGATCTCCACCGGCGCCACCGGCTCTGCGCTCGGCGAACTCGCGGCCACGGCCGGCCAGGACATCGCCACCGGCGCGACCAATCCAGGCGGACTGTTCGGCCTCGCGTTCCAGGCACACAACTTCGCCGCACTGCTGCAGTTCCTGCAGACGCAGGGCGACGTGCAGGTGCTGTCGAGCCCGCGCATCGCCACGATCAACAACCAGAAGGCCGTGCTCAAGGTCGGCACCGACGAGTTCTTCGTGACGAGCATCACCACCAACACCACGACCGGCTCGGGAGCCACCACGCAGTCGCCGACCATCGGCGTGCAGCCGTTCTTCTCGGGCATCGCGCTGGACGTGACGCCGCAGATCGACGAGAACGATTCGATCATCCTGCACCTGCATCCCTCGGTGAGCGTGGTCGCCGAGAAGCAGAAGAACGTGAACCTGGGCGCGCTCGGCAACTTCCAGCTGCCGCTGGCGGCCAGCACCGTCAATGAAAGCGACAGCGTCGTGCGCGTCACCGACGGCAACATCGTGGCCATCGGAGGGCTGATGAAGCAGGAGCAGTCGTCGAGCGCGTCGGGCCTGCCCGGCGCGGTGCAGCAGCCGGGCATCGGCGCACTGTTCGGCCTGAAGAGCCGCAGCGCGATGAAGAGCGAGCTCGTCATCCTGCTCAAGCCGACCATCATCCGCGGCGAAAGCGGCTGGCACCCGGACCTCGCCGACGTGCAGGAACGGCTGCAGACCTACGGCGCGCCCGGCGCCGTGCGTTGAGGCCCGCCCCGCGCGATGTACCTGAATCACTTCGGCCTGCGCGAACTGCCCTTCGGGCTCACCCCCGATACCGCCTTCGCGTTCGAGGGGCGCTCGCACCAGGAGGCGCTCAACACGCTGCTGGTCGCCCTCGACAGCGGTGAAGGCTTCGTCAAGATCACCGGCGAAGTGGGCACCGGCAAGACGCTGCTGTGCCGCCGCCTGCTGGCCGCGCTGCCCGGCGACGTGCTCAGCTGCTATCTGCCGAACCCGACGCACACACCGCGCACGCTGCTGCTGTCGCTGGCCGAGGAACTCGGGCACTCGCTGCCTGCGGCCGCCACCGAATTCACGCTGCTGAGAAAGATCAACACGACCTTGCTGAAGCTGGCGGCCCAGGGCCGGCGCGTCGTGGTGTGCGTCGATGAAGCGCAGGCCCTTCGCAGCACGAGTCTGGAAATGCTGAGACTGCTGTCCAACCTGGAGACGGAGAAGCGAAAGCTGATGCAGCTCGTCCTGTTCGGTCAGCCGGAGCTGGACGCCCGTCTGGCCAAACCGCACCTGCGCCAGCTGCGCCAGCGCATCTCGTTCCACGATCACCTGGCAGGACTCGGCCGCGACGAAGTGGACCGCTATGTCGCCCATCGGCTGGCCGTTGCGGGCCATGCGGGCACGCCGCTGTTCTCGTCACGCGCGATGAAGACGCTGCACCGTGCCAGCGGCGGGACGCCGCGCGTGGTGAACATCCTCGCCCACAAGGCATTGCTGGTGGTGTTCGGAGAGGGCGGCGACAGCGTGCAGCCGCGCCACGTGCGCGCCGCCGCGCGCGACGGCCACGATGCGCGCCGCTGGTGGTTCGGGTGGCTCGGGCGCCTGGACGGACTGCATCGATGAGTCTCATCAACCAGGTCCTGCGAGATCTCGATGGCCGCCATGCCGGCCAGGCGCCTTTGCCGTCGGGCGTGCGCCCGTTGCCGCGCGAGCGCATGCAGGCGCCCGACTGGCGGCTCGCGCTCGCGGGCGGAGCCTTGCTGCTGTGTGCCGCCGCCGGTTGGTTCGCGGCGCGCTCCGTGCCGCCAGGGTACGTGCAGGTGGCGAATCTCGGAACAGCCTTCGTGGCACGCGGCGAAGGCACGAGCACATCGAGCCCATTCGAGCACATCGAGCACATCGAGCACAGCGGGCACATCGAGCACAGCGAGCACATCGAATGCGATGGCCACGACGACGCTTCATGCCGAACGCCGGCCGACCGCCGTGGTGGTCGCCATGGCGGACCCCGCCGGCACCGACACGACAACCGCTCCACAAGCGACAGCGGTCCACACTGCGCCGGCCGCGGAATCCGCGCGAGATCACGCAGTCGTTCGACTGGCCGCCGCCGGCCCGCTCGCGCCCACGGTCGCCCACACCGCCGAGGCTCGCCCCGAGCTCCGTGTGCCGAGGCGCATAGACAGCAACATCACCAGCGCAGCCTCGCCGCCCGACATCCCGATGAACCTGCAGCACGTGGCGTCGGCGGCCCGCTCAGATGAATCCGCGGAGCCGGCGACGGCAGAGACAACCGCCGCGCCGCCATCCGCCCATGCCACATCCGCCCATGCCACATCCGCCCATGCCACATCCGCCCATGCCGCATCCGCCGAGCCGGCACGGCAAACCGTCCCCTCGGCACGGGCCGAACCGCAGGCGCTGATCGCCCTCGCTCCGACGGCCGCCGCGGTCGAATCGGAAGCGTCGCCGGTGGCCCGCATCGACAAGCTGCCTTCTTCCCGCACCCCCGCCGAGCGGGCACAGACCCAATACCAGCGCGGCCTTGCTGCCCAGTCGCAAGGTCTCACGGACAACGCGGCACAAGCCTATCTCGCGGCGCTGCGCGAGGAGCCCCGTTTCGCGCCGGCACGACAGGCACTGGCCGGCATCCGCATCGGACAGGGACGCCAGGACGAGGCCGCCGCACTGCTGCGCGAGGGCGTGGCCCTTACGCCGCACGACCCGGGTCTGGCCATGCTCGCGGCACGGGTCTTTGCCGACCGCGGCGCATTGCAAGATGCCGAGGCCGTGCTCGAAGCCGCCGCCATCGCATCGCCCGATGCCCAGGATCTTGCCTTTCGCGCCGCCGTGTTGCAGCGCCTCGCGCGGCATGCCGATGCCGCTGCCCTCTACGCGGCAGCCTTGCGCGTCTCGCCCGGCGAAGGCGTGTGGTGGATGGGCCTGGGCATGTCGCTGGCAGCCGAGGGCCGGAACGTTGGCGCGCGCGAGGCATTCGGCCGCGCGCGGGCCACCGGCCGCCTCGCGCCCGAGCTCGACCAGTACGTGGCGCAACGGCTGCGCAGTTTGAAGTGAACCACCCCCGTAGCGCCTTCGGCGCTCCCCCTCCAGGGGGCGCCGCCAGCGGACCGGCCAGGCCGGCTCCGCAGCGGCCGCTTGACGCGTCGGTTCATGCCGTTGGGGTGCCGCTCGGCGCCATGGAAAACGGGTGTTTCATGCGTCGCGGGTGGCGCCTCGGCGCCATGGAAAACTGATGTGATCGTGACGGCGCGCGCAGCCGCAGCCGTTCAACGCGGCTTGCGCTTGCGATCGAACTTGCGCCAGTACTGGAACTCGTCCTCGTGCACCTCGAAGTCGAGTTCGGCAATGCGCGCCTGCAGGCGCTCCTGCACGTCCGCCACGGCCTTGTTGTAGACCAGCGGGCCGATTTCCTCGAGGAAGTACGACAGCAACCCGCCGGCGGCGATGTTGCCGATGGGTTCTTCCATGTTCTCGGCGAAGTAGCGCTCGATGGAGGCGATGGCCTCCTTTCGCGCTTCGGGGGCGATCTCGATGGTCATGGGTTCGTCGCAGCAGTGGGAGAACCCGAGCTTATGCTCAGATCGCCATGCGCTGGCGCACCCCGTCAGATGCCATGTCCTTGCCGGCACCCCGCTGCACGATCTCGCCGCGTTCCATCACGAGGTACTGGTCGGCCAGTTCCGCCGCGAAATCGTAGTACTGCTCGACGAGGATGATCGCCATCGTCTTGCGATCGGCCAGCATGCGGATCACGCGCCCGATGTCCTTGATGATGCTCGGCTGGATGCCCTCGGTCGGCTCGTCGAGGATCAGCAGCTTCGGCCCGGCGGCAAGCGCCCGCGCGATCGCGAGTTGCTGCTGCTGGCCTCCGGAAAGATCGCCGCCGCGGCGCGTGAGCATCTGCTTGAGCACCGGGAACAGCTCGAACAGCTCGGCCGGCATCGGCGTGCCGCCGGGCTTGTACGCCAGCCCCATGCGCAGGTTCTCCTCCACCGTCAGCCGGCCGAAGATCTCGCGGCCCTGCGGCACGTAGCCCACGCCCTTGCGCACGCGCTCGTAGGGCGTGTCGCGGGTGATGTCCGCACCGTCGAGGCGCATGGTGCCGGTCTTGACCGGCACAACGCCCATCAGGCTCTTGAGCAGCGTCGTCTTGCCCACGCCGTTGCGCCCGAGCACGACCGTGACTTCGCCCAGTTTCGCCTCGAGGCTGACCCCCCGAAGGATATGCGACCCCCCGTAGTACTGATTCAGTCCGTCAACACTCAACATACCCAGATCTTTCGTCCTTCGAGTCGGAACCCCCTCCCGGAGGGGGCCAGGGGGAGCCACATCGCCCACCGAAGGTGGAGGTCTATCTCGGGCTACCGCCCGAGATAGACCTCCACCACCTTGTCGTTCGCCTGCACCTGCGCCAGCGAGCCCTCCGCCAGCACGCTTCCCTCGTGCAGCACCGTCACCTTCTTGGCCGGGTCGTCGCGCGTGAGGTCGTGGATGAAGCTCATGTCGTGCTCCACCACCACGAGCGAGTGGTTGCCCTGGAGCGAGCGGAACAACTCCGCGGTGCGCTCGGTTTCCTCGTCGGTCATGCCGGCCACGGGCTCGTCGAGCAGCAGCAGCTTGGGGTCCTGCATCAGCAGCATGCCGATCTCAAGCCACTGCTTCTGGCCGTGCGACAGCAGGCCGGCGGTGCGCCCGGCGCTGTCCTTCAGGTGGATCTGCGCGAGGGTGCGCTCGATGCGGTCGTGGCGGGCATCGTCGAGGCGGAAGAACATCGCCTCCCGCACGCCGCGGTCGTCGCTCAAGGCGAGCTCGAGGTTCTGGAACACCGTGAGCTGCTCGAACACGGTGGGCTTCTGGAACTTCCGGCCGATGCCGATCGAGGCGATCTGGTTTTCGCGCAGGCGCAGCAGGTCGATGGTCGAGCCGAAGAACGCGCGACCGGCGTCGGGTCGTGTCTTGCCGGTGATGACGTCCATCATGGTCGTCTTGCCCGCGCCGTTGGGCCCGATGATGCAGCGCAGCTCGCCTGCGCCGATGGACAGCGACAGCGAGTTGAGCGCCTTGAAGCCGTCGAAGCTGACGGTGATGTCGTCGAGGTACAGGATGGCGCCGTGCGTGATGTCGAGCTCGCCTTCACGCACGACCCGACCGTAGCTCGCCTGGCGCCCACCGGACTGGCCGGCGGACTCGGCAAGTCGCCGCTCGTGTTCCTCGCGGGCGCGCGTGCCCGCCTCCATCAGGTCCGGCGTCATGCGCCTTCCTCCTTGCGCACCGCGCCGCGCAAGCGAGCGAGCACGCGACCGGCCGCGCCGCCCGGCGTTCTCAGCAGGCCCACGATGCCGTGCGGCAGGAACAGGGTCACTGCGATGAACAGCGCGCCCAGGAAGTAGAGCCAGAACTCGGGAAAGGCCACCGTGAACCAGCTCTTGGCGCCATTGACGAAGAAGGCGCCGACGATCGGCCCGATGAGCGTCCCCCGCCCGCCGACCGCAGCCCAGATCGCGATCTCGATGCTCGAAGCCGGCGACATCTCGCTCGGGTTGATGATGCCCACCTGCGGCACGTACAGCGCACCGGCGATGCCGCACATGATGGCCGACACCACCCAGATCGTGAGCTTGAAGCGCAGCGGGTCGTAGCCGGTGAACATCACGCGCGACTCGGCGTCGCGGATGGCCTGCAGCACGCGTCCGAACTTGCTGGCCACCATCCAGCGCGACAGGACGAAGAAGCCGATCAGCGTCAACCCGGTCAGCGCGAACAAGGTCATGCGCATCGAGGTCGTCGCGATCGGAATGCCGAGGATCCGCTTGAAGTCGGTGAAGCCGTTGTTGCCGCCGAACCCGGTCTCGTTGCGAAAGAACAGCAGCATCGTCGCGTAGGTCATGGCCTGCGTGATGATGGAGAAGTACACGCCCTTGATGCGCGAGCGGAACGCGAAGTAGCCGAACACGAAGGCGAGCAGCCCGGGCACCGCCACGATCAGCACCAGGGTCGCGACGAAGCTGCCGCTGAGCGCCCAGTGCCAGGGCATGACCTTCCAGTCGAGGAAGACCATGAAGTCGGGCAGATCGCTGTGGTAGTTGCCGTCGCGGCCGATCTGGCGCATGAGGTACATGCCCATCGCGTAGCCGCCCAGCGCGAAGAACACGCCGTGGCCGAGCGACAGGATGCCGGTGTAGCCCCAGATCAGGTCCATCGCGAGCGCACAGATCGCGTAGCACATGATCTTGCCGACGAGCGCCACGGCGTAGTCGCTCATGTGCAGCACGCTGCCTTCGGGCACCACGAGGTTGAGCACCGGGGCGATCACGAGCACGGCCAGCAGCGAGGCCAGCACGCCGCTCCACGCGCGCCACGAGAGCGCCGCGGTGCGCGGGCCGCGAGCGGCCCCCGCTGCGGCGGCGACGCCGTCCTCCAGATCGGCGGGCTTGAGGACCGCGCTCATGCTTCGGCGCTCCGGCCCTTCATCGCGAACAGTCCCTGCGGCCGCTTCTGGATGAACACGACGATCAGCACGAGCACCATGATCTTCGCGAGCACCGCACCGGTCCATCCTTCGAGCAGCTTGTTGAGCACGCCCAGGCCCAGGGCCGCATACACGGTGCCGGCGAGCTGGCCGACGCCGCCGAGGACGACCACCATGAACGAGTCGACGATGTAGCCCTGCCCGAGGTCCGGCCCCACGTTGCCGACCTGCGACAGCGCGCAGCCCGCGAGCCCGGCGATGCCCGAGCCGAGCGCGAAGGCGTAGGTGTCCACGCGGGCGGTGTTCACGCCCATGCAGGCGGCCATCGGGCGGTTCTGCGTCACGCCGCGCACGAACAGGCCGAGCCGCGTTCGGGCGACGAGCAAGGCCAGCGCGACCAGCACCAGCGCTGCGAACACGATGATCGCGATGCGGTTGAACGGCAGCGTGAGGTTGGGCAACACGTCCACGCCGCCGGACAGCCACGACGGGTTTTCCACCTGCACGTTCTGCGCGCCGAAGAACGAGCGCACCGTCTGCATCAGCACGAGGCTGATGCCCCAGGTGGCCAGCAGCGTCTCCAGCGGGCGGCCGTACAGGAAGCGGATCACGCCGCGCTCGAGCACCGCGCCGACCACGGCGGAGGCCAGGAACGCCGCCGGGATCGCCGCCACGATGTACGCATCGAACAGGCCGGGAAGGTAGGTCCGGAACAGGTTCTGCACGACATAGGTCGCGTAGGCGCCGATCATCATCAGCTCGCCGTGGGCCATGTTGATCACGCCCATCAGCCCGTAGGTGATCGCCAGGCCCAGCGCGACGAGCAGCAGGATCGAGCCGAGGCTCGCGCCGGTGAAGACGACGCCGAGCCGCTCGCCCCAGGCGAGGCGGCCCTGCACGGCATCGAGCGATGCCTGCAGCTGGCGGCGCACCTGCGGATCGGTCTCGACGCCCGGGCGCAGCCGCTGCAGCAGCAGCGTCATGATGATCGGCTCGTTGCTGCCGGCCAGCGACCGGGCGGCGGCGAGCCGCTTGCCTGCGTCGTGGGCGGAGATGAGCACCGAGGCGCGCAGCATCCCCAGGCGCGACTTCAACGCCGGCACGCTTTCGGCGGCCCAGGCCTTCTCGATCAGGGGAAGCTGGGTCTCGTCGGCAGCGCTGTCCGACAGGGCCTTGATCGCCGCCGCGCGCTGCGACACATCGGGCGAGAGCAGGCCCAGCGAGGCCAGCGCCCCCTCGATGCCGCCGCGCACGCGGTTGTTGTTGATGACGTCCTCGGCGGCATCGGGCAGCGTGGCCTCGCGCCGGGTGGCCGCATCGAGTACCTTGTCGCCCTGGACCAGGAACACGCGGTCGCCCGCGAGCTTGACTTCATCGTCGAGCAATGCGTGCAGGAAGGCGGGGACCTGCGGATCGCCGCTGGCGACCGCGGCGTTGATCGCGGCCACCCGCTCGTCGCTGTCGCCCGCGGCCATTGCGCGCATCTGCTGCGCCGTCAGCGCATGCGCCGGCGTCGCCATCCACACGCTGCCGATCAGCCACAGCAGCACGCCACGCCACAGGTCCCACCTTCTTGCCAGCATCGATGTCGCCTCTGCCCGAGCCGATCACAGCTTCTTCTCGGGCTCGTCCTTCTTCTTGTCGTTGCCTTCGATGAACGGGCTCCACGGCTGCGCCTTGATCGGTGCAGGCGTCTTCCAGACCACGTTGAACTGGCCGTCGGCGCGCACCTCGCCGATGTACACCGGCTTGTGCAGGTGATGGTTCTTCGGGTCCATCATCACGGTGAAGCCGTCGGGCGCCTTGAAGGTCTGGCCGGCCATGGCGGCGACGACCTTGTCGACGTCGGTGCTCTTGGCCTTCTCGACTGCCTGCTTCCACATGTGCATGCCGATGTAGGTCGCCTCCATCGGGTCGTTGGTCAGCGGCCTGCTGGCGCTCGGCAGGTTCTTCGCCTTGGCGTAGGCGGCCCATTCCTTCTTGAACGCCTCGTTGGTCGGGTTCTTCAGGCTCATGAAGTAGTTCCATGCGGCCAGGTGGCCCACCAGCGGCTTGGTGTCGACGCCGCGCAGTTCCTCCTCACCCACCGAGAAGGCCACGACCGGAACGTCGGTCGCCTTGATGCCCTGGTTGCCCAGCTCCTTGTAGAACGGCACGTTGGAGTCGCCGTTGATGGTGGAGATCACCGCCGTCTTGCCGCCGGCCGAGAACTTCTTGATGTCGGCGACGATGGTCTGGTAGTCGCTGTGGCCGAACGGGCGTGTACTTCTCGTCGATGTCGGCGTCCTTCACGCCCTTGCTGTGCAGGAAGGCGCGCAGGATCTTGTTGGTGGTGCGCGGATAGACGTAGTCGGTGCCCAGCAGCACGAAGCGCTTGGCGCCGCCGCCGTCCTTGCTCATCAGGTACTCGACGGCGGGAATGGCCTGCTGGTTGGGCGCCGCGCCCGTGTAGAACACGTTCTTGCTGAGTTCCTCGCCCTCGTACTGCACCGGGTAGAACAGCAGCCCGTTGAGCTCCTCGACCACCGGCAGCACCGACTTGCGCGACACGCTGGTCCAGCAGCCGAAGATCACCGCGACCTTGTCCTGCGTGAGCAGCTGCTTGGTCTTCTCGGCGAACAGCGGCCAGTTCGACGCGGGGTCGACCACCACCGGCTCGAGCTTCTTGCCCATCACGCCGCCCTTGGCGTTGATCTCGTCGATCGTCATCAGGGCGACGTCCTTCAGGACGGTCTCGGAGATCGCCATCGTGCCCGACAGCGAATGCAGGATGCCGACCTTGATCGTGTCGGCGGCTTGCGCGAAGTTGGCAAGCCCCATGGTGGCGACGGCGACGCCGACGGCGGACAGGGATTTCGTGAACGTACGGCGGGTGTGCTTCATGAACAGGCGCTCCTTGGGATGAACTCGCGGGCCCCCGCGATCAGCAGGGATGGCCGCAGGTTACGGAGCGCGCTGCAGCGCAGGAATACGCCAAGTGGCGTAGAGGCCCGGCGGGAATACGGGCTCGGAGCGTGGCCCGGAACCGGTCCCGAAGCCGGCCTCGGTGCCGCGTCCGGTAGCCCGCTTCAGTGGGCCGGGTCGATCCAGGGGTCGCGCAGCGGGCGCGGTCCCGCAGGCGCCTGCGCGGCCAGGACGCGATGGATGGTGGCCGGGAGCTCTTCGAGCGTGTTCTGCTTTTCGAGGACCTCGCGCACCCCGAGCGTCCAGGCCTGGGTTCGAAGATCGTCCGAGACGAGGCCCGAGGTGAGCACGATTGGCAGCGCAGGGCACAGCGCCGCGATCGTGCGGGCGACATCGAGCCCTGACAGGCGGGGCATGTTGAAGTCGGTCACGACCAGGTCGAAGTCGCCGGGCGCCGAACGAATCGCCTCGATGGCGTGGACCGGATCGGTGAAGCACCGAACCACGTAGCCGGCGCGCCCGAGCAAGGACGCCACCATCAGCGGCATCAGCTCGTCGTCGTCCACGTACAGAATGCGCTCGCCCCGACCCTGCACCATCTCCACGGGGGGATGCCCCGGCAGGGATCCGGTAGCGGGCATAGCGGCCAGCGGCAACAACACGTCGAAGCGCGATCCCTGGCCCGGGCTGGAATCGACCGTGATGGCGCCCTCGTGCGACTTCACGATGCCGTGGACGACAGACAAGCCCAGACCCGTGCCCGAACCCACCGGCTTGGTGGTGAAGAACGGATCGAAGGCCTTCAGGCGTGTCGAGTCGTCCATGCCGCAGCCGTCGTCGAGCACCGACAGTCGAGCGTACGAGCCGGCCGGCAGACCCAGGCGCGCGCCTTCGGCCTCGTCGATGTCATGGATGTCGGCGGCCACGGTGATGTGCCCGCCGCCGTCACCGAGCGCCTGCCAGGCGTTCGTGCACAGGTTCAGGACCACCTGCTCGATGTGGATGGCATCGACGTCCACCGGCAGCGGTACGTCGGCCAGCGATCGGTCGAGCTCGACCTGGGCCGGCAAGGTCGCCCGAAGGATCTTGAGCGCCTCGTCGACGATGCCGCGCAGGTCCTGCACGGTGCGCTGGACCTTGTCGCGCCGACTGAAGGTCAGGATCTGCCGGACCAGATTTCGCGCGCGCTGGGCAGCGCGATCGACCAGCGCCAGGCGCTGCAGTGCATGCGGGGCAGCGCCGTCCTCGATGTCGCGGCGGGCGAGATCGGCGTTGCCGACGATGGAACCGAGCACGTTGTTGAAGTCGTGCGCGATGCCGCTGGCCAGCGTGCCGAGCGACTCCATCTTCTGCGCCTCGCGAAGCTGCGTCTCGAGCGCCCGGCGTGCCGCCTCGGCGCGCTCGCGTTCGCTGACGTCGGTGACGACCATGACGAACTGTCGCGCCCCATGCTCGCCGATGGGCGAGACCGACACATGCAGCCTCAGCGCGCGGCCGTCCGCGGCGCGGCCGTCGACGTCGAAGCCCTGAGCCGGCGCGGAGACCTCCGGGTTCAGGCGCAGCGACGGAATCATCGCGGTGACCGGCTCGCCCGCGAGGCGCGTCGTTGCGGACCCGAACAGCGCCTGCGCCGCCTGGTTGGCCTCGACGATGCGACCGTCCGCGTCGACCGACATGATGCCGACCGCCGCCGAGCTGATGATGGCCTGCAGATGCTCGCGGCTTTCGAGCAGTTCGCGCGTCCTGGCGACGAGGTCGGTCACTTCCAGCCGCGCGCCGACGACATAGTTCGAGCGCGACCGCCGCTCGTAGGTGTTGATCCACATCCCGTTCTTCAGGCTTTGCAGCATCGGCGTGTCGCCTCGCCCGCGCTTGGCCAGCCGTTCGCGCACCCAGTCCTCCTCTCGCCCGGCCGCGGCAGGGATGCGGCCGTCCTGGATCGCGGTGCGCAACAGGCTCTCGAAGGGCAGTCCGAGTTGACGCTCGAAGTCGATCCACGGATACAACTGCGCCATGCGCTTGTTGTAGAAGATCAGGCGGTCGTCGGGGTCGTAGATTTCGAGGCCGCTGGGCAGTTCGTCGAGCGCCTCGCGCCACTCGCGCAGCGCGGTCTCGGCCACTTCGGCGCGGGCTTGCGCATCGCGCTGTCGGCGCCGGGCTTGAAGGCTCCAGCGGCGGTAGCCGAAGAGCGCCCACAGCGTGGCGACCAAGGCGATGCCGGCGCCTGCGACACCCATGGCGGGCTGTTCGGTCCACGCCTCATGCTGCCAGGCCGCGAGCACCAGCGCGTCCCCGAGCACGGCCACCCAGAGGGCGGGCCATGGTTCGCTGGGCAAGGGGTTCTCGGCTGGGGCGGGCATGCGGTGCTGGGAACGACTGCCGGATATCGTACGCGGGACGCAGCCGTTCGGGGAATGCCGGAGCCGGTGCGCTGCCGCACCGCGGCGCGTCAGCGCAGGCGAGGCAACAAGGCCGGCACGTCCTCGGCATAGCGGTCGTAGGCGTCGCCGAAGCGCTCGCGCATCCAGCGCTCCTCGATGCGCAGCTTGCGCCACAGGGCCGCCCAGGCGATGACCAGGGCCAGCACGCCGCGCCATTCGCCCAGGGCCAGGGCCGAGCCGAGGAAGGCCAGGAGCAAGCCGGTGTAGATGGGGTGGCGCACGAGGCGATAGGGGCCCGATGTGACGAGTTCGTGCTCGTCCTTGACCGTGACGATGCCGCTCCAGTTGCGCCCGAGATGGACGCGCGCCCAGACGGTGAACAGGAAGCCGCTGAGCGTCATCGCGGCACCGATCCAGAACAGCGCCTGTGCATCGGGCCAGACGCGAATGCACAGCACCGGCAGCGGGCAGCGGCGTGTCCACAGCAGGTACGCCGCCAGTCCCAGCGGAACGATGTGGAGCAGGCGCGAGACCATCGGCTCGCGCCTGACCGCCGCCTTCACGTTGAACGACAGGGCCCACCAGCACAAGGCCCAGGCGATCCACATCACGGCGAAAAGCTGGCGCTGCGCGAATGTCGAGATCATGGTCGCGTACCGTCGGGCGCGGTCATCGCTCGGGCGAGCGTTCGATCACGAACACCATGCCGAACGCCCCCACCGAGACGGTGCGGTCGTTCACGGTGGTGAAGGACGCCACGCCCAGCGGATGGTAGGTCGAGACGAACGCGGTCAACGACCCGAGGCCGAGTGCACCGGCAACCGGGCTGCGCTCGGCGATGGCCTGCCTGATCTTCGCGCGGTGCTGCTCGGGCGACGGGTTGAGCGCGAATGCCAGCGCGACAATGCCGAGCACGACGATCGCGCTGACGAGGGTCTTTCTCATGGTGGTTGGGGTCCTCGTGGGTGGAGCCGGACGCATGACGCCTGCGCGGCCCTGCGGGCCCGCACCGCCGCGGAACCGCATTGTCGAACATCGCGCACGACCTCGCGCCCGTCGCCCGGACGCGGCAGGACCGAGCCCCGATCAGGATGGACCCGCGCCTGCGACGGATTTGCGCATGAACACGCTGTGCGGATCTGGTCCGTAGTCGCCGAACGGCACGCAGCGGACGTATCCCGCCCGTTCGTAGAGCGCGATGGCCGCGTGCTGCAGGACACCCGTTTCCAACGCGAAGAGCCGGCAGCCCTTGCGCTCCGCCTCGTTCTCGAGGAAGGACAGGAGTCGCGCGGCGGCGCCCTGGCCGCGGTGTGACGGCCGCACGAACATGCGCTTGATCTCGCCGAGTTCGGGACCGACCACGATCGCACCGCAGCCGACGGCCGCTCCCGCTGCATCGCGCACCACGGCGAAGACGACTTCGGGACGAAGCAGCGCGGCGATGTCGATGCCGTGATGGCTTTCCGGCGGATAGAGCGGCCGCTGATAGGCGTCGAGCTCGTCGATCAGCCGCGCGACCTCGGGCTGGTCGGGCGTCTCGATCGCGATGTGCATGGATCCTCCTTCGATGGCGCGGCCGGTTCGTCGATGCCGGTCAGAAACGATAGTCCAGGTGCGTCAGCGTGCCTTGCCAGACGGCATCCCAATGTGCGTCCGGTCCGGGTGCATACCACCCGACCTCGCCGCGCGACGGCACCCGCAGTCCCTGCACATCGACGTAGTCGCGAAATCGGCCTTCCCACCCCCGCTGCTCGAATCGCGCGCCGGAGCTCGTACCGAAGCGGCCCCAGCGCGCCGGCGTGTAGATTCCCGCCACCTCGCCTGCCTCGTTGAAGCGGAACTCGAGGCTGACGCTGGTGCCGGACACCGACAGCGTCGCCAGCGCACGAAGCTCGTCGATGGGCGTCCAGCGAAGGCATTCGCCCGGCAGCAGCGCTGTCGGGCACCACACCGCCTCGGCGAGGAACCGGTGCAGCGCGCCCTCGTTCATCTCGCGCCCGCCCACGCTCGTGCCCACTCGAATCGCCGACAGCGCCAGCACCTGGCCCGCCCCTTGCACATCCTGCAGCCGGTCGACCACCCGCAGGACCGCGGGTCCCCACAGCGTCACCCTGGCGTTCCAGAGAAAGGCGGCGGCCGCCGGCACCACCGTCTGGACGGCCGTGAACCGCATCCACGACGGCGAGCGCCCGTCGGTGCGAAGGCGGCCAGCCTGCTGCAGCAGCGCGCTTCGGATCGGGCGCTCGCTGCGTCCGAGCGCCAGCCGCAGGTAGCGCTGAACGGGCACGGGCAAGCCATCGACGGTGCGCCAGTCGATGGGCGGCAAACGCAGCTCGTCGCCTGTCTGCAGCATTCGCGCGGCGTCCCGGGCAAGCGCCGCGCGATGTCGGCGCGCCGACATCGACAAGGCCCCGGCGGCGAGCACCGGAATCGCGGTGGCCAAGGCGAATCCGGTCTTCATGCCGAGGGCGCCATCGGCTTCGTGGCATCAGGGTGAGTCATTGCGCGACGGCCACGAGTTCGTGCGCCGCGCGCTGCACCTCGCGGGCGTCGTGGACGGCCATCTGCAGCCGCCGCTGCAGCCAGGGCAGCAGGTCCTGGACGGGAGGCGCATCGGGCAGCGAATCCAGGCCCGCGGCGGCAGGCCGCGGACCTTCCGCCCCGGCGGCAGGCTCACCCCCTCGCCATTGCAGGCAGGCCCCGAGTTCCGCCGTCGCGGCACGCAGCGCATCGTCCAGACCCGCCGGGTCGATCAACTGCGCGCGCCGCGCGAGCAGCAGGCGAACCACCGACAGGTGCGCCATCAGGCGCTGCGCATGGTCGAGCAGGCGTCCCAGTTCGCGCACCGGCACGCGCACGCGCTCGGGTTCGAAGCTGCTGCGCTGCAGGGCCGCCACGAGCGCGGCCAGCGCATCGTAGGCGCGACGCCGCGCCAGTCGCTGTTCGACACCGCTGCCCGAGTCGCGCGCGAGGGCCAGCGAGGCGTAGTCCTTCAAGGCCTGCGTCGCCCGCGCGATGGACTGCGGCAAGGTGCGCCGTTCCCACGAGGGCAGCACGTAGCTGAAGCCCCATGCGAGCACGGCACCGAGCACGGTGTCGGCCACCCGCTCGGCGATGGGGAAGCCACCCGCCGGGTCGACCAGGTGGGCCTGGAGCAGCGCCATCACCGTGGCCGCGGTCGCCGTGACCCAGTAGAGCAGCGCCGCGAACGAATGCGCGACGCCGACCGCGACCAGGAAGATGAACGACTGCAGCGAGGGCCCGGTGGCATGCGACAGCGCCACGACCAGCAGGCATCCCAGCAGCGTGCCGAGCACGCGCGCATTGCGCCGCGACAGGGTCTGCGCGAGGTTGCCGCGCAGCACGACCGCCACGCTGAGCACGAGCCAGTGCGAATGCGAGGCCCACGGAAGCGCGTTGGCGATGAAGTAGGCGCAGCTGAGCGCCAGCCCCGTGCGCACCGCGTGGCGCAGCACCGGCGAGTGAAGCGACCATTGCGTGCGCAGCGCCCCAAGCGGCCATCCCGCGGGCGACACGAAGCGCACCAGCTGCTCGCGGCTGAGCGGCACGGGCTCGTCCGCGCCGCGCAGCAGGGCATGAATGGCCAGGACGACATCGGCCAGGTTGGCCAGCCTGCCGTCCACGGCAGGCAGCAGCCGCGCACGGGCGTCCCCCGGCGGCAGGTCGATGTCCGCGGCCAGAGCGGGCATGGCCATGCCGGACGACACGGGCGGTCGGCCCAGAATGAGCGCCTGCGCGGCTTCGTCGATGCCAGCCGCCAGCGCGCGCAGGCCCTGGCTGACGCGGGCCACGATCTGCCGGCCGACCTCGTCGTCGCTCAGCAGCTCGAGGTCGAGCCGGCTCGTGAGGAGCAGGTCGCGCAGATCGATCGCGCGCAGCAGCATGGCCACGTGCCGCCGGGCAGATGGCGTCTCGGGCGCATCGAACAGCACGTCTCGGGCGAGTTGCAGGCGATCGGCCAGCGCGGCCTCGTCGCCGATCCAGGCCCGAACGGTCTCCACGTCGGCACCGGCGCCGCTTGGCGCCTGCAGCAACTGGGCGCGCGAACGCAGCAGGGTGGCCGTGGCGTCCAGCGCAGCCGCCAGTGCGAGGCGCCGGTAGCGCGGTTGAAGCACTGCCGCGGCCGCCACCGACCATGCCAGGTAGGCCGCCGCACCCAGCGCATGCCAGCCCACCGGACGCAGACCTTCGTGAGCGCTGGCGGGCACCGCCATCGTGAACACCAGGGCCAGGATCGGCGCGAACGAGACCGGCATGGCGCGCGGACCCCAGGCCGTGGTCATCATGCCGACGAAGCCGATGACCGCAACGCCCACGCCCAGCCCGACCGTGTAGGGCCGGAGCACGGCCACCAGCAAGGCCGCGGCCGTGCTGAGGATGCCGGCGGCCAGGACCCGGCGCCATGTGCGGCCGGCCGTGTTGGGCACGTCGGCCAGGCTCGCGCAGACGGCGCCGGTGATCGCGAGGTGCGACGCATGCGGTCCGGCGACCGCGACGAACAGCGCCTGCACGATGCCGATGCCCAGCGCCACCTCGATGCCGTTGACCAGCTGCGCCGGCAGCCGCCGCAGCAGCACGTCGGGTCGGAACGCGCTCGGGCCTGGCATCGTCTCAGCGCGAGCCCGGCGCGGCGGGCGGGCTCGCCCCGCTGCCGGCACGCTCGCGCAGTTCGCGCTTGAGCACCTTTCCGATGGCGCTGCGCGGCAATTCGTCCATGAAGCGCAGGTCCGCCAGGCGCTGCGTCTTGCCCACGCGCGCATTGAACCAGGCCAGGAGCGCCTGGGCATCGAGGTGGGCGCCGGCGACGGGCACGACGAAGGCCATGGGCGTCTCGCCCCACTGTGCCGACGGCACCCCGACCACGGCCGCGTCGGCCACGGCCGGATGGTCGCGCAGGACGGCTTCGAGATCGCTCGGGTAGATGTTGAAGCCGCCGCTGATGATCATGTCCTTGCGGCGATCCAGCAGGGTGAGGAAACCGTCGGCGTCGAACCGGCCGACGTCGCCGGTGCGGATGAAGCGCTTGCCGCTGCGGTCGAACCATTCGGCCTCGCGCGTCTTGCCGGGTTGGCCGTGGTAGCCGCTCATCATGCCGGCCGAATGGCCGACCACCTCGCCGACGGCGCCCGCCGGCAGTTCCTCGCCGTTCTCGTCGATGAGGCGGATGTCGTGGCCGGGTGCCGGCCGGCCCACCGTGTGCAGCTTGTCCGGATGGAGGTGGGCGTCGAGGATGCAGGTGCCGCCGCCTTCGGTCATGCCGTAGAACTCGACCAGCCCGCCGGGCCAGCGCGCGAGCACGTCGGCCTTCAGTGCGGCAGAAAACGGCGCACTGGTGCAGAACTTGAATCGGAACGACGACAGGTCGTGCGCGCCGAAGTCCGGCAGCGCCATCAGCCGCTGGTACTGCACCGGCACGAGCATGGTGTGCGTGACCCGGTGGCGTTCGGCCAGCGTGAGATAGCGCGCCGCGTCGAACTTGGCCATCAGCACCACTGCGCCGCCGGCGGCCAGTGTCGGGAAGAACACGACCAGCGTGGTGTTCGAGTAGAGCGGCGTGGCCAGCAGCGTCACGCCCTCTGGGCCGTAGCCGTACTCCTTGCCCCGGCGCACGTGGGTCCAGCGCATGCCGTGCGGCTGCACGATGCCCTTGGGTGTACCGGTCGTGCCGGACGAATAGATGATGTTGAACGGCCAGTCGGGCTGGATGTGGACCGGCTGCGGCCTGGTGCCCGCGGGCAGCAGCCACGCGTCCAGCGGTGTGGACTCGCCCGCTTGAGCCGGCTGGGCGGCGTCGCCGATGTCGATGCGTTTGAGGACGCGAATCGGACACGGAGGGCCAGAGTGCCGCCGCCTCGCGATCGAAGAACAGCCAGCGTGCCTGCGCGTCGGCCAGCATCGAGGCGAAGGACTGCGGCGTCACCGACGGTGCCAGCGGTGCGACCGCCACGCCCGCTCGCAGCGCCCCGAGGAACACCGCGGCATAGCGCCAGGAAGCGGCCGCGCACACGGCCAAGGTGTCGCCGGGCTGCGCGCCGTCGCGCTGAAGGCTGGCGGCCACGCGATCCATCAGCGCGTCGAGCGTGGCGTAGTCGACCACGGTATCGCCGTCGATCAGTGCCGGGCGTCCGCCGCGTTCGAGGGCGTGCTCGCGGATCAGGTCGGGAATCGGACGGAATGGCGGGTCGTCGGGCGAGGCGGCAGGGGCGGCGACGTTCATGGTGCGTGCGGGCTTCGGGGACGAGGCAGCATACAAGACGGCTGCGGGCCGCACATCCCTGTTTCCGTCATTGCCTGCGCGGGGCGTCCACAATCCTGTGCCTTGCCAGCATCGGCGGCATCGGCGGCGCTCGGTGCCGCCCCACTCGATCATGGAACTCAAGGGGTCATGCCACTGCGGCAGCGTGCGCTTCAGCGTGGAGTCGCACGAGCCGTTTCCCTTCATGCGGTGCTACTGCTCGATCTGCCGCAAGACGGCGGGCACCGGCGGCTTCGCGATCAACCTGGGCGCGGACTTCCGCACGCTCAAGGTGAGCGGGCGGCGGCACCTGCGCGTCTATCGCGCCCGTCTCCACCAGGGCAGCGACACCGAGGAGGTCAGCACCGGCGAGCGCCATTTCTGCGCCCGCTGCGGCACGGCGCTGTGGCTGTACGACCCGAGCTGGCCGGACCTCGTGCATCCGCATGCCGGCGCGATCGACACGCCCCTGCCGGTACCGCCGCGGCACGTGCACATGATGCTCGGCTCCAAGGCGTCGTGGGCGGAGGTCGAGGGCCGACGCGGCGACGAGCACTTCGACGACTATCCCGACGTCTCGCTGGCGCAGTGGCATGCCCGACACGGTCTGGCACGCTGAACCGGCGAGTGCGCCGCACCTGCCGTTCGATCCGCGCCGATCAGCCGGACCCGGGCGCACCGAGCATGCGGCGAAGCCCGCTGGCCGCCAGGCACGCCACCGCGACGGCCGACACCGACAGCACGACGATGCGCGCGGGCGACGACGCATCGGCCTGCGACGCCAGCGTCACGCAGGCGTTGTATCCCGCATGCAAGGCGATGCACGGCCAGAGCGACCGAGTTCGTTCGTAGAGCCAGCCGAGCACGAGCCCGAGCATCAGCGCGACGAAGAACTGGTAGATGTTCATGTGCGCCAGCCCGAAGATCGCCGCCGAATGGAGGATGGCCAGCCGCGGCGGGTAACGCCGCAGGAAGCTGCGCAGGATGATCCCCCGGTAGAGCATCTCCTCGAGCACAGGCGCCACCGCGCAACCGAGCAGCAGGGCCGCCGCCGAAGGCGTGTCCATCTGCGTGAACCACTGCTGCTCCCATTCGGACAGCGGGAACAGCCGGGTCAGCACGTCGGCCATGCCGGCCCCGACGACGACCAGCCCCGGGGCCATCAGCAGCGCAGGCACGAGCGTCAGGCCGACGGTGGCGCGCACGCTGCTCGCGCCGGCATGGAACAAGGATGCGTAGTCCAGGTGCTTGTAGGCCATCACGCCGCTGAAGAGCGCCGCCGCGCCGAGCACCCGCGCGAGGATCGCCCGCTCGATCAAGCCGGAACCCGGCCACAGGTTTTGCACCAGCATGGAGGCGCCCAGTTCGCAGACGAAGCCGGCGAGCACGAGCCACAGGGCACCCCACAGGCCCGGAAAGAGGAGATGGCGTTCGTGGTCGTCCAAGGCGTGGCGGCGTGTCGCGCAAACAGTCGTTCAATGACGGGTCGGCCCGCGAGTATCCACGAAGACGACCGCCCCTTCTCACATCGCGCAGTCGCGCGCTTGAGCACAAAATGACGCCTTTCGCATTTTCCGCCCAGCCGCCATGAACCTGTCCACTCCGACGACGCCCTCCGCAGAGCAGGCCCCGGCCGAAGACGCCCCCGAGGCGGCGCCCCCGGCGGCCGCTGGCGAGCAGGCGGCGCGAAGCCACTCCGGCGCCGATTGCGCCGATGAACTGCGCGAACGCTTTCCTGCGCTGTTCGGCCACGGCTACAAGCCGGTGAAGCTGAAGATCCAGGCGGACATCCAGCAGCGCGCGCCCGGCGTGTTCAGCAAGCAGGCCCTGTCGGCCTTCTTTCGCCGCTACACCGGCACGACCGGCTATCTCACGGCGCTCACGCACGCCAAGCAGCGCTTCGACCTCGACGGCCAGCCTGCAGGCGACCTGAGCGACGAGCATCGAAAGGCGGCCGTCGACGAACTGGCGCGGCGCCGCGCACTGCACCGCGCCAAGATCGACCAGGCCGAGGAAGGCCGGCGATTGCGCGCCTCGCTGCTGCGCGACTTCGAACGCACCACCCTCACCCCGGCGAACTTCTGTGCGCTCAAGGGCGTGGCGCCCGACGCGCTCGAAGCGCTGCTGGCCGCCGCCCGTCGCGAAGCCCAGGAGCGCCCGCCCGGCCCCGACATGCGGCGCGACCGACGGCCGCCGGACCACCATGGCGCGCAACGCGAGGGAAATCGGCGGCCGCCAAGGCGCTAGGCTGGCCAAGCAGCCGCAACTCATTTCACGCCGAAATAGACGTCGCGCCGCCTCGCATGGCGCGGCATCGCATGGCGCGGGCCCCTCTCTCGCGGAACCTTCGCGGGGCGGGCCTTTGCCGCGAACGCGACGCGGCATCAGTGGAGGACGCTCGTCAGTCTGCTACCAGTTGCACGAAGTCCCAGTGAGGATGCCACGCCCAGCCGCCACGGCCGCTGCCGCTTCGAGTCAGCCGATATCTGCCGGTGACATCGGCGCTCGGATCGAGGTGGATCGTGAACGGCGTGATGATGAGATGGTTCGTGTGCGTCGTCTGTGGCATCCAGGCGATGGCGCCGGCGTAAGTCTCTCCATTGATGGTCCATGTCGTTTTGCCCGAAACGTCGAGGAACGTGATGGCGTCCCCCACGTCATTCGGAACGACGCAAGGCGACGTGTTGCAATAGCCGCCAACGCTGCCAAGGCCGATCATGGTCTGCGCTTGCGTTGAAACGCCGAACAAAAGCAATAGCGACACGAAAAGGGACTTCATGAGAAGCGTTTCATTGATTCTGGTAAAGGCGGTCGTGCCGAGGTGGCTTGTGATTGTTATCACTCGGACACGAAGATCGCCTTCTTGACTGGGCCAGATTGCGGCGCGCTTGTGCAAACTCGGGACTCATCGTGTTCGGGCGGCGGCGGGCGTGCAGAGAATCGAAGCAGCCCCGGTTGCCACGCAACCGGTCTGCGGGTCAGCTGCAGACAGTAGAGTGCTGCAGAGGCACGGCCACAGGTTTCGACGCGAATGCCCACAGTCGAATTGGCTGTTTGATTGTCAATTGTGCAGCAATTGGGCTTGGCGCTTCGGTCAGACGCACAATGCAAGATGAGGCTTGCAACACCAAGTATGAATTGGCATGTGGATGGCGGGTATGGGCCATCCCCTATCCGGACTTCAGCGGCGTCTCTCGACCCGGCTCATCGCCAGGTTGGCCGCCGCGGTGCGTGTTTCGACCCCGAGCTTCTCGTACACATGCTCGAGGTGCTTCTTCACCGTGGCCGGGCTGGAGCCGAGGATGTCACCGATGTCGCGGTTGGTCTTGCCCTTGCTCACCCAGTACAGCACCTCGGCCTCGCGCAGGGTGAGCTTGAACGACTGCATCATGGCTTCGACGACGGCGGTATCGGAGACCTCGCGCAGCACGATGAGCCAATCTTCGTCGCTGGTGCGCTCCTGCAGCGTGAGCACGAGCTGCCGCGCTTCGTGCACTCGCGTGAGGGGTTTGGGAGCGTGCCCCTGAGCAGCCAGCGCCGACTGCTCGTGCAGCCAGTGGAGGAGCGGCGGCGGCGTCCAAAATGAGTCGACCGGCATCGCGCCGGTGCCGGTGCCGGTGCCGGTGCCGGTGCCGAAATACTGCTGCAGAAGCCGCCGCGCGAGCGGCGTGACCCACACCGCGCGTCCGCTGCCGATGTGCACGGCCATCGTCGCATGGCCGAAGGCATCGAGCGCATTGCGGGCCTGTCGGGCCTGGCGAGCGCCCTGCATGTGCACGGCGATGCGCGCGAGCACTTCGCGCGGGCGGATCGGCTTGGTCACGTAGTCGACGCCGCCGGCCTGGAATGCCGCCACGACATGCTCGGTTTCGGTCAGGCCCGTCATGAAGATGATCGGGATGTGCGCGGTGTCGGGCCGCGCCTTGAGCCGCCGCGCGACCTCGAAGCCGTCGAGTCCGGGCATCAGGGCGTCGAGCAGCACGATGTCGGGCAGCGCCTGCGCGGCGCGCTGCAGCGCAGCCTCGCCGCGCGTGGCGACGAGCACCGTGTAGCCCGCCTCGTCGAGCGCATCGTGCAGCACCGAGACGTTGTCGGGCACGTCGTCGACGATGAGGACCACGTCCGAGGCGGCACGTTCGATCTCCTCGCGCATGGGCCGCATCGCAGGCGCCGGCCGCGTGGAAGGATCAGTCAATGAGGCGTGCATCTCGAGCCTTTCGAAGGACGCCTGCCATGGCGTCGAATTGGAACCGGCGAGCCAGGTCGCGCAGGTGGGCGACGAAGCGCCCGCATTCGGGCGCCTCGGCATCGATGGCATCGAGCAGCTTGACGGTGCCCCGCAGGTAGCCGAGTTCGACCGCCTCGGCCAGCGCGCCCAGCCGCTCGTCGCTTGGGTAGACGAACTCCATGGAGGGCGCGAGCGTCGCGCCGTCGTGCAGCGGTGCCGCTCCCGAAGGCAACGGGGCATGCAGCCACTCGAGTGCGAGCGCGCGCCCGAGCCAGTCGAGCAGTTCCTGCCTGCGCACCGGCTTGAGCACGAAATCGGCCGGCATGATGCCGACGTCGTTGTCCAGCCCCTTGTCGAAGGCATTGGCCGACACGATCGCGACTGGCGGCACCAGGCCCTGGGCACGCAGCCGGCGGATGGTCTCCCAGCCGTCGATGCCCGGCATGGCAAGGTCCATCAGCACGGCGTCGGGGCGCAGCACCGCGGCGCGCTCGATGCATTCATGGCCCGAGGCGGCCTGCTTCACGTCGAAGCCCAGCGGCGAGAGCATGTTGGCGAGCAGGTCGCGGTCGACCTCCTCGTTGTCGACCACCAGCACGCGACGGCGCTCGCCGGCATAGCCGATTCGCTGCAGGCGAGGCAGCTCGCGCTCGGCGATGGCGGCGCGAACCTCCGGCAGGAACAGGCGGATGCGAAACAGCGTGCCTTCGCCGAAGCGGCTGTGCACGGTCATCTCGCCGCCCATCAGGTCGGTGAGCATCTTGCTGATCGTCAGCCCGAGCCCCGTGCCGCCGCCCGAGGTGCTGCCGCTGGCCGAACCGCGTGCGAAGGGCTCGAACACGCGCTCGATCTCGTCGGGCGCGATGCCGGGGCCGGTGTCCTCGATCTCGAACACCGCCATCTCGCGGGCGTAGCTCAGCCGGAAGGTCACGTGTCCGGCGCCGGTGAACTTGACGGCGTTGCCGATCACGTTGATGAGCACCTGGCGCATGCGCTTCTCGTCGGTGCGCACGATCTCGGGAATCGGGCCGTTCACCTCGTGGCGGAAGCTCAGCCCCTTGCCGGCTGCCTGCAGCTCGAACATGCGCGCGATCTGCTGAACGCATTCCTGGAAGCGCATGGGCTTGAGGTCCAGCGTGAGCTTGCCGCCTTCGATGCGCGCGATGTCCAGGGTGCCTTCGATCAGCGACAGCAGGTGATCGCCGCCGCGCCGGATCACGCTGACCGCCTGCCGCCGGTGCGGCGGCACGCTCTCGTCCTCGTCGAGCAATTGCGCGTAGCCGATGATGCTGTTGAGCGGCGTGCGCAGCTCGTGGCTGATCGCCGAGATGTAGCGGCTCTTGGCCTGGTTGGCGAGCTCGGCGGTGCGCTTGGCCTGCTGCAGCGCCGCATCGGTGCGCTGGTGGGACTCGATCTCGCGCCGCAGCGCCTGCGCCTGCTCGTTCAGCGCCTGCGTCTGGCGGTTGCTCTCTTCCTGGGCCACCTGCCGGCTCTTGTGCGTGAGCACCAGCCACCAGGTGACGATGGCGCACACGATCACCAGTGCCGCATACACCTTCATGAAGCCCAGGCGAATGCCGTGCGACGAGATTTCCGCCACCATGCGGCCGCTGCCCGCGAGCTGGCGCAGCTCGTATTCGGACACGAGGTAGAACAATGCCCCCAGCGCCGGAACGATGACGGCCATCAGCAGCAGGTAGCGGCCGAGTTCGGTGTCGATGCGCCGCCACACCGCCCCCGGGAGCACCGAGCGCGCCACCGAGCGCCACTGGGTGGACCAGCGCGCCTCGGGCTTGCACATGTCGGCGCAGCGCGCATCGAGCGAACAGCACAGCGAGCAGATGTGGCCGAGGTACGCGGGGCAGTAGGCCATGTCCGGTTGCTCGTATTCGCGCTCGCAGATCGTGCAGGTCTGCAAGCGCGTGAACAGGCCCTGCGCCGGCCGGGTCGGCGGGTCGGGCCTGCGCGCGAGGTAGTAGCGCCCCCGGGTGATGCAGGCGATCGCCGGAGCCGCGACCAGCGCCGTGCCCAGCGCGATGAGCGCGGAGAACGACTGGGCCATCGGCCCCATCGCGCCGAGGTAGGCGGCGATCGACAGCAGCGAGGCCAGCCCCATCGCCCCCACCCCGACCGGGTTGATGTCGTAGAGGTGTGCGCGCTTGAATTCGATGCCCGGCGGCGACCAGCCCATCGGCTTGTTGATCACGAGGTCGGCCACGACCACGGTCATCCAGCTGATCGCGATGTTGGAATAGAGCCCCAGCACCTTGCCCAGCGCCGCGAACACGTTGAGCTCCATCAGCATCAGCGCGATCAGGGTGTTGAACACCACCCACACGACGCGCCCGGGGTGGCTGTGCGTGAGCCGCGCGAAGAAGTTGGACCATGCGAGCGAGCCTGCGTACGCGTTGGTCACGTTGATCTTGAGCTGCGACACCACCACCAGCAAGGCCGTGGCGGCAATGGCCCAGGGTTCGCGCGAGAAGACGTACTCGTAGGCCGCCAGGTACATCTGGTTGGGGTCCACGGCCCGCTCGACCGGCACCGAATGGCTGATGGCCAGGTACGCGAGCAGCGCGCCGCCGAGCATCTTCACGACGCCCGGCACGACCCAGCCCGGACCGCCGATCAGCACGCCCGCCCACCAGCGCACGCGGTTGTGCGCGGTGCGCTCGGGCATGAAGCGAAGGTAGTCGACCTGCTCGCCGAGCTGCGTGATGAGCGCGATGCCCACGGTCATCGCCGCACCGAACAGCGCGACGTCGAAATGCCCTCCCCGCCCGTTGGCGCCGGCATAGCCGGTGAGTTCGTGCAGCAACCCGGGGTTCTTTCGGAACACGAACACGTAAGGCACGACGAGCAGCGCAATCCACAGCGGCTGGGTCCAGACCTGCAACCGGCTGATCACGGTGACGCCGTGCGTGACCAGCGGAACCACGACGAGGGCGCAGGCGAGGTAACCCCACATCGGCGGGATGTCGAAGGCCAGCTCGAGCGCATAGGCCATGATGGCCGCCTCGAGGGCGAAGAAGATGAAGGTGAAGCTCGCGTAGATGAGCGAGGTGACGGTCGAGCCGATGTAGCCGAAGCCGGCGCCACGGGTGAGCAGGTCCATGTCGACGCCGTGGCGCGCCGCGTACCGGCTGATCGGCACGCCGGCCAGGAAGATGATGAGGCCCGTGGCGAGGATCGCCCAGAAGGCGTTGACGAAGCCGTACTCGACGAGCAGCGTGGCGCCGACCGCCTCGAGCACCAGGAACGACGCCGCGCCGAACGCGGTATTGGCCACGCGCAGCTCAGACCACTTGCGAAAACTGTGCGGCGTGAAGCGCAGCGCGTAGTCTTCCATCGTCTCGCGCGCGACCCATTCGTTGTAGTCGCGGCGCACCTTGACGACGCGCTGCACCGCTTCGGTGCGCACCGAAGCTGTCATCGCCGGCCCGACGCGCGGTGGCGTGGCCGCTGGCGGCATGGCAAGGCTCATGGCAGCACGACGTTCGCAAGGTGCATGCCGGGCGCGGCGGACCCGCGACCGAGCCACTACCACCGACCCACTACCATGTGGCACACGATTCGCTAACGCATCGCCGCCATGGAACTCACTCCCCGCGAGAAAGACAAGCTGCTGATCTTCACCGCCGCCTTGCTGGCCGAGCGGCGGCGCGCCCGGGGTCTCAAGCTCAACTACCCGGAGGCCGTCGCGCTGATCAGCGCCGCGATCATGGAAGGCGCACGCGACGGCAGGACCGTGGCCGAGCTGATGAGCGAAGGCAAGACGATCCTCTCCCGCGCCGATGTGATGGAAGGCGTGCCCGAGATGATCCCCGAGATCCAGATGGAAGCCACTTTCCCCGACGGGACCAAGCTCGTCACCGTCCACCAGCCCATCGCCTGAACGGCACCTCTTTCAAGGAGACCCGCATGCTGCCCGGCGAGCTTTTCACCGACGGTCCCGACCTGTCCCTCAACCCGGGGCGTCGCACCGCCACGATGGTGGTCGAGAACACGGGCGATCGCCCCATCCAGGTCGGATCGCACTACCACTTCGCGGAGACCAACGCCGCACTGCGCTTCGACCGGGCCGCCGCGCGAGGCATGCGGCTGAACATCGCCTCGGGCACCGCCGTGCGCTTCGAGCCGGGGCAGCAGCGCACCGTCGAGCTGGTGGACTATGCGGGCGGCCGCCAGGTCTACGGCTTTCGTGGCGTGGTCCAGGGAGGGCTCTAGCCATGGCGACGATTCCGCGCCGCGCGTATGCGGAGATGTTCGGCCCCACCACCGGCGACCGCGTGCGGCTGGCCGACACCGAGCTGATCGTCGAGGTCGAGCGCGACCTCACGCTGGCTGCCGGCGGCTACGGCGAGGAGGTGAAGTTCGGCGGCGGCAAGACCATCCGGGACGGCATGGGCCAGTCGCAGCGAGTGAGCGGCCCGGGGCCGGCCGAGGCGGTCGACTGCGTCATCACCAATGCACTCATCATCGACCACTGGGGCATCGTGAAGGCCGACATCGGCCTGCGCGGCAGTCGCATCGCGAAGATCGGCAAGGCCGGCAACCCCGACGTGCAGCCGGGCGTGGACATCGTGATCGGCCCCGGCACCGAAGTGATCGCGGCCGAGGGCATGATCGTCACGGCCGGCGGCATCGACAGCCACATCCACTTCATCTGCCCGCAGCAGATCGAAGAGGCCCAGATGAGCGGCATCACGACCATGCTCGGCGGCGGCACGGGCCCCGCCACGGGCACCTTCGCCACCACCTGCACGCCGGGGCCGGAGAACCTTGCGCGCATGCTGCAGGCGGCCGATGCGTTCTCGATGAATCTCGGCTTCCTCGGCAAGGGCAACGCGAGCCGCCCCGAGGCGCTGCGCCAGCAGGTCGAGGCCGGCGCCATCGGCCTGAAGCTGCACGAAGACTGGGGCACCACGCCGTCGGCCATCGACTGCTGCCTCGGCGTCGCCGAGGAGACCGACACGCAGGTGTCCATCCACAGCGACACGCTGAACGAATCGGGCTTCGTCGAGGACACGATCGCGGCGACCAAGGGCCGCGCGCTGTGCGCCTTCCACACCGAGGGCGCCGGCGGCGGCCATGCGCCGGACATCCTTCGTGTGGTGGGCGAGGCCAACTTCCTGCCCTCGTCGACCAATCCCACCATGCCCTACACGGCCAACACCGTGGACGAGCACCTGGACATGCTGATGGTGTGCCACCACCTCGACGCGAGCATCGCCGAGGACCTCGCCTTCGCCGAGAGCCGCATCCGCCGCGAGACGATCGCCGCCGAGGACGTGCTGCACGACCTGGGCGCCATCAGCATGATGAGTTCCGACTCGCAGGCCATGGGCCGCGTCGGCGAGGTGATCGTGCGCACCTGGCAGACCGCCGACAAGATGAAGCGCCAGCGCGGCAGCCTGCCCGGCGACACGGCACGGCACGACAACGCGCGCGTCAAGCGCTACGTGGCCAAGTACACGATCAACCCGGCAATCGCCAACGGCATCTCGCATGAAGTCGGCAGCCTCGAGGAAGGCAAGTGGGCCGACCTGGTGCTCTGGAAGCCTGCGTTCTTCGGCGTCAAGCCCGCGCTCATCCTCAAGGGCGGCTTCATCGCCGCAGCAGCCATGGGCGACCCCAACGCATCGATCCCGACACCGCAGCCCGTGCACTACCGGCCGATGTTCGGCGCATACGGGGGGGCACTGACCCGTGGGTCCCTGACCTTCCTCAGTCAGGTAGCCATCGCCGGCGGCATTCCGGACGTGCTCGCCTTGCGCAAGCAGGCCGTCGCGGTGAAGAACTGCCGCGCGGTGCGCAAGCAGCACATGGTCCACAACGACTATCTGCCGTCGATGCACATCGATCCGCAGACCTATGAAGTACGCGCCGACGGGGTGCTGCTCACCTGCGAGCCGGCGACGGAGTTGCCGATGGCGCAACGTTACTTCTTGTTCTGACCGGGCGCGGCGACCCTGCCCGACATGCGGGCAATCGAACCGGGTTCGCGCATCCCGGTTCATCATGGTGGTGTCTTCGATTCACTGCTGCACCACGATGAACCGGCAAGTCATGTCTCGCCTGGCGCGGCACTACGCGCTGCTCGAACTTCCTGCATGGGGGCACGTGTTGCGCTGGACCGGCGCGTTCGATGCCGATGCGTGGCGCCAGGCTCCGCGCGAGATCGTTCGCGGCAAGTGGCATGGCTACCTGATGTCGCTCGACCTGCGCAACTGGTCGGAGCGGCAGACGTATTTTCTCGGGCGCTTCTATGACCTGCCCACGCAGTTGGTCATGCGTCATGCGCTGTGCCCGGGTGACGTCTTCGTCGACATCGGGGCCAACATCGGCATGATGACGCTGCTGGGGGCACGTCTGGTCGGCCCCCGAGGACATGTCCACGCATTCGAGCCGAATCCCCAGGCACTCGAACGACTCAACGGGTCGGTGGCCATGAACGGTCTGAAGACTTCGGTGAGCGTGCATCCGGTGGCCTTGTCCGATGCGCCGGGCCGGCTCACGCTCAGCGTCGTGACCGAGCACACCGGCATGGGCACGCTGGCCGACATACCGCCCGACCAGCAGGCACTCGTGTCGCGCCGCCACGAGGTGGCCGTATCGACAGGCGACGACCAGCTCGCCGACTGCCCTCGGCTGGACGCCATCAAGGTCGACGTCGAGGGCTTCGAGTGCCAGGTGTTCGACGGCATGCAGCGGACGCTCTCGCGACACCGCCCATGGATCGTCGCGGAAGTCGTGCGCGAACACCTCGAACGCGCCGGGACCAGCGAGGCCCGGCTGTTCGAGCTGCTCGGCTCGCTCGGCTACGAGCCGTTCGCGCTGCACACGCAGCGCCATGGCATGCGGCACCGGCTGCGCCTGCTGCCCATCGATCCGGCCCGCCCGCAGCACCGGCAGAACGTGCTGTTCATGCACCCGGACCAGCGGGTAAGAACGCGCCTCGCGCGGTTCATCGACTAATTGGGTACGTCAAGAACTGCCAAAGAACGAACTCAAACCCTGGCTGCGACTGACGTGGTGCATCGGCGCCATCACCGAAGAGCGCCATTGACGCCAACAACACTGGCGCGCATGGTACCGACGCAATGGTCACCCGAGCATGGGCTTGCCGTATTCCAGTGCCTGCTGGTGATGCGACAAGCCCTGTGAGCGGCCTATAGCTCACGGCCGACAGCCAGCCGCCTGAGTTCGATCCCGACGAGGCGCTCTGGAGAACTCCTGCTTCGTATCAGTGCCTCATCTCTGCGCGCGAGCCTGCGAACACCGTGGCGGCTCAGCTGGGATGATGGCCCGCTGGCGGCGCTGATGGGCAAGCGCGTTCAGACAATGCAGTGTCTGCCGGACCGGGTAGCCCAGCATCGTGATGGTTCCCCGCCCCAGGCTGCGATGGGTGAGTCCTTCGCGAAGAACAACGGCGCCCAGGCGCCCATAGAGCGCCGGCAGTTCGACCGGTCCCGGCTCCGTGAAGACGGTGAGCCGAGAGCCGCCACGCTGATCCACCCAGGCCAGACGCGCGCGCAGCAAATGCTCCCAGATCTTCAGGCCGTCGACGACGATCCCCCGCCAGGACTCTACCGTCCAGAGATCACGGCCGACATGGCCGGGGTCGACGTCGTTCGAGCGCGAGAAGCCTTCGTAGAAGTCGTCGTGCGCGACCGAGCCCGTGCCCGCCACCAAGTCGCGCCGGGTCAGGGCGACGAAGACCGCTTCGTCGTGTGCTCCGGTCCGTTCCCGAAGCACCCGCTCGGCACTGGATTGGCTCGCGAATTCGTCGGTGCAATGGCGCCACACCGCGTGAACCGATGCGGCGAGCTGTTGGATGACCTTGCTCCTTCGCTCGGCCGGGAGGTCACGGGCGTTGACCACTTGGATGGCCCCTGCGGCGCGCTCCTGGGCGCCATGAGGAGCCGCTGAGTCGACAGGCCAATTCGAGGACGACATGGGTCCTCAGCGTGGCGTGGACTGCGTCCTGCCGCCTCGGCTGACGCGAAGCAGCGGCCATCCCGGCGAATGCTCCCGCGGCTGATCCGGACCTTCGCCGCACGTGGCAAGCCTTCGCATCCGACACGGTGCGCTGCGGCTTCGCGGTGACCGATTGGCGCACGGCGGAAGCCCTGTGCCAATCTGGATCAGGAAACGATCGGGCACTCGGGGTAAGGTACGGGCAATGAGCAGACTCTTCCAGCCAATGACCATCGGGCCGCTCGAACTGGTCAACCGCATCCTCATCGCGCCGATGTGCCAGTATTCCGCCGACGACGGCCGCGCCGGCGACTGGCACCTCATCCACCTGGGCCATCTTGCGCTGTCGGGCGCGGGCATGCTGATCGTCGAGGCCACAGCCGTCACGCGCGAAGGGCGCATCACGCCGGGCGACCTCGGCCTGTACGACGATGCCTGCGAGGCGGCGCTTGGCCGTGTGGTCCAGGCCGTGCGCGCCCAGTCGCCGATCCGCCTGGGCATCCAGCTCGCGCATGCGGGCCGCAAGGCATCCAGCCGCGCCCCATGGAACGGTGGCGCGCAATACCGCCTCGACGATCCGCTCGGCTGGCAGGCCGTAGCACCGTCCGCGGTGGCGCATTCCGAGGGCGAGGATCCGCCGCTCGCGCTCGACGCCGCGGGCCTTGCCGGCGTGCGCGACGCCTTCGTCCAGACGGCCCGCCGTGCCGTGCGACTCGGGTTCGACGCCGTCGAGCTGCATGCCGCGCATGGGTACCTGCTGCACCAGTTCCTGTCGCCGTTGGCAAACCAACGCGACGATGCCTACGGCGGCAGCCTGGAGAACCGCATGCGGTTCCCGCTGGAAGTCTTCACCGCGGTGCGCGACGCCGTGCCTGCCGCCATTCCGGTCTGGGTGCGTCTGTCGGCCACCGACTGGGTGCCCGGCGGCTGGGACGTGGACGACAGCGTCGCCCTGGTGCAGGCGTTGAAGATGCGCGGCTGCTCGGCGATCCACGTCTCCAGCGGCGGCGTGTCGCCGCGGCAGGCGATCAAGCTGGGGCCCGGCTACCAGGTGCCGTTCGCCCGGCGCATCAAGGCCGACGTGGGCCTGCCGACCATCGCCGTCGGCCTGATCACGGAGCCGGAACAGGCCGAGGCCATCGTGGCCGACGGCGATGCCGATGCAGTGGCGCTCGCGCGTGCGGTCCTCTACGACCCACGATGGCCCTGGCATGCCGCGGCGCGGCTGGGCGCCACGGTGTGCGCGCCAAGGCAATACTGGCGTTGCCAGCCGCGCGAATTCAAGGACCTGTTCGAGAACGCACGCTTCGGCGCTCGCTGAGCGGCTTGCGGGGATCGGCGCTCGAGCATCGCCCGAAGGTACGCGCACATGAACTCCATGCGACAGCCGGGCGCACGGCGGCGATGTTCGGGGCGAATGCCGTCTGTCATTCGCCCGTTGCGCGCTGTTTCGCCCCCTCGTCGCACGGGTGCGTCGCAGCTTGGTTATGCTTTGCGGTTCGCGCTTCGCGCCAACGATCCCGCCACAGCCCCACGGAGAGAGCCTCGATGACCCGCGTCTTCAACTTCAGCGCCGGCCCGGCGACCCTGCCCGAGCCCGTCCTGCGGCAGGCCGCCGACGAAATGCTCGACTGGCACGGTTCGGGCATGTCCGTGATGGAAATGAGCCATCGCGGCAAGGAATACATGGGCATCCACGCCGAGGCCGAGAGCCTTCTGCGCGAGCTGCTGGCGGTGCCCGCCGGCTACCGCATCGTGTTCCTGCAGGGCGGAGCCATCGGACAGAACGCGCTGGTGCCTATGAACCTGCTCGGCGACAAGCGCAGCGCCGACTACGTCAACACCGGCGAATGGTCGAAGAAGTCGATCAAGGAAGCCAGGAAGTACGCCAGCGTCAATGTGGCGGCCACCAGCGAGGCAAGCCACTTCACCTGCGTGCCCCCACGCGACACCTGGAAGCTCGACCCGCAGGCCGCCTACGTGCACATCTGCGCGAACGAGACCATCGGCGGCGTGCAGTACCACTGGACGCCCGATACCGGTCACGTGCCGCTGGTGGCCGACATGTCTTCGGAAATCCTCTCCAAGCCCATCGACGTCAGCCGCTACGGCCTGATCTATGCGGGCGCGCAGAAGAACATCGGCCCGGCCGGGCTCACCATCGTCATCGTGCGCGAGGACCTGCTCGGGCGCGCGCTGCCGATCACGCCGTCGGCCTTCCACCTCAAGGAGCAGTCGGACAACGACTCCATGCTCAACACGCCTCCCACCTACGCCATCTACATCGCGGGCCTGGTGTTCAAGTGGCTCAAGGCGCAAGGCGGCCTGCCCGGGATCGCCCGCCACAACGAAGCGAAGGCCGCGCTGCTCTACGACTACCTCGACGACACCGGGTTCTACTCGAGCCCGGTGGCCAAGGAAGACCGCTCGCTGATGAACGTGCCTTTCAAGCTGCGCGACGAATCGCTGGACGAGGCCTTCCTCAAGGGCGCGAAGGAGCGCGGCATGATCCAGCTCAAGGGGCATCGCTCGGTGGGCGGCATGCGAGCGTCGATCTACAACGCGATGTCCATCGAAGGCGTGAAGATCCTGGTGGCCTACATGAAGGATTTCGAGAAGAGCCACGGCTGAGCCCCGCACGCCGGGCCGGGCGGCCCGGCGGCGGCTTCACACCTCACGGGAGACTGTCCGGATGGAGCGTTCGTCGACGCAGTTCAAGGTCCTGGTGCTCAACCAGATCTCGCACAACGGCTTGAAGCGGCTGCCCGCCGAGCGCTACGCGGTGGGCAAGGACGTCGAGTCGCCCGATGCCGTGCTGGTGCGCTCGGCCGACATGCATCGGATGGCCATTCCGCCGACCGTGAAGGCCATCGCGCGTGCCGGCGCCGGCACCAACAACATCCCGGTACAGGCCATGAGCCGCCTGGGCGTGCCGGTGTTCAACGCGCCGGGCGCCAACGCCAACGCCGTCAAGGAACTCGTGCTCGCTGGCATGCTGATGGCCGCGCGCAACCTGCCGCCCGCGCTGCGCTTCGTCAACGGGCTGGACGCCGCCATGGCCGACATGGAGCGCGCCGTCGAGGAAGGCAAGAAGGCCTATGCCGGCACCGAGCTGGCCGGGCAGACGCTGGGGATCGTCGGCCTCGGCAAGATCGGCTGCCTCGTCGCCGATGCCGCCATCAAGCTGGGCATGAACGTGCTCGGCCACGACCCCGAGATCACGGTCGATGCGGCATGGAGCCTGCCGGCACAGGTCAAGCGCGCGCTCAGCGTGGCCGACGTGCTCAAGAATGCCCAGTTCGTGACCTTGCACGTACCCCTGCTGGAAGCCACGCGCCACCTCGTCAATGCCGACAATATCGGCCTGATGCGGCACAGCGCCGTGCTGCTGAATTTCTCGCGCGAGGGTGTGGTCGACGAGGCGGCCGTGCTGGGCGCGCTCGACCGGCGGCACCTCGGCTGGTACGTGTGCGATTTCCCCGGCGCCGCGGTCAACCGGCATGAGCGCGTGATCGCCCTGCCCCACCTCGGCGCCTCGACCCAGGAGGCCGAGGAAAACTGCGCAGTGATGGTCGCCGACCAGCTGCGCGACTACCTCGAGCACGGCAATGTCGCCAACAGCGTGAATTTTCCGAACGTGGCCATGGCGCGCGAGTCGGCCTACCGCATCGCCATCGCCAATGCCAATGTGCCCAACATGCTGGGCCAGATCTCCACGGCCATGGCACGCGCCGGGCTGAACATCCACAACATGGTGAACAAGTCGCGCGGCGACATGGCCTACACCCTGGTCGACGTGGACAGCGCCGTCGCCCCCGACGTTCTGGAGGCCATGCGAGGCATCGAGGGCGTCCTGGCGGTGCGCTACCTGCCCCTGCCGGCCTGACCCGGGTTCGCCATGCTCATCGCCAACAAGCTCATCCCGCGCGGCAAGGGCCTTGCGCAGGCGCTGCTGAAGCGGGCCGCGACCGTCTCGCTCGACTGGGACACCCGTCGCAAGAGCCGCTTCGACGCCGAGGATTCGCTCGGCCGCCTGCTCGGCGTCTTCCTTGCGCGCGGCACCGTCGTGCGGGGCGACGACGTGCTGGTTGCCGAGGACGGATCGCTGATCCGCGTGCAGGCCACGCCGCAAGCGGTGCTGGTCGTGCGCCCCTGCCCGGAGCACGGCACGCCACTGGACCTGCTTCGGGCGGCCTATCACCTCGGCAATCGACACGTCGAACTCGAGGTCCGTGCCGACCGCCTGCAGCTCGAGCCCGACCACGTGCTGGCGGACATGCTGCGCCAGATGCACCTGGTCGTCAGCCACGAACAGGCCGCTTTCGAGCCGGAGGGCGGCGCCTACGCCGCGGCCGCACACGATGCGCACGGGCACGACCACGCGCACGACCACGCGCACGGGCATGACCACGCGCATGGGCACGACCACGCCGATGGGGATGACCACACGCACGGGCACGACGACGCGCACGCGCACTCCCACGGGCACGGCAAGCCGTCTCCGACCGACCACGATCATTGATCCGGTGCGCGCCCGGCCCGCGTTGGCCGGGCGCCACTGGCGCTGCCGGCGCCACACCACGCCCTGCGCGCCGATTGCGTCGGATCAAACATCGGGCGAGCGCTTCAGCTCACACTGAACCGACCTGCTCCGCCATGCGGCCGCGACAGTCGCGGCATGGCTTTGCGTGGCCGGTCACCAAGGCGGCGCGTCCATTCGAAGCGCGACTCGTGCACTGAGGCCCGGGATTTCGAATCGACCGCCGAGCCGAGCATGAATGCGCGAAGCCTCAAGTTCAAGGTCACTCTCTACCTGACGATCATCCTGATCGCGGTGATGGTGCTTTTCATCGGGCTGCTTGTGAAGCAGGAGCGGGACGAGCAATTGACGACGCTCGTCAACCAGCTGTCGCAGCACTCGCAGATCGTCGCCCGCAGCATGCGCTACGCGATGCTGCTCGACGAGCCGGACATCGTCGACCAGATCATCCTGGACGTGGCCAAGCAAGACGGCGTCCGTCGTGTTCGCGTGCTGGCCAAGGACGGCACCATCGCCCACTCGAACCATTCGGCAGAAATCGGTCACACGATCGACAAGCGCGCCGAGCACTGCTCGCTGTGCCACGAAGGCAAGACGCCGCTGACAGAGATTCCCAACCCCAAGAAATGGCGCCTGTTCGAGACGGCCGACCACCACCAGTTGCTGGGCAACATGGAGGTCATTCGCAACGAACCGTCGTGCTCGACCTCGACCTGCCACGAGCACCCGGCCAGCCAGTCGGTGCTCGGCGTGGTCGACATCACCTACTCGCTGGACGACACCAATCGTGCCATGCGCACCCATGTCGCCAAGATGATCGCCGTGTCGGCCGCCTTCATCGTGCTCGTGTCGCTGAGCGTGGGCTGGCTGGTGCACCGGCTCATCTACATCCCCCTGCGCGACCTGGAGGTCGGCGCAAGGAAGCTGGCATCGGGCAACTTCGACGACCCGATCCCGGTGCGAAGCAACGACGAGTTCGGCAGCCTCGCTCAGTCTTCCAACCAGATGATGGGCGCGCTGCGCAAGTCGCGCCAGGAACTCAAGGAATGGGTCGCCACGCTCGAGCAGCGGGTGAAGGACCGCACGCAGGAGCTCCGGCTGGCCGAGGCCGAGGTGGTGCGCGGCGAGAAGCTCGCCGCGATCGGGCAACTGGCCGCAGGCATCGCCCACGAACTGAACAACCCGCTCACGGGCGTGCTGACTTTCACGCACCTGCTGCGCCAGAAGATGCCCGACGACAGCCAGGACGCCGAGGACCTGGACCTGGTCATCCGCGAGACCAAGCGCTGCGCAAGCATCATCCGCCGGCTGCTGGACTTCGCGCGCGAGAAGACGCCCGAGCGAAAGCTCGTCGAGCTCAACCCCCTGATCGACGAGATCGTGCGCTTCGTCGAGCGTTCCGCGGCGCTGCAGCAGATCGAGATCCGAACCGAACTCGATCCTTCCCTGCCGCCGTTGCTGATCGACGGCGACCTGATCAAGCAAGTCATGATGAACATGCTCGTGAATGCACAGCAGGCCATCGACGAACGCGGCCGCATCGTCGTGCGCAGCTGCCTCGTGCAGGACCGCAGGCTGCCGGGTTCGCCGGCGCCCGGGCCGGCGGTCGAGATCTCGATCAGCGACACCGGCTGCGGCATCCCCAGCGCCAACCTGCAACGCATCTTCGACCCGTTCTTCACCTCGAAGGAAGTCGGCAAGGGCACCGGGCTTGGGCTGTCCGTGAGCTACGGCATCGTCGCCTCGCACGGCGGCGAGATCGAAGTCGAGAGCACCGTGGGCCAGGGCACCACGTTTCGCGTCTACCTGCCCGCCGGCCTGCCCGAAGTCGAACCACTGTCCTGCAGTGCAGAGAGCACGCCATGAAATCCCGCATATTGATCGTCGACGACGAAGAGATCGTGGTCCGAAGCTGCATGCGCCTGCTCGCCGGCGCTTCGCACGAGCTGGATTCGGCAGGCGACGGCTGGGAGGCATTGCACAAGATCGACGAGGGCGACTACGACGTGGTCGTGCTGGACATCAAGATGCCCAAGGTGAGCGGACTCGACGTGCTGCAGCAGGTCAAGGAGCGCCACCCGGACGTCGAGGTCGTCATGATGACGGGCCTGTCGGAGATCCAGACCGCCGTGCGGGCGATGAAGCTCGGTGCATTCGACTACCTCTCCAAGCCCTTCGACCCGGACGAGCTGACGCTGGTCGTGGGACGCGCGCTGGAGCGCCGCCGCCTGCTGAAGGAAAACACCGAGCTCAAGAGCGACCTGCGCTCGAAATACCGGTTCGAGAACATCATCGGCACGAGCCCGCAGATGCAGGCCGTGTTCCGGCTGATCGCCAGCTGCGCGCCGACAAACTGCACGGTGCTGATCACCGGCGAGAGCGGGACCGGCAAGGAGATGGTGGCGCGTGCCATCCACTTCAACAGCCTGCGCCGCGACCACGCCTTCGTCCCCGTCGACTGCAACACCCTCAGCGAGAACCTGCTGGAAAGCGAGCTGTTCGGCCACGTCAAGGGCGCATTCACCGGCGCCGTGGCCAACAAGCGCGGGATGTTCGAGCTGGCCGATGGCGGCACGCTGTTCCTCGATGAATTCGGCAACATCTCGTTGTCCACCCAGGCCAAGCTCCTGCGCGTGGTGCAGGAGCGCGAGTTCAAGGCGGTGGGCGACACCCGCTCGCACAGCACCAACGTGCGCCTGCTCGCGGCCACCAACAAGGACCTGAAGGCCATGGTGGCCGAGGGCACCTTCCGCGAAGACCTCTACTACCGCATCAACGTCTTCCCCGTCCACATCCCCGCACTGCGTGAACGGCGCGATGACATCGCGCCGCTGGCGTTCCACTTCCTCAAGATGTTCAGCGAGGAGCTGGGCAAGCCGGTCTCGCAGTTCTCCGATGGTGCGCTGAGCCTGCTCATGAACCACGACTGGCCCGGCAATGCGCGCGAGCTCTCCAACATCATCCACCGCGCGGTGATCCTCGCGGGCGACCACGTCATCCGCCAGGCGCATCTGGCGAGCCTGCTCGAAACCATGCCACGGCCCGATCTGGAGGTGCCGCGCACCGGCGACGACCTCAAGCGAATCAAGAAGATCGCGCGTGAAAAGTCGGTCGAGGACATCGAGCGGCAGTTCGTGCAGGAGACGCTGCGCAGAAACGTGTGGAACGTCACCAAGAGCGCCCAGGAGACCGGCATGCAGCGCGCGAACTTCCAGGCGCTGATGAAGAAGCACAACATCCGGGTTCGCAACACCGAAACAGGCGCGCCCGGCGAACCGGGCGCGGACTGAAGGCGCGATGCGGCTTCATTCGGCCTTGGCGATCGCGGGCTCCTCGTCGACTTCCTCGTAGCCGGTCCACATGGCCTTGATGTGCGCCGTGGGCGTGTGCCCCAGCGTGGTCAGGTACGGGTGCACCAGCAGGTAGAACATCAGGAAGATGAAGATCAGCACGTGCACCGTGTCGACCACCCGCACGCCGCCCAGCATCTGGACGATGCCGGCAAAGCGCTTGCCGTCCCACAGCAGCAAGCCGGTGATGGCCTGCAGCGGCAGCAGGAACAGCATCAGGATCTGATAGAGGGTGCGCTGCAGCGCGTTGAACTTGTCGTACGGGTCCATGTGATGCGGGGACGCTCGCCGCGGAACATGCCCCACGCGTAGTAGCGGGCCTGCAGGAAGGAGTCGCGCGCGAGCTTGAGCAGGTTGAACTCGGGCTGGTAAGACCGGTTCTTGTCGGAGAACAGGTAGAACACCAGCCACAGCCCGAAGTTGGCGATCATCGCGAAACCGGCCCAGTTGTGCATCACCACGGCAGTGCGGAAGGACATCACGTTCCACGCTCCTGCGTAGCGAACTTCCAGGCCCGACAGGATCAGGGCGACGAAGCAGGCGACGTTGACCCAGTGCCAGATGCGCACCGGAAGAGGATTGACATACAGCTTCTTCATGATCGACTCCTTCTCATTGCGCGTCGTGATCTTCGGACGCGCCTTCTTCGGCTTGCGAGGCGGCGGCCGCCTGCCGCGCATGCGCTCTCTTCGACAGCAGCTTGACACTCATGTGCGCGGCCGGGATCAGCACGCCGGCTGCCAGTGCCATCACCAGCAGGGTGTCCAGCAAGTGGATGCGCGTGCCGCCGATGGCATAGAACCCGCCCACGGATCCGATGGATTCGACCGAGCTCAGCAGACCCTGCGTCGCGTCGCGGCGCAGCGCAAGGCCGTCGGCCGAGGCCATCGTCACGGTCACGCTCTGGAACGCCTCGGCGCCCTGGCGGTGGCAGGTGTCGCAGTCCTTGATCGCCTTGTCTTTCTTGGCCAGGCGGTGCGCCTCGGCGCCGCTTTGCACCTCGAGGCGGCCGTGCACCACGGCTCGCGCATCGCCGTCATGGCGGTTGAAGTCCTTGAGCAGGCTCCAGAAGGCGCGCGCGTCGAGTGCCGTGCCGGTCGTGTCGGACACCTGGGTGAGCTTCACGAACTGAGGAACGCCCACGTTCTCTTCGGCCGTCTGAGGCGACTTGCCGTCGTAGAGCAGCAGGTCGACCCGGCGCTTCGCATCGGGCGAATGGCAGGCCGAGCATGCGACTGCGTCGAGGTGCCGCTCGGTGTTGGGCAACCAGGTCGCATGCAGCTTGACCGCGTCGCGGTGGCACGAGAGGCACTCGCCCTTGAGGTGATCCTTCAGCGCCACCGCCTTCACCGCATGGGTGCGGTGGCAGTCGGCGCAGGTCAGGGCCTCGTCGCCGGCCTGTCCGTGCACGCTGGCCGTATAAGCCTTGACCACGTCCTCGTGACACGTGGCGCAGGGTGACGGGCCGGCGTGGTCTTCATTCTTGCTCGAGCGCGTGGCGTGCGGGTTGTGGCAATCGGTGCACAAGGGCGCATCGGCGCTGCCCTCGCGGACCAGGACCGCGTGCACGCTGTCGTCGTATTCCTTGACGGTCTTCTTGTGGCAATCGCGGCAGGTCTGCTGCATCGACAGCGCATGGGCTCGCTTGCTGGCGATGTCCTGCGGGCTGTCCTTGCCATGGTCGTCCATGTCGATCTCGTTGTGGCAGCCGTCGCAGCCGCTCGAGTTGTGCACGGAGTCGACGAAGGCCTGCGGCGCAATGTGCAGCGAGAGCGTTTCCCCGTTGCGCAGCGTCTTGTCCAGGTCAGGCTTGGCGTGGCATTCGAGGCACGCCTTGTCTTCCTTCGCGAGTACGTGCGGCTTTTCCTCGGCGGCATGGGCGGCGACGCCCACGACCAGCAATGCAAGCGCCGTCAAGGCGGCGCGAAGGATGCTGCGTGGGCCCGGCCAGACCTTGACGCCCGTGATGCTGGAGCGTGTCATGGCGGTTCCTCAATGATCAATGTGTCTGAATTTGGCTGGCACCGCCTGCGCAGCCTGTGCGCCGGCGGTGCCCTTGGGATGGCGTCATTCGGCGGGCGTCCGTTCGGTCAGTGCCTTCGTGGCGACCCAGGCCAGCATGGCCATGCCGACGAACGGGGCGAGCAGGACGTAGGCCAGTCCGAGCAGGGGCGCGGTCACGAGTTGCAGCGCGAAGATCCCTGCACGCAGTGCCGTGCGAGCCGCCGACCTCACCTTCGGGCGCTTGAACACGGGTTCGGCCGCCACCCAGGCGAGCATGCCGATACCTACGAAGGGCAGCAGCACCGCATAGAGCAGACCGAAGAACGGGGCGGACAGGAAGAGCGCCATGTTCACGATCAGGCTGCGCTTCTTCGCGGGTGCGGCGGCCTCGGCCATTGCCTCGGCCGGCGCCGGCGCTGCCACGGGGGCGACCACCGTCGGCACAGGTGCTGCCGTCGGAAGCGGTGGCGCCTCGCGCAGGGCCTTGGCAGCGCTTTGCTCGATCATGTCGGGCGACAGCGGCTTGCGCAGGAAGTCCGAGACGCCCGCGCCCTTGGCGCGTTCTTCGTTGGCCTTGCTGCCGTAGCCGGTGATGATGACCACCGGCGTCCACGGTTGCCTGGCGCGCACCTGCTCGGCCACGTCCAGACCGCTCATGCCGGGCATCTTGATGTCGGTGAACACGAGGTCGACGTTGTCGCGCTGGAGCTTCTCCAGCGCCTCGGCACCGTTCTCGGCCGTGATCACGATATAGCCCTTGTCGGAGAGCACACGGTTGAAGCTGGTTCCAACCACCGGGTCGTCATCGACGACCAATACTTTACGCAGCGCGCTCATGATGACCTCCTGAAAACGTACGCCGGTTCGGCGACAGTACTGATGACTCGAAGTGGCGGCGCAGCCTGCGCGTCATGCGCATCGGCTTCGGGCTCGCAATGCAAGGCCCACTGCTTCTGCAGCATCGCGGACTGCGCCGCATGGATGACCTGGTCCGGCCCGACCGGCTTGGTCAGGTAGTCGTGCGCGCCGAGCGCCACGGCTTCCTTGGCCGTTTCCAGGGTCGGATAGCCGGTGATGATGACGACCTGGCTGTCGGGCCAGCGCTGCTTGAGCGCACGCAGGACGGTCATCCCGTCCATGCCCGGCATCCGCAGGTCGAGCAGCACGACATCGAACGGTTCCTGCTGCATCAGCTGCGAGACCTGTGTCCAGGTCCACACCGCTTCGACCTTGCATTCGGTGGCCGCCAGGATTCGCGCGTAGCTCTTGCGAACCACTTCTTCGTCATCGACGATGAGGATCTTGGGTTTCGCGTTCATGGCCCGACTCTCTGGTTGCTTGACCTTGTCTATGCATGAGCCGTGCCAAGCTCAACTCGTTGCGCAATCACCCAATGAATCAACAACTTGGCGCATCCGATGCGCTCGCCGAGGGGACGACGGGCCCTCGCGAAGTACATCCGTTTCATGCACCTGCGGGCGTCGTGGAAGCCAAAATCCTTTGCAATCAAGGACTTGCGATTCGACGACGCTCGCGGGCGCTTTCATGCACCCGCGCGGCAAGCCAGCGCGGCGGCAAGAGCCTTCGGTATGCTTCGCGCATCGACCTCGACTGCCTCGGCTTCGCCATGCCACGTGTCCTCGCGCCCGCGCGCCCCCTGCCTGCGGCCACATTGCTCCAGTTGATCTGGCTTGCCTCGCCGGCATTGCCGGTGGGCGGCTTCAGTTATTCGGAAGGGCTCGAATCGGCGGTGGACGCGTCGCTCGTGACCGACGAAGCACAGGCCGGCGACTGGCTGCTCGACCAGCTTCGGCTCACCCAGGCGCGCAGCGATCTCGCCTGCGCCGCGCGCGCGTTTCGCGCCTGGTCCCGGGGCGACCTGGGGGCCGCCGCCCGACTGAACGACTGGATCGCGCACACGCGCGAGACGCAGGAGTTGCGCCAGCAGACACAGCAGATGGGCCGCTCGATCGCCGGATGGCTGCTCCAGCGCCACCCGCAGGACGAACACGTGCAAGCGCTCAGGGAGTTGCAGCCGGCGCCGTGCTGGCCGATCGCCTTCGCACTCGCGGCGCAGCGCACCGGGGCCCCGCTCAGGGACTCGCTGCTGGCCTTGGCATTCGGCTGGGCAGAGAACATGGTGCAGGCCGCGCTGAAGGCCATGCCGCTTGGCCAGAATGCCGGACAGCGCATCCTCGCGCGGCTCGCCGACGCCATCCCGCAGGCGGTCGACCTGGCCATCGCCGAACCCGACAGCGCTCGCCAGTCGTTCGCGCCGATGCATGCCATCCTGTGCGCGCGACACGAAACGCAATATTCACGCCTCTTCCGTTCCTGAAAGACCAGCCATGACCGCACTGCACGCCATCCCGGGCCGCACCCGGAAGCTTCCTCCGCTGCGCGTGGGCGTCGGCGGCCCCGTCGGCTCGGGCAAGACGACGCTGGTGGAGATGCTGTGCAAGACGATGCGTGATCGCTACGACCTCGTCGTCGTGACCAACGACATCTACACGAAGGAAGACCAGCGCCTGCTCACGGTCGCGGGCGCGCTCGATGCCGATCGCATCATGGGCGTCGAGACGGGGGGCTGCCCGCACACGGCGATCCGCGAGGATGCCTCCATCAACCTCGAGGCCGTGGACCGGATGCTCGCCAGGTTTCCGGATGCGGACATCGTGTTCATCGAGTCCGGAGGCGACAACCTCGCCGCCACGTTCAGCCCGGAACTGTCCGACCTCACGATCTACGTCATCGACGTGGCCGCCGGAGAGAAGATCCCACGCAAAGGCGGCCCGGGCATCACCAAGAGCGACCTGTTCGTCATCAACAAGGTCGACCTCGCGCCTCATGTGGGCGCGGACCTGGAAGTGATGCGGGCGGACACGGCCCGCATGCGCGGTGCGAGGCCCTTCGTGATGAGCAATCTCAAGACGCGCGAGGGGCTGGCCGAGGTCGTGGCGTTCATCGAGCGCAAGGGGCTGCTGACGGCGTGAGACCGCCCGGCCGAGCCACGGTCGACATCGGCGCGCGCAGCCTGGCGCCCGCGACACGGAGCGCGACCGATCAAGCCCGAGCGGCCGTCACAGCCATCCGACGCGCTTGAACCGCCTGTACAGCAACGCGCAGGTCGCTGTGATCAGCCCAAGGGCAGCGGGATAGCCGTATTTCCACTGCAGTTCGGGCATGTGGGCGAAGTTCATCCCCCACAGCCCGGCGAAGGCGGTCGCCACGGCGAACAGGCCGGCCCAGGCGGCGAGCTGCTTGGTCGTCTCCGACTCCTCGATCGCGACCATCGACAGATTGACCTGGATCGCCGTGCCGATCGTGTCGCGCAGCGTATCCAGCGTGCCGTTGATGCGCACGAGGTGATCGTAGACGTCGCGAAAGTACTCGCGGCTGCCCTCGCAGACCATCGGCACGCGCCCGCTCCAAAGCTTGCTGACCGACTCCATCAGCGGCGTCACCGCGTGCTTGACGATGCCGATGCGCCGCTTCAGGTCGTAGAGCTGTTCGATGTTGGACCGCGCCGAACCGCGCACGAAGATCTGCTCCTCGATCGCCTCGAGCTCGCTCTCCAGCTCGTCGATGACCGGAAAGTAGCGGTCCACCACCGCATCCATCAATGCGTAGAACACGAAGCCGGCCCCGTGGCGCAACAGGTGCGGCTCCTTCTCGGAGCGCTCGCGCACGCCCAGCAGGCTGTGGTGGCTTCGGTTGCGCACCGACAGGATGAAGTTGCGTCCGACAAAGACGTTGACCTCGCCCACCTGCAGCTCGTCGGTGGCGCTGAATTCCACCGTGTGCATCACCGCGAAGAGCGTGTCGGCGTATTCCTCGACCTTGGGCCGCTGATGCCCGTGCCGGGCATCCTCGACGGCCAGGTCATGCAGGCCGAACTCCGCCTGCATCGTGGCCAGTTCTTCGTCGGTCGCATCGCGCAGCGCAACCCAGACGAAGCAATCGGGCCGGCCGACGTAGGTGCGGATGTCCTCGACCTTGATGTCGGCGAGCTTGCGGCCGTCGAGATAGGCGACGCAGTTGATCAGCATGGCTTGGAACTCCCAGTGAGGCGCGGCGGATGCCGCGGGCCGGGCTCAGCGAAGGCCTCCCCAGCGGCGCAGGGCATGGATGGCAGCTTCGCTTGCCGCGGCGCCCATGCGCTTGGCAAGCCGCTCGGCCAGGTTCTCTCGCGACGTGTAGTCGACGATCTCCTCGGCGTGCACCAAGTCGCGAGCCACGTAGTCGACATTGCCCAGACCGTCCGCGAGTCCGAGCTGGACGGCCTGCGCGCCGTCCCAGTACAGGCCCGAGAACATCTCGGGCGTCGGCTTGAGGCGATCGCCCCGGCCTTCCTTGACGACATGGATGAACTGCTGGTGGATCTGTTCGAGCAGGCCCAGCGTGTAGGCCTTCTGCTTTTCGGTCTCGGGCGAGAACGGGTCGTTCATGCCCTTGTTCTCGCCGGCCGTGTAGAGCCGGCGCTGCACGCCGAGCTTGTCCATGGTGCCGACGAAGCCGAAGCCGTCCATCAGCACGCCGATGGAGCCGACGATGCTCGCCTTGTCGACGTAGATGCGGTCCGCGCCCACGGCCATGTAGTAGGCGCCGGAGGCGCACATCTCCTCGCACACCGCATAGACCTTCTTCTTGTGCGTCGCCTTCAGGCGCTTGAGCTCGTCGTAGACGATGCCGGCCTGCACGGGGCTCCCGCCGGGCGAGTTGAAGCGCAGCACGATGGCCTTGGCCGAGGATTCGTCGAACGCGGTCTTCAGCGCGCTGACGATGCGCTCGGCGCTCGCCTCGGAGTCGTCCGCGATCTCGCCGTGAATGTCGATGAGCGCGGTGTGGGCACCGCTGGGCACGTTGGCGGCCTTGCGCGCCGAGAACAGCGACAGGACGATCAGCAGCAGGAGCACGAGCCACATGATCCGGAAGAAGACACGCCAGCGGCGCTCGCTGCGCCGCTCCTTGAGGTAGTCGCGCGCGAATTGCTCGACCACTGCGTCGTAGCGGCCACCTGCCGGCGCGGCGGCAGGCGAAACGGGAGTCGGCCCGGCGCCGGGCAGGTCGTCTTGGGAATTCATGGAGGCTCTTTTCTTCGGTCGAGGCCGACCGGGCCGCGGCTCAGTCGGGGAATGCGGGGCGGGTGTCGCGTGAAGGATACCAATACACCTGCCCGTCGCGCTCTTCCACCTGCAGGACTGTGAGCCGGCCACGGCCGCACGGGCCGCCGGCGCAGCGGCCGTTGGCCGGCTCGTAGGTCGCGCCATGGATCGAGCAGACGATGTAGCGCTTGTCGCTGTCGAGGAATTCGCCGGGCTGCCAGTCCATCTCGGTGGGCACGTGCACGCAGCGGTTCAGGTAGGCCACGACGCGGCCTTCGAAGCGCAGCGCAAAGGCATGCGCCGGCTCGCGAAAATGCAGCACGTCGAACACCAGTGCGTTGCCGCGCTCGATGAGTTCGTCGCTGCGGCACAGGCGCTGCGGCGCGTCGCTCGCAGGCGCCTCAGGCATGCCCAACCAGCCAATCGTGCAGGTCGGCCATCGAATGCGCGATGTGCACGGTCTGGAATGCCGCGAAGGCGCCGTGGTCGTGAGCGCCGTATCCGACGCCCAGCGCCGCCGCCCCGGCATTGGCCGCGAGCTGCAGGTCGTGCGTGGTATCGCCCACCATCAGCGTGCGCTCGGGCTCGACGCCGAACTCGCCCATGAGCTCGACCAGCATGCGCGGATCGGGCTTGGAAGCCGTCTCGTCGGCCGTGCGCGTGGCATCGAACAGCCCGCGCAGCTGCACCGTCTGCAAGGCCTCGTCGAGACCCCGACGCGACTTGCCGGTGGCCACGCCCAGCCAATGGTGGCGCGCCTTGAGGGCCTGGAGCATCTCGAGCGTGCCCTCGAACAGCACGATCTCGTGCTGGCGCGCGAAGTAGTGATGCCGGTAGCGCGCGCCGAGTTCGGCATAGCGCTCGCGCGGAAGGTCCGGGGCGGCATGCTGCAGCGCGTCGATCAGCCCCATGCCGATCACGTAGCTCGCGTCCTCGTCGCTGGGCACGGCCACGCCCAGGTCCGCGCAGGCGCACTGGATGCACTGCGCAATGAGTGCGGTCGAGTCGAACAGGGTCCCGTCCCAGTCGAAGACGATGAGGTCGAACCGCTGCGGGCGCGTCGTCATGGGGTGCTCGGGCGGCGCGACCTGCGCTCTGCGAGGGAGGCGACCGGCCAAGGCGCCGATGGACGGTGGGTGTGAGTCATTCGATCCTGTCCAGGAGGATGCGGCATTGATCGGGCAGCGGCGACTCCAGTTCCATGGTCTCGCCGGACGAAGGATGCTCGAATCGAAGCCGCCGTGCATGCAGGAACATGCGCTCGAAGCGCAGGCCGGGCACCGCCTCGCCGCGCACCAGCGCGCGGTTCAGCGCGAAATCGCCGTACTTCTCGTCACCCACAATGGGGTGGCCTTCATGGGCCAGGTGGACGCGGATCTGGTGCGTGCGGCCGGTCTTGATGGTCACGTCGAGCAAGGTGAATGCCTTGAAGGCCCGCACGACCTGGACGAGCGTGATGGAGCGGCGGCCCTGTTCGTCATCTGGGTGGACGGCGCGCACGCGCCGTTCTCCCTCGCCCGTCAGGAACTTGTGCAGCGGGACGTCGATGACCTTGCGGTTGGCCGGCCACTGCCCGGCCACCAGCGCGGAGTAGGTCTTGCCGGTCTCCCGCGCGCGAAACTGGTCCTGCAACCGCGTCAGCGCCTGCCGTTTCTTGGCCAGCAGCAGCAGGCCGGAGGTTTCCTTGTCGAGCCGGTGCACCAGTTCCAGGAAGCGCGCCTCGGGACGCGCCCGGCGAAGCTGCTCGACGACACCGAAGCTCACGCCGCTGCCGCCATGCACCGCCACGCCCGCGGGCTTGTCGACTGCCAGCAGGTGCTCGTCCTCGAAGACGATCGGGAATTCGCGCGGCGGAACCTTCTGGGCGCCTTCGCGCTCGGCCGTGCGCACCGGCGGCACACGCACGTCGTCGCCCGCGGCCAGCCGGGTGTCGGCAGCGGCCCGGCCCTTGTTGACACGGACCTCGCCGCTTCGAATGACGCGGTACACATGGGTCTTGGGAACGCCCTTGAGCAGCTTGATCAGGAAGTTGTCCAGGCGCTGGCCCTCGCCGCCTTCGTCGACCCGAACGTGAGCCACCTCACGGGCTGCGGACTTGACCGGCCCTGGCGTGCGGGCGGCCTTTGCCTGCACGACCGGTTTGCCCCCTATAATCCGTTGCACCACGTTTGCGCCGTAAGTGTTTGATTTTCCTGAGTTTACTCGGGCACTTGCGAAGCAGGCGCGGCGGCCGGCAATTGGATTGCCTGCCACAAGGTGATGCAACGCGTCAGGCATGCAGCAGGCCCCAGTCCCCAAGTGACCCGGGCGGCCGGCAGTCCGGCGCGGCAGAGCAAACGTACAAGAACCACCGGCGCCTCTCGCGTCGGAACGAACAAGGTTTCAGGCAGGAGACGCTTCACCGGCATGCATGACGCCGGCGCGCCTCCCGCTCGCGTCCAGTGATCTCGCGGATGTCGTCGACTCAACCCCTTCCCCAGCGCCCCCAGCGCCAGCCACACGAGGCCGTCGCGGCCTGTGGCTCGCCTCGTCGCGCCGGCGGCCAGGGGCGGCCGGCACTGCCCCTCCCTGCCCCAGCGCCGGCGCCCGACAGGCGGCCAGCGCGGCAGCGAGCGGCATTTCGCGCGGGCCGCACTGCCACGCACGCGCCAACGCTGCCGCACTGACCCGTCCCGGTCAGCGGCAGTCCAGGGCGATTCCTTCTCGGTTCCACACGTTTCTCGTGCATCGATGAGTCGCCACCGAGCGATCGGAGGCGGCAGCGGGTCCGCGCCCACCGGCGCGGCAAAGGAGTGCACATGAAACGCATGCTGATCAACGCGACGCAGCAAGAGGAGCGTCGCCTGGCCATCGTCGACGGGCAGAAGCTGCTCGACTTCGAGACCGAGATCGAAGGGCGCGAACAGCGCAAAGGCAACATCTACAAGGCGGTGGTCACCCGCGTCGAGCCTTCGCTCGAAGCTTGCTTCGTCGACTACGGCGAAGATCGCCACGGATTCCTGCCATTCAAGGAGATCTCGCGCAACTTCTTCCGTGAAGGCGTCGACGTCCGTTCCGCACGCATCCAGGATGCGATCAAGGAAGGCGACGAGCTGCTGGTGCAGGTCGAGAAGGAAGAGCGCGGCAACAAGGGGGCGGCGCTCACGACCTTCGTCTCGCTGGCAGGGCGCTACCTGGTGCTCATGCCCAACAACCCGCGCGGCGGCGGCGTGTCGCGGCGCATCGAGGGCGAAGACCGCGAGGAGCTCAAGGAGAACCTCGACCAGCTCGACTATCCGAAGGGCATGAGCCTCATTGCACGCACGGCCGGCATCGGCCGCTCGGCCGCCGAGCTGCAGTGGGACCTGAACTACATGCTCAAGCTGTGGAACGCGATCGACGGCGCGTCCAAGGCCGGCAAGGGTGCATTCCTGATCTACCAGGAGTCGTCGCTCGTGATCCGCGCGATCCGCGACTACTTCACGTCCGACGTGGGCGAGATCCTCATCGACACCGATGACATCTTCGACCAGGCGCAGCAGTTCATGAACCATGTGATGCCGGAGACGGCCAGCAAGGTCAAGCGCTACCGCGACGATGCGCCGCTGTTCTCCCGCTTCCAGATCGAGCACCAGATCGAGACCGCCTTCTCGCGCACGGTGAACCTGCCGTCGGGCGGCGCCATCGTGATCGACCACACCGAGGCGCTCGTGTCCGTGGACGTGAACTCCGCGCGCGCCACGCGCGGCAGCGACATCGAGGAAACCGCCACGCGCACGAATCTGGAGGCCGCCGACGAGATCGCCCGCCAGATGCGCCTGCGCGACCTGGGCGGCCTGATCGTGGTGGACTTCATCGACATGGAGGAATCCAAGAACCGCCGCGAGGTCGAGACGCGCCTGCGCGACGCGCTGCGCCAGGACCGGGCGCGCGTGCAGTTCAGCTCCATCTCGAAGTTCGGGCTGCTCGAGCTTTCGCGCCAGCGGCTGCGCCCGGCGCTCAGCGAAGGCAGCCACATCACCTGCCCGCGCTGCAACGGCACGGGCCACATCCGCGACACCGAGTCCTCGGCGCTGCAGATCCTGCGCATGGTCCAGGAAGAGGCCATGAAGGAGAACACCGCCGCCGTGCATGTTCAGGTGCCCGTGGAAGTGACCTCGTTCCTCCTCAACGAGAAGCGCACCGAGATCACCAAGATCGAGATGAAGCAGCGCGTGACCGTGCTGCTCGTGCCCAACAAGAACCTGGAAACGCCCAACTACCGGCTGGAGCGCCTGCGCCACGATGACCCGCGCCTGGAGAACCTGCAGGCCAGCTACACGATGGTCGACGAGGCAGAAGAAGAGGTGGGCATCACCCGTCGCGAGAAACCCAAGCCCAAGCAGGAGCCCGTGATCAAGGGCATCCTTCCGGAAACGCCGGCGCCGGTCTCGCCGGCCAAGCCTGAACCTGTCGCCATCCCTGTGGCGGCCCCGGCTCCCGTGGCCGCTGCCGCACCGGCGCCGGCCGGCAGCGGCTTCTTTGCGTGGTTCAGGAAACTGCTCGGCGGTGCGGAATCTGCAGCACCGCAACCGGTCGAGCCCGCGCCCGCGGCCAAGGAAGTCCAGGGCGAACGCAAGCCGCGCGGAGAGCGTGGTGAACGTGGCGGCCGGCAAGATCGCGACGGCAAGCGCGGCGAGGGTCGTCGTGGCGAACGGGGCGAGCGTGGCGAGCGCGCAGAACGCGGTGATCGCGCCCCACGTGGTGAACGTGCCGATCGTGGTGAACGCAGTGAACGCGGTGAACGCGGTGGCCGTGGCCGTCGCGGCGAACGTGCCGACGAAAGCATCTCCACCGCAGAAGGGGCGGCCGCGAAGTCACCCGCCGAAGATCGCGACGTGCGCGGCGATGGCCGCAGAGGCGGCAGGCCGGATCGCGATGCCCGGCGCCCCGGCGCCGAAGGTGCAGGCGCGGCCGCCAATGACGAGGTGATTCGTCCGCAGGCCTTCGTGGATACCGTGCCCGGCGCCGAGGCCCAGGACACCGCGGCCGGCGAATCCCGCGAGGGCGGTTCGCGCCGTCGCCGTCGTGGTCGCGGCGGACGCGACCGCGACGACACTCGCCAGGCGGAGACCGGTGAAGGCGCCGTCGCGAGCACCGACGAGCAGGCGCCCGTGACGGCCATCGCGGCCGATGCCTCGCTCGATGCGGCACCCGTCAGCGGCGCGCCGGCCAACGACGAGGAGGCGATGACCCCCGAGGGCGGCGAACGCGAAGGCGGTGGACGTCGTCGGCGCAATCGCGGTCCGCGCCGCGATCGTCGCGACGAAGGCGCACCCAGTGGCGTGGAAGCCGTGTCCGAGGCTGCAGCCCTCGAGACGCCAGCCGCCATGGCCCCGTTCGATGAGAGGCCGCATGCCGCCGCGATGGAGCCTGAAGCGGAACCCGCGGCCGCGAGGGCCGGCGACATGCCGGCCGACACGGTGGCGACCGGGGCAGTACCCGGCGACCTGTCGACCGCCGAAGCAGCGGGCGAGAGCATGCCCGAGCCGACGCGGATGTCAGCCGTGCCTGAACCAGCGGTCGCGCCTGCGGCGGCGGCCATCCAGCCGTTCGTCCTGCCCACCGGCGACCTGCAGGCCATGGCCGAGGCGGCGGGGCTGCAATGGGTCAATTCCAACGAGGACAAGATCCGCGCGGCCCAGGAGGCGATGGCGGCCGAGCCGAAGCCGATCCACGTGCCGCGCGAGCCCCGGCCTGTCGTGGCCATCGACGAAGGCCCTCTGGTGCTCGTCGAGACACGAAAGGATCTGACGCAGTTCAAGCTGCCGTTCGAGACCCAGCCGGGCGGGCAGCAGCACGGGTTCTGAGCGGAGAGATGGCGGTGCCGGCCGCGTTCAGCGGCCCGGCTTCGTCACGGCAGGCGTTCCAGCGCGTGCTGGTACGCAGCGTGGTGCATGAGCTCATCCCACGGCAGCGGCGCGCCTTGGGCGAGCAGGTCCAGGCGGCGCGCGTCGCTGAGCGGGTCTGCATGCCAACGGCCCTCGTTGAGCGCGGCCATCAGCCCATCGAGGAAGTCATCGACCGGTCTTCCGCCGTCGATGACGGATTGATTGCACAGCAGCACCAGGTCGCAGCCGGCGTCGAGTGCGGCCACGGCACCCTCCACAGGGCTGCCTGCGACACGCGCGCCTTCCATGCTCAGGTCGTCGCAGCAGATCGCGCCGCTGAAGCTGAGCTGGCCGCGCAGGATGTCCTTCAGCCAGCGCGAAGAGAATCCCGCCGGCAAGGCGTCGACCTTCGGGAAGACGACATGCGCGGGCATGACGCATCGCAGGCCACTGGCGAGCCATTGGTAGGGCCTGGCGTCGTCGGCCAGCAGTGCCTTCAGCGACCGGGTGTCTGTGGGCGTCATTTCGTGCGAGTCGGCCTGCACGTGCCCATGGCCAGGGAAATGCTTGCCGCAGTGCGCCATGCCCGCACGTGCCAATCCCATCATCAGGGACTGCGCCAGCACAGTGACCACTCTGGCATCGGAGTGCAAGGCACGGTCGCCGATGACCTGGCTTCGGCCGTGGTCCAGGTCGAGCACAGGCGTGTAGCTCAGGTCGAGCCCGCAAGCCCGCAGTTCGGCACCCAACACATAGCCCGCCGCGATGGCGGATTCGACAGCGCGCATCGCGTCGCGCATCCACAGCTCGCCGAGGCGGCGCATGGGCGGGAGATGCGTGAAGCCATCGCTGCGAAAGCGCTGCACGCGTCCGCCCTCATGGTCCACGGAGATGACCAGATCGGGCCGCAGCGACTTCAGCTCAGCACACACTTGCGTGATCTGCTGGCGGTCGCGCCAGTTGCGCGCAAAGAAGATCAGTCCGCCGGTCAGTGGATGCTGCACGCGCCGCCGATCGTCGTCGGTGAGCGTGTGGCCGGCAATGTCGAGGATGACGGGGCGATGCATCGATTTCATGGTTCGGTGTGGCCGGTTTCGACGATCACGAAGCTCGCGGCATAGTCCGATTCGTCGCTCACCGAGACGTGCGCGGACAGGCCACGCTCTTCGAACCAGGCCGCCAGCTCGCCGTGAAGCCGAACGAAGGGCTTGCCGCTTCGCTCGTTGAGAATTTCGCAGGCGCGCCAGCTCATGGGCATGCGCATGCCCATCCCGACGGCCTTGGAGAACGCTTCCTTGGCGGAGAAGCGTGTCGCCAGAAAGGCGATGCCGCGGCGCTCTGCACGCGAGCGTCGCTGGCCGAAGATTTCCAATTCTTGCGGCCCGAGCACGCGCTCGGCGAAGCGATCGCCGCGCCGCGCCAGTGTGGCCGCAATGCGCCGCACGTCGCAGATGTCGGTGCCGATGCCGTAGATCATCGATGGGGCGCCGCGGCGCGATGAATGCACCGCAGGTACTCGCGCACCGTCTCGGCCAGCCCCAATTCCAGGGCATCGGCGATCAATGCGTGACCGATCGAGACCTCCTGCACGCCGGGCACCGCAAGGAGGAAGTCGGTGAGGTTGTCGCGGTTGAGGTCGTGGCCTGCGTTCAGGGCGAGCCCTTCGCGCAGCGCGGCTTCCGCGGTGGCGGTGAAGCCGGCGAGGACCTCGGCCTGGCGCGCGGTGCCGTGGGCACGCGCATAGGTCTCGGTGTAGAGCTCCACGCGATCCGCGCCCGTCTCGCGTGCCGCGCGCATGGCCTCGGGCAGCGGGTCCATGAAGAGGCTCACGCGCACGCCCAGCGCCTTGGCTTCATCGATCAGCGGCTTCAGGCGCGGCGCGTCGTCGGGAAAGATCCAGCCGTGGTCGGAAGTGGCCTGGTCGGTGGCATCGGGCACGAAGGTGCACTGATGCGGTCGCACGTCGCGCACGAAGTCCATCAGGTTGTGGAACGGGTTGCCTTCGATGTTGTATTCGGCGTTGGGCCAGTGCTGCAGCAGTTGCGCCAGCTCGTGCACGTCGTGCGCGCGAATGTGCCGCTCGTCGGGGCGTGGATGGACGGTGATGCCCTGCGCGCCGGCCTGCAGCGCGATGGTGGCGGCGCGGGTCACGCTCGGGATGCCGAGCTGCCGCGTATTGCGCAGCAGGGCGACCTTGTTGAGGTTGACCGACAAGGCCGTCATGCCGCGGTGCGCATCGATGCCGGAGGTGATCAAGGGATTCATCGTGAGGCTCAGGGGTCGCCGGGCGAATCGGGTGCGTCGGCTCGTTCGAGATTTTGCACGTCGATCATGAACTGGCGGGTGCGCAGCAAGGGCGTGCCGAGATGATATTGAAGCATGGCGCGAAGCACGGTCTTCAGTTCGGGCAGGATGGGCATGCAGGCCTGACGCAGCGCCTCCACGCTGCCATGGGTCAGCGCCGCCTGCAGCCCGATGAGCGCATGGCCCGGCAGCAGCGCGTCGCGACCGCGAGGGACGGTGACCCCGGCCTCGGCATGGAGCCCGTAACGCTCCGGGCCTCGCACGTCCTCCTGGGTTTGCGTGACGACGCTGAGGTCGGGAAGAAGGCCGATCTCCTTGAGCAGCACGACCTCGAATGCCCTCAGCGCCGCCTGGACCTGCGCGTCGTCCTTCGACGCCAGCGCCGGAATGGTCAGGGCGTAGGCGTCGAACAGCACCGGGTGCGGGTCATGGCGCGCAGTCAGCTTCATCAGCAGCTCGTTGATGTAGAAGCCGCTGAACAGCGCCGCGCCGCCGGGCATTGCCGGTCCACCCGCCCACTCGGCGCTTCGCAAGGTCTGCACTTCGGCCGTGGCCGCATCGCCCTCGGCCTGCCGGGGCACGCGCCCGAGCGCCACATTCACGCGCTGGAATGGCAGCAGGATCGAGCGCAATTGCGAATAGGGACGCTTCGCGCCCTTCGCTGCCACGGCAAGTCGACCTTGCTCGCGCGTGAACAGGTCGAGGATCAGGCTGCTTTCGCTCCAGTCGTAGCGGTGCAGCACATACGCCGAGAGGCTGGCGGGCAAGCGGGCGCCCCGGCTGGCCATCAGTAGCCGTAGCTGCGCACGTGTTCTTCGTTGTCGGCCCAGCCGGAGCGGACCTTCACCCACAGTTCGAGGAATACGCGCGCGCCGAGCAATTTCTCGAGTTCCACCCGCGCCTCGCTGCCGATGCGCTTGAGGCGCTCGCCGCCGGCGCCGATGATCATGCCCTTGTGCGCGTCGCGTTCGACCACGATGCTCGCGGCAATGCGGCGCAGGGCCGGGTCGTCTTCGTCGAACTTGTCGATGACCACCGTCGACGCGTAAGGGAGTTCGTCGCCGGTGAGGCGAAACAGCTTCTCGCGGATGATCTCGCTGGCGAGGAAGCGTTCGCTGCGGTCGGTCAGGGCGTCCTGCTCGTAGAACCACTCCTGGTGCGGCAAGTAGGGCTTGAGAATCGATAACAGGCGCTCGGCGTCGGCCGTCCGGGTCGCCGCCAGGGGCACGAATTCGGCGAAATCATGCCGATCCTGCATGCCCTTGAGCCATGGCGCCAGTTCCGCGCGGCGCTGCACCGTGTCGAGCTTGTTCGCCACGAGGATCACCGGCTTGCCTTGCATCGCCTCGCCCTGCAGGAGGCCAAGCACCTTCGCATCGTCCAGGCCGAAGCGGCCCGCCTCGACGACGAACAGGACCATGTCCACGTCGGCCAGCACCCCTTGAACGGTGCGGTTGAGCACGCGATTCAGCGGTGCGCCGTGCCGAGTCTGGAATCCGGGCGTGTCGACGAACACGAACTGCGCCTCGTCGACAGTGCGGATGCCGGTGATGCGGTGACGCGTCGTCTGCGCCTTGTTCGACGTGATGCTCACCTTCTGCCCGACCAGCGCGTTGAGCAGCGTCGATTTGCCCACGTTGGGGCGCCCGACGATGGCCACCAGGCCGCAGCGCGGTGCGGGCTCGTCGTCGGCGCCGCCAGGCGCCTGTTCAGCGATGGTCATGGGTGCGACATCGGGCTCAGGACCGCAGCGGGCTGTCCGGATCGTCAGTGGTTTTCAGGGTCTCGAGCATGCGGCCGGCCGCCTCCTGCTCGGCCAGGCGCCTCGAGCGGCCTTCGCCGCGATGCACCAGGCTCAACGCGGGCACGGCGCATTCGACCTCGAAGATCTGGGCATGCGCCTGGCCGCGCGTGGCGCGGATGCGGTAGGTCGGCACGGGAAGCTTGCGGGCCTGCAGCCATTCCTGGAGCTCCGTCTTCGCATCCTTGCTCCAGTTGCCGATCTCGGTCGTGGCGATGACTTCGCCGAACATGCCCTGCACCAGCCGGCGCGCCGCATCGAAGCCTCCGTCGCGGAAGGTGGCGCCGATGATGGCCTCGACTGCATCGGCCAGGATGGACACGCGCTGCGCGCCGCCGCCACGCGCCTCGCCCTCGGACAGCCGGAGCACCTCAGGCAGCCCCAGCGACACGGCCACCTTGTGCAGGCTGTCTTCGCGAACGAGGTGAGCGCGCACCCGCGTCAGGTCGCCTTCGTCGGAACCGGCGAACCGCTCGAACAGAAGACTCGAGATCGCCAGGCTCAAGACGGCGTCGCCCAGGAATTCGAGACGCTCGTTGTGATCGGACCCGAAGCTGCGATGCGTCACGGCCCGCTCGAGCAGTGCTTCTTCCGCGAAGCGGTGTCCGAGGCGTTTCTGAAGTGCGTCGAGTCTGGCGTCCATCGATGGTGGGTGCTGCGGCGTCTAGGGTGCCTTGCCCTCTCCCTGATATTTGATCAGCAAGTACACGGGCGGCATGATTTCCACTTCTTTGTCGTAGGCAAAGCGGATCACGACCTTGTCATTTTCCTTCGTGATGTCGAGGTCCTTGCCGGAGATCGACTGAATCGAATATTCAATGTCGCGCTGCTTGTCGAAGGCGGCCCGGATGTCCGGAACCGTGGTGAAGTTTCCGGCCGCAATTTTGTTGACGGCCTTCTGGATCGTGAAGAATTCGTTCAGTGTGGGCAGCACGCGAATGGCCAGCAGCGCGCCGAACCCGATGATGATCGCCCAAAGGAGCAAGCCGAGCAGCGTGATGCCGCGTTGATGGCGCGCCAGCGAGTGCTTGACCGTCATTCCTACATGCTCCTTCGAATCGCGTGCACCGGTGTTCACGATGCTCACTTGAAACTGCCGATGCGCTTTGGATCGCTGAAGTTCATCCAGATGAAGAACGCCTTGCCGACGATGTTCTCGTCGGGAACGAAGCCCCAGTACCGGGAGTCCTGGGAGTTGTCCCGGTTGTCCCCCATCATGAAATAGTGGTGCGGCGGCACCTTGCAAGTGACGCCTTCCGCACTGTAGCGGCAGTTCTCCCGGAAAGGGAAGGTCTCGTTCTGCGGCAGGTACGTCTGGCGTGAAGGATCCACCAGGATCCGGTGCTCGACGGTGCCGAGTTTCTCGAGGTACTGCTTCTCGAAACGTGGCGGGTCTTCGTTGAAGAAGTCGGGGAGCTGCGTGGTCTGCTGCTCCACGCCGTTGATGTACAGGTGCTGGTCGCGGTACGAGACCACGTCGCCGGGCACGCCGATCACGCGCTTGATGTAGTCGACGCTGGTGTCCCTCGGGTAGCGAAACACCATCACGTCGCCGCGCTGCGGGTCGTGGTTGGCGATGATCTTCTCGTTGATGACCGGCAGCCGGATGCCATAGTGAAACTTGTTCACGAGGATCAGGTCACCCACCAGCAGTGTCGGGATCATCGACCCCGACGGGATCTTGAACGGCTCGTACAGGAACGAACGAAGCAGGAACACGACCAGGATCACGGGGAACAGGCCAGCCGTCCAGTCGAGCCACCACGGCTGTGCGAGCAGCGCCTGCTTGGCCTGCTCGACATTGCCATCGACCTTGTCGATGCCCTTGCGTTCGAGCTCGGCACGGCGCATGGCGTCTTGCTGCTCGAGCTGATGGGCAGCCGCGACACGGCGCGGCGCGAACATGAAGCGCTCGGCAAGCCAGTAGAGGAAAGTCACGACCGTGAGGATGAACAGCAGCAGCGAGAAGTCGCCCCCCCACTTGCCGAAGTACCAGCCGCCCAGATACAACACGAGCACGGCATAGAGCAAACCAGTCAAGGAACTCATCAGTCGTCCACTTGGAGGATGGCCAGAAAAGCTTCCTGCGGCACCTCGACGGAGCCGATCTGCTTCATCCGCTTTTTGCCGGCCTTTTGTTTTTCGAGGAGCTTGCGCTTGCGGGTGATGTCGCCGCCATAGCACTTGGCAAGCACGTTCTTGCGCAGCGCCTTGATTGTCTCACGCGCGATGATATTGGCGCCGATGGCGGCCTGGATCGCGACGTCGTACATCTGGCGCGCGATGAGCTCGCGCATCTTCGAGACGACCGCCCGGCTGCGGTATGCCGCCTGGCTGCGATGCACGATGATCGACAGCGCGTCGACCCGGTCGCCATTGAGCAGGATGTCGACCTTGACGACGTCGGCGGCGCGGTATTCCTTGAAGGCGTAGTCCATCGAAGCGTAACCGCGCGACACGCTCTTGAGCTTGTCGAAGAAGTCCAGCACGATCTCGGCGAGCGGCAGGTCGTAGGTGAGCATGACCTGGCGGCCGTGGTAGGCCATGTTCACCTGAGCACCACGCTTCTGGTTGGCCAGCGTCATCACCGGGCCGACGTAGTCCTGGGGCATGTAGAGCTGAACCGTGACGATCGGCTCACGGATCTCGCGGATGCGGCCCTGGTCGGGCATCTTCGACGGGTTCTCGACGCGCAGCACCTCGCCGTTGTTGAGCTCCACCTCATAGACGACGGACGGCGCGGTGGTGATCAGGTCCTGGTCGAATTCGCGCTCGAGGCGCTCCTGCACGATCTCCATGTGCAGCAGCCCGAGAAAGCCGCAGCGAAAGCCGAAACCGAGCGCCTGGCTGACCTCGGGCTCGTAGCGCAGGGACGAGTCGTTCAGCTTGAGCTTCTCGAGCGCGTCGCGCAAGGAATCGTATTCGCTGGCCTCGGTCGGATACAGCCCGGCGAAGACCTGCGGCTGGATCTCCTTGAAGCCGGGCAGCGGTTCGCTGGCAGGACCGAGGTTGTTGGGCAGCTTCTTCTCGAGCGTGACGGTGTCGCCGACCCGGGCGTCGTGCAGCTCCTTGATGCCGGCGATCACGAAGCCCACCTCGCCCGCCTTCAGCGCCTCTCTCGGCTGCGCTTTCGGGGTGAACACGCCGAGCTGCTCGGCCGGGTACACGGCATTGCTCGCCATCAGCCGGAAGCGGTCGCCCTTGCGGATCTCGCCGTCGACCACGCGCACCAGCATCACCACGCCGACATAGTTGTCGAACCAGGAGTCGACGATCATCGCGCGAAGCGGCGCGTGTTCGCGGCCGCGCGGCGGGGGCATGCGATGGATCACGGCCTCGAGGATGTCGTCGATGCCCTCGCCGGTCTTGGCGCTGCAGGGGATGGCGTCCTTCGCATCGATGCCGATGACGTCCTCGATCTCGGCCTTGGCCTGCTCGGGGTTGGCCTGAGGAAGGTCCATCTTGTTGAGCACGGGGACCACTTCGACCCCAAGCTCGAGCGCCGTGTAGCAGTTGGCCACTGTCTGCGCCTCCACGCCCTGGCTGGCGTCCACGACGAGCAGGGCCCCCTCGCATGCCGACAGCGAGCGGCTCACCTCGTAGGAGAAGTCGACGTGGCCGGGCGTGTCGATGAGATTGAGGTTGTAGGTCTGGCCGTCACGTGCGATGTACTGCAGCGCAGCCGTCTGGGCCTTGATCGTGATGCCGCGTTCGCGCTCGATGTCCATCGAGTCGAGCACCTGAGCTTCCATCTCGCGCTCGCTCAACCCTCCGCACCGATGGATGATGCGATCGGCGAGCGTGCTCTTGCCATGGTCGATGTGGGCAATGATCGAGAAGTTTCGGATGTGGTCCATGGCTGAATTCGAGTGCTTCAGTGCGCAAGAGCACACGCTCGTCGACGGTCGGTCAGGCAGTGTGTGGCGCACCGCGTGCACAGGGTGCGCTGCGCCGAACTGAAGCTAAAAAAAAGGCACGTCCAAGAGGTGACGCGCCTTCCAACAAAACGTATGGCAACTGCTTGTTGGGCTTTCATTGTAGCCAAAAGCACCGTCCCGAAGCCCGCGCCAAACCTTGATTTCTTCTCGTTGCGGGTCCCCAACAGCGAAATCCATCCACAGGTTTTCCACAAAAGCATGTGGATGACTTGGGGATACTTGCCGGCCCCGCCGCTCGTTGCCGAAAGCGCTGGTAAACCGCGATCCGAGATCCTCGATTCTGCGTTCTGCCGGGAGCAATTCGATACGAATTTGACTTGTGTGCAGACACTAACTTCTGGACGATCGTTCCCCCTGCCGGGCCGGCGTCGATGAATTCCTGCACGGGATTTCAAATGATGGAAAGACCCGGCAAATCGGTCAACTCAAGCCCCAGGCTTGATGACGACGAACTGGACGACGTCGCCGCGCCGCACGAGCACGCTGACGGGCAGGCTCTTGTCGACCTGCGCGGCCGCCGCGTTGAAGTCCTGCACGCTCGCGACCTGCGTGTTGCCCAGCGCCAGGATGACATCGCCTTCGCGCAGCCCGGCCCGCGCGGCACGGCCTTCGGCATTCACGACCCGCACACCGCCAGCCTTCTCCTTCTGCTTGCCGCGCTGGGCCGCGTCGAGTTCGCCCACGGCGAGGCCCAGCGATCCGACGGCCACCGGCGGCTTGGTGCTTTTCGGTTCATTGGCCGCGTGGGGCTCGTCGGGCTGAAGTTCCGCGACGGTCACGCCGAGGTCGACATACTTGCCGCGGCGGAACACTTGCATCGATGAATGCGTGCCTGGCTTGGTGTTTCCGACCACGCGCGGCAAGTCGCCGGATCGCTCGATCGCATGGTCGTCGAAGCGCGTGATGATGTCGCCCGCCTCGACCCCCGCATGCTCGGCGGGGCCGTCCGCCTGAACGCTGCGCACGAACGCGCCGACCGGACGCCCGAGTCCGATCGCCTCGGCCACCTCGCGCCCGACGCGGTCGATGACCACCCCGATGCGCCCGCGAACGACGCGCCCGTTCGATTGCAGTTGCTGCGCCACCCGCGAGGCCTCGTCGATCGGTATGGCGAACGAGATGCCCATGAAACCGCCCGAACGGCTGTAGATCTGCGAATTGATGCCGATCACTTCCCCGCGCATGTTGATCAGCGGACCGCCGGAGTTGCCGGGATTGATGGCCACATCGGTCTGGATGAAGGGAAGGTACTCTCCCGTCTCTCGCGCCTTGGCGCTCACGATGCCTGCGGTGACGGTGTTCTCGAGGTCGAAGGGCGAGCCGATCGCGATGACCCATTCACCCACCTTCAGCCGGCTCACGTCGCCGATGTGCACGAACGGCAGGCTCGTGGCCTCGATCTTGACCAGGGCAACGTCGGTGCGCTCGTCCACGCCCACGATCTTCGCCTTGAACTCGCGCCGGTCGGTGAGCGTGACCATCACCTCGTCGGCGTCCTCGACCACATGCGCATTGGTCATCACGTAGCCGTCGGCGTTCAGGATGAAGCCCGAGCCGACGCCGCGCTGGAGTGGCCGCTCGCCCGGTGGAACCTGCGGATGCTGCGGCACCGGCACGCCGAAACGGCGAAACAGGTCGAGCAGGTCCGGGTCCATCTCCTGAGAACCGCCTGCGTTGACCGGCAGGCGCTCCACCGTGCGGATGTTGACGACGGCGGGCCCGACCTTCTCCACCAGTTCGGTGAAATCGGGGAGCGCCTGCGCATGCGCCGCAGAGACGGCCAGCGGACCGCACAGCGACAGTGCGAGCACCAGGGCGCCCCAAAGCGCGCGCGCGCCGCGCTCGCGTGGGGCCAGGGGATCACGTGCGTGCATGGGACTCCGTCCTTCCTCGAATCAATGCGCTTCGAACCACGTGCGCCGCGGGGCCGGAATCGCTCGGCGCGCACCTCCAGCAAGCCAGGCCGAACCGCTCCGCGCTACGGCTTGCGCTCGAGCCCGCCGGCAAAGAGCTTGAGCGTCGCCACCGGCACGTCGCCGACGACGGTAATCCACCAGTCGCCGTGGCGGCGCATCAAGGTCTGCGTGGCCCCGATGGCTGTCAGCATGGCGTGATTGTGCAGCTCGGCGTCATAGGGCTCGATGAAGACGGACACGTAGGTCAGGCCGTCCGAATAGATCGTCTGCACCACGTCGGATCCCTTGCCGCCCTGTTCGCCCTCCTGGGACCCGTCGAGCGGCCGCTTCAGGCAGCGCACCTGGTGGAAGCCCGGCACGCTGCGCCGCAGCGACCAGCCCTCGGCCGCGAGCTCGGTCGGCACGAGCGTCGGATGCACCACGCGATAGCCGTCGAGCTTGCTCATCGGCTGGGTCACGGTGTCCGGCTGCGAGGGAACGCCGATCTCGACATCCGAGAAGGCCGAGGATTCGAGGATCTCGCCATGCTCGCCGAGGACGTCCGAACGCAGCAGCAGACCCGAGTCGTGGTCGGCCCAGAGCCGGTAGCCGAACCGGAAGCCATCGCGCGGACGCAGCAGCAGGACATTGGCCTCGTGACCGGCCATGCGTTCCATGCCGAGCGACTGCACGGCATAGAAATCGCCGATGCGGTCGTCCCCGAGCTGGAGCAGCGCGGGAAAGGAGGTCAGTTGGTCACGCTGCTCGACCAGCGCGGTGTGCGACTGCGGCCACAGCGTGTGCACCACGTCGTTGTGCCGGAACACATGGCGCGTCTCGCCGTCGAGCGCATCGATGCGCTCGAACTGATTGGCGCCATCGCAGTAGTGGACGATGTGGGCGCTGGACACCGCTCCGTTCGAGGTGACGACGAAGGTGCCGCGAAAGTTGCGGTGGCTGGCGGCGTCATGGATGCGCATCAGCCACGCCCGCACTTCCTTGGGCTCGAACTGCGTCTGCGCGGCGGGTGGCGACGCATGCGCTGGCAAGATTGAGCACAAGGCGCCGGCCATCGCCAGCGCGACCAGAGGGCGGTGCAGCATGGATTCAGTGGAGAGGAATTTCCGCGGCCGCATTTCGCAGGAAGCCCGACGGCACGCCCAGGGCCGTCGCGCCTGCGAACTGCTGGTGGGCCGCGAGATAGCGGTCCAGGCGCGAATCGCGAAGGATCTCACGAGTCACGGGCACCGTTTGCGGTTCGGAGCGCGGATCGACTGCGGCGAGCGCGGGCACGTTCATCGCCTGGCGAGGCGCGGCAACGTTCGTGCCGGCAACCATCGCGCCTGCATCGGACGGCGTGGGCGAGCGAGTCGCCATCAAGGCGCCGGCGACCAGCACGAACCCGGCCGCCACTGTCGATGGCGCCATCCATCCCCAGCGGGAACGGCGCATTCGCGGATCGGCAGGCGCGTCGGCAGCTGGGCCTCGCGGTTCCTGGGCCGGCGCCGGAGCCAGCACGACGGGTTCGACCGCCAGCTGGGCACGAAGGAGATCGATGAAGGCGCTGTCGCGGTCCGCGGTCGAGGCGAGGTCGTCGGAGCGGAGCACGTCCCCGATCAGGTGGTAGGCATGCCATGTGGAACGCACCGCGGCATCGTCGCGCCAGCTGCCGCACACCAGTTTCAGGGTGGCGGAATCGAGTTCGCCGTCGACCATGGCGGAGAGCTTCTCCAGCTTCGACGGGTCGTCTTGAGTTCCGAATGGCATGTCACACTCCAGTTCCTGACCGCTGCGCCCGCACCGCTTCGCCTACCAGCGCTCGCCTTCGCGTGTGTCCAGCAGGGGCCTCAACCGCTGGGCAATCGCTTCCCGCGCCCGGAAGATGCGCGAGCGCACCGTTCCGATCGGGCAGTTCATCAATTCGGCAATCTCTTCATAGCTCAGGCCCTCGATTTCACGCAGGGTGATCGCCTGGCGCAGATCGTCGGACAAGGCTTCGATGGCAGAGTTCACGGTGGCGGCGATTTCCTTGCTCGCCAAGACAGCTTCAGGGGTTTCGCCGTCGCTTAGTTCGTTTTCGGTGCGGGAAGTTTCGTCGTCGTCTTCGCGCGAGGCGCGTGCCGATTCGGTGATGAGCGGATCGCGCTTGAGGTCGACCAGCGTCTTCTTGGCGGTGTTCACGGCAATCCGGTAGAGCCACGTGTAGAACGCACTGTCTCCCCGGAACTGGGGGATCGCGCGATAGGCACGGATGAATGTCTCCTGGGCAATGTCCGGAATCAGGTCCACGTCACGCACCATGCGGCCTATGAGCCGCTCGATGCGCCGCTGGTACTTCACGACCAGCATCTCGAACGCCTTCGCGTCGCCAAGCTTGACGCGTTCGATCAACGGTGCGTCGGCGTCAGGTGCGTTCATTCTTGTGATTTTCGGCTGATCGCTGCACCAAGCCGCGGTCGTGGCCATGCGAGGGTCGCGAAGAATATACCGCACACCGAAGGGCATGCCAGTGCGCTTCGAGCCCTTGCCGCTGGACCGGCAGCCATGGCGCGCACACACGTCCGTTCATGCCATCGCTCACGAACCGCAGGAGCAGCCAGGGACCGAGATCGATCAGGACCTGGAGCGTACCGGTCAAGGGTTCGTCGCCGCGCTCTGCGAGGCGGCCCAGATGCCATTGCTGCCCGTCCCAGCGCAGGCTTGCCGGTACACACAGCAAGTGGCGTGCGGCAATCGCCACCAAGGTGATCGAAACCAGCGCGCTCGCCCAGAACAGCGTCCGGCCGACATGGCGGTCAGACGTGGCAAGCCACGTTGCCGTGGCCGCGACCGCGGCGGCGAGCAGGAGACCCACTGCGCCTTGCCAGACGCCGAAGTGGCGGATGCTGACCTGAAAGGCCGGTGACGCGCGCATCGACGGCGCGAATGAGCGGTGCTGGCGTCAGGCGCGCTTGAACACCAGCGTGCCGTTCGTGCCGCCGAAGCCGAAGTTGTTCTTCACCGCCACGTCGATCTTCATCTCCCGCGCCGTGTTGGCACAGTAGTCCAGGTCACACTCGGGATCCTGGTTGATGAGGTTGATGGTGGGCGGGCAGATCTGGTGATGCAGGGCGAGCACGGTGAAGATCGACTCGATGCCGCCGGCGCCTCCGAGGAGGTGGCCGGTCATCGACTTGGTGGAGCTGATGACGAGATTCTTCGCGTGGTCGCCGAAGGCCAGCTTGATGGCGTTGGTCTCGTTCACGTCGCCCAGCGGTGTGGATGTGCCATGGGCGTTGAGGTACTGGATCTGGTCGGCGTTCATCTGTGCATTGCGCAACGCAGCCTTCATCGACCGCTTGGGACCGTCGACATTGGGAGCCGTCATGTGGAAGGCATCGGCGCCCAGACCGAAGCCAGCCAGTTCGGCGTAGATCTTGGCGCCACGCTTCTTCGCGTGCTCGTACTCTTCGAGGACCACGACACCGGCACCTTCGCCCAGCACGAAACCGTCGCGGTCCTTGTCCCAGGGACGCGAGGCGGCGGCCGGATCGTCGTTGCGGGTCGACAAGGCACGTGCCGCTGCAAAGCCGCCGATCCCGAGCGGCGACACCGTGGCTTCGGCGCCACCGGCGACCATCACGTCGGCATCGCCGTACTCGATGAGACGGCCAGCCTCTCCGATGCAGTGCAGTCCGGTGGTGCAGGCCGTCACGATCGCGAGGTTCGGCCCCTGGAAGCCGTACCGGATCGACACGTGACCCGAGATCATGTTGATGATCGAGGCCGGCACGAAGAACGGCGACACGCGGCGCGGACCCCGCGCCATCAGCTCGCCATGGGTCTCCTCGATCAGCGGCAGGCCTCCTATGCCCGACCCGATGAGGCAACCGATGCGCTCGGCCTGCTCTTCAGTGAGCGCGTCGTTGGTGGGAAGCCCTGCGTCGCGCACGGCCTGGACCGACGCGGCCAGCCCGTAGTGGATGAACGTGTCCATGTGGCGCGCTTCCTTGGCCGGGAGGTAGTCCTCGACCTTGAAGCCCTTCACCTCGCCAGCGATGGTGCACGCAAAGCCCGACGCGTCGAACTTGGTGACCGAGCCGATGCCGCTCTTGCCGGCGATCAGGTTGGCCCAGCCCTCCTCGACCGAGTTGCCCACGGGGCTGATGAGGCCGAGCCCCGTGACGACGACGCGACGACGCGACATGCCTTGTTCCTCCGTCCCGCCTCAGGCCTTCTGGTGCTTGACGGCGTAGTCGATCGCCAGCTGCACGGTGGTGATCTTCTCGGCTTCCTCGTCGGGAATCTCGATGCCGAATTCGTCTTCGAGGGCCATCACCAGCTCCACCGTGTCGAGCGAGTCGGCGCCCAGGTCAGCCACGAAGGCTTTTTCGTTGGTCACGTCGGACTCGGGCACGCCAAGCTGCTCGGCAATGATCTTCTTGACGCGGGATTCGATATCGCTCATGACTCCTCCAGGAGTGTTTACAGAAACAGCCCGGAATTCTAAGGGGTGCGGTGGACGCGCTCCTGGCGCCTGGGCAACCCCATCCGGCCGGGCGGGTCCGGCTGTGCAGGCCGCGGGTCAGCCCATGTACATCCCGCCGTTCACATGCAGCTCGGTGCCCGTGATGTAGCCGGCCTGCGGCGAGGCCAGGAACGCGACCGCATGGGCGACTTCCTCGGTGGTGCCCAGGCGGCTCAGGGGAATCTGCGCCAGCAGGGCGGTCTTCTGCGCCTCGGGCAGCGCGTCGGTCATGTCGGTGGCTATGAAGCCGGGCGCCACGCAGTTCACGGTGATGCCGCGACTGCCCAGTTCGCGGGCGAGCGCGCGCGACATGCCGGCCACGCCAGCCTTGGCCGCGGCGTAGTTCGCCTGGCCGGGGTTGCCGCTTACGCCGACCACGGACGTGATGTTGACGATCCGGCCGTAGCGTTGCTTCATCATCGTGCGCATCACGGCCCGGCTGGTGCGGAACACGGCCTTGAGGTTGGTGTCGAGCACGGCATCCCAGTCGTCGTCCTTCATGCGCATGGCCAGCGTGTCACGCGTGATGCCGGCATTGTTGACGAGCACGTGCAAGGCGCCGAGCGCCTTGACGATCGCGTCGATGGACGCATCGACCGCGGCGGCGTCGTTCACGTCCAGCTCGATCCCGCGGCCGCCGTGCGCCGAGAGCGCGTCGGAGATCGCCTGTGCCCCCGCTGCACTGGTCGCCGTGCCGACGACAGTCAGCCCGCGACGCGCCAGTTCGGCCGCGATGGCGCGGCCAATCCCGCGCGATGCCCCGGTCACCAGGGCCACCTGGCCTTTGAAATCGACGTCGCTCACGAGAGTGCCCCCTTGGCGGCGAGCAGGGACGCGGGATCGAGGACCACGGCCGACACCGCGTCGGCATCGATGCGCTTGACCATGCCCGCCAGCACCTTGCCCGGACCGCATTCGTAGATGTGGCGCACGCCACGCGCAGCGATGGCCTGCACCACTTCCACCCAGCGCACCGGCCCGAAAGCCTGGCGATACAGGGCATCGCGGATCGCCTGCGCTTCGGTTTCGGATCTGACGTCGATGTTGTTGATGACCGGGATCGCCGGCATGGCGAAGGTGACGGACTCGAGCCGTTGCCTGAGGCGCTCGGCGGCGGGCTTCATGAGACTCGAATGGAACGGCGCAGACACCGGCAGCGGGAGCGCGCGCTTGGCACCCAGGGCCTTCAGTGCTTCGCAGGCCTTCTCCACGCCCGCCTTGCTGCCCGCGATGACGGTCTGCTTGGGATCGTTGAAATTGACTGCCTCGACCACTTCGTCCTCGCTCGCCGCGACCTGCGCGCATCCCTCGCGCACGGCCTGTGCATCCATGCCGAGGATGGCGGCCATGGCGCCGGCGCCCACCGGCACGGCTTCCTGCATCGCCTGAGCCCGAAAGCGCACGAGCGGCAGCGCGTCGGCGAGCGTCAGGGCCCCGGCGGCCACGAGAGCGGTGTATTCGCCCAGCGAATGGCCCGCGACGATACTGGGCGTGAGTCCGGTTTCGGCCATCCAGGCGCGAAAGCAGGCGATGCCTGCGGTGAGCATGACCGGCTGCGTGTTGGTAGTGAGGTCGAGCAGGTCCTTGGGGCCCTCGCGGATCAGCCGGCCCACGTCTTCACCCAGCGCTTCGGAGGCGTCGGCCAGGGTCTGCGCCACGGCCGGGTGATCGCCCCAGCCATCGAGCATGCCCACGGACTGCGAGCCTTGCCCGGGGAATACGAATGCGAAGGAAGTCATCGCGTGTCTCTGTGCTGTCCTTGGGTCTTGGGCGCGCTGCTCAGAGGTCGAGCAGCACCGCGCCCCAGGTGAAACCGCCGCCCACCCCTTCGAGCATCAGCGTGTCGCCGGGCCGGATCTTTCCGCTTCGAATGCCTGCGTCGAGCGCCAGCGGGATCGACGCTGCCGACGTATTGCCGTGCTCGGCGACGGTGACGATCACCTTGTCCATCGAGAGCTTCAGCTTGCGGGCCGTGCTCTGCATGATGCGGATGTTCGCCTGGTGCGGAATCAGCCAGTCGATGTCGGCTTCGGAGCGGTGAGCCTTGGCGAGCACCGCGCGCGCCACTTCGTCGAGGACGCCCACGGCGAGCTTGAACACGGCCTGGCCGTCCATCTTGAGCAGCGGGTCGCCGAGGATGGCGCCGCCCGACACGTGCCCGGGTACGCAGAGGATGTCGACGTACCGGCCGTCGGCATGCAGTTCGCTGGCAAGGATGCCCGGCGTCTCGCTCGCCTCGAGCACGACGGCGCCCGCGCCGTCGCCGAACAGCACGCACGTCGTGCGGTCCTTGAAGTCGAGGATGCGCGAAAAGACCTCGGCACCGATCACCAGGGCTCGCCTGGCGGCGCCGGTGCGGATCATGGCGTCGGCCACGGTCAAGGCATACACGAAACCGGAGCACACAGCCTGCATGTCGAAGGCCGGGCACCCGTGGATGCCGAGCTTTTGCTGCACGAGGCACGCGACCGACGGGAACACCATGTCGGGCGTCGACGTGGCCACCAGGATCAGGTCGATGTCGGCCGGCCCGACATGCGCGGATTCCATCGCGCGGCGTGCGGCCTCGATGGCCAGGTCGCTCGATCCCACGTCGGGTTCGGCGAAGTGCCGGGCGCGGATCCCCGTGCGCTCCACGATCCATTGGTCGGAGGTCTCGACGCCCTGTGCCGCCAGCTGGGCGGCCAGGTCGTCGTTGGTCAGCCGCCTGGGCGGCAGGTAGCTGCCGGTGCCGGCGATGCGCGAATAGCGAGCGGAGTTGGAAGTCATGCAGATTGCGTGGCAGCCGGCACCACCGTGGCGTCGTCAGCGACCGACGCGGGAAGGGCCGACAGCGTCTCGAGGATTCGGTCGTGGACCTGATCGAGCAGGCCGTGGCGGGCGGCATCATAAGCCCGGTTCATGGCCTGCTCGAACGCGAACGCATCCGACGAGCCATGAGCCTTGAACACGAGGCCGCGCAACCCCAGGAGCGCACCGCCGCTGTAGCGCCGATGGTCCAGGCGCTGGGCCACCCGGTTGAGCACGGGCTTGGCCAGGGCGCCCGCCAGCAGGGCGAACGCATTGCGGCGGAATTCCTGCTTGAGCAGGCCGACGATGAGACCGGCCACGCCTTCAGAGGCCTTCAACGCCACGTTGCCGACGAAGCCGTCGCAGACGATCACATCGATGTCGCCCTTGAAGATGTCGTTGCCCTCGACGTTGCCGCGGAAATTCATGTGGCCCGCCTTTCCGACGGCGCGCAGCAGTTCGCCGGCCTTCTTGATCGCCTCGTTGCCCTTGATCTCTTCCTCGCCAATGTTGAGCAGTCCGACCGTGGGGTCTTCCTTGCCGTCCACCGCGGAGACCAGCGCGCTGCCCATGACGGCAAACTGCAGCAGGTGCTCGGCCGTGCAGTCGACGTTGGCCCCGAGGTCGAGCACGGTCGTGTAGCCGCCCGTGCGGTTGGGCATGACGGCGGCAATCGCGGGGCGGTCGATGCCTTCGAGCGTCTTCAGCAGATAGCGTGACACGGCCATGAGCGCGCCGGTGTTCCCCGCCGAGACGCAGGCCTGCGCCGCGGCGCGAGACCCGCTGTCGACATCGGGCTTCACCTGGCCGATGGCCACGCGCATCGACGAATCCTTCTTGCGACGCAACGCCACCTCGATGGAATCCGTCATCTCGACCACTTCGGTGGCCCCGACGATCTTGCAGCGCGGCCACGACGCCGCGGAGGCCAGGTCGGACTCGCGACCCACGAGGATCAGTTCGGCATCGGGATGGGCGGCCAGGAAATGCCGGCATGCGGGCAAGGTCACCGTGGGCCCGTGGTCGCCCCCCATGCAATCCACCGCCAGCCGAAACGTCGCCAGGGGCTCGGGTGCGGTCATGTCAGAGGCGTTCATGTCTCGGGGCAGGCGCGCGGGACGGCGCCTTGGCTCGTCCTGCTGGCGGACGCAAATCCAAATGCGAACGCCCGGCGCTGCTCACACAGGCCGGGCGATGGGCGGGCGGACTGACTGGCGGTAGGCATCGGCCGCATGCGCGAAAAATCGCGAACGGCTTTCGCGCAGCGCGACCTGTCAGGCGTCGGCCTTGGTCTTGAGGACCTTGCGGCCGCGGTAGAAGCCGGTGGGGCTGATGTGGTGGCGCAGATGGGCTTCGCCGGTGGTGGGCTCCACCGCCGTGCCCGGAGTGGTCAGGGCGTTGTGCGAGCGGTGCATGCCACGCTTGGAAGGCGACTTCTTGTTCTGCTGAACGGCCATGGGATTCTCCTGAGGCCCCGGACTGCCGCGGCTCTTTGCAAGACGACCGCGCAACGAGCACCGGGAAATGACGCTGGCCGCTTCGACCACCGTCGGTGAAACCGAACGGCAAATCGACAGGCGCCAGCCGAAAAGCCTGCAATTCTAGCATGGTGACCTGGGCCCTCGGCGCCGGCGCGACGCGCTCAATGGGGCGGATCTTCGCGCTTGAGCGCCACCAGCACCGCAAAGGGATTGGCGCGTTCGGCGGGCTCGTCATCGTCGGCCATCGAGGGCAGAGGCCGGGGACAGGTGTCGTGGCGCGGCACGAGAGGCAACGCGAGCAGCAATTCGTCCTCGACGAGTTCACGAAGATCGAGCGAGCGTGGCAACGCCAGGACGTCGTCCTCGAGGTCGGCGTCGAGTTCGGTCGCGGCCTCTTCGCCCCTGACGAACAGGATGCTGCGCTCCGCGACGATGTCGGTCTCGAGGGGGCCGAGGCAGCGCTGGCAGACCAGCGACATCCGCGCGTGCGCGCGCAGGTGCAGCCAGACCTGCGGCTCGCCGCCTCGAACGGCCCTGCTCTCGCCGTGCGCCTGCCAGGCCACCTGGTCGTCAGGCGCCGGGCGCGCGTCGGCATGCGCGGCGTCGACGAGGCGCTGCAAGGCCGGCAAGGGCCAGTGCCCTTCGAGCCGTCCGCCTTCCTTGGCAAAGGACTCCACGTCGAGGCGCCGCGGGTCCACGGGGCGGGTCTTCATGCCGCCCAGTGTACGTGCCGGGCCGGCCGCGGATCTTGCGGCGCTGCACCAAGTCAATGGGAGAATCGAGGACATGACGCATGCAGCCCCGGTGTTGATCCTGGCCTCGACGTCGCCCTACCGGCGTGCCCTGCTCGAGCGCCTGCGAATGCCGTTCGATGTGCGATCGCCCGCGGTCGACGAGTCGCCGAGGCCGGACGAACGCCCGGCCGACCTCGCGCTGAGGCTCGCTTTTGCCAAGGCGCGCGCGGTGGCCGCCCAAGCGCCGGCAGGGTCGGTCGTGATCGGTTCCGACCAGGTCGCCGACCTGGATGGCGAGCCCATCGGAAAACCGGGAACGCATGAACGTGCCGTAGCGCAGTTGCGGGCCATGAGCGGACGCAGTGTCGTGTTCCAGACCGCCGTGGCGGTCCTGCGTGCGGACATCGGCTTCGAGTCGGGACGGCTCGTGCCGGTGAGCGTGACCTTCCGCAAGCTCGACGACGCCGAAATCGAGCGCTACCTGCGACTGGAGCAGCCCTACGACTGCGCCGGCAGCGCGAAGTCCGAAACCGTGGGGATCGCCCTGCTCGACGCCATCACTTCGGACGATCCGACGGCCCTGGTCGGGTTGCCGCTGATCCAGACCTGCCATCTCCTGCGGCTTGCCGGCCTGGACCCGCTCGCGTCATGAGCGCAGGCCAGCGGCCGGATGCCGATGCCGATGCCGATGCCGGTGCCGACGCGGCGCCGCGACCGTACCCGCCGGACGACGCGCCTGCGGAGGCCACGGCGATGACCCATTCCTGGCCGATCGCGGGAACGGCGTCGGATGGCATGCCGCACGGCACCTTGTTCCTCGTGCCCAGCCCGCTCGATTTCGGCATCTCGGCGACGCCGGCAGGCGCCATCACCGACGTCCTGCCGTTGCACACGGTGCGCGCGGCCTCGCAGCTGTCGCACTGGATCGTCGAGAACGCGAAGACCGCCCGCGCCGTGCTCAAGCGGGTGGATGCGATCACGCCGCTCGCCAGGCCGCTGCAGGAGCTGCACATCGTCGAGATGCCACGGCCACGCAAGGGCACCGCGGCGAATGTCCCGGCCGACGACATCGACGCATTGCTCGCGCCCGCCCTTCAAGGGCATGACGTGGGCGTCATGTCGGAAGCGGGCTTGCCGGCCGTGGCGGACCCCGGCGCGCAGGTGGTCCATGCGGCCCACCGCCTCGGAATCCGCGTCGTGCCGCTGTCCGGGCCGAGCGCGCTCATGCTCGCGCTGGCCGCCAGCGGGCTCAACGGACAGAGCTTTGCCTTCGTTGGCTACTTGCCGGTGGACGCCGGCGAACGCGTCGTTCGCGTGCGCGAACTCGAAGCCTGGTCGAAGCGATGGCACCAGACGCAGATCGTCATCGAGACGCCGTATCGCAACGACACCCTGCTGGCCGCATTGCTGTCTTGCCTTCAGCCACAGACGGCGCTCGCCGTCAGTTGCGCGCTGACGCTGCCGCAGGGCTGGACCCGCAGCGACACGGTGAGTCGCTGGAAGTCATCGCCCCTGTCGCTGCCCAAGGACGTGCCGGCCGTCTTCTGTTTTCTCGGCTAGCACCTGAAAGAGGAGCAGCCATGGGAAACGGCCCTGGGCCGCCAATCGCCGATGGGAACGAAAGATAGCCGCGAGTCCACCAGGCGGCAATGCGCCGACGCTCAGTCAGAGGATTTCTTCGAACCGTCGAACAGCGCTGCGACCTTGCGCTTGGGCTTGATGTTCGGCGTGAGGCTCTGCGGGGCAGGCGCGGCGGGGGGTTTCGTTTCCCAATCGGGGGTCTGAGCGCTCGGGCTTGGCTCGTAGGGACGCTCGAAGAAGGGATCGGTCGGTGCCCTGGCCGCCGGCGCCGGGGCGCCGGACGCGCGCGTGCGGGGTTCGCGCCGTTCCTCTTCGGGGCGCCTGCGCTCGCGCAGATCGCGCCGCGGCCGCTCGTCGTCGAGCTCGAGCGGCTCGAGCTCGATTTTCTTCTTGAGGAGCTTCTCGATGTCGGCGATCAGCCGGCTGTCTTCTCGCGAGACCAGGGTGATCGCCAAGCCCGATGCTCCCGCGCGGCCGGTGCGGCCGATGCGGTGGACGTAGTCCTCGGCATTGAACGGCACGTCGAAGTTGAAGACGCCGGGCAGGTCGACGATGTCCAGGCCGCGGGCGGCTACGTCGGTGGCGACCAGCACATCGACATCGCCGCGCTTGAATGCGTCCAGTGCCTTGAGCCGTTCGTCCTGCGACTTGTCGCCGTGCAGGGCGTTGGTGCGCAGGCCGTCGCGCTCGAAGGACCGCGCAAGTCGCGCGCAGCCGAGCTTGGAATTCACGAAGACCAGCGCCTGCGACAGCTCGCGGTCCTTGAGCAGCTTGAGGACCGCAGCGCGCTTGTCGTCGCTGCTGACGCTGTAGAAGCGCTGTTCGACGGTGGCGGCCGCGGCGTTCGGCCGCGCGACCTCGACCATCAACGGGTCCTGGAGATAGCTCTCGGCCAGGCGCTTGATCTCGGTCGAAAACGTGGCGGAGAAGAGCAGCGTCTGGCGTTGCTTGGGGAGGTAGCTGAGGATGCGCTGCAAGTCGGGCAGGAAGCCGATGTCGAGCATGCGGTCGGCCTCGTCGAGCACCACGTATTCGACCTGGTTGAGCACCACGTTCTTGCTCTCGATGTGGTCGAGCAGGCGCCCCGGCGTGGCAATGAGGATCTCGACGCCCGTCTTCAGCTCGGCGGTCTGGGGCTTCATGTCGATCCCGCCGAACACGACCGTCGCGCGAAGCCTGGTGTGCTTGGAGTAGGCCTTGACGTTGTTGGCGACCTGGTCGGCCAGTTCGCGCGTGGGGGCCAGCACGAGTGCGCGCACGGGGTGCCGCGCCGGCGAGGCGCTGCTGTTCTCGTGCTTGAGCATCTTCTGCAGCAGGGGCAGCGAGAACGCAGCCGTCTTGCCGGTGCCGGTCTGTGCGGCGCCCATCACGTCTCGGCCATCCAGGACGATCGGAATCGCCTTGGCCTGGATGGGGGTCATGGTGAGGTAGCCTGAGTCGGCCACCGCGCGGAGCAGCTTGGGGTCGAGGGCGAGGGTGTCGAAGCGGGCGGTGGTGGGCTTGGGCGCTGGGGTGGCCATCGCCCCGGCATCCGCGACCAGGGGGTATTCGGTCATCCAAGCATTATCGCCGCCCTGAGCAATCCCCTCACGAAGCGGCTCATCGGCGCACGATCAGCCAGCCGGGCGACCTGAATCGGACGATGCTCGCGTAGAGAAACACATAGGTGCCGGCGAACAAGATGATGAGTGCACCGAGCACGGCCGAATTGCTCCAGAACACCATGGCCGGCGCGATGGACATCATGGAGAGCAGCCAAAGGTAAGGCGCCGTCATCGAGTTGCGGCGGGTCAGCACCTTGGCGGTGCGGTCGCCCACCGCCCAGCGCATCAGGCGCCGATAGACCAGGCTGTGCAGGTGCACGCCGTCGGGCATGCCCACCGGCCGGCCGCGAATGAACTTGCGGCGGTACATCGAGAACACCGTCTCGAAGATCGGGTAGATGCACATCAATAGCGGGCACAGAGGCGACACCTCGGGATTGCGATGCACCAGAAGTACGGCCAGTTCCGCCACATAGAAGCCGAGAAAGTACGCCCCGCCGTCACCGAGGAAGATCAGCCCCGCGGGGAAGTTCCAGACAAAGAAGCCCATGACCGCGCCCAGCCCCGCCAGCGCGCTGAGTGCGACGACATGATCGTGCGCCTGGAACGCGACATAGGCGATGGCCGTGAGCATGAGCACCACGCACATCGAGGCCAGGCCGTTGAACCCGTCGATGATGTTGATCGAATTGGCCACGCCCGCCACCGCGAACAGCGTGAGCAGGACGGCCGGGATGCTGAACGTGACCAGCCAGTCGATGCCGGGAATGTCGGTGCGGTGGATGATGGCACCCAGGCCCCAGGCAGCCAGCCCGGCCGACACGACGGTGAAGAACAGGCGGCGGCGCGGGCTTTGGGTTTTCGTGAGGTCCTCGGCCAAGCCGGCGACGAACGCCGGGAGCGCGCAGCCGATCAACTGCAGACCGAGCGCCATCTCGCCCTGCCGGGTCAGTGCCAGGAAGGTCAAGCGACACCGCCATACCCACGGCAATGCCGAGACCGCCGATGCGGGGCACCGGACGGGCGTGGAATTTCTGCGGCCCGGACATGTCGTGATCGCTCGAGAAGTGCGCATGCGTCCGCTCGAACCGGATGATGAAGAAAGTGGTGACGGCCGAGAACAAGAAGCCGAGGAGCAGAACGATCATGGGGCGAAGTGTATTCGGCAGGATCGAGCGAGCGTCCCACTAGAATCGCGTGCTCTGAGCCTTCCGTGGCGATAGTGTTCCCATGGCTTCGATCCGGCCGCGCGCCATTTCCATTTCCTCAACCTTCTTCAGCATCTCATGAAGATCACCGTCATCGGCACCGGCTATGTCGGCCTCGTCAGCGGCGCCTGCATGGCCGATGTCGGCAACGACGTCATGTGCCTCGACCTGGACGCCCGCAAGATCGAGCGGCTCGAACACGGCGACATCCCGATTCACGAGCCGGGCCTCGATGCGGTGGTGCAGCGCAACGTGGCCGCGGGCCGATTGCATTTCACCACCGACGTGCGGCGCGCGGTGGGCTTTGGCACCGTGCAGTTCATCGCGGTGGGCACGCCGCCCGATGAAGACGGCTCGGCCGACCTGACGCACGTGCTGGCGGCGGCCGCCAGCATCGGCGAACACATGACCGACTACAAGCTCGTGGTCGACAAGAGCACCGTGCCTGTCGGCACGGCCGACAAGGTCACCGCCGCCATTGCCGCGCAACTCGAAAAGCGCAAGGTGCAGGTGCCCTACAGCGTCGTCTCGAACCCCGAATTCCTGAAGGAAGGCGCGGCGATCGAGGATTTCATGCGCCCCGACCGCATCATCGTCGGCGCGAGCGATGACCGGGCCGTCAATCTCATGCGCGCGCTGTATGCGCCCTTCAACCGCAACCACGACCGTGTCATGCTGATGGACGTGCGCAGCGCCGAGCTCACCAAGTACGCGGCCAACGCGATGCTCGCCACCCGCATCAGCTTCATGAACGAACTGGCCAACCTGGCCGAGCGCATCGGTGCCGACATCGAGATGGTGCGCCAGGGCATCGGCGCGGACCCGCGCATCGGCTTTCACTTCCTGTACCCCGGCTGCGGCTACGGCGGCTCATGCTTCCCGAAGGACGTGCAGGCGCTCATCCGCACCGCCCATGACGAGGCGGGCCTGACGCTGCGCGTGCTCGACGCGGTGGAGGCGGCCAACACGGCCCAGAAATCGGTGCTCAGCGAGAAGGTCAAGCGCCGCTTCGGCCACGACCTGACGGGCCGCCACTTCGCGCTGTGGGGCCTGGCGTTCAAGCCCGGCACCGACGACATGCGCGAGGCGCCGAGCCGCCTGGTGATCGAGTCGCTGCTGTCTTCCGGTGCGACGATCTGCGCCTATGACCCGGTGGCCATGCCCGAGGCGCAGCGCGTTTTCGGCGACCGCAATGAACTGCGATATGCGCCGCAGGCCATGCAGGCGCTGGAAGGTGCCGACGCGCTGGTGATCGTCACCGAGTGGAAGGAATTCCGCGGCGCGGATGCCCATGCGGTCGGTGCCGCGCTGAAGCAGCCGGTGATCTTCGACGGCCGCAACCTCTACGACCCGAAGATGCTTCGCGATCAGGGCGTGGAGTACCACGCCATCGGCCGCTGATGCGCGGGTTCGCGGCATGAAGGTCCTGGTCACCGGCGCAGCCGGATTCATCGGCATGCATGTGTGCGAGCGTCTGCTCGCGCGCGGCGACGAGGTGGTCGGCATCGACAATCTCAACGACTACTACGATCCCGCCCTCAAGCACAGCCGGCTGGCCCGGCTCGACGGGCAGCCGAACTTTCGCTTTCAGCGCATCGACATCGCCGATCGCGATGCGTTGGCCGCCCTCTTTGCGCATGGCGGCTTCGAACGCGTGGTGCACCTGGCCGCCCAGGCCGGCGTGCGCTACTCGCTGCGAAACCCGCACGCCTATGCCGACGCCAACCTCACCGGCTTCGTGAACGTGCTCGAGGGCTGCCGGCACCACGGGGTGCGGCATCTCGTGTATGCCAGCAGTTCGAGCGTGTACGGCGGCAACAAGAAGGTGCCGTTCGCCGAAACCGATCCCGTCGACCACCCCGTGAGCCTGTACGCCGCGACCAAGAAGGCCAACGAGCTGATGGCGCATTCGTACAGCCACCTGTACGGCATGCCGACCACCGGGCTGCGTTTCTTCACGGTGTACGGCCCGTGGGGCCGGCCCGACATGGCCTACTACAGCTTCACCAAGGCGATCCTCGAAGGCCAGCCGATCGACGTGTTCAACCACGGCGACATGAAGCGCGACTTCACCTATGTCGACGACATCGTCGAGGGCGTCGTGCGCGTGCTCGACAAGCCGGCGACCGCGGCCGAAGCCGGCGGCGCACCGTACCGGATCTTCAACATCGGCAACCACGAACCCGTCGCCCTGCTCGACTTCATTGCCTGCCTCGAGCGGCTTCTCGGCAAGACCACCGACAAGCGCATGCTGCCGATGCAGGACGGCGACGTACCCGCGACCTATGCCGACATCGGCGCCTTGAAGGCGTGGGTGGGGTTCCGGCCATCGACGCCCCTGGAGCAGGGATTGCGCCGGTTCGTCGACTGGTACACCGCACGCGAGACGTAACACTTCGTTTGCCACCCGGCGTCACGCACGGCGCCGACCCGCCGAATGGCGCGGAACACCCCCAGGCGTGCGCCGCACGGCGCGAAACCTGCCACTGGCGTGCCGACTGGTCACCGGCCATTCCCTACAATCGCCGTTCACCTGCTGAACAGACCGAACGCCCCAGCACCGACATCGTTCCCACACCTCTGTCCCGTAAAGGCTTTCCATGTTGTTGATCACCGGCGGCGCCGGCTTCATCGGTGGCAATTTCGTCCACCACTGGTTCGAACGTTCGGACGAGCCCGTTGTCGTGCTGGACAAGCTGACCTACGCCGGCAATCCGCTCACGATCGCGCCATTCCTGAAGTCGGGCCGCGCCAGCCTCGTTCAAGCCGACATCTGCGATCGCGACACGGTGCGGCAACTGCTGGCCACGCATCAGCCGCGCGCCGTGCTGCATTTCGCCGCCGAAAGCCATGTGGACCGGTCGATCCACGGCCCTGGCGAGTTCGTGCAGACCAACATGGTGGGCACCTTCTCTCTGCTCGAGGAAGTGCGCGGGTACTGGAGCGCCCTGGGCGCCCAGGAGAAGGACACCTTCAGATTCCTGCATGTGTCCACCGACGAGGTCTACGGCACCCTGAGCGAGACCGACCCAGCGTTCTCCGAGACCACCCCGTACGCCCCGAACAGCCCCTATTCCGCCAGCAAGGCCGGCAGCGACCATCTCGTGCGGGCCTACCACCACACCTACGGGCTGCCCACGCTCACGACCAACTGCAGCAATAACTACGGGCCCTATCACTTCCCTGAGAAGCTGATCCCGCTGATGATCCTCAATGCGCTCGAGGGCAAGCCGCTGCCGGTCTACGGCGATGGACAGAACATTCGCGACTGGCTGTACGTGCGTGACCACTGCGAGGCCATCTGCCAGGTGCTGGCCAAGGGTCGTACGGGTGAGACCTATAACGTGGGCGGCAAGAACGAGGTGCGCAACATCGACGTGGTGACCACCATCTGCCGCAAGCTCGATGCACTGCGCCCACGCGCGAGCGGCACGTACGAGGATCTCATCACCTTCGTGGCCGACCGGCCCGGCCACGACCGGCGATATGCCATCGACCCCGGCAAGATCGAGCGCGAGATCGGTTGGCGGCCGGCGAAACCTTCGACAGCGGCATCGACAAGACGGTGCGCTGGTACCTCGACAACGTCGAGTGGATCGACAGCGTGCCGCACCGGTGCGTACCGCGAATGGCTGGCGCGGCACTACGACTCGCCAGCACGGGCCTGAGGGGCGAGGCGTGAGGATTCTTCTGCTCGGCAAGAATGGCCAGGTGGGCTGGGAGCTGCAGCGCTCGCTCGCTCCGTTGGGCGAACTGATTGCGCTGGATCGGCGGGGCGTGGATGGCCTACTGGTGATCTTGCCCAGGCCGACACACTTGGCCGAGACCGTACGAACGCTGAAGCCCCAGGTGATCGTGAATGCCGCCGCCTACACCGCCGTCGACAAGGCGGAGAGCGAGCCGGAGCTGGCTGCCGCCATCAATGCGCAAGCACCCGCAGTCCTCGCACGAGAAGCAGCGCGGCTGAACGCCTGGCTGGTGCACTACAGCACCGACTATGTCTTTGACGGTTCCGGCGAGATGCCACGCGACGAAGACGCCGCCACGGCCCGCTCAGCGTGTACGGCCAGACCAAGCTCGATGGCGAGCGCGCCATCATCGCCAGCGGCGCGAAGCACCTGATCTTTCGCACCAGCTGGGTGTATGCGGCGCGCGGAGGCAACTTCGCGCGCACCATGCTGCGCCTGGCTGGCGAACGCGACGAGCTGCGGGTGATTGCCGACCAGATCGGCGCACCCACAGGGGCCGAATTGATCGCCGACGTGACGGCCCACGCCATGCGCGCGGCGCTGCGCAGCCCGGCAGCTCGGCGGCCTGTATCACCTGGCCGCCAGCGGACACAACGAGCTGGCACGGCTATGCACGCCATGTCATCGATTGGGCGCGCGAGCGCGGCCTGCCGCTGAACGGCACGCCGATCGGGATCGCGGCGATCCCCACCACCGAATATCCGCTGCCGGCCAACCGCCCGCTGAACTCACGGCTGAGCACCGACAAGCTGCGCAGCGCCTTCCAGCTGCTCCTGCCCGCGTGGACGACAGGCGTGGACCGCATGCTCGCCGAAGTCACGCCGTTGATGCAAACCAGGAAGCGACCATGACCAAGCCTCGCAAGGGCATCATCCTCGCCGGTGGCTCCGGCACCCGGCTGCACCCGGCCACGCTGGCGATCAGCAAGCAATTGCTGCCGGTGTACGACAAGCCGATGGTGTACTACCCGCTCAGCACGCTGATGCTGGCCGGCATCAGAGACATCCTCGTGATCAGCACGCCGCAGGACACGCCGAGGTTCGAGGCGCTGCTTGGCGACGGCAGCCGCTGGGGCATCAACCTGAGCTATTGCGTGCAGCCGAGCCCGGACGGGCTGGCGCAGGCGTTCATTCTGGGCCGCGAGTTCGTGAATGGGGCACCGAGTGCGCTGGTGCTGGGGGACAACATCTTCTATGGGCACGACTTTGCGAGCCTGCTCGGCCATGCGGCACGCTGCGAGCAAGGCGCGAGCGTCTTTGCCTACCACGTGCAAGACCCTGAACGCTACGGCGTGGTCGCGTTCGACGCTCAGGGACGCGCCTTGAGCATCGAGGAAAAACCAATTTCGCCGAAGAGCAATTACGCCGTGACGGGACTGTATTTCTACGACGGTCAGGTTTGCGATATTGCGAGCGACATCAAGCCCTCGGCGCGCGGCGAGCTGGAAATCACCGACGTCAATGCCCGCTATCTGCAGCATGAGCAATTGAGCGTCGAGATCATGGGCCGCGGCTATGCGTGGCTCGACACCGGCACGCACGACAGCCTGCTCGAGGCCAGCCAATTCATTGCCACGCTCGAAAAGCGCCAGGGCCTGAAGGTGGCGTGCCTTGAGGAGATCGCGTTTCGCAGCCGCTGGATCAGCGCCGAGGCACTCGAACGGCAGGCGCAGCCGATGCTGAAGAACGGCTATGGCCAGTACTTGTTGAAGGTCCTCAAGGAGCAGGTGTTCTGATGAAGGTCACACCCACCGCCATTCCGGATGTGCTCCTGATCGAACCGAAGGTGTTCGGTGATGAGCGCGGGTTCTTCATGGAGAGCTTCAACCAGCGTGCCTTCGACGAGGCTGTGGGGCACGAGGTCGAGTTTGTGCAGGACAACCATTCGCGCTCGCGAAGGGTGTGCTGCGCGGGCTGCACTACCAACTGCCGCCGCACGCGCAGGGCAAGCTTGTGCGCGTGCCGCACGGGCGCGTCTTCGACGTGGCGGTGGACATGCGACGCAGCAGCCCGACGTTCGGCAGCTGGGTGGGAGCGAGCTTGACGTGCTGCGCATCGGCAACTTTGGATTCCCCCAGGATTCGCCCACGGCTTTCTGGTTTCTCAGCGAGCAGGCCGACTTCCTGTACAAGACGACTGAGTATTACGCGCCCGCAAGTGAATGTAGCGTGGCCTGGAACGATACGACCATCTGCATTGAATGGCCCGACTTCGGGGTCCGCCCGAAGTCTGTCTGCAAAGGACCTGGAAGCGCCAGCATTCGACCTCGCTCACAAGTTCGACTAGCCACGGCGGCAGACAATCAGGAGCATTCTTCAACGACTCGCGAAGCGCCTGACGTCAATTCCTCCCCTTCCATTTGAGAACGGCATGCAAAAAGTTGCACTCATCACCGGCATCACGGGTCAGGACGGATCGTACCTGGCCGAGCTGCTCCTGGAAAAAGGCTACGAAGTTCACGGTATTAAGCGGCGGAGCTCCAGCTTCAATACCGACCGCATCGAGCACCTCTATCAGGATCCGCACGTCGAGAACCGGCGGATGATCCTGCACTACGGCGACCTGACCGACGCCACGAACCTGATCCGCATCGTGCAGGACGTCCAGCCCGACGAGATCTACAACCTGGGGCGCAGAGTCACGTGGCCGTTTCGTTCGAGTCGCCCGAGTACACGGCCGACGCCAACGGCCTGGGCGTGCTGCGGCTGCTAGAGGCCATCCGCATCCTCAAGCTGGAAAACAAAACCCGGTTCTACCAGGCGTCGACCTCGGAGCTGTACGGTTTGGTGCAGCAGGTGCCGCAGCGTGAGAGCACGCCGTTTTATCCCCGCTCCCCCTACGCCGTGGCCAAGCTCTATGGCTATTGGATCACGGTCAACTATCGCGAAGCCTACGGCATGTATGCCTGCAATGGCATCCTGTTCAATCACGAGTCGCCGGTGCGCGGCGAAACCTTCGTGACCCGCAAGATCAGCCGTTCGCTGGCCCGCATCAAGCTGGGCCTGCAAGATTGCCTGCACCTGGGCAATCTCGATGCGCTGCGTGACTGGGGCCACGCCCGCGACTATGTGCAGATGCAGTGGCTGATGCTCCAGCAGGACAAGCCCGACGATTATGTGATCGCCACGGGCATCCAGCATTCGGTGCGTGAATTTGTCGAGCCGCTCGGCCGAGTGCCTGGGCCTGGACCTGCGCTGGGAAGGCAGCGGCGTGGACGAGAAGGCCTATGACACGGCCACCGACAAGTGCGTCGTGGCGGTCGACCCGCGTTACTTCCGGGCTGCCGAAGTAGAGACCCTGCTGGGCGATCCGACCAAGGCCGCCAAGCAACTGGGTTGGACGCCGCAAGTCACCTTCGAGGAGTTGGTCCGCGAGATGTCCCTGCATGATCTCGAAGCCGCCCAGCGCGATGCCCTGGTGCGCCAACACGGCTACAAGACTAACGACTTCCACGAGTGAACATGTCCCGCCGCCGCACCGCCATCGTTGCCGTGACCAGTTCTATCTGGTCGGCGGCGCTGTCGTTGCTGGTCGTGCCCTTTTATGTCCACAAGCTCGGCCTGGAAGCATACGGGCTGATCGGCTTCTTCATCACCATCCAGGCCGTGTTGCAGATCCTGGACGTCGGCCTTGCGCCTGCAGTCAACCTGAAATCGCCCGGGCCACTGGCCTCGCCGACCAGGTTCGCGCACGCACCGTGCTGCACTCGCTCGCGCGCATCTACTGGTCAACGGCCGCAGTCATCGGCACCTTGCTCGCGATCGGCGCCGGAACGTTGGCGTCCACGTGGCTGGGCGCGTCGAAACTTCCCACCGATGAGGTCCGCCGCGCGCTGACTGTCATGGCCGGCCTTGTCGCGGCAAGATGGCCCATCGCGCTATACCAAAATGCGCTGGTCGGGGCCGGCCGTCTCCTGACAGTCAGCGTCGTCAACATGGCGATGAGTTCGATGTCGGTACTCTGCGCCGTGATGGTTCTAAGTTTTCTAACGCCTCGGGTGGACACGATGTTCGCCGCTCAGGCGGCCGTTTCGGTGGTCCACGCCTTGCTGATGCGTCAGAACGCGTGGCGCGCGCTCGGCGGTCGTTGCGGCGTCGAATCGAACCTGGCGTCGCTCGGCGGCATGTGGCAATTCAGCGCGCGAATGGCGATCGTCGCACTGACCGGGGTTGCATTGACCCAACTCGACAAGACTGTCTTAAGTAAGGCGCTGCCCCTCGCCGCTTTCGGCGAATACATGCTGGGCGCAACCATCGTCGGAGGCCTCGCTGTCTTCATAACTCCGTTATTCAACACAATCTATCCGGAACTATCCGCCCTCGTCGCTCGCGGACGATTCGACCTGCTGCTTCAGAAGTACCATCGCGACACGAAGATATTTTCGACATTCTTTCTGCCTATCGCATTGACCCTCGGTATCCATTCGCTTGACATCGTGTGGCTGTGGACCGGACGTCCTGAAACGGCGCAGCACATTGCCCCCATCGTCGCCTTACTTTGCGCTGGCTCCGCCATCAATGGCGTCATGTACTTCCCCTACGCCGCGCAGCTCGCCTTTGGGCTCAGCTGGATGCCGCTGGCGATCAACGTGGCGCTCCTCATCGTCTTTGCGCCGCTTATCGTCACATTGTCCATGTCGTACGGCGGAATTGGCGGCGCTGCGGCTTGGGCCCTTCTGGAAGTGATCTATCTCGCTCTGGGAACTTATCTCACGCACCGGCACATCGAACTTGGACGGGCGCGAGCCTGGATCTGGAAATGCCTGGTGCCGTCCCTCGTGGCCGCAGCAGGCTCCCAGCTGCTGTGGTTTCCCGTGGTCGAATTGGCATCTCCGGGATCTGCAGTCCGCGTGGGGCTGATCGCCGTCGGCACGGTGATCTCGATGGCCACCTGCGCCCTGATCAATCCCGAAGTGCGGGTCATCGGGCTCGCCGAGTGGCGGCGCCATGGACCTTCCTCCATCAAGAAACCGGCATGAACCCTGACCACATCATCGCGCGCAAGCGCTACCTCACCTTCGAGCAGCACCGGCCCGAGCTGGGCGCGGCGCATCGCATTGCGCGCAGGCTGTGGAGCATTGCGGTGCTCCCCTTTGAGATGGCTTCTGCACGCCGACTCGGCACGCCGGGACTGGCATACAGACGCAAGTGCATCCGCCTGGGACTGCGGTCGCTCGCCGCAGGTGACATCAAGCGAGGACTCGTCTTGCTGGCCGATCCGATGGACTCGTTCCGGTACTTCGAGGTCGCCTTCGCGGTCGACGCCGCTGGCCGCGCCCCAGTGGCCAGGTACTTGGACGTGTCGTCACCTCGCCTTGTTCCGCTGCTGATCCTCGAAGCTGACCCGAAGCTCATCGCGGACGTGTTGAATCCGCTATCGGATGACCTTCGCGACACCGGCTCCTATGCGAAAAGCCTTGGACTGCTGGCACGTTGCCGACTGTCAGGATTGTTGATCGAAGACGTCCAATACCACGACGGCTCCTTTGACCTGATTACGAGCATCTCGGTGATCGAGCACATCCCCGACGACTCCACGGCCGTCGCGACCATGTGGCGCTTGCTGCGTCCCGGTGGCCGCCTCGTCATCACCGTGCCCGTGCGCTCGACGGGTGCGAGGAGTTCAGCAACTTGGATGAATACGCCCTGCTCAAGAAGGACGGCGCCGGCCTCGTGTTCTGGCAGCGTTATTACGACGAGGAATCGCTCGCGGCGCGCATCTGGAGGATGACGGGCGCGCCTGCGCGCATGCGGATCTGGGGCGAGCGCAAGGCAGGTAACTACGATGCCAATGTGATCAGCAAGCGTACCAACCCCGCCTATGCCTATTGGCGCGAACCGACAATGTTCGGCAAGGAATTTGCCGAATACCAGTCGATTCGCGACTTGCCCGGCATGGGTGTCGTCGCGATGGAGTTCATCAAACCTGAGGCAACGAACTGAACATGGTCCGCAAGTACATTCCTTGGGCTGAACCTCGCTACTGGGGGGAGGAATTGTCGTTCGCGAACGACGCGCTGCAGTCGACCTGGATCTCGGGCGGCCCGTACGTTGAAAGGCTCGAGCGCGACCTTGCGGAGTTCCTCTATGCCGGCCACGTGGTAGCCACCTCCAACGGGACGACAGCGCTCCAAGCCGCGTATCTAGCTCTGGACGTCCACCCCGGCGACGAGATCATCGTTCCTGCATTCGCCTTTATGGCGGCCGCCAACGTGGCGCTCCATATGGGAGCGCGTCCGGTATTTGCCGACGTCGACCCGCAGACTTGGTGCATGACTGCGCGCACGGTCCAGGCCTGCCTGACGCCGAAGACCAAGGGTATCGTCGCGGTCCATACATATGGCAACGTATGCGACATGCACCCGATCCTTGAACTGGCTGGCGATGCCATCTGGGTGCTGGAGGACGCCGCCGAGGCGTTCGGATCGACCTATCGCGGCCGCCAGGCCGGAACGATCGCGCCGATTGGCACCTACAGCCTGCACGCCACCAAGACAATCACGACCGGAGAAGGCGGTGCCGTTGCAACCCGCGACCCGTCGATGGACCAACGCATGAGGCTGCAGCGCAGCCATGGCATGGGCTCGCGCCGCTATTGGCACGACGTCGCCGGGTACAACTTCCGTCTCACCAACGTCCAGGCAGCTATCGGGTGCGCCCAGCTCCAACATATAGAGCACATTTGTCGAGAACGTGCGCGCGTGTACCAACGATACGTGTCCGAGTTGGAAGGGATTCCAGGACTGACGCTGCAGAAAATGACCAAGGACGTCGTACCCATAGTCTGGGCGGTTGCGGTTCGACTCGACCAACAGGCTTTCCGAATGGGCCGTGACGCCGTCATGGTCCGCCTCCTGGACGACGGGATCGAAACGAGGCCAGGCTTCTATTCCGCTGGCGAGATGACTCACATCTATTCCGCACCCGGAACCGGACACGCCACCGAACTGGCGCAACAGGTGATCAGCCTGCCCTCGAGTCCGACAGTCAGCGATGAGGAGATCGCTTTCATCGCCGGGCGTCTGCGTTCGCTAGTCTGTTGAACAGCGCCATGTCCGCTTCGGCAGCGACGCCCCTGGAAATCACGCGGCTGAGTCCGGCCCATACGGCGGGATCGTCAGTGTTGCTCGGCGCCTTGGTGGCCTCGGGTGAGCAGCGATATTTCGCGCCGCATTCGTTCGTTCAATCGCACATCGAGGTGCTCGCGCAGCGGTTGTCCGCCGACTTGTATTACGTAATGCATGCCGAATCGGAGGTGTTCGGCTACGGACTGCTGCGTGGCTGGGACGAGGGATTCAAGACCCCGAGCTCGGATTCGCAATCATCCGGAGCACCGTGGCATAGGATTGGCATCCGCCTTGATGGCCTTCCTCCACGCGGCCGCGGCCGTGCGAGGCGCCCCGCGGGTTCGCTTGCGTGTGCACCAAGGTAACGCAAGCGCAATTGGGCTCTATCGCCGCATGGGGTACGATTTCGCTGACAGGTCCGACCGCGACGGTTTGTTAGTGGCCTTCAAATCGCTCGGATCATGAAATCACCCATCCGCTTGTCGATCTGCATACCGACGCTGAATCGCGGCCGGTTCATCGGCGAACGCTCTGAGTACATCGTCGCCCAGCTTGCCGATGACGTCGAAGTGGTCATTGTCGACGGGGGTTCGACTGATGACACATCCATTGTCGTGAGCCGCTTCATCGATAGATGCGATCGCATCCGCTACGTGCAGAGCAACCTCACGAAGTCGACACCCTCGAACGAAGGATTCGATCGCGATTGTGACCAGGCCGTCACACTCGCCCGAGGGGAATACTGCTGGCTGATGACCGACGACGACCTGCTGTCCGAGGATGCCGTTTCCGAAGTGCTGTCGCATGTGCACGAACACCACGACCTGATGTTCGTGTGCGCGCGCATTTGCAGCGTCGATTTCCAGCAGACGCTGGTCCCCTCGCTGCCCAGCTTCCCCGGCGACAAGGTCTACCAGGCCCACGATTGGCCGCAGTTCGTGCGTGACGTAGGGCATCAACTGACCTTCGTGGGCGGCATTATCATTCGACGCTCGGTCTGGAACGAGCGCTCCCGCACTCCATTCTTCGGGACCGGCTTCGTACACGTGGGCGTGATCCTGAGTGCGCCGATGAAGAGCGCGCTGACGATCTCACGCCCACTCGTCATCATTCGCTATGGCAATGCGCTGTGGCGAGGTCGCGCCTTTGACATCTGGATGTTTCACTGGCCCCAGATCGTGTGGTCGTTCGCCCGTTTATCTGAGGCCACCCGAGCTGCGGTGACGCCCCGCGTTCCGTTCCGGCGCGTCAAGCAACTTTTGTGGTTTCGCGCGCTGGGAGCGTACACGTCAGAGAAATACCGTCAGCGCTTGAGCGGGCAACCCGGCATGGTATTTCGCGCGGCGGCCTGGGTGGTCGCCCATGTACCCATCCGCATGGCCAACTCCTTCTGCAGCTTGGTGTTGGCCATCAGGCGTTCACGGTCCATATCCATGCAGATGTACGACCTCATTCATTGCGGCCATGCGTCGTCGTTGACTCGCCAATTGGGCCGGCTTCGCGGCCTTTATTGATTTCAATTCTCGCCCAGGACGATTCATGTATCACTCGATCTCGCGCTGCCGGATCTGCGGCAATACCGATCTTGTCCCGGTGCTCGACCTGGGAGAGCAGATGCTGACCGGTGTGTTCCCCCGCGAGCGCAATGCGAAGGTGACGACCGGGCCACTGCGTCTGGTCAAATGCAGCGCCGACGACGGTCACTGCGGGCTGTTGCAGTTGGAAGCATTCCTACGACCTGGGCGAGATGTATGGCGAGAACTACGGCTACCGCTCGGGTCTCAACGCGAGCATGGTGCAGGCACCTGCATGGCAAGGTCGACCGCCTCCGCGACCTGGTCGACCTGCGCGACGGCGACCTCGTGATTGACATTGGCAGCAACGACAGCACGACGCTGCAGGCGTATCCGCAGCACGTCACGTCCGGTCGGCATCGACCCGACCGGGGCAAAATTCCGCTCGTACTACCCAGCGCATATCCAATTGATCCCGGATTTCTTCTCCGCGCCCTGATGGAAGGACGCTTTCCCGAGCAGAAGGCGAAGGTAATTACGTCCTTCTCGATGTTCTACGACCTCGAGGACCAATTTCGCTTCATGCAGGAAGTGCACGACTTCTTGCCGACGACGGCATCTGGGTCTTCGAGCAGAGCTACATGCCAACAATGCTCGACAGGAACTCGTTCGATACGGCCTGCCACGAGCACCTCGAGTACTTTGCACTGCGCCAGATCCAGTGGATGGCCGAGCGCGTCGGCTTCAGGATTGTCGACCTGGAGTTCAACGACGTGAACGGCGGCAGCTTTTCGATAACTTGCGCAAAGACCGGTTCCGGGCGGACGCCAACACCGCTGGCCGCGCAGACGCTGGAACAGGAGCGGCAAGCCGGCCTGGACACCTTGGAGCCGTACCGGGCGTTCGCCGGACGCGTGGCGCACTTCCGCGACGATATGCGGACCTTCGTTCAGGACGCCGGGCTCACGGCAAGACTGTGGCAGCGCTGGGCGCATCCACGAAGGGCAACGTGCTGCTCCAGTACTGCGGCTTGACGGAGCGTGAAATCGTGGCCATCGGCGAGGTGAATCCCGACAAGTTCGGCACTCGCACGCCGGGCACGTGGATCCCGATCGTTCCCGAGGAGGAGCTGCTGGCGCGCCAGCCGGACTACCTGCTCGTGCTGCCCTGGCACTTCCGCAGCTTTTTCCTCTCAGCGGGCAAATACAAGGGTCGCACCCTCGTGTTCCCACTACCGAAGGTTGAAGCCATCAAGGTCGAGTAACAGACACACTGACTCATGGATCAAACCTCAGGCTTGGGCGAGATCGACGGCTTGGCGGCGGTCGTCACGGCCTTCAAGCCGGGTGAAGACTTCTTCGAGCGATTTGCGCAGACGATCTCAGCCTGCCATACGTTCGTGGTCGTCGACAACACGCCCGGTGGCTTTCACTTCGGGCGGCAACCCGAGTCGCCCAAGATCCGCCTGCTCCAGGACGGAAGAAACAAGGGACTCGGACCGGCGCTGAACGCGGGCGTTCGTGCCGCCCGCGAGGCCGGCTGCAAGACCGTGGTCCTGTTTGACCAAGACAGTTCGCCCAGTGCCCAGCTGCTGCGGCGCATGCGGAGCGAATGGACAAGTTGGCGTTGGCGACCAGGTCACACGCCATCTGTTTGGCCCCTCTCCACGTTGACGACGCCTTGCCGGTCCCGCCGGCCGCCCCAGTGCAGGTAACGCGACTGAACGTGGACGAGGTGCGCTGTTTGGCCACCTCTGGCATGATGTTCCACATCGACCAGTTGCGCGACGACGAGTTCTTCACAGAGGAGTTCTTCCTGGATTTCGTCGACTTCGAGTGGTGCTGGCGACTTCAGCGCCATGCGTGGCGCTTCTATCGTGCGACGGACATCGTAATGCCGCATCGCCTGGGATTGGCGCAGCGGCATTTCTTCGGCCTGACCTATCACGTGCCTGCCCCTTACCGGCACTACTTCCAGTTTCGCGACACCTTGCGTCTGGCCATGCGCCCATACGTGCCGCTGTATTCCAAGGTGAGGCTGGCCGGCATCCTGCCGCTGAAACTGGCGGCATACCCGTTCATCCTTGACCGAGGCGGGGAACGCATCAAATGGATGATGCTCGGTATTCGGGACGCCCTGCGCGGCACGGTTGGCATTGGCGCCGCGAGCTCCGTGCTCGCCCGCTGACGGCTTCACCGCCATTTCTCATCGCGACACCATGACTATCCTGATCTCCGGCGGTTGCGGCTTCATCGGACCCAACCTCATCGCCCGCCTTGCCGCGTTCGACGAACCAATCGTGGCAGTGGACAACCTGTCCCGCGGCCGCGCGGAGCACCTTCCAGCCGGAGTCGAGTTGTTTCGGCTGGATCTCTCCCGGGACGACTGCATCGAACCGCTGTGGCAGCCCTGAAGGAGCGACAGGTCTCGCAGATCTGGCATCTCGCTGCCAATCTCCGACATTCCGGCCGGCGTGGAGGACCCTATAGTATCGATCTGCGCGACACCTTCCTAACGACGTTCCACCTGTTAGCCGCCGCTCGTCAGCTGAGGGTCAAGCGGTTCTATTTCGCCTCCAGTTCGGCGGTATACGGCGATTGGGGTGACCGTGCGATCTCGGAATCGCTGGGGCCCCTGCTGCCGATTTCGAACTATGGCGCAATGAAGCTTGCATCCGAAGCACAGATTTCGGCCGCAGCCGAGAGCTTCCTGGCGCAATGCGGCATCTACCGATTTCCCAACTCCCCGTCGTCGGCGTACCCGCTATCCACAGCGTCCTGCTCGACTTCGATGAACAAACTTCAACTCGAGAACTCGAATCGCTTAGACATCCTGGGGGATCTGAACATAGGAATAAAGCGATTCTGCATGACTCGCGTCATCTCGCTGGAATGTCGTTGTTCCGATCTGGCCTGGAAGTATAAGCCGACAGCCAACTGCCGCGCTGGCGCTCGATACATCGCCCCGTCTACCGAAGGAAGTTTCCGTCCGCTGGATTGCCGAGCAAGCGACGAGATTCGCGTCTCGCCTCAGGACAACATCGTCGTTCAGACATCGCGCGACCGCGGCTGGGTGGGCGACGCGCCGGCGATTCAAAACGACGACACGTCACTCTTGCAGCAGTCAGGATGGAAGCCCACGATGGACTCCCAGGCTGCCATCCGGCGCGCCATCGATGATATTGCCGCCCAAGAGAGCCTCTGATCTTCTCCTTGCACTGCGCACCATGACAGCTCGTCCCCTGGTTTCGGTCGTCGTCCCATCCTTCAACGAGTCGAGGGACGTGGTGCACACGAGCCTGCGCAGCCTCATGAATCAGAGCCTGCGTGACTTCGAGTGTATTGTGGTCGATGAGAGCAGCCGTCCCGAACTCGCGCAGGCCTGCCGCGAATGTTGCGAGTTGGACGAGCGCTTCAGCTACATCCACCCCGACGAGCGGCTGGGCCTACCTCGAAGCCTGAATCTGGCCATTGCGAAGGCACGAGGGACATTCATCGCGAGATTCGATTCGGACGACATTTGTTTGCCCGATCGCCTGGCCCGCCGGTCGAGTTCCTCGCAGCGGATCCCGACATCGGCGTGCTTGGCGGCGGACTTGAAATCATGGATGAGGCGCAGAACACCCTCGCATTCCGCCGCTATCCGGTGCAACACCGGGACATCGCTCGGCGCATGCAATCACCACCACTGTCGCGCATCCGACGGTGATGTTCAGACGAGAACTAGTTGAGCAGTTCGGGGGCTATGACGCGAGCTTTCGCTATTCGGAAGACCTGGACCTCTGGTTGCGGTGGCTGAACCGCGGCGTGCGGTTCGCAAACCTCGAATACATCTTGGTGCGCTATCGCCAGCAGAATACCCGGCGCCATCCTCGCCATTGGCGCTACAACCTGCGCGCCCGGGTGCGCAATTTCAGTCGGCACGACCTGCTGCGGCGCATGGCAGGGATCTCCTGCATCACCGTCTGGGCTGCATTGCCGGCCCCGGTCCAGGAAATGGTGTTCAGGGCCATTTTGCTGCGACACGGAGATGCACGCCGAGAATTCGCATGAGCGCTTCCACCTTCCAGGTTGCCATCTTGGCTGGAGGCCAAGGCACCCGCCTGCGCGCACGCACTGGCGATTTGCCCAAGCCCATGGTGCCGGTGAGGGGCAAACCATTGCTTCTGCATCAGCTCGAAACCTGCGCGCGTCAAGGGTACACGCGCGTCCTTCTGCTGTTGCACTACAAGCCGGAGAGCATTATGGCGGTCCTCGGCGACGGCGCGGCCCTGGACCTGCATTCTCGGGCTATGCCATTGAGCAATCGCCGCGCGGCACCGCAGGCGCGCTGCACGATGCCCTTCATCGCCTCGATCCCCGGTTCTTCGTGCTGTACGGAAGACACCTATTTCGACGTCGACCTGCGGCGAAATGCGGACGCGCACGCGCGAGCGAACGCCGACGCACCACGCTCCTACTCCATCCAAACGACCATCCGCACGATTCTGACTTGGTGGAAGTCGATGCCGAATCCGCGCGTGCGCCAGCCGCTTCATGCGTATCCACACCCCGAAAATCGAGTGCAACGCAACCTCCGTCAATGCCGCCCCCTCTATGTCTTCGAGCGCAAGGCGCTCAAGCGCCATGCACAGCCCAACGGCCCTGAGTGACATCGCCAAGCATCTCTTCCCGGCCATGCTGGCCCGCGGCTCGCGGCTGATGGGCCATGTTTCGCCCGAGTACATCAAGGATGTCGGCACGCCGGAACGGCTGGACAAGGTCGAGCGCGACATCGACACGGGCGTGGTGGAGCGGTTGTCCGGCCGCTCGATGCGGCCCGCCGTGTTCCTCGATCGCGACGGGACGCTAAATCGAGAAGTGGGTCATCTGTGCGATGCCGCACAACTCGAGCTGCTGCCCGGCGTGGGCGCGGCAGTCCGACGGATGAACCAGGCGGGCCATCTCGCTGTGGCCGTCACCAATCAACCTGTGGTCCACGCGGCGACGTCACCGTCGAGGGCCTGCAGCGCATCCATGCCCACCTGGACGCGCAGTTGGGGCGCGACGGCGCCTACCTCGACCGGATATACGTGTGCCCTCACCATCCGGACCGCGGCTTCCGAGGCGAGATCGCGGCGTTGAGATTCGCTGCAGTTGCCGCAAGCCTGCGGCGGGACTGCTCGATCAGGCGTGCCTCGATCTGAACATTGATCGTCGCCGGTCGTGGCTGGTCGGCGACACGACGGCTGACATGGACGCAGGTCGCAAGGCAGGCGTACGCACTGTGCTGGTCCGCACCGGACACGCAGGCTTGGACGACCAGCGCGCCTTGTCCGCGGACTACGTCGCTCCCGACCTGCCTGGCGCCGTCGAGCTGATCCTGCGCGGTCATGCACAGCTTGCGCAACAACTAGCGGCGACCGCAGCCGACTTAGTGCGGGGCGGACGATGCGCGCTCCTCGGCGGCCTGGCGCGTTCCGGCAAGAGTATCCGCCGCGCAGGTGATCAAGGAGATCGTTGAAGCGTGCGGCCGCCGCGCCCACGTGATCAGCCTGGATGCGCGGCTGCGCCCGTCCGAGCTGCGGGCCGAGGGTCTCGGGCGTGGTCAGCCGCTACGACCTGGATTTTGCAACCGCCACGCTCAAGTGCGGCCGCGGCCAGTACTTCGGTGGTAGACGTCACCCTGCCCGTGTACGATCGGCGCGACCGCGCGATGTTGCGCCACCCGCTGCAGCTATCCATCGGCCCCGACGATCTGCTCGTTATCGAAGGCGTCTGCGCGCTCATGGACCAGCGCCTGCGCGCATTGGCGGACCGGCTCGTCTATGTGCAGGCACCCGAGGCGCTCAGGCTGATACGTGTTCAGGCTGACTACATCTGGCGCGGGCGATCCGAAGCGGACGTCCAACGCATGCTCGCATCACGCGAGTTGGACGAGCACCGGGAAGTCAGCGCCTCACAGCAACACGCCCACATCGTCATTTCGTCCGAGCCCTCGCCATGATCGTCAGCAAGACCCCCCTGCGCATGAGCTTCGTCGGCGGCGGCAGCGACTTGCCCGCTTACTACCGTGAAGACGGCGGTGCCGTGGTCTCCACGTCAGTCGACAAGTACATGTACATCTGCGTGAACCGCAAGTTCGATGGGCGCATCCGCCTGAGTTACACGAAGACCGAGGAAGTGACACTGCCGACCGAGATCCAGCACCCCCTGGTGCGCGAGGCGCTGCAGGTGGTGGGCATTACAGCCGGCATAGAGATCGCCTCCATGGCCGACATCCCGTCGCGCGGCTCGGGCCTCGGATCGTCCAGCACATACACTGTGGGTCTGCTGAACGCACTTTTCGCCTACCGTAGCCAGTACGTATCCAAAGAACGGCTGGCCAGTCTCGCCTGCCACATCGAGATTGATCGTTGTGGCGAACCTATCGGCAAGCAAGACCAGTACGCCGCGGCCTACGGTGGCCTCAACCTCATCCGGTTCCATCCCGATGAGTCGGTCTCGGTCGATCCGATCATCTGCGCGCCGAATGTGCTGGCGGCGCTCGAATCCTCGACGCTCGTGCTCTTCACGGGCCGCACCCGAAGTGCGTCCGAAGTGTTGTCCAGGCAATCTGCGGCTATGCGGCAACGCGACCGCCGTGAACTCATGCGGCGAATGGTCAAACTCGCGCACGAGTTCAAGCGGGAGCTCGAGAGCGGACATCTCGATAGCGTCGGGCCGCTGCTTGACGAGAACTGGCGGCTGAAGGTGCAGCTATCCGCCGGCATTAGTGACAGCGAGATCAGCGACTGGTCGCCACGGGCCTGCGGCACGGGGCGAGCGGCGGCAAGCTGCTGGGCGCCGGCAATGGCGGGTTCCTCATGTTCCATGCACCGGTCGATCGCCATGCGCAGATCGCTGCCGCCCTGCCCGGCCTGCACCGCGTGCAGTTCCATTTCGATCGGAACGGGGCACAGATCGTTTTCTTTCAACCCAATGATTAGCGAGCAGTCATGAGCATGCAATTCTCTGTTTCGAACTACCTTTCAGCGCACGCTCGGCTGGCAAAGGAGCTGGACCTTGACGCCTTCCAGCGAGGCATCGAGACGATCCGTTCTGCATATGAGCGCGGCAGCAAGATCATCACTTGTGGCAACGGCGGCAGTGCGTACACGGCTTCGCACTACGTTACCGACTGGAACAAGATGGTCAATCTCGCGACTGGCCGCAAGTTCCGGGGCCTTTCGCTTTGCGACAACATCGGCCTATTGACCGCCTTCGGCAACGACGTCAGCTACGACGAAGTCTTCGCCGGCCAGCTCAGAACCCTACTTGACGAGGGAGACCTAGTCGTGGCCGTAAGCGGCAGCGGCAATTCGCCCAACGTCCTGAAAGCCGTCGAATACGCCAACTCCGCGGGTGCCCAGACGCTTGCGATCGTAGGCTACGACGGAGGCAAGCTCAAGGCCATCGCTCAGCAATCGGTGTGGGTGGCCTCTTTCGATATGCAACTGTGCGAAGACGCTCATCTTATGTTTGGCCACATGGTTATGAAGACGTTGTGCGGCACGGCAGTCCAGCAGTGACGTCGCGAGCGCGCGCTCCTTGCCTCCACGGGCGGGGCCTGGCCACATAATTTCTGCCTATGCAACCGGTCCAGCGGCTGCTGCTGCGCCTGACACTCTTTTTCTCGTGGTTCATCTCGTTTGCTGCCGTCAACTTCGAGGGCGCTAACTGGGGACTGCAGGTCGGCTGGGTAATGGCGCTGCTCTTCTGCGCATGCTATCTGCCGACGTTGGCGATGAGCCGCCAAAGGGTTCTCGGCGACCGACAGTTTGTCCGCGGACGGCGGGTGCTGCTGGTGATGATCATCTTCTCCGTGCTGGCATGGACCACGGAATCAGCCGGCCTCACCCGCTTACCGGAGCGCGAGATGCTTGGGCGCTCGGCCGCGCACACGGGCTACCTGACCTTCTACTTCATCGTCTTCGTGTGCGTGTTCCATGCTCTTAGACGTGATCGGCGTCACTATTGGACGTTCTTCCGTTGGTTCTTCCTCTATCCGTTCATCTTCATCGCCCTTTGGGGCATCTACCAGAACTTGTCGACCTACGGCGTCGTCCAGTACGTCGATACGTTAAACAACAATTTGTCGACTGGTTTCACCTACGAGCGCTTCAAGGACGCGCATCGCGTCTCGTCGGTCTTCCTCTGAACCATCCGAGTATTCCTACTACCTGGCGTTGCTCGGTCCGATCGTCTGGGCGTGGTTCCGGCAGCGACTTCCCGGTCCGCGAGGCGTGCAGCTTCGTTGGCTAGTGCTGCTCTTATGGATCGTGCAAGCAGTCATGATTAAGTCGCTGTCGTTCTTCCTGGCGGCGCCTATCGTCGCGCTTGCATGCGTGCGCGGCGTCGAAGGAAAGAAGGGCCTCAAGACCGCGACCTGGCTGCTCATCGTCTCGTTCCTGATCGTCGGCATGGCGTTCATCGGGCTGTCGGCTAGGATCGGCGAGGCAGCAGCGGGCGACGACGGATCAACCATGGTGAGGTATCTCGGACTACTCGATGCGCTAGATCTGTTCGAGCGATCTCCACTCATCGGCTTTGGCTATGGTGTGATTCGCGGGCTGGACGCCTTCTCGTTCACCATCGCCTCATTCGGCATTGTCGGGACGGTCGCGCTATGGTTTGCGATTTGGCGGTTCCTGCGCAAGCTGCGCCAGCGCGCCTCGCCCATCTTGGCTGGCGCGGTGATTTGCATGATCGCCGGATGCATCTTCTCGAACAATGTCTTCGACCACCTTTTCATCTGGATCATGCTTGCTGTCCTGGCTGCATGCCCGCCGCTGTCGAGTCCGGCGGTGATCAGGATGCGGACGGAACGGTCGCCCCGGTCGTACGTCCTGGCGGCCGGGAGAGCGAAACCAATCGGGCCGCAGCCAGGCATCGTAGGAAACTGAACACGCCAGCAAGCGAGCGCGCACAAAATTAGGTCGCCGTCGGGAACTCGGCGCTGAACTCCGCCACAGCCGTCGCGAGGCGTCTCTTTTAGTTCGTCGGCTGTAGCCCCGTTCACCCCGTTCGCCCAGCGCAATAGGTCAATAACGACCGGCGGCGAGCGATCCAGCATTGCGACCCTCAGCCGCTCGAATTGCGTCGCGCAGCGTCGCATCCGCATCCGCCAGCAATTCCTCGTACAGCTTCTCACCCGCCCGCAACCCGCTGAACTCGATCCCGATCTCGTCCGGCTCGTGCCCTGCCAGCCGGATCAACTCCCGCGCAAGATCCACGATCCTCACCGGCTCCCCCATGTCCAGCACGAGCACCTGCCCGCTCTCCCCGATCGCCGCGGCCTGCAGCACCAGCCGCGCCGCCTCCGGAATCGTCATGAAGTAGCGAATGATGTCCGGATGGGTGACCGTGATCGGCCCGCCCCGGGCGATCTGCTCCTTGAACTTCGGGATCACGCTGCCGCTGGAGCCCAGCACGTTGCCGAATCGCACAGCCATGAAGCGCGTGCGCCGGGTGCTCGCGCGCCAGCCAGGAGATCACCATTTCCGCTGCGCGCTTCGTGGCGCCCATCACGTTGGTCGGGTTCACCGCCTTGTCGGTGCTGATAAGCACGAAGCGCTCGACGCCGTGCTCGGCCGCCGCCAGCGCGGCATGGTAGGTGCCCAGCGTGTTGTTGCGCAACGCAGCCAGGGCGTTCTCGTCCTCCATCAGCGGCACATGCTTGTACGCCGCCGCATGAAAGACGACCTGCGGCCGCCAGCGCGCGAACGTATGCCGCAAATGCTCCAGATCCTTCACATCACCAATCAACCGAACTAGCGGCAGTGACGGAAACCGCTCCGTCAATTCCTGTTCGATCGTGTACAGGTTGAATTCGCTGAGCTCGTACAGCACGAGCCGGGCCGGGGCATAACGCGCAATTTGTCGGCACAACTCGCTGCCGATACTGCCACCGGCGCCGGTCACGAGCACCGTCTTGCCTGCAAGCGTCTCTGCAATGCCGGCCTCGTCCAGCTTCACCGGTTCCCGTCCGAGCAAGTCTTCAGGCTCGATGCTGCGAATGCGGTCAATACGCGACTGGCCATCGCCCTGCTGTTCGTCCGCCGCCGGCACGATCAGCACGGGCAAGCCGGTCGTGCCGGCGATCTCGAGAGCGCGTCGCCGCTGCGCGGCGGTCGCCGCCGGCATCGCAATGATCAGATGCGTCGCCGCGCCACGCACTCCCTTGTCCTTCACCGCCTCCAGCGGCCCGAGCACCGGCAGACCCGCAATGCGTGCCCCCTGCTTCGCCGGATCGTCGTCGAGCAGGCCGAGCACGATCCAGCCCTGCTGATGAATGCCCGCCACCAGGCGACGTGCCGCATTGCCTGCCCCCAGGATCAGCGCTCGGCGGATCTCCGCGTCGCCGCCGGTGATCTGCTCGCGTCCGTGCTCGTAGAGCATGCGGTAGGCGATTCGAACGACGCTCACGCCCATCAGCGTCATGAACGGATGCAGGGCCAGCACGGCGCGCGGCACTTCCACCAGACGCAGCATCAGCACCGTCACGGCGCTCACCAGCCCGGCCGCTGCGCAGGCCAGGGTCAGGCGCTTGATCTCGCCGAATCCCGAGAAGCGCCACATGCCCCGGGGAACGCCGAGCAGCGCAAAGGTCAGCAGGTAGACAGCCACCACGCCGAGCATCACCCAGGGGTCGTAGCCCGGCCGGGCACTCCACCAGCGCTCGAAGCCAAGCCGAAACAGGTAGGTCAGGTTCCACGCCACGGCCACGACGATGCCGTCGACCACGAGCGACAGCGGCTCGCGATGAGGCCGAAGCTTGGCGAGGAATCGGTCCAGGCGGTGCCAGAAGGTGTCGCTCCGGGAGGTGTCCATCGGTCTCACGGCAAATCGGATGGACGAGGCGTCCACAGAGCGCGCAGCGTTCGGCCGAGCACCTTGAGGTCGGAGCCGATCGTCGCGTGCTCGGCATATTCGGACGCAATGGCCAACTTGCGCGGCATCACCACCTCGACGTATTCCCGCTCCGGATCGGCCGCGCGGGCAAGCAGCGCGCCTTCCTCGACGAACTGCAGCGACGCCGGATCGGTGATGCCCGGCCGCACCGCCAGCACCTTGTCACGCAAGGCCGCCGGGTACATCGCCACGTACCTGGGCACCTCCGGGCGCGGCCCCACCAGGCTCATGTGGCCGGCCAGCACGTCGATCAATTGCGGCAATTCGTCGAGCTTGGCGCGACGCAGCCAGGCGCCGACCCGCGTGATGCGCGCGTCCCGTCCGACGGTGATGAGCGGGCGATCGTCGTCCCCCGGCGCGTCGACCATCGTGCGGAACTTGCGGATCCGAAACGGCTTGCCATAGCGCCCTACCCGCTCCTGCCTGAACAGCACCGGCCCCGGCGAATCGAGCCAGATGGCCAACGCCACGGCGAGCAGCAGCGGCCACAGCAGCATGAGCGCGATGGTGGCGGCCAACACGTCGAATGCGCGCTTGCCCATGGCCGGCGTCAGCCGCCCAGCGCCTCGCGCAAGGCCCGGGCCACGCGCTGCACGTCGGCCTCGCCCATGCGCGTATACAGCGGCACGCTCACCATGCGCTCGTACGCTTGCTGCGATTGCGGGAATTGCGCGGGCAGCAGGCCATAGCGCTCACGCCAGTACGGCTGCAGGTGCAGCGGGATGTAGTGCACGCTGCAGCCGATGCCGGCCGCGAACAGGCGCTCGATGAGTTCGTCGCGCCCGATCGGGGCATGCGGCGCGAGCCTCAGCACATAGAGATGCCATGCATGCAGGTCGCCGGCTTGCGGCCGCGGCGGCAGCACCAGCGGCAAGCCCGCGAGCGCCGCGTCGTACTGCGCCGCCAGTTCGGCACGGCGCCGCTGGAAGTCGTTGATGCGCTTGAGCTGATGCAGGCCGAGCGCCGCCGCGATGTCCGTCAGGTTGTACTTGAAGCCCGGCGCGACGATCTCGTAGTACCAGCTCGGCACCTTGGCCGTGAAGCGGTCGAAGGCGTCGCGGCTCATGCCGTGCAGGCGCATCACGCGCATGCGCGCCGCGAGCTGCGGCGTCGCGCGTCACCACCATGCCGCCCTCGCCGGTCGTGATGGTCTTGTTGGCGTAGAAGCTGAACACGGCGGCATCCGACCCGAGCGTGCCGACCAGCCTGGCGCCGCAGGTGGTGGGCAGTGCGTGCGCCGCGTCCTCGACCACTTTCAGGCCATGCTTGCGGGCCAGCGGCAGCAGGCGCGCCATGTCGGCCGACAGGCCCGCGTAGTGCACGGGCATGACGGCCTTGGTGCGCGGCGTGATCGCCGCCTCGACGGCATCCACGTCGATGCACATGGTGGCGGGGTCGATGTCGACCAGCTTCACGTCGGCGCCGAGGTAGCGCACGACCTCGGCGGTGGCCGTGAAGGTGTGCGTGGTGGTGATGACCTCGTCGCCGGGGCCGATGCCCAGCGCCTCGAGTGCCAGGTGCAGGCCGGCCGTGGCGGAGTTGACGGCGAGGGACTGCAAGGGCGCGTCACCCCCGTCCCCGCTGCGTTGGGCTGCCGGGTGCTCCTGCAGGAAAGCCGTGAAAGCCTCCTCGAAACGCCGCGCCTTGGGGCCGGTCGTGATCCAGCCCGAACGCAGCGTGTCGACGACTTCGGCGATCTCTTCCTCGCCGATTTCAGGCAATGCAAAGGGCAGGAACGGGTCAGTCATGGGTCGAATCGGGAGGCGCTCGGTACGTTGGCGGCGAAGGCACGTATTGTGGCAGTGGCGGGCCTGTGCGCGCCCCGCGCCTGCGGCCGTTCAGCCTTTCCCGATCCAGCACAACAGGTGGGTCCGCAGCAGCGGCACGGCATTGAACGCCGTGTAGAGACCCGGATGCAGGGCCGTCACCGCGCGTGCGAGCGGCGGCGCCAAGGTGATGCGCGATGCCGACATCCGCCCCAACGGAAACAGGTCGCGCACGCGCGCGAGCGGCACGCCGCGCACATCCGGATTGCGCGGGTTGTCGAACGTGAAGTCGTACCACAGCACGCCGCCGCCGGGCTTGGCTGCGGCCCACATGGCGGCGGCCAGGCGATGCTGGAACGTGTCGTCGAGCAGCGACGAGAACACGGTGGCCTGGAAGACCACGTCCTGGCTGGCGGGGGCGACATCGACGGTCGTGGCGTCGCCTTGCCAAAGCGTCACGGCAGCCGGCAGGCGCTCACGCGCAGCCCGGTGCCGTTCGTCGAGCAATTCGATGCCCGACAGATGCCGCGGCGCAAAGCCCATCAACTCGAACGCAAGCAGGTTGCTGCCCGTGCCGCTGCCGACCTCGAGCAGGCGCCGTGCCGAAAGGTCGTTCCAGCCGAGCCGGCGAAAGCATCGTGCGATGGCGCGCTGCCGCTCTTGCCAGGCCGCCAAGGCGGCCGGGTTCAGCAGGCTGTAGCGCGGGTCCTGCAAGGTTCGACGCGCATAGCGCGCGCGCACCGCGTCGGGTTCATCGCCGCCCGGCGGCGTCGCGCGGTTCATCGCGTCAGCCCCGCAAAGCGCGGCCGGCCGCGGCCATGGCGCAATGCGTCCCACCAACCGGCCAGCGAGCCCAGCCCGTAGGCCACGTGGTAGGCGCCGATCACCAGCGGCACGCGCAGCAGCGCGGCGAACCCCGGCCGGCTCTGGCGCGCCACGGCCGCGGTCATCGCCGCAACCACCGCGGCATACGACACCAGCAGCACCCCTAGCGGCCAGGCAGGTCCGCCCGCCAGGGGCAGCAGGCCGAACACCACCACCGCACCGACGAACAGCGCCGGCACCAGGTGCCGCGGCGACGCCGGCTGGCCGTGCTTGCGCATCACGAAGGGCTTCCAGTAGCCGTATTGAAGATACTGACGGAACACCTGCGCGAGCGCCGCACGGGGCCGGTACACGCTGCGGATTCGCGACGATTGCCAGACCTTGCCGCCTGCCTTGACGATGCGCAGGTTGTGCTCGTCGTCCTGGTTGCGCACGAGCGCCTCGTCGAAGCCGCCGAAGCGCTCGAAGCTGGCGCGCGGCCAGCAGCCGAGGTAGACGGTATCGACCCAGCCGTCGTGGTCGAGACGCCGCGACGCCGCACCCCCTGCCACCCAGCGTGACTGGAACGCCGCCGCCACGGCACGCTGCATCGGCCCGGCATCGGGGTCTGCCTGCGCATGCCACGGCCCGCCGACGTTGTCGGCGCCGGTCTGCTCGATGGCGGCCAGGCACTGCGCCACGTAGTCGTCGGCGTATTCGGTGTGGACGTCCATCCGCACGATGACTTCGCCGGCGGCGAGCGCGAGCGCGCGGTTCAGCCCGGTGGACACGATGCGCCCGGAGTTGTCGATCCACGCGATGCGCGCGTCTTCCCGCGACAACCGCCGCAGGATCTCACGCGTGCCGTCGTCGCTGCGCCCGTCGGCGATGACGATCTGAAGCTGCCAGCCCGGCGGCAGCGTCTGACGCAGCACACCAGCGCAAAAGCCCTCCACGTGGCGCCGCTCGTTGCGGCACGGAACGATGATGCTGACGGTGCGTGTGGTCATGGCATGGAGGGAGACATCGCGGGCTCACTCGAACATGCCCGGAATCGCTTCGACTGGAACGACTTCGACACCCTCCCCAAGCGGATACCGGCGTTCGACCGGTCCGATGACGAAAGCCTTGTCGACACGCAGATCCTTCAGCGCCTCCCAGAAACCGCGCGCCGGCTTCGGATCTTTGGAGAACTTGATTTCAATGGCGATCTTGCGCGAACGGTACTCCACGATCAGGTCGATCTCGGCGCCCGCGGCAGTGCGATAGAAACCCAGCTGCGCATCGACCGGCGCTTGCGCTGCGACTTGCTCGACCACGAACCCTTCCCATGATGCGCCGGCGATCGGATGTCCCTGAAGATCGCGCACGCTGTTCAAGCCGAGAAGGGCGTGCAAGATGCCGCTGTCGCGCAGGTAGGTTTTCGGGGACTTCACCAGCCGCTTGCCGACATTGACCAGGTGCGGCTGCAGTCGCCGGACCATGAGCGTGTCGACCAGAACATCGAGGTAACGGCCCACAGTCGTATGTGAAGCGCCCCCGAGTGCGCTTCCGATTTGCGACGCATTGAACAACTGGCCCTGCAAGTGCGCCAGCATGGTCCAGAAGCGCCGCATGGTTTCGGCGGGCACGCGCACACCCATGTCCGACAAGTCGCGCTGCAGGAAAGTGCGAATGAAGTCCTGCCTCCACACGAATGCGGCTTCGTCGTCGGAGGCCAGATAGCTGAGCGGAAAACCGCCCCGCAGCCACAGCGTCTGAAGGCCGGCCAGGTCGAGCTGCAATTCCGCGGCCTGCAATGGCGTCAGTTCCACGAACGACACTCGCCCCGCCAGCGATTCTCCGGTCTGGCGCAACAATTCACCCGATGCCGAGCCGAGGAGAAGAAACCTGCCCGGGCGACGCTGTTCATCGATCTCCGGCCTCAGCGCTGCGAACAGCTGAGGTACATGCTGCACTTCGTCGAGGACGAGCAGGCGGTCACGGTACGCCGGGAAGAACAACTCGGGCTGTGCCAGCGCCGCGCGGTCGGAGGTTCGCTCCAGGTCGAGCATCAGCGACTGCGGGCGGCTCGACGCGACCGCGCGGGCGAGCGTGGTCTTGCCGACCTGTCGCGGACCGAGCAGGACCACCGCCGGAAATTGCCCGAGACGATCCTCGATGAGCGCCTGAGCCTGTCGCTTTAGCATCCTTGTATTTTGATCTCAGAGTGATCAATTTGCAAGGTTCGCGGGGCGGGCGTCTTCACGTGGTGCCGCTCGTCGCCGCACGCAACGATGCTGCCGACCGTGCGCGTGGTCACGCTCGCCGTGGCGCGGCCGCGAGCAGATCGCGGTACAGGCTCGCCATCGTGTCCATCTGCGTCGACCGCGCGCCGTCGCGGGCGATCAGCTCCTGGTTGCGGCGGCCGCGCCGTCGAGCTTCGTAGAGCAACGGCAGTGGTAGTACCATCGATGCATGCGATTCGCACACGGAACAGTCGTTTCTGGCAAGGTCGTTCTCGACGATCCCTCACTTCCGGAGGGTGCGGAGGTCTACGTACTGTCCCGCGAGCCCGGACAACCGATTTGGCTGTCCCCTGACGAACTGATGGAACTCGAAGCGGGGCTTGCCGAGGCCGAACGCGGTGAAACGCTCTCCGGCGACCAGTTGTTCGACCAGTTGCGCCGCCACGGCTGATCGTGGCGCTTGATTTGCATGTCACCAAAAGGGCGGCGCGAGAACTTGACCGCGTAGCCGAGTGGTGGGCGACCAATCGCCCCGCCGCACCAAGCGCCGTTCGTGAAGATCTCCAGGCCGCGCTCGCCTTGCTTGTGGAGCAGCCAGGTCTCGGAACCGCCCTGCCGCACTCGACCGCCCCGGATGTCCGGCGCATCCATCTCGATCGCATCCAGTACTGGGTGTACTACCGTGTCCGTGGCAACAGACTCGAAGTCGTGTCCGTATGGCATTCGAGGCGAGGAACCTCTCCGCTCGCATAGACCGTCAGGCAATTTCTCGCGCTCGCCGCTCCCTCTCGAGATCGACGTCAGCGCTCATGTGCCCGCCGCGAGCAAGTCTCGATACAGGCTCGCCATCGTGTCCATCTGCGTCGACCGCGCGCCGTCGCGGGCGATCAGCTCCTGGTTGCGGCGGCCGCGCCGTCGAGCCGCGGCGTCGTCGTCGCAGAGCAATTGCAGGGCCTTGGCCAGCGCGTGGGCGTCGCCGGGCGGCACGAGCATCTGCGCGTCGTCGCCCAGCCACTGCCGGTTGGCGGGCAGGTCGGTGGCCACCACCGGCAGGCCGCAGGCCATGCTCTCGAGCATGGCGACCGAGGTGGCGTCGCTCTCCGGCACCGAGACCGACACCTTGCTCGCCTGCAGCGTGGCGACCATCGCGGCATCGGACACACGGCCGTGCAGGGTCACCCGGTGCTCCACGCCAAGGGCGCGCGCCTGCTCGCGAAGCGCCGCCTCGCCGGGCCCGCCGCCGAGCAGGTGAAGGTGGATCTGCGCCTGCGGCCGGCGCGCGCACAGCAGCGCCACCGCCTCGACGATCACGTCGATGTGATAGTTGGGCTCCCAGCTGCGCAGGCTCGCGATCTGGAAGCCTCGCTTGTCCTCCCAGCGCGCCGGGCGGAACACCGACACGTCGGCGCCCCAGTGCACCAGCACGGGCGCACGGCGCGGACGATAGCGGGCCATGGCCTGCAGCAGGTCGCGTGAGTCGCCCGTCACCAGGTCGGCGCGGCGCAGCGTCCAGCCGGTCAGCCAGCGCATGAGGGTGCTGTGGCGCGGCGTGACGAGGATGTCGCTGCCCCAGGCCGTCATCACCAAGGGGTGCCGGCCGCATCGCGCCGCCAGGTAGCCATAGGAAGTCACGTAGTGGGCATGGACGATGTCCGGATGCAGCGCTGCCACGTGGCGGCGTGCTTCGTCCACGCGTTGCAGCCAGTCGGTCGAGCGGGTAACGGCGCGCAGCGTGCGCTGCTCCACGCCTTCCATGGCCTGCGGGCGCGCGGTGACGACGGACACGCGAAAGCCGCGCGCCCGCATCTCCGCCGCCCAGCGGCGAAGGTGCACGCTGTTGGCGTCGCCAAGCAGGCACAGGTGCGGCTCGGTCATGCCTCGCCGGCCCAGGCCCGATAGCGTTCGGCCAGCTCGGGGTGCACCTGCAGCGTCTTCAGGTCGGCCTCGCGCGTGTCGCCCTCGCGCGTGGCGGGGTTGCCGCGGATGAAGCTGAAGTCGGGGAACTCGCCGCGTACCACGCTGTGCGCGGCCACGACGCACCCCTTGCCGAGCGTGGTCCCGGCCTCGATCACGCTGTGCGGGCCGATGAACGTGTAGGCGCCGATGCGCACCGGCCCACTGACGAATCCCGCCCGCGCGGCGGCATCCTGCGCATACTCGCGCCCCATCACGCGCAAGGCGGCGTGCGAGCTGTGAGTGACGATGCTCACGTAGTTGGTGATCTGCGCGCCCTCGTCGATGCGCACGCCGGCGCTGGCCTCGATGAAGTTGAAATGCCCGATGAAGACGTGATCGCCGAGCTCGAGCCGATCCTCGTGCTCTATGCAGGTGCAGGGCGAGATGCGCGTGAACGGCAGAGCCCGGCCGTCGCTCGCCCGCTCTCCGAACACCATGCGAAAGAACATCCACCGCCACAGCCTGCGGCGGCAGCGGTTAAGCCACGCGCGCATCGCCCGCCTCCTGCCAGGTCGCCAGCGACCAGAAGTACCAGCCGAAGTAGCCGATCATGCCCGCGGACACGCCCCATGCGGCGCCTTGCAGCCCGCCCAGCGCGAGGCCCGCCCACAGGCTGGCGAGGAACACGACCTGACCGAATGCCGCAAGCCGCAGCGCCCAGGCCTGCGCGTCCCACGCCAGCGTGACCACGGCCAGCGGCGAGGCGACGAAATGCACCCCGATGTAGGGCGCGAGCGCGCGGGCGAGTTCGCCGGCCGCGCGCCAGCGCTCGCCGAACATCCACGCGAACAGTGCCGGCCCGAACAGCAGCAGCATCAGCACGAGCGGCAGTGCGGTCGCGCCCAGCACCAGCATGACCTGCCGAACCGCGCGACGCGACTGCGGCAGCCCGCTGCGTCCCAGTTCCGGGTAGAGCACCTGAGACACCGCGCTGCCCACGAGCGTGGCAGGCGCCTTGAGGTAGCGCAGCGCCAGGCCCCAGAAGCCGGCCGCGGCGTCGCCAAGCCACCAGGCGAGCAGCAGCACGGCGAGCGTGTCCTGCAAGGCGCCGAGAAAGGCGTGCGGCGTGTTGAGCAAGGGGAAGTTCCGATGCGCCCGGGCGGCGGCCATCCAGGCTGTGCGCGGCACGCGCAGCAAGGCGCGCCAGCCGCCCAAAGGCGCCGGCCGGCGCAGGCAGGCCAGCGTGGCGAGGTTGGCGGCGATGGGGCCGATCACGAGCCCGTGCTGTGCCCAGCGCACGACCGCCTGAAGGCTCCCCGCCCCCGCCTGGGCCAGCGCACCGCCGCCGTATTGCACGACCCGCGCGACGGCCAGCGGCGAAAAACGCTGCGCGCGGGTCGACCACATCGTCAGGCACTGCACCGCACCCGCACTGGCCACGGCGGCGGGCAGCCACCAGGCCGCATCGAGCCGGCCGCTGGCCCACAGCCAGGCGGCGACCGGCACACTGGCCAGGGTGACCGCGGCGAGCACGCGCAGGCACAGCGCCATCAGGTCGCGCGCCTGCGCGTCGTCGTGCACGAGCGGCAAGGCGTATTCGTAGCGCGCGCAGGCCACCACGGCGAGATTGGCCGCGACGGCGGTGAACAAGGTGTAGTGGCCGAACTGCAGCGGGGTGAAAAGGCGTGTGAGCAGCGGCCCGGCCAGCAGCGGCAGCGCCTGCGCGAGCGCCCCGCCGCTCATCAGCACCAGCGTGGGCTTCAGGAGGCCGGCCATCGGATCGGCGCGACGATGACGAGGTCGGCTGCAGTCGGCAAGGGCATCCCGGCAAGGGGCCCAGCCCCGGCGAGTGAAGCTCGGGATTCTAGCGAGCGGGCGCCATCGCAAGGGCCGGCGCGGGTGAACGCCTAAAATCCCGCCAGCCCGAAAGCCCCTCCATGACCTCAGCAGAACCCGTTCCGACCCCGATCGACGACAACCAGCTCATCGCCGAACGCCGCGAGAAGCTCGCCGCCATCCGCCGCCAGGGCGTGGCGTTTCCCAACGATTTCAAGCCCACGCACCAGACGGCCGAACTGATCCGCCGCCACGGCTCGCAGCCCAACGAAGAACTCGAACCTCTGGCCGTCAAGGTCAAGGTGGCCGGCCGGCTGATGCTCAAGCGCGTGATGGGCAAGGCCAGTTTCGGCACCATCCAGGACGGGTCCGGCCGCATCCAGCTGTTCGTCACCAAGGATCGCCTCGGCGACGCGGCGTACGACGCCTTCAGGCACTGGGACCTGGGCGACATCCTCGGCGCCGAGGGCAGCCTGTTCAAGACCAAGACCGGCGAACTGTCGGTGCGCGTGGAGTCGGTTCGCCTGCTCACCAAGAGCCTGCGCCCGCTGCCCGACAAGTTCCACGGCATGAGCGACCAGGAACAGAAATACCGCCAGCGCTATGTCGACCTCATCACCGACGAGCAGGCGCGGCTGCGCTTCGCGGCGCGCAGCAAGGCGGTGAGCTCGATTCGAAGCTACATGGTCGAGCACGGCTTTCTCGAGGTCGAAACGCCGATGCTGCATGCCATCCCGGGCGGCGCCAACGCCAAGCCCTTCGTCACGCACCACAACGCGCTGGACCAGCAGATGTTCCTGCGGATCGCGCCGGAGCTCTATCTCAAGCGGCTGGTGGTCGGCGGCTTCGAGCGCGTGTTCGAGATCAACCGCAATTTCCGCAACGAAGGCATCTCGGTCCGGCACAACCCGGAGTTCACGATGATGGAGTTCTACGCGGCGTACTGGAACCACCACGACCTGATGGACTTCACCGAGGGCCTGCTGCGCCACGCCGCGCGCACGGCCACCGGCTCCGCACGCGTGACCTACGCCGGCCGCCCGGTGGACCTCGACCAGCCCTTCGCCCGGCTGTCGGTGCGCGACGCGCTGGTCGTGCACGCCGGCCTCACCATCGACGAGGCCGGCGACGCCGCGGTGCTGCACACGAAGCTCAAGTCGCTGGGCGAGGAACCGCCGGCGCACTGGACGCTGGCCGAATTGCAGTTCGGCCTGTTCGAGGCGGCGGTCGAGGAAAAGCTCTGGCAGCCGACCTTCATCATCGACTACCCGGTCGAAGTGTCGCCGCTGGCGCGCGCGTCGGATACCAATCCGGCGGTGACTGAGCGCTTCGAGCTGTTCGTGACCGGCCGCGAGCTGGCCAACGGCTTCTCGGAGCTGAACGACGCCGAAGACCAGGCCGCCCGCTTCCGGGCGCAGGTGGCCAACAAGGAGGCCGGCGACGAGGAAGCGATGTACTACGACGCCGACTTCATCCGCGCGCTGGAGTACGGCATGCCGCCCACCGGCGGCTGCGGCGTGGGCATCGACCGGCTCATCATGCTGCTGACCGACAGCCCGAGCATCCGCGACGTGATCCTGTTTCCTTCGCTGCGCAAGGAAGGCTGAAACCCGATGAGCGGTCCGCAGACTCTGGAGGATGTCGAGTCCGCGCTGTGGCGGCAACTGCAGCACGCGACGCGCGATGCCGAGCACGCCTGGCGCCGCCCGGTGCTCGCCACCGTCGACTCGCGTTCGGGCGTGGCGCGCGCCGACGCGCGGGTCGTCGTGCTGCGCGAGGTCGACCGCGACACGAATGTGCTGATCCTCTACACCGACTCCCGCTCGGGCAAGGTCGGGCAATTGCAGGCGCATCCGTCGGGCACGCTGGTCTTCTGGGCGCCCGACCTGAACTGGCAGCTGCGCTGTCGCGTGCGCCTCGAGTTCGACGACAGCGGACCGGGCGTGGTGCAGCGATGGGCCGCGGTGCGCGCCGGCGCAGGCGCACGCGACTATCTCTCGCAGTTGCCGCCCGGCGCGCCGCTGCAGGGCTCGACGCCCCCGCCGCTGTCGCCGCAGGGCTTCTTTGCGGTCATCACGTGCCACATCGAGGCACTCGACTGGATGGAAGTCCCGCCTGCCGGTCACCGCCGCGCCGAGTTCAGCGCGGCAGGCGCCCGCTGGCTCCAGCCGTAGTCGCGGCGGCGCTCGCCGGGCGCGCGTCCGGCGTCGTGCAGGAAATGCACAGACCGGTGCGGATTGCCGCCCGGCCCGAAGTTCCGCGTTCTTACAGGTACTCACCGCCGAACACGTCCGGAAGGGAATGATGCTTGCCTTGATGGCGGGGCAACTCCAAGCCCTTCCATGAAAATCGCCCAGATCGCTCCACTCATCGAAAGCGTGCCGCCACAAACCTATGGCGGCACGGAGCGCGTCGTCGCCTACCTTTGCGACGCGCTCGTGGCCATGGGCCACGACGTCACGCTGTTTGCCAGCGGCGACTCCACCACCGACGCCGAGCTCATCCCCGTCGTGCGACGAAGCCTTCGACTGGACCCGTGCCAGCCGGACTGGCTGATCTGGCACACCGTGATGCTCGATCGCGTGTTCGAGATCGCCTCGTCATTCGACGTGCTGCACTTCCATGTCGACTACCTGCACTTCCCGCTCGCGCGTCGCTGCCCCAGGCCCTGCGTCACCACGCTCCACGGGCGGCTGGACCTGCCCGACCTCGACCGCCTGTACGAGCATTTCGCGGAGCAGCCGGTGGTCTCCATCTCCAACAGCCAGCGGCGTCCGTTGCCCGCCGCGCAATGGAGCGCCACGGTCCCGCACGGGCTGCCGCTCGACCTGTATCGCTACGGCGCGGGCAAGGGCGGCTATTTCGCGTTCCTCGGGCGCATCTCGCCGGAGAAGCGCGTCGACCGGGCGATCGAGATCGCCATCGCCTGCGGCGTGCCGCTGCGCATCGCGGCCAAGGTCGACCAGGTCGACCTGGCCTATTTCAGCGCGCACATCGAGCCGCTGCTGAACCATCCGCTGGTCGAGTACGTCGGGGAGATCGGCGAGGACGAAAAGAACGACTTCCTCGGGAACGCACGCGCCTTGCTGTTCACCATCGACTGGCCTGAACCGTTCGGCCTCGTGATGATCGAAGCCCTGGCATGCGGCACGCCGGTGATCGCGTACGCTTGCGGCTCCGTGCCCGAAGTGATCGAGGACGGCGTGACCGGCCGGATCGTGCGCAACCAGCGCGAGGCCGTTGCCGCGGCGCGCATTATCAGCGGCATCGATCGTCGCCGTTGCCGTGAAGCGTTCGAACAGCGCTTCACGGCAACCGCGATGGGCAAGCGATATGTCGAGGTGTACCGGCGCCTCGCCATCCAGGCCGAGCGGGAGCCAGAGCCCGAAGGAGTGTGACCCCCATGGGAGACCCGACATGCCCGACAAGATCAAGATCGGCGACAAGTGGTACGTTTCCGCCACCGCCGCCAGCCCGGAGGAAAACCCCCAGGTCCTGAAGAATGACGAGACCTTCGTCATGTTCGATCGCTTCGGCGATCTGCAGGTGCTGTTGCCCGGCGCGCAGGGTATCTACCACGAGGACACGCGGTTCCTGTCGCACCAGGAACTCCTCATCGACGGCGCGCGACCGCTGTACCTGGGCTCCACCGTGAAGGAGAACAGCCGCCTGCTGATCGTGGAGTTGATGAACCCCGACCTCGCGCGCCATGGCGAGGTGAGCGTGTGCAAGGGAAGCGTGCACATCTTTCGCGCCAAGCTGCTGTGGGAAGACGCCTGCTACGAGCACCTGCGCCTGACCAACCACGGGCTGGACGCGGTGGAATTCACGCTGTCGATGAGCTTCGACGCCGACTTCGCCGACCTGTTCGAGCTGCGCGGCATGCGGCGCGCGCACTCCGGCGAGCGCCTGCCCAGCGAGGTAGCGCACGACAGCGCCACGCTGCGCTATCTCGGGCTGGACCGCCGCGAGCGCCGCACCAGGCTGTGCTTCAGCCCGACGCCGCAGGCGATCGACGACCATCGCGCGAGCTTTTCGATCCACCTCGAACCCGGCGCCGAGCGGCACCTTTACTGCACGATTTCCTGCCTGGAGCAAGGAGAGACATACTCGGCGCCGCTGCACTACGACGAAGCCTTCAGGCGCAACGAGCAGGCGCAGGCCGCAGCCGCGCGTTCGTCGTGCGGGCTGACGACCTCCAACCCCCTGGTCAACCTGTGGATCGAACGCGCGCGCTCCGACCTGTCGATGCTGACCACGCACCTGCCCACCGGTCCCTACCCCTATGCCGGCGTGCCCTGGTATGCGACCACCTTCGGCCGCGATGGCATCCTGACCGCGCGCGAGTACCTCTGGCTCGACCCGTCGCTCGCACGCGGGGTGCTCGCCTTCCTGGCGCAGACGCAAGCCACCGAGGCCGATCCGCAGCGCGATGCCGAGCCCGGGAAGATCCTGCACGAAGCGCGCAAGAGCGAGATGGCCGCGACCGGCGAGATTCCGTTCGGCCGCTACTACGGCACGGTCGACGCGACGCCGCTGTTCGTGGCCCTGGCAGGCGCCTACCACCAGCGCAGCGGCGACCTCGACTTCATCCGCAGCATCTGGCCGAACATCCTGAGAGCGCTCGACTGGATCGACCATCACGGCGACAGCGACGGCGACGGCTTTGTCGAATATGCACGGCACAGCAACGATGGCCTCGTGCAGCAGGGCTGGAAGGACTCGCAGGATTCCGTGTTCCATGCCGACGGCCGGCTCGCCGAGCCGCCCATCGCGTTGTGCGAGGTGCAGGGCTACGTCTACGAGGCCAAGCTCCTGGCCGCCGGCCTGGCTCGTCGGCTGGGCGAAGATGCCCTGGCCGAACGGCTCGATGTGCAGGCACGCGAGCTCAAGCAACGCTTCGTGCAGGCCTTCTGGTGCGAGGAGATCGGCAGCTATGCGATCGCGCTCGACGGCGACAAGCAGCAGTGCAAGGTGGCGTCGTCCAATGCGGGGCACGCCCTGTGGACGGGAATCGCGACGCCGCAGCATGCAAGGCGGATCGTCGCGGGGCTGATGGGCGATGACTTCTTCAGCGGCTTCGGCATCCGCACGATTCCCAAGGGCACGGCGCGCTACAACCCGATGTCGTACCACAACGGCTCAGTCTGGCCGCACGACAACGCGCTGATCGCCGCCGGCATGGCCCGCTACGGCCATACCGACGAGGCCATGCGCGTGCTGTCCGCGTTGTTCGACGCCAGCTTGTATTTCGACGCACATCGGCTGCCCGAGTTGTTCTGCGGCTTTCCCCGCCGGCCGAACGAAGGCCCGACGCTCTACCCGGTCGCCTGCTCGCCCCAGGCCTGGGCCTCGGCGGCCGTGTTCGCGATGCTGCAGGCCTGCCTCGGCCTGCAACTGCAAGGCGACCGGCGCGAGTTGTCGCTGCGATCGCCGCGCCTGCCCGAATTCATCCGCTGGATGAAGGTCGACCGCCTCGCCGTGGGCGACGACAGCGTGGACCTGCTGCTTCGCCGCTACGAGACGACGGTGGGCATCGACGTGACGCAGCGCACGGGCGAGATCGACGTGGTCGTGGCCGTGTAGCCTCGCCCGCCGGCATGGTCATCGATGCTTGAATGCGGGACGGCGCTTGTTGAGGAACGCGTCCATGCCTTCCTTCTGATCTTCGGTGGCGAACAGTGAATGGAACAGCCGCCGTTCGTACATGATGCCGTCGGCGAGCGGGCCTTCGAAGGCGCGGTTCACGGCTTCCTTGGCCATCATCACGCTCAACCCGCCGTGCTCGCAGATGGTCTGGGCGGCATTGATGGCGACATCGAGCAGCTCGGCGGCTGGCACGACTCGCGAGACCAGCCCCGTACGTTCCGCTTCGGCCGCGTCCATCATGCGGCCGGTGAGCACCATGTCCATCGCGCGCGACTTGCCCACTGCACGCGGCAGGCGCTGCGTGCCGCCTGCGCCCGGGATGATGCCGATCTTGATCTCGGGTTGGCCGAAGCGTGCCGTGTCGGCCGCGATGATGAAGTCGCACATCATGGCCAGCTCGCAGCCGCCACCGAGCGCAAAGCCTGCCACCGCGGCGATGACCGGCTTGCGGATGCTGCGCATCGTCTCCCAGTTGCGGGTGATGAAGTCGCCCTTGTAGACATCGTCGAAGTTGTACTTGGCCATGGCGGAGATGTCGGCCCCGGCGGCAAAGGCCTTCTCGCTGCCGGTGACGATCATGCAGCCGATGGCATCGTCGGCGTCGAAGGCCTTCAGCGCGGCGCCGAGTTCGTCCATGAGGCCGTCGTGGAGCGCATTGAGCTGCTTCGGGCGGTTCAGCGTGATCAGCCCGATGCGCCGGTCGCCGCTGCCGCGCACGTCGGTGATGATGAATTCAAAAGGCATGGTCGTCTCCTTGAAGTGACTTGCACGGGCAGCGTACGGGTCTGATGTGTCGCATCAACTCGTGTACGACGAAGCTTCCGACCTATGAACGCCCACGCCAGAAGCCCGGCCTACGACTCTGATGAGCGATGGCAAGTACACGGACTTCGGACTCGCGAAGATAGTAGACGATGCTGTATGGGAACCGGCGCAACGGGAGCCGTCGAACGATACCGCGCCAAACGGCACCGAGACGAGGGTGTTCAAGAAGTAGTGCCACGGACCGCTCGAACTCAGAGATGAACGCCTGACCGAGATCTGTATTGGCCTCACGGGCATAGAACAGGCCGCCCTCAACCAGTTCCTGCTCCGCTTCACTTGCGAGCGAAACCTTCACGAAAGCGCCTGCCGGGCGCGCCTTATCGCTTCCTCAACTGGCACCAGCGGGGAACTGCCTGATTCGACTTGGGAGAGACGGCGTTCGACCTCTGCGGCCCAAGCCTCTTCAACCTCGCCTTGCGTGCCGAGGCTGGCGAGCAGGTGGTCCGCAAGCAATACTTTCTCCTCGGGTGAGAGCTTCAGCGCTTCGGCTTCAACAGTGGCGAACTGGGTGGACATGGCGACCTCTTCACTGCGGATTCGGCAATGTTACCGCCGCCGCTTGGCCGAGGACCATCGTCGCGTCGCGCGCGAAACGCCTACTTCGCCAGTTGCGGCTTGCGCGCGATCATCAAGTCGATGAAGGTGTCCGCGTCCTGGTGGATCACGATTCGCGCGGGCAGATAGGCCAGCGTCGGCGCGAACCAGATCTCGGCGGTGAGGTCGCCGCCCTCCTGTGCCGCGCGCCGGGGCTTGAGATGCACCGTGGGCAGATCGCCGATGGGGGTGTGCAAGACCTGCTCGTCGACCACGTCGTAGACCCACCACTGCACGTGACGGGGAAGTGCCAGCGGCACCGTCACTGTCCGCCCGGGCGTGAGCATGTCGGGACGCAGCGTGAACCAGTACGAGAGTTGAGCAAACTGGCTCGCCGAGTCCTGCGCGCCCGACCATCCCGGCGCAAGTCGACCGCCGGGCAGCACCACGGCATCGGGCTCGAAGAGGATGGTCGCGCGCTGCCGGTCGTGAAACGCGAGCTTCGTTTCCTCGTCGTAGCGCCGGGGCATCAATCCTCGAGGCCCCAGTTCGCCCTCGCTCGTCATGCGCCGCGTGAACAGCGGCGCGAAAGGCAGTCCGACGACCACATCGAGGTTCATCTGGTAGTGCATTCCCACCCTCACCCACTCGACCTGGGCGGTCCCGTGCAGCTCGCCGCGGTAGTAGCCGCCGAGGAGATATTTCACTCGGGAGGAATCCGGCCACTCGAAGGCGGGCGCGCTCGCCGCCGCACCGGCCGGGCGGGCCTGTGCGGCGGCCTGTGCGGCGGATTTCTCGCCAGGCTGTGCGGCTGGCTGCGGCGCAGCCTCCGAAGCCGGCGCCTCGTGCGGCGGTGCCTCGCTGAGGACCTGGGCCAGGTCATCGCCGCCGAACGTGGAGCCGGCCGCCTGCGCAGCCAGGATGGGCCCGCGCCGCGGCACCTGTCTGCCATCGCTTCTTTCGCCGCGGTCGCTGATTCGGATGCAGCCTTCGACGCGGCCGCCGCCGTGCGCTCATCGACCGCATCGGACCCACCTTGCTTCAATTCCTCGGGCCGCGTGGCACGCTGCGCAATGGCGGCGGCCGACGCCGGCGCGGCCGCGCTCGAGGCCTGGCGCGCGGGCGATGGCGCACGCCGCGATTCACGCCGCACGGGCGCGACGGACGGCGCCGGTGGCCGGACAGCCGGCGGCGGCGCGCTCGGCTCCATCTCCCTGACGTAGGCGACCTCGATGCGAGCGGGCATCGCGTCGGCGTCGTTCCCGAAGGCGGACAGCGACTGCGCCAACTGCTCGACCACGCACCCGTGCAGCACGGCCACCACGGCCGCCAGCACGCTCAATGCGCCCCAGCGGCGACGGCGGCGGACGTCTCGTCGAGGAAGACTCGCCTGCCCCATGGCGGGACGCCGGTCGCTCAGCCCGTGAACCAGGCCTTGCGAAGCGCCGCTGCCGTCCGTGGTGCCTTGGCGTCGATCGCCAGTGCCACGGTGCCGTGGAGCTCCTCTGCGTCGGGCAGCGTCAGCGGCAGCGTGCAGATGCGCTGGTCCCTCGAGACGAGCAGGGCGCCGGCCATGCCCGGCGTGAGCAGGCGCAGCGCGTCGTCGAGCCGGCGCAGGCGCCAGCCGTCGAGCGCCAGGAGTTCGTCACCGGCCGAGATGCCGGCCCGCTCGGCCGCGCCGCCACGCATGACGTGGCTCACCTTCACGCCGGTCAGGGCGCTCTCGCTCACGCGCAGGCCGAGCCGCTGCGCGAGCGTCGGGGCCTGCGCCTGCCATTGCACGCCGAAGCCCTCGAGCAGCGCAGGCAGCGGCAGGTCTTCCGTGCCGTGGACGAAGGCGTCGAGCTCCTTGTCGAGCGACGTGCCCGCCACCGCGTGCAGCGCCGCACGCACGTCACCCTCGTGGATCGGTCCGCCGCCGCTGCGTTCCCACAGTGCGCGCATCACGTCGTCGAGCGAGCCGCCGTGCTGGCGCAGGCTCAGGTCGAGCGCGAGCGCGACCAGCGCGCCCTTCGTGTAGTAGCTGATCGTCGCATTGGGCGTGTTCTCGTCGCTGCGGTAGTACTTGACCCACGCGTCGAAGCTGGCCTGCGCGACGCTCTGGACCCGGCGTCCGGGCATCCCGAGCACTCCGCTCACGGACTTGGCCAGCAGCTTGAGGTAGCGCGGCCCGTCGATGAGATCTGCGCGCAGCAGCAGCAGGTCGTCGTAGTACGAGGTGAAGCCCTCGAAGAACCAGAGCATCTTCGTGTAGTTCTCGCGCGCGTAGTCGTAGCGGGCGAATTCCTGGGGCTTCAGGCGCTTGACGTTCCAGGTATGGAAATACTCGTGGCTGATGAGACCCAGCAGCGTGACATAGGCGTCGTTGACGTCGCTGCGACCCTTCTGCGGGAGGTCGCGGCGTGCCGCGATGAGGGCCGTGCTGGCGCGATGCTCGAGCCCGCCGTAACCGTCGTCCACGGCGTTGAGCAGGAACACATAGCGCTCGAACGGCGGCCGATGCCGGCCGTGCCAGAACTTGATGGAGGTCTCGCAGATGCGTTGTGCGTCGCCGAGCAGGCGATCGGCGTCGAAGTCGGGCCACGCGCCGGCGACGACGAACTCGTGCACGACCCCCTGCGCCTCGAAGCGCCCCTGCCAGAAGTCGCCGAGCTCCACCGGATGGTCGACGAATTCGTCGTAGCCGGATGCCTCGTAGCGCCCGCGCCCGGCGGCATCGACCTTCACCGGCGTCATCGCAGTGGCGGCACGCCAGCCGGCGGGCAATTGCCGCAGTTCGAGCTGGTGCGGTTCGGTCTCGCGGCCCTCGACCCGCAGGCACAGGCTGGTGCCGTTGAAGAAGCCACGGCGCGCGTCGAGGAAGGCGGCGCGCACGGACGTGTCGAACGCATAGACGAGATAGCTCACGACCAGCGCCGTGCGGCCTTGGCAGGTGGCCTGCCAGGTGGCCTTGTCGAGTTGCTCCAGCGGCACCTCGCGGCCGCCCTGCACGGCAGCGAGCTCCGACAGGTGGCGCGCGAATTCGCGCACGAGGTAGCTGCCGGGAATCCAGGCCGGAAGGCTCAGGCGCTGCGCAGGCGCCGGTGAGGGAACGGTGAGCGTCACGCGAAACAGGTGCGCGTGCGCGTCGGCAATGTCGATGCGGTAGTTGATCATCGGGGCTTTGTCGACCCCAACGCCCGGGCGGATGGCCGGGCGCCGGCGTTTCAGGGCCGGCCGATTGTCGCCGCAGCACGCCGGCCGGGCGACGACGCAGTCGAAATTCGTCCCCGGCAATGCAGGGGAAATCAGCCCGCCTTCGGCGACGACACCTTGAACTGCTTCTCGAGCTGCTCGACGGGGAGCGCCCCGGGCACGCGCTTGCCGTCTTCGAACACCAGCGCCGGGGTGCCGTTGAACTTGTGCTTGCGGCCGAGCTCGAGGTTGCGGGCGATGGCCGAGGCATCGCACTCGCCCATGCTGCGTCCGGGCATCGCACCCGACAGCATCCAGTCGCGCCAGACCTGCGTGTTGTTCTTGGCGCACCAGATGTTGCGCGCCTTCTCGGGCGAATCGCCACCGAGCACCGGGTACAGGAAGGTGTAGACGGTCACGTCGTTGACCGCCTGCAGTTGCCGCTCGAAGCGCTTGCAGTAGCCGCAGTTCGGGTCGGCGAACACCGCCAGCTTGCGCGCCCCGTTGCCCTTCTTCCAGACGATGGCGTCCTTGAGCGGCAGGCTGGAGAAATCGACGGCCGTCAGCTTGGACACCCGCTCGTCGGTGAGGTTGACGCCGCTCTTGGTGGCGATCATCTGGCCTTCGATGATGTGGTCGCCGTTCTCGTCGGTGTAGAAGACGTCGGTGCCCACGCGGATTTCGTAGAGGCCGGCGATGGGCGTCTTGGTGATCTCGTCGATCTTGGGAAAGTTCGGCATGCGCTCGGCGATGTTCTTGCGGATGGCCGCATCGTCGGCCCAGGCAGGGGCGGCGAGCACGGCGGCACAGGCCAGAAGAATGAGCGACCGGATCTGGAAGGTCGGCGAAATGCGCATGGCGTGTCTTTCAGCTGTGGAGGGCACGGGCCGTGAGCCAGCGCTTGACTGGTGGGAGGTGGTTGACGAGAGTCAGTCCGCGATTGCGAAGTTCCCGCACCGGAGCGGCGGGATGTGAGAAAAGCCGGAGCAGGCCGTCGGTGAGCTGCCCCATGGCCCAGGTGGGCACCTCGCGGTCCCGCGCATAGCGGCGCAGCAGCCGGGCGTCGCCGACGTCGCGCCAGGGCTCGCGCTCGGCGATCACGCGGGAAAGCGATGCGACGTCGGCCAGCCCGAGGTTCAGCCCCTGGCCGGACAGCGGATGCACCGTGTGCGCGGCATCGCCCAGAAGCACCCAGCCGGGCCCGCTGACGGCGCTCGCGCGCCCCAGGGCGAGCGGCCACGCCGCGCGCGCCGAACCCAGGCGAAGGTTGCCCGCCTTGCCGTCCGTGGCGTCCATCAGCGCCTGCTCGAAGGCGCGTTCGTCCATCGACAGCAGGGCCTCGGCCCGGTCGTCCGGCAGCGACCACACGAGCCCGTACGAGCATCCGGGCTCGGGGCTGTCGAAGGGCAGCAGCGCCAGAACATCCGGGGCGCGGAACCACTGGCGCGCGGTGTGCTGGTGGGCCCGGTCCGCCACCAGGCGGGCGGCGACCGCGCGATGCCCGTAGTCGATGCGCTCGAATCCGATGCCCATCGCCGATCGCGTGCGCGACGCCTTGCCCTCGCACAGGGCGGTGAGCGAGGCCTCCACCTCGTCGGATTCGACCAGGCTCACGTGCGGTGCGAAGCGCACGGCCGACGCCAGTTCGCGCTCGAGCACCGCCGCGTCGACGATGAAGGCGAGTTCGGCGACGCGGCTGTCCCATGCGGAGAACTCCAGCACGGATTGGCCCGCGTCGCCTTCGATGCGCATGTCAAAGACCGCGGTCGCGGCATGGGCAGGAAGATGGTCCCAGGCCTTCAGGCTGCGCAGCAGTTCCACCGAGCCTGCATTGAGCGCGTAGGCGCGCACGTCCGGGCCCGCACCCGCAGGCGTGGTTTCGGCCCGCAGCCCGACGGACAGCCCGAGCCGGCCGAGCGCCAGCGCGAGGCTTTGCCCCACGATGCCCGATCCCCGCACCAGCACGTCGTAGTGGTTCATTGGACCGATTCTAGGCAGTGCCGGGTGGTCGCGCCGCTGCCCGTCGTACCCCGATTCCCTGGCAAGGGCACAATTTCCCAGCTTTCAGGGAAACATCGACATGCGCATCTGGATTCGCCGCACGGCCTGGGTAGTGGCCGGCCTGGTTATTCTGTTCGCCGCCGTGGCGGGCTGGTTCGCCGCGACCTTCGACGCCAACCGGTACAAGAACGCCGCCGCGGAATGGATGAAGACCCACCGCAACCGCGACCTCGCCATCGACGGGCCGATCCACCTGACGGTGTTTCCGCGCCTGGGCGTCGAGCTGTCCAAGCTGAGGCTGAGCGAAGCCGGCCGCAGCGACACCTTCGCCGCCATCGACCACGCCCGCCTCGCGGTCGAATTGCTGCCCTTGCTGCACGGCGAGGTCGTGGTGGGCCGCATCGAGGCCGACGGCGTGCAGATGGCCTATCGGCGCGACGCCAAGGGCCACAGCAACATCGACGACCTGCTCCAGCCCGCCGCCGCCACGTCGCCGGCGGCGAACGAGCCCTCCGCCGCGCCCGAGCCGGCCCGCGAAGTTCGACGTGAGCGGCATCGCGCTGCGCGACCTTCGCACGCGGGTGAAGGACGAGATGTCGGGCGTCGACGGCAACCTCTGGCTGAAGTCGTTCACCGCGGGCCACCTCGCCGAGGGCGTCGAGGCCCCGATCGAGCTGGACGCACAGTTCGATTTCGCGCAGCCTGCCGTCAAGGGCGAGCTCAGCGGCGACACCGCCTTGACGCTCAAGCTCGGCGACGGCTCGGCCGCGCTGCGCGACACGAACCTCACCTTCAAGGGCGATGCGCCGGGCGCGAACGGCATCGAGGCGAACCTGCGTGGCAGCGTCGCCTGGAACGGCGCGAGCAAGAGCGTGGAAGCCAGGCAACTCGCCGTGTCGCTCAAGGGCCGCACGGGCCCGCTGGTGCACGACGGCAGCCGCATCGAGATCGATCGCTTTGCCTTCGACCCGGCGGCCAAGGCGCTGGACCTGCGCAAGCTGCATGCCCAGGTCAAGGGCAGCGAGGCAGACCAGCCGCTCACGCTGGAGCTCGACTGGCCGGAGCTGGCCGTGCACGGCGAGTCGCTCAGCGGCAGCGCCTTTTCCGGCAAGCTCACCCGCGGAGGCGAGATGCCCGTCGATGCGAGCTTCAAGAGCGGTGCGCCCAGTGGCAGCTTCGAGACGGTGGCGCTGCCGGGATTCCAGGCGCAGATCACGAGCCGGGGACCGCAGCGTGCAATGGACGGCACGCTGTCTGCCGATCTGTCCATCAAGCCCACGCCCGGATCGCTGGCGCTGCAACGGCTGGCCTTGAAGGGCAAGGTCCAGGAGGCCGGCGGCCCCGCGCTCGCGCTGGGCATCCAGGGCCAGGCGGTGCTGTCCGCGGAGCGCTCGAGCTGGAACCTCTCGGGACAGCTCAACACGAACCGCTTCTCCACCGACGGCACGGCCATCTTCGCGGGCGTCACGCCGCAGATCAGGCCAAGGCGCATTTCGACTCGCTGGACGTCGATCAGCTGCTCGGCCCGAAGAGCGCGTCGTCTGCGAAGCCGGCGCCGGCTGCGCAGGCCAATGCGCCGGTGGACCTGAGCGCCCTGCGCGCGGTCGACGGCCGGTTCACCGTGGACGCCGGGCACCTCGCGTACAAGCCTTACCGCGCCGACGACGTGCGGCTCGATGCCACGCTCAATGGCGGCATGCTGAAGGTGACGACGCTGCAGGCGCGCGCCTGGGGCGGCAAGCTCAATGCGACGGCCTTCGCCGACGCCCGCGCCAGCCGCGTGGCCTCGAAGGGCACGGCCGATGGCGTGAACATCAATGCGCTGGTCAAGGACGTGGCCGGCAAGGACTCCATCGAAGGCACGGGCCGTGTCGCCTGGGACCTCGACACCGCAGGGCGCAGCGTCGGCGAGATGAAGTCGCGCCTGTCGGGCAGCGCATCGACACAGCTGCGCGACGGGGCGATCAAGGGCATCAACCTCGCGAAGGCCCTGCGCGACGCCAAGGCCGCGCTCACCAGCAAGCAGGATGCGTCGCAGTGCGGCCAACGCCGCCGAGAAGACCGACTTCAGCGAACTCAACGCCAGCTTCCAGATTGCCAACGGCGTGGCGCACAACAAGGACCTCGACGTGAAGAGCCCGTTCCTGCGCCTGAACGGCGAAGGCGCGATCGACATCGCGCATTCGCGTGTCGACTACGTCGCACGCGCCACCATCACCTCCGCGAGCCAGGGCCAGGGCGGGGCCGAGCTCGCCGCGCTCAAGGGTGTGACGATCCCGGTGCGCCTGACCGGTCCGTTCGACGCGCTCGACTGGAAGATCCAATGGTCGAGCGTGGCGGGCAGCCTCGTGACGAAGAAACTCGAGGACAAGCTCGGCGAGAAGCTCGGGTTGAAGCCGCCGGCGGGCGGCGCATCGCAGCCGAAGGCGGAAGACCAGCTGAAGAAGGCGCTGAAGGGACTGTTCAAGTGAGCGACATCGACCTGCGCATCGCGCAACTGGCCATCCACCCGGTGAAGAGCTGCGCGGCGCTGCCGCAGGAGCAGGCGCTGGTCATCGAAACCGGCTTCGACCTCGACCGTGCCTGGATGGTGGTGGACGAGCATCAGCGCTTCGTGACGCAGCGCGAGCTCCCCCGCTTGGCGCTCGTGCGACCGACGCTTCGAGGCGACGAACTCGTGCTGCGTGCGCCGGGCATGCTTGCGCTGCACCTGGCGCTCGACGCCGCCGAGAAGGCCTGCCGTGCGACGGTATGGAACGACGAGGTCGCTGCCTACGACATGGGCGATCTTGCCGGCCAGTGGTTCAGCGACTTCCTCGGCACGCGGCTGCGCCTCGTGCGCTTCGACCCCGAGCACAAGCGCCCGTCCGATCGCCGCTGGACGGGCGACATCGCGGCCGAGAACGCCTTCGCCGACGCGTTCCCGTTCCTGGTCGCCTCGCGCGCGGGGCTCGACGAGCTCAATCGCCGCCTCGCCGATACGGGCCATCCGCCGGTCACGATGGCGCGGCTTCGGCCGAACATCGTGATCGACGGCGTGGAAGCCAACGACGAGGACCACCTCGACGAGATCGCCTTCGACACGCCCGACGGCCCGGTGCGGCTCAAGCTGGTCAAGCCCTGCACACGCTGCACGATTCCCGATGTCGACCCCGACACCGGCGAACGCGGACACGCGGTGGGCGATGCGCTGCAGGCGTACCGATCCGACCCGCGCATGGACGGCGCCATCACGTTCGGCATGAACGCCGTGATCGTCGAAGGCATCGATCGTGCCCTGAAGGTGGGCATGGCGGGGCGGGCGAGCTACCGGTTCTGATCCCGGCAGGCGGCCCGTACCAGGGCGCGGCCTAAAATCCCGCCTCTTTTCCTCCGAAGTCCTGAAAGCCCCGCCATGAGCCTCAAATGCGGCATCGTGGGCCTGCCCAACGTGGGCAAGTCCACCCTCTTCAACGCGCTGACCAAAGCGGGCATCGCCGCCGAGAACTACCCTTTCTGCACGATCGAGCCCAATGTCGGCGTGGTCGAGCTGCCCGACGCGCGGCTTGCGCAGCTGGCCGAGATCGTCAAGCCCGAGCGCGTCGTGCCGGCCATCGTGGAATTCGTCGACATCGCGGGGCTGGTGGCCGGCGCCTCGAAGGGCGAAGGCCTGGGCAACCAGTTTCTCGCGCACATCCGCGAGACCGACGCCATCGTGAATGTCGCGCGCTGCTTCGAGGACGAGAACGTCGTGCACGTGGCCGGACGCGTCGACCCGGTCGCCGACATCGAGGTCATCCAGACCGAGCTGTGCCTGGCCGACCTCGCCACCGTGGAGAAGTCGCTTGCGCGCTATGTGAAGCCGGCCAAGGCAGGCGACAAGGAAGCGCAGCGCCTGGTCGAGGTGCTCGACAAGTGCCAGGCTGCGCTGAACGAGGCCAGGCCCGTGCGCGCCATCGCCTTCAGCAAGGAAGAGCTGACCGTGCTCAGGCCGCTGTGCCTGATCACCGCCAAGCCGGCGATGTTCGTGGGCAATGTGGCCGAGGACGGCTTCGAGAACAACCCCTTCCTCGATCGGCTTCGCGCCTTCGCCGAAGGCCAGAACTCGCCGGTCGTGGCCATCTGCGCCAAGACCGAGGCCGAACTCGCCGACATGCCCGACGAAGACCGACTGATGTTCCTGCAGGAGATGGGGCAGACCGAGCCGGGCCTGAACCGGCTGATCCGTGCCGCCTTCAAGCTGCTCGGCCTGCAGACCTACTTCACCGCCGGCGTGAAGGAAGTGCGTGCCTGGACCATCCACGTGGGCGACACCGCCCCGCAGGCAGCCGGCGTGATCCATACCGACTTCGAGCGCGGGTTCATCCGCGCCCAGACGATCGCCTTCGACGACTTCGTGGCCCACAAGGGCGAACAGGGCGCCAAGGACGCGGGCAAGATGCGCGCGGAAGGCAAGGAGTACGTCGTGAAGGACGGCGACGTGATGAATTTCCTGTTCAACGTCTGAGGCGACAAGGCCCGGCGAGGCCGGGCGCCGGTTGGCGGCGGCACATGATGCGATGCGGCCGGGCAAATGCCGCAATTTGCACGGGAATCGCGGGGCTGCCGAGGGCTTTGCGCAGTGGTCGCGATGGTAGGCTGCTCGTTCGTTCGCGGCGTGCGTGCACGCGGCGGCGCCCACCCCACGATCCGCCCTCTTCGACAGCACCGCCGTCTTGAACGCCCGTCCCGTTGCGCCGAGTCCCTTGCGGGGCATGCTGGTCATGCTGGCCACCGCGCTCGCCTACGGCGTCATCGGCAAGGTGTCGATCGGGCTGGCCGTCGGCCCGGGTTTCGCGGCGCCCCTTTACCCGCCTGCAGGCATCGCGCTCGTGTGCGCGCTCGTCTATGGCCGTTGGGGCGTGTTGGGTGCGCTGCTCGGCGGCTTCTGGGTCAACTGGCCCCTGCACGCCCCGCTCGAGCAACTGCCCGCCGGCCTGGCGGTCGGCGCAATGCTCGGCGTGGGTGCCGCATTGCAGGCACTGGCCGGCGCCGAGATGGTGCGCCGCTTCGTGAGGCAGCCGCTCACGCTGTCGGAGCCCAGGGACATCGCAGCGTTCTTCGGCTTCGGCGCGATTGCCGCCAGCCTCATCAGCGGCACGATCAGCACGTCCACCCTGGCGATCGCGGGCATCGTCACGCAGCCGGACGCTTGGCGCCACTGGATGACCTGGTGCCTGGGCGACGCGCTCGGCGCACTGGTCGCGTCTCCCATCGTGCTCACGATGATCGGACAGCCGCGTGCGGACTGGGCGGCGCGCCGCGCCACGGTCGGTCTGACGATGACCGCCGCCACCGTGCTGACGGCGACGATGATCTTCGTCGTGGCACGCTGGGACGAAGACCGCCTGCGCGCCAACTTCGAGCGCGAAGCCTTCGGTGCTTCGTCGGCCCTCGCATTCCAGTTGCAGGAGCCGCTGCATGCGCTCGAGGCTCTGCATGGCGTCTACGTCTCGTCGGAAGACGTGACCGCCGACGAGCTTCGCCGCGCCACCAAGGCCTGGTTGACGGACGAACCGGGGCACATCCAGGCGATGGGCTTCAGCCAGCTCCTGCGCAGGGACAAGATCCCCGCCCTGGAAGCCGCCATGCACGCCGAGGGGTTCGGCCAATACAAGGTGTTCGACCGCGGCAACGGGCCGGCCGGAGACACCGTCGTGGCCCTGCGCTACATCGAACCACACGCCCGCAATGCCGCCGCGCTGGGCGTGAACGCGCTGTCGATCCCGGCCGCCCGCACGGCCATCGAAGCGGCCATTCGCACCGACAAACCCGCGGCAAGCGCCGGATTCGCCCTGACGCAGGACACGGCCGGAGCCGATCGCGCCGGCGTCGTGATCTACCAGGCCGTCTACACCGGCCACCCGACCACCGCGCAGGAACGGGTGGCGGCTGCACACGGCGTGGTGTTCGTGACGCTGCGCATCGATGACACGCTACGCTCGGTGCTCGACCAGATCCCGCACTACCTGACCGCGTGCATCGTCGACACCGACCCATTGGCCGCACGGCGCCGGCTGTCCGGACCGCCCGGCTGCGAAACGCGCAATGCGTCGCTTCTGCACGTGCGTCCGCTGGCCTTCGCCGGACGGCAATGGGACCTGCGCATCTTCGCCGACGTGGGCGCGCTGCCCGGCGCGAGCCAGGGCAACGCGTGGCCGTTCTCCATCGTCGCGCTGATGTCCACCGCATTGCTCGGCGCGCTGCTGCTCACCGTGACGGGCCGCGCGCAGCGCATCGAGCTGGCAGTGCGCGAGCGAACCGCGGCGCTCACCCGGCAGGTGCGCGAACGCGAGCAGGCCGAGGCCGCCATGCGCGCGAGCGAGCAGCGCTTTCGAAACATCTTCAACAACGTGCCGATCGGCATCTGCTACACCGACCTGCGCGGCAATGTGAAGCAGACGAACGCCCGCTTCTGCGAGATGACGGGCTACAGCCCCGAAGAGTTGCTGACCATGACGGCCGACGACTTCACGCACCCCGACGACGTGGCGCAGGATCGAGAGTTCTCCGCCCAGCTCGTGCGCGGCGAATTGGCGGTGTACCGGCGGCACAAGCGCTACCTCAGCAAGTCGTCGCGCACGGTGTGGGTGCAAAGCACGGTTTCGCTGCTGCGCAACGAGGACGGCCGCCCATGGCGAATCGTGGGCGCCGTGGAAGACATCACCGAGCATCTGCGCCTGCAGGAAGCCGAGCGCGCCCGGGAAGCGGCCGAGGCCTCCAACCGCGCCAAGAGCGATTTCCTCTCGCGCATGAGCCACGAACTGCGCACGCCGCTGAACGCGATGCTCGGTTTCGCCCAGCTCATCGAGCTGGACCAGAGAAACCCCATCGCGCAGACGCAGCGGGCGTGGGTCGGCCAGATCCAGCAGGCCGGCTGGCACTTGCTGGAGATGATCAACGATGTGCTCGACCTGTCGCGCATCGAGTCGGGCAACCTGCGCCTGACGATGGAGCCGCTGGACCTGCGCAGCCTGCTCGATGCCACGCTGACGATGGTGCAGTCCGACGCCGCCCGGCGCGGCATCTCGATCCGCCAGGATCTCGCGAACAATGCCGTGTCGCTCAGGGGCGACGCCACCCGCATCAAGCAGATCCTGACGAACCTGCTGACCAACGCGGTCAAGTACAACCGCGACGGCGGGCAGATCGTGGTCAGCAGCCGCCGCGATGCCGAGACGGTGGAGATCACCGTCACCGACACCGGCCTGGGGATGACGGCCCAGCAGATGGGCGAGCTGTTCCAGCCCTTCAACCGACTCGGCCGCGAACGGTCGACGCAGGAGGGGACCGGCATCGGGCTGGTGATCAGCCAGCGACTGGCCGAGCTGATGGGCGGAACGCTGCGCGCGCGCAGCGTGGCCGGCGAAGGTTCGGCCTTCGTGGTGCGCATGCCCGCCGTGCAGGGCCCGCAGCCCAGCCGCAGCCAGGTGGTCGATTTTCCGGACACCAATGCCGAATACCACCGGCGCATCGTGCACTACGTCGAGGACAACGAGACCAACGTGGAGGTCATGCGCGGCATCCTCGCGCAGCGGCCCCAGGTGCTGATGGACGTCTCGGTGACGGGGCTGGACGGCCTGGCGGCCATCCGCGCTCGGCGGCCCGACGTGATCCTGCTCGACATGCACCTGCCCGACATCAGCGGCATGGAACTGCTGCGCCACCTGAAGGCCGATCCCGACACGGCCGACGTGCCGGTGATCATCGTCTCGGCCGACGCCCTGGTCGCGCAGATCGAGGCCGCGCGCGAGGCGGGTGCGATGCACTACCTCACCAAGCCCATCAGCGTGTCCGAACTGCTCGGCGTGCTCGACGAACTGCTCGACCAGGTCGAGACCCGCTTCGGCTGAGCCGGGCCGGCCCGGCCACGCTCGGCCCGGCCGGCGGCGTCGGGCCCGCAGTTGATTCAATTTTCGAACTAGTTGGACCCCGAGCGCACGTCGTTCGCTCGGGTTTACCCTGTTTGCGCTGACGGCATTTTAGTTAAATACTAGAACTGTTTTCGCGGTACTCCACACATGCTCGACACCTCATCGGCTGCTTCGCAGCCCCCTCTTCTGACCACGGAGCTTCAAGGCGCCGTGGCGCACCTGCGGCTGAATCGCCCGGCCAAGCGCAATGCGCTGAGCGACACGCTGATCGCCGAACTGCACAAGGCCTTCGTGGACCTTCCATCGCAGGCGCGCGTGGTCGTGCTCAGCGGCGAGGGCGAGCACTTCAGCGCGGGGCTGGACCTGAGCGAACTGCAGGAGCGCAGCACCGCCGAGGGCGTGATGCATTCGCGCGAATGGCACGCCGCCTTCGAGCAGGTGCAGTTCGGCCGCGTGCCCGTGATTGCCGTGCTGCGCGGCGCGGTGATCGGCGGCGGGCTGGAGCTCGCCTGTGCCGCGCACATCCGGGTGGCCGAGCCCAGCGCCTTCTATGCCCTGCCCGAGGGCCAGCGCGGGCTGTTCGTCGGTGGCGGCGGCTCGGCGCGGCTGCCTCGCCTGATCGGCGTGGCGCGCATGACCGACATGATGCTCACCGGCCGGGTCCTGGACGCCGAAGAAGGCCAGCGCGTGGGCCTGTCGCAATACCTCGTGCCCGCCGGAGAGGGACTGGCGCAGGCCGTCGCGCTGGCACAGAAGGTGGCGGGCAACGCGCCGTTGTCGAATTTCGCGGTGACGCAGGCCCTGCCGCGTATCGCCGAGCAGCCGCAGGCGCAGGGACTGTTCACCGAGTCGCTGATGGCCGCCATCGCCCAGGGCGACGATGCTGCGAAGTCACGCATGCGCGCGTTCCTCGAAGGTCGCGCAGGCAAGGTCGGACCGTCCTCGGAGTGATGTCATGAAGACGACGTCTGCGGCGGCGCCGCGCTATCGCCATGTCCCCCTGGGCGGCTCGCTCGCCGCCGAGCTCGAGACGAGGCCCGACGGCAGCATGCTGGTGCGTTCGCGCGAGCCGCTGGGTCCCTACCCGGCGCGCCTGACCGACCGCCTCGTGCACTGGGCCGAGCACGCACCCGAGCGCACGCTGGTGGCCAAGCGCGTGCGCGGCGGCGACTGGCGCCGCATCAGCTACGCACAGGCCCTGGACAGCGCGCGCGCCATTGCGCAGGGGCTCGTCGAGCGCGGGCTGGACGCCGGGCGGCCGGTCGCGATCCTCTCCGAGAACGACCTGGAGCACCTGTTGCTCGGCCTGGGCTGCCTGTGGGCGGGCGTGCCTTACACGCCGGTGTCGCCCGCGTACTCGCTCTTGTCGCAGGACTACGGCAAGCTCAAGCACATCCTTCGCACGCTGACGCCGGGCATGGTCTTCGCGTCCAATGCCTCGGCCTATGGCGCGGCGATCACGGCGGCCGCACCGGGCGACGCCGAGATCGTGCTGACGCATGGCGAGGTCGCCGGCCACCGCCACACGAGCTTCGAGGCGCTGCAGGCCACCCACGCCGGTGAAGCCGCGGACGCCGCCCAGGCAGCGGTCGGGCCCGACACCATCGCCAAGATCCTGTTCACCTCGGGCTCGACCAAGCAGCCCAAGGGCGTGATCACCACGCATCGCATGCTGTGCGCCAACCAGCAACAACTGCTGCAGTGCTTCCCGGGCTTCGGCGAGACGCCGCCCGTGCTGGTGGACTGGCTGCCATGGAACCATGTCTTCGGCGGCAGCCACAACGTGGGCCTGGTGCTCTACAACGGCGGCACGCTGTACATCGACGAAGGCAAGCCCACGCCCGCGCTGATCGGCGAGACTTTGCGCAACCTGCGCGAGATCGCGCCCACGGTCTACTTCAACGTGCCCAAGGGCTTCGAGGAAATCGCCAACGCGCTGGAGGAAGATGCCCAGCTTCGCGACACGCTTCTCTCGCGCGTGAAGATGTTCTTCTTCTCCGGCGCCGGTCTCTCGCAGCCGGTGTGGGACAAGCTCGAGCGCGTGGCCGCGCAGACGGTGGGCGAGCGCATCCGCATGCTCACCGGCCTCGGCATGACCGAAACCGCGCCGTTCGCCATCTGCGCCAACCAGGACGAGGTGCGCTCCGGTCACATCGGCCTGCCCGCACCGGGGCTGGAGATGAAGCTGGTACCGATGGCCGGCAAGACCGAGGTGCGCTACCGCGGGCCGAATGTCACGCCGGGCTACTGGCGCGCCGACGAGCAGACGGCGGAGAGCTTCGACGCCGAGGGCTTCTACTGCAGCGGCGACGCCGTGCGGCTGATCGATCCGGCCGACCTGCAGCGCGGCTTCGCCTTCGACGGCCGCATTGCCGAGGACTTCAAGCTCGCCACCGGCACCTTCGTGTCGGTGGGCCCCTTGCGCGCCAAGGTGATCGCGATGGGCGACCCCTATGTGCTCGACGTCGTCATCGCCGGCCTGAACCGCAACGAGATCGGCCTGATGATCTTCCCGAGGCTCGACGCCTGCCGGCAGCTCGCGGGCATGGGCGCATCGCAGCCGACGGTCGACGTGCTGGCCGCGCCGGCGGTGCAGGATTTCTTTCGCGCGCTGCTGTCGCAACTGCATGCCGCGGGCACCGGCAGCGCCACCCGGCCCGCGCGCGCGCTGATCATGGTCGACCCGCCGAACATCGACCGCGGCGAAGTCACCGACAAGGGATCGATCAACCAGCGCGCCGTGCTGATGCACCGCGAGGTGCTGGTCGAGCATCTGTATGCGGGCGGCGATGGCGTGATGGTCGTCGCCCCCCGAACCTGAAACACGAGGCATCGCGATGAAATCCTTCAGTGCGCTTTTCTCCGACGTGTGGCTGCTCGACGGCATCCGCACGCCCTTCGTCGACTACAACGGCCTGTTCGGCGCCCTGTCGCCGATCGACATGGGCATCAAGGCCGGCCGCGAGGCGCTGCGCCGCGCGGGCGTGGACGGCGGCGATGTCGATTCCGTCATCACCGGCAACATGGCCCAGGCGAGCTTCGATGCCTACATGCTGCCGCGCCACATCGGCCTGTATTCGGGCGTGCCGCTGGAAGTGCCGGCCATCAACGTGCAGCGCATCTGCGGCACCGGCTTCGAGCTGCTGCGCCAGGCCGGCGACCAGATCGAGCGCGGCTACGCGTCGACGGCGCTGTGCGTGGGCACCGAATCCATGACGCGCAACCCGATCGCGGCGTACACGCACCGCAGCGGGTTCAAGCTGGGCGCGCCGGTCGAGTTCAAGGACTTCCTGTGGGAAGCGCTGGACGACCCTGCGGCCAAGGTCTCGATGATCCAGACTGCCGAGAACCTCGCGAAGAAATATGGCATCACGCGCGCGTCGGTCGACGAGTACGCGGCCGCGAGCTTCGCGCGCGCCGTCGCCGCGCAGGAAAGCGGCCACCTCGCGGGCGAGATTTGCACCGTCACGAACGAGGTGTTCGAACTGTCGGGCTACGAGCCGCGCGGGATCGAGTTGCCGCGCAAGGTCGGCGAGGTGAATCTGGACAACCACATCCGCCCGTCGCCGCTCGAGGCGCTGGCCAAGTTGCGGCCGGTGTATGCCGGCGGGGTGCAGACGGCCGGCAACAGCGCGGCCCTGGTCGACGGCGCGGTGGGCATGGTGGTGGCCGGCGGCGCCGTGGCGCGCTCGCGCAAGGCCGCGCCTCTTGCGCGACTGGCCGCGGCCTCGGCGGTGGGCGTGCCGCCCGAGATCATGGGCATCGGCCCGGCGCCGGCGATCCGCGCCCTGCTCGACCGCGCGGGCCTGCAGATATCGGACATCGGCCTGTTCGAGATCAACGAGGCACAGGGTGCGCAGATCGTGGCGGTGGAGCGCGAGCTCGGACTTGCGCGCGACAAGCTCAACGTCAACGGCGGCGCCATCGCCATCGGCCATCCGCTGGGCGCCACGGGGCTGCGCCTGACGCTCACCCTGGCGCGCGAACTCAAGCGCCGCAAGCTGCGCTGGGGTGTTTCCTCGGCCTGCGTGGGCGGCGGACAGGGCATGGCGCTGCTGGTCGAGAACACGGAGGTCTGAATGGACATGCAAGGACAAGCCGCCGTCGTGACCGGCGGGGCATCGGGACTTGGCGCGGCGACCGCGCGCGAACTGACGCGCCGCGGCGCGAAGGTGGCGGTGCTCGACCGCAATGGCGACGGCGCCCGCGCGCTGGCTGCCGAGATCGGCGGGATCGGGCTCGCCTGCGACATCACCTCGGCCGACGAGGTCACGAAAGCCCTGGCGGCCGCGAGCGCCGCGCATGGCGCCGCCCGCATCCTCATGAACATCGCGGGCATCGGCACGGCCAAGCGCATCGTCGGCAAGGACGGCGCGCCGGCGCCGCTGGAGGACTTCAAGCGCGTGATCGAGGTCAATCTCGTGGGCACCTACAACGTCACGCGACTGGCCGCGGCCGAGATGATCAAGCTCGAGCCGCTGGCCGACGGCGAGCGCGGCGTGGTCGTGTGCACCGCGTCGGTGGCCGCATTCGACGGGCAGGTCGGGCAAGAGGCCTATTCGGCCTCCAAGGGCGGCGTCGCGGCGATGACGCTGCCGCTGGCGCGCGACCTGGCCCAGTTCGGCGTGCGGGTGTGCACGATCGCGCCGGGGCTGTTCCTCACGCCGCTGCTGGCCGAGTTGCCGCAGGCGATCCAGGATTCGCTCGCGGCGAGCATCCCTTTCCCCAAGCGCTTGGGCAAGCCCGAGGAGTTCGCGCTGCTCGCGGCGTCCATCGTCGAGAACCTGTCGCTCAACGGGGAAGTCATCCGGCTCGACGGCGCACTGCGCATGGCCCCGAGGTGAGCACGATGCCGCGCACCACCGTCCATACCGTCGAAGTGCATTTCGGCGACTGCGACCCGGCGGGCATCGTCTTCTTTCCGAACTTCTCGCGCTGGATGGACGCCGCCTCGCTGGCGTTCTTCATGCAGAGCGGCGTGCCGCCGTGGCGCGAGCTGGTCAAGTCGCGCGGCATCGTGGGCACGCCTTTGCTCGAGATCCACACCAAGTTCCTCAAATCGGTCACCTACGGCGAAACGATCGCGATCTCCACCCACGTGGAAGAATGGCGCGAGAAGGTGTTCGTGCAGGTGCACCGCGTGATGCGCGGCGACGAACTGGTCTGCGAAGGACGCGAGACGCGCGTGTTCGTGCGTCGCGACCCCGACAACCCGGACCGCCTGCGCGCGATCCCCGTCCCCGAGGACATTCGTGCCCTGTGCAGCTAGGGTCCGTTCCGTCCTTCTGAACCAAGACAGATGCAGCGGCCGCCAAGAGCCGCCACACACCTTCATCCCCTCCCCTGGAGACAAGACGATGCATGCATTGAAGACCCTGCTCGCGGCCGCCGTCGCCGTGATCGCCAGCACCGCGCAAGCGGACGTGACCATCGGCGTGAGCCTGCCGCTCACCGGTCCCGCCTCGGGGCTGGGCATCCCGATGAAGAACGAGTTCGCGCTGTGGCCCAAGATGGTGGCCGGCGAGAAGATCAACCTCATCATCCTCGACGACGCGACCGACCCGACCAACGGCGCGCGCAACGCCAAGCGCTTCATCACCGAGGACAAGGCCGACATCATCATGGGCTCGGCCGCGACGCCGGTGGCCATCGCGATGGCCGGCGTCGCCGCCGAAGGCCAGACGGTGCAACTGGCCTTTTCGCCTGCCGGGCTGCCCCCGGGCAAGGACCACTGGACCTTCCGGCTGCCGCAGTCGAACGCGGTCATGGCTCACGCCATGGTCGAGCACATGAAGGCCCACGGCGTGAAGACGGTGGGCTTCCTCGGCTACACCGATGCCTACGGCGAAGGGTGGCTCAAGGACTTCACGGCCGCGGGCGAGAAGGAAGGGATCAAGGTCATTGCGGCTGAACGCTTCGCGCGTGCCGACACCAGCGTGACCGCACAGGCGCTCAAGTTGGTCGCCGCGCATCCGGATGCGATGCTCATCGTCGCCTCGGGCAGCGGTGCGGCCATGCCGGAGATGGCGGTGGTCGAGCGCGGCTTCAAGGGCAAGGTCTACCAGACGCACGCGGCCGCCACGCGCGACCTCATGCGCGTGGGCGGCAAGGACGTGGAAGGCACCTATGTCGTGTCGGGGCCGGCCGTGATCGCGGAACAGTTGCCCGAGAGCCATCCGTCGAAGAAGATCGCGATCGACTTCGTGCAGGGCTACGAGAAGGCGTACGGCGCGGGCTCGCGCAACCAGTTTGCCGGCCACGCCTACGACGCGCTGATCGTGATGGAGAAGGTGCTTCCGGTGGCGCTGAAGAAGGCCAAGCCCGGCACGCCCGAGTTCCGCGCCGCGCTGCGCGACGGCATCGAGAACATGGGCCGCACGGTGCTGTCGCACGGCGTGATGAACTGGACACCGACCGACCACTGGGGCTACACCAACGAGACCGGCGTGATGCTCAAGGTCGTCAACCAGGACTGGAAGGTCGAGTAGGCCTTCGCAGCGGCGCGCGTTCACCATGGACTTCTCCATCGCCAGCATCCTGATGCTGGACGGCGCCACCAACGGCGCCATCTATGCCCTGCTGGCGCTGGCGCTGGTGCTGGTGTTCGCCGTCACGCGGGTGATCTTCATCCCCCAGGGTGAATTCGTCGCCTACGGCGCGCTCACGCTGGCAATGCTGCAGACCGGACGCGTGCCGGGCAGCGTGTGGCTGCTGCTGGCGATGTCGCTGCTGGCGGCCGCGCAGGCGGCCGTGGGAGCGCTGCGCCGCGGCGCCGGCACGGCCACGGCGCTCAAGCGCGCCGCCGGTGAACTGGCCGTGCCCGTCGTCGTGTCGCTGCTCGCCGTGTGGGCCGCGCCCCGGCAGTGGCCACTGGTGCTGCAGAGCCTGCTCACGCTGGCCATCGTCACGCCGATGGGGCCGCTCGTCTACCGGCTCGCGTACGAGAAGCTCGCCGACGCGTCGGTCCTGGTGCTGCTGATCGTCTCGATCGGCGTGCATTTCATGCTCACCGGGCTCGGCCTGGTCTTCTTCGGCGCCGAGGGCTTCCGCAACCCCAGCTTCTGGGACGCGCGCTGGTCGATCGGCGCCTTGTCCGTGTCGGGACAGGCGCTGATCATCTTCCTGGCGACCATCGCGCTGATGATCGCGCTCGCGCTCTTCTTCAGCCGCACGCTGCGCGGCAAGGCCTTGCGCGCGACGGCCGTGAACCGGCTCGGCGCGCGGCTGATGGGGATTTCCACGAGTGCTGCCGGGCGGCTCAGCTTCGCGCTGGCGGCGTTCATGGGCGCGCTGTCGGGCCTGCTGATCGGACCGCTCACGACCATGTTCTACGACTCGGGCTTCCTGATCGGGCTCAAGGGCTTCGTGGCCGCCATCTTCGGCGGCCTGGCCAGCTATCCGGCCGCGGCCCTGGGTGCGATTTTCGTGGGCCTGCTCGAGAGCTTCGGCTCCTTCTGGGCGAGCCCGTTCAAGGAGGTGATCGTCTTCACCTTGATCATTCCGGTGCTGCTATGGCGCTCGTTCCTGCACGGCCAGCACGACGAGGAGGAGTGAGCATGCAAGGCCGCTCCCGCACGGTGCTGCTCGTCGCCGGCGTCATCGCGCTGGCGCTGTTTCCGTTGCTGCCCGTGCCCGACTTCTGGGTCACGCAGGCGAACTACATCGGCCTGTATTCGCTGGTGGTCATCGGCCTGGTGCTGCTGACCGGCGTGGCCGGGCTCACGTCGTTCGGGCAGGCCGCGTTCGTGGGCATCGGCGCCTACACGGCGGCCTACCTCACGCTGACCTACGGCATGTCGCCCTGGCTCACCGTGTGGGTGGGCCTGGCCCTGACGGCGCTCATCGCGCTGGTGCTGGGCTGGATCACGCTGCGCATGTCGGGCCACTACCTTCCGCTGGCCACCATCGCCTGGGGCCTGAGCCTGTACTACCTGCTCGGCAATCTCGATGCGCTCGGCAAGTACGACGGTCTGCTCGGCGTGCCGCCGCTGCACCTGTTCGGGCTCACGCTGAATGGCGGGCGCGGGTACTTCTACGTGCTGTGGATCCTGGTCGTGCTGGCCGGCGTGTCGGTCACCCACTTGCTGGACTCGCGCATGGGCCGCGCGCTGCGTGCAGTGAAGGGCGGCACGACCATGGCCGAAGCGATGGGCGTGGACACCTTCCGGCTGAAGGTGGCGGTGTTCGTGCTGGCCGCCTTGCTCGCCAGCGTCTCGGGTTGGCTGTTTGCACATTTCCAGCGCACCGTGAACCCTTCGCCCTTCGGCCTGCGCATGGGCATCGAGTACCTCTTCATGGCCGTCATTGGCGGCGTCGGGCATGTGTTCGGGGCGATCGTCGGCGCCGGCGCGGTCAAGCTGCTCGAGGACCAGCTGCAGGTGTGGCTGCCGCGCCTGCTCGGCAGCAGCGGCAGCTACGAGATCATCGTCTTCGGCCTGCTGCTGATCATCATGCTGCAATACGCCCGCGACGGCTTGTGGGCATTCGTCGAATCGAAACTGCCGCGCCCGCGGCGCCGCATCGAGTTCTCCGACGCGCCGCCGCTGCCGCAGCGCGCCCGGCCGCCGCACGGCGAACTCGTGCTGGACGTGCAGGCCGTGCGCAAGACCTTCGGCGGCCTGGTCGCGGTGAACGACGTGAGCTTCCAGGTGCGCGCCGGCGAGATCGTCGGGCTCATCGGGCCGAACGGCGCCGGCAAGTCGACCACGTTCAATCTCGTGACCGGCGTGCTGCCGGCCACGGCCGGCGAGATCCGGCTGTGCGGCGTGCGCGTGGACGGCCACCCCTCGCGGGAGATCGCGCGCCGCGGCGTGGCCCGCACCTTCCAGCACGTCAAGATGATCCCGGGCATGACGGTGCTGGAGAACGTCGCGCTCGGTGCGCACCTGCGCGGCAGGCACGGCATCACCGCCGCGATGCTGCGGCTCGATCGCGATGAGGAGCGCCGCCTGCTGCACGAGGCCGCGCGCCAGCTCGAGCGCATCGGCATGGCCGGACAGATGCACGAGCTCGCGGGCAATCTGGCGCTGGGCCCGCAGCGCCTGATGGAAATCGCCCGCGCACTCAGTGCCGACCCGCTGCTGCTCATGCTCGACGAGCCCGCCGCGGGCCTGCGGCACCACGAGAAGCAGGGGCTGGCCGCCGTCCTGCGGCAGTTGCGCAGCGAGGGCCTGAGCATTCTCCTGGTGGAACACGACATGGACCTGGTGATGGGCATCACCGACCGCATCGTGGTAATGGAGTTCGGCACGCGGCTGATCGAGGGCACGCCCGAGGAAGTGCAGGCCAGCCCGGCCGTGCGGGCGGCCTACCTGGGCACGGAGCATTGACGATGGCCGGCGAACTCCTTCTCGAGGTGCGCGATCTCCATGCAGGCTACGGCCGGGCGGAGGTGCTGCACGGGCTGAACCTGCAGGCCGCGGCCGGCAGCGTCGTGACGGTCATCGGGCCCAACGGGGCGGGCAAGTCCACGCTGCTTGAATGCGCTGATGGGCGTGCTCGACGGGCGCGGCGAGATCCGGTTCGCGGGCCGGCCCATCGGACGCTGGTCACTGGAGGAGCGCGTCGCGCAAGGCATGGCACTGGTGCCCGAGACCCGCGCGCTGTTCGCCACCATGCCGGTGGAAGACAACCTGCGCCTGGGCGCCTACCGGTTGAGGCCGACCCGCCGCGAAGCCGATGCCGCCCTGGACGAGGTGTACGCCCTGTTCCCGCGCCTGGCCGAGCGACGCAGCCAGCTGGCGGGCACGCTGTCGGGCGGAGAACGGCAGATGCTGGCCGTCGGCCGGGCCCTCATGGGAAAGCCCTCGCTGCTGATGCTCGATGAGCCGAGCCTGGGACTGGCGCCTCTGGTCGTGCGCAGCATCTTCGACACCATCGCGCAATTGCGCCGCACCGGCGTGACCATCCTCCTGGTCGAGCAGAATGCGCGTGCTGCGCTGGAAGTGGCCGACCACGGCTACGTGCTCGAGATGGGGCAGATCGCGCTGCAGGGGCCGGCCGACGAGCTCGCCCGGGACCCGCGCGTGGTCGCGACCTATCTGGGCACCGCCCGCAGCGCGCAACCGGCCTGAATCCTCGCGCCGTCCGCCATGACCTCCGCGCGCCTCGCACCGACAGTCGCCGCACTGGGCGAATCCGCCGCGGGCGGCGATCTGGACCAGTCCCGCCTCACGCATCTGGCCGGCTATGCGGCGAGCCGAGCCGCCATCGAGTTGCGCAAGGCGTTCCTGAAGCACATGGCGCCGCTCGCGTTGAAGACCACGGAGTTCTCGATCCTCGTGCTCGTGGCGTCGAACGCGCGGGTCAACCAGAAGCAGCTCGGACGCGCCCTGGACGTCTCCGCGCCCAACATGGCGATCACCCTGGACAAGATGGTCGAGCGTGGCTGGGTGGAGCGTGTTCGCAGCACCGAGGATCGCCGTGCCCAGCTCATCCACCTGACCGCCGCCGGTCGCAAGCTCGTGCAACGCGCCGAGACGATCGCCGCGACGATGGAGCGCGAGACGCTTTCGGTGCTCTCGGAAGCAGAACGCCTGCTCCTCATCGAGTTGCTGCTCAAGCTGGCCGCCGGCCAGCCCGGCAGGCGCCTCGCCAAGCTGGCACCGGGCGCGGCTCCCAGTCGCCCATCGCGGAGCAATGCCGCCGGATGACGCCTGCGCGGCTGGCGCAAAGGGCGCCGATCCGCGCCGGCTGCGGTATCGGGCCCCGAGTCACTTCCGAGTGCGGAAAAGTTCCGAGGAAACTGATGCTCTTGGGCAGATTCCTCCTTCTTGGAAGACCTCGCCACGACGGGCGATTAGCACATAGTGTTCACTTACTTAATTGCCACTTGACCGGTCTTAGCACTCCGCCGTATTGAGTGCTAATATTTGTGGAACCTCGGCGTCTTGCCGGGCTCTATGGATGACATGAACGCGACTACCCCCTCCTCTGCTTTGGCCGTCCGCGACCCGTGGGCGGTGGTGCCCTCGCTGGGAAACCTCGACGCCTACATTTCGGCCGTCAATCGACTTCCGATGCTGAGTCCGGAAGAAGAACGTTCCCTGGCCCAACGTCTGCGCGAAAGCGGCGACCTGCACGCCGCCGGACAACTCGTGATGTCGCATCTGCGGCTGGTCGTCTCGATCTCGCGCCAGTACCTCGGCTACGGCTTGCCGCATGGCGATCTCATCCAGGAAGGCAATGTGGGCCTGATGAAGGCAGTCAAGCGCTTCGATCCGGACCACGGCGTTCGGCTCGTCAGCTATGCCATGCACTGGATCAAGGCCGAGATCCACGAGTACATCCTGAAGAACTGGCGCATGGTCAAGGTGGCCACCACGAAGGCACAGCGCAAGCTGTTCTTCAACCTGCGCTCGATGAAGCAGAACCTGAAGGAAGAAGCAACCGACATCGACACGCACCGGAGCACGCTCACGCAGGCCGAGGTCGACACACTGGCCCGCGAGCTCAATGTCAAGCGCGAAGAAGTGCTCGAGATGGAAACCCGCCTGTCGGGCGGCGACATCGCACTGGAGCCGCAGGTCGATGACAGCGAAGAGAGCTTCGCGCCGATCGCCTACCTCGCCGACGAAAGCAGCGAGCCGACACGGGTACTCGAAGGCCGGCGGCGCGACCGGCTCGCGGGTGATGGCATCCACCGCGCGCTCGAGGCGCTCGATGCGCGCAGCCGCCGCATCGTCGAGGAACGCTGGCTGAAGGTGAACGACGACAGCAGCGGTGGCATGACGCTCCACCAACTCGCGGGCGAATACGGCGTGAGCGCGGAGCGCATCCGGCAGATCGAGGTCGCCGCGATGAAGAAGATGCGCAAGGCTCTCGTCTCCGACGCGGCCTGAACGCGGTACCGGCTCCAATGCCAAGAAAGCGGCCCCGTCGGGCCGCTTTCTTCATGGCTGAAGCCCGGCTTGCCGGCGGCAATCCGCGTCAGCCGGCTTCGAGCAGCGTCTTCACGTCGGTGTTGATGTCCTTCGGGTCTCCGCCGTAGCGCTCGTACAGGCGCACTCTGCCCTGCGCATCGAACAGATAAGTGCCCGCGCTGTGGTCCATGGTGTAGCTGCCCGGTGTGCGGCCCGGCGCCTTGGCGAAGAACACCTTGAAGCTGTTGGCGGCAGCCTTGGTTTCGTCCAGCGAGCCCCTGAGCGCGACGAATTCGGGGTCGAACCCGCCGACATAGGCTTTCAAGACCTCGGGCGTGTCGCGTTCCGGGTCGACCGTGATGAAGACCGTCTGGAATCGCTCGCTGTCCTTGCCGAGGGATTTCTTGATCTGCGAGAGTTCGGCCAGTTCTGTCGGACAGACGTCGGGGCACTGGGTATAGCCGAAGAAGACCGCGGTCACCTTGCCCTTGAAATCGGCGGGCGTGCGCATCTTGCCCGTCGCATCGGGCAATGCGTAGTGGTAGTCGGCGCCGGTCACGTCGACCCCTTTGAACGCAGGATGACCGTCGCCGGTTGCGAATCCCAGCTTGCTGCAGCCGGAAAGTGCAAGCGACAAGGCGGCGACGGCGGTCAGGTGGGTCAGGTGGGTAAGGGCAAGTCGAATCCTCATAGCAGCGGGCTCAGGTAGTGGTCTACCAGCAATGCCGCGAACAGCAACGACAGGTAGATGATGGAGAACATGAAGGTCTTGCGCGCCAATGCATCGGAGTATCGCCGCCAAAGCCTCCAGGCATAGACCACGAACGTGCCGCCGAGTGCCAACGCCGACACAAGATAGATCGCTCCGCTCATGCCGGCGATGAACGGCAGCAAGGTGCCGGCGAACAGGACCAGCGTGTAGAGCAGCACGTGCAGCCTGGTGAACTCGTTGCCGTGCGTCACGGGCAGCATCGGCAGGCCGGACTTTCGATAGTCCTCGGCGCGGTACAGCGCGAGCGCCCAGAAGTGCGGCGGTGTCCACAGGAAGATGATGAGGCAGAGAATGAGCGCCTCGTGGCCGACGTCGCCACGGATCGCTGCCCAGCCGAGAACCGGCGGCATGGCACCCGAGGCTCCGCCGATGACGATGTTCTGGGGTGTCAGCGGCTTGAGCACGAGCGTGTAGACGACCGCGTAGCCGACGAAGGTGGCGAAGGTGAGCCACATCGTGAGCGGGTTGACCAGCAGGTACAGCAGCGCGCTGCCTGCCAGGCACAGCACGCTCGAGAACGCGAGGGTCTGAGTGTTCGTCAACTGTCCCTTGGCGGTGGGGCGCCAGGCGGTGCGCGCCATCTTGGCGTCGATGCGCTGTTCGACCAGGCAATTGAAGGCCGCCGCCGCCGCGGCCACCAGCCAGATCCCGGCCGTGGCGGCGAGCGCGGTGCGCCAGTCGGGCAGGCCAGGCACTGCGAGCAGCATGCCGATGACCGCGCAGAAGACGATGAGTTGCACCACGCGCGGCTTGGTGAGCGCGTAGAACTGGCGCACTCGCGAGGGAAATCGCAAAGTGGCCGGATGGATGATGGTGTCTGACATGGAATCGATCAGCAGATGTTCGCGCCGGCGTGCGAGGTGGGCGACGTGGCCGCGTCGGCCGCGCGCGGTGCGTGCAGAACGCGCACCTCATGCTGCCGCGCCCGGCTCAGCATCACGACCAGCAAGGTGATCAGTGCGGCTGCCCCGGCGGTGTGCGCGAGTGCGGCGACCATCGGCCAGCCGAGCACGACGTTCCCGAGTCCGCTGGCGAACTGCCACACGGCCATGCCGCCGATGGCCGCGGCCCAGCGCCGCTGCGGCGCGCGGCCGCTGGCTGCCAATCGCCACGCCAGCAGGGCGATGCCCGCGAGCACGACGAACGCGCCGAGCCGATGGACGACATGGATTGCGGTCAGGGCCTGGAACGGAATCGGATCGCCGCCTGCGGTCATGCCCAGGGGACGCAGCAAAGTGAAGGCATCACCGAAGTCCATCGGCGGCCACCAGGACGACTGGCAGGTCGGGAAATCGGAGCATGCGAGGACGGCATAGTTGGTGCTGACCCATCCGCCGAGCGCAATCTGCGCCACGCACAGCCCGGCGAGCAGCAAGGCGCCGGCACGCACGCCCCGGCTGAGTTCCAGCGGGCGCGGCTCGTAGGCCTGCGCTTGCGCGGCGAGCAGGATCAGCAGGCCGATTCCACCCAGCAGATGCGCGGTGACGACCGCGGGGTAGAGCTTCAGGGTCACCGTCCAGGCGCCGAACGCGCCTTGCAGGCACACCCAGACGAAGGTCCCGGTCGCCCACCACGCCGGCCCGCTGAGCCGCTCGGCAAGGCTGCGCTTTGCCCGACGCCGCGCGAACCATGTGGCGACGACGAGCGCGGTGATCAGGACGCCCACACCGGTGGCGAGGTAACGATGAACCATTTCCACCCACGCCTTGCCATGCGTGACCGGACCGCTGGGCATGGCCGATTGCGCCGCGCCGATCTCGCGGTGGGCGCCCGACGGACTCGCATGGCCGTAGCAGCCCGGCCAGTCCGGGCAGCCGAGGCCCGAATCGGTCAGCCGCGTGAAAGCGCCGAACACGACGAGATCGAAGGTGAGGAAGAGCGTCAACAGGGTCAGCGCATGCAGGCGCGCCGTGGGCTCCGCCGCACGGTGCCGCCACCACCACCAGCCCAAGGGCAAGGCGGCAATGGTCAGGCCGAACAGGGCCATGCGCACCACCGGGGCGAGGTCGTAGGGCGCCACCGGCGTCATCGTCCTGCCTTGTCCCAGGATGCGGAGGCCGTCAGCAAGCGTGCGATGTCCCGCTTGAGTCGAGCCGGATCGGGATCGACGGGCGCACGCATCATCCAGCGTCCCATCGGGTCGACGATGTAGTAGTGTTCATCGAGCCGGTGGCCGGCCGCCGGTGCGAGCCACTGCGACAGGGCTTCGCGCGGCACGTGCAGCACGGTGGCCGGCAGACCTTGGGAGATTGCGGCCATGACTTCCGGCCGTGGCGTGCCGGCGTCGGGGATCAGCCAGACCTTGTCCAGCCTGTCCTTGTCCGCGCCGAGCGTCTCGCGCAACTGGCGCTGCAGATACAGCCGCCTTTCGCAGCCGGCGTCGCATGCCGCATCGGCGACGACCACGAGCAGCCACTGGCCCTTCAGGCTCTCGGCCGGGACAGCGTGCCCGTCGAGCGCGGACAGCGGCAGACCGCTCGGGATCACCCGCGTCGGCGAGATGATCTCCGCATAGTTGTTGCGCGACTGCGGGCGGATGACGAAATAGGTGAGGTACGAGGCGATCACCGGCGCGGCGCAGACGGCCAGCACGAGCAGCATCTTGAGACGCCCTGCGGCCGTGCGGCGCACCACGTCATCGACGCCGGGCAAGGGCATCGAATGCACCGTGAAGCTCAGCGGCTCAGGCGCGGCGCCGGAGGCGGGGACGGACGAGTTGGAACCAGACATACAAACCTGTCATCAACACGCACATGGCAAACCACTGGAAAGCGTAGCCGTAGTGCTTCTGGACATCGACCGCGGGATGCGGCCATTCGCGCCGCAGACCGTCGTCGGGCTCGGAGGCTTGGTCCTGCACTACCGACAAGGGTGCAAGCCGCACTCCGATCTCCTGGCCGAAGGCCGCCAGGTCGAGATTTTGACGGATGGGCCCCGATGCCGCCCCGCCGAAGTCGAACAACTTCGACGGTGGCGGCGCGACATGACCTTCGACGGTGACGAGGCCCACGGGCGTCGCCAGCGGCGGCAGCCGGGTTCGATCCTGCGAATTGCGCGGCGCCCATCCGCGCTGCACGAGCACGACCTCGTTGGACGGCGCGAGCCTCAGCGGCGTGACCACGTAAAAACCGGGGCGCCCGTTCATCTGGCGGTTGTCGAGGTAAACCGTCGCGTCGGCCATCCAGTGGCCCTGAAGGCGAATGCGCCGGTAGTCCTGGTCCCGCGCCTGCGCATCGGTACGCGCGAGCGACCATGCGGGCAGCACGGGCAGGGCCGCACGCGCGCGAAGCTCGTCCTGCAGCGCGATCTTCTGCGACGCGCGATCGAGCTGCCACCAGCCCAGCCTCGCGGTGACGAGCGCCCCGAACACCGTGGCGAAAAGGACCGCCACCGCGCGCCGGCGAAACACCTCAGCGCCCATGGTGGCCGCTTTGAGCCCGGTGAGGACCAGCCTCGCGCGGATAATCGTTTCGCATGAAGATACTCATTGCCCTGGCGTTCGTGGGGATCCTCGGGGCCCTTGCCTTTGCAGGCGTTGCGATGGTGCGTGGCCGCGAAAGCGACGACCGTCCCAAGAAGCCGACGATGATGCGGGCCCTGGCCGTTCGCGTGGCGATTTCCGTGGCCCTTTTCCTGTGCATTCTCATCAGCTACAAGCTCGGATGGATCCGGCCGTCCGGGGTTCCCATAGGACATTGAATCCGCGGTCACCCGTGCGGACCATGCGGCGCGCGGAACCGTGAAAGCGGAAAACGCCGCGGCATGGCGGCGTTTCGAGATTGACAGGCCGTACTGCGCCGTGGGTTCAGAGCCAGTAGACGACCACGTACAGGCCAAGCCAGACCACGTCCACGAAGTGCCAGTACCAGGCGGCACCCTCGAAGCCGAAGTGATGCTGCGGCGTGAAATGACCTTTCATCACGCGCAGAGTCATGAAGACCAGCATCAGCATGCCCACGAACACGTGAAAGCCGTGGAAGCCCGTGAGCATGAAGAAGGTCGAGCCGTAGATGCCGGAACTGAGCTTCAGGTTGAGTTCGTGGTAGGCATGGAAATACTCGAAGCCCTGCAGGCACAGGAACGTCACGCCCAGCAGCACCGTGAGCCACATGAAGCCGATCGTCTTGGCGCGGCGGCCGGCGATGAGCGCATGGTGAGCGATCGTCAGCGTCACGCCCGAGCTCAACAGCAACGCGGTGTTGATGGTGGGGATCGGCCAGGGGCCCATCGTGGTGAAAGGCTCCACGGTGCCGGCCGGCGAGCCCGTGATGCCTGCTTCCACGCTCGGCCAGATGGCCTTGAAGTCGGGCCAGAGAATCGCGTCCTGCAGGCTGCCCAGGGTCGGGATGGTGTAGAGGCGCGACCAGAACAGCGCGCCGAAGAAGGCACCGAAGAACATCACTTCGGAGAAGATGAACCAGCTCATGCTCCAGCGGTACGACAGGTCGACGCGCTGCCCGTAGAGGCCACCTTCGCTTTCGCTGATCGACTGGCGGAACCAGCCCTGCATCGTGTAGACCCAGAACAGCAGGCCGAAGAGCACCGAGTACATGCCCCAATGGTCGCCGTTGACCCAATGGCCCGCGCCGAAGATCACGAAGAACAGGCCCGTGGCGGCCATCACCGGGAAGCGCGAAGGCGCCGGGACGAAGTAGTAGGGCGCGTGCCCGTGTTGCGTCGCTGCCGACATGTCTTTCTCCTGGATACCGAACTTCTCTTGAATGTTTCGCCTGCGGTGCCGCAGCATGCCAAAGCACCGCTCCCTCGTTGTTCGCTAGCTTGCCACTCCGCTGGACAACACCCAGTGCACCAGCGCGATGAGCAGCCCGATGAAGATCAATGCGCCAATGATGCCTGCAATGACCACGTGCACCGGATTCAGGTGCTCGACGTCCTTCTCGTAGTCCGACGATTTGCGCACGCCGAAGAAAGACCAGAACACCGCACGCATCGTCTGCAGGAACGAGCCCTTGCGGCGCACCGCATCCTTGAGCGGATGCTCGTCGGTCATGACTGCGGCTCCAGGGCTCGGTCAGCCGACGCCTGCGGCGCGGCAGGCACCTTGCCCCCCACCTCGAAGAAGGTATAGGACAGCGTGATCGTCTTGACGTCGCGCGGCAATTTCGGATCGACGACGAACACCACCGGCCATTGCTTGCTCTCGCCCGCCTTCATCGTGTATTCGTTGAAGCAGAAGCACTCCAGCTTGTGGAAATAGCGCTGGGCCTGCTTCGGCGCATAGCTGGCGATGGCCTGCGCGCTCATCGTGCGCGGCTGAGAATTGCGGAATTCGTACATCACCGTGGTCATTTCGCCGGGATGGACGTCCAGGCTGCGCACGGCGGGATGGAACTCCCAGACGCCGCGTGCATTGGCGTCGAATTCGACCGACACGGTGCGCGTCAGGTCGACCTGCGTGTTGACGTTCGACGATGCGGCGGCGCCCGGCACGTCCTGCTCGGACAGCGACAGCACATTCACGCCGAGCGCGCTGCAGACCGCCCGGTACACCGGCACGAGCGCATAGCCGAAGGCGAACATCAGCCCGACCATCACGATGAGCTTGCCCACCATGCGCAGGTTGTCGCTGCGCAAGGCGGACGGGCGATGGACTTTCGGCGCCGTCATGGCAACGTCAGATTCCGAACCATGCCGCTTTGGCGATGAAGCCGATGAACAGCACCAGCGCGACCGACGCAAGAATCCACGCCAGTCGCTGGTTCTGCTTCTTCTTCTCGGGGGTCATGGACGACATCTGGCTGCATGGCCGGACTGGCTCAGGCGATCACCTTGGTGGCCGTCGCATTCAACTTCGGCGGGGTCTCGAAGGTGTGGAACGGCGCCGGCGACGGCACTTCCCATTCCAGGCCCTCGGCGCCTTCCCATGGATGCTGCGGGGCCGGCTCACCCTTGCCTCGCATCATCGGCAGCACCACGAAGAAGAAGAAGTACACCTGCGACAGGCCGAAGCCGAACGCACCGACAGACGCAATCATGTTGAAGTCGGTGAACTGCATCGGGTAGTCGGCATAGCGACGCGGCATGCCGGCCAGCCCGAGGAAGTGCATCGGGAAGAACGTGACGTTGAAGAAGATGATCGACAGCCAGAAATGGATCTTGCCGCGCGTCTCGTTGTACATGACGCCCGTCCACTTCGGGCCCCAGTAGTAGGTGCCTGCGAACAGCGCGAACAGCGAGCCCGCGACCAGCACGTAGTGGAAGTGCGCGACGACGTAATACGTGTCCTGTAGCTGGATGTCGATGGGGGCCATCGCGAGGATGAGGCCGGTGAAGCCGCCCATCGTGAACACGAAGATGAAGCCCACGGCGAACAGCATGGGCGTCTCGAAGGTCATCGAGCCCTTCCACATCGTGGCGACCCAGTTGAAGATCTTCACGCCGGTGGGCACCGCGATCAGCATGGTCGCGTACATGAAGAACAGCTGGCCCGTCACCGGCATGCCCGTGGTGAACATGTGGTGCGCCCACACGATGAACGACAGAATCGCGATCGAGGCGGTCGCATAGACCATCGACGTGTAGCCGAACAGCTTCTTGCGGGCGAATGCCGGGATGATCGCGCTGATGATTCCGAACGCCGGCAGGATCATGATGTAGACCTCGGGGTGCCCGAAGAACCAGAAGATGTGCTGGTACATCACCGGGTCGCCGCCGCCGGCGGGGTTGAAGAAGCTGGTGCCGAAATGGCGGTCGGTCAGCGTCATCGTGATGGCGCCGGCAAGCACGGGCATCACGGCGATCAGCAGGTACGCGGTGATCAGCCAGGTCCAGCAGAACAGCGGCATCTTCATGAGCGTCATGCCGGGCGCGCGCATGTTGAGGACCGTCACGATGATGTTGATCGATCCCATGATCGAGCTCGCGCCCATGATGTGCAGCGCGAAGATGGCCATGTCCATGGACGGGCCCATCTGCAGCGTGAGCGGCGCATAGAGCGTCCAGCCGGCCGCCGGCGCGCCGCCGGGCATGAAGAACGAGATGACGATCATCAGGGCCGCCGGAATGAGCAACCAGAAGCTCAGGTTGTTCATGCGCGCGAAGGCCATGTCGGCCGCGCCGATCTGCAGCGGGATCATCCAGTTCGCGAAGCCCACGAACGCCGGCATGATCGCGCCGAACACCATGATCACGCCGTGCATGGTCGTGAGCTGGTTGAACATCTCTGGATTCACGAATTGCAGTCCGGGCTCGAACAGTTCGGCGCGGATCAGCAGCGCGAGCGTGCCGCCGATGATGAACATCGTGAACGCGAACAGCAGGTACATCGTGCCGATGTCCTTGTGGTTCGTCGCGTACAGCCAGCGGCGCCAGCCGTGAGGATGGTCGTGAGCGTGATCGTGACCGTGGTCACCGTGATGGTCGAGTACAGCACTCATGGCGTTCGGTTCCTGGAAATTGCGTGTCGACGATTCATTGCTGCTGGCGCGCGGCCGCGACGTCCTTGGGCTGGACGATCTGCCCGGTCGAGTTCGACCAGTGGTTCTTCGTGAAGGTGACCACGGCAGCGATCTGCGTGTCGGACATGGCCTTCCACGATGGCATGCCCGCGGCAGTCCCGTTCAGGACGATGTGCAGCTGCTTGTTCTTGTCGGCGTCGCGCACGACCGCTGAGCCGTCCAGCGGCTTGACCGGGCCGCCACCCTTGCCGTTGGCCTGATGGCATTGCTGGCAGTTGTTGGTGTAGACCTGCTCGCCGCGAGCGACGAGGTCAGGCAGCGTCCAGACCTTGTTCGGGTCGTCGGCCTTGGCGGCAGCCAGCTTCTTCTTGTCGTCGACCCACTTGGAGTAGTCCTCGGCGGACACGACCTTCACCTGGATCGGCATGTACGCATGCTCCTTGCCGCAGAGCTCGGCGCATTGCCCGTAGTACGTCCCGACCTTCTCGGCACGGAACCACGTGTCGCGCACGAATCCGGGAATGGCGTCCTGCTTGATGCCGAACGCCGGCACGAAGAAGGAATGGATGACGTCGCTGGCCGTCGTGATGATCCGAATCTTCTTGTTGACCGGCACGACCAGCGGGTTGTCGACTTTCAGCAGGTAGTCGTCGCCGCTGGGCTTGCCTTCGTTGGACTGCTCGCGTTGCGTGTAGTCGAGCGTGGAGACGAAGCCGATGCCTTCGCCCTCGCCCTTGAGGTAGTCGTAGCCCCACTTCCACTGGATGCCCGTGGCCTTGATCGTGATGTCGGCGGCGGACGTGTCTTTCATCGCCACCACGGCCTTGGTCGCCGGCAGCGCCATGAAGATCACGATGATGAAAGGCACCACCGTCCAGATGATCTCGACCGTCGTGCTCTCGTGGAAGTTGGCGGCCTTCGCGCCCTTGGACTTCCGGTGCTTGACGATCGAATAGAACATCACGCTGAATACGCCGATGAAAATGACGAGACAGATGATCAGCATGAAGTAGTGCAGCCAGCGCACTTCGCTGGCGATGGCGGTGACCGGCCCTTGCAGGTCGATCTCGTTCACGCCGGGGCCGCCGGGCAGGTTGTTCACTGCCATGGCCGCCTGCGCGGCCAGCAGTGCGCCCGCAGCCGACCCCCACTGCGCCAGCCGTCTCCAAAGTGCTTTCATCGTCTTCATCGTCGTCACTTCAGTTTCAAGATCCGTTTCACTGGCCGGCGCATTCGCCAGCCAGCGTCGAGTGGCGCAAGGCCGCCCGCAATTCTTCCGCCAGTGCGCCGCGCAGCTCGGGCCGCACGTAGCGTCCCACCGCGATGCGCCGCCCGTGGCCCGACAGCTCGATCAGCGAACCGTCGGCCGAAGGCGCCTCCACCCTCACCCATCCCGGCTGGAACTGCACGCGCTCCAGCCGACCGCCCGACGCGAGCTCGACCGTCAGGCAGCCGTTGAGCAAGGCGATGGACTCGCTGTCGGCAGCATGCCGCGCATACACCAGCACGGCGGCACCCAGCGCCAGCAACTCGACCCACGCGAATGGCATCACCATGAACGCACCTTGCCACCAGAAGAACGTGGCCACGGTGAGCGACAGCGCGCACAGTCCCGCATAAACGCCGAGCAGCTGACGTGGAGCCAAGGAACAGTTGCGCTTGAGCTGCCATTGCATGGACCACCCGTCCGCCGCCCCGACGGGATTGCCGAAGCGAAACCCATGGGCCGAAGGGGACAAGCCCATCGAACCGGGCCCGCGAGCCGACCCTGGTGAGATGGTTGCCGACATGCTGCTGCGCCGCTGTTCACGAGCACCTGCCTGCGTCTTCCGGTCAAGCCGGTCGGGCGTTCAGGTACTCCACCGTCAACCGCGGGAGTTTAGCGCAGCGCAAAGAGGCGACCCGCTGGATCCACGCCGCGAACGCACCAGCGTGCGCATCTCGTCCAGCGACACCGTGGTGGCCTCTCCCGCCTTGACCTTGGGCAAGGCCTTGAAGGCGTGACCATACGAGATCTCGAAGCTGAGCGCGAGCCGGCCATCTGCGCCCTCCACGAGTGTTCGCAATTCGCGCTCCAGTCGCATCCGCCAGCGCGGCGTGCGCAACCCGGCGAAACGCTGACGTGCCACGTTGCCGCCCAAGCGGCGCAGTTCGAGCAAGGCCGCCTGAGGGTCAGGCCAGGTCAGGCGAATCGTCTCCTGGTCCATCACGGGATCCGCGAAGCCCGCGTGGACGAGCATGTCGCCGAGGTCGTGCATGTCGACGAAATCGATGGTGGCGGGCCCCCATCCGAGGCGAGCGTACAGGCCGCGCAGTTCGCGCAGCGTGCCGGGCCCGAGGCACGAGAACATGACGAAACCGTCGGCCGCGAGCGCACGCTGCCAGCGGGCGATCACGCTGGGCGGGTCGTCGATGGCATGCAGCATCATGTTGGCCCACACCAATTGCGCACCGCCGGGAACCTGCACGTCGTCGGTGAAGACCTCCGGCTGAGAGCCGAACAATCGCAGTGGCGACCAGCGTGCGCGGCGCAAGGCATCCCGTGTTCGGTCGGCCAGCGTCTCATCGGGCTCCACCGCGACGCGTTGCGCCTTCGGATAGGTCCGGGCGAGCAACGGCGCGCTGGCGCCGAGAAACGACCACCAGTCGACGATGCGCTGGGGTTGCAGCCGGATCAACGCCAGCCGCTCGGCCATGCGCCGCGCGACCTCCTGGTGGAGCCAGGGGGGCTCGCTCGCGTGTTCAAGGCGGCGCAGCACGGCGCGCACCCCCGCGGCGTCAAGCCGCGGGACGTGGGTCGCGTCATGATCGGGCATGGGGCGGCAGTATATTGGCCGCCTTTCGCGCCTTGCACTGCCTTTCAAGATTTCCCATGCTGCCCCGATTGCCGCCCAGACGGTGGATGCCCGTGCTGCCCACGCAATGCGCCGTGTGCCGCGGCTGGGACCACGCGCGCATCTGTGCGCCCTGCCGCGAGCGATTCATGCCGCTCGTGCACCGCTGCAAGCGCTGCGGGCTTCGTATCCCCGCCGGCGCGACGTCTTGCGGCATTTGCCTACGGATGCCGCCGCCACAGGACAGCACCCTCTGTGCCACCGACTACGCACATCCGTGGGATCGTCTGGTGGCGCAGTTCAAATTCAATGGCGCGCTCGATCTGGCGCCGAGCCTTGCCGGCGGGCTCGAACTCGCCTGGATGGCCGCGGGACGGCCTTTGCCGGGCGTGCTGCTGCCCGTGCCCTTGAGCCCGGCGCGCCTGCGGCAGCGCGGCTTCAACCAGGCGTGGGAAATCGCGCGCCGCCTGGCAAGGCGACTCCGCTGCGACGCCGATCCGAACGCCTTGCGGCGCACGAGGCACACGCCACAGCAATCGGCGCTGCGCATCGAGCGTCGCGCCAGCAACGTGAAGGATGCATTCGCCGTCGACCCGGCATGCGTTGCGGCACTGCGCGGGCGCACCGTCACGATCGTCGACGACGTGATGACGACCGGCGCCACGGCGGCCGAGCTGGCACGTACGCTGCGCGAGGCCGGCGCCGCCAGCGTGAACGTGTGGGTGTTCGCGCGCACGCCCTCGCCCGACGAGTGAGCCATGTTCCACATCGTCCTCGTCCATCCGGAGATCCCTCCCAACACCGGCAACGTGATCCGGCTCGCCGCCAACACGGGCTGCACACTGCATCTGGTCGAACCGCTCGGTTTCTCGATGGAGGATCGCCTGCTGCAGCGCGCGGGGCTCGACTACCACGAATATGCGCGCGTGCAGCGGCACGCCGACTGGGGCGCGTTTCTCGCCTCGCAGCAACCGGCGCCGGAGCGCCTGTTCGCCTTCACGACGCGGGCCGAGCGGCGGTTCTCGCAGGTCGAGTGGCGACCTGGCGACTGGCTCGTGTTCGGCTCGGAGACCTCGGGCCTGCCGTCGGCGATCCGCGAGAGTCTTCCCGCCGACCAACGTCTGCGCCTGCCGATGCAGCCGGCGCAGCGCAGCCTCAACCTCAGCAATGCGGTGGCCGTCGCGGTGTTCGAAGCCTGGCGTCAGAACGGCTACGACGGCGCCGTGTGATCGAGCTCATTGCGGCTTCACGCCTGCGGCGCGAATGACCTTGGCCCACCGCTCGCGCTCGGTTCGCATCAGATTGGACAGGCCTTCGGGCGCGGTGCCGACCGCGCTGAAGTACACATCGAGCATCTTCTGGCGAACGGCCGCGCTCTTGACGATGCGCACCAGCTCGGCGGAGACCCTGTCGATGATCGGCTGCGGCGTGCCCGCCGGTGCCAGCACGGCTTGCCACGAGATCGCCTCGAAGCCGGGGAATCCCTGTTCGACCAGCGTCGGAATGTCGGGTAGCGATGCCGTCCGGTTGAGCGTGGTCACGCCCAGCGCACGCAGCTTGCCGGCGCGGACCTGGCCCATCGCGATTCCGGGCACCATGAAGGCAGCCTGCACCTGTCCGGCCAGGATCGCATTGACGATCTGCGGGAAGCCCTGGTAGGGAATGTGCGTGAGGTCGATGCCCGCGCGGGTCTTGAACAGCTCCATCGCCAGATGCGAGGCACTGCCCGCGCCGACGCTGCCGTAGTTCAGCTGGCCGGGTCGGGCCCTGGCGATGCGAACAAAGTCGGCCAGCGTGTCCGCACCGAGCTTCGGATCGATCACCAGCACGTTGGGCGACGTGGCCACGAGGCTCACGGGCGCGAGATCCTTCAGCGGATCGTAGGGCAGCGACTTCGTCAGCAGGGGCGCCGTGACCAGCGGACCCTGGATGGTGAACAGGAAGGTGTAGCCGTCGGGCGTCGCCTTCGCCGCCACGCCCGTGCCCACGTTGCCGCCGGCACCTGCATGGTTCTCGATCACGATGGGTTGCCCCAGCGCCTGGCCGAGCGGTTCGCCGACAGTTCGCGCGATGAGATCGGGCGACGTGCCAGGCGGGAACGGCACGATCAGCTTGATGGGGCGAACGGGCCATGCCTGCGCGAGGCTTGGGATGGCTGCAGCCGCGGCCCCTGCGGCCGCGGCATGGAGAACATGGCGTCGATGCATGGTGATGTTCTTCAGTCGGTCAATGTTCGGGCCTCGCCTCCCGGCCCATGAGTTGATCCACCGCCTGGCGCGGCGTGAGCCGATGCTCGATCACCTCCACGACCGCCTGGGTGATGGGCATGTCCACCTGGCGCGCTTGCGCTCGGCGCAGGACGAGTGGCGCACTGTAGACGCCTTCGGCCACGTGGCCGAGTTCGCGCAGGATCTGCGGCAGCGGAATTCCGCGCGCAAGAAGAATGCCCACGCGGCGATTGCGGGAGAGGTCGCCGGTTGCGGTGAGGACGAGATCGCCCAGGCCGCTCAGCCCCGTGAAGGTCTCGGCTTGCGCCCCGAGTGCCACGCCCAGCCGGGTCATCTCGGCGAGCCCGCGCGTGATGAGCGCCGCGCGCGCGTTCAGGCCAAGATCCATGCCGTCGGCAATGCCGGTGGCGATGGCCAGCACGTTCTTGACCGCACCGCCGACCTCGACACCGACAGGATCGCGCGACGTGTAGACGCGAAGGTTCTCGCTGTGCAGTGTCGCGACCGCCTGCTCGCCCAAGGTCGCGTCCGCGCTCGCTGCCACCAGCGCGGTGGGCTGCCCGCGCGCGACCTCGATCGCGAAGCTCGGCCCCGAGAGGACTCCGATGCGCACGCCCGGACAAACGACGCGCGCGACCTCATGCCCGAGCCAACCCGTGCCCTCCTGGAAGCCCTTGCACAGCCACATGACGCCACCGACGCCAGGCGGCAGCCGCTTGAGCATTTCACCCAGCCCCGACATCGGCGTGGCCACCACGACGAGCCCGCCGCGCGCATGCTCCAGCGCGGCATCGAAATCGGCGCTCACCTGCAGGGCCTCGGGCAAGGGCAATGCCCGGCAGGTATCGCTCGTTGCGGCGCTCTTCCCGCAGCCGCTGCGCCTGTTCGGCGTCGCGGGCCCAAAGGCAGGTCGGCTGCCGGGCACAAGCGCTGATGGCAAGCGCCGTGCCCCAGGCCCCGGCGCCGAGGACGGTGAGTTTCACGGGGTCGCCGTGTCAGCTCACGCGTTGGCCGCAGCCCCTGAGCCGTTGCCCTGGGCTTGCGCGCGCTGGGCCTCGTACATGGCCTGGAAATTGACTTCCGACAGGATGACCGGCGGGAATCCTGCGCGCGTGCAGATGTCGGACACGATGGCACGCAGGTAGGGGTAGACGATGCCGGGACAGGCGATGCCGATGATCGGCTGGAGCTGGTCTTCCGGGATGTGCCGGATCTCGAAGATGCCTGCCTGCTTGGCTTCGACCAGGAAGAGCGTTTTCTCGTTGACCTTGGTCGTGACGGTGGCCGTCACCGTGACCTCGTATATGCCTTCGGCGACCGGTTCGGCGGCCAGGGCGAGGTTGATGTCGACCTGCGGCTGCGTCTGCTCGAGCAGGATCTGCGGCGAGTTCGGCTGCTCGAGCGAGAGATCCTTCAGATAGACGCGCTGGATGTTGAAGACGGGGTTCTGGTTGTCGTCGGCCATGGTGTCTCGCAATCGAAAGAAGAAAGCCCGCGGGCGGAGTGTGCGGGCTGCATCGAAGATTATCCCCCAGCCCCGCGCGCCGGAATGCCGGCAGCGCCTGCGTCAGGCACTGCCGTTGAGGAGCGGCGCGAGGCCTCCGCGCTGGTCCAGGTCGATGAGGTCGTCACAACCGCCCACGTGGGTGTCGCCGATGAAGATCTGCGGTACCGTGCGGCGGCCGGTGATCTGCATCATCGCCTGCCGCTGCACCGGATCGAGGTCGACGCGGACTTCCTCGATGTGGTCGACCCCGCGCTGCTGCAGGAGTTGCTTGGCACGGATGCAATAAGGGCACACCTGCGTGGTGTACATCTTCACTTGGGCCATGTCCGGTTTGCCTTCGCTCACGCCGCGGACTTGTCGACCGGCAGATTGGCCTCGCGCCACGCCGTGAGGCCACCCGACAGCGCGCGGCTGTTCTCGTATCCCAGTTTGCGCAGCATACCGACCGCACGCGTGGCCCTCGCGCCGGTCGCGCACAACACCACGATCGGCAAGGCCTTGTTCTTCGGAAGATCGCCAGATTTCTCCAGCGTGCCCAGGGGAACGTTGCGGGCGCCCGCGGCATGCGCGGCGGCGTACTCGGCCGGCTCGCTGACGTCGATCAGCACGGCCTTTTCGCGGTTGATGAGCGTGACCGCCTCGGACGCAGTGACGCCCCCGCCCATGCCCCGCTGGATCAGCGGCCACAGGAGCAGCCCGCCGGACGCGATGGCCACGAGGAAGAGGTACCAGTTGTCGATGAAGAATTTCACTGCGGAAGGCCCATGGCATCAGGGGAAAAGCGGCAAAGTTGCAAATTATAGAATTCGACGCCGCATCGGCCCTGTGCCGACTCCAATCCACTGCCCCGACCCCCCGCCATGCACAAGCTCGTCCTCATCCGCCACGGCGAATCCACCTGGAACCTCGAGAACCGTTTCACCGGGTGGACGGATGTCCCCCTCACGCCCACCGGGGTCGAGCAGGCACGCGAGGCCGGACGGCTCCTCAAGGCCGAGGGCTATGACTTCGACGTGACCTACACCTCGGTGCTCAAGCGCGCGATCTGGACGCTGTGGCATGCGCTCGAGCAGATGGACCGGACCTGGCTGCCCGAAATCAAGTCCTGGCGCCTCAACGAACGCCACTACGGCGGGCTGCAAGGCCTGAACAAGGCCGACACCGCCAAGAAGTTCGGCGACGCAGCAGGTGCTGGTCTGGCGCCGCAGCTACGACGTGCCGCCGCCCGCGCTCGGCGCGGACGATCCGCGCAGCGAACGCGCCGATCCCCGCTACGCCGACCTGAGCGGGCGAAGTGCCGCTGACCGAATGCCTGAAGGACACGGTGGCGCGCGTGCTGCCCTACTGGAACGAGCGACCTCGCGCCGGCCATCCGCAGCGGCAAGCGCGTCCTGATCACCGCGCACGGCAACAGCATTCGCGCGCTGGTGAAGTACCTGGACGGCATCTCCGACGACGACATCGTCGGCCTGAACATTCCCAACGGCATTCCGCTCGTCTACGAACTCGACGACGCGCTCAAGCCGATGCGCTCCTACTACCTCGGCGATGCCGAAGCCGCGGCCAAGGCGGCCGCCGCGGTCGCCGCCAGGGCAAGGCTGAGGCGGCACCGTCCTACTCGGGCAGCCCGTAGAGCCGCTCCGGCGGCACCTTTCGAGCACCGCCATGTCGCCATCGGCGGATGCGATGGCGAACTCGGGCCGCGGTGTCGCGCACGACGGTGTTGACCGTCGGCATGCCCTGGCGGTCGGTGATGCTCGCTGCCATCGGCATGCGGGCGTTCGCGCTGCGACGCACCACGACCGCCTTCTCCCCGGACTTCAGCCACACCAGCTCGCCGGCGGGAAGATGCCGACTTCCTTGATGATCGCCGCCGACATCGGCCCGCCCCCATCCTCCTGGAACAACTGCTTGCCGCAAGCTGCGTATTGAGGGCCGCCGAATCGCACGCGGACCCATCTTGGCCATGAACACGTCGACGTGGCGCAGCAGCGCGCCAGTTCGACCGGGTCGGTGCAGTCCGTTTGGGTAACCGCTGCCATCCGGCTTCTCGTGGTTTTGCAGCGACCGCGTCCAGCCACGTCGGCATCGGTGACGCCTGCGGCCTGCAACATCGCCGTCCCCTGCGTCGGATGCCCGGATACTGGTCGAGCTGCGCCGCCGTCGCAGGCACGCCCTGGGCGGCCATGCGGCCCTGCAGGTCCAGCGTTGCGATGTTCATCGTCAGCGCCGCCTTCATCAACGTCGCGGTCCGGTCGTCGGGCCACGCGAGCCGCGACCGATCAGGCGCGCGACGAGCGCGCAGTGCACCGCGTGGGCCAGCGCATAGATCGTCAGCCGCTTGGGGTCCTGCCGCACCGTGAGGTAGATCGCGATGTCCGCGTCGCGGTCGGTGAGCGTGATCACGTGGCGAACGACTTCGTCGAGGCGGTCCACGAACCCGGGTTCTTCGCCGCCGCTGCGCAGCACGCGGTCGAGTTGCCACAGCAGGCGCTCCCAGAGCGCGAACAGGCCGAGCGGCCGCTTGTTCGCCTCGGCTTCGGCGCGCCGGGCGGCAGCGCGAACCTCCTCGATGTCGACGAAGGCCCCCCGCTCGAGCAGCGCCTCGAGCTGGTCGAGGTTGGCGACCACGTGCCCTTGCGCCAGCAGCAGTTGCCCCTGCGCATCGCGCACGCCCCAGGGCAGCGGCTCACCGAGCGCACCTGGCTTTGCACGAGTTTCAGCAACTGCATCCACACGCTCCCAGGAGACTCCCGCGCCGACCACGGGAAGGCGGGCCGACCGGGGTGTCGCGCAGGATATCCGCCGCGCGGCGGTCAAGAGCAATCGGTGGCGGCCGACGTTCAGCGCGTCGACGTTCGCACGTTCAGCTCTCGGTCCGCGCCGCGCGGCGGTCGAGGTGGCGCGTGCCTTCGGCCGGCAGCACGTTCACGCTGACGGCCAAACCTTCGGCACAGGCCGTCGCCCACATCGACTGCGCGAGCGTCGTGTCACCGACGTAGGCTCCTGCAAGGCTCACGACGGCGGTGGCGTCGCGAAGCGCAGCGCCACCGGCTGCACCGGCGTCCCGGTCGAGATCGCCGCCTGCAGCAGGTTGGCGTGGAACGGCAGCAGCCCCTTGCCGTCGCTGGTCGTGCCTTCGGGAAAGATCGCGACGATCTCGCCGTTCGCAACGCCTCGGCCATCTGGTGAACGACCCGCATGCGCGTCGCGCCGACGTTCGCGCTCGATGAAGAGCGAGCCGCCGCACGCGACAGCTAGCCGATCAACGGCCAGTGGCGCACGTCGGCCTTCGAGACGAAGCGCGACGGCCGCGACCGCATTGATGGCCAGAATGTCGAGCCACGACATGTGGTTGGCCACGATGCAGCATCGGGCCGCGCGGCGGCGTGCCCTGCGACGCGCAGTCCGATGCCGAGCACCTGCAGCATGCGCGCGGACCACCAGCCGACCGCTGCAGCGCTGCGCCGCTTCGAGGCGCGGGAATACGGTGCGGATGGCCCACCATGCGCAGCGTCAGCGAGGCGCCGCCAGAGCCGCCGGAAGGCCGAGCGTGTGCAACTCACGATGCGCCTCGTAAGCGAGTGGCCGGCCACCAGCGTGCACACGCGGCCCGCCAGCTCGATACCCGCGAACGGCGTGTGCTTGCCCTGGCTGCGCAGCGCCGCCGGCGTCGACCTGCCACGCTCGCGGATCGAAGATGCACAGAGTCGGCCACGCCGCCTCGACAGGCGGCCCGCGCTCGAGCCGAGCGACCCGAGCGACTGCCCAGCACGGCGCACCGGGCGCTCGTCACGGCCGCCAGCGTCGCGCGCAGCGACCGGCCCGCTGCTGCGCCCCACTTGCAGCGCCAGGCCGCAGCAGCAGTTCGAGGCCGGTGGCGCCCGGCTCGGTTTCGGCGAAAGGCAGCGTTCTTGGCGTCCGCTTCGACCGGCGTGTGGTCGCGACACAGCGCGTCGATGGTGCCGTCGGCCAGCGCCGGCGCGGATCGCGTCGCGGTCGCGCTGCTGGCGCAGCGGCGGCGTCAGGCGCATCGCGGCGTCGAAGTAGCCGATGTCGATATCGGTCAGGTGCAGGTTGTTGATGCTGACATCGCAGCTCACCGGCAGCCCCTCGGCCTTGGCGCGCGCGCACGAGCTCGACGCCCGCCGCGCTGCGACAGGCGGCACAGGTGCACGCGCGCGCCGGTGTCGCGCACCAGCTCGAAGATCGTGTCGCAGCGCGATCGTCTCGGCGATCACCGGCACGCCGACAGGCCCAGCCGCGTCGCCAGCGGCCCCTTGGCCGCGACGCCGTCGCCGAGCCAGGCGTCCTGCGGGCGCAGCCAGACGGTGTAGCCGAAGGTCGCCGCGTATTGCAGCGCGCGCAGCAGCACCAGCGTGTCCTTGCAGCGGCGACCTCGGCCTGCGAGAAGCCGACGCAGCCGGCCTCGGTCAGCTCGGCCATCTCCGTCAGCACCTCGCCGTCGAGGCCGCGCGTCAGCGCGCCGAGCGGGTACACGTGCGCCGGTTCAGGTTTCGGGCGCGGAACTTGAGCATCTCCACCAGGCCGGGCTCGTCGAGCAGCGGATCGGTGTCGGGCGGGCAGACCAGGCTGGTCACCCCGCCCGCGACGGCCGCGGCCATCTCGCTCTCGAGCATGCCCTCGTGCTCGTGGCCGGGTTCGCGCAGGCGCGCCGCCAGGTCGACGAGGCCCGGCGCGACGACGAGTCCGCTGGCATCGATGTCGGTCGGCGTGGAAGTCGCCCGGCACCCGGCCGATCGCGACGATGCGCCCCGCCGCGATCGCGACGTCGGCGACTTCGTCGCGGCCGCTGGCCGGATCGACGACGCGGCCGTTCTGATGAGTATCTTCATGCATCGAGGCCGTGCTCCGGTCGTCCCCCGGCGAGGTTCGTTGCGGCTCGTGTCGGCTCATGCGTTGTTCCCCGCGATGATGCGACATCACCGCCATGCGCACGGCGATGCCGAAGGTCACCTGCGGCAGGATCACGCTCTGCGCGCCGTCGGCCACGTCGAGTCGATTTCGACGCCGCGGTTGATCGGCCCCGGGTGCATGACGATCGCATCGGGCTTGGCGAGCGCGAGCTTCTCGGCGTCAGGCCGAATTCTTGAAGAACTCGCCGGCGCTCGGCAGCAGCGCGCCGCTCATGCGTTCGTTCTGCAGCCGCAGCATGATGATGACATCGGCGCCGCGGATACCCTCGGCCATGTCGTGACAGACCTGCACGCCCATCTGCGAGGTCGCCGGGCACCAGCGTCTTCGGGCCGACCGCGCGGACCTCCGGCACGCCCAGCGTGGTCAGCGCGTGGATGTCGAGCGCGCCACGCGCGAATGCACGATGTCGCCGACGATCGCCACCGTCAGCTCGTGAAGTCCTGCTTGTAAGTGGCGGATCGTGTACATGTCGAGCAGGCCCGCGTCGGGTGCGCGTGGCGGCCGTCGCCGGCGTTGATCACATGCACATGCGGCGCGCAGTGCTGCGCGATCAAGTAAGGCGCGCCGCTCTCGGCGTGGCGCACGACGAACATGTCGGCGTGCATGGCCCCCAGGTTGGCGATGGTGTCGAGCAGGGTCTCGCCCTTGGCGGTGGACGAGCGGGCGATATTGAGGTTGATCACATCGGCCGACAGTCGCTTGGCCGCGATCTCGAAGGTGGTGCGGGTGCGGGTGCTGTTTTCGAAAAACAGGTTGAAGACGCTTTTGCCGCGCAGCAGCGGGACCTTCTTGACCTCGCGGTCGCTGACGCTGACGAACGTGCCCGCCGTGTCGAGAATTTGCGTCGATGACGCGCGCGGCAGCCCTCGATCGACAGCAGGTGTATCAGTTCGCCGTTCTGGTTGAGCTGCGGATTCTCGAGGCAGCATCATTGGTCGCCCTTGACCTGGAAACTGAAATGGCCGGAGTCGCTGCGAGCGGAAGGACAGGTGCTGCGATGCGGGCAGCGCCACGCGTGCAGCGGCGAAGTCGGCCTCGACGGCAACTCCGCCCTCCGCGGTCCACGAGCACGGCCAGCCTCAGACGCTGGCCGGCCGGCCTATCGAACAATTCGTTGAGGACCCACGTTCGTGCGGCCGGTGTAGAGCACATCGTCGATCAGCACGATGTGGCCGCCCTTCGACACGAACGGCAGCCGGTCTGCCCCGGACTCGGTGCTCAGGCCGCGCTTGCCGAATCGTCGCGATGCATCCGCTGGAGACGACGCCGGCTCGTCCTCGAGGGCCAGGTCAGCTGCAACCGTTCGGCCAGCCACACGCCGCCCGACGAGATGCCCACCAGCCGCCCGCGCCGCCGCTAGCGAACGGGCGCCTGCGACGAGGTCCCGGTACAGCGCTTCGGCCGTTGAGATGAAGGTGTTATTTTGTGCCCCTCGCCTCCGAGTACGTCGGCCGATCCCCCGAGGGGATGCGGGCCGGCTCGGGAGCGGCCCAGCGCTCGGCCCGCAACGACGGCCCCTCGCCCGACGAGTACGTCGGCCGATCCCCCGTGGGGATGTGGCAGGTCGACACGGGATGTCTCATGGTGGTGCCCTGAGAAATTGCTCGAGGACGACCGGGCGGCGCACGCGGCGTCGACCGTCGGCAGCCCCCGCCGTGCCCCCCTCGGTGGTCGAGTAGCTGCTCCGCCACCTCGTGCACCGCAGCCGGAGCGGCCATGGAGCTGGCGTGCGAATCGACGGGCGCGCGTTGTATTGTCGTGCGCGGTGCTGTCCGGGATGAAACGGTACACGGACGACCAGGGCGTCGGAGTTGCCATTCGGTGATCAGCAAGGCGACGGCATCGAACCGCGCATTCGCGGACTCGGCCACCGTGCGAAGCGGCGATGCCGTGCCCGTCCAGCCCCGGTGGCCACGCCGATACGCCGGCGGCCGAATTTAATGCAAGAAAAGTGCGGGCCCAGACATCGCGGCGAGGCGCGGCATTCACGCGTGCCCCGCCTCCTGGCTCAGCATCGGCGGCTGGGTCGATGGCCTAACAGTGACAGCGCACGGTCGTAGCGCGGCTTCACGGTCGTGTCGGAGATGATCTCGGGCGCCGGGCAGCTCGAGGACGAAGATCTAGATAGCGCAACAGCTGGATCAACGTCGGCTGCCGCGCCCGAGATCATCTTCGACACGCCCGTCGAGCAACGCTACGACCGTGCGCTGTCACTGCTGGGCATCGACCCGCGCATGCTCAGCCAGGAGGCGGGGCACGCGTGAATGCCGCGCCTCGCCGCGATGTCCAGCCCCCGCACTTTTCTTGCATTCGATTTCGGCACCCGGCGTATCGGCGTGGCCACCGGCAACACCCTGACGGGCACGGCATCGCCGCTTCGCACGGTGGCCGAGCCTCGCATGCGCGGTTCGATGCCATCGCCTTGCTGATCGCCGAATGGCAACCCGACGCCCTGGTCGTCGGTGTACCGTTTCATCCGGACGGCACCGCGCACGACAATACCGCGCGCGCCCGTCGCTTCGCACGCCAGCTCCATGGCCGCTTCCGGCTGCCGGTGCACGAGGTGGACGAGCGCTACTCGACCACCGAGGCACGCGCGGCGGGGGCGGCCGACGTCGACGCCGCGTCGGCCGCCATCATCCTCGAGCAATTTCTCAGGGCACCACCATGAGACATCCCGTGTCAACCTGCCACATCCCCACGGGGGATCGGCCGACGTACTCGTCGGGCGAGGGGCAATCATTGCGGGCCGAGCGCCGGGCCGCTCCCAAGCCGGCCCGCATCCCCTCGGGGGATCGGCCGACGTACCCGTCGGCCGAGGGGCACAAATGAGCACCCTTCATCTCGACGCCGAAGCGCTGTACCGGGACCTCGTCGCAGGCGCCCGTTCGCTGCTGGCGCCGCACGGCGCGCTGGTGGGCATCTGGTCGGGAGGCGCGTGGCTGGCCGAGCGGTTGCAGAGTGACCTCGGCCTCGAGGGCGAGTGCGGCGTCATCTCCAGCGCGTTGCACCGCGACGACTTCGACAAGCGCGGCCTGAGCACCGATGCAGGCCAGACGCGGCTGCCGTTCGAGGTCGAAGGGCGCCACATCCTGCTGATCGACGATGTGCTCTACACCGGCCGCACGACGCGTGCGGTCATCAACGAGCTGTTCGACTTCGGCAGGCCGGCCAGCGTGCGGCTGGCCGTGCTCGTGGACCGCGGCGGGCGCGAACTGCCCATCGAGGCCGGCTTCTCCGCTGCGCGCATCGCGCTGCCGGCATCGCAGCGCCTGTCGCTCGCTCGCGACGAGTCCGGGCGCTTCAGTTTCAACATCCAGGGCGACCAATGATGCTGCCGCTGCGAAATCCCCAGCTCAACCAGCACGGCGAGCTCGTCCACCTGCTGTCCATCGAAGGGCTGCCGCGCGCGGTCATCCACCAGATCCTCGACACGGCGGGCACTTTCCTCAGCGTCAACGAGCGCGAGGTCAAGAAGGTGCCGCTGCTGCGCGGCAAGAGCGTGTTCAATTTGTTCTTCGAGAACAGCACCCGTACGCGCACGACCTTCGAGATCGCGGCCAAGCGACTGTCGGCCGACGTGATCAACCTGGACATCGCGCGCTCGTCGACCGCCAAGGGCGAGAGCCTGCTCGACACCATTGCCAACCTGTCGGCCATGCACGCCGACATGTTCGTCGTGCGCCACGGCGAGAGCGGCGCGCCCTACCTGATCGCGCAGCATTGCGCGCCGCATGTGCATGTGGTCAATGCGGGCGACGGCCGCCACGCGCATCCGACGCAGGGCCTGCTCGACATGTACACGATCCGTCATTACAAGCAGGACTTCACCAACCTGATCGTGGCCATCGTCGGCGACATCGTCCATTCGCGCGTCGCCCGCTCGGACATCCATGCGCTGACGACACTGGGCGTGGCCGAGGTCCGCGCGGTGGGCCCCAAGACCCTGGTGCCCGGCGACCTCAAGGAGATGGGCGTGCGGGTCTGCCACGACATGGCCGAGGGCATCCGCGGCGCCGACGTCATCATCATGTTGCGGCTTCAGAACGAACGCATGAGCGGCGCAATGCTGCCCAGCGCCGGCGAGTTCTTCAAGAACTACGGACTCACCGAGTCCAAGCTCGCCTTGGCCAGGCCCGATGCGATCGTGATGCACCCGGGCCCGATCAACCGCGGCGTCGAGATCGACTCGAGCGTGGCCGACGGACGGCAAAGCGTGATCCTGCCGCAGGTCACCTTCGGCATCGCGGTGCGCATGGCGGTGATGTCCACCATCGCGGGCAACATCGCCTGAGCCACGGAAGCCGCTGCGACCCTCACCGGAACGAAGAACTGAGCAAGACCTCGACAACATGAAGATCCTCATCCAGAACGGCCGCGTCGTCGATCCGGCCACCGGCCGCGACGAAGTGGCCGACGTGGCCATCGCCGCCGGCCGGATCGTCTCGATCGGACGGGTGGGCACGGCATTCCACGCGGCGCGAAGAATCGACGCCGCGGGCCTCGTCGTCGCACCCGGCCTCGTGGACCTGGCCGTGCGCCTGCGCGAACCCGGCCACGAGCACGAGGGCATGCTCGAGAGCGAGATGGCGGCGGCCGTGGCCGGCGGCGTGACGAGCCTGGTGTGCCTGCCCGACACCGATCCGCCACTGGACGAACCCGGCCTGGTGGAGATGCTCAAGTTCCGGGCCCGCAACCTGAACCAGGCGCATGTCTATCCGCTGGGCGCGCTCACACGCGGCCTCGGCGGCGAAGTGCTCACCGAGATGGCCGAGCTCACCGAGGCCGGCTGCGTCGGCTTCTCGCAGGCCGAGGTGCCGGTCAGGGACACGCTGGTGCTGCACCGCGCCTTGCAGTACGCGTCGACCTTCGGCTACACGACCTGGCTGCGGCCGCAGGATGCGTGGCTCGGCACGGGCGTGGCGGCCAAGGGGCCGCTGGCCACGCGCATGGGGCTGACCGGCGTGCCGGTCATCGCCGAGACCATCGCGCTGCACACGATCTTCGATCTCGTGCGCGACACGCAGGCGAGGGTGCACGTGTGCCGGCTCAGCAGCGCGGCCGGCATCGAGCTCGTCCGTCGTGCCAAGGCCGAGCGGCTGCCGGTGACCTGCGATGTGAGCGTGAACCACCTGCACCTGAGCGATGTCGACATCGGCTACTTCGACGCGTCGCTGCGCCTGACGCCGCCTTTGCGCCAGCAGCGCGACCGCGACGCCATCCGCGCCGGGCTCGCCGACGGCACGATCGATGCGCTCGTGAGCGACCACACGCCGGTCGACGAGGACATGAAGACGCTGCCGTTTGCCGAGGCCGAGCCGGGGGCCACGGGGCTGGAGCTCCTGCTGAGCCTCGCCCTGCATTGGGGCGAGCAGACGGGCCTGTCGCTGCTCGAAACCCTGGCGCGCCTGACGAGCGCACCGGTGAAGGTGCTGGGCGAATCGCTGGGGTCGCTCGGCTCCAGCGCCGGCCGGCTCGTCGAAGGCGGCGTGGCGGACTTGTGCCTGTTCGATCCGGACGAGCGCTGGACCGTGACGCCGTCCGCGCTGCGCAGCCAGGGCAAGCACACGCCCTTCGCCGGGCACGAGCTGCCGGGCCGCGTGAAGTGCACGCTGGTGTCGGGCCTCGTGGCCTACGAGGCATCCTGAGCTTGCGCACGCTCGTCGCCGTCTGGCGGCTCGCCGGTGCCGTCGCGCACCTGCTGCATGGCGCAGCCGATCTGCGCAGTCGTTTTCCCGTTCCTCGACGCGGCCGGCCGTCGGCGTCGAGTGGCCTGGTGGTCGCAGCGCATGCTGCACCTGCTCGGCATCGAACTGCTGAGCGAGGGCGCGCCGCGCGGCGGCTCGACGCTCGTGGTGGCCAACCATGTGTCGTGGCTGGACATCCTGGTCCTGAATGCGGTCCACCCGTCGCGCTTCGTCTCCAAGGCCGATGTGCGCCGTTGGCCGCTCATCGGCTGGCTCGTCGCCTGCGCAGGCACCCTGTTCATCGAGCGCGAGCGCAAGCGCGACGCGCATGCGCGTGGTGCACCAGGTGGCCCAGTCGCTTTCGGACGGCCAGACCGTGACGGTCTTCCCCGAAGGTACGACCACCGATGGCCAGGGCCTGCTGCCGTTCCACGCCAACCTGCTGCAGGCGGCGATCTCGACCGGGGCGCCGATCCAGGCGGTGGCCCTGCGCTTCAGCGACCAACAGGAACCGGTCAGTGCCGCGGCGGCCTATGTCGGCGACACGAACCTCCTCGAGTCCGTCTGGGCCGTGGTCAGCGCGCAGCGGATGGTCGCCCGCGTCCAGTGGCTGGACGCCCTCGACAGCCGACATGGCGATCGTCGCGCGCTCGCCCGCACGCTGCGGCAGCGGATCCTGGATGAGCTGAACGTGACAGAGTGGCGAGACCGCGCCTGAACGGCGCCGATCAAGGCGATTGCGTTTGCCTTTGACCGGTGCCGGCCGGATACTTCTCTCGCAGATCGACCTGGGGAGGGAATGGACGCCTTCGACCGTGATCGGACGCGTGCGTCCGATGCATGAGGAGGGACCGTCCATGCAGCTGCTCAGGCTCGTCAGCAGCCTCGTGAAGGTGGGCGAACCGTTGCCCTGGGGGGTGCGCGATCAGCAGGGCAAGCTGCTGCTGGCGCAGGGGCGGATCATCGCCAGTGCGGATCAGTTGTCGGCCATCCTCGAGCGCGGTGCCTTCGTCGATGCCGAAGAAGCACGAGAGGCTGCCCGACGCGCGTCGGACCCCGACAAGCGGCAGGAGCACCAGCGGCCGCTCAATCTGTTCACGATCTGGGAGCGCTCGCTCTGGCAGCTCGACCGGCTGCTGCGCGGCACCGGCGAAGCCGGCTTTCCGGAGCGCGTCGACGAACTGGCCCGCCACATCGGCCAGCTCACCGATCGCGATCCGGACATCGCGATCTACCTGTGCATCCGGCAGGATCCCAAGCGACTGTCCATCTACGGGCTGGCCCATGCGATCCACAGCGCCCTCGTCTGCCATCTCGTCGCTCGCAGATTGGGCTGGGAGGAGTCGCTGGTGAACACCGCGATGAAGGCGGCGCTGACCATGAACATCGCGAGCCTCGACCTGCAGGGTCGACTCGCGGTGCAGGGCGTGCCTCCGACCGAGGCGCAGCGTGCGCAGGTGTTCGAGCATCCGGCCAAGGGTGCGCAGATGTTGCGCGATGCCGGCGTGAATGACGAACTCTGGCTGACAGCGGTGCTGCAAAGCCACGAACGGCCCGACGGCAGCGGCTATCCCAACCGCATCACCGACCCGATCGAGATGGCGCGGCTGCTGCGCCATGTCGACGTGTTCATGGCCAAGATCAGTCCGCGTGCGCTTCGGCCGCCGCTCAATACGCAGCTTGCAGCACGCCAGCTCTTCCAGGAAGACGGCGGCAGCCCGATCTCCGCGGCGATCGTCAAGGAAGTGGGCATCTTCCCGCCGGGCCAGCTGGTGTGCCTGAAGTCCGGGGAGCAGGCCGTTGTCGTGCGCCGCACCGAGAACGCCAGCATGCCGATGGTGGCGAGCATCACCGACCGCCACGGCATGCCGTCGGTCAACACGGTGGTGCGCGACACGTCGCGGCCGGAGTTCGCCATCGCATCCGCCGATGGCGACATGGCGTTGCTCGAAAGGCTGCCGCCGGAGCGGCTCTACGGGCTGCCCGAGTAGGACGGTGCCGCCTAAGCCTTGCCCTGCGCGGCGACTGCGGCGGCAGCCTTGGCGGCGGCTTCGGGATCGCCGAGGTAGTAGCTGCGAATCGGCTTGAGCGCGGCGTCGAGCTCGTACACGAGCGGGATGCCGTTGGGAATGTTCAGGCCGACGATGTCCTCGTCGGAGATGCCGTCGAGGTACTTGACCAGGGCGCGCATGCTGTTCCCGTGCGCGCTGATCAGGACGCGCTTGCCGCTGCGGATGGCCGGCGCGAGGTCGCTCTCCCAGTAGGGCAGCACGCGCGCAACCGTGTCCTTGAGGCATTCGGTGAGTGGGAATTCGCCCGCTTTCACGTCGGCGTAGCGGGGATCGTCGCGTTCGCTTCGCGGATCGTCCGCCGCCAGGGGAGGCGGCGGCACGTCGTAGCTGCGGCGCCAGACCAGCACTTGCTGGTCGCCGAACTTCTTGGCGGTTTCGGCCTTGTTCAGGCCTTGCAGGCCGCCGTAGTGGCGTTCGTTGAGGCGCCAGGACTTGATTTCGGGCAGCCAGGTCCGGTCCATCTGCTCGAGCGCATGCCACAGCGTCCAGATCGCGCGCTTGAGCACCGACGTGTAGGTCACGTCGAAGTCATAGCCCTCGGCCTTGAGGAGCCGTCCGGCCTCGCGTGCCTGCTCGACCCCGGTGGGCGTGAGGGGGACATCCGTCCACCCGGTGAAACGGTTCTCGAGGTTCCAGGTGGATTCGCCGTGGCGGATGAGGACGAGCTTGTGCATGGCAGGGGGTCGGGGCAGTGGATTGGAGTCGGCACAGGGCCGATGCGGCGTCGAATTCTATAATTTGCAACTTTGCCGCTTTTCCCCTGATGCCATGGGCCTTCCGCAGTGAAATTCTTCATCGACAACTGGTACCTCTTCCTCGTGGCCATCGCCTCCGGCGGCCTGCTCCTGTGGCCGCTGATCCAGCGGGGCATGGGCGGGGGCGTCACACCGTCCGAGGCGGTCATGCTCATCAACCGTGAAAAGGCCGTGCTGCTCGACGTCAGCGAGCCAGCCGAATACGCCGCCGCGCATGCCGCGGGCGCCCGCAACGTTCCCCTGGGCACGCTGGAGAAATCGGGCGATCTTCCGAAGAACAAGGCCTTGCCGATCGTGGTGTTGTGCGCGACCGGCGCGAGGGCCACGCGTGCGGTCGGTATGCTGCGCAAACTGGGATACGAGAACAGCCGCGCGCTGTCGGGTGGCCTCACGGCGTGGCGCGAGGCCAATCTGCCGGTCGACAAGTCCGCGGCGTGAGCGAAGGCAAACCGGACATGGCCCAAGTGAAGATGTACACCACGCAGGTGTGCCCTTATTGCATCCGTGCCAAGCAACTCCTGCAGCAGCGCGGGGTCGACCACATCGAGGAAGTCCGCGTCGACCTCGATCCGGTGCAGCGGCAGGCGATGATGCAGATCACCGGCCGCCGCACGGTACCGCAGATCTTCATCGGCGACACCCACGTGGGCGGTTGTGACGACCTCATCGACCTGGACCAGCGCGGAGGCCTCGCGCCGCTCCTCAACGGCAGTGCCTGACGCAGGCGCTGCCGGCATTCCGGCGCGCGGGGCTGGGGGATAATCTTCGATGCAGCCCGCACACTCCGCCCGCGGGCTTTCTTCTTTCGATTGCGAGACACCATGGCCGACGACAACCAGAACCCCGTCTTCAACATCCAGCGCGTCTATCTGAAGGATCTCTCGCTCGAGCAGCCGAACTCGCCGCAGATCCTGCTCGAGCAGACCCAGCCGCAGGTCGACATCAACCTCGCCCTGGCCGCCGAACCGGTCGCCGACGGCATGTACGAGGTCACGGTGACGGCCACCGTCACGACCAAGGTCAACGAGAAAACGCTCTTCCTGGTCGAAGCCAAGCAGGCAGGCATCTTCGAGATCCGGCACATCCCGGAAGACCAGCTCCAGCCGATCATCGGCATCGCCTGTCCCGGCATCGTCTACCCCTACCTGCGTGCCATCGTGTCCGACATCTGCACGCGCGCAGGATTCCCGCCGGTCATCCTGTCGGAAGTCAATTTCCAGGCCATGTACGAGGCCCAGCGCGCGCAAGCCCAGGGCAACGGCTCAGGGGCTGCGGCCAACGCGTGAGCTGACACGGCGACCCCGTGAAACTCACCGTCCTCGGCGCCGGGGCCTGGGGCACGGCGCTTGCCATCAGCGCCTGTGCCCGGCAGCCGACCTGCCTTTGGGCACGCGACGGCGAACAGGCCCGGCGCCTGCGGGAAGAGCGGCGCAACGAGCGCTACCTGCCGGGCGTTGCCTTGCCCGAAGATTTACAGGTGAGCGGTGATTTCGATGCCGTGCTGGAGCATGCCCACGGCGGGCTCGTCGTGGTGGCCACCCCGATGTCGGGGCTGGGCGAAATGCTCAAGCGGCTGCCGCCCGGCGTGGGCGGGGTCATGTGGCTGTGCAAGGGCTTCCAGGAGGGCACGGGTTGGCTCGGGCATGAGGTCGCGCGCGTTGTCTGTCCGGGCGTGCGCATCGGAATCCTCTCGGGGCCGAGCTTCGCAATCGAGGTCGCCCGCGGGCAGCCCACGGCGCTGGTGGCCGCGAGCGCGGACGCGACCTTGGGCGAGCAGGCAGTCGCGATACTGCACAGCGAAAACCTTCGCGTCTACACGTCGCGTGATCCTGTCGGCGTCGAGGTCGGCGGTGCGGTCAAGAACGTGCTGGCCATCGCCACCGGCATCGCCGACGGCCTGGATCTTGGCCTGAACGCGCGCGCGGCGCTCATCACGCGCGGGCTTGCCGAGATGACCCGGCTCGGCGTGGCACTCGGGGCGCAAGCCGAGACCTTCACGGGGCTGAGCGGCCTGGGCGATCTCGTCCTCACCGCAACCGGCGACCTCTCCCGCAATCGCCGCGTGGGCATTCTTCTTGCGCGCGGAATTCCGCTGCCGCAGATCCTGCGCGAACTCGGCCACGTGGCCGAAGGCGTCTACAGTGCGCCACTCGTCCTGCGCCGAGCGCAAGCGCGCCAGGTGGACATGCCCATCACCCAGGCGGTCGTGGAGGTGATCGAGCATCGGCTCACGCCGCGCCAGGCGGTGGATCAACTCATGGGCCGGGAGGCGAGGCCCGAACATTGACCGACTGAAGAACATCACCATGCATCGACGCCATGTTCTCCATGCCGCGGCCGCAGGGGCCGCGGCTGCAGCCATCCCAAGCCTCGCGCAGGCATGGCCCGTTCGCCCCATCAAGCTGATCGTGCCGTTCCCGCCCGGCACGTCGCCCGATCTCATCGCGCGAACTGTCGGCGAACCGCTCGGCCAGGCGCTGGGGCAACCCATCGTGATCGAGAACCATGCAGGTGCCGGCGGCAACGTGGGCACGGGCGTGGCGGCGAAGGCGACCCCCGACGGCTACACCTTCCTGTTCACCATCCAGGGCCCGCTGGTCACGGCGCCCCTGCTGACGAAGTCGCTGCCCTACGATCCGCTGAAGGATCTCGCGCCCGTGAGCCTCGTGGCCACGTCGCCCAACGTGCTGGTGATCGATCCGAAGCTCGGTGCGGACACGCTGGCCGACTTTGTTCGCATCGCCAGGGCCCGACCCGGCCAGCTGAACTACGGCAGCGTCGGCGCGGGCAGTGCCTCGCATCTGGCGATGGAGCTGTTCAAGACCCGCGCGGGCATCGACCTCACGCACATTCCCTACCAGGGCTTCCCGCAGATCGTCAATGCGATCCTGGCCGGACAGGTGCAGGCTGCCTTCATGGTGCCCGGAATCGCGATGGGCCAGGTCCGCGCCGGCAAGCTGCGTGCGCTGGGCGTGACCACGCTCAACCGGACGGCATCGCTGCCCGACATTCCGACGCTGGTCGAACAGGGATTCCCCGGCTTCGAGGCGATCTCGTGGCAAGCCGTGCTGGCACCGGCGGGCACGCCGCAGCCGATCATCGACAGGGTCTCCGCCGAGCTGGTGCGCATCGTCAAGAGCGCGGCCGTTCGCCAGAAGATGCTCGATGTGTACTTCAGCGCGGTCGGCACCGCGCCCGAAGGCCTGTCCAATCTGATGCGAACCGAGCGCGAGCGGTGGGCCAAGGTCATTCGCGCCGCAGGCGTGAAGCCGCAATGAGCTCGATCACACGGCGCCGTCGTAACCGTTCTGACGCCAGGCTTCGAACACCGCGACGGCCACCGCATTGCTGAGGTTGAGGCTGCGCTGCGCCGGCTGCATCGGCAGGCGCAGACGTTGGTCGGCGGGAAGACTCTCGCGGATCGCCGACGGCAGGCCCGAGGTCTCCGAGCCGAACACGAGCCAGTCGCCAGGTCGCCACTCGACCTGCGAGAACCGCCGCTCCGCCCGCGTCGTGAAGGCGAACAGGCGCTCCGGCGCCGGTTGCTGCGAGGCGAGAAACGCGCCCCAGTCGGCGTGCCGCTGCATGCGCGCATATTCGTGGTAGTCGAGCCCCGCGCGCTGCAGCAGGCGATCCTCCATCGAGAAACCGAGCGGTTCGACCAGATGCAGTGTGCAGCCCGTGTTGGCGGCGAGCCGGATCACGTTGCCGGTGTTGGGAGGGATCTCCGGATGGACGAGGACGATGTGGAACATGGCTCACTCGTCGGGCGAGGGCGTGCGCGCGAACACCCACACGTTCACGCTGGCGGCGCCGGCCTCGCGCAGCGTACGTGCCAGCTCGGCCGCCGTGGCGCCGGTCGTCATCACGTCGTCGACGATCGTGACGGTGCGCCCGCGCAGTGCCGCAACGCATGCCGGGTCGACGGCGAATGCATCCTTCACGTTGCTGGCGCGACGCTCGATGCGCAGCGCCGATTGCTGTGGCGTGTGCCTCGTGCGCCGCAAGGCGTTCGGATCGGCGTCGCAGCGGAGTCGCCTTGCCAGGCGGCGCGCGATTTCCCACGCCTGGTTGAAGCCGCGCTCCCGCAGGCGCGCCGGGCTCAAGGGCACGGGCAGCAGCACGCCCGGCAAAGGCCGTCCCGCGGCCATCCAGGCGAGTTCGAGCCCGCCGGCAAGGCTCGGCGCCAGATCGAGCGCGCCATTGAATTTGAACTGCGCCACCAGACGATCCCACGGATGTGCGTAGTCGGTGGCACAGAGGGTGCTGTCCTGTGGCGGCGGCATCCGTAGGCAAATGCCGCAAGACGTCGCGCCGGCGGGGATACGAAGCGCGCAGCGCCTGCAGCGGTGCACGAGCGGCATGAATCGCTCGCGGCAGGGCGCACAGATGCGCGCTGTGGTCCCAGCCGCGGCACACGGCGCATTGCGTGGGCAGCACGGGCATCCACCGTCTGGGCGGCAATCGGGGCAGCATGGGAAATCGTGAAAGGCAGTGCAAGGCGCGAAAGGCGGCCAATATACTGCCGCCCCATGCCCGATCATGACGCGACCCACGTCCCGCGGCTTGACGCCGCGGGGGTGCGCGCCGTGCTGCGCCGCCTTGAACACGCGAGCGAGCCCCCCTGGCTCCACCAGGAGGTCGCGCGGCGCATGGCCGAGCGGCTGGCGTTGATCCGGCTGCAACCCCAGCGCATCGTCGACTGGTGGTCGTTTCTCGGCGCCAGCGCGCCGTTGCTCGCCCGGACCTATCCGAAGGCGCAACGCGTCGCGGTGGAGCCCGATGAGACGCTGGCCGACCGAACGCGGGATGCCTTGCGCCGCGCACGCTGGTCGCCACTGCGATTGTTCGGCTCTCAGCCGGAGGTCTTCACCGACGACGTGCAGGTTCCCGGCGGTGCGCAATTGGTGTGGGCCAACATGATGCTGCATGCCATCGACGACCCGCCCAGCGTGATTGCCCGCTGGCAGCGTGCGCTCGCGGCCGACGGTTTCGTCATGTTCTCGTGCCTCGGGCCCGGCACGCTGCGCGAACTGCGCGGCCTGTACGCTCGCCTCGGATGGGGGCCCGCCACCATCGATTTCGTCGACATGCACGACCTCGGCGACATGCTCGTCCACGCGGGCTTCGCGGATCCCGTGATGGACCAGGAGACGATTCGCCTGACCTGGCCTGACCCTCAGGCGGCCTTGCTCGAACTGCGCCGCTTGGGCGGCAACGTGGCACGTCAGCGTTTCGCCGGGTTGCGCACGCCGCGCTGGCGGATGCGACTGGAGCGCGAATTGCGAACACTCGTGGAGGGCGCAGATGGCCGGCTCGCGCTCAGCTTCGAGATCTCGTATGGTCACGCCTTCAAGGCCTTGCCCAAGGTCAAGGCGGGAGAGGCCACCACGGTGTCGCTGGACGAGATGCGCACGCTGGTGCGTTCGCGGCGTGGATCCAGCGGGTCGCCTCTTTGCGCTGCGCTAAACTCCCGCGGTTGACGGTGGAGTACCTGAACGCCCGACCGGCTTGACCGGAAGACGCAGGCAGGTGCTCGTGAACAGCGGCGCAGCAGCATGTCGGCAACCATCTCACCAGGGTCGGCTCGCGGGCCCGGTTCGATGGGCTTGTCCCCTTCGGCCCATGGGTTTCGCTTCGGCAATCCCGTCGGGGCGGCGGACGGGTGGTCCATGCAATGGCAGCTCAAGCGCAACTGTTCCTTGGCTCCACGTCAGCTGCTCGGCGTTTATGCGGGACTGTGCGCGCTGTCGCTCACCGTGGCCACATTCTTCTGGTGGCAAGGTGCGTTCATGGTGATGCCATTCGCGTGGGTCGAGTTGCTGGCGCTGGGTGCCGCCGTGCTGGTGTATGCGCGGCATGCTGCCGACAGCGAGTCCATCGCCTTGCTCAACGGCTGCCTGACGGTCGAGCTCGCGTCGGGCGGTCGGCTGGAGCGCGTGCAGTTCCAGCCGGGATGGGTGAGGGTGGAGGCGCCTTCGGCCGACGGTTCGCTGATCGAGCTGTCGGGCCACGGGCGGCGCATCGCGGTGGGACGCTACGTGCGGCCCGAGCTGCGCGGCGCACTGGCGGAAGAATTGCGGGCGGCCTTGCGCCACTCGACGCTGGCTGGCGAATGCGCCGGCCAGTGAAACGGATCTTGAAACTGAAGTGACGACGATGAAGACGATGAAAGCACTTTGGAGACGGCTGGCGCAGTGGGGGTCGGCTGCGGGCGCACTGCTGGCCGCGCAGGCGGCCATGGCAGTGAACAACCTGCCCGGCGGCCCCGGCGTGAACGAGATCGACCTGCAAGGGCCGGTCACCGCCATCGCCAGCGAAGTGCGCTGGCTGCACTACTTCATGCTGATCATCTGTCTCGTCATTTTCATCGGCGTATTCAGCGTGATGTTCTATTCGATCGTCAAGCACCGGAAGTCCAAGGGCGCGAAGGCCGCCAACTTCCACGAGAGCACAACGGTCGAGATCATCTGGACGGTGGTGCCTTTCATCATCGTGATCTTCATGGCGCTGCCGGCGACCAAGGCCGTGGTGGCGATGAAAGACACGTCCGCCGCCGACATCACGATCAAGGCCACGGGCATCCAGTGGAAGTGGGGCTACGACTACCTCAAGGGCGAGGGCGAAGGCATCGGCTTCGTCTCCACGCTCGACTACACGCAACGCGAGCAGTCCAACGAAGGCAAGCCCAGCGGCGACGACTACCTCCTGAAAGTCGACAACCCGCTGGTCGTGCCGGTCAACAAGAAGATTCGGATCATCACGACGGCCAGCGACGTCATCCATTCCTTCTTCGTGCCGGCGTTCGGCATCAAGCAGGACGCCATTCCCGGATTCGTGCGCGACACGTGGTTCCGTGCCGAGAAGGTCGGGACGTACTACGGGCAATGCGCCGAACTCTGCGGCAAGGACACGTACATGCCGATCCAGGTGAAGGTCGTGTCCGCCGAGGACTACTCCAAGTGGGTCGACGACAAGAAGAAGCTGGCTGCCGCCAAGGCCGACGACCCGAACAAGGTCTGGACGCTGCCTGACCTCGTCGCTCGCGGCGAGCAGGTCTACACCAACAACTGCCAGCAATGCCATCAGGCCAACGGCAAGGGTGGCGGCCCGGTCAAGCCGCTGGACGGCTCAGCGGTCGTGCGCAACGCCGACAAGAACAAGCAGCTGCACATCGTCCTGAACGGGACTGCCGCGGGCATGCCATCGTGGAAGGCCATGTCCGACACGCAGATCGCTGCCGTGGTCACTTTCACGAAGAACCACTGGTCGAACTCGACCGGGCAGATCGTCCAGCCCAAGGACGTCGCGGCCGCGCGCCAGCAGCAATGAATCGTCGACACGCAATTTCAGCAGTACCGAGTCGAGCAACAGGAACAAGAACATG
>CAVVXV010000007.1:0-20880 GCA_963752295.1 uncultured beta proteobacterium | reverse complement strand
CCCTCAGCTGCCCTTCGAGGTTCTCCAAAGCCGCCCGACAGCCAAGGCTAGGCTCTCTATGCGATTGGCATCCGCGAAGCAGCCGCTCACGGCCTGCGGGAGCTGTTTAGGTTTGTCCAACATCTGCCCTCAGGTCAGTGCTACGCGCGACTCCGTGGCGGTACACGGGCAGGTGTCGAACAAACCTAAACATCAGCGGTAGATGCCCACGCCGACGAAACCGTCTGGCTTGGTGATGCGCACGACGTAGCTGGTCTTGTCCTCAACCTTCTTCGTCACAGGATGCGCCCACTGGTAGTCAATCCAGCCGGCACCCTTTTTCGCGGTCGCGACCATTTCCTTGCCAAACTCCTTGCCCGTGGAGTCCTTGACTTCGGAGAAATTCTTCCCGACCAGCTTCTCGTTGGCGCCATGGTAGAGCATCACCGCGTCCATGTTCTGTGCGAACACGTACATGTCCTTCGGGTGCCACTTGGCATCGGCGAAGTCTTTGAATGCCTGTTCGCTGCCGACCTTGTTCACGTGCGCGGCGGCAGCCTCGGCGAGCGCCTTGGCTTCCTCCTTGGTGCCGCGCGCCGGGTCAGCGGCCCAAGCAGCGGCCGTGGCGGCGAAGCACGCGCCGATCAGAAGCAAGCGACGTTGCAGCAGGAGACTCATCGGTAGGTCCTTCCAAAAGTTGTTCAGGGGTGGCACGGTCCCGCAAGGGGCGGGTAACGGGCTTATCGACCGGACCGAACCGGGCTTGGGCGTGGTGGGCTGTTTCGAACCGCTTTCGCGGGAAAACCCCAAATAAGTTGATGGCGCAACTAGTTGATAGTGCAACCAAGGTAGTTTATCGTTCGTTGCCACGACGGCATCGCAAGGTGCGTCGCACGGTCCATGGAAACAACAGGAGACAAACGCATGGCAAATCGACGGGGTTGGATCATCGCTGTGCTCGGCGGCCTGTGCGTCGCCCTCTCGGGGCCGGCAGCCGCTCAAACGATCAAGGTCGGTATCGTCGGACCGTTCTCGGGTCCGTTTGCGCACTACGGCGTTCTGTTCAAGAACGGCGCAGAGGCGTACCTCGCTTCCCAAGGCGGCAAGTTCGCGGGCAGGCAGGTGGAATTGATTTATCGCGACACCGGCGGGCCGAATCCCGCACAGACGAAGACGCTGGTCCAGGAGCTGATCGTCAAGGACAAGGTCGACTACCTTGGGGGATTCGTCTTCACACCGAATGCGTTCGCCGTCGCGCCTCTGATCGAGCAGTCGCAGACGCCAACGGTCATCTTCAATGCGGCAACGTCAGCCATCACGGACAAGAGCCAGTTCTTTGTCCGCACCAGCTATACGCTGTGGCAGGTGACCGTGCCGCTCGCTCAGTGGGCGGTCAAGAACAACGTCAAGAAGGTCGTCACGGCAGTCGCCGACTATGGTCCCGGCATCGACGCAGAAACCGCCTGGAAGTCCGAGTTCACCAAGCAAGGCGGGACTGTTGTCGAGTCGATTCGCATGCCGATGTCCACGACGGACTTTTCGCCGTTCATTCAACGGATCAAGGCGAGCGGCGCGCAGGCCGTCTACACCTTCTTGCCCGGCGGACCTCCGAATCTCGGGTTCGTGAAGGCCTACAACGAGAATGGGCTCGCCAAAGCGGGCATCCAGTTCCTGGGCACGGCGGAGACCGACGAGTTCGATCTGGAGAAGTTCGGCGATTCGGCATTGGGTCTTACGACCGCGTTCCACTATTCGGCAGCTCATGATTCCGCAGCCAATCGCAAGTTCATCGATGCGTTGAAGAAGCGCGACCCGAACGCCATCGCGAACTATGCGTCAGTCGGCGCTTGGGATGGCATGTACGTGATTCAAAAGATGGTCGAGGCGACTGGCGGTGCCAAAGACGGTCTCAAGGCAATCTCCGCCGCGCGCGCGCTGCAATGGGAGAGCCCGCGTGGTCCCGTTCGGATCGATCCGAAGACGCGGCATATCGTGCAGAACGTCTATCTCCGCAAGGTGGAGAAGGGTGCCGAAGTCATGGTGAACAAGGAAGTCGCGAACTTCGGACCACAGGTCGACTACGGACTCGACAAGTGATGCCCTCGTCGGCCATGCTGACATTTGCCAATGTCCTGGTCGACGGCCTGGCCTACGGCATGGTGCTGTTCATCATCGCGGCGGGGCTGTCGGTCACGCTGGGCCTCATGCGATTCATCAACCTCAGCCATGGCGCCTTCGCGATGATCGGCGGTTACGCGGCTGCCATCCTCACCCGCGAACTCCAGTGGAGTTTCTGGGTGGCGGTTCCCGTCGCGGTGTGCGTGAGTGCGGCCGCGGGTGCGCTCCTGGAAGCGCTGGTGCTGCGGCACCTCTATGAACGGGGCGAGCTCAGCCAGGTGCTCTTCACGATCGGTCTCACGTTCTTTCTGATTGCTGGCACGAACGCACTGGCGGGTCCGCAGGTACAGCTCATCAAGCTTCCGGACATGCTGGCCGGGTCGGTCGACCTCGGCTTTCGGACATTGCCGGCGCAGCGCCTGCTCGTCATCGTGGGCGGATTGTCCGTTGCCGTGGCCGCCGGATGGATAGTCACGGGAACGCGCTTCGGGATCTGGTTGCGCGCTGCGGTCGACATGCCGTCCCAAGCATCTGCGCTGGGCATCCCGATTCGCCTGGTGCAGTGCGCGACGTTCGCCGCCGGTACCGGACTCGCCGGCCTCGGCGGGATTCTCGGCGCCGAATTGATGCCCCTTGAACCCTACTACGCACTCAAATACCTCGTCCTCGTGCTGGCCGTGGTGGCCGTCGGCGGCATGGGGAGTCTCCCCGGGGCCCTGATCGCTGCGATTATCCTGGGGACCGTCGAGACCGCGAGCAAGTACCTCGCCTCCGAATGGGGAAGCCTGTTCTTCTTTGCCGCGATGGGGCTCCTGCTTGTCTGGAGGCCGCAAGGGGTCCTGCGACGGAGGAGGGCATGACGCGCGCATCTGCGGCGACGACCTTGCGGTGCGCTCCGCCCTGGCGGGCCCCGCTGCTTGTCCTCGCGTTCGGCCTGGCGGCCTGGTGGCTGTTGCCGGATCAGCTCGGTCTGGTCACCCGCATCGCCTACACGGCGCTGTTCGTGCTGGCGCTCGACTTGATCGTGGGTGTGGCCGGTGTGGTGACGCTCGGCCATGCTGCGATGTTCGGCGTCGGCGCGTATGCGGCGGGTCTCTTCGCGCTGCGCGTGAACGGTGATCCGCTCCTGGGATTGCTGGTCGGCGCCGCGACAGGCATGGCGTTGTCGGCCTGCAGCGGCGCATTTCTGCTGCGCTACCGCGGGTTCACGTTTCTGATGCTGACGATCGCGGTCGCGCAGATCGCAACCAGCTTCGTGCAGAAGGCGCGCAGCTGGACAGGCGGCGACGACGGCCTGACCGGATTCTCGGTCTCTCCGCTGTTGGGGCGGTTTGCTTTCGACCTCGAGGGACGCACGGCCGCGCTCTATGCCATCGCGACGCTCGCCGTCAGTCTCTACGTTGCCAGGCGCGTCGTCGACTCGCCGTTCGGTCTGGCGGTGAGAGGCATTCACGAGAACCCGGTGCGAATGGCCGCGCTCGGCACGCCGGTGCTCAGTCGGCTGCTGGGCATGTACGCGCTGGGTGGCGCGCTGGCCGGAATCGCAGGTGCCCTTGCGGCACAGACCAACGCGATCGTCGGCGTCGACAGTCTGTCGTTCGCGCTGTCCGCCGAGGCGCTCGTCATGTTGATCCTTGGCGGCGCGGGCCGACTCTATGGGGCGATCATCGGCGCAGTCCTCTTCACGGTTCTCCATCACACGGCGGCGTCGTTCAACCCGTACCACTGGCTGTTCGTGGTCGGCGGCGTGCTGATGCTTGTCGTGCTCGCGCCGCCGCGAAAGACCTGGGACCGCCTGCGCCGCTTGCGCCGACCCCACGCACCGGATCCTGCGCACGGGGCGACGGAGGAGATCGCATGAGCGTTGTCCTAGAGACCAGTCAGCTCGACAAGCGCTTCGGTGGCATCCACGTCACCAACGGCATCTCGTTGCAGCTGCGCGCCGGTGAACGAGTCGGATTGATCGGTCCCAACGGAGCCGGGAAGACAACGCTCGTCAATCTGATCAGCGGTGTGTTGAGGCCGAGCTCGGGACAGATCCATCTCGCGGGCAATGATGTCACGACGATGTCGCAGGCCGGACGCGTCAGGCGAGGTCTGGTCCGCACGTTCCAGTTGACGACCCTGGCGCCTCATCTTCCGGTTCAGCGGCAAGTCGAGCTTGCGTTGTTCGAGCGGGAAGGACTCACGTGGCGTGCCTGGCGCTGCATCGATGACTTTCCCAACTTGTCCCTGGAAGCTGCCCAATTGCTCCGCCAGTTCGGGCTGGAGCCGCACGCGGCACGCGCCACCGAGTCGCTGGCCTATGGCGAGCAGCGGCTCCTGGAAATGGTGCTGGCCGTTGCGCTTCGCCCTTGTGTGCTGCTGCTGGACGAACCGATGGCGGGAGTTCCGCCGGGCGAAAGCGCACGGCTGCTGAAGGCGATCGATGCTCTGCCGAGCGAGCTCGCGGTCCTGATGATCGAGCACGACATGGATCTCGTGTTCCGGTTCGCACGGCGCATCGTCGTTCTGACCGACGGCAAGGTACTCGCGGACGGAACACCGGGCGAGATTCGCGACAACCCGGCCGTTCGGTCGGCGTATCTGGGCCACTGAGCATGGCACTCCTGGAGCTCGACGGCGTCGTGGCAGGCTATGGCCAGATCACGGTGCTCAATGGCATCACCCTTCAAGTCGCTGCCAAGGATCGCCTTGCGGTGATCGGCCGCAATGGCGTCGGCAAGACCACCTTGCTGCGCTCGATCATGGGACTCGCGACGCTCCGTCACGGGCGCGTCTCATTCGATGGAGAAGACCTCGCGGGCCTTCGTCCGCATGAACGTGCAGCGCGTGGTCTCGGGTACGTCCCACAGACACGCGACATCTTTCCGTCACTGTCCGTCGAGGAGAACCTGGTGGCCGGCCTGAAGCGCAGGCCGCGTGCGGCCCTCGGCGAGGCATACGCCTTGTTTCCGAGGCTGGCGCAGCGACGTCAAAACGGAGGCAGCCAGTTGTCCGGCGGGGAGCAACAGATGCTCTCGGTTGCGCGCGCCTTGCTCGGCCAGCCCAGGCTGATCCTGCTCGACGAGCCCCTCGAGGGGCTGGCGCCGCTCATCCGGGTGGAGCTGCTCGAGGCATTCAAGCGGATGAGCGCGGACCTGGGAATCACGGTCGTGATCACCGAACAACGGGTCGAAGAGGTGCTCGCGTACGCAAGCGACGCCGTGGTCATCGAGCGGGGAACGGTGGCGCACGGCGCGCCCGCTCACGAGCTGCTCGCCGATCAGGCCCGACTCGAACGCTACATCGGCGTAGCACCATCCAAGGAGGAGGTTTCAGCATGAATGATTTGTCGCAGATCCGCGAACTCGATGTCGACCCATACGCGGCGGAGAACCTGCTGGACCCCTACCCGATGCACGAGGCGATTCGCGAAGCCGGGCCCGTCGTCAGGTTGAAGGCCTATCCAACGCTGGTCGCCTGTGCGCGCCACGAACAGGTCCACGGGGTACTCAACGATCACGCGGCATTCATCTCCGGGGCGGGCGTGGGGCTCACGAACTTCAACAAGGAGCCGCCGTTCAGACCCAAGAGCCTGATTTTGGAAGTGGATCCGCCGATGCACACGCAGACGAGAGCGGTTCTCTCGCGCATCTTGAGCCCCAAGGCATTGACCCAGCTCAGGGCGACATTCAACGAGGAAGCCGAGAGACTCGTCGATCATTGTGTCGAGAAGGGAGAGATCGACGGCATCCAGGATCTCGCGCAGAAATACCCGCTCAAAGTCTTCCCCGATGCCGTGGGTGTCGAAGCCGACGGCCGAGAGAACCTGCTCCTGTACGGTGACCTCGTTTTCAACAGCATGGGACCGCGCAATGAGCTTTTGGCCAAAAGCGCGGAGCGCGTCGGCCCGGTCACTGCGTGGATCATGGAACACTGCCAGCGCGAACACCTGCGACCGGGCGGTTTCGGCGACCAGATCTGGCAGGCCGCGGAGGCCGGTGAAATCAGTGCCGAGATGGCGCCGATGCTCGTGCGATCGTTTCTCTCTGCGGGAGTCGACACCACGATCAACGGGATCGGCAATGTCCTGTTCGCGCTCGCGTACAACCCGGGCGAGTACGCAAAGCTCCACGCGGAGCCATCGCTTGCACGTCCGGCATTCGAAGAAGGGCTGCGTTGGGAGTCGACGGCCCAGACGTTCTTCAGGACGGCCGCGCACGGGGCGCTGATTGCAGGGTTCGCCATTCCCGAGGACACCAAGGTCCTCTGTCTGCTCGCCGCCGCGAATCGCGATCATCGCAAGTGGTCCGATCCCCACCGCTTCAATATCGAGCGACGTCCGACTGGCCATGTGGCGCTCGGGTCCGGCATCCATGGCTGCGTCGGGCAAGCCGTCGCGAGATTGGAGGGCGAACTCATCCTTGCGGCCCTCGCAAGGCGGGTCAAGCGCATCGAGGTTGCAGGACCGCATGTGCGCCGCCTGAACAACACCTTGCGCGCGCTCGATACGCTGCCCCTTCGACTGATTCCCGCCTGAAACCCTCAACAAGTCCTTTCACGTATGCCCACTGTCCACTTCATCCTCCCCGACGGGGAACAACGAGATGTCAACGCCGCCGAAGGCGTCAGTGCCATGCAAGTCGCCATGAATGCCGGTATCAACGGCATCGTTGCCGAATGCGGTGGCTCAGCGATGTGCGCGACGTGCCACGTGTACGTGGAGGAACCCTGGATGGACCGTCTGCCGGAACCACTGGCGACCGAGCTGGAGATGCTCGAGTGCACGGCGTCCGAACGCCTTGCGACGAGTCGCTTGTCGTGTCAAATCAAGCTGACCCATGCCGTCGATGGCATTGTGCTGCGTATTCCGCCCACGCAGCAGTAGCGGACCCGCGGATCGTGAGCATCACCGATTCAATCGTCATCGTGGGCGGCGGACACGCGGGCGCGCAACTGTGCGTGGCACTCGTGGCTGCGGGCTGGGGCCCCAAGGTAGACCTCGTGTGCGAGGAGCCAGACCTTCCGTACCAGCGCCCCCCACTTTCGAAGACATACCTCAAGAATCGGGACGAGGCGATCCAGCTCCACCGAGCAACCGAGTGGTTCGGCGAGGCGGGCATCCGCGTGCACCGGGGGGATCCTGCCCGCTCGATCGACCGGTCGCATCGGCGCGTGACGCTCGCGTCCGGCGTGACGCTGGATTACCGAAGCCTGGTGCTCGCGACCGGCACGCGCGCCCGGCAGCTGCCCGATCTGCCGACGGGACTGCGCAACGTCGCCATCCTGCGAACCGCGGCCGATGCGGCTCGCCTGCGGCAACAGATGCCTGATATGGACAAGCTGACGGTCATCGGTGGCGGATTCATCGGCCTTGAAGTCGCGGCGACGGCGCGGGCCGCGGGCAAGCAGGTCGAAGTCATCGAGGCGGCGCCGCGGCTGCTCATGCGCTCGTGTTCCGTTGAACTGGCTGAGCACGTCTTGCGGGCACATCGTGACAATGGCGTGAACGTTCGAGTCGGTGCGGCCGTTGGCGGGTTCGAAGTCGAAGGCGACGTGCTGTCGAGCGTGACCGTCGACGGGGCCCGCACGTCGGTCGATACGGTTCTGCTCGGTGTGGGTGCCGTTCCGGAGATCGAGCTCGCAAAGGGTGCAGGTCTCGATTTCGCTGACGGCATCCTCGTCGACGACTACATGCAGACATCCGACCGTGCGGTTCTTGCGATTGGGGACTGTGCGTCGTTCATAGAGCCGAGCAGCGGCCGCCGCCGGCGACTTGAGTCGGTTCAGAACGCCGCAGATCAAGCGAAGTGCGCGGCCGCGACCCTGACCGGCAGTCCGAGTGCGCACCGTGCCATCCCATGGTTCTGGTCCGAGCAGGGTTCACTGCGATTGCAAATGGCGGGCCTTCTTCCCGTGCAGGGCACCGCATACCGCCGACAGGGCGCCAACCCCGCGAGCTTCTCGCTGTTGCACTACGCCGGCGAACGACTCGTGTGCGTCGAGTCGGTGAATGCCCCCGCAGACCACATTGCGGCGCGCAGGCTGCTCGAGCTCGGACGTCATCCGGATCCGACGGTCGCAGCGGACCCGAGCCGGGCCCTCAGGTCATTCCAGTGAGGGCCCGTGTCGCGCCCGCGTCCGCCCGCATCTGCGCGAGCATGAGGTCAATGTCATGCAGAGCGACTCGATGACGCCGAACGACAGTGGCCTGGGCTCTGCCGCCCCACGGCGCGAAGACGGTTCGTTGCAAGTCGTCACCGCGGCTGCCCACGTGGTCGATCTGAGTCGGTACGTCCCGGCATACCTGACCTGGATCGCCAACAAGCTGTCGCGTGGCGCATCGCAACACTATTTGAAGGCCTTCGGTGTCGGGATCGAAACTTGGCGCTGCCTCGTGCTGCTCGCGGTCGAGGAGCGGGTCTCGGCACAGCGCGTGTCGAAGGTGATCGGGATGGACAAGGGCACCGTCAGCCGCTGCTTCAAGCACATGCAGGCACGCGGTTTCATTGTGCTCAGCCTCGATGAGAAGGATGGGCGCGTGCGTCCCGCGACGCTCACGCAACACGGCCGTGAAGTGCACGATCGCATCCTGAAGGTGGCGCTCGAACGAGAACGGGCGCTGCTCGGGGTGCTGTCCAGTTCCGAGTGCCTCACGTTGATCGAATTCCTGCGACGGCTGCACGAGAACTTGCCCGCAGTCGAGCAGGCGACCGATCGCTTTGTCGCACAGTTGTTCCCGCAGGCGAGGCCAACTGGCCGGACGCGCCATCGCGAGGAGTGATCGGCGGAGGTTTGTGTTGGTCGGCTTCGGACAGGGTCACGCGCGGCCGGCGGGCGGGCACGGGGCGATGGGCAGCGGTCACAATACCTGACCCCACGACGATCCAGAACTCCATGGCTAAGCGGCCCTCAGCAATCATTGCTCCCAACGACCGAACGCGGGGCAGCCCAACGGACCGGGAGGTCGTGAATCTAGAGCAGTACGCGCCGGCCTACTTCACCTGGATCGCGAACAAGCTCGCCAACGGAGCTTCGAAGGCGTACCGCGCCGTGTTCGGGGTCGGCATCGAAACCTGGCGCGTGCTCGTCCTCCTGGCGATCGAGCCGAACATGACGGCGCAGGCGATCTGCAAGATCATCGGCATGGACAAGGCCTCGGTCAGTCGCACCCTCAAGAGCATGCAGACGAGCGGCCTGGTGTCGATCGGGCTCGATGCCCGCGACGGACGCTATCGGGTCGCGACGATCACGCGCAAGGGTCGCGAGCTGCACGATGGAATTCTGTCGATCGCGCTCGAGCGCGAGCGCGCGTTGCTGTCGGCCCTCGACAAGGCCGAGCGCACCGCGCTGCTCGGCATGCTCAGGAGGTTGCACGAGAACCTTCCGGTGGTCGAGCGATGCACGGGCGAGTTCATCGCCGCCAACTTCGCACCGCCCAATCGACCGCGAAAGACGCCGGCGACAGCAGCGCGCAAGGCGACAAAAGCTGCCTGACAAGGCTCGGAGTTCGCCAGGCGCACAAGCCACGATCGCCGGTCCGCGCGCCTGTCAGGGAAAGTCCCCGGAAGATTTACAAACTGGTTGATCCCGCAACTCATTGACGTTGCAACTGTCGACATCTAGTCTCCTTTCTGCGGTGTGGCAACCGCTGACGATCTACAAAAGGAGACGACGATGCACACCATTGGAAGTGACCGCTGCCCGTTGGCCGCGGTCGGAAGCGACTCAGACTGTCGCGTGACCCTCAAGTCGGTTTCGGCGACACCGCTGCGACTGCTCGCGCTTACCTCGATGGTCACCGCGATCACCACGCTGTCCGCCTGCGGCGGCGGCGACAGCACGCCCGCGGCCGCGCCGCCACCGCCGGCGCCGGCGCCGGCCCCGGTCGCGTTGGCATGCGATGACTCGATGAAAGCCGCGTTCAAGCCGGACGCAAACACGACGGTCCTGCTCGTTAAGCAGTTCAAGCAGGGCGACGCGCTGCTGCTCGATGGCAGCGCGCCGACGGCCAACACGCCGACGGCACAAAAGGATCTGTGTTTCGTCAAGCTCCAGGTCGGGCCCGGGAATCCCGGTCCCGCGAGCGCACCCTCGACGTCGGCAGGCATCGGTATCGAAGTCTGGTTGCCCTCGCCGGCCAACTACAACCAGCGGGTGCACAACCTAGGCGGCGGCGGTTGGGCCGGTGGCAACCACCTCGTCCTGACCGCGTTCGGCAGCGTTGGCGCCGCTGCGACGGCTGCGTCGGAGGGCTCGGTCGTCGGCACGACGGACACCGGGCACAAGGTGGGCAACGGGACGTGGGCGATGAACCCCGACGGCACGATCAACACGGCGTCGTGGACCGACTTCGTGTCCCGCAGCCTGCACGAACTGGCGCTCAAGTCCAAGGCGCTCGCTCAGGCGTTCTATCTGCAGCCGCAGAAGTACGCGTACTGGGATGGCTGCTCGACCGGTGGCCGCCAGGGCTACGCCGTCGCGCAGAACTGGCCCAACGAGTACGACGGCTACCTCAACGGCGCGCCGGCGCAGAACTGGACGCGCCTGACCGGCTCGCAGATGCACAACTTCGTCGTCTATCAGCGCGACCTCGGTGGCGTGCCGCTGACGACGGCACAGGCCAGTCTGATCAATGGCGCGGCGGTGAGCTCCTGTGACGTGGTCGGCGGGCAGCATCTGGGCTACATCCCCGATCCGACGCAATGCACGTACGACCCCACCCGAGATGCAGCGGTACTGTGCGCGGGCACCACCAGCAACGGCGTGACCGGCACCAACGCGACCGCGGCGTGCGTGAGCCCTGTGCAAGCCCAGGCGGCCAACAAGATCTGGTACGGGCAAACGACCGATGGTTCCGCACCCGACCCCAAGGTGGACAACGGTTTGTCGGCGAACATGCAGGGCAATCATCTCTGGTACGGCATGACGCGCGGTACAAATTTCGGCGGCCTCGCGGGCGCGGTACCGTTCTCGATCGCACCAGAGCAGGTGGCGCTGAACTTTCAGAGCGCCTCCTGGGCGACTCCGGCGTTCGTCAATGCATCTGGCAACGGGCTGGACGGATGGAAGGCGCTGACCTACGGCCAGAACGCCGATTCGTATGCGCAGGGCCTGGCGTTGCAATCGTTCTTCGGCAACCTGAACACCGACAACCCGGATCTTTCGGGGATCAAGGCGGGCGGCAAGAAGATCCTCAGCTATCACGGGTTGAACGACATCCTCATCCCGATGGGGCAGAGCATCAACTACTACACGAAGGTGGCCAACCTTGCGGGAGGGTTCCAGCAGGCGCAGCAGTTCGACCGCTTGTTCCTGATTCCGGGCATGGGTCATTGCGCGGGTGTCGGAACGGTCAGCGGCACGGCGGGTCCGGCGGCGACCGCCAACTCCGTTCCCTTGCCCAAGGCAGGGCAGATGTTCGCGGCACTGCAGAACTGGGTGGAGAACGGCGTCGCGCCGACAGCATTGACGTTAACTTCCGCCGACAGCAGCGCAAGCGGCCTCGTCTGTCCGTTCCCCCAGAAGGCGACCTACAGCGGCACCGGGTCCGTGACGGCGGCTGCGAGCTACACCTGCAAGTAGTCCCCAACGGCCGGATATCCCTCTGAGGGGATGCCCGGCGTCGGAGGAGATGAATCGGCGCGCTCGGCGAGAGTCGAGCGCGTCTCTGTCGCAAGAGGAACGAACGAATGCGAATACTGGAAACGTCGATCGAGATTGATGCGCCGGCCCAAACCGTGTGGGCCATTCTCGATGAACTGGTGAGGTATCCAGAGTGGAATCCAATGTTGCCCGATCTTGCCGGACGCACCACGGTCGGCTCGAGCTTGGCAACGTCCTTCGTCCGGCCCAACACGCCGACGATGAAGATCGCTCCAAAAATCATGCGGATCGTCGCTGCTCGCGAACTTCGTTGGCTCACGCAGGCACCGGACCCGAACGCCTTCAGTGCGGAGCACATCTTTCGCATCGAACCGAAGGCAACGGGCGGCGTGACGTTTCACAACGACGAGATCTTCAGCGGAACGATGGTCGAGGAGCGATGGCCCGCGTTGAACACGAACACGCGCGCTGCATTCGTCGACGTCAATCAGCGTCTGAAGGCGAGGGCGGAGGAGTTCGCCAAGGCGGCCGTGCTCATTCATTCCGTTGTCGAGTTCGCACCCGAGGGGACAGACGAGGGCCTCGTCGACGCCATCCTTCGCTGCAAGTGCGACGACCCGATTCAAGTCCGACTCACTGAGGACATTGCACACAACCACCTCTGCGGCTGCAGCCAGTGCTGGAAGCCGGCTGGCTCCATGTTTGCACAGACCGCAGTCGTCGCCAACGAGTCCGTCGAAGTGGTTCGCGGTGCGGAGCGACTGGAGGTCGTCGATGGCAAGCAGAAGGTCTCGCGATACGCGTGTTCGGCCTGCGGAGTGCACATGTTCGGCCGCACCAATGATCCGGACCATCACTTCTACGGGATCAGCTTCGTGCACCCTGAACTGGCGAGCGATCGATTTGCACCCAAGCCTGAGTTTGCCGGATTCCTGTCATCGCTGATCGAGTCGGGCACCTCGCCGGCGTTGATGCATGCCGTGCGAGAGGGCTTGGCGAACAAGGGCATCCCCGCCTATGACGCGTTCTCTCCCGAGGTGATGGACATCATCGCCTGGCACCGCGTCAAACTAAGCAGCGCGACCTGAGTTTTGGATTCTGGGAGACCGTTCGAATGAAGACCCAAGCCGCAGTCGCCTGGAAGGCCGGCGCCCCGCTGACGATCGAAACCGTCGACCTCGCCGGCCCGCGTGCCGGCGAGGTGCTGATCGAGGTCAAGGCCACCGGCATCTGCCACACCGACTACTACACGCTGTCGGGCGCCGACCCCGAAGGCCTGTTCCCCGCGATCCTCGGCCACGAAGGCGCAGGCATCGTCGTCGACGTCGGCCCCGGCGTCACCACGCTGCGCAAGGACGACCACGTCATCCCGCTCTACACGCCCGAATGCCGCCAGTGCAAGTTCTGCCTGTCGCGCAAGACCAATCTGTGCCAGTTGATCCGCGGCACGCAGGGCAAGGGCCTGATGCCCGACGCGACTTCGCGCTTCTCGCTCGACGGCAAGCCGATCCTGCACTACATGGGCACCTCGACCTTCAGCAACTACATCGTCGTGCCCGAGATCGCGCGTCGCCAAGGTGCGCAAGCGACGCACCCTTCGACAAGATCTGCTACATCGGCTGCGGCGTCACCACCGGCATCGGCGCGGTGCTGTTCACCGCCAAGGTCGAGGCCGGCGCGAACGTGGTCGTGTTCGGCCTGGGCGGCATCGGCCTCAACGTGATCCAGGGTGCGAAGATGGTCGGCGCCGACAAGATCATCGGCGTCGATCTGAACCCCGACGCGCGAAGCGATGGCGCGCAAGTTCGGCATGACGCACTTCATCAATCCGACGAATGTCGAGAACGTGGTGGACGCGATCGTGCAGCTGACCGACGGCGGCGCCGACTACAGCTTCGAGTGCGTCGGCAACACCAAGCTGATGCGCCAGGCGCTGGAGTGCACGCACAAGGGCTGGGGCCGCAGCATCATCATCGGCGTGGCCGAAGCGGGCGCCGAGATCAGCACGCGGCCGTTCCAGCTCGTCACCGGCCGCAAGTGGGAAGGCTCGGCCTTCGGCGGTGCGCGCGGCCGCACCGACGTGCCGAAGATCGTCGACTGGTACATGGACGGCAAGATCAACATCGACGACCTGATCACGCACAAGCTGCAAGCTCGAAGACATCAACAAGGGTTTCGAGCTGATGAAGAGCGGCGAATCGATCCGCTCGGTGGTGATGTACTGATGAGCGAACTCAGCACGATCTCAGAACACGCCATCTACAACCGTTGATCTGTGGAGCCGATCCCGCCGAAGAACAGATCGCTGAACCTGCCGACGAACTACCTCACACGCGATTTCTGGAAGTTCCCGGCGCTGGAACTGATGAAAGCTGCCGTTCGGAGGCACGCGGAGGGAAGATTTTCGAGCGCGTCGGGAAGGACGGCTTGTGGCCGGATGCGGGTGCCCGGTTCGTCGAATTCATCGCCACATTGTCGACCACCAACCTGCACCTTCAACGACTGCTGTGGAGCAGGCAGGTCGGGGAATCGTAGGGCCGTTGCCAGTCTTTAACCGGCGTTGGGGACGCGGCTCGTGGAAAACACGCACCTTCAACCGTCAGTCCCTGCCAGCCCAATCCGGCAACGGTGCTCCGGTCAGCGCGGCGACCTGCGCGTTGAACTCGTCGCGCTCCGCTAGCTTCCCCCGGATGAACTGCACAGCTTCTTCAGGTCGCAAGATAAGAACGGCGAACTGCTCGCGCAGCCTGTCGCGGTTACCGAGGATGCCCGCCGGCTGTTCCTTCGAGCCGCCGTCACTCGTCACGAGGATCGCGTGCCACTTGATTGCCTCGCAGACGACCCTGACATCGTTTGCTTCATTTTCAGTCGCAGCTTGGCCCCACAGGATCGCCTCAACGCGCGAGTAGGCGTCGCCTGCCTTCGCCTCACCATCATCGCTGATGGTGTAGATGTGGCAGGCAGCCTTGCGTTTCCGCGCCTCAACATTCCCGCTCGCGCCGGCCGCGCCTCTTCATGGGCGATGCCTGCCATCGCAAGCAAAATCACACCTTCGTCTCGCCAACTCTCCATGCGATTGACAGCGTCAAGGTTCTGCCGCGCGTTGATGAGGTTCGCATCTACATGAATGATCGGACCGCGCAGCAGGCGAGGCAGCATGTTTGTTTTGGACTCTGGCGCTGCGAGCGGCGGTGCCGGTGGTTCCTCTTCGAGATTGAACTGCTCGAAGGCTTCGCGCTCAATCGTCAGAGCGGCCTTGACTGCCGTGTTGTGATCCGTCCCTTCCCCATACCGAAGGTTCAGCTCTGACCAATTGCAGCCGCCGTGCTTCTCGGGTCCCCGCAGCCGGTACTTCCATGTGAGCTCGCAATCCTCGCAACCGTCGACCTTCTGAATCTGGGCCGTCAGCCAGGCGTTCAGCTGGCTCGCTGACACGATCTTGCGTTCGGACATCGCAGTTCTCCTCTCCTGCCACGGGCGCGCTGACGCCATTCTGCGGCTTGGTCGAAAGCACCGGGTAGCGCGGAACGTGGCGGAAGCTCCCAAGCCTCGACGCCTCGAAGCCACCAGTTACGAGGACCACCACTTTCCGAGATCGGCCAGGTGAGTAGAGACAAGCGGGAAGGCGAGTAGTCCGCGCCTTGGTCGTCCGCTCCCAGCAGGAGCAGTCATCGAGAGATCCCGAGCTAAGTTGCGGCTTTCAGTCTTCAGCCGAATTTGACGACTCCGCAGGCAACTTTGCAACCTGCTCCTGATGTTGGGCTGCGGAGTACGAGCGGCTGGTAAGGCGGCAGCGTGACGTGAAGAGGCCGAGCGGCCGCAGCCGCTCTTTCCTCTTAGGGCGACAGGGTGGGGCAGATCTGCGTCTGCCTCAAGTGCTCTGAAGCGCGAAAGCGTTGCGGTGGTTTTCCTCGAATTGGCTGTCCAAGCGATCGTTGGCGACGGCATCTACCGGGCTGATTTCGCATCCGGCATGCGCTCAAAGAGCTCACCGACCGACACATTGAACAGTGTGCAGAGTTTCTCGATGGCTTCGAGGTCCACGCGGACCGCGGTCTCGTCGTAGAGCAGCGTGATGGTGTTCCGGTGCAGGCCTGTCTCGCGCGCAACGTCGGCGATCTTCAGCTTGCGTTCCCCCATCAGGCGGGACAGATGGCACTTGATCAAGTCGCCCCCGAAGAAAAAAAGTTATCCAGAACGACAAAAACCACTTGCAAATGTCTTTCTATGGTCTAAGATATCATTCAGAACGACAAAAAGGCCAGTGGAGTGGAAATTTGTCGTCCTCATTGTCGCAACTTTGGACTGGAGACAGAAGTGCCTGAAACCACCTACCTGACAACCGACGAACTGTCAGCACGCATCAAGTACGACGTGCGCACGATCCGCGAACGACTGAAAGACAGTGTCTTGCTGGAAGGCATTCACTACATCCGCCCATTCGGCGGGCGGAAGATTCTCTTCGTCTGGGAGGCGCATCTGCCCAGCGACATGGTGAAGACGCGGCCTCGCCGATGGCTGCCATCCCCATGGCCAACGGCGGTGTCCTCCATGGGTAGCGTTCGCGCCTCGCGTGGACAACGGGCACGCTCTTCTTGGACTTCCGGTTCGAGGGTCGCGCTGTCGCGAATACACCGCGTCCGAGACACGCCTCCAATCGGAAGCGCCTTGAGAAGGCACTCGCGAAGATCGAGGCCGACATTAAAGGCGGCACTTCGACTACGCGAACACCTTCCCCGGCAGTCGATGCGCCCACGACGGCCGCGAACGCGGCGCCTGCCATGCCTACGACGTGCGGATCGACGAATGCCAGTTTGGTCACGGCTGGGAGCCGCGTCGGTACGCAATGCGACCCCCACCCTCCGCACCTTCACCACCACCTGGCTGTCCGAGCACCAGGTCGAATGGCGCCGCTCGCACATCAAGGTCCTGAAGTCCACGATCGACGGCCACCTCATGCCCGCGTTCGGCGACCGCCCGGTCGGCACGATCACCAAGGCCGAGATCCTGGCCTTCCGCGCCAAGCTCGCCGAACTGCCCGGCCGCACCGGCGACAAGCTCAGCAACAAGCGCATCAACGGCATCCTGGCGCCATTGACCCAGATCCTCAACGAAGCGGCCGAGCGCTACGAGTTCCCTTCTCCCGTCGTCAAGCTCAAGCGCCTCAAGGCCCGCAAGTCTGACGTCGACCCGTTCTCGCTCGACCAGGTCCAGACGATCCTGGCCACCGTGCGCACCGACTGGCGCGACTACTTCACCGTGCGCTTCCTCACCGGCATGCGCACCGGCGAGGCGCATGGGCTGAAGTGGAAGTACATCGACTTCGAACACCGCCTCATCCTTATCCGCGAGACCTTCGTGCTCGGCGAGGACGACGAGACCAAGACCGAAGGCTCGATGCGCGACATCCAGATGTCCCAGCCCGTCTTCGAGGCACTCAAGCGCCAGCACGAGGCTACGGCCAAGCTCAGCGCCTACGTCTTTTGCAACCGCGAAGGCCACCCCATTGACAACAAGAACTTCAGCGACCGCGTCTGGTACCCGCTGCTGCGGCATCTGGGACTGACCAAGCGCCGGCCCTACCAGATGCGCCACAGCGCCGCCACGCTGTGGCTGGCCTCGGGTGAGGCCCCGGAGTGGATCGCACGCCAACTGGGCCATGCCAACACCCAAATGCTCTTCTCGGTCTACAGCCGCTACGTGCCGAACATGACGCGCCGTGACGGCTCGGCCATCGACCGGCTGCTGGCCACGCGATTTGCCAGTGGCGACGTAAGCGATGACGCGAAGGGTGATGCTGCCAGCGATGCCACACCTGCCCCGAGCGAACCCGCCAGCCGCCCGCCCGCGCAGCCTCCGCCTCGGCACGCCGTACCCGCGGCCTGAGCCGCAACCCTCTCCCTGATCCGCAACACCCGCGGTCGCCCTTTGCGGCCGTGTCGGGGGAACTCACGCCCGAACTTTCTCGAAGGCACGCGAGGACCCTCACGAGGAGTCGTCATGAACAAGCTTTCCCACACTTCCAACGAGCCGCGCACAACAAGATCCTCTGGCTGCGCATCACGCTGTCCGACAAGCTCGACGCGCAAGGCGTCGACGACTGGCGCCAGCGCTTCCAGACATGGCTGCGCCAGCACGAACTGTTCGCCGCAATCGCCCCCGAGCGGGTGGCAATCCTGGCCAGCGGGCGGCTGATCTCTGCTGAGGACCGCGGCGCCGTCATCGGCTGGCTCGTCGCCCAGCCCGAGGTGCTCGTCATCCGCGTCGAGCGGACGCCCACGCGATGCGCCGTGACCGTGCAGGCACGCCCGAGGCCGAGCCCGAGAACATGATCGCCGGTGTCGCGTCGGAACCCGAGCCGTCCGCCGCCCCCCTCGGCTTCACGCTGTGGCTCGAGACCGCGCCCGAGCGCACCTCGGCGCACGAGATCGAACTGCAGCGCTGCCTGAAGAACTACGCCCGCGACCATGGCCTGGCGCTCCAGGGCGGTCTGTTCTCGAGCAAGGTGCGGGGGGCCGGGCGCAGCCTCGGCCTGTGTGACCAGGTGGCGTTGATCCATTGGCTGGTCAGCCAGCCGCTGGTGTGCACCGTGATGGTCAGCCCGCTGAGCCCGAAGCTCGATATGGAGGCGCGGCCCGGCGACGGTGCGCTCACGGTCCACAACCCGAACGTGCTGACGATGGCGCTCAAGGTCCTGTACCAGTCGCAGCGCATCACGCCGCAACAGTACGTGCAGATCCTCGGCGGCTATGTGCGTTCGGCCCAGGCCGCGTGAGGGAGGCTGCGATGCGTGTTCACACCCCCGCCGATCACACCCCCGTCGATCACACCCCCTCCAAGCCCCACCGGGCCTCGGTCTACCTGCTGCAGCGCCTGGACCGCCAACGCTTCAAGATCGGCTGGGCCATCGACCCGATGAAGCGGGTGCTCCAGCTCCCGGAGTTCAACCGCCGCGAACTCGACCTTGGCCGATCGAGCCTGCTGTGGCTGCCCAGTGAGTCACGCGCCCAGCAGGTCGAGCACAGCCTGCACAAGAGCCTGTGGCCGTACCAGGCCGATGTCGGTCACCGCGGCGACGGCCATACCGAGTGGTTCGAGTCGGCGGCCCATTCGCTGGCGGTGCGGCTGCTGCGGCAGATGCCGGCCCAGGCAGGTGCCAATCAGCGCAGTTGGCTGGTGCCGCTGATGGATGCCTACAGCCAGGTCGACCGCCAGGCCGACAGCGAAGTGGGCACCGATCCTGACACCGAAGCGGACGAGGCGCTCGGCGCGAGCGCTCCGCTCGACACCTGGTGGGCCATCGAGGATTTGTGGATCCGCGTGGCCAGTTGCATGACGATGCGCGTGCATAACGAGCGGGATGCCTTCCGGGTCGTGCTGCCCCAGTTCAAGGGTACCGGCGACGCCGTCGGACTGCGCATGGCGGTGCTGGATCTGGATACCTACCGCTGGGCAACCCCGGACGGTGCGGGCAGCTTCGTCAAGTTCGTCGACTACGACGGCGACGACCTGGTGCTGCAGATGCCTTCGATCCGCCAGATCGAGCGCTGGCCTGACAGCGACGACCTCGTCTGGCAGGTCAAGGGCTTCTTGCTGCGGCTCAAGCGGATGTGCCGGGCTGCTTCGGCTTGAGCGCACCAGCGGTACTGCGTCCGTTCAATTCAATACGAGGAATCATCATGAGAACGTTCAAGTCCATCGTGGCTGTCGGCACACTTGCCTTGGCCGGCTGTGCTGCAGTGACGCCGACACAGGAACTCAGAAGCGGCTACGCCGTGTTCGACATCAAGCCCGGGCCTGAGGCCACGTCGGCGGGCATCGCCGAGGCGGTGAAGGTGGCGCTTCAGGCCAATTTGTCGCAGGTACGGATCGAGTACGGCATTCCGCCGTCACCGCTGCCGGACAAGGCGCCGCGGTTCCAGCTGACATCGCCCTTCAAGGGAAGCAATCTGGCGGCGCTCGCCGCGGCATCGGGGCAGAGTCTGCAGGTGGCTTCGTGCGAGGGGGCGATCCTGAGCGCGACAGGGCGGCAACACGTCGATGCGGCAGTATGGCGAGGGCTCGACGTACTTCGCCTGCCTGATGCCGTACCAGGGCGGCTATGCGTTGAACATCTACACGACCTTCAGCAAGGCGTCGGGGGCGTTCAACACGAAGACGCTGGCGGCAACGCTGATGCGCCCGGTGGTCGGCGACAGCGGGGACCTGATCCCGCGCACGATCTCGCAGATCGTGGAGGGGGTGAAGAGGACGGGGTCGACGGTGACGCTGGTGGAGGCGTATCCCTGAGGGAAGGTGAGTTGGTCAGGCGAGCGGCCAAGTGATCGATGGAGGTACAACGGGTTCAACCCACGACCCGCACCCGTTGGCATGGCTGCGTTCCCATCGCTGCATCCTCGATGCTGCGGCGCAGGCGGCCGTCCGGCTCCCACGTCCCGCCTCTGGCAATGAATCGGCTGGCCGCGTCGACGACGCGAGCCTGCTGCGGCGCCGGTGACTCCAGCACGCCGGCCAACATGGAGTCGATGCGGGCCACCTGGTGCGCACTCAGCCGCGCTACGTCGAGAATGCCATCGACATCGAATTCGAGCATCGAATAGCCGAGGTGCCGCACCCCTAGAGGAACGCCATTGGCCAGTTCCACAATCGCGCTGGCCAGTCGCATGCGCTGACCAGCGAAGTCGGGCACTCGGCAGCGGCTGCCGCGCCGGAGCATGCGATCGAAGGCCGCGCTGGCCAGTCGGTGCAGTGCGTCATCAGCCGAGAGCAGAAACAACCGGGACGACCAGCCCATTCCGGCTCATCTCAATGCACGGCGCAGTTGCCTGGGCCGTCGGGATGTCCGCAGCTGCCGCAAGGCCCGTCCATCGCTGGCGCCGCCCCGGCGGTGGATGCCGAGGTGGCAAACACCGACAACTGCTTGTCGAGGTGCGTGGAGTGGCACTTTGGGCACTCGGGCATCGTGTCCGAGCGCACGAGGGCTTCGAACTCGCGGCCGCAGTCCTGGCAGGCGTACTCGTAGATCGGCATGGAGAACTCCTCGGTTCGAGCGAATTGTCCCGCAGTGCGCACGCGCAAGGAAACAGATCTTGGCGCTGACCTTCCGAGCGACTATCGCCGCGCGCCTGCGGCGGGGTCCGGTCTGCGTACCAGAGAAGTCACTCGCAGCGAACATCGAGCGGCAGTGCTCGACCC
>CAVVXV010000006.1:0-238936 GCA_963752295.1 uncultured beta proteobacterium | reverse complement strand
CCGACGTGCACCGCATCCTGACGCGTGGCGGTGTCTTCATGTATCCATGGGACCAGCGTGAGCCGGACAAGGCCGGAAAGCTGCGGCTGATGTACGAGGCCAACCCGATGAGCCTCCTGATCGAGCAGGCCGGCGGTGCGGTCACCGACGGCCGTGAGCGGATCCTCGACATCCGGCCGGCCCGGCTTCATGAACGCGCTGCCGTGTCTCTCGGCTCCCGCAATGAAGTGGAACGCATCACGTCCTACCATCGCGAGCCCGTCTGAAGAGGCCGCTATAATCGCCGGCTTGCGTCAGCGGAAGCACCGCGGCGCACGACACCTGCCGGTGTAGCTCAGTTGGTAGAGCAGCGCATTCGTAATGCGAAGGTCGACAGTTCGAGTCCGTCCTCCGGCACCACAAATCATCCAAGATCACTTCGGCAGCATGACCATGTGCGGCGCGGCCACGGCCTGAGACACGGCCGTGGACCTGACACCGCGCGCGAGATCACCTTGGCACCGGGGGACGTCAGCGCACATGCGGCCGATGGAGGGTGTACAGGGCCTCCCGCGGCTGGAGTGACCGAGCGGCCTGCAAGCCGCGTGGCGATGGCCCTGCACCGCAATCAACCGATGGTCATCAGGCTCGCATTGCCGCCTGCGGCCGCGGTGTTGACGCTGAGTGCGCGTTCGATGACCAATCGCTCCAGCGGCACGGCGCTGTCGCCTCGCTGCATGCCGGTGACGCCCACAATGGCGCCACCGCGCTCGGCCACCTGCCGGCATACCGCGCGCAGATGATCGCCATCTCCGTGGTGCAGCACGGCATCGAACGACTCGTCGCCGCGTTGCCAGTCGGCGACCAGCCGGATGCGCGCGCGCAACGCTTCGGGCAGCTGCGCGTACAGGGCGGCGGTGACTTCGTTGTCGAGCCACAGTGCGCGGCTGCCGACCGCCAGCACCGCGGCAAGCTGCGTCAGCAGATCGGCCGGATTGTCGGCCAGGCACAGCACCGTGTCGCGCGGCAGGATGCTGTAGGAGTTGTTCTCGCCGGTGGGGCCTCGCAGCAGCCAGGTGAAACCGCTCGGCGACTGGGTTTCGAAGTCGAGGCACAGCGCGCCGAGTGATGGATGCAAAGGCTGCGACGATCGCGATTGCGTCTCGGCCCATGCGGCCAGCGCCGCCAGATCCTGCTGCTGACGATGGCGCAGCGACATCTCCGGCGCCTGCTGCAGCGCGCCCATGGCTGCCAGCGCGTCGCTGATGGCGCTGGGAGGATGTTTGGCCAGCAGGCGCGACAGGTACAGCGGGCCGCCCGCCTTGGGCCCGGTGCCCGACAGGCCATGGCCACCGAAGGGCTGCACGCCGACCACCGCGCCGACCATGTTGCGGTTGACGTAGATGTTGCCCGCGTGCGCGGCGGCGACCACTTGTGCGATGGTTTCGTCGATGCGCGTGTGCACGCCCATCGTCAGGCCGTAACCGGTGGCGTTGATCTGCTCGACCAGTTGGTCCAGGTCGCGCCGCCGGTAACGCAGCACGTGCAGCACCGGTCCGAAGACTTCACGCTTCAATTCGTCCAGGCTGTCCAGTTCGATCAGTGTGGGCAGCACGAACTCGCCATGGCTCAGTTCGGCCGCGTCGCAGCGCTCGCCGCGGAACACGCTGTGCCCCTTGTCCTTGAGTGCCTGGATGTGCCGCTCGATGTTCTGGCGCGCCTCGGCGTCGATCACCGGGCCGGCATCGACCGCCAGACGCTCGGGGTTTCCCACTTGCCATTCGGCCATCGCCCCCTGGAGCATGCCGATGATGCGCGGCGCGGCGTCCTCCTGCACGCACAGCACGCGCAGCGCCGAGCAGCGCTGGCCGGCGCTGTCGTAGGCCGAGGCCATGACGTCGGTCACCACCTGTTCGGCGAGCGCCGAGGAGTCGACGATCATCGCATTCTGGCCGCCGGTTTCGGCAATCAGCGCAATCGATTGGCCCGTTGCGTTGACGCGGTCGGCCAGCACACGCTGCAGGATGGTGGCGACCTCGGTCGAGCCGGTGAACACCACGCCATTGGTGCGTGCGTCGCCGACCAGTTGCGCGCCCACCGTCTCGCCGCGTCCCGGCAGCAGTTGCAGCACGTCAGCCGGAACGCCTGCCGCGTGCAGCAGGCGCACCGCCTGCGCGGCGATCAGCGGGGTTTGCTCGGCCGGTTTGGCCAGCACCGTATTGCCCGCGACCAGCGCCGCGGCGACCTGCCCGGTGAAGATGGCCAGCGGGAAGTTCCACGGGCTGATGCACACCACCACGCCCAGCGGCCGGTAGCTGCCGTTGTCGTACGTGGCGCGGACCTGCGCCGCGTAGTAACGCAGGAAGTCGGCGGCCTCACGCACTTCGGACAGCGCATTGGCGAAGCTCTTGCCCGCCTCGCGTATCAGCAGGCCCATCAACTGCTGGCCTTCGCCTTCGAGCAGATCGGCGGCGCGCTCGAGCACCGCGGCGCGTTCGGCCGGCGGAGTGCCTTGCCAGACCAGCGCGGCCGCGCTGGCGGCGCGCAGCGCGGCCTGCACCTGAACGTCACTGGCCTCGCGCACATGACCGACGATGTCGCGCCGGTCGGCCGGGTTGCGCACGGGCAGCCATTCGCCGCCATCGGGCGTGTCGAGTGGCGGCGCGGCGCGCCAGTCGGCACGGCCGCTGCCCAGGAGCGCGCTGGAGAGCGAACCCAGCCGGTGTTCGTTGCTCAGGTCGATGCCGCCGGAATTGCCGCGCGTCGGGGCGTACAAATCGCGCGGCAACGGGATCTTCGGATGCGACATGCCGATGCACCCGTCTTCGGCAGCCAGCGCCTCGACCTCGTCGACCGGATCCCGTACCAGTGCTTCGAGCGGCACCGATGGGTCGGAGATGCGGTTGACGAACGAGGTGTTGGCGCCGTTTTCCAGCAGCCTGCGCACCAGGTAAGCGAGCAGCGTCTCGTGCACGCCGACCGGTGCGTAGACGCGACACGGCCGCGCCAGCTTGCCGTCGGCCACCGTGCCGACCACCTGTTCGTACAGCGGCTCGCCCATGCCGTGCAGGCATTGGAATTCGTATTGGCCGGGATAGAAGTTCTGGCCCGCCAGCTGATAGATGGCGGCCAGCGAGTGCGCGTTGTGCGTGGCGAACTGCGGATAGATGGCCTCGGGCACGGCCAGCAGCCTGCGCGCGCACGCCAGGTACGACACATCGGTGTAGGCCTTGCGCGTGTAGACCGGGTAGCCCTCGAGGCCGTCGAGCTGGGCGCGCTTGATCTCCGAATCCCAGTACGCGCCCTTGACCAGGCGGATCATCAGCCGATGGCGGCTGCGCCGGGCCAGGTCGATCAGGTAGTCGATGACCGGCGGGCAACGCTTCAGGTAAGCCTGGATGACGAAGCCAATGCCGTTCCAGCCGACCAGTTGCGGCTCGTTGCACAGGCGCTCCAGCAGGTCGAGCGAGATTTCCAGGCGGTCGGCTTCTTCGGCGTCGATGCTCAGCCCGATGTCGTACTGCCGCGCCAGCAGCGTCAGCTTCAGCAGTCGCGGGTACAGCTCGGCCATGACTCGCTCGTACTGCGCGCGGCTGTAGCGAGGGTGCAGCGCCGACAGCTTGATCGAGATGCCTGGTCCTTCGTAGATGCCGCGGCCGTGCGAGGCCTTGCCGATGGCGTGGATCGCCTGCTCGTACGACGCCAGATAGGTTCTGGCATCGGCGTCGGTCAGCGCTGCCTCGCCGAGCATGTCGTAGGAATAGCGAAAGCCGCGCGCCTCGAACGGCGAGGCGTTGGCCAACGCCGTGGCGATGGTTTCGCCGGTGACGAACTGCTCGCCCATCAGCCGCATCGCCATGTCCACGCCCTTGCGCACCAGCGGCTCGCCGCCCTTGCCCAGGATGCGCGCCAATGCGCCTGAAAGACGCGCCTCGTTGTGCGTGCTCACGAGCTTGCCGGTGAGCATCAGCCCCCACGTGGCGGCGTTGACGAACAAGGACGGGCTGCGGCCCAGATGCTGCTGCCAGTCGCCGTGGCTGATCTTGTCGCGAATCAGCGCGTCGCGGGTGGGTTTGTCGGGGATGCGCAGCAAGGCCTCGGCCAGGCACATCAGCGCCACGCCCTCCTGCGACGACAGGGAGAATTCCTGCAGCAGGCCCTGCAACACGCCAGCGCGGCCGCTGCCGCCCTTTTGCGCGCGCAACTGTCCCGCCAGGCGCAAGGCCAATTGCTGTGCGGCTTCGGCCGTGCTTGCCTGCATGCGGGCCTGCTCCAGCAGCATGGGCAGCAGTTCGGGCTCCGGGCGCCGGCTGGCCGCGGTGATGGCGGCGCGCAGCACCGATTGCGGCAGAACACCTTGGGCGAATGAGAGGAACGGCTGCGCGGGCTGGGTGTCCATGGGCAGCGTCGGCGACGCGTCTTCGGCCGGCTCGCCGGCGGCAGCCAACTCCGGCGGCGCGCCTTCGGTTTCCAGGCGCTCCAGATACGAAAAGATGGCCTGCTTGATCAGCCAGTGCGGCGTGCGATCGATGGCGCGGGCAGCTTGCTTGAGTCGCTCACGGGTGCTTGCATCCAGCTTGACACCCAGCGTCGTGGCGGACATGAGATTGATTCCTGCATTGGTGAAGGGGGTCGGTGGCGCCTTTTTGCCATACCAACGATTCAGATTTTGCCCCGGTGGCAAAAGGTGCAACCAGCCCGATCAGATATAAGCGCGAGCGTCGTACGAATCGGTCATTTGCCGAATAAGGGTTTTCATTAGTATCGTGCAAATGATCGCGTCACTAGGATGGCGGTTCTTTGGTGCAACCAAGTAGCACCTGTTTCTTCTGAAGTGCCACCCAGGGTGGCACTGGGCTGTTTCAACCAGACTGGGGCTTTCGATGAGCGCATTCCGATCCATTTCCGATGGGTTCAAGCCACTGGCGTGCATCGGCATGCTGGCGTTGGCCGCCGCATCGCTGTCGGCCTATGCGGCCGAACCGCTGCTCGTCGGCGTACAGGCGCCGATCACCGGCCAGTACGCCAACGAAGGCCAGGGCATTGCCGATGCCGTGAAGCTGCTGGTCAAGCAGCAGAACGCCAAGGGCGGGCTGCTCGGACGCATGCTGGAAGTGAAGGTCTGCGACGACCAGGGGCAGGCCGCGCCAGCGGCCATCTGCGCGCGCCAACTGGTCAACGACAAGGTGTTTGCCGTCATCGGCACGTACACCAGCGGCGCGGCCCTGGCGGCGCAACCGGTCTATTCGCGCGCCGACATCATCCAGACCTCCGACGGCACCAGCGACGAACTGACCGCCAAGGGCTTCAAGACCTTCTTCCGCAACGCGCCGCCGAACAGTTCCGAGGCGATTTTCACGGCCCAGTTCTTCAAGGCCAAGGGCTACCAGCGCGTGGCCATCGTGACCGACCATTCCAGCTTCGCAACCGGCCTGGCCGACGCCGTGGCATCCGAAGTCAAGAAGGCCGGCGGACAGGTCGTCGAGAAGGTCTTCATCGACGCCGGTTCGCAGAACTACACGCCGGTGCTGACCAAGCTCAAGGGGCTGAAGCCGCAGGTCATCTATTTCTCGGGCTATTACAACGACGGCGGCCTGATCAAGGCGCAAATGGCGCAGTTGGGCATCGATGCGCCATTCGTCGGCGGCGACGCGAACCAGAACGTGGCCTTTGCCAAGATCGCCGGCAAGGCGGCCACCGGCGCGACCATCATCAACGTGCCGGCGCCTGCCGACCTGCCGTATCCGGCTGCCAAGCAGTTCCTGGCCGAGTACCAGCAGGCCTATGGCCACGAGCCGCCGAGCATCTTCACGTTGACCAATGCCGATGGCCTGCGCGCCGTCCTGGCCACGGCCGAACGCGTGAAGAGCGTCAAGCCCGGCGTGCTGATCCCGGCGTTGCACCAACTGAAGGACTTCGAGGGTTTGACCGGCCAGTTCTCCTGGGACGCCAAAGGTGAACGCATCGGCAGCCCGTTCGTCGCCTTCGACGTCACCGCAGACGGCAGCTACAAGATCATCTACCCGCCGAAGTAGGACGCGAGAGAACCGCTCTCAGGGCCCGACATTCCGGCGCGCGCCATGGACGTCTTCCTGCAGCAGACCATCAATGGCCTGACCGTCGGCGGCATCTATGCGCTGATCGCGCTCGGATACACCATGGTCTACGGTGTGCTGCGCCTGATCAACTTCGCCCACGGCGACCTGAGCGTGCTCGGCGCCTACGTCGGCCTGGTGGTCCTGAGCAGCGGCGGCACCGGCGGCAACACGCAGACGTTGCTGGTGGTCCTCGCGTTCATTGCCGCGGTCATCGTTGTCGGACTCGCGGGCGCGGCGCTCGAATTCACCGCCTACCGGCCCTTGCGCAAGGCCGATCGGCTGGCGGCGGTGGTCTCCGCACTGGGCGCTTCGCTGCTCATCGAAAACGGCATCATGTTGATCTGGGGGCCGCAGCTGCGCGTCTTTCCGCAGGGCCTCCTGCCCAGCGCACACTGGCAAGCCGCGGGCACGCGCATCGATCTGCTGCAGGTGCTGATCATCGGCGGTTCGGCCTTGCTGATGGCCGTGCTGTACTTGTTCGTGCACCACACGCGCTTCGGCACCGCGATGCGTGCGGCCGCCATCGACCAGGACGCGGCGCGACTGATGGGCATCAACGTCAATCGCGTCATCACGAGCGTGTTCATCATCGGCCCGGCGCTGGGCGCGATCGGCGGCCTGTTCATCGGGTTGTACTACCGGCAGGTGTATTTCACGATGGGCTGGACTTACGGTCTGAATGCCTTCATCGCGGCCATCCTCGGGGGCATCGGCAACATCCCGGGCGCCATGCTCGGCGGCGTGTTGCTCGGCCTGGTGAATGCCTACGCCGCCGGCTTCGTCTCGAGTTCGTGGCAAGGTGCCATCACTTTCGCGCTGTTGATCGGCATCCTGCTGGTTCGGCCCACCGGGCTGCTCGGTGAACGCGTGGCGGAGAAGGTATGAGCCTCGCGTGGTCGCCCGCTCGAATGGCAGCTCATCGCGGAGCGCTCAGCGCGAAGGGCCATCCGATGAGCGCGCTCGGACGCTTCGAAGTGCTCATCCCGGAGCGCGCAGCGCGGCGGGCCGTCCGATGAGCGAAAAGCCCGCTGTCGTGCACGCTGCGCGGCGCTGGCCCGGAGCGGCCGCCGCCGGCGTGCTGTTGTGGCTGGCAGGCCTGGCCGTGCCGCTGGCGCTCGACCAGACCTGGGTCTTCATCGCCTCGCTTTTCGCGGTCTATGCCGTCGTCGCGCTGAGCCAGGACATCGTCCTCGGCCGGGCCGGCATGTTCGACATGGGCCATGCGGTGTACTTCGGCATCGGCGCCTATGTCACCTCGATCCTGAACCTCCACTTCGGCTGGCCCATCCTCGCCACCTGGCCGGTGGCGGTGCTGGTGGCGACGGCCCTCGGCGCGCTGCTCGCCGGGCCCATCGTGCGTCTGCGCGGCGACTACCTGCTGGTGGCGACCATCGGCTTCAATGCCATCTTCGTGCTGGTGCTGAACAACAACGTCGGCAGTGTCACCGGCGGTGCCGACGGGCTGTTCGGCATCGGCGCGCCGTCGCTGTTCGGCTGGCAACTGGGCAGCCAGAACGCCATGTTCTACCTGAACTGGCTGGCCTTCGCGTTCACGCTTTGGCTGATCCTGAACCTGGAGCGCTCGCACCTCGGGCGCACCTTGCGGTACCTGAAGCTCGATCAGCTTGCCGCCGGGACGCTGGGCGTCAGCGCCACGCGCTACCGCGTGCTGGCGTTCGCGCTGGGAGCCGGGCTGGCCGGTTTCGCCGGCACCTTGTTCGCCACGCTGATGTCGGCGGTCAGCCCAGGTGCCTTCGTCTTCACCGAATCGGTGACGCTGTTCGCCATCGTGCTGGTCGGCGGGCAGGGGTCGATCCCCGGCGTGCTGCTCGGCACGGTGCTGATGTTCGTCGTTCCGCAGGTGTTCCGCGGATTCGCCGAGTACCGCTATTTCGTCTTCGGCATTGCGATGGTGGTCATCATGGTGCTGCGTCCGCAAGGCATCTGGCCCCGCCGCAAAGGGCCGGCACGATGAGCGACAGTCTGCTTCGTCTCGAAAAGGTGGGCATGCGCTTCAGCGGCCTGCAGGCGGTCGACGCGCTCGACTTCACTGTCGAAGCCGGGCAGGTGGTGGGCCTCATCGGGCCCAACGGCGCCGGCAAGACCACGGTGTTCAACCTGATCACCGGCGTGTATCGGCCCACCGCCGGCAAGGTTCTGTGGCAGGGGCGGAACATCACCGGCGCGCCGCCGCATCGGGTTGCGGCGCTCGGCATCTTCCGCACCTTCCAGACCATCCGCTTGTTTGCCGGGCTGTCGGTGCTGGAAAACGTGCAGGCCGGGCTGCACCTTCAGACCCGCCAGCAGTGGTGGCAAGGGTTGCTGGGCACGCCCGCGCAGCGGCGCGAGGAAACGCAGCAACGCGTGCAGGTGCGCGAATTGCTGGAGCGCCTGGATCTGGCTCGGGTCGTCGATGAAGACGCCACCTCGCTGCCCTATGGCCTGCAGCGCCGGGTCGAACTGGCGCGCGCGCTGATCGCCGGCCCCAAGCTGCTCATCCTGGACGAACCGGCCGCCGGCCTGAACGACCAGGAATCCCTCGAACTGAACCGCACCATCCTGTCGATCCGCGACAGCGGCGTCACGGTGCTGCTGGTCGAGCACGACATGAACGTGGTGATGAACGTCACCGACCAGATCGTGTGCATCAACTTCGGTCGGAAGATCGCCGAGGGCACGCCGGCACAGATTCGCAGCGACCCGCAGGTCATCGAGGCCTATCTGGGCAAGGACGATGACGACGACGCCTCGTCGGCCGGCCAAGGAGCCACCGCATGACGGCGCTTCTGGCGATCGAGAACCTGCAGGTGCGCTACGGCCAGATCGAGGCGCTCAAGGGTATCTCGATGCATGTCGATGCCGGCGAGGTGGTGGCGCTGGTCGGCGCCAACGGCGCCGGCAAGACCACGCTGATGCGAACCATCAGCGGCCTGCTGCGTCCGGCCGCCGGCAACCTGAGCTTTGCCGGCAAGAGCCTGCTGCATACCGGGGCCGATCGCATTGTGCGCGCCGGCATCGCGCAGTCGCCCGAAGGCCGGCGCGTGTTCGGCACCCTGTCGGTGGCCGAGAACCTGCGCCTGGGTGCCTACACCCGGCCCGACAGCGAATTCCAGGGCAGCCTGAAGCAGGTCCACTCGCTGTTTCCGCGCCTGAAGGAGCGTCACAAGCAACTTGCCGGCACCATGTCCGGCGGCGAACAGCAGATGCTGGCCATCGGCCGCGCGCTGATGGCCCGGCCGCAACTGCTGCTGCTGGATGAACCGAGCCTCGGGCTGGCGCCGATCATCGTCAAGGACATCTTCAAGGCGCTGGAGGCGATCCGCAAGGAAGGCGTGACGATCCTGCTGGTCGAGCAGAACGTGCGCATGGCGCTGAAACTGGCCAACCGCGGGTATGTGCTCGAAGTCGGCCGGATCTCGCTGGAAGGCAGCGCGCAGGACTTGCTGCATTCGCCCGACATCCAGGCGGCCTACCTCGGCGGCGAGCGCGCCGGCGCGCCCGGCGGGAAGTGATCGAGCACCGGCGATGCCGGCCACGTCCGCCGATGGTCGGGCGCCTTGCCTTGCCGGCGCAGACCACGCTGACATTCTCGATTCTCGGTGCTCGTACCGTGCGCCAATCCACGGGCCAAGGAGTGCGGACATCACTCGATCTGCTCCGCCAGGTGGCAGGCCACGCGCACCCCGTGTGGCGCGCCGCGCGGCTGGCGCATCAACGGCACTTCGTCGCGACAGCGCCCGACCGCATGCGGACAGCGAGTGTGAAAGGCGCAGCCGGGCGGTGGATCCAGCGCTGAGGGCAGTTCGCCCACGAGCACCTGCCTCACGCGTCGCGCCGCCGGATTGACGCGCGGCGTGCTGGCCAGCAAGGCGCGTGTGTAGGGATGACGCGGCGCGGCGAAGAGTGCCGCCTTCGAAGCGTGCTCGACCACCTTGCCGAGGTACATCACCATCACGTCGTCCGCAATCAGTTCGACCACCTCGAGGTTGTGCGAGATGAACACGTAGGCGACGCCCGTTTCGTCCTGCAGGTCCATCAGCAGGTTCAGCACCTGTGCCTGGATCGACACGTCCAGCGCCGATACCGGCTCGTCGGCCACGATCACGCGCGGCGAGAGCATGAGGGCGCGGGCAATCGCCACCCGCTGGCGCTGGCCGCCCGAGAACATGTGCGGGTAGCGCCGGTGATGCTCGGGACGCAGCCCCACGCGCGCGAGCATTTCCGTGGGCACGTTGCGTACGCTCGTCCCGCGACACGGCGTGGATCGCGAGGGGCTCTTCCAGTGCGTGCCCGATCGTCTTGCGCGGGTTGAGGCTGGCATAGGGATTCTGGAACACCATCTGCACGTCCCGGCGCATCCGCCTGCGCGCAGCCGCGTCGGCGCTCGCCACGTCGATGCCGCCCAGGCGCAGGCACCCGGCGCTCGGCGTCTCGATCATCGTGAGCTGACGCGCCAGCGTGCTTTTTCCGCAGCCCGATTCGCCGACGATCGCAAGCGTCGTACCGGCTCGCAATGCGAACGAGACACCGTCGAGCGCACGCACCACGCCGTGCCGCCGCCACAGTCCTTGAGACACGACATAGTGCTTTGCAAGCGACTCTGCCTCCAGCACGGCAGGCGCCGCGATCTCGCCGGCCATCATGCGTTCGCCTTCATGGTGCGGCGGACCGCAGCGGGAAGAAGCAACGTGCCTGCGCCGCCTCGGGGCCGGACAACGACGGCGTCTCGGCATGGCAGCGCGCCTGGGCGTAGGCGCAGCGCGGCGCCAGCAGGCAGCCTGCGGGCCGGTCGAATGCGCCGGGCAAGACGCCGGGCATCGCGTGCAGGCGGCGTCGCCCATGGTTGTGCTCAGGGAGCGCGGCGAGAAGCGCCTCGGTGTACGGGTGGCGCGGAGCGCTGAACAGGATGTCGGCCCGAGCCGTCTCGACGACCTGGCCGGCATACATCACGACCACGCGCTGGGCCACTTCGGCGACGACGGCAAGATCGTGCGTGATCAGCAGCAGCCCCATGCCCCGCTCGCGCTGCAGCCGCACCAGCAGCGCGAGAACCTGTGCCTGGATCGTCACGTCCAGCGCCGTGGTGGGTTCGTCGGCGATCAGCAAGCGCGGCCGGCAGGCGATCGCCATGGCCATCGTCACGCGCTGGCTCATGCCGCCCGAAAGTTGGTGCGGATAGGCCCGAAGCCGCCGCTCGGCATCCGGGATCTCGACGGCGCGAAGCAGTTCGAGCGCGCGCTCGCGAAGCTGGCGCCGCGAGCCGCCCTCGTGGATGCGCAGCGTTTCCGTCAGCTGATACTCGACCGTGAAGCAAGGGTCGAGGCTCGTCATCGGGTCCTGGAACACCATCGCGATGTCCCGTCCGAGCATCGCGCGCCGCGCGCGGCCGGTCAGCTCGCGCACATCGCGACCGTCGAAGGCCAGGCGCGACGCACGCACGCGGCCGGGCTCATCGACCAATCCCATCACGGCCAGGGCCGTCACGCTCTTGCCCGATCCCGACTCTCCGACGAGGCCCAGCACTTCGCCGGCGTCAAGCTGCAGGCTCAAGCCGTCGACCGCTCGCACGGGCATGTCGGCGCTGCCGAATTCGACATGAAGGTCGCGAATCTCGAGCAGTGGCATGGCGACCGCGGCCTCAGCGCTTGAGCTTCGGGTCCAGCGCGTCGCGCAGCCCGTCGCCCATCAGGTTGAAGGCCAGCACCGACACGAGGATGGCCAGCCCCGGCAACGTGACCACCCACCACGCGGTCTGGGTGAACTCCATCGCGCCGGCGAGCATCGACCCCCACTCCGGTGTCGGCGGCTGGGCGCCCAGCCCGAGAAAGCCGAGTGCAGCCGCGTCGAGGATGGCCGACGAGACACCGAGCGTGGCCTGCACGATCAGCGGCGCCATGCAGTTGGGAAGCACCGTGTCGAACATCAGTCGCGCAGTGCCCGCACCGGCGATGCGAGACGCTGCGACGTAGTCCTTGGCCAGTTCACCGATCACCGCGGCCCGCGTGAGCCGCACGAAGTGCGGCAGCATCACGATCGCGATCGCGTACATCGCGTTCATCAGGCCGGGGCCGAGAATCGCCACCACCGCCACCGCCAGCAACAGGCTGGGCAGCGCGAGCATGATGTCCATCAGTCTCATGATCGTGAATTCGACGCCGCCGCGAAAGAAGCCGGCCAGCAGCCCGAGCATCACGCCCGCGCTCATCGACAGGCCGACGGACACCAGCCCGATCAGCAGCGACAGCCGGGTGCCGTGGATGAGGCGCGACAGCAAGTCGCGGCCCACCGGGTCGGTGCCGAGCAGGAAGCGATGACCGCCGATGGTCGCCCACCCCGGCGGCCGCAGGATCGCATCGCGGTACTGCTCGCTCGGCGAATACGGTGCGATCGCGTCGGCCAGCAGCGCCGCCAGAACGAGCGCGACCACGATCGCAAGTCCGAGGAGGGCGCCGCGGTTGCGTCGGAAGTCGCTCCACAACTCGCGCGCCGGGGACGGCGGCGCCAGTGCAGCCGACGTGCTCGATGCGGCGGCTCGCGTGCCGTCCATCAGCGGTGGCGGATGCGCGGGTTGACGACGCCGTACAGCACGTCGACCAGCAGATTGACCCCGATGACCACCGTGGCCGACAGCAGGATGCCGCCCTGCACTGCAGGATAGTCGCGCCTGCGGATGGCCTCGACCAGCCACTTGCCGATGCCCGGCCACGAGAAGGTGGTCTCGGTCAGGATCGCGCCGGCAAGCAGCGCCCCGACCTGCAGGCCGATTGTCGTGACCACCGGAATCAACGCGTTGCGCAGGGCATGGATCGCGACCACCCGAAAGGTCGATGCCCCTTTGGCCCGCGCCGTGCGCACGTAGTCCTCGCGAAGCACCTCCAGCATCGACGAGCGTGTCATGCGCGCGATCACCGCCAGCGGAATCGTGCCGAGGACGATGGACGGCAGCACCAGGTGCGACAGCGCACTGCGGAACGCGCCCGGGTCGCCCGACAACAGCGAGTCGATCAGCATGAAGCCGGTCACGGGCGGCACGTCGTAGGCGATGGAGATGCGTCCTGACACCGGCGTCCATCCGAGGGTGACCGAGAACATCAGGATCAGCAGCAGGCCCCACCAGAAGATGGGCATCGAGTAGCCGGTCAGCGAGGCCCCCATCACGGTGTAGTCGACGATGGAATTGCGCTTCGTCGCGGCGAGAATCCCCGCCGGCAGGCCGACCGCCAGCGCGAACACCATCGCGACCAGCGACAGCTCGACCGTCGCCGGGAAGCGCGCCATGAATTCGGCAAACACCGGCTCGTGACTGATGGTCGAGAAACCCAAATCGCCATGCAGCGCCTTCCAGACATAGTCCCCGTACTGGACCGGCAGCGGCCGGTCGAGCCCGAATTCATGCAGCAGGCGCGCGTGCCGTTCGGGCGCCATGCCGCGCTCGCCGGACAAGGCCTCGACGGGGTCCCCGGGCAACAGGCGGATCAGCGCGAAGACGAGCAGCGTGATGCCGAGGAAGGTCGGCACGACGAGCACGAGGCGCTTGAGGAAGAAGGCGAGCATCGGCGCGTCGGCCAGTTCAGGCCGGTTCAACAGGCGTCCGGAAGATTCACGGGCAGGGCCCCAGGCGCGCCGTGCTTTCGGTCACTGTGCGACCAGGTCGACCTTGTCGAAGTAGTGGTGGGCCGTCACGTCCATCTTGTAGCCCTTCACCTCCTTGCGCACCGGGTCGAAGCGCACCGAATGCGCGATCGGAATCCACGGCGCCTCGTCGTGCACGATCTGCTGCGCCTGGCGGTACAGCGCCGCACGCTCGGCCTGCTCGGTGATGAGCTTGGCCTTCTGCACCAGCGACTCGAAGCTCTTGTCGCACCATCGCGAGACGTTGCCGCCGCCTTGCACCGCCGCGCAGCCCAGCAACGGCACGAAGAAGTTGTCGGGGTCACCGTTGTCTCCTGACCAACCGAACATCATGGCCTGCTGCTCGCCGTTCTTGCTGCGCTTGCGGTACTCGCCCCATTCGAAAGTGATGAGGCGCGTCTTGACGCCGACCTTCTCCCAATCCGCCTGCACCAGCTCGGCCATGCGCTTGCCGTCGGGGTTGTAGGGGCGCGTGACCGGCAGGTACCAGAGGTCGACGGCCACGCCGTTCGGGTAACCCGCCTGGGACAGCAACGCACGCGCCTTCGCCGGGTCGTAAGGGTAGTCCTTCACCTGGTCGTTGTAGGACCACAGCGTCGGCGGAATCGGGTTCTTCGCGGCCTGCCCGGCACCCTGGTAGACCGTGTCGAGAATGGCCTGCTTGTTGACCGCCATGTTCAGCGCCTGGCGCACCAGCTTGCTGTCGAAGGGCTTCTTCTCGACATTGAAAGCGATGTAGCCGACGTTCAGACCGTTCTGCTGCTTCACGTCGATGTGCGGATCCTGCTTCATCAACGCGACGTCGGCGGGCTTGGGAAAGGCCATCACGTGGCACTCGCCGGTCTTGAGCTTGGCAAAGCGCACCGAGGCATCGGTGGTGATCGCATAGACGAGGTTGTCGATCTTCGGTCGGCCGCCCCAATACCCGTCGAAGGCCCTGTAGCGGATGACCGCATCCTTCTGATAGGACACGAACCGGAATGGCCCGGTGCCGATGGTCTCGCGGTCGAACGCATCGAGCGTGCCGGCGTCCTTCATCTTCTGCGCGTATTCGGCGCTCAGGATGGATGCGAAATCCATCGCCATGTCGGCAATGAAGGGCGCCTCGGGCTTCTTCAGGACGAAACGCACGGTCATCGCGTCGATCTTCTCGACGTGGTCCACGATGTCCTTCATGCCCATGTCGTCGAAGTACGCATAGGTCTGTCCCGGCGATGTCTTGGCGAAGGGGTGGTTCGGGTCGGCCATGCGGTTGTACGAGAACAGCACGTCGTCCGCGTTGAAGTCGCGCGTGGGCTTGAATCGTTCGTTGGCGTGGAACTTCACGCCGTGGCGCAGCTTGAACGTGTAGCTCAGCCCGTCGGGCGTGGCGCTCCAGCTCTCGGCCAGACCGGGCACGATGTGGGTCGTGCCGAGCTCGAACTCGACCAGACGGTTGTAGATCGGGACCGAGGATGCGTCGGCCGTGGTGCCGGTGCTGAAGTACTGCGGGTTGAAGCCCTCGGGGCTGCCTTCGGAGCAGTACACCAGCGTCTTGGCGGCATAGCTCGCGCCGGCAGCGCACAGCAGGGCCGCGGCGGCGACCGCCTGGAGCATCAAACCGCGTGTCTTCATGGGAGTTCGTCCTGAAAGTGGCGCGAGCATCGGGCGGCCACGTCGCGAGCGGCAGGCGGGCGATGATATCGCCCGGTGCCGCATGACGCTGCGTCTGCCGCAAGCCATGCCGCTAGCTGCGTCGCTCGAGTCCACCGGCGCGGCGGGCCCGGAACCTGGCCCTATGACAACGGGACCATCTCGCCACCGCTGTGCCAGGCCACGATGTTGCGGACGACGCCGGCATAGAACGCGGCCATGTTCTCGGGCGTTGCATAGCCCAGGTGCGGCGAGAGAACGACGTTGTCGAGGCCGCAAAGCGGATGCTCGGCCGGCAGCGGCTCCTGCCAGAAGACATCGAGCCCGGCACCACCGATGCGCCGCTCCCGCAGCGCGTCGAGCAAGGCGGATTCGTGGACGAGTCCGGCCCGCGCCGTGTTGACCAGGAACGCCGACGCTTTCATGGCGGCCAGCTCCGGCGCCCCGACGACGTGCCGCGTGGCGTCCGACAGCACCAGATGTAGCGAGACGAGGTCCGACGTGGCGAAGAGTTCCGCCTTGTCCACCGCCTTGACGCCGGCCTGCTCGGCACGCTCGACGCTCAGGTGCGGGCTCCACGCGATCACCTGCATGCCGAAGACCGACCCGATGCGCGCCACCCTCCGGCCGAGGTTGCCCAGCCCGACGATCCCGAGCACCTTGCCGTCCATGGTCGCCGCGAGCTCGGGCTGCCATCGCCCTTCGCACAGCGCGATATGCGATCGCACCAGGCGCTTGTGCAGAGCCAGCGCCAGCGCCCAGGCCAGCTCCGCAGTCGACGCGAGTCCGTTAGCCGCGCTGTGCGAGCCGCAGACGGCGACACCGCGGCGCCGGCACGCGTCCAGGTCGATGGCGGCGTTGCGCAGGCCGGTGCTGGCCAGCAGCTTGAGCTGCGGCAGCCGACTGATCACCGATTCAGGAAACGCGGTGCGCTCGCGCATCGCGACGATGACCTCGAACGGCGCGAGCCGATGCACGAGTTCGTCCTCGTCGCGCGCGGGCGTGTCGAAGACCTGCAGTTCGGCCTCCGGCGGCAACGCGCGCCAGTCGGCCATGCTCAGGGCCACGCGCTGGTAGTCGTCGAGGATGGCGATCTTCATGGTGGTTCTCCAGGGAATCAGGTGGGCAATTCGAGAACACGCCCGGCGATGGTCACTCGTTCCTGGTCCGGTCGCCCGGTCCTGTCTGACCTTCTGCCGGGACAAGGCGCACGATGCGCCCGGGCTCGCCGACCAGTTCGAGCGCCACGTACAGGAATCCATCCGGTCCGGTCTTGATGTCGCGCACTCGGCCGAGGTTCTTGAACAGCCTTTCCTGGTGGATGACCTTGCCATCCTTCATGACGAAGCGCAGGAAGTCCTGCTGCGCCAGCGATCCGACGAAGAGGTTGTTCTTCCATCTCGGAAAGCGATCCCCGCGATAGAACTCGATCTCGCTCGCGGCGATCGACGGCGTCCAGTTCACCACCGGTTGCTCCATGCCGGGTGCCTTCGTCTTGTCCGTCACGGGCGTGCCGTCGTAGTTGATGCCGTAGGTGATGACGGGCCAGCCGTAATTGCGCCCGCGCCGGATGCGATTGAGCTCGTCGCCGCCGCGCGGACCATGCTCGGTTTCCCAGAGCTCGCCCGTCACCGGGTCACGCGCGAGCCCTTGCGGGTTGCGCACGCCATACGCCCAGATGGAAGGAAATGCGCCGGGTCTGTCCACGAAAGGGTTGTCGGGCGGAATGCGTCCGTCCCGGAACACGCGATGGATCTTGCCGTTCGGTAACGTCAGGTCCTGTGCCTGGCCGGTGGTCTTCTCCTCCATTCCACGCTCGCCGACGCTGAAGAAGAGGTACTCGCCGTCGATGAGCAAACGGCCACCGAAGAGCACATAGCTCGGCTGATAGTTGTCTTTCGGGATGGCGAAGATCGTCTTCACATCCTCCAGTCGATCGTCCGCCAGCCGTGCGCGGACGATCTTGGTCATCGCGGTCTCGCCCGGCCCGGGATCGCTGAACGAAAGGTAGATCAGCCGGTTGTCCGAGAACTCGGGGTCTGCCACGACCGACATCAAGCCGGCCTCATCCCTGACGACGACCTCGGGCACGCCCATCACCGCAGCGGGCTGCAGCTTGCCGTGGTCGATCACGCGCAATCGCCCCGCCCGTTCGGTCACGAGCATGCGGCCATCAGGCAGAAATGCAATCGACCACGGCACATCCAGGCCTTCCGCGACGGACTCGATGCGGTACGCATGCTGCTCGCTGGCCTGCGCGCCCGTGGGCAGCGCAAACGACGCATGGACCTCCGGGTCCTTGCGGCGCGCACCGGTCTCGCGGATGAACGCGACGAGCGACAGCACTTCCGCCGCAGACACCGTCGCGGAGAATCCGGGCATGCCGTTGCGCGGATAGCCCCGCGTGATCGCCCGATTCAGGCTGGCATCGTCGCCGCCATGTTTCCAGCGGCCGCTCACGAGACTGCCCCCTCGCCCCCCTTGAAGTTGTTCGCCATGGCAGCCTGCACACAGCTCGGCGTAAAGCTTGACCCCGTTGCGCCCGACCGCGAAGGCCTTGTCGCAGTGGACGGCAGACATCGCTCCCACCGTGATCAGCAACAGCAAGGCGATGGTGTGTGACATGGTCTCGCCTTGGATGGCGTCGTCGCGACGTCGTTCCGTGCCGGTGCAGCGGGCCAGGGGAATCGATACTTTGCGAATGTCCGCTTCAGGGCGTCAGCACGACCCGGCCGCGGATTGCGCCGCTTTGAAGCTCGGCCAGCGCTTCATTGACTTCGGCCAGCGGGCGCGTCGTCACCGGCAGCGCGGGCAGGCTGCGTTCGCGCGCCAGGGCCATCAACTCTCCCATCTCCGCCAGGCTGCCGACGTACGACCCGACGATCGAGACGGCACGCAAGGGCAAGGTGGCCGGCATCACGGTCGCCGCGCCGCCGAACAGGCCCACGCACACCAACTTGCCGCCCTTGCGCAGCGCCGACAGGCCGTAGGAGAACGTGGCCGCGGCGCCGACGAAGTCGATGACCGCGGTCGCGCCGCCGCTGGCCTTCATGAACGCTTTGGTCGCCGCGGCGTCGGTGGGATCCAGGCATTCGACGGCGCCCGCATCGCGTGCGAGATCCCACTTGGCGCGGTCGATCTCCGCCACCACCGGATCGACGCCCAACGCAGCCGCGGCCATGCGCACACCCGACAGGCCGACGCCGCCAGCGCCGACGATGAGAAGCGTGTCGCCTGCACCGAGCGGTGCGCACTTCCTGAGCGCGCTATAGGCGGTCAAGCCCGAGCAGGCATAGGTGCAGGCCTGGTCCTCGGGCAGCGGATCGTAGGCAAACAGATAGCGTGAATGCGGCACCAGCACGTGGTCGGCAAAGCCGCCATCGCGGTTCACCCCCAGGGCGCGAGGCGCCATGCAAAGCTCCTCGCGGCCGCCCGCGCATGGCCCGCAGGTGCCGCAGCCGATCCACGGATATACGACACGGCGGTCGCCCACCGCGACGGCATCGGCATCGGGCCCCACGGCCACCACCGTGCCGGCGATTTCATGACCGAGCACCCGGGGCGGCGCAATGCTGCGGCCCAGGTCCAGCTTGTTGCCGTTGCCGAGATCGAAGAAGCCCTCGTGAAGGTGCACATCGCTATGGCACAGGCCGCATCGGCCCACACGCACGACAATCTCGCTGCCCGCGGGCTGCGGCGTCTCGCGCAGCACTTGTGCCAAGGGCTTGCCGAACGCATCGAATGCATAGCTGAGCATGGATTTTCCCGAGGGTTGTATCCGGATCACTCCAGCGGCATGGTGCGGCCCGCGCTCAGGTGGAATCCCGGGCAGGCCGCCATGGTCCGGCAGGCAGCGCCTGCAAGACCATGGCATGCGCGACACTGCCCTGTCAAACGATCTTCATGTATCTGGACAACACCCCATCAGCGATCGGCGTCTACGACTCGGGCGTCGGAGGGCTCTCGGTGCTGCGCGCCATTCGCCGCGCCCTGCCCCATGAGTCCTTCGTCTACGTCGCGGACAGCCTGCACGCGCCCTACGGAAGTCAGCCCCCGCACGTGCTGCGTGCTCGCGCCCATGAAATCGTCGGATTCTTCATGCGGCGGCGAGCCAAGGCCCTCGTGCTCGCTTGCAACACCGTGAGCGTCGCCGCTGCCGAGGCAGTTCGGGCGAGTTTCGACTTGCCGATCGTGGCCATGGAACCGGCCATCAAGCCGGCCACGCAGATCACCAGGTCCGGCACGGTGCTGGTCCTGGCCACCGTCAACACGATCAAGAGCCAGGCCGTCGAGCGACTCTGTAAACGCTTCGGGACGGACGCTCGGATCGTCCTGCAGGCTTGCCCGGGGCTTGCCGAGCAGGTCGAGCGTGGGCAACTCTCGTCCGCGGCCACCCGAGAACTCCTGATCACCTACCTGCGTCCGGGCCTCTCCGCCGGTGCGGACACGATCGTTCTCGGGTGCACGCACTATGCCTTCCTGCTGCCGCAGATCTCGGCGCTGGCGGGGCCGGATGTCTCGGTGATCGAGCCCTCGGAGGCGGTCGCCCGGCAACTTCAGGTCCGGCTTGCGCCATCGCGCTCACCGATCGGCAACGCCCCGGGATCGACCCTCTACTTCACGTCGGGGAGCATCGAGCCACTGCGCGCGTTTCTCGACATGATCGGCGAGCCCGGTGCACCCGTACGCTCCATGGCCGACGACTGAACCGGAGAATCCGAGGGCGCATGAGGCGAGGCCCATCGGTGCGTCCATGCCGGCGCTTTCTGCCAGCGATTCGAACCAAGCCCATGCGCAACCTCCCGGACTTGCACTCGATGTCATGCACCAGAGGCCTCGACCGACCCTCATCCGGTCAGGGCCGGATCAGTTGCACCGCGGCTCGATGCTGCGCCTCACGGGCCAGGTCCCAGTCGCCCGTGCAGTAGACCGACAGACCCGCGATCGAACCATGGCGCAGATCCGCGCGCAGCATCTCGCGGGCATACCATGCCTGACCATCCTGCTGCCATCGTTCTTCGAATTCCATGACGAAGCCATCGGGGGTCGGGTCGATGCGTGAGCGCTCGACCCGGCCCGGACCCGGGTGGCCGCGCTTGCGCAGCGCGATCAGTCCCTCGGCGTTCTCGGCCTGCAGCCGCCAGCGCGGCATCGTGAAATCGCAGAAGACGTCGGGCGTGAACAACTCACGATGCGCCTGGCCGGTTTCAAGGAACTGCACGAGTCGCTGGGCAGCCTGAGTTCGCGTGGCGTCCATGGCTCACTCCCGCGCCATCTTCAGGGCGCCACGGCTGCCGCCGCCGTAGCGCGGTTCGTTGACGTCGCGCCATGCGAGCATCGCGCCCAGGCGCCGGTCGGCCGGCGCCTCGAAGCCGCACTCTCCGCTGAAGGTCTTCGGATTGCGGAAGGTGCCCAGCAGGATGTCCCAGATCGGCAGATCGCCGTAGTTGTGGGCGTGCACGCCCTGGCGATGGTGCTCGCAGTGCGCTTCGGGACGCTGGATGAGGTAGCCCAGCCACTGCGGAGTCTTCACGTTCCAGTGCTGGAACATGCCGTAGAACGCGGCGACGTAGCCGGTGAGGGCCGCGGCGAGGGGGTCGAGGCCGAGCACGATGACCGTGACGAAAAGCTGCAGCATCGCCTGCACCACCATCTCGGCGGGGTGGAAGAAGGCCGAGCCCGAGATGTCCACGCGCTGCGGACTGTGGTGTAGCTGATGGATCAGGCGCCACAGCGCAGGCACGTTGTGCACCGTCCGGTGCACGGCATACGCCAGGGCCGACAGCACGACATAGCCGACCACCACGCCGCCGGCCACGCCGAGCCCAGTGCCATTGAGCCAGCGGTGTGCGGCCAGCCAATGCGGGTCGACCAGCAGCGGCACGACGCTCGACACGGTGCCCAGCAGGAGCAGGAACGCGATGCCGATCCAGGTCCAGCCTCGCCGCGGCGGGAACTCGCGCGCCGGGCGCCACTTCTCGATGGCAAGCATCACGAAGTAGGTCGAGGGGATGAGCAAGCTGACGATGTCGATGGCGTTCATGCATTTCTCCATTTCCGTTGGCGCCGCGGCGCAGCGCCTGCTTGGGTCGTGTGGCGTCGACTTCACCTTACACCGTAAGGTATAAGGTCGAGTATAGACTTACACCGTAAAATAACAAGATGGCCACACCCCCCAAGAACAAGGTGCGCGCGCGCAGGCGCGCTCGTTCCACGACCGAACCGCTGACGCGGCAGCGCATCGTCGATGCCGCGCTCGGGCTCATTGCCGACGAAGGCCTGCCTGCCTTCAGCACGCGCAAGCTGGGCCAGCGGCTGGGGTGCGAGGCCATGAGCATCTACCACCACTTCCCGAGCAAACAGCATCTGCTGGATGCGCTCGTCGAGCATGCGGTGGCGTCGGTCGAGGTGGCCGAGCCCGGGCCCGATCCGATCGCGCAGCTGCGCCGCAGCATGCATTCCTACCGAGCCATGGCGCGGCGCTGGCCTGCCCTCTTTTCTCTGGTGGCATTGCACCGGCTCAACACGCTCACGGGCGTGCGCTTCATCGAGTCGATCCTGCGGCTGATCCGCGCCATCGAACCCGACACCGAAAAAGCGGCGCGACAGTTCCGCGCCATGGGCTACTACCTGATCGGGGCAGGCCTGGAGGAAACAGCCGGGTACGCGCGCGGGCCTTCAGCCGCGGAGCCGGTGAGCGACGAAGACGTTGTCGCTCACTGTCCGAACCTGATCGCCTGCGCGCCCTATTTCAAGGAGACGCACTGGGACGCCACCTTCGACCTCGGCATCGAGCTGTTCATCGAAGGCCTTTGCCGCGGTTCCGAGGCGCGCGGGCCGGCCCGACGAGGCCGACGTTGAAGCCATCGCCGTGGGCTGCGCATGAAGAGCCGGAAGCGATCAGGGTGATGTGGCCCTTTCCTTGACAGGCATATGAACAGATGGGAATATTCCCCCCATGGAATCTACCTTCGCGGTCATCGCTGACCCGAGCCGCCGCGCCATCCTGAGCATGCTGTCGACTTCCGAGCATTCCGTGGGCGAGCTGATGCAGCAGCTTCACCTGGCGCAACCATCGGTCTCCAAGCATCTCAAGGTCTTGCGCGACGGCGGCTTCGTCGAGTCGCGCGTGGAGGCACAGCGCCGGGTCTATCGCCTCAATCCGAAGCCCCTGCAGGAAGTCGACGCATGGCTCACGCCGTTCCGGCGCTACTGGTCGCAGCACATCGACGCGCTCGAGCGACACCTGGAGCAGATGGACAAGGCGCCTGCCATCAAAGGAAAAGGAAGGAAAAGACATGAGCCACGATGATCCCTATTCACCCGGCGCCGCGTTCGGCGCCAAGGTTCATCAGGAAGGCGAGAAGTGGGTGCTCGTCCTGGTCCGCGATCTCCATCACCCCCCGGCCAAGGTCTGGACCGCACTCACTGATCCGCAGCATCTGCACCAATGGGCCCCTTTTGATTCCGACCGCAATCTCGGCACCATCGGCACCGCCAAACTGTCGACCGTCGGCGCGCCGACGCCTCATGTGTCCGAGACTCAGGTGAGGCGGGCCGACGTACCCAAGGTCCTCCAATTCAGTTGGGGCGGACAGGACATCCGTTGGGACCTGGAGCCATTGCAGGACGGCGGAACCCGGCTCACGCTCTGGCACCAGATTGATCGCAACTTCATCTCCATGGGCGCAGCAGGCTGGCACATCTGCCTCGACGTGCTCGATCGCCTTCTCGCCGATCGGCCTGTGGGACGCATCGTGGGCCCCGACGCCTTCAGGTTCGGCGGCTGGCAGCGATTGAACACCGAATACGCGAAGCAGTTCGGCGTCGAAAGGCCCGGCCAGGACACACCATGACGACGACACCAACGCCCGACAGCGCCGATGCCTCGAGCAACATCACGAAGAAGATCCACGACCTCGGCGACTGGCGGGGTGAAGCCCTGGCGCAGGTGCGCAAGCTCATCCACGATGCGGATCCGGACATCGAGGAGGAATGGAAATGGGCCAAGGCTTCTTCTCCCGGCACGCCCGTCTGGTCTCATGACGGCGGCGTGTGCACGGGGGAGTCCTACAAACAGGTCGTGAAGCTCACCTTCTTCCGCGGAGCCGCCCTCCCGGACCCGAACAAGCTGTTCAATTCCAGCCTCGAGGGAAACACGCGCCGGGCCATCGACATTCGAGAGGGAGAGAGGCTCGACGAGACGGCCTTCAAGACATTGATCCGGGAAGCGGTGGCCGCCAACGCGGCGGCGCGGCCGAAGCGCGCATCGGCAAAGAAATAGTCTCCGGCCCGGCTCGGTCCTCGGCCCGAACCAGCGCCGAGCACTGAACCGCCCATCGTCGATGAGACACGGCGTTCCATCTTCCGCACGCACGAGGAAATCTGCCGTGCGGCAGTCCCGACCTCCCCGCTATGTTCTGTCACGCTCGAAGATGGCCGTGAGTGCCTTCTCCAGTTGCAGCCCCACGGCCTTGCAGAGGTCCTTCAGGCCCTCGCCGCGCCTGACGACCTCCGAGCCGTCGCCCATCGGGTGGCTGCGAAGATCGTCGAGGTCTTTCGCGAGACGATCCCGGTCGATCCGGATCTGCCGCAGCAGCGCCTCGGTCTTGCCCGTTGCGGGTCCTTCCATCGGCGTCTGGCTCGCCTTGACCATCAACTCGTCGATGTGCTGCAGGCGAGATTCGGATTCGCGGATGTGTTGCTCGGCCAGTTCGATCAGCGTGCTCATGATGTGCTCGCTGGGTGGTGGCGCCGACGCTTCAACCATATGCATCCCGTGCGCGGGCTTTCTTGCGACAGGACCAGCATTCGGTCGCACGTCCGCGAGGCAACGCCCGGCTGCACCGCGTGGCCCGATCATGCCGATGCTGCGCGACTCCGTTCCTGACGATGCCGACCATGCGAGGCGACCGCCAGGGGCGCTTGTGCATCGTGCGATTGGCGGCCATACGCCGGGCGCGGACGCGGTGCGTTGAGATTTATCGCGGACGCAAGCTGCGAAAGCCTCTCGACTCGTGAATTTCTCGGCAACTTCCGGTCCTCGGGGTCATTCGTTGATGCTCATCAATCCTCAAGTCCGAACGCAACGGGGTCGATAGCAAACGACGGCACATCGGAAGTGCCCACCGAGCGTCGCGGCAACGCCCCGTTGCCGCAAATACTTCAGGAGATTCATCATGCTGAAACGTGAATGGTTGTGCTGGGCAGCAGTTGCCCTCGTGAGCGTGGCCGCGGCACCGGCGATGGCCGCCGACACGCCGACGACGCTGGCTGGCGTGAATGTCGTCAGCGCCGAAGAGGCCAAGAAGGCATTGGACAGCGGCGTGCCGATGATCGACACGCGCGTGGCCGCCGAATATGCGGAAAAGACCGTCAAGGGTGCGCGCAGCGTCCCCTACAAGGAGAAGAGCGCCAAGGACCCTTCGTTCGATGCCAGCGTCGATCAGTTCGCGATCGCCAAGCTGCCGTCGGACAAGGCGGCCGCCGTCGTGCTCTTCTGCAACGGCCCCGAGTGCTGGAAAAGCTACAAGGCTTCGGTCGCAGCGCTGAAGGCGGGCTACACCCACATCCTGTGGATGCGCGGCGGCATGCCCGAATGGTCTGCCAAGGGACTTCCCACTCAGTGAGTCGCGGGGCAGCCACGGCAACAGGAGTCCGGCATGGCTTTCTTCTTTTCGATGCGGGGCAGGCTTTGCGCGCTCGCGGTCATCGCTGCGCTCGGGATTGCCGTGGTGGCCGCGCTGGCCGTCGCCTCGAACCGCGTCAACCAGCACGCATTGCAACGTCTGTATGAGCGCGACACGGTGTCGCTGCTGCACATGCAGCGCATCGAGAACGCATTGCTGGAGGTCCGGTTCCGAGCTGCGGCCGTGCAACTGGACCAGTTGCCCGTGGCGGGTTCGCTGAACCATCTGCGCGAGGTGTCCAGGGAACTGGACGGGCTCTGGGCGGAACTCGCGCCGCTCGCCGCGCCCGTCTTCGCCGAAGGCGAGGCGCTCGTCCAGTTCAACGCGCTCAAGGCGCACTGGAAGATCGTCGACAGCACGCTCTCCAATCTCGGGCGGGGCTACACCTCCAACGACAAGGCAGCGCTCGCCAGCGTCCTCGAGGACGAGTGGCCGGTGATGCACAAGAAAGCGGTCAAGCCGCTTCAGGTCCTGATTCCGCTGATGCAGCGCTCGGCGCAGAACAGCTATGCCGAGGCGCAGCACACCAGCGCGCGCATGCTGCAGGCCGGCATCGCCGGCGGCGTGCTGTGTCTGCTGGGCCTGAGCCTGAGCGCCTGGCTGACCATCCGCAGCCTGCTGGCACCGATCAAGGCGGTCGAAGTCGCGCTGTGCGGAATCGCCAAGGGGGACCTCGCCACGGCGGTGCCTCCCTCTCGCAACGACGAGCTCGGCCGCATGGTCGACTCGCTGGCCGAGATGCAGCGCCAGTTGCGTGCCCTGGTCGGACAAGTCCTGCACTCGACTGGCAACATCTCCACGGCCTCGTCGGAGATTGCCGCGGGCACGCTCGACCTGAGCGCACGCACCGAGGAAACCTCCTCCAACCTCCAGCGCACGGCGCAATCGATGGAGGAACTGACCAGCACCGTCAGGCAAAGCGCCGATCTGGCGCAGCAGGCCAACCAGCTTGCCTCGGGTGCCGCCGAAGTGGCGCAGCGAGGTGGCACGGTCGTGGCGAACGTGGTCGCGACCATGGACGAAATCAACCGGAGTTCCACGCGGATCTCCGACATCGTCGGAGTCATCGACGGCATCGCGTTCCAGACCAACATCCTCGCCCTCAACGCCGCGGTGGAAGCCGCCCGTGCGGGAGAACAGGGCCGTGGCTTCGCGGTGGTGGCCGGCGAGGTGCGTGGCCTTGCAGGCCGCGCCGCGCAGGCCGCCAAGGAGATCAAGTCGCTCATCGTCGAGTCGGTCGACCATGTCGGTGCCGGCTCCAGGCTGGTGGCCGATGCCGGCCGCACGATGCAGGACGTCGTGGGCTGCGTGGGCCGGGTGCGCGACATCGTCAACGAGATCACGGCGGCGGCGGCCGAGCAGAGCAAGGGGCTGAGTCAGGTGAACGATGCCGTGGCACAAATCGACCACATGACGCAGCAGAACGCCGCGCTCGTCGAACAATCGGCCGCGTCGGCCGACAGCCTCAAAGGCCAGTCCACCAACCTGGCACAGCTCGTCAGCACCTTCCGGCTCGGCGACGAATGCGTCGCGTGAGCAGCTTTGGCGGCACGATCGGCGCCGAGTGCGGCGGCAGACCGACCTCCCGATCCTGCAACCGGTACTGAACCACGTCATCCTCCCCTGCGCCCACGCTTGGTGGCGGCGATATACTGCCGCGTCACTCGGCGGCGCACCATGGCTGCCGGCAAATCCGACCTCCAGCAGGTTCAATTGCACCAGGGGAGTCTGCAGATGAGCACCCCGCGCCTTGCGTCTTCTTGCGCTGCCATGCTCCTGTGCTGCGCGACAGCACTGCCTCTGACGGCCCGGGCCGACACCGACGCATGCACCGTCTTGACGCCGGCCCAGATCGGCAGCGCCGTCGGCGTCTCGGTGAAGTCAGGCGAGCATGTCACGCCGAGCTACGTCAAGACCTGCACCTGGAATGCGGCCAGCAGTTCAGCGGTGAAGTTCGTGACGCTCTACCTGCAAACCGCCGCTTCGTATGACGGCGGCAAGCGCATGGCCAGCCAGATGGCCGCCGCAGCCAAGGGCGCTTCGTCCAAGTCTGCGGCGGTGGGCGACGACGGCTACTACTTCGTCGTAGGCGATCAGGTCGGACTCCTGGTCAAGAAGGGCAGCATCGCCTTCAAGGTGGCGGTCTATGCCACGCTGCCCGTGGACAAGAAGGAAGCCATGGAGCTCACGCTGGCCAAGGAAGCGTTGGCGAAGCTTTGATGGGGGGCGCCCCTCATCGCCGAACCGGGCGCGATCGCGCCACACTTGCTCCGGTCGTTCGTTCGGTCTCAGCGGGCATGCCGATTGCCATCGATCGGCATCATGAGCGGCCGAGCGCCCGCGCTGTTGCGCCATACCACGGTGTGCTTCCTGCCTTGTCGTGCCGGCGCGCGCGACCATGAGCTCGCCACCCATCGAGGCGTGGCACAGCGTCTTGCGCAGATGATGGGTTGCCGGCTTCTTGCCGACGCGGACCCTTCCAGCACGCGACAGCATGCGCGAGGCTACATGGTGCCCAACGACACGATCACCTCGCTTGCCGCCGCCGCACGCTGGGGCGTGCACGACCCGGACGACCTTTTCGGCGGCGTGGTGCCGCATCCGTTCGTCGCGACCAAGACCATCACTCATGCGCGCATCGGGCCGCGGGCTCGGGCGCCGATCGGCTGGAGCGACCGCTTCGGCGAGCGGGTGAAGGACATCGTGCTGCCGGGGTACTCGGCGTTCGCGTCAGAAGACGCACGCCGCGCCGGCGAGTCGCTGTTGACGGACGGGGCCGTGCGCATCAAGCCCGCCGGCGGCGTCGGTGGCGGCGGCCAGTCTGTCGTGCATGACATGGCCGAACTCGATCGGCAGCTCGCCAGCATCGGGGCGGACCTGATTGCGCGCCAGGGCGTGGTCCTGGAACGGCATTTGAACGTCGAGCGCACGCGCAGCATCGGCCTCGTGCGGGTCGGCCCGCTGGTGGCAAGCTATTTCGGCACCCAGCGCACGACCACGAACCGGCAGGGCGAGACCGTCTATGGCGGCTCGGCGCTGACGGTGTCGCGCGGAGACTTCGATGCGCTCGAGGCGCTGGCCGGCTGCGACCATGACGTGCAGCGTGCCATCGCCTGTGCCCGTTGTTATCACGACGCTGCCCTCGAATGCTTCGACGGCATGTACGCTTCCCGGTGCAACTACGACGTGATCGACGGGCACGACGAGCGCGGACGGCATCACGTGGGCGTGCTCGAGCAATCCTGGCGCATCGGAGGCGCAAGCCCGGCCGAAGTGGCGGCACTTCAGGCGCTTTGGGACGACGCGGCCCTGAATGTGGTCCATGCCTCGACGGTGGAAGTCCATGGTCGGCTGCCAGAGGTGCCCGACAACGCGATCCTCTATTTCCGGGGCGACGATCCACACGTGGGTCCGATCGTCAAGTACGCCGAGGTCCATTCGAATGTCCACCCGTGAACAGACGATCGAGATTGCGGTGGAGTCCGGCGCACTGGCCGGCACGCTGGTCACGCCGGGCGTGCTGATTCCGGGCGTGCTGTTCGTCCACGGCTGGGGCGGCAACCAGCAGCAATACCTGACCCGGGCGCGCGAGATCGCGGCACTCGGCTGCGTGTGCCTGACCTTCGACCTCACCGGCCACGCCGCGACCCAGGCACAGCGAGAGACGGTGTCGCGCGAGCGGAACCTCCAGGACGTGCTGTCGGCCTACGACACGCTGGCCAGCCACCGGCAGGTCGATCGCACGGCCATTGCCGTGGTGGGCAGCAGCTACGGCGGCTACCTTGGCGCGATCCTCACGTCGATGCGGCCGGTGAAGTGGCTGGCGCTGCGTGCGCCGGCGCTGTACCTGGACAGCGGATGGCAGTTGCCGAAGCTGCAGTTGCACAAGGACCAGGACTTGCGCACCTACCGCCGCAGCCTCGTGCCGGCGGAGTCGAACCGGGCATTGCGGGCATGCCTGGAGTACGAGGGCGATGTGCTGCTCGTCGAATCCGAGCACGACGAGATCATTCCGCAGGCGGTCATCACGAGCTACCGCGAAGCCTGCCTGCATTCGCGCTCGCTCACGTACCGCTGCCTTGCCGGCGCCGACCATGGGCTCACCGAACAGGCGAACCAGCTGACCTACACGGCGCTGCTCGCGCAGTGGCTGGGCGAGTTGCTGCCGGGCGAACGGCGCGCCGGCCTGGAGACGGCCGCGGCCACCTCGCGGCAGGCCGCGCAAGAGATTCCCCCCGAAAACGAGGAACCTGAGACGACGCCCGAGAAGGTGTAAAGCCAAGTTCGCGCGACAAGCGCGGCACCAGGTGCTGCCGCGGCTGCATGACGCAGGAATTGGCTCGCGCCGTTCAGGGCTAGCACCGATGGGACGATCCTGCGCGGCCCAGTTCAATGGGGGACCGCCCGCCGGCAAAGGATCTGCACCATGTCCACCCTCGACCCCCAAGCTCGCGCACTGCTCGACCTGATCGAACAGCGACAGGTGCCTCCCACCCATACGCTCGAGCCCGCGCAGGCCCGGCGCTTCTACCTGGAGCGCAGGTTCTTCACCCAGCCTGAGCCCCCTGAAGTCGGCCAGGTGAAGGATATCGAGGCGGCCGGTCCGGGAGGCGCCATCCCGTTGCGCCTGTATCGGCCTCGCGGCTCGGCCGATTCGCAAGTGCTGCCGGTGCTCGTGTACTACCACGGCGGCGGCTTCGTCATCGGCGACCTGGACACGCACGACGTGCTGTGCCGCCAACTTGCCAATGGCAGCGGCTGCGCGGTGGTGTCGGTGGACTATCGACTCGCGCCCGAGCACCGATTTCCTGCCGCGGTGGACGACTGCATCGCCGCCACGCGATGGGTGAGCGACCACGCGGCCGCGCTGCACCTCGATCCGACGCGGCTGGCAGTGGGCGGAGACAGCGCAGGCGGCAACCTCGCCGCGGTCGTGACGCACGATGCGCGCCGGCGCGGCAGTCCCCGCATTGCCTACCAGTTGCTCATCTACCCCGCCACGGACGCGCGCTGCACCGCCGATTCCCACCGGCGCAACAGCCAGGGCTACCTGCTCACGGCCGACACGGTCGCCTATTTCATGGACCACTATCTCGACCCTTCGAAGCGCGGCGACTGGCGCGCCTCGCCCTTGCTGTGCGACGACTGGTCCGACCTGCCTGCGGCCCTCGTGCTCACGGCCGGGCACGATCCGTTGATCGACGAAGGGCTCGACTATGCCCAGCGCCTGTCGCAGGCCGGGAATCGCGTGAGCTATGTCTGCTTCCAGCGCCAGATCCACGGGTTCATCCTGATGGGCCGTGTCATCGGCGAAGCCGACACGGCGGTGGCGCTGTGTGCAGCCGAATTGCGGCGTGCGCTCGCGCCGTGAGATCGCTCGAACTTTCGCAACCAGGGCGAACCAGGGCAAGCAAGGCGGCACCCAGAACCTGTCGAGGCGGTGCCCCACAGGCATGTCGTTCGCTCGGCAAGCGACATGGCGAATGGCAGGACCGTCTCTTTCGTCGCGGCCGCCGCCTGCATGGCCGTCTTCGGCCGGCTCGCGGCAGCGGCGCCCGCATCGGGCGACGCCGATCCATCGGCGGTGGCGGCGCGCATCGTGCCGCTCGTGAACGCGCTGCGTCGCGATCATGGGCTGCGGCCGGTCTCGCCGCAGCCGATGCTGCGCGCGGCCGCGCAGGGATTCGCCGATTTCATGGCCCGCTCGGATCGCTACGGCCACACCGCCGACGGGCGCGAACCTGCCCAGCGCGCACGCGCAAAGGGGTACGACGACTGCATGGTCTCCGAGAACATCGCCTTCGAATTCAGCAGCGCCGGCTTCTCCACCGACGACCTGGCTCACCGCTTTGCACAGGGCTGGGCCCAATCGCCGCCGCACCGTCGCAACATCCTCGATCCGCTGGCCGTGGACACCGGCACGGGCGTGGCGCGAAGCGCGCAGTCGGGCCGCTACTACGCGGTCCAGATGTTCGGCCGTCCGCAAGCACTGCGCATGCGCTTTCGGGTGACGAACCGGACGCGCGGTCCGGTCCGCTACGAACTCGGGACCCAGTCGTTCGAATTGCCTGCGCATGCCACCTACGCGCACGCCCGATGCGACGCGGCTACGCTGGTCGTGCATTCGCCGGACAACTCCACCGAGCCGGCCGTGCAGCCTGTGGACGGAGCGCACTATGTGATCGAGCCCGCCGGCCATGGCTACCGCATCGCCCGGCGTGCTCACCCGGCGGCGCGACCACGCTGAGCTCGGGCAACCTCGACCTTGCCCGGCCTGCAACAATGCTCGCCTCGATGCGGCCTGCTCAACCGCGTCGTCGAAGCCGCTCGCACGCCAAACCGCAACCGAATTGAAGACCACGTCCCTCGTCCGCATGAAAGGCCTGGCGCTGGCACTGCTGCTGTGCGCCGCGCTGCTGTACATGCTGGCCGCGCACATGAGTGCGAGCCATCCGGCCTGGGGCTACGTGGCCGCCTTCGGCGAGGCGGCCATGGTCGGTGCGATCGCCGACTGGTTCGCCGTGGTGGCGCTGTTCAGGCATCCGCTAGGCGTGCCGGTCCCGCACACCGCCATCATCCCGAGCAACAAGGACCGCATCGGGCGCAACCTCGCCGACTTCCTCGTCGCGAACTTCCTCACCACGGACCAGGTGCTCGAACGCCTTCAGCGCTTCGACGCGGCGCGGCGACTGGCCCATTGGATGGCGCAGCCGGCGCACGCCGAACTGGCTGCGCATCATCTCTCGGGTGCCCTGCGCTATGCCCTGGGCGCGCTGGACGACGAGCGCGTGCGGCAATTCTTTCGCGCCACGGTCCTCGAGCGGCTGGGCCAGGTGGACGTGGCCACCGTCGGCTCCAACGTGCTGGCCGCACTCACCGCCGAAGGCCGGCACCAAGGCGTGCTCGACGCCGTGTTGCAGCAACTGTCGCGCATGCTTGCCGACGAAGGGCTGCAGTCGCGCATCGCCGAGGCCATCGCCAATGAAGTCAGGCTTCTGCGCCTCGTGGGGCTGGACAGCGCGGCCGGACGCTACGCCGCATCGAAATTCGTGGCCGGCCTGACGAACCTGGCGGCCGAGATGGCCGAGGACCCGGCGCATCCGCTGCGCGCAGACTTCGACCGTGCGGTCATCGACTTCGTGGTGCGCCTGAAGGACGACGCGCCATTGCGCGAGCGCGTCGAGGGCATCCGGCGCGACCTGCTGGCGAGCGCATCGCTCGCCGCCTATCTGCAGCAGCTCTGGAGCGAGGCCATGGGCTGGCTTCAGGACGACCTCGGCGGCGACGAGTCGCTGCTGCGCGCGCGCGGCAGCGCGGCCTTGCAGCACGTGGGAGAGACGCTGCAGAACGACGTGGCGATGCAGGCATGGATCAACGAGCAGATCGCGGCGGCGGCGCCGCGCTGGATCGACCGCTATCGCGGCGACATCCGCGACTACATCGTGCACCGCGTGGCGCAATGGAACGCCCGCGAGATGACCGACGAGCTCGAGCGCAACATCGGTCGCGACCTGCAGTTCATTCGAGTGAACGGCACGCTGGTGGGTGGCCTGGTGGGCCTGGCCATCCACGCACTGACGCAGGCTGCACGGCTGGGCTGACGCAGACCGCACGACTCGGCTGACGCCGCGTCGCCCGCGGCCCGGCGCGTATCGAGATCCGCGCGGTGCACGATGAACGCTGTAACATTCGCTTCATTCGCGGCCCCTCATGTTTCACATCCGCCAATGACCGCCAAGGACTTGATCCTGCGGCAGTTCCCCCAGCTGAGCCCCAGGCTTCAGCAGGCCGCTCGCTTTGTCGTCGACCACCCGAACGAGGTCGTGATCGAATCGATGCGAAGCCTTGCGCAGCGTGCCGGCGTGCAGCCCGCCACCCTGGTGCGCCTTGCACAGCAACTGGGCTACAGCGGCTGGCCCGCCCTGAAAGAAGGCTTCACCGCGGATCTCGGCCTGCGCACCGACCGCTATGCACAGCGTGCCCGCCATCTCGCCGCCCGGGGCAAGAACGCCAACCTGCTGCCGGAATTGTTCGCCACGCACCACCGCAATCTCGACGAGACCGAGGCGCAGGATGCCACCGCCATCCCGGCAGCCGCGCGCATGCTGCAGAAAGCGCTGACAGTTCATGTGGCCGGCTTTCGCGCGAGCCATCCGATCGCGCACTCGCTGTTCTATGGCCTGCGCCTGTTGCGGGACTCCGCACTGCTGATCGACAACCACGCCGGTGCGCTGGAATTCCAGTTGCGCGCGATTGGTCGGCGAGATGCCGTCGTCGTGGCCAGTTTTGCGCCCCACTCGCGCGAGTCGCTCGTCGTGGCCGAACACGCCCGCGCCGCCGGAGCGCGCGTGGTGGCCATCACCGACAGCCGGGCCGCACCCATCGCGCTGGCGGCGCACCAGGTGCTGCTGTTCGCGGCACGCAGTCCCTCATTCTTTCCTTCGATCGTCGCCGCGCTGGCCGTGATCGAGGCCTTGCTGGAGGTCCTGGTCGCCAAGGGTGGCCCGGCCGTCGCCAATCGAATCGACCGTGCAGAGACGCAACTCATCGAGTCGGGCGCCTATCTGCAGGCCAAGGCCGCGGCGCGGCGACGCTCATGACCGAGGCGCACCGGAACCGAGCACCGCACGCGAAGGCGCCACGCTGGAACAAACGTTGCAAACCCCGATGGAAAGTGCGTTTTCGTTGCCTATACTGCGACCGCACCGGAGCCCTGCACCCCCGGGTCAACCCCACTATTGCATCACCCGTGGCGGCGGTATGACGCCTGTCACGGAGCCTCCCGCGCTTACTCAAAAGGAGATATTCATGCGCATTAGATTCACCACCGCGGTTCTCGCCCTGGCGGCCGGGTTGCTCGTCCAGGCGCCCGCCCAGGCCGAGCAGAAGTTCATCACGATCGGCACCGGCGGCGTCACGGGCGTGTACTACGCGGCCGGCGGTGCCATCTGCCGCCTGATGAACAAGGAGCGCGCCCGCACGGGCATCCGCTGCTCTGTCGAGTCCACCGGCGGCTCGGTCTACAACATCAACACGATCCGCGCCGGCGAACTCGACTTCGGCGTGACGCAGTCCGATTGGCAATACCACGCGATCAAGGGCACCAAGGTGTTCGAGAAGGACGGGCCCTTCAAGGAGCTTCGCGCCGTTTTCTCGCTGCACCCCGAGCCGTTCACGGTCGTGGCCCGCAAGGAAGCCAACATCCAGAAGTTCGAGGACTTCAAGGGCAAGCGATTCAACATCGGCAACCCCGGCTCGGGCACGCGCGCGTCGATGGAGGAACTCCTCAATGCCCTGGGCATGAAGGACAGCGATTTCTCGCTGGCCTCCGAACTGAAGGCCGACGAGCACGGCGCCGCCCTGTGCGACAACAAGATCGACGGCTTCTTCTACGGCGTGGGCCACCCGTCGGCCAACATCCAGGACCCGACGACCACCTGCGGCGCCAAGCTCGTCTCGCTCACCGGCCCCGCCATCGACAAGCTCGTCGCCGGCGCGCCTTACTACGCGTATGCCGAGATCCCCGGCGGCCTGTATGCCAACAATCCGCAGCCGACCAAGACCTACGGCGTGCTGGCGACCTTCGTCACGTCGTCCAAGGTGCCCGACCAGGTGGTCTATGAGCTGGTCAAGGCGGTGTTCGACAACTTCGATGACTTCAAGAAGCTGCACCCGGCATTCGCCCATCTCGATCCGAAGCACATGGTGAAGGACGGCCTGTCGGCACCGTTGCATCCGGGCGCCATCAAGTACTACAAGGAAAAAGGCTGGCTGTAATCCGTCACCTCTGAGGAGCGCGAATGGCTGCCGCACACACCGATCACAACCTGGGTCCGACCGCCGAGCTGGTCGATCCGGCCAAGCTCGTTGCCGAGAACGACCTCGGGGGCCGCACACCCTCGGGGCTGCCCAAGAAGATTCTCATCGGCGTCGCCCTCGCGTGGTCGCTGTTCCAGTTGTGGATTGCGTCCCCGCTGCCGTTCGCCGTCGGGTTCCTGGTGCTCAATGACACCGAGTCACGTTCGGTGCACCTGGCCTTCGCGCTCTTCCTCGCCTATCTCGCCTACCCGGCGCTGAAGTCCTCGCCGCGCGAGCGCATTCCCATCCAGGACTGGGTGCTCGCCATCGTCGCGGCCTTCTGCGGCGGCTACCTCTGCTGGTTCTACGCCCCGCTCTCGGAGCGGCCCGGCTCGCCCATCCCCATGGACCTGGTCGTCTCCGTCACGGGCCTGGTGCTGCTGTTGGAGGCGGCGCGCCGCGCGCTGGGCTTTCCGATGGTCATCATGGCGACGCTTTTCATCGGCTACATCTTCCTCGGCCCGTACATGCCGGAGATGATCGCCCACAAGGGCGCCTCGCTCGGCAAGGGCATGTCGCACCTGTGGCTGTCCACCGAGGGCGTGTTCGGCGTGGCGCTGGGCGTGTCCAACAGCTTCATCTTCATGTTCGTGCTGTTCGGCGCGCTGCTCGAGACCGCCGGCGCGGGCAACTACTTCATCAAGTCGGCGATCAGCCTGCTCGGGCATCTTCGAGGCGGTCCGGCCAAGGCGGCCGTCGTCGCCTCGGCCACGACCGGCCTGATCTCGGGCTCGTCGATCGCCAATGTCGTCACCTGCGGCACCTTCACGATCCCGCTGATGAAGCGGGTGGGCTACAAGCCGGAGAAGGCAGCCGCCATCGAGGCGGCCGCCGGCGTGGACGGCCAGATCATGCCGCCGGTGATGGGGGCGGCGGCGTTCCTCATGGTCGAGTACGTGGGCATCCCGTATTCGCAGGTGATGCGCCACGCCATCCTTCCGGCCGTCATCTCGTACATCGCCCTCTTCTACATCGTGCACCTGGAAGCGATGAAGGCCGACATCCGCGGCATCCCGCGCCGCACCATCCACCCGTGGCAGCAGCGGCTGATGTCGTTCCTGATGACCGTGTCCGGATTCATCGTGCTCGCGGGCATCGTGTACTACGGGCTCGGCTGGATCAAGGGCGTGGCCGGCGCCGCGGCCGCGCCCATCACTGCCCTGCTCATGCTCGGCGCCTACGTCGGCCTCATCCGGTTCTCGGCCCGCTACCCCGAGCTGACGCTGGACGATCCGAACGTGCCCATGGAGGTGCTTCCCGAATCCGGGCCCACGCTGAAGTCCGGGCTGCACTTCCTGCTGCCGGTGGCCGCGCTGATCTGGAACCTGATGGTCGAGGAGCTCTCCCCTGGCCTGTCGGCGTTCTGGGCCACCGTCTTCCTGATGTTCATCCTCGTCACGCAGCGGCCATTGTTCGCATGGTTCCGCAAGCAGCCGAGCGCGGGAACCTTCGTGCGCGGGCTGAACGACCTGTTCCATGGCTTGACGTCCGGCGCGCGCAACATGATCGGCATCGGCGTCGCGACCGCCGCGGCCGGCATCATCGTCGGCACGGTGACGCTCACAGGCATCGGGCTCATCATGACCGAGCTGGTCGAGGCGGTGTCCGGCGGCAACCTGATGATCATGCTGGGCATGGTGGCCGTGATCAGCCTGATCCTCGGCATGGGGCTGCCCACGACCGCCAACTACATCGTGGTGTCCACCCTGATGGCGCCGGTGGTCGTCGAACTGGGCTCTCAAAGCGGTCTTCTCGTGCCGCTGATCGCCGTCCACATGTTCGTCTTCTACTTCGGCCTGATGGCCGACGTGACGCCGCCGGTGGGGCTGGCCACCTACGCGGCGGCGGGCATTGCGCGAACGGACCCGATCAAGACCGGCGTCACGGCATTCGGCTACAGCATGCGCACGGCGGTGCTGCCGTTCATGTTCATCTTCAACACGCAGTTGCTGCTGATCGGCATCGACAATGTGTGGCAGCTGCTGCTGACGATCGTCAGCGCGGTGGTCGCGAATCTCATGTTCGCGGCCGGCACGCAAGGATGGTTCATCACGCGAAACCGCTGGTACGAGTCCATCGCCCTCCTGCTCGTGACCTTCACCCTGTTCCGGCCCGGGTTCTGGTGGGACATGATCTATCCGCCGTTCTCGCGCAGCGCCGGCTCCCAGCTGATGCAGATCGCCGACAACGCACCCCGCGGAGCGAACCAGCGCGTGTGGGTCGAGGGCGACACGATCGAGGGCAAGCACGTGAGCAAAGGCGTCCTGCTGCCACTGGGTGATCCGGCGCCCGCGCGAGAGCGATTGCAGAAGATCGGCATGAGCGTCATGGCCCAGGGCGACGAGCTGCAGCTGCTCGCCATCAAGTTCGGCAGCCGCGCCGACAAGCTCGGCCTCGAACAGGGCTTTCACATCACCGCCATCGAAAGCGATGCGCCGCGTCCGGCCAAGGAGTGGATGTTCATTCCGGCACTTCTGCTGCTTTTCGGGATCGGCGCGCTGCAGCGTGCCCGCCGAACCCGCACCGAGGGCTCCGCCAAGCCAGCAGTGGCCTGACGGGCAGTTCAGTTCCTACCAGATATTTGCGAGCAGTTCGATGACCCATGTCATTCACCGCAGCCTTCGGGCCACGCCGCCCATCGCGTCGGGCGCCGAAGGCATCCACATCATCGACCAGCAGGGTCGCCGATACATCGACGCGAGCGGAGGAGCCGCCGTCTCGTGCCTCGGCCACGCGCAGCCCGACGTGCTGGCCGCCATGCACGCGCAGATCGACAAGCTGGCCTATGCACACACGAGCTTCTTCACGAGCGAGGTTGCAGAAGCCCTCGCCGACCACCTGGCCGAGCACGCTCCGGCAGGCCTCACCAACGCCTATTTCGTGTCCGGCGGATCGGAGGCTGTCGAAGCCGCCCTGAAGCTCGCGCGCCAGCATGTCGTCGAGATCGGCCAACCCGAGCGGACGCTGTTCATCGCACGGCGCCAGAGCTACCACGGCAACACGCTCGGAGCGCTCGCCGTGGGCGGCAACGAGTGGCGCCGCAAGCAGTTCGCGCCGCTGCTCATCGACGTCGGGCGTGTCAGTCCCTGCTACGAGTACCGCGATCGTCGACCGGGCGAAAGCCAGGACGGCTACACCGGGCGGCTGCTTGACGAACTCGACGCGGCCATCCGCCATGCCGGCCCTCAGCGGGTCATCGCCTTCTGCGCCGAGACCGTCGTCGGAGCCACCATGGGTGCCGTGCCGCCCACGCCCGGGTACATCAAGGGCGTTCGCGACATCTGCGACCGCCACGGCATTCTCTACATCGCCGACGAGGTGATGTGCGGCATGGGCCGCACCGGGACCCTGTATGCCGTGGAGCAGGAAGGCGCTGTACCCGACCTGGTCACCATCGCCAAGGGCCTGGGCGGCGGCTACCAGCCCATCGGCGCCGTATTGGCGAGCGACAAGGTCATGGACCCGATCCGCAGAGGCAGCGGACTCTTCCAGCACGGTCACACGTACATCGGCCACCCGGTTGCTGCAGCGGCTGCACTCGCCGTCCAGAAGGTGATCGAACGAGACCATCTGCTCGCCGCAGTCCGCGAACGCGGCGCGCAGTTGCGCCGTGCGCTGGACGCGTCGCTCGGCCGGCACCCGAACGTGGGTGACATCCGCGGCCGGGGCCTGTTCATGGGCGTGGAACTCGTGCGTGACCGCGCCACGCAAGGAGCCCTTCGACCCGGACCTGAAGCTGCACGCGCGCATCAAGGCCCGGGCCTTCGCCAACGGCCTGCTCGTCTATCCGATGGGCGGCACCATCGACGGCCGGCTCGGCGACCACGTCCTGCTCGCACCGCCGTTCATCGTCACCGAAGCCGACGTCGAACGCATCGTCGCCCTGCTCGCACAGTCGATCGGCGAAGCGCTCGAGGGCCTCTGAATGGGGGCCGAGCGCCTGCCTGCGCTGGCGCCGTCACAGTGGACGCCCGCGCAGCGCGAGGCCGCCGAAGAAGTGATCCGCGGCCCGCGCGGCGCGCTGCTCTCGCCTTTCGTGCCCCTGCTGCGAAGCCCGGAGCTCATGGCCCATGCGCAGCGCATGGGCGAGTACCTGCGCTACCGCAGCGCGATCGGCCTGCGCCTGTCCGAACTGGCCATCCTCGTCACGGCGCGGCTGTGGTCGCAGCAGGTGGAGTGGGCGATTCATGCGCCCATTGCCGAGCGCGAGGGAATTCCGGCGACGACCATCGCCGCCATCGCGAAGGGCGAGCGGCCGAAAGACATGCCGCCCGACGACGCGGCAGTGCACGACTTCTGCGTGGAATTGCAGCAAAGCCGCCAGGTCAGCGATGACACGTGGGCCGCGGTGGTCGAGCGTTTCGGCGAACAAGGCGCCGTCGATCTCATCGGCGTGAACGGCTACTACGCATTTCTCGCGATGGTGATGAACGCCGCGTGCACCGAGGTGCCTTCCTCGCCGGCTACTCCGCTGCCGGATCTGGGCGCGAAATCTCCGGTGGGGCGCCTAGGCTCCAGCCTCGGCTGAACCGTCATCGGTTCGGGGCTGGGGGCCGTGCCGGGCATCTCGGCTTTCCGTCGCGGGCGATCTCCCGTCCTTTCGCCCCTTGGCGGAGGTCTACCCGCGCGACGACGCATGCACGCCGGTTTCCTGCCCTCTTGCGCGGCGCAGCCTCAGCGCGAACACCAGCAGGCTGATCCCGAATACAAGCGCATAGGCGCCGACCCACAAGGTCATCACGAGCGCCCCGGCCAGCGGGAGGAACAGCAGCAATGCGCCCCACAGCACGGAAACGATCCCGCTGATCGCCAGCAGCCATCGACCGTGCCGGCCATGCAGGCGGAACGCCGCGGCGAGCATCAACACCCCCGTCACGACCGCCCAGAAGCCGACGAGCCAGGTGAACACGATCACGGTCATGCCCGGCCAGGCGAAGGCCACGACCGCGGCCGCGATGTCCACCAGCCCCTCGAACAGGAACCAGCCCCAGCGTTCATGCGCGCGCGCGGCCCGAAGGCCTGAAAGGAGGGTGAACACGCCGTCGACCAGCATGTAGGCCGCGAACAAGAGGATCAGTGACGCGAGAGTCAACCCGGGCCACACGATCGCAAGCACGCCGAAGACAATGGCCGCGATGGCCCGCCACAACACGAAGGACCAGTTGCGACAAAGCAATGCCGTGCGCGGATCCAGTTCGCCGAGCGGCATTCCGCCTGGGGCCGGGGATGTGCTCACCATCTGCGCTCCTTTCGTTCAGTCAATGTTCCTTATTGCGTCGTCTTGTCGATGATGGCACCGCCTGCCGCGCTGGCGGCGCCGCTGGGCAGCCCGGCAGCGCTGGCTGCCGGCTCGGGCAATGGGACGTCGCTTGCTGCCGGAGCAGGAGGCATCACGTCGCTGGCGGCCGGACTCGGAAACTGAACGCTGCTGGCCGGCGCGCCAGGCGTCTGCGACTTCTCGATCGTATCGGGCATGGCGGTGCCGGTCGAGTGCGAGTCGCTGTCGGTGCCGGATGCGTTCGGCGGGTTCGCGGAACCGGCGGAGGACGACGAATCGGACGTCATGCCGCCCGAAGGGATCGTCCCGGCCGGCGGGGTCGCGCCCTCAGAAGATGACATGGTGCCGGACGACGACGTGTCGTCGGGCGCTGTCGTTCCGCTGGGCGATGCCATGTCGTTGGACGTCGTGCTCCCACTCGGCGATGCCATGTCGTCCGACATGTCGTCCGAAGAAGACTTGCCATTCAGCGACTTCCCGCCTTCCGGCGTACTCGTGTCCGAACTGCTCGTGCCGGTGTCTGCACTCGCCGCGCCGGTAGCGCCGAGCTTGCCGTTCGCGTCGGATGCCGGACTGCTCGCGGGGTTCGCAGCCGCGCCGGCAGCACCAGGCAATATCGAATGTGGATGGTCAGCCAACGCCGGGCTCGCCGATGTCGCATCGCTTCCCGCGGCCATCGCGATGGCCGCAGGGGCGGCAAGGAACGCGGCGACCGCGATATGCACAACAGAGGTCTTCATAGGGGAGTCTCCTTCAAGCCTGATCACAGATCGATAGGCGCGCCTCGACGGAGAACTCATTCCCGCCATCTGCGGCGGCACCTCGCATGACCGACGTCGAGCAAGCGGCGAACCTGCCGCGCCGAATCGCCCTGGCGTGGAAGGTCGACCACGACAGAAGGCGAGCGGCCAGGAACCGGCCGCCCGAAGCGCGCGTCGCTACGCGCTCATTCGGGGCCGCCGCGCAGTTTTTTCAACGCGATGCGCCTTGCGCGTGCACGCGTGCACGGCAAGTCCTTGCCGCCGGGCAGCGCCTCAGGACTTGAAGGTGTGCACCAGCACCAGTGAGATCGCCGGGAAGAACAGCAGCGCCGCGATGCGAAGGAAATCCGAGGCGAGGAAGGGCATCACGCCCTTGAAGGTTTCCTTCAGCGGCACGTCCTTGGCCAGCCGGTTGATGATGTAGACGTTCATGCCCACAGGCGGATGGACAAGCCCGATCTCGACCACCATCAGCGCCAGGATGCCGAACCAGATGCTCTTGTCGGTCTGGCCCATCCCCCAGTAGTCCAGACCCATCACCATCGGGTAGAAGATGGGAATGGTCAGCAGGATCATCGCGAGGCTGTCCATGACGCAGCCCAGCACGATGTAGATCACGAGGATGGCCACCATCACGAGCAGCGGCGACATCTGGCTGTTCTTCACCCAGGTGGCGAGTTCGACGGGCATCTGCGACAAGGCCAGCGCCGTGTTGAGCATGTCGGCGCCGAGCAGCACCAGGAAGATCATGGCAGTGGCCTGTGCCGTGCCGAGCGCGCTGTCGACCAGCCCCTTCGTGCGCATGCCGCCGCTGACCACGGCGAGGATGCCGCAGGCTGCCGCGCCGATCGCCGCTGCCTCGGTGGGATTGGCCCAGCCGCCATAGATGCCCACGATGACCACCACGAACACGGCCAGCACGGGCGCGACCTGCGCGAAGGACTTGAGCCGCTCGGGCCACGGCGTCCTCGGGCCGGCCGGGCCGATGTGGGGCTTCAGCGTGACGAGCAGGCGCACGACGATCATGTACCCGAGCATGGCGAGAATGCCCGGCAGCACGGCCGCCATGAAGAGCTTGCCGATCGACTCCTGCGTGAGGATGGCGTAGATCACCAGCGGCACCGAGGGCGGGATCATGATGCCCAGCGTGCCGCCCGCGGCGAGCGCACCGGTCGACAGGCTGCCCGCGTACCCCAGGCGGCGAAGCTGCGGCAGCGCCACCTGGCCCATCGTGGCAGCGGTGGCGAGCGAGGATCCGCAGATCGCGCCGAAGCCCGCGCACGCACCGATGGCCGCCATCGCCACGCCGCCCTTCATGTGCCCGAGAAAGGCATTGACGAAGCGGAACAACGCCGCGCTCAGGCCGCCGTGCGTGGCGAACTGCCCCATGAGAAGAAACAGGGGAATCACCACGAGGTCGTAGTTGGACAGACGCGCGTACGCCAGGTTCTTGAGCGAGTTGAGCAAGGGCAGGACTTCACCGCCCGTGAGATAGACGTAGCCCGCAGCGCCGCAGGTGAACATCGCGATGCCGATGGGCACGCGAAACACCAGCAGCACCATCAGCGACGCGAAGATGATTCCGCCTGTCGCGATGCCGCTCATTCGAACGCTCCCGGCATCGAGGAAAGTGAGTGCGCCGTCATGCGTGCTCCTGCGGCGCGGCGCGGCCGGCGGCGCGCGCGAAGTGCAGGACGGCCATGTAGAAGCCGGCCACGCCCATCAGCACGAAGCCCGGCACCATCAGGATCTGGGCAATCCACAACGGCCAGCCGAGGATCATCGTGGTCTCGCCGGCCTCCTTGACCGACAGGGCTCCGGCTCCGGCGCGCCAGGCGATCAGGCTGCCGAAGATGCCGACCAGCACCGACCCGATACCGTCCAGAAAATGCACCTTGCCCGGCGACCAGTGGTGCGTGAAGAAGTCGACCTTCACGTCGCCGCCGTTGAGATGGCAATAGGCGAAGAAGGCCGATGCGGCGAAGGCGCTGCACATCTGCAGCACCTCCACGTCACCCGGGACGGGCATGGACCACAGCTTTCGGCCGACGATGCTCACGATGCTCATCACCACGAGCGCCACGAACACGAGACCGCCCGCAATGGCGACCACCTTGCTGACGCGCAGCAACAGCCTGCCCCATGGGCCGAAGGACATGTGCATCGGCGCGATCTCGCCGGGAACGGGTTCTTGCATGGTGAAGGGCTTGGTGGGTGAAGACGAAGGCGAGGTGGGCGCATGACTCGCGCCGGGCAGGGTCGGTCGGACGCGGCCGCGCCCTTGCATGATGCCCGGTCGGCACCGGGATCATGCTCGGCCACTGCGGCCGGGAGACTTGTCGAATCGACCGGGGGGCCGTCACGACCCCCGGGGCCGTTGGCTACTTCTTGTACTTCGCGAGCAGTGCCTGCGCATCGGAGAGCATCTGCTTGCCGTTCATGCCGGCCTTGTCCATGCTCGTCACCCACTCGTCGTAGAGGCCCTTGGACGCATCCACCCAATGGTCGAGTTCCGAGCCGGGAATGGTGTAGAAGACATTGCCGTGCGCGTGCGCCGCCTTGCGGCCCGGTTCTGCGCTTTCGTCCCACACCTTTCCAGCCATCGCAGACAGTCCGGCGCCGCTGTTCTTGTCGATCACAGCCTTCAAGTCGGGAGACAGCGAGTTGTATTTCGCCGGGTTCATCGCGAGGATGAACACCGCCGTGTAGAGCGCGGGCCGCGACGGGTCGGTCTCGGTGTCGTACTTGACCATCTCGTGCAGCTTGACCGAAGGAATCACCTCCCAGGGCAGCAGGAATCCGTCGATCACGCCCTTGCTCACCGCCTCGGGCACCTGCGGCAGCGGCATCGCCACGGGCGTGGCGCCCAGCTTGGCCAGCAGCTTGTTCGTCATGCGCGTGGGCGCGCGAAACTTCAATCCCTGCAGATCGGCCATCGTCTTGACCTGCTTGTCGCGGGTGTGCAGATAGCCGTTGTCATGCACGGCGAACATGAGCGGCTTGATGCCCTTCTGGTCGAATTCGCTCTTGCCGTACTTGGTGTAGAAATCCCACGCGGCCTTGGAGCCGGCCTCGGCCGAGGTCGTGATGAACGGCAGCTCGAACACCTCCATGATCGGGAACCGGCCGGCCGTGTAGCCCGGCAGCGTGAAGGCCACGTCCACCACGCCATCCTTGACCTGGTCGATCAATTGCGCGGGCGTGCCGCCGAGCTGCATGGCCGGATAGATCTGGCACTTCATCTTGTTGTGCGAGTCCTCGGCGATCTTGTCGCACCAGGGCTTGAGGATCTTGTTCGGCGGCATCGCCCCCGGCGGCCAGAAGTGATGCACCTTCAGTGTCACTTCCTGGGCCGATGCGGCCATGCCGAAAACCGACAGCGCAACCAGCAGGCCGCGGCGCAATTGAGATTTCATGCTGTCTCCTTTGAACAGAGCGAATTCAATGAAAAGTTCTCGTAAAGAACAAATGATCTATTAGCGAACTAAATGTAGCTCTGCGATGCGACGAGCGTCAATGGAACGAACCCTCGCGCGCGGATGCGATCGTCCCCGCGCAGGGCCCGAATCCGATCCGGCGCCAGCCCGCGTGCTCGCACGCGCCACGGAGGATCAACGTATCGCCGTCTTCCAGGAAACTGCGGCTTTCCCCACCCTTCAGTGTCACGGGCTGCTTGCCACCGGCGCTCAACTCGAGGAGCGAGCCGCCCTGCCCGGGCTGCGGACCCGACAGCGTGCCCGTGCCGAACAGGTCGCCCGGGCGAAGGCTGCAGCCGTTGCTCGTGTGGTGCGCGACCAGTTGCGCCAGCGTCCAGTACGCATCGCTGGAAATTCGACTGCGACATGCGCACGGGTCCTTCGCCGCGCTCGCGCATGGCGGCGGTCTGCAGCCAGACCTCCAGGGCGATGTCGATGCTGCCGGATGCGCGGTTCGCAGGACTGTCGAGGTAAGGCAGCGGCTGCGGATCGCCAGGCGGCCTCTCGAACGGCACGCGAAACGGCGCCAGTGCCTCCATCGTGACGACCCAGGGAGACAGGGTCGTCGCGAAGTTCTTGGAAAGAAAAGGCCCGAGCGGCTGGTATTCCCAGGCCTGGATGTCGCGCGCAGACCAGTCGTTGAGCAGCACCAGGCCGAACAGGTTTTCTTCCGCGCGCGAGATCGGCACCGGTTCGCCCTGCGGATTTCCCGGCCCGATCAGCGCGCCCAGTTCAAGCTCGTAGTCGAGTCGACGGCAGGGGCCGAACTGCGGCGGCCCGCCCTCGCCGCGCGTCTGCCCGACAGGACGGCGCACGGTATCGCCGCTCACGCCCAGCGTCGAGCTTCGGCCGTGGTATCCGATGGGCACCCATTGATAGTTGGGCATGAGCGGCTGATCGGGCCGGAACAGCTTGCCCACCGCCGTCGCATGATGAATGCCGGTGTAGAAGTCCGTGTAGTCGCCCACCTCGCAGGGCATCGCCATGCGCACATCCGCCTGCGCGCGCAGGCATGCGGCCACGACCGCCTCGAGCGGTGAACGTTCGCGCAATGCGCGGGACAGCCACACGCGTGCCGCCCGCCGGGTCGCCGAAGGCAGCGCCATGAAAACCGCGAGATCGCCCCGGGCCAGCGGTTGCAGCCATTCGAGTTCGCCGTCGCTCCAGCTTCGCGCTGCGCCGAGCGCAGCGAAGTCGAGCAACTGGTCGCCGATGGCGACACCAGCGCGAAGCTCGTCGCTCGCGCCCGCACGGAAGCGGCCGAACGGCAGGTTCTGCAGCGGGAAGTCGCCGCCCGAATCGTTGGCGCTCGCCACCCAGCTTCGCATTGCGGGGTCGTGGGTCTCGTCGATACCATTCATCGGAAGTTGTCCTTCAGGCCGCTCCAGCAGTCCGCGTAAGCCGCGTCCAGCGCGTCGGCGTTGATGGCGAACTCGGTGGGCAGGAAGCGCCAGCGGCTCTCGAACATGAACGCCAGCGTGTCGTCGAGCTTGTGCGGCGCCAGCCTGGCCTCGCTGGCCTTCTGGAACGCCTCGGTGTCGGGACCGTGCGGCACCATGGGGTTGTGCAGGCTCATGCCGCCCGGCTTGAAGCCTTCGGGCTTGGCATCGTACTGGCCATGCACCAGTCCCATGAACTCGCTCATCACATTGCGGTGGTACCAGGGCGGGCGGAACGTGTCCTCGGCCACCATCCAGCGCGGCGGGAAGATCACGAAGTCGCAATTGGCCACGCCTGCGGTGTCGCTCGGCGAAGTCAGCACGGTGAAGATCGACGGGTCCGGGTGATCGAAGCTGATCGAGCCGATCGTCATGAATCGGGCGGTGTCGTACTTGCACGGCACGAGGTTGCCGTGCCAAGCGACGACGTCGAACGGGGATGCGTCGGCCTGCGCCGTCCACAGTGCGCCGCCGAACTTGCGCACGATCTGGCAGGCGCGGGCCTTCGGTTCGTAGGCGGCGGCCGGCGCGAGAAAGTCGCGCGCGTTGGCCAGGCCGTTGCTGCCGATCGGACCCAGTTCAGGCAGCCTGAAATGAGCCCCGTAGTTCTCGCAGACATAGCCGCGCGACGGACCATCCACGGCCACGCTGAAGGCCATTCCGCGCGGCAGCAGCGCGATCTCGCCGGGTGATACGGACAGCACGCCAAGCTCAGTGCGGATCGTGAGTGTGCCTTGCTGCGGCACGAGCAGCATCTCGCCGTCGGCGTTGACGAGGACCCGGTCGGTCATCGAGCGGTTGGCCAGGTACAGGTGAGCGGCAATGCCGGTCTGCGCATCGGCATCGCCGTTGACGACGATCGTGCGCAGGCCGTCGACGAAATCCTGCGGCTGCTCGGGCAGCGCCATCGGGTTCCAGCGCAGCGGGTCGGGCGGCGCGGCCACGCCGTCCTTGGCGCCGGTCTTCCAGTGAGGCTGCGCGAATGACTCGTAGCGGCCGCAGCGCGCGGACGGACGGCAGCGGTACATCCATGTGCGCCGGTTCGCCGCGCGCGGCGCGGTGAATGCGGTGCCGGACAAGAGCTCGGCATAGAGGCCGCGAGCCACGTTCTGCGGGCTGTTGCGCCCCACGGGCAAGGTGTTCGGCTCGGCCTCGCTCGCGAGTTCATTGCCGAAACCGGAGAGGTATCGAAGGTCGGAGGCAGTCATGGGCGATCCAGGGTCCAAGGTCATGAAGAAGGCCCGCTGCGGCTTGCGGCGCGGGCCGCATCCAGCGCCTGCTTGAGCACGTCGAGCGAACCGATGTGATTGGCCAGCAGCAGCACCAGGCGCGCATTCAGCGCATGGCTCTGCACTTCATCCAGGCCTGCGTGGGCGGCGATCAGCGCTTCGTAGAAGTCGTCGGGCGATTCGAGGTGGGCCTGCGTGATCAGCATGAACGGGTCTCCTCGCGCGACGTGGCGCTGTCCTGCCCGCAAGCGCGCGCGAGCGCCGCCCGCACGGCCGTCGCGGTGGGCGCGCGCCATCGCGCGGCCACGTGCTGGTCGGGTCGGAACAGATAGGCGCTGCCTGGGCGCAGGTCGTAGCGCTCGGAGAGGAATCCGTTCGCGTCAGACAAGCCGCGGCCATCGACGGCCAGCACATTCACCTGCAGGGACTCGGCCCACGCGGGCTTCGGGCCGGCCACCATCAGAGTGAATTCACCGCCAAGCTCGCGCAGCAGCCAGGTGGCGTCGTCGCCACGCCGAAGCGGCGCGTCGCTCGCCACCGCGCCCGGCACCATCCGGCCGGCAAAGGGCTGTTCGTCGGTGTCGACATCCGGTGTGTTCAGCGGCGACTCCGACAAGGTGGCGGGCACGGAGAGGCGTCCGCTGTTGACGATGCGCCGCGCGAACGGATGCTCGCGCGCCAGGTCGAGCACCGCGTCGCGGAAGAGCCGGCTCACCGCGCTCTTGGGCGTGATGAAATCGGTCGAGCGCGTGCTGTTGAGGATGTTCTCGTCCGCCGCGAACTCTCGCTCGCGGGCATAGGTGTCGAGCAATGATTCGCTCGCCTGTCCCCGCATCACCAGCGCGAGCTTCCAGGCGAGATTCTCCGCATCCTGCACGCCCGAGTTCGCGCCTCGCGCACCGAATGGCGACACGCCGTGCGCCGAGTCGCCGGCGAACAGCACGCGCCCGTGGCGGAAGCTGTCCATGCGCTTGCACGCGAAGGTGTACACGCTGGCCCAGACGAGTTCCACGTGCGCATCGCGCGCGCCGATGCTGTCGAGCACCGCACGCACGCGCGGCATGATGCGCTCGGGTTCGCGTTCGGCGTCGGGGTCGGCATCCCAGCCGAGCTGGAAGTCGATGCGCCAGACATCGTCGGCCTGCTTGTGCAGCAGCACGCTCTGGCCCGGATGGAACGGCGGATCGAACCAGAAGCGGCGCTCGCAGGCGAGGTCGATGCCGGGTGTCCGCACGTCCGCAATGAGGAAGCGGTCCTGGAACACGCGGCCGTGGGTTTCCAGGCCGAGCAGTGCACGCACCGGCGAGCGCGAGCCGTCGCAGGCGGCCACCCAGGCTGCATCGACGCGGTAGGGGCCGTCAGGCGTCTCGACCGTCAGGCGCACCTTGTCGCCCATGGGTTCCACGCCGACCACGTTGTTCTTCCAGCGCAGGTCGATGTTGGACAGTGTCTGTGCGCGTTCGGCCAGGTAGCCCTCGCAGTAGTACTGCTGCAGATTGATGAACGCCGGCCGCTCATGGCCCGGCTCGGGCAGCAGGTCGAAGCGATAGACCTCCTGGTTGCCGAAGTACACGCGCCCGAGGTTCCACGACACCCCCTTGTCGATCATGCGCTGGGCGCATCCGAGGCGGTCGAAGATCTCCAGCGTGCGCTTGGCAAAGCAGATGGCACGCGAGCCGCTGGACAGCCGATGGTCGTTGTCGAGGAGCAGCACCTCGATGCCGCGCTGCGCAAGGTCGATGGCCAGGGCCAGTCCGACCGGCCCCGCGCCCACGACCGCGACCGGGTGGAACACGGGCTCGGTGGCGGACTGGTCCGCACTGCGGCGGTACTCGAACTCGAGCGACTGATAGTCCGGTTCCGTGGAAGCGGGAGACGTCGTCATGGCCGCGACTCCAGTCATGACTCGAGCTGCTCCCACATCGCCTTGTCACGCTCGGCGGTCCAGATGCGCGGATCCCGGAATTCGGTGGCCTCGTCCAGCGCACGCGTCACGTCGAAGGGCATGCAGTGGTCGTAGATGACCCATTGGCCGTACTTCGACGCGAGCGCGGAATGCGTCTCCTTGTAGATGGTGCGCAGGTCCTTGCCGGCGGCGGCGCCAGTCTTCACGCTGGCAAACACGTCGCTGACGAACGCGCGCGTGCCGGCCAGGCCCTGCTGCACCATCTCGGGCGTCGTGAGCGCGGCACCGCGTCCGGGCACCAGCTTCTCGGGTCGCAGAGCGGCCACGTTGTCCAGGGTTTGCGGCCAGTCCTTGAAGTAGGCGTCGCCCGCGTACGGCGTGGCACCGAACTCGACGAGGTCGCCGCTGAACAGGATCTTCTGCTGCGGCAGCCACGCGACGGTGTCGCCCTTGGTGTGGCCGCGGCCGAGCTGCATCAACTTGACTTGCAGCTTGCCCAGCCACAGCGTCATCTCGCCCTTGAAAGTCATCGTCGGCCATGTCAGGCCGGGGATCGTCTCGACAGCGCGGAACAGCCGCGGGAAGCGCTCGATCTCGCTCTTCATGTCTTGCGCACCGCGCTCGACGATGAGGTCGCGCGTGTCCTCGCTGGCGATGATTTCCTGCGCCCCATAGGCGCTTGCGCCGAGCACGCGCACGGCATGGTAGTGGCTCATCACCACGTACTTGATCGGCAGGTCGGTGACCTCGCGGATTCGGCGGATCACATCCTGCGCCATCACCGGCGTGGCCTGCGTGTCGATCACCATCACCGCGTCGTCGCCGATGATGATGCCGGTGTTGGGGTCGCCTTCGGCCGTGTAGGCGTAGGCGTTCTCGGAAAGCTGGGTGAAGCTGACCTCCTTTTCGTGCAGGTCGGCCTGGCTGGCGAATGCCTTGCTCATGCGGGACTCCAATTTGATTAAACCGAAAATGTTTGTCTATGCTGAATTCGCTTGATCTTAGTCAAGTTGTTCGTTAATGTCTAACTCATTCGTCTAAGTAGAAACCCTGGCATGACCACCGTCCCTTCATCAGTTGCCGGCGAAGAGCCGGCCGAGCGCGAACAGCGCGGCATCCAGAGCGTGGAAGTCGGCGGTCAGCTGCTGCTGGCCCTGGCCGATACCGGTCGGCCGATGGCGCTCAAGGACCTCGCGCGCGCCGCGGGCATGTCGCCCGCCAAGGCGCATCCGTACCTGGTGAGTTTCGGCAAGCTCGGCCTGATCGTCCAGGAGGAAGGCTCGGGGCGCTATGGCCTCGGTCCCCTCGCACTGCAACTCGGGCTGATCAGCCTGCAGCAGTTCGATCCGGTGCGGTTGGCCATGCCCGTGCTGCGCGAGCTCGCGCAATCCCAGGGGCACACGATGGCGGTCGCGGTATGGGGCAACCGCGGGCCCACGATCGTGCGAATCGAAGAGGCACCGTCGCCAGTCCATGTGAACATGCGCCACGGCACGGTGATGAGCCTGCGCGGCACGGCCTCGGGCATGCTGTTCGCGGCCCACTTGGAGCGCAGCTTCGTCGAAGCCGCGCTGGCAACTGAACGGGCGATCGAGGCCCGGCTGGAAGGTCGCGCTTCAGTGCCCGACGGCGAGCCATTGATCGACGCGGGCCTGGAGCGCGAATGGGCCTCCATTCGCCGCCACGGCATCAGCCGCATCGAGGGTGGCGCCATTCCGGGCGTGAGCGCGCTGTCGGCGCCCGTATTCGACGAAAGCGGCGCGCTCGTGCTCGGGCTGACCGCCATCGGGCCCTCGGCGATTCTCGACACGCGGCTCGACAGCCCGGTCATTGCCGCACTGAAGCGCGCGGCCAAGGCCCTGTCGCGTCAGCTCGGCGCGCCTGAAGCGGGTTGAATCCTGTCCAGCAATGTGCGCACCGAGGCCAGGAATTGCTCGGGCACCTCGGCCACGCTCAGATGCGAAGCATCCGCGAGCACGTCGAGCGTGGCCCCTGGAATTCGCTCGGCGATCGCGGCCGCCATCTCCGGCGTGGCACCGGCGTCACGTGCACCGGCAATGACATGCGTGGGCACCTTGATGCCCGGCAAGGCGTCGAGCCAATCCACCGCTGCGACCGCGTGGCAGGTCGATGCATAGCCCGCCGCATTGCAGCGCTGCAGCAGCGCGCGCAGTGCCTGCGTCTCCCGCGTGTGTGCGGCGCGGTAGTCGGCATTCAGGTAGCGCTCCACCACCATGTCGGCAATGGCAGGCATGCCGCCCGACTCGACCGCCGCGATCCGTTGCCGCCAGGCCTCCTGGGCCGCCTCGGGGTAGCGTGCAGTGGTGTTGGCGAGCACCAGGCCTTGCACCAGTGCCGGATGACGCACCGCGAGGCCCTGTCCGACCATGCCGCCCATCGACAATCCGATCCAGACCACCGGGCCGCGACCCCATTCGCGGATCACGCGGGCGGCATCGTCGACGAGCTGATCCATGGTGTAGCGGCCCGAAGGCACGTCGGAGCCTCCATGGCCGCGGTGGTCGAAGCGCGCCACTTCATGCGTTGGCGCAAGCGCGGCGGCGAAGTCGTCCCACATGGACGAGTCGAGCCCGAGCGCGTGGCTGAGCACCACAGGCGTGCCGCGGCCCTGCACCTTCACGCGGATCTGCGGCTCGCTGAAGGTGTGATGCGTCGCCACGCGAACGTCCGCGGCCAGCGACTGCGGCGGCGGCACGCGATGAGTCTCGCGCAGCACCTGCATCGTGATCTTGAACGCCGTGTTGGCAGCCGGCACGCCGCAGTAGATGGCACCCTGCATCAGGGTCTCCTTGATCTGCTCCAGCGGGACACCGCCTTCGATGGCTGCCCGGCAGTGCAGCTCGAATTCCTCCCAGCGTGCCAGCCCCATGGTCATGCCGAGCACCAGCAGCCGCCGCGTGGTGTGGTCCAGCCCGGGACGGCCCCAGATGTCGTGCCACGCATAGCGCGTGATGAGATCCTGGAATTCCGCGTTGAAGCCGGTCGCCTTGCCCAGCGACTGGTCGACCCAGGCATCGCCGAGCACCGCGCGGCGGTTCTTCACGCCGCGGTCGAAATCGTCTTGTCGAGACATGAGACTCCTCGTTAAGTTGGAAGCCAGCGCGCCCACGGCGCGCTCCCGGCCATCGAGGCTGCTTCGGCGCCCAATGCCTGCAACTGCGGCCGCGCGACCGACACCGCGCGCTGCGCGGCTTGCGCCGGATCGAACAGGGCCTTGAGGCGGGCTTCGTCGAGGCCGTCGCGCAAGGCGGCGTCGGCGGCCCGGGCTTCGAGCGCCACGGCGCACAGGTCGCGGCCGCTCGCGACCGAGTCCTGCGACAGCCGCTCGACGAGCGCGTGCGCCGCCTCGCGGCCGACGACTTCGGCAAATGCCATCGACACGGCCTCGGCGAAGACCAGTCCGTGCAGCGCATCGATGTTGCGAAGCATGCGCGAGCGATCGACTTGCAGGCCGCCGGCGGCGTCTGCCAGGGCCTTCAACGCACCATGCACGCCGAGGTAGAGGCCCGAGCGCTCGGCCAGTTCGGCCTGCCAGTTGCCGAGCCCGCGTTCGTGCTCCTGCGGCATGGCTGCCAGCAGGGCCGCCACCCGCTGCGGTGTGCGCAATGCCCCCGCGAGTGCGACCATGGCTGCCACGGGATTGCGCTTGTGCGGCATCGCCGACGACCCGCCGCGGCCGGCCCCCGATGGCTCGGCCATTTCGCCCACCTCGGCCTGCGACATCAAGGACAGGTCGCGCGCGATCTTGCCCAGCGAGCCCGCGAGCACGCCCAGCGCACAGGCCAGGACGGCGTTGTCGTCACGCTGCGTGTGCCACGCGCCGGGCGGCAGCCGCAACGCCAGAGCGTCGGCCACGCGACGGGCAACCGGCTCGCCAGCATCGCCCATGACCGCGAGCGTGCCCACGGCACCGCCGAGCTGAATTTGCAGCGCATCGCGGCCCGCATCGCGCAGGCGCGCACGCCCGCGCACCAGCGGAGCGATCCAGCTCACCAGCTTGAAGCCCAGGCTCACCACCTGCGCCGGCTGCATCAGCGTTCGCGCGAGCACGGGCGCGTCTCCGTGTCGATGCGCCAGCGCGATCAGCGCGTCGATCAGGACGCCTGCATCGCGATCGATCAGCGCGAGCGCGCGCCGCTCGCACAGCACCATGGCGGTGTCGATGATGTCCTGGCTGGTGCTGCCCCAATGCACGTAACGCGCCGCGTGCTCGTCGCGTCGCGCCACCGCCTGGGTGAGCTGCTTGACCAGCGGAATCGCCAGGCTGCCCGCACGACCGCTGGCCGAGACGATGCCCGCCACGTCGAGCTCGTCCGCCTGGCAGGTGTCGCGAATGACGCGTGCCGCCTCGATCGGGATCACGGCTTCGTCGGCCTGCGCTTGCGCCAGCGCGGATTCGACATCGAGCATGGCCTGAACGAATGCCATCGGGTCGAACACGCCGAGCATCTCGCCAGTGGAGAGGAATCCTTCGAAGACCAGGGCGGACATGTCGTTCTCGGCGTTCAGGCGGGTTTCGCCTGCGTTGCCTCGGCGGCGGCGGCAGGTTGTGCCTCAGCAGTGCCTTGGCCTGCCGCGTGCTGGCGAAGCGCCTTGCGCTCCACCAGGTCGCGCATGTTGCCGAGCGAAGCAAGATGCACCTGCATCAGCATGAGTTCGCCGCTGCGGTGCAGATCGAGCACCGCGGCGTCGGGCAACTTGGCCAGCTTGTCCTCGTCGACGACGAAGAAACCTTCCACTTTCAGGTTCTGCCCGCCGGGCAGCGAGGCGTCGGCCGACATGTCCTTGAGCAGCCCCAATTCCACGATCGTGCGGCAGAACGCCTGCGTGCGCTGGCGTTCCTCGTCGAAGCGACGCAGGAAGTCCAGCACGCGCTTGAGCAGTTCGGTCGCCTCGCCGTGCTCGTCGAAGAGCGGCTCGCCCTCGACGTCGCTGAATCCGCTCCAGGCGAGGTCGACGAAGACGCCCGGCGCCGATGTGCCCTGCGCGCCCGCCGTGAGGAATGGAAAACGTCGGATGAAGGCCGGGAGATAGCGCCCGCTCCAGCGCCCGCCATCGTCGACGCGCAGGTTCTCGTTCTCGGTGAGACCCAGCAACGCCACGGGCGACACCATGGCCTTGCCGCCTTCGAGGCGCTCGCCGGTGTTCACGAAGATGATGGGCAGGTCGAGGGCGGCTTGGGGAAATTCCGTGGCCGTGAGGAACACCGCGTGCATGTTCCTCGTGATCGAGAAATCGGTGAGCGGCACCAGCCGCTTGTGCCGGTGCTTCTCGGAGTCGAGAAGCACGGGTTCGCGGTAGAGGGCGGAATGGATCAATTGCATGCTCCGGGATGCCGCCGCCCTAGGCAGCCGTGGACGGCGCGATCGCCTGCGCCAGCACCTTGTCCACGCGCTTGCCGTCGAGGTCCACCACCTCGAAGCGCCAGCCTTCCCACTCCACCGAATCGGCGGTGTGAGGCAGGCGTCCGAGCAGCAGCATGATCATTCCGGCCAGCGTGTTGTAGCGCCCGCGGTCTTCCTCGGGCAGTTCCTTCAGATCGAGGCGGTCCTTGAGTTCGGGCACCGGGATCAGACCGTCGAACAGCCAGCTGCCGTCCGGCCGCTGCACGGCCCAGGCGTCCTCGTCGGCCGCGGTGGTGAATTCTCCGGTGATCGCCTCCAGCACATCGCGTACCGTGATGATGCCCTGGACCTCGCCGTATTCATCCACGACGAACACGAGCTGCGCACCCGACTCGCGCAGGTGGGCGAGCAGCTCCATGCCGGTGAGCGTCTCGGGCACGAACACCGGCGGCTGAAGCCGCTCGGTGAGCGACAGGGCGCGGCCCTGCATGAGCTGCTGCAACAGCCCTTGCGCGGTCACGACGCCGAGCACGTCGTCCAGCCCGGAGCGGCAGACCGGGTAACGCGAGTGCTCGTCCTGTCCGAGCACGCGCAGCACGTCTTCGGCCGGTGCCTGGGCGTCGAGCCAGATGATGTCGGTGCGCGGAATCATCATGGAGCCGACCTGACGCTCATCGAGCCGGAACACATTGCGCACCATCTGGTGCTCCTGCTTCTCGATGATGCCGGCGTCCAGGCCTTCTTCGAGACTGGCGGCGATTTCCTCCTCGGTCACGATCCGCTGCACGCCGCCGTGGATGCCGAACAGACGCAGCGTGCTTTCGGTGCAGAACGACAGCAGTTTCACGAAGGGCCGCACGATCACGGACAGCCATTCCATCGGCGGCGCGACCAGCCGCGCCACCGTTTCGGGGTAGATCTGCCCCACCCGCTTGGGCACGAGCTCGCCGAAGATGATCGTCACGAAAGTGATCACGATGACCACCATGGCAGTGGCCGAGATCGCCGCGGCGCGATCGCTGATCGGGAAATGCCCGTGCAGCCAGTGCGCGAACGGTTCCGAGAAGGCCGCGTCGCCCACGATGCCGTTGAGGATTCCGATCGACGTGATGCCGATCTGCACCACCGAGAGGAACTTGGTGGGGTTCTCGTGCAGGTCCAGCGCCGCTTGCACGCCGGCGTCTCCTTCCTCGAGCATGACTTGCAGCCGCGCCTTGCGACTCGCCGTGAGCGCCATTTCGGACATGGCGAACAAGGCGTTGAGCAGGATCAGAAAGAACAGGAGGGCAACGTCCATCCGGGGCGTGCAAATCCACGAAGGGAAAGCGGGGAGCGTAGCAGAATCGGCGCAAGGCACGCCGCGTGCCGACAACGGGAAGCCGCCATTCCAGAAACGCCCACTGAACTTCCATGCACTATCTCGTCGGAGACATCCAGGGTTGCGGCCAGGCCTTCGAGCGGCTGCTGGCGCAGATCGGCTTCTCGCCCTCGCGCGATCGGCTCACCGTGCTGGGCGATCTGGTCAACCGAGGGCCGCAGAGCCTGGGCACGCTCGAGCGCCTGCGCGACCTGGGCGACTCGGCCGCCTGCCTGCTCGGCAACCACGACCTGCACCTGCTGGCCGTCGCCTATGGCGTGCGACCGGCGCACCGCAGCGACACCCTGTCCGACATCCTCGACTCACCGCAGCGGGCGGCCTGGATCGACTGGGTGCGCCGCAGGCCGCTGGCCCTGCACACCGATGGCTGGCTGCAGGTGCACGCGGGCGTTCCACCCCAATGGGATCTTTCGCTGACCCTGCAGCTCGCCGGCGAGGTCGAGCGGCACCTGCGAGGCGACGACATCGAAGGCTTTCTGCGGGTGATGTACGGCAATGAGCCGTCATGCTGGGACGACTCGCTGGCCGGCCACGACCGGCTGCGATTCGCCGTCAACGCGCTCACCCGCATGCGCTTCGTCACCTCCGACGGTCGCCTGGACTTCAAGGCCAAGGGTGCGCCCGACCGGGCGCCGCCCGGGATCGTCCCGTGGTTCGAAGCCGAAGGGCGCAAGACCAAGAGCGTGCCGATCGCGTTCGGGCACTGGTCGACACTCGGCCTCGTGAACCGTCCCGACCTGCTGTCCCTGGACACCGGCTGCGTGTGGGGCGGCCAGCTCAGCGCAGCGCGAGTCGACGGCGGAAGGCGCGAACTGTTCCAGGTGACCTGCCCGCAGGCACAGGCACACGATTGAGCCCTCTACAATCGACCCTCTTCGGCCCTGGAAGCGTGGCAGAGTGGTCGATTGCACCGGTCTTGAAAACCGGCGACGGGCAACCGTCCGTGAGTTCGAATCTCACCGCTTCCGCCAGAGGGCTGGTCTAGTCATAGATAGTGCTGGCATCCGCCGTTGGCAGTTGCCGGCGCGCACCCCGTTCGGCAGCAGATCGCAAACGCCCGCGCCGAAGACCCGCGCGCGCCGTTCGGTGGCCAATGCGTCTTCGGCGAAGTCGACCGCGAAGGGGTGCGGGCCAATGCTGGGCGACCTTGGCGTGCCAGCGCGCCAGGAGCGCACAGGGGACGCAATCGGCGACGCAGCAAGGCCTGCCTGCACGCAGCCCTACCGGCGCTTGAGAGTCAATCGAACTGCCACTGAACCGGCGCAGTCTGGCGCGGGCGCGACGTAAGCCTCTGCCGCTGCCTCAGGCGGTAGCTGCGGCCATGAGGCGAGCAACTGCTCGGCGACTCGCAACGCGGAAAGAGTGTCGAACTCCGCAGGCCGAAGTTCCTGCAGGCACGCAGCACACCGGGCGAGCCAGCCCGTTTCCATCTTGTCGTGCATGCGGTCCTCCAGGTTCGTCGGCTGACGGCATTCTTCAACGCGCCCGCGATCGCTGGCTTAGAGGATCCTTAAATCGGGCGTTCACCACGAGAAGTGGAGGGCTCCCCCTCCGGTAATTTGCCCGGGTGTCTGATTGCGCGCGGCCGGTATATCGTCGGCGCAGGGCGAAGGGCGTGCCGCTCCGCACCCGCATCTACGGGGGAGCGATCAAGGCGGCGGCGAAAGAAGAGGAGAACGTATGGACACTTTGCCGCCCGACGAGGGCCAGGCGCCCAGCATCTCAGAATCGAGCGTTCGCGCGACCCCACGCAAGCCAGCACTCCACGCCTTGCACTGGACGTCGCCAACGACCGCGGCGGACACGTTCATCTTCTGGACTTGCGTCGAGAGCCCCGGCAACGAAGTGCGATGGCAGGCGCGGGTGTTGGCGGGCAAGCGCATCATCGGCGTGCTTACTGGGTCGATACCTTTCGACCCGCGCAAGCTGAGTGCGACAGAGGCGGCCGAGGACGCGATCAGGAAGGCGCTGGCGTTGCGCCCGGACGGTCGGACTCGCTGAACCTGTCTGTCGAAATGAAGCTCTGAATGGACTGCGGCCGGTCACCTCACGGCGGCCGTTGCCGTCAGTCGATCCTTGCCCCCTCTGTCGATCACGGCCTCCGCCTGGCGGCGCTCTTTCGCGGCGTCCGAGGGCACCTTCTCGTCCACCATGCGCCACACGTCGATGGATCGGGCCGTCGTGCGGTCGAGTTCGCCGCGCTTGATCCGCGCTTCGATGCCGGCTCCGACCCTGGCATAGTCGCCTCCGCTCAGCGCGAGGTCGCGCTTGTCGCTCTCGTACATCGCCTCGGATGCCCGTGCGAGCGACTTGATGGCCTCCAGTTCACGGATGAACTGCTGCGCCGCCAGCAAGGGCGCGATCCCCTTCATCAGCCTGTCGTACGCATCCTGATCGCGGCGCGACAGGCGCGCCCGATCGATGGTGCTCATGTTGTTGCGCCTGGCCAGCGCCCGCATGTCGGCCAGCACGCCGTTGAGGTTCGACCCGTCGAGACGCCGCAGAGGCTCCCTCTCGAGCGCGTGGATGGCGGCCTCCATGGAGCAAGCGCCGCGGGGAGAATCTGACAGGTCGGGGGGCAGTTGCGCAGACGGGAGGGTCGCGAGGGTGCGCAATGTCGCCTGGAAGACGTCGTCGGAGCGACCGGCCTGCGCGGCATCGCCCCGGTAGTTGGCATCGGCAACCCGTACGATGTGCTGCAGAAAGTGTGCGTCGCGCTCGTGCTTGCTTTCGATCAGGCTGAGCGAGCGCATCGATTGCATGCGCTGGTTCAGTTCGTTGAAGCGCTGGAGATCACGTGCCGACAGCTGGTCTTTCAAGGGCCGCTCGTCGTCCATCGTCTGCGACGCGAGCCGCTGCACTTCGGCCAGCAGCGGCATGATGTTGGCCGAGATCTCGCCGCGCGCGATGGTGGAATTCCAGCTCACGATCGAGGTGGTGTTCTGCAGATTGCATTCGTCGGCAGGAATGTCTGCAACAGTGCGCCACTGGTTGAATCCGTCGCCTGCCTGGGCGATCGGCCATGCCGCACAAAGGGCTGCCGTGACAAGCAGACGCGACCATGACGACCTGTTCATGCGGTACTCCTGACTCACTGGACGAAGCAATGTAGCGGAGCACGAAGTCATTGACTGCCCCCGACAGGGCGATTGCCCTCCCCTGTTCCGGGGGGGCGAACCATCGTTTCCAAAGCTGCGTTCAATGGCGCGCGCCATGGTTCACGGACCGCGCGCGCACCACGGTCGAGACGCGAGCTTTCGCCATGAGGATTTTCCCCAGGGAACCACCCCGGCGCCGGCGCCGTCCATATCGAAGCTGGCCGGCTTCGCCACACGGCCGCATCCCATGAACTAGTCCGCGGCCTTGACCAGTAGGTCGGCGATTCGCTCGTACTGAAACCGCCTGGCCAATGGGGCGAAGGCGTCGGCACACGCCGGGTCGTGCTGTCTCATCTCTTGCAACGCCGTTTCGATCGCCTCCACGTCGAGCAGATGCAGCGAACGACTCAGCCGGTCGCGCAGCATCCGTGGCACTCGGGCGAGCTGCTGCGGCCCGGGATCCGCGCTCGCAGGCGTGGCCGGCGCAGACGCGTCTTCCCCGTAGACATAGCTGACGCCCGCCCATCGTGCGATAGTCTCCAGAACTTCCTCTTCCCGCAACGGCTTGCGCAGGAATGCGTCGCAGCCCGCAGCCAGGATATCCTCGCGCTGCTCCTCGAAGCTGCTCGCGGTCAGCGCGATCACGGCGGTGCCGCGCCCCTGCTCGGTGGCCTTGATGCGCCGCGTAGCCTCCATCCCGTCCATCACGGGCATGCGCATGTCCATCATTACCATCCGCGGCTGCCACTGTCGCCAGGCTGCCAGTGCCTGCTCCCCGTCCTCCGCCTCGCGTACTTCGAAGCCCAGCGGCTGAAGAAGACGCAACAGGAGCAGCCGCGCTTCGACGCGGTCGTCCACGACCAGCACGCGCACGGGCGGCGTTCCGGGCGCGAGCATGACCGGCCGACGTCCAGCCCCGGCCCCGGGCGTGGCCGCGACACTGCTGGCGGCCACCTCCTCCAGTCGAATGGAGAACCCGGCACAGGTACCTTCGGCAGGAACGCTCGACAGATCCAGTGTTCCACCCATCAATTCCACGAACCCGCGGCTGATCGCCAGACCGAGCCCAGTTCCGTCTGCCATGCGCTCTCCGGTCGCGGACTGCACGAAGGGCCTACCCAGCCGCGCCAAGTCTTCTGGTGCGATCCCGAGGCCGGTGTCCCGCACGATGAATTCGATTCGGCCCGGCTCCACGCCGGCGACCTCCAGCGCGACGCGGCCATGCGGCGTGAACTTCAACGCGTTGCCCAGAAGATTGATCAACACCTGCCGCAGCTTGAGGGCATCCCCGCGCACGTGCGACGGCACCGCGCCAGCGCAGACGACCTCGAGTGCCACGCCATGTTGGCGCGCCTGCACGGAGAACATCTCGCGAAGCTCCTCCAGCATCAGGTGGAGGTCGAATTCGGACTCCACCAGATTGGCATGGCCAGCCTCGATCTTCGACATGTCGAGCACCTGGTTGATCAGCCCGTGCAGATGTTCTCCGCTGCGAAACACCACCCCGAGGTCCTCGCGGTACGCCGCGAGCCCGGGATTGCGCAGCAGCAGACGCGTGAATCCGATCATCGCGTTCAGCGGCGAACGAAGCTCGTGGCTCATGTTGGCTAGGAAGGTGCTCTTGGCACGGTTCGCCTTCGCCTCCGCGTCGGCACGCCGGCTCTCGGCCTCGGCCAGAGCCTTGTGGTGCGAGGCCTCGGCGCGCGCCCGCTCGGTCTCGTAGCGCACTTGCAGGCCGGTGGCCATGTCTGAAGCCTGTTTTTCCTGCAGTGCGACCCGCGCGACGGCGGCCTTGCGCTCGCAATCCAGCGCACGCGGGAAGTCGCCGGCCTCTTCATGGTCGCGTGACAGCTCCGCCAGCCAGTCGGGAATCTCGATGGCGACTCCACTCGAAGCCATTTCGCTCAGCGCTGCTTCCATCTGCGCAATAGTTTGCTCGGTCGACCTGCGCCGGCGCCAAACCACGGCGAGGGCGTGATGCGCCCGCGCGCGCTCGAAGGGCGCCGGTGCGCCGCGCACACTCTTGGCAAGCACCGCCTCCGCAGCGGCGACGGCCTCGGATTCACGGCCGAGATGGGCCAAGGCTTCTGCCTTGAAGGGCAGCAGGTGCGTCAGATCGTTCGCTTCATTCGACCGCCGGAAGATCGCCTCTGCCTCCTGCAGGTCGCGCAGGGCCAGTTCATGCTCTTGGCGCCGTATAGCCACAGCTGCGCGAATCGAGCAGATTTGGCCCCACTGTCGCCCGGCCCGCATGCGCTCGGACACGAGGGGCTCGATCTGCTGCTGGATCTGCAGTGCTTCCTCTGTGCGGCCGAGCTTGGCCAGCGTATCCGTCAGACAGGCCAGCGCGGGTGCGGCAATGCGGCGTATCGCGCAGCGCCGCGCAATGTCGAATGCGGTCTGGGCCCAAGTGAGCGAGCCCGCGAGGTCGTAGAGGTTGCCAAGGTTAGCGCAGACATTGATGGCAAGGAAGCCGGCGTTCTTCATCGCGCCCGCCTCGAGTGCGGACTGGAAGGCCCGCTGATAGTACGCGGCCTTCAGCGGTCCGACCGGCTCGCTCGCGGCCCAGACGGATTCTTTCATTGACAGCACGTACGCATCGTCGGTGTGCAAGCTCACAGTCGGGCTTCGCTCGAACAGCGCGCGTGCCCCGGGACCGTCCTCGAACACCCCGGCATAGGCCAGAATGGCGTCGGCCACGGCCTGTCGCGCGGAATCCCCTGCGCGCGCGTAGGCCCGTGCCGCAAGCTGCGCGTCTTCCCGCCACCTGGCGACCGCGCCATCGAGCGTCTTCAGTGTGCCGACCAGGACGCGGACGTCGCCCGCCCCGATGTCGTCGCCGGCCGACTCGAAGCCGGCGAGCGCGCGCGCCGTACCGGACTCGGCCGCGGGGATGTCATCGTCCAGGTAGCTGACGTGGGCAAGGACAAGCTCGGCGCGGGCGCGGACGGCCGCCTGCAATGCGGTGTTGGACGCCGGATCGCCGGCAGGTCGAGCGCTCAACGCGGCCCTGGCCAGCCCGGCTGCACGAACGGGATCGCGCTCGCGCAGGCACCACGCCAGGTCTGCCTGCAGATGGGCGGGGGAAGACTCACCCGATGAGCGCAATCGTACCTCGAGCGCCTCGAGTTCAGTCTGCGAGCCGAAGTAGGGGACAGCCATAGAGCGCCTCCATAGGATGCCCGGCAGGCATCATAGGCTCGAAGCCTGCATTTGGCACTTCAGAGACGCCGTTTCGGCTTCAGGCAATGCGATGCTGCACCACACTCGGCCTCGACGCCCGACCCTGCCCGCACGCGTCCCGCCCGCGATCGCGCAGCTCGTGCTTGAAGGCGGCTGGCGAGTTCGTGGAGGGACTGGCCACGCGGGAGTAACGGCCTCAGGCCACGCGCGTCATGTGCCTCGCGCTCAAGGCGACACGCGCCTGGCTGTTCCGACGCGCACGACCGCACCCTCGCGATCAAGCGTCTTGCTCGGCCGCAGTGCGAGGATGGACGGGTTCGCGAGCAGCCGGCCCATGCGCGCGCGCCATGTACGTCGCCGTCGCGCACGGGGAATGCATATTGCTGGGGATGGCGTCGAGCGCGCGTCTCGTCCACGATGAGGACACGCGCACTCCGCATCGACCCATCACTGCGAAGCCACGAGGTCCAGGTCATGAGAAGTTCAAGCACGCCCAGTAGCCAGGAGAAGGCCAAGATCCTCGACGCACTGCTGCGCGCGAAGGGCCACGACGTCGAAGATTTCGAAGTCGAGGAAGACTCCGCGGCCAGTTGGGCTTCGGACCTTGGCGTGGACGACGACTTCGTGATCGTGCGCCGGCGCTCTACGCGTGACGCAAGGCTGTATGCATGTGGGCCGGGCTCGGTCTGGCTGGGTGCCTTGCTGCTCGATCTGGCGCACGGCCATTTCGGGCCGCCGGGCCCTGCCGCATGGCAGGCCGGCGCCTCCGCCACGACGATCCCGCCGTCAGGCGGCGCGGATCCATGATGAATCGCGCGGAGGTTCCCTGTCGTCCAGTCGCCTGACGGGCGATCCGCGACTACGCCAAGCAGGTGCGGTTCTTGCCGGTGCGCTTGGCCTCGTACAGCGCCTGGTCGGCGCGTTCCAGGGCGTCTTCGATGCGTTCGCCGGGGCGATAGGCCGTGACACCGGCCGAGAACGTGACGAACACCTGCCGGTCCTCGTGCATGAACAGGCCCCCGCTGAGCGAGCGCTGCAGTCTGGTGAGAATGATCTGCCCCTCTTCCACGGGCGTATCCGGCAGCAGCACGACGAATTCCTCGCCGCCGTAGCGGGCCGTCAGGTCGGTCGGGCGCAAGGTGCGCTGCACCACCGCGGCAAGAGACTTCAAGGCCTCGTCGCCCACACCGTGCCCGAGCTCGTCGTTCAGGCGCTTGAAGTTGTCGATGTCCAGCAGCCCCACGCACAGGATCGCACCGGTGCGATCCGTGCGCGAGCGCTCGGCCTCGAACGCCTCGAGCAGGCCGCGCCGGTTGGCCACCTGGGTGAGCTGGTCGGTCGAGACTTCTTCGGACAGGCGCCGCAGTTCGTCCTCGAGCTCGTTGACGCGCTCGGTCAGGCTGGTCGCCTTGGCCCGCTCCTCGTGCAGGCGCTGCTGTGTCTGGGCAACGAGCGACTGCACGGTGCGGCTTTCCTCGACCATCTCGCGCACGACACCCGCCAGGCCCTCGAGTGAATCGGCCTTCTCGATCACGTCGGCGTAGCGGCCCACGCTGTCATGGAATCGACCCGTCTGCGAGCCGAGTTCATCCAGCTCGCTGAGCATGCGGTTGATGAGCGTCTTGAGCGCATCGCGGGCCTTGTGCCGCTCCTGGCGGAGTTGATGCTGGCGCTCCCGCGTGGTATGCAGCAGCTCGCTCACCGACTTGACCCCGCGCGAGGTGAGGCCCTCTTCGATCTTCAGCCGCATCGCATCGCACTGACCCTGTGCCCAGCTGTCGTCCTCGGCCAGGTCGGACAGGCTCGCGGTCAGCTCGCTGCACAGTTGCCCGAGCTGCTCGAGCAGGTGGTGGCGGTGCTGCAGCACACGATCTGCGCGCTGGCACAGTCCGGACAGCTCGTCGGCCAGCAGGGGATTGGCGCCTTCGACCTGGATGCGCTGCGTCGCGTCGGCGATGGCCTCGGCGAGCGTGCGGCTGCTGGGCTCGGTCAAGGGCAAGGCCTGCCGAACGGTGCCGTCGAAGGTGCCGACAATGCGCGCCCAGTCCGCCTTCGCGGCATCCGGCAGGTGATTGCGCCCGGCGATGTTTTCGTCGAGTTCCAGAGGCGCCGGACGCGAAACGGCATCGGGCGACGACGCGGGCGGCGAATCGGCCTGCAAGGGTGCCGGGGCGGTCTCGACGCCGCCCGGCGCGTCTGCTTCGGACGATTCGCTGTCCCAGCTTGCCACGAGCTGGCGCAGGCGCTGCTGCAGGCGCGATGCGTCGCCCCGGCTGCCATCGAGAACCCGCTGGAGGCTGTCCTTCTTGCGAGCAGGAGTCCACTGGCGGCTGCGTCGCTCGACGCCGCGCAAGATGCGATCGATCAGTTCCGCAAGCTGGCGGCCGCTGTCGTCGCCCACCTCGAGCGCACGTTCTGCCTGGTCCCAGCGACCCTCGGCCAGCGCATGCCCGAGCTGGCTGCCGTTCTCGGGCCCGAGCGCTCGCTGAGCGACCTTCTCGATGATTCGCTGAGCGCGTTCGGGCAGGACCGAGGCGCTCGCCTGTCCGCCTGCTTCCTGCTGGTAGGCCCGCGCATAGTTGTCAGGCGTGGGCTCGAGCTTGGCCAGAACCAGCCGGCGCAGCGCCGCCTTGGCAAGCTGCGTTGCCGGGCTTTCGGACGCCGGTGCACCGGCCGGAGACTTCGGCGCGATCGCCATGCGCGGCCTCGTCAGACGATGGGCTTGGCGCGCGAGCCCGCCCGCAGCTCGGGTGGACGCAGCGTCTCGGCAAGATCTGCCGCACCCGCGCGTCCGATCCACGGCGCCTTCTTGGGCAGCACGGTCTGCTGGAGCCAGGTCTCGATGTCCTCGGGCAGTTGCGGGCGGCTGAACAGGAAGCCCTGCATCACACCGCAGCCCAGCCGGTGCAGCACCTCCATCTGGCGCAGGTTCTCGACGCCCTCGGCGATCACGCGCAACCCGAGCGAGCGTGCCAGCGCGATGATGGCGGTGACCACCGCCGAGCTTTGCGGCGTGAGCCCCAGATCGCGCACGAAGCTGCGGTCGATCTTGAGCTCGGAAATGGGCAGCGTGGTCAGATAAGCGAGCGAGGAATAGCCCGTGCCGAAGTCGTCGATGGAGATTTCGACGCCGATCTCGTTGAGCCGGTGCAGCGACGGGATGACGTTCTGCAGGTCCTTCATCAGGCCGGTCTCGGTGATCTCGAGCTCGATCGCGTGGTGCGGCACGCCATACATGGTCACGGCCTGGTGGATGTGCTCGACCAGGTCGGTGCGCTCGAACAGCCGGTTGGGCAGGTTCACGGCGATGGAATCGGCGAAGCCGAAGCTGTCCTGCCACACCCTGGCCTGCCGCGCCGCCTCGCGGATCGCCCATTCGGACAGCGGGATGATGAGGCCGGTCTCCTCGGCCAGCGGGATGAACTCCGCCGGCGGAACCAGCACGTTGCCGCGCTGCCAGCGCATCAGCGCCTCGGCGCCGACCATCTTGGCCGCGCGCACGTCGATCTTGGGCTGATAGTGCAGCACCAGTTCGTTGCGCTCGATCGCCTTGTGCAGAGCGCTCTCGAGCTCGAGCTTCTCGCGGCCTTTGCCGGCGAGCTGCGGACGGTACAGCGAGGCCGCATTGCGGCCCTGGGCCTTGACCGAATACATCGCCACGTCGGAATTGCGCAGCAGGTCGGCCACCGACAGGCCGTCGCGCGGGTACATCGCGATGCCCACCGACGCCGTGACGAAGCATTCCTGGCCGCCGACGAAGATCGGCTCGCGCATGAGGTCGAGGATGCGCACGGCCACGCGTTCGGCGTCGTGCTCGTCGGCCACCTCGGGCAGCAGGGCCACGAACTCGTCGCCGCCGAGCCGGCCCACGGCCTCCAGCGTGCGGTGCGAACGTGCGCCCATCGCCTCGAGCGAGCTCTCCATGACCTGGTCGGAATGCCGCACGCATGAACGCAGGCGGCGCGCCACTTCCATCAGAAGTTCGTCGCCGGCGCCGTGCCCCAGCGTGTCGTTGATGACCTTGAACCGGTCCAGGTCAATCAGCAGCAGGCTGACCTGGTGGTTGAGCCGGCGGGCGTACTCGAGCGCGCGCTCGGTGCGCCAGATGAGCTGGCGCCGGTTGGGCAGGCCGGTGAGCGCATCGAAGTTCGCCAGGTGGCGGATCTTGTCCTCGGCCATGCGCCGGTCGGTGACGTCCTGCACGATCCCGGTGTAGCCGATCAGGTTGCCGTGCTCGTTGAACTCCGGTTCGGCCTCGGTGTGGATGATGCGCTGGCGGCCATCGGTCAGCGTGACCGGGATGTCGGTGGCCAGCACCGAGCTGTGGTTGAGCACGTCGTGCAGCACCGTGACGAAGCCCGCGCGATCTTCGCGAGGAAGCATGCGCAGGAGCTGGCGGAACTCGATGACCGAGCCGGGCCCCTGGCCGAACACGCGCAGGCCCTCGACGGAAAACACCGGGCTGCCCTGGTCGCGCCGCCAGTCGAAGCTGCCCATGCGCGCGAGGTCTTGCGCTCGTGCGAGCTTGGACTTGCTGCGCTCGAGCTCGTGCAAGGTGCGCGACGAACGCAGCAGGTGGCGCAAGCGCCCGGCCAGCAGGCTCCACTGCGTGGACTTGACGAAGAAGTCGGTGGCGCCGGCCTCGTAGGCGCGATTGATCGAGGCATCGTCGTCCAGGCCGGTGAGCATCAGCACCGGCAGCGACTCGAAGCCGGGCAGCGAACGCAGCTCCCGGCAGGTCTGGAAGCCGTCCATGCCGGGCATCATCGCGTCGAGCACGACGATGTCGGGCAGCCAGTCGGCGAGCACGCGGATGGCGCGCTCGCCGCTCGTTGCTTCCGTGATGGAAAAGCCCCGCTCGCGCAGCGCGATCGAGGTGAGCAACAGATTCACCTCGTCGTCGTCGACGAGGAGCACCTTCGGTTGTCCCAGCTGGTCGTCGCTGCCCAGGGCAACGCTTGCATTCATGGTGGAGGGTCCAGCAACCGCTTGAGGGCTTGTAGCACGATCTCGACCTCCGCGCACATCGCCTCCAGCCGATCGTGCAAATTTTCCAACTGGTCCGTGCGAATCTTTGTCTCGATGTCGGCGCAAAGCTGCGACAGCTTCAAGGCGCCGATGCTGGCGGACGACGACTTCATGGTGTGGGCCACGTGGCGCACACCGGACCAGTCGGCAGCGCGCTCGGCATCGATCATCTGCGGCAGCAACCGGGCCGCGGACGTCTCGAACGCCTTGCACACCCGGGAAATCAACTGGTTCTCGCCCTTGGGATCGAGGTCGCGCAGCCGATCGAGGGAGGCGGCGTCGAGCATTGAACCGGAGTCGGCCGCCGGCGCCGCTGCAGCAGGCGAAGGCGCCACGCCGTCCGCGGGTCTCCCCGGAGACGCGGCAGGCTGCGCGCCGCCGTCGCCGGATCGGCCGTCGGCCTCGCCGCAGGAGGGGGTCAGTCGTTTAGTCAGCATGGCAAGCAACTGGCTTTGGCGGAAAGGTTTTGACAGGTAGTCATCGAAGCCGAGCGCAAGAAAGCGATCCTGATCGCCGCCCAACGCGTTGGCCGTCACTGCGATGACCGGCGTGTCGAAAGGCGTCGTGAATTCGAACCGGTCGCCGCTGCCACGGCGAAACCAGCCCAGGGCTTCGACGCCATCCATGCCGGGCATCTGAATATCCATGAGCACGAGGTCGAAGTGTGCCTCACACAGCGCCCGAAGACCTTGCAATGCCCCGCCGGCCACCCTGACGGTGAGACCTAATTGGCGAAGCATCTGTGCAATGACTTCCTGATTGACGGAATTGTCCTCGACCACGAGCACCCGCCCGGACAGCCTCGGCATGCCCGACACCGCCTCGCGCCGCGCGGCCGAGACGCCCAGGATCGCCTGCCGGAGCTCGGCCTTTCGGACCGGCTTGGCCACGAACCGGTCGAAACCGGCCAATTGCGCGGCTCGCGCATCGTCCGGAGACGAGACGCTGGACAACAGGATGAGCTTCATGTCCGGGTGCATGCCATCGGACCGCAGCGCGCGCCCGAACGAGATCCCGTCGAGCCTGGGCATGTTCATGTCCACCAGGGCGAGGTCATGGTGGGTGTCTTGCAAGGTCCTGCCGCGCACGATGTCGAGGGCGTGCTGGCCGTCATGCGCCAGCGTCACCGTCATCCCCCAGGCACTCAGCATGTTCTCGAGCACGACGCGGTTGGTCTCGTGGTCCTCCACGACGAGCACGCGCAGGGCGCCGAGTTCCTCGGTCTCGCTGTCGACCGCAGCCACCTCGCGTGACGCCTTGCGGACCGGGATCACGAAGCTGAATTTCGACCCGATGCCCGGTGCGCTCTCCACGCCGATGCTGCCGCCCATCAGCTCAATGAGCTGGCGCGAGATCGCAAGCCCCAGCCCGGTGCCCCCGTAGCGGCGCGACATGCCGCCGTTGGCCTGCGTGAAGGCCTTGAACAGGCGCGGCAGGGCATCGGCATCGATGCCGATGCCGGTGTCGCGCACGTTGAATCGCAGCCACAGCACGTCCTCGTCCCGGGCGACGGGTTCGCCATCGCCGTCGCCGTCGCCGTCCGGCAAGCCCTTTCGGCTCGGGGAAGGCGCATCCGCCGGCTGCAGTTCGACGACGACCTCGCCGCACTCTGTGAACTTGATCGCATTGGCCACCAGATTGGTCAGCACCTGGCGCAGCCGCAGCGGATCGGCGTGCACATGCGCGGGAAGGCACGGCGCCTCGTGAAAGCTCAGTTCCAGGCCTTTTTCGTGCGCCCGGGGGGCGAGCAGCTCCAGCGTGTCCTCGACCACGCCGCGCAGCGTGAGGTTGGTCGGCGCCAGTTCGAGCTTTCCGGCCTCGATCTTCGAGAAGTCGAGGATGTCGTTGATGATCTCCAGCAGCGATTCGCCCGACCGGTACACCGCCTGCGCGAAGCGCCGTTGCCGTTCGTTGAGCGGCGTGCCCAGCAGCAGCTCCGTCATGCCCAGGATGCCGTTCATGGGCGTGCGGATCTCGTGGCTCATGTTCGCCATGAACTGGCTCTTGGCCAGGCTTGCGGCCTCTGCGGCGTCGCGAGCCTGCTCCAGTTCCTTCTCGTGCTCGCACTCGTGCGTGACATCGCTGACCAGCCCGAACACGCGCACGCTGCCGTCGGGCAGGCAGCGCGCACGAGACCGTGAGCGTATCCACCGCAGGCCTTTCGCGGGGTGACGCAGGCGATAGGTGACGTCGACCGACTCCCCGCGCCGCTCGCGCTCCATGCGCGCGTGCAGCAGCGGAAGGTCCGCTTCGATCACGTGGTCGAGCACGCTGGCCTGGACCGTCTCGAAACGCTCGCGCGTGACGCCGAACACGTCGAACACGCCATGGCTCACGAATTCGAACTTCGTGCGCTCGGGGTTGCCGACGAACAGCACGTCGTCCATGGTCTCGCACAGTTCGGTGAAACGGGCCTGGGTTTCCTCGAGTTCGCGCCGGTCGCGGCGTTCGTCGCTGATGTTGCGCGCCAGCGTGAGCAGCACCCGTGGCCGCCCATCCAGGTGACGCAGCACCACGCTGCGCAGGTTCACCGTGCGGCGCACGCCGGCACGCGTATCCCATTCGCAATCCACGTCCACCGTGGTGGCGCTGCGGATGGCCTCCAGCATCGGCGGCTCGGCGGCACGCGCCACCTGCGGGCTGAACGCCTGCTCGAGCGTCTTGCCGATGATCTTGCGTCGATCGAGGCCGAATTCCATCTCGGCGTAGCGATTGACAGCCAGGAGCCTGCGCTCTGACACGGAGAACACGAACAGGCTCGCGGGCAATGTCTCGGCCAGCAAGCTCAGCAGCTTCTCGTCGCCCTCGGGTGCACCGCCCTGCGCGAGCGCTCCGTCCGCCGCGGGCGCAGTGCTCGCGTCGCGTTCGGCGACCGTTTCGAGCTGCAGCTTCACCAGGTCGAGCAGACGCACCATCGCATGGTGCTCGATCTTCAATTCCGTCCCGGCGATCTCCACCAGGGCCACGACCCGGCCCTGCCGCAGGACGGGGAGTGCAAAGCCCCTGTCGACCGAGCCGGCCACGATGCCGCTGCGGGCGGCATCGCCGAGCGGAAAGCGCTCTGCGATGACCAGCGGCGAATCTGGCTGCGCTTCATGGACGATCACCCCGTGTGCGCCCAGTTCGTGGATGAGCCCGTCTCGCACTTCGCGCAGGGCCGACGCGAGCGTGCTCGCACCCCTGGCGCCTCGCGCCAGCACCACGCAGGCATCGAGCAGCGCGACATCGTCGAGCGGGCGGGTCACGTCCGGCTCGGGCTGCGCCAGAACGGCCGCCTTCAGCTCGAAGCGCCGCAGCACGAACGAGCCGATCAACGCCAGCATGGCCACGCTGGCCAGCGTCGCACCGTGGACACCGGGCGTGAACAATGACGCAGCCGCAGCGAGTGCGGCGAGCCAGAGTGATACGCGGGACAGATATCGCAACATGCAGTGGACGATCAGTTCGAACCGGTTGCGGCACGGCGCCGCGGCAGGCCGACGCCGCGCATCCGGGCTTGCCCCGGCGTCGTCCCGCTGATTTCGGCGAACGGGCCTTGAACTTGAACGGGCCGCTCGGACCGTGGTTCCTGCAATCGGTCACAAGTCGCGCCCCGGCGGAGCGCTTGCCGCCGCGGCGGCCGTGATAATGGCCGCGCCGCGCCGCGCCGCCTCGACGAATCAGTCGAGCGCATCGAGCGGCTCGCCATGTCCGTCGAATCCGGGGAATCCCTTTCATGCTGCACGTTCGTACTGTTCTCGCGGCTTGCGCCGCACTCGCCATGCTGGCCGCCTGCGGTGGCGGCGGGGGCGGCGGCACCACCGGCACGCCCGCCGCCGCGACCCTGGCCATCACGCCGGCCAACCAGGCCACGGTCGCCAGGGCCGCCCTGGGCGGTGGCCTCGCCGTGGCGCAGACCCAGGCGAACGCCGCAGGCAACCGCGTCACCGCCCAATCCGTCGCAGCAGCACCGGCCGTCGCGTCGAGCATGACGGGCATCCAGGCCCTGCGCAGCGTGATGCGCGACGCTGCCGCAGCCATGGTTCCTTCCCGGCGCACGGCTGCCAGCACGACTATGCGGCCCGCGGCGGCCAACTCGCAGACCAGCCTTTGCTCGGGCGGCGGGTCGTTCACGACGACCGTCTCCGACACCGACAACAACGGCGTGCTCTCTGCCGGGGATGCGTTGTCGATCACGTTCAGCCAATGCCAGTCGCCCGCCGGCGACATCACCAACGGCACCCTCGCCTTCAGCCTCGACAGCGTTCGCGTGGCCACGGCGAGCGAGCTCGATTTCTCGGGCAGCGTGTCGTTCCAGCAGATGAGCGTGACCATCGCAACCACCACGACGAACATCGACGGCAGCGTGTCGGTCGCCCTTTTCGACACCAGCGCAGAAACGAAGCTCACGATGACGACCGGCGCCACCGGCTTCGGCATCAGCATCACCTCGCCTTCGTTCTCCGACGCGGTCTACTACGACGCCGGCATGCGGATCGTGACCGACGACACGGCGACCCAGCAGACGAGCAGCTTCGACGGCTCGTTCAGCATCGACTCGCTCAATGGACGCGTCGTCGTGAGCACGCTGCAGACGGTGGTGCAGCCCGTGGGCAGCGCCTTCCCGAGCGCCGGGCAGATCCTGGTCAGCGGCACCGGCGGCTCGCAGCTGCGCCTGACCGTCGAGGACTCGACTCAGGTGTTCGTCGAACTCGACGCCAATGGCGACGGCAACTTCGAGGCCACGACGACCTACCCGTGGGGGACCCTGGTGGCCGACTGAGGCGATCCAGGAAGGCGCCCGGGGCTATTTGGCAACGGACACCGAACTTGCGGGCAAGGAACACACGGGCCGCGGCCGCGCGCGCGAGGCACGTCGTACAGCGCCGATCGGCGGCGCCGACGAGCCTCAGTCGAGCTGAACGGCAGAGGCGAGCGCGCGCAATTCGGCGCGATTGATCTCGGTGACGCTCATCATCAGCTGCTCGGCGGCGGCACGAAAGTCGAACAGCGACTCGGCCTCGATCGCCTTCACGAGATCGAAGTAGGGATGGTAGGGTCCGCTGCCGTCGACCAGCGCCTCGTACACGCGCTGCGGCACGGGGATGGTTCGCAACAATTCGGAGAACGGCTGCCTGAACATCCGGTCGAGCAGCGAGAAGACGCCGCAGATGAACATCTCGTTGCGCATCTCGTCGTCGCCGGTGGAACGGACGAGTTCTTCCATCAGGAGGCCTCGCCGCACGGCGGCGAACATCACCGGCTTGAGGTTGTTGTCCTTGCTGGCGGTCGCCAGCAGCAATGCAAGCCATCTCTTCAGGCGCTTGTAGCCCAGCAGCATGATGGCGTGGCGAAACGAACTGATCTCGACCGACAGTCCGAACGCCGGCGAGTTGATGTAGCGCATGAGCTTGAATGCGAGCGAAGGATCGCGTTTGAGCGTGCCCTCGAGGCGTTCGATGTCTTCCTGCTTGTCCACGCGGTTGATCAGTTCGACGATCACCTGAAGGTCGGTCTGGCCGGCCGGCTTGCCGCTTGCCGCGGCACCGCTGACGACGTCGTCGATCGGCCACCCCAGCACGGCCGCGGCCCCGCGCGCGAAACACGCCTCCATCTCGTCGACGCGGGTGACGCCGGCCTGCACATAGGCGATCGTGCGCATGGCAGCGGCAGGGACGTGGGGGCCTTCGTTGGCGCGCCGGTCGTCGGCCAGGTCGATGATCGAGTACTTGAAGCAGGGCAGGACCTCGCGCGGGAGCTCCTTCAGGGGACGGCCCTTGAGCAGCATCACGTTGCCGCGCCCGTGCAGCGCGATCAGCGCTGCGGTGTGTTCGGGGTCGCTGGCCATGAACGAGGGGACCTCGATCATCACGTTGTCGGCCGGCTCTGCCTCCAGCAGATCGTGCAGCAGCCTTTCGCTGGCGACATTGAGCGACACGCGCGCGCCGTCGGCCGGCCATACGCTGCTCACGGCTTGCAGCAATTGCCCTGCGTCGAGATCGGCGTCCGGGCGCAGAGGAAAGACCGTCAGCCGCGTGGCGGTGACGGCGCGATTGCGGTCGATGAACGGCGAGTAGCCCAGGGCAACTTGCCCGAGGATGGCATCACTCACGAGGCCCCCTGGTAGATGTCTGTTCGATTTGATTGCGTCATCGGGTGGCACGCTGCGCGCACTGCATGCGGGCAACGCGCCGGTGCCCGGCGTTGGATCAATTGCTCAGGTACTGGAACAGCGACAGGCGCTGCACCATGGAGTACGACTTCAATGCCGCATCGTAGCCGCTTTGCTTGTTCTGGAAGTCCGAAATCGCCTGCACCATGTCCAGATCTTCTGCGTTGGATTTCTCAGTCTGCGCGAGCAGCTTCGTGCCGGCCAGGCGATCATCCACGCCATCGAGCCGGTTGAGCACCCCGCCCACGTCGGAGCGTGCTGCCGTCAGGCGGCTCATGACCTGGTCGATGTTGCGCAGGTTCATCACGCTGTCCTGCGTGACCTGGGCGCCTGTCTTGCCTGCGTTGGAGAGGTCGGCCACGGCCTTGTCGAGCGTGTCGAAGACCGACAGCGACGACGTCGAGGGCGCCATCTGGAAGTCGTCTGCTGCCGCCGGCGTGCCCGTCACGGTGACGGCCATGCCGTCGACCTGGATCGCCGTGCCCGCCGCGTAAGGCACGTTGGCTTGCGCGGTGGCCGCGCCGTCCTTGAGCACCGAGTACGTCGTCTGTCCGCCCGTGACCGAAAACTGGATGTCATAGGTGCTGCCGGTGATCGCCGACGGGTCGACGACCGTCCCGGCGTCGACCCATGCGCTGCCGGTGCTCGTCACCGCACGGGTTTCGAACACCCCGTTGCCCGTGCGTGCCGCGGTCCACACCGAGCCGCCGTCGAGTGACATCGGAAGCGCCTCCTGCCCGGCGCTCTGGGCCTGGCCGGGCATTCCGCGGTATTGCACGCCGCCGGGCACGTCGATGAACGGCGCCTGCGCCGAACCCTGGCCGCCGAACAGGTAGCCATTGGCGCCATCGGTGCCGTTGGCGATGGACAGGAGCTGATCGCGGATGCCCTTGATCTCGGTGGCGATGCTCTTTCGCTCGGACGGTCCGTTGCTCGCGTTGCCCGCTTCCACCAGGAGTTCGCGCGCGCGCTGCAGCAGGTCGCCGGCATTGCCGAGCGTGCTCTCGGTCTGCGTCATGAGAGAACGGCTCGCCTGGCTGGCACGCGAATCGGCATCCGTGCGTGCCATGCTCGCCAGCGCGCGCTCGGCCCGCGCCGCGGCCGCGGGATCGTCGCTGGCGCGGTTCACCCGCTTGCCGGTGGTCAGTTGCAGTTGCGCGTCGCTCAGGTCGTTCTGGCGCTTTTGCAGCGTCTGCAGCGACGCATCGTAGGCCTGGGAGGTGCTGATTCTGTCCATGGTGAGAGCCTTCGGCCCGAGCCGTTCAGTGTGCCGCCGCGTTCAGGAGCGCGTCGAAGATCGTCTGGGCGATCTGCAGGATCTTGGCCGCGGCCTGGTAGCTTTGCTGGTACTGGATCAGCTTGGCCGCCTCCTCGTCGAGATTGACGCCGGTCTTCGATGCGAGTGAGGCCTGGGCGTCGTTGGCGACGGAGGTCGACATGTCCGACGAGATCTTCGCGCTTTGCACGCGCACGCCCACGTCGCTGAGCACGTCGGCATACGCATCGGTGACCGTGGCGCCGCCGCTGCCCCCTTGCTGGCCGACGATTCGCTGGTCACGCAGGGCCGTGATGGCACGCGCGTTGCCGTTGTCGGTGGCCGGGAATGCGGTCTTGGCGACCGTCACCGTGTCTCCCGTCTTGGGCACGCCATTGAGGTCGAGCTGGAATCCATTGAGATTGATGCTCTGGCCCGCGGTCCAGGTGGCCGAGCCGCTGCTCACGACGGTGTTGGTCGCGTCGACGAGCTGCCAGTCGTAGTTGCCGGTGTCCGACGTGAAGTTGATGTTTGCCGTGAGCGCCGGGTTGATCGACGTGCTCACCGCCTTGACCGCCGAGATCGTGGCCGTGCCGATGTTGTCCACGCCCACCGATGCGGTCACCGGCGAGGCCGCGGCAATGCCCTTCGGATCGTCGAGCACGCGGGTCATGTTCTGCGCCGCCGCCCCGACCGGGCGCAGCAGGAACTTGTCGCCCGCCGCCGGCAGCGGCGCCACCACGGCAAGCTGGAAGCCGTCGACGTTTGCGCCGCTGGCCACGGACACGGCCTTGCCGTCGGACATCCGAGTCACGAGGTAATTGCCGGGGGTGGACGCATCGGCTTGCACGAGGTAGTCGCTCGCCTGGAGCTGGCTGGCGTCGGTCACCGAGTAGCTCACCGACGGCACGCGCGTGCCGCTGGCATCGATGTACGACGCGACAGGCGCACCCGACGCATCCACGGCATTGCGGCTGGAGGGCTCCACGATGGCAGCGCCGGTGCTGAAGATCGGCGCGCCCGGGTTGGCCGGCGTGCCCAGGTCCAGGCCCAGCGCCTGCTGGTCGTTGACCTTGCCGGCCAGCGCGGCGGCCATCTGTCCGAGCTTGTTTCGCGCGGTGGTGAGGTCGACGTTCTGAAAGCGAAGCAGGCCGGCGATCGAGCCGCCGGTGATGAGGTTGTCGGGCAGTTGATGCACGCCGCCCGCATCGCTCAAGCCGACATGGACCTTCGAAGGGTCGAACTCGTCGGGCACGACGCCCAGCTGCGAGGCATTGCCGCCCAGCACCAGGTTCTGCCCGCCTCCGATGAAGAGATTGATGGACCCGTCGCTCGCCCCGATCGTGGTGACCTGGATCGACGAGCTGATGTCCTTGATGACCTGGTCGCGCTGGTCCAGCAGATCGTTGGGCTGGTGGCCCGAGCCTTGCGCCAGCGAGATCTGCCCGTTCAGGTCGGCCAGCCGCTTGGCCAGCGTGTTGACCGTGTCGATCGTCGTCTTCAGCTCGGACGTGACGTTGGACTGGAGGGAGTCCATCTGCTGGCCGGCAGCGCGAAAGCGCGCGGCGACCGCCTCGGCGTCGCCGAGTGCCACCTGGCGCGCGGCGATGTCCTGCGGATTGCTGGCCACGTCGACGAACGAATTCAGGAACTGGCCGGCCGAATAGCCGACGCCCGATTCCGCGGTGGGGAAGGCCGCTTCCAATTGCTGGAGCTGATCCAGCCGCGTGGAATCGGCCGACGCCAACGCGGTGGAGTTCACGACTTCGCGCGCGAGGAAGTCGTCCTGGGCGCGGGAGACCGTCGTCACGTTGACGCCCTTGCCGAAGAAGCCGGCGCCGCTGAACTGGCCGCCCGCCGTCTGAAGTTCGACGCTCTGGCGCGAGTAGCCCTTGGTGTTCGCGTTGGCGATGTTGTTGCCGGCGGTCTGCAGCGCAGAGTAGCTCGCGAACAGCGCGCTCGTGCCCAGGCCCATCAATGCGGAACCGCTCATCGCGTCGCCCTCCTCATGCCAGGCTACGCTGCAGGCGCAGCGTGGTGTTGATCACGCGGGTCAGCTTGTCGGCGTAGGCCGGATCCGTCGCATAGCCGGCGTGCTGCAGGCCGCGCGCGAATTCCTGCGCCGTGTCGGCGTGCAGCGCTTCGCTGTAGCGCGGGCTGCTTTGCATCAGCCGCGCGTAGTCGTTGAACGACTCGGCATAGGAGCCGTAGGCGCGAAAGCGCGCCGTCACCTTGTGCGGCTGTCCATCGACGTATTCGGTGGTGGTCACTTCGGCGACCTTGCCCTTCCAGCCTGCGCCGGCCTTGATGCCGAACAGGTTGAACGATGGCGAGCCATCGGCGTTCAGAATCTCGTGCCGGCCCCAGCCGGTCTCGTGGGCGGCCTGCGACACCATGAACGCCGCGGGAATGCCCGACTGCGCTTCGGCGGCGCGCGCGTCGGCCGCGTGCTGCGTGACGAAGGCGGCTGGCGGTGACGACGAGCCGTCTGCGGATGCGGGCGCGCCCGCGGCCGCTGCCGGCGCCACGGCCGAGGCGCCTGTCGTGGCGCCCGTGGCACCTGTCGGGGCACCAGTCGACGTGCCCGTCGCATCCGACGCCTTGCCCAGGCCCATCTGCTGCTCGAGTTGACGAACCAGCGCGTCGCTCAATCCGCCGGGCAGGCCGGTCATCTTGGACGAGAACTGCTGGTCCAGCATCTCGGTACCCATCTTCGTGCCGGCGTTGTCGAACATGCCGGTGGCCATCGACTGCTGCGCCTCGCGCATGCTCTTCATCAGCTCCTGCATGAACAGCGCCTCGAACTGCCTGGCCGCTTCCTTGATGGCGCTCTTCGGATCGACGGCCGCGCGCGCGCGCAGGCTGTCGATGCTGTGCGTGTCGCTGCTCAGCCCGGCGGTGGACGGCAGGTTCATGGCCGGGACTCCGCGGTTCCCATCAGATGACCTCCAGCTCCGCGTTCAGCGCACCGGCAGACTTCATCGCCTGCAGGATCGCCAGGAGATCCTGCGGCGTGGCACCCAGCGAATTCAGCGCCTTCACCACGTCGGCGAGCTTCGTGCCCTGAGGCAACTGGATGATCGAGCCGCCCTGCTGCGAGATGGCGATGTCGCTGCGCTGCGTGACGCTCGTCTGGCCGCCGGTGGACAAGGCATTGGGTTGGCTGACCTGCGGCGTGGTGCTGATGGTCACCGAAAGATTGCCGTGCGCCACGGCGCAGGCTGCGATCGTGACCGACTGGTTCATCACGATGGAGCCGGTGCGTGCGTTGATCACGACCTTCGCCGCGGGGACGGCGAGCTCGATGTCCAGGTTCTCGATGTCGGCCATGAATCCCACCCGCGAGCCCGGCTCGCTGGGCATGCGAACACGAACGACCCGGGCGTCCACCGCCGTGGCCACGTCGCTGCCGATGCGGTGGTTGATCGCGCGCACCACCTCGCGGGCGGTGTTGTAGTCGCTCGAGTTCAGGTCGAGCTGCAGCGTGTCGCCCTGGTTCAGCGGCGTGGGCACGCTGCGCTCCACGGTGGCGCCCTCGGGCACCCGACCGGCGCTCAGGTGGTTGATCTGGACCTTCGAGCCGTTGGCCGAGGCGCCCGCGCCCCCGACGATGAGGTTGCCCTGCGCGAGCGCGTAGATCTGCCCATCGGCGCCCTTCAGCGGTGTCGCGATCAGGGTGCCCCCGCGCAGGCTCTTCGCGTTGCCCATCGAGGACACATCCACGTCAATCGCCTGGCCGGGTTGCGCGAACGGCGGCAGTTGCGCGGTGACCATCACGGCCGCCACGTTCTTGAGCTGCATGTTGGTGCCTGGAGGCACGGTGATGCCCATCTGCTGGAGCATCGCTGTCAGGCTTTGCGTGGTGAAGGGCGTGGAAGTCGTCTGGTCGCCGGTGCCGTCCAGGCCCACGACCAGGCCGTAGCCCACCAGCGGGTTGCTGCGCACGCCGGCCACGCTGGCCAGGTCCTTGAGCCGGGCGGCCGAGGCGGGAGCCGGCCACCAGATCGCAGCGGTGGCGGCCAGCCAGGTGAGCGCGATCAGGGCGCGCAGGAGTCGGTCGGTTCTGTCCATGTCGGAAATACCTCGGGTATTCCGATTCTGGGCAGCCTCAGATCGGCAGAACGTTCAAAAAGAACCGGGCGAGCCAGCCTATTCCCTGCGCTTCGGCCTGCTGGCCGCGCCCGCGCTGCTCGATGCGCACGTTGGCCACCTGCGACGACGGCACCGTGTTGCCCGGCTGGATGGCGCGCGGATCGACCTGGCCCGAGAAGCGCAGCACGTCCACGTTGTGGTTCACCCCGATCTGCTTCTCGCCGGCGATCAGGAGGTGCCCGTTGGCCAGCACGCCGGTCACGGTGGCGGTGATCGTGCCCGAGAACTCGTTGCTGCTCTCGGTGCTGCCCTTGCCTTCGAAGCTGTTGCTCGAACTGCCTTCGGCCGAGGCGCGACCGAAGGAATTGGCCGAGATCCCGGGCAGCGCGGTGATGCCCGCGCTGACCTTGCCGGTCTTGTCCACGGTGCTCGTGCTCGACTGGCTCGCGTTGATCTTCTCGACGATCATCACCGTGATCGTGTCGCCGACCAGGCGCGCGCGGTAGTCCTCGAACAGCGGCCGGTACTGGCTCGACTGGAAGATCGAGCCGTTGTTGACGGCCGGCGCGGGCTCCACCCGCGGCAAGGCGCTGGTGGGCTGCGCCACGTCGACACGCGGCGGCGGATTGATGCTGGCGCAGGCGCCGAGCGCCGCTGCGGCCAGGCCCGCGATTGCGCGGACCGCAAGGCGCAGAAGGGCTCATCACAACTGCCCCAGGCGTTGCAGCATCTGGTCGGAGGTCTGGATCGCCTTGCTGTTCAGCTCGTAGGCGCGCTGGGTCTGGATCATCGACACCAGTTCCTCGACCACGTTCACGTTGGATGTCTCGACGAACCCCTGGCGCAAGGAGCCCAGGCCGTTCTGGCCGGGCGTGCCGCTGTTGGGCGTCCCCGAGGCAGCCGTCTCGGCGAAGATGTTCTGGCCCTTCGGATCCAGGCCGGCGGGATTCACGAAGCTCGCGATTGCGATCTGGCCCACCGACTGCGCCGCCGCCTGGCCCGGCAGGACCACGCTGACGGTGCCGTCCGAGCCGATCGTCACGCTCTGCGCGTTGGTCGGGATGCTGATGCCCGGGTTCACCACATAGCCGTTGTTCGTGACGAGTTGCCCGGTCGCATCGACCTGGAACGAGCCGTCGCGGGTGTAGCCGGTCGTGCCGTCGGGCATCTGCACTTCGAAGAAGCCGTTGCCCAGCACGGCCACGTCGAGGTTGTTGCCGCTTTGCTGAAGGTTGCCCTGGCTGAAATTGCGCGAGGTCGCGACCGCGCGGGTTCCGAGGCCGACCTGCAGGCCGGCGGGCAAGGTGGTCTGCTCGGTGCTGTTGGCGCCCGCCTGCCGCAGGTTCTGGTACATCAGGTCCTCGAAGACCGCGTGCGCCTTCTTGTAGCCGTTGGTGGAGACATTGGCCAGGTTGTTCGAGATGGTGTCCAGCTGCATCTGCTGGGCTTCCATCCCGGTCTTGGAGATCCACAGGGAGCGCATCATGGTTCGGGTCCTTCGTCGTTCGGTCAATGCTCGGCGCGTGCGGCGGGTCAGCTCATCGACAGCAGTTGCGTGGCGGCCTTGTCGTCGCCCTCGGCCGTCTGCAGGCTCTTCATCTGCGCCTCGAACTGCCGTGCCGCCGCGATCATCTCGACCATGGTCTGGACCGAGCTGACGTTCGAGCCTTCGAGCGCGCCGTCCTGCACGCGCGCATTCGGGTCGGCACTGAGCTCTCCGTCGGGCGCGCGGAACAGGCCGTCGGTGCCGCGTTCGAGCGGTGCTTCGGGCGTGACGAGCTTGAGCTTGCCGACGGAGGCGGACTTGCCGTTCGTGGCGCGCGCGCTCACGGTGCCGTCCGAGCCGATGCTGACTTCGGTGTTGGGCGGCACCTGGATCGGGCCGCCGTCGCCCAGCACGGTCAGGCCGCCGCGCGTGGTCAGCGTGCCGTCGGCGGCGATGTCGAGCGCGCCGGCACGCGTGTAGGCCTCCACGCCGTCCAGGCCCTGCACGGCCAGCCAGCTGTCGCCCTTGACCGCCACGTCGAGGTTGCGGCCGGTGGCCGTGACTTGTCCGGGCGTCGGGTCGTAGCCGGGCGTCGTCTCCAGGGTGTACACGCGCGTGCTCGCGCCGCTGCCTTGCACCGGCACCGCGCGAAAGGCCTGCAGCTCCGCGCGAAAGCCGACCGTCGAGACGTTCGCCAGATTGTTGGCGAGCGTGTCCTGGCGCTGCATCGTCGCCTTCGCGCCGGACATCGACAGGTAGATCATGCGGTCCATGGCGGATCCTTTTCGCGCGTCTTCGGATCAGGGCGCGTCAGCGCAGATTCACCAGCGTCTGCAGCACCTGGTCTTCGGTCTTGATGGATTGCGCATTGGCCTGGTAGATGCGCTGCGCGGTGATCATGTTGACGAGCTCGGCCGTCATGTCGACGTTCGATTCCTCCAGCGCGCCGGCCTGCAAGGTGCCCAGGTTGCCGTCGCCGGGCACGCCAACGATCGGGTCGCCGGTCGCGTAGGTGCGGGCCCAGGCGTTGCCGCCCAGCGGCTGCAGGCCCTGGGGGTTGCGGAAGGTGGCAACCTCCACCTGGCCCGCCGGCTTGGACTGTCCGTTCGAGTAGCGCGCGGTGACCACCCCGTTCGATTCGATCTGGATGCCCACGAGCTGGCCGGCCGCATAGCCGTTCTGCGACAGGTCCGTCACGCCGAACGGCGAGCCGTACTGCGAGGCGCCCGACACGTCGAGCGACACGTTGTTGATCGCCAGCGTGGCGGCGCCCGCGGCATTGGTGGTCGAGGGAATGTTCAGCGACACGTTGCCTACGGGCGCGGTGGGCGTGCCGCCGTTGGGCGGGAAGACGATCTGCGTGGACGCCGCGGGGTTGCCGCTGGCATCGGTGGCCAGCGGCGTGCCGTTGGCGGTGACGTAGACGTTCCAGGTGTCGGTGCTCGCCTTCTGGAAGTAGTAGGTCAGCGCCACGTCCTGGCCCTTGGCGTCGTAGACGGTGAGCGAGGTCGCGTTGTTGTAGGTGGTCGGGTCCGTCATGTCGATCGCGGGACCCGCTGCCGGCAGCGTGGTGGCCGCGCGTGCATCGAGGTTCATCTCGAGCGTCATCTTGTCGGTGGCGTGCGGGGTGATGCCGGCGGTGGGCATCTGCAGCGGCGCGGCCTGTCCCGGCAGGATGGTGCCGGTGCCGTCGGCCGCGTAACCCATGAGCTCCAGGCCCTGGCCGTTGACGATGTAGCCGTCGCGGTCGACCTTGAACTGGCCGTTGCGCGTGTACATGGTGGGGTTCTTGCCGTCGGTCACCTGAAAGAACCCCGCGCCGTTGATGGCCAGGTCCAGCGGGTTCTGCGACGAGGTGATGTTGCCCTGCGTGAACTGCTGCGACACGGACTCGAGGTTCACGCCGATGCCGATGCTGTTGGCACCCGCGCCGTTCATCGCGCTGGCGTACATGTCGGCGAATTCCGCGCGCGAGGCCTTGGCGCCGTAGGTGCTGGCATTGGCGATGTTGTTGCCGATCACCTCCAGGTTCTTGCTGGTGGCATTGAGACCGGAGAGACCTTGTTGGAAGCCCATGGAGTGTCCTTGGTGGAAGTGATCAGTTGAAGGCCTTGATGGAGCCGTACGGCGTGCTGCCCGAGCGCGCGAGATCCAGATTGAGCGTGTTGCCGTCGGTCGTCACCGCGGTGACGCTGTCGCGCATCAGTTCGGTCGACGACAGCTTGGTCGCGCCGCTCGTGGCGGTGACGCGGAAAGTCAGGTTGGTGTCGGTGCCCGCCTTGCTCGCGTCCCAGTCGAAGCTGTGCATGCCCGAGGTCTGCGCGCCGAGCTGCAGCGTGTCGATGACGTGGCCGCCCGCGTTGAGCACCTCGACCTTCACCGCGTCCGCGGGCGAAGTCAGGTCGAAACCGCCCTGCCCCACGCCGTTGGCGATGTCCATCTGGTTGCCCGCGACGATCACGTCGTGCCCGACCAGCGATGCGCCCTGCAGTGCCTGCATCTGCACGAACTGCGTCTGCAGACCCTGCACGGTCGTGTTGAGCTGCTGGATGCCGCTGACCGTGTTGATCTGCGCCATCTGGCTCGTGACCTGCGCGTTGTCCATCGGGTTGAGCGGATCCTGGTTCTGCATCTGGGCCACGAGCATCTTCAGGAAGGCGTCGGCGCTCACCGTGCCCGAACCCGTGGCCGCCGAGGCGGAGGCGATGTCGGGCGTGCTGGCCGCCACGGATGAAACGCTCATGTCATGAACCCATCTGGAGTGTCTTGAGGAGGAGCGTCTTGGCGGTGTTCATCACCTCGACGTTGCTCTGGTACGAGCGCGATGCGGAGATCATGTTGACCATCTCCTCGACCGCGTTCACGTTGCTGTAGGTGACGTACCCGTCGCCGTCGGCGCTGGGGTTGCTCGGGTCGAGCACGCGTCGGCCGGGGGAGTTGTCCTCGGTGATGGTGCTCACGGTGACGCCGGCCGCGCCGCTGGCGCCCATGAGCTGCGTCTGGAAGGTCACTTCGCGCGCCTTGTAGGCCTTGCCGTCGGGGCCGGCCACGGTGTCGGCGTTCGCCAGGTTGGACGCCACCACGTTGAGCCGCTGGCTCTGCGCGCTGATCGCGCTGCCGGCGACGTTGAAGATGTTCAGCATGCTCATCGTGAGTTCCTCATGGACGGGCGCCGGTTCAGTGGTTCATGGCGTGCGGCAGGATCACTGCCCGCCGCGGATGGCGTCGAGCGTGGTCTTCACGTCGGCGTTGATGAAGCGCAGGGTGGCTTCGTACTTGATGGCGTTGTCCGCGAAGCTCGCGCGTTCGCGGTCCATGTCGACGGTGTTGCGGTCCAGGTTCGTCTGGCTGGGCATCGCGTAGAGCAGGTTCGCCTCGGCGCGCGCGCCGGTCGCCGCGGCGATGTGGCCGGGCTGCGATGTCGCCAGCGTGCCCGCCATCTGTGCGGCGCCCGTGGCCTCCTTGAGCGCCTGCGCGAAGTTCATGTCCCGCGCGATGTAGCCGGGCGTGTCGGCGTTGGCAATGTTGCTCGCGATCAGGCGCTGGCGTTCCGAGCGCAGCGTGAGCGCCTGAGCCTGGAAGTCGAGATTGCCGGTAAGTTTGTCGATCATGCGAAGCCTTCCGCGGGCCGAAACCCATCGAGAGTTGTGAGGGATTGTGTTGGCCGGGTGCTCGGACATAAGCGGGAATAAGCGCGGCTTTGGCAGCCATTTCGCGACATGGGTTCGGCGCTCGTGCGGCGAACATCCGCACATGGAACTCCTGAGGTCGTCCTTCGTGTGTGCGCGCGTGCGGGCATGGATCAACGTGTTCGCGAGAGCGGCCGGCAAGCATGCTGCTCGCGTTCGCGCTGTGTGCGGTGCCGTTCGCGGCCGCGGCGCAGGACTCCGCGCTGGGACAGGACGTCGCCAGTCAGGTGCGCGAGCTGGCCATCGATGCGGCGCAGCGTGCCGGAAGCGGTCACGCCCGGGTCGCGGTCGACATCGGGGAGCTGAACCCGAGGTTGCACCTTGCCGCGTGCGAGCACATTGAGCCGTACCTGCCCTCAGGGGCGCGGTTGTGGGGCCGCACCCGCGTCGGATTGCGTTGCACGCGCGGCCCGTCGCCGTGGAATGTCTACCTGCCGGTCACGGTCCGGGTGTTCGGCCAGGCACTCATCGCCAGGAATCCACTTCCCGTGGGGGCGGTCATTGCCGCCGACGATCTGACTCAAGCCGAGGTCGATCTGGCCGAAGACCGTTCCATGGCAGTCACCCAGATGGACGAGGCAGTCGGCCGCACGGTGGCGCGCGCGCTCAATCGTGGCCAGAGCGTGCGAGAGTCGAACTTGAAGACCCGCCAGTGGTTCGCCGCCGGGGACACGGTCAAGATCGTGGCCGTCGGCGCAGGTTTCAGCGTGGCCGGACTCGGGCAGGCGCTGACCCCTGGATTGGAAGGACGCCCGGCGCGAATCCGCACCGATGGTGGGCGCGTGCTCACCGGCATGCCCGCGGGCGATCATCGCGTGGAAATGACGCTGTGAGCCTCTCGCAGCGAGCCCCGAGCGAACCGGCGGCCGGAAAAAAAGGCCTAAAGTCGTGGCTTCATCGGCCGATACACCGTCCATGTTGAATGGGCCGGGCCCCAGATCAGCCCTTTGGAGAACGTCATGAAGATCGGCAGTCCTGCAGAGAAAGCCCCGGTGGCACCAGCGACCACGGGCCGCACGTCATCGGGCGAAGCCTCCAACGCGCCTGCCAAGACCGCCGCGCCTGGCGGCGCCGAACCGAGTGCCCAGGTGGACATCTCCAATGAGGCGGCATCGCTGCTGTCGGGCGTGAGCGGGTCGACGCCCGAGTTCGATGCAGACAAGGTCGCGCGCATTTCGCAGGCCATTGCCGACGGGAGCTTCAAGGTCGATCACGCGACCATCGCCGACAAGCTCATCGCCAATGCGCAGGAATTGCTGACCAAGTCGTCCAAATAACATCCAACCACCAGCTTGCCCAACCAGGGCTGCGACATGAACCCAACGATGCTCTCGCCGAACCCGATCATCGACCCCAGGCTGGAAGAGACCTTGGCTGCCGTGGAGTCGCGCCTCGCGGCCCTCGGCGACGCGCTGCTCGCGCGCGATGCGGCCGCGATCGATCGCCAGGCCACCGAGTTGCACCGAGCGCTGGCGCGCGCGGTGGACCACTTTTCCACCGCCGCACGCAGCGGCAGCGTGCCGCCGGTGCTGCGCCGCCGGCTGGCGAGCGCCAGCGGCCAGGTTGCCGCGCAGCGCGAATCGCTGGCTCGCGCCACAGCCGCGCTCGATCGCGCCATCGAGGTCCTGATGCCTCGCGACGCGCCCGGTCTGTACTCGTCGATCGGCGCCCAGGACCGGCATCACGTCGGCGGGTCGCTTCAGGCCTGAGCGTCGGCCGCCGCGCCGGCGCCCTGTTCACTCCTTCCAGTTCATTTTCGTCCTGCCAGCGAGCGGGTCGCGCGGCTTTGCGCCGAGCAGCTCGAGAAGCAATGAGCAGCGTCGAGCGCCCAGGGCCAGGCGCGATCCGGTCATCGGATCGCTCGTCGGATACCCGCCTCGAGAAGTCCGGGCCGCGCGAGAGAACGCCGCTCATCCGCCGCGGTTGCGCATCCAGTCGGCAGTCTTGAAGAACGCATTGCCCAAGCGGTCGGCGAGCGACTCCTCCATTCCCACCTCGGACATCGCCTGCTTCATGCAGGCGAGCCATTGGTCGCGTTCGGCCATGCCAATGACAAACGGCAGGTGCCGGGCGCGCAGCATCGGGTGGCCGAAGCGCTCGACATAGTGCTCGGGCCCGCCGAGCCAGCCGCACAGGAACCAGAAAAGCTTGTCGCGCGAGCCTTCCAGGTGCGCGGGATGCATCGCGCGCAGGGCGCGATAGGCCGGCTCCAGGTCCATGAGGTCGTAGAAGCGCTGCACCAGCGCCAGCACGGCCGGCTCGCCGCCGATGCTCTCGAACGGGGTGGCACCGGCAGACGCGCTGTCGTCCGGATCGTTCATGGGGAAAGCTTCTCCGCCACCGACGCAACGCCCTTGGCCGCGGGGCAGCCAGGCTGCGTCTCGAGCAGCAACTGGCGTTTCTGCACGGCCTCGCGCACGGCTACGTCCGACGGCACTTCGCCGAGCAGTTCGAGCTTGAGCGGCGTGTCGGTGCCGTTGCTGACGAATCGATCCACCACCTGCTGGAGCTGACCTCGGATGATGCGGCCTTCGCCGGCCCGGCTCACCTGATTGACCACGAGCTTGATGACCTGGCGCTGCTGCTGTCCTGCAAGCACCTTGATCGTGGCATAGGCATCGGTGAGCGACGTCGGTTCGGGCGTGGCCACGACCATGACTTCATCGGCCAGCGACACCGTGTAGAGCACGACGTCGGAAATGCCCGCGCCGGTGTCGAGCAGGACGCGGTCGAAGCGCGGGGCGAGCTTCTGGATCACGGCGAGCAGCTGCTCGCGCACCTCCGGCGTGAGGCGCGAATATTCCACCAGACCCGAGCCGGCCAGCACGACGGAGAAGCCGCCGGGTGCCGGCAGAATCGCCTCCGACAGCTCGGCCTTGCCGGTGAACACGTCGTGCAGCGTGATCTTCGGAAACAGGTTGAGCACCACGTCCAGGTTGGCCAGTCCGAGATCGGCATCGAGCACCAGAACGCGTTCGCCGCGGCGCGTGAGCGCGGCGGCCAGATTGGCCGCCATGAAGGTCTTGCCGACGCCTCCCTTGCCGCTGGTCACGGCCGTGATGCGTCCGCGCGAAGGACTGCCGGGGATGGGCGACTGGTACACGCTGCTCATTCGATGTCCTGAAACTGCGATGTCCCGAACAGCAAGCCACGCTCTTCGGCACTGACTTGCGACACGGTCGGCTGCTCGAGGCAGGCGCGATTGCGGCCCTCGGCCTTGGCGCGGTAGAGCTGCTGGTCGGCGCGCTCCATCCACAGCGTCGCCGACGAACGTACCCACTGCGGCGCGAATGCCCCGCCGATGCTGATGGTGACGGACACTTCCACCCCCGCGGCCACTGGCACCGGGCGGCGCAGCACCTTCATGCGGATGCGCTCGGCCACGGTGTATCCGAAGGCAGGTGGGCAGTTCGGCAGAATGATCGCGAATTCCTCGCCGCCGACCCGCGCCACCGTGTCCATCGGCCGCACGCAATCGACGAGCGACGCTCCCACCGAACGGATGACCTCGTCGCCCGCCGCATGGCCGTAGGTGTCGTTCACCTTCTTGAAGTGGTCGATGTCGAGCAGCAGCACGAGAGCCGCCTCGCCCGCCCGGGCGACGCGGTCGATCTCGCGGGTGATGGTGAGCTCGAACTGGCGGCGGTTGGGCAAGCCCGTCAGCGGGTCACGGCTGGACAGGTCGCACAGCCCGTCGATCACCGACTGGAGCCAGCGCAGCGAACCCTGCGGCGCATCCGGCGGCAGTTCGTACCCGGCATGCGACAGCAACTGCAAGGCCGCCTGCATGCGCAAAATGGGCGCCGGCTTGGTGTCGCGAGCGGCTCGGGCAGACACGGTCATTGGGTCAAGTCCACCGCGGCAAGTCTAGCAGTGGCAGGGGGTGGCACCGGCGCGAACTGCCGGTGCATTGCCGGCCAATTCCTCGCCGCGGCCGCCCTCAAGCCGGCACGCCTGCCGGCCGATATCCCGATGTCGGCCCGGCGCGCACGTCGCACGCCTGCGCCCGTCTGCGGAGACCTCATGAGTGCTGTCCTGACCCCTGCCCCCGTCCCGGCGTCGCGCGCCGAGGCCAGCGACGGCATGGCCGACCAGGAGTTCAGCTTCGGCATCGCGGATTTCGAGCGCGTGCGCGAACTGATCTACCAGCGAGCGGGCATCAGCCTGCACTCAGGCAAGCAGGCCATGGTCTACAGCCGGCTCTCTCGGCGCCTTCGCGAAACAGGACACCGTTCGTTCGCCGGCTACCTGCAGCAGTTGGAGATGTCGCCGGCGGCATCGGGCGGGCAGGAATGGCAGGAGTTCATCAACTGCCTCACGACGAATCTCACCTCGTTCTTTCGCGAGGACCACCATTTCGCAGAACTGGCCCGCGACCTGCGCGCCCGCTCATCGCGCCCGATCAGGATCTGGTGCAACGCGGCCTCGACCGGCGAGGAACCCTATTCCATCGCGATGGTCGCGCAGGAGAGCGCGAGTGCACAGGGCGTGAGCATCGTGGCCAGCGACATCGACACGAAGGTGCTCGCCACGGCCGCGCGCGGCGTCTATGCAGCGGACTCGCGTGGCCTCAGCCCGGAGCGGCTGCGCAGCCATTTTCTGCGCGGAAAAGGCGCCAACAGCGGCTTCATCCGGGTCAAGCCCGAGCTCGCCAGGCAGGTCGAATTCCGCGTGCACAACCTGATGTCGACCCAATGGGCCCTGGGCGAGCCGTTCGACATCGTGTTCTGTCGCAACGTGATGATCTATTTCGACGCGCCCACCCAGCGCCGCGTGCTCGAACGCATCCATCGCGCCATGGCGCCCCAGGGCGTGCTCTACGTGGGGCACTCCGAGAATTTCTCGGATTCGCGTGACCTCTTCCGCCTGCGCGGCAAGACGGTCTACGAGCGAGTTTGACGGGGCCGACTCGCTTCAGGCCCGAACCGCCCTGCCGATAAGAAAGACACCATGGCCCTCGCTTCCCTCGCCACAGCGCCCACGATGTCGCGGCTGGACCAGCTCAAGTCGCAGGCGCGCAAGCCCGGCGAGGCTTCGTTCTTCTACTACGACGCGCACTTTCGCAACGACGCGGTGAAGATCCTGCCCGGGGAGTACTTCGTGCACCATGAGGACATCCTCATCATGACCACGCTGGGCTCCTGCATCGCCGCATGCCTGTGGGACCGCAACGCACGCGTTGGCGGCATGAACCACTTCATGCTGCCCGAGGGGGTGGGCGACTCGGGCCGCTACGGCTCGTTCGCAATGGAACTGCTCATCAACGAGATGATGAAGCGCGGCGCATGCCGCAGCAGCATGGAGGCCAAGGTGTTCGGCGGCGGCCAGGTGATCTCAGGCATGAACACGATGAACGTGGGCGAGCGGAATACGCAATTCGTGATGGACTATCTCAAGACTGAACGCATCCCGATCCTGTCCAAGGACGTGATGGACGTGTACCCGCGCAAGGTGTGCTTCCTGCCCGCCAGCGGCAAGGCCATGGTCAAGCGCCTGGCATCGGCCAATACCGAAAGCCTGGTGGCGCAGGACCGCGCCGCGGCGCAGCGCGCCGTCCCCGCCAACTCGGGCGGCGGTTCGGTCGATCTGTTCTGAAGAACGGCGAACGACATGGATTCCAGAGACACCGGATTGAACAAGACCCGCGTGGTGGTGGTCGACGATTCCGCCCTCGTGCGAAGCCTGCTCACCGAGATCATCAACCGCCAGCCCGACATGCAGTGCGTCGGCGCGGCGAGCGACCCGTATGCGGCGCGCGAGATGATCCGCGCACTGAATCCGGACGTGATCACGCTGGACGTGGAAATGCCGCGCATGGACGGCATCGACTTCCTCAGCAAGCTCATGCGGCTGCGGCCGATGCCCGTCGTGATGGTTTCCACGTTGACGGAACGCGGCGCGGAGGTGACGCTGCGCGCCCTCGAGTTGGGCGCCATCGACTTCGTCGCCAAGCCGAAGATCGGTGTCGCGGACGGGCTGCGGCTGCTCGCCCAGGACATCACCGAGAAGGTCCGCATCGCGGCCAAGGCCCGCCTTCGCCGGCTGAACACGAACCATGCGCCGGCTGCGGATGCGAGCACCGCATCGGCGCGCACAGCTCCTGCGCCGACCGCACCGGCGGCCGTGGCCGGCCTGGGGCGGCTGTCGACCGAAAAGCTCATCTTCATCGGCGCATCCACCGGTGGAACGGAAGCCACCAAGGAAGTGCTGATCCAGCTCCCCCACGACTCACCGGCCGTCGTCATCACCCAGCACATGCCGCCGGGCTTCACGAAGAGCTATGCCGCGCGCCTGGACGGGCTGTGCAGGATCCGCGTCGCCGAAGCGCGCGACGGCGAGCGCATTCTTCCCGGTCACGCCTACATCGCGCCGGGCGGCTTTCATCTCAGCGTGGAGCGCAGCGGCGCGAACTACATTGCGCGAGTCCAGGACGGCGATCCCGTCAACCGGCACAAGCCTTCGGTGGAGGTGCTGTTCAAGTCTGCAGCGCGTGTGGTCGGCCCGAACGCCATCGGGCTGATGCTCACCGGCATGGGCGCCGATGGCGCACACGCCATGCGCGAGATGCGAGACGCCGGCAGCTACAACGTCGTCCAGGACGAGGCCACCTGCGTGGTGTTCGGCATGCCCCGAGAAGCGATTGCCGCCGGCGCGGCGCACGAGGTGCTGCCGCTGCCGCAGATTGCACCACGCCTCATCGAACGGCTGCGCAGCACCGCTGGCATGTCGCTCAACCGCGTGTAGACGCGACGAGCGAGCCGCCGAAGGCCCCGCGGCCGCGCCCGGCGCTCACATCAACCCGCGCAGGCGCCCGATCACCATATCCTGCCGGAGCTGGCAGAGGGTGTCTCTGAGCTCGGCCTCTTCGATCACCTCCTCAGGTACGCCGATGTCGCGCAGCAGAAGGCGATTCATGTCGGCCACGGCCTGCAGTTCACGGCGTCGCCTGCGGGCATCGCTGCGACGACGCCAAGCCCTGCCGATGGCCTGCAGGATGTCCGCGGCGGTATCCCGCGCGCGCACGTGGAAGGGCCGAACGAGCGGAACGGGGCTCAGGCAGGCGTTCGATGACATGGCGCTCTCCAAGGGGGGTGAGGTGTCGTGGTGTGCAGCTGTTGGTAAGGATATAAGTCCAATCCCCGGGGAGGAAGCGGTTTGTACTGAACGTTTTGTTCAGCTATGCTTACCAGCATGCCGCGCCTGCTGCTCTACACCCTGCCTGCGTTCCGCACCGTCGCACGCCTTCAGAACCTGCGCGCCGCAGCCGACTCCCTGCACATCACACACAGCGCCGTCAGCCAGCAGATCCGTGCGCTGGAAGAGCAGCTCGGCTTCGACCTGTTCGATCGCCGAGGCCGGCGCATCGCGCTCAACTCGGCCGGCGAGGCATTGCTGCGAAGCGTCGAGCCCGCGCTTGCGCAACTCGACGACGGTGTCCAGGCCGCTGCCGCGGCAGCCGGAGGTTCGGCACAGCGACTGCGCGTCACTGCGCTGCCCTCATTCGCGCAACGCTGGCTGCTGCCGCGCATCGGAAGGTGGCGCGAGCAGCACCCCGACATCGCGCTGGAGCTCGACGCCTCGCAGCGCGTCATCGACCTGTCTCGCGAGGGCTTCCACGCCGCCGTGCGCCAAGGTCGGGGATCGTGGCCGGGGCTGCACAGTGAATTGCTCGCCGAATCGCCCCTGGTCGCCGTCGCCGCGCCGCCCACTGCACGTCGGCTGGCGGGCGAAGACCTGGCGGCACTGGCCAATGCGCCGTTGCTGGGCGACGCCCAGACCTGGACGCAGTGGTTCGCGGCCCATGGGCTGAAGTGCTCCGCAGTGCCGGTGGCCAGCTTTAACGACGCCGGGCTGATGCTCCAGGCGGCCGAGCAGGACCTGGGCATCGCGCTCGCGCGCGAACTGCTGGCCGCCGATGCGCTGGCCGAGCACCGCCTGATGCGCCTGTCGCCCAAGGCGGTCGAGCTCGACGCCGGCTACAACTACTACCTCGTCTACCCTCCGGCGCTGCGCGACTGGCCGGCGCTGAAGGCGTTTCGCGCCTGGCTGATGCGTGAGCTGGAGGAATCGGGCAGCCGCTGCCGGACTGACGCGGCGGCGTAAGACGACACCGGGTCGGCTGAATTCACGCGCCGGCGGACGCAGGTGCGAGGCCATCCAGTCGCACGCGATCGGAGATTCGGTTGATGCCGAGGCAAGCCACGCCGGTGCAGCCAAACCCGCGTGCCCCCGACACCACCGCTGCCGTTCAAGCTTGCCGGCGCCGACGGCCGGCGCTCCTCAGTCCGGCAGGAAGAGCTGCTGCGCGTCGCTCAGGAAATCGAACCCGCGAGCGGTGGGCCGCACGTTTGCGAAGTCCCGTTGCAGCAGACCGCGACGCTCGCCTTCGTCGAGCGCATGCTGGATCGCAGTGATCGGCAGCCCGGTGCGTTCGCCGAACATGGACAGCGCGAAGCCGTCCTTCAGGCGCAGCGCGTTCAGCATGAATTCGAAGGGCAACTGCTCGCGTGCCACCTCGTGTTCGTTGGACACGGCTTGGCCGTCCACGGCATGGGTCATGTAGGCGGCCGGCTCGCGCCAGCGGACTTGCCGCACCACACGATGCGGGAAACTGATCTTGCTGTGGGCCCCCGCGCCGATGCCGAGGTAGTCGCCGAACTGCCAGTAGTTCAGGTTGTGCACACAGCGGTGCCCGTCCCGCGCGAAGGCCGAAACTTCGTAACGTTGCAGGTCGGCGCGGGCGGTGCGCTCGACGATGAGGTCGAGCATGTCGCTGGCCGTGTCGTCGTCGGGCAATTTCGGCGGATGGGTGGCGAACCAGGTGTTGGGCTCGAGCGTGAGGTGGTAGACGGACAGGTGCGGCGGCGAGAAGGCGAGTGCCGCATCGAGGTCGCGCGACAGCGCGGCCAGGTCCTGGCCGGGCAGCGCGTACATCAGGTCGATGTTGAAGCTGTCGAAGGCCGCACTCGCCTCGTCGACGGCCGCGCGCGCCTGTGCGGCATCGTGAACCCTGCCGATTCGCCGCAGCGCGGAATCGTCGAAGCTCTGCACGCCCACCGACAGGCGCGTCACGCCCGCCGCGCGAAACGCCGCGAAAGCGGTCGCGTTCGAAAGTGCCTGGATTGGCTTCCAGCGTGACTTCGCAGCCGGCGGCAAGAGGCAGCAACGCACGCACGTCGGCCAGCAGACGGTCGATGCCCTGGGGCGAGAACAGGCTCGGCGTGCCGCCGCCGATGAACACGCTGTGGATCGTGCGGCCCCATACCATCGGCAAGGCGGCTTCGAGGTCGGCACGCAGCGCGTCCAGGTACTTGCGTTCGGGCAGTTCACCGGTGGCTTGTTCATGCGAATTGAAGTCGCAGTACGGGCATTTGCGCAGGCACCACGGCAGGTGCACGTACAGCGACAGCGGCGGCAGTTGGCTCAGGCGAAGCGTCCCCTCGCGCAGGAAACGATCGGCCGCGGATGCCGTCGGCTCAACCAAGATGCCAGACTTCACGCATCATCGCGAGCATCTGCTGCGATGCGAGCGCACGGTGGCTGTGCGCGTTCTTTTCGGCCACGGGCAGTTCGGCAACCGTGCGGTTGAGCAGGGGAATGAACATCAGCGGGTCGTAGCCGAAGCCGCCTTCTCCGCGGGACGCCGTGAGGATCACGCCGTCCCAGCGTCCGAAGGCCACGCAGCGGCTCCGGGTCGTCAGGGCTTCGCACGGCCACGAGCGCGCTCACGTAACGTGCCCGACGATCCTCGATGCCGACGAGCCGGTCGAGCAGCAGCCGGTTGTTCGCTGCATCCTGGATGACGCGCGTGCCTTCGCGCTCGGCCGTTTCGTCGATGATGACCGCTTCGCCGAAATTCGTGGCGTAGCGCGCCGAGCGAACCCCGGGCGCCCCGCCCAGCGCATCGACGCACAAGCCCGAATCGTCGGCGATCGCGGCCGAGCCGGCGCCGATGGCGGCATGCCGCGCTTTGGCGAGCGCGTTCTCGATGAAGGTCGGATGCGGCTCATCGGCTTCGCCGACGCCCAGCTCGCCCTGCGCGACCAGCTCGAGCCCGAGCGGCACGAACAGCGCGCGCAGTTCGGCGAGCTTCTTGGCGTTGTTGGAGGCGAGGACCAGCCGCATCCCGCTACGATGCCAGCGCGCGGCGCTGCGCGGCGATCAGGTCGCCAATACCCTTGTCGGCGAGTTGCAGCAGCGTCCCCATCTCTTCGCGGCTGAATGCGGCGCCTTCGGCGGTGCCCTGCACTTCGACGAATCCGCCGCTGCCCGTCATCACGACGTTCATGTCGGTGTCGCAGGCCGAATCCTCGACGTATTCCAGGTCCAGCAGCGGCGTGCCTTCGACGATGCCCACCGAGACCGCCGCCACGAAGTCGAGGATGGGCGAGGCAGCGATCGCCTGGCGCGCCAGCAGCCAGCTCACGGCATCGTGTGCGGCGACGAATGCCCCCGTGATGGCAGCCGTGCGCGTGCCTCCATCGGCCTGGATGACATCGCAGTCCAGCGAGATGGTGCGTTCCCCGAGCGCTGCCAGATCGAAGACGCAGCGCAGCGAACGCCCGATGAGGCGCTGGATCTCCTGCGTGCGCCCGCTTTGCTTGCCACGCGCGGCCTCGCGATCGCCGCGGGTATGCGTGGCTCGGGGCAGCATGCCGTACTCGGCCGTTACCCAGCCCGAGCCGCTGCCGCGCTTGAACGGAGGCACCTTCTCCTCGACAGACGCGGTGCACAGCACCTTCGTGTCGCCGAACTCCACAAGCACCGACCCTTCGGCATGCTTGGTGTAGCCGCGGGTGATCGTGACCGGGCGCAACGCGTCCGCGGCACGGCCTTGCGTGCGCTGAAAACTCATCGGGAAACCTTTCAGGATTTTTTCTGTGACGAGCGCCGGATGGCCTCGTTGATTTCCTTGATCGATCGCTCGATCTCGGCATCGTCGAGTTCGTCGGGCACGTCCTGGCCCATGACGCTCGCCTGGATCGTCGAGGCAAACACCTCTTCGCCGAGCGACTGCGTGGAAATGCCCGAGCCGCTGTCGGGGCTCTCGGCGCTTTCCCATTCCATGGCCAGCACCGAGACATTGTCGCTCTTGGGGCCGCCGTTTCGCAGCGCCAGCTCGACGAGCTCGGGCACCGCGTCGGAGATGGCATGCTGCGACAGCTGCTCGGAGATGACGGCATCGCTCACGCTGCCCCACAAGCCGTCAGAGCAAAGAAGCAAGCGGTCGCCGGGCTGCAGCAGGAGCGGGCCGACCGTGTCGACCACCGGCTTGCCAGGGCTTCCGAGGCAGGTGAACAGCACGTTTCGATTGAATCGCTCGCCCATCGGGACGACCTGGGACAAGGTCTCCTGCAGTTCCGAATAGGAATGGTCGCGCGTGCGGGCGATGAGCTTGTCGCCGCGCACCATGTACAGCCGCGAGTCGCCGCAGTGGGCCCAGTACGCGGCATTGCCCTGCAGCACGCAGGCCACCACCGTGGTGCGGGGCGTGTCGATCAGAGATTTCTGCGTTGCGTAGCGCAGCAATTGGTGATGGCCGGCAACGATTGCTTCATGCAGGAATCGCAGCGGGTCGGCCAGCATCGGCTTGGAGTCTCGCTGGAACAGCGCGGCGAGCGTCTGCAGGGCGAGTTGCGAAGCGACTTCTCCCTCGGGATGTCCACCCATGCCGTCGGCCAGCGCGAACAGACCGGAATCCCGCGTGTAGCAATAGCCCATGCGGTCTTCGTTCTTCTCCCGGCCGCCCTTGCGACTGACCTGGTACACCGAGAAGCGCATTGCTGCTACGCCTTTGCACTGGTGAGGTTTTCAAGCTGAAGCTTCAGACGTTCGCTGAAGCTGAGCTTGGTGTAGCGCCGCTCTGTCTCGCGCGCCAGTTCCTTTTGCAAAGCGAACACGCTCTGCGGTCTGGACAGCGGGTCCAGCGACATGCACCACTCGGTCACTTCAATGAGGTTGTCGGAATAGACGTTGCGCAGCCGCGAGAGCGACAGGGCGAGCCGGTCCTTCTCGATGCGCTGCGGTGCGTCGTTCGGCGGATAGCCTTGCATGCAGGCATAGATGCACGCGCCGATGGCGTAGATGTCGGTCCAGGGCCCGAGCGTGCCGTCGCGCCGATACATCTCGGGTGCGGCGAATCCCGGCGTGTACATCGGGCGGATGAAGTTGCCTTCCTTGGACAGGACCTCGCGCGCCGCGCCGAAGTCGAGCAGCACCGCCTTGTTGTCGTTCGTGATGAAGATGTTGGCCGGCTTGATGTCGAGGTGAAGCATCTTGTGCTGGTGCACGATGCGCAGGCCTCGCAGGATCTCGTCGAACAGCGAGCGGATGGTCGACTCCCGAAACACCTTGTCACGCTTGAGGTCACGGGCGGTGACGATGAAATCCTGCAGCGTGTCGCCCTGCAGGTAGTTCATCACCATGTAGACGGTTTCGTTCTCGCGGAAGAAATTCAGCACCGAGACGACGCTCTGGTGCGAGATCTGCGCCAGCGAACGGCCTTCCTCGAAGAAGCTCTTCAGCCCGAGCCGGTACAGCGGCTGCTTCTCGGGTTTCACGCGCGGCGTCAATTCGCCGGGCGAGCGCTCGGCGAGCGAAGACGGAAGGTATTCCTTCAGTGCGACGAGGTGACGTTCAGCGTCTTCGGCGAGATAGACCACGCCAAACCCGCCGGCCGCCAGCTTCTTGATGATCTGGTACCCGCCCACCACCGTGCCAGAGGGCAACGGGGCAGGTTTCGGCTTTGACATAATCGAGATTTCTGGGCGAAGAAAGCTGCATGGCAGTCTACAGCATGACCGGATACGCCAGCGCCACCGTGGGCGCGGGCGCGACAGCCGAAACCGGCACTATTGCCGACGGCCAATCGACTCGACCCGGCGGCGCGGCGGGTTCCGTCACCGTCGAGTTGCGATCGGTGAACGGGCGCTTCCTCGATCTGAGCTTTCGCATGCCCGACGAGTTCCGATCGCTGGAGCCGGCCCTGCGCGAGTTGCTCGGGCGGGCGCTTCGACGGGGCAAGGTCGAATTGCGCCTGGCCACCAAAACGGAATCGGAGACCGCCTGGCCGCAGCCGCAACCCGATCAGCTGAGCCGCCTCAGCCGCCTCGAAGGGACCGTGCAAAGCTGGATGCCCAAGGCCCAGGGCCTGTCCGTGCATGAAGTGCTCCAGTGGTGCAAGGGCGGGAGCACGGCGGAAAAGCTCGACGAAGCCGCCATGACGGCGGCCCGCAGCGCCATCGAGGGCCTGAGCGAGGCGCGCCAGCGCGAAGGCACACGCCTCGTGGCCGTCCTCGCCGAGCGGGTCAACCGATTGCGCGAACTCGCCTCCGAAGCCGAGCCCCTGGTGCCGGCCACCGTGCAGCGGCAGCAGCAGAAGTTCATCGAACGCTGGAAGGAAGCCCTCGAGGCTGCCGGCGCGGGGCAGACGGTGTCGCAGGACGCCCTGCACGAGCGCGCCCTGAACGAAGCCGCCGCCTACGCGCTGCGAATCGACGTGGCCGAGGAACTCGCCCGGCTGCGATCCCATCTCGACGAAGTCGACCGACTGCTCGCCAAGGGCGGCGAGGTCGGCAAACGCCTCGATTTCCTGATCCAGGAAATGCTGCGCGAAGCGAACACGCTCGGGTCCAAGGCATCCATGCTCGAATTGACCAACATTTCGGTAGAAATGAAGGTTGCCATCGAGCAGTTGCGCGAACAGGTGCAGAACCTGGAGTAAATACCCAACCGATGGACTACCCCGGGAACCTCTTCGTCGTGGCCGCGCCCAGCGGCGCGGGCAAATCGAGCCTGGTCAAGGCGCTGCTCGAACTCGATTCGCACGTGGTCGTGTCGATCTCCCACACGACGCGCCGGCCGCGCGGCCAGGAGCGCGACGGTCGCGAATACCACTTCATCGAGGAGACGACCTTTCGCCAGATGATCGACGCGGGCGAGTTCTTCGAGTGGGCCGAGGTGCATGGCAATCTCTACGGCACGTCGCGCAGCGCTGTGCAGTCGCTGGTGGCAGGCGGTCAGGACGTCGTGCTCGAGATCGACTGGCAGGGTGCGCTGCAGATCAAGACGCTCTTCCCGAATGCCGTGCTGATCTTCATCCTGCCGCCCAGCTACGACGAACTGGCTCAGCGCCTGAACCGGCGCGGCGAGGATGGCGCCTCCGTGATCGCGCAGCGGCTGGTCAATGCCCGGCACGAAGTCGCACAAGCCCGCCACTTCGACTTCGTTATAATCAATGGCTTGTTCGAGACGGCCCTGTTCGACCTCAAGACCGTCGTGCACAGCCAGCGCCTGAAGTACGCCGCCCAGCTTCGCGTCAAGCCCGCCGTATTCCAGGCCCTCGGCCTGAACTGACCCGCTGAACACCCCCCGGAGACCCCATGGCCCGCATCACCGTCGAAGACTGCCTGCAGAAGATTCCCAACCGCTTCCAGCTCGTCCTCGCGGCCACCTACCGTGCGCGCATGCTGAGCCAGGGCCACGCGCCCAAGATCGAGACCAAGAACAAGCCCGGCGTGACGGCGCTGCGTGAGATCGCCGCAGGCGAAGTCGGCCTCGAGATGCTGCGCAAGGTGCCCATCTGAAATCGAGGGCACACGATCCGGCCCGAATGCCCCATCACAACGGCCCTGCGGGGCCGTTTGTCATTGGCGTATTTGGGGCACCCGATGCAAGGCCCTTGAAACCCCGTGGTGCGGCGCCGCAAAAACCACGATAAATTAGCCGCATGGTTTCCCGACTCGCCGCCGCCATCAAGGAGCTTGCCACACCGGCAAGCAAACGCCTTGCAGCGCAGCCGCCGAGCCCCAAGGACGACGCCGCAGCCGCCTCGTTCGCCGCACTGACCCACAAGCTCGACTACCTCGACACCGCCGACATCAAGCGCGTGCGTGAGGCCTACCGCTTCGCCGACGAGGCACACCTGGGCCAGTTCCGTGCGAGCGGCGAGCCCTACATCACGCACCCCATCGCGGTGGCCGGCTTGTGCGCCGACTGGAAGCTCGACGCGCAGGCCATCATGGCCGCGCTCATGCACGACGCCATGGAGGACTGCGGCGTCACCAAGGCGGAGCTGATCCAGCGCTTCGGCGCCCCGACCGCCGACCTGGTCGACGGACTCACCAAACTTGACAAGCTCCAGTTCTCGACCCGCGAGGAGTCGCAGGCGGAGTCCTTCCGCAAGATGCTGCTGGCGATGGCCAGGGACGTGAGAGTCATCCTTGTCAAGCTGGCCGATCGCCTGCACAACATGCGCACGATGGACGCCATGGCGCCCGACAAGCGCACGCGAATCGCCCGCGAAACGCTCGAGATCTATGCCCCCATCGCTCATCGCCTGGGCCTGAACCAGACCTATCGCGAGCTGCAGGAACTGTCGTTCCAGCATCTGCGCCCGTGGCGCCACACGGCGCTGTCCAAGGCGGTCCAGAAGGCGCGCGGCTACCGGCGCGACATCGTGGCGCGCATCCAGCTGGACGTCGAGCAGTCGTTTGCCAAGTCCAAGCTGAAGGTGCAGGTCTTCGGGCGCGAGAAGACGCTGTTCTCGATCTACACCAAGATGCGCGAGAAGCACCTGACCTTCGCGCAGGTCAACGACATCTTCGGCTTTCGCATCGTCGTGCAGACATTGCCCGAGTGCTACCTGGCCCTGGGCGTGCTGCATCAGCTGTACAAGCCCGTGCCAGGGCGCTTCAAGGACTACATCGCGATCCCCAAGGCCAATGGCTACCAGTCGTTGCACACCACGCTCGTGAGCCCACTGGGCACGGCCGTGGAGTTCCAGATCCGCACCGAGCACATGCACGCCGTGGCCGAAAAGGGCATCGCCGCGCACTGGCTCTACAAGAGCAAGGGCAATGGCGCGGTGCAGGTGCAGGAGGCGCAGCGGCTGGGCGCAATGTGGCTGCAGTCGCTCATCGACATCCAGGACGAGACGCGCGACGCGAGCGAGTTCCTCGAGCACGTCAAGATCGACCTCTTCCCCGATGCCGTCTATGTGTTCACGCCGCGCAGCAAGATCCTGGCGCTGCCGCGCGGCGCGACGCCGGTGGATTTCGCCTATGCGATCCACTCCGACGTCGGCGACCATTGCGTGGCCGCCAAGGTCAACGGCGAACCGGTGGCCCTTCGCACCGAACTGCGCAGCGGTGACGTGGTCGAGATCATCAGCGCTGCCGGCGCGAGACCCAATCCGGCCTGGCTGAACTTCGTGCGCACGGGTCGCGCGCGCTCCAAGATTCGCCACTATCTGAAGACCATGGAGCAGGAGGAGTCGCAGGACCTGGGCTCCAAGATGCTTACGCAGGCCCTGCGCACCGAGGGCCTGGCGATGCCCGGCGACGACACGCCCGAATCGACCATCTGGGCCCAGCTCACCCGCTGGAGCGGCAACCGCAGCCGGGAAGAGCTTCTCACCGACATTGGCCTGGGCCGCAAGATCGCCCACATCGTGGCCAAGCGCCTGGCCCAATTGCTCGCCGAGCGCGGCACGAAGCCCGATGCCCTGACGCTCACCATGGGCCGCTACAGCCAGGACGACGCCGACGCGATGCAGGGCCTCGTGCAGATCGACGGGGCCGAAGGCGCCTCGGTTCAACTGGCGCCGTGCTGCCGGCCCATTCCGGGCGACGCGATCGTCGGCTACCTCGGGCGGGGCGAAGGGCTGGTGGTCCACACCGCCGATTGCGGAATCGGCAAGCGCCTGTTCGAGCGCGACAGCGAGCGTTGGATGCGCGTCGAGTGGGCCGAACAGCCCACGCGGTCGTTCGAGACCGGCGTCAATGTGCTGGTCAAGAACGGCAAGGGGGTGCTGGCCGAAGTCGCCGCCGCCGTGGCCTCGGCCGAAGCCGACATCACGCACATCGACATGGGCGACGAGCCTGCCTCGCTGACGGCCGAGCTGCGCCTGGTGCTGAGCGTGCGCGACCGGCTGCATCTGGCCGATGTGATTCGCACACTGAAACGGTCCGCGCGCGTGCTGAAGGTGGCCCGGGTCAAGCCCTGATCTCGAAGGGGCTGCTGCCTCCCGGCGAGCCGACCGATTTCGAGATCTCGGACCGGCGCACTCCAGGGTCATTCAATGCGGCGCCGGGTAGCCCACCTTCAAGACCTCGATGCGCTCGACCCCGCCGGGCGTGGCCAGTTGCACCTCGTCGCCCACGCGCGCCTTGAGCAGCGCACGCGAGATGGGTGCGATCCAGCTCACTTCACCCCTCGAACTGTCTGCTTCGTCGATCCCCTTGATCGTGACCGTGCGCTCGTCCCCGTCTTCGTTGACATAGGTGACGGTGGCACCGAAGAACACCTGCTCGCGCCCATGGTGCACCGAGGGATCGACGACCTCGGCGATGTCCAGCCGCTTGGTGAGGAAACGGATCCTCCGGTCGATCTCGCGCAGGCGCTTCTTGCCGTAGAGATAGTCGCCGTTCTCGGACCGGTCGCCGTTCTTGGCGGCCCATGACACGACCTCGACGACCTTGGGCCGCTCGACGTCGAGCAAGCCGATCAGTTCCTCGCGCAGGCGGGCGTAGCCGCCGGGCGTGACGTAGTTCTTGCCGCCCTGCGGCAGCGGGGGCAGTGCCGTGCCGTCGCCGTCGGCGTCGTCGTCGGCAGAATCGCTCTCGCGCGTGAACGCCTTGTTCATCGTGCGAGCTTAGCAAGCTCGCACGCCCCTGCAAGCGTCAAGGCCCGCACGATCACGCTATTGCACCCTCAGCCAGGTCTGCGTGCGCCCCAGCAGCGGCAGGCCGATGTACCCGCGCACGTCGAGCCGCTTGCCATCGTCGATCAGGTGCAGGCGCACCTTGTAGACCTTGCCGTTGTTCGGATCGAGGATGTCACCACCATCCCAGAGCGAGTCGTCGTTCGCGTCGCGGCTGACATTGCGCAGGATCGTGAGCCCGACCAGGCGCTGATCCTTGCGCTCGTCGGTGCACTTGTCGCAGACGGAATCCTGCTTTTTCGGGTCGAAGACCGTCTCGATGCGTCCGGCCAGCACGCCATTGGTCTCGACGATGCGCACCAGCGACTTCTCGGTCTTGCCGTCGTCGTCGATCGTCTTCCAAAGACCCACGGGAGTCGTCTGTGCGAAGGCGGCCGACATCGCCAGTTCCAGGACCAGTGCAAGAATTGCACGCTTCATGTGTTGCTCCTCCGGTTGCCGATGCGCTGTGCCCGCGTTGGTGGGCCGTGCGCGCGGCTCAGACGATACCCGAGTGCCCGCCCCGCTTCGGCGCGGCCGACGCAGCATGGGCCGGGCGTCGCACCGGCGAGGAGGCGTCAAGGTCCGCCGAACTTCAGGTTCACGCCGGTGAACAGGCCGGCATCGTTGCTCACCTGCCCGACCGGCGGGTTGCTGTTGTAGTTGTCGGTGAGGCCGACGGTGAGGTTCAGGTGGCTGTTGAGCGCCACGGCCAGGTCGCCCTTGAACTTGAGCAGGTTCGCCCGGTTCCCGCCAAGCCCCGTATAGACGTCCAGCCGCTGCTTGAGCGTCACGGTGGAGGTGAGTTGATGGGACGACGATTCGCCCAGGAAGATGCTCGGGCGCGAGAAGCGTGTGCCGGTCTGTCCGTCGATCGTCTGCGGCGCGTTGTAGCTGTCGGCGCTGTAGCCGACGCCGCCCAGCAGATCGACGCTGTTGTCCGGCGTGTCCAGCAGACGCACGCCGACGCCGCCGGCCAGCGAAGTTCGCAGGGACAGGTGGCTGAGCTTGTCCGATTCGAGCTCGAGCTTGGTGAAGGCGAACTTGTGCACGCCGAAGTTCTGGTCGAAGCGACCGTTGAAGGCCCATCTGTTGGCCGTCGTCTCGGTCATGCCGTTGTTCCTCCCGCGCGCGTACTGGACCATGCTGCCCAGCGTGATCTTGTGGGTGATTGCGGCGCGACTGGCATCGGCATTGAACTGGACCGAGGCGGAGTTCGTGTTGCCCGACGTGGCGGACAGCGCCGCACCCACGGCGCCGTGCCAGCGATCGTCGGGCGGAGTCTGGGCGAATGCAGCGGCGGCATACAGGCTCGCCGCCACGGCAGTCGATAGCAGGAGAGGAGCTTTCATGCGGGGGTCGAAGTGGTGATGAGGACGATTCGCCGCGGCGACCCCACGACCTTCACCCGACACCGGACGGGGACGGACGCCGGCGCGGCGCATGACTCGGCAGGGACCTTACCACCCCATGCACACGCAAGCGAGCCCCAAAGCCCCTACGGCCGCGCTTGCGGCCCAGGCTTCGTGCACTTGTTTGCAGCATCGGTCTTCACATGGACTTCACACGGCGCGCCACCGCGGCATCTATCGTGCGGCCCGACACGCCCTCCACGCCACACCAGGATCCGCCCATGTCCCATCTCATCGTCCACGGTGGCACGCCGCTGCGCGGGCAAGTGCGCCCCTCGGCCAACAAGAATGCTGTGCTGCCGGTGCTGTGCGCAACGATGCTCACGCGCGAGCCCGTGCGGCTTGTCGGCGTGCCCGACATCACCGATGTGCGCAAGATCATTGCGTTCTTTCGCGAGATCGGCAGCGCGGTGGATGTCGATTTCGCGCGCCACGTCCTGAGCGTGGACCATCGCGACGCGCAATTCGACCCGCAGCGCCACCGGCTTCCGCAGGAGATGCGCTCGTCGATCATGCTCGTGCCGCCGTTGCTGGCGCGTTTCGGAAGCGCTCGCATCGAGGCGGACGTCCAGGGCTGCACGCTCGGGGTGCGCGAAATCGACCCGCATGTCGAAGTGTTCGAACGGTTCGGCGCGCAAGTCCAGCGCGGCGCCGATGCCGCATTGCTCGTGCACAGCGCGAACGGATTGCGGGCCAATGCGCACTGGCTCGACTACGCGTCTGTCACCACGACCGAGAATTTCCTGCTGTGCGCCACACTCGCCGACGGCGTCTCCACGCTCGTGAACGCGGCGTCGGAGCCGCACGTCCAGGAACTGTGCGACTTCCTCGCGATGCTGGGTGCGCGCATCGACGGGCGAGGGACTTCGCGTCTGACGGTGTCGGGCGTGGGCGCCCTCGGCGGCGGCCAGTTCAGCTTCGCCGAGGACTACCACGAGATCGTCACGTTCCTGGCGCTGGGCGCCGTGACGGGCGGTGCGGTCTCGGTCAAGAACTCGGTGCCCGAGCACTTTCCGCTCATCGACCGCTGCTTCTCGAAGTTCGGCATCCGCATCGAGCACGACGAGGGCTGGTCGCGTGCCGTGCTCGATGGACCGCTCAGGCTGCGCCAGCCCTTCACGAGGAACATGCTGCCCAAGATCGAGGCGGCGCCCTGGCCCTACCTGCCGGTGGACCTGCTTCCGATCTTCATTGCCGTGGGCGTGAAGGCCGAGGGAAGCGCGATGTTCTGGAACAAGGTCTACGACGGGGCACTGGGCTGGACGGCCGAACTGTCGAAGTTCGGCGCGCACGCGTTCATGTCCGACCCTCATCGCGTCATCACCTTCGGCGGGATGCCGCTGTCGCCCGCCGAAGTCGACAGCCCCTACATCATCCGCGTGGCGATTGCGCTGCTCATGGTCGCCGCCAGCGTTCCCGGCCGCTCGGTGATCCGCCATGCCGCGCCGATCCGCCGCGCGCACCCGCGTTTCGTCGAAAACCTCCGCGAACTCGGTGCGCGCATAGACTGGGCGACCGGCGATTGAGCCTTGTCGAGGATCGCGATGGATCCGACCCCTCATGCCCCAAGCCGTGCGCCCGCCGTCGGCGAGCCCGAACTCGTCTGGCAAGCCCATGCGCAGCTCGGCGAGGGCCTGTGCTGGTCGGCGCGGCACGAGGCACTGTACTGGGTGGACATCCTGGGGCAGCGGCTGCTGCGCTGGTCGGCGGCGCACGGTGAACGTCTCGAGTGGCCCATGCCCGGGCCGATCAGCACCCTCGCCGAACGGGCCGATGGTCGCGGCCTGATCGTGGCCTTCGGCAGGAACATCGCCTTCTTCGATCCGGATTCGGGCGTGCTGAGCGCAGTCTGCGAGGCGCCGCTGCACGTCCCGGGAAATCGGTTCAATGACGGGAAATGCGATGCGCAGGGCCGGCTGTGGGTCGGCACCATGGATCCCGGCTGCAAGTCGCCCACCGGGCGCCTCTATCGCGTCGAGGCCGCCAAAGGCGCGATCGCAATCGATTGCGCGTGGGAGGCCGACTTCCCCGTGGTCAACGGCCCGGCCTGGTCGCCGGACGGACGGACGATGTGGGTCAACGACACGGCGCGCAACGTGATTCATGCCTGCGACTTCGGTGTCCGTGCCGGCACGGTGTCGCGCCCACGCGCCTGGCATCGCCTGGCAAGAGGCGACGGGTTTCCCGACGGGATGACCGTCGACCTCGATGGTCGCCTGTGGATCGCCCATTGGGCGGGTGGCTGCGTGACCTGTCACGACCCGCAGGATGGCCATGAGCTCGCGCGCGTCGTGCTGCCGGCAACCAATGTGACCGACGTTGCTTTCGGCGGCCCCGGCATGTCCACCCTTTTCGTCGCCACCGCCATCGTGGACTTCGGGCCCGATGGTCGTCGACACGAGCCGATGGCAGGGAGCCTGTTCGCCGTCCGCACGGATGCCATGGGCAGTGCACCGGCGCTGTTCGGGAACTGACCGCCAGGTCTGCTCGCCACGTCTGCTCTCCAGATTGGCGCGCCAGGTTTGCGCGTCAGGTCCGCATTCAGGGCGACGCCGCCGCACCCGCACTGGCCGTTCAGTGCGGGCCACCGTACCCGCGCGGTCCCGTTCAGGGCGGCGATGCCGCCGCGCCCGCCCTCACCGCCTGAGCCCGCCACGCCGTCGGCGCGCGCCCGGTATGCCGTTGGAAGAACCGGGTGAAATAGGCCGCGTCGACGAATCCCAGTCCGAGCCCGATCTGCTTGATGGTCATCGTGGTGTAGGCCAGCTCACGCTGCGCCTCGAGGACCGTGCGCGCATGCAGCAGGTCCAGGGCCGTCTGCCTGGTGACCTGGCGGCACACGCGATTGAGTTGCGTGGTGGTGATGCCCAGCGACTGCGCGCATTCAGTGAGCGAGGGCTGGCCGCGAAAGCGAGCCTCCACGATGGCCCGGAAACGCCGCACGTGCTCGAGCGAGCGAGCGCCTTCGCCGGCCGGCAGCGCGATGTCGTCGCGCAGGCTGCGCCCGAGGGCCACCGACAGCTGCACGAGCGCAAGGTCGATGCCGAGTGCGCGCCAGGCGGCAGTGGCGAGAAACTCCCCGCGCAGCGCCAGGGCAGCGCTGCCCACGGCATCTGCATTCGGGCCTTCGAGGCGTTCGTATTGCGCGCGCATCACCCTGGCCCTCAGTACCGGCTCGCTGTCGAGGAGCTTGCCGATGTGCTGCTCGAGCACGGTGACGACCACCCCATCGACGCGCGGAGAAAAGCGAAACCCGTGCGGGACGAGCGCCGGCACGGTGATCGCGCAGGGGGCGGCCAAAGCCGCCGACCGGCCGTCCAGCTGGACACGCACCGAGCCGCGACGGATGTACAGAATTTGAAAGAGCGACTCATGCCGGTGAGGGCGGATCTCCCAGTCGTGCAGGCGGCTGCGCTCGGCGATGGACTCGCAATGCAGCCAGTCGGTACCAATGGTGTGCCCGTGTTCGCCGTACAAGGCATAGGTGGGCAGGCGAGTGTCCATGGCGCGCAATGGAATCCGATGTCGATGTTCGAATTTTGCAAGTGCGTGCCGGATCTGTCCATTGAGTGAGTCCGCGCGCGCGCCTACTCTTCGGCTTTCCGCACCGCAAGGAGACAGCGCCATGCGCACTCAGGTCGCCATCATCGGGGCCGGGCCTTCGGGCCTGTTGCTCGGCCAGTTGCTCGGCAAGGCGGGCATCGACAACGTCATCATCGAGCAGCGCAGCCCCGAATACGTGCTCGGGCGCATCCGTGCCGGCGTGCTCGAACAGGTCACGGCAGACCTGCTCGACGAGGCCGGTGTGGGCGAGCGCATGCACCGCGAGGGCCTGCCGCACGATGGCTTCGACCTTTGCTTCGACGGTCAGCGCCATCGCATCGACATGCACGGTCTCACGGGCAAGCGCGTGCTCGTGTACGGCCAGACCGAGGTCACCCACGACCTCATGGATGCACGCGCGGCGGCCGGCTGGCCCTCGGTGTACGAGGCGCACGAGGTGCGCGTCCACGACTTCGACGGGCAAGGTCCGCGCGTGACTTGGGAAAAGGACGGTGCGCGCCATGAACTGGAGTGCGATTTCATCGCCGGCTGCGACGGCTTCCATGGCGTGTGCCGGGCGAGCATCGCGCCCGAGCGGATCGCACTGCACGAGAAGGTCTATCCCTTCGGCTGGCTCGGCGTGCTGTCCGACGTGCCGCCGGTGTCCGACGAGCTCATCTACGTGAACCACGGCCGGGGATTCGCGCTGTGCAGCCAGCGCAGCCACACACGCAGCAGGTATTACCTTCAGTGTTCGCTGGACGACCATGTCGAGAGCTGGTCCGACGACGCATTCTGGGAGGAGCTCAAGCGCCGCCTTCCTCCTTCGACCGCGGCGCAGCTCGTGACCGGGCCTTCGATCGAGAAGAGCATTGCGCCGCTGCGCAGCTTTGTCGCCGAGCCGCTGCGCTTCGGTCGGCTGTTCCTGGCGGGCGACGCAGGACACATCGTGCCTCCCACGGGCGCCAAGGGCCTGAACCTGGCCGCGACCGACGTGGGCTACCTGTCGCAGGCCCTCGCGGAGTTCTATCGCGGCAGCCCGGCGGGCATCGACACCTACTCCGAGCGTTGCCTGCGACGCATCTGGAAGGCCGAGCGTTTCTCGTGGTGGATGACATCGCTGATGCACCGCTTTCCCGACAACGGAAGCTTCGGCGAACGCATGCAGCACGCGGAGCTGGAATACCTTGTCGGCTCCGAAGCCGCGAGCCGGTCGCTGGCGGAGAACTACGTGGGCTTGCCGCTGTAGCGGATCGAGCCGCTCGCGCGGCGGCGGCCGATTGACTCCGCAGTCGTTGGGGCCATTGCTCACGCCGTGGCCACGCCGGTCCGCCCTGCGCACTACACTCCTGCGGCCTTCGGCGGCGATGCCCGCCGGCTCCCACGGCAACAGGAACAGGCATGGCACCTGCATTCGGCTGCGTCGAAGTTCGGCGGGCGCGTCGCTCATCGCGCGCGCTCGGCGCCGCGGTGGCCCTGGCGGCCGCCTGCGCCGCCGCGCCGTGCCGCGCGGACTCGCAGCAGCTGGCCGACCTGTCGCTGGAGCAACTGCGCGACGTGGTGGTGCAGACCGTCTCGCGCTACGACGAGCCCCTGGATCGCGCGGCGGCGTCGGTCTACGTGATCACGGCCGAGGACATCCGGCGCAGCGGCGCCACCACGCTGCCCGAGGCGCTGCGCCTGGCGCCCACGCTGGACGTGGCACGGGCCGACGCCAACCAGTACGCCATCAGCGCGCGCGGGTTCAACAACGTGCTGGCCAACAAGATGCTCGTCCTGATCGACAGCCGCACGGTCTACACCCCCTTGTTCTCCGGCGTCTTCTGGGAAGCGCAGGATGTGCTGCTGGACGACGTCGAGCGCATCGAGGTCGTGACCGGGCCGAGCACGGCGCTGTGGGGAAGCAACGCGGTCAACGGGATGATCCACGTCTTCACGAAGTCCGCCCACGGCACGCGGGGCTGGCTGGCCGACGCCCACGCCGGCAACCAGGAGCGCGGCGCGGTGTTGCGGCGCGGGCAGGCCCTGGGCGAACTCGGCGATTGGCGCTGGTATGCCAAGACCTACGATCGCAGCGACACGAGCCGCGCCGACGGCACTTCCGTGTACGACCGCGCCAACGGATTGCAGGCCGGCTTTCGCGGTGACTGGACCCGGCGCGGCAGCGAGTTCACGATCCAGGGCGACGCCTATCAGGGTGAGATCCAGCAGCCGAATGCGGATGCGCGCCACTTCAGCGGCGCCAACCTGCTCGCACGCTGGAACCGCCGGTTTTCAGGCGGCGTGGAAGCCAACGCGCAGGCTTACCTCGACCACACGCAGCGCGATCATCCGCAGGTCTTCTCGGAAACGCTCGACACCGCGGACATCGTCGGCCAAGTCGGCTTCTACCCGGCCGCCGGCCATCATGTCCTGCTCGGGGGTGGTCTTCGGCATTCGCGCGACGCCGTGACGAACTTCCAGGCCCTGGCGTTCTATCCGCCGACGCGCGACATGACTTGGTCGCGTCTTTTTCTTCAGGATCAGGCCGCGCTGTCGCATCACGTGACGTTGACGCTGGCCGGGAGTGCCGAGACCAATCCGTTCACGCGGGCCGAGTTTCTGCCCGGTGCGCGAATCGCATGGAACATCGATTCGCGGCGCATGGCCTGGGCGGCACTGTCGCGCGCCGTGCGCGCCCCTTCACGCGTCGACCGCGAATTCTTCCAGCCGGCGCAGGCACCATACGTCCTGGCCGGCGGTCCCGACTTCGACTCCGAAGTGTCCAACGTGCTCGAGCTCGGCTGGCGAGCCCAGCCCGACCAGCGCCTGTCGTACTCGATCTCTCTGTTTCGCCAGCAGCACCGCGGGCTTCGCGCCACCTCGCCGTCGCCCGACGGCCTTCAATTCGTGAACGGGTTCGACGGCTTCACCGACGGCGCCGAGGCCTGGATGCGATGGCGGATTCGTCAGAACTGGCGCCTGGACGGCGGGTTCACCGCGCTGCACGAGAACCTCCATGTCCGACCCGGCGTCACCGACGTGACCGGCGTGCAGGCGCTCGGCAACGATCCTCGGCAATGGTGGTCGGTGCGCTCGACGATCGACCTGACACCCCGCCACCTCTGGGACGTGTCGATCCGGCACGTCGCGGCGCGGCCCCATCCGGACGTTCCCGCGTATACCGCGGTGGACACCCGGCTGGCTTGGCAGGCCACACCCAGCGTCGAACTGGCGCTGGTGGTCGAGAACCTCTTGGATCCGAGCCACGCAGAATGGGGCGTGGCGACCAACCGGATCGAAGTCGAGCGCCGCTACTTGCTGCAACTGCGCTGGCGCCCCTGACACCGCAGTGCGCCGGCGGCGCGCTCAGCAGCGCAGGCGCGTGCGCTCGGTTCTCACGACCTCGCGGCCCTTGCCCAGTGCGTACGACAGCGCCTGCTCGGCGCGTTCCCACCGGTGCCCGCAGGCGAGCGCGTCGTCGCGCCAGGCTTCCCTCGGTCCGCGGTCGACGCCGCGCACGCGATTCACCACCACGGCTGCGATGTACCCGTCGCCTATCCTGCTTTCCAGCGCCCCCGCATAGATGCGGTACTCGCCCTCGTCTCTTTCGTCCAGGAACATGATGCACCCCCAAGTCGATCTACACCCTCATGTACGGGGTGGACCGCTCGAACCGGACATGCGCCGGCGCGATTCAGGGAAGCAATTCGTCGACGGGTTCGTCGAAGGTGTCGATGTGGCGAAGGGCGCGGCCATGCGGGCCGAGCAGGACGATGCGCATGTCGTGCATCACATGGTCGCCGTAGCGCCAGTAGTTCACCCCAAGCGAATTGGCCAGGCGGGCGACCGAGCCTTCGTCGCCCGACAGGAAATGCCAGTTCGGACGATCGAGCTTGCGGGCGCTTCGGAAGGCGGCCCAGTCGGCCGGCGTGTCCTCGGTGGGGTCCAGGCCGACGACGACGAAGTCCATGGCCTGGTGCCGCGCATCGGCCAGGGCCTGCGCCTGCTCCATCATGCGCAGGCTGGTCGAGCAGATCCGCCGGCACGCGCCATAGGCCATCGTGATGATGGTGTAGCGGCCATGCAAGGCGTCCAGCGAATACGCATGATCCTGGTCGTCGACCCACCGGCCGGCGCCACGATAGACATCGAGCGGCCCGGCCACGGCCGATGACACCTGGAGCAGCAACGCTGCCAGTGCCGCCGTGAACTGATGCAATCGCATGCCGCCTGTCCTCCGTCCGAGGCGGCAAGCGTATCCCAGCATGGCAAGACCTGCACCAGGTGGCCCAGCCGACCGTGACGTATCGCACGCCGGCTTGTGCATGCGCCATCGGGCATCTGGTGATGCGCCCTTAAGACCTGAGGTTTCCCTCCCCCCTCATCCACGGGGATAGACCCTCCAAATTAAGCGACTCTTAAGCACGCGAATTAACAGTTCGTTGCATTCCTGCAGGCAAGTCATTGACCGGCATCAAGGTCCAACAACGGGCCTTGTGTCTCAGCCTCAGGAGAACAACCGGGGGAAACCTGTGAATCGCAGTGACAGGTCAGGCAGGAGCAAGGGGTTCACGCTGCTGGAATTGCTGGTGGTCATGGTGATCATCGGCCTGCTCGCCGGCATCGTGGCGCCGCAATATTTCGCCCAGTTGGGCAAGTCGACGACCAAGGTCGCGCACGCGCAGATCCAGTCGTTCGGACAGGCGCTCGACCAGTACCGGCTCGATGTCGGGCGCTACCCCACGACGGAGCAGGGTCTGGCCGCCTTGCGCCTGGCACCGCAGGACGTCTCGCGCTGGCAGGGACCGTACCTGAAGCGCGACGTGCCGGCCGATCCCTGGGGTCATGCCTATGTCTACCGCTCGCCCGGCGAACATGGCGAGTACGACCTCGTGAGCTGGGGCGCGGACGGGCAACCCGGCGGCGAAGGCGAATCGTCGGACGTCGTGTCCTGGTAGCCATGAAACCTCGCCGGAACCTCTCCGTCTCGTCCGCGTTCGCACCGTTCATGCGGCGCGAGGCGACCGCCGCGCCGCCCGCCCGCATCGACGAGGAGCGGTTCGCGCACGACCTGAGCCTCATGATGCGATCGGGCCTCGGCCTGCTCGAAGCCCTGCGCACCCTGGCCGAGCGCGACAGCCCGCGCGGCGCCGTGGCAGCGCTGGTGACGGCGCTGCAGCGCGGAGATCCGCTGTCGATAGCCATGGAATCGGCGGGCCGTTTCTCGACCGCCGTGCTCGCCTGCGTTCGCGCCAGCGAGCTGACAGGCGACCTCGCCGACAGCCTGCAACGCTTCGCCGCCAACGCCGCGCGGCTTCGCATGCTGCGCGGCCGGCTGGTGTCGGCCTGCGTGTACCCCGCCATGCTCGTGCTGGTGGCGTCCACGGTGGTCCTGTTCCTGCTGATCTATGTGGTGCCGCGCTTTGCGATGGTGCTCGATGGCGCGACGCACGACATGCCCGCGCTCTCGCGTGCACTGATCACGCTGGGCGTGTTCCTGCATTCGGTGCAGGGGCCGCTGCTCGGCGCGGTGGCACTGCTCGCGGCGTGGGGGGCGCATGCACTGTGGCGCCATGCCCGCGCGCGCCGACTCGAGTCGCTGGCGATCGACCTGGCGGTGCGCATGCCGTGGATGCGCGACCATGCGCGAAGCTTCGGTCTCGCGCAGTTCGCGCGCAGTGCGGCCATGCTGACACGCTCGGGCGTGCCGGCACTGAAGGCCTTGCGCATGTGCCGCTCGCTGCTGGCCGGCATCGATCAGCCGCGCCTGGACCGCGCCCTGGCCGCCTCCACCGCCGGCGCCCCGCTGGCCGCATCGCTGCAGCAGGCCCAGGTGCTCGATCCGCTCGGGCACCGCATCGTGCGCGTGGCCGAGCAGACCGGGCAGCTCGACGGCGCCCTCGATCGCCTGGCGGACCTGCACGACGCGCTGCTGGAGCAGGCGCTCGAGCGCCTCGGCAGGCTCATCGAGCCCGTGCTCATGCTGGTGATCGGCACGGTGGTGGGCGGCATCGTCGTGCTCATGTACCTGCCGATCTTCCAGCTCGCCGCGAGCATCCGCTGACGGGACGCCCCACGATGAACACCGACACGATCGACAACGCCCACGCCCCCGCGGCCACCGGCCCGATCGGTGCCACCGCCGACGACGCGTCGGCGCCGCGCCACGGCCAGGAGATCATCGCCGCCCTCACGCAGCGCTTCCATCGCGAAGTACCGACGGCGAAGGACCTCTCCACGGCCGCGCGCCGTGAATTCGCCTACTGCCACTGGCTCAGCGAGGCCAGCGGCCTGGCCATCAGCCAGATGGCGCAGTGGAAAGTCGAGCATGCCGACATGTCGCTGGTGCCATTCGCGCAGGGGCAGAGGCGCCTTTGCCTCGCGCTGCGGCAAGGCGCGCAGCAGATCGCCATCGTGCTGGCCGACCCCTTCGACGCCGGCACCCGCCTGTGGCTGGAATCGCGCATCCGAGCCGCAGGCCATCCGCCCACCCGCTGGTACGTGGCGACGGGCAACGACCTCACCGCGTTCTACATCCGCCTGGAGCGCGACACACGCGCGCTGCAAGGTTCCGCCGGCGGCATGCCCACGCACGACGGCCCGGCGCACGGCGACGAAGCGCTGCGCCTGTCGCTGGCCGACATCAGCGCCGACGAAAGCCCGGTCGTGCGCTTCGTCAACGGCACGCTGTACGACGCGCTCAAGGCCAAGGCGAGCGACATCCACCTCGAATGCGGCGCGGGCGGCCTGGCCGTGAAGTACCGCCTCGACGGCGTGCTGCAGGGCGTGGCCCGCCCCGAAGGCCGCGACTTCGCCGATCGCGTGATCTCGCGCGTGAAGGTGCTCGCCGACCTCGACATCTCCGAGCGCCGCATCCCGCAGGACGGGCGCATGAAACTGGAGATCGGCGGGCGCAACATCGACGTGCGCGTGTCCATCATGCCCAGCATGTTCGGCGAGGATGCAGTGCTGCGCGTCCTCGACCGCTACCAGCTCGCCGCGGGCGAATCGCTCAGCGTGGACCACCTCGGCTTCGACGCGGACAGCGCCGCCTTCATCCGCCGCATCGCCCAGCTTCCGCACGGGCTGCTGCTCGTCACCGGGCCCACCGGCAGCGGCAAGACGACCACGCTGTACGGCGTGCTCTCCGAAGTGAACAGCGGGCTGGACAAGATCATCACGATCGAGGACCCGGTCGAGTACCAGCTTTCGGATGTCCTGCAGATTCCGGTCAACGAAGCGAAGGGGCTGACCTTTGCACGCGGCCTGCGCTCGATCCTGCGCCACGACCCCGACAAGATCATGGTGGGCGAGATCCGCGACGCCGAGACCGCGCAGATCGCCGTGCAGGCCGCTCTCACCGGCCACCAGGTGTTTGCCACCGTCCATGCGAACAACGTGTTCGACGTGATCGGCCGCCTGTCGACCATGGGCGTGGACGCCTACAACCTCGTCTCGGCGCTGAACGGCGTCGTGGCGCAGCGGCTGATGCGGGTGGCGTGCAGGCATTGCGCGCAAGCTGCGACACCTTCAGCCGAGCTGCTCGAGTCCAGCAGCCTGCCCGAAGGCGCCCGCGCGTGGCGATTCGTGCGCGGACTCGGCTGCGCGACCTGCCGCGGCACCGGCTACCTCGGCCGCCGCGCCGTGGCCCAGACGCTGCGCATGGACCTCGGGCTGCGCAGCCTGATCGCCGAGCGCGCCAGCCCCGAGCGGCTGCGCGACGCGGCGCGCGAACGCGGCCTGGGCACCTTGCGCAGCGCGGCCCTCGCGCTCGTGCGCGACGGGATCACGACCTTGGAGGAGGCCAACCGTGTCACCTCGCTGGAAGAGTGAATTGACGATCCGGCTTCATGCCGGCGGCTGCGAGGCGAGTTTTCAGCCCGGGCTGTTCTCGCGCCGGGCGCCTGCCATGGCGCGCGCTGACGGCGATGCGGTGCGGGCCGTGCCCGCGGCCATCGAATCGCTTCGCAAGGCGCAAGCCGGCGTGCTGCCGCGTCGGGCCACCCTCACCGTCCCCGACGAGCAGGTCTACTACATGATGATCCCGGCCACCTCGCGCTGGCGCGAGCGGCACGATGCCGCGGCGCACCACTTCGCCGAGGCGCTGGGACGAGCGGACCTGGTCGTGCAGAGCAGCCTCGTCGCATCGGGCCGCGCCTGGCTGGCCGCTGCCGTGGAAGAGTCCGACCATGCCGGGTGGGGCGCGGCCTGCGAGGCGGCGGGACTGGAGATCGAACACGTCCACCCCGCGCTGCTTTGCGACCTGCGCCGACTGGCCGCCGCCGTGCCCGAGCGATGCCTCCTCGTCATCGTTCGCATCGAAGGCGCGATGCTGCTGGACGTGCGCGACGGCGCCGTGTTCGCATTGCAATGGGAACGGTGCGGCCCGGCCGACCTCGAGCAGCGCGTGACGGCCTTCGCACGCGCCAACGCGCATGGCGACGAGGCCGCCGCGCCGGTCGTCTACTTCCACGGCGACGACATCGACGCGCTCGCCCTCAAGCGCATCGCCGCCGCGCACGGATGGACGCGACTGCAGGCGACAACGCACGTCGAGGAGACCGAAGCATGAAGCCCGTCGCGCTCATCGACTTCGCTGCGGCCCCGCCAAGCCGCCTCGCGGGGGTGGCACTGTGCGCCGCAGCGCTAGCCGCGCTGGCGGTCTGCTCTGGCGGAGCTTGGCAGATTCACCAGGCCAATCGCACGCTCGCCGCGCATGCCGGTGTCCCGGTCGCGATCCGGAGCACACCGCGCGCGAACGCGATGGACGGCGTGATGGTGCGCCACGTGCGCGCCGTGGCAGGAGAGCTCGCTGCGCCCTGGGACGACCTGCTCGCGGCCTTCGAGGAACATTCGACCCCGGAGGTCGGCCTTCTCAAGCTGGAACCCGATGCCCGCGCCGCGGTCGTGCGCATCAGCGGACAGGCGAGCACCCTCGACGCGATGGTGAGCTACCTGGCCGCGCTCGAAACCGACCCGCGCCTGGCGCGCGTGGTGCTCCTGGGCCACCAGCTCGAACGCGAGGTGCCGGGACACCCGGTCACCTTCAGCCTCAGCGCCGAGTGGCGCCATCCCCCGCCGCAGCCCACGCGTGTGGCAAGCCAGGAAGGCGCCGTGGCGCCCATCGCCACAGTCGCGCCGGACGCCGCGCAGACGCACACGGCCGGCATCGACGCCCGGAGGCAGCGATGAGGGGCGGGTTCGACGCGGTCACCGGCTCGCAAGCGTTCGCGATGCGCGCGCTGACCGGCTGGGAACGCCACTGGGGCTGGCCCGCGGCGCTCTCGCTCGCGCTGCTGCTGACCGCAGCAATGGTGCAGTGGCAACTTCGTCCGGCGCTGCAGCACGAGGGTGCCGCCTTGCGCGCACAACGTGCCGAAGCCGAACGGCGAGCCGCCCGGGAGGTCCGTGTCGCGCCCGTCGCGCCGGCCGATCGTCTGGCCGCGATGGTGCCCGAAGTCATGCGACGCGGCCACGACGTGGGCATCCTGCTCGACAGCGCGCGAGAGAGCGGACTGACCGTGGAGCGAGCCGACTATGCCGTGGACACCCTGCCCGGCGGTTCGGTGACACGGCTGCATGCGCGGCTGCCGGTGACGGGCAGCTACGCCGAGGTGCGCGGCTACGTGGCACGCATCCTCAATTCCTTGCCGCATGCCGCGCTCGAGAGCCTGCAACTCGAGCGCCAGAGCACGCAATCGGCGCGTCTGCAGGCCACGTTGAGAGTCGTGCTGTTCTATCGCGAGGAGTCGCCATGAACCGGCGCCTGAGAGTGTTGTTCGCCGGTGCCGCGCTGACCGGGGTGTGGTCGGGCTGGATCCAGTACGGGCCCGGGCGCAGCAATGCAGCGGTGGTCGGCGCGGTGGCGCCGCGCCCAGCCGCCGCAGCCCGCGCATCGGCCGCGCCGCTGGACCAGACTCTGCCCATCGCGAAAGTGCTCGCCGCGCCCGCGCGCATGGCGCTCGATCCGCGCTCGCTGCACGACGCATTCGCCACGCGCAGCTGGCAACCGCCACCGCCGCCTCCGCCTCCTGCGCCGCCGCCCGTGGCGCATGTGCCGCCCCCGCCGCCGCCCCCGCCGCCGCCGCCGACCCTGCCCTACCGCTTCGTCGGTCTGCTCGACGACCCGCAGGCGGACAAGCCCCGCGTCTTCCTGGCGGTGGGCGACAAGCTCATCGTCGCGAGTCCCGGCGACGTGCTCGAAGGCGGATTCGTCCTCGAGCACATCGGCGCGCACGAACTCGACTTTCTTCATGTCCAGCGCGGGGTCAAGGTTCGCCTCGCCGTTTCCGGAGCCGCATCGTGATGCCGACCACCCCCTCGAAGCCGCGCCGGCTCAAATTCCTGACCCTGGCCGCCGCCGCCGCGGTGCTGTGCGGCTGCGCCGCGCAGCGCGTGCACGAGGACGGCATGAAGCTGATTGCCGAAGGCAAGCCCGAACAGGCGCTGCCCGTGCTGCACAAGGCCAGCACCATGGAGCCATCGAATGCCCGGTACCGAATCGACTACCTGGCGCAGCGGGCCCTGCTGGCGCAGGAGCGGAACGCGCGCGCCGACGCGGCCCGCAACGCCGGGCGGCTCGACGAAGCGGTGCGCGACTACCAGCTGGTGCTGCGCGACGACGCGGCCAACGACCGTGCCGCGCGCGGCCTGCAACTCGTGCAGGACCAGCGCCGCGCCGACGCCGCAGCGCAGGAAGTCGAGCAGGCGCTGAAGGCCGGCAAGCTGGAGCTGGCGCAGGACATCGCCAGGCGCGCAGCCAAGGAACTGCCGCAGAACGAGCGCGCGCAGAAGGTGCTGCTCGCGGTCGACGAGCGCGTCGAGAACGAGCGCATCGCTCGCGAGCGCAAGCTGGCCGCGCAGACCGTCTTCCGCCGCCCGGTCACGCTGCAGTTCCGCGATGCCAACCTGAAGATGGTGTTCGAGGCGCTGTCGCGCACGGCCGGCGTGAACATCATCCTCGACCGCGACGTGAAGAGCGACCTGAAGACCACGATCTACGTGAAGGACGCGTCGGTGGAAGACACCATCGACCTGATCCTGATGCAGAACCAGCTCGAGAAGCGCGTGCTCAACCAGAACACGATGTTCGTCTACCCGGCGGTCGCGGCCAAGCAGAAGGAGTACAGCGAACTCAAGGTCAAGAGCTTCCAGCTCGGCAATGTCGACGCGGCGCACGTGGCCAACATCATCAAGTCGATGCTCAAGACCAAGGACATCGTGACCGATGCGCGCACCAACACCCTCGTCATGCGCGACACGCCGGATGCCATCGCGGTGGCCGAGAAGCTGGTCGCCGCCAACGACGTGCCCGACCCGGAAGTGATGCTCGAGGTCGAGGTGCTCGAAGTCTCGGCCGACCGGCTCTCCAACCTGGGCATCAAGTGGCCCGAGAGCTTCGGCATCAGCACGCCCAGCAGCGCCAAGACGGTGGGCGACCTGAAGAACCTCACGCGCAACGATCTCGTCGTCACGCCGCTGGGCGTGGCCATCAACCTGATGATGCAGGACACCTCGACGAACATCCTCGCGAGTCCCCGCATCCGCGCGCGCAACAAGGAGAAGGCGCGCATCCTCGTGGGCGACAAGGTGCCTGTCATCACCAACCTGCTCACGCCGCAGCAGGCGGGCCAGACCTCGGTGATCACCGGCTCCATCCAGTACGTCGACGTGGGCATCAAGCTCGAGGTCGAGCCGCAGGTCTATGCCGACGGGGACGTCGGCATCAAGATCAACCTGGAGGTCAGCAGCATCGGCAAGACCATCGAGACGGCCTCCGGCGTGGCCTACCAGATCGGCACGCGCAGCGCGCAGACCTCGCTGCGGCTGAAGGACGGCGAGACGCAGGTACTGGCCGGCCTCATCAACGACCAGGAGCGCGACACCTCCAGCAAGGTGCCGGGCCTCGGGCAGGTGCCGGTCGCGGGCCGGCTGTTCTCGTCGAACAACGGCAACGCGTCGAAGAGCGAGATCGTGCTGTCGATCACGCCGCACATCGTGCGGCCGCAGATCCTGCCCGAGGCGCGCGTGGGCGACGTGTGGTCGGGCACCGAGGCCAACGTGCGCGACAGGCCGCTGCGGCTCGATCCCATCGGTGCGGCGCAGCTTGGCGCCGACGCGCAGATGCCCGCGCTGAGCCGCGGCAGCGCACAGGCCAACGCCGCATCGGGCCAGCACGCGCCGGCCCCGTCCCCCGAGGAGCAGCCCAAGGCGGGCGGTGCAGGCGGCAGCCGCCTGCTGGACCCCGATCGCTTCGGCGTGGCGCCGGCGGCGGGGACGGCGACCGTGGGCAAGGGCGGCGCGCCCGCGTCCACGGCGACGGCGAACGCGGGCGCGACGGTGGCTGCGCCGGGGCTGGGAACCGGCACGGCGCCAAGCCAGCCCAGGCAGCCCGCGCCGCCGTCGATCCAGCCGGGACGCGCGATGCGGCCCTCGACGCCGAGCTCTCCGGCAGGCACGGCACCGACGGTCATCCCGCCGGCAGCCACGGACGGAGGTTGATGCGATGGCACGTGCGCGCGGCTTCACGTTGATCGAGCTCGTGATCACGCTCGCCCTGCTCGGCCTGCTGGCCATGATGGCCGCGCCGATGACCGAAGCGGCCGTGACGCGCAGCCGGGAGCAGTCACTGCGCGAAGGCCTGCGGCAGATCCGAGACGCCATCGACAGCTACCGGCGCGCGGTGGACCAGGGCCACATTCCGCGCGTCGCCGGACAGTCGGGTTATCCGCCCTCGCTGGACATCCTCGTCGAGGGCGTGCCCAACGCGCAGGACCCGACCGGCGCGCGCCTCTACTTCCTTCGGCAACTGCCGCGCGACCCGTTCTTTCCCGATGCCGCCGTTCCTGCCGCGGCAACCTGGGCGCTGCGCAGCTATGCCAGCCCGCCCGATGATCCTCGAGACGGCGAAGACGTCTACGACGTGCACTCGAAGTCGGAAGACGTCGGCATGAACGGCATCGCCTACCGGAAATGGTGAGACCCATGCGACGCACCGCACGTCCCCATCCGCACGGATTCACCCTGATCGAGCTGGTCATCGTGATGGCGATGATCGGCCTGCTGCTGTCGATCGCCGTGCCGCCGTTCATGAAGGCGCTCAACCGAGGGCGCGAGCAGGTGCTGCAGCACGACCTGTTCACCATGCGCGAGGCCATCGACAAGTTCCACGGCGACCGCGGCCGCTACCCTGAACGCCTGGAGGACCTCGTCACCGAAGGCTACCTGCGCGCCATTCCGGACGACCCGTTCAGCGAGTCGCCGACCTGGGTCGTCATCGAGCCGAAGGACCGCAGCCAGGGCGGCGTCATCGACGTGCAGAGCACGCGCACCGATGCCACCGGCCAGGCTCGCCTGCAGGCCTCGCCCCTGCCGCCCGAGCCGGTGTCTCCGATGGTGCTCAACGAAGGCGGCGCCAGGCAGGCGGTCGTGGTCGACATGGCCGCATCCGCGGTCGCGAGGGTCTCGCCGTGAATCGCATGGCCACGCCCTCGCGGTCGCGCGGCCTCGTGCTGATGGGACTCATGGTCCTTCTTGCGCTGATCGGCCTGGTCGCGGTCCCGATTGCCGAGTCCGCCGCCACGGCGCACAAGCGCATGCTCGAGAACGACCTGCTGTGGGTCGGGGAGCAATATCGTGCGGCACTCGAGTCGTACTACAGGGCCTCGCCCGGCCGGCTCAAGCACCTTCCGGTGTCGCTGGACGAACTCGTGCTGGATCCGCGCTTTCCGCAGCCCGTGCGCCACCTGCGCCAGCTGTACGCCGACCCGACGCAACCGGAGATCCCCTGGGGCCTGCTGCGCCAGGGCAACCAGATCATCGGCGTTTACAGCCAGTCCGACGCCCGCACGCTGCGCCGCACCGGCTTTCCGCCCGGCCTCGAGGACTTCGAAGGCACCACCCAATACGCCGAATGGCGCTTCCTGTTCGTCCCCCGCGCAGCGGGTGCCGCGAACACGGCGCACGTTCCCGCGACCCTTTCCTCGCCCACCACGTCGAAGCCATGAACCACCATGTTCTGATTGCCGAAGACCACCCGCTGATCCGTCAAGGACTGCGGGCACTGCTCGCCACCGACCCGGTCTACGTCATCGTCGATGAAGCATGCGACGGCCGCGAAGCGGTCGTGAAGACGCTGCGTGCCCAGCCGGACCTTGTGCTGATGGACCTCACGCTGCCGGGCATCGGAGGCGTCGAGGCGGCAGCGCAGATCCGACGGCGGCTGCCGCAGCAGAAGATCCTCGCGCTGGGCGAGCACGAGTCCGAGCTGCATGCCGGGGAGGCAGTGCGCGCCGGATGCGTCGGGTTCGTCCACAAGGGATGTCCGCCGGAAGAATTGCTGCTGGCGGTGAGGACGGTGCTGGTGGGTCGGCGTTTCCTCAGCCAGGACCTGGCGAACATGCTGATGGACGGCATGCTGCATCCGGGACGCGGACGGGGCGAATCGGCGATGCTCGAAACCTTGTCGCGTCGCGAACGCACGATCTTCAAGCTGATCGCCGAAGGACGCACCAACCGTTCCGCGGCCGACTACCTCAACCTCAGCGCCAAGACCGTCGAGAAGCATCGGGCGAGCCTGATGCGCAAGCTCAAGCTCGGCTCGGCGGTCGAACTCACCTTGCTTGCAGTCGACCTGGGCATCATTCAAAGACCCACGATGCGACTTCGCGAGCCGGTCGCGCTCGAGCCACAGATGGCGGGCTGAGCAGGGCTTCGCGAACCTTGGGGGCCTTACTGGCTGCGATGCCAGGTCCACTGCACCTGACCCTGCGCAAAGCTGCCGACCCAGCTGCCCTTGGACCCCACGCGCTGGCCGGGCCCGAGCGCCAGGCGCGGGAAGGGACTGGATCGCAGCATGTTTTCCAGGCCGTGCTCGAGCAGTTCGAGCAGGTACTCCTGGTTGAAGGCGAAGTCGGCGTGAGTGAGCGACTCGCCCAGCACGCCGGCGGCCAGCATCGTGCTGGCGACCACCTCGATCGGTGATTCGTCGGGCAGTCCCATGGCTTTCTTCCATGCCCGGGCCCTTGCAAGCTGATGGTCCAGCGCGTCGCCGGTCTGCATGGGCGTCACGACGATGCCGTGCCGCAGGGCCGGGGTGATCGCGGCAAGGTCCTTGGCACTCACCGCATGCATGCCGGGCAACCACGCCACCGGCCGGAGCGCGCCCGACTCCGCGATCCACGGCAGCACATCGCGGCCGGCGCCCAGAACGACGAGGGCCGAAGGTCCGTCGCCCGGTCGGCCGGATTCGCCGAGTCCGGCCTCGGCCAGGGCCTCGCCGACGACGCGGCGCGCACCGGCATCCGCGCCGCGCACGGCCACGCTCGACACACCCATGTCGCGCAGGGCCTGCGCCGCGATGCGCGCGTCCGCTCGAAGGCCGGCATGAAAGTGCACGCTGTGCAGGTCGCCGGCCGAGGGCTGCGCGTTCTCGACCAGCGGCAGCAGGCACGGCACGCGCTGCAACTCGCAGAAGCGGTTCACGGGGCCCCATTCCGCTCCGCCGAGGCCACCGACCACCGCGTACACAGGGTGCCGCGCCTGCAGCGTCTGCAATTGACCGAGCCATGTGTCGGGATCGCCCTGCAAGGCCCAGTGATGAAGCTCCCAGCGGCGGTACTTGCGGTAGGTGGCCATCTCGCCGGTGCGCGCCGACACCTGCGCACGGCGGTCCTCCTGCCGTGACAGGCCGTTCTTCTGCGCCACGAATTGCTCCAGCGTGCGCAGCATCGCGTCGCGCCGCACGGGCTCGACGTCGGGGGTCGTGATGGTGGCAATGTGCACGACGTTCGCATCGATGCCGGCGGGAGGATGGCTTGCCAGCTGCCTGAGGTACGACACGAGGTCCGAGAAATCCACATCCCGGATGCCGTAGCGCGGCATCGCCGGGTGAAGCTCCAGCCCATCGGGGGCGATGCCGGTGCGCAGCAGCCGCCGCAAGGACGCATCGTCGTAGGCCGGCCTCACGCGGTAGGTCTGCGCGGGCCGGAAGAAATGCGCGATGTCGCGGTCGTAGGCATGGAACAAGGTCGGCGCCGTGATCGGAGGCACCGCCAGACCGCCTTCGAAGCTGCCCATGCCGCTTGGCCGGTGGCATTGCGCGCACGGCGGCTGGACCTCTCCGGTCGGCGCCACGAGGGGCTGCGCACCCTCGTACAGGGCGCGGCCGCGCAACGTGTCGGCACCCTGGGCGACGCCGGTTGCGAAGGCAAAGGCGAGGGCCCAGCCCAGTCGCCGCTGGAGGCCGGACTTCACGCGGGCAAGGAGTCGATCAGCGCCTCGACGTCGGCGGGCGAAGGGAATCCTTCGACCCGCACCCACGGCGCGCCGACGCGGCGTCGCAGCAGCAGCACCGGCGGGTGCGACACCTTGCTCCCGCGGTATACGTCGAAGTGCTCCTGGACCGTGACCAGGTCGTCGAAGCGACCGGTATAGAAGCGCCAGCCTGCGGACGTGCCGAAGCGATGCGCATACTCCCGCAACTGCTGCGGAGTATCGTTGTCGGGATCGATCGTGATGCTCGCCAACTGGACGGGGCGCCCTCTCTCGGCCATGGCGCGCTGGACTTGTGCCAGCACGGCGGTGAGCACGGAGCACGACGACGAGCACGAGGTGAACACGAAGCTCAGCACCAGCGGATCCTGGTTGGCGAGCGCACGCGCCAGCGGGCGATGCGAGCCGTCCATGTCGGTCAGCATGATGGCCGGGAGCTGTTCGACCTTGGCCCTTTGCACCTGCAGATGCTTGCTGCCCACGTCGACATGCGCGTGCGCGCGGTGCATGGCGAGCGCACCGCCTGCCGCAGCCAGCAAGGCGACCATGGCGCGTCGTCGCGTGAGGTTCGACGCCATCCGGCGTTCCCGTGTCGATTCGACTTCAATGCGTTGCATGGAACTGCCGCTCCGCCTTCAGGGCTGGCCTGCGCCGCCGTTCGATGCCAGCGCGCGCACCAGCGCCGGCCGTGTGTCGTCCTTGCCCCCTTGCAGCAGCGCCTCGCGCTCCACCGCCGAGAGCTTGGGGCGAGCCTGGGTGAGCAATGCGAGCTCGCCCGCCACGACAGCCGCCGCGAAGGAGGTCCCGGTCCCGTACGCGGTGGTGGCCACGTTGGGGATCGCATGGTCTGTCGTGCGCACCAGTTCGCCCGGCGCGTGGAGATCGGGATAGGGCCGGGCATCGCAGGCCGACACGCCGCGGCTCGAGAACACGGCCACGTCTCCCTGGCTGTCGAGCGCGCCCACGGCGAGCACGCCCTTGTTGTTGGCCGGGCTGAGGCTCGAGTTCTCGACCGGTCCGCCGTTGCCGGCGGCGAAGACCACGCTCATGCCGGCGGCGCGCAGCCAGTGCATGTCGGCAGCGAACTCGTCATCGCAGGTTCCGGGGCGGTCGCCCAGGCCCCAGGCATTGAGCACGATCTGCGGCGCATCGCCGGTGGCGGGGTTTCCGTCCGGATCGAGCAACCATGCCATCACGCGATGGATGTCAGAGAGGCGCCCGACGTTGCTGTCGTTGTAGAGCCGAGCGGCGATCCATTTCGCTTCGGGTGCGACGCCCAGCGTCTGGCCGGTGGCGCCGGCGGCCACGACCAGTCCGGCGATCTGGGTGCCATGGCCATGCCGGTCGACCGGCTGCGTGTGCTGGCCATGCACGTCGAACCAGTCGGCCTTGCCGCCACGGAAGCGGCCGCCGAGATCGGGCTGCGTGCCGTCCACGCCCGTGTCCACGATGGCCACGGTGACGCCCTTGCCGGTGAAGCCCGCCTGCCAGGCTTGCGGCGCGCCGACCTGCTTCAACGTGTCCGAGGCTGGCAGCTTCGGATCGAACGCCACGCCCGCCACCGGCGCGCGGTCGCGGTTCTCCTTGAAGCACGACTTGGGCAGGCGCTGGCGCGGAGTGGGCCGCTGCGGATGGCAGGGGTCGGGCAGCACGCGCCGCGACGGGGCCAGCAGACCGATGTCGTAGCGGATCGAGTGCAGGTCGCCACGCTGCGCGAGTTCCTGAATGTCCTTCGCGCCGAGCTGGGCGCCGATCGCATTGACCGTGTCCAGCGGCACGACGCCTTCGGCCTTGCGCGCCGCGAGGTCCTGCAGCAGCGGTACCTGCAGCGGCTTGTTGAAATCGCGCAGCGCCTGCAGCAGCCGACCGCCGCGCTGAGCTTGCGGCAATGCAGCGACGCTCTTGGCGATCGCCGCGGCGTCGGCCTGCTTCTCCAGCCGGAGGATCACCGGAAAGCGCTTGCTCACCTGGTCGTGTGCCAGGCGTGCGGCCAGGTCCGGCTCGATGGTGGCAGCGTGCGCCGCCGTGCACAGCGTGGCTGCGAGCGCGGCAGCCGCGGCAATCCGTTCAGCGGACCACGAGGTTGCGAACAACCGAGTCACCTGCATACAACGTCACTTTCTCGCCGGCATGCAGCCGGCGATTCGGGTTGGCGAACATCATGAAATAGACCTTGCCCTGCTGGATCGGATGTGCGGGCGTGGCGGTCTGGCGCAGCGGGCCGATCTTCGGCGCGTTGGGCACGTAGTAGCGGTCGCCCGTGGTCTCGTTGACGAGCACGGGACGCACGTTCTGGTTGACGAACGGCTTGGCCTTGCTGCCATCGACGATGCGGTAGCGAAGGTCGATCATGAACGCCTCGGCGGTGAGGCGGACGGTGACGAGTTCGATGCCGAGGTCGGAGAGGGGCCGATCAGACGCGGGGGTGGCCGCGCCGGCCGAACTGATTTGCGCGCTCACCGCGAGGGGCGACAGCAGGCCCGTCGCGATGGCGGAAACCGTGATGCCGACACCCCGGCCGAGCCACGCGCGGCGCGAACGGGAAAGGACATGGGATTGAATCACGCGCGGGTTCCTCGCTCAGGGTTGGACATTGACGTAGACGGTGGCGGTGTTGGAGGCCAGGCCCCACTTGTCTTTCACGCTGTAGTCGATGCGGTACTTGCCCAGCGAGCCGTCGGAGTTCATGCACGAGTTGTTGTTCTGCGCAGAGCAGGTGCTGCTGCTGTAGTTGCCGTTGTTCGAGGTCTGGTAGTACAGGTTGCCGTTCCCGCGGCGGCGCGGCAGGAAGGTGATCGTCGTGCCGTCGGCCGACACGGCGGCCGAACCTTCGATGCCCGTGCGCGAGGTCATCCCGATCGCCGTGCCCGAGTTGTTCACCCTCGTCACGACAGCAGAGAACGAGTTGAGTGCCACGGTGGCGGCACCGTCGGGATCGGTGGGCACGGGCGCAAAGGGTCCGGTACTCACACTGGTACTTGCGCCGTACGCAGGGAGTATCAGTTGCGAAATCGCCTGGAGCTGGCAGCTCAGCAGCACGGCGCTGCAGTTTCCGTCGCCGGCACTGAAGTTGTTCCTCAGATTGATATTGCGAGGACCACCCACCGAATACTTGGAGGACACCACCGGCGCATGATTGGCAGCCACCGTCACGTGGATCACGGCAGCCGGATCCGACGAGGTCAGGTTATACGGGTCGCGCGCCTTGACGCTGAACGTCAGGTCCTGCGCTGTCGTCGTCGGCACGCCCGACCAGGTGAAGTCGCCGTTCGACTGAAGCGACAGGCCGCTCAGCGCAGCGCTCGTGCGCAGCGCGGTTATGCCATCGGCGTCGGGGTCGCTGGCCCCTGCCAGCGCATTGCCTGTCGCTGTCATGGCGCTTCCCGTGTCGCTCGCCGCGAAGGTTCCGCCGGTCGGAGTCGACGGCGCATGATTCACTCGCAGACTGAACGTCTGCGTCAGCACGTTGCCGTTGTTGGGATTGGTCGCGTTGACCGTCACCACGAACGTCGCGCCGGCCGGCGCACCCCATGCAATCGTGTGCGTGGCCGCATCGACCGTCAGCGCCGTCGCGGGAGCCGGTGCAGCGCTCACCGCCCAATCGGTGTAGTTGCCCAGGCCGCGGCCGAGCACGCGCAGCGAATAGGCCACGCCTTCATTGGCCACCTGGTCCGCGATCGGGTCCATCGTGGCGCCTGTCGGCGCTCCCGCGGCGACGATGCGCGCCACCTGCCCCGCCAGCGCCGAACCACCGGCCACTTCGGAGCCGTCGCGACGGTCGAAGAAGGCCTGGTGGCGGGTCGAATCCAGGACCATGTCGAGGTCCATCGTCTTGCTCGCGGGCATCAGCGCCGTCGCCTGCTCGCGCTTGGCCGGATAGGCGTATCCGTCTTCGCCGGCGAGTTGCCAGGTGCCCGAGTTGAGCGTCAGCACGCGCGAGGCAAGGCCGGCGTTGGCCACGCGCAGCCGGACCAGCGCGCCGTCGTTGGCCGTCACGCCGATGTCGGTCAGCGAGGTGCTGCTGTCGAAGACTTCGCCGTTGATCAGGAACAAGGTCGGCGCGTAACCGAGCGTCGAGTTCTGTCCCGCCTTCCAGCTTGCCGGATTGGCGCTGCCGAGGGTGCTTGCGATCGTGGCGTGCATGGCAGGATCGACTTCGCTGAGCACGACATGCGCGTCCTCGACGACTGCGCCGGGGTTGTCATTGCCGACCACCAGCATGCCGGCCATGCCCATCTGCACCTGCACCTGCTGGTGGGTGCCGCTCTCGTACAGGTAGGTCCCTCGGCGCAGGTTGTTGAAGACGTAGGTCCGCGATTCGCCCGGCGGCGTCTCGCTCGTGAACGAGCGCACGCGGCAGTTCTGCGGATCGTTGTCGCCGGTGGCGCCCGGCGTGGGCACGCAGGCCGGGCCCACGATGTCGGCCGCCATCACCGGAGCCCCGCCGAGCGGCAGCGATTGGCCGGCGATGACGAGCGAGGTCGGCACGGTGAGCTTGTTGACCACCGTCACCGCGAGCGAGAAATCGCCGCCCTGCGGCACGCTCAGCACCGGTCCCGGGGCGGTGGGGGTTCCCGGAGTGTCACAAGCCGCGACAGTGGCGACCTGCCGGTAGCCCCACATCGGCACGCTGGTGCTCGACAGGGTCTTCTGGAATGGCTCGGCGCACAGCGTGACGGCGGTGATCGCCTGCGCCTGGCCTAGCCGCGAGGGCGAGGATGCCGGCGGCGACGGCACGAAGCACGGGACCGCGCCCGATGGAGTGGATTGCACTGGTCATGATGGCTCCCTGCGTCCGATCAAGGCTGGCCCGGGTCGATGGCGACGCTGAAGGGCTCGATCACCATCATCGTCAACATGCCGCCGGGGAAGATGCCGCCGTTGACCACTTCGCGCTCGTTGTGCGAGTGGAACATGTGGAAGTAGCCGCCCGTCGTGTTCGCGGCACCCGCGCCCACCGGGCGAAGTCCGAAGTCACCGAGGTATGGGCTCCCGCTGTAGAACTCGCCGTAGGCCAGCTCGAGCTCGGAGGGCAGCACCGCCGGGATCGGCTTGTACATGTCGGTCTTCGGGTCCTGCGTGGAGCGGAAGAACTGGCCCGGCACGCCGGGGATTGCCGCCGGAGGATCGGTCTGCACGAAGGTTCCCGTGCCGTCGTCGGCGTACTTGCCGAATCGGCAGTTCTCGGGCGACACCGGCTGGTTCTTCTTGCAGGTGGCGCCGAAGATGTCCCAGTGCAGGCCCGCACCGGTCCAGGTCCAGATCGCGTCGTAGGTCTGGCCCGGCACGACGGGGATCGTATAGTCCGATTCCGCCATGTCCGGCCCGGCGCCGGCCGCAGTCTGGTCGTCCGGCGTGCTCGACATCATCCGGCCGTCCCTGGCGATGTTCCACGAGTTGTTGCCATGGTGGTGCATCGGGTGCAGGTCGGTGCCGCCGCCGATCATGCGAAGCAGCATCTTCTCGCCCGGGTGCAGCCGGGGCATGGCGTTGTACGGCTGGTGAGGCAGCTCGCCGATGTAGTTCTTCGCGAACACGTCCGGCGAGGTGCGGCCGTTGAGCAGCCAGTATTTCGGGAAGCGCTTGGACAGATCGACCGTGATCTGGCTGTCGCAGCCACCGTCGCTCAGGCAAACCGCTCCCGTCTCCTTGAGCTGCGTAGACCTGCTCGTACACCAGCTGGTGGATGTCGGAGTCGAGGTCCGAGCCGATCAGCAGTGTCTCGCGATCGAAGGCGGTCGCGGGATGCTCGTAGGCGCGCTTCAGGCCGCTGGCCTGGCGACAGGGTTGCATCGTCGCGCGGGTAGACGATGAGCGCGCCCATCATGCCCATCTCGATCTGCAGCGAGGTCCGCGAACCGCTCTGGTAGGTGTAGGTGCCGGCGTGCGTCGCCTGGAACTTGATCGTCTCGTGCTCGCCCGGCGGAATCTGCAGCGCGAGGACGTTGGCGCCGGTCCCGGGTCCACCTTCGCTGACCACCTGCCCGGGGAACATGATCGACGTCACGACCGGCAGGTTGTTGTACAGGTCGACCTCGATGAAGTCGCCCTCGCGCGCCAGCATCGTGGGGCCGGAGTACTGCATCAGACCGCTCTGGCCGAGCCCGTAGCCCCACATGTAGACATGCACGCCGTCGGCCATGCTGATGTGGCCTTCGCTCGCGTTCATGACGAAGTGGCGCGGGCTGCTCTCGGGATGCGCCTCGCTTCCCTCGCTGCTGGTGCCCCAGCTGCCCACGACCAGCGCGTGTGCCTGCATGGCCCCGCAGGCCGCCAGCGTGGCCAGCGCCGTGCGCAGCGCCCCTCGAAGATACTGAATCGACTTCATGGTCATGCTCCCCCCGTGTGTCGGGCTCACTGCAGCACGATGGTGGTCATGAGACCGCCACGGTCCTCATGCGCGCCGTTGCTCAGGAAATTGAGGTTGGTCGTGTACAGGTAGTACGTGCCCGGCTCGACACCCTGGGTATCGATCAGGATGTCCTGGCCGTCGCCACCGCCCAGCGTCACCGAGGCCGTCCCGTGAGCCCCACCTCGCGGTCGGCTCGCTCGACGTCGCGTTGGTCGCCAGCGGAGAGGCCGCGCTCAGGTCGGGTCCGCGCGCGATCGCGGCGCCCCGGCCGACGACCTCCATCGGCAGGCCAAGCGCAGTCACCGTGTAGTAGCTGTCCACGCTCAGGTTGGTCAGGTGCAGCAGCACGCGATCGCCTGCATTCGCGTGCACGACCGCATGGGTCCGCTGCGACGGCAGCCCCGTGCCGTCGTCGCCCGAGTTCTCCGCCTTGGGCATCTGCCCGGGCGCCTCGAACGTGGTCATCGGGTAGCCGCGGCCGTTGAACTGCGCGTAGTCGGCCTTCAGCTCCAGGAAGGGCAGCGGCTGCACCATCGCATGCAGGTCGTGGAAGTTCAGGTCCACGCCGCCCATCTGCAGGGTGGCCGCCTTGTCGTAGCCGGTGCTGCCGTCATGGTCGTTGTAGGCGAACTTGGTGAACTGTCGGCCATGGTCGGTGCGGGTCTGGCCGTCCTGCCTCGGCCGCACGTTGAGCATGCCGAGCATGCCCATCTCCATGTGCTCGGTCGCCTCGACGTGGCAGTGGTACATGTACGTGCCGGGGTCGTTGGCCTTGTAGTAGTAGGTGATGGTCGAGCCCGGGTTGACGGTGATCGAGCCTTGCGGCACGCCGTCGAACACCGCCGAGGCCTGCGGGTAGCCGTGCCAGTGGACCGAGTGCGAGTCGAACAGGTCTGGCCGGAAGATCATCCCGACGTTGGTGAGCGACAGCCAGATCTCGTCGCCTTCGTTGAACGTGATCGTCGGCGCCGGGAAGTTGGCGTTGGCCTCGCCGTGGATCATCACGTCGTCGTCGCTGCCTTCGGCCGGCGCGAAGCCGAAGCCGTAGGTCTGCGAGCCGTCGCCCAGCACCATCCACCCGTCGCCACCGGTGATGTGCATGCACACCTTGCGGTGGTGCGGGGCCGAGTTCCAGGATGCGCATCTTCAAGTGCGTGGCCGGATCGATCGTGTCGGTGCCGCCGGTCTTGACATCGTCCGGGCATTGCTGGAAGACCCCGGCGAAAGTCGCCGGGACGGCCAGCGCCGTGACGAGGGCAGCGAGGAGCTTGGTCAGTTTCATCGTCGTTCTCCCTGCGGGTTCAAGGCTGCGGGAACACGTAGCGTCGGGGTCACCAGGGCGCCCCGGAGCCAGGCACCGCTGCTGTTGCGGTCGAGCGCGTCGCTCCGTTCAAGTCGGTGCGCAGCCTGCGAGTAGCCACTGGTGCTGAACAGGTTCTGCCCGCTGCCGAAATGGCCTGCGCCCGGTCGCAGCGCCGCTCGGGTTGTAGGTCCCGAAGTCCGACCAGTCGGTCGTGCAGGTCTGGCTGGCCCAGGCGGCCAGCGGGTTGCAGGCGCCGCGAGTCAGCGGGCCGAAGCGCACGTCGATGAAGTTGCCGCCCTCGTCGAACGCCGCCGCCGTCGCCGGCGCCGTCGTCGTGACCGGCTCCTGCACTTCGCCGCACCGGCGCACCGATCACGACCGACTGCTCCAGCGCGAACACCAGTTGCTTGAGCGTGCCGTTCGGCCCGGTGAAGTAGGCGCTGCTGAAGTCGGCGACTGCGCCCGCCCTGTTGTTGTCGCCCGAATTCCCGGTCGCCCCTGTCCCCGTGCCGTCGAGGTTCCCGTTGAGCGCGGTGAACACCGAGTAGCGCGGGCGCAGGTGCTGGCTCGTCGCGGCCAGTTCCGTGGTCGGCACGAATCGAACGGCGATGTCGTTGCCGGCACGGCCCTGCGGCGCCACATCGCTGAGGCCGAAGCACGGTCGTTGCCGTTTCGCCCGGTGTTGTGACGAGCAGGTGGCCTGGTCCATGGCGTAGTCGATCGCACCAGCTGCGGCTGCGGTTGCCCATCACGACGCTGTTGAGGATCTCCGCATCCGAGAAGTAGCGGTGGAAGGTGCTGCCGAAGCTGCCGCCGTTCAGCGACTCGATCAGCGCGCGCAAGCCCTGCGAGTGAGCGTAGGCAGTGATGCCGGCGCCGTCCTGCAGCACGGAGTTCGTCAGCAGGGCGAGGTTGTTGGCCTGCGTGACGGTCGTGCCGCCCTGGAAGGCCCGCGCCGCCGTCGCAAAGCTGTCGTTGTTCGACACCGTGCTGTTGACGATGTGGACGTTGGCCGAATCCTGCAGCGAGATGCCGCCGCCCGACACGCCGGTGCCGTTGTTGGTGATGACGTTGCCGAGGATGTCGACCCGGTTCCAGTTGCTCATGCTGCGGCTGGTCACGTCGCCGGTGCCGTTGACACCGACCAGCGCGATGCCGCCGCCGTCCCCCGCGCCAGCGAGGTTGCCCTCGATGACGTTGTTCAGGATCACCAGGCTGCCGGTGCCCAGCGTGACGCCGTTGTCAGGGCCCCGGGTCGGGGATGCCGACCACCGCGATGCCGCCGCCCTGGACCGACTTGGCCTGGTTGAACGACTGGTTGAAGCGGAACTGGTTGTTCGAGACGGTCGGCACGAAGCCATCGGTTCCACTGCCCGCGAGTTGTCCTGCGCCGGACGGTTGTTGCTGTTAGAATGCCGTAGACCGCTGCTGCGCCCGAAGTGCGCCATGCCGCCGCCGTCGCCGGTCGAGAAGTTGCCGGAGATGTAGTTGTTGGCGACGCGGTAGCCGTGCGCACCCGTGTAGATCGAGATCCCGCCGCCGCCGCCGGAGGTCTCGCCCGCGGTGTTGCCGTTCTTCACGATCTCGTTGTGGTGGATGTTCACGAGCAGGTTGCGCGTGTCCACGGGCTCTTCGATGCCTGTGTTGGCATTGACGTCGAGCAGGTCGGCGTGACCGATCCGGATGCCGCCGTTGTACAGACCCTGGTTGCCGACGATGCGGTTGTTCGAGATCTGCAGCTGGTAGGCGTTGCCGTTGGCGACGATGCCGCCGCCGGTGTCGGCGCCCGTGACGGTGAAGCCGTCGATCTGCAGTGCGCGCGGCGTGTTGCTGCGACGTGCTGCAAACGGCGTGCCGTGGACGCAGTGAGCATCGCTTGTTGTTCGATGCAGCGCGCCGGTGCCGTGCAGCGGCTTCTCGAGCACGAAGAAGCCCGGACGCCTCTTCGGCCGCGAACAGCAGGGGCGCGTTGTCCACCGTGTCACCGGTCAGGCAGGCCTCCATGTCGGCCGGCACGGTCTGGCCGGCCATGCAGCGCGGTCGCCATCGACCGTGGTCGAACAGACCAGGTCGCAGGCCTTCTCGCGCCACTGCTGCTGGCGGTTGTAGTCGGCACCCATGGCGGCATTGATGATCGTCGCCGGAGCACCGCAGCCCTGGATGCGCACGCGCTTCCAGACGATCGGCGCTTCTTCGTACACGCCCGGCGCCGACCAGGATCAGGTCGCCGTCGCGACGCGGCATCGATGGCAGCCTGGATGGTCTGGTACATGTGCCCCGTCCGTGTCGACCGTGCGCGGCGTACGGCGCGCCGCTGCGGCATGTTGGTGGTGCCCACGTGCAGCGTGACGCCGCGGATGCGACTTGCGGCCGTTCGACGCGCACGACTTCGATCGTTCCGCCCTCGGCGCTCGCTGTTGATGCCGTTGCGGGAACGGACGCGATGATCTCGTCGGACTCCAGCTCGTCGACAGTCCCAGGTTCGTCGACGTCCCGTCGCTGCGACGATCCGCACTGCATTGACCACGCCGTGTTCTTGAGCGCACCGAAGCCATAGTCACGCGTAGATGGTCTTCGGTGCGACGCGTTCCTGATGTCTCGCCGTTGTTCTGCTCGTAGGCCGGGTTGCTGACGATCGTGTTGCCCATCGAGTACGATGCGGATGCGTTGGCGCTGTCCCGCCGGTCGGCACCCAGGGAGCCGGCGCTCGGCGCCATTGTCGCGCCGTGCTGCGCCACCATCTTGATGCCCGGCGTCCCGTCGGGCAGGTCGGTGTCCAGCGCGAACTGCGACGGACCGGCGAACGCCGCGATCGGCAGCACCGGCGTGTCGAGGTACGTGGTCTTGCCCGGCAGGTACTGGAAGCTGTAGCAGTACTGCGTGTATTGCGGGTTGTAGTGCGGGTCGATGGTCGTGACGCCTGTCACCGGATCCTTGAAGGTCGGAGAATTCAGGCACACGTTGACCATGTTCGGCGCCACGCCCGAAGGCAGCGGCACGTTGTAGGCGAAGGTCGACGGGACCATCGCGTTGTAGGTGCCGTAGCGGTCGGAATAGACGCGGTTGATCTCGTTGCCCGCGTAGTCGCGAATCGAGATCGGCATGAACGGCGGCGCGTACTTCTCGCCGAAGCTCGGAGCGTACGGGTCGAATTCGTTGGCCAGGTCGTCCAGGATCATGCCGACGATGTGGCCGGCGACCGGCGCACGGGCGAACATGAAGAAGTCGGTGAACGGGTTCATGCCCGGCGCGACGATGGCCAGCTTCTTGTTGCAGTACGGGCGACGTGCGACCACGGTGGTGCCGTCGGAGCCATAGGTGTCGCGGAAGCGGCCTGGAATCTCGACATCCGGGAACTGCGACAGGTATTCGGGCACGTACTGCGGAATGGCGTTGCCCGTCGCCGTCCGTCCCTTCATCGCGTGAACCCATGCAGGCGGCCGGGTTGGCCAGCGTGCTGGGCACGAGCAGGTCGCCGAAGTCGACGTTCTTGTCCTCTTCCTTCTGATGCTCGTAGCCATAGGGTGCGACGGCCTCGGTCATGTAGCGGCCGGGCTTGAGCGCTACCGGATCGGTACTGTTGGTGCAATGCGATCCGGTGTATTCACCGGTGTTGGGATCGCGATCGACGGTCGCACCGCCGGGGCAATAGTCGACGAAGGCCCAGCCGCCGTCGAACACACCGTCGCGCACCTGGTTCCAGATCCGCATGCCGTCATAGCACTTGCTGCCGAAGTTGGTGCCGGTGCGGTCGACGTACGGATTCGGGTCGACGCAGCCTTCGGGCTCGGCCTTGTTCCAGTCGTCGGAGACGACGACCTGGACCGCATCGCCCTCGTTCGCAGCCGACGGAGCGATCACACCGCGCGTCGGGCTGACGACCATGTTCTGGTTGTTCAGCTTGTACAGCCGGATCTCGACGCTCGGAATCCCCGGCTCGTTGTTCTCGGCAGTCGCGAACTGCGGATCGAATTCGGCGCGCGTCGACGAGTAATGCACGATGCCCGTGATGCCGCCGTGGTCGGTCGCGTCGGTCGGCGTGTATTCCTTCTTGCCCCAGTGGATGACGTTGATCTGGCCAAGAAAGTCCTGGAAGGTCTGCAGCAGCAGCGCCGAACTCGGGTCCTCGCCCGTGCCGCCGAAGATGCGGTAGTGCTTTCCGTCGTCGCCCAACTGGGGCGCCATCGCGTTTTCCGGCCAGAGCCCGGCAGGCTCGGCCACGGTTCCGGCGGGGTTGAAGGTTTCGCCGCCGTTGTCGGGGATGATGGTCGCGCCGGTGGCCTTCAGGCTCGTGAAGTCGGTCTCGGCGACCATCCAGTTGAAGAACGGGAACATCTCGGCGAATTCGTACGATCCTTCGTCGTCGGTGACGGTCGATGCATAGATCGAACCGTCACGGAAGCGGATGTTCAGCACGGAGTTCGGGATACCCGGCTTGGCCGACCCATCCGGGTTGAACGGGAAGCCGCTCGCATTGCCGTCATAGAACACCTTGCCCCGCACGTTGGCGAACCAGCTGAACACCGGCACGTCGTGCAGGTTCAGGTTGCTGCCGTCCTCGGGCATCACGAACTCGTAGTTCGCGATCACGTTGTCCAGCGGCTCGTCCCAGACCGAGAGCTGGTAGCGCTGGCCGGGACGCAGGCCGTTGATGGAGAAGTGGCCGCTGCCGTCGGCGTCGCAGGCATTCGCGTAGACCGCCTTGCCCAGGCCGACGCCTGCCGTCACCGTGTTCAGGCCGATCCAGCAGGAGCTCATCGGTTCTCCGCTGTAGAAGCGGATGCCCGGCGGACGGCGACATGTGCGTGCTCTTCACCACGCCGTGCACGCGGGCGCCGGTACCGTCGGCCAACAGCCCGGTGGCCGGGTCGCGGTCCTTGAACCGGCGCACCCAGCCATGCCACACGTGGTGTCCCGGCGGGCCGAATTCCTTGAAGAAGGTCGGCTCGTTGGACTTGACCCATGCATCCACGCCCCAGGTGCCCTCGATGGTCGTGGTCTGGTGCCACTTGGTGTTGTCGGCATCGAGCTGGTCGGGCGGCAGCTCGTAGTTGTTGCCGTTCAGGTCCCGGCGCAGATCCCACACCATCTGCTGCGCGCGAATGGCCGGATCGTTGCTCAGGTCGGCCGGCGTCTGGACCCAGACCGGGACCGGCGGGTTGGTCGGGTTGCCGTTGGCGTCGAGCACGCTGCAGCGCGACGCGCTGGGTTTTTCATGCGGCGCCACGGAATAGATCGTGTACTTCGCCGGGGAAAGGTTCTTGATCCGCACGACGCCGCTGCGGTCGCTGAAGATCTGGTTGGAGCCGCGCCTGGCGATCGCCAGAGATCCGTCGGCCTCGTAGATCGGGTTGCCCGCCGCATCGAAGCGGTACTCGGTGCCGAGCGAATTTCCGAACGTGTCGGTGCTGACCCGGCCGCCCGATGCGCCGTACGTGCCGCCCGCTTCAAACAGCTGGACTTCGAAGCCGCAGAGCGGCATCTCCTGCTCGCCCGGGGCATCGGCCGCGCCGTTGATCGGGCCGTTGTCCTCGAACACGAACACCGACACCTGGGCCGTCTTGAACGGGAGCTTGTTGACCGGCACGGTCACGGTGAGGTCACCCGGGCGAATGGGTACGCCGTTCATCGTGTAGCCGGTCGGCGTCGCGTTGCCGAAGCTCTCGTTGTCCGGCATGACGGTCACGAAGTACCGCGTCGTCGAGTCGGCACCGGCAGGCGGGTCCCAGACCACCGAAGTCCCCGAGTCCACATGGCCCACCTTGACCACCTTCATGTGGCTGCGGTGGAAACCGAGCGACAGCGTGGGATCGGCCGGCCAGCCCGGTGATGTCCGGCTTCACGTCGTAGGTGTTGTCCACCTCGATCGTGTAGCGAAAGCCGAACGGACCGGTGGGCGCGGCCTTGGTCTGCGGATCCTGGACCTGGATCGTGACCGCTTGCGCGCCCATCGCACCAAGGCATGCCAGCGTCGTCACCGCGCGTGAAAGCCACCGGCTCGGAGCAAACCTGCCGAACGTTGCCGAATTCATGTGCTGGCTCATGGATCCCCCTCGCTAGTCGCCGCGCCCCGATGGGCATGCGGCCGTGTGGGGCCAATGTAGGTAGGCAAGAGGGAAGGCGAACCTCGCAGCCACCCGCAAAATTCGGTAGGAGGACCCCCCGCCTCCACCCGTTTGAGGGGTCGGCGGCAAGGTGCCGATTGACACCGCGCAGGCAACCGCAGTCCACTGCGAGGCGTGAACCTTCAGCCGCCGCGCCTGATCGCGTTCGCGCACGCCGCGACGCTGCTCGCGTGCGGGGTCAGCCTGCCGGCGCGGGCGCAGGTGTACATGGGTTCAGAGGGCCATGGTTCCGCCATCGTGCTGTCGAACTTCGCGAGCCCGGCCGCGCCCGAGCTCCTGATCGCCGGGCCTTCCGAGCCTGGCAGCGCGAAATCCTTGCCGGCGCCTGTGGCCGCGCCGATTCCAGCCGTCGCAGCGCGGCGGCTTCCGCGCAGCACGCCGGCGCTCAGGCGAGTGATCGACGACGTGGCCCGGCAAGTCGGCGTGGCCGCGCCGCTGCTTCATGCGGTGATCGCCGCCGAGTCCGCCTACGACCCTCGTGCGCGTTCCCCACGCGGCGCCATGGGCCTGATGCAACTGATGCCCGCGACCGCCAGCCGCTTCGGCGTGCACGATCCCTTCGAGCCCCGCGAAAACATACTCGCCGGCGCGACGTACCTGAAATTCCTGATGGGCTTGTTCGCCGGCGACCTGCCGCTCGTGCTGGCCGCCTACAACGCGGGCGAACAGGCCGTGCTGAACGCCGGCCGCCGCATTCCGGCCTTCACCGAGACGCAAGCGTATGTGCCGCGCGTGCTGAGCTATCTGCGCTGCGCCGACGACCCCCAGTGCGGGCCGATCTGAGGCAACCGGCGCGGCAAGCGACTCAGGCGTCGGTCGTGCTGAGACTGTCCACTTCGAAAGCGTCGCTCGAGCGGCCGTTGGAATCGTCGATGTCGGTCGGCTGCTCGGGCAGGCTTCGCGGGAACCGCACCTGCACACGCAAGCCGCCCAGGGGCGAATCGAGCAGCCGCACGCGACCTTCGTGAAGTTCCACCACCGACAGCACGATCGAGAGCCCCAGCCCCACGCCCTCGACCTGGTGCTCCGCCAGCCGATTGAAGCGCTCGAATGCGTGCTCCCGCTCGGCCGCCGCGATGCCCGGCCCTGAATCGTCCACCACCAGGACCACTGTGCGCCCCTGGCGGGCCGTGTGCAGCCTCACCCGGCCGCCTTCGGGCGTGTAGAGCACGGCGTTCACGATCAGATTGCGCATCAGCATGTACAGGGCGAACCCGTGGCACAGCATGTGCGGCTCGGTGAATGCCGCAGAGATGTCCACGCGCTTTTTCGCCAGGCGCGGCCGAAGATCGTCCAGCACCTCGTCGAACACGCGCCTCACGTCGACCGACTCCACTCGACGGCGCAGGTCTTCGCTCATGCCTTCGATGCGCGCCATGTCGAGCAACTGGTCGATCAGGTGAGCGGCACGGTCGACGCCTCGCATGACGGCAGCCAGGCCGTCGCGCAGTTCCTCGTCCGAGCGGGCGGACACCGCGATCTGCGCCTGCGCCCGCAGTCCGGCCAGTGGCGTGCGCATCTCGTGCGCGGCCACCGAGGTGAAGCGCCTCTCGGCCGACAGGGCATGGCCCATGCGCGCGAGCAGCGCATCGAAAGCCTTCAGGATGGGCAGCAATTCCTGCGGCGGGTGTTCGACCTTCAGCGGCGTCACGTCCAGCGGGTTGCGATGCCGCAGGTGCCGTGCCATGACGTCGATGGAATGCAGCGAGCGTCGCAGCATGACCCATGCGGCTGCGAACACGAGCGCAAACGGGATCAGCAGGAAGCCGACGTAGTACGCGGTGACGAGCCCGACCTGCGCCCAGCGCTCGTCGATGTTCTCGCCGACCTGCACGATGACCTTGTGGCCTCTGCCCGGCACCGAGAAGACCCGATACTCCTCGCCCCGGAGCTGCACTGTCTCGAACCCGAAGTCGTTCAGCGGCATGAGCGGCTTGTCCGCCGGCGCCTCGTGGCTTCGCAGCAGCAGTTGACCGTCGCTGGACCACACCTGGTAGCGATACAGCAAGGCGGCCGTGGGTCGGGTCTTCAAGTGCAGGCCTTGCCGCAGGCTCGGGTCGGCGACTTGCTGAAGGAGTTCTTCCTCGACGAACGACAGCACGGTGGCGCCCAGGTGCTCCAGGCGCGAGTCGAGCATCTGGTTTTCCTCGATGCTCGCCGCCCAGTACATGGCCAGCCCGCCGAAGGCCAGCGATGCGACCAGCATGAATGCGCCGATCAGCACCAGCCGTGTTCGCAGCGACCAACCTGAGATGCGCTCGAGCATGCAAGCTGCCTTCCTTCCCATCCAACGGCGAGAGCGTAACCGATGCCGATGCATGCGGGGAACGCGCAACACCTCGCGCGCCCCCCGCGGATGGGGGCGCCAGGCGCCGAAAACGTACGCGGACCAGGCGCTAGACTGCCTGCGGCCGGCGCGGGGCGCCGAACCGCTCATCGTTGGGAGACGAGATGTCCAACTCGCGCATACCACGCGCCGTGGCGCTGACATTCGGACTCGTGTCGGCGCTGATTCAGTCCGATGTCCGCGCCGACACGCAGGCCGATGCACAGTTGCAGCGAATCGAGGCGCTTGAACGGCGGCTCGAGCAGAGCCTGCAGACGGTGCGAGCGTTGACCGAGCGCGTGAACGAACTGGAGCGCGAACGGGCGGCGCCGCCGCTCCAGGCGGCGGTATCCGCGAACGCGGCCATGCCGCCGGTTGCCGCGGCAGCCACGAGTGCGGCTGCACCGGCCTCCGCCGCGTCCCCATCCGCAGGCGCGTCGACCGCGGAGCAGGCCGAGGCCATCGCGAACCTGCAGGAAAGCGTCGACCAGATCTACCAGGGCTTGAGCCGGCAAAGCCACGACACAGGCATTCCGCTGCACGGCTTCGCCGACGCGAAGGCCGCCTGGTCGACCCACGAGGACCCGCAACGCCTGCGCGGATTCGGCGGCGGCACGCTCGACATCTACCTCACGCCGCAATTCGATCGCGTCAAGTCGCTGTTCGAACTGACGGTCGAGTACGAGCCCGATGGGGAAGGCGTCATCGACATGGAGCGCATGCAGCTCGGCTATGCCCTGAACAATGCGCTCACGGTCTGGGCCGGCCGCTTCCACACGCCCTTCGGGTTGTGGAACACATGGTTCCACCACGGCGCGAACCTGCAGACGTCGATCTCGAGGCCGCGCTTCATCGAGTTCGAGGACACGGGTGGTCTGATCGCGGCACACACCGTGGGCGTGTGGGCCAGCGGCAAGGCGCCGCTCGGGAGCGGCCGCCTCGAATACGACGCCTATGTCGGCAACGGGGCGAGCATCCGGCACCGCGAACTCGACTTCAACCCCTTCACCGACGACACCAACAACAAGCTGGTCGGCATCAACGTGGGCGTCCAGCCGGCAGGCTACACGGGCTGGACGGTGGGCGTGCATGCCTTCGGTTCGACGGTCAATACGCTGGACGAATCCGGTGCGCTTCTGGGCTCCACCAAGCTGCGCGCCTTCGGCGGCTATTTCGGCTACGAGGATTCGGACTGGGAAGCGATCGGGGAGTACTACCGCTTCAACAATCGCGACGTGGCGTCGGGCATGCCGAACCGGAGCAGTGCCTGGTTCGCGCAGGCCGGGCGCACGTTCGGCCTGCTGACCCCCTTCGCACGCATCGAGCGAGCGTCGCTGGACCCCGACGACCTCTACTTCCGCAGCCTGCTCGACGGTGCTTCGTACAGGCGATTGGCGATCGGTGCGCGCTACGCGGTCGATCCCCGCGCGTCGTTCAAGATCGAGCTCAGCACCACCCGCGAGGACGCCGCCACGCTGGTTGATGGCAACGGCCTGTCGGTGCCACGGCCCCGGTCAGCCTACCGGCGCGCGAGCTTCCAGTACTCGATCGCCTTCTGAGATGGCTTGCTCGAAGCTGTTTCTCCGGTATGTGCTGGCCCTTGCCGTCTTTCACGGCAGCGCGGCGGCCGGCGAGATCATCGCGCACCCTTCCGTGGATGTAAGCGGCGATGACATCCGCGACATCTATCTGGGCGAAAGGCAGTTCGACGGCCGGCTGCGCCTCGTGCCGGTGGACAACAGCGCCGTGCAGGCGGAATTCCTGTCGGACGTCCTGCAGACGGATGAGCGCAAATATGCGGCGCGCTGGACAAAGAAGACATTCCGCGATGGCCTGGCCGCACCGGCCGTCAAGGGCAGCGACGCCGAAGTGCTGGCCTTCGTGCGATCGCATGCCGGTGCCGTCGGCTACATCAAGGGCAAGGCATCGGAAGGCGTGAAGGTGCTGGGGACATTCTGATGCGCGGTCGTGTCACGGTGCCGCGCCGCCGCTCGCCTGCCTAGTGCAGCGAGTCCTCGGGGCCGAGCCGGTATCCGATGCCGCGCACCGTCAATACCAGCTGCGGCCGGAACTTTCGCCGCAAGTAGTGGACGTAGACCTCCACCGCATTGCTGCCCACCTCCTCTCCCCAGCCGTACAAGGCCTCCTCGAGCTGGGAGCGGCTGAGCACCTGGCTCTTCTTGCGCACGAAGGTCTCGAGCAGCCAATACTCCTTCTTCGTGAGCGGCACCGCAGTGCCGTTCCAGGTGGCGCTCTGGTGCGAGGGGTACATGCGCAGCGGCCCATGCGCCAGCTCGCCTTCGGTGCCCTGCTGGGGCGCAAAGCGGCGAGACACCGCACGAAGCCGCGCGTTGAGTTCGTCGAGGTCCACCGGCTTGACCATGTAGTCGTCGGCGCCCACGTCGAGCAGGCGGATGCGATCCTGCACGCCGCCACGCGCGGTCGCCACCACCACCGGAATGCCCGGATCATGGGTCCGCACGACCGACACGAGGCTTTCCCCGTTCAGATCCGGCAGCCCCAGGTCCAGCACGACACAGTCGTACCGATGGGTCTGCATGGCCAGGACGAGGTCACGGCCCCTTCGGACCCAGTCCACTGCATACCCCGAGCGTGTCAGGGCCTTGTGAACCGCCGACCCGAAAAGTTCATCATCCTCTACAACGAGAACGCGCATGTGTTTCCGTCGCGACCGGAACGGTCGCTTCCCCCACTTCCCATCTCCCCAACAGATGTACACATCATGAAACATTTTCAGAAGTAGGCAAGGTCCCCATTCAAGCGTCCCGCGTCTTAAGTCTCGCTAAAGGTGCTTTACCGAGAATTCGTGGGGAAACGATGACATCGGCAATGGAGACAAACCGCGGCATGACCGCAAACCAAGACGATCCGAGCGTGCGGCGAGGTGGCCTGGCCGACTGCGACGTGCCCAACGACCCCTCCTGGGCGCATGTGTCGGGCTGGAGCCAGCTCTCGGGTTCGCTGCGCAAGGTCACCTGTGCCATCCTGAGCGCGGACGGCAGTGCCTGCCTGAGCGCGCGCCTGCCCGAACTGAGCGACACCCTCACCGAATGCGGCTACCCGTGGGAAGTGGTCATCGTGCATGCCGGAAGCGACGAGCCGACCCGGCAGGTGTTGAGCTGGTGGGGGGAGATTCCGGGATTCTGGTCGGTGTCATTGCCCGACGATGCGCCTGCGTCCACGGCGCTCACCATCGCGCTGGAGGCGGCCCGCGGAGATGCGGTGGTGCTGATGGGCTCGCTCGCGGCCGCGCCGATGCACCTGCTGTCGCCCGCCATCATCCAGTGGGAATCCGGCTCGCCGCTGGTCTACGCCGTGCCCGAGCGCGACGGCGAACTGGAGGCCCTGGCCTGGTGGGACCTGATGGAGCGCATGAACGGCCGCGGGGCGCCGCTTGACGTGGCGTCCGGCAAGTTCGACCTGGCGCTGTTCGATCGGCGGCTGGTGAACCTGCTGCTCGGCTGAGCCCGAGCGGCGGGCGCCTCTGCGCCCCCCTCACGCCGCAGTGGACTGCGACCGTCTCAGGCGGCCGGCCAGTTCGGCGCGCGCTTGTCGATGAACGCCTGCACGCCCTCGAGCGCCGAGTCGTCCATCATGTTGCAGGCCATCGTCTGGCAGGCGTCGTCGTAGGCCGCGGCGATGCCTTTCTCGAGCTGGCGATAGAAGAGCTGCTTGCCCATCGCGACGGCCACGCGCGGCTTGGCCACGACGCTGGCGACGAGCGATTCGATCTCCGCGTCGAGCCGCTCGGGCGCGGCGACCCGGTTCACCAGGCCGCGTTCGCGGGCGAGTTCGGCGTCGATGAACTCGCCCGTGACGAGCATCTCGAAGGCGGCCTTGCGCGAGACATTGCGCGACAGTGCCACGCTCGGCGTGGAGCAGAACAAGCCGAGGTTGACGCCGCTGACCGCAAAGCGCGCCGTGGACGCTGCAACGGCCAGATCGCACATCGCGACCAGCTGGCAGCCCGCGGCCGTGGCGATGCCGTGCACGCGCGCGATCACCGGCACCGGCAACCGCTGCACCGCGAGCATCACGCGGCTGCAGTTCGCGAACAGCATGCTGTAGTAGTCGAGCGAGGGCGCCGCCCGCATTTCCTTCAGGTCGTGTCCCGCGCAGAAGGCCTTGCCTGCCGCGGCCAGGACCACGACCCGCGCCTGATCGTCCTGCTCGATCGCCTTCAGCCGGGCCTGCAGCGCCTCGAGCATGTCTTCGGACAGCGCATTGAAGGCCTGCGGCCGGTTCAGGGTCAGCGTGACGACGCCGCGCGGGTCGCGCGTGTGCAGCACGAGAGGTTCGGATTCGGCGGACATGATGGACTCCTCATTCGATGGCGGACGACGACTTCGCCCGCTCGCGCAGCAGGAACTTCTGGATCTTTCCGGTGGAAGTCTTCGGAATGGGCTCGAAGCGCACCTCGCGCGGCACCTTGTACCCGGCGAGCAGCGCGCGGCAATGCGCCTGCAGTTCGTCAGCGCTGGCCGCGACGTCCGGCCGCAGTTCGACATAGGCCACCGGGGTCTCTCCCCATTTCGGATCGGGCCTGGCCACCACGGCGCATGAGAGCACGGCCGGATGCCTGTACAGCGCATCCTCGACCTCGATGGAGCTGATGTTCTCGCCGCCGGAGATGATCACGTCCTTGCTGCGGTCACGAATCTTGGCATAGCGGTCGCTCTCCATGACCGCGAGGTCGCCGGTGTGGAACCATCCGCCGGCAAAGGCGGCCTGCGTCGCCGCCGGGTTCTTCAGGTAGCCCTTCATCGCGATGTTGCCGCGGAACATGATCTCGCCGATGGTCTGCCCGTCGGCGGGGACCGGCGCCATCGTCTCGGGATCGAGCACGTCCATGCCCTCCTGCAGCATGTAGCGCACGCCCTGGCGGCCATTCAGTCGAGCCTGCTCGCCAATCGGCAGTGCCGACCAGTCCGGCCGCTTCACCGCCACGGCCGCCGGGCCGTAGACCTCGGTAAGGCCGTAGACGTGCGTGAGGTCGAAGCCCAGCCGCGCCATGCCTTCGATCATCGACGCCGGCGGGGCGGCGCCGGCGACCATGGCGCGCACTGGGTGGTCGATTCCCTCGCGCAGCGTCGCGGGTGCGGCAATGAGCATGTTGTGCACGATGGGTGCGGCGCAGAAGTGATTTGCGCGGTGTTCGCGGATCGCCGCGAAGATCGCGCCCGCCTCCACCCGCCGCAGGCACACGTGCGTGCCGCCGAGCATGGCCACCGTCCAGGGAAAGCACCAGCCGTTGCAGTGGAACATCGGCAGCGTCCACAGGTACACCGGAAACTGGGGCATGGTCCAGGTCGCCGCGTTGCACACGGCATTGAGATAGGCGCCGCGATGATGCGTGACCACGCCCTTGGGGTCGCCGGTGGTGCCCGAGGTGTACGAAACGGCGATCGCGTCCCATTCGTCGCGCGGCCCGTCGAGGGCGGGCAGCGGTTCGTGCGCGCGCAGCAGCGCCTCGTACTCGTGTTCGCCGAGGCGATCGCCGGGGCCGGTGTACTCGCTGTCGCACACGTCGATGACGATCGGCACTCGCCCATGGCGTTCGCGCAGTTCGCGCAATGCCGGCCCCATGGTGGGGGCGAACTCGCGGTCGGTGATCACGACCACGGCTTCGCAATGGTTCATCTGCCACGCGAGCAGCGCCGCATCGAGACGGGTGTTCAGCGTGTTGAGCACCGCGTTCAGCGCAGGCACGGCGTAATGCGCCTCGACCATCTCGGGCGTATTGGGAAGCATCACGCTGACCGTGCTGCCGCGTCCGACACCGGCCGCCCGCAACGCCGCAGCGAGCCTGGCCGCGCGTTCGCGCACCTGGGCCCACGTCAGGCGGCGCGCGCCATGGATCACCGCCGGCAGGTCGCTGTAGATCTCGGCGCTTCGCTCGACAAAGCTCACCGGCGACAGGGCCGCGAAATTCGCCGCGTTCCGGTCCAGCCCTTGTTCGTAGATATTGCTCATCGCATCCTCTTGCATCCTCTTGGGAGAGGGTTGCCGCGCCCTGCCGACGTGGCGGCGCCAGAGTCATTGTGCGGCACTGCGGCACTGCGGCACTGCGGCACCTTGCGGAAGCGCTCGCGCAGGCCAACCGGCGTAACGCGCCCAGACCCTCCGCCGCATGGGGCCGGTGCATGGGGCGGGTGCATGGGGCTGCTGCATGGGGCGGGTGCATGGGCTAGCGCGTGAGCCAGCCGCTGCGTCGCACGGTCGCGAATGCGTACGCCGGGATCCAAGACAGGAAGAAGAACGAGAAGAACGCGAACACGACCCCGTAGACCATCTCGAACGATCGTTCGCTGCGCAGGAAATACAAGGAGTACAGCAGCGACACGCCGCCCATGGCCAGTGCCATGCGCGGCAAGGCCAGCGGATCCTCGACGACCGCGAAGGCAAGGAATGCCAACGACGCATACAGTGCCGGATAGCGCAGATTCGTGATCGTCATGTCGATCAGCGCGAACAAGCGCGCGCGCAACGGGCGCCCCCAGACAATGCATGCAAAGCGCATCTCCTCGCGCACGAAACTGCGCTCCCAGCGCAGGAACATCAGGCACAGCTTGCGGTACGTGGTGGGCACGAGTGTCAGCACCGATGCGCTTCGCTGATATACGCTGTCGTAGCCCAGGCGCATGATGTCGTTGGTCAGCGCGCGATCCTCGCCGTAGGTGGCCCTCGCACCCAGGAAGCGCTGGTTCAGCCAAGCGTCGAGCACACTGCGCACCGCGCTGGCCCGATATGCCGACAGAGCGCCGGGGCTGCAGTAGACGGTGCCGAAGGTGGACTGGTAGGCGCGCAGGAAATCGAAGGCCAGCACGAACCGCACATGAAGCATGCGCGGGATGATCCCTTCGCCGCGATTGAAGACCAGTACCCGGCCCGCCACCACGCCCACTCGCGGGTTGGCAAATGGCCCGGCGAGCGCGAGCAGCGCTTCGGGCTCGACGACGCTGTCGGAGTCGACCGAGACGATCAGGTCGCCGGAGCTGCGCCTGAAGCCAGCGCCGAGCGCCTCGCGTTTGCCGCGGTTGCGCTCCATCCGCAGGGCCTGCACGCGCGTGCCGTGCCGCGCCACGGCGCGCTGGATGTGGACCCATGTGTCGTCGGTGCTGCCGTCGTCGACGACGATGATCTGGAGCCGATCACGCGGATATCGGGCCGCCGCCACCGAGTCGATCGACTGCCCGACCATCGCACCTTCGTTGTACGCCGGAATCACCACCGACATCGTGGGCGCTGCGGCCATGTCCGCAGGCACCCCCGGCCGGTAGCCGAACCATAGCAGGGTGCGAAACAGCAGCAGGCACGCCCCCATGCAGAACCACACCACGCTCGGCTTGACAAGCAACGCCGCCCACCCGTTGCGATGTGCGATCCTCAGAATGGGCGAGAAGATGGCCGCCTCGAAGCTGAACCACACGAGACCCGCCAGGCTCGCCAGGATCGTGGCCTTGATGAGCAGGTCCCAGACGTCGTTGGGCGGGTGCGGGACGAACATCGCCTCCGGCGTGACCCGCCCGCCGTGGATCTTGCGCATCGATGCTCCATTGAATGCCCGAGAAAGCCATTTCAACAGAAACCGGGCGGCAGACCGCACAGCAGGCACCGTTTGCCTCGACGCCCCCCTCGTCTGCATGGCTGGCTCCGGCAGGTTTCTGGCCCGACAATGCGCGAATTGCCTCGCAAGGAGATCCTCATGCCGTCCAAGACCTTCGGGCTGTATCTTTCGCTGGCCCTGGCCGCCGCCCTGCCCGGCCTTGCGCGAGCCGAAGGGCCCGTTCTCAAGGATTCACAAGTCACCGAGTCTGCACTGATCGACGCGCTGTCGATCGCCCGGCCGTCCGACAACGCCGAGGGGCGCACCCGCGGGTTCCGGCCAGCGGCCCCCGGTGCGGCCGGCACGCGCCCCGTCAAGGCCGGTCCCGGCCGTGCCTCGCTGCTCATCACGTTCACGACCGACTCGGCCGAGCTCACGCCGCAGGCCACCCACGCGCTCGACACGGTCGCCAAGGCCCTGCAGTCGGACCAGCTCGCCGGACTTTCCTTCCGTGTCGAGGGCCATGCCGACCCCCGTGGCAGCGACGAGCACAACCTCGCGCTGTCCAAGGACCGTGCGGAGTCGGTCATCGACTACCTGGTGAAGCACCAGGGGGTCCTGCCCGAGCGGCTGAGCGCAGTCGGCAAGGGATCGACCGAACTGCTCGATACAGCGAATCCCGATTCGCCGGAAAACCGCAGGGTGACGATCGTCACCCTGCGCAACTGAGGCAGCGAATCCGAGAGGCCCGGTGGCTACCTGGGTGCCGGGCCGCTGACGCCCAGCTCCCGGTGCTCGAAGAGATAGTCGGTGCCGGGCACGTGGGCGCTGAACGGCGCGGCGCCGTACTGGGGCCGCTGCGGCAACTGCTTCGCCACCGCGAAACGCACCCGCTCGAAGACATTGCCGCCCGGCTGCCATTTCGTGAGCTGGTCAAGCGACTGCATGAGGCTCCAGGCAAACGGCGAGTGCCCCTGCTTGCCTTCGTCGGCCACCGGCTCATTGCCGCCCGAGGACATCGCCACGGCCGCGTGTTCACTCAGCACGCGAGACGGGTCCAGGGGAGCAACCGACGGCCCGATGCGCTCGCCGGAGACGAGCGATCCGGAGTAGCAGCTGTCGGAGATGAGGGCGACCTGTGACGCCCCGAACTGCGCGAGCAGCTTGCCGATGTCGGAATTGGAGATCCACGTCCGCGGATCGTCCGGATCGGCATTGGCGGATTGCCAGTAGCCGAGCCCCGAGCCGGGCACGAGCGTGCCGTGGCCTGCGTAGTACACGACGACCGAATCGCGTGGATGCAAGGTGATCGCGAGGCGGTTCAGCGTCGCGACGATGCGCTGCTTGTCGGCGTTCTCGAGAACGATGGTGTCGTAGCCGAGTGCGTTCTCGAAGGTCTTGCCGATGGCGCGGGCATCGCCCACTGCATTGCCCAGCTGCGGAATGCGTCGATCCTGGTAGCGGTCGATCCCGATCACGAGCGCGATCTTGCGCCGGATCTCGGGCAGGGCCGCCGCCTTCACAGGCCGGGCGACAGGCAGCAGCGCGGTGGCGGCCGCGGCCTGGACCGGAGCAGCAGCAGCAGCCGGGGCCGGTGCGGGCGCCGGCGCAGCAGCGGCCGGCCTGGGCGGCGCCGCGGGTGCCGCAGCGACGGCGGCGGACGCGGAGGACGGTGCCCCAGGCTGCGGCGCGGGCGTTGCGACCGGCGCAGCCGCAGGAGCGGAAGACGGCGTCACCGCGGCTTGGGTCGAGCCCGGTTCGGCGCCCTGCAGCTCCTGCTTGAGCGCATCGGTGATGAGGCAGGTGCCGGTCTCCACCTGTTTCGCCGTCTGGCATGCAGGCAGATCGGCAAGCCCGGGATCGCGTTCGAGCAGCGCGATCCCGTTGGCCAGCACGGACTGCTTGTACTGCTCGCGCGCATCGAGCACCTGCGCGATCTTGTCGCGCCGCATCTCGGCCAGCGGCAGGGCCTCGAAGCCTGGCGTCCCTGTCTGGGGATCGGGCTGCATGCCCTGCGTCGTATCCAGCGCGGGCGGCGGCCCCGGCGGAGGCGGCGGCGGTGGCGGCAGCACCGTATGGATGGCGCTGCCCAGCAGTACGGTCGGAGCGATAGGTGTCTGCGTGTCGATCGGCAGCGGCGCGACGATAAGAGCGCTCGCATTGCCCGCATCCTGCGCGAACACATAGTTCGTCGCGCTCAGGCCGCCGCCGTCGATCGCATACGTGCCGGGCGCAGGCGGCGTCGATGCCGTCGTCGTGAACACGAGGTTGCCGGACGTGGACGTGGACAGGTTCTCGCTGCCGACGAAGCCCGTCACGGTGCCGCTCAGCGGCGGCAGCGGGAAGCCGGCCGTGGTCGACACCGGTTGCGCGACATAGGTCAGCGTGGCCGGCGTGATGGCGGCGCTGTTCGCGGTGACCAGAGAGAGGCTGTAGTTGCCGGAATCGACGCCGCCGAGCGTCGCCCCCACCGACACGGCCTTGCCGCTGCCGACGTTCGGATCGGAGAACAGCGCCGACCCCGGCACGACGTTGACGGTCTCTCCGGGCACCACGCCCGAGAGGGACCAGGCGCCGATGCTGGCCGTCGCCGTGCCGTCGTAGACCTTGTCCGGCACGGTCGCCGACGCGGTCAGCAAGGCGGGCGTGATGCTGGCCGTGCCCGCTGTCACCGATGACAGGCTGTAGTTGCCGGCGTCGGCGCCCGTCAGCGTGGCACCCACAGACACGCTCTTGCCCGTGCCCACGTTCTTGTCAGAGAACTGCGCGGAGTTCGCGGCCACGTTGACGGTGTCCCCGGTGAGCACGCCCAATACGTTCCAGCCGCTGACGGTGGCCGCCACGGTGCCGTCATAGGTCTTGTCGGCCACGGTGGCCGCGGCGCTCAGCGCTCGCGCGAGGATGTCGCCCGGCAGGGTGGCCTGGTAGCCGTAGACGGGATAGCCGTTCGTGTCGATCGCGGACACGGCGGCCGAGTTGAGCGTGACCGTCTTGCCGATGCCTGCGTTGGCATCCGGGAAATTGCCGGTCAGCACAACTGGATCGGTCGACAGGGTAACGACGTCTCCGTTGATCTGGCCACCCGAGATGGCCAGGCCAGCGGACCCCAGCGAGATCGCCGTCGTCTGGTCGTAGGTCTTTGACGCGGTGCCGGTCAGGCTGAGCGTGGGTGTCACGCCGTAGACGATGCCGTTGTCTACCGCGTCGGGCAGCGCCCCCGGTGCGAGGTTGCCGTAGTTCGAGAAGAAATAGTCGAGCCCGGCGGTGGCCGTGACCGAAGGAGAGGCGGCATACAGCAGCCAGCGCCCGCCGCTCACGCTGAACGGCGAGAAGCCGCCGTCGTCGAATGCGGTCACGAACGGCGTGGAGAGCCCTTGCACGAGAATCGACGTGCCGGGGGCGCCGGCGCTGAGCACCGACTCGATCTCGATCTGGATCTGATCGGCGTTGACCGTCATCTGCCCCGCGCCGGCGGTGAAGAACGAGCCGCCGGACATCACGAGCGACGGCGCCGAGATGGTGAAGTCGCCGCCATTGGTATCGATGGTGGTGCCGCTCGCATTCACGGTGCCGGTGCCGCCGAGCCCGGCGTTCAGATGCACCGACATCGGCGCGCCGCCGCTGGCGACGCTCGTGATGGTGGAGTTCTGCAGGACGATGTCGCGCTGCGCGTTGAGCGTGAGGCTCACCGGCGACTGCGGTGCGATGGTGATCGCGGCCGCCACGGTGATGTCGCCGGCCTGGCTGTTGGGGGCGGCGCTGCCGGTCGTGATCGTGACGTTCGTACCACTGTCCAATGCCTGTGCGATGGTGCTCGGACTGATCTCGGCGGCGTCGGTGGTGGTCGTGAAGTCGGGATTGCCGGTGATGTTGGTGTCGAGCGAGTTGGCGCCGATCAGGATGTCGTTCGGGTCGAGCAGCCATTCGCCGGCCAGGCCATGCGGTGCCGCGGTGCTGACCAAGGCCGGCCGTGCATCGAGCCACCCGCCCGAAGTCTCGATGGTCCCTCCATTGCCGGAGGCCGCGCCGCCGCGGGCGGTCAGCGTGCCGTAGGCGCGCGTCGCGTCGTTGCCCCACAGCACGATGTGCCCGCCGTCGCCGCGGTCGAGCGCATCGGCGGCGATCGTGGCGCCGGGTGCGAGGAAGGTGGCCTGCGCATTGGGCACCGTCGGGTCCAGACCGCGCGCGCCGCCGCCTACCAGTGCCTCGCCGCCGCCGAGCGTGCCGCTCGCATCGACCCGCGCGCCGTCGAGCAGGCCGACGTGGTGGCCGAGCAGTCGCACCTGTCCTCCCGTTCCCGCGCTGCCCGAGGCGTCCACCGTGCCCGCCACGAGGTTGTCGCCGGCACCCGAATCGACCACGACCTGGCCGCCCGACGGCCCGCGCGCCGAGGTGACGCTGCCCGCATCGAGGCTCACCGACTCGCCGCCGCGCAGCACGACTTCGCCGTGCGCGCCCTGCTCCATCGTGTCGGCGCTCACGATGCCCTGCTGGTTGACGATCCCGGCCTGCACGTCGATGCGTCCGCCCGATGCGCTGAGCGTGCCGAGATTGAGCGCCTTCCCCTGCGGCGCGGTGACCTGCAGCACGAGGTTCGGGGTGCCGGTGTCGACCACGTCGATGCGCTGCCCCGCAGCCAGCATGACCTGCCCGCCCGGCGCATCGATGAGGCCGTCGTTGCTCACGCCGTTGGACGACAGCAGCAGCACACGGCCACCCAGTGGCGTTCGGATCTGCCCGTCGTTGACGACATCGCCTGCCGCGCCGGGCATCGCCGTGAACCCGTAGCGGCCGGCAAGCCAGTCGGCGTCGGGCAGCGACAGCGTGGAGGCCACCAGGCCCGCCACGTCGACGCGCGCACCGCTGCCGAACAGCACGCCGTTCGGGTTCAGGAGCCACACGCTGCCATTGCTGTTGAGGCTGCCGAGGATGCTGGAGGGATCAGTGCCGGTCACGCGGTTGAGCACCTTGCTCGACACGTCCGGCTGCTGGAATCGCACCGAATTGCCCGCACCGATGGAGAACGACTGCCAGTTGAGGATGGCGCCGGACGAGTTCGTGACCGTCATGGCATTGCCCACGGTGTTCACGCTCGCCTGACCCTGCTGCACGTTCAGGCCGCCGGGCAAGCCTTGTGCGGCGACGGTCGGCGCGAAGGCGATGAAGGCGCACGCGGCGGACGCGGCGATCGCCAGCGGCGTGAGTGCACCGGGGGCGCGGATGCCGCAGACGCGGCGGCCTTGGAAACGGGACGACTGATGCATGGAAACCTCTCGTGCGCGCATGGGACCGCCTTCAGAAGCTGTACGTGACCGACGCGTGGGCACGGGCATGGCCGCGCTCGGTCTGCGGCCCGGTGTCGAGCGCGGAGGCGATGTCCAGCCGCGCCTGCAGGTTGCCGGCCGACAGCCGCGCGCCGACGCCGGCGCCGGTGATCCGGCAGTTCGTGTCCGTGCCTTGGCACGGCGTGCCAAGCCGGTTCGACACCCAGCCGCCGTCGACGAAGGCCAGGGCATTCCACTGTCCGAGCGCGCGCGGCAGCGACCATGGCGGGCCGGCGGCCTCGATGGACAGGAAGGCGCCGCGGTCGCCGGTCAGTTCGCGCTCCTCGTAGCCGCGCACCGAAGCCATGCCACCCACCCCGAACTGCTCCCCGGGCACGAGGGCATTGGAGGTCCATTGGCCGGCCCCGCGCAGGTTCAATTCCAGCGCATCGCCCAGGGGCGACACGAGCGAGCCGTTCAGGCGCAGCACCGTGTAGTGCGGGTTCGCGCCGGGTCGCACCGCGGCGAAGTGGTCGCTGTCGGACAGGCCGCCGCCGAGCTGCAGGTTGTGCTGCACGCCCACCGAGAACAGCCAGCGCCGCGTGCCGCCGCTTCGCAGCAGGTACTCCAGCGCCAGCGGCTGCACCGCCACGCTCTCGCCCGCGGTGCCGCAGGCGCCGGCGGGAAGGCCGGTGATGCTGCACTGGTTCAGGTAGGCGCGATAGTCCAGCCCCGCGAACAGCCGCTGCGTCACGCCGTCGAAGGCCGCCAGCGGACGACCCAGCCGCATGCCCAGCGCACGGCCGCGGCCGTTGAACTGCAGGTCGCCCACGGGCGTGGTGGCAGTGCCGTTGTCGACGTCCGAATAGGCGGCGTAGGCGTCGAGCACGAGCGAGCGGGCGTACATCGGCAGGTGGTACCCGCCGGCCAGCACGTTCACGCGCGAGGGATTGGCCGGCGCGGTCTGCCATTGCACCGAGGCCACGTCGTCGCGCCCGCTCAGGTTGGCATCGCGCCATCCGACGCTGGCGCGCGCCCGGCCGGTGTGCGTGTTGCCGGTGGTATCCAGGCCCAGGGTCCAGCGCTGCACCGGCTCCTCGCGCACGCTCACGCGCGCCTCGACCTCGCCGGGCTTGACGCCCGGCTGCAGCAGGACGCGGGTCTGCCGCGCCGGGTTCTCGTTGGCCAGCTCGATCTGCGTGTCGAGCTCGCGAATGCGAGGCGTCTGGCCTAAGACCAATGCCGGCAGGCTGGCGCGGATGCTGGCGTCGTCGAACTGGCGGTTGCCGGCGATGCGCACCTGCGCCAGGTGTCCCTCGATCACGTCGATCTGCACGAGCCCGTTGTTCAGCTGCTGCGGCGGCAGGTAGGCGACGACCCCGCCGTAGCCGGCCTGCGCGTACAGGTCCTGAACCACCCGCGCGGCCTGCCGAAGGTCGGACATCGTGCGGTCCCCTCGAAAGGGCACGAGGGCCGCCTGGATCTGGTCGGCCGGCAGCAGGGTGTTGCCGTTCACGTGGAACTCGGTGACCGGCACGTGCGCCGCCTGGGGGTCGTCTGTCGCGGGCGAGGCATCTTGTGCGAAGGACGCGCATTGCCATGCTGGCAGGCACGCGACGATGGCGAGCGCCAAGGCGCGATGGAGGCGACGAAGCATGCAATTCCCCAAGGACAGTGTCGACGGCCGAAGTGCGCAGCGTGTGAACGCCGGGCGGCGGGCAGTCTCCGTCAAGGCGGCGAGAGAGGCAACCCCTCGATTGACAGGACGCCGAGCGGGCAGCGTCGGAAGCGCGCCGCCACGACGCCCTACCAGGGCGCTCAGGCGCGCTTGGAGCGCGGCGCCGCACGACGATTGCCACCCCGGCCGCGGTCAGCGCGGTGCCTGCCAGCGTGAGCACCGTGATGCGCTCCCCGAACAGCGCCCAGGCCAGGACGGCCGTGGCGGGCGGCACCAGGTAGAACAGGCTCGCCACCGAGGTGGCCGCCCCGCGCTGGATCAGCAGGTAAAGCAGCGAGCTGCCGCCCAGCGTGAGGCCGAGCACCGACCAGCCCATGGCACCGACCAGCTCCGCATTGAGGCGGTGCCCGGCGTCCAGCCAATGCATGGGCTCGGTTTCCATCAGTGCCAGCGGCAGCGTGACGATGAAGGCCGCCGCCAGCTGCACGAGATTGGCGCTGCGCACGTCGCACGGCGCCAGGTGCCGCTTCTGGTAGAGCGTGCCGGCCGTGATGCCCAGCAGCGCGACCGTCGCACAGGCCAGGTTGCGTGCGTCGACCTCACCCTGCCCGAGCTTGGCCCAGACCACGAGCACCAGCCCGCCCAACCCGAGGGCGAGCCCGCTCCACTGGGTGGCGCCCACACGGTGGCCGCGCCCGGCGAGCCATACGGCCGTGAGCACCGGCTGCAGGCCGACCAGCAACGCCGTGAGGCCCGCGCCCATGCCGAGCTTGACGGCCGCCCACACGCCGCCCAGGTAGACGCCGTGCATCAGGATGCCCGTGACCGAAAGATGCAGCCACTGCCGCGGCGCCTTCGGCCAGCGGGCGCCCGACAGGCGCGTCCACAGGGCGAAGACGCCCACGGAGAGTGCATAGCGCATGGCGAGGAACTTCATCGGCGGCGAATGCGGCATGCCGAAGCGCGCCACGACGAAGCCGGTGCTCCAGATGAGCACGAAGACGAGCGGCATCGCGCGCACCAGGGTGCTCGCGGATGCATTCGGGATGGGCGACTCAAGCGCCATGAGGGGCAGTCGGTGGATCAGCGCAAAGGGCGCCGATTATCGCCAGCCCTCGCGATCGGTGCAGCGGCGCGCGCGATGAGCTCGAAGCGGTGACGGTGACCGATCCGCTGAGTCAGCGAATCAAGGACGTGGCCCGCGCGCGGACACCGCGCCGCTCGAAGGCCGCGTGCCAGGCCCATTGCCGGCATGCAACGCCCGCTCGATGCGTTGCAGCAGACCCGGGTTCGGCACCCGCCGTCCCGACACCAGCAGCATGAAGTTGTCGGCGGCAGTTTCCTCGGGATGGAGCACGTAGTCGGTGTTGCCGCCCAGGCGTTCGACGTAGCCCGGCACCTCGTCGACGGCGAACCACACCGGACCGCCTGGCCCCAGCACCGCCTGGCTGGCCGCGCCTGCATGGCCGGGCATCACTTCCAGCAGACGAGTCTGCATCATGTTCTCGATGGTCTCGCCGCGCAGGAGGTCGGGCCGGCGCTTCGAGGCCACGACCACGGGCATCAGCCAGCGCGTTCGTCCGCGCACATCGAGCTTCATGGCGTGGCGCAGGTGCGGCGCATCCTGGTCGGCGATGCGCAGGTCGTCCCACGCCGCGGGCCACTGCAGTTCGCCCACGGGCTCGAAGCCGAGCACGCCGTACACGCGCTGCGACAGCGCCGGCGCGTGGCGCGACATCACATGGAAGAGCTCGTGGGCGAGCACCTCCGCGTCGCTGAAACCCTGCTCGTCGATGCGTTCCGGAAGCACGATGGCCGCACCGCGCGTGTGCGGCGTGGCGGCGCTTTCGCGGCCGGTGGTGCGCACGAGCATCACCGTGGGCGGCAGCGGCAGGTCCAGCCGGTTGACGGTGGCCGCGATGCGCGCCAGGGCGCGGCGCCAGCGGTCAGCCAGCGCAGGCGTCCAGGGCAGCACGGCCGCGGCCTGCCACCGCGCGAAATCTTCGAGCGAGACGGGCGGTGCGCGGTCCATCAGTGCGGCGCGCTGCACGGACGAGGTGGCGCGCATCCAGTCGTCGCGCGAGGACAGCAGCGCGCGCGCCTCGGCCACGCCCGCGAAGTGCACCAGCGTGCCGTTCAGCCCGGTGAAGTCCGAGGGTGCGTTTTGCGCCCATGCCATCGCGGCCGACGGCCGGGCCAGGACCGCCTGGGCTGCCACCGCGGACGACAGCACCAGCGCACGGCGCCGCGACATGCGGCCATACGGTGCCCGGTTCGCTTGTGGCTGCGCCATCCGCTCTCCTGTCGTGCAATCGGCGCAGGATACGCCGGGCCGCGGATGCACGGACGCTCACGCGGTGCCGCAAGCACAAATCCTCACGCGATGCGCGATCCGCGTCGGCCGGCCCGCGGCGACTGCGGCGACTGCGGCGGCCGCGGCGCTACGCCTCCAGCTTGAGGAACAGGTCGCGGTCCGGCGCGAAATTGGCGTACAGCGGCAGCAGCGCCCCGCCGATCGCGCGCGCATCCGACCCGATGGTGCCGGCCAGCAGCTGCGGGCGCATCACACCTTCCCAGCTGTAGCGGTCGAGCGCGGGTTCGGTGGCGGCAAGCAGCGCGTCGAGCAGGACGCGGTCGAAGGAGCCGTCGATGATCACGCCGTCGAGGTCGAGCAGGCAGGCGGCGTTGTTGATCGACAGCGCGATGGCGGTGCTCGCGTCGACGAGCCATCGCTCGGTGTGCGCGCGCCAGGGCGGCTGCATCGAGCGCGCATCCGCGGCTGCCGCCTCGGTCAGGCCCTGCGCCGCATACAGGCGCTCCAGGTTCAGCAGCGACGCCACGCTGAGAAGCTGCGCCGGCGCGTCGGCCGCCTCTCGTGCCGGCAGGCCCAGCGGCATGGAGCCGACGGCGCCTGCATTGCCGTGCACGCCGCTGCGCAGATGGCTGTCGATGACCAGGCCGCCGCCGATGAAAGTGTCGACGAAGACGTACAGGAAACTCTTCACGTGGCGGCCGCGCCCGGCGACCAGTTCGGCCACGCAGGCGGCAGCCGTGTCCTTGAGCAGCGTGACAGGCCATTCGGTGAGCGTGCCCAAGTCGGCGCGCAGGTCGGCGCGACGCCAGCGCTCGGCCACCTCGGCGGGCATGCCCAGCAGTTGCTGCCAGCCGCCCAGCGCCAGCGGCGCGGCAACACCCACGCCCTGCACGAGATCGCGCCGTGCGGGCCCCAGCTTGCGCCGCAGTTCGCGCAGGCGCGCTCCGATCTCGGTGCGCAGCACATCGGGGTCGGGATAGGGGTAGTCCACCGACGCCCGCTCGCGCACGGCCCCGGTGAAGTCCACGAGCAGCACATCCATGCTGCGGCGACCGACCTTCACGCCCACTGCGAATGCCCCGTCGGGATTCAGCGTGAGCGGCACCGAAGGTTGTCCCACCTTGCCGCGCTGCGGCGTTCCCTTGAGCAGCAGTCCGTCGTCGAGCAGCCGTTTGGTGATGAGCGAGACCGTCTGCGCGGTGAGCTGCGTCTGCCTGGCGATCTCCGCGCCGGCCAGGCTCCCGCTCAGTCGCACGGCCTGCAGGACCACACGCTCGTTGTACTGGCGAAGGCCGCCCTGGCTCGATCCGCGCGGACGCAACTGCCAGGGGGTATCGGTCATGGCGGGGTCGCGGTTCAAGCGATGGCTCCGTGCCGGCCAGGGCCGGCCGTTCGACACAGCTCGCGTGCCGTGGTCAATGGGCGAGGCATTCTGCCGGAATGTCCTCGGGGCGAAGTGCGCCGGTCATCACCGCCACCGTCTCGCTCATGCCGATCTTGCGCGGGTCGACCACCGCGGCACGCTTGCCCAGCCGTGCGATGTGGATGCGGTCAGCCACCTCGAACACGTGCGGCATGTTGTGGCTGATGAGCACCACCGGCAGCCCGCGATCGCGCACGCGGCGGATGAGGTCGAGCACCATGTTGCCCTCCTTGACGCCGAGCGCGGCGGTGGGCTCGTCCATGATGACCACGTGCTTGGCGAAGGCTGCGCTGCGGGCCACGGCCACGCCCTGTCGCTGGCCGCCCGACAGCGTCTCCACCGGCTGCGACATCGAGCGGATGCCGATCTGCAGGTCGCTCATGTGGCGCACGCTTTCGCTGAGCATGCGCGGCTTGTCGAGCAGCCCGAGGAAGCGCCCGAAGAAGCCCGGACGACGCAGCTCCCGGCCGAGAAACAGGTTCTCGGCGATCGTCATCGCCGGTGCGACGGCCAGTTCCTGGTAGACGGTTTCGATGCCCGCGCGGCGCGCATCCTGCGGGCTGCGAAAGCGCACCGACCGGCCGTCCAGCAGGATCTCGCCCTCGTCGGGCACGATCGCGCCCGACAGCGCCTTGATCAGCGAGGACTTGCCTGCGCCGTTGTCGCCGATGACGGCCAGGATCTCGCCGGCGCGCAGCTCGAAGTCGGCGCCGTCCAGCGCGGTGACATGGCCGTAGCGCTTGACCAGGCCGCGCGCCTGCATGACGACGGCCGTTGTGTTCGTGTTCATGAGTCGTTCTCCTGCGGGGTGTCAGCGGCCGGTGCGATGCGACAGCTGGTCGGTGGCGACGGCCAGGATCACGAGCACGCCCGTCACGAGGATCTGGTAGATCGACGACACGCCCATCAGCGTGAGGCCGTTGCGGAACACGCCGACGATCAGCGCGCCGACCAGCGAGCCGACGATCCAGCCTCGGCCGCCGAAGAGGCTGGTGCCGCCCAGCACGACCGCCGTGATCGCATCGAGGTTCTCGGTCTGGCCCGCATTCGGATCGCCCACCCCGGTGCGCGATACCGAGAGCAGCGATGCCACGCCGTAGAACAGCCCGGCGACCACATACACGCCGAGCAGCACTCGATCAGGCGAGATGCCTGTCAGGCGAGTGGCTTCGCGGTTGTTGCCCACGGCATAGACGTGGCGGCCGGCGGCCGTCTCGCGCAGCGCGAACCACACCAGCGCATAGAGCACGAGCATGAGCACCGTGCCATAGCCGATGCGCGTGCCGCCCAGGCCGAAGGTGTTGCCCAGCGCCACCAGGGGATCGGGCAGGTCCGTCACCGTCTGCGAACCCGAGTACAGCTGCGTGATGGCGAAGGCGATGTTCATCGTCCCCAGCGTCACGATGAATGATGGCAGCCGAACCTTCGTCACCAGCAGCCCGTTGACGAGGCCGAACGCGGCCGTGACCGCCATCCCCGCAGCGATGGCCAGCCACGGCGGCAGGCCCAGGTCGACCGCGAACTTGGTCATCACGATGCCGCCGAGCGACATCACCATGCCGCAGCTCAGGTCGATGCCGGCGGTGAGGATGATCAGTGTCTGGCCGATGGCGATGACGCCCACCACCATGACCTGCTGCAGCACCAGCGACAGGTTGCCGCCGGTCAGGAAGCGGTCGCTCTGGGTGGCGAAGAAGACACACGCCCCGACCAGTGCAAGGAGCGGGCCGAGCGTGGCCGCCGAGATGTGAAAGGGCAGGCGCATGGCGGATGGCGAGAAGGCGGGCCAGTGAAAGGCGTGCCGGCGCAGGGACGCGGGTTGTGCCGCGCGAGCTTTCATTTCTTCCCCCAGCACAGTTCGGTGCCCACGCCGGTGTCCTTGCTCGGCACGCCGGCCAGAGGCTTGTGCGCGATCAGGGTCACGCCCGTGTCGGTGTAGCCGCTGGGCTTCTTGCCCGTCTTCGCATACTCGACGCCTGCTTCCACGCCGAGCGCCGCCATGCGCAGCGGGTACTGCTGCGAGGTGGCGCCGATCTTGCCGGCCGCCACATCCTTTACGCCCTGGCAGCCGCCGTCGATGGAGACGATCAGCACGCCCTTGTCCTTGCCGACCTGCTTCAGCGCCCGATACGCGCCGGCCGCCGCGGGCTCGTTGATCGTGTAGACGAGGTTGATGTCCGGGTTCTTCTGCAGGCAGTTCTCCATGGCCGTCTGGCCCTTGGCCTGATCGCCGTAGCTGTCGGCCATGCAGACCACTTGCGGTGCGGTTCCGAGGTCGTTGCTCTTGGCATCCGGCGCATTCAGGCCGAAGCCCTTGAGGAAGCCGTTGTGGCGCTGCGCGCCCACCGGGTGGCCCGGAAACAGGTCCAGCGTGGCAATCCTGGGCGCCTTGCCGTTGACGGCGAAGGCGGCCTTCGCGTACTCGCCGACGAGCTCGCCCGCCTTGTAGTTGTTGGTGGCGAACAGCGCGTCCGTGGCGCTGTCCGGGTCGGTGGGGCTGTCCAGCGCAATCACCAGCACGCCCTTGGCACGCGCCTTCTCGATGGCCGGGATGATGGCCTTGGAGTCGCTCGGCGTGATGAGGATGGTCTTGGCGCCGGCGGCCATCATGTTCTCCATGGCAGTCACTTGCCCGGCGTTGTCGCCGTCGGTCTTGCCCGCGCCGGTGAGCAGCTTCGCTCCCTTGGCCTTGGCCGCCTGCTCGGCGCCTTCTTTCATCTTCACGAAGAACGGGTTGGTGTCGGTCTTGGTGATCAGGCCGATGACCGGCGCCTCGGCCGCCATGGCGCTGCCGAAGGCAACGGCGGCGGCGGCGGACAGCACCAATGGGAACTTGAGCGACATGCGTGTCTCCTGGCTTGCGGGGGGGAATGCAATGATTCTGGGTGGTCGCCTTTAATAAATCAAGTTGATTGATTAATGGTTTTCCCGAACCGCCGTGCTCGCGCCGCGGGCACGCCGCAACATCCGGATCTCGGGCGAAAGCCGCTGTCCGGAACCCACTCGCGGAATGAACCATCCGTGCGGCCCCGAAGCGAGGGTCAGCCTCGAAGCCGTCCTTCGTCAGGGCGAATGGCTGACTCAGTTCATCCGAGAACGTCGATTGCCGCGAGGGCGCGTTCCGTCCCGAGCAGAATGCCGCTGCCGCTGCCGCACAGCCTGCGCCTTTCGGCACGTGCACGGGCCAAGAAGGCATTGCGCCTCCCGGACAACGGCGTGGGACTGATGAATGCAGCGGTCCGGATCGTTCCGGAAACCGCCGCTCATCAGGTTCAGGCTCGCTTGGCCACCAGCGTGAGGATGTCGTAGCTCGCCACCAGCTCCTCGTGCTGGTTCGTCACTTCGACATCCCATGCGACGACGCCCTGACCGACGCCCTTGGCGTCCTTGCGGTTGCGGTCGATCTTGCGCTTGGCCGTCAACCGCGCGCGGATCGTGTCGCCGATGGCCACCGGCTTCACGAACCGCAGCGTGTCGAGCCCGTAGTTGGCCAGGACGGGTCCGGGTGCGGGCGACACGAACAGGCCGGCTGCCGCGGACAGCACGAAGTAACCGTGCGCGATGCGCTGGCCGAACTGCGTGTCCTTGGCGGCGATCGCGTCGAAGTGCATGTAGAAGTAGTCGCCCGAGATGCCGCCGAAGGCGACGATGTCGGCCTCGCCGACCGTACGCCGATGCGTCAGGAGCGAATCTCCGATCTGAAGATCCTCGAAGTGCTTGCGGAACGGATGGATGTCCGATTCGCGGACCTTTGCGCCGCGCACATGCTCGCGCGTCACGGCCGCGAGCATCGTGGGCGAGCCTTGCACGGCGGCGCGCTGCAGGTAGTGCTTCACGGCGCGCACCCCGCCCAGTTCCTCGCCGCCGCCAGCGCGCCCCGGACCGCCGTGCTTGAGCGACGGCAGCGGAGATCCATGGCCGGTCGACTCGGCCGCCGCCTCCCGGTCGAGCACGAGGATGCGCCCGTGCAGCGCGGCAGCGGCCGGAACGAATCGCGCAGCCGTGGCCGGGTCGCGCGTGACCAGCGTGCCGACCAGGCTGCCCTTGCCGCGCGCGGCCAGCGCGAGCGCCTCGTCGAGGTCGTCGTAGGCCATCAGCGTGCTGACCGGACCGAAAGCCTCGATGTCGTGCACCGCGTCGTCATGCAGCGGGTCCCGAGCGAGCAGCAGCGTGGGCGCGAAGAAGGCGCCTTCGGCCACGCCCTCCCCCTTGGGCGAGAAGCCGTCGCGTTCGCCGAACACGAGCTCGGCCTGCTTCATCAGGGCGGACACGCGCGAAGACACGTCCGACACCTGCGCATGCGAGGCGAGCGCGCCCATGCGGACGTCCTCGCGCGCCGGGTCGCCCACCACGACCTTTGCGAGCCGCGCGCGCAGTCGCGCGGCCACTTCGTCCATGTGGCGGCGCGGCACGATGGCGCGGCGGATGGCCGTGCACTTCTGCCCCGCCTTGACCGTCATCTCGCGCGCCACCTCCTTCACGAAGAGATCGAATTCCTCGTCGTCGGCGCGGACGTCGGGTGCGAGGACGGCGCAGTTCAGCGAATCGGCCTCGGCATTGAACGGGATCGAATGCTTCACGAGGTTCGGGTGGACGCGCAGCTTCGCGGCGGTGTCGGCCGAGCCGGTGAAGGTGACGACGTCGGCCCCGTCGAGGCGGTCGAGCAGGTCGCCGGTGCCGCCGATCACGAGTTGCAGCGCGCCCTCGGGGAGGATGCCCGACTCGACGATGAGCCGCATGGCCGCCTCGGTGAGGTAGCTGGTCGACGTCGCGGGCTTGCCGATGCACGGCACGCCCGCCAGAAAGCTCGGGGCGAACTTCTCGAGCAGCCCCCAGACCGGAAAGTTGAACGCGTTGATATGCACCGCCAGGCCTCCGCGAGGCACGAGGATGTGCGTGCCGGCGAAGCCACCCTTCTTGCCCAGCGCGATGGCCGGCCCTTCGTGCACGAGGTTGCCCGAAGGCAATTCGTTGGCGCCCACGCTCGCGTAGGCGAACAAGGTGCCGCTGCCGCCCTCGATGTCGATCCAGCCGTCGGTGCGCGTCGCGCCGGTATGCGCCGACACCGCGTAGAGCGCCTCCTTGTGGTCGACGAGGTACTTGGCCAGTGCCTTCAGGCGCTGCGCGCGCTCCTGGAAGTCCATCGAGAGCAACGCGGGCACGCCCACTCGACGCGCATGTTCCACGGCCTGCGCGAAGTCGATCGCCTCGGCATGCGTGTTGGCCACGGGCCGGCCGTTGACGGCGCTGCGCAGGGGCTGTGCGGCTTGCGAGCCGATCCAGCGGCCGCCGATGTAGCTTTGAAGAGTGGCTGTCATGTCGTCGTCTCCGTCTAGGGGTCGGGTGTGCCGTCGGCCGACGGCACACCCGGGCGGCTCGCTCGCGCCGTCAGGGCTGGACCTTCCAGGTGCCGTGCTCGATCTCCACCATCACACGTGCGCGCTGATCGAGCCCGAGATGGTCGGAAGGCGACATCGTGAAGATGCCGTGTGCGCCGGCCACTTCCTTGACCTGCTCGAGCGCATCGCGCAAGGCGGCGCGGAACTCGGGCGTGCCGGGCTGAGCGGTCTTGAGCGCGACCGGCACGGCCGAGGCCATCAGGCGCCCGGCATCCCAGGCATGGCCGCCGAAGGTCGAGACGGTGCCCTTGCCGTACGCGGCCTCGTAGGCATGCACGTATTCCATCGACGAGCGCTTCACCGGGTTGGAGTCGGGCAATTGATCGGCCACCAGCACCGGGCCCGCGGGCAGGAAGGTGCCTTCCACATCCTTGCCGCCCACGCGCAGGAAGTCGGCGTTGGCGACGCCGTGCGTCTGGTAGATCTTGCCGGCATAGCCGCGCTCCTTGAGCGTCTTCTGCGGGAGCGCCGCGGGCGTGCCCGATGCGGCGATCAGCACCGCGTCGGGGTGCGTGGCCATCAGCTTGAGGATCTGCCCGGTGACCGAGGTGTCGGTGCGGGCATAGCGCTCGCTGCTGACGATGTCGAGCTTGTGCTCGGCCGCGGCCTTCTTGAACTCGTTGAACCAGCCTTCGCCGTACGCATCGGAGAAGCCGATGAAGCCCACCGACTTGATGCCCGCGCGCGCCATGTGGTCGGCAATTGCCGTGGACATCATGATGTCGTTCTGCGGCGTCTTGAAGATCCAGCGCTTCTTCGCATCCTGCGGCTCGACGATGCGCGAGGACGCCCCCATCGAGATCATCGGCAGCTTGGCCTCAGAGACGACGTCGATCATCGCCAGCGAATTGGGCGTGGTCGTCGAGCCGAGGATCACGTCGACCTTGTTCTCGATGATGAGCTTGCGCGCGTTCTCCACTGCCTTGGTGGTGTCGCTGGCGTCGTCGAGGACGATGTAGTTGATCTTCTGGCCTGCGATCGTCTTGGGCAGCAGGGCAATGGTGTTCTTCTCCGGGATGCCCAGCGAGGCGGCGGGCCCCGTCGCGGACACGGTCACGCCCACGTTCACGTCGGCCAACGCCAGGTCGGCCGCCAGGGCCGCGAGCATGGCGGCGAACACGGTCTTGAGCTTCATCGAATGTCTCCTTGCAGTTTCATGGTGAGGAAATTGAATGGGTGCGCCGGCACGCTTCAATCGGCGGCCAGTGGCGCCTTGGCGGTCGCCTTCGCGGTCGTCCTGGACGTCGACTTGCCGGGCGGCTTGGCGGGCGGCTTGGCGGGCGGCTTGGCGGACGCTCTCGCAGGCAGCCGTTTCGGCGTTCGCACGGCGGGCAATCCGCCGAGGAAGAGGTCGGCGACAACCGGCGCGATGTCATCGTAGTCGAGGCTTCCTTCGGGGCGCATCCAGGTGAACATCCAGTTGATCATGCCGAACAGCAGCATCGTGAGGGGCTTGCTCAATGCCGCGGGTTGCAGGTCCGGGCGCAAGGCGGCCACCACCTTGGCGAACCCGTCGACCACTTCGCGCTCCTTGTCGAGCACCCGGCGGCGGTCGCCGGGGTCGAGGAACTTCACATCCTCGGTGAGCACCCGATGCGCACTCTGCGCGCCCGAGTACTCCTCGACGAGACTGCGGATCAGCGCCCGCATCTGCTCCTCGGGCGGCAGCGTGCGCGACAACGCGTCCTGCACGATCGCCTGCAAGCGCGACACATGCCCTTCGGCGATGCTCACGAGCAGCGTGTACTTGTCCTTGTAGTAGTGGTACAGAGTGGCCTTGGACAAGCCGCAGGCCTCGGCCACCTGGTTCATCGACGTGGCCGGGTAGCCGCGGCGCGCGAACAGCTGCGCCGCGCGCTCGAGGATCATCTCGCGTTGGTCGTCGTACCCTGCGGATCGGCCGCGGCCCATTCGATGCGTCCGTTTCAGCGCTCGTCGAAGGAGAGCACCACGCGCTCCGTCATCGGGTGCGCCTGGCAGGCCAGCACGAAGCCCGCGGCGACCTCGTGCTTGTCGAGGGCGAAGTTGCGCTCCATGCGCACGTCGCCTTCGAGCACCTTGCAGCGGCACGTCCCGCACACGCCCGACGTGCACGAGAACGGCACTTCCAGGCCGGCGGCCGAGGCGCAGTCGAGAATGCTCGGCTGGTCGCGGCGGAACTCGATCTCGCGGCGCAGTCCGTCGCGCACGATCACGACCCTGGCCAGCTCGGCGTCGCCCGGCCGCGCCTCGTGCACGACCGCGCCCACCGGTGCGCTCGCCTGCTGGGCGATGCCGAATCTCTCGATGTGCACGCGCTCCTCGGGAACACCGGCCTCGAGCAATGCAGCCTGCGCTTCGTCGTTCATCTGGAAGGGCCCGCAGATGTACGCATGATCGATGTCGGCGGCCGGCAACAGCGTGCGCAGGAACTGGCCGATCTTGTCGCGGTCCATCAGGCCGGAATTGATCGGCGCGTCGGTGTGCTCGTCGGAAAACACGTGGTGCAGCACGACGCGGGTGAGGTAGCGGTTCTTCAGGTCCTCGATCTCTTCCTTGAACATCGTGGAGGCCAGGCGCCGGTTGCCGTAGATGAGCGTGAAGCGGCTGAGCGGCTCGCGGGCCAGCACGGTCTTCATGATCGACAGGATGGGCGTGATGCCGCTGCCGCCGGCGATGCCGACGTGGTGGCGGCTGGCGTCGGGCTGCAGCGGCACGAAGAAGCGGCCCTGCGGCGCCATCACCTGGATCGTGTCCCCGGGCTGCAGGTGGTCGTTGATCCACTGCGAGAAGACGCCGCCCTGGACCTTGCGCACACCCACGCGCAATTCATCGTCGTCGATGCCGGCGCAGATGGAATATGAGCGGCGCAGGTCCTGGCCGTCGATCTGGTGGCGCAGCGTGAGGTACTGGCCCTGGGTGAAGCCGAACACCTCGCGCAGGTCCGCGGGCACCTCGAACGACACGATGACTGCCTCGGGGGTGTCCGGCTGGACGCTGCGCACGCGCAGGGAGTGGAAGAGGACGCTCATGGTTCAGATCGGCTTGAAGTGCTCGAAAGGTTCCCGGCAATCGACGCAGCGGTACAACGCCTTGCAGGCGGTGGAGCCGAAGGCGGACAACCGCTCGGTGTGTTCACTGCCGCACCGCGGGCACGGCACTGCGTCGTCGCGGCGGCGTCCGACGAAGCGGATCGGCACGGCACCCGGAACAGCGTGCGAAGCCGCACCGGGCGGCGCGATGCCGTAGGCGCGCAGCTTCTGGCGGCCGGCCTCGCTGATCCAGTCGGTCGTCCACGCCGGCGCGCGGCGCAGCGTGGCCCGCGCAGGAGCGAGACCCGCGGCATCGAGGGCAGACAGCACATTGCGCTCGATGAGTTCGGTGGCCGGGCACCCCGAGTAAGTGGGCGTGAGAACCACCTCGATCGAATCGCCATGATCGATGACGTCGCGCACGATCCCCAGGTCGCACACCGACAGCGCGGGCACCTCGGGGTCGAGCACATCGGCGAGCGCGCTCCATGCGCGTGCCGTGCGCTCATGCTCCGACGGCCTGCGCCCTGCCGTGGTCGTGCGGCATCGGAATCACCATACTCCTCCCGGATAGCTGCGCTGCAGGTGCTGCATCTCCGCGAGGATGAAGCCCATGTGCTCGCTGTGCACGCCGCGCTTGCCGGTGCTCATGAACGGCGTCGTGCCGGGCGGCACCAGGTCCGCCTCGTCGAGGATCGCCGTCATCTGGGCCAGCCACGGTTCGTGCAGGTCGCCCCAGCGCGGCCCGAGTCCGCTCGCGTGCGCCGCCTCGTCCACGTCGTCGGACGCGAACAGCTCCGCCGTGAAGCCCCACAGCTCGTTCAGCGCGTCCTGCGTGCGTCGTCGCGATTCCGCGGTTCCGTCGCCGAGCCTGACCAGCCAGTCGGCCGCATGCTCCTGGTGATAGCGCGCCTCCTTCACGGCCTTGCCCGCGATGCCGGCCAGCTCCGCATCGCGCGATTCGGCCAGCCTTTCCCACAGAAGCCGCAGGAAGGTGGCCGCCATCGCATTGCGCACCACCGTGAGCGCGAAATCGCCGCGAGGCAGCTCCACCAGCGTCACATTGCGGTAGTCACGCTCATCGCGCCAAAAGGCCAGCCGGTCTTCGTCGTGGCCGCGCCCCTCGATCGCGCCGGCATGCGACAGCACTGCGCGCGCCTGGCCGATCAGGTCGAGCGCCATGTTCGCCAGGGCGATGTCTTCTTCGAGCACGGGCGCATGCCCGCACCATTCGGCCAGGCGCTGGCCCAGGATGAGCACCGTGTCGCCGATGCGCAGCAGGTACTGCATCGTCGGGCTGTCGCTGACCTGTATCGAGCCTTGCATCGCATGCCTCACATGTGGTCCACGGAATCGGGCAGCCGGTAGAACGTCGGGTGGCGGTAGACCTTGTCTTCCATCGGATCGAAATACATGTCCTTGTCGCCCGGGTCGCTCGCGACGATCTGGTCGGAGCGGACGACCCAGACGCTGGTGCCCTCCTGGCGGCGGGTGTAGACGTCGCGCGCCATCTGGATCGCCATCTTCGGATCGGCGGCGTGCAGGCTGCCGCAGTGCTTGTGGTCCAGTCCGGACTTGCTTCGCACGAACACTTCCCACAGCGGCCATTCGGCCTGGTCGGAAGCGGGCGGAGTCGTCCTCGTGTCGGAGGTGGTCATGTCGGTTCCCTCATGTCGGTTCCTCGCAATGGTTGGCTCTGCGCATCAGGCGGCGCGGCGCTTCTGCGCTGCCTTGGCTGCGTGGGCGAGCGCTGCCTCGCGCACCCAGGCGCCCTCTTCCCAGGCCTTCACTCGGGCGGCCAGGCGCTCGCGGTTGCACGGGCCATGGCCAGCGACGACGCGCCAGAACTCGTCCCAGTCGATGCGCCCGAAGTCGTAGTGGCCGCGTTCCGCGTTCCAGGCCAAGTCGGGGTCGGGCAGCGACACGCCGAGCACCTTGGCCTGCTCGACCGTGGCGTCGACGAACTTCTGGCGCAGCTCGTCGTTGGACACGCGCTTGATGCCCCAGCGCATCGACTGCGCCGAATTGGGCGACTGGTCGTCGGGCGGGCCGAACATCATCACCGAGGGCCACCACCAGCGCGTCACCGCGTCCTGCACCATCTCGCGCTGCGCGTCGGTGCCGTCTCGCATCATCGTCAGCAGGCTCTCATAGCCCTGCCGCTGGTGGAAGCTCTCCTCGCGGCAGATGCGGATCATCGCGCGCGCATAGGGCGCATACGAGCATCGGCAGATCGGCACCTGGTTCATGATCGCCGCGCCGTCGACGAGCCAGCCGATCACGCCGACATCGGCCCAGGTCAGCGTGGGGTAGTTGAAGATCGAGCTGTACTTGGCACGGCCGGTGTGCAGGGCATCGAGCATCTCGTCGCGCGAGGTGCCCAGGGTCTCGGCCGCCGCGTAGAGGTACAGGCCGTGGCCGCCCTCGTCCTGGACCTTCGCGAGCAGGATGGCCTTGCGCTTGAGCGTGGGCGCGCGCGAGATCCAGTTGCCCTCTGGCAGCATGCCGACGATCTCGGAGTGCGCGTGCTGGCTGATCTGGCGCACCAGCGTCTTGCGATAGTGCGCCGGCATCCAGTCCTTGGCCTCGATGAAGTCGCCTTCGTCGATGCGCGCGTCGAAGCGCTGCTCGAGCAGCATCTCGCCGGTGGAGCGGACAGGCTTGCCGCCTTCGGGTTCCTTGCCCATGGTGTCCATGGCCTGCGTGTACATCGTGTGATTCCTTTCCTTGCGTTCGCGGGGACGCCAACTTCGGCTGCCTACTTCGGCCGCTTGTCGATGACGCGCCGCGCCTTGCCTGTCAGCGTGCGCTCGATCGCATCGGGCGCGAGCACCGACACCTTGGTCGAGATGCCCACCATCGTCTTGATGCGGTGCTGCAGCCACCCGGCGATGTCGCGCACTTCGACTTCGCCCGCCTGCGCTGCCGCGGGCTGCAACTCGCACCTCACCTCGACCTGGTCGAGCGGGCCTTCGCGCGTCACGAGCAGCTGGTACTGGCCGGACAGCTTGTCGTGCTGCAGGATGATCTCTTCGACCTGCGTGGGAAACATGTTCACGCCGCGGATGATCAGCATGTCGTCGCTGCGCCCGACGATCTTGCTCATGCGGCGAAACGAGCGCGCCGAGGGCGGCAGCAGCCGCGTCAGGTCGCGGGTGCGGTAGCGCACGATGGGCAGCGCCTGCTTCGTCAGCGAGGTGAAGACGAGTTCGCCTTCCTCTCCGTCGGGCAGCGGCTCGCCGGTGTCCGGGTCGATGATCTCGGGCAGGAAGTGGTCTTCCCAGATCACCGGGCCGTCCTTGGCTTCCACGCATTCGCTGGCCACGCCCGGGCCCATCACTTCGGACAGGCCGTAGATGTCGACCGCATCCAGGCCCGCCTTGCCCTCGATCTCGCGCCGCATGGCCTCGGTCCAGGGTTCCGCGCCGAAGATGCCGACCTTCAGCGACGAGTCCCGCGCGTCCATGCCCTGGCGCGCGAATTCCTCGATGATCACCTGCATGTAGCTGGGCGTGACCATGATGATGTCGGGCTTGAAGTCGCAGATGAGCTGGACCTGCTTCTCGGTCTGTCCGCCGGACATCGGGATCACCGTGCAGCCCATGCGCTCGGCGCCGTAGTGCGCACCCAGGCCGCCGGTGAACAGGCCGTATCCGTACGAGATGTGCACGATGTCGCCCGGCCGGCCGCCCGCGGCGCGAATGGAGCGCGCGACCAGGCCTGCCCACGTATCGATGTCGGCCTGCGTGTAGCCCACCACCGTGGGCTTGCCGGTGGTGCCCGACGAGGCATGCACGCGCGCGACTTTCTCTCGCGGTACGGCGAACATGCCGAACGGATAGTTGCTGCGCAGGTCCTGCTTGGTCGTGAAGGGGTACTCGCGAAGGTCCGACAACTGCTTGAAATCTTCGGGGTGCACGCCTTTGTCGTCGAACGCGCGCTTGTAGTGCGGCACGTTGGCGTAGGCATGCGCGAGCGTCGTCTTCAGGCGCTGGACCTGCAGTGCAGTGATCTCGTCTCGGCTGGCGGTCTCGATGGGTTCGAGGTCGCCGGGTGCGGGTCGTTTGACGGTCATGGATGAGGTCTCCTTGCTGGTCGTGCAGGCTCTGCGGCGTGCGGGCCGCCGGCACCTGGGGTGCTCACCCCGCCACCGCCGGCTTGCCCTTGATGGTGTAGGACCTTCCGCGGAACACCGCCACGCGCTCACCCCGCTGGTTGATCACGTCCACGTCGTAGACGCCGGTGCGCCCGGCCTTGGAGACTTCGTGGCAGCGTGCGGTCAGCACATCGCCAAGCCGTGCGGGGGCGACGAGGTCGATGGCGAAACCCGAGGCGACCGTCAACTCGTTGTATGAGTTGCAGGCATAGGCGAACGCCGTGTCGGCGAGCGTGGCCACCAGCCCGCCGTGGCAGATTTCGTGGCCGTTGATCATGTCGTCGCGCACCGTCATCGTCACGGCGGCCCTGCCCGGCGCCATCTCGACCACCTCGCCGCCGAGGTGGCGCACGGCGTGGTCCTTGGCGAACATGCGCTCGCGCACCATGTCGGCGGTCTGCTGGGGCGTGGGTTCACTCATGGGGTCTTTCGCGAGGCTGGGCACTGTGGAAGCGGAGGTGCAGGGCAACGGCTGCGCGCAGCGTCAACGGTCGCTGAACTTCGGCGTGCGCTTGGCGCCGAACGCAGCCACGCCTTCCTGGTAGTCGTGTGCGAAGCCGAGTTCGCGCTGCAGGCGCGCTTCTTCGTCGAAGGCCTGGTCCATGGTCATGCGCATGGAATCGTCCATGGCGTGGCGCGTGGCCACGAGCGCCTTCACCGGCATCGCGGCCAGCCGCTGCGCGAGAGTCGCCGCCTCGTCGGACAAGGCGGCGTCGTCGACGCATTTCCAGATCAGGCCGAACCGTTCGGCGTCTTCGGCGCCGAGCTTGTCGCCAAGCAGCGCCAGGCCCATGGCGCGCGCGCGTCCGACCAGCCTCGGCAGCAGCCAGGTGCCGCCGGTGTCGGGCACGAGGCCGATCTTCGAGAAGGCCTGGATGAAACTGGCGGATCGCCCGGCGACGACCAGGTCGCAGTTGAGCGCGAGGTTGGCACCGGCGCCGGCCGCCACGCCGTTGACGGCCGCGACCACCGGCACCGGCAGGCTGCGCAGGCGTTGCACCAGCGGTTTGTACAACTCGAGGATGACGCGGCTGAGGTCCTTGGGTGCCGCGCCCGGCGCGGTGTCGGGCGCGACCATCGCGTCGCTCAGATCCTGTCCCGCACAGAACGCCCGTCCCACGCCGGTGAGGACGACGGCGCGAATTGCGGCGTCGTCGGCCGCCGCATCGAGCGCGGCGCGCAACTCGGCATGCATGGCCGAATTGAAACTGTTCAGGGCCTGCGGGCGATTGAGCATCAGGATCCGCACGGGACCCGCCTGCGAGGCGAGAACCAGGGGCTCGGACATGGGCGTCTCCGAAGGGAAATCGAGCAAGGGTGGCGGCGGCGCGACATCTTCTACCGACCGTTCGGTCGATATTAGACGAAGGGCCGGGGTTGATGCAAATCAAGCTTCTCGGGAAAAACCCGCAGTCCGAAGGCAGGAAATTGGCGTCGGCGCAGCGCGTCGTCGAGGCCAGTGGTCTCGGCACGGGGCGGGCCCGCGTCGCCCTCACGACACGACCGTCGACCAGGCAGATTGACGGGTGTTAATGCGCAGATAAGCCAACCCTCCGACCATGTACCGACGAAAGGAATTGCGATGTACACACCTTCGGCCGACGCCCGTGGCGTCGAATCTGTGCAGACTCGGGCTGCCTCCACTGTGCGGGTCTGGGACGCGCCGGTGCGGGTCCTTCATTGGCTGCTGGCCTTCAGCTTCCTGGGCGCGTGGCTGACCTCCGAGGGCGACGGCTGGCGATACGTGCACGTCACCTTCGGCTACACGATGGCCGGCCTGGTGGCATTTCGATTGCTGTGGGGCCTGGTCGGATCGCGCCATGCGCGTTTCGCGGACTTCGTGCGGGCGCCGTCGCAGGTCAAGGACTACCTGCGCTCGCTGGCGCGCGGGCGACCGGCACATCACGTGGGTCACAACCCGGCGGGCGGCTGGGCCATCGTCGTCATGCTGTGCCTGATCGCCGCCACGGCGTCGCTCGGCTGGGCCACCTACCACGAGGTCGGGGGAAAGGAGACGGCCGAATGGCTCGGCGACGTGCATGGGTTCGCGGGCGACGCGCTGTTCGCGGTCGTGCTGGTTCACCTGGCCGGGGTGGCCGTGAGCAGTTGGCTGCACCGGGAGAACCTGGTGCGCGCCATGATCACGGGACGCAAGGCCGGCGCCCCGGCCGACGACATCGGCCGGCCGTGGCGCGCCGTGGCCGCGGTGGTGCTCGCGGGCGCGCTCGGGTTCTGGACGGTGCGCTGGGTGCAGGCGCCCCCGCTGCCGGCACCGGAAACCCACGCAGGCCATCACCATGGCGGCACACTGCACGACCACGACGACGACAACGACTGAGACGGGAAACGCATGCGATTGCTGCTGGTGGAAGACGATGCCCTCCTCGGAGACGGCTTGCGGGCGGGCCTTCGCCAGCACGGCTTCCAGGTCGACTGGGTGCGCGACGGCGAGGCCGCGCAGCGCGAATTGCGCAGCCGCACCTACCAGGCAGCCGTGCTCGACCTCGGCCTGCCCAAGATCGACGGAATCGACGTGCTGCGCACGGTCCGCTCGATGCAGGTGACGACCCCGGTGCTCGTGCTCACCGCGCGCGACGCGGTGCCCGAGCGCATTCGCGGCTTGGACCTCGGAGCGGACGACTACGTCATCAAGCCGGCCGACCTGGGTGAACTCGCAGCCCGCCTGCGGGCACTCGTGCGCCGGGCGCACGGCCAGCCCCAGGAGAAGCTGGTCGAGGGCGCCGTCGAACTGGAGCCCGCGACGCGACAGGTGCGCATCGATGGCGCGCCGGTCATCCTGTCGAGCCGGGAGTTCGACCTTCTGCACCTGCTGATGCTCGGTGGAGGACGCGTGCTGTCGCGCGACCACATCGAGCAGCAGCTCTACAGCTGGGGCCAGGAGGTCGAAAGCAACACGATCGAGGTGCACGTGCATCATCTGCGCCGCAAGCTGCGGCCCGAGCTCATCCAGACCGTGCGCGGCGTGGGGTATGCGCTCGCCCGGAACGCTGGCAAGCCCCCCACGGGTGCTGCCGTGGGTGCAGGTGCTGTGGGTGCAGGTGCCGCTGCGGGCGCTGGTGCTGGCCCTGACGCTGATGCCGGCCCTGGCGCTGGTGCTGGCGCTGATTCGTGCGGGCCCGCAGTCGACGAATGACGCTGCCGCAGTCCCTGCATGGCCGACTGATCGTGCTCGTGCTGGGCATCGTCGGCGGCGTCTGGCTCGCTGCCGCGGCGCTCACCTGGTGGGATGCCGCGCATGAACTCGACGAACTGCTCGACAGCCACCTGGCGCAGGCCGCGGCCTTGCTGGTCGCGCAGGAGGTCGTGGCGCCCGACGACGACGGCCTGGCCGACGCGCCGACGCTTCACCACTACGCGCCGCGGGTGGCATTCCAGGTGTGGCATGGCGCCACGCTGATCCTGCGTTCGGCGAATGCGCCGCTGGGGCCGATGACGGCGCGCACGGCGGGCTTCGAGACGCGCGACATGGAGGGCGAAAGCTGGCGCATGTTCGTGGCACAGGGCGAGCAGCCGGATGTTCGCGTCGTGGTGGGCGAGAAGATCGACGCGCGCCACGAGATCCTCTGGGCCGTGATGCGCGGCCTGGTGGGCCCGGTCGTCGTGGCGCTGCCGCTGATGGCGCTCCTGGGCTGGTGGGCGGTCCGACAGGGACTTCGACCGCTGCACGAGATGGAGCGCACCATTGCAAGCCGCACCCCCGACGCACTGCAGCCGGTCGAGCTGCCCGATCTGCCGGCCGAACTGCAGGCGCTGGTCGGCACCCTCAATGCGCTGTTCGGACGCATCGCCAGCCTGCTGGACAACGAACGGCGTTTCACCGCCGACGCGGCCCATGAGCTGCGCACCCCGATCGCGGCGATCCGCATGCAGGCGCAGGTGGCCATTGCCGCCACTGAAGATCCGGTGCGCAGCCACGCGCTGGCCGCCACGCTCGAAGGCTGCGACCGGGCTGCGAGGCTGGTGGAGCAGTTGCTGATGCTGTCGCGGCTGGATGTGCAGGCGATACAGCCTGGCGCGGCGCGGGACGCCCACGCGTCGACCTCCGGCGGCGAAGCCATCGTGGATCTGGCCGCGGTCGCGCGAGACGTCGTGGCGCGCCTGGCACCCGCGGCCCTTGCACGCGGCCAGTCGGTCGAGCTGGATGCCGACGACCACTTCGCCGTGCACGGCGACGAGACATTGCTGCGCGTGCTGTTGCGCAACCTCGTCGACAACGCGATCCGCTACAGCCCCGACGGTGCACGGGTTCGGATTGCGTTCCAGCGCGACGGGCCGCGCTGGTCGCTGAAGGTCGACGACAGCGGACCGGGACTGGACGAGGCGCAGCGCGCCCGCCTGGGCGAGCGTTTCTTCCGCGTGCTGGGCACCGAGGCCAGCGGAAGCGGGCTGGGCTGGTCCATCGTGCGGCGGATCGCCGAAGCGCAGTCGCTGCAGGTGGAGGCCAGCCGCTCGGCCGCCCTGGGCGGACTGCAGGTGATGGTCAGCGGCACGGCCTGAAGGCGGTGCCGCCCGGGGCCGGCGCCTATGCGACGACCATCGCTGCGGGCGCTACCGCCGGATCGGCATGTCCGGGGAGATCGGCATCGGCTGCCGCGCTCACGTCGGGCAGCGAAGACACGTCGCTGCCTTCACGCACGGCATCGATGATCTCGTCTGCCTCGTCGATGGTGCCCACCATCACGGCGCCGATCACGCGGCTGCCTGACAGCACCAGCTTGCAGTACCGCCCGTTCGCGCCGCCCAGCTTCACCGCCTCGGTTTCGTCGGGCTTCGACGCGACCGCGGCACCCGCGGAACGCACGTTGATGCCCGACACCTTCAGGGCCGTCACCGGCACGTGTCCACGGTATTCGCGCGGCACCCCAAGTGCGTTGTGCGCGGCCACCTCGGCCTGCTCGCGCGCGACGGCCCACAGGCCGTGCGACTCGCCGTTGAACTCGGCCACGTCGCCCGCCGCGTACACATGCTCGGCACTGGTGCGCATGCGCGAGTCCACTTTGACGCCGACCGCGGTCGCCAGTCCGGCCTGGCGTGCCAGGTCCAGGATGGGCCGCGTGCCCGCACACACCAGCAGGACCTGCGCCGGCAGTTCGCGCCCGTCCTTCAGGCGCATGCCCTCGACACGGCCTTGCTCGTCGAGCCGCAACGACTGCGCCTCGGCATTGCACAGGACGTCGATGCCCTGCTCTGCCAGGTGATTCTCCAGCAGCTCGCTGGCGGCCGTGTCGATCTGGCGGTCGAGGATCTGCATCGTGCGCGAGAGCACCGTCACCGCGAGACCGAGATCGCGCATGGCCTGCGCCGCCTCCAGTCCCAGCAGGCCCGCGCCGACGACCACGGCCTGCCGCGCGCCGGTCTTCTGCACATAGCCGCGGATGTTCATCGCGTCGTCCGCGTCGCGCAGCACGAAACTGCCCGGGCTGTCCACGCCCTGCAGCGGCGGCACCCATGCCGAGCTGCCGGTCGCCAGGATCAGTCGATCCCATTTCAAGGCCTCGCGAGTGCCCAGAGTCACTACCTGCTTCTCGAGATCGATGCCTTGCACATGGGTGGCCAGCCATGCGGTGATTCGCTGCTGTGCATACCACTGCTCGGGCAGCAGGTGCAGGCCGTGCATGCCGCTGCGTCCGCTGATCAGTTTGGCGATGGCCATGCGGTTGTAGGCGCCGTGATTCTCGCGGCCGATGAGGTGGATTTCGCAGTCGGGATGATTGCGGCGCAGGTGCTCCGCCGCGGTCAGACCCGCCACCCCATTGCCCACGATCACGACTCGCTGCACCGACGGGTCTGCCGGGACGGCCGGCGCCGCCGGCACGGCAGCCGTGGCGGCGGCAGCCTCGGCGGCGTTGCGCTGGTGCGGCTTGAGTTCAACGGTCACCGCGCCGGGCTGGCGTACGCGCGCCATGCAGGCCAGCCGCGTATTGGAGGCGAGGCCAAGCCGCTCGAGGGTCGCCCGCTCGTCGCTGGACACCGGCGCCAGGCATTCGTGGCCATCGATCACGGCAATGGGGTCCGCGCCGCATGCGCCCGCGCGGCAGCCCGCCTCGATTTCAGCGCCGCAGCCCTCGAGCGCAGACAGCAGCGTCTGGCCCTTGCGAAGCGGCGTCGTGGCGCCGCTGCAGGCCACGTGCAACTCTGGCGCGCTCGCCGCATCCGTGGCCGGCGCGCGCGCAACATCCGAGGTCGACGGCGCAGCCAGGCGCGGTGCGGGCTCGGTCGCAGGCGACACCGACGCGGCAGCCGACTGCGCCGGCTTGGCGCTCGTCACTGCGGAGGAAGACTTGCGGCGCATCATGTCGCGGTTCATCCGCACGGTCTCGACGACGACGGGCGCGAGCTGGATCTCGCCATTGGCGCTCTTCTTGACCTGGTCACGCAGGAACAGCTTCTCGACGTGCCGCGAGCGCGAGACCCAGACGACGCTGGCGATGACGACGGCGGCACGGATCGCGCCCACCAGCGAAAGGTCCAGCGTGAGGCCCATGCCGGACAGCGTCTTCACGATGACGGGTGCTCCGAACCAGTAGTACAGGTTCAACGACAGCACCGCGAACAGCACCGGCGCCAGGTTGCGGGTGCGGCCGATCACCATGTCGAGCATCGTGAATGCAGTCAGGCTGCAGGCCATGTACAGGCCCATGTGCCCCACCAGTGATGCCACGGAGATCTCCGGCACGCTCGGTTCCAGGTAGAAGCCGAGAATCAGGCCGGGAAAGACGCCCGCGAAGAAGCGCCGGAAGTTCCGGTAGCTCGGATTCGGATCGTACTGGTCGGCCAGATAGGCGGCGCCCGGGTTGAAGTCGTAGCAGTTCTTCGCGCAGCCCACGCAGGGTTCGCACTGCGTGTTGGCCACCTTCACGAACGGCGTCTGGCCGTACATGCGCTGCACCGGCAGCAGGGGGCAGATGCTGCTGCACCAGCCGCTCTTGCCCTTGAAGAACAATCCGCCGACGAATGCCGAGCCCATGGCGGCCAGAATCAGGATGGCCGTGGCGTGGCCGCTGGCGTTGAACTCGATCTTGCGGCTGACGATCAGCCCCAGGCACAGCGCCATGCCCACCGGATAGGCGATGGTGCTGGGCAGGCTTCGCTTGGAAGCCCCCAGGGACAGTCCCATGCGCCGCGGCGCCTGATTGCTGCTGGCCAGAGGGCAGATGTTGCGCCATACGCCCGGCACCAGCACGAAGGTCAGCGGCAGGGCAGGAATGGCCAGACCCCAGAACACCTGCAGCCCCATCGAGGGGTGATGCCAAAGGAGGCCGGCCAGGCCGAGGGTGAAACCGATGCTCAGGTAGCGCAGGATGCGCCAGCCGATGGCGGGGAGGAATGAGGGGAGCTGAGTGAAGTTGGAGAACGGGGACGGGGACGGGTTCGAAAAGGGTCCGGACATAGGTACTTCAACAACGACGTCATGATGATGGGCCCTCGCTGGCCGCGGGAAGCGCCTGGCTGCCGTGCCGCGAGGGTTCGTGATGGGGCGCAAAGTTAGCATCCACCTCCCCGGGGCCACGCTTAAGGGTCGTAGCCGTCGAAACAAGCAAGTAACCCGCTGTGCGGTGTGGGAGCGCCATGCGGGATGCCTCTCGCCGACTGCTCGAACAGGTCATTCGTCAGCGTTGCCGGGGCCTCGCCATGCGCGGATGGCAGCCGTCGTCGCTGCACTGCAACATTGATTCGAACTGTTCCTGAAGCAGTCCTTACGTGGCGCAACGCCGCAACAGTCTGTGATCCCTGGGCTCTGGCGGGCCGTGATACCGATCCGTCACACGGCATTCACCCAGCGTTACGCAGCGATGCTCTGCATTGGGCAAAGCCATGCATGCGAGGCCTAAGCTCGTTGCACCCGCTCGCAGAGGCGCACCTCCGCACTCGAACGCCATGACCCATACCAGCGATCCCCCTCCCGTTGCCACCCCGCCCTGCGGCGCAGCCACTGCGCAGCACATTGCGGAATCGCTCGAAATGATGCAAAGGCATGTGCCCATCCAGCGACGCATCGTGCGCGAGGGCGACGTCGTGTTCCAGGCGGGTTCGAATTTCCACAGCCTCAATGTCGTCCATTCGGGCTTCTTCAAGATCATCAACTTCTCGCCCGACGGGCGCGAACAGGTGGTCGCGCTGCTGTTCAAGGGCGACTGGCTCGGTTTCGACGGCATCGCGCAGGGCCGCCATGTCTGCGATGCCGTGGCGATGGACACCGGCGAGGTCTGGAGCATGCGCTACGAGGCCCTGCTGCAGGCCTGCACCGCGCAGCCCGCGCTGCTGGCCCTGGTCCATACCGCCATGAGCCGCGAGATGGCGCGCGACCGCGACACGCTGATGTCGCTGTGCACGCTGCCGGCCGATGCGCGGGTGGCCGAGTTCCTGCGCGGCTGGGTCGAGTCCCTCGAGCGCCGGGGCATGCGCACCGACCGCATCACCTTGCGCATGACCCGCGCCGAGATCGGCAACTACCTGGGCATGACGCTCGAAAGCGTCAGCCGCGCCTTCACCCGCCTGGCGCGCGAGAAGGTCATCTGCTTTCCGGAGAAAGGCCACCGCGAGGTGCACATTCCCGACACGGCGGCCCTGGTGGCCTTCGTGCGGGGCAGCTACGGTTCGGCCACGGTGCAATGAAGTACATCCGCTGGTTCCGCGAACTTGGCGCCGGCGATGTCGCCTCGGTGGGGGGCAAGAACGCCTCGCTCGGCGAGATGGTGCGCGAGCTCGCGCCGCGCGGCGTGCGCGTGCCCAACGGCTTTGCAATCACTGCCGATGCCTACCGCCACGTCCTCGACGAGGCAGGGGCCTGGCCGAAGCTGCGCGAGGCGCTGGCCGGAATGGACGTCGCCGACGTGGACGACCTCGCGCTGCGCGCCCACCGCGCCAGGGAGATCGTCTACAGCGCTCCGTTGCCGCCGGGGCTGATCGCCGAGATTCGCGACGCCCACGCCATGCTGCGCGAGGAGTACGGCGAGCACGCGAGCTTCGCAGTGCGCAGTTCCGCCACGGCGGAAGACCTTCCCACCGCCAGCTTCGCGGGGCAGCACGAGACCTTCCTGAACATCGCCGGCGAGGCCAAGCTGCTCGATGCCGTGCGCCGCTGCTTTGCCAGCCTGTTCAAGGACCGCGCCATCGCCTACCGGGTGGACAACGGCTTCGACCACTTCAAGGTCTTCCAGTCGGTCGGCGTCATGAAGATGGTGCGCTCCGACCGCGCGAGTGCAGGCGTCATCTTCACCCTGGATACCGAGACCGGCTTTCGCGACGCGGTGTTCGTCACCGGTGCGTACGGACTGGGCGAGAACGTCGTCCAGGGCACGGTCGATCCGGACGAGTTCTATGTCTTCAAGCCCACGCACCGCCAGGGCCATCGCAGCGTGCTGCGTCGCAAGCTCGGCGGCAAGGAAGTGCGAATGGTCTATGCGGCCGTCGCCGGGCGGGAGACCACGCGCAACGAGCCCACCCCCAGGGCCGACCGGGCGCGCTATTGCCTTGCCGACGCCGAGGTGCTCGAGCTTGCCGACTCGGCCATCGCCATCGAGGACCACTATTCCGCACGCGCCGGACGACCCACTCCAATGGACATCGAGTGGGCCAAGGACGGCGTCGACGGCAAGCTCTACATCGTGCAGGCGCGTCCGGAAACGGTCGCTTCGCAACGTCCTGTCGGACTGGTCGACGAATACACACTGCCCGGCAAGGGCGAGGTGCTCGTCAGCGGCCGCGCCGTGGGCGGCAAGGTGGCCTCGGGTCGCGCGCGCGTGATCACCGACATTGCGCACCTGGGCCAGTTCGAGCCCGGCGAGATCCTCGTGGCCGATACCACGATGCCCGACTGGGGCACGGTGATGAAATCGGCAGCGGCCGTGGTGACCAACCGCGGCGGCCGCACCTGCCACGCGGCCATCGTCGCTCGCGAGCTGGGCATACCGGCCGTCGTCGCCTGCGACGACGCGACCACGCGCCTGCACACGGGCGATGAAGTCACCGTCTCGTGCGCGGAAGGCGCCGTGGGCCACGTCTACGCGGGCGCCCTGCCCTTCACGCGCACGCAGACCGACCTGAGCGCGCTCGCGCGGCCACGAACACACGTGATGGTCAACGTCGGCAACCCCGACACCGCGTTCCAGACGGCCATGCTGCCCACGGACGGCGTGGGTCTGGCTCGCATGGAATTCATCGTGGCCGAGCACATCCGTGTGCACCCGATGGCGCTGGTGCATCCCGAACGGGTCGAGGAAGCGCCGGTGCGCCACGAGATCGACCGGCTCACCCGCGGCTTCGACCGCCCCGGCGACTACTTCGTGCGCGAACTCGCCGAGGGCGTGGGCATGATCGCGGCCGCGTTCTATCCGAAGCCGGTGATCGTGCGCATGTCCGACTTCAAGACCAACGAGTACGCGAGCCTGCTCGGCGGCCGGGCCTTCGAGCCGAAGGAAGACAACCCGATGATCGGGTTCCGGGGTGCGTCGCGCTACACCCACCCCGCCTATGCCGAGGGCTTTGCACTCGAATGCGCAGCCATGAAGCGGGTGCGCAACGAGATGGGCCTGGTCAACGTCAAGCTCATGATCCCGTTCTGCCGCCGCATCGGCGAGGCCGAGCGCGTGCTCGCCGCGATGGCGGGCCATGGGCTCGCGCGCGGAGAGAACGGGCTGGAGATCTACGTGATGTGCGAGATCCCCAACAACGTCGTCCAGATCGATGCGTTCGCGGCGCTGTTCGACGGCTTCTCGATCGGCTCCAACGACCTCACGCAGCTCACGCTGGGCGTGGACCGCGACTCGCAGATCGTGGCCTTCGACTTCGACGAGCGGGATGAAGGCGTGAAGACGCTCATCCGCCAGACCATCGAGGGAGCACGCCGCAATCATCGCCATGCCGGCATCTGCGGGCAGGCGCCGTCGGACTACCCCGAGATGGCCGAATACCTCGTCGAGCTCGGGATCGACTCGCTCAGCGTCACGCCCGACACGCTGCTGTCGGTGACGCGGCACGTCCTGGCCGTGGAAGCGCGGCTGGGGCGCGCGCCGAGAGACACCGACCCGTCGGCCTGAAACCCACACCGCACCTCTGTCATGAACGCGCTCGCCTCCCTGCCCTCATCACCGATCTCGACGCTGATGGAGCGCAGGGTCTACTCGATCGACATCGACGACACCATCGCCGCGGTGGAGGCCCTGTTCGACCAGCGTGGGCTGACCTGGGCGCCCGTGCTGGACGACAAGCGTGCGGTGATCGGCGTGATCAGCGCGGGCGATCTGCTGCAGTTCCACGTGCAGGGGCGCGACCCGGGCTTCGTGCGTGCATGGCAGCTGTGTACCTACCGTCCGGTGATGGTGGAAGAACAGACGAGTGTCGGCGAAGTGGCCCGCATGATGATCGACCAGCACATCCACCATGTCGTGGTGACCGACGCACAGGGCATTGCCGGCGTGGTGTCGTCGCTGGACTTCGTGCGCACGTTCGTGCCGTCCTGACGGCGCGCCGACCTCGCAAGCCGCGCGGACTCGCGGCGCGTTGAGCCAGCGCAAGGGCCGGCCGGACAGCCGCGCCAAGAATGACGTGTCGCCGGGCGGTTCCTGGTTCCCGGCTTGGAGGGTCAGAATGTATACACGCATTCTCGTTCCGTTGGACGGCAGCGCGACCGCCGAGCGCGGCCTGCGCGAAGCCATCGGCCTGGCCATGGAGCACAAGTCGCGCCTGCGCCTCATGCATGTGCTGGACGACTTTCCCATGCTCGTGGAGTTGTCGTCGGCCCGCAATTTCGAGGCTTCGCTCGAGCGCTTGCGCGTGCATGGCGAGAACGTGCTGGCCAAGGGGCAGCAAATGGCCCACGATGCCGGCGTGCCGTGCGACCTGGTGCTGCGCGAGGTGACCAGCGCCACCGTCGCCGACGCCATCGTCGACGAGGCGCGCACCGCCGGCTGCGACCTGATCGTGATGGGCACGCACGGGCGAAGCGGCGTGAGCCGGCTGACGATGGGCAGCGAGGCGGAACTCGTCGTGCGCACCAGCCCGACGCCCGTCCTGCTGGTGCGCAAGGAAGAGGCCAAGGCCTGACGAAGCAGCAACCGGCGCCGGCCGCAAGGGCCAGGCGCCGGACGCCTCAAGGCGTGACTTCCTGCGCGCTGATCCCCACTGCCGCCTGGACGGACGGGCCGCGATGCGCCTGCTCCAGCTTGATCTGGCGCGGCATGATGCGCGCCACCTCGCTCAGCTCCGCGGCGAGGAATTCGGTCACATCGTCGGCCGTCAGCATGCCCAGCAGATGCCCCTTGGCATCGACCACCGGCAGGCGTCGAACCCCCCGGCTGCGCATGTGCCAGATCGCGTCGTAGACGTCTTCCGATTCGAGCGCCGTGACGACATCGCCGCCGAGCAGATCCTCCGCGCACAGCATGGCGGGATCGACGCCGGCCGCAAGCACCTGCACGACCAGGTCACGGTCCGTCACGATGCCGCAGGGCATGGCCGCTCCATCGCTGTCGTCGATGATGACCACGTCGCCCACATGCTGGTCGCGCATGGTCCGCGACAGCTCGATTGCGCTGGCCGAACGCAGGCATGTCACCACGTTGCGGGTGCAGATTTCTCCAATGCGCATGTCACTCTCCGGTGGGTGAATCGAATACCTGAAGCTTGTGCCATCGGCCCGTGGCCGCGTTGCTCCAGGTCAATGTGCCCGGGCCTTGCTTGAGCCACATTGCGCCAGCGCAAATCGCTCATCGCCCTCCCGGGGGATAAAGCGATCCCAACTGGAACTGCGGGGTCCGCGAAAGCGGAATCGACCATGGAAGAATTGCTTTCTCCTCCGAAGCGCGTGCTGATCGGACCGCATGGCCTGGAAGGCGACCTGTTGCTGCCGCAGCGGGCGCGGGCATTGATCGTGTTCGCGCACGCGAGCGGCGCCACGCGCCGCAGCCCGCGCAATCAGCACGTGGCGCAGTTCATGCACGAGCAGCAGCTCGGAACGCTGTTGTTCGACCTGTTGCGGCCTGACGAGGCCAAGGACGAGAACGCGCACGTCGACGTCGCCTTGCTGAGTCGCCGCATCGGCGAGGTGATCGACTGGCTCGACCGGCGTCCCGCCCTCTGTGCGCTGCCCATCGGACTCTTCGGGGCAGGCACCGGAGCGGCCGCCGCGCTGGATGCCGCCGCGGCGAACCCGAAGCGCATCTTCGCGATCGTCTCGCGCGGCGGCCGGCCCGACCTGGCCCATACGGCGCTGTCGCGCGTGCACGCGTCCACGCTGCTGATTGCCGGCGGTGCCGACGCCGAGGCCGTGGCGCTCAACCGCAATGCCGCCCGGCGCCTGAAGGACCCGAGCGAACTCGCCATCGTGCCGGGCGTCGCCAATCTGCTGGAGGAACACGCTGCGCTCGATCGGGTCACGCAACTCGCCACCGACTGGTTCATCGCGCATCTGCCGAAGAACGCCCGCGCCGCCTGGCCCGCCTGACGCCGCCTGGCAGGACACTCCGCAGCCGCCTCGCCGCCTGCTCAGGCGGCCTCGGGCATCCGGCGCACGGGGTGCCGCAAGGGTGCGCGCTCCACCGCATGCTGGACCGACGCAGCGAAGGCTTCGAGCGGCACCATGAAAGTCCCGTCCTGAACTTCGCGTTCCTTGAACGCCGTGTTGCGCAAGGGCGCGCGCCCGATCAGGTGCGCCAGTTCGGCCACGGCGCCTTGATGGCCCTTCCCGCCCATCAGCGAAACGACGACGACTTCGCGAAATGCCTCGCGGTGCGCCGTGACGAAGCTGCGCATCGGCCCTGCCAGGCGTGCGGCCCAGATCGGAGACACCAGCACGACGGCCTCGAAATTCGCCGGATCCGGGCCCGCATAGCGAATGGCCGGACAGCGCCCGCGCCAAGAGTCCAGCAGGCAGCGCACGACGCCACCGAAGCCGCGTCGAGGCGCGGCATCGCGGATCTGCGCGAACTGCCAATGCTGCAGGCCCGCCATGAGCTGGCCCACGCGGCGCGATGCACCCGTCCTGGAATAGGCCACCACGAGAACCGAGCTCATCGCATCACCCTCCGTGCGTGCGCAAATCGAGGCCGTGCACGATCGGGACACGAGATGGCGAAGACGGTGGCGCGTGTCGCGCAGGCGTTCATGGGGCGGACCCTGAAATTGACAATGCGCGTGGCGGGACCACCGTGAACTGCGGGCCCTGCACCCGGCAGGGCCGCTGTCACTTCGGGTTGCGACCGCGGCGCTGCACGTCGCGGTGTCGCGGGCCGTGGCTGCGGCCCGAGTTCTGCATCCCTGACCTCTGCAGCGGCCTCGCTCGCAGCACGGTGGTTGAAGAGAACTTTAGGCGCCCTCGCGATTCCTGCATTGACCTGGATCACGCCGCCCACGCTTCGGCTGACGCGCCGCGGCGGGCACGCTGCTTCACTGACGTGGCACAAGGCGCAATGCAGGCAGCCGCCTAGATTTCACATGACAGCGGCGCGCGAACCGTCGCATGCGGCGCATGCATGGAGGCCATCCGCTGTGAAAGGAAGATGATCATGAAGACCGATGCCGATCTGAAGAGAGATGTCGTGGCCGAACTCGCCTGGGACCCGGCCGTGAAGTCGACCGCCATCGGCGTGGCGGTGAAGGATGGCGTGGTCACGCTGACCGGCCATATCGAGACCTTCGCCGAGAAGCACGCCGCCATGCGGGCCGTGCAACGCGTGGCCGGCGTGAAGGCAACCGCGCTTGAACTCGATGTGACGCTGTCGCCGGACCATCGTCGCAGCGACACCGACATTGCGGCGAGCATCGAGCATGCGCTGAAGTGGAACACGGTGGTGCCTGCGGAGCGCGTGCGCCTCACTGTCGATCATGGCTGGGTGACGTTGCAAGGCGAGGTCGAGTGGGATTACCAGCGCAGGAGCATCGAGAAGGCGATCCGCCCGCTGGCGGGCGTGGTGGGCATCAGCAACGAGATGCTGCTGCGCGCGCGGCCGCAAATGGCTGACCTGTCGCGGCGCATCCAGGATGCGCTGACGCGCCAGGCCATTCGCGAGGCCAAGCACATTACGGTCGCGATCGACGGCACGACCGTGAAGCTCACCGGGACGGTGAACTCGTGGCAAGAGCGTGTGGCCGCGCAGGGTGTTGCATGGTCCGCACCGGGCGTGCGTGCCGTGATCAACGAATTGCGCGTGGGCTGAGCGCACCGCGTTGACATGTCGCAAGGCGTGTCGGCGCGGGCAGTGCGTCAATGGGGTCAGAGACAACCGATTTCAACGCCATGACTCAAGCGCACCAACACCTCGCCTTCGCGCCGCGCGGCGCCGGCTTGCTGTACGCCCTGCTCTGGTTTGCAGAGGGCGATCACGTCTACGGCTGGTTCATCGGCTCGAAGGACGGTGGCCATCGCGCGAGCTATTTCATGATGCAGGACTACTACTCCATGCGTGACACGAGGCTGCTCTGCTCGGCCGAGGACGACGTGTACGGCCGATGGCTGGACGTCCAGGGCGCCGTCGAAGAGGAAGTCGCGCATCGGCCGCCCGTGCCGGACGTGCTGTGCCACGAACTGAGCCGGCTTCAGGACCAGTTCGTGCGCCACTGGCTGTTCTTCGACGACGACCCGCATGCCGCCGAAGAAGCCGAGGCGCTTCGCAGGCGTGAACTGCCGGTGCGCCACGTCAACATCCGTGCATCGCGGCTGGACAAGCTGCGCACGGCGCCGGCCGTGTGGCGCTACGACGCGTCCGGTGCGGATCGCAATGTCCTTTCGTACCTGTCCAAGCGCTGGCCTCTGGACTTCGAAGCCCAGGACTGATTTGCAGTGGATCGGGGCGTCCGCCGAACGCGGCGCCCGTCGCCGATTGCTGCCGCGTCAGGCCTTGGGCGGGACTGCCGAGGCCACCATGTCGACCCAGCCGGCCATCACCTTCTCGGCCGTCGCGAGCGCCTGGGCATAGAGTTCGGTGGGCGAAGGCGACGGCTCGCCCGCCTGTCCGACTGCCGGCGCAGTGAATGCCCCTGGCAGCGGAGCCAGCGTGGTGTCGCCGGCCTGGTGCCTGATTTCCGAGGCCAACTCGGCCTGGAGTTGCAGCCATGAGGCGAGCAATTCGCTGCGCCCGCTGGCGAGCTGCGCAAAGCCTGCCGTCAGCAGACCGCCTTCGGCTGCCATGACGTCATTGAGCGTCTTGGCGCCCGCCGCCCGATCGGCCGCGGCCTTCACCGTCGCCGTCCAGTCGTGCAGGGCATGGAGCTCAGCCTGCTGTGCCTGCTCGAACCATTGGAGGAGGCGATGATTCGCGCGAAGGGCCGTGGCATACGCGCCGACAGCCATGTCCTGCAGAGCAGGCGCCGGCTCGACCTGTTCGACTGGTGCGCTGGTCTTGCGGGTGGTGGTGCGTGTCTTGCCGTTCATCGACGTCTCCTGCGTTCGTGACAAATGACCAGTGTGGGTTGCATCGAAAAGCCCCACATTGACTAGACGCAAGGCGCCGCTCGGGGGTGCCGGACGGGGCGCGGCGCCTGCGTCGGCCCTGCCCTGGCGAGGGGCTTGCGTTCTGCGCCCGGCGCCACAAACTATGGGCGAGTCGGCCAAGCCTTGCCTTCAAATTTCCTGGCGCCGGCATGCCGATTGCTGCCGCGATGTTCCTCGCCCCGTCGAGAAGGGAGAACGCCATGCCCGACCCGATCACCGGCCAGCACCTGCAAGTCGGTGCACCCAACCCCGAGATGGACACCTCGCCGATCGTTGGCGACTTCGATGACGACGACGAAGTCGAGCCGAACGTCAATACGGGCGCCTGCTATTTCAACGGCGTGGCGTACCGGCTCGGCGACCGGGTGCTCAGCGGCGCGGAACTGTTGCGCTGCGAACCGCCTGGCGTGTGGGTGCGACAGACCGAAGTGCGCACGCGGGGCGATCCGCTCGCGCCTTAGCACGCGCGGGCACTCTTGCCAAGGCGCCAAGGCGAGGCTCCAGGGTGCCTCGCCGGCATGGTCGCCTGAAAGCCGTCCCGCGCTCAGGCAGCATCCTTTCCCGGCTCGGGCGCCGGCGCTTGCGCCGCCGGAATCTCGCGAGCGGCTTCGCGGGTGAACTCCCTGCCGCGCCGCACGGCATCTTCGAGTTGACGCCGCATGTCGTCGAAGGCGTCGCGCAGTGCGATGTAGGGATCCTCATGGCGCACGCGATCCACGTGAAGTTCGCGCCCGGGCAGGGTGAGGCCGATGCGAACGGCAAATGGCTGACCCTGTTGCTGATGCTTGTGCTCGCGCTCGATGTCGACGCGACAGGCCATGATGTCCGCGCAGAAGCGATCGAGCTTGGCCGCCTTCTCGCGGGCGGCCGCTTCAAGAGCGTCGGAACTCGACATGCCGAGGAATTGGATCTGGAGGGGTTGCTTCATGACAGCCTTTCATGAATATGCGCCGGTTCGGCGGATGCCTGGAGGCGCAGGAACATTGGCAGCTTCGCCCGCCGGCACGGGCATTTCCTTGCGCTGGCGCAATCGTCGTGCCAGTGGCGAGCGAAGGAGGCTTTCGCTTCATATGGTCGTTCCGCATTGACGACACGCAACACGGCGGCCCCGTCTCGATTGGACGATTGTCCTGCGTCGCGCTCGTCCATTCCCAGTTTGTGGTCGACTTGCCGCATTCGCCGGCAGAAGTCTGATGCCGCGGGCGCCGCCGGCGTTCGACATGCCCCGAAACGCGATCCAGCGTGACCATGCCGACCGCCGCCGCGCCGCTTGCGCTGCATCAGGTCATGCCCACCTCGCGCGTGCTCGAATCAGATGCATGAACATGCTCGACGGAGTGCCGGACATCGAGACGAAGCTTCGCTATCTCGAATCCGTGCTGGCACCCTCGAGCCGTCAGGAGCCGGTGCATCGCATCGAGACGCATCTGTCATGGCTGCTCATTGGCGGCGAGCAGGTGCTCAAGCTGAAGAAGCCCCTGCGCACCGATGTGGTCGACCTGACCACCGTCGAGGCGCGGGAGCGCAATGCGCGCGAGGAAGTACGGATCAACCGACGCCTCGCACGACATGTCTATCGCGGCCTGCTGGCATTGCAGTGGCACGATGGCGCACTGTCGCTGTGGCCTGAAACGCATCTGCCGGCGCCGGGAACGACCGTGGATTGGCTGGTCGCCATGCAACGCCTGCCGGAGGAGCGAATGCTCGACCGGGTCATCGCCGCCGGTGCGCTCACCGCGGCGGATGTCGATGCGCTGTGGAGCGTGCTGGAGCCCTTCTATCGCCACGCGCCGCACGCCCAACTGGACGAGGACGCAGTCGTGGCCCGCTGGCGCCGCGAGCTCGAGGCCACTCGCGAGGTGCTCGAGATGCCGCGCTTCGCGCTCGCGGGAGTCGGGATCGTGATCGGGCGCATGGACCACGCGCTGCATGCGATGGACCCGATCGTGCGCGCCCGTGTGCGCGAGGGGCGATACGTCGAAGCGCACGGCGACCTGCGGCCCGAGCATGTTGGCCTCGTCGACCCCCCGGTGATCATCGACGGACTGGAGTTCGACGCCCGCCTGCGCGAACTGGATCCTTTTGACGAACTGTGTTTCCTGGGCATGGAGTGCGCCATGCTCGGCGAACAGCAGATTGGCGAGGAGCTGGTCCTGCGCTGCGCGCAGGCGCTCGACGACGCACCGCCGCCTGCCCTCCTCGCGATGTACACCGCCCACAGGGCACTGCTGCGGGCGCGCCTGAGCGCAGCGCACCTGCTCGACGCCGACATCCGCTTGCCGCGCAAGTGGCTCCCGCAGGCGCAGCGCTACATCATGCGGGCGACGCAGGCGCTCGACACGCTGGAGCGCCTGGCCTGAAGCGCGTGGCGCTTCAGCGGCGCCAGGCCGAGTGGCTCTTGCGCAGCGCCTGGGAAAACAAGGGCACGGCCGCACCGTCGAGCCGGTGGCCACCAGGTCGTCCAGCAGGAGCACGGTCGCGCCGGACATGTCGCCGGCGACGATGTGCGGCGCGGGGCGCTGTCAGGCACCGCGCGCCGGAGCGGTCGACGTCAGGTCGTTGCCGCGGTGCGCGATGCCGTGGAGCGGCGCGCCACCCGGCGCTTTGCCGCCGCAGGGCGCGAGGCCCTGGGCGCCGCCGGATCTTTCGCGGTCTTCACGGCCTTGGAGGCTTGGGCGGCTTTGGCGGAGCTCCTGGCTTTGCTGGTCTTGACAAGCTTGCCCGCGCCCCTGGCCTTGGCGATCTCGTCGACCCCTTCGGCCACGCCGGCCATGACCTGCCGCACGGCCTGCGCCGCCAGCGTGCCGAGGTCAGCAGCAGTGAGCACGGCCACTTGTGCGGCGGCACGCGCACTCTCGGCCGCATTGCCGCCGGATTCCCTGACGCCCTCGACGATGCCGTCGACGGCGCGGCGCGACACCGCCGCCACGTCGGCACGCAGACGCTGCGCCTGGCGCACCGCCGTCTTCGCGATCTCGCCGGCCGCCTTGGCCACATTGCCCTTTGCATCCTGCACACCGGCCACTGCACCGCGCGAGACGCCCTTGATGCTGACGCTGAGTTCGGCGCCTGCCTGCTCGGCCGCCTGCAGTGCGCCGTTGACCACGTCGCGCACGACACCGTTGAGCTCACGGGCCACGGACCGACTCGCGCGCAGGGCGTCGGCCACGGTGCTGCGAGCGAGGCTGGCGATGTCGCCCTCGATCTTGCCGAGGCTCTTCATGCTGGCGGCCGCGCCCAGGCGCATGGCATCGCCGGCAGCCCCGAGCACTGGTGCGCGTGTCGCCTTGGCAGGCTGGCGCGCCGCCGATGTCCGGGCGCTCCTCGTGGAGACCGATGCCGTGAGCTTTCGAGCAGTCCGGCTTTCGCGCAACGGACCATTCTTGCGGGGCGTCGTGCCCTGTGTTTTCGTGCCGGTGACCATGAGAGCGTTCTCCTTCGAACAGGTTGTGCGTTGCGCGCGGGCGCGACGCTGCGCAAAAGGTAGCGGGCGAACGCTTGGCGTGGCTTGACCAGGATCAGCCCCACACATGCTCGCCTGCCCGTGCGTGGCGCGAACGCCATGCGTGGGCCTCGCGATGGAGCAGGACAGATGACTGGCCGCTCGCGAACTCGGTTCTATGCGCCCGCCGGCATCCAGCCTATCGCGAGTCTGGACAGCCCTTGAGTTCGCCACACAGACTCGCAGCGACAGATGGTTGATCCGGGGCAAGACGCCGCCTGAAGCGCCTCCTAGACTTCAATTCACAGGTGACGGGCGAGCCAGTCGCGAGCCTGTGATTGGCAGGGTCCGAAGGCCTGCATGCAAGGAGTTCATCATGAGTGCACTGACCCGCATGGAACGCTTCGACGACATGTTCCCCGAGTTCTTCCGCCGTTTCTCGCGCCCGCTGGCCTTCGCCGACCAGGCGCCCGGCGAGATCAAGATCGACGTCACCGAGAACGACAAGGACTACCAGGTTCGCGCCGAGATTCCCGGCGCGAAGAAAGAAGACATCCGCATCTCGGTGGACGGCAACTTCGTCTCGATCAGCGCCGAGGTGAAGAAGGAGAAGGAAGAGAAATCCGGCGGCCGCGTGCTGTTGAAGGAAACCTACTTCGGCAGTGTGTCGCGGGGCTTCTCGCTGGCGCATGAGGTCGATGCGAAGACCGTCTTCGCCAAGCTTGAAGACGGCGTGCTCAAGCTCACGCTGCCCAAGAGCGAGGGCTTCGGCGCGCGCACGATCGAAGTGAAGTGAGCGCCGTGGAGGTGGCGCGCGGCCTGCGCGTGGCGCACGCGCAGGCCGTGAGGTACAGCGCGCTGCTCTCGGGCGTGTACGCCGTCGTGCCTCGGTTCGTGCCGTTGGCAGAAGGCGTGCCCGACCGGCTAGGCCGGTGCCTTGGCTACGCCGATTTTCCTGATGCCGCCTCCAGTTCGTGCAGCAACTGGCGCATGTCGATCGGCTTGACGAGGTACGCAGTGCAGCCGGCAGCCATCAGCTGCTTGCGCTGGAATGTGTCCGGATAGGCGGTCACGGCGACGATGGGAAGCTGCCGCATGGCCGGATCGCCTTTCACGAGTCGAACGAACTCGAGCCCGTTCATGCCCGGCAGGTTGAGGTCGAGCAGGACGACGTCGGGATGGTTGCCGCGCAGGCTCTCCAGGGCGGATTCGGCACTCGTGTTGCTCAGCACGACGTGTCCGCTCAGGCGGGCGCAGTCGCCGGCGAGCTTCATGTCGAAGCGGTGGTCCTCGACGATCATGATGTTGAGTTGTGCGCGCTGCCGGGTGTGGTCCGCAAGGAACTTCGCGACCTGCTCCGGAAGCCGGCGCGTGTCGATCGGCTTGGAGATGTACCCGCTGCAGCCGGCATCGAGTGCCTTTTGCTCGTCTCCCTTCATGGCGAACGCGGTCATGGCCACGATCGGCACGCGCGCGAATGCCGGATCGGCCTTGAGGCGGCGCGTGAGCGTGAGTCCATCCATGCCGGGCAGCGAAATGTCCATCAACACCAGGTCGGGCGGTGCGCCGCGCGACAGCAGTTCAAGCGCCTGGTCGGCATCCTCGCATTGTTCGACTTCGTAGCCTTCCATGGCCAGCAGGTCGCAGGCCAGCTTGCGGTTGAGGAGGTTGTCGTCGACGACGAGGATTCGTGCAGCCATGGCCGGATCAGTCGAGGGATACACCATGCACTTCGATGGGAAGCACCACGCTGAACGAGCTTCCCTTGCCCTGCTCGCTTTCGACCGTGATGGTTCCGCCGTGCAGTTCCACGAGCTTGCGAGTCAGCGTCAGGCCCAGGCCCGTGCCACCATAGCGCCGCGTCGGACCGCTGTCGAGTTGACGGAATGCCTCGAACAGCCGCTTGAGGTCCTCCTTGCCGATGCCGATGCCCGTGTCGCGCACGGTCACCCTCAGGCGGTCGCCGCCCTCGGGCTGCAGTTCGACGTGGACTTGTCCGCCCGGGTCGGTGAACTTGACGGCATTGGAAAGCAGGTTGAACAGGATCTGCTTGAACTTCTGAAGGTCGACGTGGACCTCGGGCAGCGCGTTGCCCGATGGCGAGGCCAGCGCAATGCGCTTCTTGCGCGCCAGCGGTGCAATCACCGCGCACACGGCCGACACGGCCGCCTGCGGCGAGAATCGTTCGGGAAACAGCTCCATCTTGCCGGCCTCGACCTTGGACAGATCGAGGATGTCATTGATGAGCTGCAGCAGGTGCTCGCCGCATTCGTGGATGTCGCCGATGTACTCGCGCTGCTTGTCGCTCAGGCTGCCGGCGCGCTGGTCGTAGAGAAGCTCGGAAAACCCGAGGATGCCGTTGAGCGGCGTGCGCAGCTCGTGCGACATGTTGGCCAGGAATTCGCTCTTGAGCCGGTTGGCTTCCTGCAGGACCTGTTCGTTGCGCTTGCGCTCGGTGGCGTCGCGGATCGCGCTGGCGATGAGCAAGCCGTCTTCGGTCTGGATGGGGCTGAGGGAGATTTCCACCGGAAACTCCGTGCCGTTCTTGCGAAGCCCGTAGAGCTCGAGGCCAGCGCCCATCTGCCTGGCCTTCGGCTGCCCGAAGAAGCCGACGCGGTGGCCGGGGTGTGCGCCGCGAAAACGCTCTGGCACCAGCTTCTCGACTTGCTGGCCGAGCAATTCGTCGTGTTTCCAGCCGAACAGCCGCACGGTCTGCGTGTTGACCAGCACGATGCGCCCCAACTCGTTGACGATCACCATGGCGTCGGGGGCGGACTCCAGCAAATCGCGGAACTTGCGGTCGGCGCGGCGGCGCGCCTCCTGCCTTTCGGCGACGTCGCGCACCGCACACATCACCATGGGCCCCTCTTCGGTACTGAGTGGCCCGAGGCTGATCTCGACGGGAAACTCCTCGCCGCCATGGCGGGTGCCGAACAGCTCGAGCGCGGCGCCCATGGACCGCGCGCGCGGCTCCGCGAAGAATCCCGATCGATGGGTGATGTGCGCGCGATGGAAGCGATCGGGCAACAGCATCTCCACGGGCTGGCCGATCAGGGCTTCGCGGTCGTACCCGAAGACGGCCTGCGCCTGCGCATTCGCCAGCACGATGCGACCGGTGATGTTGACGATGAGGATCGCGTCAGGCGTGACGGCCAGAAGATCCTGGTACTTGGCCTCGACCAGGCGGGTCTCGCGCGCCACCTTCAGGCGCGTCACGTCCTTCTTGGTCACGACGATGCATTCGAGCTGGCCCGCGGCGTCGCGGACCGCGCGAAACGAGCCGCTCACGTAGAGCAGTTCACCGCTCTTGCGCCGGCGCACGGACTCGTCGATGCACAAGCCCTTGGCGGCGGCGTCGGCGAGCACTCTGTCAATGTCAGCGGCCCGACCCGGCAACGAGATGAGTTCGCCCAACGAATGACCGATGGCATCGTCGGCGCCGTAGCCGAAGACCGACATGGCAGCTGGGCTCCAGTACCTGATCGCACCTGCCCGATCGACGACGATGACGGCGTCGGGGTTGTGGGCGAACGCCACAGCCTCGAAGCTCTTGTTGTCCATGCGGATTCGCTCCCTGTATTCCCGGGCCCGACCGCCCGGCCCCCGGCCATCCGGGATCACGGGCGATTTCGACTCGAACGCGAGGCTAACTCAAAGGTGCACGTTTGTGGTGAACACCGAAGCTTGCTTGCGAAGCTTCGTGCACACGCACCACGCAGGCAGGACTTACACCGCTCAGGCGACTGCCTGGGCGCGCATGGAGACGGCTCCGCCCGGAAGCCCTGTCCAAAGCGCCACGCCGTCGTCGGACATCGCCGCGTTCAAGGTCATGGCCTGTCCGGCGAAGGCGGGCTGCAGTCCGCGGTATCGGAACGAGCGCAGCGGCCTGCCCGCCATGTCCTGCCCCAGCCCGGCCAGCAAGGTGGCGCTCAGGGGCCCGTGCACGACGAGGTTCGGATACCCCTCCGCTTGTCGGCAGTAATCCAAGTCGTAGTGGATTCGATGCCCGTTGAAGGTCAAGGCCGAATAACGGAACAGCAGCGTCGAATCGGGTGCGAAGGCAAGCACCCGGCTCGGCGACGGCAAGTCTGCAGGCGGTTGCGGGGGCGCGGCAGTCGGCGCAGTGGCAGGCTTGTAGACGATGTCGTGCAGTTCGCTCAGGGCGAGCGCACCGTCGACGCGAAGCTCGTGGCGCACTCCCACGAAGACGAGGTCGCCCGTGCGACCGCGCTTGTGCTCGACCGACTCGATGCGGGAACGCTTCTCCACGCGGCTGTCCAGTGGCACCGGCATGTGAAAGTCCACGGACCCCCCAGCCCACATCCGGTTGGGCAGGGGCACCGGCGGCAGGAATCCGCCACGTGCCGGATGGCCGTCGCGGCCCAGGCGCTCCGGCGGTTCACCTTCCAGGAAATACAGCCAGTGCCAAAGCGGCGGCAATGGCGCGCCAGCGACCAGATCCTCCTGCGAACGGCCGAGCGTGGCGGCCATCAGCCGCGCGTGGCGAACCGACAGGGTGTCTTCGGCACGGGTCTCGCGGCCGACCCACTGGCGCAGGTGGGCGATGTCGATGCTGTCCGCGCGCGCGTCGGCGGCGTCGGAAGATGGTGATGTGCTCATGGTTCGGGCCTCGGGGTGAGCCCGAATCATCGCTCACGTCGTGCCGCGATTCCCGCGAGGTGGCGGTCGCCGCGCGCGCTGCAGGTGCATTGGCGCGCGCCGCCGCACTCTCCGCGGGCGCGTCACGCAGCGAGGGCGAGGTGAGCAGGCCTGGGCTTGGAGGGCTTCGCTTCAGCGGCAGAAGCAGGCGTGTCGACCCATTCGACGAGCACCCGGCCCTGCTCATCGACGCTCACCCGCGAATGCAGCAGATAGCGGGCAGACAAGGCCAGGAAGCGATCCGTTGCGGTTTCGCGGGTATTGATCAATTCCATCTCTGGCTCCCCAGGTGATGCGATGTCGATCGGAATGCCGAGCGTATCGTCGCGATGTGACGAACACTTGACGCCTCGGGCTGCACCGCCACCGTGCGATACCCGATTGGCGCACGCAGCATTGCAAACCCCATGCCCGGTGATGCCAGCATCCCTTGAATGCCTGCTCGACCTTCTCGTCTTTTCTCGATCCGCGACGACTCCGCAATGCATGACGACTCCGCTTCCCTCGTTGCCGCCATGCAACGCACGCTGGGTGAGACCTGGTCGGTGCAACGTGCCGCGGCCAGCGGCTTCTGCGATACCTGGCGGGCTCGAAGCGCGCGTGCGACGTGGTTCGTGAAGTCCGTGCCGACCTCCCGCGCCCATGTGCTGGAGGCCGAAGCCGATGGCCTGCGCGCGCTGGAAAGCACCCGCACGCTGCGCGTGCCCCAGGTGCATGCATGCTGGCGCGACGAGTCGGCGGACCTCGCGGTGCTTGCCGTGGAGTGGCTCGAGCTGCATCCTCCCGCCCCAGGATTCGGCACGCGGTTCGGCCAGGCGCTGGCTGCGCTCCATGCCGCCGCCGTGGACGGCGACGGCGACGGCCGCTTCGGCTGGCACATCGACAACCGCATCGGCGCCACGCTCCAAACCAATCGGTGGAGCGCATCGGACGGCACGGCGGGCTGGATCGAATTCTTCGCGCGTGAACGGCTGGGGGCGATGCGTGACCGGCTGGCCGCGGCCGGCGCACCGCCGGCGCTCACCGATGAAGTGGATCGGGTGGTGCAGGCCCTGCCCGACTTCTTCGGCGACGGGCATGTCGCGCGACCGAGCCTCATCCATGGCGACCTCTGGTCAGGCAACTGGGCCTCGCTGGCCGACGGCACGCCCGTGGTCTACGATCCCGCCGTCTCGTGCTCCGACGCGGAGGCCGAACTCGCCATGCTGGAGCTGTTCGGCGCACCCCCGGTCGGCTTCTGGCCGGCCTACCGCGACGCGGGCCTCCTGTCGCGAGGCTATGCGCAACGGCGTCCGCTCTACCAGCTCTACCACCTGCTCAACCATGCGCTGCTCTTCGGTGGCGGCTACTTGGTCCAGTCGCTCGAAGTCGCGCGACGCCTGGCACGGCCATCGCGCCAATGCGGGCAATGACGGCGATGTGGTCGTTCGACTGGGATGAAACTTGGACACTGCAACCCCAACCCGTTCGGGCTGAGCCTGTCGAAGCCCACCGCGAGCATCACGCGGTGGACCCTTCGACACGGGGCCTTCGACAAGCTCAGTCCCCTGCTCAGGGCGAACGGGTGTTGCTCGAGCTGAGCCACCCCAACCCGTTCGGGCTGAGCCTGTCGAAGCCCCTCTGCCAACCCCAACCCGTTCGGGCTGAGCCTGTCGAAGCCCCTCCGCGAACTCCAACCCGTTCGGGCTGGGCCTGTCGAAGCCCACCGCGAGCATCACGCGGTGAACCCTTCGACACGGGGCCGCCTTCGACAAGCTCAGTCTCCTGCCCAGGGCGAACGGTTGTTGTTGTCAGGGCCAACCGGTGTTTCATGCGTCGCGGGTGGCGCTTCGGCGCCGTCGGGAACGAGTCGAATACGCCATCGCGCCATCGCGCCGCATCGCATCTGCACAGCGCGCACACCGGCATCGTGTCGACGCCTTGCGGCACGCGCGGGTCCGTGGTGCGAAGATACTTCGTCTGTCCGCGTCCTCCACCAGTCCCATCACCGCCATGGCCGACATTCCCGACGTGCGAGCCGCCGAATTCGACGGCGGCTCGGCATTCGCAGAGGGGCGATTCGTCCCGCTGTCGGACGCCAAAATCTCGCTCTTCGACTGGGGCTTCACCCGCTCGGACGCCACCTACGACGTCGCCAGCGCATGGAAGGGCGCCTTCTTCCGGCTCGACGATCACCTCGACCGCTTCTTCGCCAGCATGGCCAAGCTGCGCATGTCGATTCCCTACGATCGCGCGCAGGTGCGCACCATCCTGCACCGCTGCGTGCAGGCCGGTGGCCTCGAAGACGCCTATGTCGCCATGGTCTGCACACGTGGGGTGCCGCCGCGCGGCGCGCGCGACCCGCGCCTGGCGGTCAACCGCTTCTACGCCTACGCGCTGCCCTTCGTGTGGATTGCGCCGCCCGAGAAGCAGCGTGCCGGCATCGACCTCCATGTGAGCCGGCGTCGACGCATCGCTCCCGAATCAGTCGACCCGACCGTCAAGAACTACCACTGGATCGATCTCGTGATGTCGATGTTCGACGCCTATGACCATGGCAGCGACACGAGCTGCGTCGTCGACGATGCCGGCAACGTGACCGAAGGACCGGGCTTCAACGTGTTCATGGTCAGCCGCGGCATCGTGCGCACGCCCGATCGCGGCGTGCTCGAGGGAATCTCGCGGCGCACGGTGATCGAGCTTTGCGCTCAGCTCGACATTCCGGTGCGGGTCGAGCCGGTGCCTGTCCACGAGCTGGAACAGGCCGACGAGGTCTTCCTCAGCTCGACCGGCGGCGGCGTGCTGCCCATCGCCCGGGTCAACGGACGGCCCCTTCGCGCCGGCGCCTTCCCGGGCCCGCTGACGCAGCGGCTGCACGCAGCCTATTGGGCGATGCACGACGATCCGCGCTGGCGCGATCCGGTGGGCAGCTGAAGCGAAGCCCTCCGCACCATCTGTGACCTGCCAATGCATCGCGCAGCGCCGTGATCGGGGCCACTTTCAAACACGGTCAGACGCCGGCCGGCACCTTGTCGAAGAAGCCGACGACGCGCTCGAAGCGGCCATCGCGCAATGTGGCGAAATCGGTGCCTTCGACGAGGCTGTCCGCGCCTTCGGGCCCCAGGCGCCACGAGAAGCGCAGATGATCGCCGTGGCCGTCCGGCGGCCCGTTCAATGCGAAGCGCAGGCCTTCGAATCGCTGGTGGGCGGCGGCGATGAGCCTGGCGATCTGCTCGCGCCCTTCGCCTTTCATCACGGGATCGACAAACTGCGCATCGTGCGTCCACAGCGCGGCGACTGCGTCAATGCGGCGACGCTCGTCGCTTTCATTCCACAGCGCGATGTAGCGCTGCGCCAGGTCGGTCGTGTCGGTCTTGTCCGTCACGTGGGTCGTATCGGTCATGTCGCTGCTCCTGTGCAATCACCTGCAAGTCCAGGCGAAGACAGTGTCGCGACCGGCTTGACGCGAGCCAATGACCTGCAAGGTCATGGGCTCGCATCGCTTGCAGACGCAAGCCGCGTGCACTAGCCCCAGGCGCGGCGAAGAATGCTCGGCGGGCGCGATTCCTCCGGCGTCACCAGCCAGCGCGCGCGCCGGATGCGCTCGCCCAGCGGCGTGCGGCTGGTCAGCACGGACAGCGGCACCGCCAGCAGCAGCGGCAGACCCATGGGCAGCATCCACAGCGCGGCAAAGGGCCGTGTCGCGGTCAGGGTCATCAGCAGCGCGCCGACCAGCACGCTTGGCACGGCGAAGCGGCGCGCCGCGTCCTGCCATGCGACCGCGGACGCCTCCCGCGGCGGCGAGCGCCATTCGAGCTTCAACCCCGTGAGTGCACAGATCACGAACACGCTGTGCGCGAGCATGCGCACCGGAGCCTGCAGCGCCGACAGCAGGCCTTCGAGCAACGCGCCCTTGAAGAGAGCGAAGCCGCCGCCGTAGGCGGCCTGCCGCCCGTCGAGCATGACGGCAAACACCCCCAGCACACGGGGCAGCACCAGCATCACCACGGTCCACGCCCACAGCGCGCCGAGGCCGGCAGGCAGCGGCGAAGCGAAGCCGGGCCAGGCCGCGTCGCCGCCGGCCGTCCACAGCGCGGCGCCGGCCAGAACGAAGAGCAGCCACAGCGGTGCGGACGCATACGACATCGCTCCGGTGGCGAACATGGCGCGGTGCACCGGATGCAGGCCGGGTTCGGCGATGAGCCGGGCATTTTGCAGATTGCCCTGGCACCAGCGGCGGTCGCGCTGGAGTTCTTCTAGCAGGTTCGATGGCAACTGCTCATAGCTGCCGCCCAGGTCGCCCACCAGCCACACGTGGTAGCCGGCCCTGCGCATCAGGGCGGCCTCGACGAAGTCGTGCGAGAGGATGTCGCCGCTCAGGCCGCCGCGGCCCGCCAGCGGCGCCAGCGCGCAGTGCTTCATGAAGGGCTCGACGCGGATGATCGCGTTGTGGCCCCAGTAGTGCGACTCGCCGAGTTGCCAGAACTGCATGCCCAGGGTGAACAGGCGCCCCGTGACGCGTTGGGCGAACTGCTGCGCCCTCGCGTGCAGCGTGCCCATGCCGCAGGCCTGCGGAGCGGTCTGGATGATGCCCGCGTCCGGATGGGCTTCCATGAGCCGCACCAGCGAGACCAGGCAGTCGCCGGTCATCACGCTGTCGGCATCGAGCACGACCATGTAGCGGTAGTCGCGACCCCAACGCCGGCAGAAGTCGGCGATGTTGCCGGCCTTGCGGCGCGTGCGCCGTTGACGCCAGCGGTAGTACAACGGAATGTCGGCGCCGAGCGTGGCCCGCAATTCCGTGAAGGCCGCGACTTCGGCCGCGCGCACGGCCGGGTCGCTGCTGTCGGACAGGATGAACACGTCGAACAATTTCGTGGCGCCGGTAGTCGCCAGCGACTCGCAGGTCGCGCGCAGTCCAGCAAACACGGTCGACACCTGCTCGTTGCAGATCGGCATCACGATCGCCGTGCGCGAACGCGGGCTGATGCGCACATGCGCGGCATCGGCCGCCGACAGCGAATGCCGGTCGCCGCGCCATTGCACCCAGAAGCCCATCATCGCCGTGAAGAAACCGGCGGAAACCCACGCGAACAGGAGACCGAAGAGCGTCACCTGGAGATCGCGCAGGAACGGATGGTCCTGCATCGGCAGCACCTGCGCGAAGGCCGTGCATGCAGCCGCGGTGGCGACTGCCATCATCAAGCAGCAGCGTGCGCCGGCGACGCACGGCCGCGCGTTGCCAGGGCGCCGGGGCGCCGTCCGCAGGCTGTTCGCCGGGCACGCGCAGCACCCGTCGCAGCGCGGCCGTGGCCAGGCTGCGTCGCAGGCCCGTCCAAGGGCGCGGCACCATCGAACCGCGATGAATGGCCGGTGCCATCGGCCGCTCGCAAAGACCGGATGGCGCAGGCCCATGCGCGGGGATACTCAGTCGGGCGCGATCAGAGAGGTCCATGTTTCGGTGAGGGCGTTGTGGTCGTGGGATAGGAATGCGCGCAACTCGACGGGCTGCGCAGGGTCGATCCGGGCGATGGTCAAGGTCATGCGCCAGCCGCCGGTCGCGTCGTTTCGGAAGACGTTCGTGTCCAGAACGCGGGCGTTGCGAACCGGCGTCACGTTCGCCTCGACCGTTGAATCAGGTGCGAGCCGCTCGATGGCAGGTCCCGCGAAATCGACGACGTACTGAAGTTCGTTGGCGGCCAGCGGCTTGTAGCCGCGCCCGGCGCGCGACTGCACGGTCCAGCCGTTGGGCGGGCGTTGCTGGCTGTCGCCCTGCCAGGCGATGCGGTAGGACAGGTCCAGCGCTTCGCCCTTTGCAGGTGCCTTCTCGGGCACCCAGTAGGCGACGATGTTGTCCTCGGTCTCGTCGGCCGCGGGGATCTGCACGAGTTCGACGCGACCCGGGCCCCAGTCGCCCACCGGCGTGATCCAGGCGCTCGGCCGCTTCTCGTAGTGGGCTTCGGTGTCCTCGTAGCTCGTGAACGCACGATCGCGCTGCATCAGGCCGAAGCCGTGCAGCCGCTTCACCTGGAACGATGAGGTCAGCGTGCGCGTCGGGTTGCGCAGCGGACGCCAGAGCCATTCGACATGTTCCTGGCCATCGCCTGCTGCCAGCATGAGCCCATCGGAATCGTGCACCTCCGGCCGGAATCGGCCCGGCCGCGGATCGTTCTCGCCGTAGTCGTACATGCTGGTGAGCGGCGCGATGCCCAGGGTGGACACGCCGGCACGCAGGTACAGGCGCATGCGCACGTCGACCTGGGTCTCAGGTCCGGGTCGGACGACGAATTCGTATGCACCCGTGGCACGCGGTGAATCGAGGAGCGCGAACAGCGTGAGCTGGGTCGCGTCAGGTGAAGGCCGCTGCAGCCAGAACTCCTTGAAGCGCGGGAATTCCTCGCCGCGGCCGCCCACCGTGTCGATGGCCAGACCGCGCGCAGACAGCCCGTAGAGCTGTCCGGCGCCGATCGCCCGAAAATAGCTGGCACCCAGGAAGGCGATCACCTCGTCCATGACCCCGGGCGTGTTCATTTGATAGAACGCGCGGAATCCGGCGTAGCCCACGTCGCCCCACTGCGACGGCGACAGCCGGTTGTGGCCGTAGTCGAAGTCCGCGGCATCGAACGGAATGGCGCGCGCGCCATCGGGCGTGACCTCATGCAGGATCACCGCGTGTCGCTGCGAGTAACCCAGGTGAAAGAATGTGGCTTCGAAAGGCAGCTTGTCGCTGCGCCACAGCGCCTTGTCGGGACGGAAGCGGATGTCGCGGTACTGGTCGTAGTCCAGCGCGGCCAGTTCGTCGGGCAGCGGCGTCAAGGGCGGCCGGTAGTCCATGGCGGCGTCGGCACGTGCGCGCGCGGCCACGTCATCGAAGCCAAAGGCGTGGGCAGCGGCGGCCCACGCCATCAGACCCAACGCGAGCGCCACGTGCCGCAGCGGATGGGCTGCGGCACGTGGCATGGATCGGAAACGGTCGAGATGGGGCAAACCAGGGTTCCTGCGAAGGGTTCCGCAGGCCACTGTCCCGCGGGAAAACCCTCATATCGCAAGCCCTGGGCCAGCCTGAAAAAGTCGTTTCAGATCAATGAGTTAGATATTGTCGAGCCGAACCGGTGCGGCATTCTTCACGGCATTCGGGGCGAAAGCGTCGCCGATTGGCGACAGCGTTCTTCAGGAGCGCACCGCCCAGCCCTGCAAGGGCGTGGCCTGCAAGGCGTCGCTATTCGGCGACAGCGGTGTCGGAATTCCCGGATTCGCCCCGAAACAGCCCCGGCGTGAGCCCGTGCTTCTGCAGCAGACGATAGAACTCCGTCCGGTTGCGGTCGGCCAGCCTGGCGGCATCCGCCACGTTGCCGTCCGACAGCTTCAGCAGGCCGACCAGGTAGTCCCGCTCGAAGCGCCGCCGCGCCTCCGACAGCGTGTGGACTTCCAGCGTGGGCACGCGCAATGCGCGCTGCACCAGCGCCAGCGGGATCAGCGGAGCCGTCGCAAGTGCAACGACCTGCTCGACGGCGTTGTAGAGCTGCCGAACGTTGCCGGGCCATGACGCGGTCGCCAGCGCCTTCAGCGCATCGGGCGCGAAGCCGTTCACCCGCTTGGCGTACTTGGCCGAGAGCTTCGCAAGGAAGTGCTTGGCGAGCAGCGGTATGTCCTCGCGCCGCTCGGACAGCGGTGGCAGGTGCAGCGTCACGACATTGAGCCGGTAGTACAGGTCCTCCCGGAACTCGGCCTGTGCCAATGCTTCCTCGAGGTTGCGGTGGGTCGCCGACACGATGCGCACGTCGATCGCGATGGAATTCGTCGCCCCCACCGGACGAACCGAGCGTTCCTGCAGCACGCGCAGAAGCTTGACCTGCAGCGCAGGCGGCATGTCGCCGATCTCGTCGAGGAAGAGCGTGCCGCCGTCGGCCGCCTGGAACAGGCCCCTGTGCTGCGCCACCGCGCCGGTGAAGGCGCCCTTGGTGTGGCCGAACAGCTCGGACTCGAGCAGCGCCTCGGGAATCGCGCTGCAGTTCACGGCAACGAACGGGCGGCTCGCGCGCCGGCTGGCCAGGTGGATGGCCTTGGCCAGCAGCTCCTTGCCGGTGCCGCTCTCGCCGCGCAGCAGGACGCTGGCGTCCGATGTCGCGACCATGCGCGCCTCGGTGAGCAGTTCGTCCATCTTGGTCGAACGGCTGATGATGGCCTCGCGCCAGGCTTCGTCCAAGGGACGTTCGGTGTCACCCGGCGAGGCCAGCGCCAGTGCCTGCGCGATCTTGTCGAGCAGGGCCTTGCCGTCGAAGGGCTTGGTGAGATAGGTGAAGACGCCGCGCGAGGTCGCCTCGACCGCATCGGGGATGGTGCCGTGCGCGGTGAGCAGGATCACCGGCAGCGACGGATGGCGCTGGCGGATCTCGTCGAACAGCGCGAGCCCGTCGCGGCCGGGCAGTTGCACGTCGCTGAGCACGAGCTGCGGCCGGTCGATCGCCAGCCGCGCCAGGGCCTCTTCCGCCGACTCCACCGCGCTCACACGGTAGCCCGCGCCCCGCAGCCGCATGGACAGCAGGCGCAGCAGGTCGGCGTCGTCGTCGACGAGAAGGACGTGGGCCGGTGCGCTCACCGCGGAGCACTCCGGCTGGCCGGCGCGCCGGAGGCGGCCGGCGCGTTGCCCGCGGCAGGCGCACCGGGCGCATTGCGGGTGGTGAGGCTGCGCTCGATCGCCTTGAGCGCCTCGAGCTTGTCGCTGAGCTGGTCGATGCGGCGCTGGCTGTCACGCAGCTGCTGGTTCTGCCGATCGATCTGTTCCTCCAGGCGGCGCTGCTCGGCGAGCTTGTTCGCGACCAGGCGGGCCAGCGGCTGCCACGGCGCGGTTTGCGGTGACGTCGACTTCAGCAGCGGATCGAGCAATGCCGCGCCACGTGCCGCATCGCCGGGGCTGTGGGTCTGCCCGAGCACCAGCGCAAGCTCCAGCACCGATTTCGGATTGCCCGGGGTTTCGCCGAGGCGGGCGATCTCACGCGCCAGGTCGGCGACGGGCATGCGCCGCAGTTCATCGCTGAACGCGAGCACCTCCCGCGTGGCTTGCTCGGTCGTGGGCGGAGCCGGCGCCGCCGGCGGCTGCACCGGCGGCGGTGCCGCGGCGGAGGCTACGGACTCCGGGGTCGGCGCTTCTTCCGCCGCGGCGGGCGGGCCGGATGGTGCCGTCGCAGCCGAAGCCGCCGCGGAAGGTGCTGGCATCGGCACCACCTGCACCGCCAGATTGGTCGTGGCGCCGCTGGCCGCGGGGACTTGCGATTCCTGCGCGCCGGGCGGCGACCCGGCGGGAGGCCACGGGGCACAGCCGAACAGCAGCGCGCAGCACGCCAGGGCCAGCACGCACCGCCGCGCGTGCGCGCGCGTCTGCACCTGCGCCCTGCGGGCCCTGGGTAGCGCGCCTGGGCGCGGTTCAGTGTGAGAAGGCATGGGGAAGTTCGATGCGAAAGCGGGCACCCGGACCTTCGGGCAGCAATTGGACCTGGCCGCCATGGGCCGCGACGTATTCGTGAACGATCGACAGGCCGATGCCCGTGCCGCGCACGGCATCGTCGGGTTGGCGCACACCGCGGTAGAAGGGCTCGAACACCCGTGCCTGGTCGCCCGGGGCCACGCCGGGTCCCTCATCGGCGATCTCGATGCAGGCGCGCCCGTCGCGGGCCGACAGGTGGATCGCGATGGTAGCGCCCACGGGGCTGAAGCGAATGGCATTTGACAGGAGGTTACCCAGCGCGGTGCCGAGCTTGTCGGGATCGGCCTCGACCTCGATCCCGTCGCCGTGCACATCGATGCGCAATTGGCGCGCCTGCCATTGCAGACGCTGCTCGTCGACCAGCCGCGCGACGAGCTCGCGCAGCGGCACGCGCCGGCGCACCAGCCTGCGCGCCTCGAACGCGGCAGTGTTGAATCTCAGCAGGTCCTCGATGCGCGCCTGGAGGACATCGGTGTTCTGCCGCAGGATGCCGGCCACCTCGCGCTGGCTGGGGTTGAGCGCGCCCGTGACCCCCTCCTCCAGCAGCGAGACCCCCTCTCGCAGCGCCGCCAGCGGCGTTTTCAATTCGTGCGAGACATGCCGCAGGAATCTCGCCTTGTCGGCGTCGAGTTCGGCCAGCCGGATGCGAAGCCCGTCCAGCCGCCGGCCCAGGCGACGCACATCGGACGGCCCCCGGATCTCGACGGGCAGGTCCAGGCGGTTCTCGCCGAGCCCGGCGATGACCCCTTCGAGCCGCTTGAGCGGGCGTGCCAGCCACACGCCGAATCCGACGGCGAGCAGCACCGCCAGCGCGATGCCGCCGACGATCTCGCGCGCGAGCTGCTGGCGGCCGGCCTCGAGCTCGTCGCGCAAGGCACGGTTTCGTGCCTGTGCTGCCAGGCGCAGGTGCTGCGCGACTTCGTTGTTGAGGCTGGCAAGCTGACGAAAATCAGCAGTCAGCGCCAGGTCGCGATCGCGGGTCGTGTCGCGCGGGCCGGCCAGCTCGTCGTTGATCTGACCCAGGGTCGCGTGCCAGCGCCCGGCCAGTGCGGGCGGAAGGTCGTCGCGCGAGAGGCTGTCCAGCGCCCGCGACGCGTTGCGCGCGGCGGTGGCGAATCGCTCGCGTACCGCCGGGTCGTCCAGCACCAGGTACTGGCGGGCGGCGCGCTCCATGTTGACGCTGTCCTCCGCGACCATCTGCGCCGTGCTGGTATCGGCCACGGTCCGCTCGTTGCCCTCGCGGCTCTGGGCCAGCAGCTTCTCGAGGGCATACAGGCCATGCAGAGAGGCGGCGGCCAGTACGCCGGCGACCAGGAGGAAGGCCACGAGCAGGAGTTGCGGAAACGAGATGCGCTGCAGCAGCCGCAGCGAAGGCGTCGCGGGCTTCACGGCCCGAACCGGTTCGGCAGCGGCACTCATCGCCCCGGATCCGTTGAACGGTCCATACCTCGGGCCGCCATGCCCGGAATGCCTCGCCGGCGCATCCACACGGCGGCCTTCACGACAAGACGTCCCGGTCCGGCCAATGCAGCCGCGAGCCGCCGCGGCGCCGATCGGCGTGGACATCGCGGACGAGTTCGCGATTCACATCGGCGGCATGGTCGGTCAGTTTTTCGATCGCGTCTTCCAGGGCCGTCACGCTGGCATCGTCGAGCACCGAGAGCAGCCGTTCGTTGATCGCCGCGACCTGCGGAAACAGCTCGTCATAGAGGTGTTGCCCGCGCTCGCTGAGCATGACGACCGCCCGGCGCCGGTCACCCGGCTGCGATGAACGGCGCACCAGCTCCTTGGCGCCCAGGCTGCCGATTGCACGCGACGTGCGGGCGCGGTCCAGGTTGGCCCGCTCGGCAAGCGCCGAAGGCGACAACGGGCCGCCGGAAGCCAGCAGGGCCAGGATGCGCCATTCGCGGCGAGCGATGCCATAGCGCCCTTCGCAAAGGCGCACCACCGGCGCGCCCCCGGCGGCGAACAGTCGCATCAGCCGGTAGTTCAGCAGGTCGTCCAGGTCGCGCGGGTGTCGAAGGCTCAGGGTCATTCCGGAGATCAGTTGATTTAATCAATTCATTGTCACCGGCCTAGATTCGCGCCTCAAGCGAAACCCTATCGTGAACCGAAACCCCAAGCCTGCATGAACGTCCTCTTCATCATGGCCGACCAGCTGCGATGGGACCACCTGTCCTGCGCCGGCCATCCGTACCTGACCACCCCGAACCTCGACGCGCTGGCAAGCCGGGGGGTCCGGTTCGCCAATGCCTTCGTGAACAGCGGCGTGTGCGGTCCGAGCCGGATGAGCTACTACACCGGGCGCTACCCCATCAGCCACGGCGCCACCTGGAACCGCGTGCCCTTGTCGATCGGCGAAGTCACCCTGGGCGAATACCTTCGCGACGCGGGCCGCACGCTGGCGCTGGCCGGAAAGACCCACGTCCTGCCGGATGCCGACGGCCTGGCGCGCCTGTCGGTCGACGGCCAGTCCGAGCTCGGCACCTTCCTCGAGCGCGGCGGCTTCGAGGAGATCGACCGCTACGACGGCCATCATCCGCCCGGCGATGAAAGCGGCTACCCGGCTTACCTGCGCGCCCAGGGCTACGACAGCGCCGACCCCTGGAGCGACTACGTCATCTCGGGCATCGACGCGCACGGGCAGGTGCAAAGCGGGTGGCACATGCGAAACGTCCACCTGGCCGCCCGGGTACAGGAACGCCACTCCGAAACCGCGTTCATGACCGACCAGGCCATCGATTTCATGCGGCGCCAGGGAGAGCGCCCATGGGTTCTCCACCTGAGCTACGTCAAGCCCCACTGGCCGTACATGGCGCCGTCGCCCTACCACGCCATGTACACGGCGCAGCAGTGCCTGCCGGTGGTCCGAAGCGAGGCCGAGCTGCGCGACGCGCATCCGGTCGTGGCGGCGTATCGGCAGCAGGAAGAATGCGTGAGTTTCCAGCGCGACGACTGCATCCGCGTCGTGCGCCCGGCCTACCAGGGCCTGGTGAAGCAGCTCGACGACCACCTCGGCCGGCTGTTCGACTTCATGGAATCGCAGCACCTGATGCGCGACACCCTGGTCATCTTCACCGCCGACCACGGCGACTTTCTCGGCGACCACTGGCTGGGCGAAAAGGAACTCTTCTACGACACGGTCCAGAAGGTGCCGTTCATCGTCATGGACCCGAGCGCCGACGCCGACGCGACCCGCGGCCGCGTGGAGCAGCGCTTCGTGGAGAGCGTGGACGTCGTGCCGACCATCCTCGACACGCTGGGCGTGCCGGGCGCTACGCACCGCATCGAAGGCCGCAGCCTGCGACCGCTGCTCGAAGGGCGTGAGGAGGATGCGGCGGACTGGCGCACTCATGTCTATTCCGAGCTCGACTACAGCTTCCGCCAGGCGCGGCTCCTGCGTGGCAAGACGCCGCAGCAGGCGCGCGCGTTCTCGATCCGCGACCAGCGCTGGCGCTATGTCTACTGGCTGGACGAGCCCGAGCAGCTCCACGACCTTCTCGCCGACCCGCAGCAGATGAACGATCTCGGCCGCGATGCGGGCCACGAAGGCATTCGCGAGCGCATGCGCTCGACGCTCGCCGATTTCTTCGCGCGTCGCAAGCACCGCACCACCGTGAGCGACGATTTCATCGACAAGCGCACCAACCAGCACAAGAAGGCCGGCGTCTTCTTCGGCCAGTGGTAGCGCCAAGCATTCGCCAATCCAAGGACGCCCCATGACACATCCGCACCGTTCCCCGCCCGCCAAGCCGCTGCGCGCGACCCTCGCCGCCATTGCCCTGTGCGCGCCATTCCTGGCTGCGCCGGCTCTCGCCGAGGCGCCATGGCCGAGCCAGCCCATCCGCGTGATCGTCCCCTACCCGCCCGGGGGCCCGAGCGACATCGTGCTGCGCAGCGCCACCGAGACGATGCGCGAAGAACTCCACCAGCCGATCCTCATCGAGAACAAGCCGGGCGCGGGCGGCAATGTCGGCGCGGCCGAGGCTGCGCACGCCGCACCCGACGGCTACACCTGGTTCTGGACCACGGACACCGTGATGACGGTCAATCCCAAGGTCTATTCCCGGCTCAACTTCAAGCCCGAGAATCTCGTGCCGGTGAGCGTGGCCAGCAGCTTCAGCCAGACCCTGGTGTGCAACCGCGAGTCGGGCATCAAGTCGGTGGCCGACCTGGTCAAGCGCGCCCGCACCGAGAAGATGAGCTATGCGTCGGGCGGCAATGGCGTGCCTGGCCACCTCGCCATGGAACTGCTGCTGTCGTCGGCCGGCGTGAAGATGCAGCACGTGCCCTACAAGGGCCCCGCGCCGGCCATGGCCGACGTGATGGGCGGCCAGCTTCCGTGCGGCTTCCTGGCCGGCCCCACCGTGCTGCCGCAGGTGAAAAGCGGCCGCCTGACCGCACTGGCCGTGTCGGGCAAGGACCGCTCGCCAATGCTGCCTGACGTGCCCACCGTGGCCGAAGCCGGCTACCCGGGATTCGACGCGACGTTCCTGCTCGTGATGTATGCGCCCAAGGGCACGCCCGAGCCGATCATCGAGCGCTTCCAGCAATCGCTGGCGCGGGCGTTGAAGTCACCGGCGACGGTGCAGCGCCTGAAGGACACCGATCAGCATGTCGTGGCCAGCACGCCGGCCGAGGCCGCGGTGCGCATCGACGCGCTCTCGGCCCAATGGGCGCCGGTGATCCAGCGCATCGGACTGCACATGAACTGAGCGCGTCGAGGAAGACCGCGATGGCGGCGTCTCAGGTGGCGCACCAGGCGGCCACGCGCTGCCACAGCCCGTGGGTGAGCGCCCAGCCCGAACTCAACACGAGCCCTGCGCCTGCCACTCGCAGGCCGAGGGCGCCCACGTCGATGGCCGACGCAGACGCGCCCGCGCGCGAGGCCTGCCAGCGCGCCCACGCCCAGGGGGCGGCGGCCAGGGCGGGCATCGAACCCAGAGCGAAGGCGCCCATGACCAACGCGCCGCCCACTGGCCCGCTGGCCATTGCCGACAGCAGCAAGGCCGCCTGAAGGGCGCCGCACGGCCATGCGACCCATGCGAGGCCCGCGAGCGCCGCCCGCAATGGACGCTTCGGCCTTCCCACGAAGCGCACCGGCACGGCGTTGTCTCGCTGCATGAACGCGGGCTGGCGCCCGCGCAGCAGCCACCACATTCCCAGCGCGAGCAGTGCCAGGTGCAACAGCATCCACAGCGGACGCAGCACCGGTGCGGCCTGGCTCCACACGCCCAGCGCGGCCACACTGCTGGCTGCCACCGCGCCGCCGGCCATGTAGCCGAGCGTGCGTCCGAGGTGGAACCCGGTGGCGTTGCTGCGGCAGCCGCTGGTCAGGCCCGCGCAGGGACCACCGCACATCGTCACGCAGTGCGGCGAGGCGGCCGCGCCCATGGCAAGGCCGGCCGCGACCAGCCCAGCATCGAGCATCAGATGATGCGCGAGAAGCGCTCGCGCACGCGGTCGTTCTGCAGATAGCGATCGAACACCATCGCGACCGCACGGACCACGTACCAGCCGGTCGCGGTGACCTGCACGGCGCCCGGCTCGAGCTCGACCAGGCCGGCTTCGGCCATCGGCACGAGATGCTCGAGCTCGTTCTTGAAATAGTCGCGCATGTTGATGAGGTGGGCCAGCTCGATCGATTCGAACTCGAGCCTCCCCTGGCACATGATCGCCATGATGACGGCGCGGCGCACCAGGTCGTCGCGGCTCAAAGCGATGCCGCGCACCACGGGCAGGGTGCGGCTGGCGCAGCGCGTCGTAGTACTCGGGCAGCGTCTTCGCGTTCTGGTAGTAGCTGGCGCACACGCGGCCGATGGCCGACACGCCCAAGCCGACGAGATCGCAGTCGGGCTGCGTGCTGTAGCCCTGGAAGTTGCGATGCAGCCGACCCTGCCGCTTGGCCACGGCCAAGGCATCGTCGGCGAGCGCGAAGTGATCCATGCCGATGTAGGTGTAGTCGCGGCCGAGAAAGCCCGCGATCGCGCCGCCCAGCATCTCGATGCGCTGCGCCGCCGTCGGCAGTTCCTCGGCGATGATGCGCCGCTGCGGCTTGAACCGCTGCGGCAGGTGCGCATAGGCATACAGCGCGATCCGGTCCGGGCGAAGTTCGGCGATCTGGTTGACTGTGCGTGCGAAGCTCTCGGGCGTCTGGCGCGGCAGTCCGTAGATGAGGTCGGCATTGATCGACTGGAAGCCCAGGTCGCGCGCGCTCTGCATCAGGCCGCGCACGCTCTCGTACGGCTGCACGCGGTGCACGGCCTGCTGCACCTGCGGATCGAAGTCCTGCACGCCGAAGCTGATGCGGTTGAAGCCGATGGCACGCAGGTGCTCCAGCCGTGCGGCGCTGACGGTGCGGGGATCGACCTCGATCGACACTTCGGCACTGTCGGAGATGCGGAACGCGCCCTGGAGCGCCGCCATGAGCCGTTCGAGCTCCGGGTCGGACAGGAAGGTCGGCGAGCCGCCGCCGAAATGCAGCTGCGAGACCGATTCGCGTGCGCCCAGCACACCGCTCACCAGGCCGATCTCGGTCTCGAGCGCGTCGAGGTACTCCCCGGCGCGCTCATGGTGCTTGGTGATGACCTTGTTGCAGGCGCAGTAATAGCACACCGACTCGCAGAACGGGACGTGCACATAGACCGACAGCGGACCGGCGCCGCCGACGATGGCGCCTCGGGCGCGCTGCCCCAGCGCCTGCATGACGTCCGAAGGCCCGAAAGCCTCCACGAAACGGTCGGCGGTCGGGTAGGAGGTGTAACGCGGGCCTGGCGTGTCGAAGCGCCGCAACAGCGCCTCGCTCAACACGGGCTGCACGTCGGTTCGGGCGGAAAGCTTGGCAGACATGGCGCGAATGGTGCACAACTGCTTTTGTCGCGACCTTGACGTGGCGCAAGCCTTGCGCCGGCCCGTGAGCGAACAATTTCCACCGTTGAGCCAAATCACAAGCAACCCCTTGCCATGACCGAACGATCCGACGTGACGCCGATCAAGGCCGCCGCACTGAAGGTCGCCTGTTCGAGCTGCAATCTGCGCGAACTGTGCCTGCCGGTGGGATTCTCCGATCAGGAGCTGGAGCGCCTGGACGCGATGGTGGCCATGCGCCGCTCCGTGCACCGCGGCGACACGCTGTTCCGCAGCGGCGACCCGTTCGAGGCCGTGTACGCGGTGCGCACCGGCTTCTTCAAGACCCGCGTGTCGTCCGAGGATGGCCGCGACCAGGTGACGGGCTTCCAGATGGCCGGCGAACTGCTCGGCCTCGATGGCATCAGCACCGATCACCACACCTGCGACGCCGTGGCCCTGGAGGATTCCCAGGTCTGCGTGATTCCGTACGGCCAGCTCGAGCACCTGTCGCGCGAGTTCACCGACCTGCAGCGGCAGTTCCACAAGATCATGAGCCGCGAGATCGTGCGCGACCACGGCGTCATGCTGTTGCTGGGCAGCATGCGTGCCGAGGAGCGGCTCGCGGCCTTCCTGCTCAACCTGACGCAGCGGCTGCAGGCGCGCGGCTTCTCGCCATCGTCGCTGGTGCTTCGCATGACGCGCGAGGAGATCGGCACGTACCTCGGCCTGAAACTGGAAACCGTGAGCCGGTGCTTCTCGAAGTTCCAGGAAGAAGGCGTGCTGCAAGTCAGGCAGCGGCAGATCCGCATCCTGGACCAGGACGCGCTGCAGAAACTCGTCAACGGGGCGAGCTGCTGAGGGCCATCCATGGCACGGCCGCTGCAGGCGTTGCCGTGCGGCCGCGGAAATTCCATCGACGCATCGGGCCGCTGGCCCGGACTCACTCGCGCACGGCGCCTTCCAGTGCGCGCGTCATCGCAGCCAGGCCTGCCTCGATCATCGTCGCGATGACGGGCGCGAGCTCGTCGGGCAGCAGATCGGCGATCCAGACCACGCGCGAGCCCGATACCGGTTCATCGAACACCTGCGCCGACGCGTTGTGATGCGTCAGGCGGCCGCCGACCGCGGCCCACACGACCCGGCGCGCATCGTCGTCGACGTCGACGATGCGCTCGCGTGCAACCATCCCGTTGGCGAAGGTGACGATGCGCGAATCGCCTTCCATCCGGCAGTCCGTGACGAATCCCGGAACGAGTCGGGTATGGAGCGCGCCCACGTCGCGCAGCGCAGACCACACGACGCCGGCGTCCACGCCCATGCGGGCTTCCCTGCGAATCGATGCCATGCGAATTCTCCTTCGCCCGATGGCGCCGGCATCATGCGCCGCGCCAGCGGAAAGAAGCCGCAGCGTAGGCGACCACGCGTCTGCGCACGCGCCGTTTTCGGACATCTCCATCTGGTGCCGACCGATCCGGTCGACACTCGATGCGGCGGCACGCTGCCACGCGGGTGGGCACGACGCCGCCCGGTCTACAAGCCGAGGTACGCATCCTTCACCCTCGGGTCGTGCAGCAGGGCTTCGCCCTCGCCTTCGAGGGCCACGCTGCCGTTCTCGAGCACGTAGGCCCGGTGCGCGAGGTGCAACGACGCGGCGACGTTCTGCTCCACGAGCAGGATCGTGATGCCGTCGTCGCGGTTGAGCGATTCGATGATCTTGAGCACCTCGGCCACGATCGCCGGGGCGAGTCCGAGGGACGGCTCGTCGAACATGATCAGGCGCGGCGCGCCCATCAGGCATCGGCCGATGGCGAGCATCTGCTGCTCGCCTCCGGACAAGGTGCCGGCCGCCTGGTCGCGCCGTTCGGCCAGTCGCGGAAACATCTCGAAGACGCGAGCCACGGTTGCCTTCGCACCGGCCCGGGCCCGAGGGAGCATCGCGCCGACTTCGAGGTTCTCGATCACCGACAAGGTCGGAAAGATCTGCCGCCCCTCGGCCACCTGTCCGATGCCGAGATTGCACACCCGGTGGCTGGGGCGCCCGGCGATCTCGACGCCTTCGAAGCGGATGCTGCCCGATCTCGGGGCGAGCACGCCACCGATGGTGCGGATGAGCGAGGTCTTGCCTGCGCCGTTGGCGCCGACGATGGCCACGATCTCGCCCTGGTTCACGTGCATCGTCACCGACGACAGCGCCTGGGCATCGCCGTAGAACACGCTCAGGTCCTGCACCGCCAGCATGTGCATTCGCTCCCGGGGCTTCAGTGCGGCACGGCCGTGCCGAGATAGCTCTCGAGCACGCGCGGATGGCGGGTGACCTCCGAGGGCGTGCCTTGCGCGATGATCTCGCCGTGGTGCAGCACGTAGACGCGCTGCGCGAGCGCCATCACCGCGCGCATCACATGCTCGATGAGCAGGATGGTCACGCCCTCGCGGGCGTTCAGTTCGCGAAAGACCGACACCATCTCGTCGGTCTCGTTCGGACGAAGGCCCGCCATCACCTCGTCGAGCAGCAGCAGCTTGGGCTGCGTGGCGAGCGCGCGCGCGACTTCCAGCCGCTTGCGATCGGGCAGCGTGAGGCTCGCAGCCACGCGCTCGCGCAGTGGCCACATACCCAGTGCGCGCAGGGCTGATTGGGCACGCTCGCGGGCAAGCCGCGTATCCCGCGTGCCGTGAAAGCCGCCGACCATCGCGTTCTCCAGCACCGTCATGTCCGCGAAGGGCTTGACGATCTGGAACGTGCGGCCGATGCCCGCGGCACAGGCCTGGTCCGGCCGCAGCCCGGCGATGTCGCGCCCCTCGAACACGATGCGCCCGGCCGTGGGAGGGAACACCCCGGCCACGAGATTGAACAAGGTCGTCTTGCCCGCCCCGTTGGGTCCGATCAGGGCCACGATCTCTCCCCGGTCGACGCGCAGCGACGCCTCCGAGACGGCGTTCAGGCCGCGAAAGCGCTTGGATGCCGCAATGACCTCAAGCATCGCCGGCATCCTGTGCGTTCTCGCGCCGATTTCGCCCGAAGCCGAGCCAGCGCGCGAGCACCGGCCAGATCCCGTTGGGCATGAACATGATCGACAGCCCGAGCACGATGCCGTAGAGGACCTGCTTGAACCCGGGCACATCGATGCCGGCCGCCGAGAGCGCGGCAGTGAGCGATTCGGACAGCAGGGTCAGGAGGGCCGCGCCGAGCACCGGGCCGAACAGCGTGCCCACGCCGCCGATGATCGGGCCGAGGATGATCTCGATCGAGCGCGACATGCTGAAGATCTGCTCGGGGAACAGGTTGCTGTAATAGAAGGCGTAGAACACGCCGGCCAGCGCGGTGAGCCCGCCGGAGACCTGCACGGCGAAGAGCTTGTAGCGGAAGGTGTCGATGCCGGCGGCGCGGGCGGCGTCCTCGTTGTCGCGGATGGCCCGGAAGTAGTAGCCCGCCCGGCCTCGCAGCAGCCACGCCGACAGCAGGAAGGCCATGACGGCGAGCGCGAGCGCGAAATAGTAGAACATCAGCGGGCCGCCGCGCAGATTCACCCAGTCGCGCGTGCCGCCCTGCTCCACCTTGATGAAGTAGCCTGCCGCGCCGCCGACCCAGGAAAAATGGTCGAACCCGATGCGGGTGAATTCGGCGAACGCGATGGTCAGCAGGGCGAAGTAGGTGCCCGAGATTCCGAAGCGAAACGCCAGCCACCCGATGACCGTGGCAGCGACCACGCACACGCCGACCGCCACGGCCATGCCCAGCCAGGGCGACAACTCGAAGTGCTTGAACAGTGCCGCTGCGGTGTACGCGCCCAGCCCGACGTACAAGCGCGTGTCCCAGCGAAAGCTGCCCCGCGAAGCCCATCATGATGTTCCAGGCCTGCCCCGTGTACGCCAGCGCGAGCACGAGGATCATCGCCGTCACGAGATAGCGGTCGGCCACGATGGGCAACAGCGCGAGCACGGCCAGCAGCACGACCAGCCCGTGGCGCGAACGCCCCGGCGCCTCCCGCCAGAGGGACGCGAGGTCCGTCATGCGCGGCGCCCGAACAGGCCCTGAGGCCGCAGGGCGAGCACCGCGATGAGCAGCGCGAACGACAGCATGCTCTTGGCCGAAGGCGTGATGATGAGGCCGGCCACCGCCTCGGACACGCCGATCAGCACGCCGCCGGCGAGCGCACCCACCATCGAGCCGAGCCCGCCGATGATCACGATGATGAACGCGAGCAAGGTGTAGCCCGGGCCCGAGTTGGGCGTCACGTCCACGAGCAGCGTGAGCAGGACGCCGGCCGCGCCGACGCACGCGCTGCCCAGCCCGAACGTGAGCGCGTACAGGTGCGGCACGTTCAATCCCACGACTTCGGCGCCGAGGAGATTGTCGGCACACGCGCGGATGGCCTTGCCGAACGAGGTGTAGCGGAAGATCGCGAACAGCGCGGCGCAGACGGCCAGCGCCACCACCGCGCAGATCACGCGGACCTTGTCGATGATGAGCGTGCCCACCGCGTAGGAGTCGAGTGCGTAGTCCACCTGCACGTTGCGCGCGTCCGGCCCGAAGACGATCAACAGGCCGTTGACCAGCACCAGCGCGACCGCCAGGAGCAGCATGAATTGCGAGTGCTCGGGGCGGTCGATGAACGGATTGATGAGGACGCGCTGCAGCACGTATCCCACGCCGAAGAAGGCCACCACGACCGGCAGCAGGACCCACAGCGGATCGAGCTGCCACGCGGCGAACAGCATCACGGTGGCGTACATGGCCGCCGTCATCAGTTCGCCGTGGGCGAAGTTGACGATGCGCACGACGCCGTAGATGACCGACAGACCGAGGGCCATCAACCCGTACACCAGCCCGGTCAACAGGCCGCTGATGACGATGTTGACGACCGCGTCGACGGACATCGGCGGCGATCGCTCAGACCTTGCCCCAGCCGGGCATCGGGAACACCGGCTTGTGCTGGGCGGCAGAGGCCGGCAGCACCACTGTCGGCTTCAATCCGAGGTTCTGGACGCAGGCGGACTCGAAGTGGTCGTTCTGGCCCTCGGCATTGAACTCGATCGGGCCGCCCAGGATCATGCGTTCGGTGATCTTCGTCTTGCGCAGCGCGTCGGCCAGCGCACCTCCGTCGGCGCTGTTGGCACGCTTGAAGGCATCGGCCACGATCATCATCGCCTCGAAGGTGCAGCCCACGTTGAGGGCGTGGAACAGCAGGTTCTCCTTCGGGAACTGCTTTTTCATCTGCGCATCGACCATGGCCGTGAGCTTGGCCTTCGGGTCGTACCAGGGCACGTTGGAGATGCAGTACTCCGAGTACTTGCCCAGGCTCTGATAGAAGGCCTGGTCGTACATGCCCGGCGATCCGGGGCTGATCACGCCCATCGGGTTGAAGCGCTGCTTGACCATCTCGCGCACGAGCAGGATGGCGTCGTTGAGGCGGCACACCAGCATCACGAAATCGGCGTTGCTGGCCTTGGCCTTGGCCACCTCGACGGAGAGGTCGCGCGCCGCCGGGTCATAGCCGATCTCCTCGACGATGTGGAACGGCAGGTAGTTCAGCTTGGGCAGCGTCGCCTTGATGCCGCCGGTCATCGCGGTGCCGAAGGTGTCGTTGACGTGCATGAACACCGCCTTGCGCGGCGCCGTGCCGGTCGCCTGGAACAGGTCGCGGAACAGCGCGAGGCCGTTGTGCACGAGTTGCGGCGCGGTGGGAAAGTTGCGAAAGACGTACTTGTAGCCCTGCTTGGTGATCTGGGGCGCGGCGGCGATGTTGATGACGAACGGCACCTTGCGCTGTTCGGCCACCTGGGCGATGGCCGCGGAGGCGCCCGAGTCGAAGGCCCCGACCAGGACGTTCGCCCCGTCGTCGATGAGCTTTTCCGCCCGCGAGCGCGCCTCCTCGACCTTGGACTCGAAATCGGCATTCATCAGTTCGATGTCCACGCCGTACATCTCGTGGACCAGGGCGGGCGCGATGTCCGCACCCATCTGGCACGACTGCCCGATCTTGGCCAGATACCCCGAGCGCGGCAGCAGCAGGCCGATCTTGATCTTGCGGGTCTGTGCGCGGCCGAGCATGGGCGCGCCCAGGGCGGCCGCGCCGGCTGCGCCGGCAGCGAGTCGATTGAAGTCACGGCGGGAAATGGTGCTCATGGCGTCTCCGTGAAAGGTACGTGGTATGAGATGCGGCACACGCGGTGCGGTCGCACGGCGTGGCACGGTAGCACGCACCGTGCGTCGGGGGCATCAGGGCAAGTCTTGAGAGGCACGCCACGCGCCCCACGGGCGACTGCGGAACTGCGGAACCCCAGCGAACCATGCGGGCGCACCGCAGCGATCAGCCGAAGATCACTCGCCACGCCCGCGCCAATGCCGGCCCGTCGGTCAGCGCGACGAAGGCAATCCCTGCCAGCGCACCCGACAGGTGCGCATCGTGGTTGATGCGCCCGCCGCCGCGACGGGCAGCGACCAGCGTGTAGGCAAGGTAGCCGAGCGCGAACAGCGGCGCGGGAATCGGCACCGGAAGCGGAAAGATGATGATCGACGATGTCGGGAAGTAGATGATGGCCGCGAACAGCACCGCGAGGATCGCCCCGGACGCACCCAGCGTGCGATAGCCCGGATCGTGCCGGTGCGTGACCCAGGTACCCGCGTCGCTCGCGAGCAGGCCGACCGCGTAGAGCATCAGGAACTGCGAGGTGCCGATGCGGCGCTCGAGTCCGAAGCCGAAGGCCCAGAAGGTGAAGCCGTTGAACAGCAGGTGCGCGAGATCGGCATGCACGAATCCGCTGGTGACGAGGGTTTCGTACTGGTGCTGCGGCACCAGCCAATATGGACGGAACAGGCATCGCTCGATCAACGCCGGGAATGCGAGCAGCCCAACCAGGCTCACGGCCACGATGATCGCGAGCAGCACGGCGGCGCCTGGTGCACCCTGGGCGACAGCGGCGAATGCATTCACTTGTCCAATGACCTCCTGGGCGCGCAGTGTGCCATTGCCCCGCAGCGCGACGCGGTGCCCCACGGCGCGAGGCGGCGCGACGCGGCGGCAGTGGGTGCCGCCGCGATAGCCGCACGTGGCCCCACGCGGCTCGTCGCACGCGACAATGTGCGGGACTCGGAACTCTCGCGCCATGTCCCATGGACTCGACACACCAACACATTGGCATCGTGGGCTGCTCAGCCGAAGGCGCGGCGCTGTGCTACCGCACGATCTGCGAGGAAGGCGCGCGCAAACTGGGCGGCCATGCGCACCCCGAGGTGTCGATGAATACCGCCTCGCTGGCCGACTACACCGAGCGCATCGAGCACAACGACTGGCGCGGCGTGGCCGAGATCATGCTCAAGTCGGCCCGCAAGCTCGCCAGCGCCGGGGCCGACTTCCTCGTGTGCCCGGACAACACCATCCACCAGGCCCTGCCGCACGTCGTGCAGCGCTCGCCGCTGCCATGGCTGCACATCGCCGAGGTCGTCGCGCAGCAGGCCGCGCGACGTGGATTTCGGCGGCTGGGACTGCTGGGTACGCGCTGGCTGGTCGAGAGCGACGTGTACCCGGACAAGCTGGCGCTGCACGGCATCGGCCTGGTTCTTCCAAGTCCCGTCGAGCGCGACGACATGCACCGCATCATCATGGACGAACTCGTGCGCGGCACCTTCCGGCCGGAGGCGACGGCGGCCTTCCAGCGTGTCATCTCGCGGATGAAGCGCGATGGATGCGACGCTGTGGTGCTCGGCTGTACGGAGATCCCGCTCGTCGTCGACGAGACCCGGTCGGCGCTGCCCCCGCTCGACTCGACGCGCTTGCTTGCGCACGCCGCCCTGGACAGGGCGATCCAGCCCCGTTCGCCGACCTGATCCGAGGCCCGAGGACACCGCGGCAGCCCTTGCGGTGCAGGGGTGGCGCGCCGATTGCCCAGCAAAGGACTCGCGTCGCCATCGCCGTTCGTCCGGGTCAACCCTGAGATGCGGGCAACCGAAGCCATGGCGTGCACGAGTCGCGACCATGTCCATGTCCACCTTCATCCGCTCGCACCTCGACGCCATCGCGCTCGAGTTCGAGGCCTTTGCATCGAGGCAGGAGCCCGCGGCGCGCCCCTTGACCCCGCGCCAGCTTCGCGACAGCGTCGAGGGCCTGCTGACCGCCATTGCGGCCGACCTGGAGAACACTCCTGCCCGGGCCAAGCGCGAGGGCAAGTCGGCTGATCGTCCGTCTTGAGGCCGAGAAGGCCGTGGTTGTGTATGCACAGCACCATGCCGGAGAGCGCTTCGCGCAGGGGTTCACCCTGAACCAGCTCATGGCCGAATACCGCGCCCTGCGCGCGTCGGTGATGCACCGTTGGGCGAGCCATCGCGACGCTGCCCGCCATGGCCAGGACATCGGGGACCTGGTGCAGTTCAACGAAGCCGTCGACGAGGCCCTGTTCGAATCGGCGGTCTGGTACGGGGAACGCCTGGCCAACGCCCGCGATCTCTTCGTCGGCGCGCTGGGCCACGACTTGCGCAATCCCCTGGGAGCCATCGCCATGTCGGCACAACTGCTTCTTCGCGACGAGAACCTCGGCCTCGAATCCACCAAGGCGGCTGTGCGAGTGCACAACAGCGCGGCGCGCATGCGAAAGATGATCGACGACCTGCTCGACTTCACGCGAGTGCGCCTGGGCCACCGGCTGCCCATCGACGCCACGCGGGGAAGCCTCGGGCCCGTGTTCAGTCAGACGGTCGATGAACTGATCGCGTACCACCCGACGGCCACGGTCGAATACTCATGCGAAGGCAACCTCGAGGGCGACTGGGACATCGGGCGACTCGGGCAGGCGTTGTCCAATCTCGTGGGCAATGCGATCCAGCACGGCGAGCCGAGGACGCCGGTGACAGTCCTCGCGCGCGGGGAAACCGACGCGGTGGTCGTCACCGTGCACAACCACGGTCCGGCGATCGCACCCGAACTTCGTGACCGGCTGTTCGACCCGCTCACGCGCGGCGTCGTCAGGGAGGCCGAGCGCCGCATCAGACAAGAAGGGCTCGGCCTGGGTCTGTTCATCGCCGACCACATCGTCCGGGCGCATGGCGGACGCATCGACATCGAGTCGACCGACAAGGCCGGCACGACGTTTCGCGTCACCCTGCCGCGCCACGCGCCGCCGGGCGCCTTTGCCTGATCGGTGACGCGCGCGACCTCAGGTGTCGACGGTGTCAGGCCCCGGCCCTTCCAGCAGCGAGGTCACGCCGGCGGACACGGCGATCACCATCCAGAAGACGAAGAAACTGACCGAATAGACGGCATTGCGCGACCAGTCCAGCGGCTCCCCGCCGAACCAGCGCAAGCCGTTGGGATCGACCAGCGCGAACACGAGCATCTCGAGCACGCCGGCCATCACGAACGAGGGCCACAACACGAGCATCACGCGCTCGCGCAGCGGCCTGCGGATGCCCGCGTCCTGCGGCGGCGTGGGTTCAATGGGCCGGGGTGACCGCATGGTTGCGAGCTTGCGTTGCCGCAGCCGTCGCGTGGTGTGCCGGGACCGCGTGCGTGTCCAGCGGCGTGTCGGCCCCGTGCACGGCCAGGAACAGCGTGACGAAGCTGGCGATGACGACCGTCAGCGGGCCGCCCACCATCATCCATCCGGCGGGCGCACGCCACCACGGCAGCGTGGGTCGGGACATGTCGGGTTCCATGGCGGTCTCCTCTGTTTCAGCGCGGAACGACGAAAGTGGACTTCTCGGAAATGACGGTCTTCGCGTCATCCACCGGCGTCACGGTGAACTTGAACGGATGCACGCCCGGCCCGAGGGCGTTGGCGGCCTGCGGGGGCACGCGCACGGCGACGGTGACCCAGCGCGCTTCGGCGGGCTGCACTTCGTATTCGACGGGACTGGCCAGCATGATGCCCTGGATGCCCTGCACGCCCACGTGATAGCGCTTGGACTGCTCGGTCGCGTTCATCAACTGCAGCCTGTACACGTTCTCGATCTGGCCCTGCCCCACCAGCCGGGCGAGCGTCGTGCGGTCGCGCACGATGTCGACCTTGACGGTGTGGCGAAGCGAGAGGCTGACGATGAACGCCGCCGAGATGGCCAGGAGAACGCCGCCATAGATGAGCACGCGCGGGCGGAACACGCGCCTGAGCATCTGCGCGTTGTCCCACTTCTTGACGAGGCCGTTCTGCGTGGCGTATCGGATCAGGCCCCGCGGATACTTCATCTTGTCCATCACGCCGTCGCAGGCGTCGATGCACGCGGTGCAGGCGATGCATTCGTACTGCAGGCCGTTGCGGATGTCGATGCCCACGGGACACACGTGCACGCACAGGCCGCAATCGATGCAGTGGCCGAGATTGGCCTTCTCGAGGTCGGCGCTGCGCGCACGCGTGCCGCGAGGCTCGCCACGCGCGCTGTCGTAGCTGACGATCATCGTGTCGCGATCGAACATCGCGCTCTGGAAGCGCGCGTACGGGCACATGTATTTGCAGACCTGCTCGCGCATGAAGCCCGCATTGCCGTAGGTCGCGAAGCCGTAGAAGTTGACCCAGAACCATTCCCACGGCCCGAAGGCCAGCGTGAAGGATTCGGCCCACAGCGTGCGGATCGGCGTGAAGTAGCCGACGAAGGTGAAGCCGGTCCACAGCCCGATGACGATCCACACCGAGTGCTTGGCGACCTTGCGCCACAGCTTGTTGAAGGTCCAGGCCGCCGCTGTCGAGCTTCATGCGCGCGCCGCGCTCGCCCTCGATGCGCCGCTCCACCCACAGGAAGATCTCGGTGTAGACGGTCTGCGGGCAGGCGTAGCCGCACCACAGGCGCCCGCCCACGGCCGTGAAGAAGAACAGCGAATACGCGCTGAGGACCAGGATGCCCGTCAGGTAGATGAAGTCCTGCGGGTACAGGACCAGGTCGAAGATGTAGAAGCGCCTCGAGGCGAGATCGAACAGCACCGCCTGCCGGCCGTGCCAGGGCAGCCAGGGCAAGCCGTAGAACAGCACCTGCGTGACCCACACCATCACCCAGCGCCAGCGCGCGAACAGGCCGTGCACCGAGCGCGGATAGATCTTCTTGCGCTTCTCGTACAGCGAGACCACCTTGGTGGCGCCCTCGCCCGCCGCCCCGGCCGCAGCGGGCTGGGCCTGGATGGGAATCACGCGCGCGGTGGTGGTCTGCTTCTTGTCGGTCATCGGATGCTTGCCGTTCGCTCGCCCCTGCTTACTGCGAGGTCGACCCCTGGTTCGAATGCGAGAGGCTCCACACGTAGGCGGCCAGCACGTGGATCTGCTCCTTGCTGAAGCGCGATCCGTGGGCAGGCATCACGCTTTGCTTGCCGTTGTTGACCATCGCCATGATCGCGTCCTCGCCCCAGCCGTGAAGCCAGATGTTGTCGGTGAGGTTCGGCGCGCCGATCGCCTGGTTGCCCTTGCCGTCCGGGCCGTGGCAGGCCGCGCAGATGGCGAACTTGGCCTTGCCCTGGCTCGCCGCGATGCTGTCATGCGGGCTGTTGGACAGGCTCAGCACGTAGTTGGCCACGTTGCGCACGTCCTGCGGCGAGCCCACCGCCGGGGCCATCACAGGCATCGTGCCCTGGCGACCGTTGGTGATGGTCTCCTCGATCTTCTCGGGCGTGCCGCCATAGAGCCAGTCGTTGTCGGTCAGGTTCGGAAAGCCCTTGCTGCCGCGCGCATCCGAGCCGTGGCACATCGCGCAGTTGTTGGCGAAGAGCCGCTCGCCGATGGCCATGGCCTGCGGGTTGCGGGTGAGATCCGCCGCCGACTTGTCGGCGAAGGAGGCGAACAGCGGCGCGGTGACGGCGCGCGCCTTGGCTTCCTCGGCCTTCCATTGCGACACGCTGGACCAGTCCAGTTGGCCGGCGTTGCTGCCCAGGCCCGGGTAGAAGAACAGGTAGCAGGCGGCGAAGACGATGGTGATCACGAACAGCCACATCCACCAGCGCGGCAGCGGGTTGTTCAGCTCGCGCAGGTCCTCGTCCCACACGTGGCCCGTCGTGTTGTCGGTGGCCATCACGCGGCGGCGAGCCGCCACGATGAGCAGCAGCAGGCACGCCGCGAGGCCGAGGATCGTCACGGCCGCGATGTAGATCGACCAGCCGTTGTTGATGAAGTCGCTCATTGCCCGGCTCCCCGTTGGTGATCGATGTCCTGCGCCTCGCCCTCGAAGGGCAGGTGCGCCGCCGCGTCGAGGGCGGCCTTGCGGGTGGGCCACCAGGTCCAGACCGCCAACGCAAGAAACAGACCCATGCTCACGACCGTCACGAGGCTGCGAACGTCATTGATGTCCATGTGGTGCTCCCTCCCCTTACTTCACGTGCGTGCCGAGCGACTGCAGGTAGGCGATGAGCGCGTCCTGCTCGGTCTTGCCCGCCACGGCCTCGCCGCCCGCGGCGATTTCGGCATCGGTGTAGGGCACGCCGAGTCGTTGCATCGCCTTCATGCGCGGCGGGACGACGGAGGGGTCGAGCGCGCTGTTGGCGAGCCATGGATAGGCCGGCATGTTCGACTCGGGCACCAGGTCGCGCGGCTGGTTCAGGTGCAGCCGATGCCATTCGTCGCTGTACTTGCCGCCCACGCGCGCCAGGTCCGGCCCGGTGCGCTTGCTGCCCCACTGGAACGGGTGGTCGTAGACGAACTCGCCTGCCACCGAATAGTGGCCGTAGCGCAGCGTCTCGGCGTGCAGCGGCCGGATCATCTGCGAATGGCAGTTGTAGCAGCCCTCGCGCATGTAGATGTCGCGCCCGACGAGCTGCAGCGCCGTGTAGGGCGTGAGCCCGGCAACCGGCTCGGTCGTGGAGCGCTGGAAGAACAGCGGCACGATCTCGACCAGGCCGCCGACGGCGACCACGATCAGGATGAGCACGATCATCAGGAAGTTGCTGGTCTCGATGCGCTCGTGACCGCCGACATGTGTAGTTTGTGCCATGTTGTGGTGCTCCTCAGGCGTGGACGAGCGCGGGGATGACCGCCGGCTGCGCCCGGCCGCTGCGGATGGTCATCACGACGTTCCACACCATCACGAACATGCCCGACAGGTACAGCAGCCCGCCGACTCAGGCGAACGATGTAGAACGGGGAATGTCGCCTTCACCGCCTCGACGAAGGTGTAGACCAGCGTGCCGTCCGCGTTCAACGCGCGCCACATCAGGCCCTGCATCACGCCGGCGATCCACATCGCGGCGATGTAGAGCACGATGCCCAGCGTGGAGATCCAGAAGTGAAGGTTGATCGCCGGCACGCTGTACATCGTGGTGCGGCCGAACATGCGCGGGATCAGGTAATACAGCGATCCCATCGAGATCAGGCCCACCCAGCCCAGGGCGCCGCTGTGCACGTGACCGATGGTCCAGTCGGTGTAGTGCGACAAGGCGTTCACCGTCTTGATGGACATCATCGGGCCCTCGAACGTGGACATGCCGTAGAAGCTCAGTGCCACGATCAGGAACTTCAGGATCGGGTCGTCGCGCAGCTTGTGCCAGGCACCTGACAGGGTCATGACGCCGTTGATCATGCCGCCCCAGCTCGGAGCGAGCAGCACCAGCGAGAAGACCATCCCGATCGCTTTGCGCCCAGTCAGGAAGCGCCGTGTAGTGCAGGTGGTGCGGGCCGGCCCACATGTAGGTGAAGATCAGGGCCCAGAAGTGCACGATCGACAGCCGGTACGAATACACCGGCCGCTCGGCCTGCTTGGGGATGTAGTAATACATCATCCCGAGAAAGCCGGCCGTCAGGAAGAAGCCCACCGCGTTGTGGCCGTACCACCACTGCACCATCGCGTCCTGGACGCCGGCGTACGCCGAATAGCTCTTGAACAGGCTCACCGGGATGGCCGCGCTGTTGACGATGTGCAGCAGCGCCACGGCGATGATGAAGGCGCCGAAGAACCAGTTGGCCACGTAGATGTGACGAACGCGACGCCTGCCGATGGTGCCGAAGAAGACGATGGCGTAGGACACCCACACGACGGCGATCAGGATGTCGATCGGCCACTCGAGCTCGGCATATTCCTTGGCCTGGGTGAAGCCCAGCGGAAGCGTGATGGCCGCCGCGACGATGACCGCCTGCCAGCCCCAGAACGTGAATTTCGCGAGCCACGGCAGGAACAGCGGCACCTGGCAGGTGCGCTGGACGACGTGGTAGCTGGTGGCGAACAACGCACAACCGCCGAAAGCGAAGATCACTGCATTGGTGTGCAGCGGCCGCAGGCGGCCATAGCTCAGCCATGGAATGCCATAGGTCAGGTCGGGAAACGCCAGCTGCGTGGCGATGATCACGCCCACGAGCATCCCGACCACACCCCACAGTACAGCGGCCAGCGCAAAGCCGCGCACGGTTTCATCGGTGTAATGCACCGGCGCTGTTGCTTGCGCATTCGCAACCATCAAGACCTCCATTTTTCGTAGCAATGACGACGGCAGCGATTCTTCGTTGGCGCGCGATCACGAGCCTTGATGCTGATCAAGCGGATCGGTGTCGGTATCGAGAATCTGCTCGCCGTGTCGTTCCAGGTCGTCGAACTGCCCGGTGTGCAATGCCCAGCCGAAGACACCGATGATGACCAGCACGAGCACGGCCGACAGGGGGATCAGCAGGTACAGGATGTCCATGGCGCGTCAGCGGGCGAGCCGCATGGCGTTGAGCACGACCACGAGCGAACTCGCCGCCATGCCCAGTCCCGCCGCCCAGGGCGGCAGCCAGCCGACGATGGCCAGCGGCACGCATGCCACGTTGTAGGCCGCGGCCCAGGCGAAGTTCTGGTGGATGACGCGCAGCGTGCGGCGCGCAAGCCGGCGCGCGCGCACGAGGTCGCCCAGCCGGTTGGACACGAGCACGCCGTCGGCATGGGTGCGCGCGAGCAGCGCTCCTTCGCCCATGGCGATGGAGACGTCGGCTTGCGCGAGCACCGGCGCATCGTTCACCCCATCGCCGAGCATCGCGACCGTCTCCCCGCGCTGCTGTGCCGCTCGCACGGCCTGCAGCTTGTCGTCGGGCGACATTCCGCCGCCGGCCACGGAAATCCCCAAGGCGCCTGCCACGCGCTGCGCACGCAGGGGATCGTCGCCAGACAGCACGCGAACGCAAACGCCTTCGTCCTGCAGGGCCCGCACGGCGTCGCTCACGCCCTCGCGCAGCCGCTCGTCGAAGATGAATCGTGCGCGGGGCTGGCCATCGCATGCGAGGCAGGTCTGCACGCCACTCGAGGCGTCCTCGGGCGCGCCCGGTCCAGGCCGCCGAGCCGAGGCGCCAGCGCCGGTCATCCGCGTCCGTGGCCTGCAGGCCGCGGCCTGGCTGCTCGATGACGTCGCGCCATGCGAACGGGGCAGGCGTCGCCGACGAGTCCGGCGCGAAGTCGTTCACGGACTCGCGCAGGGCGCGCGAGAGCGGGTGCGCCGACCATCCTGCCAGCGACACGGCAATGCGCATCAAGTCGGAATCCGTCTCGTCGCCCTCGTCCAGCCGCTGCAGGCGCACGCAGCGCAGCCGCCCTTCGGTGAGCGTGCCCGTCTTGTCCACGAACAGCGTCTTCACGCGCACCAGGCGATCGATCGCATCCAGGTCGCGCAACAGCAGCCCGCGGCGTCCCATCGCACCCGCGGCCGCCAACAACGCTGCGGGCGCCGCCAGCGACAGCGCGCACGGACACGTGACGATCAGCACGGCCACCGCCACCCAGATCGCACGCGAGGGATCGATGAGGCTCCAAGCCGCGCCCGCCCCGGCGGCCAGCACCAGGACCGTCCAGAGAAAGGGCGCCGCCCAGCGGTCGGCACTGGCCAGCACGGCCGGGCGCTGCGTGCGGGCCGCGCGCATCAAGGCGACGATGGCCTCATACCGGGTGTCGGCGCCGGCACGCTCGACACGCATGTCCACCGGCGACAGCAGGTTCATGCGACCCGGCGACGAGATCGTCGCCCGTGCCCTTCTGCACCGGCCTCGATTCACCGGTCAGCAAGGACTCGTCGGCCTGCGTCGAACCGTTCACGAGCACCCCGTCGGCTGGAAACGCCTGGCCAACGGGCACGCGCGCGAGATCGCCAGGCCGCAGGCGACGGATCGGGACCGCCTCGACGCTGCCATCGTCGCCCACGCGAAGGGCCGACTGCGGCAGGCGCGTGGTCGCATCCTCGAGGGCGGATTCCGCTCGGTGGCGGGCACGCATCTCCAGGAATCGGCCGCCAAGAAGGAACGCGACGAACATCGCGATGGAGTCGAAATAGACGTCGCTGCCGAACGCGCCGCCCGGCGCGAACGCCGCGCCGCTGCTCGCCACGAAGGCCACGCCGATGCCGATGGCCACCGGCACGTCCATGCCGATGTGCCGCCGGCGCAGCGTCCGCCAGGCGCCAGTGAAGAATGGCGCGGCCGAAAACCACATCACCGGAAGCGTGAGCAGCCAGCTGCCCCAGTCGAACAATTGCTTCTGGTCGGCCGCGAGCTCGCCGGCACGGCTCACATAGGACGGCGTGGCGAGCATCATGATCTGCATTGCGCAGAACGCCGCCACGAACAGGCGCCACAGCGCCGTTCGCGCCTCGCGCCGCCGCTGCGAACGGGCGGCGGCGGCGGTATCGGGCACGGCCTCGTAGCCGGCGTCCTCGACGGCCTTGACGAATGCCGACGGCCTGGTCGATGCCGTGTCCCACCGCACGGTCGCGAATTGCGCAGCCGCGCTCACTCGTGCGTCGAGGACGCCCGGAACACGCCGACAGCGCCGTCTCGATGATGCCGGCGCACGCGGCGCAGTGCATGCCCCCGATGCGCAACGACGACTCGCCCACGCGGCGCCCGTCGCGCGTGGTGTCGAAGCGGGTGAAGGCCTCGAATTCGTCGTCGAGAGGCAGCGAAGGCTCGACGCCGGCCGCACTCGCGGCCGGTGCGAGCGTGTTCATCTGGATGTTCGCTCGAAGGTCGTTCAACGGATCAGCAGCACGGGCACCTTGCAGCGCGCGAGCACGCCGGTAGCCACCGAGCCGAGCACCGCATTGCCCAGCGCGCCGTGCCCGTGGGTGCCCATGACGATGAGGTCGGGCTTCTCGGCCACGGCGAATGCGGCGATGGTTTCGGCGGCATAGCCGGGCGCGTGCGCCACGCGCGTCTTCCAGCCGTTGTGCTCGGCGAAGGCCTTGATGGGGTCGAGCACGTGCCCGGCCTGCTCGCCGTAATAGTCTTCCAGCGTGCTGCGGTCGAGAAAGCGCGTCGCATGCACCGGAATGGGTGCAACGGCGGTGAACGCGACGTATTCGTGGTCGCGGCCCAGCAATTCATCATGGGCTGCGATGTACGCGAGCATGTGCTTGGTGTACTCGCTGCCGTCCACGGGGAGAAGGATCTTCATGGCCGTTGCGAAATGAGGATGGAATGGCGCGATGGTGCGTCCGTGCCGACCTCGCCTGCTTGACCGGCGTCAAAAACGGCCGCCATGGGGCGCCCTTCCTTCGGGACCGGGAGATGGACTGGGAACGGGACCGGGAACGGGACTGGGAAAGGGACGGCGACAGGCCCAGTTTGAGGGGTGAAGAACGATGACGCCGGGGCGCTCCCCGGCGGATCTGCCGGGAACGTTGTGGTGCACATTTGACATCCCCCCTGAAGATGGGATGGCGCAGACGCTCCAGGACGGCTGCAATGGCGCCATCAACGCACCCGCCCCCCGGAACCCCCACCGCCGCCACGAGGAGTCTGCCGTGCGCACCGTCAACGAACCCGCGCTGAGCCTGCTGAGCCGCCTCGTCCGCAAGTCGCAGCGGTCGCCGCGCATGCGCCGTCCATCGGCCTTGCCCACCATCTACCCGACCCGATCGTCCTACCTCCAGCGCCTGATCTGGTTGTTCGGCGGCCATCGCTGAAGTGAACCTTGAGCGCTGCAACCCGTTCGGGCCGAGCCACCCCAACCCGTTCGGGCTGAGCCTGTCGAAGCCCTTGCGAGCACCACGCGGCGGACTCTTCGACACGGGGCCTTCGACAAGCTCAGCCCCCTCCACAAGGCGAACGGGTGTTTCATGCGTCGCGGATGCCGCTTCGGCGCCATGGAGCCCTGACATGCACGCCGGCGCCTCAACGGCCGTGCCATGCCGAATCCCTGCCGTGTGCTGACAAGGGCTCGCGCCCTTTGTCGACGGCAGTGGCCCCTGGAACCGCACCTCCAAAGTCGGCCCGGCCGCTGAAGCAGCATGCGCGACCTTGACCGTCGCTCCCTGCCGGGACAGCCGCAGCCCCGAACTCGAAAGGGTCGAATCGGATGCCTCGGCTCGATCGTCCTGGTCCTTGCACTTGGCATCGCCATGGAAATGGGGCTGAACGCGCTGCTGGCCCCGTACAACTATTTCCTGGGCGGACATTTTCACTGGATGCCTGGATGGCAGGGGTTGGCGCGATTCCACACGGCGACCTCGGGCGGCGACTACGTGATCTGGATCCGGTTCGATCCGACGACGCCCGGCTACCGGAAATCGCCCTTGAAAGGTGCTGCCTACTTGTGCACGCCACGGGGTGAGCGCTTCACGCTCGACATGGGCGGTTCATTGCCCCGCCATGTCGGCCGGGACCTCACCGGTGTGCCACTGCACCTATACATGTTCCGATACACGGCGGCCGCCCAATTGAGCGGTGACACCCGGCCAAGAATCGACTTCTGGGGCTCATTCGGAGATCGTGTGCTGAAGCTTGACGACCATGCGTCGGTCGCGCACGCATTCAACCCGGACGCGACGGTCAACAACGGCCGCTGGAAGGGATCGCGGGACGAAAAGCTCCGGTTTGTCCTCCACGAGGGCTCGCCGTGGACCATCCGGCCCTCATGCGCGCAGATGTTCGAGAGCGCGCCGTCAGGGGGCTGAGGCCAAGGGCGCTGATTCAGCGCGGCGGAGCGAAGCCGCGGCCGACTTCGCGAATCCTCGCCATCCATCGGATCAAGCGATGGATTTATGCGACTGCACGTATTTACCGATGAAGTGCCCGCTGACAGCATGACTGCACAGGCTCGCCGGGCACGTGCGCACCACGACCGGCGCGGGCCGTTGCCACTCCAGCGAGGACCGCATGATCATCGATACCAGTTGCTACCCCACCAACCTCGTCGACCTGGCCTGGCGGCACGACGGCGACCCGTTCACCGGCGAGCGCCTGCTGAAGATGATGGACGGGCCGTACACGGTCAACGGCAAGCCGCGGCGCATCGACCGCGCCTTCATCCAGCCGCCGCAGGGCAACACCATCCACACCTGGACCGACGGCGAGGTCGCGTCTCATGATGCTGTCTCCAATCCGTATGTCCCCCGTCGAACGGCGGCGGCGGGTGCCGCGCCGCCCGAAGCCCGGGCTCGATGCGGATCAGTGTGGCAGCCTGCATTCAGGCGTACAGCCGCTCAACCCAATAAGTCCATCGTGAAAAGCCATTGATCCGGACGGCCGGTCGACATCGCCGGTCACCGATCGAGCACGCGTCTTGTCGCGTGCAACGAAGCCTTGCCCCTCGCGGCGTGCTGTAGCCGGTCCGCCACAGGTCCTCGGCCCGATTTCCTTAAAAAACTTTCGGGGGTGGGGCTCGAGCTCGTGCAAGTGCAGGCGATGGCCCGCCCGGATAGCGGTATCGTTGAGCGTGATCCAGAAGGCCGTCGATCCGCAATACCTGAAGCGATTTGCGGCAACCGGGCATGCCGGCTGCGGCGGGCGTCGGCGCAAGAGCACACAATCGGTGAAGGAAACGCCATGAAGAAGATCGGCATGGTAGGAATCGGCCTGATGGGCCATGGGATTGCCACCAACATCGTGAAGCGCGACTACGAGCTCGCGGTGTACGAGCATCCGGGCAACCAGCCTTTGGACGATCTGAAGGCTGCAGGTGCGATCGGCTTCACGAGCCTCAAGGACCTGGCCGCACGTTCGGATGCGATCATCCTGGTGCTGACGGGTTCACCGCAAGTCGAGGCGGTGCTGACCGGAGCGGGCGGCGTTCTCGAGGGCCTGCGACCAGGCACGATCGTGATCGACTGCTCGACGGCGATCCCTTCTTCCAGCATGCGCATGGCGAAGGCAATTCAGGCCGCCGGCGGCCGCTTTCTCGACAGCCCCATGACGCGCACGCCCAAGGAAGCCGCCGAGGGGCGATTGAACCTGCTGGTGGGCGGCGATGCCGCTCTGCTCGACGAGTGCCGGCCGTTGCTGACCTGCTTCGCGGAGAACATCGCGCACGTCGGCGCGGTGGGCGCCGGCCACGGCATGAAGTTGCTGCACAACTACGTGTCGCTGGGGATGGTCGCACTGTTGTCCGAGGCGGCCGCCTGCGCCCAGCGCAGCGGCGTGGCGCCCGAGGCGTTCGTGGACATTCTCGCAAAGGGTGGCGGGGGCGGGATCGCGCTGGAGCGTCTCAGGCCGTACCTGCTCGCACGTGACACCTCCGGACTGCGCTTCTCCATCGCCAACGCGCGCAAGGACCTGGACTACTACAACGCGATGGCGGCCGATGCGGGCTCGCCGAAGGAAATCGCCTCTGCGGTGCTGCACACGATGGATGCCGCACTGGCGAGCTCGCCGGAAGCGTTGGTGCCGGAACTTGTGTCGATCCTGGGGCGCTGACACCGCACGGTCGAGGTGGCGTGCGGCCCCCCTCAGGTCGAGGAGCCCGAGGCGACCGCGGATCCGTCCGACGGCGCGGGATTCATCTTTGCCAGGTTGCGGAGTGCCGATTTGACGGTGTTCCTGTACTTTTCGCCAATCGTGGGATCGTTCATGAACGCCTGAACCAATTGCGGACCGGGCGACCTGGACGCGGCTGCGGCCACCCATTGTCTGGCAAGGTCGAGCAATGAGTTCTGCACTCCGGCGTGCCGGGAAAGAGCCGCGAGAGCATTGCGGTGGTCCTTCGCTGTGATCTCGCTGAAGCCGCGTCCCGTCATGCGCCGGACCATGCGCGCCACCGCGTCGCGATTCTCTCCGTTGAGGCGCGCCAAGGGATGGCTGGTGCGCGTTTGCCCTCCTTGTTGCGCCGGGCGATTCACCAGGGCCACGTTCCGGCGTTGACCCACCTGCAGCCTCCTTCGCGGGCGCTGCGTCGACGTCACACGAGCGCGCGTAGCCGGCGCGCCGGACGGCACGATGGCTGGCTGTGGATGACCGGGGTCGTCGTGGGCGTCTGTGTTGCCAATCTCGTCAGGTACGAGATGCTCATCACGGTTTCACTTGGCAAGGGTGCGGTCGCCATGGTGTCTCGCAAGCCGGAAATATGGGTCCGCTCATCGTGTCACCGCGCAACCCTGCGGCAATTTCTGCCGCGAAGGATCGCCGCGTTCTGCGAAGCCATGCCGGAATCGTCGTGGCGCTGCCCGGGATCGTTTCGCAGCCCGCGAAACTGCTTCGGCGCTATCGGGCACGCCGACGGTCCAGGCCTCGTCGTCGCGTATGGTGGCCAAGCTGCCACTGCCCAGACACGACGTGCTCTCGGACGAGGCCGTGGCGATCCTCACCGAGGCTCACCGTAAACGGGCAGGCCGCGCACAACGCCCGCCACGCCGAAGACCCCTTCTTCGCCAGCATGCTGCACGCCGTCGGCCATCCCGATCCCGACAGCGGCACCAACCCGGCCAAGCGCACGCGCATGATCACCAAGATCAAGGTGGCCTGCTCGCAGTGAAGACCGCGCTGCAGCGCGCGCACAAGTCGCAGATCGTCGCGCGGCTGATGGTCGAGGAGCTGGCCTTCTTCGGCATCCGCAACGTTCGCGACGTCGTCACATGCCTGGACAGCTACGGTCAGGAATTTCCGCCTCGATCCTCGATGCCGCTGCGACCGCTGCCCTCCTGCAAACCGGATTGCGATCTGCACCCAGAGGCGCGCCCGAGGGTCGCGAGGGAGCCGTTGTCGGCCTCTTCGTCTGACTCATCGTCCAGTTCTCCTATATCGAGGAGGTCTCGCGCGGGGCTGGGTTCCACCGCTGGCGCCTCCTGCGCCTTCAGCCACCGTTCAAGTGCGGCGAAGGTCGCGCCGCCGGGCAACGCTCTGGACGCGGGCGCCTTGCCTTCGCCGGTTTTGCGCCACTTGTCCACGCGCGACTGGCCTTCGATCAGCTTGCAGAATATCTGCGCCCGGGAATGCGCGTCGAACTTGTTCGGGTCTTCGACGATTGTGAGACTTTCGCCGTGGTGCAGCCACAGGCGCGAAGGAAGGATCGTGCAGAGCACGCGGCAATTGCCGTCGTTCAACGGATGCAGGCGGGTGAGCTTCTGGCACAGATGCACCGAGGCGTAGAGCCGCTTCTGCTGCGCGGTCGCGTCCGCTTCGTCCGTGGCCGCGTCGATCTGCTGCCTGTACTGCTTGAGATACGCGTCGACCACGGGGCCGTACGGCGATGTCACGCACTCGGGGTTGCGCATCCGAGGCCGACGTGGTCAGCAGATCGCCGCCGTCGCGACTACTCGCAAGCTGGCGGTGATCGCTTGGCATGTTTTGGCCGGGGACCCTTCGCCGGGTCGGAGGGCACTTCGCTTCGCGCCAGGATGACGGCGAGGATTCGAGCGAAAGTGTCCGATTGGACATTTCCACATCGGTCAGACCCCATGTTCGTTCCCTCCTATCCTTTTGTCGCTTCGGCCACCCCGCGCCATGACTCTCCCGAACCTAAGCTGGGGTGCGTCCCGTGTTGCGAGGCGATCTTCGGTCGTCGCAACGCAGGTGGCGACATTGGCCTCACCGAAGTCGCGCCGCGGCGCGCGGTAGTGCCGGACCGCACCGTGCTGTTCACCAAGGAGTCCACGGACACCGAGAGCCAATACCTGCTCGGCAACGTCGCCCTTTTTGGTCCTCCCTATCCGAGAAACCGGAACAGCCCGAACCGGGGCGCCCACCGCACGATCATCGGGCAGGAAACTCAAAGCACCGTCTACGAGCGGCGTAACCCAGACGCCCCCGTGGTGGTGAAGGTCGCCCGCTTTTCCTTGGAGAACAGTGCCAAGGTGTTGGATGACATCGCGCTGAAAGTGCTGACTGAGGCGCCCGAGGACGTGGTGGGGCATTTCGCGGTGGAGGTGCGCCACGACAAGCTCAAGGATGGCAGGCCCTGCGTTATCTCGCGCAAGATCAACGGCTGCACGCTCAAACAGTACTTCAAAGATCCCAGGATGGGCCAGAAGATCTCCGTGGATTCATTGCCCGGCATGGTGGAAGGCTTGCGAAATGCCGTCGCTTGGCTCAACCACAATGGATTCGTGCACCAGGACATCCACCGCGGCAACGTCATGATCGACTACGACAACGGCAACCTCGTCTTGATCGACTTTGGAATGGCGCAGGTCGCAGGAGCCCACAATCCCACGAAGGACGACTTCACGATCCTGGACAATTTCTTGAACGACAACATCCGAGCCTACGGTGAACAGTACCGCAGGTGCTTTGCGAAAGCCCAGGCGCAGGCCGCCCTGGATTCGTCAGAACGGTGCTGAGCTGAGTAAATCTGAGGGGTCAAGTCTTTGCCGCGCCGTGAATTCGCTGACGGGATGCGGTGGGAAGCGGCGCCTCAAGTTCCAACTACGTCGGGGACATCACCACGCAGTTGCGGCTTCGTCGGCTGGTTAACGGTGATCAACTCAACACAAGAACGCTGTCCGCACTAAACCTCGACTTCGGTGAATGGTCCAGTGTGTTCGGCGACGCGGAGATGACCACCGCGTTGTTGGATCGGCTCACGCATCACTACCAAATCGTGGAAACCGGAAACGAGTCGATCCGCTTCAGCAAGTTCAGCAAGATCACGGCCGAGGCCAACAAGCGCAACAAGGCACGCGAACAGGCTCGCAAAGGCGGGTTGCAAGCGCCGCCACAGGACGACATTTGACGTGCGCGCCGCGCGGGGGAATCCGCTCCGGCCCACTCCCTGCGCGCATTCCCCCGCGCGAACTGGGTCGAGATCGGGCGGCAGCTTAAGGCTCGGGAACCGTGCAGACTCACCAGGATATGACCTGGTGCCAACAAAGGGCCGCAACGCCGCATCGAGTGCGTACCGTTTGCGAACTTCACGTCGCCTCTGAAGACGACCATCTGGCTGAGCAAGTCGAAGGTGCATTGGCGGTCGGCCGCCACAGAAAGCCAATCGCGCCAAGTCGCTCAAGGGTGCGGACGTCATCTCATTCTGGCCTGAATCGTCCGCCTCGACGGTGAATTTGCCACTTCGCCGCGGACCCGATTCAGAACAGCGAGATGCCGAAGCGCGCCACCATCGTCCACATCACGATGCACGACACAAACCACACAAAGAATCGAGTGTTCACCCGGTTCACCGTGCAATGGATCAGGCTGTGCAGTGCGCGCAGCCCGACATATAGCCACGCGCAGCGAAGGTAGAGGGTGTCGGTAGAGCCGCTGGCGTAGATCGCCAGGCAGGCGCCGATGAAGATCACCGGCAACTCGAACAGATTGCGAAAATTGTTGCCCACGAAGCGCACGCGCTCGGGAAACACCGTCAGCAATTGTTCTGGCATTGCGATGGCCTGGGGGTCGAGGCCGCTCTTCTTGAAGTGAATCGAGTGGCGCACAAACATCGCGAACCAGACGACGAACATCAGCGCGAAGAGCGCGAACAGGGGTTGAAGAATGAGGGCTTGCGTCAAGATGGCTCCTTGAAAGTGAAGGTGGGCAAATTGGTTTAGGCGGATGGCGTTCACATTTGTCCGATGTATGGCAATGTCTCAATCGCCAATCCCCCACATGGGGGCTTCTTGAATCCGATAAGGGTTGACGACACTAGCGGCCACCGTGCGATGGTGTAGGGAGTGCGGACAAACAACAACGAGGGGGAGGGAGCCCATGAGCCGGCAGGATTACCACGCCTACTTCACCGCCATTGACCGCCTGGTAGCGGTCGACAACACGCCGGACTGCATGCATTGCCTGCGTCGCGAGATTCTCCCGATGTGCGGCTTCGGCTGCCTGATCGGAGGCCTCGGCCGCGTGAGCGATCGCAAGGTCTATCCGGAACTGCTGTTGAATGAAGGGTTTCCATTGGAGTACGTTAAAGAGATTCGCGCCGCCGATGGCTCGGTCACATGTCCGATGCTCGAAAAATGGCTCGGCTCCGCGGCACCGCTGACTCTCGATTTCAGCGCCGCCTGCGACGAACCCTCGCCGAATTCGGAGGCGCAATCGCGCCGCTTCGATTTGGGCATTACCTTGGCCCACGGTCACTATTCACCGGCCACTGGGATGTTGACTTACTTCAGCTTTCATCGGCTCGCCGAGCCCGTCACGCCGGAGCTTTGTCTCATGATGGCCCGTTTGATGCCGCACATACACTGTGCACTCGCGCGCATCCACGCCGGACGGGGGGCCACGCCCGTGCTCGACCGCTTAAGCGAGCGACAGCGGCAGATCGCGGGCTGGCTTATGCGCGGCAAGACCAACTGGGAGATCGGCCAGATCACCGGAACCAGCGAGGCCAACGTGAAGTACCACCTGGGCAATCTGATGCGCATGTTTTCGGTGTGTACGCGGTCGTCCTTGGTCTTCAAGCTTTGCCAGGCTGCTGAGGTGTCGGCATTGATGTAGCGCGCTGCAGCTGGCGCAGGATCCGCCGCCGGATCCAGCCGCTGAACGGGCGGATGAGGCTCCAATAGAACCGCATGCGCCGGCGGGCGCCCGCATCGGTGCACATCACTCGAGTCAAGGTTTCGATGCAGCAGCGGCCCGGCGCTTGCGGAGTGACTTCGAACACGAGCAGCAGCTTTGCGATGCCGGGCTCGTCGAGTGCGACGAAGGCTCGCGCGTCGGGCACGCGCACGAGACCGAAGTCGACCTTCCAGAACGCGCCAGCCAAACCGAAAGCGACGTGCTGTGCACTCACGCTCAACAACGTGAAGTCACGCAAGCCAAAGCGCGGACGATCGGCCGCGATGCCATGCCCTGGAAGAATGCGCCCGAGCCAGCGCCCTGGGCGCTCGCGCAGCCAGAGCAACGCCGCGAGCACACGATCCTCGCGGTCGTCGAAGACGCGAACAGCGGCGATCACCTTTGCTGGGGTAGCAGGCACGTCGCAAAGCTGATGGCACTCCTCAAAGTCATGCCGAGGCAGCAGGTCACTAATGACTGAGGCCCCGACGGCGAGTGGGCGCTCAGGCGGTGATGTCTTCATCCGCGCGCTGGTATAGGGCGTTCAGGGAATCGATGACGAACGCCTCGTGCTCGCGCTCGGAGTCTATGTCGCGCTTGAGCACGTGCCGGATCATGCGCGGCGTTCCTTCGTGAATCTCGGGCTCCGTGGCCACCATGGCGCGGTAGAACAGATATGGCGACCGGTAGATGCCGCCGGTATAGCTCGCCGTCTGTTGGAAAGGGCGAAGGAGCTCGTCGACCGTGAATCGATTGTGGCCGCCAGCCCGATACCCATCCTCCGTGCTGCCCACCGAGGTGCTCACCATCCATTCCTTGCCGCACAGCTTGTCGCCTCCAACTGCGTAAGCGAAACCAGGCTGCAGCACTGCATCGATCCATGACTTCAGGATGGGTGGCGACGAGTACCAGTACAGCGGAAACTGCAGCACGAAGCGATCGTGAGTGAGAAGCAGCTCCTGTTCCGCAAAGATGTCGATGCCATGGTCGGGGTATTTCGCGCTCAACTCGTTGATGGTCACATGGGGCTGCGTGGCCAAGGCCTGGACCCAGGCCTTGTTGATGCGCGAGCCTGCAAGATTGGGGTGCGCGACGACAATGAGAGTGTTCATGATCAGCACTATCAATGCGAGTACGAGGGTTCGCCGGCAAACCAGGCTTGGTTCAGCAGGCTGCGAACTTCGGCGAATTGGCCGCTCGGCAAGTGCTGCCGCAGGCCGGCCGCCAGCAACTTCTGAAGATGTCCGGCGCGCTCTTCGGCGCTCGCGAGGTAGCCGATGGCGGCGCCACGCTGGCGAAGCTGCTCGATGTCGGGGAACGACCCCAATCCTCTCCTGCGGTCTCCTTTGGCCAATTGCGCGAAACCGGGGCGGCACGATGGACTTGGGGCTTCGCAATCGCGGACAGTTCGCGCTCAAAGCCTGCGAATTGCGACCCTGAAATCGCCTGGAGAAAAGCGCGCCTCAATTGTTGTGCCGGGACTCAGCGGTGCTGCGCGCGTAAGGCCGCCCGTGATCACGACATCCCCGGCGCGCAGCCGAATGCCGCGTGTCGCCAATTGGGCCACCAGCCAGACCACGCCATCGGCGGGGTGGCCGCTGGCGTCACTGCCCAGGCCGCGTCCCGCTGAGACGCCATCTACCCACAATGACACCTCGACTGTTTCGATCGAGCCCAGTGGCATTGGCGGTCCCAGCACGACACCGGCCGCTGAGGAACCGTCGGCAGTGTTGTCCTCGAGCTTGAATCGGTAGTCGGCCCACACCGAATCCACGACCTCAAGACAAGCATGCGCCGAGTCCACACAGGCCAGGACCGCGGCACGGTCAGCGTCCGTAGGGACGTCGTGCAAAAAGCGCAGTCCCACCTCCGGCTCCACGCGCGGTTGCGTGAGGGTGTCCCGCAACGCGCTGCCGTGGGTCAGCAGCATGGCATCGGTCAGGGGGCCGAAGTTGGGCGAGTTGATCCCCATCTGTTGGCGCATCACGAGCGATGTGTAGCCGAGCTTCCAACCTATCACGCGTTCGCCTCGGTCGACGCGAGCTTGCGTCAAGAGTGACTGAATGGCGTAAGCCTCGCCCAAGGTCAAGTCCGCGCGGTCTGTGATGGGCGTCAGCGTGGCGCGGCGGGCATGGGCCGCGAGGATGCGGGCTGCCTCGGCGCCGAGATCTGTGGTGCTCATCGCAACAATCCCTTTCTTCCGATTGGGGTTGATATCGCAGAGTGTGCCCGTAGCGGGCCATGGCGTAGACCCGCGACGGCACGCGCCCGGACAACTCCCGCGAATCATGCAACGTGTTGCCCGGGGCGGGCGAACCCGAATCCGCCGTCGGTTGAGCTGCAGAAGGCGCGCCGGCTGACACTAGCACACGCCGAGCCTTCTCAGCGACTCCCAAAGCCCTCGGCGCTTCGCATCGACGTGCTCCCACGCCGAAATAGTCCGACGAGCACCGTTGCGGGCAGCCTCGCGGGTCAGACGTCGACGAGATGTCGACTGGCTGCGCCAGTGCGGACGATCAGGACGCAGCCCGGAACGGCGACTTCGCCAGCCTCGTGGTCGCTTCGCCTCGGCGAAGGTCGACCATACGTCCATCTGAATGATGTCGATACGTCGAGAGGTTATCGACTCCAAACCCGCGCTATGACCAAGATCATCGGGAAATTTCACTTCTACCGGCCTTCGGAGATCACCTCGCGGGGCGCGGGCCGCACTCGTTCCGAGCCGACCGCGGACGATGCGTCAACATTAAACAGACGCGAAGGCAGCACACTGCCGGTGCGACAGTTGATCCGCACCCGCAAGGGAACTCTCACCTTCGGCAAGCTTCCCGAGGCGACACCGGCAAGGCGCGCTGCGACGTCCTCCAGCCCCACGAATCCAATCCCGTATCCGGCGGGGGGTGGCGATGTTCAGTCGATAAACGATGCGGTATCGAATTCAGGTGGAGCGATCTCCGCGGGCTTGTCGACACGGCAAGCTCCAGC
>CAVVXV010000005.1:0-381006 GCA_963752295.1 uncultured beta proteobacterium | reverse complement strand
ACTCATCCGTCCTTCCGTCGCGTTCAAGTTTGGCAAGCTCGTCCAGTTTGTGCTCGATCCACCAGGCGAGCTCCTCGTGCAGCCGACCTCCACGCCTGACGAGCCAATGCAGGAGGGCTGGGTCGTCGAGGTGTCGCACCAGCCAGCGCGCCAGATGCCGCATCACTTCGTCCAGGCGACTTCCACGACTACCCATATCTACCAACGCCATCCAGGGCGCATTGCCGTAAGGCGATGGTCTACTGGCCAAGCTGAAAGTCAGCTTGTCGTCCTTTTTGGAAAGTGGCGGCACACCAAATCGACCGAGATCGGCGTGGCGGTATCGCTCGTCACATAGAGGTTCGAGCCAGTCCAGCGACGGAACAGGGTCGAAGTCGGCAAATCGCTTGGCCGGAAGGCCTTGAGGATCACACAGCGCCCAGAGCATGCGGCCGACGAAATCGTCCTGTCTTGTGCTTGCAAGAGGTCTGGCCATTGCGTACTCGACGACGATGCGCTCCTTCCCAAGTACGCCGTCTCTGTAGGTATCCGCCCATGCACGAAGCGTCTTGTGCAGATAGCCGTGGTGATTGTGTTCCCTGTACAGGATGGGCGTGACGTTCTTTGCCCGCCATTCGTTCCTTCGATCGTCTTCCCTGCCCTTCGAGAAACTTCCAAAGGCGTACATGTCCGGAGGCGATTCCCCCAGCAAGCGGTCCGCGGCAAGTGCGTCCATCATGTAGCGGAGCACCGGATCATTGATGCTGTATCCAACGAAGCACACTGTGTAGTTGCGGAAGAGTTCGCTCACGAATCGAGCCGCCCAGCGTTCGTTGAGGTAGGCCAACCCGAAGTCCCCGCTGGACACCACCAGACGATCGAGCTCGCTCGCGGTGAGCGGATCCGGAAGCAAGCCGTGCAGATAGACCAGGCCATCCCAACGGTTCTTCGGTACAGGCAGCAGCGGGGCGCGAAAACGCTCCACGGCGAGGCCCTTTGCCTTGATCACTTCCTCGAACAGCCGATCGAAGTTCGTCGTGATGAGCCTCGTTCGCCCATCCCGTGCTTTGCCGAGATCCAGCAGCGCTTCGTGCGTATCCGTGGCCGCGGGCGTCAGGGCGGCAGGAGTCAAGATGCCTGCGATCTCTTGACGCACTGCTTCTCGCCCGCCAGCAACGTCAGCCTCGAGCAGGCCAATGGCCGTGTCGAACTGACCGGCTTTGATCGCTGCTTTCTGGACAGCGTTTGGGACTTCGCCTACCGCTGGAAACAGCCGCTCTACCAGCCCCTTGAATCCCGGTAACCGTGCCGGATAGGAGATTCCGGCTCCGCAGAAGAAGACTACTCGACCGTCCTCATGGGCCTGCAGTAGACCTTCCGGAATGTCAGGACCATGGCGAACGAACTGCATCTATGTCCCTCGCGTAGCCACGCTTTCGGCTACCGCCGAAGCCATGTCCTCGGGGTACCAAAGTCTTCCGATACGCTCCCGCGCTTGCGGGGCAAAGATGCGGCCGGCCTCCATCTTGCGCAGGACGGGGGCCGGCACCAACCTGCCGACGACCAGGATGCCCAACGATCGGGCGATGCCGACGACCTTTAGCATGCTGACGACGCATGAGCCGTGGTCGATCGGCCATTGATCAGACAGCAACCAGTAGCGGCTCAGCGAACCGCCATCGAGCCAGGCGCTGTCCTCAGAATAGACAAGGCAAACGGGGCCACCGCTCGTGCTGCCCGAGACCGGATCTTCGGCGGTCCAGACGAACAACATGCGGTCGACGTCCGGCGCGACTGCCTGGCGCTGGCGCAGCCACTCGGCGTAGATGCCCTCGTTCTTGTAGCCGTCCACGCGCCGATGCGGCCGGGCCTGAACGCCGTCTAGCCAGCGGCGATCCAGGGCCAGATAGTCGGCGGCCCAATTCAGCAGCGCCGGCGTGACCTGAACCGCCCCGGATTTTGAGGAGGCTCCTTCGATTGAGAGAATGGAGCCAACATGAGGAAGGCCGCAAGCCTCGCAATGCGGCCAGCAACACCGCGAGACGCGTTCCCAAGGGTGCGTCGGCCTCGGACATCGAGGCTCTCAGGAGTGCGTTCGAGTTGCCAACTGTCTGACACCAGACTTCTGCTGCGACCAATCAGGTCGCACGTTCACTGCCACGGCCAGATGCACGTTGGCCGGAATACAACCGACCTCGGCCGAGGGAGTCTTGCCCAGTCTTGTGCCGCACCGGCAGGGCAACCGTCAGGGCCTTCGGCGCGGCGACCCCGGCATCATCGCCTCGGAGATACCGCGCGCCGTCATCGAACCGCGACAGGCGCTCAGTGCCACTGTCGCGCCTGACTTTGCACATTCGGCTGCGCCAGGCAGCCAAGGCCGAGCCCGTCATGGCCTCGGCCTCGGCCTCGTACGAGGGCCGTGGTCGGGCGGCTTTATAGCCGTTTATAGAGCTCTATAGTCAGTGTCTGCTAACTCGTAACGGCGCGGCATGGACGCCGTCAGCGCGGCCCGGCTTCGTCACGGAAGCGCGAGTCCGCCATGGCGCAGTTCGATGCGGTGAGTGGCCGGAGCCATCCCCGACGACGACATCCAGAACGCGAAGGCCGTGACCTGCGAGCGCGGGTCACGGCTTTCTGATACCAACCGCGCCTCAGGCCGCCCGCTTCGGGAACCGTAGCACATTCGCCGGCAGTTCGGCCCGGCCATTCAGTCGCTCAGCCCGACGCTCGGCCATGATGGCCTTGACGTCCCGGCCAGCATGAACGTCGGTGGGCGGCAGCGGTCGAGCGACTTCGCGCTCGGCCTCGGCCTTGTCGAGGGCTTTGTGCACGTCGGCATTGACCAGGTTGACGTAGACCTCGGCCATGCGCGTCGACTTGTGGCCCAGGACTGCCTTGAGCTGGTGCGGATTGAACCCGGCCTTCGCGTAGAACGTCGCACCGACATGCCGCAGGTCGCGGAACTGCAGGTCCGGCAGGCGCGCGTTCTTGCGCACGTGATTCCAGGCCAGCTGCACGGCGTTGGCCGACATGGAGAACACCTTGTCGGTGCCGTCTCGAGGCAACCCCTTGAGCAGTTCCACCGCGCCCTTGGACAGCGGCAGGGTGACGTTGAAGCCCTTGCCCCAGACGCGCACTTCCCGCGTCTCGAGGCTGACCTGCGACCACTTCATGTCGAGCAGCGAACCCTTGCGCATGCAGGTCGTGATGGCGAGCTCGACGAGCGGCCACATTTGCGGGTTGTCGCAGCGGGTGAGGGCCTGCATCAGGCGCTGCTCCTCGTCGCTGCTGAGCCGCACGAAGCGCGACTCGGACTTGCCGAGCTCGATGCCTACGGCCGGGTTGGTGAAGCCCTTCCAGCGCCACTCGCGGATGGCGGCGTTGAACATGGCCTTGAGCAGAGCGAGTTCCTTTTGAACGGTGCTGTCGCTCAGACCCTCGCGCTTCATCGTGGTGTGCAGCTCGCGCAGCATGTCGGTGGTGAGCGTGCCGCACTTCATCGCGCCGAAGCGATGGATGAACGCATAGGTCTCGGCGCGAAGCGCGCGTCGCACGTCCACGTACTCCTTCCAGGCCTCGAGGTTCTTCGCGTGCGCACGAGGTTGCACCGGCTCGAGCTTGCGGCGCCCCTGGGCATCGACCACCAGACGCAAGGTGGGTAGACCGCCACCCTGCAGGTAGTTGTTGATGCGTGTGAGCTCGGCCTCTGCGCCACCCTTCACGACGGTGAACTGGAAAGCGTACTTGTAGAGCGCTTGGGCCAGCGTGGCCACGTCGGGGCCGCCGAGTGCGGGCTGTTGGCCCTTGGCGGCGGTCTCGTAGACGGTTGCAATCCACGCGGCCGCGGCCTCTTCGGATTCGAACTTCTTCAGCGGGCGCGAGCCGTCGGGCAGGGTGGGGTTGGCCCACCAGCCGCTGCGCCCGTCAATCTGGTACGGCTTGGACTTGCGTGGCCGGCCGCGGCTCTTGATGGGTTGCGTGGCGTTCGCCACTTGTGCGGTTGCGGCTGCCACCGGCGTACCCGCCGAGGCGGGCTGGTTCTTGGGGGACTTCTCTTTCATCACAGACTCCTGAGGGTTAAGGGGTGCCTGTGACGTTTTGCTATCGCGGTTTAGCCTTTCGGCCTCGCGCGATGGCGCAGCTCGCTCTCGCAGCGACCAGACTTGCGCTTCGTGAAGTCGTGCACGCATCGGCCACTGCGGTGGTGCGCGTCGCGCGAGTCCACGAGGGGCGACAGCGCGCGACAACGACCGACAGTGGGCGACTGCGAGCAACGAGCTCCGACAGCGCGCCAGCCCGATTTCTACTGACAGTAGCGCTTGCTAACCACTGTTTTCGGGCCGGAAAAAACAAAGGCCTCAGCGGTGAGAACCGCTAAGGCCTTGTGTCGTCTTGCTTTTTCAGTGGCTCCCCGACCTGGGCTCGAACCAGGGACCTACGGATTAACAGTCCGGCGCTCTACCGACTGAGCTATCGAGGAACAGCCTTGAATTATAACCAGGAATGAAATGCTCCCTACAAGCTGACCTCTACCGACAGACGCGCGGTGCGCGGGGGGAGCGGGAAAAGATAAACATGGCCAAACTCGAACGGAGCTTCCCGCCATGCGCGCCGGTCGAAGAGATTGTCTACTCCTGCGCGCCAAGTGATGGTGCCAAAGCTCGTGGGCCGCGTGTAGTCTGCGGCCAGATCCACGCGCCCGTATCCTGGGATTCGTGAGCTGTTGTCGGGCAGGACCATGCGATCGCTTTCGCCGAGCAGCAGAGCGCGCAGTGTCAGGCCCGGCAGGAACGCCATGCTGCGGCGCACCTGCGCCTTGAGCGTGGTCGCGGGCACGTTCGTCGGGCGCAGACCGTTGAGGCTCGGGTCCATGCTGTCTTCGCGTCGCGCGCGAAGCGCCTGCAGTCCGCCTTGCAACACCCAGGGGCTTTGCTCCCAGGTCGCATCCACTTCTAAGCCCTGGTGACTATTTCGGCCATCCTTGAAGTACGCGGCGCCGGTGTCCTGGATGGCGGGTTGCACGACATCGAACCATGCAATGTTCCAGGTGGCGTGAGACGTGCGCCCCTTGGCACCGATTTCCCACTGGCGCGATTTGCTGGCCTGCAACGGTTGCCCGGCGGCAGCGCCGTAGGTGGGCAGATTGGGGGCGACGTCCGACTGCACGCCTTCGCCCCAGCTCGCATACACGAGATGATCTGGCGCCCACTCCTTGCTCAAAGCCAGCCACGGCGTCGTGAATGATTGCTGGTAGTCCGCATCCGGCCCCCGGCGGGTGAGTCGGGTATGGCGAAGGCCGAGCCATGCCGTGGCCACATCACCCAGGCGCGCGGAATCTCGCATGAACAGTTCGGTGCTGTCCTCGTCGCGATCGGAGCTGCCAGGCCCCAGTGTCGGATCGGGCGGCACGAGGAGCGTACCGTCGATGTTGCCTATGCCGACGGGGTTGAAGGCCTGGCCCTGAAACCGTGCTCGAAAGCGGCTTCCCAGCACGCCGGCCGACAAGTCATGGATGAAGATGCCCGTGTCGAATTCTCCGTGCACCGCAAGTTCGAGATCGTCCGTGCGGCGCCGCTCGTTGTCGCTGCGGAAGTCGTAGAAGTCGAAGGTGCCGTCACTGCAGTACCGTTCAAAGCTTCCTTCCGCGCTGCAGCCGAACGGAAACGCGATGCGGTCGTCGGACTTCAGATGCTGCGTGGCGGCGTGTGCCGTCCAGCGCCAGCGGTTGCCCAGTCGCTGGGTGAACCGCACGGAGGCATCGGTGGCATCGAACACGACGGGCAGCGACCAAGGCTGGTTGTTGAGGTTGATGCGTGGATCCACGGGCGCCGGCACGCTCGCACCGAGCATGCTGAATCCCGGCACGCTCGGCTGGCTCTGGTGGCTGGTTTCGATTTCTGCCTCGAGCAACATGTCCGGCGCGATTCGCCAGTCACCGGCCAGAGCAAACAGCTTGCGCTCGCCCTTCGCATCATGAACTCGAGGATCGATGTGCTCGACTGCGGCATTGACCCGCAGTCCGAATGCCCTGTCGACGCCAAAGCGCCGGCTCAGGTCGACGGCGCCGAGAAGGGATCCCGATTGCATCCACTCGATACGCGCGCGGCGCATGTCGGATTCGATCGGTCGCTTGACGACGAAATTGACGAGGCCACCGGGGGCGCTGACGCCGGCCTGCAGTCCGCTGGTTCCTTTCAGAATCTCGATGCGTTCCTTGTTGTCCAGCGGAATGTGTGTTTCGGCATTGATCGGCAGGCCATCGCGCCGATAGTTGCTGCGGTTGTCGATGACGAATCCGCGAACGGTGAGGTAGTCCCAATAGCCTTCGGTGTTGTACGCGTCGTCCACGGCGGGATCGATCCGCACGACATCAGCCAGGCGCTGCACGCCAAGGTCGTGCATTTGCTCGTCGGAGATGGCGCTCGCCTGGAAAGGCGACTTGGACAGCGGCAATGCACCCCATCCGCTGACGGAAATGGCCGGGTCACCCTTGCCGATGACGGTCACTGGCTTGAGGACCGTGGCGCTGTCTTGCGCGTGTGCCGACATGGCAAGCGCGACTGCTGCTGCCGCGAGAGGCGTGCGGATGAAGGAAGAGCGGGTTGCCATCGTCGATTCCAGTACTCGATGGCAGGTCGGCCGACGTGCACCCCGGATGGGTGTCATGCATGCTTCCCTGCGCGAGGATTACCTCAGTCAGGTTCAAAGGGACTTTCTCAGTCGAACGTGGGATACGTCCAACACCCCTAGCGGAGGCGGAGTCTTGCGAACGCCGCGCCTGGATTATCGCAGCGAAAACGAACAAGGGCCTGACAGTGCAGGCCCTTGTGCGACGGTCGGTCGATCAGGTCAGTCGAACACCGGTGTCTCGACGCCAAGCACCTTGTGCAGCTTCGGACTGGTCGTCGTGTACTGGAGGTGGATCCGCTTGTCGGGAAACACATAGGGCGCGGCGGCAAACGCCGCCAATGCCGCTTCATGGAAGCCCGACAGGATCAGTTTCTTCTTTCCCGGATACGTATTGACGTCGCCAACGGCGAAGATCCCAGGGGTGCTGGTTTCGAATTTCTCGGTGTCGACGACGATCTGCTTGCGCTCGAGCGCCAAGCCCCATGCAGCGATCGGACCGAGCTTGGGGCTCAAGCCGAAGAAGACAAGCAGCACGTCGAGTGGGACGAGGCGCGTCACGCCGTCTGTTCCGGTGACCTTCACATTGCCGAGCCGGCCATCGTGCTCTTCGATTCCGGTGACCTGGCCGACGATGAATTGCATCTCGTAGGCGTCGCACAACTCCTTCATCTTGGCCACGCTGGCGGGCGCGGCCTTGAAGCCGTCTCGGCGGTGAATCAGGATGACGCTTTCGGCCTTGTTGGGGCCGTCCTGGACGAAATTCAGCGTCCAGTCGAGTGCGGAGTCGCCGCCGCCGACGATGACGAGGTTCTTGCCCGCGAACTGGGCCGGATTCTTCACGCGATAGAACAGCTGCGAGCCGTCGAACTTTTCGAGGCCGTCGACCTTGAGCATGCGCGGCTGGAATGAGCCGACACCTCCGGCAACGAAGATCGTCTTGGTGACGAAGCTCGTGCCCCTGGAAGTCTCCACGTAGAAACGGCCGTCTTCCTGGCGCCTCACCACCGTCACCTCCTGTCCCAGATGAAAGGTGGCGCCGAAGGGTTCGATCTGCTTGAGCAGGTTGTCGGTCAGTTCCTTGCCCGTGCACATCGGCACGGCAGGGATGTCGTAGATCGGCTTGTCGGGGTAGAGCTCGATGCATTGACCGCCCGGATAGCCGAGCGAATCGATGATGTGCGCCTTGATCTCGAGCAGGCCCAGCTCGAAGACCTGGAACAGGCCGACGGGCCCGGCGCCGACAATGACGGCATCGGTTTCGATGGGGCCGTCGTGCGACCCGGCGGTTTTCGAAATCTCCACGTTGACGTTCGGTTCCATGGCTGTTGGTCGATCAGACTATCGCTTCAGTTCGGGCAGCTTGCCGGTCTTGTCCTTCCATTCGTCTGCATCGGGAAGGGCAGGCTTGCGCTTGGTGATGCTCGGCCACATCTTGGCCAACTCGGCATTCAGCGCAATCATGTGCTGCTGATCGCCGGGCACGTCTTCCTCGGGCAGGATGGCATTGACCGGACACTCGGGAATGCAAACCGCACAGTCGATGCACTCGTCTGGGTCGATGGTCAGGAAGTTCGGGCCTTCGCGGAAGCAGTCGACAGGGCACACATCGACACAGTCGGTGTATTTGCAGCGGATGCACGATTCGGTGACGACGTGGGTCATGACTTTCGGCTCGTATTCGATGGGTGGCTGGCGCACGAGAGGCGCAAACCCGCGATTCTAGGGCTTCAGGGTTTCCACGCAGGGTTCGCGGCGGCCGTCTGGCACTCCAGGTTTGACCAGGCTCAAAGACGCCGCCCCGGCCCCGACCGTGACGATTGTCGGACGCCCGGTGTGCAGCAGGCTGGCGCGCGGTAACGTGGCGATGTTGTGCTCACTGTGAAGCTGGTCGGGCCAACCCGCGCGCGAAACCACGCTGACCGAGGTGTCGCTGGGCCAGCCGGCTTCGATGAGCCTGCGCGACAAGGCGCTCAGCTGCTTGCCAGCCATGTAGAAGACCTCGGTGTCGGCTGTGCGACTGGCGTGCAATGCACCCGTGCGGGTCATCGCCGTGGCGAAGCTGACGCTGCGCCCGCCACCTCTGCGCGTGAGCGGACGCTTGGAGGCCGCGGCCGCGGCAATGGCCGCGGTGACGCCAGGAACCACCTCGCATTCGATGCCGGCGGCGGCCAGGGCTTCGAGTTCTTCCTCGAGTCGGCCGAAGATGCTCGGGTCGCCGCCCTTGAGGCGGACCACGGTATCCACTTCACGGGCATGGCGCACCATCAGCGCGTTGATCGTGGCCTGGCCGGTGCTGTCGGTGAATCCGCGCTTGCCCACGTGCAGCCATTGGGCCTTCGGGGCGAGGGCACGCAGTGCCGGATCTGTCAGAGCGTCGTAAAGCACGACCTGCGCCTGGCCGAGTCTCTGTGCGCCACGCACGGTGATCAGGTCGGCCGCGCCGGGCCCCGCGCCGATGAACACGACTCGTCCCATCTCAGCAGCTCCCGCGCGTCAACCCTTTGGCCGAGACAGCCGAGATTCGGGTGGATGAGCGTACGGATTCGAAGGTCATGTCAGGCGGCGACCTTGACGAGGAGGGCGCCGCTGGTGCGATTGCTGGCGGGGTCGACGATGATCAACGAGCCGCCGACCCGGTTCGAATCATAGGCCTCCACCGGCAGCGGCTGCTGTGTCTCGATGACGACTTCCCCGATCTCGTTGGCCGCCAGTTCATGCGCGTCTCGCGCTTCGAGGGTGTGGATGTCGAGCGTGCTCTGAATGCTTGCAATGCGCGCCTGCACCCAGCGGTTGCCGTGCCGAACCCAGTACTTTCGCCCAAGAATGGCCGGCTCGGTATCCAGCCAGGCGAGCGTCGCGGTGAAGCGCTGCGATTCGCGGATGGCGCCTGGCGTGCCGATCCAGTCGCCGCGCGAGACGTCGAGCTGGCGGTCCAGCACGACGCCTGCAGACTGACCCGCTTCCGCCTGCGGCACCACATCGCCGGCCAGGCGGATCTCGGCGACCACGGCGCGCCGGCCGCTCGGGTAGAGCTCGACCTCGTCGCCCGCCTTGATCCGGCCGTGGGCGATGCGGCCCCAGATCGTGCGAGGCTGGTTGCCCGTTCCTTCTCCGTCGCGGGCCACGTACTGAACCGGGATCAGCAGATCACCGTCCTTTCGTTCCTGGGTGGGCGGCAGGCTCTCGAGCAACTGGAGCAGTGAAGGTCCCTCGTACCAGCTTGCCCATTCATGAAGTGCGTCATCTGTGTCCGCCGGGGCAAGCGTCACGTTGTCGCCGCGCAGGGCGGAGACTGGGATGATTCCGCTGACGGTGATGCCGGCGTGCTCGGCGAAATCGAGCAGCGCGTTTCGCACCGCGAAGAACGCCTGGGCCGGGTTCTCGACCGCATCGAGCTTGTTGACCGCGAAGACGATGCTCGGAACGCGCAGCAGGTGCGCAAGCAGTGCATGTCGCCGCGTCTGCTCGAGGAGCCGCACGCGTTGCGCCGCGGTGTCGAGCTTGGTGATGTCCACCAGGACGACGGCCGCATCGCTGCCTGCGGCCGCGGTGACCATGTTGCGGGTGTACTGCTCGTGTCCTGGCGCGTCGGCGATGATGAACTTGCGCTGCTTGGTGGCGAAGTAGCGGTATGCCACGTCGATCGTGATGCCCTGTTCGCGCTCGGCCTCAAGTCCGTCGGTGAGCAGCGAAAGGTCGATGGGCGCCCCGGCGGCACGTCGGTCGAGCATGTCGAGCTGGTCGGCGAGGATGGCGCGGCTGTCGTAGAGAAGGCGGCCGATCAGCGTGCTCTTTCCATCGTCCACGCTGCCTGCGGTGAGAAATCGAAGCGCGCGATGGTCCTTTTGAGCGTGCGCTTGAGATGTGGCAGTCATCAGAAGTAACCCTCTTTCTTGCGGCGCTCCATGGACGCATCCGATGTGCGGTCGTCCATGCGGGTCGCCCCGCGTTCGCTAATGGTCACGCGCAGCGTTTCGGAGACGATTTCCGCGGCGGTGGCGGCGGGACTTTCCACGGGACAGGTGCAGGTCATGTCGCCGACGGTTCTAAAACGCACTTCGGCCGTCTCGACTGTCTCGCCGGCCTGCGCCGGGGTGACATCGGTCAGCGGGACGAGCAGACCCTTTCTTCGGATGACCTGGCGCTGGTGGGCATAGTAGAGACCGGGCAGCGGGATGTTCTCGCGCGCGATGTACAGCCAGACATCCAGTTCGGTCCAGTTGCTGATGGGGAACGCGCGCATGTGTTCGCCAGGCTTGATGCGCGTATTGAAAAGCGTCCACAGTTCAGGCCGCTGCTCCTTGGGTTGCCACTGCCCGAAGCTGTCACGGTGCGAAAAGATGCGCTCCTTGGCGCGAGCCTTTTCTTCGTCGCGGCGCGCACCGCCCAGCAGCACGTCGAATCGGTGCTCCTCGATCGCTTCGAGCAGCGCGACAGTCTGATGGCCGTTGCGCGACTCCAGCGGATGCGAAAGGCGGACGGTCCCTCGCCGAATCGAATCCTCGAGATGCCCGACCACCAGCCGTTCACCCATGTCCTCGACACGGCGATCGCGAAAGTCGATGACTTCCGGAAAGTTATGACCGGTGTCGACATGCAGCAGCGGGAAGCGCAGTCGACCCTTGTACGTGCCATCTGGCTGCCGGCTCTTGAAGGCCTTTTCGGCGAGCCGAAGCACGACGCATGAGTCCTTGCCACCGGAGAACAACAAGGCGGGCCGCTCGAACGCGGCGACGGTCTCGCGCAGGATGAAGATGGCCTCTTCCTCGAGCCAATCGAGGTGGGTATGGTCAAGTTCAGGCAGCAACTGCTGAACGCTCATTGGCGCATTCATTTGGCGACTCCGATCATCGACACCGCTGCCTGCGCCACGCCTGGTTCGTGCATGTGCAGGCCACATTCCTTGGCGCTCTCGTCTTCCCACCACCAGCGTCCGGCGCGAAAGTCTTCACCGACGGCGATGGCTCGCGTGCACGGGGCGCAGCCGATGCTCGGCATGAACTCGTCGTGCAGGGCGTTGTACGGCACTTCGCGCGTGTCGATGTAGTGCCACACATCGTTCCAGGTCCAGTCGGCCAGCGGATTGATCTTCGAGCGGCCCTGGTCGTCGTGCTCGCTGAAGCCGACCACTCCGCGTTGGTTCGACTGCTCGCGTCGCAATCCGGTTACCCAGGCGCTGCGACCTTCCAGCATGCGTGACAGCGGTTCCAGCTTGCGCATGCCGCAGCATGCCTTGCGCAGATCGAGGCTCTCGTACATGGCTCGTTCGCCATGGGTCTTGACGAAGTGGATGACGGACCCGGTCTTCGGCCGGTAGACCTCGACCTGCAGACCATAGCGCCGTTCGATGCGTGGAACGAGATCGATCGTCTGCGGGTGAAGCATCCCCGTATCCAGCGTGGCCAGCGGGATGCCGATGCCGTGTCGGGCGATGAGGTCGGTCACGACCATGTCCTCGGCGCCGAGGCTGGTCGACTGGACGATCCGGCCGGCATGGCTTCTCGCGGCCTCCTGCAGGACGTGAAGGGCGTTGGCGTGGCGGTCGTCGAACCCCGCCATGCGGCGAGCATAGAGGCTGATGGCACTCATATGGCTGCCCCGGCCTGGTTGAAGGCTTCGGCAGGAACGTATTCCTCGCCGGGCGGGCGGGCGAACAGCGGGCGCGGCTCGCGCACGTCCCCCTGGTAATGCCCGGGAAAGAATCGCATGGCCCGTTCGGCGGCATCCGCGGACTGGTCCGGGCGCATGACGACAGCATCGAAGCCGGTGCGCTGCAGGAGGGGCAGCATGTCCACGAGCACATCGCCGACGGCGCGCACCTCGCCCGCAAAGGCGAAGCGCGATCTCAACAGGCGAGCCTGAGAATAGGCACGGCCGTCGACCCACTTGGGAAAGTGGAGGGCGACGAGCCCGAGCCGTGGAAGATCCTCGGCGAGGTCCTCGATCTCTGAATCGTTGGCAATGGCAACGCCCACGGGCATGCCGTCGGGCCAATGGTGTCGCACGCCATGCCACTGCTTGAGCGTGAGCAGGCTGTGGGCAGAGGGCGTGATCGTCACGAGCGGGCCGTCCTCGCCGTTCAAGGTGTGCCAGCGGTCGCGAGACGCGTCGATGAACTTCATGGTCAGGAGCTCTCAGGCGGCCTCGGCCGAGGCCGGGGCGGTGGCTCGCCGCTGGGCGTTGGCGGCGACCTTGAACGGGTCCAGGCCGACGCGGCGAACCGTATCGATGAAGCGTTCGTTGGCCGCGCGCTGCTCACGGAAGGTGTCGATGACGGCTTCGACCACGTCGGGCACTTCGTCGGCCGCAAAGGATGGGCCGATCACACGGCCTGGCTGCGAAGCACCGCCGCCGAGGGCTGACCCGTCGAGGCCGCCGAGCGTGACCTGGTACCACTCGCTGCCGTCCTTGTCGACGCCGAGGATGCCGATATGGCCGCTGTGGTGATGGCCGCACGAATTGATGCAGCCGCTGATGTGCAGGTCGATGTCGCCGATGTCGTAGAGTTCATCGAGATCGTCGAAACGCTCCGTGATGGCCGCTGCCACCGGGATCGATCGCGCATTCGCCAGCCCGCAGAAATCGCCGCCCGGGCAGGCGATCATGTCGGTCAAGAGGCCGATGTTGGGCACGGCAAAGCTTGCCGCACGGGCGGCTTCCCAGACAGCGAAGAGGTCGGCCTCGCGCACCCACGGCAGCACCAGATTCTGGTCGTGCGATACCCTCAATTCGCCGGCGCTGTAGGCATCTGCGAGGTCGGCGGCACGTTCCATCTGATCGCCCGTCACGTCCCCGGGGGCTTGGCCTGGGCGCTTCAGCGAGAGCGTCACGGCGCGGTATCCGGCGAGTTGATGCGGATGGACATTGCGCTCGACCCAGCGTCTGAACGCAAGCGGTGCATCGGAGGGCACGCGCAAGGGGGCGTGCGGCTGGGGCAAGACGCCCGTCGGACGCTGGAAGTGCGACGCGACGCGATCGAATTCGCCTTGGCTGATGATGTGCGCTGCGCCGTGCGCATCGCGCTCGAGGATGTTGCGGAATTCTTCGTTGACGTCATCGACGAAGCGTTGCCCCTCGGCTTTCACCAGGATCTTGATGCGTGCCTTGAAAAGGTTGTCGCGGCGCCCGTAGCGGTTGTATGTCCGCACGATCGCTTCGATGTAGACAAGAATCTGTTGCCAAGGCAGAAACTCGCGGACCACCGTGCCGGTGATCGGGGTGCGGCCCATGCCACCGCCAACCAGCACCTTGAAGCCCACCTCGCCGGCGTCGTTCTTCAAGAGCTGTAGGCCGATGTCGTGCCAGGCGATGGCAGCGCGGTCTTCCCGGGCCCCGCTGACGGCGATCTTGAACTTGCGCGGCAAGAAAGCGAACTCCGGATGCAACGTGCTCCACTGCCGCATGATTTCGCAGTACGGGCGCGGATCGACGATCTCGTCAGCTGCCACGCCGGCAAAACAATCGCTCGTGATGTTGCGGATGCAGTTGCCGCTGGTCTGAATGCCGTGCATGTCGACAGACGATAGAAGGTCCATCACGTCTGCGGCCCGCTCCAGCGGAATCCAGTTGAACTGGCAGTTCTGGCGCGTCGTGAAGTGGCCATAGCCGCGGTCGTATTCGCGCGCGATGCGTGCCAGGCCACGCAGCTGTCGGGTGCTCAATTCGCCATAGGGCACGGCGATCCGCAGCATCGGCGCGTGCCGCTGGATGTACCAGCCGTTCTGTAGGCGAAGAGCCCGGAAGTCGTCTTCGGGGAGTTGCCCGCCCAGATGGCGCTGCAGCTGATCCCGGAATTGGGCCGCGCGCTGGCGGACGAACTGCTTGTCGAAATCGGAGTAAGCGTACATGTCAGGCAATCACCTTGAGGCCAGCGGTCACCAGCGATGCGCACAGAAGCGCACGCACCACGCGATCGGGAAGTTGGCGAGTCAATTGCGCACCGAGCCAGATGCCTGGCAGGGAACCCACCAGCAACGATCCGAGGAGACCCCAGTCCACATGGCCGAGCGTTGCGTGCCCGATCCCTGCGACCAGGGTGAGAGGCACGGCGTGGGCGATGTCCGTGCCGACGAGGCGGCGGGCCTCCATGCGGGGATGGAGTATGAGAATGAGTGTGGCGCCGATTGCACCGGCGCCGATGGAACTCAGCGACACCAGAATACCGAGCAGTGCTCCACTGGCAAGCGTCAGACCATTGCGCCGCGACGGGGAGATCCAGCGTTCCAGACGCAGGCCGACCGCCTGCCAGGCCTGCTTGTAGGCGACCGTGACGGCGGTGAGAAGCAGGCCGATCCCAAGCGACAGCGTGAGCGCACCGGTCCATGCAGGCGTCAAGCCGCTGCGGTGCATCAGGGCGATCGTGAAAATCGAGGCCGGGATGCTGCCGGCCAGCAGCGGCACCAGGATCCGAACTTCCACATTGCCCTGTCGGTAATGCGCGACGCCGCCGGAGCTCTTGGTGATCGCCGCGAACCAGAGGTCGGTACCAATGGCCACCGCGGGGTTGAGCCTGAACGCCGTCAGGAGGAGCGGCGTCATGAGCGAACCGCCGCCCACGCCCGTGATCCCGACGATGGCGCCGACGCCGAAGCCGCTCAGGATTGCGATGAGGTTCATGACTGGGTTGTGCCTTCGCAATGCGAGGAGCGCGCACGACGCTCGTTCCTCGCTCGCAGAGCCGCCACTGTAGGCAGCACCGTTATGGAAGAGAACAACAGTTTGGAAGAATGCTTATGCGTGCCCTGAATAAGCGCGTGTTGGCTTGGGCGGAACGCAAAAACAAAGAGGCCCGGTCAGCGACCGGGCCTGTAAGGTACCTTGACGGGAGGAGTCAAAGGTTACCGAGGAGACAACCTTTCAGCAAGACCGCAGTGACTTCATTTGCGGTCATGTTCAGATGGCTCCCCATCCTGGAAGTTCCAGGTTGGTGTGTAGAAACTACCTTGGCTCAGGCGGCGCGCTTCGCCTTGCCGGTCGTGCCCTGCGCCGCCTTGGCTGCCGTGGCGGTCACGGCCTGGAAGTTGGCTTCGGCGACATCGGCGGCTTGCTTGGCGGCCTTGTGGACGCTCTCATACGCATTGTTGGCGGCAGCGACGGCGGACTTGACGAGGGCCACTGCGTTTTCGGTCCCTGCGGGGGCGTTCTTGACGGCCGTGTCGACGACATTCATGAACTTGGCCTGGGCATCGGCCGCAGTCTGCTCGGCAACCTTGCTGACTTCGGCGTTGGTCGCAGCAGCGATGTCATACAGATGGCGGCTGTAGGCGGCTGCCTTTTCGGCTGCAGGCTGCAGAAGGCCGGCTTGCAGCGCCAGCAGTTCCTGCGCGTCCTTCACGGAAAATGCAGCGCGGGTGTTGTCGGCTGCCTCGCCCAAAGCGGCCTTGGCCACTTGAAGGTTCAGCTCGACGAGCTTTTCGATGCCCTCGAATGCCTTGTTGGTCAGGCCGAAAAGGGTCTCGACATTGGCTTTTTGGGCGGCGGTGAATTGTTCGGCGGTCAGCATCGTATTCTCCTGGGAGTGAGGTGGGTCGAAGTGCACGGAGCAGTTTTGTTGCACTGCACCATGGGTCGAAGTATAGGGGCCATCGAAGGCAAATCAAGAAAGATTTGTTGCGGCGCAGCAAATTAGGTGGCGTTTTCTAACAGTCCAACTCAATCCCTGCCCGTGCGTGCCTTCCACTCGGACAAGTTCGTTCTGCCCCTGCCGCCAGGTCACCGCTTCCCGATGAGCAAATACCGCTTGCTCTGCGAGGCGGTCCTGGCTCACTTTCCGAACATGGAGGTCATTCCGGCCGCGGCGGCCACCGATGGCGAACTGGCCTTGGCGCATGACCCTGCCTACGTGAGCGCCGTGGTGCACGGTCATCTCGGTGATGCCCAGTTGCGTGAGATAGGCTTTCCCTGGAGCGAGGCGATGGTCGAACGCTCGCGAAGATCGGTCGGGGCGACGATCGCGGCGGCGCGCGCATCGCTGCGCGAAGGGCTCTCGGCCAACCTGGCCGGCGGTACGCATCACGCGAGCGCCGACCGGGGCCGCGGGTACTGTGTGTTCAACGACGTGGCGGTTGCCGCACGCCTCATGCAGGCCGAGTGGCACCGGGCACATCGCGAATTGCTGCGGGTTGCGGTGATCGATCTCGACGTGCACCAGGGCGACGGGACAGCGTCCATCTTCCGCGATGATCCAACCGTGTTCACACTGTCGCTGCACGGCGCCAAGAATTTTCCGTTTCGCAAGGAAGCAAGCGATCTGGACGTGGACCTGCCCGACGGCTGCACCGACGGCCCGTATCTAGATGCCCTCGACCTCGCCCTCCATGCTCTCTGGAAGCGCCACGGCACCCACCTGCCTGGGCTGATCTTCTTCCTGGCGGGCGCCGACCCCCACGAGGACGATCGTTTGGGGCGCCTCAAACTCACGGCGGCCGGCCTTGCCGAACGCGACCGGCGCGTGCTCTGCGCAGCACGAGAACGCCGCATTCCCGTGGCCCTGTCCATGGCCGGCGGATACGGCAAGGACATCCACCAGACCGTGGCGATCCACCTCGCAACCATGAAGGCTGCCGAAGCCAGCTTCCGGGAATGGAACAATACGTGACATGAGCGAACGTCCCCAGCCCGATGCGCGTGAGTCCTATCGACACTTCACGACGCTCACGACCCGATGGATGGACAACGATGCCTACGGGCACCTGAACAACGTTGTCTACTACAGCCTGTTCGATACCGTCGTCAACTCTTACCTGATCGATGCCGGCGGACTGGACATCCATCGCGGCGATGTCATCGGGCTGGTCGTCGAGACGCAGTGCAACTACTTTGCGCCGCTCGAGTTTCCGAACAAGGTGGACGCGGGAATGAGAGTGGCGCGCGTCGGAGCCTCGAGCGTTCGATACGAAATCGGCCTGTTCGCGCACGGCGACCCGATGACCGCGGCCAGGGGTCATTTCGTTCACGTGTACGTGGATCGCACAGAGCGGCGGCCCGCCGCCCTGCCTCCGCGACTCGCGGACGCGCTTTGCGCGGTGCGGGCATGACTGCCCGGGAGAGCCGTGTTGCAGCGGTCGACGACGCCATCACGTCACGCAAGTCAGTGCGGGCGTTCCTGACGGAGCCGATTCCGCGCGACACGATCGAAGAGATCCTGCGCATCGCCTCCCGCGCGCCGTCGGGTACGAACACCCAGCCGTGGCGCGTGTACGTCTTGAGCGGCCACGTCCAAGCAGGCACTGTCCCGCAAGATCCTCGCCGCGTACGACGACCCCGAGGAAGCCGAGTTGCACCGCCAGGAGTATCCCTACTATCCGACCGAATGGCGTTCGCCATACATCGATCGCAGGCGCAAGGTCGGATGGGAGCTGTACGGGCTTCTCGGGATCGCGAAGTCGGACAAGGCCCGCATGCATGACCAGCATGGCCGCAACTATGCATTCTTCGACGCGCCCGTCGGCCTGATCTTCACGATCGACCGCGTGCTGCAACTGGGAAGCTGGCTGGACTATGGAATGTTCCTGCAAAGCATCATGGTCGCCGCAAGGGCACGCGATCTGGACACGTGTCCCCAGGCTGCTTTCACGCAGTTCCATCGGATCGTCATGGAGCATGTCGGCGCGCCGAATGAAGAGATGCTCGTGTGCGGCATGTCGCTCGGGCGCGCCGATCCGAGCGCCGCAGAGAATTCATTGGTCACGGAGCGCGAACCCGTGTCCGCATTCGTGCGATTCCTCACCTGAGACATAACGAGAACACGCTCATGCCGACGCTTTCACGGCGCACTGCGCCTTTCCTCGCGCTCGTCCTCCTGATGCTTCCCGTGGCCGGCAGCGCCGCCGAAATCGACGGGCGTACCCTGTCGGTGTGGTGGGGTATGCCGTTTGGCGCGATGCTGCTGTCGATCGCCGTGGTGCCCCTGTTCGCCCCGCTGTTCTGGCATCATCACTTCGGAAAGGTGACGGCCCTCTGGGCGCTGGCCTTCATCGTGCCGTTCACGTGGATCTTCGGCGCGCACGCGACGCTCTCCAGCCTGGTCCATGTGGCCGTTGGCGAATACATTCCGTTCATCATCCTGTTGAGCGCGCTTTTCGTGATTGCCGGCGGCATCTACATACGAGGCAACCTCAAGGGAAGCACGCGGCTGAACCTGGGCATCCTGGCCACCGGCGCCGTGCTGGCCAGCTTCATGGGCACGACCGGCGCATCGATGCTGCTGATCAGGCCGCTGATCCGTGCCAACGACAATCGCCGGCATGCAGCACACGTGGTCGTGTTCTTCATCTTCATCGTGGCCAACGCCGGCGGTTCGCTGACGCCGCTGGGCGATCCGCCCCTCTTCCTCGGGTTCCTGCAAGGCGTGGATTTCTTCTGGACGGTCAAGCACCTGTTCGGCCAGACCGTCTTTCTGATCGCCGTGCTGCTCGTCATTTTCGGCCTCATCGACGCCTACAGGTATCGCAAGGATGGCGTCAAGCCACGCGACCCGACACCCGACACGCCGACCTTCGGCTTCGAGGGGCGGGCCAATTTCCTGCTGCTGGCCGGTGTGGTCGCCCTGGTGCTGACAAGCGGATTGTGGAAATCTGGCATTGCATTCTCGATTTCCGGAACCCCGGTGACCTGGGCAGGTCTTCTGCGCGACCTGGGCCTGATCGCGCTTGCGCTGATCTCGATGCGCGTCACACCCGATTCCGTCCATGAACAGAACCGCTTCTCATGGGGACCGATGGCCGAGGTCGCCAAGCTGTTTGCAGGCATCTTCGTGACCATCATTCCAGCCATCGCGATGCTTCGCGCCGGGGTGCATGGACCTTTCGGGCCCATCGTCGCGGCGGTGACGAGCCCAGACGGACAACCCCTGCCCGCCATGTATTTCTGGGCAGCGGGCATGCTGTCGTCATTCCTCGACAATGCCCCGACGTATCTGGTGTTCTTCAATACGGCGGGCGGCGACCCTGCCGTGCTGATGACCTCGCTTGCGTCCACGCTGGCGGCAGTGTCGGCTGGCTCCGTGTTCATGGGAGCCAACACCTATATCGGCAATGCGCCCAACCTGATGGTCAAGGCCATTGCGGAGCACCGCGGCATCCGCATGCCGGGTTTCTTCGGCTACATGGTCTGGTCCTTGACCGTGCTGGTGCCGCTTTTCGCCCTCATGACATATCTCTGGTTCTAGTGACAAGACAAGGAGCAACCGATGAAGCCGAGCATCCTGGTCGCGCGCGCCATCTTTCCGGAAGTCGTCGAACGTCTGCGCCAGCATTTCGACGTGGACGACAACCCTGAGGACAAGGCATACACGAAGGCCGAGCTCTACGAGCGCTTGCGCGGCAAGGTCGGCGCGCTCACGACAGGCAGCGTGTCGATCGACGCTGAACTCCTCGATGCGAACCCGCAATTGCGCGTGGTCGCGAACATGGCAGTGGGCTACAACAATTTCGATGTCGAAGCATGCACCGCGCGCGGCGTGTTGTGCACGAATACGCCCGACGTACTGACCGAGACCACCGCGGACTTCGGTTTTGCCCTCATGATGGCAGCGGCACGCCGCATCGCGGAGTCCGAGCATTACCTGCGACGCGGCGACTGGACCAAATGGACCTACGACCTGTTCGCCGGCAGCGATGTCCATGGCGCCACGCTTGGCATCCTCGGCATGGGCAGGATCGGCCAGGCCATCGCTCGGCGCGGTGCGCTCGGCTTCGGCATGAAGGTCATCTACAACAATCGATCACGCCTCGACGAATCCATCGAAGCGGCATGCCAGGCCCGCTTCGTCGACAAGGCCACCTTGCTGCGCGAATGCGATCACCTCATGCTGGTGCTTCCGTATTCGCCAGCCTCCCACCATGCCATCGGAGAGGCGGAGCTGGCGATGATGAAGCCGACGGCCACCTTGACGAACATTGCACGCGGCGGAATCGTCGACGATGCGGCACTGGCCCGCGCCTTGGCCGAGCGTCGCATCGGCGCGGCCGGGCTGGATGTCTTCGAAGGCGAGCCGTCCGTGCTGCCGCAACTGTTGCAAGTGCCCAATGTGGTATTGACTCCCCACATCGCCAGCGCAACGGTTGCCACGCGAAGGGCCATGGCAGATCTCGCGGCCGACAACCTCATTGCCGGTCTCGGCCTCGGGCCTCAGGCTGGCAAGCCGCCCACGCCCATCAACCCGCAAGTGCTGGCCCGGCGCTGAACGTCCGCTTCGACGGGCAGGCCGGCGCCGAAGGCGGCTCAGCCCGGAAGGACGCTCTTCGTGTGACGGAAGAAATTGTCGGGATCGAACTGGCGCTTGAGCACAGCGAGTCTGTCCAGTGCCGCTCGTCCGTATGCCGCCTGAATGCGGTCGGCTCCTTCTTCTTCGGTGAGGAAATTGATGTAGGCGCCTCCGGTCGAGCAGGGCTTCGTCGCTTCGAAGCAGTCTCGCGCCCATTGAATCTGCAACGCATCGTCTTCAGCCTTTTCCCAGGCCGCGGCGATGTTGAGGACATAGGCGGCATCGCGATTTCCGGCGGGCGAATGAGAAGCCGGCAATTCGCTCAGCGCACCGCCGATCTGGAACAGCAGGATCGCTGAATGGGGCGTGGCAATGTGCCGTGCATGCTCGACCGCGAGATCGGCCATGCGCCGGTCGACCGCTGGCAAATAGTGTGACTTCCAGTAGTAGCGCCGACCCTTGGGCTGCGTGGCATCGAGCAGGGACTGCATCTGGGCGTAGGGGCGGCGCACCACGATGTCGGCAATGGGACTGGCCACCTTTCGCAGTGGCGCGACCAGGGCTTCGCCGTCCGCGGGATTGCCCGTGTGGCAGACGAATATCGCCGCGATGAACTGGCCGTGGACCTCCTTGGGAAGCCAAGGTGCAGGCGGCGCACGACGCAGGACGGCGACGCTGGTCAATTCGCGCGGTGCAACTGCACTGAACTCCCGATAGGCATCGATCACCGTGGCGGCATCGTCGCCTTGCCATGCGATCGCTCCCGCGAGCACCTCCGGGCCCACCGGAAACAGCCGGTACTCGAACGAAGTGACGATCCCGAAATTGCCGCCGCCGCCCCGCAGCGCCCAGAACAGGTCGGGGTTCTCGTCGGCAGAGGCGCGCAGCAGCGTGCCGTCTGCGGACACCACTTCCATCGACAGCAGGTTGTCGCAGGTCCATCCGTGCTGGCGCGTGAGATAGCCGAAGCCGCCGCCCACGGTCAGCCCCGCGATCCCGGTGGTCGAGACGAATCCGAGCACCGCGGCCAGCCCGTGAAGCTGTGTTTCGCGGTCGACATCGGCCAGCGTGCAGCCCGCTTGCGCCCGGGCGTTGCGCGCCACGGGATCGACCCAGACGCCCTTGAGCAGCGACAGGTCGATCATCAAGGCTCGATCACACACGGCAAGGCCCGCGATGTTGTGCCCGCCACTGCGAACGGTCGCCAGCAGCCGGTGCTGCCGCGCGAAGCGGACTGCCTGAATGACATCGACCGTCCCCGTGCAGCGCGCGATGAGTCCGGGTCGGCGATCGATCATGCCGTTCCAGATTTTGCGCGTCTCGTCGAATCCGGGATCGTCCGGGGCCAGTACGGGGCCGCGAAAACCCGCCTTGAAGACCTGGAGAGCTTCAGGCGAAACGATTGCCGTGCCGCCGTCCATCTTGGCGAGATCGATGCTCATCGTCATCCTCCATGGCAGTCGGTTCAGACCACTGCGGCTGGTGAGGCGCAAATGTGACTCATGTGTCGACGCATCGCCAGACCGCTGTCGCGGCGGCGCGTGCGGATTGCCATGCAGATCTGGCAAGCGGACGATGCAAGCATGCGCCCGACGAAGCGGTTTGGCCAGTCGAGAATTTGTCGTCCGATATGGAGACTTCCGGGACAATCCGCATCTTCCGTTCGTCGAACGAGCACTCGCTGCGCACGTGACGAACCCACATCAGGCCAGAGGCACGACCATCATGCTCACATTGTTCGATTGCGGCACTGCGCCGAGTCCGCGGCGAGCGCGGATCCTGCTGGCGGAAAAGGGCGTGCAACACGAGACCGTTCAGATCGACCTTCGAAGCAACGAGCAGCTTGGGGATTCCTACCGCGCCGTCAATCCGCAATGCACGGTCCCGGCACTGCGACTGGAGGACGGCCTCGTCCTCACCGACAACGCGGGCATAGCGGCTTATATCGAGGCACGATATCCGCAGCCTGCCCTGATGGGCTCGACACCGATCGACAAGGCGGAGATCGCGAGCTGGAACTGGCGGATCGAATTCGAGGGCCTGCTTGCCATCGCCGAGGCGCTGCGCAATGGCACGCCCGCCATGAAAAATCGTGCACTTCCAGGCCCGGTTGACTATGTGCAGATTCCGGAACTGGCCGAGCGCGGGATCAGCCGCCTCAGGCATTTCCTGTCAACCCTCGACGCGCACCTGGCCGATCGCGCCACGATCGCGTCCAGCGGTTTCAGCATTGCCGATATCACCGCCGTGGTGGCGGTGGACTTCGCCCGGGTCGTGCGGGTCAAGCCCGGCGAAGAGCTGCCGAATCTGCTTCGGTGGCGCGCCACGATGGCGCAGCGGCCGGCGATGTTGCTCTAGCGAATTCCATCGCGAGCGGCTGCATGATGCGTGAGCCCACGCCTCAATGCGCTGCGAGCTGCGCCGAGCACCACTCGGCAATCGCATCGGCCATCGACGTGCGCACCTGATCGTCATTGAAACCGCTGCGTGCGCGAACGTGAAAGGAATGATCCGCGTCCTCGAAGACCTTGAGCGAGGCGCGTCCATCCAATCGCGCCAGCGCCTCCTCCACCAAGGACAAGTCGGCGAGTTCGTCGCGCGTGCCTTGCAGGAAGAGCATCGGGCATGCCACCTCCACCAGATGCGCTGCACGCAGCACGGACGGCTTGCTGGCGGGATGAAGCGGGAAGCCGATGAAGATCAAGCCCCGCACGCCGGCGAGCGGCTCTTGCGCCTGCGCTTGCGAAGTCATGCGGCCGCCGAACGACTTGCCCCCGGCAAACAAAGGCAGATGCGGCAAGCGGCGCGCCGCCTCCGCCACGGCGGCTCGAACCGCCGCGTGCGCCACGCCCGGTGAGTCCGGTCGCCTCGAACCGCGTTCCATGTACGGGAATTGAAAGCGCAAGGTCGCGATGGCGCGCCTCGCAAGCGCCAGCGCCATGGCGCTCATGAAGGGATGATCCATCCCGGCGCCCGCGCCATGCGCCAGGACATAGCATGCATGCGCTGCTTCAGGTTCGCACAGCATGGCAGACACGGTGCCGGCTTCGGGGATCGCGACAGAAAGCGGTGTGGCGGAATCCATGTGCGTATGGCTTGTGGGCTGCAAAGGGCGCGAATAGGGCGAATAGGGCGCGAGAATTGTCCGGCCATGACGATCCGCTCGACGGCGCGCAGCCGAGCGTTGCGCGGCCGGCGGGCATCGATGCAGTCGCTCAAGGCCATGGTAGCGCCATGCATGGAGAGTTCTCCTGCATGGCGATGCATTCACGGGCCGCAACTCTGGATTGGCCCACGACGCTGATCAGCGACTGCCGCGTTATCCTGTGCCGCCATGCAGTTCGACGTGCCAGATCCGGCGTTCACGAGCTCCTCGGCCATGCGAGCGCATTTCCGTCTGGCCGTGAGGGTGGCGGCTGGTTTCGTCGCCTTGCTGTGGGTCATCTTCTTGTTGGGCTGGGCGCTGGACCTCGACCCCGCTGCATCCGGCATCGTTCCCCGAGAATGGGCGGGCCTGCCCGGCATCGTCTTCGCACCCTTGGTGCACGCCGGCTTCGAGCACCTCATGAGCAACTCGCCGCCGCTGCTCGTGTTGTTCGCAGCAATGCTGTTTCTCTATCCGCATTCGATGTTGCGGGTGCTGCCTGCCGTCTGGCTTGGCTCGGGCCTCTTCGTGTGGCTGTTCGGACGCGAATCCGTCCATTTCGGCGCCAGCGGATTGGTCTATGGCCTGGCCAGCTTCACCTTCGTGGCGGGATTGCTTCGGCGTGACCGGCGGGCGATTGCGGCGGCGATGATCGTCTGGTTCATGTACGGCTCGCTGGTATGGGGTGTCTTTCCCACGTCGCTGGGGGTTTCTTGGGAAACGCATCTTTCAGCGGCAGTGATTGGCGTCTCGTTGGCGCTCGCGCTGCGGCGGCTCGATGTCATTCCGCGCAAGGGTTATGCGTGGGAAGGCGAGGCGGATGAACCGCCCGAGCCTTCGTCATAGTGACACGGAGTGCCAGGCGCAGATGCGGTCACGCGTTCGCTCGGCGTGCGAAGCAGCCTGAATGCGCCATGACCGCGGCCGCAAGGTGCCGTAGGATGCGAGCTTCAAAACCCGGCACGGCAACGAGCCATGACACGGCCGCTACTGATTGGCGTATCCGCACGCATCTATTACCCGAACAAGTCGGTCCTCGACCTCGGCGGCGTGTGGTCGAGGACGCTGCATTACCTCGAGCAGTCGGTCGCCCATTGGGTGATCTCGCGCGACGTGCTGCCGGTGATGATCCCGGCGGTCGATCGCGAGAGCCTCGTGCGGCGCACGGACGTCAGCCTGCATGGGTACGCCGCCGCACTCGACGGGCTGCTGCTGCAGGGCGGCAACGACATCGCACCCGAGAGCTATGGCGAATCGCCGATCGAACCGCAGTGGGCGGGCGACCGCATTCGCGACCGCTACGAGATCGAACTGCTCGATGCCTTCATCGAGACAGGCAAGCCCGTGCTCGGAATCTGTCGCGGCTGCCAGCTCATCAATGTGGCCTTCGGCGGCACGCTGTACCAGGACATCCCGACCCAGCGACCGGATGCGCTGGCACACCTGGATGCCGAACGCTACGACCACCAGTTCCACGATGTCGAACTCGTGCCCGGATCGCGCCTGTCCGACCTGTACCCCGGCGTGCGCAAGGCCGCGATCAACTCGATCCACCACCAGGCGATCAAGGATCTGGCGCCGGACCTGGACATCGAGGCGCGGTCCGTGCCCGACGGCATCATCGAGGCGGTTCGCTGGCGCGGGCAGGGCCATGTATTCGGCATGCAGTGGCATCCGGAATTCCTGGCGCAGCACGACTGGCACGATACTCAGCTCGACGGGCACCACATCCTGCACGACTTCCTGCAGGCGGCACGTCAGCGGCGCGACGCTCCCGGCGAAACGAGCTGATTTCCCGTCGCAACGCTGGCGGGTGAACCCGGCTGGGCGCCTGCGGCAGTCGCCATCATCGACCCGTGCCCTGCGGCTCGATCACGCGATCGAGGGGCGGCGTCAACGCAGAGCAGCGAGCCGACGGGCCCGCTCCAGCGTGCGCCGGGCGTTGCGGTAGGTCGGCACCTCGACCCATAGTCCGTCGACCAGCGCCCGTTCTTTGCCTCGTGCCCGCGCGGCCTCGAACGCGGCGACGATGGCGGAGCACCGCCGCACGTCTTCCTCGGCAGGCGTCAGCGAGTCGTTGATCGGGCGCGCATGCTCCGGACGCACGAGGGCCTTGCATCGGTATCCCAGGCGCTGCGCGTAGCGTGCCTCGTGCACGGCACCATCGATGTCGCCGAAGGTATACGGCGCATCGATCGGTTCGATGGCGGCGGCGCGGCACTCGAGCACGAAGCGCCGGCGCGCATGGTCCGGTTCCGTGGCGTCGGGCTGGCGCTGCGCGCACAGGTCTGCCGCGAGGTCTTCGGCACCGAGCAGCGCTGCGCGGATGCGCGGGCTGCCCCCGGCAATGGCACGCACGTCGACGACGCCCAGGGCGGTCGCGCACACGAATGCAAGATCAGGGCAGGTCGGCGCATTTGCCACCGTCGCCGCCGGGCGGGGCCAAGAGAGTCTACGCCCGAGCAGTCGGAGGGAGCAACGCGAGGCAACACGTTGTTGGCTCCGTGGGGCGAGACGGTGACAATGGCGTCGCACCTTCCCGGTCGCGTGCCTGTGTACCCGGCTGTCATGCCGTTTATGGTCGGTCAAGCCGGCGCACCATGCCCCAGTGGCAGTCCGGAAAGGCGCAGCATCCTGCCTGGTGGCCCGCGGGCTCAACGCGCCATGGAGAATCGACATGAACATGAGCTCTGTCCTGACCTTGCTGGTGAGCACGGGCGCCCTGTGCGGGTGCGTCGACGAAGATACCTTCAGGGCGCTCGAGGCAAGGACGACCGCACTGGAGGTTTCCAACTCGGCATTGCTGAGGGAGGTTGCCTCGCTGCGATCGGCAACTGCGTCGAACAAGGACAACTTCGCGGCGTACATGAAGTACGGCGACGAGGGTTACTCTCGCCTCAGATTCGACCTGGGCACCTTGCTCGTCAACATCGGGAAGGTGGAAGCCTATGGCAATGGCAGCAAAGTGACGTTCATGGTCGGAAACGTGACCTCCGCCAACATCGATGGCCTGATGACCAGGTTGGCGTGGGGAAGGGTCGCCGACGATGGATACCCGGAGTTCAACCCGTCCCGGGTGCGCGCGGTCACGCTCGACGATGCCTTTCCCGCCGGAGCCTGGACCGCATCGGAAATCGTGCTCGAAAAAGTCCATCCGAGCGAAATCGGCTTCATACGGCTGTCCGACGTTCTGCATCGCCAGGTGAGCTTGCGCAGAAGTTCGGAGATTTCACGCGCGAACCACTAACGTTGCCGCAGCCACAGGAAATCACACTCGCTCCGTCGCGTCATCACTGCGCGATGGCCCGTCGCAAGTCAGCATGGAGACCCACGTGACAAGACCCTTCATGAACCTCGACGAGGTCAAGTTCGATGACGTCGAGGAAAACGGACTCTACACCTCCAGCCGAGGACAGATCAGCGATCACATCGGTGCCAAAAACCTGGGCTACAACCTCACTGTCCTGCCGCCGGGAAAGGCTCAATGTCCCTTCCATTGCCATCACGGTGAAGAAGAAATGTTCCTGATCCTGGAAGGCGAGGGCGAATTGCGGTTCGGCGACCAAAGGTATCCGCTGCGAAAGCACGACGTGATCGCGTGTCCGCCGGGCGGACCAGAGGTTGCCCATCAGATCATCAACACGGGGCACGGCACGATGCGGTATCTGTCGCTGTCGACACTCGTCGATGTCGAGGCGTGCGAGTACCCCGACTCCCAGAAAGTCCTGGTCGTGGCCGGGTTGCGCGGTGGTCGCAGGCTGAGAAAGATCTTCCGCGCCGACGATACCGTCGACTACTACGACGGCGAAAAGACCTGAGTCGATAGCCGGAAGAAAGCGAAAACCAGTTCGGACCGCGGGCGACAGATCAGCCGCTGCGGGAAGTCCGCCTGGTCCTGCTGCGAGTGCGCTCCCAAGCCCGCACCTTGCCCCGCCAGGCCTGCATCGGCCCGTCGTCGCCGCCCGTCGCCATGAGCTGGTCGAGCAGCGCTTCCTGGTCGGCGCTCAGCGTCGACGGAAACACGGGCACGACGGTCACGATGAAGTCGCCGGCTTCTCCCCGGCCTGCGAGCGGAAAGCCCTGGCCGCGCAAGCGATAGGCATGGCATCCGCGCTGCAGCCGCATCTGGTGCAGGCCCTTCAGGGTGGGCACGTCGATCCAGCGGTTGGCGACCCAGGCGAAGCCGTCCACGGGCATCTGGCAACGCAGCACGCCGTCGCCGTCCAGTTCGAAGAGCTTGTGCGAAGCGAGCTCGATGCACAACTCCAGCTTGCTGCCTGCGTCGCCGCCGCCTTCGGCGTACAGCACGTCCCCGTGCCGCACGCCCGCCGGAATCCGCACGCTGTGCCGCCAGGAGGATTCATGCCGGCCACTGCCAGCGCATGCGTCACACCCTTCGCGCAATCGACCATCGCCTTGGCAGGCTTCGCACGGCTGCGGCCTGGACAGCCAGCCGTACCAGCCAGCATGCGTGTGCGTGCCAGTGCCCTTGCATGAAGAACATGCGCTGTCGAACAGGCGGTGGCCGCGTCCTTGGCACGGGTCGCATCGACGAGCCAGTCGAACGCGGATCTGCTTGACACATCCGGATGCGGCTTCTTCCAGGGTCAGGCGCAGCTTCCTGCGGATGGTGCGCTCGGGCGACTGCGAGGCCGTGGGCCCGTCGCGAGGCGGCTCGTCGCGAGGCGGCTCATCCCGAGGAGACATGACGCGCGGGTCGTCGTTCGCCCGGCGGATGTGCTCGTACGCCAGATTGATGCGTTGCATCCGATGCACCGCATGCCCTGTCGGGTTGCGGTCCGGGTGCCACCGCGACACCAGACGCCGCCACGCGGCTTTCACTTCCATCTCGCTGGCGCCCGGGGCCAGCCCGAGCTCGGCGTACGCGACTTCGCTATCCAATTGCCACACCCTTGATTCGATCGGCGCGCTCGAATGGTAGCCGGTCAGAGGAGAGACGGTCTGCCCGCGCCGGCCAGCCAGGCACTCCGTCGCGGTTATCCTGCGAACCATGCGCTGCGAGGACATCAGGGCACTCGGCGACTTTCGGCGCCTGTCGTCGATCGGCGGGATCGCCGTCGATCTGCGCTATGCAGGCTCGCGCAATTTCGTCGGCCTTGACCTCTACGGCGAACTCGATTGCGCATGGCTGCATCGCATGGCCGCTGCAGGTCTCGAGCAGGCGGCCGCACGGCTGGCCGTTGTCGCCCCCGGCCATCGCCTGCTCGTGCTCGATGCGCTGCGCCCGCATCGCGTGCAGGTGCGTCTGTGGAATCTCCTCGAAGGGACCGGGCTGCGCGACTACGTCGCCGATCCTGCCCTCGGCTCGATCCACTCGTTCGGCATGGCGCTGGACGTCACGCTTCTCGACCTCCATGACCGAGAGCTCGACATGGGCAGCGGCTTCGACGAGATGACGCCGGCATCGCATCCAAGTCTGGAGTCCGAGCATCTCGAATGCGGGGTGCTGGCGGCCGCCCACGTCCACAACCGTGCACTCTTGCGGGAAGCCATGGCCGCGGGCGGCTTCAATGGCATCGACAACGAGTGGTGGCATTTCGACATGCTCGAGCGCGCACACGTGCGCCGGCATTTCGTCAGGGTGGAGTGACGATGCGCGCCCCAGGCCCTGTGAACGCCGTCGAAGGGCATGCGCTTCGATCGCGCACGGCAATGGCTTGCGGCGCCCGCGCCGGCGCAATGTCACCTGGCGGCGCTCGGGCTCACTCGAAGCGGCGCGGCTGCCACCAGGGAAAGAACGATGGCATGTCGCGCGAAACCCGATCGACGAAGCGCGCGGGCCGCTTCTCGAGGAAGGCAGTGACGCCTTCCCTGGCATCGGCCATCGCGCCGCGGGCGTAGATCGATCGACTGTCGATCTTGTGCGCTTCCATCGGATGGTCTGCGCCCAGCATCCGCCACATCATCTGCCGAGTCAGCGCCACCGAGACCGGCGCCGCGTTCTCCGCGATTTCCGTGGCGAGCGCCATCGCTGCCGGCAGAAGGTCAGGCGCGGCATGCACGCTGCGCACCAGTCCTCCTTCCAGCGCTTCGGAGGCCGGGAACAGTCGTCCGGTCATCGTCCATTCCAGCGCGCGGCTGATGCCCACGAGCCTCGGCAGGAACCAGCTCGAGCAGGCCTCCGGCGTGATGCCGCGGCGGGTGAAGACGAATCCGAAGCGTGCGCCGTCGGCTGCGAGCCTCACGTCCATCGGCAACAGCATGGTGGCGCCGATCCCCACCGCCGGGCCGTTGACGGCCGCGATCACGGGCTTGAGGCTTTCGAAGATCCTCAGTGTCACCCGACCGCCACCGTCGCGAATCGCCTCGTCGCTCCAGTCCACGCTCCCATCGGGTCGGCGCGGGCCGTGGCGTTCGGGCCGGTCGGCGCGCCGTTCGTAGTCGAAGGTCTTCGCCCCCTGAGACAGGTCGGCGCCGGCGCAGAACGCACGACCCGCGCCGGTCACGACGATCGCGCGTACCGAGTCGTCGGCATCCGCCTCGTCGAACGCGGCGATCAAGTCGGCCATCATGGCCGCGTTGAAGGTATTGAGCTGGTCAGGACGATTGAGCGTGATCTTCATCACCGCTCCCTCGCGCGCCGTCGCCAGGGTTTCGAAAGTCATCGTCGTCTCCGTGCGGGCCAAGTCTTTGCGGCGATCTTAGGGCTTGTGGACGAGCCCCGGTGTCGCGGCGGCGCCGGGGCATCCGCCTCGCGCCCGCCGCCTCCGACGGCGCCCCGCGCGCTTCGCTGGAATGATCACCCGAGCGCGAGAATTCTCGCCATCATGATGGCGCCGGTTCCGACGATGAAGACGCCGATGATCCGCGACATTCGCCTGCCGTCCGGGGCGAGGCGCTCGACGGTGATGGCCGCTGTCACGGCTGCCATGGCCTGCAAGTCCATGATGCCGACGACGAGCAGGACGGCTGTCAGGCCGGCACAGCAACGGCAGCAGTGCAGGCCGAGGCGCAACCCGTGCCCCCAGGCCGTGCCGGGATCCATCGGCAATGGGCCTGCGCACCGCGGATCCTCCCGGCAGCAGGCGAGGTGACGAGCCTTCCACGGGGTGAACTGCTGCGCACCGGCAAGCAGGACGACGATGCCGCCCGCAAGTGGAATGGCGCTTGCCAGGGCAGGTTGCCGCATCTCGAACGACGCCAGCGCGGCACCCAGCGCAAAGGACGCCATTCCGAAGGCCGTCCACACGAAGAAGTATCCCGCCGCCACGAGCATGGTCAGCCACGCTGAGCGGACCGGGCCCGTCCGCCAGACAGCCTGTTGGTAGCGCCACAGCACGGGCAGCACGGAGGGCAGCATCATCGCGACCATCATGACGGACCACATGCCGAGGAACGAGGCCGCGACCCCGGGCCAGGTCTGCGCGGGCATCCGCATCCACGCCATCGACATCGTCCACCCGCCGGGCATGGGCATCTCGCCCATGCCCGACATCGAGATGCACCATGCGATGCTCGTGGCCGCACTGGCGGCGCACACCAGCACCGAGACGCCGACGAACGTCCTTCGCCGTGCCTGCTCTTTCACCATGGCCGGGCTCAGCGCTGGTCGTACTCGTCGTGCCGGCGCCACCAGATGCCGGATTCGTTGCGTCCCAGGGGAGCACGGTCGAGCCATTGGTACATGCCCCACAGGCCATCCAGGCCGCGCGCGTAGGTGGAATACGTGTGGTAGACGACGCCGCCGTCGAGCGCGAATGCGCTCATGCCCGGGGCCTCGCGCGTGTACGTGGCCCAGTCCGTCCCGACGCTGGCCGCGATCTCCGCCAGCGGGCCAGCCTTGCCCGACTCCTCGAGCTGACGCACTTCGGAAAAGCGTGCCCCCGACGGCTTCGAACTCGGTGAGCGGCGGAAGTTGTATTCGGCGCCGCCCAGCCGCTGCTGATCCTCGGTGAACGCTGCCTGGAAGTCGTAGTTGAATTCGCTGCCGAGCGAGGATGCCCAGGGAAACGTCCACCCCATTCGCTTCTTGTAGGCCTGCAGCTTCGAAAGCGGCGCGCGCGACACCGCGGCCAATGTGACGTCGTGATGGGCCAGGTGGACCGCGAAACCGCTGAAACCATCGGCAATCGCCGAGCAGGACGGACAGCCGGCCTGGTAGTCGGGCCCGAACATGAAGTGGTAGACGAGGAGCTGCGAGCGTCCTGCGAAGAGGTCTGCCAGACTGGCCGTTCCTTCGTCGGTCTCGAAGCTGTACTGCTTGTCGACGCGAACCCATGGCAGGTCCTGCCGCTGCCGGGCCAGTTCATCGCTGCGACGTGTCAGCGCTTTCTCGGCCTCGAGCAGTTCAAGGCGTGCCGAGAGCCACTGTTCTCGCGTGCCGATCGTGTGCGTGGTCATGATCCATCTCTCCTTGCGGTGCGCGTCGTCGCTCGACCTGGGACACGACAACACGCGGGTTGGGTTGTGAGATGGAGACAGGTTAGTGACCGGGCCTCGAAGAGCGTGAGTGACAAATGTGGCGCGATTCGACCAGCGAATGGCGTCACACGGACGAAGGTCGCCCCGGCGAACCGTGCTCAGGCTCGCGGTGCCGCGCGTCGGCCGCAGGAGGCCGAGGCAACTGTCAGCCGGCCTTGACGGCCAGCACGGGGCAGGGGACCGACAGCAGGATGTCCCGCGACACGCTTCCCAGGATGAGCTTGCCCAGAGGGCTGCGCTTGCGCAGGCCGACGATCACCAGGGACACATCGGTCGATTCGGTCAACGCCACGATCTCGTCGACGGCGTTCTTGCCGCGCACGAACTGCTTGAATTCGCCCTCGAGGCCGGCCTCCTTGAGGCGCTTGTCGACCTTGTCGGCTTCGCCGGTGTCGGCGAATGACTCGTCGTCCTGCTTTTCGCCGGACATCGCGTTGACGACCAGCAGGCGCTCACGGCGCCGGCTCGCGATTTCGATGCCTTTCTCCAACGCAGCCCAGCCTTCCGCACGGGGCGCATAGGCGACAAGAATGGTCATGGACAACCCTTCGCTTTGCCAGTTGAAATCGGCCAGGCTGCGAAACTCCAATGCAGCGCGAGCCGCTCGAATTCAGCCAACTGCTTCGTCACGCGCTGCAAGAGCGCGCCCACGCGGGAGCATATCAGCGCGCTCGCTGTGCGTCGAAGAGGCGTGCGACTGTCGTCACGACGGGGGCCGGAACGCTCGTCAGGAGCGCTCACACATTCATGCTTGCACGGCACGTGTCGCGCTCGCATGATTCATCTCCTGCTTGAGGAGCACTGCAATGGCCAATCGATCGTTCCGGCGCATCGTGATCGGTGCTTTCCTGGGTTGTTGGTTCGCGGCGGCGCCACCCGCGTGGGCCGATGAATCCGATTGCCGCCACGATGGTGCGCCGCCCATCAGCTTCGTCCAGTTCACTTCGCCAGACATCAGCACGTCACCACCATCCGTGCTCACGATCAAGGGCAAGCTCAGCCTGCCGGCCGGCCCGCGACACGGGATCGGCTGCGGCAATGCGCACAAGGTGCCCGCGGTGGTGATCCTGCATGGCTCCTCCGGCATCGATTCACGCGGTGATTTCTACGAGGCGGCGTTGAACGACGCCGGCATCGCGACGCTGCAGATCGACATGTGGGAGGCTCGCGGCATCAGTGGCGGGGCGAACCGCCCGAAGGCGCCCATCCTGACCCTGCCCGATCCATTCTCGGCCCTGGCCTTCCTGGCTTCGCAGCCTGGCATTGCGGCCGACCGCATCGGCGTGCTCGGTTTCTCCTGGGGCGGCGTCTTGAGCCTGGGTTCGGCCGAGCAGCTGTACGCCGGCATGTTCGGCGGCGGCCGAGAGTTCAAGGCGCACGTGGCGCACTACCCGGTGTGCTACGCCTACAACACGGTGGTGCCGGGCCTGCCGCCGCCGGCGCAGTTCGGCACGCAGTTCCTGCATCTCACCGGCGCACCGATCCTGATCGAGGTGGGCAGCAGCGACGACTACGACAACGGTGCCGCACGTTGCCGGGCGCTGGCGCAGTCGGTGAACCCGGCCAACGGCAACGCGGTCCGGGTGGTCGAGGTGCCGGATGCCGAACATGCCTGGGACAGGCTGATGGTGCCGATTGCCGTGTCCGACCCCTTCGGCGACGAGGGCAGTTACTTCGTGACCGGCCAGGTGCCGACCGTGCATCTGGTTCCGAATGTGGAGCAGGCTTACAAGGCGCGCGAGCGCGTGGTGCGTTTCTTCAAGCACCACCTCTGACACTGCGTGTTGCGTCCCGGTCGTCGATGCCGCGCAAGCGTGTGGTCCGCCGTCGCCGGCGACGGCGGCATTCGCTTGTCGTCGAGCGCCCGCGAGCCAGGGTTGCGATAAGCTTGTCGTCCACGAGCTGAGTGGTACCCGATGACAGACCGCCAGAGAGTCGCGAGGGCACGCATTGGCCGCGAGCAGGCGCGAAGTCTTGATTCGCGGCTGCGTTTCGCAGTCAACGCCAGCGCGCTGGCCGCCGTGCTGTGCCTGGCGATCATTACCGGCTGGCTGGTGCACCTGCCGAGGCTCACGAGACTGGTTCCGGGCCTGCCGACGATGAGCTTCAACGCCGCATTGGCGTTCCTGTTCCTGTCGGCAGCCATCGTCACTGCATGCCTCGACAGGCATGACCGTCGTCCGGCTTCCCAGGTCATTCGACTGCTGGTCGCGCTGGCCATTGTGCCGGCTGCTGCCACGGCGGTGCAATACCTCGGCGGGGTGGACTTCGGCATCGACCAGGCTCTGGTACGGGCATTCTCGCAACGGCCGGCTCACGCGTTTCCCGGGCGCATGCCCCTGGCCACGAGCCTGCTGATCCTCGTTCTCGCGCTCGGGTTCGGACTCGCCCGATTCCGACCGGCGGCGATGCGACTGGCCCGAGGCTGCGCCTTGCTCGCGGTCGGCGTGGCCTATGTCGAATCGCTGGCGCTCGTTTCCGGCGAAACGCACGAAGGCGAGTCGTGGTCCCGCTTCGAGACGCTGTCGCTGCCGACGGTGATGACCGTGCTCCTTCTGAGCACGGCGCTGCTCAGGATGATCGAGTCGCCGCGCGACAACGTGCTGTCCGTCGCGCCCACGCGCAATCTGGGCGCGAGCATCGCCCGCAATGCGTTGCCCCTGTGTCTGCTGATCCCGGCGGCCACGGCCTGGTTCAACGCCGTCGTGCTGCGAGCCACACCGCTGCCGCCGTACGCAACCGACGCCCTCGTGTTCGGCCTCACCGGGCTGCTCTTCGCCGCCGTGGTCTCGGTCGCCGCGGCGCGGATCGGCCGCGTGGAATCTGCATTGATCGCCGAACGCGACCTGCTGGACGAACGCGTGCAGCGACGAACGGCCGACCTGCGGCGCGCCGAGCGCGCGGCGCAGATGTCGCAGCGCCGGCTGATGGCAATCATCGACAGCGCGAAGGTCGGGATCATCACGCTCGACGCCGATCACCGCGTCACCATCTTCAATGCAGCCGCCGAGGAGATGTTCGGCATGCCGGCCGAGCGCATGCTGGGCAGCACCATCGATCGCCTCGTGCCCGAATCGGCTCGCCCATCGCATGACGTCGACATCGCCAGGTTCGAGGCCTCGGACGTCCCGTCGCGCCTGATGGGCTCCGTGCCTTCCACGCGTGGCGTGCGCGCCGACGGCGCCGAGTTTCCCCTCGAGGCGACGATATCGAGGGTCGTCAGTGACGAGCAGGTCTATCTCACTGCGGTCATTCGCGACATGACGACGGTGCTGGCCCTGGAAGCGGAGCGCGAGGCACGCCACGTGGCGGAGGCCTCCAGCCGCGCCAAGTCGGAACTGCTCAGCCAGGTGAGCCACGAGCTCAACACCCCGCTCAATGCGATCGTCGGATTCGCGCAGTTGCTCGAGGCCGACGAGCATCTCGGCGACCGACGCCGCGCCCAGGTGCGCATCATCGGCGAGGCGGGCCGGACCTTGGCGAGGCTGGTCCAGGACCTGATCGACTTCGGCAGCATCGAGGCCGGGAATTTCTCGTTCTGGCGCGAGCGGGTCGACCTGAACGACCTGGTGGCGCACTGCGTCGACTTGATGTCGCCGCAGGCCGGCGACATCCGCATCCGCCTACCCTCGAAAGCGCCCGTTGCGGCTGTCGCCTTTGCAGATCGGCGCCGCGTCGAGCAGATCGTGCTCAACCTGCTGAGCAACGCCATCAAATACAACCGCCCCGACGGACGGGTAGCCACGGCAGTCCGTCCGCACGGCGACGGTCACTGGGCGATCCATGTGCGCGACCAGGGCGTGGGGCTGAGCGCCGAACAGGTGCGCCGCCTGTTCGAACCCTTCAATCGACTGGGCCGCGAGCGCGGGCGAATTCCCGGCGCGGGCATCGGGCTCGCGCTCTCGCAGCGGCTGGCCCACGCCATGGGCGGTCGCATCGACGTGGACAGCACGCCGGACGAGGGCAGCACGTTCACGCTCGTGTTGCCCTCGGCCGAAGCCGGCGGCGACCCATCGATAGGGCATTGAGCAGCTGTTGCGGCGTCAGCGAACGCGCCCCACGGACTGGCGCGACGATCCGGCAAGGCGTGGGCATCGGGCATTTCCGCGTCGGCATGGATGTCACAAACCCGCGGCCTGATCCGTCGGGTGGACTGGGGAACAATTCAGACCCGGATCTTGCGATGACAGACCACGTCGATCGATCGCCCACGGGGCGCGCCCAGCGGTACGACCGGGAACACGCCCGGCGGCTGCGCGCGCTCGCATATCGCATGCTCGGCTCGCGTGCCGAAGCCGAGGACATCGTCCAGGAAGCCTGGCTGCGCTGGGCCGATGTGGACGAAGCCACGGTCGAGCACGCGGGCGCGTTCCTGTCGCGCCTGGTGACGAACTTGTGCCTGGACAAGCTGCGCTCGGCAGCCGTCCAGCGCGAGCGCTACGTCGGCGTCTGGCTGCCCGAGCCGCTTCTCGAGGACGACGATCTCTTCCAGTGGACCGCCAGTCCCGAGAGGCAGGCCGAGTTCGCCCAGGACGTGTCGGTGGCCTTCCTGCTCGCGCTCGAGCGGCTGTCACCTCTGGAGCGAGCCGCCTTTCTGCTGCACGACGTGTTCGATCTGGACTACGACGAGATTGCGCGGCACCTCGAGCGAAGCGAGGCTGCGTGCCGCCAGCTGATCAGCCGCGCCCGCAAGAACGTGAAGGCCGACTATGCGCGCCGGGAAGTGGCCCAGGAGGAGCGCGACCGCCTCGTCGACGTGTTCATGCAGGCGGTGCGCAGCCGCGATGTCACAGCCCTGGCGCAGGTGCTGACGGCCGACGCCGTGGCGCTGGCCGACGGCGGCGGCAAGGTGTCCGCGCTGCCTCGACCGCTGCATGGCAGTGAAGTGATCGCACGGGCCTTCATCGGCTTTGCCAAGCTTCCCAGCAGTCGCGGCTGGCGGCTGGTCGCCACGCAGGTCAACGGGCTGCCGGGCTGCCTGATCGTCGACGATCTTGCGGGCGGACGATTGGTGCAGACAATCGCGCTCGCCCCGTCGGCCAGCGAACCCGGTCGCGTGGGGGCAATGTATGTCCAGCGCAATCCGGACAAGCTGCGCGCCATCTCACAGCGGCCTGGCTTCCCGAATGTCACAGCCCATGCGTCTGACTCGTCTTGAGGAGGAGCCGGCGATTTGCCGAGCCACTTCAACCTCCATCAAGGAACACGACCATGAGCACAGCGCACGAACGCCTCGACTACTCGAACCTGTCCGCCGATCTCTTCAAGAAGTACCTCGATTTCAGCATGGCCTTTCGGCTCGATGAGGCACTCGCACTTCTGGTGGATATCCGCGCATCGCAGCTCAACGGCTGCGCGTTCTGCGTCGACATGCATGTCAAGCAGGCGAAGATCCACGGCGAGCGCGAGCTGCGCCTGCACCATGTCGCCATCTGGCGAGAGTCGCCGCTGTTCACGCCGAAGGAGCGTGCAGCGCTGGCCTGGACCGAGGCGCTCACGCGCCTGGCGCCCGAAGGCGTTCCGGACGCGGTCTATGCCGACACACGCGAGCATTTCAGTGCACAAGAACTTTCCGAGTTGACCTTCCGCATCGTCGCCATCAACGGATGGAACCGCATGAACGTCGCCTTCCGTCCCGTGCCGGGTTCCAAGGACAAGGCGTTCGGACTCGACAAGGCAGGGCTGAACTGACCGCGAGATCCGCTGTGCCGGTGGCAGTGCCCGCGCGCTGGATCAACACGGTTTGCAGCATGGGAAGGCCTCATTTCCACGGCACGACATGTCACCGGCACGCGCCGTGGAAGCCGCGGCCGGGACTGGGTTGGCGAAAGGGTCGATCCGCCGTCCAGTGAATCAAGGCCGGGCAACGGGGCCCCGCCGTCCTTGCGCTCGGCGGCGACGGGTGCCTCGATCCTCAGGCGCCGATGGCGGTCTCGATGCCGCGATGTCAGTGCAGTCAACCGATTCCGTCGGGCCGCGGCCGGCGAAATCTCAACGCTGCGCGTGCGGTGCCACTGCCACCCAGCTTGAACACGCTGGCGATGTCGGACAGCCTGCGCGCCTGCTCGTGCATCGATCCGGCACTCGCGGCCGCTTGCGACACCAGTTCCGCGTTCTGCTGGGTCATGGCGTCCATGTGGCAGACGGCCTGGTTGACGACCTCGATGCCGGCCGACTGCTCCCGGCCGGCGGTGGCGATCTCGCCCACGATGTTCGTCACCTTCTCGATGCCGGACACGATGTCGCCCATGGTCATGCCGGCCTCGTCGGCCAGCCTGCAGCCTGCATCGACGCTGCCCGCCGATTCGTCGATCAGCGCCTTGATCTCGCTGGCTGCCGTGGCCGATCTCTGTGCGAGGCTTCGCACTTCGGCGGCGACGACGGCGAAGCCCCGTCCGTGCGCGCCGGCCCGGGCCGCTTCCACGGCGGCATTGAGCGCGAGGATGTTGGTCTGGAAGGCGAACCCGTCGATGACACCGACGATGTCGACGACTTTTCTCGACGCCGTGTTGATGGCCTTCATCGTCTGCACGACCTGCGATACGACGGTCCCGCCCCTGACGGCCACTTCGCACGCCGAGCGCGCAAGCCGGTCCGCCTCGCGGGCGTTGTCGGCGTTCTGCTTGACGGTACCGGTCAATTCCTCCATCGACGCGGCGGTCTGCTCGAGCGCCGCGGCCTGCTGCTCCGTGCGCGTGGAGAGTTCCAGATTTCCGTCGGCGATCCGGCTCGATGAGGCCGCGATCGCATCTGTTCCGCGGTGGACTTCGCCCACGATCGCGGCGAGGCTGTCGCGCATCGACTTCATGGCAGCGAGCAGGCTGCGCGTGTCACCTGCACGGGTCTCGATCCGAGCCGACAGGTCACCGGCGGCGATCGTCTCCGCGATGCGCATGGCGTCGTCCGGCTCGCCGCCCAGGAGCGCGAGCAGGCGGCGCACGATGGAGCCGATGACGACGAACAGGATGAGCTGGAGCGCCCCCTGGGCGATCCAGATCAGGACCTTGATGCGGCGGATATCGGCCACATCGCGGCCGATGTCGACCGTCACGCTCGCTGCGCCGAGCACCGATCCCTCTTTCACGCCATGGCATTCGAGGCACTTGCTGGTGCGGAACTCCTTCATCGCGATGAAGGGCAGCACGCCCCGCAGCGACGCCGCACCCCTGTCGTCGATGACTGTCGTGAAGCGGGGCTTTCCATCGGCAAGCACCGCGCGGTCCATGTCGTCGACGGGTTTTTCCTGCGGCAGGCCGGCGCCGAATTCATCGTCGACGCTCTTGCCGCGCACGACATGCAGGTCGAGCAGCCCGTCGGATGCGCCCATTTTCTCGATGAAGAGCGCACGGCTTGCTGGCTCGCCGATGACGTCCTTGCCGCCGGCCTTCGTGACCATCAGGGTGTTCAAGCCGTTGATCGCCCCGTCTGCCACGGCGACGGCACGCTTCTGTGCGGCATCCATGAGTTCCTGCTCGAACCTGCGCGCGATCCATTGCTGGGCCGCAAACAGCACGACGATCAGGCACCCCTGAATCAGGACTTGCATCTTCAGCTGCAGTCCGATGCGCCGCCACCAGCTCCCTTGAGCGGCATCGGCAAGCGGTGTCGCACCCTGTGGGCTGACCGGTGCGAGCGCGTGTGGACCGATCACTGCCGACATGCCGAGGTCTCCTTGTGCCTGGATCGAAGATTTCGCCGCTGGACAACTCGGCCGGTCGGGGCTGCGGACCGGCACGACCTTTCCCGTGCGGGCTCCCGGCTTCAGCGCGGGAGGTCCTCGGGCTATCGGCATCGCCAGGCAGCGGCACAGGGTAGTCGTGCCCCGCCTCATTGATCTCCATCAATGGAGACGTCGGAACGCGCGCCGTCTGCGAAGTCCGTCACGCGCAGCAGCTCGAATGCGTGGGTGCGAAGTTGCTGGAGGGGCGGGGCGAATCTGCTGAAAACCTTTCGCAGGGCGCTCGCGCGCACGGCCGTCGATGGCCTCGACCCACGGATCTGCGTCCTGCCCGATCCGATCGCCGCGCACCTGACAGGCCACAATCCGCCGGATGCATCTGATTCAGAACTGGCTTGTGGCGCTGCGAGCCTTCAGCCTGCGACGGTGGACTCGCGGCACGTTTCGGTCGCTGGCCCTGCCGAATTACCGCCTCTGGGCTGCAGGCGCACTGGTCTCCAACATCGGCACATGGATGCAGCGCACAGCCCAGGATTGGCTCGTCCTGACTCAGCTGACCCACCGCAGCGCGACCGCGGTCGGCATCGTGATGTCTCTGCAGTTCGGCCCGCCCATCCTGCTGTTGCCACTGACCGGCTGGGCGGCAGATCATCTGGATCGTCGCAAGCTCCTCATTGCCACGCAGTCGGCCATGGGCTTGCTTGCGCTCGGACTGGGGATCCTCACGGTCACCGGCGTCGTCTCGCTCGGGCACGTCTACGCCTTTGCCTTCTTGCTCGGCTGCGTCAGCGCCTTCGATTCACCGGCACGCCAGACCTTCGTCTCGGAACTTGTCGGCGAAGCCGACCTGCCCAATGCGGTCGCGCTGAACTCGACGTCTTTCAACGCTTCGCGCATGGTCGGACCGGCCATCGCGGGTGTGATGATCGCCGGCATCGGCACGGGCTGGGTCTTCCTGGTCAACGCCGCGTCGTTCGTCGCTGTCATCGCTTCGCTGCTGAAGTTGCAGGTGGACCGCTTACACCGTCCCTTGCGCACCGGGCGTTCAGGCCGGGGGCTTGGCGACGGGTTCCGCTATGTCCGAGGGCGGCCCGACCTGATCGCGGTGATGCTCATGATGTTCCTCATCGCCACGTATGGATTGAACTTCCAGATCTTCATCTCGGCGATGACGGTGTCCGTCTTCCACGCAGGCGCCCACCAATACGGCCTGCTGAGCTCGGCGATGGCGGTGGGCTCGGTGGCCGGCGCGCTGCTGGCCGCCGGCCGCGAGCGGCCGCGAATTGCGCTGCTGGTCGCTGCCGCCATGGTCTTCGGCGTGGGCTGCGCCTTGGCGGCACTGATGCCGGAAATCCGGCTGTTCGGCCTTGCCTTGGTTCTCACCGGCATTGCAGCCCAGACCTTCACGACGTCGACCAACAGCATCGTGCAGCTTTCCACCGAGCCGTCGATGCGCGGGCGCGTCATGGCGATCCTGTTCGCGGTCATTCTCGGCTGCACGCCGTTGGGCGCGCCGCTGGTGGGCTGGGTGGCCGATGCCTGGGGGCCGCGCTGGGCCCTGGGCGTGGCCGCGGCATCCGGTCTGGCGGCGGCATTGGTCGGGGCAAGGCATCTCGCCCGCTCGGCGGCGGCCGCTTGATGCGTCGCTTCGCCATTGGGGTGGTGCTGGGGATGATGGGTAACTGAAGTGGCGGCGAAGCTTTACCGCTCGCCTCACGCCAGATCGCGCCGGATCTCGGCAGCGGCGTTGTGGCCGGGCGCGCCCGTGACGCCGCCACCGGGGTGAGCGCCCGAGCCGCAGTGATACAGCCCGCGCAGCGGCCCCCGGTAGCGCGCGTAGCCGAGCAGCGGCCGCATCGAGAACAGCTGGTCGAGCGAAAGCTGCCCATGGAAGATGTCGCCTCCGATCAGGCCGAACTCGCGCTCGAGATCGAGGGGCGTCAGCGCGCGGTAGCCGAGCAGCGACGCGCGGAAATTCGGGCAGTGCGCCTGCACCACGTCGAACGCCGCCTGCACCGCGGGTTCCTTCAACCGATCCCAGTCGGCCCCAGGCTTGAACTGCTGGCAGAACAGGCTCGCCACGTGGCCACCCTCGGGCGCGAGTGAGTCGTCGACCACGCTCGGGATCATCATCTCGACGATCGGACTGGCCGAAAAGCCGGACGCTTCGGCGTCGCGCCACGCACGATCCATGTAGGCAAGCGACGGTGCGAACACGATGCCGCTCGCGTGGTGCGGCAAGGCGGTCGTCCCGGGCGCGCATGCGAAGTCAGGCAACGACGAAAGCGCGACGTTGATGCGAAGCGACCCAGACCCGCTTCGATAGCGGTCGATCGCCTCGCGGAATTCCGCCGGCAGCTCGCCGGCGTCGATCAGGCGGCGATACAGGAGCTGCGGATGCACGTTCGAGACGACGCTGCGCGAGCGGATCTCCTCGCCGCGCTCGGTCAGCACGCCCACCGCCTTGCCGCGCTCGACCAGCACGCGGGCCACGGGATGGTCCAGGTCGATCCGGACTCCCCGTGCGCGCGCTTCCTCGGCCATCAATTCGGTGATGCGCCCCATGCCGCCGATCGGATGCCCCCACCTTCCCGCCTTGCCGTTCACCTCGCCGAAGCAATGGTGCAGCAGCACATAGGCCGATCCGCTCGCGTACGGGCTCGCATAGTTGCCCACGACCGCGTCCCAACCGAGCACTGCCTTCAATGGCTCGGACTCGAAGGTCGCGTCCAGCCAGTGGCCGGCGCTCTTGGTGAACACATCGATCAGATCGCGTTTCCCGCCAGAGGGCAGGGCACCGAAGTCGAGCAACAGGCGGCCCGCGGCCGCGGCGTCGCGCAGACCCTGGACCACCCATGGCCCGCCCAGATTCGGAGGGGCCCGCAGCACCCACTTCTTCAGCTGCTCGGCCAGGCGATCGAGCCGGGCGTAGTACGCGCCGAGCGCTTGCGCATCACGCGCGGAGAATTTCGCGACTTCGCGCGCCGTAAGCTCGGCATCGCCACCGAATTGCAAGGAGCGCCCATCTGCCGAGGGCACGAAGTTCGAGAACGGACGCTCCACGATCACCAGGCCACGCTCGGCGAGACGCAAGTCGCGGATCACCTTCGGCGCCAGAAGGCTGACCGTATAACTCGCCGTCGAATTGCGGAAGCCGGGAAAAAATTCTTCGGTTACCGCAGCGCCGCCCACGACGCCGCGACTTTCGAGCACGCGCACGCGCAAGCCCGCGGCGGCCAGGTAGCAGGCACAGACCAGACCATTGTGCCCGGCTCCGATGATCAGGACATCGACCGAATGGGGATCTGCGGCAGCCATGGCGCGCCGATATTAGCCTGCGCAACCTGATGGACGGCCTTCACGGTTTGCCTGGGCAGATCCGCTGTGGCTTTGCTGTCATGCAGAAATTTCGTCTCCGAGTGCAACGACTGTTGCGCTTCTCAAGGTTCGACTCGTAAATTCCGAACCCGTGCCGCCCGGATGCAGGCCCTCCTCGAGCTCCCGCAGGGCGGTGCGCCCTCGAACCCATTGCATGGAGGCAGCCCAGATGAGCGAGCAACCAACCCGCAGTGTCGCCAAGGCGCCGCGCAGGCGCCAATTCCTGGTGGCCGCGGCAGGCACCGTCGCGGCCGTAGGCGGCTTTGCGGTCCCCGCGCGTGCCGCCGCGGTGATGCAGTCGCCGCTGCCCTATGCCGAGAATGCACTCGAGCCGGTGATCAGCGCGCGAACCGTCGGCTTCCACTTCGGCAAGCACCACAAGGGGTATGTGGATAACGTCAATCGCATGACCTCCGGCACGGAGTTGGCCGAGATGCCGCTGGACAGGATCATGTCCGCCAGCAGCGGTCGCGCAGACCGTGCCGCACTGTTCAACAACGCCGCCCAGGTATGGAACCACACGTTCTACTGGAACAGCCTGCGAGCCAAGGGTGGTGGCGAGCCGCCGGCGGCGCTCAGGCACAAGATGGAGGCCTCGTTCGGCAGTGTGGATGCCTGCCGCAAACAACTGGTCGCCGCTGCGGGCTCGCAGTTCGGAAGCGGCTGGGCCTGGCTGATCCAGGACGGCGACAAGCTCAAGGTCGCCAAGACCGGCAACGCCGAACTGCCGATGGGCGCCGGCATCAAGCCGCTACTGACCGTCGACGTCTGGGAGCACGCGTACTACCTCGACTACCAGAACCGGCGTGCAGATTACGTGAGCGCCGTGCTCGACAAGCTCGTGAACTGGGAGTTTGCACTTCAGAACATGGCTTGAGTCTTTAGCCGACGTCGACAGGCCATTGCATCGGCGCATGCGCGCCGGATGTATTTCGATGAGTTCCTCGGCCGCCTGTGCGGGCGAGGGCGCGTCAGAATCCGGTTCAGGGGCGGCCGGGAAATGGCGTGAAGGGCTGCATCAAGGCCCACGCATCGAATCGGAGAAAACCATGTTCGATCACATCGGAATCGGTGTCACGGACCTCGACGCCAGCAAGGCGTTCTACCTGGAGGCGCTGGCGCCGCTCGGCGTGGGCGTCGTCATGGAGTTTCCGGAAGCCGTCGGACTGGGTCCTCCCCACAAGCCGGCGTTCTGGCTGAGCAGAGCGTCATCCAGGCCGGCCCCGCTCCACCTGGCCTTTGCGGCGGAGAATCGCGCGCAGGTCGCGGAGTTCCATCGCCGAGCCATCGCGGCGGGCGCCAAGGACAATGGGCCGCCAGGCCTTCGTCCGCACTATCACGCCCATTACTACGCCGCCTTCGTCATGGGTCCCGATGGACACAACGTCGAAGCGGTCTGCCACAAGCCTGAGGCGTGATGATTCCATCGCGGGCACTGTGGAAAGATGTCGCCCCACTTCTCTCGCGAATTGATACATCATTCAGGCGGCGCGGACGAATCAGCGCAATTCGCCCCTAAACGGAGATCCGAACATGCTCAACGGTTCCTGTCACTGTGGCGCTGTTCAATGGCGATATCACGGCATGCCCGAGTCGGCGACGGCCTGCAACTGCACGGCGTGTCGCCGGTATGGTGTCCTTTGGGCATATGGCTACGACGGCGAGGACGTCGAGGTCTCAGGGACCACCAAGCCCTACATACGCGGCGACTCCCTCGGCTTCCACTTCTGTCCGTCTTGCGGTGGCGTCGCATATTGGCGGGCACTCGAGACCAATGCCGAAGGGCGACGACGGATCGCCGTGAACCTGCGCCTGTCGGAGCCGGAGCCGATTGCGAACCTTCCCATTGACCACTTCGATGGCCTTGACAAGTGGGAAGACCTGCCACGCGACGGCCGTTGCATTCGCGATCTATGGTTCTAGCCTCTGCCGTCGCCCCCCAATGTCCATCGCTGGAGATGCATCATGATGGAGCTTCTGACCAATCTGCCTGACAACACCATTGGCGTTGCTGCCTCCGGGCACGTGAGCGCCACCGACTATGAGACCGTGCTCGTGCCGGCCGTCGAGGCGGCGCTGAAGCGGCACGACAAGGTGAGGCTGCTGTACGCGCTGGGTGCCGACTTCACGGGGTTCACGCCGGGCGCGATGTGGGACGACATGAAATTGGGCCTGGCGCACTTTCGGGCATGGGAAAGAGTCGCCTTCGTCACCGATGTCGGCTGGGTTGCGAACGCGATCAGCATGTTCAGGTTCGTCATGCCGTGCCCGGTGCGGGTCTTCCCGGCCAAGGACCGGGCGGCGGCCGAGGCGTGGATTGCAGCCTGAGCCTTTGCCTGCCCAAGGCGTGGCCACGCTGACCAGCGCCATCATGTCCAGCTCGCAACACCAGGCGAGCGCCTATCGAGGCCTTTCTGGGTTGGCTGCATGGGGAAGCAGCCAAGACCTCGCCATGAACCGGCCGCGGAGCCGTCGATTCCTTGCGAATCGTCAACGCGGCATCGGCTGACCGGCGCGAGCCTTCGATCATGGTCACACGACACCCTCACACCGGTCGTCCCAAGTTCGCGTACTCGTTGCTCGAGTCGCGTGCGCTGCTCGAAGCGGCCACGCTGCCGTGGGCGCTTCCGATCCTGGCAACTGCGCCGCGCGGCGACGGCCATCCGGTGCTGCTGCTGCCGGGATTCATGGGCAGCGAGCTTTCCCTGATCGGACTGGAGCAGTTTCTGCGGAACCGGAACTACGCGGCCGAAACCTGGGGGCTGGGGCGCAACGTCGGGTTCCAAACCAAGCACGCGAACGCCCTCGAACAGAAGATCCGCTACCTGCACGACAAGACCGGTCGCAAGGTCAGCCTCGTGGGATGGAGCCTGGGCGGCGTGTTCGCGCTCTATGGAGCCCACCAGGTGCCAGAATGCGTGCGCTGCGTCGTCACGCTGGGCAGCCCCATCACAGTCGATCCGGAGGGCAGTGCGTCGCCTCCGCTGGTCAAGGCCATGTACCGACTGATCGCCCACCCGATGGGACCGTCGGCGCACACCCTGCAGCCGCGCGCCAGAACGCTGCGCGAGCGCAAGACCCTGCCGATGCCCATGAGTTGCCTGTATTCGCTCGGCGATGGCGTCGTGCCGCCGCAGGAGGCCACCGTCGAGGGTGACCCGGCGCTGCACGAGAACATCCGCGTGCCGGGCAGCCACATCGGACTGGGGTTCAATGCCGTGGTGATGTGGATCGTCGCGGACCGGCTTTCGCAGCCGGAGGGCGCCTGGCACCCTTTCGAGCCTTCGGGGCCGCTGGGATATGCGTATCGGCTCCTGACCCGCGAGGGCGCTCTGGCCTAGCCAGGGCCAGGTAGCCCTGGAAGCAGTCGCGCACGCACTGCGTGAACACCTGCGGATCGGGCATGAGTTCGCGGCATGACGTGGGCGAGACGACGATGCGTTCGTCGTAGCAGGTCACCGCGAAGACGAGGCCCATGCCATCGGCGATGGGCAGGATGGCCGAGAAGTAGGTCATCTGCGCGCCGTGCAGGTAGACCGTGGCGAGCGGGCTGCGCACGTGGGAGATCGTGCAGGCGGGCGGTGCCATGTTTTGCGGCGCGGCGCGCGTAGGCTCGGCCGCCGCGGTCTGCTCGCGAATGAAGGCCAGGCGCTCGATCGGGTCGGCAATGTTCGTGCCGATCCCGATGCGGCGCGATGTGCCCGCGGACCCGCCCTCGGCCCCGATGTCCATCGGAACCGCGGCGACAAGATCAGCCCGGGGCAGCTCGGAATGCGCGTCGAGATAGCGCCTGAGCCCGCCAGCGCAGACTGCGAGCACGGCGTCGTTGAGGGTCGCGCCGGGGACGAGAGCTCGAATGCTCTCGAATTCCTCGCGCAGGAAGCGGCGCGTGTCGAACACGCGGTGCGGCGAGACGATCGCGTTGAAACGCGTGGCCGCCTGATGGTGCTCGGGATGCAGCACGTCTCGTGCGAACGCCATTGCCGCCGGCGCGACGCGCGCGAGCGGAGTCATCAGCCTGGCGGGCGCGAACATGAGATGGAGGCCGGCCTGGTACAGCAGCTCGAGCGCACCGGGTGCGCGCTGCGGAAACCACGGCTCGGGCATCTCGGGCTTCGGCGGTCGACGCGTGGTGTCATGCAGCGCCTCGATGAAGACGTTGCGACTTTCCACGTCGATGGCCGCATGGTGGATCTTGGTCAGCAGCGCGAAGCTGCCGGCCGGCAGGTCGGCGATGCTGTCCAGCCCCTCGATCACGTAGATCTCCCACAGCGGCCGGTTCAGGTCGAGCGCGCGTGCGTGGATGCGCGAGGCCTGGATGCAGAACTGGCGCCAGTCGCCCGGCTTGGGCAGCGCGATGTGGCGCACGTGGTACTCGAGGTCGAAATACTCGTCCTCCACCCAGTACGGATCGTCGAGCTCGAACGGGACGCGAAGCAGCCTGCTTCGGAAGATCGGTGAGCGGTGAAGCCGGCTCTGGATGTGGGCGAGGATGGTCTTGAAGCGCAGCGTCCCACCCGTCACGGTGCTCTGGTCGTAGATCTGGACGAAGGTGATGTTGGCGTTGGCGTGGATCGTGTCCGCGTACAGGAAGCTCGCGTCGTGCCGGGTCAGTTGGCGCATGGGTGTTCTGCAAGGCATGTCGGCAATCTATCGCGAACGGTCTGGGGACGGGACAGGCGCCCGGACAGCGGCGGTACGCCCGCGGCTTCGTGCCACCAGTTCGTCCAGAGACTGCACAAGTGCGGCCGAAAGTTCGCGCGCGTCGGGGACGGCACTGCGCGCGGTCGTGAAGCCAAAACCCATCGTTCCCGCATAGCTCATCACGGTGATGTTGAGCCCGATGCCATGTTCGACGATCGACAGGGGCCAGTAATCGGTCATGCGGGCGCCAGCGGCATACATCGGCACTGCGGGCCCCGGCACGTTGGAGATCACGACATTGGCGATCGGAGGCATGGCCCTGGCGATGCCCGTGCGGCCGTACAGCTCGGCCAGGACCTTCAGCACCCAGGGCACGCCGAAGGACGGGAAGTCGGTGGCGATGACGCCGCGCGCGCGCCGGGCCAGCCCCTTCATGGCACCCGCAGCCTCGCGGATGGCGCGCAGCCGCTTCACAGGGTCGGCGAGATGGGTGTTCAGGTTCACCAGCGTGAGCGTGGCCTGGGTCGTGTACTCGGCGTTGCCCGCGTCGCGCAGCGAGATCGGCATCGTCGCGATCAGCGGCTTCCTGGGGACGCCCCCGTGTTGCGCGAGGTAGCGGCGCAGCGCACCGCCACACAGCGTCAGCACGACGTCGTTGAGCTTGGCCTCGTGTGCCGCCGCCAGCTCCTTGAGCGCGCCCAGCGGAATCGACACGCCCGCGAAGCCGCGCTCGCCGGTGATCGGCACGTTCAACGGCGTCCTCGGGCCGAACGAGAAGTTCTGTCCGAGTCGGCCGCGGCTCTCCTCGGGTGCACCGCCGAGCAGGCCGGCCAGTGTCTTCACCACGCCAGGGAGGTGCCGCACGAGCTTGATGTACTGGCCGGCGTCATGCTTGAGCGCGGCCGCGGCGAGCTCGACGACGCCCGGATGCTCGCCGTGGTGGGCGGCCGCGCGCGGCAGCGGCGACGGTACCGGCGTCAGGTCGAACAGCGCCTTCGCCAGCAGCACGCCGGCCTGCCCGTCGAGCACGGCGTGGTGGACCTGGAAGTAGTAGGCCACCTGGCGCGACTGCAGGCCGTCGATCACGGCCATGCGCCACAGCGGACGGCCGCGATCCAGCAGTTCGGAGTGCAGGCGCCCGACCAGGTCTTCGAGTTGCGCCTGCGTGCCGGGGCTGGGCAACGTGATCCGCTGCACGTGGTAGTTCATGTCGATCCGGTCGTCCTCGACCCAGGCCGGGTTGGCAAGCTGCAGCGGCATCGGGGCGAGCTTGCGCGTGAGGACCGGGGCGATCTGCAGGCGCCGCCGCATCATGCGCCTGACGTCCGCATGGAAGTTGCCCGCGTAACCGGCCGGAAGATCGAAGAGGTGAAGCGACCCCACGTGCATCGGCGTCTCCTTCGTCTCCAGGTGGAGAAAGGCGCCATCCACTCCGCTCAGGACTTTCATCTGCAATCGCTCCTTCGGCGCGCATCATGGCCTGTCGCCATGGGCACCCGCCTCCTTCATACCGCCGCGCGCGCGGCGGGGATTGAGCCAAATCATCTGCGTCGAACGGCGAAGGCGCTGCGCGTGCGCGGCGTCGGGTCAAAGGGCGCATTGCATTCGGGTCCGGCGATGCACAAGCGGCCGTGTCGTGGCCTGTGCTGCGCGGCGCCCCCGGGCGTGGCATCATTTCAATTCCGAGGTCGTGGACTTGCAATGCCGACTTACCGCACATCGATCTCCATCGCATCGCCGGCGGCGCCGATCTGGCACGCACTGTCCAACGTCGTGGCCTGGCCAGAGTGGCTGCCGACGGTCGCGAGCGTTCAGGCGCTCGACGATTCGGCATTGAATGTCGGCAATCGATACATCGTCGTGCAGCCGAAGCTGCGCCCCGCGACCTGGACGGTCACGGAACTCGAGCCAGCGCGCCGCTTCGTGTGGCAGGCGCGCGCCCCAGGCCTGTCCATGCGAGCGGATCATGTGATTGCCGAACAGTCGGCCACGCAGTCGCAAGTGGCGCTGGAGTTCTCGTTCTCCGGCCTGCTTGGCGTACCCATCGGCATGCTCTTTCGCTCGATCACGCAGAGCTACCTTGCACAGGAAGCGGCCGCGCTGAGGCTCAGGGCGGAGAGCGGCAGTCAGCGCAGCGCTGCACGATCTTGAGGGCGGATGCGGGCGGCCGTACGCACGCCCGCTGATCCAAGAACCTGCGCCATGCGTAGGAGAAGCCAGACATCGACGAGACGAAGGCTTCCATGCGCAGATCCGACAACACGGCCAAGGCCATCCATTGGGTCGAGCAAGGCCTGGTGCCCGACGGTGCCGTCCGCCTGGGTATCCGTCGGCTGCTGCGCCAGCGCTTGGCAGCGCTGCACAGCGGTGATGCCGAAGCTGGCTCGCGCATCGCCGAGGTGTTCTTCGACGAGTTGAAGCAGGCGCCACTGGCCTTGTTGCCCGAGAAGGCCAACGAGCAGCACTATGAGCTGCCTGTCGAGTTCTTCGGTGCGGTGCTCGGTGCAAACCGCAAATACAGCTGCTGCTGGTGGCCACAGGGTGTGCAGACGCTGGATCAGGCCGAGGCCGCTGCCCTGGCGGAGACCTGCGATCGCGCCGGCCTGGCCGACGGGCAGCGCATCCTGGAGCTCGGTTGCGGCTGGGGATCGCTCAGCCTGTGGATGGCCGGGCGCTTGCCTGGCGCGCGCATCACCGCCGTGTCCAACTCGCATTCGCAGCGCCTCTACATCGAATCGGAGGCGGCAGCGCGCGGTCTGCGCAACCTCGAGGTGCTGACGCGCGACTTCAATGACTTCGACACCGCCGAGCGCTTCGATCGCGTGGTCTCGGTGGAGATGTTCGAGCACCTGCGCAACTGGCCGCGCGCCTTCGCTCACGTCGCCCGCTGGCTGAAGCCGGCCGGCCGGTTCTTCATGCACGTCTTCGTCCACCGCGAGGCGCCCTACGCCTTCGAGGCGCGCGATGCCAGTGACTGGATGAGCCGCCACTTCTTCTCCGGCGGCATGATGCCCGGCGACGATCTCGCGCTGCGCTGCCAGGACGACCTTCGGCTGCTGCATCGCTGGCGCTGGGATGGTCGCCATTACGCACGCACGTCGGCCGCGTGGCTGGCGCGCATGGATGCGCAGCGCGACCACCTGATGCCCCTGTTCGTCTCGGTCTACGGCCCGCACGAGGCGGCTTTGTGGTGGATGCGCTGGCGGCTGTTCTTCCTCTCGGTGGAGGAGCTGTTCGCGCATGCCGACGGCGGCCAGTGGTGGGTCAGCCACTACCTGTTCGAGAAGCGCTGATGTTCGAACTCGCGGCCCTCGGGCTCCTGGTGTCGTTGGCGCTGGCGCTGCCCGTCTGGGTCCTGAGCCTGCCACTGCGCGATGCCAGCCTGGCCGATCGTGTCTGGTCGCTCCTGATCGCCGCGCCGGCCGTGGTCTACGCCGTCATGCGCCCTCCGGACGCGCGCGGCGGCGTGATGCTGGCGCTGCTGCTGGTCTGGGCCTTGCGGCTGGCCGTCTACATCAGCCTGCGCAACCGCGGCCATGGCGAAGACCGTCGCTACCGCGCGATGCGCGACCGCCACGAGCCGCATTTCGGGCTGAAGAGCTTGTACCTCGTGTTCGGCCTGCAGGCGGTGCTGGCCTGGATCGTCGGCTGGCCGGTGCTGGCCGCGCTGGCCCATCTGGCGCCGCTGACGATTCTCGATGCCGCCAGCGTGTTGCTGGCCGCTGCCGGCATCGTGATCGAAGCGGTGGCCGATGCCCAGCTCGCCCGCTTCCGGCGGAGCCCGCACGGCAAGGACGAGGTGATGGATCGGGGCCTGTGGGCCTGGTCGCGTCACCCGAACTACTTCGGCGAGGCTTGTGTCTGGTGGGGGCTCGGCCTGATGGCGCTGGCCGCTGGCGGCTGGGGTGCGGCCTGGACCCTGGCTTCGCCGCTGATGATGACCGTGCTGCTGCTGAAGGTCTCGGGCGTGGCGCTGCTGGAGCAGGACATCGCCGGACGCCGGCCAGCGTACCGGGACTACGCCGCCCGCACGAGCGCCTTCATCCCATGGCCGCCGCGGCGGGTCGCTCGGCCGTGAGGAAACTCGTCGTTCTGCTGGCGCTGGCCACCCACGCAGCGCTCGCGCCGGCGCAGGGGGCCGGCACCGAGTCCGGCGAGTGGGACTTCTCCGTCGCGCTCGATGGCAAGCCGATCGGCACTCACCGCTTCGTCGTCGCAGGCAACGCTGCGATGCGCCGCATCGACAGTCATGCGCAGTTCGTTGTCCGCGTGCTCGGCATTCCGGTCTACCGCTACCGCCATGAGGCCGAAGAACACTGGCAAGGCGATTGTCTGCGCGAACTGCGCGCAGACACCGACGACGACGGCCAGCGCCAGCAAGTGTCGCGGCGGTTCGATGGCCAATGCGTCATGAGCTTCGCCTACTGGAACCCCAGGCTGGTCCTGCAACGCCGGCTCGTCGACCCGCAGACCGGCGGCGCCGGCCCGGTACGGTTCGAGCCCTTGCCTGACGCGTCGATCGAAGTCCGCGGCCGGCCGGTGCCTGCCCGGCGCTGGCGCCTCGTCGCCGACAAGCAGCGCATCACCATCTGGTATGCCGCCGACAGCGGCCGCTGGATCGGGCTCGACGCGCAAGCCAAGGGCGACCGCCTGCTCAGCTATCGCCTCCCACCCGAGAAACCGCAGCCATGAAGCATTCGCCGAGCCGACTCGTCTTGGCCTATCTGGCGGCCTTGATCTGCTTCTTGCTGCTCGATGCCTGCTGGCTTGCACTGATGGGGCCGCGCCTGTACCGGCCTGCGCTCGGCACACTGATGGCGCCCGAGGTGGATTGGCTGGCCGCGGGCATGTTCTATCCGGTCTACCTCTTCGGCCTGCTGGTGTTCGCCATCGCGCCGGCGTTCGAGCGACGACTGCCGGCCCTGGCCCTGCGGCGCGGTGCGTTGATGGGCCTGGTGGCCTATGCCACCTACGACCTCACGAATCAGGCCACGCTGCGCGGCTGGCCGTGGGCCGTCACGCTGGCCGACCTCGCCTGGGGTGCCATCGTCAGCGGGTGCGCGGCCTGGGCCGCCACCCGTCTCACATGCCGACCAGCGACCCGAACAGGCGCGCGACAGGGCTCTCGAAACGCAAGCGGCCGGTGAGCGAGGCCAGGCAGATGCATTCGCTGCCGTCCTGCACCACGGGCTGGTGATGGATCTCGGCGTCGGCGGCGTCGAAGTCGCCGGGACCGAATAGTGCGCGTCCGTCGTGGAAGCGGCCATAGACGATCTGCGTGAGCTCCAGGCCGGTGTGCGTGTGCTGCGGAAGGTACTTGCCGGCGGCGATGCGCAGCAGGAAGACATTGGCCTGCGGCGCCTCGGGCACGCTCACACGGCTCCAGCGCATGCCGGGGCCGATCCAGCGCCAGGGCGTGGCGCTGCAATGGGCCAACGCGCGCGGCCAGCGGGCGCCCTCAGGAAGCGGCGGCGGAGCACTGACCTTGACCGGCCGAGCAGGCGCCGCAGCCAGCGCATCGATGCGCGCGAATGTGCGGGCCAACGCGTCTTCGGCCATCGGAGCGGGCTCGGCCTGCTCGAGCTGCACGCCGCCCAGCGCATCGAACACGCGCAGACGCTCGCGACAGTGAGCGCAAAGCTCGAGATGGCTGGACAGGACCAACCGCGTGCCCGTCTCCAGGCGGCCGGCAGACAGCGCGAGCAGCAGCTCGTCTTCGGGGTGATGTCGGATCTTCATCGTCGTCAGCGTTCGAGCAGGCGGCGCAGCTGGGCCACCGCCAGGCGCACGCGCGACTTGACCGTGCCGAGCGGGATGCCCAGCGCGGTGGCGATGCGCGCGTGCGGCTCATCGTCGAAATAGGACAGGCGCAGCACCTGCTGCTGCTCGGGCGGCAACAGGGCGAGTGCACTGCGCAGGCGTGTGGTGAGGCGCGCTGCGTGCAGCCGCTCCTCGGCCGCGGGTTCGTCGGATTCGATCGCATCGAAATCGAAGGCTTCGTCCAGCGGCTCGGTGCCCTGGCGGCGCCGCAGCAGATCCACGCGCAGGTTGCGTGCGATCGTGAAGATCCAGGTCGAGGCCGCGGCCTGGACCGGATCGAACATCGCTGCCTTGCGCCAGACGGCGACCAGCGCCTCCTGGGCCAGTTCTTCGGCCTGCGCCTCGGGGCTGCCGCCTTGCATCAGGTGGCGCTTGACGCGTGGTGCGAAATGAGCGAACAGCCGCGCAAAGGCCTCGCGGTCTTGCCGATCGGCAACGGCGCACAGCAGCCCCGCCCATTCGTCGTCCGGGCGGGTACCGCGCTCGGGATCGATGTGTACGACGGTCAAGGTAGGCGGGTGTCGGCCGTGGCGGCCGGCGTCGGGCTGGTCGGGTTGATGAATAGGAGCGGCCATGAGCGAGTTCCACGCTGTTCTACGCGGGCCGGCCTGCTTTGGATCATCGCAGATCGAGCAGCGATCCAAACCGGCCCGTCCTGCGTATGAGGCCCAAGCACCCAGGAGACCGCGATGCAGCCCTGCGCCGTCCAGGCCAATCCACTTTCCACGGCGACGCCGGCCGCGGCGCGGCAACGCATCGCCGTGGTCGGCACCGGCATCGCCGGCCTGTCGTGCGCCTGGCTGCTGGCCGAGCGGCACGAGGTCACTGTCTTCGAGAGCGAGGCGCGGCCGGGCGGCCACAGCCATACCGTCGACGCCCCCGGTGACGATGGCGGCACCGTCCCGGTGGATACCGGCTTCATCGTCTACAACGAGCCGGCCTACCCGAACCTCACGGCCTTGTTCCGCCATCTCGACGTGCCGACCACGGCCACCGACATGTCCTTTGCCGTGAGCCTGGACGGCGGCGCGCTCGAATACGCCGGCACCGACCTTCGCGGGCTGTTCGCCCAGAAGCGCAATCTGCTGAGGCCGCGCTTCTGGAACATGCTGCGCGAGCTGCTGCGCTTCTACCGCGAGGCGCCGCGAGACGCGCATGCTGCCGGCGACCAGGCGCTCGACGACTACCTCGATGCGCACGGCTACGGCCGCGCCTTTCGCGACGATCACCTCTATCCGATGGCCGCTGCGATCTGGTCGGCGCCCGCCGCGCTGGTGGGTCGTCATCCGGTGGCGGCCTTCGTGCGCTTCTGCGAGAACCATGGCCTGATGCAGGTCAGCAGTCGCCCTGTCTGGCGCACCGTGAACGATGGCAGCCGCGAGTACGTCAAGCGCCTCATCCCGCGCTTCGCCGATCGGCTGCAACTCGACCAGGCGGTGATCGAAGTGCGCCGCGAGGCGGACGGCGTACGGCTGCGCACGCGCGCGGGCTGGTGGCCGCAGCGCTTCGACCAGCTCGTGCTGGCCACGCATGCCGATCGCTCGCTGGCCCTGCTCACCGATCCGACACCTGAGGAACAGACCCTCCTCGGCAGCTTCGCCTACAGCCGCAATCTGGCCGTGCTGCACCGTGATCCGGCACTGATGCCGGCGCGCCGTGCCGTGTGGTCGAGCTGGAACTACCTGGCCGCGCGCGGCAGCGACGCGCCGCCGACGGTCAGCTACTGGATGAACCGGCTGCAGCCGCACCTGCCGCAGCGCCTCGGCGCCGAACTCTTCGTGACGCTGAACCCGCCGGTGCCGCCACGGCCCGAGCACCTCATTCGCACCGAGATCTACGAGCATCCCTTGTTCGACTCCGCGGCCATGGCCGCGCAACGCAGGCTCTGGAGCCTGCAGGGCCGCGTTCGCACCTGGTTCTGCGGTGCCTATTTCGGCGCCGGTTTCCACGAGGACGGCTTGCAGGCCGGCCTGGCCGTGGCCGAGACGCTCGGTGGCGTGCGCCGTCCCTGGCGCGTGCCGCAGGAGTCGGGCCGCATCCACATGCCCGAGGCGCTGCTGCAATGAAGGCCGATCTGATCTCGGCGCTGTACGTGGGACGCGTGATGCACCAACGACTGCGGCCTCGCCGTCATCGGCTCGCCTACCGCGTCTACGAACTGCTGCTCGACATCGATGAGTTGCCCGAGCTCGACGCGCGGCTGCGCTGGTTTTCGGTCGGGCGCTTCAATCTCTTCAGCTTTCACGCTGGCGACTACGGCGACGGCTCGGACACGGATCTGCGCCAGCAGGTCGAAGCGCGGCTGCGCGAGGCCGGCCTGCCAACCGGCGGCGCGATCCGGCTGCTGACGATGCCGCGGCTGCTGGGCCACGGCTTCAACCCGCTCAGCATCTGGTTCTGCCACGCGCCCGGCAGCGGCGCGCTGCAGGCCTTGATCCATGAGGTCAACAACACGTTCGGCGAGCGACACCGCTATCTGATCCCGGTGGCGGACGCGAATGCGCCCGTGCTCGACCAGGCCTGCGACAAGCAGCTCTTTGTCTCGCCCTTCAATGGCATGACGCAACGCTACCGTTTTCGCGTCGAGCCGCCGGGTGCGTCGATGTCGGTCGGCGTCAGTGTCCACGACGAAGACGGTGCGGTGCTCCATGCCCGGCTCGACGGTCGCCGCCGTCCGCTGAGCGATGCGGCGCTGCTGCGCGTCTTCTTCAGCCATCCGCTGCTCACGCTCAAGGTCGTCGTCGCCATCCGTTGGGAGGCGCTGCGGCTGTGGATCAAGCGCGTGCCGCTGCAGCCGCGCCCCGCGGCGCCGGCACGCGACGTCACCATCGTTTCCACCCGCAAGCATTCATGAGCCTTCCCACTTCCACCGTCCGCGCACCCGACACCGTCCCGCGCCTTGCGCTGCTGCGAAGGCTGCTCGGACGCACGCGCCGCGGCCAATTGACGCTCACACTGCCGGGCGGACGGTGCCTGGAAGTCGCAGGCCGCGAGCCGGGGCCGCATGCCGTCATGCGTCTTCACCGCTGGCGCACGCTCCTGCGCCTGATGCTCCAGGGCGACCTCGGCCTCGCTCTTTCCTTTCGCAACGGCGACTGGGACAGCCCCGACTTGCTTGCCCTGCTCGAGTTCGGCCTGGCCAACGAGTCGGCCTGGGGCTCATTGCTGGAAGGCAGCGGCCCGACGCGCTGGCTCGCGCGGCTCGCCCACCTCGCGCGCGCCAACACGCGCCGTGGCAGCCGTCACAACATCGCCTTCCACTACGACCTCGGCAATGCCTTCTACCGGCATTGGCTCGACGACAGCATGCTGTATTCGAGCGCGCTCTTCGAGGGCGACGCGGACACGCTCGAAGCCGCTCAGGCGCACCACCTGGCGCGCATCGTCGAGATGCTCGCCGTCCCGCCGGAGGCCGAGGTGCTCGAAATCGGCTGCGGCTGGGGGACACTGGCCGCGACGCTGGCCAGGGATTGCGGCGCGCACGTGACCGGGCTCACGCTCTCGACGGAGCAGCTCGCCTTCGCGCGCGAGCGCGCTGCCGACTGGGGCGTCGGCGAGCGCGCGGACCTTCGCCTGCAGGACTACCGCGACGTGCAAGGCCAGTTCGACCGCATTGTCTCGATCGAGATGATCGAGGCCGTGGGCGAGGCGTACTGGCCGACCTATTTCGCCACGCTTCGCGACCGCCTGAAGCCCGGCGGCGTGGCCGTGCTGCAGGCGATCACGATCGCCGACGAGCACTTCGAGTCCTACCGGCACAGCGCTGACTTCATCCAGCGCTGCATCTTCCCCGGGGGCATGCTGCCGTGCCCGCGTGCGTTGCGCGAGCACGCCGAACGTGCCGGCTTCGTCATCGACGAGGAGCATTGGTTCGGCCCGAGCTACGCGCGCACGCTCGCGCAATGGCGAAGCCGCTTTCTCGCCAACTGGCCAGGCATCGAGAGGCTGGGCTTCGACGACGCGTTCAAGCGACTGTGGACCTATTACCTCTGCTACTGCGAAGCAGGGTTTCGATCACGCAGAGTGGATGTCGGCCTTTTTCGCCTCAGGATGCTTCAACCGTCCGCGCATGCCGTCTGACAGGCGGATGTGAGGACGAGTGTCGCTTCGGGCTTGCAGCTCCCGTCACGATGGGTCGGAATTCTTCCGGCGGGGACGGGCGCCGCGATGATGCTGCAGTCAGTCTTCTCGCGTATCAGTGTGACGGACCATGGCCCCGCTTGCGACACTCGGCGGGCGAGGTGCCGCCCTCGCGGTAGGCGAGTGGTCCATTGAGTTCATGCTTGTACTTCACGAGCACGCTGTCGCACACCACCTCGCGCGTCTCAAGGTTGCCGCCGCAATGAAAGCTGGCTGCATCGTCGGTGTTGCCGCTGCCGTTGTAGATGGCGGTCTGCGGGTATGGGCACAGCGGCCGTGTTCGAGTGACCACGCCGCCGGTCGTGACCGTGGCGTCGATGGTCTTCGGTGCCGCCTTGTGCTCGACCCAGTCGACCAGTGCGTCGAACAGTCCCTGCGGCTGCGGCCCCACGCCGCCACCGCAGTGGCCTACACCGGGTGCCCGGAACAGCCGATAGAACTTCTGCACGCCGGTGAAGTCGTCATCGTGCGGGCCGCCATAGCGATCCGCCATCTGGCGGTAGTAGTGCATGACGCCCTGCGGCATGATCAGCTGATCGTTCGCACCCACGAAGGTCAGCAACTTGCCGCCGTTCGCGCGAAAGGCATCGAGGTCGTCGAAGGTGTCGGTCACGTCCGCGATGTTGCGCGAACCTTGTTGCGCCACGTCGGCATAGGCGTTGGCCGTGACCGTCGTCCAGTCGAACATGCGGTCGTGCGTATCCCAGTGAAATTGCGTCACGCCGAGGAAGAACGGCGCAGCGCCGTTCAGCGCGCCGATGGCGGTACCGCGGTCGAGGCCAAACCAGACGCGCTTGCCGTCGGGGTTGCGCGGCCCGTCCCAGATGCGATCGATGGCTTCGGCCTCGGCGGCGTTCAGGCAGTCGGTGGCCGGTGCCGTCGGTGCGCCGCAGATGTTGGCCGTGGCGCTGAAAGTGCAGGCGCGCGGCTCGTCGATCACGCCATCGACCACGCCGTCGGCAGCGTCGCACGCGGCCACCGCCGACGCAGTGGCCTGGTTGAGCTTGGTCTGTGCAATCGGTCCTCCGACCAGATCCTTCATCACCACCTGGCCCCACATCTGCGCCGTCTGAAAGCGCGTCCAGTACATCGCCGGGGCGCTGGCCAGGATGCCGTCGAGCTCGCGAGGCAGCTCCTGTGCCAGAAGGTAGCCCTGTCGGCCTCCCGTGGAGCAGCCGTTCCAGTAGTTGTACGCCGGCCGCATCGCGTAGTATTTGGCGGCGATCCGCTTGGAAAGCAGGACCTGCTGCTCGATGCCGTTTCGAATGAAGTCGTTGATGAACTGCAGGTTGTAGGTGCCGTCATTGTTGACGCCTGCCTCGCAGTTGAAGTCGGCGCCGCCGTGACCGGTGTCGTTGCCCGAGCCGACATAACCCGCGTTGACCGGGGCGTTGACGGCGAGGCTTCCCGAGCAGCCGCCACCCCCAATGCCCTGGGTGCGGCCATTCCACGCGCCGATCACGCCGCCGGTGCCTCCGTCGAGCGGACCGAGCGGGAGTCCGACGCGTACGTTGATGTTCTGCAGATCCGAGGTGCCGTACAACACGTCGACTTGGCAGAACGACACGTTGCTGCCGCTCGCCGGGACGATCGCGGCGGTGACCGACTTGATGCCTGTAGTGCCGACGAGGCCGCCGGCATCGCCCGCGAGCTGCGAGCACATCAATGGCAAGGGAGGCCGCGGTCTGGGCCCCCTTTTGTCATCGTGCGCCGCGGCAGGCGGGATGGCCAGTACGGCGGCGCCAACGGTCAGCGCCGCGAAGACGAATGGATGCGTCATGGTGTCTCCAGCGTATGGTTTGCGGACGCGGCGCTCGTCGGCACCGCGCGGCCACTGCAAATCCTGGCCTCGTCGGGCCCTCATTGCACCCAAGTTGATCCCTGCGGTCTTGCAGGAACGGCTCCGCTTTTCAAATCCGGCTCCGGACCTGGCCTCGGGCAAACCCTGTGACCGGCTTCCGACGGCGCACGCTCGGGCTGGGTCCGCCGCTCTTGTGTACGCCATTGATCACTTCTATCCTGACTGTCCGAACAGTTCGGACGACGAAGGTGACGAACCAATTCTCACGTGTCGACACGCTCAACGTGCACTCCGAGCGCAGCCATCTTTCGCCTGACCTCATGGCGCACTGGCGCGGGCTGCCGCTGGGTTGGTTCGATGCCGAATCGGCGGTGCACAACCGCAACTTCCTCGTGCCGCGCCGGCTGCTGGCCTTGCTCGACACGGGTGTCGCGCAGGTGCGCTTCGACTTCGGGTCCGGTGTCCGCACATACGATTTGCGGGCGGGTGCGATGCGTGTATTCGACGGGCAGCGCGCCTGCCGGCTGAACGACTGGTCGTGCCGTTCGGCGCGACGCATCATGGTCGACCTCGAGGCCGCGCAGTTCGACGATCCTGAGATCTTGTCGGGCTTGCGCCAGGATCTCGACTTCCGTGACGAGGAGCTCGCCAGTGTCCTGCGCGCCATGGCGCGCGAGATCGAGGAGGGCTGTCCGCATGGCGGCCTGTACGCCGAATCGCTGTCAGCCGGCGTCGTGCTGCGGATTGCACGCACGCACGGGAGGTCGCGGGCCGAGCGAGGTCGGTTGACGGCGGCGCAACTTCGGCGTGTCGACGAACTGATCGTCGACCGCATCGCCGACGGGCCCACGCTCTGCGCACTGGCGGATGCGACCGGGTACAGCAAGGCGCACTTCGTGAGGCTGTTTCGCCGCGCGACCGGCACATCGCCGCACCGCTACGTGCTCCTGCGTCGCCTCGAGCAAGCGCGACACCTGATAGAGACGTCCACGCTGCCGCTGTCGGAGATCGCCTTGGCGACGGGTTTCGCGAGCCAGAGCCACATGAACACTGCATTCGCACGTGTGTTTCGATGCACCCCGGGGGAGGCACGACGAACCGTGCGGCGCTGACGATCAGGTCAGAAGCCGTGTGGGCCCAAGAGGCCAGGCTCGATTTCCCGGCTCCAGGCTCGAACCTCATTTGGAAAAGACTTCCATTGACGCGCATCTGCGGGCCGGTGTCCGGGATCCCTCGGAACGCGACAAGGGCGCGAGCCGGCGTAAGCTCGCGCCAGAGAACAGCAACAGGAGACCCTTGCGATGAATGCCCCTGCAGACGCGTTGCGTGTGGAAAGAACCGAAGCCGTGCTCGCGCTTGCCGCGGAGCACGTCGCCGCCGACCAGCGGCCCGTGGTCGAGACGTTCGCGCGCGAATACTTCCGGCAGCTCGATGTCGACGACCTGGCCGAGCGCAGCCCCGACGATTTGTGCGGCGCGCTCCTGTCGCACTGGCAGTTCGGTGCGTCGCGGTCTGCTGGGCGCCCAAAGGTTCGCGTCCTGAGCCCGACGGTGGCCGAGCATGGCTGGGCCTCGCGCCATTCCGTGGTCGAGATCGTCAATGACGACATGCCCTTCCTCGTCGACTCCACGGCCGCCGAGATCAACCGGCAGGGCCTGACCCTGCACCTCATCGTGCACCCGATACTCACCGTCTCGCGCGCCCCCGACGGCAGCCTCGCCGCCATCCATGCGCGCGGCGAGGCGCCGGCCTCAGCCGTGCGCGAATCGTGGATGCACATCGAGATCGACCGGCTCGTCGATCCGCAGCAGCGCGGCGACCTCGTGTCCGGCATCGAGCGCGTGCTCGCCGATGTGCGCGCCGCGGTCGAGGACTGGAAGCCCATGGTCGCCCGCCTCCACGAGGCCACCGCCGAGCTGGCCAGCGCGCCCGCCTCGCTGCCGGCGGCGCTCGTCGCCGAGAGCCGCGACTTTCTCGAATGGCTCGCCGACAACCATCTCACCTTGCTGGGCTACCGCCAGCACGAACTCGTCACCGAAAAGGGAGAGGACGCGCTGCGGCTGGTCCCCGGCAGTGGGCTGGGCGTGCTGCGCGAGTCGGTATCCGAGAAAGCGTCGGCCAGCTTCTCGGCGCTGCTGCCCAATGTGAGGGCCATGGCCCATGCGCCCACGCCGGTGCTGGTGGTCACCAAGGCCAACACGCGCTCGACCGTGCACCGGCCCGGCTACACCGACTACGTGGGCGTCAAGCGCTACGACAAGAATGGCCAGGTGATCGGCGAACACCGGTTCCTTGGCCTGTTCACGTCGACCGCCTACAGCGCGCGGGTCGCGGAGACGCCGCTGCTGCGCGGCAAGGTCAAGGCCATCGCCGAGCGTGCCGGCCTGCCTCCCGGCGGCCACCTGTCGAAGGCGCTGGATCACATTCTCGAGACCTACCCGCGCGACGAGCTGTTCCAGATTTCCGACGACGAGCTGTACGAGCAGGCCCTGGGCATCCTGGCGCTGGGCGACCGCCAGCGCCTGCGTCTGTTCGTGCGCCCCGACCCGTTCACCCGTTTCGTCTCGTGCCTGGTGTACGTGCCGCGCGAGGCCTACGCGACCGACCTGCGCATCAAGTTCCTGCGCATCCTCATGGAGGGCTTCTCCGGGACGAGTGCGGAGTTCAACGTCCTGCTCGGCGACACGATGCTCGCGAGGATCCACATCACCGTGCACCTCACGCCAGGCCGCCTGCCGGCCTTCGACCGCAAGGAGCTCGAGGCCAGGCTCGCCCGCGCCGCGCGGCGTTGGCCCGACCAGCTTCGTGACGCGCTGATCGAGGCCGACGGCGAGGCGCGCGGCATCGAGCTCTACAAGGACTGGAGCGCGGCATTTCCGCCCGAGTATCGCGAGCGCGTCCCCGCACGCGCGGCAGTGCCCGACGTTCACAAGATCGCCATGCTCGACAGCGCTTCGCCGCTGGCGGTCACGCTGTACCGCCCACTCGGCGGCGGGCCCGATGCGCTCGGGTTCAAGGTCTACCGCCTGGGCAAGCCGATCGTGCTGTCCGACAGCCTGCCGATGCTCGAGCACATGGGCGCGCGCGTGCTGGGCGAGCAGAACCATGTGATCGAGGTCGGCAGCGCCACGGCGGGCGACAGAGCCTCGATCTCGCTGCACGACTTCGAGCTGCAGGCCCAGTGCGCGGACGAGATCGAGCCCGACACGCTCGCGCGGCTGTTCGAGGACTGCTTCGTCCGCGTGTTCAACGGCGAGGTGGAGAGCGACGACTTCAACCGCCTCGTGCTGCGCGCCGGACTGGCCGTGGACGAGATCGTCGTGCTGCGCGCCTACGCGAAGTACTTGAAGCAGATCGGCTTCGCACTGTCTCAGGCGGCGATCGAGTCGACGCTGGCGACGCATCCGAGAATTGCGCGCATGCTGGTCACGCTGTTCAAGCTGCGCTTCGATCCCGCGTCGCACGACGAACAGGGCGAGCTGTCGCAGGTCAATGCCATCGGGCAGGCACTGGACCGCGTGAGCAATCTCTCCGAGGACCGCGTGCTGCGCCAGCTGCTCGCCCTGATCCAGGCGACGCTGCGCACGAACTTCTGGCGCACGGGCGCCGGCCACTCGGGTGCGGCCGGCGCGCGGCGCAGCTTCCTGAGCCTCAAGCTCGATTCGGCGAAGGTTCCCGGGCTGCCCGAGCCCAAGCCGCTGTACGAGATCTTCGTCTACTCGCCCCGCTTCGAGGGCATCCACCTGCGCGGCGGCAAGGTCGCCCGCGGTGGGCTGCGCTGGTCGGATCGGCACGAGGACTTCCGCACCGAGGTGCTTGGGCTCGTGAAGGCGCAGATGGTGAAGAACACGGTCATCGTGCCCGTGGGCTCCAAGGGCGGCTTCGTGCTGAAGAAGGCACCCCCCGCCTCCGACCGCGACGCCTATCTGAAGGAAGGCATTGCCTGCTACCAGGACTACCTGCGCGGCCTGCTGGACGTCACCGACAACCTGGCCGGCACGATCGTCGTGCCGCCGCCGCAGGTGGTTCGCAAGGACGGCGACGACCCCTACCTGGTGGTGGCCGCCGACAAGGGCACGGCCACCTTCTCCGACTACGCCAACGCGGTCAGCAAGGAGTACGGCCACTGGCTGGGCGACGCCTTTGCCTCCGGCGGCAGCGTCGGCTACGACCACAAGGCCATGGGCATCACCGCGCGTGGTGCGTGGGAGAGCGTGAAGCGCTTCTTCCGCGAGAAGGGCGTCGACATCCAGACCACCGACTTCACGGTCGTGGGCATCGGCGACATGTCGGGCGACGTGTTCGGCAACGGCATGCTGCTGTCGCCGCACATCAGGCTGTTGGCTGCGTTCGACCACCGCCACATCATCATCGACCCGACCCCCGACACGGCCGCATCGCTCGCCGAGCGCGAGCGGCTGTTCAAGCTGCCGCGATCATCATGGGCCGACTACAACACCGCGCTCATCTCGGCAGGCGGCGGCGTGTGGGCGCGCTCGGAGAAATCGATTCCCGTCTCGCCGCAGGCGCGCGCCGTGCTGGGCATCGCCGCTGAGCGGCTGGCCCCCGCCGACCTGATCAGCGCGATCCTGAAGGCGCCGGTGGACCTGCTCTACAACGGCGGCATCGGCACTTACGTGAAAGCCAGCACTGAATCGAACGCCGAGGTGGGCGACCGCGCGAACGACAGCCTGCGCATCGACGGCCGCGAATTGCGCTGCAAGGTGGTCGGCGAAGGCGGCAACCTGGGCTTCACGCAGCGCGCACGCATCGAGGCAGCGCTGCACGGCGTGTCGATCAACACCGACGCCATCGACAACTCCGCCGGCGTCGACACCTCCGACCACGAGGTGAACATCAAGATCCTGCTCGGGCTGGCCGTGGCCGAAGGCGAGATCACCGAGAAGCAGCGCAACAAGGTGCTTGCGCAGATGACCGACGACGTCGCCGCGCTCGTCCTGCGCGACAACTACTTCCAGACGCAGGCGCTGTCGGTGACGAACCGGCTGGGCGTGCGGCTGCTCGACCAGGAGGCGCGCTTCATGCGTTTCCTCGAGAAGGCCGGGCGACTCAACCGCGCGATCGAGTTCCTCCCGACCGACGAGGAGATCGCCGAGCGCATGGCACGCGGCATCGGCTTGACCACGCCCGAGCGGGCGGTGCTGCTCGCGTACTGCAAGATGTGGCTGTTCGACGAGATCGTCGATTCGGACCTGCCCGAAGACCCGTGGATCGGCGCGGCGCTGGCGCGCTACTTCCCGGCACAGTTGCGCGAGCGGTTCGGGGCGCACATCCCGCGCCACCCGCTCAGGCGCGAGGTCGTCGCCACGCATGTGCTCAACAGCATGGTCAATCGCGTCGGATCGACCTTCGTGCATCGCCTGGCCGAGATGACAGGCGCAAAGCCGCCTCAGGTCGTGCGCGCCTACCTGGCCACCCGGGAGGTGATGGGTCACGTGGCGCTGTGGCAGCTGGTCGAAGCGCTGGACAACAAGGTCAGCGACGAGGTGCAGTCGGAGCTGCTCATCGAAGAGGGCTGGCTCACGGCGCGCGCAACCACCTGGTTCCTGCGCTACAGGCGTCTGGCTGAACCGATGGAGGAAACCTTCCGGCGCTTCATGCCCGCGGTCGAGGCACTGCGCGAGAAGCTGGCTTCGCAGGCTGCGGTGTCTCCCAAGGCCGTCGCATGGACTGCTGCGGGCGTGCCACCGCCGCTCGCGCAGCGGGTGGCCAGCGCCGAAGGCCTGTACGCGGCGCTGGACATCGCCGAGGTCGCGGAGAGCACGCAGCGCAGCGTGGCCGAGGTCGCCGACGTGCATGCCGGTGTCGCCGCGCGTCTGGGCCTGGAGCGGCTGCGGCAGCAGATCGAGGCATTGAGTGCGGACAGCCACTGGCAAGGCCTGGCCAAGATCGCGCTGGGGGACGACGTGGCGGGCCTGCAGCGCGCGATCACGCAGGACGTGCTCGGCGCAGGCCCCGGTGGCGCGGCGCAGATGCTCGCCGCCTGGGAAGCACGCAACGCGCTGGCGCTCGAGCGAGGGCAGCGCCTGCTCGCCGAGCTCGGCGATACCAAGACAGCCGACCTGGCAATGCTGTCGGTCGCGTTGCGCGAGTTGCGCAATCTGGCTTGACGCCGACGCGGACGCGGGCCCGCCGTCGTCGCGCAGGCTGGTCTTGACCAACAGAAATCCGCCGATCGGCTCCAGGTATTCGCACCACTCGACGACGCCTGTTCGCGTTGTCGGGTGGGCTCGACGCAGAGTCTAGTAAAACCGCGGAATCGGTCCGCGCTGAGGCGTTGTGTCTGCACCCAGGTCCAACATCACCTTGTCGACAAAACACCAACCCCAACCCTCGGGCGGGTCATAGCCTTCGATGATCGGGTGGCCGGTCGCATGGAAATGCTTCGTGGCATGGCGGTTCGGCGAATCATCGCAACACCCGACGTGTCCGCAAGTCCGGCACAGTCGGAGATGAACCCACTCGCTGCCGGTTCGCAGACATTCCTCGCAACCGAGCGCGCTGGGCACGACGCGGGCGATCTGGGCCGTGTGGGTGCAGTGTTTGCTCATATGTGGTTCTCCGATGATGAAGGCGTCCGAGCGTGACCGTGGCAACGGACGAATGTCGGTTGGCGAACTGTGCCTCGTTTCTGCCCATTGCGATGGAGTTCGGCGATGACCTCGTTCTCGATGGCGTCATGACGGCGACGGCCGCGGCAAATCGGTCGCATGATGGATTGGCTGGATCGCCTGCCTCAGCCCCTCCCAGACGGTGTCCTGCGACCTTGAATCCGCCCTTCCTGTGCGGAAATGACCGCGATGGCTCCATTCGACGGCGAAGCATTGGATGCCAGCAAGGCCTGGGGCCGATCGGTTGCCCGCCGAAAGCGGCGCAACTTTTCCTGCTGCGCGGGGTCTTTTCCAGTTCAGCGCGTCGATGGGGCGTGGCGTTCTCGCAGCGCATCACGGCGCGCACAGTCGATGAAAGGAGCACACGATGAACGATCGACGAGCCCTTCTGCATGGCGCCGCCGTCGCGGCCGGTGCCGCCGTGCTGACATGGATTGCGCCGCAGGCCGCGGCGCAGAACAAGGTCAGCAAGGAGGTGATGAAGTACCAGGACAAGCCGCACGACGGCCAGCAATGCGACACCTGCATGCAGTACATCCCCGGCTCTTCGGCCACGGCGATGGGCACATGCAAGGTCGTTGCCGGCCCCGTGAGCCCGCACGGCTGGTGCGTGGCGTACGTCAAGAAGGCGTAGGCACCGGCCAGCATTGCAGATCGTCGCTCACGAGCTTCCAGTCCATTCAAAGCCATCCTGCACAGCCTGGCGCCCCGCAACGGCATGCGAGCTTGCCCGCGTGGTGAGTTTCGCCGTAGTTGACGGTGATTTCCTCGCCGGCCGGGATGCGGCGCAGCGCGTAGAACTCGACCCGGCCCCGGTCGATGCACAAGCGCGCGTTGGGTGCGCAGGAATGATTGGTGAATCGCATGGGGTCGGACGATTTCGAGAAGTCGATCGCCCGGCGGCTCGACACTTCGACAATCATGATGCGCACATGGCGAGTCGCGCGAATGCGGCCGTCCTCCACGCTCAGTGATTCACCGCGGACCTCGCCGATCTTGCGGTGCGCCGCAATGGGTTCTGCGGCGAACACGCCTTGACCATCAATGGGGCTTGCCCGAACGCTGACCTCGTACTTCTGGTAGGACGGTCTCATGAATAGCATCATGCCTCGGACGGCCCTCGGACACTCTCATCGAGAGGTTCCCAGCCACAGCTCGAGAACCTGCAGCCCCGAGGCGCAGCGCCGGTCCAGGACCATCAGTTGTGGCGCTACGACCAGCGCGGGACGGGGCCTTCGCACTGGAGTGTCGAAGATTTCGACTTCGATGACCCACTCAGGGACCTGGAGTGCGTGCCGAACTGATCCTCGGCATCCACCGTGATGCTCTCGGGACCGCCGTGCTGCTCGGTATGGGCGGCATCACCGCGGAATTGTTCAAGGACACGACCACGCGCATGTTGCCTCCTGAAGGCGGCCTCAGCTGGGCGGAGGCCCTCGCCATGGCGCAGGAATTGAAGACCGGGCCGCTGCTCGACGGCTTCCGCGGCCGGCCGAAGGCATGACCGGCCAGGTGCGACTGGAACGTGAGCTGCTCACTTCGCCATCAGATCCGCGCATGTGGAGCTACCGCACACGGCTCTTGCCTCGGGTCGTGACGATCAGACGCTGGTTCGGGTACATGCCCGGTCCTGAGCACAGGAATCGTTGGGGCTGAGCGGCGTATCCATGACGGCGAAGGCAATACTGACCGACGACGCGGCCATTCAGAAGCCTTGGTTGTCCTTGTCCGACTCGCCGATACCAATACGATCGTGGCCAGTTGCAGTTGCGCAGCACCCCGGCACACCCGAGCAGAAGAGAATATTTCGCCGTCGGAGCATTTCGCCGCTGCTGTCGCTGCGACCGCCGGCACTCGTACATCGAATTCACCGCATCGCACCCCAGCACAAGGCGCGAGCGGCCATGGGGAGGACGATCCTTGCAGGAGCTGTGCGAGCCGCCGCGTGGTCTGCAGCCTGGCGCACCATCCGATGCCGACACTGAGCGCTCTGCCGCCCGCGACGCCCTCGCCGGGCTGTGCCTGATCGCCCGGCTGCATCACGTCGCCGCCGATCCCGCGCACCTCGCCCATCAATTGGGCTGGCCCGCGAGTCACGAGCCCGGCGCCGCCGATCTGCTGCTGGCGGCGAAGCAACTGGGCCTCAAAGCCCGCCGCGTGCACAGCAGTGCAGACCGCCTCGCGCTGCTGCCGCTGCCCGCCTTGGCCTTTGTCCGGTCTGCCGCCGACGATCCTGCGCGCGCCGTCGTGCTCGCGCAGTGCGATGGCGCACGCGTGCTGCTGCACGACCCGAGTGGCCATCTGCAAGCGGGGCGCCCTGTGATCGAGCCGCTCGCGGTCTTCGCCGCGCAATGGACCGGTGAGCTCATCCTGGTGGCCAGCCGCGCCAGCCTGGCCGGCGACCTCGCCCGCTTCGACTTCAGCTGGTTCATCCCCAGCCTGGTCAAGTACCGCGGCCTGCTCGGCGAGGTGCTGCTGGTGTCGCTTTTCCTGCAGCTGTTCGCGCTGGTGAGCCCGCTGTTCTTCCAGGTCGTGATGGACAAGGTGCTGGTGCACCAGGGCCTGAGCACGCTGGACGTGCTGGTGGTCGGGCTGAGCGTGGTCGTGGTGTTCGAGAGCGTGCTCACGGTGCTGCGCAGCTACGTGTTCAGCCACACCACCAGCCGCATCGATGTAGAGCTGGGTGCCAGGCTGTTCCGCCATCTCGTGCAACTGCCCCTCGCGTACTTCCAGGCGCGCCGCGTGGGCGACTCCGTGGCCCGCGTGCGCGAGCTGGAGAACATCCGCAGCTTCCTCACCGGCAACGCCATCACCGTCGTGCTCGACGTGGCGTTCTCGGTGATCTTCATCGCCGTCATGCTCGCCTACAGCGTGCCGCTCACGCTGATCGTGCTGGCGAGCCTGCCGCTGTACGCGCTCATCAGCGCCATGCTCGTGCCCGTGCTGCGGGCCCGGCTGAACGAGAAGTTCGCCCGCGGCGCGGAGAACCAGGCGCTGCTGGTGGAGACCGTCACGGGCATCCAGACGGTCAAGGCCAGCGCGCTGGAGCCGGCCATGGCCCGGCGCTGGGACGAGCAGCTCGCCGCCTACGTGAGTGCGGGGTTCCGCACGCAGACGCTGGCCAACGTCGGCCGCGAAGCGATCAACCTGGTCGGCAAGCTCGCCGGCGCGGCCCTGCTGTGGTACGGCGCGCGCCGCGTGATGGCGCACGACCTGACGGTGGGCCAGTTCGTCGCCTTCAACATGTTTGCCCAGCGCGTGGCGCAGCCGATCATGCGCATCGCCCAGTTGTGGACCGATTTCCAGCAAACGGGCATCTCCATGGCGCGCCTGGGCGACATCCTGAACACGCGCACCGAGGTGCCACCCGCGGCGGCCGCGCAACTGCCCCCACTGCAAGGCCACATCCGCTTCGACCAGGTGAGCTTTCGGTATCGGCCCGAAGCCGTCCCCGCGCTGCAGGGCCTGGGCCTGGAAGTGCGTGCCGGCGAGGTGATCGGCATCGTCGGGCGCAGCGGCTCGGGCAAGAGCACGCTCACCAAGCTCGTCCAGCGCCTGTACACGCCCGAGCAGGGCCGCGTGCTCATCGACGGCATCGACATCGGGCTGGTGGACGCCGCCCAGCTGCGCCGACAGGTGGGCGTGGTGCTGCAGGAGAACCTGCTGTTCAACCGCAGCGTGCGCGAGAACATCGCCATCGCGGACCCGGCCGCCCCGATCGAGCAGGTCGTCGCGGTGGCGCGGCTGGCCGGCGCGCACGAGTTCATCAGCGAGCTGCCCGAAGGCTACGACACGGTGGTCGGCGAGCAAGGCAGCGGCCTGAGCGGCGGCCAGCGGCAGCGCATCGCCATCGCGCGGGCGCTGTTCACCCGCCCGCGCATCCTCATCCTCGACGAGGCCACCAGCGCCCTCGACTACGAGAGCGAGGCCGCATTGCAGCGCAACATGGCCGCCATCTGCCGCGGGCGCACCGTGATCATCATTGCGCACCGGCTGAGCGCGGTGCGCCACGCCCACCGGATCATCGTGATGGAGCGCGGGCAGATCGTCGAGCAGGGGCCGCACGACGAACTGCTGCGGCGCCCCGAGGGCTTGTACGCACACCTGTGGCGCCTGCAGGCGAGCGGGGCGCCGGCGTGAGCGCAACCGGCAGGCACGCCGCGAATCCGGCCGCACGGACTCCTGGCGAACGGCCCCGTCATGTCGCACTTGCAAGTGCTCGCGCGCCACGCCCGGGTGCTGGCGGCGGCCTGGGCGGCTCGTCGCGAGTTGGCCGGACCGAGGCGGCTGGCCGATGAGACGGCCTTCCTGCCCGCCGCCTTGAGCCTGCAGGAGACGCCGGTGCACCCCGCGCCGCGGCGCGCGGCGCTTGCCCTGTGCGCCTTGTTCGGCATCGCGCTGACCTGGGCCTGTGTCGGCCAGATCGACATCGTGGCCGTGGCGCCGGGGCGCATCGTGGTCAGCGACGACACCAAGACGCTGCAGCCGCTGCAGGCGGGCGTGATCCGCAAGATCCTCGTGCAGGACGGCGACTCGGGTGCAGCGGGGCCAGGTGCTGGTCGAACTGGACGCGACCGAGCCTCAGGCCGACGAAGCGAGCCTCCTGGAGCAGCTCGCCGAGGCCGTCTCCGAGGAGCGGCGCACCCAGGCCTTGAGCCAGGCGCTGATGCGCGCGACCGCAGGGCCGCCAGTTGGCCCGCGCAGCCCCGAGCCGGCACTGCCGCCGCCGGCCCCGGACACCCAACCCGCGGGCCTGGAGCGGGCCGCCGATGGCGACGGGCCGTCCGAGGCGTCGGTCCGCCGCCAATTGCGCGCCGAATGGCAGGACATCACCGCGCAACTGGACAAGCTCGAGGCCCAGACCGCGCACCGCCGGGCGGAGATCGCCACGGTCGAGCAGGAGATCGCCAAGCTGCAGGCGACCCTGCCCCTGGCGCGCCAGCGCGAGGCCGACTACCAGCGCCTGGCCGCCCAGGGCTTCATGTCCAGCCATGCCGAGCAGGATCGCGCCCGCGAGCGCATCGAACAGGAGCGCGACCTCGCCACGCAGCAGGCCCGGCTGGAGGAAGCCCAGGCGGCATTGGCCGAGGCGCAGCACGAGCGCAGCGCGTATCGGGCCGACACGCTGCGCCAGCTCAGCGAGCGACACGCGCAGGCCCGGCTCAAACGCCAGCAGCTGATGCAGGAACGCAGCAAGACCGAGCTGCGCAACCGGCTGATGCAGTTGCGCTCGCCCGTGACCGGCACGGTGCAGCAAGTGGCCGTGCACACCGAGGGCGGGGTGGTCACGCCCGCGCAGGTGCTGATGGTGATCGTGCCCAGGGACGCGCCGGTGACGGCCCAGGTCGACGTCGACAACCAGGACATCGGATTCGTGCACGCCGGGCAGGGCGCCCAGATCAAGCTGGAGACGTTTCCGTACACGCGCTACGGCACCGTGCCCGCGCGCGTGCAGACCGTCAGCGCCGACGCGGTCCACGACGACAAGCGCGGCGCGATTTTCCCGGCAACGCTCACGCTGGATCGCAGCAGCATCGATGTGGAAGGCCAACGCATCCGCATCAGTCCAGGCATGAATGTGACCGCCGAGGTCAAGACCGGGCGGCGCCGGGTGATCGACTACCTGCTCGATCCGCTCAAGCAGCGCACCGGCGACAGCTTGCGGGAGCGTTGATGCGGCTGCTGATCGTTCACCAGAACTTTCCGGGTCAGTTCGGCCACTTGGCGAAGGCGTGGGCGCAGCGGCCTGGCTGGGAGGTGAGGGCGTTGGGACGCGACAGCGCACCCGGGCTTGCCGGTTTCGATGGACTGATCCGCTACAAGCTGGCGCGGCAAGGCATTCCGCAGCAGCACGCCTATCTGCGGCAGATGGAGAGCGCGACGCTGCATGGCCAAGCCACGGCGCGCGCGATGCTGCAGCTCAAGCGCAGTGGCTTCGTGCCCGACGTGATCTTGGCGCACCCGGGCTGGGGCGAGACGCTTTATGCGAAAGATGTCTACCCCGATGCCCGGCTCGTGCATCTGTGCGAGTGGTACTACAGCGCCGAAGGCGCGGATCTGGGCTTCGATCCGGAGTTTCCGCTGAGCTTCGACGACCGCGCACGCATTCGCACCTGGAACGCGCTGCATACGCTGAATCTCACGAACTGCGATGCGGCCATCAGCCCCACGCAATGGCAACGCCGCCGGCACCCGGAGATCTTCCAGCCGAAGATCATGGTGCAGCATGAAGGCATTGCCACGCATGTGCTCGGGCCGAACACAGCGGTGAGCCTCACTACACCCAGCGGCGTGACGCTGAAGGCGGGCGACCCGGTGATCACCTACGTGGCGCGCAACCTCGAACCGTATCGAGGCTTTCATGTCTTCATGCGCGCGCTGGAACTCATCCAGAAGAAGCATCCGCAGTGCCATGCCGTCATCGTGGGCGGTGATGGGGTGAGCTACGGCCGGCGTCCCAAAGAGGCGGCGAATTGGCGAGAGCACATGCTCAACATAGTCAAGCTCGATCCGACCCGGACGCACTTCGTCGGGAGGATTTCCCATGCGCAGTACGTGCGGGTGCTGCAGGTTTCTGCGGCGCATGTGTATCTGAGCTATCCGTTCGTGCTGAGCTGGTCGCTGCTCGAAGCGATGGCGTGCGGTGCGCCTGTCGTTGGCAGCGACACGGCGCCGGTGCGCGAGGTGATTCGGGATGGGGAGAACGGAAGACTGGTGGATTTCTTCGACCGGGGCTCCTTGGCACAAACGGTTGTCGACATGCTGGATGACGGGGTCGCGCAGACAGCGTTGCGCCAACGGGCTTGGGCGGATGCGCAGGGCTACAGTTTTAGCGCGGGAGTGGTGGGATATGACCACAGGTTTGCAAACTTGCCGCTCCAATCGACGAGCGGGTTTCCAAATGAAGGTGAAGGCGCGAATGGAACGCGACGTTCAAACAACGTAGCTCCGCGAAGTCAAGAGTGGAATTGAATGGCGTTTGATGAGCTGGCAGAAACAGTTCCGGCTCTTTGCATGCGCGGTGAGGGGCGCGCGCTGTGATTGATGATAACTGCGCCAATGTGCTGAGCGACAGACGAGCCGGGACGGCAAGGGAGGATTGCGTGATTGAGATGAATAGAGATGGTCGTGTCTATTCGATGGACAACCGAGATATGCCGCAATGCTTCGCCTCCTTCGATGAAGACAACGTATTTATGAAAAGGACTTCGGCATGATGGGGCTTTATGTTTTGTTCATTGCCGTCGTGTGGTTGGCTATCGCTTTGGCGATAGCTCATGCCGTCACTTCGCGGATCAAGAGCGAAGGTTTGCGCACTATTGCTACGCTTATGGTTGGCGCGTTATTGCTGCCCTTGCCGTTGATTGACGAGATCATCGGAAAGCAGCAGTTTGAGAAGCTATGCAAGGAATACTCGACGATTCAGGTGGATCGGTCCAAGGCAGTCGGCAAAACCGTTTACCTGGCAACGACAGCGGACGTCGAAATCAAGGGCAAGTGGCTACGTATCCTCTTGAAGCCTTGGCGTTTTGTAGATGCGACAACGGGGGAAACAGTGGTCCGCTACAACACATTGACCGTGAGTGGTGGGCGTGTGGCGCAGACATTTGGATTTTCTGAAGCGCGAGTACCGCTGACGTTTGCGAACCACGACTGTGCGCCGAAGAACCCGCCTGCTTCAGCGCAGGCGTTCGAAGCACTTGGGATTAAGTACATTGAGCCACCAACTATCAAAAAGGGAGGACAGAAATGATGAAGATAAATGACACATACATCAATGCGCTATTGGCTGACTCTTCTTACGTCAATGGTCTCCTGCCTAACCAAACAGGCGCCGCATTGACAGCACAAATATCCGGCCGGATGACCCCCGAACTCGCCAAATACATTGGCGATAACTTTACAGTGGTGACGCAGGTGAGCGGGCTGGCGTCGAGCTTCGACGCTGTTGTTTGGCGAGGCAATGCAGGCACCCCCTATGGCGGACAGATCTACGTGTCCATGCGGGGTACCCAGGAACCTGCGGATCTTGATGCTGATGCGGACCTTGCTGCATCGGGACTCGCCCACGATCAACTGGCCGATATGGTGAACTGGTGGTTGAGGGCAACGACGCCATCCGGTCAAATGGCAAAGCAAGTGACCATCAGCACGACCTTCATTCCCGGATCGCTTCTGACCCTGAAAGACTTCGTCGCTGCGCCGTCGGTTCAAGGCACCGGCGAACTGGTCGGCCTTGGCGCCATCACATCCGTCAACGGACACAGTCTCGGCGGGTATCTCGCCACTTCATTCGCCCGGCTGTTCGGCGGTCAATGGCCAATCGCAGCGATCAATACATTCAACAGCGCAGGGTTCAGCAGAGCGGCGAGCGCGAACATCGAATCCGGCTTCAACGAACTGGCCCAACTCATTGGTTCTGGTATTGGCCTGGGTGGTTTTTCGAGTGCCCAGAACAACTACTTTGCCGAGAATGGCATAAACGTCACAACGAATACGTGGAATCCCGTTGGATTTCGCCAGTACGGAACACGCATCGGCCTGTTCCAGGAAGCATTGACGCCGGATGGGATCAACAACCACTACATGTACAAGCTCACCGACTTGCTGTCGCTGGGCAATGCGCTGGAGAAACTCGACCCGGCGATGACCCTCAGCAAGCTTTCCGCGCTTGCCAGCGTCGGCAGTAATCAGACGGAAGCCTCCTATGAAGGGATTCTCGATGGAGTCAGAAGGCTGATCTTTGGTACCGCGGTGGCGCCAACGCTCGTCGGTGACAGCAATGTCGGCAATCCACAGCCGGCCTCGCGGCTCGACTATCAGGCCAACATCGCGGCGCTCAGAAACAGTGATGCGTTCAACGCACTTGTCGGCAAAGTCCATATCGACATCAGCTCCGGCGACTTTCGCAACAAGGCCCAAACCGACTTCGGAGCGCTGGCTGCGCTGACCACTTTGTCGCCGTTATGGATCAGTGGCAACGGCGTCGACGACGCGCCATTGACAGCGCTGTGGACCTCGCCTGCATGGTCCTCCACTTACGGCCTGTGGCAAGCCGACCAGACTTTGAGTGCCAGCGACCGAGAAGCGGGCAAGGCGACGTTTACCGATCAATGGATCGCAGACCGGTCCAGCCTGCTCGATGCGCTTGAGCGCTACAACATGGTCGACGCGAGCGGAAGCTTGATCAACTCGACCGGATCCACTTCGAATGCGAAGAATGTCTACGTCGATGTTGACAGCGCCAGAACGCTCACCGAAGGGCTCAATGGCCTGCCGGCGCGATACATCAAATTCGGTGGTGCAGCAGACGATACGTTGCTGGGCGAGATCATGGACGACCACCTTTATGGCGGTGACGGAGACGATACGCTCAAAGGCCAGATGGGCGACGACTACCTCGAGGGCGACTCCGGCAACGACACGCTCATCGGCGGCACCGGCGACGACACGCTGATCGGCGGATCCGGCGACGACACGTACATCTTCGCCACCGGCGACGGCCGAGACACCGTTGCAGACGGCATCGGCCAAGACATCATCCAGTTCGACGGCGCGACGCTCAGCGGCGGCAAACAGACCAGCCTCGGCACCTGGGCAGGCCAGGAAGCAACGGCCAGACCTACCAGTACACCTTGCTCGACCAAGGCAATGGCAACGAGCAACCTCGTCATCACCCGCATCGGTGACAACAGCCGACAGCATCACCGTGCGCGGCTGGCAGTCCGGCCAGATGGGCATCACGCTGAACGCGGCCGACCCGTTGAGCGCGCCCGTCGTCGACCAGACGGTCAACGCCAGCGACCCCAACCTCCCTCGCAACAACGACGGCGGCCTGTCGCCGACTACACCTCAGCAGCGCCGACCTGCAAATCGACGGCACCGCTCGTCGACGACCTGTACGGCGGCACCGGAGACGACGTGATCGAAGGCAGCGGCGGCGGCGACTTGCTGCTAGGCCACGACGGCAATGACCGCCTGTACGGCGACACCGTGATCGCGCCCGATGCGGCGGTGGCTGCGGCGCAGTCCGCGTTGAGCAGCAGACATCACCGACGTGCTCGAAGGCGACCGCGGCGACGACCTGCTCATCGGCGGAACCGACGTCAACAACTATCTGTACGGCGGCGCCGGTAGCGACACCCTGCTCGGCGGAGCGGGTGTCAACATCATGCAAGGCGACACCTATGGCGCGGGCACCGCCACGCCCGACCAGCCGCTGCAAGCCGTCTTCGACTTCGATCCGGTCAAGCACAAGTACACCTATTACCTGCGCCAGGACAACACCGACGGCAGCGCCACTTACTACAACCGGCTGGGCTATCTCGACGACAACGGCGGGGCCGACACTCTCATCGGTGGCGGGAGCAGCGACATCATCGACGGCGAACTTGGCGACGACCTGATCGAGCTGGGTGGCGGCAACGACATCGGCCTGGGCCGTGACGGCAGCGACACCGTGCAAGGCGGCGGTGGCGACGACCTCATCTTCGGCGACTTCAACTACGACGCCAGCACGCCCGACCCCGACCTTCCCGACTGGGCACGCAACGCCTACGCCGGCCTCGATGGTCAATACCACGGCAACGACCTGCTCGATGGCGGTGACGGCAACGACACCCTGTACGGCAACGGCGGCAGCGACCAGCTCTACGGCGATGCAGGCGACGACACCCTGTACGGCGACGACCTCGTCACGCCCGGGCAATTCCACGGCAACGACCTGCTCAACGGCGGCGACGGCAACGACCAGCTCGAAGGCAACGGTGGTAACGATGTCGTGCTCGGCGGCGCAGGCGACGACCTGCTGTGGGGCGACGACAACGTGCTCGACGGCAGCTTCCACGGCAACGACACACTCGACGGCGGAGCCGGCAACGACCAGCTCGTGGGCGGCGGTGGTGCCGACGAACTGCACGGTGGCGATGGCGACGACCTGCTGATCGGCGATAACTCGTCTGACGTGCCGCTGTCCGCAACTTTCGAAGGCGCCGACATCCTGTACGGCGATGCCGGCAACGATGAGCTCCATGGTGGCGGCGGCAACGACTGCCTCGACGGCGGCATCGGCGACGACCAACTCTTCGGCGACGCGGGTGACGATACCCTGGTGGGTGGCGCCGGCACGGACTACCTCGCCGGGGGGGCGGGCAACGACACCTATGTCATCGGTGCCGATGACAGCCCGCTCAACGCGGCGGGGCACAGCGAGGTCATCGACGACAGCGAGGGGGCGAATACCGTCGTGCTCGATTCGGTGTCTGTCGACGGCACGGTGCTGGGCGGCTTCGGCAGCATGCTCGCATTGAGCTTCGCCGACGGCCAACAGCTGGCCGTGCTCAACGGCGTATCGGGTGCGGTGCAGACCTACGAATTTGCCGACGGCACTCAGCTGAGCTATTCCGAACTGGTGGGACACCTGTCCGAGGTGCCGATGAGCAGCATCGATGCGCAAGGGCAACTGCACGCGCTCGGTGGCCGAGGCGATGACAGCATCACTGCTGCCCAGGGCGGCTCGATTCTTTCAGGCGGACGAGGCGACGACACCCTGCAGGGCGAAGGCGGCGGCAACAGCTACCTGTTCAGCCAGGGCGACGGGCACGACACCATCACGGACCTGGGCGGTATCGACCCGCAAACCGGACAGCCGGTGGCTGCCAGCCGGGTGGTCTTCGGCGCGGGCGTATCGGCATCCGACCTGAGCCTGAACTTCGACACTGGCTTGGTCATCGACGTTGGCAGCGGGGGCGACCAACTGCGCCTCGATGGCGTCGCGGCGTCCGACGTCCAGGCCGGGCCGAACATCACCAGCTTCGAATTCGCCGACGGCAGCGTGCTCAGCTACCAGCAGCTGATTGCCCGAGGCTTCGACCTTTCCGGCACGGCGGGCGACGACAGCCTCATCGGCACCAGCGTCGACGACCGCTTCGACGGCCAAGCGGGCAACGACACGATGCAAGGCGGTGCCGGCAGCGACACCTACGCCTGGGGCATCGATGCGGGCCAGGACGTGATCGACGATGGAGACACGAACGCCGCAGCCACCGACACCTTGCGCGTGGGCACCGGCCTGTCCGGCAGCGACCTGCTGCTCAATCGCAGCGGCAACGACCTGATCGTGCATCTCGTGGGGAGCGCCGACACGGCAACGGTGGTGAACCAATTTGCCGGCGCCGGCATCGAGCAGATGGCGTTTGACGACGGCACGACCTGGAACGCCAGCGACATCGCGGCGCATGTCACCAACGAACTCACCGACGCGGCCGACACCTACACGGGGACGGCGGGCGATGACTTCATCGATTCCAAGGGCGGCGACGACACCGTCTACGGCAATGCGGGCAACGACCAGATGGCAGGCGGCGCGGGCAACGACATGCTGTTCGGCGATGCAGGCAACGACACGCTCAATGGCGGGACGGATTTCGATTCATTGGACGGCGGCACGGGAGACGACACGCTGATCGACGGCGAGGTGATGACCGGCGGGGCCGGCAACGACACCTACCAACTGACGACCTGGCAGCCGGCCACGATCAATGAAGATCTGGCGAGTGTCTCGGGTTCCGACACCCTGGTGCTTCCGGTCGATGCGTCGCAAGTGCAGCTCGAGCGCGGCTACAACGTCCAGACCGGCTGGTACGACGATCTGATGATCGGCATCCAGGGCTCGGGCAACTACATTGTCGTGCCGCGCTACTTTGCCAGCGAGGGGGACGACTACAAGCTGCAGACGATTCGATTCGGCGACGGCAGCGCCTGGTCCGTGGCCGACGTCTTTGCCCATGTCTCGGGAACCTTGGCCAGCGACGGCGCCGATGACATCACGGGATACAACTGGGCCGATACGATCGATGCGAAGGACGGGAACGATCATGTCAATGCAGGGCCTGGCGACGATCAGGTCAACGCAGGCGATGGCAACGACACGGTGTACGGCTGGACGGGGTCGGATTCGCTGGCCGGAGGCGCCGGCAACGATTTGCTCTACGGGGATTTCGGCGACTACTCGCAGACCGGCGACGGCAATGACGTGCTCGATGGCGGGGCAGGCAACGACACCCTTGATGGTGCGGGCGGCAACGACAGCTACGTGTTTGGCCGCGGATACGGCAGCGACACGGTGCACGACACCGGCGGCACCGACCGCATCCTGCTCGCCTCGGGCGTGCAGCCCGGGGACGTGACCTTGTTCCGCGATGGAGCCAACCTGGTCCTGGCGCTCGATGCGGGGGCGACCCAGCTGAAGGTGGTGGGCAGTTCTCCAGCATGGCCAATCAAGTGGAGAGCATCTCGTTTGCTGACGGCACGGTATGGGACAGCGCGGCCATTCAGGCCCGAACCGTGGCAGGAACGCCCAACGCGATGACAGGTACAGCCGGGCAACGACACCTTTGTGGTCGACAGTGCCGACGACACGATCTCCGAGGGTGCCAACCAGGGCGTCGACACGGTTCAAAGCTCGGTGTCGATGTTTCTGGGCGCCAACCTGGAAAACCTCACCCTCACCGGGTACGTGAACCTGATGGGCGGCGGCAATACCCTGGACAACGTCATCACCGGCAACGACGGCGACAACCTGCTGATCGGCGGCACAGGCGCCGACACGATCCGCGGCGGCCTGGGGAACGACTCGCTGTATGCGGCGAACTACAACGATTCGCCGGACGCGCAGGCCGACATGCTCTATGGCGGCGCGGGCGACGACGAGTACCACGCCAACGCCTCGGACATGGTCGTCGAGCAGGCAGGCGAAGGCGTCGACACCATCAATCTGTGCTTGGACTCTCCCACTTATGCGCTGCCAGACAACGTCGAGAACCTCAATGTCGTGCAGACCACCTGGTCCTACGGGACGACCTTGACGGGCAATGCGCTGGACAACGTGATCGTCGGTGACGCCAATGTGTCCGGCGCGATCATCGACGGTGGTTTGGGCGCCGACACGATGGCTGGCGGATCGAACTTCGGTGTGGTGTATTTTGTCGACAACCCGGGCGACGTCATCGTGTCGGGCGGAAGTCTGTCGTACAACGGCGCCTCGATCGGTGGCGTGGACACCGTGGTCAGTTCGGTCGACTGGACGCTGCAACCCGCGCTGGAGAACCTCACGCTGGTCGGCAGCACGGCTGTGCAGGGCATCGGCAATTCGCTGGCGAACGTCATCACGGGCAATGATGCCGACAACCTCATCGAGGGAATGGACGGCAACGACACCTTGACCGGAGGCAATGGCAGCGACACGCTCGATGGTGGCGCGGGCGACGATCGATTGGTGGATGGCCCTGGCGCGTGGACGCCGGGGGCCGATGTTCTTTTGGGTGGTGCCGGCAATGACACGCTCATCTCCTACAGCGACGGGGACTGGCTCGACGGCGGTGCGGGCAACGACACCATCAGCATGGCCGACACGGGCTCAGGCCTCACGACCGTGGTTTTCGGCCACGGGTACGGCCTCGACATGGCGACAGGGTCCAGCACCTCCGGCACCCAGTTGACCCGGCGCATCCTGTTCACGCCGGACGTGCAAATCCGCGATCTGCAGCTTTCGCGCAGCGGTGCCGACCTGCAACTGGCGGTGAGCGCAACTGACGTGCTGACCATCGGCTCATTCTTCAACGACGAAACATCGCTGGTGCCCACCGGGATGATCGACGACGTGAAGTTTGCCGACGGAACAGTGCTCGATACGCAGACACTCATCGACCGTCTGTCGCTGGGCAACAGCAACAGCGCGACCGCCGCGGCCGACGTGATCTTCGGAACTTCAGGCGCAGACACCCTCCAGGCGCTCGGCGGCAACGACCGCATGTTCGCGGGGGCGGGCAACGACGATCTTTCTGGCGGAACGGGCAACGACACCTTGTACGGCGGCGCAGGAGACGACACCTACCGCTTTGCGGCCGGCGATGGCCAGGACCTCATCGTCGATTCGGCCGGGGCCAACGACACCCTGGTGTTCGGCGCTGGCATTGCAGCGTCCAATGTGGCGGGTCGCCGAAGCGGAGATGATCTGCTTCTGTCGATCGCCAACTCGACCGACCAGATCACGGTGCAAGGCTTTTTCAGCGGCGGGGACGCGCAAATCGACGGTGCCGATTTCAGCGACGGCACGGTGTGGGATTCGGGGGCGCTGGCGGCATTGACCACGGGCATGACCATCGTTGGAACGGCCGGCGACGACGCGCTTACCGGGGGTGCCAACGGCGACACCTTGAACGGCGGCGCCGGAAACGATGTTTTGTCGGGCCTGGACGGCGACGACGAATTGACCGGCGGGGCCGGCAGTGACTCTCTTTACGGCGGCGCGGGCACGGATACCTATGTCTTTGCGCCGGGCAGCGGTCACGATTTCGTATACGACCCGCAGTATTCTTCGTCGGGCGCCAACGTCATGCGGCTGACCGGGGTGTCGCCGCAGCAGGTCACAGTGTCGACGGACGGAACGAGCCTGTACCTGGTGACGCAGGGCAGCAGCGACTGGATCGAGCTGTTCGGCTCGGACGGCTCCAGCACTGTGGGCGCATATCGTGTCCGGTTCGATGACGGCTCCGTCTGGGACGCAGCCGCCTTGCAGTCGATGCTCAATCCCAGGGTGGCGTCGGAGTCGGATGACGTTTGGATGGGAAGTACCGGCAATGACACTGCCAGTTTGCTCGGGGGCGATGATCTGGTGACCGAGATGCAGGGCAACAACAGCATCGATGCAGGAGCGGGCAACGACCAGGTCTGGGGCGGCCAGGACAACGACGTGTTCCACGGCGCCATCGGCAACGACACGCTGGATGGAGGCGACGGCAACAACCTTCTCGACGGGGGCGCAGGCGACGACGAAGTCGACGGCTCGATGGGAGACAACGTGCTGGTAGGAGGCAGCGGTGACGACTACTTGTGGGCAGGTGACTCGCGCAGCAACGTCATTCTTTTCAATCGAGGCGACGGGCAGGACTACGCGGAGGTGGGCGAAAGCGGCCAGCTCAACGTGCTGTCGCTGGGCGGCGGCATTGCGCAGGGCGACATCACCCTGCGCGCCGTTCCTGATGACGGCACTGTGTTCCTTGCAGTCGGTGGCGCAGACGGCGTGGAATTGTCCGTGCCGGATGCGGCCAGCCGCGGGACGCTCACCCTGCAGATCATCGGCACGAATTCCGTGCAGGCGTTCGACCTGGGTGCCGTACTGGACGACTTCGATGCAGCCTGCGCGGTCGATCCAACCATCGATACGTGGTCCGCGCAGGCCTCGCTGCAAGTGCACGCGATCGCGTCCAACCCTGGCCTGGCTTATGGGGGCCAGTTTGCATACCGCTATGCCACCGAGGGCAGCTTGGACAGCCTGTCCGACGCGCAGGCGCAGACCCTGTTGGCCGTCGCGGATTTCACGGCGACCCCGCAACCCGTCGCCGCTGGCTTTGTCATCGGGACCTCCGGAGGCGACGTGCTTGGCGGGACCGCCTCCGATGACCATCTCTTCGGCCTGGACGGTGCGGATTCGCTGACGGGACTGGCCGGCAACGACACGATCGACGGCGGCGCGGGCGCCGACACCATGAAGGGCGGAGCGGGCGACGACACTTATGTCGTGGACAACACGGCCGACGTGGTCACCGAGAGTTCCAACCAGGGGTACGACACGGTGCTGTCCAGCGTCAGTTTCACGCTGCCCTCGAATGTGGAGGTTTTGCAGTTGACCGGCGATGCGGCGATCAACGGCACAGGCAACGGCCTGGCCAACGCGATCATCGGCAACGCGGCGGCCAATGTGCTTTCAGGCGGCTCGGGCGCAGACACCATGGCGGGCGGTGACGGCGACGACACCTACGTCGTCGACAACGTGGCGGACGTCGTGGTCGAGCAAGCTGGCGAGGGCAGCGATCTCGTCAAGAGTTCGGTCACGTACACGCTGAGCACCGACGTGGAGGACCTGACGTTGACGGGGTCGTCGGCGATCAACGGTGTGGGCAACGCGCTGGACAACGTTCTGATCGGCAACAGCGGAAAGAACAAGCTGACGGGCGGCGCGGGCAACGATACCCTCGACGGCGGAGCTGGCAGCGACACGATGATCGGCGGGGCAGGCGACGACACCTACGTCGTCAACACGAGCACAGACGTCGTCACCGAAAACGCCAATGAGGGAATCGACACGATTCTGTCCGGTGTGACCTGGACGCTGGGCAGCAACCTGGAGAATCTGACCCTCACCGGCACGTCGGCCATCAAAGGCACTGGCAACGCAGCTGACAATGTGTTGATCGGCAACTCCGGCGCGAACACGCTCACGGGTGGCGCGGGCAACGACACACTCGATGGCGGTGCGGGCAACGACTCGCTGCTGGGCGGCACGGGCGACGACACCTATTTCCTGGGCACGGGTTCAGGCGCCGATCTCATCACCGAGAACGACGCCACCGCCGGAAACACCGACCTGCTGTCCGTGGGTGCGGGCGTGGCGATCGACCAGTTGTGGTTCCGGCATGTGGGCAACAACCTGGAAGTGAGCATCATCGGCACCACCGACAAGGCGACGATTGCCAACTGGTACACCGGCACGGCCAACCACGTCGAGCAGTTCATGACCAGCGACGGCCATTTGCTGCTGGACAGCCAGGTCGCCAATCTCGTCAACGCAATGGCCAGCTTCGCGCCGCCTGCTGCTGGTCAGACGACACTGCCGCCCAACTATCAGGCAAGCCTGGAGCCGATCATTGCAGCGAATTGGCATTGAACCGAACTATTGCCCGGCTTGGGATAGTGCGGCTCGATCCCCGCGGCAACTGGGCTCGCGCGAGAGAGCGCGAGCCTCAGTGCCAAGCCATTCCACGGCGCCAGCGCCACCGGCATCCAACTCATTTCAAGCCTGAGGCGCAGCACGAGGGTGCCCGCACACCGCGCCTTCCCAAGCTGACTCTACATTCACCGGCACCGTCCGTTGCTCGTAGCGCCTCACCTCTCCGGCCTACCGACCCTCGCAGCGCGTTCTGCGTGAGATCACGGCGTGCCCTCGTTGCGCTTGTCAACCGTGTACCAACTGTCCAATCCCTGCTGTAGTTGCTTCGCAGCGGCTTCTGGTGGCAATGTGCCATTGATGACGGCGGCGGCTTTCACCCAAAGATCATCTTCGAGGGTTGGCGTTCCTCGGGAAAGGATCTGGTGCGTAGGTCGAGGCGTGCTCGCGCATTTGCTTCGCCAGTTGACGAATTCCTTTGCCAAAGGGTCGCCGATGTCGACCGCGGTTGTTTGCAGACTGAAGAAACCGGGGAGCGAATTCCACAATCGCTCTGTTCGGGATGCCTCTGGCCCGCACTACCGAATGGTCAAGCGGCACGATCCGCTTCCAAAGGCCGTTCTCTCGCGGTGGAGGGCCAATGGTGGCCGTGCCGCAACCGGATTGGTCAACGACGGCAGCGACTACTATCGCAGCGCCAAGTTGCACGACTTTGCCGATTTCTGCGATGCCTACCGCTTCTCGCATGCGATGGCGACGCTTGCCGGCGGTGTTGGCTCACGCTTCGGTCATTGGTTCTTTTGCTTTCGCGACGGGCGCGACGAAGGGTTCCGCGTTGACGAACGCAGGCGCTTGGAATTGATCGTGCCTCACGCGATACATGCTATCCAGATCCATCTCGGCCTGATTCGGCCCTTGGGCGAAGAGCGGGCAACAGGGTGGAGCTACGGCCTGGGCCGAAATGGGTGGTGCATTGCTGCATGCAGAGCAGATATTTCAGGATCTGCTGGCGGCGGAGTTTGCAACAACGCGATCTCGCCGCTTGCCGAACCAGGTTGTGCAGGCACTGGCCGGCGAAACTGGCTGCTATATGGGTCAGCACGTGACCCTGCCAGCGCAGAAGTGCCATGGCTGGCTCATGTTGAAGATGCGCCCGGCGTCACCTGTCGACTTACTGACTTCTCGCGAGGGAGAAATCGTCCGACTGGTCGCCGGTGGCATGGACCGCAAATCGATTGCGCGGCAGTTGCGGATATCACCATCTGCCGTGCGTAACCATCTCAGTGCAATCTTCGCCAAATTGGGAGTGCGCAGCGCGGTACAGTTGGTTGACGCGGTGGCCGGACAGTAAGGTCCTGTGAGGAACCAGAGGCATTGTTCTCGACAGTCTCATTTCCACAGAGCGGGACCACTCGCCAGTGCTCAAGGCCAAGGTGGTGCTGGCGCCAATGGCCAGGTGCTGTTGACGGTTCTCAACCCCGCCGCCTCGGCACAGCTGTCACGATCACTGGCACCGCCCGCGGCAGCGTGTCCTCGCACGCACCCTGGATGCACGCCGCCGCCGACGAGTTCGCGCTGGCGCTGTCCACTGTCCCATTGTGATCGCCACGAGTACGAGTGCCGTTGTTCAGCAACATATACGAGAGCGCATGTCGAGCAGTGCGTTGCGCGCCCGAGCCCTGGCCCTGCAGCCGCCGCCTATTCAAGCAAGTCGATTTCCCTGTCCACCGCGAAGCTCTCGCGGATCAGCTTGTCGATGGATTCCAGGTGCTTGCGCCAGAACGCCTCTGCGCCGTCGGCATCGCCGGACTCGATCAGCGCCACCAGCTTCTCGTGCGCCTTCAGGCCGCGCTGGCGGGAGCCGGCGTCGAAGCGCTGCACGTTGGCTGCCAGCGCCGCGGTGGCGATGTGACTCTCGTAGATGTGCGTGAGCATGTTCATCAGAAGAATCAACGGCATGTTGCCGGTGAGCTCGATGAGCGTGCGGTGAAAGCGCGCAGAGGCCCGCGACACCTGGACGTCGTCCTTGGCGATGATGGCTGCACGCTCCTGCTCGATATGCTGGTTGAGAACCTGCACGGCGCTCTTGCGGGCGGTACTCGCCACCAGGTGGACGCACGATGGCTCGATCAAGAGCCGCGCGCCGAAGATGTCGGCGAGCGTGGTGCCCCGGCTTTGCAGCACCAGGCCGAAGTGGCGTGCTGCAAGGCGCGGGTCGGGAGGGTGCACGCGCGGGCCGCCGCGCGAGCCGCGCGTGACCGTCAGCAGCGCCTCGGATTCGAGGATGCGCAATGCTTCGCGCAGGGTGGGCCTCGAGACGCTATAGCGTTCGACGAGTTCGCCTTCCGCCGGCAGCGTGTCGCCGTCCTTCAGCTCGCCGCGAACGATCTTGCCGCGCAGGTCGCGCGCGACCAGCTCGGCGGTCTTGGGGACCCGAAAGGGCTGCTCGTCATCGCGCATCTCCAGCGATCGTCCCGGGCCGTTGGCTCCTGTGAGGTCTTGTGCCATATCGATAACTTGGATATATAAGATGCCTCATTATCGCGCGAGGATCGTCACCACGCACGCGCCGCCCAGCCCGACGTTGTGCTGCAGCCCCAGCCGCGCGCCGGGCACCTGTCGCTCGCCGGCGTCGCCGCGCAGTTGCCACACGATTTCTGCCGTTTGCGCCAGCCCGGTGGCGCCCAGCGGATGCCCCTTGGACAACAGGCCGCCGGACGGGTTCGTGACCACGCTTCCGCCGTAGGTGTTGCCGCCGTCGCGGATGAACTTCTCGGCGCCGCCCTCGGGGCACAGGCCCAGCGCTTCGTAGCTGATCACCTCGTTGGGCGTGAAGCAGTCGTGCAGTTCGGCCACGTCGAGTTCCTCCGCTCCCACGCCGGCCTGCGCGTAGGCCGATTGCGCCGCGCGGCGCGTCATGTCGGCGCCCACGCCGGCAATCATGCTGTCGGCGTTGAAGCTGGCCTGCGCATCGGTGGTCAGGGCCTGCCCCGCAATGGCCACGCTTCTCGCGAGCAGCCCATGCCTTCGCGCGTAGTCCGGCGATACCACGAGCGCCGCGGCAGCGCCACAGGTGGGTGGGCAGCATTGCAGCTTGGTGAGGCCCGCGAAGATGGACGCAGAGGCCAGCACTTCTTCGACGGTGGTCGGCTCGCGGAATACGGCCAGCGGATTGCGCGCGGCGTGTCGGCGCGACTTGACCGAGATCATCGCGAACACTTCGTCCGCCATGCCGTAGCGCCGCTGGTACTCGCGCCCCGCGCCGCCGAAGTACTGCGCCGCGAGCGGCGCCTGCGCATCCCATCCCTGCACGCGCTCGACCATCGTGTTGAGCGTGCCGTTGACGCCGGGCCGGTCGGAGAAGGGCGACGACAGTGCACCGGACAGCATCTGCTCGAAGCCCACTGCCAGCGCCACGTCGACCACACCGGATTCGACCGCCTGGCGCGCGAGGAACAGCGCCGTCGATCCGGTGGCGCATGCGTTGTTGACGTTCACGATGGGCACCCCCGTCAGGCCCAGCGAATACAGCGCCTGCTGTCCCGAGGTGGTGTCGCCGATGACGAACCCCACGTAGGCCTGCTGCACCTCCGCATAGTCGATGCCGGCGTCCGCCAGCGCCTGGCGGGCCGCATCGGCCGCCATGGCGTCATATGGCGCGCTGCGACCAGCTTTGGTGAAAGGCACCATGCCGACTCCGGCAATGCGCGCTCTGTCCTTCATGGAATCTCCGGGGTTGTGGGTTGCGTCGTGGTTCAGTATAGTTAACTAAGTTGACTATGTGAAGCATCTCTGCACATCCCCGGCCTCGTACCCATGATCGATCCCGACAAGCTCCTGCGCTGGCCGCTGCCGGCCGTCACGCAGACCTACACCGAGCGCGACAGTGCGCTGTATGCGCTCGGCCTGGGGCTCGTGCGCCGCAACCCCGCCGGCGCGGCCGAGCTTCGCTACGTCTATGAAGGTGCCGAAGGCGGAATGGCGGCGCTGCCCACGATGGCCACCGTGCTCGCCACCGGCCCGTTCTGGATGCAGGACCCGGCCACCGGCATCGACTGGAAGCGCCTGCTGCATGCGGAACAGCGGCTCGAACTGCATCACACGCTGCCCGCGGCAGGCACCGTGGTGGGCGAGCACTCCGTCGACGCGATCTTCGACAAGGGCGCCGACAAGGGGGCATTGTTGCTGCTGAGCCGGCGCCTGTTCGACCGGGCCACCGGCGACAGGCTCGCCACCGTGGGCAGCACTGTCTTCCTGCGCGGGAACGGCGGCTTCGGCGGGCACAGCGACGCAGCGCCGCAACCACAGCCCGTGCCGGCCGACCGGCCGCCCGACCACGTCGTGGAGCACGGTACGCGTCCAGAGCAGGCCTTGCTCTATCGCCTCAGCGGCGACCTGAACCCGCTGCACGCCGATCCGGCGGTGGCACGCGCGGCCGGCTTCGATCGTCCCATCCTGCATGGCCTGTGCAGCTATGGCATCGCCGGCCTCGCGGTCGTGAATGCACTGTGCGATGGCGACGCGGGGCGCCTGACGCGGCTGGACCTGCGCTTCGCGCATCCGGTGTTCCCCGGCGAGACGCTGGTCACCGAGATCTGGGTCATCGCTGCCGGCCGCGCTGCGTTGCGCGTGCGCGCACCCGGGCGTGACGACCCGAAACGCCAGGTCGTGCTCGACCATGGGCGGGCCGAATTCATGCCTGCCGCTTCAACGCAAACTTACTGACGAGGAAGGAGACATCCATGGGCTTGCTCGACGGCAAGGTGGCCATCATCACGGGTGCGGGGGGCGGCCTGGGACGCGCCTACAGCCTGCTGCTGGCGCGCGAGGGGGCGGCAGTCGTCGTCAACGACATGAACGCCGAAGCGGCAGAAAAGGTCGTGGCCGACATCGCGGATCAGGGCGGTCGGGCAACGGCCTGCGTGAGCGACGTGTCCAACCCGAGCGCGGGCGAGGCTATCCTGCAGTCGGCCCTCGGCGCCTTCGGTGCGGTGGACGTCCTCGTCAACAATGCCGGCATCCTGCGCGACAAGAGCTTCGCCAACCTGAGCGAGGCGCAGTGGGATGCCGTCATCCAGGTCCATCTCAAGGGGGCCTTCTGCGTCACGCAGCCGGTGTTCCGATGGATGAAGGAAAACGGCCGCGGCGGCGTGATCGTGAACACCGCATCGTCATCCGGCCTGGGTGGCAGCTTCGGGCAGACGAACTACGGCGCGGCCAAGGCCGGCATCTGGGGCTTCTCGAATTGCCTGGCGCTCGAGGGCGCGAAGTACGGCATCCGCGTGTGGACGCTTTGCCCGGCCGCGGCGACGCCGATGACGCAAGGCCTGATGACGCCCGAGATGGTGGCTGCCTGGTCGCCCGAGCGGGTGGCGCCGGTGGTGCTGTACATGGTCAGTCCGCTCTCGGCTGACCGGACCAACCGCACGCTGTTCGCCTCGGGGAGCAAGGTGATGGAGCTGAAGATGGTCTCGGGCACGCCGTTGCCCAACCACGAAGGTTTCACCGCACGAGACCTGGCCGCGCAGGCCGACTCGCTCTTCCTGCCTGTCACGGCCCTCGACTTCAACGGCTGACGCCGGCGCCCAGGCATGGCCATCGTCACGCTCTCGGTGGGCGCCGACGGCGTCGCCGTGATCACGCTGGACGACCCGTCGCGGCCGGCCAATGTCACGTCGCCCGAGCTGACCGCCGAACTGCTCGACGCGATCGATCGCGTGTGCCGCGACGACACGATCCGCGGCGCCGTCATCGCCTCCGGCAAGCCCGGGCGCTTCGTGGCCGGCGGCGACATCAAGGATTTCGTCGGCGCCTGGGAGCGCGGCATGAGCGAGGACGAGGCGTTCGAGCTGAGCCACCGCTGGAACCGCGACCTGCGCCGTATCGAGCGCTGCGGCAAGCCCTTCGCGGCGGCGATCAACGGCCCGGCGCTGGGCGGCGGATTCGAACTGGCGTTGATGTGCCATCACCGCGTGCTGGTGGACGAACCCCGCGCCGTGGTCGGGCTGGTGGAAGTGGGCATCGGCCTGTTGCCTGCCGGCGGCGGCAGCCAGCGACTGCCGCGACTGATCGGTATCGACGCCGCATTGCGTCTGATGATCGATGCGCGCCGACTCGAACCGCGCGACGCGCAGGCTGCGGGACTCGTGCATGCGCTGGCGCCGGCGGACCGGCTCGTCGATCAGGCGCGCGAGTGGGTTCGCTCGCACCCATCGGCACGGCAGCCATGGGAGGAACGCGACGAGGCCGCACCCGACATCACGCGAATCGACGACTTGCGCAGGCGCTGGCAGCGGGAAATCGGCGAGCGCTTCGGCGACCACTATCCGGCGCCGGCCGCTTTGCTGAGGGCTGTGCTCGACGGTACGCAGCAACCCTTGGACGAAGCCCTGCGCACGGAGTCGATGTGCTTCGCTCCGCTTCTGACCGGCGTCGTCGCGCGAAACCTGATGCGAACCGGCTTCGTCTATCGGCAGCAGGCGGACAAGCGGGCGCGGCAGGCGCGGGCTCGCCTGGGCGATGTCGGCGACGCGCTGCCGATGCACGATGGGGCAGCGCAGCCGCCGCCGCCCTGTGGCGCGTGCCTGTGGCTGTGGCCCAGCGCATCGCAGGCACGGATGGCGGAGATCGCGATGAGTGCAGGTGCGCCAGAGCGTTGCGTCGAGCTCGCGCTCGCCCAGGCGGCCACGCGCGGCATCACGCCTGTCGTATTGCCCAGAGGGAAGCCATCTTTCGTTCAGCGCCTGCGCGCGCGCGGCGACCTGCAGTCCATGGCCGACGAGGGCCGCCGCGCATTGCGCGAGGGGGCCATCGCGTCGGCCGCCGACGCCGACCTGGCTTCCGTGCTGGGCGCCGGCTGTCCGCCGTGGACCGGGGGCGTCATCAGCCTGGCAGACATGGAGACAACCCGATGAACACCGTCGACATTCAACGACATCGCGATGCGGTCCGCACACTGCCGGCCGAAACCCTTCTGATCGGCAGCGATCGCCTGCGTCACGGCAGCGGGGCTGCGTTCGGCCACGTGAATCCCGCTACGGGCGACGTGCAGTACGAGATGCGCCTGGCCGGTGCTGCCGAAGTCGATCGTGCCGTGAAGGCGGCGCGCGCCTCGTTCGATGGCTGGCGGCGAACCCGGCCGGCGCGCCGCGCCGAGATCCTGTCGCGACTGTGCGATCTGCTCAGCCGCGACAAGGAGCATCTCGCGTTGTTGTCGGCGCTCGAGAACGGCATGCCGGCCTGGCAGTTCAGCGGTCCGCAACTGGGCATCGTGCAGGCGTGGTTGCGCTACTACGCCGGCATGGCCGACAAGCTCGAGGGTCTTGTCACCGCGAGCTGGCCGGCAGAGAACCTCGAATACACGCTGCCCGAGCCGCTGGGCGTGGTGGCCGCGATCATTCCCTGGAATGCGCCAATGATCTCGCTGGCCATGAAGGTGCCGGCCGCGCTTGCCGCGGGGAACTGCGTGATCGTCAAGCCGGCCGAGTTCACGCCCTTCACCGCGATCCGGTTCGCCGAGCTCGCGATCGAGGCCGGCCTTCCCGAGGGCGTGCTGAACGTGCTGCCCGGTGCGGCGGAGGCGGGCGAGGCGCTGGTGCGGCACCCCGACGTGGCCAAGGTCTCGTTCACCGGCGGCACCGCGGCCGCGCGGCGCGTGATGGCCGCCTGCGCCGAGACACTCAAGCCTGCCCTGTACGAGCTGGGTGGCAAGTCCGCCAACATCGTGTTCGACGACGCCGATCTGGCCAAGGCCATTCCCTACAGTGCCGCGTTTCCGATGAACAACTCGGGGCAGGGCTGCCAGTTGCCCACGCGCCTGCTGGTACACGCGCCGGTCTACGACGCCGTGCTGGAGGGCGTGGTGCAGACCATCGCGCATCTGAAGGCGGGTGACCCGCTGGCAGCCGACACCTTCCTCGGTCCGGTGGTCAGCGAAGCGGCCATGCGCCGCATCCTCTCGGACATCGAACGCGCCAGGACCGAACACGCCGGCCGGCTGCTGTGCGGGGGCGCGCGCATCGACGCGGCGGGCTGGTTCGTTGAGCCCACGGTGTTCGCCGAGGTTGATCCGTCCAGCCATCTCGCGCAGCACGAGCTGTTTGGTCCCGTGCTGGCGATCATCCCGTTCGCCGACGAGGATGAAGCCATCGACATCGCGAACGGCACGCCCTGGGGGCTGGCGGGCTACGTGCAGACGCGCGATCTCGGCCGCGCGCATCGCATGGCCGCGCGGCTGACGTGCGGCAACGTCTACGTCAACGGCGCGATGAACGTGCACCCGGCCGCGCCGTTCGGCGGCGTCGGCCTGTCGGGACATGGCAAGGAGGGCGGCCGCGCGGGGATCGAGGAGTTCGTTCGCCACAAGGGCGTCGCGGTGGCGCTGGGCTGAAGGGGCCGGCACCCAGCTTCCCATTGCCATTCGGGTTTGACCCAATGCAATAACCTAGTTAACTAGGTAATCTGATTCGATGGAAGCCTCGCGTTTCCAATTCCCCGCAGCACGATGAACCAGCCCCTGGATTCGGAATGAACACCGCCACTCCCACTCTCCCGGCGCGTGCGGCGCGCCTGCTGCTGCTCGCGCTGGTGCTGGCCGAGATTGTCAGCGCGACCGAGTCCACCATGATCTACGGTGCCTTGCGCGTGCTGCTGCGCGACTTCGGCGACCCCGTGGCGGTGGGCTGGTCCATCACCGCATTCCTGCTCGTCGCCGCCGGCTCGGCGGCGGTGGGTGCGCGCCTGGGCGACCTGTATGGCCGGCGGCGGGCCCTGCTGATCTCGCTGGTCCTGGCCGGATCGGGCTCGGTGCTGAGCGCGATGTCCGACGGGCCCGCCGGCGTGATCGCCGGTCGGGCGATCCAGGGCATGGCCGGCGCGATCCTGCCGCTGTGCTTCGGCCTCGTGCGCCAGCACCTGCCGGCCGAGCGGGTGCCCTTCGGCGTCGGCGTGGTCGCGGCGGCAGCCTTCGTGTCCGGCGGCCTCGGCTTCGTCGCGGGCGGTGCGATCGTCGACCACTTGCATTGGAAGTCGATCTTCATCGTCGGTGCCGGCACGGCCTTGGTCGCGTGGCCGGCGGTGCGCTGGTGCGTGCCGCGTGATGGTCAGGCGCCGGCTGGCGAGCCGGTGGACATCGGCGGCGCGCTGTCGCTGCTGCTGGCGATCACTGCGTTGCTGCTGGCGCCGACGCAGGCCCGTTCGTGGGGCTGGGACGATGGCCGCGTGCTGGCGCTGGTCGTCGGCGGGTTGGCACTGCTGGCCTGGTGGGTTCGGCACGAACTGCGCACGGCCTCGCCGCTGATCGACGTGCGCCTGTTCGGACGTCGACAACTCGCGCTGGCCAACATCGGCATGGCGCTGCTGGCGCTGGGGCCGATGCAGTCGGGCCTGGTGCTGTCCACGCTGCTGCAGCAGCCGGCATGGACCGGTGCCGGTCTGGGCCTGAGCGCCACCCTGTCAGGCGTGGTGCAGGCGCCGCCGATGCTGCTGGCCGCCGTGGTGGGCCCCGGCTGCGGCGTGCTCGCGGCGCGCCGTGGTGCTCGCGCCCCGGCGCTGCTGGCGTGCATGCTGCTCGTGCTGGGCTGGGCCGGACTTGTGCTCGGCCATGCCTCGGTGCCCTGGGTGGCGGCGATGGCGCTGCTGTCCGGCATCGGCCTGGCCGCGGTGTTCGCGGCCGCGCCGATGCTGATCGTGGAAGCCTCACCGGCCGCGCGCACGAGCGAGACGACCGGCGTGTCCTCGGTGCTGCGGCACCTGTTCAATGCCACGGGCTCGCAGGTCGTGGCGTTGACGCTGGCGTCGGCCACCGTCAGCGATGCGGCGCACGGCCCGGGACGCTACGCCGCCCCGCAGGCACTCGGCCTGGCTCTCGTTGTCATCTGCGTGCTGGCTGTGGTCGCGGCTGCCGTCACGGCCTGCCTGCCGCGCCGCACCGCGGCCGCGATTCCTTCACCCACGAAGATCAAGGTAGTGACACCATGACACACATGAAGACAACAGCCGACGGCGCGACCGCGCTGGACCGCGTGTGGAACACACGGCCGCAATTCCATGCGGTGTTCATGTCCGATTACCGGCGTTCGATCGCGCGAGTCGATCCGGTGCTCCTGGAGCTGTGCCGCCTTCGCATGGCGACGCTTTTCGGCTGCTCGCTCGACCGCTCGCTGCGCCTGAAGGCAGCGCGCGTCGCCGGCCTCTCGGAAGACCGCATCGCGGCCCTGGAGAACTACGACAAGTCCGTGCTGTTCACCGAACGCGAGCGCGTGTGCATCGGCTTTGCCGAGCAGTTCGCGCTGGCCTCCTACGCCATCTCGGACGACGACGTGGCGCGCGTGCAGCAGGTGCTGGCGCCCGAGGAATTCATCTACTTCGTCAAGGCGCTGAGCGTGATCGACCAGTTCCAGCGCGCCGCGGTGGCCTTCGGCGCCGAGCCGGCGCCCGTGCCGCCAGCCGGGATGGACGAATTTGTCGTCGTCACCGTGCACTGATCGCTGACAAGGAGGCCCGACATGTCCACCACCCCCCGCATTCCGCCCGAACTGGCGCGCGGCTTCACCATGCTCGCCGACGGCGGCGAGACGCCGGCAGCGCGCATCGCGATCCCGGCCGAACTCACGCGACTGGCCGGTATCCCGATCGCGAGCGAAGGCTCGCTGCAGATCGACCCGCTCGTTCACGAATGCATCCGCTTGTTCAATGCCAAGGTGCAGGGCTGCCAGTACTGCATGAATGCCCGCGCGGCCGGCGCGGTGCAGGCGGGCCTGAGCGAAGACATGGTCGAGCAACTGCGCGACTTCGAACGCAGCACGCTGCCCGAGAAGGTGAAGGCGGCGCTGCGCATCACCAGTGCCGTGGCCTCCGCGCCGCAGCTCGTGACGCCGGCTCTGCTCGACGCCGCACGCGCACACTTCGGCGAGCAGGAATTGATCGACATCGTGCTGCTGTCGGTGCACACGACGGGCAGCAAGGTGGCGATCACGCTCGGCGTGGACCCCGGGCGAGAAGCCTCGTCGCGCGTGTTCTATCCCGCCGAAGCGGTGTACGGCAGCTCACCCGAGCTGCAGCGAGCCGTCGAGGCCATGGCCGCGGGCGGACTGAAGGTCAGCCCGGAGCAGGGCGTGGACTACCAGGTCAAGGTCGTTTGAAGGAGACAGGCATGAAGGGCATCGAAGGCAAGGTGGCCGTGGTCACCGGCGGCGCGTCGGGCATCGGGGCGGCGGCATGCCGCCGCTTCGTGGCCGAGGGCGGCAAGGTCGTCATCGGCGACATCGACGGCGACAAGGCGCAGATCCCTGGCGAACGAGCTCGGCAGCGCGGCGCTCGGCGTGCGCTTCGACGCGGGCGACACCGAACAGGTGCGCCGCCTCGTCGAGCAGGGCGTGGCGCATTTCGGGCGCCTCGACTTCCTGTTCAACAACGCGGCGCTGATGGCGCCCGACGTGATCAAGCGCGACTCCAACCCCGTGGACATCGAGTTCGAGGTCTGGGATCGCACGCTGGCGGTGAACGCGCGCGGCTACCTGGCGGGCTGCAAGTACGCGATTCCGCACATGCTCGAAGCCGGGGGCGGCGCGATCGTGATGACCGGCTCGGGCTCGGGCCTGCGCGGCGACCTGGCGAACATCGCCTACGGCGCATCGAAAGCGGCGATCATGAGCATGGCGCGCTACATCGCGACGATGTACGGCAAGCAGGCTATCCGCTGCAATGTCATCAACCCCGGGCTGATCGTCACCGAAGGCGGCTCGAAGAACGTGCCCACCGCGATGCGGGACATCCTGCTGCGCCACACGCTCACGCCGCGCGTGGGCGTACCCGAGGACATCGGCGCGATGGCCGTGTACCTGTGTTCGGACGACGGAGCGTTCATCACCGGCCAGTCGATCAGCGTGGACGGCGGGCTGCAGGAGCACATGCCCTATTACGCCGACTTCACGAGCGGAGCGGCGAAGTGGGGATGAGTGCCGAAGCTCGAATGTTCCCCTCCCGCGCGCCACGCGAGGCAAGACCATGACCCCGATGCGACAGGCGTTGCTCGACCGGATCACCGATCCGGACCGGGCCTACGACGTGGCCGCCGAGACGCTGTTGCCGCTGCAGATGGCGGCGGCGCAGGAACTGTTCGAGCAGCGCGTCGAGCAGATTCCGCTGGTGCGCAAGCGCGCGCAGGATGCCGGCATCGAGGCCATCCGCACCCCGGATGACCTGCTGCCGCTGCTGTTCGCGCACACCGTCTACAAGTCCTATCCGCAGACCCTGGTCGACAAGGGCCGCTGGGACAGCATGCTGAAGTGGATGCAGACGCTGTCCGTGGCCGACCTCGGCAACGTCGATGTCAAGGGCGTGGCCGATGTCGACGAATTCCTCGAGCGGCTGTGGGCCGGCGGCCATGCCGTGCTGGCCACCAGCGGCTCGGGCGGCAAGTGCTCGTTCCTGAACCACACGCTGGGCGACCGCGAGCTGAAGGCGCGCCATTTCAAGTACAGCAGCGGGTGGCCGCTCGCGCGCTCGGCGCCCGAACGTCCCTTGTTCTGGCTGGGCCCGATCAAGGGCTTACAACAGTGCGGTCGAGTCGGCGCAGATCAATCGTGTCAACTGGGGCCGGCCGGGCGCGATGCATGCGTTGAAGTCGCCGTTGCGCATCGGCGACGTGAACCGCGCGATCGCGATGCGCAAGAAGATGGCCGACGGCAGCGCCACGCCGGCCGAGATCGCCGCTTTCGAAGCCGACGCGGCGGCGACGGCCGAGCGCGGTCGCGCCGAGCTGCTCGAGCTCGCCGACCTGATCCTCGACCACCGCCACGAGCCGATCGTGCTGTCGGGCATGTGGGCGCAGCACATGGTGATCCTGCGGCGCGCGCGCGAGCGCGGAATCGCCGACGGCGGCTTCCACCCCCGGTCGATCGTGATGGCTGGCGGCGGCGTCAAGGGCATCGCGTTGCCGCCCGACTACAAGGAGCAGGTGGACCGCTTCTACGGCGAGGTGATCCGCCCCGGCGCCTACGGCATGACCGAGCTGTCGCAGCTGATGCCGCGCTGCGAGGCCGGTCGCTATCACCATGCGCCCGGGCTGATCTGGCTCGTGAGCGACGAGCGCGGCGAGCGCCTGCTCACGAAAGAGCCGCGACGCCGACGCGCACGGCCATGCCACCGGCCGCTTCGCGTTTCTGGACCTGCTCTACGAGGGCCGCTGGGGCGGCCTGATCAGCGGCGACAAGGTCACCCTCGATTTCAGCGACAAGTGCCCTTGCGGCCGCCACGGCCCGACACTGCTGGACAACATCACGCGCTACGCGAGCAACGGCACCGACGACGGAATCGGCTGCGCGGGCACGATCGACGCGTACATCCGCGGAGCGATGCAGTCATGAACACCTCGAGCACGGGGGACGTCGTTGCGGTGAGCCACATGGTCAAGGGCGAGCGCGTGTGCGGCGCCGAGCAGGTGTATGGCCGTTTCGCGACGCCGCGCCTCGACCTCGACCGGCTCGTGTGGCCGCGCAGCGAACCCGGGCCGGCCTTCGACACGCCGCTGGCCGAGATCGTCGACGTGCTCGTGCAGCTCGGGCAGTGGCTCGCCGCCGATCCGCAGGGCGTGGTGGCCGAGGCGCTGGAGCATTCGGTCAAGGCCGGCTCGCTGCCGCGCCCGCTGATGGAATTCTCCTACGCCCACATCGGCAAGCCTTTCGATCGCCGCAGCATCGCCTTCCAGGTCGAACGCGAGCTGGGCGGCGCCGACGTGCTGGACGGCTGGCGCGAGATCGCCGACACGCCCAGCGGACGACCGGCGCGTATCCGTGCGTTTCCGCCGCGGCTGATCCACATCGTCGCCGGCAATGCGCCCGGCGTGTCGGCGCAGACCGTGCTGCGCGGCGCGCTGACCAAGGGCGTGCACCTGCTCAAGCTGCCGTCCAACGACCTGTTCACCGCGCCGGCCCTGCTGCGCGGGCTGGCGGCCGTGGCGCCGGGACACCCGCTGACGCGCTCGTTCTCGGCTGTCTACTGGCGAGGCGGCGACGCCTCCGTCGAGAGCGTGCTGTTTCGCCCGCAGTTCTTCGACAAGATCGTGGCGTGGGGAGGCGAATCGTCGATCCGCAGCGCTGTCAAGTATTTGGGCCCCGGCTTCGAGCTGGTGTCGTTCGATCCCAAGACATCGATCTCCCTGATCGGGCGCGAGGCGTTCGAATCGGCGCAGACGCTGGAAGATGTGGCCGAGCGCGCGGCCTTCGACGCCACGCTGATGAACCAGCAGGCCTGCGCGTCCAGCCGCTTCCAGTTCGTCGAGGGCGGCGTCGACGATGTCGACCGCTACTGCGCGCTGCTGCAGCGGCGCATGAACGTCGACAGGCCGACGGCCTCGGCGATCGGGCCGGCAGTCGCGGACTCGCTGCGCGACGAAATCGACGGGCTGCGGATGCTGGAGCCCGAAGTGCGTGTGTGGGGCGGCTACGGCGGCGAAGGCCTGGTGATCCGCTCCGGCGAGCCGGTGGACTTCCACCCTGACGGCAAGATCGTCAACGTGGTGCCTGTGGCCCACCTCACCGACGCCGTGCGCCATGCCAACGTGGCCACGCAGACGGTGGGGGTCTGGCCGCCGGCGCGCAAGGCCGGCCTGCGTGATGCGCTGGCATCGCGCGGGGTGCAACGCGTGGTCAACCTCGGTGGCACGGCGGGCATCGAGCTGGGACTGCCGCACGACGGCTTTCATCCACTGCAGCGCTTCGTGCGCTGGGTCAACGACGAAGGCTGACCGCATCCGGCGGCCGGCACGACACGAGGACAAATCGACATGAGCATGACGATCCGGCCACTGAGCCCGTTCGGCGCCGAGGTCATCGGCATCGACCTGGACGACGGCGCCGCGCTCGACGCAGCCGCCCAGGCGCTTCGCGATGCGTGGGCGGAACACGGCATCCTGCTGTTCCGCAATGCACTCCATTCTGAAGAAAGCCACTTGCGGCTGAGCCGCGTCTTCGGCGATCCGCAGCCGTCGGCGGTGTCGCGCATCAACGACGCGCGCAACCCCTACCTGATGACGCTGGCCCAGGTCCCCGGCGATTCCAGCAAGGAGACCTTCACGCTGTTCGAGATCGACGGGCAGCGCCGCGCCGGCTGGCTGGGCTGGCACTGGGACCAGTCGTTCACGGCCGAGATCGTGCGTGGCGCCTTGCTGCGCATGATCACGCCGGCGCAAGTCGACGGGCGCACGGGTTTCATCGACGCAGCCGCCGCCTATGAGCGCCTGGCGCCGGCCATGCGCCAGCGCATCGACGGGCTGGAGGTGGTCTACCACTTCACTGCCGCGCAGGAGCGCAACCGCTTCGGCTTTCCGAGCGGCCTGCGCGTGGCCGAGCGCAACCCGAAGGCCGAGGCGGCGCTGGCGCAGTACCAGCGCGACTTTCCGCCGGTGGTGCATCCGCTGGTGATCACGCAGCAGGAGACCGGGCGCAGGATCCTCAAGCTCTCTCCCATGCATGCGCAATACATCCTCGGCATGGACCGCGCCGAGAGCGACGCACTGCTGCATGAGGTGGCCGACCATCTGGTCGATGCGCGCTTCGCCTACTTCCACACCTGGCAGGCCGACGACGCGATCATCTGGGACAACTGGCGAGTCATCCACTGCGCCACCGGCGTACCGTTCGAGGTGGAGCGCCTCGCCCAGCGCACCACCATCGTGGGCGACTACAAGCTGGGCCGCTATCTCGATCCCGCCCACGGCCAGGAAGGGTCGCGGCGCCGATTCGACGATTGACGATGCGCTATCGGCTGATGGGGCGCAGCGGGCTGCGCGTGTCGGAGCTGTGCCTGGGCACGATGACCTTCGGTGCCGCGGACTGGGGCACGCCGGAGCCGGACGCGGCGGCCATCTACGCTCGCTTCCGCGACGCCGGCGGAAACTTCTTCGACACTGCGAACGAGATCTATGCCGGCGGCCGCTCCGAGGAAATCCTCGGTCGGCTCGTCGGCCGCGAACGCGACCAGGTCGTGATCGCAACCAAGTACGGCCTGCACTTGCCTGGCGGCAACAACCCGAATGCGGGAGGCAATCAGCGCAAGAGCCTGAGGCGGTCGATCGAGTCGAGCCTGCAGCGCTTGCGCACGGATTATGTGGACCTGCTGTGGACGCATTGCTGGGACGGCCTCACCCCGGTGGACGAGGTGATGCGTGCACTGGACGACCTCGTGCGCGAGGGCAAGGTGCTGCATGTCGGCGCATGCAACACGCCCGCCTGGGTGGTGGCGCGTTCGAACACGTTGGCCGAGTTGCGCGGCTGGTCCGCCTTCATCGGCCTGCAGGTCGAATACAACCTGATCGAGCGGACGGCCGAGCGCGAATTGCTTCCGATGGCGCGCGCCATGGGTCTCGGTGTGGCCGCATGGTCGCCGCTGGCCAGCGGCATCCTGAGCGGCAAGTACGGCAACACCGGCGCAGGCGAGGGTGCGCGGCTCCAGAAGGTGCCGATGCGTCAGCTGGACGCGCGCAGCACGGCGGTGGCGCAGGGTCTCGGGGTGGTGGCCGCGGAGCTGGGCCGGCCGCCGGCGCAGGTGGCGCTGAACTGGTTGCGCGCCCAGCCCGGCGTCGTGCCGCTGCTGGGCGTACGCACCGCGGCGCAACTCGAGGACAACCTCGCCTGCCTGGGTTTCCGGCTGGAGCCCGCGGTGCTCGACAAGCTCGATGCGCTGGGTCCCGTGGAGCGGGGCTTCCCGCACGACTACCTGCAGCGCGTGGCACCGCTGGCGCATGCGGGATTTCTACCCTTGCTCGACATCTGAAGCGATCGACAGGATGCGCAAAGAGGCCCGCGTGCGAGCGAATCAAACCGCTCCGACAGGCGCGTTGTCATGATCGAGACGCTGAGGTGCGCGCACGCTGATGCTCCGATCAGCGCCCGTGGGCCTCGCCGAGGTGTACATTGGTCGCGCGTCGACCCGGTTCTCTTGCCAGCCGGCTGGGCGCGAAGGAGGTTCGCATGACGCTATGCCCCATCGCCTTGGCCGTCGGTTGCCAGAAATGTCCCGCACTCTCGATCTGCCCCTTGAAGGGCGTGGTCGGCGACTACAAGAAGCCGGATGACGTTCAGCCGAAACCGCCGCCGAAGTCCGCCACCAAGCCTGGTCGGGGCAAGTAGCGGTCGGCAGTCGCTGCGCTGACAGCGGCAAAGCCTTGATCACGTCGGGCTCGGATCTCCTTGGCCCTGCGCCGGCACGAATCGCGGCAAGTGCACCGCGTGCGCCACCTGCTCGAAGCGGACGCGAAGCGCCATGCCGATGCGGATGTCGGTGTCGCGGCAGTCCACGAGGTTGCTGAACATGACCGGCCCTTCGTCGAGCTCGACCACGGCCAGCACCAGCGGCACGACGAAGCCCGGCGCCGGCGCGCGGTGCACGATGGTGTAGCTGTACAGCGTGCCGCGGCCGCTGGCTTCGACCCATTGCCAATCGGTCGCGAAGCAGTGGGTGCAGGCAACCTCGGGCCGGAAGAAATGCCGACCGCAGGCCCGGCAGCGCGGCAGAAGGAGGCGGCCCTCGGACGCGGCATGCCAGAACGGTCGCGTCAAATCGCTGACGGCCGGCAGCGTGGGCGTGGGCATCACGCCGGGGGCGAGAGTGAAGTCGCTTTGCGTCATCGATGTCATCCGCGCCCGAGCAGGATCATCTCGACATGCTGCGCGCCGCTGCCGGCGTTCGTGGCGAGCGCGAGTTCGGCGTCGGGCACCTGGCGCGGGCCGTTCACGCGCCGCAGCTGGCGCACGGCCTCGATCACCTTCAGCGTGAGCTGCGCAGTGCCCGTCCAGCTGCCGGCCAGCATGCCGCCGTCGAGGTTGGTCGGGCAGCTGCCCTGCAAGGTGAGGCGCTCGCCGGCGCAGAAGGCGCCGCCTTCGCCTTCGCGCGCACAGGCCCAGCATCTCGAACTGGCGCAGCACCTCGAAGCTCACGGGGTCGTAGAGCGAGAAGACGTCCATGTCGCTGCGCCGTCACGCCGGCACGGCCGAAGGTGCGCGCGGCCGCGTCGCGCCCCAGGTGCGCAGCTGGCGGTACAGCGGCGGATTGGCGTAGTTGCCCTGGAAGAATTCCATCGCGCCGCCGAGGATGGGCACCGGGTGCGCCGGCAGGTCGCGCGCGCGCTCGGCGGTGGTGATGACGATGGCGGCGCCCCCTTCGTTGACCAGGCAGCAGTCGAGCCGGTGAAACGGCGTGGCGATGCAGCGGCGAGGCCAGCACGTCGGCGCGGTGTAGGGCCCGGCGCCGAACATCACCGCCTCGGGGTTGACATGGCCGTGGTTGCGGATCGTCGCCGACACGTGCGCGATCTGCTCGGGCGTGGTGCCGAACTCGTGCATGTGGCGTGTCGCCACGAGTGCGAACTGCGCCATCACGGAACTGCCGAAGGGCTCGGCGAACTCCATGCTCATGTTCGCGCCCGGCGCCGCGCCGTCGGCCGAGAAAGGCCCGGCGCGGCCGCTGCCCACCACCGCGATCTCGCACAGCCCGGCCTCCACCGCGGCAGCCGCCTCGAGCACGCCGCGCACGCCGGCGGTCAGCAGGTGGTGGCTGACGCACCAGGACAGCGGCTGCTTCAGGTACATCGCCCAGTTCTCGGCGTCGCGCGGCGCGCCGCCGGGACCGGGCCAATCGATGGCGGCGCCGTCCACATCGCGCGGCGTGCAGTCCCGCATCGGCGATGGCGCCCTTGACGGCTTCGATCACCAGGTCCTGCGAGGTACGGCCCAGCAGGTGGCGTGCCTGGCGCGTCTGGTGAATGCCGACGATCGTGGCGCTGCGGGCGTGTCGTGCGCATGGCAGTCAGGCGCCTCGCGTGGCGCCGCCGGGATAGCCGCCGCCGCCGTGCGCAGCGTCGAGCGCGGCGTAGTCGACGGCGCCTTGCGCGCGTGCGCGGCAGCTCGTTCGACGAAGACGACGTGGCGCGGCTTCTTGTACGAGGCGATGCGCTCGCGGCAATGCTCGATCAGGGACTGCTCGGTCGGCGTCGCGCGCCGGGCTTGAGCACCACGATGGCCTTGACGCTTTGCACCCAGGTCGCGTCGGGCACGCCGATCACGCCGGCGTCGGCCACGGCCGGGTGCTGGCGCAGGCACCCTTCGACCTCGGCCGGGTAGATGTTCTCGGCACCGCTCTTGATCATCTGCACCTTGGGGCCGACGAAGGTGAGCGAGCCGTCCGCTTCGCGCCGGCCGAGGTCGTGGGTGCGGTGCCAGCCATCGCTGCTGGCGCTGCGCCGTTCAGCTGCGGGACGGCGCCAGTAGCCGTTCATCACCGTGGGCCCGCGCACGCAGATCTCGCCGACATCGCCCGCCGGCAGTTCGCGACCTCCCGTCGTCGAGGATGCGGACCTGCGCCACCGGCCCGCTGCGGCCGTTGCGGCCCAGGTTGCGGCCCCAGCCGTAGTAGCTCCAGGCCACCGGGCCCATCACCTCGGTCTGGCCGTAGCCGAACAGGTTGCGCGCGTCCTGCACCTGCACCATCGCGTCCCATTCGGGGCTCACGCTGGCCGAGCGCAGGCAGCTGAAGTCGAAGCGTCCGTCGCGGTTCAGCGCCGCCAGCTCGGCGCAGGTGCTCTGCATCAGGAAGGCATAGGTGCAGCGCTCGTCGTGGATCGCTCTGCGCGATCGCCTCGGTGTCGCTGCGGCGGATGAATACGTTGGTGCCGCCGATGTGGAAGACCGCCAGCGTCACCATCAGCGTGCCGACGTGGAACAGCGGGCCGGAGTTCAGGAAGCGCGTATCGCTGCCCAGATCCTGGATGTCGATCAGCGCCAGGTCCTGCCAGGCGATCGCGCGCTGGCTCAGCATCGCGCCGTTGGGCCGCCCTCCGAAGGCCGCCGTGTAGATCACCAGCACCGGGTCATCCATGTCCGTCGTGCGAGCGCTCGAGCCGCGCTCGGCGCGGCGGCGATGAAGTCGTCCCATCCGTCCGGTCCGTCCAGCGGCAACCAGCGCGCTGCGCGATGGCCGCAGCGGTCGCGCGCGGCCCGCACGGCATCGCCGATCTCGGCGTCCTGCCACACGACGAGCGCGCGGTTCCAGGTCGTCGATGACGAAGGCCAGCTCCTCGGCGACTCTGGCGCCAGTTGACGGGGCAGAACATCGCGCCCAGTTGCCCGCAGGCGATGATGCCCTCGAGCACGCCCGGATGGTTCTGCGCCAGCCACAGCACGCGCTCGCCGCGGCGCACGCCCGCCTGTTCCAGCGCGTTGGCCAGGCGCAGCACGCGGTCGGCCAGCATCGGATACGTCAGCCGCTGCCCCTCGCCCACGACGGCCAGCTGCTGCGGCCGTGCGCGGCGGTGCTCCTCGAGAATCTCGCCGAGTGTCATCGAATGCAGTGCGCGATTCATGACGCGAGCACCACGCGGCCCTGCGGGCCGGGTTCGACGTGGCCGCGGACGCCGGTGGCCAGGCGCACGAGCGGGGTGGCCCGCGGCCCCACGCTGCTGACGAGCCAGTTCGCCGTCGATCGACTCGACCCGCCATTCAGAACGGTCGTATTCCGCGCCGCCGCCCTCGGGCGGCTCGAAGGCCCACAACGGCCCGAGCGGCAGCAGCGTCCAGGGCGCGAGGCCGGCGCTGCGCAGTGTCGACGCGGCATCGGGCAGCGCGACGAGAGTCGACTGGCCGAGCAGGGCGCGCAGGTCGCGCCCGAGCGAGACGAGTGCATCGACCAGTTCGCCGGTGAGCCCGATCACCGCCTGCATGCGAAACCGGCGCACGAACATGTCGGTGCGGGGCGCGTCGATCGCCACCGGTTCGGCGACGCCGAATGGCACGCCCATGCCGATCAGGGCGTTCTCGTAGGGCCAGAGGATGGCGTTGTCGAAGCCCGCGCCGATCAGGTGGACCGGCTGGCCGGGCCGCAGGCCCATGCGCTGCGAAGACGTGCCGCGCCCAGGCCGTGTCGGCTTCGATGTCCCGCAGGCTCACCGTATAGGTGTGCGTGGCGCCTGGCAGGCGAAGCAGGCACACGGCCCAGCGTGAGGCCAGTTCCCCCGGCGCCCTGCCGTCGGCCTCGGCGAGACTCTCGTCACCGGGCACGGCATCCACGCATGCAACGGGACCGGCTTGTGCCGGCGTCATGAGATGGTCCGTGGTCATTTGGCGCGTCATGACTTCACCGTGCGCGGAATCTTGTGCCGCGAGCCCGACAGCATGATCGCCTCTTCGGGCACCAGCTCGATCTCGGCGCGCAGGCCCACCGCGGCCTCGACCGAATCGACGAGCGCGTCGCGCACGGCAGCCAGGTCGGGAGAGCCGGCGTAGCCGACGCGGATCTTCAGTGTGTCCACCTCGCGCCGCGGTCGCACGATCTGAAAGAGGCCGTGCTCGGTGGCGGGCACGTCCTCGATCGCGCCCCACACGTCCATCGGCAGCACCGAGCGCCCCTGGACCAGCATCTCGTCGGCGCTGCGACCCACCGGCGTGAACCGCGCATGGGTTCGGCCGCATTCGCAGCGGCCGCGCTTCATGTCGACGATGTCGCCGCCGCGATAGCGCAGCAGCGGGTCCAGCGGATTGACGAGCGACGTGCACACCAGCTCGCCGCGGCCGTCGCCCGGGATCGGCCGGGCGGTGGCCGGATCGATGATCTCTGCCACGCCGATGTCCTCCCAGGCATGGCAGCCGTCGTGCTCGCGGCAGTCGTGTGCATGGCCGAGGTCGCCGAAACTGGTCTGGTTGAATATCTTGTCCGCCAGCCCCCAGCGCTCGAAGGTGCGGCGCATCTTCGGGCCCACCGGCTCGCCGGCGAACAGGATGCCCTTGTAGCTGGCGAACACGTCGCGCATGTCGATGCCCTGCGTGCGCTCCAGCTCCTGCAGGCCGGCGCCGAGGAAGGCCGTCATCGCGTAGAACACGGTCGGCCGCAGGCGGCGCGACAGCTCGCAGAACTGCGCCAGGTCGCCCGGCCCGTAGCCCAGCATCACCGGCGTCACGCCCAGTTGCTGCAGCAGCCTGAACATGGGCCCGCGCATGCGCAGGCCGAAGTAGATGCCGTATTCGCCCGGACGCAGGCCGATCTCCCACCAGTCGCGCAGCGTGCCGCCCCAGTAGCTGGCGGGCCCGTCGCCGGGAAGGCCGGGGCCGGCAGGCAAGTTGCCGTCGCGCGCACCCCAGCGGTAGCTGAAGATCGTCGGGTCGCCGGTGGTGCCCGAGCTCGATCCCATGAAGCTGATCTCGTCCGGCCCGGTGCACAACAGGCCGCAGAACGGGTCGTCGTGGCGGTCGCGCCAGTCGCGCATCTGGTCCTTGTCCATCAGCGGGGCACGGGCGCAGAAGTCGGCCGTGCACGTGATGTCCTGCGGCCTGAGGCCCGCGGCCTGCCAGTGGTGGCGTATGAACGCCGAGCGGTCGTACGCATAGGTCGCCATCGACAGCAGGCGCTGCTGTTGCAGCGCGAGCAATTCGGGCCGCGGCAGTGTCTCGACCGGGTCGAAGTAACGCTGGTCGCTCGGCGGCAGGAGGGTGGCGGGGGCGTGATTCATCGTCCTGTGAATTGTGGCGCTCGTTTGGCCAGGAATGCCTCGATGGCTTCCCGATGGTCGGTGGTCTGCAGCGAGACCATCTCGTACGCCAGCCCGGCGTCGAGCACCTGGGCGGCGTGCGCCTTCAGCCCCAGGTTGATCGTGGCCTTGGTCCACTGCAGGGCATTGCGCGCGCCCTCGCCGAAGCGGCGGGCCCAACGGTCCACCGTGGCGTCGATCTCGGCCGCCGGCACGCAGAATGTCACGAGGCCGATCTGCTGGGCCTCTTGCGCGCCGAGCAGCTCGCCGCCCAGCAGGTAGCGCTTGGCGCGCGCGTAGCCCACGAGCAGCGGCCACGCGAGCGCGCCGCCATCGCCGGCCACCAGGCCCACGCGCACGTGCGGGTCGCCGATGCGCGCCTCCTCGGCCATCACCGTGAGGTCGCACAGCAACGCGAGCGTGGCGCCCAGACCGATGGCGTCGCCGTGGATGCGGGCGATGATCGGCTGCTCGACGTCGAGCAGGCCATTGACGAAGCGGCGCGCGAGGTCGAATTCCTGCTTGATCATCGGCAGGTCGCCGAGCAGGCGCAGGTTGTGCTGCAGGTCGCCGCCGGCGCTGAAGGCGCGTCCCTCGCCGGTCAGCACCACCACCGCGGTCGCGGTGTCGCGGCGCAGGTCCTGGAAGAGGCGCAGCAGTTCGCCTTCCATCGCGAAATCGATCGCGTTGAGCTTGTCGGGCGCGTTCAGCGCCACGCGAAGCACGGCGCCCTGGCGCTCGATGCGCAGCTGCGTGTATCCGGTGTGCTCCATAGGATGCTCAGACGGGCTCGAGCGCCTGCGCCTGGAGCGCCAGCTCGGTCAGGCGCGGCGCGGGCGCCCACAGCACACCCTGCGTGGCATGCAGCCGGCTCACCGTGTCGCGGATCTCGGCCCAGCCGCGCTGCGCGGCCCAGTACATCGGTCCGCCCTGGTGGCGCGGGAAGCCGTAGCCGTGAACGTAGGCCGTGTCGATGTCACCCTCGCGCAAGGCAATGCCTTCGCCGACGATCTTCAGTCCCTCGTTGGCCATCGCGGTGAGCACGCGGGTGACGATCTCGTCGTCCTGAACGGCGCGGCGCTCGATCTTCAGGTCGCGCGACACCTGCTCGATCAGCGCCTCGACCGCAGGGTCGGGGCTGCCGCTGCGACCCTCGTACCGGTAATAGCCGGCGCCCGTCTTCTGGCCGAAGCGACCCATCTCGCACAGGCGGTCGGCGATCGGCGAATAGCGAAGCGACGGGTCGCGGAACTGCTCGCGGTACTTGCGGATGCGCCAGCCCACGTCCAGGCCGGCCATGTCGCGCATCAGGTACAGCCCCATCGGGAAGCCGAAGCCCTGCAATGCGCGGTCCACCTGCCACGGCGTCGCCCCTTCCTCCAGCAGGAAGTCGCATTCGCGGCCGTACACGGCAAGGATGCGGTTGCCGATGAAGCCGTCGGCATTGCCGGCGAGCACGGCGGTCTTGCCGATCCGCCTGGCCAGGGCCATCGTCGTGACGATGGTCTGGTCCGAGGTTCGGGCGGCGCGCACGACCTCCAGCAGCTTCATCACGTTGGCGGGGCTGAAGAAATGCGCGCCGATCACCTGGCCCGCCCGGGCGGTCACGGCCGCGATGGGGTCGATGTCGAGCGTGGAGGTGTTGGTGGCCAGCACGGCATCCGGCTTCATGACCGCGTCGAGCTTGCGGAACACGTCCTGCTTGACCGCCATGTCCTCGAAGGCGGCTTCGACCACGATGTCGGCGTCCGCGATGTCGGCGTATTCGAGCGTGCCGGTGATCAATGCGAGCGCACGGTCGACACGGTCTTTCGTGAGGCTGCCGCGCGACACCGACGTGGCGTAGTTCTTCTCGATCAGCGCGCGGCCGCGCGACAGCGCCTCGGGGGTGGCGTCGAGCAGCCAGACCGGAATGCCGGCGTTGGCAAAGCACATCGCGATGCCGCCGCCCATCGTGCCGGCGCCCACCACCGCGCGCTGAACGGATCGGCTGCGGCTTCAGGTCGGCGGACAGCCCGGGAATGCGCGCCGCCTCTCGCTCGGCGTTGAAGACGTGGATCAGCGCCGCACGCTGCGGGCTGGCCTTGCATTCGTCGAAGGCGGCCAGCTCGATCGCATAGGCTTGCGCGAATGGCCTCGTGCAGGCGGCCTCGATGCAGTCGACGATGCGCTGCTGGGCGATCAGGCCGCGCCACTTCTTCTCGTGGCGGGCTCGGAAGTCGGCGAACAGCGCCGGGTCGGTGCCGGCGATTCGCTCGTCGCGTTCGCTCACACGCGCGAGCGGACGGGCCTCGGCGAGCATCGCGCCGCGCGAAGGCGAGGGCGCTCTCGAGGAGCGGGCCGGTCACCAGTTCGTCGACCACGCCGTCGGCCAGGGCTTCCTGCGCCGACATCGGCTTGCCGCTCGTGATCAGTTCGAGCGCCCGCGCCGGGCCGACCAGCCGCGGCAGGCGCTGCGTGCCGCCCGCGCCGGGCAGCAGGCCGATGTTCACCTCCGGCAGGCCGAGCTTGCAGTCGGGCGTCGCGACGCCGAAAGTGGCAGCCGAGGGCGATCTCCAGTCCGCCGCCCAGCGCATGGCCCCCGAGCGCGGCGACGACCGGCTTCGTGGCCGCCTCGATCGCGGCGATCACGTCGCGCCCGCTCGGGCCGGTGATCGGCTTGCCGAACTCGCGGATGTCCGCCCCGGGAATGAACTTGCCGTCTTCGCCGATCAGCACGATGGCGCCTGACGGCCGGGTCTGCGACTGCGGCCTGCACGGCGGCAAGCAACTCGCGCCGCACGGCCATGCTCATGGCGTTCACGGGTGGGTTGTCGATGGTCAACACCGCAACAGGCGCTCCTTCGCGCTCGTCGATGCGGCTGTGGACCGTAGGGGTCATCGGGTTTGTCTGCATGTCGCGGTGGATTGTGCGTGTCGGTCTCGACATAGTAAACTAGGTTAACCTTGACAGATACCTCGGGAAGATCCCGATGCCAATGCACCCCAAGCACCGCACCGTCGCATGAGCAGCCCTTACATCCGCACCGAGCAAACGGGTCGCGTCGTCACGCTGACGCTGGACCGCCCCGCGCTGCGCAACGCCATCGGAAGCCACGACGACTGCGCCGAACTCGTCGCCGCGGTCGAGCGCGCGGCCGCCGATCCGGGCGTGGCCGCGCTGGTGCTCACCGGCGCGGGCAGCGCGTTCTGCGCCGGCGGCGACCTCGCCGCGATGCGCGAGCGCCGCGGCATCGGGCCGCTCGAGTCGCCGCTGGCCACCCGCAACAACTACCGGGCGGGCATCCAACGCATTCCCGAGGTGCTTTGGCAATGCGAAGTGCCGATCGTTGCCGCCATCAACGGGCCGGCCATCGGAGCCGGCCTGGACCTCGCCTGCATGTGCGACATCCGGATCGCCGCGGCCGGCGCCAAGCTGGCGTCGAGCTTCGTCAAGGTGGGCATCGTGCCGGGCGACGGCGGCGCCTGGCTGCTGCCGCGCGCGGTGGGCTGGTCGAAGGCGGCCGAGATGATGTTCACCGGCGAGCCCATCCTGGCCGAAGAGGCGCTGGCCTGCGGCCTGGTCTCGCGCGTGGTTCCCGCCGAACAGGTGCTCGCCGAGGCGCAGGCACTGGCCGGGCGCATCGCCGCCAATCCGCCGCAGACCCTTCGCCTGGTCAAGCGCCTGTTGCGAGAAGCACAGCACGCGCGCCTGGGCGAGGTGCTGCAACTCTCGGCCGCGTTCCAGGCCCTGGCGCATGAAACCGCCGACCACCGCGAGGCGCTCGACGCCTTCTTCGACAAACGCTCTGCCGTCTTCACCGGGACATGACCATGACCGACAAGATTCTCACGCGCCGCGAAGGCGCCGTTGCCCACATCGTCTTCAACAACCCCGACCGGCTCAACGCCATCTCGCTGGAGATGTGGCAGGGCATGGGCGATGCGGTCGAGCGCTTCGAGGCCGACCCCGAGGTGCGCGTGATCGTGCTGTCGGGCGCCGGCGGCAAGGCCTTCGTGGCCGGCGCCGACGTCTCGAAGTACGAGGAAGAGCGCATGGGCGAGGACAGCGCCGAGCACTATGCGCGAACCGGCGAACGCGGACTTTTCGCGCTCTACAACTCCGGCAAGGCGACGATCGCCGCCATCGACGGCTTCTGCATCGGCGGCGGCATCTCGGTGGCCACCTGCTGCGACCTGCGCATCGCCACGCCGAAGTCGACCTTCGCGCAGCCGGCGATGCGCTACGGCATCGGCTACCGGTACAAGAGCCTGCGGCGCGTGACCGACCTCATCGGCCCGGCGGCCACCAAGGAATTGCTGATCGGCGGCACGACCTTCGATGCGCAGCAGGCGCTGATGAAGGGGCTGGTCGGCCAGGTGCTGCCCGGAAGAGGGCTTCATGGACGCGATCGCAAAGCTCGCCGACAGGATCGCGGCCGGCGCGCCGCTCACGCTCAAGCAGGTCAAGCATGCGATCGCGCAGATCGTGCGCGACCCGGCCGACCGCGAGCTGGAACTGTCCGAGGCGCTGTTCCAGGCCTGCTACGCCAGCGCCGACTATCGCGAAGGCATCCGCGCCTTCGCCGAGAAGCGCAAGCCGGTGTTCCGGGGCGTGTGATGGGTGCACTGTCGGGCATCCGCGTGCTGGATCTCAGCCGCGTGCTGGCCGCCCCGCTGGCGGCGCAGACGCTGGCCGACCTGGGTGCCGACGTGGTGAAGATCGAGCGCCCGGGCACCGGCGACGAGGCCCGCAGCTACGGCCCGCCCTTCCTCGAGGACCGCGACGGGCGGAGCACCGGCACCGCCGCCTTCTTCCTCGCGTGCAACCGCGGCAAGAAGTCGGTGACGGTGGACCATGCCACCGCCGAAGGGCAGGACATCATCCGGCGGCTGGCGTCGCAGAGCGACGTCGTGCTGGAGAACTTCCGCGTCGGCACGCTGGCGAAGTACGGGCTCGACGCCGCATCCCTGCGCGCGTCGAACCCGCGGCTCGTGTACTGCTCGATCACCGGCTTCGGGCAGGACGGCCCCTACGCGCAGCGGCCGGGCTACGACGGCGTGTTCCAGGCGATGGGCGGCGTGATGTGCGCCAACGGCCACGCCGATGAGCCGATGAAGATCGGCATCAGCATGGTGGACATCCTCACAGGCCAGAACGCGGTCATCGCGATCCTCGCCGCGCTGCACCACCGCGACCAGGTCTCGGGCGAGGGCCAGTGCATCGACATGGCGCTGCTCGACTGCGGTGTGGCGGCCTTGTCGCACTTCGCGATGAACTACCTGGTCTCGGGCGAAGTGCCGCAGCGTCGCGGCAACGGCGGCTTCGGCGGCGTGCCTTCGCAGGCCTTCGGCTGCAGCGACGGCATGATCTTCATCGTCGCGGGCAACGACAGGCAGTTCGTGGCGCTGTGCGCGGCGCTGGGTCGTCCTGCATGGGCCAGCGACCCGCGCTTCGACCATCCCGGCGGGCGTGTCGTCCACCGCGACGCACTGCTCGACGCTGCTGGGCGCGCGCCTTCGCGAGCATCCGGTCGCGCACTGGCTCGCACTGCTCGACGCGGCGGACGTGCCTGCCGGCCCGGTGAACGAACTGCCGCAGGTGTTCGAGAACCCGCAGGTGCGTCACCGCGGCCTGCTCGTGAACACCGAACATCCGCAGGCCGGTTCGCTGAAGCTGCTGGCCAGCCCCTTGCGGCTCACGGCCACGCCCGTGACCGACTATCCCGCACCGCCCACCCTTGGCCAGCACACCCGAGAGGTGCTGCGCGAGCGGCTGGGCTTCACCGATGCCGACCTGGATGCGCTCGCCGCGCGCCGCGTCATCTGAATCCAACGACGAGACCGCGATGACCACACTTTCACCCACCGTGCCGCAACCCACCGTGCCGCAACCCGCCGTGCCGCAACCCACCGTGCAGCAACCTGCCGTGCCGCAGCCCACCTTCCGCTTTCCGACCGAAGGCGTGCCCGAAGCGCTGCATCGCGGGGAAAAGGAACTGCCTTTCGTCGAGTTCGAACCCGGCGTCGAGATGCAGGTGATCCAGGTGGACATCCCCACCGGCCTGTGGGTGGTGCGCATGCGCATGCAGCCCGGCGCGACGCTGCCCACGCACAAGCACTGCGGCGAGGTCTACGCCTTCACGCTCTGCGGCGCGTGGCGCTACCTCGAATACGAGGCCGTGAACCGCGCGGGTTCCTATCTCTACGAGCCGGCCGGCTCCACGCACACGCTGCACGTGCCGGCAACGAATACCGGGGTCACGGACGTGTGGTTCGCGATCCGCGGACCCAACCTCAACCTCGACGCTCAGGGGAACGTGACCCTGGTGCTCGACGCCGGCCTGGTGCTCAAGGTCTACCGCTCGCGTTGCCGCAAGCTCGGGTTGCCTGAACCGCGCGTGCTGGGGGCCGAGCGGGGGGTGCATTCGCAATGAAAGCGCCTGGAGCAACCGGGAGCCGATGACATGGACCTTCGCTTCACCGACTCCGACCGCGCCTTCCGCGCCGAAGTGCGCGCCTTCATCGACGCGGAACTCGACCCACTGGTGCGGCGCAAGCTCGCCGAGCATCGCTCACTCGCCAAGGCAGAGATCGTCGACTGGCAGCGCAGGCTCAACGCACGCTGCTGGGCCACGCCGAGCTGGCCCGCCGAGCACGGCGGGCCGGGCTGGAGCGCCGTGCAGCGCTACATCTTCCTCGACGAACTGCACCGCGCACCGGCACCCGAGCCGCTGTCGTTCAACGTCAACATGATCGGGCCGGTCCTCATCGCCTTCGGCACGGCCGAGCAGCAGCAGCGCTTTCTGCCGCGCATCGCCAACCTGGACGACTGGTGGGCGCAAGGCTTTTCCGAACCCGGCGCCGGCTCGGACCTCGCCGCGTTGAAGACACGCGCGATACGCGACGGCGACGACTACATCGTCAGCGGGCAGAAGATCTGGCAGGGCATGGCGCACCATGCCGACTGGATGTTCACGCTCGTGCGCACGGATACCGCTTCCAGGCCGCAGGCAGGCATCTCGATGGTGCTGATCGACATGCGCTCGCCCGGCGTCACGGTGCGGCCCATCATCACGATCGACGGCCGCCACGAAGTCAACGAAGTCTTCCTCGATGACGTGCGTGTGCCCGTGTCGCTGCGCGTCGGCGAGGAGAACCGCGGCTGGCAGATCACCAAGTTCCTGCTCGGCCACGAACGCACCGGCATTGCGCGCATCGGCATGACCAAGCGCCTCATTGCGCGTGCCAAGGCACTGGCGGCCGAGGTGCCCGGCGAGCACGGCACGCTGGCCGACGACGCACGCTTTCGCGAACGCGCCGCCGACATCGAGATCGAGCTCAAGGCGCTGGAGATCACGCAGCTGCGCCTGCTCGACGCGATGCGCGAAGCCGGAAATGGACCCGACGCGAGGGCTTCCATCCTCAAGGTCAAGGGCACCGAATTGCGCCAGTCGGCCAGCGAGCTGCTGCTTCAGGCCGGGGGCACGCGCGCGTGGCGCGCGGCGGGCGAGTTCGACGACACGGCCGATGCCGACACCATGATCGCCGCCACCTACTTCAACCTGCGCGCGGCATCGATCTACGGAGGCAGCAACGAAGTGCAGAAGAACATCCTCGCGAAGAACGTGCTGGGGCTGTGACGATGGATTTCTCGTTCGACGAAGACCAGACGATGCTGCGCGACGCCGTGCTGCGGCTGGTGCAGCGCGACTATCGCTTCGAGCATCGCCGTGCCTATGCGGCCGAGCCCGACGGCTTCAGTCGCGCGCTCTGGGCCAAGGCGGCCGGCATCGGCCTGCTCGCACTGGCCTATCCCGACGCGGAGGGCGGGCTGGGCGGCGGCGCGGTGGAGGTGATGCTCGCGATGCAGGTGCTGGGCCGCGCGATGCCGGTCGAGCCTTTCCTGCCGACGATGGTGTTGGGCGCCGCCGCATTGCGCGGTGCCAGCGCGGCGCAGCGCGCGCGCTGGGTGCCGGCCATCGCCGCGGGCGATCGCGTGCTGGCCTGGGCGCACGACGAGGGGCCGCACGCCTGCCAGCAAGCGGACCCGCAAACCGGGCCGCACATAGGCGTGGCCTGCCGGGCGCGCCGCGAAGGTGGCGGTTGGGCGATCACCGGATCGAAGCGCGCCGTGTTGCATGGCGACAGCGCCGACGCACTGCTGCTCAGCGCCCAGATCGACACCGCGGCGAGCGAGCCACTGGGCCTTGCGCTGTTCCTCGTCGACGCGCGAAGCGCCGGCATCACGCGAGACGGCTGGCGAACGCACGACGGCCGGCGCGCCGCGGACATCGACCTGCAATGTGCGCACGTCGCGGCGGACTCGCTGATCGCCGAAGGCGCGGCCGCTGCGGCACTGATCGACGGCATCGTGCAGGCGGGCATCGCGGCGCTCGCTGCCGAGGCGGTCGGCGCGATGGAACTCGCGCTGGATCTGACCGTGGAACACCTGAAGACCCGCGTGCAGTTCGGCGCCCCCTTGGCGCGCCAGCAGGCCCTGCAGCACCGCGCGGCGGAGATGCTGATGGCGCTGGAACAGTCGCGCAGCATGGCGATGTATGCCGCGCTGATGCTCGGCGAGCCGGATGCCGTCGAACGCGCCAAGGCATTGTCTGCAGTGAAGGTTCAGGTCGGCCGGGCCGCACGCTTCGTCGGCCAGCAGGCGGTGCAACTGCACGGCGGCATCGGCGTCACCGACGAGTGCGCAGTGGGTCATGTGCTCAAGCGCCTGACGCTGCTCGAGACGGAATTCGGCGGCAGCGAACATCACCTTGCGGCGGTCGCGCGTGCCGGCGGGTTCGTGGAAGCGGCATGAACGCGCTCGTTCGCCTCCCTGCATGGGCAACCGTGCAGGCATTCGACCTCCCGGCCCCTGGCTCGATGGAGGCCAGCATGAATTTCGCACCTGACCGTGATGCCGAAGCCTTTCGTGCCGAAGTGCGAGCGTTCCTGCGCGAGCACCTGCCGGCGGACATGGCCGCGCGCACGCTGCGCGGCTACCACGCGCACAAGGACGACATGGTGGCCTGGACGCGCATCCTGCATGCCCGCGGCTGGTCGGCGCCGCATTGGCCGCGCGAGCACGGCGGCACGGGCTGGACGCCGCTGCAGCGGCATCTCTTCGAGGAGGAATGCGCGGTGGCCGGCGCGCCGCCGACCTGCACCTCGGCGTTCATGCTCGTCGCTCCCGTGATCTACACATTCGGCAACGCCGAGCAGATCGCACGCCACCTGCCGCCCATTCTGCGCGGCGAGACGTTCTGGGGTCAGGGCTTCTCGGAGCCCAATGCGGGCTCGGACCTGGCGTCGCTGAAGACGCGCGCCGTGCTCGCGCATGACGGCGAGGGCGAGCATTACGTCGTCAACGGGCAGAAGACCTGGACCACCGAGGGCCACTATGCCGACTGGCTGTTCTGCCTCGTGCGCACGGACCCGCAGGCGAAGCCGCAGCGCGGCATCAGCTTCCTGTTGATCGACGCGCGCTCGCCGGGCATCACGATGCGTCCCATCGTGTCGATCGATGGCGCGCACAGCCTGAACGAGGTGTTCTTCGACGATGTGCGCGTGCCGGTGACCCAGCGCGTGGGCGAGGAGGGGCAGGGCTGGAGCTGCGCCAAGTTCCTGCTCGACAATGAACGCGCCTTCAGCGCCGAGGTGCCGCGCAACAAGCGCATGCTGGCGCGGCTGAAGGCACTGGCCGCGACGCAGCCTTTCGATGCGGCGTTCTCACGCCGCGTGGCCGAGGTGGAAGCCGAGTTGCGGGCGCTGGAAATGCTGACGCTGCGTGCGCTCGACGAGCAGGGCAGCGACCGCGCCGTTGCATGGCCGGCGGGTTCGATCCTGCATGTGCTGGGGTCCGAACTGCAGCAGAAGACGGGGGCGATGCTGGTCCAGGCCCTCGGCGAGCGCGGTGTCGTCGACTACCCGGAGGATGCGGCGCCCGACGCCGTGCCCGGGCCCGTGGCGGCGCCGGGGATCACGGCCGACTTCCTCTACCGCCGCGCCGTCACCATCTACGGCGGCAGCAACGAGATCCAGCGCAACCTGATCGCGCGCCATTGGCTGGGGGCCTGAGGCTGGCGGCCATGGCGTGCCACGGGTCTGTCGCATGACGTGAAGCAACACCACCGAGATGCATTTCGAACTCAATGAAGACCAGGCGCTGCTTCGCGACAGCGTGCAGCGTTGCCTGGACGACACGTACGCCTTCGACACCCGGCGCACCATTGCGCGAAACGGCGGATTCGACCCCTCGCAGTGGCGCCGCTTCGCCACGATGGGCTGGCTCGGCACCGCACTGCCCGATGCGCTCGGAGGCATCGACGGTGGTCCCGAGGAACTGGCGCTGCTGCACGAGGGATTGGGTCGCGCGCTCGTGCTGGAGCCGGTGGCTGCCGTGGCCACCCTGGCTGCCCAGGTGCTGCGCCACGCAGACGCCACGCGGGCGCGCGAGACGCTGCCCGAGGTTGTGGCCGGCGAGCGTGTCATCGTCCTGGCCCATCACGAAGCAGGTGCAGCAGGCAGGCCGGCGCAGGTGGCGACGCGGGCCGAGCCCACGCAAGACGGCTTCCGGTTGACCGGCAGCAAGATCCTCCTGCCCGGCGGCCCGCATGCCGACACCTTTGTCGTATCCGCGCGAGAGGGCGGGGCCGATCACGACGAAGCCGGCATCTCGCTCTTTCTCGTGCCGAGCGGCGCGGAAGGCCTTGTGCGCTGCAACTACCGATTGATCGATGGCAGCACGGCCTGCGACCTGCGTCTGGACGGCCTCGCGCTCGACGCCGGATCGCGCCTGGGACGGCCTGCCGGTGCATTCGCCGCGCTGGACGATGCACACGCGCTCGCCATCGTGGCATCCATCGCCGAAGCATTGGGCGTGATGGACCGTGCCGTGCACACCACGCGCGACTACCTGCTCGAACGCCGCCAGTTCGGCATGGCCATTGCAGGCTTCCAGGTGCTTCGCCACCGGCTGGCCGACATGGCGATCGCGCTCGAGCAGACGCGCGCGATGCTGCAACACGCGTTGCATTCGCTCCACATGAAGGACCCGGCAGTCGACCGCGCGCGACGTCGTCGCGAACTCATGCTCGCCAAGGCACTCGTCGGGCGCTGCGGGCGATTCGTGGGCGCCCAGGCGATCCAGCTGCATGGCGGCATCGGCATGACCGACGAATACGTCGTCGGTCATTGCTTCAAGCGCCTGATGGTCCTGGACCAGTGGCTGGGCGACGCCGACACGCTGTGGGGGTGCGCGGCCGAGGGAGCCGAATGAGACACACCCGGCTGCCCGATGGGGCTCATTCCTGTTCGGCGGGATCGCACGCAGTGCGAACGGTGCACCCATGACCCAGGCGGCGATCGACTACTTCCCCCTGGACCACTATCAACGCCCGGGCATCTATCGGCGCCGGCTTCGCATCGGTACCTGCGGTACCTCGGCACGGGCGGAGATGGAAGACGACCCGCACCGCTACGGCGTCACGCTGCGCCACGACGGCGCGCGCGTCACCGCCATCGAAGGCCGTGCGATGAGAACACCCTGGACGGCCTGCGCCGAAGCCGTGCGCATGCTCGACCGGCTGATCGGCATGGAGCTGTCGCCCGACCCGCAGCAGGTCTACCGCCACAGCAACGGCCGCGAGCAGTGCACGCACCTGTTCGACCTGGCCGGTCTCGCGATGGCCCATGCGGCGCGCGGCATCGCGGCGCGCGAGTACGACGCTGAAGTGCCCTGCCACGCGCCCGACGCGCTGCGCGACGCCGTGCTGCGCGTCGACGGGCACGAGGCGCTGCGCTGGACGATCAGGCGCAACACGATCGTCGAACCGGCGCCGTTCTCGGGCCAGGACCTCGGCGACATGATGCCCTGGGCCAAGCTCCGGTTCATCGAGCGCGACCGATTCGAGGCGGTCCTCGTGCTGCGGCGCGCGGTCTTCGTCGCGGGCAGCCGGTTCTTTGACCTGGACCGGATGGAGCGGGCATCGGACACCGGCCACGTGTCCGGCGCCTGCTATGTGTTCCGCGAAGGCGTTGTCCGGCGCGCGCGGCGCGTGACAGGCTCGACCCGCGACTTCAGCGACCCGCGCGCTGCGCTGCTTGGAGACCTGGACACATCGCTCGCGTGAGCTGCGCACGAGTCCGGTCCGGTGGGCGAGGTGCATGCGTCGCGCGGCGCGTGCGCGGCATCTGCTTGCTGAAACTGCCAAGCCCACTCGGGTTTGTCCCGAGGCACTTCGGTTGACGTTGATCTTTCTCAAGGTTAACCTAGTTATCTATATAGACCACGTGCACGCGAGCCGTTGCGGCCGCACCGACAACGCGGAATGCCGCGCCAAACGAAGGAGACGAAGTGAATCGTTCCAGTACGCCGGGCGCTTTGCGTCCCCACTCCCAACGATGCGTCGCCGCGCTGGTCGCGACGCTCGGCTGGGCAGCCGCGATGCAGGCGCAGGCCTTCCAGATCGACACCGGCAATCCGGACGCGAAGCTGCGCTTCGACAATGAAGTCCGCTACAACGCCGGCTGGCGGGTGCAAGGCATCGACGACCGGATGAAGTTCTCGAACCCCGGCGTGCCGGTGTTCAGTGCCGTCGGCGACAACCAGTTCGACAAGGGCGACATGATCCTGAACCGGCTCGACCTGCTGTCCGAGCTGGACTTCGTCTACAAGGAGCGCTCGGGCCTGCGCGTGAGCGCCGCGGCCTGGGCCGATTCCACGTATGGCCGGCACATCAAGGCACCCGACGCCTTCGAGCCGGTGGTCGCCGCGTTCTACCAGAACGGCGACTATTCGAACTACACCTATCGCTACATTCACGGCCCGTCGGGAGAGATCCTGGATGCGTTCGCCTTCACGAGCTTCGACATCGGCAGCACGACCACGTCGCTGAAGCTCGGCCGCCACAACGTGTACTGGGGCAACTCGCTGTTCCCGCAGTCTGCACAGTCGTCGATCGCCTTCAGCCAGGGCGCGCTCGACAACCAGAAGGCCGCCGTGAGCCCGGGCGTGGAGACCAAGGAGCTGTTCCTGCCGCAGACGCAGTTGACCGGCACGCTCACGCTCAACCCCGCGCTGACCGTCTACGGCCAGTACTCGTTCGAGTGGCGCCCGACGCGCTTCCCCGAAGGGGCGACCTACTACGAATACTTTCTCGGCGCGTTCTTCGGGCCCAACGGCCCCGCCGTGGCGCCGACGATCCACCAGCCGAAGAAGAGCGGCGGCGACTGGGGCCTGATGGTCAAGTACAGCCCCGACTCGTGGGGCGGGGCCAACGTCGGCCTCGCGTACCGCGAGTTCTACGAGAAGATCGCCGGCACCTTCTATTCGCCCGACTTCGGGCAGACGCTCGGCCAGAGCTACAACGACCACAAGACCAAGCTCATCGGCCTGAGCCTGGAGCGCAACTTCGGCAACGTGAACGTCGGCGCCGAGCTGACGTACCGGATGAACACCACGTTGAAGACCGCGTCGGGCGTGCAGGCGCTGCTCGACTCGGATCGTCCGGCACGCGGCGACGCCGTCGGATTCCTGGTGAACGCGATCACGCTGCTGCCGCGCACTGCGCTGTGGGACGGCGGCGAACTCGCGGCCGAGCTCGCGTACAACAAGATCCAGCGGGTCACCTTCGATCCGGGGCTCAATGCGATGGGCGCCGGAGCGACCGGCAACCCGGTGGGCACGCCCGCGGGGTACCAGGTCGTCGGCTCGCCGTTCTGCTCCAATGCGGCAGGCGCATTCGGCCAAGGCGGCGCCAGCGACGGCTGCATCACCAAGGACGGCGGCTGGGTGATCTCGGCCAACTTCCAGCCGCGCTGGCCGCAGGCATTCCCCGGCGTGGACCTCAGCGCGCCGATCTTCATGTCGTACGGGCTCTCGGGCAACGCCAACAGTGCCAACATGTCGGCCGGACAGGTCCTCTACCAGATCGGCTTGCAGGCCGACGTGTACCAGAAGTACGTGATCAAGCTGGCCTACACCGGTGGCCATTCGAGAAGCGAGACCACGCCCGCCGGCGGACTGACCGGCTCGGGCACTTGGTGGCAAAACGACCGGGGATGGCTGGGCCTGAGCCTGAAGGCTTCGTTCTGACAGCACTCAGACACACATTGACGGAGACAGACATGCAATTCTCGAAGCAACTGATCGCGCTGGCGGCCTCGACCCTGATCGCCGCGGCCACGTGTGCTGCACCGACTGCGGCCGAAGTGGCCGAGCTGGGCACCACGCTGACGGACATCGGCGCGATCAAGGCCGGCAACGCAGACGGCAGCATTCCGGCCTTCGACGCGGCCAAGGCGATCACGAAGCCGGTCGAGCCGTACAAGCCCGTCGACCCGCAGGGAGGCTTTCCGTACACCGACCCGTTCGCCGCCGAGAAGCCGCTCTTCTCGATCACCGCGGCCAACATGGAGAAGTACGCGGACAAGCTCGACGACGGCACGAAATACCTGCTGAAGAAATACCCGGGCTATCGCATCGATGTCTATCCGACCCACCGCACGGCGCTGCTGCCGCAGTGGGTCCGCGAGAACACGGTCAAGAACGTCTCCAGGCCGAAGCTCGTCGGCGACGGTGACGGCATCGTCGACGCGCACGCGCAGATTCCGTTCCCGATTCCGAAGTCGGGCAAGGAGGCGATGTGGAACGCGCAGCTGCGCTACGCGGCGCCTTACGAACGGGCCGACTCGTATGGGACGTGGCTGGTCGACAGTGCGGGCAACAAGACCAACATCTACAAGGCCCAGGTCGACTACGAGCGCGCGTACTGGAAACAGGACGCGAAGGACCCGGAATATTTCCTGCGGCTGATCAACACCAACACCGCGCCGCCGGCCAAGGCCGGTGAAATCCAGATGCGCTTCAATCCGCTGCGCATGGACACCACCGAGCAGAACGCCTGGACGTATTCGCCCGGCCAGCGCCGCGTGCGGCTCGCCCCCGAGTTCAAGTACGACACGGTGGCCGCCACGGCGGGCGGCATCGAGCTGTACGACGAGATCATGGGCTTCGACGGCCGGATGGACCGCTTCGATTTCCACCTTCTTGGCCGGCGCGAGATGTTCATCCCCTACAACGCCTACAAGCCGTTCCAGACGCCGATCGACACCTTGCTGGGCAAGTCCTTCGTCAACCCCGACGCGATGCGCTGGGAACTGCACCGCGTGTGGGTGGTCGAGGCCACGCTGAAGAAAGGTGCGCGGCACATCTACAGCAAGCGCGACTTCTTCTTCGACGAGGACAGCTGGTGCTTCGCGGCCTACAACGCCTATGATCAGGCAGGCAAGCTCTATCGCTCGTCGTACTGGCCGTTGTACGTCGCGCAGGAGCAGCAGGCGGTGCGCTGCGACAGCCAGGTCTTCTACGACCACTCGAAGGGCAACTACGCGGTATCCGGCTGGATCGCCGAAGGCATGACCGGCTGGCACAAGCGCGATCCGATCTCGCCGAACCGGTTCTCGCCGGACGCGATGGCGGGCGCCGGTGTACGCTGAGCGGGTCCAGTGCCTGGCGCATGCCGTGCACCGCATGGACGGCACACGCGTGCACGGCCTCGGCGTGCGGCTGCAATCGGAGTGACCATGGTGCGTCGGTTGTCGATGTGGTGTGGCGGTCTCGTCGTCGCGTGCGCGGCGGCTGCGGCAGAGGTGCCGTTCGCCGACCCGATCGACACGCCGGCCACCCCGAGCTCGCGCGCCGCATCGATACCGATGACCGCCGTCGCACGCGCGGGCTCGCGCTTCGTCGCGGCCGGCCTGCGCGGCACCGTGCTGCTGTCGGACGACATCGGCCAACACTGGCGTCAGGTCGCGGCGCCGGTGAGCTCGGATCTCGTCTCGGTGTATTTCGCGACACCCGAACAAGGCTGGATCAGCGGCCAGGACGGCGTGATCCTGCACACCGCAGACGGCGGCGTGACGTGGCGCAAGCAGCTCGACGGGCGGCGGCTCGAAGTCCTGCTGAAGGCCGCCTACAGCGCTCGCGCGGCGGCCGGTGACGCCGGCGCCAAGTATGTTCTCTCGGAGATCGGGCATGACTTCGAGAACGGCACCCAGCAGCCGCTCCTGGGCCTCTGGTTCAAGGACGAGCACCACGGCTATGCGGTCGGCAGCTTCGGAATCATCGTCGAGACAAAGGACGGTGGAGCCACCTGGACGTGCGCGATGGACCGCGTCGACAACCCCGGCCTGCTGCACCTGTTCTCGATCGCCGGCAAGGGCGACCACGTCTATATCAGCTCGGAAAAAGGCACCGTGTTCCGGTTCGATGCGGCGAAAGGGCGGTTCGTGCCGTCGAGCACCGGCTACCAGGGCAGCCTGTTCGGCCTCGTGGCCGATGGCGACAACCTGATCGCCTTCGGCCTGCGCGGGCAGGCGTTCCGCTCGACCGACGGCGCACTTCAGTGGCAGACGCTGTTGACCGGCGTCGAGACCGGGCTGAACGGCGGCACCGTGACCGACGGGCAGCGCATCCTGATCGCGAGCCAGGGCGGCCAGCTGCTCGCCAGCGACGACCAGGGGCTGTCGTTCCGCGCGGTGCCCGGCCTGGTTGCGGCGCCGTTCGCCGGTGTTGCCGCGCAACGCGACGTTGCCGTCGTCGTCGGCCAGAACGGCGTGCAGACCGTGGCGCTGCGCTGACGGCGCCGGCATCACCGCAAGCCAGCACCGCAAGCCAGCACCGCAAGCCACCAGCGCGATTCACCGAAGCGAACCATGGCTCCAGCCGACTCCGCCCTCGACAACATGCCCGTGATCTCCAACCCGCGTGACTTCGATGCGCGCAGCGGCGGCATGCTCGAGCGGTTCATCTTCAACCACCGGTTGTGGGTGCTCGCGGCCTGCGCGCTGCTGACGCTGTTCCTCGGCCCGCATGCGCTGAAGATCCCGGTGAACGCGAGCTTCGAGAAGATGATTCCGCAGTCGCACCCGTACATCCGCAACTACTTCGAACACAAGGAGTCGCTGCGGGGCATGAGCAATTCGGTGCGCATCGTGGTCGAGAACCCCGCGGGCGATATCTTCGACCGCGACTTCCTGCTCGGTCTGCAGAAGATCAACGACGGCGTGTTCCTGATCCCCGGCGTCGACCGCTCCTGGATGCGCAGCCTGTGGACGCCGTCGCTGCGCTGGACCGAAGTCACCGAGGAAGGCTACAGAGGCGGCCCGGTGATGCCCGACAGCTGGGACGGCTCGCCGGCGTCGATGAAACAGTTGCGCACGAACATCTTCGCCGCGGGCATCGTCGGCAGCTTCGTCGGCGAGGACCTGCGCTCGGCGATGATCGTCGTGCCGCTGCTCGACAGGATCCAGGACACCGGCAAGCCCATCGACTACCGGGCGTTCTCGCATGCGCTGGAGGCGCAGGCGCGCGCGCGGGAAGGGCCGAAGGTGAAGGTGCACATCGTCGGATTCGCGAAGGTCGTGGGCGACCTGATCGACGGTCTCGACCAGGTGCTCGGCTACTTCGCCATCTCGGCCGCCATCGCGGCGATCTTCGTCTTCGCCTACACGCGTTGCATCCGAAGCACGCTGCTGCTCGTGACCTCTGCGCTGCTGGGTGTCTTGTGGATGCTCGGGCTGCTGCAGCTGTGCGGCTACGTGCTGGACCCGTACTCGATTCTCGTGCCCTTCCTGATCTTCGCGATCGGCCTGAGCCACGGCGCGCAGAAGATGAACGGCATCATGCAGGACATCGGCCGCGGCACCCATCGCTATGTCGCGGCGCGCTACACGTTCCGCCGCCTGTTCATGGCCGGCCTGACGGCGCTGCTGACCAACGTCGTCGGCTTCGCGGTGCTGATGGTGATCGACATCCCGGTGATCCAGGGGCTCGCGGTGGCGACCAGCCTGGGCGTGTGCATCCTCATCTTCACCAAGCTGCTGCTGGTGCCGGTCGCCTTGTCGTACGTCGGCGTCAGCCCGCGTGCGGCGGCGCGCAGCATCCGCGGCAAGGCGCTCGAGGACCGGGCGGCGCGCGGCCTGTGGGCGGGGCTGTCCAGGTTCACCGAACGGCCGCAGGCCGGCATGGCGGTGCTGGTGGCGCTCGTGCTGGCGGTGGGCGGCTGCGCAATGCGAACGCAACTTCGCATCGGCGACCTCGACGCCGGCGCACCGGAGCTTCGGCCCGATTCGCGCTACAACCTCGACAGTGCCTACGTCACGGCGCACTACGGCCTGTCCAGCGACCAGTTCGTGCTGATGCTCGCCACGCCGCCGGGCGGCTGCCGCCAGTACCCGACGCTGGTCGAGGCCGATCGCATCGGCGCCGCGCTCGCGGACACGCCGGGCGTTCAGACGGTGGCGACACCGGCCGATGGCGTGCGCATGTTCTTCGCGGGGCAGAACGAGGGCAATCCGAAGTTCTTCACGCTGCCGCGCAACCCGATGAACCTCAACATGGGCATCGAGACGCTGCTGTCGTACCGGCCGGAACTGGCCGACAACCGCTGCGCGATCACGCCCATCATCGCCTACCTCGCCGACCACAAGGCGGACACGCTCGAGCGCGTCGTCGCCACGTCGCAGCGCCTCGCACGCGCGCACAGCGCTCCCGGTCGAGAAGTGCTGCTGGCGGCAGGCAGCGCGGGCATCGCCGCGATCACGAACATGGTGGTCAAGGCATCGAACACGAGGATGCTCGCGATCCTTTACGCCACGGTCGCGCTGCTGTGCTTCGCGACGTTCCGCAACTGGCGCGCGGTCGTGGTGGCCCTGGTTCCGCTGGTGCTGACGTCGATCATGTGCGAGGCGTTGATGGTGGTGCTCGGCATCGGCGTGAAGGTGGCGACGCTGCCGGTGATCGCGCTGGGCGTGGGGGTCGGCGTGGACTATGCGCTGTACCTGCTCAGCGTGCAGCTGGCGCGGCAGCGCCGCGGCGAAAGCCTGCGGGCCGCGTACGAGCATGCGCTGCAGTTCACCGGCAAGATCGTCGGCCTCGTCGGGCTCACGTTCGCCGCCGCAGTGGTGACCTGGGCCTGGTCGCCGATCAAGTTCCAGGCCGACATGGGCATCCTGCTGACCTTCATGTTCCTGTGGAACATGGCCGGCGCGCTGGTGCTGATTCCGGCGCTGTCGCACTATCTGCTGCGCACGCCGGATCATGTTCGGGCATGGCGCCCGGGCGGGTCCGTGTCGCTGGAGCAAGAGAACGCCGACGCTGCTGCCGTGTCCGGCCCCGTCGGCCACGGCGGCAGGTCACACGGTACCGAGGAGCAGTCCGACGAGGAGTTGATGGAGCGCATCACTGCTGCCGCGCGCGAGGCCGGCGAGGCGGCAATGGCGGTCTACCGCGGCGAGATCGCGGTGAAGCGGAAGGAAGACCACTCACCGGTCACCGAGGCCGACGAGCGCGCCGAGGCCGTCATCCTGCGGCACCTGGCCGAGATCACGCCCGACGTGCCGGTCGTCTCGGAGGAGCAGGCCGCGGCTGGGTGCATTCCGGAGTTCGGGCGCCGCTTCTGGCTCGTCGATCCGCTGGACGGCACCAAGGAGTTCATCCAGCGCAATGGCGAGTTCACGATCAACATCGCGCTGGTCGAGGACGGCCGGCCTCGCCTGGGCGTGGTGTATGCACCGGCGCAGGGGCGGCTGTACAGCGGCGTGGCGGGGCAGGGTGCCGCTGTCGAGGATGACGCGGGACGCCGCCCGATCGCATGCCGGCGTGCCGGCGATGGCGGCCTGACGGTTGTCTCGAGCCGGTCGCACGGTGACGCCGAGGCGCTTCACGCGTGGCTTGCCGGCCGCAAGATCGCCGCGCAGGCACACGCAGGATCGTCACTGAAGTTCTGCCTCGTCGCGGCAGGCGAGGCCGACGTGTATCCGCGCCTGGGCCGCACGATGGAATGGGACACCGCGGCAGGCCACGCGGTGCTCGCCGCCGCCGGCGGGCAAGTGACGACGCTGGACGGCGCCGAGCTTCGCTACGGCAAGCCGGGCCTGGACAACCCGCACTTCTTCGCGAGCGGCCTGGCGGACGCATAGCGGCAACATGAGCAGGAAACGATGAACACAGGATCCACCGAGACATTCGAAAGCTTCGACCCCTTGAGCCCGCAGACCCTGGCAGAACCCGGGCCGGCCTATTCGCGGCTTCGCGAGCGCTGCCCGTTTCACCATCACCGCAGCGAGACGCACGACTTCTACGTCACCAGCGGACACGACGAGATCCGGCAGGAGGTTCTCGCGGACAACCCGGTGTGGTCGTTCAAGTTCGGCAATGCCGCGAAGGACACGATGAGCGACGTGGGCATCGTCACCGACCCGCCGTTCCACATGGCCTTCCGCGCCGTGCTGCAGCCGGCCGTGTCGCCGCGGGCGCTGCAGGCCTACGCACCGCACATCGAGTCGATCGCGAACGGGCTGATCGACAACATGCTCGCGCACGATGGCGGCGACTTCCAGGACGAGTTCGCGATGCCGCTGCCCGCCCGGGTGATGTGCCTGATGCTCGGCCTGCCCGCCGAGGGGTATCGCACGTACAAGCGCTGGTCCGACGAGCTTCAGGCGCAGTTGTTCCACGAGACGACGCCGGCCTCGTACGAGGCCTTGCTCGCGGAGATCCTCCCCTTCTTCATGCAGCAGATCGCGCAGCGGCGCCAGGCGCTGGCGGACGCGGGCATCGGCGAGCCTTCGCTCGCCGAGCTGGGCACGGTGCTGAGCGACGACACCCTGTCGCGCTGCGTGGTGTCGAAGGTGGAGGGACGCCCGCTGAGCGATCCGGAGATCCTGAACGTGTGCCTGGCCTTCCTGACCGGCGGCCAGGAAACCACCACCAACCTGATCGGGAACCTCGTGTGGCGCCTGCTCGAAGTGCCCGAGCGCTGGCAGGCGCTGTGCGCCGACCCCGGTCTGATCGAAGCCGCCATCGAAGAAAGCCTGCGCTACGACCCGCCCGTGCTGGCGCATTTCCGCACCAGCCTTTGCCCGGTGACGATGCACGGCCAGGAACTGCCGGCGCGCAGCAAGCTCATGTTCAACATCACCGGCGCGAACCGCGACCCGCAGAAGTTTCCGGACCCCGAGTCCTTCCGCCTCGACCGCCCGCTTTCGCAGCTTCGCCAGCACTTGTCCTTCGGCAGCGGCGTGCACTTCTGCCTGGGCGCGCAGGTTGCGCGGCTGGAGGCGCGCATCGCGATGCGGCTGCTGCTGGAGCGCCTGCCGGCGTTGAGGCTGAACGGGGACGGCGAGCGGGTGCGAACATGGATGTACTGGGGGCGGGCGAAGCTGCCGGTGGCGTGGGGGCCGGCGGCGGGGCGGCCGGACTGATCAGTCGACGGTCTCGATCAGATGCACTGCGGGCGGCTTCCAACGTCGCTCCAGCAGGTCGGTATGTGGCCAGTACAGTCGCGCCACGAGCTGGAATGGCTGGCGTGGCACAGGCAGCCAGTTCGCGGCCGCCGCGCCCTCGACCGGCTCGTGCTGCAATGAAAGCGTGAGTGATCCGTCGTCGCCGTAGCGCAAGCCCGGATCCCGATCGCGCACCGCGTAGCGTCCGCTCGGATGCTCCGCCAGCAGGCGCGTCTTCGCGTCGTACACCGTGATCGACCAGAACGCATGCACGGGAGGTGCCGTGTCGAAGCGCAAGGTGTAGCGCGCGCGGCTGCCGTCCAGGGAGGCGCCGTCGGCGTCCGCATCCGCCACCATGTACAGCCCTTCCTCGGCATCGATGCCCCAGATGGCATACATCGCGGCAGCCGCGCGGCGCAGCAGCGCCGCATCGTCGCATGCCATGCGCGCACGGTTGCCGCGCAGGTCCAGCGGCATCTCCCAGCCGTTGATGCGATCCCCGAGGCGGGCAGCCTTGGCGGCGATCTCGGCCTGCGCCTGGCGTGCACCGGCGTCGATGGCAGCACGCACGTCGGCCTGCAGGGCGCCGACGTCGAACGCTGCTCCGCGTGCGACGCCGATGCGCGCGAATCGCTCGAACATCGGCGCCTCCTCGCACGGCAGGTCGCACAGCGTGAGCAGGAAGTTGAACGGGCCGATGAACTCGGACGAACACTGGTCGAACGCGAGCTTTGCGGGCACGGGGAACTCGAGGCCGGGCGGCGCCGGCGGTGGCGCGGTGCCGGCGAAGGCGCTGAGTGGCTGCAGGAGGTAGCCGTCTTCGAGCGCGCGCACGTCCGCGGCATCTTCGCCGCTTTCGAGCAGGATGCGCGTCACCAGCTTCACCAGGCGCGTTTCGGCGCGTGCCACATGGTGGATGCCGGCAGGTGGCGTGCCGCGCCAGTCGGGCCCCGCGATCAGGATCGTCGTGGCCGAATGGCCGGTCAGCCTCGTGCCGAAGAACGCGAAGTTGTGCGTGAACAGGTCGATCAGCTGAACGTTGTGGAATCGCCGAGCCGGGAACTCCGGCAGTTGGAGCACGAAGGGCTCGGCGCGCAGGTCCAGCCAGCCGGCGCCATAGGGCGTGTCGTTGTTGATCCAGGGGATGCTGTTGAGGAAGCGCGGGCCGCCCACCTGCCGGAAGTGGTGCAGCCGGTTCATGCCCTGGTGCATCGAGATCGACGTCTGGAACGCCTGGGCATGGAACAGGCCATAGGACATGAGCATCGGATAGGCGTAGCGGTACGCCTCGCGTGCGATGTCGCATGCCTCGTCGGGTGCGGGTTCGCTCATGTCGGATCGAGGGGAATGCCGAAGCGCCGGTGGTAGAAATCGAGCGCGGCGTGGCGCTCGACAGGGTCGATGCCGAAGTCGTGCGCCGCGTAGTGGTGGGCACCATGCCGGCCTCGCCGGTGATCGGCCTGCCAGCGGCGCATCGACTGCTCGGCCTCGGGACGCAGTTCCCGGCCGGCCGAGGCATACAGGCGGCGCACGACCGCGAAAGGGTCGGCCATCAGCTCGCCGAAGTGCACGTCGACGAAGCGGGAGGCCGCCTGTTCGCGGGTGGGGTCGTGACTGTCGGGTTCGGGGCGGTCGCGCACGATGGCGCGAAGCAGCCGTTCCACCGCCGCCGACATGGCGCGCCCCACGCGATGCGGGTCGGGCTCGTCGAAGTAGTTGCGCACGCCGTGGCAGGTGAGGCTCGCCAGCGACACGGTGGCCGTGACGGCATCGCGATGGGTCTGGATCACCGTCGCGTCGGGAAAGACGTCGAGCAACGGGCCGAGGTGCTCCATGTGGCTCGGCGCCTTGAGTACCCAGTGCCGGCCGCCGCGCAACCATTGCAGCGTCTGCAGCACCTTCTTGAACAACCGGTATCCGCTGCGATGGTCCTGCTTGGCGTACCACTCCACGTACGAGGGCACGCCGAACGAGAACTCGAAGCCCATCGAGCAGAAGCCCAACGCCAACAGATTCAGTTCCTCGTCCGGTGCCTCGGCCTCCATCTCGTGCATGGCCTGCAGCTCCGGTGCGGCGCGGTGCAGTGCGGCCAGCATCTGCTCGGTCTGCGCGATGCGCGGGTCGGGTTGGGGTTGCGGCGCCTCGATGTCGCCCAGGGGCAGCGGGTTCATGATCTCCCACAGCGGCGCGCTGCGCAGTGCCGGGTCGCACGCGAGCAGGCGGTGCAGGAAGGTCGTGCCGCTGCGCGGCAGGCCCACGATGAACCAGGGCGAGGGCACTGGCACGGAGAGGATCTCGGGCCGTCGGCGCCACAGTTCCTGCAGGCGCAACCGCGTGCTGAGCAAGCCGAGCATGCGCCGCCGGGCACTGGCGCGGCCGGCCGCGCTCAAGGGAACCTCGTTCTGGAGCGATTCACACAGCCGGCGCACAGGCTCGTGCAGCGGCTCCGTGCCGAAGTCGTCCAGGCCGGTCTCGCGCCGCGCGCAGGCGATCAGCGATTCGGCGTCGAGCGAGGAGTCGGTCTCGGTGGTGAGTGCCTCGATGGCTGGCATGGTGCGTGTTGCCTTGGTGATGGTCTAGATAGATATCTACGTTAACGTAGTAATACATCAATGGCAACCGGGTTTGCGCTCGATCCGCGGGCGGCCGTCTCCCATCCGGGGGTTTGCCCGCTGGTGTTCAACATAGATAACTACGTATACTTCGTCGACCGGTCAAAGGATGCGGGACCGGGTTCGCAGGAGAACGCATTGGAGAACGCATGACGCAGCGCACGGTCTTCGTGGTCAACGGTGGAATCGACGTGGGGTCGGCACTGGCGCGTGGCCTCGTCGCCCGCGGAGCGAAGGTCGCCCTGTTCGACGACGCCGCGCAGGACGTGCCTTCGGATCCTGCGACCACGCGTTTCGCATGCTCGCTGTCGTCGCGCGCCGGGGTCGAGCAGGCCTTCGAACAGGCGGCGGCGAGCTTGGGCACGCCAGAGCAGGTCGTGACGAGCGTTCTGCCGGCGGCGGCGATGGCACCGCATGCGATCCACGAACTGACACCGGCGCAGTGGCAACTGGCCTGCCACGACGCGATGATCGGTTTGCTGCATGTGCTGCAGGCCGCTTTCACGCAGATGGGCGAGCGCGGGGGCTCGGTCGTGGCACTCGGTCCGGCGCTTTCGCTCGCGGGTGCACCGCAACTCGTGGCGCTCTCCGCGGCCGTGGAAGGCCAGCGCGGCCTCGTGAAGTCGGCCGCGCGGCAATGGGGCAAGCGCGGTCTCACGGTCAACTGGGTGGCGGCTGCGCCGCGTGCACTGTCGCCGCTGTTCGAGACGCTGCCCCTGCCGGTGAAGCCCGACGCGGTGATGGTGGCACTGGGCCGCGGGCCCACGCTCGACGAAGGCCTGGCAGGCGTGATCGACTTCCTGGGCAGTCCGGCAGGCCGCGCGCTGACAGGCGTGACCCTCATGGCCGATGGCGGCGAATGGATGGTGCCATGACGTTCACGCAACAACTCCTGGCGGGCCGTACGGCGGTGGTGACGGGCGCCGGCGGCGGCATCGGGCGCGGCCTGGCGCTCGCGCTGGCGGGTGCCGGCGCCAACGTGGTCATCGCCGCGCGGCGAGCGGAAACCGGCGACGAGACGCGTGCCCTCATCGAGTCCGAGGGCGGCCGCGCGATCTGCGTCGCAGGCGACGTGGCCGATCGCGCGCAGGTGCAGCGTGTCGTCGGCGCGGCGCTCGAGCGTTTCGGCGGGCTGGACATCGTGGTTCACAACGCGTCGAGCGGCCACTCGTCCGTGCCCACTCCGTGCGAGGCGATCGACGACGCCCGCTTCGACGAGCAGTACCGGGTGGCGCTGGACGCGGCTTTTCACCTCGCGCAGGCGGCGTTCGAACCGCTTCGCGCCAGCGGCCGAGGGCGCTTCGTGATCCTCAGCTCGGCACAGGCGCTGCACGGCGGCGCGATGAACCCCATCTACGCGTCGGTGAAGAACGCCCAGCGGGGCATGGCCAAGGCCTTGGCGCGTGAATGGGGTCCGCACGGCATCACCGTCAACGCGATCGCGCCGGCAGCCGAGACCGATGCCACCAAGACCTACTTCGAGCGCAATCCGCAGATCCGCGAGCAGATCGTCGGCACCATCGCGCTGCGCCGCATGGGCGACATGCGCGAGGACATCGGCGGCGCCGTGGTTGCGCTGTGCAGCGACCTGATGCGCTTCGTGACCGGCCAGATCATCCCGGTGGACGGCGGCGCTTACACGGCACTTTGATCGATCCTGGAGAGACGTTTGTCCGCACTACTTACCCCCACGCCATTCGCGGCACGCAGCGCGCCGGCGCCAATGCCCCTGACCCACCTGCAGCGCCTCGAAGCCGAGAGCATCGACATCCTGCGCGAGGCGGTGGCCGAGTCGGAGCGCCCGGTGATGCTGTACTCCATCGGCAAGGACAGCTCCGTGATGCTGCGCCTGGCGATGAAGGCGTTCTACCCGAGCAAGCCGCCGTTTGCGCTGCTGCACGTGGACACGACCTGGAAGTTCCGCGAGATGATCGATTTTCGCGACCGGATGGCCGCCTCGCTCGGCCTGGAACTGCTGGTGCACCGCAACCCCGAGGCGCTCGCGAAGGGCATCAACCCTTTCGTGCACGGCAGCGCCCTGCACACCGACATGTGGAAGACGCAGGGGCTCAAGCAGGCGCTGGACCAATTCGGGTTCGACCTGGCCTTCGGCGGCGCGCGACGCGACGAGGAAAAGTCGCGCGCCAAGGAGCGCATCTTCTCGTTCCGCTCCGAGCAGCACCGCTGGGACCCGAAGATGCAGCGCCCAGAGCTCTGGCGGCTGTACAACGCCCGCAAGCACCCGCGCGAGTCGATCCGCGTCTTCCCGATCAGCAACTGGACCGAGCTGGACATCTGGCAGTACATCCATCTCGAGAACATTCCCATCGTGCCGCTTTATCTCGCGAAGCCGCGGCCGGTGGTCGAGCGCGACGGCACGCTCATCATGGTGGACGACGATCGCTTCCCGCTCGCGCCGGGCGAGCAGCCGGTGCTCAGGAGCGTGCGCTTCCGCACCCTGGGCTGCTATCCGCTGACCGGTGCAGTGGAGAGCGAGGCCACCTCGCTGACAGACGTCATCCGGGAGATGCTGCTGGCGCGCACCAGTGAACGCCAGGGCCGCATGATCGACCACGACGCCAGCGGATCGATGGAGAAGAAGAAACAGGAAGGGTATTTCTGACATGGCCCACGTCTCCGACCTCATCGCCACCGACATCGCGCGCTATCTCGACGCGCACCAGCACAAGGGGCTGCTGCGCTTCATCACCTGCGGCTCGGTCGACGACGGCAAGAGCACGCTGATCGGGCGCCTGCTGTACGAATCGAAGATGCTGTTCGAGGATCAGCTCGCCGCGCTGGAGTCCGACTCGCGCAAGGTCGGCACGCAAGGCGGCGCGCTCGACTTCGCGCTGCTGGTCGACGGGCTCGCGGCCGAGCGCGAGCAGGGCATCACGATCGACGTGGCCTACCGGTTCTTCAGCACCGACAGGCGCAAGTACATCGTGGCCGACACGCCCGGGCACGAGCAGTACACGCGCAACATGGTCACCGGTGCCTCCACCGCCGACGTGGCGGTGATCCTCGTGGACGCACGCAAGGGCGTGCTCACGCAAACGAGAAGGCACAGCCTGCTGGTGTCGATGATCGGCATCCGCAAGGTGGTGCTGGCCGTCAACAAGCTCGACCTGATGGGGTATTCGCAGGAGGTGTTCGAGCGCATCGTCGCCGATTACCGGCACTTTGCCGGCGAGATCGGCCTGTCGGCATTCACCGCAATCCCGATGTCGGCGCTGCGTGGAGACAACATCACCGAGCCCAGCGCGGCGATGCCCTGGTACGAGGGGCCTGCGTTGATGCAGTTTCTCGAAGACGTGGAGGTCGATGCCGAGCAGGCGCAGCGCGAGCCGCTGCGTTTCCTCGTGCAGTGGGTGAACCGGCCCCACCTGGACTTCCGCGGGTTCTCGGGCCGCGTGGTAGGTGGCAGGGTGCGGCCGGGCGACTGCGTTCGCGCGCTGCCGTCCGGGCGCGAGAGCCGCGTGCAGCGCATCGTCACCCACGACGGCGACCTCGACGTGGCGGTCGCGGGCCAGTCGGTCACGCTGACGCTGGCCGACGAGATCGACGTGAGCCGGGGTGACGTGATCGCGGCCGCCGATGCGCTGCCGGAGGTGTCCGACCAGTTCGAGGCGAATCTCGTGTGGATGAGCGACGAGCCGATGCTGCCCGGGCGGCCGTACCTGATGAAGATCGGCGCATCGACCGTGGGCGTGTCCATCGCCGCGCCCAAGTACCGGCTCAACGTCAACACGCTCGAGCACCTGGCCGCCAGGACGCTGGCCCTCAACGAGATCGGCGTGTGCAACCTGAGCCTGGACCGCGCGGTCGCCTTCGACCCCTACGAGCGGCAGCGCGACACCGGCGGCTTCATCGTGATCGATCGCATGACGAACCACACCGTGGCCGCCGGCATGCTGCACTTCGCGCTGCGGCGCTCGCACAACATCCACTGGCAATCCGTCGATGTCGACAAGGCCGCGCATGCGGCGATCAAGCGTCACAAGCCCGCGGTGCTGTGGTTCACGGGTCTGTCGGGGGCCGGCAAGTCGACCATCGCGAACCTCGTGCAGAAGCGCCTGCATGCGCTGGGCCTTCACACCGCCCTGCTCGACGGCGACAACGTCCGGCATGGCCTGAACCGCGACCTGGGCTTCACAGAGGCCGACCGGGTGGAGAACATCCGCCGCGTGGCCGAGGTGGCGCGGCTGATGGTGGATTCAGGCCTGATCGTGCTGGTGAGCTTCATCTCGCCGTTCCGTGCCGAGCGCGCACTGGCACGTGCACGTGTCTCCGACGGGGAATTCATCGAGGTGCATGTGGACACGCCGATCGCGCTGGCCGAACAGCGCGACCCCAAGGGCCTGTACAAGAAGGCGCGACGCGGCGAGCTGAAGAACTTCACCGGCATCGACTCTCCCTACGAGGCTCCCGAGTCGCCGGAACTGCGCGTCGACACGGCGGCGATGTCGGCCGAGGCGGCCGCGCTCGCCGTCATCGAGGCGATGGAGGGCAGGGGGATCGTCGGCTGACCGACTGCGCGGCCTTCACTCGTACTGCGGCCCGTCGATGCGCTCCTTGCGCACGAGCACGGTGCGGTTGAAGGAGTTGAGCATGAGGTGGTCCTCGAAGGCCACCTTGCGCCCCTGCGGCGTGCCGTCGGCCAGATGCACGAAGCCGTTGCAGATGCAGATCTGGTAGCAGTACATGCGCACGCCGGCGTCCAGCGTCCAGTACTCGTAGGCGCGGCCGTGGCAGCGGATGTCGAGGTCGACCACGCATTCGGGCGAGCTCATGGTCAGGTGCCAGCGCACCGGCAGGTTGTATCCGCTGCGCGGATCCTCCCAGTGCTCCAGGCAGTGGTAGGCGATCGCGCCTATGCCCGCGGCCGGGTTGAACTTGATCTCGCGCTCGCCGACGTGGACGGTGCCGATGTCCACGCTGCCCGGACGGAAGAAGTTGATGCCGATGTCGCCCAGGGTGGCAAAAAGCCACCACATCACGCGGGGTGCGGGCAGGTTGCGGATCGGGTCGGCGGCCTGGCCCACGAGGATGTGCTCGCGCACGCCCTGGCCGTTCACTACCTCGAAGGTGCGCTCGCCTGCCTTGATGGTGCCGTCCACGCGGGCGAACACGTCGTAGCCCGCGCGCTGGGCTTGCTCGGCAGCGGCGAAGGGTCCCCAGTTCCATAAGGGATGGCCGACCTGCCGGTAGGTCAGGTCGAGTTCCAGCCCCGCCACCTTGCCGGCGGCGCGCCAGGAGGGCGGCGTCGTTTGCGGTTGCGAGATGAAGTGCTGTTCGTCGAAGGTCCACGACACCTTCTCGTCGCTGCGTTCGATGGCGACCGCGTCTCGCCGGAATCGCTCGCCGCGATGCCAGCCGGTGCGCACGAATGCGTGGTCGGCGATGCGGCCGCGCTGGGAGCGCGGCACGGCGATGAACATCATGTCGCGCTCCGCGCTGGCCTTGTCGATCCAGACGCCGCGGCCGTTGGCCTCGAGCAGGTAGCCGGCCGTCCACATCAACACGTCGTGGTCGCCGCATTCGGCCACCAGCGCGAAGGCCGTCTCCTCCCACAGGTCGGTGCTCCCGTGCGGCAGCAGCTCGAACCGCGGCGTCTCGTCCTCGAGCGTGACGGCCGGCGCGTGCTTCTTCGCATGCGTGTCGATGTACTGCTGGTCGTAGCCGTCGTGGTCGGTGCTCATCGATGCAATCTCCTGTCGTCCGAATTTTCGTCAATGTCATGGCCTCGCGGCGTGCATTCGATCGGCTACAGCGTATCGGCCGTGCCGAAGATCGCCGTGGCCTGGCTCGACAGCACGCCGCCGTTGCCGTGCGCCAGTGCCAGGTGTGCGCCGGCGACCTGGCGCGCGCCCGCCTCGCCGCGCAGCTGCCGCACCGACTCGACCACCGTGAACAGCCCGAACATCCCGGGATGGCAGTACGACAAGCCGCCGCCGCTGGTGTTGACCGGCAGCGCGCCGCCCGGTGCGATGCGGCCGTCCGAGACGAAGGCGCCGCCCTCGCCCTTGGCGCAAAATCCCAGGTCCTCGAGGAACAGCACCGTGTTGATGGTGAACGCGTCGTAGACCTGAACGACGTCGATGTCTGCGGCCCGCACGCCCGCCTGCGCGTAGGCCCGCGCCCCCGACTGCGCTGCACCGGTGACCGTGAGGTCCGGCATGCCGGCGATGTCGGCGTGCGTGACGGCGGAGGCCGCGGCCAGCAGGTACACGGGCCGTGCGTGCAGGTCAGGCGCGCGCTCTGCACGCACCATGACCACGGCGGCCGCGCCGTCGGTGACCAGGCAGCAGTCGCGCACACCCAGCGGGTCGCTCACCATTCGCGCGTTGACAACGGTGTCGAGATCCAGCGGATCGCGTGCGACTGCCTCCGGGTTGAGCTGCGCCCAGCGTCGGGCTGCCACGGCCACTTCGGCGAGTTGGCGTTTCGTGGTCCCGTAACGATGCATGTGGCGCGCGGCTGCCAGCGCATACGATGAGATCGGACGTAGCGGCCGGTATGGCGCCTCCCACGCCGAAGGGCGGCTGGTCTGCACCAGCTTTCCGGTGGCGGTGGCCTGATTGCTGCCGTAGGCGATGAGCGCCACGTCGGCCAGACCGGCGTCGAGCACGAGTGCGGCATGCTCCAGGTGCAGCAGAAAGGCCGAGCCGCCGCTTCGATTGTTGTCGCTGATGCGGGGTCGGATGCCCATGTATTCGGCGAAGCTGAGCGTGGCCAGCGTGTCCTGCGGCTGCGCGATGAACAGCGCGTCGACGTCGCGCGGCGCCAGGCCGGCCTCGGCCAGCGCCAGCAGGCTGGCGTGGGCGGCGAGGTCGATGGCCTCGTAGCCGGGCGCCTTTCCGACCCCGAAGGTGGCCGCGCCGACGATCGCGGTCTTGCCGCGCGGGAATCCCGACATGTTCTTGTCCTGTGGGTTCGGCCTGATTCAGTCGGCCGCCTCGAAGACGACCCTCGGGCCGCGCTCGCTGTTCTCGCCGGGTTCGCCGGGTTCAATGCGTGCGCGAACCGCCATGCCGATGGTCACTGCCGAGGGCGCGATGCCGACCACCGTGCTCATCATGCGCGGGCCTTCGGCGAGGTCGATCAGCGCCACGTTGTAGTCGGCTGCCGGCGGCTTGCAGCGCACCGTCGTGGTCGCGTGCACCGTGCCGCGCCCCGAGGCAGGCACCCATTCCAGGTCGGTCTCGCCGCTTCCCGGCACCGCCACGCGCGGCGGGTACACGACAGCGCCTCCGGCCCGCGATCGCAGCAGCATGAACCGGCCGGCTTCGATGTGATGGCGAAAGTCCGCCTCGGGATGCAGCGGCTCCATGGTCAATGCCCCGTGAAGGCCGCCGCGCGCTTGTCCTTGAACGCCTGCGTGCCTTCCTTGAAGTCCTCGGCCTGAACGGCCAGCGGCAGCATGCTGCCTTCGAGGTCCATGAATTCATCCAGTGTCAACGTCGGCGCCACGTCGAACATGCGCTTGGCCAATCCCAGCGCGATCGTGGGTGCGGTGGCGTATTCGTGCGCGAGTGCGAGCGCTTCGTCCATCAGCGCGCCATCGGGCACCACCCGGTGCACGAGGCCGAGCGAAAGCGCCTCCTCGGCCGACACCATGCGCGCCGAGAAGGCGAGATCCTTGGCGCGGGCCACGCCCAGATGGCGCACCAGGAACCACGCGCCGCCCGCATCCGGCGGCAACGCGATCTTGCGCTGGATCTGCGAGAAGCGCGTGGTGTGCGAGGCGATGATCACGTCCGCGGCCAGGGCCATCGAGAAGCCCATCCCGACAGCGACGCCGCGCGTGGCGGCAATGAGCGGCTTTTGCACTCGGGCCAGCGCGCGGATCACCTTGTGCATGTGGCGCGCCCGAAGGAACGAACCGTTGAGGCCGCCCATGCCCATCTCGCCGATGTCCGCGCCGGAACAGAAGTCGGTTCCCGCGCCGGTGAGCACCACGGCGCGCAGTTCGGGCCGGTCGTTGATCTGCTCGCACAGTTCGGCGAGTCGGTCGCGCATGGCCAGCAGCATCGCGTTCTTCTTCTCCGGGCGCGACAGGGTGACGATGCCGACCGCGCCGTCGGTGGTGAATTCGATGCTCATCGTGGCTGTCTACATAGTTAACCTAGTGCGACAAGTCTAAGGCGAACACAGGCATGGGCAGTCAGGGATGTCCCTTACCTCGTCCACCTAGTTAACTACGTATACTATGTCCAAGCACTCAGCCACCGCCGCCATGCATCCGCCGTCCCTCGAACCCGTCACCTTGCCGTCCGGTATCGACGTCTGGCGACACGAGGTGCGCGAATTCGTTGCCAGCCGAGTCGAAGGCATCCCGGCGGAACGGCGTGCCAACGCCTGGTCGGTGTTCGACGCGGATTTCAGCCGTGCGCTTGGCGCGCGCGGATGGATCGGCCTGACATGGCCGCCAGAGTATGGCGGCGCCGGGCGCAGCGCGCTCGAGCGCTACGTGCTGCTCGAGGAACTCCTCGCGGCCGGCGCACCGGTGGGCGCGCACTGGATCGCCGATCGCCAGAGCGGACCGGCCCTGCTGCGCTACGGAAGCGACGCGCAGAGGCGGCAGTTCCTGCCGGCCATCGCGCGCGGCGAATGCTATTTCTGCATCGGCATGAGCGAGCCCGGGGCAGGGTCCGACCTGGCAGCGGTGCGCATGCGCGCCGAGCGTCGCGGCGACCAGTGGGTGCTGAACGGCCAGAAGCTGTGGACGACTCATGCCCATCGGGCGCACATGATGATCGCGCTCGTGCGCACCGGCACCGACGGTGCCGGCGGCAAGCGCCACGACGGCCTGAGCCAGTTCCTGGTCGATATGAAGAGCCCCGGCCTGACCGTGCGACCGATCGTCGACCTGGCCGGCGAGGTGCACTTCAATGAAGTGTTCTTCGACGACGTGGCGGTGCCGCACGCCATGCTCCTCGGTGCCGAGGGCCAGGGCTGGGCGCAGTGCACCAGCGAACTGTCGCTGGAGCGCAGCGGGCCCGAGCGCTACCTGTCGAGCCATGCGCTGTTCGTGGAGTTCCTGCGCTGCGTCGATCCGCAGTCGCAGGCGCACCGGATCGAGATCGGCCGGCTCGCGGCGGAGTTGTGGACCTTGCGGCAGATGTCGCATGGCCGTGGCGGGCCGCCTGGCGGCCGGCCAGGATCCGGCGCTGGAAGCCGCCATCGTCAAGGACCTGGGCAACAGCTTCGAGCAGGCGCTGCCGCGCCGCGTGCAGGCCTTGCTCGACGATGGGCTGGCGCTCGAGGACGACACGCCGCTGGCCCGCGTGCTGGCATTGCTGCTGCAGACATCGCCGTCGTTCTCCCTGCGCGGCGGCACGCGCGAAATCCTGCGCGGAATCATCGCCAGGGGATTGGGGTTGAGATGAGCACCGAACAGGGCCGCATGCTGGCCGACACGCTGAACCGCCTGTTTCGCGACCAGGGCAAGACGCAGTCCGCCTTGTCGGAGGGCTGGAACGATGCGCTCTGGCGGGAACTCGATGCCATGGGGCTGCCAATGCTGCTGGTGGACGAAGCGCAGGGCGGCGTCGGCGGCACCCTCGAAGACGCCCTGACCGTCGCGCAGGCGCTCGGTGCCTTCGCGGTGGCGCTGCCGCTGGGCGAGGCGATGCTGGCGCGAAGCGTGGCGGCCCGTTGTGGTCTGGCGCTCGGCGCCGACACCTCCGTGGTGGGCCTGGGCACCACCGCCGCCGGTGTGCTGGAGTGGTGCGGGGGGGACGAACTGCGGTTCACCGGCACCCTCCAGAGCGTGCCCTTTGGTCGGCACCTGCACGACGTCCTGGCTGTCGTCGAGCACGCGGGCGGCATGCGGCTCGTCGCGCTTGCGGGCGCCGACGCGCAATGCCGACCCTCGCAGAATCCGGCAGGGGAACCACGCGACCGCTTGCTGTTCGAGAGGGCGCCGGCGCGATGCGCCGCATGTCCTGCATCGCTGGCGCAGGGGCTGGTCTATTCGGGCGCACTGTGGCGCGTGGGGCAGATGGCCGGCGCGATGCGCACGCTGCTGATGCGTACCGTGGAGCACGCCCGCGATCGCGTGCAGTTCGGCAAGCCGATCGGCAGCTTCCAGGCCGTCCAGCAGCAGCTCGCGTTGTTCGGCGCCGAGGCGGCGGCAGTCGACTGCGCGGCGCATGCGGCATTCCGCAGCGCGGCACGTGGCGACGCGCACTTCGAGATCGCCGCCGCGAAGCTTCGCGCCAACCTCGCGGTCGAGACCGCCACCGCCGTGGCGCACCAGGTCCACGGCGCCATCGGCTTCACGCGCGAGCACGACCTGCACCACTTCACGCGCCGCCTGCTGGCCTGGCGCAGCGAATTCGGCAGCGATCGCCACTGGAGCGAAGCGCTCGGCCAGGCCGTGATCTCGCGCGGCGTGGACACCTTCTGGGCCGACCTCACGGCGCGCGGCGATGCCGCGGCCATGGCCGCATGAACCGCGTGGGGGCGTTGGCCTTCTTTGTCCGCAAAAGTCGTGAACAGGAGTTGCATTGACATGCCGAGCACGACCGACGTTGCGATCGTCTCCACCGCACGCACGGCCATCGGCCGGGCATTCCGCGGCGCGCTGAACAACACGCACGGCGCCGCACTGGGCGCGCACGTGATCGACGCGGCCCTGCAGCGCTCGGGCGTGCCGGCCGACGCCGTGGACGATGTCGTGCTCGGATGCGCCTGGCAGGAGGGCGCCACCGGCAGCAACGTCGCGCGCCAGGCGACCCTGCGCGCTGGCCTGCCGGCCCACGTGCCGGCGGCGACGGTGGACCGCAAGTGCGCGTCGGGCCTGAACGCGATCGCGATCGCCGCCCATGCGATCCGCTGCGGCGAAGCCGAGGTCGCGGTGGCGGGCGGCCTGGAGTCGGTCTCGCTGGTGCAGGACCACCGCAATCGACATCGCGCGGTGGACGACCAGCTCATGACCACCTGGCCCGGCGTCTATGCCACGATGATCGCGACCGCCGAGAACGTCGCGCAGCGCTACGGCATCGGGCGCGAGGCGCAGGACGCCTACTCGCTGCAGAGCCAGCAGCGCACGGCGGCCGCACAGGAGGCCGGTGCGTTCGACGACGAGATCGTGCCCTTCGACGTGGTGCAGGAGCTGCGCGACAAGCAGGGCCAGTTGACGGGGACCCGTGCCGTGCGGTTCTTGCGCGACGAGGGCAATCGGCCCGACTCCAGCGCCGCGGCTCTGGCAGCGCTCAAGGCCGTATCCGGCGAGGGCGGCTCGATCACCGCCGGCAACGCGAGCCAGCTCTCGGACGGCGCATCCGCCTGCGTGCTGGTGCAAGCCCGGCGCGCCGAGCGCATGGGCCTGCCGGTGCTGGGCTTCTTTCGCGGCCTCGCCGTGGCCGGCTGCGCGCCCGACGAAATGGGGATCGGCCCCGTGTTCGCCGTGCCGCGCCTGCTGAATCGGCACGGCTTGAAGGTCGACGACATCGGCCTGTGGGAACTGAACGAGGCTTTCGCCGTGCAGGTGCTGTATTGCCGCGACCGGCTCGGCATTCCGGACGATCGACTGAACGTCAACGGAGGCGCGATCAGCATCGGCCATCCGTTCGGCATGAGCGGATCGCGCCTGGTCGGCCATGCGTTGATCGAGGGCCGGCGCCGCGGCGCGAGGCACGCCGTGGTGACGATGTGCGTAGGCGGCGGCATGGGCGCCGCCGCGCTGCTGGAACTCGCCTGACTCCTATCCGTGAGATTGCAGATGACCACCTTCGAACCCATCCCCATCCAGGACGGCCTGTTCACCTGGCCGTCGGACAAGCCGCAACTGATTGGCGGCCATTGCGCCGAGTGCGGCGGCTGGCACTTTCCGGTTCAGGACAATTGCCCACACTGCGCGGCGATGACGGTGCAGCCCGCGCCGCTCAGCCGCCGCGGCACGTTGTGGACCTGGACCATCCAGACCTTCGCGCCGCCCGTGCCGCCCTACCGCGGCCCGGTGGAGGACTTCACGCCCTTCGGTGTCGGGTACGTGGAGTTGCCCGAAGGCCTGTGCGTACAGGGCAGGCTCACCGTCAGCGATGCTTCGAAGCTGAAGATCGGCATGCCAATGGAGCTGACGATCGAGCCCTTCGGCGTCGACGACGAGGGTCGCGCGGTGCTGAGCTACGCCTTCGCACCGGTCGATGACTGATCCCGCAGCGCAAGACACTTCACGAAGGACTCACATGGCCAACGACATCGCCATCATCGGCGTCGGACTCTATCCCTTCGGGCGCCACGAGAAGGTGTCCGCCATCGAGATGGGCGTGGCCGCCGCGCGCCAGGCCATGGCCGACGCCGGCGTTCACTGGAAGGACGTGCAGGTGGGCTATGCCGGCAGCCTGTCGGTGATGATGCCCGAGACGATGGTGAAGTTCCTCGGGCTCACGGGCATCCCGTTCTCCAAGCTCTTCAACGGCTGCGCCACCGGCGGCAACCTCCTGCTCAACACCATCCGCGCGATCCGCGCCGGCGAGGCCGACGTGGGTATCGCGATCGGGCTCGACAAGCACCCCAAGGGCGCCTTCTCGTCGGGCGAGAGCATGGACTCCACCGGCCTGCCGCAGTGGTACGGCGAAGTCGGCCTCGCGGTGAACCCGCAGTTCTTCGCGATGAAGCTGCAGCGCTACATGCACGACTGGGGAATCACGCCGGCCACGCTCACGCGCACCGCCGTCAAGGCCTTCGCCAACGGTGCGCTCAACCCGGCCGCCTGGCGGCGCAGCGCGCTCAGCGCCGAGGAGATCGACGCCTCGCGCATCGTCTGCGACCCGCTGCGCAAGTACCATTTCTGCTCGCCCAGCGACGGCGCCGCCGCGGCCGTGGTCTGCCGCGCCGACATCGCGCACCGCTTCAGCGGCACGCCGATCTATGTTCGAGCCGGCGAGTTCCGCACCCGTCTCGGTGGTTCCTTCGACGTGCAGAACACTTCGTTCTCGTCACGCACGACGCCCGGCGCGAGCGAGACCGCGGCCCGTGCCGCGTTCGAAGCCGCGGGCATCGGCCCCGACGAGATCGACATCGTGCAGTTGCAGGACACGGAGGCCGGCCACGAAGTGATGCACCTGGCCGAAATCGGCCTGTGCGCGCACGGCGAGCAAGAGGCGCTGGTGCGCGACGGCGCCACCGAACGCATGGGCCGCCTGCCCGTGAACACCGATGGCGGCCTGCTCGCCAACGGTGAACCGATCGGCGCCTCGGGCCTGAGGCAGATACACGAAGTCTGCCGCCAGCTGCGCGGCGCGGCCGGGCCGCACCAGGTGCCGCGCGCGCTGAAGACGGGAATGACGCATGTCTACGGCTTTCCCGGGTCGAGCTGCGTGACGATCCTGTCGAGGTAGGCCCATGCGTGCCTGGATGACTCACGGCGCCGGACTCGAGCACCTGCGGCTCGAGACGCGCGACACGCCGCGTCCCGGCAACGGACAGGTGCTGCTGCGCATGCGCGCCGCATCGGTCGCGCTGCGCGACTGCAAGATGGCGATGGGCGCCTACGGCCCGGCGGCAGGCCGCGTACTGGGCGGCGAAGGCGTCGGCGAGATCGCGGTGCTCGGCGAAGGCGTGACGCGCTGGCGAGTCGGCCAGCGGGTGAGCCCGCTGTTCGTGCAGGCCTGGACGGCCGAGCGCATCGCGGCCGCCGATCTCGGTGCGTCGTCCTTGGGCGGACTGGAGCGCGATGGCTGCTTTGCCGACTACATGCTCGCCGACGCGGCGGCGCTGGTCGAGCCGCCGTCACACCTGAGCGATGCGCAAGCCGCCACGCTGCCATTCGCCGGCCTGACGGCATGGTGCGCGCTCGGAGAGGAGGGTGGCGTGAAACGCGGTGATTGCGTGGTCGTCCAGGGCACCAACGGCGTCATGCTGTTCGCCCTGCAGCTCGCGCTGGCGGCGGGTGCGCAAGTCATCGTGACCTCGAAGAACGACGACAAGCTGGCCCGCGCCCGCGCGCTCGGCGCGGCATGCACCATCAACTACGAGGCGACGCCGCAATGGGCCGCCGCGGTGCGCGAGTTCACACAGGGTCGCGGCGCGGACCGGGTTCTCGATCCTGGCGGAACGGCCACGATGGCGCAGTCGCTGCAGGCCCTGCGTCCCGGGGGAACCTGCAGCGTGGTGGGTGCGCTCGGGGCGAGCCCCGACATCGGTGTCTCCCTGCCCTGGCTGCTGGGCCACCAACTGCACCTGCTCGGACGCAACGCCGGTTCGCTGGCGGCCCATCGTTCGCTCGTGCAGGCGGTGGAGGCGGCGCAGCTCGTGCCGGAGGTAGAACGCGTGTGGCCGTTCGAGTCCCTGGTCGAGGCGCTGGCCGCTGCGCCGAAGGCCGAGCAATTCGGCAAGGTCGTGCTGGATATCAATTGAAGTGAACCACCCCCGTAGCGCATTCGGCGCTCCCCCTCCAGGGAGCGCCGCCAGCGGACCGGCCAAGCCGGAACCGCGGCAGCCGCTTGATGCGTCGGTTCATGCCATTGGGTTGCCGCTCGGCGCCATGGAAACTAGGATGGAACTGGAGCATTGCAACCCCGACCGGTTCGGGCTCAACCACCCCACCCCGTTCGGGCTGAGCCACCCCACCCCGTTCGGGCTGAGCCACCCCACCCCGTTCGGGCTGAGCCACCCCACCCCGTTCGGGCTGAGCCTGTCGAAGCCCAGCGCGAGCATCACGCGGTGGACCCTTCCACACGGGGCCTTCGACAAGCTCAGTCCCCTGCTCAGGGCGAACGGATGTTTCATGCGCCGGGGATGGCGCTTCGGCGCCATGGAAAACCAGGATGAAACTGGAGCGTTGCGACCCCAACCCGTTCGGGCTGAGCCTGTCGAAGCCCAGCGCGAGCATCACTCGGTGGACCCTTCGACACGGGGCCTTCGACAAGCTCAGTCCCCTGCTCAGGGCGAACGGATGTTTCATGCGCCGGGGATGGCGCTTCGGCGCCATGGAAAACCAGGATGAAACTGGAGCGTTGCGACCCCAACCCGTTCGGGCTGAGCCTGTCGAAGCCCAGCGCGAGCATCACGCGGTGGACCCTTCGATACCGGCCCTTCGACAAGCTCAGTCCCCTGCTGAGGGCGAACGGTTGTTGTTGTCAGGGCGAACGGATGTTTGATGCGCCGCGGGGCGCGCGAAGCGCGATGGAGCACTGAGATGGACTTCAACGACACCTCCGACGAGGCGGCGTTCCGCGCCGAGGCGCGCGCCTGGCTGCGTGGCAACGCGGCAGCGCGCGACGCGAAGACCTCGCTCGCGATCAACCAGGAGACGGGCGACTTCAGCGCCGACTTCCCGCATGCACGGGCATGGCAGGCGCGCAAGTTCGACGGCGGCTTCGGCGCCATCTACTTTCCGCGAGAGTTCGGCGGGCGAGGCTTGGGTGCGCTGGAGCACATGATCTTCGCGCAGGAGGAGGCAGCCTTCGACGTGCCTGCCACCAATCACTTCATGATCGTCAACCGCGGCTGCTGCGCGCTGCTGATGAAGCACGGGAGCCTGCCGCTGCACCGCGAGCTGATCCGTCCCTCGCTGCGCGCGGACCTGCTCTGGTGCCAGCTGTTCAGCGAGCCCGGCGCGGGGTCGGACCTGGCGGGTGTGCGCACGCGCGCCGTGCGCGATGGTGACGACTGGGTGGTGACCGGCCAGAAGATCTGGACGAGCAACGCGCACCTGGCCGACTGGGGCGTATTGCTCGCGCGCACCGATGCGGGCGTGCCCAAGCACAAGGGCCTGAGCTTCTTCATCGTGGACATGAAGTCGCCGGGCATCCGCACGCGGCCGATCAGGCAGCTCACCGGCGGCAGCAACTTCAACGAGGTCTTCCTCGAGGAATTGCGCGTGCCTGATGCATGCCGCATCGGCGACGTGGGGGCAGGGTGGAAGGTGGTGGTGTCGTTCCTCGCCGGCGAACGCGGCAACATCGCCGTGAAGGAACTGCAACCGCTGATCGCCGCGCTCGTGCGGCTGGCGCGACAAGTGCACATCGGCGGGCGCCCCGCCATCGAGGACGGCGGCGTGCGCGAACGCCTGGCCTCGTTCCACGTGCGCGAGGCCGGCGTGCGCTGCACCGTGCAACGCATGCTGACCGCGCTGGCGCGACGCGAGGAACCCGGCCCCGAGATCGCCATCGGCAAGCTCGTGCTCGGCACGCTCGTCCAGGAGATGACCGCCTTCGCGCTCGACCTCATGGGCGCGCAGGGCGCAGTGACCGATGCCGCGCACGCGCCGATGGCCGGCGTGTGGCAAAGCGAGTGGCTCGGCTCGGTGGTCGACCGGCTCGGCGGCGGCAGCGACGAGATCATGCGCAACGTGATCGGCGAGCGCATCCTCGGCTTGCCAGAGGATGTGCGCGTCGACAAGCACATGGCGTTCAACCAGCTGTCCACCGCAGGGAGATAGCGCACATGGACTTCGACTTCTCCGCAGAGCAGAAGGAGATCCAGCACCAGGCGCGGCGGATGCTCGCCGAGCGCTGCGATCTGCGCGCTGTGCGACGCGTGCTCGATGACGGCCTGGCCTGGGACGAAGGACTGTGGCGCCAGGCGGCCGAGCTCGGCTGGCTGGGCACGGCGATCCCCGAAGCGTACGGTGGCCTCGGTCTGGGTGGCGACACCCTCTCCGTGATCGCCGAGGAGCTGGGACGCGCGCTGGCGCCGCTGCCGGTCAGCTCGTCGATCTATCTCGCAGCGCCTTGCGTGCTGCACGCCGGCAGCGAATCGCAGCGGCGCGAATGGCTTCCCGGCCTGGCCAGCGGCGAGCGCGTCGCGACACTGGCCGCCGCCGAGGGGCTCGTCGGCGTCGGCGAGATCGCTCGCCACGCGGCCCGCGTGACAGCGGGTCGCCTGACCGGCATCAAGCAGCCGGTGCCCGACGGGCTGCTCGCGCATTGGGCGGTGGTGACGGCGCATGACCAGAACCACGAGCCGGGCCTGTATGTCGTCGACCTGTCCGGCCCTGGCGTCGCGCGCGAAGGGCTCGCAAGCCTCGACCCGACCCGGCCGATGGCGCGCATCGCGTTCGATGGTGCACCGGCGCGGCGGCTCGATGGCGCGCGCGACGCATCCGCCACGCTGCGTCGCGTTCTCGACGAGGCGGCCGTCTGGATCGCCTTCGAGCAGGTGGGCGGCGCCGATGCCGCCCTCGCGTTGAGCGTCGACTACGCGCGCATCCGACACGCGTTCGGCCGCGCCATCGGTTCGTTCCAGGGCATCAAGCACAAGCTGGCCGACATGTACACGCGCAACCAGCTCGCACGGGCCAATGCCTGCTGCGGCGCCTGGGCGCTGACGGCCGACGCGGACGAACTGCCCCTGGCGGCAGCCTCGGCACGTGTCGCGGCTTGCGAGGCCGGTGAATTCGCGGCGAAGGAAACGATCCAGACCCACGGCGGCATCGGCGCCACCTGGGAGGCCGACCCCCACCTGTTCTACCGGCGCGCGCGCGTCCTTCAGGGTCTGCTCGGCGGGCCGGCTGTCTGGCGCGAGCAGCTGGTGGAGGCACTGCAGGCGCGGATCGCGGCGTGAGACATCCCTTGGATCCGGCAGCGAGGCAAGGGTGAACCCGTGCTTTACAGCAAAGGCCAAATCGCCTACGCTGCTCAACATAGTTAACTACGTAAGCGAACAAGTCGGAGCCCGCATGATGAACCGCTATGTCTTCAGCATGGATTCGCATGTCGTCGAGCCCAGGCCGCTGTGGCAGGAGAATCTGCCGCCGCACCTGCGTGACCGTGCGCTGCGCGCGGAGCGGCGCGATGGCTACCTGGTGATGGTGGCCGACGGGCGTGACCTGCATCGCATGCAGGTGGGTGACGGCAATTCTGACAATCCACGCATCGGCGGCACCAGCCCGGAGCTGCGCTTCAAGGACATGCTCAAGGACGGCATCGACGCCGAGCTGCTGTTCCCCAACCTCGGCATGATGTGCTATGCCATCGACGACGCCGAGCTGAGCCTGGCCTGCATGCGCGTCTACAACGACTGGCTGATGCAGCAGTTCGGCGCCCACCGCGATGCACTCGTGCCCTGCGCCGTGCTGCCGATGCGCGACGTGGCCGAGACGCTGGACGAGTTCCGGCGCGTGGTCGCGCTGGGCTACCGGGCCGTGATGCTGCCCACGCTGCCGCCCGCCGGCCTGCGCTACAACAACAAGGACTTCGACCCCGTGTGGGCCTACGCCCAGGAGCAGCGGATTCCCCTCGCGTTCCACGTGGCCTCGGGCCTCACGCCCATCACCGAGCGCGGCCCCGGCGCGGCCATCATCAACTACATGCGCCTGGGCTTTGCCACCGAGGAACTCGTGACCTACATGGTGGCCGGCGGCGCGCTCGACCGCCATCCGCAGCTCACGATGGTCGTCATCGAGGCCGGTGCCTCGTGGATGGTGGCGCTGGGCGAGCGCCTCGACGAAGTGCACGACGCGCACCAGTACTACGTGAAGCCCAAGCTCGGCCGCAAGCCGAGCGAGATCCTCTACAGCCAGGTCAAGGCCACCTTCCAGTTCGACCGCGCCTGCCTGGCGACGATCCCGATGACCGGGCACGAGTGCCTGCTCTGGGCCTCCGACTATCCGCACATGGAAGGCACCTTTCCCCGTTCGCGCGAGGTGATCGACGGGGTGTTCGCCGGGGCAGGGCTCGCGCCCGAGGTGCAGGCCGATATCCTGGGCGGCACCGCGGCGCGACTGTACGGCCTTGCGCCGCAGCCTCTGGCCGAAAAGCTGGCGGCCTGAGGCGCACAGCAACCGCGGCAAGACCATGAGGAGACAAGCGATGAACGGCAACATGAAGCTGCCCGCACCGACACGCGACGTCGGGCAGGGCAAGCGCGACCTCGACGAATACGGCCTGTGCGTGCACGAGGCCTTCGTCGACGGCGAGCAATTGAAGGCGCTGCGCGAGCGCCTCGTCGAACAGGCCGAGCTCGAATGCGAATACGGGGTCGCACTGCTGTCGGGGCAGAGCCGCGGCGGCAAGACCTGGTACGGCCATCCCGAGCCCGGCGTCATGCCTGGTTGGCAAGGGATCGCGGGCCTGTACAACAAGGGACGCGTGTTCATCGACTACCTGAAGCACCCGCTGTTGGCCGAATACAACCGGCATGTGTTTCGCGGTGCGTCCTCGCATCTCTCGGCCATGACCGGGCTCGTCGTGCGCCGCGGCGCGGAGCCGATGGTCGTGCACGTGGACCAGCAGTTCATGCCGCGCACCGAGGTGCCCACGTACCTGAACTGCATGCTGTGCCTGACCGAGTTCGAAGAGGTGATGGGCGCCACGCGCGTGGTGCCGAAGAGCCACCTCGGCGGCTACCCACCCCAGGCTTACAGCCAGGAGCGCGGGGCCTACAACCCGGAGCCGATCTCCACCGTCGCGGTCGAGGCACCGGCCGGTTCGGTGATCTTCTTCGAGAGCCGCACCTGGCACCAGTCGGGCATCTCCACCTCCGACAAGACGCGCTACTCGCTCACGACGCTTTGGCAGCAGCACTGGGTCAAGCCGATGGACAACATCGCGCTGAACCTGCAGCGTGCGGTGTACGAATCGCTCACCGACGACGAACTGCAGCTTCTCGGCCTCAAGGCCGAGCCCAGCGGACGCATCGAATGCAACAGTCCCGGCGGCGTCCAGAACACCAATCGCAAGACACCGTACGTGCCCGAGCTGCGGCGCGGCAGCGACGCGCGCCCGGTCGCCCTGGAAGGCATGGGCGACCGCAAGGGTGCCGACGACGAGGCGAAGGCCATGGGCCTGAAGGCGCGCTGAGCGCGGCAGCGAACACGACAAACGATGAACCTCGGCTTCACCATGGAACAAGAGTCGCTGCGCGACGAACTGCGCAAGCTGCTCTCACGCGCCCAGCGCCATTTGCCGCCGGCAGCCGATGCCTGTGCGCCGATGGACGCCGCGCTGTGGCGGTCGCTCGCTGCCGCAGGCTGGCTCGGCACCGCGTTGCCGGAGTCCCAGGGCGGCAGCGGGCTCGACGGCGGGACGTTGTGCATCCTGGCCGAGGAGGCCGGACGCGCGCTGGCGGCCGTGCCGCTCGTGGGTTCCGCCTGCGCGTTCTCGCATGCGTTGCGGCCTGTTGCCGATGAGGTCGATCCAGACCTCTGGCATGGGCTGGCGGCAGGGCGTGCTTGCGGCGTGCTTCTCCCCGACGATGGCTGGCTCGCGCCGCCTCGGCTCGTCGTGGGTGCCGGCGGGGTCGAACGCATATCGGGCCGCGCCCACCACGTGCCCGATGGGCCTTCGACCACGCATGCATTGCTGTTGGCCGATGGGGAAGAGGGCGCCGCCGTGGTCCTCGCCAAGCTCGATCCGGCCTGCGAGGCCACGCCTGCCACACAGCCGCTGGATCTGCTGCATCCGTGCTGCGACATCGACCTGGAAGGCGCCACGGCGAAGGTCGTCGCGCGAGGAGCCCAAGCCCAAGCGCTGTGGGAACGTGGCTGCGACGCGCACGCGCTGTTCGTGGCCTTCGAGCAACTGGGCGGTGCCGAGGCGGCGCTCGAGGCGGCACGCTCATACAGCCTTCAGCGCTATGCCTTCGGGCGGCCGGTGGGATCGTTCCAGGCCCTCAAGCACCTGATGGCCGACGTGCTGGTGGCCATCGACCTGGCCCGCTCGAACTGCCTGTACGGCCTCGCGGCCCTGGCCGAAGGCGGCGACGCCCTCGGCGAGGCCGCGGCGGTGGCACGGATCTCCGCCACCGAGGCCTTCCGTGCGAGCGCTTCCGCCAGCACGCAAGTCCATGGCGCGCTCGGCGTGACCTGGGAAGCCGATTGCCATCTCTACTACCGGCGCGCGCAGGCGCTGGCCGGCAGCCCCGCCTCGCAGTGGCGCTCGAAGGATCGCCTGGTGCGCCTGCTGCAGCAGCGTGCCGCGTCGACGCCTTTGCACGATACGGCCGCAGCGCACTGAACGATGAACCTGACCGATCTTCCTTGCCATGCCGCGTTTCGCCTGGAGGCGCGCGAATGGATCCGGCGCCACGCGCCCTGGGACCAGCTTTCGCGCATCCGCCGCATGCGCTTCGCCGGACAGCCGTTCGCCACGGAGCATGAATGGCTGGACGTGGCGCGCCGCTGGCAGCGCAAGAAGTTCGACGCCGGCTGGGCGTGCCTGGTGTGGCCCGTCGACTATGGCGGCCGCGGCCTGAGCCCCACCGAGAACGTGATCTTCCAGGAGGAGGAGGGCCCCTTCTCCGAGCTGTTCGGCCCCTTCATGATCGGCCAGGGATTCGTCGCGCCGACGTTGATGGCCTACGCGAGCGATGCGCACAAGCGCCGCTTCCTGCCGCCGCTGGCCAGCGGCGAGGCGATCTGGTGCCAGCTTTTCAGCGAGCCCGGCGCCGGCTCCGACCTGGCCGGCGTGCGCATGCGCGCCACGCCATGCGACGGCGGCTGGCGCCTCACCGGGCAGAAGGTGTGGACGTCCGGCGCGCACCACAGCAGCCACGGCATCGTGCTCACGCGCAGCGACGCGGACGCACCCAAGCACAAGGGCCTCACGATGTTCTTCGTGGACATGGCCAGCCCCGGCATCACGGTGCGACCGATCAGGCAGCTTTCGGGCACGAGCCATTTCAACGAGGTGTTCTTCGACGACGTGTTCGTTCCGGACGACCAGCGCCTGGGCGAGGTGGGTGGCGGCTGGCACGTGGCGCTCACCACCTTGTCCAACGAGCGCATGACGCTTGGCGCCAGCACACCGGTGGGGTTCGACGAGCTTTTCGCACTGGCACTCAGGCCGGACGCGCATGGCGCGGCGCCGATCGAGATGCCGGGCGTTCGCGAGCGCATCGCGGAGTGGTATGCGAAGGTGACGGGCTTGCGCTACGGCGTGTACCGGATGCTCGCCACGATCGAGCGCGGCGAGCGCCCCGGCCCGGAGGTTGCCGTGGGCAAGCTGGTCGGCGCGCGCACCACGCAGGACATCGCGGCCTTCGGCCTCGACCTGCTGGGCGCGCGTGGCCGCGCCGCCGCCGGCGACGACGAGGTCAGCCAGTTCCACGACATGTTCTGCTTCGGCGCCATCCACCGCATCGAAGGCGGCACCGACGAGGTCCTGCGCAACATCCTGGCCGAGCGCGCGCTCGGCTTGCCGCCCGAGCCGCGTGCGGACAAGGGGCCTTTCCGCGACATTCCCGTCGCACCTCCGGGCTGAGGCTTGCCCATGACAGTTGCCGCCATGGACAAAAGCTTGCCTGCGGTGAACGACGCACGCGCGTTTCGCAGTGCTCTCAGTGCGTTCACGACCGGCGTCACGGTCGTGACGACACGCGATGACACCGGACGCGACGTAGGCCTCACCGTCAACAGCTTCAACTCGGTATCGCTGGATCCGCCGCTGGTGTTGTGGAGCCTGGCGCGCAGTTCGGCCAGCCTGGCTGCCTTCGTGCAGGCGGAGCACTTTGCGGTGCATATCCTGGCAGCCGACCAGGAGCCGTTGTCGAACCGCTTTGCGCAACGAGGCGCCGACAAGTTCGCCGGCGTCGAGGTCTTGCGCGGCGAAGGCGGCGTGCCCTTGCTGCCGGGATGCGCAGCGCGCTTTCGTTGTCGCACGGCCTATCGGCACCAAGGCGGCGACCACGAAATATTCGTCGGCGAAGTCATTGGCTTCGAAGCGTTCGAGCGTGCTCCATTGGTGTTCCATCTCGGCGGCTATGCGGTGGCGGTGAAGAAGCGACCCGCAGCAGCGCGCGACGCCTCGGTACAGGCTGCCGAGGATCCGCTTCAAAGCGGCATCAGCCGAGACGCACTGGTCTATCTCCTGGGCAGTGCGCATGCCATGTTGCTTGCCAAGCTGCGACCGTCGCTGCATGCACGGGGCTTGTCCGATGATGAGTACTTCGTGATGAACATCCTGAGCGTGGGTACGTCGCGGACGACAGCCGATCTCCAGGAATTCATGCGCCTGGCCGGACGGACCATGTCGACAGGCGGATTGATGAAGATGGCCGATCGGGCACTCGTTCGCGTGGCCCAGCATCAGCCGGACGGTTGGGAGCTTGGCGTCGCCGGAAGGCGTGCCATGCTGGAGATGGCGGCCGTCTCGAAGGCCGCGGAAGAGGATGCCCTTGCGCAGATCGACTACGCCGAGTCGAATTTGCTCAAGCATCTGTTGCGACGGGTCATCCGCAACACCTCGAAGGACCTGCGGCCTGTTCTGTGGACATCGTCGACATGACAGACGTCTGGACACTAGAGGTCCTTCACCCTAGAGTAAAGAGTCACGCGCGGCTGATCGTTGTGCGCGCTTGGGTGCTCTTTCGGAATTTCGAACGATCCATCCGAGCGGGTACATCGGCTGAAGCGTCTCCGCTCGGCGGCGATACGGAGGTCCTTCGGCCGTTGACGTCACACCGATGACGACGATGTCCACCGCGCGTATCACCTCCGTGAGTTCGGCGCGGCCTGGCGTGCGCCTCGTGCCTTGAATGCGAGACCTTGCCGGATACGCGGCGGGTAGACTCGTTGATTTCTCCGCGCGTTTTCAGCTGCTTGATGGAAATTGGATAGACCTTCCGCGCAAGGGCACCATCCTCGCTCCGAGTCTGCAGCAGGACTCAAACTGAATCAGATTCGAACTCGCAAAGCCTTCCGGGCGGCCGCCACATGTGCTTGAGGAATGGGTCATCGAGCAGGTCGACATCGCTCGTGTGAAAGAGCAAGTGCCCAAGCTCGTGGACGATCGCGAAGATCTGTCGCGACTTCGCCCCGCGGCCCTTCAGTGTTTCGGGTGATGTTTGCCGTACGCGGCACGAGTGCAAACAAAGGAACTGGCATCCTCGATGTTCCCAATGCCCCGGTACCGCGCGGTCATCGGATATACGCACAGCGGTCTGGTTCGTCCCGGGAAGTTAGTACCGGAAACGACCATGACTTTGGGGGGGACACCGTTCTCGACCCAGTTCACCATTGGGCTCAATGGATCGAAACGATCGAGCCCAGCGCCGCCACTGGTATGACCTAGTCCGGGTACGACGAATAGGCGCGCGAACTCAGCGGTTCTTGCGTCGCTATGCGTCGTTTTCGACGTCATTCGATCCAGGTATCGAACAATTTCTGTATAGGGCGTTGACGGATCAGCGGTGCCGTGATACCAAAGTATCTTTCCTCCATGTTTGTGAAAGGCCGCCAGATCGGGGTTGTCTGCGTCTAGCCAGGAATTCTCGTGAAGCCGCGCTGGATCAACGTCGAAATTGAACGTCAAACAATTGAAATCTGGTTCAGGCGGCGTGAGATAGAGATAGCCGACCGATGTGCTGCAAAAACTGTACTTGATGGAGTTCGGCGTCGTTGTCAGCGAGGTGCCTAGTTTCCACTGCCTCCATTGAGTGCCGCCGATACCTGGATCCCACGGCCACGTGTTGTACAACTGCTTCCCATTCGAGTCGCGGGCGCCGCCTTGGATACGACGCATCACGGTGACTTGTGGACCCGTCAGACAATCAGGAGTCTTCGCGCCGGCACACTTCAGTCTTGCTGGATCGTAGTCAGAAAAATTGCACGCATTGGTATTCAGTACCATGCCATCAATTACCCCGTCGCGTGAATCGCAAACGGCAAGAATATCGTTCGCAAGGAGCGTCAAATCGTCATTGGAGAAGGCCTGCGACATGATCGGCTGTCCACTCGCATCAAGCGGCGCGATGGAGTTCAACTGTTGAAGCAACCACGGCGAGTCGGCGTATGTAGCCGAGAGTCGATAAGTTGCCGAACCGGCAATGACACCGTCAAAGTAAGTCGGGAATCGCTGGGTGAACATCATGGCCTGCCGCCCGCCATTGGAACTGCCGGAAAAATACGAGTGGTCCGGCTTCCTTCCATAGAAGGCGTTGATGAGCGCCTTGGCCGCAAGCGCTGCGATATCCATCGAGTGATAAGCGAAGTCGAGCTTGGCCTTTGGATCGAGCGCGAATTGCGTATCGCTGCCTTCATGCCCTCCGTCAAAGGTCACCACTGCCCATCCTGCCGCCAACGGCGGCGGATTGCCGGGAGGCAATTGAGCCTGGCCCGTCGCTGCCGAAACCGATCCGCCCGTACCTCCTTGTCCCTGGAACAAGAAGCGCCCGTTCCACTGTGTCGGCAGACGCAGCTCGAACATGGTCCCGTAAGGCCGGTCGTTTGGAATGCCGATACGCGGCTCGAGCGTGCCGCGAATGACGCAGTGTTCGGGAAGCGTCACCCCTGCGGCCGAGGTTGCCCCATCAGCATTGAGGACGGCAGATGTCAACACTGAATCGGGCGAAATGCCTGCGGCAATGAGGCTGTCTGGACCCGCCGCGAGCAAGGCATCGCATGGCATCAACGGGATCGTGGCGACGATCACCTTGAGTTCGGCGACGGGTCTATTGGATGGATGACCTTCGTACAACTGAAGACGATTGATGCCCGGGCTCAGTCCTCGAACGGTGCCCGTGAGCGAATTCGTTGCCGGGTCCGGCAAAAGCGCCGCTCTGACCGTGTGCCCGTTCAACATCAGAGTCGACTGCATGAGCGATCGAAGGGATGGCCCAGTGACAGTAACTTCCACGGTGTTCCCACTGGTGATGAAGTCAGCTATCGGGAGGTTGCGACTTTCGATCGAGAATCCACTGCCCGAACCCGATTCGTGGCTTGCAGCACGGGCTTGGTTGATGACCAGCATTGCGCCCGCCATGAGCACAAAGAGCAAACGAAGCAGCGAGGCTGTGCGTGTGGGAGCCATGTCGATCTCCTGGCGTGTCCGGGCTTGGGCACGCATTGCTGAACTGCGACGTCGGGTCCGATGGGGCCTGCGCCGGCACCTTTGCGCTGCGGCATGGGCCGGCATTCACCGACACCTACTGCCTGCGAGCACGATGGGGATCACGCCTTCGCGTTGAGGTTCGGCACGCGTGGTCTGCGTTGCTGCCCTTGCACTTTTGAGTTGTCGGGGGGGCGATGACCATTTGACTTCCCTAGTGTATGAATGAGCCTGGAGGCAAGATAGCCTGGCTGTGCAATAGCTGCTATGCCGGATCGATCATAGGAAGCCTGCGGTACCCACTTCGCTTTCGCGCGCGCGGCGTGAGCCCCTTTCATCAAGAGGTCATCACGGGGCGGCGCACCTTCGGCGACGAAGGTACGGACGCGAATTCCGCCGTTGATCAAGGCAACTGTGTCAAGCCAAGTCAGTATGCCGGGCTCGGTTTCCACATGCCTGCGCGCGCCATGTCGTTGACGATGTCGACGATCTGCGATGCCACTGCAGTGACGGCACGCCCCGGACCCTTGGACTTGGAGAAGGCCATGGACACAATGCGCTGGAAGGGCGGGTCGACGATGCGCGCGGCCTGCAGCCGGCCATCGGCGACTTCCGTCCAGACGGCATGGAGCGGCAGCACGGTGTACAGCCCTTCATGCGAGGCCAGCGATTTCTGCAGCGGCAGCGAATCCGCCTCGATCACGGGGGCCAATGCGATGTGATGCTGCCGTGCCATTGCGTCGAGCGCAGTGCGCAGCCCGTTGGGGGCGCCGGGAAGGACAAAAGGAAGACCATCGAGTGCGGCGAAGCGTACCTCCGGCTCGGCGGTCAGGCGGTCGCCGACACCGCCGATCAGGTAGCTGTCGACGACGGCCAGAGACTGCTCGGCCTCGGGCAGCGACGGGCCGTAGCGATACAGGATGGCGACGTCCACCCGTGCGTCGGCCAGCCACTCCTCGACTTGTCCGCTCGACCCTTCGAGAATCTTCAGGCTGACTGCGGGAAGCCTGCTACGGATCTCGGAGAACAACCGACCAACCAGCGGGTTCGAGATCGATGGCAGCGACCCCAGGATCACGCGGCCCATCGGTTCGCGGGCTTCGCCTCGGATCTCGTGCTCGAGATCCTGTGCGTCGGTCAGCAGGGCCTTGACGCGCGGAAACAAGCGCTGACCGACTTCGGACAACTCAACGCCACGCCCGGTCCGATTGAACAGCCGGGCGCCGCATTCGCGCTCGAGCGCATTCAGTTGCCTGCTCAGCAAGGACTGATTGCTGTCGAGGAACAAGGCGGCGCGCGTGAGGCTGCCCAGCTCGCCGATTGCCAGGAAGGCGCGCCATTTGTGCAGGTCGCTTGTGACGGCAATCGAGAAGTCGCTGGCCTTGGTGGACTGCATGTGGAAGCGCGATGGATCCGAGTGGCGTTGATTTTGCACCTCCTGACAGTCCTGAGCGCTAGCGGCAAACCCCGGAGCGCATCATGCGCCGGGAACTTGCGTCACCCCGCGCTGGACCAGCGACCCACCAGAGTCGCGTCAGCGCCCCTTGAACACGGGCGGCCGCTTTTCCTTGAACGCCAGTTGCGCCTCCTTGGCATCTTCGGTCTTGGCGATGGTGGCAGTCATGTCCTGCTCGTAGCGGTAGCCGTCGCGCAGGCTCATGTCCTCGATGACATTGAGCGTGTGCTTTCCCATGCGCGTGGACACCGGGCTCTTGCTTGCGATCGTCCGCGCCATCTCCAACGCGGTCGGCATGAGGTCCTCAGGCTTCGTGCACGCTTCCACGACGCCGAGTCGATAGAGCTCGGCGCCGTCCACGCGCATTCCGGTCAGCGCCATGCGCCGCAGTCGCGAGTGTCCAAACAGCCGCATTGCGTGCCGCGCGCCGCCGAGCAGGCCGACGTCCACCTCGGGCATGCCCAGGGAGCCCTTCTCGGACGCGACCAGGATGTCCGACGATGCAACCATGGCGAGTCCGGAGCCGAGAGCAGGGCCGTTGAGCGCCGTGATCACCGGCTTGGCGCATTCCCGGATGGCATGGAAACATTCGCGCGTCCGGCGCGAGTGGGCCTGCATGTCGCCCGGGCTCTTGATGTTCTCGGCCCGCCCCTTGAGGTCGGCGCCCGCGCAGAAGACCTTTCCGGCGCCGGTCAGCACAACGACGCGAACATCGTCCATCTCGGAAATGCGGTCGAGCGCGAGCGTCAGCTCGTCGTTGAGGACGCGGGTCAGGGCATTGACCGGCGGACTGTCCATCGTCAGGGTGGCGACGTGATCGGCGATGCTGACCTTGAGTTGAGTGAGGTCGTCCATGGGGTCTCCAGTTGAGGCTGATTCGTCATCGGTGAGTCTATGAACGGCGGCTTCGGGCCGCCAGGGGGCTGGCCCACAAATCAGCTATGACTGCGCCGCCATGCCAAGTCCAATGCCGATAGCTTCGCGGCGTGACCGCATCGGCATAGCAGAGATGCTCGCGAGGGCGTAGGCCTGTGGACGAACGGCCGATAAGCTGCTTACTCTGACAGGAGCGTTCGATGCCGCGTATCACACTTCCCTCTCCCGACGCGATGGACCCCGACCAGCGCCGCGTCTACGACAAGATCGTCTCCGGCCGCCGCGGCAAGATCCAGGGTCCGCTGCGTGCCGCACTGCACAATGCGGAACTGGCCGACCGCTGGCAGGCGCTTGGCGAGCTTCTGCGCTACAGCACCACGCTGCCGCCGCGCCTCTCGGAGATCGCCATCCTGGTCACCGGCCGCGCATGCCAGTCGCCTTTCGAGTGGCATGCGCACCGGCAAGAGGCAGAGCGGGCCGGCATCGAGCCCTACATCATCGAGGCCATCCTCGCGCAGACCTGGCCCGAAGGCCTGTCACCCGAGGACGCTGCGGTGCTTCGCTACGCGGGCGAGCTCAACCGCTTCAATTCTGTGTCCGACTCCACCTACGCCGAGGCGCTCGCCCGGTTTGGCGAGCGCACCGTGGTCGAGCTGACGGCACTGGTCGGCTACTACACGATGGTCGCCATGACGCTGAATGCCCACGAGATTCCCTTGCCCGCGGGTGTGGAGCCGGCGTTCGCCCTGCCGCAGAGGGAGATGCCGTGATCGGGGCCAAGACCGGTTGGGACTGCCACGCGCATCTGTTCGGCCCCTACGACCGCTTTCCGCTGGCGGCCGAGCGCAGCTATACGCCCCCGGAGGCGCTGCAATCGCAATACCTGGCCTTGCTATCGCGCCTGGGCCTGTCTCATGGGGTCCTGGTGCATCCGAGCGCCTACGGTGACGACTTCTCGCTGCTGCTTCATGCGCTGGCCATGCACGACAAGCTGCGCGGCGTGATCGTGGTGCGTCGTGCATCCCTTGCGACGTTGCGAGGGCTGCGCGACAAGGGCGTCCGTGCCGCGCGCTTCAGCCACCGCAGCGGCATCGGCGCCAACTTCGCGGGAAGCGCGTCGCTCGACGATCTGATCGCCCTCGCACCCGCCCTCGTGGACGCGGGTCTGCATGCCGAGTTGTGGACGGACTGCCAGGTTTTGCCTGAGATCGCGGAACGCCTGCGAGTGCTGCCGGTGCCGGTGGTGATCGACCATATGGGTGGTTTCAGCGTGGCTGACGGCGTCGACGCCGCGGGCTTTCGGTGCCTGCTGACGCTGCTGGAGCAAGGGCGCACCTGGGTCAAGCTGTGCGCCTACCGCAACCTCCTCGACGCCGGCGATTTCGAGCTCGGCAGACCGTTTCATGAAGCGATGTTGCGCGCAAATCCCGACCGCCTCGTCTGGGGCAGCGACTGGCCGCACCTTCGGGTGACGCCCGCACCGGATGCCGCGCAACTGCTCGCCATGTGCAGACGCTGGACGGACGATGACGCCCTGTTTTCCAAGGTCCTCGATGGGAACCCGGCCGCGCTCTATGCCTGACGCGATGGCAGAAGGGCAGTCAGGACATGCCGTCGCGGCGGCAAAGGTCCGCCAGACTTGGCGCCTCAGCCGTCGACGGGCTCCGTGGCCTTGAACGATGGCCGCTGGCAAAGTTCGGCGTGCCAGTCGGCCAGTCGTGGGGTGATATCGCGCCAGCGCAGGGTGTCGAAGCGGTAGTCGAGGTAGCCGAGGGCGCAGCCGATTGCCACATGGCCGATGGCGAAGCTCGTCTCGGCCAGCGCCTGCGCCTCGTCGTCGAGCACCTTCAGGGCCGTGCGGGTCTTCAACTCGAAGGCATCGATCAAGGCCTGCAGGGGCAACTCGCGCTCGCGCTCGTTGCGCCAAAGGATGAGCGCATCGAGCAGACCATCGCCGAGGGCATGCCAGCGCAGTGCCTGCCACTTGTCCTCACCTTGCCGCGGAAAGAGGCTGCCTCGAGCGAGGTCGTCCAGGTACTCGCAGATGACCACCGAGTCGAACAGCGTGAAGCCGTTCTCCAGCACCAGCGTCGGGATCTTGGACAGCGGGTTGTCCTGCATCAGGCGCGCATTCGGCTTCAGCATGGCGGCCACGGAACGCACCAGTTCGAGGCGATCGATCACGCCGAGTTCGTGGGCACAGACCATCACCTTGCGGACATAAGGCGACTTCGGGGACCAATGCAGCTTCATGGGCATCACACGACTCCCGCGCCGCGCAGAGCGGCAATGTCGGCATCGGAGTGACCGAGCTCGCGCAGGATCTCGTCGCTGTGCTGGCCCAGCAGCGGCGGGGGCGGGCGCAGGTCCATCGCCGCGTCGGCAAAGCGCATCGGGCTTCCGACCTGCGGCACCTCCACGCCGCTCGGATGCGGCACGTGGCTCAATATTCCGCGCGCCTTGACCTGCGGATCCTCGAAGACGTCGGCCACCGTGTTGATGGGGCCGCACGGCACCCCGGCCGCATCCAGGGCCTCGATCAGACGCGCTCGCTCCCATTCGGCGAAACGCTCGCGCAGTCGTGCCGACAGCTCGGCGATGTTGCGGACACGCTGCGCATTGGTCGCGAAGCGCTCGTCGGCGACCCATTCGGGGTGGCCCAGCACCTCGCACAGCTTGGCGAACTGCCCGTCATTGCCGACGACCAGAATCACGTCGCCGTCCGAACACGCATACACGTCCTGCGGCTGAATGTTCGGATGGGCATTGCCTGTGCGCTTGGGCACGTTTCCCGAAACCAGGTAGTTCATCGCCTGATTCGACAGCGTGGCGACCTGGACATCGAGCATGCCGATGTCGATGGTGTCTCCCTTGCCGGTCTCATTGCGCCGGGCCAACGCGGCGAGTACCGAGACGGCGGCATACATGCCGGTCATCAAGTCGACGATCGGTATTCCCACCTTCTGCGGGCCGCCGCCGGGTTTGCCGTCCCTCTCGCCCGTCACGCTCATCAGCCCGCCCATGGCCTGGATGAGAAAGTCGTAGGCCGGCTGGTCGCGGCGCGGGCCGGTCTGGCCGAATCCGGTGACCGAGCAGTAGATGAGGCGCGGATTCACCTTGCGCAGCGACGCTTCGTCCAGACCATAGCGCGCCAGGGTGCCGGCCTTGTAGTTCTCCAGCACGATGTCCGACTGCTTCGCCAACTCGCGCACGATGCGCTGCCCTTCGGGCTTGTCCAGGCTCACCGTGATGGACCGCTTGCCCCGATTGACCGCGAGGTAGTAGCCGGCCTCGCGCGTGTCCTTGCCATCAGGTCCCTTCAGAAACGGGGGGCCCCAGGTACGTGTGTCGTCGCCCGCGCCGGGCCGTTCCACCTTGATCACCTCGGCGCCGAGGTCTGCGAGGATCTGTCCGGCCCAGGGGGCGGCGAGGATGCGGCTCAGGTCGAGCACCTTGACATGGGACAGGGGACCGGCATGCGATGTCATCGGTAGGCCTTTGATGCGGGGCTTGGCGTTGCACGAACTCTAGATGCCCGGCCCGCGGCTGCCTACGATGCACGCCGCAAGGCTGGCATGCATCGCGGGGAATACCACGGTCTTCATGTCGGCAGCTCCAGAACCGCTTTCGCGAGGATGTTCCGCTGGATCTCGTTGCTGCCCGCGAAGATCTTGGCGCCCAGCGCATTGAACAGCGGCGCGACCACGTGCAGGTCGATCTCGTCGGTCCTGCAATGGTCGCGCAGGCCGCCGTAGTCCTGTGCCGATTCGATGAGCAGCAGCGCGAGGCGCTCGTAGGTCTCGGTCGACCAGACCTTGAGCATCGAGATGCCGGGCGGGATGGCCATGCCGCGCTTGGCCAGGTCTGCGTAACCCGCATACGCCGCACCCAGGTCCGCGGTGTCGAGCTGCAGCTCGGCGAAGCGCGCGACGAAGGCCGCGTCGTCGAACAGCCCGCGCTGCCTGGCGAGCTTCTCTACCTGGTGCAGGGTGTGCTGGGAATGCTTGGGGCTTCCCGTGAACAGGCGCTCGAAGCCGAGCAGCGCCTTGGCCACCGTCCAGCCCTGGTTCAGTTCGCCCACCAGGTTCTCGCACGGGACCCGCACGTCGTCGAAGAACACCTCGCAGAACTCGCGCTCGGCGGCGATGTTCCTGATGGGCCGCACCGTGATGCCCGGCGTCCTCAGGTCGACCAGCAGGAAGCTGATGCCCGCCTGCTTCTTCACCGTCTTGTCGGTACGCACGAGCATGAACATGTGCGTGCCGTCGGCACCCCACGTCGTCCAGGTCTTCTGGCCATTGACGACAAAATGGTCACCCGCGAGCACGGCCTCCGTGCGCACCGACGCGAGGTCCGAACCCGCGTTCGGCTCGGAGTACCCCTGCGTCCACACATGCTCACCTGACAGCACCTTGGGCAGGAAGCGCTTGCGCTGCTCGTCGGTGCCGAAGCGCATCAGGATCGGCCCGATCATCACCAGCCCCTGATCCGGTGGTCGTGCCACGCCCCACGCCTCGCTCTCTTCGATGTAGGCGATGAGCTTGTCGGCTGGCAGCCCCATGCCGCCGTGTTCCCTGGGCCACGCGGGCGCGATCCAGCCGAGATGCGACAGGGTCAGGTACCACCCCTTCGACTCGGCCCAAGTCTGGCGATAGGGCATGAAGCGCCGGTGCTCGGGGTAGTGTTTCGCGAACAGGGCGCGCACCATCTGCCGGAACTCGGCCTCGGGCATCTTCTCCCAGTCGAGGTCGTTGGGGAAAGGTGCGTACTCGCTCGCCGGCGCCTTCATCTCGTGCGGGACGGACCGCAGCGTGAGCTGCGCGTAGCGCCTGCGGTGCGCGGGTGTGTTGCCCCAGCGGCTGGCCAGCGTCATGGCGCGCTTGAAGTACAGCCCGATGTCGTATTCGTTGGTCGTGCCGATGGCGCCGTGCAGCTGGATCGCCATGCGTGTCATCTCCATCGCGGCATGCGCGCAGCGTGCCTTGACCCGACTCGCGACGGCCGGCAGGCTCGCGTCGTCGATGATGGCAAGCGCATCGCGCAGGCATGCATCGGCAAGCTCGACCTGGATGAGGCCGTCCACCAGTCGGTGCTGCAAGGCCTGGAAACTGCCGATCGGCTTGCCGAACTGCACGCGCGTGGTCATGTAGTCGCGCGTCAGCTCGAGCGCGCGGCGAGCGATGCCAGCCAGCTCGGCGCCTTGCGCAATGCGGGCCAGCTCATTGGCCGCCTGCAGCGCCGCGTGAGCGGGGGCGCCCCGCGCGAGCAGGCGCGCGGACGTGTCGGCGAAGGTCAGGGTTGCCGTCGCGGTGCCGTCCACGCCGAACTCGTCGAGCACACGCAGGCCCGGCGCCGCGGCCTCGACCCACGCGAGCACGTGCTCGTCGCGGTCGCTGGCGCACACGATCCATCCGTCCGCGCCGGTGCCCGGACGGACGAAGCGCTTCTGACCGGCCAACGTGCAGCGGTCGGCTTGAGCGGTGATGATGGTCTGTCTGCTGTCGGCTTCCAAACTCCCGGCGCTTTCCTGCCAGGCCACGCCGGCCACGATATCGCCTGAAGCGATGCCCGACAGCAGCTCGTCGCGGAAGCCGCCGGTCGGCAGGCGTGCGAGCAGGGCCACCGGATGCACGCCCGCATCGACGAACGGCTCGGGCAGCAGCGCGCGCCCAACTTCCGTCGCGATGGCGCATGCCTCCGCGATGCCGAGGCCCAGTCCGCCGTCGCTCTCCGGAACCAGGATGGACAGCCAACCCAGCTCCGCGATCTGCCGCCACGTGGCGCGGTCGAAGCCCCCTCCCGCATCCTCCAGCGCGCGAACGCGCTGGCGCTGGTCCGTCGCCGCGAGGAAGTCCCTCGCGCTGTCGCGAAACATCTCGATCGAATCGTTCTGGCTCATCGTCAGATCACCTTGTCGGATCGCAAGGCGTCGAGCTCGGCATCGCCGAGCGACAGCACCTCGCGCAGGACTTCCGTCGTGTGCTGCCCGAGCACGGGCGGCGCACGGCGGTACTCCACCGGCGTGGCCGAGAACTTCACCGGGTTCGCCACCTGCGGCACGGTCCCGGCTGAAGCGTGCGGCTGCTGCATCAGCAGCTCGCGGTGCTTGATCTGCGGGTCGGCGAACACGTCCGCGAAGCCGTTGATGGGCCCGCTGGGGACACCCGCTGCGTCGAAGTCCGCGTACCACTCATGCACGCCGCGCCGCTTCAGGATCTCGGCCAGCATGGGGATCAGCGTCAGCCGGTTCTGCGCGCGCAACGGGTTCGTCGCGAAGCGCTCGTCCGTGGCCAACTTGGGCCGGCCGAGGACCCGGCAGAATGCGGCGAACTGCACGTCATTGCCGACAGCGACCATGATGTCACCGTCGGAACATCCGAACGATTGCCACGGGCAGGTGATTGGCGAGACGTTCCCCAGCCGCGGTGGTTGCTGGCCCGATACCAGGTACATCATCGCGACGTGAGATAGCGACGCCACCTGCGCGTCCAGCAGCGCCAGGTCGATGTGCTGCCCTTCGCCGGACGCCATGTCCCGGTGCCGCAGCGCGGCCAGGATCGCCGCGACTGCATAGAAGCCGGCCGTGATGTCGCTGACGGAATAGCCCACGCGCAGCGGACCGTCGCCAGGCTCGCCGTCGGCGCGGCCGGTCACGCTCATGAGGCCGCTCATGGACTGGAAGATGGGGTCGTAGCCCGGCAGATGGCTGTAGGGACCCGTCTGGCCGAACCCAGTGATCGAACAATAGACGAGGCGCGGATTGATTGCCTTCAGCGATACGTAGTCGAGCCCGTAGCGCGCGAGATCGCCCGCCTTGAAGTTCTCGATGAGGATGTCGCTGCGTTGCGCCAGGCCGCGGATGAGTGCCTGCCCGGCGGGCTGCGACATGTCCACCGTGATGGATCGCTTGCCGCGATTGACTGCGAGAAATGACGAGGTCTCCTGCGTGTCGCGGCCCTGCGCATCGCGTGCGCGCGGCCCCTGGTGACGCACGTCGTCGCCGCGCCCGGGACGCTCGACCTTGATCACGTCGGCGCCGAAGTCGGCCAGCATCTGCGCGGCCCAAGGGCCCGAGAAGACGCGGCTCAGGTCGAGCACCCGAATGCCGGAAAGAGTACTCATGGCATCGAGAAGGTCAGAAGTGATGTGGGCAATCTAGATGTAAATGCCCGAGCGAGCCAGGCACGACAGACGCAAGGCTGGTATGACCCGTCTCACTTGGCGATCAGATTCAGGCTGCCCAGCAGCCGGGTCATGGATGCCTTGTCCTGCCTGACGAAGGCCGTCGTCTCGGCCGGCGACAGGAATTTGAATTCGGCCCCCTGCGACGCCAGGAAGGACTGGTAATCCGGGTCGGCGTCGATATCCTTCATGACCTTGGACAGCAGCGCGATCACGTCCGTCGGCGTTCCCTTGGGCGCCGCCAAGCTATACCAGGTGGAGACCTCGGTACCGCCAAAGCCCGATTCGGCCAGGGTTGGTACGCCCGGCAACGACGTGGCGCGGACAGCGCCGCCGTAGGCGAGCGCCTTCAGCCTGCCTTTCTCGATGAACGGCTGCGTCGCCGCCAGATTGAGCATGCCCAGTTGGACTTGCCCGCCCAGCAAGTCCTTGAGCGCCGGCGCCGCTCCGCCGTATGGCACGTGCGTGATCTTGACACCGGCCTTCTGCCAGAGTGCCGCGGCGCCCAGGTGCGTGGCTCCCCCCGTTCCCGCCGAGGCGTAGTTCAGCTTGCCAGGCTCCTTGGCGGCTAGCGCGAGCACGTCCTTCAGCGTGGATACCTCGAGCGAGGGATGTGCCACGAGCACATTGGGCTGGCTGGCGACGATGGAGATGAACGCGAAGTCATCCACGCCGTCGTAGGACGTGCGTGTCATCAGCGGCGTCACGACGTGGCCGGCTGAGGTGCTCAACAGCAGTGTGTAGCCGTCCGGCCGGGCGCGCGCAACCAAGCCCGTTCCGATGGCGGCGGCGCCCCCGGCCTTGCTGTCCACGATGACGGTCTGCTTGAGCCGGGTCTCCAACTGGCGCGCCAGCACGCGCGCCATCGTGTCAGCCGGTCCTCCCGGGGCATACGGGATGACCAGCGTGATCGTCCGGGAGGGATAGGATGTCTGCGCCGTGGCGAGGGCCGGCAGGAAGTACGCGCTCGCGGCCGCTGCCATGAACGTCCGTCGGCTTTTCGATGGGCAAGGCGATGTCATGGAAAGTCTCCAGGTCGTTTGAGGAAAGAGGGCGACGGCGTGTCGCATGCCAGCGGCGATTCGGCAATGCAAGCAACGAGGAGTTGTCAGTCGCCTTGCTCGGTGCCGGCCCAGCCTTCGCCGCCCGGCGGGCGTTGCAGCATCGGTCGGTGGAACACCTCGCCCAGGCCGGCATAGAACGGCCCTCCCAGGCGGGCGATGGGCCGCAGCGCCGATGCGTCGACCCGTTTGCCGTCATAGACGCGCTCGCTGAGGTGGAAGGCCAGGACTTCGCCGATGTACAAGGTGTTGATACCGCGTCCCAGTGTGATGGCCTGGTCCAGGCGGCATTCCATCTGCACGGGCGAGATCGCGATGCGTGGCGGTCGCACGTGGCGACTTTGCAGCAGCGGTATGCCCAGGGCCTCTGTCTCACTGACCTCGGCGGGGAATTCGATGGCGGTCTGGTGGATCAGTTCGAGGTTGTCTTCCGTGGCCACGTTGACCACGAATTCCCGACTGCGCAGGATGTTCCTGGCCGTGTCCTTGACATCACGCGTGCCTGGCCGCAGCGCAATGTTGACGGCCAGCATCGGCGGGCTCGTCGCGACGTAGTTGTAGGAACTGAATGGCGCGGCATTGACTCTGCCCTCGTCGTCCAGTGTCGTGATCCAGGCCACCGGCCGAGGCACCACGCAGCCGACCAGCAGGCGGTAGGCGGCTTCGGTGTCCAGCCGGTCACCATCGACGCATTCGAATCGTTGCGAGTCCAAGCATGTACCTCTTCGTCGGTTCCCGAGGTCACCACCAGGAATCGCGGCAGCCAGCGCACTCAATCGAGGGTGATGTGCCCCTTCGTCAGCACGCTCTCCCACTTGACCGACTCCTGTTCCATCAAGTGGCGATACTCCTGCGGCGTGGTCGTCATCGGGATCGCCCCCTGCGCCTTCAATTGCTTGCTGACCTGCGGATCGTTGATCACCTTCACCAGCGCATCGTGCAGCTTCTGGGTGATGGCCGCAGGCGTGCCGGTCGCCGCCACGATGCCGTAGAAACCCTCGACCTGGACCTGCGGGAATCCGAGCTCCGTCGTGGTCGGCACGTTGGGCAGCGCATCGACGCGACTCGCTCCGTTGACGGCGACGATCTTCACGCCGCGAGAAACGTATGGCAGCACAGCGGGAAGATCGGCACAGAACATCTGAACCTGTCCTCCCAGCAAGGCAGTGATGGCCGGCGCCGCGCCCTTGTAGGGCACGTGGACCAAGGAGATGCCCGTCGTCTGCTGCAGCAACTCCGCTCCCAGGTGCGTGGTGGTGGCCTTGCCGGCCGATGCGTAGTTCAGCTTGCCCGGATTCTGCTTGGCCAGCTCGATGAAATCCTTGAGCGAATTGGCCTTTACCTGCGGGCCGATCGCGATCACCTGCGGCACGCGAACGACGAGCGACACATAGTTGATGTCCTTCACGTCATACGGGAGCTTCTGCAGGTGTGGCAGCACGGTGATGGCGCCAGGCACCCCGAACCCGATCGTGTAGCCATCGGGATCAGCCTTCATGGCCGCATTCAGTCCAATCGAGCCGCCGGCGCCGGCCTTGTTCTCGATGATCACGGTTTGTCCGAGTTCCTTGCTGAGCCCGGGCCCGATCGTGCGGCCGAAGGTGTCGACTGGGCCGCCCGGCGAATAAGGCACGATCAGCTTGATCGGCTTGTCCGGCCAGTTCGATTCGGCGCGCGCGCCGGTGAAGGGCAAGCCGATCGCGAGGATCGAGCCCAGAAGCCCACAAAGGACATTTCGCTTCAACATGGTGACTGTCTCCAAAGCTTTGTGATCGGAACAGTGGAACTGTAGAAGCCGGCGCACCGAGTACCTAGCCCACGATCCGAAAGGCTGCCTTGTCCCATCGGTAAACCCGCCGACGCATTCGCCGGTTCGGGTGGCCGCGTTCAACCCCGACGCATGCGCTCGGCGTCTAGTTCGCGCAGGATGTCGGGAAGCCGGTCGCGGGCAGCTTGTTGTTCCTCGTCATACAGGCTGCGACCGTGGGCATCCATGCCGACCGTGGCCGGGCCGAGGCCCTCGACCCTTAGCCGCACGAGGCGATAGTGCGGCAGCATGTCGCTCCAGCCGACCTCGAGGACCTCGCGCAGGGCCTGCGACAAAAGCGTGCAGCCGCCGCCGAGGAACGAGAGGTAGACGCCGCCGGTGCGCTGCAGGGCCACCGCACAGTGGCGATCGAGGCCGCCCTTGCCGCCAACGGCATGCCAGTGAAAACCCTCGATCAGGCGCGGCATGAAGGGATTGAAGCGCGTGCTGGTGGTCGGGTTCAGGTAGAGCACCTCGAATCGGCCGTCCACCTCGCGACTGAAACTGCCCAAGTGGAACACGGACGCCTCGTGCAGATCGATAGGCGGCGCCTCCAGGCCGTCGAGGCAGCGCAGCAGGCGTTCATGCGTGGGCATCCCGGCGGTGATGACGATCTCGCCGTCGATCACGACCAGATCTCCGGCGCGAAGCGCTCGTGCCTGCTGCGCATCCAGCGGGAAGGTCATGCGATGGGTGGTGACCGCCACGTTCACTCCACGACCTCGACGCGGCCGTCGTTGTACAGCCGCGCGCGGGTGCGCCGGTTGATCCAGCAGTTGAAGGCCACGGCCACCGGGGTGAAGCCGTGCCCCGCGGCATAGTCGACGTGCACGGCCAACGCCGTGCTGTCGCCGCCGGTGCCCATGGGCCCGAACCCGGTCTTGTTGACCGCGCGGGTCAGTCGCTGCTCCATATCCGCGACCATGGCTTCCGGGTGCGCCTGTCCGATCGGGCGCAGCGTCGCCTCCTTGGCCATCTTCGCGGCGTAGTCGAAGGTGCCGCCGATGCCCACGCCGATCACTACGGGCGGGCACGGTTGCGCGCCGGCTTGCAGGACCGTTTCCATCACGAAAGTCTCGATCGTCTTCAGTTCCGGAAAGCTGAAGATCTGCAGTGCGGCCCAGCGGCCGGAACCCAGCGCCTTGGGCGAACACGTGATGTCGACATGGTCACAGTCGTCCACGAGGTCGAAGGTCACGATGGGCATCCCCTTGCCGCGGTACCCCCGTTCCCCCGTGAGGGGGTGGGTCACGTGCGGCAGCAACGGAGGCTGGATGGTCTCGACCAGTTCGGAGAAGCCGTCGGTGATGGCCTGCCGGACATTGCCGCTGAACTGCGCCTGCGTTCCGACCCTCACGAAGAATACGGGAACGCCCGCATCGGAGCACACGAAGTGATTGGAGCGCTGCGCTGCTTCTGCACTCTCGAGCATGATCCGCAGCGTGTGCCGCGCAGTCGGATTCGTCTCGGCGGCATCAGCGCGTTGCAAAGCGGCCTTCGTGTCGTCGGGGATGCCGCGAAGAGACCGGTCGTACAGATCGGAGGTGACCCGCTTGACGGTGTCGTAGCTGATGGGCATCAGGCCTCCTTGCGGCGGGATTCAAAGATTTCGGCGTTGACCAAACCGGGCGGGCGCTGGCCGTTCAGCGCCGCGATGACACTTGCGGCCACGGATATTGCCACCCGCTCGGTGGCCTCTCGAGAGAAGCTGGCCATGTGCGGCGTGACGATGATGCCAGGAACACCGATCAGCGGGCTGGGACTGTCCGCTCCCTGCACCCGCAGCACGTCGACCGCCGCACCGGCCAGATGGCCGCTTCGCACGGCGGCGACAAGGGCGGTTTCGTCCACAAGGCCGCCGCGCGAGGTGTTCACCAAATAGGCGCCCGGCTTCATCGAGGCCAAGGCAGCGCCGTTGATGAGGTTCTCGGTCTGCGCGGTCAGCGGCATGTGCAGCGAGACGAAGTCGGCCTCCCGCAGTGCCGTTTCGAGCGCCACTGACTGCACGCCCAGGGACGCGGCTACAGCATCGTCAGGACGCCGGGTCACGGCCAGCACGCGCATGTCGAAGCCGAGGGCGCGCCGCGCAACAGCCTGGCCGATGCGGCCCAAGCCGACCACAGCCAGCGTCTTGCGCCACAACTCGGTGCCGACGGTCCGGTCCCATCCGTGGTGTTCGACGCTGTGTGCGCCGTCCATCATCTTGCGGGCGGTCATCAGCAGCAGGCCGATCGTGAAGTCCGCGACGCTCTGGTCGTTGGTGCCCGCCGCAATGGTCACCGCTATACCGCGGCGCGTCGCCGCCGCCAGGTCGACGGTGTCGTAGCCTACGCCGGGTCGCGCGATGATCTTCAAGGCGGGCGCAGCGTCGAGCACCCGGTGCGTGACAGGCTCCATGGCGACGACAAGGGCGGCTGCGTCACGCGCGCGTTCGATCAGCCAGCCTTCATCGAATGGCTGCGGCGTCGTCTCGAGCACGACATCGCAGCCGGCTTGTGCCATCGCGCGGACAGCCGCTTCGCTGCCAGCCACCGACTTTGCCGTCACGAGCACCTTGCCGAGACTCATGGCCGCCCCTCGCCCTGGAATAGACCGTCGGCAGGCGTGTGGCGGCACTCGTCCATGGCGCTTCCAGAACGTCTATTGGCAAGTGAAGTTGGCCGCATCGTTGATATCGCCCGTCCCGTTGTAGCGTGCCTGCTTGGGATATGTGCACAGGGGGCGCGTGCGCGACGCTACACCAAAGTAGCCGGGGTTGGTCGCGGTGGCCACCACCGAGTCGGGCGCGACGCCCTTTTCAACCCAATCCACGAGTTGCGGCAGCATGTCGAACTTGTCGGTGGCCGGACCTCCGCTGCAGTGGTTCATGCCGGGCACGACATACATGCGCGCGAAGTCCTGCGCCTTTGACCCCATCTGGACGTTCATGGCGTCATACCACCGCAGCGTGTCCTTGATCGAGACCGAGGAATCGCTCGCGCCCTGGTAGACCATCAGCTTGCCGCCATGCGATTTGAACCGGGACAGGTCGAGCGCATCCGTGAACGTCATGGTGGCAGTCGATTGCGGATACGCAGCCGTCGTCTGGTAAAGCGTGATGGGACCGGTATCGAAGTTGTAGTTCAGCGCGTACGACAGTGAATCTGCCGTGGACACCGCCTGCGGCGGCGTCGAATAGATGACCGCCTCGGCGGTTGCGAATGCGAGCTTGGTGGCGTTGTTGGTGGCGGAGGCATACGAGCCGAGCCACCACGAGCGCCACGATGCGTTGTAGGCCGTGCCGTTCTGTCCGCCGATGCCTGCGTCCCACTGCCAGTCCGAGTACAACGACGTGCCCTGCGAATTGACCGCACCGACGTAGGCGGTCTTCATCGTGTCGATCTGGTCGGCACTCAGGCAAGCGTCCGTCTTGGCACCAGTGCATTGCACGTCGGCCAGCTTGGCGCTCACGAGATCCGTCGTGCAGGCGGGCTGGTTGTCGACGATGCCGTCGGAAAGCCCATCGAGCGCATCGCAGGCGCCCAGGATTGCGTTGCGAAACAGCATGAGGTCCGTGTCGGAGTAGGTCTTGTTGATCGCCGGGTCGCCGTTGGCCAGCGTGAGGCCGCTGCGCTGCGCGAGGCCCGCAAACAACTGCGTCGTGTACAGGCCATTCAAAGGCCCGAGCGCAATGTGCAGGACCGGATCGCCCGCAATGACTCCGTCGTAATGTTCCGGGAACCGCTGCGGCATCAGCAACGCTTCCCGACCGCCCTCCGAGCAGCCCTCGAAGTACGAGTGCCCCGCCGGCTCGTGGTAGAAGGTTTGGACAAGCGATTTGCCCACCTGCGTTACCTTGTCGTACGCGTTATAGGCAAAGTCGACCCGAGCCTGGTAGTCGAGGCCGAACGCCGCGGTTCCACCGGCAGCCGCCACAGTGTTCGTGGCGTTGTCGTGCCCACCGTCCGTCCCGATCGTGGCGTAGCCTTCAGCGAGTCGGTTGGTTGGGTCCACCAGGGTGCCGTCGGTCCCGCCACCGCCCTTCATCAGAAGCCGGCCGTTCCATGTGTCAGTGGGCATGCGCACGCGGAACCGAATCGCATAGCTCTGCCCGTCGGTCCCCGTGCGTCGATTGATCTCGCCGTCGATCTGGCAGTGTTCCGGCGCGGTCGCGGTCGCAGCGATCAGTGTTGCTGACGTGATGGTGGCCTTGTCCACCGGCAATGCAGCCGCCACGGCTGCATCGGAAAGGCCCGGACACGCGGTGGCCAGCTGCGTGGCGGTCGGCAACGTTGCGGGTGGCGTGGAGTCGTTGCTGCCGCCGCAGCCAGACGCGCAAGCGCACAAGACGGCGAGGGGCAGCCATCGCGGCGTGAAGGGGCGAACGGAAATTGGCAAGGGAGTCTCCTTTGTTTACATCGCCTGCACAGCGTGGTCGCAAATCTAGGCTGCACCGGCGCGAGCAGGAAGGGGCCGGCAAGGCATAGCAGGTATGTGCGTTCGATCAATGCCCGGGGCACATTCACAAGCACCAGGCGTGGACGCGAGAAGGGCAGTTGATCGCCTCTCCGGGCTCGATCGGCCGGCTGCACTACGGGGAAGAGGACGCCAAGGGCCACCTGCTGTGGGACGTGCAACCGCAGGGGGCGAGTTTCGAGTCGAGATCGAGCGGCTGCTGCCGGTCGCGGCCGAGGTCCCGTCTGGGAAGGCGAAGGCGCCGTTTCCGGATCTGACTCACGCGGCGCAGGTGATCGGCCTGCGCTTCACAGGCATCAACTTGGGCGGGACGCCGCGGGGACCTTGCGTTTCCTGGAACTGAACAGCTCGCCGATGGTTCTCGGCTTCGATGCTCGCGCGGGTACCGATATCGCCGGCCGTCTGGCGGAGCGGCTGGTGAGTTGGCTTTCCCGTCTCCCAGCGACGCATGCGCGTTGCATTGCTGCAGGAGACAGGCGCGTCTCTACACGGGTTTGCCGGAATGCCGACTGCGCCTGTAGGCTAAACCGATTCGTCCGGCCTGCGGCCACACACGGTCCACATCACTGGCGAGGGGAACAGCATACGCGGGTCATCGAGGCGGGCGATGTCGTCATCCAACTCAGCCTGCGTGAGCAAGCCAATTCGCAGCAGCTCGTCTCTAAGTTGCTCGAAGTTGGCGCGAAACAGCCGCGCGCCGGCGGACCCGCCTTGCCACATGGCCATCTGTCCATGCGAGCGAATGTCGACCAGACCATGTGCGCGCATGCGCGCCGTCAGGTCCCGCCCATAGCAGGTGTTCACGCCGCGCGCCGCCATGACCCGCTGCATGGCGGCCTGCGCCTTCAGCCTGCACTCGTCCGGATGGAGCACCGGATCGGCCGGCATCGACAGCGAATCGAACTCCTCGCAGACCAACCAGCCGCCAGGCTTCAGCGCGCCAGCCATTTTCGCGAGGGCTAGTTCGCGCTCAGGGAGATGGACGAGGATCAGGCGCGCGTGCACGAGGTCGAATTCCGATTCGGGCAAGGGATCGCGCGCGATGTCGTGCCTTCGTACCTCGAGCGAAGGAGATGCCAGCGATTCGAGAAAACGCGTATCGAGGTCGGTGGCGAGCACCCGGCCGCTGCTACCCACCTGGCCGGCGAGCCACTGGGCGATGCTGCCGCCTCCAGCCGCGACCTCGAGGCACTGCCATCCCGGCGCTACACCGACAGCCTGCAGGCAGCGGATCGTCTCGTCGTCGTACAGATCGGCGAGCGCGGGGAAGCGCTCACGGGTCTCCGCGTGCGCGTTGTCGAAGACGTAGGGCGTGTCGGACATGAAGGTCTCCTGAAAATCTACTCGGCGCGGATATGCGAATCGCGGATCACGTGACCCCACTTTGTGTGCTCGGTGCGAATGAACGCTGCGAATGCCGCGGGCGTGCTTGCCACCGGCTCGCGGCCGTACGATGCGAAGTAGCGGCGCGACTCATCGGTCAGCAGGATCACCGCGATCTCGCGCTGAAGCCGTTCGATGATCGGCGCTGGCGTACCCGCCGGCGCTGCAATGCCGAGCCATCCGTTGTATTCGAATCCCGGCAGGCCCGATTCGGCGACAGTCGGAATCTCGGGCAGCGCTTCGATCCGCGTGAGGCTCGTTACCGCAAGTGCGCGAATCTTGCCGCCTTTGACCTGCGGCAGCTGCACATTGACGGTGCCGAAGGTGAAGGTCAAGCGGCCCGCGATGAGATCTAGCATCGCCGCGGGCGCGCCAGCGTACGGGACATGCGTGACCTTCACATTCGCGCTCCGGATGAACAGCTCACTGGCCACGTGCGGAGGCGTGCCCGTACCGGGAGAGCCGTAGTTCAGCTCGCCTGGCTTCTTCTTCGCGAGCGCTATCAGCTCCGCGACCGAATGCACCGGCACTTCCGAATTCACGGCAAGCAGCAGTGCGCCGCGTTCGATCTGGGTGATCGGCGCGAAATCGCCTATCGGGTTGTAGCCCGGTTTGGCGTACAAGTGCGGGTTGAGCGCGAACGGTCCTTGGCCCGCAACGACCAGCGTGTAGCCGTCGGGCGCGCTGCGCGCCGCCAACTGCATCGCCACGTTGCCGCCTGCGCCGGGCCGGTTCTCCACCACGATAGCCACTCCAAGCGCCGGGCCGAGGCGCTCGGCGAGCCAGCGGGTCAGGATGTCCGGCGGTCCGCCGGGTGTCCCCGACACGATGATCTGGATCGGCTTCGATGGATAGCTCTCGGCCGCCGCGACCGGCGCCACCGCCACGTAGGCGGTGCACAGTGCGGAAAGGACAAGCTTGCTGATTGTTGCGGTCGGCATGCCGGACTCCAGGGAGTGATGCAGCCAGTTGAGCATCGCCGTCGACCTGGCGCCAGTTGGTGTAGGCTTCTTGCCCATAACATACGGTTATGTCGCTCACTCTTGCCCAGTTGCGCCAGTTCGTCGCGCTTGCCGAAGCCGGTAGCGTCGGTGGGGCGGCGCGCGCGCTCGGCGTCTCCCAGCCGGCGGCGACGAAGAGCCTGCGTGCACTTGAAGCCCAGCTTGGCGCGGTGCTGGTCCGTCGCACGGCTCGTGGCACCGAGTTGACGAAGCACGGGCATACGTTCTTGCTGCGCGCCCGAAGCGCGTGCCGCGAGATCGAGCGCGGGCAGGCCGAACTCGCCGATGCGGTGAAGCAGACCAGCGGTCCCATCGTGCTGGGGGCATCGCCCGCCGCAGCGGCAGCGCTGTTACCGGGGCCGCTCAAGCTTCTTCGCCGCGGCTTTCCGGTGGATGTCCGCATCATTGAGGGCATGCCGGTGGCGACACTGCCGCGCGTGCGCGACGAGTCGCTCGATTTCGCGCTGGGCCCCTCGTTGCGCGCATCGCTGGCCGGCGACCTCGTCTGTGTCCCGCTCTATCGAAACGAGATGGCGATCGCCGTGCGACGCGGCCATCCCTTGGCCGCAAAGCGCTCCCTGGCGGACTTGATGGACTCCGAGTGGATCACGGCCGGTCTCGGCACCGCAAGTCTCATCGTCGACGACATGTTCACCGCCGCCGGCCTACCTACGCCCCACTGGGCCATTCGCTGCGAGTCGATTCCGGGGTTGATCGCGATCACGGCTCAATCCGATTTCATCGCCACGGTGCCCAAATCATTGCTTGCACTCGGCATTGCCGACCGGCTGCTAGAGCCGATAAGCGTGCGCGAAAAGATGGCCTCGTCGACGATGAGCCTGTTCATGAAGCGGGATTCGCCGCTCCATGTCGCGGCGGGCAGGCTCGTTCGGTTGATCAAGGACGAAGCAAAACGTCTGCGCTCCACGCAATAGAGCTGCGCCGAAGCCCGGCATCACCCGTCTAGTCCCACTTGGCATCTCCTCTCGCAATTTGATTCTCGCGACCAGTCGGCGAACGTCAGGACGCTTTCAGGTCGATTCCGCGAGTTCGCGTTTGGCTAAAGAAATCGGCGGACTGATCAATTGCGGGAGCCGCGTCACACGATCGGTGGGGTGATTTCCGCGTCGAGCATCGCGATGGCGACAAGCTTCTGAGCAACACCACGAATGCGTCCTGGGCGGTGCCACTTTCACGCGATCGTTGCAATCGAATGGCAGAGAATTCTCACTCGAAGCGATGAACGAACCGGAGTTCGAGGAAGTTTTCGCCTGGATTCGGGTGCTTGATGCCAGCATTGGAAAAGTGCTCTATCCGAAGCACGATCTCGTCTCTGGACTTCTTGTCGAACGAGTACCCGGCACCCAAATGGTCGCCAAAGTTGAATGCCGTGGAAAAGCGTGTGTTCCCACTGCGAAAGACGCTTGATGTGACCGTTGCACCGATTCCGCCTTCCAAGAACAACCGGGAGCGCCCCTCGTCCAGCCGCCTGCGGATCACGGGGATCAGCGCCACCTGCGTCAGCACGCCGTGCTGAGATGGTTGACCGCCCCGGGTCTGCCAGCGACTTACGGAAGCCTCAAGATGGATGCTCCATTTCCGCCTCAGCTTGTCACCATGGAGGCTCCACATGAGTCCGGCTGTACCCGCGGTCACTTCGTCGGCGATGCCGAACTGTGCAAAGAAGCCCCATGGCCTGAGCGTACTGGTATTCAATGCCGGCGCCTCGGACGAGGCGGCGGTGCCTACGGCATCTGCATGCGCCGCGACGCTGGCACACAACATCGCCAACACTGCATATCTGGCGCGGCGCCAAGTTGAGAAGGGAATGGCGCCTCGGCCGCGGCTCGACATGGGGACTCCGACAATGTAGCTGCTGACCCGACAACTTTCGTCGTCGGTTCGCCGCTGCGCATCAGTCGAATGGGCTGGTCGCATCTACGTCTCGAGCCCGGGCGCTGTCTCGCCCAAAGTCGCAACAGCAGGTTTTGAGAGCCTGTGATCAATTCCGGACGGCCACGCGCCCATTGCTCGTCATTCAACGCAATGACGACTTCGCGTCCGTAGCTGGCCTTCTGAACGCGGCAGATGTTCAAGGTGCCGGTTCTGCTGCGCGAAAGCTCGGGCATCGAGTCATAGAGCCGGGCGGCTCGCCGCACGGCAAACCCGAACAAGATTGGGTGGCATGGACCATGAGAGTAAGCGAGGGCGTGAGATAGAGAAGGTGGGCGCGTCCGTCGGGCCGATCGACGCTCGCGTCGAAGGGTTTCGAAGGAGCCACCATGTCAATTAGAAATCTCTTCGCCGTCGCTGTGATCGGGGCGGCTATCGCGAGTGCGGTCACGATTGTTTCTGCCAGGGCGCAATCAGCGACACCGACTGGCCGTGCAGCGTGCAGCGGTAGGCGACAGGCGATAAATGTACAAAGCGATTTGCCCGCTGCTGTGTACTTATCGACCGGCGGCCGGGATGTAGAAGCTGAACGTTGCGCCAGGTCCTTTGTTTGGCTCGGCCCAAAGCCGGCCATCGTGGCTCTGGATGATCGAACGGCTGATTGACAAGCCAACGCCCATGCCTTGGGCCTTGGTGGTATAGAACGCCTCGAACAGCTTTTCGATGCTCTGCGGATTCAGGCCTACCCCTGCATCCCGAACAGCCAGCTTGACGTTGCCTTCGTTGTCCAGGCTGGTCTTGACCAAGAGCGTCCTGGGCCTATCCAAAACTCCGGCCATGGCATCAGCCGCGTTCAACAGGAGATTCAGGATCACCTGCTGGAGTTGGACGCGATCGCCGCTGACAGGCGGCAGATCCTTCTGGAAGTCGGTTTGCAACAGTGCGCGTCTTTGCTGAAGTTCGCTTGCCGACAGCGCGATCACCTCGTTCGCCACGTCATTGAGGTCGACTTTCTCGATGGCGGTCGGCTTGTTGGAGAACATCCCCCGCAGACGCCTGATTACTTCCGTCGCGCGATCAGCGTCGCGGATCGTCCGCCTCGCCGTCTCGGCGGCGCCCAGCACATTGGGCGGATCAGCAGCCAACATCCGCACGCAGGTACTGGCATTGGTCAGGATCCCGGACAAAGGCTGGTTTACCTCATGTGCAATGGACGCCGTCATGGCGTTGAGGGTCGCCACCCGTGCCACGTGGGCTAGCTCCGAGCGCGCGCGGTTCAACGCGTCTTCCGCACGTTTGCGCTCGGAGATGTCCTGGACAGCGCCCATGAAAATCGTCCGATGGGCGACGTATTCCACTGGCTGCGCAACGCCGCGAAGATGCTTCAGTTCTCCTTCGGGAGTCAAGACGCGGAAGTCGAAATCGGCGCCGCTACCTTCGGCAGCGTGCTGGATCGCGGCGTCGTACAGCGGTAGATCGTCCGGATGAATCCGGGTGCGGATGGCTTCGAGGCTCGGCGGTGTGCTCGGATCGATTTCGAAGATGCGGTAGAACTCCTGCGACCAACGATGTCGATCCTGGCGGATATCCGAGGTGAAGCTGCCGGTCTTGCTCAGGCGCTGCCCTTCGGAGAGTTCCGCATAGGCTTCGCGAAGTTCCTGTTCGCTCGATTGAAGGGCAGCGTCCGCCTCCGCACGGTCGATCGCGATGCCCGCAATCTTGGTGAATCGGTCGATCATCTCTCCTTCATAGGCGCTTGGTGCAGAAGGCCCGGGCCGACATAGCACCACGATGCCAGAGACTTCCCCTGATGCCGATGCAATGGGCATCGCGCAAAACATGTCGAAGCCAAGGTTCTTGATCGCCATTGGCCATGCCGAGTCTTCCCACCGTGAGTCCTTGGCCAGGTCCGAGGCAATGATCGGTGCTTTCTGAATCACCGCCAGCGAGCAGGGCGTGTCCCCACTGTGAAGGCTCAAGCCATCGAAAAGGTCGTTCCGCGCAAACAGCATGTGGGAGCCTGCGGCTACGCGGAAGTGCTCCATGTCGGGCGCCGAAGCGCAGGTCGTCGCAAAGCCGATCCGAGGCTTGACCCTCGACGTGTCGGCCACCTATGTCGACACGCAAATCGACGAATTCACGGGCTTCGACGCCTTGGCCAATTTTGGCGACCATGCCGGCACGGCATTTCCGTTCTCGCCGAGATGGCAGGCTGTGGCCAATGTGGACTATGCGTTCCCGCTGGCCGCCGATGTGACGGGCTTTGTCGGGGGTTCTCTGACGCACAACAGCAAGACCTACGCGGGCATTGGCGAGCTCGATCTGATGCGGATCGATGCGTACAACCTGCTTGATCTGCGGGCCGGGGTCGCAGTCGCTGGCAGCAAGCAATACCGGCTGTGGCTTTGGGCCAAGAACATACGCAATACATACTATTGGAGCAACGTGTTCGTCGCAGGCGACTCGGCTTCTCGCTTCGCGGGACAGCCAGCCACCTACGGTATCGGCTTCTCGGCGAGGTTCTGACGCCGGATTTGTCCAGGCGCCAGGTTCAACTATGCCGACCGCGCCTGAGTGCCAACCGGCAGCTTTCGAATGCGCCTTCCACACGCGGCGAAAATGGCATTGGTCAGCGCAGGCATCACGCACGACGTTCCGGGTTCGCCTATTCCTCCGGGTGCCTCGAGGCTCTTGACGATATGAACATCGACTTTGGGCATCTCGTTGATACGCAGCACGCGATAGTCGCCGAAGTTGGTCTGCTCGACGCGACCGTCCTTGATCGTGATCTCGCCAAAGAGCGCGCCTGACAGTCCGAACACGATGCCGCCCTCCATCTGCGCGCGAATGGTGTCAGGATTCACGACGATGCCGCAATCGACGACGCACCACACATGCGTGGGCGTGACGGTACCGTCTGCGTCGACGCTGACTTGAACGACCTGCGCGATGAAGCTGCCGAATCCCGTGCACAGCGCGATGCCACGCCCCTGAGCAGCTGGAAGCGGATTGTGCCAACCAGATTGCCGTGCCGCGATCTCCAACACGGCCTGGGCACGGGGGCTCTTGGTGAGCAATCCGAGGCGATAGGCCAACGGGTCCTGCTTCGCGCTTGCCGCAAGCTCGTCGACAAAGCTCTCGACGGCGAACGTTCCTCGCGTGACGCCAACGCCACGCCAGAATGCGGTTCGCGGACCGGGCGGTTCCTGCGCAACCCAGTCGACGTGGATGTTCCTGATACCGTAGGCAAGGTTTGCCGAACCGTCGACCGCGTCGGGATCAACCCCGTTCTTCATCCACGATGGCGAGAAGCGCGCGATGATCGAGGAGCCCGTGATGCGGTGCCGCCAGGCGATCGGCTTTCCGTCCTCGTCCAGACCTGCGCTCATGCGGTCGTAGTAGTACGGTCGGTACATGTCCTGCTGAATGTCTTCTTCGCGCGTCCAGATGACCTGAACGGGCCCCTCCACTTGCTGTGCGATCTGCACGGCGCGTACAGTGCCATCGAATTCCAAGCGCCGCCCGAATCCACCGCCCAGCAGGTGATTGTGAATGCGCACCTGCTCGCGCTTCAGTCCGGTCACTTTCATGACGGCTGCCTGCGTGATGCCAGGAATCTGCGTGCCCACCCAAACGTCGCATCCGGACTTCGTCACGTGCACTGTGCAGTTCATCGGCTCCATCGCCGCGTGCGCCAGGAAAGGCTGTTCGTAGACAACTGAGACCCTGTGTGCAGCGCCTGCCATGACGCCGTCGGGGTCGCCGTCGTGTCGCGCAACTGCTCCAGGTCGCTCAGATGCGGCGGCAAGCTGGGCGACGATACCTTCCGTCGTGACCTTGGCGTTGGGACCAGCATCCCACTGCGGTGCTGCGGCGGCTAGCCCCTGCTTGGCCGCCCACGTGTGAACTGCGACGATGGCGACAGCGTCATCGAGCCTGACAACCTGGCTGACGCCGGGCACCGCTTTCGCTTTTGCCTCGTCGACTGACACGAGCTTTCCGCCAAAAGTGGGCGATGCCGCGACAATTGCGAACCTCATCCGAGTCAGCCGGGTGTCGATCCCGAACTTCGTGCTCCCGTTCACCTTCCCGGCGGTGTCGAGGCGCCTGTGCGGTGTGCCGATCAGCCTGAAGTCCGCGGGCTTTTTCAGGGGAACTTTTTCTGGCACGGGCAGCTTCGCGGCGGCATCCACGAGCTTGCCGTAACCGAGCGAACGGCCGGTCGGGCGGTGCACGACCGCGCCGTCGCGTGCATGACAAGTCGAAGGATGCACTTTCCATAGGCGTGCGGCCGCCGTTACGAGCATGACCCGTGCGGTCGCTCCAGCACGGCGCAGCGGCTCGTACGTCCCGCGAATAGAGGTCGAGGCGCCCGTCAGCTGCACGCCAATCAACGGGTTCACGTAGACCTTGTCATCGGGCGGCGAATGCTCGATGCCGACCTTGTCGACATCCACCTCGAGTTCTTCGGCAATCAGCATTGGCAGCGAGGTGTAGGTTCCTTGTCCCATCTCCACGACGGGCATCACGAAAGTCACCTTACCCGCGCGATCAATCCTGAGGAAGGCGTTGGGTGCGAACGGCGCGTCCGTGGTCAGCGTGTCGCGAACCTCGGCGCGCACGGGCATGCCGAAGCCAAGCAGGAGTCCGCCGCCGATTGCCACTGTCGACGTGATCTTGAGAAAGTCGCGCCGCGAAGGCAGCGCCTGCCCTTGAGTTGAGGTCAATTGAAGCTCCATCTCACACCTCCTTGCCGGTGGGTTCCGCGGGCGCATGGGAAACGGACATGCTCGCGGCTTGCTTGATTGCCGCGCGAATACGTGGATACGTACCGCAACGGCAGATGTTGCCCGCCATCGCATCACTGATATCGGAGTCGCTCGGCATGGACTTCGATGCGAGCAGGGCGGTGGCCGACATGATCTGGCCGGACTGGCAGTACCCGCACTGCGGGACGTCGAGTTCGAGCCAGGCGACCTGGACTCTCTTGCCCACCGGCGTGGCTCCGATGGCCTCGATGGTGGTGATCTTCTTTCCGGCGGCCAAGGATGCCGGGGTGATGCACGAGCGGGTCGGTTGACCGTCGATCTGTATGGTGCAGGCGCCGCACAGGCCTTGCCCGCAGCCGAACTTCGTGCCCGTCATGCCGAGCACATCGCGCAGCGTCCATAGCAGCGGCATGTCATCGGGGATGTTCAGGGTGTGCGGCTTTCCGTTGATATTGAGGGTAAGCATTGCTGTGCTCCATGTGCGAAAGGTCCACTGTGGTTTCGCATCACACCAGCATTGCCAAATCGAGACCATTGGACGAAGGTGTTGTCGATACCTTCGTCTAATCTCCGCGTTCTTGCCTGCCGCGACCCGCGCCGCGTTCACCGTGCTTTCGCGGGGGGTCGCACCGCGCCACGAAACCCTTCATTGATCAAGGGCCGCCGATGACATCCTTGCAGGCGTGGAATGCCGCGACGATTCCCCGAACCACCACGCGACAAACCACCATCTCGCTACCTGCGATGCAAGCATCGAGGGCTACGATGTGCCGGAGGCGCTGGAGATGCGCAGTTGGCCTCAGCCGCTGCGCGCCGATCCACCCGTGGGCGCATCGACCGCGAGCGGATCGCTGGCCGGAAAGGTCATCTCCAGCGCACGGTCGAGTTCGGCATCGAGCGTATCGATCTCGGCGGTCTGGCGCAGGGGCGCAGTGTTTTCGAGTTCACGCTCGGCCCGCAAGCTCGCGAGGTCACGCCCGATCGTCGCGACGGCGAGCACGCGGGCGCCCTTGAGATAGCGCACGCTGCAGTCGCGTGCTGCCAGCGTGCCGTCGATGTCGACCGCATCCCAGAGCTCCGCGTGGCCCACGTATTTGATCGTCACGTCGAAGTGCTGGCTCCAGAAGAACGGGCTGATCTCGAAAGGCCGGCGCGCGCCGAGCATGTTCAACGCGGCGACCTGGCCCTGTCGCTGCGCGAGTGCCCAGTGCTCGACGCGGATGCGTTCGCCCGAATGCGGATCGGGCCAGCGCGCGATGTCGCCGGCCGCGAAGATGCCTGGCTGACTGGTCTGCAGGTAAGCGTCCACGCTGATGCCGCGATCGACCGCGAGCCCGGCCTGCTCGGCCAGTGCGAGCGACGGACGCACGCCGACGCCGGCGACGATGAGGTCGGCATCGACCGACGTGCCATCGGCGAAACGGACGTTCGTGCCGTCAATGCGCGCGACCGTGGTGCCGAGGTGGAAGTTCACGCCCCTTGAACTGTGAAGGTCGCGCACGAACGCGCCAAGCTCAGAGCCGAGCACGCGCTGCATCGGCACGGCTTCCGGAGCCACCACGTGAACCGCGAGCCCGCGCTCGCGCAACGACGCCGCGACCTCGAGGCCGATGAAGCTCGCGCCGATGACCAGCGCGCTCCGGGCGGCCTGCGCCTTGGCGACGATCGCACGGCTGTCGGCGAAGCTGCGCAGGCTCAGCACCTGGCCCGGCGCCGCACCGGGCACGTTCAGTGGTATCGGGTCGGCGCCGGTGGCGAGCAGCAATGCGCCAAACCGATGTGTCGCACTGCCGCCCACGCGCAACTGACGCGCGGCGACGTCGATCGCTTCGACACGTGTGTTCAGCTGCAAGTCGATGCGCTGCTCGCGGTACCAATCCTCCGTCCTGAGCGGCATCCAGTCGGCTTGCGCCGTGCCGGCGAGAAAGTCCTTCGACAGATTCGGCCGATCGATGGGTGGGTCGACATCGGCGCTGAGCATCGTCAGGCGGCCTGCGTAGCCTTCCCGCCGCAACCTGTCGGCGGCTGCCAGGCCTGCCGCGCCGCCACCGACGATGACCACGTCGTCCAGCGGCGCGTGCTTGCGCAAGCACGGCGCGGCGACGATTCGCTCGCGCACGAACACGCGGCCGCCGGCCTGCTCGACGCGCCAGCAGGGAAGGTCGTCGAGCGCCGGGGCGCACAGCGCCTGGCCGCTGCGGATGTCGAACTGTGCGTGGTGCAGCGGGCAATGCAGCACCTGCCCGCCGAGCAGGCCGTCGGCGAGCGCCGCGTGATAGTGCGTGCACCGCGCGCCGATCGCGTAGAGTGCCTCGCCCTGGCGCAGCAGAAGTGCCTCCTCGCCCTGGATCTGCCCGGGCAACATCGCGCCGTCGGCGATGTGTTCGAGCGGGACGCCGGCTGTCAGGTCGGGTAGGGTGGCGTCGGTCATGGTGATGCGGGTAAGGGTGGTTTGCGGGTGATCCAGGCGGCGAACGGCCGCATGAAGCCTGCACAGTACTCGTGCCACGCAGGGTCCGCAAATTCCCCTGCTGGCGTCAGTGCACGGTCGACACGACTCCAGTGCAGCTTCGGCGTCAAGATGACCATCGACTCGGTCATGCGCCATGTGATGGGCGCCCGAGGCAGGCACCGATGAGCCCGCGACGCGTGCTCATCGTGCCTGGGTCGCCAGATGTTCGCCGACGAACCAGCTCTGGAGCTCGTTCGTGCGAATGACATCGCCGACGATCAGATCGTTGCTGCCGTCGTCGCCGTCCTCGGCGGCCTGGCGCGCCAGCGGACGCGCTTCGCCGAGCGTGAACTCGTGCGCTTCGACGAGACGCTCCAGCTGCCGCGCCGGTTCCTCGCGACCGCGAGGGGCGCGCGCGATGCGCGACTCCTCGACCACGTCGTGCGCCAGCGCGAGTGCGACGCCGCCAAGGGTCTGCACACGCTCGGCGAGCAGATCAATCAGGGCCAACTGCTCCTGGTAGTGCTTGTCGAACAGCAGGTGCAGCTCGTAGAAGGTCGCGCCCGAGGTCTGCCAATGCGCCTTCTTGTAGAGATCGCGCAGGGCCATCGAGTGCGCGAGCAGCCGGTTCAGGCCGCTCACGCTGCGATGACGCACTTCGGCGGACAGGCCGATACGTACCGGTACGAGTTGGCCGAAGGCCTGAATCACGGGTGAATTCGCGGGGGAATGGTGTTCAGTCATGGTGAGTCCTCGAAAGAGTTCAGAACGGAAATGGCGGCGAACCGCGTTGCACCGAGATCCGGTGCTGTGTGGTGAAGGCTTCGGTCACGCTCGCCGCCCGAACCGACGGGATGACCTGTCGTGACTCTGTGCGCCAGCGTCCGTCGCGGCATCGGCCAGAAGTCCGATGCCGGAGCCCCTCTTGGGGCCGGCATCGACGCATTGCGAAGCACGACGCGTGCTGAAGGGACCGCAGCCGTTGCGCGCATCTCAGAGGTCGATAACGACATCCTCCAGCGGTTGGGAGCAGCAAATCAGGAGATTTCCCTGTGCTGGCGGATCCAGAGGATCTGGCCGATAGGAAACAGATCCGGAAATCAATCCGCACTCGCAGCTGTGGCAGACGCCGCTTCGACACGACCACCTGACGCGCACGTCGCATGCCTCTGCCAGTTCGAGAAGACTCTGGTCGACCAGACGCCAGCGAGTGGTGATCCCGCTGCGAGCGAAGGAAATCAAAGCACCCGTGCCAGCCGCCCCCACGGGCTGATGCGGCGCCTGCGATGAGGTGGCCACCACGCCGGGCGACAGCGCGGGGCGACCAGCAAAGAATTCCGCGTGGATCCGGTCCGCGGCGACGCCCCACGCCGTCAAGCCCATGCTCACGTCGGCAACGAACGTGGTTGGCCCGCAGACGTAGAAGTCGCCATCACGCGGCACGCCGAGTTGTCCGAACGTTTGCAAATCCACACGGCCCATCGCGTCGTAGTCGCTGCCTTGTCGATCGCCATCAGCTGGGTGGCTGTACCAAATTCGGCCTCCCTTGTGGGCGAGATTGCCGAGAAGCTGTCGTGTCTCGGTGGCGAACGAATGAGACGCTCCATTGCGTGCACCGTGCAACCACCAGACCTCGCGCGGCGTCGCGCCCGCAACCAAGGCGTGAAGCATGGCCAGCAGGGGTGTCGCGCCAATTCCCGCACTGAGTAGCACGACGGGGCGCCGCCCGAGTTGCAAGGTGAAGTTGCCTCTCGGCTCGCTCACGTCTAGGGAATCGTTCACCCGGACATGGTCGACCAGGTAGCTTCCCGCCGCGCCGCCGGGCTCGACCTTGATGCTGATGCGATATTGCCGGTCAGAAGGCGGGCCGGACAATGAGTAGCTGCGAAAGAGCGCGGGACCATCCTGGTGCGGGCGCATGCGCAGGACGACGAATTGGCCTGCGAGTGGAAGCGTGAGCGGCCTCCTGTCCTTGGCCCGCAGCGTGAATGACACGACGTCAGCGCACTCATGCTCGATCTTTGCGACTTCGAGCGCCCGAAAGCCGGGCATTGCGGTCTGAGCAGCCGCCGCAGGCGTCAAGGCGGCGTTGCCCGTCGCGCCGGGGTTCAAATCCTGGCTCCGCACCAATTCCTCGAACGACTGTCGCCAACCCGGCGACAGTGCCGGAATTCGCAGCGCACGTTCGAGCAGATCGTGAGGATGATGCTTCGAGTAGAGCAGGCCGTTGACCACTGCTACGGTCATGCGCTCCTGCCCTTTGCTGACGAGGTGGATAGCGTCACCGGCGGCGACCTCGCCCTCCTGCAGCACGCGGAAGTAGAAGCCGGGCCGGCCGCTGGAAGTCAGCAGGGCCGCCATTTGCGGCTCGTCCATTCGCAGCCCCACCCGGTAGCACGTGGTACGGGGCTGGGTGACTTCGAACAGGGCGGTGCCAATGCGGTAGCGGTCGCCGATGCAGACCTCGTCATCCGGCAATCCCTCGATCGTGAAGTTCTCGCCGAACTGCCCGTAGACGAAATCGCCGCGGCCGAGCCGCTCCTGCCAGTAGCGATACGAATCCATTTGATAGACGAAGACTGCCCGCTGCTCTCCGCCGTGGCCTGCGAGATCGCCTTGCCCATCGCCCTGTACGTTGAGCCTTCCGACGTGACGCGGTCCCGGTACGGGTGTCTTCCAGATGCCGGTGCGCACCCTCTTGCCGCGCCACTCGACCTCGCGCGGCAATCCGACGTTGACCGAAAGTAGCTGTGCCATCGAGACAATCTCCTCTTCTGCGCCTCTCGCCTCCTGGGGGCACGCTTCGCCATCCAGCGCGCCGATGCTAGGGTGCCTCGTGGGGCAGAGCCGCCTGCGCCAGAAACGCCGTGAACCAGCCCGAAGGATCAGACCATTCGCCCAAAGGCGACCTGTCGCGCCAGCGATCAGGCGCCGAGCCCTCCGACGGAGTGCCCCAGCCGGTCTTCGACATCGCCCGGCTTCTGGAAGCCGCGATCCAGAAGTGTCCGTATCCGGTGCTGGGCGGCCGGCCGAGTGATTGATTTCATGCAGGCATCCCATCCCGCCGCGATCTCGACGTCGGGAGGCAGACTGGCGGCGTTCACCAGGCGCTTTGTATTCGCGATCGCCCACTTGTCGAACAGGGCGATTCGAGTCGCGAGCGCGTCGACGAAGTCGCCGAGATCAGCATCGGGCAACGATCGATTCACGTAGCCATAGGCCTCCGCCTGGTCCCCTCGGATATCGTCCGCACTCAAGAGGATCTCCAAGGCGCGATTTCTTCCGATGAGGCGTGGCAACCTGGCCATCGGCCCTCCGCCAGCGACCAGACCAACTCCCACTTCCCACTGCGACAAGACGGCCAGCTCCCGGCTGGCGAAGCTCATGTCGCACGCAAGAGCAATCTCACTGCCATTTCCGGTGGCACGGCCCCGAATCAAGGCGATCGACACGAAGGGCGCCCGAGTCAAGCGCACCAGGATGTCCGGCCACGCTTCGAGACCGGTAGGTCCTTGCGGCAAGTGGGTCAGGTCATCGAGCTTGGCGAGGAAATCGGAGTGATTCAGAAAGAAGCCTTCGACCGCGCTTTCGAAGACCACCACCTTGACGTTCTCGTCCGCTTCGAGCTCGGTCATGACCTTCCCGAGTTGCACGACGAACTCCGGCCCCATCAGATTCAACGGCGGGTTGTCGAATGCAATACGGAAATAGGCCGATGACTTCCGTGTCAGCCTCAACTGAGGAATGGGCGATGTCGAATTCATGAGGACTCCTTTTCGAGGGCGCAACCAGCACACACAACAGTGTCGCGCCGCAGCGCCCGAAGTCTCATAGGACGATGGTGTTGCATAGACCTTCGGATGGCCCTGGAGTCACGTTGCTGGCTCTGCATTTCTTGCGAGTCCCGCGAGCCGAACGTCGACGCGCGCAGCGACCCTTTCGCATCCACGGCCTTGTGGTGCAGGAGGCGCGAGGCGTCTACTTCCGCGCCGGTCAATACCATCGTGCAATCGACCAGGCACGCAGTGTCTGGTGTCATGCACGTGCGCTGTTCGCGCCGTCCCTACCTCGCACTCACTTATCACCCATGGAGAACATGATGAGCAGCACCGATGCAAGCCAGCCAACAACAAGCACACACCGGCCTGCCGCCACATCCGCGCTGAAGCTCGAGGTCGTCGTCCTACCGGTGGCCGACGTCGAACGCAGCAAGCGGTTCTACACCGGGCTGGGCTGGCGCCTGGACGCCGATTTCGCCAACGGCGAGGGCTTCCGCGTGGTGCAGATGACGCCGCTGGGATCGCCCTGTTCGATCATCTTCGGAAAGGGAATCACATCCGGAGTGCCGGGCTCGGTACAGGACTTGATGCTCATCGTGAGCGACATCGAATCTTCACGCGCCGAGCTCGTCGGCCTCGGCGTCGACGTCAGCGAGGTGTTCCACGATGAGGGCGGCATCTTTCACCATGTCGGGACGATTGCACGCTTGGCGGGGCCGGACCCGCAACGCCGCTCATACGGCAGCTGGGCGTCGTTCAGCGATCCCGACGGCAACGGCTGGATGCTCCAGGAGGTCACGACGCGGCTTCCTGGACGCGTATGAACGTGAGGCCGAGCACCGGCACGGTGGCATACGAAGCGACCGCTTCGAAGCAGCAGGGACCGGATGGCTATGCAGCTGACATCGTGGCGCGAGCCGCGAATTCCAACACATGGAGTGCATCGTGAACGACAAGCCAACGTTTGCCGCCGTGGCGCTCGCCAGCGCGGTCTGCGCATCCTTCGTCACCGCCACCAACGCGGGAAACGAGAGCCCTTCGCCGCCGACCGTGCAGGCGGTGCGGCGCGGTGTGTCGGAGCTCGTTGCGTGGCAGCGTGGCCTGCCGGCGGAGGGTGAACTTCCATCGCTCGATGGTGCGACGGCATGGCTGAATTCACCGCCACTGACGGCCGCCGGCCTGCGCGGCAAAGTGGTCCTCATCGAGTTCTGGACCTATTCGTGCATCAATTGGCGACGCGAGTCCCCATTCGTGCGCGCCTGGGCGGCGAAGTATCGCGATCGTGGCCTGGTGGTCATCGGGGTGCATTCGCCTGAATTCGAATTCGAGAAGAACATCGACAACGTTCGGCGAGCCGCGCGAGAAATCGGAGTCCTGCATGCAATCGCTGTTGATGGCAATCACACCATTTGGCGTGCGTTCGGCAACGCCTACTGGCCTGCGCTGTACTTTGTCGATGCTCACGGGCGCATTCGCCACCACCACTTCGGCGAGGGCGACTATGACGAGTCGGAAAAGGTCATCCAGCAATTGCTTTTGGAGGCTGGCGCCGCGGGCGTCGAGCCGGCGGGGGGCGTATCCGCTGGCACCGGGGCCGAGGCGCCACCCGATTGGGCCAACCTGCGCTCGGGGGAAAACTACGTCGGCTACGTGCGCACCGAGAACCTGGATTCGGCGGGCGCGGTGCGCGACCAGGCGCGTTCGTACGCTGCGCCGGCGCGACTGCGCCTCAATCACTGGGCACTGGACGGCGACTGGACTTTGCGAGCGCAGGCCGCGGCGTCGAACCGACCTGGCAGCCGCATCGCCTACAGCTTTCACGCGCGTGATCTCCATCTCGTGATGGGGCCGGCGATACCGGGGCGCCCGGTGCGGTTCCGGGTCTCGATCGACGGCCAACTGCCCGGCCCGGCACACGGCGCCGATACCGACGCGCAGGGACGCGGCACGGTGACCGAGCCGCGCATGTTCCAGCTGATCCGCCAGTCCGGCGCGATCAACGATCGGCGCTTCGAGATCGAGTTCCTCGATCCGGGCGCCGAGGTTTACTCGTTCACCTTCGGCTGAGCAAACCTTGTCAAGCGCGTCTTCGTCAAGCTTCCACAGAACCAAGGGCATCCAGGAGCTGGGCCCGGCGCGCCTGTCCCGAGCGGGGCTGTTTCAACGAGATTGCCGAGTGCGGCCACTTTTCAACACGAACCGCCCCTGTGCGGCATCGTCGTCGGCGTCGCTGCCGCTGGGCGTGCCTGTCGAGCTCGAGCTGATCTTCGAACTTGCTGACGAGCCAACAACCACAACCAACTGCTGACGTCGGCGGCCTTCTCCGCCTTGAAGCAGCAAAGGATCACCATGAACACCGCCCAGAACGTCGTCGTCGTGACAGGAGCCTCGCGAGGCATCGGTGCCGGTATCGTCGAAGGATTTCGTCGCCGCGACTACCGCGTGGTCGCGACCTCGCGCACGATCGCGGAGTCGCAGGACGATCAGGTGCTGACCGTCTCCGGCGATATCACGGACCATCGGACGGCCGAGCGGGTCGTGCGCATGGCGCTCGATCGCTTCGGTCGCATCGACACGCTCGTCAACAACGCCGGCATATTCATCGCAAAGCCTTTCACCGACTACAGTCGGGCCGATTTCGAAGCCATCGTGGCGGTCAACCTGACGGGGTTCTTCCGCATCACGCAGCTCGCGATCAGCGAGATGGTGCGCCGGGGACGTGGGCACGTCGTCAACATCAGCGCGGCCTTGGTCGACCACCCGCGCGCGGACGCGCCGGCTCTGCTTGCCGCTCTCACGAAGGGCGGGCTGAATGCCGCGACCCGCTCGCTGGCGGTCGAATACGCAGCGCGTGGCGTGCGCGTCAACGCGGTCGCGCCGGGCATCGTGAAGACCTCCATGCACCCGCCCGCGACGGACGGCGCGCGCGCCGGCATGCACCCGGTCGTACGGATGGCAGAAGTGGCCGACATCGTCGAAGGCGTGCTGTACCTCGAGTCGGCTGACTTTGTGACCGGTGAGATCCTGCATGTCGACGGGGGGCAAAGCGCCGGTCATTGAGCCGCCACGCGCAAGTCTTCGTGCGAGGAGAGTTGCATGACGACGACTTGAAACGTCCTGCGCGCGCGCTGCGCGGTCTGGGACGCGCTCTCGCTGGCTCGCGTGGCGGGCGGCATCGAAAGCCCGGCGGGCCAGTTGGGGCAGCGTCGGGCAGGAGGCACGCGCAGCCTTATCCTTGCTGGCGGCGATCTGGTGAGAGAGGTGTGATAGGCGAGGCGGCCCTTCGACGAGGCGGCCCTGCTAGAAGCGCTGACCCGGGCGCTTCGATAGCTTGTTACCGGCGCGGGGCGGGCAGTCCGAGCCTCGCAGCCATGTTCACCAGGGTGGCCAGCGAACCCGCTTCCATCTTGCGCATCACGTTGCCGCGATGTGCCTTCACCGTGATCTCGCTGATGCCCAGTTCGCCGGCCACCTGCTTGTTCAGCAGCCCTGCCACCACCAGCTCCATGACTTCGCGCTCGCGCCGGCTCAGCGAGGCGTGGCGTTCCTGGAGCCGCCGCATTCCCTCCCCGCTCTCGAGTGCGGCCCGGCTGCGCTCGAGCGCGCGCCCCACGGCCTGCAGCAGCACCTCGTCCTTGAACGGCTTGGTCAGGAACTCGACCGCGCCCGCTTTCATGGCCCGGACCGTCATCGGAATGTCGCCGAAGCCGGTGATGAAGATGATCGGCATGTCGAGCCGCTCTCCCGCCACCTGACGCTGCAGGTCCAGGCCGTTCAGGTCGGGCAGGTTCACGTCGAGCAGCAGGCAACTGGGCGCCAGTGCGCGCGGTCGAGCGAGGAAATCCTGCGCCGAGGCGAAGCACTCGGGGATCCAGCCGATGCAACTGATCAGGAGCTCCAGCGACTGGCGAACCGAGATATCGTCGTCGACAACGAACACGATCGGCGTCGGCCCTATCGAAGAGGGCGATGCGAGTTCGCTCGCGGCTGCGATCCCTGTGTTCATAGGCTCAACCCCACGCCACCGGCTGCTGCGGGCCGCTAGTCGCTTGAAACCGCAACCTTCAGCGCCTGAAGCAGCGCAGTCTCGCCGAAGGGTTTGAACAGGCATTCTGCGGCACCGCGGTCCAGAAGGCTCTGCCGCAGTGCCTCGTCCATGCGCGCAGTGATGAATATGATCGGAATCCCCAGGCCGCGCCGCGCCAGTTCTCGCTGCAATTCGGGGCCTGACATGCCTGGCATCGCGACGTCGAGAATCAGACAGCGTGTGGTTGCCAGCGCGTCCGACGCCAGGAACGCCTCCGCCGACGTGAAAGCCTCTACCGCAAAGCCGAAGGTCTCGACAAGCGGCGGCAAGGACTCGCGCACCGACGCATCGTCGTCGACGATCGACACGAGCGACCGATCGGCCATCAGAGCGACCTCCAGGCATATGCTGGAGCCTCGAGACACCGACGTTTGCGCGGCTCTGCCAGTGCTGCGCGCGGGGTGATCGAGCAGATGCACAACTCTGGGGCCGGCTCGTTCTTCATGTATCGAGGATGCTTGCTTCCGCAGAGCCTGTAAACAATACTTTGGTGTTGGTCCGCCGCCCGGATGGTTGGCTCATCGGTCGCGGCCGCTCGTCCGGCTGCATTTCATCGCGTGTTGCTCGTGCGCGTCATCCAGCCGCGATGAATCGATCGGCCCGCGCCGCGTCGATGACCGATGCGACATCGAATCGCAGGCAATCCACTGGCGTGCGATCGCCGAGCCAGGCGTTCGCCTGCGCGAACCAGAGTGCCAACTCCCAACTGTCGAAGACAGACGTCAGTTCGCGCAGGATGGCCGGCACGCCGCCGCGCAAGGTCATTGTGGGCACGTCGAACTGGAAGAGCGGAAGCAGTGTCCTGGCTCGCCACTTGAAGCTGATGACCTCGCGCGACACGATCCAGCGCGCGAGCATCGAGATCGGCTGTTCCCAATGCCTGCGTACGAGGCGTTCCACCTCATCGGCGGTGGCAATGCCATCGGTCGGCGCGAACGCTCGCGACATGACGAGGAACTCGCGATCCACGGCAGATGCGGCCGGTGCTTGGGCGGCCGGCTGCCAGGGGGCCCAAGGCTGCGGCGGCTCAGCGCTGCCGAATGTCGAGGCGAAAGGGTTGAGGTTGCTCAAGGTCGACTCCTTCGAATCGGCCTCCGGATCGCCGGAGACCCTGCAAACGAGAGCAATGAAAACAGAGCCGTGTCGACCGCACCATTGGACCAAGGTCTCGGTCGCACGGCGCTGTCGTCAGGCCGGTTGCGCAGGCGACTCGAGCCGGATTGGCCGCAGCGCGGGCGACGCCGGCTCCGGCTCCAAGCGCACTCGCTCTTCCACCAAGCCTCGCGCGGAGGCAATCCCGGCTGCCTGCGTTCGGGATCTCGCGCCGAGCTTGGACATGATGCCGGTCATGTGCGACTTGACTGTGCCGACTTCGATGCCCAGGTGACGAGCGATCGCCTTGTTCGACTGACCTGTCATGACGAGGCGCAGGACTTCGACCTCGCGCGACGTCAGCAATGCTCGAGTCAGACTGTCGGCCATGCGTTGCGCAACAGATCGACCGAGATAGCGCACACCATTGGCCACCATCGCCAGGCCTTCGATGAGTTCACTCACCGGGCCACCGACCAGCAGGTACCCGTAGACGCCAGCTTCGATGGCGCGCCGGATGTCCGCCTCGCGGTCGTTGTTCGTCAGCACGAGGATCCGGGGTCGCGTCAGCGACCGTGATGTGCCGTGGACCACTGTGGCGAAGAGCCGCATCGCGTTGCCGTAGTCGGCAATCACGACATCGATCGCGGGGTCGTCTGCAGCCAAGGTGTCGACACCGTCGATGAAGATTTCAAAGCAGGCATGGTCGCGCAGGGCAGCCACCAGACCGGCAGACAGCAGCGGATCGGGATGCATGACGAGAATGTTCGAGAGGCGGGGTGCAATCATCTTCATTGGGATTTCCACCTTTTGGAAGGTTTGCAGCATGCCGACGCTGAGATCCAGACGACGGCGGGACCGTATCTCACAACGATCGAGGCATTGGTTCCATTGCACGTTGGTATCGGTGATACCGAAGCAGCATCCGTCGAGACGGGCGACACGCGAGGGCGACCCTGCGCAGGAGGTCAGAACGTGATTCCGGTATCGGGCACGATGGTGACGCGCAAGTGCTTGAATTTCTCGCTCGTCACAACGCCTGCCGCGCCAACGCGAACGCCTCAATCCTGTTCGGCAAACACCTCCGCCTGACTCTTCCCGTACGGATAGAAAGCCGACTTGTCACCCTGGGCCCAGGCGGTCCGCTGCTGCGTGCTGCTGATGTCCCAGTCTGGTCGGCAGCGCTGCAGGACCGCACGTAGATCGAGGCGCAGCTCATCCACCGTCGGCCGGCCGAAAAACCAGTAGCCGTTGTAGATCTTGTAGACACGAAGGCCCGGCTCGAGCACCAGCGTATGGGGAATCATCGGGTTGTGGTGCGGGTCGGTGTATTCCGCAATGTCGAGATCCTTCTGCACCTTTCGTCCGGGGTCGGCGAGAAACGTCCAGTGAGCGCCTACGCCCTTGCGGAACTCGTTGGTCTCGATCAGGTTGTCGGTCGAGATCGTCAAGAGTCGGCAAAACCCCACCTCGGCCTCGCGATGGAGCTGGAGCAGGCCCTCATGCTGGCGTCTGTCCTTCGGACAGTATCCGCCACGAGATAGCACCAGCACAAGCGGATCGACTTGTTGCAACTCTGAGAGCGTCCGGCGCCTGCCGCGATGATCAGGGAGTTCGTAGTCGGGGAAGACTGCGCCGGGAACGATATCGGATCGCATCTCAGTGCTCCGGTTGTCCAGACCAATTGAAGTGGTGCGTCTTTCACCGTCTCTTCGAGTGCCAGCCCGCATTGGTTCACGACATAGCGAGAGCTTTCACGAATCTGCCGCGGCAATGACAACAAGGACCACGCGTTTTGTCGATCGAACGAAGGTGTTGGTTGGCGCACGCGGCGCAAGCGGGTGAAGCTGTGGTGCGATGACCGACGGCAATCCCATTGCGGACCGACACGTTCGTTCAATGGTTTTGGCGCCTCGTTTGTAGTCTCATGGATTGCCGATCTCGGACAGCGGTGGCCCCTGTCCCCATGGAGCCACTGCATGAGACAAGCTCATCAGCGAATCACGTCTCGATCCACATGTCGGTTCTTACCTGTCAACCCCGGAGGCTCCAATGATTCGTCAACTGATTCTTGCCAGTGCGCTTGTGTTGGCTCTCTTTGCGCAAAACTCTCACGCCGCCGACATGGTGCGCAACGTGGTCCTGGTGCACGGAGCCTGGGCCGATGGCTCGAGCTGGGCCAAGGTCATTCCCATCCTTGAGCGGGCGGGCCTCAATGTCGTCGCGGTGCAAAACCCGTTGACATCGTTCGATGACGATGTGGCGGCGACGAAGCGCGCCATCGCGCTGCAGGATGGACCCGTGATTCTCGTCGGCCATTCTTTGGGCGGGGTGGTCATCACCGAGGCAGGCGCCGACCACAAGGTGGCTGGACTCGTCTACGTGGCGGCGTTCGCGCCGGATGTCGGTGTGCCGGTAGGAGACCTCGGCAAGGGCTTCCCTGAGCCACCCGGCCTCAAAGAACTGCGAACCGATGACCAGGGCTACATCACGATCACGATGAAGGGTGTGATGGAAAGCTTTGCGCCCGATCTGCCATTGGCGCAGAGAAAGATAATTGCGGCCACACAAGGTGCAACCAACAGCTCGGTGTTTGCGGCCAAGGTTGGCAACGCTGCCTGGAAAGGCAAGCCGAGCTGGTACGTGGTCGCCGTCAACGACAGGATGATCTCGCCCGATCTCGAGCGCAGGTCTGCTGCCGTCATCAAGGCGAAGACGATCACGCTTCGGTCGAGCCACGTGGCCATGCTCTCGCATCCGGTGGAGGTGGCAAAACTGATCATCGACGCCGCGAGGACTGCACCGGTCGATCGATGAGACGGCCCCACTCAGCGGCACGCACTTCGTGCTTCTGGCGAGATACGCGCGCCGTTCCGGGTTCGGTGGTCAGAGATCCTGGACTTCAGCCCAAGATGAGAGTAGCCGCATGTACAAGAGAAGCCGGATGACATCCTTCCTGTATGGCGGGAATGCGCCTTACGTTGAGGAGCTCTACGAGGCCTATCTCGATGATCCCGACACCGTCTCTGACGATTGGCGAGGCTATTTCGACGCATTGCGGCTCCTGCCGGCGGTCGATGGAACCGCCAGGAGTGACGTCGCACAGCGACCGGCGGTGAAGCGTTTCGTGGAGTTGGTGAAGCACGCAAAGTCGGGTGCTGCTTCATCGACCGATCGAATTCACTTCGCCCGCAAACAGGTGGCGGTGCAGTCACTGGTAGCAGCCTACCGTCTGGTAGGGACACGAAAAGCGCAACTCGATCCGTTGCATCGGGCACCTATCCCATCGATGCCCGATCTTGCCGCTGCGTTCTATGGATTGTCACCGGCCGATCTGTCGACCACGTTCAGCGGCGCCGATACCTACTTTTCCGATGACGACCTGACGCTCGCCGAACTCCTGGCCGCTCTGGAAGAGACCTACTGTGGAACCCTCGGTGCAGAGTTCATGCATATGGGCGATACCGAACAGCGGCGCTGGTGGCAGATGCGACTCGAGTCGACGCGCGCCAAGCCGATGCTCGCGGCCGAGAAAAAGCTGCGCATTCTCGAATTGCTGACCGCTGCCGAGGTCCTGGAGAAGTACCTGAGCACGCGGTACGTCGGGCAGACGCGCTTTTCGCTGGAAGGCGGCGAATCACTCATCGTTCTGCTCGACGAATTGATCCGATCCGGCGCGTCTGTTGGCGTGCGCAGCGTAGTGATGGGAATGGCACACCGGGGCCGGTTGAACGTGCTCATCAACATAGCCGGCAAGTCCGCAGCGGCGCTTTTCGATGAATTCGACGGGCTCGACGAGTCATCACTGCCTGCGGGCGACGTGAAATACCACAAGGGCTACACCGGCGAGGCTCGCACCGATGCCGGCCCTGTTGAAGTGAAGCTCGCTTTCAATCCTTCCCACCTCGAGTTCGTGAACCCCGTCGTCCAGGGCATGGCGCGCGCACGGGGGGAAGAGTTGAAGAGCTCGGCTGCGGTACTTCCGGTGGAAATTCATGGTGACGCCGCCATGGTGGGTCAAGGCGTTGTGATGGAGAACATGAGCCTGAGCTATACGCGCGGTCATGGCACGGGAGGCACGATTCATGTGGCTGTGAACAATCAACTCGGGTTCACGACATCGGATCCGCGCGATGCGCGATCGTCGTTCTATTGCACCGACGTCGCCAAGATGATCGAGATGCCGATTCTCCACGTGAATGGTGACGATCCGGAAGCCGTTGTGAAGGCGGCACAACTCGCGGTCGAGTTTCGCGCCACGTTCAACCGCAGCGTTGCGATCGACCTCGTGTGCTTCCGTCGCAACGGCCATCAAGAGCAGGACACACCCAGCATCACGCAACCGCTGATGTACAAAGCCATCGCCGCGCACCCGGGCGTCAGAAGCATCTACGCAACCAAGCTCGGCGGGGCAGGGATCGTCTCGCCGGCCCAGGCTGAGGACTTGCAGCGCGCCTATCGCGAGCGACTCGAAAGCGCCCGCGCGAGCGCGCGCATAGCTTCAACGGAGGCGGCCAACGGCGCTGTGCCGTCGCCGCAAGCGTGCGAACGGAGCACGGTGCATGAGCCGTACTCGGCGCCCAAGCTCGATCACCTGCACGCGCTGGCCAGGCGAATCACGGAATACCCAGTCGACTACAAGTTGCATCCGCTTGTGGCCAAGGTGATCGCCGCGCGTCGCGAGATGGCTTCCGGCACGCGTCCGCTCGACTGGGGAATGGGCGAGCACCTGGCGTTCGCCTCGCTGTTGTCGGTGGGCGTGGATGTGCGGCTGACCGGACAGGACAGCGTTCGCGGCACGTTCGGCCATCGCCATGCGGCTCTCCACGACCAGAACCGGGACAGCCGGTTCGATGGCGTCTATGTGCCGCTCTCGCACCTTTCGGAGTCTCAGGGCCGATTCGCCGTGACGAACTCGATTCTTTCCGAGGCCGCAGTGATGGCCTTCGAGTATGGCTATTCCGTCGTTCGCCAGGATGCCTTGGTGATGTGGGAAGCGCAGTACGGCGACTTCGCCAATGGTGCGCAAGTGGTGATGGACCAGTTCGTGTCGTCCGGGGAGGCCAAGTGGGGACAAAACAGCGGCCTGACCTTGCTTTTGCCGCACGGCCAGGAAGGGCAAGGCCCTGAACATGCATCCGCGCGGCTCGAGCGTTATCTTCAGTTGTGCGCACAGGAGAACATGCGGGTCTGTCAACCGACCACACCGGCGCAGTTCTTCCACTTGCTGAGGATGCAGGCCCAAAGCCCGGTGCGGCGCCCGCTCATTGTCATGACGCCAAAGTCTCTGCTCAGGCATCCCGACGCGGTCAGTTCGCTCGAAGAGCTTGCCGAGCAGAGCTTCTCGGAGGTGCTCGGAGATCCACAGATCGATGCGCGAGCGGCGGGTGGCGTCGAGCGAATCGTGCTGTGCACCGGCAAGGTGTACTACGAACTCGCGGAGCATCGGCGAGCCACGGGCTTCGACGGCGTGGCCATCATCAGGCTCGAGCAGCTCTACCCGTTCCCCAGCGCGCAGTTGCGCGCGCGATTGGCGCTGTACCCGAACGCTGAAACGATCGTCTGGTGTCAGGAAGAAGCGGAGAACCAGGGGGCGTGGCCCATCATCGACAGGAGGCTGCGCGAACTGGCGGGTTCGAAGCCGGTGCTGTATGCGGGTCCAGCCCCATGCGCCTCGACGGCGCCAGGTGATGCGGCGACGCACGCACTGCAACAGGCAAGACTGCTCGCCGATGCGTTTCGCGAGCGCAGCGCAGATACACCATCGCGGTGAAGCGGTGTCCGGCGATCGCTGCGCAGTCGCGGGTCGTCGGGGCTCCTCGTTGCAGCTTCAGGGTTCGCCGACTGATCTCAAAGTGTTGACCAACACCATCGTCCAATGGATTCACCACCCTCGTCACTGGCCAAATCCAACCACTTCCAGGAGATGAACATGAACGACCGAAGCGAACTTGATCGACGCAGCTTGTTGGCCACTGCGGCCACTGCGGCCATGGCCGCCATGTCCGGGATCGGCATGATGCGAAGTGCACGCGCGGAGCTCGGCCAGGCCGGAACGACTCGGCTGCCGGAGATCAAAGCCGGCACCAACAAGTCGTTCAGCTCACTGAAACAGATCGATGCCGGACTGCTGAACGTCGGGTACGTTGATGCCGGGCCTGCCGATGGCCCCGCCGTATTTCTGCTGCACGGCTGGCCCTACGACATTCACACCTACGTCGATGTCGCCCCTTTGCTGGCATCGGCGGGATACAGAGTGATCGTCCCGTATGTGCGCGGGTACGGGACGACGCGCTTCCTGTCGAGCCAGACGTTTCGCAATGGCCAGCCTTCGGCCGTCGCCGTCGACGTCATCGACCTGATGGATGCCCTGAAGATCGAGAAGGCGATCTTCGGCGGTTGTGACTGGGGGGCGCGTACGGCCAACGTCGTCGCCGCACTTTGGCCGGAACGCTGCAAAGGGATGGTGTCCGTGAGCGGCTATCTGATCGGCAGCCGGGAAGCCGGCAAGATCCCGCTTCCGCCGAAGAACGAACTTCAGTGGTGGTACCAGTATTACTTTGCGACTGAGCGCGGCCGGTCAGGCTATGACAAATACCGGCACGATTTTGCCAAGTTGATCTGGCAGATCGCGTCGCCGAAATGGGGCTTCGACGATGCGACGTTCGAGCGTAGCGCGCAGTCGTTGAACAATCCCGACCACGTCGACATCGTCGTTCACAACTATCGCTGGCGCCTCGGCCTGGCGGAAGGCGAATCCAGATACGGCAAGCTGGAAGATCGACTTGCCACCGGTCCGGTCATTGGCGTTCCCACCATCACACTCGAGGGAGATGCCAATGGGGCCCCGCATCCGGATGCGAGCGCCTATGCCAAGAAGTTCTCCGGCAAGTACGCGCACCGGCTGATCAGTGGCGGCATCGGTCACAACCTGCCCCAGGAAGCCCCGCAGGCGTTTGCCCAGGCCATCGTCGACGTGGGTGACTATTGGCGATGAAGCGACAGTTCTGGCGTGAAGCGTTTCCAACACACTCTCTGACGGACAAGGCCATGACTCTCCGCTTCCTTTTCGTGAAAGCGTTTGCCGCAGTCGCGGCTACCACATTGGTCGTTGCCGATGCGGTCGCTCAGAGCACTGTTGTCAACGTCGAGAATGAAGCCCCGCCAAGCTTGAACGTGCCGCCTCCGTTTACCGGGTCGCTCGCCGAGGCTGGCGGGTTCATGCCGCATCGCCTCGACAGGCTGCGGACCGTCCCCATTGGCGGCGCAGCCTCATGCGACGTTACGCCTCGCGCGGGTCAGTCGCTCACAACACTCGACGACCTGGCCTGGCAGTGGGCAGGGGACGACTTCGGCGGCAGCAGCACGGTGCTCCTGGTGGGGCAGTCGCGCGGCGAGCAAAAGCTGCAGATCGAGGCGATGAACCTCGAAGGCTGACTCTTCGTCGCGCGATCGCTGATCTTTACCGTGTCTGGCACGGCCTCGTTGCCCCGCTGAGCAAGCAGCCAGGGGTTCCTGTCAATGCAACTCGAAGGGACTGATTCATGAAATTCATCTTGAGAGCCCTGATGGCAATTGCGGTGTTAGGCGTCTTCGCAACGAGCATTTTTGCGCAGGACAAGTACGCGCTGAAAACGCCGAGCGGAATAGCGTTTTCCGACTTCAGGGGCTATGAGGACTGGGCTGTGGTCTCTTCCGCCCGCACCGATGAAGTGCTCAAGGTGATCGTTGCCAACCCGGTGATGATCGCAGCGTACAAGGCAGGCGTTCCGATCGACGGACAGGCCTTTCCGGAGGGTTCCAAGATCGTGAAACTGCAGTGGAAGCCGAAGAAGAGCACGGAGGCCCCTTTTGTCGTGGATGTGCCGGACGTCTTTACGCAGGCCTTCCTCATGGAAAAGGACAGCAAGCGGTTTCCGGCGACCGGGGGATGGGGATATGCGCTTTTCAACTCTGACTCTGCAAGCGGCGTCTTCACGGCCGACGCGGCCCCCGCCGATTGCGGGCAGTCATGCCACGTGACGGTGAAGAGCAAGAACTACATCTTTCACCCCTATGCGAAACGGTGAAGATGCCATGAGGTGGAGCGCGACATGAACGCGGTTCTGGCCCAGGACGCCCGTGCCTTGCTGCGCAACTCGCTGAAGGGCCGCACCTACCGCAACTTCTTCCCGCCGCAGGCTCGGTGGCAGTTCTCTGGCTTGCGTTTGGCAAGGGATGCCTGAGCGGCACGATCCGATCGCTGCTTCGCGCTACTTCTGCTCGACCCGATTTTTCAGTGCGCGAACGCGCGCTGCTCGCGGCGCTGTGGAGACGAAGGGCGACTCCACTGCATAGAAGCGCCAGAGGCGCTGTGCCCATTCGCCGGCATACTCCACGCCGATGCGCGTGGCACGGGCAATGCGTATGCGGCGTCCGGTTTCGACTGGGTGCTCAATCCACAGCTGGTCCCCTTGCAGGTCGGCACCGTTCAGCATCCGATCGATGTGCATGGCGCGGCAGAGCAGCCCCGGGCCCCAGGTTTTGTCGTCGATTCCTTCAACCGGCTCCAGCGCGCGCAGGAGCACCGCCTGCGGCACGCCTTCCTCGCGCGTGACCACGTTGATGCAGTTCCAGAATCCGTAGATGAAGTACACGTACGCGTGGCCGGGCGGGCCGAACATCACTGCATTGCGTGGTGTCTTGCCGCGCGCCGAGTGTGAGGCAAGATCCTTCGGACCGAGGTAGGCCTCGGTCTCGACGATGCGTCCTACACGCCGCACGCCTGCCGCCTGGTGCACAAGGTGCATGCCGATGAGTTCCCGCGCGACGATGAGCGTACTGCGCGCATAGAAGTCCTGGGGCAGCGTCGAATGGGTCTGGCTCAAGGCACGGCGGCGGTGGATCGCGAGGTTCGCTGGAACTCGGATTATTCATGACACCGTGGCAAACCAGGGACAGCAGCACGCTGTTTGAGGACAGGGAAGAGCTGGTCGTAACCGTGCCATCGGGTTGGAAGCACGTTGATGTTCCTCGCCGTCCGCCTGGAACTGTCGTTCGCGATCGAGTGTACGTTTCCGCACGTCGACAGCACGAGTCGGTGGCGCCGACAGACCGTGCGGCACTCGAAGTGGGCTCGTGAAGTCCGGCTTCCAGGGCTTACTCCAGATCGATCGCCGCCTCGTACCACGGACCGGTTTGCTCGATGAGGCGCTGCATGAAACTCTGTTCAGCGCGTTGGTCCAGCCATGAGATGCGTCAGGGCAAGTTCACGCGTTGGCCGTCAGTAGTTGGCAACGGACTCTCTTTTGCGGATCTGCTGTGCATCCCCCGGCAATTGAAGGCACCGTGGTCCCGGCCCGTCATCACCTAACATGCGGAGCGAGTTCATGATGAAGAAGAGCCTGGTTGGAATCGCCATCTCCATGGGAGTCGGTTTTGCCCTGATGGTGCCAGTGGTGTGCAGCAGCGCGCCAGCCGTGGAATCGATTGCCGACTCCCAAGGCAACCTCCACGTGCCGGCGGACTATCGGCGCAGGTATGAGTTCCTGGGGTCCTGGGCCATCGCCTCCGAGCAGGGTGCTGGATCAAAGGAAATGCATGTGGTCTATGCCTCGCCAGGCACCGTCGCGGCTTTCCGGAAGACGGGGAAGTTTCCCGACAATGCGGTACTTGTCAAAGAGGTCTTCGGCACGGTGACCGCTGCGATGGCAACTGGCACCGCCGTGAGTCATTCCGAACGGCTCAAGGGTTGGTTCGTCATGGCCAAGGATTCACGGGGCGCGCATGCAGGACGTCCCTTGTGGGCAGACGGCTGGGGCTGGTCATGGTTCGACGCGGGAAATCCGAGGGTCACGACGTCGAAGAGCTACAAGTCGGATTGCCAGGGTTGCCACATTCCTGCCGCTGCGAGCGACAGGGTCTACATCCAGGGTTATCCGATTCTGAAGCATTGAGCGCTGCCACCCCAGGCAATGACGGCTTGCTGTCCGGCGCGGATCGCATCGTCAAGTCGGTCGGTCAGCACAGGTTGGGGGCGGCCATCCGAATCCGGATCGGGACGGCGTCGCGCCGGCGCGGGGGAGCTTGTCCGGGTCACCGGGCTGTATGCCGTTGCGCTCCTCGAAAGCGGACATCAGCCGGGGGCGCCGCTCGTCGTAGTTCGACAGCACGGGTTCGCCAAATCGCATCGAACCAGGCGTCAGGAAATCCGTGCGAAACGGGCCGGGCTCGACGATGGTGACTCGGATGCCAAATGGTGCGACCTCCTTGGCCAGGCATTCAGAGAATCCTTCGAGGGCGAACTTGCTTGCGCAATACGGCGAGCGCAGTTCTGCGCCGAGCGGCCCGCCCAGCGATGACAAATTGAAGATCCGCCCCTGTCGGGCCTGACGCATGTGGGGCAGTACAGCGCGGGTCACGTTGAAGGTGCCGAAGAAGTTGGTTCTCGAACTGCGCGTGCGCATCTTCGGAGCTCGTCTCCTCGAAGAAACCCATCTGACCATAGCCCGCGTTGTGACATCGGACAGCGCCAATGTAGGCCATAAGACAGAGCACCGGACGGGTCATCGGGGCGATGCACGATGCGGCATTGGCAACGACAGTTGATTCACGCCACAGCCTCTGCCTGGCGCTGTCTTGCAACCCTTCATCATCGAAAGTACATCATGAGCACGACTCGACAATTAAGCATTGCATTGCTGCTGGCTGCTCTGCTCGGCAGCGCCGCCGCCGACGGCCTGACACGGCAACAAGTCAGGGATGAATTGGCCGAAGCTCGCCGCACCGGCAATATCGACGCTGGCGGCGAAGTGGGCCTCAAGCTCAATGAGCTGTACCCGGAGCAATACCCCGCCCGTGCAGCGTTGCCCGGCCGGACGCGCGACGAGGTCCGGGCGGAGCTCGCTGAGGCCCGACGGACTGGCGACCTGATCGTTGGTGAAGCTGGACTTCGCCTCAACGAGTATGAAGCACTTCGCTACCCGGCAGTGGACGGCATGCCAGGCAAGACACGCGCGGAGGTGAAGAGCGAACTGGCTGAAGCAAGGCTGCTGGGCGAGTTGCAACAGGGCGAAGCCGGGAGCACGCTGGCAGAGGAGTTTCCGCAACTTTATGCTGGCGTGCGCTCCGAACACCAAGCACACGCCCGACAGTTGGCCGAAAGCCAGTGACCCGAGGCGGAGCGGCTACGCAGGGCAATGGCCGAAGGGGAAGGGCTGCTTCGCGGCAGCCCGCCGCCAGGGGTCATGCCAATCCAACAGCAATCCGCCGATCAGCTCCAGGAGCGTGTTCTTCCTGGACGAGCACGATGAGAACTTTCACATTGGGCGGGCAGCACACAGGTTGCCCGGTTTCGCCATGACGTCGACACACCAGCCAGGACAAGCGGCATTCAGATCGGTTCTGCCAGAAGACATCGACTGGAGAACATTCCCGGCTTTCCCGCCCTCGGTGCGCCTCGCTGTCCTTGTCGGGGATCCGGCAAAGGCCGGTGCCTACTTGATCAGGGTCAAGGTGCCTTCCGGCGTGAAACTGATGCCGCACACGCACCCCGAGGACAGGATCTACACGGTCATGTCCGGCGTCTTTTATATCGGTCTTGGAGATTGCTTTGACGGCGACAAGGTCAAGGCATATCCGCCTGGCAGCGTGATCGTCCTTCCCGGCGACACGGCCCACTTTCATTGGGCGAAATCGGGCGAGTACGTCACTCAGATTACTGCGACAGGTCCGTTGGGTCTGGAATATTTGAATTCTGCCGACGACCCGCGGCGAATCGGAACATGAGGGCAGGTGACAAATCGAGACCGAACTGTGATTGATTTCTGGCGCGAACGAAAGCAGAGTCCTGGCAGACGGTTGCCAAAGGGAGAAGGGCGATCGCCAGTACGAAGCGCGCGGTCAACCCGGCGAGTTTCCACCAAGTCCAACACACCTTGTCCCCGAGGCACCAGCCCCAACCCTCGGGCGATCGCGATAGAGTTGGCTGATGACCTCGTTCTCGAGAGCGTCAAAGCTTCGATCGCGGCGGCATTTCGGTGCCATGATTGAATGCTGGATCGCCTGTCGTCTGAAGTTCAGCGTCTACAAGGGGAGTCTTGCGATGACCGACGATGCACCCAGCGAGCTTTTGTCTCGGCGCCACCAGATGTTCCCGGTTCTCAGTGACGCCGAGATGGTGCGCATGCGCCGTTTCGGCGCACTCCAAACGCACTCCGGCGGCACACGCTTGATCACCGCGGGCGAGCCCAACCCTGGGATGTTCGTGGTGCTCAAGGGCATCGTCGCGGTGAGTCAACGCGACGGCCTGGGTCGCGTCACGCCGATCGTGCAGCACGGTCGCGGCCACTTCGTCGGCGAGGTGGGTTCGCTGTCGGGCAAGCCTTCGTTGGTCGACGCTGTCGCGATCGAGAGCGCCGAGGTCCTGCTGCTGCTAGCCGGACAGTTGCGCGCGCTCATCATTGCGGAAGCCGATCTCGGTGAACGCCTGGTCCGGGCACTGATCCTGCGACGCGTCGCGCTGATCGACGCCGGGGCCAGTGGCCCCGTGCTGATTGGCCGGCCAGGATCGGCCGACCTGCTGAGGCTGCAGAATTTTCTGCGCCGCAACGGCCAGCCCTATCACGTGGTCGATGCCAGCCACGACGCGAGCGCCGCGGCCCTGATGGAGCAATATGGCGCAGCGCCTGCGGAGGCGCTTGCGGTGTGTCCTGACGGCTCGGTGCTGCTCAGCCCGACCGACACCGCGCTGGCCCGATGCATTGGCATGGTCGACACCGTTGACCGCGACGAACTGTTCGACGTGGCCGTCGTGGGGGCCGGCCCGGCCGGGCTTTCGACCGCTGTGTATGCGTCCTCGGAAGGGCTGCGCGTCGTGGTGCTCGATTGCCGTTCCTACGGTGGCCAGGCAGGCGCGAGCGCTCGAATCGAGAACTACCTCGGCTTTCCCACCGGTATTTCTGGCGGCGCGCTCGCCGGGCGGGCCTACGTGCAAGCACAGAAGTTCGGCGCCGAATTGTTGATTCCGACCCAGGTGCAGTCGCTCGACTGTTCGCGCTCGGGGCCCGAGCGGGCGCTGCTGTTGCATCTCGCCGATGGCCGACGTCTTCGCGCGCGCTGCGTGGTGATCGCCAGTGGTGCAAGTTACCGGCGACCAGCAGTGCCTCGGCTGGCGGAGTTCGAGGGCCGGGGCATCTGGTATTGGGCATCGGCGCTCGAAGCCACCATGTGCGCGCAGACCGAGGTAGTGCTGGTGGGCGGCGGCAATTCCGCGGGTCAGGCGGCGGTGTTTCTGTCCCAACACGCCTCCAAAGTTCACATGCTGGTGCGCGGGCCGAGCCTGGCGGCAAGCATGTCGCGCTACCTGATCGACCGGATCGACGCCACGGCCAGCATCGAGCTGAGGACGCAGACCGAAATCACGAAGTTGCACGGCGATATGACTGAGGGCCTGGCAGCGGTGACGTGGCGCGACCATCACGCTCTGGCCGAGGAAGAAAGACCAATTCGCAATGTCTTCCTGTTCGTCGGCGCCGATCCGGAGACACGCTGGCTGGAGAGTTGCCACGTCGCTCTCGATCGCCATGGTTTTGTACTGACGGGTGCGGCGGCAGGGGCACCCGCCGACGGCGCGCAGGCGGCACCGCTTGAGTCCAGCATCGCCGGCGTGTTCGCGGTAGGTGATGTGCGGTCAGGCTCGGTCAAGCGAGTTGGCGGCGCCATCGGTGAAGGCGCTGCGGCCGTCGCACAGATCCACCAGTACCTCGCGACTGCAGGGGCTTCCGCTTGATCAGCGTCGGGAACGCATTACCCTTGGCCTAGGGTGTGCACCGGTGTTGCTCTCGTCGATCACGGCTTCGGCGTCGCCATGAGCCATGTCGGACAACCTCCTTGCGACGCGGGCGTCATCCTTCACGGCACGCCCGCGCCCCCGCTGTCGTCCGGCGCAGCTCGGTGGACGCTTGTTGCCGCGATCCTCGGCTCGAGCATGGCCTTCATCGACGGCACCGTCGTCAACGTGGCGCTGCCGGCAATTCAACGCGAGTTGAATGCCCGAGCGTCGGACGCGCAGTGGGTCATCGAGTCTTACTCACTCTTTCTCGCGTCCCTCCTTCTCGTCGGAGGCTCGCTCGGCGATCGCTTCGGGCGGCGCCGGATCTTCATGATCGGCGTCGCACTGTTCACCTTCGCTTCGATCGGCTGTGCCTTGTCAACGAGCGTCGCGACGCTCCTTTCAGCACGCTGCGCGCAAGGAGTCGGGGCCGCGCTGCTGGTTCCGGGCAGTCTGTCGCTCTTGAGTGAGGCCTTCCCTCCGACCGAGCGCGGAGCTGCGATCGGCACATGGTCAGCGTTCAGTGGCATCACAGCCGCGGTGGGCCCCGTCATCGGAGGCTACCTCGTCGAGCACTACTCATGGACCTGGGCCTTCCTCGTCAATGCTCCGATCGGCGGCGCGCTGCTGCTCATTTGCGCGCGCAAGATTCCGCAGCGCACCGGGGCCGCGAGCCGCGAGCCAGCCGACATCGCAGGGGCGACCCTCGCGACCGTCGGATTGGCCGGACTGGTCTTCGCACTCATCGAGGCGCCAGTGCGGGGCTGGGCGGCAGCAAGCGTTCTGGGAGCCGGCGGAGCGGGCGTGCTCGCGCTGGGCGCCTTCGTTGTCTGGGAGAAGTGCGTTCGCTCGCCGATGTTGCCGTTGCAGTTGTTCCAGCAGCGGGACTTCGCTGGCGCGAACCTGCTCACCCTGCTGCTCTACGGCGCCCTCGGTGGCGGCCTCTTCTTCATTCCGCTGAACCTTATCCAGGTTCAGGGCTATGGCGCCACGGCCGCCGGCGCGGCGCTGCTGCCGTTCATTGCGATCATGTTCGCGTTGTCGACCTGGGCCGGTACTCTGGTCGATCGCTTCGGCGCGAAGCGTCCGCTGATCGTGGGGCCGGCTGTCGCTGCAGTCGGTTTTGCGCTGTTCGCCATTCCCTCGATCGATACCCACTACTGGATCTCGTTCTTTCCGGCGGTGTGTGTGCTTGGCCTGGGCATGAGCATCACCGTCGCACCGCTGACCACGACGGTCATGAACGCCGTAGGCCCGGACCTTGCGGGCATCGCGTCCGGTGTCAACAACGCCGTCTCCCGCGCCTCGGGATTGTTGGCCATCGCCATCTTCGGCATCGTGCTCGCCTGGGTCTTCAATGCCAGTCTGGTTGATCAGCTTCGGCGCGTCGAGGCACCTGCCGAAGCCATTTCGACGATCGTGTCCCAACGCCAGAGGCTTGCAGGTGCCACCGTGCCGGATGGGTTGCCCGAGGCGGTGAGCGCCAGTCTGAAGCGCGCGATCGGGCACTCGTTCGTCAGCGGCTTTCGATGGGTCATGCTGTCGTCGGCTGCGTTGGCGTTGCTCGGCGCCGTGAGCGCATCCGTCCTGATCACGGGTAAACCGCGCCCCGAGTCTTGAGGGCCCGTTCAGCCAGTCTGGGATCGAGGTCACAGTCAGACCGGCAAAGTGGCGGGCCCGGCGCCGAACGCCGAACGCCGAACGCCGAACGCCGAAAAAAATTGCACTGCCCTAGTGCATGAGGCGCACATGGAATTGGAGGCAGTTGGCAGACGCCCGGCGAATGTGTAGTCTCCGCATACTGTCGTCGCCGCGCGCCTGCTTTCTCGCGGCCTGCCGGTCGCGGGGTATGGGCATGGAGTCATCTTTTCGGCTGGTCGCTGGCTGCGAATACAGCTTTCGCGTCTTGTGGGAAGACGGCGAGCGTGTCTTCTGCAAAGGATGGCGGGATGGGACCGACGGGGGCCGCAAGGCTGTGCTTGCGGTGCTTCCGGCGGCAGAGCATCCTTCGACCGTCACCGTCAATCGACTCGTTCATGAATACGACCTGAAGCATGAATTGGACAGTGCCTGGGCGGCGCTGCCAGTTGAACTCGTTCGCATGCAGTCCCGGACCATGCTCGTGCTCGAGGATCCGGGGGGCGAGCCTCTGAATCGCACCATCGGCACACCGATGGAGATCGGCGCCTTCCTGCGCATCGCCATCGCCATCGCCGCAGCGCTGGACGGCGTTCACGAACGGGGACTCGTCCACAAAGACATCAAGCCTGCCAACATTCTGGTGGATCCTGCGGGCAGCGCGGCGTGGCTGACCGGCTTTGATTTCGCGTCCCGACTGCCGCGCGAGCGCCAGTCTCCCGGACCGCCGGAAGTGATCGCCGGGACGCTTGCCTACATGGCGCCCGAGCAAACCGGCCATATGAACCGTTCGGTGGACTCGCGCAGCGATCTCTACGCCTACGGCATGACCCTCTACGAGATGCTCACGGGGGTGCTGCCATTCTCCGCGGCCGATCCCATGGAGTGGATCCACTGCCATCTCGCCCGGGAGGCAATACCGCCCAGCGCACGGTTGGAACGGATCCCCGAGCCGCTGTCGGCCATCGTGATGAAGCTGCTCGCAAAGACAGCCGAGGATCGCTACCAGACCGCGGCGGGCGTCGCCGCCGACCTCCGGCACTGCCAGGCGGAATGGGAGTCGCGGGGCCGGATCGCGCGGTTCCGATTGGGTCGGCGAGACGTGCCGGACCAACTGAGGATTCCGGAGGTGCTGTACGGGCGCGAGCGCGAGATCGACAGGCTGGTGGCGTCCTTCGATCGCGTCGTGGCGAGCGGCGCCGCCGAACTCGTGCTCGTGTCCGGTTATTCCGGCATCGGGAAGTCCTCGGTGGTGAACGAACTGCACCGGGCACTCGTTCCCGCGCGCGGGCTGTTCGCGTCCGGCAAGTTCGATCAGTACAAACGCGATGTGCCATACGCCACATTGGCTCAGGCCTTCCAGAGCCTTGTTCGACCGCTGCTCGGGCAGAGCGAGGAGGAACTCGGCCGGTGGCGGAGGGGCCTTCTAGAGGCATTGGGTCAGAACGGTCAGCTCATCGTCCACCTCGTTCCCGAACTGGAGCTCGTGATCGGGAAACAGCCGCCGGTCCCCGAGTTGCCGCCGCTGGATGCCAGGAACCGCTTCCACCTGGTCTTCCGGCGTTTTCTGGGAACATTCGCGCGCAAAGAACATCCCCTGGCATTGTTCCTCGACGACTTGCAATGGCTGGATGAGGCAACGCTGGACCTCCTTGAGCATCTTGCGACGCATCAGGAAGTGCGCTACTTGTTGTTGGTTGGGGCGTATCGGATCAATGAGGTCACTCCGTCTCACCCGCTTCTGCGCACGCTCGACACGATCCGCAACGGGGGTACCGTCGTCGAGGAGATCCGGCTTGCGCCGCTTATCCGCGAAGATCTTGGGCGCCTCGTGGCGGGCACTCTCAGCTGCCCGAAGCAGCGAGCCCGGCCCTTGACGCAGTTGGTCCACGAAAAGACGGACGGAAATCCGTTCTTTGCGATTCAGTTCCTGTCGGCGCTCGCAGAAGACGGTCTGCTGCGCTTCGATCGTGACAAGTCACGCTGGTGCTGGGAGCTCGAGCACATTCACGCGAAGAGGTACACCGAGAACGTGGTGGATCTCATGGTCGGGAAGTTGGCTCGCCTTCCTGCCAAGGTACAGGCCGCATTGCAGAAGCTCGCCTGCTTCGGTAACGTCGCCGACACCGCCATCTTCTCGATTGTTCTCGAGAAATCGGAGGAGGACCTTCGCGCCGATCTTTGGGACGCCGTCCGCCTGGAGCTGGTTGAGCTCTCGGAGGGTTCGTACAAGTTCATTCACGACCGGGTTCAAGAGGCCGCCTATTCCCTCATACCAGAGGCATCGCGCGCCGCAGCGCACCTTCGCATCGGAAGGCTGCTCGCGGCGAACACAACCGCGGAACGACGCAAGGATGCCGTCTTCGACATAGCGAATCAGCTCAACCGCGGAGCGGCCTTGATGACTTCACGCGAAGAGCGTGAGCAGCTGGCCGAACTGAACCTGCTCGCGGGCCAGCGCGCCAAGGCCACCTCCGCCTGCGCATCCGCGCTCGCCTACCTCACCCTCGGCGCCGCCATGCTGCCAGACAACCCCTGGGATCGTCATCATGAGCTCGCCTTCGCCCTGGAATGGCACCGGGCCGAATGCGAGTTCCTGACCGGCGAGCTGACAATCGCGACCGAACGTCTGAACATGCTTTCGACCCGTGCCGTGAGTACGGTCGAAAGAGCGATGGTCGCGTGCCTCCATATCGATCTGTACACGGCTCTCAATCAGCCCGAGCGTGCGATCGCCGTTGGCCTGGCCTACCTTCGGTATCTCGGTATCGACTGGTCTTCGCGTCCGACAAGCGAGGAGGCGCAGCGGGAATACGAGCGAATCTGGTTGCAGATCGGGAACCGCGCCATCGAGGAACTGGTTCACTTGCCCTTGATGAGCGATCGGGCGTCGCAGGCAACGCTTGACGTTTTGACGGCGATGGTGACACCGGCCCTGTGGACCGATCCAAATCTTCTCTCGCTGGTCGTCTGCGGTGCAGTCAACTTGAGCCTCGAGCGCGGCAACAGCGACGGTTCATGCTTCGCCTACGTGTGGCTCGGTGTCTTGGCCGCCCGCAACTTCGACGACTACAAAGCAGGATTTCGATTCGGGCAGGTCGGACTTGATCTGGTCGAAAAGCGCGGGCTGAAGCGCTTTGGTGCCCGGGCCCGATTGATCTTCGGAAACCTGATCGTGCCGTGGACAAAACATGTTCGGGCCGGCCGTGATCTGCTGCGTGCAGCGTTCGAAGCCGCCAGTGAGGCCGGCGACCTCACGTTTGCGGCATACAGCTGCGATCAGTTGAACACCAACCTCCTTGCGTCAGGAGAGCCGCTTGCAGAGACGCAGCATGAAGTCGAGAAGGGGCTGGACTTCGCGCGAAAGGGACAGCTCGGGGTCATCGCCGATGTCATCGCCTCGCAGCTCGCGCTCATCAAGACTCTGCGCGGCCTGACACCGGCGTTCGGCTCTTTTGGCGACGAAGAATTCGATGAGACTCGGTTCGAGCGCCACCTCGTGAGCGAACTGCCTGAGTGCCGCTACTGGATCGGAAAGCTGCAAGCTGATTTCATGGCCGGAAACTATCCTTCCGCGCTCGACGCGTCAGCGATGGCGCAACCCCTGCTCTGGACATCTATTTCGACGTTCGAAGAGGCGGAGTACGAGTTCTACAGCGCGCTCGCGCATGCAGCCTGTTGTGGTTCTGATCCGGCCTCCCAGCGCAGTGATCATCTCGAGGCTCTGCGGCGCCATCGGAGGCAGCTCGACGCCTGGGCAGAGAATTGCCCAGAGAACTTCGACACTCGCGCCGCACTTGTCGGTGCCGAGTCGGCTCGTGTCGAAGGTCGCGATGCCGAAGCGATGCGGCTGTACGAAAAGGCCATTCGTTCTGCTCACGACAACGAGCTCATTCAGAATGAGGCGCTCGCCGATGAACTCGCGTCCCGCTTTTATGCGGGCAGGGGATTCGAAAGGATTGCGCGGGCCTACATGCACGACGCCCGTCACTGCTATCTGCATTGGGGAGCAGCCGGAAAGGTGCGCCAGCTCGAGCAATTGCATCCATACCTGACGGACGGAGCGACGGTGCGAAGCACGATCGGCACGGTCGAGACATCGGTCCAGCAGCTCGATCTCGCGACAGTCATCAAGGTCTTGCACGCCACCTCGGGCGATATCGTGTTGGAGCAATCGCTCGAGACGATCATGCGGGCGGCGATCGAGCAGGCGGGCGCTGAGCGTGGCCTCTTGGTGCTTGCCCGCGGGCCGGAACTGCGTGTCGCGGCAGAGGTCACCACGGCCGGGAATGCGATATCCGTCGACGTTCGTGACCGGCCATTGGCCGCCGATATGCTTCCGGAAACGATACTCCGCTACGTCGTGCGCAGCCGCAAGAGCATGGTTCTTGACGACGCCGCAGGTCAAGCCGAGTTTGCCGGCGATCCTTACATCGCTCAGCGCCGGCCTCGATCTTTGCTCTGCGTGCCGTTGCTCAAGCAGGCGAAACTCGTTGGCGCTTTGTACCTCGAGAACAGTCTCTCGCCGCGGGTTTTTTCGTTGGCCCAGGTCGCGATCCTGGAACTGCTCGCTTCGCAGGCCGCGATCTCGCTCGAGAACATCCATCTCTACCGTGACTTGCGCGACATGCAATTGCAATTGGCGCACGCCAACCGCATCGCGACCATCGGCCAACTGACGTCCTCCATCGCCCATGAGGTGAATCAGCCCATCACGGGCACGGTGACAAACGCCCACACGGCGCTGCGCCTGCTGAACCGCCAGGTGCCGGACCTGGAGAAATTGAGGCTAGCGTTAGATCGTATCCTCAGAGATGGCATGCGTGCGGGCGCGGTCGTCGACCGGCTTCGCAATCTGATCAAGAAGGCACCGCCGCGACGCGACTGGCTGGATATCAATCCGGTTATCCGGGAGGTCATCGAGCTCACCCGGAGCGAAGCGGCCAAGATCGGGCTGTCTGTCGAGACAGCACTCGACGCAGACTTGCCGCGGCTGCGCGGCGATCGAGTCGGGCTGCAGCAGGTCATGCTCAATCTGATCATCAACGCCTTCGACGCGATGAGCAGCGAAGACGAATGCCGCGAACTGCGAATTGTCAGCGAGAAGACGGGAGAGGGCGGCGTGCTTGTCACTGTGGCCGATTCCGGTCCGGGCCTGAGCTCGGCGGCGAGCGAAAACCTCTTCAAGGCCTTCCATACGACAAAGCCGGGTGGCTTGGGACTTGGACTGTCGATCTGCCGGTCAATCATCGAAGCGCACGGCGGACGATTGTGGGCGAGCGGCAACAGGCCGCGCGGTGCCGTCTTCCATTTCGTATTGCCGACTCATTTGGATGCGCCGGTCACCGAGTGATCTCGCAGGGCTATTTCGCACACCGGTCGATCCGGACGCTCGATTGAGTGCTCTGTGGGACCGGACTCGGTCCTAGGTCGCAGCCGCGACTGGCGCTGCAGATCGAGCGGCTTCCTGGGCTTGGGCGCGATGACCGCCAGCGGGCGAAGGCGTGCAATGACAGGCGAGACCATCATCAGACCCCGCCATGCACCCCCTGTCTTCCAATCTGAACCGGGCCGCGCCGACCGGATGTCAGAGTGACGCCGATCGCCCGGCTTTGCGCTGCGGATCGCTTCTGCGCTTCGATGCAAGGCAGGGCGCGTTCGAAGCCGATCCGCTGGGTTCACTGCAGTGGGACGACATGCTCTCGGGCTCAAGCCGCATCCGCGCGCTCGATGCACTCCAACTTCGGCGGCCTTCCCAAGCGATCGTCGACGGCAGCCAGGCGTTGTCCCTCACCTACGTTCTGCGCCATTCGGCAGGCGCGCTGATGTGGCGAAACGGATGGGGCGAATCGTCGCGGCTCGAGCCGGGCGCGATCTTTGTCAACCAGGGGCGGCACGATTCGCAGGTCGAGATTGCGCCCGCAGATCCGGATGAACCCTGCGATTGCCTGCGCCTGGTGCTTCAAAGGGATTTCGCGTGTGAGATCGCGCTGCGCCTGGAGACGCCGGACCTGCCCTTGCGCAACAGTCCGCAAGCCTGCGTGCGCGTGGTGCTGGGAGGCTTTCGAGGACACCGGGCGCAGGCTATCCCGCTGCCGCTGATGAGCCTGCTGGATATCGAACTCGTGCCAACGGGCGTACTGGACATGCCCACCCATCCCGACGAGTGGTCGCTTGCGATCCTGACCGCGGGCACGCTGCAATGGCAGGATCAGGTTGTCGAACCGCTGGCTGCAATTGCCTTTTTCGGACGCGAGCCGCTGGCGCGCGTGCTGTCGCCGACCGGTGCGTCCTTGCTGTGGCTGAGTCTGCCGTATCGCCACGGGACGCCGCGAGCCGAGCCATGAAGGGCTGGCGAGCGTTGATGGAGCGGGTGCCCGTCGAGCACGGACGGACGGCCTATTGGCTCGACTTCGCTGCCTATGGCGGCGCGGCGTTGGTGCTGGCCATACGGGTCCTGCGCGGTGCCGTGCTCGGCGCCTGGCCGAACATTGCCGTTCTGGTGACGTCCGGTGCGGCGTGCTGGACTTTGGTCGAGTACGTTTTGCACCGGTGGGTGCTCCATCGCATCGAGCCCTTTCGAACTTGGCATGACCAGCACCACCGTCGGCCCATGGCCCTTATCAGCACGCCCACCTGGATCACGGGCGGGCTCATCGCAGGGCTGGTGTACGCGCCGGCCCGATGGCTCGGGGGACCCGAGCAGGCTCGAGCGCTGACATTAGGCTTCGTGACCGCTTACCTGGCCTACGCGATCACGCACCACGCGGTGCACCACTGGCGGCTCAATGGTGCCTGGCTCAAACGCCTCAAGCAGTGGCATGCCATGCACCATCATCGCGGCAATGCGGCGTGTTATGGCGTGTCATGTACGCTGTGGGACCGAGTCTTCCGAAGCGCGGCGCGCCGAGACCGGCGCTGAGCAGTAAGCCCGGCCGTCGCCGGCGCCCACGAGGTTCGTGACGCGAGTTCACTCAAGACCGGGGATCCCGCTCGCTGCAGTGCCGCTGCGAATCACCACCATTTTCACGCCAGCAACGCCAGGGCCGACGTTTGCATGGGGCGCAGGGTGCACGCATGCCATGCGTGCACCCGCGGGGGCAGGGACCCTTATGCCTTATTGCAAAGAGAGCAGATAGGCCACGAGATTGGAGCGCGTCTTGGCGTCGGGCAAGCCCGAGAACGGCATCAGGTTGCCCGGCACGAGTTCCTGCGGCGCGGCGATCCAGGCGTCTAGCGTCACCGCATTCCACACGATGTTCGTACGTCTGAGCGCCCGGCTGTAGCGAAAGCCCGGCAAGCGGCCGGCGCGGCGGCCGCCGATGCCGCGCAACGTCGGCCCCACGCTGGGGCGGCCGTCAGTGGTGTGGCAGGCCGAACAGTTCGCAAACGCTGCACGGCCAGCGGCGACATCCTGCGCCCGGGCTGAGTAGAGGTGCAGGAGCCCTGCCGCGCACGCCGTGATCATGAACGCAGCCTTCTTCATAGCATCCTCGGACGCTCGACGTAGCGCGCCATGTCGTCGCCGACGCGCAGGGCCAGCGCGGCCAGCATGCCCGTCGGGTTGTAGCCGGAGTTGTGCGCGAACACCGAGGCGCCTACGACGAAAAGGTTGTGCGCATCCCAGTGCTGCAGGTGCGGCGAGACCACGCTGGTGCCCGGATCGGCGCCCATGATCGTGCCTCCGGTGACATGCGTGCTGTTGTAGACGCGCGTATCGAATGGCCCGTGCAGCGGGTTGGCCGGACCGACGATGTCGGCGCCCACCGCGCGCGCGATGCCGGCCATCTTCTGCGTCACGAACCTCGACATCTTCAGTTCGTTGTCGCGCCAGTCGAAGTTCATGCGCAGCAACGGCTGCCCATAGGCATCCGTGTAAGTCGGATCGAGGTCGAGGAAGTTCTCGCGGTGCGGGTAGCAACTGCCCTGGGCGCCCAGGGCCATCGAATGGGCATACCACTGCGCATTGACACGCTTCCACTCGGTGCCCCAGCGCGGCGTGCCAGGCGGCAAGCGGCGCCCGCCGATCGGCCGTCCGTGGAACTGGCTCGCGCCGATGCCGCCGCCGCCGAGGAAACCCAGCCCCGAGTGGTCGAAATTGTCATTGTTGAATTCATCGATCACGACCTGCGTGCTGCCGGTGGCGAGGAAGGGGTTGAACCAGCGGTCCTTCAGGAACAGCGCCATGCCCGAATTGGCCTGGTAGCAGAAGTTCTTGCCCACGACGCCGGTGCGTCGTTCCGCGTCGTATGGGCGTCCGATGCCGCTGGTCAGCAGCAGCTTGGTGTTGCTCATCGTGAAAGCGCCCAGCAGGACCACGTCGGCGGGCTGCTCGTACTCCCGCCCGGTCAGCAGGTCGATGTAGTGCACGGCGGTCACGCGCCGCCCGGCGGCATCGTGGCGCAGTGCCAGCACATGGCAGTGCAGCCGCGCCTCGAACGTTGGGCGCTGGCGCAGCATCGGATACAAAAGCACCTGCGGCGAAGCCTTGGCTTGCGCCTCGCAGATGAATCGTTCGCAGTGACCGCAGTACTGGCACGCGCCCAGCTTCTGGCCGTCGGGGTTCGTGTACGCACCCGATGAATTGGCCGCCGGCGTTGGAAAGGGCTTGTAGCCGAGTTGCTCCGTGGTCGCCTTGAAGATGATGCCGGCCTCGGTCAACTCGAGCGGTTTCTGCGGATACTCGCCGTCGCGCGGAGCCTCGAACGGGTTGCCTCCGGGCTGGATGTTCCCTCGGATGTTGCCTGCCTTGCCCGACAGGCCGAACAGGCGCTCGAAGAGTTCGTGGTAGGGCTGCATCTCGGCGTAGGTCACGCCCCAATCCTGCAGTGGCACGTCGGCCGGAATGGCCGCCTTGCCATAGCGATGCTCGTAGCGCGTGCGAATCTGCGGGTCGTATTCGGCCCAGCGCCAGGTGTGCCCGTTCCAGTGGTTGGCCGCCCCGCCCAAGCCTTCACCGGGCAGAAATGCCTCCATGTGCCGCACAGGCAATGCCGTCTCGCTGCGCTTGTAGCGCAGCGTGTAGGTCTGCACCGACCAGTCCTGCATGAGGCCCTGTCGGCGGTCCCAGCGCAGCTCGTCGCGCTGTGTCGGCAGCTTGGCTTCGGCGCCCTTGCTGTGGTCACCGCCGCGCTCGAGCACCAGCACTTCGATGTTGCGGTTCGTGAGTTGGCGTGCGGCCAGCGCCGCGGTCAAGCCGCCACCGACGATGACGACAGTCTTCTTGGGAAGCTTCGTGATCATTGCGTATGTCCTCTCAGCTGAAGTCCGCGATCGACTTGGGATCGTGCGCACCGGGATAAGGCTTGCCGCGGTAGCGCACCATGTCGACGGTGTGCGTAGCCGGCAGGCCCGGATAGCCGATGAGCTTCCAGAAGACCTTGCCAACGTTGCCGCCGTAGATCGGGTCGGCGAAACAACCCTGCGTGAACAGCGGATACACCAGTTCGTTGAACCAGGTGCCCAGCGGCACCCTCGCGTCGTCGATCTTGTCGGCCGCGAGCTCGTTGACGAAGGCCACAGCCGCTGCCCCGTCGAGTTGCTCGAAGGGCTTGCCGTGCCGCGCGATGCAAGTCCGGTTGGCCGCCTCCACGCCGGCCTTGAAGTGCTGCTCGGGCGTCAGCGGCAACTGCAGCCCCTGCTGCGGAACGCCGGGCAGCCACGGTCCTCGCGCATAGCGCTTGGCGCCATGACCGAAATCACCCGCAAGCTGGCGGTCGATGTACACCGCCAAGCCGCATTCCACGCCCGATGGCGTGTAGGCGTCGGCAGGACACATCACGTTGACCAGGCTCTCGACGAAGGCTGCTTCGTCGGCACTCAAGCTAAGGTAGCCGACCGCAGGCTCCGGCGTGTCTGCCGGCGCAGCAGGCGCAGTCGAGTCGGCTTGCCCTGCAACGACCGCGGTCATGCCGCCGGCCAACGGCAGCGCGCCGGCGGTGGCTACAACGCGCTTGAGAAAGCCGCGTCGCGGCGCCGAGGTTTCTTCGGGGGATTCGTGCATCTGTATCTCCATTTCGGGTGGAGGCTGCGTTGGGGAGACGCTCCCCAAGGCGCAACCGGGAACCGGCTCGAAGGCACTGGCTCTTCAACCAGGCCAGGCAGCCCTTTGCCACGCTCGCGCACCCGTGTTCGATGGTCAGCGAATGGCTCTCGGCGATCTGCCTACCGAGTGAATCGCCCATCAGGTTCGCAGCGGCGGAGATCTCTGAGTGGGCTGTGACAGCACGCCGTGCGAGGGCTACCGTCACGAATTCACTTTAGGGGCCGTGCGCCGCATACGCCTGCATCTGAGGTCCGGGGTACGCCTCGGACTTTGGGCGCACTCGATTGCGCGGTGCAGGTGCTCAACCCGCATGGCACTGTGCGGCGACATCGTCCACCGCGGGGATTCTGTGGAAGCCGGGCCTCGCATCCCGCTGATGCCTTGGTATTGCCGACACCATCGTTCAATCGATTCTCCGCCGCGCTTCTGGTCAGATTGCCTCTACGTACCAGGCGCCTCGCACTTCGATTGAACAGCAATACGACTTGAACGGAGACCGACATGACCGCAGCATCGTCATCTCTCACCCCCCATGGGCGGATCGACTCTTCCGTCACTCGCGGCTCCCGCTATGAGCTGCGATTTACAGGATTTTCCAGCTCTCGATGCGGGTATGCATTCCCGTGCGACGCCGGCGGCCACGTCGACATCGATGGTCTGAGCGAACGGGCGCGCACGAACTACTTCTATGCCCGCACCGTGATAGGCCGCGAGTTCCATGCTCCTGTGACTTGTACCGTCAATGAAAGTGCGGGCGGCCGTGCGACGGGCGCATCCACGGAAGAGGGAAGCTTGGGCTCGAATGACGATCAATTTTCCGTGGGCCGAGCTCGTCGACAGGAACACGATGTTGCAGTCGCAAAAATGACGGGCGAGGGCTACGTTTTACGCCAGTAGTGCGACGCGGCACCGCGTGCACGGAGAGGTCTGGTCCCTCGCATCGGCAGGACCGTTCCATCACCGCCTCGATACGTGGAGAGAATCGATGAACCATTCCACACCGTACCGCCCGAATATCTTGGTCATGCAGCATGATCCGCTGCTGCGCGCCGGCCTCGTGGCAGCATTGGGTCAGCACACTGAATTCGAGACCTTCGTCGACGACCGCGATAACTCGTGTTCGGATGAGCACCGGATCGACGTGATCGTCGCCGACTACAGTCATGCGATGCGCCTCACCGATTCGGCGGCTCGCGCGGCGCATCGACCGCTGGCGGCAGCCAGGATCCTTCTGCTGACTTCCAACGATCGCGAGGCGGACATCCGGCGGGCTATCAAAGCCGGTGTCCACGGGTATCTACTGCTCGGCGGCCCACTCAGCGAATTGATCGAAGGCGTGAGGACAGTGGTCAACGGCATGCGATACCTGTGCCGATCGGTCGCCCAACGCATGGCGGACAGCCTCACCTGTGCATCGCTGACGCCGCGCGAGATCGATGTGCTGGGCTTCGTCGTGGCCGGCGAATCGAACAAGGCAATCGCCAGGCAGCTTCACATCGAGCTCAGAACCGTCAAATCACACATGAGCGCCATCATGAGCAAGCTCGGTGCGACATCGCGCACGCAGGCCGCCGGGATCGCGACCGCGCGTGGACTGGTGGAGGAACGCATGCTTGCGCAATCCGCCGCGGCGCTTGTAGCAAGAGGGGGTGTATGGCAACTCGGAAGCGGATCGCCCGAGCGATGCGGCGTTCGGACGAGCTCGGCAACGACTTCCCGGTTCAGTGCGCCTGAAGCGATCGAACTGAGTTGATTCGGTGGCCCGTTCCCCGAACGGACCCTAACGGGTGGAGCAGCCCAGCGTGCGTGGCCACGATGCACCCCTTCTCCTGGCCCGGCTCGCCTCAACGGCCCCACGGGCCCGGGCGTTCAACGGAAAACCCGCTGCACCGCAGCCACCAGCATACCCAAGACACCCAGCACGGCGACGAGTCCGAAATGGTCGATGCTGGCCAGCAGCGTGGCCTGCCGGGCCACCATCTGTGCCACCTGCGCCAGCGCGGCCTTCGCCGCTTCGGGAGCCGGCAGCGTGGCGCCCAGCGCCTGCTGCAGGTGCTGCAGCGTGGCGATGAAGTTGGGGTTGTAGTTGTTCACCTGTGCCGTCAGCACCTCGTAGTGAACGGCGCCGCGCCACTGCTGGCCGATCGTGGCCAGGGTGATGCCGATGGCGATGCCGGCCTGCGACATCATGTTCTTCAACTGCTGTGCATGCGAGAACACCGACTCGTCGTGTTCGACGCCGCGGAAGGTCTGGATCGCCGACACCGGCAGCACGGTCAACAGAAAGATGCTGTTCAGCGCCAGGGCCGGCAGCACGTGGCGCCACAGATCGGTCTCGCCATCGACGCGCGCAAGCAGCAGGCCGGACAGGGCGAGCGCGAGAAAGCCGGTGACGAAGAATTTGCGCGGCGACGGGTAGCGCGGCAGCAGAAGCGTCAGTACGAGAAATGTCAGCAATGCGGCCAGGAGGCCAATGGCTTCGATGTGGCCGACGGTCTGCCAGCCAAAGCCCAGCGCACGCTGCAGCAGCACCGGCACCATGTAGTTGTTGGCGCCGAGCATCAAGTAGGCAAACCCGAACAGCGCGAGCCCGCCGAGATAGCGCGGGCTCCACATCTCGCGCACACGCAGTAGCGGTTCGTCCCGCCGATGCTGTTGGTGGAAATAGACTGCCAGACCGGCGAGCGCACCGACCAGGGTCAGTACCACCGACAGCATGTTCGCGTAGAAGTCGTAGTAAAGGCGCTGCAGTGCGTACAGCAGCGCGAAGCTGGCGCCGACCAGCAGGAGCTGGTGCCACGGCTGAGCTTCCGAGCGGCGCTGTGGCACGTCGCGTGGACCACCGTCGAGCGCCCACGAGGCGAGCACGAAGATCAGCCCGCCGAGTGCCGCCACCACGACATACATCGCGGCCCAGGTGTCGTCGCTCACGGCCACTGCCGCCAGCCAGGGCGCAGCGGCAACGCCGAGCGCCAGCCCCGTCCCCAGAAAGCGGATGCCCACGAAACGTTGCGGCCCCACCAGCCGGTGCTGGATGATCATCCGGCTGGCCGTGAAGAAGGCGCCGCCGCCCAAGGCCATGACGGCGCGGCCGAGCAGCAAACTCGTGAAGTCGTGGCTCGTGGCACACAGCAGCGAGCCCGTCACCGAGACCACCGCCGAAGCCTGGAGGAAACGCCGCCCGCCGACGCGCTCGACCCACCAGCGCTCCATCGAGATGGCCAGGATCGCCAGGCTCGCATACACCGCCGCCACGAGGCTGAATTCTTCCGGTCCGATGGCCACCTCACCCATGATCGGCGCGGCGGCGAAGGCGGTCATGCCGGCCTGCAGAAACTCGGTCAGCGACAGCAAGAAGATCGTGCCGTAGAGCGGGCCGTTCGAGAGGGTCTTGTGCATGGGGTATCGTCGAATCGACCACTTATCTGAGTGTCGGTTGTGGACGGCTCTCTTGCCCGCGGCGTCGGCCAGATGCGTGTCGGCGACCGGTGTGACGCGATTCGAGGTCGGCTTTGTCGAAGGTCGGGTGGCAATCCATGTTCATCTTCAGGGGGTGGAGACACACGCAACGGTAGTGATCAACCCAATGGCCGACAAGACGGCAAGATGGCGAGGAATTGCTCTGCCCAAAGGACGATTGACAAGAACTTCGACGCAATCTGCGCGACTTCGCGCTTGGCCCCTCGCGACGACTCGCGCAGGCTCGTGGCTTGACGGGTCATGGTTTGCAGCAAACCACTTGAGCCGTGCTGGCCCAGTTGCGATTGGCTTCCGTAGTTGTTGGGGGCAGACCTGCGACGCGCACGCTGCCGCAGTCAGCCTCGCGGTGGGTGGCGAGTGCTCGCCGTGCTTCGCTAACTCAGGACACTGACACTAATCGTGCGGCCGAATGCGGATTCGCAATCGCTCGCGCAACGTATCGTAGATCGGCGGGGTCCGCATCAGGTTGGCGGCGACCATGGCGGCGAAACTTGCCGTGAGCATCGGCACGAGCGTGGTGAACGCGGAAGTCATCTCGATCACCAGCACGATCCCCGTGACTGGTGCCCGCACTACGCCGGTGAAGAAGGCCGCCATGCCGACCACGGCGAAGGCCTGCGGATCGATGCCGAGCGCGGGAAAGGCCCATTGACACAGGACACCGCACATCAGCCCCACCTGCGCGCCGAGCAGCAAGAGGGGCGCGAACAATCCGCCTGGCGCCCTGACGCCGTAGCACGCTGCGCCGAACAGGAAGCGCAGGACGAACACGATCGGCATCGCGCTGACGACCACCGTTCCCGCGAGGATCCCCTGGGTGAGCGTGTCGCCGGCGCCGACGAGTTGCGGCGAGAACCAGCCGATGAGGCCGCTCAGCGCGCCCACTGCCACGGCCTGTGGCCTGACCGGCCACCGGTCGATGCGCGCGGCCAGGGCGAGGGCTCCGGTCAGCGTGCGGTTATAGGCCGCGCCGGCGAGTCCGGCGACGATGCCGAGCGCGACGTACAGCGGCCAGGTTGCCGCGGCCGCGTAGAGCAGGACGCCGGTGGCCGCTGGCCTGGCCGCCGCGACGGAAAACAGCGGGGCATCGCCCAGGATCACGTGCGCCACCAGAATCGCGGTCGATGAGGCGCCAAGCGCAGCGAGTGTCTCGCGGCCGCCGAATCTGCGATGGAGTTCCTCCAGCACGAACACCGCGCCGGCTACCGGGGCGTTGAACGCCACGGCGAGCCCTGCGCCCGTTCCTGCAGCAATGAGGGAACGCATGTCGGGCCAGCGGCGGCGGAAGCGGCTGCCAAAGAGGCGCGCCCCGACAGCGCCCATCTGCACGCTCGGTCCCTCCGGCCCTAGGGCCATGCCCCCGCCGATTGCGAGCAGCCCGCCGAGGAACTTGACCAGGAGCAGTCTGCGCAGCGGCATCGGCGGCAGTTCCTGCTGCAATGCGAGCTCGACTTCGGGGATCCCGCTTCCTTCGGCGTACGGCGAGAAACGCCGCGCCAACCACGTTGCGAGCATGACCGCCCCGACGCACGCACAAACCGCGGCAGCGAACCCGACTCCTGACCAGCTGTGGGACGCGACAAGGAACGCGTGTCGCAGCCGGTCGGCCTCGGCCAGTCCCAACCGAAAGATCGCCACGACGAGCCCCGTCCACGCACCGACGGCGATCGAGAGCAGGGCGAGCGACAGCGTCCCACCCTGTGCGAGGTCGGGGCGGATCTCCGGATCTTCAGTGTCGGAACAAACGCGCGCCATGCGAAGTGATGTCGTTCGGAGTGGTGTGGCGCTCAGGGCGATACTTACCCTGGAGCGCATCCCCCGGTCACGGGCCGGTCCAGCACCTGTCTATCAGGGAGTTGAATGCGGCGGATTGGGCGACCGTTGCCGTTCGGCCTGCGGCGCCTCCAGAAGGGCCGCGACCGCGATGACATGTTCGACCAGCGAAGTGGCATATCCGCACTCGTTGTCGTACCAGCTATAGACCGAGCAGAGATCGCCGTCGACGACCTTGGTCAGCGACAAGTCGGCGATCGCCGCGTGTGGGTCGCCGATGATGTCCGCGCTGACCAGGGGATCGCGGCTCACGGCCAGCACGCGCGACCATCTCGTCTGGCGCGAGGCCCGCTCGAGAATGTCGTTGATTTCTTCAGTCGTGGTGGGCCGACTTGCGAGGAAGGTCAGTGTGGAAATCGATCCCACCAGCACCGGCACCCGCATCGCGTTCCCGTCGAACAGCCCCCGAAGCTCCGGGATCGCGCGCGTGACGGCGATCGCGGCGCCGGTCGTGGACGGCACGATATTGGCTGCCGCGGCACGGCCACGCCGGAAGTCGTGCCCGCGTGCCGGACCATCAATCAGCGCTTGCGACGCCGTGTATGCATGCACCGAGTTGAGGAGCGCCTTTCGTATCCCGAGCTGCTCCTGCAAGATCTGCATGACCGGTGACGCCGAGTTGGTGGTGCAGGAGCCATTCGACGAGAGCGCGCAGAACTCAAGCGCCTCGAGGTTGACACCCGCGAGCACCGTGCGCGCGTCAGGGCCGTCTTCGTCCTTGGCTGGCGCTGTCAGCACGACCTTGCGCGCGCCGGACTTGAGATGAATGCGCGCCTTCTCGTAGGTGGTGAAGGCCCCCGTGGCTTCCACGACGATCTCCACGCCGAGTTCCGACCACGGCAGGCGGGCGGGATCGCGTTCACGCAGCAAGCGTAGCCGCCGGTCGCCGACATTCAATCTCAGCTCGCCTGACGCCTCGACCGTCACCGGCCGATCGTACCGGCGGTAGGTGGAATCGAAGCGCATGAGGTACGCAAGATTCTCCGGGTCCGCCAGATCGTTGACGGCGACGACGTCGAGTTTCTCGTGATCGATGGCCAGCTTCAGAAATGCTCGCCCGATTCTCCCAAGGCCGTTGATAGCAATGCGCGTCATGATGCCTCCTGCATGCATTGGACTGCGCGCACAAGGTCAATGCCATTGGACGAAGGTGTCAGCGATACCAAAGTCTCAATGGCGTGAAGACGGCTGCCAGGCGAATGTCGACCGTCAGCGCGGAGCGCCCGAGTCGAGCGCGTTCGATGGGAGCGTCCAGGCTGGTGTTCCTCGCCTCAGTTGCATCGAGGCACTGCAACTGTCTGGCGAAGGCCTCAGCTGCGCGCGGCGACCCTGCCGATGCCATCGGCAAAGCGTGGCCAGAGCTCGCGCGGCAGATCGTGGCCCATGCCCTCGACGATGTCGAGGGTGGCGCCCGGGATGCGCGCCGCCAGGTCGCGGCCGGCCTGGACCGGAACGAGCACGTCGGCGGTACCGTGGATGACATGCGTGGGGATCCGAATGCCAGACAGGATCTTGGTGCGGTCGCCATCGCAGGCGACGGCCATCAGCTGCCGCGCTGCTCCCGCCGGCCGATGGGAGCGATTCACCGCGGTCGTGAAGCACTCGCGCAAATAAGAGGTCGACGCCGGATAGGCCGGGCTGCCGGTCAGCCTGTCCATCTTCACGTAGTGCTCGACGATGCTTTCGACCGATTTCGGGTTGGCTGGCCGCGTGAGCAAGGCCGCGCGCACTTTCAGCGACGGCCCGGGAAGCTTGCGGGAGCCACTGCTCGTCGTCATGAGCGTGAGGCTCTTGACACGATCGGGTGCCCGATCCGCCATGCGCTGCGCGATCATTCCGCCCATCGACGCACCGCAGACGTGAGCTCGCGTGATGCCGAGCCGATCGAGGATACCGACGCAGTCGGCGGCCATGTCGGTCAGCGTGTAGGCACTGCGAATGCGCAGTCCCAGTGCAAAGCGAAGCGAGCCGATGGCAAGGTTCGGCGGTCCGGCCGAGTCGAGACTCGTGCTCAGACCGATGTCGCGGTTATCGAAGCGAATGACGCGAAAGCCGCGCCGCACGAGGGTGGCGACGAAGTCCTCGTGCCAGCCGAGCAATTGCATGCCCAGGCCCATGATGAGCAAGAGCGGTTCGCCCGAAGGTGACCCGTGGTCCTCGACTTCGAGCGAGATACCGTTGGCGGAGATCTGCATGGGTGCGGAGGGCGCCTTCCGCGCCCAAGCGTCGGATTCAGGCCCCCCGGGAAGGTTCCCGAGGTCTCATCAGCGGGATGCATCGCGCGGCCTGAGGGACAAGCATGCCTGCCATGACCGCCCGTGCCTTTGCGGGTCAGACGCGTTCGATCGCGAATCCCGCCACTACCCAGGCGTCGATGCCTCCCAGCAGCGGCCGAACCTTGCGGAATCCGGATTCACGCAGTCGCATCGCCACATTGACTGCTGTGGCCTCGTTGGGGCAGGCGCAATACACCACCACGTCGCGGTCGCGCGGAATACCTGCCAGTGTCGGCTCCAGCGCGTCCAGATCCACGTACACCGCACCCGGTATGCGCCGCCCATCGATTTCGCGATGCGTGCGCGAACGTACGTCGAGCACGATGGGCTTTTCGGCTGAGGTCATCATGCGCGAAAGCTCCTCCACGCTGATGCGCCGTGCGTCCAGCGACTTGATAAAGCGGCAGCGGTCCCACCAGCGGTAGGCGATGTACAGCGCGAGCAACAGCGCCAGCCATACGACGGCAACCGCGCCCAGCGTGGCCATGCGCTCGAGCAGCCAGCCGACCTGATCGTGGAAGACGAGCCCAACAACGATGCCGGCGCCGCTGTACAAAGCCGACCCGGCGCCATCGAAGATCAGAAACGACGGGGCCTTCAGCAATAGCGCGCCTGCAACCGGTGGCGCGACCGTGGCGAGACCCGGGACGAATTTCGAAAGTGCCAGCGTCGCCATGCCGCGTTTCTCGAACGCGCCTTCTGTCTTCCGTACGCATGAATCGGGCGAGACCGACACGCGGCAGAGGAGCTTCAGCACACCGAGCCCATAGTGCCGCCCGGCGGCATACCAGAGGAGGTCGCCGATGCTGCAGGCGAGGAGCGCCAGCGCCAGCGCGATCACGCCATAGAGCGGGTGCTCGAACGCGTTGGCTCCGGCAAGGAACAGCACAGGCATCGCCGGAAGCGGGACGCCGAGTCGTTCGATCAGCACCACGCCGAACACCAACAGCAATCCGTGCTCGGCAAAAAACGAGGTGATGTCCATGGGGCCGAAACCCTAGCAGCATTCCCGCTTCAGTCCACTGCTCCGACGCCAAGTTTGGGGGACTCCCGCTCGCATCGCCCATTCCTTATGCCGTGCAAGAACACATCGACCACGGACTCTACGCGATGCTTGATGTCACCGGCATCTGGGCAATCTCGAACGCCAAGAATAATCTCCAAGTGGAGATTTCCCCGTAGCATCGCGATGAATTGTCGCGCGGAATCCTGCAAGTCCGAACTTCGGATCTCGCCTCTGTGCTGAGCGCGGGACAGCAACTCCACAACATAATTCAGCACTCGAGGAGGCGCGTTCTCAAAGAACGCTTTCGAGGCGGCCGGATAGTGGGATGCCTCCGACGCAGCCACTCGGTACATTCCAAGAGCAATCGGCGAAGTCATCATCGTGGCCACGCGAACGCCAGCTTCTGCAAGCCCTTGTTTGATCGACTGACCCTGCGCGGCATCTGCAGATCCGACGGCCTTTGCCGCCTGCTGCCGGGCAACTTTCGTGAGAAGCGTTTCCAGGAATGCCGAGACATCGATCTCTTCGACCTCCGCTTCTCGCTTGAGAGCCCGGTACAGGCCGTGCGGTGTCCATGTCCAGTACGATCGCCCCAGCAAGAGAGACACCAAGACGGCACAGTTCGCCCAGCCCCGCGCTTGGCTGCCGTTTCCTGGAATAGCTTCTCTGACTCGCAGCACGCTTCCCACATCTCCCCATCGGAGGAACTTTACTGCTTCATCCAGCGTGAGCAGAGAATTCATGATCCGCGTCCACCAAGGCTCGAAGAGAATCCATTGATTTGCACTCACCATATGGAGCGCAAATACGTGCTTATGTTTGGCATTGGTGAAGCGATGCCACCATTGTTTCTGCAACCCCGGGACAAAACAGACCAACCATTCGACTGGAGCAAGACCTACCGGCGAGCCGTCCTTGTCGATCTCGATCGCAAGTTCGTCGGGAACGCCAGCCACATGCGTCCTGCCATCGGGTGTTCCTCGCGGAATCGCCTTCCGACGGCGGAAAAGCCTTTCCAAGAGCGAGAGCATCAGCCAACCTCCTTTGCAATACCATTGCAAAACACGTCGACGGCTTTGGAGGCCACCGCGCTCGCCTCGCTTTCTCTACTCGGATTTGAGCCAGAAATCACGAGACGATCTCGCAGCAAAGCGAGGAAATGGTCAGCAAGAAGGTGCACATCGCCATCCTTGATGAGCCCGGCACGTTGCCCGGCTCGAAAGTACCCTGCGAGAGCTTCCGTGAGGCGCCCCGGACCTCGCATGAAGAATTCCTTGCCGAGATCCACATGACGGCTGGCATCTGTCAACGCGATGCGATAGAGCCCTTTGAGAGGAGTATCTCCATACGCAGCGGCCAAGCCCGTACCAAACCTGAGCAAGGTCCCATTCAGGGGCTGATCCGTCGGGCTGGCATTCAGCGGCATGAGCAGAGAATCCGTCAATTGAGATGCCATCTCCACAACCAGCCCGTTGAAGCCGCCGAAGTAACGCTGCACCTCGACGTCGGAGACTCCTGCTTTGGAGACGATGGATTCCACGTCTGAGACTCGAGCGTTATCCTCTTGCAGCACACTGGCCACGCAGCGCAGGATCTCATCTCGCCTGTCGATGTCTTTGGTTCCTGTATCCTTAAATCCCGTCACAATCTACTCCCAAAAATTCGAGCTCCCACCCCCCGTTTGGCCAAACTCCATCAGCGTCAGCTATTGCGACACAACCTGCAATTAACGCGACGGTCTCGAAGCACCTGGCCGAAAGATGGCAACAAAGATACTGCAGTAGGGAGCGTCGATCTATTAGACGATGGTGTTGCCGACACGTGGGCCACAGCACCGGCCCACCGTCGCGCCCGCGCTGCTTGGCCCCTGCCAGCTCTTGCGCCGGCAACACCAGCAACTGCTCGACCAGCGCGAGGGCAGTCTCATGCGAAGTACGGCTGCGGCTCCGGCGCCGAAGTCAAAAGGACCGTATGCCCGAATCGGGCCCGTATGGATCTGTGCGGAGGGTGCCAAGCCATGAGCATTCCTACCGCAATCGTCGGGGACATCACCAGAGCCAAAGGGCGATCGATGCACGACAAACTCTTCGAAGCGGCGCTGAGCGTCCAGGCGCTGTGGGCGGCGGCCGGTTTGACAAGGATCGGATGCTCGAGGTATTCGAACAACTTGCGCCGGCGTGAAGGGAGGTTTTCCGCTGAGCCGAATCGTTTGCGAAATGGATTGGGCGGCAGACAGTTACACCGACGATCTCGTCGAGTTCGAATCACGGGTCAATCACGTTTGGAACTGCCACGACGATGTGGTCATCTGTGTGTACGATCTGGCGAAATTCGGCGCAGAGGTGGTCGTGGACATGATACGGACGCATCCGATGATCGTGATAGGCGGAATCCTTCATCAGAACCCGTTCTTTGTTCCGCCCGAAGAGTTTCTGCCTGAGTTGCGCGCGCGTCGAATTGGCAGAGAGGAGCCGCGCCCGAACCCGGTCTGACTCAGATGGCTCTGCATCCAGAGTCAGCATCGGAGGAGATCAAGCGTCTTCGACGCTGCATGAGCGATCTCATCAGCATCGTCGCTCTTCCCGCAGCCTGGGTTGGCGGCGATTCAGCCCAGATCGTGCGTACCGTGCTGGACGCGCTTCTCGGAATGCTTGACCTCGATTTCGTCTATGCACGGCAGACGGAGACAGCAGACGAGGCTTCGTTCGACATGCTGCGCTTCGCCGATTCCCGGCATCGGACAGCCGCCGCCGTGGTCGCCCGGATGCTCGACCAGTGGCTGGACGCCGATTGGCAACCTTCGACTTGGTCGGTACGCAATCCACTTGGCGAAGGAGACATGTCAATCGTCGCCTTGCGGCTTGGATTGCAGGAAGACAACGGCGTCATCGTGGCTGGCAGCCGGCGCGAGGATTTTCCGCGCGAGACGGAGAGACTGCTGTTGGGAATCGCGGCGAACGAGATGATGATCGGACTGCAGGGGGCGCAACTGCTCGCCAAACAAAGACGGCTGGCCGATGAACTCGATCGACGCGTCGCGCTGCGGACCCGAGAACTTGCGGCCGCCAACGAGGACCTGCTGCTGCGGGTCGCGATGCTGCAGCAGGCTCCCGTAGCGGTATGGACGCTCAGGCCGGACGGATGCACCGATTTCATGAATAGGATCTGGCTCGAATACACCGGCCAGACCCTCGACTACGTCCAGTCGAATCCGGAGGCGTGGATGACCGCGCTGCACCCGGACGATCGTGACCGAGTCTCGAGAATATTCCAGGACGGCATACGTTCGGGGCAGGGCTTCACCATGGAAGCCCGGTTCTGCCGGGCAAGCGACGGAGCCTATCGCTGGCATCTCAATCGCGCCGTGGCGCTGCGCGACCCCGATGGAAGTCTCGTTCGGTTCGTGGGGTCGTCTACGGACATCGACGACCTGAAACAGTCCCAGGACAGTCTGCGCCAAGCCGAGGCACGAACCGGCCAGATCATCGACACGGCTCTGAGCGCAGTCGTAACCATGGATGCCCGGGGAAGGATCACGAGATGGAACAGGCAGGCCGAGACCGTATTCGGGTGGCGCGGCGCTGAAGCCATCGGTCAGAACCTGGCGAACCTGATCATCCCGGCGCAGCATCGGCTGGCGCACGAGCGCGGCATGCGAAGGTTCGAGGCTACAGGCGACGGACCATTCATGCGCCGCCGTATCGAGACGACCGCCGTCCACCGTACCGGTGTCGAGTTTCCGATCGAGCTTCAGATTGTGCCGATGCTGCTGGATCACGAGTGGATATACAGCGCTTTCATTCGCGATATCACCGACTCGAAGCTGGCGGCGGACAAGCTGAGGGAAAGCGAGCAGAACCTCCGCCAAATGACTGAAACCATTCCCGAGATGCTGTGGAGCGCCACACCCGACGGGGCTATCGACTACTGCAATGCGCGCATGCTTGCTTACACCGGCTTCAGCGCGAACGACATCATGGGCGACGGTTGGACGAAGTCCATTCACCCGGATGATGTCGATCAGACCGTCGTCTCTTGAAAATCCTGCGTCGCCAGCGGTGCTGCTTACCGTGTCGAGGTCCGAACATTTCGCGCCCTCGATCGCACCTACCGTTGGTGTGTCATGAGCGCTCTCCCGATGCTCGATCCGAAGGGCCGCATCCTGAAGTGGCACGGCGCAGTCGTAGACATGCACGACTGGAAAGTAGCGCAAGAGGAGTTGCGGCACGCGCAGGCGGAACTTGGCCATGTGACGCGCGCAATGGCGATGGGTGCCCTGTCTGCATCGATTGCACACGAGGTCAATCAGCCGCTCGCGGGCATCATCGTCAATGCAAACACCTGCCTCAGGATGCTCGGCGCCGATCCGCCGAACGTCGAGGGTGCACGGGAGACCGCGCAGCGGACGATCCGCGACGGGAATCGCGCGTCCGATGTGATCGCCAGGCTGGGCGCGCTGTTCCGGAAAAAGGAGCTCGCGAACGAGCCGGTGGACCTGAACGAGGCCACACGCGAAGTGCTGACGCTGTCGGAGAGCCAACTTCTGAAGGCGCGGGTGGTCCTGCGCCAGGCGCTGGCCGACGACCTTCCTCTCGTCACGGGCGACCGAATCCAGCTTCAGCAGGTCATCTTGAATCTGGTCCTCAACGCTGCGGACGCGATGAGCGGCATCGAGGATCGGCCGCGGTTGCTCGTGGTACTGACCGAGCGCTACGAGCACGATTGCGCGCGGCTTGCCGTTCAGGATTCGGGCGTCGGTATTGAACCGCGGATCATGAACAAAATCTTCAACGCGTTCTACAGCACCAAACGCGAAGGCATGGGAATCGGTCTATTCGTCAGTCGGTCCATCATTGAAAGCCATCAGGGGCTCTTGTGGGTGACAGCGAACGAGGGGCCGGGCGCCACGTTTTCGTTTTCGATTCCCTTCTTGTCCTCTCTTGTTGGCGGCTTGGAGGGCCCCAGCGGGTAGGCGAACCAAGTCGCGCACGACCGAGTGTCCTGGTCGTCCCGTGAACTCACGCGACCGGCCAGGTCGCTGAGCTTCGCAATTTCACCGCATAGCGGTCATCGATAGCGTGCCTACTCACTAGGGTTGGCGCGGCTGCAGGATTCGGACCCACGCCCCCTTGGTTCGTAGCCGTAGCGCCACGTGGTCGTCAGCCTGCCGATCCGTCAGCCTGAGCCGCCGCCCGCTGCGGAGCCCTTGCACAGGTGCAGGCAACGTAGAGGGTCCGATGGAACATTCCGTGGCTATCAGCCTCAGCCTTGCGATGGCCTCGCTTGCCGCGGCCGCTGCGTTCGCTGTACCTCGTCCCGAGGCGCCCGAGATCGTCATGCCGCGCGCACACGAAGTGATCCATTCGAACACCGGAGTTGTGCCGGTGGTGGTCATCAACGTGCCGTCCGGCGTGCAGCTGCAACCCGTGCTCGATGGCACGCGCATGCCTCTTCAGGATCAGGCCGCCTTCGAGTTGCACGGCGTCGTCCGCGGCAACCACTCGCTGGCTGTGCGCCTCCTCGATGCGCGCCATCGGGTGCTGGCGCACACGCCCACGGTCGTCTTTCATGTCTGGCATGCGTCACGCTTGTGACCGCGCCCCTTCGACAGCGGAGCCAAAACCATGTCCCTCCACCGATCCCATCACATCGCCGCCTGGTGCATCGCGGCGCTGGCAGCGCCGCTGGCAACAGCATCCACGGGGTCGTCCTCCTCGCCCGCACAGAGCGCCATTGCTGCTCAGATCAACGCCGCGGCGGAGCGATTCGAACAGTTGACCGAAGAATCGTTCACGGCCGACGCCTCTGCACTGCACAGGCGAATCGATGCTGCCTCCGGCGCTGCCCACCGAATCGCGGCGCGCCTGCCGCCTCGTTCGGCCGAGCGCCTGCAGGCCGAAGTCGCGGAGTTGAGCCAGGCGGCGAAGGCCGAATCGAGGGCGGATGTGGCGCTGGCTTCTATTGAATGCTACCGGGTGCTCGAGGAAGCAGTGCCGCGACACAAGATACCGGCCCAGGTGAGCCTGCTCGACTACGCCGGCTTCCGGTACGACGCCGACCTCAAGGCGCAGCCGACGCGCTGGACCGACATGCAAACGGCGGCGGAGTATGCGATGCAGCAGTGGCGGCTGATCCAGGATCGAATATCAGACCAGCGACTGAAGAATGAGTTCCAAGGCGAGTTGGGCACGATGAAGCGGGCCGCCCTTGGCCGACAGCTCGGTGTCGCGCGGCAGGCCGTGGCGGGTGAACTGGACGCGGTCGACAAGCTGGAGTCCTATTTCTCGAGGTGAGCTTTCCGGCGCGCAAATGGCGCGCAACTCAGACGGCGTGTTCTGCACGCGCGGGCCGTTGAGGGATCAGCAGGACACCGATCACCATGATTGCCAGGATTGCGAGCGACGCATAGAGACGGCTCAGATGCAGGCCGCCCTTTGCGACCGGCTTGTCGAGGAAATCGCCGACCGTCGCGCCCAGCGGCCGCGTGAGCACGAAGGCGGCCCAGAACAGCAGAGTGTGCGAAAGCTTTGTCCAGTAGTACGCTGCTGCAACCGCCAGCAGGCCGGCGCCGAAGACCAGCGCTCCGTATTGATAGCCCAGCCCCAGGCCGCCGCGGTCGGAGCCGGCGGTCCAGTCTCCCAGTGCCGTGCCGAGGGTCTGCGAGAAGAGGATCGTGCACCAGTAAAACCACTCCACACGGGGCTTGGTGATGCTCTGGACCGAGACCGTACCCTCGACGTGGTGCCAGATGAAGAGGCTGGTCATCAGGAGCAGAAAGATGACGCTCGCACCGCCCGGGTAGCCGATCCCTATGGACCGATCGAAGAAATCGGCCATCGTGGTTCCCAATGTCGTGGTGGCGACGATCGTCGCCCAGTACAAGCCCGGGTGGAAGTCGTCCGCGCTGACCTGCCAGAAGACGAGCCCGACAAAGATTGCAGCAAAGATTGCGGTACCGAGCAGGTACCCGAGGTGCAGCGACATCGTGACCCAGTCTCCACCCGTCTCGCCGAGAGTGGTGGCGGCCACCTTCAATATCCAGAAGCCCAGCGTCACCGCCGGCACTTTCGCAACGGCGTCATTGGCCGCGCTGTTCGTCCTGTCGTTCATCATCGAGCCTTTCACGCGATCTCTCGCAAGAGGCAACGTTCGCTCCCGGATGATGGGCGATCGCTACGGCAGCAGGAGTCGATTGGTTCTGATGAGCTATGTACAGGTCAAATTGAGGATCGCGGGAGAACTTGAGAAGGGCTTGCCGTCGATGAGCGCAGCCACTTGCACAGGAACGTGTGTATCTGCGCATTGGAGAACGGCAGCTCTGGCATGAGCGACACAAGATCGCATTGGGGATGCGCCTCGGCATGCAGGAGCGCCGCGATCAGGCCGTTGTATTCATCCGTGCTGAACTCTTCGCGCAGCAGCTGCAAGTCCTCGGACGAGAGACCTTCGAAGGCCTCGATGCGCTCCAGACGCTTCAAGGCATACAGAGGGATGCGAAGAAATGCGAGATTGACGCTCATGAGAATTTCGCCTCGGTCCCTTTGTAGATACTGAATCCCGAGACTCCTTGCCTCTCGAGCTGGCCGACGGCTTGGCCCAATTGGTCGAGGCTGGGCTTGTAGTGGCCGCTGATCCGGTTGATCTCGACGAGCTTGCCCTTGCGCACCGTCACCTCGCCTGCAGCAGCGACAGGCTCCCCGGCCAGGAATGACGTATGGTGGAACTTGCCGCCTGTGGGCTGCTTCTTGACGTACAGGTTGCCATCCTGGTCCATCACGAATATTGCGAGCCCCCGTCCGGCGAGGAAGCTCAGCGGGCCCCCGGTGGGGCCGTCCCGCGTATCGAGGGGGTTGCCCTTGGAATCAATGAGCAACCCATCCTGCACGGTCACGCGGTACTTCTCCCGCTGCTGCTGGTCTAGGTACTTGACCTTCGAGCCGAACACCTTGCCGGTTTCCTCGCCCTCATAGTCCTTCAAGCGGGTCGCGACGTTGCGTAGCTTTTCATTTTCCGGCAGGCTGCGGCGCGGTGGTGAGGCCGCGGCACCGCGAGTTGCCTTGACATCGGAACTCGTCGCGAATGCCGGGAATGCGACCTTCCCAGGATCGATGCGTTGAGAAACCGGTCTGACCGTCGAGGTCAGCTTGCCGAGGAAAGACTTGGCGAGGCCTACTGCGGCGTTCTTGCCAGACGGCAGGGTATGGCTCGAGTTGCCCGGCGCCGATGATGTGTCATTTGTCTCGGCATTCCCACTCGTCGAACTCGTCCTTGTGCTGAAGTGCAAGTGACCGTGCGCGTTTCGGCGCTTGAGCGACACGGTATTCGGGGCAGGCGGCCATGCTGGAGGCGCGGACTGCCGAATCGGCCGAGGTTGCAAAACGGTGGCATTTCGAGGCGCCATGTCTTGAGATCCGGCGGATCTCGCACCCCGCGTGAGGGCAGCCGGCGCCTGCGGAGCCATCGATTGGTGCCGAGGCAAAGGTGACTGCGAGATCGATGGAGCAATGCCGCCACCACCTGGCAGCGGCTTGATCACCCCGTGTTTTCCGATCGTGTTTCTCACGTGAATTCTTGTAGCTGTCGCTCAAGTCTGTTGCGAGCCCATTTCACATCGGCCCTCGCAACCGAGCGGCGGAATGCGCGAACCTTTGTGCCGCGTACCGAATCCCGGACCGCTTGGCCGCGTACAGCGAACTCGGTGGCATGGCGAGGCTATGAGGAGTTCCTGCAAGCGATGCGCGATCCTACGCACGAGGAAGACGACGCCATGTTCGGGCTCACAGCCAACGTCTGGGGCTTCACTGGAGCCGAAGATTCCCACGGCCCGTGTGTGATCGGCAGGGTGCCGAAGGCAGTTCCTCCGGGGGGGGCGCACCCAGCGCAGGGTCCAATACAGTTTGCAGGAAGCGTTGAAGCCGTCATCCAAGTTGATGATGCTTTGATGATGCCGGTCAGCAGACCTTCACTGGCGACGGTCCCGGCCAGGAGCGACTGTCGACGACGAGCCGCTGTGAGCAGATATGCTTGACGGTCTTGCGTTCGCGCGGCAGAGCGGGCGAAATCTGTCGTACGGTGGGGCTGCCAAGCTTGGCTGACCATCACCCCATTGATCAGGTGGATTGCTGTCTTTCGTCCGCCGCGAATCACAGCTCATTTCGACTGGCGAGAGAGATGAAGAAACCAGGCATGCAGGCTGAAGATCGGGTGCTGGGCGCCAGAGCTGCGCAGGCCTATTACGATCGATTCGGCAAGAAGCAGGACAGCCAAGGCTTCTACGAGGACCGCGCTCTGGATGATCTCATCGCCAACTCTGACTTCAAGAACTGCCAACGGGTCTTCGAGTTCGGCTGCGGCACCGGCAGGCTTGCCGCGCGCCTGCTTGAGAACTGCCTGTCTCCCTCGGCGAGCTATTTTGGCTGCGACATCAGCCCTGTCATGATTGACCTTGCAAAGCGCCGGCTGGAGGCATTTGGCGAGCGGGCGCAAGTTGCTCTGTCCGATGGCGACGTGCGGTTCGGCGTTCCGGATCAATCAGTCGATCGAGTTGTCTCCACGTATGTTCTCGACCTTCTCTCGGAGGCGGACGTCAGGCGCTTCTTCACCGAGTCTCGCCGGGTGCTGGGCCCGGGCGGGAAGGTCTGTCTTGCCAGTCTTACCCGAGGGCCCGGCGCGGTTTCACGTATCGTGTCGTCTCTGTGGATGTCGGCGTTCCGTCTGAACCCCGCGCTCGTCGGCGGATGCCGTCCGATCCAGGTTGACGCCTTCGTGAATCCTCAGGACTGGAAGGCGTTGCACCGAAGCGTGGTGACCCCGTTCGGGGTGCCATCGGAAGTGCTCATTCTGGAGACGACGAGGAGCCTGATTCGATGACTCCGACGGCAATTGTCCTTCGGGTGCTGGCCCTGTGCATGGTGCAGATATTCCTGCAGGAAACTTCGCGCTTCGGCTTCGACCTGCGAGGTATCGTGGGCAACCGCGACAATGCGCCGGTGTTGTCGGTCGTGGCTGGCCCGCCAGACTCGCCGCGTTGAAGCCTTCCAGATGCGATACGCAAACTCGTTGCAAGGCCAGCGATCGCGTGAGCACAATCGAGGCCCACGATGGGCACAAGGTGAAGCGCAATGAAAACGCCACCCCGCACGACACAGCCGACGCGCTTCGTTGCCGGCGTGGCCCTTTGGCTTGTCTGTGCCGCCACAGCGGCCTGGGCGCAGGGCAACATCGACGCCAAGTTGATGCAGCGCTACGGCGGAGTGTTGGCCCTGGACTGCTCAAATTACATGCAGCCGCAGTTGAAGTACCTCGGCGATTCACTGATCGTCCAGGTCGCGGGCAAGGCGGTGCTGACCGGGCGCAATGTAAAGGCGGCGCCTACGTACTTCGGTGCCACGCCGCCTCCGGAGTTCGAGACGGCGTTGACCAGCGAAATCGCGGGCGGGGAGCCGCTGGTTTTCGTGCTCTACCGGAACACTTCGGGCCTCTTTGCCGTGGTCGAAGGTGGGCCGAAAGTCATGGCGGCGCTGCCGGCGGCGTTCAAGGGCCAGCGGGTGCGGCACTGCGATCCGAACCGCAATCTGTTGCCAGGGACGGCGCCGCCAATCCAGATCGGGCCCAGCGACCTGCTGAATGATGCGAGGTTCAAACGACCGTACGTGCACGCGCTCGGTCCGCTCGCCAAGGAGCCGTGGTTGATGGAACTTGACGGCCCGGCGCAACCAGTCGAGAAACTGCGAGTCGCCGGCACTGAATACGATCTCGTCAGCGTTTGCAAGAACCACGATTGCTACGACAACAACATGGTGCTCCTCTACGCCGCGGGGTCTCAGACGGTGTATGGGAAAGTCCTTCATGGCGGGCATTCGACGCTAATCGGCGCACCGCCCCCGCGCCTCGCAGCCGAACTCGAACGCCGGTGGAAGGCCACGTTTCGCAGCGGCAGGTGAGATTCGGGCTTTGGGGCCTCATCTCTGACTGCCGCCTGCGCTCGCCATCTTGCGATGCGTTCGACACCTCGCGGTCGGTGAACGACAAGTTCCTGGCGCTTCGCCAGTAGGAGGTCATCGCCGGACCAGGCCCTCGGGCAGGTCGCGAAGGCGTGCTTTGCGTCCTGACGGTCGAGCCGGGTTTGACCCAGGCTTCGGCACGAATCGAGGAGCAGTGCCTGCGTGCTGTGTGCACCGGAAAGCGCGCGCTGGACGTACGATCGCAACTGCACCGAGCGCAGCCGGGAAATCACGCGAGCGGTGATGGCGCGCGGATGCGACCATGCAAACCGACAATCCGTACACCCGATTGAGAGACACGGAGGGGGACCACGATGAGCGCCATGCTTCACGCGCCGCTGCGCGTTCACGCGAATCTGGTCGTGATCGCGATCGCCTGCAGCCTGTGCGCCGGGTGCGCGTCGACACGTGCGCCGTGCCTGCAGCCGTATGTCAGCTTCAACATGTTCGTCGCGTTCGTCGTCAGCATGGCCTTCGGCATGTTCGGCGCCGTGGCCGCCGGGCCGGCCTTCGTGGCGGTCTGCGTGTACGCGGTGGGCCTGCCGCTGTGGGATACCTACCAGAACGTCCGCATCGGTTGCAGTGCGCCGGCGTGCATCGCGGTGGCCGGCGGCGTGTTGAGCGGCGTGGGCGGCTGGTTGGGCGGTGCGGCTCTCGGCTTCCTGGCACAGAAGCCGTGGACGAAGCTCACTGCGGGCATCGGGGGCGGCATCATCGGATTCCTGATCGGCGCCGCGCAGGCCAAGCCGTTTTGCGACAGCCTCCCCTGACGACTCGACATGAGCATGAAGATGCGTCCGCTGGGTCCGTTCGGCGCCGAAGTGGTCGGCCTCGACCTCGAGGATGAAGGCTCGCTCGATGCAGCCGCCAGCAAGGCGCTGAGGCGCGCGTGGGTCGATCACGGCATCCTGCTGTTTCGCAATGCGCTGCATTCTCAGGAGGCCCACCTGCGCCTGAGTCGCGTCTTCGGCCAGATCCAGCCGGAGGCGATGAGGCGAATAGGCGACGACCGAGATGCCTGCTTCCTGACGATGGAACAGCGCCCGGGCGATGCGAGCCATGACACCTTCACCCTCGTCGATATCGACGGGCAGCAACGCACCGGCTGGCTGGGCTGGCACTGGGACCAGGCCTTCACGCTCGAGATCGTGCGCGGCGCCGTCCTGCGCATGATCACACCGGCGCGCATCGACGGCCGCACGGGTTTCATCGACACGGCTGCCGCCTACGAACGGCTCGCGCCGGCCGTGCAGCAGCGCATCGACGGGCTGGAGGTCGTCTATCGCTTCACCCCGGCGCAAGAGGCCAACCGGTTCGGGTTTCCGCGCCGTTTGCGCGTGCTGCAGCGCCATCCCAGGGCGGAACAGGTGCTGGACCAGCAGCGCCGCAAGTTTCCGCCCGTGGTGCACCCGCTTGTCATCACGCAGCGCGAGACGGGACGCAAGATCCTCCGCCTATCGCCAATGCACGCGCAATGCATCCTCGGCATGGCGCCCGCCGAAAGCGATGAACTGCTTCAAACGCTGGCCGAGCACCTGGTCGACATGCGGTTCGCCTACTTCCACACGTGGCAAGCGGACGACGCGATCGTCTGGGACAACTGGCGGACAATCCATTGCACCACCGGCGTGCCCTTCGACGTGGAACGACTGGCGCAGCGCACCACGCTCCTGGGCGATGATCAGCGCGGGCGCTACCTGGATCTGTCCCACGGTCGTGGCGCTTCGCGCAGGCGCTTCGATGACTGATCCTATGCCGGGGCGTCCGCCACCTCCGCGTCGTGCGCGAGCGCACGGGCTCGCCGCTCCTGCATCGAAAGTTCGCCGAAATACCGGCGCGGGTTGCCGCACATCCAGCAACTGCAGACCCTGCCCGTGTTGGCGTGCAGGCCGATCGTGCGCTGCAGTCGTGCAGGATCGGGCCGCGCAGCGCGGGCCCGCTGGCGCAAGAGCCACTTTCGCTTCATGCGAGAAAGGTGATGGCGACGCAACGCGCGCTGGATGTCTTTCATGGCATGAGCTTACGACGTTCGACCGCATCATGTCCGCCATATGGCCAACAGGAAACACGGTCAGCTCACGGTGACGGGCGAATGGGCTCGCCACCTTCGTCCCCTCCTGCGGCGCGCTTTCTGGAAGGGCGAACGCCAAGCGGCACGACGCCTCGTCGAAGGCGAGGTGCGCGATGCCGCTCCGGTCGCCCACGCAACGGGTCATGACGCGGGCGCAACTGGGCTGGTCCTGGGCGGCGACGAGGTCCACGTGTCGTTCGCACGCCCGCAAGCCTTGCGGGACGACGCTTCGGTGGAAGAAAGCGCTGCTGCAACCAGACGCCCCCTTGAACCGGGGGCCTGACCGGGGCCTGACCTATTGTCGGCAGGGCATCTGACAGGCATGCTAGGCGCCCCGGGGAGTGCGGCGTGCCAGGCGCTACGGCGCATGCTCCGCGCGAGCATTTTTCTGGCCGTGAATGCTTTATTCAATCGTCTGGCGAGGTCCAGGCCATGCAGCACGAACCTGGTGATCGTGGTGGGGGTGGGGGCGATGGGCGCCAATGGGTCTCCGCGGACGCTGCGCCAACGCAGACCGCAGGGCATGTTCCGGTCGCGACTGAACTCGGTGCATCGGTCGACGCTGGCGGGGCAGGTAGGGGTGGTGGCACGGAAGGGTCAGCGGGCGGCTCCGGCGGCGGAGGAGGCCATGACGGACCGACTTCTTCCCGCGGTGCAGGGCGCCCTTGGATGTGGATCGCCGGCCTGGCGCTCGCGCTTGCCATCGGCGCAGGCGTGACCGCCCCCTGGGGCGCCGGCAAGGACGCCGTCAGCCCGCAGGAACAGCACCAGCGCATCGAGGAGTTCGCGCGCGCCGGCAGCCTGCATTTGGGCGTCGTGCCGGCGGCTGAAGTGCCCAAGGCGCTGGAGGCGCTGCCCATCGCTCCTGCCGACAAGGCACGGCTGCGCGCGCAGCTCGACGCGGGCAGCACCCGGCTCGTGTACGTCACGCTCTGGGACAACTTGAGCGAGGACGACGATCGCGTGCGTATCGACAGCGGCTCGTATTCCATCGACGTGGCGCTGAAGAACCGACCGATACGCATCGCGGTGCCGGAGCCACCGTCGGGCACGCTGAACATCGTGGGCACCCGAGACGGAGGCGGCGGCATCACGGTCGCGATGCTGTCGGGCGATGCGACGGTCCGGTTGCCCGTGATGCAACCCGGCCAGGCGCTCGGTGTTCCCATCGTCGCGGCTCCCTGAGGCCCCACATGCTCGGCGTGCTCAAGCTGCTCCCCTTCCCGGTGAAGATTGGCCTCGTCGTCGTTGCGCTGTTCTTCGTCTGGACTCTCGCCCACAGTCTGGCCGGGATCCTGACGGTCCTGGCGATCCTTGCGTGGGCGGCTGTGGTGGGTACGGTGCTGTACGCCGCAGGTGTCGTGCCCAGGCTCGGCACCTTGCCGCTGCTGGGCCCGATGTTCGCCTCGCTCGCCGGCGTCGCCACTAGCGGATCGGCGGGCGCACCTGCGCGCGGCTCGGTCGCCGCGGCTGGGGTGCCGCCCACCCCACGCGTCGACCGCGCCAAGCTCGCCGCGCGCGGGGAGCGGCAGTTGCGCGAACTGCTTGGCTCGCATCCGGCTGTCACGACCATCTTCGACGATATCGTCCCGCACGCGCGAGTCAGTGCGAGCGAGAAGAAGCGGCTCTTCGGCCTTTCGCGGCCCTGGGTCGTGGTGGTCCATGGTCCGCGCGGGGTTGGAACCTCCACCGTAGCGCGCGCGCTGGCCGACCTGCTGATCGGGCTGGATGTCGTCGCCCGCCCGGTCGCACTGGCGATCGAACCCCCGCCGCCGGGACGCGCCGATACCGAGTGGTCTCAGGTGCTCGAGCGCGGGCTGGACGCGGTGCTGCTGCTCGACGACGCCGACTGGCTGGCCGAGACCACGCTGCGGGGCGCAGGCACGGTGAGCCAGACGGTGCTTGCCACGCTGCTGAACCTGGCCAACCGCGGGGCCGGGAAGGTCGCCGTGATCGCGAGCATGACCAGCGAGGCGTTCGACAGCGCGTTCACCTCCGGCGCCGCCGCCTACCTGAAGCGCATGACATTCAAGGAACTCGAGTGCGTGCCGCTCGACGACGCCGCGCTCGCACAGATCTTCTCGCACCGGCTCGCCGAGCATGGGATCCACTGCAGTGACGCCGCACGCGACGAGGTCGTGCGCTTCGCGAGAGGCGCCCGCGGCTACCTGGGCAAGCAGTTCGACTATGCCGACGCGATGCGCCGCGCCGCCGAGCATGTGGTGGCCCGGCTCAAGATCGCAGGCCGGTCGGTTGCCGAGCCCGACGATGTGCGCACACTGTCGTCGGACCGTTCCTGAATTTTCCGCAGCGAAAGTCGCCACCCATGAGCACATCCACACCCCGGGGCCGCAATGCGGAGACCGTCGACGACATTCTGGCCGAGATGGACCGGATGGTAGGTCTCGAGCACGTCAAGACGCAGTTGCGCCAGTTCATCGCGCTGGCACGGGTCATGGTGCTGCGCCGCGACCGCGACCTGCCGACGCCTCGGATCAGTCTGCACATGGTCTTCTCGGGTCCGCCGGGCACCGGAAAGACCGTGATGGCGCGCAAGGTGGGACGCCTGCTGCGCGCCGTTCGGCTGCTGACGCGCGGGCACTGTGTCGAGGTGGATCGCTCCGACCTCGTCGCGCAATATGTCGGGCAGACGGCGGCGAAGACGCGCGACGTCGTCGACAAGGCCCTCGACGGCGTGCTGTTCATCGACGAGGCGTACATGTTGACCAAGCAGTCGAAGCAGAACGCCGGCGGCGACCCGTTCGGCCAGGAGGCGGTGGACACGCTCGTGGCGCAAATGGAGAACTATCGCGAGCGGCTGGTCGTGATCATTGCCGGCTACACCGACGACATCATGGACTTCGTCAAGTCAAATGCCGGACTGCGAAGCCGCTTCTCACGCTACATCGAATTCGAGAGCTACAGCGGCGACCAGCTCGTCGAGATCTTCCAGGCGATCGCCACCGAGAACCGCGTCGTGCTGACCGACGACGCGAAGCGGGTCGCCCGCCAGACGATCAACCAGATCGCGCAGCAGAACCGCACGCAGAAGGACTTCGGCAACGCGCGCGTCGTACGAACCTTCTTCGAAACGGTGCTCGTGGCGCAGGCCGAGCGCCTGTCGCAGGATCCTGACATCGAGGGCCTGAGCGACGACGACATGCAGCGCATCGAGCGCGAGGACATCGAGGTCGCGCGCGACATCCGCGACCGCAACGGTTGAGCGCCGTGCATGAACCGATCGGCTCGACTGTCGTGGCGCTGTGGCGCGGCTCGCCGCATTGGCGGCAGCTGGTGTTGGCAGCGGCGGCGGCGACGGCGCTGGCGATGATCGGGCGGATGCAGTCGGGCGGGTCGCAGGCGCCGCCACCGTCGCCTTCCAGCGGCGGTGGGTATGCCACTGTCCAACCCACTGCGCCCCAGCCCCAGCAGGCCACCGTGCGCCTGGCTGATTTTCACAAGGAATCCGCGGCGGCCGAGGCGACCAAGGGCGAGGGCGAGGGCTGCGAGATGCGCGACACGGCGCTGCGACGGCTGCATCCGGAGGATATCGGGCTGGCGCTGGGGCCGCAGAAGGACGACCTGCAGAAGGCGCAGGCCTGCACGCCGCTGCTCCAGGCCAGTGACACGCACTGGAGCGAGCTCGCGCAAGCTGTCGCAGTCGCCGAAGCGGCGCCTTCGCGTGCCGCTGTGCAGGCGTTGCAGTCGGCTCTGGGCAAGCTCGACACCTTCGACCACTCACGCTCGGCCCAGGTGCAGCACGACTGTCCCGCCCGCATCGGCCGGCTCGCCAAGGGACTCGACGACCATGACGAGGCGATCAAGTCACTCGCCCGCCAGCTCTCCATTTACGGCGCGAGCGGCGGTACCTCGATCGACGCCGGTCGGCAGGTGACCGATGGTCTCGCAAAATGGCGCGCGCTTCCGGTTCACCCCGCGCTCGCCGGTGCGCAGGCGGACGTGATCGCGGGCGCCGAGCGTGTCGTGGCCGAGATCGATGCCAGCGAGCAGCGCCTGCAGACGTTCGCCCAAGCATGGCAGCAGCGCGACGCCGATCCGCACACCGTGGCGAACCTGCTGTCGCAGCTGAGCGACGTCGACCGCGCGCGCTGGGACGCCGTGCAGGGCCGGCCTGCGAAGCTCGCGGCGATCGAGGCCGCCGTCGCCGCGCAAATGCCGGCGGTGCTGCAGGGCCTGTTGTCCGACTACGAGCATGACGGCACGCGTGTGCTCGCCGATCGCATCACTGCAGTGCAGGCGCTGAGCACGCGCCTGCACGCGCCGTCGCCGTCCGCGAACACGCAGGCGCGACTCGACCGGGTCCATGCGGACATCGAAAGAAGCCGCCAGCGGCTTGCCCACCTCGTGGCCGTGGAGCAGGCGTGGAATGCGAAGACGCCCGGCATGCGCAATGCCGCGCTCGAGCAGGACGTGCTCGCCGCCGTGCGTGCGTTGCGCGCCCCCGGCTCGGCGCAACTCAATCGCTATGACGCGCCGGCGCTGGGCGACACCGAACGGCGCGCGTGGGCCACGTTGCACTCGGCGCTCGCCGAGATCCAGGGGACGATCGCCGACCCGGCCGTGAAGCTGCCGGTCAGCATCGATGCGTCGGCCATTACGGATCGCCTGCTCGAAGGCCTGGCCCACCATATCGGCGAGGCGCTGGAAGCCTCCGGCTTCGCGGTGTCGCGCTCGCCGGAGGCGGCATCGATCCGTCTCGCGGTGTCCGAGGCCAGGCTGAAGCGGCGGGCCGATTCCGAGAACGGCGGCAGCGTCTTCGAGCTGACGCTGCATCCCCGCGTGGTATGGACTTATCGCGGCACAGAGACAGATCTCGGGTCGCTGACCGGCGTCGGCGAGGGCGACGACGCGCGCGCTGGCATCGAAGCAGCGCAGGTGCAGGCGGCCAAACGGATCGCCGAGGAGATCGCCGGAAGGATGAAACGCGGCAGTTAGGGCTGCGCACGACGCATTGATTTCAATAGAACGGAGCACGCAATGAAGAAGGCCAGTGGGAGATGTATCGAACTTGCTGCCACGCGGCTGGCTGTGGTGGCGTCGGGCCTCGTCGCCATGTCGGGCATGGCCTTCGGGCAGGCGGCGACGCGGCCGGCCTCGGCGCCGGCGGCCAGCGGTGCATCGCCGCCTGTCGCGGCAACCCCGGGCTCCACAGATCTCGGCGATCTCGAGCTGATCCCGGTGCGGGCAAACCTCACGCTCTATCGCTATGGCAACTACACCTGCAACGATACGGTCGTGCGCTTCCGGGTGCGCAACAAGTCGGCGGGCGATCTCAAGCTCATCCTTTATCGCGCCAACTTCGCGGCAACCGACGCGAGCGGCGGTGTGCTCTTTCGCAACAATCGCGACTTCGCGGCCGGCGGCATCGCCATCTCGGAGGCGCCGCCCAGCCAGATGCAGTCGGCCTTCACGAGCGAGCGCGGCAAGCTGGTCTCCATCGCACCGCGGCAGATCATCGAGGTCCAGATGACGACCGCGCCCGGTGCGCCGATGTGCGTGGTCGACGTCAACGAGGAGACGATGCGCAACCATCGTCCGAAGACGATGTCCCTGTCGGCGTCGCTCGGCGTCGTTGACGTGAGCGGCGCGACCGACGTGAAGTCGGTATCGCTGCTCGACGTGCCGCTCCAGGTCGGCACCCGCTGAAGATCTTGCAGGATGAACCCATGAAAACCAATGCAATGTTCCAGTTCCTCGCGGCCCTGATCGCGCCCGCGTTGATCGCCCTGCACAGCGGTGCGGCGGCACAGGCCGCTGAAGCTTCGGCGTCGGCGTCGGCTCTCGGTGGCCCCTGCCTCGGCGCCGGCCGCAGTCGACTTGGGCGAGTTGGAGCTGACGCCAACGCGCTCGTCCGTGACGATCGCCCCTGGACGCAGGTCGACGGCATGCATCGAGTCGAACGTCAAGTTCCGCGTGCGCAACAAGTCGGCCGGCGACATCAAGCTCATCCTGTTTCGGAACAATCTGTCAGCCTCGGACGGCAACGGCAATCCGCTGCTGCAGCCGCGGTACGTCACCAGCGGCGGCGTCGCGATGTCGGAAATGCCGGCCAACCAGATGCGTCTCGCGTTCTCGCGCGAGAGCGCCAAGCTGGTGTCCGTGGCGCCCAAGCAGACGATCGAGGTGCAGCTCAACATGCCTGGCAATCGCCTGTGCCGGCCCGACCCGACAGGCGACCTGCTGCGCACATACCGGCCCAAGACGCTGACGCTGAGCGGCGCGCTTGGGGTGGTGGATGTTGCGAACGCTGTCGACGTCAGATCGTTCTCGTTGATCGACGCGCCGGTGCATGCGGCGGCCCGCTGAGGCGCGCTGCGAGCCCGGTGCGCCAGGGACGTAGGCGATCCATGGCCAGCACCGATGCGATGACGTTGACGGCCCTCGGGGTCCGCAACATCGCCTTCGGCAGCGATGGGAAGCATTGCCTGGCACGCTACGAGGACCAATCCTTGCGCGAGTGGAAGATGACCGACTGGGTCGCGTGATGACAACAGCGCCTCAGTCGACCGCGCCACCGCCAAGCAGGAATCCCGGTGCGGACTCTCGCTGAGGCTCGGCGTCGCCCTCGAACTTTTGCCGCTCGGCTTCGATCAGCGCCTTCAAATCGACCTGGTTGGCAAGCCGCGTCATGGCTGTTCGAAGCTCGCCGGCAAGCGATGGGTCAGCCGATGCATCGCGCGGAAAAGCCACGCGCCGCCGCAGGGCGATGTCGTTGCGGGCTGCGTGACGCATGGCCTCGCCGATGAGATCGGCCCAGGTCAGCGGCGCGACGCTGAACGTGAGATGCATGGACAGCCGCGTCGTGCAACTCGCCGAATGCATGACGCCCCTGGGCAGGTAGAGGACGTCGCCCGCGGCAAGGGTCACCACCTGCGGTTCGCCGACGGGGCGGAATCGATCCGGATCCCAGGCGACATCGGGCAGGGGAAGCTCGACGCTGCCGGTGTAGTCGGGATGAAGACTCCACTGCTTGCTTCCGGAGCACTGGACGACGAGAACGTCGGTGATGTCGAAGTGCGGCGGAAATCCGGTTCGAGCCTGCGGTGTCAGGTACAGGTTGACCTGGCATTGCGCCTGCAGCAGTCGCGTCAGCGCTGCCACGCATCGGCTCAGACGAGCGTCGAGGCGGTCGACGTCGCGCACGCGGATCGTCGAGCCGGCGCGGAAGTTGTCCGCAATGACGGCGAGGCACGACTTGCCGCTCTTCGTGTGCAGGTCGGTGAGCCGCCGCAGATGATCGCCGTCGAAGATGTCGACGCAGGCGATCGGGATGGCGTCCTGCCCCAGCAGCAACTCGAACCGCGTCGGGTTGAACAGGGCGTCGACCGCCTCGGCGCTGAAGGCCCGCTCGAACCGCGCCCAGCGGCGTTCGCGGATCGTGTCGTTGAATTGCTCGACGTCCATCCCGCCGATGAGGCTGCGGCACCAGGCAAGGGCATCGAACGGAGCGTCCATGGCCAGTTCTACCCGACGATCGATACCGAGTCGACGATGCGCGCAAAGCGATGCAGTCGCTCCAGCGCGAGCTCGGTCCCCAGCGTGGCGACCGCTTCGTCGAAGGTGCAGGGCAGGAACTCCTGGAGCAGGGCGTAGACCAGCAGGCCGGGAATGGAATCGACATTCATGCCGGCTGGAGCGCAACTGTCCGTGCGCGCGCCGAGCGAGCGTTCCAGCGCGTCGCGCCCCTGTTTCACGCAGGCCGAGATCTCCCGGCACATCCGCACGCTCGGATTGCCCAGCCGCTCCCATCGGATCTCGCCCGCGGGCGACGTGAACGCATGGAGCAGGCGCAATGTGCCCGCCACGTCGAGGCCCTTGCGTCGGGCCAGCAGCATCGCGCGGCGGAAGACCGGATCTGGCATCCCCGCGCGCAGGAAATGCTCGAGTGCTTCGTGGAAGTCAGTGTCCTGGGCGTCGTTGTCCATCGTCGTGTTCTCCGATCAGATGACGAATTCTCCGTCGCGCATGAGCGGCACCACGTCGCCCGCGACACGCACGCCGTCGATGTCCATGCGGGCGTGGCCGAACATGCAGTCGACATGCAGCGAGCTCTGGTTGGCGCCCATGGCGAGGCGGCTCGGCGCATCGCGAGGAGGCGTGTCGCTCGTGCAGGCGGCATAGGATTGCCCGAAGGCGACGTGGCTGGCGGCGTTCTCGTCGAGCAGCGCGTTGAGAAACAGCGTGCCGCACGCCGACACCCGCGACGATTCCGGCACGAGGCCGATCTCGCCGAGCCGGCGCGCGCCCTCGTCCGCGTCGAGGAGATTGCGGAACGTGTCCTGTCCGCGGGTCGCATGGACAGCCACCGCCACACCTTCGCGAAACTCGACGCGCAGGTCCTCCACGATCGTCCCCGCGATGGCGAGCGGTCGCGAGAACGCCACCTGGCCGCGGGTTCGCTCGCGGTGCGGGCAGGTGAAGACCTCTTCGGTCGGCATGTTCGACACGCCCGCGATCCCATTGGCCGCGACCACCGTGCCGCCGATCCAGCGGTGGCCGTGCACCAGCCCTACTTCGAGGTCGGTGCCCGGGCCGCGAAGGTGCAGCGAGCGCAGTCCCGACGCCTGCAACGCCTCCCTTCGCGCATCGAGCGCTCGGCAGTGCGCAGCCCAGGCATCCAGCGGTGCGGGATCGTCGGCGCGCATGACGTGGAACACCTCGCTCCACAGGCGCGCGCGGGCATCTTCGGCCGACAGCGCCGGGAACACGGCGCGTGCCCAGCTGTCGGTCACGAACGGCACGACCGACCAGTTCACCAGCGACTCCGCCGTGAAGCGGGCCTCCGAGGCCGTGGCTCGCGCCAGTGCGCCGTGCATCCGCAGGACACGTTCGGTTGGAATGCCGGTCAGCAGGTCGGGATACGGGGCCGCGACGAACAGTCTGGCAGCGCTGTCCTCCAGCGCCATCGTGACGCCTCGCGACAGCCATGTCGCCGCGGCGTCCAAGGTGTCCTCACCGGCGTACTCGAAGCGGCAGAGCATCAGCGTGGGATCGTCGTAGAGGCACGTCACCAGCTTCGCGCCACGCTCGTAGGCCGAGCGCGCGATGCGTTGAACGAACGCCGCCGCCTCGATCGGCGCCGTGACGATGAGCTCCTGGCCTGGCTGCACGTTCACGCCGACGCGAACGGCCAACTCCGCCAGGTTCGACAGCCGGGCTTCGTGATCGGGCGTCATGGTGTTCATGGCGGTTGGGCGCAATCGCGTCAGAGCGGGAGGCTGCCGAACTGGCGGATGGCGGCGTCGGACATCATGTGATGATGCTCCACGTCGAGCGTGGCGGTGCGGATGGCGCCGCTGCAATGCGGCGCCCAGGCCTGAGCGTCGACGTCCAGCAGCTCCAGCCCTGCCGTCTTGCGGGCGGCCACATACAGCGTGATGTCGCCGTGGAACACCGCCAGCGCCGCCTGGTCGAGCAGGCGCGAATTGTTGGCCAGCACCGCGCCCATCCGTTCGAGCCGATGCAGCGGAAACGCACCCAGCAGGTGGGACTGCTCGCGCGCGATGTCGCCCAGCATGGCGCCGTCGAGCGGCGTGCCGTTCAGTCCGTCGGGCAGCTTGAGATTCGTGCCGCGCGCGATCTGCCGCCAGATGTCGCCGCCGCGATCCGCCGACGCTGCCGGAGCCTGTGGCAGCGGCGGATACGCGTCGAAAAGAAGCAGGCGCTCCACCACCTCGCGCTGCGCCTGCAGGCGAGTGGCCATCATGTGCGCCACGACGCCCCCGAAGGACCAGCCGGCCAGCTTGTACGGACCTGCGGGCTGTACGCTGCGCAGTTGCTGCAGGCTGTCCGACACGATTTCGTCGAGCGACTCCGCCAGGCGGTCGTCATCGCCGAAGCCGCGCGCCTGGATGCCGTAGAGCGGCTGGTCTTCCGCCGTGACGCGCAGCAGGTTCATGTACGGCCAGCACAGGCCCGTCCCCGGATGGATGCAGAACGCCGGCGTGCGCGTGCCGTGTGCGCGGATCGGCAGCAGCAGGCCGAAGGCGCGCTCGGCGTCGTCGACCAGGCCGATGCGCTTGGCGAGATCGCCGAGGACGGGATGTTCGTAGACCGCCTGGATCGACAACTCGCGGCCGAGCTTGGCGCGGACCAAGGCGACGAGCCGTGCCGCGGTCATCGAATGGCCTCCCAGGTGGAAGAAGTGATCGGACAGGCCGACGCGGGGCACGTCGAGCAACTGCGCGACGATGCGGCACAGCAGGATCTGCTCGGGCGTCGACGGCTCGACGTGCGAGGTCGACACGATCCCGAAGCCGTCCGGCGCGGGCAGCGCCTCGCGGTCGACCTTGCCGTTGATGTTGAGCGGGATGGCGTCCAGCGGCACCAGCGCCGACGGGACCATGTGCTGCGGCAGCCGCGATGCCAGCCGCCGCTGCACGGCCTCGAGGTCGAGCGGCGACGCGTGGTCCTTTCGCGGGACCACGTATGCCACGAGGCGCTTGTCGCCGGATGCGTCGGTCCGCGCGACGACGACCGCTTCGGCGATGTCCGCATCGCGCGCGAGGACGGCCTCGATCTCGGCGGGCTCGATGCGAAAGCCCCGGATCTTGAGCTGGCGGTCGGCGCGGCCGTGGAAGACGAGCTGGCCGTCGTCGCGCCAGGCGGCGAGGTCGCCGCTGCGGTACATGCGCTGGCCGGGCGCGAGCGCATGCGGGTCGGGCACGAAGCGCTCGGCGGTGAGCGCCGCGCGGCGCCAGTAGCCGCGCGCGAGGCCGGCGCCGGCGATGTACAGCTCGCCCACCACGCCCACCGGGCACGGCTGCAGCGCGGCGTCGAGCACGTAGGCGCGCGTGTGGGCGATGGGGGCGCCGATCGGCGGCACATCGTCCGGGCCGTTGTCGGCCAGCGGCGGGCTCATCGTCGCGAACACCGTGCTCTCCGTCGGACCGTAGGCATGCAGGACGGCGCATCGGCCGGCCCAGGCTGAGCCGAGGCCCGGTGGACAGGCCTCGCCGCCGAAGATCACGACCCGCGGCGCGCAGCCCGGCTCGGCGGCGCCGGCCTCCGCATCGGCCTGAACGAGCTGGTGGAACGCCGCCGTGGTCTGGTTGAGCACCGTGACGCCGTGTCGCGCCATCAGGCGGCGCATGTCGGGCGGCGACTTGGCCACCAGCTCCGGGACGATGACCAGCCGCCCGCCATGAAGGAGCGCGCCCCACAGCTCGGACACCGAGAAGTCGAATGCATACGAATGGAAGAGCGTCCAGGTGTCGCGCTCGTCGAAGCGGAACCAGGGGCGCGTGGCATCGAACAGTCGAGCGACGTTCTGCAGTGTGTTGACCACGCCCTTGGGTTGTCCGGTGCTGCCGGAGGTGTAGATGAGGTAGGCGGGGTGCTGGGGATGCGGCGGGACGAGGCGCTGGGGGGCGTGGGTGGGCGCCGCATCGAGCTGGGCGAGCAGCTGCGGCTGGTCGAGCATCAGCACGGGCATCGCCGATGCAAGCCCGGCTGCAGGCCCGGATGCCAGCTCGGCTGCCAGCGCAGGTGCGAGCACGCCGGCCTGTTCGCTGCAGGTGATGAGGGCGCGCGGGGCGGCATCCTCGAGCAGGAAGGCGATGCGCTCGCTGGGGTACTGCGCATCCAGGGGCAGGTAGGCCGCGCCGGTCTTGAGCGTGGCCAGGATGGCCACCACCAGCTCCAGCGAGCGCGGCAGGCAGATGGCCACGAACTGCTCGGCGGCGATGCCGCGCGCGACCAGCAGGTGCGCCAGCCGGTTGGCGCGCGCCTCGAGCTGGGCATAGCTGAGCGAGTCGTCCTCGAAGCGCAGCGCGCAGGCCTGCGGGGTGCGCGCGACCTGCTGCTCGAAGCGCTCGATGAGCGTGGCCTCGGGCAGCGCCGCGGCGGTGTCGTTGAAGCCGTGCAGCAGCCGTGCGCGCTCGGGGGCATCCAGGATGTCCAGCCGGTGCAGCCGCGCGTGCGGGGCCTGCACGATCTGCTGCAGCAGCCGGGCGAGCCGCTGTCCGATGGCCTGGATGGCCGCGCTGTCGAACAGCGCGCGGTTGTAGTGCAGGCGCAGCCCCAGGCGCGCGCCGGGGAGGGCCGCCAGGCTCAGCGGGTAGTGGTTGCCGTTGTTGCCGCGCACCTCGCGCAGCGGCAGCTCGTGCTCGCCGGCGGGCGTGGAGCCGGTGGGCGTGGAGCCGGCGCCGGCCGGGTAGTTCTCGTAGGTGAACAGCGTGTCGAACAGCACCGGCGCGCCGGCCAGCCGGTGCAGCTCGGCCAGCGCGAGGTGCTGGTGCGGCTGCAGCGCGGCCTGCTCGCGCTGCAGCTGCTGCAGCCATTCGAGCACCGGCCGGGCCGGCTCGACGCGCACGCGCAGCGGCGTGGTGGTGATCAGCAGCCCGAGCATGCGCTCGATGCCCGCCAGCGGCGCCTGGCGCCCGGAGCTGACGTTGCCGAACAGCACATCGCGGCGGCCCGTCAGGCGCGCCAGCAGCACCGCCCAGGCGCCTTGCAGCAACGTGGCCAGCGTCAACCCGTGCGCGCGCGCGAGCGCCTCCAGCGCGCGCGTGGACGCCGCATCCAGCCACTGGTCGTGCTGCGCCTGCACGCCCGCGGCCGCGGCCCGCCCGGGCGGGGCCAGCAGCGTGGGCGAATCGATGCCCGCCAGCGTCTGGCGCCAGGCCGCGCGCGCGGCAGCCTTGTCCTGCGCCTGCAGCCACGCCAGGTAGTGCTTGAACGGCACGGGCGCGGGCAGCGCATGGTCCTGGGCATCGTGGCGGTACAGCGCGAGCAGGTCCTCCAGCAGGATCGGGCCGGACCAGCCGTCGACCAGCACGTGGTGCTGCGTGAGCAACAGCCGGTGCTGCGCGGGGCCCAGGCGCAGCAGCGTGGCGCGCATCAGCGGCGCGCGTGCCGGATCGAAGCGCACGCGCCGGTCCTCGGCCTCCAGCGCGGCAGCGCGCTGCCGGCCATCGGACAGGTCCTGCAGGTCGTGCTCCCGCCACGGCATCGTGCAGTGCGCCTGCACCAGCTGCAGCAAGCGGCCCGTGCGATCCTGGCAGAACGCCACGCGCAGGTTGGCGTGGCGCTGCAGCAGCGCATCCAGCGCACGGCGCAGCCGCGCGCCATCGAGCGCGCCGTGCAGCTCGAAGGCCAGCTGCACCAGGTACGGGTCCTCGCCCTGGTCCTCGTAGTGCGCGTGGAACAGCAGCCCCTCCTGCAGCGGCGTGAGCGGCCAGATGTCGTGCAGCCGCGGATGCGGCGGCTCGAGTTCGCCGATGTCGCGTTGCTCGAGTTCGTCGATGTCGCGTTGCTCGAGTTCGTCGATGTCGCGTTGCTCCAGGGCGAGCCACTCGATGTCGCTGGGCGTGAGCCCGCCCGCACCGGGGCGCCGCGCGTGGCGCACCAGCGCCTGCAGCGCCCGCTCGAAGCAGTGCGCCAGCCGCTGCGCCTCGGGCGCGCCCAGCAGCGCCGCAGCGAAGCGCCAGCCCACGCTCAGCCGCGGGCCGTGCGCCGTATCGAGCGTGATGGCGTTGATGCTGATCGCGTGCTCGAGCGGGCGCTGCGCATCGGCCCCGCCGAGCAGCGCATCGGCGGCTTCGGCGGGCTGCCAGTGCGCACCCTGGCCGAGGGCGAAGCGGCCCAGGTAGTTGAACGCCAGCTGCGCGCCGGGCAGGCCCTGCAGCACGGCCGCGCCGTGTGCATCGAGCTGGCGCAGCACCCCGTAGCCCAGCCCCTGGCCGGGCACCGCGCGCAGCTGCTCCTTGATGCGCTTGAGCGCCACGCCCGCGGCCGGCCCGCCCTGCAGCGCCTCGTGCAGGTCGAGCGCGCCGGGGTCCAGGTGCAGCGGGTACACGCTGGTGAACCAGCCCACGGTGCGCGTCAGGTCGATGCGCGCATCGGCGCTCTCGCGGCCATGGCCTTCCAGGTCCAGGCGCAGCGCCAGGCTGTCGTGCGCCGCGCCGCGCCAGTCGGCCACGGCCAGCACCAGCGCGCTGAGCAGCACGTCGTTGACGCGCGCATGGAACGCGGCGGGCACGTCGGTGAGCAGCGCGCGCGTGGTGGCCTCGTCCAGGCGATGCTCGAAGTGGCCGGCGCTGGCCACGGTGTCGCGCGCGGCATCGAGCGCACCGGCCAGCAGCGCCGGTGCGGCGCGCGTGGTCATGTCCTGCCAGAACGGCAGCTCCGTGCGGCGCAGAGGCGCGCTCGCCTGCAGCTGCTCGGCCCAGTGGCGCAGGCTGGTGGTCTTGGGCGGCAGCTCGATGGGCTGGCCGCGCGCGGCACTCGCATAGGCGCTGGCCAGATCCGACTGCACGATGCCCCAGGACACGCCATCGACCACCAGGTGGTGGATCACCAGCAGCAGCCGGCCCGCCTCGGCCGGGCCCGCATCGCCCCACACGGCCTGCAGCTGCACGCCCGCGTGCGCATCGAGCCGGCCCACGGCCTCCTCGTAAGCCTGCTGCAGCGCCGCGCGCCGCTGTGCGGGCGCCAGCCCCGACAGCGCCAGGCGCTGCACGCAGCCGTGCGCATGCACCGCGCCGGGCGGCGCGATGCGCAGCGCACCGTCGTCCAGGCACTGCAGGCGCAGCGCATCGTGATGCTCGAGCAGCGCCTGCAGCGCGGCCACCAGCGCCGCCTCGTCCAGCGCCGCGGGCACCTGCAGCAGCACGGCCTGGTGGAACTGCCCCCAGGGCCCGCTGTGCTGCAGCAGCCAGCGCATGATCGGCGTGGCCGGCAACGCCCCCTCGGGCGTGCCCTGCACGATGCTCACCGCACCGGCGGCCTGCTGCGCCACGCGCGCCAGCTCGCCCAGCACCGGATGCAGGAACACCTCGCGCGGGCTGAACAGCAACCCGCGCTCGCGCGCGGCGCTGACCAGGCGGATCGAGCCGATGCTGTCGCCCCCGAGGTGGAAGAAGTTGTCGGCCACGCCCACGCGCTCGAGCCCCAGCAGCTGCGCCACCAGCTCGCACAACAGCACCTCGGCCTGCGTGCCCGGCGCCTGATAGCCCGCGACCACCCCGCCTTCGTGCCCCAGCGGCAGCGCACGCCGGTCCAGCTTGCCGTTGGGCGTCAGCGGCAGCGACTCCAGCACCACGTACCCCGCCGGCACCATGTAGTCCGGCAGCACTCCCTCCAGGTGCGTGCGAAGCCGCGGCGCAAGGTGGCGCCTCAGCCGGTCCTGCAGCGGGTTGTTGGCCAGCCGCCGCGGAAGCTCCTGTTGTGGATCGTCCCACGACACGAGTGGCAGCGACTCGGCGGCGGCGGGCCGCAGCACGGCGTCATAGCTGCCGTCGCCGGCACACGCGCGAAGGCCCAGGTCCACTCGATATCCGCACTCGGCACTGATGCGCACGAGGTCGTCCGGGTTCCACCCGGTCGCGGGCGCGTCGGGTCCGCGCCACGGCACCGATCCTGGCGCTTCGTGTTCGCCGTACAGCAACTGGTCCGCTGCTGCCACGGCGGCCGCGACGCGTGCATTCGCGATGCCCCGGATCGCGAGCACCTGGGGACGATCGACGAGCAGCGTCCGGCGCAGCGTCGCCAGGTCGTCGCGGCGCTGGAGCCAGTCGACCCAGGGCAGCGCCGCCGCCGCCTGCGTCTGTGCCGACAGGCGGATCAGCACGTCGTAGCGGAATCGCGTCAGCTCGTTGTCGGCAGCCCCCAGCTTGGGAAGGATCTCGACGTGGCGGATGCGCGGATGCCGGCGTGCAAGGGCCAGGAAGTAGCCCGGCTCGATGGCGAGCTCGCGCTCGGCTGCGAGTCGCGAGCGCACGCGCTCGGCGAGGGCCGCCGAGCGGTCGCCGGGACTTGCCTTGTGCAGCACCACCGAGGTGTGGAAAGCCGCCTGCAGCGCCAGATTGCGGACGTCGCCAACGAAGACGGAGCCGCCGTCCGCCAGCGTTGTTGTCAAGATCGTGTCGAGCACCGCCGAGAGGTGATCGAGGCTGGGAAAGTACTGCGCAACCGAAGGCAGCAGGACCGTGTCGATTGCGCCTGCGCCAAAGCCGTCGAGCTCGTCGGCCCGGGCATTCACGAAGCGGGCTCCGGCTAGCCCGGCGATGCGCTCCTGCCACTGCGGCATGCTCTGGAGCGTCTGCAGGCGCCGGATCCGCTCGCCGGACAGGTCGATGCCCGTGTAGCGGGTGCAGTGCGGCAGCAGGCGGAAAAGAATCAGGCCGGCACCGCATCCGATTTCCAGCACCCTTCCCGGCTGCAGCGCGCGGATGCGAGCCACCGACGTGTCGACGTACTCGCGCATTTCCGCGGGCGGAAACGGTCGTCCGTCATAGCTGCTGTCCCAGCCGCTGGTGTCGAAGCTTGGATCGGCAGGCTCGCGCACGAGGCTGGTCTCGATGTCCTGCCACGATTCGATCTGCTGCTGCGCGAGTTCGTGCAGCAGCGATCGGTTGGCCGGCGCATTCAAGTCCGGCACGACGTACGCCATGAGCTTTCGGCCCGAGGCGTCATCGTCGCGGGTGACGACTGCCGCGCCGGCGATGCCGGGATGCCGCAACAGCGCAGCCTCGATCTCGGCGGGCTCGATGCGAAAGCCCCGGATCTTGAGCTGGCGGTCGGCGCGGCCGTAGAAGACGAGCTGGCCGTCGTCGCGCCAGGCGGCGAGGTCGCCGCTGCGGTACATGCGCTGGCCGGGCGCGAGCGCATGCGGGTCGGGCACGAAGCGCTCGGCGGTGAGCGCCGCGCGGCGCCAGTAGCCGCGCGCGAGGCCGGCGCCGGCGATGTACAGCTCGCCCACCACGCCCACCGGGCAAGGCTGCAGCGCGGCATCGAGCACGTAGGCGCGCGTGTGGGCGATGGGCGCGCCGATCGGGAGGGAGGGGCCTGCGTCAAGGGAAGCCGCACTCATCGTGGTGCAGACGGAAGCCTCCGTGGGGCCATATGCGTTGCTGACGATGCAGTTCAGGCCCCACGCGCGCCAGAGCTCCTTAGGGCAGGGTTCGCCGGCGACGATGATGTGGTTCAGGCTCGTCGGATGCGTGGCATCGAGTGTCTGCAGGACAGTTGGCGTGAACGTGGCGTGTGAGATCGCCATGTCGCGCAGGAACTGCGCCAGCGGCTCTGCGCTGCGCGCGTGCTCGGGTGCCAGCACGAGCGTCGCTCCCGAAGACAACGCCATCGCAAGCTCGGAGTACGCGGCATCGAACGAGAAGGACGCGAGCTGCGCGACCCGGCTTTCCTGCGTGACGCCGATGTGGCGGACCTGCGCATGGGCGAGATTGGGCAGGCCGTGGTGCGGGACGACCACGCCCTTGGGTTGTCCGGTGCTGCCGGAGGTGTAGATGAGGTAGGCGGGGTGCTGGGGATGGGGCGGGACGAGGCGCCGTGGGGCGTGCGCGGGCAGCGCCTCGAGCTCGGCGAGCAGCCGCGGCTCATCGAGTACCAGGACGGGCAGTCCGGCAGGAAGCGCGGATGGAAGCGTGGATGGAAGTGTGGATGCAAGCGAGGATGCAAGCGCGGATGGAAGTCCGCTGGCAGCGGCGCTGCAGGTGATGAGGGCGCGCGGGGCGGCATCCTCGAGCAGGAAGGCGATGCGCTCGCTGGGGTACTGCGCATCCAGGGGCAGGTAGGCCGCGCCGGTCTTGAGCGTGGCCAGGATGGCCACCACCAGCTCCAGCGAGCGCGGCAGGCAGATGGCCACGAACTGCTCGGCGGCGATGCCGCGCGCGACCAGCAGGTGCGCCAGCCGGTTGGCGCGCGCCTCGAGCTGGGCATAGCTGAGCGAGTCGTCCTCGAAGCGCAGCGCGCAGGCCTGCGGGGTGCGCGCGACCTGCTGCTCGAAGCGCTCGATGAGCGTGGCCTCGGGCAGCGCCGCGGCGGTGTCGTTGAAGCCGTGCAGCAGCCGTGCGCGCTCGGGGGCATCCAGGATGTCCAGCCGGTGCAGCCGCGCGTGCGGGGCCTGCACGATCTGCTGCAGCAGCCGGGCGAGCCGCTGTCCGATGGCCTGGATGGCCGCGCTGTCGAACAGCGCGCGGTTGTAGTGCAGGCGCAGCCCCAGGCGCGCGCCGGGGAGGGCCGCCAGGCTCAGCGGGTAGTGGTTGCCGTTGTTGCCGCGCACCTCGCGCAGCGGCAGCTCGTGCTCGCCGGCGGGCGTGGAGCCGGTGGGCGTGGAGCCGGCGCCGGCCGGGTAGTTCTCGTAGGTGAACAGCGTGTCGAACAGCACCGGCGCGCCGGCCAGCCGGTGCAGCTCGGCCAGCGCGAGGTGCTGGTGCGGCTGCAGCGCGGCCTGCTCGCGCTGCAGCTGCTGCAGCCATTCGAGCACCGGCCGGGCCGGCTCGACGCGCACGCGCAGCGGCGTGGTGGTGATCAGCAGCCCGAGCATGCGCTCGATGCCCGCCAGCGGCGCCTGGCGCCCGGAGCTGACGTTGCCGAACAGCACATCGCGGCGGCCCGTCAGGCGCGCCAGCAGCACCGCCCAGGCGCCTTGCAGCAACGTGGCCAGCGTCAACCCGTGCGCGCGCGCGAGCGCCTCCAGCGCGCGCGTGGACGCCGCATCCAGCCACTGGTCGTGCTGCGCCTGCACGCCCGCGGCCGCGGCCCGCCCGGGCGGGGCCAGCAGCGTGGGCGAATCGATGCCCGCCAGCGTCTGGCGCCACGCCGCGCGGGCGGCGGCCTTGTCCTGCGCCTGCAGCCACGCCAGGTAGTGCTTGAACGGCACGGGCGCGGGCAGCGCATGGTCCTGGGCATCGTGGCGGTACAGCGCGAGCAGGTCCTGCAGCAGGATCGGGCCGGACCAGCCGTCGACCAGCACGTGGTGCTGCGTGAGCAACAGCCGGTGCTGCGCGGGGCCCAGGCGCAGCAGCGTGGCGCGCATCAGCGGCGCGCGTGCCGGATCGAAGCGCACGCGCCGGTCCTCGGCCTCCAGCGCGGCAGCGCGCTGCCGGCCATCGGACAGGTCCTGCAGGTCGTGCTCCCGCCACGGCATCGTGCAGTGCGCCTGCACCAGCTGCAGCGAGCGCCCCGTGCGATCCTGGCAGAACGCCACGCGCAGGTTGGCGTGGCGCTGCAGCAGCGCATCCAGCGCACGGCGCAGCCGCGCGCCATCGAGCGCGCCGTGCAGCTCGAAGGCCAGCTGCACCAGGTACGGGTCCTCGCCCTGGTCCTCGTAGTGCGCGTGGAACAGCAGCCCCTCCTGCAGCGGCGTGAGCGGCCAGATGTCGTGCAGCCGCGGATGCGGCGGCTCGAGTTCGCCGATGTCGCGTTGCTCGAGTTCGCCGATGTCGCGTTGCTCGAGTTCGTCGATGTCGCGTTGCTCGAGTTCGTCGATGTCGCGTTGCTCCAGGGCGAGCCACTCGATGTCGCTGGGCGTGAGCCCGCCCGCACCGGGGCGCCGCGCGTGGCGCACCAGCGCCTGCAGCGCCCGCTCGAAGCAGTGCGCCAGCCGCTGCGCCTCGGGCGCGCCCAGCAGCGCCGCAGCGAAGCGCCAGCCCACGCTCAGCCGCGGGCCGTGCGCCGTATCGAGCGTGATGGCGTTGATGCTGATCGCGTGCTCGAGCGGGCGCTGCGCATCGGCCCCGCCGAGCAGCGCATCGGCGGCTTCGGCGGGCTGCCAGTGCGCACCCTGGCCGAGGGCGAAGCGGCCCAGGTAGTTGAACGCCAGCTGCGCGCCGGGCAGGCCCTGCAGCACGGCCGCGCCGTGCGCATCGAGCTGGCGCAGCACCCCGTAGCCCAGCCCCTGGCCGGGCACCGCGCGCAGCTGCTCCTTGATGCGCTTGAGCGCCACGCCCGCGGCCGGCCCGCCCTGCAGCGCCTCGTGCAGGTCGAGCGCGCCGGGGTCCAGGTGCAGCGGGTACACGCTGGTGAACCAGCCCACGGTGCGCGTCAGGTCGATGCGCGCATCGGCGCTCTCGCGGCCATGGCCTTCCAGGTCCAGGCGCAGCGCCAGGCTGTCGTGCGCCGCGCCGCGCCAGTCGGCCACGGCCAGCACCAGCGCGCTGAGCAGCACGTCGTTGACGCGCGCATGGAACGCGGCGGGCACGTCGGTGAGCAGCGCGCGCGTGGTGGCCTCGTCCAGGCGATGCTCGAAGTGGCCGGCGCTGGCCACGGTGTCGCGCGCGGCATCGAGCGCACCGGCCAGCAGCGCCGGTGCGGCGCGCGTGGTCATGTCCTGCCAGAACGGCAGCTCCGTGCGGCGCAGAGGCGCGCTCGCCTGCAGCTGCTCGGCCCAGTGGCGCAGGCTGGTGGTCTTGGGCGGCAGCTCGATGGGCTGGCCGCGCGCGGCACTCGCATAGGCGCTGGCCAGATCCGACTGCACGATGCCCCAGGACACGCCATCGACCACCAGGTGGTGGATCACCAGCAGCAGCCGGCCCGCCTCGGCCGGGCCCGCATCGCCCCACACGGCCTGCAGCTGCACGCCCGCGTGCGCATCGAGCCGGCCCACGGCCTCCTCATAGGCCTGCTGCAGCGCCGCGCGCCGCTGTGCGGGCGCCAGCCCCGACAGCGCCAGGCGCTGCACGCAGCCGTGCGCATGACACCGCGCCGGGCGGCGCGATGCGCAGCGCACCGTCGTCCAGGCACTGCAGGCGCAGCGCATCGTGATGCTCGAGCAGCGCCTGCAGCGCGGCCACCAGCGCCGCCTCGTCCAGCGCCGCGGGCACCTGCAGCAGCACGGCCTGGTGGAACTGCCCCCAGGGCCCGCTGTGCTGCAGCAGCCAGCGCATGATCGGCGTGGCCGGCAACGCCCCCTCGGGCGTGCCCTGCACGATGCTCACCGCACCGGCGGCCTGCTGCGCCACGCGCGCCAGCTCGCCCAGCACCGGATGCAGGAACACCTCGCGCGGGCTGAACAGCAGCCCGCGCTCGCGCGCGGCGCTGACCAGGCGGATCGAGCCGATGCTGTCGCCCCCGAGGTGGAAGAAGTTGTCGGCCACGCCCACGCGCTCGAGCCCCAGCAGCTGCGCCACCAGCTCGCACAACAGCACCTCGGCCTGCGTGCCCGGCGCCTGATAGCCCGCGACCACCCCGCCTTCGTGTCCCAGCGGCAGCGCACGCCGGTCCAGCTTGCCGTTGGGCGTCAGCGGCAGCGACTCCAGCACCACGTACCCCGCCGGCACCATGTAGTCCGGCAGCACTCCCTCCAGGTGCGTGCGAAGCTCACGCGGGTCGACACTGCACGATTCGTTCGGCACCACATAGGCGACGATGCGAGAACCGCCTGGGGAGGTGCTGGACGGAGGCCAGGGCGTGGTGGATGTGGGGGTGGCGGGCGAGGGCGGCTTCGATCTCGCCGAGCTCGATGCGGAAGCCCCGGATCTTGACCTGCTGGTCCTCGCGGCCGAGGAGCTCGATGCTGCCGTCGGGCAGGCGGCGGCCGAGGTCGCCGCTGTCGTACAGGCGCTCGCCGGTGAGGGGGTGGGTGAGGAAGCGGGCACGGGTTTGCGCGGGGTCGTTGAAGTAGCCGATGGCCAGGCCCGCGCCGGCGATGAACAGCTTGCCGGTGGTGTGCACGGGGCACTCGCGCAGGTCGGGGGTGAGCACGTGCCAGCGCTGGTTGCGCAGCGGCATGCCGTAGGGGATGCTGGCCCAGTGCGGCTCGACGTGGGTGATCGGGTGCAGGATCGACCAGATGGAGGCTTCGGTGGCCCCGCCCAGGCTGAGCACGAGCGCGGCCGGATCGAGCGCGGCGCGCAGCCGCTCGGGCAGGCCCAGGGCGATCCAGTCGCCGCTGAGCAGGACCAGGCGCAGGCTGCGCAGCAGCGCGGGGGCGTTTGCGCCGGCGGCCGAGAGCATGAGCTCGGCGATGGCGGGCACGGAGTTCCACACGCTGACGCGGTGCTGCTGCACGGCGTGCGCCCAGTCCAGCGGATGGCGGTGGCCGTCGGGCTCGGGCACGACGACGGCGCCGCCCGCGCCGAGCACGGCGAACAGGTCGAAGATGGACAGGTCGAACTCGAGCGAGGACACCCACAGCACGCGGTCGGTGGCAGAGAGCGCCAGGCGCCCGGTGAGGTCGGCCAGGGTGTTGCGCGCGGCGCGGTGCGCGATGAGCACGCCCTTGGGCACGCCGGTGCTGCCCGAGGTGTAGATCAGGTAGGCCGCATCGTCGGGCGCGGCGCGGCGCGGCAGCCGCTCGGGCGGGGCCTCGTGCGGCACGTGCTCGTCGAGGTCCTCGTCGAGCACGTCGATGAGCTCGAGCTGCTGCTGCCAGGCGCGCCCGCGGGCGATGCGCGGCTGGGTCAGCGCGGTGCGCACGCCGGCCTGCGCGAGGATGGCCTGGATGCGCACGTCGGGCTGGCCGGCGCTGACGGGCACGAAGGTGCGCCCGGCCTCGAGCACGGCCAGCGCGGCCACGATCTGCTCGAGGCCCTTCTCCATGACGATGGCCACGATGGACTCGTCGGCCGCCAGCCGCTGGTGCAGCTGCCGGGCCAGCGCCGCGGCGCGCGCGGCGAGCTGGCCGTGGCTGAGGCGGCGCCCGCGCGAGTCGATCACGGCGATCGCGTGCGGCTGGGCGGCGGCCGCGGCGAACACCGGCTCGTGCAGCAGCTCGCCGGGCAGGGGCGCAGCGGTGGCGTTGGCCGCGGCCACCAGCGCGCGCTGCGCGGCCGGCACCAGCGAGCGTTCGGTGTCGTGCCAGGCGGACTCGGTGGTGGCCAGCGCGTGCAGCAGTGCGAGGTAGGCGTCGAACATCGCGTCGAGCACGCCCGGGGGGAACAGCGCCGCGGGCGCATCCCAGTCGATGCCCAGCTCGTCGTCGACGAGGTAGACCTTGTTGTCCAGCCAGGTCTGCGGGGTCTGGGTGATGCTGTGCACGACCTCGAGCACGTCCTCGGGCAGGGCCAGGGCGGGCTCGGCGATGACGCTGGTGAACACCACCGGCAGCAGCCCGGCCAGCGGGTCGCCGGCGTGCTGGGCGAGCAGGCGCTGCACCTGCACGCCGCTGAAGGCGCGATGGTCCAGGTCGCGCGCGAGCTGGCGCTGCTGGGCATGGGCGCGCTCGAGCAGGCTGGCGCGGCAGGCGTGGTCGATCTCCAGCGGCACGAGGTTGGTGAACACGCCCAGCATGTCGCGCACGTCGGGGTGCAGCACGCGGCGGTCGCCCACGGTCAGGTTGAGCGTGAAGCGGTCCGAGCGCGCCCAGGTGCCCAGCACCTCGGCGTAGGCGCAGCACAGCACGCTGGAGGCGGTCAGCCCGGCGGCGGCGGCACGCGCGCGCAGCTGCTGCCACGGCGCGGCGGCCAGGCGCGCGTGGTGGCGCGTGAAGCGCGGATCGGCCAGGCGCGCCGGATCGACGGCCAGCGGCAGCGCCGGTGCTGCGGGCAGCGTGTGCAGCCGCGCGCTCCAGTAGGCGCGCGCGCGCTCGATGGGCGCGGCCTCGCGCTGCAGGTGCAGCACGTAGTCGCGGAAGCTGAGCCGCGCCGGCGGCTGCGCGCGCTGGCGGCCGTGGTACAGCTCGAAGACCTCGTGCAGCAACCACTGGATGCTCTCGCCGTCGAGGATGAGCGCGTCGATGCTCAGGTGCAGCCGCCAGTCGTGCTCGGCCACGCGGGTCACGCGCAGCTCGAACAGCGGCCAGCGCTCGCTGGGCAGCACCTGGTGCGACATGGCCTCGCGCACGGCCAGCGCGGCGGCCTGGGCCTGCTCGAGCGGGGCGCGGCTGTGGTCGGCCAGCGCGATGTGCAGCGGGGGCACCTGCGCGAGGATGCGCTGCGTGCCCTCGGCGTCGATGACCGCGCGCAGCATCGGGTGGCGCTCGATGGCGCGGTCCCAGGCGGCGCCCAGGCGATCGACGTCCAGCGTGCGCAGCCGCAGTTCGGCGTACAGGTGGCAGGCCACCTGGCCCAGCTCGACCAGGCTCTGGCGGCCCAGCCAGTAGGCCTGCTGCACGGGCGTCAGCGGGAACGGCTCGTGGGCGGCGTCGGGGTCGGGGCGCAACGGCGCGGCGGCATCGTCGGCCGTGGCCAGCGACGCCAGCGCGCGCGCCAGCTCGCCCAGCACGGGGTGCTCGAAGATCGTGCGCAGCGGCAGCTCGCGGCCCAGCCGCGCGCGCACCTGAGCGGCCAGCCGCGCGGCCAGCAGCGAGTGCCCGCCGAGGTGGAAGAAGTGATCGCCCAGCCCCACGCGCGGCAGCCCCAGCAGCTGCGCCACCAGCTCGCACAGCAGCACCTCCTCGGGCGTGCCCGGGGCCAGGTAGGCCTCGGTGAGCGCCTCGGGCGCGGGCAGCGCGCGCCGGTCGAGCTTGCCGTTGGGCGTGAGCGGCAGCGACTCCAGCTGCACGTACGCCGCCGGCAGCATGTGCTCGGGCAGGCGCGTGGCCAGGCGCTCGCGCAGCGCGCGCGCGTCGATCGCCTGGGCGGCCACCACGTAGGCGACCAGGCGCAGGCCGCCGCCGCCGTCGCGGCCGTCGTGGCTGCTGTGTCGCCACCTCGCACGGCGCTCGCCACCATCGTCGCGGCCGACGACCGCGGCCTGCGCGATGGCGCCGTCCTCGCACAGCGCGGCCTCGATCTCGGCGGGCTCGATGCGGAAGCCCCGGATCTTGAGCTGCTGGTCGGCGCGGCCGTGGTAGTCCAGGCGGCCGTCCTCGCGCCAGGCGGCGAGGTCGCCGCTGCGGTACATGCGCTGGCCCGGCGCGAGCGCATGCGGGTCGGCCACGAAGCGCTCGGCGCTGAGCGCGGCGCGCCGCCAGTAGCCGCGCGCCAGCCCCTCCCCGGCGATGTACAGCTCGCCCACCACCCCCACCGGGCACGGCTGCAGCGCCGCATCGAGCACGTACACGCGCGTGTTGGGGTAGGGCGTTCCGATGTGGATGTCCGCGCCATGCACCACGCCGGCGACCACGCCGATGGTGGTCTCGGTGGGCCCGTACTCGTTGACCACGCGGATGCCCGGGCAGTGGCGCTGCAGCGCGGCCACGTGCGCGCCGCTGAGCGCCTCGCCGCCGACGATGGCCACCGCGATGGCGTTGGCCGCCACCGGCAGCGCGCCAAGCAGCGCCAGGTGCGAGGGCGTGAGCTTGACCGCGCTGGCGCCGCTGCGCCCGTCGAACGCCGCGGCGAGCCCCTGCTCGGCGCTGCCTTCGCCCACGATGTGGATGCGCCCGCCGAAGCCCAGCGGCACGAACAGCGTGGTCAGCGTCAGGTCGAACACCGTCGGCGTGAACAGCGGCATGCACGCCGCATGCACGCCCAGCACCTGCCGGCCCACGTGCTCGACGTAGTGCGCGATGCTGCGCTGGCCGATGACCACGCCCTTGGGTCGTCCGGTGCTGCCGGAGGTGTAGATGAGGTAGGCGGGGTGCTGGGGGTGGGGCGGGACGAGGCGCTGGGGGGCGTGCGCGGGCAGCGCCTCGAGCTCGGCCAGCAGCTGCGGCTCATCGAGCATCGAGGACGGGCAGCCCGGCAGGAAGCGCGGCGGCAAGCCCGGCAGGAAGCGCGGATGGAAGCGCGGATGGAAGTCCGCCTGGAAGCCCGCCTGGAAGTCCGCCTGGAAGTCCGCCTGGAAGCCCTGGAGGAAGCCCGCTGGCAGCGGCGCTGCAGGTGATGAGGGCGCGCGGGGCGGCATCCTCGAGCAGGAAGGCGATGCGCTCGCTGGGGTACTGCGCATCCAGGGGCAGGTAGGCCGCGCCGGTCTTGAGCGTGGCCAGGATGGCCACCACCAGCTCCGGCGAGCGCGGCAGGCAGATGGCCACGAACTGCTCGGCGGCGATGCCGCGCGCGACCAGCAGGTGCGCCAGCCGGTTGGCGCGCGCCTCGAGCTGGGCATAGCTGAGCGAGTCGTCCTCGAAGCGCAGCGCGCAGGCCTGCGGGGTGCGCGCGACCTGCTGCTCGAAGCGCTCGATGAGCGTGGCCTCGGGCAGCGCCGCGGCGGTGTCGTTGAAGCCGTGCAGCAGCCGCGCGCGCTCGGGGGCATCCAGGATGTCCAGCCGGTGCAGCCGCGCGTGCGGGGCCTGCACGATCTGCTGCAGCAGCCGCACCAGGCGCTGCGCCAGGCGCTGCGCGCTGCGCGGCTCGAACAGGTCGGCGCTGTACTCGAGCTGGCCGGCCAGCCCCGCGGGGCGGCCCTGCGCGTCGTGCGTCTCGGTGAAGCCCCAGCACAGGTCGAACTTGGTGCTGCGCGTGCCCACCTGCAGCGCCTGGCTGTCCAGCCCGGGCAGCACCAGCGGCGGCAGCGCCGCGTTCTGCAGCACCAGCATGGTCTGGAACAGCGGCTGGCGGCCGAACGCGCGCGGCGGGTTCAGCAGCTCCACCAGCCGCTCGAAGGGCACGTCCTGGTGCGCGTAGGCGTCCAGGCAGGTGGCGCGCGAGCGCGCCAGCAGCTCGGCGAACGAGGGCTCGCCGGCCGTGTCCAGGCGCAGCACCAGCGTGTTGACGAAGAAGCCCACCAGAGCGTCCAGCGCCGCCTCGGCCCGGCCGGCCACCGGCGCCCCGATGGGAATGTCGCAGCCGCAGCCGAGCTTGCTCAGCAACGCGGCCAGCGCCGCGTGCAGCACCATGAACAGCGTCGCCCCGTGCGCATGGCCCAGCTCGAGCAGCCGCGCGTGCAGCGCGGCGTCCAGGCGCAGCTCGAGCACCGCGCCGAGGTGGCTGGGTGCACTCGGACGCGGCCGATCGGCCGGCAGCGCCAACTCCGCAGGCAGCCCGCGCAGCTGCTGCTGCCAGTACGCCAGCTGGCGCGCCAGCGCGCTGTGCGCCTCGTGCTCGGCACCCAGCAGCGCGTGCTGCCACAGGCTGTAGTCGGCGTACTGCACCGCCAGCGGCACGAAGGCGGGCGCGCCGCCCGCGGCGCGTGCCGCATACGCCTGCGCCAGGTCGCCCAGCAGCGGCGCGATCGACCCGCCATCGGCCGCGCTGTGGTGCACCACCAGCAGCAGCGCATGCTCCTGGGCACCGAGCTCGAACAGCGTGGCGCGCAGCGCCGTCTCGCGGCCCGGATCGAACGGCTGCGCCGCGGCCGTGGCCAGCGCCTCGGGCAGCTCGGCCGGTGTGCAGCGCCCGCGCTGCAGCGCCGTGCACTGGCCGGGCGGCACGATGTGCTGGTACGGCTGGCCCTCGTGCTCGAGCAGCAGCGTGCGCAGGCTCTCATGGCGCGTGCACACGTCGCCCAGCGCCTGCGCCAGAGCGCCCGCGTCCAGCGCGCCGCGCAGCTGCAAGGCCAGCGGAATGTTGTAGTGCGCGCTGGCGCCTTCCAGGCGGTGCAGGAACCACAGCCGCGCCTGCGCGAACGACAGCGGCAGCCGCGCCGGGCGCGCGCGCCCGGCCACCAGCGGCGCGGCGGCCTGGCCCGCCGTGCGCAGCGCGCGCGCCAGCTGGCCCAGCACGGGGCACTCGAAGACCGTGCGCAGCGGCAGCTCGCGGCCCAGCCGCGCGCGCACCTGAGCGGCCAGCCGCGCGGCCAGCAGCGAGTGCCCGCCGAGGTGGAAGAAGTGATCGCCCAGCCCCACGCGCGGCAGCCCCAGCAGCTGCGCCACCAGCTCGCACAGCAGCACCTCCTCGGGCGTGCCCGGGGCCAGGTAGGCCTCGGTGAGCGCCTCGGGCGCGGGCAGCGCGCGCCGGTCGAGCTTGCCGTTGGGCGTGAGCGGCAGCGACTCCAGCTGCACATACGCCGCCGGCAGCATGTGCTCGGGCAGGCGCGTGGCCAGCCAGTTCCGCAGGCTGTCCGCGTCGTGCTTGCCGGAGTCCGCCAGTTGCATCGGCTGCCAGCTCTGCTGCTGCTCCGGCTCGATGGCTCCGGCGAGCAGAGCGTGCAGAAAGATGTCCTCGGTCTCGTCGGCCCACCCGAGGCGCCGGCGCAAGGCGCTTTGATCAAGGCCGCCAATGGGACAGGTGCCCATGCCGAGCGCCGGCGCGGCAAGCGCGAGTGTCTGTCCGATGTATCCCGCCTCGAGCAGGCAGGCGTCTTTCGACCATTCTCCGTAGAGCGGCCGAATGGCAGGCAGATGGCCGGTGAGGACCACTGCCAGGCTGGCGTCTTCCGCGATCGGCCGATTCACGCCGTCGAAGTCCTCGCCGAGGAGCCCGACCGGGTCGACCGCGAGCAAGCGATGCTGCAACGGATCGTACGCATAGGCTCCAGCTGCAAGCCCTTCGACGCTGCCGGCCTTGACCAGCACGTGAACGCGCACGGGATACAGGCCCCCGGCCGACGGGTACAGACGCTTGGGCATCGGCGCGCCGTCGACCGGCATGGCCCGCAGGCTGCCGATCCACTCGGCAAACTCGGCCATCGTGAGGGTCCGCGCGGCAAAGCGCCTGTAGCTCTGGCGGGCCAGGAAGGCGCTACGGCGCTGCGGATCGGGCGCGCTGTCAGGCAGCCGCATCGCGATGCCGTGCGGATCGTCGAACGGAGGCTTGTTCGCCTGCTCCAGCGTGAAGGCCATGCGCTCGACCGTTCCCGAAGCGTGCTGTTTGGGCACGACATAGGCGACGATGCGAGGTCCGCCTGGGAGGTGCTGGACGGAGGCCAGGGCGTGGTGGATGTGGGGGTGGCGGGCGAGGGCGGCTTCGATCTCGCCGAGCTCGATGCGGAAGCCCCGGATCTTGACCTGCTGGTCCTCGCGGCCGAGGAGCTCGATGCTGCCGTCGGGCAGGCGGCGGCCGAGGTCGCCGCTGTCGTACAGGCGCTCGCCGGTGAGGGGGTGGGTGAGGAAGCGGGCGCGGGTTTGCGCGGGGTCGTTGAAGTAGCCGATGGCCAGGCCCGCGCCGGCGATGAACAGCTTGCCGGTGGTGTGCACGGGGCACTCGCGCAGGTCGGGGGTGAGCACGTGCCAGCGCTGGTTGCGCAGCGGCATGCCGTAGGGGATGCTGGCCCAGTGCGGCTCGACGTGGGTGATCGGGTGCAGGATCGACCAGATGGAGGCTTCGGTGGCCCCGCCCAGGCTGAGCACGAGCGCGGCCGGATCGAGCGCGGCGCGCAGCCGCTCGGGCAGGCCCAGGGCGATCCAGTCGCCGCTGAGCAGGACCAGGCGCAGGCTGCGCAGCAGCGCGGGGGCATCGGCGCCGGCGGCCGAGAGCATGAGCTCGGCGATGGCGGGCACGGAGTTCCACACGCTGACGCGGTGCTGCTGCACGGCGTGCGCCCAGTCCAGCGGATGGCGGTGGCCGTCGGGCTCGGGCACGACGACGGCGCCGCCCGCGCCGAGCACGGCGAACAGGTCGAAGATGGACAGGTCGAACTCGAGCGAGGACACCCACAGCACGCGGTCGGAGGCAGAGAGCGCCAGGCGCCCGGTGAGGTCGGCCAGGGTGTTGCGCGCGGCGCGGTGCGCGATGAGCACGCCCTTGGGCACGCCGGTGCTGCCCGAGGTGTAGATCAGGTAGGCCGCATCGTCGGGCGCGGCGCGGCGCGGCAGCCGCTCGGGCGGGGCCTCGTGCGGCACGTGCTCGTCGAGGTCCTCGTCGAGCACGTCGATGAGCTCGAGCTGCTGCTGCCAGGCGCGCCCGCGGGCGATGCGCGGCTGGGTCAGCGCGGTGCGCACGCCGGCCTGCGCGAGGATGGCCTGGATGCGCACGTCGGGCTGGCCGGCGCTGACGGGCACGAAGGTGCGCCCGGCCTCGAGCACGGCCAGCGCGGCCACGATCTGCTCGAGGCCCTTCTCCATGACGATGGCCACGATGGACTCGTCGGCCGCCAGCCGCTGGTGCAGCTGCCGGGCCAGCGCCGCGGCGCGCGCGGCGAGCTGGCCGTGGCTGAGGCGGCGCCCGCGCGAGTCGATCACGGCGAGTCGCGTGCGGCTGGGCGGCGGCCGCGGCGAACACCGGCTCGTGCAGCAGCTCGCCGGGCAGGGGCGCAGCGGTGGCGTTGGCCGCGGCCACCAGCGCGCGCTGCGCGGCCGGCACCAGCGAGCGTTCGGTGTCGTGCCAGGCGGACTCGGTGGTGGCCAGCGCGTGCAGCAGTGCGAGGTAGGCGTCGAACATCGCGTCGAGCACGCCCGGGGGGAACAGCGCCGCGGGCGCATCCCAGTCGATGCCCAGCTCGTCGTCGACGAGGTAGACCTTGTTGTCCAGCCAGGTCTGCGGGGTCTGGGTGATGCTGTGCACGACCTCGAGCACGTCCTCGGGCAGGGCCAGGGCGGGCTCGGCGATGACGCTGGTGAACACCACCGGCAGCAGCCCGGCCAGCGGGTCGCCGGCGTGCTGGGCGAGCAGGCGCTGCACCTGCACGCCGCTGAAGGCGCGATGGTCCAGGTCGCGCGCGAGCTGGCGCTGCTGGGCATGGGCGCGCTCGAGCAGGCTGGCGCGGCAGGCGTGGTCGATCTCCAGCGGCACGAGGTTGGTGAACACGCCCAGCATGTCGCGCACGTCGGGGTGCAGCACGCGGCGGTCGCCCACGGTCAGGTTGAGCGTGAAGCGGTCCGAGCGCGCCCAGGTGCCCAGCACCTCGGCGTAGGCGCAGCACAGCACGCTGGAGGCGGTCAGCCCGGCGGCGGCGGCACGCGCGCGCAGCTGCTGCCACGGCGCGGCGGCCAGGCGCGCGTGGTGGCGCGTGAAGCGCGGATCGGCCAGGCGCGCCGGATCGACGGCCAGCGGCAGCGCCGGTGCTGCGGGCAGCGTGTGCAGCCGCGCGCTCCAGTAGGCGCGCGCGCGCTCGATGGGCGCGGCCTCGCGCTGCAGGTGCAGCACGTAGTCGCGGAAGCTGAGCCGCGCCGGCGGCTGCGCGCGCTGGCGGCCGTGGTACAGCTCGAAGACCTCGTGCAGCAACCACTGGATGCTCTCGCCGTCGAGGATGAGCGCGTCGATGCTCAGGTGCAGCCGCCAGTCGTGCTCGGCCACGCGGGTCACGCGCAGCTCGAACAGCGGCCAGCGCTCGCTGGGCAGCACCTGGTGCGACATGGCCTCGCGCACGGCCAGCGCGGCGGCCTGGGCCTGCTCGAGCGGGGCGCGGCTGTGGTCGGCCAGCGCGATGTGCAGCGGGGGCACCTGCGCGAGGATGCGCTGCGTGCCCTCGGCGTCGATGACCGCGCGCAGCATCGGGTGGCGCTCGATGGCGCGGTCCCAGGCGGCGCCCAGGCGATCGACGTCCAGCGTGCGCAGCCGCAGTTCGGCGTACAGGTGGCAGGCCACCTGGCCCAGCTCGACCAGGCTCTGGCGGCCCAGCCAGTAGGCCTGCTGCACGGGCGTCAGCGGGAACGGCTCGTGGGCGGCGTCGGGGTCGGGGCGCAACGGCGCGGCGGCATCGTCGGCCGTGGCCAGCGACGCCAGCGCGCGCGCCAGCTCGCCCAGCACGGGGTGCTCGAAGATCGTGCGCAGCGGCAGCTCGCGGCCCAGCCGCGCGCGCACCTGAGCGGCCAGCCGCGCGGCCAGCAGCGAGTGCCCGCCGAGGTGGAAGAAGTGATCGCCCAGCCCCACGCGCGGCAGCCCCAGCAGCTGCGCCACCAGCTCGCACAGCAGCACCTCCTCGGGCGTGCCCGGGGCCAGGTAGGCCTCGGTGAGCGCCTCGGGCGCGGGCAGCGCGCGCCGGTCGAGCTTGCCGTTGGGCGTGAGCGGCAGCGACTCCAGCTGCACGTACGCCGCCGGCAGCATGTGCTCGGGCAGGCGCGTGGCCAGGCGCTCGCGCAGCGCGCGCGCGTCGATCGCCTGGGCGGCCACCACGTAGGCGACCAGGCGCAGGCCGCCGCCGCCGTCGCGGCCGTCGTCCCGCTCGCCACCATCGTCGCGGCCGACGACCGCGGCCTGCGTGATGGCGCCGTCCTCGCACAGCGCGGCCTCGATCTCGGCGGGCTCGATGCGGAAGCCCCGGATCTTGAGCTGCTGGTCGGCGCGGCCGTGGTAGTCCAGGCGGCCGTCCTCGCGCCAGGCGGCGAGGTCGCCGCTGCGGTACATGCGCTGGCCCGGCGCGAGCGCATGCGGGTCGGCCACGAAGCGCTCGGCGCTGAGCGCGGCGCGCCGCCAGTAGCCGCGCGCCAGCCCCTCCCCGGCGATGTACAGCTCGCCCACCACCCCCACCGGGCACGGCTGCAGCGCCGCATCGAGCACGTACACGCGCGTGTTGGGGTAGGGCGTTCCGATGTGGATGTCCGCGCCATGCACCACGCCGGCGACCACGCCGATGGTGGTCTCGGTGGGCCCGTACTCGTTGACCACGCGGATGCCCGGGCAGTGGCGCTGCAGCGCGGCCACGTGCGCGCCGCTGAGCGCCTCGCCGCCGACGATGGCCACCGCGATGGCGTTGGCCGCCACCGGCAGCGCGCCAAGCAGCGCCAGGTGCGAGGGCGTGAGCTTGACCGCGCTGGCGCCGCTGCGCCCGTCGAACGCCGCGGCGAGCCCCTGCTCGGCGCTGCCTTCGCCCACGATGTGGATGCGCCCGCCGAAGCCCAGCGGCACGAACAGCGTGGTCAGCGTCAGGTCGAACACCGTCGGCGTGAACAGCGGCATGCACCCCGCATGCACGCCCAGCACCTGCCGGCCCACGTGCTCGACGTAGTGCGCGATGCTGCGCTGGCCGACGACCACGCCCTTGGGTCGTCCGGTGCTGCCGGAGGTGTAGATGAGGTAGGCGGGGTGCTGGGGGTGCGGCGGGACGAGGCGCCGGGGGGCGTGCGCGGGCGCCGCCTCGAGCTCGGCCAGCAGCTGCGGCTCATCGAGCACGAGGACGGGCAGCCCGGCAGGAAGCGCGGCAGCAAGCCCGGCAGGAAGCGCGGATGGAAGCGCGGATGGAAGTCCGCCTGGAAGCCCGCCTGGAAGTCCGCCTGGAAGTCCGCCTGGAAGCCCTGGAGGAAGCCCGCTGGCAGCGGCGCTGCAGGTGATGAGGGCGCGCGGGGCGGCATCCTCGAGCAGGAAGGCGATGCGCTCGCTGGGGTACTGCGCATCCAGGGGCAGGTAGGCCGCGCCGGTCTTGAGCGTGGCCAGGATGGCCACCACCAGCTCCGGCGAGCGCGGCAGGCAGATGGCCACGAACTGCTCGGCGGCGATGCCGCGCGCGACCAGCAGGTGCGCCAGCCGGTTGGCGCGCGCCTCGAGCTGGGCATAGCTGAGCGAGTCGTCCTCGAAGCGCAGCGCGCAGGCCTGCGGGGTGCGCGCGACCTGCTGCTCGAAGCGCTCGATGAGCGTGGCCTCGGGCAGCGCCGCGGCGGTGTCGTTGAAGCCGTGCAGCAGCCGCGCGCGCTCGGGGGCATCCAGGATGTCCAGCCGGTGCAGCCGCGCGTGCGGGGCCTGCACGATCTGCTGCAGCAGCCGCACCAGGCGCTGCGCCAGGCGCTGCGCGCTGCGCGGCTCGAACAGGTCGGCGCTGTACTCGAGCTGGCCGGCCAGCCCCGCCGGGCGGCCCTGCGCGTCGTGCGTCTCGGTGAAGCCCCAGCACAGGTCGAACTTGGTGCTGCGCGTGCCCACCTGCAGCGCCTGGCTGTCCAGCCCGGGCAGCACCAGCGGCGGCAGCGCCGCGTTCTGCAGCACCAGCATGGTCTGGAACAGCGGCTGGCGGCCGAACGCGCGCGGCGGGTTCAGCAGCTCCACCAGCCGCTCGAAGGGCACGTCCTGGTGCGCGTAGGCGTCCAGGCAGGTGGCGCGCGAGCGCGCCAGCAGCTCGGCGAACGAGGGCTCGCCGGCCGTGTCCAGGCGCAGCACCAGCGTGTTGACGAAGAAGCCCACCAGAGCGTCCAGCGCCGCCTCGGCCCGGCCGGCCACCGGCGCCCCGATGGGAATGTCGCAGCCGCAGCCGAGCTTGCTCAGCAACGCGGCCAGCGCCGCGTGCAGCACCATGAACAGCGTCGCCCCGTGCGCATGGCCCAGCTCGAGCAGCCGCGCGTGCAGCGCGGCGTCCAGGCGCAGCTCGAGCACCGCGCCGAGGTGGCTGGGTGCACTCGGACGCGGCCGATCGGCCGGCAGCGCCAACTCCGCAGGCAGCCCGCGCAGCTGCTGCTGCCAGTACGCCAGCTGGCGCGCCAGCGCGCTGTGCGCCTCGTGCTCGGCACCCAGCAGCGCGTGCTGCCACAGGCTGTAGTCGGCGTACTGCACCGCCAGCGGCACGAAGGCGGGCGCGCCGCCCGCGGCGCGTGCCGCATACGCCTGCGCCAGGTCGCCCAGCAGCGGCGCGATCGACCCGCCGTCGGCCGCGCTGTGGTGCACCACCAGCAGCAGCGCATGCTCCTGGGCACCGAGCTCGAACAGCGTGGCGCGCAGCGCCGTCTCGCGGCCCGGATCGAACGGCTGCGCCGCGGCCGTGGCCAGCGCCTCGGGCAGCTCGGCCGGTGTGCAGCGCCCGCGCTGCAGCGCCGTGCACTGGCCGGGCGGCACGATGTGCTGGTACGGCTGGCCCTCGTGCTCGAGCAGCAGCGTGCGCAGGCTCTCATGGCGCGTGCACACGTCGCCCAGCGCCTGCGCCAGAGCGCCCGCGTCCAGCGCGCCGCGCAGCTGCAAGGCCAGCGGAATGTTGTAGTGCGCGCTGGCGCCTTCCAGGCGGTGCAGGAACCACAGCCGCGCCTGCGCGAACGACAGCGGCAGCCGCGCCGGGCGCGCGCGCCCGGCCACCAGCGGCGCGGCGGCCTGGCCCGCCGTGCGCAGCGCGCGCGCCAGCTGGCCCAGCACGGGGCACTCGAAGACCGTGCGCAGCGGCAGCTCGCGGCCCAGCCGCGCGCGCACCTGAGCGGCCAGCCGCGCGGCCAGCAGCGAGTGCCCGCCGAGGTGGAAGAAGTGATCGCCCAGCCCCACGCGCGGCAGCCCCAGCAGCTGCGCCACCAGCTCGCACAGCAGCACCTCCTCGGGCGTGCCCGGGGCCAGGTAGGCCTCGGTGAGCGCCTCGGGCGCGGGCAGCGCGCGCCGGTCGAGCTTGCCGTTGGGCGTGAGCGGCAGCGACTCCAGCTGCACGTACGCCGCCGGCAGCATGTGCTCGGGCAGCCGCGTGGCCAGGCGCTCGCGCAGCGCGCGCGCGTCGATCGCCTGGGCGGCCACCACGTAGGCGACCAGGCGCAGGCCGCCGCCGCCGTCGCGGCCGTCGTCGCTGCCCACCATCGTCGCCACCATCGTCGCGGCCGACGACCGCGGCCTGCGCGATGGCGCCGTCCTCGCACAGCGCGGCCTCGATCTCGGCGGGCTCGATGCGGAAGCCCCGGATCTTGAGCTGCTGGTCGGCGCGGCCGTGGTAGTCCAGGCGGCCGTCCTCGCGCCAGGCGGCGAGGTCGCCGCTGCGGTACATGCGCTGGCCCGGCGCGAGCGCATGCGGGTCGGCCACGAAGCGCTCGGCGCTGAGCGCGGCGCGCCGCCAGTAGCCGCGCGCCAGCCCCTCCCCGGCGATGTACAGCTCGCCCACCACCCCCACCGGGCACGGCTGCAGCGCCGCATCGAGCACGTACACGCGCAGATCGGGCAGCCCGGTTCCGATGCACGACCGATGCGAACCCTCCACCTGAGAAAGATCCACGGGGCCGAAGGTCACGTGGACCGTCGTTTCCGTGATGCCATACATGTTCACGAGGCGCGGGTGATGCTCGGGATGGCGTCGGTACCAGGCCGCGAGGCGCCGGTGGTCCAGGGCCTCGCCGCCAAAGACGACGTGGCGCAGCGAGAGCTCGCCGCTCACGCTCTGCGCGTCTGCCTCCATCAAGTGATAGAAGGCCGTCGGCGTCTGGTTCAGGACGGTGACGCGATGACGCACCAGCAGTTCGCGGAACGCTTCGGCCGATTGCGCCACTCGCAGCGGAACGATGATCAGCCGGCCTCCATGAAGCAGCGCCCCCCACAGCTCCCAAACCGAGAAGTCGAACGCATGCGAGTGGAAGAGCGTCCAGGTGTCGCGCTCGTCGAAGCGGAACCAGGGGCGCGTGGCGTCGAACAGTCGAGCGACGTTCTGCAGCGTGTTGACCACGCCCTTGGGTCGTCCGGTGCTGCCGGAGGTGTAGATGAGGTAGGCGGGGTGCTGGGGGTGCGGCGGGGCGAGGCGCGTGGGGGCGTGCGCGGGCAGCGCCTCGAGCTCGGCCAGCAGCTGTGGCTCATCGAGCATCAGCACGGGCATCGGGGCGGGCAGCGCGGATGCGAGCGCGGATGCAAGCGCGGCTGGAAGTCCGCTGGCAGCGGCGCTGCAGGTGATGAGGGCGCGCGGGGCGGCATCCTCGAGCAGGAAGGCGATGCGCTCGCTGGGGTACTGCGCATCCAGGGGCAGGTAGGCCGCGCCGGTCTTGAGCGTGGCCAGGATGGCCACCACCAGCTCCAGCGAGCGCGGCAGGCAGATGGCCACGAACTGCTCGGCGGCGATGCCGCGCGCGACCAGCAGGTGCGCCAGCCGGTTGGCGCGCGCCTCGAGCTGGGCATAGCTGAGCGAGTCGTCCTCGAAGCGCAGCGCGCAGGCCTGCGGGGTGCGCGCGACCTGCTGCTCGAAGCGCTCGATGAGCGTGGCCTCGGGCAGCGCCGCGGCGGTGTCGTTGAAGCCGTGCAGCAGCCGCGCGCGCTCGGGGGCATCCAGGATGTCCAGCCGGTGCAGCCGCGCGTGCGGGGCCTGCACGATCTGCTGCAGCAGCCGCACCAGGCGCTGCGCCAGGCGCTGCGCGCTGCGCGGCTCGAACAGGTCGGCGCTGTACTCGAGCTGGCCGGCCAGCCCCGCCGGGCGGCCCTGCGCGTCGTGCGTCTCGGTGAAGCCCCAGCACAGGTCGAACTTGGTGCTGCGCGTGCCCACCTGCAGCGCCTGGCTGTCCAGCCCGGGCAGCACCAGCGGCGGCAGCGCCGCGTTCTGCAGCACCAGCATGGTCTGGAACAGCGGCTGGCGGCCGAACGCGCGCGGCGGGTTCAGCAGCTCCACCAGCCGCTCGAAGGGCACGTCCTGGTGCGCGTAGGCGTCCAGGCAGGTGGCGCGCGAGCGCGCCAGCAGCTCGGCGAACGAGGGCTCGCCGGCCGTGTCCAGGCGCAGCACCAGCGTGTTGACGAAGAAGCCCACCAGAGCGTCCAGCGCCGCCTCGGCCCGGCCGGCCACCGGCGCCCCGATGGGAATGTCGCAGCCGCAGCCGAGCTTGCTCAGCAACGCGGCCAGCGCCGCGTGCAGCACCATGAACAGCGTCGCCCCGTGCGCATGGCCCAGCTCGAGCAGCCGCGCGTGCAGCGCGGCGTCCAGGCGCAGCTCGAGCACCGCGCCGAGGTGGCTGGGTGCACTCGGACGCGGCCGATCGGCCGGCAGCGCCAACTCCGCAGGCAGCCCGCGCAGCTGCTGCTGCCAGTACGCCAGCTGGCGCGCCAGCGCGCTGTGCGCCTCGTGCTCGGCACCCAGCAGCGCGTGCTGCCACAGGCTGTAGTCGGCGTACTGCACCGCCAGCGGCACGAAGGCGGGCGCGCCGCCCGCGGCGCGTGCCGCATACGCCTGCGCCAGGTCGCCCAGCAGCGGCGCGATCGACCCGCCATCGGCCGCGCTGTGGTGCACCACCAGCAGCAGCGCATGCTCCTGGGCACCGAGCTCGAACAGCGTGGCGCGCAGCGCCGTCTCGCGGCCCGGATCGAACGGCTGCGCCGCGGCCGTGGCCAGCGCCTCGGGCAGCTCGGCCGGTGTGCAGCGCAGGCGCTGCAGCGCCGTGCACTGGCCGGGCGGCACGATGTGCTGGTACGGCTGGCCCTCGTGCTCGAGCAGCAGCGTGCGCAGGCTCTCATGGCGCGTGCACACGTCGCCCAGCGCCTGCGCCAGAGCGCCCGCGTCCAGCGCGCCGCGCAGCTGCAAGGCCAGCGGAATGTTGTAGTGCGCGCTGGCGCCTTCCAGGCGGTGCAGGAACCACAGCCGCGCCTGCGCGAACGACAGCGGCAGCCGCGCCGGGCGCGCGCGCCCGGCCACCAGCGGCGCGGCGGCCTGGCCCGCCGTGCGCAGCGCGCGTGCCAGCTGGCCCAGCACGGGGCACTCGAAGACCGTGCGCAGCGGCAGCTCGCGGCCCAGCCGCGCGCGCACCTGAGCGGCCAGCCGCGCGGCCAGCAGCGAGTGCCCGCCGAGGTGGAAGAAGTGATCGCCCAGCCCCACGCGCGGCAGCCCCAGCAGCTGCGCCACCAGCTCGCACAGCAGCACCTCCTCGGGCGTGCCCGGGGCCAGGTAGGCCTCGGTGAGCGCCTCGGGCGCGGGCAGCGCGCGCCGGTCGAGCTTGCCGTTGGGCGTGAGCGGCAGCGACTCCAGCTGCACGTACGCCGCCGGCAGCATGTGCTCGGGCAGGCGCGCTGGCCAGGCGCTCGCGCAGCGCGCGCGCGTCGATCGCCTGGGCGGCCACCACGTAGGCGACCAGGCGCAGGCCGCCGCCGCCGTCGCGGCCGTCGTGGCTGCTGTCGTCGCCACCATCGTCGCGGCCTCGTCGCCACCATCGTCGCGGCCGACGACCGCGGCCTGCGCGATGGCGCCGTCCTCGCACAGCGCGGCCTCGATCTCGGCGGGCTCGATGCGGAAGCCCCGGATCTTGAGCTGCTGGTCGGCGCGGCCGTGGTAGTCCAGGCGGCCGTCCTCGCGCCAGGCGGCGAGGTCGCCGCTGCGGTACATGCGCTGGCCCGGCGCGAGCGCATGCGGGTCGGCCACGAAGCGCTCGGCGCTGAGCGCGGCGCGCCGCCAGTAGCCGCGCGCCAGCCCCTCCCCGGCGATGTACAGCTCGCCCACCACCCCCACCGGGCACGGCTGCAGCGCCGCATCGAGCACGTGGACCTGCGCATGCGCCAGGGGTTGGCCGATGCTCGCCGCCTCGCCTCCATCGCCTGCGCGGACGCGGCCCGCAGTGCTGCAGATTGCCGCCTCAGTCACGCCATATTCATTGAACAGGGCCACGCCGTCGAACGCCGCCCGGTGCAGGCGGATCGTCTGCGCCGGCAGTGGCTCGCCGCCGACGATCACGCACTTCAGATCTTTGCAGGGCGCGGGCAAGGACGCGAGCAGCTCCGCATAGGCCGATGCGGCGAGCATCAGGTGGCTGACGCCGTGCAGGTCTTCGACGCGGGGCTGAGCGGCCCCGATGACGAGGCGACCGCCAGTACACAGGGTCCAGAAGATCTGTGCGGCCGAAATGTCGAATGCGATGCTCGACGAGAAGTTCAGGCTGCCGACACCGGCGCCATACAGCCGTGATCGCGACTCGATCGACCGGCTCAGCGCTTCGTTCGAAACGAGAACACCCTTTGGTCGGCCTGTGCTGCCGGAGGTGTAGATGAGGTAGGCAGGATGATGGGGGCGCAGCGGCGTGATGCGCCGAGGGGCTTGCGGCGGCAGTGCCTCGAGCTGGGCGACGAGTTGAGGCTCGTCGAGGCACACGACGGGCAGGCCGGCCTGGATCCGGTGTGCGCCCGGACTCGTGGTGATGAGCACGCGCGGGCCTGCGTCCTCGAGCATGAAGGCGATGCGTTCGCCCGGATACTGCGCATCGAGAGGCAGATACGCCGCGCCGGCCTTGAGCGTGGCCAGGACGGCGACCACCAGCCCGAACGAGCGCGGCAGCAGGATCGCCACGATGTGTTCAGGGCCGATGCCCTGCGCGACGAGCAGGCGAGCCAACCGGTTGGCTCGCTCGTCCACCTCGGCATAGCTCAGCGCTTCGTGCTCGCACACCAGCGCCGTGGCCTGCGGGATACGTGATGCCTGCTGCTCGAAGCGCTCGATCAGCGGCGTTGACGCGCGCGGGTGGCCGCCATGGGCGATCGAAGTCGACCGCGCGTCGGTGACGTGCTCAGCGGTTGCCGAAGCATCTGGATCTTCCGACGCAGCCCACTGAACGCAGTCGTCCATCGCCCCCTCCACCACCCAGGAGCTGCGAACCTAGCGGAATCCGAAGCGATCCACAACCCGGTGGAGGACGAAGCCTATGCGAGTACGTAGGCGATCGCCGCCCCCGATTCCGGTGGGGGGAAGACCCCCATGGCAATGTCGTAAATCAGTTGCAGGCGCTCGGCCGTCATGAATTCGATGGGCGGGCCCTGGGCGATCACACGACCGTGCTTCAACGCGATCAGCTCGTCGCAGAAGCGCGCGGCCAGATTGATCTCGTGAATGACGACGAGAACCGCGATCCCCTTCTGCAGGCTCAGCCGCCGCACGAGGCGCAGCACTTCCACCTGATGCGCCACGTCGAGGAACGAGGTCGGTTCGTCCAGGATCAGCAGGCGGGCGTCCTGGGCCAGCAGCATGGCGAGCCACACGCGCTGGCGCTCGCCGCCCGAGAGCGTGTCCACCTGCCGATCGCAGAAGGCATTCGTCGCGGTGAGCGTCAGGGCTTCGTCCACCTTCTGCGCATCGGCCCGGCCGAAGCGCCCCAATGCGCCGTGCCACGGATAACGCCCCAGCTCGACGAGTTCTCGCACCGTCAGGCCGTCGGCCAACGGCGTGTGTTGAGGAAGGTAGGCGACGCGGCGGGCGAATTCGCGTTCGCCCCACGACTGCAGTGCGCGGCCCGCAAAAAGCACGCGGCCTCGCGTAGGAATTTGCTGGCGAGCAAGGAGTCGCACGAGGGTGGACTTCCCCGAGCCGTTCTGCCCGATGATTCCTGTGACGCCACGTTGCGCCAACTGCAAAGTGAGCGGCCCAAGCAAGACGCTGCCCGCCACTTCGAATGCGACATCCTCCAGCACCATGGACGTTTCACCGCTGCGCGTCGATTCGGCCGCATCGAGATGCTCGTCTGGGGGTTCGATCGCGATCATGGTGACCTGCTTCGCCGGTTGAGAAGAAGCATGAGAAACGGCGCGCCGATCATCGCGGCGACGAGGCCCGTCGGCAGCTGCACAGGAAAGGCGACGGTGCGGGCCACGCCGTCGGCCACCGCCATCATGCCGCCGCCGGCGGCCGCCGCTGTCAGGATGGCCGTGAATGGCCGCCGGATGCCCAGGGCCAACACAATGTGCGGCGCCATCAGCCCGACGAACGTGAAGGGGCCGATGATGGGCGTGGCCGCGGCCGTGAGCGCGGCGGCCAGCAGCAGCAGGAGCAAGCGCGCTCGCCGCAGCGGCACGCCGAGCGCGCCCGCCTGGGCAGCGCCGAGCGGCAGGATGGCCAGCCAGCGAGAGGCCAGCAGGCTGCCCGCCACCAACGCCACCATCGCGATTGCCGCCTGCACGGCCCCGGAAGGTGATGCACCGTTGGTCGACCCGCTCATCCAGCCGAGCAGTAGAAGGGCGCGGGGGTCACCCGTGGACGACAGGACGCCCACCACGGCATCGATCAGCGCACTGAGCGCGATGCCGACCAGCAGCACGCGCTCCGGCGCAAATGCCGACGAGCGCACGAGTACCAGGATCGTGGCCAGGACGATGCCGCCGCCGACCGTCGCGACGGCACTCTGGACCACGTCGGCGAGCGGCCCGAAGATGAACAGCGACATTGCCACGGCGAAGATGGCTCCGGCGCTGATCCCTAGCACTTCCGGGCTTGCCATCGCATTGCCGGTCATGCGCTGCAGCACGAGGCCTGCCGTGCCCAGCAGAGCGCCGGCGCACGCGGCCGCGCAGATGCGCGGCAGCCGCCAGACCATCACGTCGTGCCATTGGGCCATGGGCGTGATCTGCCACGAGCCGTGGGCGTCACGTCCCACCAGGACCGTCAGCGCGACCAGCCCCACGAGCAGGGCCATCCCGGCAATTGCGCGCGGGCGAAGCGTTGCGACCGCTGACGCAGCCGCGCCGCGCTGTGGAGGAGGGGTACGGCGCTCCAGGCGTGGCATGAGCAGCAGCAGCAAGGGCGAACCGAGCACGGCCGTGACTGCTCCGGTGGGAATGAATTCGCCCGAGGCGCCCGCGAGCAACTGCAGCGACGCGTCGGTCACAAGCAGCAGCAGGGCACCCATGACCGCGGACCAGGCGAGGCGTTCGCCGAAGCGCCTCGCCCCCGAGAGGCGCGCGATCGTCGGCGCGACCAGGCCGATGAAGCCGATCACGCCGGCGGCACTGGTCACGAACGCGGACAGCAGCAATGCGAGCCCGACCGACAGCACGCGCAACCGAGAAACCGACAGCCCCAGCGAGCGTGCGCTGCTGTCGCCCAGGTCGAGCAGCGACAGGGGCCGCGCCAGCAGGCCCAGTGGCAGGGCTACCAGCAGCAGGCGCCAGGCCAGGCTCGCCGCAGGGTCCCAACTCTGCTGGCTGAGCGAGCCGCTGCCCCAGATGAACAGACTCGCCAGGTATCGGTCCTTCATGAGCACGAGCATCGACGACAGCGCGCCGCAATAAAGGCTCACCACGAGGCCGGCCAGCACCATGGCGAGCGGCGAGAAGCCACGCCGTCGCACCAGCGCGAACACGAGCAGCGTCGATGTCACGCTGCCGAGCAGCGCCACCGCGTCGCGGCCAAGGCCGAGCAGCGTCGGGGCGAAGAGTGTTGCTGCCGCCAGCGCGAGACGCGCGCCCGCGTCGATGCCGATCGTGGTGGGCGATGCCAGCGGGTTCGACAGCACCTGCTGCAGGACCGCACCGGAGGCGCCCAGGCCGGCGCCGCACAGCAGCGCCATGGCCAGGCGCGGCAGCGTGGAATAAAGCAGCAACATGCGGCCCGCGTCGTAGCCGCTGGCCGCGGAGGGCCGGGCCAGCATCTGCCAAGACGGCCCGGCCAGCAAGTTCGCCAAGGCCGCCAGCGCCAGGACGCCCAATGCAATGGCGACGAACGCCGGGCTGCGGGTCCCCCAGCCAAGCCTCACCGCACCAGCCCTTCGAGGTGCCCGACCAGCAGATCGGCGAATCGCAGCGCCGACGGCATCGCGCCGAACATCAGCACCGGCGGAAGCACCGAGACCTGTCCGCCCTTGACGAACGGCAGGCGCGACCAGAGCGGGCTGCGCTGCAGCGTCGGCACGGCGTCGGGCGGAATTGGCTCGAACGCGATCAGTCGGAGTTTCTTCGCGATAGCAAGCCTCTCGATCCCGACCGTGGCGTAACCCCAGTAATTGGTGTCACCGTTCCACGCATTGGACAGGCCGATCCGGTCCAGCACGTTCTGGTAGAGGCCTGCGCCGCCGTACACGCGCACATGCCGGCCATCCATGAAGTTGACCAGCAGCAGCGGCGGGACATGCAACCGGCCCAGGCGCTCGCGATACTCGTCGAATCGTCGCTCTGCATCGACGAGAAACCGGCGCGCCTCGTTGACGCAGTCGAGCCGCTCGCCGAGGATCCTGGCGATGGCGCGCGGCTGCGCGAGCGGCACGTCGCCCTTCTCGAAGATGGAAATGCGCAGTGTCCTGGCGATCCGCTCGAGCGTGGGCTCCAGGTGCGCGACGAATGGGGATGTCAGGATGAGGTCGGGACGGAGCATCGCGAGCAGCTCGAAGTTGATCTCGGGCTGCAGCCCGAGATCGGCCACCGTGTCCGGCAGCGGCGGCATCGCGGCGAAGCGCCTCCAGTCGGCGGCCGCGACGATGGCGATGGGCGGCCGCCCGAGCGCGAGCAGGGTCTCGGTCAATGCCCAGTCGAGGCACGCGACGCGCAGGCTGGCACGCGCTGCCATGGCGCGCGGCAGCAAAGTGGCGAGGACGGCGCCCGCGGCAATGCGGCGGCGCCTCACCATCGGCGGACGCCATCTGGCCGCCTGGCGCCTCGCGCCATGCCTGGCGGCGTCGTGCGAAAGGCAAAGCCGGTATGCGGCGGAGGCGACTCGATCAGGCGGGCGAATTCATCCGCGCCCAGCGCGCGCTGGCAGTGGGCCAGGGTCCCGATGAACCGGTCTGCGGGTGGACGAGTGTCATTGATCCATTCACCGTCGAGGTACCAACTGCGCGTTTGCCGATAGACCTCGATCGGGGACTCCGGATCGCCGGAGTTGAACAGCGCAATGAAAGGAACGCCGGCCGGGGCGATGGACAGTACGATGGCCGGCCTGGCGGCCGGGCTTTGATTCTGCTGTGAGTAATGAATCATGCGGTTGTCGAAGACCAGCAATTCTCCGGCGCGCATTCTCATGCAGGTGCCATGGCGGCAAACGGTTGGCACGATGTCGGCGAACGGTGCGCGCATCGTCGGCGCATGCACGGGCGCAAGGATCCGGTGGGACCTTGGAACGACGTGCAGCGCGCCGTTCGTCTCGTCCACGTCGACGAGGGGCAACCAGAGGTTGAGGTGCCGGTGGCGAGTCTCGTCGGGCAGCAGGGTCGGGTCACAGTGCGGGCGGATGCGACCGCCCGGATCGCTGGACGGGCGCTTCACGAACATCATGGCCGCCACGATGTCGTAGTGGGCGAAAAGCCGATCCAATAGGGGGGTGCAAGCCCGCGTCACGTGCCGGAAGGTGCTGCGCCGGATGGCGGCCGGGAGATCGGCCCCGGTGTTGAAATTCAGTCGGGTGCGAGTGACTGCAGGCAGGCCGCCCTGCAACGCGAGCAGGTTCGAGACGGTCGGCGCATCGAGGCCAGGCACGACGACGAAACCGTTTTCGTCGATAGCCTCGGCGATGCGCGTGTCTTTGATTTCGAGGTTTTCAACCATGGACGCTTCAGATCCGCCTCTCGTGAGCATCGTCTTGCCGACCTACAACAGGGAAATGCTGCTGCCCCAAGCGATCGAGTCGGCAATTGCCCAGACCTATACGCACTGGGAACTCATCGTCGTCGACGATCGCAGCATCGACGGCACTGAAGCGCTGGTGCGCCGGTACATGGAGGACGACGGCAGGATCGTCTATGCGAGGAATACCCACGCGCAGGGTTGCGCGGGCGCGCGCAACCAAGGCTGGGAACTCGCGAAGGGCCGATACGTCGCATTCCTGGACAGCGACGATCAATGGAAGCCTCATCATTTGCAGGCGATCATGACGGAGTTTGCGCGCAACGACGACGTCGACTGGATCTATGCGGATAGCGAGACGGTGGAAGACGGTCGCATCGTCACACAATCCGTGTTCGGACAACTCTGGAAGGACAAGGACAAGCTGCCGGTCGAGCGGCGCGGCCGCCTGGGCGTGCTCGAGCAGTCCGACCTGCTGACCCACGCGATGCGCTACGGCGTGTTCGCAGGCTGCCAATGCTCGGTGATGCGCAGGAGCGTGTTCGACGTCCATGGGTTCGACGAGAAGCTTCTGGCCACGGAGGACTGGTTCTTCCTGCTGTGCGCCATCACGCGAGGTTGTAGGCTCGCCTACCTCGAAGAAGTGCATCTGACCTATCGGCTCCATCCGGACAGCACCAGTGCCCATCCGAAGAAGCCCGTGGAGGAGAACCTTGTCGTCTATGTCGAATTCGAGAAGGTGTACCTCCAGGCCCTCGAGCAGCTGCCCCTGACACGGGCACAGAGGAGCATCCTGCGCGACATGCTCGCCGAACTGTACCTGTCGTGCTTCGTGCGAAAGGCCTATCGCATGCTCGGCGACCGCGCGAAGGTGAACGAATACCTCATGAAAGGGCTGCGATTGCGGCCGCGCAGCCTTCCCATGTGGAAGGCCCTGCTGGTCAACAACGCAGGCCGATGGTCGCCACGCGCTAAATGATGCGCACGAGCAACTCGTCATAACCTGCAAAGTAGTTCGATCTCGTGCGCCTGGGTGCGGCTGCAAGCTCGATCCCCCGGAACCGGGCGACGAGCTCCTCGCACAACACGCGAAGCTGCATCTGGGCGACGTGCTTGCCGACGCAGCGGTGGATGCCGAAGCCATACCCCAGGTGGCGTTTTGCATTGGCCCGGTCGATGCGGAACGTGTCGGGATCGTCGAAGCAGGCCTCGTCACGGTTCGCGGAGCAGAACCACATGACGACCTTGTCGCCGCGGCGGATGCACTTGCCGCGCAGTTCGACGTCGTCGGTCGCCGTGCGTCGCATGTGGGCCAGCGGTGTCTGCCACCGGACGATCTCGGACACGGCGTTCGGGATCAGCGAGGGGTTCTCGCGCAGCTTCTCCCACTCGGAAGGAAATCGGTGAAAGGCGACGATGGCACCCGACATGGCGCTGCGCGACGTGTCATTGGCGCCGATCATCAGGGTCACGGTTCCGAGCAGGTGCGCAGGATCGTCGACCATGCCCGCGGTGTCGGCGTTGCGGGCGAGTGCAGAGATGAGGTCATTTCGAGCGGGCTCTCGGGCCCGCCCGCGCCATAGCGACTGGAGCGTCGAGAGGTAGTCGTTGCGGACCGTCTCGCGCTGCAGGTCGGACATTGCCGCGACATCGACACGGGGCGTCTCCATCAGCACGTCGGACCAGTACGGTAGCAAGTGCCGCGATTCCCACGGGAAGTCGAACAGCATCGCCACCATCCGGGTCGTGAGCTCGACCGAGACCTTCTCGACCCAGTCGAAGGTGACGCCGCGGGGCAACTCGTCGAGAACGGCGCGCACCTGCTCCCGTGTCGCCTCCTCGAGGGCGGCGACCCGCTGCGGCGAAAGGGCAGGTCGCACTGCCCTGCGCTCGCGGGTGTGTTCGGGGGGATCGGAAATCATGAAGGCGCGCGACTGGAAGCTTTCTGGCACGTCGCCGATGATCACGTCGCCTTTCGACGAGAACTGACCGTGATTGCTGTCGACGCGTTGGATGTCGTCGTACCGTGTGATCGACCAGTAGGGCCCGTAGGCGCTGCTCGGGCAGAAATGGACCGGATCGTCGCGGCGCAACCGCGCGAAGAACGGCCCATGGGTGTCGGCTTCGAAGCGCTCGACCTGGCTGACGTCGATCTCGTCCAGCGGCGTCTCGTCGGCCGAGCGCGGCGCGCCGTGCGCCATCTCAGGCGTCGGGGTGGGGGCCCTTCTCACGGGCTAGGGCGTCGGCTTCCATCTCCCGCACGAGGCTGAGTGGGCGCATGTCGGTCCAGTTCTGTTCGATCCATTCGAGGCACACATGGCGCGCGCCTCGCGGGCCGATTGCTTTCCAGCCGGCTGGAACGTCGATGAAGGCGGGCCAGAGCGAGTGCTGGCCCTCGTCGTTGATCAAAACAAGGTACTCGGCGTCCTCGTTCTCGAACGGATTCGTCATCGCAGTGACCCCCATCGTGACGGCGCCGGAGTGCAGCACCGTGCGCGTGCGAAGCAGCATACATCCCGCCGCGCTCGTCTGGCTAGCCATGCGTGCGGCGGACGCGTTGCTCTCGACTCGACACGAGTCAGCGTATTTTCCAGACTGGTCGGGGTTTTCCTTGCGCCGTGGCACGACCCATGCGTTCCCTTCCCGACATCCAGATGTTCTGGCACGGCCCCGTGCTCTCGAGGCTGGATGACGCGGCTCGAGCCGGCTTCAGGATCATGGCGCGCATCGCCCCCGATTCGTTGTTCGAGCGGCTGTGCGCTCGTTATCTTGTCCGCGGCGCGCCGTCCGATGGCGTGACCTGATCCTGGGGCAGCACCGTGGCGCGCGCAAACACGGCGGCGTATCGTCCGCACGGGAGAAACTTCATGTCGGCAAAGGCGGAATTCGAGGCGCTGGCGGCGGAGTGGGTGCGTCGCAGCAGGACTGCATCGCTGCTTGCGGATGGCTACGCGCTCATCGCGTTGCGATGCTGGATGTCGAGCCGCGGCGGCAAGGCCGATGGCGCCAGCAGCGACTTGCTTTCATTCGCGCAAGCGTCAAACGCCGCCCAACCGGATGCCTGGCTGGACGCCTATCTGGGCGAGCGGGAATCCTGCCGCGCGTGCGGCGAGCGCTTCCGGTTCGAAAACCTGGCGCTGTGCACCCATTGCTCTCGCTTGTACTGCTGCCGGTGCCGTCGCTGCACCCGGCTGCGGCCAACGGCAACGAAGCGTGCAGCTGCGGCGGCGAACTCGTGGGGTGACTGGCGATCGCCTGGGCGATGGACATGCCAAGCTCTTCAGGCGACACGCAGCGACGCCACGGCTTTGGTTGCGCCGCCTGCTGGCCCGCGCAGGCGGACGCGGCGTGGAACGCGATCGCCGCTCTGCCGCACCAGGAGCGCCTGATCTCCGATCGCGAACTGTCACAGGTTCTCGTCGTCGCCGGCGGGCCCCGCTTCGTCCTGGGCCTTGGCCAACGCGATGTTTCGTGTCACTTCATCGACAAGCCAAGGCGGCGGCTCCACTTTCAGCGTCGTCGCATACCGGGGGTTGGCCGGATCCGGAATCCAGACGCTCCCGTGCAGGACAGCGTCGCGCACGAACTGCCCCAAGTGCTGGTGCATCGCGATGTAGGGGCTGTAGTGCGGTGCCTGCTCGTGGTAAGTGCTCGGGAAATAGGCGACGCGCTTGAAGCGCATCTCGCCGGCTTCCTTGGTGCACTCAAGGACCTGGCACCCGACCTTGTCGCCACGCCCGATCACCTCGCCTCGCGCCAGCGCCTCGGCGGTAGACCGGTCATGTCCGGCCCACACGTGGTACATCGGCGCGTTGAGCCAGCCCCATCGATGCGCGGTCACGATGTAAATCATGGTCCTCTCCGCCCCGTCTTCGCCAGGTGGGGAATGCCGATCCGGCGATTCCTGCAGTGTAGTCACGGCATTGCCGGACGCGCGCGCCGCGCATTGCCAAGGCAGCTGCCGAGCTGGTTGGTGCCGAGGCCCCCACCGACGCTACGGGCCTATCCACGGCCACAATCGACTGGCAGGTGATTGCCGGGAAAAATGGACCATCCGACCGCGTCGGCAGTTGAGGGCCGCACGGCGGACATTCGGGCGGGCCGTTGGCAATGACGGTTGTCGGCGTCCTTGGGGGGCGCCGCGAGCACGATGACATTGCTCCTTCGCAGACTCGGTCTCGTAGAGCTCAAGTTTGTGTCTTCTGGGATACTGGACAGATTGATTGCATCACACAAGATACCAACATTGTGCCGCATATGATACGATGCAGCGGTCTAGTGTCTCTTGTGATGCCACCATGGAAACCCTGGCCGAAGTTGCCGAAGCCTTGCGCGCGCTGCGCGCCGACACCGGACTGACGCAAGAGCGGCTCGCCAAGCGCGCCGCGGTGCCGCGCGTGACGCTGGCGCGCATGGAGACCGCCAGCCAGGGCGACATGAGCGTGGCCACGCTGCTGCGCCTGCTAGCCGCCGCCGGCCATGAGATGACGTTCACGCGCCGCGCGGGGCACTCGCGCACGCTCGAAGACATCCTCGCCGAACAGCGCCAAGTCGGGAAATCCGAGAAATGAGCGGCGCCGTTCTGCCTGGCAGCGGCGCGTCGATGTCGACGACCCACGTGCCCACGGTGACGGTCGGCTTGGTGCTCGACGTGCAAGTGCTGGGCCACAAGGTGGGGACCCTGCGCCGGCTGGGCGACGAGTACGTTTTCCAGTACGACGCCGGCGTCGCGCCCGAGCACTTCGTGTCACTTGCGATGCCGGTGCGCATGCAGCCTTGGACTTGGCCGCGCGATCTTCACCCGTACTTCCGGCAGAACCTGCCCGAGGGGTTCCTGCTGTCTGTCATTCAGGAGGACTTCGGGCGGCTGCTGGACGGCACCGACCTGTCGGTGCTCGCCGCGGTCGGATCGGCATCCATCGGCCGTGTCACGCTGACGCTGCAGGGCCAGAGCGCGACCACGCCGCTGGACGAGTTCGACGTCGGCAGCGTGCTGCACGGGGACAACACGCACGAGCACTTCGCCGAGCTGGTGCGCCACCACGCGCGCGCGGCGATCTCCGGCGCGGTGCCCAAATTCCTCGCGCCCGAGACCCTGGCCGAGGCCGACGCCAAACCGATGGCTCAGGCCGCGACCACCGGCCTCGGCAAGTTCTCGTTGCGCACCGGCCGCTACATCGTCAAAGGGTCGGACGACAAGGCGCCCTACCTCGGCTTCAACGAGTTCTACTCGATGCGCCTCATAGAGCGCATCGGCGCGTTCCCGGTGGCCAAGACGATGATGTCCGACGACGGGCAGGTCCTGCTGGTGGAGCGCTTCGACGTCGACCAAACCGGTGTGCCCGTTCGCGGCGTCGAGGACTTGTGCGGGCTGCTCGGACTTCCACCCAACGAGAAGTACTCGCCCAGCACCGAGCAAGTCGTCAAGGCGGCGCGCGCGTATTTCACCAGCGATCGCTGGGGCGAGAACGCCCGCCGGCTGGCTTGGCTCATCCTCGCGACCTATGTCGTGCGCAACGCGGATTGCCACTCGAAGAACATCGCCCTCATGTACACGGACGCGGGCGACGTCGAGTTCACCCCCGCGTACGACATGGTGACCACTCAGGCCTATCCGCTGTACGCGAAGAACCCGCCCGCGCTGACGATCGACGGCCGCCGAACTTGGACGCCAGGAAGCACTCTGAGCCGCTTTTTCGGTACGAGGTTGAACATTCCTGCGAAGGAGTACTCGCGCATGGTAGAGGCGCTATGCGATGCAGCCGTCGACACCGGCAAGGAAGTGATCGCCCAGGCCAATGAGCGACCCGAGTGGCGCCCCGTGGCCAAGAACATGATGCACGCATGGAACGACGGGATGGAGGCCCTGCGCAGCGTCAAGCCCGATGCCTCGCTTCGAGAGCTCACGTCGAAGATCGACGAGGCGAAGTTCTCGGGGCCCGACAAGCGCCCTGCCGAGGAGAAACGAGGCCGGTCGCCATTGCTGCCGAAGCGCGGAGGGCGCGCGTTCTGACGAAGCCCGCGACTTGCCGACGCCGAAGGCGCAGCGGGGGTGGTTCACTTCAGGTAGATTGAAGAGTGGGTGGCTGCGCCCTGCCAAGATCCAGCTTCGAAGTGGCACTTTCCGCCGCAGTTCCACGTCATGACCGGGGCCGCCCGGCACCCGCCGCCGGCTCCATGTATAGCTGCTTGAAGTAGCTTCGGAAGGCACGCATTGCCGGCGTGTGCTCGGCGCCGGCCTTCCAGGCCAGGCCGACGTCCATGCGGGGCACGCGCTCCTTGAGCATGACGGTCTCGATGCGCCGGCCCTCCAGCGACCAGGGCCGATACACCATGTCGGAAAGAATGGCCACGCCCAGACCGTTGGCCACCATGCTGCGCACGGCCTCGACCGATGAGGTGCGCAGTCGGATCTTCGGCTGATAGGGCGTGCGCGACCAGTAGCGCAGCGCGCTGTAGGCGGCCTCGTCCACCGTGAGCATGATGTAGGGTTCGGCCGCGACGTGCTCGAGCGTGACTTCCGGCTGACTCAGCAAGGGATGCTTGGCAGGGACCCACAGGCGGCGCTCCGAGCCGAAGAAGGTCTCGAGCGTGAGCTCGCTGTTGGTCACGTTCGCGGTCAGCAGCACGCCCAGGTCGTGGCGCCCGCTGACGAGCCCTTCCTCCACCGACTCGCGCTGCAGTTCCTGGACCTTCACGTCGATGTCCGGAAAGCGCTGGGTGAATCGCTGCAGGTGATGCGGAAGGAAGTAGCCGAGGACCGTGTAAGTCGCGGCGATGCTTAGCAGACCCGACACGCTGGTGGCCTCGCGCGGCATGCGCAGCGCCTCGTCAGCCGCAGACAGCACGGTATAGGCGTGGCTGAGGAAGCGCCGCCCCGCATCGGTGAGATCCACCCCGTGCGGCGTGCGGTCGAACAGGTGCTGTCCGAGCAGTTCCTCGAGTTCGCGGATGGCCGTGGTCACCGCCGACTGCGAGATGTTGAGGTGGACCGCGGCCTCCGAGATGCGCCCGAGTTCGGCAGCGGCCGTGAAGTACTTGAGTTGGCGCAATGAAAGCATCGATTCGCTTCCTCGGTTTGCTTGGCAGCAAGCCATTCGAAAAACAGTTGGTATCGGGTGCAGTTCGCACGACGGTGGAGCGAAATCGTGCAGGGAAACCCGTATTCGTCCGCATGCAGAAGTATCCGCTTGAATCGGAAAACAGATATCTGGTCATCCGAAAATCATGCTTTCAGATGGATTGGGCTTCCACTAGGCTTTGCGCCACCATGATCAAGAGGCGCTGTCCGTGAAGAAATGCATTGACCTGAACTCCGATCTTGGCGAGGGCTTCGGCCCTTGGACGATCGGCGACGGCGTCGACGAACAGCTGATGCCGCTGATCAGCTCGGCCAACGTCGCCACTGGCTTTCACGCCGGCGATCCGAGCATCATGCGGCGCACGGTCGACAGCGCGAAGACGCACGGCGTGGGCGTCGGCGCGCATCCCGGTTTTCGCGACATCGTCGGATTCGGCCGCCGCCACATCAACGCTTCTGCCGCCGAGCTGGTCAACGACATGGTCTACCAGATCGGCGCGCTGCGCGAATTCACGCGGCTGAGCGGCGTCGCGCTCCAGCACGTCAAGCCGCATGGTGCGCTGTACATGCACGTAGCGCGCGACGAGGCGCTGTCGCGCGCCTTCATCGAGGCGCTTCAGATCATCGAGCCCACTCTGCCGCTGTATTGCATGGCGCAGTCGGGCCTGTTCCGGCTGGCCTGTGAGATGGGGCAGCCGGTGGTGCGCGAGTTCTACGCCGATCGCGACTACGACCAGAGCGGTTCGATCGTCTTCACGCGGCGCGTCGGGCGGCTCGACCCGAAGGCGGTCGCTGACAAGGTTGTGCGCGCCTGCACGCTGGGCACGGTGCGCACGGTCGAAGGCGCCGAGGTGGCCATCGAATTCGACTCGGTGTGCATCCACAGCGACACCCCAGGCGCGCTGGAGTCTGGTCAAGGCGACGCGCCATTCGTTGGCCGCGGCCGGGGTCAGCGTCGTCAGCCTGCACGATGCGCTGCAGGCCGAACGTGAGTCCGCACCGCACTGACACCCGCCCAAGCCGGCGCGTGACCCATCCTCCAACCCATCCGATCGCGTGAACACCATGGCCCGACACGAGCTTCAGTCACCTCTTCCAGGCACCTTCTACCGGCGGCCCGCCCCGGACGCGCCGCCCTTCATCGAGGTCGGGCGCAGCGTCAAGGAGGGCGACGTCGTCGGACTGATCGAGGTGATGAAGCAGTTCAGCGAGGTCAGTGCGGACGTCAGCGGCACTGTGGTGTCCTTCCTGGTCGAAGACGCCGAAGGGGTCGAGCCCGGCCAGGCGCTGCTGACCATCGAGACGGCTTGACCGCGTCATGTCGCGCGCCTTCGATACCCTGTTGATCGCCAACCGCGGAGAGATCGCGGTGCGCATCATCCGCGCTGCGCGCGACCTCGGCCTGCGCACGGTGGCGGTGCACAGCGACGCCGACGCCGGCAGCCTCGCCGTGCAGCTCGCGGACGCCGCCGTGCACATCGGTCCGTCCGCGGCCGCCAAGAGCTACCTGAACGTCGACGCGCTCCTCGCTGCCGCGCGCACGAGCGGCGCGGGTGCCGTACATCCGGGCTACGGATTCCTGTCGGAGAACGCGGCGTTCGCCGAGGCCGTCGAGGCTGCGGGCCTGGTGTTCGTCGGTCCGACGCCGCAGGCGATCCGCGCCATGGGAAACAAGGCCGTCGCACGGGCGGCCGCGATGCGCGCCGGCGTGCCGACGGTGCCGGGCAGCGCCGGTGTCGTCGAGAGCATCGACGATGCCGTGCATGTCGCGCGCGACATCGGCTACCCGGTGATGATCAAGGCATCCGCCGGCGGTGGTGGACGCGGCATCCGCGTGGCCGAGGACGAGGCGCAGCTGCGCCAGCAGATGGCCACGGCGCAGGCGGAGGCCAAGGCGGCCTTCGGAGACGGCGCGGTGTACCTGGAGCGCTTCATCCGGCGCGCGCGGCACATCGAGGTGCAGGTGCTCGGCGACGGGCGCGAGGTCGTGCATTGCTTTGAGCGCGAGTGTTCGCTGCAGCGGCGGCGCCAGAAGGTCTGGGAGGAGGCGCCGTCGTCCGCCATCGGCGCAGCCACGCGCGAGGCGCTGTGCGAATCGGCGCTCAAGCTTGCGCGGGCGGTGGCCTACCGCGGCGCCGGCACGCTCGAATACCTGTACGACGACGACACCGGCGAGTTCTTCTTCATCGAGATGAACACCCGCATCCAGGTCGAGCACCCGGTCACCGAAATGGTCACCGGCGTCGACCTCGTCAAGGAGATGATCCTGATCGCGCTGGGCGAGCCGCTGCGCCTGCGGCAGAGCGACATTTCGCTGCGCGGTGCGGCCATCGAGGTGCGCATCAACGCCGAGGACCCGATCCGCAACTTCATGCCGAGTCCGGGGCTGGTCGGCAGCCTGCGAATTCCGGGCGGACCCGGCGTGCGCTTCGACACGATGCTGTACGCGGGCTACAAGGTGCCGCCGTACTACGACTCGCTGATCGGCAAGCTCATCGTCCACGACGAATCGCGCGGCGCTGCGCTGGCGCGCCTGAAGGGTGCGCTCGCCGAGCTGCACATCGAGGGCATCCACACGACGACCGGCCTGCACCAACGTCTCGTCGACCACGATGACGTCATCGCCGGCCGCCTGCACACCGGCTTCATCGAGGCCTGGCTGGCCGCCGATCCATCGTGAACCGCAACCCCAGCTTCACAGGAGCCCACCCATGAGCGCACTGGCCCCGGCCCGCTACTCCTTCGGCGGCGACGAGCACGTCTTTGTCGAGATTGCCGAGGAGATGTCCCTGCCTGCCTTCTTCAAGGGCATGGCGATCACCGGCGAGCTGCAACGGCGCCAGGTTCCCGGTGTCACCGAAATCTGCCCGGCCAACGCATCGTACCTGGTGCGATTCGATCCCGACGTCATCGCGCCGGACGCGATGATGGCTCTGCTGCGCGACATCGAAGGCCGTGTCGGCGGCGCGTCGCTCGAGCTGCAGACCCGCATCGTCGAGATCCCGGTGCTCTACAACGACCCATGGACGCACGAGACGCTGATGCGCTTTCGCGACCGGCACCAGGACCCGGACAGTACCGACCTCGAGTACGCCGCCCGCATCAACGGCCATCCGAGCGTGGAGGCCTTCGTGAAGGCGCATTCGAGCGCACCCTGGTTCGTCTCCATGGTGGGTTTCGTCGCGGGCCTGCCGTTCCTGTTCCAGATGGTCGACCGGCCGCATCAGCTGGAAGTACCCAAGTACCTGCGCCCGCGCACCGACACGCCCAAGCTGACGATCGGACACGGCGGCTGCTTCAGCTGCATCTACTCGGTGCGCGGGGCAGGCGGCTATCAGATGTTCGGGATCACGCCGGCGCCGATTTTCGACCCCGAGCAGAAGCTGCCTTATCTGCAGGACATGATGGTGTTCTTCCGCCCGGGCGACATCGTCAAGTGGAAGCCGATCACGCGCGAGGAGTACGACCGCGACGTGGCCGCTGTCGGGGCCGGCACCTTCGACCTGCGCATACACCCCGTTTCGTTCTCGCTCGCCGAGTTCCTTGCCGATCCGGCTGCCTACAACGCTGCGCTGCTGGCGCAGCTGTCCCATTGAGCAGAGGTCAGACATGAGCATCGAAGTCGTCAAGCCGGGGCTGGCCACCAGCGTCCAGGACCTTGGCCGCCCAGGCTACTACCACCTTGGCATCCCGCTGTCCGGCGCGCTCGACCAGTACGCTTTGCGAATGGCGAACAGGCTCGTCGGCAACGACGAAGGCGCGGCGGCGCTGGAGTGCACGCTGCTGGCACCTGAACTGGTGTTCCGCGCCGACACGGTGTTCGCGGTCACCGGCGCCGAACTCGACGTCAAGCTCAACGGCCAGTCAATGCAGGGCCACACCTGCCATGCGGCGCGTGCGGGAGACAGGCTCGCCTTCGGCTACATGAAGAGCGGTGCGCGGGCCTACATTGCGGTGGGCGGAGGCATCGATGTGCCCGTCGTGCTGGGCAGCCGATCCACCTACGGCCTCGGAGCCTTCGGCGGCTTCAAGGGGCGCAAGCTTGCTGTCGGCGACGTGCTGCCGATCGGGCGGGCACCGGCGGCAGCCGTGCCGGGCCGCACGATCAGCAAGGCGTTGCAGGTGCATGCACCCAAGCAGCTCGAACTGCGCGTGCTGCCCGGGCTTTACTACCACCGGCTCGAAACCAGCGCCGTGGACAGCTTCTTCGCCGACACCTGGACGGTCGCTCCCGAGGCGGATCGTATCGGCTATCGCTACAAGAACGGGCGCCCGCTCAAGTTCATCGAGCGCCAGCAGCCGTTCGGCGCGGGCTCCGACCCATCGAACATCGTCGATGCAGGCTACCCGTACGGCTCGGTCCAGGTGCCCAGCGGGACCGAGCCGATCATCCTGCACCGCGACGCGGTCTCCGGCGGCGGCTACGCCATGATCTGCACCGTCATCAGTGCCGACATGGACCGCATTGCCCAGATGCAGCCCGGCAACAAGGCGCGCTTCGTGTCCGTCGACATGGCAGCCGCGCTGGCGGCCCGCGCGCAGTACAGGGCGCGCCTCACCAAGCTGCGCGCCGAACTTGGCAGCTGAACGGCACGCGCCCTGCGCCGACCTCATACGTTTTCTCGCCCAAACAACGGATCAACCACCCGGAGTCGTCATGTCCATCTCATTGCTGAAGAAAACCACACTTGCCGTTCTCACTTGCACGTTCGGTCTCGCCAGTTCGGCCGCGATGGCAGCCTGGTTCCCCTATGACGCGGAGTCGACCACGCCGCCGTTCGACGCCAACGGCACGAAGTCCGACGTGAAGTACGTGCCGCTGCCCAAGGCGTCGAAGAAGTGGCAGATCTGCGTGTCCTTTCCCCACATGAAGGACGCCTACTGGCTGGGCGTCGACTACGGCGTCGTCGAGGAGGCCAAGCGTCTTGGGGTCGAGATGCAGCTCGTCGAGGCCGGTGGCTACACCAATCTCAACAAGCAGATCTCGCAGATCGAGGACTGCGTGGCGCGCGGCGCCAACGCGGTGGTCATCGGCGCGATCTCCGGCGACGGTCTCAACAACCTCATCAAGGAGGTGGCCGCCAAGAAGATCCCGGTCATCGACCTGGTCAACGGCATCAACTCGCCCGATATCTCTGCCAAGTCACTGGTATCGTTCTACACGATGGGGCAGGCGACCGGCGAGTACCTGGCCAAGAAGCACCCGGCAGGCTCGCCGGCGGTCAAGGTCGGCTGGTTTCCGGGACCGGCCGGCGCAGCCTGGGTCGAGGCCGCGAACAAAGGCTTCATGGACGCCGTCAAGGGCAGCGCCGTGAACGTGCTCGATCCCAAGTACGGCGACACCGGCAAGGAAGTTCAGGCCAAGCTCGTCGAGAACGTGCTCCAGGCCAATCCCGACCTGACCTACATCGCCGGCACGGCGGTCACGGCCGAAGCCGCGGTGGGCATCGTGCGCTCGCGCGGACTCGACAAGAAGGTTCACCTGCTGGCCTTCTACATGACGCCGGGTGTCTACCAGGGCATCAAGAACGGCCGCATCCTGGCCGCGCCAGCGGACTCGATGGTGATCCAGGGCCGCATCGCGATCGACCAGGCCGTTCGCCTGCTCGAGGGCAAGGACGTGATCAGGCACGTCGGCCCGAAGATCTTCGTCGTCGACCACGCGAACATCGACAAGGTCAAGCTCGACGACATCCTGCCGCCGGCGTCGTTCAAGCCGGTGTTCTCCGTCAAGTAAGCGATTCCCGGCGGCGGGCACGTTGCGCCCGTCGCCGCACAGCATGCCTCTCATCCGGACCCATGGGCTCAGCAAGCAGTACCCGGGCGTGCTGGCGCTCGACAGGGTCGACTTCGATCTCGAGCCCGGCGAGGTGCACGTCCTGTTCGGCGAGAATGGCGCCGGCAAGTCCACGCTGATCTCGCTGCTGGCGGGCGTGGCCCAGCCGAGCGCCGGGTCAATCGAGCTGAATGGCGTCGCCGTTCGGCTGCGCTCGGTGCGCGACGCACGGCAGCACGGCATCAGCGCGGTGTTCCAGGAGTTCTCGCTGGTGCCCACGCTCAGCGTCGCCGAGAACCTGTTCCTTGGCGAGGAGCCGCGGCGCGGTGGCTTCCTCGATCGCGCGGCGATGGTCCGTGGCGCCGCGCGCGCGTTGGCTGACCTCCAGTTCGACATCGACCCGCGCGGCACCGTGGACCGCCTGACGCGCGCCGAGCAACAGATGGTCGAGATCGCCAAGGGGCTGCGTGCGCAGGCCGCGGTGTTGATTCTCGACGAACCCACGGCCTCGCTCACCGACAAGGAGACGCAGCGTCTGTTCGAGCTGATCGCGCGGCTGAAGTCGCGCGGCGTGGGCGTCGTGTACATCTCGCACCGGATGCAGGAGATCGACGAGATCGCCGACCGCGTCACGGTGCTGCGTGACGGCAGGAAGATCGCCACGGTCGCGGCGCATGGCACGTCGCACGATCGCCTGATCGAGATGATGACCGGCCGCGCGGTCGAGCAGATCTACCCGCACATCGAGGCCCGGCCCGGCGACACCGTGCTGCAACTCAGCCGGATCACCACGGCCAGCGGCGTGCGCGACGCCAGCATCACGGTCCGCCGTGGCGAAGTCGTCGGCTTGGCGGGTCTCGTCGGGTCGGGCAAGTCGGAGCTGCTTCGGGCCGTCTACGGGCTCGACCGCATCACCAGTGGCCGGGCCACCTTCCTGGGGCAGGACATCACCGGCGTCGGGCCGGCGCGGCTGTTGCGGCGCGGCTTCTTCTACCTGCCGCCGGACCGCAAGAGCGAGGGCCTGGTACTCGGCTTTTCGTCCAACGACAACATCTCGTTGCCGATCCTCGGTTCGCGGCTGCGCGGGCGATTCGGCCTGCTGAATGTCGGCGAGCGCAAGCGCGTGACGCGCGAAGCGGGCGCGCGCGTGGAGCTCTCGGCGCTCAACGCGACCAAGGCGGTGGGCCTGCTGTCCGGGGGCAACCAGCAGAAGGTGCTGTTCGCCAAGGGCCTGACCGAAGGCGCGGCACTGTATGTGTTCGACGAACCGACCGTCGGTGTCGACGTCGGCACGCGCGGCGCGCTATACCGGCTCATCAAGGACCTGTGCGAGGCAGGAGCGGGCGTCGTGCTCATCTCCTCCGACCTGCCCGAGGTGCTCCACCTGGCGCACCGCGCCTACGTGATGTGTGCCGGGCGCATCAGTGGCGAGCTGCAGGGCGCCGCCATCACCGAGTCGGCCCTGCTGTCACTCTTCTTCCAACGTACCAGCGAGACCGCTGCATGAGCCGCGTGCTATCCGACACCGCCACGCCAACCGGCCCGACTTTCGTCCAGCGTCTGTGCGAATGGCCGCTCAGGCTGTTTCTTCGCGTGGGCGTGCTTCCCTTTCTGCTGGTGATCGCCATCGTCGTGTTCGCGTCGCTGTCGAACCAGTTCCTGACGGCCCAGAACCTCGTCAACCTGCTGCGCCAGTCGGTCTACCTGATCCTCGTGTCGATGGGTCAGATGCTGGCCCTGGCCACCGGCGGCTTCGACCTCTCGGTCGGTACCGTGCTGGCCCTGACCTCGGTCGTCTCAGCCTCCGTGATGAGCGCGATGGCGACCGACGGCGCGGCGGTGTCGTGGGCATTGGTGGCCGGTTGCGGAGCCGGCATCGCCGCCGGCTCCGCAGTCGGCGTCGTCAACGGGCTGGGCATTGCGCTGGGTCGGGTCTCTCCCTTCATCATGACGCTCGGCGTCCAGTCGATCGGGCTCGGCGTTGCACTGGCCCTGACCGGCGGGGTCCCCGTCTCGGGCATTCCCGACGCCTTCGGCAACATCTTCGGTTTCGGCACCGTGCTGGGCATGCCCGTGCCCGTGCTCGTGACGGGTGTCGCCGTGATCGGGATGTACGTCCTGATGAACCGCACGGCGACCGGCACGCATCTGCTCGCGATCGGCGGCAACGCCAAGGCCGCGGCCCTGTCGGGCATCAGCACACGGCGCACCCTGATGCTGGCCTACGTGCTGTGCGCGCTGCTGGCCGCCGTCAGCGGCCTGCTGCTCACGGCGCGCGTCGACAGCGGCGAGGCCAACCTTGGCGCCACCATCGCGCTGGAGTCGATTGCTGCGTGCGTCATCGCCGGCGTCAGCCTGCGCGGCGGCGTCGCGCGCGTGGAGAACGTGGTGCTCGGCGCGATCTTCATCCGGCTGGTGCAGAACGGCATGGACCTCATCAATGTCGGGTCGTACATGCAGATGGTCGCGCTCGGCGTGCTGCTGATCTTCGCGGTGATGGCGGACCACGTGCGCCACCGGCTCCTCGGCCGCGGGCAGTGAGCGCAGCGCCCACGCCCTCGGCGCCCCGCGCTACTTCAGCTCAATCTCGACGAAGCGGAATTCGTGCGTGTTGACATTGATGACGTCGTGCGAGACGCCCGCCGGCCGGGCATAGGAGACACCGGCCGTCAACTGGACATCGCGCTCGCCGTCGGGCTCGACCAGGCGCAGCGTGCCTGTCGTCACGGGGACCACGACATAGTCGAGCGCGTGGACATGATGGCCCGTGCGCGCACCCGGCGCGAAACGCCATTCGGTCACGGTGACGCGTTCGTTGTCGATCTGTACGGTGGGTTGTGCATCCATGGTTCGGGCTGGTAGGGTGTGGGCAACCCACGCGGACCCATTCTAGGCGGCGATGACCTGCGGGCGCGGCTCTTGCGCCAGCTCGCAACAACACGCAGCGTGTTGTCGCCGCCGATCGGCGCGCGCGCTCTCGATCTGGGTCCGTACGGCCTGCTGGCCGCAGGCGCCGACACCACCGAGCAAAGGCGTCATTGGTGCGCTGAGAAATTGGCGGGACGTCAGGCGGGCATCCTCAGGGTCGCCATGTGAAGATGAGCGAGCAATCCGACACCGGACTGTCCGCCAAACCGAAAGGTCTCAGGGCGAGGGCGTCTGCCCGCCCAGGTGTGCGAGCAAGGCGCGCACGCGCAAGCTGAGGTGGCGGCGGCTGGGATAGACCGCAAAGATCGGCTCGCCTTCGGGCTGGTGCTCGTCGAGTACGGTGACCAGGCTGCCCGGCGGCGCATCGTTCGCTACGCGGTACTCGGCCAGCCGCGCCACACCCATGCCCGCCACCGCCAGCGCGCACAGCACGTCTCCGGTGTTGGCCGACACCGGGCCGGGATCCGGCGTCACATCGCGCCGGCCCTGGCCGTCGACCATCGGCCAGCGGCTGCGATACGAGCCGGGCAGGAAATTCAGGCAGCGGTGATCGGCCAGTTCGTCGATCGTGCGCGGCGTGCCGTGTCGCTCGAGGTACGACGGGGCAGCATACAGGTGCCAGCGAACCGTGCCGACGCGGCGGGCGACCAGCGAGGAATCGGGGATCGCGCCGCTCTGAAAGCTCACGTCGATCTGCTGCTCGAACAGGTCCGGCGGCGTCGCCGACAACAGGAACTCGACCCGAAGCTGTGGGTGCTTCTCGCAGAATGAGGGCATCAGCGGTGCGAGCCAGAAGCGGGCGAACGCCGGCGTGCTCCCGATGCGAAGCACCCCGCTGGCCGCCTCCAGCGAGGGGCTGAGCGACTCCTCGGCCTCCTCGAGCGCCTGCATGACCTTCTGCGCAGCCGACAGGAAGCGTTCGCCCTCCTGCGTAAGCCGCAACACACGCGACGTGCGATGAAAGAGCCGCACGCCCAGCCGATTCTCCAGCCGCTGCACGACCTTGCTGATCGTCGACGGGTCGAGGTCGAGGCTCCTCGCCGCCGCCGAAAAGCTCTCTTCCTCCGAGACGCGAAGAAAGAAGGCCAGTTCGCGAATGTTGTCGTAGAGGGTCATGTGCCTTGCACCGGAATGCGCTCGTCGGTCCGAAAGTATCGAGCCTTCATGTCGTCGCGGCGAGGTACGACCGGGCTACGCGCACGAGTTCCACGACCAGTCGTTCGTCATCGATGGACAGCGGGCCGGGGTCATTCAACGCGGCGTGCACCAGTGTGCCTGCGATGGTCTGGTAGGCGAACCGCACGCGCAGCCTGCGTTCGGCGGGCTTGAGATGCCTGAGGTGCGGCGCGAGTTGCGTCGTCAGCGCGGCGCGATAACGATCGCCCGACTCCTTGAAGATCCTCCACATCCCTTCGCGCGTGTGCTGAAGCGAGGCCCTGAGCACGCCGAGGTTCGAGCGAAAGTTGTCGACGGTCAGCACCACCATCTCGTGGCACAGGTCATCGAGGCTGGCGTCTTCGGACTTGTGCCGCCTCGTGAACTCGGCCACCACCTGTTGCGAATGCAGCACCTGCACGCGCTGCATCGTGATGAAGAAGGCGTGCTTGTTCTCGAACCTCCCGTAAAACGCACCCACGGTCGTGCCCGCCGCTTCGCAGATCGTCTCGATCGGCAGGTCATCGAGCGCGCGCTGCAGCAACAGCTCTCGGCAAGCCTCCATGAGCGCCATGGCGGTGCGCAGACTGCGTTGCTGACGGGTAGGAATGATTTCCGGGAGGAGACCGCGCGCGATCCAGTCGGCGAGGTCGTCAAGGCCGACCGCGTTCTGGACGGTGCCCCCCTTAGAGCGCATGGGGGCGGCAATGGTGTCTTGCATGTCGGTCAGCTTGATCCGGCCATTTCGTCGGTACGGAGTGCGTGGTAACCCCAGTTGAATCCGCGCCTTCGTTGATAAGAATCAGAACCGTGATTCTAGTTTAAGGACAAGGTTCTCGTGTTCCGAAATCTGGACATCTCGCCCCGAAACAGGCGCGCGCCTTTCCAGCAGAATCAAGCAGCCCGGCACGCGGCATGCAGGACGCGTCGCAGCCTTCGACCAAGATCAGGACCCGCGAGCATGTCTTCCAACTCCCAGCCCGATGCCCTCGAAAAGCTGCTCGACGAGCGCCACAGCTGCCGGGCGTTCCTGCCGCAACCCGTGGAGCGGGCCGTCATCGAGCGGATCCTGGCCACTGCGCAACGCTGCGCGTCGTGGTGCAACGCCCAGCCATGGCAGGTCACCATCGCATCGGGGGCGGCCGCACAGCGGGTGAGTCGAGCCCTGGTGGACGCCGCGGAGCAACGCCGCGAAGCGCAGCCCGACATCGCGTTTCCCGCCGAATACCGCGGTGCCTATCTCGAACGAAGGCGCGAGTGCGGCTTTCGGCTTTACCAGGCCGTGGGCGTGGAGCGCGGCGACAAGGCCGGGTATGCGCGACAGACACTGGAGAACTTTCGCCTTTTCGGTGCACCGCATGTGGCGGTGATCACGTCCGATCCGCTGCTGGGGGTGTACGGCGCGGTCGACATCGGAGGCTATGTCCAGGTGCTCATGCTCGCCATGCGTGCCCATGGCGTGGCAGCGATCGCGCAGGCCGCACTCGCCAACTTCAGCCCGCTGCTCAAGGACCTTCTCGGCATCGATGCCGAGCGCCAGGTCGTGTGCGGGCTGTCGTTCGGCTTTGAAGATGCAGGCCATCCGGCCAACGCTTTCAGGACGACCCGTGCGAAGCTCGACGAGGTGGTGCGCTGGGTCGACGAGTAGGGTGGGGACATCCCCGCATGCGTTCGACCGAACGCGCAGTTCAGGCCGGCCGCTGCCCGAAGGCGCCGGCTTCTTCCAGGCTGCGAATCTGCGCCTGTGAAAGCTTCAGGTGCTCGCGCAAGATGGCGTCCGTGTCGGCACCGACGGCAGGCACGTGTTCTCCGAGCCGCGACGCGCTGGCCGACATCTGCCATGGCGGGTTCACCCCGGTGAACGCGCCTGCCGAGTCCACAACCGATGCGAACAATCCACGCGCGCGCAGGTGCGGATCGTGGAGCGCGTCGCCGGGATCCTGGTAGGACGCGCAAGGCACGCCGGCCGCCTCCAGCGCCTGCACGCATTGCGCCACCGTGCGCTCGCGCGTCCAGGTCTCGAGCACGGCCATCATGGCGCGCCAGTTCGCATTGCGGCCGGGCAGGGTGGCGAAGCGAGGATCTTCGCGCAAGGCCGCCAGCCCGGTCACCTCGCGCAGTGCGGCGAAGTTGCGCGGCGTGATCGGTGCCACGAGCAGGTCGCCGTCCGATGCACGCAAGGGCCCGTAGGTCGGCCGCGGCGTGTCCACGGGGAACTGTGCCTCTTGCAGCTCGTACACGAGCAGGTTCAGCATGCAGTCCATCAGCGCGACATCGACCACCTGGCCTTCTCCCGTGCGTGCCCGCTGGACCAGTGCGGCCTGGATCGCGCCGAAGGCGAAGATCGCGCCGAGCACGTCCGCCACGAAGACCGCGCCATGCGCCGGCCGGTCGCGGTCGCCGGCGTAGCGCATCAGCGTGCGATCGAAGCCGCTGGCCGCGTGAACGATCATTGCGTAGGCCGCGCGGCCGGCCGCCGGGCCACTCTGGCCATAGCCGGAGATCGCGCAGTAGACGAGTCGCGGATTGATCGCACGCAAGGCTTCGGGGCCGATGCCCAGTCGGTCCATGACCCCCGGCCGGAAGTTCTCGATGATGACATCGGCCTGCGAGGCCAGTTCCTTCACGAGCGTGATCGCCCCTGGGTGCTTGAGGTCCAGCGCCAGGCTGCGCTTGCCGGCATTGAGCTGGCCGAAATAGGCGCTGGCGCCATCGCGCAACGGCGCCCGCAGGCGCATGTCGTCGCCTTCGGGCGGCTCGATCTTGATGACCTCCGCGCCCAGGTCGGCCAGCATCCGCGCGCAGTATGGACCGGCCATCATGATCGAGAAGTCGAGCACCCGCAGGCCTTCGAGGGCGCGGGAAAGTCGGGGCGTGTCGGGGGCATGCATTGCGGCGATCTTGCCTCGGCCAAGCGTCGAGCAGTCGTGCCGCTGTGGCACAGATGCTGTGCCTTGCAGGAGGTTGGTGGCGAGGTCTTCACGCACTAGCCTTGCCCAACGCATCGACACAGTGGAAACCGCACACATGAATTTCACGGAAGAACAGGTCGCCTTTCGCGACAGCATCCGACGCATGGTGGCCCGCCATGTCGCCCCCATCGCCGCGGAGATCGACGACACCGATCGCTTTCCCGAAGAACTCGTGAAGCTGTATGGCGATATGGGCCTGATGCAGCTGTGGATTCCCGAGCGCTACGGCGGCCCGGACGGCAACCTGACGATGATGTGCATCGCCCGCGAGGAGATCTCGCGCGCATCGGCGGCTGCAGGTTCGATCGCGGGCCTGAACACGATGTTCATCATGCCGCTGCTGCATTTCGGCACCGAGGAGCAGCGCCAGCGCTTCCTGCCGGTCGTGGCGCGCGGCGGCGTGGTCACTGCAATCGCAATCTCCGAGCCACAAGCCGGCTCCGACGTGGGAGCGATGAACACCCGCGCCGTGCGCGATGGCGACTCCTATGTGCTCAACGGGCGCAAGCAGTGGTGCAGCTACGGCTGCGTGGCCGACTACATCGTGGTCATGGCGCGCACCGACGGCAACTCGGGCGCCGACGGTATCAGCGCGTTCATCGTCGAGCCCAAGAGAATGAAGGGCGTCACCTTCGGCCGACACGAACGCAAGATGGGCTGGCGCGGGGCACCCAATACGCCGATCTTCCTCGACAACGTTCGCGTGCCGCTCGAGAACCTCATCGGCGAGGAAGGCAAGGGCTTCAAAGCTTCGATGCGGGCGCTGGATCTGAACCGGCCGACCATCGGCGCGCAATGCGTCGGGCTGGCGCAAGGCGCGCTCGATGCTTGTGTCGAATACGCCAAGGAGCGTCGGCAGTTCAAGCGCACGATCGCCGAATTCCAGGGCATCCAGTTCATGCTCGCCGACATGGCGATCAACATCGAAGCTGCGCGTGCGCTCGTCTATGAGTGTGCGCGCGCGGGCGACGCCGGAGAATGGGATCGCCTGAATGTCCTGGCCAGCATGGCCAAGTGCTTTGGCAGCGACATGGCGATGAAGGTCACCACCGATGCGGTGCAGGTCTTCGGCGGCTACGGCTACACGAAGGACTATCCCGTCGAACGCATGATGCGCGACGCCAAGCTCGCGCAGATCTTCGAGGGCACCAACCAGATCCAGCGCGTGGTGATTGCCAAGCAATTGCTCGCCTGAGCGCGCCGACGGCGGCCCTCACGACAGCCGGCCGGCGCACAAGGAATTTCTCGCTCACCCATTCAGAAAAGGAGACACGCATGAAGAAGATTCTTGCCATCGCGACGCTGACCGCCCTCGCGCTGCCTCGTCTGGCCGCAGCCGACGCCTACCCCGACAAGCTCATCCGGATCGTGGTGCCGTATTCGGCGGGCGGCACCACCGATGCAATGGCCCGCGTCCTTCAGGAGCCGCTGCAGAAGGCGCTGGGACAGACCATCCTCGTCGACAACAAGCCCGGCGCCTCCGGTGTGCTGGCTGCGCGCGACGTCATCCATTCGAAGCCCGATGGCTACACCCTGTTCTTCGTCAACAACGGCAACCTGGCGGTGGTTCCGCACGTTGTCAAGGATGCCAACTACAGCGGCACGAAGGATTTCACCCCGGTGGCCCTCATCGCCGTTGCCCCGATGGTGGCTGTCGTGCCGGCCTCGTTGCCCGTCAACGACTTGCGTGGATTCATCGACTACGGCAAGACCCATCCGGTGGCCTATGCCACCGCTGGCGTCGGTTCCTTCGGTCATCTGGCCTCGGCGTTGTTCGCCAACAAGGCCGGCCTGAAGATGACCCACGTCCCCTACAAAGGTCAGGCGCCGAGCACCAATGCCGTACTGGCCGGCGAGGTGCAGCTGCTGATCACCACGCCCTCGGGCACGATGAACGACTACATCGCGAACAATCGCCTGAAGCTGTTGGGGGTGGGTTCATCTGAACCGTCGCCCCTGGAGCCCGGCGCGCCGCCCATCAATACGGTACTGCCCGGCTACAACGCGGAGAGCTGGTTCGCCATCGTCGGACCCGCCGGGATGCCGGCCGATGTCGTGGCCAAGCTGAACAGCGCCTTTTCCAGGGCGCTGCAGGAGCCTGAAGTGCAGAAGCGATTCACGAGCTTCGGCCTGATTCCCAAGACGGCGTCTGCGCAAAAGCTGGCGGACATGACCGCCGCCGAGGACGAGCGTTGGGCGCCGGTCATCCGCGAGAACCGCATCAGTTCCAACTGAACCCTGCCGATTCACTTCCACGGCACTCACGCCACAAACTGCCATGTCCCGATACGAACGCTACAAGGACCTCCGCATCGAGGTGGTCGACCAGGTTGCCACGGTGACCCTCAACCGCCCCGAAGCGCGCAATGCCATCAACCAGCGCCTCATCCGTGAGCTGCGGACCATCTGGGACGATCTCGCCGATGACCCGAAGGTCAGCGCCGTGCTCCTGACCGGCGCAGGCGACTTCTTCAGCGTGGGAGGTGACGTCAAGGCCATGTCCGACCGGCCCGGCGGAGACGTGCTCGAGGAGGGCGAGGTGCACGATCCCATGATCAGCCGCCGGCTCGTGAATCGCCTGCTCGAATTGGACAAGCCGATCGTGTGCGCCATCCAGGGCGATTGCATTGGCCTGGCCGCGACGATCGCGCTGCTGTGCGACGTGAGCGTGATCGCCGAGGACGCACGCATCGGCGACACGCATGTCAGCCGCGTCGGTCTCGTCGCCGGCGACGGCGGGACGGTGATCTGGCCGTTGCTGCTGGGCGTGAACAAGGCCAAGGAGTTCCTCATGCGTGGCACGATTCTCAAGGGCCGCGAGGCCGACCGAATCGGGCTCGTGAATCATTGCGTGGCCAAGGCCGAGGTGCTGTCCCGCGCACGCGAGATCGCCGTCGAGCTCGCGCACGGGCCCGCCTGGGCCATTCGCTGGACCAAGCTGTCGATCAACCAGGTGGTGAAGGATCGCGTCAACCACCTGATGGAGGCGTCGATGGCGCTCGAGCAAGTGACCTTCGAGACGGCCGACCACAAGGAAGCGACGCGTGCGTTCAAGGAGAAGCGCCGGCCGAAGTTCGGCCAGGCGTGAACCGACGGCCGCGTCACGCCTTCTTTGCCGCCGATGAAGACGTACCCCCGGCATGCCGGGGTTTTTTTGTGGAGAGACCGTGCCCCGGCGCCGCTCAGCGCGGCAGCCCCAGCCCACGCTGAGCGATCAGGCTGCGTTGGATCTCGTTCGTGCCGATGCTGATCACCCACATCAGCGAGTGCCTGAGCTGCTGCTCGAAGCGGCCGCTGGCGATTGCGCCGGGAGCGTCCTGCGACAAGGCTGCGATCGGGCCCAGCAACTCCAGTGCCGTTTCGCCGTAGCGCTCCATCAGCTCGCCGGAGAAGACCTTGCTGATCGCGGCCGTCGCTGGCGGCGTGGTGCCGCTGGTGGCCAGCTCGGCGCAGTGGATCATCAGCCGGCGTCCGACCTCGATCTCGGCGGCGAGCTGAGCGATGCGATCGCGCACGAGCGGATCGTCGCGCCGCACGGGGGCGGCGCGGATCTCACGACACAACAAATCGAAGCCGTGCGCCACCTTGAGCACGATGCCGCCGCCCACCTGGCCGCGCTCATTGGCCAGCGCATCGGTGAGCACCTTCCAGCCGCCGTTCACAGGCCCGACGATGGCGTCCGCCGGGATGCGCACGTCGTCGTAGAAGATGTTCGCGAAGCTGCCGTCGTACATCGTGGTGGCCGGCTTGATGTCGATGCCCGGCGTGTCCATGGGCACGATGAACATCGAGACGCCCGCATGCGGCGGCTTGGCATCGCGGTCGGTGCGAGCCGCCAGGAACATGTACTTGCCCCACCATGTGGTGGTCCAGATCTTCTGGCCGTTGATGACCCATCCGTCGCCGTCGCGCACCGCGCTGGTCCGCAGCGAGGCCAGATCCGAGCCGCTGTCGGGCTCGCTGTAGCCCATGCCGTACATCACCTCGCCGCGCAGGATCTCGGGCAGGTAGCGCGCGCGCTGTTCGGGCGTGCCGTGCATGATGAGTGCATTGGCCTGTACCGAGGCGCCGACGCGCGGCGCCTCGGCTCGTTCCATGACCTCCATGAAAGCCAACTGCTCCATCGGCGAGCGCGCCTGGCCACCGAACTCGTGTGGCCAGTTGAGGCCAAGCCAGCCGGTCTTGCCCAGGTCCAGCGCGAACGACGCATCGAACTCCCGGTCATGGAACGGCTTGGCGTCGAACGCGGCCTTGCGTGCGCCGGACCAGTGCTGTGCCAGCCAGGCACGCACCTCCTTGCGAAACGCATTGCCGTCGGTGCCCAGGTCGTACTCGGGCAATCGGGCATCGGGCCTGTCCAGCAGGCTTGCGGCAAGGCCTTCGCGTGCCGGCCTCGCGCCGCCGAGGACCAGCGTGTCGAGATGGACTCGCCGAAAATGCCGCGGCGCTTCATGTTCCTCGGCAAAGCCGATGGCGCCGAAGGCATGCTGCGTCTCCAGTGCAACCTGCCGCAGGGCCGGGACGCCGAAGGCGATCGCGGCTTGCGCGAAGTAGCGCCAGTCGGGCAACCCGAAGTCGCGCGCCTGCGCCGCATGCTCGACAGTGAGGCGCACCCCTTCCAGCGCTATCAGGTTGTTGGCGAGTTTGTGTTGTATGGCCTGGAAGCTGCCGATTGCCTGCCCGAACTGGCGCCGCTCCTTTGCGTATTCGACGACCAGCTCGAAGGCTCGCCGTGCGGCGCCGTGGCTGCGTGACAGCAGCAGCAGCCCGAACATCGACTTCAGCTCGTCGATCAGCGACTCGGGCAGGGCGATCAGTTCGGCCGGCACGCAGCGCAGCTCCACCTGCGCCCAGCCATCGCCTCCGAGGGCGCGGGTAGGCGACACACTGACGTGAGGGTGACGCAGGTCCACGCGGACAAGACCATCCGGCGTGGCCACGAGCAGGTCTGTCGCACATGCGGCGCCGTCGACGAAGCGCAGCAGGCCTTCGAGCGCGGCACCTTGCCACGACAAGCCGCTGCTGGAACTGGCATCGGGATCGAGCTCACCGAACGAGATGGATACTTGGGCGTGGCCACCGTGGAGACGGTGGAGCAGGGCGGCGGCGTGGCGATCTGTCGCGGCGATCGACGTGAACGCGAGGTTCGCCAGCCCGGCGCCCATCTGGCCGGCGGGCGCGGCCGCGCGTCCCAGCTCCTCCATCACGACGGCCAGTTCGCGCAGTCCACCTTCCTCGGCTTGACTGCCGAGACCGGCCAAGCCCTGGGCGGCCAGCTTCTTCCACAGTGCGTCAACTGCAGCGGCATCGCGCGCTTGCTCGACGGCGGTGGCCGCAGGCCAGTTCACTTCCAGGAAGCCGCGAACGGACTCTCGCAGCAGGGCGCGTTCCTCATCGCCCGGGAGCATGCTGCGGTCAATCGAGCCGGTCATGGTTGAACCTCCCCCAAGATACCGAGCGCGCGCAGTTCGGCGATCTGTCCTTCAGTCAGGCCCAGCATTTCACGCAGCACCTCGCAGCTGTGCTCCCCCAAGTCGGCCAGCAGTGGCCGGGCCACGCTGGGGGTGGCCGACAGCCGGTACGGCGCGTTGACGACCTTGAACGTCTCGCCACCTTCGCCCAGTTCGCTCAGCGTGCCGCGCTCGGCCAATTGGGGGTCGGTCATGGTCTCGCCGACCGTGCGGTAGCGCGCGCACGGCACGCCGGCTTTCATCAACAGGGCTTCGCATTCGGCGCCGCTGCGCTGCGAGGTCCAGCGCTCGATCAATTCGAGCAGTGCCGGCCAGTTGGCTTCCTTGGTCGCGACCGTGGCGAAGCGCGGGTCGGTCTTGCCTGCCGGAAAGCCGATCACGTCGAACAACACCTCCAGGTTCTTCTGTGTGACCGCGGCCACCATCACGAAGCCATCGCTCGCACGCACTGGCTCGTAGACCTGGCGCGGTCGCTCCGGCGGAAACTGCGCGGCCTGGACTTCGTAGATCAGCATGCCCAGCACCGAATCCATCAGGGAGACGTCGATGTGCTGGCCCAGCCCGCTCTTCTCGCGCTCGTACAGGGCCATCTGGATGGCGCCGAAGGCGTGCGTGGCGCCCAGCACGTCGGCCAGAAAGATGCCGTTGTTGGCCGGCCGCGCGGTGCCGCGCTGGTACTCGTTGTAGGCCAGTTCATAGCCCGACGTGGCGTGGATCACCGGCGCGTAGGCTGGCGCCTGCGCCCGCGGGCCGGTCTGGCCGAAGCCCGAGATCGAGGCGTACACGAGCCGTGGGTTGTCCTTGGCAAGCGTGTCGTAGTCGAGGCCCAGGCGCCGCATCACGCCAGGGCGGAAGTTCTCGACCACGACGTCGACGCGTGCGGCCAACTGTTGCGCGAGGCGTCGTCCCTCGTTCGTGCGCAGGTCCAGCACGACGCTGCGCTTGCCGCAGTTCATCGAGGCGTAATACGTGCTTATCCCGCCGCGCTGGGGCGGGCGCTGGCGCACGACATCGCCTTCCGGCGGCTCGATCTTGATCACGCTGGCGCCCGCGTCGGCCATCAGCCGCGTACACATCGGACCGGACATGACGATGGTGAAGTCGATGACCGTGACGCCGTCGAGCGCGTCCGGCCTCCGGATGGAAGTGGTCATGGGCATCCAGGCTGCAATTTCGCTGGAGCCAGCATCAGCCGCCGCCGCCTCGCGCGCAATGCATCGGACGGAACACCATCTGTGCCTTGTCGGCACAGTAGTGCTGCAGTTCGGCGCTGAAGTAGCTCCGGGCGCTGCTTCGCTCGCGATTACGAGGCGCCATCGATGCCGACCGAGCGCGTCATCCGAAAGGCACTGACGCGGGTCAGGAAGAAGCTGGCCAGAACCAGCGAGGATCCGCTGCTCCAGCCCGACGGGCTCGAACGCGCCTCGCTGCAGGGACTCGACGAGTTGACCCGACCCTCCGCCGATCTCCTGCGCGAAGCGCTGGACGAGCGGTTCGGCGATGGCTCCGGCCGGCAGCCCTCCGATTCGTGGCTGACGCTGCTGGTGCTCCCGCCGTGCGACGAAACCGGGATTGTCGGAGACTGGGCCCGCGATGCCGGGCATCAGCTACTGGCGTCGCCCCAGCGCCACGAATTGATCGCCGATCGAAGGGCCGCCGCGCCGGACCTGGACGGTGCCGGCCTGCTCGTGATTCCTCGGCTCGAGCAATGGTTCGTACGCCAACGCAACGGGCTGCAGATGCTGCGCTCGCTGCTGGCGCGGCTGGCGGTGCTCGAGCGTCGATGCCTGATCGGCTGCAACAGCTGGGCCTGGCGCTACCTGGTCAAGGCGGTGGGCGCCGATGCGCTGCTACCCCGGCCGCTGACGCTGGACGCATGCGACGCCCTGCGCCTGAAGGCATGGTTCGCCGAACATGCGGTCGACGACGCCGGACGGCCGCTGACCTTCCGCCTGACGAACTCGGGCCAGGACGTGCTCGAGACCGACGAAAGCGGCGCGCTCCAGAGCGGCCATCTGCAACAACTGGCCGCCCGCAGCCTGGGCATCCCGTGGGCTGCCGCACATCTGTGGCGGGCCAGCCTGAGCGTCAAGACCGCATCCGACGACCTGCCCGAACGCGCGCTTCGGGCAACGGCCGACGATTTCCGCACGGTCTGGGTCGCCGACATCGACGACGGCAACCTGCCGCCCGGGCACGAGGACCGGTCGCTGCTGGCCTTGCAGGCCTTGCTCATCCACGACGCGCTGACCGAAGCGGAACTCGACAGCGTGCTCCCCGCCACCGGCGAGCCCGACGTGATGCCGGCGCTGGTCGCGGCAGGCTTCGTGCAGCGCGAGGCCAGGCTCTCGCCCCGGCTCTCCCACGCAAACTTCAGGGCGTCGGGATTGGTGGCTGCGAAGTTGGCTGGACAGAGCGCGTCGACCAGCTGCCCGGTGAAGAAGCGCACGCGGTGCTTCGTGTCGGCATCAAGGTCGGCTTCTTCCGCTGCATCGACAAGCAGTCGTGCGTTGAGCAGGTATGCCTGCATCAGCGAGGCGTACAGGGCGTTGTCGCGCCAGTGGTTGCCCTGGAAACGCCGGTCGCCCGGATCCGGCGCGGTGACCGGTTCGCCGGCGGGGCTCGGCCAGCCGATGAAGGCGCGTGTCCACAATGCCTGCTGCTGCAGGTAGCGCCCCTGCAGCCGGGGCAGCGATTTCGCTGCCGCGGCGAGCATCCCGGGACCTGTCCGAAGGACGCCGTGGACCCATTCGGACGGGACATCGAGCAGTGCCATCGGTCGTCCCTCACTCGGGCTTGAAGTCGATGGACTTCAGCACCGCACCCACTCTGTCGTAGTCTTCCCGCAGCGACTTCGACAGCGCTTGCGGCGTGCGCGCCTGGCCGGGCTCGAAGCCGAGTTCCTGAAGTCGCGCGCGCATTGCCGGCTCGGTCAGCACCTTCAGCGTCGCATCGCGAATTTGCGTCTGCACTGCGGCGGGCACGTCGGGCTTGCACCACAAGCCCATCCAGGCCACCGCCTCGAGCTGCGGATAGCCCAGTTCAGTGAAAGTCGGCACGTTGGGCAGCAGTGGCGATCGCTTCGGCGTGCTGACCGCGAAGGCCTTGAGCTGACCGCTTTTGATCAGGGGAAGCGAGGTCGCCATGCCATCAAACATCAGAGGCACATGCCCGCCCATGACGTCGGCAAGCGCCGGCGTCGAGCCCTTGTAGCCGACGTGCGTCATCTGGATTCCGGCCGCCTTGTTCAGCTGTAGTCCCATCACATGCGACAGCGTGCCGGCGCTGTAGGAGGCGTAATTGACCTTTCCCGGGTTCGCCTTGGCCCATGCGATCACCTCGGCCAGTGACTTCGCGGGCAGTGACGGCGTGCCGACCATCACGAGACCGCCTCGCGCGAGCTCGGCCAAGGGTGCGATCTGGGCCGCCATGTCCACGGGCAGCTTGATGATGTGCGGGATCTCGCTCACCAGGGAGTTCACGCCCACCAGCAGCGTGAGCCCGTCTCGCGGCGCCTTCGACAGCTCGTTGACTGCAATCACCCCGCCTGCACCCGGCTTCGGCTCAACGAGCACGGTCCGACCGGTCTCGCGCGCAAGGGCTTCCGAGAGCACCCGCGCGATCATGTCTGCCGATCCGCCAGCCGGTCCTGCGACAACGAGTCGCACGCTCTTCTGCGGCCACTTCGCGGCTGCCTGCGCATGGGCGAGCGGGGCGACGAAGAGCGAAGCGCCGGCGGCGAGCAGCGCGCGGCGGGTCACGTGATTGCATTGCATGCGATTTTCCTTGAGTCCGAGAAATTCATGCGGCCCCGAGAAGCCTCGCCGGCGCGAGTATGCGCGCCGAGAGTGCTTCGCATGGACCGGTACGTCGTGTTGAACTGGGCCTGCACGGTCACGTGCCGGGCAGCCGATGGTGCTTGAACTGCTCGCGCAGCTTGAGCTTGAGCATCTTGCCGGTGGCGCCGAGCGGGATCGCGTCGATGAAGACCACGTCGTCGGGTGTCCACCACTTGGCGATCTTGCCCTCGTAGAACGCCAGCAATTCGTCGCGCGTCAGCTCGGCGCCGGGCTTCCTCACGACCACCAGCAACGGACGCTCGTCCCACTTCGGGTGATGGGCGGCGATGCACGCGGCCATCGCGACCGCTGGATGCGACATCGCGATGTTCTCGAGATCGATCGAGCCGATCCATTCGCCACCGGACTTGATGACATCCTTCGCGCGGTCGGTGATCTGCATGAAGCCGTCGGCGTCGATGGTCGCCACGTCGCCGGTCGGAAACCATCCGTCGATGAGCGGATCGCCGCCTGCGCCCTTGAAGTAGCTGTCCACGACCCAGGGCCCGCGCACGAGCAATTCGCCGCTGGTCCTGCCGTCCCACGGCAGCTCGCGCCCGTCGTCGCCGACGATCTTCATGTCGACGCCGAACACCGCGCGGCCCTGCTTGGCCTGGACCGCGTAGCGTTCGACCTCCGGCAGGTCGAGCTGATGACCCTTGAGCACGCAGGCCGTGCCAAGCGGGCTGAGCTCGGTCATGCCCCAGGCGTGCAGCACCTGCACGTCGTAGCGTTCCTGGAAGGCGCGCATCATCGCTGGCGGGCAGGCCGAGCCGCCGATGATGGTGCGCCGCATGGTGCTGAACTTCAGCTCGTTGGCCTCGACGTGCGTGAGCAGCCCCTGCCAGACGGTGGGAACGCCGGCCGACACGGTCACGCCTTCCCTTTCGAACAGGTCGTGAAGCGACTTTCCATCGAGGAACGGCCCCGGGAACACCAGCTTGGCCCCGACCATGCACGCCGCGTAGGGCAGCCCCCACGCATTGACATGGAACATCGGCACGACCGGCAGGATGGTGTCGCGCGCGCTGCAGTTCAGCGCGTCGGGCAGGGCCGCGGCGAAGGTGTGCAGCAGCGTCGATCGGTGGCTGTACAGCGCGCCCTTGGGATGCCCGGTCGTGCCCGACGTGTAGCACAGCGACGAGGCGCTGTTTTCGTCGAAGGCTGGCCACTCGAACCGGTCGTCGTGCGCGTCGATCAGGTCTTCATAGCAGAGCAGTCCCGGCACCTTGGAGTTCGCCGGCATGTGGGCGCGGTCAGTCATCGCGACGAAGGCCTTGATCGTGCCCACGCGATCGCAGATCGACTCCACCAGGGGCAGAAAAGTCAGATCGAAGAACAGCACCTGGTCCTCGGCATGGTCGGCGATCCAGACCACCTGGTCCGGATGCAGGCGCGGGTTGAGCGTATGCAGCACCGCACCGGAGCCGGACACCGCGTAGTACAGCTCCATGTGGCGGTAGCCGTTCCAGGCCAGCGTTGCGACTCGGTCGCCAAGCCCGATGCCGCGGGCGGCCAGTGCGTTGGCCATGCGGCGCGCGCGCTGCGCGAGCTCGAAGTAAGTGGTGCGGTGGACGTCGCCCTCCACTCGCCGCGAGACGACCTCCTGGTCGCCGTGGTGGCGCTCGGCGTGTACCAGCAGCGTCGAGATCAGCAGCGGCTGCTTCATCATCAGTCCATTCATGGCAGTTCTCCAATGCCCGATGCGTCAGATCAGGTCGAGGGGACAGGCGTCATCGCGACTGTCTCGGGTTCGAGGGGATGCGCCGCGCGCTCGACGTCGGCCTCGTAGGTGCGCGCAGCCCGCGCGAACGCGAGGACGGCGAGCAGCCCGAAGGCGGGCATGACCGCCAGCGCCGCGCCCAGGCCCCAGGCATCGGACAGCACGCCGGCGATGAAGGGCCCCGCGGCCAGGCCGAACAGGTTCTGGAACAGTGCGAGCACCGCGGAGCCGGTGGCCCGCATCCCGGGATGGATCACATCGATCACGATGGCCGACACCGGTCCCACCGTGCAGGTCGCGATGAACCCGCCGAACGCGATCAGGGCGAGCTGCGTTCGCGCGGCGATCGCCATACCGGCGAGCGGCGCGCCGAACGCGAGGGCGAAGACGGCGGCGGCCACGATGCACATCGCGCCCATCGCGTGCAGCTTGCCTCGTGCGCGGCGGCGTCCCGCGCGATCGACGATCGACCCCCAGAACACGCTGCCCAGCGCACCGGCGAGCACGACCAGCGCTGCCAGCAGGGCCGCATGCTGCGGCGTCTCGCCGTGCGTGCGATTGAGGAAGCTCGGCAGCCACGACCAGATCGCCGAGACGACGACGAGTTGCGCCGCGCCGCCCACGCAGACCCACAGCATCGTGGGCGAGCGCACCAGTGCCCGCGCGATGAAGCGCACGGCGCTGAGGGTCGAGCGCGAGGCACGGTCGAGCGTCGGTGTCAGCGCCACGGTGTGGTAGTCGCGCACCCTCGAATACAGCAGCGCAAGCACGAGTCCCGGCACGCCGACCACGCCGAAGGCCGCCTGCCAGCCCCAATGCGCAGCGATCACGCCGCCGAGCATCACGCCAAGCACCGAGCCCACGGAGGCCGAGGCGAAGAAGCCCGCGAGCACCGCGCCGCGCATGCGAGAGGGGAAGTGGCTTGCGATCAGCGCCGCCCCCACCGACCCGTAGCCGGCTTCGCCCAGGCCGACCAGCGAGCGCGCGCCCAGCAGCTGGCCATAGCCGCGCGTGAACATGCATGAGATGGTCGCCAGGCTCCATACCGTGGCCATCGCGACGATGCTGCGCACGCGGCTGGCGCGGTCGGCGACAAGCGCCACCGGCAGAGCGCCCAGGGCCACCGTCACGGACACCACCGACACCAGCGCGCCGAGTTGCTTGTCCGACAGGCCCCAGTCGGCCTTCATGTGGGGAAACAGCGAGACGATGACCTGGCGGTCGACGTAGTCGAACATCATCAGGGCGAGCGTCATCGCGAACGCGAACCAGGCCTGGCGCGGACCGAAGAGATAGCCATCGCGGGCCGATGCGGTGAGTGGCGCGTGCATGTTGCGACCTTTCTCGTCTCGACTCAGGGGACCAGCACGGTCGCGCCCGTGGTGCGGCGCGACTCGAGCGCCTGGTGTGCCTGGGCAGCGTCGGCAAGCGAAAAGGTCCGGCTCGGTTCGGCCTTGATCTTGCCGGTCAGCACGAGGTCGAACAGCTCGTTCGCCATGGCCAGCATGTGCGCGCGCGGTGTTGCGTAGTGCACCATCGCCGGGCGGGTGACCCACAGCGAGCCCTTCACGGCAAGCAGCGTGGTGTCGATCACCACCGGACCCGAGCTGGTGCCATTGCTCACCAGCGTGCCGCGCGGCTGCAGGCTGTTCAGCGAGGCCATCAACGTGTCCTTGCCGACCGAGTCGTAGACCACCGGCACGCCCTTGCCGTCGGTGATCTCGCGCACCCGCTGGGCGATGTCCTCGCGCGAGGTGACGATCACGTGTTCACAACCGTTCGCCTTCGCGATCTCGGCCTTCTCATCGGTGCTGACGGTGCCGATCATGTGCACGCCCAGCGCCTTGGCCCACTGGCAGGCGATCAGGCCGACACCGCCGGCCGCCGCGTGATAGAGGATGGTCTCGCCGCCCTTGAGCGGGTAGACCTGACGGAACAGGTATTGCGCCGTCATGCCCTTCATCATCAGCGCCGAGGCGGCGCGGTCGGAGACGCCGTCGGGCAGCGGGATCAGCACGTCTGCGGGCATCAGTCGCACGTCGCTGTAGGCACCCTGCGGCCCGAGCAGGTAGCCGACGCGGTCGCCGGGCCGCATGTCGGTGACGCCTTCGCCCACTGCCTCGACCACCCCGACAGCGTCGGAACCGAGGCCGTTCGGCAAGGCCAGCGGATACTGACCGGTGCGGAAATAGATGTCGATGAAATTGACGGCGACATAGGCGTGCCGCACGCGGGCCTGTCCAGGGCCGGGTTCGCCGACCTCGACCTGCTCGAGCTTCAACACCTCGGGGCCGCCGGTTTGATGCAGGCGGATTGCATGAGCCATTCTTGTCTCCTCTGGCCGGTCAGCCCATGGCCGCCAGCTCGTTGATGAAGTCTTCGGCGCGCGGCCAGGGTCCGAAGCCGGAGGCCGGATTCAGGTGGCCGACGTCGCCCAGGTCGACGATGCGGCTGCCCCAGGCGTTGGCCAGTTCGGCCACGCCCGGCAAGCGCGCGAGCGGGTCGTTGCGGCTGGCCGCGACGATGCTCGGAAACGGCAACGGGTCGCGCGGCACCGGCAGCCAGCCGCCGGTGGTCAGGGCCTGCAGCGTCGGGTAGCCGGCCGGCATCGGCCGGTCGAACTCGGGCGGCGTGGCCAGCAGCGCGCCTTGAACGGCACGGCGCGTGCGCCGTGCCCAGTGCGCCACCATCACGCAGCCGCCGCTGTGGGCGACGAGCACGATGGGGCCGTCGATCGCCTGCGCTTCGCGCTCGATCGCATCGACACGTTTCGTGCAATCGAGGTCGTCGCGTCCCATCGGCGGTACGCTGCGTACGGGGTGCTGCGCGGCTTCGAGCCTTGCCTGCAGCAGCGTCTGCCAGTGCTCTGGCACCGCGTCGCGCAGGCCCGGAACGATGAGAACCGTCGGCCGCGGCATCGTCATACGTGCTGCAGGAACCCGCGCTGCCCGAAGCGGCGGTTCGGCGCGAAGCCGTTCTTCGCGAGCGTCTCGTCGGTGCTCTCGTAGAACTCGCCGATGCGGTAGATGCGGCGCGCCTCCTTCGCGTCCGCCACCTCGCGGCAGCACTCGCGGCTGATGCGCACCAGTTGCTCGACCTGTCGCACGCTGCCCATCTTGGCCTTGCGGTCCTGGGTCCAGATGTTGTCCTCGATACCGCAGCGCACATGCAGGCCCATCGCGATCGCCATCAAGTTGACCGGCAGCACGTTGAGCATGGACGTCTCCAGCGTCAGGACCGCGCCATCGGGCACGGCGCGCACGAAGTTCGCCAGGTTGTAGAGGTTGGGTGCGTCGAATCCGCCGCCGATCGCCACCCAGGTGAGGATGAGCGGCACATTGCACACGCCGCGGCGCATCATGCGCTCGACCGTTTCGAGCTGAGTGATGTTGGCGAGCTGGAAATGCGTCTGGATGCCGTTGGCCGACAAGCGCCTGATGTGCTCCTCGACCCACGCCGGGCCGGCGGGAATGGTCATCTCGCGGTAGGCCCGATAGCCGTCGGGCGAGCCGAGCGTGGTGCCGGCGATGTCGGCCTCGCACATCTGCTCGACCACGTTCATCTGGTTGGTGTTGATCGCGATCGTCACCTGATCGGGCCTGGGCTGCAGATCGGCCAGCATGTGGCGCGTGTCGTCGGACAGCCACTTGGCGACTTCGCCGTCGCCCTCGGGCGCGAACGAGATCGAGCCGCCGACCTGGATCACCAGATCCGGCACGCGGGCGCGAATGCCGGCGATCAGCTCGTTGAATTTGGACAGGCGCTTGCTGCCCTTGCCGTCGAGCTCTCGAACATGCAGGTGCAGCACCGTGGCGCCGGCGTTGTAGCAGTCGACCGCCTTTTGAATCTGCTCGTCCATCTTCACCGGGATGTCCTCCGGGAAGTCCGATGGCATCCATTCGGGCCCGTAGGGGGCGACGGTGATGACGAGCTTGTCCTGGTTCTCGGGGAACAGCGATCCGTCGAGGAAGTTCATGGTGTATGGCGTCCTTGGTTGGCAGAGGTCAGTAGGGCTTGTCGCCGACGATGCCGGCGCGTTCCATCTTTCGATGACAGGGCGGGTAGTCCATCACCGCGTAGTGCTGGGTCGAGCGGTTGTCCCAGATCGCGATCGAGTTCGGCTTCCAGCGCCAGCGCACCTGGTACTCGGGGATGAACGCCTGGCTGATCAGGTGCTGCAGCAGCTGCGCGGCACCCGGGGCATAGTCCTGCCCGACGCGCACGTTGGCGGCGCTGTGGAAGTTGGTGAAGTGCGTGGTGAAGGCGTTGACGAAGAGGATCTTCTCGCCCGTTTCCGGGTGCGTGCGCACCACCGGGTGCTCGGCATCGGGGAAGCGTGCCTTCAGGGCAAGGCGCTGCGCCTCGGGCATCGCGGCGCCGAAGGTTGCCTCGATGCTGTGGCGCGCACGCAAGCCGGCGATCTGCGTCTTCACGTGCTCGGGCAGCCGCTCGTAGGCGAGCGCCATGTTGGCCCACATCGTGTCGCCGCCCACTGGCGGGCACTCGACACAGCGCAGCACGCAGCCGAAAGGCGGCGCCTCGCGCCAGGTGGCATCCGTATGCCAGGCGTTCTCGTAGCGGTCGTTCGGGGTGTCGGGCGACTTGTAGATGCGCACGAGCCCGGGATGGTCCGGATCGCTGCCGGCCACGGGATGGTCTTCCAGTTCGCCGAAGCGGCGCGCGAAGGCGACGTGCTCGGCGCGCGTGATGTCCTGGTCGCGAAAGAACAGCACGCGGTGCTTCAGCAGCAGCCCACGGATCTCGGCGATCAACTCGTCGTCGCGCGATGCCACGCCGAGGTTCACGTTCGACAGCTCGGCGCCGATGGCGCAGCTCAGCGGCTCGACGCGGATGGACGTCTGGCGCACCCGGGCGTCGACGACGGCCGGAGCATGGAGGGTAGGGGTTTCGGGGGGCATCTCGTCTCCTGTGTTTGACAGGAGATTACGAGCGGGCCCGCCGCTGGGCCCCCCACTTGCGGAGGGGGGTGGCTTCGGCTGGATCGCCTGTCAGCCGCTCAGTCGTTCGCCTCCAGCAGGCCCAGGATGCGGGCACGCGACACCACCTGCTTGCGCGTGCCGGCATCGAGCTTGGCGAACAGGTTCTTCATGTGCCATTTGATCGTTTCCTCTCCGACCTGCATCGCCAGCCCGATTTCCTTGTTGGACAGGTTGCGCGCCAGCAATTCGAGCACTTCGCGCTCCTTGGGCGTGAGCACGGTACTCGGCATCGCACGCAGACGCGGCGCCTCGTGTGCGGCGGGCGCCCGCATGGGGGCGGCCAGCGGCCCGGGACCGGCGGGCAGCGAGCCTTCTGGCGCCGCGGCACGTGCCCAGTCGCCAAGCGCTGGGTGCGCGTCGTCGAACACCCGCAACAGGCCGAAGGTCCGCGCCAGGTCGGCCGCCTCGCGCAGCAGCGGCTGCGCCTTCTCGCCGCAGCGATCCAGCGCAAAGGCACGCAGGCCCAGCAGCTCGATGTGCAGTCGACCCTGCTTGAGCTCGCGGGCAATCGCGTCGGCACGCTCCAGCGACGGCAATGCGCGCCGCCAGTCCTGCGCGGCGATCGCGGCGCTGCCGTGCGCGAACTCGCGCAGGACGTCCACGCTGCGCCGCCACCGCGGGCCTTGCGGCAGTGCCGGGTCGGCCAGCATGCCGTCGATCCGCTCGGCCAGCTCGCGGCAGGTTTCCGGTCGGAACCGGCGCGCATGCATGCGCGCCTGATCCGCCAGGCTCGCCACGCACAGTCGTGGCAGACCGCGCGCCACGCCGACCGCGTGCAGCGCGCCCAGCAGTTCGAGCGCGCGGTGCTCGGCGCCTTCGGCCGCCGCGATGCGCGCCAGCGTGCGGTAGGCCAGCAGCACCGCCTCGGGCAGAGCGCTGCGCTCGAGCACATCGAGCCTGTTCGCCAGCACGGCCGCGGCATCGGCGGGGCGGTTGAGCTCCCATACGACCGCAGCGAGCAGCGCCGCCAGCATCGCGGCGAACGGGCTGCGTCGGCCCAGGTCGGCGTCGGCGCCGGCGAGCACGGGCCGCAGAAGGTTCTCGGCAAGCTGCACCTGGCCCTCCCACAGGTAGGTCAGGCCCACGATGAAGTCGCCCCAGCGTGCGATATAGCCCGTGCCGCCGAAGTCGCCCCGCGGCGCCTGTTGTGCCCGTTTGCGCGCCAACGCGGGTTCGCCGTCGAGGAGCGTGCGGAACGCGCTGCGGTTGGCATGCACTTGAAGCAGCATCGGATCCCGCAAGGGCGGCGCAACCGCCCAGGGATCGTGCAGTTCGGCAAAGCGGTCCGGATCGTCGGCGAAGACCGCGGCGCCGCTTTCGATCAGCGCGCATTCGCAGCGCAGCGCGTCGTCGACGTCGGGCTGGGCGAGGATCCGCGCCACCAGGCGGCCCGCCTCTTCATGACGCTCGCTCAAGGCCAGCGTCCAGGCTGCCGCGAGCAGCAGGCGCGGGCGTCGGTCGATCTCGGCGACCGGCAGGCGTTCGAGCCATTCGAGCACCGCACCTTGCTGGCCGCGCCGCATCAGGGACTCGTACAGGCTGCGCTCGGCCAGCTCGTATGCCTGCTCGCTTCGCCCTGCGTCGAGTGCGTGCCGGGCGGCCGACTCGAGCAGACCTTGCGCGGCGAGCCAGTCGGCCGCGCGCGCGTGAAGGCGCTGCTGCTCATCCAGCGGCAGCTCGGCGAAGCGCCGGCGCAGCGCGTCGCGCGCGAGTGCATGCATGTGCAACCATTCGCCATCCTCCGCGGCACTGAAGACCGGCGTATCGCGGTTCAGGCGCGCAAGGCGCTGCGCGGCGGCGTCGTCGCCAGCCAGAACGCGGCACAGGTCCGGATGCAGCGGATCGACGATCGACAGGCGCGTGAGCAAGGCGACATCCTCGGGTTCCAGGTGCGACAGCAGCAGGCTGCTGAATTGCGCGCTCATCGCGCCGCCGGCGGCCAGCGCCGCCACGGCAGCCCGCGGGTCCGGCGCAGACGCCACCGCATTGAGCGCAAGCTGGATCCCCAGAGGCCACCCTTCGGCGAACTCGTGCAGGCGCGCGACGGCATCGACATCGAGGGCCGCGCCGAGCCGCGCGCGCACCAGCGCGATGGTCTCGTTCAACTCGAAGCGCAGAAGCAGCGGTCCGACCACGACGCACTGCCCGTAGTCGACGAGGTCGTCGATGTCCAGGTGGCAGTCGGTGCGCGCCGCGACCACGACGCGCAGGTTGGAGGGCGTGTTGCGCAGCAGGTAGCCCAGTGCATCGAGCGATGCGGGGGGCAGGCGGTCCGCCTCGTCGACGATGAGCACCACATCCAGCGCCGATTGCGCAAGCTCGGCAAGCCACGCGGTGATGCCGTCGAGCGCAGCGCTGGCATTCGAATCGAGCAGCGTGTGGCCGAAGGCCGGGCGCCCGGCGCCGACACGCACCGCGAGCACCAAGCCCTGCAGCAGCCGCGCCGGATCGTCCTGCGCCTGCGACGACAGCCAGGCGACGGCCGCACCATGGGCCAGGTGATCCTTGCGCCACTGCGCCAGCAGCGAGGTCTTGCCGAAGCCGGCCGGTGCCTGCACGACGATCACCGGCCGGCCACGCAGCCGCTCGTCCGAGGGCAGCAGGCGCTCGCGGCCGAGCAGATGGCGAGGCACGCGCGGCGGCGTCACCTTCAGCAGAAGGTCGCTCGGGGGACTAGGAGTCGCGGGCGTGCTCAACGCAACGGTCTCGGGCGGGGTCGATCGGCGGGATGTCTCGCCATCCTAACGGTTGCCGCCACCGAACTTCGCAACAGCCCCCCCATCGCGGGGAGGCCCCGACCGCCCCGCACCGCCTACGATCGATTCGATTCCGGGGCCTGCCCGTGAGGAGTTGTTCATGTATCGACATCTGCTGGTTCCGATCGACGCCACCGATCTGTCGGTCGAGATCGTCGGCAACGCCGTGGCGTTCGCTCGCACCGTGGGCGCGCACATCACGTTCTTCCACGCGGTGCGCGACCCAGGCGGCTCGCTGCTGGACGATGCGGAGACCCTGCGCGCGGCATCGCCCGAGCAGTTCGCCTATCTGTATACCGGCCGCGCCCGAGAGCTGCTCGCCAAGGCCGAGGCCGCGGCGCGCGCGTTCGGCGTGGCGTGCAGTTCCCTGCACGTCACCAGCGACCGGCCGGCAAGTGCGATCGTCGATGCCGCCCGCAGCACGGGCTGCGACCTCATCTTCATGGCGTCGCATGGCAGCCGCAGCCGGCTGGGCATGGCGCTCGCCTCCGAAACGCTCGACGTGCTGATGCGTGCCGGGCTGCCGGTGCTGGTCGCTGCCACCGGCGAGCCCACGGCGCCGTCGCACGCCATCTCGGTGATCCGCGACGAGCATCGTTCGCTCGCGGCGGTGCTCCATGCATGGACTCACGCGCTGGCTGAGGCGCGGGCCGACGATCGGGCTCCCGATGCGGAGCTGATGGCCGCCATCGTCCGCTACCTCGAGCGCTTCCCGGTCGCCCTCCATCATCCCAAGGAGGAGCAGTACTTGTTTCGGCGGCTGCGCGACCGCACATCGTCGGTCAATGCCGAGCTCGACGAACTCGAGCGCCAGCACGTGCGCGACGGTCTCCTCGTCGCCGAGTTGGCGCAGCGGGTGGAAACCCTGCTGGCCTGCGAAGGCGACGACGAACCCCGCCGCTGCGCCTTGGCTGCCCTCCAGGAGTCGCTTGAGCGCTATTGCAGCTTCATGTGGGACCACCTCGGCCGCGAGGAGGGCGTGGTGCTGCCAGCTGCGCAGCGGCACCTGCGGGCCGACGACTGGGTCGAGATCGATGCCGCATTCAGCGAGCACCGCCACCCGCGATTCGATGGCGATACAGGATCAACGATGCGTCAGCTGTTCTCGCGCATCGTCAATCTCGCGTGAGGCGGTCGCATTCCGAGCACGCGCCCGGTAGAGCGGCGCGCAAGCGTGCGACACGCATGAATTCGACCGCCACGGCGCCGACCCGCGGCGGATGCGCTCGTCGGCAATCACGTCGCGCTCGAGATCGACAACTCGCCCGCGACCAGGCCATGACGAGCGCCCCCGCAGTCGCGCGCCGCAGACTTCGTGACGGCGCACGTTGACGCGGGACTGAGTGGTCAACGTGTCGGTCTGCGCGCCGCCCGACGGCATCGCACGCGCGGATGCCGCAGAGGCCGCCGCGCACTTCACGAAGCCGCTTGAATTCGCCCGATGGTAGAAGGGGCGGCGCCCGCACCTGCTCGCGCCGCGCTCAGGCCAGGCCATCTCGAGGCCACCCGGCCAAGGCCGCTGCTGCCGCTGCGCAGTGGGTCTGCGCAAGCACTCGCCCCGTCGGCCCAGGTGTCGGCCTCGCCGTCCCATTCGTTGCGCCGGATGCGCAATTCCCGCAGGCATTTCCGAAGCAGCGCCATGATCTTCTCCGCGTTGAACCTGTCACCAAGGTAGGCGGCACTCGCGCGGGCTTCACTCCCCGCGCAGAGGGGGACGCGCGCGCCGGGGGGTGCCGCGGCCCACTCTGCGCCCCCCTGCCAAGAGGGGGCGGCAAGGACGCAGCGGCTCGCAGAATTTTCCCTGTCACCCGCAGACCGTTCGCCTATGGCAGCCGGGGACGGAACCACACACCACGGAGACAACGTGAGCCGAACCAACAGACTTGCCGACCCCCAGTCGGGCCTCTCCCCGCTGCGCCACACGGCGCTCGCCGCCGCCGCCGCCATCGCCTTGTTGCACGCCGGTCCGTCGCAGGCCTTCGAAGTCGATACCGGGAACCCCGACCTGAGCGTGCGCTGGGACAACACCGTGCGCTTCAACTATGCCGTGCGCGTCGAGCAGCGCGACCCGAAGATCGGCAATTCGGCGGTGTCGGACGAAGGCACCTACAGCTTCGATCGCGGCGACGCGGTCGCAAAGCGGCTGGACCTGTTGTCGGAATTCGATCTGATCTGGCGCAAGCGCTATGGAGCACGGGTGAGCGCCGCCGCCTGGGCCGATGGTGCCTATGGCGGCGAAAGCCGCAGCAACCCGAACGCGCCCCTGGTCAACATCCCGAGCTACGTCAACCACGAGTACAGCTCGACCATCGAGCGGCTTTACCGTGGTCCTTCGGGGGAATTCCTCGACGCCTTCGCGTTCGGCGAATTCGATGTCGCCAACGTGCCGGTGCGCGTGAAGCTCGGACGCCACACGGTGTACTGGGGCGAGTCGCTGCTGCTTGGCGGCAACCTGCACAGCGTGGCCTATGCGCAGAATCCCCTGGACCTGCAGAAGGGGTTCGCGACACCGGGCGCGGAGGCCAAGGAGCTGTTTCGGCCGCTGAATCAGTTGTCGATGCAGGCGCAGCTGAGCGACACGCTCTCGCTGGCCGGGCAGTACCTGCTCGAATGGGAGCCGTTTCGCTACCCCGAGGGCGGCACCTACCTGGGCCCTGTGGACTTCGCATTCAACGGCCCCGACCGCCAGTTCCTGTCCACGACACTCGGATTCGCGGCACGCGGCGATGCGGTCGAGCCGCACCAGTCGGGCGAATTCGGCCTTGCGGCGCGCTGGAGTCCGCAGTGGCTCGATGGCACCATGGGCTTCTACTATCGCCGCTTCTCCGACAAGCTGCCGCAGACCTTGCTGACTGCGGTTGCTCCCAACGCGAGCCGCTACAACATGGTCTATGCCGACGGCATCGACCTGTTCGGGGTCAGCCTGGCAAAGAACATCGCCGGGGTCAGCGTCGGCGCCGAGGTCTCGTACCGCCGCAACACACCGCTTTCGGCGCAGGTGCTCGGTGTGGCACCTGGCCTGCCCGATGCCGGCGATACCAAGGGCCCGCGGGGCGACACCTGGCATGCGCTGGTCAACGGCCTGGGCACGATCGCGCAGAACGCCGCTGTTCGACAGCGCCGCCTGGAACGCGGAGCTCACCTGGTCGCACTGGTCGAAGCTGCGCAGCGGCGAGAACCTGTTCAACGCGATCGGCTTCGCACCATGCCTGGCAAACGCCACCCGCCCGAAGGATCTCGACAAGTGGGACGGATGCGCGACGAAGAACTACGTGGGCATCGGTGTGGGCTTCACGCCGAGCTGGTACCAGGTCTGGCCGGGCGTCGATCTGTCGATGCCGCTGACCTACGCGGTCGGGCTGTACGGCAATGCCGCCACCGTGTTCGGCGGCAACGAGGGCCTGGGCAACTACTCGATCGGGCTGTCCGCCGACGTGCGGCAGAAGTACCGCTTCGACCTCAAGTACATCGACTACGTGGGCCGGTATCGCGACAACGGAACCGCGGTGACGACCCAGAACGGATTCACGACCTTCCTGAGGGATCGCGGTTTCGTGAGCCTCACCTTCAGGACCACGTTCTAAAAGCAGGAGACGAAAGATGAGAACCCCCTCGACACTCGTGAGCGCACTGATGCTCGCGGCCACGGCCTCGCTCGGCCTGGCGCATGCCGCCGTCACGGCGGACGAAGCCAAGGCGCTGGGCACGACGCTCACGGCGATCGGCGCCGAGAAGGCCGCCAACAAGGATGGCACCATCCCGGCATACACCGGCGGTCTCACCGCGCCGCCGCCAGGTTTCAAGCCCGGCGACGGGATCCGGCCCGATCCGTTCGCAGGCGAGAAGCCCAGGCTCGTCATCGACGCGAAGACCATGTCGCAGCACGCGGGCCAACTGACCGAAGGCACCAAGGCACTGCTGCAGAAGTACCCCACGTTCCGCGTGGACGTCTACCCCACGCACCGCAGCGTCGCGTTCCCGAAATTCGTCACCGACAACACCGTGAAGAACGCGCTGCGTGCGAAGACGCTCAACAACGGTCTCTCGATCGAGGGCGCGCACGCCGGCTTTCCCTTCCCCATCCCAAAGAGCGGCTATGAGGCGATGTGGAACCACCTGGTGCGCTTCAACGGGGTGGCGTACGAAGCGAAGTACCGCAACCTGAACGTGGATGCCAGCGGCCATGTGACGCTGGCCACCGAGGGCGTCAGCGCGCAGGAATATCCGTTCTGGGACACCACCAAGCCTTCGGCCGACACCTTCTGGCGCATCAAGCTGACTTACACCGGCCCGGCACGCCGCGCAGGCGAGGCGATGATGGTGGTCGACCCGCTGGACATCGGCACGAAGGATCGGCACGCCTGGATCTACCTGCCCGGCCAGCGCCGCGTGAGGGTCGCGCCCGACCTCGCCTACGACACGCCGAACCCCGGCACCGCCGGCGCCACGACATTCGACGACACCTTCATCTTCAATGGCTCGATGGACCGCTTCGACTTCAAGCTGGTCGGGAAGAAGGAAATGCTGGTGCCGTACAACGCGTACGCCGCGGTCTACCAGGCCAAGCAGGACCAGTTGCTCAAGCCCAATCACCTGAATCCCGACCTCGTGCGCTGGGAGCTGCACCGCGTGTGGGTGGTCGAGGCGACACTTCGTGAAGGCAAGCGCCACATCTATTCGAAGCGCACCTTCTACCTCGACGAGGATTCCTGGGCTGCGCTCGCGTCCGACGAGTACGACGCGCGCGGACAGCTGTACCGCACCGGCTTCGCGTACATGGCGCCGAGCTATGACGTGCCCGCCCCGTACACCGACATGTTCGGCCACTATGACCTCGTGTCGCGCGTTTACTCGTTGACCGGCTTCATTGCCGAGACGGGCGGCATGAAGCAAACCAAGCCCATGTCCGAGCGCGAATGGAGCGCCGACGCGCTCGCCGGTGCGGGCATCCGCTGAGACAAAACTCGAACCAGGACCTGGCGATGAAGTTCTCCATCCCACTGGCCGCATGCCTGGCGGCGATCGCCATCAACGGTGCGCGTGCGGCGGCTGGCGATCCGCCCTGGCGCGACGTGCTCGACACGCCGTCCGCCAAGAGCGTGCTCGCGTCGCACGGATTGCTCAACGGGCTGGCGCGTGCCGGCGCGCGTCTGGTCGCCGTCGGCCAGCGTGGTCATGTGCTCACCTCGGACGATGCTGGCAGGACGTGGCAGCAGGCCGCCGTGCCGGTCAGCTCGGACCTGGTCGCAGTTCAGTTCCCCGACGAGAAGAACGGCTGGGCGGTCGGGCACGACGGCGTCGTCCTGCACAGTGCCGACGGCGGCCGCACCTGGACGCTTCAGCGTGACGGTCGCGCCGACGGCCCACGCGGGGCGGAGACGCCGCTGCTCGACGTCTGGTTCCGCGATGCAAGCGAGGGTTTCGTCGTCGGCGCCTTCGGGCAGATCCTGCGCACCCGCGACGGCGGCGCCAGCTGGCAGTCGTTGAATCACGCGCTCGACAACCCGAAGGGCCTGCACCTGTACGCCGTGCGCGGCATCGGCGACTCGGTCTATGTGGTGGGCGAGCAAGGCGCTGCATTCAAGCTGGAACGCGACAGCGATCGCTTCGTGACGCTGCGAGCTTCCCTACAAGGGCACGGTCTTCGGCGTGCTCGGTCACGACTCGACGGTCATCGTGCATGGCCTGCGCGGCAACGTGCTTCGCAGTACCGACGGCGGGCGCACCTGGCAGGCGGTCAAGACCGGGCTGCAGGTCGGCCTCACCGCCGCCGTGCTGACTCGCGCCGGTCGCATCGTGCTGGCCAGCCAGGCGGGCCACCTGCTGGTGAGCAGCGACGACGGCGCCAGCTTCTCGCCCTTGCACGTCGCACGATCTCAGCCCGCGGCGGCCGTCACCGAATCCTCCGACGGCACACTGGTCGTCGCCGGCGCGCGCGGCGCGCATCCCGTCGCCCTGCCTTGACTCGCTTCGCGGGAAGGACACCCCCAATGCATGCAACCCATCAGGACGGCGGCGCTTCGCGCCCTGCCGAGCCTTTCGATCCGCGCTCCGGTTCGCGCCTGGAACGTCTGGTGTTCAACCACCGTGGCGCCGTGCTCGCGCTGTGTGCGCTGCTGACGATCGTGCTCGCGGTTTTCGCCGCGACGAAGCTCACGCTCAACGCGAGCTTCGAGAAGATGATCCCGCGCAGCCATCCTTACATCGCGAACTGGCTCGCGCACCGCGACGACCTGCGCGGACTGGGCAACTCGCTGCGCATCGTGGTCGAGAGCACGCGGGGCGACATCTTCGAGCCGAAGTATGTCGAGACGCTCAAGCAGATCCACGACGAGCTGTTCCTCACGCCTGGCGTCGACCGCGCATGGGTCAAGTCGCTGTGGGCGCCCGCGGTTCGCTGGACGGAGATCACCGAGGAGGGCTTCCGCGGCGGCCCCGTCATGCCGGACAACTACGACGGCTCGTCGCGCGCCACGGAACAACTGCGCGCCAACATCGCGCGCTCGGGGCTGGTGGGCAGCCTCGTGGGCACCGATTTCAAGTCGAGCATGCTCGTCGTGCCGCTGCTCGACACCGATCCCACGACCGGCAAGCGCCTGAACTATCGCTCGCTGTCCCATGCGATCGACGCGATCGGCGCGAAGTACGAGGCGCAATCGGGCGGCGCCATCAAGGTGCACGCGATAGGCTTCGCCAAGCTCGTCGGCGACTTGATCGACGGACTGATGCAGGTGGCCGTGTACTTCGGGATCGCGGCGCTCATCGCGGGCGTGATCATCTGGCTTTACACGCGCTGCGTGCGTTCGACCGTGCTGGTCATCGCCTGCTCCCTGGTGGCCGTCGCATGGCAACTCGGGCTGGTCGCCGCGCTGGGCTTCGAACTCGACCCCTATTCGATCCTCGTGCCGTTTCTCGTCTTCGCGATCGGCGTCAGCCATGGCGCCCAGAAGATGAACGGGATCATGCAGGACATCGCGCGCGGTGCGAACCGCCAGGTGGCCGCGCGCTTCACCTTTCGCCGATTGTTCCTCGCCGGTCTGACCGCGCTGCTGGCCGACGCCGTGGGGTTCGCCGTGTTGACGGTGATCGACATTGCGGTGATCCGTGACCTGGCGCTCACCGCGAGCATCGGTGTGGCCGTGCTGATCGTCACCAATCTGATCCTGCTGCCCGTGCTGCTGTCGTACGTCGGCGTCAGCCCGTCGGCGGCGGCACGCAGCATCCGCGAAGACGGGCCGTTCGACCGGGTGTGGCAAGCGCTCGGTTGCTTCGTGCAGCGCCGCTACGCGCTAGCGGCGATCGGCGTCGCGGCGCTCGTCACCGTGCTCGGATGGATGGCGAGCAGGCATCTTGCGATCGGCGATCTCGACGCGGGCGCTCCCGAATTGCGCGCCCAGTCGCGCTACAACCTCGACAACGCCTATGTCACGGGGCATTACTCCCTGTCGAGCGATACCTTCGCGGTCATCGTCCGCACCGACAAGGAGGGTTGCCTGAAGTACCGCACACTGGTCGAAGCCGACCGTCTCGCCTGGACGCTGCAGCAGGTGCCGGGCGTGCAGACCACCGTGTCGCTGGCCGATGCGGTGCGTCAGATCACCGCCGGCAGCAACGAGGGCAGCCCGAAATGGCTGACCATCGCGCGCAACCAGGACGTGCTGAACTACGGTGCACAGCAGGCCAGCGTCAACAACCCCGACCTGTTCAACACCGAATGCTCCGTCATGCCGGTGATCGCCTACCTGGCGGACCACCGTGCCGAGACCTTGAACCGCGTGGTGCATGCCAGCGAAAGCTTCGCGCGATCGCACGACAGCAGCGAACGCCACTTCCTGCTCGCCGCCGGATCGGCCGGCATCGACGCGGCCACCAACATTGTCGTGAAGAAGGCGTGGACGCAGATGCTGTTGCTGGTCTACGCGGCCGTGATCGTGCTGTGCTTCGTCACCTTCCGCAGCTGGCGCGCGGTGGTCGTTGCGGTGGTGCCGCTGATCATCACCTCCGTGTTGTGCGAGGCGCTGATGGTCGCGCTTGACATCGGCGTGAAGGTCGCCACGTTGCCGGTGGTGGCGCTCGGCGTGGGCATCGGGGTGGACTACGCCCTGTACCTGCTATCGGTGCAGCTCGCGCAGCAGCGCGCGGGCGCCTCGTTGGCCGAGGCATATGCACGCGCACTTCGCTTCACCGGCAAGGTCGTCGCACTCGTCGGCGTCACGCTGGCTGCGGGCGTGCTGACCTGGGCGTTATCGCCGATCAAGTTCCAGGCCGACATGGGCATCCTGCTTGCGTTCATGTTCCTCTGGAACATGCTTGGCGCGGTGCTGCTCATCCCTGCACTGTCGTATCTTCTGCTGAGCGGACCCAGGGAGCCCAAGCCCAGGCTGTTGGCTGCGGCTGCCTGACGCCCCGACAATCGCTGGTGATGGGCAAGGGTGCGGTATGGTTATCCATCCTCTTCGCCGCGGCGATGCGCTGGTCGTGACTCCCCGCTACGACGCTGCAGACAGCATCGTGCACCTGATCCCCTATTCCGCGCCAGCCGGGACTACACCGGCTGGAGAGGCCTGTTGCCGACTCCACTGGCCGGGCGCAGCCGATCTGGGCAAGAATCTTCGCAGGGGAGACGCACGGGGACTTTTTCAATTTGCGGAACGGGGTGCCATTTCTGCTTTGCCTTGACACGCCAACTCGAGCCGCGACGATACATCAAGGCCCTTGCCACTATGCAACGAATCGCTCAGTTGGCTCTCTTGCGGCAAACTCCATGCGATGCCCGCCGCCAAATCCGCCATCCAAGCCGACGCCTCTGCGAACCTGTTCAAGAACGCCAAGGCTTTCGAGACCTGGCTGAAGAAGAATCACACCTGCGACGGCATCTGGCTCAAGATCGCCAAGCGGGGCGCCAATGAACCCAGCGTCACCTACCCCGAGGCGGTGGAGATCGCGCTCTGTTGGGGCTGGATCGACGGCCAGAAGAAGGGCCTCGACGACCAGCACTTTCTCCAGCGCTTCACGCCGCGGCGCGCGCGCAGCATTTGGTCGAAGATCAATGTCGAGAAGGTCGCGGCGCTCATCGAGGCGGGCCGCATGCAGGCGCCAGGCTACGCTCAGATCGAGGCCGCCAAGGCCGACGGACGCTGGGCGCAGGCCTACGACGGAGCGCGCACATCCGCCGTGCCCGAGGACCTGTTGGCGGCGCTGGACGCTGAGCCGAAGGCCAAGGCCTTCTTTGCAACGATCAACGCGGCCAATCGCTACGCGGTACTGTGGCGCATACAGACGGCCGTGAAGGCCGAGACGCGCGCCAGGCGCATCGCCCAGCTGGTGGAGATGCTAGCGCGCGGCGAAACCATCCACATCTTCAAGCCCAGAGCCAAGGCATGACCGCGAGGTTCACGCTTGGTCTTCCGGGCCACACCTCTTGAAGCAGCTGGGGTCCTTCGCATCCGCGAGGCGAGCGTTCCTTTGAGACTGGGTGCTGCCGCTCGACCCGTGGCTCATGACCCGGACATCCACGAACTGGTGGCCCTCGTCTAAGGCTTCCCCGGCATGCCGTCCAACGCGCTAGAGCCTGTCGATCCGCCCGCGCAAGATTGAGCTCGCATCAGACAGGCACAAGACCCGGGCCGAGCGGACCCGCATCTCGGACGAGGTGTTGTTCGATCTGATGTTTGCCAGGAGGATCAACGAATCGATCGGGGTCGCCCAGACGTCCACCATCATCGCGGCCCGACGGTCGCCTGTTCCGGGCTCATACGCCTCACTTCGCCGCCGTTGCGACAGAACCGGTGGTGGCATGCCTTAGTTCCTGGCGTGATTCGCCTTTTGTCTCGTAGCCGCTGGCGGCGTGCACCGCGGCGGCGGTGTCGATCTGAACAGCCAGGTGGTGCCGTGCAAGGCAGTCACGAATCAGGGCCAGTACTGCATTGCGTTGGCGCTTGATGAAGTAGTGATCGCCGGGACAGAAGCGCGCACTGAACGTGTTGGTGGTCATCCGCCGCCAGCCGAGCACATGCTCGCCGTTGACGAACGGATCGACGCGACCGCCGATCGCGGTGATCGGCACATCCAAGGGCGGAGCAGGTTCGCACGTGTACAGGTTGTACACCTCGAAATCGGCCCGCACCACCGGCAGCATCAGTGACCTCATCTCCGGGTCGTCGTATAGCGCCTCGCTGGACCCGAAATTGAGGTCGCGCAGCATGTCGAGAAACAGGTCGTCGGGCAGTTCGTGACCGGGCACGTTCGGCAAGGGGCTGTACTGCTCCACGTCGATGGCGAGTTGGTCCGCGCGAGAGTAGTCGGGTGCGCGGGCCCCCGAGACGATCATTTGGGCCGGGGAGATCGCGTGCTCGCTGCGCAGGCGGCGCGCCACCTCGTGCATGACCAGCGCACCAAGGCAATGGCCGAAGAAGGCGAACGGCTTCTCGGACAGCCACGGCAACAGCCCCTTCACCAGTGCGTCCGCCATGGCCTCCATGCGAAGGAAGGCGGGCTCCTGCAAGCGACTGCCTCGCCCAGGCAATTGCACGGCGGCAAGCTCGATCCAGTCTGGCAGGTCCGCCGCCCAGTCGCTGAATACCTGGCTGCCCCCGCCTGCATAGGGGAAGCAGATCAGTCGAACCTCGGCGGCCGGTCGGGCCCTGGGAAACAGCAGCCAGCGTTCGCTGCGGATCTGCTGCGCGGCGATCATGACCTCCTCGTGCGCCGTCGTCGCATGCGGGCGCGAGGGCTCGTCGCGCAGCGACTCGTCGTGCTTCGGCGCTGCCGTCGCCGGCTCTGCGGCATCCAGTTGTTGGAGCACCAGTTCCGTGATCGCACTGACGCAGCCGTTGTTCAGGATCGCCTTCAGCGGGATGCTTGCGCCGAGTGCGTTGAGCTCGCCGCGCAGTTCCACGGCCATCATGGAATCGATGCCCAGGTCGTTGAACGACCGGTCGGGGTCGAACTGCGCCGGCGGCAGGCCCATGATCAGGCCCACCTTCGCCTGGACATGAGACGCCAGCATGGCAGCACGCAGGGCGCGCGGCATCGAGCTCAACCGGCGCTGCAACGAATCGGCTCCGCCCGAGGGCTGGGAAGGGACCCGGGCCACCTCCGTGCGAGCCTCCTTCGCGACGCGCTCCAGCAAGGGCCAACGGTGCCTCGCCTGGTGCACCGCGGCGAATCGATCCCAGTCGACAAGCGCCACCGTGGATTGCGTCGCCCCGGCGCACAGCAGTGACCCCAGCGCCTCGAAGGCCTGCGCGGTGCGCAAGGGGTCGATGCCGACTCGATCAAGCTGGGCGAGCCGCTCACCGGTGGCCATGCCGCCACGCTCCCAGGGGCCCCAGTTGATGCTGAGGGCTGCAAGCCCTCGTCCGCGACGATGGTGCGCGAGCGCGTCGAGGAACGCGTTTGCCGCGGCATACGTTCCGTGTCCGCGGGCACCCCAGACGGCCGCGATCGAGGAGAAGAGCACGAAGCAATCCAGCTCGATGTCGAGAGTCATCTCGTGCAGCAACCACGCGCCCACTGTCTTTGCGGCGAGGGCGCTTGCGACCTCCTCAGGATCGACCTCCGACAGGTTCTTGATGTCGATGACGCCGGCGGCATGAACGATGCCTCGCAATGCCGGCAGTCCCCGCGCCGCGATCGCCTGGAAGACACGTGCCATGTCGTCCGGGCTCGAGACGTCGGCCGCCAGGACGAGCACGCTGACCCCGCGTCGTTCGAAGTCCGACAGCCGCTGCCGGCATTCGTCGGTCGGAGCCCGTCGACCCAGCAGGACCAGCGAACGCGCGCCGCACTCGACGAGCCAATGCGCCGTCTCGAGACCGAGCCCACCGAGGCCACCAGTCACGAGATAAGTGGCTTGGGCCCGTGCCGTCCACGCCGCCCTCGATGCAGGCGTCACGCTCGCACTGCGCGTGGCCACGCGCATGCCGAATCGCCGACCCCTTCGAAGCGCCAATAGATGTTCGTCGGAATCTGCGCAGATCGTGTCGGCAAGGCATCGGGCGACGTCCTGCGGCATCCGTTCGCGCGGATCGAGATCCACGAGGCCACCCCAGTGTTCGGGGTGTTCGAGCGCAATGACCTTGCCCAGGCCCCACAGGGTCGCCTGCTGCAACGACGCGCCGTCGATGGCGTCCGGATCGAGTGCGATGGCACCCTGCGTGACGATCCACAGGCGCGAGGGAATCGGTCCTGCATGTTCGAGCAGAGCCTGCAGCACGCGTAGCGCGCCGCAGCAGCCGCCTGGATCGGCCGGATCCAGTGGGGCCCCGGGCATGGAGGTCGCCTCATCGAGGTTGCGCAGGTGAACGACTTCCAGCACGTCTGACGGCATCGCCAACGCCGCCTGGACCGCGCTCACCAGCTGCGCCGGGTCGTTGGCAATCAGGCCAGCGTGGCCGCGTTCACGCAGGGCGCTGAGCAATGCGGCGCTCACGTCTGCATGGTCGGCCAGCAGCAGACAGGTCCTTCGCAGCCCCGGTTGCAGCGCGACCGGCGCCGCCAGCGGCTTCCAGACGACCTCGTACTGGCCATCGACGGGCGGAGGTGGCGAGTCCTTCTCCGCGCGCGGTGCCGCCAACAACGATGGCGTTGGAGTCTGTGATGGCGATGGGGTCGGCGTGGACGCCGAGGGCCGCGTCGGCAGCCAGTACCGCTGCTGCTGCCATGCATAGGTGGGCAGCGCGACGCATGGCTGGTCGCACGGATAGACCGCCGTCCAATCGACGTCGCATCCATGCGCATGGAGTTGCGCCAGCGACACCATCATCGAGCGTGCCTCATCGCGCTCGCGACGCAGCGAGCCGACAACGATGCCTTCTGCGCCCGCATGGCGCAGGCACTGCCGAATATTTCCCCCGAGGGCTGGATGCGGCCCGAGTTCCAGGAAGGTCCGGTAGCCATCCTGGAGCGCTGCGCCGACAGCCCCCACGAACTGGACCGGCTGCAGCACATTGCGTGCCCAATAGGACGCGACCAGGCTCGTGGCTTCGACACGAAGGCCCGTCACGCTGCTGTAGACGGGGATCGATGCATCGCGCGGCGCGAGGTCGTCGAGCAACTCGCCGAGCCTGCGCGCAAAGGGCTCCATCTGTGGGCTGTGGAAGGCATAGTCGACGTTCAGCACACGGCAGGTTGTCCCGCCGGCGCTCAGGCGCGCGATCACTTCGTCGAGGGCTTCGCGCTCGCCGGAAAGCACGAGCGAAGCGGGATCGTTGATCGCGGCGATCGACAAGCGGTCGCCGTACCCGGCGATCACGGTCGCGGCGTCCTCGACGGTCATTTCAACGGCGGCCATCTTTCCGCGCCCGGTCGCCTCCTGCATGAGGCGGCCACGCTCGACGACGACGCGCATGGCCTGCTCGAGCGTCAGCGCACCCGCGACATGCGCAGCGGCGATCTCCCCGACACTGTGGCCAATGACCGCCGAAGGCACGATGCCCCATGACCGCCACAGCGCGGCAAGGCTGACCTGGAGAGCGAACAGCACCGGCTGAGCGATCTCGGTCTCGTCCAGACGCGAGTCCGCCGAAGCGGCACTCAGCTCGGCGAGCAGCGACCACCCCACCCACCGCGCGAGCTCATGGTCGCAGGCGTGGACTGCCGCCCGAAACACCGGCTCGCAGTCCAGCAACTGGCGTCCCATGCCGAGCCACTGGGACCCCTGGCCGCAGAAGGCAAACACGACCTTCGGCTCCGCCTCGCTGATGCGGCGCGCGGGAAAGACCACGCCGTCGCCGGCCTCACCGCTGCGTTCGAATGACGCGAGGCCGCGCACCATCGCCTCGACCGAGTCGCCAATGATGGCCAGTCGATGCGCATGATGGGTGCGACGAACGGCGGCCGTGCGGCAGATGGCCTCGAGGCTTTCTCCGGCCACAGACCCTTGCAGCGCCGACCTGTAGCGGGCAGCCAGCGCCCGGAGTGCGTGCTCATTCTTCGCTGCGATCGGCAGCAGGCCGTGGCGCACGATTCGCGTCGGCGCCTCGATCGGCCGCGCCGGGACGACGACAAACTCGGGCCTGTACTCTTGCACCACGACATGGGCGTTGGTGCCACCGGCACCGAAGGAACTCACGGCCGCCACGCGCGTGTCGGGCCCAGGAGGCCACGCTGATTTCTCGGCGGCGATGGCCAGCCGCGTGCCGTCCAGGACGATATGAGGATTGCGATTCGCAAAGTTCAGGTTCGACGGAATCTCGCCGCGCTGCAGGCACAGAGCGGCCTTGATCAGGCCGGCCACGCCGGCAGCGCCTTCGAGGTGGCCGATCTGCGTCTTGACGGCGCCCAGGCGGCAGGTTTGCGGCTCGCTCTGTCCTCCGGCTGCGCCATACACCGCGGCCAGCGCCTCGACCTCGATGGGGTCGCCGAGCGACGTGCCGGTGCCATGCGTCTCGACGTAGCCCACACGGCCCGCCTCGATCCCGGCATCGGCCAATGCCGCGCGCGCAACCTCCTGTTGGGCCAGACCGCTGGGTGCGGTCAGGACGTTCGTCCGTCCGTCCTGGTTGACCGCGCTGCCCCGGATGACCGCCACGATCGGGTCGCCGGCCGCGATGGCATCGCGCAAGCGCTTCAGCACCACGACACCGCAGCCTTCGCCCCGCACAAAGCCGTTGGCCCGCGAATCGAAGGTGTAGCAGCGGCCGTCCTGCGAAAGCATGCCCCACTTGGAATAGGAGATGCTCATCATCGGCGAGAGGATGAGATTGACGCCGCCCGCCAGTGCCAGGTCGGACTCGCCGCGACGCAGGCTCTGCACCGCCAGGTGAACGGCAACCAGGGACGATGAGCATGCAGTATCCACCGCCATGCTCGGCCCCCTCAGGTCGAGTGCGAAGGACAGCCGATTGGCGATGATGCTGTAGTGGGTGCCGGTGCTGGCGTATGGGTCGATGGCGTCGAGGTCGGTGGCTTGCAGCGACGCATAGTCGTTGTGCATCACACCGACGAAGACACCCGTGCGGCTGCCTGCCAGGCGCGCGGGAACGATGCCGGCATGCTCCAGCGCTTCCCACGCCACTTCGAGCACGAAGCGCTGCTGTGGATCGGTGCGCGACGCTTCGCGCGGCGAGATGCCGAAAAACGCGGCGTCGAAGCGATCGACACCGTCCACCACGGCGGCCCGGCGGGTGACGATCTTGCCCGGAACGCTTCGATCCGGGTCGTGCAAGGCGTCGATGTCGAATCGGTCCGCGGGGATCTCGGTCACGGCGTCACGCCCTGCGCGGAGCAAGTCCCAGAAGGCCTCGGGTCCGTCGACACCGCCAGGGAGGCGGCAACCCATGCCGACGATGGCAATCGCCTGCGCGTCGTCCTCCCGGTCCGCACCCGCAGGAGAAGGAGCAGGAGCAGGTGGCTGGCTGGCCTCGTGAGTGGGCTGGGCTTCGGGCGCACCGCCATGCGGCAGCGCAGGGTTGCCGGTCACTTCCGGGCGGCCCAGCGCCATCTTCTCCAGCAGGTGCGGCGCGAGGGTCTGAACCGTGGGGTAGTTCCACAGCGTGGTGACCGACATCGTGAGGCCGAGCGATGCCTCCAGGCGATTGCGCAGGGCCAGCGACATCAGCGAATCCAGGCCCAGCTTGCCGAACGGCGTGTCCGGCGGCACCTCACTCAGTGCCAGCATGACGATGTCGCCGAGCAGTCCGGCGATGTGCTCGCTCAGCATCGGCAGGCGTTGCGCGGTCGACGATGCTGCGAGAAGGGCCTTCAAGTCGCCCGCCTCATGGCCCGCCCGTGCGACGGCTTTCGACGGCGTCTTGCCGTATTGCTCGCGCATATCGGCCAGCACGGGCGCAGCAGCATCGTCGGGATGGGCCGCGAGCCATTCCGGCCAGCGCATCGGCATGACGGCGATCTGTGCCGGCGCCCGCGTCGTCAGCCGTTCCAGGATGGCGATGCCTTGCTCGGGCGCGAACGAACGCATTCCCTTCGGGGCGGCGCTGCCTGCACCGGCGAGGTCGCGCGCGGCCATTCCCACGTCGGCCCAGAATCCCCAGCCGATGCTGAGCCCCGCCATGCCACGCGCTCGCCGATGACAGGCCAACGCATCGAGCACGCTGTTCGCCGCTGCATATGCGCCGAGCATCGGCGATGCCAGCAGCCCCGCGGCCGACGAGAAGAGCACGAAGAAGTCGAGCGGGCGGTCCGCAAAGACCGTGTGGAGATTGAACGCGCCTTGTGCTTTCGGGCCGAGCTGCGCCGAGAGCGCCCGGGCATCCGTCGTGACGAGCGGCTGCGCCTGGAGGACACCGGCGAGATGAAACACGCCGCGCAGCGGCGGATGTCCCGCGTCGTCCCAATGTTCGATCGCGCGAGCCAAACATGGCCCATGCCCCACGTCTCCTTCCACGACGGTCACGGTCGCGCCGAGCTGCTCCATCGCGAGGACGGCCGCGACTCTGCGGCCGTCGCGGCTGCGCGAATCCAGCGCGGTCCATTGCTCGCGTGGAGGCAGGCCGGTTCGCGCCAGCAGCAGCAGGTGTCGGGCGCCGCGGTTCACGAGCGATCGAGCGACCAGCAGGCCAAGCTCTCCCAGGCCACCAGTGATCAGATAGGCCGCATCCGGGCGCAAAGGTCGCGACGGCGGCGCGGCCGGCACCGGCCGTCGCGAGAGGCGCGCGACATAGGGCATGCCCTGGCGGAAGGCGACCTGGTCTTCAGACGCCCCGCTCAGCACGAGGTCCCACAGGGCCGACGCCTGACGGGCAGGATCGGCGTGCGGATCCGAGTCAACCAGACCACCCCAGAGGGCCGGGTGCTCCGACGAGATGGCCCTGCCCAGGCCCCACAAGGCCGCGTCGGCGTAGCCCGGGACTTCATCGACCTCGCGCACATGCTGGCTGCCGCGGGTGACGAACCACAGTCGGGGTGGATCGCCTTCGAACGCCTGCTGCGTCAACGCCACCAGCAAGGCGATCGCGCGAGCGCAACCGCCCAGCTCCGAAGCATCCGGCCTCTCGGCGCGGGCCATGCACAGCACGCCGCGCACGGGGGCACGGGGCGCCGCAAGTGCGCCGCGCAGCACGCTGTCGAAGCCTTCCTCCGCCGCGCTTATCGGAACGCAGCGCACATCGGCAGGAGCGCAATCCGCCAGCGCCTCGATCTCGAGCGCAGCGTTGCCGTCGAGGTCGACGATCAGCCAGGTTTGCCCGGCAGGGGTCGGCGCTGTCCGGTGCCACGCCCCGGCCGCCATGCGCCATCCGATCTCGTAGAACCAGTTTGCGCTGTCCTGGCCTTGCGACGACAACAGGTCGTCCTGTCGATCGAGGAGCTGGAACGTCATCCCGCTCACCTGCGCCACCACATCGCCGTTGTGGGTCAGCACGGTCAAATCTCCGTGGATCTGGCTGGCGACCGCGGACATCGGGTCCCGCAATACGACGTGGCACCGCATGGACGCCTCAGGACGCCCCAGCACGCGAATGGCGTCGGCGCGCACGGGCATGAAGGGGCTCGGCCGCTCGCTGCTGCCAACGATCGCCAGGGGCGCGGCCATCACCTGCAGACAGGCATCGAACAGGGCCGGATGGAAGGCGTAACGATCCACGTCGTCGGCCCACGGCGACGCCAACTGCAGGCGCCCCAGGATCCGGTGGCCACCGAACGCAATGTTTCGCACCACCTGGAAGGCCGGGCCGTACTGGACCCCGGCCGCGGCCACTCGGCTGTAGAAGACTTCGGGCGCCAGCGTCTCGGCGTTGTCGATGACGCTCGAAGCCGCCTCCGCGCCGACGGGATCCGCGGGCAGGCACGATCGCACCGTGGCCGTGACGTGAAGCACCCAGTCGCCCTTCACGTCGTCGTTGGCGCGGCTATGGATGCGCACTGAGGCCGGCGCACCGGCGACGGGTGCGAAAGCCACACGGACGGTGCGCGCGCCCTGCTCGGGCACGAAGAGTGCGCGCAGGAACATCAGGTCGGCCATCTCGATCGGCCCTTCACCGAATGCCTGCGCCGCCGCGGCCAGCATCAGCTCGATGAACGCGGTTCCCGGCAGGACGATCATGGTCCCCACGCGGTGGTCGGCGAGATAGGGGAGGGCGGCGAGGCTGATGTCGGCTTCCCAATAGCTGGTGCCCTCGCTGTCCGTGGCGCGCATGGCACGGCACAGCATCGGGTGCGCCATGCCCGGGTCGCGCCCGCTGGTCTCGAGGCCGCGTGCGCCCGGTCGTGCACCCGCCGCTTCGATCCAATGACGCTGTCGCTGCCAGGGGTACGTCGGCAGCGACACGCGCGGCACGCCATCCGGATAGAGCCTCCCGAACGTTACCGGATGACCGCGCGTATAGAGCCGCGACAATGATTCGAGCATCGTGCGGGATTCGGGTTCGTCGCGCTTGAGCGACGGGATCGCCACAGGCTGCCCCGCCACCTCGCGGAAATGCTCCTCGATCGACGCGACGAGAATCGGATGCGGGCTCAGCTCGATGAAGCAGTCGTGATCGCGCGACAGCAGTTCGGTGATGGCCGCCGAGAATCGCACCGGCTGGCGCAGGTTGTCCGCCCAGTAGGCGGGCGTCAGAGAGTCGCCGTTCAGGAAAGTGCCGGTGACCGTCGAGAAGAACGGAATGCGTCCGGGGCGCGGCGCCAGCGGCTGGAGCATCGAGACCAGGTCGTCGCGAAGGCCATCCATCCGCGGGCTGTGAGAGGCCACATCGACCTTGATGCGGCGGCAGAACACGCCCTGCTGCTCCAGGGCTTCGAGCAGCCTCTCCAGTGTCGCCCGGTCGCCCGACAGGACCGTCGCGCGCGGCGCGTTGCCGGCTGCCACCGAGACACGGTCCGCCAAGCCAGCCAGCGCCTGCTCGGCCTCCTCCATCGACAGCTCGACAAGCGCCATCGCGCCCTCCCCGCTGACGCGCCGCAGCAGCCGGCTGCGCCCGCAGATCACGAGCGCGGCATCTTCAAGGCTCAATGCGCCGGCCACATGGGCCGCGGCCACTTCACCCATGCTGTGCCCGAGCACGACGTCCGGCTCGATTCCCCAGCTGCGCCACAAGGCTGCCAGCCCGACCTCGACGGCGAAGAGCGCGGGCTGGATCACGTCGATGCGCTCGATCCCGGCATCGTCTCGCGTCAGCACGTCCACCAACGACCAATCGACGTGCGGCCGCATGGCCGCGTCGCAGGCGAGAACGGCGTCGCGGAACGCGGCCTGCGAGCGCATCAGCTCGCGCCCCATGCCATGCCACTGCGACCCTTGCCCCGGGAAGACGAAAGCCACGCGCTGGCCACTGCCGCCAATGATGCGTGCCGCCGTGACTGTGGATGTCTGCCCGCCCGATGCGAAGGTGTCGAGCGCATCGGCCGCTTCCTCCGGCGTGGCGGCCACGACGGCGAGCCGCTGGGCCAGGTGACTGCGCCGCAGGCCAGCACTGCCGGCGATGGCACGCCAAGCCCGTGCCCCAGCGGGCGAGCGCAACAGGTCGCGATATGCGGCAGCCAGGGTGTCAAGTGCCTGCCCCTCGCGCGTCGACAGTGGCAGCATGCTGGGCTGCGCTGCCTCGGGCAGCGCGGGTTCGCTCAGGTCCCGCACGAAGAGGGCACCCAGGCTGTCCAGAAGCGTGAGCCGCTCATCTTGGTCGCGTCGCAGCGAGGCCAGGATCGTGCCTTGCACCTCGGCGTGGCGAAGCGTGGATTCGAGCGAGCGTCCGACGACTGGATGGGCGCTCACCTCGAGGAAGACCGTGTGCCCTTCGCGCAGCAGATGCTGCGTGGCGTCGGCAAACAGGACCGGCTCGCCCAGGTTGCGCGACCAGTAGGCGGCATCCAGCGTCGCGCCGGCGACGACCGACGCAGTCGCGCCGGAGATGAACGGCACGCGCGACGCCCGCGGCCGCAGCAAGCCGATCTCCTGTTCCAGCAGCGCCTGCTGCTGAATTGCTCTCGGGCCACCGTGCACCGCGACCCGGACATTCAGGGGATGGCAGGCGATCTGCCGCTGCGCGAGCATCTCCAGTTGGCAGGCCAGCGCCGCGGCGTCGCCGGCGACCACCGTTGCATCCGGGGCGGCCTGGATCGCTCGCCAGACGAGGCCGTCACGCTCCAGGGCAGCCCCCGTCTCGTCCCACGAGAGCTGCACCAGCGCCATGCCGCCAAGCATGGATCGGACCGCGCGTGCCTGCGCACAGATCACGTCCATGGCCGCGTCGAGATCGAGTGCGCCCGCCACGTGTGCCGCAGCGACTTCACCGATGCTGTGCCCGAGCACGGCAGAGGGCTCGATCCCCCATGAACGCCACAGCGCGGCGAGCGCGATCTCGATGGCCACGATCGCAGGCCACGCCACGTCCGTCTCGTCCAGGCGCGGCGCGGCGATGTCCGAGCTGAGCACCTCGATCAGCGACCAGCCCATGCGCGTCCGAATGGACTGATCGCAAGCCTCGAGTGCGGCACGAAATACCGGCTCGCCGTGCATCAGCGCCCGGCCCATTGCGGGCCATTGCGAGCCCTGCCCGGAGAAGACGAAGACAGGGCCCCGGCGCCTGCCGGGGCCCGTCGCAGGACACCGTCCGGTCGACACTCCGGGACCGCAATCGCCGCAGACGAAGGCCTCCAGCCGGCGCGTGAGCTCGTCGGTCGATCGATAGGTGATCGCGCAGCGGAACTCATGGCCGCGCGCGGCGTCGGTGGCCCCGTCCGCCGGCTCGGTGCCGCGTCGCAGGAGCCGCAGCAGGCGATCCGCTTCGCCCGCCAGTTCATCGGAGGTAGGCGCGGACAACTTCAGCAGTCGTGCCGCGGGGGTCTTCCAGTCGCGAAGGACCACGTGGCAGTTGGTGCCGCCGAAACCGAACGCACTCACGCCGGCGCACAGCGCGCGCTCCGGCGCGGGCCACGGCGTCAGGGTGCGCTGCACCTGCAGGCGCAGATCCGCGAACGGGATGTGCGGATTCGGCGACTCGAAATGCAGGCTGGGCGGGATCATGCGGCGCTGCATCGCGAGCACGACCTTGATCAGTCCCGCGATGCCCGCGGCCGCTTCGAGATGGCCGATGTTGGTCTTCACCGAACCGATGAGCAGCGGCCCTTGCTCCGGCCGCCCTGCGCCGAGCACCTTGCCAAGCGCACCGGCTTCAATGGGATCGCCGAGGAGCGTGCCCGTCCCATGCGCCTCGACATACTGCACGTCCTCGAGCGCGACGGCGGCCGATGCGTAAGCCTCGCGCAGCATGTCCTCCTGCGCCGCGGGATTGGGCGCGGACAGGCCGTTGCTGGCGCCGTCGTTATTGACGGCGCTGCCGGCGATGACGCAGTACACGCGATCACCGTCGGCCAGGGCCTTCGACAATCGCTTGAGCACGACGAGACCACCGCCTTCGCCGCGCACGTAGCCGTTGGCCCGGGCATCGAAGGCCTTCGAGCGGCCGTCTGGCGCCATGCCCCCGAACTTCGACATCGCCACCGAGCTGTGCGGCGCGAGCATCAGGTTGACGCCGCCGGCCAGTGCAAGCTCGCACTCGCCGAGTTGCAGACTCCGCCGGGCATAGTGGACGGCGACCAGCGCCGAAGAGCAGGCCGTGTTCAGTGCGAGGCTCGGCCCGCGCCAGTCGAAAAAATAGGAGATCCGCGCAGCGATGATCGACAGATCCCGCCCGGTTGCGGAATGCTGTTCGATAGAGTGCAACGGATCCGGCGGGAGCTGGGCGTAATCGTTCCACATCGCACCCGCGAACACGCCCACCGCCCGGCCCTGAACCATGTCGACCGGGATCCCCGCGTCCTCCAGCGATTCCCACGCGAGCTCGAGCATGAGACGCTGCTGGGGATCCATCTGCGACGCCTCGCGGGGCGAGATGCCGAAGAACTGCGGATCGAATGCGTCGATGCGATCGAGGAAGCCGCCCCAGCGAGTGTTCATCTTGCCGGCGGCCCGCACGTCGGCGTCGTAGAGCGAGTCGACGTCCCATCGGTCAGAAGGCGTCTCCCGGACCGCGTCGGCACCGTTGCGCAACAGTTCCCAGAAGGCGTCCGGGCTGGGTGCGCCTGGGAATCGGCAGGCCATGCCCACGATCGCGATCGGTTCGGCCGCCGCGGCCGCTGTCGCGGCGGGCATGGACGAACGACCCGTGCCGGAAGCGTTCGACAGCCAGGCGCAAAGGGCCGCGATGTTGGGGTGCTCCCAGAAGACCGTCGGCGCCAGGTTGCGACCGCACCGCTGCGAAAGCTCGGCGCCCAGCCGCATCGCATCCAACGAGCACAAGCCGTAGCGGCTGAAGGGTTCGTCGACGTCGATGCCCTCCGGCGCGACGCCGCACAGCTGTGCCACACGCATCGTCAACCACTCGCCGATCGTTGCATCCGACACCTTGAACGAATCATCCATGTCCCGCACGCTCATGGCCTGCTCCTCGGGCGTCGATATCGGTGGAGGGGGAAGGGCGTCAGCGGCGCCGCACAGTCCCGGCGCGCATCTCGCGCATGGCCACTAAGATAGTCAACGAACCCTCGGCGCAATCTCAACAAACCTCCTCGCGGCGCCGGAACACCATGGTCGATTGCACGGATGCAAACGACTCGGCCGCGGAGCCGGACGAGACTGGCCCGCGGTCACAGATCGCAGTTCGTGCCGTCACCCTCGCAGACGTGTCGGGCGCGACTTGGCAGCGCATTGAGAGCCTGCTCGATCCTGACGAGACGGCGCGTGCCGTCGTCGGCGACACCAGTCTGCAATTCAGCCTGTCTCATTGCAATGGAGTCGTCGCCTGCGCGGTGAGCCGCGACGCCGAACTCGGCGTCGACGCTGAAGTGATCCACCGCGATGCCGCACTCGTCATAGCGCAGTCCCACTTCGCAGCCGAGGAGAAGCTGTGGCTCGCCGCGATGACGGCCGCGGACCGGACAGCAGTGGCGGTGGCCCTGTGGACCCTGAACAAGGCCTTTGTCAAGGCCACCGGAAGTGGACTGGCCCAGGCGATCGACGAAATCGTCTTCGCCTTCGATCCCTTGCGCGTTTCCTTTCGCAATCCAAACCTCGGCGATCAGAGCGACTGGAGATTCCGCCTCTGGCCTGTGGGAACGGCGCACCAGCTCGCTCTCGCGTGGCGCGGGAAGGACGCGCGCCGCGCGTCGGCGTGGAAGACGGGGCGCCGCCTCCGCGCCGCAAAGGGCCTTTCCGGCACCTGTTTCTTCACCTCACTCAATGAACCCGCGCTGCCTGAAGTGCCGACGCCGGTGCGGTGGTCGGATTGGCGGCGTCATGTTCAAGCGCCAACTCGGTATTGGCGTAGTTCTGCGCCAGCTCTCGGGTGAGGACTTCACGATCGCATGCCTTTTCCCAGATCGACACGACCACGCAGGCCACCGTGTTGCTCATGGTGCTCGTCAGCGCGCGTGCCTCGGACATGAAACGGTCGATGCCCACGATGAGGGCCACGCCGGCCACGGGCAGGTCCGGCATCACGGTGAGCGTGGCGACAAGTGCGACGAATCCGCTGCCGGTGACGCCGGCCGCGCCCTTCGACGTCAGCAGCATGAGCCCAAGCATCGCGCCGATCTGCATCCATGAAAGGTGAATGTCGCAGGCCTGGGCGATGAACATCGACGCCAGCGTCAGGTAGATCGCCGTGCCGTCCAGATTGAAGGAGTACCCGGTCGGCAGCACCAGGCCCACCACACCCTTCTTGCATCCCAGCCGCTCCAGCTTCATCAGAAGCCGCGGCAGCACCGGCTCGCTCGACGAGGTGCCCAGCACCACCAGCAGTTCTTCGCGGATGTAGCGCAGCAACTGCCACAGCTTGAAGCCGTGCATGCGCGCGAGCAACCCGAGCACGACCACGACGAAGAAGCCGCAAGCCACGTAGAACGTGCCGATCAGCAGTCCCAGGGAGCCGATGGACTTGATGCCGTAGCGGCCGACCGTGAAAGCCATCGCGCCGAAGGCGCCGAGCGGTGCCAGCCGCATGATGAAGCCGAATGCCGCGAACAGCATGTGTGCGAAGCTGTCGATGCCGTCGAGCACGACGCGCCCGGCCGAGCCGATGCGGGTGAGGCCGAAGCCGCACAGCACGGACAGCAGCAACACCGGCAGCACTTCTCCTTCGGCGAAGGCACCGAAGAACGACGCCGGAATGATGTGCATCATGAATTCGACAAAGCCGCGTGGCGGCACGTGGCTCGAGTACTTGGCGGCGATCGCGGCATCGAGGTGCTTCGGGTCGATGTGCATGCCCGCACCCGGCTGCAGCAGGAACACTGCGGCCAAGCCGGTCAGCAATGCGAGGATCGTGAGGGCATAGAACAGGCCCATCGACTTCAGCAGCGTCTTGCCGATCTCGCGCGTGTCGTTCAGCGACGTGATGCCGCTGACGATGGTGCAGAAGACGATCGGCGCAATCATCATCTTCACGAGCTTGACGAAGGCGTCGCCGAGCGGCTTCAAGGCGGCGCCGAACTCGGGCCAGTAGTGCCCGACGATGATGCCGAGCGCCAGGCCGATCAGCACCTGGACGTAGAGCAACTTGATCAACTTGCTGAGATTCACGGGGTTGTCTCCTGGAAATGGACAAAGGAAGGCCGTGCCGATCTGCGTCGGCATCCACGGGTGGCCGGCTTCAGCGAAGGGTGGCGAGCACGCGATCGACCATCACCCCGGACTGGCCGAGGTAGTTGGCGGGGTCGCACAGCCTGGCGAGCGCGGCACGATCGAGGTGCTTGCTGATCTCGCGCTGCTCGGCCAGCAGGTCGAGCAGCGGGCGCCGCTGTCGCACCGCCTCGCGGCAGATGTCGTACACCAGGTCGTGCGCGTACTCGCGGCCGATGTATGGACCGAGACCCATCATCACGGCTTCGCTCATCACGAGGCCGTGCGTCAGGTCGATGTTGCGGCGCATCGCCTGCGCGTCGACTTCCAGCCCTTCCAGCACGAAGCGCGACTGCTTCAGTGCGCCAGCCATCAGGCAGAACGCCTCGGGCAGCACGATCCATTCGATCTCCCACGGCCCGGTGGACCGCTCGTGATCGGCGACCATCGCATCCATCAGCGCGGCCGCGTGCTGCCGCACGACCGAGATCGCCGCGTGGATGTAGCACGACGAGATCGGGTTGCGCTTTTGCGGCATCGTGCTGCTGCTGCCGCGGCCGTGCGCAAACGGCTCGTAGACCTCGCCGACTTCCGTCTGCATCATCAGCTTGACGTCCATGCTCAGCTTGCCGAGCGTGCCGCCGACCAGGCCGAGGAAGGTGCCGACCTCGGCGATGTTGTCGCGGATGGTGTGCCAGGCAATGAGCGGCTGCTTCAGTCCGAGTTCGGCACACAGGCCGGCCTGGGTTTCCATGGCGCCTTTCTCCAGCGACGCCAGGGTGCCTGCCGCGCCGGCGAACTCACCGACGAGCACGCGCTCCTTCAGTTGCGCCAGGCGCTCGCGGTGGCGTTCGATTGCCGACAGCAGGCCGGCCATCTTGTAGCCGAAGGTCACCGGGATGGCCTGCTGCAGGTTGCTGCGACCGATCATCGGCGTGTCGCGATGCGCCTTCGCATGGCGTGCCATGGCCGATGAGATCGCCGCCAGCTCGCGCTCCACGATCGCCAGTGCCTCGCGAATCTGCAGCACGGTGGCGGTGTCCGTGATGTCCTGCGTCGTCGCTCCCCAGTGGCAGTACTCGCCCAGCTTGTCGCGGCACAGCGCATTGAGCTGCGAGACCACGCCCAGGATGGGATAGCCGATGCGTTCGGTCTGCTCGCGCAGCCGGGCCATGTCGATCTGGTCGAGCCGGCAGTGACTCACGATCTCGTCGGCCGCCTCTTGGGGAATGAGGCCCAGGCGGCCCTGAACCTTGGCCAGCGCAGCCTCGATGTCGAGGTACTTCCGCGTGCGGTTCTCGTCGGACCAGACCTCCCGCATTTCCGTGCTGGAGAAGATGCCCTGGAAGATGGCGGAGTCGATGATGGTGGCGGACATGTTGGATTCCTCTGTGAAGACAGAAACGGGTTCAGACGCCGGCGCGCTGCAGCGTGCGTTGGGCTTGCAGCACCACCGGTCGGTCGATCATTCGGCCGTCGAGCTGTGCGGCACCGGGTGATGCCGGCAATGGCTGCGAGCACGCGCTGCGCCCAGTCGACGGCCTGCGCACTCGGAGCCAAGGCGGCATGGAGGGGCGCAACCTGGCGCGGATGAATGCACAGCTTGGCGCCGAAGCCGTGTCGGCGCGACCAGGCGAGATCGGCCAGCAGGCGTGGCTCGTCGTCGATTTGCGGCGTGACGCCGGCCACTGGCGCCGGCAGTCCCGCGACGCGCGATGCGATCGCGAGAACGCTGGCCGCGTGCCCAAGACCTTCGGCGCTGTCGGCAATGTCCAGATCGAGATCGAGCGCATAGTCGAGCGTGCCGAAGACGAGGCGAGCGACACCCGTGGCGCTGGCCACGTCGTGCGCGTTCGCCACGCCGCGCGCGCTCTCGATCAGCGCGAGCACGTGGGCATCGGCCACGGCAGCGCGCACGGCTTGTACCTGCGACGCTGACTCGGACTTGGGCAGCATCGCGTGCGCGATGCGTGCCTCATGCAGCAGATTCAGGTCGTCGGCGAAGCTCGCCGACTCGATGTCGTTGATCCGAACGACGATGCGCGCGCGGTCGGCTTCAGCCGCCTTGCGGCTCCACTGCGCGATCGCATCGCGCGCCTCCGCCTTGGATGCCGCCGCGACGGCATCCTCGAGGTCCAGCACGATCGCGTCGGCGCCGCTGGCGAGGGCCTTGGCGAATCGCTCGGGGCGATTGCCCGGTACGAACAAGTAGGTGCGCGGGGTCATCAGATCGCCTCCGCGGCACGCAGCTGTCGCACACCTTCGGCGTCGATGCCGAGCTCCGCGAGGATGGCATCGGTGTGCTCGCCGAGGGCGGGCACGGGGTCCATGCGCGGGCCCTCGTCCCAGGTGCCCGGCGGCAGCATCGCGGGCAGCAAGCCGGCCGGGGAGCCGACCTCGCGCCAGCGGTCTCGCGCCTTCAGCTGCGGGTGCTCCCACACGTCGTGCATCGTGTTGACCCGCGCGTTGGCGATCTGCGCCGCTTCCAGCCGCTCGACCACTTGCGGCGCCGTCAGCGGCGCGAAGGCTTCGACGATGAGTTCGCGCAGTGCCGCGCGCTCGGCCACGCGCCGGGCATTGCCGGTGAAGCGCGGGTCGCGCGCCAGCTCGGGCCGCAGCAGCACCTTCTCGCAGAAATTGACCCACTCGCGCTCGTTCTGCAAGCCGAGCATCACGCTGCCTTCGTCGGCGCCCGTGGGGAACGGGCCGTACGGATAGATCGTGGCATGCGCCGCCCCGGTGCGTGGCGGTGGCGGCGCGCCGTCGAACGCGTAGTACAGGGGATAGCTCGTCCACTCGGCCAGCGACTCGAGCATCGAGATGTCGATGTGCTGGCCGCGCCCGGTCTGTGCGCGCTGCAGCAGCGCGGCGAGGATGTTGGTGTAGGCGTACATGCCGGCGGCGATGTCGGCGATCGACGGGCCCGCCTTGCAAGGCTCGTCGGGCGTACCGGTCACCGACACGAAACCTGCCTCGCTCTGGATCAGCAGGTCGTAGGCCTTCTTGTCCCGGTACGGGCCATCCGCGCCATAGCCGGAGATGTCGCACACGATGATTGCCGGCTTCTTCGCCGAGAGCACGTCGTAGCCGAGACCCAGACGCGCGGCGGCGCCGGGCGCGAGGTTCTGCACGACCACGTCTGCCTTCTCGAGCACCAGGCGCTGGAGCACCTTGGCGGCTTCAGGATGCTTCACGTCGAGCGTGATGCTTTCCTTGGAGCGGTTGGTCCAGACGAAGTGAGATGCGAGGCCGCGCACACGGGCGTCGTAGCCGCGGGCGAAGTCGCCGGTGCCAGGGCGCTCGACCTTGATGACGCGGGCGCCGAGGTCTGCAAGCTGGCGCGTTGCGAACGGCGCGGCGATCGCGTGCTCCAGGGTGACGACGGTGAGTCCCTTCAACGGTTGCATGGCGGATTCCCTTTCAGCGCAGCGTCGCCACCGCATCCATCGTGAGCCAGCCTTCATGGTCCTGAGCCCACAGCTTGATGGTCTTGCCATCCTCCCCCAGCTGTCCGTTCACGCGGAACGGGTTCAGGTCGAAGGTGGGCCGCACGGCCTTGAACCGGAATGAAGCGACATCGGCCTCGGGTGCGTTGCGGCGCACCAGATCCATCAGCAGCGTCGCGATGAGCGGGCCATGCACGATCAGCCCTGGATAGCCCTCGACCTCGGTCACGTACTTGCGGTCGTAATGGATGCGATGCCCGTTGAAGGTCAGCGCCGAATAGCGAAACAGCAGGACGTCGTCCGGCACGACCACACGCTGCCACGCCGCACCCTCCTGCGCTCGCTGCGGCGGCGGCTCCACGTCGCCGGGCCGCCTGGCTTCCCGATAGACGATGTCGTGGAACTCCACGATCGCGGGATCCGCAGATCCATTGCAGCGCACGTCGTGCCGCACCTTCACGAACACGAGCTTGCCGGTGCGACCCGCCTTCGCCGACACGTCCGCGATGGTGGACGTGCGCTCCACCGCGTCGCCCACGCGCACGGGCGAGCGGAACTCGAACTGGCTGCCCGCCCACATGCGCCGCGGCAGCGGCACCGGGGGCAGGAAGCCGCCGCGCCTGGCGTGGCCGTCGGGCCCGATCTCGCTCTGGCGGTGCAGCGGAAGGAAGTAGAGCCAGTGCCACAGCGGCGGCAACGCGGTTCCCGTCTCCACCGGCATCTGCGGGTGGTCCAGCGTGGCGTTGAGCTGCTTCACGGGCGTGGCGCCAATCTGGTCGCGCAGCGTCTCGCTGCGCCCGATCCACGCGTTCAGCTCATTGAGGTCGGCGGTCATACAGTCTCCTGAAATCAAGTGGCCGCCGCGGATCCGGCCTGCCGGTCCGCCAGCGGCGCCCCTCGAGGGGGAGCGGCGCAGCCGCTGCGGGGGTGGTCCGTCATTCAGCCGTGAGCTTGGCGCGCTGCACCACGGCTTTCCACTTCGCCAGCTCGCTCTTCACGAGGTCTCCGAACTTCTCCGGCGTGCTCGTTTCGACGTCCGCGCCATGTTCTTCGATGCGCTTGACGACATCGCCTTCCGTCAGCACCTGGTTCAGCGCCTTGTTGAGCTGATCGATGATCGGCTTGGGCGTCTTGGCGGGTGCGAACAAGCCGTACCACTGCTGCACCTCGACCCCATCCACGCCGGCTTCCTTGAGCGTCGGCACGTCCGGCAGGAGGGCCGAGCGCTTCGGGCCAGCCACGCCCAGAGCATGCAGCTTGCCTGCCTTCACGTACGGCAGCGCCGTGAAGAGGCTGGGGAACATGAACTGGGTCCGCCCGCCCAGGGTGTCGGTGATGGCGGGTGCAGAACCCTTGTACTGCACGCCGAGCATCACGACGCCCGCGTTGAGCTTGAACAGTTCGGCCGCGAAGTGCGGTGCGGTGCCGCGCCCGGCAGAGGCGTAGGTGTACCTGTCCGGCTTGGCCTTCAGCTGCGCCACCAGGTCCTTGACGTCCTTCACCGGCACGGAGTCGTTGGCCACCATGAGGACCGGCGAATAGCCCACCAGGCCGATCGGCGCGAAATCGGCCACGGGGTCGTAGCGCAGCTTCTGCAGCGCCGGGTTCATCGCATGCGTCGCGATGTAGCCGAACATCAGCGTGTATCCGTCGGGCGCGGCACGGGCGACGAACTCGCTCGCGATCGCTCCATTGGCGCCGGCACGGTTGTCGACGATCACGTTCTGTCCGAGCAGCGGCCCGAGCTTCTGCGCGATGGTGCGCGCCATGGCGTCGTTGCCGCCGCCTGCCGCGGTCGGCACGACGATCTTGATGGTCTTGTCGGGATAGGCCATTGCCAGCGGGGCGGCAGCAGTCATCACGGCGGCCACGACGGGTGCGATCAATCGTTTCATCGGTTTGTCTCCTTCAGTTGATTTCGAGAACACGTAGGGCGGGAGGTGGAGTTCGCCTTGCAGGATCTTCCGGGCGGTCCGCACGAGTGCGGCGCGCTCGACGCGGGCCTCGTGGCCGGTGCCGGCAACCGTCACCTCGACCTCGATGCGTCCCTGGGGATGGAGCACCGAGATGGCACGCACGCCAGCCGCGCTTGCATCGCTGCTGATCACCGTACCGGGCAGCGCGTACGCGGTCGCAACGCCGATGGCGCCCGTGACCGCATGCGAGGCATGACAGCGGCGCGGCGTGAAGTAGCGCGAGGTGATGCTGTTCGCGTGGTCACCGCTGCTCGCGATCACTGGCTTGGGCACGACACTGGTCGACACGTCACCGAGGCCCATCGCCCGCCCCGCTGCGCAGCGGATGGCCTCGATGCGTGCCAGCAGCGCGAGATCGGCGTCGAGAGCGGAAGGCGTCTCGCGACCGGTCACGCCCAGATCGCGTGCCCGCATGATCACGAGCGGCATGGCCGCATCGATGCAGGTGACCTCGATGCCGTCGATGGTGTCGATGCGGTGGCCGGTGGGGAACACCGATCCGGTGACGGCGCCCCATGCGTCGAGGAAGTTCAGCCGGATTGGCGCTGCCGTGCCGGCCACTCCGTCGATGCCCGTCTCGCCGTCGTAGTTCACCCGGCCGCCCGGCGTGAGTACCGTCACGTCGATGCGCGAGCGCGTGTTGACGTTGAATACGCGCACCGTCGTCTCTCCATCCTGGGCGGCGACCAGACCCTGCTCGATCGCGAACGGCGCCACACCCGAGAGCATGTTTCCGCAGTTGGGCCGCGTGTCGACCGACTTCTGCCCGACGCCGACCTGCGCGAACAGGTAGTCGACATCGCACCCCGGCTGCGACGACTTCGAGACCATGGCGACCTTGCTGGTCAGCGTGCTGCCGCCGCCCACGCCGTCCACCTGCAGGAGATCAGACGCGCCGATGGCGCCGATCAGCGCTTCGTCTCTGGCGGTGTCGTCGGCCGGCAGCCAGTCGCGCAGGAAGAACGGTCCGCGCGACGTACCGGCACGCATCAGGACGCAGGGGATGACTCGTTTCATGGCAAGGGAATGATCGGCGCCGGCATTGCAAAAGTGAATTGCATCTTTAAGATCAACTGATCCGCGCACAGCATCAATGGAGGCGCCGCCGTGGCCATCAACTTCGATCTCAATGACCTGCTCGCCTTCCGGGCGGTGGCCGAGCTGAGCAACTTCCGCAAGGCCGCCGAGTCGGTGCATCTCTCCCAGCCGGCGTTCAGCCGCCGCATCGACAAGCTCGAGCAGGCATTGGGCGTGCGGCTGCTCGAGCGCACGACGCGGCGCGTGACGCTCACCGCGGTCGGCCGCGACTTCGAACGCAAGGTGCGCGAATTGCTGGACGAACTCGACGCCACGCTGCTCGGGATTCGCGGCGTGGCGGTCACGCGCATGGGCGAGGTGACAGTGGCCTGCGTGCCGTCGACGGTGTACTACTACCTGTCAGAGGTGATCCGCCGCTATCACGAGCGCAGTCCCAAGGTTCGCGTGAAGGTACTCGATGCCGGCGCGAACGAAGTGCTGGCGGCGGTTGCTCGCGGCGAGGCGGACTTCGGCCTGAACTTCATCGGAGCGCAGGAAGGCGAACTCGAGTTCACGCCGCTCGTGGAAGAACGATTCGTCGCCGCATGCCGACGCGACCACCCGCTGGCGAAGATGCGACGCGTCAGCTGGGCCCAGCTTGCGCAGTACGACTACATCTCCGTCGGGCGCACCTCCGGAAACCGGGTGCTGTTGGACCAGGCCCTGGCCGGCGTGCCGGGTCGGCCTCAAGCCATCTACGAAGCACAGCACGTGACCACGACGCTCGGCCTCGTTGAAGCCGGCCTGGGAGTCGCCGCAGTGCCTTCGATGGCGATGCCGGGGCCCGATCACCCCCTGCTGGTCAGCGTGCCGCTGGTCGACCCTGTCGTCACCCGCAAGGTCGGGCTCATACGGCGCCGCGGCCGCTCGCTGTCGCCGGCTGCGCAGCAACTGTTCGATCTGTTCGGCCAAGTGAAAGATCGCAGGCACACTCGCCGCGCCGAATGACACCGCGAGTCGCCACGGAAGGCGCTTGATCGCCAGCTATCCGACACGCACTCGATGCTCTACGCGGCCTCTGCCTCTTCTTCGCCAAGACCACCCGTGCGCCCTGGAATTGAACTACGGCCGCGCAGATAGGACCACAGGGCCCATGCCAGAACGGCTGCCGCGACAGCAAGGGCGGCGGCGCTGATGGGGCGCTGCACGAACACTGCGAAATCTCCGTGCGACAGCAGCAGCGCGCGCCTGAGATACAGCTCGAATTGAGGTCCCAGAATGACCCGGACGGGTGACCAAAAGGCCGAACACCGCGATCGACGCGAGCACTGCGGTCAGTGCGCGCGGCCGCAAGGGCGGAGGATGCAAGGCGTGGGCCACGTTGCGCAGCGAGAGCAGCGCCACGAGCAGACCCAGGGCCACGAGAATGACGCCCGGCACCACCGGAAAGACTCCGGGGCCCATGCGGGCTGGCACGCCGAAGGGGTAGCGCATGCGGGCATAGGCTGCGATCCAGCCGCCCACGGCGACCAGGCTGGTTCCCGCAACGAATTCACGCAGATCGATGTGTTTCAGCCGCTTCACACCCGCTCCAAAATGACTGCAACGCCCTGGCCGACGCCGATGCACATGCTGCACATTGCATACCGCCCGCGCGTTCGGTGCAGTTGATTGACGGCCGTGGCCGCCAGTCGCGCCCCGGACGCACCCAGAGGGTGGCCCAAGGCGATCGCGCCGCCGTTCGGATTGACCCGCGGATCGTCGTCGGACAGGCCGAGGTCTCGCAGCACGGCAAGGGCCTGCGCCGCGAACGCTTCGTTCAATTCGATGTGATCCATGTTTTCGAGGCTGAGCCTGGCGAGAGCAAGCACCTTGCGGATTGCCGGCGCGGGGCCCATTCCCATGATGCGTGGAGGTACTCCCGCGGTTGCCATCGCCACGACCCTTGCGCGCGGCACGAGCGTGTGCCGCTTCGCGGCAGCCTCGTTGGCGAGCAACAGCGCGCAGGCCCCGTCATTGACCCCAGATGCGTTGCCTGCGGTGACCGTGCCGTCGGGCCGCACCACACCTTTCAGCCGTGACAGTGCGTCGAGACTGGTCTCCCGCGGATGCTCGTCGCGAGCCACGACCAGAGGATTCCCCTTTCTTTGCGGGATCGTCACCGGCACGATCTCGGCGTCGAAGAAGCCGCTCGCTTGCGCCGCGAGGGCCTTCTGCTGCGAAGCCAATGCCAGTCGGTCCTGCGCCTCGCGCTCGATCCGGAATTCAGTCGCCACGTTCTCGGCCGTCTCGGGCATCGAGTCGACGCCGTAGCGTTCCTTCATGAGCTTGTTGACGAAGCGCCAGCCGATGGTCGTGTCCTGGATGCTGTTCGCACGCGCGAAGGCCGACTCCGCCTTCGGCATCACGAACGGAGCGCGGCTCATGCTTTCGACGCCGCCGGCGATCATCAGTGCCGCTTCGCCGGACTTGATCGCACGTGCGGCCGTACCCAGGGCATCCAGGCCGGAACCGCACAACCGGTTGACCGTGCTGCCGGGCACGTCGAGCGGCAGACCGGCGAGCAGCGTGCTCATGCGTGCCACGTTGCGGTTGTCTTCTCCGGCCTGGTTGGCGCAGCCGAATATGACGTCCTCCACAGCCATCCAATCGACGCTGCCGTTGCGCTGCATGAGCGCAGCCAGCACCACGGCACCAAGGTCGTCGGGTCGCACCGATGCCAGCGCACCGCCATAGCGGCCAAAGGGCGTGCGCACGGCATCGCAGATGAAGGCTTGAGGAATCGTCATGGCAAGCTCTCGGAGGTATCGAGCGCCCAAAGTCGCGAAAGCAAGGCGCGCGCGGACGGCTCACCAATCACCGGTGAGGCCAGCTCCAGCAGCTTGCCGTCCAACTCGCCATCGCTGAGTGGCAGCTCTGGATCGCCCTTTCGGTCGGGTTGCAGGTGCTGCAGGCGGCGTCCGTCGCGCAGGGTGATGTCGACAGATGCCGACCTGCGTCCCGGAAATGCGGCGTCCAGTTGAGGGTCCACCCTGGCGTGGATGCGCGTCATCAAGGCGCGCGTGACGCAATCGTGCAGTCGGTCGGGCTCGTAGGCGGCCAGGCGCACGCTGCCATGCACGAGTGCCGTGGCGACCATGTACGTGAGGCTGAAACGCGCCTCGTGGGGCGTGGTCGGATTCGTGTGGCAGGCGATGTCGAGGGCTGGCTTGTAGGTTGCGATGTCGACCCGCTCGATGTCGGCGGCGTGAAAGCCATGTCGGTTCTGCAGTTCGAGTGCGCCGTCGATGGCCGGGAACGCGTGGCCGCAGCCGATGTGATTCTTGAAGGTCAATCGCGTGATGTGAAAGTCGCGCCCGAGCGTGGCGCCGAGCTGGGACCAGTCGGCATGGCCGCTCATGGCCGTGCCCATGCCAGCGTCACCATCGAGCACGTCGAGCGAGCCGGTCACCCCGCTTCCCGCGAGCTGCGCCGCGAGCATGCCCGCCTCCGCCGCACGGCCGGCATGCAGTGGCTTGGACATCGAATCCATTCGGAAGGCCTGCTGCAAGCCGGCGGCGAAGGTCGCCGCGGTGGCCAATGCATGAGCAAAGGCCCGCTCGTCGAGGCCGAGCACGCTCGCCGCGGCTGCCGCCGCACCGAAGGTGCCCACCGTACCGGTGTTGTGCCAGAAGCGGTAGTGCGCACGCCCCAGCGCGATACCGATGCGAGTGGACAACTCGTATCCGACCACGACCCCACGCAAAAGGTCCATGCCACCGACGCCGCTGGCCTGTGCAGCTGCCAGCGCAGCGGCGATGGTCGCGGCACCGGGGTGGTACATCGCGTCGCGAAAGCTGTCGTCGATTTCCGCAGCGTGCGCGGCCGTGCCGTTGATCAGGGCAGCCGCACGCGCAGTGGCGGCGCGGCCGCTTGCCAGACGGGCAGGGCCGTGGTCGAGGTCGTCGGCCAGTGCCTTCTCGAGCCGCGGCACCGGTTCCGCGGCCAAGCCCGGGAAGACCGCGGCATGCCAGTCGATCACGGCTCGCTTGGCATGGCGCAGGACCTCCGCGGAGAAGGCTTCACCAGCGAACGCGGCACCGTGGCGAGCCAGGATTTGCGTAGCGAACATGTCAGGATTCCCGTCTTGGCGCACGTCGATGGGACGAAGTCCGAGCACGACGCGATCGTCAAGCGCTTTGCGGCGTCGACTCAGTCGACCTTGACGTTGTTTTCCTTGACCACCTTGCTCCAGCGTGCCTCTTCCGCGTGGACGAAGCGGTCGAGCTCGGCTGGGTCGCTGGCCGTCACGGTGAGGCCTTCGTGCTGCACCTTCTTGGCAAACTCCTGGCTCAGCGCGGCCTTCTTCGCCGCGGCGTTGAGCTTGGCGATGACGTCTTGCGGTGTGCCCGCCGGAGCGTAGAGGCCATACCAGCTTTGCACGGCATAGCCGGGCAGCGTCGCGCCGATGGTCGGCACATCCTTGAACGCTGCAGAGGGTTCGGGGCTCGTCACCGCGATGGCGCGCAGCTTGCCGGCGCTGACGAAATTGGAGACAGCGGCTGCCGTGCCGAAGAACATCGTGACCTGGCCGCCCAGCAGGTCCGTCATCGCCGGACCGGCGCCGCGGTAGGGAATGTGCGTCAGCTTGACATGGGCCAGATTCGTGAAGAGTTCACCCGCGAGGTGAGCCGAGGTGCCGTTGCCCTGCGATGCATAGGTCAACTCGCCGGGTTTGGCCTTGGCGGCAGCGATGATGTCCGCGACGGTCTTGTAGGGGCTGTCGGCACGAACGACCAGCACGTTCGGACCCCGGGCGATCAACATGACCGGTGTGAACGCCTTGTTCGTGTCGTAGGGCAGCTTGCTGTACATCGATGGGTTCACGGCATGCGCGAACGTGGAGACCACCAGCGTATAGCCGTCCGCGGGGCTCTTGGCGACCGCATCGGTGCCGATGATGGTTCCGGCACCGGGCTTGTTCTCGATGATGACAGGCTGCTTGAGTTCTTCTGCCATGCCGGCGCCCAGGCTGCGACCGACAAGGTCGGTACCGCCGCCGGGTGAGAAGGGCACGACGATGTGGATCGCCTTGTCGGGAAAGGCTGCCGCGGCGACCTGCCCGGCGACAGCCATCGCGAGGCCCAGCAGGCTGGCGCGGACGAGGTTGGCTCGAGGGAAGGGGAACATGAGTCGTCTCCTGAAATGTGAAGCGGGCAGGCCCGCGCTGCGTGAATCGTCTGGCCCGCACGGTTCGTGCCGTGGCCTGGCATGAACACCAGTCTAGGCGGGCAAGGTCGTGAAGGCAGCCTCGCGATTCCATGCAGTGGAATTGCCCGGAGGGTCACCGCAAATACACTGCGGCTTCCAGGTAGCGAAATGGAGACCCTGCATGAATGCGCCGCACGCCTTGCCTCTGATCGAAAAGCCCGGGCGTTCGCCCGCGAACCGCTCGCTCGAACGTGGCGTGGACATCCTTCGGGCATTTCGTCCCGGCTCCGAATTGCTGGGCAATGCGGAAATTGCTGAACGCACCGGGCTGTCGCGTTCGACTGTCAGTCGGTTGACTCAGACGCTCGTGGGCGCAGGCATGCTGCAATGGGACGGCGAACGGCGCGAGTACCGGCTCGCCCCGGCCGTTCTCAGTCTTGCACATGCGATGCGGTCGGGGTCCAGCGTGCTGAAGATCGCGGCACCGATGATGCGCACGCTGGCGGAGACGCGACGGATCAACGTGGGGCTGGCGGCGCCCGACCGCGACGAGATGGTCTACCTGGAGTCGATCCGCTACAGCCGCCGCGTGGCCTTCCGCAACGTCGTGTCAGGCCAGCGCGTGCCGATGGAGCTCACTTCGCTGGGCCGCGCCTACCTTGCGACCGCCCCGGACGCGAGGCGCCGTGCGCTGCTCGCGGTGTTCCGGCAACGACGGGGAAAGCAGTGGCCGAAGATTGCCGCGGACATCGAGAAGGCCAAGCGGATGGTCGAGTCGCAAGGGTTCTGCGCCGCATCGTGGCAGCCGGAGGTCGTTGCTCTCGCGGCACCGCTGCCTGCACCGGAGGCCACCTACGTTTTGAATGTGAGCGTGTCGACCAGCGATCCCATGGAAGCCGTCATTCGGCAGCTTTCGGATCCCCTGCTGAGACTGCTCGCGGACATACGGCATGGCATCGAGCACACGGATGCGGCAAGGTTGGCGTGATTCACGGCTGCGGCGTCGACGACGAATTCCATTGGTTGGAATCGTACGCGTGTGTTTGGGCCCGTTGAAACCTATGCTTGTCGGCACAGCAGCGGTCCCCCGCTGACGCACACACTGTGCGGGTCGATCCGCATCGAATTGAAAGACGCGCCGCACTGGGCTGCGAGCCGAGCAGCGGCGCATGACATTGGAGTATTCCGGGATGGGTTTCAAGACGATTGACCTGAAGGTCGAGAACGCGATCGCGACGATCACGCTGAACCGCCCCGACAAGCGCAACGCGATGAGCGACGACATGCGCAGCGAGTTCATCGACGCGCTGGAGCGGGTCGCCGCCGACAAGGCGATCCGAGCGCTGGTGCTCACCGGCGCCGGCAAGGGCTTCTGCGCCGGCGGCGACATCATCGGGCATGGAAAAGCGCATGAACGCGCCGCGCGGGCGAGGTCGGCTTCAACGGCTGGCACCGCCAGCAGCGCGTGCACCACACGCAGGCGCTGCTGCACACCATGCCCAAGCCGGTCATCGCCGCGGTCAACGGCGCCGCCTCGGGCCTGGGCGCCGACACGGCGCTGGCCTGCGACTTCATCATCGCCAGCGAGTGGGCCAGCTTCACGCTGGTCGTACATCCACCGCGGCATCGTTCCCGATGGCGGCGGCATGTACTTCCTGCCGCGCCGCGTCGGCCTGCCCAGGGCCAAGGAGCTGATCTTCACCGGCCGCAAGGTCGATGTCGACGAGGCGCTGTCGCTGGGCATCGTCGATCGCAAGACCCGCGCGCGACACGCTGCTGGCCGATGCGCAGGCCTGGGCGGCGGAACTGAGCCAGGCTCGGCGCACCGCGCTGGCGCTGAGCAAGACCATCCTGAACCAGAGCTTCGAGCTGTCGGCCCACGACGTGTTCGCGCAAGGCAGCCAGGCGCAGGGCATCTGCTACACGAGCACGGAGCATCGCGAATCGGTGCATGGCCTTCCTGGCCAAGACCGCACGCCGAAGGAGTGATGCGCCATGGATGCCATCTCCCGACTGCTCAAGCCGCGCAGCGTCGCCGTCATCGGCGCCTCGGCCGATCCCGCCAAGACCGCCGGCCGGCCGGTGGCCTATCTGCGGAAGCATGGCTATCGCCGGCGACATCTACCCGGTGAACCCCAAGGCCGATCGCATCGGCGACCTGCGCCTGCTACCCCGACATCGCCTCGCTGCCGGCGGTGCCCGATGTCGCCATCGTGCTGCTCGGCGCCGAGCGCGCCCACGTGCGCGGTGCGCGACCTGGCGGCGCGCGGCACGCGCCGCCGCCATCGTGCTGGCCAGCGGCTACACCGAGACCGGCGAGGACGGCGCCCGACGCCAGCGCCAGCTGCATCGAAGCGGCCGGCGTCGATGCGCATCCTCGGCCCGAACACGATCGGGCTGGTCAACCTGACCGACAACATCGTGCTGTCGGCCGACCGGCGCGCTGGAGATGGACCAATTTCCGGTTGGCGGCATCGGCGTGGTGTCGCAGAGCGGCGGCATCCTGGGCTCGCTGCTGTCGCGCGCCGCGGCGCGCGGCATCGGCCTGTCCAAGCTGATCTCGACCAGCAACGAAGTCGACCTGGAACTGGCCGACTTCATCGACCACCTGGCCGACGACCCGGCCACCAAGGTCATCGCGCTGTATGTCGAGACGGTGCGCAACCCGGCGACGCTTCCGTGCCGCTGCGCTGAAGGCGGCGCGCGCCGGCAAGCCCGTGGTCGCGTTCAAGATCGGCCGCTCCGAAGCCGGCGCCAAGGCCGCCGTCTCGCACACCGGCGCCATGGCCGGTGCGGATCGCATGTACGACGCGCTGTTCCGCCAGACCGGCGTGATCCGCGCCGCAGACCTTCGCCGACCTGCTCGACATCCCAGTCGCGCTGTCCACCGGCCGCGCGCTGCGCGGCAAGCGGGTGGCCATCCTGACTTCCACCGGCGGCGCCGGCACGCTGGTTTCCGACGACCTGGGCGTGGCAGGCTTCGAAACGCCGGCGCCCGACGCGGCGACGGCGCCAGGCGTTGCGCGCCCTGCAGACCGGCAGCGAGGCCGTGCTCGACCGCAACCCGATCGACGTGACGCTGGCCGGGCTGCAGCCCGGACCTGCTGCGCGGTGCGATCAATGCGCTGCTGGCCAGCCCGAGCTACGACGCGCTCGTGATCATCGTCGGCTCGTCCAGCCTGGCGATGCCCGAACTGATGGCCGGCGCGATCCAGGACTGCCTGCCGCTGACTCGGACAAGCCGGTCATCGCCTATGTCAGCCCGCACGCGCCCGAGGTCGGCGCGCTGTCTGACGCAGCGCGGCGTGCCGGCCTTCGCCGCGGCCGAGAGCTGCACGGCAGCGCTGGCGGGCCATGCTGCTGGGCCAGCAAGCTTCGAGCCACCGGCCGACGCGCCGGACAGCCGGCCGCGCCGTGGCTGTGGAAGACCTGCCGACCGGCTCGCTCGACGAAGCGCAGGCCAAGCAGCTGTTCGCGCGCTTCGGCGTGCCCTGCGCCGCGCGAGCGCATCGTCGGCACCCCGGCGGAGGCCGACGGCAGCAGCACGCGAGTTCGGCGGGCGCGTCGTGCTGAAGATCCTGTCGTCGCGAGATCACGCACAAGAGCGATGTCGGCGGCGTGGCGGTCGGCCTGACGCCGGAGACGGTCGGGGAGCGGCTGACTCAGCATGGCTGACGAGGTCGAAGCGCAGGCTCTGGCGTGCGCCCTCGTCGCTTCCTCGTGCAGGAGATGGTCGGCGGCGGCACCGAGCTGATCCTGGGCATGCACCGCGATCGCGCTCGGCACGGCCGTCCTGCTGGGCATGGGCGGCGTCACGGCCGAATTGTTCAAGGACACCACGATGCGCCTGCTGCCGCCCGCAAGGCGGCCTCAGCCGGGACCGAGGCCCTGTGCATGGCGCAGGAGCTGAGGACCTGGCCGCTGCTCGACGGCTTCCGCGGCCGGCCCGAAGGCTGATGTCGACGCGCTGGTCGACACCATCGTCGCCTTCTCGCGGATGGCGGCGCAGCTGGGCGAGCGGCTGATCGAGGCCGAGATCAACCCGGTCTTCGTGCTGCCGCGCGGGCAGGGTGTTCGCGCGGCCGACGGCGTGGTCGTTCTCGTTTGAGGGCAGCGCCATGGCCGCCCAGGTGCAACTGGAACGTGACGGCGACATCCTTGTCGTCAGCGTTGACAACCCGCCGATCAACGCTGCCTCAGCGGAGGTCCGCGGCGGGCTGCTCGCTGCGATCGAGACGCTGCGCGGCGACGATGGCCTCAGCGGCGCGGTGCTGAAGGATGGCGTCGCGCTGGAGCGTGGTGCTGGCCGCATCCACGACCACTACGCCTCGCGCCTGCGGGGCGGCAAGCTGAAGACCAGTGTCGCCGCTGCCTGCGACTGGCCACGGGCCGCGCAGTCGGCAAGAAGCTCAAGAAGCTGCCCGTCCTGACTGGCAACGCTTTCGGATTCATCGGGAATCGCATCTTCGCCGCGTACCGAAGGCTGTGCGAAGCCGGCCGGCTGGGCCGCAAGACCGGTGCCGGCTACTACCGTTACCTTGATGGATCTGACAACCCGAAGGTGGACGAAGACGTCCACAGGCTCATCTCGCTGCACTGAACGCAGGCCTGGATGACTTGTCCATGGCCAGTGGACCCGGATTCGTACGCGGATGCGTGGACTACCTGTTGTAGTTGGCGTGCATTGATCAGCGCGCACCGGTAACGGGTGTCACGGGAGCTTGTGTCGACACGCTGCGGCGCGCTGCGAACCACAACAGCACGACCAGCCCGACGACAGCCACGAAGAGCGCGACGTCATTTGGCGCAACCGCGAGAGCGGCCACCGCGAGCCAAAGCGCACTGTCGAGCAGCCGCCAGCCGGTGACTCGCGCACCGCCGAACAACTGGGCCGTGGCCGCCACGAACGCGAGCCCCGAGACCACCGCCTCGCCGAACGCGAAGTCCAGGCTCGGCGACAGCATGTGGGGATAGAGCAGGAACAGGAACGGGATCACGTAAGTCACGGCACCCAGCATCACCGCACGACGTGCCACCGAGATCCAATCCACGCCTGCAATACCCGCGGCCACGAACACGGCAACGCACACGGGCGGCGTGATCACCGACAGCGTCGCGAAGTAGAAGACGAACATGTGCGCCGACAGCACGGGCACGCCGGCCTTGATCAATGCCGGCGCCAACGTTGCGGCCACGAGGACATAAGCCGCTGTCGTGGGGATGCCCATGCCCATGACCATGCACACGAGCGCGACGATCAACCCTACGGCCAGCACCGACGATGCCGCGCCCTCGACGATCATCGATGACAGGGTGACACCGATGCCGGTGAGGTTGATCATGGACACGAGAATCTGTGCGCCTGCGAGCAGGATGCCGACGATGACCAGGCTGTTGCTGCCCTCGTCGAGGGCCGTGCGTGTCATCGTCCAGGCGCGCGGGGCGTCGGCAGGTCGATGGATCAGGCGGCCCACTACCATGCCGACCATGGTGCCGACGATGCCCATGAACGCCGCGAGCTGGATCGAGCGGCCGGTCAGCAAGCCGTAGCCAAGGCCGATGAAGGCCGCGACGATGGGAGCGAGCTGGTCGATGCGCAGAACGCTCTTCCAGGTCGGGATCTGGTCCTCCGGCACGCGTCCGAGGTTCTGGTTCTTCGCAATCACGTGGACAGTGCCGAAGACACCCGCGTAGAAAAGAAAGGCCGGCAACACGGCCGCCATGGCGATGTGGATGTAGTCGACGGAGATGATCTCGGCCATGATGAAGGCGGCAGCCCCCATGATGGGCGGCGCGAGCTGGCCGCCGGTGGAGGCCACCGCCTCGACGGCGCCGGCCAGCGCCGCCGGATACCCCAGCCGTTTCATCAGGGGGATCGTGAACGTGCCCGTGGTTGCCACGTTGCCCACGGCGCTGCCGCTGACCATCCCGAAGATGCCCGAGGCGACCGTCGCGATCTTGGCCGCCCCGCCCGTGGACCGGCCACTGACGCGCAAGGCAATGTTCATGAAACTCTGTCCGCCTCCCGAGTGCAGCAGGAAGCTGCCGAACAGCGCGAAGATCGCGATCACGGTGGAGGCCACGCCGAGCAGGCCACCCCAAAGACCGATGTCGCCCAACAGGAGGGTTTCGCACACGAACTGGATGTCGAATCCGCGATGGCCCAGGCGACCGGGAATGTAATTGCCAAGCAATGCGTAGAGCAGGCCGATGAGCACCATCGAGGGGAAGACCAGTCCGATCGCCCGTCGCGACAACTCGAGAATCGCCACCACCAGCACCGCCGTCATGGCAATTTCCATGGGGCCGGCTTCGGGCAGCGAGGTCATGATCTCGTCGGCGTGCAGCACCACCCATACGCAACTGCCGCAGACCACGGCGCCCAGAACAAGATCCACGGCCAGCCCCAACGGCCGCCATGATCGCCCCGCGCCCAAAGGATGGTGGAGCAGGCCCAGCACGACGACGAAGGCCAGGAAGACCGGCCTCTGCACGAGGGACTCGAAGGACCCGGCGGCGGCGGTGTAGAGAATGAGCAGCCCCAGCGCCAGGGCGACGGCGCTGATGGCGGCACGGCGCAGATCCGAACTCGGCACAGCGGACCTGCGATTACTTGGCAATCAGCCGCTCGGGTACCTGCAGTCCGCGCTCCTTGAAGTACTTGACCGCGCCGGGATGCAGCGGCGAGGTCGCGTACTTCAGTGTCATCTCCGCAATGTCCACGCCCTTGACTTCGCCGTAGGCGGCGGCCTGAGCCTCCTTGTCTTCGCACACGGCTTTGACGATGGCATAGGCGGTATCCACGTCCATGCCTTCAGCGGCGGCCGCGCCAACGCCGAAGCCCCAGGTCGTGTACGGCGACACGCCGGATCCTGGCGATGGGACATCAACGATGGACAGTTCAGGCATGGCCTTCGCGATCGTCGATTTCTGTTCATCGTTCAGGCCGATGACGTTGATCGGCGTGAAGGTCGCGATCTCGCGGGTGGACGCGTCCAGGCTCAAGCCGGCTCCGGACTTGACATAGCCGATCACGCGGTTGTCCTTGACCGCGTCGACGATTTCACCTGTAGAACCGCGAACCACGTCGGGCTTGATGTGCAACAACGCGAACACCGAATCGGTGGTCTTCTCGGTCGCCGACCCCTTCAGTCCGGTGTTGAACTTGCGCCCATTCAAGCCGGCCAGGGCACTGACGTTGGCGTCCTTGCGCACGACGACGTTCTGCGGCGCGATCGAGTAGACCCAGAGCAGGCGCGCCTTCGTGGGCTTGCCCGCGAAGTCGCCGCTTCCCGCATTGGCATGGAACATGACGTTGGTCGTCACCAGGCCCAGGTCGACCTGACGCCGCTGCATGCGCCGCAGGTTGTCCATCGTGGCGCCGGTCTCGACCACGGAGGTGTCCAGGCCCTTTATCGCCTTGTTCAGCACCTGTGAGACGGCCACGAAATAACTGTAGTGGCTCGACGAAGAAGACGTCGTGCCGATCAGCAGCTTCTTGTCCTGTGCGTGCGCGGGTATGGCCATTGCGGCACAGGCGCACACGGCGGCCAGGGTTGTTGCGACGCGGGCGAAAGGGGCTCTCATGTCCATTGTCTCCATCTTTAACGTCATGATCTGGCCGTCCATGGCGGGCTGCCGATTTCGCGCAGACTAGCGGGCTGAGATCCAACTGTAAAATGCAAAATTTGGTCCAAGTAATCGACACGGGCGATGAATCTTTCCAGTCGTGATCTGCGCGCAGTCATTGCCCTGGCGGACGAGAAGAACTTCACCCGCGCTGCCGAGCGCTGCCACCTGTCGCAGTCGGCATTCAGCACGCTGATTCGCACCATCGAAGAGAGTCTGGGAGCAAAGCTCTTTTGCCGGACCACCCGCAACGTTGAACTCACCGCGGAGGGCAAGCTCTTCGAGCCTTCAGCGCGCCGCACGCTCGCCGATCTCGACGCGATGGTCGACGACTTCCGCGATCTCGCCACGCGCAGAAAGGGCCGGGTCAGCATCGCGCTGCTGCCTTCGCTGGCCGCCGGATGGCTTCCCGATCTGCTCGCTCGCTTCAGCCGTGAGTATCCCGGCATCGACCTCGAAGTGTTCGACCTGCTGTCCGACCAATGCCTCGCGCTGCTGCGTGGAGGCCGCGTCGACTTTGCGGTCGCCTCCGCAAGCCCGGGTGACGCCGATTTGAGCACCGAGATCCTTTGCGCCGACCGCTTCTTCGTCGTCTGCACGAAAGACCATCCGCTGGCGCGCCTGGCGCAGGTGAAGGTCAAGGAACTGTGTGCATACCCCTTCGTGCATCTTGCACGCACGAGCAGCGTGCGCCAGCACCTGGAGGCAGCATTCCATCCCATGCAGATGCGCAGCGTGATGGAAGTGGAGCATCTGGCCACTGTCACCGGCATGGTCGAGGCGGGCCTGGGCATCAGCGTCGTGCCTGCATTCACGCTGTTCAGCTTCGAGCGTGCGCAGCTCGTCTTCAAGCCATTGGCGTTGCCCGGGCTGGCGCGGCGTACCTATCTCGTCAAGCGCCGCGGGCGCGAGCTGTCCATTGCCGCGCAGGCGCTCTACGACCTGATGCGACAGCACAAGCCGCGAGAGCCGAGCACAGCGCCCGCGCTTCCTGCCCGTCGTCGCCGCCACTGAAGCGGATCAGCCCGCAAACGACCGTTCATCTGTTGCGTCGATCAATCGATCCAAACAAACGGATTCTCCTCGGGCCGGCAGCGCGCTAGAGTCCCCCCGCATATCGACGAGCCCAGGACAGGGGACAGGCAGATGGCAGGCAAGGAGACATTGCGCGTGGGCGCCGGTGCGGGCTTCTCAGGAGACCGCCTCGATGCCGCGCGTCCGGTGGTCGATACCCTGATCCGGCACGGCGGACCGGCTGTCCTGATCTTCGAGATGCTGGCCGAGCGCACGCTGGCGCTTGCCCAGTTGGCGCGGCAATACGATCCCTCGGGCGGCTACGAGCCTCATCTGGCGCAGATGCTGGCACCCGTGCTGAGTGACTGTGTGGCGAGCCACATTCCCATCGTCGGCAATTTCGGCGCTGCCAACCCCCGTGGCGCAGCCTTGCGCATCGCCGAGCTCGCACGTGAATTGGGGTGCCGCCCGCTACGCATCGCTGTGTTGAGCGGCGATGACGTGTCCTCGCCCGGGCAGCGCGACGCGCTGCTGGAGTGCCTCGGCGAGCAGGCCGACGGGATCGAGATCGCCAGCGCCAATGCCTATCTCGGCGCCGAAGCGATCGCACAAGCATTGCGCGAGGGGGCTGACGTCGTCGTGACCGGTCGGGTGGCCGATCCGTCGCTGACAGTCGGGCCGGTCATGGCGCATTTCGGCTGGTCCGCATCGGACTGGGATCATCTTGGCGCGGCCACCATGGCTGGCCATCTGCTCGAGTGCGGCGCTCAGGTATGTGGCGGCTACTACGCCGATCCGGGCTACAAGGATGTGCCCGATCTTGCGCATGTGGGGTATCCCATCGCCGAGATCGACGCCGAAGGCTGCACGATCACCAAGGCTGCTGGCACGGGCGGCCGCATCGACGAGCACACCGTCAAGGAGCAACTGCTCTACGAGATCCACGACCCCTCCGCGTACCTCACGCCCGACGTGACGGCGGACATCAGCGAGGCTGTCGTGACCGAACTGGGGCCAGACCGCGTGCGTCTGAGCGGTGTGCGCGGACATCCGCGGCCCGATACGTTGAAGGTCAACGTCTTCTACCGCAACGGCTGGCTGGCCGAAGGGGAGATTTCCTATGCCGGTCGCGGTGCCGAGGCGCGTGCCCGCCTGGCCGCACAGATCCTGCGCGAACGGCTTTCGGATTGCGGACCATTGCGCGTGGACCTCATCGGTGTGGCCAGCGTGTTCGGCGATGACGGCGGACGTTGGCTGGCATCGCTGCCTGCGGGCGATGCGCGCGACGTGCGGGTTCGCATTGCCATGAACCACCACGATCGTCGCGTCGCGGAGCGTTTGCCGTACGAGGTGACGACCCTGTATACCTGCGGTCCCGCCGGCGGAGGCGGTGTGCGAACAGGGCTGAGAGAGCGGTTGGGAACGCTCTCTTGCGGTGTTCCTCGTGCACTGGCCCCTGCGCGCATGGAGTTCGTCGAATGAGCGCGCGCAGACCCCGTCCATCAGCTTCGCCAACGGTCAGCCGGGAGGAGCGACTGGTCACCGTACCGCTGCACTGTGCGGCTCACGGACGCACCGGGGACAAGGGCAATCGATCGAACATCAGCGTGATCGCGTGGCATCCGGCACTGTGGCCCGCGATGGTCGAACAGGTGAATGAATCGGCAGTCGCGCAGCAGTTTGCGCATCGACGCCCGAGTTCGGTGCGCCGCTATTTGCTGCCTCGACTGCACGCCATGAATTTCGTGCTCGAGGACGTGCTCGACGGCGGCGTCAACGACGCGCTCAACCTCGACAGTCACGGCAAGGCGCTGTCGTTCCTGCTGTTGGAGATTCCGATCACGTTGCCTGAATCCCTCCTCACGTACTTGAAACGACCCGTCGTCGCTGGAGGCGAAACATGAGGCGACATACGTACGCCAGCCGGCTCGCCCGCACGGGCGGGCACGACCCCTAGGCGCAATAGCCTGGCGGCGCCGCGCATGGCGGCATTGCCGCCTGTCCGCACGGTCCCTCGAATGCCGCGGTTCGACTCGGCAGGGGGATCTCTTGCCTTCATAAAAGTACAGGAGACGATTCCATGTCCAGAATTCGTGTCACGAAATCTCCCGTCGCGCTGGGCTGCGCAGGCCTCACGATGGCCCTGGTCGCCGGATGCGGTGGTGGAGGTGACAGTGGAGGCGGCAGCTCGACTGCGGCCGCCACGCCCAGGACTTGCGACACTGCCACGCTGTCGGCGATCAGCTTGCAAGACGCCGCGATCGAGACTGCGACCACCATCGACGCGGGAAGTTACACCCCTCCGGGTTCCAGGAGGAGCCTTGACGATCTGCCCGCCTTCTGCCGCATCACCGCCAAGGCGACCCCGAGCAGCGACTCGCTTATCAATTTCGAGGTCTGGGTTCCAGTCGGAGACGCCTGGAACGGCAAGCTCGTTGCCACCGGCAATGGCGGATACAGCCCGGCGCTCAGCTACGGCGACATGGCGTACGCCATGCGACAGGGCTATGCCGCGGTCGGCGGAGACACCGGTCACCAATCGACCGACCCGAACGAGATGTTCTGGGGAGTCGGACATCCGGAGAAGATCTACGACTGGGGCACGCGCTCAGTGCACGCCATCACGGTTCCGAGCAAGAGCATCGTCGATGAGTTGACGGGCAAGGCGCCTTCCCGTTCGTACTACTACGGTTGCTCCACCGGCGGCCACCAGGGCTACGCCGAGATCCAGAACTACCCGACAGATTTTGACGGTGTGATCGCCGGTGCACCGGGCAACAACCGCGTGCGCTTGAATGTGGAATTCATGTGGCGCTTCATGGCGGTGCGCAACCCGAATGACGACGTCACCAAGGTGATCACACCCGCCAAGGCGCAGCTCGTGACCGACGCCGCCATCGCCGCATGCGATGCCCTGGACGGCGTCACGGACGGCATCATGGAAGACCCACGGGCATGTACGGTCGACAAGTTCAATGTGGACGCCATGCTGTGCCCCGGGGCGGACGATGGCACTTGCCTGACCGCGCCCGAGCTCGCCGCGGTGAAGAAGATCTATGCCGGCCCGACGAATCCGCGTACTGGCGAGCAGATCTATCCGGGCTACCTGCCCGGCAGCGAGTCGGGATGGCCGTCGTACTGGGGCACTGGAACAGAGCCCGTGCGCGCCGATTTCTGGCGGCTCTGGGTGTTCGAGGACCCGCACTGGAACTGGTGGACGTTCGACTATGACCGCGACCTGACGTACTCGCTGGCGAAGATGGGGCCGCTGGTCGACCAGGTCGATCCGGACATCTCGGCGTTCAAGGCCAACGGTGGCAAGGCCATCGTCTACCAGGGGTGGCAGGACCCGGTCGTCAATCCGGCGGACACCATCGCGTACTACGACCAGGTCAAGGCGCTGCAAGGATCGCAGGAAGAGACCGACAAGTTCTTCCGACTGTTCTTCGCGCCCGGCATGGGCCACTGCGGGGGCGGGGCTGGTACGACTGTCTTCGGGAACAACGGCACGGCACCTCCGACCGTCGATGCGCAGCATGACGTGCTGAGCGCGCTGGACCAGTGGGTCGAGCAAGGGAGCGCACCCGACAGCATCATCGCTTCGCGCTTGACCAACGGCACGGTGGTGCGCACCCATCCGCTCTGCCCCTTCCCCAAGCAGGCGGTGTACAGCGGAAGCGGGAGCACGGACGACGCCGCCAATTTCAGCTGCCAGTAAACGACAGCGCCGGGGCTCGGAGAGTCCCGGCGCGAGTCGCGCCTTGGGCGCGACAGGCGGATGTGGGGATGAGTCATCTTGCTTCGCCCGGTCATGCCCGACATCAATGTGTGCAACGAGGAGACGAACATGCGAATGATCGACACTCGATGGCTGCCGGGTCCACATGCCCGATGGCTGGGTGGGGCCCTGTGCGTTGCAGCGGCGGTTGCCGCGTGCGGCGGGGGCGGCGGTATGCCGGAGTCGCCTGCCGCGAAGGTGATGTCTGTTTCGGCGGATCGCAAGCAAGGCAACATCACTATCCTGAAAGTATTGGGCAACCGGGCCGATCTGATTTCGGGCGGACAAGCCCTGGTCGAGGCGGTCCTGCCCTCGAAGGCGAAGGCTGAATACGGCGATCTGCGCATCCTGCGCAACGGAAAAGACGTCACCGCCGCCTTTGCCGTGCGCGAGAACGGGCGCTACATGGGTTTGGTGGAAGGCCTTCGCGACGGTGTCAACGAACTGGTCGCACGCGTGCCCAATGGCCCTGGCGCTCGTCTGATGGTGACCAACCATCCGAACGGCGGCCCGGTCATCTCGGGACCGCAAGTCGGACCATGGACCTGCACGACCAAGGTCGACAACCCTTCGGCGAACAACCCGGACCTCGGCGCGCCGATCGACGCCCAGTGCGACATTGCCGCACCGGTGTTCCGCTGGCAATACCGGACGTTGACCGGCGGATTCCAGCCCTACGACCCATTGAACCCGCCGGCTGCCGACCAGATCGCGAGGACGACCACGGACGAGGGCAAGACCGTGCCCTACATCGTGCGCATCGAGCGCGGCGTGATCAATCGCGGCAAGTACGACCTTGCGACGCTTGCCGACCCTGCCGATCCGACTGCCGGCTGGGCGCCCTGGGCCCGCGTGGACAACTGGAACCGAAAGCTGTTCTGGAAGTTCGGCTCCGGCTGCGACTTCCAGCGCGTGCAAGGCAACCCCGGCAACGTGATGGACGACAACGCGCTCAGCCGCGGCTTCATGGTCGCGTCTTCGGAGATGACGCAGTACGGCACGCACTGCAACGACGTGACCTCGACCGAGACGGTCATCATGGTCAAGGAGTACATCACCGAGCACTATGGCGAAATCCGCTACACGATGTCCGATGGCGGATCCGGCGGCGCGCACCAGCAAAACCTCACTGCGTCGAACTATCCAGGCTTGCTTCAGGGTCTGATGCCCACCGTTTTGTTCCAGGACACGTGGACGCCGGGACGTGAGTTCGTCGATTGCGGACTGCTCAAGCGCTACCACGACGCGCATGCCGGCACGCCGCTGGAGATGACGAACTGGCAGCGCGCACTTGTCGCCGGCCACCGCTGGCAGCAGGTCTGCGAAGGCCCGGCCAATACCAACATGGCCAGTCGGACGCCTTACTACATCGACCCGTCCGTGGGCTGCGGTGATCCGGTCGACCAGTGGTCGCTGGCCAATCCGAACGGCGTGCGCTGCACGCTGCAGGACTATCAGAAGTCCGTTTTCGGGCCGCGGGATGCGACGGGGTGGGCGCGCTCGCCGCTGGACAACGTCGGCCTCCAGTACGGCTTCAGGGCTCTCAACGAGGGCCGGATCTCGCCGGAGCAGTTCGTCACGATGAACGAGGAAGTCGGAGGCTACGACATCAATGGTCAGTGGCAACCCGCCCGCATGCATGCCGATCGCGGCGCCGCACAGATCGCCGAAGAATCGGGCCGGGTCAGCAACGGCTACGGCCTGGGCGAAGTGGCCATCATCGACCTGAGGCTGTTCGACATCACGGAGGAACACTACGACTTCCGCAGCTGGGTAATCCGCAACCGCATCCAGGCCGTTTGGGGCAATTACGATAACCAGGTCATCTGGCGCTACAAATCCAACCCACCAGACCTCGCCGCGCGCGCATTCGACACGATGAACCGCTGGCTGATGGCTGTCGAGTCCGACACATCGAACCGCTCATTGCGCAAGAAGATCATTGCGAACAAGCCGGCCGAGGCAGTCGACTCCTGCTGGCGCGCGGACCTCGGAGTGTGGAGCACCGATACGGCCTATTGCAATACAGGTCTGGAGCCGAGCATGGCCGCGAGTGTGGTCGGAACCGGTGCCGATGCGATCCCGGAGCCCACCCAAGACGAGTGGCCGGTCTACCGGGACACGCGGGTGGCCGCTGGTGAGCCCCTGACGAGCGACGTCATGAAATGCCGGCTGAAGCGGCCCGACAAGGCGGACTACAAGGTCCACTTCACCGCGACCCAGTGGGCGCGCCTTCATGCCGCCTTCCCGGACGGTGTGTGCGACTGGAGCAAGCCTGGCCTCGGACAGAGGAAGCGCCCGCCTCAGTGGCAAACATTCATGCATGGCCCGGGCGGCCAACCCCTGGGTGATCCGCCGGTCTCCAAGCCGGGTGACGGCCGGGGCATTTGAGAGGCGACGCTGCGATAGCAACGACGTGATCTTGCGCAGCATGAGGAGTACCGAGTGAAACAGGTGCCAGCTTGACAGGCAGGGCTGCGTCGCGGCGCGCGCCGCGCGAAGCCGTCCGCGCCTCGCGCGAAGCGGCCATGCCGAAACGCCGGATTCGCGTGCGGACTGCGTGCTTCACGCTGGCCGCGCGCGGGGAGCGGACCGGCCGGCGTTCGTTCGCGCGGCGTTCGCTTCGCTGTGCACCGCGCACGCGGACGCAGCGCATGTCACCTTGTCGACCGCATCCTGGAACACGGGAACACCGACATGAAGTTGAAGAGTTCACTCCCCACCTTGGGCAACGCCTTGCGCCGCCGAAACACGGATGGAGGCGGCCAACGCTCGACCCAGAACGCCACCGGACTTCGCAACAGCATCGTCAATGCCGGCCGGAACGTATTGAACCGATTCCATCGCCGGCGCGCCAAAGAGCACGCCGTCCACTTGCATTCACACTGGCTGCAGCCCAGGGAGAGGCCATCGGTCCCCAACAGCGACTCGCGCTTCAGGGGCGCGCTGGCCGAGGCCTATCTCGTGGCCGCGCGCTCAGCGCAAGAGGCTCCCGCCAACGTCGATTCACACTTCTGGACCGATCGCCAGAACGCCATGGCGCTGTTGACTCCCGTGGTGTTCCCCAACTTAACGGAGCTCGAGATTCCGCATTCGATGCTGGCGCTCAGTCCGCTCAAGGTTCACTTCGAGCCCGAGTTGGACGAGGCCGTCTCGCGTGTCGGGCCACAGTTGCGCTCCGTGCTGCGCGAATGTCTGCACCATCCGGCCACGGCCAACATGGGCGCCAAGACCGACATCACGCGGCTCGCCTACCTGAACGCCCATGCCGAACGCTACGCGCAGGGCAACGGGAGCCTGAGCGCCGTGAGGAATCTCGCGGAAATAAACATCCATGCCGACATCGACGTGCTGCGTGATACGCAGGCAGCACGGGCACTTGGCGGCGTGGGCAAGACGGCGGACGACACGTCGACCGTCGAGACGTCGTCGACGCACGAGACGGGGACAACGGACGAAGAGCAGAAGAGGGAGATAGAGCGAGCCAAGGCAATCATGCGGGGGCTTTCGCAGAGTGTTGCGCAGATGAGGCTGCCTCTGCCTCCTGACACGCCTCAGCTCACCGAGCCGGACGTGGCTCGACTGGCCCGCGGCAAGCAGCGCAACTGGTCCATACGGACCCCCGTGCCGCAAAGCACACCGCCGTGCGAAATCCCCAAGGACGTGCGGAAGGTGGGGTTCGTAGGCTATGACGATGACCTCGGGTATCTCCATGGCGTGCCCGGCCATCGCCAGTCGTCCAAGATCGCCGGCAACGTGCTGAAGCAACTGACCGGCGACCGCACCCGGGACAACCCGCATCGCGGCGAGTGGCCGGTGCAAAACTTGACGTACAGCTTCGAGAAGCTGCGATCGCTGATGACCGGAAAGCCATTGACGAAGAGCAGTTCAGAAAGCTCGGCATCGCAGCAGCTCGACATGTTCCGCCTTTGCGAGCGCATCAATGCGGCCTCCGGTCCATTGAAGGCCAAGCGCCGGGACATTGCCGATGCGCTCGAGCAAACCCCGGACAGCACGGAATTGAAGATGAAGCTCACGGCACTCGCCGAGATTCGCAACAGGGCTGTCGAATACTGTCGCAATTTCGTCAATGCCAACACCTTCCTTCCCATGGCGGCGACCACGCCGGATCAAAGCGAGCAGGACGACCTTTTGCCCGGCGTGGCAACCCTGGGCAAGGACATCTTCGGGATCGAGCCGGTGATGGAAGAGTCCGAGGGCAACTGGGCCGGCGGGGATGACCTTCAAGTCCACGAGGACGCCTGGCAATTCAGGCCCGAGAACAAGAAAGCGCACCAGCAATACCTCGAGCACGCAGCCCAGATGTTCGGGCAGGTCAAGGCCATGCTCGAGCCGACCGCCACGGAGTCCGGCGGGCAGCCCCGCGTGAGCGGCACCTTGACGCGTATCGCCTGAAGCGCCTCCCCTCATGCCGGAATCGCTCTCGAACTTGACCATGACTCCGAGGCCATGAACACCATCCGGCCCCGCGGCATGCCTGACCTGAAGCCCAGCGTCGGCAAGGCCATGGCGGGACGGGGCCGGGCAGCTTGTTTTCGCCGTAGTAGTCAGATACCTGTCCCCCGTGAGTAAGCCAGGCGGCAACGATCTTGGCGAGGTCGATGCACGAGCCCCCGCCCAGCGCGATGAGGAGATTCGGCCGCGCATCGGCGAGCGCATCCCGGCAGCGGCGCACCGACGGCATGTCGGGCTCTGGCATCGCCTGCGCGTAGATGTGCGGCGCGATGCCGTCGGCCTTCAGCACCTCGACCACGCGGGCGAGCAGTCCCGCGGCCTTCTTCGCTTGGTACAACACCGCGCACCGTCACTCGGGCATCGGCTACATGACGCCGCACAGTGTTCACTACGGGCACGCCGAGGCGTTGCACGGCCGCCGACAAGCCGCCCTCGATGCTGCTTCCTTGCTCGCCCCACGCGCTTCAAGGGTCGCCGTCCGCAAACCCATGCGCTGCCCACCGGAGCGTGGATCAACCCGCCATCGAAGGAGACGACGACCGTCCAAAAACCGCAGCCCTGCACAGTAAATTCATGACGCCGGGTGCTGCAAAGTCATTGACACGTTCCGCTCCTTGCACTGGCCGTGCCAATGGAAACCCGATCAAGTTGAGGGCCAACAAAGATGCTCCTCTGTGGCAGCGAAGCGCTTGCCCTTGGTCAATCAGCCAACTGGCCAGTTCATCATCTGAGGTCTGCTCGCTGGCACACCTGCATACTCTCGGATCTCCCTTGATGCTCGCACGGCTGATGATTTGCTTGCCGCAGTCGGCGTATCCTCAGCTACCCGGCTTTCTCGATGCAGGTCCGACCGAGAGTAGAACTGCCCTTCAACCAACCAGAGGTGACCATGAGCGCTGACAAACATCGAGGCATTCGCAGGCAGAAACAGAAGCGCGCGAAGGACAGAAGGAAGAAGAGGGAGCAGCCGGCCGTCCCCCAGCCCAGTCCAAGCGAAAGCTCGACGAAGACCGTATGACCTATCTGGAGCACTGCCATGTCTCTCGACCGCAAGACCAACGCCAAATACGGCGCCAAGATCCCCGCCGCCCCGAGCACGGGTGCGAAGCAGGCACAGCCAGCGAAACAAGGCGAGACAGCGGACCTCTCGGCGAAGGTGCAGCAGGGTTCCAAGAAGGACGGCGACAAGAAGCGTTGACCCGCAGTCCTGCGCTCATCGGTAGAACACTTCGATATTGCCTTTCAGCTTGATCAGAAGTGGCTGGCCTTCTTGCTCCCAGCTCTGGCCGGACTTTCACCCAACACTCGCTGATGCAGTAAGCCTCGGCGTCGAAGCGCTGCGTGCCGTTCAGGCGAATGGGGATCTCCAGCGGCATTGGGTGACCCGTCGATCACGATTTCATCTGAGGGACCCTTTGTCGTCAAAGGGTCGCGGCAGCGACCAACCATTCACACTGCACAGTTGCCTGACGGAACTTGAGGTTCGGATTGGGCCCCGTCGGCAAACAGTTGATTTGTTGATTTGATTGCCGCACCTGGGGCGCCTCACCCTCTGGCAGCCTCCCGCCGGTCAGTTCAACTCGGCCGCGAGGCTGGAGACCAGTGTCAGCAGGTCCGCCTGCAGCCGCGCGCCACGCCGCGCGAGAGCCGCCGCGTCATCTGGCGATGCCAGTGCGGATTCCAACGATGCAAGCGCCCCGGCCAGCGCGGTTGCGCCAATCGTGGCGCAGGCGCCGCGCAGTGAATGGCAGGCGGCAGCGCTTTGCGCCCGCTCCTGCGCTGAGGCAACGCGGTCCAGCACTGCCAGTTCGCGCTGATACGTGCTGACGAACTGGCGCAGGACCCTGACGAGCATCGCCGGCTGCTGGCCGACGTTGCGCAGACCGGCGGCGATGTCCAGGCCTTCGATGTCGGAAAGTCGCTCGAGCAGCGGCTTTCTGGGCTCGGGCGCGGGTCCCGGCAGTGCGGTCTTGGACGTGTCCGCCAAAGCCGGCGTGGCCTGCAGCGGCAGCCAGCGCTGCAGCGTTGCGTAGAGCGTGGCAGGGTCGACTGGCTTGGCCACGTGGTCATTCATGCCGGCTGCCAGGCAGGCGGCCCGGTCCTCATTGAAGGCATTGGCGGTCATCGCTACGATCGGCATCTCGCTGCCGCCGCGGTCGCGGATCACACGCGTCGCCTCCAGGCCGTCCATCACCGGCATCTGTACGTCCATCAGGATGAGGTCGTAGTGCCGGCTCAGCGCCAGTTCGACCGCCTGTGCCCCTTGTTCCGCGGTGTCGACCCGCAGGCCGCCGGCGCGCAACAGTTCGTCGGCGACCTCGCGATTCACCGGGTTGTCCTCGACCAGCAGCACGCGCTGACCCGCATGCCGCAGCCGAAGCGCAGCCTCGATGTCTTCGGATGCTCCGGTTTCAGGCCGAGCCGCCACTCCCGGCACGCGCAGCAATCGGGCCAGCGCATCGTGAAGGGCCGACGCGCTGACGGGCTTGAGCAGCACCGCGTCGAAGCCGGCGCGACGCGCCTCGTGGTGCAGATCGGGATCGTCGAACGCGGTCACGAGGATGCTCGGCGGCATCCCCGCCCCGAGCAACCCGCGCAGCGCACGCAATGTTTGCAGGCCGTCGATCGGTGTCATTCGGCAGTCGAGCAGGATCACGTCGTACGGCTTTGCGGAGCGCATTTCCGACTCCACGCGCTGGATCGCGGCGTGCCCGCTGTCGAGCGCGTCGACCTGCAGGCCGAGCGCCTTCAGGCGGTCCTGGCTGCGCCTTCGACCTGACCAAGCGCTCCTGCCGCGACGCACTGCGGGTGTCGCGCTTGAGCAGATGCGTGAGACCGATGATTGCGTTCATCGGCGTGCGGATTTCGTGGCTCATGTTGGCCAGGAATTCGGCCTTCGCGCGGGTCGCTCATGTGATGCCACACTCGTCGCCGAGGTGCTGCCCTACGCACGCGACGGCTCCCAGGGCCCAGCGACGAATACCACCTCACCCTCCCCGGGCCACGGCGGCATGGTTATGGCAAGTGCTGCAACCGCCTCTGCAGGCGACGCCCGGAATTGAAAATGTGTGCCCATCGGAATGGTGAGGCAGACACCCGGTTCGAGAACCACCGTTTCCTCGCAATTGCCCTGGCGCCGCCACATTTCTCCGCGCCCGGCAACGATGTACCAAATCTCCTCGACGGTTCGATGTGTCACCGCATGGGCAACCATTCCAGCGCCGAGGGCGAAGTGAGCCAACGACCCGCCGTACAGGCTGAGCAAGACTCGGACGTCCGAGCCATCAGGCGCGACGACCGTCGGAAGGGCGGGCAACGACATCGAGGCGAACTGACTCATTGCGGCGAAGTCCTCTTGGCGCAGACTCTGTGGCCTGAAAAATGAAAGGGACTTCCCCGTCCCGAGCTACTGATCGGCATGCCGTTGCAGGTCCGTTTGAGCGAAGGGTTAGCGAAGTAATCGGCCCGCTGCCGCAAATCGCGCCGAAGACACTCTGCGGCACTGCATTGTGCCAAGGTGGAATGCGGCGCTGCGGAAGACCGATGTAGCAGTGGTGCGTACTGCCCGCGGGTTAGCGTGGTCCTGGGTGACGTCATCGACATTGGTGAATCGGCTCGGCAGTTTGCAACTGCCGAGCCGATATCCCGTTTGAGAGAGTGAGCAAGGCGACGTACCCGATGCGGCGCCACATTCCGCAACGGATGATGGGGCATGCCTCGGCCCAACGCAATCGCAGCGTCAGCCTGAAGGCCGGCAAGTCCGGCCAGGCTCTGACATTACCCCCCCAACGCCGCCGGCGTCGACATTGGCAGCGCCTCGCACTACGTGGTCGTACCACCGGATCGCGAAGACGACGAAGCGGTTCGCGAGTTTCCAAGCTTCACCGCCGACCTGCAGCGCCTTGCCGATTGGCTGCGGGCATGCGGCGTGGACTCGGTCGCCAGGAATCCACCGGCGTGTACTGGATCGCGCTGTACGAGTTGCTCGAGTCGCGCGGCTTCACCGTCTTGCTCGTCAACGCGCGCCACGTGAAGAAGGTCTCCGGCCGCAAGTCCGACGTGCTCGCCTGCCAGCGGCTGCAGCACCATGCTGCTGCGCGCCCAGAGTCGCCATGTGCGGCACATGCAAAAGGCGCTCACCCAGATGAACCTTCAACTGGCCAAAGTCATCTCCGACGTCGCCGGTGCCACCGGCCAGCGC
>CAVVXV010000004.1:0-52442 GCA_963752295.1 uncultured beta proteobacterium | reverse complement strand
AACATTCATGCATGGCCCGGGCGGCCAACCCCTGGGTGATCCGCCGGTCTCCAAGCCGGGTGACGGTCGGGGCATTTGAGAGGCGACGCTGCGATAGCAACGACGTGATCTTGCGCAGCATGAGGAGTACCGAGTGAAACAGGTGCCAGCTTGACAGGCAGGGCTGCGTCGCGGCGCGCGCCGCGCGAAGCCGTCCGCGCCTCGCGCGAAGCGGCCATGCCGAAACGCCGGATTCGCGTGCGGACTGCGTGCTTCGCGCTGGCCGCGCGCGGGGTGCGGACCGGCCGGCGTTCGTTCGCGCGGCGTTCGGTTCGCTGTGCACCGCGCACGCGGACGCAGCGCATGTCACCTTGTCGACCGCATCCTGGAACACGGGAACACCGACATGAAGTTGAAGAGTTCACTCCCCACCTTGGGCAACGCCTTGCGCCGCCGAAACACGGATGGAGGCGGCCAGCGCTCGACCCAGAACGCCACCGGACTTCGCAACAGCATCGTCAATGCCGGCCGGAACGTATTGAACCGATTCCATCGCCGGCGCGCCAAAGAGCACGCCGTCCACTTGCATTCACACTGGCTGCAGCCCAGGGAGAGGCCATCGGTCCCCAACAGCGACTCGCGCTTCAGGGGCGCGCTGGCCGAGGCCTATCTCGTGGCCGCGCGCTCAGCGCAAGAGGCTCCCGCCAACGTCGATTCACACTTCTGGACCGATCGCCAGAACGCCATGGCGCTGCTGACTCCCGTGGTGTTCCCCAACTTAACGGAGCTCGAGATTCCGCATTCGATGTTGGCGCTCAGTCCGCTCAAGGTTCACTTCGAGCCCGAGTTGGACGAGGCCGTCTCGCGTGTCGGGCCACAGTTGCGCTCCGTGCTGCGCGAATGTCTGCACCATCCGGCCACGGCCAACATGGGCGCGGGCACTTGGCGGCGTGGGCAAGACGGCGGACGACACGTCGACCGTCGAGACGTCGTCGACGCACGAGACGGGGACAACGGACGAAGAGCAGAAGAGGGAGATAGAGCGAGCCAAGGCAATCATGCGGGGGCTTTCGCAGAGTGTTGCGCAGATGAGGCTGCCTCTGCCTCCTGACACGCCTCAGCTCACCGAGCCGGACGTGGCTCGACTGGCCCGCGGCAAGCAGCGCAACTGGTCCATACGGACCCCCGTGCCGCAAAGCACACCGCCGTGCGAAATCCCCAAGGACGTGCGGAAGGTGGGGTTCGTAGGCTATGACGATGACCTCGGGTATCTCCATGGCGTGCCCGGCCATCGCCAGTCGTCCAAGATCGCCGGCAACGTGCTGAAGCAACTGACCGGCGACCGCACCCGGGACAACCCGCATCGCGGCGAGTGGCCGGTGAAAAACTTGACGTACAGCTTCGAGAAGCTGCGATCGCTGATGACCGGAAAGCCATTGACGAAGAGCAGTTCAGAAAGCTCGGCATCGCAGCAGCTCGACATGTTCCGCCTTTGCGAGCGCATCAATGCGGCCTCCGGTCCATTGAAGGCCAAGCGCCGGGACATTGCCGATGCGCTCGAGCAAACCCCGGACAGCACGGAATTGAAGATGAAGCTCACGGCACTCGCCGAGATTCGCAACAGGGCTGTCGAATACTGTCGCAATTTCGTCAATGCCAACACCTTCCTTCCCATGGCGGCGACCACGCCGGATCAAAGCGAGCAGGACGACCTTTTGCCCGGCGTGGCAACCCTGGGCAAGGACATCTTCGGGATCGAGCCGGTGATGGAAGAGTCCGAGGGCAACTGGGCCGGCGGGGATGACCTTCAAGTCCACGAGGACGCCTGGCAATTCAGGCCCGAGAACAAGAAAGCGCACCAGCAATACCTCGAGCACGCAGCCCAGGTGTTCGGGCAGGTCAAGGCCATGCTCGAGCCGACCGCCACGGAGTCCGGCGGGCAGCCCCGCGTGAGCGGCACCTTGACGCGTATCGCCTGAAGCGCCTCCCCTCATGCCGGAATCGCTCTCGAACTTGACCATGACTCCGCGGCCAAGAACACCATCCGGCCCCGCGGCGCGCCTGGCCTGAAGCCCAGCGTCGGCAAGGCCATGGCGGGAGTCGGCGCCGCGGACATTGCGAAGTGTCCGCGCCGATTCAAATCTGAGCCACGCGCCGGCCGAATATTGAGCCAGGGGTGGAAGCCGACTTTGAGACGGTCGGCTGTAACCGCGCCCCTGGCGGCGAACGCACGATCGTGGTGGGGCGAATAGGCGGCGAGGCGGCCGCCGCGAACGTCAGCCGCGCTTCGGTGTGAGTCGCCACGGCCGTAGCGCTTCGTAGTCGTCGACGGTCTTTGCCCGCGGCAGTGCGACGAGCAGCTCCGTGAGGTAGCGGTGGCCGCCGAGGCCGTTGGCAATGCACGTCTGCAGCAACGAGTACAAGTTCGCGCTGGCGTTGGCGCCGGCCACGGTGTCGCTAAGCAACCAGTCTTTTCGCCCGACGCAGAGCGGACGGATCGCATTTTCACAGGCGTTGTTGTGTGTGCCTTGCTAAGGCACGGTTGATCCGTCGGTGAAAGTCCGACCCGGCGAAACTCGCGCTCCAGCCGGAAGCACCGAGGCGCTGGCCGACAAGGAGCGCCTCGTGCACCAGGCGCACCACGACGCACTGACTGGCCTGCCCAACCGCGTGCTTTTTCGCGATCGGCTCGAGCAGAGCCTCCATCAAGCGCGCCGACACGAATGGGCGACAGGTTGCCTGTTCGTCGACATCGACCAGTTCAAGATCGTCAACGACACATTGGGGCACGAAGTCGGCGACGCGCTACTGCGTGACGTCGCCAAACGCATTGCGGCCGTCTTGCGTGCCAGCGACACCGTGGCACGAGTCGGCGGAGACGAGTTCGCCATCATTCTCGCCGAGCTCGTCCGTCCGCAGGACGCTGCCATCCTGGCCCAGAAGGTGTTGATGGCGATAGCGAGGCCACTTGCCGTTGACGATCATGAGCTCTACGTCACTGCAAGCATCGGCATTGCCACTTTTCCATTCCGACGGCGCAGATGCCGGTCCGCTGTTGCGGAACGCCGATGCGGCGATGTTCCGCGCCAAGGAGGACGGCCGGGCCCGTTATCAGTTCTATACCGCGGAGATGAACGCGCGAGCAATGGAGAACCTGCTGCTACGGAACGACTTGCGGCGCGCGATCGACCGTGAGGAGTTCGCGCTGCATTTCCAGCCAAAGTCGAGTCTCGGCGGCAGCGAGATCACGGGCTTCGAGGCGTTGTTGCGCTGGCATCACCCTGCCAGAGGGATGGTGTCACCTGCCGACTTCGTGCCGCTGCTCGAGGACAGCGGCCTCATCGTGATCGTCGGGGAGTGGGTACGTGTCGATCTGCCGTGCACTTATCACGATGGCCCACAGTCTGGGCTTGCGCGTTGTTGCCGAAGGTGTTGAGACCGCGTTGCAGCGCGACTTCCTCGCCGACATCGGCTGTGAAGAGATGCAGGGGTATTTGCTCTCGCGCCCAGTGCCCGGCAGCGCCGCGGCGCACCTCCTGCGGCGCGCCGAGTGTCTGGCGGCGATGGTGAACTGAATGCACCGACTCCGGAGCGTTTATGTGCGCGCAACCGCTTAGCGGCTCTGTTAGGCCGCCGGAGGTTCCTCACCCCGCGGCCTTCTTCGCTTGGTACAACACCGCGCACCGTCACTCGGGCATCGGCTACATGACGCCGCACAGTGTTCACTACGGGCACGCCGAGGCGTTGCACGGCCGCCGACAAGCCGCCCTCGATGCTGCTTCCTTGCTCGCCCCACGCGCTTCAAGGGTCGCCGTCCGCAAACCCATGCGCTGCCCACCGGAGCGTGGATCAACCCGCCATCGAAGGAGACGACGACTTGGTCAATCAGCCAACTGGCCAGTTCATCATCTGAGGTCTGCTCGCTGGCACACCTGCATACTCTCGCTGCCGGCCAGTTCCCGCCGCAACTGGCCACGGGCAGCTTCATCGTTTGGCCATCATCGAGTCGGCGCCCAAATGCTTGTGCCCAAGGGTGGCATCCGCAAGATCGAGCGATGCTTCGAATATGTCAGGGCCGCAGACGGCGTATCCTCAGCTACCCGGCTTTCTCGATGCAGGTCCGACCGAGAGTACAACTGCCCTTCAACCAACCAGAGGTGACCATGAGCGCTGACAAACATCGAGGCATTCGCAGGCAGAAACAGAAGCGCGCGAAGGACAGAAGGAAGAAGAGGGAGCAGCCGGCCGTCCCCCAGCCCAGTCCAAGCGAAAGTTCGACGAAGGCCGTATGACCTATCTGGAGCACTGCCATGTCTCTCGACCGCAAGACTAACGCCAAATACGGCGCCAAGATCCCCGCCGCCCCGAGCACGGGTGCGAAGCAGGCACAGCCAGCGAAACAAGGCGAGACAGCGGACCTCTCGGCGAAGGTGCAGCAGGCTTCCAAGAAGGACGGCGACAAGAAGCGTTGACCCGCAGTCCTGCGCTCATCGGTAGAACACTTCGATATTGCCTTTAAGCTTGATCAGAAGTGGCTGGCCTTTTTGCTCCCAGCTCTGGAGAGCGTGGCAGGGTCGACTGGCTTGGCCACGTGGTCATTCATGCCGGCTGCCAGGCAGGGGGCCCGGTCCTCATTGAAGGCATTGGCGGTCATCGCTGCGATCGGCATCTCGCTGCCGCCGCGGTCGCGGATCACACGCGTCGCCTCCAGGCCGTCCATCACCAGCATCTGTACGTCCTCAGGTTGAGGTCGTAGTGCCGGCTCAGCGCCAGTTCGACCGCCTGTGCCGGCACGCGCAGCAATCGGGCCAGCGCATCGTGAAGGGCCGACGCGCTGACGGGCTTGAGCAGCACCGCGTCGAAGCCGGCGCGACACGCCTCGTGGTCCAGATCGGGATCGTCGAACGCGGTCACGAGGATGCTCGGCGGCATCCCCGCCCCGAGCAACCCGCGCAGCGCACGCAATGTTTGCAGGCCGTCGATCGGTGTCATTCGGCAGTCGAGCAGGATCACGTCGAACGGCTTTGCGGAGCGCATTTCCGACTCCAGGCGCTGGATCGCGGCGTGCGGATCTCGTGGCTCATGTTGGCCAGGAATTCGGCCTTCGCGCGGGTCGCTCATGTGATGCCGCACTCGTCGCCGAGGTGCTGCCCTACGCACGCGACGGCTCCCAGGGCCCAGCGACGAATGCCACCTCACCCTCCCCGGGCCACGGCGGCATGGTTATGGCAAGCGCTGCAACCGCCTCTGCAGGCGACCGGCCCGCTGCCGCAAATCGCGCCGAAGACACTCTGCGGCACTGCATTGTGGCAAGGTGGAATGCGGCGCTGCGGAAGACCGATGTAGGCCCTGCGCCCTCGGCGATCCCGGTCGCTATCCATATCGCCCGCTACGCTTGCCGTGAAGCTGCGTCCTTGTTCATCGATCCGCCTGCTGTTCGTGCTGCTGGGCAGCCTGTGGCTTCTGGCCGGCTGCGCCGGCTACCAGGCATTTCGCGAAGGCCGATCCGAGATCGCCGACGGACATGTGGAACCCGGGCTTGCAAAGCTTGGCGTGCTCCTCCTTCCCGAGCTCGACTCACTTGTGCCCTGAAACCACTTTCTTTCGAGGAGACTGAAATGGCAAGGATCGAAGCCAGGATCTTCGCGATGGGTCTCGATCTGCCCGCAGCCACTGTAGGCGCCGGCAGGGTTGAGCTTTCCCTCTGAATGGGTGCGGGTTCGTGGCCGGCGGCCCTTCGTGTCCCGGCATGTTCCGCTGCAAGGCGACAGCCACCTTGCCGCGCCGCTCCCTGGGCCGAACGATGCAGGTGGCGCTGCAGATCGAGGCCGGCTCTTGCCATGTCAACACATCGACGATGCAGAACGAAGCTCAGGCGCCCTACGGCGGAACGAAGGACAGCGACTACGGCCGATTCGACGGGCGTGCAGTGATCGACGAGTTCAAGAAACTCAATGGATCACGCTGGAGCCGGCGGTGCAGTCCTATGCCGTCTGACTCAGCGGGCAGGCGCCCCTCAACGGTCGGCCTCACCGCAGAACGCGTCGAACACCAGGCCGCGCAGCCACTGGTTCGCAGGCGCCTTGTGGAACTTGGCATGCCAGAAGACGTTGATCGCGACTTCCGGGAGCTTGGCCGGGTGCGCGACGTAGGCGAGCTGAAAGGGCTCGACCAGGCGTTGCGCCAGGCGCTCGGGCACGGTGGCCACGAGGTCCGTGGACTGCAGGATGTGGCCGACACTCACGAAGTGCGGCACGGTCAGTCGCACGTTGCGCTCGATGCCGCTGCGCTTGAGCAGCTCATCGACCTTGCCGTGACCCGTGCCGGCCGAGATCACCACGAGGTGCTCGGCGGCAGAGAACTCGGCGAGCGAGATCTTCTTTTTGTCCAGCGTGTGGCCCTGGCGGAACAGGCACACGTAGCGCTGCCGGAACAGCCGCCGCTGGAAGAAGCCGCCTTTGAGTTGCGGCAGCAGGCCGATCGCCAGGTCGACCTTGCCGGCTTCCAGATCGTCGCGGAGATTCACGGCCGTGTTGCGTACGGTGCTGAGCGTGACATGAAGTGCCTCGCGCCGGACGCGCTCCATCAAGGACGGCAGGAAATAGATCTCGCCGATGTCCGTCATGCCGACCGTGAAGGCACGCGTGCTGCTGCCCGGGTCGAACGTGCTGCGCTGGTTGAGCGCGCTGTGGATCATCCCCAGCGCGTAGGTCACCGATTCGGCGAGCTGGTCGGCGTAGGGCGTGGGCTCCATGCCGGACGGCGTGCGCAAGAAGAGCTCGTCGCCAAGCAGCTTGCGAAGGCGCGCCAGTGCGTTGCTCACTGCCGGCTGCGTGATGCCCAGGTTCTCGGCCACCCTGGAGACGCGCCGCTCGACGAGCAGCTGGTCGAACAGCACCAGCAGGTTGAGGTCGATGTCCTGCAGTTCCACGGCATCCTCATTCAGCAATGTGATGTGGCGTATTCAGCCTATTCTATTGGCTGATCGAGGCGCCGCGGTCAATATCAGGCCCATGGAAATCGTCGTCACCCCGCTGCAGCGCGTGCTTCACGTGCAGCCGGGCGCAAATCTGCTGGAGGCTTTGCGCAGGCATCAGGTGCCGATGTCGTACAGCTGCATGGCCGGCCGGTGCGGCACGTGCCGCTGCAAGGTGATCTCCGGGGAAGTGCTCGACGCCGGCCAGGAGATGCGGCGCCCGCTGGACGGCGAAGCGCAGTCCGTCCTGGCGTGCCAGACCTTCCTGACCGAGCCGTGCACGATCGAGATTGCGGAGCCCGACGAAGTCGTCGTGCATCCGGCTCGCATCGTGAAGGCGACGGTGGTGGCCATCGATGCCCTGACGCACGACGTCAAGCGCCTGCGTCTGAAGGCTGCGAAGCCGCTGGCGTATTCGCCCGGCCAGTACGTTCACCTGCAGATCGCGCCTGGCCTCGTGAGGCCGTACTCGCTGGCGGGCCTCGGCGCCGACGGCGAGCTGGAGTTCCATGTCCGGGTCGTGCCGGACGGGCGCGTGTCCGGGCATATCGCGCACCGGCTGTGCGTCGGTGATGTCGTGCGAGCGAGCGGGCCGCTGGGAACGGCCTACCTGCGCCGCAGCCACCGGGGGCCGATGTTGTGCGTCGCGGCCGGCACGGGCCTGGCTCCCATCCTCTCGGTCATTCGGGGCGCGGTCGCCCACGGGATGGACAACCCCATCCACCTGTACTTCGGCGTGCGCTCGCAGCGGGACATCTACGGCCTGGAGTGGCTTCGCGAGCTGCAGGACGAGCACCGCAAGCTTCATGTCCACGTCGTGGTCGCCTCGGGGGCCGACGCACGCAAGCACCGCAGCGGCATCGTGACGAATGCCATCGAAGCGGACCTCGACCACCTCGACGGCTGGCGTGCCTACCTGTGCGGCTCGCCGCCGATGGTCGAGGCCACGACCCTTCTGGCCAGGCGGTTGGGACTGTCGCCCGATCAGATCCACGCCGATGCCTTCTACACGCAAGGAAACTGAAATCATGTCGAGCCACGAACGACGCGCGTACTACGAAAGAATCTCGCGCCACGGCCTCACGCCGTTGTGGGAGGTGCTGGGCGCGCTGGTGCCGCCGCAACCGCAATCCCCGGTCGCTCCTGCGATGTGGCGCTACGCAGAGGTTCGCGACGCGGTGATGGAAGCCGGCCGCGTCATCAGCGCCGAGGAAGCCGAGCGCCGCGTTCTTGTCCTGGAGAACCCCGCACTGCGCGGACAGTCGTGCATCACCCAGTCGCTGTACGCCGGTTTGCAGCTCATCCTGCCGGGCGAGGTCGCGCCCGCGCACCGCCACGCGCAGTCGGCGCTGCGGCTCGTGCTCGACGGCGAAGGCGCGTACACGGCGGTCGACGGCGAGCGCACCACCATGCGCCGAGGCGATTTCATCATCACGCCCGCGTGGACCTGGCACGATCACGGCAACCTGGGCGACCAGCCCGTCGTATGGCTCGACGGTCTCGACATTCCGTTGCTGCGCTTCCTCGACGCGGGGTTCGCCGAAAAGAACGTCGCGTCGGTGCAGCAGCCGCTGCGCCCCGAAGGCGATGCGCTGGCCCGCTACGGTGCCAACATGGTGCCGGTGGACTTTCGGCAGACGCCAGCCGAGCCGACGCGCGTGTTCGTGTACCCGTACGCGCGCACGCGTGCCGCGCTGCAAGACATCGCGCGTGGCACACCAGACCCGCATTTCGGCTTCAAGCAGCGTTTCGTCAATCCCGCCACGGGTGCGTCCCCGATGCCGACCATCGGGGCCTTCGCTCAGTGGCTGCCCGCCGGTTTCGAAACTCAGCCCTATCGCAGCACGGACGGCACGGTCGTCGTGTGCCTGGAGGGCGGCGGCGAGGCGTCGGTGGGCGATCAGCACTGGCGCTTCGCGGAGAACGACGTGTTCGTCGTTCCCTCGTGGCACGCGCTGAGGCTGCGCGCGAATCGCGACACGGTGCTGTTCAGCTACTCGGACAGGCCGGTCCAGCAAGTCCTCGGCCTGTGGCGCGACGAGCGCCTTTGAGACCCACACACCCCTGGAAACATTCATCATGGAATACGCCGTTCCCGTTCCTCCCCTGCACACTCTGGCGGTCGCAGGCCGCGACGAACGCTTCCCGGTCAATCGCGTGTTCTGCGTCGGCCGCAACTACGCCGCGCATGCCCGCGAGATGGGCAAGGACCCGGATCGCGAGCCGCCGTTCTTCTTCATGAAGCCGGCCAATGCGGTGTTTGACGCGACGCGCGTGCCGACGGTGCCGTACCCGCCGAAAACCGCCAACTATCACCACGAGATCGAGCTGATCGTGGCCATCGGCGAGGGCGGCCGCGACATCGCGGTGGCCGATGCGCTGAAGCACGTCTACGGCTACGCCGTCGGCCTGGACATGACGCGGCGCGATCTGCAGCTCGAAGCACGCGACAAGGGAAGGCCCTGGGAATTCGGCAAGTCGTTCGCCCGTTCGGCGCCCATCGGCGCGCTGCACCGAGTGGCAGAGGTCGGCCACCCAGGCCATGCCGCGATCACGCTCACCGTGAACGACAAGCCGCGCCAGTCCTCCGACATCGCCAAGCTGATCTGGTCGGTCTCGGAATGCATCGCGTACCTGTCCGAGTACGAACCGCTGGAGCCAGGCGACATCATCATGACCGGCACTCCAGAGGGCGTGAACGCGGTCGTGCCGGGCGACGTGATGCAAGGCGCCATCGCCGGCCTGGGCGAGATCCGCATCACCGTCGCCGCCTGAGCGGGCGAGACGGGCACCAGGAGACAAGCCATGAGCCAACCCATCACCATCTTTCCGCGCGAGCCGCAATGGCCGGGCGAACGCACGCACCAGATTCCGTTCCTCGCCTATACGAGCGACGAGATCTACCAGCGTGAACTGGAGCGATTCTTCTACAAGGGCCACTGGTGCTACGTCGGCCTCGAGGCCGAGATCCCCGAGCCGGGCGACTTCAAGCGCACGGCGGTGGGCGAGCGATCGGTGATCCTGACGCGCGCACTCGACGGCAGCGTGCAGGTGGTCGAGAACGTCTGCGCGCACCGCGGCATGCGCTTCTGCCGCGAGCGCAATGGCAACGTCGCCAAGAGCGGCTTCACCTGCCCGTACCACCAATGGAACTACAGCTGCGAAGGCGACCTTCGCGGCGTGCCGTTCCGGCGTGGGGTCAAGCAGGACGGCAAGGCGGTGGGTGGCATGCCGGCCGACTTCAAGCTCGAGGAGAACGGCCTCACCAAGCTGAAGGTCGCCTCGCGTGGCGGCGTGGTCTTCGCCTCGTTCGATCCGGATGTCGAGCCGTTCGAGGACTACCTCGGCCCCACCATCCTCCAGTACTTCGACAGGCTCTTCAACGGCCGCAAGCTGAAGATCCTCGGTTACAACCGCCAGCGCATCCCGGGCAACTGGAAGCTGATGCAGGAGAACATCAAGGACCCGTACCACCCGGGCCTGCTGCACACCTGGTTCGTGACCTTCGGGCTCTGGCGCGCCGACAACAAGTCGCAGCTGCGCATGGACGACAAGCATCGCCACGCGGCCATGATCTCGACGCGCGGATCCGGCGGCAAGGCCGAGCAGGTGACGGCGGTGTCGAGCTTCAAGGAAAGCATGAAGCTCAACGACCCGAGCTTCCTCGACATCGTGCCCGAGCCGTGGTGGGAAGGGCCCACCGCGGTGATGACCACGATCTTCCCGAGCGTGATCCTGCAGCAGCAAGTCAACAGCGTGTCGACGCGGCACATCCAGCCCACCGGGCACGGGGAGTTCGATTTCGTGTGGACGCACTTCGGCTTCGACGACGACGACGAGACGATGACGCAGCGCAGGCTGCGCCAGGCGAATCTGTTCGGGCCGGCCGGCTTCGTGTCGGCCGACGACGGCGAGGTGATCGAGTTCTCGCAGCAGGCCTTCGAGAGCAAGCCGTTCCACCGCACGCTGGCCGAGCTGGGCGGGCGCGAGGTGGAGAACACCGAGCACATGGTCACCGAGACGCTCATTCGCGGCATGTACCGCTACTGGCGCGATGTGATGGACCACCCCAGGAGCGCCTTCGGCGCTCCCCCTCAAGGGGGCGACACCAGCGGCCCGGCAGAGCCGGTTCCGCGGCGTCCGCTTGATGCGTCGGCTGCCGCCTCCAGCGGAGATCGGACATGATCATCTCCTTCGACGACCACCTGGCGCTGCACCAGCTCTACGCCGACTACGCGATCGCGGTCGACTCGGGCCAGTGGGACCTGTGGCCCGAGTTCTTCACCGACGAGTGCGTGTACCGGCTGCAGCCGCGCGAGAACTTCGAGCGCGGCTTCCCGCTCGCGACGCTCTCGTTCACCAGCAAGGGCATGCTCAAGGACCGCGTGTACGGCATCCGCGAGACGCTGTTCCACGACCCGTACTACCAGCGACACGTGGTGGGCAGCCCGGTGGTGCGCAAGGCCGACGGCGAGCGCTTCGAGTGCGAGGCCAACTACGCGGTCTTTCGCACCAAGCTGTCGGACACGTCGACGGTGTTCAACGTCGGACGCTACATCGATGTCGTGGTGCGCACGCCCGAGGGCCTGAAGTTCGCCTCGCGCCAGTGCATCTACGACAGCGAAATGATCCCCAACTCCATCATCTATCCGATCTGAGACTGCCATGAGCAAGGACAACTGGATCGACGCCTTGGCTAGCGAAGATCTTCCCTCCGACGATGTCATCGGCGTGGCGGTGCAAGGGCACGACATCGCGCTGTACACCGTGGGCGACGAGCTCTATGCCACCGACAACATCTGCACGCACGGCCACGCGCGGCTGTGCGATGGCTTCCTCGAAGGCCACGAGATCGAGTGTCCGCTGCACCAGGGCAGGTTCGACGTGCGCTCGGGTCAGCCGACCTGTGCGCCCGCCGTCGAGGCCCTTCGAAGCTACCCCGTGAAGATCGAGGGCGGCCGCGTCTGGCTGGCGCTCGACTGACCGGCCCTGCCACCCCAAAAGGACATTGCTCATGAGCGCTGAGCGACCGGAGGTCGCGGCTGCCGCACGCGCGGACGCGACGATCGTCATCGTCGGGGCCGGCCAGGCCGGCGGCTGGGCGGCCCAGACATTGCGCCAGGAAGGCTACGCCGGACGCATCGTGCTGATTGGCGAGGAGGCGCATCCGCCGCACGAACGGCCGCCGTTGTCGAAAGCGGTGCTGGCCGGAGAAGCGGCACCCGAGAGCACGAGCCTGCTGAAGCCGCAGGCGTTTGCCGCGCTCGCCCTGGACTGGCGCCCGCGCTCTCGCGTGACGTGGATCGACCGCGCCGCCAAGCGCATCGACCTCGACGGCGGCGCAACGCTCGCCTACGACAAGCTGATCCTGTGCACCGGCGGCCGTGCCCGCACGCTCGCGGTGGAAGGCGCCGACGCCGCCGCCGTGCACACGCTGCGCACCATCGACGACGCGCTGGCACTCGCGCCCATCCTCCAGCCGGGCAGGCGCATCGTCGTCGTCGGAGGTGGCTGGATCGGCCTCGAGGTGGCGGCGACGGCGCGCAAGAAGGGCGCCGACGTGATCGTCGTCGAGGCGCAGAGCCGGCTGTGCGAGCGCACCGTGCCGCGCGAGATCTCCGAGCACCTGCTTGTGCTGCACGGCTCACACGGCACGCGCGTCATGCTCGGGGCTGGCGTCGCCGGCGTCGCCCTGCGCGACGACGCTCTATCTGTGGTGACACTCGCCGACGGCACCTCGCTGGAATGCGACGCGGTCGTGGTGGGCGTCGGGCTTGTCGCGAACGACGAGCTCGCGCGCGACGCGGGCCTGGCGTGCGACGGCGGCGTGATCGTCGATGCGCAATGCAGGACATCCGATCCCGACATCCTCGCGGCAGGCGACGTCGCAGTGACACCCAACCCCTGGGCCGGCCGGTGCGTGCGGCTCGAGTCGTGGCAGAACGCCCAGGACCAGGGCATCGCCGCCGCGCGATCCGCGCTCGGGCTGGAAGTCGACTACCAGCCGCTGCCGTGGTTCTGGTCGGACCAGTACGACATGAACCTGCAGATCTACGGGGTGCCGCTTCCGACGCACCGCGTGGTCGCGCGGGGGGTGCCCGGCACGCAGAGCTTCGTGCTCTTCTATCTCGACGGCAATGTCGTCAAGGCGGCGCTCGGACCGAATGCCGCGCGAGACCTGCGCTTCGCGCGCCGCCTGATCGAGCGGCACGTGCCGGTCGACGCGGATCGCCTGTCGGACACGAGCGTGCCGATGTCCAAGCTCTGATCGACCGCTCATTCCTCGACCTCAACGGAGACCACCGCCATGCGTCAAATCGACGTCCACAAGCTCGCCGACGAAGCGCGCTTCAATCGCTTCCATGCCCTCGTCCTTTTCTGGTGCGCGCTGATCATCATCTTCGACGGCTACGATCTTGCGGTCGTGGGCATCGCGCTGCCATCCATCATGAAGGACATGGGCGTCGCCCCGACCAGCGCGGGCTTCATGGTCAGCTCGGCGCTCTTCGGGATGATGTTCGGCGCCATCCTTCTGGGCGCCATCGCCGACCGGATCGGCCGGCGCTGGGCCATCGTCCTGTGCATCGGCCTGTTCAGCGTGTTCACCGCCGCCGCCAAAGCACGCTAGCAAAGGCCAAGCTGGCAGCGCCGAGAGAGCCGGCGCCGAGCCACGCTGCCGGCTCAGTGGCCACGCCGGGCGCGCTGCGCGGGCGGGTCCGCGGCGTCGGCCGGCAGCGCGCGAATCGCCGCATCGGCAGCCCGCCAGATGTCCGCGGCGGCCGAGTCGCTTGGGGCCATTGCATCGGTTAACCGCGCCAGCCACGCATAACGCTGTCGCGCGATGGCCAGCGCACCGCCCGCGTGGTCGCGGTCGGCGTGCGCCAGCAGCAGGCGCAAGAAAGGCACGTCGAACTTGGCGGCGCAAGTCTCAGGCGCGACCGGCGCGACTTGCATCACGCCAGCGCGGCCGGCCGTTGCGGCCGGCTGCGGTGGAACGGCCCCGGCGCCCGCGCCCGGCTTGCCGGAGACCGCCCGTGCCGCGATCTTGAACTTGCGTGCGAAGCCGTCGACGACCTTGTTTCTGCCCGCGCGCGCGAAGTCGTTGTCCGTGCCGAAGATGTCGTAGGCGTAGATCCGGTTGCGCCCGCCGGCGCCGGGCGCGCTCGCCGCACCCGGCGCTGCGGGCAGTCCCGGCACGCCGGGCGCGCCGCCGTCGACGATCGTCGCCAGCACCGGGGCGTCCGGCCCGCTGAAGCCGAGCCGCACCTCGCCGCCATCGCCGCCCCTGCCCGGCTGGCCCGGTGCGCCGGCGGCGCCGCCGGTGCGCGCGTCGCCGCCGGGCGCTCCGGCGGCCCACGCCACGTACTTCTGCAGGCCGGCCTTTTGCAGCACCCCACCGCCGTATGGGCCTCTGGCAGGCCACTTGGCCGGCAGGAATTGGCCGTCGACGCCGTTCACGGTGGCTGGCTTGGCGCCGCTGCCGCCGCGCTCACTGTCGCCGCCCCGGCCGCCGTTGGCCGCCAGGCCCAGTTCGCCCTGCACGCGGTCGACGCAGATGTGGATGCGGCCGCCCGTGTTCCCGGCACCACCAGCCCGGCCGAGCCGCCCGTCGGGCGACGCCGGCGAACCGTTCAGATTCGGTGTCGGGGTCTTCGGGTCGAAGGCGGACTCGGCCGGCCGGCCCGACACGTCGAGCACGGCCGGTCGGCCCGCTGCGGTCGGCCGGGCCTCGATGCAGCGGGCGCAGATGTCCAGTTCGCGGCCGGGCAGGCGGATCCAGCCCTCGACCTGCACGGTGTCGGCGCGGATGACGATGCGCCCGAAGGCGGGCGGGAATCGCGCCTCGATGTCGTCGTCCTCGCCCAGGCGCAGCGTGGCCACGCGCAGGCTCAGTTCGCGCACTTGGCCGCTCATAGCGCGACCACCTTGCGCACAAGCTTCGCCGGCGCCGCCGCCAGCACGCGCGAGCGCATCCGCGCGCCCATCGCGGTGCCGATGAATTCGAGCGACACGCCGCTGATGCGCGAGGTGTCGATGCCGGGGTTGTAGTCCCGCGGCAGGCTGATGGTCCAGGTGGTGAACGCCGTGGGCTCGAAGAACTGGCCCTCGGCGTCGTTGGCGTGCAGCGTGACCTGCACCGGCTGGTCCCACGCGTCTCGTTCGAGGCCCTTGTCGACGCGCTCGTAGCGGAAGGTGCGCTGCAGCGGCCAGGCCGCGAACTCGAAGCGCTCGCGGCCCAGCCGGTCGAGATAGTCGCCCGACGTGCCGATCGTGATGTGGAAGCGCTGCGGCCCGAGGTCGCCGCGCAGCCAGACCCGGATGTCACGCACGCGGATGCGGTCGAGCCCGACGAAGTTCTCGGTGCCCACCGACCAGCTCATTGACCCCGTGGCCTGCAGCGCGGCCAGCTGCGCCGGCGCCTGCTCGCTCGGCCCGTCGGGCCCCCAGTCGCTGATCGTGCCGCGGCGTTCCTTCGCCGTGACCAGCGCCTGTCGGATATCGGACAGCATCTTCGCCAGGTCGGCGCCGCTGCTGGCGATCCCCGGTCGCACATCGGGTTCGGCCAGCGCGTAGTAGCGGTAGGCGTCGGACATGTTCTCGATGGCGTGGATGAGCCGGAACTTGAGCCGGTCGCGCAGCTGACCGTAGTAGGTCATCAGCACCGTGCCCGGGCCGCGCGCCGCGGTGAGGCCGTCGATGCGCTCCTTCATGTCTGCGATGTCGCTCTCATCGCGCAGCGTCTGCCACAGGCACTGCTGCAGCCGCTGCTGCGCGCGGTCGAGGTTGGCCTGCGTCGCGACCAGGTCCTTGCCCCGGATGGCCAGCTTCTTCATCGCCAGCAGCAGTTCGTCGGCACCGGCGATGCCCTGGTCGAGCGCGGGCTTGAAGGCGCCTTCCAGCGCGGCCAGGAACTCGTCCCAGTCGGCGGCGCTCATCGTGTCCCCGGGGTCCAGCGGCTCGGGCAGCCGTTCGGCCGCGGCCTGGGCGCGGTCGCGCGCCTGCAGCGGGTCGCGGATCGACTCGAACGCACCCTTGAGCAGCAGGTAGTAGCCCTGGATCTTCTTGATCGCGTCCAGCACCTTGGCGATGGTCTTCAGCAGCTCGACGAGCCGGTTCACCTGCTGCGCCGTCTTCGCTCCGGCGCCAGCGACCTGCGCCGCGCCACCGGCCGCGGCGGTCACGCCCGCTGGCCCGGTGAAGCAGACCATCGCGATGCCGCCGGCCAGCGCGAGCACACCGGTGACAATGTTGAACACCGCCTCGCGTTCGAGTTCGGCCTTCTTCGCGGCGATGCCTTCCTCGAAGGCCCGCTGCTTCTCCTCGATCTCGTTGCCGCGCTGCTCGAGCGTCGCACGCGCTTGCGTCGCCGCGTCGCTGGCCCGCGCGCAGTCGTTGGCCGCCTGCTGCAGCAGACGGTCGGCATAGGTCTTCGCGGTCTGGTAGTGCTTCAGCATCTGGCTCGCCGCCTGCTTCTGGTCGTCCAGGCTCAGCGCGCGGTTGAAGAGGTTGCGGTACTCCTGCTCGACGGCCTGCAGCGCGTCCTGCGTCACCGCGGCCAGGTCGGCGTACTCGTCCAGTTGCAGGTAAGGCACGAAATGCGTGCTGCGGCGGGGAGTGCGAAGGTGCGCGGCGAAGGCGCGCGCGTCACTGCGCAGCAGCGCCTCGGCGCCGGTGCGCGCGACCCAATCGGCGATCTTCAGCGGCAGCGCCAGCGACCACGCGGCGTCGAGCTGCGGGCTGTGGACCAACCGCCTGGCGACATCGAGCTCGATCTGGCCGGTGAGCGCATCGCCCGCGGCAGCGGCGTCGAGCTCGCGCAGCGCGACCGAGCCGTCGGCCGCGACGCTGGCCTCGACGCCGCCCCCGGCCAGCCCCGGCAACAGCTCGTGCGCGATCTCGCCAATGCGCAGCGGCAGCCGCAGCGCCGCGCCGCCGAAGACCCATTCGTCGGCGTGGATCTCGAGACGGCAGGCGGGCTGCGACGAATCGGGCGCGCTCACGGCGAGCGAGGCTTTGGCGCCGACTTCGATGCGCCGCGCGTGCAGCGTCAGCCCGGCCACCGCCAAACTCAGCGCGCCGTCGATGCGCAGTACGTCGGCGTAGACGGCGACGGCGGACTGCGCAAGCTCGCGCTTGGCGAGCGCGGGTACGACATCGTCGAGCCGGACGAAGCACCCGCGCAGGCGGGTGGGCTGCGACCAGATGAAGTCGGGGTCGTCGCCGGGCGCCAGCGGCGCCCCGGTATCGGGCAGGATCGAACTCCAGTCCGGGAATGCAGGCATCGGTTCTCCTCGGCGTCGAGATTCGGTGGCTGCGGCGCATGATTGATGCAAATGCATCTCAGGTCAAACCTGGTTGACTCGCTATCGCGCGGACGCGTGCTGCGCGCCTTGAGACGCCGTCGGTCCCTGGCGGCATCGCGTGGCATAGCGCCATCCTCAAAGCGCACCCGAGCGGCGTCGCCAGAATCGGCGGCATCGTCGGCAGTGCATCGGTTCCGAGGGATCTCGCCCATGCCCGAGATCGAGCGCCACGGCGCGTCGATCCACTACGACGTCGCGGGGTAGGGCCAGGCGGTCATCTTCACGGACGTCTCCGGTACCTTGAGACCGGTCGCCCGTGAGGTCAATGCGTGGCGGATCGGATGACCAGATGTGGCCGTCAGTGTGAATACCAGGCGGCGCCAGGAACCTGATCTTCGGCGCGATGGCCCTGCCGCGCAAAGTCAGCTTGCGGCGACCCCCGGGGAAACCCGGTCCCGGCCAGGAGACGTCATCGGATCCCGTCGATAGCAGCCATTCGTTGAGGCCTCGCTATCCCCTCCGACAGCCATTTGTATTACCATTCGGATGCCGGTAATACTCAAGGAGCCTCCCGTGGCAACGACGCTGACCAGCAAAGGCCAAGTCACGATCCCCAAGCGAATACGCGACGAACTTCAGTTGCTGCCGGGCACACCCGTCGAGTTCTCGCTCAATGCAGCTGGCGAGGTGGTTCTCCACCCGGCACGGCCTGCGCGTGGCGCGCGCCGACCAAAGTTGGATCGATTCGAGGCCGTCCGCGGCCGCGCAGACGTGCATTGGCGAACTGACGAGCTGATGAAGCTGCTGCGCCCCGACGACTGATGCTGCTGGTCGACACCAACGTTCTGGTGGACGTGCTTCAGAACGATCCCCAGTGGGCCGACTGGTCCATCGCACAGATGCGGGCACAGGCCCGCGTGCATGCGTTCGTTATCAACCCCGTCATCTACGCGGAGATCTCGCTGTCGTTCTCGACCATCGAAGCACTCGACGATGTCGTGCTCACGATGGGACTGGCATTGCGCGAAGTGCCGCGGCCGGCCCTGTTCCTGGCGGCCAAGGCCTACGCTCAGTACCGCCGACGAGGGGGCAGCAAAGAGCAGGTCCTGCCGGACTTCTTCATCGGCGCCCACGCCACCGTCGAGGGCTGGCCTTTGCTGACGAGGGATGCCAGCCGCTTCAGAACCTACTTCCCAACCCTGCAAGTCCTGGCGCCGTAAGGTGCAAGGGCGTGCCAAACTCGACCGCCTGCTTTGGGGCGGGCTGCCGAGAGACCGGAACGGGTCGGTACTGCCAGTTCGCGACTTTCGGATGCAGCCGTTCACACGCGATCTCGACACGGTCGTCGGTTGCCATCCCCGAACGAACACGGTCGCCGAAGTTGCTTTCCTCGACGGGGCCGGCGAACGGCGAGCACGGCCCCGGGCCCCGCGAAAGGACGTTGGCGTAGACGATCCACTCGCATTGAAGCAGGCAGCATGGCGCAGAACGCCTTCCAGAGGCCGCACTTCCACATCTCGACCACCGCGCGGTCGGCCTGTTCCAGGAACGGGCAGCGCTGGCTCGACGCGCGCCAGGCGATCTGCTGCCGGTGGAGTACTTCCACGTGGTCTTCACGTTGCCCGCGCCGATCGCCGACCTCGCCTACCAGAACAAGGCGGTCATCTACGGACTGCTCTTCGACATCGCAGCCGAGACATTGCAGACCATCGCCGCTGACCCCAGGCAGCTTGGTGCTCGCATCGGTGCAACGCTCGTGCTGCACAGCTGGGGCTCGGCACTCACGCTCCACCCGCATGTGCATGGCATCGTGCCCGGCGGCGGTCTGTCGGCCGACGGCTGTCGCTGGGTCGCCTGCCGGCCCGGCTTCTTCCTGCCGGTGCGAGTGCTCTCGCGGCTGTTCCGTCGCCGTTTCCTGGAGGCGCTTCACCAGGCGTACCTCCACGGGCGCCTGAAGTTCTTCGGCGAACTCGCCGCCTTGGCCGACGCTGGGCACTTCGCCGCATGGCTCGTGCCGCGGATGTACAACGAAAAGTGTTTCGGCGAAGTCGTCATGCATGACACCGCGATGCTGCTGAGCGCGCTCGGCTGGAACCGCTACGGCGCCGGTGTCGAAATCATCACGCCGTATTTCGGCAGCTCGGGCACCGGGCAGATGAACGCGCTAGTTCCGGTAGCGCCAGCGGGCGGCGGCTGAAACAAGGCATGGCGTTTCGCGGCTGCGCGGAAACCGCGGCGGCGGCATGATCGGGGCCTGAAGTCCGTGCCCGGACCTGTGGAGGACTGCCATGTCCCATCCTGATCCGTCTATAGACCGCCGCCGCCTGCTCAACGCCGGCGCCGCGGGCAGCCTCGTCGTGGCGCTCGGCCGCGCCGGCGCCCAGTCGGCGGCCGCCAGCAAGCTGCGCATCGGCGTCATCGGCTCTGGCCATATCGGCGGCACGGTCGGCGCGCTGTGGGTCAAGGCCGGCCATGCGGTGCTGTTCTCGTCGCGGCACCCGGCCGAGCTCGAAGACATGGCGGCCAGGCTGGGGCCGCTGGCACGGGCCGGCACGGTGGCGCAGGCGATCGAATTCGGCGGGCCATTGTTGGTCGCCGTACCTTATGGCGCGCTGGAGCGGCTCGGCCAGGACTACCGCGCCGCGCTGGCCGGCAAGATCGTGCTCGACGCCTGCAATGCCTTCGCCGCGCGCGATGGCGCCATAAGCGACGAGGTCGAGCGCGACGGCATCGGCGTCACCTCGCAGAAGCTGCTGCCGGGCACCCGCCTGGTGCGGTCGTTCAACACCTTGTCCTCCACCATCCTTGCGCGCGAGGCGAACCGCGCCGACCCGCGACTGGCCATCCCGATTGCCGGCGACGATGCGGCTGCCCTGCAGGTGGCGGCAGGGTTGGTGCGCGATGCCGGCTTCGAGCCGGTTGTCGTCGGCTCGCTCGCCGATGCGCGCCGCTTCCAGCGCGGCGCCAGCGGTTACGGCCAGGCGGTGAGCGCGGCCGAACTGCGGCACACCTTGTCGTTGCCGCGATGACGTGGCTTTCCCGCTGGTCGTTCCTCTGGCGCGCGGTGCCGGCCACCCCCGCGGAGCGTGCGGCGGCGCTATGGTCGTTCGCCTACTTCTTCACGCTGTTGGCCGGCTACTACGTGCTGCGGCCGCTGCGCGACCAGATGGGCATTGCCGGCGGCGTGAAGGCGCTGCCATGGCTGTTCACCGCCACCTTCGTGACCTTGCTGGTGGCGCAGCCGCTATACGGCGCGCTGGTGGCGCGACTGACTCGCGCGCGTTTCATTCCCATCGTCTACCATTTCTTCGCGGCCAACCTCGTCCTGTTCTGGCTGGTCTTGACCCTGGGCGTCGAACCGGTGCTCACGGCGCGGGTGTTCTTTGTCTGGGTCAGCGTGTTCAACCTGTTCGCGGTGACGGTGTTCTGGTCGTTCATGGCGGACCTGTTCAGCAGCGAACAGGGCAAGCGGTTGTTCGGTTTCATCGGCGCCGGCGGTACGGCCGGCGCGCTACTCGGGCCGGTGTTGACGATCGCGCTGTCGATTCCTTTGGGCCCGGCCAACCTGCTGCTCGTCGCCGCCGTGCTGCTGGAGTTGGCGGTGTTGTGCGTGTGGCGCCTGGAACGCAGTGTCGGCGCGCCGCAGGGCGGGCCGCGCGACGAGCGCTCGATCGGCGGCAGCGCCTTCGCCGCGCTGCCGCAGCTGTTGCGCTCGCCGTACCTGCTGGGCGTGGCGGCATGGGTCAGCCTGTTGTCGTTCGGCGCGACGATGCTGTATTTCGTGCAGGCGCACCTGGTCTCGGCGACGGTACACGGTGCCGGTGCGCAGACGCGCATCTTCGCCAGTGTCGACTTGGCCGTGGGGCTGCTGACCCTGGCCACGCAGGTCTTCGCCACCGCCCGGCTGCTCAAGCGCTTCGGCACCGGCATGGCCGCGGGCGCGCTGCCGGCGATGTACGTGGTCGGCTTCGCCGTCCTGGCGCTGGCGCCCGGCTTGGCGGTGGTGCTGGTCTTCCAGGTGGTGCAGCGCTGGGTACATTTCGCGCTCGCCAGCCCGGCGCGCCAAGTGTTCTATACCGTGGCGACGCGTGAAGAGAAGTACAAGGCCAAGAATCTGATCGACGTGGTGGTCTATCGTGGTTCCGACTCTCTGTATGGCTGGCTGTTCGACAGCCTGCAGACGCTGGGGCTGAAACTCGGTGCCATCGCACTGTTCGCGCTGCCAGTGGCGGCCGGCTGGCTGGTCTTGTCGACGCTGCTCGGGCGCAGCCAGGAACACCGCGCTGCCCGCCTGGACTCGTCCAAATCAGGAGAGCCGACATGAATTCAGACCTCACCCGCCGCGAGTTTTCCACGCTGACGGCGGCCGGCCTGCTGGCGCCGCCCGCCTTGGCGCAGAGCAGCAAAGCGGCGGCGATCACCCGCGCAATTTCCGGCAGCGGCGAGCGCCTGCCGGTGGTCGGGCTGGGTACGGCCAGGGTATTCGACAGCGACGACGAGTCGACCCGGCGCGCCGCGCTTGGGGTGCTGCAAACCTTGGTGAATGGTGGCGGCCGGTTGGTCGACACCGGCTCGACCTATGGCGACGCGGAGAGCGTGCTCGGCACGGTCATGGCCGGCGCCGGCTTGCGCGACAAGGTGTTCCTGACCACCAAGCTCGAAGCCCCCGACCAGGCCGAACTGAAGCAATCGCTGGCGCGGCTGAAGACCACGAAGCTTGACCTGCTGCAATTGCACAACGTGCGTGATGCGGGTCAATCACTGGCCCAGTTCAGGGACTGGAAAGCGCAGGGCATTTGCCGCTACATCGGCATCACGTCCACCTACCACCGCGATTTCGCTGCCGTTGAAGCGGTGCTCGAACGCGAGAAGCCCGACTTCGTGCAAGTCGACTATTCGATCGACAACCGCGACGCCCAGGCGCGCATTCTGTCGAGCGCCGAACAAGTCAAGGCCGGTGTGCTGATCGCCTTGCCGTTCGGCCGCGGCCGGCTGTTCCGCGCGGTGCGCGGCAAGCCGATCCCCGACTGGGCACAAGGTTTCGCCGGCAGCTGGGCACAGTTTTTCCTGAAGTACCTGATCGCCGACGAGCGGGTCACCGCGGTGATCCCGGGCACGTCGAACCCGGCGCACATGGCCGACAACCTCGGCGCGATGCGCGGCCGGCTGCCTGACGCGCAGCAGCGCGAGCGCATGGTGGTCTTCATCGAAAGCCTGTAGAAGCCCCGCCAGGTGGCTGACAGAGAACCAATGGTTGCGGTGACTGCGGCAGGCGGCACGGTGACGGCACCCACCGAGGGAGTCGATCAATGCAAGACCTGACCCTCGGACAAGCCCAGGCGCTGGCCCGGCTGGCCATGAAACAAGCCACCGAGCAGCATGGCCGGCCGATCTGCGTGGCGGTGTGCGACGGGCGCGGCTTGTTGATGGCATTTGCACGCATGCCGGATTCACCGGCGCGCAGCGTGGCCATAGCGCAAGGCAACGTCTATTCGGCCGCACGTATCGGCACCACCACGACGCCACTGCTGGAGCGCTTGCACCGCGAACAGATCGAGGGGGGCTTCGCGTGACCCGCACGACGACGTGCCGATGCCGAGCGAAGCCGACGGCATCGACTTCGAAGGCGAGTTCGGCGTGATCGGTGGGCCGGTGCCGATGGGCGTGTCGCCCGAGGCTGCGCTGGCCTGCGTGCGTCTGCTCGTGCAGATCAACGACTGAAGCCTGCGCGGGCTCGGGCAGCATGAGATCAAGACCGGCTTCGGGTTCCTGCAGGCCAAGCCCTCGACCGCCTTTGCGCCGGTTGCTTTAACGCCGGACGAGCTCGGACGAGAGCGAATAGATGGTCTGGGAGCAGGACCCACAGTTCCGGCCCGAACACGTCGCGAAATCCGACTCTCTCGGATTGCACCGGGCCGCCCATACGGTGGCCCTCCTGCTCCTGAGTCGCTCGAGCGCAAGCTCGAGCGGCCCGAAGTGGGTCAGGAATCGGTCTGCATTCGGTCAATTGCCATGCGAAGCCCATGAACTGCTGCAAGGCGCAGCTGGACGCCTGCCGTGGGCGAAGTTCGCGACACAGGGTTTTGGCGGCAGGGGCATCACCGGCGCGCCCCCGGGGCGCTGTGGTTCAATGCATGGTGTCGTTAGCGCCTGCATGAGAGTGCCCCATGTCCGTCGTCAATGGTCCTTGGCCTGACTGCACGAAGCCGGGCCTCACCGCGAGTTCGGAATGCGCCAAGTCGCGCATCCGGCAGTGAGTGCGCCGCCTGCCAAGCCGCTGAAGCGCCCGTCGCAGGCGCGAGCGCGCTTCACGGTGCAGGCGATCTACGATGCCTTCGTGCGGATCTGGCAGAGACAGGGCTGGGCGCAACTCACCACCCGTGCGGTGGCGCTGGAGACGGGCATCTCGGTCGGCACGCTGTACGAATACTTCCCGAACAAGCAGGCGCTGTTGTCGGGCTATGTCCGCCACGGCATGGAGAAGCTGCTCGCCGCCATCGATGAACAGGTCGTGCAGGCGAACGACACGCCGTGGCAGGAACGCCTGCACCACCTGCTGCGGCTCACGCTTGGCATCGACACACCGGAGCTCCAATACTACGACGCCCAGATGCTCGCCCTGGAGCATCAGATCGCCGAGTTGAAGCACCACCAGCGTGTGCACGACGAGCTCCTTTCCGCCTGGTCGAGGGCGCTGAGCGCTTGCAGCGACTTGCCGCACCCGCCGTCAGCTGTCACTGTGCGGACGCTGTGCCTCTGCGCATTCGGCGGACGGCGCTATCTGCTGCTCGTGCAGGCTGACGTGGCGAACGCGCGCGCATGGGCCGCGGAGTTCGAGCGGCAGTGCCAGCTCGTGCTGGCGATGCCGCCGCAGGCCCAGCGCGCCCCGATATCCGAACAAGCACGTCGCCGAAGACCCTGATTTCGGCTCGGACACGGGCTCTGCACAGCATTCCACCGGGTGTGCCTCTTGGCGCGGCGCCCCTGCGACCCCGGCACGGCGATCCGAACCCGAGGACACCCGTTGACCAATAAAGTCTCAGGCAGTTGATGACAGTTATCACGCTCATCGACATCACCCGGAGACATCGATGAACACCCACGTGACACGTGCACCAAGCACTCAACTTGCGCTCTCCAAGGCCAACAGCGTCGACGCGCTGTATTCGAAGGTGAGCTGGCGCGTCATTCCTCTGCTGATTGTCTGCTACACCGTCGCCTACCTCGACCGCATCAACATAGGCTACGCGCAGCTGCAGATGAAGCAGTCCCTGAGCTTCGGGGACGCAGTCTACGGCCTGGGCGCCGGCATCTTCTTCATCGGCTACTTCCTGTTCGAAATGCCGAGCAACCTGATGCTCGAGAAGATCGGCGCGCGCAAGACGCTGCTTCGCATCATGTTCTGCTGGGGACTCGTCGCCGCGGCGATGATGTTCGTGCAGACGCCGACGCAGTTCTATGTGCTGCGATTCCTGCTCGGCGTGTTCGAAGCCGGCTTCTTCCCCGGCATCATCCTGTACCTCACGTTCTGGTATCCGTCGGCACGGCGCGGCCAGATGATCGCCATCTTCATGGCGGCCACGACGGTGGCGAGCGTCATCGCCGGCCCGCTGTGCGGCGGCATCATGAAATACCTGGACGGCGCCCATGGCCTGGCCGGCTGGCAATGGCTGTTCCTCGCGCAGGGCTTGCCCGCCACGTTGCTCGGCGTCTTGGCCTACGTCTACCTGCAGGACAAACCTCAAGACGCCCGTTGGCTCAGCGCGTCGGAGAAGAAGCTGCTGCAAACGAACCTCGACAACGACCAGAAGAACGTCGTCTCCGCATCGCATGCGAGCCTCGGCCAAATGCTTCGCGATCGCAAGGTCTATGTGCTGGCGCTCGTCTACTTCCTGCTGCTCGGCGCGACCTACACGATGGTCTTCTGGGTCCCGACGCTGATCAGGAGCTGGGGCGTCGCTGACCTGATGCAGATCGGCCTGTACTCGGCGCTGCCGAGCCTGATCGGCGTCTTCGGCATGATCCTGATCGGCCACCACTCCGACAAGCACCACGAGCGCCGCTGGCACTTCGCCGCCAGCGTGAGCATCGCCGCGCTCGGCCTCGGGCTGACCACCGTGACACAAGGCCATCTGGGCGCCTCGTTGGCGGCGTTGTCGCTCGCGGTGATCGGCATCGCCTCGGCCACGCCGCTGTTCTTCACGATCACCACCGAGTACCTGTCGAAGGTCGGCGCCGCCGCCGGTATCGCGCTGATCAGCAGTCTCGGCAACCTCGGCGCGGCGGCCAGTCCGGCGGTCACGGGTGCGATCACTGCGAACACCGGCAAGCCCGTCTACAGCATGTACCTCGTGATGGCGCTGTACCTGCTGTCGGGAATCATCCTGCTGCTGGCGGTGCGCTCGGCGAAGGCACCGAAGCGCGCCCACGCCTGAAGAAGATTGTCCACACACCCTTCACGGAGACAAACCATGGATCACCTGAGCAGCATGGACGCCTCGTTCCTGCATCTGGAGACCCCGGAAACGCCGATGCACGTGGGCAGCCTGATGCTGTTCGACCTGCCCGAGGGCTACCGCGGCGACTACTACGAGGATGTGAAGGGGCAGCTGGCGAAGCGCTTGCACTTGGCGCGGATCTTCCATCGCAAGCTCGCGACCATGCCCTTCGAGCTCGCCGACCCGGTGTGGATCGACGACGACGACATCGACCTCGACTACCACGTACGCAGCGCCACGCTGCGCAAGCCCGGCACGATCGCGCAGCTCGAGGTCCTGGTGGCACGACTGCATTCGAGCCTGCTCGACCGCAGCCGCCCGTTGTGGGAGGTCTACGTGATCGACGGGCTTGCCAACGGCCAGATCGCCTACTACACGAAGGCGCATCACAGCGGCGTCGACGGCAAGGCCGGCATCGAGATCGCCAAGGTGTTCTACGACGTGACGCCGCAGGCCCGCGAGGTGCGCCCCCCGCGGCCCGCACGGGCGGACAGCGCCTATCAGCTCGGCGTCGCCGAGCTGCTGCAGGCCGCTCTGTCGAACTCGCTGGCGCAGTACGTCAAGCTCGGAAAGATGCTGCCGCAGACAGCCAAGGCGATCGGCAGCACCGCGCTGCAGTTCGTCAACACGCGCAGGAAGGCGCCACGCGAGCGCAGCCTGGGCTTGAAGACAGCGCCGAAGACGATCTTCAACGCGTCGATCACCAACCAGCGTTCATTCGGCAGCCTGTCGGTGCCTTTGACCGAGCTGAAGACGCTCGGCAAGCAGATGGGCGGCACGCTCAACGACGTGGTGATGGCGATGTGCAGCGGCGCGCTGCGTGGCTTCCTGCACGCGCGCGACCTGCTGCCGCCGAATTCGCTGATCGCGCTGGTGCCGGTCAGCCTGCGCGAAGCCGACGACAGCTCGAACAACAACCAGGTGTCCGCGATCCGTGTCGATCTCGCAACCGACCTCGCCGATCCGGCCCGGCGCTTCCACGCGATCCGCGAATCGGCGGAGGCGTCGAAGGAACTGATCGGCGGCCTAAAGTCGATTCTCGGCAGCGATCTGCCGATCGCTGGCTCTCCGTGGCTGATGACGGGCATGGCCTCGCTCTACGGGCGGTCCAACCTCGGCACGCGTTTGCCGCGGCTCGCCAACGTGGCGATCTCGAACGTGCCCGGGCCGGCCGTGCCGCTCTACATGGCTGGCGCGCGCATGGCTCACTACTATCCGGTGTCGATCCCTTACCACGGCGTGGGCCTGAACATCACCGTGCAGAGTTACGCCGGCGAGATGGAGTTCGGCATCACCGCCTGCCGGCGCGTGCTGTCGCAGCCCGAAGTGCACGAGCTTGCGCAGCACTTGCTGGTGTCGCTGCGCGAGTTGCAGCGCCTGGTGCCGGTAGCGGTGCAGGAGTCTGTGCTTAACGCACCAACGGCCGCCACGCCGGTGCACCCGGCCACGCCCGTAGCGAAGAAGCGCTCGGCCACGAAGCGCGTCGCCCAGCCCACAGCCCCCGCCACGCGAACGCGCACCGCGCGCAGCGCGGTCCAATGGCCCCATTGAGGGCTCTGGCGAAGATCATCCCTTCATCCCCACGGAGACATTCATGTCCAAACAAACGCTCAGCTCGGTTGCCAGCGAGGTCCTCGGCCAGTGCACCCAGATCGGCAAGCTCGTCCTCGCCACGCACCGCGTCGGTATCCGGCGCATGGTGAGCGGCGGCAACACACGCTATGCCGAGGCCCTCAACAGCCGCGCGTTGCCGCTGGCGAACGAGGCGGTCAAGGCGAGCCTGATCCAGGTGCACGAACAGGTCACTGGCGCTCTCGCGGACGGCATCGTGAGCGGTGTGGATCGTGCCGAGCAGGCCATCGACTTCGTCGCGCGTGGCGTCTACAACGGCATCCAGCGCATCGCCGCGACTGTCGAGCGCGTCGAGACAGCGTTCGACACCACCGTCATCACGACCGTTGGCACCCTGACGATGCCGGCCGCGCAGATCTCGCTCGGAATCGCAAACCGCGCCGTCGAAGACACGAAGCGCCTGTCGGCCCGCGTCATCGGTGCCGAGGCCGACGTGGCCGAAGCAGCCGCCACCACGCAACGCGCAGTGAAGAAGGCGGTGCGCCCCGTCAAGGCGCGCAGCTGATCCGATCCGCCGATGAGGCCCGTGTTCAACGCCAGCGCCACCTCGGGCGTCGCTCCGCCGTCGCGCCTGCTGCAACTGCTCGAGCTGCGTATGGCGTGGGAGCTGGCGGCCGGGTTTGTCGCGCTGCCTTGGCTGCGCTTGGCGCCGCGCGGCGACGGGCATCCGGTCCTCGTGCTGCCCGGCCTGGTCGCGAGCGATCGTTCGACGTGTCTGCTGCGCGATTTCCTGACGCGGCGCGGCTACGAGGTGCATGGCTGGGGCCTCGGCCGCAACTACGGCCCGCGCCCGAGCGTCGAACAAGCAATGCTCGCGACCGTCGACCGTCTGCATGCAACACGCGGCCGCAGGGTGAGCCTGATCGGCCAAAGCCTTGGCGGCGCCTACGCTCGCCTGCTCGCATTGCAGCGGCCCGATGCGGTCCGCTGCGTCATCACGCTGGGCAGCCCGATCGGCGGTCATCCGCATGCCAGTAACGCCCGGCGCGTCTACGAGTTCACGAGCGGCGAGAGCGCGGGCGATACGCGCCGCTGGCGGCACATCACGCAGGCGCCGCCGGTGCCGGCCACTGCGATCTACAGCCGCAGCGACGGTATCGTCGCATGGCAGAACAGCGTCGAACCCAGCCATAGCGCGCACGCAGAGAGCATTCGCGTGCTCAGCAGTCACGTCGGCATGGCGGTGCACCCGGCGGTGCTGTATTTGGTGGCCGAACGCCTGGCGCAGCCGGAAGGGCAGTGGCAGCCGTTCGAGCGGCGCGGCTGGCGCGCCATGGTCTACCCGTGGGAGGCTTCCTCGACCTGATCTTCTACGTACGAGAGGCGCGGAGGATCCGTTGTTCTCGATCGTCGACGCACGCAAGACGCTGGCCTGGTGTAGTCATACAGCTCGAGAACTACCAGATGCTGGTGCGTCCGCTGTTCATCACCTCGTTCATGCTCGCCGACTTCCTGCAAGACAACGCCTTCTTCGGCGCCCGGCAGTTGCTGATCTCGAGTGCCTCCAGCAAGACCGCCTATGGCACCGCCTTTTGCCTCGCGGAAGAGCGCGCCATGGAACTGCTGGCGCTGACTTCGGTGCGCAACCGTGGCTTCGTCGAACGCCGGCGACGAGATCAACATCCTGCCCCTCAGCGGTCTTACACGATCAAAACGGTCCCGCCACAAAGCAGCCGTCGCTTCGCATCCGCTCTTGGGCGCAAGCGTCGGATGGGCGCATAAGAATTTGTTGTGAAGAATGAGATCACCGCGTGAAGGCCATAACTGGCAATCTGATGGGAGCCGCAGGTCATTCCTGCGGCGCTGTAGCTCGGCCACACGATGCCCCAAGCACCAGATCCATCGGGACGGTGACCTTGCGTGGTCCCGATTGCGCGATTCCGGCGATGCGGCTGAGCATCAGCTGCGCAGCTACGTCAGCCGCTTGCTCGATGTTGAATCGCAGCGTTGTGAGCGTGGGATGCATCAGTGCAAAGACGCTTTCCGTGCCGATACCGATGACGGACAAATTGTCCGGGACGACACAGCCAGCGTTTCGAGCGGTTCGCAGCGCTCCAGCGAGAATGTTTGTCCCCAAGGCGATGAGTGCCGTGGGCGGTGAGGCGAGTGCGAGCATCTGCTTCATCTGTGCTTCGGGCGATTCGACCGCCGACTGGAGCATGCACACAAGCGCGTCGTCGACGGGCAACCCACTTTCGCGCAGGCCATCCCGGTAGCCCAACAGCTTCTCCCTGCCGGGCCGGATGGCCACGCTTGGGCCAAACATCGCGATGCGTCGATGACCCAGCGAGGCGAGGTATTCCACCGCTTGCCGCACCCCACGACGATGGTCTTGGTACACCACGTCTGCATCGAAATCAATCGCGCGATCGAAGATCACCAAGGGCAACTTGCAACGCGCGAACGCATTGCGGCTGCGGTGCACGCCTTCAATGCTCGGCGAAGCAATGATGCCTTCAAGTCGCCGGTTCTCGAACAGCGTCAGCAGTTCGCTTTCCCTCTCCGGTCGATCGTAGGTACTGGCCACCAAGAGCGAGAAACCCGCTGCCTGCATCCGCATCTCCACTGCCGCGAAGAAGGCCGAAAGAAACGGGTTGGCCATGTTGGACACCATGAAGCCTACCGCCTTGCTGCGGCCGGTGCGCAAGTGCTTGGCACTGAAGTTCGGCACATAACCCGTCGTCTTGACTGCGCGCTCTACACGTTCGCGCACATCGGCGCTTGCGTAGCCGGTGTTGTTGAGCACCCGCGAAACGCTCGCAACAGACACACCGGCTGCGGCCGCCACATCCCGGACTGAAACAGAAATGTCCATGCTTTCCCTTATGTAAACGTTCCACAGATTGCATGCTGATGGCCCATAGCCTACCGTATGTTTGACTATGAAAACGTATTCACATTTCCATGACCGCCTCGGCGCTCACTGCGAATTGACCGACAGGTCGGGCCGCTTCGTGCCGAGTGGATCGCCCGCGCCGATCGCGCAGCACGGCCGCGGGAAGGCCACCGGAGGCACTGCATGCGTCCGATAGATTTCCTGCTGCGCAGCGCACGACGTTTCCCTGACAAAGTGGCCGTCTCGGGGCCCGAAGGCGTCTTGACGTACGCCGAGCTGGCGGCGCAGACGCAGGCGTTGGCCGCGGCGTTCCAAGTCCGCGTGCCGGACCCGCGTGGACGGATCGCCATCTGCGCCGGCAATCACCTTGCGCACGCCGTTGCGCTGTTCGCGACGTTGCTGGCCGGCAAGATTTGGGTGCCGCTCAATCCGCGCGCCGGCCAATCTGAGTTGGGTCGCATCGTCGAGTTCACCGAGGCGGCGCTCGTCATCGTCGAGGCAGGCCTCGAAGCAAAGGTCTCGGGTACCAATGCACCGCGCATCACGTACGAACCCACCGCCAGCGCCGGCCATTCGGCCGCCGGCGATTGCGAACTGTCCGCGCTGATTGCCGATCACCGCGGCCAGTCGGCGGCGGTCATTCACCACGATCTGGCCGAGATCCAAGCCATCAAATTCACCGGCGGCACCACCGGCGTTCCCAAAGGCGTGATGCAAAGCTATCGGTCGTGGAACACGAGCATCGCGTCGCTCATGAGAGCGATGCGGCTCGACGAACACGAACGCTACCTCGCAGTGGCTTCCATTACGCACGGCACATCAACATTCCTGCTGCCCGTGCTGGGCAGTGGCGGTACGGTCCTCCTGCCGACATCGACCCAGCCACGCGAAGTGCTCGACCTGCTGGAGCGCGAGAGGGTGACGGCTGTGTTCATGCCGCCGACGCTGATCTACGGGCTGCTCGAGGACGAGACGGTTCGGCGGCGCGACTGGAGCGCGCTGCGGCATTTCGTCTATGCCGCAGCACCGATGCGCGCCGACAAGATCGTGGAAGCACAGCGAGTCTTCGGCCATGTCGAAACCGGCTACGGGCAGACCGAAGCGCCGGCCATCATTTCGTACATGTCCGCGGAGGAAGCGCTGGACGCACGCAACCTGGAATCGGTGGGTCGCGCGGCGCTGCTCACCGACATCGCCATCATGGATCCGCAGGGGCGCCTGCTCGCACCGGGGCAGTCAGGCGAGGTGGTGGTGCGCGGAGACCTGGTCATGTCCGGCTACTGGAAGCAGCCCGACAAGTCGGCCGAGTCGTTCACGAACGGTTGGCTGCGCACCGGCGACGGCGGCTATCTGGACGAGCGCGGCTATCTATTCCTGAAGGACCGCGTGCGTGACGTGATCATCACCGGCGGCTTCAACGTCTACCCCAGCGACGTCGAGAACGTGCTCGGCAGGCATCCGGCCGTCTACGACTGCGCCGTGATCGGCGTGGACGACGCCAAGTGGGGCGAGGCCGTTCATGCGGGCGTGCAGCTTCGTGCGGGGGAGGGCGCGAGCGAATCCGAGCTGATTGCGTGGGTGCGCCAGCAACTCGATCCCGTCAAGACGCCAAAGGCAATCCACTTCTTCGACGCACTGCCGCGCACTGCGAACGGCAAGGTCTCCAAGCGGGATGCGCGTCAACAGATCGTGCAGCGCATCGCAAGGGTCAGGCCATGAACATGAATGAAGCACCGCGAGAGCGACACGCGCTCGTCACCGGTGGATCCTCGGGCATCGGCCTGAGCATCTGCCATGCATTGGCAAGATCCGGATGGAAGGTCGTCAACCTGGATATTCAGCCGCCGACCTCGACCGAAGAGAGCGAGTTCGTGCGGGTCGACATGTCGGACAGCACCGCTGTGGCGCAGGCATTGGCCAAGGTCTGTGGCGATCGGTCCGTTGTTGGGCTCGTCAACAACGTTGCGGCAATTCGCCCGGCGTCGATTGACGACACCACGTTGGCTGATTTCGATCTGCAGCTTTCAGTCGGCGCGCGTGCCGCCCTGCAGTGCGCGCAAGCTGTGTTGCCAGCGATGCGTGCAGCGCGACATGGCCGCATCGTCAATATTTCGAGCCGCGCGGCACTCGGCAAGGAGCTGCGCAGCGGCTACTCGGCGGCCAAGGGTGCCCTCAATGCGCTCACGCGCACGTGGGCGCTGGAACTTGCCGCGCAGGGCATCACCGTCAATGCCGTCGCACCTGGCCCAATCGCAACGCAAGCGTTCAAGCTGGCGAACCCTGCCGACAGCCCACGCACAGTGCGCATCGCACAGACGATTCCGGTGCAGCGATTCGGTGAGCCCGCTGAAGTGGCCCACGCGGTCGACTTTTTCATGCACGAGCGGGCCTCGTTCATCACCGGCCAGGTGCTCCACGTGTGCGGCGGCATGACCGTCGGCCTGGCTTCCTGAATTGCGCATTCAACCCCGTCACTCGTCTACGCGGGATTCTTCCCTTCGCAACAACTCGCCGGCTTCGGCCAGCGTACGGAGACTTCTCATGAAACTAGGACTCGCCCGGGCCTTCGCGCTTGCCGTCGCCGCATCTTGCTGCTTCGCAGCCGCATCTGCCCAAGACACGATCGCGATCGGCGCCGTCTTCCCGCTGAGCGGGCCGAACGCCGAATACGGCGACATCTTCATGTCGGGCACATCGATCGCCGTCGAACACGTGAACGCCGACAAGATCTTGAGTCGCCCATTGACCATCCTCTACGAAGACAGCCAGGGCACGCCCCAGCGCGGTGCCGTCGCGATCAACAAGTTGATCAATGTCGAACACGTCCCCTATGCCTTGACTGCTTTCACAGGCGTTTCAAAGGCTATCGCACCGGTGGCCTCCAGGGCGAAGGTCGTACTGGCCAATGGCGGCGGCATAGGACCTGACCTGGCTACTTTGGGACCGTATTTCTGGAACGTGCTCCCGCTGGTGAATGAAGAAGTCCGCGCGTTGATTCCTTACATCGTGAAAGAGCGCGGGTGGAAGAAGATCACGCTGGTCTACCTCGACGAGCCCATCGGCGAGGAAGTGCTCAAGGAGCTCCGATCTGGCCTGGACAAGGAGGGCGGCTCGGTCGTGGCGGCGCTTGCCGTCCCGGCGAGTGCGCAGCAGTTCGGGACCGTGGCCGCGAAGGTCAGGGACTCGAACCCCGACGCCGTCTACATCGCGCTGGCCGGTTCACAGCAGGCGCAGCTGATCAAGCAGCTGCGCGACAACGGCGTGCAGGCGCCCCTGCTGAGCAACTCCGCGCTGGCGACGCCGGCCGTGCTGAATCTGCCGGAGGCCAAGGGCGCGATCTACACCAGCCAGAAGCTGGACTGGTCCGCCGACGATCCGGTGACGGCGCGGTTCGTCGCCGACTTTCGCAAGAAATACCACAAGGATCCGAGCCCCTATGCAGCCAACTACTACAACGCGGTTCTCGTGTTCGCCAAGCTCGCGCAGCGTCTGGAAAAGCAGGGCAAGCCCATCACCGGGGTGAACCTGTTGGCCGCGCGGGCCGAGAACCGTACGTTCGACGTCGTCGGCGGCCGACTGCAATTTGTCGGCAACGGAACCGTCACCATGCCCATCGCCATCAAGGCAGTGGGTGGACCTGAGTTGCACTGACCGTCCCGGTCTCACTCGGCCTCGTCACAGCCATGCTGCTACTTCAACTTCTCGTCAACGGACTGCAGGTCGGCTCGATCTACGCCCTCACTGCGGTGGGCTTCTCGCTGATTTTCGGCGCGACGAGGATTTTCCACTTCGCGCACGGCTCGACATTCACCATCGCGGGTTACGTCTTCTACTGGCTCTTCGCCGTGGAGCAGGCACCTGCCGCCGTGGCGATAGGGGCAGCGACCGCGGCGGCACTTGCGTTCGGGCTGGCGATGGACCGCTTCGTCTACCGGCCCATACAGCGGCACGAGGGGTCCTTTTTCACCGTGTTCATCGGATCCTTCGGTGTCGCTATCGTGGTGCAGGCGTTGGTTGGCGTGTTGATGGGGCGCGGTTTCGTCACCGCCAGTACGCCGTTGAGTTCGGGAATGCAGGTCCTGCCCGGCCTCTACCTGGCAGCCCTGAGCTTGATCGCGATCGCCGCATTGGCCGTCTTCGTGGGCGGCTTGGATTGGCTGTTGAAACGCACGGACATGGGCATTGGCCTGCGCGCCTTGAGCGAAAGTCATGCCCTGGTGCGCACCTATGGCCACGACCCTGCGAAGCTGTCGCGCTATGCGTTTGCCCTGGGCTCCTTGCTGACGGTGCCGGCGGCCGTCCTCACCGCATGCACGTCCGGGTTGAATCCCGCCATCGGACAACACGTGATGCTGATCAGCCTTGCCGCAACCATCGTCGGAGGCGTGGGCAGCATCAAGGGAGCCGTCTACGCCGGCCTGATCCTCGGACTGACAGAAAACCTTTCGTCGTGGCAACTGCCCACCCAGTGGAGCGAGGCGGCCGCGTTCGTCGTCCTGTTTCTCTTCATCATCTTCCGGCCCACCGGCTTCTACGGTGTCGCCCAAGGACACTAATGGGCGCGTACCTTACCAATATCGGAACGCTGATCTGCATCAATGCGATCCTGGCGGTCACCCTGAACTTCATACTCGGCTACGCCGGGATCTTTTCGGTTGCGCACGCACTTTTCTTCGGCATCGGCGCATACACCGCCGCCAACGTCGCGCTCCACTGGACCCACTCGCTGCCCATCGCGATGATCGCGGCGATGGCCACGACGGCGGCACTTTCGCTGGTGCTGGCGATACCGGCATTGCGGGTCCGAGGTGAGTATTTCGTGGCCGCTTCGCTCGGCTTGCAGGTGATCGGCCAGACGATCTTCGCGGAGTGGAAGAGCGTGACCGGTGGCATGGGCGGTCTCATTGGGATCCCCCCCGCCGAGCTGTTCGGCTTGCGCATCGTCGAGCCGTTCTCATTCTGCCTGCTGTCGTTGACATGCCTTTGCGCGGTGACCGCGACGCTGGGCATCATCATCAAATCGAGCTTCGGCCGCAGTCTCAAGGCGATTCGCGACAGCGAATCTGCGGCATGGGCCGTCGGCAAGGACGTTGCGACCATCAAGACCGTTGCGGTCGCGATTTCATCCGGCCTGGCAGGCATCGCGGGCGCCTTGTATGCCTTCTATATCTCGTTCGTGAACATCGAGAGCTTCACGTTCGACACCACAGTCCTCGTGACGGCGATGGTCATCATCGGAGGGACCGGAACATTCGCCGGGCCCTTGTTGGGGGCGGTGCTTCTCATGCTGCTTCCCAGCGCGCTCAGCTACACGCCCTTCTTGCCTCAGACGCAGATCGGCGCGGTGCAGCAGGTGCTGTACGGACTCGCCATGGTTTTGCTCATGATCTACCGGCCTTCTGGCTTGGCGGGCGCAAATGTACGGCGACGTTGAGGTGGCAATGGAAGCAGTCGGCCCGGTTCTGCGCGCGACGGCGGTCCCTGCTGGCCGGGTGGCTGCGAAGCACGAGGCCCTGCTGGAGGTACGCGGGCTCAGCAAACGCTTCGGCGGGCTGGTCGCGACCGACGACGTCAGCCTGGCGTTGGGGCGCGGCATCATCACCTCGTTGGTCGGCCCGAACGGCGCCGGGAAGACGACCCTGTTCAACGAGATCACCGGCCACATCGTGCCAGACAGCGGTGACATCGTCTGGCAAGGCACATCCGTCGTGGGCGTTCCCCCCTGGAAGATCGCCCGCGCCGGAATCGCCAGAACCTTCCAGGACCTGCGCCTGTTCACCGAGATGTCGGTGGAAGAGAACGTCCTGGCGGTGACGGAGACATCCTCGTGGTTCTGGCAACCCGGCGGGGCGGCAGGCCGTCGGCAACGTCGCGAACGGGTCGCGGATGTCCTGCTCCGCGTCGGGCTTGTGGACAAGGCGGGCAGCAGGGCCGGCGAGCTCTCTTACGCGGAACGCAAGTTCCTGAGCCTGGCCAGGGTCATGGCGACGGACGCGCCGCTCTGGCTTCTCGACGAGCCCGCCTCCGGGCTCGACATGCGGTCATACGACCGCTTTTGCGAACTGGTTCGCGCAGAGGTCGACCGTGGCAAGACCATGTGCATCATCGAGCACAACCTGGACATCGTCGTGAGGATTTCCGATCGCATCGCGTTCCTGGATCAGGGACGGTTGCTCGCGATCGGCGAGCCATCGGAGATTCTTGGCAGGGCGGACCTGTCTGCCATCTACTTCGGAGACCGCTGACCATGGCGACCCCGGTCCTGGAAGCAAGAAAGCTGTGCGCCGGCTATGGCGGCAGGGCAGTCCTGTCGGACGTGAGCATGAGCCTCCACGCGGATGAGGTCGTCTGCTTGATCGGCCACAACGGCGCCGGAAAATCGACTCTGCTCAAGACGTTATACGGATTGGTCCAATCCCGGGAAGGGACTGTCCTGGTCGATGGCGCTGCCACGAGCGTGAGGCTGCCCGTGGACATGGCGAGGGCGGGCATTGCCCTGGTGCCCGAGGGCCGTGGCGTGTTTCCGCAACTGAGCGTGGCGGACAACTTCAGGCTCGGCCTGTCGGCGATCAAGGTCGAGAAGACCGAACGCCTCGAGCGTGTCGCAGAGGTTCTCGAACTGCTCCCCGCGATCAAGAGCTTCATCTCTCGCCGGGCGGGGACCCTGTCCGGTGGCCAGCAACAGATGGTCTCGATCGGGCGCGCTCTGCTCGGCCGCCCGCGTTGCCTGCTGATGGATGAGCCCTCGATTGGTCTGGCGCCCAAGCTTTTCCACGATCTGATCACTCCGATTCGCGAGCTTCAGCAGCGCGCCGGACTGGGCATCTTGCTGGTCGAGCAGAACCTCAAGGAAGCATTCAGGGTATCGGACCGCGTGATCGCGATGAAGTCCGGCGCCATTGTGCTGGAGTCGACGCCCTCCGAACTGACTGATCACCGGCAACTCATGGAGTTGTATTGATGAACCCAACATCCAATGATCGCTGGCGGAATAGGCCGCCGGGTTCCAACTGGGGAGAGTTCGGTCCCGATGACCAACTCGGCCGATTGAACCTGATCACGCCGAAAAAGGTTCTGGAAGGGATTGGCGAAATTCGAGAGGGCCGAAGCTTCTGCTTGAGCTTGCCGCTGGACTATCCGGGTGGAAGCGTCCTCAACGAAAGGCGGCATGCGCCGCGACTGTCACCCACCATCGACTCACGTGGCTGCGCCTGCTTCAACTTTCCGGCCTGGAAGAACTATGCCAACGCAACCGATGTGATTTCCGACGACCTGGTCACGCTGTCGCTTCAGTATTCGACACAGTGGGATTCCCTTGCTCACGTGGGTTCGCTCTTCGATGTCGATGGGGATGGCCAGCCCGAGATGGTCTACTACAACGGCTTCCAGGCAAACGAGCACATCGTGGGTCCCATGCGCTATGCGGCCAATGGCGACGTGCCGATGGATGGCCCCTATGGCGCTCGTGCTCTGGACATTGCGACCCTCGCTGTCAAAACGATTCAGGGCAGAGCCGTCCTCGTCGATCTCAAGCATCACTACGGAGACGCAAGGCGACTGATCGGGTACCAGGAGCTTCGTCGCGTCATTGAGTCGGACGACCTGTCGATCGGGCAAGGCGACATCGTGTCGATCAGGACGGGCTTCGCCGAAGCCCTGCTTGGAATGAATCGAAATCCTGATCTTGACGCACTGAATGCGTATGGGTGTGTCCTTGACGGCCGCGATGAGGAACTGCTGCAGTGGATCAGCGCTTCTGGCATCGCGGCGATCTGCGCTGACAACTACGCCGTCGAGGGGATTTCAGCGAAACCCCAATCAGGGTCGCATTCGGTGGTGCCATTGCACGAGCACTGCTTGTTCAAGTTGGGGATACCACTTGGCGAACTGTGGTGGTTCGAGGAGTTGGCAGCGTACCTGCGGTCGGCACATCGTTTCGCCTACTTTCTGACGGCGCCGCCTCTGCGCCTGCCCGGCGCCGTGGGGTCGCCCGTGACGCCCGTGGCAACGGTCTGAGCCATTCCCACCACCGAACATCGATTCAGAGATCCTCATGACCATCAAGACCGAGATCGGCTACACGACGCCATCGACCATCTGGGTTCGCGGGCGCGACCTTTCGAATGACATCCTCGGCAAACTCGACTTCGTCGAGATGATCTGGCTGTTGCTGTTCAGTAGGACACCGGAGCCGCGAGAGAAGTCGATGATCAACATGCTGCTGGTCACGGCAGCGGATCATGGGTTGACGCCGAGTGCAATCGCAGCGCGACTCACGTGGCTTGGCGCGCCGGAATCGCTACAGGGTGCTGTCGCCGCAGGTTTGCTGGGCGCAGGCGACAACTTCCTTGGCACCGTCCAGAATGTCAGCGAGATGCTCAGGGCCGAGGCGGCATCTCTCAGCGAAGACGCCGACGACGCGGCGGTCCGCGCCCGGGCGAATGCAATGGTGCACGAGTACCGAGCCGCCAAGAAGCTCATTGCGGGTATCGGTCACCCCATCCACGTCGATGGCGATCCGCGCGTTCCTGCCTTGATGGCCATCTCGAAGGCCAACGGCTATTTCGGACGCCATTGGCGGCTGGCGTTGGCCATCACCGATGCACTTCGCGAGAACCATGGAATCGCGCTTCCCTTGAATGCGGCCGGCGCCAACGGTGCTGCGCTGGCGGACATGGGAATCGATCCCTTGCTTGGCCGCGGCCTGGCACTGATCGGTCGTGCAGCAGGCCTTGTGGCCCATGTGTATGAGGAGCGCCGCGCACCGACGGGCCAGTTCATCTGGGATCTTGTCCTTCGCCAGGATGAGCGCAACGTGGTAGCTGCGAATGCGCGATGAATTGAAGATTCTTGACGCAGCTATCGAGTCGGAACGAATTCTTGAGTTGCTGCCCATGAAGGACTGGCAGTCCCTGTCTGACCTACTCGCGCACGGCCCGCGTCTGTGATTCTCGCCGACCTACCCCTCAGAACGCTGCGCGTCACGCGCACCCCATCCCATCCCATTCCATTTTCTGGAGACAACATCATGAAATTGCATGCACCCGCGCTAGCCCGCGCCGTTCTCGTGGCGGCCGCATTGTCGGCCAGCCTGAGCGCTGCAGCTGACGAGAAGTTCACCTACGAGGGGCCGGTCATCACCCTGCGCTTTTCCCATTTCGCGCCCGAGAACCATCCGATGTCAAAGGCGGTGACCGCGAAGTGGATCGAGATGGTCGAGAAAGAGAGCCACGGGAAGATCAGGATCAAGGCGTACTACAGCGGTACGCTGCACAGCGCGAAAGACGGCTTCAAGGCCGTCGTCAACGACATCACCGACATCACGCCGGCCTACGTCAACTACCAGCCCAGCAGCTTTCACCTGCTGCACGTCCTCGACCTTCCGTTTGCCTTTCCTAACGCAGCCGTCGCTGCCAAGGTGGCCGAAGATCTGTACCCCAAGTATTTCAAGAAAGAGTACGAGGGCATGGGCGTCCTCGTTTCGAACATCAATGCCAACGGTTCATACAACATCTTCACCAAGAAGCCCGTACTCAAGCTCGAGGAACTCAAGGGGCTGAAGCTGCGATCGGCGGGCGGCGAGTCGTCCGAGATTCTCAAGTCGCTCGGTGCGGTGCCGGTCTCGGTGCCGGTGTCCGAAGCCTACAACGCATTCCAGCGTGGCTTGGTCGACGGTGTCGTTCTTTACAACACGGGCGCAGTCGGCTACCGCATCGACGAGCTGGCGAGTGACATGACCGAACTGGGCGTGAACAACCCGTCGAATTCCTGGGCCTTCAACAAGAAGACCTGGGACGCGCTGCCCGCCGAGGCGAAGCGCTTCATGTACGACATGCAGCGCCGCCTCAGCATGATGTACGGCATCGAGTTCGATCATCAGGACATCCTCTCGCGCCGGAAGTTCGCGCAGCAGGGGATGAAGGTCCACGCTCTCAGCCCGCAGGAACTGGCGCGCTGGAAGGCGGCGGTCGAGCCGCTGTGGGAGAAGTTCATCGCGGAGAACGAGGCAGAAGGGCGCCCCGCGCGGGCGCTGGTGGCCGATCTGCGTAAGCTCGTCAAGAAGTACGAAGGCTGGACGCCCGATCAATTCATGAAGGACGTCGCCGAGCATCCGGTGCCCGGGATGATCGATGGCATGTAGGCGCCTGGGTATCTGCTTCGATCACGGTCGGCGCGCCCGCGTGGCGCGCTGGTTGACCCGATTGCCGAATTCATCCTGGAGGTGACCTCGTGGGCACTCGCTTCGTCTCGTTTCTGAGGATCTTCTCCCGCAGTTGCAACGACGTGGGCACGCTGCTGGTATTGCCGCTGATGGTGGTGGTGATCACGGCGGATGTCGTGCTGCGGTACTTCTTCAACGCGCCGCTCGCGTGGGGGGAAGAAATCAACGGGCTGCTGTTGTTCCTTTTGCTGATGCTGTCGCTCACGTACGCGTGGGACATGAACAAGCACATCCGCATGGAGATCTTGTATCTGACTCTGACCGGTTGGCGTCGGTCATTTGCCGACATCGTGACCGGGCTGACCGGGGTCGTGTTCTTCGGCTGCCTGGGCTGGCAGAGCTGGCGCGATATCGAATACATGCGCAAGACACACGAGAGCACGGAGGTGCTGCACATCCCAGTCTGGCCGTTCCGCGCGCTGCTCGTCCTGATCAGCCTGGTGTTCGTCGCCAAGCTGGTGCACTATGCCTTCACCGGCCGCAAGCAGGATGCGCACGGCCACGCGGCCCTGGAGCGCGACGGCGTCGTGATTCCGATGGAGGCCGGGTGATGGATCCGGTCTACGTTGGCTTGACCGGGATCGTGATGATGATCGCGCTGCTGGTGCTGGGCGTGCCCATCGCCTTCGCGATGGCGGTGGTGGGTATCGTCGGAACGGCGCTGGTGGGCGGTGTCTCGCAGACCCTGTCGCAGGTCACTCTGGTCACGTGGGACAAGGGCACTGACTTCGTGATCGTGTGCATTCCGCTGTTTGTCTTCATGGGACAACTGACCGCGACCACCGGCATTGCCGGCGACCTGTACACCTTCTTGCAGCGCTGGCTCGGCCGGCTGCGCGGTGGACTCGGGATCGCGTCGGTTTTTGCCTGCGGCGGCTTTGGCGCAGTCACCGGCTCGAGCGTGGCCTGCGTCGCGACGATGGGTACGATCGTCTATCCCGAAATGAAGAAGCACGGCTATGACCCCAGGCTTGCCACCGGGGTACTGGCCGCCTCGGGGACGCTGGGAATCCTGATCCCGCCGAGCCTGGCATTTGCGTTCTACGGTACGCTGACCAACACCTCGATCGCGGCCTTGTTCATCGCTGGCATCCTGCCGGGTGCGATCACGATGGCCATCTTCGCCAGCATCGTCTGGATGCAGTGTGCAGTGAACCCAGCGCTGGCCCCGAAGGGGCCGAGCTTCACCTGGGCAGAGAAGTTCGCCTCGTTGCGAGGCGTGTTGCCGATCGCGTTCGTTTTCGCGCTCGTGATCGGCACGCTGTACGGTGGCATCTGCACTCCCACCGAAGCGTCGGCCATTGGTGCGGCCGGCGTGGTTCTGGTCAGCCTGGTGATGCGCCGGCTGACCTGGGTCAACCTGCGACTTGCGCTGAGGGACACCGGCCTGGTCAGCGCCTTCGTGTTCGCGGTCATCGTGGGCGGCTACCTGATCTCGCGCTTTCTTGCGATCACGCAGATCACCGACCTGCTCGTCACATTCGTGACGGGCCTGAATCCGAGCCCCCTGGGCTTCATCGCATTCATGATCGGCCTGTATCTGGTGCTCGGCTGCATCCTGGACGTGTTCGGCATGACGATTCTGACGCTGCCGTTCATTTTCCCGATCACCACTGCGCTGCACATCGACCCGGTCTGGCTGGGTGTGTTCATCGTGATCATGACCGAAGTGGCGTTGATCACACCGCCGGTGGGCGTCAATGTGTTCGTGATGCGCGGCATCGCCACCGACGTGCCCATGGGGCGCATCTTCCGAGGCGTGATGCCGTTCCTGCTGGGTGAGTTCGCCTTGATCGGCCTGCTGATCGGCTTCCCCGGCATCGCCACTTGGCTGCCTCAGATGATGAAGTAACCAGGCGCCCATCGCATGCTGCACCAAGGAATTCGATGACATCGTTGCCGGGCGCGGATACAAGGCCCGGCTCCCGACCTTCTTGTTTCAGGAGTAACCACCATGGCCCGCGTCCCGTATTTCGACATGGCCCAAGCACCGGCGGCCTATGCCGAGCTGCTCGGCAATCGCCCACCGCTCAATCTGTACCGGATGCTGCCGCATGCCGGCCCGGCGGCCTTGGGGTTCCTGAAGCTCGGTGGAGCGCTGCTGCGCGAGAACGAACTCGATTCGCAACTGCGCGAGGTCGCCATTCTTCGCGTCGGCATCCTCAGCAACGCGAGCTACGAGGTGCATCAGCACAAGCGCGTCGCGCGCAGCGTCGGTCTGAGCGAGGCCAAGATCGCGGCGCTCGCGGAAGGCGCGGACACGTCGGCGCTGAGCCCGATGGAACTGCAGGTGATGGAGTTCACCGATCAGTTGATCCATCACGTCAAGGCACCCGACGCGATGTTCGAGGCGATGCGGGCGAGCCTGTCTACCCGCGCGTTGTCCGAACTCGTGCTGACCGTCGGCTTCTACATGATGGTCAGCCGCTTCCTCGAAAACTTCGGCGTCGACATCGAGTCGCCCGAGACGATCGCGTGACCACATCCATCCCCCTCATTGCCGCGCTGGAGAACTGCCCATGAATCTCGCCCCTACCGAACTCGACCCGAGCCGCCAGATGCACCTGGAGACGCTCGGGCGCGCGCCGTCGTCCGGTCGCCTGCGTGACCGTTGCGTCCTCGTCGTCGGCGCGGGTCAACGTGACATCGATGAAGCGAATCCACCGATCGGCAATGGCCGTGCGATCTCGGTCCTGTTCGCACGCGAAGGCGCGCGCGTGGCCTGCATCGACAATTCCGCGGCGGCGGCGGAGGCAACGGTGGCCCAAATCGTGCGGGAGGGCGGCCAGGCCTTCGCCGAAGTCGCCGACGTGCGCGACGCCGCGTCCATCGGCCCGTTGCTGCGTCGATGCGCCGAGCGACTGGGCGGCCTCGACGGGCTCGTGTTGAATGTCGGCATCTCCAATGCCTTGCCGCTGGCTCAGCTGACCGCGGCGACGTGGGACGACGAGTACGCGGTCAATGTGCGCAGCCACATGCTCTTCGCGCAGGCCGGCCTGGAGGTGATGACTCCGGGCGCTTCGATCGTGCTCATGTCATCGCTGGCGGCGTTTCGCAACACCGGCCGAAACCCTGCCTACGAGTCCGCCAAGGCTGCACAGGTCGCGCTCGCACGCGCCATCGCCATGGCGGGCGAGCCGCGTGCCATTCGCTGCAATGCCATTTGCCCCGGCCTGATTGACACCCCGATGGGTCGTGATGCAACGCGCCGACGGCCCAGTCGCGCCATCGCCGTGCCGTTCGGGCGCCAGGGCACGGGCTGGGAAGTGGCGTATGCGAGCCTGTTCCTGATTTCGAACGAGTCGAGCTATGTCAACGCCACCGCGTTGATGGTCGATGGAGGACTGTGCGTCGGTGTTGCGCGTACCTGACCCACAAAGCTGTCGCACGCCCGGTCGCAAGTACCCGCGACAGATTCTTGGCGTGGGCATGCCGAAATCAACGCGCTTCGCGCAAGCCGCGAAACGTCTTCAGCATTAACCCCCTTTCGCACCAGCCATCCTTCTGGAAGCTGCAGCAAGGGGTACTACGGATGAATGTATAGCCTACTCTGGCGAGTAGTCTATGTTGGGAATGGTGTGCTTTTGCAGTTTGCTCCGGAATGTCGCGTTAGCCCATTTTTCGCTGTCCGCGTACACCCACTCCCCGCCTCCGGAGCCATCGGCCAAGGAGATCACTTTCTTGAGCGTTCCCCACCATTGCATCTTGTTGGCGAAGGCATTGAAGTATTCCTTGCCGGGCATGCAGACGTCGGCCCATCGATCAACGATCCAGACCCCATCGGCTGTCAAATCGCCGTCCGTATCCGTCCTTCCTGCAAGCTGTATTGGACCGTGGGGTGGCTGCGATCCCCCCGGAGGAATTGCCTTCGGCACCCTGCCGATCACACAAAGGCCGTGGGAATCTTCGGCTCCAGTGAAGCCCCAGACGTTGGCTGTGAGCCCGAGGTGGCGCGCGAGGTGCAACGCGAGCGCAGCCATCTCACCGCACTGGCCCACCTTCTTGGCGATGAAATGTTCGAGCGGTGCGTTCGCTTCGCGAAGCTTGTCCAGTTCCACAGAGGAATCTTGGCGACGTTGCTCGCGCCCGTCCCGATTCGTGACCGGACTATTTGACGCGTATCCCTTGTTGGGAGACTTCAGGCTGCTGGTACGGGCTCCCTGTCCGGCGCCGCTCTTGAAGTAGTCCCGAATTACTGCATCCACAATCTTCGCGCCCGCCGCATTGCGCTCGGCCTCGCATTTGTCCTGAGTTCCGGACAACCAGGTAGTGAACTCTTCGCGGCACGCCTGGGCCAGCCGGCCTATCGATCGTTCCAGCTGCGCATCGGGAGACAGGCCCACTCCGCGCGCGAGGCGCTGGAGGTCTGGCGGCGCGGACTCAAAGGCAGCATCAGCCCGGAAGACGCTCACGACCGAATGACTCAACAGATAACTGGCTCGGGACAGGGTCTGCGAGTTAATCGCGGTAGCTGGCACGACGTGGGAGAGCGCGGTCACCGCTTGCTGGTTGTCGGTGAGATGCTGATGCAGGCCCGCGATGTGCTCCGGCTTGGTGGCCACGATGATGACCGTGTCCCTGGCTCGCTCTTGACCAGTCCAGGCCTTGATTGGAGCTTCAATGGCGTCCAAACTTGCATGGACTGGGCGTTCGTGACCGCCCACCGAACACTTGACGCGGCGAGCGATGGCAACAAGTTCGATGCAGCCATGCTCCCCAGGCGGATGCTTGCCCAGCTCGGCGCTCACATCCACACGTGGGTCGAGCCTGCGCATTCGGTTGAGCTTCTCCGCTGAGCGAACCCACTTGCGAATATCCTGGCCTTCGTGCGGCACAATCAACTCGATTGAGCGCCCATCAACGCACTCGGCGAGCGTCGCAATGAGCGCGCAGGCCATGCTGCGGCTGGACAGATCCCCGCCGAGCAAGATCACCTCCGGCTTCTTTGCGTTGCACTCGGGCCGCCGCTTGTCCGCTCGCGCTGTACGCACAACAAGTTGAGTCGTGCTGATGGCTTGATCGTCGCTGCGGTCGTCAACATGGTGCAACCGATGTTGCTGCGTTCCTTCAGAGCTTGTCGTCGGCCTGGAAGGACGGCGAAGCGCGTCCGACGCATCGCAAGCAGCCCAAGGCCAAACACTGGTGGAGAACTCGAACCGATCCGTTCGCCGATGCGTGGCCGGTCATTGAAGGCTGGCTGATCGCAGAGCCGTCGATCGCGGCCAAGGCCTTGATGGAACGATTGGTCGTGATGGTTCCAGAGATGTATGGCAACAAGGCGCAGCTGAGAACACTGCAACGCCGGGTCAAAGCGTGGCGCAGCTGCTGGCCACGATCGCCGGCTCGACGATCTCCATCGCGGCCACCGTGTTCTCGATCACGATCGTCGCGCTTTCGCAGGTCGCCGGCCAGGTGGGCCCGTGGCTGCTTCGCGTTTTCATGCGCGACCATGGCACCCAAACGTCGCCGGGCATGTTCAGCGCGACTTTGACTTTGGCATCGTCGTGCTGGGTGTGGTCCACGGCGGCGACACCGCGCCCTTCGGCAAGACCTCGAAGACCTGGATCGCGAAGAGGCTCGGCCGGTGCTGCTCTGCCGGGTGAGCAAGCTGCACGACCTGCTGCTGATGCACTTTGCGGTGCGACAGAAGTCGGTCGACGCCATCGGGCAGCAGCAGACTCCGCGCTCGAGCTCGACATCGCCGAGCGGCTGAAGAGGTCCTTCCCCGATCTGGCCTCAGACTGGTCGCGGTTCTGATGCCGATAGGCATTCAAGCGTCCGGCATCCGGCAGCAGGCCGTGGCGCCCTGTACTCGGGGGGAGAGGGTTGGGGTGCGGGTCGATGCGCTTACAGCGCTGCCTTCAACCAGCGCGCCAGGTCCGACATCACCTGGCCACCGATCGGCGACACCGCTGTGAAGTGGATGCAGGCGTGGATGGCGCCCGGGTAGTGGCGGTGCTCGGTGGCCACGCCTGCGACGGCGATGCGTTGCGCCAGCAGGTGGCCTTCGTCGCGCAGCGGGTCGTGGCCCATGGTGCCGATCCAGGTAGGCGGCAGCGTGGCCAGGCCGGACGCGTGCAGCAATGAGATTTCCGGGTGCCGCGCCAATTCGACGCGGCCGGCGGTGTAGCAGTCGATGAACCACTTCATCACGGCGGTGGTGAGGAACTTGCCCTCGCCGTTCTCGAGCATCGATGCGCTGGGTTCGCTGTAGTGCTGCGCCACCGGGTAGATCAGGCCCAACGCTCTTGGCGCGATGCCAGCACCGCCGCCACCCGCGCAACGCAGCGCGGCGACCGCGGCGAGCTGCGCGCCGGCACTGTCTCCGGCCAGGCCGATGCGCGCGGGGTCGGCGCCCAGCTCCTGCGCGTGGGCCATGACCCAGCGCAGTGCGCATGCGGCGTCACCAGCGGCGGCGGGGAACGGATGTTCGGGGGCGAGGCGGTAGTCCACTGCAACCACCACGGCTGCCGCTTCGTGGCAAAGAGTGCGGCAGACCTTGTCGTGGGTTTCGAGGTCGCCGATCACGAAGCCTCCGCCGTGCAAATAAAGCAGCACAGGCGGGGGCGCATCCAGCGCCGGTGCGGGCACCGCTGAAAGCACGGGCGAATAGATGCGCAGCGCCAGCGGCCCGGCCGGGCCATCGATGACGCGGTCGTTCGCGGCCGCGATCGTCGGAGCGGGCAGGCCCAGGCCGGCTGCGATGTCGCGGTAGATCTGGCGCGCTACCGTCGGCGGCAGCGACTCCAGCGGTGGGTTGCCTTGCGCTGCAGCCTCGGCCAGAAAGCCGGCCAACGCCGGGTCCATGGGCGCTGTCTGGAGCGGCGCCGTCGTAGATGTATGGTTCATTGCGTCTCCACGGGGTCTCGAGGGACTGCCTCGGATCAGATGTAGGTCGAGGCCAGCCCGCCATCGACCGGCAGGTTGATGCCGCTGACCCAGCGCGCGGCGTCGCCGCACAGGAACGCCACCACCGGCGCCACCTCGTCGGGCAGGGCCGGGCGCTTCATGCGGTGCGCGTCCTTCTGCACGCGTTCCTCGCCCAGCATGGCGACGAAGTCGCCGAGGATCGGCGTGAACACCGGCCCCGGAGCGACGCAGTTCATGCGCACGCCGCGGGTGAGGAAGATCTTCTGCGACTGCGTCAGCGTCCAGACGATCAGCGCCTCCTTGAAATACTGGTAGCAGCTCTCCTGCGGCACCGGATGCCTGGCCAGCCAGGCCAGGCCGGCTTCGAAGCTCGGCGTCTCGCCGAGCGCGCGGTGCAGTTCCAGTCGTGCCGGCCATTCCGCGCCGAGAATCGAGCTGATGTTGACAATGCTCGCGCCTTCGGCCATGCGCTCCAGCAGGCGCAGGCTCAGGTGGCGCAGCCCGAGGTAGTTGACGCGCGCCACCGCGCTCGCCGCTGCGGTGCCCGGCACGCCGGCGATGTTGGCCAGCGCGTCGATCCTGGCCGGCAGCTGCTTGACGGCGTCGTCGATCGCGGCCTGTTCGGACAGGTCCGCCTTGACGAAGCCGTCGAGCGTCAACATCGGCTCATTGCGATCGACGCCGATCACGCGCGCGCCCTGGAAGCGCAACAGGCGCACGGTCTCGGCGCCGATGCCCGAACTGCAGCCGGTGACGACGATGGTCTTGCCTTGCACGGAAGTCATGGGGAAATTCCTTTGAGGGTGGGAACGAGGGGGGAAGATGGTGTGGCCGCGGCCGGTGGCCGCGCGCCGGTGGCCACGAGCTGCCAGCCGAAACGATCCTGGGCCAGGCCCCACAGGCCGCGGGCAGGTACAGCGCGAAGGCCACGGCCACGGCGCCGAGCCCAGCGAGGTACCAGGCGCCGAATTCGCCGAGCCACTCCTGCAGCGCGAACAGCAGCAGCGCGCCGACGAACGGCCCTTCGAAGCTGCGCAGCCCACCCACCAGCACCATGAACAGCATCAGCACCGACCACTGCACGCCGAAGTTCGTGCGCGGCAGGAAGGTGATCGCGCTGGCCAGCCACACCACGCCGGCCAGCGCGGCGCCGAAGGCGGCGAGCACGTAGATCGCCTGGCGTGTGCGCAGCACGTTGACGCCGAGCGACGCGGCGGCTTCGTCGTCGTCGCCGATGGCGCGTGCCGCGGCGCCCACCGGGCTGCGCAGCAGCACCATAGCGCGCCGGTCGTCGCCGCGAGCGCGCCGAGCGCAACTCGCGTAGGCGAGGTTGCGGCGCAGTTCGGGCTCCACCGCGTTGAGCGCGATCAGCGAGATGCCGGTCTCGCCCTGCACGAAGGGGTCGAGCATCACCAGGATGCGGATGACTTCGGCGACCACCCAGGTGGCGATCGCGAACTCGCCGTCCTTCAGCCGCAGCACGAAGAACGACAGGCCCCAGGCAACGAGCGCCGCGCCGGCCGCGCCGGCGATCAGCGCCGGATAAGCGGCGAAACCGCCGTCGACCAGGCGCAGCGCGAAGTAGCCGCCGAGCCCGAAGAAGGCCTGCTGCCCCACCGACACCAGGCCCGCGTAGCCGGCCATCAGGTTCCAGGTCACCGCGAGCAGCATATAGACGAACAGCGTCGTGGCCTTGTCCACCACCGACGCGCCGGCGACGAAAGGCAGCAGCGCGAAGCCCACCAGCACGAGCGCGGCAATCCAGCGCTGCGGTGATCGAGCACTCATTGGCTTGCCCTTGGCGGTGCCAATCCGCGATCGACCTCCGGAGCGGTACGTCGCACTCATGCAAGCCTCCGCGCGACGGCCAGGCCGGCAGCCCGAGAGACTGCGGTGCTGGCGCCACAGCCGCACGCCCAGCACGGCCAGGAACAGCAGGTGGCCCGCAAGCTGAAAGCCCTGCGGCGACACGAGCGCGCCCAGGCTTTGGGCCACGCCGAGCAGCACGCCGCCGAGCAAGCGTGCCCCACAGCGAACCGATGCCGCCGATCACCACCGCCTCGAAGGCCTGGATCAGCAGCATCGGCCCGCTGTAGGGCTCCACCATGCGCGCATCGCCAGCAAAGTGCCCGCCAGCCCCGCGAGCGCGATGGCGATCGCGGCTGCGGCGCGGTGCACCCGGCGCGGATCGACGCCGCTGAACGCCGCGGCCTCGGAGTCGCTGGCGGCGGCGCGGATCGCGCGGCCCAGCCGCGTGAAGCTGATCAGCTGCAGCCCCGCGAGCACCGCCACCGCCATCCCCAGCGTCAGCACGGGCAGCTGGCCGACGACGATGCCGCCGGGCAGCGTCCAGCTCGCCCACGCCAGCTCGCCGATCGTGTTGCCGAGCGAGCGCGCTTCGAGCCGAAAACCCCGAACATGCCGTTCTGCATCACCGCGCCCAGGCCGAAGGTCACCAGCAGCGGCAGCAGGATGCCGGCGCGCAGGGTGCGCGCAAACAGCCTGCGCTGCAGCGCCATGCCCAGCAGCGCCATCGCCGGCAGCACCACACGAGTGCCCACCACGGCGAGAAGCCAAGATGTTGGTCCAGCATCAGCACCGCGTAGGCGCCCAGGATCGCCAGATCGCCGTGCGCCAGGTTGATGATGCGCATGACGCCGAACATCAGCGACAGGCCGGCGGCCAGGATCGCGTAGTGCCCGCCGAGCAGCATGCCCTGGATCACGGCTTCAATCATGCGGCGTGCTCCTTGCCCACCGCTTCCATGCCGAAGTACGCTGCGGTGACTGCCTCGCGGGTCAGTCGGCCGGCCGCCCCTTCAGCACGATGTGGCCTTCGCGCAGGCACAGCACGCGGTCGGCAAAGGCCAGCGCGCGGTCAGGTCCTGCTCCACGATCAGCATCGCGGTCCGGCGCTCCTGCCGCAGCGAGGCCAGGCTCTCATAGACACCTCGACCGCAATCGGCGACAAGCCCAGCGACACCTCGTCAAGCAGCAGCAGCTCGGGATTGCTCATGAGCGCGCGGCCGATCGCCGCGGCCTGCCGCTGCCCGCCCGACAGCGCCCCGGCCGGTCTGTCGAGCAGCGGGTCCAGCGTCGGCAACGCCGCCGACGGCGTCCAGCGTCCAGCGCCCGCGGCGGCCGTGTTCTGCGGCCACGCGCAGGTTCTCGCGCACGCTCATGTCGCCGAACAGGCGCCGGCCTTCCGGCACCATGGCCAGGCCGCGGCGCACGCGCTGGTGGGCCGGCAGGCGGTGATGTCGTCGCCACAACACGCCACGCGCCCGGCGGCGGCCGCGTGCACACCGGCCAGCGTGCGCAGCAGCGTGGTCTTGCCGGCGCCGTTGGCACCGACCAGCGCCAGCACCTCGCCGCGGGCGAGCGTCGTGCCGCGCACCGCGACCAGCTGGCCGTGTGCCGCGCTCAGTCCCCGCACGTCGAACACGGCGTCGTTCATGCCGCCGCCCCGCCCAGGTAGGCGCGCATCACCAGCGGTCGGCCATCACCGCCTGCGGCGACCTTCGGCCAGCACCGCGCCCGCATCCATGCACACCAGGCGGCCCACGACACGCAGCAACGCGTGCAGCACATGTTCGATCCAGACGATGGTCAGCCCGCCGGCGCGCAGGCCGTCGATCAGGTCCACCAGCTGCAGCAGCTCGGCTTCGGTCAGGCCGCCACCGATCTCGTCGAGCAGCAGCACGGCCGGCGCGTGGCCAGCGTGCGCGCCAGTTCCAGCCGTTTGCGGTCGAGCAGGCCGAGCGTGGCGGCACTGCGCTCGGCCATGAGGCCAGGCCGGTCTGCGCAGTGCGGCGAGCGCGGACTCAGCGGCCTCATCGCCGTGCAGGCCGGCACCATGCTGCGCGGCGACGAGCATGTTCTCGAACACCGTCATGCCGAGAAAGGGCGCGGCACCTGGTGTGTGCGCGCAATGCCGGCACGACAGCGGCGCGCGGCGCTCCAGCCGTCGATCGGCACGCCATCGAAGGCCACCGCACCGGCGCTCGCCGGCACCGTGCCGGCGAAGACGCCGAACAGCGTCGTCTTGCCGGCGCCGTTGGGTCCGACCACGCCGAGCGCCTCGCCGCGGCGCACGTCGAGGTCCACGCCGCGCAACACCTCGAGGCTGCCGAAGCGCTTGACCACGCCGTGCCCGCGCAATAGTACGGGTGCCAGATGCCGCCGTCACCGTCAGGCCTGCAGCGCGTAGGGCGTCATCTGCATCGACACCGGCACGCGCGGGTTGTCGGCGTTGGAGACGATCATCGGCTCGAAGCGGTTCTTCGCGCCCGCTGGCGACGGCATCAATTGCATGCCGACCAGGCCGGTCGTCGTGCAGTTGGGCACCGGGCCGGCAGTGAAGTCCACCATGCCGACGGCTGTCTCGGTCTTCAGCGTCGCGAGCGACTTGGCGAGCGCGGCCTTGTCCTTCGGGTCGGGGCAGGCGCGCAGCGCAGCCATACCGGCGTCGAACAGCGACGCGGTGGCGCCGATCTGCTGCGTCCAGCCCTTGTTGCGGGCCTTCTCCCAGCCGTCGGCGAGTTGCTTGCCGTCCTGCCCGGTGGCCGGGCTCTTGAACGGAAACGCGGGGTGCCAGTACGCGCCGGCAGCCAGCCCGCGCGCGAGCGGGCCGAGGGCGTCCATCTCGGCCGAGAACAGCCCGGCCTTGGCGAGCTGCACGATCTTGAGCTGCTCGGCCAGGCCGCGCTGCGCCGCCTGGCGCCAGAACACCGCGAAGTCGGGCGGGAACGGGAAGGTGTTGAAGATCTCGACGCCTTCGCCGCGGAACTTCTGGATCTGCGCCGAGAAGTCGGCGATGCCGTTCTGGTAGGGCCCGGCGTCGACCACGGTGAAGCCGGCCTTCTGCAGCGCCGGGATCAACAGGCCGCGGATCGCGTTGCCGTCCGCATCGGCGGGCAGCAGCATGCCGACCCGCTTGTTCGTCGGCAGCTTGCTCCACTGGTCGGCATACAGCGTGGCGAAGTTGCCGACACCGAAGCAGAAGTGGTAGGTCCACTTGAACGGCGACGGCTCGCCCGGCTTGGCACCGCGGCCGAAGTAGAAAGACTCCCACGGCGCGGTGGTCGACAGCGCCGGCACGCCGGCGGCCTCGCAGGCATCGGCGA
>CAVVXV010000003.1:0-270200 GCA_963752295.1 uncultured beta proteobacterium | reverse complement strand
GCCGCCACCTGTTCCTATGCGATCAGCACCATCTGGCTGCGCAAGGCGCCGCGCGGCCCCGCAGCGCCGCTCGCCCTGGGCCAGCAGGCGGTGTCGGGCATCGTCTCCGGCGGGCTGGCGTTGATGGTCGACGGGCCGGTGGCGTTGGTGCAGCCGACCAGGTCTGGCTGCTGGGCATCTTGCTCGCCATCTTCGCGACCGCCATCCCGCTGACCCTGTTCCTTGGCCTGGCGACGCGGGCCGAGGCGGCGGATTCGGCGATGGTGGGCTACATGCAACCGGTTTTCGCCACGCTGATTGCCGCGACCTGGCTCGGCGAGGTGCCGTCCTGGCAGGTACTGGCCGGCGGTGTCGTGGTGCTCGCCGGCGTGGCCATCGTCACGACCCGGCGCGTGGACCTGGCCGAGCCAGTCCGTGAGGTTGTAGTGCATCGTCACCCGCGCGATCCGCCCGTCGCGAATGGCATAGAAAGCGCCGGCCGGCAGGCGATAGGCCTGGCCGCGCGCCTCGGGCAGGCCCTCATCGGTGGCGAGGTAGTCGCCTTCCACGATGAATTCCGCCGCCGCGCGGCGGCCATCGGGGGCGGCCATCACCACGATGTCCACGAGGCGTCTCGCGGTAGCAACGGTCCATCCGCGCCATGAAGGCGGCGAAGGCGTCGCGCCCGACCTCGCGCCCGCCCTGGTTCACGTCATGGGCGACATCCTCCGCCAAGTGCCCGAGCATGGCGGCCCGGTCGCCGCGGTTGAAGGCGTCGAGATAGGCGGTGATCAGCGCGGTGGCGTCCAAGGCGGCGGCTCCTTCACGGCGAGCGCGCGGGATCGCAGTCCGCCGGCGGAATCACCGGGTGGTGAAGATGTCGGTCGGACAAGCGAGAGCGGTTCCACCTTCGGCGGGACCGCTCTCGCGGCCGCGCGGGTCACCGATGGGCGGTTTTCTTGCCGGCTGGCCGGGCCGCGCCGACTATAGGTGCACCGCAACAACACCAGCACACCCGGACCGCCCAATGCCGCAGAAGCCGCCGAGCTTCCAGGACATCATCCTGCGCCTGCACCGTTTCTGGTCGGAGCAGGGCTGCGTGATCCTGCAGCCCTATGACATGGAGGTCGGCGCCGGCACCTTCCACCCGGCGACGACGCTGCGCGCGCTGGGGCCGAAGCCGTGGAAGGCGGCCTATGTGCAGCCCTCGCGCCGGCCCGTCGGATGGCCGCTATGGCGAGAACCCGAACCGGCTGCAGCACTATTACCAGTACCAGGTGATCCTGAAGCCCTCGCCCGGCCGACCCGCAGGCGCTGCTGATCGGCAGCTACCAGCGCGCTCGGGCATCGACCCGCGGCTGCACGACATCCGCTTCGTCGAGGACGACTGGGAAAGCCCGACGCTGGGCGCCTGGGGCCTGGGCTGGGAGGTCTGGTGCGACGGCATGGAGGTGACGCAGTTCACCTATTTCCAGCAGGTCGGCGGCATCGCCTGCGAGATCCCGTCCTGCGAGCTGACCTACGGGCTGGAGCGGCTGGCGATGTACGTCCAGGGCGTCGAGAACGTCTACGACCTGGACTTCAACGGCCGACGGCGTGAAGCTATGGCGACGTGTTCCTGCGCGCCGAGCGCGAATACTGCGCCCACAACTTCGAATACGCCGATACCGAGATGCTGTTCCGCCACTTCGAGGACGCGGAGAAGGAATGCGCGGCGCTGCTGGAGCACGAGGCTGGCCCTGCCGGCCTATGACCAGTGCATCAAGGCGTCAGCCACCTGCTTCAACCTGCTGGACGCGCGCGGCGCGATCAGCGTGACCGAGCGGGCGGCCTATATCGGCCGCGTGCGGACCTGGCGAAGGGCTGCTGCGAGGCCTGGCTGGCGGGCGAGAAGGCTGCCTGACCATGCCCGAATTCCTGCTCGAACTGTTCTCCGAGGAAATCCCCGCGCGCATGCAGGCGCGGGCGGCCGAGGAGCTGTGCGCGGCTGCTGCCGAAGGCGCTGGCGCCGCTGATGACCGAGCGCGCCGCGCGACCTTCCACGGCCCGCGCCGGCTCGGCCTGCCGTGGGCCAGCTGCGCGGAGCGCGCGTGACGACCGCGGGCAAGGAGGAACGCGGCCCGCGCATCGGCGCGCCGGACCAGGCGCTCGACGGCTTCCTGCGCAAGCACGGCGCCGACCGCGCGCGATGCTGGCGCAGGAAGGCGCAGTTCTGGGTGCTGTCGAAGCCCGGCGCGGCGGTCGAGGCGCGCGACGCTGATCGCGACGGCGCTGCCGCCGCTGCTGCGCGCGCTTCCCCTGGCCGAAATCGATGCGCTGGGGCGGCGCAGCAGCTTCACCTGGGTGCGGCCGCTGCAGCGCATCCTCTGCGTGCTGGATGGCGAGGTGGTGCCGTTCGACCTGCGGCGACGGCGACGACGACGGGCACGGGCTGGCCAGCGGCGACCTGACCGAGGGCCACCGCTTCATGGCGCCGGGCGCCTTCGCGGTGCGCGTCCTGCGCGGACTACGCAGGACGGGCTGCGCGCAGCGCCGCGTGGTGGCTCGACGCCGCGCGAGCGCGAGCGGATCGATCGAGGACGGCATCGACCGCGCTCGCCGCCGCCGAGGGGCTGGCGGTGGTGCCGGATCGCGGCCTGCTGGACGAGGTGGCGGGGCTGGTGGAATGGCCGGTGCCGCTGCTCGGGCGCATCGACGACGCCTTCATGGACCTGCCGCCGGAGGTGATGCGCACGTCGATGCGCGTGAACCAGCGCTACTTCGCGCTGCGCCATGCCGGACGGGCCGGCGGCGCCGCGCTTCGCGCTCGTGGCCAACATCGCGGCGCAGCGACGGCGGCGCGGCGATCGTCGCCGGCAACGAGCGCGTGCTGCGGGCGCGGCTGTCGCGATGCGCGGTTCTTCTGGGACCAGGACCGCAAGCAGACGCTGGAGAGCTGCCTGCCGAAGCTGGACGAGCGTGGTGTTCCACGCGAAGCTCGGCACGCAGGGGCAGCGGGTGCGCGCGGCTGGAGCGCCTGGCGGCGGCTCATCGCGCCGCTGGTCGGCGCCGATGCCGCGCTGGCGGCGCGCGCGGCGCAGCTGGCCAAGGCGGACCTTGCCACCGGCATGGTCGGCGAGTTCCCCGAACTGCAGGGCGTGATGGGCCGCTACTACGCGCTGCACGACGGCGAGGACGCCGCGCGTCGCCGACGCGATCGGCGACGCATTACCGGCCGATGGGGCCGGGCGACGCGGTGCCGGCGGAGCCGGTCGGCGATCGCGGTGGCGCTGGCCGACAAGCTCGACCAGCTGGCCGGCTTCTTCGCCGTCGGCGAGAAGCCGACCGGCTCGGGCGATCCCTTTGCGCTGCGCCGCGCGGCGCTGGGCGTCATCCGCATCATCCGCGAGAACGGGCTGCGCCTGCCGCTGATGGCGCTTCGGCGACCGCTCTCGACCTGCGTCCTGGCACGCGTTGGCGCGCGCGAAGCTGGACGAGTTGCAGCATGCGCGCGAGGCATGCCGAAGACGTTCCGGCCGACCGCGCAGCGGCAGCGGCATTCGTGCGCAGCGGAGGCATGCTCCGCGGAACGCGTCGCCGACGCTCCTCGACTTCCTCGCCGACCGCCTGCGCGTCCAGCTCCGCGCCGAGGGCGCCCGCCACGACGTGCGTCGCCGCCGTCTTCGGCGCCGGCGCCCGACGACGACCTCGTGCCGCCTGCTCGCCCGCGCCGACGCGCGTGCGCGCCTTGCTCGAATCCGACGACGGCGCGAACCTCCTCGCCGCCTATCGCGCGCCGCCAACATCCTCCGCATCGAGGAGAAGAAGGACGGCCGCGCATTCGACGCCGCCATGGACACCGACCTGCTGCGCGCGCCGCGAGGAGCAGGCGCTCGCCGCCGCGCTCGACAGCCGCCGCGCCCGCGCGATCGGCACCGCGCTCGCGGCCGAGGATTTCGACCGGCGCCATGGCCGCGCTGGCCACGCTGCGCGCGCCGTCGACGCGTTCTTCGACACGGTCACGGTCAACGATCCCGACGCCGGAACTGCGCCGCAACCGGCTGCGTCTACTCGCCCGGCTGCGCGCCGCCATGGATGCGGTCGCCGATTTCTCCAAGATCGAAGGCTGAAGGAGGAGCCCGCACGCATGACGCAAGTGGGTCTACAGCTTCGGCGCCGGCCACAACGAGGGCCGCGCGGACATGCGCAACCTGCTCGGCGGCAAGGGCGCCAACCTGGCCGAGATGGCCTCGCATCGGCCTGCCGGTGCCGCCCGGCTTCACCATCACCACCGAGGTCTGCACCACTACTACGAGAACGGCAGCACACTATCCCGCCGACCTGCGCAGACCAGGTCGAGGCCGGCGCTGGCGCCGATCGAGGAGGCCGTCGGCCTGCAAGTTCGGCGACCGCGCACAAGCCGCTGCTGGTCTCGGTGCGCTCCGGCGCGCGCGTCTCGATGCCGGGCATGATGGACACGGTGCTGAACCTCGGCCTGAACGACGAGACGGTCGAGGGCCTGGCCGCGGCCTCCGGCGACGCGCGCTTCGCCTGGGACAGCTATCGCCGCTTCATCCAGATGTACGGCAGCGTCGTGCTCGGCGTCGACCACCACCGCTTCGAGGAGATCATCGAGCACGTGAAGCTCGACACGCGGCGTGATCGAGGACACCGAGCTCACCGCCGAGGACTGGCACGCGCGTGGTCGACGGCTACAAGGAGATGGTGCGCCGAAGTCACCGGCAAGCCCTTCCCGCAGGACCCGCGAGGAGCAGCTCTGGGGCGCGATCGGCGCGGTGTTCGGCAGCTGGATGAACCCGCGCGCCATCACCTATCGCCGGCTGCACGACATCCCCGCGAACTGGGGCACCGCGGTCAACGTCCAGGCCATGGTGTTCGGCAACATGGGCGAGGACTGCGCCACCGGCGTCTGCTTCACCCGCGACCCGTCGACCGGCGAGAACATCTTCTACGGCGAATACCTGATCAACGCCCAGGGCGAGGACGTGGTCGCCGGCATCCGCACGCCGCAGCCGATGTCCAAGGCACGCGCCAAGCCGGGCGAGCGCCGCATGGAAGAGGCGATGCCGGACGGCCTATGCGCGAGCTGGTGGAGGTGCGCGAAACGCTGGAGCACCACTACCGCGACATGCAGGACATCGAGTTCACCGTGCAGCAGAACAAGCTCTACATGCTGCAGACCCGCAACGGCAAGCGCACCGCCGCCGCCAGCCTGAAGATCGCCGTCGACATGGCGCGCGAAGGCCTGATCGACCAGGCCGAGGCGGTCATGCGCGTCAACCCGGCCGCGCTCGACCAGCTGCTGCACCCGACGCTCGACCCCAAGGCGCCGCGCAAGCTGCTCGCGCAAGGGCCTGCCGGCCTCCCCGGGCGCGGCCTGCGGCATGGTCGTGTTCACCGCCGACGAGGCCGAAGCCGCGCGCGGCCAAGGGCGAGAGCGGTCATCCTGGTGCGCATCGAGACCAGCCCCGAGGACATCCACGGCATGCACGCCGCCCAGGGCATCCTGACCACGCGCGGCGGCATGACCAGCCACGCCGCCGTGGTCGCCCGCGGCATGGGCCGGCCCTGCGTCGCCGGCGCCGGCGGCGTCACGCGTCGACTACAACAGCCAGGTGCTGTCGGCCGGCGGCAAGCAGGTGCGCGGCGGCGAGATCATCACCCTCGACGGCGCCACCGGCGAGGTCTTCGTCGGCGCGGTCGCGATGATCGAGCCGGAGCTGTCCGGCGATTTCGCCACCCTGATGGAGCTGGGCCGACGAGGTCCGCCGCCTGAAGGTGCGCGCCAACGCCGAGACGCCGCTCGACGCCGAGACGGCGCGCAAGTTCGGCGCCGAGGGCATCGGCCTGTGCCGCACCGAGCACATGTTCTTCGACCCCGAGCGCATCGGCGCCGTGCGCCAGATGATCATGGCCGACGACGAGTCCGGCCGCCGCGCCGCGCTGGCCGAGCCTGCTGCCGTTCCAGCGCCAGGATTTCGTCGACCTGTTCCGCATCATGGCGGGGCTGCCGGTCACCATCCGCCTGCTCGACCCGCCGCTGCACGAATTCCTGCCGCATACGCGAGGAGGAGATCGCGCGAGGTCGCGACAGTCGCTCGGCGCCGATGTCGACACCATGCACCGCCGCGCCGCGGAACTGCGCGAAGCCAACCCGATGCTCGGCCATCGCGGCTGCCGGCTCGGCATCTCCTACCCCGAAATCTACGAGATGCAGGCCCGCGCGATCTTCGAGGCCGCCTGCGCGATCGGCAAGGAGACCGGCAAGGCGCCGCATCCCGGAGATCATGATCCCGCTGGTCGCCACGCGGCGCGAGCTCGAGATCACCCGCGCCCAGGTCGACAAGGTCGCGCAGGAGGTCTTCGCCGAGACCGGCTACCACGATCGAATACAGCGTCGGCACCATGATCGAGCTGCCGCGCGCCGCGCTGACCGCCGACGAGATCGCCGAGGTCGCCGACTTCTTCAGCTTCGGCACCAACGACCTGACGCAGACCACCTTCGGCCTGTCGCGCGACGATGCCGGCAAGTTCCTGCCGCTCTATGTCGAGAAGGGCATCCTGCCGAAGGACCCCTTCGTCTCGCTCGACTCGACGGCGTCGGCGCGCTGGTGCGCATCGCCGCCGAGAAGGGCCGCGAGCGTGAAGCCGGACCTCAAGCTCGGCATCTGCGGCGAGCATGGCGGCGACCCGGCCTCGATCGCCTTCTGCGAGCAGGTCGGGCTGGATTACGTCTCCTGCTCGCCCTACCGCGTGCCGGTCGCGCGGCTGGCGGCGGCGCAGGCGGCGCTGGCCGGGCGGCGGCGGCGATCGAACGGCTTGATGAGGCGCGGCAGGGAGGGCGCCGCCCTCCCCGCACCCCACCCGCCAAAGGCCCGAGGCCTTTGGAAACCATCGGTCAGTCTGAGTTCCGGCCGCGGCCGGCCCTCCGGGCGACGCGTCGGCGCTCGGAAGCAGATCAGCCGTGGATCGGCTGTGAAGTGCTCGCCAGACAGGCGACTGTTCCACCCTGGCAGACCGCCGCGGGCCACCGGCCGCCATCAACGGCTCGCCGGCCTTTCGCTGACATAGGCAATCTCCGCGAAGCCCCGCAGCCGCGCCTCCACGCTCTCGAAGGCGGCACGCTGGCTGGCGTTCAACGGCGCATCCGGCGTGTCGCGCCGATGCGCGAGATAGCGCGCCAAGCGTCCCCGCCCCCCGCCGATGCGCGGCGGCGACCATCGCGCCCTCGGTCAGCGTGATGGTCGACCCATCCAGCGCGGTGATGGCTCGCCCACCGCCGCCAGCGCGCCGCCACGGTCCAGGATCGTCTCCTGCCGCGCCAGGAACGCCGTCATCGCCGCCTCCTGCGCGGCGGGGCTGGCCAGGAAGCTCGCCTCATCCGTCACGCCCTGGCGCGCGGCAGCCGCGGTCCAGCCGCCGTCCGCATCCATCCAGCCGATGTCGCGCAACGCCATCGGCACGAACTGATACCGGCCCAGCGCACCGGAGGACGGGTTGCGCAGCCCATAGCCATCCTGCGCGTGTTCGGCGCTGCGCTCGGCCTGGGCGATGCGTTGGCGGAAATCCGCATTGACCTGCGACGCCCATGCCGATGACCCGGCATCGGCGACGGCCGGTCTCGGCACAACCGTGCGGGCGATGACTGGCGTGGCGACAGGCGCCGGCCCACGCGCCACGGCCGGTTGTACCGTCGCCGGCACGCTGCGCGCCGGGCTCGGCGTGGCGGATGGCGTGGCACGCGCAAGCGCCGGCTTGAAATCCCGATGTTTCGGCGCCCGCGCGCGATCGGCGGCCGGCGTTGTCGGCGATGCGCCTCGGCGGGTGACGGGGTGGTTTGGCATGGCCGGCACATTCTGCCGGGGAAAGCGTCAATGAGAGGTGAGCGCCACCCGCTGCTCGCCGCGCCGGCACACCCCACAGCAAGTCCCGTCAGGGTCGAATCACCCCGGCGGATAGATCAAACAAGGCGAGAGCGGTTCCGCCCTCGGGGAAGCACCGCTATATCCAGCGCCGCACCCGGCCCGATAGGCCTGGTAGTCCGCGCCGAAGCGGGTGGCGAGATACGCCTCCTCCTTCGCCACCACCAGCCGGTCGAGCAGCGAAGTGCCCCGCCACAGCGCCACCCAGCCCCACAGGTCGCCCCAGCGCAGCGCGAAGCCCAGCAGGCGACCAGGAAGCCGAGATAGATCGGGTTGCGGCTGAAGCGGAACGGCCCGGCCTCGACCATCGCGGTGTCGGGCCTGTCGCGGCCGCGGGTCGGTGCCGGCGCGCACCATCACCAGCACTGCCCAGCCGATCAGCGCCAGGGCGGCGAAGATGCACCAGCGCGCCGAGCCTCGGGCAGCGGCGGGCCGAGCGGCGACCGGCACCAGCCGGTGCAGCACCCAGGCCACCGCCAGCACGCACCGCACCATCAGCCGGCGGCGGCAGCGCACGCCCGGCCCGTGGTCGGGCGCCGGCCATCGCGCTCAGGCGTCCTCGCGCGTCGGCAGGCGCATCCAGCCGGGGATGCGCGGGCGTCACCAGCGCCTCCCCGGCGCGGAACGCGCGCACGGCTCCAGCGCGTCGATGCGCAGCAGCGCGATGCCCCGCCCGTCCCGGCCCGAGCGCATCTCGCCCACCGCCGCGCCGGCGGCGTCGTCACCGGCGTGCCGCGGGCGGGCACGGGCCCTCGACACGCACCGGCACCAGCCGCCGCTTCAGCAGGCCGCGATATCGCGTCCGCGCCGTCAGCTCCTGGCCCATGTAGCAGCCCTTGGACCAGGAAATGCCGTCCAGCTCGTCGAAGCCGCCTTCCAGCAGCACGGATTTCTCCGCCTCCAGGTCGCGCGACGCCGTCCGGCAGGCCGAGCGCGAGGCGATGGCGGTCGTAATCCTCGGCGTCGCATCCGACCGGGCAGCGGCGCCGCGGTCAGCACGCGCCAGCCGGCCTCGGCCAGGCGCGGGTCGGGCGCGGCGATGGCGGCCTCGGGCGGCGCGCGCGCCCCAGGCGGCATGCACCTGCCAGCTCGTCCGAGGCATCGCGCAGCGTCACCTTCGACCGCAGCCGGAAGCGCGACAGGCGCTGCGATCAACGCCGGCACCTGCGCGCGCTCGGCAGTCCAGCAGCAGGCGCTCGCCCACCGGGAGGACGAAGAAATCCGCCAGCCACTTGCCCTGCGGCGTCAGCAGCGCGGCCCAGACGGCCTGGCCCGGCGGCGATCGCGGCGACGTCGTTGGAGACGAGGCCCTGCAGGAAGGCGGCGCGGTCCGCGCCGGCCACCTCCAGCACGCCTCGGTCGGGCAAGCAGGGCGATTGACATGGGTCAACAGGTGAGGCGGATCGGCGCCGCGCTGCAACCTCCCCCCCGGCCGCGTCAGGCCGTGGTAAGCGCCGCTGCCGTGCGCATCCTGTTCATCACCTCGACCCGGATCGGCGATGCCGTGCTGTCCACCGGGCGTCTCGACCATCTGATGCGCGCGCATCCGCGATGCGCGCTTCACCATCGCCTGTCGGCCCGGTCGCCGAGGGCGTCTTCGCGCCGCATGCCGCGGCTCGACCGCCTGATCCCGATCGAGAAGAGGCGCTTCGGCGCTGCATTGGCTCGGCCTGTGGTGCGCAGGTGGCCTTCACGCGCTGGGACCTGGTGGTGGACCTGCGCGCGTCGGCGATCGCCTGGCTGCTGCTGGCGAAGCGCCGCGCGGTGATGCGCGGCGGCCGGCGGCCGGGGCATCGCCTGCTGCATCTCGCGCGCGACTGCTCGGGCTCAGCCCCGGCGCCCGCGCCCGGTCGCCTGGTTCGGCGCCGGCGGACGCGGCCCGGGCCGCGGCGCTGCTGCCGCCGGGCGGCCCCGTGCTGGCGCTGGGCCCGACCGCGAACTGGGCGCGCAAGGTCTGGCCGGCGGACCGCTTCCTGACGCTGGCGCGGCGCTGACCGGCGCCGGGCGGCGCGCTGGAAGGCGCGCGCATCGCGGTGCTCGGCGGGCCCGGGCGCGCAGGAGCGCGGAGATGGCGGCGCCGGTGCTCGCCGGCCTGCCCGGCGCGATCGACCTGGTCGGCGCGCTGGACCTGCCGGAAGCCGCGGCCGTGCTGGCGCGCTGCGCGCTGTTCGTCGGCAATGATTCCGGCCTGATGCACCTCTCGGCCGCGACCGGCACGCCGACGGTCGGGCCTGTTCGGGCCGACGCCCGGCGCGCGGAATACGCCCCGGTGGGCGCGCGTGCGCGACTGGCGGTGTTGGCCAAGGGTCCGCCGGGCGCGGCGCCGATGGGCGCGCTGCCGGCCAACCGCGTCGCCGACCGCAGGCCGACCGCGCTGCTGGCGCGCCCGGCGATCGAGGTTGCGCGGCGTGACGGCCCCGCGCCTGTCCGCCCTGATCGTCGCCCGCAACGAGGAAGCCCGCCTGCCCGACTGCCTCGCCTCGGTCGCCTTCGCCGACGAGATCGTGGTGGTGCTCGACCGCAGCACGGATGGCAGCGCGGCGATCGCCGCCGTCGCCGGCGCCACGATCATCGAGGGCGCCTGGGAACTGGAAGGCGAGCGCCGCAATGCCGGCCTCGCCGCCTGCACCGGCGACTGGATGCTCGAGGTCGATGCCGACGAGCGGGTGAACGCGGCGCTGGCCGCCGCGATCCGCGCCACCATCGCGACCAGCGCCGCATGCCTGGCATCAGGTGCCGGTCGACAACTATGTCGGCGACCGGCTGGTCCGCTACGGCTGGGCCGGCTCGTTCGGCACCACCTCGGTGCCGCGCCTGTCGCGCGGGGCGCCAAGCGGTGGCGGGCGCAGCGCGTGCATCCGGGCCTCGACTGGACGGGACGGGAAGGGCCGCAGATCACCAGCGGCGCGCTGGTGCATCTTGTCGACCGCGACATCTCCGACATGCTGCGCCGGCTCGACAAGTATTCTCGGCCAAGGCGGCGGACCTGCTCGCCAGCGGCGACATCGGCACGCTGCGGGCGAATGTGCGGCGCTTCTTCTCGCGCGGGTTCAAATCCTACTGTCGCGCAAGGCGGCTATCGCGAAGGCGGCTGGGGCGTCCTGCTGGCGCTGTGCACCGGCGCCTTCCCGCTGCTGTCCTACCTGAAGGCGGCGCTGGAGCCGGAACGGCACGGAGGCGCGTCATGAAGGTCGCGCAGGTCATGGCCGGCGCGCCGCATGGCGGCGCCGAGGCCTTCTTCGAACGGCTTTGCCTCGCCGCTGCACCAGGCGGGCGACGAGCTGCTGCCGGTGATCCGCCGCGACGCCGAACGCGCCGCGCGGCTGCGCGCCGGCGGCGCTGGCGCCGGTCGAGCTCGGCTTCGGCGGCCCGTTCGACCTGCTGACCAGCGCCGCGCCTGCGGCGCGCGCTGAAGCGGCTTCGGCCCCGCCGTCGTGGTCGCCTGGATGAACCGCGCGGCCGCTTCGCCCGCGCGCGGGCGGACTGGACGCTGGTCGGCCGGCTCGGCGGCTATTACGACCTCAAATACTATCGCGCGCTGCGACCATCTGGTCGGCAACACGCGCGACATCGTCGGCTGGATCGTCGCGCAGGGCTGGCCGGCGCGACCGCGTGCACTACCTGCCGAACTTCGCCGCCGACCTCGCCGGCGCGGCGCCCGCGCGCGCCTGCCGCTGCCGCCCGAGGGCACGCCGGCTGCTCGCCATGGGCCGGCTGCATCGCAACAAGGGCTTCGACGTCGCGCTGCGCGCCCTGGCGCCGCTGCCCGGCGCGCATCTGTCGCTCGCCGGCGAGGGCCCGGAACGCGGCGCGCTGGAGAGCGCTGGCGCGCGAGCTCGGCGTCGCCGACCGCGTCGCCTTCCTCGGCTGGCGTGACGACATCGGCGCGCTGCTCGCCGCCTGCGACATCTTCGTCTGCCCGTCGCGCCACGAGCCGCTCGGCAACGTGGTGCTCGAGGCCTGGTCGGCCGGCCGCCCGGTCGTCGCCGCCGCCGCCGCAGGGGCCGCGCGAGCTGATCGCCGACGGCCAGCACCGGCCTGCTGGTGCCGGTCGAGGATGCCGCGGCGCTCGCCGCCGCGCATCGCGCGGCCTGCTCGCCGATCCCGCGCGCGCCGCACGCCTCGCCGCGGCGGGCGCGCGCCGCCTATGAGGCGCGACTTCACGCGGAAGCCGCCGTGGTGCGCGCGCTGGCGCGACTTCCTCGTGGACGTCGCGCCGCCGAGGCGCAGGCAGCCTGAGCCGCATGTGCGGCATCGCCGGGCTCGCGCTGCGACCCGGACAGCGCCGCGCCGACGGTGCTCGAGGCGATGACCGCGCGCGCTCGCCCATCGCGGCCCGGACGGCGCCGGGCCATCACGTCGCAGGGCCAGCGTGGCGCTGGCGCATACGCGGCTCGCCATCATCGACCTCGCGACCGGCGACCAGCCGCTGCACGCCGGCCCGGCCAGCGCTGGTCGCCAATGGCGAGATCTACAACTACCGCGAGCTGCGCGACGGCGCATCAGCTGGCCTGCGCCACCGGCATCGGACTGCGAGCCGCCGCTGCACCTGTACCGCCGCGACGGCGCCGCGCTTCGCCGAGGCGCTGCGCGGCATGTACGCCCTCGCGCATCCACGACCGCGCCGCCCGGCAGGCTGGTGCTGGCGCGCGACCCGTTCGGCATCAAGCCGCTCTACTTCGCCGAGACGCCGCAGCGGCATCGCCTTCGCCTCCGAGCCGCAGGCGCTGATCGCCGCCGGGCTGGTCGCGCCGCGCGTCTGCGCGCGAGGCGCGCGACGAGCTGCTGCAGCTGCAGTTCACCACCGGCGCCGAGACCATCTTCGAAGGCATCACGCGCGTGCTGCCGGGCGAGACGGTCGTGATCGCCGACGGCGCCGATCGTCGAGCGCCGCCGCCGCGCCGCGCTGCCCGAGGGCGGGCCGGAGGCGATCGACGGAGGACGCGGCGCTCGCCCGCGCTCGACGCCGCGCTCGAGGACAGCGTCGACCTGCACCAGCGCTCCGACGTGCCCTACGGCATGTTCCTGTCGGGCGGCATCGATTCCGCGGCCGTGCTGGCGATGATGGCGCGGCTGAACGACCGGCCGGTGCTGGCCTTCACCGCCGGCTTCGACGGCCCGGCGCCGCCGACGAGCGCGAGGCCGCCGCGCCGCGCGCCACACGCCGCCGGCGCGCGCCACGTCGACGTTGACCGTCACGGCGGCAGGACGTGTCTGGCGCCACCTGCCGGAGATCGTCGCCTGCGATGGACGATCCGGCCGCCGACTACGCCATCCTCCCGACCTGGTTCCTCGCGCGCCGCGCGCGCGCAGGAGGTGAAGGTCGTGCTGTCCGGCGAGGGCGGCGACGAGCTGTTCGGCGGCTATGGCCGCTACCGCACGCGCGATGCGGCCCTGGTGGCTGGGCGGCAGGCGATGCGCGCGGCATGGCGCCTTCGACCGGCTCGGACGTGCTGCGCGACGCCGCCCCGCCGCTGGCGCGACGGCATCGACGCCGCCGAGGCCGCGGCCGCGCACGCCGGGCCGCACGCGGCTGCAGGCGGCGCAGGCGCTCGATGTCGCCGACTGGCTGCCCAACGACCTGCTGACCAAGCTCGACCGCTGCCTGATGGCGCACGGCGTCGAGGGGCGCACGCCGCTTCCTCGACCCCGGCGTCGCGGCGGCGTCGCCTTCCGCCTGCCCGACGCGCTGAAGGTGCGCGGACGGCACGGGCAAGTGGCTGCTGCGGCACTGGCTGGCGCAGCACCTGCCGGCCAGCGAGCCGTTCCGCACGAAGCAGGGCTTCACCGTGCCGGTCGGCGCCTGGATCGCCGCGGCCGGCGAGCAGGCTCGGCGCCGCTGGTCGCGGCGCAGCCGGGCGTGGCCGAGATCGCCGGCCCGACGCGTCGCGGCCGCTGTTCCGCGCCGCGGCCGGCAAGCGCGACGGCTTCGCCGCCTGGCACCTGCTGTTCTACGCGCTGTGGCACCGCGGCATGTCGAGGGCGACGCGGCGCAGGGCGATGTGCTCGACTTCCTGGCGGCGCGCTGATAAAGCCGAACGCCGTTGGAATTCGGGTTTCGGCTTGTTTGGCGGGCAGCCGCCACACCAACTCTGCGCGCGGCAAACTCGGATTCCATGCGGCATCCAGCTCTACCAACGATCACGAGGCTTCTGATTACGGCTGCTTCCGCCACCGGCGCGGCGCTCCCTTCCTCGTCGCAAACCAAATATTGCGCCGTATCGCCTCGCGCGTCATTGGTCCCCATCGTGGCGCCCAGCGCCCAGTATCGGCTTCCAAAGGCCCCCGGTCTTTGGTGGGTGGTTGGAGGGGCAAAGCTCCTTGGCAGCATATCCGCATCGGCACAGACCGGGCTGAGCGCCAGCGAGACTTTTCCGCCACGGCCAGCCGGCTGGCGCCGCTCGCATCCCAGCGCTGTACGGCAACATCATCTCGCCGCTTCCAGTGCGTGCAGTTCCTTGCGGTTCGGCTTCCGGGCCATGATCTCGCCCGCTTTGTGTTGCCGCGGGGCTGTGCGCCGCAGGCTCCTCTACTGCCCTTTGTAGCGCAATCGCGGTCGCCATGGCCAAGGACCGCTCCCGCTTCGTCTGCCAGTCCTGCGGCGCCGCCCATCCCGAAATGGCAGGGCCGCTGCGATGCCTGCGGCGAATGGAACACCCTCGTCGAGGAAGCCGCCGAGACCCGCCGCCACCGGCCCGGCCCGCAGGCGCCGGCGGCGGGCGGCGCGTCGAGCTTCGTCGGCCTCAAGGGCACCTCCGCCCCGCCACCCCGCATCCCGACCGGCATCGCCGAGCTCGACCGCGTGCTCGGCGGCGGCCTGGTGCCGGCCTCGGCGATCCTGGTCGGCGGCGATCCGGGCATCGGCAAATCCACCATCCTGCTGCAGGCGGCGGCGCGCATGGCCGCCGCCGGGCCGGCGCGTGCTCTACGTCTCGCGGCGAGGAGGCGGTGGAGCAGGTGCGCCTGCGCGCCGCGCCGCCTCGGCCTGACCGAAGCCCGCTGGCGCTCGCCGCCGCCACCGCGCTGCGCGACATCGCCGCCAGCCTGGAAGCAGGAGAAGCGACGCCGCGGTGGTGGTCATCGATTCCATCCAGACCCTGTGGCTCGATTCGCTCGACTCCGCCCCCGGCACGGTCGCCCAGGTGCGCGCCTGCGCGGCGGAGCTGATCCGCCTGGCCAAGGCGCGCGGCTTCGCCGATCGTGCTGGTCGGCCACGTGACCAAGGAAGGCACGCTCGCCGGCCCGCGCGTGCTGGAGCACATGGTCGATGCGACGCTGTATTTCGAAGGCGACCGCGGCCACCAGTTCCGCATCCTGCGCGCGGTGAAGAACCGCTTCGGCGCAACGGACGAGATCGGCGTCTTCGAGATGACCGGCACAGGGCCTGGTCGAGGTGGCCAACCCCTCCGCCCTGTTCCTCGCCGAGCGGCGCGGCAACGTCGCGGGTTCGGCGGTCTTCGCCGGGCTGGAAGGCACGCGCCCGGTGCTGGTGGAGGTGCAGGCGCTGCTCGTCGCCCTCGGCCGGCGGGTCGCCGCGGCGGCAGGTGGTGGGCTGGGACTCAGGGGCGGCTCTCGATGCTGCTGGCGGTGCTGGAGGCGCGCTGCGGCATGACGCTCGGGCATGAACGACGTCTATCTCAACATCGCCGGCGGGCTGCGCATCAACGAGCCCGCCGCCGACCTCGCCGTCGCCGCCGCCCTGGTCTCCGCCGCCACCGACCGGCCGACCGAACCCGACTGCGTCTATTTCGGCGAGGTCGGCCTCTCCGGCGAGGTGCGCCAGGTGGCGCAGGCGGAGGCACGCCTGCGTGAGGCGCAGAAGCTCGGCTTCGTCGCCGCCGTCCTGCCCCGCCGCGTCGCCCGCGGCGGCAGGCCGGCCCGCGGCGCTGGACGGGCTGCGCCTGGCCGAGATCGGCCATCTCGCCGACCTCGTAGCGGTGTTCGCCGAACAGACCGTCAAGTCGCGCAAGTCGAGGCGGATGACGCGTTCCGCCGAGGACAAGGCCGCCAAGCTCAAGGAGCTCGAGGCCAAGAAGGCCGAGTACGAGACCCTGATGGCCAAGATCCCGCAGACCTAGACCGAGACCCGTCGCCGGGCGGCGCGCACATTGCGCGCCGCCCGGCGACGTCCCTCCCGCCGTGAGCAGCCATCCCGCCCGCCGTCGCCGTCCCGCCAAGGGACTGGTCGCGGAGCCTCTTCAACTTCCTCGTCTGGGGCGGTCTTGTCGCGGCGCTCGCCTGGAGCTTCGCGCCGGCCGAGATGTACCGCGTCGTCAACCTCTTCACCGACGCCGGCAACATGGCGGAATACGCCAGCGGCTTCCTCCGCCCGAACTTCAAGGACATCGACTACTACATCGAGGAGGTCATCCTCACCGTGCAGATCGCGGTGTGGGGCACGACGCTCGCGGTGGTCGCCTCGATTCCCGCTCGGCATCCTCTGCTCCAACAACATGGCGCCGTGGTGGGTCTACCAGCCGGTGCGCCGGCTGATGGACGCCTTCCGCGCCATCAACGAGCTGGTCTTCGCGGTGCTGTTCGTCGTCGCCGTCGGCCTCGGCCCCTTCGCCGGTGTGATGGCGCTCTTCATCCACACCACCGGCATTCTCGCCAAGCTCTTCTCCGAGGCGGTCGAGGCGATCGACCCGCGGCCGGTCGAGGGCATCCGCGCCACCGGCGCGAGCAAGCTGCAGGAGATCGTCTACGGCGTCGTGCCGCAGGTGCTGCCGCTGTGGATGTCGTTCTCGCTCTACCGGTTCGAATCGAACGTGCGCGTCGGCGACGGTGCTCGGCCTGGTCGGCGCCGGCGGCATCGGCCAGGTGCTGTTCGAGTCGATCCGCGGCTTCTACTATGCCGAGACCGCGGCGATCCTCATCGTGGTCGTCCTCACCGTGACGATCGTCGATCTCGTGTCACAACAGTTGCGCAAACTGGTGATCTGAGCCGCGATTCGCCGCCTGCCACATCGATCCGACCGAGCCAACGCCATGACCGAGACCGTCTTCCGCAACGGCAGGATCGTCCTGCCCGACGAGGTGATCGCCGGCGACGTCGTGGTCCGCGGCGGCGACGATCGCGGCCGATCGACGATCCCGGCCCTGGCCAGTCCGGCATCGATCTCGACGGCGACTGGCTGATCCCCGGCCTGGTCGAACTCCACACCGACCATCTCGAGGGCCACTACGCGCCGCGGCCGCGGGTCCGCTGGAACCCGGTCGCCGCGGTGCAGGCGCACGACGCGCAGATCGCCACCTCCGGGCATCACCACCGTCTTCGACGCGCTCCGTGTCGGCATCGACGACGACACCAAGCTCGAGCCGGCCGACATGCAGACGCTTGCCGGGGCGATCGAGGACAGCCAGCGCCACGGCCGGCTCCGCGCCGAGCACTTCATCCACCTCCGCTGCGAGGTGTCGGCGCCCGACGTGCTCGAGAGCTTCGCCGCCTTCGAGAACGACGCGCGGGTCCGCATCGCCTCGCTGATGGACCACACCCCCGGCCAGCGCCAGTTCACCTCGCTCGACGCCTTCCGCGTCTACTACCAGGGCAAGGCGGGGATGTCGGACGCCGACGCTCGAGGCGCTGATCGTCACGCGGCGCGCGCAGGCCGACAAGGTCTCCGGCCAGCAACCGCCAGGCCATCGCCGAGATGGCGCAGGCGCGCGGCATCGTGCTCGCGAGCCACGACGACGCCACCGAGGACCATGTCGCCGAGGCCGCTGGGCCACGGCGTCACCCTCGCCGAGTTCCCCACCACCCACGCCGCCGCCGCCGCCTCCCACGCCGCCGGGCTCAAGGTGCTGATGGGCGCGCCCAACATCGTCCGCGGCGAGTCGCATTCCGGCAACATCGCGGCGCGCGACCTCGTCGAGGCCGGGCTCCTCGACGTGCTGTCGTCGGACTACTTCCCCTTCAGCCTGATCCACGCGACGTTCATGATCGGCCTCGACGAGGCGGCATCGGCACTGCCGCGCGGCGGTGGCGATGGTGACGGCCAACCCGGCCGCGGTCGCCGGCCTCGACGACCGCGGCGCGATCGCCGAGGGCAAGCGCGCCGACCTCGTCCAGGTCCACGTGCACGACCATGTGCCGGTGGTCCGCGCCGTGTGGCGCGCAGGGCCGGCGCGTGGTGTGAGCGCGCGTGGCGAGGCGGAGACGCGCGCGCGGCACGCTGATCCTGGTTGTCGGGCCGAGCGGCGCCGGCAAGGATTCCCTCATCGCCTGGTGCAAGGCGCGACTTCGCCGGCGAGCCGGCCGTGGTCTTTCCCCGCCGGGTCATCACCCGCGCCGTCGCCGACGACACCGAGGACCACGACACCGTCGACGGAGGCCGGCTTCGCGGCACGGCTCGCGCGCGGCGACTTCGCCCTCCACTGGCGGGCCCATGGCCTCGGCTATGGCATTCCCGCCGCGATCGCCGACGACCTCGCCGCCGGGCGGACCGTGGTGGTCAACGTCTCCCGCGGCGATCCTCGACGAGGCCCGCGACCGGTTTCCGCCGGTCACGGTGGTGGCGGTGACGGCGCCGCCCGACGGTGCTCGCCGAGCGGCTGCGGCAGCGCGAACCGCGAGGAGCCGAGGACGACATCGCCGGCCGTCTCGCCCGCGCCGGCGGCCTACGTCGTCGACGGGCCGGACGTGGTGACGCTCGACAATTCCGGCAGCATCGACGACGGCGGCGCGGCGCTGCTGCCGGATCATCGCACCGCGTGCGCTGAAACGGAGCGACGACGGCGACCGCCGGTCTGGTACGGCGATGGCTATCAGACGCCAGCCTCTCCGCTCCGGATCCTTCCCTTGTCCAACCCCGGCCACGCCCGATGTCCTTCGCGGCATCGTCCTCGTCATCCTGTCGGCCTCGGTCTTCGCGCTGGTCGACGGGCTGAGCAAGCTGCTCGCCGACACCCAGTCGGTCGTGGCAGATCGTGTGGGCCCGCTACGCGATCGCCCTGCCGGTCATGGTGCTGCTGACGCCCGCGGCGGAGCGGCGGCGCGCTGCTCCGCACCGCCCATCCCTTCCACCAGATCGCCCGCGGGCTGACGCCGATCGGGGTCAGCGTCGGCGATGGTGCTCGGCGTTCGCTACCTGCCGCTCGCCGAGGCGACCGTCATCCTTTTCGCCTCGCCCTTCGCTGATCGTGGCGCTGGCCGGACCGCTGCTCGGCGAGCAGGTCCGGCCGGCGAGCTGGATCGGCGTCGTCGTCGGCTTCGCGGCGGTGCTGATCGTCGCGCGGCCGGGCTTCGGCCACGTCTCGTACTATGCGCTGTTCCCGCTCGCTGGCGGCGGCCTTCTACACGCTCTACCAGCTCGTCACCCGGCGGCCTCGCCAACATCGGCGAGCGGCCGCGCACGACGCTGGTCTGGACGCTTGCGACCGGGACGGTGATCGCCACCCCGCTCGCGCATCCTGACCTGGCAGCCGGTCACGGCCACGGCCTGGGGGCTGATGGTGGCGCTCGGGCTGGTCTTCGCGCTCGCCCAGTGCCTGATGATCGCCGCCTATGTCCACGCCCCGGCGGGCGTGCTCGCGCCGTTCTCCTATGCCCAGATCGTCGCGGCGACGGTGGTCGGCATTGTCGTCTTCGACGCCGTCCCTGATGGCTGGACGCTGCTCGGGGTGGTGATGATCGTCGGCGCCGGGGTGTTCCTGGCCCGGATCCAGCAGCGGCCGCTGCCCGTCGACTTGAAACGATATTGTCGAGCCGGCCGTTGCTAGAAAAATGATGCAATATCCAGATGGCTAGCGCGTGCCGGCGAGCGTCACTGTCCGCGTCTTGACTTGAAGATTTGAAACGATACCATCGACGCTACGACCTTTGGGAGGAGGCCGATGCGTGGGTTGAAGGGCAAGGTGGCGGCCGTCACCGGCGCCGGGTCCGGCATCGGCCAGGCCGCCGCGAAGCGGCTTGGCCGAGGAAGGCTGCAAGGTCGCGCGTCATCGACTGGAAGGCCGACGCCGCCGAGGACGACCGTCGCCGCGAATCGTCAGGCGCCGGCGGCGAGGCCATCGCCCTCACCGCCGACGTCGGCAAGGAGGACGAGGTCGAGGCCGCCTTCCGCAGGCGTGATCGAACGCTTCGGCCGGCTCGACATCCTGGTCTCCAATGCCGGCGTCTTCTCTGCCGAGCGCGACGGCAAGGTCGACGAGCCTGCCGAAGTCGGTCTGGGACGAGATCGTCGGCTCGAACCTCACCGGCATGTATCTCGCCTGCAAGCACGGGGTCGCCGCGATCAAGGCGACCGCCGGCAAGCCGGCGCGGTGGTGATCACCGGCTCGCCGACCGGCATCCTCGGCGTGACGCCGGCGAGCATCGCCTATTCGTCGAGCAAGGGCGGCGTGCACGGCCTCGCCCGGGTCATGGCGGTCGACTACGCGCAGGAGGGCATCCGGGTGAACGTGGTGATCCCCGGCTTCACGCTGTCGCCGCTGGTGCGCGAGCTGGTCGCCGACCCGGCGGTCTACGAGTGGAACGTCAAGAACATACCGATGCGGCGCGGGGCCGAGCCGGACGAGATCGCAGGCGCGGTCGCGTTCCTCGCCTCCGACGACGCATCGTACATGACCGGATCCTTCATCACGGTCGACGGCGGGCTGACCGCCGTCTGAACGTCGGGAAAGACGTGCGGCGCGGCGGCTACCGCCGCTCCGCCGGTGTGACGGAATGAAACGCGACTATCAAAACTCGGGAGGAACGACGTGACTAAATTCAAAGGACTGCTGGCGGCAACCCTGCTCGCCTCTGCTGCTGCCGTTGCGCCGGCCGCCGCCGAGGACATCACCCTCGGCTTCGTGACCCACGCGCAGGGCAACCCCTTCATCCAGCAGATCATCGACGGCGCCCAGGCCGCGGCCAAGGACCTCGGCGTCGACGCTCGAGGTCGCCCAGCAGCCGGGCAGCCAGGCCGAGGGCCAGCTCAAGCTCGCCCAGAACTTCGCCAATGCCGGCGCCCAGGGCGTCGCCACCTCGATCCCGGGCGAGTCGATGGCCAAGCGGCCTCAACGAGCTCGTCGACGCGGGCGTGCGGATCGTCCAGTTCAACACGCTGTCGACCGCACATCAAGGCGCCCTATGTCGGCGAGAAGTCGGTGGAGAGCGGCCGCGTCCTCGGCAAGATGATCGTCGACAAGCTCGGCGGCGCCGACGCCAAGGGCACCGTGATCGTCGGCATCTGCTTCCCCGGCGTCCCGGTGCTGGAGAACCGCTCGAAGGGCGTCCAGGAGTCGCTGAAGGCGGCGCCCGGCCTCAACGTCCTCGGCCCGTTCGACGTGAAGGTCTCCGAGGTCGAGAACTACAATCGCTGGGAGCAGCTCTACGCCGCCAACCCGGAGGCGGTGGCGATGATCGGCCTCTGCGCGCCGGACATCGCCAGCCTCGGCAAGCTCAACGCCGCCAACGGCGACAAGTTCGTCGCCGGCGGCTACGACCTGACCGAGCCGAACCTCAAGGCGATCCAGGACGGCCACGCCTACGTCTCGATCGGCCAGAGCGCCTTCGTGCAGGGCTACCTGCCGGTCGCCCTGCATGGTCAACGCGATCAAGAACGACAAGCCGCTCGAGGTCGGCTTCTACAATGCCGGCGCGCAGATCGTGACCGCCGACTCGCGTCGACATGGGCAACGGCCTGCCGGCGATCAGCTTCGACGAGGCGATCAAGCTCGCGGGCGATCCGGCCGCCACCGCCGAGTACTACAAGCCCTGGACGGAGAAGGTGAAGGCCGACCCGACCGCGGGCATGCAGCCGATCGCGGCGGAAGCCGAGTAGTCTCGGGCTGATCCCCGCGGTGCAATTGGGGAGGGCGATCCGCCGGATCGCCCTCCTGTCATGAGGACCTACCCGATGCCGGGCGACATCCTGATCGAGGTTCGCGACCTGACCAAGCGCTACGGCGGCGTGGTGGCGCTCGCCGGCATGAACCTCACCGTCGAGCGCGGCACGGTCCACGCCGTGGTCGGCGAGAACGGCGCCGGCAAATCGACGCTGATGAAGATCCTCGCCGGCGCGGTCCGTCCCGATTCCGGCACCATCAAGGTCGCCGGCGAGACGGTGACGCTCGAATCGCCCAACGACGCGCGCAAGCGCGGCATCGGCATCGTCTACCAGGAACTCAGCCTGTTTCCCGAGCGCTCGGTGCTCGCCAACCTCTACATCAACCGCGAGCCGTCGACCTTCGGCGTCGTCTCGACGCGGACGATGGAGGCGGAGAGCCGCGACCTCCTCGACCGGCTCGGGCTCCATGTCGACGTCCATGCGCCGGTCGGCCGCCTCACCATCGGCGAGCGCCAGCTCGTCGAACTCGCCCGCGTGCTGCTCGAGGAGCCGCAGCTGATCATCCTCGACGAGCCGAACTCGGCGCTGAACGAGCGCGAGACGCAGCGGCTCTTCGCCGTGCTCCGCCAGCTCTCGGCCGCGCGGCCACACCATGCTCTACGTCTCGCACCGGCTCGAGGAGGTCTTCGCCATCTCCGACCGGGTGACGATCACCCGCAACGGCCGCGACGTGCTGACCAAGGACCGCGCCGACCTCACCATCCCGGAGGTGATCGAGGGGATGATCGGCGTCGCAGCACGACGCGCTGTTCCCGCCGCCGCTGCCGCTGGTCGCCGGCCGCGCCGAGGAGCGGATCGTCGATCAAGGGGCTCTCCGGCGGCCCGCTCAAGGACATCGACCTCACCGCGCGCTCCGGCGAGGTCGTCGGGCTTGCCGGGCTGGAGGGGTCCGGCGTCTCGGCGCTGCTCGCGATCCTGTTCGGCACGCAGAAGGCACGCGCCGGCGACGTCACCTTCCCCGACGCCAAGGGGCTGCCGCGCAGCCCGACCGACGCGGCGCGGCGCGGCGTCTGCCTGGTCCCGGCCGACCGGCGGCGGAACGGGCTGATGCTCGAGAAGAGCATCCTCTTCAACATCAGCCAGGTCTTCGTCGGCGCCCAGACCGGCGGCTCGTGGCTGTTCCGCAACGGGCCGGCCTATGCCCGGGCGCAGCGCCAGATCGACAACCTCAAGATCAAGGCGCGCTCGCCCTGGACGCTCGCCAACCAGCTCTCCGGCGGCAACCAGCAGAAGGTCGTGATCGGCAAGTGGCTCGAGATCGGGCCGAAGGTCTTCCTGCTCGACGATCCGACCCGCGGCGTCGATGTCGGCGCCAAGCGCGAGATCTACGGGCTGATCCGGAAGATGTCGGCGGACGGCGGGATCGTGCTGTTCTCCTCGACCGAGCTGCCGGAGCTGGTCGGCCTCTGCGACCGCATCGTCGTCTTCTACCAGGGCCGCATCGCCGGCGAGCTCTCCGGCGTCGACGACCACACGCTCCTCCACGTCATCAACACCGGCGAGATGCCGGCCGCAGCAAGAAGAATCCGAGGCCACGCCATGACCGACACCGGTACCGCGCCGGCGCAACCCGCCTCTCCCGCCCGCCGGCGCTTCCGGATGCCGGAGGAGATCGGCGTCATCGTCGCGCTGGTGCTGATGATCCTCATCATCGGCATCGCGCGGCCGCGCTTCCTCAACCCGATCAACCTCCTCACCATCCTCAGCCACACCACCTTCCAGGGCATGCTGGCGGTCGGCATGGTCTACCTGCTCGCGATCCGCGAGATCGACCTGTCGGTCGGCTGGATCTTCAACTTCTCCGCCGTGTTCTCGGGCCTGCTGATGGTGGCCGGCGTCGACCCGTGGATCGCCGCCTTCGCCGGCGTCGCCTTCGGGGCGCTGCTCGGGCCTGTTCAACGGCGTGCTCGCCGTCGGCCTGCGGCTGCCGGCGATCATCGTCACGCTCGGCACCTACTCGATGTTCCAGGGCCTGTCGCTGGTGGTCAACAACGGCCGCGCCGTGGTGCCGCCGGACCAGGACTCGAGCTACTTCAACGCCGTCTCGACCAAGGTCTTCGGCATCGTGCCGGTGGCGGCGCTGGTCTTCGTCGTGCTCGCCATCGTCATGCACTTCGTGCTCCACCGCACCAAGTTCGGCTACCGGGTCCAGGCGGTGGGCAGCAACCCGGAGGCGGCCGAGCTCGCCGGCATCTCCAACGCCACGATCCGGCTCCAGACGCTGGTGCTGATGGGCGCGATCTGCGGCCTGTCGGGGGCGATGTATATCGGCTTCCGCGGCGCGATCGATCCGCAACGAGGGCTCGGACTTCGTGCTCGTCGTGGTGGCGGCGGTGATCATCGGCGGCACGCCGCTCTCCGGCGGCTACGGCACGGTGATCGGCGCGGTGGTCGGCATGCTGATCATCCAGGTGATCTCGAGCGGCCTGATCTTCTTCGGCATCGACGCGACGTGGAGCACCTTCGTCACCGGCGCGGTGATCGTGCTCGCCGTCGTCGCTCGACCAGCTGGTCAAGTGCCAGCGCAACCGCGCGCTCGCCCGGGCCGGCGACGGCTGAGCTGCGTCGAGGTCGGCACGCGGTCGGCTGCGACGTACATGACAACGGGAATCCTCAACGGCCTCAGCATCGTCGAAGGCTCGGCCTTCGTCGCCGTGCCGCTCGGCGGCATGACGCTCGCCCAGCTCGGCGCCGACGTGATCCGCTTCGACCCGATCGGCGGCGGCCTCGATGCGCGGCGCTGGCCGCTCGATGCCGGAACGGCACACAGCCTGTTCTGGGCCGGGCTCAACAAGGGCAAGCGCTCGCTCGCGGTCGACCTCAAGTCGCCGCGAGGGACGCGAGATCGTCACCGCGCTGATCGCCCGGCCGGGGCCGGACGCCGGCATCTTCCTCACCAACCTGCCGGACGCCGGCTGGCTGTCCCACGCGCAGCTCGCGCGCGCAGCGCGCCGACCTGATCACGGTGACGCTCACCGGCAACCGCGACGGCTCGAGCGCGATCGACTACACCGTCAACCCGGCGACCGGCTACCCGCTGATCACCGGCCCGCGCGGCGACGATCGGCCGGTCAACCATGTCCTGCCGGCATGGGACATCGCCGCCGGCCTCCATGCCGCGGTCGGGCTGCTCGCCGCCGAGCGCCGGCGGGCGCGCACCGGCGCAGGGCGGCCGGGTCCGCCTCGCGCTCTCCGATGTCGCCTTCGCCGTCACCGGCGCGCTCGGCCGGCTGGCGCAGGGCGAGCTTGGCCTCGACGACGGCGGCAGGGCCGGCAACGACCTCTACGGCGCCTTCGGCCGCGACTTCGCGACCCGCGATGGCCGGCGGGTGATGGTGGTGGCGCTGACGCCGAAGCAATGGGCGGCGCTCAAGCGCGCGACCGGCTATCGAGGCGGACGCCGCGGCGCTGGCCGCCCGCACCGGCGTCGACCTCGACAGCGAAGGCGGGCGCTGGGCCGCGCGCGACGCAATTGCCGGCCTCCTCGCGCCGTGGTTCGCGGCCCGCAGCCTTGGCGAGGTGGAGGCCGCCTTCGCCGGTTACCGGGGTGTCATGGGGGCCGTACCGGACCTTCCGCGAGGCCGCGACCGACGACCCGCGGGTCGCCGGAGACAGCCCGATGTTCGCGACCGTCGCCCACCCCGGCGGGACGGCCTACCGGACCCCCGCCTCGCCGCTCGACTTCGAGGATGTGGCGCGCCTGCCACCGCTGCCGGCGCCGGCGCTCGGCCAGCACACCGACGAAATTCTCGCCGGTGCGCTCGGCTTGCCGGAAGCCGAGATCGGCCGTCTCCACGACAGCGGGATCGTGGCCGGGCCATGAGCGCGCCGGGTTCAGCCGGGCCGGCCGTCGCCGAGATCGACCTCGGCGACCTTTTCGCGATAGTCCTTCTTGGGGTCGCGGCCGAGCAGCATCCGGATGCCGGCGAGAAGGCTCGAGCCGTTCTCCCAGATCTGGGCCTGGTCGGGATCGAAGCGCAAGAGGACGAGCCTGGGATCGTCCTTGCCACCCTCGTACCAGGCGGCGACGAACGGATTCCACAGCCGGTCGATAACCGCGCGATCGTTGTCGACGCGGAGACTCGGGCGCGATCGTGCCGCGGGCGAGCAGCCCGTCGAGCAAGGCGACTCCGAGTTCGCCGGCGAGGTGCCGGTAGCAGGTGCGGGCTGCTTTCAGCGGCTTGTAGGCGCCCTGGCTCCACCGGCGGTCCGCGCCGTCCCGCTCGGCCACCAGGGACAAGGCCTCCAGTGCGTGTGCGATCTCGGCGTCGGCCAGCCCGAGGTAGTGATGCCGTCCTTGCCGGCGCGTCACCAGCAACCCCGCATCGACAAGCTTGGCGATATGCGCGCTGGCCGTGGCCGCGGTGACTCCGGCCATCGCCGCGAGTTCGCCCGCGGAGAGAAAGCGCCCGGCCAGCAGCGCCGAGAGCATGCGCGCGCGAGTGGGGTCGCCGATCACAGAGGCGATGCGGGCAAAGCGGGGTTCGGGAGAATGCATGCGTGTCCTTCAGGCGCCTTCGGCCAGGCTCGATGCGCCGCAGTCGTTGCCGATCATCGCTGGGCTGTCACCGATCATGCTTCGGCCGGCGCCGAAACGTGCATTCCGTGGCGTAGAGTTTCAACCCATGACGACACCGGAAATCGCGGCCTGGGCCGTGGCCGCCGTACTGCTGTTCTGGGTGGTGGGCGCCTACAACCGACTCGTGGGACTGCGCAACGAGATCGCTCGCGCGTTCGCGCCAGTCGATGCGCAGATCCGCCAGCGCCACCAGATGATCGAGCAATGGCTCGAGGCCTTGCGGCCCCTGCTGCCGCCCGAATCGCAGGCCGTCGAGGCGGTGCAGGCCGCGTCCGGGCAGTTGCTGGCCGCCTGCGATGTGGTGCGTGCCCGGCCGAGCGCGGCGCGTCCGATGGCGAGTCTTCGGCTGGCCGAAGAGACGCTGGCCGAGGCGCGTCATCGCATGCGGGCGGACATGCCGGCCAAGCCGGAGATGCTCGCCGGTCCCGGCGCCACCGCGCTGGCCGGCGAACTTGCCGCGGCCGACAGTGCACTCGGCTTCGCACGGCGCCAGTTCAACGAGGCCACGCAGAGCTACAACGACGCGCTCGACCAGTTCCCGACGTGGGTCATCGCGGGCGTGTTCCGCTTCCGAGGTGCCGGTACGCTGTGAACCCCCAGGCACCCGATCCCGCTGAAATCGAACGCGAGGCGCTTGCACGCCTCGAGCGCGTGCACGGCCCGGCCGAACTGCGCGCGGCCATCCTCGCGCTGATCGCGACACCCGACCACACGCTGTCGATGATGGCCTGGAGCGCCGAAACGCAGGATGTGCGCAATGCCCAGTCGCTGCAAGACGAGGTGGCCAGGCTGCGTGAGGCGGCGCGGCTGCCGTGCCTGGAGGCCATGCTCGACCGCATGCGCGCACAGTCCAAGGACGACCGCCGCCAGCTGCTGCAGTCCACGCGAAGAGTCGTGGCGGCCATCTCGCCGCTGCGCCCGATCGACCGCCTGCACTGGCTGATGATGCGGCGCCGCCTCGGCGAGCGAGCACCGGTGCCGCTGCTGCCCGACGCCCACAATGACCTGATCGGCCTGCCCATGGTGACGAAGGAGCGCATCGCCACGGTCGCGGCATACCTTGCGCGCATCGTTCCGGGTCCCGACGCCGCCGCAGGGCAGGCCTGGTACGCGGCGGCCATGGCTCATCTGCTTCCGCCCGCACGCGTGCCGCCGTACCGCGCGCCGGACGGCGAGACGCTGGCGTTTGCGCTGCTCGAGGTCGAATCGCTGCCCTGGATGCTCAGGCCCGTATTGCTTCGCGCATGGACCATCGCGGCACTGGGCACCCAGCAGCGCGCCCGGCTGCTGCCGATGGCGGCGGACGCCTTGCGCCTGCTCGGCGACCTGCTCGATTCGCCGCTTCCGCCGGTGCTGGCCCGCCACTACACCATCGTCGAATGGGCCAAGCCCCGTTGAGCATCGCCGGGACAGCGCTGCTGCATTGCAGCAATGCGCATTTCGACGCCGCCGTTGCATCGGCGCAAACCCTTCCGCTTTCATGCGCCGGCGGCAGTAGCATGATTTGCACTTTCAGGCAGTTTCCATGCGCAGCCTCACAAGGCGAGGTCGCGCATCCATAAGGGGGCGCACTTGCAGCCGACCGATATCCGCCAGCCCGACTACTTTCACAAGGTGGTCGATTGCCAATGGGCCTGTCCGGCCCATACGCCCGTGCCCGAGTACATCCGGCTGATTGCCGCCGGACGCTACAGCGACGCGTATCTCATCAACTGGGAATCCAACGTCTTTCCCGGCATTCTCGGGCGCACCTGTGACCGCCCGTGTGAGCCCGCCTGCCGCCGCGGCCGCGTCGAGGAGGAGCAGGCGCCGCGGCCCGAGCCGGTGGCAATCTGCCGCCTCAAGCGCGTGGCGGCCGACTTCAAGGACGACCGCATCGTCTCGCGCATGCCGCGTCCCAACACGCTCAAGCACGGCAAGCGCATCGCTTGCATCGGCGCGGGGCCTGCATCGCTCACGGTCGCGCGCGATCTCGCACCGCTGGGCTACCAGGTGACGATCTTCGATGGCGATGCGCAGGCCGGCGGCATGATCCGCTCGCAGATACCCCGCTTTCGCCTGCCCGAGGCAGTGATCGACGAGGAAACCGGCTACGTGCTGCGCCTGGGCGTGGACTTCCGCGGCGGCACGCGTGTGGACTCCATGCAGCAGTTGCTGTCGCAGTCGTGGGATGCCATCTTCGTGGGCAGCGGGGCGCCGCGCGGGCGGGATCTCTCGGTGCCCGGCCGACAGGAAGCCGCTTCGCACATCCACATCGGCATCGACTGGCTCGCGTCGGTCTCGTTCGGGCATACCACGCGCATCGGACGGCGGGTGATCGTGCTCGGCGGCGGCAACACGGCCATGGACTGCTGCCGCACGGCCAAGCGCCTGGGCGGCGAAGACGTGAAGGTCATCGTGCGCTCGCCGTTCGACCAGATGAAGGCATCGCCCTGGGAGAAAGAGGATGCGATTCACGAAGGCATCCCCATCCTCGACTGTCTCGTGCCCAAGGCGTTTCTTCACGACGAGGGCCGGCTGACGGGGATGAGCTTCGAGAAGGTGCGGGCCGTGCACGACGAGCGCGGCAGGCGCCAGCTGCTGCCCACCGGCGAGCCCGAGCAGGTCTTCGAGTGCGACGAGGTTCTGGTCGCGGTCGGGCAGGAGAACGCCTTCCCGTGGATCGAGCGCCACATCGGCATCGAGTTCGACGAACACGGCATGCCGGTGCTCGATGCGGCGACGCTGCAGTCCACGCGGCCCGAGGTCTTCTTCGGCGGCGATGCCGCGCTCGGCCCCAAGAACATCATCTGGGCGGTCGCGCAAGGACATGACGCGGCCGTCTCCATCGACAAGTTCCTGCACGGCGAGGATGTGCATGAGCGTCCGGCGCCCGGGGTCACGCTGCTGTCGCAGAAGATGGGCATCCACGAATGGAGCTACGACAACGAGGTGGCTCTGGACACGCGCCACAAGGTGCCGTGGCGCGATGTGAACCAGGTGCTGCGCAACATCAAGGTGGAAGTCGAGCTGGGCTTCGATGCGAAGACCGCGTGGAAGGAGGCGCAGCGTTGCCTGAACTGCGACGTCCAGACTGTCTTCAGCACCGGGCAGTGCATCGAATGCGACGCGTGCGTCGACATCTGCCCGGTGGACTGCATCACGTTCACCAGGAACGGCGACGAACCCGAGCTGCGCGCGCGCCTGCGCGCGCCGGCACTGAACGTCGAGCAGGCGCTGTATGTGTCGGGGACGCTGAAGACGGGACGCGTGATGGTGAAGGACGAGGACGTCTGCCTGCACTGCGGGTTGTGCGCCGAGCGCTGCCCGACCGGCGCGTGGGACATGCAGAAGTTCGGCCTGTCGGTGACCCGCGCCGGACACGGCTGCCGAGCGCCGCAGACCCGAAAGGCGGCATGAGATGAAATGCCTGAGCACGCCGGCCCTGTGGGCAGGCAGACGCACGCCGCTGAGCGTGCGCGGATTGGCGCCACGAGCGCTGGAGCAATCGAGATGACCGTTTCCCCGAAGACGCCGCGCATCGAGGCCGTCAACGATTTCGTCGTCAAGTTCGCCAATGTCAACGGCTCGGGCTCCGCATCGGCCAACGAGCTGTTCGCCCGCAGCCTGCTGCGCATGGGCGTGCCGGTGAGCCCGCGCAACATCTTTCCATCCAACATCCAGGGCCTGCCGACCTGGTATGAAGTGCGGGTGTGCGAGCAGGGCTGGCTCGGCCGGCGCGGCGGCGTCGACCTGATGGTCGCGATGAATCCGCAGACATGGGACCGGGACATCGCCGAGATCGAGCCCGGCGGCTACGTTCTCTATGACGACAGCAAGTCGATGCCCGCGTCGATGTTCCGCGACGATGTGTACGCGGTCGGCGTGCCGCTCACGCAGATGTGCGCCACGCGCTATACCGACCCGCGCGAGCGACAGCTGCTCAAGAACATCGTCTACGTGGGCGTTCTGGCGGCGCTGCTGGGCATCGAGCCGGAAGTCATCGCCACGCTGCTGGGCGAGCAGTACAAGGGCAAGGCCAAGTTGATCGAGCCCAACCTGGACGCCTTCATGATGGGACTGCACCACGGGCGCGACGTGCTCGACGAGACCTTGGGCCTGCGCATCGAGCGCCGCGACGCGGTGGGCAGGCGCATCTTCCTGGAAGGCAACGCGGCCGCGGCGCTCGGCTGCGTCTACGGCGGCGCCACCGTGTGCGCGTGGTACCCGATCACGCCGTCGTCGTCGCTGGCCGAGGCGTTCCAGAAATACTGTTCGCGCTATCGCGTCGACCGCGCGACGGGCACGAACAAGTTCGCCATCGTGCAGGCGGAAGACGAGATCGCCTCGATCGGCATGGTGGTCGGCGCGGGCTGGAACGGCGCGCGCGCCTTCACGGCGACCTCGGGGCCGGGCGTGTCGCTGATGAGCGAATTCCTGGGCCTGGCGTATTTCGCGGAGATTCCGGTCACGCTCATCAACGTGCAGCGCGGTGGCCCCTCCACCGGCATGCCCACCCGCACGCAGCAGGCCGATCTGCTGAGCTGCGCCTATGCCTCGCACGGCGACACCAAGCACGTGCTGCTGTTCCCCGAGGATCCGCGCGAGTGCTTCGATTTCGCGGCCGCGGCGCTCGATCTTGCCGACCGCCTGCAGACGCCGGTGTTCGTGATGACCGATCTCGACATCGGCATGAACCATCGCCTGTGCGAGCCCCTGGCCTGGGACGACGAGCGCCGCTACGACCGCGGCAAGGTGATGACGCAGGAGGAACTGGAGAGCGGCCGCGACTTCGGGCGCTACCTCGACGTCGATGGCGACGGCATCCCCTACCGCACGCTGCCCGGCACGCATCCGGAGCGCGGTGCCTATTTCACCCGGGGGACCACGCGCGACCCCTATGCCCGGTATTCCGAGGCCGGCGACGACTACGTCTACAACGTCGAGCGGCTGCTGCGGAAGTTCGAGACCGCCAAGTCGCTGGTGCCGCAGCCGGTGGAACGTCGAGCCGCCAAGCCGACGAGGCATGGTGTGCTGTACTTCGGCTCGACCAGCCCGGCCATGGCCGAGGCCTTCGATGCCCTGCGCTCGCGCAATCTGCATGTGGATGGCCTGCGCGTGCGGGCATTCCCGTTCAGCGAAGCTGTGGACCGCTTCATCGCCGATCACGACACCGTGTTCGTCGTCGAGCAGAACCGCGATGGCCAGATGCGCACGATGCTGATCACCGAGCAGGAGATCGACCCCGCGAAGCTCGTGCCCATTCTTCACTTCGACGGCACGCCGATCACGGCGCGATTCATCACCGAAGCCATCGCCTCCAGGATGCCGGGCGCGAAGGTGGCACCGATCAAGAAAGGGTTGGCGGCATGACCTACCTCACCAAGCCCCGCCTGCACCACCCCACGCTGCCGCGCAATGCGCTGGGCTTCACCCGGCGCGACTACGAAGGAAAGGTCTCCACGCTGTGCGCGGGGTGCGGCCACGATTCGATCTCCGCGGCGCTCGTGCAGGCCTGCTGGGAACTCGAGATCGAGCCGCACCGGGTGGCCAAGCTCTCGGGCATCGGATGCTCGTCGAAGACGCCCGACTATTTCCTCGGAAATTCGCACGGCTTCAACACGGTGCATGGGCGCATGCCCTCGGTGCTCACCGGCGCGTGCCTGGCCAACCGCGACCTGCTGTACCTGGGCGTGTCCGGCGACGGCGATTCAGCCTCGATCGGCCTGGGCCAGTTCGCGCACGCCATGCGACGCGGCGTGGACATGACCTACATCGTCGAGAACAACGGCGTCTACGGCCTGACCAAGGGTCAGTTCTCGGCCACCGCCGACCAGGGCAGCAAGTCGAAGAAGGGCGCCATCAACACCGACGCGCCGATCGACCTCGTCTCGCTCGCGCTGCAGCTTGGCGCGACCTACGTGGCGCGCAGCTTCTCGGGCGACAAGGAACAACTCGTGCCGCTGATCAAGGGTGCGCTGCGCCATCGCGGCGCCGCCTTCCTCGACGTCATCAGCCCGTGCGTCGCGTTCAACAACCATGCCGGCAGCACCAAGAGCTACGACCATGTCCGCGCACACAACGAAGCGGTCAACCGGCTCGACTTCATGCCGCGGCGCGACGCGATCACGGCGAGCTATTCGCCCGGCGAAGTCATCGAGGTCACGCAGCACGATGGCAGCGTGCTGCGCCTGCGCAAGCTCTCGGCGGGCCACGATCCTGGCGACCGCATCGCCGCCATGAACCATATCGCCTCACACCACGCGCGCGGAGAAATCCTGACCGGGCTGTTGTACGTGGATGGGGCAGCCGATGACCTGCACGAGCATCTCAAGACCAGCGCAACGCCGCTGAACCGCCTCGGCGAGGCGGACCTTTGCCCAGGGACCTCGGCGCTCGCGGCGCTGAACGCCGAACTCGCCTGACCACCCCGGCCTCGTCCGAGACGACGCCGCGACTTGCGGGCGTCTCGGCCAGACGCGCGCACCAGCCCGGCCGAACTGCCCGGGCCGAATACCCCCACTGACTTCAAACAGGGGGTGGACGCGTGCGCGAATCGCACTAAATTCCGCCGGTGCCTTTCGGGGAGTGTCGGGGCGAACGTACCCGGCATTGGGAGGAAGCGTCCATGGCAGCGAGAGCTGAATCGGCGGCGAGGCACGCCGACCACACAACGCAAGCAACAAAGGAAAGCAACCCATGAAGAACTGGCATTCGATGGCCGCGGCCGCTGCATTGGCCCTTGGCGCGTCATGCGCCCACGCGCAAGCCTTCTCCGGCGGCCTGCCGGCCGGCTGGACCTGCACCGGGACCTGCGGCGCACTGCCCGCCGAGGGCGACGTCACCCTTGCGCCCTCGGGCGGCACGCAGTACGGGTTCGTGGCCACCCGCGTGGACGGACCCACCGGTGTGAGCCCTTTCGACTTCGGCGCCGAGACGACCGGCTCCCGCCTGGTCTCGACGTCCTTCGCCGCTGCCGCGGGCGACCCGGTCGCCTTCGATTTCGACTACATCACCAGCGACGGCGCGGGGTACGCCGACTATGCCTGGGCGCGTCTCGTGAGAGCGTCCGACGACTCGCAGGTCGCGCTTCTCTTCACGGCGAGAACCAAACCGTCCGGGTCGATCATTCCGGGCCAGGGACTGCCCATGCCCGAGGCCACCATCTTCCCCACGGACGTGCCGATCATCTCGGGGCCGCCGTCCTGGTCGGGCCTGGGCGGCGACTCGGGCAACTGCTTCGACGGCGGCTGCGGACAGACCGGCTGGGTGGACTCGAGCTACACGCTGCCCGAATCGGGCACCTTCCGGCTCGAGTTCGGTGTCGTGAACTGGGGTGACGCGGAATTCCAGTCCGGCATGGCCTTCGATGGCATCACGGTGGCCGGAGTGCCGATCACGCCTGCCGTGCCGGAACCGCAGACCTATACGTTGCTGCTTGGCGGTTTGGGATTGCTTGGCGTCGCGACACGCCGGCGCAGTCGTGGCTGAAGCGCGCAGCTGATACCCATGGTTCAGACCCATCGTTGAAGGGCCCGGCTGCAGTGCTGCAGCCGATACCCCGATACCCCGATGCGTCGATGCGTCGATATCGCCATGCGCCAAGGCGGCCCGCGGGCCCGCCTGGTGCGGGGCGCATCAGCCCGGGCAAGCGATGGCCGCCGTGGCCACCAGTTCGTCGAAGAGGGCGAGCGAGGCGCGTCCGGTGAGGCTGTACGGGTCGAGCACCGCGCGCGCCGAGTACTTCAGCAAGATGCCGGGGTTCATGCGCGACAGGTTGGCCTGTCCCATCGACCAGCCGGCAAAGCGCCGCTCCTCGACCTCGCCGTAGCGCAGGAGCACGACATCGTGATGGCGGCTGTCGCGGGCGATCTTGTTGTAGAGCGCGCAGACCGAGTCACGGCCGCCTTCGAGAAGCTGCATGAAGACGCCGTCCGAGTACACCAGCACGCCGGTGATGCCGGCGTCGGCGTTGTTCGCGCGCGAAACCTTCATCAGCCGCGCGAGTGCCTCGGCGTCGAGGGCTTGCGCCGCGCGACTGGCGTAGATGAGGCGAACAAGCATGAGGATCTCCCAGACAGGACCTAGCCGAATCGCTTTCCCAGCAGCGACAGGAATTCACGTCGAAGGTTGGCGTCCTTCAGGAACGCACCGCGCATGACGCTGTTGGTCATCATCGATTCGTCGTCCTTGACGCCACGCCAGTGCATGCAGAAGTGATCGGCTTCCATCACGATGGCCAGCCCGTCGGGCTTGACCCGTTCCTGCAGCTCGTTGGCCAGCATGGTCACGGCTTCTTCCTGGATCTGCGGGCGGCTCATGATCCAGTCGCAGATGCGCGCGTACTTCGACAGCCCGATCAGGTTGGAATGCTCGTTGGGCATCACGCCGATCCACACCCGCCCGAGGATGGGACACAGGTGATGCGAGCAGGCGCTGCGCACCTTGACCGGCCCGACGATCATCAGCTCGTTGAGCCGCTCGATGTTCGGGAACTCGGTGACCGGAGGCATCGCTTCATAACGGCCCTTGAACACCTCGTGGATGAACATCTTGGCCACGCGCTTGGCGGTGTCGTTGGTGTTGTGGTCGCTGTCGGTGTCGATGACCAGCGAGCGCAGCACTTCCTGCATCCGGGATTCGACCTCGGCCTTCAACTCGTCGAGCTCGCCCTCCTTGATGAAGCGCGCGATGTTGTCGTTGGCGTGATAGCGGCATTCCGCGTCGACGATGCGGTAGCGGATGCGCTCGGAGGCGCTCAGCCCGGACAGCTCTTCGTCGCTCTTGAAAATGGGGTGGGATCTCTCTCGAAGCATGCACGGCTCCCGTGAGGCGGGTCGATGAGCGTAACAGGAAGCGGCATCGCACGGTTTCGGCGACCCTCGACGGCGCCTGGCCGTCGCGCCGCGTCGCACCGCGCCGCTTCCGGGATGGGGACGCCGAGGATCGCCTTGGCGACACCGGCACGGGGTTTCGGGGCTCCGACCACTAGACTCCACCCAGTGAATCAGAGTTCAACCCCGTCCCTGCCCCTTGCCCAGCTCCTGGACCGCACGGCGGCGGCGGTGCAGGCCGTGCGCGAGGGCACGTCGCTCAACGATGCGCTGGCACGCTGTCCGGCATCGGCCCGGCCGGGCACGCAGGCATTGAGCTTCCTCGTGCTGCGGCGCCTCGGGAGCGCGCTTGCCGCGCGCTCGCGGCTGGTCGCCAAGACGCCGGCGCCGGCGGTGGATGCACTGCTGCTGTCGGCCCTGGCGCTGCTCTGGCCGGCCGAGTCGGCTCCCTATGCGGCGCACACCGTCGTGAACCAGGCGGTGGCCGCAATGCGCGGGCGTCAGTCCGCCGCGGCGGGATTCGTGAATGCCGTGCTGCGCCGCTTCCTGCGGGAGCGCGAGACCATCGTCGACGCACTGCGCGACGATCCCGTGGCAGTGCACAACCATCCGCTCTGGTGGATCGAGCGGCTGCAGCTCGATTGGCCCGAACACTGGGCCGCGCTGATCGCCGCCGACAATCGACAGCCGCCCATGACCCTGCGGGTGAACGCGCGCCGCACCACGGCGCCAGCGTACCTGGATCGCCTGGCGCAGCAGGGCATGTCCGGCCAGGCTTTCGGCTCGCACACGGTCGTGCTGGACCATCCGTTGCCGGTGTTCCGACTGCCCGGCTTCGACGTCGGCGAGGTGTCGGTGCAGGACGCGGCGGCCCAACTCGCTGCGCCGCTGCTGCTGCACGGCGGCCTGCCGCAGGGAGCGCGGGTGCTCGATGCCTGCGCCGCGCCTGGCGGCAAGACCGCCCACCTGCTCGAGCTCGCCGACCTGGACGTGCTGGCCCTCGACAGCGATGCCGACCGGCTGCGGCGGGTCGAGGACACCTTGCGCCGCCTGTCACTGCACGCGCGGCTTCAATGTGCCGACGCGGGAGATCCGTCCGCCTGGTGGGACGGCCGGCCCTTCGACGCCATCCTGCTGGACGCGCCATGCAGCGCATCGGGCATCGTGCGCCGGCATCCGGACATCCGCTGGCTGCGCCGCCCCCAGGACATCGACGCGCTGGCGCGCACGCAGGCACGCCTTCTCGATGCCCTGTGGCCCGTCCTGCGCCCGGGCGGATCCCTGCTCTACTGCACCTGCTCGGTCTTCAAGGCCGAGGGCCAATCACAGTCCGACGCTTTTTTGCAACGGCATCCCGACGCGGCCGTTGTGCGTCAGCCACCCTCGCCGGGACACCTCCTGCCGCTGCCTGACAATGACGCATCGCAAAGCGACGCGCCCTGGACCGGTGCGTCGCCGGACGGTTTCTATTTTTCGTTGCTGCAGAAGAGCTGAGTTGTCGATCTTGCAAGTGCACGGCCTGGAAACGGATCGCCGCTGCCGGCCTCGTGCGATGCACCACGGCCGGCGCGCGTGGCTGGGCCTGTGCCTGGCCGCAGGGGCGATGCTGTTCACGCCCATGCGCTCGCTGGCTGACCAGATCGATTTCACGCAATTCGACATCAGCCACAACGCGGAGGGCGTATTCCTCAGCTTCGCGTTGCGATTCGAGCTTCCGGCCGGCGTCGAGGATGCGCTGAGCAAGGGCGTCCCGCTGTACTTCGTGGCAGAGGCAGCCGTCTACAGCGAGCGCTGGTACTGGACCGACAAGCACATCACGACCGCCTCGCAAGTCTGGCGAGTGGCCTACCAGCCGTTGACGCGCAAGTACAGGGTAACCTTCGGCGGCACGAATCAGAGCTTCGACACCGTGGACGAGGCCCTGGCGGCGGTGCGCAGCGCATCCAACTGGAAGATCGCCGAGCCCGGGCAGATCGACGACGCGCGACACTACGTCGAATTCAGCTACCGGCTGGACACCACCTTGCTGCCGCGGCCCGTGCAGATCGGCATCGGCAGCCAGCCCGACTGGACACTCGTGGTCGACAAGACCCAACGCTTTCGCTGACGAGCACGAACCGCCATGACCAAGGCCAATCGCTGGGCATGGATCATCTCGCTGGTGGCTGTCACCGGCGCGGTGCTGGTGCTGACGTTTCTTCTGTCCATCGCCACCAACAACCGCGCCTTCTACGAGCGCCACTATGCTTGGCTGTTCTGGGTCAACGTCGCCGTGGCGGCGTTTCTCGTGCTGGTCATCAGCATCGCTGCGGTGCGGCTCCTGCTGCGCGTGCAGCGCGGCAAGTTCGGCAGCCGCATGCTGCTCAAGCTCGCCGGCATCTTCGCGCTGGTGGGCGTGGCGCCCGGCGTGATCATCTACACCGTGAGCTACCAGTTCGTCTCGCGCAGCATCGAGAGCTGGTTCGATGTGAAGGTCGAGGGCGCGCTGGACGCCGGTCTGAACCTCGGGCGAGGCACGCTCGATGCGCTCACCAGCGACCTGGCCAACAAGACCCGTCTGGCGGCCGAGCGGCTGGGCGACCGCTCGGCCGACACCCGGGGCGATGTGCAGCCGCTCACGCTGGAACGTGTGCGCGAGCAGCTTTCGGCGCAGGACGTCGCCATCGTGGGATCCGGCGGCCAGATCGTCATGTCGGCAGGCAGTTCTGCGAAATCGCTGCTGCCGGATCGACCTTCGGCCATTCTCCTGCGCAATGCGCGCAGCATCCGCGTGGTGAGCCAGATCGAGGGCCTGGAGGAGGACGCCGCTGCAGGCAGCGCCCGCATCCGCGCGCTGGCGTTCATCCCGAGCACCAACTTTCTGCTGTCCCAGCAGGACCGATATCTCATGGTGACGCAGCTGGTGCCGGCCACGGTATCGACCAACGCGCTGGCGGTGCAGTCGGCCTATCGCGAGTACCAGCAACGCTCGCTCGGGCGCGAGGGGCTGCGCAAGATGTACATCGGTACGCTGACATTGACGCTGATCCTGGCGGTCTTTGGCGCGCTCCTGTTGTCGGTGACGTTGTCCAACCAGCTCGCACGCCCGCTGCTGTTGCTCGCGCGGGGCGTTCGGGAAGTGGCTGAAGGTGACCTCAGCGCCAAGCCGGTATTCGCCTCGCGCGACGAGCTGGGTGGGCTCACCCGTTCGTTCGCCGACATGACCGAGCAGCTGTCGGAAGCGCGCGAGATGGTCCAACGAACCGTGTCCCAGCTCGAGGCCGCCCGTGCCAACCTGCAGACCATCCTCGACAACCTCACCGCCGGCGTCATCGTGTTCGACCGCAACGGCCACATCGACACGGTCAACCCCGGAGCGACGCGCATCCTGCGGCTGCCCTTGTCGGCCTACCGGGGCCGGCGCCTCGACGAAGTGCCCGGCCTCGAAGGTTTCTCGGGCGCCATCCAGCAGCGCTTCGAGTTGCACGACGCCAGCCCGGAAGCTGGCGAGCGCGACCAGTGGCAGGATTCGTTCGAACTCCAGACGAGCAGCGAGCGCGACACGCTGACCCTGCTGGTGCGCGGTGCACGCATGCCCCAGGGCGCACGCCTGATGGTCTTCGACGACATCACCGAAGTGGTGTCGGCACAGCGCAGCGCCGCATGGAGCGAGGTGGCCCGACGGCTCGCGCACGAGATCAAGAACCCGCTGACCCCGATCCAGTTGTCGGCCGAACGGCTGCAGCAGAAGCTCGAACCGAAGCTCGAAGGCACCGACCAGTCCATGCTCGTGCGTTCCGTGGGCACCATCGTGAACCAGGTGCAGGCCATGAAGACCTTGGTCAACGAATTCCGCGACTATGCACGCCTGCCTGCGGCCAAGCTCACGCCGCTGGACCTGAACGCGCTCGTGCGCGAGGTGCTGGCCCTGTATGCGCAGGCGCAGGAGACGGGTCACCTACACTGCTTCTTCGCGACGGACCTGCCGTCTATCCTCGGCGACGGAACGCAGTTGCGGCAGGTGATCCACAACCTCGTGCAGAATGCGCTCGATGCGATCTCGGAGCAACCCGATGGCCAGGTCGAGGTCCGCACCGAATCCGCACGCACCGAACGAGGCGAAGTGCGGGCCGTGCGACTGCAGGTCATCGACAACGGGCCGGGATTTCCCGACAAGGTTCTGAAGCGGGCCTTCGAGCCCTATGTCACGACCAAGACGAAGGGGACAGGTTTGGGGCTTGCGGTGGTCAAGAAGATTGCGGACGAACACGGCGCCCGTGTGCGCATCGCGAATCTCCCTGCAGGGCAGGCGGCGCGCACGGCCGGACGGGTCGACGTGGGCGGTGCACAAGTTTCGCTATCATTTTCAAAGTTCGCGCCCACCGACCCCGAGGCGGGCGGGGGCGCCGCTTCAACCGTTGAGGCGCCCGCACACTGAGTGCAGTCGAAAGGTCCATGGCCACCATTCTTGTTGTCGACGACGAACTGGGCATTCGAGCGCTGTTGTCCGAAATCCTGAGCGACGAGGGTCACAACGTCGAGTTGGCCGAAGACGCCGCGCAGGCGCGCGCCTGCCGCGAGCGCCTGCGCCCGGACCTGGTGTTGCTCGACATCTGGATGCCCGACGTCGATGGAATCACGCTGCTCAAGGAGTGGAGCGCCAACGGGCTTCTCACAATGCCGGTCATCATGATGAGCGGCCACGGCACGATCGACACGGCCGTCGAAGCGACCAAGCACGGTGCGATGGCGTTCCTCGAAAAGCCGATCACATTGCAGAAATTGCTGCGTGCCGTCGAGCAGGGCCTGGCGAAGCCGGCCATGCGCGCCGCCTCGACGACCGGCACGGCAATACGCCACGACAACGGACAAGCGGGTGCGCCGCTGATGAACCCCGGCATCGCGATGGCGCCCGCCATGCCGCTTTCTTTGGGCCCGCAAGCCGAACAGAGCTTCGACCTCGACCGCCCCTTGCGCGAGGCGCGCGACGCCTTCGAGAAGAGCTACTTCGAGTTCCATCTGGCACAGGAGAACGGCAGCATGACGCGAGTGGCCGAAAAGACCGGGCTCGAGCGCACCCACCTGTATCGCAAGCTCAAGCAGCTCGGCGTCGATCTCACCCGCAACAAGCGCAGCGGCAACTGAAGACGCACGGGGCGGCTGATATACTCGCGGGCTCCAGGCCAAGTAGCTCAGTTGGTAGAGCAGCGGATTGAAAATCCGCGTGTCGGTGGTTCGATTCCGCCCTTGGCCACCAGTCGTAAACCCGCATGAAATCTAAGTTTCATGCGGGTTTTGTCGTTCCCGGGCCCGGAGCAGAAGCGGAATCCATCTGCAATTTGATTGCACATGGCCGGCCTGCGCTTCGCCATGCGTTCGCGCCAAGCGTCAGGGACTCTTGGCCGGCAACGCGTAGATGACCTTCTCTTCGGTCACCTTCACGTAGTCGCTCGCCGTGAGGTCGTTGAGGACCGAGCGGGCCTCCTCGCTGGGTTCGCCCAGCTGCACCAGGTGGCTCTTGATCGTGTTGAGGAGCTTGTCCACCGTGCCGGGCTTGGCGTTGCCCCGCTTGTGAAGGTCCGCCACCACGAGCGCGAAGCGCTCCTGCCGGCTTCTCGGACCCTTGGCCGTGCCCTTCGGCACGGTCTTCGGCATGGACTTCGGCATGGACTTCGGAGTGCCCACCGTGGTTGTGGCGCCTGCTGGACACCTGAACTCACCCTTCTGGCGCAAGACGATCTGCAACTTCTCCTTGAGCGACATGCGCCCGAACAGGTTGTTCGGCGCCTTGCAACAGGCCACGCAGTTCTCGTCGTTGTCCTTGCCGCCGTGAGTCACGGCCACCAGATGCTCGACGCTCGCGTCGGCCTTGGTCAGCGTGGCGCCGCAGAAGAAGCACTGCCCTCCCTGGACAAAGATCAGGCGGTCGATCGGCTTGGTGGGCATGGTCGTCGTTTCGATGTCACTTGAGGCGCGCGATCAGGGGTGCGGCTGCTGGTCGGCAACATCATGCGGTGCCGCTGTCGTCACACGGTCCACCGCTCGATCACTCGTTCGATGAGCAGCTCCAGGCCTTGCCCCCACGGCGATGACCTTCGCTCGGCGATGTAGACGAAAAGCTCATGGACCTGGTCTCCTTCACTCGCCGGAATCGGGCCTTGCGCGGGATCTTCGCCGATGCCTTCTTGTGCGTGGTGGCGCGCCACGCCAGTTCATTGCGCAGTCCACGAGACGATGTTGGAATAAGCCGAGCAGACGCCTTGATCGCAAGCACGCACCCGGAAGTAGTGAAGCGCCCCTGAGGTGACCGTGGAGGGCGTGTATCGGGTCGTGTTCGGCCCCAGCGACACGCGGATCCAGGCAGCATCCGGCCATGACGCGGGCGGGCCGCCGTAGGCAGGTGCCGCCTGTGCCCGCTCGAACTCGAACCGCGTCTCGTTGGATGAGTTGTCGTTCCACAGCAGCGTGACCGGCCCGATGCAGAAGACAGGGACGATGCCGCTCGCGGGGCAGGTGTGCAGGTTGGTCGGTGCACCGGGTGGCGTACCCTGCGCAAGCGTGGTCACCGAAACCGTGTTCGACCAGCCGGAGCAGTGCCACAGGTCGGGACCGTTGCACGCCCGCACGCGCAGCTGGTAGGTGGTGCCCGCGGAAAGCCCGGAGCAGCTGCGAGTGAAGGTTCCGCTGCTCACGCCATTGGAGAACGTCAGCGCCGGGCATTGTGCAGAGGTGGCGCCGCTGAACTCGAAACGGGTGATCGGGTGGTCCGAGGCGGCATCCCAGGTAAGCGTCAGACTGCCAGAGGTGACCGAACCGGCGCGCAGGTTCAAGGGTGTCGCGGGCACGGTGTCCGTTGTCCGTTGACGCACTTCGTCCGAAGGCGGCGAGCAATGCGCGAACGCGGTCGTGGCATCGCAGGCCAGCACGGTCAGGCGGTACTCCTGGTTTGGCGCCAGGTCGGTGACCGTCCCGATCCCCGCGTTCTGCGGCCCGGTGCCCACGCGTACGGGCGGACCGGAAACCACCGGGACGGCGCGGATCCGGAACTGCACCTCGCTACGCGAGTTGTCGTCCCAGGCCACCTGGATGCTCGAATCGGTCACGTTGAGCACGCGCAGGCGTGTCGGCCGCAGCGGGGCTGCAGTCAGCGCTTCGACGGCGGAATCGACGCGCAGGCGCGGCGTGGAAAGCGGCGTGCCGGAGCGGTTGTCGGTCACCGGCAGGCCGGTGGCAACCAGCGTGTCCAGGATGTCCTGCGCCCCGAGGGCAGGGTCCAAGGCCCGCAGGACGGCAAAAGCACCGGCGACGTGTGGCGCCGCCATCGACGTGCCCGACTTGATGCCGAAGCCTCCACCCGTGACGGACGAGTTGATGTTGTTGCCCGGTGCCAGAAGGTCGAGAAACGGCGCCGACTGCGAGAACGCAAGCACGATGTTCGCATTGCTCGTCGCACCCACGCTGACCGCGCTGGAGATGCAGGCAGGCGCGGCAAGACCGGGGCGGAACGTGATGGCGCCGCTGGGCAGGGTCAGGAGGGCATTGTTCCCGGCCGCGACGACCGTCGCGATTTGGAACGATCGCAGGTTGTCGATGATGTCCTTGAGTGCCTGGTTGTCATCGTCGCACGCTTGTTGATCGGTGTAGAAACCCCCGCCCAGGCTCATGTTCACTGCGGCGATGCGAAATGTGTTGCGCAGCGTCAGCACGTGTTCGAGGGCCTCGATCTGGTTCGACGCGGGGAACAGAGGACACGGTGAAGCAAGTCCCAAACCCGTGCATACGTTTCCCCAGAAGTACGAAGCCATCTGGATGGCAATGATGCTGGCGTCGCCTGCCACGCCGTCGAATGGAATTCGCGCATTGCCCCGGCCGGCGGCAATGCCTGCGACGTGCGTGCCATGGTCGCACAGGTTCAGCACGCATGGCGCCGCGGCGCCGGGATACGCGCCCGACGACCCGCCCGGGCAGAGGTTGGTGGCGTAGAGGTTCGGTCCGGAAAAGCACGCCTCGGCGACGACCCTGCCCGCCAGGAACGGATGGCTCTTGTCCACGCCGGTGTCGAGGATGGCGACGGCCGCGCCCAGGCCGGCGCTGCCCAGAGCGTCCCGCACGTTGTCCGAACCGATCACCCGGGTACTGGTCGCCAGTTGCGGGGCATCGAGCTTGTCCGCGTGGATGCGGACCACTTCGGCAAGCGCCACCAATGCTGTCAACGCGCGTTCATCGGCCACCAACGCCATCGAGGGAATCGTGTGGAACTGCCTGACCGCGGAGACCTTCAGGCCGGCAATCTTGGCGAGTACCGCCTTCTGTGCATCGGCGATCGCCTGGCGCTGTTGCTCCAGTGCGGTGCTGGTCAATGTGCCCTCCGGCCGGAAGGGTGCGGACAATCTCACGCGCACGATCACGGGCGCGCTCCCGTCCTTGCGGGCAGCTTCGACCGTCACCTTGGGGATGCGGCCGGTACCGATGGCTTCGTCCAATGTCTTCACCGGGGCGGCGTACGGCGCTTCGTTCTGCGTCGGCGCGAGGGTGCGAAGCGCGCCGCCAACGGCCTGCTGTGCGGTGGCGGTCGAAAACGAGCGAGCAGGCATGAGGCCCCGTGAGTTTTCGGATTCTGCCGTGTCGCCGCGGCCGGTCCGCGCGGCCTGCGCCGCCGGGTCCGATTCGTAAGCGGTGTCGTCTCCGCCACCACCGCAGCCGCCCAGCAACGCAGTGGCTGCAAACAGCAGCGCGCCGCAAACGCGCGCAGTCGATCGAAGGGTGTACATGGATACCTCCATCACTGTTCAGGTTGACATGGGACACGCGGGCGCCGGTCCGTGGCGCGTCGTGCCCTCGACCAGGGAAAAGACGCCATACCCGGCGTGCTCAACAGCCCGCCGCGCCGCGTTGCGCGGCGAATGAGGTCCCGCCGATGTTCACGCGGCCGTTGTTCTGCAGGTGAATCGGAAAGGAGCCGCTCTCTCCGCGGTCCGTCCTGTAAACGAGGACAACCTGCGCGCCGGACTGGCGGATGTCCCAGCGCCCTGTGGTCCTGCTGTTCGAAGCGCCGCCCGCCACGCCGGGCGCCGACCAGCTTCCCTCCTTGGAGTAGCTGTAGCGGCCGTTGCGGCAGAAATTGACGACCGTGAGCGTGCTGTTGGAACTGATGGCGGAGCCGGCATACGACGTGAGGCGCGTACCGGCCAGCCCTTGGCGCCACTGCTGGGCGATCGACTGCGCGATCGCAGGCGCAGTCAAAGCCGCCAGCCCACAAAGAGCAAGCGTGGCGATCGATCCTGAAATCACTTTCATCATCGGGTCCTCCAATCATCGAGACGAGCGCAGGCAGCGCGGGGTGCGTGACAGCGCGAGTCGCTCGACGTCGACCTGCGGTCGGCGCTTCGATGGACGCCCAGCACTCATGCAGCTCGACGCCCTCATCGCGTTTGAACCCGCGCATGCGAGGAGGTCGCGCCTTGGCGGCGTGAAATTACGAGCGCGTCATCCCTAGTTCAGGGAGCGCAGCGGAGGCGGCATGCCGAATGGCGGCCGCGCCTCGTCGTGCACGCCTTGGATGCCTATGCCGCTATCGATCGGGGAGCGAGCGTGGCTCGCGGTCCGGTTTGCGATTCACTCGGAGCGGAGCAACAGCGCGATCACTTCGTGGCCGCACCGATCAGGCACTCACCCGGCACTTCGAACCCACCAGTCGATTCGAAATGACGAATCGAGCCTTCCACTTCATTCCACGCGGCATCGCGTTCTTGAGCGGACAGGTGAGCCATCATGGCATTGAATGCTCCGAACGCTTCTCGGGCGACCCGCACGTACTCTGCGGCACTGGCCATGCGATGAGGCACCGGCACGGCGTGAATCTCGGGGTTGGCAAATCCGGCCTGGCGGAAGACATCTTCGAGCACTCCGGGACCGCCAAGGCTGAACGGTCCGGGCTCCCCCGGACCGGGAGGAGGGCGCTGTGCGCGCCGTCGAATGATGGAGGCCGGCATAGCCCCCCAAGGATTTCGATCGGGAGTGGAAAACACCACGACGACGGCCCGACCGTCTGCTTTTAGAGCACGGCGCCATTCGCGCACTGCCGTCACGGGGTGCGGCATGTACATCAGGCCAAGCCGACACAGCACTGCATCGAAGGCGGCTTCAGGGACGTCCAATTTCTCGCCGTCCATGACACGAGTCTCAACTTGTTCGAGCCCCCGTTCTCGCGCGACCTGGAGCGCAAGTTCGACGATGCCTTCGGAGATGTCGGTCGCCAGCACGTATCCGCCAGGGCCCACTCGTTCGGCGGCACTGACAGCCGGTTCGCCTGCGCCGGCAGCGATGTCGAGGACACGCTGACCAGGCCGAATCCGCGCCAGGTCCAGCATCCGGTTCGTCGCTTCGCCATACCAACGATCCAGAGTGGGATTCCAACGCCGCCATGCGGCGCCGTCCTTGTTCCACTGCTCTCGCTGCGCGTTCTTGTATTTCGCAGCGTCGAATGAAGGTTGCTCTTCGGCCACGTGCGTCTCCGTTCGGCAAAACCTCAAGGCTTCTTTGTGTTGGTCTCTGCGAGTCGGACCCAACGCGGCGAAGGCGTTCGGATCCGCGCGGCCGATGATGACATACAGCGCCTCGCGGGCCCAACGCGCGGCCAGGCACGACATCGAAGGTTCAGGTGTCAGCCCGCCCAGTACGAGAGCGTCAATGTGCGCGTCCTGGCGGTCGGTGGCCTGGCGCTCGGGTCTTCCGCGGCGTCGGCTTGGAGATGCCATCGAGCTGGATGCAGCCGAGGTGCCGCCTGAGTCCTGCCCGAACGCGATGGCCGAAAAGATAAGGCGAATCGCGTCCGTCATTCGAATTGACGATCGCGCTCGATCCTTCCTTCGTCCTGACGATGCCAGCCAGTTCGCCGATCCCTATTGTCGAGGCGTCCGATTCGCACGATGTCGCCCCACAGAGCAAGGCAATCAGGCAATCGACCGTCCATCGCCACGTCGGCGCTGGACGAATGCCAATCATTGAAGGACCTGACATGAATTTCCTGAAAATTGCATCTGCCATGACGATGTCCATCGCGTTTGCCGCGCCCGTGCTCGCAGAAGATGCGGCGGGCGAGGGGCCCTCCTTCGAACCTGCGGCGATGTCGACGCTGACGCGCGCCGAGGTTCTGGCTGATCTCCAGGCCTGGAGGGAATCCGGCATGGCCGAACTGCAGGCCGGCGAGGCCACTCCCGACCCGTTCGACGTGCGCTACCAGTCTGCAGCCCAACGCTACGCGGCACTTCGCAGCGAGCAACGCGTCGCCTCGAGCAAGTCGAAGTGAGTCCGCAGCGGAGAAGGCGCGCTCCGCTCCATTTGTTCGACGAGCAGGCCACTCGCCCTTCGGGGCGAAGGGCCTGCCTCCACACAGGACGTGAACCTCTCCGTCGCCTGACACGCCCCTTTTCCACCTCCGCGACGCCTGCCTTCCGGGCGGCGTCGAGCGTTCCTGACCGCCAATTGGCGTTTGGTTCCGCCAGGTCTAGACTCCCGCTGTCACCGCCGTCACATCCACTCCACGAAGGAAGACGGCGCCGTTCGGGAGGCTCAGCATGCAGCTCTTGGCCGACGAGATCCCCTTGCCACGCCACCGATCGGTCGTGCTGGTGGTCGATCTCGTCGAGTCGGTGAGCCTCATGCAGGCGGACGAGCTCGGCTTCGTTCAACGGTGGCAGGCCTTTCTCAATCAAGTCACTCGGTTGATCCTTCCCGCCAGCAAAGGGCGCCTGGTCAAGAGCCTCGGGGATGGACTGATGGTGGAGTTCGGCAGCTCTGCAGATGCAGCGACTGCCGCGATGGCCATGCACCGCTGGATGGCGAATCACTGCCAGCCTTTTGCGTCGGGTGAGCGATTCTTGTTGCGTGCAGCATTTCATTCGACCGACGTGTACGTGGACGACGTTGATATCTACGGCGCCGGCGTGAATCTCGCAGCCCGTGTGGCGACACTGGCGGGCCCGGGAGAAACGATCGTCACGGCTGCGGCGCGCGATGGCATGACGGACGGCGTCGATGCACGAATCACCGACCTGGGGAAGTGCTTCCTGAAGCACGTGTCCGAACCGGTCCATGTCTATCGGATCGGGGAGATGGGCGAGGCCCCGGTGCTCTACCCGGAACGCGACTACGCCGCGGGCCTGCGCCCGACCGTCGCGGTGATCCCCTTCAGCATGCGTGCGGGCGACGAGCTCCACCGGGCGGTCGGCGATCTGATCGCCGACGGCGTGATCGCGAGCCTTTCGCGCCACCACGACGTGTCCGTAGTCGCTCGGCTCTCATCGGCAGTGTTGCGCGACCGGTCGCCCGCCTCGATCGACCTCAAGTTGATCCTCGGCGCCGATTACGTTCTGTCGGGCAGCTACGTGGTGAACGCAGAGCGCCTCATGCTGACCGCAGAGACCACCGATGTGGCACGCAATCGGATCATCTGGAGCGAGCGTCTTGCGGGGCCGATATCCGATCTGATGCAGCCGGTGAGCGAGATCGTTTCAGATGTCGCATCGGCATTTCTCCTCGCGGTGATTTCGAAGGAGGCCGAACGCGTCGCATCGCATCCATTGCCCACGCTCGAGAGCTACACCTTGCTGCTCGGCGGGATCAACCTGATGCATCAGTCGTCGCGCCAGGCATTCGATCGCAGCCGTGTTGCGCTGGACTCCGTGCTGGATCGCCACCGGCGCGCCGCGTTGCCCTTCGCGTGGCTGGCCAAGTGGCACGTGATGCGGGTATTGCGGGGAATCAGCGAGAACGCGCGCGCAGACGGTGACCTGGCGCTCGACCTATCGAAGCGGGCGCTTTCGCTGCAACCTGAATCGTCGCTTTGCATGGCCGTGGAAGCATTCGTGTACACCCACCTGATCGGTGATCTCGGCCAGGCGGAAGCCCTGCTCGCGCGGGCCGGACAGATCGATCCGAGCGAACCATACGGCTGGCTCTTCCAGAGCGTGCTGTCGAGCTTCCAGGGAAGAAACGCCGAAAGCGTGGCGCAGGCGTTGCGTGCGCAGGCCCTCTCGCCCCGCGACCCGATGCGTTATTTCTTCGACACCATCCTGGCCGCGGCCTATCTGGCCAACGACGAGCACGAAGCGGCGATCCAATGGGGCCTGGAGTCGCTTCGCCTGAATTCGAGCCACTCGCCGACATTGCGCGTGCTGATTACCGCCTGTTTCGAACTGGGGCGCGTCGAGGAGAGCAGATCCTATTTCGACCGACTCATCCGAGAAGAGCCCGACCTGACGCTGGCCCGATACAGGGCGTCGCCGAACCGAAACAGCCGCGTGCGTTTGAGGTGCGCCGACGCCCTGCAGTTCATGGGGCTGCGGCCCGAATGAGCAAGACGAACCATTGGAGATGGCCATGAGAAACGTGTTCGCAGCCCCGTTCTCCACGAACTTCAACTTTCTCGGTGGCGGATTCGGTGGAGGATTCGGTGGCGGATTTCGGTGGAGGATTCGGCGGCGGCTTTGGTGGTGGGTCGCAACCCAATGCGACCATTTCCTACGCCATTCGGACATGCATGGAAGCCATATCGGACTATGGCAGTACTCAACGCTACGGACTTCAGCAACTGCCCATCGAGGCGCGAAAGATTCCGCCAATCGCATGCCTGAGTGCAGATGAAGCCAAGTTCGATCGCTGGAATCACGCCGTCAAGCCCTACCTGCTGCTGCAGGAACTCCTGAGTCTGACGTGGATCACCGGAAGTCCTGCGGAAGGCCCCGAGAGCTGCAGTATCTGCGTCGCCGGCATCGAGGCGTTCAAGTTGAAGAACCCGCCCATGACGCGGTTCGAAGAAGAGCTTGCCATGGTGGTGGACTGCATTTCGCAACGCGAGGATCGAGCGGCCGAGATCCTCGTGCAAGCCACCGACACCCTGCCTTTCTGGTCGTCCATCCTGCCGATCAACCCCGATCGCACGCCAGCCACGCTGTTCCTCTTGTCGATCGTGACGCAGTTCGCCCTGTTCGTCGAAATGCGCGTCAAGCATGAGCTCGGCGGGTGGCGACCTTCGGACCTGAGCCCGCATGTCCAGCCGATGATCGAGACGCCGGGGCATGCGACCTATCCGATGGGACATGCATGCGAATCGATACTGATCGCCTGCGTTCTCATGGAGTTGACGAAGAGAAAGGGAGGTGCGGGCTGGAACGATCTCTGTGTGCTGCTGATTCGCCTGGCAAGGCGCATTTCCGAGAACCGGATCGTCGCAGGCCTGCATTTCCCGGTCGACATGCTCGGCGGAATGATTCTCGGGTTCTGGCTGTGCAAACTGCTCGAGGCATGCTCTGTGGCGGCAAAGGATCGCCCGGTGCCCTGCCTTGAGTTCGATCCAAAGGACGTGACGTCGCCCAATGATGCAGAACAGCACGCACGAAGCAGCATGTCTTCTCCTGCAGCTGCACAGATCCTGGTCGACATGACCCAGCGAACCCGCCTTTTTGCATTGCTCTGGGCGCGGGCGCGCAGCGAATGGGACTGGCTCGATGAATCTCCGGAGCAGTGCACGTCTGCCAGCTAGCACTTGGGGGAAGATCATGGCATGGCAACCTGCGTCGCTTTCGGCTTGGCTCGCGCCTTATCGCTCGACCGCCGACCCTTATCTCTTGATCGCCGATGCGACGGGTTTCGTCGATCACGGCGGACGAGGCGACGCTGCGAAGCTGCTCGGCGTCGAGATTCAGTGGGATGGCCAAGACGCTTCGACTGCACCCGCAGCGCTGCGAGCGATCTTCGCCGGCGACCCGCGCAGCCGGCTGTGTGAATCGCATGTCGACGCGGGCATGCAATTCGCCACTGCCGATGTCAGCGGCGAGACCCTCGAGCGGCTCATCGAGAGTACGCGGCCGGCTTTTCGCATCAATTTGACAGAGTCGCTCCAGGCGATGCGCATCGCGCGCCGTTCCAAACTTGCGCCGGCGGTTGTGCGGGGCCCCAGCCCAGGCGCGGGAACTCTGCTGCTGGGCATCGTGGACCACGGTTGCCCATTTGCACACCGCGAATTTCGCGCGTCGTCCCTCACGACGCGCGTGCACGCGCTGTGGGACCAGGATCCGAATCCGGACTTCGTGGGCGCCGGCGGATCACCGCTGGGCTTCCGTTACGGCAATTCGCTCACGAACGAAGAGTTGAATGCCTTCATGGCCGGCGGCTCTGTCGACGAAGATGCGTGCTATGCCAGGGCGGACTACAGTCCCATGCGCCAACGCGTCAGTCACGGGGCCCATGTGCTCGGTCTGCTGACAGGTGTCACTCCTTCGCCGAGTCTCGTCTACGGCCGGCCACGGGACACACCTCTGGACGCGGCCGGCCAGGCGCCCATTGTCTTCGTGCAGTTGCCCCGAAACGTGCTGCAGGCGCCGTATGGTCCGTCGATCGAGCGCGCGATCGTCGACGGTATCCAGTATGTCCTCGACCACGCGTGCAGCGGCATGCGTGTCGTGATCGCCGTTGCCTATGGTCAATACCTGGGGCCGCACGACGGCAACTCCTGGGCCGAGGAGGCCATTTGCAGTCAGGCGAGACAGGCTCGCCGGAGAGGCATCGAACTGCACCTCGTGTTTCCGACGGGCAATGGACGGGAGGACGGGACGCATGTCGAACTCGATTCGCTCAAATCCGGCCATGGCGCCGAAGTGGCGTGGCATGTGCCGCTCGACAACGCGGTCCCGACGCACGCCGAAGCCTGGTTTCGCGTTCCTCTGGAGGAATTGATCACTGAAGTGTGGAGTCCGACGGCGCCTGGCGCGCATTTGTCCATCGACCGTGCTGGGGTCTGGGTCTGGCCCGGCATCGCGTCACCTGCCTGCGTCGTCGTTGCGCAGAACGTGCCCGGCCGCGGCTCCCATGTCCTGTTGCGCGTCGCGCCGACTGCTGGCGAGCCTTCGCGGCCGACTGCGCCACCGGGGAGGTGGGGCATTCGCGTGACGCCGGCGGCCGGCAAGGAAATGCCCAAGGCCGATGTCTACGCGGCATTCGGACATGGCAACCTGGGCATTCCGACGCGCTCGCATCAACCGTTTCTGGTGCCCATTCATCAGTCGCGACTGGCAGGCGATGAAATGCTGATCGGAACGGGTTGCGGCAACGAAAACTGGATGATCGGCGGCTATGTCCGGCGCACGGGACAGCCTGCGCGCTATGCCGCCCGCGGCCCTTCGCGCGGGGGCTTGCGGGTGGCGTTCAACGCCGATGCCCTCGCCATCACGGATGAAAGTCCCTCGCTTGGGGGAGTGGTGGGAATCGCCAACCGCAGCGGAGCTGGGTTTCGGCTTTCCGGGACGAGCGTGGCCGTGCCGCAAGCGGCGCGCGAATTGGCGCAGTTCGGACAACTTCATCCGCGGGTGCAATCCGACACGAACACGCCTCCGGCGGTGCGCCGCAGCCCCGGACCCCTGGGTTCAGAGGCTCCGAATGTCGATCGATTTCTCGACTATTACTGGTCGCCGTGAGGTCGCGCCGGCGCGTCGCCGCTACCACCGTGCGGGAAGCGCCTTCTGAAGGGCAATGCGGTCGCCTCGCATGGCGATGTAGCCGCCCGTCTCGAGATCCTTGATCAAGCGACTCACCATCTCGCGCGAGCATCCGAGCTGGTGTGCCAGTTCCCTGTGCGTCAGTCGATCGTGGACGACCCGCATGCCGTCGGCTTCGACCGTGGCGGACGCATTCAGGAAGGTCGCAAGCCGTCCATACGCGTCGTTCAACGCGAGCTGGCGCGCGTTGAGCGTGGCCATCCTGGCTCGACGAATCACTTTCGAGAGGATCTCAAACGAGAACTCCGGGTGCTCCGCGATGTGCTCGTGCAGTGTGCGACGCGTGATCAGGATGCAATCGCTCGTTTCGATCGCCATCACGCTGGCCGAACGCGGGCCGCCGTCCAGGCTCATTTCTCCGACGTATTCGCCAGGACCGTAGATTCCGAAGGTGAGTTCACGTCCGCGCGTGCCCGCCGCATAGACGCGCAGGCGTCCGGCGACGATGATGTAGATCGTGTCGCCGATCTGCCCCTCCTCGATCAGGAGCCGCCCCTTGCGATAACGTTCGGCGACGCCACGCCGGGCAAGTCGTCGCAGCGACTCGGAAAGGACATCCAGGGCCGATGGTGCGAGTTCGATGGGCATGCCGCGCGCGCGGCCCGGTCGATGAGTCCGCGTGCGTGGAATATGGTAGCGGTGCGCACGAGCACCCCTCATGCCCTCAGCAGGAAGTCTTGGTTGCTGCTCGCGCTGCTCAGGCCGCCGGGCCGCAGCACGCCGAGCAAAGGGGGCAGGGTGGCCACCTGCCGCAGCAGGTCCCTGATGCTCGCGGCCCCGGTCTTCAACCGAATGCTGCCGATCTGGGTGCGCACCGTGCACAGCGCGACGCCGTGCCGTTCCGCAATTCGTCCGGGCGACATGCCCTCGTAAAGCGCTGCCAGGACGCGCGTTTCCGATGCCGTGAGGCCGTGGCTTCGTGCGAAGGCCTGGACGGCCAGCTCGGCACAAAGCTGGCGCTTGCCGAGGATCACCAGGACCGCGGCGCGCTCGTCACTGCCCAGGCGCGCCAAGGGCACGATCGAAAGGCTCACACGTTGTTCGGCGGGGCCCAGCGTGAGCAGTCTGCGCAGGTTGCGCTCGGCCGCATCCTTGATCGCGGCGTTCAATGCCAGGGCGTCGTTGCCGTCGCATGCCGTCAAGCGGCTGCTGCGGAGCCGCAGAGGGTGCGACGCATCGAGCTCCTGGCGCGCCGTGCGGTTGGAGTGCAGAACCAGTCCCTGCTCGCTCAACATCACGAGGCCGTAGTCGACTTCGTCCACCATCGCCACGAGCCATTGCCATGCCAGGGAAGTGGCGAACCTGCGCTCGGGACCTTCGTAGCGGGTGCAGATGGCTGCGGGCCACCCGGGGGCTGCAAAGGCGAGATCCTGTGGATGCATCATGTCCGTGACTCCGATCAGTCGCCTCCGGTGGCTGTCGGGAAGGAGGCGACACAAGAGTAGATGGCCGAGGACCCGCCAGGAGGTGAATATCACCCGGTCCTGCAAACTGCCCATGGCGCAGGCGACTTGCCGCTGGCGCCGAGCGACGACCGGAACGGCCGGCGGTCAAGCGGCAACGCCATGGCCGCATGACCCACTCTCGCGTCGGATCGACCGCGACAGCCAGTTCCGACGCACGGCCGAGGTTGATGCACACTGCGTCTCATGCACGCGCGCCGCACGACATTCCTCCTGAACCTGGCCCACGCCGTGGACCACATGTTCCTGCTGATCTTTGCCACTGCGGTGGCGACGATCGCCGCCGACTTCGGCTTTGCCCGGTGGGAAGACTTGATGCCTTTCGGCGTGGGCGCTTTCGCGATGTTCGGCCTTGGGTCTCTGCCCTCTGGCCGGCTCGGCGACCTGTGGGGCCGCCGGGCGATGATGATCGTGTTCTTCTTCGGGATGGGCGTCTCGTCGCTGCTGGCTTCCATCACGCATGGGCCGTGGCAACTCGCGGCGGCACTCACGCTGATCGGCACTTTCGCGTCGATCTACCATCCGGTGGGCATTCCCATGCTGCTGCAAGGCGCGACGCGGCCGGGCGCCACGATCGGCGTCAACGGCCTGGTGGGCAATCTCGGCATTGCGGTGGCGGCCGCTCTGACGGGTCTGCTGGTCAAGTGGTTCGGCTGGCGTGCGGCCTTCGCGGTGCCAGGGGTGGCATGCCTGTGCCTCGGGTTCCTGTTCATGCGCCTGGTCCCGCCCGAAACGGAATCGCCTTCCAAGCGCAAGGGCGGCGCAAAGGTGCACCTGTCACGCGCGCAGGTCGCGCGGGTTCTGTCCGTGATGACCCTGGCCTCGGCCACGGGCGGAATCCTGTTCAACATCACGACGAACGGCAACGCGCAGTTGCTGACCGAACGCTTCCGCGGCGTGCTGAGCGACCCCGCCGCGCTGGGCCTCCTGCTGGCGAGCGTCTACGCGGTGGCTTCCGTGGCGCAGGTGGTGGTGGGCCGGCTCATCGACCGCTGGGCACTCAAGCCGCTGTACCTGGGCATCGCGCTGCTGCAGGTGCCGGTGCTTCTGCTGGCGTCGCAGTCCCGGGGGTGGTGGCTCTATGCGGGCATGCTCGGAATGATGATCTTCATCTTCGGCGCGATTCCGTTCACCGACGCGATGATCGCCCGCTACGTGGACGACCACATGCGCTCGCGCGTGGCGGGCGTGCGCCTGGCCGTATCCTTGGGCATCAGCTCGCTGGCCGTGTGGCTCCTGGGCCCCGTGGTCAAGGACGTGGGCTTCGACAAGCTCCTGCTGGTGCTCGCCGGGGTGTCTCTGTGCACGGCCGCCACCGTGCTGTGGCTGCCCTCGGAAGCGCCTGCTGCAGAATCCGCCGCGGCGGCGTGACGCCCGCGGACTTCATGCCAGCGCGGCACGACAGCGCGATGGTCGTCTGCGAACCATCCACGGCTGTTCACCGCTTGCCGAGCGCCTCCTGCGCGAGCTTGCGGTCGGCCGCCACTTTCTGTGCGTGCGGGCGCTGCCCGACGAGGGCGGCGTAGGCTTTCCAGTCCACGCCATTGGCCAGCAGCAGGTCCTCGCCCAGGACCAGCCGCGTGGCCATGCCCACGAGCGGCAGGCTCACCCACGCGGCGCAATCGGCTTGGGTGAAATTCTCGCCTGCGACGTAGGGCGAAAATTTCGCCAGCCGCTTGAACGCCGGGATGTTCTTGTCCAGGCGCTTGCGCACGCTGGCCTTGGTGTCGTCGCTCGCGGTGCCGCCGAAGAATGCCTGCGTGTACAGCTCGCGAGCCACCAATTCGAGGTGCAGGTCGATGAAGATCGACAGTTCGCGCACCTTGGCCGCTGCATAGGGGTCTGCCGGTAACAGCGGCGGGCTGGGCGCAATCGCCTCGAGGTAGCCCATGATCGCTTCGCTTTCGCACAGCGGCCCCTGCGGCGTGCGGATGAACGGCACCTTGCCGAGCGGCGAACACGACAGCACGGCCTCCTCCTTCGAACCCGTGTCCACCCGCTCTTCCTCGAACGGGATGCCCTTTTCGAGCAAGGCCAGCTTGACCTTGTTGTAGTAGTTCGAGAGGGCCATGCCGCAGAGCTTGATCATCGTGATGTCCTCATGTCCGCCTTCAGTGTGGGATTGCCGCAAGAATCCGATCACCGGATGTGCGACAGACTGTGCGCCGACATGGTAGGTGAAAGTCGATCCGAGCCGATTTGTCGATTCTCGGCTCGCGCGGCAAGCGCGCGCTGCTGCGCGTGTGGCGTGCTTTCACGAGGCTGCCAATGGTTCCAGGCCCGCCGTGTCATGAGCCTTCGACATCCGGGACGCTGCGTCCGTAGAGATAGTCCTCCGCCAGACCGAGGCGCAGGCACGCTTGCACTGCGGGGTTGGTGCGAAGGACCAGGTGGTCGACGGCGGCGCCAGCGCGGCACACGAAGGCTCGTTGCCACGGCGTCAATGCCCAACGCCTGCCCAATCCCAGGCGATCTCGCAAAGGCGCGGGAATCGCATCCACAGCCGCGTCGACCAGCAACCCTTGCAACGGACGAAGTGGCGCTGGAAGCGCCGGCATCCCCCGCGTGATTCGCAGGAACTCGAAGATGATGTCCGACGGTTCGAGTTGCGTCTGCATGCGGTTGAACAGCGTGTCGAGCGCACTCTGCGAATCGGGCGCCGACGCCGCTCCGTAGAGTTTCGCGGCGGCTTGCCCTTCGGCATAGAAGCGGTCGCGCTGGTGCAACGTGACGGGTCGGACGTACAGGTGGTACGCCTCGAGGAAGCCGAAGCTTGCGGTGGCCTGAACCCAGTCGAGCAACTCGGGATCGGCGGCACTGTAGGGGCGGCCGTCCGGAGCGATGCCGCGCACGCGCACATGCCTTCTCGTGATGCCAGCGATCATCGACTCCGTCCGAGAGCGTGGCCCGTATACCGTCATCATCGCGGCGTAGCCGGTGCGCCGCAAACGCTCGAGCGGACGTTCCCGAAACGTCGTGTGGTGCCACACGCCGCTTCGCACCCGAGGTTCGGCCAGCTCCAGCACCACCGCGCTCACGCCGCCCACGAACATGGTCAGCGGATTCTTGAACACCCTCCAGGAAACCGAATCTGGAGAGGCCAAGGCGGGCTCGCCGGATGGGAGCAGAAAGTCATCTTCCGTCGCGCCCTCGGCTTGCAGCAGATGCGCAAGCCCGCGTTCCAGGCGTCGCTGGATGGGGCGGGGCAGGTTGAGCGCCATGGCGCGTGTGGGTGTGGATTGGACGACGCCCTGGCGCCGCATGCCACGACGTTGCCAGAGTGCGAGACCGCCGCAGACGAAGACCACACCATGGCAGCGGTTTCGCTCGCGGTCCTGACTGCGCGAATTTCATACAGTGATCGGCGTCAATGGCAAGGCCGGGCACGGCATGCGTGGGCCCGGTCTGCAAGCACTTTGCCGCTACCAGAAGTCCGTGGAGGATTTCGTGCCCGACGCAATGCTGGCGATCCGTCTGCTGTCGCTCCTCATGGCGGCGACGGGCTGTCGTGCGGCGTGGGCCCAGCCGTCGGTCCCATGGACCCCGAGCGATGCAGGACGCCATGCCATCGAACTGCTCGTCGATGACGCGGGGCTCGATCTGACGACGACCCAGTGGCCGTTGCCGCATGCTGCGGTGGAGCGCGCCGTCGATGCGTTGCCGGCCGAACTGCCGTTGGCACTGGATGCCGCACGCGCGCGAGTCAGGCATGAATTGCGCGCGCATGAGGCCAGCGGCCTCGAAGTGACCCTGCGCGGACGCGCGGAAGGACTGCCCGGCTTCGGCGACGACGCGACGCCCGGCAGTTCGCTGGCCGTGCGCAGCAGCGTCCTCGATGAGCCCTGGGTGGCCATGCAGATCGGGGGGCGCATCGAATCGCGAGCCAAGGTCGACCAGGCGGGCACGCAGTTTCGCCTCGACGACAGTGCGGTGGCCACTGAAGCGTTCGGCATTCAGCTGCAAGCGTGGTCGCACCGCAATTGGTGGAGCCCGGGTTGGCAAAGCGCCCTGGGATTGAGCAACAACGCGCCGGCATTCAACGGCGTCGGCATTCAGCGCGCTTCGGCATCGACCTCCGCGTCACCTTGGCTCGCATGGCTCGGGCCATGGAATTTCGATGTCTTCGTGGCGCAAACCGAAGACGTGACCCAACCGGCAAATCCGTTTCTGTTCGGTGGCCGCGTCACGCTGCGCCCCTTCTCCCATGTGGAGATCGGTCTCACCAAGATGGCCCAGTGGGGAGGGCGCGGACGACCCGAGTCTCCGGGCAGTTTCCTCGACATGCTCATCGGTGCCCACACCAACGCCGAAACTGTCGACGAGCGAGGACGTGACCCGGAAAACGGGCTGGCGGGCTTCGATCTGCGCATGCGCTGCCCAACGCGACTTCGCTGCGCCGCATACACACAATGGATCGGCGAAGATGTCGCGGCGCACGTTCCGAAGAAGTACCTTGACCTCTACGGCGTGGAGTTCTGGTCGGCCGATGGCGACAGTCGCTTCTTTGCGGAATATGCCGAGACCGGCTGTCGCTCTCCCATCGGGCATCGGCCATTGAAAGACTGCGCCTATCGCAATTACGCGTATCCGCAAGGCTATGCCAGCGCAGGGCGATGGATCGGTGCGAGCGTCGGACCCGACTCGCGATTGCTGACGCTTGGCTGGCTGGACGTCGCCCGCGGCCGTTCATGGCGAGTTCATTTCGGGAGTGTCGGCTCACGCGTGGGCACCTACAGTGCGCTCGTCGATGATCCGCAGTTCTCGGGCCACCTGATCGGCATCTCAGCGCGACAAGACGTCGCCTGGGGCGCGTCGACGCTGAGGCCGGAGCTCGACCTGTTCCGCATGGCCACGCCCAGCGGCGTGCGAACCCAGGCTCGCATCGGTGCCCGGCTGAGCATGAACCTTGACGGCGCGGTCGACGATGCGGGCAGCCGATGGGCCTCTTCGCTGTCGGCGTCCGAGGGCAGCGCCATGAACCGCGCGATGGTCGGCGCGGGTCTCGTCGCATTGTCCGCGTTGCTCGACCATACGCTGGATGACTACGCGCAACACCATGGCGGCAATCCGTCGTCCAATGCGCTTGTCCATGTGGGTGAGGTGTTGCCGTTCGCCGGCTTCGCGGCGGCGGGGCTGTCATGGATCATTCAGCGAGGCAGCGCGCTCGGGGACGTGGGCTTCGACGCCGTCGGTGCCGGCATCGGCGCCGCCGCCAGCGCCGAACTCATCAAGGTAGTGGTGGACAGGGCGCGGCCGCAGGCCAACCTCGGTGCGGCGAACTTCGGCCACACCAGCCACACGCAGAGCTCGTTCCCGTCGATTCACTCGGCGCTGGCATGGGCTGTGGCCACGCCATACGCCAGGCACTACGACGCCCCCTGGCTCTATGGCGCAGCCGCCCTCACCAGCGCCGCGCGTGTCGTGGGGCGAAAGCATTGGCTGTCGGACACGGTGGGCGGTGCAGTTCTCGGGTATGGGTTCGCGGACTATTTCTATCGGCGCAGTGACGCGCAGGCCGAAGGGCGTGCCGCCTCTCACGTATGGGTCACCCCCGGGGCCGTCGTTCTCCATGTGCCGTTTGACTGAACGTGCCGACGGAACTCACCTGGTGCGGTGGGCATTGCCGCCGCGGCCGTGGGATGTCCGGGCCCGGAAATCCGGCGAACGCGCCACGACGGCTTTGATCTCGTCCATCAGGGCACGCGCCCCCGGCGAGGCAAACGCGCCCAGCCGCTGCGTCAGGCCGATGTCGCGGCGTGTGCGGTCCAGCGAAAAATCGAGGACGATCAGGCTGCCGTCGCGGATTTCATAGCGGAGCTGGTGCGGCGAGATTGCGGTCAGCATGTCGCTCTCCAGCAGAAGGCCGCACCGGGAAGCGCATCGCCCGCAGTTCCTTGCGATCGCGCACGCCGCCGTCGATCACCATGCCCGCGCAGCCCCTGGCCCGGTAGGACGTGGCGAGCAGTTCGCAGAAGAACCCGTCGATGTTGTCTACCGGACGACGCGAAACGTCGCCACGGAATGTCACCGGCCTGATTCCCAGAGCGGACAAGCCGTGGAAAGACACGACATCGCTGCTGGTGCGCTCATGATCGACCATGCGGATGCCACGTCGCCCGGCACATCGCGCCAACGCGCGCGCACAAAAAAGCCGCGGCGAACCGCGGCTTTCGTGGATCAGTGTGCGATCAGATCACGCGGATGTTCGATGCCTGCGGGCCCTTCTGGCCTTGCGTGATCTCGAACTGGACGCGCTGTCCTTCGCTGAGGCTCTTGAACCCCTCGCCGCGGATTTCCTTGAAATGCGCGAAGAGGTCCTTGCCGCCCTGTTCCGGCGTGATGAAGCCGAAGCCCTTGCTGTCGTTGAACCACTTGACGATGCCGGTTTCGGAGTTGTTGCTGGAAGACATGAAATTTCCTTTTGGGGATGGATGAATGAACGCGCAGCACATGCTGACGCGTGGTAGAGACACGCAAGATCACCAAAGGGGAAATTCAGACAGAACCTGTCGCGGAACCGGACAGGAGGCAGAACTGACCTGGACGAAGGCCTTGTGCATAACCACTCGGCGCACTATAGCAGATCCTGGCCGCATCAGTCGGCCCTTGCGAGCGCCCTCACCACGTCCGATTGCGTGATGATGCCCACCAGACGCCGTTCCGCATCGACAACGGGGACGTGATGGTGTCCTGTGGTCGCGAACAACGGCAGCAGATCACCGATGGGCCGGTCGTCACTGACCACGCGCACCTGGCGCGCCATGATCTGCCCGATGGTCTCGGGCTTGTTGCTGTGACTGGTCGGCGTGGGGTGGATCAGTGTACGCAGGCGCGGGAGCCAACCTGCATGCACCTGCACCTTCGCCTCGCGCATGAAGTCGGCCAGCGTGACGATGCCGATCAGGCGACGGGCGCGGTCGACGACCGGCAGGGCCTTGATCCGGTGCAGGTGAAGCAGCGACCAAGCTTCTTGCAGCGGCGTGCCGAAGTTCACCGCGACAGGTGAAGCCGACATCACCTCGGCGCAGCGCATCTGGCCCGAGCGGCGCCGCCAGGCCTGCATCTGCGCCTGTTCCAGCAAGGCATGCAGATCTTCGCGGCTGACGTCGAGCACCTGGTTGTAGCGCGCGAGCACGGCATCCAGGTCGGCATCGGTGAACGAACGGCGCCGTGTGTGGTCGATCGTCGCTGCAACGACCACGCGCTGAGGGTAGCGACGCCCGGTGATCCGGTTGTAGACGATGCCGGTGGCGACCAGCAGCGCGGAGTTCAGAAGCACCGGATAGAACGCGAAGTGGACATCCGCGATGGCGCCGAGGGTCACGAACAGCGCGCATGCGCCGCCCGGCGGATGCAGGCAGCGCGTTGCGAACATCACGGCGATCGCCAGCCCGACGCCGAGGGCAGGAACCCATGGCGCGCTGCCGAAGGCTTGCACGCACGCGATGCCGACGAGCGCCGAGAACGTGTTCCCCGCCACGACGGACCACGGATGCGCGAAGGGGCTGGCGGGGGCGGCGAACACCAGGACAGCGCTCGCGCCGATGGGCGCCACGAGCCACGGCGACAAGGCGGCCGCCGACAGCGGGCGGCAGAGCAGCGCGGTGACCAGGATGCCGACCAGCGCGCCGACGCTGGCCCGCCAGCGCTCGCCTGCGTCGACGGGCATGGCCGCCGGCAGGAAGTCCCTCCAGCCCGACGTGGGCTGCGCGCGCCAAGCTGCCGGCGGCATGCGTGAAGTTCCGGGGTTCATGCGCGCTTCGGGCCTTGGTCGTGCAAGACGTGCGGCACCGGCGCGTGCGGGCGCGCCGGTGCGAGTCGCCATGTGCCTCGGCGGGGCGCATGTGACCAGGCCATGCTTGTCTGTCTGCTCATGTGCGAGCGACTATCGCCGGTCTGCCGGCGCGCCGCCGTTGACCGCAGTCAAGATTCGGAAAAACGCGAACTGGCGCCTCGAACTCGCCGGGGTGATCGCGCCCCATGCAGGCGCCCGCAGTTCCATGGGTCCGCCTTGTCCGACCGGTCTGGCGCGTCGCGCATTTTGATCCGCGACGCGTTTCGACACGATTCATGGCTGCCGGCTGACCTGCGTTAAGCAGCCGGGACAGGCGACTCCACTAAGCTCGACCGGGCCAAGACAACCGACGTCGGCCGCCATGGGCTGCCGCAGAGACCCGATGCAATTCCTCAACCTGCCCGACGACAGTGACGACCCGCTGCACAGTCCCGCCGAACGGGCGGCCGCCGCGAGCAGAAGCACCTGGGTCAGCGTCGGCGTGAATCTCATGCTGACGTCCACCCAGATCGCCGCGGGGATCGCTGCGAAGTCGCAAGGACTGGTGGCCGATGGCATCCATTCGCTGTCCGACCTCGTCGCCGACTTCGTCGTCCTGGTCGCCAGTCACCACAGCCAGAAGGATGCCGACACAGGGCATCCCTACGGGCACCATCGTTTCGAGACGGCAGCTTCACTCGCGTTGGGCGCGCTGCTGCTGGCGGTCGGCGCGGGCATGCTCTGGTCGGCCTTCCTCAAGCTGGAGAACCCCGGCGCCGTGCAGCAGGTCCATGTCGTTGCCCTGTGGGTGGCAGCCGGCGCATTGGTCGCCAAGGAATCGCTCTTCCGGTACATGCTCGCGGTGGCCAAGCGGGTCAAGTCGAGCATGCTGGTCGCCAATGCATGGCATGCGCGCTCCGACGCGGCGTCTTCGCTGGTGGTCGGGATCGGCATCATCGGCAATCTGGCCGGCTATCCGATCCTGGATCCGATCGCCGCGGCGATCGTCGGCTTCATGGTGGGCCGGATGGGGTGGGGCTTCGGTTGGGAAGCTCTTCACGACCTGATGGACCGGGCGATCGACGACGAGGAAGTGGCCGCAATCCGCAAGACGCTGGAGGACACGCCGGGCATCCACGGCGTGCACGACATCCGGACGCGCAAGATGGGCGACCTGATCGTGGTCGACGCGCACATCGAAGTCGACGCCGCGCTGAGCGTGGAGGCAGGGCACGACATCGCGGTCGAGGCGCGCAGCCGGGTGATGCAGCGCCATCGCGTCCTCAACCTGATGACGCACGTCGATCCATGGCGAAGGCCCGACCTGGACCATCTGGACATCGCGCCCGAGGCGCGCCGGACCGAGCTTCATGCCTGAGGGCGAATCAAGCGCGCGGTCGCCTGCATTGACGTCGCGATGTCGCCGAGCCCACGGCCTGAGCGCGAGGTGCAGGCACGTGGCGCGAGTCCGTGGCTCATCGGATTGGTCTTTAGCGTGACGTGGTCGCTCCACGCCGTGCGGAAGGCGGCTTGTATCATCCCGGCACGAAACCGAGGCGCTGCCTGGCCCTCCTGCGTTCAGGACATCTCGGCTTCGGATGCATGGCCCTACCAACAAGCTCCTCCATGGCGACCCCGTCTGGTCCGATTCCATCGTCCGACCAGTCACGCGCCGGGCGCGAGTCAGGCGCGGTGCCAGACACTTTGGGCGGTCCGCACACGGAGGCGCCAGAGGACGATCAGCACCAGATCGGTCTGATTCGCCTTTCGCTGTTCGCGGTCATCGTGGGCATCGTGACGGGATTCGGCGCCGTGGGTTTCCGCGGGCTGATCGGTCTGATCCACAACGCGCTCTTTCTCGGTCGCTGGGCGTCGCAATACGACGCCAACGTCTTCACGCCGCCCAGTCCCTGGGGCGCGCTGGTCATTCTCGTCCCGGCCGTCGGCGGCGTGGTGGTGACGTTCCTGGTCACGAAGTTCGCGCCGGAAGCTCGCGGCCACGGCGTGCCCGAAGTCATGGACGCGATCTACTACAAGGGCGGCGTGATCAGGCCGGTGGTCGCGGTGGTGAAGTCGCTCGCATCGGCGGTCGCGATCGGCAGCGGCGCCGCGGTGGGCCGCGAGGGTCCGATCATTCAGATCGGATCCGCGCTCGGCTCGACACTGGGCCAGGTCGTGACGATGGCGCCGGGGCAACGAATCACGCTCGTGGCGGCCGGCGCCGGCGCGGGCATCGCGGCCACGTTCAACACGCCGATCGGCGGCGTGATGTTCGCCATCGAGCTGATGATGCCCGAGGTCAGCGTCAGCACCTTCCTGCCGCTGGCGCTGGCCACCGGGACCGCGACATTCATCGGTCGCCTGTTCTTCGGCGAACGGCCGGCCTTCGACGTCCCACCATTGACCACCTTGAGCGCGGGCATGGATTCCGCGCTCGTGCTGTGCCTGTACGCCCTGCTCGGCGTCATGACCGGCGTCGCCGCGGCGGCATTCATCCGCGGACTGCATGTCGTCGAGGACGGGTTCGAGAGGATCAAGGGGCCCTATGTGCGCCACGTGGCGGGCATGCTGCTCGTCGGCTTGCTCATGTACTTGCTTCAGCAGGGTTATGGACACTACTTCGTCGAAGGGGTCGGCTACGCGACGGTGCAGGCGATCCTGCTCGGCCAGCTGACTGCGCCGGCGTTGTTCGGTGTCCTGTTCTTCGCCAAATTGCTCGCCACCACGTTCAGCATCGGCTCGGGCTCGTCGGGCGGGATCTTCTCGCCTTCGCTGTTCATGGGCGCGGCCCTCGGCGCCGGGTTCGCGGGACTGCTGTCCGCACTGCACGTCCCGCTGGCGACCAACATACCCTCGTTCGCAATGGTGGGCATGGGTGCAATGGTCGGCGGCAGCACGGGCGCTGCCATGACCGCCGTGGCGATGATCTTCGAGATGACACTGGACTACAACATCGTCTTGCCGATGATCGTGGCCGTCGCGTTCAGCATCGGGATCCGGCGGCTGCTCTCGCGCGAGAGCATCTACACCTCCAAGCTGCTGCGTCATGGCCATGTCGTGCCCAAGGCGCTGCACGCCAACCTCTTCCTGGTGCGGCGGGCCAAGGAGGTGATGGCGTCCGACGTCGTGCTCGCGCCCGCCGCGATGACGTTCGACAGCTTCCTCGCACGCTTCGACAATGAACGGCGGATGCGCCATGTCGCCATCGTCGACGGCCACCGGATCGTCGGCGTGCTGCGGATCAACATGGCATTGAGGCAGGCATCCGAGCGGTCTGAATCGGGCGTCACGATGCGCGAGATCGCAAGCCGCGAATTCACCATCGTGCGCGAGGACGACGTCATCTCCGAGGTGATCAACCGCATGTGGCGCCGGCACGCGACGATGGCGGTCGTGGTCCATGGTCATGGGGTGCCGCGCGCAGGCGACATCATCGGCGTCATCACGAAGGAACACGTGGCCGACTCGGTGGCGCGCAGCATCGAGGTCTACCCGAGGTGACCGCGAGCCGACGCGCCGCGCAGTCCATGTCATCGACCTGATTCACCTCGGCGCGAGTGCGATGCGTGGTCCGGTCGCCCCACTGCGCTGGGCCGAGAGCGCATCCGGCGCCGCCGTTCGTGCGCCATGGCAGCGGGCCGGCATGTCGCCGCCTCGGGGCCTGCCTCACAATAGGCGCTCTGTCCCAAATCGGGTGTCCCGAGTCTCACCATGCTTGGCTGGATCCTCAAGAAGAAGGGGCCCGCCCCTCAAACGTCGAAACCTGTCGGCCGCGCCGGCGCCGCAGCCGCCGCAGTCCCCCCGACCGCGGCGCCCGCATCCCCGACGATCGACTGGTCCGCGCGGCTCGAGGCGGCGCGTGGCGACGACGACGCGTTGCTATCGCTGGCGCGTGCGAAGGCGCCGCTGGACATCAAGCTTTCGGCGGTGAGTGCGCTGTCCGGCGAAGTCTCTCTCAAGCAGGCGGAGCGCGAGTTTCGAAGCCACGACCGCCGAGTCCATCGTCTGGCCAAGCAGCGTCATGGCGCGCTGCTCTCGCAGCGCCAGGTCCGTGAACAGGCAGCGCGGCTGATCGAGACGGGCAGGGCGCTGCTGCGCGAGCCGATGCTGCCGGTCAACCGTGTGGTCGAACTGGACCGCGCGTGGCAGGCGCTCGACGCCGGCATGGCCGATGCCGTGCAGTGTGCCGAGTTCGCGGACCTGAGCGCGCAGCTGGCGGCTCTGGCTCGCGAGCGCTCGGATCGCGCACTGGCAATCGAGCGGTGGAATGCCGAATCACGCGAGGTGCTCGTGCGCCTGCGCCAGGTGTGCGCCGACGCCGCCGCGGGCGTTCAGGATCGCTCTGCCCTGGCTGCTGCCGTGGCTGTGGCCCAGGGTGCGGCATCTGCCGCGCCCGACGGCCATGACGCCACCGCTGTCCATCGTGCCGTGGCCGAGGCCGCCGAACTCGATGCGCGCATCGAGGTGCTCGAAAAGCTGCTGAGCGAACCGTCGAGCACGGACACCACCGCGCAGTCCGATGAAACCCTCTCCGATGCGCAGGCTGGCCCGGCGCACGGCGAGCCTGGACCGTTGCAGCAGTGGCGGCAGCTCGCCCCGCTGAGCGATTCCAGGCTGAACGACCTGCTGACCGCGCGCGTCGAACAGTGGCAGCGAATGCGCGAGACCGGCCAGCAAGCGCGCCATGCGCAGCGGCGCGAGCAGGCGCGCGAGCAACAGCGCGTCGTGCGTCAGGAGATTTCGCAAGCCTTGGTGTCCGCGCTCGATGAGGCCGAGGCGGCGCTTGCGGCGGGTCAATTGGCCGTCGCGCACAAGCATCTGATCCATGTCGACGAACTACTGCAGCGCGGCACGGCGGCCGAAGGCCTTCGTTCGCGTGTCGCTGCGGTCCAGGCGCAGTATGCGCAGCTCAAGGGCTGGCAGCACTGGTCCGGCGGGCGGGCGCGCGACGACCTGACCTTGCAGGCCGAGGCGCTTGCCGCTGTCACGCGCGGTGAGGTCGATGCCGGCTTGGCGAAGCTGTCGATCAGGCAGCGCGCCGAGCTCATCGACGAGTTGCGCCTTCGATGGAAGGAACTCGACCGGACAGGCGGTGCCACCAGCCGTGCGCTGTGGCAGCGGTTCGATGCCGCGCTCAAGGCCGCGTACGAGCCCGTCGCGGCCCACCTGGCGGCGCAGCGCAGCGCGCGCGAGCAGAACCTGGCGGCGCGGCGACAACTCATTGACGAACTCGATGCGGTCCCGCTGCCCGGCGCGGGCGCCGGTGGCGATGCGGCCGGCGGAGCCCACGACGGTGCCGTCGTGGCGGGCACCGATTCGCACGTCGATTCGGGAGATGATCCGCTCGGCACTGCACTTGCTGCCGCGCTGGGTGATCTGCAGGGCGATGCAGAGAACGATGCGCTGGGCGATATGCAGGGTGACCTGCAGAAGGATGTGCCTGGGAATGTCCGGGGCGATGTGCACGGCGATGCGGAGGGCGATGTGCACGGCGATCCCGAGGGCATTGCGCACGGCGATGCCGGTGGCGATGTGCGGGGCAATGTCCAGGCGATCCGGCGATCCCCGGATCGCTGCGCAAGCCGATGCGCAAGGCGGTGTCCAGGACGATGCAGGCCGCGATGGCGCGGCGGCGACGGTGGACTTCCGTTCGCTGGCTGCAGCGCTGGAACATTTCCACGTGCAGTGGCGCAGGCTCGGCCCACTCGAGCACACCGTGCCTCGCAAGTCACGCGAGGCGTTGGCCGAGCGCATGAGCGCCGCAGTGCAGCGGCTCGAAGGGCCGCTGCAGGAGGCACGCCGAATCGCACGGACCGAACGCGAGGCGCTGGTCGCGCGCGCACTGGCGCTCGGCGCCGAGGCGGCGACACCCGGTCCGGTGCGACATCTGATGGACGACGTCCGTGCGCTGCAGGCCGAATGGCAACGGCACGCGAAGTCGCTGCCATTGGCCCGCGGCGACGAGGCCGCACTCTGGTCGCAGTTCAAGGGGGCCATCGACGCCGTCTTCAGCGCCCGCGATGCCGCGCGCGATGCCCATGACGCCCAGCTCAGGGAACATGCCGCCGAACGCACGGCATGGATCGAACGCCTCGAGGGCCTCGCCGACGCGACGCCGGCCGTCTTGAAGCGCACCCTCATCGAGGCCGAGACGGCCTGGCAGCGCTGCGGGCCCGCACCGCGCGCTCAGGCGGCTGCGCTCGACGGGCGTTTTCGGCGTGCGTGCGATGCGGCGAGGCAGTGGCTTCAACGCAGCGAACAGCGCGGCTGGCACGACATCTGCGACGCGCTCAGCGCCAAGCTGGAACTGTGCGATTCGCTGCAGCGCGACGATGCCGCTCCGGAGGCAAAGGCGGGACTCGAACCACGGTGGCTCGCACTGCCCATCTTGCCCGCACCCTGGGAAGCTGCCCTGCGCCAACGCGCCGGGTTGTCCGAATCCGATCCCGCTGTCGCCGCGCAAGACGATGCCGCCTGCATCGACGACTCGCTGCTGCAACTCGAACTCGCGCTGAACCTTCCCTCTCCTCCCGAATGCGAGGGTGCGCGACGCGAGCTGAAGCTGCACGCGATGAAGGCTGCACTCGAAGGCCGCCGCAGCGGCCAGCCCCCCGCGATGCCGCCGGAGCATTGGTTCGTGCGGGTGCTCTGCAGTCCTGCTCGCGATGCGCAGCAGCGTCAGCGGCTCGCCGCCATCGTTGCAACGCTTCGCGAGCGTGGGCCCGCGGGGCTCGAGCCGCGCGTGCGCTGAGGCACGGCGGCGTGAACGTCGATCGGGGCACGGACATCGCGACGCATCTGGACATCGTCACGTCGGCGCCTCCCGGCATGTGACGCTGCAGACAGGCGCGACCGGGCGGGTCCATCGAGGCGCGCCGCGCGGTCGATGGCTTCGCCGGGGCGTCAGGGGACGCCGCTCAGCAGGCGCTCGAAGAGGTCGGGCTCGCCCATCTGCCCGCCCTTGAGCATCAGCTCCATGCCGTCGAGCGCCGGTTCCTGCGCGTGAAGACGGGTCAGGGCCACGCCCGGTGCCAGCGTGCCAGCCCAGGCCAGGGCCCAGGCACCGAGCGAGCGAAGCGCCACGCTCGACGTGTCTCCACCGGCTACGCCGACACGGCGAACATGCGGGCAGAGCGCCAGGACTTGCGCGAGCAGATTCGAGCACAGGTGCGCTACTGCCAGCGGCGGCGGGCTGTCGGGGCCGGGAGCGATCGTGCGCGCCAGCACGGACTGACCGCTGCCCAGCACTGCCGCGCAGCGTCGCGCAAGGGCGTCGCATGCGGAAGGATCGGCCAGGAGAGCGGGTGGATCGATCGGCACTTCGGCATACCGGCCTCGCACCCTTTGCACCTGGTCGGCGGTGACAGGGGACCGGCTGCCCACCAGCAGGAACACCGGCGAGGCGGCCGCTTTCACCGGTGGGACGTCGGTTGTGCTGGCGGGCGCAACGGGCCAGTGCGCCAATGCCGCCTGCGTCACGCCGCTCGCTCCCAGCCACAGTTGCGGCCGCCTGGCCGCGCGCCGCCACATCCAGGCGCCGACCGTTCGAAGGTTGTGCTCGCGGGTCGCATCGAACAGAAGCGCGTCGGGATCGCTCGCCAGTGCCTGGTGCACGGCCGCATCGAAGCGACCCGGATCGGTGGCGCCGGCATCCATCGCGCGCAGGTCGACGAGCCCGACACGGGGCACGCCGAGAGCGCCCAGATGACGGCGCAGATCGGCCTCGTGCATCGGCGTGACCGGGTGCCGGCTCATCGTCGGATGGCGGTCGATCCGGTGAACCTCGCCGCCCGGCTGCGCGGTCGCGTAGAGCTCGCCGAAGGCGCAGAACCGGCCGAGCGATGGCTGGCCGCCGAGCACATGGAGCACAGGCTCCTGCTCGGGCCGGCGCAGGGCCGCGCAGCCGATTGCCAGGTTGCCCACGGTCGCTGCGCTGTCGAAGGTCGAGCAGCATTTGTAGTGCGTGATGGCGGGCGCCAGTGCGGCAAAGCACCGGGCGACCGGCGCCAGCTCGGCCTGCATCGCGTCGGGTCCCAGCGCGCGCGCCGTGCCGGCAATGCCCAACGCATCCAGCGGACCGGCGGCGGCGAGATGCTCGGGTGCGGGCGCGTGCAGGAACAGCAGCGCGCGGCGACCCGCAGCGGCGAGCGTGGCCAGGGTGTCGGACGCGCCCGTGAAATCGTCGCCGTACCACGCGTAGCGAAGCGGCACGGCAGTCAAGCGCGAGGGCGCCCGAAGAAGTCGAGCGCGGCGCGCAGCTCGGGCTGAGTAGCGGCGGCCTCGCTCGCGCTGCGGCCCTGTTGCCACGCGGTCCAGGCCTGGCGCACGCTCGTCACGCCGGCCGCCGGTCCCATCGGATGCGCCAGGATGCCGCCACCGCACATGAACATCAGGTCGGCGCTGGGCACCGCGTCCAGCGTCGCCGCCAGCGTGCCTGCCCACTGTCCCGACGAGAACGCGGGCATCACGATGTCGTGCGTGTCCTCGGCGGAGCACAGCGGCGTCAGGCAGTCGCGCGCCGACGCGACAACCTCGTCGTCCTCCTGCGCGAACTTGCCGGCCAGTCCGTGCACGTGCATGTGGTCCACGCCCGCCAGCCGCCACAGGGCGGCATAGGGCTGGAAGTCCATGCCGAGCGCGGCATGGCGCGACCACATGCCGTAGCCGTTGCGGTGGCCGTGGATGGCCAGGTCGGTGTGCCGGCGCAGCGCCTGCAGCGACGACAGTCCGATCCAGTTCAGGCTCACCATCACGCAGGTGCCGCCTTCGCGCTGCACGAGCTCGGCGTGGCGCACCATCGCATCGTGCTCGTCGCTGATGTGGAAGGCCACCATCACCTGCCGCCCGGTCTCGTCGCGATGTCGCCGCACGGCGGCCATCACCGTGCGGATGCGATCGGCCACCGGCGCATGCTCCGGGTCGGCGCAGCACTCGTCGTCCTTGATGAAGTCGATGCCCGCGCGGCACAGGTCGGCGACCAGCGTCGCCGTCTCGTCGGCCGACAAGCCCACGTTGGGCTTGATGATCGTGCCCACCAGCGGACCGGTGGCCACGCCGCTGAGCGCGCGCGTGCCGGCCACGCCCTGGCGCGGCCGCTCGAAGCGGTCGCGAAACGCCTTCGGCAGGCGAAGATGCTGCAGCCGCAGTCCGGTGGTCTCGCCCAGGTCGTACAGGTTGCCTGCCACGGTGGCCGCCAGCGCGGCAAGGTTGCGGCCGATGTTGGCCAGAGGGAACGACACCGTCACGCGCGCTCGCCGCCAGGGTCCGTGCGCATGGTGGCGCCGCAGCCAGGCGCTGGGCAGGCTCGGCGCGGCCAGCGGCTCGAGTTCGTCGACAGCGTCGACCGTCGCGCGGCTGCGCTCGCGAAGCGCATCGCTTTCGCCGGCGACGCGCACGAAGGTCCCGCTGCTCTGCTCGCCGGCCAGCACGTCGGCGACCGCGCGCGGATCGAGCGGCGTCTCGATCACGTACGTTGCCTGCAGCGTGTCGTTCACAGCGTGCCCAGGTCGGGGAAGGGCCGCACCGGGTCCGCGCCGTCCCACCCCTGGGCGGCCTCGCGGATCATCCTGAACAGCCGTCCTTTCGGGCCGGCCACTTCCGACAGCTCGATCGTCGTGCCCGGCATGCCCGAGCTGTCCTCGAAATAGACGAAGCGGCCGTTCTCTCCCACCTCGCCACCCATGCACACGACGAAGCCCGCCGCCTGCGCCCGCGCCAGGTCCTCGTCGTAGCGCTCGGTCCAGTAGGCTACATGCTGCACGCCGCGATGGCCCGCGCGGGTGAAGTCGCGGTACATCGACGGCACCTCGTCGCGCGGCTGCACCAGTTCGATCTGCAGCGCGCCGGCGTTGGCGAGCGCCACCGAGTTGTGGGGCTCGTGGCGCTCGCCGCGATAGTGGTAGTTGCGGATCGGCACCCTCGGGTTGTAGTACCACGGGCCCACGCCCATCACCTGGGCCCAGTGCGCCATCGCGGCCTCGATGTCGGGCACGATGTAGGCCACCTGGCGGATCTCACCGAAGAAACGACTCATCTGTGCTCACTTGACGATCAGATTGGGAAGCCACGTGCTCAGCGCGGGCACGAAGGTCACGATCAGGAGGGCGGCCACCAGCGGCCACAGAAAGGGCAGCGCGCCGGCCACCACGCGATGGAAGGGCAGGCGCGCCACCTGCGCCACCATGTACAGGCTCATGCCCACGGGCGGGGTGAGCAGGCCGATCATCAGGTTGAGCACCACGACGACCGCGAGCTGCACCGGGTCCACGCCCGCGGCCGACAGCGCGGGCGTGAAGATGGGCGCCAGCACCAGGATGGCTGCGATCGACTCCATGAACATGCCCACCACGAGCAGGATGGCGTTGACGATGATCAGCAGCAGCCACTTGTCGTGCGTGAGCCTCAGCATGAATTCGCTCACGTGCATCGGCACCTGATCGATCGTGAGCACCCACGCGAACAGCGCTGCGGAGCCGACGATGAACAGGACGCTCGCGGTCGAGTGCACCGTCTCGCGCGCGGCAGCGACGAGCTTGGCCCAGTTCAGTTCGCGGTACACGAGCAGCCCGAGGAACAGGGCGTAGATCACCGTGACGGCGGCGACCTCGGTCGGACCGAACAGGCCGCTGACCAGCCCGCCGATCAGGATCACCGGCGCGAGCAGGGCCGGAAATGCCTTGAGAAAGGCGCGAGCCAGCGTGGGATCGTCGCTCAGGCGGGTGTCCCGCGGCAGGTTCTGGCGCCGCGCCATCACGCCGATCTGCAGCATCAGGATCGCAGCGATCACGAGCGCCGGTATCGCGCCGGCCAGCAGCACCTTGACTGCGCTGACCTCGGCGGCCGCGGCAAAGATGATCAGCGGAATGCTCGGCGGAAAGATCGGCCCGATGGTGGCCGCCGCCATCGTGATGCCGGCGGCGAACTCGTCGCGGTAGCCCTGCTCGCGCATCAGCCGGATCTGCGTGCCGCCCAGGGCGCCGATGTCGGCCAGAGCCGCGCCCGAGATGCCGGAGAACACCAGGTTGGCCAGCACCGTCACGTGGCCGAGCCCACCGCGAATGCCACCGACCAGCAGCCGGATGAGCACGAACAGGTGCCTGGTGATGCCCGACGCGCTGAACAGCGCCGCAGCCAGGATGAACATCGGCACCGCGAGCAGTGGCACGGAGTCGAGCGCGTTGATGCTGCGCTGCGCGAGCACGGCCAGCGGCAGCTCATTGAAGCCGATCACGACGGCCGAGGCGAAGCCCATGGCCACGGCGATCGGCACGCCCATCATCATCGTGACCAGGAAGATGACGAGCACCGACAGACTCATCACGGCGCGGCGCCTCCGGCATGCGGTCGCGCGAGGGCTCGGACCACGCGCTGCACGGCCACCAGCGCGAACAGCAGCATCCCCACCGCTGCCGGCAGGTAGTACAGCCAGTTCGGAATGCCCAGCGCCGCGGTGCTGAACTGCGAGGCGCGCCGCAGGAACTGCCAGCCGCCCCAGAGCATCAGCGCCGCGAACGCGAGCACGATCAGCTCGTTGGTCACGTGCAGAGCGCGGGCTGCACTGCCGCGCACCTTGTGCAGCAGCACGTCCACCTTGATGTGCCTGTCGTGCAGCAGCAGCAAAGGCACCGCCAGGTAGACGACACCGAGACCGGCGTAGCGCGCGAGCTCCTCGGCCCAGGGCAGTCCCATCGCGAGCAGGTTGCGCGCGGCCGCCTGCACCGCGAGGAAGGCCGTCATCAGGGCCAGCAGCAGCATCGCCAGCAGCTCGAGCCAGCGGCAAACTCGGGCCAGCGCACCGGCCGGCGCCGAGGCAGGGTCGTTCATGCGAAGAGTCCTCGCGGCCGCTTCACTTGATGGCCGCGATTTCCTTGTACAGCTCGCCGTACTTCGCGTCGAACTTTTCGCTCACGGCCTTTTGCACCGAGGTCTTGAAGGCCGCGAGCTTCAGGCCGTTGTCCGGGCCGATGACCGTCATCTTCAGCGCCTTCAGCTTGGCGGTCTCCTCGTCCTCGGACTGGCGCACCATCTTCGTGGCGCGCTGGCGAACCTCTTCGGCCGCCTTCGACACGGCGGCCTGCAACTGCGGCGAGAGGCCGTCCCAGACCTTCTCGTTCATCACCACGAGCTGGGCATTCATCACGTGGCCGGTGAGCATGAGGTACGACTGCGACTCGTACAGCTTGGACGACAGCACCACGTTGACGGGGTTCTCCTGCCCGCTCACGACGCCGGTGGCCAGGGCGGTGGGCACTTCGCTCCAGTCCACGGGCACCGGCACCGCGCCCAGGCCCTGCACGGCCGTCGTGTAGATCGGGAACGGAATGGCGCGGATCTTCACGCCTGACAGGTCGGACGGCTGGTACACGGCCTTGTTCGCCGTGAGTTCGCGCGTGCCGAAGTAGTAGCCGTACAGCACCCGCACGCCCGCGGCCTTGATCAGGCCCTCGTTGAGCTTCTTCATCACGGGCGAGTTGACGTCCACCACCTTCATCAGGTGGTCCACGTCGCGGTACAGGTAGGGCGTGTCGAGCGCGGCGAAGGGCTCGTACAGCGAGCCAATGCCGGCGGCCGTGTTGTGCGACAGGGCGATCGTGCCGGTCGACACGGCTTCGGCGAGTTCCTGCAGCTTGCCCAGTTGCGAGGACGGGTACACCGTCACCTTGACCTCGCCGTGGCTGTACTTGGCGATCGCTTCGGCGAGCCAGTTGGCCTGGATGCCCGCCGCGCTCGTGGGCGGGTTCATGTGGCCGTAGCGCATCTCGATCACCTTGTCCGCGTTGGCAGGCGCACACAAGGCGGCGAGCGCCGTGCCGGTGGCCAGGGCCAGCAGGGCGCGGCGGGGCAGGGAAGCAGCAAACTTCGGCATGTGGGGTCTCCGGTGTTGTGGTCCTGATGCAATCTGATGCATCGGCTTGTGTTGCACCTCGACCTTACGGTTCAATGCCGCTACCTGCAATCCAGTCACATGATGGTTTTTGATGGACCTCGCCCGCAGCCGCATCGCCGACCTCGCTCTCGCCGCAGGCGTGTCCACTGCCACCGTCGACCGCGTGCTGCACGGGCGCGGCGGCGTGCGTGCGGCCACGGCCCAGCGCGTGCTGCGCGCTGCCGCCGAACAGCAGTACCTGCCCGAGGCCGACTTGTGGCGCGCACTGCAGCCGCCGCCGATGGACCTCGCCTTCCTGCTGCCCGCCGGGACCAACCGCTACCTGCGCATGCTCGGTGACAGCGTGGGCGCCGCGGCCGATGCGCTGGCGCCCTACAACGTTCGCTGCCGCGTGCACTTCATCGACAGCTTCGATCCGGCGCGCGTGGCCGCCGCGCTGCGGCGCTACGGCAAGCGCTCGAAGGGCGTGGCGTTCATGGCGCTCGAGCATCCAAGCGTGCGCGAGGCGGTGGACGAGCTGGCGGACGAGGGCGTGCCGGTGGTCACGCTGATCTCCGACCTGACGCAGTCCCGGCGCGTGGCCTGCGTGGGCCTGGACAATCGCGCCGCGGGCCGCACCGCGGCCACCTTGATCGGCCGCTTCCTGGGTCCGCGGCAAGGCCCGGTGGCCATGATCGCCGGCTCGCTCTCCTACCGCGGGCACGAGGAACGCGAGATGGGCTTCATGCGCCTGATGGCCGACGAGTTCCCGCATTTGCAGGTCGTGGGCGTTCGCGAAGGCCGCGACGACGCGGAGACCAACTACCGGCAGGCGCGCGCGCTGCTGCGCCAGCATCCCGACCTGGTCGGTCTCTACAACATCGGCGGCGGCGCCGAGGGCGTGGGGCATGCGCTCAAGGAGCGGCGAGGCACCGAACGCGCGGTCTTCGTCGCGCACGGGCTGACACCCGACACCCGCGCGCTGCTCATCGACGGCACCCTCGACGCGGTGATCAACCAGCACCAGCAGACCATGGTGCTGAACACCGTGCGCATCTTCACCAACCTTCGCGATGGCCGCAGCGCCATGGCGGGTGTGGAGCTGGTGCGCATCAGCATCGTGCTGCGCGAGAACCTGCCCTGAACCGGCGCCGCCGGCTCTCGTCTCACGCAACGCGCCGTGCGAGCCGATAATCGCGACCCATTCATGTCTGCCGACTGGACGCATCCACCATGCTGAAGTTCTATTACTCGCTCGCGCCCAACCCCATGAAGGTGGCGCTGTTCCTCGAAGAAGCCGAGTTGCCGTACGAGGCGATTCCGGTGGACACCCGCAAGGGCGAGCAGCATGCGGCCGACTTCCTTGCGCTGAACCCGAATGCCAAGGTGCCCGTGATCGTCGACGGCCCGGCCACCGTGTTCGACAGCAACGCCATCTTGCTTTACCTCGGCGAGAAGACGGGCCGGTTCCTGCCCGCGGCAACGCTGGAAGCCCGAGGCGAGATGTGGTCCTGGCTGATGTTCACCGCCTCGGGCGTCGGGCCTTTCACGGGCCAGTGCGTCCACTTCAAGCACTACGCCCCGGAGCCGAATCCGTACTCGCTGAACCGCTACGACTTCGAGGCCTGGCGGCATTGGCAGCTGCTCAACGACCGGCTCGCCACCCGCAGCTTCATGCTGGGCGATGACTACACGCTCGTGGACATGGCCGTGTGGGGCTGGGCCCGGGCAGTGCCTTTCGCGCTGGGCGCCGATGCGTGGGATCGGCTTCCGCACGTGAAGCGCCACCTGGACACGATCAATGCGCGCCCCGCGGCGCAACGTGTCGCGGCGCTCAAGGACCGCCACGCGTTCAAGACCGAGATGGACGACGAGGCGCGCCGCGCGATGTTTCCGCAGAACGAGCGCTTCAAGGGCTGATCGAGCGCGCATTCGCGTTCGAAGCGCGCACGGTGAATGCGGTGCGGGCGAACAGCCCTCGCTCGCGCCGCGCCGGCCCGCTGCCTGAAATTTCGCATCGAACGGTCACGCCGCCGAATGCGGCAATGCCCCGCCTCTGCGAGTGTGAGCCAATGGGTGCATTCGCGATGCGCGTGGATATGCATACACGCATTGACACTCGGTCACAGAATTCAATCCAGTCTGGATATGCTGCGTGGCGCCGTCTTGATCTAGCTCCAATGCGCGACGAACCGCCCCGGGTACCTTTGCCCGAGGCGATGGGTGCAGGAAGTTGCGCGAGATGCGGGAACTGCTGTACGCCCGACGTCAAGGCCATCAAGCATCTGTCCGGAAGTTGAAGCGATGAAAAGCGAAGCCACCCACCACACTGCGGCGTCTGAGCGCCCTGAACCTGCTGCTGCAGCCTTGCTGAAGGCGTCGAGGGACGAGGAACTGGATCTCTCCGAGTTTGCTGCCGCGTGCGAAGCGCACGGCTTCACCGCAAGAGAGTTCAAGATCAGCACGGCGAGTTCGCGCTCGCTTTTCAGGCTCGGCCGCGCCCAAAGACGTGTGCAGGTATTGCGCTACGCGTGCGGTGGGCGTTCGTACGTCGGCGACGACTGGTTGATGCGATTCCGCATGGACCTCGTCAGCGGTGCCTTCGGGGCGCCCTGGCCTCGCGAAAAGCGCGCCTAGATTCTTGCGGGGTGGCAAGAAGCCGGAAGCGACAAGGTTTGCCGGCTACCGGGGTTCGAGCCGCGCCTGCAGCTGCAGCACGAGGTCGAGGAGCTCGGTCCGCACGCTCTCTCCTTGAGCCACGAGAGCCTGCACATCCGAGAGGTCGTGCAAAAGCCTTTCCAGTGCACGCACGCTCGCCTCGAGCGACGTGGCCCCGATCGCCGCACATGCACCTCGCAGCGAGTGGCAGAAGGCGCGCCAGCCCTCGGCCGTCTGCGCGCCCGCCTGCCCGAGCGTGGCGGGAATGCCGGAGCGGTATGTGGCGACGAACGTGGCGAGGATCTTCCCGAGTGCATCCACGCGCTCGTTCACATTGATCAACGCGGCATGCAGATCGAGGCCAGGCACGTCCGCCAGCCGGGCGGTCAGCGTCTGGGCCTCTGATGTCGCGTCGCCGCCGTGTGCGGTCGTCGCAGGCACGGTCGCGTCCGTTGCGTCGCCGAACGGAAGCCATCGCAGCAACGTGGCATAGAGCACTTCAGGATCGACGGGCTTGACCAGGTGGTCGTTCATGCCGGCCGCGATGCAGGCCACCCGGTCTTCGCCGAACGCGTTCGCGGTCATCGCCACGATCGGCATGTCCCCGCCGAGGCGTTCGCGGATCTCGCGCGTGGCGGCAAGTCCGTCCATGACCGGCATCTGCATGTCCATGAGCACGAGGTCGAATGCCCCCGTGCATGCCAGTGCCAGCGCCTGCTGTCCGTTCGATGCCGTCTCCACGACCAGGCCGGCCCTGCGCAGCAACTCTCCCGCGACCTCCTGGTTGATGGGGTTGTCCTCGGCCAGCAGCACGCGTTGCCCTGGGTGTCGATGCTTCAGCAGGGCCTCGGCCTGTCCTGGCGCCGCCGGCGAAGGCGACAGCATCGACCGCTCGCGCCGCAGCACCCGCATCAACGCGTCGTACAGCGCCGATGCCGTGATCGGCTTGACCAGTACCGCATCGAACCGCGCGTCGCGCGCCTGCTCCCACATGATGGCCTCGTCGAAGGCGCTGACGAGAATGCTCGGCGGCAACTTCTTGCCGAGCTGTTCGCGCAGGTGGCGCAAGGTCGCGATGCCGTCCTGCGGCTGCATGCGCCAATCGATCAGCATCACGTCGTAGGACTGTCCCGCGTCCATCCGCGCCTTCGCGCAGTGCTCGGCGGCCATGCCGCTTGCGACGGCGTCCACGCTCATGGACAGGCTGCGCAGCCGCTCGGACAAGACCTCGAGGGCTTCGGGAAGGTCGTCCACGACCAGCGCGCACAGGCCTTGCAGCGTGACGGGCGGCGAAGGTTGGGCGGTGTCGGTGGCCAGGTCCAGCCACGCGGTGAACCAGAACGTGCTGCCGGTGCCGACCTCGCTGCGGACCCCGACGTCGCCACCCATCATCGCGGACAGTCGGCGAGTCAGCGCGAGGCCGAGGCCTGTGCCTCCGTGGCGCCGCGTGATCGAGGCGTCGGCCTGCTCGAATGCATTGAAGAGTCCCTCCATGCGCTCGGGCGCGATGCCTTCGCCCGTGTCGCGCACCTCGAAGCGCAGATGCACCCGGTTCGATTCCTGGCGCAGGCATTCGACCTTCAACTGCACGAACCCTCGGTGCGTGAATTTCACCGCGTTGGCCAGCAGGTTCAGCAAGGCCTGCGACAGCCGCGTCGAATCGCCGTGCAGCCGCTCGGGCACGCGTTCGTCGTCGAGCACGAGCTCCAGGCCCTTCTTGCGAGCATCATCGCCCACGAGCTCGAACGTGCGCGACAGCAGCGCATCCAGCGAGAAATCGCTGCGCTCGAGCACCATCTTGCCGGCCTCGATCTTGGACAGGTCCAGGATGTCGTTGATGACCTGCAACAGGTGCCGGCCCGCGTGTTCCACCTTCGCGAGCCGATCCCGTTCCTGTGCATCGCGGGTGTCGCGAGACATGAGGTGCGCGAGCCCGAGGATCGCGTTCATGGGCGTGCGGATCTCGTGGCTCATGTTGGCCAGGAAGGCGCTCTTGGCCCGACTCGCGGACTCGGCGGCGTTGCGCGCTTCCTGCAGTTCCGCGTTCATGGTGCGCAACTCCGCTTCGGCGCGCTTGAGCGGCGTGATGTCGAATGCCATGACATAGACGCCGCGCACGTCGCCCGGCACGGGTTCATCGGGGATGTAGTGCGTCAGGAGCACGTAGTGCGTGCCGCTGCGGTCGGTCTGCTCGCGCTCGAAGCGCTGCACCCGGCCCTGCATCGATTCGAGAAAGCGAGAACGGTTCGCCTGGACATGCTCGCTGCCGAGAACCTCGACATCGGTGTGGCCGAGGACTTCGTCGGGCGTCTTGCCGTACCAGTCGAGGAACATGCGATTGGCAAAACGGCAGCGCAGATTCTTGTCCCAGTAGGCGACGCGACCGGGCAGCGTGTCGGTCACGGTGCGGCTGAAGCGCGCCGAATCCTCGAGCGACTCGACAGTGTCCTCGAGTTCGCGGGTACGCTGGGCGACCAGGCCCTCCAGCCGTTCGCGGTAGTCCTGGAGTTCGGTGACGGCCCGCTTGCGCTCGGTGACGTCGGTGAACGACGTGACCACCGCCACGAGCTTGCCCGAATCGGGACTGATGACCGGCAGCGCGCTGACCTCGAACCACACCGACCGTCCATCCGGACCGCGCGTGTGCATCAGGACGTCACGCTGCGCCGGCTCGCCCGCCAGTACACGGCCCGGAGGCGTTTCTTCCGGCGGCATCGGGCGGCCGTCCGGGTAAAGGGGCGTCCAGCCCGGGGCGATGACGGAGCGTCCCTGCCAATCGCGTTGCGGCCTTCCCACGATGCGCTCGGCGGCCGGGTTGCACGTCATGACCGCGCCGCTCGAATCGCTCACGAGGATGCCCACGTTAAGGACCGAGACCACCGTCCGGTAGTGCGCTTCGCTGTCGCGCAGGGCATGTTCGGCCTTGGCCAGCTTCTCCAGCTGCTCGCGCTGAACCCAGGCACGCCCGGACACGAACACACCGAAGAAGACCAGTGCGATCGTCCCCGCGGTCCAGGCTGCCATGGAATGGGCCGGCGCATCGACCTGGTCGAGTGCGACCGTGGAGACGAGCCACCAGTCCGTGGCCGGCACGGGCTGCACGACGGCGAGCACTGGTGTGCCCAGCGCGTCCACAGCCCGCGCCACGCGGGCAGGTTGAAGGTCGCCGCGCAGCACGCGTGCCGGCGCCAGGTTCGACGACCTCCACGGCTGCGCGACGCGGCCCGCGCCATCGTTCACGCCGGGCAGGTCGCTGACATTGACGATGTCGCGATCGACCTTCCGCCACAACGTGGATTCGCTGCTTGCCGTGTTGTGCATCGGCCAGGCCGAGAGCATCGGAAACAGGCTGCGGCGCGGGTCGAAGCGAAGGACCAGTGCGCCCTTTGCAGGCGTCCCGGTGGCCGCCAGCGGCACGACCACGTCGAAGCGCAGCGGCAGCCTCGCGCCGGTGATCGGATAGATGTCGGTGTGGCGTGGCGCGCCGAGCGACATGGCGGCTTGCAGGGCGGACTTCAACTCGACACCGGCCACACGTTCGGTTGCATGCTCGCTTGCCAGGACGCGGCCGGCCGAGTCCATGATCAGCAGATTGGAGCTGCCGTTGGCGCGTCCGAACTCCGAGGCGCGCGCGAGCAGACGACTGCCTGACGACTGGTCGCGGCTTGACACCCAGCGGGTGTAAAGGTCGGCAAAGAAGGTGCTTTGCGACAGGAACGCCGCCAGCCCCATCTGCCGGTCGACCCAGCCCTCGACCTGATTTGCTCTCGCCTCCGACAGCGACTGCAGCCGCACGCTGGCCTGGTCACGCTGCGACTCGACTTCGCGCGAGGCGGTCCAGGCTGTCGCCAGGGCCACCACGCACAGCAAGGCCAATCCCGACCACCACCATCGCTGCACACGCCAACGCCTCGCGCGCGGCACGGATCCCGAAGACGGCGTCACCAGCAAGTCACTTCCCTAGACCGTTTCGTGAATATCACCGGATCGCATTCTGCTACCCCGGCGCGATGGCGGTGCCTCGCTTTGCGTGTGCACCTGCTTGCACAGGGGCGTTGGACCCCCGGCGCGAGGCCGGGTTCGCGACACGCGGGGTTGCCGCCGAGGCCCACTGAACGCATGAGCGACGCCCGTCGCGTCGCTGAGCGAGCGTTCCCGGGGCGCTCCGACTGGGGCTTCAGTCGTCTGCAGGCCCCCTCAGGCGGCCGCGGCGCTGTCGCGCCAGTTCCCGTGGAATCCCGCCGGCACCCGGTGCGACAGATGCGCGAGTGCCAGCGGTCCGTTCGCGACTTCGCTCGCCTCGAAGACCGCCAGGTCGCTGCACTGGGTTTCGCCGCGAAAGATCGTGCAGAGCAGCCAGCCATCGCCCTCGGCGGCATCGGCACGGCGCGGCACGAACACCGGCTCGCCGCAGAAGTCCTGTGCACCCGGGCGCCACAGGCTCACATGGCCGCTTTGCAGGTCGATGTGGGCCAGGCCGTTCCGGCCCGCGTGCGGGTCCATGGCGTCGGTGACGGCGCCGCCCTGGAAATAGCCGTGCCGATAGGGCAAGCCGGTGAAGCGCTCGTCGAGACGCGGGAATTCGCCGGCGTGGTCGTCCAGCGGCTGCTCGGTGTAGCCGCGGGCACGTCCCGCCGGATCGAAAGTCCATCGCACGAGGCGGGCCGTCGGCGGCTCGACCGTGCTGCGCCGACCGTCCGCCAGCGGAAAGAGCGGTGCCACGGGGTACTTCATCATGTCGCACACGACCTTGCCGTCCGGCGAGTCGTACGCGTTCATCGGATGGAAGACGTAACAGGGGTCGCCATCGAACCAGATCGCCTCGTCCACCGATCCCCGGCGCGGAACCAGCGCCACGTGCGTGCCGAGTTCGGGCTCCCAGGCGTAGGGCGGCAAGCCGGAGCGGGCACGCTCCATCGATCCGGTCAGCGGGAAGATCGGCAGGACGATCCAGTCGCGCGTGACGACGAAGTCGTGGACCATGCTCGGGTACGGTGCACTGATGTGCTGTGAACGGGTGAGGCGGCCGTCCGCATTCGCCACGTGCAGCGCCACGTCGGGCGTGAAGCGTCCCTTGGCGGCGTAGCCGAAGAACACCATCTCGCCGCTGACCGGGTCGATCTTGGGGTGAGCCGTCATCGGGCCGGCCAGGTCGCCATCGAAGTCGCAGTAGCCTCGCGAGGCGAGCGTGACCGGGTCGATCTCGTAAGGTGCGTGCGCCTCTTCGAGCGCGAGCAGGCGCCCCGCATGCCACACCACGTTGGTGTTGGCGAGCGTGGAGTTCAACGCGACGATGCGCGGGTCGCTGAAGCGCGGGTTGCCGAAACTCCCCGACAGGCCTTCCCTCTCTTCGTGCTCGAGCTGCCACTTCGGCGTGCGCACCCAGCGGTTGCGATAGGACACCCGGCCGTCCTCGACATGGAAGGCGTGCAGCATGCCGTCGCCGGAGAACCAGTGGTAGGGCCCGCGCGGCGCGAACTGGGGATTGGGGCCATTGCGGTAGAGCGAGCCGTTCAGGCTCGCGGGGATCTCCCCGGTGATCGGCAGGTTGTCCGCGTCGCATTCCATGTGCAGCGGTGCGTAGTAGCCGTTGAGAAAGGGTTCGTCGCGTGGAAATGGCTTGGACATGGGGCACCTCGCGCGCCGATGGGGCGTCGGGCATGGTCGCCGCTGGCGCGGCGCCGGTCAACCCGTGCCGTGAGAGAAAGGGCTCGGCTGCGACGCGACGATTACCGGCGCCGGATGGCCAGGCCGATGCCGGCCAGCCCGACGAACATCAGTGCCCAGGTCGCCGGTTCGGGCACGGGGCTCAACACGCCGTTCTGGCCGACCGTGATGCCGTAGTAGAACTCGCTCGTGCTGGTGAACGACAGCGAGTCGAAGGTGCCGGTGAACTGCACGACGCCGTTGCCTTCGTTGCCGCTCACCGTGTTGCCGCTGACCTGGATCGCACTCCCGCCGTAGCTGACATTCGGGCCGCCGGCCTCGAAGGTGGGAGTCTGGTCGAACGTGAACGTGGCGGACGTGCCCGGCGCGCCCAGGCTCCAGATCGCGAGCACCGGATTGGTGATGGCCGTGGAGAAGCTGATGGTGCTGGTGTTCGGGCTCACGCTGAGCGTGAGAATGTCGCCCACCGTGGCCGGCGACGCGCTCGACGTGCCTCCGATGAAGGAGGCATCCGGCGCCCAGGCGCCTGCGAAGCTGCCGTTGGTCACACTGTTGCCCAGAAGCGCTCCGTCGTAGCGCACCGTGGCGCCGTCGAGCATCCCGATGGCCGAACCGGGCGACCCCGCAGTGGCGCTGGTCCAGTCCGTCCAGACCGTGACTGCTGCGGCAGGGCCGCTTGCCGCGCAAAGCGCAGCCACCAGGAGCAGTTGAGGCTTCATACGGACTCCTCCTGCCGCGCCATGCGCGCAGCGTCCTCGAAATATAGGTGTTGTGCTCACGCCCTTCCACCACGCGCGAAGTAAGGTCGCGTCCCGCTCGACCGGGCGCTCGCGGCGACCCCGCGCGCGGCTTGTACGAATCAGCCGACACCAAGTCGGTGCCTTGTCCGGTTTCGGGCTCGACGACCCGGTGCCAAGCTGGCGTCATCGATCATGCTTGAAGGAGACGGACATGCCACGAGGCGACAAGTCGGCATACACGGACAAGCAGAAACGGCAAGCCGAGCACATCGAGGAGGGCTATGAACACCGTGGCGTCGGCAAAGGCGAGGCAGAGCGCCGGGCCTGGGCGACGGTGAACAAGGAAACCGGCGGAGGCAAGAAGTCCGGGTCCGGCCGGGGCAAGTCGGAGAACCATGCCCCTTCCCGGAAAGGCGGTCATCTCGGCGGCCGGGCGTCCGCCTCCCGCACTGCCGCAGAACGCTCCGCCTCGGCCAAGAAGGCCGCGGCCACGCGCAAGCGCAACGCGTCGCGCTGAGTGTGGCAATGGACAAGCTTGATACCGCGCTCGACGACCTCGATGGATTGTTCGAGGCGTTTCGGGCGGTGGCGGACGACGGGCGTGCTCGGGTGCTGGCGCGCAATGGCGCCGACCCCAGGACCATCCAGCGCGAGCTTGCGGCCGCCGCCGACGCGTATGCCGCCACGCTCATCGCCTCCGTGAGGGGTGACGTGGACGCGAAGCGCATCCGCAAATGCCGCAGGGAGGCGCAGTCCCGCATGCCCACGGCCGTCGCGCGGCACAAGGCGCTGGCGTCCTTGGTGAATGAAAAACGCCTGCCGGGCGAAGAAGTTCGCAACGACCTGAAGCAGCTCGCGCTGTTGTCGCTGCATTGCCGCGCGGCGCTCTCCGCGCTTGCCCCGACGGTCGACCGGCGCGCCGCCGAGGCGCAGGGCAACAAGATCCTGGTCGAATTGCGAGACGCGATGCTGCAGTACCTGGCAAGCGCCCGCGAGAGCGGCGACGGCGATACCGCCCGGCCGCGGGCCGCTGTCGTGTCCCTGCTTGAAAGGACCGAGGCGCACGCATCCGAATTGGCCCGGCTGGCGCCGCCGGCGCCCGCCCAGGGAGATGCGCTGGGCGCGGTCCTCTTCAAGGATGTGGACGAAGGTCTGCACAAGACGGCGCTCGACTGGGGCCATCTGGCCGGCGAGCCACGCCAGCCCGGCGTCGGGTCTGCCCCCGCCTGAGCAGCGCGGGATCTCCACGCGATGTTCCGCAGCACGCGACGGCCATCCCGATGAGCCCGCCGTCGCCCCCGGATTCGAGGTCGCGCACCGGCGGTCCGCCTCGACCGACGTCCGGCTGCTCGCGCGAGGCCAGGGCCTGCCCTGTTCAAGGGGGTCGGCCGCCACGGACCTCCATTCGCGGGATGCGCCGGGCCCCAGCCGGATGTCAACATGGGCTGACCATGAACGTCTTCGGAATGACCGTCCCGCGCCTGGGCACCCGTCAGCCCCGATGGCTGCTGCGCGCCGGCGTGACTTTCCTGGCCACGCTCATGGCCTGTGTCGGACTCGAAGCCCAGCAGCGCAAGTGGATCTTCCAGGTCGGCGCGGGGCGTGTCGACGAGGTCACCGCCGCGCAGGACCTGGCCCTGCATGATCGATGGATCGAATACGCATCGCCGGAGTCCGCCGCGCCGGTGCGGCTGCATGCGCTGTGGCTGCCGCATGCCCATCCGGAGGCACCGGTGCTGCTGTATCTGCATGGCGCCCGCTGGGACCTGGGCGGCAGCCTGCAGCGCATGGAGCATCTGCACAGGCTCGGGTTCTCCGTGCTCGGCGTCGACTACCGTGGATTCGGCAAGAGCTCTCCTGTGCTGCCTTCCGAGCGCTCGGTGTGCGAGGACGCGCGTGCCGCATGGGCATGGCTGGCCGCAAGCCATCCGCAGGCACGCCGCTATGTGTACGGTCATTCGCTGGGCGGCGCCGTGGCCATCCAGCTGGCCGCCGAAAGCGACGATGTTGCCGGGCTGATGGTGGAGGGCACCTTCACGTCGTTGCCGGAGTTGTACAGCACGCTGCGGTGGGGCTGGCTGTCGCTGACCCCAGCGATCACGCAGCGCTTCGAGTGCGCCCGCCGGGTCAGTCGCGTGCGTGCACCGCTGCTGGTCATCCACGGCAGCGACGACGAGCTCGTGCATCCCGACCTGGGGCGGGCGCTCTACGAGCAAGGCCAGGAGCCCAAGCGATTCCTCCTGGTGGCCGGCGGCTCGCACCACGATACCCACGCCGTGGGCCACGCGCAGTACCGCGACGTCCTGCGCGAGCTGTTCGGCATCGGCCCCGCCTGATTCGGCCTGGCGCGCGTGGGCCAAAGCCGGGCCGTCATGCAATGGCGCCGGCGTCTTTGGCAACGATCTGGGGATGGACAATGCCAAGCGCCGGGCGCAGCATCGCGATCTCTCGTTCCCGGAGCATGGCCATGAATCGACTCGCCCTGCCGCTCTCGATCACTGTTGCCTTGGCACTCGCGGCCTGCGGAAAGGTGGAGGAAAAGACTGCCGAGAAGGTCATCGAGTCGTCGCTGTCCAAGGACGGAACGCAGGCCAAGGTCGATCTGTCCAGCGGCGGCATGAAGGTCACCACCACCGACGCGAACGGCCAGTCGACCCAAATGGAAATGGGCAATGCCAAGATCAGCGAAGCCGAGCTGGGCCTGCCCTTCTATCCCGGTGCAAAGCTGACCGACGGCTCGTCCACGCGCCTGGTCAGCGGCGGCACCGCCATGATGCAGGTCGGGCTGCACACCGACGACGTGCCGGAGAAGGTCGCGGCCTTCTATCGCGACAAGCTGAAGGCCATGTCAGAAGGCAAGCAGCTCATGGACATGAGCAGCCAGGACGGCGCGTCGCTGACACTGGTCGACGAAAAAGCCAAGAGCTCGCTCCAGGTGCATGTGAGCAAGGCCGAGAAAGGCAGCGACCTGTCGATCGTCGCCTCGCGCGAAGGCGCGAAGTAGTCTGGATGTGCGGTGCGCGGGTCGCCCGGCAGCGTCGGCGCCGGTCGGCAAAGCCGAGGCCGACGCGCTCGAGTCCAACGGACTGACCGCCTATCTCCGTTGAGCGGCCACACGATGGAATTCGACGGCAGCGGCGCCTGCGTGGCCGGCTGTTGAATGCATCCGTTCGGCGAGCGGCGCTGACCGGCGTCAGCCGCGCTCGGCGTGGACGACCTCGCCCTCCAGGCGAAATCGGCTCACCGCCTGGTTCAGCGACACCGCGAGCGTGGTCATCGATTCGGAGGCCGCGGCAGACTGCTCGACCAGCGCCGAGTTCTGCTGGGTCATCTGGTCGAGCTCGCCGATGGAGCCGTGCAGTTGACCGATCTCGCTGGCCTGGGCGGACGACGCGGCGTGGATCTGTGCGATCAGGTCCGACAGGCGCCGCACGTGCTGGACGATCTCGTCCATGGTCTGCCCTGCGTTGACCACCAGGCTCGAGCCGGACTGCACCTTGTCGACGCTCTCCTTGATCAGCGACCTGACTTCTCGTGCGGCGGTGGCGCTGCGATGCGCCAGCGCGCGCACCTCGCTGGCCACGACCGCGAAGCCGCGCCCCTGTTCGCCGGCGCGCGCGGCCTCGACCGCCGCATTCAGGGCGAGGATGTTGGTCTGGAACGAGATCGAATCGATCACGCCCACGATGTCGGAGATCTTCCTGGAGCTCGACTCGATCTCGCCCATCGTCGAGACCACCTGCCCGATCACCTCGCCGCCCTTGCGAGCGACATCGGTGGCGACCGAGGCGGCCGCATTGGCCTGGCTCGCATGCGCGGCATTCTGGCTGACGGCCTGGTTGATCTGCTCGACGCCCGAGGCCGTGCGCTGCAGGCTCCTGGCCGCGTTGTCGGTGCGTTCCGAGAGGTCGCGGTTGCCCGTGGCGATCTCCGTGGATGCGGCGCGGATGCCGTCGCTGCTGCTGCGCACCTGCCCGACGATCTCGCGCAGCGACACCGTCATGGCCGACAGCGCATTGAGCAGTTGCGCCGTTTCGTCCCGGCCGCTCACCGCGCGGCTGGCAGAAAGGTCGCCCAGCGCGATCGCCTGCGCGATGCGGATGCCATCCTTCAGCGGGGTCGTGAGGCGCGCGATCATCGTGCGCACGAACAGGATGCTCAGCGCCAGCGCCACGGCCGCTGCCACCAGCACGGTCGCGAGCTGCTGTCGCGCACCGGCCTGGGCTGCCGCGATCTCGCTTCGCGTCTGCGTCTCGTACTGCTGGTCCAGGTGCTCGATCGCCTCATTGACGGCGGTGATCTGGGCTCGCAACGGAAGCAGTTGCTGCAGCGACGCCTGCTCGCTCACCTTGGCCGACAACGACTGGATGTCGTCGACCAGACGGATCGCGTCGGGCGCCTGAGTGCGTCGCGCGATGTCTTGCAGCGGCTCGATGGCCTGGTGCAGCGCGGCCACCGACTGCGCCGACAGCTTGCCGGTGTCGACCGCATCGCTCAGTCCGTTGACGAACTGCTTGTAGGTCTTGCGGGCCGCACTGGCCGCCAGGTGCGTCGGAAACTGCACCGACAGCTGCGTCGATCTGCGCAAGTCCAGCCATGCCTGCACGAACAGCAGCGTCGCCAGCGGCAGCACCACCACGGCGAACTGGGCGGAGATCTTGGGTCCCCAGCCGAAACGGATGTTCATGATCGCTCCTTGCGCAGCATGCTCGAGTGGCGAGCTACTTGACCACGTTGACGCCGGCGCCCGGCGTGGATTTCACGTAGCCCACGGCGCCCGGCGTGCGCTTGACGAAGTCGATGACCTCGGCGTCGGTGGCCTTGACCGAGGGAGGATTCAGCCCGTCGCGAAACGACTTCTTCGTCCAGACCGTCGTGTACTTCGCGGCATCGAGCTTGATCACCGTGGCGAGGAAATCGGCCTGCGCGGACGCGTTGTCCACCGGGACCAGGCGGGTTCCGCCGGCGACCTGCTTCTCGCCGGTGAACACTTCGCGCATGTCGCCGGCGCTCAGCGTGACCGACGGATTCGCGATGAAGGTCAGCCCGTCTGCGCGGGCCGCGGTGCAGAAGAGACCGGCACCGGCGGCCGCGGCGAGCAGCAGGCGATGGAGGCGATGAAGGCGAGGGGTGTGCGTCATGGCGTGCTCCCGGGCCGTCAGAAGCGCACGGCCAGCTGGCCGCGAAGTTCGGAGTAGCTGTCGACGGCGCGGTCGGTCAGCCGCGTGCGCTGCGCTTCGAGCTTGACGGCCGTCCTCGGGTTCAGGTCGTAGCGCACGCCGGCGGCCACGCGCTTGTACGATTGGCCGCTGATCTGCTGCGCGAAGTAGGGATCGTTCTGGTCGAGAGACGTGACTTCATAGCGTGCGAACGGCGTCCACGATCCGATCTGCCGCCCGACCTGCGCGTAAGCGGCGTGGCTCGTGTGGGTGCCCGAGCCGCCCGTGCGGTCCTTGTTGTGGAAGCCGTAGAGCTCGCCGAGCACCTCCCAGCCGTCTTCCAGGTAGGCCGCCCAGCCGCCGTACATGAGCAGTCGAGTCGTGTTCACGACATTCGCGTTGTCGCTCACGTCGCTGGTCAATGCATGCACGCCGATCGACAACCCATCGGCTGCGCCGCGGAACGCGTAGTTCACGTTGATGCCGAAGGTCGCTGCGCGCGCGCCGGCGCCCAGGAGTCCCGGATCGAGTTCACCGCTGGCCGGCGTCGCGGGGTCGCCCATCTGGATGGTCGGCGCATTGCCGACATAGGCGTCGTAGCCGAGGCGTCCGCCGTCCGTGCGCATGGTGCCATTGGCCAGCAATCCCACCGTGTGCGCCGGCAGGATGCCCCCGGCGTCCTCGAAGTCCAGGAACATCGGCCGCAGGATGCTGGTCTGCAGTTGCGCGCCGTGGTGGAAGGCCGTGTTCCAGTAGCCGAACGGCGTGTGGAACCGGCCGCCCCACACGGTCAGCGCGTCGTTGACGAGATAGCCGACCTGGATGCGCTCGAGGTCCACGCCCTCATGGCCTTCGTTGTCGACCTCGAAGTTCAACTCGAACAGCGTCTTGACGCGGTCACCGAACTTCGGCGTGAGATAGAAGTCGAGCGCCCCGACGTTGCCGCCGGAGGAATGACCGGTGCCGGCGACCGCGAAGCCCACATCGCCGAAGCCGTGCACGTCGAGCCCGTGGTCTTCCTCAGGGCGGTTCGCCATGGCAGAGACCTGCTGCTCGAGATCGTTCACCTTGGCCGCGAGCGCGCCGCCCGGCGCCGGTGCGGCGGCCACTGGGGCAGCGGCGCTTGCATTGGCGGCCGACGACGCCGGAGCCGGCACGGCGCGTGCGAGTGCGGCCTCCATCTGCTGCATGCGCTGATTCATCTGCTCGACGAGCTTCATGCTTTGCGCGAGCTGGTGCTCGAGCTGCGTGATTCGCTCGGCCTCCGTCGCGGCGGCCGCCGGCGCGCAGACCAGTCCTTGCGCCAGTGCGAGGGCCAGCGGCACCATGGTGTTGCGAGGCCGGAAGATCTCAGGGACGCTCATGCAGGTTCCTACTTCGAGGGTTGGAATGGGGCCCGCGAAGGTGCCCCGTGTGGCTCAAAAACAAGCTGCGGGTCGGCGCGATATCGGTCGACCGTGGAATCGATGGAGCCGGGCCGCGATGAACGACGAGCGAGCGTGCGGCATTGCACGGCACCGAGGCGACCCTGTGCGAACATCGCATGCCGACGCGGCAAGGCTCATGGCTTGGCGGCGACAGACTGCAAGTCGGACGGCAGGCCATCGAGGATCTCGTCGAGCCGGTCCGTGCGGTCCCAGGTCACTTCGGCAAGCGGATGCCACCGGGCATCGAACAGCACGATGCGGAAGTCGTGGACGACGTGATCGTGGTAGCTCCAGAAATCCAGGTCGAGGCCACGCGCCATCTTGTGGGTGGCCTGCTCGTCGCCTGTGAGGAAATGCCAGTTGTCGCGATCCAGGTGGCGGCGCGAGCGGTACTCGCGCCACTCGCGTGGCGAGTCGTTCTCCGGGTCGAAGCTCACCACCACGAAGTCGGCATCGATGCCGCGCGCGTCCAGGCGCTTCTGCAACTCGGCGAGCACGAGGGTGGTCGTGCCGCACACGCGTCGGCAGGCGGTGTAGGCCATCGTCATCACGACCAGCGGAGCGTGCAGTTGCGACAGCCGCAAATCGCGGCCGTCGCTGTCGGTCCATGACCGATCACGAAGATCCGGCGTGACGACCCAACCGGCGTGGGCCGCCGCTGCCGATGACAGCACGGCCGACGCCAGCACGAGCTTGCAAATGTGACGGATTCTCATGCGCGGCATCTTGAATGCGCGCGCTGGGTCAGATCCTGCGAATTGCGGGGCGAACAACGCCGATCTTCGGCCGAAGCCGCCCAAGCGCCGTGGCGAGGGCCGGCCCGTCGAATGGCGCGCGACACGCAGCGGCCCTGGCCGCAGGACGACCTCAGGCCGTCTGAGCGTCCTTCAGGCCGAGCTCGCGCATCATCGTGCGGCGCATCTCGAACTTCTGTGCCTTGCCGGTGGCGGTGAGCGGGAACGCGTCGACGATGCGCACGTAGCGAGGCACCTTGTAGTGCGCGATCTGGCCCTTGCAGAACTCGCGCAGCTCGTGCTCGTCGAGAACCTGGCCGTGCCTGGGAATCACCCAGGCGCACAGCTCCTCGCCGTACTTCGCATCGGGCACGCCGAACACCTGCACGTCGGCCACTCGGGGATGGCGCAGCACGTATTCCTCGATCTCGCGCGGATAGATGTTCTCTCCGCCGCGGATGAGCATGTCCTTCACGCGGCCGACAATGTTGGCATAGCCTTGCGCATCGATGGTGGCGAGGTCGCCGGTGTGCATCCAGCCGGCCTCGTCGATCGCCTCGCGCGTGCGGGTCTCGTCGCGCCAGTACCCGCGCATCACCGAATAACCGCGCGTGCACAGCTCGCCCTGCGCGCCCACCGGCACGATGCGACTGTCCGCATCGACGATCTTGACTTCGAGGTGCGGCTGAATGCGCCCGACAGTGGAGACGCGCCGTTCCAGCGGGTCGTCGAGTCCGGACTGGAACGAGATGGGCGAAGTCTCGGTCATGCCGTAGGCGATGGTGACCTCGTGCATGTGCATCTTCGAGACGACGCGGCGCATCGTCTCGATCGGGCAGGGCGCGCCGGCCATGATCCCTGTTCGAAGCGAGGACAGGTCGTGCTGCGCGAACCCAGGTTCGTCGAGCATGGCGGCGAACATCGTGGGCACCCCATGCAGCGCGGTACAGCGGTGCCGTGCCACGGTACGCAGCGTCTGGGCAGCGTCGAAGCCTTCGCCGGGAAAGACCATCGTCGCGCCCGAGGCCGTCGCGCAAAGCACGCCGAGCACCATGCCGAAGCAGTGGTAGAGCGGAACCGGAATGCACAGCCGGTCTTCCGGGCCCAGGGCCATCGCCTTCGCGCAGTAGCGCGCGTTGTTGACGATGTTGAAGTGCGACAGCGTCGCGCCCTTGGGCGATCCGGTGGTGCCGCTGGTGAATTGGATGTTGATCGCATCGTCGGGATCGAGCGCGGCGCCGAGCGATTCGAGCCGCGCGCGGTGCGCCGGGCCGCCGAGCGCCATCACCTGCCGGTATGACAGGCAGCGCGGCGGCACCGGCTCGTCGTCAAGCAGCACGACGTGCTTGAGCGCGGGCAGGCGCACGCTGTCGAGCACGGCGCCGGTGCCCTTGAAGTGGATTTCCGGCGCAATGTCGCCGAGCATGCCGAGGTAGTCGCTGCCTTTGAAGCGGCGCGCCATCACCAGTGCCCGGCAGCCCACCTTGTTGAGCGCGTATTCCAGCTCGCTGCGCCGGTAGGCGGGGTTGATATTGACGAGCACGAGGCCGATGCGCGCCGTCGCGAACTGCGTGACGACCCACTCATGCCGGTTGGGTGCCCAGATGCCCACGCGATTGCCGCGACGCAGCCCCAGGGCGAGCAGGCCCGCGGCCAGCTCGTCGGCGCGGCGACGCAGGTCGTGCCATGACAGGCGCAGGCCTTCGGCCTCGAAGATCGCGGCATCGCGCGAGCCGTGCCGGGCGACGGTCTTGTCGAGCTGCTGCGAGACGGTGATGAAGCGAAGCGGCTCGTCGGTCGGGCCGCTCACATACGACAGGGTGCCTTGCGGCCTCAGCCGTTCCTCGCGCCCGCCCGCGAGCCAGTCGGATCGGAACGGATTCGCCGACACGCCGAGCTCCTCGCGTTCAGAAGTTGCGCCAGTCGCCGAGCTGCTCGAACGCATGCGCGGCGCGGTAGATGGTCGACTCGTTGTAGTGGGCCGCCACGAGCTGCATGCCCACGGGCAGGCCCGCCGAAAGGCCGCAGGGCACGTTCATGCCTGGATGGCCGGACACGTCGAAGGGTGCGGTGTTGGGCAGCATCTCGAAGGCGCGCTGGCAGTACAGCGACAGCGGCGCATCCTGCGGGGGCAGCGGCGTGGCCTTCATCGGCGTGGTGGGCATGAGCAGCAGCTCGTGGCGCGACAGCGCCTCGTCGTATGTCCTGCGCAGCAGCCGCGCGAGGTTCTGCGCCTTGGCATAGAAGTGCCCGCGGTATTGCCGGATGAAGTACTCGCCAGCGAGCATCGAGATCTTCAGCGTCCGCGAGAGCTGGTTCGCGCGGGCGCGCCAGTTGGCGTGCGCGTCGAGCAGGCTGGTGGTGTACAGGCCCTCCCAATTGAAGCCCATGCCGTTGCCGTGCATCATCTGCGCCTGCAGTCCTTCCAGCGCGATCGGCGTCCAGATGGCCAGTCCGTCCAGATGCATCGGGATCGACACCTCCTCCACGATGGCGCCCAGTCCACGCAGGCGCTCGGCCGCCTGGCGCACCTTCTGCACCACGTCGGGCTCGCAGGACTCGTGCTGGAAACCTTCGGTGAGCACCCCGATCCGCAGGCCCGCCACGCCGCGTCCGAGGGCCGCCGTGTACTTGTCGACGCGCACGTTGTACTGGCGCGGGTCGAGCCCGTCGGCCCCGGCGATCACCTCCAGCAGCAACGCGTTGTCGGCCACCGTGGCGGTGATCGGGCCCACGTGGTCGATGGTGGCCTCGATCGGCATCGCGCCCGTGTAGGGCACAAGGCCATGGGTGGCCTTCATGCCGTAGCAGCCCGAGAACGACGAGGGCATGCGGATTGAGCCGCCCTGGTCGCCGCCGATGGCCATCTCGATCTCGCCCGAGCCGACGAGGGCTGCGCAGCCGCTGGACGAGCCACCTGCCGAGTAGCCGATCTTGTAAGGGTTGTGGACCGGACCGCTGGCCGACGTGTGGCTGCCGCCCGACAGGCAGAAGTACTCGCAGTGCGCCTTGCCGACGATCGTCCCGCCGGCGTCGAGGATGCGTGCGGCGACGGTGGCGTCGATGTCTGGAACGTAGCCTTCGAGCGTCGACGCGCCGTTCATCATCGGCACCCCGGCCAGGCAGATGTTGTCCTTGAGCACGACGCGCTTGCCGGCCAACGGACCGTACGGCGCGCCACGGACCTCCGACTTCACGAACCACGCGCCCAATGGATTCTCCGCGGGCGACGGACGCGTGCCCGGTGTTCGCGGATAGCGCACCTCCGGCAGGTAGTCGGGCAGCTGCGCGATGCGGTCGTAGGCCTGCATCGTGCCTTCCATCACGTCCAGGTACTCGCCGACCTCGCGCTCGGACATGCTCATGTGCAGCGCGCCGACGATCTCCTGCAGCTGCGCGATCGTGGGTCGCTTGACCATCGTCATCGTGTCACCTCGGTGGGTCGGGGCGGGCGCCGCGGGCGTCCGTGGAAAAGGTGCGGGATCGGCGCGACGCCATGCCCCGCCGGACGACGCGGGAGGCGTCGGGCCGCGCGCTGGCGCATCGCCGGCAGCCGAAGGCGCCGCCGCGGTGCGCGCAGCTTGCGCATGGGATGGCAGCCGGGATGTCCCAGCCGAGCGCGCGTCGAGCAATGCTGTGGGCGCCGTCACGTGTGTCATGCGCGTCATGCGCGGCGCCCCGAGGCCGAGCAGCTCGGCGAGGCCGCCGCCATGCACTGCCTTGGCATCGAGTTCGCGCACAATGCGGCCGCGCTCCATCACGACGATGCCGTCGGCCACGTCGAGCACGAGGTCCAGGTTCTGCTCGACGACGACCAGCGACAGGCGATCGCGAACGCGCAGCGTCGCGAGGATCTCGCCGATCTCCTGCACGATCGATGGCTGGATGCCCTCGGACGGCTCGTCGAGCAGCAGCAGCCAGGGGGCCGGCATCAACGCGCGCCCGAGCGCGAGGATCTGCTGTTCGCCGCCGGAAAGCGCGCCACCCTTGCGGTCGAGCAGGGGCCGCAGGCGCGGGAAGGTGTCGACGATGCGCTCCACGGCCGCGGACTCGGTCTCGCCGGCATCCGCGGTCCACGCCAGCCGCAGGTTCTCCAGCGCGGTCAGTCCGGGCAGGATGCCGCGGCCCTGCGGCACATAGCCCACGCCCAGGCGGCTGCGCTCGAAGGCGCGCAGGCGCGTCACGTCCACCCCGTCGATCGAGATGCGTCCGGCGCGCGCAGGCACGAGTCCGATGAGCGCCTTCAGGAAGGTGGTCTTGCCCATCCCGTTGTGGCCGACCAGGCCGACCGCTTCGCCGGCGTGCAGCTTGAAGTCCACGCCGTGCAGCACGGGCACGTGGCCGTAGGCGACGCGCAGTCCGGCGGTCTCGAGCACCACGTCGGCGGGCGCGGCTTCTTCCCCGGAAGGCAGCGACTTCGGCTCGGCGCTCATTTCGCACGGCTCCCGACATAGACCTCGCGCACCCGGGCGTCGGCCAGCACTTCGTCGACCGGGCCCTCGCGCAGGATCGAGCCCTGGTGCAGCACGGTCACCTTGCCGCCGAGCATGCGCACGAATTGCATGTCGTGGTCGACGACGACCACGGTCGCGCGCTGGTTGACTGCCTGAATCACCTGCACCAGCTGCTCGGCCTCGGCCCCGGTCACGCCCGCGGCGGGCTCGTCCAGCAGCATCAACCAGGGTCGCTGAGCGAGCACCAGTCCGATCTCGACCAGCTGCCGCTGCCCATGGGCCAGCTCGCCGACCTGCCGGCGCGCGATGCCTTCGAGGCTGAGCTGCTCCAGCACCTCGGCCGCCGCCTCGCGCGCCCCGTCGCGGCCGTTCACGCGCCGCGCCGACAGCCACAGGTTGTCCTGCACGCTCAGGCCGTTCATCACCGAGGGCACCTGTGTCTTGATGCCCACGCCCAGCCGCACGATCTCATAGGCGCGCCAGCCCGTCACATCCTGGCCCCGGATGAACACGCGCCCGTGCGAATGGTCGAGCCGGATCTGGCCAGTCAGGCATTTGAAGAACGTGCTCTTGCCCGCCCCGTTGGGCCCGATGAGGCAGCGCAACTCGCGTTCGTGCAGCGAGAAGCTGACGTTGTTCACGGCCTGCACGCCACCGAACCGCATGCTCAGCTCGCGCGTGTCGAGCACGGTATCGCTCACGATGAATTCCCTGAGCGTTGCCGCGTCATGTCCCCTCGCTGAGCCGGGTGCGGCGCCGCCGCGTGGAGACCGACTGCCGCCGGCTCACGCTCGCGCTCGCGCGCCGGTGCCGCCAGCGCCACAGGGTGGGCACGAGCCCGCGCGGCAGCAGCAGCACGGCCAGCACCAGAATCGCGCCAAGCACGAGCGAGTTGTCGATCAGCGTCTGCTCGCCCAGCAGGAGCTTCAGCGCGCCGAGCACGATCGCGCCGATCATGGGACCGACCAGCGTGCCCAGGCCGCCCACGATGGTCCAGATGATCACTTCGGCGGACTGGCCCAGCGTGAACACGCCAGGGGTCACGATCTCGGCCCAGTTGGCGAAGAGGGCGCCGGCCAGCCCCGCCATGGCCGCGCACAGCGTGAAGATGGCCGTCTTGTAGGCCGGCACGCTGTAGCCCAGCAGCTCGACGCGCGCTTCGTTCTCGCGGATGCCCACGAGCACGCGGCCGAAGTAAGAGGCCAGGATCCAGCGGCAAAGCAAATAGCAAAGCAACAGCGTGACGGCCACCACGTAATAGAACGGCGTGCCGTAGATCTGCAGGCTGGTGTCGCCCGGGAGGTTGAGGATGGGGAACGCCGGGATGCCGTTGAAGCCGCCCAGGCGCGCGCTGCCGATGCGATAGGCGTCCCCCGCGGTCGAGTTCATGAACTTGAACAGGATCAGCGTGACCACCAGCGTGATGACGCCCATGTACACGTCGCTGATTCGGCCGTAGAACATCATGGCGCCGATCACCGCGGCAAACGCGGCGGGCAGCAGGATGGCCAGCAGCATGGCCCCAGTGCTCTCTCCCGCATTCATCGCGGTGATCGCATACGTGTACGCGCCCAGTCCGAAATAAGCCGCGTGTCCGAAGCTGAGGATGCCGGCATAGCCCCACATCAATCCGAGCGACAACGCGAACAGGGCCCAGATCAGCAGCAGCGTGGGCGTGTTCGTCTCGGTCACCGCGGGCAGCAGGAAAAGCACGATGCCCGCGGCCACCAGCCAGCCCCACTGGATGCGGCCGACGCCGAAAGAATGGCTGTCGGTCATGCGGAGTTCCTGAAGAAGCGGCCGGTGATGCCTTGCGGCATCAGGCGCAGCAGCACGATGGCCAGCACCAGCATTGCGATGTCGCCGATCACCGGCGTCGACGCGAACGAGACCACCTGGTTCATCGCGCCGAAGACGACTGCGCTGGACAAGGTGCCCGAGACGACTGCCGCACCGCCGGTGATGACGGTGATGAACGCCTTGGCGATGTACAGCGAGCCCGACGAAGGCAGCAGCCCGGTCAACGGGGCCATCACGCCGCCGGCCAGCCCCGACAGCGCGGCGCCGGCGGTGAAGGTCCACATGTAGACGCGCTGCGGGTTGTGGCCGAGCACCGATGCGATGTCCGCGTTCTGCATCGCGCCGCGCGCGACGAGGCCCACCCGCGTGTGTCGCAGCAGCAGCCACAACGACAGCATGAGCAGCGCGGCCACTGCGATGATGAACAGGTTGTAGCCGCCCATCTGGTAGGCCCCGATCTGGTAGGAGCCGATGGGAGCCGTCACGCTGACCGCCGTGTTGCCGAAGATCAGCGTGACCAGCCCCACCATCAGCAGGCTCAGCCCCCAGGTGGCGAGCATCGTGTCGATCATGCGGCCGTACAGGTGGCGGATGACCAGGCGCTCGACCACGATCCCGACGATGCCCACCACGAGCGGCGCCAGCACCAGCATCGAGAACCAGATGTTCAGCCCCGCCCGCGCGCAGGCGATGGTGGTGTAGCCGCCGATCATCACGAACTCGCCGTGCGCGAGGTTGATGACGCGCATCATCCCGAACACCACTGCCAGCCCCGCGCTGATCAGCGAGAGGAAGGCGATCATGTACAGGATCTCGAGGAAGACGACGGCGGCATAGTCCACGGCGGTGTCCCGGATCGCGGCCTCAGATGGTCACTTCGTACTGCTTGTTCTCGTCCGGGTGCTTGGACAGGTTGCACGATGCGGCGGTGTCGCTGGGCGGGCGCTGCTTGAAGACCTGCTTGATCATGAGCTTCTGGTTGCGCACCTCCATCACCTTGATGTCCAGCGACGCGTGGTGCGTGTTCGGATCGATCTTGACCAGGCCACCGGGGCCCTCGATGCTCACGCCCGATTCGATCGCCTTGAGCACCTTTGCGCGATCGATCGAACCGGCCTTGCGCACGGCCTCGGCCCACAGCTTGATGCCCTGGTACTGCGACACGGCGATCTCGTGGACGATCTTGGTGTCGCCGAAGCGCTTGGCCCAGCGGGTGAGGAAATCCTTGTTCGCCTGCGACGGATCCTCCTGGCTGTAGTTGCCGGCGATCAGGATGCCGTCGCCTTCGGCGGCCGACAGCGCCAGGTGTTCGTTGCCCACGCCGAATGTGGTCGAGCACAGCGGGATCTTCTTGTTCATGCCCGAAGCGGCCCATTGGCGGAAGAACGACATGTGCGCGCCGCCCACCAGCGCCGCGCACACGAAGTCGGGCTTTTCCTGCTGGATCTTGGCGATCGTGGAGCCGAAATCGGCGACATCCAGCGGGAAGAAGTCGGTCTTTAGCACCGTGCCGCCGCGCAGCTTGACGTAATGCGCGAGCCACTTGGCGGTGATCTGTCCGTAGTTGTAGTCGGCTGCCAGCACGTAGACCTTCTTGCCCCACTGGCTCGTGGCGATCTCGACGATCGGCTCCATCACCTGCGCGGGCGTGGTGCCTGTGACCACGCAGTTGCGGTCGCACACGCCGCCCTCGTAGAGCACGTTGTAGAAATACAGGATGTTGGCGCGCCGGAAAGTCTGTCGGATGGCCTCGCGCGACGCGGAGGTGATGCCGCCGTGCACCACGTCGACCTTGTCTTCGCGGGCCAGCTGCTGCGCGTATTTCGTGTACAGCGCGATGTCCGACTGGCTGTCGTACTGGATCACCTGCACCTTGCGACCAAGCAGCCCACCCGCGGAATTGATCTCCTCGGCGGCGAGTTGCGTGGCCTGCACCATCGGCTTGCCATAGCCGTCGAGGTTGCCGGAGTTGTCGAGCACCGAGCCGAGCTTGATCGGTCCGCTCGCGCCGAGCACGTCTGCGAACGGAATGGCCGTGCCGGCAGCGACGCCGGTGGCCGAGGCAAGGAAATGGCGACGTGAAACGGACATGGTCTTCTCCTGGTTAGGCCATCGTGGCGTGCGCGGTGCGAAGCTGGGTGTCAAGAAGCGGGCGCTCGGGGGCTCAGCGGTCCGGCAGGGTCCTGGACGGCGCCGCGGCATCGACTGGCGCGGCCGGCGCGATCGCCGACGACAGGTCCACCCCGATCGACTCGCCGATGCTCCTGAGGGCCGGCAACTGCAAGGCCATGCCGAGGATGCTGTCCATCACCTGCGTCATGGGCGGCCTGGCGCCATCGCCGCCACTGCCTGCGGGCAGGCTGCCGTTCGTGCCGAGATTCGTGCTGCCGCCCAGGCCCGTCACCTGGTGGATGCGGATGCTGTCGATCTTCTCGGCCGGCTTCATCATCTGGCCGATGATCTCGGGCAGGCGGTCGATGCGGTACTGCTCGAGCTGCATGCGCATGAGTTCGGTGCTGCGCGAATTCTCGGCATCGATCTGCGCGCGGGTCCCTTCTGACTCGGCGGTCAGCCGGATGCGCTGCGCCTCGGCGCGCGTCGTGGTGGCGGAGGCCTCGGCGCGTGCGGTCATCAGAAGCACCTCGGTCTCGCTTTTCGCCTTGGAGGTTTCCACCTCGCCGCGCTCCTCTTCGTGCTTGAGCGCCATCTCGCGCGAGCGCTCGGCGACGGCCCGCTCGCGCTCGGTCTGCAGGTGTTCCTGCGCCAGCACGATCTCGGTTCGCGCGCGTTCGGCCTGTGCCTGCGCCTTGGCCTCCTCGGCGTGCTTGACCGACAGCTTGATCGCGCTGTCGAGCTTGAACACTTCCGAGTTGAGCTGGCCTTCGATCTCCAGGCGCCGCAATTCGCGCTGCTTCTGGATCTCGGCCGCGCGCGTCTCCTTCTCGCGCTCGATGCGCGCATTCTCGGCGGCAGAGGTGGAGGTTTCGCGTGCGCGCGCCGTCTCGGCTTCGCTCGTGGCCTTGAGTTTCTCGATCTCCAGGCGCTGCGCGATCTGGGCCTCTTCTTCCTGGCGCGACAGGTCCAGCCGTTGCTTGATCGCCTCGAGCTGCGTCTGCCGCACCGAGACGTCAGCGTCGGCCTCGATCTCGGCACGCTTCTTCTTGCTCGTCGCGATGATCTCGGCAAGCTTTCTCAGGCCGACCGCGTTGAATGCGTTGTTGTCGTCCAGCGCCGCGAACGCCGCCTGGTCCATGCGCGTGAGCGACACCGATTCGAGCTGCAACCCGCTGTGCGCCAGGTTGTCGCGCACGGCGTCGAGGATGGAGCGCACGAACTCGCCGCGACGCTCGTGCAGCGAGTCCATCGTGAGTGCGGCCGCCGTGGCCTGGATCGCGTCGATGAACCGCCCCTCGAGAAGGTTGCGCACGCCGTCGGGGCTGAGCGACTTCGATCCGATTGCCTGCGCGGCGGTGGCCACGCCATCCACTGTGGGCTGCACGCGCAGGTAGAACTCGAACTCCACGTCGACCCGCATGCGGTCTTCGGTGATCAGCGACCTGGACCCGGTCCGGCTGACCTCGATGCGCATCGTGCGCATGTTCACCTCGTCCACCTTGTGCAGGAACGGCAGCGCGAGCGTGCCGCCGGACAGCACGATCTTCTGTCCGCCGAAGCCGGTGCGGATGAGGGCCGTATCGCGCGAGGTCTTGCGGTAGAAGCGATTGAGGAAGGCCACGGCCACCGCAATGGCGACCACGAGCACGATCAAGCTGAAGAGCCAGGCCAGCAAGGTCACGGAGTCCTCCTTGGAGCCGGCGCGCGAGCGCGCCTGAAGCCGATGGCGTCAATTACTTTCCGAGGAAAGTATATCGCCAGCCTCGGCGATTCGCGGTTTCGCGGTCTCGGGAAAATCCCAGGGGCTGCCTTGCGCGGGCGCAGTGCGCCGCGCAAGCGCGCAGTGCGCCTACAGCGCCAGCGGCGTCTGGAAGAAATGCCCTCCGGCCTCGGCGAGGTAGGCCGGCTGCGTGCATTGGTCGTTGCCCATGTACCGGGTGCCGCGCACCGAGCGGAACGCCAGCGGGGAGGCGAGTTGTCCGAGGAGCTGTGCCTCCTCGTCGGCGGCGCGGCGCGCGAGCGAGGCCATGAAGTGCACACCTTCGTAGGTGGACTGTCCGAGCGCATTCAGTGTCGGTGCGCGCTGGCCGAAGTGGCTGTAGTAGCGCTCCTTGAAGGTCATGTTGGCGTCGTTGTCGAGCGAAGCGAAGTAGCCCGACGACACGAACAGGCCGTCGGTGTTGTCCGCGCCGATGGCCAGCAGGCCGTTCTCCTCGATGGCGCACGACAGGCGAAACGTGTCGCGCGACATGCCGCAGCGCCCGAACGCGCGATTGAACTGCACGGCGTCCTGCCCCACCAGCGACAGCAGGATCGCTTGCGGCCGCAGGCGCCGGACCTCGTCGAGAAGCGCCGAATAGTCCTCGGCCCCGAACGGGATGTAACGGTCGGCGAGCAACTGGCCGCCGCGGTCTCCGAGGTAGCGCGCGGCGAGCCGGTGCGACACCCTCGGCCAGACATAGTCGTTGCCGATGAACATCCAGCGGCGGGCGCGATAGCGCTCCATCAGGTACTCGATGGCCGGGCGCAGCTGCTGGCCCGGTGTCTCGCCGAGCGCGAACACCCCCGGAGTGCGTTCCCCGCCTTCGTAGAGCGGCGTGTAGACGTACGGGATCTGCCGCGCCACGTGACGCAGCACGCGCTGGCGGACCTGGCTGGTGTGCATGCCGACGATCGCGTCGATGGCGCCGGTCTGCATCAGCTGCTGCGTGACGCGGCCGACCTCCGGGGCTTCGTCGGACGAGTCGATGATCTTCAGGTGCACTTCTCGCTCGAGCAGGCCGCCCTCGGCATTGATCTCCGCCTGGGCCAGCTGGGCACAGGCGATCGACGAAGGTCCCCAGATGCCGGCCGAACCATTGATCGGTACGAGCAGGCCCACGACAAAGCGCTCTTCTCCTTCGAGGGGTGCGCAGCGTGCCGACCCGCGACCGCGACTCGACCGCGAAGGCGCGAGCCTGGACGCGGCCCATGTGCCGCCCGTCGTCTGCTGCATGGTGAGAACCCCTCATCGAGCGTCGCGCCTGCGGCCGGACGCTGTGGTGCGCGCGCCTTCGCCGGTTTCTTTCCGAGGAAAGTGACTTCTACAATAGCACAGCCATGAGCCACGCCAAACCCCATCTCGCCCTGCTGCTCGAACGGGCGAGCCGCATCGTCGAAGACCGTCTGACCCGGGACATCGGCCTCGACGGCGTGACCTCGGACCACTGGCGCGTGCTGCGCCACCTCGCTGACGGGGGCGGCCGTGCGATGGGCGACATCGCCGAGCGCGAAGGGATCAATCCGCCGACCCTGACCAAGCTCATCGATCGCATGGTGAGCAAGTCGATGGTCCAGCGCGCGGCCGATCCCGAGGACAGTCGGCGCGTCCTGGTCTATGCCACCGATGCCGGGCTGGAACTGCTCGGCGAGCTCCGGGCCGGCATCGACCGGCACCATTCGGGTCTGGCCTCGCTGCTCGGCGAACGCAATGCGCGCCAGCTCGAGCGGCTGCTGACGATGCTGATCGAGGCGTCGGACCAGCCGAGCGCCTGAGCTCTGCCCGCATCACGAAGGAAGCCTGCTATACGCGAGGATGCCGGCGATGCCAGTCGCTCGCGCGCTGGAAGGCACGCCCGGCGCGGCAGATCTCGGCCTCGCCCAGATGCCGGCCGACGAACTGCACCGCCAGCGGCAGCCCCTTGGCAGTGAAGGCGGCCGGCAGCGTGAGCGTCGGATGCCCCGACATGTCGAAGGGGGCGGTGAAGCGAATCAGGGCGGCCAGCTCCTCGGGCATTCGCCCCAGCGTCTCCATGCGTGCCACGGTAGGCGAGGCGATCGGTTGCGCGGGGATCAACATCACGTCCAGCGAGGACATGGTCCGGTGCACGCGCCCGGCGAAGTCGCGCCGTCGCAGCAGGATCTGCTGATAGTCCATCGCCGTCATGGCCCGCCCGGCATCGATCAGCCCGGCCAGGCCGGGGCCGTATGCATCCCGCCGTGACGGAAACGTCGACCAATGCGCGACGGCGGTCTCCGCCGCGCAGTTCGCACCCCAGTCGGCGACCATGGACGCGACGTCGGGAAAGTGCATCGGCACGATCTGCGCCCCCAGCGACGCCACCAGCCGCAGTGAATCCTCGACGCTGCGCCGCACGTCGGGCTCCACGCCGCCGAGCGCATAGGCCTCGTCGAAACCCACGCGGAATCCGCGCAACTCGCGGTCGTCGCCTGCCTGGTAGTCGGGCACCGGCGCGAGCAGGCTGGTCGGGTCGTCCGCATCGGCGCCGGCAATCGCGCCGAGCATGATGGCGGCATCGTCGGCGCTGCGGCAGATGGGGCCGATGTGGTCCAGCGAGGCCGCGAGCTCGAAGCAGCCATGCCGCGAGACGCGGCCCCAGGTCGGCTTCAGCCCCGTCGTGCCGTTGGCCGCCGAGGGAAACCGGATCGATCCGCCGGTGTCCGAGCCAAGCGAGCCGAAGCACAGGCCGGCCGCCGTCGCCACGCCCGAGCCGCTCGACGATGCGCCGGGCCAGTGATCCCTGTGCCAGGGGTTGACCGGCGGCGCGATGTCCGGATGATGATCGGCGAACGCGCCCTCGGTGAGCGCGAGCTTGCCCAGCAAGACCGCGCCGGCCTCGCGCAGGCGCCGCACCACGGTCGCATCGCGCCCGGGCACGAAGTCTCGGTGCAGCGGCATGCCCGCCGCCGTCTTCACGCCCTGGGTGAAGCACAAGTCCTTCACCGCGATCGGCACGCCGTGCAATTGCGAAAGCAACTGCCGCCGGCCGATCATGCGGTCCGCCTCTTCAGCCTGCTTCAAGGCCAGCTCGGGCGTGACCAGCGCGTACGACCTGAGCGTCGCATCCAGCTGCTCGATGCGCGCCAGGGCGTGTCGGGTCAGCTCGACCGCCGACACCTTGCGCGCGGCAAGCAGCCGGGAGACCTCGCCGATCTCCATGAAGTGAAGCTCATCCGTCGTCGACATCGGTGCCCTCCGGTTCGAGATCCGGTGCGCGACGCTAACACCGGCGCTTCACGCCGCGCAATGCCATGCGTGTGCGTGGCGGCCGCGCAGCGGCATCTGCCCAATGCGTTGCACCGGTCGCATGCGGCGGGCCAGCGTCGCGGAGCGATGAACGCCGGCCACGCACCCGAGGGCCTGGCCGTGGCGATCGCCGTCTACGAGTCCTGTTGCGAGGCCTGATGCGAGGCCTGATGCGAGGCCTGACGCGAGGCCTGATGCGAGGCCCGGGCGGTGGACGCAGCGCGGTCGACGCCCGACGGCTCCAGCAGCAGGCTGTCGAGCAGTTGCGCGGCGTGCAGTGCATGCCGGGAGGCGCCGTCGCGGATCTGGTGGCGACAGCTCGTGCCGTCTGCGATCACCACCGCGTCGGGCTCGCGCGCGATGGCGGGCAGCAGATCAGCTTGCGCCATCCGCATCGACATCTCGTAGTGCGCGGCCTCGTAGCCGAAGCTGCCCGCCATCCCGCAGCATGAGCTTTCGATGAGCCGCGGCTGGGCACCGGGCACGAGGCGCAGCGTGTCGATGATCGGCTGCACGGCGCCGAAGGCCTTCTGATGGCAATGGCCGTGCACCAGCAGCGGCCCCGGCGATGCGCGCAACGGCAGGCGCCAGCGGCCCGCCTTCGCCTCGCGGGCCACGTATTCCTCGAACAGGAGGGCCTGCCGCGCGACGACCTCGGCGGCGTCGCCGAGCCCGAGCACCAGCGCTTCGTCGCGCAGCGTCAGCAGGCATGAAGGCTCCAGGCCCACGATGGGGATGCCCGCGCGCGCGAACGGCAGCAGGGCATCCAGCAGTTGCGCGGCACGCGAGCGCGCCTCGTCGACCATCCCGCATGACAGGTACGTTCGCCCGCAGCACAAGTGGCCGCGGGGCCCGTGCGGCACGTGGACGGTGCGGCCCGCAGCCTGAAGCACGCGCACGGCGGCATGCGCGATCTCACGATCGAAGAAGCCATTGAACGTGTCCACGAACAGCACGACGCCGCCGGCATCCGCAGCCGCACGATCGAGCAGGTGACCTGCGCTGACCACGCCGGCTTCGTCCATCGTGCGCCAGAAGGTGTCGCGCCGCCAGCGCGGCAGGCTGCGACGGGCCGAGATGCCGAACAGTCTTTCGCCGAGCCACTTGGCCGCCGGAAGGGCCTCGCGCGCGTTGGCCAACCACGGCGCCTTCGCGGCGAGCGAGGCGTAGGCGGGCAGCCCGCCGATCAACCGATCGCGCCACGTGTGCCCGTGCCGCGCCTTGTCCTGGGCAAGGAACTCCACCTTCATGCGGGCCATGTCGATGCCGGTCGGACACTCGCGCCGGCAACCCTTGCAGCTCACGCACAGCTCCAGCGCCTCGCGCACGTCGCTGCCGGTCAGGCCGTCCGGGCCTAGCTGACCGGACAGCGCAAGCCGCAATGTGTTGGCGCGCCCTCGTGTGAGGTGCTTCTCGTCTCGCGTCACGCGAAAGCTCGGGCACATCGTGCCGGCGTCGAACTTGCGGCAGTGGCCATTGTTGTTGCACATCTCCACGGCCTTGGCCAAGCCACCCGTCGTGTCGCCGCCAGTGCCGGGTGGCGTCGTGCGCTCGGTCATCGCGTCGTTCTGCACGTTCCAGGCGGACCAGTCGAGCGCCGGGATCAGCGCGATGGTCCGGTAAGGGTGCGGCGCCTGCGGCGGCGCGAAGCGCAGGAGCGAGACGTCGTCCATGCGCGGCGGGTCGACGATCCTTCCCGGGTTGAACAGGCCGGTCGGATCGAACTCGCGCTTGATTGCGCGGAATGCGTCGTCCACGGCGGCGCCGAACTGCCAGCGGATCCACTCGCCGCGACACAGGCCGTCGCCATGCTCGCCGCTGTAGGCGCCCTTGTACTGGCGCACCAGCGACGACGCCTCCTCGGCAATGGCGCGCATCTTGGCCGCGCCGTCGCGACGCATGTCGAGGATGGGGCGAACATGCAGCGTGCCCACCGATGCGTGGGCGTACCAGGTGCCCCGCGTGCCGTGCCGCGCGAAGACCTCGGTCAGCCGGTCGGTGTACTCGGCCAGATGCTCCAGCGGGACCGCGCAGTCCTCGATGAAGCTCACCGGCTTGCCGTCGCCCTTGAGGCTCATCATGATGTTCAGCCCGGCCTTGCGCACCTCCCACAGGTTCTTCTGCGCGAGGTCGTCGGGCATCTCGACGACGCTGCCCGGCAGGCCGAGATCGCCCATCAGCTCCACGAGCCGGCGCAGGCTCGCCAGCAACGCGGGCTTGTCGGCACCCGCGAATTCCACCAGCAGGATCGCCGCGGGACGACCGATCAGCGCGGTCTCGATCGTGTCGCGGAATGCCGGGTTGGCCAGGCTCAGCTCGATCATCGTGCGGTCGACCAGCTCGACGGCGGTCGGGCTGAGCTGCACCAGATGCTGCGCCGCGTCCATGGCGGCGTGGAAGCTGTCGAAGTTGACCACGCCCAGCACCTTGGCCCGCGGCCAGTCGGCCAGTCGCAGCGTGAGGCTGCGCGTGAAGGCCAGCGTGCCCTCGGAGCCGACCAGCAGGTGCGCGAGATTGACGCTGCCGTCCGTGTTGTAGGGCCGCTCGCTCTGGTTGCGGAAGATGTCCAGGTTGTAGCCGCCGACGCGGCGCATCACCTTGGGCCAGTGCGCGTCGATCTCGCCGGCGTGGCGCTCGGCGAGCGCCGACACGAAGGCAGCGATGCTCGCCGCGCGTCCTCTCAAGCCGGGCAGCGGACCGAAGTCGACCAGGTCGCCGTCGGCCAGCCATGCGCTGGCGCCGACCACGTTGTGCACCATGTTCCCGTAGGCGATCGAGCGCGATCCGCACGAGTTGTTGCCGGCCATGCCGCCCAGCGTGGCCTGCGCGCTGGTCGACACGTCCACCGGAAACCACACGCCGTGCGGACGCAGCGCCGCGTTCAGCGCATCGAGCACGAGGCCGGGCTCGACGGTGACCGTGTTCGCGTTCAGGTCGATGTCGAGGACGCGGCGCAGGTGCTTGCTGCAGTCGATCACGAGTGCGGCGCCCGTCGTCTGCCCGCACTGGCTTGTGCCTGCACCGCGCGGCAGCACCGGCACGCCGAGCTCGCGCGCGATGTCCAGTGCGGCCGCCACGTCGTCTTGCGAGCGCGGCACGAACACACCCACCGGCATGACCTGGTAGATCGATGCATCGGTCGCGTAGCGCCCGCGCGAGGCGAGGTCGAAGTGCACTTCGCCGCGCGTGTGCGTGCGCAGCCGCCGCGCCAACGCATCGATCGTCTCGTTGGCGGCGGCCTTGGGGAGGGCCGCGGCCAGCGCGCGGGGATCGTCGTTTCGCATGGCCTCAGGCCTGGGCGGCAGCGGGATAGACCTCGCCGTTGCGCAGCAACTCGAGAACGGCGTCGCGCTTGCGCACGAGGTGCTGCGCCATCAGCGTTCGCAATGCGGCGGCGTCGCGCGCGGCAAGCGCCTCGACCATCTGCTCGTGCTCCTTCATCGCGCGCTTCCACTTGGCTTCGTCCTGGTTGGTGCGAAAGCGCAGCGACTGCACGCGTGCATTGATCGATCGGTAGGTGCTCGTCAGCACGGGGTTGCGCGCCGCGCTGGCGAAGGCCGAATGGATGGCCGCGTTCAAGCGGTAGTAGCCCGACAGGTCGCGCCGCGAATAGCAGGCGAGCATCTCGTAGTTCATGGCCCGGATCTCGGCCACCTCGGCGTCGGTCGCGCGCTGCGCGGCCAGTTCGCCAGCCAGCCCTTCCAGCGTGGACAGCACCTCGAAGGTGTGCAGGACGTCCGCTTCGGTGAGCTTGACGGCGACCGCGCCGCGGCGGGGAAGAAGGTCGACCAGGCCCTCGGCAGCGAGCAGCTTGATCGCCTCGCGAAGCGGCGTGCGCGACACCCGAAGCCGTTCGCACAGCTCGCGTTCGTTGAGCTTGGCGCCGGGCGGGATGCGGCCCTCGACCAGCATGGTCCGCAAGCGCTCGGTGACCTGGTCGTGCAGCGCCGGCCGCGTGATCTCGACGATGTCGGCCATGGGTCCTCCTGTCTCTGTGCGCATTCTGCATGCAAAAACAGTGGGCATGGAAGACCCTGCTGTAGGGTAATCCAGGAATCAAGCTTGCATTTTGCATGCAAAACTTCGCGCCGAAAGGGGCAGCCCCATGCTCACGCTCGACGTCCACCCGCGCGGCCGACACTTCTTGCAGATCCCTGGTCCGAGTCCCGTGCCCGACCGCGTGTTGCGCGCCATGAGCCTGCCCACCATCGATCATCGGGGGCCGGAATTCGGCGCCCTGGGACTGAAGGTGCTGCAAGGGATGCGCGAGGTCTTTCGCACGCGCCATCCGGTGGTCATCTACCCGTGCTCGGGCACCGGCGCATGGGAGGCCGCGCTCGTCAACACCTGCAGTCCGGGCGATCTGGTCCTGATGTACGAGACGGGCCACTTCGCCACCCTGTGGGCGCGCATGGCCGGCCGCCTGGGGTTGTCCACCGAATTCCTGGCCTGCGAAGGCGATGACGACCAGTTGCCCGCCGCGCCGAGCTGGCGGCGTGGCGTGCGCGCCGACATGATCGAAGACCGCCTGCGGCGCGACCCGCAGCATCGCATCCGGGCCGTGTGCGTCGTGCACAACGAGACGTCCACCGGCGTGACCTCGGACATCGCCGGCGTGCGTCGGGCAATCGACGCTGCGGGGCATCCTGCGCTGCTGATGGTGGACACGATCTCGGGCCTGGCTTGCACCGACTACCGCCACGACGAATGGGGCGTGGACGTGTCGATCAGTGGCTCGCAGAAAGGCCTGATGCTGCCGCCCGGCATCGGCTTCAATGCGCTGTCGCCTCGCGCAATGCAGGCCGCCAAGGAGGCCACGTTGCCGCGCTCGTTCTGGGCATGGGACGAAATCGTCGCACTGAACCGCGAAGGCTACTGGCCCTACACGCCCAACACCAACCTCCTGTACGGATTGTCGGAGTCGCTGGACATGCTGCTCGCCGAGGGCTTGGAGCAGGTCTTCGCGCGGCACCGGCGATGGGCGGCCGGGGTGCGCGCCGCCGTCCAGGCGTGGGGACTGCCCATCCAGTGCGCGGATCCCGCGGCCTGTTCGCCGGTCCTCACGGGAGTCATCATGCCGCCCGGTGTCGATGCCGATGCGGTGCGCCGACTCATCCACGAGCGTTTCGACCTGTCGCTCGGGACCGGCCTGGGCAAGGTGAAAGGCCGCATGTTCCGCATCGGCCACCTCGGCGACAGCAACGACCTGACGCTCTTGGGCACGCTCGCCGGCTGCGAGATGGGCTTGCAACTCGCGGGCGTGAAGCTCGCGGGCAGCGGCGTGCAGGCCGCGATGGCGCAATTTGCCGCGACGGCGGCGCCGGTGACCGCAAGCGCGACATGAGCAGGCCGCAACCGCAGACCGAAGGCGCAGCGTCGCCGCAGGGATCGGCCGGCGCGCCGCGCCCCTTGCCGCTGCGCCGCATGCGCGTGCTCGACGTCACGCAGGTCATGGCCGGTCCGTTTGCGTGCATGCTGCTCGGCGACCTCGGCGCCGACGTGATCAAGGTCGAGCCGCCCCGCGCGGGCGACCAGACGCGCGGGTCCATGGGGTTCAAGCTCAAGGGCAGCGACAGCATGGGGTTCCTGAACCTCAACCGCAACAAGCGCAGCGTGTCGCTCAACCTCAAGTCCAAGGCCGGCCGCGAGCTGATGCTCAAGCTCGTCGGCGAGGCCGATGTCCTCGTCGAGAACTACCGGCCCGGTGTCATGCAGCGTCTGGGCCTGGCGTACGAGGATTGCCGAAAGGTCAATCCGCGCATCGTCTACGCGAGCATCTCGGGCTTCGGCCAGAGCGGTCCGTGGGCGCAGCGTCCAGGCCTGGACCTGATGGCGCAGGCCATGTCCGGCGTGATGAGCGTGACGGGGCATCCCGGAGGGCCGCCGGTCAAGGCCGGCGTCCCGGTGGCCGACATCGGCTGCGGATTGTTCGCCACCTATGCCGTGCTCGCCGCCTACATCGGCGCATGCGAGAGCGGTCAGGGGCAGTACATCGACGCCTCGCTGTTCGAGGCGGCCATGGCCTTCTCGGTGTGGGACATCGCCGACTACTGGGGCACCGGGCGAGTGCCGGGGCCGCTGGGCACCGCCAACCGCATGAGCGCGCCCTACCAGGCGATGGCTGCATCCGACGGCCACTTCGTGATGGGCGCGACCAATCAGAAGCTGTGGCGCACGCTGTGCCGGCTGATCGACAGGCCGGAACTGACCGACGACCCGCGCTTCGCCGACATTGCCTCTCGACTGGCGAATCGCGACGTCCTGGTCGAGGCGCTCGAACACAGCTTTCGCCGCCAGCCCGGCGAGTACTGGATCGAGCGCCTGCTCGCCGCGGGCATCCCGGCCGGCCCGCTGCTCGATTACCCGCGCGCCTTCGACAGCGAGCATGCCAAGGCGCGGCAGATGCGCATGGAGATCGACCACCCGATCGAAGGCAAGGTGCCCAACATCGGGTTCCCGGTCAAGCTGCAGGGCACGCCGCAGCAGGTGCGGCGGCATCCGCCGCTGCTCGGCGAACACAACGCCGAGGTGCTCGCGGAGATCGGCGTGGGAGACGAGGAACGCGAGGCGCTGGCACGCCAGGGAGCCTTTGCCGATGACGCCGATGACTGACTCCCAAGCGGAAGGCGAAGTCCGCCTGCAGGTGAACGACGGCCTGGCGAGCGTCGTGATGGACCGCCCGGCCGCGCGCAACGCCATGACATGGACCATGTACGAGCAACTCATGGCCCATTGCGAGCGCCTTGCCGCCGACGGCACGGTGCGCGTGGCCACCTTCCGCGGCGCTGGCGGGCAGGCCTTCGTCGCGGGGACCGACATCTCGCAATTCGCCGCGTTCGACGGCGGCGACGACGGCATCGCCTACGAGCGAAGGATCGACGAGTGCATCTCGCGACTGGCGCAATTGCCGATGCCCACCGTGGCCGTCATCGAAGGCTATGCGGTCGGCGGTGGGCTGGCCATCGCGACGGCATGCGACTTCCGGATCGCGACGCCTTCGGCCAGGCTCGGCGTGCCCATCGCACGCACGCTCGGCAACTGCCTGTCGGTGGCCAACCTGGCGCGACTGAGCGACGCATTCGGTGTGCAGCGCGTCAAGCGCATGCTGATGCTGGCCGAATTGCTCGATGCCGACGAGGCGCTGGCCTGCGGGTTCGTGCACCGCGTCTGCGACGCGGTCGATCTCGATGCCGCAGTCGACTCGCTGTGCCGCGCGCTGGGCGAGTTGGCGCCGCTGACGCTGTCCGCGTCGAAGCTGGCCCTGCAGCGCCTGTCCATCGCGGCCCTGCCGCAGGCCGACGATCTGATCCGGCGCTGCTACGGCAGCGCGGACTTCCGTGAAGGCGTGGCGGCCTTCGCGGCACGACGACCCCCGCAGTGGACGGGGGCCTAGCCACGTTCTCACGGGTTCACGACACCACGCAACAGGAGACCACGATGAACGACCCCATCCGCATGCGCCGGCACCTGCTCGGCGCCCTCTTTGCCGCGGGCGTGCTGTGCGCGGCGCTGCCGGCGCACGCGCAGATCGAGATCAAGCTCGGCCACGTCGGCGAGCCCGGTTCCTTGTTCCAGAAGAGCGCCGATGAGTTCGCGCGGCGTGCCAATGCCCGGCTGGGCGCCAAGGCCAAGGTCTTGGTCTTCGGGTCGAGCCAGCTCGGCGGCGACAAGGAGATGCTGCAAAAGCTCAAGCTGGGCACGCTGGACATGGCGGTGCCATCTACCGTGATGAGTTCGGTGGTCGATCAGTTCGGCCTGTTCGAGATGCCCTATATCGTGAAGGACCGCGCCCACATGCAGCGCATCGAGAAGGCCATCGTGTGGCCGGTGCTCGAACCGGCCGTCGAAGCCAAGGGCTATCGCATGATCGCGGTGTGGGAGAACGGGTTCAGGCACATCACGAACAACAAGCATCCCATCAGCACCCCGGCCGACCTGAAGGGCATCAAGCTTCGAGTGCCCAACGGCAAGTGGCGCATGGCCATGTTCGAGTCCTATGGCGCGACACCCAGCCCGATGAAGTTCTCGGAGCTGTTCCCCGCGCTGCAGACCGGCGTGATGGACGGCCAGGAGAACCCGCTCACGCAGATCTATTCGGCCAAGCTGCAGGAAGTGCAGAAGTACCTTTCGTTGTCGTACCACGTCTATACGCCGGCCTATGTCACCGTGGGCAAGACCAAGTGGGCCACGCTGCCGCCGGATGTTCGCAAGATCCTGGAGGACACGGCCCGCGAGACCCAGGCCTTCGTCTACGACACGGCGCAGAAGGATGAGGAGGCGCTCCTGGGCAAGCTCAAGGAGCAGGGCATGGTGGTGAACGCCGTCGACCAGGAGGCCTTCGCGGCGGCCAGCAAGCCGATCTACGAGCGCTTCGAATCGGAGGTGAAGGGCGGCAAGGAACTCGTCGACCGCGCGGTCGCGCTGCGCAAGTGACGTCCCGGGAGCCGGCCATGTCGTTCGTCGATCGGTTCCGGGCCGGGTACGGCCGCGCGCTCGAATGGCTCGTCGCGGCCCTGATGATCGTGCTCGCGGTCGAGGTGATCGTCGGCGTCGTCTTCCGTGCCGCCGGCAGGCCGCTGGGCTGGTACGACGAGCTGGCCTCGGTGCTGCTGGCCTGGCTCACGTTCTACGGTTCGGCGCTCGCGTCGGTCAAGCGCGCCCACATCAGCTGCCCCGAGCTCGTCGACCAGGCGAATCCCAAGGCCAGGCGCGCACTGAACGTCCTCGCGCAGTTGCTGGTGATGGGCTTCTTCGGCCTGCTGGCCTGGGTGGGCGGCAGCATCCTGCCCGTGCTGGCCGGCGACACGATGGTGAGCCTGCCGCAGGTGCCGATGAGCGTGGTGCAGTCGGTCATCCCCATCTCGTCGGTGCTGATCTTCATCGCCGAGGGCCTGCACCTCCTAGACCTGCTGCGCGGCGCTGCGGGGCACGCGGCGGATGCGGACGCGGAGGCGGCGGGCGCGCCGATGCCGGCCGACGCCCTGCACTGAAGGACCGCTCATGGCCATGATCCTGCTGTTCATCGCGGCGCTCGCGCTGGTCCTCATCAACGTGCCGATCGCGGTGTCGCTGGGCATCGTCGCCGTCGCCGCGATGGTCGCGAGCCACGGCGTGGAGTCGCTTCCCAACCTCGCGCTCGTGGCCTACAACGGCGCGACCAACTTCCCGCTGCTCGCCATTCCGCTGTTCATCCTGGCGGGGGCGATCATGAACTCGTCGGGCATCTCGCGGCGGCTGATCGCATTCGCGTCCTCGCTGTTCGGCTGGATACGCGGTGGTCTCGCGCATGTATCGATCGGCGCGTCGATGTTCTTCGCCGAGATTTCCGGCTCGGCGGTCGCCGGAGTGGCCGCGCTCGGGTCCGTGATGATTCCCGGCATGAAGGCCAACGGCTATCCCAAGCCGATGGCGGCGGCCATCATGTCTTCGGCAGCGACGCTCGCGGTGATCATCCCGCCGTCGATCCCGATGATCCTGTACGCCGTGATGGCCGAGACCTCGGTCGTGAAGATGTTCGTCGCCGGCATCGTGCCGGGCATCCTCGGCGGATTCGGCCTGATGGCGATGGCCTACTGGTTCGCGCGCCGCTACGACCTTCCGCGCGAGTCCGCGTTCTCGCTGGCTCGCGTCTGGTCGACCTTCAAGGATGCGCTGTGGGCGTTCCTGTTGCCGGTGATCATCCTCGGCGGGATCTTCGGCGGCATCGTCACGGCCACCGAAGGAGCGGCGCTGGCGGTCGTCGCGGCGCTGTTCGTGGGCCTGGTCATCTATCGCGAGCTCGACTTTCCGCACCTGTGGCGAGCCATCCTCGACGGCGGCGTGCAGACGGCGATCGTCATGCTGCTGGTGGCCACCAGCGCCTTGCTGGGCAGCTACCTCAGCGAAGTGCAGGCACCGCAAGCGCTTGCGCAGGCGGTGTCGGACTTCACGTCGAACAAGTGGCTGGTGCTGGGGCTGCTGAATGTGCTGTTCCTCTTCCTCGGCATGTTCCTGCATTCGGCGGCGGCCATCATCCTGGTCGTGCCGGTGGTCATGCCGCTGGTCAAGGCGGTGGGCATCGATCCGATCCACTTCGGGTTGATCGTCACCATCAACCTCGGTCTCGGGCAGCAGACGCCGCCGGTCGCCAGCGTGCTGATGGTGGCCAGCAGCATCGCCAAGGCGAGCGTGTGGGAGGTGACCCGCGTGAACATCTGGTTCATCGCGGTGCTGTTCGCCTTGCTGATGCTCGTGACCTATGTGCCCGTCACGGGCCTCGGACTCGTGCACCTGATCTACGGCATGTGAGCGCGGCCGGGCCGCTGTGGCGTGGCGCGTCGAGCGCGGGTCTGCGCCCGGACACCGGAATTGACTCCAGTTGCGCCACTGCGCCACCCGCGATGCATGAAATATCCGTTCGCCATGACCCGGGACCATCCGTTCGCCCCGAGATGAAACATCCCTTCTCCGTGACATGAATGACCCGTTTGCCCTGACGTGAAACACCCGTTCGCCCTGAGCAAGGGACTGAGCTTGTCGAAGGCCCCGTGTCGAAGGGTCCACGGCGTGGTGCCCGCAGCTGGGCTTCGACAGGCTCAGCCCGAACGGGTTGGGGTTCGCATCGGGCTTCGACAGGCTCAGCCCGAACGGGTGGGGTGGCTCAACCCAAACGGGGTGGGGTGGATCAGCACGAACGGGGTCGGGTTGCAGTGCCCAAGTTTCATCTCAGTTGCTCCACCGCGCTCCGCGCGTCCCACGGCACATGAAACATCCGTTCGCCCTGACAACAACAACCGTTCGCCCTGAGCAGGGGACTGAGCTTGTCGAAGGCCCCGTGTCGAAGGGTCACCGCGTGATGCTCGCGCTGGGCTTCGACAGGCTCAGCCCGAACGGGTTGGGGTTTGCGGAGGGGCTTCGACAAGCTCAGCCCGAACGGGGAGGGGTGGCTCAGGCCGAACGGGGTGGGGTGGCTCAGGCCGAACCGGGTGGAGTGGCTCAAGCCGAACGGGGTGGAGTGGCTCAAGCCGAACGGGGTGGAGTGGCTCAGCCCGAACGGGCTGTGCTTGCAATCCTCAAGCTTCACTTCAGTGGCTCCATCGCGCTTCGCGTCACCCGCGACGCATGAAACATCCGTTCGCCCCGACAACAACAACCGTTCGCCCTGAGCAGGGGACTGAGCTTGTCGAAGGCCCCGTGTCGAAGGGCACACCGTTGGCGCAATCTGGATTCGCTCGATGCGGTGGGTGCGGAGATTGCCGATGGACTGCTGTACCTGAACCAGCTCTCGACCGTGCTCGGCATCGATCCCGTGAAGGCGGCTCGCGACAAGCTTCGGATCAACGCGCAGAGATACCCGGTGACCTGCGCGCGAGGTCGGCATTCGAGGGACGACGCAGATTTCCGAAGGTAAAGCGAGGCTCGCCCGGTCATCTGTCGGCAGCCGGCGCACGTTTCACCGGACAGGGCATCACCGGAGCATCGACATGAGCCATTCCCGCACCCGTGCGGTGAGCGCCGCCGCGGCTTTGCTGCTTTCGACTTTCCTTGCCGGCTGTGTCGTGGCGCCGGCCGCGCCGTACTACGGCGAGGGACCGCTCGTGGGCGCGGCCCCGCCCCCGCCGCAGGCCGAGTATGTGGGTCCGCCTCCTGCCGTCGGCTATCTGTGGCTCGGCGGCTTCTGGGATTGGCGCGCCGGCCGCCATGTCTGGGTGGGTGGCCATTGGGAGGCACCGCGTCCCGGCTATCACTGGGTTCCCCACGCCTGGTCACATGAACGAGGTGGCTGGCGACCGCACCCGGGGCACTGGGAGCGCCGCTGAGCGTTGCCGTTTCGGCGCCGCTGCAGACCCGCATACCACGGCACTGGGACACTGCGCCTCCGGCTGGCCTTGCACAATCTGCGAGGGGATACCAGCGATCGCGAGCGGTCAGGGCCCACGCCGACGCTCGTCCCGCGGGGCTCCAGCGTGCGGCGGGCGGCATAGGCCACGCCGCCGGGCGCGTCCCCGCGGCGTGCGGGGACGGGCACCGCCTCTTACACTGCACCCCGTCGAAACTCCGGGTGAAACGATGCTCGACACGCTCGAAGCGGCGGCGCGCCGCACGGCGCCCGCGGTGCAGCAATGGGCTGTCCGCGCGGTGGTCGAGACCTCCGAGGAACTGGAGGTTCGCCAAGGTGTCACCCGAGCGCCCCGGCGCCGGCGCGATGCGGGTGCCATGGTCACGGTGATCGACCGCGGCGGCCTCGGCTACGCCGCCACCGGCGACACGAGCGAGCGCGGTCTGGCCGCAGCCTTCGAGAAGGCGCGCGACCTGGCCCACGCGGTCGCCGGACGAACGGTCTTCGACTTCTCCGCGTTGCCGCCCGTGGACGGCCGCGGCGATTACGCCAGCGTCGTCGAGCGGGCGGTGTCCGGCAGCAGCTTGCGCGGCCGGCTCGAGCTGCTCGCACAGCTCAGCGCGGACACCCGCATCGACGATCGCATCGTCGACTGGTCGGCGACGCTCTGGAGCGTCGATTCGCAGCAGCTCTTCATCACCGGCGACGGGGCGCGCGCCGAGCAGCGCTTCAGCCACGTGATTCCGAATGTGCAGGCCACCGCCAGCATCGGCGGCGTCACGCAGACGCGTTCGGCGCACGGCCAATACAACGGCTTCTGCCAGCAGGGCGGTCTCGAGGTGCTCGAACGTGCGTGCCTCATGGACGACGGCCCGCGCGTGGCGCGCGAAGCCATCGAGCTCGCGCTCGCGCCGCAGTGTCCGAGCGGCACGATGGACCTGCTGCTGATGCCCGACCAGATGATGCTGCAGATCCACGAATCCATCGGCCATCCATTGGAGCTCGACCGCATCCTGGGCGACGAGCGCAACTTTGCCGGCACCAGCTTCGTCACGCTGGACATGTTCGGGCACTACCGCTATGGCAGCGAGCTGCTCGACGTCACCTACGACCCGACGCGCCCCGAACAGCCGGCGAGCTTCGCCTTCGACGACGACGGCTCGCCGGCGCGCCGCGAATTCGTGATCGAGCGCGGCGTCCTGCTGCGTCCGCTGGGCGGTGCGGTGTCCCTGGCACGCGCACGGCTGCAGCGCGAGGACATCCAGGGCGTGGCCACTGCGCGCGCTGCCGGCTGGAACCGCGCGCCCATCGACCGCATGAGCAACCTCAATGTCGAGCCCGGCCGCTCCACGCTCGACGAGATGGTCGCCAGCATCGACCTGGGCGTGATGATGAGCACCAATTGCTCGTGGAGCATCGACGACTCGCGCAACAAGTTCCAGTTCGGCTGCGAGCACGGCCGGATGATCCGAAACGGACGCCTCGCCGAGGTCGTGCGCAACCCCAACTACCGCGGCGTGAGTGCGACCTTCTGGCGCTCGCTCGCGATGGTCGGCGACGACTCGACCTTCGAGGCCATGGGCACGCCGTTCTGCGGCAAGGGCGAGCCTTCTCAGGTGATCCGGGTGGGCCATGCCGCACCGGCCTGCACGTTCACCGCTGCGGCGGTCTTCGGGGGCGAGTCGTGAGAGACCGGTTCGAGCAGCTTGCCGCCGAAGTGTGCGTGCCCGACTGCGGCGCGGACCGCGTGACCCTGTACCTGACGGCGGAGGAGTCCGACTTCATCCGCTTCAACCGCGGCGCCGTGCGGCAGGCCACGCACGTCGACCAGGCCGAAGCGACGATCGCGGTCGTGCGCGGCACGCGGCGCATCGAATCGACCATGACGCTCGTCGGCCGGCTCGACAGCGACTTGGCCGCCCTGCGTGCCGAGCGCGATCTGCTCATCGCGCAGCTCGACGACGTCCCCGAGGATCCCTACCTGCTGCTGCCGGCGGACACCCGCGGGAGCGAGCGCATCGAAACGGGCAGCCTGCCATCGGCGGACACGCTCGTGCGGGCCGTCTGCGAGGCATCGCGCGGGCTCGACTTCGTCGGCTTCTACGCCGGCGGTCCCGTCGTCCGTGCCTTTGCCGACAGCCGCGGGCAGCGGCATTGGCATCAGGTCGAGACCTTCCATTTCGACTGGTGCCTGTACCAGCATGCGGACAAGGCGATCAAGACCACCTATGCAGGCACGCGCTGGGACGACGCGGAGTTCGCGCGGCGCGTCGCCGAGGCCGCGGGCCGCCTGCCGCTGCTGGCACGCCCCGCACGACGGCTCGACCCCGGCGCCTACCGCGCGTACTTCACGCCCTGCGCGATGGGAGAACTCCTGGGCGCGCTCAGCTGGGGCGGGTTCGGAGCACGCGACCGGCACACGGGCACATCGACCCTGGCGCGTCTTGCACAGGGCGAGGTGCTGCTGAGCCCTGCCATGAACCTGGCCGAAGACACCGGACGCGGACTATCGCCGGCATTCACTGCCGATGGTCTTGCCAAGCCGGCCTGCGTGAAGCTGGTGGACGCTGGCAAGGCCAGCGGCACGCTCAATTCGCCGCGCTCGGCGCGCCAGTACGGCCTGGAGGCCAACGGCGCCGATGATCAGGAGATGCCGCAGGCGCTGCGTCTGGCTCCTGGCGGCCTGGCCGCGTCGGAGGTGTTGCGCTGCCTCGACCGGGGGCTGTATGTCAGCAACCTCTGGTATCTCAACTACTCCGACCGGCAGGCCTGCCGGCTCACTGGCATGACCCGCTTCGCATGCTTCTGGGTGGAAGACGCACGCATCGTCGAGCCGCTGGACGTGATGCGCTTCGACGATTCCTTCCTGCGGATGTTCGGCGAGGGGCTCGTGGCCTTGACCGACGAGGCGCAGCTGCTGCCCGATGCGGAAACCTACCAGCTGCGGCACCTGGCCTCGATCACCACGCCCGGGGCCGTCGTCGACGGCTGGCGGCTGACCTTGTAGGTCGCGCGCACGCGGCGACTGCCGATCGAATTCGACCGCAAGGCGCAGGGTGCTGCGCAACCGCCCGATCCGTAGAGTTCCAAGGGTCGAACCCTCGGCTGCGAAAGGACTCCCATGAACATGACATTGACCCAGGCTCCAGGCGCCGCGACGGCGCCCATCGATCCGCGTTGGGCGGCGGTGCTGGCGCGAGACGCCGACGCCGACGGCCGCTTCGTCTATTCGGTGCGCACCACCGGCGTGTACTGCCGCCCGTCCTGCGCCGCGCGCACGCCGCGGGCCGAGAACGTCGCGTTCCACGATTCGCCGGCGCTGGCCGAGCAGGCGGGCTTCCGGCCCTGCAAGCGCTGCCGGCCCGATGCCGCCGTCTCGCCGTCGCGCCAGCGCACCGCCGTCGTGGCGGACCTGTGCCGCCTGATCGAAGGCGCGGACAACCCGCCGACGCTGGACGAACTTGCGCGCCGCGCCGGGCTCAGCCCGTGGCACCTGCAGCGGGTGTTCAAGCAGGCGACCGGCCTGTCGCCGCGCGACTACGCCGCCGCGCACCGGGCCAGCCGCGTGCGTGAGGCGCTGCGCGGCGAGGGCACGGTCACGCGCGCCATCTACGACGCCGGCTTCCAGTCGAGCAGCCGCTTCTATGCCGACTCGAATGTGCTGCTCGGGATGACGCCGCGCGCGTACAAGGCGGGCGGCGAGAGCACCGAGATCCGCTTCGCGATCGGCCAGTGCTCGCTGGGCGCGATCCTGGTGGCGGCCAGCGATCTCGGCGTGTGCGCGGTCGCGCTGGGCGACGACCCGGAGCGCCTCGCCCAGGAACTGCAGGACCGTTTCAAGCGCGCGCGATTGATCGGTGGCGACCCGGACTTCGAGGCACTCGTCGCCCGCGTCGTGGGCTTCGTCGAGGCACCGCGGCAGGGCCTGGACCTGCCGCTGGACGTGCGCGGCACGGTCTTCCAGCAGCGCGTGTGGCAGGCGCTGCGCCATGTGCCGCCGGGCGAGACCGTGACCTACGGCGAGATCGCCAAGCGCATCGGTGCACCTGCTGCGGTGCGCGCGGTGGCCAGTGCCTGCGCGGCCAATCCGCTGGCCGTCGCCATTCCGTGCCACCGCGTCGTGCGCCGCGACGGCAGCGTGTCGGGCTATCGGTGGGGCGTCGAGCGCAAGCGCCGGCTGCTCGAGCGCGAGGCCACGCCATGAGCCGGCGCGACGCGTGGCTCGATGAGGATGCAGCGGCGGCAGATGTGTCGCGGCGCCTGGACGGCATCGACTGGGCCGTCATGACTGCGGCGCTCGACGACCAGGGTCATGCGGGCCTGGGGCAGCTGTTCGATGAGGCCGAGTGCCGCGAACTGGTTGCCATGTATGCGCTGGACGCGCCGTTCCGCAGCCGCATCGTGATGGCCCGGCACGGCTTCGGGCGAGGCGAGTACAAGTACTTCGCCTATCCGCTGCCGATGCCCGTGGCGACTTGGCGCGGGGCGCTCTACGAGCGGCTGGTGCCATTGGCCAACCGCTGGCAATCGACCCTCGGGCTCGACAAGCGCTTCCCGGCATCGCACGAGGCATTTCTCGCGCAATGCCGGGCGGGCGGGCAGTCGCGTCCGACCCCGCTGCTGTTGCAGTACGGGCCGGGCGACTACAACTGTCTGCACCAGGACCTGTACGGCGAACATGTGTTTCCGCTGCAGGTGGTCGTGTTGCTGAGCGAGCCGGGGAGCGATTTCACCGGCGGCGAGTTCGTGATGACCGAGCAGCGACCGCGCATGCAGTCGCGGCCCATGGTCGTGGCGCTGCGCCTCGGGGAAGCCGCAGTGGTCGCCGTGTCCCATCGGCCGGTGCAGGGCAGCCGCGGGGTGTACCGGGTGCAGATGCGGCATGGTGTGAGCCGTGTGCATACCGGGCGACGCCATGTGCTGGGGCTGCTCTTTCATGACGCTGCCTGATGCACACCGGGATACCGGAACACCGGGACACCGAGGCACCGCAAGACATCGTGAGGACCAGGTGAGGACTCCGTGACACTGCCGCTTTTCGACACCGATGCCGACACCGGCGCCGATGCCGGCGCAGGCCGACGCGAGGTGCTCGCGCCCGGCGCCGTGGTGCTGCGTGGACGGGTCCGACCCGAGGCAGCGACGCTGTGGGCGCAGATCGAAGAGGTGGTCCGGTGCGCGCCCTGGCGTCGCATGGTCACGCCCGGCGGGCGCCGCATGTCGGTGGCCATGACCAACTGCGGGCCGTGGGGCTGGGTGAGCGACGAGCACGGCTACCGCTACAGCGCGGTCGACCCGCTGACTGGCGGCGCGTGGCCCCCTCTGCCGGCGTCCCTGCACGAGATGGCGCGTGAGGCGGCCGCCGAGGCGGGCTATGCCGGCTTCGCGCCGGACGCGTGCCTCGTCAATGGCTATGAGGCCGGCAACGCGCTGTCGCTGCACCAGGACCGCGACGAGCGCGACATGAACCAGCCCATCGTCTCGGTCTCGCTGGGCGTGCCGGCCGTGTTCCTGTTCGGCGGCCTGCGGCGCAGCGACCCGGTGCAACGCGTGCCGCTGCACCACGGCGACGTGGTCGTGTGGGGCGGCGCCTCGCGTCTTCGGTACCACGGCGTCGCGCGACTGCGGGAAAACGAGCATCCGCTGCTCGGGCCGAGGCGCGTCAATCTCACCTTGCGGCGCGCCCGCTGAAAGCCTTCGCTTCTCGCGGCTTTCGCGAGATAAATCATTCAGAATGATTTATTATGCCGGCCAGCGACGGGGCGGCCCGTGGCGCACGAAGGAGACAAGCATGTTCGTGGTGTGCGGCGAAGCCTTGATGGATGTATTCGGCCACGGCGAGACGCCTACCGGCATGCTGCTCGATGCGCGCATCGGCGGCTCTCCTTTCAACGTGGCGCTGGGGCTGGCGCGGCTGGGCCAGCCCGTCTCCTTCTTCGGCGGCGTGTCGCGCGGCTTCGTCGGCGAGCGCCTGATGCGTGCGTTGCGCGAGGAGGGCATCGGCACCGACTCGGTGTCGCGCAGCGATGCGCCCACGACGCTGGGGCTGGTCGGTCTGGACGCCGCGGGGGTGCCATCGTATGCCTTCTACGGCGACCATGGCGCCGATCGGCAGGTGCCGCTGTCCGCGCTCGAACGCCTTCCGTCCGACGCGAAGGCCTTTCACTTCGGCTCGTTCACGATGGTCGTGGAACCGGTGGCATCGACCTATCGTGCGCTGGTCGAGCGCGTGCGCGGGCGCAGCCTCATCGCGTACGACCCGAACATCCGTCTGAACGTCGAACCCGACCTGGCCCGCTGGCGCGACGTGCTCGAATGGATGGTGAGCCGCGTCGACCTGCTCAAGGTCAGCGAGGAAGACCTCGACATGCTCTACCCTGGCGCGCTGGCCGACGATCTCGCGCCCGGCTGGCTGGCTGCGGGTGCGTCGCTCGTCGTCGTCACGCGCGGCGCGCAGGGTGCTACTGCATGGACGACCGAGCGCCGGGTTCATGCCCCTGCGCTGCCTGCCGAACTGGTGGACACGGTCGGTGCCGGCGACACCTTTCAGGCATCGCTGCTGACGTGGCTGGCCGAACAGGCGGCGCTGTCTCCGACGGGGCTGCGCAGCCTGGAGGATCGGCCGCTCGCCGACGCGCTGCACTTTGCCGCACAAGCCGCGGCCATCACGTGTTCGAGGCGCGGCGCCGATCTGCCGCGCCGACGCGAACTGCCGTGAACGTTCGCGGCCGCCTGCGCTGAAAGAGCGGTCGAACGTTGAGCTTTCAGTGTCGAGCGAAAGCGGCGCCGTCAGGATTCGAGTTGCACGATGCCGAGCCGGATGGCGTATCGGGTCAGGCCCGCCACGTCGTGGATGTCCAGCCGCCGCATCAATTCCGCCCGGTGCGACTCGATGGTCTTGATGCTCAGGCACAGCCGATCGGCCATCTCGCGCGTGGACGCGCCCTCGGCGACGAGTTGCAGAACTTCGCGTTGGCGGGGCGTGAGTGTCATGCCGGCGTCGGGCCGCGGCGACTCGGGCATGCCCCCGGGATGCTTGACGAAATCGACCAGCAGCGTGTCGGCGACTTGCTTGCTCAAGAATCGCCGGCCCGCGGCCACCACCTCGATCGACTCCTTCAGCTCGCTGACTGCCGCGTCCTTCACAAGATAGCCGTGGGCGCCCACCCTGAAGGCTTCGCCCACGTGGGCATGGCCCGTGTGCATCGACAGCGCGATCACCCGGGTAGACGGCGAATGACGCAGGACCCGCGGAATGGCGTCGAGCCCGTTCATGCCCGGCATGGTCAGGTCCATCAGGCAAATCTGGGGTGCGTGCATTCGCGCGAGCGTGACGGCCCGCCGGCCGTCTTCGGCTTCGATGATTTCGTGCCGAGGGTCGATCTGCGTGAGGAGTAGGCGAAGGCCGCTGCGCACCAACTCATGATCGTCGACGAGCAGAATGCGCATCGCTCAGGCCTCCGCGGTGCTTGCGTGCGCACGCGGCGCGATGGGTGGCTGGGACACGCCGTGCAAGGCAGCGCACGGCCAGGTCGCGCGCAATTCCGTTCCGCCGGGCGTCGATTGCAGGCACATGGTTCCACCCAGCAGCTCGACGCGCTCGGCAATGTTGTGCAGGCCCATGCCAGGAGAGTCGGCGGGGCGCGGCGCCAGGCCCACTCCGTTGTCGCCGATCACCAGCGTGACCATCGACCCGTCCCCGAAGACCTGCACGACGACTTCCTTGGCCTTGCCATGCCGCAGCGCGTTGTTGATGGCTTCCTGCGCGATGCGGTACACGTTGCACGACCACTCGTCACTGGGCACCATGTTCCCCAGATCGAAGTCGATCACGATCCGCGCGGCGAAGCGCTCTTCCTGCTTCTTGGCGTGCCATTGCAGCGCGGCACCCAGGCCGAGTTCGTCGAGCAACGCGGGGCGCAGGCTCATCGCGCGCTCGCGCACCTGGCCGATGACTGCATCGGCAATCTGCACGCTGTCCTGCAGCCTCGAATGGTGCCGCGAATCGGACTCATGCAGGAGGGTCTGCACATTCATCTTGAGCGCGGCGAGCTGTTGGCCGAGGTCGTCGTGCAATTCGCGAGCGAGCGAACGCCGCTCCGATTCCTGCACCTGGAGAAGTTGGCGCGAAAGGCGCAGTCGATTCTCCGCGTGACGCTCGGCCACTTCGCGCTCTGCCTGCAACTGGCGGGTTCGCTCGCGTACCTGCTCGGCCAACGTGCCATTGAGCTTCTGGAGCGACTCGCGCGCCTGTGCCTCCTGCTCCTGCGCGTGCTGCCTGTCGCGGGACTCGCGTCGCCACATGATGTATCCGAGCGCCACGACCAGCGTACCGATGGTTGCCATCGACAAGAGAGCCACGCCGAGCCGGCTCAGGGTCTGGTCCAGGTCCTTGTCTTGGGCGAGGTCTCGCTCGAGTTCGAGTTCGGACATCCGGTCGAGGTGATTCGACGCGAGGGCAATGGCCGCTCGGCGCGTCTCGTGCAGGCGGTCGGCGATCGCCGGATCCGCGTTCGTCCGCGAATCTTCGGCCAGGAGCCGATCCACGGTCGCGTCGAATGTCTTCCTCGCCTGCGCCATCTCTTCCATTTGTGCGCGCAAGCGGCTGTCCGCTGTCACGAAATGCAGGAGTTTCTGCTCGCGGGCGGCCATGTCTGCGCGCGACGCAGCCAGCGCCCGGGGCGAGAGATCTCCGGGTGCGCGCAGCGTGTCGAGAAGATCAGCCTCGGTGCGGCGGATCGACGACCGCACGCGCTCCACCTCAAGCCGCACGCTCTCCGAGTGCTCGAGCCATTCCTGGTGATGCCTGACATCGCGCTCCAGCATCACCGACAGCGTCGCCAGCGCCATGAAGACGACGCAGCCCGCGAGCAGCGTCGACGGCCACCGGCCTCGCCCCGCCACGGCGTGTCAAAACGAAGTCCTCGGCAGCCATGACCCGCACCTCCATCAGCTGTCAGGTTTGTTGCATGACTGTAACCGCCACGCGGTCACGCCGGGGCCCTGAATTCAGGGAATCCCTGAGAAGAATTTCCGGCGAAGTCTGATGGCGGGACCCGCATGGCATTGGCGACGATGTGGCGGAGACGAAATAGCCGCCGCGCCATGGCCAACGCCAGGCCAACGCGGACGGGATTCGCTTGGAAGGGGTTGACGGGAAATGCGATTGCTCGTTGTCGAGGACTCACCGCTGGTCGGACAGCTGCTTCAGAGTTCGCTTTCTCGTTCCGGATATTCCGTGGAGTGGGTTCGCGACCTGCCGGGCTTGCATGCGGCACTGGCGAACGACGAACCTGCCTGCGTGGTGCTTGACACCGACACTGCCGGCATTGCCTTCGAGGCCGCAGTCAAGGCGATACGGGATTTGCGTATGCAATGCTCGCTCATCGCAGTGGGCGCGCCCAAGCCGATGCAGCATCGCATTCAGTTGCTCGACCAGGGGGCTGACGACTACATGGTCAAGCCCTTCGATCTTGGCGAACTTGAAGCTCGTGTGCGCGCGGTGCAGCGGCGGCAGCACAGGGCGCGTAAAGCGGACGAAGGCATCAGCATCGGGCCGCTGCAATTGTTCCCCCACCGGCATGCCGCCGCCTGGAATGGCCGGTTCCTGGCATTGTCCGGTCGCGAATATGCGTTGCTCGAGTTTCTCGTGCAGCGCAAGAACCAGGTGGTGTCTCGTGGCCAGATCCATGAGGCGCTTCATGTTCGCGGCGACGAGACCGTGTGCAATGCGGTCGAGGTGTATGTGCACAAGTTGCGCCGCAAGACATCGCCCAATCCTGATCGTCACGCTGCGTGGCATGGGCTATCAGCTCTGCATGCCGTCAGGCTTGCCTGACCCTGCTGGTTGCGTGTGACCGCGCGGGACGCGCGGAATGCGCGGGATGCGCGTAGATCCAATGCTTCTGTGGCCAGCCGTGACGTGCCGGCGTCCACGTGAAACGCGCGCCAACCGCGCTGCATTGATCATTCATCGATAAATATCCTCCCCCCTCATTCAAGGGGCCTGAAAGTGCGCAATGTGCACTTTTTAAGTCGGGATTAACAAAGTAGCACTTCGTCCCCTGTCGGCCCGTGTCGATCTAGGCGGAGGCACCCTCGCGAGCAGGGGGCAGGCGAACTCCCCGACACCACGTACCCCTTGTAACTTCTATCCCACGCCGGTCGATCTATCCGCGCCGGCGCAATGAAGGGAATTGGGGGACTTCATGCTGACGTTCTGTCCGCATCGACGGTGGCTTTCCTCGGCGTTCGGCTTCTGCCTGGCGGTGGCCTGCGCGACGACGGCATGGGCCCACGACACTGCCCAGCACCCGGCGCAGCAGTCCGCAGCCTCGCCAACGCTGCGCTCCATCGTCAATTACCGCGTGCCCGACGTCAAACTGGTTCGCGACGACGGCAAAGCTGTCGACCTGGCCGACGAACTCAATGACGGCCGGCCCGTGGTGCTGACCTTTGTCTACACGACCTGCAGCACCGTCTGTCCCATCGTCAGCCAGACGCTCTCCCAGTTGCAGTCGAAGCTCGGCGCGAAGCGCGACCGCGTGCACCTGGTGTCGATCTCGATGGATCCCGAAGAGGACACGCCCTGCGCGCCTGCGCGAGTACGCCAGGAAATTCGGAGCCGGTCCCTCGTGGCAGCACTACACCGGCACCGTGCTGGCGAGCCGCGTTGCGCAGGAGGCGTTCAACGTCTACGGCGGCGACAAGATGGAACACGTGGTCGCCACGCTCATTCGGCCCGCTCCCGGCTCGCCCTGGGTGCGCATCGACGGCTTCGCCACCGCTGACCAGCTCCTGGCCGAATTGCCGATCTCATCGATGCATGCCTCTCGATAGCAGGACGGCCGACATGTGGACCGAGCACCGAGGCAGCCGATGCGAGAACGCAGGCACATGTCGCACGCCTGCCGTCATTCTGGCCGAGAGGCCGCACCACCTCGCGCAATGAACAAGGAGCATCCACGATGACCCGTCATTCGCGCCTGGATCTTTGGATTTCGCGCTTGCCGCTGCCCTTCGGCAGCACCTGGGATGGAGGACTCGACATGCTCAGAATCTCTCGTTTGATGCAGTTGCTGCCACTGTTGGCGCTCACGCTCATGGCGTGGGATGCGCATGCCCAGAGTTTCCGGGTGCAGTGTCCGACGCATACGGCATTGCATCCGTTTGTCGATGCGAACGGCAATCCGAATCCCGCCGGCGATGTTCCAAGCAGTACCTATACCTCGCCCAATCCGCACATCAAATGCCAGCAGCTTTCCGGTGGCGACGGCTTCGCGACGATGGGTGACGGCACGCAGACCTATCTCTTCGCCTTTGGCCCGCTGTCGGGACTGTCCAACATGGTCAGGGCCTTGCCGGGCACGGTCACGGCTGCCGAGTTCAATCAGAGCAACCTTGTGACGGGATCGGATGGCTCGGTTCAGGTTCTCGATGCCATCAAGATAGGGGCGCCCTATCCAGGCTACACGTTCAACGGCGCGATCGGCCTGTCGCCCGACACCAGCGCGGAAAAGGTCGGTTCGGTCCATTTCATGCTCGATCCCGGCACCGATCTACCCATCACGGGGACCAACTATCGAGTGGGTGATCCGGTCACTTTCACTGGCGGTGGTGGGGCCGGTGCGACTGGCCACGTGAGTCAAGTCGTGAACGGGAACGGCGTTGTCCGAACCAATACCGGTGCGAGGGGGACGATCAACGCCGATCAGACGACCGGCCTCGCAACCGGCATAGCGATCGACACGGCCGGAAGCAACTACACGTCGCCACCCACGATCGCGATTGTCAGTAGTGGCGGGGGAGGCGCCCAGGCAGTTGCAGACCTGATGGCAGACGGCGCATTGACTGGCCATGTCGACCCACGCCTCATCATGGACGTCGGCGTGCTGAACGGCAACTTCCCGGCGCCGACGATCGCGATCGACGAGGACGACGAGCTCTTCCTCACCCTGACCAACGTCGGCATGGTCATGCGGCCCGATCTGTTCGAGCAGCACACGGTCCACTTCCACGGCTACCCCAATGCGTCGGCCTTCTACGACGGCGTGCCCGATGCATCGGTGGCCATCAACATCGGCGGCAGCTTCACCTACTACTACCTCGCACCTGAGGCCGGAACGTACATGTGGCACTGCCACATCTCGCCGCCTGAGCACCTGCAAATGGGCATGGTGGGTCAGATCTACGTACGACCGCGGCAGAACACGGTGCCGGTGAACGCGTCGCTTCGCCAGGCTTTGGTCAACGCCCAGGCCGACCCGCTCACGAAGTGCAGCAGCACCGACATCCTTTGCTCGGTCCAGGTTCCGCCGCCGGCAGCCAATGCGCTGGCCGACCAACGCGTCGCTGGCAAGTTCTACGCGTACGACGACGGCGACGGCTCCACGGCTTACGACGTCGAGTACCCCATCAACATGCACGGCTTCGATCCGAACTTCCACTTCGTCGGCATGACCTTCAATCCGGAATCGTTCACCGACAACAAGGACAAGTACTTCCTGCTCAACGGGCGCAGCTATCCCGACACGATCAACCCGAATCCGATGAGCACCCAGGCGCCCGACGGCGTGCCGCACTTCTCGCAGCCGCTGCCCACGGTAATCAACATTCCGGCCGGCGGCAAGGCGTTGCTCAGGTTCTCCGACCTCAACGTGACCGAGATGCACACGCTGGCGTCGCTCGGCATCCCGATGCACGTGATCGCGCAAAACGCGCGGCTGCTGCGCGACCAGGATGGCCACAACATGGCCTACGACACCAACTCGATCACCTTGGGCGGCGGCGAGTCGATCGACGTGATTCTCGACGCGACCAATTACTCGGCCGGGGAAAAGTTCTATCTGTACACGCCGCAACTGGACCACTTGTCCAATGACGCCGAGAACTTCGGCGGAATGATGACCGAGGTCAACATTTGCCACGCCGTGGACCCGACCACCAAGCAGTGCAGCTAGGGAGCAAGACATGCACCAGATGAAAACCTGTTTCGGAGCAATGCTGCGCGCGGCGGCGTTGGGCGTGGGTTCGCTCGTTGCCGGATTCGCTCAAGCTGCGGTTCCCGGAATCGTCGGGCCGAATTTCGACCTGATCGCGGCGGCGGGCTATATGTCGCAGCCGGACGGAGCGAGCATCTATTCCTGGGGCTATGGCTGCAACACCGCTCCGATGGGCTTCGTGCCGGCAAGCCCCGGCAAAGCGATCGATGGCGCAAGTTGCACATCCGGTGCAATGCAGCTTCCTGGGCCGACATTGGTCGTCACCGAGGGTCAGACCGTGACGGTCACGCTGCACCAACAACCTGCCAACTGCCGCAGGCAACACGTCCATTCTTTTCCCGGGCTTCAACGTCGCTGCCACTTACGGTATTCAGCCCAATTCGAGCTGCACGAACAATGGCAACGGTCTTCTGACCAAGGAGGCCGTACACGGCGGCACGGTCACCTACACGTTCGTCGCCAACACGCCCGGCACACATTCGTACTACAGCGGCACACAGGGTGACTTGCAGGTGGAGATGGGCCTCTACGGCGCACTCATCGTGCTGCCCGAATATCGGCGCTGACGTGCCCACGGGTTACACCGCCTTCATCGCTGCGGAACGGGCGGCCGCCCTCCCCAACGGATTGCCAGACACCTGCTTCGCAGTCGGCAACAAGCTGACGACGCTGGACGACGCCGGTGATTTCCGCCTCGGCCGCGGCCGCCTATGACCACCCGTCGGCCTGCTACGACCGCGAGTACCTGTTCCAGTTCTCCGAGATGGATCCGGCAATCCACACACAGGCATTCGATCAAGTGATGGCCAATCCGGCATGCGCGCAAGCCAGCGGCTGCATGAAGGTCCAGACCGAGCCGTACCACCCCGCCTACTACATGATCAATGGCCGCTCGTTTCCCGATGTCGCCGACCCGAACTACGTCAGCCAATACCCGCATCAGCCGTACAACGGCAATCCGCACATGCATCCGGGCGAATTGACGCTGATTCGCCTGATCGGCCAGGGCCGTCTCCAGCATCCCTTCCACGAGCACGCCAACCACCTGCGTGTGCTGGCCCGAGACGGCAACATGCTGACCACATCGACCAACAAGCTCGCCGGGCCGCTCCTGTTCACGACGACAACGACGCCGGGCCAGGCAATGGACGCCATCTTCCAGTACACGGGCAAGGGTCTGAACTGGGACATCTACGGGCACTGCTCGAGCAGCGGAAAGTTCCCTTGTACGGATGCGCCGAACTCCCATACGGCACCCTGCGTGCCCGATGCGAACGGCTACTACACCACGGGCAGCGGCGCGACCGGCACCGAGCCCAACTACTACGAATGGTGTGCCGATCACGAAGTGGCATTGGAGTCCAAGCCATTCGGCACCGTTGGCAGCAATGGGCCGGTGACTCTTCCGGACCCGAACATATTGGCCAATGGCGCGTGGTACAGCGGCAGTCCGTACTTCGGCCCCGACGCGAACGTGCGCTCGGTGGGCCCGACGCCGATACCACCTTTCGGAACGATCGCCAACGACCCAGGCAGCGAAGCCGGCTTCGCCTACATGTGGCACTCGCATAACGAGCGCGAGATCACGACGAACAACATCTTCCCTGGCGGAATGATGATGATGATGCTGGTGGACCCGTGGGTCTCACCCATCGATGAATCGAAATAGGGGTGAGGAACATGAACATGGGTACAAACCAGTCTAAGCCGTCCCTGTTGAAGGCAGGTATCGCGGCCTGTGCGCTGTTCCTGGCGAGCGGCACGGCGATGGCGCAGAGTGCGGTCACGCTGACCGCGGCGCCGACCACCACCACGCTACCCGACGGGCAGGTCGTGCCGATGTGGGGCTACACGTGCGGAGCGGCGACGCTAGCCGGCGCCGCGAGCCCGTTCGTCTCGTGCACGGCAGCCAATGGGACGACGCAAGTCAGGCGGTGCTGGCAGCCGCCGCTGATCAGGGTCCCGGCCGGACGCGCGTTGAACATCACGCTCGTCAACAACCTTGCATTTCCAACAGGAAGTGGCGCCAACAACGTGCCGACTTCGCTGGTCATCGTCGGCCAGCTTGGCGGCGGCCTGGGGACGGACAGGGCGACGATGCCCAGCCCGGTGCATGCACCTCAGGGAACGACCTGGCCGGGAACGCAAGGGACGCGGATCACCACAGCGACCGTCCTGCGACCAGCGCGGTGCACCGTGGATTTCGGCGGTACCGGCTATCACGTGAACGATGTGGTCGCCATCACCGGCGGTGGTGGCAGTGGCGCCACGGCCGTCGTGACCATCGCCAGTGGATCAGCTGCTGGTGTCAACATCACTGTCTCGGCAGCTGGCTACACCAATGCGCCGCATCGTGACGATCGACCAGCCTCGTTGCCGATGGCCATGGCCAGCGGCGTGCATCCAGACCACGCCAGCCATTGACGTCGATGTCCTCCGAATTCAAGTGCTCGAAACCCGACCTTCGTCCCGCCTGCGCAGGCCGATCGTGTTCGCTCGTTCGCGACTGAAGTCGGCGTCAGCCGCACCGGCACGGTGCTCAGCTGGCCCAGTCTGCGCCCCGGCACATACCTCATCGAGTCCGGTACGGAACCGTCGATCCAGGGGCCCATGGGCTTGTATGGCGTGCTCGTGGTGACCGAGCCCGACGACACGACTGGCGCGACGCCGGCGCACCAGGCCTACGGCACAAAGTTCGACCAGGATGTGGCCTTGCTGTTCAGTGAAATCGACCCGGTGCAGAACGCGTCGGTCGATCAAGCCGTACGGACAGCCGGATTCAGCGACCAGAAGGTGTGGAACGGCCGGCCCGGAGAGTGCGGCGACGTCGCCGTCCACAACGTGCTACCCGCCGGCGGTCAACTACACGCCGCTGTATTACCTGATCAACGGCATCTCGTTCGACCGCACCAACCTCGCTGCCTCGTCGCTCGCGGTGTCGTCTGCGGGGACGCAGGGCAACGTGCTGCTGCGCATGGTCAACGCGGGTCTGCGCATGCATGTGCCGTCGGTGACCGGCTCCAAGCTGACGCTGCTCGCCGAAGACGGCAACAAGCTGCCCGGCAATCCCACGGCTGCAGAGCGAAGTGCTGCTCACCGCGGGCAAGACCTACGACGTGGCGATCCAGCCGGCAGCGACAACGCCCGGCACCTACGACGCAGGCACGTATGCGGTGTATGACCGCGCGCTCAGCCTGTCGACAGGCAACCAGCGCGACGGCGGCATGCAGACCTACATCAATGTCGCAGGCGGCGCTGGGAGCGGGCAGGTCGGCTCGAGCGCGTCGGGCACGACATTGAGCGGCACGGCCAACAAGACCTTCTATTGCGTGGCCGGCTCCAACCTGAATGTGTCGGATCCAGGCAAGGGTCTGCTGGCCGGTGTCGCCGGTGCCAACGGAGTGGCTCTCGCACCGGCGTCCGGCGACACGCTCAGTGCCGCCAACGTGACGGTGTATTCGAACGGAACGTTCACGTACACCCAGCCCTCGACGGCCACGTCGTGCGGCGGGAGCTTCACGTTCAAGGTCAACAACTCGGTCGCGCAGATCGCCACGATCACCGACTGCTCGACCAGCACCCAATGCGCGGGTGCAGCGCCGCAGGCTGGCCCTGGCAGCTTTACCAGTGTGGTCGCATCGCGTGCACAGATCGCGGCCCCCGGCCTGCTGTCGCTCGTCACGAACCCGAGCGGCTTCGCACTGACGGCTGTTCCCTCGGCCGCCGCGACCGGCACCCCATGCGGCAACGTGATGGTGAACGCGGACGGTTCCTTCAGCGCAACGCCCGGCAGCAACCCGGCGTCCTGCACGTTCAACTACAACGTGAAGACGTCGACCAAGCAGATGAGTGCGGCCGACGGCACGGTGACCGTGAATTTCCTGACGGGATCGAACCTCGTCTTCAACGTCAAGGACGCGCTCAACGGCAAGGCGATCACAGACTACCGCTGGATCATCGAGGAAGACCGCACATTCTGGATCGACCCGCGCTGTCAGATTAATTCGGCGACCCGACCCGCCAACTGTCCGGCAACGGCCGCCGGCCCGTGGTCCACGCCGCCGACGCCGGTCGAAAGCGTCGGGTACAGCTTCCATACATCGAACATGCCGGTGGTGGCGCAAGGTTGTGTCGGAGCAATCTCGTGCGAATCCGGACAGACTCGTGGCGGAACGCCGGTGGTCTGCGACGTGGGCAACGGCGATTGCCGCGACACGGCAGCCCAGATGGCGTCGACACTTCCTGGCGACGTTCATCTCGATCCCGCCAAACGCTACTTCATCTCCATCCTGCCGGGGGACGGCGTCAACCCGACCATCGGCGGCTCCGGTGGTCCGGACGACAACGGCAAGCCGTTCAGCATCAAGGACGCGTGCGGCGACTTTGACCCGACCTCCGGTGCGTGGCTGCCGGGTGGCGCGAACATCGATATGCGGCCATGCGATGGGCGGCGCGCAGATTGCGCCCAGCCAGACCGCACCGGTCAACATCGCGTTGGAGGAGACCCCGCTGCCCACGGCCAAGATCGCCGTGTTCGTGTTCGCCGACGACAATCCGCTCAACGGCGAGAACGATGCCGGCGGCGGTGTCGACGTGATTGCACCGAACGAGGCTGGCCTCGGCGGTTTTGAAATCAAAGTATTCGACCAGGCAGGTGGCCTGGGAGACAACACCGGCCAGATGACCTACGACCAGTTCAATCAGCCGTTGTCGAATTCGCTGGCCGGAAAGATCGACCCGATCACCGGGCTCGACGCGTGCCCGATCACCCATCGCAACGATGGAGCCAACGGCAATTTCGTCGGCATGATCCCCACCTGCCCGAAGTACGAATCGGACGGCACGACGCCGTCGCCGCTCGCCGGTCAGGTCGTGATTGCCAACCTGTTCCCGGGCCTGTACGAAGTCCAGGCCTACCCGGCGGCTGACCGCATCGGACGCGGCGAGGAATGGCTGCAGACCAACACGCTTGACGGCGGCAAGCCGCACGAGGCTTTCATCAAGCCCAACGAGCCCGGGTACTTCCAGGAGTTCGGCCCCGGCGGCTTCCACGTCTCGATCGGCTTCGCCAATCCGAAGATCATCAACGCCCGCCTGCGCAATGGTTCGACGGGCATGTGCGATGCCACGGCGACGGGCGGCGGCGGCCAGACTTGCAACAAGAACCTGACGGTCAACGTCACGAACAACCACATGAGCCGCACGCCGGACCAGCGGACGTTCAGCAGCGGCACCTACGACCACTACAGCTTCACGCAGTGCTATGTCACGATTTCGCTGCCCGATGCGCAGTCGTTCGCATTGGCTCGTTGCAACCCTGACGGCACGGCCACCTTCACCGGAATTCCGTCTGGCACCTACATGATGTCGGTGTTCGACCAGTGGAACGACATCATGCTCGATGGCCTCGTGGGCACGGTCTCGGTCGACCCGGGTGTCACCACCACGGTGAAGGACTTCCCGGTCACGCAGTGGCGGACCAACCTGTTCACGCGCACCTACATCGACAAGAACGGCAACGGTGTGTCCGACGGTGATGCCGAGGACGGTCTCGCGCTGGTCAACACCAACATCCACTACCGCGACGGCAGCATCGGCTTCTTCAACAACACCGATCTGTCCGGTTACGCGGGCTTCAACGAAGTCTTCCCGTTCATGAACTGGCTCGTGGTCGAGACCTCATCCACGCGCTTCAAGCCGACCAGGTTCACACGGTGTACGACGCAGGCGGCCCAGTGGATTGCACTACGGATGCAAGCATCCTCGGTAGCGCCGCGCAACCTCCGTGTTCGGACATTGCCGCACACATCGCGAACACGGATGTACGCACTCCTCTGCCGGCGGATCTGCGGATCCCGGGCGCGACGTATTGCGACCTGGCGGATTGCCCGGATGGCGATGCCGGTAACGGCCTGTCCACCGGCATGATCGTGCCGCCGCAAGCCTGGGGCACGACGCAAGGTTGGCAAGGTCTGCTGGGGCAGAACACCTTCATCGAATTCGGCGTGAAGCCTTTCGCCGAGAACGAGAACGGCGGCATCCAGGGGATGGTGATCTACGCGTCGACGCGTCCGTTCGACGATCCTTCCCTCTCGCTGCAACTCAGCTGGGAGCCGGGCGTCCCGCGCGTCACGGTCAACCTCTACAGCAAGACCATCGACCAGTTCGGCAACGAGAAGCTGACGCTCGTCGACACCACGAAGACCGCGAGTTGGGACGACTGGGCGCAAGGGTTCCGCACCGACGCCAACGGCGACTTGATCCAACGTGCGGACGGAACTTACATCCCCAACATGAACTGCCCGGGCCAGTCTCCGGACAGCCCGTTCTTTGCCACGCTCAAGGGGAGCAAGCAGTGGCTCGACACGCCCGATGCCAACGGCAACAAGAAGCCACTCGCCTACGACTCGCAGTTCAAGTGCTATGACGGCTGGTCCCAGCTGAACCAGGTGCAGCCTGCGCCTTACGACGGGCTGTACAAGTTCCCCAGCGTGGCGACCGTGGACCGCCAACGGCAAGCCGGCGAAGACCAATTGCACTGGCTGCACGATGACCGACACCGACGGCAACCCGATGCTACCCCCCGGCAAATACGTGGTCGAAGTCATCATGCCCCCGGGCTACGAACTGGTGAAAGAAGAGGACAAGAACATCCTGCTCGGCGACGTCTACATCGCGCCGGTGACGCAGCAGTTCGCCGGCTTCGGCAACATCTTCATCCTGCCCGACCAGGCGGCGGTGAACGCGCACTACAACCCCAACAACCCTGGGGCGCTGGACTCGACCAACAACCAGGGTTCTGTGACGTTCCCGCGCCATGAGGGCGACACGGGCAGCATCGAAACCTTCTGGCCCTGTGTCGGTGCTGCGCGCATCGTGCCCGACCTCAACAGCCTGTACCCGGGGGCCGGCCAGGCCGCGCCGTTCGCCGGCGCCAAGCGTAACCTGTGCGACCGCAAGGAAGTGACGCTGCAGGACCAGTCCTCCGCGCTGGCCAAGTTCTTCGTCTTCAGCTCCACCCACATCGCCGGCCACTTCACCGGCCTGATGACCAACGACTTCGCGTCGGAGTTCGATCCGTTCTCGCCACAATTCGGCGAGAAGTTCGGCCCCCCGAACCTGCCGGTCGGCCTGCGTGACTACAACGGCAACGAGGTCGCGCGCGTCTATGCCGACCAGTGGGGCGTCTATAACGGCCTGTACTTCTCGAGCTACAGCGTGAACCCGCCCAATCCGACGGGCTACGTGCCGCAGATGTCGATCACGTGCATGAACGACCCCGGTCCGATCCCGGATCCGAGCGGTGCGACCAATCCCGACGGGACGCCGGTGATGATCACCGACCCGGCGTACAACCCGGCGTACAGCAACTTCTGCTACGAGACAGCCGTTCATGCCTGGCTTCACCACCTACATGGACACGCCGGTGATCCCGACGCAGGCCTTCGCCGACGGCTACAACCTGCCCGACAGCGAATATCCAGACCTCACGCCGGCCATCAAGTCGGTGGTGAACAGCGCCGGGCAAGGCCCGTGGCTGTCGAGTGGCTCGGGACCTACACACCCGCCAAGGTGACGTTCACTCTCTCCGGCGTCTCGAGTGGCGATCGGATCACCGTCAGTGAGGGTTGGCAGTCTACAGAACTGCTCGCCAAGCTCTTTGGCAATCCGGTGCCCATCTCGTTGCGCGTTTGCTTTGCAGCTTCGACGGTCACGACCGCTCGGAACAATAACTGTCGCAGCGCTTGTGGCGGCCAGCATCGACTCTCGGCTGGTACCGGCTTACACCGCCAACACGTCAGCGGTGCCACGATCACTGTTACTGCTCCGACCGTCCACGGGCGCGGAACTGAACGGAACGGCCATCGCCGTGTCACCAGGTACGGCATCACGGTCACCGCGGCTTCGCCGTCCGACACTCCCTGGCATTCGCCGGCGGCGCGACCACGGGCGCACCCGCGGATTTGGCTCTCACCATCAACGCGCTCGGCGACAAGGTGGTACAGAACCCCGCCTTCTCTGGTCCCAATTCGACATCGGCGCCGTACAACCAGAAGACGATCACGCGCCACTACGGATTCGGCACAGACGGCACCGTGGCCCTGATGGGGGCAGATGGGGTCGCGCACCCGCTGATCAACGTCACGTGGGGTGACATGCAGATCACAGGTTCGGTCAATCCGAATGACCTCCCCCCGTTGTGCGCCATGCAGCAAAAGAGCCAGAAGGCACGCTGTGGTGAGTTGGTGATCACGCGCAACGACAACGGCAAGCGGTCGATCGACGCCATCACGGTGACGGTCGACGGCACCGCACCGTGGCTGGTGACGCCCACAGGCGTGACGCCGCCATCCGGCAAGACGGTCAAGGACTACACCGCGAACTTCGGTCGCATGGGCTTCAGCCCGATCCAGACGGCCATCGACAGTGCCGATCCTGGCGATCTGATCCTCGTGAGCCCCGGCACGTACCGCGAGAACCTCATCATGTGGAAGCCGGTGCGCCTGCAAGGTGTCGGTTCGGGCGCCGTGACGGTGAATGCTGACGCGCATCCGGCCGGAAAGATGGACCAATGGCGTCGTCAGGTGAACTGCGCCTTCGGTCTCACGCTCGACGGTACGCCGAACCTGAATGACACCAACTATTCGGGCACCGATCCGAACAACAACGGGTATTCGTGCCCTGCGGCAATGCACCAGCGCGTCGACCGCATTCCGTTCGAGGCGATCGTCGGCTGGGATGCATCAGGCAACGGCAACTTGGCGCAGGTACTGCAGGAGCCGACGCTGATGGGTGCCTATGAAGGCGCCGGCGTCACGGTGCTCGGCCGCGGCGTGCGCGTGCCCAATAACAACACCGACTTCTGGGGCGTGAACGCGACCGGCGGGGCCGGTGCCTTCACCGACGGGAGCGTGTACCTCGGCTCCAACGGCAACGACTGCGCCGCCGACCCGAAGAAGAAAGACGGTACCGACTACGGCACATCGAACTTCCAGTGCAACCCCTCGCAGCATCGATGGCCTGTCGATCATCAACAGCTCGCAGGGCGGCGGCGGCTTGTTCATCCACGGCTGGGCGCACAACCTGGAAGTGGCGAACACGCGCATCTCCGGCAACCACGGCACGCTGGCCGGCGGCATCAACCTCGGCAATGGCGAGACGCCGGACGCATTCATCAATGACGGCGTCGAGTGCGGGGTGAACCCGCCGGTGACGCCGTGCCCGCCGATCCCCCAAGGCACGGTCGCGAATGCAGCCATCCCGTTCCAGTTCAACAAGAACGTGCGCATCCACCACAACATGATCTACAACAACGCAGCCATCGGCGACGCGCTGTTCTCGGGCACGCCGTCCGGCTCCGGTGCGATCACGGTCAGCGCGGGCGCGGACGACTACATGATCGACCACAACTGGATGGCGGGTAACCTGAGCACGGGAGACGGTGGTGGCGTGCAGCACCTGGGCCTGAGCTTCAGGGGCAACATCAGCCACAACTACATCCTGTTCAACCAGAGCACCAACCCGACCCTGCCGACCAACGGCGGTGGCCTGATCATCGAAGGCGCCAACCTCGACCGCCAGCTCAATGGCCAGGAGTGCGGCAGCACGAATGACCAGGACTGCCCGCCAGGACTGGGCGAAGGCGCCGGGCCCGGCACGGTGGTCGATGCCAACCTGATCCTCGGCAACAGTGCGGAGAGCGGCAGTGGCGGCGGCCTGCGCCTCCAGCAGATCAACGGCTCCGAGATGCTGGCCTTCCCGGGCTCGCCGGATCCACAAAGCGGCAGAAACCCGAGCCCTGGCTGGTACGACATCAAGATCACCAACAACATCATCGCCAACAACGTGGCGGGTTGGGATGGCGGTGGCGTGTCGATCCAGGACTCGCTGAAGGTGAGCTTCGTCAACAACACGGTGACCTCGAACGACACGACGGCCACGGCCGGGGTGCTGTTCAAGACCCTGGGCGCGATCAATTCGGCCTCACCTCCGCCGGGCTGCACGCCGCAGACCGACCCGTCGCTCCCGCAGGATCCGAGCTGCACCGGTGCAACGGCCCCGCATGGGCAGCAGCCTGCAGGTCTGGTGGTGATGTACCACACGCCGAACCTGATCTCGGGGCTGAACGGCGTGTCGGTAACCTGTCCGGCGGGCTACGGCTACACCGGCAGCGATTGCACCAAGTTGTCGAAGCCGGCGATGGTCAACGACCTGTTCTGGAACAACCGTGCCTTCAGCGTCGACATCGTCAGCCAGGGTACAGGGAACGTTTCTCAGCAGAACCTGGTCGCGCTCTCACCACTGCTCCACCAGACAGCGAGCGGCGAATGCGTGGCGCCTACCGGTCCGGACACCCAGCACTACAAGGCGGCGCAGTTCTACTGGGATATCGGATTGCGCACGGATGACGTGGCGAGCGGGCTCATCAGCACGGCCAACGACAAGCTGGCGCTGACGAATTCGATCTACACGGTGGACGTGCAAGGTTCGATCGCGGGCAGTCCGACAAACCTTGTCGGCGGCAGCTCACCTGTGGTGGCCCAGTACTGCAACGGCGCGCGCATGCCTCCCGAGCATTGCACCGACGCGGGCATCGACTCGCAGAGCCCGGCATGTAAGGGCTTCAATGCACCTCCGGGCGCATCGGAAACGACCAGCACGACCCAGCTGTTCGTGTTCGACGGCATCCAACCTACGGCGACGGTCGACGAAGGCCACAACTGGCTGAACCTGACCTACGGGCCGCTGACGCTGGGAAGGCCGAACGTGACGAGCGCAACGGCAGGTGAAATGCTCGTGGCAAGCGCAGAAACCGGGGTGCCCGGCGGCGCGTATTCGGTGCCGCCGACTTCACCGGCCGTCGGCCGTGGAACGGTCGTGAACGGTACGACTCCGACGAATGACTTCTTCGGGCAGACGAGAACGTCGGGCAACACGATCGGTGCGGTTTATGTCGCGACGCCGGCGAACACACCGATCGCCACGCTCAGCACTTCGTCGCTGGCCTTCGGAAACGTTCCCAGCGGCCAAACTGCCACGCAGACCATCACATTGAGCAATACGGGCACTGGGCAGTTGACCGGCATCTCGCTTGGCACCTTCCCCGCCGGCTTCTCTCGTAACGGTGGGACGTGCGGGGCGACGCTCAATGCGGGCAGCAACTGCACGGTGATCGTGCAGTTCGCACCGACGCAAGTGCAGGCTTACGCCGGCACGTTGACAGTCACCGGCAACGCAACGATCGCCAATGCACCGGTGTCGTTGAGCGGAGCTGGCGTGAGCCTGCCGGCACCCGGTACGCCGAGCGGCGGCACAGCAGACCAGGGCCCGAGGAGAGGGGCAGTTACCGCTACCTTGAGCTGGAATACAGCGCAATACGCAACCAGCTACAACGTGCAATGGTCGACATCGCAAAGTGCCATCAACAGCAATTCCGGAACGGTCATTGCCAATGCCACGACAACCAACTCGTACACCTTCACCGCACCGAATAATGTCGGGTCTGGCACCACGGTCTACTTCAAGGTGCAGGCGGTCAACAGTACAGGAGTGAGCGGATGGAGCGGTTCGTTCAATTCGAGGGTTCGTTGAACTTGATGGCGAATCCGCTTGACTGCCTCGGCAGATCAATGAATTCGCCACGCTGGCGAGGCGGCAGTTGAAGAAGGCGATGCGGCTTGCGGACCGGACTCGCAAGCCGCATTGATCTTCGGACTGACAACATGGCACACGAAAACTCATTCTTCGATCGCAGGTTCTCTGGCAAGCGAAGGCGGTTTTCTCGAACCTTCGCGGCGAACGTCAGCGCGCTGGCGCTGGCATGCGTAGTCGGACCCCGGGCTTTGGCCGTAACGGCAGTTGAAATTGCCACCACAGGGCCCGAGTTCACGAAAGCGGCAGCAAGCCCGAGAACACACCATGCGCCCGGTTCAGCACTCGACAACCGGGTGCATTTGATGACGAAGGAACTCGACCTCGATGCGGGCCAGCAGGCCGCACTGAAGGCAATTCTTGTCGAACAGCGCGCCGAAGTGTCAAGAGTCTGGGCCGACGAGTCAGTGCCGGCGCCCGTGCGCATCGGCGCAACGCAGACCATCAGCGAAAGGACGGCCGGTCGCATTCGCGCCATCCTGAACGACGAGCAGCGCGAGAAGTACATGAAGGCGCACCGGCGCGAAACGCCCGTCGGAGTTCCGGGCGCGGATGTTCAGAAATGGATGAACAAGGTCGAAGGCCGCAGCCTGCCTCAAACCAGCGCGGCGGCGAAGCCGCCTGTGAAGGAGAACTGAAGATGCCCCAAAGGTTCGCCGCCAATGGCTGCCTGCTTGCCTTTCTGACGTGCCTCGTCATGGCGCCAGCTCAGGTCACGGCCACGCAGCAATCGAGTTCGGCCGTGATGGCCACCGATCCCGCGGCCTCTGCGGTTGGACACAAGGTGTCGCCTTATGCCCTTGCGGCACGCCGGCAGGCACAGGCGCAAGCACTGGCGCGATCAGCGAATGGCGCTCCCACGCCGCTCCTGATGCAGCACCGGCCTCGCGGACCCGTGAATCGGGGATTGCGGCATTGACCAAGCTCGCACGACCATCAATGCGCCTCACGAAGACAGCGCATGCCTGCGCCAGGGTGCCCCGATGAGTGTCTTATCCCGGATCGATGTGGATCTATTCAAGGTGACGCGCTGGCTCGCCTTGCTCACTGGACTCCTTGCTATTCACGGACCGGCAGGTGCCGTGACGTCGCAGCCGAGCCAGGTGGCGTCAGCCGCCGTCCAGCAGAACAAGGCGCACAAGAAAACGCCGTTCCACTTCCAAGGCCTCTCGTCGAAGGCCATGGAGTACTTCACCGCTGCCTGGGGCGTTGACAAATTGCAGGTCAGGTATACCGCCTCGGGCAACCTGATCCGATTCACTTATCGCGTGTCGGACTCCGAACTGGCCAAGCCACTGGCCAACAAGGAAGCCACCCCGTACATGGTGAGCGAGAAGAGCAAGGCTGTGCTGCGCATTCCGCAGATGGACAAGGTGGGCACGCTGAGGCAGACCGCGCCGCCGGAAGCGGGGCAGGAATACTGGATGGTGTTCTCCAACAAGGGAAATCTCGTGAAGCGCGGTGACCGCGTCTCGGTGGTCATCGGACCCTTCCACGCGGATGGCCTGGTGGTGGAGTGAGCTCGCTCGGCGCAGTGGTGCGCAAAGTCAGTTTGGGAGTATTGCGATGACGAATCTTCAGTTTGCCCGCGCTTGGTGCGCATTGGCGATGGCGGCAGCGATTGCCATGCCCGGTTGGGCGGCCGGGTCGACCGCTCCAGAGAAGACGGCCAGGGCCGCAAAGCAGGTCAAGTCACAGGCGCTAGAGCCATCTGTTTTATCCGTGGACCAAGTTCTCGAAAAGAACGCCGCGGCGCGCGGTGGCAGCGCGGCGTGGCGTGCGGTGAATGCAGTCACCTACAAGGGCGAACTCGACGCTGGCGGCAAGAAGGACATGATGCTTCCCTTCACGTCGACACTGCAGCGCCCGAACAGGAGCCGGATGGAAATCCGGTTCGAGGAGCAGACCGCCGTGCAGGTCTACGACGGCAAGCAGGGTTGGAAGGTGCGTCCGTTCCTCAATCGCAATGAAGTCGAACCCTATACCGTGGTCGAAACCAAGTCGGCTGCCGACTGGGATGAGCTCGACGGACCGCTCATCGACCATGCCCGCAAGGGCATCAGGGTCGAGTTGCTCGGCATGGAGCCCGTGGAGGGCAAGAGTGCATTCAAGCTTGCGCTCACATCGAGCGACGGAAGGCAGCGCAACCTGTGGATCGATGCGCAGAGCTTTCTCGAAGTGAAGATTGACGGAGAACCCCGAAAGCTGGACGCCAAGGTGCACAACGTGGCTGTCTACTACCGTGACTACAAAGCGGAAGGCGGCCTGATGATTCCGCACTTGCTGGAGACGGCAGTTCAGGGCGTCAGCAAGACGCGGAAGATGACGATTCAGAGCGTCAGCATCAATCCCGTACTGGACGCAGCGAGCTTCGCCAAACCGAAGCTGACGGCGATCAGTTCGGCACGCTGAGCGCGCGAGGCTGCATCAATGAATCGTCGCCTTGTTGCCGGCACCGTTGCTGCATTCGCGTTGCTCGTCTGCGCGACGCTGACCGCGCGGGCCAAAGAGGGTGCGGAGTCGAGCGCGAAGACCGCGCCGGCACTGACCGTGGCTCAGATCGTCGAGCAGAATGCAATTGCGAGAGGGGGAGCCAGCGCCTGGCGCAAGGTTGAAACCATGGCCTGGTCGGGCCGGGTCGAAACGCCCAACGCCGGCCGGCCACAATTGCCGTTCGTGCTTGAACAGAAGCGGCCGAACAAGACGCGCTTCGAGATCATGGTGGATACGCAGAAGTCGCTGCGGATCTTCGACGGAAACGAAGGCTGGAAGCTGAAGCCGACGTCGAGTGGTCGCCCCGAGGCCGTGCCGTACACCGCTACCGAAGCAGAGTACGCCCGCGAAGCGCAAGTCATCGACGGTCCGCTGATGGACTATGCGGCAAGGGGCTACCCGGTCACCTTCGAGGCAATGGACAAGGTCGAGGGTCGCACGGCCTACCGCCTCAGCGCACGCATGCCTTCGGGAACGATGCAAACCTTGTGGGTCGATTCGCAGACATTTCTCGAACTGAGGCTTGACCGCGTTTCAAGAGACGGTGCCGGCCGGCCCTTTGTCGTGTCGGTCTACTTTCGAAACTACAAATCGGTGGAGGGACTGCAGATTCCGCTGACGCTCGAAACGCGCGTCGGCGGCAACACGAACCCCGGGGCTTCGGACAAGCTGGTGATCGAACGGGTCGCATTGAATCCCACTCTGGAAGATCACGTTTTCTCCAAGCCCAGGCCACAGGGTCTGCATCACGGGGCAATCGTCGACACACGCGCTGCCCTTCCACATGGATGGGCGGCGCCGCGTCGCGCTGGTACCGTGGCGCAGTGATGACTGCGGAAATCAGCGGCGTGTCGAAGGCCTGGCTTCGGTGGCTGCCACTGATGGTCGGCGCGATCCTGCTGGCATGGGCAGGGCATTTGCGCGCAGCCGCGGCTGAGGATCAGGGGAAAGGCATATTCCGCCACGGTGTCCTTGGATCCGGGGCGCCGCTGCAGGCCGTGACCGTCACCGGCGCGAAACTTGAGGGATCCGCTGCAGCGTGCGCGAACTGCCACCGGCGAAGTGGCCTTGGCGCGCGCGAAGGGCGTAGCTCGGTTCCACCGATCGCCGGGCGCTATCTCTTCCAGCCGATCATATCGGGCGACGGGCAAAGCAACGTTCCCTATGTGGAAGGCCTGCGTGGCAATCGCTCGCCGTATACCGAAGCGACCCTTGCGCGCGCTCTGCGAGAAGGGATTGATGCAGAGGGCCAACCCCTGAGCGCGCTGATGCCGCGGTTTCACATCGGCAACCAGGACATGGCGGACCTCACGACTTACCTCAAGTCACTCGACCTGCGCGCACCGCCGGGAATCAGCGACGGCGAATTGGACCTGGCAACGGTGATCACACCCGATGCTGATCCGGTCGCCCGTCGAGGCATGCTCGACGTGATGAATCAATTCGTCGCCGACGCCAACGCCATGCATTTCGCATCGAACAGCGGCATGCATCCATCGGGCAGGACGGCCTACGCCAAATCGATGTTCCGAGTGCATCGGATATGGAAACTGTACGTCTGGCAACTCGAAGGCGCACCCGATACCTGGCAGGCGCAACTCCAGAAGTACCTTCGCCGCCAGCCTGTGTTTGCCGTGCTGTCGGGACTGGGCGGCAGCAACTGGGCGCCGGTGCAGGCTTTCTGCGAGAAGGCCGAACTGCCGTGCCTGTTCCCGAATGTCGAGTCACCGCCGCCGTCCGCTGCGAAAGACTTCTATACCTCGTACTTTTCGCGTGGGGTCCTTCTCGAAGCCGATTTGATGGCCAATGCGCTCACCCGCGCCCCGACAAGGGCAACCAAGGTGCTGCAAATCTACCGCGAGGGAGACAGCGGGGCGGCCGCCGCAAAGGCGCTTGAGGCCGCACTGGCCCGCGGTGGCGTCTCGAGCGAGCGTCGTGTCCTGCCACGTGCGGGGGCGGTCGACGAACTCGCTCGTGCCGTCACCGATGCCGGCAAGGCCGATGCGCTTGTGCTTTGGCTTCGACCGGCCGACTTGCAGGCACTTCCCACCAGTGCACCACCCGGCGCGCGTGTGTTGTTCTCTGGATTGATGGGCGGACTGGAGCGTGCGCCATTGCCGGCAGCGTGGCGCGACGGTGCGCTGATGACAGAGCCGTTCGACCTGCCGGACAGGCGAACGGTGCGTGTCGACTTTGCGATGGGCTGGTTCAGGTTGCGAAAGGTCCCGATCGTCGCGCCGCGCATCCAGGTCGATACGTACCTCGCATGCGGCCTGCTGTCGGAAACGATGAATCACAGTGCTGATGTGGCAGATCGGGATTTCGTGCTCGAACGGCTCGAAGACATGATCGATCACCGACTGATGACTGGCTACTACCCGAGGTTGTCCCTTGGCCCGGGTCAACGCTTTGCGTCCAAAGGCGGCTATCTCGTTCGCTTCGATGGCACGGCAGGCAGAAAAGTGAAGCCCGACGGCGGCTGGCTCATCCCGTGAATCGGCGGTTGATACGTTGATACCGCACCATGGTCCTTGCAGTGCCTGGGCCGATCACACCGCACAAGTCCCATTCACCTCATCCACCAGCCGCCCGATGCTCAGCGGCCGCTCGATGATCCCCAGCTCGAGCGCGACCATTGTCAGTTCCGCCACGTTGCGCAACCCCAGCTTGCGCATCAAGCTGCCGCGGTGCTTCTCGACGGTCTTCGGGCTCACGCTCAGGAACTCCGCGGTCGAGCGGTTCGTGCGTCCCTCGGCAATCAGTTGCAAGATGCTGCGCTCGCGGTTGCTCAGCCGTTCCAGGCGCGACCGCTTCGATGCTTCGGTCGGATTCAGGAAGCTGTCGACGACCTGCGCCGACACGTCGGGGCTCAGATACTTCTTGCCTGCCATCACGCTGCGCAGCGCCATCAGCAGTTCCTCGACCGACGCATCCTTCACCACGAAGCCGTCGGCGCCCATGCGCAGCGTCTCGCGCACATAGTCGCGAGTCTTGAAGACCGTCAGCATGACCACCCGCACGTTTGGCTGTCGGCGCTTGATCTGCGCGACGATCTCCAGCCCGTTGTGGCCGCCGAGCATGATGTCCATCAAGACGATGTCCGGTGCGAGCGTCACGGCCGATTGAACGGCGTCGCGGCCGCTGCTCATCTCTCCCACGACCTCGAAACCCGGCTGCGTGGAAAGCAGGGCGTGAAGCCCACGGCGAAAAAGGTCGTTTCCCTCGACGAGAAGAATTCGAATGTTCATGATGGCTCTCGCTGTGCAGGCGTGTTGGTCGGGGCAGTACCCGGATCAGGCATTTGCAGCCTCAGCTGCTGAAGAACTCGAAACGGCAGGCGGACCACGAAGATCCAGTCGCGGTAGCTCGCCTTGTCGGCGAAGGTGCTGTGGCTGGCATCGAAGTCGGCCTGCTTGACCGGCTGGCGCTCCGAGAGGCTGTAGACACCGGCGATGCGGTCGCCGGCAGTCAACAGCGTTCCCCACTCGGTGCTGCCGGTCATGGGGTCGGGATAGAGCCGTCGCAGGTGATGCGCCGGTGTGGGGAAACGGTCATCGGTGAGAAGGTCTTCGAGCCTGGCGGGCAGCACATGAGGCGACCCGGCGGGCGCCGTGCTGTAGTAGTGCGTGATGGCGGCACGGTACTGGTCGCCGACGAATAGCAGTTGCTGCTCGCGCTCGCGCTGCAATGTCACGCTCCATACGTCGGCGGCCGCCATGAGCCCCACGGTTACCAGCATCAAGGTCAGGAGCAGCGCCAGCAGCACGACGCCGCGATGCGCGCGTGACCGCGTCGGCGGGGGCGCTGATGAAGGATCGAGGACAACGCCCGACGCTTGCGCCCCCGTCGCAGGTGGACGTCGAAGGATGGATGGCAAGCGCATCCGTCGTTTCATGTCAATTTTCCACGGCGCCGAAACGCCACCCGCGACGAATGAGAAACCCGTTCGCCCTGAGCAGGGGACTGAGCTTGTCGAAGGCCCCGTGTCGAAGGGTCCTCCGCGTGATGTTCGCAGGGGGCTTCGACAGGCTCAGCCCGAACGGGTTGGGGTGGCTCAGCCCGAACGGGTTGGGGTGGCTCGGCCCGAACGGGTTGGGGTGGCTCGGCCCGAACGCGTTGGGGTGGCTCGGCCCGAGCGGGTTGGGGTTGCGACGCTCAAGTTTCATGTCTCAGGAACCTGCCGCACGGGTCAAAGGCAAGGGCGCGGGCTGCACGTCGTAGACGTTGCCCTCGGACGGATCTTCCGGCGCGACGATCACCCAGTTCGCCACACGCGACACCGGGTCGACGGGCACTTCGCGCAGGTATCGCTTGGCCACCAGTTCGTCCAGCGTTTCCGGATAGCGGCCGATGTCGCCCTTGAACTTGTCGATCGCGTCGCGCATCGTGGCCAGGTTCTGCTGCTGGACGCGCTCCCGTCCTGCGTCCAGCGAATGGAAGTAGCGCGGCACCGCCAGGGTGAGCAGCAGCGCGATGAGCGTCAGCACCACGAGCATCTCGATCAGCGTGAACCCGCCCGTGGCGACGGAGAAGCGGCGAATGAGTCGCGAAGCCATCACCAGTCCTTGTAGTTGCTGCCGTCCAGCGCCACGTGGTCGGACTTGGACGAGATGTCGAACACATCGGGCCCCGGCTGCGGGTCCTCGGGCATGCTGGCGTAGCTGCGGGTGTTCCAGCTCTCCGTTGCCGGCGCGGCAGCATCCGGAAAGAACGGATCCCGAGGCAGTCGCCGCAGGATCACGAAGCGCTTGGGCTTGTCGTCGGGCATCGTCACGCCGGTCGACGGCGTGATCTCGATCGGCTGCGTGAGCGCATCCAGCGTGGGGGGGTAGCCGCTATCGCCGGCCTCGACCTTGATCTTGCCGGCATCGACAGCCGCCTTGTAGGCGTCCAGGCCGTTGCGGATGGTGCGCAGCGCCTCGCGCAGTTGCGTCTCCTTGTACCGTGTGGTTGTCATCTGGTAGAGCGGAAGCGCCACCGATGACAGCAGCCCCACGAGCGCGAGCGCGATCAGCAGCTCGATCAGTGTGAAGCCGCGAGGTTGGCTGCGGGACGAAGCGATCATTGCTGGGACGATGTCGGAGTGCCCGGAGCCGTCGCCCTTTGTGCCGGACGATAGCCGTTCAGGCGCGTCAGCATTTCGCGCATCGGCGAATTGGGTGCTTCAGGCGGTGGTTCGTTCGCGGCAGTGTTTGCCGTCGTCTCGGGCGTCTCGGGCTGCGCGCTGGATGGGTGCGCTGGCCGGGCATTCGGCGGCCGCTGGCTTGGCGGCGCGGACGGCATGCCGCGCGGCGCAGTCGCCGGTGGCAGATTCATGCCAGGACGCGTGGCGCCGGAACCCGAAGGCTCGCTGCGCACCGAGCCCACCGGATCGAGCTGCAACGCACGCTCCCGCAGGCTGCCTTCGGTGCCCGAGAACACGGTGCGCACCGAGCTGTCGAGCGCTGCCGGCGGACGCAGTACATGCGGCGTGATCGAGAGCACGATCTCGTTCTTCACCTTCGTGCCGTTGTTGTTGCCGAACAGCTTGCCGATCACCGGCAGGTGGCCGAGGCCGGGCACCTTGGCAGCGGTGTTGCGGTCTTCCGACGAGATCAATCCGCCGAGCACCTGCGTCTCGCCGTCGCGCAGCCGCACCACGGTCTGCGCGTTGCGCGTGCCGATCTGGTAGGCGAGCGAGCCGTTGGGGCCGGCGATCTCCTTGACGATGCTGCTCACCTCCAGGCTGATCTTGATGCCCACTTCCTTGTCGGTGTAGACCTGCGGCTCGAACTCGAGCTTCAGACCCGACGTCCTGGTACTGCACCGAGCCGGTCACGACGCTGCTGCCGCTTTGAATCGGCGTCACCGTGTTGGTGATGATGGGCACGCGGTCGCCGATGAGGATGCGCGCCTTCTCCTTGTTGCGCGCCCGGATGCGCGGGCTGGCCAGCAGGTTGGCGTCGGTGTCGAGCAGCTTGAGGTTGAGCGTGGCCGACAGCGGACTCGCCGTGAGGTCGTTGCGCGACAGGTTCCTGAGTGCGCCGATCGTGTCCGCGCTCGCGGGCGTGGCGACGGTGAAGGAGTCGGGAAGCTGCAGCCCGAGGTTGGTCAGCCGGTCGTGCGAGACCTCCAGGACCTGCACCTCGAGCATCACCTCGGCCTCGGGCACGTCGTGCGCGGCGATCACCTTGGCGGCCACGGCCAGCGCCTCGGGCGTGTCGCGGATCACCATGGTGCCGCTCTTGTCGTCCGACGAGATGTCCTTGAGCTTGAGGACCGACTTGAGCATGCCGGTCAGGTACTTCACGTCGGCGTTGGCGATCTGGAAGGTGCGCACCTCCAGGTCCTGGTATTCCTTCTGCTTGGCGGCGGTGGCCGGGTAGATGAACAGCGTGTTGCCGTTCAGGTTGCGCCGCTCGAGCTGGCTCTGCAGCAGGATCAGGTCGACCGTGTCCTCGACGGTCGCGTCCTTCACGAAGATGGTCGTGCGCAGGTCGGTGCGCACGTCGCGGTCGAAGATGACGTTCAGGCCCGTCGTGCGCGACAGGGCCTCGAAGACCATGCGCAGGTTCGCATCGCGAAACTGCAGCGTCACGGGCGTGGACATGATGGAGCGCGCCTTGGCCGCGGCCACGCGCGCCTTGCGGTCGTTCTCCATGCGGTCGTGCAGCGCGTCGATCTCCTTCTTCGCCTCGAGGTTCTGGGGGCTGTCCTCGAGGGCGGCGCCGGCGAGCTTGAGTGCGCCGTCCAGGTCGCCATCGGCGGCCAGCTTCTTGGCCTCCTCGAGCAGGCGGTTGCTGCGCATGTCCAGTTCCACGTCGACCAGGCCGCGCCGCGCCAGGTCGTTGGCGGCATCGACCTGCAGCACCTGTGTGAACAGCTGCGTCGCCTCGGCGTAGCGGCCGGCGCGACGGGCATCGTCGGCCTGCAGCAGCAGCTCTCGCGCGTAGGCCTCGGTCTGCTTGAGCAGCTCGATCCGGTAGAGCGCGTTCGTCGGGCTCCCGCTTGGTGGCCTCGCGCAGCATGCGGATGCCGCCTTCGCGGTCACCCGCGGCGATCATCTTCATGGCATCGGAATGGATCTGCGTGGACGCGCAGGCGGCCAGCAGAAGCACGAGGGCCACGATCAGCAGCCTGGCCGCGGCGGTCATCGGATTGCGCATCACGGATGCTCCCAGGACACGTTGAGGGTTTGCCGCTGCTTCAGCGGCATGTACGTGAGCACGATCTCGTTGGTCTCGAGTGCATCGACGCGGTAGGTGCCGTTGTCCAGCAGGTCGCCGGCCGACACGACGAGCAGCGTCTCGCCGCGCGACAGGAACGCGGCAGGCTTGCCGTGGTTCTTCGTCAGCATGCCGATGTACACGTACGGCATGGGCGGCGCGACGGGCGGGCGGCGGCGGCGGCAGGGGCGCGGGCGGTGGCGGGGGCGGCGCGGGCGGTGGCGGCGGCAGCCAGTTCATGGTGGAAAAGGCGTCGCCACCGGAGGCGGGGATCACTTCGCTGCGGTCCTGCAGGCTGAGCGTCCACACGCCCGAGGCGGCGCCGCTGGCCGGACGCGGCGCGGCGCGCGCTGCCGACGAGTGCCGCACGGCCTGCACATCCTCGCTGCCGGTCCGCTGGTTGCGCGACCACTGGGCCGCGGCATAGAACGTGGCAACGCCCACGGCGGCTGCGAACAGCGCGCGCAAGGTGTTCGACGAGGGCGCCATGTTCAGCTCCCGCGGTAGACGAAGGTGAACCGCACGACCGCGTCCAGCGACGTGGTACCGGCGTCGTGGCGCGACAGGCGCAGTTCGTCCATCGAGACATGCGGCAGGCTGCGCAGGACTTCGGCCGTGAAGTCCTTGAACACGTTGTAGTCGTTGTGGACCGGGAACGTGGCGGTGTAGGTTACGAAGGGCGCGCCGCGTTCGCGCTTGAGCTTGTATTCGCCCTTGGGGAGTTGCAGGTTGTGGCGCTGGGCGCATTCGAAGACCTTGTCCAGGTCGCGAGCGTTCTGCGAGAAGGGCGGAAACCCGGCCACGAAGCGGCGCAATTGTTCCGACGGCGCCACGGGCGCACGCATGGGCGGCCGCGCGGCGGCCGCCGCCGCTTCGGCCATGAGCTGCGCGCGTTGCGCCTGGCCGTCGCGCAGCAACGGCGGCAAGAGCAGCAGCAGGCCGACGGTGACCACGGCCAGGACGATCGCCACGAATCCGGTCGTGCCGATGCGTCGGCGCACGCCGTGCCAGAGCGCGGCGCCCGAGGCGGTGATGGCGTTCATGGCGTGGCTCTGCTCATGGCTCGCTTCCCCACGTGGCCTCGATGCGAAAGCGCACGGGCGCGCCCGGCGACTTCTGCACCTCGTGCGACAGCAGCACGGCCTCCGACAGCCGGGCGTCGTGCTGCAGGGCGGCGAGGTAGTCGAGCATGTCGCCGGCATTGCGGGCTTCAGCGGTGAGATGCAGCGTGCGCTGTGACACCGAGGGCTCCACGGAAATGAGCGCGATGGTCCGGGTGGGCGCAGTCTCCAGGGACGCCAGCAGCTGGGCCCACGGTGTCATCAAGTTCTGCGCGACCTTGCGTGCTGCGTTGACGCGCAGCAGCTCGCCGCGATCCGTCGGCTGGGTCGCCGCAGGAGGCGGGCGATGCGCGCTGGCCTCGAGTTCGGCCAGCGCCTGGGCATCGTGCGCGCGCAGCGCCAGGACGTCCGACACGCGGTAGCCGACCGCGCCAAAGACGCACACGCTGGCCACCAGCGCACTCACGCCGCGCCAATCGCGTCGCTTGGCGCCCGGCGCGAAGTCCAGCACGAGACGCGGGCTCTTCATGCCGTCTCCTGCTCGCGCGCCAGCACGGTCCAGCGTGCGGACGGCGGCAGCTCCGTCTCGTCTCGGGTGGACAACACGAACGATGAGGGCGCATCGGGCTCGAGCCCCAGCCCGGTGAGCAGCCGGTCGACGCGGCTGTCCAGCGGACCCGCGGGAAGCTGTCCGCCCAGGCCGAGCTGGCGCAGCATCCGGTCCACGCGATCGTGCCGCGCACCCTCGACGGGCGCCGGATCAGCTCCGCAGCTCAGGCCGCGGATCACGCCGCGCCGCATGCAGGCCACCACCGCTTCGCGCAGCGAGGCCACGGCGAACACGTCGGCGTCATGCCGAAGTCCGCGCGCGTGGCGGTTCCACTCCACGAAGAAGCGCGCCTGGATGCTGCAAAGCTCGAGCCCGTGGCGCTTGGCCGCCTGCTCGATGGCATCGATCAGATCGCGTCGCAGCGCGCAAAGAATCAGGTGCCTGCCATCGGTCTGCAACTGCCAGCGCAGCACATGCTCGGCCGCGGACTCGCCCTTCAATTCGCTCACACACGCGAGCGCGATCGCGTCGAGCTGTGCGTCGCTGCAGCCGGCAAATTCGCCCGCGGCCACATCGAGATGAGCCAGCGCGTCGTCGACTCCGACATTGAGCTTCACGCCCGCCAGCGGCGCGACCTTCGCGACGTCCGCCAAGGCACCGTGCACGGCCTCGGACAGCGCGGCGATGCGATCGGGCTGCTCGCCCTCAGGCTTGGGCGAGCGCTCGCCGAGCGCCGCCTGCGTCGGCTTTCTCCAGCCGCGTTCGAGACGCGCCTGCACCGCCTCGGCCGCGATGGACAGCGTCACGCGGCTATTCGACAGGCGTGACACGGTTCACCTCCTCGAGTGTCGTCTCGCCGTGCAGCGCCAGCGCCACCGCCGCGTCGCGCAGGCTCGTGAAGCCACGTTCGCGCGCGGTCTGCCGGATCTGCGACAACGGGGCGCGCTGCACGAGCTGGTCGCGCAGCGTGTCGGCCATGGGCAGCGTCTCGGCGATCGCGCGGCGGCCCTTGTAGCCGGTGCCCCGGCAGTGCGCGCAGCCCTGGCCGCGCCTCCACCGGGCGGCCGCCGAGCGCTCGCCGCTGATGGCGCTGCGACGCAACAGCGCCGGCGCGATCTCGCAGGGCACGGCGCAGTGCGTGCAGGTCATGCGCAGCAGTCGCTGCGCCACGATGCCGTTGAGCGCGGCCACGAGGCTGTAGCTGTCCACGCCCATGTTGGCGAACCGGCCGATCACGTCGAAGACGTTGTTCGCGTGGACGGTCGTGAAGACCTGGTGGCCGGTGAGCGCGGCCTGCACGGCGATCTGCGCGGTCTCGGCGTCGCGGATCTCGCCCACCATGATCTTGTCCGGGTCGTGGCGCAGGATCGAGCGCAGCCCGCGCGCGAAGGTCAGGCCCTTCTTCTCGTTGACCGGAATCTGCAGCACGCCGGGCAGCTGGTACTCGATCGGGTCCTCGATGGTGACGATCTTGTCCAGGCCGGTGTTGATCTCGGAGATCGCGGCGTACAGCGTGGTGGTCTTGCCGCTGCCGGTCGGGCCGGTGACCAGCAGCAGGCCGTAGGGCATCTGCGCGGCATCGCGGATGAAGTCGAGCGCGCCCTGCTCGAAGCCCAGCGTCTCCAGGCGCAGCGCCTTGAACTGCCCGGTGAGGTGCTTGCGGTCGAGCACGCGCAGCACGGCGTCCTCGCCGAACAGGTTGGGCATGATCGACACCCGGAAGTCGATCTCGCGGCCGTCGGCCACCACCTTGAAGCGGCCGTCCTGCGGAATGCGCCGCTCGGCGATGTCGAGTTCGGACACGACCTTGATGCGCGAGATCGCCTGGTGCGCGATCTCGACGTTGTCGATGCGCTTGATTTCGTCGAGCACGCCGTCGAGACGGTACTTGATCACCATGCCGTCGGCCTGGGTCTCGATGTGGATGTCGCTGGCGCCGCAACGCAGGGCGTCGTAGAGCGTCGAGTCGACCAGCCGCACGACCGGGCTCTCGGTGGCGTCGATGTGCGACATCGAGATCGTCAGGCCGCGCTCGGCGGGCGCGCCCGCCTGCGCCGCGCGCTTCGGGCCGAGCTTGAGCCCGTCCATCGCGCGCAGCGACTTTTCCGCCGTGACGAGCAATGCCTGCAGGTCGGCGCTCGTGGCCAGCGCCTGGTGTGCCGCCAGGCCGCGCAACCGCGTCTCGAGCCACAGGCGCAGGCGTTCGTCCGTCGGGTCGATCATGACGACGATGGGCTGCGCATCGTCGCCGAGGCGACCCACGAGGCAGCCGCGGCGCTGGCACTCGGCGAAGGGCACGAGGTCGAAGTCCGGGCGCAACTGTCGCAGCGTGGCCATCGTCAGCGACCACATGCCGAAGTGGTGCGCCGCGGAGGGCAGCAAGTCGCGCTCGCTGAGCCCGATCTTGCCTGCCAGCCAGGCGATGCGTTCGCGCGGGGCGCGAGCGAGCCTGCGCTGGCAGCGCCGTCGGCGCGGACCATGTTCACCTCGACCGACGATCGGCCGACGGGGGAGCGAGCTGGAGCAGCGACAGGTGCTCACCGAGGCAGTTCCCGGTGTCTCATGTCATGTTCGCGCCTCATTGCAGGCTCGACGCCAGGTCGAAGATCGGCAGGTACATGAGCACGACGATCGCGCCGATCACCAGGCCGATGACGATCATCAGCGCGGGCTCGAACAGGCGGCTGGCCAGTTCCACCGAGCGCTGCAGCCGCACTTCATGAAAGGCCGCGATGCGCTCGAGCAAGTCGGGCAGCGCGCCGGTGCGCTCGCCCACCGACAGCATGCCGCGCGCCACCGGATCGGCCAGCTGCGTTTCTTCCAACGCGCTGCTCAGGCTGCGCCCTTCGTGCACGAGGCGCACGGCGTGGCGAAGCCGCTCGCGGTCGTCGTCGCCGAGCAGGCCGATGCTGAGCTCCAGCGCACGCGGCGCGGCGATGCCGCCGCGCACCAGCATCCCGGTCGTGCGGTACAGCTGCGCGTGGCGGAACATCCGCAGCGTGGGGCCGACGATAGGCAGTGCCTCGACCCAGCGTGCGCGCCCGCCGCTGCGCCACACGCGTTGCACGGTGAAGGCCGCGCCGCAGAAGACCGCGAGCGCGGCAATGCCCACGCGCGCCGGGTGGGCGGCCACGGCACGGCCCCAGCTCATCAGCATCTGCGAACTCCACGGCAACTCGCGATGCGTGCTCTCGATGAGCGTGGCGAACTTGGGCACCACCACCCCGAGCAGGAAGAGGACCACGAGGCTGCCCACGACCATCAGCACCGCGGGGTAGACCGAGGCGCCCACCACCTTGTCGCGCAGTCCGCGCATGCTGGCCTGGTGTTCCGCGTATCGGCCCAGTGCGGTGCTGATGTCGCCGGTCTGCTCGCTGGCCCGCACGGTGGCGATGAGCAGTGCCGGAAAGCGATTGCCGTGAGCGGCCAGCGCAGCGGAAAGCGCCTGTCCCGTGCACACGCCGTCGACGACGGCGAGCAGCAGGCTTCGCGTGGCGCCGGCGGACGCATTCGCGGCCAGCGTTCGCAAGGCGTCGACGACGGGCAGCCCGGCGGCCAGCAGTGACGACAGTTCCTGCGAGAAGGTGGTCACGTCCAGGCGCTGCCCTCGCACCGACATCGACCTGCGGGCTTTGGGCGCGGCCGCCGCACGCGCCGCACAGCTGAGGACCTGGGCGCCGTCGCGCGCAGCGAGCGCGCGCGCCGAGTCCGCATCCGATGCACTCAGGCGCAGCGTTCGCAGTTCTCCCGCGGCGCTTCTGACGACGAGGTCGAATGCGTTGAGCATGGTGGCGCGCCGGCTCAGGTGCCCCAGGAGACGACGTCCGCGGCCTCGCCGTCGCCTCCGGGCTGCTTGTCCGAGCCCGTGGACGAGAGGTCGTACTCGCCGTGCTCGCCGGGACACTTGTAGAGATATGCCGCTCCCCACGGGTCGGGAGGAACCGCTTTCTTGAGGTAGGGGCCTGCCCACCGGTCGACGTTCTGCGGGCGCGCATTCAATGCCGCGAGTCCTTGCTCGGTGGTGGGGTAGCTCCCCACGTCCAGGCGGTACTGGTCGAGCGCCTGTTCGAGGGAGGTCATCTGCGCGCGCGCGATCTTGACGTTGGACTTCGCCAGTTGATCGAAATAGCGTGGCGCGACGAGGCCAGCCAGCATGCCGATGATCACCATCACGACCAGCAGCTCGAGCAGCGTGAAGCCGCTGAGACGGCGCATGCCGCATCGCGGGAGGGCCATGTCTTTCATTGGACGCGACACGTCATCACCTCTCTCAGGCCACTCGCGCCGCGGCGCAGCGTAAGCATTTGTTTGCACAAGGGCCAGTGTTGGTGTTGGGATTAACCGTCCCTTAAACGGTCCTGCGTGGTGTCAGCAAGTCGAGGGGTGGGTTTGCCACTAGACGGAGGGGGCGAAAGCCCGCCGGCGGGTGGGCGGCGCCTCCTACGCTTGCCGTGCGCGTGGCCTCGCATGGCAGACAAGCGCAGTGATTGCCCGCGGCAAGGCTTGCACATGCGACGTCGTCTGCCTTACGGCTTCTTAAGAACAGGATCGCAGAATCGCACCACGTTCCTGCCGCAACGATCTTCGCGTTCCGGTCCACACGACTCGCCGCAGAAGAGTCGACGGCCGGGATTCGAAGTCTCGAGGGGGCGTTCTGCCCACACAGAATGCGTGTGCTCGTTCTCGATGACGATGACGGTTTCGGATCGGCCGTGCGCGAGGCACTGAGCCGTGATGGCGACGCCGTGGACTGGATCCACAGCGGTCGCGAACTGTTCGACGCCATGCAGATTCAGCGCTACGACTGCCTCGTGCTGTCGTTGGGCCTGCGCGATATGAGTGCGGAGTTGCTGCTCAGGCAGGTCCGCTTGCGAGACTCGGGCGTGGCGATTCTCGCGATCACGCCCAATGCGCTCGACGTTCGACAACGCATCCACCTGCTCGATGCGGGCGCCGATGACTACCTCGCGCAACCGGTCGATCTCCATGAACTGGGAGCGCGCCTGCGCGCCGTCGCGCGGCGCAGCGCCGAATTCGCATCCTTGGGCGAGACGATCGAGCATGGCGCCCTGCGGCTCTATCCTGGGCGTCATGAGGCATCCTGGAAAGGCCGCTCCGTCGACCTGACCCGGCGCGAATTCTGGCTGCTCGAGATCCTCGTTCGGCACAAGCATGAGATCCTGTCGCGGGCTCGGCTCGAGGAGGCGCTCTACGGCCACGATGAAGCCGTCGACAGCAACGTCATCGAGGTGCATGTCCACAAGCTGCGGCGAAAGATCGTGCCCGAACTCATCGTGACCAAGCGCGGACAGGGCTATCAGCTCGGCGCCGAAGACGATCTGCGCTGAACGAGGCCAAGGCCCCCGCCGGCCTTGCCAGCCCGGGCAGGGTGCCTGCTACACTTTTGCGATGTTCACACCGCGCAAGCAAACCAAGGGGTCGAACGACCGGGGAGCATGGCCCTGGCGGGGCCGGCCCATCCGCGCCTGAGCGCGCCATTTGCTTCGCCGCGGGACGCAGCGCCTTCCATGGGCATTGTCCCTTCGGCTCCAAAGGCGACGGCCTCGTCGCCGAATCTCCCGACAATGCATCACCACGCGAGCGCGCCGCAACGCGCCCGCCGGGCCATGGAGGGCCTTGCACGTGATCACCGAACTCGAATTCAAGAGCCTGGCCGGTCAGGGCTTTGACCGCATCCCGCTCATCGCCGAGGCGTTCGCCGACCTCGAGACGCCGCTGTCGCTGTATCTCAAGCTCGCCTACGGCGCGGGCGGCGGCAAGCACAGCTTCCTGCTCGAATCCGTCGTCGGCGGCGAGCGCTTCGGCCGCTATTCCTTCATCGGCCTGCCCGCGCGCACGCTGCTGCGTGCCACCGGCTTTCGCACCGAGGTCGTCACCGACGGCGAAGTCGTCGAGACGCACGAGGGCAACCCGCTGGACTTCATCGGCGAGTACCAGCAGCGCTTCAAGGTCGCACTGCGCCCGGGCCTGCCGCGCTTTTGCGGCGGGCTGGCCGGCTACTTCGGCTACGACGCGGTGCGCTACATCGAGCCCAAGCTGGCCCGGACGCAGAAGACCGGCGGCATCGACACGCCCGATGTCCTGCTCCTGCAGTGCGAGGAACTCGCGGTCATCGACAACCTGTCCGGACGGCTGTACCTCATCGTCTACGCCAACCCGAAGGAAGCCCGAGGCCTTCCATCGCGCCAAGCGCCGCCTGGCCGAACTGGCCGACAAGCTTCGCTACAGCGTGACCGCGCCCGCGGTGCGGCGTGGCGCGGCGCACGGCGTGGAGCGCGAGTTCGCCAAGGCCGACTACCTGGCGGCCGTGCTCAAGAGCAAGGAATACATCGCCGCCGGCGACATGATGCAGGTGCAGATCGGCCAGCGCCTGCGCAAACGCTACACGGAATCACCGCTGAGCCTGTACCGTGCGCTGCGTTCGCTGAACCCGTCGCCCTACATGTACTTCTACGACATGGGCGACTTCCAGATCGTCGGCGCGTCGCCGGAGATCCTGGTGCGACAGGAGCACACGCCCGAAGGCGACAAGGTCACGATCCGGCCGCTCGCGGGCACCCGACCGCGCGGCGCGACGCCCGAGCAGGACAAGGCACTGGAAGCGGAACTCAGCAGCGATCCGAAGGAGCGCGCGGAGCACCTCATGCTCATCGACCTGGCGCGCAATGACATCGGGCGCATCGCGAAGACAGGCAGCGTGAAGGTGACGGAGGCCTTCGTCGTGGAGCGCTACTCGCATGTCATGCACATCGTGAGCAACGTCGAAGGCCTGCTGAAAGACGGCATGACCAACCTGGACGTGCTGCGCGCGACCTTCCCGGCCGGCACGCTGACCGGCGCCCCGAAGATCCGCGCGATGGAGATCATCGACGAGCTCGAGCCCGTCAAGCGCGGCATCTATGGTGGTGCCTGCGGCTACCTGAGCTTCGCGGGCGACATGGACGTGGCGATCGCGATCCGCACCGGGATCGTCAAGGACCAGACGCTCTATGTGCAGGCGGCCGCGGGCGTGGTGGCCGACTCCGTGCCCGAGATGGAGTGGAAAGAGACCGAAGCCAAGGCGCGGGCGCTGCTGCGCGCCGCGGAACTCGTCGAGGAGGGCTTCTGATGCTGCTCATGATCGACAACTACGACAGCTTCACCTTCAACCTGGTGCAGTATTTCGGCGAACTCGGCGAGGACGTGCGCGTCGTGCGCAACGACGAGATCGGCGTGCACGACATCGGCGCGATGAAGCCCGACCGGCTCGTGCTGTCGCCGGGGCCGTGCTCGCCCGCCGAGGCGGGCATCTGCATCGACGCCATCAAGGCATTCACGGGGAAGCTGCCGATCCTCGGCGTGTGTCTCGGGCACCAGTCGATCGGCGCGGCGCTGGGCGGCAAGGTGATCCGCGCGCAACGCCAGATGCACGGCAAGGCGAGCACGATCACCACCGACCAGCAGGGCGTGTTCAGCGGGCTGCCCAGGCAGTTCTCGGTGATCCGCTATCACTCGCTGGCGATCGAGCGCGAGACGCTGCCGTCGATGCTGGAGGTGACGTCCACGTCCGAGGACGGGGAGATCATGGGCGTGCGCCACCGCGAGCTGGCCGGAACCGCCACGCCGCTGGAAGGCGTGCAGTTCCATCCGGAATCCATTCTCAGCGAGCATGGCCACGCGATGCTCAAGAACTTCCTGGAGCTGCGGCCATGAAGCCGGTCGACCTGCGCAGCGACACGGTCACGCGGCCGACGCCCGCGATGCGCGAGGCCATGATGCGCGCCGAAATCGGCGACGACGTGTTCGGCGACGACCCGAGCGTGAACGCGCTGCAGGAGCATGTGGCCGCACTGCTCGGCAAGGAGGCCGCGCTGTTCGTGCCCAGCGGCACGCAAGGCAACCTGGTCGCGACCATGACCCATTGCCAGCGCGGCGACGAAGCCATCGTCGGGCAGATGGCGCACACCTACCGTTGGGAAGGCGGCGGCGCGGCGGTGCTGGGCAGCGTGCAGCCGCAACCCCTGGCGCACCAGCCCGACGGCACGATCGCCCTGGCCGACATCGAAGGCGCGATCAAGCCGGACGACTCGCACTTCGCGCGCACGCGGCTGCTCTGTCTGGAAAACACCTTCGGTGGCAAGGCGCTGCCGCTCACGTACATGGCCGAAGCGACCGGTCTGGCGCGGCGCAAGGGGCTGGCCACCCACCTCGACGGCGCGCGCCTGTTCAACGCCGCCGTCAAGCTCGGCGTGCCCGCGGGCGACATCGCCCGGCATTTCGACAGTGTCTCGGTGTGCTTCTCGAAGGGCCTGGGAGCCCCGGTCGGCTCCGCGCTGGCCGGCTCGCGCGAATTCATTGCACGCGCGCATCGCTGGCGCAAGATGCTGGGCGGCGGCATGCGACAGGCCGGGTTTCTCGCCGCGGCCGCGCACTATGCGCTGGACCATCATGTGGTGCGCCTGGCCGACGACCACGTGCTTGCGCAGCGACTGGCCGACGGCCTGGGCGGCATCGCGCAGCTGTCGGTGGAAGCGCCGCAGACCAACATGGTCTTCGTCGATGTCGACCCCACGCGCGCGCAAGGCTTGCTGGCCCATCTGGCATCCCGTGGCGTGCTGGCCACTGGCTTGTACCGCTTGCGCTTCGTCACCCATCTCGATGTCGATGCCGCGGGCATCGACCGGGCGGTGGCGGCCGTGCGCGACTACTTCAAGGCTTGAAGACAAGGAGCATGACCATGCCGATCACCAATACCGAGGCGCTGACGCGCGCGATCGAGCACCGCGAGATCTTTCATGACGAGATGCTGGCCATGATGCGTCGCATCATGAGCGGGGAGATGTCGCCGGTCATGATGGCCGCACTGCTGATGGGCCTGCGCGTGAAGAAGGAAACCATCGGCGAGATCACCGCCGCGGCGCAGGTGATGCGCGAATTCTCGACCAAGGTGGAGGTGGCCGACCGCCGCCACCTGGTCGATATCGTCGGCACCGGCGGCGATGGCTCCCACACCTTCAACATCTCGACCTGCAGCATGTTCGTCGCGGCGGCCGGCGGAGCGCGCGTGAGCAAGCATGGCAACCGCGGCGTGTCGAGCAAGTCGGGCAGCGCCGACGTGCTCGAAGCCATGGGCGTGCCGCTGACCTTGTCGCCGGCGGCGATCGCGCGCTGCATCGCCGACACCGGCATCGGTTTCATGTTCGCGCCCAACCACCATCCGGCCATGAAGAACGTGGCACCGGTGCGCAAGGAACTGGGCGTGCGCACGATCTTCAACATACTCGGTCCGCTGACCAATCCGGCCGACGCGCCGAACATCCTGATGGGCGTGTTCCATCCCGACCTGGTCGGCATCCAGGTGCGCGCGCTGCAGCGACTGGGCGCCGAGCATGCCGTGGTGGTGTACGGCCGCGACGGCATGGACGAGGTTTCGCTGGGCGCGGCGACCATGGTGGGCGAATACAAAGATGGCGGCATCCACGAGTACGAGATCCATCCGGAAGATTTCGGCCTGACGATGGCCAGCAACCGCGCCTTCAAGGTCGAGACGCCCGAGCAGTCCAAGGCGCTGCTGCGCTCCGTCCTCGACAACGAACCCGGTCCGGCGCGTGACATCGTCGTGCTCAATGCCGGCGTCGGCCTCTACGCGGCCGATGTGGTGCCGACCATCGTCGAGGGCGTGGACCTGGCCCGCGAGATGCTCGCTTCGGGCAAGGCGCTCGAGAAGATGCACCAGTTCATCGAGCGCACGAGGGAGTTGCAGACGACATGAGACACCCCACGTCAACATGCTTGCTGCGGTCCGAGCGCCGGGCCGCTCCCAAGCCGGGCCGCATCCCCTCGGGGGATCGAGCGACGTACTCGTCGGGCGAGGGGCAGATATGGCGGTCCGAGCGCCGGGCCGCTCCCAAGCCGGGCCGCATCCCCTCGGGGGATCGAGCGACGTACTCGTCGGGCGAGGGGCAGATATGGCGGTCCGAGCGCCGGGCCGCTCCCAAGCCGGGCCGCATCCCCTCGGGGGATCGAGCGACGTACTCGTCGGGCGGGGGGCCGGCATGACCGACATCCTCGACAAGATCGTCGGCGTCAAGCGCGATGAAATCGCCGCGGCACGCGCCCGCCGGGACCTCGCCTCGGTGCGACGCGACGCCGAGGCGCTCGGCGCTCAGCGCGACTTCGTCGCCGCGCTGCGTGCCAGGATGGCCGATGGCCACGCAGCCGTGATTGCCGAGGTGAAGAAGGCGAGCCCGAGCAAGGGCGTGCTGCGCGAGGACTTCAAGCCTTCCGAGATCGCCGACAGCTACGCCCGGCACGGCGCGGCCTGCCTGAGCGTGCTCACCGACGAACGCTTTTTCCAGGGTTCGGCCGACTATCTGGTGCAGGCGCGCGGGGCGTGCGCACTGCCGGTGCTTCGCAAGGATTTCATCATCGACCCCTACCAGGTCTACGAGTCCCGGGCCATGGGCGCCGACTGCATCCTGCTGATCGCTGCGTGCCTGGATGACGCTTCGATGGCGGAACTGGAGGCGCTGGCGCAGGCGCTGGGCATGGCGGTGCTCGTGGAAGTGCACGACGGCGCCGAACTCGACCGTGCATTGCGCCTGAGCACGCCGCTGCTGGGCATCAACAACCGCAATTTGCGCACGTTCGAAGTGTCGCTGGACACGACCCTTGCCCTGCTGAGCCGCATCCCTGCCGAACGCATCACGGTCACCGAGAGCGGCATCATGGGGCGCGCCGACGTGCAGCGCATGCGGGCCGCCGGGGTCGGTGCATTCCTCGTGGGCGAGGCCTTCATGCGTGCCGCCGACCCCGGCGCTGCCCTGGCGGAGCTGTTTGCGTGAACCTGCAGGGCACGCGACCGGCGGCCGCGGCGGTCGGCTTGCCAGATGCGCCAGCTGCGCCAGCTGCGCCGGCCAACCGGTTGCGCGAGCCGCTTGCCGAGGTGTTCCGCCGCGTGCCGCCCGGGTGGCGGCGCGTCACCGATGGCTTTCTGGCCTCGCAGACAGGGCAGGCCCTCGTCCGCCATGTGGACCAGCGCGTCGCCCAGGGGGCGCTCGTCTACCCGGCCTCCATTTTTCATGCGCTCGAACTGACACGGCCCGAGGCCGTCCGGGTGGTGATCCTGGGGCAGGACCCGTACCACGGCCCCGGGCAAGCGCACGGCCTGGCGTTTTCGGTGCGGCCGGGACAGCGGGTGCCGCCCAGCCTTCGCAACATGCTGCAGGAAGTCCGGTCCGACACGGGGACCGAATCCCAGTGCACCGGCGACCTGAGCGCATGGGCGAGCCAGGGCGTGCTGTTGCTCAACGCCGCACTGACGGTGGAGGACGGTCGGCCGCAAAGTCATGCCGGACAAGGCTGGGAAGACCTCACCGATGCCCTCCTGCAGCACATCGCCGCCGGGCCGCAACCGGTGGTCTTCCTGCTCTGGGGTGCGGCCGCGCAGCGCAAGCGAAGCCTCGTGGACCGACCGCCTCATCGTGTGCTGACAGCGAATCATCCGTCCCCGCTGTCGGCGCGCCGTCCACCCGAGCCATTCATCGGCTGCCGGCATTTCAGTCGCGCCAATGCATTGCTGGCTGAACTGCGCCCGGGCACGCCGCCGATTCGCTGGTAGAGACAGGGCCGTCCGGCGCGCACGATTGGAAGCGAGTTCGATCACGATGCTGCCATGAGCGATCGCCGCCATCCCTCACCGAACCGCGACGCTGTTCGCCCGACTGCCCGGCGGACGCTCCGGCCGACGCGCCGGCCGGGGCGATTGAGCGGCCATGTCCTGACGCCGACGGGCTTCGTGCTCGGCTCCATCGACATCGGAGCCGATGGACGCATCTCGCAAGTGGTGGGCACGTCCATTCCAGCCGCGCAGGTTCGGGACGGTGCCCACGCCATCATCCTGCCGGGCTTCATCGACCTTCATGTCCATGGCGGCGGGGGCAGGGATGTGATGGAGGGTGGCGACGCGGCGCTCGCCGTGGCACGGCTGCATGCCGGTCACGGCACGACCGCGCTGCTTGCCACCACGATGACCGCGCCGGCGGACGAACTCGAACGGGCCTTTGCCGCGCTGGGTTCGGTGTGTGCAGGGAACGAGCCCGGCGCGGCGCGGGTGCTCGGGGTGCATCTCGAAGGGCCTTACATCAACCCGGAACGCCTCGGGGCGCAGCCGGCGTTCGCGCGTTCATTCGATCTGGAGGAGGTCAGGCGACTCGACGCGCTGGCGCCGATCAGGCTGGTGACGCTGGCGCCCGAGCTCGAAGGGCACCTCGATGCCGTGTGCACGCTGGTCGGCGCGGGTTACCGTGTCCAGATCGGCCACAGCCTCGGAAGCTACGAAGACGGCGTGGCTGCGCTTGAAAAGGGGGCGAGCGGCTTCACCCACCTGTTCAATGCCATGAGTCCGCTGCATCACCGGGCTCCCGGCATGGTCGGCGCGGCGCTCGCGCATGCCACGTTCTCGGAAATCATCCCCGACCTGCTCCATGTTCACCCCGGCGCGATCCGAGCGGCGCTGCGTGCCATTCCCTGCCTGTACTGCGTGACCGATTCGACCTCGGCCGCCGGGATGCCCGACGGACCGTACACCTTGGGCCGGCAACATGTAATCAAGTGCCTGGGTGGCGTGCGATTGGCCGACGGCACGCTGGCCGGATCGGCGCTGACCATGGACCAGGCGCTGCGCAATCTCGTGGACGTGCTCGGTCTGGACCTGGCCGATGCGTCGCGCCGTGTGTCCACGCACGCCGCCGACCACATCGGCGCAGCCGATCGCGGCCGGATTCAAGCCGGTGCCTGGGCGGATCTGGTGGTGCTCGACCGCGACCTGCGGCTCCAGGCGGTCTACCTGGAGGGCGTGCAGTGCGAGGTGGCGTCGGAGGGGGGCTGACGCCCGCGCAGGGGGCTCGGCCAAGTGCCGTCCGACACAGTCACTCTGCTATACTCTGCGGTTCGCCGCGGAGGGGTGCCCGAGTGGCTAAAGGGGGCAGACTGTAAATCTGTTGGCTTACGCCTACGTTGGTTCGAATCCAACCTCCTCCACCAAGGCGAACCGGATTTTCTTGGCAGTAGACAGTAGAAGAAGACAGTAGATCTTGGCAGCAGAGGCAGTAGAAGTTGAACGGACATGCAATCGCGCTGGTGCGTGGCCGTTATTGTGAATGAAGTCGGGTTGATCCCCGGTCCCGGGCGGGTGTAGCTCAATGGTAGAGCTGAAGCCTTCCAAGCTTAAGACGAGGGTTCGATTCCCTTCACCCGCTCCAGCGCACCGTCGCCACGGGCCTGCGCACCGCCACTGGTGTTCAGGCCCGTGTCGACGCCCATGTGGCTCAGTGGTAGAGCACTCCCTTGGTAAGGGAGAGGTCGCGCGTTCGATCCGCGCCATGGGCACCAGATTTCAGTTCCCGTCAGTGGGTTGCTAGGAGCAAGAAATGGCAAAAAGCAAGTTTGAGCGGACCAAGCCGCACGTGAACGTGGGGACGATTGGGCACGTGGACCATGGCAAGACGACGCTGACGGCGGCGATCACGTCGGTGCTGGCGTCGAAGTTTGGGGGCGAGGCCAAGGCGTACGACCAGATCGATGCGGCGCCCGAGGAGAAGGCGCGCGGGATCACGATCAACACGGCGCACGTGGAGTACGAGACGGCCAACCGGCACTATGCGCACGTGGACTGCCCGGGGCACGCGGACTATGTGAAGAACATGATCACGGGTGCGGCGCAGATGGACGGGGCGATTCTGGTGGTGTCGGCCGCGGACGGCCCGATGCCGCAGACGCGCGAGCACATTTTGCTGGCACGCCAGGTGGGGGTGCCCTACATCATCGTGTTCCTGAACAAGTGCGACATGGTCGATGACGCGGAGCTGCTCGAGCTGGTGGAGATGGAGGTTCGCGAGCTGCTGAGCAAGTACGACTTTCCTGGGGACGACACGCCCATCATCAAGGGGTCGGCCAAGCTGGCGATGGAAGGCGACAAGGGGGAGCTGGGCGAGCAGGCGATTGTGAAGCTGGCCGAGGCGCTGGACACGTACATTCCCACGCCCGAGCGGGCGGTGGACGGGGCGTTCTTGATGCCTGTGGAAGACGTGTTCTCGATTTCGGGTCGTGGCACGGTGGTCACCGGGCGCGTGGAGCGCGGGGTGGTCAAGGTGGGCGAGGAAATCGAGATTGTGGGGATTCGCGCGACGCAGAAGACCACGTGCACGGGGGTGGAGATGTTCCGCAAGCTGCTGGACCAGGGGCAGGCGGGGGACAACGTGGGGATTTTGCTGCGCGGCACCAAGCGCGAGGACGTCGAGCGCGGGCAGGTGCTGTGCAAGCCCGGGAGCATCAAGCCGCACACGCACTTCACGGCCGAGGTGTACGTGCTGAGCAAGGAAGAGGGCGGGCGGCACACGCCGTTCTTCAACAACTACCGGCCGCAGTTCTATTTCCGCACGACGGACGTGACGGGGGCGGTGGAGTTGCCCAAGGACAAGGAGATGGTGATGCCCGGGGACAACGTGAGCATCACGGTCAAGCTGATTGCCCCGATTGCCATGGAAGAGGGTCTGCGCTTTGCGATCCGCGAAGGCGGACGCACCGTGGGCGCCGGCGTCGTCGCCAAGATCATGGAGTAAGCAAGGACCATTACCGAAAAGCCGCAGGGGTATAGCTCAATTGGCAGAGCGCCGGTCTCCAAAACCGGAGGTTGGGGGTTCGATGCCCTCTGCCCCTGCCACTCGACGGTGCTGATTCCGCCAGCGTCGAGCGGCGAATGAACCGGCCCGAGAGCGCACGCAAGTGCCTCCGGGCTTTGCTGCTGAAAGGCACACGGTGCCAGCGAATCGGCCGGCGCGCCGCGAAATGAACTGAAACCAATGTCCAATCCATCTGTCGAAACCGTCTCTACCGGCGTGGACAAGGCCAAGCTCGCGGTCGCGGGCCTCCTGTTCGTCGGCGCCGTGGCCGCGTTCTACGTGCTGGCCAAGCAGGATCAGTGGGTGCGCGTGGTGGCGTTGCTCGGTCTGATGGCAGTCGCCGTGGCCGTCTTCTTCACCTCGGAGCCAGGCCGCCAGCTCATCGGCTACGGCCAGGACTCGGTCAAGGAAGTTCGCAAGGTCGTGTGGCCCACCCGCAAGGAAGCCATGCAGATGACGGGCTATGTGTTCGCGTTCGTGATCGTGATGGCGCTGTTCCTCTGGCTCACCGACAAGACTCTGGAATGGGTGTTGTACGACCTGATCCTGGGTTGGACGCACTGAGGAACCCCGTGATGACCGATCAAATCGACAACGCCGCACCGACCGACAGCAGCGCCCCGCCAAGCGCCACCGAAGCGGCGGCGCCCGCGTCCCATCTGCGCTGGTACGTCGTGCACGCGTATTCCGGCATGGAAAAGGCGGTCGAGCGCAACCTGCGCGAGCGCATCGAGCGTTCGGGCATGCAGGCGAAGTTCGGTCGGATCCTCGTGCCCACCGAAGAGGTCGTGGAGCTCAAGAACGGCAAGAAGGCCGTGACGCAGCGGCGGTTCTTCCCGGGCTACGTGCTCGTCGAGATGGAAATGGAAGACGACACCTGGCATCTCGTGAAGCACACGAGCAAGGTGACCGGCTTCGTAGGCGGCGCGAAGAACCGCCCCGCCCCGATCTCCGAAGCGGAGGTCATGAAGATCGTCAACCAGATGCAAGAAGGCATCGAGAAGCCCAGGCCCAAGGTCGAATGGGCGGTGGGTGAGCTGGTGCGTGTCAAGGAAGGCCCTTTCACCGATTTCAACGGCGCCATCGAGGACGTCAACTACGACAAGTCCAAGGTACGCGTCTCGGTCACGATCTTCGGCCGGGCGACACCGGTGGAACTGGATTTCGGCCAGGTGGAAAAGGTCTGAAGCGATATCTCAAGAGCCGCTGCGGGCTCGGGCCCTTCGATGAGGGCCCGCATCGCAGCCGTTGCTGCCGGTGACGAGACACCGGTACGAGGAGCCAAGGTAACCAGTCCTTGGCGTTTGAACTCAAGGAGCCATGCTCGTCGCGGCTCCTCTTCGAAAGAGTGTCATGGCAAAGAAAATCGTCGGCTTCATCAAGCTGCAAATCCCGGCGGGCAAAGCCAACCCGTCGCCCCCGATCGGTCCGGCACTGGGTCAGCGCGGGCTGAACATCATGGAGTTCTGCAAGGCGTTCAACGCGCAGACGCAGTCCATGGAGCCCGGCCTCGTGCTGCCGGTGGTCATCACCGCCTTCGCGGACAAGTCGTTCACCTTCGTCCTGAAAACGCCGCCGGCCACGGTGCTGATCAAGAAGGCACTGAAGCTCGACAAGGGGTCGCAGCGCCCGAATGCGCAGAAGGTGGGCAAGCTCACCCGCGCACAGATCGAGGACATCGCCAAGACCAAGATGAAGGACCTGACGGCTGCCGACCTGGATGCCGCGGTCCGCACGATCGCAGGTTCCGCCCGCGCGATGGGCGTGACGGTGGAGGAGGCCTGATCATGGCAAAACTGACCAAACGCCAGAAGGCGCTTGCCGGCAAGGTCGAGAGCACCAAGCTGTACCCGCTGGACAATGCGCTCAGTCTCGTCAAGCAGTGCGCAACCGCCAAGTTCGATGAATCCATCGACGTGGCCGTCCAGCTCGGCATCGACGCCAAGAAGTCCGACCAGGTCGTGCGCGGCGCGGTGGTCATGCCCAATGGCACTGGCAAGACCAAGCGCGTCGCAGTCTTCGCCCAGGGCGCGAAGGCCGAGGAAGCCAAGGCGGCTGGCGCCGATCTCGTCGGCATGGACGACCTCGCCGCCGACATCAAGGCGGGCAACATCAATTTCGACGTCGTGATCGCCTCGCCGGACACGATGCGCGTGGTGGGGACGCTGGGCCAGATCCTCGGTCCGCGCGGCCTGATGCCCAACCCCAAGGTCGGCACCGTGACGCCGGACGTCGCCCAGGCCGTGCGCAATGCCAAGGCGGGCCAGGTGCAGTTCCGCGTCGACAAGGCCGGCATCGTGCACGCGACCATTGGCCGTCGGTCCTTCGAGGCGGACAAGCTCGCCGGCAACCTGCGCGCCCTGATCGAGGCTCTGAACAAGGCCAAGCCGGCGGCGAGCAAGGGGATCTACCTGCGCAAGGTGGCGGTCTCGTCGACCATGGGCGTGGGCGCCCGGGTGGACGTGTCATCGATCAACGCCGCGCCCGTCCAGGCGTAGCAACGGACATGGGGCGGCGCGAGTCTGGCGCTGCCCCGGCGAGTTGGTGGGCTGTCGCGGCGGAAACGTCGCGGCAGGTCATCCAAGACCGCTGGTGAAGCCCACGGGTTTCCTAAATGTCGGCAGCCGCCGGCAGCCAGCGCAGATGGCGGTCCCGCCGAAAAAAGGATTCGGTTCCTGGATTCGGAAGGTCGCTGAACGAGGTGTGCGCCATGTCGGGCAACCGGCGGGCGCACTTGATGTGAGGAGCAGACCTTGAGTCTCAATCGCAACGAGAAGCAAGCCGTGGTGACGGATGTGGCGGCCCAGGTGGCCCGCTCGCAGACGTTGGCGCTGGCCGAATACCGTGGCCTCACCGTGGAACACCTGAACACCCTGCGCCGCCAGGCGCGCGACAAGGGCGTGTACCTTCACGTGCTGAAGAACACGCTTGCGCGTCGCGCAGTGGCCGGTACACCGTTCGAGGTGGCTGCGGAGCACATGTTCGGTCCGCTGATCTACGGATTTTCCGAAGACGCCGTGGCTGCGGCCAAAGTCCTCGCGGACTTCGCCAAAGGCAACGACAAGCTGATCGTCAAGGCTGGCGCCTACGCGGGCCGGGCCCTGGACGCCGACGCCGTGAAGGCACTGGCCGCCATTCCCACCAAGGAAGTGCTGCTTGCCCAGCTGGCTGGCCTGCTGATGTCGCCCATCTCGCGCACCGCGCGTGTGCTGGCGGCGCTGGCGGAGAAGAAGGCCGAGGGCGCTGCCGCGCCCGAAGCCGAGCCCGCGGCGGCCTGAACGATCCGACACCACGCTTTAAACGATATCTAGGAGCCCCATATGGCATTCGACAAAGACGCATTCCTGACCGCACTGGACGGCATGTCCGTGATGGAACTGAACGACCTGGTCAAGGCAATCGAAGAGAAATTCGGCGTGTCCGCCGCGGCCATGGCCGCGCCCGCGGGCGGCGGCGGTGGCGCAGCTGCTCCTGTGGTCGAAGAGAAGACCGAGTTCACGGTGCAACTGCTGGAAGCCGGCGCCAACAAGGTGTCGGTCATCAAGGCCGTGCGCGAACTGACCGGCCTGGGCCTGAAGGAGGCCAAGGACCTGGTCGACGGCGCGCCCAAGCCCGTCAAGGAAGGCATTGCCAAGGCCGACGCCGATGCAGCCAAGAAGAAGCTGGAAGACGCCGGCGCCAAGGTCGAGTTGAAGTAATTTCACTCGGATGGCGAGGGCTGGGGGCCGCGACGCGGGCCTCCAGCCTTTCGCGCTTCAGGCTGGCATGGTTTTTGTCAGCCCCGAGAGCAGCTGGGAGCTTCCTCGCGCACAATAGAGGGTTTTCCCAAGTGTTCTCTGATCCGACTGCAGAGGAACGGGTTTGGTCGGGCTCCGGTGCAATGCCGGGGTTGTCCGCCAGCGGCTGGTAGTGGCCAGCCACCAAGCTTCGGACGCAAGGTCCGAAAGACAGTCGCCGACGGAAGCACGCACCTCGGCCCGGTGAGTCTTCCTGAGACGGAGTGAGAAATCACATATGGCGCAGCATACAACCCCCTACAGCTACACCGAGCGCAAGCGCATCCGCAAGAGCTTCGGCAAGCGTGAGAGTGTCCTCAACGTTCCATACCTGCTGACCATGCAGCGGGAGTCGTACGTCGCTTTCCTGCAGAAGGACGTACCACCGCAAAAGCGCAAGCCCGAGGGTTTGCAAGCCGCATTCCTGTCCGCGTTCCCGATCGTCTCGCACAACGGGTTCGTGGAGATGAAGTTCATCGAATTCAACATGGCCAAGCCCGCCTTCGACACGCGGGAATGCCAGCAGCGCGGGCTGACCTACGCCGCCGCCGTGCGAGCCAAGCTCCAGATGATCATCTACGACCGCGAATCGCCCCAGGCGAAGACCGTCAAGGAAATCAAGGAGCAAGAGGTCTACATGGGCGAAGTGCCGCTCATGACCGACTACGGGTCGTTCATCGTCAACGGCACCGAGCGGGTCATCGTGTCGCAGTTGCACCGTTCGCCGGGCGTGTTCTTCGAGCACGACAAGGGCAAGACCCACAGCTCGGGCAAGCTGCTGTTCTCGGCACGGATCATTCCGTACCGCGGCTCGTGGCTGGACTTCGAGTTCGACCCGAAGGACATCCTGTACTTCCGCGTCGACCGCCGCCGCAAGATGCCGGTGACGATCCTGCTGAAGGCGATCGGCCTGAACCCTGAATCGATCCTGGCGCACTTCTTCGTCTTCGACAACTTCCGCCTGATGGATTCGGGCGCGCAGATGGAGTTCGTGGCCGACCGGCTGCGCGGCGAAATCGCCCGCTTCGACATCACCGACAAGAACGGCAACGTCATCGTCGAGAAGGACAAGCGCATCACCGCGCGACACACGCGCCAGCTCGAGCAGACCGAGACGCAGTTCATCAGCGTGCCGGAAGACTTCCTCGTCGCCCGAGTGCTGGCGCGCAACGTGGTCGATGCGGACACAGGCGAAATCATCGCCAAGGCCAACGACGAGCTGACCGACAGCGTGCTCAAGAAGCTGCGCGCCGCCGGCGTCAAGGAAATCCAGGCCATCTATACCAACGAGCTCGACGAGGGCGCCTACATCTCGCAGACGCTGGCCGCCGACGAGACCGCGGACCAGCTCGCCGCGCGCGTGGCGATCTACCGCATGATGCGCCCCGGCGAACCGCCGACCGAGGACGCCGTGGAGGCGCTCTTCCATCGCCTCTTCTACAGCGCCGACACCTACGATCTCTCGCGCGTGGGCCGCATGAAGTTCAACGCCCGCGTGGGCCGCGACGTCCCCGAAGGCCCGATGACGCTGTCCAACGACGACATCCTCGACGTCGTGAAGATCCTCGTCGAGCTGCGCAACGGCCGTGGCGAGGTGGACGACATCGACCACCTCGGCAATCGCCGGGTGCGCTGCGTGGGTGAACTCGCCGAGAACCAGTACCGCTCAGGCCTCGCCCGCATCGAGAAGGCCGTCAAGGAGCGCCTGGGCCAGGCCGAGACCGAGGCGCTGATGCCGCACGACCTGATCAACTCCAAGCCGATTTCCGCGGCACTCAAGGAATTCTTCGGGGCGTCGCAGCTGTCGCAGTTCATGGACCAGACCAACCCGCTGTCGGAGATCACCCACAAGCGGCGCGTCTCCGCGCTCGGCCCAGGCGGCCTGACGCGTGAACGAGCCGGCTTCGAAGTGCGCGACGTGCACCCGACGCACTATGGCCGCGTGTGCCCGATCGAAACGCCGGAAGGCCCGAACATCGGTCTGATCAACTCGCTGGCCCTGTACGCGCAGCTCAACGAATACGGTTTCCTCGAGACGCCGTACCGCCGGGTCGTCGACAGCAAGGTGACCAACCAGATCGACTACCTGTCGGCCATCGAGGAAGGCAAGTACGTGATCGCGCAGGCCAACGCCTCGCTCGACGGCGAAGGCAAACTTGTCGACGAACTGGTCTCGGCCCGCGAGAGCGGCGAGTCGGTGCTGACCACGCCCGAGCGCATCCAGTACATGGACGTCGCTCCAACGCAGATCGTCTCGGTCGCGGCCTCGCTCGTGCCGTTCCTGGAGCACGACGACGCGAACCGTGCGCTGATGGGCGCGAACATGCAGCGCCAGGCCGTGCCGACCCTGCGGCCAGAGAAGGCGCTGGTGGGCACCGGCGTCGAACGCGTCGCAGCCAAGGATTCGGGCACCGTGGTCGCCGCCCGCCGCGGCGGCGTCGTGGACTATGTCGACACCAACCGCATCGTGATCCGCGTGAACGACACGGAAACGGTCGCCGGCGAAGTCGGCGTGGACATCTACAACCTCATCAAGTACCAGCGCTCGAACCAGAACACCAACATCCACCAGCGCCCGATCGTGCGGCGCGGCGATGTGGTGCACGCCGAGGACATCATCGCCGACGGTGCCTCGACCGACATCGGCGAGCTCGCGCTCGGCCAGAACATGCTGGTCGCGTTCATGCCGTGGAACGGCTACAACTTCGAAGACTCGATCCTGATCTCCGAACGCGTGGTCGCCGACGATCGCTACACCTCGATCCACATCGAGGAGCTGGTGGTCATGGCCCGCGACACCAAGCTGGGCGCCGAGGAAATCACGCGCGACATCCCGAACCTGTCCGAGCAGCAGCTCGCGCGCCTGGATGAGTCGGGCATCGTGTACGTGGGCGCGGAAGTGAACCCCGGCGACACGCTGGTCGGCAAGGTGACGCCCAAGGGCGAAACCACGCTGACGCCGGAAGAAAAGCTCCTGCGCGCGATCTTCGGCGAGAAAGCGTCCGACGTGAAAGACACCTCGCTGCGCGTCGATCAGGGCACCAACGGCACGGTCATCGATGTGCAGGTGTTCACCCGCGAAGGCATCCCGCGCGACAAGCGCGCCCAGCAGATCATCGACGACGAGCTCAAGCGCTACCGCCTCGACCTCAACGACCAGCTGCGCATCGTCGAGGCCGACGCCTTCGACCGCATCGAGAAGCTGCTGGCTGGCAAGGTCGCCAACGGCGGACCGCAGAAGATCGCCAAGGGCACGACGATCGACAAGGCCTACCTGGCCAGCGTCGAGAAGTACCACTGGTTCGATATCCGCCCGGCGGACGACGAAGTGGCCAACCAGCTCGAGAGCATCAAGAACTCGCTCGAACAGACCCGCCACAGCTTCGACCTCGCATTCGAGGAGAAGCGCAAGAAGCTCACCCAGGGCGACGAGCTGCCCGCGGGCGTGCTCAAGATGGTCAAGGTCTACCTTGCCGTCAAGCGCCGCCTGCAGCCGGGCGACAAGATGGCCGGCCGCCACGGCAACAAGGGTGTCGTGTCCAAGATCGTGCCGGTCGAGGACATGCCCTACATGGCCGACGGCACGCCGTGCGACATCGTCCTGAATCCGCTGGGCGTGCCCTCGCGCATGAACGTCGGGCAGGTTCTCGAAGTGCACCTGGGCTGGGCCGGCAAGGGGATCGGTCAGCGCATCGGCGACATGCTCCAGCAGCAGGCGCGCGCGGCCGAGTTGCGCACGTTCCTGGATGAGCTGTACAACAAGTCGGGTGGTCGAACGGAGCGCCTCGATGACCTGTCGGACGACGACATCATCGAAATGGCAGGCAATCTGTCCAAGGGCGTGCCCTTCGCCACGCCGGTCTTCGACGGGGCGGCCGAAGAGGAGATCCGCGGCATGCTCAGGCTCGCATACCCGGACGACATCGCCCGGATCAAGGGCCTCACGGCGACGCGCACCCAGGCCACCTTGTTCGACGGACGCAGCGGTGACGCCTTCGAGCGTCCAGTGACCGTGGGTTACATGCACGTACTCAAGCTGCACCACCTGGTCGACGACAAGATGCACGCCCGCTCCACCGGCCCGTACAGCCTCGTGACCCAGCAGCCGCTGGGCGGCAAGGCCCAGTTCGGTGGCCAGCGCTTCGGCGAGATGGAAGTCTGGGCGCTCGAGGCCTATGGCGCGTCCTACGTACTGCAGGAGATGCTCACGGTGAAATCCGACGACGTGAACGGCCGCACCAAGGTCTACGAAAACATCGTCAAGGGCGAACACGCCATCGAGGCCGGCATGCCGGAGTCGTTCAATGTTCTTGTCAAGGAGATCCGCTCCCTGGGCATCGACATGGAACTTGAGCGCAACTGATTGGGAAGGAATAGAGAACCATGAAAGGTTTGCTCGATCTGTTCAAGCAATTCACCCCGGATGAGCATTTCGATGCCATCCGGATCGGCCTGGCGTCGCCGGAGAAGATCCGCAGCTGGTCGTTCGGCGAGGTGAAGAAACCCGAGACCATCAACTACCGGACCTTCAAGCCCGAGCGCGACGGCCTGTTCTGCGCCAAGATCTTCGGCCCGATCAAGGACTACGAGTGCCTGTGCGGAAAGTACAAGCGCCTCAAGCACCGCGGCGTGATCTGCGAGAAGTGCGGCGTGGAGGTCACCCAGACCAAGGTGCGCCGCGACCGCATGGGCCACATCGACCTGGCCGCGCCGTGCGCGCACATCTGGTTCCTCAAGAGCCTGCCGTCGCGCCTGGGCCTCGTGCTCGACATGACGCTGCGCGACATCGAGCGCGTGCTGTACTTCGAAGCCTACGTGGTCGTCGACCCCGGCATGACCCCGCTGAAGAAGTTCAGCATCATGAGCGAGGACGACTACGACGCGAAGCGCCAGGAGTACGGTGACGAGTTCATCGCACTGATGGGCGCCGAGGGCGTCAAGAAGCTGCTCGAGGAGATCGATCTCGACATCGAGATCGACAAGCTGCGCAACGACATGACCGGCTCCGAACTCAAGGTCAAGAAGAACTCCAAGCGCCTGAAGGTGATGGAGGCCTTCAAGAAGTCGGGCATCAAGCCGCAGTGGATGGTCATGGACGTGCTGCCGGTGCTGCCGCCGGACCTGCGCCCGCTGGTCCCGCTCGACGGCGGCCGCTTCGCGACCTCCGACCTCAACGACCTGTACCGCCGCGTCATCAACCGCAACAACCGGCTGGCACGCCTGCTCGAACTGAAGGCGCCCGAGATCATCGTGCGCAACGAGAAGCGCATGCTGCAGGAGGCGGTGGACTCCCTGCTCGACAACGGCCGCCGCGGCAAGGCCATGACCGGCGCCAACAAGCGTGCGCTCAAGTCGCTGGCCGACATGATCAAGGGCAAGAGCGGCCGCTTCCGCCAGAACCTGCTGGGCAAGCGTGTCGACTACTCGGGACGCTCGGTCATCGTCGTGGGTCCGACGCTCAAGCTGCACCAGTGCGGCCTGCCCAAGCTCATGGCGCTGGAGCTGTTCAAGCCGTTCATCTTCTCGCGCCTGGAAGCGATGGGCATCGCCACCACGATCAAGGCGGCGAAGAAGGAAGTCGAAAGCGGCACGCCGGTGGTCTGGGACATCCTTGAAGAAGTCATCAAGGAACACCCGGTCATGCTCAATCGCGCGCCGACGCTGCACCGCCTGGGCATCCAGGCCTTCGAGCCGGTGCTGATCGAGGGCAAGGCGATCCAGCTGCACCCGCTGGTGTGCTCGGCCTTCAACGCCGACTTCGACGGCGACCAGATGGCCGTGCACGTGCCGCTGTCCATCGAAGCCCAGATGGAAGCGCGCACGCTCATGCTCGCGTCCAACAACGTGCTGTTTCCGGCCAACGGCGAGCCGTCGATCGTGCCGAGCCAGGACGTGGTGCTGGGCCTGTACTACGCCACGCGCGAACGCGTGAACGGCATCGGCGAAGGGATCATCTTTTCCGACGTCGCCGAAGTGCAGCGAGCCCTCGACAACGCTCAGGTCGAGATCACCGCGCGCATCAGCGTGCGCCTGACCGAGTACGTCAAGAGCAAGGACAACGGCGAGTTCGTGCCCGAGACCAAGCTCGTCGACACCACGGTCGGCCGTGCGCTGCTGTCCGAGATCCTGCCCAAGGGGCTGCCTTTCTCGAACATCAACAAGGCGCTCAAGAAGAAGGAAATCTCCCGACTGATCAACACGTCTTTCCGCAAGTGCGGCCTCAAGGACACGGTGGTCTTCGCCGACAGGCTGCTGCAATCGGGCTTCCGCCTGGCCACGCGTGCGGGCATCTCGATCGCGATCGACGACATGCTCGTGCCCAAGGAGAAGCACGGCCTGATCGAGCGCGCCGAGAAGGAAGTCAAGGAAATCGAGCAGCAGTACGTCTCGGGCCTGGTGACTGCCGGCGAGCGCTACAACAAGGTGGTCGACATCTGGGGCAAGACCGGCGACGAGGTCGGCAAGGTCATGATGGCCCAGCTGTCCAAGCAGAAGACCACCGACCGCCACGGCCGCGAAGTCGACCAGGAGTCGTTCAACTCCATCTACATGATGGCCGACTCCGGCGCGCGCGGCTCGGCAGCGCAGATCCGCCAGCTCGCAGGCATGCGTGGCCTGATGGCCAAGCCGGACGGCTCGATCATCGAGACGCCCATCACGGCCAACTTCCGTGAAGGCCTGAACGTGCTGCAGTACTTCATCTCCACCCACGGTGCCCGCAAGGGCCTCGCGGACACGGCGCTGAAGACGGCGAACTCCGGCTACCTGACACGCCGCCTGGTCGACGTGACCCAGGACCTGGTCGTCACCGAGGACGATTGCGGCACGCAAAACGGCATGAACATGCGCGCCCTGGTCGAGGGCGGTGAAGTCATCGAAAGTCTGCGCGACCGGATCCTCGGCCGCGTCACGGCCATCGAGGTGCTGCACCCCGAGACTCAGGCGGTGCTGCTGCCCGCCGGCGAGATGCTCGACGAGGACTCACTCGACATGCTCGAGAACGCCGGCGTCGACGAGGTGAAGGTGCGCACCGCGCTGACCTGCGACACGCGCTTCGGCTTGTGCGCCAAGTGCTATGGCCGCGATCTGGGCCGTGGCGGACTGGTCAATGTCGGCGAGGCCGTCGGTGTGATCGCGGCGCAATCGATCGGCGAGCCGGGCACTCAGCTGACGATGCGCACGTTCCACATCGGTGGCGCGGCGTCGCGTGCGGCGGTGGCCTCGAGCGTGGACGCCAAGTCCGACGGCCATGTCGGCTTCAACGCCACGATGCGCTACGTGACCAACGGCAAGGGCGAGCTGGTGGTGATTTCTCGCTCCGGCGAGATCATCATCTCCGACACCCACGGCCGCGAGCGCGAGCGTCACAAGGTGCCGTACGGCGCCCTGTTGAGCATCAAGCCCGACCAGCAGATCAAGGCCGGCACGGTGCTGGCCAACTGGGATCCGCTGACCCGCCCGATCATCACCGAGTTCGCCGGACGCGCGAAGTTCGAGAACATCGAGGAAGGCGTGACCGTCGCCAAGCAGGTCGACGAGGTCACCGGCCTGTCGACGCTGGTGGTCATCGACCCGAAGCGCCGTGGCGCGGCCAAGGTCGTGCGCCCGCAGGTCAAGCTGCTCGATGTGGCAGGCAACGAGGTGAAGATCCCCGGCACCGACCACTCGGTGACGATCGCCTTCCCGGTCGGCGCGCTGGTGCAGATTCGCGACGGCCAGGACCTCGCGCCGGGCGAAGTGCTCGCGCGCATCCCGGTCGAAGGGCAGAAGACCCGCGACATCACCGGCGGTCTGCCGCGCGTGGCCGAGTTGTTCGAGGCGCGCTCGCCGAAGGACAAGGGCACGCTGGCCGAGATCACCGGCACCGTGTCGTTCGGCAAGGAGACCAAGGGCAAGGTGCGCCTGCAGATCACCGACCCGGACGGCAAGGTGTTCGAGGAACTCGTGCCCAAGGAGAAGAACATCCTCGTGCACGAAGGCCAGGTGGTGAACAAGGGCGAACTGATCGTCGACGGCCCGGCCGATCCGCAGGACATCCTGCGCTTGCTGGGCATCGAGGAGCTGGCCCGCTACATCGTCGATGAAGTGCAGGACGTCTACCGCTTGCAGGGCGTGAAGATCAACGACAAGCACATCGAGGTGATCGTTCGCCAGATGCTGCGCCGCGTGCAGATCGTCAACCCCGGGGACACGACCTACATCGCCGGCGAGCAGGTCGAGCGCTCCGAACTCTGGGGCACCAACGACCGCATGCTGGCCGACGGCAAGCTGCCCGCGACGCATAGCGATGTGCTGCTCGGCATCACGAAGGCATCGCTGTCGACCGACAGCTTCATCTCGGCGGCGTCCTTCCAGGAAACCACCCGCGTGCTCACCGAGGCTGCCATCATGGGCAAGCGCGATGAGCTGCGCGGCCTGAAGGAGAACGTCATCGTCGGGCGACTCATTCCTGCGGGCACCGGCATGGCCTTCCATGCGGCTCGAAAGGCCAAGGAGGAAATGGACGACGCCGAGCGGCGGGCCATCGCGATGCAGGAGGCCGAGGAACTGGCTTCCGCGCAGCTTGCGCAGGTCGATTCGGCGACGCCCGAAGGCAGCGAGTGAATGCGGCACGCTGCCAAGCGTGCCAGTCGAGAAGCAGGACGGAAGGGGCGGCGAAAGTCGCCCCTTTTTTTGTCCCGAATGAACGAAACGACGACGCGGCGAATGCCGTGATTGCCCTGCCGGACCTACCATCCGAAGATGAATCTCGCCTTGATCGCACACGACAGGAAGAAGGACGTGATGATCACGCTGGCCCGGGAATTCGCCGGCTTCCTGTCAGGCTGCCACCTGGTGGCCACCGGGACGACGGGCAGTCGTCTGCGCACGGAAGTCGGCTTGGAGGTCGAGTGCATGCTCAGCGGGCCCCAGGGTGGTGATCTCCAGATCGGAGCGCGGCTGGCGACCGGCGGCGTGGATGCTGTCGTCTTTCTGCGCGACCCCATGACGGCGCAACCGCACGAGCCCGACATCAATGCACTGGTGCGCGCCTGCGATGTGCATGACATTCCCTGTGCGACCAATCTTGCCGGCGCGCGCTGGCTGCTTCGAGCGCTCAGCAGCTCGGCGAACGGCTCAGCCACTCCCTGAAGCGACGGACGATTCCCTCCATGCCTGCGGCGTGACGATCTCCAGTCCCAGATCGCGGCATCGTCGTGCGAGCTTCAGAACCGCCTTGTCCCGACTGAGCAGCCACCGGGCACGGTGCGCGAGCGCGAGGTCGATGAACTTCTGGTCATCGGGATCCGTGCATCTCAGCCGCGTCGAGGCGCCGTCCAGCGAACCGCCGGCGACTTCCACCGACCAGCGCAACCATGTTGCCCAAACTGACTGCTTGTCTGGTTGCCAGCGTGCGCCCAAGCCTCGCGCAAGGACATGGTCCAGTTCGGTGCGCATCGCCGGGCTCACGAGCCAGCGCACGCGAGCGCACTCGATGGCGCTGGCCACGGCACCGCAGCCGGGATGTCGAAACACCAGCCAGTCGAGCACGACGTTGGTGTCCAGGACGACGCCGGGTGCCGCGATGAGGCTGGGCGGCGAGGCGTCGAAGTTCAGGTGCATGGGCTTGGGCGTCGGCTCGGGGGCGAAATGCTTGACAAGCAGGCTCGCGCTCACGTCGAGTTGCGGCTGCGGGGTCACCCGAATATAATCGCAGGCTTTTCGGCAGATTCTGCTGCGCTCTTTGTCGGGCGCCTTCCCGGGGATTTCTCTGGTGGCGGGCTTCCTTCCCAACGTAGCGCTTCGCGGCCCGCCGGAAACGAAGTGACTTCAAACGGGAACAAGTTACCTATGCCAACCATCAACCAACTCGTGACGCACGGTCGCCAGACCGAGGTCACGAAGTCGAAGTCGCCGGCGATGCAGAGTTGCCCTCAGCGGCGCGGCGTGTGCACCCGTGTGTACACCACGACGCCGAAGAAGCCGAACTCCGCGCTCCGCAAGGTCGCCAAGGTGCGCCTGACCAACGGGTTCGAGATCATCTCGTACATCGGCGGCGAAGGCCACAATCTGCAGGAGCACAGCGTCGTCCTGGTGCGCGGCGGACGGGTCAAGGACCTGCCCGGTGTGCGCTACCACATCGTGCGCGGCTCGCTCGACCTGCAAGGCGTCAAGGATCGCAAGCAGTCGCGTTCGAAGTACGGCGCCAAGCGTCCGAAGAAGGCCTGAAGACGAAGCGAGAGTCGGCCGGCTTGCCGGACCGTCAATGAAGGTCGCCCCAGGGCGTCCAGTAAGTGGGTGCCCCGATCGATGTGGTCGCCCGAGGCCGGGGCGATTGGCCACGGTCAACTGAAGCTAGAGGAAAAATCCAATGCCACGTCGTCGCGAAGTCCCCAAACGCGAAATCCTTCCGGACCCGAAGTTCGGCTCCATCGACCTGTCCAAGTTCATGAACGTCATCATGGAATCGGGCAAGAAGGCCGTTGCCGAGCGCATCATCTATGGTGCGCTGGATCAGGTCGAAAAGAAGTCGGGCAAGGACCCGCTCGAAGTCTTCGTCGTCGCGCTGAACAACATCAAGCCGATGGTCGAGGTGAAGTCACGCCGCGTCGGCGGTGCGAACTACCAAGTTCCCGTGGAAGTTCGCCCCGTGCGCCGCGTGGCTCTGGCCATGCGCTGGCTGAAGGAATCCGCACGCAAGCGCGGCGAGAAGTCGATGGCTCAGCGTCTGGCCAATGAGCTGCTCGAGGCGGTGGAAGGCCGCGGCGGCGCAATGAAGAAGCGCGACGAAGTGCACCGCATGGCCGAGGCCAACAAGGCCTTCTCGCACTTCCGCTTCTGACCCGCCCTGACGCCCTCTCGTTTCTCTCGGCCGCTCTTCGGGTTAACGCTAGCCCGCGAGCGGCCCCTGTATTTGGAGTGACACCATGTCCCGCAAGACCCCGATCGAGCGCTACCGCAATATCGGCATCTCGGCTCACATCGACGCCGGCAAGACGACGACGACTGAGCGCATCCTGTACTACACCGGCGTGAACCACAAGATCGGCGAAGTGCACGACGGCGCGGCGACCATGGACTGGATGGCCCAGGAGCAGGAACGGGGCATCACGATCACTTCCGCGGCCACAACCTGCTTCTGGAAGGGCATGGACCTGTCATTCCCGGAGCACCGCATCAACATCATCGACACCCCGGGGCACGTGGACTTCACGATCGAGGTCGAGCGCTCCATGCGCGTGCTCGATGGCGCGTGCATGGTCTATTGCGCCGTGGGCGGCGTGCAGCCGCAGTCGGAGACTGTCTGGCGCCAGGCCAACAAGTACAAGGTGCCCCGACTGGCGTTCGTGAACAAGATGGACCGCACCGGCGCCAACTTCTTCAAGGTCTACGACCAGATGAAGGCCCGCCTGAAGGCCAATCCCGTGCCGGTGGTGATCCCGATCGGCGCCGAAGAGAACTTCACCGGCGTGGTCGATCTGCTCAAGATGAAGGCCATCATCTGGGACGAGGCCTCCCAGGGGATGAAGTTCGAGTACCGCGAGATCCCGGCCGACTTGCAGGCGCTGGCGCAGAAGTGGCGCGAGAACATGATCGAAGCCGCTGCCGAGGCCAGCGAAGCGCTGATGAACAAGTACCTCGAGTCGGGCGAACTGACCGAGGACGAGATCAAGCTCGGCCTGCGCACGCGCACGATCGCCACCGAAATCCAGCCCATGCTGTGCGGCACCGCCTTCAAGAACAAGGGTGTGCAGCGCATGCTCGACGCCGTGATCGAGTTCATGCCGTCGCCCCTCGACATCCCACCTGTCGGTGGTCACGATGACGACGACAAGGAAGTCGTGCGCCATGCCGACGACAACGAGAAGTTCTCTGCGCTCGCCTTCAAGCTGATGACCGACCCCTACGTCGGCCAACTGACTTTCGTGCGCGTCTATTCGGGCGTGCTGAAGTCCGGCGATTCGGTCTACAACCCGATTCGCGGCAAGAAGGAGCGCATTGGCCGGATCCTTCAGATGCACGCCAACCAGCGAGAAGAGATCAAGGAGATCCTCGCCGGCGACATCGCCGCATGCGTGGGTCTCAAGGACGTGACGACGGGCGAAACGCTCTGCGATCCTGGTGCCATCATCACGCTCGAGAAGATGATCTTCCCCGAGCCTGTGATCCACCAGGCCGTCGAACCCAAGACCAAGGCCGACCAGGAAAAGATGGGCATCGCCCTGGGTCGTCTCGCGCAGGAGGACCCGTCGTTCCGACTGCGCACCGACGAGGAGTCGGGCCAGACCATCATCTCGGGCATGGGTGAACTGCACCTGGAAATCATCGTCGACCGGATGAAACGCGAGTTCGGCGTGGAGGCCAATGTCGGCAAGCCGCAGGTGGCCTACCGCGAAACCGTGCGCAAGAAGGTCACCGATGTCGAAGGCAAGTTCGTGCGCCAGTCGGGCGGCAAGGGCCAGTACGGCCACGTCGTCTTTTCGCTGGAGCCGCAGGAGCCGGGCAAGGGCTTCGAGTTCGTCGACGCCATCAAGGGCGGTGTCGTGCCGCGCGAGTACATTCCCGCCGTGCAGAAGGGCGTCGAGGAAACCTTGCCCAACGGCGTGCTGGCCGGCTATCCGGTGGTCGACGTGAAGGTCACGTTGACCTTCGGTTCGTACCACGAAGTCGACTCCAACGAGAACGCCTTCAAAATGGCCGCCTCGATGGGTTTCAAGGAGGCCTGCCGCCGCGCGAGCCCCGTGATCCTCGAGCCCATGATGGCGGTCGAAGTGGAAACTCCCGAGGACTATGCCGGCTCGGTGATGGGCGACCTGTCGTCCCGCCGCGGCATGGTGCAGGGCATGGACGACATGCCCGGTGGCGGCAAGGTCATCAAGGCCGAAGTGCCGCTTTCGGAGATGTTCGGCTATTCGACGACGCTGCGCTCGATGTCGCAGGGGCGCGCGACCTACACGATGGAGTTCAAGCACTACAGCGAGGCGCCGAAGAACGTCGCCGACGCCATCGTCACCGCACGCGGAAAGTGACGCGCAATCGTTCGATCCCGGACGACTGACATTCAAAGCCGGTCTTCGATGGGGCACTCCCTGCTGCCAGTGGCAGTGAGACACCGATCCCACCGGAGACCTTAAACCGACCACTGGACTGCTCTTTGATACGGAGAATCTGAAATGGCAAAAAGCAAGTTTGAGCGGACCAAGCCGCACGTGAACGTGGGGACGATTGGGCACGTGGACCATGGCAAGACGACGCTGACGGCGGCGATCACGTCGGTGCTGGCGTCGAAGTTTGGGGGCGAGGCCAAGGCGTACGACCAGATCGATGCGGCGCCCGAGGAGAAGGCGCGCGGGATCACGATCAACACGGCGCACGTGGAGTACGAGACGGCCAACCGGCACTATGCGCACGTGGACTGCCCGGGGCACGCGGACTATGTGAAGAACATGATCACGGGTGCGGCGCAGATGGACGGGGCGATTCTGGTGGTGTCGGCCGCGGACGGCCCGATGCCGCAGACGCGCGAGCACATTTTGCTGGCACGCCAGGTGGGGGTGCCCTACATCATCGTGTTCCTGAACAAGTGCGACATGGTCGATGACGCGGAGCTGCTCGAGCTGGTGGAGATGGAGGTTCGCGAGCTGCTGAGCAAGTACGACTTTCCTGGGGACGACACGCCCATCATCAAGGGGTCGGCCAAGCTGGCGATGGAAGGCGACAAGGGGGAGCTGGGCGAGCAGGCGATTGTGAAGCTGGCCGAGGCGCTGGACACGTACATTCCCACGCCCGAGCGGGCGGTGGACGGGGCGTTCTTGATGCCTGTGGAAGACGTGTTCTCGATTTCGGGTCGTGGCACGGTGGTCACCGGGCGCGTGGAGCGCGGGGTGGTCAAGGTGGGCGAGGAAATCGAGATTGTGGGGATTCGCGCGACGCAGAAGACCACGTGCACGGGGGTGGAGATGTTCCGCAAGCTGCTGGACCAGGGGCAGGCGGGGGACAACGTGGGGATTTTGCTGCGCGGCACCAAGCGCGAGGACGTCGAGCGCGGGCAGGTGCTGTGCAAGCCCGGGAGCATCAAGCCGCACACGCACTTCACGGCCGAGGTGTACGTGCTGAGCAAGGAAGAGGGCGGGCGGCACACGCCGTTCTTCAACAACTACCGGCCGCAGTTCTATTTCCGCACGACGGACGTGACGGGGGCGGTGGAGTTGCCCAAGGACAAGGAGATGGTGATGCCCGGGGACAACGTGAGCATCACGGTCAAGCTGATTGCCCCGATTGCCATGGAAGAGGGTCTGCGCTTTGCGATCCGCGAAGGCGGACGCACCGTGGGCGCCGGCGTCGTCGCCAAGATCATGGAGTGAATGACGGCCTGCGATGCCGGCACCGATGCAAGGTTGCCGACATGCGGACCCCGCGAGGCGACGCGCAGTGTCCCCTTCGCGGCGGCCGAGCGGCTCGGACGGCTGGCGCCGTCCGAAGCTGCTGTCTTATCCACGCGCGGCCTGACAGCCGCGCCCGCTCTTTGAAGGAACCGTCATGCAAAAGCAAAAGATCCGCATCCGCCTGAAGGCGTTCGACTACAAGCTGATCGACCAGTCGGCGCTCGAGATCGTCGACACCGCCAAGCGCACCGGCGCCATCGTCAAGGGTCCGGTGCCTTTGCCGACCCGGATGCAGCGTTTCGACATCCTGCGTTCGCCGCACGTGAACAAGTCGAGTCGCGACCAGTTCGAGATCCGCACGCATCAACGTCTGATGGACATCGTTGATCCGACCGACAAGACGGTCGATGCATTGATGAAGCTCGACCTGCCGGCCGGCGTGGACGTCGAGATCAAGCTTCAGTAACCGATCCAGCAGCTGCGGGCCTGCCGCAGCTGCTACAATCGCAGGCTTTCCTGCAGGCTGGCACGGCAAGTTCTTCTGCCCAGTCTGCTCATTCGTCAGCCCAGCCAATCGATGTTGGGCATTGGAGAAAAACCATGAGTCTTAGCAATCGCCTCGGATTGCTGGGCCGCAAGGTGGGCATGATGCGCATCTTCACGGATGACGGCGATACCGTTCCCGTGACCGTGCTCGACGTGTCTAACAACCGCGTGACCCAGGTCAAGACCGCAGAGACGGACGGCTACAGCGCCATTCAGGTGTCGTACGGCGCGCGCAAGGCGTCGCGTGTCAACAAGCCTGAAGCGGGCCACCTCGCCAAGGCGGGCGTTGAAGCCGGCCGGATCCTCAAGGAATTCCGTGTCGCGGCCGACGTGGCGGCAGGGTTCAAGCCCGGCGCCCAGGTGCCCGTGACCACCTTCGTTGTGGGCCAGCGTGTCGATGTGCAGGGCACGTCGATCGGCAAGGGCTTCAGCGGCACCATCAAGCGCCACAACTTCCGCTCGCAGCGTGCCTCCCACGGCAACAGCCGTTCGCACAACGTGCCCGGTTCGATCTCGATGGCTCAGGATCCCGGCCGCGTATTTCCAGGCAAGAAGATGTCAGGCCACCTCGGCGACGTCACCACCACCGTCCAGAACCTCGACATTGTTCGTGTCGACGAGGCCCGGCAGTTGCTGCTGGTCAGAGGCGCGGTGCCGGGTGCGAAGAACGGCCACGTGGTCGTGTGTCCGGCCGTGAAGGTCAAGGCCAAGAAGGGAGCCCAGTGATGCAACTCGAGCTCCTGAACGATCAAGGCCAGGCGACGTCGAAGGTCGATGCGCCCGACACGGTCTTTGCGCGCGACTACAACGAAGCGCTGGTGCACCAGATCGTCGTGGCATTCCAGGCCAACGCACGCCAGGGCACCCGTGCCCAGCTGGATCGTGCGCAGGTCAAGCACTCGACCAAGAAGCCGTGGCGCCAGAAGGGCACCGGCCGCGCTCGCGCGGGCATGACCTCCTCTCCGTTGTGGCGCGGGGGCGGCCGCATCTTCCCGAACAGCCCCGACGAAAACTTCACGCAGAAAGTCAACAAGAAGATGTACCGGGCCGGCATGGCCGCCATCTTCTCGCAGCTTGCCCGCGAAGGCCGGCTCGCGGTCGTCGACTCTCTCACCGTCGATGCGCCCAAGACCAAGCTGCTGGCGCAGAAGTTCAAGGCCATGGGCCTGGACTCGGTGCTCGTCATTGCCGACCAGGTGGACGATAACCTGCTGCTGGCATCGCGCAATCTGGCCAACGTGCTCGTCGTCGAGCCGCGCTACGCCGACCCGCTGTCCCTCGTGTTCTACAAGAAGGTCCTGGTGACCAAGGGCGCGATCGAGCAACTCAAGGAGATGCTGTCATGAGCGTCACCAACCAATTCGACGAAGGCCGGCTCGCTCAGGTTCTCGTGGCGCCCATCGTGTCCGAGAAGGCCACGATGATCGGTGAAAAGAGGAATCAGGTCCTGTTCAAGGTCCTGCGCGATGCCACGAAGCCCGAAATCAAGGCAGCCGTGGAACTGATGTTCAAGGTCGAGGTGGCCTCCGTCCAGACCGTCACGCAAAAGGGCAAGGTCAAGCGCTTCGGTCGCAGCATGGGTCGGCGTGACCACGTCAAGAAGGCGTACGTGGCGCTCAAGCCGGGACAGGAGCTCAACTTCTCCGGGGAGGCCGCGTAATGGCCATCGTCAAAGTCAAGCCGACATCGCCCGGCCGACGCGCCGTGGTCAAGGTCGTGCACAAGCATCTGCACAAAGGCAAACCCGAGGCGTCGTTGCTGGAGCCGCAATTCCAGCACGCCGGCCGCAACAACAACGGGCACATCACGATGCGCCACAAGGGTGGTGGGCACAAGCACCACTATCGCGTGGTTGATTTCGTGCGCGCCAAGGACGGCATCCCGGCCAAGGTCGAGCGAATCGAGTACGACCCGAATCGCACGGCTCACATCGCGCTGGTCTGCTATGCCGACGGCGAGCGCCGCTACATCATTGCGCCGCGCGGTCTCGAAGTTGGATCCACGATTCTGAGCGGTGCGGAGGCGCCCATCAAGGCGGGCAACACGCTGCCGATTCGAAACATCCCTGTCGGCTCCACCGTGCACTGCGTCGAGATGATGCCCGGCAAGGGCGCGCAGATTGCCCGATCCGCCGGAGCAGGGGTGACGCTGCTCGCTCGCGAAGGGGTCTATGCGCAACTGCGATTGCGCTCCGGTGAGGTGCGACGCATCCACATCGACTGCCGGGCCACGATCGGCGAGGTGTCGAACGAGGAACACAACCTCCAGCACTACGGCAAGGCCGGTGCAACCCGCTGGCGCGGCATCCGTCCCACGGTGCGTGGCGTCGCGATGAACCCGGTCGATCACCCCCATGGCGGCGGCGAAGGCCGGACTGGTGAGGGACAGGCCCCCGTGTCGCCGTGGAACACATTGACCAAGGGCTACCGCACTCGCAACAACAAGCGCACGCAGACGTTCATCGTCTCGCGGCGCAAGAAGTAAGGAGCCGACATGACGCGCTCACTCAAGAAGGGTCCGTTCGTCGACCATCACCTGATGGCCAAGGTCGAGAAGGCCGTGGCGATCAAGGACAAGAAGCCGATCAAGACCTGGTCGCGCCGCTCCACGATTCTGCCGGATTTCATCGGGCTCACCATCGCGGTGCACAACGGCAAGCAGCACGTGCCGGTCTATGTCACTGACCAGATGGTCGGCCACAAGCTTGGTGAATTTGCGCTGACCCGCACGTTCAAGGGGCACCCGGCCGACAAGAAGGCCAAGCGTTGAGGATGACGACGATGGAAACCCGTTCAAGCGTTCGCGGTGTGCGGCTGTCGGCCGACAAGGGCCGCCTCGTGGCCGACATGATCCGCGGCAAGAAGGTGGACCAGGCCATCAACATCCTGACGTTCACGCCCAAGAAGGCTGCAGGCATCATCAAGAAGGCGCTCGAGTCGGCCATCGCGAATGCCGAGCACAACGACGGCGCCGACATCGACGAGCTGAAGGTCACGTCGATCTATGTCGAGCAGGGCGCCACGCTGAAGCGATTCGCCGCACGCGCGAAGGGTCGCGGCAACCGCATCAGCAAGCCCACTTGCCATATCTTCGTGACTGTCGGGAACTGAAGGAACACCATGGGACAGAAAATTCATCCGGTGGGCTTTCGCCTTCCCGTGACGCGCAACTGGGCGTCGCGCTGGTATGCCTCCAACCGGAATTTCGCCGGCATGCTGGCCGAGGACCTGAAGGTTCGCGAGTACCTGAAGGCGCGTCTGAAGAATGCCGCCGTGTCGCGGATCCTGATCGAGCGCCCGGCCAAGAATGCACGCATCACGATCTACTCGGCGCGACCCGGCGTCGTGATCGGCAAGAAGGGCGAGGACATCGAAAACCTGAAGGCCGAGTTGACGCGACGCCTTGGCGTGCCCGTTGCGGTCAACATCGAGGAAGTGCGCAAGCCCGAGATCGATGCCCAACTGATCGCCGACAGCATCACCCAGCAGCTGGAAAAGCGCATCATGTTCCGCCGCGCCATGAAACGCGCGATGCAGAACGCGATGCGCCTGGGTGCACAGGGCATCAAGATCATGTCATCGGGCCGTTTGAACGGCATCGAGATCGCGCGCTGCGAGTGGTATCGCGAGGGGCGCGTGCCGCTCCACACGCTGAAGGCGGATATCGACTACGGCTTCTCCGAAGCCAAGACAACCTATGGCGTGATCGGCGTGAAGGTCTGGGTGTACCGTGGCGATCGGCTCGCCCATGGAGAGGCGCCCGGCTTGCAGGCTCCGCCGCAGGAAGAAGAACGCCGTCCGCGTCGCCCGGGCCGCCCTGGCGCCCCCGGCGAGCGCCGAGGCCCTCCCCCGGGTGGTCGCGGTGATCGCGGCGCACGCAACGCCGCTCCTGCTGACGGCAGCGACAAGCCCGCCGAAGCCGGCGGCGCCGAGGCGCCGAAGGGACCTGCCGTCAAGCGCGTGCGCAAGGTCGCCGCGCCGGGCGGCAAAGGAGAATAAGCATGCTGCAACCAGCTCGCAGAAAATTTCGCAAAGAACAGAAGGGCCGCAACACCGGCGTGGCGACGCGCGGCGCGAATGTGTCGTTCGGCGACTTCGGCCTGAAGGCGACGGAACGCGGCCGCCTCACTGCACGGCAGATCGAAGCCGCGCGACGCGCCATTTCTCGACACGTCAAGCGCGGTGGCCGCATCTGGATTCGCATCTTCCCGGACAAGCCGATTTCACAGAAGCCGGCCGAAGTCCGCATGGGCAACGGCAAGGGTAATCCGGAGTATTACGTGGCTGAAATCCAGCCGGGCAAGGTGCTCTACGAAATCAACGGCGTGCCCGAACAACTCGCCAGAGAGGCCTTTCTCCTGGCCTCGGCCAAACTGCCGCTGAAGACGACATTCGTCGCTCGCCAGGTCGGCATGTAAGTGCCGACGGAGACACACCATGAAAGCATCTGAACTCCGAAGCAAGGACGAGGCTGACCTCAAGAAGGAAGTCGCCGATCTGCTGAAGGCACATTTTGGCTTGCGCATGCAAAAGGCAACGCAGCAACTGACCAATCATTCGCAACTGGCCAAGACCAAACGCGACATCGCCCGTGCGAAGACCGTTCTCGCCGAAAAGAAGAAGGAGGCCGCCAAATGACGGAACCACAAGTCTCCGCCGCCGGCGGCGAAGCCAAGCTCAAGAACACGCGCACGCTCGTGGGCAAGGTCGTGAGCGACAAGCGAGCCAAGACCATCACAGTGGAGGTCGAGCGTCGCACCAAGCACGAACTCTACGGAAAGATCGTCGCCCGCACCAGTAAGTACCACGCCCACGACGAGAACGGCGAGTACAAGATGGGTGATGTCGTCGAAATTGCCGAGAGCCGTCCGATCTCCAAGACCAAGTCCTGGGTCGTCACGCGCCTGGTGCAAAAGGCGCGAGAAGTCTGAGCACGCCCTCTCTGGGGCTTCTCGACAGAGCTCCAACCTGACGGTCGGTTCGCTGGGATACTGGCAACCGGCCGTCTTGCATTGGCCTGAATCGTTCCATTTCGCACACCAGGAGCTGCACATGATCAAGATCGGTGACAGGCTGCCAGCCGGAAAGCTGCAGGAATACATTGAGGTTGAAGGTAACGGCTGTTCGATCGGCCCCAATACCTTCGACGTGCAAAAGGAAGCCGCGGGAAAGAAGATTGCGTTGTTTGCCCTTCCGGGTGCCTACACGCCGACCTGTTCGGCGCAACACGTGCCGGGCTATGTCCGGAACGCCGAAGCCCTCAAGGCCGCTGGAATCGACGAAGTCTGGTGCGTGGCTGTCAATGACGCATTCGTGATGGGCGCCTGGGGGCGCGACCAGAAGACAGCCGGCAAGGTCCGCATGATGGCCGATGGCAGCGCCGAATGGACCAAGGCGCTCGGCCTCACGCTGGACTTGACCAGCAAAGGCATGGGGGTGCGCTCGCAACGGTATTCCATGCTGGTGGACGATGGCGTGGTCAAGACCCTCAATATTGAAGCGCCGGGGAAGTTCGAGGTCAGCAATGCCGAAACGATGCTGACGCAGGCCAAGGGCTGACGCGCGTTCGATTTCCGGGTTCACTGGCGTCCAGTGCGACGCCAGTCAGAGTGTTGACAGGCCCGTCGCGGGCCGTTCATAATCGCAGACTTCGCTGGATTTGCGTTGTGTGGCATTCGTCGCACGTACGCCTCCGGTTTCGCCCAACCCGCTTTCGAGGCCTTGGCCTTGAAGGTGACGGGCCCAAGACTGATCGTGTGTCGGCGGCGACTCGCCTGATGACACGCGGTACAAGTTGGGGACAGACAAATGATCCAAATGCAGTCGCGGCTTGATGTCGCGGACAACACAGGCGCGAAGTCCGTCATGTGCATCAAGGTGCTTGGCGGTTCCAAGCGTCGGTATGCGCGCATCGGCGATGTGATCAAGGTCAGCATCAAAGAGGCTGCGCCGCGCGGACGCGTGAAGAAGGGCGAGGTCTACAGTGCCGTGGTCGTGCGCACGGCCAAGGGCGTGCGTCGCCAGGACGGCTCGCTGGTACGCTTCGACGGCAACGCTGCTGTCCTGCTCAACGCAAAACTCGAGCCGATCGGCACCCGTATCTTCGGCCCGGTGACGCGCGAATTGCGCACGGAGCGTTTCATGAAGATCGTTTCGCTGGCTCCGGAAGTTCTGTGACGCTGCGCTGGAAGGACAGGCCATGAAGAAGATTCGAAAAGGCGACCAGGTCATCGTGCTGACCGGGCGAGACAAGGGCAAGCGGGGCACCGTGGCGCACCGCGTCGATGACGACCATGTGGTCGTCGAAGGCGTCAATGTCGTCAAGAAGCATGTCAAGCCGAACCCGATGAAGGGCACCACGGGTGGCATCGTCGACAAGACGCTGCCGATCCACCAATCCAACATCGCCATCTTCAACCCCGCCACCGGCAAGGCCGATCGTGTCGGAGTCAAGTTCCTGGAAGACAAGACCAAGGTCCGTGTCTACAAATCCAGCGGCGCCGAGATCAAGGCGTAAGAGGGTCACATGGCTGCACAACAATCCGCGCGCCTGCAACAGGTCTATCGCGAAAAGATCGTTCCCGAGCTGTTCAAGAAGTTCGGCTACAAGTCGGTGATGGAGGTTCCTCGCCTGACGAAGATCACGCTGAACATGGGCGTGTCCGAAGCCGTGTCTGACAAGAAGGTCATGGACAACGCCGTGGCCGACCTCACGAAGATCTCGGGACAGAAGCCTGTCGTCACAAAGTCACGCAAGGCCATCGCCGGGTTCAAGATCCGCGAAAACGTGCCCATCGGCACGATGGTCACGCTGCGTGGCGTGCGTATGTATGAATTCCTCGATCGTTTCGTGACGATCGCGCTGCCGCGTGTTCGCGATTTCCGCGGGATTTCCGGTCGTGCGTTCGATGGGCGCGGCAACTACAACGTCGGCGTCAAGGAACAGATCATCTTCCCCGAGATCGACTACGACAAGATCGATGCGCTGCGTGGGCTGAACATCAGCATCACGACGACTGCGAAGACGGACGACGAGTGCAAGGCGCTGCTGTCCGCCTTCAAATTCCCGTTCAAGAACTGAGGTGGCCTGTGGCTAAACTTTCCCTGATCCAGCGCGAGAAGAAGCGCGAGCAACTGGTCGCCAAGTTCGCGAAGAAGCATGCCGAGCTGACTGCGATCGCCAACGACGCGAAGAAGTCCGATGAAGATCGGTATGCCGCTCGCCTCGAACTCCAGAAGCTGCCCCGCAATGCCTATCCGACGCGTTTGCGCAACCGCTGCGAATTGACAGGCCGGCCGCGTGGCACGTTCCGGCAGTTCGGCCTCGGCCGCAACAAGATTCGCGAGCTGGCCTTCAAGGGCGACATCCCGGGTGTCGTCAAGGCCAGCTGGTAATCGGCTCGGACGATCAGGAGATTCCCAATGAGCATGAGTGATCCTATCGCCGATATGCTGACCCGCATTCGCAACGCGCAGATGGTCGAAAAGACTAGCGTCGTGATGCCGTCGTCGAAGCTGAAGGTGGCGATTGCCCAGGTCCTGAAGGACGAGGGCTACATCGAGAATTTCGCTGTCGTCGGCGACCCGGCGAAGCCGCAACTCGAAGTGACTTTGAAATATTACGCGGGTCGCCCAGTCATCGAGCACATCGAACGCGTGAGCCGTCCTGGCCTTCGCATCTACAAGGGCCGCCACGACATCCCGAACGTGATGAACGGCCTCGGGGTGGCCATCGTCACAACGCCAAAGGGTGTCATGACCGATCGTAAGGCGCGTCAGGCGGGCGTTGGCGGCGAAGTTCTCTGCTACGTCGCCTAAGGGAAAGGGAGGCCAAAAATGTCCCGCGTAGGAAAGATGCCCGTCCCGGTCACGCCAGGCGTGGAAGCGACGGTCAAGAATGGCGAGGTCAGCATCAAGGGGCCTCTCGGCACTCTGTCGCTGCAGATCAATCCGCTCGTCTCCGTGAAACTCGAGAACGGCAAGATCTTCCTGGAGCCGGTCGAGGATTCACCGGAATCGAATGCCATGTCCGGCACGATGCGCGCCTTGCTCGCCAACATGGTGAACGGGGTCGCGAAGGGCTTCGAGAAGCGGCTCGCGCTGGTGGGTGTCGGTTTTCGGGCCCAGGCTGCGGGTCAGAAACTGAATCTGCAGGTCGGGTATTCACATCCGGTCGCCAAAGACATGCCGGCCGGAATCAAGGTCGAATGTCCCACTCAGACCGAAATTGTGATCAAAGGCGCCGACCGCCAAGCCGTCGGCCAGATTGCTTCAGAAGTGCGCGCGATCCGGCCGCCTGAGCCCTACAAGGGCAAGGGGATTCGCTACGCCAACGAACGGGTCTCTCTCAAAGAGACCAAGAAGAAGTAAGGAGCGACGATCGTGTTGAACAAGAAGGACCAGCGCATTCGCCGCTCCCGGCAGACCCGCGCCCGCATTGCCGTGCAGCGCATTGCGCGCCTGATGGTGCACCGCACCAATCTGCATATCTACGCGAGTGTCATTTCCGACGATGGTCAGCGCGTGCTGGCCACTGCATCGACCGCCGAGGCTGATGTTCGCAAGGAACTCGGCGCCGCCGGCAAGGGTGGCAATGCAACCGCTGCAGCCGTCATCGGCAAGCGCATTGCTGAGAAGGCCAAGGCTGCGGGCGTCGAGCGCGTCGCCTTCGACCGTGCTGGCTTTGCCTACCATGGCCGCGTGAAGGCGTTGGCCGAAGCGGCGCGCGAAGCCGGCCTGCAGTTCTAAGCTACGGCGCGACGACAAGGAATCCGACAATGGCAAAGTTTCAACCTCGCGCTCAGACCGAAGGCAACGACGACGGTCTGAAAGAAAAGATGATCGCGGTGAATCGCGTGACCAAGGTCGTCAAGGGCGGTCGCACGCTAAGTTTTGCGGCGCTGACGGTGGTCGGCGACGGCGATGGTCGCATCGGCATGGGCAAGGGCAAGGCCAAGGAAGTGCCCGTGGCGGTGCAGAAGGCCATGGAGTCTGCGCGCAGGAACATGGTCAAGGTGTCGTTGAAGAACGGCACGATTCACCACCGGGTGGTGGGTGAGCATGCCGCCTCTCGCGTACTGATGGCACCGGCCAAGCAAGGCGATGGCATCATCGCCGGCGGACCCATGCGGGCGGTATTCGAAGTCATGGGTGTGACGGACATCGTCGCCAAGAGCGTCGGATCGACCAATCCGTACAACCTCGTGCGTGCCACATTGAATGCCCTGAAGGCGGTCAGCACGCCGGCCGAAGTGGCCGCGAAGCGCGGCTTGACGGTCGAGGAAATTCTCGGCTGAGCTGGCGGAGAGACAAAATGAGCGACAAGAAAACACTCAAGGTCAAGCTGGTGCGCAGCATCGCCGGGACGAAGGAGTCGCATCGCGCGACAGTCCGCGGACTCGGCCTGCGCGGCCTGAACAGCGAGCGCGAACTCGAAGATACGCCCGCAGTGCGCGGCATGATCAACAAGGTGTCGTACTTGGTGAAGGTGCTTTGAGTACCTGCGGCGAAGGAAAGAACATGGAACTGAACACGATCAAGCCTGGCACCGGTGCGCGCCATGCCAAGCGGCGGGTTGGCCGCGGTATCGGATCGGGCCTCGGCAAGACAGCTGGTCGCGGCCACAAGGGCCAGAAGTCACGATCGGGCGGCTACCACAAGGTCGGTTTCGAGGGCGGCCAGATGCCGCTCCAGCGCCGCTTGCCAAAGCGCGGCTTCAAATCCGTCTCCTTGAAATACAACGCCGAGATCACGCTGACCGAACTGGAGCGCCTGGGTGCCGACGAAGTGGACCTGCTCACGTTGAAGCAGGCCGGGCTCGTCCGTGAACGCGCGAAGGTGGTCAAGGTCATCAAGTCGGGCGACCTGACCAAGAAGGTGAGCCTCAAGGGCATTGGAGCGACCGCCGGCGCCAAGGCAGCCATCGAGGCGGCGGGCGGCTCCGTCGCCTGACGCACCTCCAATCACAACCGGACACCGCAGCACGTGGCAACCAACGCGAATCAGCTGGCCAGGAGCGGCAAGTTCGGCGACCTGCGTCGCCGCCTTGTCTTCCTGCTGCTCGCGCTCGTCGTGTACCGCATCGGGGCGCACATCCCTGTGCCCGGCATCGACCCGAACGCCTTGCAGGACCTGTTCAGGCGCCAGTCAGGCGGCATCCTGAACCTGTTCAACATGTTCTCGGGCGGCGCCCTGCGGCGCTTCACGGTGTTTGCGCTGGGAATCATGCCGTACATCTCCGCGTCGATCATCATGCAATTGATGACCTACGTGGTTCCGTCGCTCGAATCCTTGAAGAAGGAAGGCGAGACGGGACGGCGGACGATCACGAAGTACACGCGCTACGGGACGCTGGGCCTGGCGATCTTCCAGTCGCTGGGGATTGCGCTGGCCCTCGAAGGTTCGCAAGGGCTGGTCATTTCGCCGGGCTTCGGTTTTCGCATGACCGCCGTGGTCAGTCTCGTGGCAGGAACGATGTTCCTGATGTGGCTTGGTGAACAGATCACCGAACGCGGATTGGGCAACGGGATCTCGATCATCATCTTCGCGGGCATAGCCGCCGGGTTGCCCAACGCAATCGGCGGTCTGCTGGAACTGATCCGCACGGGAGCGATGAGCGTGCTCGTCGCGCTGGTCGTCGTCGCGATTGTGGGCGCCGTGACGTTCGTGGTCGTGTTCATCGAGCGAGGACAGCGCAAGATCCTGGTCAACTACGCCAAGCGCCAGGTCGGCAACAAGGTCTATGGCGGACAGTCGTCCCACCTGCCGTTGAAGTTGAACATGTCCGGCGTGATCCCACCGATCTTTGCATCGTCGATCATCCTGCTGCCAGCCACGGTCGTCGGGTGGTTCGCCACCGGCGAGAGCCTGCGCTGGCTGAAAGACATCGCGGCGATGCTGTCACCTGGTCAACCGATCTACGTGATCCTGTATTCGGCGGCGATCATCTTCTTTTGCTTTTTCTACACGGCTCTCGTTTTCAACAGTCGCGAAACGGCGGACAACCTGAAGAAAAGCGGTGCATTCATCCCCGGGATTCGTCCTGGCGAGCAGACCGCCCGCTACATCGATCGCATCCTGTCGCGCCTGACGCTGGCTGGAGCGTTGTACATCACACTGGTGTGCCTGCTGCCCGAATTTCTCGTATTGAAGTACAACGTGCCGTTCTACTTCGGTGGCACCTCGTTGCTGATCATCGTGGTCGTGACGATGGACTTCTGGGCCCAGGTGCAGAGCTATGTCATGAGCCAGCAATACGAATCGCTGCTCAAGAAGGCGAATTTCAAGGCCGGGTGAAGAAGTCGGTCGGAACCACGAAGCAAACGCATGGCGAAAGACGACGTCATCCAGATGCAAGGGGAGATTCTCGAGAATCTGCCCAATGCAACGTTTCGTGTGAAGCTGGAGAACGGCCATATCGTGTTGGGCCATATCTCCGGGAAGATGCGGATGCACTACATCCGAATCCTGCCCGGAGACAAGGTCACGGTCGAACTCACGCCCTACGATTTGACTCGGGCGCGCATCGTGTTCCGGGCGAAGTGACCACGGAACATACGGCGAACCATCGAATGAAAGCGGCCTGACAAGGCTGAGGAGAAGAGAATGAAAGTTGCAGCATCGGTGAAGAAGATGTGCCGGCATTGCAAGATCATCCGTCGCCACGGCGTGGTGCGCGTGATCTGCACTGATCCACGACACAAGCAACGCCAGGGCTGAGCCCTGTCAGGAACGATTTAGGACACGCACATGGCACGCATTGCTGGCATCAACATTCCGCCCCACAAGCACGCCGAGATCGGGCTGACCGCCATCTACGGCATCGGTCGCCGAACCGCTCAGCAGATCTGCGAAGCGAGCGGCGTCCCGTACAACCGCAAGATCAAGGACCTGAGCGACGCCGACCTGGAGAAAATTCGCGAGGAGATTGGTCGCCTGACCATCGAAGGCGATCTTCGTCGCGAGATGTCCATCAACATCAAGAGGCTGATGGACCTCGGCTGCTATCGTGGGTTCAGGCACCGCCGGGGGCTGCCGGTTCGGGGTCAGCGCACGCGCACGAACGCACGCACCCGCAAGGGTCCGCGCAAGTCCGGCGCCTCCAAGAAGTAATCGCGGCCGCACAGATTGAGAGAACGTCACCATGGCTAAAGCACCGAACACCGCCGCGCAACGCGTGCGCAAGAAGGTCCGCAAGAATGTTGCGGACGGCATCGCGCACGTGCATGCGTCGTTCAACAACACGATCATCACGATCACCGATCGGCAGGGTGGCGCACTGTCTTGGGCGTCCAGCGGCGGTCAGGGCTTCAAGGGTTCGCGCAAGAGCACGCCGTTTGCCGCGCAGGTCGCTGCTGAAGTCGCCGGCCGCGCTGCCCAGGAACAGGGGATCAAGAACCTCGATGTGCGCATCAAGGGCCCCGGGCCTGGCCGCGAGTCGTCGGTGCGTGCCTTGGCTTCGCTGGGCATTCGCATCAATTCCATTTCCGACGTGACGCCGATCCCGCACAACGGCTGCCGTCCGCAAAAGCGCCGCCGCATCTGAATCCCGGCAACGCTTTTCTCCCGTGTCGGCGGCGCCCTTGGGCTTCGCCGACATTTGCATTGAAGACCACCGTCTGAGCGCCGACAACAACACCCGCCAGACTCGCGCAGACCCATCGTGGCTGCGTCAGATGATCGAAGGAACCCAACGTGGCACGTTATCTTGGACCGAAGGCCAAACTGGCCCGCCGTGAAGGCACCGACCTCTTCCTGAAAAGCGCGCGCCGTCCCATCGGCGACAAAGCGAAATTCGACAGCAAGCCCGGCCAGCATGGCCGCACCTCCGGCTCGCGCACCAGCGACTTCGGTCTGCAATTGCGCGAGAAGCAGAAGGTCAAGCGCATGTACGGTGTGCTGGAACGTCAATTCCGGCGCTACTTTGCCGAGGCCGAGCGCCGCAAGGGCAACACCGGCGAGAACCTGCTGACCCTGCTCGAGTCACGCCTGGACAACGTGGTTTACCGCATGGGCTTCGGTTCGACTCGTGCCGAGGCACGTCAGCTTGTCTCTCATAGGGGCGTCACTGTGAACGGACAAGTGGTCAACATCGCCTCGTACATGGTGAAGGTCGGCGACACGGTCGCAGTGCGCGAGAAGGCCAAGAAGCAGTTGCGCGTGACCGACGCGGTCAAGCTGGCCGAGTCGGTGGGCATGCCCGCATGGGTTCAGGTCGACCCGTCCAAGCTGGAGGGTGTGTTCAAGAAGACGCCCGATCGCGACGAATTCGGCGCCGACATCAAGGAAGCGCTGATCGTCGAACTGTATTCACGATAGTCCCAAGGGAAGGCGGGTGAGCGGCCAGGTGTCGCGCACCCATCGGGTTTGCCGGCTGCCGGGCCTTGCAATCCGTCATATCGCCCGGCAATGTCCGCCAGCCTTATCGGTGTAACGAGCCGAGGGTATTGAGAGGAACAGGACTCAATGCAAACCAATCTGCTGAAACCCAAAGCCATCAACGTCGAGCCGCTCGGGCACAACCGCGCGAAGGTCACGCTCGAGCCTTTCGAGCGCGGCTACGGCCACACGCTGGGCAATGCCCTGCGGCGCGTGCTGCTTTCGTCGATGGTGGGTTATGCGCCGACCGAAGTGACGATCGCGGGGGTGCTGCACGAGTACTCCACGATCGACGGCGTGCAGGAGGACGTGGTTCACATCATGCTGAATCTCAAGGGTGTGGTGTTCCGACTCCACAACCGCGACGAGGTGACCCTCGTGCTGCGCAAGGAGGGCGAAGGGCCCGTGACCGCAGGAGACATCCAGACGCCTCACGATGTCGAGATCATCAATCCCGATCACGTCATCGCGCACTTGTCCCAAGGCGGCAAGCTGGACATGCAGATCAAGGTGGAGAAGGGTCGCGGGTACGTGCCGGGCAACCTGCGCCGTTTCGGCGACGAGCCCACCAAGTCGATCGGGCGCATCGTCCTGGATGCATCCTTCTCGCCCGTGGCGCGCGTGAGCTATACGGTCGAGAGTGCGCGCGTGGAGCAGCGGACCGACCTCGACAAGCTGGTCATGGAGATCGTCACCAACGGCGCCATCTCTCCCGAGGAGGCCATCCGCGCTTCCGCGAAGATCCTCGTGGAGCAGCTCGCGGTCTTCGCGCAGTTGGAAGGCCAGGTCGGCGACATCTTCGACCAGCCTGCTACGCAGCGCAGCACGCAGTTCGATCCGATCCTGCTGCGTCCTGTCGATGAGCTCGAGCTCACTGTGCGGTCGGCCAACTGCCTGAAGGCCGAAAACATCTACTACATCGGCGACCTGATCCAGCGTACCGAGACCGAGCTGCTCAAGACGCCGAACCTGGGCCGCAAGTCGCTCAACGAAATCAAGGAAGTGCTGGCGTCGCGCGGGCTGACACTGGGGGCACGGCTGGAGAATTGGCCGCCCCAGGGACTCGACAAGCGCTGAACGATCACGACACAGTCGGCCGCTGCGGCGGCCCATCCAACCCGGTGCACCCGGCAGTACCTGATACGGCTGCCGGCATAGATAAGGAAAGGAAAGCACCATGCGTCACCGTCACGGTCTTCGCAAACTCAACCGCACGAGCGAGCATCGCCAGGCGATGTTGCGCAACATGTGCAATTCGCTGCTCACGCACGAGGCCATCAAGACCACGGTCCCGAAGGCCAAGGAACTCCGTCGTGTCGTCGAGCCGCTGATCACGCTGGCCAAGGAACCCACGTTGTCGAACAAGCGACTCGCATTCGACCGCACCCGCGACCGCGCCGTCGTGACCAAGCTTTTTGGCGAGCTCGGTCCGCGCTATCAGGCGCGCCCCGGCGGTTACACGCGGATCCTGAAAATGGGATTCCGCGTCGGCGACAACGCACCCATGGCTTTCGTCGAGCTGGTCGATCGTCCGGAACCGGTCGCTGCCGAAGGCACTGAGCAGGCCGAATAGGCGCACTTTGGGCACATTGCGAGCGAAGGGTCGGCCTTGAGCCGGCCCTTTCTTCTTTTCGCCCAGACGCCCCTGCGGGGCATCTCGTTCCTAGAGGCCAGACGTTCGGCTACGCATGTCCACTCCGATCATTCGCGTTCACCACCTTCGCAAGGCTTACGGCGCGAATGTCGTCGTCGACGATCTGTCGTTCGAGATCCAGCCCGGGGAATGCCTCGGTGTGATCGGACCGAACGGCGCCGGCAAGACGACCACGATTCGCATGTGCCTTGGGCAGGCCGCACCCGACGCCGGAAGCATCGAAGCCTTCGGCTTGCCCATCCCCGAGAAGGTCGGACTGGCCAAGAAACGCATCGGCGTCGTCACGCAGTTCGACAGCCTCGATCCCGACTTCAGCTGCATCGAGAACCTGCGCGTGTATGGCCGCTACTTCGGTCTGCCGAAATCGACCATCGAGGCGCGGATCCCCAGGCTGCTGGCCTTCGCCGCGTTGCAATCGAAGGCCGACGCCCGGCCGGGCGAATTGTCCGGCGGCATGAGGCGCCGCTTGAGTCTCGGCCGCGCCTTGATCAACGACCCGGACCTGCTTTTGCTCGACGAGCCCACCACCGGGCTCGATCCTCAGGCACGCCACCTGATGTGGGAACGCCTGCAAGAACTGCTGCAGCAGGGCAAGTCGATCCTGTTGACGACGCATTTCATGGACGAAGCCGAACGCCTGTGCGATCGCTTGATCGTGCTCGATCATGGCCGCAAGATCGCAGAGGGCACGCCGCGCGGCCTGATCGCCGAACACCTGGAAGGCGATGTCGTGGAAGTCTACGGAGACGGTGCCCGCATGCTGGCCAGTGCGCATTCGAGCCTCGCCGAGCGAGTCGAGACCAGCGGCGAAACCGTCTTCTTCTACCTGATGGACCCTGCCGCACTATTGCGCGTCCTGGCAGCTGAGCAGGGCGTTCGCTTCCTGCATCGGCCCGCCAACCTCGAGGACCTGTTCCTCAAGCTGACCGGCCGTCAGATCCGGGACGATGGCTGAGGAGACACTGGCATGCTGATCTCGACTTACGCACCACCGCGCATCACGGCGAGTTTCTATCCGGTCGTGCTGCGCAATTTCCTCGTCTGGCGCAAGCTTGCCGTCCCGAGCATCATGGGCAACATCGCCGAACCGCTGATCACGCTGGTCGCGTTCGGCTACGGCCTTGGATCCATGATCGGACGGGTCGCGGACCTGCCCTACGTGACCTACCTCGCGTCGGGCAGCATCGCGGTCAGCTGTGCACTGGCCGCGACCTTCGAGTCCCTGTATTCGGCGTTTTCGCGCATGCATGTCCAGAAGACCTGGGAGAGCATCATGAACGCGCCCGTGTCGCTCGATGACATCGTCTTTGCCGAAATGCTGTGGGCAGCGCTCAAGAGCATCTTTTCCGTCGCGGCGATCCTCGTGGTGATCTTCGCACTGGACATTTCCCGCGCGCCGACGATGCTGCTGGCGTTGCCCCTGCTCGCGGCAGTGGGCGTCACGTTCGCCTCGATCGCGCTGGTCTTCAATGCGCTCGCGCGCGGATACGACTTCTTCACCTACTATTTCACGCTTGTGCTCACGCCGATGACGTTCCTGTCGGGGGTTTACTTTCCAATCGGGCAGATGCCGGTGTGGCTGCAGGCAGTGGCCAAGTGGCTGCCGCTGACGGCAGCCGTCCAGATCGTCCGCCCGCTGGTGATCGGCCAGTGGCCGGCGAACTGGGCTGTGCCACTGGCCGTTCTGGCAGCCTATGCTGCAGGCGGCTATTACCTGGCACTGGTGCTGACCCGCCGGCGCTTCTTCGGATGAGTTTCGGAACCCTGAGGGGCAAGCGGATGTCAATGGCTGAGGCCAGTACGAAAAGTCGGGTGTTTTCCGTGATGCGAATTCAAATTCCGGGACGAGTCCTTGTCGCGCTGCTTGTCAGCCTCCTCCTGGGCCTTGGCCTCGCGCGGCAAGTGCTGGCCGCTGACGACTTCCTCGACCCCGAAGCGGCGTTCAAAGGCGATATGCGTGCGCTTGATGCACGTCACGTCGAGGTTACTTTCGACATTGCGCCTGGCTATTACCTCTACCAGGAACGCTTCAAGATTGCCGCGACCGGCGCGACGCTCGGGACACCGGAGTTTCCGCACGGGAAGGTGAAATTCGACGAGACGTTCCAGAAGAACGTCGAAACCCATCGCGGCTTGATCCGCATCATCGTCCCGGTGGAAAAGGCGGCACCTCGCTTCGCGCTGGCCGTCGACTATCAAGGCTGCGCGGACAAGGGCCTGTGCTATCCGCCTGCCCAGATGCGCGCCGATGTGAGCCTCGCGGCCTTCGGAGGTGACGGCAGCGTCGCCGTGAAACCCGGACGGGACATGCCAGATCCCGACGCACCGGGCAACGCCCAGGCAACGGGCGATTCAGCCTCTTCGGCAGCGCAGAAGGCGGCAGAGTCGACGCCATCGGTCTCAGGACTGCCGGCGGCACTGCCCGCGCCATCGCCGTCGGAGCGTTCGGCATCGCCGGCAACTTCCGCACAGAAGGCCGCTGCTGCTCCTGTCGCACTCATCGACGACGACGGCACGACTGCCGCGCTGCGGTCGGGCACGCTGTGGCAGATCGTGGGCGTGTTCTTTGTCGCAGGCCTGCTGCTCTCGCTGACACCGTGCGTGCTGCCGATGGTCCCGATTCTCTCGTCGATCATCGTCGGGCATGGCGCGAAGGTGGGCCGCGCGCGCGGCTTTTCGCTGGCTGTCGCGTATTCGCTCGGCATGGCGCTGGTCTACACCGCGTTCGGCGTGGCCGCCGGCCTCGTCGGCCAAGGATTGGCCGCGGCGCTGCAGAACGCGTGGGTCCTCGGCGCTTTTGCGATCGCGCTGGTGATCCTGTCGCTGTCCATGTTCGGCGCCTATGAACTCCAGCTTCCTGCCTCGCTGACCGGGCCCCTGACCCACACTTCGCAGCACCTCCCCGGAGGGCGATTCCTTGGCGTGTTTGCCATGGGCGGCATTTCCGCGTTGATCGTCAGCCCATGCGTTGCAGCCCCGCTGGCAGCTGCCTTGCTGTTCCTGAGCCAGACGCACGATGTCTGGCTGGGGGGTTCTGCCTTGTTTTCGCTCGCGATCGGCATGAGTGTTCCACTGCTGGTGGTCGGGGCATCGGCTGGGACACTTCTGCCGCGTGGCGGCGCGTGGATGGACGGTGTCAAGCGCTTCTTCGGCGCGCTCCTGCTCGGCGTCGCCATCTACACGATTCAGCCGGTCCTGCCCGGTGAGGTGGCACTGGCCCTGTGGGGTGCGCTGCTTGCCGGTGGTGGCGCAGCGCTGTTGCATGGGGCGAGCACGCCTGGTGGGCGTGCGGCGTGGGCGCGGCAGGCGGCGGGCGCGGTGCTCGGCGTCATCGGGGTGCTGCAACTGGTCGGGGCCGCCTCCGGGGGCACTGACCCGCTTCAGCCGCTCAAGCACTTTGCTGGCAGGCGAGAGGCGGCGGCGGAGAGCCGCCTTGCCTTCTCGCCCGTCCGCACGGTGGCCGAGCTCGATGCGGCCATCGGTGCGGCATCGACGGCGGGTCGGCCCGTCATGCTCGACTTCTACGCCGACTGGTGCGTGTCGTGCAAGGAAATGGAGCGCTTCACTTTTGCCGATGCGAACGTGCGCCGCAAACTTGCCGCTGCCACGCTGCTTCGGGCGGACGTGACCGTGAACTCAGCGGAGGATCGCGCGCTGCTCAAGCGCTTCGACCTGTTCGGGCCTCCTGGCATGATTTTTTTCGACGCGCGTGGCCAGGAACTCACGCCGTTGCGCGTCATCGGCTACCAGGACAGCAAGCGATTTCTCGTCACGCTGGCAGGGGCGGGTTTGTAGTCGTATAGCCCGGTTGCTTGGCACGTGTGCTATAGTGATTGGCTCAGTCGCGGGGTGGAGCAGTCTGGTAGCTCGTTGGGCTCATAACCCAAAGGTCGTTGGTTCAAATCCAGCCCCCGCAACCACCGAATACGTGGTGCCTTCAAGGCGCTGTGCGAGCCCGCCAAGTGCGGGCTTCGCTGTTTTTGGGCCTCTACGACGGTCCCATCGTGAGCCATCGATGAGCCACACCCCATCGCCTCACAGGATCGAGCAGCACAACCAAACGACTCAGCGCGAGTCTGGCACGCGTTGTCGCCGGGGCGGATCCTCATAGCACTCATCGAAGCACCGGCAGCGGATGGCCAGGCTGTCGAAAGTGAGTTCATCACCACACGCTGGGCAGCGATATGCGCCTGAGGTGCGGGTTGCCGACTCGGACAGATGATTCAGGTCAAACAGCCGCCCCTTGAACGGGATTTCGGCAGCAAGTGACTCGCGCAGTGCCATGATTCTTACTCCTCGGCTTGTGACCGAATCGAGTATGTGCTTCGGTGCCAGTCCGACCATCCCGCGCTTGAGGGGGAATCGCAGGCTGCAGGGTGCAGCATCGCGTCGATAATCGATAGGGAAAAGGCGTGTGGCACGCGCGACGCGACATGTGATGCTTTTGTGCACACATTTAGGGCTGAGCGTGTTCACAAGCTGCGATTCGGGCCGAACTGCCCGTTAGGATGTTTCGGTTCGAGCGACGGTGACACGTGCGTGAGGAATTTGTCTGGATGGAGAAGGCCGCCCGGAGCGATGCGGTGTCCTTTGTCTGGGAGAGATAGATCAAGCGGGCCCGTGTGCGAGTCCGCTCGAGGCTTCGAGGGCGAGGGATGGCAAAAGAATCTTGCCGCGGTGGTCATCTGTCCGCGGCGCGAGGTGCTCAGCGATGCGAGTAGCAAGCGCTTCGTTCGCGCGCTGCATTGAAGCCGGGCATGGCCGGACGCTGAGACTCTTGCTCGCGCTGCGCGACCATGTCGTGAAGGGCATGCCCCCGGTTTCGTCGCAGGTGAGGGGCGAGGTTCTGAAGTGAACCACCCCCGTAGCGCCTTCGGCGCTCCCCCTCCAGGGGGCGCCGCCAGTGGACCGGCCAAGCCGGCTCCGCGGCGGCCGCTTGATGCGTCGGTTCATGCCGTTGGGGTGCCGCTCGGCGCCATGGAAAGCTGAGATGAGCACGCCTCGGGCCATCGCCATCGTCGGAATCGGTTGCCGGTTCCCGGGAGGCGCCGCAGATGCCCAGGGCTTCTGGCGATTGCTTCGCGAAGGCGTCGACGCCATCGGCCCCATTCCCGACGACCGCATCGACACGACGCACTACTTCGATCCCAAACCGGCCGTGCCCGGACGGATCATGACGCGCTGGGGTGGTTTCCTCGACGGCATCGATCGCTTCGATGCGGCCTTCTTCGGCATCTCGCCTCGAGAGGCCGAGCGCATGGATCCGCAGCAGCGGCTGATGCTCGAACTGGCCTGGGAAGCACTGGAAGATGCGGGTCAGGATGCGCATGCCCTGCGCGGCGGCGACACGGGCGTGTTTGTCGGCCAGTGGCTCAGCGACTTCGAAGGCCGCCTGTTCGCCGATCCCGAGGGCGTCGACTTCTTCATGACCACGGGCAGCGGCCGATACGCCACATCCGGACGCCTGTCTTACCTGCTCGGCCTGCAAGGCCCGAGCCTCACGGTGGACACGGCCTGCTCGTCTTCGCTGGTCGCGGTGCACCTGGCCGTGCGCAGCCTGCGCGACGGGGAGTGCACGCTGGCACTGGCCGGCGGCGTCAACGTGATCCTGCAGCCGCACATCACCGTCGCGTACTCCCAGAGCCGCATGATGGCGCCAGACGGTCGGTGCAAATTCGGCGACGCGGCCGGCGATGGCTATGTGCGAAGCGAAGGCGCCGGCTTGCTGGTGCTCAAGCCGCTCGACAAGGCGCAAGCCGACGGCGATCGGGTCTATGCGGTCATCCGCGGCAGCGCGGTCAACAACGACGGGCACGGCAGCGGCTCGATGGGCACGCCCAGCCGTGCCGGCCAGGCGGCCCTGTTGCGCCGGGCGTATGCCGATGCAGGTGTATCGCTGCAACGCCTGGGTTATGTCGAGGCCCATGGCACGGGCACGCGTGCCGGCGATCCTGTCGAACTCGGCGCACTCATCGATGTGCTGGGAGAAAGCGCAAGCGACGGTGCACTGCGCACGCACGTCGGATCGGTCAAGACCAATATCGGCCACACCGAGGGCGCCGCCGGCGTCGCCGGGCTCGTCAAGGTGGCGCTCGCGCTCCATCACGGCCAGATACCGCCCAGCCTGCACTGCAAGACCCCGAATCCGGCGATCGATTGGGCGAACGCACCGATCGCGCTGGTGCCCCAACGATTGGACTGGAAGAGCGCGGGTCGCGTGGCTGGCGTGAGCGGCTTCGGCATCGCGGGCACCAATGCGCACGTGGTGCTGGAGGCCGCACCTGCGCGACTGGTGGCCACGGACGAATCGGACGAGTCGCAAGGCAAGTGGCCGCTGCTCCTGTCCGCGCGCAGTGAAGAAGCGCTGCGCGCACTTGCCGAACGCCATGCACTGCGGCTGCGCCAGCAGCCCGCTGCGCGCATGCGCGACCTCTGCTTCAGTGCCGCGACCGCCCGCGCCGCGCTCGACCGCCGGGTGGCCTTTGCCTACGACGACCCCATCGCCCTTGCCGACGCGCTGCAGCGATTCGCCGACGGCGACAGCCATCCTTCCATCGGTCGAGCGTCCGACGCGCGTCCGCGCCTGGTCTTCGTCGTGCCCGGCCAGGGAGCGCAGTGGGTCGGCATGGGCCGGGAAGCTCTCGAGCGCGAGCCGGTGTTCCGCGAGGCGATGCGCCGCTGCGACGCCGCGGCGTCCCGCTTCCTCGATGTCTCGCTCGTGCGCCAGCTCGAACTCGCGCCGCAAGATCCAGAATTCCGCCTCGATCACATCGGCGTCATCCAGCCTGTCCTGGTCGCGATGGCGATCGCCTACGCCGAGTTGTGGCGCTCATGGGGCGTGGTGCCCGATGCCTTGATCGGCCACAGCATGGGCGAGGTGGGCGCTGCAGTGATCGCAGGCGCGCTGAGCGTCGACCAGGGCATGGAGATCGTCTGCCGCCGCAGTGCGCTGATGCGGCGAACCAGCGGCCAGGGCGCGATGGCGCTGGTCGAGCTGCCGATGGACGAGGCCCTCGAGCGGCTTCGCGGCCGCGAAGCGCATGTGACCGTCGCCGTGTCCAATAGCCCGCGCTCGTGCGTCATCTCGGGCGAACCCGATGCTGTGGAAGCGGCGATGGCCGAGTGGCAGAACGAGGGGGTGTTCTGTCGGCTGGTGAAGGTCGACGTCGCCTCGCACAGCCCGCAGATGGCGCCGTTGGCGGCAATGCTCCGGCTCGAACTCGACGGTCTCGCGCCACAGCCGACCCGAGTGGCCATGGTGTCGACGGTCGAGGCACGCCGCATCGACGGCACCGAACTCGATGCCACCTACTGGGCCCGCAACCTGCGCGAGCCGGTGCGCTTTCACGAGGCCGTGCAGGCGCTGCTGGCCGACGGGAATGTCACGCACTTCGTGGAGCTGGGCCCGCATCCGGTACTGGTGCCATCGATCGAACAGTCGGCGCTGGACGCCCGCGTGGAAATCGCCGCAGTCGCGTGCGGCCGGCGCGACGAGCCCCAGCAGTTGGGCGTGCGCAACGCGCTTGCACACCTTTGGACCCGTGGCCTGCCGGTGGATTGGCGTACGGTGCTTGGGTCAGGGCAATGCATCGACTTGCCGCTGTATCCGTGGCAGCGCGAACGGCACTGGTCGCCGGCTGCCGAATTGCGCCCCGCGGACTCGAGCGGCTCCGCGGCAGTGGCTCGGTTGGACGAGGAGGCGCACAGCTGGCTCTACCAGCTCGACTGGCAGACACAGGTCGCTCCTGTGGTGCACCAAACTGGCCAGCCCGGATCGTGGATCGTCACGTCGTCCGACGCGGGCGACGCCAAGGCCATGGCCCAGGGTCTGTCGGCGGCCGGCGCGGCTGCCGAGTTCGTGCCCGTCGACGGTCTGCCGCGGGCGCTGCAGCGGGGCAAGACGGAATGGCCTGCGGGACTCGTGGTAGTCGCCGGCGCGCAAGAGGATGGCCGCCAGTTGCTGCCCATCGTTCGCGCCGTGGCCGCTGCCGCGCTGCCCATCTGGTTCGTCACCAGGGGCGCCCAGGCCGTGGGCAGCGAGCGCGGTCCTTTGTGCGTGCCGGCGGCTGCACTGTGGGGCGCTGCCCGGGTCGTAGGTGCCGAGCACCCTCAGCTGTGGGGCGGCCTCGTGGACCTCGATCCTGCCCTGGACTTCGCCTCGTCGGCGCCGGCGCTGCTGGCGCACTTGCGCGCCGGCGATGGAGAAGATCAGGTGGCGCTGCGCGGCGGACGCCGCCATGTGTTGCGACTGACGCCGCAACCGGCGCAGCCGGCATCCGCCTTCCGCTCGCGTGCGGACGCCACCTGCCTGATCACCGGCGGCCTGGGCGAGATCGGCCTGCGCATCGCAGGCACGCTGGCCGAGGTGGGCGTACGGCGAGTCCTGCTGGTCGGCCGCAGCGGACTGCCCGACCGGGACGCGTGGCGGGACGTGCCGGGCAACAGTCCGATCGGTCGGCGCATCCAGGGCGTGCGCCGTCTCGAGGCCCTGGGGCTGGCAGTGCACATCGCGCAGGCCGACGTGGGCGACGAGACGCAGTTGCGCGATCTCCTCGCCGCCCACGAACGCCAGGGCCTTCCGCCCATTCGCGGTGTCGTGCATGCGGCCGGCGGCTTCGCCAACGAACTGGCGTCGCGCATGTCGAGCGAGGCCTTCGATGCCGTGATTCGGCCCAAGCTCCAAGGCGCCCAACTCCTGGACCGCCTGGTACCCGAATCGGATCTCTTCGTGCTCTTCTCCTCCACTGGCGCCTTCATGCCGCAACCGGGGCAGGCCAACTATGCCGCGGCCAACGCCGGACTGGAGGCGGTCGCGCACAACCGCCGCCTGCGCGGACAGCCCGCGCAGTGCATCCAATGGGGCGTGTGGGAAGGCACGGGTCTGGTCAACAACGAAGCCGGCGCGCGCAACGTGCAGGAAATGGCACGCCAGGGATTGGGCAGCTTCGCGCCCGAGCGCGGCGCGGCGGTGTTCCGCTGGCTGTGCGGGCAATCGCGGCCCTCGACCGTCGTGCTGCCGCTGGACGTGGCCGCCGTGCGCCGCGCCCGCGGCGGCAGGTTGCCGCCGTTGATGCGCGTGTTGGCAGGCGCTCTGGCCGACGCCGCGCACGCGCCGGCGGACATGGCCGCCGCGCTTGCGGCCGCCGGCCCCGACGAACGGCGCCGCCTGCTCGAGAGCGTCGTGCGCGAGGCGGTGAGCCGCGTGCTCAAGATTCCGGCCGAACGGCTGGATACGCGTCAGGCGCTCGGGCAGATGGGGCTGAATTCGCTGATCGCGATGGAATTGCGCAACCGTCTCGAAGAGTCGCTCCAGCGGCCGTTGTCGGCGACGCTGGCGTGGAACCATCCGACGATCGAGGCGCTGGTCGCCCATCTTGCCGGTGCCGTGGCGCCAGCGCCGCCGCCGGCGTCCGAGCCCTTCCGCGAGGACGTGCGTGTCGGGCACATCGATGTGGCTGCGGTGGCTTCGTTGTCCGACGACGATGCGCTGGCGGCGCTGCGCGCGCGGCGCCCGCGCCCATAGAGCGGACGCACAGGACCGACGATGAGCGATCCCACCAAGCCGCTGCAGGGCCTATCCGCGCTCAAGCTCGCGCTCATGGCGCGCCAGGCGCGGGAAGAGGCGGCAGAGCTGCTGCGGGCCGACCCGATTGCCATCATCGGCATGGCGTGCCGCATTCCCGGCGGCGCCGACACGCCGGAGCAGTTCTGGCAACTGCTGGCCGACGGGCGCAACGTCGTCTCCGACGTGCCGCCGGACCGCTGGAACGCCGACGCCTGGCATGACGTGGACCCTGCCGCGCCGGGCAAGACGCTCACCCGCCGCGCGGCCTTCCTCGATCGCATCGATGGCTTCGATGACGAGTACTTCGGCATCGCGCCGCGCGAGGCGCAGCGCATGGATCCGCAGCAGCGCCTGTTCCTCGAGGTGGCCATCGAGGCCCTGGACGACGCGGGCTTGCCGCACGAAGGACTGCGCGGCAGCCGCACCGGGGTGTACGTGGCCAGCTACCACAACGACTACGCACAGATGCAGTACGCCGATCCGGCGTCCATCGATCCGCGCACGCTCACCGGCACGCTGCACAGCGTGCTGGCCAACAGGCTGTCGTATTTTCTGGACCTGCACGGGCCCAGCATCTCGGTCGACACGGCCTGCTCTTCGTCGCTCGTGGCCGTGCACCTGGCCTGTCAGAGCTTGCGCATGGGCGAGACCGACGTTGGTGTTGCCGGCGGTGTTTCACTGATCGTCGGGCCCGAGCTGCTGGTGTCGATGTCCAAGGTCGGCTTCATGTCCCCCGACGGACGCTGCAAGACCTTTGACGCGGCGGCCGACGGATTCGGCCGCGGCGAGGGGTGCGGCGTGATCGTCCTCAAGCGGCTCGCCGATGCGGTGGCCGACGGCGACCGTGTTCTGGCGGTGGTGCGCGGCTCGGCAGTGAATCAGGACGGTCACTCCACCTTGCTCGCCGCGCCGAGCGGGCCGGCGCAGGAGGCCTTGATCCGCGAGGCGCTGGCCGCGGCGCAGATCGAGCCCGCGCGCCTCGGACTCGTGGAGGCGCACGGCACCGGCACGGCGCTGGGCGATCCGATCGAAGTGGAGGCCATCGCCGCGACGGTGGGGCAGCGATTCGACGGCGCCGGACCTTGCCTGCTCGGCTCGGCCAAGGCCAACGTCGGCCATCTCGAGGCCGCCGCCGGCATCACGGGGCTGCTCAAGGTGGTGCTCGCCTTGCGGCACGAGGCGGTACCGCCGCAGCCGCTGTTCGAGCGCCTGAACCCGCACATCGCACTGGAGGGCACCCGGCTGGCGATCCCGACGTGCCTGACGCCTTGGCCCGCCGGCGCCCAGCCTCGCTGCGCGGCGGTCAGCTCGTTCGGTGTGGGCGGCACCAATGCGCACGTCATCGTCGAGGCAGCGCCGCATATTCCAGCGGTGGTGCTGGAAAGCGAAGAGCCGTGCGTGCTGGCGCTGTCCGCGCACAGCGACGCGGCGCTTCGGGCGCAGGCCGCTGCCTGGTCAGCGTTTCTTCGCCGCACTGATGCGGCAATCGCCGACGTCTGCTTCACCGCCACGCAGCGGCGCACGCAGCACGACCACCGGCTCGCGCTGGTCGCTCGCCATGCCCACGAGCTTCGTCGCGCAACTCGATACCTACCTGGCTGGCGATCCGGGCCCTGGTGTCGCGGTGGGTCACCGCACGGATACGCCGCCGCGCATCGCCTTTGTGTTCAGCGGACAAGGGCCGCAGTGGCACGCCATGGGGCGCGAACTGCTCGCCTGCGAGCCGGTCTTCCGTGCCGTCATCGAGGCCTGCGACCGCCTGCTGCAGCCGCTGTCGGGCTGGTCGCTGGTGCAGGTGCTGGCCGCCAGCGAATCCGAGTCCCGCATGGACGACACCGAGGTCGCGCAGCCGGCCCTCTTCGCGCTGCAGGCCGCCCTGGTGGCTCTGTGGCGTTCCTGGGGCGTGTCGCCGGACGCCGTCGTGGGTCACAGCGTGGGCGAGGTCGCGGCGCTGCATGCCGCCGGCGTGCTCGGGCTGGAGGATGCCGTGCGGGTGGTGTGGCACCGCGCCCGGCTCATGCAGCAGGCGACCGGCTTCGGCGGCATGGCCCAGGTCAGCCTGGACGAGGCCGAGGCCATCGAGATGCTGCGCCCCTTCGGCGATCGGCTGTCGGTGGCGGCCGTGAACGCGCCGCACAGCGTCGTGCTCTCCGGCGAGACGGATGCGCTCGCGCATGCGCTGGCGATGCTGGAGGCACGCGGCGTCGCGCAGCGCCGGCTGCCCGTGCAGTACGCCTTCCACAGCGCGCAGATGGCCCCTTTCGAAGCGCGGCTCAACGACGCCTTGCATGCGCTGCCAATGGCTGCTCCCGCTCGCGCCGTCTACTCCACCGTGACCGGCCGGCTGGCGGCGGACGAGATCGCTTCGCCGGCCTACTTTGGCCGCAACGTGCGCAGCGCGGTCCGCTTTGCCGACGCGATCGACGCGATGTGTTGCGACGGCATCGGGTTGTTCGTCGAGATCGGCCCGCATCCGGTCCTCGCCGCCGCCATCTCCGAAAGCGCGGCGCAGGCCGGCGCGGCGGCGATCGTGCTCGCATCGCTGCGGCGCGGCAGGCCCGAGCGCGAAACCCTGCTGCAGGCGGTGGCCTCGCTGCATGTGCACGGTCGGTCGCCGCAGTGGGCGGCGGTGCAAGGCGACGGACAGGTGCAAAGCCTGCCGCCCTATGCCTGGCAGCGCCGTCGCCACTGGCTGCCGCCGCGCGCGATCGTTTCTTCTGCGGGCATCGCTCACGCGGGCATCGAGCGCACGGATGGTCATCCTCTGCTGGGCCGCCGTGTCGTCGCGGCCGACGGCAGCCTGCAGCTGTGGCAAGGCAGTGCCGGAGGTGCACGCGATTGGATCTTCGAGCACCGCATCTTCGATCGGGCCGTCATGCCGGCCGCGGCCGTCATGGAGTTGATGGCTGCCGCCGCGTTGGCACTCGGCACAGGGCTTCAGCTCGCCGAATTCGAGATGGAGCGGCCGCTCTTCCTGCCCGACGAGGGATCAGGCGATGTGCAGTGGCAGACCGTGGCACGTGTCGGCGAGGACGGCCGCACCCGGCTGGCGTTCTTTGCCGCTGCACGCGACGAGGCAGCCGGCTGGCAACGTCTCGCACAGGCGACCGTGGTGCAGGCCGGCGATGCGCTTCCGGTCATCGACGCGCGTGCCGCTGCCCATGCCGTGGAGTCCGCGCACCTGTATTCGGCGTTCGACGCGCAGGGCGCGCAGTTCGGCGAATGCTTCCGCGGCCTGCATCAGATCGCCTGCACCGCCGCCCATGCGGGCGCCGCACGCGCACAGGTGACGCTGCACGCCTCGCTGGAGGACGACGCGATGGGCTACCTGCTGCACCCGGTATTGCTCGACGCCGCGTTGCAGTTGTGTTCCGTCGCGGCCGCCGACGACGAGCCACAGCCTTCGTGCCTGTGGCTGCCGGTCGCCGCGGACCGCATCGTGCTGCGGCAGTCCGTGCCGGGCCCCCTGTTCGCGCAGGCGGTGGTGCGAGAACGCACCGGGCGATCGCTGTGTGCCGACCTGCGCCTCGACGATGCCGGGGGCCGGCTCGTGGCGGCCATTGAGGGCATGCGGTTCGCGCTCGGCGATCGCGACGCCTTCGCCGTGCAGGAGGGGCGCGACCCTTGGCTGTACGAAGTGGCGTGGGCGGCGCCGCCCGCGGGTGCGGCGCGCGAACCGGCACCGCCCGGGCACTGGCTGTTGCTCATCGACGAGGCCGGCGTGGGAGCGGCGCTTGCCGATGCGCTCGTCGCGCACGGGCATCGCTGTACAGCAGTGACAGCGCGCGAGATCGATCCGCTCCAGCCGCAGCACTTCGAGCGCCTGTTCACGGACATTCCCGCGCTGAGCGGCGTCGTGCATCTGTGGGGCGTGGATGCCACCGGACACGACGAGGCCGCCTTGCATGCCGCCGATGAGCGCTGCGTGGCCTCGGTCCTGCACCTCGTGCAGGCGCTGGCGGCGGCCAACGCGCATGCGCCGCTGTGGCTGGTCGGCCGGGCTGTCCAGACTGCCAGCGGACATGAACCGGTGACCGCGCTGCAGCCGCAGGCGGCGGGCCTGTGGGGATTGGGTGGCGTCATCGCGGCAGAGCATCCCGAACTGTCGGTGCGCCGCCTCGACCTCGATGCGCGGCAAGACGCTCGCGATGCGGCGCGGGATCTGCTGCGCGAACTGCTCGAGGGCAGCGCGCGCGATCTCGCCCTGCGCGCGAATGCCCGTCTTGCGCCGCGCCTGCAGCCCTTGACCGTGTCGGCACAGGATCGCGCGCCGCGGCAGCTCGTGGTGCAGCGGCCCGGGACGCTGGACGGCCTCGCCCTCATCCCGCTTGCGCAGCGACCCGTCGCGGCGCACGAGGTCCGGTTGCGGGTTCTCGCGGCCGGCGTGAACTTTCGCGACCTCATGCTCGCGCTCGGGCTCTATCCCGGCGATGGCATCCCGCTCGGCGCCGAATGCGTCGGCGAGGTCGTCGAAGCCGGCGCCGAAGCTCGCGCTCTGCGCGTGGGAGACCGCGTCTTCGGTTATGTGCCCGGCAGCTTCGCGACCGAGGCCGTCGTCCCTGCAGCCTTTGTCGCACCCGTGCCGGCGGCACTCAGCGACGACGAGGCGGCGGCCCTTCCGATCGCTTTTCTCACCGCTGCGTACGGGCTGCACCACCTGTCCGGACTGCAGCGGGGCGAACGCGTGCTCATCCATGCGGCCGCCGGCGGCGTGGGGCTCGCGGCCGTCCAGCTTGCGCAACGCGTCGGCGCGGAGATCTTCGCCACCGCCGGATCCAATGCGAAGCGGGAACTGCTTCGCAACCTGGGTGTGCCGCACGTGATGGATTCGCGCACATTGGCCTTCGCCGACCAGGTGCTCGCCGCCACGCACGGGGAGGGCGTGCACGTCGTGCTCAATTCATTGGCGGGGGAGTTCATCGACGCGAGCTTCCGTGCCCTGGGGCAGGGCGGCCGTTTCCTGGAACTCGGCAAACGTGGCATCCGTACCCCGCAGGAGGCAGCGCGTCTGCGGCCCGACGTTGCGTACCACGCCTACGACCTGGGCAGCGAGGCCCACGCGAATCACGGCCTGCTGGTGCCGCTCTTCGACGATCTCCTTCGCGGCCTGCGCGAGGGCACGCTGCGCCCCTTGCCCATCAAGCACTTTGCATGGACCGATGCGGCCGACGCACTGCGCTACATGGCGCAGGCGCGCCACATCGGCAAGCTGGTGCTTCGTATGCCTGCTGCCGACGAATCCCTGGTCCGTCGCGAAGCGACCTACTGGATCACGGGTGGCGCCGGCGCACTCGGCCGCGAGACCGCGCGATGGCTCGCGCAACGCGGCGCCCGTCACCTCGTGCTCAGCGGCCGGCACGAGCCCTCGGCGGCTGCGCAGGCGGTCATCGATGCGCTGCGGGAGATGGGCGCGACGGTCCGGTTCGTGCGAGCCGACGCAGGCGACCCCGCGCAGATGCGCGGCGTGCTGGACCAGATCGACCGCGAGATGCCGCCGCTGGCCGGAGTCGTCCACGCGGCCGGCACGCTCGCCGACGGCATGCTGGTGCGCCAGCGCTGGCCGCTCGCGCAGCAGGTGCTGCAGGCCAAAGCCCATGGCGCATGGATCCTGCACGAGCTGACCCGCGATCGCCCGCTGGATTTCTTCGTGCTCTATTCGGCGGCGGCGAATCTGCTTGGAGCCGCAGGACAGGGGGCCTACCCGGCTGCGAATGCGCATCTCGACACGTTGTCGCAATACCGGCGTCGGCTCGGACTGCCGGCATTGAGCGTGGCCTGGGGCGCCTGGGCCGGGGCCGGCATGGCCGCCGATGCGGCGGCGAGCGGACATGACCAGTGGGCGCGCCGCGGACTGCGGCCGATCACCCCCGAGGCCGGCTTCGCGCGGCTGGAGGCGCTGCTGCGTCAGGGCAGCACGTGCGCCATGGTGTTGCCGGTCGATTGGCAAAAATTCTTCGCGCACCTGCCCGAAGGCGTGGACGAGGCATTCTTCACCGGCGTGGCGCCGCGCGGTCGCCGCGACGTGGCGCCTGCGCCTGCTCCGGGCACGCGTTCGCTCGCCGCGCGCCTGAGCGCGCTGCCCGCCGGCCAGCGGCGCGACGCTTTGCAGCAGCACCTGCGCGAACGCACGCTGCAGGTGCTGGGCCTGGACGTCCACACGCACGTCGACCCGCTGATGGCGCTCAAGGACCTGGGCGTCGACTCGCTCACGGCCGTCGAACTGCGCAACGCGCTTGCACGATCCACGCAGGTCAAGCTTCCGGCGACGCTGCTCTTCGACCACCCGACCCTGGATGCGCTGACGCGCCACTTCGCGCGGCTGCTTCAGTTGAATTCGCAAGAGGCTGCAGAGGCCGCCGGTTCCGCCGAGGCGACCTCCGCCTCGGCCGAGATGGCCGCGTTGAGCGACGACGAGGCCGAGGCGCTGCTGCTGGCCGAACTCGGCGGCGCGGCTTCCAACGAAATGACACGCCGATGAGACACCCTGAGTCAACCTGCGTGTTGCGGGCCGAGCGCCGGGCCGCTCCCAAGCCGGCCCGCATCCCCTCGGGGGATCGGCCGACGACCTCGTCGGGCGAGGGGCAGGCATGGCGGGCCGAGCGCCGGGCCGCTCCCAAGCCGGCCCGCATCCCCTCGGGGGATCGGCCGACGACCTCGTCGGGCAAGGGGCAGGCATGACCACGCCATCGCCATCCGAAGCCCTGTCGCCGGTCAAGCGCGCGCTGCTGGAAATCCGCGACCTGCGCTCGCGCCTGGCCGACGCGCAGGCGGCATCGCGCGAACCGGTGGCAGTCGTCGGCACGGGGCTGCGCTTTCCGGGCGGCGTGCGCGATCTCGAGTCGCTGTGGACGCTGCTGGCCGAAGGCCGCGACGCGATCACGCCGATCCCGGCCGATCGCTGGGACGTGGCTGCGCTCTACGACGCCGATCCCGACACACCGGGCCGCATGACCACCCGCGAAGGCGGCTTCATCGACGAGGTCGACTGCTTCGACGCCGAGTTCTTCGGCATCTCGCCTCGCGAAGCCGAGAGCATGGATCCGCAGCAGCGCATCGTGCTCGAGACCGCGTGGCACGCGCTGGAGGATGCGGGCATCGCGCCGGGCCGCCTGCATGGGCGCCGCGCAGGCGTGTTCCTCGGTGTGTGCAACAACGACTACGGGCGCATGCTGTTCGCCCACCCGCTGCGCATCGACCCGTACTTCAGCACGGGCAACGCGGCGAGTGTCGTCTCGGGGCGGCTGTCGTACGTGCTGGGCGCGCAGGGGCCATCGCTGAGCATCGACACGGCCTGCTCGTCGTCGCTGGTCGCGCTGCACCTGGCCATCGACAGCCTGCGTCGCGGCGAATGCGACCTCGCCCTGGCCGGCGGCGTCAACCTCATCCTGTCGCCGGAGATGAACATCGACTTCTCCAAGGCGCGCATGATGGCCGCCGACGGGCGCTGCAAGACCTTCGACGCGGCGGCCGACGGCTATGTGCGCGCCGAGGGCTGCGGCATCGTGGTGCTGCGCCGCCTGCGCGACTGCACCGCGTCGGATCGCGTGCTGGGCGTGCTGCTGGGCAGCGCGATCAACCAGGACGGCCGCAGCAGCGGACTGACCGCGCCCAACGGACCGTCGCAGGAAGCGGTCATCCGCGCCGCCCTCGCGGCTGCGGGCGTCGCGGGCGACGAGGTGAGTTATGTCGAGGCCCATGGCACGGGCACGCCGCTGGGCGACCCGATCGAAGTGCAGGCGCTGGCGGCCGCGCTGTGCGAGGGGCGGGACGCCGGGCAAGAGCTCGCGATCGGCTCGATCAAGACCAACCTGGGGCACCTCGAAGGCGCCGCCGGGGTCGCCGGGCTGATGAAGGTGCTGGCGATGCTGCAGCACGGCGAGATGGCGCCGCACCTGCACCTGCGCCAGCCCAACCCGCACATCGACTGGGAGGCGCTGCCGATCCGCGTGCCGACCATGCGCACGCCGTGGCAGGGCGCGCGCGGACGGCGCATTGCCGGCGTGAGTTCATTCGGCTTCAGCGGCACCAACGCGCACGTGATCGTGGCGCAGGCGCCCGTGCGCGACCCGACCCAGGATGCCGCGCTGCAATCGCTGCAATCGCTGCAATCGCCGCAACCGCCGCAACCGCCGCAACCGCCGCAACCGCCGCAACCGCCGCAACCGCCGCAACCGCCACAGGCCGTGCTGGCGCTGTCGGCCCGGGACGAGCCTGCGCTCGCCGGACTGTGCGAGGCCTACGCACAGCGCCTGCAGGCGAGCGAGGAGTCGACCACCGTTCTGCCCGATTTGTGCACGGCGGCGAACACGAGCCGCAGCCATTTCGCGCACCGATTGGCCCTGCGCGCAAGCTCGACCGATGCGATGGTCGCGGCGCTGCGCGATGCGGCCGCGGGCCGGGAACTGCCGGACACGGCTGTCCGCGGCGTGGCCGGTGCCGCACCGCGCATCGCCTTCCTCTTCACCGGCGGCGGCGCGCAATCGCCCGGCATGGCGCTCGGCTTGTACGAGCGCAGCGAGGTGTTTCGCACGACGCTGGACCGCGCGTCGCAGGTGCTCTTGCCGATGCTCGGACGTTCGCTGCCGGAACTGCTGCGCGCGGGCGAAGGCGACGATGCACCGATCCACGAGACGCGATATGGCCAGCCCGCGCTGGTCGCGGTGGAGATCGCGCTGGCCGCGCTGTGGCGCTCGTGGGGCGTCGAGCCCGCCGCGGTGCTGGGCCACAGCCTCGGCGAATATGCGGCGGCGCACGTCGCCGGCGCCCTCTCGCTGGAAGACGCGCTGTCCATCGTCGTCGAGCGCACACGTTGCGTGGACGCGCTGGACGTGCAGGGCGGCATGGCCACGGTCTTCGCGCCGGCCGGCTCGGTGCAGCAGGCCATCGAAGGCCTCCAGGTGCCGGTGGTGATCGCGGCCTACAACACACCCGGGCAGGTCGTGGTCAGCGGGCGCACGGCCGCGGTGGAGCAGTTGGCAGGCCACTTCGAGGCGCAGGGCACGCGCGTGGCCCGGCTCAAGGTCGCCTACGCCTCGCACTCTGCGCTGATGGACCCGGCGCTGCCGCGATTCGAGCGCGCGCTCGCCGGCCTGCGCTTCATGCCGCCGCGCATCACCTTCGTCTCGAACCTCACCGGTGCTGTCGCCGACCTGTCCGTCATCGGCCGGCCCGGGTACTGGTCGCAGCACCTGCGCCAGCCGGTCCGCTTTGCCGACAGCGTGCGCTGGCTGCACGAGGCGGGCTTCACGCACTACGTCGAGATCGGGCCGCACCCGGTCCTCGTCGGCCTGGGCGCCGAATGCGTGCCGCCCGGCGCAGGACAGTGGCTGCCTTCGCTGCGACGCGGCCAGGACGACTGGACCGTGATGCTGGAAACGCTCCAGGCCTTGTACGTCTCGGGCGCGCGCATCGACTGGGCCGCGGTGGACGGCCGATCGCATGTGCCGCATGTGACGCTGCCCGGCTATCCGTTCCGGCGTCAGCGCCACTGGGCCGACTGGGCCCGTCAGGCGCCAGCCGCGGACCATGACGGTCTGCACGCATGGCAGGCGGTGTGCGACACGCTGGGCCGCGAGGCCGATCGCGGTCCCGTCGGCGTGGACCTCTCGGGCTATGACGCCAAGTGGGCGTCGCTCGCGAACCTGGCCGATGCGCAGGCGGCGTCGGTGCTGCGCGGCGCGGGCCTCTTCGGCACCGAGGGCGCGCGTGCCTCGCTGGACGACGTGCAGCGCACGCTGGGCGCCGACGACCGCTACCGGCACCTGCTCGGCCGATGGCTGCAGCGCCTGTGCGATCGCGCAGCGTTGCGCCGCGAGGGCGAGGACTTCGTCGCCGCCGCCCCGCTTCCAGCGCCCGATCTCGACGGCGCATGGCGGGACGTCGAGGGTCGGCTTGCCGACAACCGTCCGCTGCTCGACTACGTGCGCCACTGCGCGCACCTGCTGGCCGATGTGCTGGCCGGGCGCCAGAGCCCGCTGGAGACCTTGTTCCCCGGCGGCGACTTCGCACTGGCCGACGGCCTGTACCGCCATTCGGCGACGATGCGCTACGTCAACGGTCTGGCCGCTGCGGCCGTGTCGGCGCTTCGTCGCTGCCCGCGGGCGCCGTCCGCTGCGTGTGCTCGAAGTCGGTGCGGGCACCGGCGGCACCACCGCGGCGCTGCTGCCTCACCTGCCGGCGGACCGCACCCATTACTGTTTCACCGACGTCTCGCCGTTCTTCTTCGAACGCGCGGCCGAGCAGTTCACGGCCTGCGGCTTTCTCGAATTCGCCACCTTCGACATCGACCGCCCGCTGGCGGAACAGACGGTGAGCGCGGGCCGCTTCGATCTCGTCGTCGCGGCCAATGCGGTCCATGCGAGCCGCGACCTGCGGGCCGCCATCGCGCGGCTGCGAGAGCTGCTCGCACCCGGCGGCCTGCTGCTGCTGGTCGAATCGACGACGCACCTGGCGTGGTTCGACATGACCACTGGTCTCATCGAAGGCTGGCAGCACTTCGCCGACGACCTGCGTGGCGACAACCCGCTGCTGTCGGCACCCGCGTGGGTCGCCGCGCTGCGCGAGGGCGGCTTCGACGGGGCCGGGGCCTGGCCACCGTCCGATGCCCTCACGCATGCGGTGGGGCAGCATGTGATCGTCGCGCGCGTCGCGGGCGAGCCCGATCCTGCCGGATCGCTGGTGCGCGAACACGTGCTTGCTGCGCAAGAGGCCGTGGCGCACGGTGCGGCGACGCCCGCCATCGACACGTGGCGACAGCGCATCGACGACGCCTTGCCCGCCGAGCGTCGCGACCTGATGCGCGACTTCGTGCGCGAGCGCGTCATGCGCATCCTCAAGCTCGATGCCGCGCACCCGCCGGGACCCGACGACCGGCTGATGGATCTGGGCTTCGACTCGCTCATGGCCGTGCAGCTGCGCAACCAGCTCGGCATGGGCCTGAAGCTCGCGCAGCCGCTGCCGGCCACGCTGATGTTCGACCACCCGACCATCGCGGCGCTGGCGGACCACCTGCTCGATCGCCTGCAGGCCACGGCGCCGAAGCCGACGCCCTCCACCTCTTCCGTGGCGGCCGCGATGGCGCGGCCGGCGCTGCCCTCGGCCGCACCCGTGCTCGCCGCCGAGCAGGTGGCCGCGCTCAGCGATGCCGACATCGAGGCCCTCCTGCTGTCCCGACTCGATCCGCCATGACTCAGCCCACCTCGCTCGACGCCGGTACGCTCACGCCGCTGCAGCGCGCCTTCCTTGCGCTCGAGCAGTCCCGTGCGCGCGTGGCGCAGCTCGAGCAGGCCGCGCGCGAACCGATCGCGGTGATCGGCATGGGCTGCCGCGTGCCGGGCGCCGATGATGTCGAGGGCTTCTGGCGCTTGCTGCGCGACGGGGTCGATGCCATCAACCCCGTCCCCGCCGACCGTTGGGACGCCGACGCGCTGTACGACGCCGATCCGGAAATGCCCGGGCGCATCGCCACGCGGCAGGGCGGATTTCTGCGCCGCGTGGACGAGTTCGACCCGGCCTTCTTCGGCATTGCGCCGCGCGAGGCCCAGGGCATGGACCCGCAGCAGCGCCTGCTGCTCGAAGTGGCCTGGGAAACACTGGAGCATGCGGCCCAGGCGCCCGACCGGCTCGAGCATTCGCGCACCGGCGTGTTCATCGGCGCTTGCAGCAGCGACTACGCTTACCTGCAGCTGCAAAGCGGCGACAGCGAGCTGCTCGATGCCCACTTCACGTCCGGCATCGCGCACAGCGTGCTGTCGGGGCGGTTGTCGTACCTGCTGGGGCTGCAGGGGCCGAGCGTGACGGTGGACACCGCCTGCTCGTCGTCGCTGGTGGCCGTGCACCTGGCCTGCCAGTCGCTGCGCAGCGGCGAGTCGCGCATGGCGCTGGCCGGCGGCGTGAACCTGATCCTGTCGCCCGATCTCGCCATCGCGCTGTCGCACTCGCGCATGCTCGCGCCCGACGGCCGCTGCAAGACCTTCGATGCCGCGGCCGACGGCTTCGCACGCGCGGAAGGCTGCGCCATGGTCGTCCTCAAGCGCCTGTCCGATGCGCAGGCCGACGGCGACCGCGTGCTGGCCGTGATCCTCGGCAGCGCGGTCAACCAGGACGGCCCGAGCAGCGGCCTCACCGCGCCCAACGGGCCGGCGCAGGAGGCCGTGGTGCGCGCGGCGCTCTCCCAGTCCGGCCTCGTGCCGCGGCAGGTGGGCTATGTCGAGGCGCATGGCACCGGCACGCAACTCGGTGATCCGCTCGAAGTCCACGCGCTGAGTGCCGTGTTCGGCCCCGACCGCGACCCGGCACAGCCGCTGGTGATCGGTTCGGTCAAGACCAACATCGGCCACCTCGAAGGCGCGGCCGGCGTGAGCGGCTTGCTCAAGCTCGTGCTGTCGCTGCGGCATCGGCGCATTCCAGCGCACCTGCACTTTCGCACGCCCAGCCCGCACATCGCCTGGGGGCCTCACCTGAAGGTGCCCGCACAGGCGATGGATTGGCCGGCCATCGACGGCCGGCGCATCGCGGGCGTCAGTTCCTTCGGCTTCAGCGGCACCAACACGCACGTGGTGGTCGAGGAGGCGCCGCCCACACCCGTGTCCGACCCGACGCCAGTGCGGCGCACGGCGCACGTGATGTCGTTGTCGGCGAAGAGTCCTGCCGCACTGGCGGCGCTGGCCGCACGCCACGTGGCCGCGCTCGCGCAGTACCGCGAGGAAGATCTGGCCGACGTGTGCCACACCGCGAACATCGGGCGCGCGCATTTTGCGCATCGCGCGAGCCTGGTCGTGCACAGCCTGGCCGAACTGCGCGCCGGCCTGCAGGCCCTGGCAGAAAGCGCGGAGCATCCTGCGCTGCGAGTGGCCCACGTCGTCCGGCGCGATGCGCCGAAGGTCGCCTTGCTGTTCACCGGGCAGGGCTCGCAATATGCAGGCATGGGGCGCGGGCTGTACGACGCGGCGCCGGCGTTCAAGCAGGTGCTGGACCGGTGTGCGGCGCTGCTCGCGCCGTCCCTCGAGCGTCCGCTGCTCGAAGTTCTGTTTCCTTCCGAAGGCGACGCGTCGCCGATCGACGAGACCGCCTTCACCCAGCCGGCCTTGTTCGCGCTGGAGGTGGCGCTGGCGGAATTGTTGCGCGACTGGGGCATCGAGCCGCGCGCGGTGATCGGCCACTCGGTGGGCGAGGTCGCCGCGGCATGCATCGCCGGCGTGGTGTCGCTGGAAGACGGATTGAAGCTCGTGGCCGAGCGCGGCCGGTTGATGCAGTCGTTGCCGCCCGGCGGCGCGATGGCGGCGATCCAGGCGCCTGAGGACGACGTGGCGCAGGCACTGGTGCTGCGGCCCGGCGTGCCCTTGTCGGTCGCGGCGGTGAACATGCCAGGGCAGACCGTGGTCTCCGGCAGCGCACAGGCGGTGCGAGCGATATGCGAGACGTTCGCGGCCCGAGGTGTCAAGGCGACTGCGCTCGTGGTGTCGCACGCGTTCCACTCGCCGCTGATCGATCCGATCCTCGACGCGTTCGAGCGCTCGCTGGCCACCATTCGTTTTGCCAAGCCGCAACTGCGTCTCGTCTCCAACCTGACCGGCACGCTGGCGAACGCCGATGAAGTGACGCGACCGCGCTACTGGCGCCGCCATGTGCGCGAGGCCGTGCGCTTCGAGGCCGGCGCGCGCACGCTGGCACAGGCCGCGCCCGACGTGCTCGTGGAACTCGGCCCGCAGCCCGTGCTGCTGGGCTTCATCGACGACGCGTTCCCATCGCCCGACGTGGTGCGCGTGCCCACGCTGCGCAAGGGTCGCGACGACTGGGAGCAGATGCTGCACGCGCTGGCGTCGCTGTACCTGTGCGGTGCCGCCATCGACTGGCGTGCCGTGGACCGGGGCGTGGCTCGGCGCGTCGTCGACCTGCCGAGCTATCCCTTTCAGCGCGAGCGCTTCTGGTTCCGCGCCAAGGCACTGGCACCCCGGAGCGCGGGACGCGGCACCGGCCATCCGCTGCTCGGCGCGCGCTGGCGCAGTGCCGGGAGCGAATCGGTGTTCGAGTCGCAGGTGTCGGCCGACCAGCCGACCTTCGTGCGCGCCCATCGCGTTCAAGGCCGTGTGGTGATGCCCGCCACCGCCTATCTCGAGACATTGCTGGCCGCCGCGCGCCAGGTCTTCGGTCATGATCGCGTCGCGGTCGAGGACGTGACGGTGCACGAGGCGATGCTGTTGTCCGACGACGGCGAGGCGCGCACGCTGCAGGTGGTGTGCGCCCCGCGAGAAGGCGGCCACGCGAGCGCGAGCGTGAGCAGCATGGACGCCACGCAGTCCGACAGCGATGCCTGGGTGCGGCACGTTGATGCGCGCCTCGTGCCGTTGCTGCCCACGCCCACCGACGCGGGCTTGCAGGCACGGCGCGATGCCTGCAACACGACCGCATCGATCGAGGACTTCTATGAGGGCTTCGGCCGATGCGGCCTGGATTTCGGTCCGGCATTCCGCAGCTTGCGCTCGCTGTGCGCGGGCGAGGGCCAGGCACTGGGCGAGGTGGTCTTGCCCGACGAACTCCAGCACGAGGCGGCGGCCTATGGCATTCACCCGGTGCTGCTCGATGGCTGCCTGCAGGTGACTGCGGCCGCCATCCGCGGCGACGCGGGCGAGGCGCTGCACCTGCCGATCGCGATCGGCCGCTTCGTGCTGCACGCGCGTCCGGACGTGCGGTGCTTCGCGCATGTGACCGCGAGCGCCACGGGAGCGCAGACGCAGCGTGCCGACGTGCACGTGTACGCGCCCGACGGCACGCTGTGCGCCGAGCTGTCGGACGTGCGCCTCAAGCGCGTGGCCGCGGGTGCGCTGGCACGGCTGGGTGGACGCTGGCTCGACGACGCCCTGTACGAGGTGCGCTGGCCGCTGGCGCCGACGCGGCCGACGCCGCAGGTAGCCGCGATGGCGCGAGCCGCCGCCGGCGCGGCGCACGCGCTGCGCGACGCGGCCGGCCTCGGCCCCTACGATCGCTTCCTGCCGCACCTGGAGTCGCTGTGCGTCGACTATGTCGTGCAGGCGTTCGCGCAGCTGGGCTGGCAACCCACCGAGGGCGATGCCGTCGAGGCGCGGGCCCTGGCCGATCGCCTCGGCGTGGCCGCCGCCCATCGCCGCCTGTTCACGCGATTGCTCGCCATCCTCGGCGAGGCGGGGCACGTCGTGCGCGACGGCGAAGCCTGGCGCGTGAAACGCGGCTTCGTGCCGGTGTCGCCGGAGGCCCGGCGCGCGCGGCTCGCGGCCGAGCATCCCGAGGGCGCGGTGGAGCTCGAATTCACCGCGCGGGTGGCCGGCGAGTTCGCGCCGGCGCTGCGCGGCGAGCGCGATCCCATGCAACTGCTGTTTCCCGGCGGATCGCTGGACACCGCCGAACGCCTGTACCGCGACACCCCGACCGCGCGCTTCTACAACGGCCTCGTGGCCGAGGCCATCGCCGCGGCCGGCAGCGGCAGCGCGGAACGTCCGCTGCGCATCCTCGAGATCGGGGCAGGCACGGGCGGCACCACCGCTCACGTGGCGCCGCGGCTTGCCGGGCAGCACCTCGAGTACACCTTCACCGACATCGGCCAGCATTTCGTGAACCAGGCGCGCGAGCGATTCGGCGCACACGCGTTCATGCGCTTCCAGGCCTTCGACCTCGAGCGCGATCCGCAGGGGCAGGGCCTTTCGCCCGGGACGTTCGACCTGGTGATCGCCTCGAACGTCGTGCACGCGACGGCCGACCTGCGCCGCACGCTCGCGCGCGTGAGCGATCTGCTCGCCCCTGGCGGTGTGCTCGCCCTGCTCGAAGTGACGGCGCCGCAACGCTGGTTCGACCTCACCGTGGGTCTCACCCCCGGGTGGTGGGCCTTCACCGACACCGAGCTGCGGCCTGACTACGCGACCTTGTCCAGGCCGCGGTGGACCGCGTTGCTGCGCGAGATGGGCTTCGAGGTCGACGCCGCACTGCCCCCGGACGCGCCGGATGGCAGCGCGGCGGCGCTGCAGTCGCTGTTCCTGGCGCGCAAGCGGGCGCTTCCGGGCGGTCGCTGGCTGTTGCTGGCCGACGAGGGCGGCGTGGCGGTGGCGCTGGCCGATCGGCTGCGCGAGCAGGGGGCGGCCTGCACGCTGGTGTTCGCGTCGGACCATGCCGGGACGCACGGGGACGACGTGCGCATTCGCCCATCCGCCCATGACGACTATCGCGAGCTCGTCGCCGCCTTGCGTCGCGGCGACGAAGCCCTCGCCGGTGTCGTGCACCTGTGGTCGCTCGACGCCTCGGCATGGGATCGCACGAGCGATGCGACGCTATTCGAAGCGCAGACGCGCGGCAGCATCTCCGCGATGCTGCTGGCGCAGGCGCTTCTGGCCGAGGGGGCGGACACGCGCGTGTGGCTGGTCACCCGTGGCGCACAGCCGGCCGCGGCCGATGAGCCACTGTCGCCTGCACAGGCACCGCTGTGGGGAATGGTGAGGTCGCTCGCGCTGGAACATCCCGAGCTGCGGGCCACCGGTGTCGACCTCGACCCGGCCGCCGCGCCGGCAACGGCGGCGGCGGCGCTGCTGGCTGAACTGGCCGAGCCGGCCGATGAGACGCAGGTCGCTTTGCGTGCCGGCCATCGCCACGTGGCGCGGCTGGCGCGGCTCGGGCCCGACGCGCCGGCGGCGAACGCCGTCGACGGCGCGCCGTACCGGCTGCTGCCCGTGCAACCCGGCGCGCTGGACGTCTTCGAGCGGCGTCCGCTTGCACGTCGCGCGCCGGCCGCCGGCGAAGTCGAGATCGCGGTCGAGGCGACGGGCCTGAACTTCAAGGACCTGATGAAGGCGCTCGGCATGGTCGACGAGGAGGCGGACGTGCTCGGCGGCGAGTGCGCCGGCCGTGTGCTGGCCATTGGGCCGGGCGTCACGCGCGTGAAGCCGGGTGACCGCGTCTTCGGCCTCGCGCACGGCTGCCTGGGCTCTCATGCCATGGCGCACGAAGGACTGCTGCACGCGCTGCCCGAGGGCATGAGCGCTGCGGAGGCCGCGTCGTTTCCGGTCGCCTTCCTCACCGCGCGCTTCTGCCTCGGCCACCTGGTGCCGGTGCGCAGCGGCCAGCGCGTCCTGGTGCACGCGGCCGCCGGCGGCGTGGGCATGGCGGCGGTGCAACTGCTGCAGCGCGCGGGCGCCGAGGTGTTCGCCACTGCGGGATCGCCTGCCAAGCGCACGATGCTGCGCACGCTCGGTGTGCGCCACGTTTTCGATTCGCGTTCGACCGCGTTCGCCGCCGAGGTGCTGGCGGCCACCGGCGGCCGCGGCGTCGACGTGGTGCTCAACGCGCTGGCCGGCGAGGCGATCGACGCGGGCCTGCGCGCTCTGGCCGACGGCGGCTGTTTCATCGAACTCGGCAAGCGCGGCATCAAGTCGGCGCAAGAGGTGCAGGCGCTGGGCCGCGATCTGCGCTACCTCGTCGTGGACTGGAGCGAGACCGCGCAGGAAGACCCGGCGCTGATCGCGCGTCTGCTCGACGAACTCGTGCAGGACCTGCGTGACGGCCGCCTGCGCAGCCTGCCGCGCCATGTGTTCGATGCCGCGCATGCGGCACGGGCCTTCCGCTTCATGGCGCAGGCACGGCACCTGGGCAAGATCGTCGTGCAGCACGCGCCGCACGAGGCCCCGGCGATCCGCCGCGACGGCACCTACCTCGTCACCGGTGGCCTGTCGGGCTTGGGCCTGCTGGTCGGGCAGTGGCTCGCCGAACGTGGCGCGGGGCGCATCGTGCTGGTGGGGCGTCGCGGCATCACCGCCGAGGCGGCGCCTGTGCTCGACACGATGCGTGCGCTCGGCGCGAACGTCGTGGCCGAGTCGCTGGACGTGGCGGACGCCGGCGCCGTGCAGGCCTTGCTGGCACGCCTGCGCGGCAGCGGGCCGGCACTGCGCGGCATCGTGCACAGCGCCGGCGTGCTCGACGATGCCGGCCTGCTGCAGCAGGACGTGGGCCGTTTCGAACGCGTGCTGGCGCCCAAGCTGCACGGCGCGCGCCACCTCGACGAGGCCACGCGCGGCGAAGCGCTCGACTTCTTCGTGCTGTTTGCGTCGGTGGCTGGCGTCCTGGGCTCGCGAGGGCAGGCCAACCATTCGGCGGCCAACGTGTTCCTCGATGTGCTGGCGCACGAGCGGCAGGCGCGCGGCCTGCCGGCGCTGAGCATCGACTGGGGCGCGTGGGCGCAAGTCGGCGCGGCGGCCGACCGCACGGTGGGCGAGCGCCTGGCGGCACGGGGCATCGCGCCGCTGTCCCCGCCACAAGGACTGCTGGCGCTGGAGCGGCTCCTGGCGCGCGGTCTCGCGCAAGCGGCGGCGGTGAACGTGGATTGGGGGAAGTACCTCGGCGAGCAGCCCGCACCGGCGTTCCTTCGCGAGGTGGCGGCACGCGCCGAGTCGAGGCGTGCGGCCGAGGCGGCACCTGCCTCGGCAGCGGCGACCTCCGCGCCCACGCTCGCGGCGCAGTTGGCGCAGGCCCCCGAAGGTCGCCGTCGCGCGCTCGTGGCCGCCTTCATTCGCGAACGCGCCCTGCGCGCGCTGGGGCTGGACCCGGCACGGGCCGTCGACCCGCGCACGCCGCTGGGCGACCTCGGCCTGGACTCGTTGCTGGCCGTCGAACTGCGCAACACCCTGGGCCGGGCGCTCGGACGCGTCCTGCCGGCCACGCTGCTGTTCGACCATCCCAGCCTCGATGCACTGACCGATTTCCTGCTGGCCGAACTGCAGCCCGCGCCGGTGACGCCCCAGGCCACCGCGGCGCCCGAGGCTCCCACGCTGGTCGAATCGATCGAGGACCTGTCCGACGAGGAGGTCGAGCGCATGCTCGCCGCGCGCGCCAGGAAGGAAAGCCGGGACACGAGATGAGCGACGATTTCCTCGACCGCATTTCGAAGCTGTCGCCTCAGCGCCTGGCGCTGCTGGCGCTGCAGCAGCACGAGCAGCTGCAGGCCGCGCAGCAGCGTGCGCCCGAGCCGATTGCCGTGGTGGGGATGGGCTGCCGGTTCCCGGGCGGCGCCGACGATCCGGACGCCTACTGGGCGCTGCTGCGCGAGGGCCGTGACGCGATCCGCGAGGTGCCCGCCCAGCGCTGGGACGCCGACGCGTATTTCGATCCCGATCCCGATGCGCCGGCCAAGATGTCGGTGCGCCATGGCGGCTTTCTCGACCGCATCGACGGTTTCGATGCGGCCTTCTTCGGCATCTCGCCGCGCGAGGCGCTGACCATGGACCCGCAGCAGCGCCTCGCGCTCGAAGTGTCGTGGGAGGCGCTCGAGCATGCGGGCCTGTCGCCCGAGCGGCTGGCCGGCACGGCCACCGGCGTGTTCCTGGGCGTGTGCAACAGCGATCATTTCCAGCGCGTCATCGAGCGCGGTGCGGGCGAGATCGACGCCTATCTCGCATCGGGCAACGCGCACAGCGTGGCGTCCGGACGTATCGCCTATTTCCTCGGCCTGCAGGGGCCGGCGCTGTCCATCGACACGGCGTGCTCGTCGTCGCTGGTCGCCCTGCACGTGGCCTGCCAGAGCCTGCGCAGCGGCGAGACGCGGCTGGCCCTGGCCGGCGGCGTCAACCTGATGTGCTCGCCCGAGACGACCATCGCGCTGACCAAGGCCCACATGCTCGCGCCCGACGGCCGCTGCAAGACCTTCGATGCCGCGGCCGACGGCTTCTCGCGCGGCGAGGGCTGCGGCGTCGTCGTGCTCAAGCGCCTGGCCGACGCGCACGCCGACGGCGACCGGGTGCTCGCGGTGATCCGCGGCATCGCGACCAATCAGGATGGGCGCAGCGGCGGGCTGACCGTGCCCAACGGACCGGCGCAGGAGGCGGTGATCCGCGCCGCGCTGGCCGATGCGCGCCTGCAGCCGGGCGACGTCGACTATGTCGAGGCGCACGGCACCGGCACCACGCTCGGCGACCCGATCGAGGTGCGCGCATTGGGCCAGGCGCTCGCGGCCGGCCGCAGCACCGACGCGCCGCTCTTGATCGGATCGGTCAAGACCAACCTCGGCCACCTTGAGTCGGCCGCGGGCATCGCCGGGGTGATCAAGCTCGTCCTCGCGCTGCAGCACGAGCGCATCCCGCCGCACCTGCATTTCCACCAGCCCAGTCCCCACATCGCGTGGGATGCGCATCCCGTGCGCGTGGCCGCCGACGGCGTAGCCTGGACGCGGGGCGCGCGGGTGCGCCGCGGCGGTGTCTCCTCGTTCGGATTCAGCGGCACCAATGCGCATGTCATCGTGGAAGAGGCGCCGAGTGCATCGCGCGGCGCGGTGGAGCCGGCGAGGCCCATGCATTGCCTGCCGCTGTCGGCCAGAAGCGATTCGGCACTGCGGGCGTTGGCCGCCCGCTGTGCCGGGACGCTGTCGGACGACGGGGCGCCGTGCGCGGCGGACGCGGCGCACACCCTGGGCGTGGGGCGCGCACATTTCGGCGAACGCCTGGCCGTCGTCGCCGGCGACTCGGCCGATGCGGCGGTCGCCTTCGCCGCCGCTGCGCGGGGCGAGCCGCACGATCGGTTGCTGCGCGGCCGCGCGACGCCCGGCCAGCCGGCCGAGGTGGTCTTCATGTTCACCGGACAAGGCGCGCAGTACCCGGGCATGGCCCAGGCGCTGTACGAACGCTCGCCAGTGTTCCGCGAGGTGATCGACCGCTGTGATGCCTCGCTGGGTGCCGATGCACAGGGCCGAACGCTGCTGTCCGTGCTCCGGCCCGGGCCGGCCGAAGGCGCGCCGGTGCACGAGACCGCATGGACGCAACCGGCGCTGTTCGCGCTCGAGTACGCGCTCGCGCAGCTGTGGCGCTCGTGGGGCGTGGAGCCGGCCGCGGTGATCGGGCATTCGGTGGGCGAGTACGTCGCTGCCTGCGTGGCCGGCGTGTTCTCGCTCGAAGACGGGCTGCAGCTCATCCGCGAGCGCGGCCGGCTGATGCAGGCGCTGCCGCCGGGCGGCGCCATGGCCGCGGTGTTTGCGCCGGCCGAGGTCGTGCAGGCCGAGATCGGTGCCGACGCCGACCGCATCTCCATCGCCGCGGTGAATGCGCCCGACAGCATCGTCGTCTCAGGGCACGAGGGCACGCTGTCCGGCTTGCTCGAGCGGCTCGCAGCGCGGAACATCCAGGGCCGGAAACTGTTCATCTCCCTGGCCGCACACTCGCCACTGGTGGCGCCGGCGCTCGACGCGATGCAGGCCTGCGCCGCCCGCGTGACCATGCGTCCGCCCCGCATTCCCGTCGCCTGGAACCTCACCGGCGGTGCTCCGCTGCCCGGTGGCGCCCCGGACGCCGCCTACTGGCGCCGTCACCTGCGCGAGCCGGTGCGTTTCGCCGACGGCCTCGACGCGCTGCTTGCGGCGGGCCACCGCGTGTTCCTGGAGGTCGGTCCCCACCCCACGCTCACCGCGCTGGCGCAGCGCGCGCTGCCCGAGGACGGCACGGTCTTCGCGTCGTCGCTGCGGCGCGGCAAGGACGACTGGTCGGAGTTGATGCGCGCGCTGGGTGTGCTCTATGTGAACGGTGCGAGCGTCGACTGGGCTGGCGTGGGCCAGCCTCATGCAGCTTCGCGGGTGCCGCTGCCCACCTATCCATTCGAACGGCGCTCCTTCTGGATTGCGCATGCGCCTGCGGGATCGCGGCGCGTGCCGCGCGCAACGAGCGGCGCGCCGCTGCACGGCACGCGGCTCGATGCCGCCGCTCCGATCTACGAAACGCTGCTCGCGCCGGATCGACCGGCGGCGCTGGCCGACCACCGCGTGCACGGCGCCGTGCTGGTCGCCGCGCCCGTGATGCTGGCCATCGCGCAAGACGCGGCGAATGACTTCGCCGGGCCGGCGTCGCGCGCGATCGAGGACTTCCACGTGCTCGAGCCGCTGGTGCTGCCCGAAGCGGGGCGCGTGGTGCAGCTTCAGTTGGCCCCGCAACCCGACGGCACGCTGCCGTTCACGTTGCACAGCCGCGCCGCCGACGCAGGTGGGGCATGGACCCTGCACGCACGCGGCGCACTGCACTTGGCGGCCCGCGATGCCGCGCCCGCGACGACCGACCTGTCAGCCGTTCGCGAAGCGCTTTCCGAGCGCGCCGACATCGACGCCTTCTACATGCGCCTGCGCAGCCTGGGCGTGACGCTGGACGGCGCCTTCCACGGCCTGCGCAGCGCGCAGCGCCGCGATGGCGAGGTGCTGGCGGAACTCGCGCTGCCGCTGGATGCTCCGCCGTTCCCCGGCACCGCCTTCCACCCCGGCCTGCTCGACGCCGCGCTGCAGGCGGTGGGCCTGGCCGTGCCGGCCGGCGCCGGCGCGGACGCGGTCCACCTTCTCACGCAGATCGACCGCATCGTGCTGCATGCGGCGCTCCCGGCGCAGCTGCTGTGCCATGTGCGCCTGGAGCCCGCCGACACGGCGCAGCCGGCGCAGTGGCGCGCGCATGTGCAGCTGCTGTCGCAGACTGGCGAGGCGCTAGGCCGCATCGAGGGCGTCACGCTGCGGCGCGCCAGCCGCGAGACCTTGGCCCGCGCAGTCGGTGGCGCGGCGGACGACAACTTGTACTACCAGGTGGACTGGGAGCCCGTGCCCGTTGCGGCACCGACGGCTGCGCTGCTTTCGGGACCGTCGCGGTTCGCGCCGCCATGGCCCGGGCGTTTCGCGATGCTCGCCGACTGGCACGGCGTGGCCGTGTACGACGAACTGCTCCCGGCGCTGGACCGCCTCGCCATCGCGCATGTCGCGACGGCACTGCGCCAGCTCGGCTTCGACACCACTCCCGGGCGCCGCTTCGATGTCGACGACGAGGCCGCGCGGCTGGGCGTCGCCGCCCGTCATCGACGCCTGTTTGCGCGCCTGCTGCGCATGCTGGCCGAGGACGGTGTGCTGCGACGCGAGGGCGACGGCTTCGTGGTCGACGCCGCATGGCCTGCCGCCTACGACGAGGCCGAGGACGATGCGGTGGCGCGCCGCTTCGGCGAGGTGGACGGCGAATGGCGCACGCTGCGCAGCTGCGGATCGCAGCTCGCGAATGTGCTCGCCGGCCGGCAGGACCCGCTGCAGCTTCTCTTCCCCGGCGGCTCGTTCGCGCAGGCGCAGCGTCTGTACGTCGAGTCACCCTATGCCCGCACCTACAACTCGGCGCTCTCCGAGTCGCTGCATGCGGCGATGGCGAGGCTTCCCGAAGATCGCAGGCTGCGCGTGATCGAGGTCGGCGCTGGCACCGGCGGCACGACCACCTATGCATTGCCGGCGCTGCATGGTCGTTGCAGCGACTACGTGTTCACCGACTTGTCGCCGCTGTTCCTCGAGCGCGCGCGCACGCAGTTCGCTGCCGAACCGGCCTTGCGCACCGCACTGCTGGACATCGAGCGCGACCCGGCCGGCCAAGGCTTCGCCGCCGAGTCGCACGACATCGCGATCGCCGCCAATGTGCTGCACGCGACGCAGGACCTGCGCCAGTCGCTGCGCCACCTGCGCAGCCTGCTCGCGCCCGGTGGGCTTTTGCTGCTGCTCGAGGGCGTCGCGCCCGAGCGCTGGGTCGACCTCACCTTCGGGCTGACGGATGGCTGGTGGCGCTTCTCGGACACCGACCTGCGTCCCGACTATCCTCTCGTCGATCGCGAGACCTGGCGCCGCGTGCTGGCGGAGACGGGCTTCGAGGACATCGGCGTCGTGCCCGAAGGGGCTCATGGCCGCGCACTCGGGCAGCAGGCGCTGATCGTCGCGCGCGCCGCCCGGCGCGAGCGCCGCATTGCACTGCTGGGCGGCGAGCGCGCGCTGGCGGCTGCTCTGGCCGAACGTCTGCGCGCGCGCGGCGATGTGGTGCAGCGCTGCGACGCGGACGCGCTGGCGGCCGACATCGGCGCGGCCGATGAATGGATCTACCTCGGTGCCACCGAACTCGGCATAGACGAGAGCGCGGAGCGCACCCGCTCGCTTGCGGTGGCGCTGCCGCTGCAGTGGTGCGCGCGGCACGCGGCGACCGGCAGCGGACGCCTGTGGTTCGTCACCCGGGGTGCGCAGGACGTCGCCGGGCTCGAAGCCGACGGGGCACGCTGGCAGGCGCCGCTGTGGGGCGTGGGCCGTGTGTGGTCGCTGGAGCAGCCGCAGGCCTTCGGCGCCCTGGTCGACCTGGACCCGGCATGCACGCACGCGGCGCAGGCCGAGCAGGTCATCTCGACCCTCGAATCGCGCGACGGCGAAGACCAGGTGGCATGGCGCGATGGGCAGCGCCTGGCCGCGCGGCTCGACCATGCGGCGCCGCCGTCCGCGCCGCCTGTGTCGCTGCGCCCCGACGCGACGTATCTCGTCACTGGCGGCTTCGGGGGGCTGGGCTTGCTGGTAGGGCGATGGCTGGCCGAATGCGGCGCGCGGCACGTGGCGCTGCTCGGGCGGCACGCCGATGCGGACTCCGATGGCGTGCAGGCGATCCGCGCCGCGGGCGCACGCGTGTGGCCGTTGCAGGCCGACGTGGCCGATGAGCCCGCGCTCGCGGCCGCCCTCGCGGCACTGCGCACGCAAGCACCACCGCTGCGTGGCGTGGTGCATGCTGCGGCCGCGCTGAACGCCGCCCCGATCGGCGAGCTGGCGGACGCCGACGTGCAGTCCATGCTGCGGCCCAAGATCGACGGCACGATGGCGATCGATCGGCTCACGCGCGAACTCGGGCTCGATTTCCTCGTTCTGTTCTCGTCGTCCACTGCGCTGATCGGCGCGTCCGGGTTCGCGCACTATGCCGCCGCGAACCTGTTCCTCGACGCCACTGCGCGATGGGCGGCTCGGCTTGGGCGGCGCGTGACGTCCGTGAACTGGGGCACCTGGGAGGCGATGCGGCTGGCCTCGGCCGACAGCCAGCGCAGCTACCGTGCTGGCGGCCTCGTGCCCATGGCCGCTGAAGAGGCGCTGGATGCGCTGGGACGCGTGATTGCTGCGCAGGTCCCGCAGGCCATGGTCGCGCGCATCGACTGGCCCACGCTCAAGGGCGTGCATGAGGCGAGGCGCGAGCGTCCGTTCCTGCGCCGGCTCGGCGACATCAATCCCGTGGCGACAGCCGAGCCCGGCAATGCCGCACCACGTGACGACGTCCGCGACGCTCGAAGCGCGCCTCGCGTCCTTGCCCGCAACCGCGCGACTGGAAGCCATCGGCGAGTTCGTGCAGCGCGAAGTCGCCGCCGTGCTCGGCTGGATGCCCGATGAACCCGTGTCGGCGACCACCGGCTTGTTCGACCTCGGCATGGACTCGCTCATGGCGGTCGAGCTCAAGCGCCGGCTCGAACGAGGCGTCGGGCGCGCGCTGCCCTCCACGCTGACCTTCAACTACCCGAACGTGCAGGCGCTGGCCGGTTTCCTGGCAGGCCTGTTCGCCGCTCCCGAACCTGCCGGCCCCGAACCGACCGGGCCCGAACTCGCGCCATCGACGCCAATGGCGGTGCAGTCCGCCGACTCTGAACCGGCACTGGACGCCTTGAGCGACGAAGAACTCGAAGCGCGGCTGCTCGCGCGACTGGAGCAAATCAGATGACCCAGCTCCACCGCGGCATGGCGCTGATGATCGTGTTCGCCGCCTTCTGGGCCGGTGAAGAAGCGCTGATCGACCGGCTCGATGGATCGATGCACGTGATCCAGATCGTGTGGATGCGCTTCGTGGCCCACTTCGCGACGGTATCGGCGCTGCTTGCGTGGCGGCGCCTTCCGCGGCCCTGGCATGCCGCGCGGCCGGCGCTGCAGGTGCTGCGGGCGCTGGCACTGGCCGCGATGCCGGCGTTCTGGCTGCTCGGCCTGCGCAGCGGTGCCGGCGGCGTGCCCATGCTCACCGTCTTCTGGCTGTCGCCGCTGCTGCTGCTGCTGGTGGGTCCGCGCTGCTTCGGCACGGCCGCGCGATGGCCGGTCATCGTCGCCACCGCGATCGGCGCCGTGGGCGCGTGGTGGCTGCTCGGCCGCACCTTCCCGCGCACGGACGACATCGTGGCGCCGGTCGGCATGGGTGTGGCCTTCGCCGCCTATGTCCTGTTGACCGTGACTCTGCGCGGCACTTCGCCGTTGACGAACCTGTGGTGGGTGGGCGCGGGTGTGAGCGTGCTGCTCACGCCGGCGCTGCCTGCCGTCTGGGTCGCGCCTGGGTGGCACGACACGCTGCTCATCGTGGCCATGGCGCTGTCCGGCCTGATCGGGCTGTGGGCGCTGGAGCAGGCGGTGGCCGAGGGACCGCTGTGGCCTGCGCTGCCGATGGTGTTCCTGCAACTGCCGTTCGCGGCGCTGCTCGCGCCTGCACACACGCTGCTCCATTCCGCCGACGTGGCGCTGGGCACGGCGGTGATCGCGTCGGCTGGCGTCGTCGCCTGGCGGCTGGAGGCCCGTCGGCGAAAGAGGTTCGTCGTGCGGCCGGTCCCGCAGGGAGCGAACCGATGACCCGGCGCCGCACCAGCCTGCTGTGGATGCTGGCCTTCGTCGCGCTGTGGGCGATCATCGAGGCGATGGCCGCGCACGCTCACCGGCGCTATTCGCCGTACCAGGTCGTGTGGACGCGATATGGCGTGCACCTGTTGCTCATGCTGGCCATCTGGGGCTGGCGACAGCCGGCGAACAACCTGTGGCGCACGCGGCGACCTTTGCTGCAACTCGGGCGCTCGCTGCTCATGCTGGGCATGCCGGCGTCGTGGGTCATGGCCCTCGGCCATGGGGTCGACCATGACACCCTCATGGCGATCTTCTGGGTGTCGCCGCTGCTCATCGTGGTCTTGTCGGCCCTGCTGCTGCAGGAACACCCGCCGCTGACTCTGTGGATCGCCAGCGCGGCCGCCTGCGTGGGGGCCGAGTTGCTCTCGCCGCCCGGGCCGCTGCCGCAGGCACATCTGCTCGTGTTTCCGCTTGGCATGGCAGCGACATTCAGCCTCTACGTCGTCATGACGCGCTGGCTGCGCGACGACGGCACCCGCGTGAACCTCTTCTACACGGCGCTGGGCGTGTTCCTGGCGCTCACGCCGCTCATGCCACGGGTGTGGGTCACGCCGGAGTTTCACGACCTGCTGCTGATGGTGGCCATCGGCCTGCTGGGCTGGCTGGCGCTGTTCGCGCTGGACAAGTTCGCGTCATCGGTTCCGGTGTCGCTGGGGGCGCCGCTGACCAGCCTGCAGCTGCCCATCGCCCTGGCCTTCTCGCTGTCGCTGGGCCGGCACCTGGCCCACTGGACCGAGCTTGCCGGACTCGTCGTCGTCGCCGGCGCGGCGGCTGGCGCGTGGCTGCTCGCGCCGCACCTGACCCTTCGAGAAGCTGCATGACCGAACGCCGCAACCTCCTGCAGGAATCCCTGGCCGCCATCGAGCGGCTGCAGGCCCGTCTGCAAGCTGCCGAGGCCGCCACGCACGCGCCCATCGCGATCATCGGCGCGGGCTGCCGCTACCCGGGCGGCGTGGAGGATCCCGAAGCGCTGTGGCGCGTGGTGCGCGACGGCGTCGACGCGGTGGACACGGTGCCGTCCGACCGCTGGGATGCCGACGCCCTGTATGACCCCGATCCTGCCGCGCCGGGCAAGATGGTGACGCGCCGCGGCGGCTTCCTGTCTCAGGTGGACCGCTTCGATCCGCAGTTCTTCGGCATCTCGCCGCGCGAGGCGGCCACGCTCGACCCGCAGCAGCGGCTGCTGCTGGAGACCGCCACCGAAGCGCTGGAAAGCGCCGGACTGCCCACCGACGGCCTGGCCGGCATGGCTGCCGGCGTCTTCGTGGGCATCACGACCAGCGACTACGGACAACTCGTGCGACGCGGCGGCCCCGAGCACTCCGACGTCTACTCGGCCACCGGCAACGCCCTCAACGCGGCGGCCGGGCGCATCGCCTTCACCTTCGGCTTCCAGGGGCCCTGCGTGGCGGTGGACACGGCATGCTCGTCCTCGCTGGTTGGCGTGCATCTCGCCTGCCAGAGCCTGCGCACCGGCGAGAGCGATCTCGCGCTCGCCGGCGGCGTGAACGTGATCCTCTCGCCCGATGCGATGGTGCTGTTCTCCAAGTGGGGAATGATGGCGCCCGACGGCGCCTGCAAGACCTTCGACGCGGCGGCCGACGGCTTCGTGCGCGCCGAAGGCTGTGCCGTGATCGCGCTGAAGCGGCTCGCCGATGCGCAAGCCGCCGGCGACCCTGTGCTCGCGGTGATTCGTGGCTCGGCGGTCAATGCGGACGGCCGCAGCAGCGGACTCACCGTGCCCAACGGGCCGGCGCAGCAGGCCGTCCTGCGCACCGCGCTCGCCAACGCGCGGCTCGCGCCCGCCGACATCGACTACGTGGAGGCGCACGGCACCGGCACCTCGCTGGGAGACCCCATCGAAGCCGAGGCGCTCGGCGCCGTGATGGGCGAGGGCCGGGACCCGCAGCGCCCGCTGTGGATCGGCTCGGTCAAGACCAACCTGGGCCACACCGAGGCGGCCTCGGGACTGGCGGGGCTGCTCAAGGTCGTGATGTGCCTGCGCCACGAGACGATTGCGCCGTCGCTGCATTTCTCCGAACCCAATCCACGCATTGACTGGGCCTCGCTGCCGCTGCGCGTGCCTGTGTCGGCGGTGCCGTGGCCGCGCGGCGAGCGCCCTCGCCGGGGGGGCGTGAGCTCGTTCGGCTTCAGCGGCACCAACGCCCATGTGGTGCTCGAGGAGGCGCCGGCCGTGACGGCCCGTGCAGTTGCCGCGCCCGATGCGCCCACCGCGCCCGATGCGCCCATGGTCGTCCCCTTGTCGGCACGCAGCGAGGCGGCGCTGCGCGAGTCGGCCGCACGGTTGGCCGCCAGGCTGCAGGCACACGACGCGCCGGTGCTCGCCGACGTGGCGGCCACCCTGGCCACAGGCCGGGCCCACCTCACGCACCGGCTCGGCCTGGTCGCCGAATCGGGCGCGCAACTGGCGCGCGAACTGCACGCCTTCGCTGCCGGCTCCTCGATCGCGCACGCGAGCATGGGCACGTCGCGTCCTGGCGAACGGCTGAAGATCGGCTTCCTGTTCACCGGCCAGGGCGCGCAGTACGCCGGCATGGGCCAGGCCCTGTACCGCAGCGAGCCTGTGTTCCGCGACGCGCTCGAGCGCGCCGCGGCCGTGCTCGCGCCGCGCCTGCAGCGGCCCCTGCTGGAGGTGATGTTCCCGGCCGAGGGCGATGCGCCACTGCTCGGCGAGACGGCCTACACGCAGCCGGCGCTGTTCGCGCTCGAGTACGCGCTCGCGCAGTTGTGGCGGTCGTGGGGTGTCGTGCCCTCGGTGGTCGCCGGGCACAGCGTGGGCGAAATCGTCGCGGCCTGCGTGGCGGGTGTGTTCAGCCTGGAAGATGCGCTGTCGCTGATCGCCGAACGCGGGCGACTCATGCAGGCGCTCCCCAGCGGCGGCGCCATGGCAGCCGTCTTCGCGCCCGAGAACCGCGTGGTCCGCTCGCATCGCCGGCCTCCACTCGCGCGTGTCGATCGCTGCGGTCAACGGGCCCGAGGAGACCGTGATCTCCGGCGATGCCGAGGTCCTCGACGAGGTGCTGTCTGCGTTGTCCGCCGAAGGCCTGCGCGGCCAGCGCCTGGAGGTCTCGCACGCCTTCCACTCCGCGCGCCTTGAGCCGATGCTCGCGCCGCTGACGGCGCATGCGGGGGGGATTGCGCATGCGGCCCCGCACACCGCGCTCGTGTCGAACCTGAGCGGCGCGCTCTTTCCCGCGGGGAGCGGTCCCGACGCGGGCTATTGGGCCCGCCATGCCCGCGAGCCCGTGCGCTTCGCCGCCTGCATCGAGACGCTGCGAGCGTCCGGCGTGCAGTTGCTGGTGGAGATCGGCCCGCACCCGACGCTGCTCGGCCTGGCGGCGCGTGCGGTGCCCGATGCGCCGTGGACCTCCGTGGCCTCGTTGCGGCGCGGACGCGACGATCGGCACGAGATGGCGACCGCGCTCGCCGCAGTCTACGCACGCGGTGCCGCGATCCGCTGGGACGCCGTCGAGGGCCTGCGCGAGGGCCGGCACGTCGCGCTTCCCACATACCCCTTCCAGCGCGAGCGCCATTGGATCGCCGCGTCCGCGGCGCAGCCCTCGACCTCGCCCGCGCGCGGCCACCCGCTGCTCGGCGAGCGGCGCGAACTCGCCGCCTCCGCCGGCACCTTCACCTGGGCTTGCGAGCTGGCGCTGGACAGCCATCCCTGGCTGGCCGATCACCGCGTCCAGGGCGTGGCCATCGTGCCCGCCACGGCGTACATCGAGATGGCGCTGGCTGCGGGGCACGAGGTGCTGTCCCAGGGCTCGCTGTCGGTGCGCGACATCGAGAACCTCAAGCCCATCGTCCTGAACGAGGGCGACCGCCGGGAACTGCAGGCCAGCCTGACGCTGCTGGACGGCACCGCCCGCTTCGCGGTGCACAGCCGTCCGGCCGGCAGCACCGGCACCGCATGGACCCAGCACGCTGCGGCGACGCTGCGCGCGATCGAGTCACCGGATGGGACAGACGCGGCCGCGAGCATGCTCGAGGCCGCACGGCAGCGATGCGGCGACACGATGAGCGGCACCGACTTCTATCTCGCGCTCGCGCGCAAGGGAAACCAGTGGGGCCCGGACTTCCAGGGCGTGGAGGCACTGTGGATCGGCGACGGCGAGGCTGTCGGTCGCATCGCAGTGGCGCCCGGCGTGGCCGCCGACACCGGCCGCTACCGGTTCCATCCCGCCGTGTCGGATGCCTGCGGTCATCCGCTGGTCGCGACCGTGCCGCTCCAAGGCGACGGCGCGGCGACCTCGGGTGCTTTCGTCGGCGGCGGAGTGGCCGAGGTGCGTTTCCACCGCTCACCGGCCGGCTCGACGCTGTGGACGCATGCCACGCGCGCGCCGGCCGCGGAGCCCGGCGCGCGAGTCGTCCTTGGCGATCTGCGGGTCTATGACGAGACGGGTGCGCTGGTCAGCGAGACCTTGGGCGCGCGGCTGTGGTACCTCGACGAACGGTCGCAGGCGGACCTGCTCGGCGCGCCGCCGGACTGGTTCTACCGCGTGGCCTGGCAGGACAGGCCTGCCTCCGATGCACCGCCCGGCCCGCGGGCGGCAGGGGCCGGGCCCTGGATCGTCTTTGCCGACCGCGCCGGCGTCGGCGAATGCATCGCCGCCGCACGCGAAGGCGCCGACGCGCGCACGCTGCTCGTCACGCCCGGCACGCAATTCTCGATCGACGGTGACCACGCGACGTTGCGGCCGGGCGAGGCAGGCGACTACCGCCGGCTCGTCGAGGTTGTCGGCGCGGCCGCGGCCGTCGTCCATCTCTGGAGCCTGGACGCCGGCCCGCATGAGCGCCTCGCCGGGACCGAAAGCCTGCTGCACCTGTTGCATGCATTGCGCGGCGCATCGGTGCGCGCGCACCCGCGCCTGTGGATCTGCACTCGCGGCGCACAGGCGGCGGGCACAGACGGCGCCTGCGACTCGCCATGGTCCGCGGCCGCGTGGGGCCTGGGCCGCTCGCTCAGTGCCGAGCATCCCGACCTCTGGGGTGGCCTGATCGACCTTGCGCCACAGGCATCGCCCGACGAATCGGCGCGCCAGGTCGCGCGCGAGGTCTTGCATCCCGATGCCGAGGACCAGTTGGCCTTTCGGTTCGGCCGGCGCTTCGCCGCGCGGCTCGATCGGCGTCCCGCACGACACGGAGACCAGCTGCCGTTCGCCGTGCGCGATGACTCGACCTACCTCGTCACCGGGGGGCTCGGTGGAATCGGCCTTGCGATCGCCGGCTGGCTCGTCGAGCGCGGCGCACGCCATCTGCTTCTGCTGGGCCGCACGCCGTTGCCGGCACGCGAGCAATGGCTCGAGCTCGAAGCAGGCAGCGCCGCGGCGCGGCGGGCCGCTGCGGTGGCGGCGCTGGAGGCGCAGGGCGCCCGCGTGGAAACAGCGGCGCTGGACGTGGCGGCCGAAGGTCCGCTCGAAGCGCTGCTGGCAGCGCGTCGCGGGCGCGGAGAGCCGCAGGTACGCGGAGTCTTCCACGCCGCCGGCGTGCTGCGCTTCGAACCGCTCGAATCGCAGACGGTGCAGGGCTTGAGGGAAGCCGTCGCCGCCAAAGTCGACGGCGCCTGGCGGCTGCATCGCCTGTTCGAGGGCGAGCCGCTGGACGTCTTCATGACCTGCTCGTCCTCGTCGGTGCTGCTGGCCTCGCCATTGCTCGGCGCCTATGCGGCAGGCAACGCCTTCCTCGACGCGCTGGCGCACCATCGCCGCGCGCGCGGCTTGGCGGCGCTGAGCGTCGACTGGGGCACCTGGGGCGAGGTGGGCATGGCCGTCGAGAGCGGCCAGACCGCCAGCGCAGACATGCTCAGAGGTGTCGGCACGATCTCGACCGCGCAGGGCCTGGCCGCCCTGGCCGAATTGCTGGCGGCCGGCGACACGCGCGCCGCTGTCATGCCGATCGACTGGGCAGAGCTCGCACGCACGCATCCGGCACTCGCCGCCGATCCGTTCCTGGGTGGCCTGACGGACGCTGCCGCCATCCAGGGCGATGCCCACGGCAACCGCTTGAGCCTCGCGGCCTTGCGCGAAGTGCCAGAAATGTCACGCCCCGAGCGGATTGCCACCTATCTGAGGGGGGAGGCTGCCCTGGTGCTGGGTCTTTCTGCCGATACGCTACCGTCGGCTGCGCCCCTGGCGTCGCTGGGCTTCGACTCTCTGATGGCTGTGCAATTGAAGAACCGAATCGAGGCCGACTTGCGGCTGGTATTGCCGATGATCCATTTTCTGCAAGGCCCGAGCGTGGAGGAGCTCGCGCAGCATGTGCTCGCGGGGCTCGATCTCGCCTCGCCCGCGGCCGAGGCCGAGGCCGCCGGGGTGGACCACGGCGCCTTCGACGAGGGCTCGCTATGAACACGGGCCAGTGGCTGGAAACGCTCGGCGACCAAGGCATCGAGCTTTGGGTCGAGGGCGACCGGCTGCGTTTTCGTGCCCCGAAGGGCATGCTCGGCCCGCAGCAACGCAGCGAACTCGCGGCGCGCCGCGGCGAAGTCATCGCGTGGCTGCGTGTTCAGGCCGCCGCGCGCGAATTCACGCAGCCGCTGTCGTTCAGCCAGCGATCGCTGTGGTTCATGCACCAACAGGCACCCGGCAGCGCGGCCTACCACGTCGCCTTTGCCGCGCGCGTCGTCTCGCGCGCAGATCCTTCGGCGCTGCGCCATGCCCTGCAGGCGCTGGTCGACCGGCACGCCGTGCTGCGCACGGTGTACGAGTTCGACGGCACGGCGCCCGTGCAGCGGATCCGGGGCGATGTTGCGGTGGATTTCGCGATCCACGAGGTCCCCGGAGTCGAGGATGCTGCGCTGCGAAGGGCAGTGCAGGTCGAGTATGCGCGGCCCTTCGACCTGGAGCGTGGCCCGGTCTTCCGCGCCGCGCTCTTCAGGCGCGGCCCCGAGGACCACGTGCTGCTGCTGACCGTGCACCACATCGCAGCCGACGGCTGGTCGCTGCTGCTGCTGATCGACGAACTGCGCAGGCTGCACGCCGAGGCGACCGGCGGCCCCGCGGCGGCACTCGGGCGTCCGATCGCCAGCTATGCGGACTACGCGGCCTGGCAGGCGCAAACCCTGGAAGGCGCCGAAGGCGAACGGCTGTGGGCCTACTGGCGCGGCAAGCTCGCCGCGCCGCGCGCCGCGCTGGTCCTGCCCTCCGACCGGCCGAGGCCCGCGCTGTCGAGCTTCCGCGGCGCGTCGCTGGCGCTGTCGATCGATGCCGAGGCCAGCGCCGCGCTGCGCGACCTGGCACGCGCCCAGAGCGCCACTCCTTTCGTCGTGCTGCTGGCCACCTTCCACGCCTTCCTGCACGCGCTGACGGGCAACGACGACGTCATCGTCGGCACGCCCACGTTCTCGCGCAGCAAGGCCGAATTCATGGACGTGGTCGGCGACTTCGTCAACTCGGTGCCGCTGCGCAGCCGCCTGGCGTCGACCATGCGTTTTCGGGACCTCGTCGCGCAGCTGCGCGAGACCGTGCTCGGCGCCCTCGACGCCCAGGACTACCCGCTTCCGCTGCTGGTGCAGCGGCTGCAGCCCGAGCGCGAGCGCAACCGCTCGCCGCTGTTCGACACCTTCTTCGCGCTGCAGCGCTTCGACCGGTTCCGCGAACTCGAGCAACTGCTCGTGGGCACGGGCGATGCTAGCGTCGAGTTCGGCGGGCTGCGGCTCGCGCCCTTTGCGCTGGACCAGCAGGAAGGCCAGTTCGACCTGGCGCTGCAGATGCTCGAGCAGCACGGAGTCTTCCATGCGGTCTTCAAGTACAGCACCGACCTGTTCGACGAATCCACAGTGCGCCGCTTCGCGACGGCCTACCTCGACCTGGTGCGCGCCGTCGTGCGCGATCCCGACGTGAAGCTGCATGAACTGGCCTCGCTGGCCGTGCAGGCGGCACCGCAGGACCCGGCAGCCGAACTGCTCGCGGATCTGGCCGGCAAGGACATCCGCCTCGCGCTCGACGGCGACAAGCTGCGGGTGAATGCCCCGAAGGGTGCGCTCGACGATGCGCTGAAGGCACGCATCGGTGCACATCGCGACGCGCTCGTGCAGGCCTTGCGCCGGCAGCCGTCCCCGGCGACGGCCACGGGACACCCGGAGGTGCGCGTGCTGCCGCGCGACGTCCCGCTGCCGGTGTCGTCGGCACAGCAGCGGCTGTGGTTCCTCGACCGCATCGACCCGGGCCGCTCGCACTACAACATCGGCGTCGGCCTCGACCTGCGCGGCGTGCTCGACGACGGCGCACTGCAGCGTGCGCTCGAGGCGGTCGCGGCGCGCCACGAGTCGCTGCGCACGCGCTTCGTCGAGGTCGACGGCGTGCCGATGGCGGACGTCGCCGATGTGCCGCCGACCCGGCTCGAGCGCGTCGACCTTTCGACGCGCGCGGCGCAGGCCGGACGCGATGCCGAGGCGCTGCGGCTCGCCGAGGAGCACCTGAAGAAGCCGTTCGATCTCGCGGCCGGCCCGATGAGCGCGTGGAAGCTGATCCGCATGGCGCCGGACCACCACGTGCTGTCGGTCAGCGTGCACCACATCGCCGCGGACGGCTGGTCGCTGATGATCGTGCTGCGCGAGCTGTGGCAGGCCTACGAGGCCGTGTGCGCCGGCAAGGCGCCGGCCTGGACGCCGCTGACAGTGCAGAACGCCGACCACGCCGCATGGGAGCGCGAGTACCTGCACGAAGGCCGCATGGCGCCGCACCTGGCCTACTGGAAGCAGCAACTTGCCGATGCGCCCGGCGTGCTGGAGCTGCCCACCGACCATCCGCGTCCGCCCGTGCAGTCGTTCCGCGGGGGGCGGCTGCGCCGGGACCTCGACGTGCCGCTGCTGGAGGCGCTCAAGGCGCAATCCCGTCGCCACGACGTCACCCTGTACATGTTGCTGCTCGCGGCCTGGCAGGTGCTCCTGCACCGCTATTCGGGCCAGGAGGACATCGTCGTCGGCTCTCCGGTGGCCAACCGGAGCCTGCCGGACTTCGAGCCGATGGTCGGCTGCCTCATCAACAACATCGTCCTGCGCGGGCGCCTTCAGGGCAACCCGACCTTCGCCGATTTCCTCGCCCAGGTGAAGCAGACGACGCTTGGACGCGATCGAGCACCGCGACCTGCCTTTCGACGTGCTGGTCGAGGCGCTGCAGCCCGAACGCAATGCGAGCCACGCACCCATCTTCCAGGTGCTGTTCACGCTGCTGTCTTTCCCGACCCACTTCACGCCGCCGGCCGGCCTCGAGTTCAAGCCGCTGGTGCTCGACGCGGGCGTCGCACGATTCGACCTGATCCTCGAGCTCACTGAACACGAGCGCGGCATCACGGTGCTGTACGAGTACGCGACCGACCTCTTCGACACCCGCACCATCGAGCGCCTGCATGCGCACTTCGAACGCCTGCTCGACGCGGTGGCGAAGGATGCGAGCACGCGGGTGGGGGCACTGCCGCTGCTGGCCGACGAAGACCTCGACCTGCTGCTGGGACGATGGAACGAGACGACCGTCGAGCACGACCGCGCGCGCTGCGTGCACCACCTGCTCGAGGCCACGGCGCGCACGATGCCCGATGCGCCTGCGGTCACGGCCGGGGCCGCCACGCTCAGCTATGGCGAACTCGATCGCCGCGCCAACCGGCTCGCCCACCTGCTCGTGCGCCGCGGCGTGACGCCCGGCGCGCTCGTGGCCGTGTGCGTCGATCGCAGCGAAGACATGCCCGTCGCGCTGGCCGCCGTGCTCAAGGCAGGAGCCGCCTACGTCCCGCTCGATCCCACGCATCCGGCCGACCGTCTGCGCTATACGCTGGAGGACGCGGGTGTGGCCTGCAGCATCGCGCTGGCCCGCTTTGCGCCGCTGCTGGCCGGTGTCGACGCACCGCTGGTCGCGCTGGACGAGGCGGTCGCTGAGCTCGCGCAGATGCCCGACACGCCGCCCGCTGTGCAGGTGCACCCCGAAGACCGCGCCTACGTCATCTACACCTCGGGCTCCACCGGCCGGCCCAAGGGCGTCGAGGTCGAGCATCGCAACGTCGTCGCCTTCCTCGAGGCGATGCGCCGCGAGCCCGGGCTGACGGCCGGCGACGTGCTGCTGGCCGTGACGACGCTGTCGTTCGACATCGCCGGCCTGGAGATGTGGCTGCCGCTGAGCGTGGGCGCGCGCATCGTGGTTGCTTCTCGCACCGACGTGCTCGACGGCGAGCGCCTGATCGAGATGATGGCCCGTCACGAGGTGACGCTGCTGCAGGCCACGCCCGCCACCTGGCGCCTGCTGCTCGAGGCCGGCTGGACCGGTCGGCCCGGGCTGAAGGCGCTGTGCGGCGGCGAGGCGCTGCCGCGCGACCTGGCGGCGCGCTGCTCGAGCGCGTGGGCGAGCTGTGGAACATGTACGGGCCGACCGAGACGACGATCTGGTCGACGGTGAGCCGCGTGGTCGATGCCGCCAGGCCCATCGGCATCGGGCATCCGATCGCCAACACCCGCGTGTATGTGCTGGAAGCCTCCGGCCAGCCCGCGCCCATCGGCGTGCCGGGCGAGCTGTGCATCGGCGGCGAAGGCGTGGCCCGCGGCTACCGCGGCCGTCCCGAGCTCAACGCGGAGAAGTTCGTCCCGATCACCTTGCCCGATGGCCGGTCGAGCGCGTCTACCGAACCGGCGACGTCGCACGCTGGCGCGGCGACGGCGAACTCGAGTTCATCGGCCGGCGCGACCACCAGGTCAAGGTGCGCGGCTACCGCATCGAACTCGGCGAGATCGAGGCGGTGCTCGCCACGCACGCCGGCCTCAGGCAGTGCGTCGTCGTCGTGCGCGAGGACACGCCGGGCGACCAGCGGCTCGTCGGCTACGTGGTATGCGAACCGGGGCAGCGCCTCGACGCCGAGGCCGCCAAGGGCACGCTGCGCGCGAAGCTGCCCGAATACATGGTGCCCGGCACATTCGTGGAGCTGGAGACACTGCCGCTCACCCCCAACGGCAAGATCGACCGCAAGGCGCTGCCGCGGCCGCAGGCCGCCGCCGCGCAGGTCGCGGCACCTGGGGCGGAGCTGCTGATGACCCCGCTGCAGCGCAGGGTGGCCGCCATCTGGCGCGACACCCTGCGCATCGAACGCGTCGGCCTGCACGACAACTTCTTCGACGTCGGAGGCCACTCGCTGCTGCTCGTGAAGCTGCATGCCGCGCTCAAGCGCGAGTTCAGCGCCGACTTCGCGCTGGTCGAACTCTTCCAGCGCACCACCATTGCGGGCCAGGCCGACCGGCTGTCCGCCGCGGCCGGCAACGACCAGGCGCTGCGCCGCGCGCAGGACCGCATCAGGAGACAAGCCGTTGGATAAGGACAAGGCGATCGCCATCGTCGGCATGGCCGGCCGGTTCCCGGATGCGCGCAGCCTGGACGACTTCTGGCGCAACATCCGCGACGGGGTGGAATCGCTGGTCGACTTCACCGACGCCGAACTCGACGCGGCCGGCGTGCCCGGTGCATTGCGCGCCGACCCGCGCTACGTGCGTCGCGGCACCGTGATCGAGCATCCCGATCATTTCGATGCCGCGTTCTTCGGGATCAGCCCGCGCGAGGCGCAGATCATCGATCCGCAGCAGCGCGTGTTCCTCGAGTGCGCATGGGAGGCGCTGGAGCACGCCGGCTATGCCGCGGGCGCCACGCCGGGCACCGTCGGCGTCTACGCCGGCGCGAGCATCAACACCTACCTGCTGTCGCAGATCCTGCGCGATCCGGACCTCGCCGCGTCGGTGGGCGGCTATCAGATCATGCTCGGCAACGACAAGGACTTCCTGTGCACCCGGGTGTCGTACAAGCTCGACCTGCGAGGGCCGAGCATCACGGTGCAGACGGCGTGCTCGACCTCGCTGGTCGCCGTGCAGTTGGCCTGTCGTGCGCTGCAGGGCGGCGAATGCGACATGGCGCTCGCCGGCGGCGTCTCGCTCGCCTTTCCGCAGCGCACCGGCTACCTGTACCAGGAAGGGATGATTCTCTCGCCCGACGGGCACTGCCGCCCCTTCGATGCGGCCGCCAAGGGCACCCGGCCCAGCGCCGGCGCGGGCATCGTCGTGCTCAAGCGGCTGGCCGACGCGCTGGCCGACAGCGACACCATCCACGCCGTCATCAGCGGCGCGGCCATCAACAACGACGGCGCGGGCAAGGCGGGCTACACCGCACCGAGCATCGATGGCCAGGTGGAGGTGATCGCCACCGCGCAGGCCCTGGCGGGCGTCGATCCGCGCGAGCATCGGCTACGTCGAGGCGCACGGCACCGGCACGCCGCTGGGCGACCCGATCGAGATCGCGGCGCTCACGCAGGCGTTCCGCGCCCAGACACCGGATGTCGGCTTCTGCCAGATCGGCTCGCTGAAGGCCAACATCGGCCACCTCGATGCGGCCGCCGGCGTGGCGGGTCTCATCAAGGCGGCGCTGGCGCTCGAGCATCGGCACATTCCGCCGCTGGTCAACTTCCAGGAGCCGAACCCGCAGCTCGACCTGCCACGCAGTCCCTTCGTCGCAAGCCGCGAGGGCCGGCCCTGGCCCGAGCAGTCCGCGCCGCGCCGCGCCGGCGTCAGCTCGTTCGGCATCGGCGGCACGAATGCGCACGTCGTGCTCGAGGAGGCGCCTGAGCGCGAGCCGACCGCGGCCTCGCGCGACGCGCATCTGCTCGTGCTGTCCGCCCGCACGGCGAGTGCGCTGGACACCGCCACGGCGGCGCTCGCCGATCACCTGGCCGCGCATCCGCAGCAGTCGCTTGCCGATGTGGAATGGACGCTGCAGGCCGGCCGGGTCGCCTTCGCGCATCGGCGCGCCGTGGTCGCGCAGGATGCCGCGCAAGCCATGGCCGCCTTGCGCGCGCCGCGACGTGCGCCGGTGCTCAACGGGCTGCACGAAGGCGCGGCGCGGCCGGTCGCGTTCATGTTCAGCGGCCAGGGCAGCCAGTCGCCCGGCATGGGGGCGCAGCTGTACCGAAGCGAGCCTGTTTATCGCGATGTCGTGGACCGCTGCGCGGCGCTCTTGCAGCCGCTGCTCGGCCTCGACCTGCGCGAGCCGATGCTGCGCCAGGAGTCGGACGCGATCCACGAGACGCGGTTGACCCAGCCCGCGCTGTTCGTCACCGAGTACGCGCTGGCGACGTTGTGGATGAGCCGGGGCGTTCGGCCCGCGGCGATGATCGGGCACAGCATCGGCGAATACGTCGCGGCTCACCTGGCGGGCGTGTTCTCGCTGCCCGATGCGCTGCGGCTGGTCGCCACCCGCGGCCGGCTGATGCAGGCCCTGCCGGCCGGCACGATGGCCGCCGTGCACCTCTCGGCCGACGACTCGCGCCGCATCTCGCCGACGGTGTCGAGATTGCCGGCATCAACGCGCCGGGGCTGTGCACCGTGTCCGGCCGCGCCGAAGCGGTGGCGGCGACGATCGAGCGGCTGAAGGCACGAAACGTCGAGGCCCGGGCACTGCACACCTCGCATGCCTTCCATTCGTCGATGATGGACCCGGCCCTGGCGCCCTTCATCGAGGCGTTCGCGAACGTGACGCTCTCGCCGCCCGCGATCCCGTACGTCTCCAACCTCACCGGCACCTGGATCACGGCCGAGCAGGCCACCTCGCCCGAGTACTACGCGCGACACCTGCGGCAGGCCGTGCGCTTCGCCGACGGCGTGCGCCTGCTGGGGGCGGACCCGGCGATGCATTTCCTCGAGGTGGGTCCGGCGCAGACGCTGTCAACGCTCGCCCGACTCGGGCTCGGCGCCGAAGGTGCGCGCCGCGTGGCGGCCAGCATGCCGCGACACGGCGACCGGCGCAGCGAGAGCCTGGCCCTGCACGATGCGACGGCCGCCCTGTGGATCGCCGGCGTGGCGATCGACTGGGAAGGCCTGCATCCCCACGGACGGCCGCGCCGCGTGCCCTTGCCCACTTATCCGTTCGAGCGCAAGCGGCACTGGGTGGAGGCCGTGACGCAGCAACCCATGGCGGCGGGTGGCGCGGCCGGCGTCGCCAGCGCGCCTGCGCCGCGTGCGATCGAAGACTGGTTCTTCGCGCCCACCTGGACCCGCAGCGAAATCCCGCGCGATCTCGCCGCATTGCAGGGCTTGTGGCTCGTGCTCGGCCGCGCGGACAGGCTGACTGACGAACTCCTCGCGGGCTTGCGGGAAGGCGGCGCTCGCTGCGTCCTGGTCGAGCCCGGCGCCGCGTTCAAGCGTCTCGGCGCGGAGCGCTTTGCGGCGCGACCCGGCCAATCCGACGACCTGCGTGCCGTGCTGAAATCACTTCGCGCCTCAGGAACGCCGAATCGCCTCGAAGGCGTGGTGCATCTGCCCTCGACTTCCGTCGATGTGCAGGAGCATCTGATCCCTCGCTAACCCGACGAATGTCGTATTTCAGGTTGGCGGTGGCAGTAATAGTGGCACAAACAATACGATGTATCTTGACAACCTTCGAACTACTGACATTCCCGAGCCTGCTACGCTACTAATGGCCGGTCTTTCCGGCTTGGCTATTCTGTCGCGTCGACGTCTGGCATAGTCGGAGCCAGATTGCCTGAAGTTTGCTAGGAAGCACAAGCCGGCATGCGAATAAGGGTTTCACGAACAGGGAGGTTTCCCGACCACGTGGAACCGCGAGTGTGGGGCAGCACTCAAATTATCGATATTTCGACTCCTCATCAAATAATTAAAAGGGACTAGAAGGATGAACTTCTCACGATGCTGTTCAGTGTTGCATTTCGCGTTTGCTGTGCTGTTATTTACAACTTCTGCTCGAGGCCAAGTGGCATTTCTGGAGGACTTCGAAGGGCCTTTGCCAGGAGTGATTGATAATGGTGCGAACAACGACGGTGGTGGCGGGTTCCCTGGCGGATGGGCTTATTTTGGCGACGGCGATGAGGCAACCAGCTTGAATGTCGTCAAAGAGATTACTGACGAAGTGGCCTTCACTGGTGTCCAGAGTTACCGCATCACTTTGGACTCATCGGCAATTACGAGCTATTGGTACTACGGCCAGGGCGGTTTCCTAGGGTGGAATGGCGAGGGTTTTGGTGCGGGGGGAGGGCAGCCCGGCGGAAGAACCCTGCCAATTATGTCGTGTCGTTTGATATTAACATCGAGGGTGTCGTCCCAGGTGGAGATGAAGGTGTCGCTGGCAATATCACGCTCTACAAATTCGACTACGAAGCCACCTACGGGGTCGATCTTAACGGCGATGGCGATATGGAGGATGGTTACAATCTCTGGTCGTCAAACTTCTCCACCAACTTGGGGCAGGCCGATGGCTGGGTGCATGTCGAGTGGAATCTCGCCTCGGGCTCGGCGCCCACCGTTCCCGATACGGACGGCGTAAGCTATTTCACGGAGCCGGTTTTCAATGACGAGGCGGTCTTCCAGTATGGCTTCTATCCCTTCGACAGCCCCGGTGGCTTTGGCAATGACGCAGACAACGTCATCCTCGTTGACAACTTCCAACTGGAGTTCTTTCCTCCAACGATCGGACTTGGAGATTTCGACGAGGACGGTGACGTCGATGGTCAAGATTTTCTCGCCTGGCAGCGGGGTGAATCACCCACGCCGCTTAGCAGTGAAGACCTGACAGCTTGGCAGGCTAACTATGGCGCAGGCGCGGCGCTGGCTACGTTCGCCGCGGTCCCCGAACCGGCCAGCCTGCTGTTGGCGGCGATGTCGGGACTGCTACTTGTCGTACGCCGACGCTACTTATAGGTGTTGCGTTTTGTCAATGAGAGCATAGACAGCGTGGCATGGCTTTGCACAAAGAGCCGCGCCGCGGATGTTCCAGGTCAATGAGGCGAGGATTGGAGGATGTCGCGATGAGGCGCGCATTTACGCTCGTAGAGCTTTTGGTGGTGATCGCCATCATTGGAGTATTGGTGGCTCTGCTGCTTCCCGCGATTCAGGCGGCGCGCGAGGCGGCCCGCCGCTCTCAGTGCAAGAACAATCTCAAGAACATGGGATTGTCGATGCTCAACTATGAATCGGCCCGCCGCGAGTTCCCGACGGGCGGGGCCTCCTTCGGCGATCGTGTCGAGTGCTACGCGGAGAACGGCAAAGCCTGGGTCGGGAAGAAGCAGGGTCTGAGTTGGGCCTACCAGATTCTTCCTTATCTGGAACAAGGAGCGTTGCATGATATTGGAAATACCAATGTCATTCAGAACACGCCGGTGTCACTTTACAACTGTCCGTCGCGCCGTAGCCCCACCCTGCACGATAGCTTTTGGGGGCCAAGTTACCTGATGGACTACGCCGGAGCTCAACCTGCCACGCTGGGGTCAGGTAATTCAACAGCCATGTACGTTGCCAGCCGCGATTTCGAAAACTGCAAACGGGTTGAGAATTCCTTTTGGAGCCCCAACGGGGGAGGGTACGCCTGGGGCAAAGATTTTGGCGTGTTTGATGGTGTGATTGTCCGCTCGCCTTGGAAACGTGACGGCGTGGACCCTGCCAGCTGTGGACCCGATCCGGCCCCGGGGGCATTTCTTAGCGGAGTACCGGACCCCACGAGAATGGGCCAGATTACCGATGGCACATCCAACACCATGGTGATCGGAGAGAAATACGTTTTTCAGCAACACTATGATGGGCACGGGGACGATCCATCCGACGATCGCGGCTGGCTTGACGGCTGGGATCCGGACACCATGCGATCCACGATGGCGCAGCCCCTCAGCGACGCGGTTTGGAGGACGCTCTGCACAACCAATAGTGCGCTGTATAGCCAGACCTACATGTTCGGCTCGGCGCATTCGGCAGGCATCAATTGCGTGTTTGCCGATGGGTCGGTCCGCTCGATTAGCTATGACGTACCAATTGACCTATTTAACAGTCTAGGCACAAAGGGTGGAGAGGCCGGTCCGAACGAAGTAGTCGACTTGAGCGGGATCAACTGACCAAGGACACACCGACTAATTTGGGAGAACTAATTCGAGACGACTAGATCAGTACTCGCACTGCGGCATTGAAATATTTTTCCGTTGTGGCTAGAGAGCCCGCTACGCCATGTAGACGATCGCCGGTCGGAAAAGCTCAGTTTTCGCCTCAAGTTCTTGGAAATTCTCAAGCGGCCTGACGCTATTTTTTTCAGAAAGTGCAGCACTTAAAATGGGCGATTGATTGCCTAATTATTTGGGTATTAGCGGATCTGCATGTACCATCCAAGCACGCACAGTTCTTTAAGATAACAACATCATGACTATGTTCGGTCAGCAAGCTTCTCGTCATCATGCTGGATTCGCGCGCCGTTTAACCATCGAACCGCTCGAGGATCGTCGACTTCTCGCCTCCCAGGCCTATAACTGGCAGAACGTGCCAATCGGCGGTGGCGGATACGTCACAGGGCTCGTCTATAGTCCTACTGTGCCCGACTTGGTGTACGCCCGTACCGATGTTGGCGGCGCTTATCGGTTTGATTCAGACCTGGGCAAATGGACCCCGCTGATGGACCACCTTGCTCATAACGATACGCTTTGGCCGTATGTAGACGGGATTGCCATCGATCCGAGCGATTCCAACAGGCTCTACGCTGTGCTTGGAGCCTACACGCAATGGTGGTGGCCAAACAATGCCGGCATCCTTCGCTCCACCGATCGCGGCGAAACCTGGCAACGCACCGACCTGCCGTTCAAAATGGGAGGCAACGAGGATGGCCGCGGCAATGGCGAACGGCTGATGGTCGATCCCAATCAGAATAACATTCTGTACCTGGGCACCCGCAATAACGGGCTATGGAAGAGCACGGATTACGGCGCGACCTGGAATCAGGTATCCAGCTTTCCTGTCACCACGACCCCCAACGGGGTCGGGCTCAACTTTGTGCAGTTTGTTAAGGAAAGCGGTACGCCCGGCTCAGCCACGCCAACGATTTATGTCGGACTATCGCAAACCGGCGACAACCTCTACCGCAGCACCGATGCCGGGGCAACCTGGCAGGTGGTCGCCAACCCCGGCCTTAGCTCCGAACACATGCCGCTGCGCAATGCCTTGGATTCCATCGGGAACATGTACATCACGTACTCCAACAGCTCCGGTCCCGGCGGTGCGGGGAACCCCGATGGCACGTTTAACGGAGCGCTTTGGAAGCTGAACCTCAGCAGCGGAGCCTGGACCAATGTCACCCCCATCACGAACAGCCAGGGGGGATTAAGCGGAATATCAGTCGATGCTCAGAATCCCAACCACATCGTGATATCAACCGTTGACCGCTGGTGGGCGCACGATGATGTCTATCAATCAACTGACGGCGGCGCCACGTGGACGGACTTGCGGGGGAGCGACGATCCCTATCCCGGCAACCTGGTCGATGAGGTCCAATGGGATAACTCCGCCCAGCCTTACGTAAGTGATCCAGGGATCGGCTGGCCGACCACGATCGTCATCGACCCGTTCAATTCCGATCAAGCGCTGATCGCGTACGGCGGTGGCGTTGTTAAGATCAACGACTTGAGCAGCGCCGATACTGGGGCTCCCACCCATTGGGGATTCTTCAATTACGGCCTGGAAGAGACAGTTCAAATCGACTTGGTCAGTCCACCTACCGGCGCGCCGCTGATTACCGCGGCGGGCGACGTCGGCGGATACCGCTTCACGAGCCTGACCAATCCGCCTCAATCCAGCTACAACATCCTTGCCGGCACCAGCCGCGGGATCGATTATGCCGAGTTCGATCCCAATATCCTCGTTCGAACCGCCGACGCTTCCCCAAAGATCGCCTACTCACGCGACAATGGTGTAACCTGGACGGGATTTCCATCAACACCGACGGGGGCGGGCAACGCGAGCGACCGTTCAGTGGCACTGTCAGCCGACGGAAATCGAGTTGTCTGGGACCCCGAAGGGGCGGCGCTATCCTATTCCACTTGGAACGGCAGTAGTTGGAGCCTGGACCAGTTCCACCTGGAGCGGTTCCGCCGACGTCGAGCCAGTATCGGACCGTGTCAACCCCAACCGCTTCTATATCTCGGATGGCTCCAGGTTCTACGCCAGCGACAATGGCGGAGCGAGCTGGACGCTGATGAACTCGTCGGCTCCTTCGGGAACCGTTGAAGCCAGCTTTGCCGCCGAAGGCGACCTCTGGATCGGCACTACCGGAAATGGTCTTTGGCATTCGACGAACTACGGCGCAACCTGGACAAGGGTGGCCAGCGCCGCGGTCAGCACGGCCTATCGCGTGGGATTTGGCAAGTCCGCACCGGGGCAAAATTATCCGGCCATTTACATCGCGGGCTCTGCCAACAGCACAACGGGTTTTTTCCGCTCCGACGATGGAGGCGCCACCTGGATCACCATCAGCGATGCACAGCATCAGTATAGTGTTGTCGGACCGATCGTGGGCGACAGGAACGTCTACGGCAGGTGCTATATTGGGGCAGGCGCTCGTGGGATCATCTACGGAGAAATCCAGTCCACCGCACCATTCGTCGTTACTGTCGCCGCCGCGTCTCCCAACCCCGTTTACGAAGCAACCGCGGATCTCAGTATTCTCGGCACTGATGACGGTGGTGAAGCCGGCCTCACCTACACCTGGCACGTGGCCCACAAGCCGCCCGGCTCGGCTGCACCGAGTTTCTCAGTCAACGGAACAAACGCGTCGAAGAACACAACGGTTACGTTCTCACAAGTGGGCTACTACAGTTTCGACGTCGCCATCACGGACGCGCAGGGCCATACCATGGTCAGCTCGGTCGGCGTGAACGTCAGCGATGTCCCGATCGATCTCGGTATCTTTACCGACGCCAATGATATCGGCTCGCCAAGCCCGGCCGGATCGAGCAACTACAATCCCGGTTTAGGCCTTTACACCGTTTCCGGCGGCGGCAACGACATCTGGAATACCTCCGATCAGTTCCAATTCACATCGCGAAACTTAACCGGCAACGGTTCGATCATCGCCCGCGTCGACAGCGTGGAGAACACCAACACCTGGGCCAAGGCCGGCGTCATGTTCCGCGACTCGTCCGCCGCGGGAGCGATGTTTGCCGATGTCGTCTTGACCCCTTCTTCAGGTGTGAGCTTCCAATGGCGTAACACCACCAATGGCAACTGCGACTATGTCCAAATCACCGGCCAGACCGCACCGAAATGGGTCAAGCTGACCCGCAACGGCAATAGCTTCACCGCGTACTATGCCACCACCGCCGGCACGCCGACGGAAGCCAACTGGATTCAGATCGGCACGCCGCAGACCGTCGCGATGAACAGCACAACCAAGGTCGGTCTGGCCGTCGCCAGCCACTCCAACGGCAATTTGTGCACCTCTGTCTTCAGCAATGTCTCGGTGACCACGCCAGCGCTACCGAATGCCGATTTCGACAACGATGGCGACGTCGACGGCCGCGATTTCCTGGCTTGGCAACGCGGCTATGGAACACAAGCACCGAATGCCACCAAAGCCGACGGCGATGCGGACAACGATCTGAACGTTGACGGCGACGACTTGGGGATTTGGCAGGAGCAGTTTGGAACCGGCGGTGTGTTGGCTATATCAGCGTCGTTTTTAGAGAGTGTTGAGGCCACCCCTCGAGCGACAGCCCAATCAGTTGCCGTTGAGTCGTCGACCCTGGCCAGCGCTATACAGCCACTTTCCGCCGAATTGGTGGATGTGGCCATTGCGTGGGACCTGGCCCGCGGTCCCGGCTGAATGTCCACCCGGCCCCCACGGCAGTTGCCGAGATGGTCCACTCCGATCGGCTACTTGTAGCAGTAATTCGGGCCCAATCGATGCCGTGGCACGGCGGTAGCATCACCGCCAAGCATCTTGTGTTCGGCCGTGCCGACGAATTCTTCGATTTTGAAGGCGATGACGCCGTAAACGAGCAACTACTCGATCGGCTGTTCGCCGAGGATGTTTTGCGTCCAAGATGTCTTGGCAGTAGCACGCATGGGACCGACGCCTCGGACGGCGTGCTTGCTGAGTGGACTTACGACTTTAATGCGGGGCAAGTCACTGCAAACTCCTACTGAGAATAGTTTCGAGTGAATATGCCCGGCAATGATCACCCGATCAAGCAAAGCAAATTTAAACCTCCATGTCCGACCAGGCAACGATGACTACGGTTTGTTGTACATGACGCGACGATTGCGACTTGGACGGGCGTGATTTCCTCGAGTGGCAGCGAGGAAATTCGCCCAGTCCATTCTGCACCGAGGACTTGACTGATTGGCAATCTAATTGCGGAGCAACTTTTTTGATCGCGAGGGTTACCGTGCCAGAACCGGCGGCTATTGTTTGCGTCTCTGTGGCGATGTTCTCGGGGGCCTCTTTTTATCGCCATCTACCTCGTTTTAATCTTGCGCAATAGCTCGTTATGATCCGGACTTCGAAAACGAATACGAATACCAACACGAAGCAGACCGCGAATACGCACTCAGTTTCAGACAGCTGGAGGCGCCGGAATGTTCTGCGTGGCTTCACTTTGGTAGAGCTGCTCGTGGTCATCGCTATCATCAGCGTCTTGGTCGCCCTGTTGCTGCCGGCCATCCAAGCGGCCCGCGAAGCGGCTCGCCGCAACCAGTGCCTCAGTCAAATCAAGCAACTGGCGTTGGGTTGCCTCAACACCCACGACACCCAGGGGCATTTCCCCACGGGGGGCTGGGGCTATGGATGGGTGGGCGACCCCGACCGGGGCTTTGGGAGGGATCAGCCGGGGGGCTGGATCTACAACGTCCTGCCCTTTATCGAGCAGCAGGCCCTGCACGATCTGGGTTCCGACGGCAATCCGAATACGGCCACCCTTGGGCAACTCAAGCGTGCGGCCGACGTCTTGGAATAGCCCATCACGATCATCAATTGTCCCAGTCGCCGTCCGAATACGCCCTGGCCGGTGACTGTGTCAATGATCAACGCGGAAGACAGGCGACCTTCTGCTGTGGCAGGGCGTTCTGACTATGCCATGAGTTCGGGAACAAGAAAGACTGAGGTTGGCGGAGGCCCGGCGAATTATGCAGCAGCTGCAACATATCCCTGGGTATTGGAAACTACTACGAATCCCGACTTGCTCGATGGCATTAGTTTCGAACGTAGTCGTGTGACCATTCAACAAATTACTGATGGTACCAGCCAGACGTTGATGATCGGTGAAAAGTTCACCCCGCCGGGGCAGTATGAGAATGGAACTTTCGCGTCCGACAATGAAACTTGGTGTACAGGATGGAACAACGACAACTTTCGGATTATATATGGAGTACAAACTGCTATTGGCAGCGCGATTTACAATATCGACCCACCACTCCCGGACTCCGATAACACAAATGTGGTTCGTATTTCCGATCGCTTTGGCAGCTCCCATCCCAGCGTTTGGATCGCAGCCTATTGCGATGGCAGCACGCATGGGATTAGCTATGACGCCGATCCTGAAATGCTTCGACGCCTCGCCAGCCGCCTCGATGGTCTGGAGCTGGACGCGAGCGGACTGTAGAACTCTGGCGTTAGCATCGCATAACGTGCAAATGGGCTTGATGAAGATGCCGCAATTATCGCAACAATTCTCACTTTTTCTGCGAGATACGTGACGACTCGGCTAAATCAATACAGCAAGTATGTGTTTCAGTGGACAATTATTACAGAAATCTGAGTGGCCGGCTGATTCAAGGCAAATTATCTAGTGGGGGCGGGCTTGGTAGTGGATCCAGCGGAAAATGCGAATGGCGAACGAACCACGCAGTTTGTAAAGCTGCTTACGTCGCACCAGCCTCAGATCTACGCCTATATTGCATCGATGATGTTCGGGGACTCCGCGGCAGCCGACATGCTGCAAGAAACTAACCTGCATCTGTGGGCTCAGGCCGATAGCTATGACTTTGACAGGCCATTCCTCGCATGGGCGTTCGGTTTTGCCCGGCAACGAGTGATGGCGTATCGCAAGACATGCAGCCGTTCTCGTTTGGTTTTTTCCGACGAAGCAATAGACCTGTTGAACGAACAATGTCTAAAAGGATCCGAGACCATCGACGACCGACTGGTGGCATTGCAGAATTGCTTGCAGCGGCTCAACGCAACCCAGTCGGAATTGATACGTGAACGTTATCTGGCAAAGACCCCGGTGCAGACGATTGCCGCCCACTTAAACGATTCGGCGCACAATATATCATCCCGGCTGCACCGCATTCGTAAGCTTCTTGCCAGTTGCGTCGAACGCGCATTGACGGCGGAGGGAATCTAATGGATGCCGAAGAACGTCAATTCGAACGTCTCGTTCATCACTTGATTGATGGAATCGCAACCGATGCAGAACGCGCCGAATTGGCGCGACTCTCTGCAGCGCATCCCGAATGGGTCACCGGCGTCTTTGATGAATTGACGCTCGATGCCCTGCTGAAATGGCAGAGCGGCAACATTATTGATGAACTGCCGTTCTTGGACGAAACTGTACTACGACAGAACCGCAAGTCGATCCCGTTGTGGACCGCGATGATTGCAGCCACAGTGCTGATCGCCACTGGGTTGGCAGCCTGGAAGTTTGTTCGGACAAACCCTATCGAGCCAGTGGTCGCCGATATCATTCACCAACAAGAGGTGCATTGGGCTGCTGAGACCACCGCGCTGGCTGCTGATAATGCTGTTCGGCGGGGCCGTTTATCGTCTACTGCCGGAGAATATACTCTGCAATTTCGTGATGGCTCTACGGTTCGGGTGGTAGGGCCGGCCTCACTCGATATCAAGTCGAAAATGTTGGTGCAACTCGACAATGGTCAGGCAACCGCAAGCGTTCCGCCCGGGAGCACTGGTTTTACGATCACCTCCGCACTCATCGATGTTGTCGATCAGGGTACCGAATTTGGGATCTCGGTAGAAGGTGGTCGAGCCGACGTAGTTGTGTTCGAAGGCAAGGTGGATGTGAATTCGAATGTGGGTCGACCTGGACCTTCGAAACGACTTACCGAAGGGGAAGCGATCAAAGTCGATCAACAGGGAGCGATTGGTCGCTTGGCGGATGTCCGCCGTGACGTTCAGGGGCGGTGGTGGACCGACGATCGGTCCGGCTCGGGCGGGCAGGTGATCGCGAGCGTATCCGACAATATTCATGGAGGAGACGCCGGGAAGGTGTTTGCCTGCTATCAGACAACCTTTGAGGGATTGCATGAGGATGGGCTTGCTTTCAGTGATAATCCTCACCATCAGTGGAACGGGCTGACGGCCGACGGGCTCCCCGATTTCTTGCTCGGCGCGGATTATATAAAGACGTTTAACCACTACCGTTACCTGCGCTACTTCAAAATGACGATCGAGTTCGCCAGACCGGCAAATTTATATGTGTTTGCTGACGATCGAATTGCACCCCCCGCCTGGTTAGTGGAACAGTTTGAAGACACCGGCGTTGATATCGGGCTCGATGAAGGTCCCTGGCTTGAGAATCTCCCACCTGAGTTTCAGAAGTTTGATGTGAACACAACTGCTATTGGCCCGGCAATAGCATCGACAACGTATTCAGCGTTTGGCAACGACGCTGTGCCGACGGCAAGCCGATTACTCTCGGGGATGCCGGTGAATTGGGCCAAGAGTCGCGTGGTCGCGCGATGTACGGAGTCGCCGCAACCCCTCTCGATGTAGAAAATGCGGCGGAAGAGGCGTTGAAGTCCACAATACCCAGTGAGCGGCTGGCCCGCGTGACTTCAGTCAAGTGACGCATAGGTTTGTCGCTTCAGTCGCTTAGATGACTCACTTCTCGCGCCTTCAGGCATCGTTTTGTCGGCGTATAACGGGACTTTGTTCGATTTCTTTGGGCAGGCATCTCGATGAATAGGATCGTTACCAAACTCTGCCTCGCCTTGGTGATCGTACAGAGCGATGGACTCATCGTTCTCTCCCATGCTGAAGCCGAGGTGAATAACCTAGCACCGCGAAAGAGTGAAATTTGATTTCGGCTGGCGGTTTGCTTTGGGCCATGCCACAGACCGCAGCCAGGACTTCGATCCCGGCAGCAACGCCTTCAGCTATCTCGCCAAGGCAGGCTTCGCATCCGGCGCGGCCGCTCCAGATTTCGACGATCGTGCATGGCGCAGAACTCGACCTTCCGCATGATTGGGCCGTTGAAGCTCCGTTCGACGAGCGAGCCAGCAATAGCCACGGCTCGAAAGCGATCGGCCGCAATTTTCCCGAGTCTAGCGTAGGGTGGTATCGCAAGAGATTCTTTGTTGCCGCTTCCGATCTTGGTAAGCGGATCGGTCTTGAGTTCGATGGGGTATTTCGAGATTCCCAAGTATGGGTCAATGGCCACTATGTTGGCCGTGAAGAGAGCGGCTATACCAGCTTTGCCTATAACATAAGCGAGGTTTTGAACTACGGCGCCGAGAACGTGGTTGCCGTTCGAGTCGATGCCTCGCTGGAAGAAGGCTGGTTCTACGAAGGAGCTGGTATCTATCGACACGTGTGGCTGGTGAAAACTTCGCCCCTTCATGTCGAGCGGCACGGCACCTTCGTTACTTCGGAGGTAAAAGACAAGAGAGCTCTTGTCTCCATTCGGACGAAGATATGCAATGAGCGCCTGGAGCCGGCTAAATTTCAGTTACAGCACTCGATTGTTGACGCCAATGGCGATGAAGTTGCTGCATCTGAGCCACTGGAGAATGAACTGCAATCCGTCGGAGCCCGCAAGTTCACAACCACAATCGCCATCGACCAACCGCGGCTCTGGTCTCTCGAATCGCCCCATCTCTATCGCGTGCTAACCATTATTCGACGATGGCGAAATGGTAATCGACCGATATGAAACGCCGTTGGGCATTCGGACAGTTCGGTTCGACCCGAATGAGGGATTCTTCTTAAACGGTAAGCACGTGCGGATCTACGGCACGAACAATCACCAAGACCACGCCGGCGTGGGAGTGGCGATCCCGGATGCTCTGCAGGAGTTCCGCGTTGAGAGACTGAAGCAGGTAGGCTGCAATGCCTACCGCTGCTCGCACAATCCACCGGCGCCGGAGTTGCTCGATGCCTGTGATCGCTTGGGAATGCTTGTTGTTGACGAAAACCGAGCGATGGGCACCTCCGCAACGCAACTTGGCCAACTTGAACGAATGGTCCTTCGCGACCGCAACCATCCCTGTGTCGTACTTTGGTCCATCGGAAACGAAGAGTGGGGCATCGAAGGGAATGAAAAAGGCGAACGGATCGCTGCCACTATGCAAGCGCGAGTCCGTCGACTCGATCCGACGCGACCGGTGACCGTTGCGAGTAGCGGCAGTTGGGGGCGGGGTGTCTCGGTTCCGATCGAAGTCATGGGATTCAATTACTACACGCATGGCGACACTGACCACTATCATAGGCAGTTTCCCGACAAGCCGAGCATCGCTACGGAGGAAGGCAGCACGTTCTCGACCCGCGGAGTCTATGTTGAAGATCGCGAGCAGAAGCACTTGACTGCTTACGACGAAAACTGCCCCGACTGGGGCGCGCTCGCACACGACGGCTGGGGACATTATGCTGACCGCCGGTATGTGGCTGGCGTCTTCATTTGGACCGGCTTCGACTACCGCGGCGAACCAACTCCCTTTCGTTGGCCAGCCGTCGGTTCGCAATTTGGCATTCTCGATACGTGCGGCTTCCGCAAGGACAACTCTTACTATTACGAAGCCTGGTGGACTGATAAACCAGTGTTGCATCTATTGCCACACTGGAACTGGGCCGGCAAGGAAGGTCAGCCAATTCGAGTTTGGGCCCATAGCAACTGTGATGAAGTTGAGTTGCTGCTTAACGATCGGAGCCTCGGTCGTAGGAAAGTGAAGCGAAACTCACATGCCGAATGGGAAGTTGCATACGAGCCGGGCAAGTTATTTGCCGCACGGCTTCAACAACGGAGAGGAAGTCGTACAGAGTCGTGTCGAAACGACCGGTCCACCTGTCGCTCTTAGCCTGACCCCGCATCGGTCAACTTTGCAGGCCGATGGGCAGGACGTGTCGGTCATCACCGTCGAAGTCGTTGATGCTGATGGTCGGCATGTCACGACTGCAAATCACGAAGTCACGTTTGAGATGACGGGCGTAGGACGCATATGTGGCGTCGGCAACGGCGCCCGTCTTCCTCGCATGAACCAGATCAGTTTCTCGATCTATGGACAAGTATTGATCCCATGTGGAAGCGTATGACCATCCCTACGACCGATCAATCGGCAGCTGTCAGCGTCAGCTACAACGACTCCGATTGGATTGAGCCGGCTACTTCACCGCTGAGCATTTCTAATGAGAATCAAGATGACAACTCAGCAAGTCGCATTACGATCTATCGTGGTACATTCGACCGACCTGATCTGGCCGATAACGCGGAGATTCGCCTCCTGGTGCGTGGCCGTTCTCACGTCCTCGTTTATCTCAATGGCACTCCATGCGAACTGACGACCGGTCATTATCCAGAACGTGCTGCGAATCTGGATTTAGCATCTTTGCGTGATGGAAAGAACGTGATCGCGATCGTCACTGAGGAATCGGGCCGCACAGACGATCAATCCGAGCGTGACGGCCCAGCTCTAGTCAAAATTAAGACGCCTTCATTGGATTGGAAGAGGAAACTCTTCAACGGCTTGGCACAGATTATCGTGCAGTCGACCACTGAGAGCGGCGAATTGAAGTTGATCGCAGAGGCACCCGGCTTGGAAAAGGCAGTTACCATCATTGCGACCAAGCGGTGAAACTGCGTTCACCGCACCTCCTAAATTTTGTTCATTCGACTCTTTGGAACGGCTGTCGCATCGGGAATTGAGAGGCACATCATGACATCCCCATCTTATTCAAGTATCACCGGTTTTACTTCTAAGATTATGACCGTCCTGAGGACCGTCGTAGCTGTGGCGGCGACGATGGTATTGCTGCTGTGGGCCCTTGAGCCCGTGCAAGCCGCGTACAACGTCAATGTCAACGTGAACGTGAACAACGTGCTGGCGACGATGCCGGCCACGGGAATCGGCAACAACATTTCCGTCTACGATCACAATGTGAACAACTCGCTGACCTGGCAGGCACTATCGGATGCGGGCGTGCAGCTGATCCGCTATCCCGGCGGAAGTTACTCTGACCTCTATCACTGGTCGACTAAGAGCGCGGTGGCAGGCGGTTATGTCCACCCCGGTACGGACTTTGGGGTCTTTGCAGATGTTTGGACGCCACGGGAGCCCACGGCATGGTCACTGTGAACTACGGTTCCAGCCAACAGGGGACAATGGGGGGCCAGCCGCAGGAGGCGGCTGCGTGGGTGGCGTATGCAAACGCGGACCCGGCGATCTATGGTACGCCGAATGACATCGTTCTCGGCCTCGACGACGAGGGCAATGACTGGAAGACGGCCGGATACTGGGCGAAGCTGCGGGCGAGCACTCAGTCGGAGTTTCAGACCTGGGCGAGTGCGGACCGGGTTTACAACTCTGCGAACAGCTTCCTGGCGATCGACCGTGACCAGCCCGTTGGGATCGAGTATTGGGAGATCGGCAACGAAGTGGGGGGCAACGGATACAAAGGCTATCAGTGGGAATACGACTTGCATGCTCCGTACAACAACGGGGACACCGGTGACAACACGGGACGGCACTTGAATCCGCAGTTGTCGCCGACGGCCTATGCGACCAACCTCATTGAGTACGCGACCCTGATGAAACAAATTGATCCGACGATCAAGATCGGCGCGGGTCTGGATGCGCCGGGGGGTCCTCGGATAACCAGGCGATCCTGACCACTGCAGGGGATCACATCGACTTCGGGATCCTGCACATGTATGCATCGACCAACGGGAGCGGACAAACGCTGATGGATAGCGTGGACAACTTTGCCAACATGATACCAACCGTACGGAACGACTTCGCGAACTGGACGAGCAAGGGGACCGACGATTACGAGCTTCACGTAACAGAGTTCGGAATGTTCGGGTCGGTGTTCCGCATCCGAGCTACGAGGCGTTTTTCGATGTGGATATGTATTCCTCGCTGATTGAGCAGGGTGCGAGCAGCGTCGACTACTGGGAGATGATCTCGTCCACGTTCATCGGGGCGGCGAGACACCGCCACAGCCGGTGCAGCCTTCTACGGCTCGCAGTTGATGAGTCTGTTTGCGGACACGGGGGATGAGTTCGTGAGCACGACATCGAGTGTGGACCAGTACCTGAAGTCGCACGCAGTGGTCCTGCCGGACGGGTCGGTGGCGGTGCTGCTGATCAACGAGCGGGCGGGCGACGGGTACAACGACGCGAACGTGACGTTAGCGATCAACGGGGGTCCCTCGAAACCACCGGCGAAGTTTACCGCTACGGATGGGACGAAGTGGAGGCGGCGTCAGGGTTGACCATGTCGACGCTCACAAACCTGGGCAACAACTTCACGTTGTCACTGAAGGATGTGGAAATGGCGCTGGTCATTCTTCACGCCGTCCCCAGTCTCGAGGGCGACTTTGACGGCGACAACGACGTCGACGGGGCCGATTTTCTCCTCTGGCAACGTGGCGGTTCACCAAACCCTTTTAGTCCGACGGATCTGGCCAACTGGCAAATGAACTACAGTGGTGTGGCTTCGAACTCCGCTGCGTCCAGTATACCCGAGCCTGCGTCTGCATGGTTACTCGCGGTCGCTGGAATGCCGATGGTAGAGAGTCGGCGGCGCTCGCTTGGCTTGTGATTCGGAGTATTTTTTCAGCTGTGAGATTACCCGTGATTGAGGCGGACTCTATGGAGCACTACCCACGTTCGAAAGTGGAGGCTTGCCGCGAAAGGAAATCACCGCAAAATTCGGGTCCGACACGAATAGCAGGACAGCCGATGTACAAGGTAATCGTTTCACGATTTGCGGCAATCGTTCTCGCCGCGGCGGCTCTCTCCTACGCCGCGGCTGCATTAGCAGAGCAGAGCATTCCGGATGGCTTTGATTTTCCAAAGCCGGACCGCGTCCGTTTTGACAGCCGCTCACTCATCATCGACGGTAAGCCGTTCTTTATATTTTCGGGTGAGCTGCATTATTTTCGTTGCCCACGCGAACTGTGGAAGGATCGGTTGCAGAAAATGAAAGACGCGGGACTGAACTGCGTCGACACCTATCTGGCTTGGAACCTGCATGAGCCGGAAGAACCCGCCACCCCGGACGACTTTTCCAAGCTCCGTGACATGGAGCAGATCAGCGACTTCATCCAGACAGCCCGGGATGTTGGGCTGTATCTTATGATTCGACCGGGCCCGTACATCTGTGCGGAGGTGGATCGGGGAGGCCTGCCCGGCTGGTTGATGAAGTATAAGCCCGGTGGATTGCGTATGGGACGGTTTCTTCGTAGTAACTCCCCGTTCATGCTCGCTTGGGACCGGCACTGGCTCGCAGCAGCTGCCCAAGTTGTGAAGCCCCATCTGATTACGAATGTTCCAATAGGCTCAACCGGCGTTATCTTGTGGCAACTCGAAAACGAGTACGACTGGAACGGTGCGGGACTGACTTCGGATGTTCGCGCGGGCGTGCTCCGAGCGCTCTCACAGGCTTCACTGGATAATGGCATCGACGTTCCGTTGTTTACCTGTGAGACGATGGACAAGGCATTCCGCGACGACAGATTCCTTCGAACGCACGTCTTCGACACTGTCAATAAATACCCTAACTATGATATGCAACCGCTGATAGACGGTATTGAAGGCCGCGCCAATACCAACCGGAAACGTTCCGCGGAATCACCGAGCTTCAGGGCGGCTGGTTTTCTCAAGTCGGTGGCGGGCTCTCGGGAGGTCACAACGCGGCGCAGATCACACAAATTACACTGACTGCGATCGAACGCGGATGCACCATGATTAACTACTACATGTTTTACGGTGGATCTAACTTTGGCTATAGCGCCGCCAGCACGGTTACGCAGAGTTATGATTACAACGCACCGTTGCGTGAATGGGGTGGCAAAGGCGAACGTTACGATGCCGTCCAAGCCATTGGCCAAATGCTTCAAGAGTACGGCCAAAAGTTAATTGATTCCGATTCCGTCGAATTGACAATGGAAGGTGATCACCCAGGCGTCAGTATCTATCTGCGGCGGTCGAAGGATGGATCACGGTTCTACTTCGTGAGGAATTCTCAAGAACATGAGTCACGATTGGGAGTCGTCAAGGTGCGGCAGAGGGACGGGCCCGAACAAAAATTGAAATACAGCTTGGGCAACTTTGGGGCGAAAGTGCTTTATGTTCCGCCAGGCGCTCACGATCTGGCCGATGGAGAGTGGCTGCCGAAGCCAATCGAGCCGGGACAATTTCGCAGTCTTCGCCTGAAGCGGTGCCAGTGCGCATTGTGTCGATCTCCGCAGAAGAGCCCGGAGACGGCGGCGAATGTATCAACAGGCGAGCATTTAGAATTCGCGGACATCTTCGATCAGAGGTATGTGTATTACCGCGTGAACTTCGAACTTACCACCGACGATCTTTCAGCACCATTAGGTCCATCGTACTCTCTGATGGAGGCGGAGAATCGCTCGTAGCTCGCATCAATGGTACCGAAGTTCCCATCGTCAAGGACGGCGATCCACCGCTTGGTAACCTCGCCCGCCAGGGAAACAATACAGCCGAGATACTGTTTGAAAACCTTGGATGCCACCGATTTGGTCCTGTCATTGAAGAGAGTCAGGGCATCACAGCCATTAGCCTTGTTTCTCAGGCGGCACGCGGCAACGCTTTTGAGGATTGGCAAATGATGTTGGTTCCAACGAATACCCTGGCGGCGAATCGGCTGGAGTCCACGCGGATTTCGACGACCAAGAGTGGCTATCAGTGCACTTTGAGAGCCAGAAGCTGCCACCCCGGCCGGGAAGAGGCCTGTCTATCGGACATCGCTGGAAGTTTCCCAAGAGCGTCTTGCTGAAGGAGTCCTTGTTACATTCCCTGTGATTGATGATCTTGGATCACTGTACGTTAATGGACAGTTAGCCGGTCGGGCAGATGACTGGTCGCATCCCTGGAAATCCGAAATCACGAAGTATCTGCAGCCAAGGAATAACAGCATCGCATTACACGTGCACAATGATGGGGTGATGGAGGTCCACAAAAGGGCTCGCGATGGCGCCTGTCGGGCGTCGGCTGGAGAGCTTGCAGGTTTCCCCGAACACAAACGCCAGCGATCAGTCGATCGATGCAAACCAGCATCGTCACCTACTCACTCATTTTACGCTCGAATTCAAGCTGCCACGTACCCCGGCAGCGTTGTCAGTCTCCTGGAAGCTTCACCTGGAAGCTGATGCCAACGCTTTTGTCACCCAATGGTCATCTATTGGGGAGGTATTGGGCTGTGGGCCCGCAGGCGGATATCTGGCTACCGGAATGTTGCCTGAACTTCGGGTCGGAAGCAAAAAACATTATCGAGCTGCAGGCACGCGCGACAGCCGATTTACCGATCAGCGAGATTATCAAACAGGCCGAAGTGCAACCGTACCGTCATGGGCAAAACTGATGAATAGTCTAATAATGTTTTTGGTTGGAAAGGCTCCGTTGAACCTGCCGCTCGCGAAAATAGGACTTATCGGCGTCCTGCTGATTGTATGGTCTTCGGCCATCGCACAAAACATTCGCCTTTCACCCGAAGATTCCTTAGAAGCCGTGGTAACCAAGGCCGTGGAAGTGCTCCCGACGCCTCGTCAGATTGCGTGGCAACGCGATGAGATTTCGGCCTTCATCCACTTTGGTATGAATACCTTCACCGACCGGGAATGGGGTGACGGAACGGAGAAGCCCGAGCAGTTCAACCCGACAGAGCTCGATACCCCTCAATGGGTGCGAGCCGCTAAGTCAGCCGGCATCACGCGGATGATTCTCACGGCCAAGCATCACGATGGATTCTGTCTGTGGCCGAGCAAGTTTACCGACCACTGTGTGCGGAATAGTCCTTGGAAGAACGGTAAGGGCGACGTGGTGGGCGAATTCGTCGACGCCTGTCGTGCCGAGGGTATGCACTACGGCATTTACATTTCGCCCTGGGACCGGCATGAACCGTCCTATGGCGATTCTCCGAAATACAATCAGTACTTTTTGAACCAACTAGGCGAAGTGCTGACTACTTATCCGGGTATCGAAGAAGTGTGGTTTGACGGTGCCTGTGCGGAAGGCCCCAACGGAAAACGACAGGAATACGATTGGCGGCGCTTATTGGCTATCTGATTCGCGAGCTTGTGCCGGATGCTGCCATTACTGTCCGCGGCCCGGATGTCCGCTGGTGCGGCAACGAAGCAGGTCATACTCGCACAAGCGAATGGAGTGTCATTCCCATGCCGGGGGATGATGGAACATGGGAGGTCTCTGACAAAACGCTTTCTGGCTTTACTGAGGACATCTACGGCGACGACCTCGGCGGTCGCGACGTGCTGATGCAGCGGCGCAAGACCGGCCCGTGCTGGCCTGGTATCCGGCCCAAGTGAATACCTCGATCCGGCCCGGCTGGTTCTACCACGCAAACGAAGACGACCGCGTCCGCTCGTTGGAGGATCTGCTCTCGGTCTACTATGGTTCTGTCGGCGGCAATGCCCAGTTTCTTCTCAATATTCCACCGGACCGTCGCGGCTTATTCCACGAGAACGATTTCGCCCGCCTTAAACAGTTTGGCGACGTACTGAGAAAGACATTTGCCGAGAACCTTGCGAACCGGAGCCACCCTGAACGTTGAAGTCTCAGGTGGGGAATCCGTTGGGGATGTTGCAATGGTACTAGACGACAATCCAGATACATTTTGGACTACGACGGACCTGACCGACCGAAGTGACTCTCACTGCGGAACTTCCGGCACCTGTACGTGCCAACTGTCTGATGTTGCAAGAACACATCGCTTCAGGCCAGCGCGTGGAGGCTTTCGAGGTAGAGATATTCAAGGACGGCGAGTGGCATCCAGCAGCTAACAGCACTGTCATTGGATACAAGCGGCTGTGCGATTTGCAGATGCGACGATCACGAAGTTCCGCATTCGCTTTACTCAGTCTCGTGTTCGCCGACCCTGGCCAACATGGGTCTGTACTTTGCTCCGCCAATTCTCTCGCCACCTAAGATCACCCGCGTTGCCAATGGCACGGTGACCATGATGTTCCTGCCGGTACGCTTCGCACGTACACCCTGGATGGTTCGAATCCGAGACAGAACTCAATAATCTTACTCCGGCCCGATTCCTATGCCCAAAGGCGGCCTGATCACAGCCCAAATTTTCCGCTTACCTCCGACGAGTGATGATACTGTGTCCGGCGAGTACGATCGCACGAGGAGGAGTTTGGCCTGGCCAAGGAAAAGTGGGGAGTTCTCGACCGTGATTCGCAAGACGGTGTCGAAGGTGAGGCACGCAAGGCGATTGACGACGATCCGAACACATTTTGGCACACGCGATTACCGCGACAAAATCGATCCGATGCCGCACCATATCTCCGTGGATCTGGGGGAAGCAGTGACGATCCGTGGTTTATCTACATGCCCCGCCAGGACCAATGGGATGGCGGAATCATTCTTGCGGGCGAAGTTTGAGGTCAGCGAAGACGGTTCAAACTGGAATATCGCAGCCGACAACTGGAGTTTCGACAATATTGTCAACAGC
>CAVVXV010000002.1:0-171773 GCA_963752295.1 uncultured beta proteobacterium | reverse complement strand
GATGGAGGCACCCTTCCGGGCGCAACCTAACGCCCCTCTTGCCGCCAGGCGAGGAGCACGGTGGCGAGCAGCAGGATCACCGCGATCCAGGCCGGCAGCAACGGTTGCTGTTCCACGCTGGTGACGCGATAGGCGCCGTTGCCGCGCAGGCCGATCCAGTTGCCGCCCGACGCCGGGCTGCCGGCGCCGACGCGGCGGATCGCGGGCACGCCCGTCCACCAGCCAGTGCACGGAGCCGCCGCTCGCCTCGGCGAACGGCTTCGAGGATGGTGTCCGTCGCGCGCATATCGGCAACCTCGCGCGGGTTCAACGGGCCGGCCGCCGCCACCGCCGACAGCGTGCCGTCGGTCAGGCGGTAGAGCCCGAGCTGGTCCGCCTTGACGTGCGCGCGCGAACACGCCCGGGCTCGTCTTGCGCCAGCGTGACGTTCGCTTCGGCCGCCCGAAGGCGTGGTCACCGTCACGGGCGTTGCTGCGTCGGCCATGGTGCGGCGCGTGATGTTGAGTTCGCCGTCGGCCACCTCGGCCGACAGGCGTTCCTCTTCCAGGTCGGGCTCCTTCATCAGCCAATGCGCGAGCCGGCGCAGCAGTTCCGCCTGCGGTCCGCCGCCTTCGAAGCCGCGCGCCCACAGCCACGCCTGATCGGAAAGAAGCTGCGCCACGCGGCCCTTGCCGCACGCGGTCGAGCACCAGCAGCGGCCTGCCGTCCGGCCCGTCCATCACCGTCGTGCCGGCGAGCTTTTCGCGTCGATCAGGCGGAACCAGCGGCCCCATGCCGGCGCGGCGCCGACGGTCGCGTTCGCGCCGGCGAGGTCCTGCGTCACCGGATGGGCGAGGCCCGCCTCGGTCACGTCCGGCTTGAACGGCTGGCGGTGAACACGTCGCCGGTCGGCTGCGCCGGCAGCACGGCCGACAAGCGGCGTGCGGTAGATGCTTGTGCGGCTCGCGCGAATTCCGGGCCCGGACGACACCAGCAGCGCGCCGCCGTTCTCGACGTAGCGCGCGATGTTCTCGAAATAGGCGAGCGGCAGGATGCCGCGTTCGCTGATAGCGGTCGAAGATGACCAGATCGAAGCTGTCCAGCTTTTCGTCGAACAGTTCGCGCGTCGGAAAGGCGATCAGCGACAGTTCGTTGATCGGCGTGCCGTCCTGCTTGTCGGGCGGGCGCAGAATGGTGAAATGCACCAGATCGACGCGACGGGTCGGCCTTCAACAGGTTGCGCCACACGCGCTCGCCCGCATGCGGCTCGCCGGAAACCAGCAGCACGCGCAGCCGGTCGCGCACGCCGGTGACCGCCACCACGGCGCGGTTGTTCTGCAGCGTCTGCTCGGCCGGGCCCGGCGCCGCCTCGAGCTCGACCACGTTCTCGCCGCCATGCGCGACCGGCACGGTGATCGTGGTCTCGCGTGCCCGAGCGGCACGAGGCGCGTGCCCGTGTCCTCGCCGTCGACGCGCACAGCGACGTCGGCGTCGCCGCCGCGTGCGGCCTGCCGAAATCGTCGACCCGCAGCTCGATCTCGGCGTCCTGGCCGACGATGCCGAAGCGCGCCGCGCGCACGACGGTGAGCTTGCGGTCGCGCTCGTTGGGCGCGCCGGTCGAGCAGCACATGCAACGGCGCGCTGCAGCGGGAAGGTCTTCGGGTCGGGCGCATCGTGCACCTCGCCGTCGGTGATGACGATGACGCCGGCCACGCGGTCCGGCGGCACTTCGGACAGCGCCTGTCCAGCGCCGCGAACAGCGCGTGCCGCTGTCTTCGCCGGATCGCTGCTGGTGCGTACCTCGGCCTCGCGCACCTCGAGGCCGTTCATGGCCTTCAGCTTCGCGCGCATCGCGGCCAGCGCCCGTCGGCCTCGTGCGCTGCGCGTGCCCGACCATCCTGGCTCTGCGAGCGGTCGATGATCAGCGCCACCACGTCGGTCAGCCCCTCGCGCGTCTCGTGCACGATCAGCGGATTGGCCAGCGCCGCAGCAGGATCGCGCAAGCGCGACGGCGCGCGCCCAGGCGCCGCGCGCGCCCGCCGCCATAGCGAAAAGCCGAGCAGCGACCAGCGCCGCGATCGCCACCGCGAGCACAGCGCATCCGGCACATGCGGCGCGAAGACGATGCCGTAGGAGCCGAGTTCCATTATTGCCCAGCCGCTCCAGCAGCGCCGGCACATGCACCTGTCGGTCTTGTAATTGCCGGTCAGCGCATACATCACGACGTTGATGCCGAAGCGGATCGCCATCTCGCGCTGCTGTCGCCGCCGGGCACGCACCGCGGCGATCGGCCGGCCGCTCGCGTCCACGCGCCCAGGCCGCGGCCCAGTCGTTGCCGCCGATGATCACCGGCGAGACGCCGTCGCCGCCGCGCGCCGGCGCGGTCCGCGATCGGGATCGGGCGGCGGCAGCGCCTCCACCCAGACCTGGCCGCCGTCCAGCGGCCGGGAAAATCCTGCAGCAGATAGAACGACTTGGTCAGCACGTGATCGGCCGGCACCGGCTCCAGCGGCGGAAGGTCGAGCTTGGCCGAGCAGGCGCCGCAGCGTCTGCTCGCCGGCGATTCGTCCGGCCCGCGCTCAGCGCCGAGCGGCGCGATCGCGCGTGTCGAACAGAATGCGTGCCGCCCTTGCGCATGTAGTCGCGTCGAGCTTGGCGACGCGCCTGCGGCGACAGATCGTTCTCGCGCGGACCATCGGCCAATAGAGCAGCGGATAGAAGGAGAGATCGTCCTTTTCGATATCGACGCCGATCGGCGCCCCCGGCTCATAGGCCGTGCGCGCCTTCAGCGACAGGCCGAGCCCGATACAGTCCGGCGCGGCTCATCGCGTCGACATCGGGCACGCCGGTGATGACATAGGCCAGCCGCGTGTCGAGCGCCGCCGCCATGTCGTGGCATCGTCGGCGCGCGCCTGCATGCGGCACCAGCAAGCAGACAGCGCGAGCAGCACCGGCGCCGCGCCGCGCGAGCCCTGCGCAGCGTGCGGCAGCGCGATGTAGCCCGCGCAGCCACAGCGAGATCAGCGCATCGGCGATCAGCAGCAAGCGCGGCGATCGCAGCAGCGGCCATTCCAGCGCGATCGCGCTGCTCGCCGGCAGTAGGTCGCGATGGCGACGCCCGAGATCGCGCGAGCGGATGCAGCACCGTGTCGGCGTTACGGCGTTCAGCGCGAGCTATGCGCCCTCGTTGCCATAGAGCCCCGGCGGATGGTCGGCGCGCGGTTTCACGTTGTCGAGATCGCTGGCCTTCGGATCGGCAGCGCTTCGGCCGGCGGGCTTGCGCAGATGGCCGAAGCCGTCGAGCGTCTGCGATAGCGGAACGGCAGCGCGTCGGTCGCCCATTTCGGTCGGCGTCCGCGCACGCCGCCCGACAGCGCCGACGATCCGGCGCAGCATCTCGACATAAAGCCCGGACAGCGGCAGCGACGACCAGCCGGGGCTGGCGCTGACATGGAACAGCACGATCCAGCCGCTTGCCGCGCGGTGCCGCCGGTGACCAGCGGCGTGCCGTCGGCCAGCCGCGCCCAGCCGTGTCGGCACAGTTCGACCGACGGTTCGGCCAGCACCTGGCGCGACACCGTCACGTCGTCGGGAACGGCAAGGCCGCGGAACGGGCTGATCGTCGTCGGAAACGGCGCCAGATGCTGCGGCTCGGCCCAGGCCAGCGCGCTGCCCAGATCAGCGCTCGCCGCTGCGCAGCTTCACCGGCACCAGATCGTCGGTGCCCTCGCCGGTGCGCCGCAGCCGCGGTCCGGCAAAGCGCAACAGCACGCCGCCGTTGTCGACGAATTTCGTCGACGCGCTCGTGTTCGTCGGCCGTCAATCTGGCCGATGTCGGCCAGCACCAGCACGGACACGCCGCTGATCCAGCATATGCGTCGATCGTGCCTTTGCGGATCTCGGCATAGGGCTCAGAGCGCGCGCTCGATGATAGATGTGTCGGAGAGCAGCGGCTGCTCGTCTTCGCGCTGTCGCGCCGGAGACCAGTCCCGACCGCGCGCCGGCGATAGCGCGTATCCAGCAAGCTGCACCGCGCCGGCCGAATCCGCGCCGGCGATCGACGATGCGCGCGGTCTCGTTGCGCAGTTCCAGCGGCAGCGCGATGGTGGCGTTGGCTCGCTGCGCTCGTCGGGCGAAATGGAAACGGCGCCTGGCCAGAATCTTCGCCGCGCGCGTCGATGGCGGCGACGTGCCGTCGCGCGCCTTCGCCGCGGCGCGCGGATCACGGTCGACGCTCGAAGCCGTCGGTCGCATTGTCCGCCGGCATCAGCGCCAGCGGCGCCTTGCCGGCGCGTCGGCGTAGACGGTCAGCGTGCCGATCTTCGCCAGCGCGTCGGCGGTCGCCTTGCCGCATCGCCGTGTTCGAGTCCGTCGCTGAGCCACAGGATCTGCGGCGCGGTGGGAATGCGCGCTTTCGTCAGCGCGGCCAGCGCCTGCGCGCGGTCGGGCAGCCAGGGCTGCGGCGCCGAGTTCGCGCGGCGCATGCGCGCGGCCTTGCCGGCATCCAGCAGCGTGATCTGGGCGCGTGTCCGCTCGGCCGTCGGCACGATCGCGACGGCGCGGTCGTCGCGCGCGGCGCCGCGCCAGCGCGTCGGCGCATCGCGGCCTCGCGCGCCTCCCAGTGCGTGCGCCGCCGTCCAGCCATTGTCGACGAACAGCACCAGCGGCCCGTTGCCCGCCGCCCGGGCGGTGCGTCGATGCTGCGGGCCGGCCAGCGCGACGATGATCGAGCGCCGCCGCGAGCAGGCGCAGCAGCAAGCAGCCACCAGCGGCGTGCGCGCCGGCGTTTCCTCGGCGCTCGCAGGCCGAGCAGCAACCGCAGCGGCGGAAACACCACGCGCTTCGGCGCCGGCGGCGTGACGCGCAGCAGCCACCAGATCGCCGGCAGCACGACCAGCGCCGCCGAGAATCCAGGGCGCGCCGAAGCTGAGGCCGCTGAACAGGTCCATGGCTCAGGCCCCGCGCATGCGCGCGCCGCCGCCGAGCGCGGCATAAAGCGCGATCAGCGCCGTCTGCGGCGGCCGGTCGGTGCGATGGCGCGAGTAGCTCCAGCCCAGCCGCCGCGCCAGCGCGCCCAGCGTCGCGCATGCGCGCGCAAAGCGCGCGCGATAGGCGCGCGCGCACGCTTTCGGCGCGGCCGAGGATTTCGCTCGTCGCGCGCGCTGGCGGCTTCGAAGCGCATGCGGCCGCTGATAGGGAAAATCCTCTTCCGCCGGATCGATGATCTGCACCAGATGGCCGGTGCAGCCGGCATGGGCGCAGCCGGCGCATCGTCGCTTCGATTCGTCGAGCGGCGACAGGAAATCGCTGAGCCAGACGAATTGCGCGTTCTTGCGTCACCGGTGCGTCGGGCGGCAGCGCGATCGCGCGTCGGCGCGATCGACCAGCGCATGGGCGATGCGGCGCAACGCGCGCGCGCCGGTCGCCGGGCGCGTCCGTCGCCCAGCAGCGCGATGCGCTCGCCGCCGCGCACCAGCAGCGAGGCCAGCGCCAGCGCCAGCACGCGTCGCGCGCTCGCATCTTGCTGACGTAGCTGCAGTCGGACGTGAAGCGCATGCCGGCCGAGCCGTCGCGCCAGAACCACACCGCTTCGCCGCTTCCCATTCGCGCTCGCGCACGAACAGATGCTGCGACTTCGCCGATTGCCGCCAGTCGATGGCGGTCGACGGGATCTTCGGCTCTGATAGCGGCGGAACTGCCAGAAGGTCTCGCCCATGCCGGCCTTGCGCCGGCCATGCACGCCCAGGCTGACCGAGGACGCCAGCCGCTCGGCCGCGACCAGCAGCGGCGGCAGGGACGCGGCCAGCGCCTCGGCCTGCTCGCGCACGGCATCCGGTCTGCCGCTTCGGCCTGCGTCGGACGCCGACGGAGTGCGTCAAAGATTGCTCCGGCACAGCCGGTCGATCACGTCCGCAATGGTAGTGCCTTCGGCGCGCGCCGAGAAATTCAGCGCCATGCGATGGCGCAGCACCGGATGGGCCAGCGCCACCACATCGTCCACCGACGGCGCGAGGCGGCCCTCGATCAGCGCGCGCGCGCGCACCGCCAGCATGAAGGCCTGGCTGGCGCGCGGGCCGGGACCCCAGGCGATGAAATCGCGCAGGCTCGGCTCGCCGCCATCGTCGGGACGCGCCGCGCGCACCAGCTCCAGGATCGCCTCGACCACTTTCTCGCCGACCGGCAGGCGGCGCACGATGGCCTGCGCCGCCATCAGCTCGTCGGGCGTGCAGACCGGCGTCATCGCGCTTTCCTCGCCCGAACGTCGTCGCCAGCAGCATCCGCTGTTCGGCGTCGCGATCGGGATAGCCGACATCGATCTGCAACAGGAAGCGGTCGAGCTGCGCTTCCGGCAGCGGATAGGTGCCTTCCTGCTCCAGCGGGTTCTGCGTCGCCAGCACATGAAAGGGCTCCGGCAGGTCGTAGCGCGTGCCGGCCACCGTCACGTAGCGTTCCTGCATCGCCTGCAGCAGCGCCGATTGCGTGCGCGGGCTGGCGCGGTTGATTTCGTCGGCCATCAGAAGCTGGGAGAACACCGGCCCCTTGATGAAGCGGAAGGCGCGCCTGCCGCTCTCGGCTTCTTCCAGCACTTCCGAGCCGATGATGTCGGCCGGCATCAGGTCGGGCGTGAACTGGATGCGCTTCCAGTCCAGGCCGAGCACGATGCCCAGGGTCTCCACCAGCTTCGTCTTGGCCAGGCCGGGCACGCCGATCAGCAGGCCATGGCCGCCGGCCAGCAGCGTGATCAGCGTCTGATCGACCACCTCGCTCTGGCCGAAAATCACCTTGCCGATGCCGGCGCGGACGCGGGCGAAGGTGGCGGCCGCCTTTTCGGCGTCCGCCACGGCCGCGCTGTCTGGGGCTTCACCGGCAATCAAATCTGCGTCCGACATCAGGAGCTTCCAAATCTAGACCCGCTGGGGAGTTTTGCGCCTGACGGCGCCGGGCTCCAAACTTGCCCGTCCATAGCCGCACGCCTATCTTGATTCCATGGGCGGGCCGCCGGGTGACGCATTTATGTTGCACCCTGAGGCCATGCACGCAACTGCGAAACGCCCCGGACCCGTACCTTGCTCCCGCACAACCCCGTGAGGTCCAGGTCCCGGGCCCCATCAGGAGTTCGGCACAGGATCATGGCGGTATCGGGACTCCCTTTCGGACTGGCGGATCTGCAGCGTGAGACGGCGGCCGGCCGCAAGCTGCCGCCGGTGGAAAAGTGGCATCCCGCCCATTGCGGCGACATCGATATCCGCATCGCGCGCGACGGCACCTGGTTCCATGAAGGCTCGCCGATCGGCCGCCATGAACTGGTGCGACTGTTTTCGACCATTCTGCGCAAGGACCCGGACGGCTTCCATCTCGTCACCCCGGGCGAGAAGATGCGCATCGTGGTCGAGGATGCGCCGTTTCTGGCCGTCTTGCTGCGCGTCGAAGGCGAGGGCGAAGGCCAGAAGCTGATCTTCACCACCAATGTGGGCGACGAGACGGTGGCCGGGCGCGGACAATCCGATCCGCGTCGAAACCGATCCGGCGACCGAAGAACCGGCGCCTTATGTGCATGTGCGCCGCGGCCTCGAAGCCAAGATCGCGCGCGCGGTGTTTTATCAGCTGGCCGATCTGGCGGTGCCCGGCGAAGGCGCCCATGACGGCCGGCTCGGCGTGTGGAGCGATGGCGTATTCTTTCCGTTGGGGCGCGGGGCTGATGAACAGGCGCGCGATTCCGTTCCCGGCAGCCATTGCGCGCGCGCGTGGCCGCGCACGGGCTCGACTCGCTGAGACCGCATCTGCTGGCGCATGCGCCGGCGCCGCTGCTGGTGCCGACGCGCGGCGATTACGATCTCAATCCCGGCGACGCGGCCGCAGACCCCGCGCAAGCTGTCGCCGGCGGCTGTGCTGCTGCCGATCGTGGCGCGGCGCGATCCGACGGTGCTGTTCACGCGGCGCACCGCGCATCTGGCGCGCCATGCCGGCCAGGTCAGCTTTCCCGGCGGACGGGTGCAACGAAGGCGACGCCGATCGCTGTCGCCACCGCCTTGCGCGAGACGCATGAAGAAACCGGCATCGGCGCGGACTTCGTGTCGCTCGCGGGCTTTCTCGACACCTATGAAACCGGCACCGGCTTTGCCATCGTGCCGGTGGTGGGCATGCTCAGCGAAGGGCTTCGCGCTGGTGCCCGATCCGGGCGAGGTGGATGAAGTGTTCGAAGTGCCGCTGGCCTTCCTGCTCGATCCCGCCAATCGCGAGCGCAAGAGCGCCGAATGGCAGGGCCGGCGCGCGCGAGTTCTACGCCTATACCTATGAGCGGCCATTATATCTGGGGCGCCACCGCCGCGATTCTGGCCAATTTCAGCGAGAGGCTGCGGCGCATGATCCGCATCGTCATCGAGCGCATCCTGCTGTTCGCGCTGCCCTTCGCGCTGTTCGCGCTTTATGTCCGGCTGGTGCATAGCCGGCTGGCCGGGTGCCGGCCCGACACGCCGGGTTCTGGCTTTCCGTGGCGGGACTTGTTTTGGTCATCGCGAGCTTTCTCTATGTCGGCTTCACCGAAGGTGAGACCACCACAGGGCGTCTATGTGGCGCCGCAGAATGTGAACGGCAAGATCGTGCCGGGGCATGTCGATCCCGGAACAACAAGCAGGGCACGCCGCAATGAGCGAACGACTTCAGCCGGCAAGCCAGAGCTGGATGACGCGCCGCCGCGACGCAGCGCGGTGATGGACGCGCTGACAAAGGATGGCGGCGAGGCGCGCTTCGTCGGCGGCTGCGGTGCGCAATGCGCTGCTGGGCCAGCCAGTCGACGATATCGATATCGCCACGCCGCTTGACGCCCGATGAGGTCACGAAGCGGCTGAAAGCGGCGGGGCTAGCGCCGTGCCCACCGGCATCGACCATGGCACCGTCACCGCGGTCGCCGACGGCAAGCCGTTCGAGATCACCACCTTGCGCCGCGACGTCGCGACCGATGGCCGCCGCGCCGTCGTCGCCTTCACCACCGACTGGGCGGAGGACGCGCAGCGCCGCGATTTCACGATGAACGCGCTTTATGCCGATGCCGACGGCGACGATCTTCGACTACGTCGGCGGGATTGCCGATCTGAAGGCGGGCCGCGTGCGCTTCGTCGGCGATGCCACCACGCGCATCCGCGAGGATTATCTGCGCATCCTGCGCCTGTTCCGCTTCCATGCCTGGTACGGCAAGGGCGAGCTCGATGCCGGCGCGCTGAAGGCGGCGGCGGCAGAAAACGCCGGCCTGCAAACTCTCCGGCGAACGCATCGCCAAGGAAATGCTGCGGCTGCTGGAGGCGGAGAACCCGGTCGCCTGCCTGCGCGCGATGGCGGCGGCGGCGATCCTCTCCGAGGTGCTGCCGGGCGCGCTCATCTGGCGCGGCTGGAGCGGCTGGTGGCGATCGATACCGACGCCTTCTTCACGCCCGATGCGGTGCTGCGGCTGGCCGCGCTTCTGCCGGACGATGCCGACGCGGTGCGCGCGCTGTCGGCGCGCTGGAAACTCTCCAATGCCGATTCGCGCGCGGCTCGAGGATCTGGCCGGCGGGCGCGAGAAGATCGTCTCCTATCTCTCCATCCGCGAAGTGCGCAAACTGCTTTATCGCCTCGGCAACCAGCGCTTCCGCGACCGCGTCTTCCTGCGCTGGGCCGAAGATCCGAAACCGACGAATGCGATTGCCTGGCGCGCGCTGCTGGCCATGGGCGACAGCTGGGAGCGGCCGGATTTCCCGCTGACCGGCCGCGATGTGATGGTGGCCGGTGTGCCCGAAGGCCCGCTGGTGGGCCGCGTGCTGGGCGAAGTCGAGGAATGGTGGGTCGATGCCGACTTCATCGAAGACGAATTCTCGCTGGCCGAGCGGCTGAAGGCGGTCGTGCAGGCGACGGTGTATTGATGGCGTTTGAAATTCTCGACTACGCTGTCGATTCCCGGCAATCCGGCAAAGCCGAATGACGATGCCTTCGCGCATTTCGAAAACGGCCGCGGTGGTGCTGGATGGCGCGACGGGGCTTGGCGAGCAGCTTCTGCCGGGCGAGAGCGATGCGGCCTGGCTGCGCGCTTCGGCGCCAATCGTCTGATGGCGCATCTGAAGGAGGGCGCAACGGCACTGGAGCCTTCGCGTCCGCGCTCACCGATGCCGAGCGTTCGTTCAAGGGCCTGCGCCGCCGCGCGCCGCAGCAGACCTATGAGATCCCTTTCGCCTCGATGATGCTGGCGGTGACCAGCCGCAGCGGTTTCGATGCGCTGTGGTTCGGCGATTGCGCGGCGCTGGTGAAGCGCGCCGATGCGAGCCCGCCTTCATCGTCGGCGAAGCCTTCGACAAGAAGAGCGGAGCGCGATGGCGCCGCGAAGCTGGCGGCGGCCCATGGGCTGACACCGGCGGCCGGTGTGAACCGCCCGGAATTTGTGGCGGCGCTACCGCCAGACGCTGCGGACGCTGCCAGAGCAGGCCTTCAGTCCGAAGTCCACGCCAATCGCTTCCGGCAGGTGCGGGAAGTGGTGCTCGGACTCGCTCGAAGTTGCCCTGAGCGCCGCTGTCCTCCCAGCAGCGCAGGGGACGCGACGTCTTCCACTGAACGGGTCCGTTCAGCGCGATCCCCCTTCGGCTCCACGCAATCCCATGCTTATCCGGCTGCCGCAACCCATTGCGACGCTCATCAGCAGGAACAGAGCGCCGACACCGGCAAGCCCGCTCGCCGCACCGAATACCACCGGCATGGCGGCGGTCGATGCATTGATCACCAGGTGGCGCATTGCTAGGGCTTCGCCGTGGCGGTGCTCCGGTGTCACGTGGTGCAGCAGGCTCAACACCATCGGCTGCACGCAACCGACCGATCCGCCGAGGCCAGCAGCGCAGAATGCCATCGCGACAGGGGTGACAGCGAAGCGATAGAGCGCGTAGAACAGGGCGGCCAGCCCGAGCGCGACCGCGATCAGCTTCCATTCGCGGACGTCGGCCGCCCACAGCGGCATCAACAAGCGGACGGCGGCGGTCGCGATCGCGAAGCAGCCGAGCACGGCGCCGATCGCCGATGCCGAAAGCCCCAACTCGTGGCCGAGTACCGGCACGATGAGGGTGTGCGCATCGATCGATGCTGCCGAGAACCAGTTCAGCACCAGCAAACGCCGGAATGGACGTTCGCGCCAAAGATCCCATGCGGTTCCGGGGCCCGTCGGACTGCCCCGATCCGCTGGCAGTTCCTGTGCCGTTCGCAGCCGGAGCCAGCCGACGAACGGCATGGCGGCCAGGATCAGAAAGGCCGTTCGATAGCCGGCGTGGTCGATCAGCAGACCGGCCGTTAACGCGCCAACCGAATTCGCAAGCGGCGGCGCCAGCGAAAGCCAAGAGTACGCGCGTCGGCGATCGGCAGCCGATTCCGCAATGCGTCCGACATGCCGCTGCAACGCGATGGTGATGGCGCCCATCGCCGCGCCGACCGCCAGCGCCGACAGGCAGATGACCGTATAGACGGGACGTGTCGCGGTGAGCAAAGCGCCGCAGGTCGCCAGCGCCACACTCCAGCGGACGACAGGTCGGATGCCGGCACGATCCGACCACCTCCCGGCGGGGATCGCGAGCACGACCTGCGGAATCGCGAACAGCGCCACCAGGAACCCGGTCTCGGCGGTGCTCCGACCGAGCGAGAGCGCCAGAAGCGGAGCCGCCATCCGCATTGCCGACAACGTGGCGTACATGCAGGCATAGCCTGCAATCAGGCGCGTTAGTTCGCCGTTCACGGCGACCCTCTTGCGCCGCGCCCGCTCGGGCCGGGCGAGGCATGTGTGGATGCGGGGGCCGTGCCGGCTTCCTGGCCCATCAGCGAAGCAGGCCGTCCTTGACGCCTCCATCGCAGACGATGACCTGGCCCGTCATGAACGACGAATCGTCCGAAGCCAGGAACAGCACGACGTTGGCGATGTCCTGCGCTTCTCCGACCCGACGCAGGGCCGTCTGTTGCCTGTAGAGGTCGTAGTAGGCGGCCAGTTCCGCGGGTGTCCGCCGCGCCAGACCCATCTCGGTGTTGATCACACCGGGGGCCACAACGTTGACATTGATGTTGTGCTCGCCGAGCGCGACTGCCATCACCCGCGACAGATTGTTGACGCCGGCCTTGCTTGCCGCATAGTTGGCCATCGTCGGATTGCGAGCGCCCATGCCCGACAGCGACGATACATTGACGATCTTGCCGTACTTGCGCGGCACCATGTGCCGCGCGACGGCCTGCCCACAGAGAAAGGTACCCTTCATGTCGACCTCGACGACGGCATCCCAGTCCTCTTCCGTCATTTCGAGAAAGGGGGCGAATCGGGTGATACCGGCATTGCAGACCAGAATGTCGATCCTTCCGAAGTCGCCAATGGCGGCATCGACCATGCGGTCGACATCCGCCTTCTTCGATATATCGGCCGTCACGGTCAGCACCTTGCGCCCCAGCTTCTCGACCTCGCCGGCCAGGATCTCGAGATTCGGCGCGTTGAGCGCGTTCGCGACGATGTCCGCGCCTTCGCGGGCCAGCGTCAGTGCGATTTCCCTGCCGATGCCGCGCGCGGCGCCGGTGACCAATGCCACCTTGTTGTCCAGCTTGCCCATCAGGCGTTCGCTCCATGGATAGCGCTGCCAGCGGCACACGGAGGTTCGTCCGACTTCGGTGAATCCGTGCGCGCATCATCGGCGAGCAGCGTCCGCGCCGGCGTGGCCGATCGGCGGCGGGCACCACCGCACCACAAATGCTGCCGACAAAGTCCTGCAGTCTCTCGGCTCACTTGGATAGCGCCGCTTTGAATTCCTGAAGCACCTTGCTACCCGGCTTGCCGCGCGCGTCCAGCGACTTGGCCCAGTTGGCGGGCACGTCCGCGGTCAACGCGTCGAGCTTGGCGACGTCCGCGTCGCTCCAGGTATAGATGTCCATGCCGGCGGCGCGCATGTCGGCCTTGTACTTGTCCTCGGTTACATCGACGAACTTGCACCAGTGCTCCGCGGTGCGCTTGCCCGCTTCGAGCAGCGCGCTCTGCTGGTCCTTCGACAGCGACTGGAACTTCTTCTCGGAGATCACGAACAGGTCGCCCGGCGTGCCCCAACTGTAGCCGGTGGTTCCGTACTTCGCGACTTCGTTCAGGTCGTACTCCTTGACCGACAGGAACGAAAAGAGAACCGCGTCGAGCGTTCCTCGCTGCAGCGACTGGAACACTTCCACCGACGACATCTTGACCGGCACGCCACCGACCTTCTGCACGGTCAGCTCCATCAGGCCGCCGGCATTGCGCATCTTCAGGCCCTTCAGGTCGTCCACCTTTTTGATCGGAACCCTCGAGGCCGCCGGTCCGTAGGGCGGATAGGGATTCATCGCCAGCACGCGGATGCCGCTGGGCTTGTAGTCGTTCTCGTAGACGATCCCGCCCGGCGCGCCCAATTTCTGCATGACCCCGGAGACGCCGCAGACCGATTTGGCCAGCCCGGGAATCTCCAGCACGCCGATCAGCGGCAGCTTGTCGCTGCTGACGTAGCCGGACCCGATGTCGCCGATATCGACCGCGCCGGTGCGGACCAGATCGAACATTTGCAAGGCCTTGCCGGCCTGCTCCGACGGATAGAGCTGGAAGTTGATCGAGTTCTTCGACAGCTCCTTGGCGGTCTTGATGAAGAAGTCGACGCCTTCGACCACGCCTGGCGCCTTCGGAGCGAGGTGGGTGCCGAAGCGCATCGTGATCGTCTCGGCGCGGGCGCAAGTGCCGGCGAGTGCGACGATCGACGCGGCGGCCAGCAGGACGGGCTTCAGGGTTCGCTTCATGCGGTTGCTCCTTGGTTGGGGCGGCCACCGCGGCCGCCGGATCAGCTTGAAAAAGGTTGTCGGATGCCGCGTGCGGAATCGCTGGCGTCCGGGGCCGTGGCGCCCGCTAGATGTGCGTGCAAGCGAAGCAAGTGCACGTCTCTCACTTCATCGAGTAGGGAAGCCAGAGCACGATCTGCGGGAACAGCAGCAGAATCGCGACGGCAATCAGGTGCGCGACCACATGCGGCATCGAGCCCCTGAAAATCTCGGCCGCCGGCAGCTTTGTGTACTTGGAAATGACGAAGACGTTCATGCCCATTGGCGGCGTGACCATGCCGACTTCGCCCATCACCACGACGATCACGGCAAACCAGATCGGGTCGTAGCCAAGCTGCACGATCATCGGGTGCATCAGCGGAACCGTCAGGATCAACATCGCGACCAGGTCCATGAAGCAGCCGAGCACCAAGTACAGCGCCACCGCGAGCAACAAGATGCCCCAGTGCGGGAGGCCCGAGCCGATGAGGAAGTTGATCAGTCCCTGCGTGGCCTGCGTCATCGTCAGGAAGTAGCCGAAGGTCAGCGCCGCCAGCACGATGAAGGCGATCATGCAGCTGGCATGGGCCGTCACCACCAGCGCACGGACCACCTGCCGAAAGCTCCGCTTGCGGACTACCGACAGCACGAACGCACCGAACGCACCGAACGCCGACGCTTCGGTCGGCGTCGCGATGCCCGAATAAATGACGCCGGTGACCATCAGGAACAGAAGGATGAAGCTCCAGGCCGAGCGCAGCGAGAGGACCTTCTCGCGCAGCGTGTAGCTCTGCGCGGCAGGCGCATGTTCCGGGTTGCGCCATACCAGGAAAGAGACCGTGGCCATGATGGTCAGCGTGATCAGCAGGCCCGGCACCACACCCGCAACGAGCAGCTTGCCGATGCTGAGGTTGGCAATCAGCGCATACAGCACCATCGCGATGCTCGGCGGAATCAGCATCGCCAGCGTGCCCGAGATCGCGACCACGCCTGTGGCCAGCTGCGGGCTGTAGCCCTGCTTCAGCATGCCGGGAATGCTGGTCGCCGACAGCGTGGCCGCAGCCGCCGTGCTGGAGCCCGAAATGGCGCCGAAGGCGGCGCCGGTGATCGCCGTCGCATGGGCGAGGCCGCCTGGCGTGCGTCCCATCCAGGTCTTCGCGACCTCGAACATGTCGTCGGCGACGCCGCTCGAGATGATCAGATTGGCCATCAGGATGAACATCGGCACAGCGACGAACTCGTAGTTCTGAACCGAGGCCAGCGGCGTCGTGCCGAGGATGCCGACGAGCAGCTGCATGCCGCCGACGAGGTAGAGCCCGACCGCTCCGGAGAGCAGCATCGACAGCGCAACGGGAACGCCGATCGCCAGCAGCAGGATGAGGGCGCCAGAGCCGATGTATAGCGCCATCAGACACCATCCTCCGCCGGGTGATCTTCAAGGTGGCTGATCGGCACCGCCAGCGCGAGGTGGCCGGTCAGACCGGCGATGAGGTTGGCCAGGCCGAGGTGCAGCAGGCGAAGATCGAGTAGGGCGAGGCTGAACGCGACGATGACCTTGCTCAGCCAAAGCGGCCAGGCGTAGATGCCGACCATCGTCTCGTTGTTATGCCAGGATTCCCACGAAAGCACCCGGGTCTCGTTGGCCATGATTGCGACCACGGCGAATGAACCCAGCAACGCAATCCCCATCGTCGCGTGATGCAGCCGCGCCGGCATCCAGTGGGCGAACAGGTCGACGCAGATGTGCCCGCCGCGTCGAAGCGTGTCGGAGAGCACGAGCAGCAGCGCTGCCGAGATCAGATAGAGGTTGACGACGTCGACGGTGAATTTCAACGGGCTGTTCATCGAATAGCGCAGCACCGCATCGAGGAAGATCAGCAGCATGATCGCGAACAGCGCCGTGCAGGCGAGCGCCAGCGTCGCCAATTCGATCCGGGCGATCGTGCGGTCGATCGCTGACATCGCACGTACCAGCAGCGAGGCGCGCGGCGCAGCGATTGAATGCGACGCGCCGATGGTGATCATGACCGGTCGCAAACCAGCGGGGAATATTGCGCGACCGTCGAGCCCCGCTCGGCGCAGTGCCGGGTCGGCTGCGAGCCACGAACGGCGTCGACGTGTCGTCGCCAGTCCGTCGCGGACTGCATCGGGCGTTGGGTCATGTGTTTGTCTCCGGCGCGACACGCGGTGCGTCGACGATTTAGTTTGTGCCAATGCAATCAGTCTCGTGGCGGCGCGGTTCCTTGTCCAGTCAGAACTTTTCGCTACTTCGGTAAGGCCAGTTGACCGCAACGGGCGCCGTTCGTTCGCCGCCCGGCGCTGCCGGCAGTGCACCGCTCAACGCTGCAGCAATGCGTCATGTACGGGTCACGACCTCGGTTCAGGCCGGTGGCGCGCGGGCCAGAGCATCTTCACGATGTCGCGATGTTGCACGCATAGCAGCCGTAACGTCCGAGGCTGCTTCGATGCCGTGCACGACATATCAGCGTCGTCGAGCTCTGCCGTTGCGCCCAGCGCATTCGATTCGGCCTGCAGCAGACTGCGAACCACGTTGCCGATGACCATCGGCGCGCCGACGCGCATCGCCAGTCGCGATGCCAGCGCAAGCTGGCTGATGACGCTGGCGAGCGGCACATCGGCAGTGCGCTCGCTGGCGGCCGTTGCAGGCAACACCTTCGCGGTGCCGCTGCTGTAGACCGAGCAGCAGGTCAGCACCGTGCCCATGCTGGCGACGCTGAGCCCGTTGCGATAGATGAACGGCAATATAGACGGCAGCGCATCCATCACCAGTTCGATCTGGCCGCTGACGGTGTCGGTCAAAGCCGGCCCGGCACCGCGATAGGGAATGTGCGTGACCTAGAGGCCTGCCAGGCTTTTCCACCGCTCCATCTGCAAGTGATTCATGCATCGCGCACAGGGCTGGGCGCTGTCATGTCACGTTGATGTACGCTGCCTTCTGATACAGGAAACCGTCGATCTGCGCGTCGCCACCCTTCCAGCCATAGCCGCTTTCCTTGTAGCCGCCGAAGCCCACCGCCGGATCGACGAGGCCGTAGCAATTGACCCAAACGGTGCCGGCCTCGATGCCGTGGACCATCTTCATCACCGTGTTGATGTTGCTCGACCAGACGCCGCTGGCCAAACCGTAGACGGTCGCATTGGCCAGCGTCAGCGCCTCGTCCGCGGTGTCGAACGGGATCACGGACGCCACCGGGCCGAAGATCTCCTCGCGCGCGATCGTCATCATGTTCGAGACGTTGCTGAAGACGGTCGGTTCAATGTAGTAGCCGTCGGCCAGATCGCCGCCGAGGCGCCTGCCGCCGGACACGAGCGACGCTCCCTCCTGAGCGCCCCGGTCGACGTAGCCGAGCACGCGATCGAGCTGGCGCTGCGAGATCAGCGGGCCAAGGCGGGTCTGCGCATCCAGCGGGTCACCGACCTTCAGAGTTCGGCTGTAAGTCGCGAGCCGGTCGACGAACTCATCCTGGATCCGCCGTTCGACGAAGACGCGCGTGCCGGCAAAGCAGATCTGACCGCTGTTGTTGTAGACGCCCATCGCGACGCCCGGCACCGCCTTGTCGAGGTCGGCGTCGGCAAAGACGATGTCCGGCGACTTGCCGCCCAGTTCGAGCTGCAGCCGCTTCATGTTGCCCGCCGACGCCTTGATGATCTCGCGGCCGGTCGCGGTGGAGCCGGTGAAGGCGATGCGGTTGACGTCCGGATGCGCGGCCAGCGCGGCGCCAGCTTCGGAGCCGAGGCCGGTCACGACATTGACGACGCCGGGCGGCAGCCCAGCCTCCACCAGCAGCTCGGCCGTTCGCAGCACGCTCAGCGATGCATCCTCCGCCGGCTTGAGCACCGCGGTGCAGCCGGTGGCCAGCACCGGGCAGATCACGTGCATCTGGCCGAATAGCGGGCCGTTCCACGGGATGATGCCGCCGACCACGCCGACCGGCGCCTTGACGATCATCGTCCGGACGTCTCCGGGCAGCGAGTTAGGCGCGTTCTGGCTCGACAGATTGCGCGCCTGCGCGGCGTAGTAGAGGATGTTCTGCACGCCGCGCGTGCGGGCGCTGCGCAGCTGCGACAACGGCGCCCCCATGTCCAACGTCTCGAGCAGTGTCAGCTCGTCGAACTCCCGGGCGAACAGTTCGGCGAACCGCATGATCAGCTGCTGCCGCTGCGCCGGGGTGAAGGTCGACCATGGCCCGCGGAAGGCGCGACGGGCCGAGGACACCGCCAGATCGACGTCTTCGTTGCGCCCCCGGGCCAGCGTGGCCAGCGCCTTGCCGGTCGCCGGACTGAAGGTCGTGATGCGTTCGCCGGACAGCGAGTCGACGCAGCGGCCGTCGATGAAGTGCTGCTTGTCGGTCAGCGAGAGGAAGGCTGGCGTCGTCGCTGGCACGATGCTTGGGGCGTGGGTCCGGTCGTTCACAGGCGTGGCGGCGTGGCCGTGGTTCGGTGCATGGGCGTGGGCAGGTTGCGACGAGCTCAGAACTCGAAGACAGCCTTGCCCGAGGTCTGCTTGTCGAACTTCTCGTAGGCGATCACTGCGTCGTCGAGCTTCCAGCGGTCGCTGAACTGCCGGTCGACGTCGACGCCGCGCTCGGCGACGAAACGTACGCATCGGGCCATCGCGACATCCGAGAACGTCAGGTGGCCGACGATGGTCCGCTGTTTCAGGATCAGGTCGGGTGTGACGTTCAGCGAGACGTCGCCGCCGACGCCGACAAAGGCGATCTTTCCCCATGTCGCGGTCGAACGGACGGCCGCCTGCCGTGCCGGTGCGACGCCGGCGCAGTCAATCGCCAGCGACACGCCCTTGCCGTGGGTCCATTGCAGGATGGCTTCTACAGGGTCATCTTGGCTCGAGTCGACCGCATGGGTCGCCCCGAACGCCAGGGCTTGCGCCACGCGCTCGGCCGAGACGTCCACGGCCACGGTGCGCGCGCCCATCGCGGTGGCCAGCTGGATCGCGGACTGACCGACCGGCCCCAGGCCGAACACGGCCAGCGTATCGCGCGCGCTCAGTTCGAGCCGCTCCAGCGCAGCGTAGGCGGTCCCGGTTCCGCAGGACACGGCCGCGCCGGCCGCAAAGCTCAGCCCGTCGGGCAGGTGGATCAGCGAGGCCGCCGGCACCTTCATGTAGTGGGCGTGGCCGCCATGCGCCGTCTGTCCGTAGACGACCGAACCCTTGTCGCACAGCTGCACCCAGCCGGTGCGGCACTGGTCACAGTGGCGGCAGCCGTCGTAGTGGTAGACCATCACGCGATCGCCCTTGCGGAACTCCCTCGCATCGACGTGCTTGCCGAGCTCCGCGATTACACCGCACGGTTCATGGCCGGCGATGATCGGATCGTCCACGCCGATGCCGTGCTCGCTCATGAAGCGGGCGCCCTTGCTGCGCAGCGCGTCGCCACGCTGGCCGCGGTAATGGTGCAGGTCGCTGCCGCAGAAGCCCGACGCCTTCATCTCGAGCACGACGTCGCTCGGCCCGGGAACCGGATCATCGAACGTCATCAGCTCCAGCTTGCGATTTCCCGAGAACACCACTCCGCGCATGGACCCTCCTGAGTGGAAGTAGTCTCGTCCGCCGGCCCGGGCAGCGTCCAGTTGGGAATTCTTCCGCGAAGGTAAGGCGGGCTAACACGCAGGCACAATCCGCCGCGTGCGGGCACCGATCGCCGGCGGTTAGCCAATCTGCTGTGAACGTTAAGAAGATCTGTCTCGACCGGTGCGACGTGCCGATGCACAGTCCCGTCATTCTGGCAGCGGCGCGATCAATGAGGATCCGCGCCGCGCGGTGTCCCGTTTCAAGGAGATGCGATGAAGGGCAGCGAGCTGATCGCCGAGTACCTGGTGAAGCAGAAGGTGCCGTACGTGTTCGGCATATGCGGGCACGGCAACGTTCGCGTTCTCATGGTGCTTCTCTGTTTCAGTTCGTTGGCGAGTGAGGCCCCAAGCCAATGGCATTCGTGACCGCAGCAGAGATCACCCCCTTGCTCCGCATTTCCTCCACGAATGCTTGCAGGTAGCGCAGGCCGGCGGCGCGATACTTTGGAACCGCGATTGCTTGCTCGATTGCCGCGAACCGACCTTCAATGACTCGCAGCCCGACATTCGACATTTCCAAGGCGACCAAAGGTTGCTTGAGGCCAGCGACCGCGTCGACGTTGCCAGACAGGAAAAGGTCGACCGCTGCGCGATAGCTATGCAATCGCACGAGCTGCGCATGTCGCAAAGTGCGGGTGAGCCGCACGTCGTAGATGGCTCCCTGACTGACCGCGATTCGAATGCCCTCGCGATCGAGGTCGACGACCGTTCGATGCGGCGAGTCTGTTCGAACGATATAGGTACCCTCGAACACGGCACAAGGAGTAGTGAAGTCATAGCGCAGGGCACGCACCGGATCCACGGCAAGGAACGCCAGATCCCACTTATCTGCTGCCCCCGCTTCGAGAATGTCGGACGCCGCGTCAAACTCAAGTACCGCGCGCGACACGGCTAGACGACGCGCCAGCTCGTCGACCAACTCGACGGCCAGACCGCGCGGTTGGCCGGTTGCGGTGTCGCGCTGGGCCATCACCGTGTTGGCGAAGTTCACTGCAGCGCGCATCGTCCCGCTCGGCACCAGGTCCCGGTAAACGGCTTGCATGAAATGGCTTGTCACTTTGGATCGGGGAACGCGAGCCCGCGTCGGGGACGCTGCATTTCCAATCGTACTCTCTCGCCTTGTTGGGATGGAGCGGAATCGCAGAGGCAAATGTGCCGGAGGCAGGCCCAACTGACTGAAGGGTGGTCAGTCCGCACCCAGTTGCAGGCGGTTGGGCTGGCCGACCTGCGCATGCTGTGCATAGGTGAGCTGCGGGTCATCGCCCGCGGTAAGCAGCTTCACGTCGGCTGGCGCCCGGTGCGCCGCAGCCCTTGGCGCCCAGCGCTTTGTGAGTGCAGGGGGTGACGGTGTGGTCGATCGTGAAGCTCGGCCCTGCGCGATGCCGCCGTGGACCTGGCCCGACACAATCATCGGATTCACGATGTTGCCGAAATCGTCACTGTTGTCTAGCGGATCACCTGCGTCTTGGCGTTTTCGCGGTCGACCTCGACGTCGCAAATGTGCGTCCCCGGTGGGGAGCTGAATTTGGTCGGGGAGTAGAAGGGGGTTCTCGTTCAAGCCAGGTTCGAGCTGGTCCAGCGGATAGTTGTGCGGCACGTAAGCAGTGAGCGCGACCCGAGCGAAAGGCAGCTTCCTGTCGATCCCTGAAACTCTGAACTCGCCCTGGTCGAATTCGATCTCCGTGTCCGCGGCCTCGAGCAAAAGCCGCAGCCGACGTCGGGCGCGATCACCCGAACTGCTCGGCCACTCAACGATGTGCCGTTTGAAAGCTCGGGAATCAACGGCTTGATTCTTGGTACCTTGGATCCGTCCGTGGCATTCGGCAATATGTCGCCGCAAATGAGGCTGACATCGGCGCGGCCCTGGAGCGGTCTGGATCAGAGATGCAGCTTCCGCTCGACAACAATCTTCTTCATTTCAGCGAAGGAGTCCTTGATGTCCGAAGCAAACTGAGCGGGCGTATCACCGACTGGAGTCAATCCGGTCTCGGCGAGCCGCTTAAGGACTGTCGGGTCAGCAAGCGAGGCCCGGACGGCGGCGTTGATCTTGTTCACGACGTCAGCAGGCATGCCTTTCGGCCCGATGATGCCGAACGTGGACATCTTGTTCATCTGGGGCAGTCCGACTTCGGTGAAGGTTGGCACATCCGGAAGCTCCTTCAATCGAACATCGGAGGCGACCACGATCGGACGCAACTTGCCGGACTTGATGAAGGGAAGTATCGAGGGAGTGGCATCCATCACGAGTTCGATTCTGCCAGCGATGGCGTCCGTCAGGGCGGGTCCGGCGCCGCGATAGGGAATGTGTGTGACGAACACATCCGCAAGACTCTTCCACCGCTCCATCTGAAGATGACTGACCCCACCTACACCTGAAGAACCGTACGAATACTTGCCGGGATGCCGCTTCAGCTCGGCGATGAGTTCCTGGTAGTTCTTGACCGGGAAGTTAGGGTTCGTGGCAATCATCGTCGCCGACGCCGCAATGGTGACAATGGGTGTGATATCCGATATCTTGTACGGCAAATCTGGATTGATGGCCGGATTGCAGGCAACGGTCGACAAGGAGGATATTGCGATTGTGTAGCCGTCTGGTGCCGATTTGAGCGCATCGACGGTACCGATTGTTCCGCCGGCGCCCCCCTTGTTGTCGACAAGGACGGTTTGCCCGAGATGGTTGCCAAGGGCGGGAGCGATGATCCTGGCAATCGCATCTGTCGAGCCCCCAGGCGGGTAGGGCGTGATCAATCTGATGGTCTTGCTTGGAAAAGCCTGCGCAAATGCAGAAGCGCTAAGGACGGCCAGGCTGCCGGCGATCAGCAATGATGCGAATTTCTTCATGGTGTCTCCTTTGGTCATCATTTGTCTATTGGTCATGGTGTGTCCTTGATTACCCGATGACAGAGCAGTGCGCTTCTCACGTCACGTTAATGTAAGCAGCCTTTGGTCCAGATAGCCGTCGATTTAGCCGTCGATTTGCGCGAAGCCGCCCTTCCAGCCATAGCCGCTCTCCTCGTACCCGGCGAAGCCGACCGCGATCCACCAAGCCATAAGCGGTCGCATTGGCCAGTGTGAGAGCTTCGTCCAACGTATCGAAGGGAATCACTGATGTCACGGGACCGAAGATCTTTTCGCGTGCACTTGCTATCGAGTTCGAAACGTTGCTGAAGATGGTCGGTTCGATGTAGTAGTCGCCAGCAAGTTCAACGCCGAGGCGGCCGTTCGCAAGACGGTCATCGAGACATCCTCGGCCGGCTTCAGGGCGGCGGTACACCACCTCGCCAGAACGGGGCGCAGTCTCTTGTGAAAACAACTCCGCGGATTGAACCTCCTGAGAGGGCGCAGTCTGCTTCCACCGCGCAGAGTGCGTCCAGTTGGATATTCTTCCCCACAGGTAAGGCGAGCTAACGGCATTGGGGACGATGTTCCTGACCGCATGCGGTATCGCGCGTCGTGGCGAGGCAAACCTAGCCGTCTTCCATCAATGAATGGCTCGATAAAGCTGAGCAGGTCACGCCCACTAGCCTATTACACCAATTCTCATGATCAGGACGCCTTGGTTCGACAAGGCCAATTCTCGTTGAGGGCCACCGTTAGTCCGCCTGCAGGGCGAGTGCTGCATCGGTACACTGGTTCGATTGGCTCAACTGCCGGCTCAGGAGGTGGAGATGATCAAAGTTGGCGACAAGCTTCCCGCGGTAAATCTTCAAGAGTACGTTGAGGTCGAGGGTGAAGGTTGTTCGATTGGACCGCACACTTTTGATCTCGCCTCGATGGCGACAGGCAAGAAGATCGCGCTCTTCGCGTTGCCTGGGGCGTACACGCCAACCTGCTCTGTGAATCACGTGCCCGGATATGTCCAGAACGCCGAGGCGTTCGGGGCAGCGGGCGTCGACGAGATCTGGTGCGTGTCCGTCAACGATGCCTTCGTGATGGGCGCCTGGGGTCGCGACCAACAAGCCGCCGGCAAGGTGCGAATGATGGCAGACGGCAGCGCTGAATTCACCAAGGCGGTCGGACTGTCGCTCGACTTGTCCGGGAGCGGTATGGGTGTGCGCAGTGCCCGCTATTCGATGCTGGTTGTCGATGGAGTGGTCAAGAGCCTGAATGTCGAGGCGCGGGGCACGTTCGGGGTAAGCGATGCCAACACCTTGCTCGAGCAGGCGCAGGCTCTGCTGGCGTAGGTCGCTGTGCGTCCCGCGGCCAACCTCTGGCCAGCCAAGCCCAAGGAAAGTGATGCTTTGGCCGCTCTTTAGATCTGCTTACCTGCCGGCGGAGAAAAGTTGACTGGACGCTGGCATTCCTCGGTGTGAAGCTTCGGCATGGGGATTCAAATCACATCTGCCATGTCGTGGCAACAATCGAATGCGGCGAAGGTTGCGCTGGTGACCGGTGCTGCAGTTGGCATCGGTGAAGCGACGGCTCGTCGAATGGCACAGGCAGGGTTCTTCTGCATCCTGGTCGACCGAGACGAGAGCGTGAAGTCGGTTGCTGAGGACCTCAAGGCCGTTGGGCGATCGACGGTGTGCGCTCATGTGGTCGACCTGGCGGACGAGCAGCAGATCGTCGATCTCGTTCGTTCGGTCGAAGAATGCCTAGGCCGAGTCGACGTGCTGGTGAACAATGCGGGTGTTCATCCGAAGCGCGACGGCGGCAAGTTCCCGATCGAGGAGATCGAGACGGCTCAGTGGAACCAAGTGCTTGCGATCAACCTCACGGCGCCGTTCCAGTTGTGCAGGGCCGTGCTGCCGGGGATGCGGCGTCGCGGTTGGGGGCGCATCGTCAACGTCGCTTCGGCCGGCGGACGTACCATCTCGCCTGTCGTCAGTGCGCATTACGCGGCAAGCAAGGCCGGGCTGATCGGGTTCACGCGTACGCTGGCTCAGGAAGCTGCGCCGCATGGCATCACGGCCAACTGCGTTTCTCCCGGCCCGGTGGAGACGGCCATGTCGGGGGCCTCGTCGCCGGAGGCGATCGCCGCTTTCACGGCCACGATTCCGATGCGGCGTTACGGCAAACCGTCGGAAGTAGCCAACGCGATCGCCTTTCTCGCATCGGATGAAGCCTCGTTCATCACCGGCGCGATTCTGGATGTCACGGGTGGGCGGTTCATGCCCTGAGCTTATCGACGTAACGGAGGACGACGAACGGCAAGCTGCGAGGGCAGGGTCGCGCTGGTCACCGGCGCCGCGCGGGGGATCGGCCGCCAGATCGCGCTGACGCTGGCTCGCGAAGGCGTCGACATCGTGGCCAACGCGCGCAACGCGCCAAACCTGCGTGCGCTGGCTCCCGAGCTGGAAGTGCTGGCCGCAAGGCGTTGCCAATCATGGCTAACATTTCGCGCAGGTCCGACGTGGACCGAATGGTGCAGGACGCGATCGCTGCGTTTGGCCGCATCGACATTCTGGTGTGCAATGCCGGCATCACCCGGTTCGCACGTTTCTTTGAGACGACTGAAGAGGACTGGGGCGCCGTCGTCGCCGTGGACGTGAAGGGCACGTACCTTCGCGGCTAGGCGGTCGGCCGCCGTATGGTGGCGCGCCAGTACGGCAAGCTCATCAACATCTCTTCCCTGTCTGGCATGGGGGCGCGCAGCCCGACGAGTGGCCAACTACGCGGCCAGCAAGGCGGGTGTGAACGACCTATCGCGGGTGATGGCTATGGCGCTGGGCGCGTGGCACGACGGCGCGGCGCACTGCACCGACGCCTCGAAGGACCGACGCCCCCTGACGTCGAGAGCCATCGCGAGCAGGAGCGCGGCCACCGGTGGCCCGATTGGCGCCGACCGCAAGGCGGGCTGATCTTCCTTGCGCGGAAGGGTATACCCCGAGTGTTAGCGGCGCTTACGCTCGGGCCAGAAAAGTCGACTCGACGCGGCCCGCGCGCTCGCGCAACATTCCTGCCGTTGGTAAAGAACACGCGCAGGACAAGAAAGCATGCTCAGGCTGAACGGTGCCGTGAAGCAAAGTGCCCGCGCTGCATGAGCCTCAATCCATCCACCCCGGGGCCTTGAGCACCAACGCCCGACAACCAAGGAGACACCATGAAACAGAGAATGATTGTCGCGATGGCGGCGTTCGCATCGATCGCCGTGCCCGGCCTTGCATCGGCCGAACCGGTGAAGGTCGCGCTGATCGAGACGCTGTCGGGGCCCGCCTCGCTGACCGGCAAAATGATTGAGACGGCCACCAAATTTGCGCTGGCGCAATTGGCCAAGGACAAGGTATGGCCCGATGGCATCCAACTGCTCGAGTACGACAACCAGTCGGGCCCTTCAGAAGCGGCGGACAAGCTCAAGGTCGCCATCAACGACGGTGCACAAATCATCGTGCAGGGCGCGTCGTCGGCAATCTCCGGGCAAATCACCGGCGACGTGCAGAAGCACAACATGCGCAACCCCGGCAAGGAGGTGCTCTACATCAACGTGGGCGGTCAGGCGATGGAGCTGACCGGCTCGCGCTGCCACTTCTACCACTTTCGTTGGAACACCTACGCCGAAGGCCGCATGCGCGCGATGTTTGCGGCCGCGAAGGAAACCGGCGCGCTGGGCAACAGGGTCTACATCATCGGCCAGAACTACAGTTGGGGCCAGGACGTGCAGCGACTCACGCGAGAGTACAGCAAGGAGTATGGCTACACGGTGGTGGGCGACGTGCTGCACGAGGTGAACAAAATTCAAGACTTCGCGCCGTACGTGGCGAAGATCAAGGAGGCAGCCCCCACGAGCGTCGTCACCGGCAACTGGGGTAACGACCTGCTGTTGATGCTCAAGGCCGCCGCCGATTCCGGCATGAAGACGCCATTCCTGACCACCGCGCTCGACCAGCCCGGCAACATCGCCGCGGCCGGCGACACCGCGCTCGGTAACTACACCGTGCAGCACTTTTTCCCGGACGCCAACGGGGAGAAGAGCGCGGCGTTCGCCGAGGCCTACAAATCCAAGACCGGGCAGTACCCGTACAACGTGCAAGCCGACACCGTCAATGGCGTACTCGCGCTGGGCGAATCGCTGAAGGCGCTCAAGGGCAAGCCCGGCGACAAGGTCAACGTCCAAAACATCGCACTGGCAATGGAGAAGGTGACGGTCGAAAGCTCGATGGGCCCGGTGACCATGCGCGCCGCCGACCACCAGGCGTTGACCCCGACGGCCGTGGCCATCGTGTCGAAGGACGCCAAGTACAAGTTCGACAACACCGACATGGGCTTCAAGACCGTCAAGGTGCTCAGCGGCAAGGAGGCCACTGGCCCGGTGCAGGCTTCGTGCAAGATGGAGCGGCCCGCGAGCTGATTTCGCCTAGACCGGCCCAGCCGCTCCCCCCTGGGCACCGCGGGCCGGCTGCATAACCGCGTTGCGAGGACGCTCATGGAGTACTTTGTCGTCTCGCTGTTGAACGGTCTCGTTCACGGCCTGCTCTTGTTCATGGTGTCAGCCGGCCTGACGCTGATCTTCGGCATGATGGGCGTGCTCAACTTTGCGCACGCCTGGCTGTACATGCTGGGTGCCTACGTGGGGTTCACCGTCAGCAGCATGACCAATTTCTGGCTCGGACTGCTGATGGCGCCGGTTGTCGCCGGGCTGGTGGGGGCCTTGATCGAGCGGTACCTGTTGCGGCGGGTGCATGGCCACGGTCACGCGCACGAACTGCTGCTGACCTTCGGACTCGCCTTCATCATCGAGGAGGTCATCAAGCTGTTCTACGGCGATGCGCTGGTGGGCTACCAGATGCCCGACTACATGCACTTCGCGGCATTCTCGATCTTCGACACGAACTATCCCTTCTACCGCCTGTTCATGGGCGCCGTCGCTTTGGGCATGTTCGTGCTGCTTTACCTGCTGCTGACCCGCACGCGCATCGGCATCATCGTGCGGGCCGCGACCTACAAGCCGTTCACGGTCGAAGCACTGGGGCACAACCTGCCGGTGATCTTCCTGGGCGTGTTCTCGGTGGGCACGGCCCTGGCGGGCCTGGCCGGCGCGGTCGCGGGTGCGTTCTTCCCCACCGGCCCGAACATGGCCGTCGAGGTGGGCACGCTGCTGTTCGTCGTGGTGGCGGTGGGCGGACTCGGGTCCGTGACCGGTGCGCTGATTGCCTCGCTGATGATTGGCGTGTTCATGTCCTTCGCGGTCGGCCTGGACGTCTCGCTCGCTTCGCTGCTCGGCCTGTTCGGTCTGGGCGATTGGGCGCAGCAGATTGGCGGCCTGCTCACGCTGAAGTTGTCCACCGTGGCCAACGGGGTGCCCTTCATGCTGATGATTCTGGTCCTGCTGCTGCGTCCGGCCGGGTTGATGGGAGACCGGCAATGAGTCGTAGCGTCAACACGATCCTGATCGTGATGGGGATCGGGGCGCTGATGCTCGTGCCCTGGTTCAGCTCGCCCAGCATCCTGGCCCTGTCTATCAAGATGATGATCGCAGCAATGTTTGCGCTCGCGTTCGCCCTGGCGATGGGGCAGGCCGGCATGCTGTCCTTCGGCCATGCGGCGTTCTACGGTCTGGGCGCCTTCGCGGCGCTGCATCTGATGCGCGCAGTGGAGTTGAAGTTGTTCTGGTTCCCGACGCCACTGGTGCCGCTAGCCGGCGGCGCCGCCGGGCTGCTGGCCGGCCTCGTCTTCGGGTGGCTGGCCACGCAGCGCACCGGCGTGTATTTCGCGATGCTGACGTTTGCCTTGTCGGAGCTGCTGGTTTCGGTGGCGCCGGGCCTGAACACGGTGTTCGGCGCCGAGTCAGGCATCTCGACGATGCGCGCGCCCTTCCTGAGCATCAGCTTCGGCACCGATATGCAAGTCTATTACCTGACGCTGGTCTGGTTCGTGCTGTGCGCCGGATGCATGTGGGCCTTCACGCGCACACCGCTTGGTCGTCTTGCACTGGCACTACGCGACAACGAGCACCGTGTGCGCTTCCTCGGTTTCGACACGCGCAAGGCGCGCACGCTGATCTTCGCAATCTCGTGCATGTTCGCCGGTGTGGCTGGCGGTCTGCTGGCGATGGCCAACGAGTCAGCCAACTACACGGTCTTCGGCGGGCAAGTCTCGGCCAATGTCGTCCTCCAAACGTTCATCGGTGGCGCGGGCACCTTCTTCGGTCCCGCACTGGGCGCCGTGGTCATGACGTACTTTGGCCGCGTCGCGTCGGACCTGACTAGATCGTGGCTGCTCTACCAGGGACTGGTGTTCGTGCTCGTGATGCTCTTCGCTCCCAGCGGGCTGGGCGGCATCGTGTCGCTGCATGCGCGCAAGGTCAAGGCCGGCGGTTGGCGTCACCTGCTGCTGCCTTATCTGTTCAGCCTGGTTCCTTCGGTGCTGCTGATCGTCGGTGTCATCTTCACCGTCGAAAGCGTCCATGTGCTGATGACCGATGCGTATCGCGTCGCACGCGCGGCTGGAGGCGGCGCGTGGGTGCCGTACAAGCTGGCCGGCTGGAGCTTTTCACCGTCGTCGCCCGGGACCTGGGCCATCCCGGTCTTGCTGTTCGGCATCGGAGGCTTGCTGTTGGGTATTGCCAGGCGTCGCGTGGCGGCGGCCTGGCTGCTGGCCACGCAGGACCGGGCGTCCAGCGCAGTGGAGCGGATCGAGCATCCGGCCCGGGTGAGGCAGGCATGAGCGCGGTACTTGTCCCGATGGAGGCCGCGACGAAGCCGGTGCTCGAGCTGCGCGGGCTCACCAAGGCGTTCGGCTCGATCGAAATCATCCGCGGCGTGGACCTCGTGGTAAGGCGCGGCCAGCGCCACGCCCTGATCGGGCCCAATGGCGCGGGCAAGTCCACGTTGTTCAACCTCATGTCTGGCCACTACACGCCCACCTCGGGCGACATCCTGCTCGACGGTGAGTCGATCGCGGGACTGCCGCCACACCTGATCAACCGGCGCGGGCTGTCACGCTCTTTCCAGCTCACCAATCTCTTCCCGCGCATGAGCGTGGCAGAGAACCTGCGCATCGCCGTGATGGGCCGGCACGGCCACCGCTTCACTCTATTCCGAAGGGTTAACGCGCTCAGGGCGGTCAACGAGGAGGTGGATCAGTCGCTCGAGCGCCTGCGGCTGCACCGCAGGCGCGACGCGCTGGCCGGCGACCTGGCGTACTCGGAGCAGCGCGTGCTGGAGATCGGCATGGCGCTGGCCACCGATCCGTCGGTGCTGATCCTCGACGAGCCGACGGCTGGCATGTCGCGCGAGGAGACCGCCTACATCGTGGAGATCATCCGAATCGTCACCGAGGGTCGCAGCCTGCTGGTGGTGGAGCACGACATGAGTGTCGTGTTCGCGCTGGCAGACCGGATCTCGGTGCTGGTGTACGGGCAGGTCATCGCCAGCGGCGACCCCGCGGCAGTCCGCGCCGACAGGAAGGTTCAGGAAGCCTACCTTGGTGAGGAGGTCGCCGCATGACGCCGGTGCTGGAACTCGACGGCCTGCACGCACACTACGACAAGAGTCATGTGCTCCAGGGCGTGTCCATGAAAGTCGGCCGCGGGGAAATCGTGAGCCTGCTGGGGCGCAACGGCTCGGGCCGCTCGACCACCCTGAAGGCCGTCATGGGGCTGGTCAAGCCCACCGGCGGCCGCGTGCTGTTGGAGGGCCGGGACCTCGCGGGGCAGCGTGCCTACCGCATTGCCTGCGCCGGCATCGCCTTTGTTCCCGAAGAGCGGGAGATCTTCGCCAACATCACGGTCGAGGAGAACATGCGAATCGGGCAGCAACCGCCTCGCGCGGGCGCGCCGCGCTGGACCATCGACCAGATGTACGGCTTCTTCCCGCAGCTGAAGGTACGGCGCAACACCGCCGCGGGCATGCTCTCGGGCGGCGAGCAACAGATGCTGACAATGTGCCGCGCGCTGCTGGGCAACCCGAAGGTGATCCTGATCGACGAGCCGACCGAAGGCCTGGCACCGAAGATCGTCGAGGTGGTGACCGAGATGATCCGCGAGATCCGGCAGCAGGGCGTATCGGTGCTGCTGGTCGAGCAGAAGCTCACGGTGGCCATGCGCGTGTCGGACCGCCTGTACGTGATGGGCCATGGGCACATCGTCTTCGAGGGCACGCCCGAGGGCCTGCGCCAGTCGCCCGAGGTGCGCTGCAACTGGCTCGAGGTGAACTGATCGGCGAACGTGGTCGGTCAGCTTCGGCGGTACGCTCGATCACGTGCGCCGCTACGGAAGATGTGGACCGCGATCGACAGCGACGGGCGCCGGCGCGCTCATCGCGCGCACTGCATGATGGGCAGGTCGAAGGCGCTGCCCACCAGCGCCCCCGCCAACACTACACGCACCCCAGGGTCCGTTCGATGGACCTCGGCATGCTGTCGAGCACGATCACCTTGGGCTCGAGATAGTGGCGCAGTCCTTCGCTGCCGCCCTCGCGACCGATGCCCGACTGCTTGAAGCCGCCGAAGCACAGCGTCATCTCGCTGCGCACACCGTTGTGGCCCACCTGCCCCGAGCGGATGCGGCGCGCGAGACGGTAGGCCCGTTCGGCATCATTCGTGAAGATCGAAGCGTTCAAGCCATAGATCGAGTCGTTCGCGATCGACACCGCGGCCTCCTCGTCGTTGGCGACGATGATCGACAGCACGGGGCCGAAGATCTCCTCGCGTCCGATGGTCGAGTGGTTGTCGACGTTCGTGAATAGCGTCGGCTCGACGAAGAATCCGCGCTCCAGGTGCGCCGGCCGGCTACCGCCGGCGATCACGCGGGCTCCTTCGGCCCGGCCCTTGTCGATGTAGCTCAGGACCCGGGCCCGATGCCGGCCCGACACCAGCGGTCCCATCTGTGTCTGCGGGTCGAAGGGGTCGCCCACCCGGACGGAGCGGAAGCACGCACCGAGCGCTTCGGCAAATTCGTCGTGGCGGGCACGGGTGACGATGATGCGCGTCAATGCGACGCAAACCTGGCCGGACAGCACGATGGCACGGTCCGAGATGGTCTCGGCGACTTTCGGGATGTCGCAGTCGTCCAGGACCAACCCGGGCGACTTGCCGCCGAGTTCCAGCGTGTACCGAGCGACGCGTTCTCCGCACAGCGAGGCGATGCGGCGACCGGCAGCTGTCGAGCCAGTGAAGGCGATCTTGTCGACGCCAGGATGGCGTACCAGGCCTTCCGACACTTCGCGGTCGGCCGTAAGCACGTTCACCACGCCGGGTGGCAGGCCGGCCGCCTCGCAGGCCTCTGCCAGGACGTAGGCCGCGCCTGGCGCTTCCGGCGACGCCTTGACGATCAGCGTGCACCCGGCCAGCAGGGCCGGAGCCACCTTGCTCGCGATGGTGGCCGGCGGTGCGTTCCAGGGCACGATGGCGGCAACCACGCCCACCGGTTCACGCACCAGCAGGGCCACCGCGCCGCCGCTCTTCGATTCGTGGCGTTCCTCGAAGGCGAAGGTCTCCGACAGGTCGGCGATGCCGCGGAACTCGGCCGTCAGCGACGGCATGCGCGCACGGGCGATCGAATGCAGGACGCCCGATTCCGAGGTCCATGTCCGGGCCAGCAGCTCCGAGCGCTTGTCGATCTCGTCGGCAATGCGGTGCATCACCACCGCTCGCTCGGCGTGGGACATCTGCGGCCAGGGTCCGTCGTCGAACGCTCCGCGAGCGGCACGGACCGCCGCGTCGAGATCCTGCTCGCGCGCTTGCGCCACCATGAGGAGGAGCTCTTCGGTGGCCGAGTTCAGGACCTGTATCTGGTCCTTCGTGGATGGAGCGACCCACCTCCCGTCGATGAAGAGCTTGTCGGGATGTCGGATGTGTTGATGATTGTTCATGGGGGGAATGCCGGTTGGGTCGCAGGCATGCGAAGGGGATGCCCGCGGCTGATTCACATGCGGTCTGTGCGACCGCCATCGACGCACAGCGTCTCGCCGCTGATGAAGCTTGCGTCGTCCGAAGCGAGGAACAGCACCGCGGCAGCCAGTTCCTCGATCTTGCCCGGACGCTTGAGCACCGCGCTCTCCGTGCGGACACGGACGTGCTCGACCAGCTCTTCGGGCGTGCGCGAGGAGGTGACCAGCGGCGTGAGGAAGAAGCCGGGTGCCACGCAGTTGACATTGATGCCCGAGGGCCCCAGTTCGCGCGCGAGGATCTGCGTGAGCTGGACGACGCCTGCCTTGGCCGAGGCATAAGGTGCCGCCGCGCCCGGTCCGAGCCCGCCTACGTGCGGCGTGGTGCCGGTCCCCAAGCTGGACGAGACGTTGACGATCTTGCCGTAGCCCTGCCGCTTCATGTGCGGCGCGGCCGCCTGGGCGCAATAGAACACCGCCTTCAGGTCCAGCGCGAGCACCGCGTCCCAGTCGGCGTCCTCGATCGAATCGAAAGCGCGATAGCGCGTGGTGCCGGCGTTGTTGACCAGGATGTCGATACGGCCCTCACTGGCGGCGAGTTCGTCCATCAGGGCGCGCAGCGCGGCTTGGTCGGTCACGTCGATGCGGCGGCCGCGGGCACGGCCGCCGGCGGCTTCGATCTCGGCCACCGCGGACGCCATCGCGACCTCGTTCACGTCGGCCACGATCACGGTGGCGCCTTCCTGCGTGAAGCGCGTGGCGATCGCCTTGCCCAGGCCGGACCCCGCACCGGTGATGACGGCCACCTTGCCCTTCAAGCGCATCTGCGGTTCTCCTTCACGAGGCTGCAGGTTAGGGTAGCGCGACGTGCATCGGCCGCCCGAATTGACAAGCATCGATTGAAAGTGCTTCAAGGTGCAGCGTCCGGGTAGCCCATGGGAGTCGCTGCGTTCAGGGTTGCCCGATCAGATCGGCGGCTTTCTCGCCGATCATCAGGCAGGTGGCGTTGATGTTGCCGGACGTGATGCGCGGGAACACCGACGCGTCGGCAATGCGCAAGCCCTCGACTCCGCGCACGCGCAGCGCCGGATCCACCACCGAATCGGCGTCGCTGCCCATGCGACAGCTGCCGCAGGGATGCGAAATCGTCGCGGCCTTCTGGCGCACGAAGGCCAGCACGTCATCGTGCGAGCGCACCAGTTCCCCCGGCTGGAACTCGGAGGCGATGAACTCCTTCATCGGCTGCGTGGCCAGCACGGCCCGCAGGCTGGGCAGCGCCCTCATGAAGAATGCGCGATCGCCCGGCGCGATCAGGTAGTTCGGATCGATCAGCGGTGGGCTCGCCGGGTGCGCGTCGCGCAGGCGCACATGCCCACGGCTCTCCGGCCAGGACTGCATCACCGACACCGAAAAGGCCGAGAAGCGGTGCGGCATCTGGCCCACCGCGGGCACCGACAGCGGCATCAGGAAGGCCTGCGCATCGGCCAGCGGCAGCGCCTCGTCTGAACGGAAGAACATGCCGGCGTGCCCGGAGGCGAAGGCCAGCGGTCCGCGCCGGCCTACCACGTAGTGCAGCCCGATGCGCAAGCGACGCCAGGGGCTGCGCAGGTCGTCGTTCAGCGTGATGGGCTCGCGCGTCTTGCAGATCACACGCACGGTGATGTGGTCCTGCAGGTTGGCGCCGACCTGCGCGCGTTCGGCCACCACCGCGATGCCGTGACGCTCCAGTTCCGCGCGCGGGCCCACGCCTGACAGCATCAGGAGCTGCGGCGTGTTGATCGCGCCCGCGCACAGCACGACCTCGCGTGCCGCGCGAATGGTTCGTGGGTGGCCGTCGGCGCCCAGCACCTGGACGCCGACGGCCCGCCGGCCCTCGAACACCACGCGCTGCACCGGCGCGCGCACCTGCACCGCCAGGTTCGCCCGACGCCGGGCTGGGTGCAACGCGCCCTTGGCCGAATGGCAGCGCAGCCCGTCACGCACGTTCATGTCGTAACGGCCCGCGCCTTCCTGGTGGCCGCTGCTGAAGTCGTCATTGCGCTCGAGGCCCCAATTCACGGCGGCCTGGATGAACGCCTCGCACAGCGGCGACGGTCCCTCGGGCCGGCCGACAGCGACGGGGCCGCCGGTGGCGTGCAGGTCGCTGTCGCCGCGGTAGTGGTCTTCCGAGCGCTTGAAGTACGGCAGCACCTCGTCCCACGACCAGCCTGCCGCCCCGCCGCGCGCCCATCCGTCGTAGTCCTCGCGCGCGCCGCGGACGTGCAGCAGGCCATTGATCGCGTGCGTGCCGCCGATGACCTTCCCGCGCGCCATGTAGATCTCGCGGTTCATCAGCTCGGCCTGCGGAAGTGTCCGGTAGCACCAGTTGAGAGCCGGGTTCATGATCGTCTTGCCGACGCCCAGCGGCACGTGGATCCAGGGGTTGCGGTCCCAGCCGCCGGCTTCGACCACCAGCACGCGGTGGCGGCCGTCCTCGGTCAGGCGCGCGGCGAGGATCGACCCGGCGCTGCCCGCGCCAACGACGATGTAGTCGAACTGCTCCTGCGCGGCGGCCCGGCTCACGAGTTCGTGAAGTCGAGCTTGAGCGTCTTGCCCACGTTCTTCCACAACGCGAGCTGCATCTCGATATGGCTGCGGAACTCGGCGGGCGAACCGCTGGCGGGGCGGAAGAACTGCTTTCCCAGCTTGTCGACCACATCGGGCGACGTGGCGGCCTTGGTCAGCGCCTGGTTCAGTGACTGCACCAACGTCGGCGGCATGTTGGGCGGCCCCATCACGGCGTAGAACAGGTATTCGCCCAGTTCCTTCAGCTCGGGAACGCCGCTCTCCGCCACGGTAGGCAGATCGGGCATCGCGCGGCTGCGGCTGGCGCCCGTGATGGCGATGAAGCGCACCTTGGGATGGCCGGCGAACTGCGCGATCGAACCCGAGCCGACGATCGCGAAGTCCACCGTCTCGCCGACCAGCTCGCGTACCACGTCGGCATCGTTGCGATATGGGATGTGGGTGATGTCGGTCTTGGTCAGCAGCTTGAGGTATTCGGTCAACAGGTGGTTGGCCGATCCCACGCCGGCCGAGCCATAGTTCAGCTTGCCGGGGTTGGCGCGGACGTAGGCGATCAGTTCGCGCATCGACGTGACCGGCAGGCTGCTGCGCACGGCGAAGATGCCGTCCACGTCGGCCACCTTGGCAATCGGCGTGAAGCTGTTCAGCGGGTCGAACGGTATGTCCCGCCGCACGCCGGCCGATTGCACCAGCGAGCTGCTGGTGGCAAACCAGAGCGTGAAGCCGTCTGGCGCCGCGGTCATCGTCGCGCGGGCGGCCACCAGCTGCATCGCGCCGGGCTTGTTCTCGACGATCACCGGCGTATTCAGCAGCTCCTGCAGCTTGGCCGCATAGATGCGTGCCGCCATGTCCGAGGCGCCGCCGGGCGCGAAACCCACCAGAATGCGGACGGTCCTGGCACCCAGGCCTTGTGCCCAGGCCGTGCCCGTCGCGGCCAGCGTGACCGCGGCGATGGCGGTGCGGCGCGTGAGATACCGTGTGTTCATGCGTTTCATCCCAAACCGATGATGGCCTTCACCTCGAGGTACTCCTCGAAGCCGAAGACGCCCATCTCGCGGCCGTTGCCCGACTGCTTGTAGCCGCCCATCGGCGCCGCGGTGTTGCTGTTGGCCCCGTTGACGAAGATGCGTCCGGCGAGCAGCCGCTCGGCCACCGGCCGCGCCTTCTGTGGCGTCGAGGCGAAGATGTAGCCGCCCAGCCCATAGGGTGTGCCGTTCGCGATCTCGACCGCCTCGTCTACGCTGCGGTAGGAGATGACCGACAGCACCGGGCCGAAGATCTCCTCTTTGGCGATGGTCATGTCCGGGCGCACGTCGGCGAACAGAGTGGGCTTGACGTAGTAGCCGCGCTCCAGGCCGGAGGGCCGCCCCGGCCCTCCGCAAGCCAGGCGCGCACCTTCTTCCATGCCGATCTTGACGTAGTGCTGGATGCGCTCGAACTGCGCCTTGTTGACCGCCGGGCCGAGGTTCGTTCCCGGTGCCTTCGGGTCGCCGACGACCAGCTTGTTCATCTCGCGTACGAGCAGTTCCACCAGGCGGTCGGCCTGGCTCTCGTGCACCAGGATGCGCGAGGGCGAGTGGCAGGACTGGCCGGTGTTGAAGGTGCCGCGTGCGACGTTCCAGCGCGCGGCGGCTTCGAGGTCGGCGTCGGGCAGCACGACGTTGGCCGACTTGCCCCCCAGTTCCTGGCACACGCGCTTGACGGTGCCCGCGGCGGCCTGCGCCACCGCGATGCCGGCGCGCGTGGAACCGGTGAAGGAAATGAAGTCGATGTCCGGGTGCGACGACATCGCGTGGCCCACGCCAGAACCGTCGCCGATGACGAGGTTGAACACGCCCGCCGGCACGCCGGCGTCGTGGAACACCTGCGCCAGCAGCACCGAGGTCAACGGCGTGTACTCGCTGGGCTTGAGCACCATGGTGCAGCCGGCGGCGATGGCCGGCGCGATCTTCGTGCAAGGCGTCTGGATCGGCCAGTTCCACGGCGCGATCAGGCCGCATACACCGATCGGCTCGCGCCGCACGATGTTGCCGCCCAGCCGGCGCTCGAACTCGTAGTCCTGCAGCACCTTGATCAGTTCCCTGAACTGCTCGACCGAGTTGCGGAAGTGGCTGACCGCGGCCAGCGGGGTGCCCATCTCCTGGGACGCGACTGCCATGAAGTCGGCCTCGCGTTTGGAGAACACGTCGACGATGCTTTGCAGCAGCGCCAGGCGTTCGGACCGGCTGGTGGCGCTGAAGGAGGCGAACGCGCGGCGCGCGGCCTTCACCGCTCGGTCGACATCCTGCGCATCGCCCAGCGGCACCGACGCGAAGGGCTGCTCGGTGGCCGGGTCGACGAGGTCGAAGGTGCGCGCGCCGGGCGCGGGGTCGACCCACTGGCCGTCGATGTAGAACTGGGTGTATTGCTTCATGGAAGTCCTTGGACGAGAGGCTAGGGCAGGCCCGCTGTGCCGAATGCTGCAGCCCGTTGATTCAACTTCAAGCGCGGCTTGATAGTGGCGCGGCAGGGCGACGCTACCGTGCACCCAGCGCCGCTGGAAAGACAACTTCGATGACGATCACCACCGACACCACCCGCCTCGCGAACTGTCCGCCGCTGGAGACGGCGGTGGTCGGCTTCATCCTCGGGTTCCGCGGCGAGCTGGTAACGCCCGCGTTGAAGCTCGCGATCAGCCGCGTACTGCGCGACCAGTTCAGCTCGCAGGTGGGTAACTCGCGCCTGCCATGGTCGCGTCAGGCGCGTGCGCTGATCGATGCTCACCACGTGGCTGGCCGCAGCCGCATCGTCACCAGCCACGGCACCGTCAGCGCGGTGGACGCAGCCTTCATCAATGCAACGTACGCCCACGGATTCGAATACGACGAGGGGCACCGTCCGAGCAACAGCCACCCGGGCAGCTGTGCGGTGGCCACCGCGGTGGCCGTCGGCGAGGAGGTGGGGGCCACGCTCGACGAGGTGGTGACCGCGGTGCTGGTGGGCTACGAGGTGTACGCGCGGCTCGGCGTGCTGGCCGCGCCCGAGCTGATCCAGCGCGGCTTCCACCCGGCCGGGGTGCTGGCCAGCTTCGGGGCGGCGGCGGTCACCGCGCGGTTGCGCGGCTTCGACGCCGAGACCACGCTGCATGCGATGGCCATCGCGCTCAGCCACGCGTCGGGCGCGCTCGAGTGCAGCTCCAGCGGCGGTTCGGTCAAGCGCGTGCATCCGGGCATCGGTGTGCGCGGTGGCATGATGGCCGCGCAACTGGCGCAGGCCGGCATCACCGGGCCGCGAGCCTTTCTCAGCGGGGTGCGCGCCTTCTACAAGGCCTTCCTGCAACGCCCGCCGGCCGAGGACGCGGCACAGCGCTTCGCCTTCGACGCGCGCTTCGAGATCTTCCGCGGCGGCTACAAGCGCTACTGCTGCTGCGGCGCGGCGCATGCATCGATCGACATCCTGAGCCCCTATGCGCCGCGGCTGGCGGAGATCGAGACGGTCGCGCTGCGCGTCCCGAAGCTTGTCAACGGCATGGTCGGGCTGGCCAACGCCGGGGTCTATGCGCCGGGCAACATCGAGCAGGTCCAGTTCAGCCTGCCGGTGCAGGCGGCGTTCGCGCTGCTGGGCATCGGCAATGGCTACGGCGCGCACCTGGGCTACCTGGAGGGCACGGTGGACATGGAGCGCGTCTGCGCGGTGGCGCGCAAGGTGCATCTGGTGGAGGACGCCGGCCTCGACCAGCAGTATCCGGGAAAGTTCGTCACCGAGGCTACGGTGCGGTTCAAGGATGGCCGCACCGAGTCTCGCTTCGTCGAGAACTCGGTGGGCACGCCCGACAACCCGATGACGGACGAGGTTCACGACTTGAAGTTCATGGAGCTCGCCGCACCCGTGCTGGGCGAGCGGCGTTCGTGCGCGCTGCTCGAAGTGCTGCACCGGCTGCCCGGGGATCTGCCGGTGGCTGAGCTGACGCGCCTGTGTGCCATCTAGCGCCCGTGCGGTTGGCTCACGAGCGCTCGACCCGACGCCCTGTCTTTGCGTTGCACGCACGCGCGTGTTGTCGTCGGATCATTGATTGAAGCTGAACCCCGAGCCGCCTTCGACCAGCCCGCGCAGGTCGTCGAGCGTGGCATTGGCGCCGGCCGTGCGGCTGGCGGCGAGTATCTCGGCGTAGACCTGCGTGGCGATCAGCGCGGGTGCACCGACGCGGCGGGCCAGTTGCACGCAGTTGGCCAGGTCGGCCGCGACAACTGTCAGCGGGATGTCGGCGGTGGTGCCGTTGCCGGCGATGGCCGGCAGCACGCGGGCGGTGCCGCTGTTGCTGCCCGAGCAACGCTCGAGCACGTGTCCCATGTCGGCCACTGTCAGCCCGTTGCGGAAGCCCATGGCGGCGCCTTCCAGCGTGATCAGCCGGTTGCACAGCGCCACCGCGCCGGTGATGGCGCGCGCCACGTGGCCTGCACCAACGTCTCCGCATACCACCACCTTCGCGCCGAGGCGTTCGAGCAACGGTGTCACGCCGGCCAGCGCCTGCGGCGAGCCGCCGCACAGGAAAGCCGCTTCGGCCGGGAAGCGGCCGAGGTGCTCGCAATGCAGCGGCGCATCGACGAAGGCCACCCCGCGTTCGGCCAGCATCTTGGCCAGCGACTGTGCGCGCACCGGGTCGCCGATGGTAAGGTCCACGAGTGTGGCGCCGGACGAAAGGCGGGCGGCGGTGGCGTCCAGCGCCGCGGTGTCGGCCACCAGGAACAGTCCGCCGGCGCAGGTCGACTGCACGTCCACGCCGGCAGCACGCAACTGCCGCGCGACTGCGGCGGCCAGCGCATTGTCCCCAACCAGGCCGACCGAGGCTTGTTTCTGCGTCATGGTTCAGGCCCTGTCTGCAACGTACTTGGTGGCGGCCATCGACTCGACCACGGAGATGATTTGTTCGAGCTGCGCGTCGTCGCCGAGTTGGTTCACGCTGGTCTGCAGCACGCCTGCGGCGAGGCTGCACAGCGGCATCGTCACGCCCTTGTCAGCTCCCATGGTGACCGCCTGGTAGGCGTCCTTGAGCTGCAGAACGAGGCGGAACTTGGTCGACTGCCGGCCCTCAGCGATGGCAGGGAACATGCCGCGCGTCGTGAAGTTCGTGGCCGTGGTTGCGTTCAGGGCCGCGATCATCGCTTCCATCGTCAGCCCGTACTTGCGCCCCATGGCGGCCAGCTCGAGCGCCGCGATGCGGCAGCTGGCGTTGAGGATGTTGTTCACCGCCTTGAGCGTCTGTGCGTTGCCCACCATTTCTCCGACGTGGAACACGTTCGGACTGATGTCCGTCAGCAGCGGTCGCACGCGGTCGTAGGTGGCGCGAGGCCCGGAAGTGATGATCGAGACCTTGCCGGCGATGGCACTGGCCATCGCGCCGGAGACCGGTGCGTCGATCATCGACACGCCGCGCGCCTCGAGTTCCCTGGCAAAGGCACGCGTTTCCTCCGGTTGGCCGCTGGTCTGGTCGACGACGACCGAGCCGCGCGCCAGGCCTTCGGCCACGCCGTCCGGGCCGAACAGCGCCCGCTTCACGTCCGAGCTGCGCGGCAGGCACAGGATGACCACTTCGCTGCGGCGGGCCAGTTCGGCGCCGTTTGCGGCGCCGCTGGCGCCCTGTGCGACGAAGCGCGCGACGGCCTCGCGATTCAGGTCGAGGACGGTCAATGCGTGCTTGCGCACCAGGTGACTTGCCAGGGAGCCGCCCATCGCGCCCAGGCCGATGTATCCGATGTTCATGACGCAGGATTGTTGGTCGGACGCGTGCGGGCGTCGAGTCGGATCTTGTGTCCTCACGGTAAGGGCGCGTGACCCTTGGCGGCTGCGATGAAGTACCACGTGTGACGCAGTTGTGCCGAGCGTACCGGCCGCAGTTAAGCCGCCCTTACCGCCGAACACAGAAAAGGCGACTCGACTTCATTTCGCGGCGCACCGAACATGTCTATCGACGCAGTGCAGGACCCGATACGGCATGCCCTACACGATTACCTTCCACGACGCTCCCGGAACCGACCGCGAGAAGAAGAGCAGCATCCGGGCGAGCCACATCGAGTACGTCACTCGCAACGCGTACCGCATCATCGTCAGCGGAGGGCTGTTCCCGGATGACGGCGACTTTCCCAACGGCGGCTTGATCGTCCTTGCGGTCGAGACGCGCAAGGAGGCGGTGGACTACATCGAGAACGATCCGTTCTTCCTCAACGGAATCTTCAAGACGTACGCGATCCACCGCTTCAGGAAGTTCATCTTTGACCACAAGCGGATCACGGGCTGAGGCCCGAAGGCAATGACACCATGAAGACTTACGGCCACTGGATCGACGGGCAGGAGGTGGCGCCGGCAGGCGGCCAATGGCTCGATTCTCAGAACCCTTTCGACGGCGGCATTTGGGCCAGGATCGCCCGCGGCAACGCTGCCGATGTCGATCGCGCGGTCGCGGCCGCTCAGCGCGCGATGTTCGAGGGGCCCTGGAGCCGCATGACCGCGTCCGACCGGGGCCGCGTGCTGCGCCGCATCGGCGACCTGCTGTGCGACCCGCGCCACGCGAAGCACCTGGCCGAGGTGGAGGCGCGCGACAACGGCAAGATCCTCGCCGAGACGACGGGAGTGCTCAAGTATCTGCCGGAGCACTGGTACTACTTCGCCGGCCTTGCCGACAAGATCGAGGGCGCGGTGCTTCCCGTCGACAAGGCCGACATGCTGGCGATGACGTACCGCGAACCGGTGGGCGTGGTCGCGGCGATCACCGCCTGGAACTCGCCCCTTGGCTTCTTCGCACTCAAGTGCGCTCCGGCGCTCGCGGCAGGCTGCGCGGTGGTGCTCAAGCCGTCGGAGTTCGCATCGGTCAGCTCGCTGGAGTTCATCGCGCTGCTGAAGGAGGCCGGGCTGCCGGATGGCGTGATCAACGTAATCACCGGGCTGGGGCCCGAGGTCGGCGCGGCGTTGGTCGAGCATCGCGACGTCGCCAAGGTCAGCTTCACCGGCTCCGACGTGACCGGCGCACGCATCTACCAGGCGGCCGCACGCGGGATGAAGCGCGTGGCGATGGAACTGGGTGGCAAGTCGCCCAACATCGTGTTCGAGGATGCCGACCTCGAGCAGGCCTGCGTCGGCGCGGTCAGCGGCATCTTCGGCGCGGCCGGACAGATGTGCACCGCAGGCTCGCGCCTGCTGGTGCAGAACACGATCAAGGATGCGTTCACCGAGAAGCTGCTCGCCATGGCGCGCACGCTCAAACTGGGCGACCCGATGAAGGCCGACACGCAGGTCGGTCCGATCTCCACGCCGCCGCAGTTCGACAAGGTGCTGCACTACATCGAGGTGGCCAAGGCCGACGGAGCGCGCTGCCTGCTGGGCGGCGCACGGGCCGCCGGCCCCGGGCTGGGGGTCGGGCAGTTCGTTCAGCCCACGGTCTTCACCGACGTGACCAACGACATGCGCATCGCGCAGGAGGAGGTGTTCGGGCCGGTGCTGTCCATCATTGGCTTCGACGACGAGGCCGAGGCGGTGCGCATCGGCAACGGCATCGTCTACGGGCTGGCAGCGGGGGTGTGGACGCGCGACATCGGTCGAGCGGTCCGCATGTCGAAGGCTCTGCGCGCCGGCATGGTGTGGGTCAACACCTATCGTGCCTACAGCTTCCTCGTGCCCATCGGCGGCATGAAGCAGTCGGGCCTCGGGCGCGAGAGCGGCATCGAGGCGATCAATGAGTTCCTCGAAACCAAGAGCGTGATGATCTCGACGGCCGCGGAAGGGCCATCGAATCCGTTCGTGCAGCGGTAGTCTGCAGGGGAGAACGACGATGTCTTCAACGAACGCTCCCGGGCGGCTGAACGGGCGCAGGATCGTGATTACCGGCGCCGCCTCGGGCATTGGCAAGGCGACGGCGCTGCTGTTTGCGCAGGAGGGCGCGAAGCTGGCGCTGTTCGACCTCGACGAGAAAGGCGCCGCTGACACCGCGCAGCGCAGCGGCGGCCATGCCATCTACGCCGACGTGACCGACGAGGCCTCGCTGGCGGCTGCGGCCGAGCGTGCCGCACAGGTGCTGGGCGGCATCGACGGCGTGGTGAGCGCGGCCGGAATCATGCCCATCGGCCGCATGGCCGAGACGCCCGCCGCGGTCTTCCGCAAGGTGCTGGAGGTCAACCTCACCGGCACCTGGCTCGTGGCGCGCGCCTGCCTGCCCTGGCTGCAGAAGGCGCAGAGCCCGACCATCGTCAACGTCGCCTCGGCCGCCGGCCTGCTGCCCAATGCACCGGGGCTCACGGCCTATGCGGCGTCGAAGGGCGGCGTGGTCAACGTCACGCGGGCGATGGCGGCCGAACTGGCGCCGGAGGTCCGCGTGAACTGCGTGTGCCCAGGAATGGTCGACACGCCGATGGCTGATGGCTTCCGCGCCAACGTTGGCAACTACGCGCTCAAGCGCATCGCAGACCCGCAGGAAATCGCGCGCGTGCTGATGTTCCTGAGCAGCGATGAATCGTCCTATGTCACAGGCGCAGTCCTGGCAGCCGACGGAGGACGATCCTTCCATTGATTCTGCGCACCAGGCTGCCGCCGGGCCTCGCCATCACCAGCACGATCGAGACCCCACCGAACAGCAATCCCGAGCGCAGCGGCAGCTCCGCAGCCCCGATCCTCGGTCTATCGCGTCTGTCGCAGTTGCGCCGCGATCATCTCTGCCGCGCGCCAAGCCAAGGCAGCGACGGGAACGTAGGTGTTGCCCGAAGTGAGGATGGGAAAGATGGATAGGTCGACGACGTTCATGTTCTCGACACCTCGCACGCGCGTCTGCGAATCCACGACGGCACCTTCGTCGGCACCCATGCGGCAGGTCCCCGCCGCATGGTAAGCGGGCCCGCCGAAGCGCGCGATGGCGTCGAGGATCTGCTCGTCGGTCTGCAGGTCGGCCCCGGGCGTGATCTCCTCCAGGGTGTAGTGGGACAGTGGTGGACAAGCCGCGATGCGACGCGCGAGGCGAACGCCCGCAATCAACTCCCGGCGATCCTCTGGATCCGCGAGCGGGTCGTACACGATCCTGGGGTTCACGTTCGGGTCGCGTGACTCGATGAAGATCTGCCCCTTGGAGCGAGGCCGCAGCGGAAATGGCAGCAGCATGAAGCCGGGTTTGGAGTCTGGCCGGCGAGTCGTCTTGTGGAAGTCGATGAAGGAGTGGGGACCGAAGTTCAACTGGCCTTCGGGCCGCTGGGCATCGGGTCGGATCTTGTACACCCCGGTGCCTTCGAACACTGCGTGGGCAAGCGGGCCGTTGCGCAGGGCGAAATAGCGCATGCCACTGAGCAGCGCGCCTATACCGCGATACCAGAAGTTGTTGGATGGTCCGCGCGAACGGTACATCAGGGCGAGCGACGTGTGCTCGATGAGGTTGAGGCCCACTTCGGGGCGGGCCGCGACGACGGGAACTCCATGGCGCGCCAACAGGTCCGGATCGCCGATGCCCGAGCGCTGCAGGATGGCCGGCGAGCACAGCGTGCCGGCGCTGACGATGATGCGCCGGCCGCCGAATCGCACCACGCTGCCGTCGGGACCTCGACATTCGACTGCTGTGGCCCGCCTGCCTTCGAACAGCACGCGGTCGGCCAGCATGCCGGTACGAACCACCAGGTTGGGCCGGCCACGGGCGGGACGCAGAAACGCGACGGCGGCGCTCTGACGGCGCCCTCGATGGATGGTGCGCACCGAGTAACCGACCTTCGCCGCCTCGTCGGAGTCGTTGACGTCCATTCGACGCTGCAACCCCTGGGCCTCGGAGGACTTGATCACGGCCTCCATCACCTCCTCGGAGCCGCAGTCATGGGCGAAGGCAGTGATCTTCAGCGGGCCACCGCGGCCTCGGCTCTCGGAAGCGCCGAGGTCGTGATCCTCGACCGCCTTGAAGGCTTCCAGCATCCGGTCCCAGTTCCAGTCGTCGCTCGTCAACGCGGCCAGGTTGTCATAGTCGCTGGGCTGACCTCGCGTGTAGATCATGCCGTTGATCGATGAACTGCCGCCTAGCGTGCGGCCGCGGAACCACTGGCGAGCCGGCGTCGAATCGGTCGCGCGCTGATAGACGTCGAAGTTCCACATGTAGCGCCCGTCGCGGCGCAGCTTGGCCAACCCCTTGGGCATGTGGATCAGCGGGTGATTGTCGGGGGGGCCGCTCTCCAGCAGCAGCACGCGGCGCGTCGGGTCTTCGCTGAGGCGGTTGGCAAGAACGCACCCGCCGACGCCTGCACCGACGATGACGACATCGTAGTTCTCCAACAAATGGTCTCCTCTCTCGCGCCCGGCATGCCCGGCCGCCGGGCAGCGATCAGTCGACGACACGATGCGGTCGATCGATCTTGTCGCTGGTATTCCCGCATTGTTTGCGTCCCTTGCTGCGGCGTCGAGTCAGATCTTTTGTCGCCGTGGTAAGCGTGCGTGAACGCTTCGTCTCTTCGGCCGCCCGAAGCAGGGCGTCGCGCGGTGCACCAGAAGTGGCGGTGAAGGTCGACGATGGAGTTCGGGGGACGTGAAGCGCTGGGGCGGTTGCATTGCTCGCGAGCTGTCAGGGCAGCAGCCCCGTCATCGGTGGCACGTCCAGGCGAACGACGACGCCTTCGAGCTCCTGACTTGGCGCCGGGTACATCTTCATCAGCAGCGGATCATGGCCGGGGATCACGTGGTCCCAGGAGCCGTCGGCAAGCGCGAGGATCGTGCGATAGCCATCCAACATTTCATCACTGCGGTAGATCGAGGGAAAGGGCGACTGCTTGCGAATGTTGACGAACAGGTGCGAGGCGTCTGACGCGAGCACCACCCAGCCGCGCCGTGTCCACGCCCGCACCACCTGTGAGCCGGCGGTGTGTCCGCCGACGCGATGCACGGTCAGTCCATTGGTGATCTCGCAGTTCCCGTGCGCGAACGACACGCGGTCGTCGAACACCGAGCGCACGAGATGAAGCACATCGTCCACCTCGTAGCCTCGGCGCAGCAGCTTCGAGCACATGCATGGTCCTGTCGCGTACGACATCTCGCTGGCCTGCACGTGGAAGCGCGCGTTCGTGTATCGCGACAGCGTGCCGGCGTGGTCGTAGTGCAAGTGGGTGAGGATGATGTCCTCGATCCTCGTCGGGTCCAGGCCGAGGAGCCCGATGGCGTCGGCCGGCACGCGGTAGTGGTCCTCCCCCCGGCGCTTCGCGGTCTCCTCGCTCATGCCGGTGTCGATCAGGAACACGCGGTCGGAGCGTCGAGCCACCCAGACGAAATAGTCGAGGTCCGATCCTATTTCGTGCAGGTCGCCACCTACCATGTTCTGCACGGCGCTGCGCGGGCCCTGGTGGGCATAGCGGATGGCGAAGAGTTCGAAGGGTTGCATGACGGCGGCCAGCAGCTAGCGCGGTCCGTCGCGCGGAGCCGAGAAGCCGGAGGACATGGCCAGCGTGCCGCCGTCCACGGCCAGCGTCTCGCCACTGATGGAGTGGGCGTCGGACGACGCCAGGAACAGGATCGCGTGGGCGATGTCTTCCGGCTGAGCCCCGCGCTGCAGCGGAATGCGCATCTCGCGCTGCTTCATCATCTCGTGGTTCTGGCTGGCCATGAACTTGGCCAGATCGGTGAACGTCAGCCCGGGGCACACGCAGTTGACGCGTATGCCGTACTGGCCCCAGTCGACAGCGAGCGAGCGGGTCAAGCCGACCACGCCGTGCTTGGCGGCCACGTAGGCGGCGCTGCGCGGGATCGCAGCCAGGGCCGCGCCGGAGCCGAGGTTGACGATGGCACCGCTGCGGCGCGGGATCATCGTGGCGTTGGCGACGGTCTGCGACCAGAAGAAGGGACCGCCCAGCAGCACGTCGAGCTCGCGGCGCCAGGTCCGCTCCGGCAGGTCTTCCGGCGGGTGATAGGAGTTGATTGCCGCGTTATTGACCAGCACGTCGATCCGGCCGTGGGCCCTCATCACCTCGTCGACGTTGCGCCTCACCTGAGCCGGGTCGCTCACGTCTCCGGCCACCCCGATGGTGTGGCCGCCGATGCGCTCCACCGCGGAGTTGACCGCCGCTGGGTCGAGATCGGACACGACCACATGGGCGCCCTCGCGCGCGGCCATTTCGGCGGTGACCAGCCCGATGCCGCGCGCTGCGCCAGTGATGACGACGACCTTGCCCTGGAATCGCATCGTCGGACCCCGATCAGCGCTCGGCGGTGAGCCCGACCGCCAGGGACGCGCTGCCCGACAGGTGCTCGGGGTTCACGATCTGTTCAAATTGCGGCATGGCGTGCACGAGGTGTAGCTAGGGCCACTTCGACTCTGCACCGAAGCGCGGTTGATGGTCCAGATGGTTTTTCTTTCGGTGCGTTAACCGCAGCTGACGCGTCGGCGGCTTCTTTGCGCTGGCGCTGATTTGGCCGGTGTGCAAGCCATGTGTCTCGCGATGAGGCTACGATACGCAGGAACCGCCGGGCAGCCCGCCCACACGCAAGGACCGCATGGAAAGCCTGCGCGCCATCAGCACCTTCATCCGAATCGTGCAATTGGGCAACTTCAGCCGCGCCGCGCGCGAGCTGGGCATCACGCCGCAGGCCGCGAGTATCCACATCAAGCGGCTCGAGAGCTGGACCGGCGTGCGCCTGCTCAACCGCAGCACGCGACAGGTCAGCCTCACGGACGACGGTGCCAGCTTCTACCGCACGTGCGTGACAGCGGTCGGCGCGATCGACGAGGACGTAGCGCGCCTGCGCGATTCGTCACACGAAGTGGCTGGCACGATTCGGGTGTCGGCGCCCGCCGGCATGGGCTCGCGTTACGTGGCGCCCGCCGTGGCGCGCTTCATGGAGCGCTACCCGAAGGTGCAGATCGACCTCCTGGTGCAGAACCGCATTCCGGATGTCGTGGGCGAGGGCATCGACGCAGGTATTCTGCCGCACCCGCTGCCGGACACGACGCTCGTGGCCCGGCGCGTGGTGACGTCGCCCTTCGTACTATGCGCGTCGAGCGTGTATCTGCGACGCCATGGAAGGCCATCGACGATCGAAGACCTCGACCGGCACCGCCGCATCGACCTGCGCAGCTGGGTCAGCAATGCGGTGCGCCCGTGGCGCCTGCGGAAGGGTGACGACATCGTCACCTACGAGGGCCGCGCCAGCCTCGTCACCAACGACGCCGATGCGCTGATTGAAGCGGTGCTCAGCGGCGCGGGCATCGGGCTGAGCACGCTCTACCGCATCATGCCGTACTTGCGCTCGGGGCGGATCGAGACAGTGCTCGACGGCATGGTCGAAGGCGAACTGAGCTGGTCGATCTACATGCCGCAGCGCAGGCACGTGCCGCGCCGCGTGCGGGCCCTGGTGGATTACCTGTACGACGTGTTGCGCACGCATCCGGACCTGCAGGACCGAACGGTGACAGCCGCCGCTGCGGACATGCCGACCGCATCTACAAGCGAGAGTTGAAAGAGCTTGAACGTGGCGCCGCCGCGGCAGCGTGTGGCGACCCTAGCATCCGTCCGACAGACGACGGAGCGATCGACGTGTCAGCGATGAATGCGGATGCAGTGGTGGTGGGCGGCGGCATCGCCGGCCTCGTGACCGCGTTGAGGCTCGCCGAGAAGGGCGGCCGGCCTCTGGTGCTGGAAAAGGGACGCGAGGATCGCTATCCGTGCAACACACGTATGGCCGGTGGTGCCTTTCACGTGGCGCACCGTGACGTGGCCGACGACCCGCAGGTGATCCGCGACGCGATCGCCCGCCGCACCGGCGACTCGGCGCGACCCGAGATCATCGACACGCTGGCGCGCGAGATCGGCCCGGCCACGCAGTGGCTGCGCAGCAAGGGCGTGCGCTTCATCAAGGTGGGCCACGAGCCTTACCGCAAGCACACGCTGGCCCCGCCGATTGCGACGCACGGCGTGCGCTACTGGGAAGGACGCGGCGGCGACGCGCTGCTGCGCACGCTGCTGGCCGAACTCGAGCGCAGCGGGGGCCAGTTCATGCGGGGCTCGCGTGCCGAGCAGCTGATCCTGCGCGACGGCGCCTGCGTAGGCCTGCGCGCCACGCGCGACGGCAAGCCGCTGGAGATCGCTGCGCGCGCGGTCGTGATTTGCGACGGCGGCTTCCAGTCGAACCGCGAGCTGCTGCGCGAGTTCATCACGCCAGCGCCCGAGCGCCTGATGCAGCGCAATGCCGGAGCCGGCCAGGGCGACGGCCTTTGCATGGCGCGCGAAGCCGGCGCGAAGCTGGTGGGCATGGAACGCTTCTACGGTCACGTGCTGGCGCAGGACGCGATGCGCCTGGAGACCCTCTCACCGTTCCCGATGATGGACCTCACCTGCTCGGCTGGCATCGTGGTCGACCCGTCCGGCCGGCGCTTCATGGACGAGAGCCTGGGCGGGGTGACGATGGCCAACACGATCGCGGCGCAGGCCGATCCGCTGGGCACGGTCGCCATCTTCGACGAAGCGATCTGGAACGGCCCCGGCCGCGAGTACCTGATCCCCGCCAACCCGATACTGATGAAGAACGGCGGCACCCTGTTCAGCGCCGCCAACCTGCGCGAGCTTGCCGCGGCCACCGGATTGCCGGCCGCAGGGTTGGAGACCACGGTCGCCGCCTACAACCAGGCGGTCGATGGGCAACGGCTGGGCGAACTGATGCCGCCGCGCAACGGCGGCGGGCACCGCGCGTGGCCGATCCGCCTCGCGCCGTTCCACGCGGTTCGGCTGTGCGCTGGCATCACCTACACGATGGGCGGCATCGCGATCGACGCCGACGCCCGCGTGCTCGCCCGTGACGATCGGCCGATCACGGGCCTGTATGCCGCCGGCTGCGCAACTGGCGGCGTCGAAGGCGGCGGCATGTTGCCGGAGGTTGCCTACATCGGCGGGCTCACGCGCTCGACCGTGTTCGCGTTGCGCGCGGCCGACCACATCGCGCGCGAGCGGGCCGCGGCCTGAGGCGGCGCACGGTTCGACGGTTACGACTACTGGAAGCGGGTGACGACGAAGGTGCCCACGGCGGAGAAAACTGTCATGTCGTGGAAGATCGACTCCACTTCCGACAGCGAGATCTCGCGCGTGATCATCCTGCCCGGCTGAATGCGCCCCGACGCCGCCAGCGGCAGCATCGATGCGTACTCGTGCGCCGGCATGCCGTGCGAACCGAGGAAGGTGATCTCCTTCTTCACCATCTCGTCGGTCGGCAGCGCGATGTAGCCCTTCTCCGCCTTGGTGGTGATGCCCAGCTGCAGATGACGGCCAGCCTTGCGCAGGCTGCGCACGCCATTGACGCAGGTTTGCGCGATGCCCAGGGCGTCGACCGACACATGAGCGCCACCGTGCGTGATCTCGATCACCGCAGCCACCGGGTCGGTGGAGCGGCTGTCGATCGCATGGCTCGCGCCGAGGACCCGCGCAAGGTCCAGGTTGGCCGGGTTGACGTCCACGCCGATCACCTGGCAGCCCAGCGCCGCAGCGGTGTTCACGGCCGACAGTCCAATGCCGCCGCAGCCGTACACCACCACCCATTCCCCGGCCGTGGCGCGCGCCCGCGATGCCAAGCCATGGAAGGCGGTCATGAACCGGCATCCGAGGGCGGCGCCCTCTGTGAAGCCGATCTCGTCGGGGAGGGGCACGAGCACCTGGTCGGCCAGCGGCACCGCCACATACTCCGCATAGCCGCCACTGTAGGCGCGGCTCGGCACCATCAGCCTGTCGCACAGGTTCGAAAGGCCTCGGCGGCAGTAGTCGCAACTCCCGTCGCCGGAGGAGAAGGGCACGATCACTCGATCGCCGCGCCTGAAGCGCGTCACGCCGGCGGTGACCTCCTCGATCACGCCGACCATCTCGTGCCCCATGATCGTCGGGTAGTCGCGCGGGATGTCGCCGTTCCACATGTGCCAGTCGCTGCGGCACACGCCGTTGGCCATCACGCGCACGAGCGCGCCCAGCGCGCCGGGTTGCGGCGTGGGCACGTCGCGCACGACGGCCTTCTCGACAGCTTCGAGCACTAACGCCTTCATCTGGCTTGCCTCCTCGGCGCATCTTCTGCAAGTACAGGCGCGCCCGGGCCATGCGGACGTTGAATCAGCTTCAAGCGGAGATTGACAGTCGCGGGTGGGTTCGCGGCATACCCTGTCCGCACCTGGCATCCGCATCCCGGCTGGGTTCATGAAGACCTACACCAATCCTGCGCTGACGTGGAACTTCGCAAACCAGGCCAACGGCCTCAGCCACGGGCGAACGCTGGCCATCGGAGTGGCGTGCCGCCCAACGCCAGAAGCCGCAGTGGAGAACGCCGTGGAAGCCGCTCCGAACCGTTACCGCATGCTGCAACGGGTGGTGCGCCATGGCGCCGTCACGGTGAACGCACTGGCGTTGCTGACGTTCGCCGGCGGCGTCGGTGCCGCGCTGGCCCTGTCCGCGTGGTGGCTGCTGCCGATTGTGCTGCTGGCCGGCGCAGTGGTGTACGTGCTGGGGCACAGCTTTGTCGAACTGGTCACCCTGATCGTGGACATGATGGTGCCGATGTGAGGGGCTGGGAATCATCGTCAATGCATTTAATCGACCACTCAGGGACACGATTCCGTGAAAGCGCAGCTGAATCGCGAAACACGATGATCGCGTCGATGCCGATCGTGCGCGAGCGGGGCACGTGCGGCATTGGCAGCGATGCGACCATGACTTGGCGTGGCGACCGCTTCGCGTTCCACGACGTGGCCTGGTCCCGCAAATGAGTCGTCCAGCGCAGGACGGCGCCGTCCACGACTACATCGTGATCGGCTCGGGGGCCGGTGGCGGCGTAGTCGCCGCGCGCCTGAGCGAGGACGGCCGGCACCGGGTGCTGTGCCTGGAAGCCGGCACGGCCGACGAGAGGTACTTCTGGTCGCGTCCGCCCGCCGGCAGCCTGTTCATGTTCAGCGACCCGAAGGTGAACTGGTGCTACTACTCGGAGCCCGATCCAAGCCACGGCAACCGGCGCATGTACGTCCCGCGAGGCAAGATGCTGGGCGGCACCACATCGATCAACGGCATGGTGTTCAACCGCGGCCAGCGCGGCGACTACGACAATTGGGCCCGCCTGGGGTGCCCGGGCTGGGCCTACGAGGACGTGCTGCCATACTTCAAGACGATCGAAAGCACGACGATCGGTTCCGACCGCTTTCGCGGCCGCGACGGCCCCATCAAGGTGACCGAGGCGCAGGGCGTCTCGCGCTTCTTCGACCTGTACATTCGTGCGGCCAACTCGGCGGGCATCCCGAGCACGCCCGACTACAGCGGCGAGTCGCAGGAGGGCGTCGCCCTCGCCCAGCAGACGGTCTACCGCGGGCAGCGCAGCAGCACCGCGACGGACTACATTGCGCCGGCACGCCGGCGGCCGAACCTCTCGATCGTGACCGGCGCCGAAGCGACCGCGCTGCTGATGCAGGGCAAGCGTTGCGTCGGCGTACGCTACGTGCGCGACGGCGCCACGCACGAAGTGCGCGCGCGGCGTGAGGTGATCGTGGCCTGCGGCGCCGCCAACACGCCCAAGCTGCTGGAGCTGTCGGGTATCGGCAATCCCCACGTGCTGCGCGAGCACGGCATCGAAGTGGTCCACGCCTTGCCCGGCGTGGGCGAGAACCTGCGAGACCACTACGCCTGCGCGACGCGCTGGCGGCTCAATGCGCCGGGCATCTCGCTGTCGCGCCAGGTGCGCGGCTGGCGGTTGATCGGACAGATCCTGCGCTATGCGCTCACCCGACACAGGCATGCTGACCATGGTGTTCGGCAGCGTGCGTGCCTTCACGCGCTCGCGGCCCGACCTGCCCAACCCCGACATCATGATCCTGGCGGCGCCTTTCATCGTCGAGGTCAAGCCCGGCAAGTCACACCAGGTGCTGCCGCATCGAAGGCTTCTACGTCAACGCGCACCCGCTGCGCACCGAGTCGACCGGCAGCGTGCACATCCGCTCGCGTGACCCGTTCGCACCCCCGGCCATCCGCTACCGCTTCCTGCAGACCGAGGGTGACCGGGCCACGGCCATTGCCGCCATACGGCGCATTCGGGAGGTCGTGCAGTCGCCACCCCTGCGCGAGCTCATCGCCGAGGAACTGCACCCGGGTCCGAAGGTGCAGACCGACGAGCAGATCCTCGAGCTGCTGCGGTCCGAGGGGCACATCACGCACCACATGGTCGGCACCTGCCGCATGGGCCAGGACGGAATGGCGGTGGTGGACGAGCGCCTGAGAGTGCGTGGCCTACTGGGTCTGCGCATCGCCGACGCCGCGGTCATGCCGACGATCACCTCGGGCAACACGGCGATCCCGACGATGATGATCGGCGAGAAGTGCGCCGACATGGTGCTGGCCGATCTTGCCGCGGCGCTCGAGCCCGCGCCGGAAACGGCGCTCGCGTGAACGCGGCGCCCGACTCGCGCGAGCCGGCTGTCCGGCTGCCACCAGCAGCGACGTTCTGGGTCGCGGCCTGTTCGTTGCTGCTGGTGTTCGCCACCTCGGGCGCGCCGATCCCGCTCTTCAACGAGTACCGAGCCCACGACGGCATCGGGCAGTCCGAGATCGGCCTGGTGGCGGCGGGTTACTTCCTCTCGGCGGCCGCGGCACTGCTGGTGCTGGGGCGGTTGTCGGACCATCTCGGCCGGCGGCCGGTGGCGCTGGGCGCGCTGGGTTGCGCGGCATTGTCGTGCGTGGTGCTCGCGCGCATGGACGGCGTCGCATCGCTGCTCGTCGGACGCATGCTGCAAGGGCTGGCCTGCGGCGTCGCATCGACCGCGCTCGGTGCCTACGCGGTGGATAGCGGGCCTGCACGCCTGCGCTGGCTGTCGGCGCTGGTCAGCAGCAGCGCGCCCATGACGGGGCTGACGCTCGGGGCGCTCGCGTGCGGCGTATTGATGCAGTACGCGCCGTGGCCGCGCCAGCTTGTGTACGTGCTGCTGGGCTGCGGGCTGCTGCTGTGTGCGCTGCTCGTGGTCGCAAGTCCGGAAACCGCGCCGCCGCGTCCTGGCGCCCTGGGGTCGGTGGTGCCGAAGCTGCGTGTGCCGCCCGGCGCCGAGCGGCTCCTGCTGGGCACCGGCGCCGCCATCGTGGGCACCTGGTCCCTGGGGAGCTACTACCTGTCGTTCGGGCCAGCCCTCTTGGTCGAGCATCTAGGCGTGCACAGCCCGATCGTGGTCGCTGCGGCGTTCGCGTCGGTGATGGTGCTCAACCCGGTGGGCGGTCCGATCGTGCGCCATTGGCCGCCAGTGCGCGCGATGCGGGCCGGCATGGGGCTGTTGATGGTCGCGGTGTTCGCCATCGTCGTCACTGTGCACGCCCGCGCTGTGCTGCCGTTCCTGGCGGCCACCCTGATGGTGGGGCTGTCTCAGGGCGTGGCGGTGACCGGAGGAATGCGCGCGCTGCTCGCTGGCACACATGTGGGCGACCGCGCCGGTCTGCTGGCACTGATCTACCTCGTGTCCTACTGCGCCGCGGCGATTCCTTCCATGGTGGGCAGCCTGTTGGCCGACCGGGTGGAACCGTTCACCTTGACGCTGGGCTATGCCGCACTCTCGCTGGCGAGCGCCACGGTCGCGCTCTGGGCCGCGCGGGGGCTCGCGGTGGTCGATGCAGCCGACGGGCGATGAGCAGATCCGAGAACTTCGACTACGTGATCGTCGGCGGTGGGTCAGCCGGATGCGTGCTGGCCGCCCGGCTGAGCGAGGAGGCTGACGTGCGCGTGCTGCTGCTGGAGGCCGGCGGATCGGACTGGCATCCGTACATCCGAATGCCGCTCGGCGTCGGTCGGATCCGGCAGAAGAACATGTTCGACTGGGGCTACGTCAGCGAGCCGCAGCCGCATCTGCAGGGGCGACGCATCGATCTCAAGCGCGGCAAAGTGATGGGGGGGTCGTCGTCCATCAACTTCATGGCCCACAACCGTGGCAGCCGGCTCGACTACGAGCGGTGGGTCGGTCTGGGCGCGCCGCAGTGGTCGTACGACAGGCTGTTGCCTTACTTCAAGCGCATGGAGACCTGGCGCGACGGGCAGGGCGCCCATCGCGGTACGGACGGCCCGATGGGGATCGGCTACACCTGCCGCAGCGACCCGCTGGGCACCGCGGTCATCGAGGCGGCGCGAGCCGCCGGCCACCCGATCTTCGACGATCTGAACGGACCCGAGCCGAACGGCTTCGGCCTGGCGCAGTCGGCCATCGACAACGGCCGGCGCGCGAGCGCGGCGCGGGCCTACCTGCATCCGGCTCGATCGCGCCGCAACCTGGTGGTGCGCGGCCGATCGCTGGTCACCGGCATCCGCTTCGATCGCCGGGTCGCGCGGGCGGTGCGCTACCTCGACCGCGCCGGCGCGTTGCGCGAAGTGCGAGCTGAGCGTGAGGTGATCCTGTCCGGTGGTGCGTTCAACTCTGCCCAACTGCTGCTTCTGTCCGGCGTGGGCGATGCGCAGGCGCTGCGCGAACTGGACATTCCGCTCGTGCAGCACCTGCCCGGCGTGGGTGAGAACCTGCAGGACCATCTGTCGATTCCGCTCGAACACCGCCGGATCGGCGACGAGAGTCCGCTGCACCGCTCGCTGCGTCTGGATCGCGCGATTCCCGCGCTGCTTGGCGCTATGTTCGCAGGTAGCGGGCCGTTCACGGTGCTGCCCAGCGGCGTGAATGCGGTCCTGCGGTCGATGCCGGATGCGGAGTCGACCGACATCCAGATTCTCTTCGGCGCCGGGGCGATGGAGGCACGACCCTGGCTCCCCGGCTTGAACGAGTGGAACGACCTGTTCTACCTGCGGCCGATCGTGGCCCGACCGCAAAGCCGCGGCCGGCTGTGGCTGCGTTCCGCCGACCCGAGGGCTCGTCCGGTCATCGATCCGCGATACCTCTCGCACCCGGATGACGTGCGCGTGCTGCGCGAGGGCTTCCGGATCGCACGCGACGTGATCCGCCAAACGCCGCTGGACCCATTCCGCGGCGCCGAACTCAATCCAGGGCCGTCCTGCAAGACCGCTGCGGACATCGACGAGCACATCCGTCGCACGGCCACCACGGTGCAGCATGCCTGTTGCACTTGCCGAATTGGAGAGGACGACGGGGCCGTTGTCGACGCGCACCTGCGTGTGCACGGCGTGGAGCGATTGCGCGTAGTGGATGCGTCGGTGATGCCGGCAATTCTCAATTGCAACATCCACGCGGCCGTGCTCGCGATTGCCGAGTGGGCAAGCGACGTGATCCGTGGCCGGCCGCCGGCCCAGTAGGCTTGCCTCGAGTCAAACGGCGTCAGCATGTTGCCTCACGAAGGAAGGCTACCCGGCTCGTAAATCTCGTTCTCTCTCTGCATGACATCGTTGGCGGTGGACCCATGAACCCGACGTCGATGCAGGAAACGGGGGTGTACTTCGGGCGGCGCGTTCAACACGGTCACCTGCACCGAGCCGGAGAAGCATCCGGCTGGACCGGAGTCGTCTGGCAGAGGTCCGATGCCTCGATTGCCACGGCGGCATTGCTCGCGCGGATCGACGATAGCACTTCGGGCAGCAGCCGGATTTCAATTGTCTTTAGAAGAATTGCTTCCGGTCTTAATTTGAACGACGCCCCCAACGCTAATTACAACATCCCTCTTCGTGTTAGCTGGGCTTACCCCCGGGGAAGAATATCCAACCACCAATTAGGTTCTACGAATCTACGATGCCGTGCCGTGCACGAAGCGGCACAAGTTCGCCAAGCGGCGCGCCGATCACCAAGCGGCACGCTGTTCGCTGCGGCACGCCGTTTACCGAGCGGCACGATCCTCTATCCACATACAAGCCCGGCTCATCTCGGGAACGACCGCGCGAGAGCGTAGTCCGCTCGATATCGAGCCAACAACTGCAGAGGGACAATACCCATGAAGAAGACTCTATTGACGCTCGCCGTGCTCGGCGCATTCGCCCACATCGCCTCGGCGCAGTCCAGCGTCACGCCGCAGTCGAGCGTCACGCTGTCGGGCGGCATCGACCTGGGTGTGGGCCAGGACTTTGTTGGCGGGACGAGCAACAAGGTCGTGCAGACTGCGGGCCGATCGGCTCGCAGCAACCTGACCTTCTCCGGCAGAGAGGACCTGGGCGATGGCCTTTACACGATATTCCTGCTGAACCATCGCTTCAACCCAGACACCGGCACCGTCAATCCTGGCGCCAACAACGCGAGTCCGTCCCAGCTTTGGCGCAATTCGTTCGTCGAGCTGGGTGGGGGCTTTGGAGCCATCCGTTTGGGCCGCTGGCTAGCGCCATTCCAGGAGTACAACGGCACCTTCGATGCGTTCGTCACCGACACCGTGGGCTCCCTGCACGTTAACGCCATTTATAATCGGGGCAACGTGCGCATTAACTCGCTGGTCGAGTATCGGACACCCACCGTTGCTGGATTCAGCGGGCTCCTGGGGATCGGAGAGTCCGAGGAACAGGGCGTGGCTGCGCCTACGACCCGGCCTGCAGGCGCGGGACTGCGCTACAAGGAAGGCCCGATCGATGTCGCAGTGGCCTGGGACCGCACGGCTGCCAATGTCAAGACCCTGGGTCTGTATGCGGGCTACGTATTCGGCTTTGGAAGGGTGATGGGTCAGTTCGAAACAACCGATCCGGTCGTTGCAGGCAACAGCAAGCCAAAGGTCTGGTCGATCTCGACCAAGATCCCGTTCGGCCGAGTGGACTTCAAAGCCGGGTATGCAAACCTGCAGAATGAGACTTCGAGCGGCGACAAGAAGAAGGTCGGTATTGGTGCTGACTACAACTTGTCCAAGCTCACGCAGTTGTACGCCGACTTCGGCAAGGTCAGCGGCGGCAGCGCTGTGGGCGATGAAGAGAGGAAGGCGCGCTACGACATCGGGATCTACCATCGATTCTGATGTCGCGCTGAACGCAATGCGGCGGCGATGGACTGGTGCAGGACCAGGACATCGCCAACCGCTTGCTCGACCGGAGTCACATCTCATCGACCAGAGTGTCGATACGTCAGCCAGTCTTGCGTCGCAGGAAGCGCAAGGCCAACGGCTCTGCAGCAGAGGCCGAGCCCATGCCGGCCGCGTAAGTGGAGCCGCAGGTGCAGCCTGACGTTGCCCTTGGATTCCGTATCCCATAGCTGGGCTCTGCCCGCCTTCGACCAGGCGCACTGCCTTTTGCTTCAACTCCAACGTGTACCGCGCCCTTGGGGCGGCCCTCGGCTTCGTCCATGTCCGTTCTCCTTGCTCGGATTGAACCACTCAGCAAGGGAGACGTATTCCGGGGGCCCCCATCTGGCGTCCATAAGAAAAATGGGCTCGATACTTGCGTATCGGGCCCAAAGGGAAGCACCGGTGGGCGCCCCTTGTTCAACTTTTGGATGAGCTATTGCTGCCAATCCACCGGTGCTCCCAAATTGGAACACGGCAGGCCCATCTTCATATTCCCCTTGGCTCTATGTTCTCTCCAAAGAACGACTTGTTGAGAGTGGCATCGAACTTGTGCAATTCTGAACCACGGCAGAAGTCAATTACAGTCATCAATTCTGTCGCTTCGGTAAGCTTGCAATCTCTGACATCCTGCTTCGTCACCGGTCTGCAAGAACCTGCCATGGACGGGGAGGCACCGACGTCACCACGGCATCAAGCCACGAAGCGGCATTGAGAAGCCGGCGTGCGCGTATCCATGTTTCTCCCGCGGTTCATGTGGTCATCGATTTCCGCCGCGCATCCGAGCATGCGCGGATAAAGGAATAGCGTGAAGGCTGCCGTCTCCAGGTCACGCTCGGCGAACTCGCCCTGCTGGATCGGCCGCCACAACATCTTGAGCAGCAGCGCCGCGATCACCGCGTCGATATTCACGCAATAGACGTTGCGCGACGCGCCGTTGTCAAACAGCGCCTGCACCAGCGCCCGGTAGTACTCGTGGAATGCGTTGTACTCGCCGCGGCGTTGGTAGAGATCGGCGATGAACACTTCGCGCGGGTCGTGGTTGATCGGCTTGTCCTTGAACACCGGATGGTTCACGCCCGGCAGCTTTGCGATGTCGAGGCTGCCAGCGCTCTTGCGCTCGGCCTTGTAGCGCGTGTACTGCTCGACGGTCCTTGCGGCGAGCGCTCGCAGGTCGATGCCGTGCCCGGGATCGGAGGGATCGGCCAGGCCGGCATTGCGGAACTGCTCGCTGAGAAACGCAATGCCTTCGTAGCCGTTGCCGCCGTGCGTGTAGCCGGTGTGCGACAGGAATCCCACCATGGCCTTGTTCAGCTGTACGCGCTCGGGCGCCTCGGGGCCGTCGGCCGAGACTGCACCTTTGGCGCCTTGCGCCGAGATCGCTCCGGGGCCGTTGGTGAGGAGCAGGCCTACCAGCGTCTGGAATGCCAGCAAGTCGCTCTCGCCAGGTGGTCGTCCGAGCAGGGCCGCGAAACCGATCTCCAAGAGACTGCGTCGGCTGAGAAGCTCAACATCGCCGAACCCGCAAAAGCGCCCCGCTTCGTGGCGCGAAGCGCCGGCCGACGCTCCGATCAGCGTGCCAAACAGTTGCATCCACCACGGCAGGCTCTCGACAGTGAGGCGCGATACGCGCTTGGCCATCAAGGGCGACCAGGCCAGCGTTGTAGTGATCGCAGCCAAGACCGCGTCGGCGCTCGGATGTCCGGGCATGTGCGTGAGCCAGCGCACGAACACCGACTTCGCGCCGCGCTCGTGCAGTCCTGCCAGCAGCGCCTGCGCGCGCGGTTCGGGTGTCGCGCGTACCAGTGACTCGCAACCTTTGATGTCGACGCGCGCCACGTCGAACGCTTCGTCCTGGGCGTCCTTCAGCTTTGCGGCAGAAAAGTGCTCGATCATCAGCTTGACCGCTTCGCGAGCGGCCCGCTGTCTATTCGGTCCGATGATCGCGGCCGCCGCGGCGAGCACCGCATTCGGCGCGTTCCCGGCTTCGCGCGAAGCCTGGGCCGCGGCCAGTTCGGGCGTGTCGTGCAGATTGACGTGTGCCGCGATCGCGGTGGCCACCAGACGTTGATCGTTCTCGTCGCCCAGCTCGTGCAGCACGGCCAGCTTGACCAGTGACTCGAAGCCATGGGCTGCAGCCTGCAGCATGGTCACGCCGTGCAGGCTGCTGACCTGCGTCTGTGCATCCATCCGCGAAGCGGCCGAAGTGTCCTTCATCGGCTGACGTGGCGGGATGGCGCCGATCTGCCGGTTCATCGCGGTGATCTGCTCGTCGTACGGCGGCAGCGCCTGAACGATCGGCAATGCGAGCTGCGGCGGCAATTGGCAGCCCTGCATCGCCGCCGAACCACGCCTTGAGGGCGAGACTGCCTTCGGGTGCGAAGTCCGGCAACGTGGCGTTGACGCGCATCACCGCAGATAGCGCCGCCGGAATGTGCGCGATGTTCGTCACGACTGCGCCCTTGGCCGAGAAGCTCGGGTTCGCCGGCGTGAAGATGCCGTCAACGCCGAACTTCTCCATGAACCAGCGCTCCTTGGCGTGAGCGTCGTCACTGCCGCCGGCCATCGCGCCGGCATGGCCGACGGCCCGCGTGAGCTTGCTCTTCCAGCGGCCCACCACGCACGCGACCACGGGCTTGGTGAAATTGGCATCCAGCTCATAAAAGCCACCGGGCTCACAATACAGCACCGCGGCCTTGCTGCGCGCATCGTTGGCCAGCGCGAAGGCGAACTCCGGCGCTGCGTAGTGGATGTAGACATCCTTGCCGCTCGAGATCACGGTGGTGGTGCCCCAGCCACTCATGCGCAGGTACTGCGCGATGGTGGTCGAGAAGCCACCGGAGTTCGAGAAGATGGCAATCGAGCCGGGCTTGAGCGTATCGCCTGGCGAGTCTCCTCCGAGCGCACCGCCGACGCGCACGCGGTTCCAGGAGTCGGCCACGCCCAGGCCATTGGCGCCGAAGATGTCGACCCCTGCCTGCTGGCCCATGGCGCGGATCTCGCGCGCGTCATGCACCGAGATCTTCTCGGTGATGATGAAGATCTTCTTGAGGTCCGGGTTCACGCGGATCAGCTCGGCCACGCCGTCGCGCGCTGCGGGGGGAGGCAGATACACCACCCCGCAATTGAAGCGGTGTCCCGCCTGCAGACCCTCGCGCACGTTGTTGTAGACCGGGATGTCACCGGCCGGCGTCGCCAGCACCTGACCTCCCTTGCCGGGCGCCGTGCCGAAGACGACGTTGCCGCCCGAGTAGGCGTGGCTCACAGGAGTGACGTCACTGGATTCGCCACCCAGGATGTTGAGCACGCAAACGCGGTCTTCGCGCGTGGCAATCTGCGAGAGGGAGCCGGTGCCGACGTAGTACTTGAACTCGCCGATGCCTTGCTTGTACATGGGCTGCGTTCCTTTCATGCGGGCTGAGCGAGCCCCAGGCGCGCGGCGACCTGTGCGCGGCCGCCGGCCTTCATCCATGCGTCGGCTTGCTTCGCATAATCGATCACTTCGCTCATGTCGGAGTCGAAGCCGAACAGGCGGTAAGGCAGTCCAAGCTGGTCGCAGGTGTCGCGCAAGGCCGCCATGCCGCGCACGAGATTCGGGCCGCCGCGGCCCAGCACGAGGTACAAAGGTGTCGGCCCGTGAGCGCTGAAGTGCTCGCGCAGCGCATCAGCCATCGCGCGCAGGGTCTCGTAGATATCGGTGTTGTTGCTCTTGCCGCCGATGATGAAAAGCACGTTGGCTTGGCGCAACCAGTGCTTGAAGCAGATCCGGGCGACTTCCTTCATCTTCTCGTACGGTGGGTTCCCGCCGAAGTCTGAAGAGATGATGGCTGCGTCCCCGAGCATCTCTGTGACCAATGAGTTGGCGCCGCCGCCGAACGTAGGCGCCAGAATCGTCCCCTGCTCGTTGATGATGTAGACATCGCTCTGGCCCTGGTGGGTGCGCAGCTGGTTGATCTCCTGTTCGAAATCGGAATAGTCAGCCGCGAAGAGGTGCGGCGGCAGACCCAGGCGCGCCCAGCGGGGATCGTCGCGATCGAATCCGCACTTGAAGTCGCATGCCACAGGCGTCAAGCGCCCATTGCGGTCTTCACGCAGGCGGATCGGGTTGAGCTCGAGGGTCGTCATGCCGAAGTCGTGGAACAGCTCCCACAGCTTGGGCAACTGCTGCACCAGCGGCGAGATGATCTCCTTCGGGGCGCCGATTTCCGAAAGTGCGTTGGCGACCACGAAGGCTTTGAGGCCGGTCAACGGGTCGAACGGCACTTGCGCCACGAGCTTGCGGTCAACCTCCTCGATATCCATGCCGCCGCAGTGCGTCAAGGTCATCGTCGGCGCCCGGAAGTGCGTGGAATCGCTGATCGAGAAGTACACCTCGTGCTCGGCCGGCACGCCGGCTTCGAAGGTCACGCCGTTGGCCTTTGCCACTTGATGCCCGACGGCGTGCTGGACGAAGTACAGCCGCTCCTTCTCGGCCAGCGCGGTCTTCAGGTCATTGGCGCGCCCTAGCAGCCCAGCCTTGCCCTTCTTGCCGATGCCGCCCTTGAACACGGGCTTGATGAAGACCTGGCCGTGGCGGTCGATCAACGCCTTGATCTCTTCTTCGCTCGCACCGGGACCGAGCACCTCAGTGGCCGGGAAACCCACGAACTTGAGCAGGCGTGCGCCGTGCAGCATGCCGCTGATCTGCATGTCAATCTCCAGGGATTCAGTCTTCGGCCAACTCAAGCTTGCTGGGCAGGCGTCGCTCGACGGACCACTTCAGCAAGGCCGCGCTGCGATAGATCCCGTGCGCAAACTTGCCGTAGGGCAACGTCGCGAACAGCGCCATGACAGCCCCCAGATGCACGCACAGCGCGAGCGGCAGGGCGGCGGTGTGTTTGACGAGCATGAGCACGAGTCCGCTTGCCGCGGTGAGGAACAGCAAGCTCATGAAGCCGCGATCCATGGCCCGCTGAGTGATGTCCTGCTGCAGCGGATGGCGACGAACGTTCAGCCAGAACAGGCCCCTGACGCCCAACATGAGGGCTAAGCCGCCCGCGATGCCGAGAAGCTTCGGCGCGCTCGTGTAGGCATAGGGGGCGTGCAGTCCGAACGCATAGTGATATGCGGTGGCAACGCTGGTGGCCGCGAAGCACAACAGGAACCCGTAGAAGCGTCAGGTGATGGAACCGCCGGCGCCAGTGGGTGAACCGGTCGTCTTCGTTGTTGCAGCCGTCGCCGTGTCCGCCGTCGAGGTACTTCAAGGTCAGTACGTTATGCACGGCTTCGCCGACCGCACTGCCCGAACCTGGCCCGGGATGCTCTTCGCGCCAGAACCGGCGCACGCCCACGCCCAACGCCAGTGCCGCGAACAGGAAGATCGGCGCGAACAGGCTCACCATCAGGTTATGCGGGAAGATCGCGTAGAAGCTGCCTTGGACGGGGCCCCACAGCGCACCGGTGCGCGCCGCGGCGAGCATCAGGAAAAGGGCGAGGCCGAGGGCAAGGGCCATCGACAGGGCCAGGCCATTGCGCTTGTAGAGTGCACCCAACTCGCGGGGCCAGGCATATTCCGTGTACGTCTCCCAGCGTACCTTGGCCATGGCTCTCGGCACGTTGACGGCGAACTCGTGGGGCGGGGCGTATTGGCAGGCGTACAGGCAGGCGCCGCAGTTGTGGCACAAATTGGCGAGAAAGTTCACGTCGGCCTTCGCGAACTCCAGACGACGGGTCATGGCGGGAAAGACCGCGCAAAACCCCTCGCAGTAGCGACAGGCGTTGCAGATCTGCATGACGCGTGCGACCTCGCTTTCATTGGCCGTCATGGCGGGGATCGGGATCACGCGCTTGCTGCCTCGGGCCAATCCCGCGGCTTCGCGGACCATGGTGTCAAGCTGCTGCACGGACCTGCTCCTTGCCTGCCGCTCGTGCGGCGCTGGTGCCGGCAATGCGGCCGAATGCGGTGCCGATGCTCATGCCGACACCCGCGGTATATCCCCTGCCCAGTACGTTGCCGGCCATCATTTCGCCGGCAACGAACAGGTTCGGGCTGGCGCGGCCGCCAAAGCGCACGGCCGCCGTTTCGTCGACCTTCAGCCCGAGGTAGGTGAAAGTCACGCCCGGCCTGAGCGCGTAGCCGTAGAACGGCGGCGTGTCGATAGGGCGCGCCCAATGCAACTTGGGCGGCGAGAGGCCCGCAGTGGCGCAGTCGTCCAGGGCAGTGTGATCGAAGGTGCCTGGGCGACAGGCGGCGTTGTAGGCGTCCAGCGTCTGCATGAAACGCGCTTCGTCGAGCCCGAGGATACGTCCGAGTTCCTCCAGGCTGTTCGCCTTCGTCCCCGGGAACACCGGCGGCATGAAGCGGCCTATGGCCTTGGCATCGATGATCGAGTAGGCGATCTGCCCCGGCTGTTGCGCGACCAGGCGGCCCCAGATTGCGTAGCGCTTCGGCCAAAAATCCTCGCCCTCGTCGTAGAAGCGCTCGGCATCGCGATTCACCACCACGCCGAGCGAGACGCAGTCGATGCGCGTGCAGATGCCACCGTCGTACAGAGGCGCGCGCGCGTCGATCGCGACCATGTGCGCCTGGGTCGGGTCGCCCACCGTGTCGGCGCCCGCGTCGATCATGAAGCGCAGCAGCGTCCCGGTGTTGAAGCGTGTCCCGCGGATGAGGAAGTTGTCGGCCGGGTTCTCGCCCCGCTCGTTGACACCCCATGCCTCCCGCAGCCATTCACGGTTCGACTCGAATCCGCCTGCCGCCAGCACACAAGTGCGCGCCTCGAACCGTTCGCGACCCGAATACGCCGCCACAAAGCGCCCGTCGCGCAGTTCCAGCCGATCGACCGGGGAGTCGTAGCGGATGCGAACGCCCATCGCCTCGGCGCTGCGGTAGTACGCGTTGACGAGTGCCTTGCCCCCGCCCATGAAGAAGGCATTGGTACGCGCCGTGTGCAGGGCTCCTGAAAGGGAAGGCTGGAAGCGCACACCGTGTCGGCGCATCCAGGGGCGGCAGGTGGAGGACGCCCGGATCACCAGTCGGGCGAGCGCTTCGTTGGTGGCGCCGCCGGTAACCTTCAGGAGGTCCTGCCAGTACTCTTCCTCGGGATAGGCGTCGACCAGCACGTCCTGCGGTGCATCGTGCATGCAGCGCAGATTGCGGGTGTGCTGCGAATTACCTCCCCGCCATTCGCGTGGCGACCCTTCAAGCAGCATGACCGACGCACCGGCCTCGCGTGCCATGAGCGCCGCGCACAAGGCCGCGTTGCCGCCCCCGATCACCAACACGTCGACCATGTTTGCTCGCATGGCACGGAGTTTAGGAAAGCTGTCTGTGCTGCGGTAGTCCGGCCGCCGTCAATGCGCCTTCACTTCTCGTGAAGGGCGGCGCCTGGCCAGAGTCCTTCTGTCACCAATGCGCTCGCAACGTCTCGCAAGACCACCCGCGCAGCGAGAGCGGCCGGGGAAAGCTCGCTGTCGTCCAAGCTCGCCAGCATGTTCTGGCGTCGCGCCTGAGAATCCGAGATCTCGATTCGAATGACGGCGTCTTCCGGCAGACGCACGGCCGCTGCACCGGGCTGGATGGTTGCTCCGATGCCTGCGCGCACGGCGTCCATGAGCACGGCCAGGCCATCCACCTCCAGAATGATGCGCGGTTCGCATCGCGCGCGCGCGAAGGCGGCGTCCACCACGGCGCGCAGTCCGTGTGTGCGGCTGGGCAGAACCAGCGGGACGTCGGCGAGTTGCGCCAGCGCCCGTCGAGTGCCGCGGAAATGCTGCATTTCGGGCATGTTCCGCAACCCCAGGAGAAACAGCCGTTCCTCGAGCAAGGGCAGGACCGTCCATCGCTGCCCCGCGCCAACCTCGAAGAGAACCGCCAAGTCGAGTTGGCGCGCATTAAGCATCGCGTTGAGATTGCCCGAAAGGCTCTCGACGAGCCGAAGCCGCACGTCAGGATAGCGCTCTCGCATTGCCGCAATGAACGGCAAGGCCAGGACGGCGGAAGTGGACGATGACATTCCCACGTTCACGTGGCCCGATAGCCGAGCCTGCTGCGCGGCTTGGACAGCATCGTCGGCGTGCCTGAGGGTCAGTTGGGCCTGCTTGTAGAACGCCATTCCAGCGTCGGTCGCGCGAACGCCGGAGGCAGAGCGATTCAAGAGGCGGGTGCTGAGCTCGCCCTCCAGTCGGCTGATTTGCTGGCTGAGGGCGGACGTGACGACGCCCAATTCCTTTGCTGCGCGCCCGAGGCTGCCCAGGTCCACGACACGAACGAAATAGCGAAATTGCCGAAGTTCCAACGTTACTCCCTGGCGGTGCGGAAGACTGGAGCCTTGGAGTGTGTCTCATGTCGCCTAACGATGGTCGCTGATCCGCGCGCCGACCCAGACGCCCGAGCGCACCAGATCGCGTGCGCACACTGCTAGAAGCACGCGGGTGGCCAGTGCTGCAGGAGACATCTCGTCGTTGGACAAGCTGCACAAGGAGCCGAAGCGAACCGCCTCGGGATCCGAAATCTCGGCGAGTTCGAATCTCTCGGCCGCATCTGAATAGCGGCTCGTCGCGGCCCAAGGCTGAATGGTGGCGCCGAGCCCTGTGTCCACCGCGTGCATGAGCATGGCCAGCGAGTCGATTTCCACGGCGATCACCGGTTGCACCCGGGCCCGCCTGAAGGCCGCGTCGAGGACGTTTCGCAGGCTGTGTGTGCCCGTGGGCAGGATGAGTGGAACCTGCTTCAGGTCTGAAAGCGAGACCTTGGGACCCAACGATCGCGCGCGGTTTCGCGCCGACTGAATCAGGAACATGCGTTCTTCCATCAAGGGGTTCATGTTCCAGCGATGCGCGGGATGGGTGCCATACAGGACGGCGAGGTCGATCTGCCGCGCGTTCAGCATGGTGGCCAGGTGCCCCGATAGGCTTTCCACCATGTGCAACCGCACATCGGGATATCGCTTGCGAGCCTCGAGGATCAGCGGCATGCCGAGTACGGAGCAGGCTGTCGGCGTGAGCCCGATGCTCACATTCCCGGACAGCCCGGACTGATCGCCCGCGTGCGCAGCCCGGTCCGCATGCCGCAAGGCAAGTTGGGACTCGCGGAAGAACGAGACGCCCGCTTCCGTGGGAAGTACGCCGTCGTTCGTGTGCCGAAGTAGGGGGGCGGCGACGATGCTCTCCAGCCGGGCCATCCCCTCATCGAGGACCGATGGCGCGAGACCCATCTCGCGTGCGGCCTGCTCCAAGCTGCCAAGTTCTACCACACGCACGAAGTACTGTAAGTGTCGCAGTTCCATCGTCCACCCCCATCCGCGGTGGCGGCTCACGGCGTGGGCGCGAGGCCTTGCCAGGCCGCAAATGATTCTCGCGGCGTGGCTGTCGCAGGTCGAGTTGATTTTTGTGGCGCCGACGGAAAGCCGCACTGACTCTTTCGCCCGCGGCCGTGGACACATATCGGCGGCCACCTGCGGTACCGGATGCAAGCCGTTCAGACCTTTCTCATCGGGCGAATGTAGCGCTGTCGATGTCGGAGCAGCAACAACGGGATCCGGCCGTGAATCAATAAGGGCGTTCTCCGCTCTGTCGGGTTTCGTATGTCATAAAGCCCGGGGAAACCTCACCCGCAGCCACAATGGGCGAGAGCCAGAATTGGCGATGCAAAAGGCAGGTGAGCCAGCCTCATCCTGCCTTGCCCCTGCTTATTAGCTGAAGCGCTCACCAATGAATGATCGAAATCTTCTGCGAGGACTCTTCCTCATCGCCATAGCGCTGTTATTCGGCGGGACAGCAGCGACTCACTACCCGATCGGCGACCTGGCCCGAGCAGTCCCCGCGCCTGTTCCCTTCGATGGTCAGCGGATTGCTGCTGCTGATTGGGATTTCGATCGTTGTGCGTTCTCGGTTCACAGCAGCCGTGACATGAGAAAAAGACAAGTCCGGTACCGCTCTCAGCCTGCCCCAGTGAACTGAAGACCCAAGATGCCGCTACCTCAACCTGCCCCGCGTCGCTCAATCCACCGTCGCCTGATCGACATGGAGGCATTCGTCCGCGACGACGGCCTTTATGACATCGAGGCGCGCCTGATCGACCGGAAGCCGTTTCCCTTCGTCCGCATGAGCTCGCCCGTCCCGACGCCCGCAGGCGAGCCGCTGCACGACATCTCCATCCGCATGACGGTCGACAAGGACTACGTCGTGAAGGACCTCTTGGCCTCTTCGGACACTACGCCATGGCCCCTTTGCAAGCAGGCCACAGATACCCTGTCGGTTCTGGTTGGTGAGCGCGTGGCGCGCGGCTGGTCGAGCAAGGTGAAGGAGCGACTGCGCGGCGCCGCAAGCTGCACGCACCTGATGGAGATGCTCATTCCGATGGCGACCGCCGCGTTCCAGGGTATCCGGGGGCTGCATCCGGAGCAGGCGCGTTCAGTGAATCAAGACGGCATTCCATCGAAGATCGACACCTGCTTCGCTTATGCGCGCGAGCGTGAGGTCGTCAGGATGTTATGGCCGGAGCATGCGAGCATCCCGACGGCGGGAAGCGGCGCTGGACCCATCGAGTAATCGAGTGAGTGCGCTGACGCGCGCATTTGCCGCACGTGCTCGCGCTTACCGCCGAGCAGGGTCCGCCCGCTTGCATCACGTACGGTTCAGGATTCGCCCACCGTCGACCAGGATGCACTCGCCAGTAATGAAGTCGGCTTCATCCGAAGCAAGGAAGAGTGCGAGGTTTGCCACGTCCCAGCCAGTGCCTTGGCGCCCAAGCGGGACTTTCGCGCTGCGTTCGGCGTTCAGATCTGCGTGGGACTTGTTGAATTTCTTGGACCTCGTCTCTACCGCCATGGGCGTTGCGATCAGGCCCGGCATGATGCAATTGACGCGGATGTTGTACTTGGCGTTCTGCAACGCGAGCTGTTCCGTCATGGCGTTGACGCCCGCTTTGGTTGCCTTGTATGCGACGTAGGGGTACAGCCCCACGGCCGCGGCGGAGCCGACGTTGACGATTGCCCCGGAACGCTGCTCGCGCATCATCGCAATCGCATGCTTGCAAGTGAACGCGGTCCCGCGCAGGTTGATGCGGTAGATGTTGTCGAACCGCTCTTCGGTGATATCCATCAGGTCGGCGTCGCCACCCCCGAGGCTCACGCCTACGTTATTGTGCAGCACGTCCACGCGGTTCCAGCGCCGCTTTGCCTCGGCGAATGCCGCGACGATGTCGGCCTCGCGGCTGATGTCGGCCTTGAATGCGATCGCTTCGCCGCCTTCCTTACGGATCATCTCGGCTGTTTCTTCGACTGATTCGATGGAGCGGTTGACGGCGAGTACGTGCGCTCCTTCACGCGCGAAGCGGATCGCCGCGGCGCGTCCGTTGCCCAGGCCTTCGCCAGGGCTCTGTCCCGCGCCAAATACCACGGCCACCTTGCCGTCCAGTCGCTTCGAAGGCGTCCATCCGGCGCCACGATCGGTCGAATCACTCATGCTCTTGTCTCGCTTGGATCAAATGGGATGAAGGCGCCGAGCCCCGCGGACACCGCGACCCGGCATTGCCGGTGTTCGCTTGGCACCTGCATGCCACGATGATATCATCGGTTCCGATTATCAGTACAGATTTCACTGATTGAAACTTGAAGGAGGCATTTGTGGACCTGGGAATCCGGGGAAAACTCGCGCTCGTCACCGCTGCCAGCGGTGGTATGGGCGGCAATATCGCCCACGCGCTCGCCACCGAGGGTGCTAATGTCGCGCTGTTTGCGCGTACCCTCGACAAGCTGCAAGCTCTCGCCGCCGACATCGAGCGTCAGCATGGCGTCAAGGCCATCCCTGTCGCCGGCAGCATGACCGAGAAGACCGACGTGGAGCGCCTTTCCAAGGTGCTGCAGGAGCACGGCGGGGTCGACATCCTTGTGCTGGTCAGCGGCCGCCCGCCCAATCCCTTGCGCGCAACCTTGGACGAACCCGAACAGGCGCGATGGGACGAGGCCTACCGCAGCCAGCTCTGGGGCGTCATCCAGGTCGTAAACGGCATCGCCCCGCAGATGATCGAGCGCGGATGGGGTCGCGTCATCGCGGTGACGTCCGCGTCGGCCAAGGAGCCGATGAAGACACACTCCCTGTCCACCGTGTTCCGGGCGGGCGTCACCGCATACATGAAGGGCCTCGCCAACGAGATCGGAGGCAAGGGCATCACGGTGAACTGCGTCGCTCCGGCGCTCATCGACACCTCGCACCGTCAGGGCGCGGCTGCGTACACCGAGGAGCAGGCACGCTACCGCAAGACGCTCACGCCCCTGGGCCGGATGGGTACCCAGGAAGAGCTGTGCAGCGTGATCGCGTTCCTCGCCTCCCGGCAGGCGGGGTTCATTACGGGTTCGACGATCGCCGTCGAAGGCGGCATGATCCGCGCGCTCTTCTGAAGCAAGCCCGTATCCGCCTCGCAGGATCTCGAATTTCGCGTCAAGAGCGAAATGTGTTTCAAAGACCCCGTGGAGCCGTACTCCGCTGCTCCCAAGACGTGGCCCAGTGCAATGCCCAATGCGTGCAAGGTTGTTCGCGATCGAATTTTTCAGCTCCGCGCCCGGGATCCCCGAAACAGTAAGGGCCAACCCGTAAGTCAGCACAACTTACGCTGTCGCCATAAAAGACGACACATCGACGAGCATGAATTCGGAAGAATCGCATTATGAACAAACTCCATCTCTTCGCTCGGACGGCCTTTGCTGCAGCTGCCGTTGCTTTGGCCGCCTCCGCCGTCGCGGCACCCGTCTGCGCCGATCGCGTCATCAAGCTGGTGATTCCCCAGCCGCCCGGGGGGGTCGGCGATGTGGTTGGTCGCATGCTCGCCGAGAAAGCATCGACGTTCCTCGAGCAGACGATCATCGTCGAGAACAAGGCGGGCGCGTCGTCCACCATCGGGACGGCTGCCGTGGCTGCAGCCAAGCCGGACGGGTGCACGATTCTTCACATGACCAATACGGCCGTTGTGGCTTCGGCGATCAACCCAAAGCTGCCCTATAACCTAGAGCGCGATCTCCAGCCAGTGATCGGCGTTGGCTCATTCCCGATGGCACTGACAGTCCGGGAAAACTCGAAGTTCAAGTCGTTCGCCGACTTCGTCGCGGCCGCGAAAAGCGGCGACGGGTTGACCTACTCGACCGGCGGCGCCGGTACGATGGCGCACCTCGCGTCGCTACGCCTGTTGAAGGAGGTGGGCGGCAAGGGCACCCATGTGCCTTATCGCGGCAACGCCCCTGCGCTGCAGGGTCTCCTGGGTGGCGATGTCAACTTCATGTTCCCCACGACGTTCGAAGCCCTGCCTCTCATGCAGGCTAACAAGGTTCGCGTTCTCGGCATCACGTCGGATTCGCGCCTGCCGACCTTCTCGAATGTGCCGACGATGAAGGAACTCGGCCTCGGCGAATTCAATCCGCGCATCTGGTATGCCTTCCTGCTGCCGGCCGGCGCCAGGCCCGAGGTCGTCACTCGCTTTCACGATGCGTTCGCCAAGGCAGTGACGGATCCCGACATCGAGACGCAATTGAAGGCCCGCGGCTACATTCCCGAGGCCAAGAGCACGGCCGAGACGACGGCTTTCATCAAGTCGGAGTACGTTCGCTGGAAGAAGGTCGCGCAGGAGAACGGCGTCACGGCGCTCAACTGAGCGCGCGGCACGGTCGCGATTGCCGCGTTTACGCCGCGATCGCGCGCACAAATTGCATTGCGTCCCCTAGGTCCTCGAAGGTCCGAGCAAGGCGCACGCGACTCCTCGCCTGCGATCTTCCGAAAGCGGCTTCATGGCCGCACGCGCGCAGCCGTGGAACTTGGCCGCGAGCTCGTCCCATGTCATTGGCGCTTCGGGGCTGCCGGGGACGTTGTTGCCGCGGCGCTCGAAGCTTCGTCCATCCTTCGTGACGACGCGAACACGAGCGACCGGCGACTTGTCCTTCCAGTCGGCCTCCTCATCCTCCACTGGCACGACGCGCCGGGCCATCTCGAGGACCACAGGGTCCTTCAGCGCTTCCGCGGCGAAATCGGCAACCGTGACTCCCCCTTTGGCGACGGCCAGCGCCACCACATAGGGCAGGCTGAATTTGGCATCGACCGCGGTGGCCGGGGCCCGGCGGCGGTCCAGCGGATAGCTCATCTCCGTCTGAAAGTCGCCGACAAACACGTCGACGCGCTCCACTTCTTCTGCCTTGAGGCGCTGCTCTTTCATGAGCTCCAGCACGGCGTGGATGTAGGTATGCGAAATCCCGACCGCAGGCCACGGTTTGTAGAGCATCCGCGCGCCGAGGTGCTCGTGTCCGAGGCCCTCCAGCATCCCCTCACGCTGGTAGTCGCCCGCGAAGTACGTCGTGAAGAGGCCGGCCTTGCCTTCGAACAGCCTCCCGATCCCGGTGATGCCCTTTTCCGCCAGGAGTGCGGCGAGCACAGCGCCTTTCGCGCTGAATCCGGCGTACATGCCGCGCAGGTCGCTGCCGGTGCCGAAGACCAGTTCCATGGTGCCGGCGGAATGCATGCTCGCGATTCCTAGCGCGTGCACCGTCTGCTCGCGGCCCAGGCCCAGAAGATGGGCTGCGCCGCCGGCCGCCGCGATGACGCCGAAAACGTTGGACAGATTCCAGTCCTGCCGCCAGCCCACGTTGCAGCGCAGCCGGACGAAGAGGTCCTGGGCCGCCGCGATGGCTTCGATCATGTGCTTGCCGTCGATCCCCCCGCGCGCTTCGGCGAGCGCGAACACGGTTGGTATGACCGAACTGCCCGCGTGCGCTCCCCACGGCGTGCGGTCGTCGAAGTCCAGGCAATGCGCCATGGCTCCGTTCGCGAAAGCCGCCCAGACAGCGGGCACCCGGCCGCCGAATCCGACGATCGTGCTTTCGGGCTTGTCCCCGCACATGCGCGCCACGTCGACGGCCGCGCGCACGGCCGGCGCCGTCCCGCTGGCCCCCAGCATGCAGCCGAAGGTGTCCAGGATGCTCCTCTTTGCCGCGTCGATCGCGGCGGGCGACAGGCATTCGTAGCGCGTCTCGGCGATTGCCCGCGCGAAATCGTGGACGATGTCTTCGTCCATCAGAGGAAGATCTGCATCGACTTCTCTTCGGTGTACGAGTACAGCTCCTCGATGCCGCGCTCGCGACCGATGCCGCTGTTCTTGTAGCCGCCGAACGGCAGGGCCCGCGCGCCGGTCGCAACGCCGTTGATCCAGATGTAGCCGGTCTGCAGGCGCTTGGCCGTGCGAAGCGCCAGCGAGATGTCGCGCGTCCACACGGCGCCCGTGAGGCCGACATCGAGCGAATTCGCTGCCGCCACCGCCTCGTCGAGGTCCGTCCAGCGCATGATCGACAGCACGGGGCCGAAGATCTCCTCGCGGGCGATCTTCATGTCCTGCGTCACGTCGGCGAACACAGTGGGCGTGTACCAGAAGCCACGGCTGAAGCCGGCACCTTCGGGCCGGCGTCCCCGGTGAGCAAGCGTGCGCCTTCGGCTTTCGCGGAGGCCACATAGCTTTCGACGCGCCGCAGATGGTCGGCCGAGATGATCGCGCCCATCTGGGTCGAGTCTTCAAACGGGTCACCGACGCGCAGCGACTGTGCCTTGCGGGCGACGCGATCGCAGATTTCGTCGTAGACGCTTTCATGCACGAACAGGCGGCTGGTTGAGCTGCACGACTGCCCCTGCCAAATGAAGTTCATCCCCAGGATGGCCGCGTCCGCGAGCTTCTCGAGGTCGGCGTCGGGGAACACGATGAAGGGGTTCTTGCCGCCTAGTTCAAGCGACAGCGACTTGACGCAGACTTCGGCCGCAGAACGTTGAATGGCCATGCCCGTGCGCACGGAGCCCACGAAGGAAAGGCGCTTGACCCTCGGGTGGCGCACGATGGCTTCTCCGATGGCAGCACCACCGGTGACGATGTTCACCACGCCGTGGGGGAGCACCTTGTTCGCGATCTCGCCCAGCAGCGTCGCGGACAACGGGCACTGTTCGGAAGGCTTTACGACGGCGGTGTTGCCCGCCATGAGCGCGGCGGCCAATCCGTTGACGACCATCGAGAGCGGGTGGTTGAACGCGGCGATGCGCCCCACCACGCCATACGGCTCGCGCAAGGTGAGGTTCAGGCGGTTGATTTCCCCGGGGATCGTGGAGCCCTGGAGCTCGTAGCCCAGCCCCGCGAAGTGGCGGATACGTTCGATGCACGCCGTGATGTCGCCGCGCATGCCTGTGATCGAGTTGCCTGAATCAGCGACTTCGAGCAGCAGGAGTTCCTCCGCATGGGCCGCGATCGCGTCGGCGAAACGGTTCATGGCCTGCGAGCGCTGGGCCATGGACAGCTCTGCCCATTGCACCTGGGCCACCTCAGCGACTCGCACCGCCCGCCCGACGTCTTCGGCGCTTCCTTCGGGCACCTTGCCGACGACGGCGCCCGTGGCGGGGTTGACGGACTCGAGCCAGCGGCCGTCGCTTTCGACAAGTTCGCCTCCGATGGACATGAGGCCGATGCGGGGCGCACGCTCGAGTTGGGCCGCGCGCTCGCGCAGGTTGGTCGTGGAGTTGAGTTGCGTCATTTCGATGTGTCTCGATCAGATGGCGTCGGCCAGGACCATTTCGGCACAGCGTTCGCCGATCATCATGCAAGGTATGCTGGTGTTGCCCGAAACGATGGTCGGCATGATGGATGCATCGGCGATCCGCAGGTTGCGGATGCCGTGCACCCTCAGTCGCTCGTCGACGACGGACATGTCGTCGTTGCCCATCTTGCAGGTACCGACGATGTGGAATGTCGTCGTGCCGGTCGCGCGGATGAACTCGAGGATGTCCTCGTCGCTCTGCACGTGCGGCCCCGGTTGAATCTCTTCGGCGATCGCATCGGCCAAAGGCGGTCGGGCAACGATCTCGCGGGCGCGCCGGACGGCGGCGACCGCGGTACGCCGGTCCTTCTCGGTGACGAGAAAGTTGAACCGGATTGCCGGAGGCGCGAAAGGGTCACGGGATTCGATGTGGACGCTGCCAGTGCTCTCCGGCCGCTGGACCTGCGCCCAGACGAGAAAGCCATTGATCGGCGCCATCCGCCGCTTCTCGTTCACGATTTCCAGCAGGTACGGATTGACGATCAGTGCGATATCGGCCTGGTCCACATCCTCGGCCGATCGCGCGAAGATCCGCAGCGTCCCGATGCTCTGAGAGATGAAGCCGCTGCGAAAGAGGCCGTACCGCGCGATTTCCATGAGCAAGCGCCATCCGCGGCCGCGCTCGAAAAGCGACAGCCCCTTCTTCTTGAAGGTCCACTTCAGTCGCCGGGCCGTAGTGGTCCTGCAGGTTCTCGCCCACGCCCGGCAAGTTCTTGACGACCGGGATACCGAGCTTGTCCAGGACGTCCGGGCTTCCGATGCCAGAGAGCTCGAGGAGCTTGGGCGAGCCCACGACGCCGGCGCTGAGGATCACCTCGCGCGTGGCCCGGACTTCGTGCATCCGTCCGCCACGGCGGTAGCGCACGCCCATGCAGCGGTTGCCTTCAAGGATCAGCGAGGCTGCTTCTGCGCCGGTCAGGATCGTGAGATTTCGGTGCCGCCGCGCGGGGGCAATGTATGCGGTCGCCGTCCCCACGCGCAGGCCCCGCCAGCTCGTCACCTGGGCCATGGCCACGCCATACTGCGTGTTGCCGCTGTAGTCCGGGTTTTCGGGATATCCGGCGGCTTTCGCCGACTTGATGAACAGGTCGAAGAACGGCGTCGTCTTCGTCGCCGACGTGACCTTGATCGGCCCCGTGCGGCCGCGGTACCTGTCCTCGCCGATGTCGGTGCTTTCGATTCGCTTGAAGTACGGCAGCACGTTCTCGTAGGACCAGCCAGGGCATCCCGTGCGAGCCCAGCCGTCATAATCCTTCCGCTGCCCCCGGTTGTAGATCACCCCATTGATCGCGCTGGTGCCACCCAGGATCTTCCCCCGTGGCACATACAGCGAGCGACTGCCCAGTGCTTCGCTGGGCTTCGACTCGAGGCACCAGTTGACCTTGGGGTTCACGATCATCATAGCCGTGCCCGCCACGGGCCGCGTCCAAATGTAGTGTTCACCCTTCGTGCCGGCTTCCATGCACAGGACGGTGTACTTGCCGTTTTCGCTGAGGCGCGCCGCGAGCACGCCGCCGGACGAACCGGAGCCAACGACGATGTAGTCGTAAGAATGAGCCATCATCACCTTGTGGAGACGATGGTGAGTGTTGCGGCGAGGAACCCCTCGCGCAAGACGGAAATACTGAAGCGACGGTCAGCGGCAGCGAACAGCCGATGCCGCGTCTCAGGAAGCGTCCACCGCGCCACCCAATTGCAGCGAGATCTCGTCGCCCGCGCGCCGCACTTCCCTGATGAATGCCTTCTCATGCCCATCGAAGCGAACAGTGGGCCCATTGAGGGTGATGCAGTAGTTCACCTCGTCGTTCATGTCGCGGATGGGAGCCGAAATGGCCGAGAGGCCTTCCAGGCGTTCTCCGTGCGATATGGCATAGCCGACCTCGCGCACCTTGGCCAGTTCCGCGACCACTTCGGCCTGATTCCGCTTGGTGATTCGTGCCACCCCGGGAAGCAATGGCGTGAGCACGTTCTTCGGCATCCAGGCCATCAGCACCTTGGATGCGGAACCCGCCTGCAGAGGAATCTGCTCACCGGGTTGCATGACCGTGCGCAAGGGTGACGACGACGTGGCTAGCGCGTCGATGCAAACGCGGTTGCGTCCCATGACGGTGTAGATAGCCACCGATTCGCCGCTTTTCTCGGCCAGCTCCAACATGATCGGCCGCGCGATCTCGCGGATGCCCAGCGTGCTCTTGACCAAGCCCGCCAGGCGCGTGAATCGGAAGGAGAGGCAGTAGCGCTGATCTTCCAGCCGAACGAGGTATCCGGCTTGTTCGAGGCTGCGCACGATGCGGAAGGCCGTGGACTTCGGCAGGCCAATGTGGTCGGCGATCTCCTGCAGCGTGAGTGAATGTCTTTGGGCGGAAAAGCTCTCGAACACCGCCAGGATCCGCTGGACGGAACGCATCATTGAATAAATCCCTCATCACAGCGCCGGTGGCGGCGCGCCTGATCATACTGAGAGGGGATGCCGCCGCTGAAAGCCGGCAGCTGCCGGCGCTAGCGCGCATGTTTCCGGCGCCGTGTAAAGGGCTTTTGTTCGGGGGTAGCGAACCCCGCCCGTGCAACCGTCGCGACAGCAGTCAGCAATCGGATCGATGATGGTGGCAACGAAGTTGTCGAAGCCTTCGGGGCTAGAGACTTCTTCAAGGATTTGGCGCTCTTGTCAACCGCCACCACTTCGCGGCCGACCAACTGCGATACCCTTCTGGCCGCGCTCGCGTACGTGCAGGCTAGGAGAGGCGAATGTTCCCTCGCCGTGCCACTTCCCCGAAAAGCTTCGCCTGCGAAGTGACCAGGCCCGGGAATTCTGCGTGCACATGGGTCATCGGCTCGAGGCACAAGGCGGTCAGGCGCTCCTTGACGTCTGGCTGGCCGGCGGCCGCCCGCGCGGCTTCATAGACCTGGTCACGCAGTGCGGCTGGCATGCCTGCGGGGCCATGTAAGCCGAACCAGTTGGTGGTCGTGCCGAAGTCCTTGATGCCGGCTTCGGCAGCGGTCGGGACATCCGGGATCAACGGGTTGCGCCGGTTCGACGCGACACAGAGCATGCGGATCTTGCCTTGCTGTGCGAACTGCTGGACGGTCTGGATGCCGTCGACGCAACCCTGGACTGTGTTGGCGACAATGTCGGTCACCATCTGCGCGCTGCCCTTGTAGTGAACGGACAGGATGTCGGCGCCACTGCGCTGCTTGAAGAGTTCCACCATCACGTGGATCACGGTGCCCGGACCGGCAGTGCCGAAGTTCACGGTGCCAGGGTGGCTCTTGGTGTAAGCAACCAGTTCGCCGGCTGTCTTGACCGGCAGGGTGTTGTTCACGCTGACGACGAAGTCCGTCTGGGCCGTCATGCAGATGTGGGTCAATCCGTTCACCGGGTCGAAAGCCAATTTCTCGAACGTGTTCGGGCTCACGACGATCTGCGTCATGCTCGAAAGCAGGTACGTGTACCCGTCTGGTTTCGCATTGCAGACGTGGTGCGTGGCGATGTTGCCCGACGCGCCGACCATGTTGTTGACCACAACGGGACGTCCGAGCATCTGTGACATGTGTCGCGCAAGAAGCCGCGCGATGATGTCGGTGCCGCCACCGGCGGTGAAGCCCACGACGAAGTTGATGGGCTTGTCCGGTTGGGCCCAGACGGGCACTCCCACGGCAGCGGCTATGCCTCCGCCCACGAGCTTCTTGATCGCCGTCCGGCGGGTCGGTCTGTATGAATTCATGCTGTCTCCTGAAGGTGCAGTGGTGCGGTTCAACCTGCGAATCGGGGCTCGGGCAGTCCCTGCACACCGGGCTCGAAAGCAAGCACGCATCCGGCCAGCGGCTGTGCGGCAAGTTGCTCCGGGTTGAGGGATTGCGTGGCGGAAGTGATGTAGAGCGTGCGCAGGTCGGGACCACCGAAGCACAGACTCGTCGGGTGGCTTACGGGCAGCGGAACCATGCAGTCGATTCGGCCGTCGGGCGAGTAACGCGTGACCATGCCGCCCGCGTACTCTGCGTTCCAGAGGAAGCCTTCTGCGTCGATGCACGAGCCGTCGGGCCGGCCGGGCCGCCCCGTGGTCTCACCCATCAGGCGGCGCTCACCCAGCGTGCCCTCGTCCGGATGGAATTCGTAGGAATACAGCGAGAACCGTCGGGTGTCGGCGAAGTAGAAAGTGCGGGTGTCGGGACTCGTCGCGATCCCGTTCGCCACAGCGAACCCTTCGATCCACGGCGTGACCGTCCCGTCCGGATCGATCCGATAGAGCACGCCATCGGGCACCAGGTCTTCGTTCATAGAGCCAACCCAGAAGCGGCCCTGGCGATCGCAGCGGCCGTCATTAAAGCGCTGGCGGGAGTGCATCAGCCCATGGGCGGTGAACGTCGTCTGTTCACCTGTGGCTGGATCGAAGAAATCGACGCCTTCGGCCGTTGCGAGCAGGAGGCCGCCCTTTTCGCGGAGTGCGATGCTGCCCAGTCGGCCGCCGCGCGTGGTGAATGTCGTGACCCTGCACGTCTTCGGGTCAAGATGGCGAAGCGCGGAGCGGTTGACGTCTACCCACCACAGGGTCTCAGTGCGATCACACCAGACTGGCACTTCGCCCAGTTGGTCTGCGCAATGCGCGGCGATTCTGAAGTCAGGCATGAGAAGCTTATTCGGGAGTGATCTTGCGTTCAACGACGATGCGCTGGAGTAGTTCGTACAAGCCTTTGATCTCCTTGCCGAAGTCATCGGGCGAACTGGCGACGATGGTGGCGCCGGCGCCTTCGAGGCGAGAGCGGACGCCGGGGTCTTGAAGCGCCTTGCGCATGGCCGCATTCAGCGCCTGTCGGAAGGCCGACTTCTCCGAAGGTGGGCATCTTGCGTTAGTCCTTCAGAAAGTGTCCGCGCTGCATGATCGTCTCTGGTTGGATTGGTGCAGTGTAGGAACGCGTTTTCGTGTTCCCCGAGGGGTTCACGAATTTGGAAACCCGGTTTTCCCTGCTCAGGAGAGTGCGAGCTCAGGCTGCTTGCGGTGCTCACGCGCGACGGGCCGCAGTGCGTCTTCGAGCACCATGTCCGCGCACTTCTCGCCGATCATCATGCAGGGCACGCTGGTGTTGCCCGAAATGATGGTCGGCATGATGGACGCGTCCGCGATGCGCAGTCCGGCAATGCCGTGCACGCGCAGGCGATCGTCGACGACGGCCAGCTTGTCGTGACCCATCCGGCAGGTGCCCACCATGTGTTGCGTGATCTGGCCGGTCTTGCGGATGAAATCGAGGATGTCTTCGTCGCTCTGCACTTGCGGACCGGGCGCCAGTTCCTCGGCGGTCACTTCACGCATCGGCGACGCAGCGGCGATGTCACGGGCGCGGCGCACAGCCGCGACTGCCACACGGCGGTCGTAGTCGGTCTCCAGGAATCGATAGCTAATCACGGGCGGCGCCGAGGCATCAGCCGAGCGGACGTGGATCGATCCGGTGCTTTCGGTGCGTTGCACGTGCGTGTACATCATGTACCCCTCGACTTCCGAGATCTTGCGGCTCTTGCCGCTCCTCTTGATGTCGATGATGTATGGGCTGACCACCATCATCAGGTCCGGCTCTCGCAGATCGGGGGCGGATCGGGTGAAGACGCGCATCGCGCCGTGGCCCTGTGCGATGAGACCCGTGCGGAACAGCCCCCAGCGCAGCACCTCCAGCAGCAGCCGCCAACCGCGACCCATCGGCGCGGCCGAGATGCCAGGCCGGTTGAAGCGCCATTTCATGATCGCGGCATAGTGGTCGCGCAGGTTCTCGCCGACGCCCTGGAGTTCGTGGACAACGGGGATGCCGTGAGCGCGAAGGACATCCGGATTGCCGATGCCGGACAGTTCGAGCAACTTCGGCGTATTGGCTGCGCCTGTGGAGACGATGAGTTCGCGCGTTGCCCGGGCCTCGTGGGCGATGCCGTCGCGTCGATACTGCACGCCGACGCAGCGCTTGCCTTCCAGGATCAGAGAAGTTGCTTCCGCACCCTGCAGTACCCTGAGGTTCGGCCGCTTGCGGGCCGGTTCGATGTAGGAGGTCGCCGTGCTCTGGCGTTCGCCGCGCCAGCATGTGATCTGCGCCATCGACACGCCTTCCTGCTGCGCGCCGCTGTAGTCGGGATTGTGCGGAATGCCCGCGGTCTGCGCAGCCGCGATGAAGCGATCGAAGAAGTCGCAAAGCTTGACGCTCTGGATCACCTTGATCGGGCCGCTGCGGCCCCGGTACTCGTCCACCCCGATGTCCGTGCTCTCGATCTTCTTGAAGTAGGGCAGCACGTCGCGATAGCTCCAGCCTTTGCACCCCTGGGCACTCCAGGTGTCGTAGTCGATCCGCTGGCCGCGGTTGTAGACGATGCCGTTCATCGCGCTGCTGCCGCCCAACAGCTTCCCTCGCGGCACCGGGATGGAACGCCCGCCGAGGTTCGGGCTCGGCTCGGATTCGTAGCGCCAGTTCACGTCGGGGTTGTCGATCATGTAGGCAATGCCCAATGGCGGGCGCGTCCAGATGTATTTCGCGCCCTTGGTGCCGGCTTCGATGCACAGGACCGAATATTTCCCGTTCTCGCTCAGGCGGTTGGCCAGCACGCCGCCGGCCGAGCCTGAGCCTACGACGATGAAGTCGTACGTATCCGCTTGCATGAGGCACCCTCAGTCGTTGTTGATGCAGACGCTCTTCTCGTAGAGGAAGCCTTCGAGGTGTGCCGCTCCCCCCTTCATGCCGTAGCCGCTCTGCTTCGTGCCGCTGAAGCCCATTGCCTGGTCTTGCGGGCCGTAGCAATTCACCCAGACCTTGCCGGCCTTGACGGTGTGCACGAACTTCATCGCGGTGGAAACGCTCTTCGTCCAGACCGCCCCGCCCAGGCCGTACTCCGTGTCGTTGGCGAGCCTGAGCGCCTCGTCCAACGTGTCGAACGGAATAATGGTGGCCACGGGCCCGAAGATCTCCTCGCGGGCGATTCGCATGTCGTTGTTGGCGTTCGCGAAGACGGTGGGCGCGACGAAATAGCCCTCGGCGAGGTCCCCGCCAATGCGCTCGCCGCCGGCGCGCAGTTGCGCGCCCTCGTCCTGGCCAATCTTCATGTAGTCCAGCACCCGCTCCATCTGCCGACGCGACACCACCGGGCCAAGCTGCGCCTGCGGGTCGAGCGGGTGGCCCACGCGGATCTTCCTGGTGAATTCCGCGAATCGCGCGACGAACTCCTCCTGCACCTTGCGTTCGACGAACACGCGCGTGCCCGCGGAGCAGATCTGCCCGGAGTTGTTGAACACGGCCATGGCCGCGCCGGGCACCGCCTTGTCGAGGTCGGCGTCAGCGAATACGACATCCGGCGACTTGCCCCCGAGCTCCACGTTGACGCGCTTCATGTTGGAAGCCGAGGCCTTGATGATCTCGCGACCGGTCACCGTCGAGCCTGTGAACGCGATGCGGTCCACGTCCATGTGTGCGGCGAGCGGTGCGCCGGCCTCCACGCCCAACCCGGTGACGACGTTGATTACACCGGGCGGTACACCCGCTTCGACCAGCAGCTCCGCCGTGCGCAATGTGCTGAGCGAAGCCTCTTCGGACGGCTTGATCACGCCCGTGCATCCCGTGGCCAGAATGCCGCCCATGGTCCACCACATGCTCACCAGCGGCGCGTTCCAGGGCGTGACGGAGCCCACGACGCCGACCGGCGCCTTCACGGTGAAGGTGGTATAGCTGCCCGGCAGAGAGTTGGGCACGGACATGCCGCCCCAGTTCAGCGCCTGGGCCGCGAAGTAGGTAATGGTCTGCAACAGGCCCTTCTTCATGGCCCGGGTTCGCGGGAGCGGCGCGCCCATGTCCAGGGTGTCGAGGAGGGACAGCTCGTCGAAGTTCTGCTCGACGACCTGAGCGACCTTCAACATCAGTGTGTAGCGGTCATGGGGCGTCAGCTTGCTCCACGGGCCTTCGAAGGTGCGGCGTGCAACAGCGACCGCCGCATCGATGTCTTCCTTGCGGCCGCGCGCCAGCATGGCCAGCAGGCGGCCATCGCCGGGGTTGAAAGTCTGGATGCTCTCGCCGGAGAGCGACGCGCGCCACTGGCCGTCGATGAAGTGCTTCTTGTCGCGGTCTTCCAGGAACTTGACTGCCGGGGTCGTGAATGTCTGCGCCACGCTGCTTTCCTTTCGATTCGGACTACGGCGCAGTCTAGGAGTCGCCGCGTCATCACTACAAATACAGATTCGCGAGAGGAGCTATCGGCTTTGTTGATGGGTGCTGCGGTCGAAGAAGACGACGCGGTCACCATCCCACGCAAAGGTCGCCTCACTTCCGATTCCGCGCGTGATGTTGACGACGTAGTCCACGATCACCGCGCCGCGCGGGCTCTCTTGACCGAACGGCTCGGGCTGTTCATCCTGGTTGATCCAGCACGGTATAAAGCCCGCCGCCTCGACCCCGCGCCTGGTGAGCTTGAGCGTCGCGATCATCGTGTTGCGCGCTTCGGGCGCGAAGCGAAAGTTGCTGTTGGGGTCCCGGTCATTCGGTGCGGGCTCGCGGAACGCCTTGCGGAACGCATGGCGGTCGTGCATGTCGACGCCGCCGGTCGTCACGTGCGCGTGGCTGGGGTCGGCGTACGATGCGACAAAGTGGTTCACGCCGTGGAAGATCGGCCGGCCCTTGTACACCTCGACGCCACGCAGCACGTGGGCATGGTGGCCGATTACCGCGTCGGCTCCGGCGTCTATCGCCGCTCGGCAGACGGTGCGCTCGTAGTGCGCGATCTTCGTCGGGACGCGGACCATGCCCTTGTGAAAGACGACCAACACCACATCCACTTGCCGGCGCAGCTGCCCGATGTCCTTCTCCATCGACTCGATGTGATCAGGGTGCGGGAACGAGAACTCCGCGGGCCGGCTGCCCGGGCTGGCGTATTCCAGCTCGTAGTGCGTCATGACGTGGATGTGGGCGGTGCCGGCCTTCACCGGCGTCGCCCAGGACTCGCGTGGCCCGACGCAGTTGTACGCGAGGACGCCCAGCCTGATGCCGTTCTTCTCGACGACGGCGGGCAGGCGGGCTTCGGCGATGTTCATCCCGGCACCGACGGTCGCGATGCCCAACTCCTTCAGGCCGTTCAAGGTGTCTTCCACCCCGTTCTGCCCTTGGTCGAACATGTGGTTGCTCGCGACTGTGGCGATGCATAGTGCGGCGTTCTTCACCGCCTTCAGGTGAGCGGGATCTGCCGCCGGCGCCGGCATGTCGGTCGACGACGGCTGCCCGCGGCGGGTGTGCGGCCATTCGATCTGGCCGACGACCACGTCGGCGGTCTTCAGGACGTCGCGCACCTTGTCGAACAAGGGCTCCGCGTCCGGCGCACCGAGCAGGATGTCGCCCACGACCATGAGGTCGATGGCCTCGTCTTTCATTTCAACCGCCTGTGACCAAGTTTCCGAGGCTGCGCGCATCCGTCTGCTTGTCGAGTCCTGCAACAGTGCTGATGAAGGTTTCCAGTTTGTTCGAGGGGATGGGCGCGGCCGCGAACGCCGCGCACTTGCGGAATTTCCGGGCGACATCCTCGAAGCTCATCGGGTTGGCCGGGTGCCCCTTCGCATTGCGTTGCGCGCCGGACACCACGCGGCCGTCCTTCAGGTGGATGTCGACGTCGTCGGGCGGAAAACCCTCCTTCATCATGTAGTCGTCCTTGTCGGGTGTGGCTTCCACGCGGACCCTGCGGGACAGTCGAAGGATTTCAGGGTCGGCGAGGGTATCCTCGTTCAGCACGCCGGGAAACACGTCGCCTTTCACGAGCGCGGTCGCGATCACGTAGGGCATGCTGAAGAGGGCTTCGTTGAGCGTGCGCGGTTCGTGCTTGTGCCCGCCCTTGTCGTCGAGCACAGTGAGCTTGACGTTCCAGTTGCACGTGCGCACCGCGATGCGCTCGATGTCCGCGGGCTCCAATCCGTGCTGGCGCCGGAGTTCGAGCGCGGTGTAGATGGCGTTGTGCGTGCACTTGCACGCCGAATACGGCTTGATGCTCACGTTCGCGATCTCGAAGACCTTCCCGAGCTCGGACAGGAGCGTGTGCTCGTGGTACTCACCGCGAAAATACAGCGGGTAGAGGCCACCGACGCCCGAGAGGGGAAACTTGGTCCCGACGTAGCCGCGCTGTGCGAGTTGCACCGCGATGATGCCCGCGCGTGCGCCGGTGCCCGCCGCCAGCCAGATGTCCCAGCCGCCGTCGGCATTGGACACGGTCGTTCCGGCGCAGAAGCTGTAGGCGGCGCCCATCGCGTTCGCAATAGTTTCTTCGTCCAGATCGAGCAGCTTCCCGGCCGCGGCGACGACCCCGAACGGCGAGACCGTTTCGGCCATGAATCCGAGCTTGCCTGCGGTGCCGGCTGCGCAGCGCAGCCGCACGACAAGATCGGCACCGATCGCTACGGCGAGGATCAGGTCCTTGCCGCTGATCGGGCGTGCAAGGCTTTCGGCCAGCGCCAGGACCGCGGGAACGATCATCACGCTCACGTGCCCACCGGGACCGCCTCCCAGGCGCTTCGTGCCTTCATGCACATCGTCCAGTTCACGGCAGCGAGACATCACGGCGTTGGCGAATGCGGCGTCCTGGACGGGCACCTTGCCGCCATGGACCAGCAGGCTGCTTTGCGCCTGGCCGCCGTTCTCGCGGGCCATGGCCGCCACCATTCGGCCGAGCGGCGAGGAACTTCCCACCAGCCCGGCGGCGGCGGTGTCGAGGATTGCCTTCTTCACGACTTCGACAACTTCCGAAGGCAAGTCTTCGTAGCGCGTTCGCCGGACGTGCCGGACGATCTCACTCATCGGGTCGGTCATTTGGCTTCCAGCAGCTTGGCGATTTCCTGCGAGCGCGCGAGCTGTTCCGCCGTGAATTCGCGGAAGCGCGCGGGCGTGTCGACTGTCACCGTCAGCCATTGTTCGGTCATCTTCCCCTTGATGTCGGGCATCTCGGAGACCTTGTTGATCACCTGGTTGAGTTGCGTCACGAGGGCCGGCGGCAGGCCGACGGGTGCAACGAAGCCATAGAAGCTGAAAGGATTGATCCGTTCCAGCCCAGTGATGCCTGCAGCGCGCGGATTGCATTCATCTGCAGGCCGCCTTCCTTGTTGTCGACGACCACGGGCGTGCCGAGAAGACGCTACAAGTGGTCGGAATGCAGACGCGCGACCTTGTCGGGCACCCCACCGGGGGGAACGCCCACGATGATTGCAGCGCGGAGGCCAAGCATGCGTCGGCAGCTGTCATCAAGGTACGGCGGGAAATCTGTGGAACGCAAAGGTGCATGTCTGTCCCCGGCTGTCTGTCGCGGAAGCATTCTCGCCGCGTCCCTTCGTCCTGTCGCTCGGCTTTTCTTACCGCAGCGTAAACAGAACCTTCTGAAATTGGTTCGCCGCGGCAGTGTCGATCGCCACCCCGTTCTCAGCCGACGACCAATGCGTCGACGACACGAATCCCGCTGCCGACCTTTCCGACGATCAACGGGTTCAGCTCGAACTCCTTCACGTCCGGCGTCGAGAGGAATAGGTCGCCAAGCCGGACGGCGGCGTCCACGAGGGCATCCACGTCTGCCGCTGGCTTGCCGCGAAAGCCCTGCAGCAGCGTCCACAGCTTGAGCTTCTTCAGAGCCGTCCGAACCTGGTCGCGGCTGACCGGCAGCGCCAGATGCGTGACGTCGCGATAGAGCTCGATCGCGACACCTCCGGTGCCGATCGAGATGATTGGCCCGAAGTCTGTCTCTCGCAGGCAAGCCAGCACGACCTCGACCCCGTCGTCCGCCATTTCCTGCACCAGGATGCCGGCCTGCGGCTTTCCCATCTTTCCACGGAATTCGGCCGCGATGCGGTCGACGTCGGCGGGCGTCGGGACGCGCAACTTCACAAGGCCGAGCTCGCTCTTGTGCTCGGCCTCCGTAGGCAGCACCTTCACGACAAGCGGGTATTTCAGGCCGGCGCACGCGCTCTGCGCGCTCTCGCCAGGTTGCAGCACGAGCCAATCCACGGGCGTTGCACCGGCGTCGGCGCAGAAGGACATGATTTCGGCCCAGTCGCATGGGGCGGGTCGCTTCGGCGGGGGAGTGCGAGGCGGTGCGCTGTCGGGCCTGAATTTCCCGAGCTTGTAGAGCAGGGCCATGGCGTTCATGGATTCGGATGGCTCGGGAGAAAGCAGCACGCCCGCCTCGCGGTACTCCTTGCGCGTGTCGTCCGGCAAGACATCGCCCACGAAGCTCACGATCACGGGCATGTCCTTGGCGACCTCCTTGTACACCTCGCCGTCATCTTGGAGCCAGCGACGGCCGCTATTGGCGTGTTGGATGATGACCGCCTCGGTGCGCGAGTCCTTTGCGACGGCTCTTAGCGTGTTGCGGAACAAGCTGGTATCCGAGTTGATCTGGCCGGTCAGGTCGATCGGATTTTCCTTTCGCGCGAAGGATGGCAGCAGGACCTGTAGGCGTGCGGCCGTGTCCGGGTGGAATTTCGCGAGCGGGATGCCGAGTTCGCTGCTGTGGTCGGCCAGCAGTGCGGCAGCGCCCCCGGAGGAGCTGAGCATCGTGACTCCGGCGTCCGATTCGTGGCTGTCGCGAGGATTTGCCATGAAGGCCAGCACCTCCACTGCCGCAAGAAGCTCGCGCAGGTTGTCCAGTGCCACGATACCCGCCTGCTCGAGCACGTCCGAATACACGGCGTAGGAGGAGGCAATCTTCCCGGTGTGCGAGGCGGTCGTGGCCTGCCCGATCTCCGATCGTCCGGCCTTGAGCAGCACGATACGCTTGCCCCGGCTGTGCGCGCGCTTGGCGATGTCGATGATGCGCCCGGCCCGCTCGAGGCCCTCGATGTAGAGGGCGACCACCCGCGCGTCGTCCTGTTCCACCAGCCATTCCAGTGCGTCCAGGGCGTCGAACACGGTCTCATTGCCCACGCTGACCATGTAGCAGCAGCCCAGGCCGTTCCGGTGCAGCGCGCCTGCGATCGCGCCGGCGATGGCGCCGCTCTGGCTCACGATGGCAATAGGCGCGTACCTCAGCTCGCGCAGGTTGATCGCGGCGGGGCTGTAGGTCAGGAGCGCCTTGGCGCGAACGGACCAGATGCCCTGGCAGTTCGGCCCGATGATGGTGACGTCGTGCTTGCGCGCCGCAGCCGCGAGCAGCACGGCGATCTCCTTGCCTTCCTCGGTCTCCTCGAAACCCGCGCTGAACACGATCGCGTTGCGGGTGCCCTTCCGGCCGCACTCCTCAATGATGCTTGGGACGGTCTTGGCCGGTGTGATGATGAGGGCCACATCGGGCGTCTCTGGCAGGTCGGCAATCGACTTGTAGGCCTTGTGCCCCTCGATTTCAGCGTGCGTCGGGGACACCGGGTAGACCTTGCCTTCGTAGCCATGCTTGAGCAGCGCACGCACGAGTGAATTGCGCGCATTGCCCCGGACGGGCGACGCGCCGATGATGGCGGCGCTGCGCGGTCGGAAGAGTCGATCGAGTGACGGGTTCTGCGTCGTCTGCGAAGAGGGAATGGTGATGTTCATATTCGACCTTGACTGTCCCCGAGAAGCGGGTGGGACGTCCAGACGCTTTTTCTGTCTCCTTGCGTAACCTGGAACTTACCGGCGCGTCACAAAGGACGACGGACAGCCTGGAACCGCGCGGCGACAATGCCTGCATGAATCATGGAGAGTTCGATTCCTGGATCGGTCGCACGCGCACCGCTCACGACGAGATCGCTGCGTTTCCGGTGAATGCACTTTCCGCGACGCTGGGCCGCGACGACGCGGCTGCCTCGGCCGGCACGCCGGTGCCGCCGCTGTGGCACTGGCTCTACTTCCTCGCCACGTTTCGTCCGGACGAGATGCGCCGCGATGGACACATGGCCGGTGGCGAATTCATGCCGCCAGTGCCCTTGCAGCGGCGAGTCTGGGCGGGCAGCAAGTTCTCGTGGAATGCGGACAACCCTTTGTGTGTTGGCGACCACGCAACGCGCACCTCCCGCATCAAGTCGATCACGCGCAAGGAAGGCAAGAGCGGCGAACTCGTGTTCGTCACAGTGGTCCACGAATACCGGAACGCGCGTGGCGTGTGCTTCACCAACGATCACCTCAGCGCATTTCGCGGCCAAGCCCGGGCTGAGACAGCGTCCGAGCCGGTCGTGGCCGAACCGGCATCGCATTGGCATCGCGAACTGGTGCCCGATTCGCCGCTCCTGTTTCGCTATTCGGCGCTGATGTTCAACTCGCATCGAATCCACTACGACGAGCCGTACACGACGCGCGAGGAGAAATACCCTGCTATCGTGGTGCAAGGGCCGTTGCTCGCGACGCTCCTGATGGACCTGCTGCGCAGGAAAGCCCCGCATGCTGTCGTGCGCGACCTGGAGGTCAAGGCGGTGAGGTCGGCCTACGTCGATCGGCCGTTGCACCTGCACGGGGACCGCCGGGGCGACGAGGTGCAGCTATGGGCGGCGGACGATGAGCGTCGGCTGGTGATGAGCGCACAGACCCGACTGGAAGAATAAGTGGCGGCGCGTCTTGATCGACGCGCCGCGAAGTCGGCCGGACCCCCGGAACGCATCAGGCCACGCGATGCAGGAATCGCGTGCCGTCCTCGAGCGTGTCGAGGCTGGCGACGGCCGTGTGGACGCCCTCCAGTTGCGTCGCGTTCAGGCGAAGGGGCGAGTGGGACGCGCAATCCGTGAACTTGTCGACGATGTCGTTCCACGCCATCGGCGCTTCCGGATTGCCGGGGACATTCGTGCCGACGCGCTCGAAACTTTGCCCATTGCGCAAGACGATTTCCACGCGGCCGGGAGGGAGCTCCAGCTTCCAGTCCAGTGAGCGGTCATCGACGACGACGACCTTTTGCGCGGCAGAGAGCACTCGCGGATCTTCCAGGCCTTCCTTGGTGAAGTCGCCCAGGCTCATGCCTCGGCGCACCGCAGCCACTGCGACGAGGAATGGGAGGCTGAACCTCGCGTCGACGATCGTTGTCGGCGCCCGACGAGATTCGAGCGGCTCGCTCATCAGGCGGTGGTAGTCGCCTGCGAAGACGCGGATCTCGGCGATCTGCGCAGGGTCGATGTCGTACGCTTTCACCAGTTCGATGGTCGCGTGGATGTGGCTGTGCGCGGTTCCTACGGCGGGCCAGCGCTTGTACAGGGTCAAGCCGCCCGTGTACTGTGTTCCCAACCCATTGAGGAAAGCCGCGCGATCGAACCGGTTGCCGAAATAGAGATCCATCACGCCGTACTTCGCCTCGAACAGCCGCGGCACGCCCGTGATGCCCTTGCGGGCGAGGAGGGCGGCGGTGACCGCACCGCGGGCCGGGAAACCCGCATACACCGCGCGCAGGTCGCTGCCCACCGCGTTCAGTACGGCGGCCGTTCCGCACGACTGCATGCTGGCGATGCCCAGCGCGTTCGCGAGCTGTTCGTGATCCAGTCGCATGAGATAGCCGCATGCGGCCGTGGCGCAATACACCCCCATGGCGGTGGAGAAGTTCCAGTCCTTCTGCCACCCGGTATGGCGCCGGAAGCGGTTGAACAGGTCCTGCCCGAGCGCGACGGCACAGATCAAATTCCTGCCGGACACGGGGCCGCCGTCCATCACCGTCCGTTCAGCCACGGCCAAGACGGCCGGAATCAGAGAGCTGGCGGCATGCTGTCCCCAGGGTGTCTGATCGTCGTAGTCTAGGCAGTGCGCCATCGCGCCGTTCGCAAAAGCGGCCATCACGGCCGGCACCCGGGTGCCGAAGCCAAGGATCGAGGCCTCGCCGCGGCCACCGCTTTCGTTCGCGAAGTCCACGACGCCGCGCGCTGCCGGCTCCAGGCCTGCCGCTGCAAGGATCACGCCCAGCGTGTCGAGAATCGTCTTCTTCGCGCCCTCGACAGCCGGTGACGGCAGCTTCTCATATGTTGTACCGCAGGCAAACGCTGCAATGTCGCGGCACAGGTCGGGTTCGGCAGTCACGTCGGCTGGGTCGTTGACGGGCAAGTGTGAGTGCCTCCGTACGCGTTTGTCTCGTCGGCTTTTCTGACCGCAGGGTAATTTCGAATCACCACATCTTCGTGCCCGTCGCCTTTTCCATCATGGCGCCTCCGAGATGGATGTTTCCGCTCATGCCGGACGAGCCGTTGCCGCCCGGCCGGTTCTCCACGATCACTGGCTGTCCCCAGAGCTTGGCGGGAAACCCGCATGCTGCCGCGACGGTGGTGAACCAGACGCACTGGCAGGTCTCCCCGGTTAGGCGTACTTACCGCGGCCAAATGGAAAGGTGACTCGACATGCCTTCGCGGCGAAGGTCCAATCACGGCATGTCGGATCGAAGGAATTTCCAAGCGAAGACCATCGCCGTCATCGGAGGTACGGGCGCGCAGGGCGGCGGCCTGGCTTTGCGGTGGGCACGTGCGGGGCACCGAGTCATCGTCGCATCGCGCGATCCGGCCAAGGCCGAACGCGCGGTAGCCGAGATGGCGCCCGCTGCACCGGCAGGCATCCTCAGCCATGCCGGCTATTCCGAGGCGGCGGCCCGGAGCGAAATCGTCGTGCTTGCCGTTCCCTACGCGGCGCAACGTGGCACGGTCGAGGAAATGGGCGAAGCAATCGCCGGCAAGATCCTCGTGGACGCGACCGTGCCGCTGCGGCCGCCGAAAGTCGCCCGGGTGCAACTGCCGCCCGGCGGCTCCGCCGTGTTGGCGCTCCAGGATGTCGCGCCGGCTTCCACACGCATCGTTTCGGCATTCCAGAATGTCTCGGCTTCACACCTGCAGGACCTGGAGCACGAAATCGATTGCGAAGTGCTCGTTGCCGGCGACGACCCGGATGCGCGCGAGGTCGTCATCGGGCTGTCGCGGGACATCGGGCTGCGTGCCTGGCACGCGGGCCCGCTGTGCAATTCAGCGGCCGCCGAAGCATTGACGTCGGTCCTGATCGCGATCAACTCGCGCTACAAGGCGCCGGGCGCCGGCATCCGCATCACGGGCATCCCGCACGCGTGAAGGGATGCGCTGCCGTGCGCAAGCCATGCATCGTCATCCTCGCCAACTCTGTCCTTCGGGGAAAGAGCCGGCTGCAGGGTGTCTTGGACCCGCTGGCACGCCGCGGCTTGATGACGAACCTGCTGCGACGCTCCTTCGTGGTCGCCGTTCGATTCGCGGGCGCCGCGAACTGCACGGTGGTGAGCCATTGCGACTTGGTGCTCCAGATGGCAAAGGCATTCGGCATTCACACCCTGCGCGAACCCACCGAGGGCGGTCTCAGCGGCGCCGCGAATTTCGCGCTTCAACAGGTCCGACGGCGGGGGGCGGGGGACGTGTTGATGATGGCCACCGACCTGCCACGGCTTCGCGTGGAGGACCTGCACGCCATGGTGCGTACCGGCACGACCCGCGTGTGCGTGGTCATCGGCGCCGATCGGCACGGCACCGGCACGAACCTGCTGTTCATCCCTGCCGGCGCCGACATGCGGATGAGCTACGGCCCGGGGAGTCTGCGGCGTCATTTGCATGAAGGAGCCCGCGCAGCCGGCCGTGCGGTCGTCTACCAGAGCAAAGGGGCGGGGTTCGACCTCGATACGCCCGACGATTTGCGTGCATGGCGCTGGGCTTGGGGACCGATCGGGGGATCCGCGCAGTGCTCCGGCCGGGCACCGATCACTCCTTTTGAAGCCCGAGATCGCGTTAGGCCCGGGCCACCGCGGTGTCGAGTCGCTTCTTCAGATCGTCGCGACGGCATTTCTGACACCTTCGAGAGGCCGGCGCGCTAGCATCTCCAGATGAACACGGGCGCAACCATCAGCCTCATTGCGCTGCCCGGCGTGCCTCTCGTGCAGCCGGGCGATGACCTCGCCGACGTCATTGACCATGCACTGCGTGCCGGCGGGCAGACTTTGCGGAGCGGGGACGTGATCGTGCTTGCGCAGAAGATCGTCTCCAAGTCCGAGGGGCGGCGCGTGAAGCTTTCCGGCGTGACGCCCTCGTGTCTCGCGCTGGACCTCGCGCAGCAAACGGGCAAGGACCCGCGCCTGGTCGAGCTGGTGCTTTCCGAATCGAACGAGGTCGTCCGGTTTCGCCGCGACGTCCTCATCGTCGAGCACCGGCTCGGATTCGTGATGGCCAATGCCGGGGTCGACCAATCGAACATCGAGGATGCCGAGGCCTGTGCACTGCTGCTGCCCGTGGATCCCGACGCATCGTGCAGGAAACTGCGCAATGCGATCCGGGAGCGGCACGGTATCGAGGTCGCCGTGATCATCAACGACAGCCACGGGCGGGCCTTCCGCAATGGGGTAGTCGGTGTGGCGATCGGGGCCGCCGGGCTTCCTGCGCTGCTGGACTTGCGCGGCGAGCCTGACCTGTTCGGGCGCCAACTCAGGATCACGGAAGTAGGCCATGCGGACGAGATCGCGGCGGCCGCGTCACTGGTCATGGGTCAGGCGGGAGATGGCTTACCCATCGTGTTGTGCCGCGGGGTGCGTGCGCCTGCACGGGACGGCGCAGCGCGCGAACTCGTGAGGCCGAAGCAGATGGATCTTTTCCGATGACGAGCCAAGGTATGTATCTTGGCCTTGCAGGTGGAGTCGGCGGAGCCCGCCTGGCCAATGGACTGGCGCAGCGGCTCGATCCTCACGACCTCACGGTGGTCGTCAACGTGGGCGACGATTTCGAGCACTGCGGCCTGCGAATTTCGCCGGACCTCGATACCGTGATGTACACGCTTTCGGGGCGGAACAACGAGAAGCTGGGCTGGGGCCTCGCTGGCGAGAGTTGGCGCGCCTTCGAGGCACTCAAGCAGATCGGCGGGCCGGGGTGGTTCCAACTGGGTGATCTCGACATCGCGACGCATCTCGCCCGAACGCACATGCTCGCCGAAGGCAGGACCTTGTCGCAGGTGACGCACGCATTGGCAAACGCCTACGGCGTTCGCCACCGGATCGTCCCCATGAGCGACATGCCCGTGCGCACGATGGTCCACACCACCGAAGGCATCTTGGCATTCCAGCGTTACTTCGTCGAACGGCGATGCGAACCGGCGGTGCGACGCATTGAATTCGCCGGCGCAGCGCAGGCAGCTCCTTCGGTCGGATTTGCGTCGGCATTGGCGTCTGAGTCCTTGCGCGCGTTGATCGTGTGTCCGTCCAATCCGTACCTTAGCATCGAGCCGGTGTTGTCGATGCAAGGCGTCCGTGATCGGGTCGCCAGCTTGCGCGTTCCGCGGGTGGCGGTCTCGCCGATCATCGGCCATGCGGCGGTGAAGGGTCCCGCCGCGAAGATCATGCGCGAGCTGGGCCAAGAGGTCTCGAGCGCAGGGATCGCCAGGTTCTACCGGGGATTGATCGATGGCCTGGTCATCCACGAGACCGACAGTGCCCAGGCACGCGACATCGAGTCCATGGGCATCCGCGTGCTGGTGACGAACACCCTCATGTCGACGCGCGAACGGCAGGCGGACCTCGCCGCGGAGGTGATCGCGTTCTCAGGCCGCCTCGCGGTGGATTCGCTGGCGTGACGTCTTGCCAGCCGGCGTGAGCACGATCGGCAGCAAGGGTGGCGCCTCGTAGGTCCTGGCGACACGGGCCTCGGGCGGCACGGCGTAGAGCGTCGTGCGCTGTGCGGGGATGCGACCGGCACCGCGCGCGAGCTCGTCCATGAGCGCCGGCGGCATCTCCTGTCCATGTTGCGTTCCTGCGGCGCGCGAGATGCTTTCGTTCATCAGCGTGCCGCCGAGATCATTCGCCCCCGCCTGAAGGCAGGCTTTCGCCCCTTCGCTGCCCATCTTGACCCACGACACCTGGATGTTCGGTATCAGCGGGTGCAGGACGAGTCGGGCGACTGCGTGCATGAGGACCGATTCGCGCCAGGTCGGCCCTTTGCGTGCCCGGCCCTTGAAGAACATCGGCGCTTCCATGTGGACGAAAGGCAGTGGCACGAATTCGGTGAAGCCTCCCGTGCGCGCCTGCAGATCGCGGACCGCTAGCAGATGCCGGGCCCAGTGGATGGGGAGCTCGACATGGCCGAACATGATAGTTGCGGTCGTGCGCAGTTCGACCCGGTGCGCGGCTTCGATCACCCCCAGCCATTCAGCAGTGCTGAGCTTGTCGGGACAGATGACAGCCCTAACCTCGTCGTCCAGGATCTCGGCCGCCGTGCCGGGCAGGCTGCCCAGTCCCGCATCGCGCAGTCGCTCGAGAAAGGTTTCGACCGGTATGTCGAGCGTGCGCGCGCCGTGCGCCACTTCCAGCGGCGAAAAGGCGTGCACGTGTATCTGGGGGACGGCTTCTTTGGCTGCCCGCAGCAGCGCAAGATAGGTGTTGCCGTCGTAGTCCGGATGGATGCCACCCTGCATGCAGATCTCGCTCGCGCCGCGCTCCCACGCTTCGCGAGTCCGGCGTGCAACTTCCGAGAGCTCGAGGTCGTAGGCAGCGCCTCGCAGCGCCGTGCTGCGGGTACTCTTCGAAAAGGCGCAGAACGTGCACTTGAACGAGCAGACGTTCGTGTAGTTGATGTTGCGGTTGACGACATACCGCACGCGGTCGCCGCAAGTGCGCCGGCGCAGCTCGTCGGCTGCCCTGCACACGGCGTCGAACGCCGCTCCGCGTGCCGAATAGAGCGACTCGATCTCGCCCTCGCCGAGCCTCTCACCCGACATTGCCCGCCCGATCGCGGACGAGATTCGGTCGGGCAAAAGGCTCGATTCGCGGCGCGGGTGTGCGGGCGGGTGTTGCGCGAGCCCGGGGCTCCAAGAATCGGTGCGCGCCAGGCCTTGCGAATCTATGGAAGCGACGACTCGCGCAGCCACCGTGCTATCGAGCCAGTGCGAGGAGTCCAGAGCGTACGAAGGGTAGAGCGCGAGCCGCTCGACCAGTTGCTTGCCGGCGCCAACGGTCTGTCGCTCAAGTTGCGCGATCTGCGGCCACGGCATTTCGGGATTCACGTGATCCGGCGTCACAGGTGAGACGCCGCCCCAATCGTTGATGCCGGCGCCAAGCAGCCGTTCGTATTGCGAAGGCGTGAGGTTCGGTGGCGCCTGGATGTTCGCCTCGGCTCCCAGGATGATGCGAGCGGCGGCAATCGTCCACTGCAGGTCATGCAGATCCGGGCCCGGCAGGCCGGCCATCCGGGTGTCATCCTTGGCACGGAAGTTCTGCACGATCGTTTCCTGCAAATGGCCAAATTCGGCGTGCAGGTCGCGCAGGGCGAACAGGGCGTCAATCCTCTCGTCGCGCGTCTCGCCGATGCCGATGAGGATGCCGCTGGTGAAGGGCACTTGAAGTTCTCCCGCGGACCGCAGTGTCGCCAGCCGCAGGGCAGGCTCCTTGTCGGGGGAGCCATGGTGGGCGTGCCCCTTCTCGAGGAGCCGCCGAGACGTGCTCTCGAGCATGACGCCTTGCGAGACGGACACCTTGCGCAGAAGCGCAATGTCGTCCTTCGACATCACTCCGGGGTTCACATGCGGCAGCAGCTTCGTCTGGCGCAGCACCAGTTCGCACATGGCTGCCAGGTAGGCAATCGTGCTCTCGAACCCCAGCGCCTTCAGGTCCTCGCGGGCGGCCGGGTAGCGCAGCTCGGGCTTGTCGCCGAGCGTGAAGAGCGCCTCATGGCATCCGGCGTGCTCGCCGGCGCGAGCGATGGCAAGCACTTCATCGGGCGTCAGATAGGGCGCAGCCACTTCTCGCGGGGACGTCGCGAATGTGCAGTAGTGGCAGACGTCCCGGCACAGCCGCGTCAGCGGGATGAACACCTTGCGGGAGTAGGTGACCGTGTCGCCGTGACCTTGGTCCCGCAGCCGCACGGCCTCGGCCAGCAGTCCTTCCAGTGAGGTCTCGTGCAGCCGGCGCCGCAGCAAATCGTCGTGATTCATTCTGCCTCCGGCGCCAGTTTCTTCAAACGGTACCGGCGCGTCCAGTCAGAAAAGCTTTCGTACAGATAAGCATAAGCGACTCGACGCGGCACGGCGGCCCACTTAAGCTGGCCCGACTCGGTCAACGCGGGAGAGAAAGTGGAATTCGGAATCAGCATGCGCGGGCAGTACCCTGCCGGGACGGACATGGGCACCATGTTCGACAACGCTTGCGAGATGGCGCGCATCGCGGAGAAGCTCGGATACCAGTACCTCACGAAGGGCCAGCACTATGCGAGTGGCCCGGTCCAGGCCTTTCAGCAGTTTCCATTCCTGACACGCATGATGGCCGAAACGACGAGGATGAAACTCGTCACCGGCATCAACCTCCTTCCCTTGCACAAGCCGCTCGACATCGCCGAGCAACTTGCCACGATCGACGTGATGTCCAGGGGGCGCCTGGTCTATGGCTGCGGCATCGGCTATCGGGACGTCGAGTTCAAGGCGTTCGGCATGGAAGCCAAGGACCGCGGGAAACGATTCGAGGAGAACCTCGTCGCCATCAAGCGCCTGTGGACCGAGCCGTCCGTCTCGATGAAGGGGTCCCATTTCGAGCTCGACAATGCGTGCCCCTCGCTGCATCCTGTGCAGAAGCCGTCGCCGCCGATCTGGATCGGGGCGAACGTGGACGCCGGCATCGAACGCGCCGCGCGCATGGCAGACGCCTGGTTCATCAACCCGCACCAGCGCTTGGACGTTCTCGAGGGGCAGCTCGTCCTGTACAAGGCGGCGCTCGAAAAGGCCGGCAAGCGCATGCCCGACAACTTCCCGATGATGCGCGAGTGCTTCGTGGCGCGGACGAACGAGGAGGCGGTACGCCTGGCGCGCCCCTACCTTGAGGCCAAGTACAAGAGCTACCACGAGTGGGGGCAGGACAAGTCCATGGCGAAAGGCGACCAGGACCTGCTGCTTTCCTTCGAGCAGCTGGTCGACCAGCGGTTTCTCGTCGGCTCCGTCGAAAGCGTTTCTGAGCAGATCGTCGCGTACAAGCAGAAGCTCGGAATCACGACGCTTGTCGTCTCGTTCCAGCAGGTCGGGACGCCTCACAGGCAAGTGCTCGACACGCTCCAGCTCTTCGCGGAAGAGGTGATGCCCGCTGTCCGGAAGGCCTGATGCCGTGATCGGCTTTGTCGGGCTTGGTGCGATGGGTGCGCCAATGGCGCGTCGCCTCGCATCGCTCGGTCACGAGCTGGTCGTGCACGATATTGACGGCGCCGCGGTCCAGTCCGTGGTCGACGCCGGGGCTACTTCTGCCGCGTCGTCCACTGAAATCGGCGAGAAGGCGGAGCTGGTGTTCACGTGCCTGCCTTCGCTTTGTGCGGTCGAGGGCGTCGTCCTGGGGCCGGCCGGGCTGGCAAAGGGCAAGAAGATGAAGGTGCTGGTCGATTGCTCGACGACCGGGTCCGATTTCTCGCGCCAGCTCGCCTCGGCGCTTTCCGCTCGGGACGTCCTCTTCCTGGACGCGCCCGTCACCGGCAACGTCACGAGTGCCGGTAACGGCAGGCTGGGGATCATGTGTTCGGGCCCCGAGGTCGCTTTCGAGAAGGCGCAACTTCCCATGCGGGACCTGGCGCGCACGGCGCTGCTCTACCTCGGGTCCGCGAACGGCCGCGCGCAGCGGCTGAATCTGCTGAACAACCTGCTGTCCGCCACCGGCATGGCAGCGTCGTGCGAGGCCTTTGTCCTTGGCGTGAAGGCCGGTCTCCGGCCGGAGGTGATGCTGGAGGTGATCAACGCGGGGGAAGCCAGCAGCAATGCCACACGCAACAAGTTTGCCAGTGCCATCCTGCTGCGCCGATTCGATTTCGGCGCGCGCATGGCGATCACGACGAAGGATGCGTCACTGGCCGTGAGGGAGGCCGAGGACCTTGGCGTCCCCTTGTGGATCGGCAAGGCGGTCCAGCAGGTCTGGAAGTACGCAGCCTCCCAAGGCGGTGCGGAGCGCGACGGGACGTCGCTCATCACGTACTTGGAGCCATGGGCGGGTGTCGAGGTGCGGGCTGGGGCCAATGCGGGGCTGCATGCAGTGCCTTCCGGCAATGAAGCCGGCGAACTGGTCGTGCTGTGCGATCCCGCGCTTGCAACTGCCCTCGACAGCTTCCGCACGCTGACAGTCTCTGCGGAGGACGATCTGCAAGACTGGGTACACGCGCTTCCACCGGTACCTTGCACGATCGTTAACTGCTGCCTGCGAGAGACGCGAGTCGCCCGACAGTTGTGCCAAGTCGTGACCGACGAGGGCAACGGTTATGCGGACGCGATCGCGACGGGTGAAGGTCTCCTGCTCACCAGCGGTCCATCGGCGTCGGCGCATCGACTCCACGAACTGGCCTCCGCGCTCGGCAGTCGTGTCCTCGTCGTCTCACCGATCGCTGGCCACGCCCAGATGATGCAAATGCTGAACGACTGTCTCGCCAGCGTACTTATGGCCGTTTCCTGTGAATCGTACGTTGCGGGTGCGAAATCCGGGCTCGATCCGCTCACGATGCGCGAGATTTTCGGCCTCGAGTCCGAGCGAAGCCACGCGAGCGCGCACATCCTCCCCGAGCAGGTCGCGACGCGGCGTTTCCATCACGGCAAGACGCTGGCCCAGGCCCATTGCATCCTCTCCCTGCTGAGTGTCGAGTCCCGACGGCTTTCCGTCACTCCATGGATCCTCGAGCAGGCCAGACTGTTGTACGGCCTGGCCATCCAGCTTGGCAACCCAGGCGAAGACGTCTCCCGGCTCGCGATCCGCTACGAGCACTGGGCGGGCACGCAAGTGCGACTGCCCCAAACCAACGACTGAATGCGACGCGCATGCTTTGGATCATCTTCTGCATCGACAAGCCGGGTATGCGCCGGCTGCGCAACCTGTACCTCGAGGCGCACCGGGCCTATCTGGGCGCCAATGTTCACCGCCTATTCTTCAGCGGCCCCCACCTTTCCGACGACGGGGCATCGCAGATCGGAAGCGTCTTCATCCTGAAAGCCGAGTCCCGCGACGAGGCACAGGCCTTTCTGGAAGGGGAGGATCTTTACCGTGCAGGTGTGTTCGACACGGTCACCATCCGGCGCGTGCGCCGCGGTCGCTTCAACGCAGAGCTTGCCGATAGCTAGGCGTTCGGGTTGCCACGGATTTGGCGGACCGTCGACGCTACACCCACGACGCCGCGGGAGTTCAAGGCTTATGTCGGAAAGGAGATCGCCAAGTGGCACAAGCTCGGCCAGCACGTGACGATCGACTTCTGAAGGCAGGAGTGAACGCTGCCACGGTTCGACCGCGCACCGTCATCGAGAAGATCTGGGACGATCATGTCGTCGCGACGCTTTCCGCCGACGAGGATCTGATCTTCATCGACCGTGTGCTCATGCACGAGCGCACGGGACCGCAATTGCTCGAGGGCCTGCGCTCCGCCGGCCGCAAGCCGGCTTTCAAGGCAATGGACTTCGGCGTGGTGGACCACATCGTGGACACGTCGCCCGACCGGAGCGCTACGAACATACAGGGCCGGGCGGCCGAGTTCATCCCGCACCTGCGCAAGCTGACTGCCGAGGCAGGCATCGCGCTCTTCGACGTCGACGACCCGCGCCAAGGCATCGTGCACGTGATGTCGCCTGAGCTCGGTATCGCGCTTCCCGGATGCACGCTGGTCTGCGCGGACAGCCACACGTGTACCGTCGGTGGCATTGGCGCGCTCGCCTGGGGGATCGGCTCCACCGAGGGCGAGCATGCGGTCGCCACGCAGACGCTCGTGAAGCGCCGCCCCAGGCTGATGCAGGTGCGCCTGACCGGCCGGTTGCAGCCCGGTGTGACCGCAAAGGATATGGCCCTTGCCTTGATCTCGCGGTTTGGAAGCGAGGGCGCGAACGGGTGCGCCGTCGAGTTCTGCGGGGACGCTGTGAGCGCGCTCGACATCGAGGCGCGAATGACCTTGTGCAACATGGCGGCGGAGTTCGGGGCCTTCACGGCCGTCGTGGCTCCGGACCAAAAGACCATCGAGTGGGTTCGCGGCCGGCCATTCGCGCCGAAGGTGGAGCTGATGGATCGGGCCGCCGCGCACTGGCGCACGCTCGCCTCCGACGCCGATGCGCGATGGGACGTGGTTGCCAGCTTGGACGTCTCCGGCATGGCACCCCAGGTGACATGGGGCATCAGTCCCTACATGGGTATTCCGATCGACGAATGTGTCCCGGATCCGGCCACCGGTGGCCACGCCAGCCGGGAGGCGGGTGCGCGTGGGCTTCAGTACATGGGACTCACGCCCGGCCGCCCAATTGCAGGATTGCCCATCGAGGCCGCGTTCATCGGCTCGTGCACCAATAGCCGACTGTCTGACCTGCGCATGGCTGCCCAAGTACTGAAGGGCCGCAAGGTGGCGCTTGGCGTGCTTGCGATCATCGTTCCCGGATCGATGCAGGTCCGTGCCGCCGCCGAGGCTGAAGGGCTCGATCGCATCTTCATCGACGCAGGTTTCGAATGGCGCTCTAGCGGCTGTTCCCTGTGCGTGTACAACGGCTCCGACAGCTTTCGGGGCGCAAAGCGCGTGATAAGCACGACCAATCGCAACTTCGAGAACAGGCAGGGTCCCGGCGTCCAGACGCACTTGGCGAGCCCGGCCACAGTGGCCGCATCGGCCGTCAGGGGATGCATCGCCGATCCGCGTCCGCTGCTCGGTTGAGAAGCCATGGAAGCATTCGAAAGCATTTCCGGAGCTGCGGCACCCCTGTTCCGGACAAACATCGATACCGACACGCTGATCCCGTCGCCCCTGATCACCAACGCGTCGCGCGAAGGGTACGGGCCCAAGCTGCTGGCTGGGTGGCGTTACGCCGCAGACGGGAAGGAAGAAGTCGCGGACTTCGTGCTGAACCGACCCGAGTGGCGCGCAAGCTCCATCTTGATCGCCGGCGAGAATTTCGGTTGTGGCTCGTCACGCGAAATGGCCGTGTGGGCCATCCGGCAGTTCGGATTCCGCTGCGTCATTGCGCCTTCCTTCGCGCCGATCTTCCGGCAGAACTGCTTGCGCAACGGCCTCCTGCCCATCACCTTGCCCGCGAAGGCGGTGGAGCAACTGGCGCAACGAGCCCAGACGCAGCCACGAGAGTGGACGGTCGACCTGCGCGGCTGCACGATCACCGATCCATCGGGTGAACGCCATCCATTCGAGATCGATGCACGCGAGCGGGTACAACTGCTGGAGGGCCTTGACCCGATCAGCGTGACCTTGAAGCGGGCGGACGAGATCCAGGCATTCGTGGAAGCCGACCGGCACAGGCGTCCGTGGATCTGGGCCACCTCGTCGGATTCCCAGGCATAAGCACCTTGCACCTGAGCGACGGCAGCCCTCGCGACGAGCTTGACTAGACTTCGGCCACGGCATCGGCCAGCGTCCCCCGGTAGCTTGCGCGCGCCGCATCGGCAACGCGGCGTCATCCTGGTGAGCCGGCTGCAGGAGCGACAGGCACGGCGGCGAAGAACACTGTTGCGGTTTGCGCGGCCAAACCGTCAGCGCAACTTACCGTCCGACCCAAAAAATGCGACTCGACTCGGCCGAGGCGGTTCGGAAGAATGGACGGTGTCGTCAATTCATTGCTTCCAGCGCCACCATGCAATCCAGCGTTCCAGCCTGCGGGCCTCTCGCGGGTGTCAAGGTCGTCGAACTCTCGCATCTCATCGCGGGCCCTTACTGCTGCCAGATGCTTGCGGACGAAGGCGCAACCGTCATCAAGGTCGAACCGCCGGGGGGCGAGCTCACTCGCCATCGCCAGCCTTCCCGGCGCTCGCGCGAAGGGGAAGTCACCGCCTACTATGCATCGCTGAACCGCAATAAGCAGAGCGTTGTCCTCGACCTGAAGAATCCCGCGGGCGCCGCTCTCATGACGCGCTTGATCGAGGATGCGGATGTCTTCGTCACGAACATGCGGGCGTCGGCGCTCAAGCGGCTCGGATTGCATCCGAAGGACCTGCATGAACGCTATCCCCGCCTGATCATCGCATCGATTTCGGGCTTCGGCATAGAGAACTCCGGAGAATCCGCCGGCCGAGCTGGCCTGGCGATCGTTGCCGAGGCGATGTCGGGGGCGACGGGCCTCACGCGGGATCACCTTGGCAACCCCGTCTGGTGCGGCTTTGCGCTCGGCGACATCACCGCCGCGGTTTCGGCCCATGCGGGGATCCTGCTCGCGCTGCGAAATCAGGATCGACAAGGAACCGGAAAGATCCTGGATATCGGGCTGGTGGAGTGCATGCTCCCCATGGTCACAGTCGCCATGGGGCGTGCGCAGGTGAAGGACGAAACGTTCTCTGGCTTCTCCGGTTCGAACAGCTTCCACGGCATTCCCTACGGCGCCTTTCCGTGCTCCGACGGTGCGGTGAACATCGGGGTGAACCGAGACGATTTCTGGCGCGAGTTCTGCGTTGCGATGGGCAAGCCCGAGCTTGGAACCGATCCGCGCTACGCGACGTACGTGGAGCGGGCGCGGCGCCAGCAGGAAGTGCACGCGATCGCCGAGACGTTCACGCGTGCGCATACGCGCCAGGAGGTGGTCGACAAGCTCGTCGCCCAGGACGTCCCCGTTGCTGCCATCCTGCAGATGACGGAAGTGATCAAGGACGACTACCTCATGCAGCGCGGCGCATTGTGGGAGTGCGACGACGGCATAGGCGGCACGTTCACGCTGCCGGCCAACACCGCGTGGTTCGAAAGGCCGCAGCACGTGCCGAAGATCCCGCGTCTGGGCCAGCACCGCGACCAGATCCTGGAAGGCGTGCTCAAGCTTGCGCCGGCCGACATCAGTCGCCTGGCCGCGGCGGGCGCCTTCGGAACGCCCGAGGCCGAAGCCGTGACGGAAGCGAAATCACAGTCGACGGTCGCGGGCGTGACGCTGGACTGAGCAGTCACGCGCAATGCAAACGAGCGCCTTCTCCTGTTTCGCGGCGAATACCTATTCGTACACGCTCGATTTTCCGGTTCACGCCTGCATTGAGCGGCTCTGCGCGCGCGGATTTCGGGACTTCGAGTTGATGATGTACCCGGGGCACCTTTGGCCCGCGCACACGGATCGAGCGGCCCGACGGGAATTGCGGGCATACCTCGAGGGGCAAGGGCTGCAAGTCGGCACGCTCAACATGCCGAACATCGACCTGAACGTTGCGGCGGCCACCGAGGAAATGCGCACGATGACATTGGGCATCCTGCGCGACGTGGTCCGGCTAGCGGGCGATCTCGGCGCGCGTGGCGTGGTCATCGGGACCGGCAAGGCCAATCCCTTGCTGCCCATGCGCAAGGAACTGCTAGTCGAGCACTTCCACAGTGCGCTTGCGCAACTCGTGCCCCTTGCCGCCGACCATGGAACCTGCATCCTTGTGGAGAACATGCCTTTCGGGTTCCTGCCGCACATCGGGGAGATGCTGGCAGCGATCGAGGCCTTCGGCGACGAGCGCGTGGGCGTCGTGTACGACGTGGCCAACGGGCACTTCGTGAAGGAAGACCCCTGTGAAGGGTTGCGCGCCTGCGCGTCCCGGCTGAAAGTGGTGCACGTTTCCGATACCGGGCAATCGCTCTACCGTCACGACGCCGTTGGCTTGGGCACCGTCGACTTCCGTCCGATCCCGGCCGTGCTGGCCGAGATCGGCTTCAAGAACAAGCCTGTCCTCGAGATCATCGCGACCGAACCCGACACGGCGATCGACGACAGCGTCCGGAAGCTGTGCGAATCAGGCTGGACGCAGAGCGAATGAAGAATTACGACAAGTGCTATATCGATGGCGCGTGGGTGTCGCCCTTGGCGCACACGCCCTTCCAGCTGGTCGATCCGGCGACCGAGCAGGTGTTCGCCACCGTGCAGCTTGCGGGAAGGCACGACGTCGACCGTGCTGTCGTGGCCGCAAGGCGCGCTTTCGACTCCTTCAGCCGCACGGCGAAGGCGCAACGTCTGGAACTGCTGCACGCCATCGTGGCGACATTCCAGCAGCGCGCAGACGAAGTCGCCGCCGCCATCACGCAGGAGATGGGTGCGCCGAGCGGCAACAAGGGCGTAGTGGGCGCGGCCATCGACGCCTTTCGGCAGGCGATCGTGACGCTGCGCGAATACGAATTCGAGTCACGCCTTTCGGGTAACTTGATCCGCCGCGAGCCCATCGGGGTCTGTGGGCTGATCACCGCGTGGAACGGGCCCGCGCAGCTGATCGCCACGAAGCTGTCAATGGCAATTGCGGCCGGTTGCACGGCGGTCATCAAGCCCAGCGAGTTCACGCCCATCTCGGCGATCCTGATCACCGAGATTCTCCACGAGGCCGGTGTGCCCAATGGCGTCGTCAATCTCGTGATCGGCGACGGTCCTACGGCGGGCCATGCCATCAGCGCGCACCCCGACATCGACATGGTGTCGTTCACCGGATCGACCCGTGCCGGCATTCTCGTCGCGCACGCTGCGGCAGCCACCGTCAAGCGCGTGTCTCAGGAACTGGGCGGCAAGTCGGCGCACGTCATCCTGCCGGACGCAGACCTGCATGCGGCGGCTGCGTGGAACATCATGCGCGCCTTCCACAATACGGGCCAATCGTGCCACGCGCCCACGCGGGCGCTGGTGCACGAAAGCCAGCGCGACGAATTTGTCGAAGCGCTCGTCGCCGAGGCGAGCAAGGTGCGCGTCGGCGACCCGAAGGACCCGCGTACGACCATGGGGCCGGTGGTGAACAAGGCCCAGTTCGAGCGAGTCCAGCGCTACATCCAAATCGGGCTCGAGGAAGGTGCGACGCTGGCCTGCGGCGGAATGGGGCGCCCGCAGGGACTGGAACGCGGCTATTTCGTCAAGCCGACGGTCTTCTCCGATGTCACGCCGCAGATGAAGATTGCGCAGGAGGAGATCTTTGGGCCGGTGCTCTCGGTCATCGCCTACCGGGACGTGGACGAGGCGGTGTCGATCGCGAACGGTACGGTCTATGGCCTCGGAGGCTACGTGTGGGCCGGCGACCTGCACGCAGGTTACGAGGTGGCGTCGCGGCTTCGTGCCGGCCGGGTGTTCCTGAACGGGACGCCGAGCAACCCCGCCGCGCCAATGGGCGGCTACAAGCAATCCGGCAACGGCCGCGAGATGGGACTCTTCGGCCTCGAAGAGTACCTGGAGGTGAAGGCAATGATCGGCTTCCCCGAAGGTGCAGTGAAGGGCTGAACGATGGACTTCAACATTGCGCGATTCGATCTGGTGACCATGCGCCTTGCGGTGCTGTGCGCGGAATCCGGTTCGCTTTCGGCTGCGTCGAAGCGGGCGCACTGCTCGATTTCCGCGGGCAGCCAGCGCCTGAGTGCGCTCGAGGCCACGCTGGGCAAGCCGCTGTTCATCCGCGATCACCGAGGCTTGCATCCCACGGACGCGGGGGAACTCTTCGTGGCGCACGCTCGCGTCATCCTGAACCAGCTGGAAGTGCTCAAGGCGCAAGTGACCGCTGTGGTTCGAGGGCCGCACGAAGTCACTGCGATGGCCTGAGGACGCGCGGGTGGACCTCGGACTGAAGGGGAGGGTCGCCCTCGTCACAGGCGGCAGCAAGGGCATCGGATACGCCTGTGCGCGCGCCCTCGCTCGCGAGGGCGCGCGCGTCGCCATCGCGGCACGCGATCCCCGCGGACTGGACGAAGCCGTGGCTTCGTGCCGACGCGAGCAACTCGAACTGCTTCCAGAAGCCGTGGACCTGCGCGACCCGGATTCGATCGAGGCGGCCGTTGCGAGCATCGAGAGTGCGCTGGGGCCGCTCGACATCCTGGTGAACTCCGCCGGTGCGGCGCGCCATTCGACGCCGCAGAGCAGGGACTTCGGCAGGTGGCTCGCGGCGATGGAAGATAAATACCTGCCCTGCGTGCTCTCGATGGACGTCATCATTCCACGCATGGCTGCGCGCGGCGGCGGCGCGGTCGTCAACATCGTGGGCATGGGTGGCAAGGTGGCGAAGACGACGCATATGCCTGGCGGTGCGGCGAATGCCGCCCTGATCCTGGCGTCGGCCGGTTTCGCGAAGGCTTGGGGTGCGAAAGGCGTCCGCGTGAACGTGATCAACCCCGGGGCGGTCGAGACGCAGCGGCTTGCGGCGCAGCTGCAAGTCAAGGCCGAAGCTTCCGGCGTGTCGGTCGAAGCCATGCGTGCGCTTACGACCGGGGAGATTCCCCTCGGGCGCCTGGGACAACCGGACGACGTCGCGGCGGTTGCGGTGTTCCTCGTGTCCACGCCGGCCGCGTACCTGACCGGTGCGGGCATCTCGCTTGACGGCGGGGCGAACTGTCTCGTCTAGCTGATGGGTAGCATCAGCCGGCAACTGTCGGACTGGGTTGCACGACTCGAGTATGAGCACCTGCCCGCGCCGGTCGCAGACCGCGCGCGGGCGGTGTTGCTGCAGGGCCTCTCATCCGCGCTGATCGGGAAGGATCTGCCGGAGACCGAGGTCGCGCTCAGGATCATGGCCGAGGAGGGCTCATCGGGGGCTTGCTCGGTGCTGGGCAAGTCCGAGAAGCTCGCACGAGGCGATGCGGCCTTCGTGAACGCCGAGATGATGCTCGCCGGCTCGAAGTGGGACACTTTTCGCATGGTGACGCACCCGGGCTGCGCCGTGTTGCCGGCGGCACTCGCCGCCGCCGAATCGACCGGCGCCTCGGGCCGCATCTTCCTGACGGGAATCGTGGCGGGGTACGAGGTGATGCTGCGCATGGCCTCCGACTACGTTCCCACGGTGATGTCTCGTGGTTTTCATGCCGGGCCCGTGTTCGGCATCTTCGGCGCGGCCGTCGCGGCGGCAAAGATCATGGGACTTGACGCGGACCAAATTCACGGGGCGATGGCGCAATGCGTGAACCTCGCCTCAGGCAACCTCGAGGGTGCTCGCGGTGGCGGGCGGGCGATGCGCGAGGGTGCAGCCGTGCGAAACGCACTGCTGGCCGTGGCATTGGGAAGGCAGGGCGGACGCTCGGCGGACGCGTTGTTCGAGGGGCCCGCCGGCTTCTATCGCGCCTACACAGGTTCTTGCGAAGGGCGCCTCACCTACAGCTTCACCGGCGAGCTCAGCGCGCCGCTGGCCCGCATCGCCGAGGGCCTGGGCCATGACTGGAAGACGCTCGAGACGCTGCTGCGCATCTACTCGACGCCCGGCTACAACATTGCGCACATCGACGTGACGGCGGAACTCTGCAGGCGTGACGGCGTTCGCGCCGAGGATGTCGAGCGGGTCGAATGCCTGGTCAACTGGCTCGAGACGCAGTACCCCAGCCCGGCCTTCCCGTCCCGGCGCACCGACTCCGGCCCCGGACGCGAGCGGCCGCACTACTACGTCGCGTACGCCATCCTGACGGGCGGATTTCCGGTCACGAAGGACGTGCAGCACGGCTTTGGCGAGCCCGACCCGGATGGCCTGCAGGAGCTGATGTCACGCGTCACCATCCTGCCCTCGCACGGGCAGCCCCTGTTCGCACCTCGCATCACCATCGTGACGCACGACGGTGTCGCACATACCCTGCAAGCCAGCGGGCGCGAATTCCACTTCTCCTTTGAAGAACTGACCTGCAGGCTTGCGCCATTGGGAGGGATGCTTTCCATCGGGGCGGACGGCTACTCCGCCGTGATCGACGCGTGCGCGCGCATCGATGAGGCAACTGATGTGAGGGCGCTCATCGTGCGCGTCCAATAGAAGAAGGGCCGTGTCTACGCGCCCTACCTGCGTGATTGCGGCACGCCGCGAGCCGAGCGGTCAGCGCTTGCCGGAGTCGTGCTCGTCGAGAAGGCGGACGCCGGTCCAGGAGCCGCTCTCGACGAGCCGGCGGATCACGGACTTGAGTTCCGATCGCACGATGGACGCAGCGGCGGAGAGTTTCTGGATCGGCAAAGAGTAGATGTAGCTGCGCCGCGACATCCTGACGTCGGAGATGGGGACGCAGCGCCAGCGCTCCGGCGAGTCGAGCGCCAGCGTCGCCGCCATGGGCTGGATCGTCACGCCATGACCCTTTGCGCAGTAGCGCATGGAAAGAAGCAGGGAGTCGATCTCGGCCACGGCTTCGTATTGCAATCCGGCGCGTTCCAGTTCGGCCATGATCTGCCGCCGCAGGCCGTATCCTGGGCTGGGCAGGATGAGCGGCAGCGCCGCCGTTTCTGCAAGCGTGAGCGACTGCTTGTCTTCCGGTACCAGCCCACTGCCCTTTGGCACGATGACATAGAGGTCCTCTTCGAGCAGAGGCTCCAGTGTGAGTTCGCTGGCGGCTGTCTTGCTGAAGAGGATTGACACGTCCAGCTGGCCAGTCCGTGCGAGGCCTTCCAGGTACCCGGAGTGGACCGCCACGACATTCAGGACAATGCCGGGGTACGTGGCCCTCATGTGCTCAAGCAGCTCGAGGCCCAGGATGCCGACCGTTGATGGCCCCAGGCCGATCGTCACGCGTCCCTTTACGTCCGAGTATTCCTTCCGGGCAACGAACACCGCCTCGTCCACTTGTCGCAGCACGAACTTCGCATGGTGATACAGCGCTTCACCGTTCGGGGTGGGGACCACGCCGCGCGCGGAACGGACAAGCAGCGGCTTTCCGACCTCCTGCTCGAGTCGCGCGACTTGGCTGCTGAGAGCCGGCTGCGCGACGAAGACCTGACGCGAGGCTTTCGAGAAGCTGCCGCTTTCGACGATGTTCACGAAATAGCGAAGCTGCCGCAGGTCCATGGCCTTTTTGTCCCGGGAGACCGAAACCGATTCACTTTGGGAAAGATTGAATGCTCCCGAGTATCATCGCCCGCGTGGAATTAAGACACTTGCGCTACTTCATGGCCGCAGCCGAAGAGGAACACTTCGGGCGCGCCTCAGACCGCCTGCACGTCACGAGGCCGGCGGTGTCCCAGATCATCGCGGACCTGGAAGGCGAGCTCGGCACGCCGCTGTTCGAGCGGCTCGCGCACCGCGTGAAACTGACGGCAGCCGGGCGTGCGCTTCTGCCCCAGATCCAGAGTGTGATGGCCAACCTGGAAGACTCGCTGGCGATGGCCAGACGCGTGGGCCAAGGCAAGAGCGGCTCCCTCAATATCGGATACGGTTCGCTAACCCTGCTGCATTCGATGTTCCGAGATTCGATCAAGCAGTTCCACGAGGAATACCCGGACGTAGCCTTGTCCCTGGTGGAACTCTCGACGGGCGAACAGCCACGGGCGCTGGCCGAAGGCCGCATCCACGCCGGCTTCATGCACTTCGGCCCGGGGCGAACGCTCTTTCGCAATCGCAAGAGCGCCGGCGTCGCCGGCCAGGACGAGACCGTGCTGGACTGGTTCAAGATCCAGACAGGCTCACTAGGGGTCGCCGTCCCGGTCGCGCACCGGTTCGCGAAGAGGAAGTCGCTCGGCATCGCAGATCTCAAGGACGAGCCTTTGGTCGTCGTGCCACGTTCCAGCGTGAGCCCGGGATACGGGCCCCTCTTCGCCCTTTGCCAGAAGTCGGGTTTCGAGCCGCGCATCGTACAGGAGGTGCAGTCCACCGTGACGCAACTGAACCTCATATCTGTGGGCTTGGGGATCGGCCTTGTGGTCACCGGAAAAGGATTTTCATACCCGTCGACCTTTTGCGTCATTCCCATAGACGACGTGAGCTACCCGACGACCTTCGTGCTCGGCTGGGTGAAGGGCGAGAAGGATCCCGCTCTTGATCGCATGATGGAGATCATCAAGAGACTGGCGAAGTAGCTGCCACGACTCACCAGGCCGCGTCGAGCACTTCCAGGAGCGCAGCGGCGTCCTTCACGGGACGTGCGTTCCGGCTGACGAACCAGTCCTGCATGGCCGCATCGGCGATCGGCCGCAGGTCAGACCGTTCGACGCCGAGTGCCCTCAGCGTCGTGGGCGCCCCCAAGCTCCCCAGGAAACCGGCAACGATCGATTGTGCATCGGCTCCATCGCGCTCGCCCAGCGACTCGACGATCGTGCCGACGCGGTGCGTCGTCACCGTCGAATTGAAGTTCATCGTGTGCGGCAAGACGATTCCGCCCACGATGCCGTTCGCCACGTGCGCACGATGGCCGATCGCGTGAGCAAGCACGGAAGCGAGCCCTGCACCGCCTTGCTCGGTGCCGCGGCCGCAGAGGATCCCGGCGACGACCAAGCTCTCGCGAGCGGCCGTGCCTCCTTCGGCCACCGCGGGGAGGTTCCTTCGCAGAAGGCGCAGCGTCTGCATCAGGAATGCCTCTGAGATCGGGTCGCACTTCGGGGACTCCAGCCCCTCGACGGCATTCGCGAACGCATTGAGCCCAGCGTTGCGGGCCAGTTCCGCGGGCACGGTATTCACGAATTCCGGGTGGATGAAGATCGCGCGCGCGCGCGTCTTCGGGTCGAACATCGCCAGGCGCGTGTCGTCGCTGTCGTGGACCGCCGTGCCAGCCTTGGCGAACGCGGTGCTGGGTGTTGTCGGAATGACGAACACCGGAAGCTTCGGGGCGTTCAGGCGAGGGCTCTCAAACTTGCCGTCGGGTAGGCGCTTGGTAGCAAGCTCGCGCAGCGGCTTCTTCTCGCCCACCAGGATGGCGGCGGCGCGCGACGTCACCGCCGCCGAGCCGCCGCCGATCGCAATGATCGCGTCGGCCTCGTTTTCCGAAATGATCCGGGCAGTCTCCTCGACGCCCGAGACGGGGCTGTTCTCCCTCGCACTTGCGGCGACGGCCACGACGCCGGTACCGAGCGTTTCGCGCATCCGAGCAAGAGCGTCGCTGCGGCTGATCGTGCGGCCGCACACCACGACCGCGCGGAGGGAGCCGGCGCGGGCGAGTTCTTTCTTCAGGAATGCGAGGCTGTCTTCGCCCTGATAAAGGCGCAGCTCGGTGTCGATGTGCTGATAGGAAAGGGCCAAAGGTCACTCCGGGTTTCGCTGAACTCTATGAGCCTCGCCGTGGAGCTGTCCAGACGCATTTTGTTGGCGCTCTCGTAACCTTGCCTTACCCCCTGCGATCAGGCGAACTCATCGTCAAGGAACCGGAGACTTAACTCGGCAGGTGTCGAGGCACATCTTTACGGTGTTCGATCTCTATTTATCGACAGCGACGGCGTTCAAGCCTTTACGGCTCCCACCCGCCCAGCGCGCCTTGACCCGTAGTCCGGGGTGGGACTTCACCGTTTCACGCTCTTCGGTGCCTGCCTGGTCGTGGGCGGCGTATATGCGCAAAGGAGCGTTAGCTGAAATTACTGGACGTCCCAGAAAAAGCGTCTGGACGCAACCCTCCCCGAGCGGCAAAGTCCCGCCTGACGATGAACAGCGACGAATACGACTTGATCGTGGTGGGCTCCGGTGCCGCCGGCCTGTCGGCCGCTTGCACTGCGGCCGCCCAGGGCAAGCGTGTCCTCGTCGTCGAGGCAAGCGACTGCGTGGGCGGAACGACCGCCATATCGGGCGGCATGGTATGGATCCCCGCCAATCAAAAGATGCAGGCCGCTGGCCTCGTCGACGATCCGGCCAGCGCACGGGAGTATTTGCGCCACACCGTGGCGGGCTCCGAGGCCGACCCGCGCATGCAGGCATTCCTGCGCCGCGGCGACGAGGCAGTGCGCTTCCTCGAGGCGAAGACCTCGCTGCGCCTTCAGCCGGTGCGGCGCTATCCCGACTACTATCCCGACCTGCCCGGCGCAATGCCCGGGGGCCGCGTGCTCGAACCGGTGACGTTCGACGCATCCGTGCTGGGTTCCGACTTCGCCCTGCTGCGCAATCCGCTGCCCGAATTCCTGCTCTTCGGCCGCATGATGATCGGACGCGAAGACCTGCCCGTTCTGCGCCGCGTTTTCAGCTCGCCTTACGCCCTGTGGCGGGCCGCGAAGCTGATAGCGCGGTACCTGCTCCAACGGCTGCGCTTCCCTCGCGGCACGACCCTGGTGCTCGGCAATGCGCTTGTCGCTCGCCTGCTCAAGTCGGCCCGTGACCTCGGGGTCGAGATTTGCACCCAGGCCTCAGTGACAGGCCTCTTGATGCACAGGGGTCGTGTTGTCGGCGTGCACACGCGCCAACAAGGCGGAACGGCTGAGTTGCGCGCCCAATGCGGCGTCGTTCTGGCCACAGGCGGTATCTCTCATCATCCGACTCTGCGGCGCGACTACGTTCCCGCTGCGGCTGGCGACACATCGGCCGCGTTCCGCGCGCAAGGCGCGACGGCCGGCGCCCTTCTTGCCGCCAAAGTCGGCGCAGCGCTCAGCCCGCCTGCATCCGACGTGGACTCAGCGCTGGCGTTCTGGGTGCCGGTGTCGAAGTTTCGCCGCAAGGACGGCTCCCCCGGCGTGTTCCCCCACACGGTGACGGACCGCGCCAAGCCCGGCATCATCGCCGTGAACAAAAACGGGCAGCGCTTCGTCAACGAGGCGGTCTCGTACCACGAATTCGTGCGCGCCCAGCTGCGCCAGCCGGGCAGCAACATACCTGCCTGGCTCATTTGCGACTCGCGCTTTCTCTGGAAATACGGCCTCGGAAAGGTTCGGCCCTTCAGTCTGTCCACCGCGGAAGAAGAGAAGAGCGGCTACCTCAAACGTGCCAACTCGCTCCCGGAGCTTGCCGTCGCCTTGGGCGTACCTTCTGCCGAGTTCGCACAGACCCTTCGCAAGTACAACGAGGGCGCCACCCGCGGGCTGGACCCGGCGTTCGGCCGCGGCTCCAACATCTACCAGCGTCACCTGGGCGATGCCGACCAGCAGCCGAACCCCTGTGTTGCACCGATCGAGCGCGGCCCCTTCTATGCCGTTGCGGTGCATCCCGCGGATCTGGGAATGGCAGCCGGTGTGATGACCGATGAGGATGCCCGGGTGCTTCGCAGCAACGGCGAAGTGATCCCCGGTCTCTACGCTTGCGGCAATGACATGCATTCGGTGATGAAGGGCGCCTACCCCGGGCCGGGGATCACCCTCGGCCCCGCGCTGGTTTTCGGCTTCATCGCCGCGAGCCACGCGTGCGCAGGCTCTGTTCGTACGCACGTCGAAGTTCGCTCTACCAGTCGGAACGAGCTTTGATCAGTGAAATGACGAGCGTCAGGATTGACGTCCGCAAACATACGCGAGGAATGACGAATGAAAGGCAGTGAACTCATCGCCGATTACCTGGTGCAGCAGAAGGTGCCATACGTGTTTGGCATCTGCGGGCACGGCAATGTCGGCATGCTTGATGCGCTTCACGAGCGCAAGGACAAGATCCAGTTGGTCTCCCCGCGCCATGAGCAATGCGCTGGCCACATGGCCGACGCGTATTTCCGCGTGAAGCACAGCCCCGTGGCGACGCTCACGTCCACGGGGCCGGGATCGGCGAACATGGTCATGTCGCTGGCCACCGCGCTGTCGGACTCGTCTGCGTTTCTTGCGATCACATCGAACGTGCCGACGTCGCAGATGAATCGTGCGCCATTCCAGGAGCTCTACGCACACAACCAGGCCGATTTTCCCAACGTGCTCAAGCCGGTGGTGAAGCGCAGCTTCCAGCCCTCCCGCGTGGACATGCTGCCGCTGGCGCTGCGCCAGTCGTTCGACACGATGGTGACGGGCCGCCCCGGGCCGGTGAACCTCGACATCCCGTACAACCTTTACCAGGAAGAGGCGGACGTGACCGTGCCGCCGCGCTCCCACACCCTTGGGCTGCATCGTCCCGCCGCGTCGAGTGCCGACATTGCCGCCGTGATCGACCTGATCAAGCAAGCGAAGAATCCGGTCTTCTTCATCGGCCACGGCGTGACGCTTTCCGAGGCCGGTCCTGCGCTGACGGCGCTTTCGCAGCGCCTCGGCGTGCCGGTGATCACTTCGCCGAACGGCATGGGTGCAGTGCCCGCCGACGACGACATGACGCTCGGCTTCATCGGCCGCAACGGCGCATACCCGGCCAATCAGGCCGGCCGCCATTCGGATCTCGTCATCACGGTCGGCACGCGCTTTGACGACCGTTCGTCGTCCAGCTGGCAACCCGGCTATTCCTGGAACTTCCACAAGGCGAAGCTCGTGCATGTGGACATCGACCCGCAGGAGCTGGGCCGCAACTATCCGCCGACGGTGGGCATCGTGGCGGACTGCAAGGTGTTCTGCGAGCAGCTGCTCGCGGCCGTGAACGAGGCCGGGATCGACGCCGCCCGCTACGCCGGCTGGCGCGAGCAGGTGTCCGGCTGGCAACGCGAGTGGGATGCGTTCGTCCGTCCCAATTTCAGTGCCATCACGACGCCAATTCGCCCCGAATACGTGGTCGGGCAGTTGCAGAAAGTGCTGCCTGAGGACGTGATCCTGTCGCTCGATTCCGGTGTCCACCACAACTGGTTCATGCAGTTCTGGAAGCCGCAGCGCGCCCAGAGCATGCTCAACAGCTGGGGGTATTCGTCGATGGGCTTCGGCGTCTGCGGCGTACTGGGCGCCCAACTCGCCGCGCCGGACCGTACGTGCGTCGCCGTCGTCGGCGACGGCGGGTTCACGATGACGCCTTACGTCGTCTGCACCGCGGTTGAATACAACCTGCCCTGCGTCTGGATCGTGTGGAACAACTTCGCGTGGTCCGCGATTCGGGACATCCAGTACGGGATGTTCGGCGGTCGCGAGCTGGGCACGGCGTTCTACAAGGGGCAGCAGGGCCCCGGCGGCGAGCGCTACAACCCCGACTTCGCCGCCTGGGCTCGCGCCGCCGGTGCCGATGGCGTCACGGTCACGCGCAGTGAGGATCTCGCCGCGGCGGTGCAGCAGGCCGTGCGCAACCGTCGCCCGTGCGTCATCGACGTGCACGTCGACGCTGAAGTGCGCCCGCCGTCCACGGGCACGTGGCAACTGCCGCCGACGCCGTTCAAGGAACCCGTTTTCGGCAAGCCATTCATCGCCTGAGACGGAACAGCCATGAGCACAGCGCTCCTGCCGGAACCCAACGCCGATTCGCGCCCTTTCTGGGACGCCGCACGCGAGTGCCGGCTTCTCATCCGCCTGTGCAGCGAATGCGGCGCGAAGCACTTCATGCCGCGCAACGGGTGCCCGAATTGCTGGTCGGAGCACATCGAGTGGGTCGATGCGAGCGGGCGGGGAGCGGTCTATACGTTCAGCATCGTCCGGCGTGCGCCGCTGCCCGAATTCGCCGCGGATGCGCCCTACGTGGTCGCGCTCGTGGACCTGGAGGAGGGGCCGCGCGTCTACACGAACATCGTCGGTCCAGGGGCGCTGGGCGTCGTGATCGGCGACCCGGTGCAGGTGACTTTCGACGATCGCGGCGATGGCTGCCTGGTGCCGCAATTCACGCTCGTGGGGAAGTGAACCTGATGGCGACATTCACCTCCCTGAAGAACCAGGTCGCGATCGTCGGCGTCGGCGAATCGGACATCGGCAAGGTCCCGAACCAGACCGGTCTCGGGCTGAACGCGCAGGCCGCGCGCCGCGCGATCGCCGACGCCGGGCTGAAGCCGTCGGACGTCGACGGGCTCCTGACGGCATATTCGTTCGTCGAGCCGTACACCATGCTCGGCTCGGCTCTGTGCGAATACATGGGCCTGCGCCCGAAGATGTCGGCATCGATGGTCGTCGGCGGCGCCAGCCCGGGCATCATGCTGAGGCACGCCGCCACGTCCATCGCGATGGGGCTGGCGGAGACCGTGCTGGTCTGTGCGGGTGAGAACCGCGCAACCGGCCTGGGCCGCGAAGGCTCGATCGCCATGCTGACGAACCAGGGGCACCCCCAGTTCGAAAAGCCGTACGGCGGCTCGATCCCGGCGGCTTACGCCATGGTGGCCCGCCGCTACATGCACGAGTACGGCATCACCCGCGAGCAACTCGCCAGCGTGGCGGTGAACACCCGCGCGCACGCCTTGCTGCACCCGAATGCCCAGATGAAGACGCCGCTCAGCATCGAGCAGGTGGTCTCGTCCAAGCCCATCGCCGACCCGCTGGCGATGCTCGATTGCTGCATTATTTCGGACGCTGCGGGCGCGTTCATCGTGACATCGGCGCAGCGGGCGCAGGATCTCAAGCAGAAGCCGGCGTACCTCCTGGGCATCGGCGAGATGCATACGCACGAGCACATCATGTGCGCGCCGAGCCTGACCCACTTCGGCGCCGCCGAATCGAGCCGGATGGCGTTCGAGATGGCCGGCGTGGCTCCGGGCGACATCGACTTGGCGCAGCTCTACGACTGCTTCACGATCGTCCCGATCATCGAGCTGGAGGAGCTGGGCTTCGTCGAGCGGGGCGCCGGCGGCGCGTTCTTCCAGGACGGCCACGCTCGCATCGGAGGCAAGCTGCCGATCAACACCCACGGCGGGATGCTGTCGCATGCGCACGCGGGCGCGGCGGGGGCGCTCCTCGGGATCGTCGAATCGGTGCGGCAGCTGCGCGGCACCGAGGGCGAGCGCCAGGTCGAGGGCGCCGAACTGGCCCTCGTGCACAACGAAGGCGGCATCCTGTCCTCGCACTGCACGATGATCCTTTCAAATCGGAAAGGCTGAAGACATGACTGCCACTTATACCCCGCGCGGCAAGTACTTCGAGGATTTCGAGGTCGGCGAGGAACTCGTCAGCCCCGCGCGCACGATCACGAGCACGGACATCGTCAACTTCGCGTGCCTGTCGGGCGACTTCAACGAAGTGCACGTGAACCACGAATACTGCAAGTCCACGCCGTTCGGCGAACCCATCGCGCACGGCCCGTTGATCTACGGGATCATGGGCGGATTGCAGTATGCGAGCGGCATCAATGACGGCACGCTGCTCGCACTGCTCGGTATCGACGAATGGCGTTTGCCCAGCCCCGTGAAGCACGGCGACACCATCCGGCTGCACCAGCGTGTCGTGGACAAGAAGGAAACGAGCAAACCCGACCGTGGGGTCATTGTCTTCGAACGGCGCTGCATCAAGCAGGACGGTACGGTCGCCCAGGAGATGAAGGCCACGATCATGTACAAGCGCCGTCCCAGGTAACAAGGAACTCATGGCATGAATTTCACCCTCTCTCCGGAAATCGAAGCGGTGCGCGACATGGTGGCCCGCTTCATGAAGAATGAAGTGGTCCCCGTCATGGAGGATTACGAAAAGAAGCAGGAATTCCCCCGCGAGCTGATCCGCAAAGCGGGCGAAGCCGGCATCTACGGCGCGGTGTTTCCCGAGTCGGTCGGCGGCAGCGACATGGGCTACACGGCTGCGGCCGTGATCATCGAGGAGATGTCGCGCCAGGAAGTGCGCTTCACTTCCTGCAACAACCAGCAAGGCGGAACCTGCCCCACCTGCATTTATCTCGGCGGCACCCCGGCGCAGGTGGAAAGGTACGTCCCCAACCTGCTGGCCGGCAAGACGATCGGGATGATGTCCCTGTCCGAGTCTGGCAGCGGCTCCGACGCCGCGGGCGCCATGAAGACATTCGCCCGGCGCGATGGCGACGTGTACCGCATCACGGGCGAGAAGATGTGGGCCTCCATCGCGAACGAGACGGACGTGGGAATCCTGTTCGCCAAGACCGACCGGGAGGCGGGCGCCAAGGGCGTGACGGCCTTCATCGTCGAGCCCAAGAAGTACCCCGGTTTCACTGCCAAGCCCATCGACCTGCTCGGCATGTCGAAGGCCTTTCGCACGAACATCGTCCACCTCGACGACTTCGTCGTGCCGGTGGAGAACCGCCTGGGCGAGGAGGGCGAGGGCTTCAAGATCATCATGCGCGCCCTTCAGCCGGGCCGTTTGAACATCGCGGCGAAGTGCGTGGGCCTGGCGCAAGCATGCTTCGAAGACGCGGTTCGATATGCCAACGAGCGCACGGTGAAGGGGCAGCCGATCGGCAGGTTCCAGATGATCCAGTCTTCTATCGCTGAAATGGCAACCGCGATCGAAGCGAGCCGGGGACTGGTATACAAGACCGCGTACGCGATGGACAACGCCATGCCGACCAACCGCCTCTCGGCGATCGCCAAGTACCACGCTTCGCAGACGGCGAAGATGTGCGCGGAAAAGACGATGGAGATCTTCGGCGGCTACGGACTGGCTCGCGAGTACCGGATCTCCTGGATGCGCGTCTACGCGGACATGCTCTACAACGGCGAAGGCTCGGCCAACATCCAGCGGATCATCATCGCGGAGGATGCGCTCGGCTACAAGGTCGCCGACCGTCACCATGGAAGGACGGGCCTGCGCGATGTGCGCCAGGTGGACGTTGCCGCTCCCGTGGCAGAGAAAGCATGACGACCGCACCTGAACTCCAGTTCACCGAGGGCGACGTCGGCTGCGAGTTGAACGGCCGAGTCGCCATCGTCGAACTACGGCGACCGCCGAACAACTTCGTCGACGTCGACCTGTTCTCGGACATCGCGACAGTCCTCGAGCGGCTCGACACCATCCGCGAGTGCCGCGCCGTCGTGCTTGCCGCGCAGGGCAAGCACTTCTGCGCGGGTGGCAACCTCAAGGCCCGGCTCGACGTCGAGGCACGGGGCGAGAAGTTTGTGGCCCCTGGCCGGCATCCGTACAAGGAGGCGCGCCGCATCATCTCCACGCGCAAGCCGATCGTGGCGGCCGTGCACGGCAGCGCCATCGGCGCCGGGCTGGGCCTGGCTGTCGCGGCGGATTTCCGCGTGACATGCAAGGAGGCGCGCTTCGCCGCCAACTTCAACGCGATCGGCTTCGCGCCTGGCTTCGGTTTGACGCTCACGCTGCCGCGCCTCGTGGGTCAGCAGAACGCGAAGTGGCTGTTCATGACCGGCAAGCGCATCCCGGGGGACGAGGCCGTGGCAATGGGCCTCGCTGACCGGCTGGTCGAACAGGACCAGGTGCGCGCCGTCGCCATCGAGATGGCGAACGAGATCGCAAGAGCTGCGCCGCTGTCCGTGCAGTCCACCCGGGACATGCTGAATGCCGAGTTCATCGTGCAGTTCCGCGCCGCCACCGAGCGCGAGTCGTTCGAGCAGAACTGGCTGCGCGAAACCAACGATTACAAGGAAGGCGTGAAGGCCGCCGCGGACCGTCGGGATCCCGACTTCACCGGCACCTGACGCGAGGGCGCACCGTGAATCTCTCCAATCTTCGATCGGGGGCTGCCGGTCCCCGTTGCGTCGGCGATCCGGGCGTTTCCCGCGCAGACCGACATGCATCTCCAACCGGGAACCGAACATGACTGAATCGATCGAAGTCCGGCTGCTCGTCGCAGGCGAGTGGCAGGACGGCGCGCAGAAGGCCGACGTTCTGGACAAGTATCTGCTGAGGCCCTACGCGCGCATGCACATCGCGTCGCAGGAGCAGGTGCGCGCCGCCGTTGCGGGCGCACAAGCCGCTTTCGCCGCATCGACGCTGACCGCCTACGAACGCGGCGCGATCCTCGACCGCGCCGCCGCCATCATCGAGCGCGACGGCGACAAGTTCGTCGAGCTGCTGCGCACGGAAGCCGGCTTCACGCTTTCCGACTCGCAAGGCGAACTGCGCCGCTGCATCCAGACGTTCAAGCTATCCGCCGAGGAGGCGCGCCGGCTCGTGGGCGAAGTCGTGCCGCTCGAAGGCGCGCCGCAGCAGTCGGGTCGCCTTGGGTTCACGATCCCCGTGCCGCTGGGGGTCGTCTGCGCGATCACGCCCTTCAACGCGCCCATCAACACTGTCGCCCACAAGGTGGCGCCCGCCATCGCCGCAGGGAACGCGGTCGTGGTCAAGCCATCGAGCAGCACCCCCAATGCCACGAACCTGATCGCAGCTGCGCTCCTCGAGGCGGGCTTGCCGCGTGGTCTGATCTCCGTGGTCCACGGCGGGGCGCAGGTTGCTCATTGGCTGATCGCTGAACCGGCCATCCGCTTCTTCGCCTTCACGGGCAGCACGGAAGTCGGCCTTGACATTCAACGGCGTGCCGGCCTGCGTCGCACCCAGATGGAGCTAGGCAGCATCGCGTTCACGATCCTGTGCGCCGACGCGAACCTGGATGTTGCGCTTCCGAAGGTGGCCGGCGCAGGGTTCCGCAAGGCGGGCCAGGTTTGCACTTCGATCCAGACGCTTCTGGTACACAGCAGCATCAAGAAAGAGGTCGAAACGCGGCTTGCGAAGCTCGTCGGGGACATGGCTTACGGCAACCCGCATGATGCAAATACACAGGTGGGTCCCGTGATCAACGAAGCATCGGCCAAGCGCATCGACGGCTGGATACAGCAAGCCGTCGAACGCGGTGCCCGGCGCCTCACGGGTGGCCCCCGAGAAGGCGCGATAGTGCCGCCCACGCTGCTCGCCGATGCGCCCCCGGACTGCGACGTCAGCTGCAACGAAATTTTCGGACCCGTGATGACGATCGCGGTCTTCGAGATGCTCGATGAAGCGATCGCACGGGTGAATTCGACACCCTTCGGCCTCGCCACAGGCATGTTCACGAACAAGATCGACGACGCCATGAAGGCGGTTCGTAAGCTCGATGTGGGTGGGGTCCACATCAACGAGACTTCGAGCTCGCGCGTGGACCTCATGCCCTATGGCGGCACGAAGGATTCCGGCTTCGGCCGCGAGGGCCCACGCTATGCGGTACACGAGATGTGCGAAATGCGCATGGTCAGTTTCACGACGATTTAAGACAGGCTCTATCGACCGTTGAGCGCTTCGAGGAACCCGTTGGTCTGACGGGTCTGCGCCCAGGCGACGATGCCTGCCATGTGGCGGCGCACGAGCTGGGCGACCTCCTTCATTGGATCCACCTTGCTGCGCGTGACCCAGGTGCACCAGTGCTGGAGAAAGTCACGCACGACGTTGATCTGCTTGCGCTCGAGGATCTCGCGCAGCTGCTCCTTGTAGGCCCAGGCGACCCCCTTTGCCTGGATGTCGAATGCGTCAGCATGCCGCATTCGACATCCAGGCAGCATCAGGGGACGCGCGATCGGCGTCAAGGATTCGCTTCGCCGGGCTGCGCCCGCCATTGACCCCGCCGGCGCGCCGAATTCCCACCGGAACCAAATCCACCTACTCGAAATTCAATAGAGGCAGAAATGAAAGCACTCGTAGCAGTGAAGCGGGTCGTCGACTACAACGTGAAGGTCCGCGTCAAGTCGGACAACACGGGTGTGGACATCGCGAACGTCAAGATGAGCATGAATCCGTTCGACGAGATCGCGGTGGAAGAAGCGGTGCGCCTGAAGGAGAAGGGGGTCGCCACCGAAGTGATCGCCGTGTCCTGCGGCGTGCAGCAGTGCCAGGAGACGCTGCGCACGGCGATGGCGATCGGCGCCGATCGGGCGATCCTGGTCGAGACCACCGAGGAACTGCAGCCGCTTGCCGTGGCCAAGCTGCTCAAGGCCCTGGTCGACAAGGAGCAGCCTGGGATGGTCATCCTTGGCAAGCAGGCCATCGACGATGACTGCAACCAGACGGGCCAGATGCTCGCGGCCCTGGCTGGCCTGCCCCAGGCCACCTTCGCATCAAAGGTCGAGGTCAGCGGCGACGCCGTGACCGTCACTCGCGAGGTCGACGGCGGCCTCGAAACCCTCAAGCTGACACTGCCGGCCATCGTCACTGCGGACCTGCGCCTGAACGAGCCGCGCTATGTGACGCTGCCCAACATCATGAAGGCCAAGAAGAAGCCGCTGGAGATCTTGAAGCCCTCCGACCTCGCAGTGGACGTGACGCCGCGGATCAAGACGCTCAAGGTCGGCGAGCCGCCCAAGCGCAGCGCCGGGGTGAAGGTGCCTGACGTGGCGACCCTGGTCCAGAAACTGAAGAACGAAGCGAAGGTGATCTGATCATGACTGCACTCGTCATTGCCGAACACGACAACCAGTCGGTCAAGGGCGCCACGCTCAACACCATCACCGCCGCCGCGCAGGCGGGCGGTGATGTGCATGTGCTCGTGGCGGGTCACAATGCCGGTGCCGCGGCCCAGGCGGCGGCCAAGATCGCCGGCGTGGCCAAGGTGCTGCATGCCGATGCGGCGGGCCTGGAGCATGCGCTGGCCGAGAACGTCGCAGCGCAAGTGATTGCGCTGGCCGGCAGCTATGGCCACATCCTGTTTCCCGCCACGGCCGCCGGCAAGAACGTCGCGCCGCGCGTGGCTGCATTGCTGGACGTGGCGCAGATTTCCGACATCGTCAAGGTCGATGCGCCCGACACGTTCGAGCGGCCGATCTACGCGGGCAACGCCATTGCCACGGTGCAGAGCGCCGACAAGGTCAAGGTGATCACGGTGCGCACGACGGCCTTCGATCCGGCAGCGGCCACGGGCGGCAGCGCCGCAGTGGAGACGGTTCAAGCCTCGCCGGCCAGCGATGCGATCAGCTATGTCGGCTCCGAGATCGCCAAGAACGACCGGCCCGAGCTCACCGCGGCGAAGATCATCGTCTCGGGCGGGCGGGCGCTGGGCAGCAGCGAGAAGTTCAACGAAGTGCTCACGCCGCTGGCCGACAAGCTCGGTGCGGCGCTCGGCGCGAGCCGCGCCGCGGTGGATGCGGGCTACGCGCCCAATGATTGGCAAGTCGGGCAGACCGGCAAGATCGTCGCGCCGCAGCTGTACATCGCCGCCGGGATCAGCGGGGCGATCCAGCATCTTGCCGGCATGAAGGACTCGAAGGTGATCGTCGCGATCAACAAGGATCCCGAGGCGCCGATCTTCAGCGTGGCCGACTATGGGCTAGAGGCCGATCTCTTCACTGCCGTGCCCGAGTTCGTGAAGCAGTTGTAGATTTCCTCGTCCGTGCACGAGTCGCACGGCGCTGCCGGTTTGTGGCGGTCGCGACCTGGAAACACTAGTTTTCTTCGGCATGAACTTCTCTTGAGGGGCGCGACCGGAGCTGGCGGAGGCGTGCCTTTGCGAGCAGCGAGTCCTCTTCGATCGAGCAAGCGGACGACGTCGCACGGCGCATGGCCGGCGCCAGATGCGCTTGGGCGAGGACGTCCATGCGGCGCTCCATCGAGAAGCCCTCCACGTGATTTGCGAAACGCGTATTGCGGCGCAGCTCGCGGAAGAAGCTCGCCAAGAAGCGCTGGCGGTCGTGCACCGTCTTGAACGACACGCCCTTGTGCTTGGCGCTGTGCTCGTGGTTGTGCTTCTTGAGGATCGCGCCGAGAACGCTATGATCAGCCGAGGTGACGCCGCCGCGGCCCTCCAAGGTGGGCACCCGGAGAGCGTCACCGCATCGCCTGCGCCACCCGCAGCGTGTCGGTGAACTGCTCGAACTCCCGCACCAGGCCGCCTTCGACACGCCAGACGTGGACGACACGGGCGGCCATTGTCTTGCCGGTCTTGCGGTAGGTGCCGTGGTAGTCGCCGACGCCGACGATGCGGTCGCTGGCGTCGATCAGGATCTCGAGCCGGAAGCGATAGCCTTCCCACTCACGGCCCAGCACCTCGAAGACCTTCTCGATCACCTGCCCCGGGCCGACATGCGTGCCGGCACAGGGGAAGCCATCCATTTCGGTCCACCGCACGTCGGGTGCCACCTCGGCCATCATGGCCGCGAAGTCGCCGCGTGCCGAGGCGGCATAGTGGTCGGACACGATCTGGTAAGCGCTGCGCATGGGCATACCCGGGTTGGGTTGAAGGGGGTCAGAGTGTGGGCGGCCACGCAGCCGGGGAGCGTTCGAGCGCTTCGGGCCGCGCCCCGCCGGCGCCGCCCAACTGCTGCGTCAGCCAGTTGTGCCAGGCATCGGGCCGGCCGAGGTAGGCGCCGATGTCGACGGTCGTGAATGTCCTGTCGTCTGCCAGCGCGAACGTCGGAAAGCCGTGGCCGCCCACTCGCGCCAGGAGTGCCCGGCACTGCTCGATGTGCGCCTGCGTCGCTGCGCCTTGCAGCTTCTCGTAGACGCGGGCGAAGTCGGCCGTGCCCAGCCCCTGCTCGGCCGCCAGGTCGCACAGCACGGCCGCTTCGGCGATGCGGCGGCCTTCGACGTAGTGCGCCTGCTGCAGGCGCGCCAGCATATCCAGCCCGGCGCCGGCCAGTTCGTCCGCGGCCAGCACCGCGGTGATGGGCGGCGCCGAGTCCAGCACCGCGCCATCGTCCCGCAGCAGGCCTTCGAGATAACCCGGCCCGAACGGCTGGCCGCTGGCCTGCGCGATGCGGCTGTCGATCGGCATCACGAACTGACGCCACTCGGGCGTGACCGTGCGGCGTGCCGCGCCCGCCATCATGCCGCCGCCGTGGGCCTGCACGCGCAGCGTGTCGCGGGCCACGCGCACGAGCGGCGCGGCACCGTAGCACCACCCGCAGAGGGGGTCGTAGATGTAGTGGAGCGTGGGCGTCGACATCGTCTCTCCTTGTCCGGTTGTCTGTGGGGTTTGCGAGTCAGCCGCTGTCGGCCGCCACACGATCCGATCGTGAGCGGCCGGCTGCTCACCACTTCATCTCGCCCTTGTTGACCTTGGCGCCGATCTCCAGCGCGATGTCGAGGCCCGCCCCAGGATAGGCCTGCTTCATCGCTTCGATCAGGGCGCCGCTGTTGGCGGCCTTCGGCAGCTCCTGCTCGTAGCGCGCCAGGTAGGCCTGGCTCCACGCGATCTGCGAGACGTCGTGCGGCTGCCCGGGCTGGCTGTGGCCCGGGATCACGATCACCGGGTTCAGCGCGGCAATCGCGCCAAGCTTGGCGGCCCAGTCGGCACGCTCCTGCACGCTTTGCGCATCGGCAGTCCACAGGTGCAGACCGGCGTACACGTTCACGCCGCCGGCGATCGTCTTGATGGACGGGATCCAGACGTAGCTACGGTGCGGCTGGCCATCGTCGAGCCCGCGGATCTCCAGGGTCTGACCTTCTAGCGCAATGGTGTTGCCGGCCAGCACGTCGGGCAGCGGCACGCTTTTCGGCGCATTCGCGCCCATGCGCGGGCCCCAGACCTTCAGCTTGTCGGCCAACGTTGCCTCGATCTTCTTCAACGTCGGGGCCGTGGTCACGAACCGAGCCTCGGGGAAGTGCTGCTTGATCACCTCGATGCCGAAGTAGTAGTCGGGGTCGGCCTGGCTGATGTAGACCGTCTTCAGCGTCTTCTTGCTGTCCAGCACCATCGCGGCGATGCGCAGCGCATCTGCGCGCGTGAAGCCGGTGTCCAGCAGCACCGCGTCGGACTTGCCGGCCACCAGCACGGCGTTGACATGAAAGCTCGCCGCGTCCGCGTTGTAGACCTGCACGGTCAGCGGCGCCGCCGGCTGCGCGGCGGCATCGCTGGCGACGACGCCCAGCGTCATCGCGCCAGGCAGCAGGGCCAGGGACCAGGTCTTGAATGTCTTCATCGGGTGCTCCTACGAGGGGTTGTCGATGGCGCACTGTATTGATTCCATATTTGAAGATAAACTTCGCTTCCATCAAATTACTGTCAACCCATTCACACCAATAACGCGCCCCTCGATGAACCACCTGAGCGCGATCCGATCGTTCGTCGAAATCGCGGACAAGGGCAGCCTGACCCGCGCCGCGGAAGCGCTGGATCTGTCGCGCGCGATGATCAGCCGCCACCTCGAAGGGCTGGAGCGATGGCTCGGTGCGCGGCTGCTGCATCGCACGACGCGGCGGGTGAGCCTCAGCGAGGCCGGGCAGGAAGCTCTGCCCCGCATGCGCCAGATGCTGGAGTTGGCCGCCGATCTGCAGGCGGTCTCGGGCGCACGCACGGCCGAGCCCTCGGGCAAGCTGCGCGTCGCCACCAGCCTGTCGTTTGCGCTGTCGTGCCTCACCGAGGCCCTGGTGGATTTCCAGCGCCGGCACCCGCGCATCGAGGTCGAGCTCCTGACGGTGGACCGCGCGGTGGATCTGGTCGGCGAGCGGATCGACCTGGCCGTCCGCATCACCAACCGCCTCGACGATGGCGTGGTGGCGCGCCGGCTCGCGAGTTGCCGTTCGGTGCTGTGCGCGGCGCCGGCCTACCTGAAGCGCCGCGGCCACCCGCAGCGGTCGGAGGACCTCAAATCCCATCACTGCATCACGCACACCTTCGGCACTCGGGCCGAGTACCGCCTGCGTCAAGCCGGCCGTTTGACGACGTTTGGCGTCACCGGACCGCTGTCGAGCAACGAAACGGCGGTCCTGCGGCAGGCGGCGCTGGCCGGCGCCGGGATTGCGATGCTGCCGACCTACTTCGTCGGCGCCGAGCTCAAGCGGAGGACGCTGGTGCGGGTGCTGCCGGATCTCGAACCCGAGCCGCTCGGCATCCACGCCGTCTACCTGTCCCGGCAGCACCAGCCGCTGCCGTTGAAGCTGCTGATCGAGTTCCTGGCCGAGCGCTTCGGCGGTGACGTTGCGCCGTGGGATGCGCCGCCGGGCGCGCAACCGAATCGGCGCAGCACGGGCCGAAACACGCGCCGCTGACTGGCCGCTCTTGGCCACGTCCTTGTGGCGGATCTCTGTCAGCAGGCTGACGACCGACTGCATCGAGCTCAACATCGACGGCCGCGCGCTGGCAGCCACGCGGCCCACCTTCGGCGGCAGCCTGCTTTGCACGATCATGACGCTGGCCTACCGGCCGCAGATGGCCACCGTGTGCCCGCGCGCGTCCCAGTTACTCCCTCGTGAAGACGATCCTTACCTGCCCCCGTCCGAGCACCTCAGGGAGCGAGGCCGCTTCATCGATGCGGCCCAACCGGGTGTAGGCATACGGCGAGTCGAACGTGCGATAGAAGACGACCACGGAGTCCGAGCTCCACAGCATGACGTCGCCGAGGTGGATCGTTCCTGGCCGGCTGTCCTTGGCCGGCAGCGCCTTCGGAAGCTTCGCGTGCTTCTCGTTGCCGTTCAGGTCCGGCATGTCCAGCGCGAGCGGCAACTGCGCCGCAAACGCACGGGCCGCTTCGTTGTCCGCGAGGGTGATCGAGAAGTGGCGTTCACCCACTGCCATCCAGACGCGTCGTTCGCCTGCGGTGTTCGCGTTGGGGCCGGCGGCAGCCTCCGGCGGAACAGCGTAGACGTGCATCACGCTCATGCCAAGTGCCGCGGCGGCAACGGATTTGATCTTCATGGCCTCGCTCCTCGTGTTCTTGCTGCCCTACCAGGGTTGGTTGGCCGGCCCCACCGTGAACTCGTTGACGGTCGTGTCCGCGGGCAGATCGATGGCGAACGCCACGACCTCGGCAACCCGGTCCGCGCTGATGCCGTATTGCCGGTAGACGGCGTGCATGCTGTCGGCCGACGCCTGGTGGCTGATGGTGTCCAGCAACTCGGTGTTGATCGCGGCCGGATAGATCGTCGCCGTCCGGATGTTCGTTCCCTCCATCGCGGATTCCATGCGCAAGACTTCCATGAAGTCGCGCACGAACCACTTGGTGCCGCCGTACACCGCACCGCCGGGATAGGCCTTCAGGCCTGCCACCGACGAGGTCGAAATCACTTGCCCCGACTTCTGTGCGATGAACGAAGGCAGCACGGAGGCGACGCCGTTTAGGACGCCTTTGACGTTCACGTCGATCATGCGGTGCCAGTCGTCCGTCTTCAGCGCCGAGAGGGGGGAGTTCGGCATGAGACCGGCGTTCAGGAACATCACATCGACGCGCCCGAAGGCCTGCTTGGCCAGCTTGACGATGTCGTCGTTGTCGGACTGCCGGGTGACGTCGAGCGCGCGGTATGCGGCCTGGCCGCCCGCCTGCTCGATCTCGTGCACGAGTTGCTTCAGCTCCTTTTCGCGGCGGGCGCCGAGGACCACCTTGGCGCCCCGGGCTGCGAGCAGTCTGGCAGTGGCTGCACCAATGCCCGACGACGCGCCCGTGATGATGACGACCTTGTCCTTGATCATGGCTTCTCTCCTGAATACTGTTCATCCGATACGGGTTCCAGCCACTCCACGGGCTTTCCGTTGAGCGCTTCCTGGACGGCGATATGAGTCATCGCCGTCGTGGACGTGGCGCCGTGCCAGTGCTTGTGGTTCGGCGGGCACCAGATCACGTCGCCGGCACGGATCTCCACCCTTTCCTCGCCTTCGCATTGCGTCCAGCCGCATCCTGCCGTGACGATCAGCGTCTGGCCGAGCGGGTGGGTGTGCCAGTTGGTGCGCGCCCCGGGCTCGAAGGTCACGGCGGCGCACGAGTGGCGAGCGGGCGCCGGCGGGTTGCTCAAGGGATCGATGCGGACGCTGCCGGTGAACCACTCGGCGGAGCCCTTGACGGAGGGTTGCGTTCCTGCGCGTTTCAGTTCCATGGCGGCTCCTTCAAATCACGATGCCTGCTTCAGGTTCTGCCTGAAGAAGGCTTCCAGCCTGTCGAAGGGGATCTTCTCCCGCTGGTCGTACAAGTCGACGTGGTCCGCGTTCGGGACGATGACGAGTTCCTTCGGATCGGACGCGGCCTTGTAGATGTCTTCCGCGTAATAGCGCGAGTGGGCATCCGCGCCCGCCACCAGCATGATCGGCCGCGGCGCGATCATGGCGATGTTGGCTGCCAGCGGAAATTCGAAGAACGACATCGGTGTCGTGGCCGTCCACGCAGTGGTGGAGTTGATCGACCGCGGATGAAAGCCTCGCGGCGTTCGGTAGTAGTCGAAGAAGGCGGCCAGCACCGGGTCGGGATCGGCCGGCAGCTTCTCCGGCAGCACCCGGTTGCCCTTCAGCAGCTGGCCTTTGGCGTCGAAGGGTACTTCGTGAAAGCCCAGCGCGAAGGTCCCTTTCTCGGCATCGATCCAGCGCTGCCGGCTCAAGTAGTCGATCACCTGATGCCGCTGTTCGAGGGTGTAGCCATCCTTGTAGCTGCGGCTCATGCTGCGCGACATGTCGTACATCGAAGCCGTCGCCACGGCCTTGATCCGCGAATCGCCGGTGGCCGCGGTCAGCGCCATTCCGCTCAGGCCGCAGATCGCCATGGCGCCGATGCGCTCGCGGTCCACGTCCGGCAGCAGCCCGAGGTGATCGACCGCGGCGCTGAAGTCCTCCGTGAAGATGTCGGGCGATGCCACGTTGCGCAACTCGCCGCCGCTCTCGCCGGTGAAGGACGGATCGAACGCCAGCGTGACGAAGCCTCGTTCGGCGAACGTCTGAGCGTAAAGCCCGGACGATTGCTCTTTCACCGCTCCGAACGGGCCGCTGAGCACCAGCGCCGGCAGCTTGCCTGCGGCGGCGTCCCTCGGCCGGTAGAGGTCACCAGCCAGGACGATCCCGAACCGGTTCTTGAATGTCACCTTGCGATGGATCACGCGATCGCTTTGGGGGAACACCTTGTCCCATCGGCTTGTCAATTCCATGCTGCCTCCGCTTGACACTTGCTGTTGGCGGGCAAACGCCGCACCTGCGGAAATGGCGGCGGCTCCGGCGGCCAGCGCGCCTTGCAAGGTTCTGCGGCGTGTGTTCGAGAAATCCATAGACGGGTCCTTTCGTTTTGTCGGGGTCGACCGCTCACGAGGCCTGGCGGCTGCGCCGCGCGGTCGTTAGTGCCAGAACAGCGGCGAACAGCAGGAGCAGCGCACTGAGTGCGAAGGTGCTGGTATGGCCGCTCGCATCGAACAGCACGCCGCCGACCATCGAACCCAATGCGATGGCCAGCTGGATCACTGCCACCATCAGCCCGCCGCCTGCTTCGGCGCTCTCCGGCAAGGTCTTTGCCAGCCAGCTCCACCAGCCGACAGGGGCCGCCGTCGCCAGCAGTCCCCACACGGCCAGCAGGCTGATGGCAGCGGCGGCCACGCCACCGAGAACACTCAGTGCCCCGGCCACGGCGGCCATCGCGAGCGGGATGGCGATCAACGTGCGGTAATGGTTGCGGGAGATCAGCCAGCCGATGGCCGTCGTACCGATGAAGCCGGCCACGCCCATCGCCAGCAGCACCATCGAGATGGCCGATGCGTCAACATGGGTCGTCCCTTCCAGGAAGGGGCGGACATAGGTGAAGAGCGCGAACTGCCCCATGAAGAAGAGGCCGACGGCCGCCATCCCGGACCGCACAAGAGGGTTCGCCAGCAACCGCAGTGCGTTGCGGGATCCTCGATCGCGGGTCTCCCCGGGCATTGAAGGGAGGCTGGCCCATTGCCAGGCGAAGGCGAGCGCAGCCACCGGCACGAGCGCGAAGAAGGCGCCACGCCATCCGACCAGCGAGCCGATGAAACTGCCCAGCGGGGCAGCTACGACCGTGGCGAGGGCATTGCCACCGTTGAAGATCGCCAACGCGCGCGGAACCTTCTGGGAGGGCACCAGCCGGAGGGCCGTCGCGGCCGACATGGACCAGAAGCCGCCGACGGACACGCCGATGAGCACCCGGCCCGTCATGTACATCCCCAGGCCCTGCGCCGAAGCGATCAGGGCGCCCGACACGGCCATGGAAGCGGTCATCCACAGCAGGATGGACTTGCGATCCATCCGCCGCGCCAGCGCGGGAATCGCAAGGCTCGTCAGCACGGCGAAGGCGCCGGACACGGCGATCGCCTGGCCGGCCACGCCCTCGCTGACGCGCAGGTCCGTCGCGATCGGCGTCAGCAGGCTGACAGGCATGAACTCCGATGCGATGAGCGCGAAGACGCACAGCGCCATGGCGAAGACGCCGCTCCAGTGGCTCGGTTGCTCGCCCGCGGCAGAAGCAGGGGCAGGCGGATGCGTTGGCAGCAGCTTGCTGCGTAGCTCGGGGGTTAGGGTCGATGCCGCTTGGGTCATGCCATCAACTATGGCGACGGCCCTCGAGCGTGACTAGATAATGAATCCTGAATGCATTTAGTAGGCACGCTAATGGATCGGGGGTGCAGCCATGGCCAGGAGGAACCTGAACGACCTGCTGGGGTTCGTCACCGTCGCGCGCGAGGGCAGCTTCACGCGCGCCGCGGCGACCTTGGGGGTGACGCAATCCGCGTTGAGCCAGTCCATCCGTGGGCTGGAGGAGCGGCTTCAGATCCGATTGCTGACGCGCACGACGCGCAGCGTATCGACCACGGCGGCCGGCGAGCGCCTGATGCGGGCCATCGGCCAGCGCTTCGACGAGATCGAATCCGAACTCGATGCCCTGACCGAGTTGCGAGACAAGCCGGCCGGCACGGTACGCATCACCTGCGGCGACCACGTGCTGCAAAGCATCCTGCTGCCCAGGCTCGCTCCCTTGCTGCAGGACTACCCGGACGTCACGGTCGAGTTCGACGTGAACTACGGGTTCCGCGACATCGTGGCCGACCGCTTCGATGCCGGCGTGCGCATGGGCAGCACGATCGACAAGGACATGATCGCCCTCCCGATCGGGCCGGCCTTACGCCTGGCGGTGGTCGCATCACCGGCGTATTTCGCGGCCCACCCCGCGCCGAAGGTGCCTCCGGATCTGACTGAGCATCGTTGCATCAACCAGCGCATGCCGACCTCCGGCGGCCTGTACGTTTGGGACTTCGAGCGGCGCGGTCGCAAGGTCAAGGTGCGTGTGGACGGGCCCATCATCTTCAATACCACGCCTCCGCAAGTCGACGCGGCGCTCGCCGGCTTGGGTGTCGCCCTGCTGCCCGAAGACGAGGTGATGTCCCATGTTGGCGCTGGGCGGCTGGTGAGCGTGTTGGAAGACTGGTGCCCGAAATTTGCTGGGTACCACCTGTACTACCCGAGTCGACGACAGCCTTCTCCCGCGTTCTCGCTAGTCGTGGACGCATTGCGGCTTCGCGGCTGATTGGTCGCTCGCCGCTTTGCCTGGACGACCGTTGTCCGGAGTGTGGCGGCCCTACCCGAGCGACTGCAATTGTGAAGGGTTGTCCGCCACCTGCCCGTGTGCGTGCGCGACGCGGCGAAAGAGGGCGACTTGAGGGCAGGTGTTGAACAACCTTTCACATCAGGAGACATTCAGCGCAGCGCCGCCAATTCGCAACCAGTTCTGCGGAACGATCAAGGAGATCATCGAGGGGCCAGTCAGCGTCGCAATTCCCGTACCGAAGAAGTCCGCGTCCCCGAGCGAAAGGCCCCCTGATGGGGGCGAGCGTCGATCGTATTGCTGACAGTTGAGCCACGACACCATGGCCGACCGCTTCCATCAATCGTCCTCCGCACGCACGCCGATGAACCTTGAGATCTTCGGTGGCTCGCCGGATCGATGGAATTCCTTCACCTTGTCCTGGAGCGCGACATCGGCCATCGTCATTCGCGCTCGTTGTCGAAGATAGTCGGCCCAGGATGCAATGACGTACCGCTCGACGATGCGCTCCTGGTCCTCCAGATCCCAAAACACGCGCCAACTGGTCGCACCATTGCGCCTTCGCGTCGGGCCGACTGCTTCGAGGGCCCGCAGGAAGGCCTTGCGCTGTTCGCGCTCGACTCGATACTCGATCTGAATCAACACGGGCCCATCGTCCGCGAGCGGCTCCGCGGAAATGACGAGGTCGGACAAATCCACCCGCGTCAAGACGTCCGCCTCGCTTCCCATCGTGACGCGGAGCCTTCGGGTTAATCCATAGGACGCGAGCATCGCGGCGGCTGACACGCCGAGCGAGACACGGATTCCCGCAAAGGAGGCAATGGCACCCCAGACGGCGCTGCCGAAGGCGAGACTCGCCTGAGTCGACACGAGGTTCATCGACAGCGCGCGAGCGCGAACCCATGCCGGAACCGAACTCTGAATGGCTGCCGACAATCCGGCGAGAACCGAGACCCATGCCACTCCGGCACCCGCAGCGCCGAGGATGGCAACTGACGTGAGCGTTGTCGTCGCAATCAGGCCGATCGCGGCAGTCCAGCCCACGACGCCGAACATCACGATCCTGTGCAACGGCAACTCCTTGAGACGACGCGGAATCGACCAGGCGCCCACGATGGCGCCCGCGCCGAATCCCGCCGACAGCAGGCCGAACCCGCCCGCGCCTAGCTTGAGCAGATCGCGGGCGATGACCGGCAGGAGGGCCCAGAAGGCGCTCGCGCAGACGGCGAACGACAGATTGCGAATGAGCAGGGCACGCAAGGCATGGGAATGCCACGCGAAACGCAACCCGCTGCGAACTCCGGCAAACAGCCGTTCGGGAATGCCGGGCAGGGCGCGTTCGACGTGCTTCCAACGGCGCACTGCCGCGATCATCAGGGCGAAGAACAGCGCGCTTGCCAGCAGGGCACTGCCCGTGTCGAGCCAGGCTGCGATCGCGCCTGCCAGGGCCGGTCCGGCCGCACGCGCGACGTTGAAAGCCACGGCGGCGAGTGCCACGGCCGTAGGCACCTCGCTGCGCGAGACCAGTTCATTGACGCTCGCCTGCTGTGCGGGCATGTAGAAAGTGAAGCCGCAGCCGACTAGAAATGTCAGCGTCAACAGCGAGAGCGGTCCGATGATGCCGGCGATGGCGGCCGTGCCCAGGGTGGCGACCACGAAAAACATGGCCAGCTGGGTTGCGAGGATGACCTTTCTTCGGTCGACGATGTCTGCCAGCGATCCGGCGATCAGTCCAAAGAGCAGGGTCGGCGCGGTGCTTGCCGTCTGAACCAGCGCCACCATGAGAGTGGATGGCGTTAGCGTCGCCATCAACCATGACGACACGGTGGCTTGCATCGTGTAGCCCAGCGCGGCACCTACCGACCCAAGGTAGAAGAGGCGGAAGCTCGGGTTGCGAAGAGGCGACGACAGCAGCGACTTGCGCAACCTTGTCACGAGGGGCTGGAGCATTTCTGTCGGGGTCCACCATCGAGCGGCTCCGCTACTCTACGTGAATTCCCTCGGAAATCTCCAGAGCTTTTGGTGCGCTGCGGTCGCGCCGGCCGGTGCATGCGCGGCAACCTCCTCAGTGATGTCCGCGACGCGGGAGCACACGCCGGCTGCTTGGACCATCATGAACACGCTCGCCGATGGAGGTCGAGCGGCCGGTGGTCATGACTCAAATCGGGATGTTGTTCTTGCGCACGACGTCGCCCCACATGCGCATGTCACGCTTGATGAGGTCGGTCGGTTCCCGGTGCGGGCGTCGGCGTTGCGCTCCCCAGGTGCCAGCGGTATTCCGGGGATTGCACGGCCTGCGTGATTGCGTCGCGACGGCGCGTGCGGCTGCAGGTGGCGACGTTGGTCGGCCACGAGGCCATGGGGCGCGTCGCCGACGGTTCGGCGCGAGCGGGAATCAGCGTTTCGGATGCGCGCGGGACGAACGTATTCTCGCAACGTCTGTTCGATGAAGTTCAAGAGCTGTATTGCGGCAGGGCGCGTACTCTCTTCGACCGGCGCGATGGGGACATCACCGACGCCGACATCGAGCAGCAGCCGTATTCGAGCCGGAGCCACTTGGAACTACTGAAGGATCTCCCTGTATTCACCGGGCGACTGCAGGTCGGCGACGCGGGGTTGGCCGCGCGATCGCAACTCGCGCTCGTCACACGATGTGTTGCGGCAGGTATCTCAAATTCCGGCGTTACATGCTGCAAGCCAGGATGCGCGCCGTTCAACCTGACAGCACGCGGCGCACCGTTCCCATCCATGTCATCACGCGTGATTCGGGCCAGCAGGTCCAGCTTGTCGCGCTGCTTAGTCTTACTGTGTCATTAAAGTCAAGGCATTATATGCATCTCTTCATCCTTTACGCGAGGAATGATGGATGCAAGCGATCAGTTCGAGCAATACATGGGGCACTTGGCTGATGGATTGGGACACGCGGATCGTCGCGTGGGGCTGCAGGGCTATTGCACGGGGTTGATGCTGCCCCTGTCGCGCAAGAGCGTGGAGCCGATGGCGGCGCGGGTTGATCCGCTTCACGCGAGCGCCAAGCATCAAGCGTTGCACCATTTCGTCGCGAAGGCAGAGTGGTCTGACGATGAGATGCTCAAACGCGTCGCGCAATGGGTCGTGCCGCATATGGACCTGTCGCATGGAGGTTTCTGGATCGTCGACGACACCGGCTTTCCGAAGCAGGGCACTCACTCGGTGGGAGTGGCGCGGCAGTACTGTGGGATGCTGGGCAAGCAGGACAACTGCCAGGTGGCGGTGAGCGTGTCATTGGCGTGCGAGGACGGCAGCCTGCCTGTGGCATGGCGTTTGTACTTGCCGCGCGAATGGGCCGAAGACGCGGTGCGCCGCCACAAGGCCGAAGTGCCGGCCGAGATACGGTTCGCCACCAAGCCGCAGATCGCGCTGCAGCAACTCGAGGCGCTGCTGGCAGACGGCGCTCCGCGCCACTGCGTGTTGGCGGACGCTGGCTACGGGGTGGACACCGCCTTTCGCCAGCGACTGAGCGAGCTGGGGCTTCCCTACGTGGTTGGCATCACTTCGGCCGTTGTCGTATGGCCGCCAGGCATCGAGCCATTGCCGGCCAAGCCGTACAGCGGCATGGGTCGACCGCCGGTGATGCCGCGGCGTACGGCACGACGTCAGCCTATGAACGTCAAGGCGTTGGCGAAGGCGATGCCTTCGACCCTGTTTCAGACGATCAGTTGGCGTGAAGGCACCAATGAAACCCTCAGCAGTCGCTTTGCGGCAGTGCGCGTTCGGCGCGCGGGTGGCAATTCCGGCAGGGCTCGCCTGCAACCTCTGGAATGGCTGCTCATCGAGTGGCCTATCGACCAGGCCGAGCCAACCAAATACTGGCTATCCACGCTGCCCGAAGACACCGCGATCAATGATCTGGTCAGCGCCGCACATTTACGCTGGCGCATTGAGCGCGACTACCAGGATCTGAAGCAGGAATTCGGTCTGGGGCACTACGAGGGCCGAGGTTGGCGAGGCTTCCACCATCACGCCTCGCTTTGTATTGCGGCGTATGGGTTCTTGATGGCCCAGCGACTAATTGCCGGCACCACCGCCGGCAGTAAAAAAAACTTCATTGAACGCGAAATACCTGACCTTCCCGCGAATTACATCCCCCGTGGTAGCCCTGCGCGCGCAGCGCCACGTAGCGGACTCGATACCCTCCCTGCGTCATCACCTCGCTTTCGGCCTCATCGATCGAATGGGACTGTGTCCGTGTTGCGGCAAAGAAAGCGGGCATAGATTTATGACACAGTAAGACTAACTAAGCCCAATGCATCGGCGCGAAGCATCCACGCGCCGTGGGCGTCGAAGCGCCTCTCGACAATGGCTCGCAGAGCAGAAGCAGCCTCACCGTTCCGCCGCTGACAGCCAGCCTGGGCACAAGAAGGCAGGGCCGCTGGAGCGATTCGGGAATGACGCGGCGGATTTTCATGGCGATACCAAGGCAAGCGAGCCGGTTCAGTCTTGCGCGACCAGGGCACCGACCACTCGACGCGTGAATGGCGCCAGAACGAGGACGACGGGGAACGCCACCAGCCAGGCGGTGACCCAGCCCGTCGCCCACATGCCGACGAAGCCGGGGGCGACGCCGGCGGCGCGGTAGGTGGCAATGCCGGAAACGAGAAGCGACATCAGCCCCGAGAGGATGAAGCCGAACAGGGCGGGTGCGAGTTTCTTGGGGATCATGATGGTCAGGCTTCCACCGCTTCCTGTTGCTGCACTTTCGCGTTGATGCGCAGCAAGGTGTTGGCGAAGTTCCGACCGAACATGTGGGCGGTCTTCACGTCGCCGGGAACGAACGAATCAGCCGGTGCCGAGTGGCCCGCCTGCGCCATCAGACCGGACCATGAGCCCAGGCGGTTGGCCGCTTCGTCATATGGCACTCCGCTGTGCTGCTCCGGCAGGATCGGGTTGCCCACCCAGAGCATCCCGTGTTGCATCGCAAAGACGAACATGGACATCAGCGTGGACTGCTTGTCACCCGCCGGCAGTGAGGACACGGTGAAACCGGCGGCCAGCTTGCCCTTGAGCCCTTGCTTGCCCCAGAGACGCCCGGTGGCGTCCATGAAGGACTTGAACGGGCCAGAGACGCCACCCAGGTAGGTCGGCGAGCCCAAGATAAAGCCGTCGAAGTCGACGAGGTCGTTGGGCCGCGCGCCCATGTCCTCGGCCTTGATGAGGTGCGCTTCGACGCCCTCGACTTGCCGGGCGCCCTCGAGTACGCGGCGAGCAATGTGTTCGGTGTGTCCGTGGGCGCTGTGGTAGACGATGGCCAGCTTGGTCATGTTAGTTTTCCTGTTGAGGTGGCGGACTTCTCGGCAAGTGCGCTCGTCATCGGGAAGTCCGTTCAATGAGAGTCGAGTGGAGAAATCGAATGTGGCTCGGTCCGGGCAGCTGCACTCGAAGTCGGCGCCCGTGAGTCCGAGGCTTGAGGTCATCGGATGAAGCCCGCGACGGCGATCGCGGCCAGGTACATGCCGACTCCGAACACCGCGTGATTGGCGACGCTGCGGGCGCAGTTCTTCAGGGGCGTCGGCGTCTTGGACGAAGCGAACCCGGAACCCATCGCTGGCTGCATCACGAACAGCGGCATGGCGACGGTTGCCACACCGGTCAGCAACGCCGGCACGAACGTGGGCTGCTGGATCCAACTGGAGCCTTGCAGGGCGATCAGCCCCGCGGCGAAAGCGACGCCGACCGCGTAGTGTGTCGCCCAGCCGATGGCCAGTTCGCTGCTCACGGGTTCGGCCTTGGCGATGGACGCGTGGCTGAACCGGCCGTGGGCCATGTGGGCGACCCAGCGGCCAATGAGCGCGAAGCTGCCAGTGGGCACGCCCAGCCGCTTCAGGATGGCCAGCCACAAGTCCAGCACGGCGGTGGCGCCGACGCCGATGAGGACGATGGTGACCAAAGCTTGAGTGGTGAACATGGCGGCTCCTTCGTGGCTTGTTCTGATGCGTTGGAAGGAACTATAGAAGTTGAACTCAACTTCAAGTCAAGGGGCACCGTGATGCGGATTTCAAGGTCGCCAAACGGGCAGGTCGGCCTTGGCGCCTGCGCCGACGGAATTGGAAAGCGAGCCCTGGGCGTGCAGCCGGCGACCGCCGGTGGTCGTCTCGCACCCGCAGCCTTCACTTTGTCGCATGGCTCTATTGCTATTTCGCAATCTGGTCCGACACTCGAACACAACCTCACTGTTCTGGAGTACCCCATGACCTGCCGCCTTCGGCGCATCCTGACCTCGCTGGCTACATTGGTCGTCGCGGCACACGCGCACGCGTTCGAGGCCGGCTGGATGCAGATCCAGACTGCTGGCGCAACGCCAGACTCCCCCATGACGACGGTCGCTCTGTACTACCCGACGATGGCCGCGCCGCGAGTCATCGCCATGGGCCCGTTCGCGCCTGACGCTCGCCATCGGCGGCAAACCCGTCGACAAGGTCAAGGCGCTGATCCTGCTCAGTCACGGCATCGGCGGCACCGAGCTCGGGCACAGCCTCCCTGGCGCAAGCGCTTGCCCGCAATGGCTATCTGGTGGCGGCACTGCGTCATCCCGGCGACAACTGGCAGGATCGGTCTCTGATGGAGAAGAGCCCCGAGCGCTACTTCGACGAACGGCCGCGGCAAGCTTCGCGGGTCATCGACGCGATCCTGGCCGACCCGGCGTGGAAGGCTCGCATTGCGACCAACAGCCAGGGGCCTCTGGTGGGTGCGCTGGGACACTCGGCCGGCGGCTACACGGTGCTGGCGTTGGCGGGAGCCAGGCCAGACCTGTCCCGGATCAGGCAGCACTGCCTGGCCGAAGCATCCGAAGACCCGATCTTCTGCGGCATAGGCCGCTCGGGCGATGCGATGCCGCCGTTACCAGTGGCCACGCCCTCGCTCAAGGACGAGCGCGTTCGGGCGATCGTCGCGATGGCCCCGACTGGCGTGCCGCTCACCGCCGAATCGCTTGCCGCGGTGCGGTCGGCGACCATGATCTACGAGGCTGAGCTCGATCGTTTCCTGGTGCCGCGATTTCATGCAGAGTGGGTTGCCAGCAATCTGCCCGCACCGAACCTGCATCGGGTACCGAACGCATGGCACTTCGCCTTCATGGACACGCCAAGCATGGCCATCGCCAGCTCCGGACGGCGACATCGCTGCGAACCCGCCGGGTTTTGATCGTGCTGCATTCCTGAAGCAGCTCGCAGTCGAAATTACGGCCTTCTTCGATAAGACCCTTATCTAGCCGTCATCGCCTTCGATCTGAGCCCGCCCAGGTGCCATCGCGGCCTCAGTGGGCAGCCGCCGCCGTCGATTCGAACCGTGGGCGTGCACACCAGCCGCACGGCCCACGCCTCACAGGCGCACCCGCATACCATGCACCGCATCGAACATCGAGGACCGCCCATGCAAGCTCCGGACACCACTGCTCAGAGCAGAAGGCCTGAAGAAGTCGTACGGCGAACGCGCCGCGGTGATCGACGTCTCGCTCGAAGTGGCGGCCGGCGAGGTGCTGGGCCTGCTGGGGCCGAATGGCGCCGGCAAGTCGACCACCATCGCCATGGTCTGCGGCCTGACCCCACCCGACGCCGGCCGCGTGCTGGTGGGCGGCATGGCGCTGGCGCAGGACGAAGCCGCCTGCAAGCGCCGCATCGGCCTCGTGCCGCAGGACCTGGCGCTGTTCGAAGACCTGCCGGCGCAGGCGAATGTCGAGCTGTTCGGCGCCCTGTACGGCCTGCCCCCGGCCCGCGCCAGGCGCCGCGCCACCGAGGTGCTGGCCGCCGTCGGGCTGGCCGACCGCGCACGCGACAAGCCGGCCACCTTCAGCGGCGGCATGAAGCGCCGGCTGAACATTGCCTGCGCGCTGGTGCACGACCCCGAGGTGCTGCTGCTCGACGAGCCGACGGCCGGCGTCGACCCGCAAAGCCGCAACGCCATCTTCGACACCCTGCTGGCGCTGAAGGCTGCGGGCAAGGCGCTCGTCTACACCACGCACTACATGGAAGAGGTCGAGCGCCTGGCCGACCGCGTGGTCATCATCGACCACGGCCGCGTCGTGGCCCAGGGCACGCTGCCCGAGCTGTACCGCACGCTGCCGATGGCGCAGAAGCTGACACTCGACATCGATGGCGAGCCTGCACTGGCCTGGCTGCAGGCCCTGCCTGGCGTTCACACCGTCACGCAGGCGAACGGCCGCTGGACGTTGGGGCTGGACGACCTGGCGCAGGGCACCGTGGCTGTGCTGCAGGCGCTGGGCGCAGCCGGGCTTGGCGGTGCGGCACATCGATTCCGACCGCGCCAACCTCGAAGACGTCTTCCTGGCCCTCACCGGCCGCCAACTGCGCGACTGAGCGCAGAAGCCCACTCCCATGAACGCCTTCATCGCGCTGGTGCGCAAAGATCTCGTGCTGCATTTCTCCAACCGCCGTGCCGTGTTGATGAGCGTGGTCGCGCCGATCCTCATCGCCGCCTTCTTCGGCAGCCTGTTCGGCGGCAGCGACAAGGGGCCGGCGCAGATTCCCGTGGTGCTGACCGACCTCGACCAGAGCGAGCTCTCGGCACGCATCGTCGCCAACCTGCGCGGCGACCCCGCGCTGCGTTTGAGCGAAGCGCCCGCCGCCGAGGCTCAGGCCCAGGTGCGCGCCGGCAAGCAGCGTGCGGCCGTGCTGCTGCCCGCCGGCTTCGGCGCGCAGGCCTCCAGGGCCCTGTTCGGCGGTGCCGCCAAGCCCGAGGTGGTGGTGTTCTACGACCCCTCGCAGGCGATGGTGCTGCCGATGGTCAAGGGGCTGCTGGCCCAGCATGTGATGCAACCGGTCAGCCAGTCGGCCTTCAGCAGCAACAGCCCGGTGGTGCGCGACATGCGCGCGCAGATGCAGCGGGCCGACAACCTGCCTGAGGAGCGTCGCCAGGCCCTGGTGTCGATGTTCGACAGCATCGCCCGCGTGCAGGCGCTGCCGGCCCCTGCGTCCGCGCGCCGCGCACTTCCGCGTCCGCCGCCGAGGGCGGAGCGAACCCGGCCGCGCGGCCTCGGCATCCCGTTCTCGACGCGCGACGAGGCGGCCGTGTCCGAACTGGGTGCCCAGTACAACAGCTATGCCCACTCGTTTGCCGGCATGGGCGTGCAGTTCATCCTGCTGATGGGCGTGGACATGGGCGTGGGGCTGCTGCTGATGCGCCGCATGGGGCTGTGGAAGCGCCTGCGCGCCGCGCCGCTGTCGCGGGCGCAGTTGCTGGGCAGCCGGATCGCGAGTTGCGCGCTCATCGGCCTGATCGTCTTTGCCGTCGTCTACGCCGTGGCCGTGGCCTTCTTCGGCGTGCGCATCAGCGGCAGCGTGCCGGGCTTCGTCGCCGTGCTGGTGGCGTTCGCGCTGCTCACTTCCAGCTTCGGGCTCATGATCGCCGCGCTGGGCCGCACGCCCGAGGCCACGCGCGGACTGGCCATCCTGGCCACGCTGCTGATGGTGATGCTGGGCGGCGCCTGGGTGCCGTCGTTCATCTTCCCGCCCTGGCTGCAGACAGGTGTCGATGTGGATGCCCACGCACTGGGCCGTCGATGGCCTCGACGCCATGACCTGGCGCGGACTGCCGCTGCAGGCCGCGCTGCTGCCCGTGGCGGCCATGCTGGGCTTCACGCTCCTGTTCTCGGCCGTGGCGCTGGCGCGCTTCCAGTGGGAGGAGTAAGGCGCATGCGGGCTCGATGAGCTGGGCCTGCTACTCTGTGTATGCCTGCCTCTGTGTGGCCGACTCGCGGCCTCGTCCAGCTTGGGGTCTCGAGACGAGATACCAGGTACCTGCCTGTCGCCAGCGGCAGGAACTGGCCGGGTGCCGGTGGCCGCGAGTGGCTGCTTCATGGATACGAAACGCGTTGGGCCAGGTCTGGCTATCGGGCAGCTTTGGAGCGTCGCGAAGGGCAGCTGAGGGTCGGCAGCGCGAGTAGGCCACCGGGAACAGCGGTCATACGAGCGAGGCGCGGCTCGACGTGGTGCTCAGTCACCTCGTGAGCGTCCGCAGCACCGTCAGGACCGATCGGCCAGGCTTCACCTCGCCAGCTGCCTCAATGATCGCGACGTGATCCATACCTGAAACTCGACGGCTGCGGACCAAGGACCGCTGACGCTGCGTACCGGCCTGTCGGAACCGGGATTGAGTGGCCGCGGCCCGATCGCGAGCGACTGTTTGCCTAGCGGTCGCATGCTGGCCACGACCCGTCAAGGTAACCGCTGCCCCGGACGCCCCCGCCGTTGACTTGGCGCAACCAACGGAGCCAGGCTGATCAGCGACTACCTCGATGTCTTGCGCAAAACCTCTCGGGAACCAACGCTTACGACGCCGACAAGCGCGACCCTTGCGTTAACCTGCGTGGAGACGCCATCCAGAGCGCCGCGGCAATGCCCGAGCGATAGGCCAGGCACGTTCGGACAGATCAGGGAACAGCCAGACCATGAAGAGCGCACTCTTCGTTGATTTCGACAACGTGTATTCGCAGCTGCGGCAGTTGCAGCCCGACGCAGCCGAACGGTTCGCCCGTCACCCGTCGGAGTGGATTGGATGGCTGACCGGATCCCTGGCACTGCCACAGCCGCATGAGGATGGCGAGAGTCGCCGTCTGCTCGTGCGTCGCTGTTACCTGAATCCCAACTGGTATCAGGCCTATCGTCACGCGTTCCTTCGCGCTGGCTTCGAAATTATCGATTGCCCACCAGTGACGAGCCAGGGCAAGACCAGCACGGACATTCACATGGTGCTGGACATCGTCGATCTGCTCCAGCACGAGACGCGCTGCGATGAGTTCATCGTCTTCTCGGCAGACGCAGACTTCACGCCAGTCCTGCGCAAGCTCCGTCGCTACGATCGGCGCACTACCGTGCTGGCGATCGGGTTCCCGTCGGCGGCGTACCAGGCTTCGGCCGACCTATTGATTGACGAGAGGCTCTTTCTGCGCGAGGCGCTGGCGCTGGGTCAGCCCAATGCCACAGCACCGACTGGCCTCAACGGGCAGGCGAGCGAGGACGGTGACACCCGTCGCGCCGACAGCAAGGCGACGGCAGTCGAGCCAAAGCAGTCGGAATCGGCCGTGGCATCACCCAAGGCCGAACCGGCAGCCAAGGTGACGCCGCGGGCGGCGACTCCTGACGAACTGTCGGAGATCGCCGGCCGCCTGTGGACGACGGTCGACGAGTCTTCACAGCCTGTCAGCGCCGGCTTGCTCGCAGCGCGATTGAGGCAGGAGCATCCGGAAATCATGGAGAACTGGAACGGCCTTGGCTCGTTCAAGGCATTCTTTCGCTCGCTCAGGCTCTCGCGACTGCTTTGGCTGAGCGGCTCCGGGGGGCGAGTGCTGGATCCGAGTCGGCATGAACTGGAAGGCACGCTGCCGGAGCAGGACGCGGAATCGCCGTGGTCGGGCGCCGAAGAGATCTTCCCGGTGGTCCGGGAAGTCTGCGTGCTGACGGCTGCGCCAATGCTCGCGCCCCGGTACCTGAAGACCTTGATCAGAACGCTGGTCCAGGTGCTGCAGGCACAGGAGTTCAAGTTGACGCCGACTGTGCAATTGGTCAGTCGTCAATGTGTCGAGTCCGAGGGACTGAGAGTTCGGCCTCGCGACGTCAACTTCCTGATCCGAGGCATGCAGATGAACGGGCATGTATTTGGTCAAGGTGCCGACAACGAGGCCACCCTGACCACGCGACTTTTCAACCAGATCCTGTTCCTGTGCGAGCGCGAGCAGAAGGTGCTGGACCAGACCGAGCTCGGCCACATCCGCACCTGGATCGGTCTTTCCGCGACAACGTAGCGCCGGCCCAGAGGTCGGACGGTCCGATCTCTGGGCGGTAGACGCACGGGAGTGTGATCAGACAGAGCAATTCCGATTGAGTGCACGATAGGCTGGTCGCCAGTATGTGGCTGCCGCGCAGCCCGGTACAGCAACTGCAGGGGAGTGACGCCGCAATGGCAAGACGGAAGAAGACCAGTCCCGCAGAGGACTTCATGGAGTTGGTGGCCGTGCTGCCGTGGTGGACTGGCGTCACCCTCGCGCTGTTGAGCTATCTGCTGCTACACAAGTTGGCAGCACAGCCGATCGCCGCCGCAGCCCCTCCCGGACATGTGAGCGCGACGGTCACGCAGGGCCTCTGGAAGGGGCTCGCCGGCGTCGGCCAATACATCGTGCCCATTCTCTGCTTGGCCGGCGCTGGCATTTCCGCATTGCAGCGCAAAGTGCGGCAGAACCTGATTGCCGACGTTGCGCAGAGCCAGGCGGGCAACGCCCTTGATGGCATGAGCTGGCGCGAGTTCGAGATGCTGGTGGGAGAGGGGTTCCGGCTTCAGGGCTATCACGTGGTGGAGACCGGAGGCGGCGGAGCTGACGGTGGCGTCGATCTCGTGCTGAGCAGGCCCGGGAAGAACGGAGGCGAGAAGTTTCTCGTGCAGTGCAAGCAGTGGCGAGCCTACAAGGTCGGCGTCGACGTAGTTCGCGAGCTTTACGGCGTGATGGCTGCGCGCGGTGCGGCAGGCGGCATTGTCGTGACCTCAGGGAGGTTCACGGACGAGGCCGTCAGTTTCGCGAGCGGACGCAATGTGACGTTGGTTGATGGCCCGAAGCTTCAGAGCCTCATTCAACAGGCGAGGGCAAGAACAGGCTCAGCCCCTTCGCGCACATCCGCCCAGCCACCCGCCCAGAAGAACGCGGTGCCGGCGCAGTCGCCAAGCTGCCCAGCGTGTTCCAAGCACATGGTGCGACGGACCGCAAAGCGTGGCGCCAACGCTGGCGGTGAGTTCTGGGGCTGCACCGGTTACCCGGCTTGCCGGGGCACGCGGCCCATCGGTTGAAACCCGCGACCATGTTGGCACTGTCAGATGGCCTCTACGACGTGCTGCTGACTGAGGGCCTCGAACGTGCCGCAGCGTAATCACCAGGATGTGACCCTGAGTCACCTGGTAGGCATCACGGATCGCCACGGCGGCGTTATGCGTCACGCCATGTTGTTCGTTCGCGCGTTCGAGGGCACGCGCTCATCGTCGGTCGTACCGTGGATCGTCGTCGCGGCGCCAGTGATCGCGGTCGCCCTCATGTCGATGGTGGTCTCCGTACCCGCGTTCATGGCTATAACGCGCATCCCACCCGAGTGGGCGCACGACGCAACCGCTGACAAACACGGCCAATCCCAGCAAGGCAGCGACGCTGCCCCAGCGACGAAGTGATGTCACGTCATTCTCCTGGGCCACTGACAAGGGCCCTCATTCAGACTGAACGTCGCGCACCGGGGGCATTGTTGACGCACACGTCCTGCTCCCGCAGTAAAGATCCGTCAAGCGACCAAGACAACAAGTAACGAGGGCGCTCCTGAGTCTCATGATGCTGCGCTCCTGGCAACCAGGCGCAGCTTTGCGCGAGCCTGTCCGGAATTTTGTGTGCGAGGCATAGCATGACCAACAGGAGCGTGTATGCCAACCAGCAGGAAGACGACGAAGGCGGCCATGGCCGCAGCGGCGGCGATGCCGTCGATCCCCAAGGAACTCATTGACCAGTTCGTGACCGGGCCGATGAGCGCGGAGGCGGTCAATGCTGCCTCCATGGCGTTCAAGAAGGCGTTGATCGAGCGCGCCTTGGGCGCCGAGCTGTCGCACCACCTGGGCTACCGGCCCGGGGCGACCAAGCCCGAGGATGCCAACAACCATCGCAGCGGCGCCAGCGGCAAGACTGTGCTCACGGAAGACGGCCCGCTTCGCATCGACGTGCCCCGCGACCTGCGATTGACCTATGTTCGGCACGCCGAACACTTTGACCGATTGTTTCGTCACCCGGAGGTCGATCAAGCAAAGAGGTCGCGCCGGTGACTTTGTTCGGCGCGCCGAACAGTGAGCGATCCGCGAATTGCCCATGGACCGGAAACTTGCGTTAGGCGCGAAGAACAAAGTGGCTTCAGACAGCCTCCTCAGGTTCGCGAGAAACCAGCCATGCCAGTATGCCGAATGCCCGGCAGCGGCATCGCCGACGCACCCGTACCGATCCTCAGGCGCGCCTCTTCCGCACTGCGAAGGCGGCAGCCAGGAACACTAAACCGGCGAGCAGCGACGCTTCGCTTGCAGGTTCCGGGATCGCTGCAATCATCGAATGCGCATGGATATACGCGCTTCCTTCCAGCCAGAAAGCAAGCGGCTGGTCTGAGCTGTTCTCCACATGAACGCGTGTTCCGTGGATCTGGTGATAGCCGCTCCCGAAGAGCTCGTCCTCGTAGCCGCAGTACGGAGGCTGCGATCCGCAGAAGTCAAAGAAGAATTCAGCATACTCGTCTGAGCCGGGCGGCACAGCCGACGGTGGTGAGCTGACGTCGAACGCGGCATCCCAGTCCAGTGCGGTGAATGGAGCCAGCGTGCCGCTGAGCAGATTCGAACCTCCGGCCGACGCCTCGCCGTTGTAGACGCTGACACTCCAGCGCCAGTTCGTCAGGTCTGTCCATTGTGCGGCAGTAAAGCTGCCGGGGTCCGTCATGAAGCCTGGCGTTTCGCTCTCGTGGGGCAGACCGGTAACGGTCAGCTGCGACTGTGTGAGCGTGTACGTGACCTGGATGGCCTGCGCGGACATCACCGTCAGCGACAAGATGATGGACACCCCAAGATTTCGCATGACACACCTCCTACCCGCGCGAGATGAGGGCGACGGGCGAACGATGGCATCGACGGCTCAGGAACCTTCGGTGATTTGACAGCTTCACAGCGACACCCGGTGCCGGTAGATGTCGAGCGCCCAGAAGACCAATATTGTCAGGAGCCAGGCTACATTTCAAGGTCTCGCTGCGCGCCAAACGCCACATCGCCCAGATCGCCCACATCGGGACCGCGCAAGGCAATATGTTCGGTGTACCGAACGCCACCTCTCACCACGACGGTGCCCGATCAGCCCGACCAGACCGACGCGGTGATCCCAAGCGCAGCGTCAGTCTTGCCGAACACTTCGCGTCATCGCTTCGGTTCAGTGGGTTCGCGCCAGTGTGGCGACCAAGCCCGACGCCGCCATTGACCTGTATTCGGCACGCCGAACGCTTCGACCGATCCTCTCGTCAAGGGCGATTCGAAAGCGGATCCAGTCGGTGCGGCCGCGCCGGTGAACCTGTTCGACGTGCCGAACGGTTAGCCATCTACATGTGGCGTTCGGGCCCGGCGTCCTCGTTCGGCTCGCCGAGCAAATCGTGGCCACGTCCGGAGATCTCTTGATGGCGGTCGGTAAACGACAAGTGCGCGAACGTGTTCGGCACGCCGAACACTCCCAACGACGGAGTGTCCCTCGGAGGGAAGCGTTGGCCGTCGAGCTCGACCCGTCCAGGCACCGCTCGCCGCCATTCGCCGCGCCATCACGGCCGCGCCGTAGCGCGAGCGGCGCGCCTGCGGTAGCCTGCGTCCTTGCCGCCGGCCAACCGATCGAACCCCTACGGACACCGCCATGCGCGATCGCCTGACTCCCGCCCTCGTCCTGCCGCAGGACCACGAACGCGCCGCGTTGATCGGCCGCGCCTGGCTGCCCTCGCGCGGCGCGCCGGTGCCGGTGTGGGTGAGCGATCAGGGCCTGCACGACCTGTCCGGCCTCGGGTACACCGTGAGCGAACTGCTCGAAGACGCCAGCCTCGCCGACACGATCCGCCGCGCCTTCGGTGCCGGCGCGCTGCCGCGCATCGCGGGCTTGGCCGATGCCCTGGCGAACGCCGACCCCGCGCAGCGCGACGCCTCGCAGCCCTGGCTGGTCGCGCCATGCGACCTGCAGGCCATCAAGGCCAGCGGCGTCACCTTCGCGGCCAGCCTGCTCGAACGCGTGATCGAGGAGCAGGCCCGCGGCGACGCGTCGCGCGCCGAAGCGGTCCGCGCCTCGGTGGTGAGGACCATCGGCGAGGATCTGTCGGAGGTGCGGCCGGGCTCCGAAGATGCCGCTCGACTGAAGGCGGTGCTGGTCGCGCAGGGCCTGTGGTCGCAGTACATGGAAGTCGGCCTCGGGCCCGACGCCGAGATCTTCACGAAGGCGCAGCCGATGTCGGCCGTGGGCGTGGGCGAGGAGGTCGGCATCCACCCGCAGTCCGAATGGAACAACCCCGAGCCCGAGGTCGTGCTCGCCGTCGACAGCCGGGGCCGCATCGCCGGCGCCGCGCTCGGCAACGACGTGAACCTGCGCGACTTCGAAGGCCGCAGCGCGCTGCTGCTGGGCAAGGCCAAGGACAACAACGCCTCCTGCGCGATCGGCCCCTTCATCCGCCTGTTCGACGAACATTTCGGGATCGAGGACCTGCGGCACTGCGAGGTCTCGCTGCGCGTGGACGGCGCCGACGGCTTCGTGCTGGAAGGCTCAAGCGCCATGTCCCGCATCAGCCGCGACCCGCTCGACCTCGTCGCGCAGGCGATCGGCGCGCACCATCGCTATCCGGACGGCCTGATGCTCTTCCTCGGCACCATGTTCGCTCCCACCGCCGACCGATTCGCCCCAGGCCAAGGCTTCACCCACGCCATCGGCGACGTCGTCACCGTGCGCTCGCCCACACTCGGCGCCCTGGTCAACCGTGTGAACCACGCCGACAAGGCACCACCCTGGACCTTCGGCGTCCGCGCCCTGATCGAGAGCCTGATGCGGCACAGCTCGACCCTGCGTTCACGCTGAGCTGTCCCTGCGTTCGCGCTGCCCTGCGTTATGAGCTGTCCCTGCGTTCGCCCTGAGCTTCCCCTCCGTTCGCCCTGAGCTTGTCGAAGGGCCTCATGCCCCCGTCGCAGCGCGGCTTCGGCAAGCTCAGCGCGAACGGGTGGTGGATCGTGGATAGGAGGTCATGAGTGGTGGCCTGCCTGCGGCTCCCCCCGTTCGCCCTGAGCTTGTCGAAGGGCACGCACCACTCCCTCCCCCTCGCCAGCCCGCAAGCCAAAAATCAATACGTCGCCCGCCCGCCCGACAAATCGAAGGTTGCCCCCGTGCTGAACGAACACTCCTCGCTCGCCAGCCACGCCACGAGCGCGGCCGCTTCCTCGACCAGCAGGAAGCGCCCCATGGGAATCTTCGAGAGCATGTAGTCGATGTGCGCCTGCGTCATCGTCGCGAACATCTCGGTCTTCGCGACCGCGGGCGTCACTGCATTCACCAGCACGCCGCGAGTGGCCACCTCTTTCGCGAGCGACTTGGTCAGCGCGATCAGCCCCGCCTTGGACGCGCTGTAGTGCGACGCATTGGGATTGCCTTCCTTTCCCGCGATCGAGGCGATGTTCACGATGCGCCCATAGCCGCGTTCGAGCATGTGCGGCACGACCGCACGGCAGGTGAGGTAGGGCGCGACGAGGTTGATCTCGATCGTCTCTCGCCACACGTCGGGCGACAGTTCCCAGGTCGTCGCGTTGCCGCCGGTGATGCCGGCGTTGTTGACGAGGATGTCGATGCGGCCGTGCGTGCCGATGGCCGCGGCAGTCGCCTCGGCCACGGCACGCTCGTCGGTCAACTCCACCTCGTGCGTGCCCACCCGGGTGCCCTCGCCGAGCGGCCGCAGTTCGTCGAGCGCCTGCGCGAGCCGCGCGGCATTGCGGTCCCACAGCAGCACCTTCGCTCCGGAGCGCAAGAAGCGCTGCGCGATCGCGTGCCCGATGCCTTGCGCACCGCCGGTCACGACGGCGACGCGGCCGTGCAGGTCGATGTCGTTCATCGCGCAAGTCCTTTCAACGCCTGCGCGCCGTTCGGCGAGCGTTCGCAATCGGCGATGTACTGCCGGATGATCGACGCGAAGTCTTCGTCGGGACGCAGCCCCAGCCGGGCGGCCCGCGCCGCGCTTGCCGCGCGCGGCCAGTTCGCGACGATGCCCGCGATGCGGGCGTCGGGCTCGAAGCGCACGCGCTCGCGCACCTCGCGTCCCGCCACCGCCTCCAGCGCGTCGAGCATCCGGCCCACCGTCACGTTGAGCGCCGGCAGGTTCAGGGCGGTGCGCCCGCCGATCGCCTCGCGGCTGGCCTCGAACACAGCGATCAGGCCGTCGACGGTGCGCGCGGGCGAGCTGACGGGGTGAGCGGTGTCCGGCATGACTGGGCAGGCGGCGGTCTCGCCGGCCAGCGGCTCGCGGATGATGCCGGAGAAGAACGACGAGGCCGCGCCGTTGGGCCGGCCGGGGCGCACGGTCACGGTCATCAGCCGGGCGCTGCGGCCGTCGATGTAGCCCTTGCGGGTGTAGTCGGCCACGAGGTGCTCGCAGATCAGCTTGTGGGTGCCGTAGGAGGTCTGCGGCGCGGCGAGCGTGTCGTCGGCAACCACCGGCGGCAGCGGCAGCGACGCATCCGGTCCGAACACCGCCACCGAGCTGGAGAAGACGAGGCGCGCCGGCGTGGCGGCAGCGCGGTGCCGCAAGGCGTCGAGCAGCGCGCGCGTGGTGTCGAGGTTGGAGCGCAGCCCGAGGTCGAAGTCGGCCTCGCACTCCCCGGAGACGGCCGACGCGAGATGGAACACGCCGTCGGGCGCCAGGTCGGCGATCTCGCCGCACATCGCCGCGAGGGGCCCCGTCAGCGTGGCCACGCGCGCATCGGCGGCGAGGTCCGGCGGCGGGGGCGACTGGTCGGCCAGCACGAGATGTTCGATGCGGCGGCCGGCCAGTTCGCCCCGTTCGAGCACGGTGCGGGCGAGGCGCGCGCCGACGAATCCCGCGCCGCCGGTGATGACGAGTCTCATGGTCGATTCCTTTTCTTTGCGGCGGCCGGCAGCGCCGCCACCAGCCCGGCCGCATGCAGCCGACGCTCGCCCTGTGCCATATGCCGCAGCGCGCAGCGGCGCGCGGCGGCCGCGTCGCCCTGGGCAATGGCGTCGACGAGCGCGCGGTGTTCCTTGCGCACAGCGTCCATGAAGTCGAGGCGCCGCGCTTCCACGCCGCGCGTCACGCGCATGGCGTCCTGCAGGTACTGCTCCAGGAACTCGAGCAGCCGCACGAACTGCGGGTTGCCCGTCGCCTCGGCCACGATCCGGTGAAAGCGCAGGTCCTCGGCCACGCCGTCGCCACCGGCGGCAACCTGGCGGTCGATGTCGCGCAGCGCGGCCCGCATGCCCTGCACCTGGGCGCGCGTGGCGCGCTCGGCGGCGAGCGCGGCGCTCTCGCCCTCGAGTGCCCGGCGCACCTCGCGCACCTGCACCACCGCCTCGATGGAGTCGAGCACGGCCATGTCGAAGTCGAGTGCGCGGCGCGGCGGCGCCTGGGAGACGAACACGCCCAGGCCTTGCCGTGCGTTCAGCAGGCCGCGCGACTTGAGCTGGTGCACGGCCTCGCGCACCACGGTGCGCGACACGCCGTGCTCGAGCGCGAGCAGCCGCTCGGGCGGCAGCCGGTCGCCGGGCCGCAGTTCGCCCGCGTCGATGCGCGCCGAGAGCTTCGCGGCAAGGCGGTCGGACAGCCTTTCCGCGACCAGGTGCGAGGCGGCCGCAGGGGGGCGGGAGGCAGGGCGCGCGAGCATGGTGGTCGGGTCATCATACAAGTTCGGTGCCTGCCGGCATCCCGGTTTGCCCTATGGCGCTGCGCCGCGAGCCTGCCAATACTGCGCGTGGTCCGCGGCGCTCGCCCGCGGCCTTCACTGGAAGGAGACATGGCCAGCGTCACCATCCAAGGCGTCCGCAAGAAGTTCGGCGATGCAGCGATCCTGCACGGGCTGGACATCGACATCGCCGACGGCAGCTTCACCGTGCTCGTCGGACCGTCGGGCTGCGGAAAGTCCACCCTGCTGCGCATGATCGCCGGGCTCGAGGAGGTCACCGGCGGCGAGATCCGCATCGGCGCACGTCGCGTGAACGACGTGCCGCCCAAGGAGCGCGACATCGCCATGGTGTTCCAGAACTACGCGCTGTATCCGCACATGACCGTGCGTGACAACATGGCTTTCGCACTGAAGCTCGCACGCAAGGACCGCGCGACCATCGAGCGCAAGGTGGCCGCGGCTGCCGACATCCTCGCGCTCGACGGCCTGCTCGACCGCTACCCGCGGCAGCTCTCGGGCGGCCAGCGCCAGCGCGTGGCGATGGGCCGCGCGATCGTGCGCGACCCGCAGGTGTTCCTGTTCGACGAGCCACTGTCCAACCTCGACGCGAAGCTGCGGGTGGCCATGCGCAGCGAGATCAAGGAGCTGCACCAGCGCCTGGGCACCACCTCCATCTACGTCACGCACGACCAGATCGAGGCGATGACCATGGGCGACACGATCGTCGTGATGCGCGACGGCCGCATCGAACAGACGGGCAATCCGCTCGAGCTGTACGACGAGCCTGCCAACATCTTCGTGGCCGGCTTCATCGGCTCGCCGGCGATGAACTTCCTGCCCGGCACGCTGCGCCGCGAGGGCACACAGGCCAGCGTCGAGCTGCGCGACGGCACGCGCGTAGGCGCCCCACAGCCATCGGGCGGCATCGACGGCCAGCCGGTCGTGCTGGGCGTGCGGCCCGAGCACCTTCGCCTGGTCGACACCGGCGGCATCCTCGCGCGCGTCGTGGTGGTCGAGCCCACCGGGGCGGAGACGCTGGTGCTGTGCCGCCAGGGCGACACCGAGTTCGCCGCCGTCTTCCGCGAACGCCATGCATTCGCGCCCGGCACCACCTTGCAGCTGCAGCCCGACCTGCAGCGCGCACACCTGTTCCACGCGGACACGGGGCAACGGCTTGCCGCATCGAACGGCGCGGCCGCCCGGTCCTTTCCCACCGCCGCCACGCCGGCATCACAGGAGACATCCCATGGCTGAGATCAATCGCCGCAAGTTCCTCGAGGGCTCGGCCGGCGTCGCCGCCGCCGCGACGCTGGGCACGGGCAGCGCGCTGTGGACGCCGCAGGCGTTCGCGCAGAACATGAGCTTCAAACCCGAGAAGGGCGCCTCGCTGCGCGTGCTGCGCTGGAGCCGTTTCGTGCAGGGCGACATCGACGCGTACATGGTGAACGTCAAGAAGTTCACCGAGAAAACCGGTGTGCCGGTGCGCGTGGACAACGAGAACTGGGAGGACGTGCGGCCCAAGGCGGCGGTCGCGGCGAACACGGGCGCGGGGCCGGACATCATCCTGTCCACCAACGACGACGCGAACCTCTACCCCGAGAAGCTGCTCGACGTGACCGACCTGTGCGAGTACCTCGGCAAGAAATACGGCGGCTGGTACCCCGCCGCTCAGGCCTTCCTCAAGCCCGACGGCAAGCGCTGGATCGGCGTGCCGCTGGGCGCGGCCGGCTCGATGATGGTGTATCGCCAGAGCCAGGTGAAGGCCGCCGGCTTCGACAGCTTCCCCAAGGACACCGACGGCTTCCTGAAGATGTTCAAGGCCCTGCACGACAAGAACACCCCGGGGGGCATGGCGCTGGGCAACGCCACCGGCGACGCGCTGTGGTGCAACTGGCTGGTGTGGGCCTTCGGCGGCAAGCTCGTCGACAAGGACAACAAGGTCGTCATCAACAGCCCCGAGACGCAGCAGGCGCTCGAATACGGCCGCGAGTTGTACGCCACCTTCATCCCCGGCACGCTGTCGTGGCTGGACCCGAACAACAACAAGGCCTTCCTCGACGGGCAAGTCTCGGTCACCAACAACGGCATCTCGATCTACTACGCCGCCAGCCATTCGAGCGACCCGAAGCTCAAGGAGATGGCCGAGGACATCCAGCACGCCTCCTTCCCGGTGGGTCCGGTGGGCACGCCCACCGAGTCGCACCTGTTCTTCAACCAGATGGTGATGAAGTACACCAAGTATCCGAAGGCGGCGAAGGAGTTCCTGCGCTTCATGATGGAGAAGGACCAGTTCGAGCCTTGGCTCACGGGCGCGGCCGGCTACGTGGCGCCGCCGCTGGACGCCTACTCGAAGAGCCCCATCTGGACCGCCGACCCGAAGAACACGCCCTACCGCGACGCGGTGAAGAACCTTCGTCCCGCAGGCTACGCGGGCCGTCTCGGCTATGCCTCCGCGGGTGCCGCCGCCGACTTCGTGGTGGTGAACATGGTGGCCGAGGCGATCAGCGGCGCGAAGTCGCCGAAGGAGGCGATGGAGCGGGCGCAGAAGCGGGCCGAGCGCTACTACAAGGTCTGACCCCGTCTCGTGCGCCGCGGCGGCCGGTCCGCCGCGGCGCATCCCTGCCCTCGTGCCGCCCGCCTCCATGACGCTGCAAGGTCTCCAGAACAACCGCCACGCGCTCGGCGTGCTGTTCATGCTGCCGGCGGCGGTGCTGCTGCTGCTGTTCCTCACCTACCCGCTCGGCCTGGGCATCTGGCTGGGCTTCACCGATGCCAAGGTCGGCCGCCCGGGCGAGTGGGTCGGACTGGAGAACTACATCTTCCTGTGGGGCGACAGCGTCACCCGGCTGGCGCTGTTCAACACCCTGCTCTACACCGCGGTCGCGAGCGTCATCAAGTTCGCGCTGGGCCTGTGGCTGGCGCTGCTGCTCAACCGCAACCTGCGCGGCAAGACCTTCTTCCGCGCGGTGATCCTGCTGCCCTACATCGTGCCGACGGCGCTGTCGGCCATCGCCTTCTGGTGGATCTACGACGCGCAGTTCTCGATCATCAGCTGGACGCTCACCAAGTTGGGCCTCATCGACCGCTACATCGACTTCCTCGGCGACCCCTGGAACGCGCGCTTCTCGGTGATCGCCGCCAACGTGTGGCGCGGCGTGCCCTTCGTCGCGATCACTTTGCTGGCCGGCCTGCAGACGATCTCGCCCTCGCTGTACGAGGCCTCGGCCATCGACGGCGCCACGCCCTGGCAACAGTTCCGCCACGTGACGCTGCCGCTGCTCACGCCGATCATCGCGGTGGTCATGACCTTCTCGGTGCTGTTCACCTTCACCGACTTCCAGCTCATCTACGTGATCACCCGCGGCGGCCCGCTCAATGCGACGCACCTCATGGCCACCCTGTCGTTCCAGCGCGCCATCTCGGGCGGCGCCCTCGGCGAAGGCGCCGCGATCGCGATCGCGATGGTGCCCTTCCTGCTCGCCGCGATCATGTTCAGCTACTTCGGCCTGCAGCGGCGGGCGTGGCAGCAAGGCGGAGCCGACAAGTGAGCGTGGACAGCCCCACGGCGATCGCCGCCAAGCCCGCGCCCGACGACGACCGCCCGGGCAGCAGCGGCATGGGCTACCTGGAATCGGTGCCACGGCGGCTCGTCACCCTGTACCTGCCGCTGCTCGTGTTCGTGGTGGTGCTGCTGTTCCCGTTCTACTGGATGGCGATCACCGCGGTGAAGCCCGACGGCGAATTGCTCTCGCGCGAGGGCAACCCGTTCTGGGTGGTAGGCCCGACGCTCGACCACTTCCGGCACCTGATCTTCGAGACGCAGTTCCCCGCCTGGTTGTGGAACACGCTGCTGGTCTCGGTGGTGGCGACCTTCCTGTCGCTCACGACATCGGTGCTCGCGGCCTACGCGATCGAGCGGCTGCGCTTTCGCGGCTCGCACCATGTGGGGCTCGCGATCTTCCTCGCCTACCTCGTGCCGCCGTCGATCCTGTTCATCCCGCTGGCCGCCATCGTCTACCAGCTCGGCCTGTTCGACACCCGCTGGGCGCTCATCCTCACCTACCCGACCTTCCTCGTGCCCTTCTGCACCTGGCTGCTGATGGGCTACTTCCGCTCGATTCCCTTCGAGCTGGAGGAATGCGCGCTGATCGACGGCGCCACGCGCTGGGAGATCCTCACGCGCATCGTGCTGCCGCTGGCCGTGCCCGGCCTCATCTCGGCCGGCATCTTCGCCTTCACCTTGTCGTGGAACGAATTCATCTATGCGCTCACCTTCGTGTCGTCTTCCGAGGTGAAGACGCTCGCGGTGGGCGTCGTGACCGAACTCGTGCAGGGTGACGTCTACCAGTGGGGCCCGTTGATGGCGGGGGCGCTGTGCGGCTCGCTGCCGGTGGCGATCATCTACTCGTTCTTCGTCGAGTACTACGTCGCGGGCATGACCGGGTCGGTCAAGGAATGAGTCGAGCCGCCGCGGCGGTCGGGAGATCGGGAGAGCTGACATGGCAAAGACACGCAAGCGAGCCGAAGACCTGCGAAGCCGCCAGTGGTTCGGGCGCCAGGACCGCGACGGCTTCAACTACCGCAGCTGGCTCAAGGGCAAGGGCATCCCCGACGACCAGTTCGACGGCCGGCCGGTGATCGGCATCTGCAACACCTTCAGCGAGCTCACGCCGTGCAACTCGCACTTCCGCACGCTGGCCGAGCAGGTCAAGATCGGCGTGTACGAGGCGGGCGGCTTTCCGCTGGAGTTCCCGGTGATGTCGCTCGGCGAGACGCTGCTGCGGCCCACCGCCATGCTCTACCGCAACCTCGCCAGCATGGACGTCGAGGAGAGCATCCGAGGCAATCCGCTGGACGGCGTGGTGCTGCTCATGGGTTGCGACAAGACCACGCCGTCGCTGCTGATGGGCGCGGCGAGCGTCGACCTGCCGACGATCGGCGTGTCGGGCGGCCCCATGCTCAGCGGCAAGTGGCGCGGGCAGGACCTGGGCTCGGGCACCGGCGTGTGGAGCATGAGCGAGCAGGTGCGCGCGGGCACGCTGAAGCTGTCGGAATTCCTGGGCGCGGAGAGCTGCATGCACCGCAGCCACGGCCACTGCATGACCATGGGCACCGCCAGCACCATGGCGAGCATGGTGGAGGCGCTGGGCATCGGCCTGCCCGGCAACGCCGCCTATCCCGCGGTCGACGGGCGCCGCAACGTGCTCGCACGCATGGCGGGCCGGCGCATCGTCGAGATGGTCCACGAGGACCTGGTGATGTCGCGCATCCTCGTGCGCGAGGCCTTCGAGAACGCCATCCTCACGCTCGCGGCCATCGGCGGGTCGACCAACGCGGTGATCCACCTCATTGCCCTCGCCGGGCGCCTCGGCGTGCCCCTGACCATCGACGACTTCGACCGCCTCGCCAGCCGCTCGCCCTGCCTGGTGAACCTGCAGCCCAGCGGTGAGTACCTGATGGAAGACTTCTGCTATGCCGGCGGCCTGCCCGCCGTGATGCGGGAGATCGCCGGCACGCTGCACACGAAGGTCGTGACCGCCAACGGCCACACGGTGGGCGAGAACGTCATGGACGCCGAGACGTGGAACCGGGAGGTGATCAAGCCGCTGTCCGCGCCGTTCAAGGAGTCGGCCGGCATCGCCGTGCTGCGCGGCAACCTCGCGCCGCGAGGCGCGGTGATCAAGCCGAGCGCGGCCACGCCCGCGCTGATGACGCACACCGGGCGCGCGGTCGTGTTCGAGTCGATCGAGGATTTCCATGCGCGCATCGACGACGAGTCGCTCGACATCGACGCCGATTGCGTGATGGTGCTGCGCAACTGCGGCCCGCGCGGCTACCCCGGCATGGCCGAGGTCGGCAACATGCCACTGCCGCCGAAAGTGCTGCGCCAGGGCATCACCGACATGGTCCGCATCAGCGATGCGCGCATGAGCGGCACCGCCTACGGCACCGTGGTGCTGCACACCGCACCGGAAGCCGCCGCCGGCGGTCCGCTGGCGCTGGTGCGCAACGGCGACCTGATCGAACTCGACGTCGAGCGCCGACGCCTGCACCTTCACGTGAGCGACGAGGAACTCGCCCGCCGCCGAGCCCAGTGGCAGCCGCCCGCCCCTCCGCTGGGCAGCGGCTACTGGAAGCTGTACGTGGACCATGTGCTACAGGCCGACCAGGGCGCGGATCTGGACTTCCTCGTGGGCAAGCGCGGCGCGTTCGTGCCGCGGGACAACCATTGAGAGCGATCCGTCTCTATGGTGGCCCCAGCTCCGTTCGCCCTGTTGAGCCCGTCGAAGGGCCTCACCTCACTTCGTAGCTGAGCAGCTATCGATTGGCGGCATCCTGAACGCACGTACTCCAGCCGCAGTCGAAGACCGGGAGAGCTTGCAAGCCGAGCTGGATGCCTTGCTCGGCAAGAGCAAGAGCAAGAGCAAGAGCAAGAGCAAGAGCAAGAGCAAGAGCAAGAGCAAGAGCAAGAGCAAAGAGCAAGAGCAAGAGCAGGGCAAGGGCAAGGGCAAGGGCAGTCAGGAGCGGGAACGTCGCACGCCACGCCGCGAGGCGCTGCGTGAGCATCTGCGCCGAGTCGACCATATACGTGCCGCCGACCCCGCAGGCGCGTTGCGCACCGCTTATGCGCGCAGGCTGAATCAACGCTGTCTGCTGTCTCGCGCCGACACACACCAATCCTCCCTCCATCCGGACGTGCGTTCGAAGATGCTCCAACAGGTCAGGCCGGCAGCAGGCGAACTCGATAACCCTGCAGTGGCGCAGTCCACGGCGATGGAATGGAGCCCTGCTGAGCGGTTCGTATCTGGGGCCTCGGTGGATCTTCACCGAAACAAGCCCGCCTGTACATGTGCAGTCTGTCCCCCTGGGTCATCATCGAAGCAAGCGTTCACGAGGAGATCCACATGCGATCACGGTTGCCACCAGGAATCCGACACCAGGAGTTAAGGACGGCTTGTCGGCAAGGTGACTTGCACGACAAGCCGCACGGCAGCGTACGGCTCTGATGCGCCGCATCAAGACCAAGCCCTGCGGGCGGCCTTGCGGCCGGTCTTGACCCGCCCCATCAGGCCAAATTTCAAAACGCCACTTGACGAAACGGGAAGTCCCTGTAGAGCTGTTAGGCCGCGGATTGAAGCACAGCACGAACTGCCGTATCACACCGCACGACGAACTAGGCCGCACAAACGAGGTGCGAGGCACGAGAACTCGGATCGACTGGGCGAGGTGCAACCAGTGAGACCCCGAGCCAAAGGCAGGCTGCTCCTTGCCTTTCACAAAGCCTGCATTCGGGCAACACGAGATCAGTGAATTCGCCGTACATCGCCATTGGTCGGTGTGGCGCTTTCATGGAAGAGGTCCGCGAGGTACTGAGCGAGTTCCTGTTCCGTGACGAAGTCCGGCACGACAAAGCCTGCCGGGCTTCGCTTTCCATCGGCACCCACAGCGTAAGCCTGCCATGACGTTCCCTCCCGCTGAATGAGAACAACGCGACCGAAGACATTGAAGCGCAGGCTGCTCATGAGGGGCCTAACGTTTGAGGTAACCGGCGGCCGACAGTGGGCGAAGCCCGCTGTTGGACGTCCGGTTGACCGAAGGGTTCGGCCCCATTCTCCCGTGCGGGCTACGCTGCTTGAAGGAGGAACTCGACCTTCACAGCCTCGAAGGGAAACTCGATTTCGCCGCTCTCCGTGCGGCTCAGGACCCCTGCTGACAGAAGAGCCGTAATGTCGCCGTGCACCGCCTTCACATCGCGATTCACGCGACGAGCTGCCTCGCGAATTGAAATTGGACCTGCTCCACAGAGCGCTTTGAGCAGTTCCCAGCGTTTGGCCGTGAGAACTTGCCAAAGAAGCTCAGGAGCTGCGAAGCTGATGCGAGCCGACCTAGAGCCTTTGCCACTCTTCCAAGCATTAGCGAAGTCGGCCATCGCCTCGGACGGAGGCCGAACGTCAAGAGTTACTGTTTTCACGGTTCCACCTCGCAATGTCGGCCTGAAAGGCCGCGATCAGGTTGTCAGGGTCTGTGAAGGCGTAACTGCTTTCCTTGCCTGAGTAGTGTCGATGGTCGCCTTTAACTGCCTCGTTGTCGTACCGAAGGACGCACTCGCCGTGGACCACGTAGGCAAGGCGATACTTGAATCGATGCTTGGAGCCTTTCAGCGGCGCCGCAAGCTGCCAGAGGACCAACTCGGCAAACGCGATCTCGGAGTAGACGATTCGGGTACGGGCGAGCTCGGTAGCCTTCATGTTGGAGATTATGCCAACGCCGTTCGCGTTGTCAATGACTCCAACGACGCGTAGTGGTTGCTATGGGGCCTAACGTTTGACACGAGCGGCGGATTGCAGGCGGCGAAGCCGGCTGTAAGAGGTCCGCTCGATGGAGGGGTTAGGCGCTGCCTAGATCATTGGCAACGCCATCATTAATAGACCAAACATGCTGACCAGCCAGACCAGGGACCGCAGCCAGGGGATGCCGCTGACGTAGGCGGGCACATAGACGACGCGCGCGACAAGAAAAATCAGAGCCGCCTGAGCCTCAGCTTCCTGGTTACCACCTCTCGTGAGAGCCAGCAATGCCAGGGACACAAAAATTGGCAAGGCCTCCAGAAGATTGTTCTTCGCCCGATCCAACCGCGCCGCGATCACAGAAGGTTCAGGCTGAACATCACGGTTGCCAACAATACCTCTGAGGTTGAACCTGAAACGCGAGGTCTCCTGCAAGAAGATCTGCACGACGTATAGAGCTAGCACCAGAAGAACGACAGTTGTCAGGTCCACAACTTGGCCCCCGGGAATCGCCTAACGTTTGACATGAGGGGCATGCGACAGCAGGCGAAGCCTGATGTTGCATGTCCCCTCGATGGAAGGGTTAGGCCACATTGCTCGCCTTACGTTGCTCAGCCTCATAGTGACACGATGCGGCGGATGACCGCAAGTTTGTCTTCGGACAAGCCGGCCAAGTCGGCCTCCTGGATGCGCCCCTCGCGCACCAACCGGCCGAACACAAACAGCAGCTGCGAATAGCGATAGTCGTACTTCTGATCAATCTCTCGCCTGGTGTGAAACAGGTGTTCTTGAATTGACCACATGTCGTCCGGTTCGCTGACTGCCGCAGCCTTGGCCTTGAAGTCAGCCATGACCTGGGCCAATTCCGCCGCAAGCGTGGCTTCGAATACGCGACGCGCAATCTTCTTCTCGCGGTCAGACCAGTGCTCCATTGGTGGTCCTGGGGCCTAACGTTGCGGTTCAGCGGCGGGCCGCGCAGCGAACCGTCCGCTGCAACCGGTTGTTGGGCGGTCGCCGCAGCATTTGCGCTAAAGAAGCAGGAGAACGGCATAGGTGGCCGCCCCAAGTACAAAGGGTAAGAAGCGGCTCCGCCGCTCTTCAGGCAACTCCTCCTTGAGCACATTGAGCACTACGCCCCCGGCGAGAAAAGCGAAAAGCACACCAATTGCCGCCCCGCTAACGTTCGTCGCCAGCCCTGCCACCCAGCCTACGAGGATCGCTGCTGCCAGCACCCATCTCCCCACACCCCTGTAGCTACCCTTGTGGTCCTGACGCAATCCATAATCATTGACGAGGAAGTGCACAGCCATCGCGACGGAGAAAAAGAGCAAGCCGCGCAAATCTTGCTCTTCGCGGTGCACAAGCAAATAGCCGATTAGGGCGTTGTAAATGGCAAATGACGAGATGTGCAACCAGAAGATGCCTACGCCTGTTGTCGTTTCCACCTCTCCGCTTCCCGGCTCCTCTCCTCGCCAGCGTTGGGATGATTTGACCATCCTCTCCAGCCCATAAAACACGGCCAACCCACAAAGAGCTACGAGGTAGGCATGGTTTTCGATCCATGGAACGAAGTGCCAGCCTTCTCCAACGCTCTGTTGAGCTTCTGCTAATTCCGGGAAGAGGTGCATGAAGACGTAGGCCACGGAAATACCGCCCGACATGGAGAGCCACCTGCTACGAGGGATGCCATCCAAGAACCGCAGTTTGCCAGCGAAGAGATGCACGAGAACGAATCCCATCACGATCACTGCCTGAATTAACACCATTCCCTTGTTTCTCCTGGAGTCGCGTTAAGCTGCCCAACGTTCGACATGAGCGGCGGCTTTGAGCTGGCCGCGCAAGGCAAGATGGACCGCTGCGTTTCGCGGCCAGCTCAAAGACGTCCGCTCTATGGAGGGGTTAGGTCGGGCGGCCACTACAAGAGACCTGGATTGGCATGCCACACCGACCATGTGAGCGCGGACGCAAACGCGACCCACAAGACATAGGGCAACAGCAGGCCCGCGGCAACTCGGCTACTCGGCCAGAAGGCCCTAATGGTGGCAGCGATCAGCACCAACAGGACGAACACTTCAGCTGTCGCGAGAGCGCCACGATGCCAGGCGAAGAACAGCCAAGACCACAGTGCGTTGGCGGCGAGCTGAGCAAAGAACAGGACGAGCGCCGCTCGGCGAGGACGCGACCGCCATGCCAGCCAAGCAGAAAGACCCATGAGCGAATACAGCACTGACCACACCGGGGCGAAGATGCCTGCCGGTGGGGCCCAAGCCGGTTTGGCCAACTGAGCGTAGAAGGCCTGCGCGTTGATCGATGCAATTGCCCCGACGGCCGCAGTTGCGAAGACCAGCAGCAGCCAACCGAGCAGGCCAAGCACCTGATGCGAAATGGGCCTCGACGACATGGGGCGGATTAGGACCTAACGTTTGACATGAGCGGCGGCTGGCAGAAGCGAAGCCTGCTGTAAGACGTCCGCTCGATGGAAGGGTTAGGCGACAAGCGCGTGAGCAACAAGGTAGCGACGGCCTTCATTGACTGAGATGCCATTGCGTGAGAGCGACTGCACCAAACCCGTCCGTGTGCAACGAACCATGCCTGCTCGACTGATAGTATCCTGAAGAGCTCGAATGCGGCGACTTGCTGCCAACGACACCAACGGCCTGAGCAACCTGTTGATCGGCTAAGCCGTGCTTGCCCGCGAACCAGGAGCACAACGAATCTTCTCGCGCACCTGCTCCAACTTTGCTGGCTGAATTGCACAGCCCGTTCCGGTGAGCTGGTTGGCTTTGAGTTCGGCGAGTTCATTCGCAGAGCCTCAGCTTCAGATTTGGAAGCTTGGAGGTTTCGACGTGATGCTCAGCATTCTCAGACTCGAGAGTCTGCGGCCTTCTTCTCCAAGCGCAGCATGCCTTGTCGTTGGCGAGGGCTATGCGCTCACGCAAGATGGCGGCAGATGCGCGTGCTTCCGTGATGAGCTTCTTCGATACTGTCGAGGAGACCCATGGAGTTCCTTGTTGCCTAACGTTGAAGTTGAGCGGTGGCCCGAAGGCGGCGAAGCCGGCTTTGGGACGTCCGCTCGAATGACGGGTTGGGCCGGACGAAGGAAAGCACCCGCCCTCCGATGGCCGAGGGAATCAACGCTGCGAGTGACCGCTGCGCTTCGACACGGAATGAAGCTTCGCGCGACAAGGCAACGGACTGAACTGGCACGACGATGCCCCGCTCGACGTACTCCCACCGTGCGCTGGCCGCCGAAGGACGGACAGCCCGCGCCGACTTATGCAGAGAAAGCTTGAACACGCTCAACCTCTGACGAACCCGATTCGACTCGCACCACACGACCTGTATTCCGGAATGCCCAACGTTTGACATGAGCGGCGGCTGGAAGCAGGCGAAGCCTGCTGGAAGCCGTCCGCTCGATGGAAGGGTTAGCGAAGTAATCGGCCCGCTGCCGCAAATCGCGCCGAAGAAACTCTGTGGCACGGCGTTGTGGCAAGGTGAAATGCGGCGCTGCGGAAGACCGATGTAGCAGTGGTGCGTACTGCCCGCGGGTTAGCGTGGTCCTGGGTGACGTCATCGACATTGGTGAATCGGCGTGGCAGTTCGCAGCTGCCGCGTCGATATCCCGTTTGAGAGAGTGAGCAAGACGACGTACCCGATGCAGCGCCACATTCCGCAACGAATGATGGAGCAAGCCTTGGCCCAACGCAATCGCAGCGTGAGTCTGAAGCGTGGCAAGTCGCCGGCGCTGACGCTGACCCACCCCAACGCCGCTGGCATCGACATCGGCAGTGCGGCGCACTACGTCGCCGTACCGCCCGATCGCGACGACGAGCCGGTGCGCGAATTCCCCAGCTTCACCATCGATCTCGAACGCCTGGCCGACTGGCTCCAAGCGTGCGGCGTCGACACCGTGGCGATGGAGTCCACCGGCGTGTACTGGATCCCCTTGTTCGAGCTGTTGGAGCGCCGCGGCTTCACCGTGCTGCTGGTCAACGCACGGCACGTCAAGAACGTGTCCGGGCGCAAATCCGATGTGCTGGACTGCCAGTGGCTGCAGCAGCTGATGAGCTACGGGTTGCTCAGCGGCGCGTTCCGCCCGGCCGACCAGGTGTGCGTGCTGCGCTCTCTGTGGCGCCAGCGCGATATGCTGCTGCGCGGCCAAGCCCGGCATGTTCAGCACATGCAAAAGGCGCTCACGCAGATGAACATCCAGCTGGCCAACGTGATCGCCGACGTGGTGGGCGCCACCGGCCAGAAGATTCTGCGCGCCATCGTCGCCGGCGAGCGCGATGGCCAGACCTTGGCCGCGCTCAAGGACGTGCGCGTGCGCGCCAGCGCCGACGAGATCGCCAAGAGCCTGCAAGGCAATTGGCGCGAGGAGCACCTGTTTGCGCTGAAGCAGGCGGTGGCGCTGTTCGACTTCTACGGCACGCAGCTCGCCGAGTGCGACAGCGCGATCCAGGCGCAATTGCAAAGCCTGCAGGCTCACGATGGCAGCCCGGCCAAGGGCAAGAAGAGAAGCCGTGCGCGCAACGCGCCGAAGTTCGATCTGCGCGAGCACCTGTTCAAGATGTGCGGCGTGGATCTCACGCGCATCGACGGCATCGATGTCACGACAGCGCTGGCCGTGCTCAGCGAGGTCGGCGCGGACATGTCCAAGTTCCCCACCGTCAAGCACTTCACCTCATGGCTGGGCTTGTGCCCGGGCACCAAGATCACCGGCGGCAAGGTCATGAGCGGCAAGACCAAGCGTTGCGCCAACCGAGCCGCCCAGGCCTTGCGCCTGGCTGCCGCGGCGCTGCGAAGCAGCAAGTCCGCGCTCGGCGCGTACTTCCGGCGCCTGTGCTCACGCATGGACAAGCCCAAGGCGGTGGCCGCCGCCGCTCACAAGCTCGCGCGTCTGATCTACACGATGCTCACCAAGGGCGAGGAGTACACCGATCAAGGCCAGGACTACTACGAGGAGCGCTATCGCGAGCGTGTGCTGCGTGCCTTGTCGCAACGCGCCGCCAAGCTCGGCATGAAGATGACCCCCATCGAACAACCGGCCTAAAAAACACATTGCCAGTCAGTCACTTGGAAGGAGTTTCTTGAGAGGCGTCACTTTGCGGTTGCGATTGCCGCGAGAGCTTGCGACCCACGATGCGCGCTAGCCAACCCGCAATGACTGCGCCGATAGCGAGGACAGCGACTACTGTGAAATGGTCGATTTTGTACTTGTCGGGGTCTCGGATGACGTTCATCAAAGCACCCAATCCGAGACCCCCGAGGGCGCCGCCGGTAGCCAGGCCGAGAAGGCCGATCGCGCCATAGGCTAAACCTGACACCCATCCAATCGCTCCGAAGACGACGAAGAACGCCACGCCAGCTAGCAGGCCGATGCCGCCACCGGCTACGAGTTCCCAAGATCGTTGTAGCCACGACTTCTCCTCGATGCCGAGGTAGAGCGCAAGTTGGACCGTCGCGTACATGACCACAGCGATCGTGGCGCCTTGGGCGACGCGCATAGATAGTGAAGATGCGGCCATGGTTGTACTCGTGACGCCTAACGTTCGACATGAGCGGCGGCTTTGGGCTGGCGCAGCCAGCTCAAAGACGTCCGCTCGATGGAGGGGTTAGCGAAGTAATCGGCCCGCTGCCGCAAATCGCGCCGAAGAAACTCTGTGGCACGGCGTTGTGGCAAGGTGAAATGCGGCGCTGCGGAAGACCGATGTAGCAGTGGTGCGTACTGCCCGCGGGTTAGCGTGGTCCTGGGTGACGTCATCGACATTGGTGAATCGGCGTGGCAGTTCGCAGCTGCCGCGTCGATATCCCGTTTGAGAGAGTGAGCAAGACGACGTACCCGATGCAGCGCCACATTCCGCAACGAATGATGGAGCAAGCCTTGGCCCAACGCAATCGCAGCGTGAGTCTGAAGCGTGGCAAGTCGCCGGCGCTGACGCTGACCCACCCCAACGCCGCTGGCATCGACATCGGCAGTGCGGCGCACTACGTCGCCGTACCGCCCGATCGCGACGACGAGCCGGTGCGCGAATTCCCCAGCTTCACCATCGATCTCGAACGCCTGGCCGACTGGCTCCAAGCGTGCGGCGTCGACACCGTGGCGATGGAGTCCACCGGCGTGTACTGGATCCCCTTGTTCGAGCTGTTGGAGCGCCGCGGCTTCACCGTGCTGCTGGTCAACGCACGGCACGTCAAGAACGTGTCCGGGCGCAAATCCGATGTGCTGGACTGCCAGTGGCTGCAGCAGCTGATGAGCTACGGGTTGCTCAGCGGCGCGTTCCGCCCGGCCGACCAGGTGTGCGTGCTGCGCTCTCTGTGGCGCCAGCGCGATATGCTGCTGCGCGGCCAAGCCCGGCATGTTCAGCACATGCAAAAGGCGCTCACGCAGATGAACATCCAGCTGGCCAACGTGATCGCCGACGTGGTGGGCGCCACCGGCCAGAAGATTCTGCGCGCCATCGTCGCCGGCGAGCGCGATGGCCAGACCTTGGCCGCGCTCAAGGACGTGCGCGTGCGCGCCAGCGCCGACGAGATCGCCAAGAGCCTGCAAGGCAATTGGCGCGAGGAGCACCTGTTTGCGCTGAAGCAGGCGGTGGCGCTGTTCGACTTCTACGGCACGCAGCTCGCCGAGTGCGACAGCGCGATCCAGGCGCAATTGCAAAGCCTGCAGGCTCACGATGGCAGCCCGGCCAAGGGCAAGAAGAGAAGCCGTGCGCGCAACGCGCCGAAGTTCGATCTGCGCGAGCACCTGTTCAAGATGTGCGGCGTGGATCTCACGCGCATCGACGGCATCGATGTCACGACAGCGCTGGCCGTGCTCAGCGAGGTCGGCGCGGACATGTCCAAGTTCCCCACCGTCAAGCACTTCACCTCATGGCTGGGCTTGTGCCCGGGCACCAAGATCACCGGCGGCAAGGTCATGAGCGGCAAGACCAAGCGTTGCGCCAACCGAGCCGCCCAGGCCTTGCGCCTGGCTGCCGCGGCGCTGCGAAGCAGCAAGTCCGCGCTCGGCGCGTACTTCCGGCGCCTGTGCTCACGCATGGACAAGCCCAAGGCGGTGGCCGCCGCCGCTCACAAGCTCGCGCGTCTGATCTACACGATGCTCACCAAGGGCGAGGAGTACACCGATCAAGGCCAGGACTACTACGAGGAGCGCTATCGCGAGCGTGTGCTGCGTGCCTTGTCGCAACGCGCCGCCAAGCTCGGCATGAAGATGACCCCCATCGAACAACCGGCCTAAAAAACACATTGCCAGTCAGTCACTTGGAAGGAGTTTCTTGAGAGGGCTCGCCATGACTCTCCACCCACACCCTCTCATTTGGATGATGCTCACGCATGGTTTCTACCGCGCCCTCCAGGATTTCCGCGCTTGCATCAGACAACGAATAGATGAAGCGCGTGAGATTGCCGCCGTTGTACTTGGCAAACTCTTTCTCAGAGATTGCATCTGAGCCGCACCAAACGGGAGTGCCCGCGGCCAATTGAAGGGCCTCGCGCAGACCTCCGGATGTGATTGCAAGGAAGACCATGGAATTGATTGCTTGCCAAAGAGCCGAGGGAGATGTCAGCGACCGGCGTAATCAGGCCACTTCAGAGTCGGCGTAATCCGGCCACTTGTCGGCCGGCGATGGTGTCCACGGTGTCGGCATAAACCGGCCGGGCGGGAGTCGGCATATACCGGCCACCGCGCAGGCGCCGTAATCCGGCCACCAACGGCGCCGAAGGCGTCTCGAAGCTTCGTTTACCCCACGCGGTACCTTTCGGGCTTTTTGCTCAGGAGGAGGCTGGCGTGGGCCGCAGGAGAATCGAGATGTTCCAGTACCGACAAGTGCTCGTGCGGCTGCGCGCGGGCGACACCGTGCGCGAGATCGCACGTTCGGGCCTCATGGGCCGCGACAAGCTCGGCGAACTGCGCGCCGTGGCCGAGCAGCAGGGTTGGCTCGACGCCAGCGCCGACGTGCCCGATGACGCGACCATCGTTGCTGTGCTCGGCAAGGGCCGCAAGGCCAGCTCCACCATTTCCAGCGTCGAGCCGTACCGCCAGACGGTCAAGCACTGGTTCGATGCTGGCGTGCAAGGCCGTGCCATTCACGCAGCGCTCAAGCGCGAGCACGCCTACAGCGGCAGCTACTCGGCCGTGGTGCGCATGTTGCGCCAGCTGCGCGGCGAGCAGCCGCCGGAGGTCACCGTGCGACTGAGCTTCGCCCCAGGCGAGGCCGCGCAGGTCGACTTCGGCGCCGGCCCGATGCTCACCCACCCCGATGGCAAGCCGCGGCGCACCTGGGCCTTCGTGATGACGCTGTGCCACAGCCGCCACCAGTACGTCGAGTTCGTGTGGGACCAGAGCTCGGCCACTTGGCTGGGCTGTCACCGGCGCGCCTTCGAGTGGTTCAACGGCGTGCCCGAGCGCGTGACCATCGACAACGCCAAGTGCGCCATCGTCAAGGCCTGTCGGCACGACCCGTTGGTGCAGCGCGCCTACGCCGAATGCGCCGAAGGGTACGGCTTCAAGATCGACGCCTGCCCCCCGCATGATCCGCAAAAAAAGGGTGTCGTCGAGGCGGGGGTCAAATTCGTCAAAGGCAACTTCCTGCCCACGCGAACGTTCCGCGACCTGGCCGACCTCAACGCCCAGGTGCGCACCTGGGTCATGCTCGAGGCCGGCCACCGCGTGCACGGCACCACGCGCGAGCGGCCGCTGGTGCTGTTCGACCTCGAGGCGCCGTTGCTGCAGCGCCTGCCAGCAGTGACGCCGGAGCTGGGCAGCTGGCACCGCGTGGTGCTGCACCGCGACTGCCACGTACAGCACGACCGCGCCTTCTACTCTGCGCCCTTCGTCCTGGTGGGCAAGACGTTGTGGGCGCGCGCCACGGACAGCGTGGTGGCGCTGTACGAGGACTACCGGCATCTGTACACGCACCTGCGCGCGCAACGCCCGGGCCAGCGCATGACGGTGACCGATCATCTGCCGCCCGAGGCCCGCGCCTTCTTCGAGCGCGACCGCCGCTGGTGCGCCACACAGGCGCAAGCCGTTGGTCCGAGCTGTACCGAATTGGTGGCGCGGCTGTTGGGCGACCGCATCGCCGAGCGACTGCGCGCCGCCCAGGGCGTCCTCGCAATGGGCAAGCGCTACGGGAGCGCTCGGCTGGAGGCCGCGTGCCAGCGGGCGCTGGCGCACAACAGCGTGCACTACCGCACCGTCAAGACGATTCTGGCCACCGGCGCCGACCAGCAACCGCTGGTCGTGCCGCAGACCCCCGCGGCCTACACCCGCGCACGCTTCACGCGCACCGCGGCCGACCTGTTCGGCGCCGATCCGAGCACCCTGCATTGACCCAACCCAGGAGGACCGACCACCGCGCAGCAAAACCGCCCATCGCCACAACCAGGCCGTGGACATATGGACGATGCGCTGACGCGCACCGGGCGCGGCCCGTGGACAACGTGAGTACACGTTGCCCACCGTCCACCCCCTTCGCCCACATGACCACCGCCTCCCACCACGACCGATACAAGAAAGTCCAAACCTTGAACACCAACCCCATGAACCCCATCCCCGAACTCGCCCCGCAGCTCAAGCAGTTGCGCCTGTCTGGCATCCTGGACTCGCTGGAATCGCGCAACCGCCAGGCGATCCAAGGCAAGCTCGCCTACACCGAGTTCCTGGCGATGCTCGTGGGCGACGAGGTCGCCCGGCGCGAGAACAAGAAGTTCAGCATGCGACTGCGCCGTGCGCAGTTCCGCACCACCAAGACGCTGGAGCAGTTCGAGTTCGAGCGGCTGCCCAAGCTCAGCCGCGCGCTCATCCACGACCTGGCCACCGGGCGCTACCTGCAGGAGAAGGCGCCGGTGCTGATGGTCGGCCCCAGCGGCATCGGCAAAAGCCACCTCGCGCAGGCGCTGGGCCACTGCGCCGTGCGTCAGGGCGTGGACGTCGTGTTCACCTCCTGCGCGGCGCTGACGCAAAGCTTGACCGCCGCACGTGCCACCGGCGCCTACGAACGCAAGCTGGCCACGCTGTCGCGCGTAGGGCTACTGATCATCGACGACTTCGGGCTCAAACCGCTTCGTGCGCCCGCCGACGAGGATCTGCACGACCTCATCGCCGAGCGCTACGAGCAGGCCGCCACAATTGTGACAAGCAACTTGGACTTCGACGAATGGGACCAGGCCTTCGCAACCAACCGGCTGCTGGCCTCGGCCACGCTCGACCGGCTGCGTCACAACGCCTATTGCATCGAACTCGACGGGCCGTCCTACCGCGATCCGAAGGTCGCCTCGGTGTCAAAGAAGGGGCCGGCAAAAGGCTCCGTCTAACGCGGCAAAATAACGCCGTCCACAGGGTGCTTCGAGATGCCCTTCGGCGCCACATCAAGTGGCCTGAATATGCCGACTCCGCCTGGCCGGATTACGCCGACTCCTGACAGGAGACTTCCGTTTGCCCTAACGTTTGACATGAGGGGCAGCCGCAAGTAGGCGAAGCCTGCTTGTGGACGTCCCCTCGATGGAAGGGTTAGCGAAGTAATCGGCCCGCTGCCGCAAATCGCGCCGAAGAAACTCTGTGGCACGGCGTTGTGGCAAGGTGAAATGCGGCGCTGCGGAAGACCGATGTAGCAGTGGTGCGTACTGCCCGCGGGTTAGCGTGGTCCTGGGTGACGTCATCGACATTGGTGAATCGGCGTGGCAGTTCGCAGCTGCCGCGTCGATATCCCGTTTGAGAGAGTGAGCAAGACGACGTACCCGATGCAGCGCCACATTCCGCAACGAATGATGGAGCAAGCCTTGGCCCAACGCAATCGCAGCGTCAGTCTGAAGCGCGGCAAGTCGCCGGCGCTGACGATCACCCACCCCAACGCCGCTGGCATCGACATCGGCAGTGCGGCGCACTACGTCGCCGTACCGCCCGATCGCGACGACGAGCCGGTGCGCGAATTCCCCAGCTTCACCGTCGATCTCGAACGCCTGGCCGACTGGCTCCAAGCGTGCGGCGTCGACACCGTGGCGATGGAATCCACCGGCGTGTACTGGATCCCCTTGTTCGAGCTGTTGGAGTCGCGCGGCTTCACCGTGCTGCTGGTCAACGCACGGCACGTCAAGAACGTCTCCGGGCGCAAATCCGATGTGCTGGACTGCCAGTGGCTGCAGCAGCTGATGAGCTACGGGTTGCTCAGCGGCGCGTTCCGCCCGGCCGACCAGGTGTGCGTGCTGCGCTCTCTGTGGCGCCAGCGCGATATGCTGCTGCGCGGCCAAGCCCGGCATGTTCAGCACATGCAAAAGGCGCTCACGCAGATGAACATCCAGCTGGCCAACGTGATCGCCGACGTGGTGGGCGACACCGGCCAGAAGATTCTGCGCGCCATCGTCGCCGGCGAGCGCGACGGCCAGGTGCTTGGCCGCGCTCAAGAACGTGCGCGTGCGCGCCAGCGCCGACGAGATCGCCAAGAGCCTGCAAGGCAATTGGCGCGACGAGCACCTGTTTGCGCTGAAGCAGGCGCTGGCGCTGTTCGACTTCTTCGGCACGCAGCTCGCCGAGTGCGACAGCGAGATCGAGCCGCAATTGCAAAGCCTGCAGGCTCACGATGGCAGCCCGGCCAAGGGCAAGAAGAGAAGCCGTGCGCGCAACGCGCCGAAGTTCGATCTGCGCGAGCACCTGTTCAAGATGTGCGGCGTGGACCTCACGCGCATCGACGGCATCGATGTCACCACAGCGCTGGCCGTGGTCAGCGAGGTCGGCGCGGACATGTCCAAGTTCCCCACCGTCAAGCACTTCACCTCCTGGCTGGGCCTGTGCCCGGGCACCAAGATCACCGGCGGCAAGGTCATGAGCGGCAAGACCAAGCGTTGCGCCAACCGAGCCGCCCAGGCCCTGCGCCTGGCCGCCGCGGCGCTGCGCAGCAGCAAGTCCGCGCTGGGCGCGTACTTCCGGCGCCTGTGCTCACGCATGGACAAGCCCAAGGCGGTGACCGCCGCCGCCCACAAGCTCGCGCGCCTGATCTACACGATGCTCACCAAGGGCGAGGAGTACACCGATCAAGGCCAGGACTACTACGAGGAGCGCTACCGCGAGCGCGTGCTGCGTGCCTTGTCGCAACGCGCCGCCAAGCTCGGCATGAAGATGGCCCCCATCGAACAACCGGCCTAAAAAACACATTGCCAGTCAGTCACTTGGAAGGAGTTTCTTGAGAGGCGCTGCCTAGATCATTGGCAACGCCATCATTAATAGACCAAACATGCTGACCAGCCAGACCAGGGACCGCAGCCAGGGGATGCCGCTGACGTAGGCGGGCACATAGACGACGCGCGCGACAAGAAAAATCAGAGCTGCCTGAGCCTCAGCTTCCTGGTTACCACCCCTCGTGAGAGCCAGCAATGCCAGGGACACAAAAATTGGCAAGGCCTCCAGAAGATTGTTCTTCGCCCGATCCAACCGCGCCGCGATCGACAGAAGGTTCAGGCTGAACATCACGGTTGCCAACAATACCTCTGAGGTTGAACCTGAAACGCGAGGTCTCCTGCAAGAAGG
>CAVVXV010000001.1:0-1293524 GCA_963752295.1 uncultured beta proteobacterium | reverse complement strand
GACGACTGGTGCTTGATGGTGTACGGGCACGAAGGACGACGCCGAAGCCCTCCGGGAAGAGATCGCAGAAGTCATGTCCGGGATGGGCCTGCGCCTGTCGCCGGAGAAGACCCTGATCACCCACATCGACAAGGGCCTCGACTTTCTCGGCTGGCGCATCCCGCGCCACCGGAAACGAGGCAGCGCCCGGCACTACATCTACACCTATCCGTCCGGAAAGGCTGTCAAGGCCATGACCGGCAAGGTCAGGACGATGTGCCGGACAACGGACACGAGCCAGCCGCTCGATGCCCTGCTGCGTCAGCTCAACCCGGCGCTCAAGGGCTGGTGCGTCTACTTCCGCCCCGGTGTGTCCAGCCGCACCTTCGCCTACCTGAGCTACTACACGTGGCGCCAGGTTGGGAGCTGGCTGCGTCGCAAACACCGCCGGTCCACTTGGAAGGACCTCCGTCGCCGCTACTGCGACGTCGGATGGTGGCGGGCCTCGGAGGAAAGGCCACTGTTCAACCCGGCGAAGGTGACCACCACGCGTTACCGCTACCGGGGAGCAGTCATCCCGACCCCCTGGCCCCGCCCTGGAATGAGGACAACACACGTGTTTTGAAAGGACTTGTGGAGCGCCCGGTGCTCGGAAACGGGCACACCGGGTGCGGGAAACGGTCTGGGGAAACGGGCCGGTCGACGAGGCCGGAACCGCGCCCCGGATCGACTTCACCACCCACCTGGCCGCCGGGCTGCGCAAGTTCGGTCGACGCCCGCGACTGGCTCACCACCTTCTGGCTTCCGCCCTATGCACCCGACCTGAACCCCGTCGAGGGCCTCTGGTCCCTCGTGCGGAGCGCTGGCTTCCAACATCGCTTTCACCACACCCGAACACCTCGACCAGACCATCCGACGAGGCTTACGACACATCCAGTACCACAGCGACCTCATGGACGGCTGCCTCGCCGAGACCGGCCTGACCATCAGACCCACCTGAGCAACCCCAGCGAATCACGAGTTCAACCTCAGCTGACTGGTCGGGGCAGTGCGGCGAGGCGGTGGAAGGCCGTGGCCAGTTCGTGTCTCCAGGGCCAGGTCGCCGAGATCCGCAGGCGGAGGCGGAGGCGGCGTCCGCCACGGGTGATCCGGGCGGCGACGTGCAGTAGCCGGTAGCGGAGTTTCTTGGGTTCGGCAGCGGCGAGTTCTCCATCCAGCAGGAGGACGCGGGCCCAGGCTAGGAGATCGATCGCCGCGAGGCTGAGTTCGAGCCAGGTGGCGTTGACGTCGAAGTGGCGGGAGGGGAAGCGGCCGAAGCCGGTGCTCTTGCCGCACCGGATGTGGTCCTCGACGGTGGCGTGTCCGCGGTGACGGACCTCCAGGAACTGCGCGGAGCCGCCGCCGGAGTATGGGGTATCGGTAAGGAATACCTGGTGCCTCAGGCCCTCGTGGTGATCGAACAGGGACAGTTGGGCGCCGGGGTGCGGTCGTTCGCGCCGCACGGTGATTCGGGTGCCGGCCGGGTAGCCGGCAAGGTCGACCATGCCGGTCAGCTCGGCGACTTCGGCGCCGTCTCGCAGTGTCCCGCTCTGGTCCAGGGCGGGATGCCAGAGATGCTCGGGCAGCGAGCGGATTGCACGGCGGAGGGGCTCGGTGATCGCGTATCCGACCGAGAACCGCAGGTCCAGACCGCGCTCGCGCAAGGTCCGGATGTGGGCGAGGAAGGCTTTCGCGGATCCGGCGCTGTCGGCGCGGATCAGGATCCGGGTGCCGTGCCGGTGAGCGTCGGGGACCTGCGCGAGGGCGTCGTCCAGCACTGCAATGTGATCGGCGGCGGTGTTGGCTCCGGAGTTGCCGGGCCGCAGCCTGGCGGACATGGCCTCGCCGGTGTTCGCGAGGAAACACAGCAGCGGGTGGAACCCGAAGCCGCCTTTATAGGTAGGTGCGGCGTGTTCCTTCTCCGAGTGGCAGGTGATCAGCGTGGCGTCGAGGTCCAGGACCAGGCCGGGAAGTTCTCGTCCGCCGGCCCGGACAGCGGGTATGCCCTCGCCTGTCTCAGCGGCCTGCAGCCAGGCGACTTCCCAGGCTGAAGCGCGGGCCGCCCGCAGCGAAGCGAGTACTTCCCCGTCGGTGTCGGCGAGCAACCGCCAGGCGGTGGGCGTGGAGGCGACCGGTCCGAACACCTTGCCCTGGTCCCGCAGCACGGCCAGATCCGCGATCGCCTCACCGCCGTCGGCGAGCATCACCGCGAGATCGGTGGCGATCCGGCCTGGGTCATGCCCGGTGCCCCGCGGTCGCAGCGGCCTGAGCGCAGTGGAGTACGCGGTGGCCAGACCGGTGGCCTCGGCGAGATCCGCCAGCAAACGTGCCCCAGCGTGCCCGACCACCCCCGAACCGTCGGCGGAGACGTGGAGCCTGGGACGCGAACCGATACCCTGCACGCAGAAAGTGCCTTCCGCTTGGACCGACAGAACCCCTCGACAAGGTTCATCGTCCCAGCTCAGAAGGCACTTTCGTATTCCCTCCCCGCTTCCGGTCTCATCTCAACCGAAACGACGAGGCTAACCCCGGCTCTTCAGCGGAATTGGTCGATCTGACGCCCTGACAGCAGAAAGGTGCCGCCGACCTGCAAGGATGCGAGTGTCTAGATCGAATCCGGCACAGGAGTCAGGGCACCTTTCTGGTGAGTGAGCGTACAGGGTGGGACCGCGGTCTGTCTGTGACGGCTGACGGGAAAGGGCTGGTCGGGCATGCCGGGGCGGTGCTGTTGCGCAGGCTCGCCGACCGCGTCGGCCTGACCGACGCACTGGCGGGAGTGCTTCCATCGGGCACGACCTCGTCGTGGCGGGACCGGGCCACCGCGCTCGTCGGCCTCGTCGTCGCGATCGCGCTCGGCGCCACGAATCTGCTGGAGGCCGAGCAACTCCAGCTCCACCACGGCCTCCTGTTCGGACCAGCAGTGTCGGACTCCACGTTGCACCGGCTGCTGTCCACGACGGACGAGACGAGGCGCGCACAGATCGCGAAGGTACGACAGCGGGTGCGTCGCCACGTCTGGACGCTGCTGCACCTGCGGCCCGGCGGCTTCCCGTATCTGACCGTCGCGGGGCGGCATCTGAAGGGCTGGATCGTGCTCGACATGGACGCCACGGTCATCACCGCGGCCTCCAGGAAACACGGCGCCGCCGGCACGTTCAAGGGCACCTTCGGCTTCCACCCATTGGCCGCATGGCTGGCCAACACCGACGAGTGCCTGGCGATGGAACTGAGGGAAGGCAACGCCGGCGCGAACACCGTCGCCGATCACCTGCGGGTGCTGGATGCCGCACTCGCGCAGATACCCTGCTCCTCCCAGGCCAAGATCCTGGTGCGGGTCGACGGCGCCGGTGCCACACACGGCCTGCTCAAACGCCTTCAGGCGCTGAACACCACGCGGCGCACGGTCCGCTACACCGTCGGCTGGACGATCACGCCCGAGGACGAACGCGCCATCGCCCGCCTCCCCGAAGCCGCCTGGGAAACCTCCCTGCGACAGGACGGCGAGGTCCAAGAGGGCTACTTCGTCGCCGAGTTGACCGGACTGAGCACTCGTGAGGGCTGGCCCAAAGGCATGCGGCTGATCGTCCGCCGCGTCAAGCCCTCCCGCCGCCACCTGGGGAAGCTGACCGCGTTCGAGCAGAAGACCGGCTGGCGCTACTCGATCACCGCAACAAACATCCGGCACATGAGCCACATCGCCGGCACCCACCAGGTGCAGTTCCTCGACGTCCTTCACCGCGATCACGCCGAGGTCGAAGACCGCGTGCGCACCAACAAGGCGATGGGGCTGGCGAACCTGCCGTCCAAGTCCTGGCAAACGAACGCGAGCTGGATGCTCACCGCGAACCTCGCCGCCGATCTCGACGCCTGGCTGCGGCTGCTGACCCTCCACGACCAAGCGGACCTCGCCGACGCCGAGCCGGACACGATGCGCTTCCGCCTCTACCACCTGCCCGCCCGCCTCGCCCACCACGCACGCCGCCACCACCTGCGCATCGAACGGACCTGGCCCTGGGCCCAGACATTCACGACCAGCTGGAAGCGGATCAACAACCTGACGGCCGCCACCTGACGACCAGCCTCTCCCCAACACACACCGAGAGGAGGAAGGCCAGCAGCCTCCGGGCCCGTGGAACCCGGCGCACCCCGCAGCACACGCGACGGCCCGCCCTCACACGGCGAGGGACATTACGGGCAACCACCACCACTCAACGACCAAACCCACCGAAGAATCGAGGCTATGAGCCGGTCGATCTCATGTCGCTGAGCCAGGACGGGAGAACCTTCGCTTACGGGATAGGCGGCGCCCCGGATAGCCGCACCCGTGAAACAATCTATACATGGGACACGGTCCTGAATCAGCCGATCAACAGGTTCCACGTCGTCGGCCCTGCCTCATATGATCGCCTTACGGGAATGCTGCTGGACCTAAGCGGTAAACACCTGTTGACTGCGCAGATGTCCCGCAAAGAAATCACCATCCGCACCGTGCGTGACCCGTCGTCGCAGCGTTCCGTGCGCTATCCCAGAAACGGAACCCTTTTCAGAATCGCAGGTGGTGATCTCGTAGCTCTCCGGCCCCCTCTCTGTCAGCCTTGGGTGAGACATCCCGTTCTGCGGGGTTAGCCTGAGAGGGCACGACAGGAGAACCGTCCCTTATGCCCAGCACAGAGTCCGTCGGATCCGACCCGGCACCGAGACCGAAGCGCCGCACTTTCACCTCGGAGTACAAACTGCGGATCGTCGCCGAGTACGACGCCGCACCCAGGAACGAGAAGGGCGCGGTCCTGCGCCGGGAACGGCTCTACCACTCCCATGTCAAGGAATGGCGGGCCGCGCGGGACGCCGGGGCCCTGGAAAACCTGATCGACCGCCGGACCAGCCCGGCCCGCGCGAAGAAGTCCGCCGCGGAGGTGGAGAACGAGAGGCTGCGGCAGCAGGTGGAGCGGCTGCAGAAGGACCTGGCCCGGAACAAGGCCGCACTCGAGGTGATGGGAAAAGCTTCCGCGCTCTTGGAAATGATCTCCGAGAGCGCGGACTGAAGCCTGCCGCCGACCCTGTCGTGGACGAGGCGTTTATCGGCGTCGGGACTCAGCTGGGCATCACGGCCGCCTGTCGGCTGACCGGCCGCTCCCGCGCCACGCACTACCGCCGGCTTCGGCCCCCGCCACCACGCAGAACACGTGCACCGCAGGTGCAGCCGTCGGCACTGACGGCCGAAGAGCGCGCTGCGGTACTCGATTTGATGAACGGCGACGAGTACGCCGAGCTGGCGCCCGCGCAGATCTGGGCCCGCGAGCTGGATGCCGGGCGCTATCACTGCTCCGTCTCGACGATGTACCGGATCCTGCGCGAGCAGGATCAGTCCGGTGAGCGCCGACGGCAGGCCACCCATCCCGCCAGGGCGGTGCCCGAGCTGGTCGCCACCGGGCCCTCGCAGGTGTTCACCTGGGACATCACCAAGGCGGCCGGACCGGTCAAGGGCGTCTGGTATCACGCCTACGTGATCATCGACATCTTCAGCCGGTACATCGTCGGCCACACCGTCGAGCGAGCTGAATCGGCGGTGCGGGCCGAGGAGTTGATCCGCGAGAGCATTGCCCGCAACGGCATCGTGCCCGAGACCGTGCACGCGGACCGCGGCACCTCGATGACGTCGAAGAAAGTCTCCCAACTGCTGATCGACCTGGGCGTGACGCGGTCGCACTCAAGGCCGAAGGTCTCCAACGACAACCCTTACAGCGAGGCCCAGTTCAAGACCACGAAGTACATGTCGGACTATCCCGAACGGTTCGATTCGCTGGCTCACGCCCGCGAGTGGTTCGACGCGTTCATCGCGTACTACAACCATGAGCACCGGCACTCGGGTATCGGCTGGCACACACCCGCATCCGTCCATTTCGGGACCGCCGAGGAAGTCCGCGACCAGCGCGCCGTCACCCTCGCCGAGGCATACGCCCGCCACCCCGAACGCTTCGGCCGCCGCCCCAGACCACCCGAGATACCCCAGACAGCATGGATCAACGACCCGGCCAAGCGCAGGGAACCCGCACCGCAAACCGCATAGCGACACGACCGTCTCACTGGACTTGAAATCTTCCGGCCCGATGGAAAACTGCTGCTGACCAACAATGCAAACGCTCTCGAACTGCCCTCCGGCAAGCAGAACCATAACGAGCTGGGATACGCAGACGTAGCCACCTTCAGCCCTGACGGAAAATACGTGGCCGCCGACAACGGAGACGGACGCATCAGCCTGTGGGACGGCGATTTGCACCAACAACTGGGAGTGCTGACCGGCAGCTTCAGTAGCCGCCAGGACAACAAGGAAGCCGTGACCGCGCTGGCGTTCTCGCACGACGGCACCACGTTGGCCGTAGCCGGCTCCCAGGGCACCATCCAACTCTGGGACGTGCCCTCTCGCCAGCTGCTCGGCTCGTCCCTGCCCACAGCCGGAGACGGAATCCTGTCCGTCGCCTTCAGCCCGGATGACACCGCCGTCTATGCGGCAGGCGGGCACGTGCCCTGGCAGAAGTACGTGATCGCTCCCGAGCACATCGCCGCCACCGCATGCGCACGCGCCGGAGCCTCGTTGTCCCGAAGCGACTGGAAGACGTACCTTCCCGAAGTGCCCTACCGCAAGACCTGCCCGGACCATGGATGATCGCCCTGCCACCCGCCACCGCACCTCCTCGCCGGCGAACCCATCGGCATCCTCTTGAGCGCCGCCTCACCTGCACACGGCCGCCCCCGACGAGGTGTTCCATCGGCATGGTCAACTTGAGCCGGCGACCTTGGCGCGGGGTGATCTTCGTGGTTGTCGCTCATGCGGGAGGGTTGACCGTGGAGACCGACGTGACAAGGCTTTTTGGAGCACGGCGCGGTGGATCGGCTATGGCTGGGGCTCTTCGGTTCGGGCCCTTCTCCTCCGGGAACCAGGAACCCTTGTACGACGCCTCGGTGTTCTTCGACGCGGTAGACCAGCACACCAGAGCGAGCCACGCGAACGTCCGCGGGGCGAGCAGGTAGACCATCCGCACGCAGCCCAGGGCCTCATCGCCTGCGATTTCGTGCACATCGACCTGGCCGACCTGCGCCGGGTGTACGCGCTGGTGTTCCTTGAGCACAGCACACGCCGACTGCACATCGCCGGAGTGACCACGCATCCCACCAAGTCCTGGACGATGCAGCAGGCGAGAAGCCTTGCTGTCGAGTTGGGCGCACGGGTCGGTTCGCCTCGTTTCCTGGTCCGCGACCGGGACGCGAAGTACACCGACTCCTTCGACGCGGTCTTCACGGCCGAGGACATCGAGGCCGTGAGGACCGCACCACGTGCTCCTCGAATGAACGCAATCGCCCAGGTCAGGTGATACGGCTGGGGCTTGCAGGCCGGCGCGTCGTGCAGGAGCTGGACAGGATCGACCTCCTCGTCCAACTCCGCCAGGTGTGAGAGCGCGTCCCTTCCGGGCCGCCTCTCAGCAAACCAGGTCAGGCGTCACCCAACCCTGCAGCAGTCCCAGCCGCATCCGACGCACCGAACTACTCGGCGGGCATGGTCAATGAATACAGGCAAGCGGCCTGACGCCGCCCGAGTGAACGGCCTGACCAGCGGCACAAATCGGGGTTTTCGCGCGAGACGGGCGATCGTGTCCCCAGGCGTTGACGCCCGCTGCGCATGCGCCCATCATCACAACCGCCGAGTGCCAACGTTGACACACCCGCGCGGAAGGTGGGTAACTCCCATGCGTCGCAGGATTCGTGCACTGCTTCTGGCCCTGGGCACCATGCTGGCCGTTCTGCTGCCGGGCACCCCCGCGACGGCCGGAACCGCATGGGAATACCCCGAGTTCCCCTACCCGCCCACCAGCTACCAGGAGCCGCTGCGAGGGCAGTTTCACTTCAGCTCACGCTCCGGCTGGATGAACGACCCCACCGGGCTGGTGTACGCAAACGGCCTCTACCACTTCTTCTACCAGCACAACCCCCATGGCCTGGCCTGGGACACCATGCACTGGGGCCACGCCACCAGCCCCGATCTGGTGCACTGGACACAGAAACCGATCGCCCTGGAACCGGGCGTGCACCCCGGCGACCTCTGGTCGGGCGGCGGCGTGGTCGACCGGACCAATACCTCCGGCCTGAAGACCGGAGCGCTCGATCCGATCGTGGTCTTCTCCGGCACCGACGGCGTCAGCATCTTCTACAGCAACGACAACGGGCAGACGTTCCAGGCCTACGACAACGGCCGCAAGCAGATCGAGATCCCCGACGACAGTCGCGATCCGAAGGTGATCTGGGACGCGGCCCGACAGCGCTGGGTCATGGTCGTCTGGTCCAATCAGGGTGGAAACGGCGTCAGCATCTACACCTCGCCCAACCTTCTGAAATGGGCCCTGGCCAGCCGCTACCAAGCGTCCTGGCTCTTCGAATGCCCCGATCTGTTCCCACTGCCGCTGGACGGCCAGGGCGACCAGCAGCGCTGGGTGCTGACCTCGGCATCGAGCCAGTACGTCGTCGGCTCCTTTGACGGCACGACGTTCCACACCGACTGGACCACGCCGCAACAGATGGACCTGGGTGCCACCGGCGCGGGAGGGCCCTTCTACGCGGCCGAGACCTTCACCGGCACCCCGGATGGCCGCACTGTGCAGATGGCCTGGCAGGGCGGCAACCACGGCAGCACCTGGACCGGCAACGCCACCTTCCCTGCCACCCTGAACCTGGTCAGCACCCCCGACGGCCCCCGCATCACCCGCACTCCCGTCACTGAGATCGACTCTCTGCGCTCCAGCACCAAGGTGTGGACGAACCAGGTGATCAGTCCCTCAAGCAGCAATCTCTTCGACGGCACCACTGCCGACACCTACGAGATCACCGCCCAGTTCGACGTCCAGGGCGCCACCGCGACACGGTTCGGATTCGACCTGCACGCCCGGTCCGACGGCAGCGCCGACCGCACCGTCGCCTACGACAACACCGCTCACACCCTCTACGGCAAACCACTGCAACCTCAGGATGGCAAGATCACCATCCGTCTCCTCGTGGACCGCGGACAGTTGGAGATCTTCGGCAACGACGGGCTGTTCTCACTCTCCGACAACGTCGACTTCAACTCTGCCCCCGCCAGCCAGAACATCCGCCTCTTCGCCACTGGCGGAGAGGTGAAACTGGACGACGTCACCTTCCACCGGCTCGACCCGGCGTGGGGCGCCGGAGAGTCAACCCTGCTCAGCAACCTCAAAGGCTCCTGGCACCCGGCCGGCGGCACGTGGACCGACACCAGCGGCGGGAAACGCGGCACCACCGACGGCAACGGCTTCTACCTCAATGCAGACTCCGCTGCCGACGCGGTGTACCAAGGCGACATCACCCTCGAAGACGCCCACGCCGCCGGCCTGACCTTCCGTGCCACGGACACTGGCGAGGGCTACACCGCGAACATCGACACCGACGGTCTGGTCAAGCTCTGGCGTCCGGGCCGGGACATCGCGACCTACACCACTTCCATCACTCCTGGCCGCACCTACCACCTCACGGTGGAGACCAACGGTTCCCGTATCCGTGTCTGGCTCGACCACGACACCACACCCGTCATCGACGCCACAGACACCACCTACACCAGCGGCCACTTCGGCACCAATGTCTTCAACGGCTCCGCAACCATCCAAAACCTCAACACCGGCCCCGACGGCTTCACCACCTTCCCCGCCGGGCCCTGGACCCCCCACGGAGGCACCTGGACCACCACTCCAAACGGCCTCCACGCCGCCTCGGCACAAGACGCCTTCTACCTCAGCGATGCCCAAGGCACCGACTTCACCTACCAGGGCGACCTCACCGTCCTCAACGGCACCGCCGCCGGCCTGACCTTCCGTGCCACGGACACTGGCGAGGGCTACACCGCGAACATCGACACCGACGGTCTGGTCAAGCTCTGGCGTCCGGGCCGGGACATCGCGACCTACACCACTCCCGTCACTCCTGGCCGCACCTACCACCTCACGGTGGAGACCAACGGTTCCCGTATCCGTGTCTGGCTCGACGACGACACCACACCCGTCATCGACGCCACAGACACCACCTACACCAGCGGCCACTACGGCGCCAACGTCTTCAACGGCACCGCAACCATCCAAAACCTCGACGCTACTACGGGATCATGACCGCCGACTCAACTCCGTAGCCAGTCGGACCAAGCACGGCCGGTGGTCAGGCCGGGCGGTCGGGACTGTCAAACGAGTGGCTCTGTTTTCCGTAGTCGGTGGAAAAATAATGAAGTTCCGGCCGGCGTACAAGGAGACCGAGCTCACTGCCCGCAAGAGTTGCCGGGCAGCGGCGTCGGTCCGTGCTCTCTCCACGGGAATGACCAGAGGTGTGCTTTACGTGGCCACGAAGGTCGTCACGCTCTGAGCGGGAAGGGTGACGGTGAAGGAGCCGTTCGACATGCTGAGCGCGGCCTGGGACGCGACGTTCCTGCTGGCGTCGGTCAGCCAGTTCGAGACGCTGCCGGACGCCGTGGTGTTCGACAGGGTGAACTGCTGGCTCACCGACGAGGTGTTCTTGTTGACGGCGACGATGACGATCTCGGTGTTGCCTGCCCCTGTACGCCGAGACGTAGACGTTCGACGCCGGGTTCGCGGTCGCGTCGATCCGCACGTATCCGGGGCGGACGAACCTCGCGAACTGCGCCATGATGGCGCCGCGCTTGCTGATCTGCCCGTCCTCCCGCATGGGGCCGTAGCTGCGCCGGATGTACCACCACACGTACGCCTGGAACTCGGCGTCCACCATGGCGTGGTGGATGTGCTCACCCACGTCGAGCGCCTCGGGCCAGGCGTCCGCCGAATTGGTGCTGTTGGGGTAGTAGACCTCGGTCATCCAGAGTTCTTTGCCCGCGCCCTTCTGCTGGAAGAGGGGGTAGGGGAAGTTCCCGTATGACGTGCCGTAGAGGTGAGCCCCGATGATGTCCATGTTGGCGAGTGCCGCGGAGTCGTTGAGAATCGGGTCCGACATGGACTTCACGTACTGGAACGACTCCGGCGCGATGACCTTGGTGCTGATCGAGCCGGCGTTGTCCTTCAGGAAGTTGACTATCTCGGTGGACGTCCACCACGTCCAGTCGGTCGCGTAGTCGGGCTCGTTCTGCACCGAGATGGCGTACAGGTTGACGCCGTTGTTGCTCATGTACGTGGTGAAGTCGTTCAGGTGCTGGGCGTAGGCGCCGTACGAGCCGTCCTGCAGGCGCTTCGCGTTGGTCTGGCTGCCGGATGACGGTCTCGGTCATGCTGGCGGGGGGATTCCACGGCGATGCGAAGACGATCGCCCCGAGCGCGACCGCACGCTGCGCCGTCGCCAGCTCCTGCTCCAGTTCGCCTGGTCCTCGTCGACGTGGATGCGCAGGATGGAGAATCCCAGTTGCCCCGCGCCGTTGCCGAATGCCGTGTCTCTCTGGTCAGCTGTCAGGTCGCTGATCCAGACCGCGTGGTTCATGCCGCCGAAGCCTCGAATCGTCTGCCGTACGGCCGACGGATCGACGATCACAGTCGCATCTGCTGCGGATGGTGCGCCAGTCGCTGCTACGGCAGGCGTCGCGGCCGCGAGAATCGGCAGGGCACTCATCGTCGCCAGAACGGACCTCCGGCTTGGCGATCCCTGACCTGCGATGACGGGCTTGTCTCGACGTGGCGTCATAGTTCCTCCTCTTGAACGTTGGGCGTTGATCTGCGCTGTTCCGGTGTCCGTCGGTCGAACGCCGGATCACTTCATCGCACCTGGCTGTGGCGTTCCTCCAAGAGTTTCGGAGGGTGCCCGAGCAGGTGTGGCCTGTGTCTGGTGTGCTGTCCTGGCCCCTTGGCGGGGGCCGCGCCCGGGTGGTACTCCGAAGCACGACGTGCTCTGCAGCCAAACGCTGGGCGAGTGGCGCCGAGCATCGTAAGGGAGTGCTTCCTCTCCAGGTCGGTCCGTGGAAGGAACTCCCAAGAGCCAGGCCGAGTGCGGCCCGCCGTTGCGGTCTCGACTGTTCCTTGCCTTGATCGCTCCGAATCTGCCGGATTCGGCCCTGATGCGGGGACTGCGGTACAGGAGTGCCGTCTGTTTCCGTCCGATTCGGCTGTGGACGGGAATGAGGGTGAGATCGGACCCCGTCATCGGAAACGTGGACATGGGCGTAGTCATGTCATGTGATGCGTAAAGGCTGGACCTCCAGCTTGTCTGCGGGTTTGCTCACGGGTGCGCCATCAGGAGCGGTGTTCGAGGTGCTGAACGATGGTCACCGTATTGAACTGAAGCTAAGGATGTAGACGGGCGGCGTCAATGCCTCGGGCGCAAAAAACGACACCCGCGACCGATGAAGTTTCGAACGCTTTTTCCGTGGAGGTGCAGAGCGGGCGACGCTGTCAACGCGCGTCGGCTCAGTGGCTCTTGGAACCGGAAAGGGCGGCTGACCCATGGACGGGAAGGCGACTGGCCAGCCAGTATGGTGCGAAGATCGTGATCGACGGTCGGCTTCGACCATGATCGAGTATGCCGGTCGGAGTCTGTGATGAACACGGCCAGAAGTGTGAGGGGTCCAGTGACGGGGCGCTCGGACCTTTGCCATGTCGGACGATCTTCCGAAACTTTCTGTATCCCTTGAGGCGTCCTGGGTGCGGTCGCTCGTCGATGGATCCCAGGGGTGGCCGAGGTGCATGGATGTTCTCGGCAGGCGTAGAGGGATGGCCGTTATCCAAGCCGCAATCCGTCGCGCACGATGGCTCTCCCGCGCAGTCCCGGCTCGCCGCGCCAAGCGCGCACAGTCCTCGGGACCACGCGTACATACAGAAAGGAACCCCATTCCACGCGTGGACCCCGCCCGAACCCGTCGGCGAACGCCTCCGCTGCGCCTTTGGGCACCTCCTGGTCCGGGAAGCACTCCGCTTCACCCCGCGGCGGGGAAGGTATCGGCCAGCATCGAGAGGGTGGCGCCTGTCTCGGATCGCCAGGAGGATTTGGCGTGTTCTGCGCCTGGGAGACCGAACGTTGCGTATATGCGTGTCATGCTTGCTCAGCGTCATACGGCGGTTACTCTCCCGCCGCGTCGACGGCGCCCTCGTCACCACGGATGGAAGCCCTCACACCACCGGATAGGCAGAACAGCATGCGGAGAAAACTGTTGCGAGTGGGGCTGGTCACGGCGGCCGTGCTCGGTCTGTCCCTCGGGACGGGGACGGCCTTCGCCACCCCGGCCGGACCGGGTGTCACGGGCACCATCATTTCCCGGACGACTATCGACGGGAAGGACTACGTCCTGCGGACGCTTACCTTGCCACCGGGCCAGAGCACCGGCTGGCACTTCCACGACGGTAGCGTCTACGGCTACGTCCAACAGGGCACACTCAGCCACTTCGACTCCACCTGCCGGTCCAACGGTGTGTACCCGACAGGCACCACGATCGCGGAACCGCCGGATGAGGTCCACATCGGGCGCAACCTCGGGACCACGCCGGTCATCCTGGATGTGCTGTACGTCCTGCCGCAGGGCGCTCCCGTGTCCGAGGACGCGCCCAATCCTGGCTGCGGCTTCGAGTAGATCAGGACGGGTCCGGGTGGGGTCCTGAAACTCGGCCCTTGCCCTGTGACCAGGGACGACGGGTGACTCGCTGCAAGTGGGGCGTGATCTCAGATTGTGTTGATCTACTGGTTCACCGGCGTGCCGTACACGCTCACCTCCGTCAGGTGGAAGGTGCCGTTGGCGGTGTTGGTGAGGCCGACAATGCGGATGTACCGCGCGCTGGCCTCGGTGTTGGTGGTGTCCCCGGCGTCGGTGGCAGGGCTGGTGCCCGATGTGCCGCCGAGGGTGAACCACGTCTTTCCGTCGACGCTGCCCTCGACGCGGTAGGTGTAGCTGCGTGTACCGTCGACGTAGGTGCGCACGTTGATCTTCGATACGTCGTCGACTGTGCCGAGGTCGACCTGCCACCAGGTGCTGCCGAGGGTGAGCGGACCGCCCCAGTAAGGGGAGTTCGCGCGGCTGCCGTCGTTGGCGGCGGTCGGCGGGTGACCGCTCTCCGAGGCCAGCGCCGTCACCGGCTTGTTCAGGCTCTGCACAGTGTCCTTCGAAGAGTCCCGGGATGTCGCGGGCGCCGCCGTGATTCCGCCGCTGAAAGTCGCGATGGACTCCTGCCCGGTAAGTCGGTTCATGGCAGTGTTGAACAGACCGACGTCCTCGGTTGCCGCCGCACCGGGAACGGTGCCCGTACCAACGACCGTCCAGTTGCTGCGGTCGCTGCTACAGGAGCCGGTGATGTGGTCGCCGGACTTGGCGAGGCGGACATAGACGCCGGGTGTGAAACCTCCCGCCTCCGTAGAGCTGTCGAGGCTGCCATTGCCGTCCGAGTCCCAGCTGAACACGCACCCGTGGCCCGGCGTGACGGCGATGTTGGCGAAGCCGCCGGTGCCCTGGGCGGACAGGTCGTTGCCGACCATGAGACCGGCACGACTGTCTGCGGAGGCGCCGTCCTGGAAGGTGACCTCGGTGGTCATGGCCGAGTCGTCCGTGAGCGCCTTCTGGAGGTACGCCGTGGCGTACTGGGACGTGTCCATCCACAGGTCCGCACCGCCCCCGGCGATGCTGATGTCGTCGCCGTGGTGCGCGAAGGTCGCATTGGCGTTGTCCCACGTCAGGTAGCCGGCCGGCACGGTATCTTGCCCGACCAGCACTCTCGCGGTGTCCGTCGCCTCATCGGTGCCTGCGCCGGAGGTCCAACTCGCGCGCGCTGCCAAGGTATCGACGGCTCCCGGTTCGGCGTCCTTGTGCGCGGTCAGCGTCCAGGTGGCGGTGAACTTCTCGCCGGCCGGGACCGACTCCGTGGACGCCGGCGTGGCGGCCGAGACATCGAACCCCTGAGGGGCGTCGAGGCTCAGGCGAAGCTTGCCGGTTGCCCGAAGGACGTTGGTGTTCGTGAAGGTTTCCGTGACCGTGGCCGTATCACCGGGCTTCAGGCCCTTGTGGTCGACGCTGACCCGGACGTCACCGGCCGCCAGGTCAGCGACCTTCGACGCCTCTTGGTAGCTGTCGCCCTTCGGCGCTGCCGGGTACTCGGTGCCAGCGTGGGCCCACTGTTCGGCCAAGGCCTTCCAGTCGATCGACGCGGGCTGCTCACCGGTGTGCAGCGACGCCGTCAGGGTGTCGAAGTACAGCTGCCACCGTTTGAGGTAGTAGTCACCGACCAGCCCGTTGAACTCACGCCTCGCGTAGTCCTGGAGGTTGGCCCCGGTCTGCCAGAAGGTGACGAGGGACTTGAGGTCGTAGTCGAGCGCGGCAGCCTCCGTGGCGTTGCCGGCCTGGTTGGTCGCCTGCTTCTGCCAGGCACCGAGCAGGAAGCTGCTCTGGGTGCCGAGCAGCCGGTCCAAGAGCTGCATCTGGTCGAGCCACTGCGTGGACAGTTTGCTGAAGGCCGCCTGGTCCTTGGCCGCGTAGGCGGCGCGGATCCGGGGGAGCAGCAGCCGGCTGTGGTTGGCGAGGACCTGACGTGCGACATCGACCAGGTCGTAACGGTAGCCTTCAGAATTCCTCAGCCCCGGTGCGACCTGCAGCAGCTCACCCAGGGCGTGATCGAAGGTTGCGCTGTCGTACGGCAGCGGCGCCTGACCGGTGTCGCCCAGTGAGGGCTGGTCGTCGAAGAGCGCGGTCACGTGCCGAGAGTCCTTGTCGGCCGGCCAGCTGTAGGCGGTGTGGGCGAGGGTGCGCCACGCCTGCTGTGCATGCGGGTCAACGCCGCCGTAGCGTGCGGTGGCGTAGTCGTCGAACCAGGAGTCGAAGTCGACGGGCCCCTGCTCCCAGGGCATGTCGGTGAAGAAGGACACGGCCGCGGGGTTGTTGTCTATCGCCTCGGGCATCAGGGCAATGCCGTTCATGGCCGAACCCGGCCGGTCTCGCATCTCGTAGAACTTCTGGTTCCACACCGACAGCCGGGCGCCGATGTTTGTGTGGCCTCCGAAGTTCCAGATCGTACCGAAAGCGTATGAGGTGCCGGCGAAATCCTTGTCACGGTCGGTGACGGTGGGTTCGTCGGTCATGCCGTCGACGATGAACACCTTCGACTTGTCGATCGCCTGGAGCACCTCGGGGAGCGGGTTCTTCTCCCAGCCCAGGATGGTCCACACCGCCCCCGGGTGTGCGGCGTCCAATGCGTGCTGCACCGCCTTCGCGGCCTGCTCGACGTCGACGCTGCCGGCCGTCCCACCCTCGTGGATGAGGTCCATCTTGTACATCGTGGAGTCGCCGAAGAGTTTGCTCTGTGCCTGGTAGAAAGTGGCCGAGACCTTCGCGAAGAGCGGATCGGTCGGGGCCAGCCAGTCGGGCCGCTGAAGCCCGTTCCAGCTGCCCTGGGGGACGGTGTCGGCGCCGGGGTTACGCTGTTCGAAGTCCGTCGGCACGGTCCCGAAGTAACCCGGCAGGACCGGCGTCATGCCGAGCGACTTCAAGCGCTTGGTCATCTTCTGCGCGAGTTGGACACGCTGGTCGATCAACTGCTGGGAGATGGGGCTGCCGCTGCAGCACATGTTCTCCAGCAGCCACCAGGACTGGTGGGCCGGTTGCGGAATCCACGCGCGCGCGTCCTGCGCCGAGTAGCCGTAACTCTCAAGGGTCTGCTCGTAGACGGCTTCCTGGCCCTCGTAGACGAGGACCTCGTTGATACCGTGCAGGGCGAGCACGTCGATCCGGTGCTGCCATTCGGGCCAGCTCAGGTAGGCACCCGCGTACCCCTGGTTGGTGTCGTTGAGAGCGAACCGGCGGTCGACGGAGGAGCTGTGCCGGATCGGTTGGTCCGGCAGCGGGAGGACGGCAGGCAGGTTCAGCTGTGAGCCGGTGATCGCCACGTCGGCGTGCGCCACATGGTTCAAGTACCAGCCGAATCCGGTGAGCTGGACCGCCGGGCTCGTCCCGGAGACGACGAGCCTGCCGCCCTGCGCCGCCACCTCGAACCGATCCGGTCCGTCACCACGGTCCAGCGCCCTCAGACTGACCTCACCCGCCCGGTCGGTACCGATGAGTCGGACCAGGGCATCGTGGCTCGGAGCGCTGCTGAACGCCTGGCCGTCCTTGGCTGCCGCGGCGGATGCGGTGCGCAGGGCGGCCGGTGTGGTTCCCGCGGCGTCCTGCGGCGTGGCGAGTGCCTGTGTCGAAGTGCCCAGCAGCGCCACCGCGACGGCCGCGGCGAGAAAGCCCCACACGCGAACAAGGCCGGTGCGAAACCCGTGAGAACGTCGCCTCGTGTGAGGCTGCGTGCGGCCTGACGCCTCGGTCACGCTCATGGACGGTGCCCCCAACTCTCGTTACGAAGCAACCCTGCAAAGCAGGGCACATGCTGACACCGACCTGTTTCACCGTCAACTAGTCTTTCTGAGTGCTGGCGTTCGTGTGACCACGGTGATGGTGGTACCCGGCCGTCATCAAGCACTGCCGCAGGGGAGAGAGGACCGGCGCAGAAGCCGACGCCGGGCACACCGGTCCTCCGGCGCGTCAACACTGTCGCTGTACTCGACCCCGTCCGGCACACCGCCCCCGCCCCCGACGGTTCAGCCGTGCCACTCCTGGGTGGTACCGGCATAGCAGTCGTACTGCACCAACATGGTGCCGTTGACGTGGCTCCAGGCCGCGTCCATGCACTTGCCGCTGTCCGCGTTCACGATCTCAGGCCCGTTCCCGCCAGCACGTCGGCCAGAGCGAAGGCGTCGGCGGTCTGGGGGTGGGTCTTGCCCAGCCGAGTGTTCAGGATCTGCGCGCCCCTGCGGGCGAGGCCCGTTGCGGCGGGGTCGTTCAGCGCGTGCAAAGCCCGGGCCTTGAGCAGCAGGGCGAATCCGATGTACAGGTGGTCCGGCGCGTAGCTGGCCTCGCGGATGCGTAGCGCCCGGGAGATCAGCGGCACGGCCACGGCATGATCGTCCAGGGCGAGGTGGACGCCCGCCAGTGCGATCAGGTCGAAGCTGACGTCGGGGTCGTCCGGCCCGTACGCCGCCTCGTCGATCCGCAGCGCGCGCTCGGCCAAGAGCACCGCCGCCCGGTGATCGCCGAGAATGTGCCGGATGCGCGCCAGGGTGGCCAGGTCCGTCGCGATGGCGGGACTGTCCGCCGACAGGCAGGACTCGTGCAGGCGCAGGGCACGTTCCGCCGTCGAACCCGCCCGCTCCGGAGCGCCGCGGTCCCGGTGGATCTGCGCCAGGGTGATCAGGTCGAAGCCGAGTTCCGCATCCCTGTGTTCGAGCGACTCGTCGATCGCGACGGCACGCTCGCACAGGGACAGCGCCACCGAGGGGTCCCCGATCGACAGGAGGAACTCCGACGCCAGCCTCAGCAGTTCCGCGGTCTCCGCGGCGCACTCGGCCGGCGGCTCGTCCTTGGTCACCATGAGCGCGTGCGGGAGCAGTCGCTGCCATCGCGACCGCGCGTCCAGGTCACCGTGGATGTCGTGCGGCACCGCCGCGAGCAGCGCCCGGCACAGCCGCACCCGGGCGTCGGTGCGTACGTCGGCCGGCATCGCGGCGCGGACGGCTGCCTGCACCAGCCGGTGCAGCACCAGGGAGGAGGCTTCGCGCCTGGCGAGCCCCAGACCGGCCAGCGCACCGACCGTCGTGTCCCACGCCACCGGGTCGGCCGCAGCTGCGTTCAGAGGTTCGGTCCTTCCGGTGAACAGGTCCAGCGGGATCGGCTCCGGCGCCAGCAGGGCGCACTGCTCCAGCAGTTGCCTGGCTTGCGGCTGCTCGACCTCCAGCTTGCGCACGCTGAGCTGCCACAGGGTCGCAACCACCACCGCCGGCCGGTCCGCCAGCTCGCCGAGCGCGATCATGTCCTCCAGCCGCGAGGACAGCAGAGCCAGGTAGTCCGCGGGTGCGGTGCGGTTGTAGTTCATATACCCGGCCGCCTGCTCCAGCGTCAGCGGCAGGTCCCCCAACTGCTCGGCGATCCGGTCGGCCATTCGCTGTGGTCATGCCGCGCACCCGCCGGGCCAGCAGTTCCACCGCCTCCCGGCGGGTGAACACCTCCAGGTCGATGACGCCGGCCCTGCTCGACCAGCCACGGCGCCTGGTCGTGACGATGATGTGGCCGCCGCTCCCCAGGTCACCCGACGGCAGCGCGTCGAGGAGCGTGCCGGGCCTTTCCCCGTTGTCGAAGATGACCAGCCAAGGCGTGTGGTCCAATAATCGGCCGTACACCTGCGAGACGACCTGCTCGGAACTCACCTTCGCCAGTCCCAGCTCCCTGGCCAGCGACGCGAACTGCGACGCCACCAGATCGGGATCCTCGGCGTCCACGAACACCACGTATCGGTATTCCGACCGGTAGAGGTAGGCGTACTCCACCGCGAGTTGCGTCTTGCCGACGCCGCCCAGCCCGTGCACGGCCTGCATCGCGCCGTCGTCGCCCGAGGTGAGGCGGTGCCGCAACTCGCGCAACGCGGCGTCGCGACCGGTGAAGTGGGTGTTGCGTGGCGGCAGCCGGTACGTCGCCGGGCGGGGTCGCGAGCACTTGGGACGTGCCGCCGGAGTGCGGACATCCCTGAACGCGGCCCCCAGCAGGTCGGTGAGGGTGGCGTGGTCGCCGCGCAGCCGCGCGATCTCTTCCTGGGGCGAGAGGTCGATCCGAGCGGCGTGCGCGGCGCGGACGCAGGCGGTCGCGTAGGCCGCGACCCGCTCCCACGGGGGCGGCTTGGTGAACTTGCCGGCCAGCAGGTCCGACAGCGACGACCGGGAGAGGATCTTCTTCTCGTCGTAGGCCAGCAGTTGCGCTTGGGTGGGCGACCCCGAGGACGTGCGCAGGCGCTGCAATCGGTTGACGAACCAGCTTTGCGGTGAGTCCGTTCCGCCCATGTACGCCGCCCTCCCCGTCTCGCCCTCCGGAATCGTCCGGACATCGGAGTCCAGAAACGTAGTTCATCCGGCGGCGGAGCCCGGCGGATCCGGGCTCCACCGAGAACGCCCTACCCAGGCTGTGCCGCCCCTCACCGTAGACGGCGGCAATCCGAACGAGAGGGGATCGACATGGAACTCAAGGGAAGTCTCATCCGACTCGCCGGCGCGGGCGCGGCGCTCGCACTCGGCTCGACGGTGATGGTCGGCGCGGCGACCTCGGCGCAGGCGGCGGCTGTGACCAACTATGAGGTGATCAACGGCAACAGCAGCAACGCCTGTCTCCAGGTCACCGCCAAAACAGGGGAGCAGGGAATCGTTGTCCTCGGCACCTGCGACCGCAGCGCGAAGCAGGTGTGGCAGATCCAGGGCGGTGTCTTCCGCAACCCGGCAACGAACGGGTGCCTCGACGGGAACGGCGCGGAGGTCTACACCCTCCCGTGCGACAGTACTGACCCGTACCAGAAGTGGACGACCACGTCCGGCAGTCCGAAGTCGATCAGGCACGTCCAGAGCAGCTACTACCTGAACGGGAGCGGAGTGGTCGGATCTCAGGTCAACTTCCAGCCCACCATCGGGACGGGGTCCCGCTGGGTGATCGACCAGGTGTGACATGTCGGCTGACCCCGTGAGCCCGGCGGCCCGCCGGGCTCACGGGTCCCAGCTCCAGCCCGTGCCCGGCCGCAACGTGGCCGGCGTGCCCCGGGCGGTGCGACTCGGCCTCGATGTGTGTAGTGAGAGAACCGATGAATCCCATGAGCGTCCCGGACGTAAAGACATGGACGGAAAGCGCTGGCGACGACACCGACTATCTGGACTACCTCTCCCAGCATGCGGGCCTGGGAGAGTGGGCAGCCTTCGCACGCGTGTTTATGCCGCGGTTTGTGGAAATCGAAGGCTGCGTCCTGTGGGACCGGGTGTATAAGCCGGATAATTTCCGTATCTGGCACAAGCAGTTGCGAGGCGACACCAGCGCGATCGAGGCCACCTTGAACCAGCTTCGGCTGTGGCTGTACATCGACATTCCCGGATCCCGCATCCGAGGTCGCAGCACTCGCCCTTGCAAAGGAGATTGCCGTGTCCTGGCGCCAGCGCCTGAACGAATCGTTCCCGGACCGCGTCTTCGACGTTAGCGTCCTGAATTCAGAGGATGGTCCTACCGTCAGTTTTGTGACGGTTCGATAAGATCGCAGAGAAGTATTGATAGCGGCAACCCCCAAGTTTCTCTGAGGGAAAGACGTGAGGGGTTTGGAAACTCGAATCAGGCCACTGGCCTGGGGTTTTCCTGCGGGCCCGTTAGGTGACTGGATCGAGCCCGCGTGGTATTCGTTGAGGAGTCCGTCGAGCAATCAGCGGTGCTGGATTGCGACAGCGGGTGAGGAGTCCCACACCTCACCGAGTGGCTGGTGGCAGAACGGAGCCTGTGGGTGCCGGAAACGTGTCACCTCTGTGCGGCCTGAGCAACCTTGCTCTCAACAACATGACAACGCCGGCGGTCGGGTCAGGCGCCCTGGCCGGAGCGCCGACGGCGTAGCCATACCGTGCCGACGGCGGCGGCACCGGCCGCGGCTGCGCCTGCGGACACTGGAAGCAGCCAGGCGGTGGACTGCCCGGTGTCGGCCAGTTCGTCACCGTTCTTGCCCGCGCCACCGGTCTGCTGGTGCGCCGCGGGGGACGGGTCGGTGCCGGACGTTCCGCTTCCCGCGGCCTTCACCTGGATGGAGGCCAGGACGTCGTCCTTGGTCTTCAGCACGCAGGACACGTTCACGTGCTTGATCTTCTTGCCGTTCGTCTTCGCCGCGGTGGCATGCACGGTGAAGTTCCCGGCGTGCAGGCTGACCGTGCCCGGAGTGTCGAAAGTCTGTCCCGGCACCCTGCCTGACGCGGTCACATGCATCGGACCGGACGACGGAAGGTGCTCCTGGGTCGTGAGCCGCAGCGGAATGCTGCGCGTGCCGCCCGCCTCGGTGGCTTTGACGCTGGTCTCCAGGGTGGCCTCGACGCTCGCCACCTTCAGCATGCGGAGCAGGCCCACCTCCTGCGCGTCGATCGTCGTCCCCACGCTGATGGTCGACGTCCCGGTGAGCCTGCCTGCCTCGGCCCTGTCAGGCAGCTGCGCGTGGACCACTCCCTTGATGGCCACGGTAAGGCCCAGGTTGCAGGAGTACGGCAGGGTCCTGGAAACGGACTGAGCCTGTGCGCTTCCCGCCCCCGCCATCCCGACGACCGCGGCCACCATGCCCGCGGTCGCGGCGACTTTGACAGTCGACTTCATTCGTTCCTCCCCTGATGCCGGTGCGGGCGTGCCTCTCCCCGTTTTCTCACGATAGGGGCAACGACGCGATTACCGTCGTCTTTGGTTCCGCTAGGCGTTGCGTTTTTGGCCGAGTTTGTGGTGCGCGTGATAAGCGTGAGTCAGGTGTTCCTGAAGCCGCACGTGCCGGAATTGGTAGACGGCTCCGGTCTGGCGCAGAACGTTGCGGTCGAGGGCGTCCTCAAGGAACGCCATCACGGCCCATGGAGTCTTTCCGCGCAACGGCAGCCAGATACGCACCAGCGCCACCCACTGCCCCCAGGCGGTGAAGCTCAGCCCGTATCCGAGCCCTCCTCCGAAAGCCGCCTCAAGGCCGAAGACGAGTCCGGCCAGAACCCCCCACAGCGGTCCCCTCTGCAGGCTGGCCCCCAGCCCGGCGGGCACTCCCATGACCAGCATCCAGACGAGCATGTGGAACAGGGTGTTCACACGGTTGGTGGCCAGGGAGCCGGACACGCTGGTGACGGAGCGGCGGTCGACCGGCGCCAGGGCCCAGTGCGCGACGGAGAGCGCCAGCCAGGAGCCGACGCCGAGCAGGCATGGAAATACGAACGCTCCCTGGAGTCCGCCGTCGTTCCCGTCGGCGTAGCCCAGCCAGCTGACGGGCCCACGGTCGAGCAGCACCAGCACAACGCCCGCCGACAGGCCCAATCCGAATCCGATCCAAAACCGTGGCGCGTCGGCCGTGCGCCGCTTTCCGCCACTCCGGAAAAGGCCGACAGAGACCCGGGAAGGCTCCGGTGGTCCACTGCGGGACAGGTATCCGTACGCGGCGCCGAAAGCTACACCGACCGCCAGTCCGTGCAGTGATCCAACGAGAATTCCGCGCACCACGGCGAAAGAGGCACCCTGCGAGGTGGTGACGAGATCCACGGGAATGTTCCCGATTCCCGTGGTCACTCCGAAGGCCAGCGCTGCCAGAAAGCCGATCACGAGAATGCGCACGGAACGGGGCAGGGTGGTGCCCAGCTCCCACCAGGCGATGTCGCGGTAGCGCCGATCCTCCGTGGTGAGACCTTCAAGGTGGGCGGCGAGGAAACCGAGCCAAAGTTCCGCGAGTTCCGGGGTCCAGCGATGGCGGCGGCGCGCCGGCAGCCCCGGGCGGGCGTTCTCGTAGACGGCGGGGACGAACGCGGCGAGCAGATGCTCCTCCAACTCCCCGGCGGAGTGGAACCGCGTCTCGTCGAGCATGTCCCGCGGGTCCCGGCCGGACGTCCCGTCGTAGATGGTGCGCGCCATGGTGACCATCAGCGGTGAGGACAGCGCCTGCGCGAGCTGCTCCGCGCCACGGCTGCGCGGCTGCTCGTTCAGCCGGTGCAGCACCGGCTCCCACACGGTGCTGCGCTCGCCGTCGCTGCGGACCGGGCGGCTGGCGAAGTGCAGGTAGTCGGCGTAGTCCGGGACCTTCAGCGCCTCCAGCTCGATCACGGCAGCCCGGGCGAGCACGCCCCGGAGCGCCGCCCAGCCGTACTCGTCGGGGCGGCTGGTGAGCATCAGCGGGAGGTCGGTGCGGCTGAGTTCCCGCAGTGCTCTCGCCTGGAGGGCGGTGCCGATCTCGTCGAAGCCGTCGAGGACGGGCAGGACCAGGTCCTCGTCGAGCACCGCGAGCGCCTGGCTCCGCCCATCGTCGACGGGGGCCTCCAGGAACGGGTAGTCGCGCAGCAGCCGGCCGCGCATCCACTCCTTCAGCGAGTGCCGCAACGGGTCCCAGGAGCCCAGCTGGAAGACGACGGGCACCCGGTCGCCCGGGGCGCGCTGGTGCAGCAGGCTGAGGACGAAGCGGGAGACGAGGACCGTCTTGCCGGCGCCGACGCCGCCCAGCACCACCAGCCGCCCGGACGGCACCGACCGGTACACGTCCACGATCTCGTCGAGCCGGCCGTCCAGCGGAAGCGGGTCGGCGAGTTCCCGGGGCGGCACGAGGGTGTCCGCGAGCGGTGTGCGGATGCCGGCCCAGTGCTCGAACACGTTGCGCCGAGTGCAGTCGAAGCGCACCTGGATGCGGTACCGGCTGGTCGCCCGCTGCCGCTGCTCCTCGCCGCGCCACTGCTCGCGCACCGCGAGCGCGAGGCTCCTGGCCGCCGAGCGGGCGTCCGCCGCGCCGGGCCGCTCCGGCGGCGCGTCCCAGCCGGGCGGGTGGTTCGGCGGAGGCAGTTGCACGAGGCCGCCGGGGCGGGTGGGCAGCCCTATCAGCCTTCGGAGGGTGTCGATCCGGTCGGGCGGAAGGCGGTACCAGCGCTCTGTCTTGCTCGCCGTCAGCCGGTGCAGGCCCTCGTCGTAGTGCCGGGTGACGACGCCGATGACGCACCCGCCGCTCCACACCACGGCCCCGGACATGCCTTCCCAGGGGGAGCGTCCGGGTTCGGCGCGGGGCCCCGGCGAGTCGAGGGCGATCTCCAGCTCGCGGGCGATCAGGTTCGACCAGGGGGTGGTGGTGCCGCGGGCGTGGTGGGTGTCGCGGTACCAGACCGCCTTCTTCGTCTGCCAGTGCGGGGACACGGTGTCCGGGCGCAGCTTGAACAGCGGGAAGCCGAGCACCTCGCAGTCCACGGGCGCCGCGACGGAGGCGTACCGCACGGGAAGGACGTCCGCGGGCCGCCAGCCGCTCGGGCCGGCCGCCGGGAGGATCTCGACCACGGCGATGTCCAGCTCGTCGTCGGCCCACACCACCCGGCCCGGGGCCTCCATGACGGTGACGTCCGGCGCGCTGTCCGTCCACACCCCCCGGTCCGCCGCCGTGCCGCCCGCCGCGGGCAGGGCGCACAGCAGTACCGACTCCGCGTCGCCCACCACGTGCGCCGCAGTCAACACCGCCGTCCGGGTCATCTGGTATCCGGAGCCGCGCCACCGTTCACCTGTGCGCTGGGTGACGACGATCTGCACCAGGCGGTGCGGGTCAAGTCCGGTGGCGCGGCGGCCCCCGTCGGTGAAGCTCACCGCTCATACGGAGCGGCGGCGCCACGCACGTACGGCGGGCTGCCGGCCCCTCGGAGCGTCGGCCGCAGAGCCAGGGTGAGGCGCTGTGTGGACGTGGCCCCCGCGGCGGCGCCGGCGTTCGCCTCCAGCACCCAGAACCGGGCCCGCGCGCCGGCCTCGCCGGACCGCTCGACGGCGACGGAGACCTCCAGTTCGACCGTCTCCAGTTCGAACCGGAGCGCGGCGCCCTCCGCCGCGGCCACTGCTCTTTCCAGCTCCTCGCGGAGATCCCTGATCACACTGGCTAACTCGATCATTCCGCTTCCCGCCCCCGGGCCCCGCGGCACCGGACTCGGCCGTGACTGCCGTGCCGGTGCGCCCGGCCGCACCCACGCGTACCGGCGCGCGTGGTCGGAGATGGGCCGGTCGAGACGTCCGGAGTGTGGGTGGTACCCCCTTCCCGTCCACGGCAACCTTCCGTTTCACGACAGGAACCGGGCGGCGACGTGCCGGGCGCCGTGGCGGCAGTGGTGCATGGGCTACCTGAAGATCCGGTGTGTCAGGAGTGGTGGACCGCGGATCATGAGTTTCCGCCCTGTGGGGTTCCACCATAGGGTCGCTGTGCTGACCTGTGGACTTTAGCCAGAGCACCTGCTGGCCCAGCGTAGTCTGGGTACTTCAGCGCATCTGGTTGAGTACGCGGACCAGTGTTGCCGGCAGAGCAGTGAGCGTTGACTCAAGGCATGAACGCAACAGCCCAGCCTCCGAAATCCACCGCCACGAGCACGACCTCGGACCACACCCGCCGCTGGGCCAACCTGTCCGGCGCTCTCCTCATACCCGCGGTACTGGTGGTCGGGTTACTAACCCTCGCCACCGACCGGGCGTCGATGTGCGTGATGTACGGGGGAGACGAGTGTGACCCGTCACTACCCGGGTGGCTGTTCACATGGAGCCTCGCTCTGAGCGGTGCGGCATGGCTCGTCGCGCTGGCTGCACCTGGGGTGCGCGTTCGACGAGTGGCGGTCCTCACACAGCTCTTGGCCGAGTGCACGGCGGTGATAGTGATCGTCAGCTACGCGTGACGCTCCACTGGGTGGCGCCACATTTCCTTCCGCCCTGCCGGCCGCTGAACGCGACCGGAGCGGACGAGCGAACTGCGCTGCCGCCTGCTCCGACTGTCCGCACGCGTGTGGTTCCATCCCTGTAGGTGAGGGATGCACCGCAGGCTTGGTCCGCGACTACGAGCACCGCCCGGCCAGTTCCGAGTTCCGGATGTACTGGGTGATAAGCGATGTGATGACCCGTCGACTGACCGGCACCTCCACCCTGTCCTGGCGTGGCGCATGAGCGGCGGCGACCCACAGCAGACCCTCGGTGCCCTGCTGGCCCGTCTGGAGGTCCGCGAGCGGCAGATCGCTGTGGAAGCGGAGGCCGCTCACGAGCAGATCGCGCAGCTGACCGCGTTGCTGGACGGACTTGCCCAGTCCGCCGAGCGCATCACGATCACCCGCAAGACGCTCCTGGAAGTGCTCGACGGAACACTCCTGGCACCGGCCACACCGACTTCGGCCCTGCCGGACGGCCCCGCCTACCAACAGATCATGGCCGTGTTCGCCGAATGCCGACGCTCCGCTACAGGCGAGTAACGTGCGCGAGGCGATGGACCTGGACCTCGTGCCGAACAACATCAACAACGTCCGCAACGGCCGCATCAAACTGAAGCGCCTGACCCGGCGCGGAATCCTCGATGAGACGGAGCCGGGACTGTTCACCAGGCTGCGACCGTAACCACCCGGCAAACCCACCGCCGGCCCACTCACGTCGTTCTGCCAGCCCGCCGAGAAAACCCATTGCGAGCGACCCGCATCGGATGTCTGATTGATTGGCCACCGATCAGGGGAGGGAACATGACGACGTCGCTGCTCACCCCCTCGTTGCACACCGCTCGCCTTCAACTGCGCGCCTTCGAAGACGCGGATGCGAACGACCTCTTCGCGCTACACAGCAGCGCCTACGTGCTGCGCTACTGGGATGCGCCACCGTGGAGCGAACGCGTGCGCGCCGAGAAGTTCATCACGGCTTGCGGGCGGATGGCTCGGGAGGGCACCGGGGCGCGGCTGGCCGTCGATCGTTTCTCTGATGGCGCGTTCATCGGCTGGTGCAGCCTGACAAGGTGGAATCCGGACTACCGCAGCGCGTCGCTGGGCTACTGCTTCGACGATGCAGCGTGGGGCCACGGTTACGCGACCGAGGCCGCGCGCGGTGTGCTGCGGTGGGCATTCGACACGCTGGACCTAAATCGCGTCCAAGCTGAGACCGATACGCGCAACGTGGCATCTGCCCGCGTGCTGGAGAAGCTCGGCTTCGTGCGTGAAGGGACGTTGCGGGAAGACTGTGTAGTCAACGGCGAGGTCTCTGACTCGTGGGTCTACGGGCTGATCAGGCGGGAGTGGCGGTCGTCGTCCGAGCCGGCTCTCGCCCGCTGAGTCCCATCGCCCGGCACCCGGTATCGACCACGCCCCGAACCACTGATCACTGCACCTCATCCAAACTCAACGGCGAACCGGACACAGGCTCACATCCCGCTCTTGGCGGCGCTGGGACCGAGAGCAGTCGACGGGTCACGTTGTAGAGGAGCGAGGCGATCATCTCGGGATGATCCCAGAACGGTGAAACTGGGGCCGGAAGCTCTTGACCAGCAACGATGAATTAACGAGCTCCACAGCCAAGCGAGCGATACCGGTACCGCGGCAACAAGATCCCAAATCTCTGGACTCTGGCCAACCACGCCTGACGGCAGAGACCGTGGAGAGCCCGGTGCGTGGAAACGGCGCACGCCGGGTTCGGTGAGTGGCCCGCAGAAACGGACCGGTGGCGACACCGGCACCGCGCTGCGGGCCGACTCAACCACCCCTGCGCCCAACTGCGCTTCACCGACGCCGACGGTATGAGGTTGACCTGCTTCGCCACCAACACCCCTGACCGTCCCGTCCGATCGCCGAACTCGAACTCCGTCACCGGCTGCGGGCCCGCGCGGCGGGCCGGATCCGAGCCGCCCGGGCAACGGGCGCACGAAATCTGTCACTGCGCGACACCGCCCAGAACCAGGTCTGGCTGGAGGTTGTCCAGATTCCACTCGATCTGCTGGCCTGAATGCCTACGGTCGCCCTGACCGGCCAGACACGGCTCTGGGAGCCGCGCCGCCTGCGATTCCGCCTGTTCTCCGCAACCGGCCAGCTGGTCACCACCGGCCGCCGCCAGATCCCCGCCTTGCCCGTCGCTGGCCCTGGACCAGTGACATCATCATCGCCCTCGAACGACTCGCACTCCTCCCCAATCCAGGCTGACCAGCCATTTCACCCGTCCCCACGAGAGAACGGCCCGACCGGAGCCGTGGAACCCGGCGTCCACGCGAGACGACATCCGGGCCCTCAACCTGCCCAAACTCAACTATTCACAACCAAGAGAGCCACCGACTCCATCGACGGCCCCTCACGAAAGATCGTGACTTTTACGGAGAACCTGTGGCTGAAAAATTACCCACTCGATCCAGCCAAACTACATATGCAACTTTGTTGAAGGCTTGACCGGCCTGTTCACCGCCCGTACAAATTGGTCTTGACCAATCATGCTTGAGTGGTCAAGACCACTCCGTTCCCCCACGTGCAAAGTGGTCACCTTGCCGGTCCGTCGGCTCAGCGAGGTGCCGCAATCGCAACAGCTCCTCTCACCCTTGGAGGGTCCATGCGAGTCGGAAGACGGATTCTGCGCAAAGCTCTCATCGCCGGCTCAGTGCTCGGGCTGACAGTCGGCGGCTCGGCCTTCGCGGTGGCCGCAGCGCCCACCGCGCAGGCAGACACCACATGCGCCGCGGCGTGGAATTCCACCACCGCCTACACCGGCGGCCAGCAGGCGAGCGAGAACGGGACCAATTACACCGCCAACTACTGGACCCAGGGCAACGACCCGGCGACCAGCAACGGCGGAAGCGGTTCCGGACAACCGTGGACGTCCAACGGTGCGTGTACCGGCGGATCGGGGCCAGGAGGAGGGGGAGGCACCGGGACCGGAACGGGTTCGGTGAGCGGCCTGCTCTTCAGCCCGTACAAAGACGTCACCATCAACATGAACTGGAACACCTACCAGATGCAGTCGGCCGTGACCGGCTCTGCCCTGCCGGTGGTGGGCTCCGGCAGCCTGGTGTCGCAGTACATCCCGAAGCTGCCCGCGCTCACGGTCGCGTTCGCCACCGGAACCTGCGGCAGCGAGAACTGGGGTGGTGTCTCGGCCGCCAACTGGGCCGGCGAGAACGTGCCACAACTCCAGTCCGCCAACCTGGATTACGTTGTGTCGACCGGCGGCGCGGCCGGGACCTTCACATGCGGCTCGACGGCGGGCATGGAATCGTTCATCGCTCACTACGCCAGCCCGAACCTGGTCGGCATCGACTTCGACATCGAAGGCGGCCAGTCCGCGTCGGATATCCAGAACCTGGTCGCCGCGGCAGCGGGAGCACAGGCGCAGTACCCGAACCTGCAGTTCTCGTTCACGCTCGCCACGCTGGGAGCGTCCGACGGCAGCTACGGCGGCGTGAACTCGCTCGGCAATGAGGTCGTCGAAGCAGTGCTCGGCTCCAGCCTGAAGAAGTACGTCATCAACCTGATGACCATGGACTACGGCAACGCGTCCAGCAGCGTGTGTGTCGTTACCTCCGGCACCTGCGAGATGGCGCAGTCGGCGATCCAGGCGGTGAAGAACTTCGAGCACACCTACGGGGTCCCGGCAAGTAAGATCGCCGTCACGCCGATGATCGGCATGAACGACGCCACCAGCGAGACCTTCACCGCCGCGGACGTGGACACACTGACGTCGTACGCGGTCAGCAACGGCCTGGCCGGGCTGCACCACTGGTCACTGGACCGGGACACGCCCTGTTCCGCCTCGTATGCGTCCCCCACCTGCAACTCGGTCCCCAGCACGACACCACTGGAGTACTCCGACAAGTTCATAAGCGACCTCGGGGACTGACGAAGAACCCGGGGCGGGCCGCGCACGGACCACCGTGCGCGGCCCGCCCATTTTTCGGTGACGTGCGCGGCGTCTCACGAGAGATCCCTGTTAGTGATCTCCGCCGAGTCGAATGAAGATCACCAACGGCTTCCAGAAACTGAGCCAGAACCCATGCCGGGGCGGGCGCTGGTGGAATGCCTTGCCCGCTCGGGGAGCCGCGCTGTGGTGGGCGAGTTGGTTGCTCGCGCGATCGTGAGGTCAGGTGAGGGCGCCCACGCGGGTTGCGAAGACGCGGGCTACGCCGATCCAATATCGGGCTCGGCGCTTGGTGGTGGGCAGGTGTTTGACGTCGACGTGGCGTGCGTACTCGATGGGTGATGAGCGTGTGTGCGGTGTGCCGGTCGCTTTGTTTGGCCGCGGCGTAGGTGGCGGTGGCGGTGGCGGTGGCGTGGTAGAGGTTGCCCTGGATGGAGAGGCGTTCAGGTCCTGGTGTGGTGTGGTTGTCGGCCAGGTGCTGTGTGGTGGTGACGGCGATGTCGGTGGCGCGGGCGTAGTGGCTCTGAGGGCCGCCCAGGCGCTGGAGACCGGTGTGCCTCGGCGAGTGTGAGGCCGTCGGCGCCGAGGGCTGGGACAGGTCCAGCCACTGGGGTGGGATGGTGAGCTGGTCGGCGACGCTGAGCAGGAGCGCCACGTCACGCATGGGCTGAAGGCCTCGTTCCATACGCGAGGCCGTCCGTCAAGCCTCGACGGGGCACGCGTGAGGTGGCGGGCAGGGGGTGTCGGAGGTGCGCGGTACAGTCCGTTCCTCTGACTGGAGAGGGCTCATGGCGACCAAGTGGAGCGTGACGATCGACTGCGCGTACCCGGCGAAGTTGGCCGCGTTCTGGGCGCTGACACTGGGCTATGTGGAGAAGCCCCCGCCCGCGGGGTTCGGGAGCTGGGAGGAGTGGTTCTCGCATCATGGGGTTCCGGAGAGCGAATGGGATGACGGGGCGTACCTCTCGGATCCGGACGGCGTAGGCCTCACCTTGTCCTTCCTGAAGGTGCCGGAGACAAAGGTGGTGAAGAACCGGCTGCATATCGATGTGCAAGTCGGTGGCGGCCGTGAAACACCGTGGGAGGTGCGCTGGCCGCGTGTGGTCGAGGCGGTAGAGCGGTTGATCGCTGTGGGCGCGACGGCGGTCCGCGAGGACAAGTTGCAGGGCAAGCCGGATCACGTGGTCATGGCAGACCCTGAAGGTAACGAGTTTTGCCTCGTCTGACGGCCGGCCCGCAGTGTGTCGCCTCCTGGTTTTATGTGACAACCGTTGTGATCGTAGAACCTTGCGGGGTTCCAAAATAGGGTCGCTGTGCTGACCTGCGGACTTATCCGGTCCTCTTGTACTCGTTGATCAGTCCTCCGAGGATGGGGCGGCGTTTGATCCGTTTCTGGTGGAGGTTGGCGATGGGGTGGTCGGGTCGGGGTGGTTGTAGTGGTGGGTGTATTCGTTCAGTACGGTGCGCAGATGGCGTTGGCCGAGGATGAGTGTGCGGTCGGTGACTTCGGGGCGGACGGTGATCACGAATCGTTTTGCGTAGGTGTTTGTGCGTGGGCTGCGTGGAGGGATCTTGACGGCCGTGATGCTGGTGCTGGCCAGGACGGCGTCGAGGGAAGCGGTGAACTGCCCGGCCTGGTCCCGGACCAGGTTTTTCGGCGGGATTCGGACCAGTGCGGCGAGAAGCGCGTGGTCGGCTCAGCCCGGGCGTGGTCTTCGGGTGCCGCGGCGCAGGACTGAGACCTCGTGACGTAGCACGAGCAGCTCGACGTCCTTGGATGTGGAGGAGCGGGCGAGCAGTACGAGCCAGCTGAGCAGCCGAGTGGTGAGCAGGTAGAGCAGACGCAAGGTCACGAACCCGATCCTGCCCGACCGGCGACACTCCTTCGACTCCCGCTGGTCAGGGCCACGCCCGAATTGTGGAACCCCACAGGCCCGCAGCCAACCCCCGCCCTCTTGCCAGCGAACGTTCCGCGTCCTTGACAACGAGTTTCCGAACGGCACAAAGGCGGTTCGGTGCGTAGCGGTGCACATGTGACCGTCAGTCTCCGGCCACCATCGACCGGAAGTACAGCCAGGTCTGCTCGCTCGGGCCCGGACGCTGGTAGATGTCGACGCAGTGCTTGAGGGCTATGTCAAGTGAGTCTCCGCCCAATGACTTCGGGCACAGACTCACTGTGCTGACGTCCGAGTGCGGCCCGGGGGTGGAGGGTTCCGGCAAACCCAGGTGCCGGAATGTGGAGTCGGGCTCCGGCGGGGCGGTGCCGTCAGGCCTTTCAGGAGTGACCATGCTGGTGCCCTTGGGAATCAGCTGACCCAGGTAGGCCTGGGCGTCCTTGGTGGGCAGGGTGAAGGCGAGGACAGCGGTCGTGTAGCGGGAGTTCCTTTTCACACCCGCGTGCTGGTCCGTCGCCGAGGCCGGTGTCCGGATGCCGATCCGGCCGCCGACCGAGTTAGGGGAAGCATGTTCGTCCCAGCAGCATGTGGCTTCCTGTCTGGCCCCCTTGCCAGCGGTATGTTTGGTGAGCAGGACCAACGCCGTTACGCCTGCAGCGGCAAGGACGAGCAGCATGGCCAGGGCCAGCAGCCATTGCTTGAGCGTGCCACGTACCGGCGGGGCGGACGGTGTGGGAGGTCCGCTCGTAGACTTCATCGACCTGCGCTCTCTCGTCCGGGATCGACGCGACTGTTTTTCCTGATTGACGTCCCAGTTGTACCGGTCCCCGACGTTCGCCTGGCAGTCCAGTGACACCTTCGGCTTGCCGTCGGGGCCGGGGGTGACTGTGACCGCGCCGGTGACGTTGGTGTCCGCTCCGCCCACAGCGTAGAACCAGTTCTCGTCTCTTCTTTTTGGAAGTAATACCCGGTATTCCCTGTCGCGACGGGAATGGTCACTGGGTGGCCGCCGTTCTGGGCGTATTGCCGGAGCGCTTGGCGGAGGGCGCTGTTGTATCCGGCCTCACGGGCGCGAGTGACTCGGCGTGGACCTGCATCCACGTTGCGCGGCCTGGCGGGTCCTGGGGCTGGAAATGGGCGCCATCGGCCGCGTAGCTGCCCAACCGGTGTTCCTGGCTCAGCAGCAGATCGCAGAGGTGTCAGCTGTTGCCGCAGTTTTCCCAAGCCGACAGCGCGTTGTAGGCCTCGACGGCGTGCGTAGTGGTGGGACTGGACCCAGTGGTAGACCTGTCCGTCGGAATTGGCGGCAGTTGGATTCGCATCTGTATCAGTACCGATGTACCAGTACTGAGTGGCCGGTGGTCCGGAGTGTCAGGCTGGCTTGCGGCCCCATGCGGTGATCATCGGTGCGAGCATGAGGTCCAGGTCGCCGTGCGCGAGGTTCGCGAGATGCGTCTCGATCTCCTCGGGCGTCGCCAGTTCCGCGGCCAGGAGCTGGTCGCGGACGTGCTGGACCGTGGCCGCCTCCAGGACCGTGCACGCGCGTGAGGCGATGGGGAAGTAGGCCTCGGCGCCAACGTCCGTCAGGTCTGACTCACGCAGCAGCCGGGGCAGCGTGCGACCGTATGCGAGGTCCGCTCCGCGCTCGACCATCAGCGTTCGGATCCGGGTGCGCAGCCGGTTCGCCAGTGCTTCGTCGGGGCCGCGTTCGTCCGGGCAGGCGAGTGGCTGCAGGGCTGGGTCCCCGTCCTCGATCACCAGCCATCCGCCCGGCCGGAGCGCATCGATCATGACGCGCATCGCGGCGGCGCGATCCTTCAGGTGGACCAGGACCAGTCGGGCGTGGACCAGGTCGAACGTCTCCGCCGGTGGTGGGTCGCAGATCACGTCGTGCCGGCGTACCTCAAGCGCACCGCCGGCCGCGGGCTCGGCCCACGACACGTCGATGTCTGTGGCCAGTACCCGGCCGCTGGTCCCCACGCGGTCCGCCAGGCCGCGCGGCACCGAGACACCGCCGGCACCGACCTCCCAGCACCGCCATCCTTCACCGAGTCCCAGGTCATCGAGGTGACGAAAGGTCCACGGGTCGAACATCTCGGCGAGCACCGCGAACCGTTCGCCAGCCTCCGGGCGACGGTTGTCGAGCAGATAGCGGTTCATCGCATCAGTATGGCCCGGTCAACGTCGTGCAGGTACCGGGCGTTGACGAACGTCACGGTTGGCTCGTACTGCGGGCCGTCGCCGAACGGCTGGAGAGGTCAGTCGACGTCCAGGAACAGCAGCAGCGGGCGATAGCGCATGGGGTCGTCTCCGAACTCGGCAGAGACCCGGGCGCCGTTGACCTCAGCGATGCCGGGCATGGAGAGGTAGATCTCAGCGTCCGGGTGCGCTCGAAAATGGGCCTTCACTTGCCCTTTCAGCTTGGTTAGCTGCTCGTTCAGCGTGATCAGCAGTTTTGCGTGGGCGGTGTTGGCGGACAGCGTCGCCCAGCGCGCTGGAGAGCGTGGCCAAGCACCGGTGCACGGTCACCCGTCCGCGGCCGTCGGCAAGCTGGTTGCGGGCGAACGCGGCGGTGTGGCGGTGTGGCGGTGGGCGGGATCGTCGAGCTTTAGCGTGCCCAGGGCCGAGACGAGGTCTTGGGTGTCGAGCCAGGTGGTGAGGTGGTCGGCGACGGTCTGGTGGGGATCGGCGTTGAATCCGGCTGCTTCTTCTTCGAGTAGTTGTCGCAGTGCGGCTCGGGCGGTGTCCTCGGTGGTGAAGCCGTCACGTCGGATGGTGGTGCGTTTTCCTGTTGGTGCGGGCAGGTCGACGGCGAAGGTCCAGGTGCCGTGGTCACGGTTGGTGGCGAGCTTGGGCAGCGGGCTCCGAGCTGGCGGTGGTGGCGGTAGTGGTGGGTGTCGCAGCAGCCGCAGCGCCGGTAGACGCGCCCTCGGCCGGCAGCGGAGCGCATGATGATCGCCTCCCGTGGTGGAACAGGGCGCCGACACCGTCAGTCTCGACCCGCTGTGCTCACACATGTGACCAGACCACACTTCGTGCACAGCCCGTCCGACCTGCGCTTTCCCCTTGTCGGGGTGACAAGTGCGCAGCATCCGTCGACCCTGACACGAGGCCTCTGACATGCGATTTCCGTCCGTGAGGGGCTAATCGTGCGCCGGCGAGTGCAGCGGCGGGCCGCGGTCTGGTCAGAGCAGACCACACCCTCTCGCGCGACACGTGGTAGGTAGGCTGATCGGACGGCAGCTCGGGCAGGGGGGAGTCGCACGTTGGTTGTCTGATCCTCCCCCCGTCGTTCCCTGGGGGAGTGGGGAGGAAGGAACACCGTCGTGGTTGAGCCGTTGGGTGCGGAAGATCCCCGGCAGGTCTCTGTCTACTCGCTGCGCGGGCGGCTCGGGTCCGGGGGCATGGGAACCGTCTACCTCTCCAGTACACCGGGCGGGCACCCGGTCGCGCTGAAGGTGATCCGCCGGGAGTTCGCCGACGACCCCACGTTCCGGCGCCGCTTCGCGCGGGAGGTGGCGGCGGCCCAGCGGGTCCAGAGCCCCTACACGGTCGCCGTCGTCGACAGTGACACAGTGGGGAACCCGCTCTGGCTGGCCAGTTCCCACGTACCCGGGCCGACCCTGGCGGGAGCCGTCCGTGAGCACGGCCCGCTTCCGCTCACCAGTGTGCTCATGCTCGCCGCGGGGATCGCCGAGGCACTCCAGTCCATCCACGCCGTCGGCATCACCCACCGCGACCTGAAGCCGTCCAATGTGCTGCTGGGCGCCGACGGCCCGCGTGTCATTGACTTCGGCATCGCGCGCGCCGCCGACAGCACGGCCCTGACCGGCACGGACGTCCGCCTGGGCACCCCTGCGTACATGTCGCCCGAGCAGGCCGAGGGCGAGCCGGAAGGCCCCGCCGTCGACGTCTTCGCGCTCGGCCTCGTGATGTTCTACGCCGCCACCGAACGCCATCCGTTCGGCGAGGGCAGCGGGCCCGCGCTGCTCTACCGCATCGTCTCGCACACGCCCGACCTGACGGACTGCCCGGCACCCCTGCGTCCGCTCGTCGAACGGTGCCTGAGCAAGGACCCCGCCCAGCGACCCGAACCGGCCGCCGTGGTCGCCGAGTGCCGGAACATCGCCGCGTCGTCGGGCGCCGACCTCAGCCGCGGCGAGGGATGGTGGCTCCCCGAGTTGCTGGCGGCCCAGACGACCGAGCCCGCGCCGACGCCTCCGGAGGCGCCCGCGCAGGTAGCGGCACTGCCCGACGCGTCCCCCGGCATACCGGACACGATCCCGAAGACGCCGGACCCGTCCCCGACGGCCGTCGACCAGAACCCGCCGGGAACGTCCCCGGGAGACCTAGCCTCCGCGGCCACGGCCCACGCCACCTGGGCGGCACGCCCCGCCACCCCGCCACCGTTCGCCGCGCCGCCCTACGCGCCGTCACCCGTCGGCGTTCCGGGCGGCCCTGAGGTGCCGGGAGGCCCGCTGGGTGGCCGCCGGGCTCGGCTGGTGGCGTGGTCGGTCGGCGGGGTGGCGGTCTGCGCGGTGCTCGCGGTGCTCGCCGTGCAGACGCTCACGGGCGGTTTGGGGGCGCCGAAGCACTCCGGCTCGTCCGCGTCCTCCGGGGCCGCCGGCTCGAACGGAAACGTCGGCAAGGGAGCCACGATCAGGATCGGCACGATCCAGTGGGACGAGTCGGTCGCCGTCTCCACCCTGTGGAAGGCGGTGCTGGAACGCCGCGGCTACCGGGTCGAAGATCCCGTCAGCGAGCCAGCGCCGGCCTTCGCCGGCCTGGCCACGCACAACCTCGACTTCTTCCCCGACGCCTGGCTGCCCTCCACCCACGAGCAGTACCTGAAGCAGTACGGCGCGAACCTCACCGACCTCGGTGCGTGGAGCGGCGACCTCCCCCTGCACATCGCCGTGCCGTCCTACGTGAAGGGCGTGAAGTCCATGGCGGACCTCAAGGGGAAGTCGAAGACGTTCGACGGAAGGATCATCGGCATCGAGCCGAGCGCCGGCGAGATGCAGCTCCTCACCCAGAAGGTGCTGCCCGGCTACGGCCTGGACGACGAGTACGAGGTGGTCTCGGGCTCGACCGCGTCGATGCTCAGCCAGCTGCGGCTCGACGTCAACCGGCACAAGCCGGTGGCCGTCGTGCTGTGGGAACCGCACTGGGCCCAGAGCACGTACCAGCTCACCGAACTGACCGACCCGAAGGGCCTGTGGGGCACCCCCGACTCCCTGCACACGGTCGCCAGCGAGAAGTTCCTCGCCGCGCGGCCCCGGGTCGCCGCGTGGCTGCGTGGCTTCCACATGTCGGTGCAGCGCTTGGACTCGCTCCTCAAGGCGGTCAACGACTCCGGCGCGGACGACCCGATGAAGGGCGTGCGCCAGTGGATCACCCAACACCCACACATCGTGGACGAGATGGCTCCGGTCGACAGCCAGTGACCTGGGAGGCCGTGTCGATTCCCGTCAACGCGCCGTCGGCCCGCGGTCGATTCGTCGTTCGGCCGCAGCGCGCCTGGCTTCCGCGCGTGTGGCTTCCATGCGCTTGTTCTCTCAACGTGTGCCGTTCGGAGACTGACCCGGCCGCGAGCCGCGGTCTGTCGCCCCCGGGCGCCCAGCAATGCCCAAGGCCGGTGGTCGGTCAGAAGATGTCCAGCAACTCGGTCAGAGAGGTGATGGACGGCACAAGCGTCGTCGAAGACTTCCGGCACAGGGCTCGTCCTTCGTACCCCAACCCGATCGCCGCGGACACGAGATCCGGAAGGTCGTCAACGAACAGACACTGGGACGGCTCAAGACCGAGTCCGTCGCTCGCGTGGTGGTACATGCGCGGGTCGGGCTTCTCGCAGCCGAGCTCCGCGGAGATCGCGTACACCTCGAAGTAGTCCCGGACACTCAGCCCTTCGTGCAGGTCAGGCAGGTTCGGCCAGGCGTCAGACACCACCGCCATCCGGACCCCGCGCCGCTTCAACTCATCGAGCGTGCCGAGGACGTCCGGGAACAGTTCGAGGAAGACCGAGGGATGGACGTCACGCCGTAGTTCGGCGAGGAGTTCGGCCGTCGGCTCCATCTTGAGACGGCCGAGCAGCACACGGTGGTAGTCGTCGTAGCCGGGCGTGCCGGGGGAGTCGGTCAGGAAACGCTCGCCGTCGGCGATGGCGTCCGCGAAGTCGTCGGGGGTGATCGAGGGGGCGTGCGCTAGTGTCTCGTGATCCTGGTCGTGGAACCTGGGGCGCCTGTGATCGTTGATCCTGGTATGGATCTCTCTTCTGAACAGATGGCTGAGTTGCGGGAGTTGGCGGGTTCGCGTGATGTTCCGGCTGATGTGGCGTTGCGTGCACGGATCGTGTTGTGGTCCGGCGAGGGGCGGCGGCGCAAGGACATCGCGGAGCTTGCCGGTGTGGCGCCTTTGACGGTGGACCGTTGCAAGGCCCGTTATGCCGAACAGGGCCTGGCCGGGCTGGAAGAGAAACGCCGTGGTGGCGGGCGTGTTCAGGTGCCCCCGCAGACACGCGGGCGAGTGATTGCGCTGACGAGGATGTCTCCGCCGGTCGATTCCGGCCTGTCGCATTGGTCGACGCGGACGCTGGCCGACCACTTGAAGCGGCACGAGGGCATCTCGGTGTCCTGGCATTACATCGCCCGGGTCTGGCGGGAGGAGAATCTGAAGCCGCACCGCTCGGGCACCTTCAAGATTTCGAAGGACCCGGCGTTCGCGGAGAAGGTTGCCGATGTGGTCGGCCTGTACCTGGCCCCGCCCGGTGGCGCGGTGGTGCTATCGGTCGATGAAAAGACGCAGGTGCAGGCGCTGGACCGGACCCAGCCGATGCTGCCGGTGGCCTTTGCAGCAAGCGAGAAGCGCACCCACGACTATGTGCGGCACGGCACCACGAACCTGTTCGCCGCTCTGAACGTCACGACCGGTGAAGTGCTGGGCGAGTGCAGGCCGAACCGGAACGGCGCGACCTTCCTGGCGTTCCTGAAGAAGGCCGTCAAGCCGCATGCAGGGAAAGAGATTCATGTCGTCCTGGACAACCTGTCCACGCACACCACCCCGGAGGTGAAGGCATGGCTGGCGAAAAACCCGCATATCCACTTCCATTTCACACCTGTCGGGTCCTCGTGGTTGAACCAGATCGAGATCTGGTTCGGAATCATCACCAGGCAGTCCATCCGCCGCGGCACGTTCGCAAGCGTCAACGTCCTGGTCAAACAGATCCGCGACTACATCAACTCCTGGAACGAGAAAGCGAAACCCTTCACCTGGACTGCCACCGCCGACGAGATCCTCGCCAAGGTCCGACTCGTCCAGACCAGCATGAAGAAACTCGTCAATAACAACTCGAAGTGACGCAATCAGGATCACGAGACACTAGTGCTGCATCAGGCAACCTTCGCCCTTTGTGATTGACGCGCCGCCCCGGTGATCGCTGTGGCGGCGTCGGGTCTGGTCCTGGTAATTGGCTTGCGATATCGGCTGCGCTTCTGCTGACATGCACGCATGCGCATAGCCTCAGAAACCGTCGTTGACGGCGTCCGTGAGCAGCTCTTCACTATCGGGGAAATTCCTGGGGTGCTGTGGACGCCCGCTGCGGGCTCCGGCCCTCGGCCGCTGGTCTTGATCGGGCACGGCGGTGGCCAGCACAAGAAGGAATGGGGCGTTCTCTCCCGAGCAATCCCGTACGTCGTGTCCTGCGGTTTCGCGGTCGCCGCAATCGACGCGCCGGGAACGGGCGACAGGCCGGAGCATGCTGAGGTCCAGCGGCTTGTCGCGATTATCCAGGAACGGGAGGCGGCCGGCGAGCCCGTCGGCTCAGAGTGGCCTGCACTCTGCGAAGTCGTAGCGTCGCAACTCATACCCGACTGGCAGACCACCCTGGACGCACTCCAGAAACTGGACTCGGTCGGCGAGGGTCAGCCCGTCGGGTACTACGGCCTGTCGCAGGGCGGTGAAATGGGCATCCGCCTCGTCGCGGCCGAACCGCGTATCACGGCAGCCGTCCTCGGCCTCATCGGAAGCGAGTGGCTCATCGATGCCGCGACGCGGATCACCGTTCCGGTCGAGTTCGTGTTGCAGTGGGACGATGAAGGGAATCCGCGGGACTCCGTCATGAAGCTGTTCGAAGCACTCGGCTCTACTGAGAAGACCCTGCATGCCAACGTCGGTAGCCACTTTCGAGTCCCGTCCTTCGAAATCGACAGCTCTGTCCGGTTCTTTGCCCGGCATCTCGGCAGCGCGGGCAGTTCCTGATGTCACTCTCTAGTACTGCAACGGTGCTTGCCGTGACGGGTCGGCAGGTCGATCGTTGGTGTTGTCATGAGTGGGGATCTTGCTGAGGTCAGCTCGTGGGCCGGTGAGTTGAGTGCAGTGCAAGGCCGAATCCTGCACCGCTTCAGCAGGTCAGAGCCGCGTGAGTCCGTTCTTGCCTATATGCGGGGGCTGATAGCGCCGCTGGAGCGGAAGAACGGCTGGACGCTGGCCGAAGAGGCCGGCCACACAGGTCCGGACCGTATCCACCGGCTGCTGAACCGGATCGAGTGGGACGCCGATGAGGTTCTGGACGATGTGCGTGAGTACGTGGTCGAGCATCTCGGCGATCCGGGTGCGGTCCTGATCGTGGACGACACCGGCTTTCTGAAGAAGGGCGGCGGCTCCGCCCCGCCCAAGGGCTCCCCGCGCAAACTCGCCAGGGAGGACCTTATGGGTATCGTCGAATTTATCATGGTGATCGTCGCGGGGGCGAGCTGCTGCCCCGCTGCCACCGGGTGATCAACTCCTACGGGATCCGCCTGGGCCAACGGCGATGCACATCGCTCGCTTCCAGCTCCCGTCGAGGCTGACCAGGAAACTGCCACCTTCACTGCGAATCCTGGAACAGAGCTTCTCAGCATCCTGACGAAGCCCAGCTCGGAAACACCGCTCTAGCCGTGATCGATGAGACGAGCACTCGGTGCCGGCGGGATATTTGCCTTCGATCAAGTCGATGCTGGAGTCCGTGGCCAAGGTTGCGTTCGAGTCTGTGATCACGGTCCGGCGCCCGACCGTGCGGTAGCGTCGCTGGGTGGGCTTCGGGATCTATGCGCGCCGGGTGCGCGACGAGCGGTTGTCGACCACGCAGCGGCACACGGCGCTGCGGCACGCCATCGGCCAGTACTGCCCCCTCGGCTACCACGCGACCTACGCATACCTGGCCGCGACGGCGTGTCCGGCTCCGGATTTCTGGAGGGATTCCGCCGCATTGCTGCGCGCCATGGACGCGCTGGAGGCGAGCCACACGGTCTGGCTTCGGGAGCGGGCCGCCTTCGCCGCCGCCCGTCGTGCGGAGAAGACTGCCGGGCGGCGCAGTCCGCGTTGCGCCGCCGCGACCCGGCTGCACGGACCCCGCTGGCCCGGCACGAAGCCGCCCGCCCGGCCGGGCCTGGTCGCCGCGGTGGCGCAGAGCCACATCCTTTTCGCGTCACGTCCCTCGCCCGAGGAGACGTTCGCCGGCGATGCCGAGACCCGTCGGCTCTCCGACCTGCATGCCGCCCTCGACACCTGTGCCTGCATGTACCTCACCGGCGTTGGTCACCTGGACCGTGCGACGCGGGGCGTCCTGGCCGAAACGGTCCGTGGCATCGACCGGCTCGTACGGCCGGGTTACGCGCCACTGAATGTGTACCTGCTGGCGTGGCTTCGATTCGCACGCCTCCTTGAGTACGCCGCCGACGCCTCGGAGGATCCAAGGGTTATCGGGTCCTGAAACGGCGGTAGAGGTTTCGGGCCACGTACACCCCCGGGCCGCCGAAGCCGACGATGTCGACGCGCCCCTCGCCGGTGATGTCGGCGAGGAAGCGGGGGTGGCGGTCGACGCGCCAGCCGCCCGCGTTCTGGTTGTACCCGAACCCGCGGCACACCAGCTGGGCCTGCTCGAACTGGCCGTCGCCGCGGCTGTGCGACACCCAGTGGCTCTGTCCACGGGAACAGACAGCATTTGTTCATCGCTTCGGGCAGCAGACGGCGGCGGGGCCCGAATCGAACATCCATCAGTTACGACAGCACGTGCACCGGGCTGTCGGGGACTCACCGGCACTTGAGACGGGCAGCCGAGTGATTGACCGCCTGGCTGCCCGTCTCAAGTGCCGCTGGACGGGACTCAGAGGCTCTTACGCATGAGAATGCACATCGTCTCGTGGCGATGGACCGATCCGTCTGGGCCTTCCTCGTCCCAAGCGTCCGGTTCGCGGCCGTACGCGACGTAGCCCAGGCGCTCGTACAGGGCGCGTGCCCGGGGGTTGTCCTCTTCCACAGCGAGTTCGGCTCTACGGAGCCCGCGGTGCCGGATTCGTTGTTCGGCAGCGCGGACGAGCAGTGTTCCCAGGCCGCAGGACTGCAGCGCCGGCAGCACGGCGAGCTGCCACAAGGTTCCGGCGTCCTTGGAGACCTGATAGTCGATGCCGCCGATCGCGACCGGCAGGTCCACAGGTGTGCATACAGCCACGTAGTCCACCTCGCCTGCCGCAGCGCGCGTCAGCTCTCGCTCCACGTGGCGTAGATGGGTGGCCGAGCCAGACCAGGTGCATGCTGGCAAATCCTGAGGCAGCAAATCGCGCACGGTGACACGCGTGGTGACGGTGGCGTAGGGGGAGTCGTCTTCAGTGTTCACGCCCCGAAGCATGCGACCTCGCAGATGGCACGACAACGGATTTCTTGGTGCCGTGCGCACAGCGTCGAACGGGTGTCCTGCCGTGCGCTGTCGTTTCTCGGGTTCTGGCTCGCTTTCCGTGACGCGGGAACCGTGAGTGACGACGCTCTTGCTGTTTCGGCCTCACGACAGTCATTCGTGCCGACGCTGGCCGCCGTTGGGCAGGCTCGCAGATCCAGTTGTCCAGGAGGCTGCCCGGAGTACTTGCGCGGCGACCTCCATCACGGACAGGCCATCTGTCGGGACACGGACGGTTCCCGCTGGAGCCTTGGCATCTAGACGTCGCCCCATTTGCAGGCTGCGCTCGATGTGCGCGGCAAGTTGTGTCCCGATTTCCCGTTGCGCGAGTCTTTGCCTCACGGTGGTTTCGTCAGCCGTGAGCAAGACACGGGTGGCTCTGACCTCGTTGCCGTCCATGGCGCGGCTGATCATCGGCTCTTCGAGGATGCTCACCGTGTTGGTATAAATCAGTCGACACTGGCCAAGGGCAGCGTAGTTCGCCCAAACTGCGGCGATGTTCCGTTCGGTGATCGATGTGCGGTGAGGGTCGTTGCTGGGGGCGGGATGGATCTGGTCCATGTAGTCCCCCTCGATCAGGCAGTGGGCCAGCCCCACCTTCTGCAGGGATGCCGATACTTCCCAGGCAACGGTCGTCTTCCCGACGCCCGCACCACCACCGATGAGCAACAGTTCGTAGGAAGGCACAGCCGGTCAGCCTGGCAGAGCCTGAGTCGGGAGGCATGTGGTTTTCGGCAGTGACTATGAAGCAACTGACTCGGGCACGGAAAACCGAGCTGAGGTTGGGACGGAACACTCAGTTCGCGAGGAGAACACGTTTGCGAAGGAGGTGGAAGCCCGCGCGGCCGAACATCTGGCGCTTGAGCATCTTGATCCGGTTGACGTGCCCCTCTACGACGCCCGAGTTCCACGGCAGGGTGAGACCGGCGATGACAGCGTCGCGGTCGCGGTCGATACCGGCGGCGAGGGTGTGGAGGCCGGGCAGGTTGTCGTTGCGGACGGCGTCGAGCCACTCGGGCAGCCGCTGGCCTTGCCGCTCGGTGAGGATCTCTGCGAAGGACCGGACATGCCCGGTGAGCGCATCCAGTTCGGGGCAGTGGACCAGCACGGCCTTGAGACGGAGCCGTTCCGCCTCGGCGAGGGTGTCGGGGTGGCGGAGGATCCAGCCGGCGACCGTGCGAGGTGAAGGCGGCGGTGCTGTGACCGGATCTGTCGAGAGACGCTTGGCGCGGAAGTAGGCGCGAACTCGCTGGTAGCTGCCCTTGTAGCCGAGTGGCACGATCTCCTCCCATGCCTTCCAGGCGTTGGTGCAGCCTTGGTTCCAACGATCGTCCAGGTAGGGCTTGTACTCATCGAGTACAGAAGGGCGCCCCTGCCATTGGCCGCGGAAGAGATCCGCGGGCGCGGTGGCGTCGGCGAGGAGTTTGACGGTGCGGTACGTCATTCCGAGTTGGCGTTGGATCGCACGGCGGCTGTGGCCGGCGGCGAGCAGCGCGTGGACGGCCGCATGATTGGCCCGAGTCCGGTCGGCGAACCGGTGGCCGGTGGGCCACGGAGAGCCAGAGCTGTCCGTGGGGGCATCGGGCTCCTCAACCGGGCGGGGTGGCTCGGGCGCCCTGCCCTGTAGGCAAGCTCGGTGATCGGCGACACACCGTTCAGCAGCCTCGCCGAGGTTGTTCCAAAGATGCCACCGATCAGCAACCTGGACCGCCTGAGGCGCCCCAATTGTGGCACCTTCCGCGAAGAACGGAGCTCGGTCCCGGCAGACGACCTCGATTCCGGGGTGCTTCGCCAGCCACTCGGCCAGTGTGGACGCCTCCCGGTCGGGCAACAGATCAACCGGCCGTCGGGTCTCGACATCGACCAGAACCGTCCCGTAGACGCGACCCTTGCGCATCGCGTACTCATCGACACCGACTACCCGCGGGGCTGGCGTCTCCGGGTCAGGCAACGTGTCGAGCAACCGCAGCACAGCGCTGCGGCTGACGGACACCCCGAAGACCCGTGCCATCCGGGCGCCAGCCCGGCCGGCGAGAGCGAGACCGACGGCGGCAAGCGTCGAACGCAACCGCTCGGTCCACCTGCTGTGCCGCCGGGTCAGCCCTGACATCTGCTCGACGAACGTCCGCCGTCCGCATAAATCGTCCAGACAGAAGAACCTGCGGACTCGAAGGCAGAGGACCACCCGCCGTCCCGCACTGGGTACATCGACGGGAAACCGCAGGTAGGAGCTGTGTATTCGACTCGACCGACTCCCACAGTCAGGACACGCTGCCCCATCCGCCGTAATTCGGGCCCCGATGTTTATCGCCTCGTCGTTCACGTCCACCGACAGCACCGCCACGTCCGCGATGGACGGGAACAGCAGCTCCTCCAGCCGGAGCAACGTCTCTTCCACGACGCCGCACTGTCGACCACACCAAGATCGGCACTGGCCATTTTCAGGCAAGTTCCCGAAGGGCGATCCGAGGGGCAGCCGTCACTCAGCGTGCGCACTTCACGGAAAGCGAGCCAGAACCGAAGCTGGTGAACAAAACCACGCAGGCGAATAAGAAACCAAAGCGACCTCACTCTGGCGGCGATCATCCTCGTCTGGCCAGGTGAGGTCGCAGGAGCCGAGCACCTCGGCAGGACGGGGAAGACCCCGGCCACATGAGTTCGGGGCCCGTCTCGCCGGAACACAGCGAGGCGAGCCCCGGTGCGGCATCCGCCGCTTCGGTGCATCAGCGGTTAGAAATCAGCGGTCAGAATCGGCGGTCAGAAATCGGCGGTCAGAAATCGGCGGTCAACCAAAGGTCCAATGCTGGTTGTCCCCGCTGTTGCAGGGCCACAGCTCCAGGCCCGCACCGTTGGGATTGGTGGTGCCTGTGACGTCCAGGCACAGCCCGGACTGGACACCGGCGATGGTGCCGTCGCTGTTGATGTTCCACTGCTGGTTGGTCTGGCCGTTGCAGTCGAACATCTCGACCGGTGTGCCGGCCGTCGTCTGGTTGTCGTAGGCGTCGAAGCACTTGCCTTCCAGCACCAGGGTCTTGGCCGAGGAGTTGGAGACGACGTTCTGGTTGGCGTGGCCGTTGCAGTCCCACACCTCCAGCTGAGTGGTGTTGTAGGTGGTGCCCTGCGGGGAGTCGACGCAGCGGCCGGAGAGCTTGCTGACCATCGGGGCGCCGATCGTGCCGTGCCCGGCGGCCGGGGTGACGCGCAGCAGTCGGGATCCGTGGCTGGGCACCGACGCGCTGAACGAGCCGCTGGAGGAGCCCAGGTCGGTATGGCTCCACAGGTCGCGGACCGCCGCGCTGCCGGTGAAGCCCAGGTCGGACCAGTTGGCGGTGACGTTGGCGGTGGAGCCGCCCAGGTTGAACAGGCCCACGGTGTACGTGCCGTCGCCGTTGTCGGCCCACCACGTCTGCTGCTGCGCGCCCTGCGCCACCGGGTGGGCGGGGTGGCCGGCCCGGTCGACGCCGAGCACCTCGTCGTTGGTCAGCAACGCCAGGTCGCTGGAGTCCATGTGGGTCAGGTCGGTGCCGAGGACCAGTGGGGCCGAGGAGATGGCCCACAAGGTCATCTGGGCTTGGCGTTCGTCGGAGGTGAGGCCGGTGCTGGTGCCGTTGCCGACCTCGATGGAGTCTGGGTCACCCCAGCCGCCCGGACCGTCGTACTGTACCCAGCCCGGCAGGTCGTTGAACCGCTGGGAGACGTTCGACCAATTGGTCAGCGTGCTGCAGTAGCACTCGACATCGCCGTCGACGCGCCAGCCGTTGGAGTTCGCCTCCCAGGTCGCACCATTCTTGACATCCAGAGAGTTGGACAACTGGAAGTGGATGGTCCGCCCGGACTGCTGGAGCGCCTGCGACCAGTGCTGCACGTCGGCGATGTCCCCGTCGCCGACGCCGTCCATCTTCAGGTAGTCGGCGCCGTAGGAGGCGAGCAGGTCGGCCCATGAGTTGACGTACGCCTGCGCCGCGGACGGGTTCTTGGCGTAGTCGATGTAGTACATCGCGCCGTTGCCGAAGTTGTAGTTCGCCTCGTAGCGGGTGGTGTCGGAGACGATGTCGCGTGCATGGTAGGACGTGCCCTGGATCGGGGTGTTCTGGTTGTACGCCGCCACCGGGATGCCCGGCGTCAGGTACAAGCCGAATTTCTCACCCTTGCCGTGCACATAGTTCGCCACCGACGACATGCCGTCCGGGAACCGGCCGGAGTCGACCACCCAGCGCCCGTAGGAGTCGACGGTGGTTGCGGGGTTGAGGTAGTAGAAGTCGTCGATGTTGATGTAGGTGTATCCGTGGCTGACCAGGCCGGTCGACGACATCGCGGCGGCCTGCGCCTCGATGTTCGCCTCCGTCGGGTTGTTGCGGATGAAGCTCCAGCTGCTCCAACCCTCCTGCGGGGTCGCGGCGGCGCCGTTCCCCTCGGCGTGGGCGGCGGGCGCGGTCGCCACCCCTGATCCGTACAGGAAGGAAGCGAGCAGCGCGATCACGGCGAGCGCGCAGAGCCGGCCTCTCTGCCGGGGGCCGCTTTTGAACCGGAGCCATTGCTGTATCGCAGAAGTCATGGACACTCCTTGCATGGCGGGTGCGGGGGAGAAGGAGGCCCAGGTATTCCCAACGGCCCCCGAGCGAACGGGTTGCATAGTGGGTGTTCTTGAGCGAATGAGTCAAGAGGCACGATGAAAAGCTAAAGATCCAACCACAAAACACCGGAGCGGCTGGTGTCCGGGGCACTGTCAACTTGGGTGAGCGCCTGTCTGCGGGTGGGGATGTCCCTGGAGTTGGCGGCCCTCGGGAGGGGCCTTGTTCATGGACGTGTCGCTGCCGCCGTACACAAGGTTCCGCCAACTGGCGGAGGTCATTGCGCATCCCGCCAGTAGGCGAGCTGTCTCTCGGTGGTGAGTGTGTCGGGGTGGTCCGGGCCGAGCACGCGGAGCCGGTCGTCGAGTAGTTGCTCGAACGCGGTGGCGGCGCCGGCCGCATCACCCGATACCCCGAGCCAGTAAGCGAGGTAATTCCGTGCGAAGAGAGTGTCGGAGTTGTCGGGACCCAAGCGGTCGCCGGTGGTCTGGGACAGGTGCCGTACGTAATCCAGAGCGGCCGCTACCTGCCCCGACTCGCCGAGGCTTCGGCCGGTGCGATGCAGCACCGCGTGGGCGTCAGGCTGGTACAGGGCGTCTTCGGCGTGGCGGATGAGTGCGGCGGTGTTGGCACGAAGGACCTGGGCGAGTGCGGTATCGCGTTCGACCTCGGGCTAGGCGGCGGTCAGGGTGTCTGCGGCGGTACGTGCGACCCTGCTGCGCTGGTCGGAGGGGAGGCCATCGCGGGTGGCGCGTTGGATGAGTCGGTGGACGCGGACGGCCTGATGGAGGGTTTCGGGGGTGTGGTCGATCAGGCTGAGGCGATCCAGGGCCCGCAGGGCGCCTTCGGCGTCCTCGGCAGTCACCGGGGCGGGGCCTCGGTCATCGGGGCTGCGGTGGGTGGTGAGGTGGTCCAGGGCAGGGCCGCTGGTCAAGACGCTTTGCGGGATTCCCTCGGAGTCGAGCATCGCGGCGAGCTGGAGCATCGGGCGGGCCAGGCCCGCGGGGCGGATCTGATCGGCGCGTTCGATGGACAGGGACCAGGTGGCGGCCACGGTGGCGGTCTGGTCGTCGGGCAGCACGCCGGGCTCGGGCAGCAGACCGCTCAGCATCCTGGAGCGGTCAGCCAGCAGTGCGCGGTAGCCGGCGCAGCTCAGGGCGGTGTCGGTGAGGTAGGCGGCGGCCTGGGCCAGGGCAAAAGGATGCGGGTGTTGGTGCTACGGCATGAGAACGCGGTATTGCGCCACCAGATCTCGCGGGTCGCTACGATCCGGCCGACCGAATCTGGCTCGCGACCCGCTCCCGGCTGATCCCTAATCCCTCGCGAGCGCTGATCCCAGGTGTTTGCCGTTACCCTCACGACCGTGCTGCGCTGGCACCGTCAACTCATCGCCCGAAAACGGACGTTCACCCAATGCCGGCGCCCCGGCCGACCTTCCACCACGTCCGTCGTCAAGCAGCTCATCCTGTGCCTGGCACGCGACAACAGCACCTGGGGCCACCGGCGGACACAGGGTGAACTCGCCACCCACACCGCTCAATGGATGTCGCGTCCGAGGAACGGGAAGTGGGCCACCCCGTCCCGGGCGCTCGCCAGCGCCAGCAGAGCTGCGATCGAGCCGGTGGCCAGGTCGGTGGAGAGCCGAAAGCGCCGGTTTCCTATGAAGTCGATCGAATCTCCGCCCGACGTGACGACGTTCCAGCCGAGGGACCGGGCATGGGCATCGGTGGTGAGCCCCTGGTCAGCACGGGCCACGATGGTGCCGGTGCGTCCCGACCAGAGTCCGAATCCGGACGCGATCTTGTCCAGCTGGGATGCGAGAGTTGCTTGCTGCTTCCCGAGATGGTCGACGCCCGCTTTCATGGCCGCGTCAAGGACCATGGACATCCCGCCGGCCCCGTCCAGCCCCAGTCCGACATGGTCACCGGTGCCGGTGACCGACAGATCACGCTCCAGTTCCTCCCCTGCGCGGATCGCGTACGACGGGTCACCGGTGATCCGGTGCAAGTGGAGCAGGAACAGGGCAGGCCCGGTGCGACCGTTCAGGAGTCCGGGCCGCTGGGCGGCTGCGGCCGTCTTCTCGACAGCCACCGCGAGATCGCCGCAGATTTCCAGCCACCTTGCTTCACCGGTAGCGCGGTAGTGGGCCAGGACGGAAAGGCCGACGCCCGAAGCGCCGTTACTGAAGGACGGCGAGACGTCGTCCCCCTGGATGCCTGCCAGGGATTGTTCAAGCACTTGACCAGCAAGCTCATGCTCTCCGAGCCGGTCGAGTGTGTAGGCGACTCCGGCGAGTCCGGTGACGAATCCGCTCCCGCTGTCGTCGCCGTTCTCGTTGGCATGCACCTGGTCCAGGAACCACCGCACATGCGCGGCCGGTACCTCGTAGCCAAGGTGCGACAGTGCCCACAACGTGCCGGCGGCGCCGAATCCGAAGCTCAAGCCACCACCTGGGCTCAGGAACTGCATAGGATCGCCGGGGTAGAGCCGATCCTGCCGATGCGGTGTGGCGACGGCGAGCACCGAGCGCGCAATGCCATCCACGATGTCCGAACGTTCCGGCTCCTGAGGCCAGTCAACCGTACGGCGCGCCGGTGACGGCAGGTTCTCGGGACTCAGCCATGCCAGGATCGAGTCCGTGAAGTCCGATGGCAGAGCGAACTCCGAAGCCACGGCTTCGACCAGTTGCGAGGCCTTCCCCGCGCCCCAGGGGACCGCGTGCGGAATCGGGAGAAAGACGGCCAGCTTGAGAACGGCCAGGGCGTACCAGTCGATGTTCGGCCCGGTGAGATGCTCCGGCGCCTTGTACCCGAGGGCGCCGAGCGTCTGGGGCTTGCTTTCGTCGGCGGGAGTGGCGGTCTCAAGATCGATGAAGCAGACGCTTCCGTCCGGAGTCAGCAGCACGTTGGCAGGATGCAGATCCCCGAAGACGACCCCGCGCGAGTGGACCGTACGCAGACCCTCCTCGATCCGCCCCACCGCATCCAGCGCCCAGGAGACGTAAGACCGATACGCCTCGGGGCTGCGGTCACCCGTAGCGTATGGGTGACGCTGGGCCATCATGGCGGTCAGCGTCTTCCCTTCAACGTATTCGCGGGCGAGGTAGTGGTGCTCCGGTCCCTTGAGGTACTCGAAGACCTTGGGGACGGACGGCAGTCCCTGGAGTTTTTCCAGAGCCCAGTGCTCGCGCTTCAGGCGCTCGACGGCGTCCCCCCACGTGGCATCCACGCCGGCGAACGGACGGGCCTCCCGCAGCAGCACCTCCCGCCCACTGGACAGTTCGGTGGCGCGGTAGACACCGCCGCCGTTGGAATGACGCACAGCCTGACGGATCTTGTAGGGAAATTCCTTGAGGGTCGCAGCGTTCCGCGCCTCGACGGCTTCACGCAGGAAGTCCGGGATGCGGATCCAGGCCGGCGGTCGGAACACCGGGCGACGCTCGTCAGGGACAAGTGTGCCGGACTCGTTCCGCAAGCTGGGAACGAGCACCCCACGGGAATCACGCCCCCACATCCAAACGAAAGCCCCATATCGAACGTATAGCGGTCCCTGATTCCAGCGGAGATCGCTGAGGATGTAGGGGCCGGGGCGTCCGCCTATCAGCTCCTCAAGACTGTGCAGGAGCTCTTCCGTCTGTCCGTCGCTCTGCGGGTAGATCGTGATGAATTTACCGCTCGCGGTACGGTCTCCGTTTTTTGCGCTGCGACGCCTGAGAACGGATTCGCTGCGGAGGAACTTGAACATGACGCGCCGTTGAGTCAGATGTTCAACTGTCGTGCGAAGGATGTCGGGCGCAGTACCAAAGGTGGCGGATATGTGTATCTTCCATCCCTGCTCCGGAATGCGGAATGGTTGAGGCGGCCGGCAGACGGTCCAGTCGCGCCCAGGCTTCATTTCCCAGCCAGGCGGCAGAGAGGCTTTGAAATGATCCTTCCGGGATTTTTCGTCTGCAATGTCGAAGAAGAGACTGTCCGTACTGCAGAATTCGAGGACATTGAGTTCGCGCATGGGTGATGAGCTCCCGACCAATGGGAATATCCGGACGCTGGGGCCGAGATCTCAGGACCTTCGACCTGCGGATGTCGAACGTCGGACATCGCCGCACGTTCCGCCGGCACCCACAGTAGGCACAATTCTGAAAATGTCCATAGGGGGAAGAAGTTCAGGTGCCCTGGAGGAACCCGGCAGCGCGCGGCCTACCTCGCAAGGTTGTCGCATAGCTCGCGCGCCATTTTGGGTAGCCATGGCCGGTTTCGCGCTTGATGCATCCTATGCAATGTGACGGCGTCTCATGTGGTGTGCCTTGCAGGCGACTTGGGGCAGGCCAACGTGGCGGCGAGACCGAGGAAGGCGAGCAAGCGGCTGCCCTCACGCTCGTACCGGACGGTGAGGCCGCGGTAGCCGAACGGTCAGGAGACGGACCTCTCGATCTTCCAGCGCTGCCGTCCGAGCCGTTCGGAAGACTCGATGCCCGGGCGCGCGCTCCGGGGATCGCACCGCGTTTGCGCAGCTAGGCCGGGGTGTTGGCGAGTGGGACGCCTTGTCTGCACGGAGCTTTCCGGGGCGCCTGCGACGCGGTCCGCGCCGAGACCGCACGGCTGATATCCCCTTCACCGGGGGCCTGGGGTCAGGCTGTCGTGAGTGTTCGCGCCACAGGCGCCGACCATCACAGGGATGTCCTGAGCCTCGGACAGGGCATGCGGCTCGCTGCCCAACTTGCCTTGGCCGAACGGGTTCGGCCCGGTCAGCGAGCCCCTCCTTCTGCTCGCACCGAAGCGGCATCGACGATCACTGACGTCCAGTCGAGTTCCCCGCCTAAGCCGAGTTGCCCACGCAAGTCGAGTTCGTCCAGTGCGGCCCGATGCAGCCGCCGCCACAGCCCTGCCCTCGTCCACGCGGTGAACCTGCGGTGCGCGGTGGCCGGCGACACCTCGAAGATCGGCGGGAGTTGCCGCCAGGCACACCCGCTGGTCAGCACATACACCACGGCGGTGAACACCGCCCGCTCATCCAGCGGCGCAGTACCGCCACCTTGGAGGCGTGGTGTGAACGACGGCAGCAACGGCGCGACCAGATCCCATAAACCGTCAGGAACCAGCCGCTGCGACAGATCAGCACTCATGAAGAAGATAATGCCGCAGATCGTGGCTCATCCACGTGAGACGTCGAGGTCATGGAATGGTCAAGTCCTATTGCGCGATCCTGTGACAGCCGCATAGGTTCCATCCGGGCCGTGCTGAGAGCGATTCGCACCGAACGGCTTCGCTTGAGGTGGCCTATGCAAGGACTCACCAAAAGGAGAACAGAATGACCCCACGACCAGCAGTGGTCGCCGACGGCGACGCCACTCTTGCAGAGCTTGACTACCAGGAAATGATCGTCCCGGTTGAGCTGGATGAAGACCTTGAGGCGTGGATGAACGAAGTGCCTACGGGGTGCTGTTCCGGTGGCGGCAGTACTTCTGTTATCTGCAGCAGTAGCGACATCTCTGCCTAAACCGCAGACTGGTAGCGCAGCCGGCCCCATGCCCGGGTGTCACGCAAGGTTGAGGAATGGCGAAGGCGCCCGGGCCTGGTGTTCTACGAGATTCATTTCCGTAAAGCGTGTCCGCGAATCCAGAGGCGGCACTAGAGAGCGGTTCCTACGGGGTGATCACGGCGTGAAGGGAAATGTTTCTTGAGTCTGCACGTTCTACAGAACGCCTTGTTCAAGATCTATCTGAACCCTGGCTACAGGCTGGCCCACCAGTTCGATCCGGATCGTTTTTCCATGCAGCTGGGTCTCAGTGAAGAATATTCCGCGATCATACGAAACCTTCCGGTTGGGGACGCGGAGGACTTCGCGCGTGAGATGAAGGCCAAGCAGATGTCGAATCTGCGGCTCCAACTGCCGATGGCTTACGGCTGGCTCGCCGAGAACAGGCCGGAGGTTCTCCGGGAGTTCGAGGAGATCAGTACCTTGAGCCGACTGGCCGGCCGCGGCGCGCTGGCCGATCTCTTCGTCACCTTCGTTCGCGAATGGCGTGACTACGTTGACCTTCCCGATGCGCTTCCTGAAGTGGCACGGCTTGAGTATTTGTTGATGTCGGCGCGACGAGACCAGGATGAGGCGCAGCGAGCCTGGGCGAAGGCGGCGGTGTCGGACGGACGACCGGCGCGGTTCACCTGGGAGTCCCTTTACTGGACGAGGCCGCGTACAGTGGCGGCCCACTTCGAGGTGGACGCGCTGTCGATTCTGCTGAAGAAGAGGGCGATGCAGGACGCAGGCGCATCGGTGTGGATGGTTATTGCCCCGGCCGCACCGGGGCACGTGCCGACCATCATGCGCATCGCCGAGCCGGCCTACACGGTCCTCACGCTCATGGAGGAGCCGGTCCGTGCACGAGACCTCCGGGAGAAAGCCAGCAGCGTGGGTCTAAAGATCGACGACCGCTCCCTTCGGAGCCTGCTGAGCACCCTTGAGAACGCCCAGGTAATCGGCGCGTATCACGAGGCAGACCACGATGGGCGATGAGGCCGCGGATTTGGGGGGCGGTCTCATACTGGCCGACCTGTCGATGGAACTTGATCAGTACAGGCCAGAGACTCCCGACGGATGTGCGGCCTGTCGGGCCTGCGCGCTATGGAAGCTGAGGCGCTGGGACTCCGTGCAAAGGACGATGGAATGACGTCGCACTCCGGAAAGCAGGAGAACCCGTTCTCCTTTGATGCTCATGGCGTAGGGCTCGGATATCGTAAAGAATTGAGTAAGGAGTTCAGCGCCAACCGCGATCAGGTCGAGGTCGTTGAGATTCTCGCCGATCAGTGGTTTGGAGACGGGAACCACGACCGTCTGGGCGGACTTGTTGATGAATTTGCCACGGTTGTGCACGGTGTTGGAATGTCGGTGGGTGGTGCGGGGAGAATCCCGGAGGAATATCTGAGGAACATCCGGGATGTAGTGCGTATGTGTGATGCCTCGTACCATAGCGAACACCTAGCGGTCACTCACGTTCCCGGTATGAACTCTGGTCACCTCTGCCCTCCAGTGATCGGCGAGGAAAGCCTGCGCGCGTGTATAAGAAACGTAGAGCAGGCTCAGGATTTTCTTGGCGTGCCGTTGGCACTCGAAAACATCACATACTCGATGTCCCTGGGGGGCGACCATGTGGCCGCCGCCGCATTCTTCCGCGACATCGTGAAAGCGACGGACTGCCTGGTTCTCCTGGACGTAGCGAATCTTTACATCAACTCTAAGAACCATCGATTCGATCCGCTTGAATATCTTGGGCTACTTCCTGTCGAGCGCGTTGTGCAGATCCATTTGGCCGGCGGTGTGGTTTCGGGCAGTGGAAAATACATCGACAGTCACTCGGAACAGGTCGACCAGGACATATGGAAACTGGCAGCCGCGGTGGCGAAAATGGTGCACCCCAGTTCTGTGATCATTGAACGCGATCAGAATTTTCCTGACTTCAAGTCTCTTCTAGAGGATTCCGCGAAAGCTCGTGGGATCTTCTTTCCGTACATATGAGGGGAGCGGGGCCTGTGAATACGGAGCAGGATCCCTTCGTCGTGGCCGTCGTGGGGGCTGGACTATACGGTCTTTCGACTATCGAAAGGCTCATTGCGAACATTCCGGATTTCATCGCTGCTTCGGAGCGGCAAGTTCAGATTCACTTGGTCGACCCATATCTGGGGCGAGGCAGCCGTACCTGGCCCGTGGATCAGCCGCTGCAGCTCTGGATGAACTCCCATTCCGGCAGGATGACACTGTTCACCGATGACTCCTCGACATGTCAGGGACCCATTCGGAAGGGACCGACTCTTCAGGAGTGGGCCGCCGATGCAGGTGAGACGCTCAGCGCCGATGTGAGCCTCGACGGACTGGTGGGACCCGTTTCGCCATACCGGTGGGCATCGCGCTCTCTCATGGGCAAGTACATGGTCTGGTTTCTGGACCACATAGCGGGCTCCGTGTCCCAGAACATCCGCATTCATCGTCACCCGCGAAAGGCGGTCCGTATGGACTCGGCCTCGCAAGGGGGCCGTGACTTCGAATGGCTGTGGCTGGAAGGGAAAGCGGACCCGATCCGCTGCGACCGGGTGATCCTGGCCCAGGGAAGACCACCTTTCCGTCTCTCTCACGAGCAGGAGTCGCAGAGGCAGACCCTCCGTTCCCGGGGTGTCAGCTATGAGCCACCGGGGTCGGCCACGGAGGAGAAGGCCGCGCGTGTGCGCCCCGGTGAGAGCGTGCTACTGCGCGGTATGGGCTTGACGTTCTTCGACTACCTTCAGTTGTTCACGACGGTACGAGGCGGTTCCTTCCACCGACTGGCCGACGGAGCCCTGCGCTACGAGCCATCGGGTCGTGAACCACGTATCTTCGCGGTTTCGAGGCGGGGTGTGTGTCCACGTCCGATGAGATGGTGGCCTGTCGGCAAGCCTCTGACATCCTGCGCCGCTCCGCAGTTCACCTCGTCCGAGCTGTTCGTGCGCCTTGCTCAACGAGCGGACCGGGAGGAGTCGCTGCGGGAAGTGCGGCAGCATATGGAAGCGGAAGTCTGCCACTTCTACTATCACGAACTCCTGACGAACGGCGAAGCTGCGGTGGAGGGCGCATGGCCCGGATTCCGTGAGGAATTCGCCAGCACCTTCGGCGGCAGTTCCGAGTGGCGTGATCAAGTTCTGGCCAAATACGTCGCGGCCGACGACCGTTTGGATGTGCCGCTCCTGGTGGACCCGTTGGACGGCCAGCTGTTCCCGGATCTTTCGTCCCTCCAGTCCTGGATGCGGCGGCACATCGCTTCGGTCACCAATGAGGTGCTGTCGAAGAAGCATGCGGGCGACCTTGCCATGCGTAGTGCGCTGTCCTGCATGTATGAGGCCATCTACCGGGCAGCCGCTCAGGACTCCTCCGACCGCAGCGTGGAGTTCTTCGGCGCTGCTGCGCAATGGGTGCGCACCATGGTCTCCACTCTTACCGGAGGAGCGCCCTGGCCGCGGCAGTTGGAGCTTCAGGCGCTGTCCCGCAGTGGTGTGGTGACCTTCTTGGGGCGAGGCGCTTCCATGGCCATGGCTCCGGGGGCCGACTCCGTGAGCTGGGCAAGTGGCAGCGCACCGGCGAGCGTTGAAGTCGACCACGTGGTGGAGGCGCGTCAGGCTTCGGCCGTGCTGGGATTGACGACGGACGCCTTGTTGCAGGAAGCGTCGCGTCGGGCAGTGGGCGGGTCGGGCCGCTCGGCAGGAACCGCCGTCGTCCAGAGAAGACGTTCACAACGCCTCGATGTGACACCGACCGGCAATCTTCTGCGCGGTGGAGGCGGAGCGAGCGGCACGTTGTACGTGGTGGGTACCGATACGTCCGTCCCGGTGCTTACGCCGGGGCTGCCGCGTGCCGGCAGCGACAGCGACATCTTCCATATGACGGACAGAGTGGCTCGACATGTCCTTGCGTCGGTGACGCAGGCGGAGAGGGAACCCACAGGCTCGAAGGAGCAGCAGTGAGGCTCACCCTCAAGACCGACACGGCCGTTCCCCAGCGGCACTGATCAAGGAACGCAATGACGGACAGCAGAGGCCGGCACGTCTGGCTGCGGGTACTCAGCCTTCTTCTTCAGGACCGAGGCAGGCTGACCGCGTCCTTCACGGTCGTGCTCTCGTCGGTTGCGCTGAGCATGCTCAGTACGGTGCTGCTCAAACGCGTGGTCGATGTGGCGCTTCCGCAACGTGACGCACATATGTTGTCGACGCTCTGCGCTGTAATGATCGCTGCCGTCGGACTGGCGTCCCTGTGCACCGTACTCATGGCGCGGCTCAACCACACCATCGGACAGAGACTCGTGCACGGCCTGCGCGTTGAGATGTTCAGATCCACGCAGAAGATGCGGCTGGATCATTTCACGACTGAATCGGTGTCGACCGTCCAGACGCGCATCGCCAATGATGTCGACGGCATCAGCAACGTGGTGACCTTCGCCGCGCAAGGGATGGTGTCCGCGGCGGTTTCCCTGCTGACGTCCGCGATTATCATGCTGGTTCTCAGCTGGCCGATAGCCGTGGTCTCGCTCTCGCTCGCCGCCTGTCTCAATGTGCTCAACAACCGATTCGCCAAGCGACGCCGTCGCCTGACGCGCGTTCAGCAGGGCCTCATTTCGGACATGATTCAGTTCGTAGGAGAGCACCTCTCCTTCTCGGGAGTGCTGCTGGGCCGGACGATGGATCGTGAGCGCTGGCAGTACGAGAAGTTCGAAGCGCTGTCCGATGACACGGCACGAACCGCCGTTCAAGAGCGGCTGGCCGGCCGGACCGCGGTCGCCACGATCTCCATGACCCTGTCTGCTCTTCCGATCTTCGCGTACTGGGCGGCGGGAACAGTACTCGACGGCGTCTCGCTGGGGTCCGTCATTGTCATAACGGCGCTTCAGTCGAAGATCTCCATGCCGATCCAGCAGTTGATGCAACTCTCTTCGGACGTGCAGAGTTCCAGGGTGTTGTTCGAGCGTATTTTCTGGGTTATCGACCGCCCGCAGACGACGGCGTCTGCGGAGCCTCAGACATCGCCTTCCGTGGCCGTGGGGCCCGTTCGGCGGATCAGCGCGGTGAACCTGGAGTACGCCTACGAAGGACAGCAGCGAAAGTCCTTGGACGGAGCGGCCCTTGATCTGCATGGCGGCGGCCGGATCTTCGTGACCGGTGAGTCCGGCTCCGGAAAGAGCACACTGGCGCTGGTCCTCGCCGGCCTGGTCGATCCGCAGGCCGGATCGGTCACGATCACCCTGGACGACGGCGCGTGCCACACGGACATGCAGAAATTCGCGTGCCTGGTTCCGCAGGAAGCCACACTCTTCAATCTGTCCATACGGGAGAACTTGGCCTTCGGGCACCCGGCGGCCTCGCCTGAGCGCATGACTGAGGTACTGCGCACCGTGGAGTTGGAGGGGTTTCTGTCGCGTCTTCCGGAGGGCCTGGACACCGTGGTCGGCGATCGTGGCGCGAAGGTTTCCGGTGGTGAGCGGCAGCGGCTGGCCGTCGCACGCGCGCTACTGACGGACTACCCGGTGCTGGTCTTCGACGAGTTCTCCAGCGGCTTGGACACGGCCACGTCTGAAGCCGTGTTCGAGAGGCTGCTGGAGAGGATCTCCTCCAGGACTCTGGTCGTGGTGACACACCGGCTGCCGACGCTGCGGAACGGCGATGTCGTCGTCCGGATGGAAGGCGGGAAAGTAGTGGGAGTCGACGCGATCGAGCGGTGTGCGTCGTGAAGTCTCGAAAGCCGGTGTCACACCGAGTGTGATCGTTGATTTTTCGCTGCTCAGGCATTTTTGGCGTGGTGAAGAGAGCCTCCACCGGCCCCGGAGCCCTGCACCCTCCGCAGCCCGGTGCTCGACCGCGGCCTGCCCGGGTTCAGCAACACAGTTCCGTGCCGTCCGGGAAATGCACGGCGACGTTGGAGACGGCTTCGTCGCCGCTGGCACCGGTCGACCGGTCGACGGTGACCGTGACCGCTTGGCGGAGTGCCTGCGGATGGACGGCGTCGCCGGACAGCACGACCAGGCTCACATGGAGGCTGCGGCCGCCCGGGTGGGCGGTGGACTGCAGACATGGGACGGCTGAGTGCGGGCCGAAGGCGTTCGCCTCCACGGTGCGGGTGACGGCAGCGGTCTCGTTCCAGCCGTACAGGCCGATCAACGCGCTGGTCAGGCCGTCGTGGCGGCGGGCCAGAGCCCAGTATGGACCGGTCTCGGCGGTCGGTCGCCGCTGGCCGGCGAGCGCGTGGCCGCCTTCGCGTACGGTCGCGCCGGCCGGGGCCTCGACTCGGTGCACGCGGATCTCCCAGGGCCCGTGGAGCAGTGAGGTGGTCTCGATGCGGTAGTCGGTGTCGTCGCCGGGGAGCCGGGCGGCGTGCCAGGAGGCGGCGCGGCGGTCGGCCACGGCGACGGGATGGATCCGGGTGCGGCGGCTGGCCGTGCCGTCCGCGCCGACCAGGGCGATGTGGTTGTCCACGGCGGACTCCCAGGCGTGGGAGGCGCTGTCCGGGGCGGTGTGGGTGGAGTAGGCGAGTTTGGCGTAGTGCGGGTCGTCGCCGGCGTCGGCGGGTGCCGGCGGATTGTGGTCGCTGCCGTGGTTGACCAGCCGCACGATCCCGTCGTGGCGGGTGCCGTGCAGCAGCCAGCCGGGCGCCGCAAGGGCCGTGTACTGGTCGGCCTCCTCGATGGGCAGCGCCTCCTCCCGGGCTGTCCACACCTCGTGGTCGGCGGGGAGCAGCAGGCCGAGGAAGGCCTTGCTCGCCCAGTAGGGGGAGGCGGGGCCTGAGTAGGGCTGCGTGGTGGGGAGGAAGGTGCCGTACCAGCCGAGGGGGAGCAGTCCCCGCTCGTCCGGGACGCCGCGTTCGGTGAAGTGGCGCAGCGTCCCCGAGGCAAGACGCCGCGTCAATCCGGGCCGGTACGGAGTGGCGCCGGTGAGTGCGCCCATCCAGACCGGGGCCAGGGCGGCGTAGCGGTAGGCCAGCGAGCGACCCTGGTGCACCGGTGCGCCGTCGGAGCCGAAGAAGTGCAGGTAGGTGCCGAGGAACGCGGTGAGGCGTGCCTTGTAGACCTTGGCGCGGTCGCCGTCCTCCTCGCCGGCGATCCGGGCCCAGAGCAGCGGGTACAGGTGCAGGGCCCAGCCTGTGTAGTAGTCGAAGTTGTGGCCGTCGCCGTCGGTGTACCAGCCGTCGCCGACGTACCAGTCCTCGATCCGGTCCAGGCCGCCGTCGATGTCCGCCTGGGAGTACGACGCGCCGACCGAGGCCAGGAACTGCTCGGAGACGACCTGGAAGAGCCGCCAGTTGTTGTCCCAGGTGCGGTGGCCGACGAAGCCGGAGAGCCAGTCGACGACCTGTTCCTGGACCCGGGGGTCGAGCCGGTCCCAGATCCAGGGGCGGGACTCGTGCAGGGCGATGGCGATCGAGGCCGCCTCGACCATCTGCTGCGAGCAGTCGGTCAGCCGCGGCCACGCCTCTTTGGAAGCCGGATCGGTGCCGGCCGCCAGGCCCGCGGCGTACCGCTCGACCAGCCGCGAATCCACCTGCCCGCCCGCACCGGCGATCCGGAAGGCTGCCAGCAGGAAGGTCCGTGCGTAGCCTTCAAGGCCGTCGCAGACCACTCCTGACCAGCTCGCCCGCCCGGGCAGCCGGTACTGGGCGAAGCCGGGGGTGGCGTAGGGCGCCACGCCTGCGAGCAGAGTGTCGGCGACGGCCTGCCAGTGCGCGCGGGTCCATCCGGTGCGCGGTGAGAGTATCCGGTCGGTCGGTGGGAGCGGCAGGTGCGGTGCGGGCATGGGGGTCTCTTCTTACCGGTGGTGGTGGGCGGTTCAGTACAGCTCTGCGGTGTGGGTGTGGCCGTGCGAGCCTGCGACGCGGACGGTCACGACGGGCCGGCGGCCGGTGGTCACCGTGACGGTGTCGTCGGCGCTGGTTACGCCCTTTACGGGCCAGGGGAGTGCGAAGGTAAGGGTGGTGGCGGTGCGGCCCGGGTCGGCGACGGCCACGGAGATGCCCCCGTCACGCCGCTGGACCAAGATGGTGCCGGGCCCGTCGCAGGTGATGCCGCCGGCGGTGGCGGCGGTCCAGAAGTGGGCGGCGGTCAGACCGAGCCGCGGCACGTGCACCGCTTGGGCCTCGGCGGTGTTGGCGACGATGCGTACCGGCCGGGCATGAGACCAGGCGGCGGTGCGGTGCGCGTCCAGGCCCGGCAGCAGCACATAGGCGTAGCCCGCTTCGGTGGGCGAGATGCCGTGGTCGAGCCAGAGGGTCTGGTAGCGGCGGGTCAGCGGGTCGGACGAGCCCCCGGTGTCGGCTCCGGTGTTGATGTCGCTCCAGGCCCCGGTGCGTGCCTCGCGCAGCGTGTGCAGCGTGGCCCCGTCGGGGAAGACGTAGCCGCCGACCCCTTCCAGATGGGCCCAGCCGGCGCGCGGAAACACCGCGGATGTACCCGGGGCGCTGGGCTGTTGCTGTCTGTCGACGGTGAGCAGGCCGGCGCCGTCGGCGTGCAGGTTGCGGTTCTCGACCACGGTCTCGATGGTGCGGCCGTCGGCTGCGGTGATGCCGGCGCCGAGCGCGACCACCGCGTCGTCGAGGCAGAACCAGGACTTGCGGGCCCGCAGTGTGCTGTCTGCCGCGATTAGCTCCATGGCCGCGGCGCCGTAGCGGCCGTGCAGTACCGCGCCGCCGGCCACGGCGTTGGCGGGCAGGTAGGTGCTCGTGCCCGAAGTGCTGCCTGCGTCGGTCCGCGGGTGGGTGTCCACGGTGGTTCCGGGCAGCCGGTACGGGTCGACGGTGGGCCAGAAACCGTCCGAGAACTGGGTGCGGTCGGCGTCGTACAGGTACGTCATGCCGTCCCCGGTGTACCAGCCGTGCAGGTTCTCGCCGTTGCCCGCCTCGTACGCCGCGATCCGCCTGGACGACAGGCTCAGGGCCAGCGTCCAGCCGGCCGCGCGGTGCACGACCCGGTCCATGTCGGCGAGGACCGTGTGGCCGGCGGGGGCGGGCGCCGCGGGGATCGCGGGGTCGGTGAGTACGGCGCTGGCCCGCTGCAGCGCGGGAATGCCGGCCAGTGAGGTGTAAGGGGTGTCGGTATTGCGCTCGATCCATCCTTTGACGAGGGAGTGCCATCGGCTCGCGTACTCGGGCGGGGCTCCTTCGGCCAGCAGCAGGACGTTGGTGGTGGTGCCGGCGCCGGTATCGCAGTCCCGCTCGTGCTCCCGGGAGATCGCCCGGCCGCGTACCGCGTCCATCATCAGCCCGTCGACAGTGACAGCGGCGAAGCTCCGCTCCACCGCATCGTGGACCACCGAGATACCAACGTCGGTGATCTGCCACTGCGAGCCGGCCAGTAGCGCGGCGAGGTAGGCGACGCCGCCGAGCAGGACGTTGCCGTACGTACCGGTGTACGCGATGTCGTCGTGCTGGATGAACGACCCGTCCTGGTAGAAGCCGTCACCCGAGGTGACGTAGGTGAACAGGCTGTGTTTCCCGCCGTCGCGGGTGTCCGAGAGCCCGTCACGGGCGAGGGCCAGCTTGTCGGCGCCGCGGCCGACGATGCCGCGCAGGGCGACGATGGCGGCCTTGTCGGTGCGGTTGGCGCCGGTCTCGGCGAGCGTCGGGGAGTTGGTACGGCGGTCGGGATCGGGGCAGAAGCTGTCCACGACCGCGCAGTAGGCGGCGATCCGGTCGGCGGGGATCCGGTCGCCCAGCAGCACGCACAGGTCCATCAGGGCGCGTGGCGCGCCGATCTCCCAATACCACCAGTTCCCGACCTCGTGCTTGGTCGGGTTGTAGGCCTGGTCGTTGAGGAAGGCCAGCGCCTCGACGAGCGCGGCGGCCACCGACTCGTCGCCGTACAGCGCGGCGCCGGGGGTGGCCCACGCCGTCGCCAGGGTGCGCAGCCGCTGGTAGGAGATGGCGAAGTTGGCCGCCGCGGCGGCGGGCGCCAGGTCCGGCCAGAGCGCCGTACGGCCGGCGGCGCGGTCGAGTCCCGTCCACAGTGGCGCCGCGGCGAGGTCCAGGGCGGACAGCGCCGAGGCGAAGACCGGGTCGGACGGGTCGATGGAACTGCCCGTCGCCAGCTCGGCGGCACGGGCCCTGAGTTCGTCGAACGCGTCCGCCCCGCCTGTCGGGGCCTCGGCGTGTGCTGTTCCTGTTGTCGCGAGCGGGAGCAGCAGCGCGCCTAGGCCGGTGGCGAGCAGCGTGCGTCGGCGGGGCAGGAACGGGTCCATGGGCGGTTCCAATCGGCGTGGGCGGTCGGGCGTCGATCCGGGGGTCGGTCGAGCAGGGCGGGTGCTGGGCGCCAGGGACGCTGCGCGCCGATGGCCCGGACCCCGGGCGCCCAGCTGGAGCTGCTGCGAGGGTCAGCCGCCGCTCGGCTGGAAGCTGTCCCCGGTCACCGTGACCTGCTGGCCCTTGCTCGTGGTGGTCGAGGTGGTGCTGAGGCAGCTGCCGGAGGCGGGATCGGTGACGATGGGCAGACCGCCGGTGTAGTCGACGCCGGCCTCGGTGCCGACCGGCTTGCCATAGGTCACGGTGACCTGCTGGCTGCAGCCCGGAGTGACGTAGGGCTCGATGAATCCCTGGTCGGCGGCCTTGAACCGGCCTGAATCGGACGGCAGCTCGAAACTGCCGATGTGGGCGACCGGGAGACCGCTCGCGGTTTCGACGACATCGCCCGTCATCAGCTGGGTGGGGCCACTGGCGTAGTCCCGCTGGAGGACGAGGGCGTACATGGTGCCCGGTGTGTAGGCGAAGCGGACCGCGCAGCTGATTCCCGCGCCGCCGTCCGCGCCCGGTGTGCAGTGCGAGTCGGTGGTGGTGGCGTTGGCGTTGAACGAACTGAAGATTGCCTGCAGCGTGCGGTTCCCGCTCGCGTCCACCGGCTTGGGCTGGAAGCCTGCGTAGGGACGGGTGCCGCTCTCCAGGGTGGTGTAGTAGGCGAAGTACAGGCCTGCGGCGTCGGGCGCCGCGTCCACGGACATCGGCAGCGTCAGCGTGGTCACGGGAGTGGCGGCGCTGGTGGTCCACTGCATGGTCGGGGTCGACGCCCAGGACTCTGTGCTCATGGCGACGCAGAGCAGAGCAGTTGCGGCAGCGACTGTTGCCGAGCGCAGCAGGGGGCGGCTGGTGATGCGCTTCGCGAGCTGTCGTGCAGACATGTCGCATTCCCTCCGGTGGTTCCGCAGGCGGGTGGAAGGTCAGTCGGTGAGGGCGCTGGGGTCGGCTGGGGGCGTGGGCAACTGGAGTGCGGCCAGTTCCGCCTTGCCGGTGTCATCGATCGGGAAGGCCCAGCGGTTGACGAAGAAGTCGGTGAGGTCGTAGCCGGCGGTGCGGCTGGAGTAGGTGGCGAGCGCGCGGTAGCGCTTGGCGGTCTCGGTGTAGTCGGACTGCGGGTTCTCCTCGCGGACCAGCTTGTGCAGCCGGGGCCAGAAGTCGTCGCCGAAGGCCAACTCCAGCTGGCGCAGGGGGATGAGTTTCTCGTAGGCGCCGAAGGACTGCTCGTACACGAGGCCGGGAGCTCCGAGCTTGGGCTGTGCGGACTGGAAGTAGTTCAGACCGGTGGCGGCGTTGACGGTGAGCAGATTGGAGGGTTGGGCGAGGGTGCGCTGGGCGGCGAGGGAGTAGATGTTCACCGTGACCTCGGTGAGGCTGGTGGGCCTGTAGGGTATCTGCTGGTGCAAGTGCCCGAGCTCGTGGTAAAGGCCCCAGCCGCGGGTGCGCAGGCCCTCGACGGTGGTGGCACGGTCCAGGTAGGCGCGAGGGAAGCCGTTGTAGCCGTCGGTGGCGTAGGCGCCGATCCCGCTGGGGACCTTGGTGACCTCGGTGAAGTGGTAGGGGCCGGCCTTGCGGCGGTGCAGTGGCGAGGAGCCGTCGAGCCCGCTGATCGCCGCGTGCGAGGCGATGATGGTCTCCAGCAGCTCCAGCAGCGCCGCGTGGTCCTGGTCGCGGTAGAGCAGCGCGCCGTCCCGGGTGAGGGTGAGGATCGTGTGCGGGGCGGTGAGCTCGACATACGGCACGTCGGTGAGTGCATCGAGCTGGGCCTGGTACCCGGCCTCCGTGCTGGTTCCCAGGTCGAAGCCGGGCATCCGCACAGCGCCCGAGCGGAACATCACCGCCGCGCACTCCCCGTTGCCCGCGAGGGTCAGGTACACGGGACCGCCGTACGGATCGGTGACGCGGTTGGCGCCGGGCTTGAGTGGATAGCTGCGCGGCTGTGTGATCTGCCCGTAGAAGTCCCACAGTCCGACCCACAGGGTCGGCACCAGTCCGTCGTAGGGCAGGACGTTCAGGGTCAGTTCGGTCGCCGGGGGAACGTAAAGGCCGGTGGAGTTGAACTCGCTGCCGCGCCTTGCCTGGGCGAGACGCAGCCGCTCACTCTCGGCGGACGGTCGGGCAGTCACGGTGACGATCGGGGTGGCATCGGAAGATTCGGCCCTGGCCGGGGCCGCTCCCAGCAGAACTGCCGCCCCCGTGCCGGCCAGGCTGGCCAGGACGGAACGGCGAGTGAGGGCAGGACGGCGGTGCATCCGGTCTCCCTTGAGATAGGACGTACGTGCATCGGCTGCCCGACAGAATGTAAGCGGTTGCTATCCGATGCAAGAGTCTCGCCAAAGTTACTGTTATTTACTATGGCTGGGCGAGCTTTCAGGGCGCCTATGGGGCAGTAAGCGTTAACATCGGGATGTCGACACACGGGCCCGAGGCTGTGGCACGGTGGCCTGGGTGTGAACTCGGCAGCCCGGCCCTGCTGTCGCGCCGGAAGCTCGGGGCGCTACGCCCGGCGGTTGCGGCGTGCGGCGCGGGGCGCCACCGAGTCCCGTACCACGATGTGGGTTCCCAGCCGCAGTGCTCCCGTGGTGGGCGCCCGCCAGTCGTCCTCGCCGTCCTCGTCGGGCAGCGCCAGCCGTACGGCCTGCCGGCCCATCTCCTCCAACGGGATGTGCACTGTGGTCAGCCGCGGCCGCATCTCCTCGGCAACGGGCACATCGTCGTAGCCGACCAGAGAGATGTCGTCCGGGATGCGGATGCCCGCCTCCTCCATCGCCTGGGCTGCCCCTGACGCGACGATGTCGTTGGCCGCGAAGACCGCGGTGAATTCCGGTCCTGACCGCAGCAGTTCTGCCATGGTGTGATGACCGAACCGCCGGCTGAACGCGCCGGTCAGCACCAGGCCGTCGTCCGGCGTGACTCCCCGTAGCTCAAGGGCTCTGCGGTAGCCGGCAAGACGGTCGCGGGTGGTCGAGACCCCGGGCGGGCCGCCGAGGTAGAGGATCCGCTCGTGGCCCTGGGTCAGCAGATGGTCGGTGAGGGCGAAGGCACCGCCCTCGTTGTCGTACTCCACCGCCGCAGCCGGGACCCGGCCGCCCAGCGAGGGGCGACCGCACAGCACCAGGGAGGAGCCGCCGGCGTGCAACTCCTGGGCCCTGCGGGTGAGTTCCGCCGTATAGGTGCGGTCCGCGACACTCCCGCCGACCAGCACCACGGCGTCAGCGCGCTGCTCGTGCAGCAGATCGACGAAGGCCAGTTCGCGCTTGGGGTCGCCCTGGGTGCAGCAGACCAGGCAGAGCCGGCCGGTACGGGCCGCCTCACGCTCCACGCCGCGCGCGATGAAGGCGAAGAAGGGGTCGACAATCTCGCTGACGATGATCCCCACGGTGCGGTTGGAGGTTCCGGCCAGGGCGCGGGCGTGCGCGTTCACCACGTAGCCGAGGTCGCGCATGGCGCCCTCGACCCGCGTGCGGGTGGCCTGGGCCACCGGGTAGTTGCCGTTCAACACCCGGGAGACGGTTGCCGTCGACACTCCGGCCCGCTGGGCCACGTCCCTGATCGTCGCGCGCTGCTGCTCGCCCGCCGTCTGCTCGGCGCCTCTGCGCACCGTGCTCACCTCCATGCTGGGGTTGGAGCTTATTGCCTGCCTACGGGCGGTGTTCACGCGATCCGGCCCAGATCGTCGGCGAGCACTGCGTGGCGCAGCGGCAGTCCGGCGGCGAACCGTGCGACCTCGTCCACGGCGGCGGCGCCCAGGCGCGCGACCTCGTTGCCCTGGGCGCCGGCCAGGTGCGGGGTGAGCAGCACGTTCTCCAGTTCCCACAGGGGGTGGTCGGCGGGCAGCGGCTCGGGGTCACTCACATCGAGGACCGCATCGAGGCGGCCGGTTGTCAGATGCTCGGTGAGTGCCTCGGTGTCCACCAGCCGGCCGCGTGCGGTGTTGACCAGCAACGTTCCGCGGCGCATCAGCGCAATCCGTCGCGCATCCAGCAGATGGCGGGTCTCGGCGGTGTCGGGCGCATGCACGGTGATCACGTCACTGGTGGCCACCAGGGTGTCCATGTCGACCGCGACGGCGCCGAGCGCGGCGGCCTCGGCCGCGCTCACGTAGGGGTCGTACAGCAGCACCTCGGCCTCCAGCACCTGGTGCAGCAGCTGGATGACCCGGCGTCCGGTACGAGAGGCCCCCACCACGCCGATGGTCAGGCCGGCGGTTCCGAGCCAGGCCTGACCGGCCAGATCCCTGGCGGTGCGGCCGGCACGGCGCCGTGTACAGCTGCGGGAGAGCGGAAAGACGCGCTTGGCACCCATGATGATCGCGGCCAGGGTGAACTCCGCGACCGGCAGTGCATTGGCTGCCGCCGCGGTGGAGACCGCCACACCTCGTGCGAAGGCCTCCGGCGCCAGAAACGGCTTCACCGTGCCGGCGGCGTGCACGATCGCCCGCAGCCGCGGTGCACGGTCCAGCACCGCAGCGTCGACGGCAGGGCAGCCCCAGCAGGTGAGCAGCACCTCGGTGTCGGCGAGCACGGCAGCTGCACGGGCCGTGCCGAAGTCGTCGAGCACCTCCCCCGAACCTAGGTCAGCGATCTCCTCCAGCCGTGCGCGGACAACGGGCGGGAACAGGTCGTCCAGCAGGTCAGGGCTCATCGCCAGGGTGGTCCGGGGCCGGCGGGCGACAGGCGCGAATGCATCGGTGCGACGGTGTGATGACGCGTCGTCAGCGGTACGCATCTGGACTCCGATAGTAAACGGATACTAGGAGTTCTGTACGGTAAGGAGCGGAGTGCTGTGAGGTCAAGCGGACTGCTCTGGATCTGCAAATGTGCCGTATGCGGCTGTGAGCTGGGCGATGTCCCCGGCGGGACGGCCGCGATGCAATCGAGTCGCGATCAACTGACGAGACCTCTTGACAGAGATAGAAACCGATTACTAGTTTTCCGCATCAACTCTCTAGCGGCTTTTGGCTGAATGAGGACCCCTCATGGCTGACTCAGCGCCCGCTCTGCCGGGCACAGGACGGCACCCCGTCCGCCAGGGCGTCTCAGCCCTGTCCCATGTTCGTCACCACCGGCCCACCCTGTGGCAACGCATCAAACGCGACAAGGTGATGCTGCTGCTCACCCTGCCGGGTCTGCTGTACTTCCTGGTCTTCCACTATGCGCCGCTGTTCGGCTACGTCACGGCCTTCAAGGACTACCAGGTCTATCTGGGCTTCGGGCAGAGCGCCTGGGTGGGGCTGGCCAACTTCCAGGCGATGTTCGAGGACCCCGGCTTCTGGTCCGCGGTCGTCAACACGCTGCAGATCACCCTCACCCAGCTGGTCTGCTACTTCCCTGTACCGATTGCGCTGGCCCTGCTGCTCAACAGCCTGGTGGGGGACAGGGTGCGGCGCTTTGTGCAGAGCGTGGTGTACCTGCCGCACTTCATCGGCTGGACGATCATCGTGTCGGTGTTCCAGCAGCTGCTCGGCGGCACCGGAGTGCTGTCGCACCTGCTCCAGGACTTCGGCCTGCCGGGGTACGACATGACGACCGACCCCGGGGCGTTCCCGTGGCTGCTCACGCTGGAGTCGATCTGGAAGGACGCCGGCTGGGGAACGATCATCTTCCTGGCCGCACTGCTCAGTATCGACCCCCAGCTGTACGAGTCGGCGGCCATGGACGGCGCGGGTCGCTGGCGCCGGATGTGGCATGTGACCCTGCCCGGGATCACGCCGATCATCATTCTGCTGCTGGTGCTGAACCTCGGCAGCATCCTGTCCACGGGCTTCGAGCAGGTCCTGTTGCAGCGTGACGCTGTCGGGGCCGACGCCGGCGAGGTGCTGGACACCTACGTCTACTACCACGGCATCAAGAGCGGGCAGTGGGGGCCGGCTGCGGCTGTCGGACTCGTGAAGATGCTTATCGGCACGGCGCTGGTGCTCGGCGCCAACAAGGTGGCCCACTTCTTCGGCCAGGACGGGGTGTACCGTGGCGCAACCCACTGAGACCATCCGGATCCGTACATCGGCCGGCCGCCGTCCTGCCTGGGTGGAGCCGCCGTCACGGGCGGGGCAGGCGGCCAAGGCACTGCTGCTGGTGCTGATCACGCTCGCCGTGCTCTACCCGCTCGTGGGTGTCATCGGCACCAGCCTTTCCGACCAGGCCACGATCTCCGTCCACGGCGGCCTTGTGCTCCTGCCCACCGATCCGCAGCTGGACGCCTACCGGGAGATCTTCTCCGGCGGAGTGGTGTCCCGGGCACTGCTGGTCAGCCTGGGTGTCACCCTGTGCGGCACTGTGGCGAGTGTGCTGGTCACGGTGGGCATGGCCTACGGCCTGTCCCGTCCCGAGGTCACCGGATCCCGGGTGATCCTGATGGTCGCCCTGCTGACGATGCTCTTCAACCCGGGCATCATCGCCAACTTCCTCACCGTCAAGACCCTCGGCCTGTACGACTCCTTCGCCGCCCTCGTCCTGCCCTCGCTGGTCAGTGCGTTCAACCTGGTCGTCCTGCGGTCCTTCTTCATGGGCTTGCCGGCCGAGCTACTCGACTCCGCCAAGGTGGACGGCGCCGGCGACTTCCGGATCCTTATGCGGATCGTGCTGCCACTCTCCAAGGCCCCGATCGCCGTGATCACCCTGTTCTACGCGGTCAGCTCCTGGAACGCGTACTTCAACGCACTGCTCTACCTGCAGGACTCCACCAAGAACCCGCTGCCCATGGTCCTGCGTTCCTTCGTCATCGGCGGCCAGTCGCTCCACGAGGCTGCTGCCGGTGAGATCCCCGCGCCGCAGCAGGCCGTGCAGATGGCCGTGCTCGTCGTCGCGCTCGTGCCCATCCTCTGCGTCTATCCCTTCCTTCAGCGCTACTTCACCAAAGGCATGCTCACCGGCGCCATCAAGGGCTGAGATCCCCGTTCCCGTCCCGAGGAGTAACCGACGTGTCCAGCTCTCCCATGCTCTCCAGAAGAGGAATGCTCCGTCTTGGTGCCGCGATCGGCGTGGCCGCTGCCGCCGGCCCCGTGCTGAGCGCCTGTGGCAGTCCCGCCACCCAGGCCAAGGCCCACGGACTTGAGGTCACGCTTCCCACGTACCAGCCGATCAACAGCGCTCTCAAGCCTGATCTGCAGGGCACCGCCGCCGGTGTGCCGCAGGGCTTCTTCACCTACCCGAAGCAGCTGTTCCATGCCGTGCCGCAGCCGCCGCTCAGCGGCCAGAAGATAAGCATCGCCGAGATGTCCTTCCTGCCGCCGCCGCCCGCGCGGGAGAAGAACGCGGCCTGGCGGGCGATCGAGAAGCGGCTCGGCGGGACGGTCGACTGGACCGTCGTCGCGGCCGACGACTGGTCGACAAAGTTCAACACCATGGTCGCCGGCGACGCCCTGCCCGATATGTTCCTCTACCAGGGAGGCGTCGACAACCTCCCCGCGTTCGCCAAGGCCAAGTGCGCGGACCTGTCACCGTATCTGTCGGGGGAGAAGGTCAAGGACTATCCCAACCTCGCCGGCATCCCCGCCGCGATCTGGAAGCAGTGCCTGATCGGCGGGAAGCTGTACGGCCTGCCGATCCCGCGCAGCATCACCGGAGGCGACGGCTTCTACCGGGCGGACCTCTTCGCGCAGGCAGGCGTGACCAGCCTCGACCAGATCACCGGTCCCGACGCCTTCTTCGAGCTGATGATGGAGGTCACACGGCCGAAGGACGGCGTGTACGGCATCATGACCGGCTTCACCAGCATCGCCGTCAAGCTGTTCGGCGGCCCGTACTACTGGCGCGTCGACCACGCCACCGGAAAGTTCACCGCGGACCTCGAAACCGACGAGTACTGCGCCGCCGTGGAGTACGCCGCGAAGCTGGCCAAGGCCGGCTTGTACTACCCGGGTTCGGCGGCCATGCAGAAGGCCAAATACATCAACCTCTTCCAGTCGGGCAAGGCGGCCTACGTCTACGACGGCCTGCCCGGCTACCTCGGCCCCACCGGCCATCTGGCCACCATGAAGAAGATCGACCCGAGCTTCGACGTGCGGCCCTTCTATGCCCCGGGCAAGGACGCCGTCTCCTGGCCGGACAACGTCATGTTCGCCATGACGCTGATCAAGCAGGCCGGCAAGGAGAAGGTCAAGCAGGCCCTCGGGGTCGCCAACTGGGCCGCCTCGCCGTTCGGCTCCGAGGAGTACACCCTCATCTCCTACGGTGTGGAGGGCACCGACTACCAGCGCGACGCCAAGGGCAACCCGGTGCTCAACGACACGGGCACCCAGGACACCGCCGTGCCGTGGAAGTACATTGCCGCGCCCCCACAGGCACTCTTCGACTCCGACTCCGCGCAGGGCGTGCGCTATGTCCACGAGGCGCTCTCCCAGCAGATCGCGCGGGTGATCGAGGACCCGACCGTCGGGCTGTACTCGCCGACCTGGGAGAGCAACAGCGGGACTCTGCTCACCCTCAGAGGCGACACTGTCAACGACATCGTCAGCGGCCGCAAGCCCATGAGCGCCTTCTACGAGATGGTCAAGGAGTACCGCAACAAGGGCGCCGACAAGGCACGCGGTGAGTTCGAGTCCGCCTGGGCCGAGTCACAGAAGAAGGCCGCGAAGTGAGGCGCCGGATCGGCACCGCCGTCGCCGCGGCCGCGGCAGCCGCCTGCCTCGCCGCCACCACTCCCGCCTCCGCCGACGGCCACGGCTTCGCCCCCGTGCCCGGCGCGCCCGGCGTCGGCGACCCGCTGTTCCCGACCCTCGGCAACGGCGGCTACGACGTACGCCACTACGACCTGTCCTTCGACTTCACTCCCGTCACCTACGACTTCACCGCCACCATGCGGATCGCTGCCACCGCCACCCAGGACCTGTCCTCGTTCAACCTCGACACCGACGGCCATACCATCGACTCCGTCACCGTCGACGGTCGGGCCGCGCAGTGGGCGCTCAGCCCCGGGCAGTCCGGCCAGGAACTCACCGTGGTCCCCGCCGAGGCCCTACACGACAAACACCCCTTCGACGTGGAAGTGGCCTACCACGGCAACGGCAGACAGAAGATCACCGGATTGCCCGGCTGGCGCTACCTGAGCGACGGCGGCTTCGCCTCCGCCGCCCAGTCCTCCCGGGCCGACACCTTCGCGCCGGTCAACGACACGCCTTCGGACAAGGCCACCTGGACCTTCCACATCACCGCCCCCGACGACTGGACCGCCGGCGCCAACGGCAACCTGGTCGGCACCCGCCCTGCCGGGGAGTCGAGGACCACCTGGGACTTCGCGGCCAAGGACCCCATGGCGAGCGAGCTGCTGGGCATCTCCGTGGACCGGCAGACATACCTCACCGGCCAGGGCCCGCACGGCGTACGGCTGCGCCATCTCGTCCCCGGGGACCAGGTGGCCGCCTACCGGCCGATCGTCGAGCAGACCGGCGGGCAGATCGCCTGGCTGGAGGGGAAACTGGGCGTGAGGTTCCCCTTCGGCACCTACGGGGTGCAGATCGTGCGGGACGGCTACAGCGACGCGCTGGAGAACCAGACGCTCTCGTTGTTCGGCCCGAACTGGTTCAAGAACGCGGCCACCTCGACCACGTACACCAACACGATGGTCCACGAGCTGACCCACCAGTGGTTCGGCGACTCGGTCACCCCTGCCGACTGGCAACAGGCCTGGCTGAACGAGGGACCGGCCGTCTACTACGCCGCCGTCTGGGCCGACGAGCACGGCACTGCCTCGCTGGCGGACAAGATGCACACCGCCTACATCCAGCTCGACACGGTCCGCAAGACCGACGGCCCGCCCGGGAAACCCACCGCGCTCGGCGGATTCAACATCTACGACGGCGCCGCAGTCGTGCTCTACGCGCTCAACCAGCAGGTCGGCCAGGAGCAGTTCGACAAGATCATCAAGTCCTGGCTGCTGAAGTACCGCCACTCCACCGCGAACAGCGCGGACTTCATCGACAACGCCGTCGCCACCACGCACGACGACACGCTCCGCCCGTTCCTGGAGAGCTGGCTCTACGGCCTCGACAATCCGCCGATGCCGGGCCACCCCGACTGGACCTCGTCATGAGCCGCGGCCCCGTCGTCCTCGCCGCCGCGGCAGCGGTGCTCGCACTCCTGGCAGCCCCGCAGACCGCCTCGGCAGCGCCCGCCCCGAAGACCTACCACGTCTCGGCCAACGGCGCGGGCAACACCTGCAACCTCACCCATCCCTGCTCGCCGACCACCGCCCGCGACAAGGTCCGCGCGGCGCTGACCGGCGGTATGGACCGCGACATCGAGGTGCAGCTCGCCGACGGCACCTACCGGCTCGACGCACCGCTCACCCTGGGTGCCGCCGACTCGGGCCGGGACGACCACACGGTCACCTGGACCGCGGAGCCCGGCGCCCACCCGGTGCTCTCCGGTGGCCGGACCCTCACCGGCTGGCGGCCCACGGCCGACGGCCGCTGGATCGCACCGGTCCCGGACGGTGTCACACCGCGGCAGCTCTTCGTCGACGGTGTCCGGGCCGTACGCGCCCGCAGCGGCCCCTGTCCAGCGGCCACCTGCGATGCGACGGCCACCGGCATGACCGGCGCCGTGGCCTTCGGCGCCGCGTCCTGGGCCAGGCCGACCGCCGCCGAGGCGGTCATCCGGGTCCGCTGGCGCAACTACCACTGCCGGATCGCCGGGATCAGCGGGGACCTCATCTCCTTCGTCCGGCAGTGCTGGACCAACTCCGCCAGCGGCACCGACCGCACAGGACCGGCCTGGGACACCACGGCCGTCGACTCCAGCCGCTACGCGGGTGTCAGCTACTTCGAGAACGCCGTCGAACTCCTGGACACACCGGGCGAGTTCGCCTGGGACCCGGACGCACGGACCGTGACCTATCTGCCCCGCGCCGGCGAGGACATGGCACGGGCCGTGGCCGTCACACCGTCCACCGAGCAGCTGGTCATCCTCGACGGTGCGCATGACGTCGAACTGTCCGGGCTGACCTTCTCGTACGCCGCCTACGCCCAGCCGGACACCGATGAGGGCTACGCCGGTATGCAAGCCGGTCTCACCCTCACCGGGGCCACAGGTCCGGTGGACCACGCGGGCCGCTACTACACCAAGCCGTCCGCCGCCGTCACCGTGCGCGGCGGCCGCAACATCGTGATCGACAAGTCGGCCTTCTCGCGGCTCGGCGGGGCCGGCGTCGTCCTGGAAGCCGGCACCCAGGACTCGGCGGTCACCCGCTCCACCTTCACCGACCTGTCCTCCGGCGCCGTCTACGTCGGGGACACCGAGCCCGACCCGCCCGCCGAACTGACCGGTCTGCGCAACACCGTCGCCTACGACACGATCAGCCGCATCGGCGTCGAGTACACGGACGCCGTAGGCATATGGGCTGGCTACGAGGCGGAACTGACGGTCGACCACAACAGCCTCGACCAGCTGCCCTACTCCGGAATCTCGGTCGGCTGGGGCTGGAACCAACCCGTGGCCCAGCACTCCGTGCTGCGCGACAACCGGATCACGAACAACCGGATCACCAACACCATGCTCGTCGCCTACGGCCAGCACGACGGCGGGGCCGTCTACACCCAGGGGGCGCAGCCCGGCACGGTGATCAGCGGCAACTACATCAACCGGTCGGCGTACGGCAACACCGAGCGGGACGGCAACGGCATCTACCTCGACGAGCAGTCCTCCCACCTGCGCGTCGAGGGCAACGTCCTTACGCGCATGGGCTACAAGTGGGTTTCCAACTGGGCCGACTACGGCATCGACAACCTCGTCACCGGCAACTGGACGGACACCGACGCGCCGGCGCTGGCCGGCACGGGTTCGGTCATGGCCGACAACGCCGTCCGGCTGGATCAGCTGCCCGCCGAAGCCTTGCAGGTCGCGGCGGCGGCCGGAGCCCACCCCGGGACCGAGCCCGTCGAGCAGCTACGGCCCGACCTGGCCCGCACCGGCACCGCCACCCAGTCCTCCACCGAGGGCACGGCCGAAGCCGGGCGCGCCGTCGACGGCGACACCAGTACTGACTCCAGCACCGGGTCCGAAGCCGGCGCCTGGTGGCAGGTCGACCTCGGCACGGTCCGGCACATCGGCCAGCTGGAGATCTGGAACAGCGCGGCCATGGCGACCGCTGACTTCGATGTCCGAATCTCCCGCAACGCCGACTTCTCCGACGCCACGACGGCGCACGTCACCGGCCGCGCGCTGCGGCCGACCCTGGTGGAGACCGACACCCGGGGCCGGTACATCAGAATCACCCGCGCCGGCACCGGACGCATCGGCCTCGCCGAGGTCGGCGTCCACCCCTAGCGGCGTCCGAAGATTCGCGGCGGACATGATGTGAATCCGCCGCTTCGACCTGCGGGCTGCACCTTGGCAGCCCGCAGCACCGCAAAGGAGAGTCGAGTAAATGAGCTGGTTCACCGAGGCCCGCTTCGGGCTGTTCATCCACTGGGGCATCTACGCGGCTGCCGGCAGGCACGAGTGGGTCAAGTCCCGTGAGCGGCTCACCGACGCCCAGTATCAGCGCTATTTTGACCATTTCGACCCTGACCTCTACGACCCCGCAGTCTGGGCCGATGAGGCGGTCAATGCCGGGATGAAGTACTTCGTCGTCACCACCAAGCACCACGACGGCTTCTGCCTGTGGGATTCGCAGCTCACCGACTACAAGGCCACCCGCACCCCGCACGGCAAAGACCTGCTGGCCCCGATGGTCGATGCCTTCCGCGAGCGCGGCCTGCGCACCGGCCTCTACCACTCGCTCATCGACTGGCACCACCCCGACTTCCCTGTCGACCTGTACCACCCGCAACGCGACGACGAGGAGTTCAAGGCCGCGACCTCCGGACGTGACGTCAGCCGGTATGCCGACTACCTGCACCGCCAGGTCGAAGAGCTGCTCACCGGCTACGGCCGCATCGACAGCATGTGGTTTGACTTCTCCTACCCCGGACGTGGCTTCGGCGCCAAGGGCCGGGCCGAATGGCGCTCCGAGGAACTGCTCACGCTGGTCCGCAGCCTTCAGCCCGAGATCCTGGTCAACAACCGTCTCGACCTCGGCAGCGGTGACTTCACCACACCCGAACAGGTCATGCCGGTGACCGGCACCGTCGACTCCCAGGGCCTGCCCTGGGAGTCCTGCCAGACCCTCAACGGCAGCTGGGGCTACGACCGCGACAACCTCGACTGGAAGAGCCCAGACCTGATCATCCGGATGCTGGTCGACAATGTCTCACATGGTGGCAACATGCTGCTCAACGTGGGCCCGAACGCCCGCGGTGAGTTCGATCCGCGTTCGATTGAGCGGCTGCGCGCCATCGGCTCCTGGATGCGCCTGCACAGCAGGGCCGTCCACGGCGCCGGACCAGCCGAAGGGCTCGCACCACCGCAGGACTGCCGGTACACGCGCCGCGGTGACCGCCTCTATTTGCATCTCTTCAACTGGCCGATGCGGCACGTGCACCTGGAGGGGTTGCGGGGCCGCGTCTCCTACGCCCAGTTCCTGCACGACGCCTCCGAGATCCGCTTCGACGAGCCGAGCGACGAACCCGGCCAGCACTACCTCCAGGTGCCCTCGGACACCCTGACCCTGCCGCTCCCGATCCAGCGGCCCGACGTGGCCGTGCCGGTCGTCGAACTGTTCCTCACGCACTGAGAGCATGCTCGTGTCGCCTCGGCCCCGAAGGGGCATCTGAGCTGGTCAGCGCGGGATCTCACGTTTGTTCTTCAGCTATTGCGAGTGTCCAAGATCAGAAGTGCAGGAAGACTCGGCCCATGCCCCCGGAGCCGAGGCACCCCAGCAACCGATAAGGCCCGACGACGCTCGGACCGCCCGGCATAAGCTCGTCCATCCCCGAACCTCCGTCGCTGCGAGCCCACAGCGCCATGGTCACGGACATGAGGAGATATCACATCCGATAGTGATCAGATAGCGCAAAACGCTGCTTCGCCTCGACTGGTTCGTTGATTCGTCTGCTGATCTACCCTCGATCGCGGTGGTAGCATCCCGCCGTCCATTGAACAGCTGTGCGGGGAAGTCCCCGGCCGTTCGCTATCGGGGGGATTTCACCATGACCAAAGATGCCGGCATGCCCACAGAGACTGGTGAGGCCGGAGCTGCCGGAGCTACCGGAGAGAAGCCCGGCTCGAACTGGTGGCTGATGGGCATCATGGGGATTCTCCTGATGGGGCCCGCACCGCTGTTCATCTATCACTACCTCGATCAGAAAGAGCGCCAGGGCGGCACAATCCGGATGAACTGGATCGCCGTCCTCGCCTATGATCTGTTCGGCAAGACGGTCCTGACCTGGCTCATCGCCATCGTGGGGCTTGTCGTGTTTCTTGCGGGAGTGCTGGAGTTCGGCGATTGGCGCCGGGCGCGCGGCCGTTCTGCATAGCCGTGGCGCCGACCCGGCGCTGTACTCCGCCGCCGTACCCGAATGAGGCGCCGAGTCGGCCTGTGAAGTCTCTCCATTGGCTTGAGGCGGCATGCATAGCGGCTGGCAGACGCGGTGCGGTGGCGGTTGGATGCCTGGGTGAGTGACTACTGGACACCTGCCCATCACGCGGTCGAGCACGAGGATGCAGAGGCTCTGGCTCGACTGCTGGCCGAGGGATCCGACCCCGACGAGGTGTGCGGCAACATGACGCTGCTCACGCACGCAATCGATATCGAGGGCGACGGTGCCATGCAGAGCGGTCAGCCGTTGACGGTGCACATCACTGCCGTACTGCTGGCCTTCGGCGCTGATCCAGAACTCGTCGGTCCAGACGGTCGCACGCCCGTGGACGAGGCGGAGTACTACGGGCACGACCTGGCGATAGAGCTATTGCGGACCCACATCGGCCGGTGAGTCGGCGGCAGAGCAGATGCGGGTGGCTGTCGTGGGCGTTGGCGCTCGGAGATCCCGACGGACAGGGGCAGGCCGGTCCGCTCGGTGATCGGATGGATCTTCGAGCCGAACTTGCCTCGTTCCACAGGATTTTGGCCCGACAGGCACTTGCTGTCACATGCAGCCCGATGTGGCCAGGAACACGATCGCGGCCAGCACCTCGCGGCCACCATGCCTACGCCGGCCACCGCCCTGAGGCCGCGTCGGAGCCTCCGGTACCACCCGCTGGAACAGCTCCCTCAACTCATCCGGCACCGGCCGCTCAACGATCCCCACACGGTCAACAGCTCATCGAGCCAATTGAGACGACTCTCAGCTTGAGATAAAACCTCTGGGCTCTCCCAAGAAGGCGTTCGAGTCCCCCACATGGGCAAATGCCAGACAAGGCGACGGCTACGTCGTAATCCTCGGGTTGTGACACCAACGAAGAGCGACGCAGCCGTCGCCCACAGTGTGCCCGATGGTGACGGCCGCCACGCGGCCCTGCGTGAACTCAAGGAGTTCCGTGTCGACTTGCGTGCCTGTCTCACTCGCTGGGGTGATGCGCTCTTCGAGATCACCGACGCCGTGCTGTGCAGTGAGGGCCCTGTGCGCAATCTCGCCGAGCTGACCCTCGTGCCCGAGCACGCCCGCTCCCACGGCTCCGTGCAGCGTGCCATGAACGACGGACGGATCGACTTCGACCGTCTGCACTGGTCCTTCGCGCTGCGTGACCTCCCGCGCGGTCCCGGCGGCGGCATCGTGCTCGCCGTCGACGTGACTCCCTGGCCACGCCCCGACGCGAACACCAGCAATCAGCGCACCTTCTGCCACACCTACGGACGCGCCGAGGGCACTCACGAGATGATCCCCGGCTGGGCGTACTCGATCATCGCCGCCCTGTCCAGCGGACCCACCTCCTGGACCGCTCCACTCGACGCACGCCGCTTGCGCCCCGGCGATCAGGTTCAGCAGTGCACCGCCCAACAGCTGCGTGAGGTCGTCGCCAGGCTCGTGGCCCTGGGACGGTGGCGAGAGGGCGACGGGCCGATCCGGATCGTGGCCGACTGCGGATACGACGGCCCCTACCTCGCCCACCAGCTCGCCGACCTGCCGGTAGAGGTGTGCGTACGCATGCGTGGCGACCGCGTCCTGTACCGCGACCCACCCGCGAACGGCGGTGTGGGCCCCAAAGGCGGCCGGCCTCAACGCCATGGCAGCAGATTCGAGTTCCACGCCCCGGACACCTGGGGAGATCCCCTGCACGAGACCGAGCACGATCTCGACAAGTACGGTCACATGCGGGTCCGGTGCTTCGAGCGTCTGCACGTCAAACTCAACCGGCAGACGGTCTGGGCTCATCACCCCGAGCCGGAGCTGCCCCTCGTGCCCGGCACCGTGATCCGTCTGGACGTCGAGCGTCTGCCCTCCGGCGGCAGCCCGAAACCCCTGTGGCTGTGGTGGTCACGCACCGACACCGACGCCACTCTCGCCGACACCATCTGGTCGTGCTTCCTCCGCAGATTCGATCTTGAACACACCTTCCGCTACTGGAAACAACACCTCGGCTGGACTCGGCCCCGCCTGCGCGAGGCGGCCGCCGCCGACCGCTGGACCGTCCTCGTCATGGCCGTGTACACCCAACTGCGCCTCGCCCGGCCCCTCGCCGAGGACCTCAAGCGTCCATGGGAGCGCCCCCTGCCCGTCGAACGCATGACTCCTGGTCGGGTACGCCGAGGGTTTCGTCAAGTCCGCAGGTCACTGCCTGTTCTCACAAAGCCCACGAAACCCTCTCGCCCCGGCCCGGGACGCCCGCCCGGCCGCCGCAACAAGCGGAAGACCCCCGTCTACGACGTAGGCAACGCCCTGCTCGAAGGCAGTCAACGAACAGAAGAGCGGCGAACCGAACACCCCGCCCCCTGACCGCCGCAGGTTTTATCTCAAGCTCAGCGGATGTCCAGTGCACGGCCGTGTGCCTCGACCGCCAGCACTCGCGCTCAGGGCGATGGGAGAGCGGAATCCGCCCACTGGGCCCGCAACCAGCTAAGAGGCAGCCCAGCAGCCGGCAGAAGACCAGGTAGAGCATGTGCAGGCCTGTGATCAGTGATCACGCCCATACGTGGACCAGCACAAAGCCTCTGGTGGCGGCTGTCGATGGACCGACCAGAGGTACCGCGCGCGGCCGAGCCGCCGCTGTCTGCGCCTGCCGCCCGTCATCGTCGAACCGCGTCCACGTCGCCCGCACAAGACAAAGGCCGGGCCCGCCGTGTTACGGGCGGCCCGGCCTCGTCGTTCAGTGAAACTGACGTGTTGCTTAGAGCGAGATCGCCTCGTCAGTTCCGTACACGACCTCGTCGTCGAGCTTGGCGAGCATCTCGCGAAGCTCGTCTGCGTCGAGGGCCTTCAGTTCATCGGAGTCGACGAGCTGCATAAGTAGAGTGCGAGCCATCTTCATTTTCTCACTCCTCCAGTGTGCCGATAATAGCCTTGCCACCATAGCGCGACTTGGGCTCTCAGCCGGTCAGAATCTCGGAAAATGTAAAGGGTGGCGAAGGAGGAGCCGGGTGATCAACTCCGCAGTCATGTAGCGGAATTAACGCTTCAGCTGAGGGTCAGTCACTGGCCGGGACCCGTTGGTTCGCTGCGGCCGACTCGGCCGTCGTGATCTCCCTTTCGGTGACCACGCGCAGCCCGATCAGCAACGACAGACTGATCAACGCCGCGACGGCGAACGTTCCGCGCAGCCCGATGACTTCTGCGAGCGAGCCGCCGATCAGCGAGCCGAGCGGCATGCTGCCCCATGACACCAGTCGGATCGACGAGGCGATCCGGCCCATCATCTCCTGCGGGATGATGCGCTGACACAAGGAGGTGCTGACGATGTTCCATATGGTCATCAGCGCGCCGTGCAGGATGAACGAGAGTACGACGAGCGTGACGTTCGCGGTCACGGCCGGCACCGCTTGAGCTGTCACCGCGGCCAGGATGGTCAGCATCAACACCTTGGACCGGCCGAGTCGCGCCTCCGCCCGGCGGACGAACATGGCGCCCGCGATCGCGCCGACGGAGGTGGCCGTCAGCAACCAGCCGAAGGTGAACGCGGGCAGCCCCATCACCGAGTCGTCGCCGACCGCGTAGAGCACGAACACCGAGTGGAAGGCGATGTTCGCGAGGTTCATGCCGCCGGAGATCAGCGCGAGCGTTCGCAGGAGCCGGTGCTGGGTGAGATAACGCACGCCCTCCGCGATGTCCGCGCGAATCGTGGTGGTCTTGGTGCGACGCGCCCGGAACTGGCCACTCAGGAACAGGATGATGATTGCGGCCACGCCGTAGAGCACGGCCGGCGCGAACACCGTGGCCACCACCGCGACCGCGATGAGCATGCCGCCGCCGGCCTGGCCGATGAAGGTCTCGCTGACCTGCCGTGCCGTGGAGATCCTGGTATTCGCCCTGTTCAGCTGATCGTCCGATACCACCATGGGCAGGACTGCCGACGATGTGCCGTTGAAGAAGACCTCGGCGATGCCGAGCAGCAGCGCGAGGACGCAGAGCATCCAGTAGCCGTCGGCCTTGAACAGCACCACGGTGGCGAAGACCCCAAGGGCGATCGCACGCAGGATGCTGGAGTTGATGAGGATGAGGCGCCGGTCGTGCCGGTCCGCGAGTGTGCCGGCGTGCAGGGATACCACTAGCCACGGCAGGAAGGTGAGGAACGTTACGAGCGAGACCAGCATCGGCGAACGCGTGTAATGAACCGCTAGCAGTGGCAGCGCGACACGGTAGAGACCGTCCGCCACGTTGGACACGGTTGACGCCGTCCACAACTTCCAGAACTGTGAGCCCAGTGATGTCACCGGCACAGGCTTACAGATTACCAAGGGTCTGTCCACGGTGTGGGAGAGCTAAATTCCGCTGGTACGGGGCCTGTTGGCGCCGGCGCAGCGAAGCGAGGGGTGGGTCATGAGCAGGGTCGTGTCCGAGGACGGCACGGAGATCGTCTACGAGACCGTGGGCGCCGGGTCGGCCGTCGTGATCGTCGGGGGCGGGATCGTCGATCGTTCGGCTTATGCGCCGCTCGCGAAAACCTTGTCCGACAACCACTGCGTCTGGTTCTTCGACCGGCGAGGACGCGGGGAGAGCGGCAACACCCTGCCGTACAGCCAGGCGCGGGAAGTCGAGGACATCGCGGCGCTGGTCACGGCTGTACGGGAGACGTCGGATATGCCGGTGTGCCTGCTCGGGCACTCCTCGGGTGGTGCGCTCGTCCTGGAGACAGCCGCCGCCGGCGTGCCCGTCGACGGGCTCGTGGTGTACGAAGTCCCTTACTGCGCCACGGAACAGACCGCACGACGATGGCAGGAGTACGTGGACGGGCTGTGGGTCGCACTCGCCGAAGGGCGTGACGACGACGGGCTCGAACTGTTCTTGCGTTTCTCCGGCCTCGGCGACAACTTGATCGCGTCCGCGCGAAACTCTCCCAACTGGGCCACTCTCGTGGCCTCGGTCCACACGCTGGCGTACGAGACCGCGAGCACGGGTGACGGTGTGCCGCCGGTGGAGCGGCTTGCAACGATCACCTGCCCCACCTTGGTGCTGACCGGGGGAGTGCCCGCCAACGCCAGGCAGGGCATGGGGCAGATGCCTCCTGATTTCTACACGCGTGCGGCGGACGCGATCGTCGCCGCGGTGCCCGGTGCCACGTCCCTGGTGATCGAAGGCCAGTCGCATGAGCCGGATCCCGCTCGTATCCGGCTGTTGGTCGAGAGCTTTCTCGCGGGTGAGCTGGGGCAGTTGTGAGCTGGGGCGGTTGTGAAACGAGAAGGATGGTTCGCAGGGTTCAGGATGACAGCACCTGGGCGCGGTAGAGGTCCCGCAGCAGGGCGATCTCGGCCGCGTGGTGCAGCAGTTCCTGATTGACCCACCATACGGTGTGCAGGAACTTGTCCTCCGGGTCGCTGCCGTGTGGGTAGGTGCAGTATCCGACAGTGTCGAGTACGGCGTCATCCAGTCCCATGAGTGCTTCGTGCCACGCCGTGGCACCGGCGGCGAAGGCCGCCACCGCCGCGGAGGCGTCCCCGCTCACGAGGTAGTCGTCCCGGGTCAGTGTGTGGCTGCCGTTGGTGTGGTCGGCGCGCAGGCTCAGCATTTCGCTGAGGTGGTTGAGACGCCAGGCGAGGGTGGTGAAGGGGAGCGGCTGGGGATGCGGGTGGGGGGCGGAGTCGCGCCCCCATTCGCCGGTGCCCGCGAGGAAGGTCGCGCGCGGACCAGGCTCGTCGGTGCGACGGCGGACCGACCAGCAGCCAGGTGCCGGCTCCCAGAGATACTCCTCGTCGGTGAGGGGGGAGACCTTGGTGTCCGTCCCGTCGCCGCTGTCCATGACGGGCCCTGTCAGACGGTCGGTGAGGCGCTTGCGTGCGAAGTCGAACTGCTCGATCAGCGGAGTCAAGCGGGACGGTGCTGCCATCGAAGGCTCCTGCGTCGTACTGGGCGTGGGTGGTCGGGTCAGCACATTACACAGCGGATCCGCGATGGGGCCGCCGAGTTGGACCGTGGGCTCCGACGTGGGCCTGTTGCCTGGTGCGAGCAGGCGCCGCTACGATCTTGCGCGCCGCGCTCATGCCATCTCGCCAGGGTGAAGAGCCCGCAAAAACCGGGACTCACCGTTCAGGGGGAACATGTGAGGCATGGCCAGCGGAAGGACCCGACCGGCCCAGAGCGGCGCCTGAGGTGGGCGTTCGCGCCGTTGGCGCCGCGATCGTCGCGGATCCTGTGGACGGTGAACGCCATCTCCCTGCGTGCATGGCAGCAGCACCTGGATCATGCGTATCCGCCCAGGCGTGCTCCGGGCCCGCTTCCAGCGGACTGATCGCCGAGCTCGTGCCACCGGACAGCTGCAGCCCATGGCCGATTGACCAAAGGAGCCAGGAACCATGGCCGATGGCCGGAGCAGATGGATTCGCCGTTTCCGGGCCGCGCCCGAAGCGCCTGTGCAGTTGGTATGCCTGCCGCACGCCGGCGGGACCGCGAGCTACTACCGGCCGCTGGCACGGTTGCTGTTGGCCGAGGCCGAAGTGCTGGCGGTGCAGTATCCCGGCCGGCAGAACCGCTTCAACGAACCGTGCGTCGACAACTTCGAAGAGCTGACCGAGCGCACGCTAGCCGCGGTGCAGTCCGCGCTGGACAGGCCGGTGGCGTTGTTCGGACACAGCATGGGCTCGCTGCTGGCGTTCGAGGTGACCAGGCGTCTGGAGGCCGAGGGGATCAAGCCGCTGGCACTGTTCGCCTCAGCCAAGCAGCCGCCCGCCCGGCACGTGGTGGAGCTACCGCGCGAGGCGACGGACGCAGAGTTGATCTCGGAGATCGCCGCGCTGAACGGTACCGAGGGACGGTTGCTGGACAGCGAGGACATGCGGGAGCTGTTCCTGCCGGCGCTGCGTGCGGACTACACGGCGCTGGCGCTCTACCGGCCCCACGAGGCTCGGGTGTCCTGCCCGGTCGTGGCCCTGATAGGCGGTGACGACGACCGTGTCTCGCTCGACGACGTGGCCGCGTGGGCAAACCACACCGACGGCCAGTTCGACCTGCATGTTTTTCCCGGCGGACACTTCTACCTGAACGAGCGGTGGGGTGACATCGCGACGGTCGTCAAACAGCACGTCGCTGCCGTGGTGCCCCAACAGGGCTGATCGCGCACCAGGTCGGGCGGGCAGGTGCGGCACAAAGGGCTGCCCGCCGCTCGTTACACCCGGTTGAGTACGGCGCGCACCGACTCATCGAGGATCGCGAGGCCCTCGGTCAGCTCCGCGTCGGTGCTCGTCAGCGGCGGCAGCAGCTTGACGACCTCGCCCCGCGAGCCGGCGGTCTCCACCAGCAGGCTCCGCTCGGCCGCCTCGTCGGACACCGCGTCGGCCAGTCCCGGGCCGACCTCCAGCCCGTGGATCAGGCCGCGCCCGCGGGCAGACAGTCCCGCGCCGGGGTGGGCACGGACGATGGCCCGCAGCCCATTGCCGATGAGCTCTTCCCTGGCACGGGTCGTCTTCTCCAGTACGTCGTCCTGCCAGTAGGTGCGCAGTGCCGCTGTCGCGGTGACGAACGCTGGGTTCACCCCGCGGAACGTGCCGCTGTGGGCACCCGGCTGCCACACGTCGAGGTCCGGCCTGACCAGCAGCAGCGTGAGGGGTAGTCCATATCCGCCGATCGACTTCGACAGACACACCAGGTCCGGTACGACCCCCGCGTCCTCGAAGCTGAAGAACGCGCCGGTGCGCCCGCAGCCCGCCTGGATATCGTCGACGATCAGCAGGATCTCGTGCTTTCGGCACAGCTGCGCGAGCGCGCGCAGCCACTGGGCGCTCGCCACGTTCACGCCGCCCTCGGCTTGCACGGTCTCCACGATCACCGCGGCCGGCCGGTCCAGACCGCTGCCCGGGTCGGCCAGCAGCCGCGCCAGGTGCTCGGGGCGGTGCTGCCCGTCGTAGCCGTCGAACGGCACTGAGGTGGCGCCGATGAGCGGCAGACCGGCGGACCGGCGGTGCACAGGATTGCCCGTGACCGTCAGCGCACCGAGCGTCGCGCCGTGGAAGGAATTGGTGAAGTGCACGACCTCGGTGCGACCGGTGACCGTGCGGGCCAGTTTCAGAGCCGCTTCGACGGCATTGGCGCCGCCCGGCCCGGGGAAAAGTACCTTGTGCTCCATGTTCCGGGGCCGCAGCACCACATCGACGAGCGTCTCCAGCAGCTCGCGTCGTGCGCTGGTGAACATGTCGAGTGCGTGGGTGACGCCGTCGCTCTCGATGTAGTCCAGCAACGCCCGTTTCAGCACCGGGTTGTTGTGGCCGTAGTTCAGCGAACCGGCCCCGGCGAAGAAGTCGAGCCACCTGCGGCCGTCCTCGCCGTACAGCAGGCTCCCGGTGGCGCGGGCGAAGACGACCGGCCAGCGTCTGCTGTAAGACCGCACGCCGGACTCACGCTGCTCGAAGATGTTCAAGGAAGTCCACCTTTTGACGTGAGGAACTCTTTGGCGCGAGGAGCGTGAGCCCAGGACGACCTTTAGGAGATGTAGGAGTAGTACGAGCGCAGTCCCGGCATCACCAGGCCGCGCGGCAGGCCGGCGATCCCGAGCGCGAACAGCAGGTTGTACCGGAGGTTCGTCAGCGGCATGCCGTCGCGCACCGCGGCGATACCGCGCAGTGCGCTGGCGCGGTCGTGCCAGTCGAGGTTGAACGAGATCGACGCGCCGGGCGAGGTGACCTTGTGTAGCGTGCCGGGAGGCATGTAGAAGAGGTCTCCCGCTTCGACGTCGCAGGTCAACACCGTTGCGTCACCAAAGCGCGGGTAACGTTCGAGGTCGGGCGCCTCCGGGTCGACCGCGGCCCACCGCCAGTCGTAGGTGTAGCACTTGTCGCGCTCCGCGTCGGCCACCATGACGAACCTCTTCGACCCCTGGATCTGGAAGAACAGGTTGTGGGTGAGCAGTGTGTCGAAGTGCAGCGGGGTCTGCGCCCGCGAGGGCCCGACGAAGAACTGCGTGAACTGCCACCACCGGTCGCGGAAGAACCGCGGGAAGTACGCGTCCGGGAACGGCTCCAGGTCACGGCGCAACGCCGGGATCAGCGACAGCAGAGGCACGTCGTGCAGATAGCCGGGCGGATCGCCGGGATCGTCGTCGCCCACCGTGGCCTCCCATGCGGCCAGTTCGCGGGCGTAGTCGGCGAGGGTGACGTTGGCGGTGCGGCCGTCGGAGACGGTGCCGACCTTGAGTCGTACCTGCCGATCGGGCGCTACCGCGGCGAGGTGGGCGGCCGACCACGTGGAGATCGCGGGCATGTCGAGGACCGCGCCGCGCATCACCACCGGCTTGCGTCCCACGTACTCGGCGCGGAACTCCTCGGGACTGAGGTCAGTCCGTATGTCGACGGCGATCGGTCCGACCGTGGTCGTCATTGGCGTGTCCTCCTACTCGCCTTGCGCGCCGACCGGACGCACCGCGCGTGCCGTGGATCGTGGTCGGTCAGCACCGGTCGCGTGCGGTGTCCGGCAAGGCAGGTCCGGGCCGACGGACATCATGGTGAGCGGGATCCTCTCGCCTTCCCTCCGGCACCGCCGGACACTACCTGATCAACCGGTGGGTTAGCGAGAGGTCGCTACGTCCGGCGGGGACCGGCTGATGCCGGTCATTACGCCGTTCGCGAAGGCGAGTTCATCAGCTTCGCAGAATTCCGCCCGATTGGCTGATGTGCAGTCAAGGCGGCGCGACAATCAACACGTTGCGGGAGCGGCCTTGTGCCCGTGCTGACCTGGCCTAAGCCCTCGTGTGCAAGTCTCATTGCAGCCCCTCATGTTGGGTGCTGTGAGGTGGCCGGAACGTCTTGACAGTGTCTTGCGGCGCGATCTACCTTGAGGCCCGTTGAGCTACGGGGTAGGCGGTTGTGAGATGTCCCCCGCAACGTGGTGAAGTTCCAGCAGTGAGACGGTCAGTGGCGCATGCTGTATCGCTCCGGTCGGCAACGACTGTACGGGGGATTTCGGGTCTGATGTTCGACGACGAGAACGGCGAATACCTGGTCGTGATCAACGAAGAGGCGCAGTACTCGATTTGGCCGGTGGACCGCGATCTACCCGTCGGATGGGCGGCGCAGGGTAAACGCGGCTCGCGCGACGAGTGCCTCGATCACATCGAACAGGTCTGGACCGACATGCGCCCGAAGAGTCTGCGCGATGCCCTCGAAAGTCCCGGGTCGCTTATCGGGTAGGCGGAGTCGAATGGTTCTCTCACAGCTTTGCGGACGCCGATGAACTCAAGGCCATGTCGCCGGAGGAGCTGCGCACGATGCTGACCAGCCTCGACGACGCAGCCATCTACGGCGAGGGCGGCGACGTCATCGAACACAATCCGGGTGCAGAAAAGGCTTAGCCGGTCCAGCCGGGAACGGTATATCCGCACGGCGCGGGCCATTGTTCTCCAGCGACTTAAGCCATTGTCGCCTCCTGGACCAGCACAAGGGGGGGACATGACATCAGATGCCCTGAATTCTGTTTCCGCCGTGGTCGACTACGTCTTCGAGCGCTATCCGCAGGTGGCCAGGCGGGCGGGTCGCCATGACTTCGATGGACGACTGCCCGAGGTCGTACCCGATTCCCGCACCGAGGTGGACGCACTGCTGGCCGCTGTCGCCAGGCAGGCCGACGCGCTGCCGAAGGACGCCGACCCGGAGGCCCGGGCGGACCTCGGTACGGCGATGCGGATACTCACCGATGAGCGGTTCCGGATCGCCGAGACGGGCCGACCTCATCGCGGGCCCGACGAGTGGCTCGCCGAGACCGATGTGCACCTCTATCTGCGTAGCCCGTACGCGCCGCTCGACGAGCGGGTCGCGGCGCTGTCGCGCCATCTCGCGCAGCTGCCGGACTTCCTCGCGGCCACTGCGAAGACGCTCGGCCGCACCTTGTCCGCGGGCGAGCGCATCAGCGGCGTCGAGAATGCCCGGTCCCGCGCGGTGTCCGTAAGCAACATGATCACCCAATTCGTGGCAACACGACTGGAGTTCGCCGACGGGCCGCTCATGGAACAGGCCGGCCGGGCGAGCGCCGCGTTCCTCGGCTTCGCGGACGCGGTCGCGGCCACTCAGCCGGTCCGAGCGGTCCTAGGGCCCGACCTGCTCGCCGCCTACCTCGAAGCGGCCGAGGGAGTCGACACCCCGGTGAGCGAGCTGCTCGCGGAGGCGGCAGCCGAGGTCGAGAGCCTGGCCGCCCGCCTCGACGCGCTGTCAGCGCGGCTGGGAGTGAGCACTCGGCGAGAGCTGTACGGCCTGTTGAGCGCCCGGCGTCCGGAGGGCTCGGTGGTCGGCACGCTGTCACGGATCGTCGACCGGCTCCAGGAGTTCTGGGCGCAGCAGGACGTCGTCACGACAACCGGCAGGGAGCGGCTGGAGATCCGCGCTGTACGGGACCCGTCGACCTCCGCGGTGGTCGTCTTCGACCCGGGCGGACTGCTGGAGAAGCTGCCGCAACCGCATGTGCTGCATGTGCCGGAGCCGCACGACTGCGCCGAGCTGCGTGACTATCTCAACGAACCGATGCTTGAAATGATCGCCGTGCATGAAGTCCTTCCCGGCCACTACCTGCACCACGAGGCCACGCCCGAGCAGGCAGGCCTGATCCGCCGGTGTGTGCCGTGGTTCTCCGGGTTCACCGAGGGCTGGGCGCACTACACCGAGGAGTTGGCGATCGAGCGCGGCCTCGCCGAGGACCGGCCGCTCGTCGAGGTGGCCGCCCTGCGGTTCGCTCTGGAGGCCGCGGTCCGCCTGCTCGTCTTTCTCTCCGTCCACTCGGGCCGCAGCAAGTTCGGCGCTGCCGTCGCCGAGGCCGCCACGCTGTGCGCGTGGTCGCCGGAGCAAGCCGGCCGCGAGGTGCTGGCCGTGGCCGCTCAGCCGGCCAGTGCCATGTACACCCTCGGCAAACTGCGCATCCGGCGCTGGCGCACGCTGGCCGGTGTCGGTGACTCGCCCGCCGAGCTGAAGGCTTTCCACGACCGGCTGGTGCGTTGTGGCAGCGCGCCGCTCTCCACCGTGTGGCGTTACTACTGCGACGTTCGGGACGTTCCGACCGTATCCACAACCAAGATAAGGGAGCATCTATGACCGAGGTGACGGCCGAAGCCATCTCCACGGAGGCATTCCCCTCGAACTACTGGATCACCGTCCCCGGCGGACCGTTCATCATGGGTTCCGACGAACGCCGCGACGACGGCAAGCTGCGGGCGGCCGGGCCCCAGCACCAGGTCGACGTGCCCGAGTTCCGCATAGCCAAGAGCCCCGTCACTGTGCGGGAGTTCCAGAAGTTCGTCGCGGCGACGGGCCATGTGACCTCCGCCGAGAAGGTGGGCAAGAGCTGGGTGTGGATCGGTGACCCGAAGGTCGTCGTCCCGGACCAGGACCACCTGTGGAAGCCGATCGACGGCGCGACCTGGCGCACACCGCACGGCCCTGACTCCACCCTGGAGGGCAAGGACGACCACCCGGTCACCCACGTCAGCTACGAGGACTGCATCGCCTACTGCGAGTGGTCCGGCACCCGGCTGCCCAACGAGGCTGAGTGGGAGAAGACCGCGCGCGGCACCGACGGCCGGACCTACCCGTGGGGCGACGAGGAGCCGACCGCCGAGCACTGCAACCACACCATGAACGTCGCGGACACCACGCCCGTCGGCGCCTACCCGAAGGGGACCAGCCCGTACGGCGCCCAGGACATCGTGGGCAACGTGTGGGAGGTCATGTCCAACGGCTTCCACCGCTACCCGTTCGACGAGAGCAAGCCGCGCCGGGTCATCAAGGTGAAGGACGAGGCGATCGGCCTCGGCGTGATCCGCGGCGGCTCCTTCTACAACAACTGTGACCCCCGTGGCTGCCTGGCCTGGGTGCGGATCTACAACTTGCCCGATTACAGCTGCTACGACATGGGGTTCCGTGTCTGTGCCCGCTGAGCGCAGCGGGCAGGAGAACACGGAGACCCAGGGGCGGGCAGCCGGGATCGACCAGCCGCTGCTCGACCGTGTGGACGCGCTGCTGCGGGATCTCCCGAGGACCCGGGTGGTGCGTCTGCCCCACCCGGGCATCCAGCTCTACGCCAAGATGGAGTCGGAGAACCGCACCGGTAGCGCCAAGGACCGCGCGGCGATCTGGATCCTGCGCGAGGCCGTGCGGCGCGGTGACATCACCAGGAACACCACCGTCGTCGAATCCTCCTCCGGGAACTTCGCGCGCTCCCTCGCATCGTTCCTCGACGTGCTCGGCGTGCCGTTCGTGCCGGTCCTCGACCCGAACGTCAACGCGGTCACCGAGCAGACGCTGCGCGGGCTGTGCGCGCGGGTGGAGAAGGTCACCGAGCGGGACGCCACGGGCGGCTACCTGACCAGCCGGCTCGCCCGGGTCGCCGAGCTGCGCGCCGAACTTTCCCACGTGTACTGGCCGGACCAGTACACCAACCCGGACGGGGCGCGTGGCCACTACGAGCTGACCGCGCCGGAGCTGCTGGAGGAAGTCGGCCGGGTCGACTACCTGTTCGTGGGTGTCGGCACCGGCTCGACGATCAACGGCCTCTCGCACCGGCTCCGTGCGCAGCAGCCGGACGCCACGGTGGTGGCCGTCGACGTCGAGGGTTCGGCGATCTTCGGTGCCCCGCCGGCCCGTCGGCTCATTCCGGGCATCGGCTCCAGCCTCCGCCCGCCGCTGGTCGATGCCGCGCGGATCAGCGAGGTGGTCGTGCTGTCCGAGCGGGACGAGGTGGCCGGCTGTCGGGCCCTGCTGCACGACCACGGTGTCTACGCGGGCGGCTCCACGGGCTGCGTGTACGCGGCGATCACCCGCTACTTTGAGAGACGCAGTGGCGCAGAACCCGTGGTGGCGTTCCTGTGCGCCGACAGCGGTGAACCGTACGCCGACACGGTCTACGCGGACGACTGGGTCGCCGAACACCTGACTCCGGTCGCAATCTAGGGAGAATGAGCGTGACGACGAGCGTTTGGACGCCACCGCCCGCCGACGAGGCGGCGTTGGCCGACTGGCTGCGTGTCCGCCGTCCCGTCGAGCAGGCCCCGGGCAGAGGGGGCTGGCACGTCTTCGGCCATCAGGAGGCCAAGGAGGTGCTCGCCAACCACGGCGCTTTCTCCAACGCCGTGATGCGTCCGGTGTCCGACGACTCGCCGATGCGCCTGTACCGCAAGGGCAACCTGACGTGGATGGACCCGCCCCGGCACCGGCAACTGCGGGCCCTGGTCAGTCAGGCCTTCACGCCCCGTTACATCGCCGATCTTGAGCCGATGATCCACGAGACCGTGGAGACGTTCCTCACCGGTATCCGGGGCCGCGACGAGGTGTCCTTCGTCAGGGAGTTCGCCTCGCCGGTCGTGGCCACCGTCATCGCGCGGATGCTGGGCATCCCCGGCAACGGGCTCCGGCTGTTCCAGGAGTGGTCGCAGGCCCTGCTCGCGCTCGCCGACCCGGGCGTCGAACAGAACGGCCTGCAGACGGTACTCAGCAAGACCCAGATCGCCGAGGCCTTCCTGCACCGGTTCATCGCCAAGCGGCGCAGTGCCCCGACCGGCGACCTGACCAGCGGGCTCATCGCGGCCGAAGTGGAGGGTGAGCGCCTCGGCGACGAGGAGATCGCCGGCCTGATCGCGCTGCTGATGTCCACCGGACAGGCCGCGACGCTCACGCTCGTGAACTCGATCGTGGTGCTCGCCCGGTACCCGAAGTCCCGGTCCCTGCTGCGCTCCCGGCCCGACCTGCTCAACTCGGCCATCGACGAGGTCATGCGGTACCGGTCGGAGACCACGAGGGTGGACCGCAAGACCACGCAGGCCGTCGTGGTCGGCGGGCACGAGATCCCCGCCGGCCAGACGGTGACCGTGTGGATCGCGGCCGCCAACCGCGACCCGCGGGTCTTCGACCGCCCGGAGGTCTTCGACATCGAGCGCTCGCCGAATCCGCACATCGCCCTCGGACACGGCATCCACTACTGCCTGGGCGCGCCGCTCGCGCGCATGGAGATCCGTTTCGCCCTGCGCAGGCTGCTGGAGTCCACGACGGACCACACGGTCGACCCGGCGGGCACGCGCCTGCTCGACCCACGGCTCATGTTCGGCGCGAGTGAAGCCGCCGTCCGGTTCGACTGGAAGGACGCGTCATGACCGGGTTCGTTCCCGGGGGACTGGTCACCCGGCTCGCCGAGCACGCCTTCCATGCGCCCGAGAAGGTGGCGCTGTCGGTCGCTTCTCTCGGCGATGAGCGCCGAGTCGCTCTGTCCTACGCAGAGTTGACCGCCCGCTCGCGCGCTGTCGCCCGGGCGCTCGCCGCGAAGGTGCGGCCCGGCGCGCGGGTGCTGCTGCTTTTCCCGACGGCGCCGGAGTTCGCCCCCGCGTTCCTCGGCTGCCTCGCTGCCGGAGTGATCGCCGTACCCGTGCCGCTGCCGATGGACGAGGGCGCGCGGCGGCGCGTGCTGAACGTGGCGCGGGACTGCGACGTCTCACTCGTCGTGTCGCTGTCGTTCGTACGGGACCTGGTCCTCGCGAGTGAGGACCAGGCGCTGCGCGCGTTCGCCGCAGCGCACGATTGGCTGCTCGCCGACCACATCGAGGCCGCCGCCGGCGACGACGGCGCCGGGCTGCCGGTCGCGGCCGCCGACGACATCGCCTTCCTCCAGTACACCTCGGGTTCCACCAGCACGCCGCGCGGTGTCGTCGTGACGCACGGGGCGCTCCTGCACAACGAGGCCGCCATCCAGCGGGCGTTCGGTGTGCGACAGGATTCCACCATCGTCAGCTGGCTGCCGCTCCACCATGACATGGGCCTCATCGGCGCGATGCTGCAGCCGCTGTACGCCGGGGCCAAGGGTGTCATCCTCGACCCGCTGTCGTTCCTGCGCAGTCCTGCGAGCTGGCTCCAGGTGATCAGCGACGAGCACGCCGACATCAGTGGCGGGCCCAACTTCGCCTACGACCTGTGCGTGCGCAAGGTCACCGACGAGCAGAAGGCCGGGCTCGACCTGTCCTGCTGGCGCGTGGCGTTCAACGGTGCGGCCCAGGTCTACCCGCGCACTCTGCGGGCCTTTACGCAGGCCTTTCGCGAGACGGGTTTCAGGACCGAAGCACACCTGCCGTGCTACGGCCTCGCCGAGTCGACGCTGCTCGTGACGACCGTGGCACCCGCCGTCTCCCGGACGTTCGACGACGGCCGGGAGCTGACCGCCTACCGGCTGCCCGACCACGCCGACGTAACGGTGCTCGACCGCGCGAACGACACCGAACTCGACGCCGGGCAGATCGGCGAGATCGCAGTCGCGGGTGGCAGCAACGGCTCGGGGTACTGGGGACAGGAGCCGTTCGGGACCTTCCTGCGCACCGGCGACCTGGGCTTTTGCGACGGCGACGAGCTGTTCGTCGTGGGCCGCAGCAAGGATCTGATCGTCCAGCGGGGCCGCAACATCTACCCGGAGGACCTGGAAGCCGACGCCGGTGTCTGCGACCCGGACGTCAGGCCTGGCCGGTGCGCGGTGTTCGGCGTCGAGGACGACAGGGCCGACGGCGACGAGGCGGTCGCGGTGTGCCAGGAGGTGCGGGCGCATACCCGGCCCGAGCGGTACGAGGAGATCGCCACGCGGGTGCGGGCCACGCTGTCCCGAATCCACGGTGTCACCGCGCGCACGGTCCTGCTCGTGCCGCCCGGCACGATCGGCAAGACCTCCAGCGGCAAGGTCCAGCGGTACGCCGCACGACAGCGCCACCTCGACGGCGAACTTCCCGTGCTGCTCGACGACACCCTCACAGGACGCACCTCCTCGCTCATCGAGCGGCTGGCCACCGACTCGCTGACGCCGGCACTGTGCGCCCACATCGGGGACCTGCTCGGCCTGCCCGAACCGCCGCCGGCCAGCGCCTCGCTCGCCGACCTGGGAGCCGACTCGCTCATCGCCGTGCACATCCGCCAGGAGCTGGCGGACGTCCTCGGCGTCGAACTGGCACCGACGGTGGCGCTGCGGGCGGGATCGATCGGCGAACTCGCCGCGCTCGCCGAGGCGGCAGGCGTGGCCTCCCCGCCCGACCCCGCATCCCTGGACAGCACGGCCGACGGCTACGAACTGAGCCCGGCCCAGCAGGCGTTGTGGTTCCTGCACCACGCCGCGCCCGGCGGCGACTACAACGTGACGCGTGCGTTCCGGGTCACCGGGACCGTCGAACCCGATGCGTTGCGCACCGCACTCGCGGCCGTGGCCGACCGCCACCCGAGCCTGCGCCTGGCGATCTCCACCCGCGACGGAGCCCCGCACGCCGAACTGCGCGACACCTCCGGCGTGGACGTGCAGAGCATCGACGCGCGGTCCTGGGAAGCGGCGCGGGAATCCGCGTGGTACCGCGACTTCGCGACCCGCCCGTTTGATCTGACCACCGGCACCCCGCTGCGGGCCGCGCTGCTGCGCCGGGACACGGACTGGCTCTTCGCCCTGTCACTGCACCACATCGTGTGCGACGTGGCGTCGTTCGCGATCGTCATGGCCGACCTGGCCGCCGAGCTGAGCGGACAGCCGCCCGCGTCCCGCCCGGTGCCCGCCGCGGCCCAGGCACGCGACCACAGCGACTTCTGGCGTGCCGAACTCGACGGTGAGCTGCCCACGCTCACCCTGCCCGACCTCGGCACTCGCGCCGCGGGGACTTACCGCGCCTCGCTCGCGTTCCGCGTGCCTGCCGCACCGCTGACGGCGTACGCCCGCGAGCACGAACTAACTTTGCACAACCTGTTGTTCGCCGCCTACCAGGTGCTGCTGCACCGGCTTTCGGGCCAGGCCGACCTGCTCGTGGGCATGCCCTGCGCGGGGCGCACCGACCGGGCCCGCGCCGAGTGGGTCGGCCACCTTGTCAACGTGGTGCCGGTCCGCTCGGCGTACCGGGCCGAGGTGCCCTTCGCCGCGTTCGCCGCCGCCACCCACCGCCACGTTCTCGACGTGCTGGATCACGCGGACCAGCCGCTGTCGGACATCGTGCGGCTGGTCAACCCCGACCGTGACTCGGCGACGGCCACGATCTTCCAGGCCATGTTCACGTGCTACACCACGTCCCTGCCCGGCGCGGCGGCCGTGGTGACCGGCGATGAGAAGGCCGAGCTGCGGGCCGGCGATGCCACGGTGCACGGCTATCCGGTCCCCGACCACACCACCCAGTCCGACCTCGGCCTGAACGTGGCGGTACGCGACGACGTACTCGACTTCCAACTCCAGTACGACGACGCCAGGGTCTCCCGCGAGCAGGCCGAGCTGGTGGTGCGCGCGCTTTCGACGCTGCTCGCCGCGATCGGCGCCAACTGGCCGGGCCCGCTGCCGCTGCTGCCCTCGGACGAGGCCGCCGGACTCGTCGAGCGTGCCGTCGGCCCCGATGTGCCGCGGCCGAAGAACTACCTGGACAGCTTCGAGCGGTGGGTCGACCGTGCCCCGGACCGCATCGCCGTCGACGACGGCACGGTCCGGCTGACCTACGCCGAACTCGACGCCCGTGCCAACCACGCGGCCGAGCGGCTGCGGGCGGCCGGTGTGGGCACCGACCGCACCGTCGTGATGAGCGCGGACCGGTCGGCCGACTACCTGGTCGCGCTGGTCGCCCTGCACAAGGCCGACGGCGCCTATGTGCCGATCAGCCCGCGAGAGGCGCCCCGCCGCGCGGCAGCGATGGTCGATGCCGTCGAGCCCGCCGCCATCATCGCAACCCCCTCGGGCCGCCATCTGTTCGGCGACCGTGAAGTGTTCGACCTGGCCAAGCTGGCCTCGGGCCGCAGCACCACGCGCCCGCCGCGGCTGTGCCACGACCACGCCACGTCGACCATCATCCACACCTCGGGATCCACCGGTGTGCCGAAGGCGGCCGTCTCCACGAACTACGGCGTCACCAACCACATGTGGCAGATGACCGAGCACTTCGGGCTCACCGAGCACGACTGCGTCGCCCAGCCCGCCCCGGTGTCGTTCGACATCTCGGTGTGGCAGCTGCTGACCCCGCTGATGATCGGCGGTCGGGTGCGGATCGTGCCCGAACCGGACTCGCAGTCGCCGGCGAGCCTGCTAAAGGCCGTCGTGGACGGCGGTGTGACCATGCTGGAGCTGGTGCCGTCCAACATCGTGGCGCTGCTCGACGCCGGCCTCGCCGCGACTCCGGGCGCGCTGCGCGTGATGTTGTCCACGGGCGAGATGCTCACCCACGACGTGCTGTGGCGCTGGGTGCGGGAACTGCCCGGCATCCCCGTGCACAACGCCTACGGCCCGGCCGAGTGCACCGACGACGTCACCGCGGGACTGTGCGCAGACGGCCCCAACCGGCCGATGACCACGGCGGTCGGCCGCCCCCTTGCCAACACCACCGTGTACGTCCTGGACGAGCACCTCCAACCCGTGCCGCCCGGTGTGATCGGCCTCCTGCACGTCGGTGGCGGAGCCGTCGGCCGCGGCTACCGCGGCAACCCGAGGCGCACCGCCGAGATGTTCGTGCCCGACCCGTACGCGGCCGTGCCCGGCGGGCGGCTGTACCGCACGGGCGACCTCGGCCGGGTGAACGCGGACGGCGACCTGGAGTTCCTCGGCCGTGCCGACACCCAGATCAAGATCCGCGGCCAGCGGATCGAGGTGGGCGAGGTCGAGGCCGCCCTGCGCCGGTGCTCCGGCGTCGTCGAGGCCGCGGTGAAGGTGCACACCGGACCCGCGGGCGCCTCGCTCGTCGGCTACGTGGCCCGCCTCGGCGGTCCGAACGGTCCGGCGGCGGTCCTCGGCTTCGACGAGGACGAGCGGTTCCGCGCCGTGCTCGCCGAACTGCTGCCCCGGCACATGATCCCGACGATCATCGCCGAGCTCGGCCGACTGCCGCGCTCCAAGAACGGGAAGGTCGACTACCGGTCGTTGGAGTTTGCGACGCCGGCCACCGCGAAGGCGGCCACCGAACTGGACGATCCGCTCGCCGCGGCCGTCCGGTCGCTCTGGGCGGCCCTGCTGGAACGGGACGAGGTCGGCGGGGAAGACAGCTTCTTCCAGCTGGGCGGCCACTCCCTGCTCGCGCTCACCATGATGGACCGGGTCAACGCGCTGTTCGGCGTGCGGCTCACGGTCGATGCCGTGTTCGCCCACCCGCGCCTGCGCGACTTCGTCGCCGCCGTGCGCACGGCAGACCCGGCGACCGCACACCGCGCCCTCGGGCGAGAGCCCGCCGACCCGACGCGACCGGTGCCCGCGAGCGCCGCCCAGCAGCGGTTCTGGTTCCTGCGCGAGATCGATCCCGGCCGGCCGACGTACAACATGCCCGGCGTGCTGCGCCTGCGCGGAGCGCTCGACGAAGAGGCGCTGGAGACGGCGCTGCGCGCGACGCTCGCCGCGCATCCCGTGCTCCTGGCCAGGTTCGCCACCGACGGCGGCGAGCTGACCTGGACCGCGCGCCCGGCCGAGGAGTTCGAGCTCGCCCGCCTCGACCTGCGCGGCCCGGTGGCCGAGCTGGGCGACGAGGTGTTCGACCAACTCGTCGCCGACGAAGCGAAAGAGGTCGTGGACCTGCGGCGGGAACTGCCGTTCCGCGCCCTGCTCACGCGGCTCGGGGAAGACGACTGGGGCCTGTTCGTCAACATCGACCACATCGTGTGCGACGGCTGGTCCCTGACGGTGTTCCTCACCGACCTCGCCAACCGCTACAACGGGCTGACACCCTCAGCGGGAGGCTACGGCTTCGCGGACTACTGCCTTGACGAACGGTCCTGGTGGGAAGGGCATGACCGCGACGAACTGGCCACGCTGTGGCAGGGTGTGACGGGACGTCAGGCGAGGCGCGCTCCGCTGCCGGACCGGGCCGCGCCGCCCGTGCCGGGCGAGGAGGAGGCGGCCAAGCACACCGACCGCATCGACGCGGGCCTCGGCGAGGCGGTGCGCGATCTGGCCGCACGCACCGGAGTCACCCCGTACATGGTGTTCGCGACCGCGCTGGCCACGTTCGCCCACAGCGGCGCGGACGAGCCGGAGTTGGTCATGCTCGGCACCCTCATCGCCCAGCGTGACCGGCCCGAGTGGCGCCAGGTCGTCGGCCCGCTCCTCAACGTCTCGGTGCTGGCCGTGGAAGTGTCCCCGGCCGACTCGGTGGCCGACGCGCTGGCCGCCGTGCGCACCGGTGCGCTGCGCGCCTACCGGTGCGCGAACGTGCCCTTCCAGGAGCTGGTGCCGCTGCTGACCGCGACACCGGACGGGGACGGCTCCCCGTTCGATGTCATGCTCGTGATGCAGCCGCCCGACAGGCCGGTCGAACTGGACGGCCTGGAGGTCGAGTCGACCGACCTGGACGCCGCAGCCGCTCCGTACCCGCTGCTCATCGACATCGCGGAGCAAGACGGCGGCTACCTGGTGTCCTACCGCTACCGGACGAGCAGGTTCGACGCGGCGGGCATCGCGGAGCTCGCCGAGCGGGTGCACACCGCGGTGCACTCGCTGGTCTCGGCCGGTGCCGCACCGCTCGCCGAGCTGGTTTCCGCGGGCAACACGGTCAAGAGGAGCTGATGATGACCGAGCCGGTCGTGCGTCCCCTGCTGTCACGGTTCGCCGCATGCCTCGCGGAGAACCCCAGCGCGCCCGCGGTGGTGGCCGACGGGGTGAGCACCAGCTACGCCGAACTGGGCGCGGTGGCCCGAGGACACGCGGCGGCGCTGCGGGCCGCCGGCGCCGGACGTGAGAGCGTGGTGGCGCTGGTCGCCGAACGCGGCCCGGACTACGTCGCGATGATGCTCGGCGTGCTGCTCGCCGGCGCCGCCTTCGTTCCCGTGGAGCCGAGCGTGCCGGTCGGGCGCGCGCACCAGATGTGCGCCACGGCCGAGGTACGGATCTTGCTTGTCGCACCCGGACAGCAGGAGTACGCCGCCCAGGTCGCGGGCGGGCTCGCCGCGCCGCCGAAGGTGCTCGTCGCACAGGAGCGGCCCGCGGCGTGGGGGCCGGTGCCGGCCCGGCCGAGGGACGGACTCGCGTATGTGATCTTCACGTCCGGGTCGACCGGCACGCCCAAGGGCGCGATGGTCGCCGACGGCGGCATGGACAACCACATCGCAGCCAAGGTCGCGGACCTCGGCCTCGGTGCGGCCGACGCGGTGGGCCTCACCGCGCCGCTGTCGTTCGACATCTCGGTGTGGCAGACACTCACCGCGCTCACCGTCGGCGCCCGGGTGGCCGTCGCCTCGCCGCACAACATCGCCGAGCCCGCGGCGCTGGTGGAGTGGGTCCGCCGGCACGGGGTGAGTGTCCTGGAGATCGTCCCGTCGTTCCTCGCCGTGCTCACCGCGCAGCTCGACGACGGTATGAAGGCCGCTCTCTCCTCGCTGCGCTGTCTTGTCGCCACAGGGGAAGCACTGCCGGGCGCGGTCGCTCGACGCTGGTACGAGCACTGCCCGGACATCCCGATCGTGAACGCCTACGGCCCGACCGAATGCTCCGACGACGTGACGCACCACGTCGTCACTGCCGAGGAGAGCGCCACGCGGCCGTGGCCCTCGATCGGTCGCGAAGTCCTCAACACCCGTCTGTACGTGGTGGACCCGGACGGCCACGAGCTGCCACCCGGCACCGAGGGCGAGCTCCTCGTCGGCGGCGTCGGCGTCGGCCGCGGCTATATCGGCGACCCGGTGCGCACCGCGCTCGCGTTCGTCCCGGACCATCTGTCCGGGGCGCGCGGCGCGCGGCTGTACCGCACCGCCGACCGCGTCAGCCGCGCCGCCGACGGCACGCTCGACTTCCACGGCCGACGCGACCGGCAGGTGAAGATCCGCGGGCACCGCGTCGAACTGGGCGACGTGGAGGCCCAGCTGCTGCGGGTGCCCGAGGTCCAGTCGGCGGCCTGCGTGTACACCGCAGGCCGCCTGTGCGCGTTCGTGACGCTGAACGCCGAGGCCGACGTGCTGGCGTGCGCCGCCGCCCCGCAGTACCTCGTGCCGCACGAGGTGACCGTGCTCGACCGGCTGCCGGTCAACACCTCCGGAAAGATCGACTATCCGACGCTGGAGGGCCTGCGGTCCGCGGCCTCGGACCCGGCCGTGGACACGGCCACCACCCTGGACGCCGTGTGCGCCCTGATCGCCGAGACGCTCGGCGCGGCCTCGGCCGGCCCGGACGACGACTTCTTCAGCTCCGGCGGTGACTCGCTGACCGCGATGACCCTCGTCTCCACCGCACGCACCCGCTTCAACGCGGAGGGCACGTCCCTGCGCGCGTTCCTGTCCCAGCCGACCCCGCGCGGCCTGCTCACCGCGATCGAGGCCGCCGAACCCGCCGCCAAGAAAGAACCGCGGTCCGTCGGCGCGCTCTCCTCCGGCCAGGAACGGCTGTGGTTCTTTGAGCAGTTGCACCGCAAGAAGGCACCCAACCTGCTGATCCTCTCGCTCGATCTGCGCGGCCGGCTCGACATGGACGCGCTGCGCCACGCGCTGGACGCGGTCGTCGCCCGGCACGAGCCGCTGCGCACCGTCTTCACCCAGGAGCGAGGGGTTCCCAAGGCGTTCGTGTGGCCCAAGGCGGAGATCGTCCTTGAGGCCGGCACGCTGGGCGACTTCGCGATCTCCGCCCGCACGCCCGAACCGCCGCTGACGACGGTCCGGCTCCAGCGCGTCGCCGACGACCACCATGTGCTCACCTTCGCGATGCACCACCTCGTCGCCGACGGCTGGTCCCTGGAGGTACTGAAGCGGGACATCGCCGAGTACTACGAGCGATGGCTCGCCGGCGACGCCGAGGTGCCGCTGCCGCGCACCTCGTTCTCCCGGTACGTGGACGCGGAACGGACCTGGCTGGCCGGCGCGGACGCCGAGGAGTGCACCAGGTACTGGACCGAGCAGCTGCACGGCGCGCCGCCCGCGATCGACCTGCCGCTGGATCGCCCGCGCCCGGCCAAGCCGACATTCGTCACCGACCACGTGGTCACCCACCTGACACCCGAGGAGACCGGTGCCCTCGCCGCGACGGCCCGCGCCCACGGCGCGACGCCGTTTATGGCGGTGCTGGCCGCCTCGTACGTGGTGCTGCGGGATGCGACCTCGGCCACCGACCTGGTGCTCGGCATCGACTCGGTCAACCGCTCGTGGCCCGGCAGCGAGGAACTGATCGGCACGTTCGTCAACCAGCTGCCGGTCCGGTTCGCACCGCACCCCGCACCGACCTTCGGCGAGCTGCTCGACCTGGCCAGGCTGCGGGTGCTCGGCGCGCAGGAGAACGACCGGCTGCCGTTCCACAAGCTCGTCGCGGCCGTGAACCCGCCGCGTCAGGCCGGCCGGTTCCCGCTCTTCCAGGTCAAGGTCACCCACCAGGGCGCGTGGCGTACCGGCATGTCGCTGGCGGACCTGGAGGTTGTGCCGCGCGAGCTGGCGGACCCCGTCATGGACCTGGACCTGATGATCGACGTCTCCGGCGAGAACGACCGGCTGCGCCTGGAGGTCCTGTTCTGGCCGGAGGTCCTCGACACCGCGACGGTCACGGGGTGGACGCAGGCGCTGGCCGACGTGTTGAAGGCCGGTGCGGCCAACCCCCACGCGGTACTGGCTCTCGGTGAGAGGTGATGATGGTGACGACTCAGGACCAGGTCGCCGCGGTCTGGCGTGAAGTGCTCGAACTGGAGACGGTCGCCGTCGACGAGGACTTCTTCGAGGCGGGCGGCCACTCGATGCTCGCCGTGCAAGCGCTCTACCGGCTCACCGAGCTGACCGGCATCGAGCTGGAGCTGACGGACTTCTTCGAGCTGGGGACGATCGAGGAGATCGCCGCCGAGCTGGACCGTCTGATGGCCGAGCGGCCCCCCGCCGAGCCGGTCTTCGAGGGAGAACTGTGAGTGCACAGGACCTGCTGCGACGCCTGGACGACCTCGGTGTGACGCTCACGCTCGCCGACGACCGCCTTCGCTACCGCGGCCGGGGCGAAGCGCTGGCGCCCGAGCTGCTGGCGGAGATGAAGCGGCACCGCGACGAACTGGTCACCCTGGTCGGCCGCCGCGAGCGGCTGACCTGGCCGCCCGACCCCGCCGGGGACACCGGACCGCTGACCGCCGCCCAACGCTCCCTGTGGGCCACCACGTACTTCGCCGCGGACGGCACGTACAACCTGTGCGCGGCACTGCGCCTGCGCGGCCGGTTCGAGGGGGACGCGTTCGTCGCGGCGCTGCGCGACATCCACGAGCGGCACCCGTCGCTGCGCACCTTCTTCCCGGTGACGGGCGGCGAGCCGCAGCAGCGCGTGCTGCCGTCGGTGGAGCCCCCGCTCACCGTGATCGAGGCCGCAGACCTGGACGCGTGCCGGGCCGAGTGCGCGCGCCTGGCCGACCTGCGGCTGGCTCTGGACACGACGCCTCCGGTGGCCATGCGGCTGTTCCGCCTCGGCGCCGAGGACCACGTCTTCTTCTTCGTGCTCCACCACGTCATCGCCGACGGCTTGTCGTTCGACCCGCTCCTCGACGACCTGGCGCGCTGCTACGCGAGCCGGGTCGCGGGCGAGGAGCCCCCGCCCGCCGAAGCGGCCGTCACCATGGTCGACTACGCCCGCTGGGAGGCCGACCGCCTCGCCTACGCCGACCTGGCCGCAGCCCGCCGATACTGGCGCGAACGGCTCGACGACGCGTCGCTGGGCGCGCTCCCGCTGCCCCCGCCGCTCGACGGCGCGAGTGCGGAGCGCGGGCGGGCGCACCGGGCCGTCGTGCCGGCCGACACCACCGCCGCCCTGCGGCGGCTCGCCGAGCAGAGCCGGGCCGGCCTGTTCACCGTGGTCTGCACTGCGGTCGCGGTCGCGCTGTCCCGCTACACAGGCCGCGAGGACCTCGTGGTCGGCATGCCGACCTCCCGCCGCGACCGACCGGGCCTCGAACGGGTCGTGGGCCTGCTGCTCGACATGGTGCCGGTGCGCCTGCGCGCCGCCGGCGCCGCCTCGTTCGCCGCACTCGTCCGCGACACCAGGACGGCCGTCCTCGGCGCCGTCCGCAACGCGCCCGTACCGGACGGCACGGCAGGCTCCGGCGCGCCGTTCAACGTCATCCTCACCGACCTCGGCGCCGCGCCGCCCACGCCGGTGTTTCCCGGGCTCGCGATCGAGCACGTGGAGGTCGAGCAGGTCGGCGCCAAGTACGACCTGAACTTCCTGGTCCGTGACGACGGCGACACCCTCACCATCGAGATCGAGGCGGACCGGCGTGCCGTGGCCGACACGGACGCCGCCGCCATCGGCGCGACTGTCGTCGCCGTACTGGCCGCGGCCGCCGCCGACCCGGCCGCTCCGGTCACGCGGCTCGCCGCCGGCCCGATGGCCCTGGCGGCGCCCGACGCGGTCGCCGAGCCCGACCGGGTGCCGCGCGCCGACGAGTCACTGACCGGACGCCTCGCGCGAACGGCCCGCACGCGCAGGGACGCGATCGCCGTCACCGCACCGGAAGGCGTCCTGTCCTACGAGGACCTTCAGCAGCGGGTCGAGGCGATCGCCAAAGGACTGAGCGCCCGCGGCGTCGGGACCGGGGACGTCGTCGCCGTCTCGCTGCCGCGCGGCCTGGACCTCGTCGTCGCCATCCTCGGCGTGATGGCCTCGGGCGCGGCCTCCCTCGTGCTGCACGAGTCCTGGCCGACGGCACGGGTGGCCGATGTACTGGACGACTCGGGCGCCCGGCTCACCCTCACCGAGGACGCCACCGTGCCGGGCGAGCGCGCCACCCTCTCCGAACTCGCCGCGGACAGCGCCCCCATCGCCCCGGTGCCCGCACACACCGCCGCGTACGTGATCTACACCTCCGGCTCCACCGGTCGACCCAAGGGCGTGCGGGTCACCCACCGCAACGTGCTCAGCCTGCTCGACGCGACCGCCGACGGTTTCGGCCTGGGGCCGGACGACGTGTGGACCCTCTTCCACGCCTGCTCGTTCGACGTGTCGATGTACGAGATGTTCGGCTGCCTGCTGCACGGCGGGCGGCTCGTCGTGGTCCCGCGGCTGACGACGTGGGAGCCGGAGGAGTTCGCCGAACTGTGCGCCAGGGAACGGGTGACGGTGCTCAGCCAGACGCCGTCCGCGCTCACCGTGATGCTCCCCGCGCTCGCCGCCCGCCCCGCCTCGACCGAACACCTGCGCTACGTGCTGTTCGCGGGTGAGGCGCTGGACCGACGGCTGGTCGAGCGCTGGTACGCGCTGATCGGTGACCGGACCCAGCTCGTCAACATGTACGGGATCACCGAGACGACGGTGCACGCCTCGTGGCGCAGGCTGCGCCACGACGACGTACGGACCGCCGAGTCGGACATCGGCACACCGCTGCCCGGCACCGCGCTGCACGTGCTGCACGACGACGGCACCCCGGTCGCCGACCGCTGCGTCGGCGAGATATACGTCGGCGGCCCCCAGGTGAGCGACGGCTATCTCGGCCGACCTCGGGAGACCGCGCTGCGGTTCCTGCCGGACCCCTTCACCGACGTACCGGGCGCCCGCATGTACCGCTCCGGCGACCTCGCCCGGCGCAACGGCACCACTTTGGCCTACCTCGGCCGCCGCGACCGGCAGGTGCAGGTCAACGGCTTCCGGGTGGAGCTGGCCGAGACAGAGGCTGCCCTGTCCGCCCAAGACGGAGTCGCCGCGGCCGGGGCGGCCGTCACCGCGGACGACAGCGGCGCGCTCCTCGTGGCCGTCGTCGTCCCCGCCCCTGGTGCCGCGCCCGACCCGGTGCGGCTGCTCGCCGCCGTGCGGGCGACGCTGCCCGGCTACATGGTGCCGCGCATCGTCACGGTGGTGGACGCGCTTCCTCTGACCACGAACGGAAAGCTCGACCGCACGGCCGTGATCGCCGCCGCGGCCGCGACGACCGCGAAGCCGACCGAGGACGCCGCCCCGCCCGCCGGCGTACGCGAGACGGTGCTTCTCGACGTGTTCCGCGAGGTACTGGGCACCTCGTCCGTCACTACCGGCAGCGATTTCTTCAACGCCGGCGGCGACTCCCTACGCGCCATTCGCCTGGTGAGTCTCGCGAGGGACCGGGGTCTGGCGCTGACCGTGCAAGACGTCTACGCCGCGCCGACTGTCACCGGGCTCGCGCCGCTGGCCGACGAGGCCGGCGCAACCGCCGTGAGCCGCGAGCCGTTCTCGCTGCTGCCGGCGGGGAACACCTTCCCGCCGGACGTCGTCGACGCGTTCCCGATGACCGCCCTGCAGTCCGGGATGATCTACCACCAGGAGATAGCGCCGGGCGCCCGCGTCTACCACATCATGCTCAGCTACCGGGTGCGCGGCGTGATGGCCCCGGACGCGTTCCGTGCGGCCGCGCAGGCCGTCACCGACACGCATCCCGTACTGCGCACCAGCTTCGACCTGGCCAACGCCCTCGGCCCGATCCAGCGGGTGCACACCGGCGTCAGCGTGCCGGTCGAGTTCGAGGACCTGACCCGACTCGGCGCCGACGCGCAGACGGAGCGGATCCGGCAGGTCGTGGCGCGCGAGAGCGCCACGGATTTCGACCTGTCCGCGGCACCGCTGCTCCGCCTCGTGGTGCTGACCACGTCGAACGAGGACTACCAGCTGATCTTCACCCACCACCACGCCATCCTCGACGGCTGGTCGGTGAACCTTTTCTTCGAGGACCTGCAAGCCCACTACCGCGCACTGCTCGCCACGGGCACGGCGCCGCCGCTGACCCGCCCGCGCACGTCGTTCGGCGACTACGTGGCGCTGGAGCAGCAGGCCGCGGCCGACGAGGGGCACCGGGAGTTCTGGGCGACACGGACGGCCACGCAGGGCCGCCTGGTCGCCCCGGAGAGGTCCGGTGTGCCCGTGATGCGCCAGTACCATGCGCACTTCACTGGACAGCTCGACGACCTGCGGGCCACCGCCGCACGCATCGGTGTGCCGGTCAAGGTACTGCTGGCCGCGTCGCATCTGAGGGTCGTGTCGTGGCTGACCGGCGCCGACGAGGTGGCCACCAGCATGGTGGTCGCGTGCCGGCCGGAGACCCAGGACGCCGACCGGGTCCTGGGCCTGTTCCTCAATCAGCTCCCCCTGCGCATCATGCTCGACGCCACTTCGACCTGGGCGGAACTGGCGGTGCGCGTACACAAGGAGGAGCAGGCGATCATGCGGCATCGCTGGTACCCGAACGCCGCGATCCAGGGCGCGTACGGCCCCGTGCCGCTGTTCGACTCCAGCTTCAACTTCACCGACTACCACAACACCCGGCAGATGGTCCGGGACGGCAGCCTGGAGCTACTCGACGCGGACGAACTCGAATCCACCCACTACGCCTACAGCTCCGCCTTCACCGTCGACATACGCACGCAGGAACTGCGGCTGCTGATGGAGTACGACGCCACGGCACTGCCGGAGAGCACGCTGGTGCTGGCCGCGGAGGTGCACCGCAGGACACTCGCCGCGCTCGTCGCCGACGCCGGGCGCCCGGTGCGCGAGACCGCGCTGCCCGGCATCGCCGACCTGGCCCGGCTGATGGAGTCCGGCCGGGCCCCGGCTCCGGTCGTCGCGGCTCCCGTGGCCCCTGCCGAGGCTGTCGCGGCCCCGGCGCCGTCGAACGTGCGGCTTGAGGCGGACGTCCGTGAGGTCTGGACCGAGGTCCTGGGCGTCACCGGCGTCGACGCGACCACGTCGTTCTTCGACGCGGGCGGCGACTCGCTCACGGCCATGCAGGTGGTCAGCAGGCTCCGCGCCCGCCACGGAGCCCTCTCGATGCGCACCTTCATGGCGGCGCCCACGATCGAGGGCCTCGCCCACGCCCTCGGCGGCGCCGCCGAGCCGCAGCAGTCGACGGTGGCACCGGCCTCGTCCGGAACGGCGGCCCGCCATCCGCTCTCCCTTGCACAACGCCAGATGTGGGAGATCGCCGGCCAGTTGCCCGGCGTCGGGCTCTTCGGGATGGCGGGCGCGCTGCGCGCGGACGGCCCACTCGACCTCGCCCTGCTCGAACGGACCTTCGCCGAGCTGGCGACCCGGCACGAGGCGCTGCGCACCCGGTTCGAGGACACCGCCGACGGCCCCATCCAGGTGGTCGAACCCAAGGTCGTGGTCGCCGTCGAGGTCATGGACCTCACTGCCGACGAACGCCCGGACCACCGGTGCGAGAAACTCATGGCCGCCGCCGTACGCGAGCCGCTGTCGCTCGACAGTGCACCGCTCCTGCGTGTCGTCGTGCACCGGCTCGCCGCCGACCGGCACGTGATCTTCCTGAACATCCATCACATCGTGTGCGACGGCTGGTCGCTCACGCTGCTGCTGTCCGACGCCGCCCGGATCTACCGGGAACTGGCCACCGACGGTGCACCTGCGCTCCGTCCCGTCCCGCGCGGCAGCGGCTGGCTCGCCGAGGACCGGGCCCGCTGGCTCGCCACGGACGAGGCGGCGCGGCAGCGCGCGTTCTGGCTCGACCGGCTCGCTCCGCCGTGGCTCTCGCTCGCCGACGGCCGCGGCAGCCGCTTCGCCGAGCTGGGAACGGCGTCGTTCGTGCAGCGCCTGCGGTCGGCCTCGACCAGGGTGACGCTCTCCGCCGACGACATGCGCTCCGTCCGCTCCGCGGCACGCAAGCACGACATGACCGACTTCATGCTCGTGCTCGGCGCGTACGCGGCGACGCTGCGAGCGTGGAGCGGTCAGAGCGACATCCGCATCGCCACCATGCTCGCCAACCGGGTCGAGCCGGGCCTTGAGGAGGTCGTGGGGCTCGTCGCGAACACGGTCGTGCTGCGCATGTGCCTGGACGACGCCCACCCGGTCGCGGTGAGTCGGCAGGCCCGTGAGGTCTGTGTCGCCGCGCTCGACAACCAGGAGCTGCCGTTCGAGGAGGTGCTCGCCGAGATCCGCGAACGACACCCGGACGCAGGCCCGGTCTTCGAGGCGATGCTCGTCGCGCAGGAGGAGACGCCTGCGGCCACACCCGGTGACGGCCTCGTCTTCACGCCGTACCGCTCGGAGCGTGATGTGCTCGGCGCCCGGCTCGTGGCCACCGCGTCCGACGTCATCGTCGGCATCGCACCCATCGCCGGTGAGCTGTTGTTCGAGCTGCGGTACAGGCCGGCGACCATGTCGGCCGAGCTGGCCGCCGAACTGCTCACCGCGATCACGACCGCCGTTCGGGCCACCGCCGCGGCTCTCCTGGAGACCCCGTGACGGCCTGTCCGGCCCACCGTCCGCGCTTGCGCCGCCTGTGGCTGCTGCCCACGGTGCGGACGGCGGGCGCCGTGGGAGCGGGCGTGGTGGCACTCGCCGCCGGCCTGCTCGCCTGGCCTTGGGCTTCGGCGGCCGTGGTTGTCCTGGGCGCGGCCGGTGTTGCCGTCCACGTGTACCGCAACCGATCCCGCGTCGTCCTCGAACGCCGGCTGCTGCGGGCCCTGAAGGACTCGGCGCCCTGCTGTCCCGGTGACATCGAGCTGCCCGGGCTGAGTGCACCGGTGCGGGCCGAATGCTCCGCGGACGGCGTCACCCGGCTCACCGCGCAGACCTACCACGACGCGGTGCGCGCCCTCGGCCACGTGATGGGCCGCGACCGGGGCTTCCAGCTGGACCTGATCCGGCGCAGTGGAAGCGGACGGCTCGCGGAGGTGTGGGGCCGCGCGGCCGTGCCCGCGGACACCGCGTACCGCCGGCTCGGTCTCGCCGAGGCCGCCCGTACCGCCGCGCAGCAGCTCGCCGAGCCCGAACGTGAGCTGTTGACCGCGTTCGCCGAAGGTGTCAACGCCGCCTTCGCGCTGACGACTCCGTTCGAATGCCGGTTCCTGTCGTACCGGCCGCAGCCCTGGCGAGTGGAGGACAGCGTGCTCACCGCGCTCGTGCTGTTCCATTCGCTGTCCTGGAACGAGCCGGCCAAGCGGGCCGAGGCGATCGTGCGCCGGGCGTTGCCCGCACCCGTCGCCGACTTCCTGCTGGCCGACTCCCAGAGCCCGGCTCCGCCCGCCGACCTGGCCCGCCATCGAGGCGAGGCGGGTCCGGCCGACCTCGGCCTCGTCGACCTCGACCGGGCCGTCGCCGGCTCCAACTGCTGGGTCGCGGGCAAAGAGAAGCAGCCGCTGCTCGCCTGCGACCTGCATCTGGGGCTCGGTCTGCCCAATGCGCTCTACGAAGTCGATCTACCGCGCGGTCGAAGCCATGCCGCGCATTCAGGCATTTCTGACTCAGTCCGTGCGCGAGCGCGTCGGCCGAGGCGACGCCATCGATCAGCTATGCCGGCTCGCGTCGACATTGGAGGCACGCGATGCCCGCTGAACGAATTGGCCGTGCGTTGCGCGCGTTGCACGCGCAGGCCGAGCAAGCCGTCGGCGAAGCAGCGGCCGACTACGCACGCGCCGGTGCCAGTCACGCCGCCGCCGCCGAAGCCATGCGCTCGGCGCAGGCCTTCGCCGACGCGGCCACGGGCGAGCTTCGGCGCCTGGCCACCTCGCCGGTGCTCGACCCCGCCGTGCTTCAGGCCGTGCGCCACCCGCATCGCCGGGCGCTCATGCAGGCAGCCGCCGCACGCGAGTGCCTGGCACGAGCCGCGGCCTCGCTCGACGACGCAAGATCGGAGCTGGGCGCAAGGCGTCTGCAGGAGGCCGGGCTGGCGCGATGCCTCGATGCGAACGCTCGCGTGAGGGAGCAATGCCGGCAAAAGGCCGACGCGGTAGCGGCCGATGAGCTCTGGCTCGCCGTGAACAAGGATCGCGCATGACCGAGCTTCCGGCCCCTCAAGAGAGCCTGGGTGCCAAGGACCGGCGGCCGGGAACGAGCAGTGTCGAGTCTTCCCTGGACCACGATTTGCAACGTCTGTGGAAGGACGTCTTCGATCGATCCCGCGTCGTCGCGGCGCGGGCTCTGCATTCGACACCCTGGCCCGAGCGAGCTGCGGCACCAGGGTTGCCGCGGGACCTCGGAGCCGGGCCTCGGCATGGCGAGCCGGCCGCCCCAACCCCGTCACCGGGCGATGCGACGGGGCGCATGCGCGTGGCACGGTACATGGCACCTGCCGGCGCCGCGGGCCCGAGCGAGACGAGGTCTGCCAACCAATGCGTTCTCCCAGTGCGCCTGCCGGTGAACCAGGTCCCGGATGCGCCTGCGAGGATCGATCCATCAGGGTCGAGAGCCGTTGGTGATGCCTTGCCAGTTGGTGGTGCTACACCGCCAACGAACCGCGGTCCGGCATCGTCGGTGGCCCCGCCAATGCATGCCGCCACATCTGTTTGCACGATGCTCAAACCGCAGACGGCCAACCGGGCGCCACTGCCTGGGCCGTCGCGAACGCCATCCGCCGGGCAGGACGACGTCCTCGACGAATCATTCGCGAATGCCGCAACGCCCCTGCGCGACGACCCGGAAGCCCGTGTCGCAGCAGACGAAGTCGTTCGCGTCCATCACGACGGCGAGACCGTCGCCATCGCCGTTCGCGACCGCGGATTGGCACAAGACACGGCCGTCCGATGCGCCATGGAAATCGCGCGCACGCTCACCGGCGACAGCAAGAGATTGCGCACGTTGACGCTCAACGGCAAGCGCATCTTCGAGCGCTGTCCACGCGACAGCAGCGCGGCGCCATCCGGCGCTTCGGTCCTGTTCACCTGCTAGTCGTGCGGCCGGCGACTGCAACCCCCTCGATACCCAAGCTCGTACTCGAGCTCAGCGCGCCAACCGATCACCAGGAGAGACCCACATGGCAAGTTCAGCGATCGATTCAACCAGCGGCGTGACGTCGGCGGCAGGGTCATTGTCCATGCAGGACCTGCTGCGCGTGATGCTGACCGAACTGACGTACCAGAACCCGCTCAAGCCGCTCGAGAACAAGGACTTCATGACACAGATTGCGCAATTCTCTTCGCTCGATGCATCGCAGCGACTGAATCAGGATCTCGAAAAGCTGCTCAGCCTGCAGGCGGTCAATCAGTCCGTCGGTCTGCTGGGCAAGACAGTCGACGTGCAGCTCGATTCGGGTCCGGCCAGCGGGCAGGTCACGGCGCTGTCGCTTGCCGGCGGCGACCCGCAGCTGACCATCACGACCACGGACGGCACCACCATCGCGGGCATCGGCATCGGCCAGCTCCAGACCGTCCGCTGAGAAGGCAGCCATGATCGATTCCATCTACACCGCCATGTCCGGTCTGCAAGGCCATCAGCGCGGGCTGAGCACGATCAGCAACAACGTCGCGAACATGAATACGCCAGGGTTCATGGGCTCGCATGTGGACTTCAGCGACTTGTTCGGCGACGGAGGCAATGCCGCCCGGCAAGACAGCGAAGCGCCCCGCGGCGGCGGCCTCGATGCGTCCCGGGTCTCGCTGGACCTTCGCTCCGGCGAGCTCGCCCAGACCGGGCGTGACCTCGACCTCGCATTGAACGGTGACGGCTTCTTCGTGCTGAGCGACGAGGCCGGCGGGCTGCGCTACACGCGCAATGGCAGCTTCGAGTTCGACGACTCGGGCGTGCTTGTCGAGCGCAACACGTCGATGAAGGTGCAATCGCGCGATGCCGACGGCAAGCTGGGCGACATCGCGCTGGCCGGCCTCAAGACCAACTCACCGGTGGCGACCTCCGAGGTGCTGCTCGACGGCAATCTGTCTTCCACTGGCACCGACCACACAATCGACGTCGTCGTGTTCGACAAGCTGGGCGGCCAGCACGACCTGACCTTGACGTTTTCCAACGATGCGGCCACCACACCGGGCAGTTGGGTCGTGACGGTCCTCGAAGGTTCGAAAGAGCTCGGCAGCGGGCGCTTTTCCTTCACGGGCGGCATCCCTTCGGACAGCTCGGTGCCCCTCACGCTCGCGTTCGACGGCACGGACCCGCAGGACGTGGCCTTCACGCTGGACTCAGACACCACCCAATTCTCGTCCGGCACCACATCCACGCTGGCGGTGAAATCGCAGAACGGACGCGAACACGGCCAGATTTCAAGCACCACGTTCGACGAGAACGGTGTCCTGAAGATCGCGTACACGAACGGGCAGAGCGTGGAGGGTCCGAGGCTCGTTCTTGCCCAGGCGCAGGACGACACCGGGCTCGTGTCGGAAGGAGGCGCACTCTACAAGTATCTGGGCGACAGGCCGCCGGCGCTGCGCGAGGCCGGTGACACGCTCGGCGTCACGGCAAAGTCCATCGAGCAATCCAACGTCGACCTCACCGGCGAATTCAGTGCGCTCATCCTGATGCAGCGCGGCTATCAGGCCTCGTCGCAAGTCATCAGCACGGCCAACGAAATGCTTCAACAATTGTTCGAGATGAAGGGGCACGCATGAGAGACACCCTGTGTCAACCTGCTTGCTGCGGGCCGAGCGCCGGGCCGCTCCCAAGCCGGCCCGCATCCCCTCGGGGGATCGGCCGACGTATTCGTCGGCCGAGGGGCTGTCAGTGAGCCGCCCGGTCAGGCCCGTGCATCTGCTCGGCGCGCATGCCTTCAGGTGCCTCGAAGATCTGGTCTCGCGTGCGCTCGAGCCCTGGATGCGCGACTGGGTTCGCGAAGGCGTCGCGCATGGCGTGCAGGTTCGCGCATCGACGGCACAGGCGACGGACGTGCCTCAATTCGTGGCGTGGAGCGCGCCAGCAGGGACAATCTGGATCCGTCACGCCGAGCACGATGCGCAAAGGCTTGCGCACGCCGTGCTCGGCGCGGAATTCCTGCCGCTGCCAGCGGCTGCCGATGCGTGGCCGCGTGACTTGCTGTCGCAGGCAGCTGAATGCCGCGACCGGCGGCTCGCGCAGATGCTCCTGGGCGACGCGGCCGAACCCATCGACTGCTCTCCGGATCCGCGACTCTTCGTCTTCGGGTCGGGCGCGGTCCAGCTGACTTGTGATGCGCTCGGGTTGCATGTCCTGGCCGATCGCAGCGTGCTGCGGCATGTGCCTCCGCGCCCGCGCAAGGCCAGGGCCGCGACGCCGCAGGTCAGTCTTCCTCGCGCCGCGCAACGCTCGCGTCTGGCCTTGTGGGTTCACGTCGGCAGTGTCGAGCTGGACGTGGCGGCGCTGTTGGGGCTGCGATTCGGTGACGTGATCCGCCTGGCCGCGCCACTGACCGAATTGCTGACGGTGCAAGTCAACGACCAGGTCGTCGCCCGGGCAGCGCTTGGACGATGCGGACACCGCAAGGCGGTGCGTCTTCATTCCGTGTGATCCACGTTTTCACGAAAGTCAATTCCATGAACATGACCGTTCTGGCCAACGAAATCGACCTGTCGCCATTGCCGGCAGCCATGGGTGCGGACAAGCCACTGTGGGATTCGCCCTTGCCATTTCTCGGGGCCGTCAAGGTGCGAGTCTGCGCACGCATCGGAGGCGCTGAGATCAGCGTCGGCGACCTGCTCGAGCTCAAGCAAGGCGCAGTCCTCGCACTCGACCAGTCACTGGACGAGCCCATCGATATCCTCGTCGATGGTCACGTCGTCGCGCGGGGAAGTCTGGTGGCCATTGACGACCAGTTCGGCATCCGACTGACCGAAACGCCCCTGTCGCTGGGCTCCAACCGATGAATGCGCGCGGGCGCTTCCAGTCGGGAGTTCGCCATGGGTGACGCGGCGACGCGGCTCGTCTGGGCACTGCCGCTGGTGCTCGGCCTCGGCTTGGCGGCCATGGTCCTCGGCAGATACGCGCTGCGACGGCTGGGGGTCTCCACGGCGCCGGCGCAGCCGATGGTTCTCCGCCAGTCGCTATCGCTTTCGGACGCCCTTCGTGCGCACTTGTTGTCGATCGAAGGCGAGCGCATCCTCCTGGTCGAATGCGGCGGCGTCGCTTCCGTCCACGGCCTGTCGAACAGCGTCCCTGCAGTGCGCATCCTGCGCAAGCGATCCATGCCATGAAGCGGCTGGCGGCACACATTCTCGTGGCCATGGCACTTGTCGTCCCGGCCTTGGCCGTGGCGGCGACGCAGCCGTCGCTGCTCGGCCATGCAAACGCAGGCACGGCCCCGATGGTCCCGTACATCAGGCTGCTGGCGGGCCTCAGCCTCTTGAGCCTCATCCCCGCAGCGCTCGTCGCAATGACCTCGTTCACGCGAATTGTCGTGACCCTGTCCTTCCTGAGGCACGCGCTGGGCATGCCCGAAACGCCCCCCAACGTCGTGTTGCTCACGCTTGCGCTGTTCCTGACGTTCTTCACGATGCAGCCCGTGTTCGAGCGCGCCTTCGACGAAGGGGCCGCGCCCTTCCTGGACGGCACTGCAGGTGCGCGCGAGGCCTTCGCGAAATCCACCGAGCCGTTCTCGGTCTTCATGCGTGCCCATGTCCGAGACGAGGACGTCATGGCAGTGTCCAGGCTTGCAGGAGTCGCTGTCCCCGACGGGCCTGAGGCGAAAGTGGCCTTGCGCATCCTCGTGCCGTCTTTCATGTTGTCCGAATTGCGAGCGGCGTTTGTGGCCGGCTTCGTCATCTTCCTCCCCTTCGTCCTGATCGACCTCGTCGTGGCCGCCGTGCTCATGGCGCTGGGCATGATGATGGTGCCGCCGGTCTCCATTTCGTTGCCTCTGAAGATCCTCCTGTTCGTCCTGGTCGACGGCTGGAGCCTCGTCGTGCAGGCGGTGGCAGGTGCCTACGCGTGAGGTGCTCGACCACGTGGACGAAGAAGCTCATTCCTCCGGACGCGAACCGACGTGCGACCCGGGTTCGCCGGCCGATGCCGCGACCGATGAACTTGTCGTGCTCCATCTTCCGCTGGTACGCAGCATCGCCGCGCGCCTGTACCGGACGCGCTGGAATCAATCGGTCGAATTCGACGAGTATTGCCAGATGGGTGCGCTGGGTCTGCTCGAAGCGGCACGCCGCTTTGATGCTTCGAGAGGGGCCGCCTTCGCGACCTTCGCGACGTGGCGAATTCAGGGTGCCATCCTGAACGGGCTCGCGCGTCTGACCGAACAGCACCAGCAGATCGCCGCACGTCGGCGCCTCGTCGACTCGCGTGTCGCGGGATGGGCGGATGACCAGGGTCGGCGGCGACCAGGCCGGCGCCACGTTGGAGGCATCGCTTGCTCACCTGGCCGACGTGGCCATCGGACTGGCGGTGGGTTTCATGCTCGAGGGAACCGGCATGTACGACCCGGGGGATGCACTTGACCCGTTCGACGGTTGTGCGAGCATGGCCTTCGGTCAGCTTCGCAGCCGAGTTCGTGCTGCCGTCGACGAACTTCCCGAGCAAGAAAATCGGGTGATGGCGGCCCACTACTTTCGCGGGGAACCCTTCGCCGACATCGCCGTGTCCCTGGGCCTCACGCGGGGGCGCGTCTCGCAGATTCATCGAAGCGCCATCCACCACCTGCGCTGCTCCTTGGGCGGGATCACTACTTCATTCGAATTCTGATGCGGCATGGGGCACCTTCGCCGCCGATACTGATCGAGAACACCATGATGTCGATGTCACTTGACCACACCGCCCGCCGGCGCACGGCACGCCTGGAACGCCTGGGCGCCTATCTGCAGGTCGATCCCGACAATGTCAACCTGCTGCGCGAATACGCACGTGAAGCGTTTCAGTGTGGCGAACACCGCGCCTGCGCCACGGCAGGCGAGCGCTTGGCACAACTCGTCGACACCACGGTCGACGATGTCTTGCTGCAGGCGCGAGCGCTCAGGCTCGACGGGCGCACCGACAACGCCCTCGCCTGTCTCGCGCCGGCGCAGCAAGGCTGGCCGGGCGACCACCGCCTCGCGGTCGAGTGTGCCGCGTGTCTCTTCGCGAACGGCACCCTCGAACTCGCAATCGAGGCGCTGCCGCAGCAGGAGCCGGGGCATCCGGAATCGGCGAGTGCATGCGGGATGCGGGTGCGACTGCTGCATCACCTTGGCAGGCTCGATGAGGGTGCACGCGTCGGCAGGGATTTCATCCGCCTGCACGCAGGGGCTCAGGCGTGCGCGCCCGTGACCGCGGCGATGCTGCCCTTGCTCATGGATTTGTCCCGTTTCGACGAGGCGCATGCGCTGGCGCAATCCCTGTTGGGCAGCGCCGCGAATCCCGAGCGGTGGCCCTATGAAGTGTGCGAGCCGCTGGCGGCAGCGGCGCTCGACGACAGCCGCCCGGAGGCTGCCAGACAATGGTTGGACGCAGCCATGGCGCGGCGCCGAGACGATGGTCGGATCTGGCTTCTCAAGGGCCTTTGCGACCTTCGCTCCGGCTTGGCAGGAGCTGCGATCGATGCGTTGGAGCAGGCCGTCGATCTGATGCCGACCCACGCGGGCAGTCTGCTGGCGCTCGGGTGGGCATGCCTGGTTGCAGGAGACATCGAGCGGGCATCTGCCGCATTCGAATCCGGAGCGGGAACGAGCCCCTCGTTCTCCGAGGCGCACGGGAGCATGGCTGTCGTGTGCGCGTTGCGCGGCCAGGAGCAAGAGGCAAAGACGCTGGTGCGCAAGGCATTGCGCCTCGATCCGCATTGCGCATCGGCCCAATGGGCCGCCCGCCTGCTTGCCGGGGATCTCGACGCCGAACGGGTCAAGGACTTCGCGGCCGAGGTGGTGAGTCGATCGCGTGGTCTTCGTCGCAAGCTGCCCGAAGATTCTCCGAATCTTGCCTAGTCGAACCACGCTGGCCGAACCGACGCTGGCCGAACCATGCCCGTCGCGATACCAACAACGCCCTTCATTCCATCAGGCGAACATGACAGCCGCTCCCTACGAATTTCTCGATGCCAACGAACTGCTGGTGCTGGGGTTGAAGGCCAGCGCATCGGGCGACTCCGCCAGCGCGGTGGCCCACTTCAAGCTGGGCGTGGCCAAGTCACCATCGAATGCGCGCTTGCACTGGGCGCTCGGCGCCGAATTCGCCGCATTGACGATGAACGAGCGCGCCGCAGGTCATTTCGAAAAGGCGCTGAATCTGGAACCCGAACAGCCGGTGTGCCGATTCCAGTTCGGCTTGCTGCTGCTGACCTGCGGGGATCTCGCCGGCGCCGAGTCGGTCTGGCAGCCGCTCGAGCATCTGCCCAAGAACGACCCAGTCCGCCTTTTCAAGGAGGCCCTGCTGCTGCTCGCGCGAGACGAATTCGACTCCGCTCGATCCGCACTTCGATCGGCGCTTGGGCAACCCGTCGTTGACCCTGCACTGCGCCGCGACATGGAAATGCTGATCGGCTGCATCGACCTCCAGGGTCAATCGCCACGTGGCGCGCTGGGAGCGGGTCAACCTCAGCGCAGACTCGAGGGATCGCAACCTTCGATCACGAGTCACCTGGCGCTTTCCGCGTACCGATCCAGCGGACCCGGCGGCAGCCGCTGAAGGAACGGCGTTGGTCTCCCCCATCGATTCGTCGACGAGCCTCACACGGCTTGCCGCGCTCATGCGCCAGGCCATTGCGCGTCAGCCCGTGGCCCCGTCCGGTCCGGGCGAGCCACGGGCCATGCCGACGCGACACCGCGCAAAGGACACGCGCGCGCCCTCCATGGCCGACACCATGGCACTTCGACTGCGGGCTATCGGTGCCGACCACCCGCGGCGCCGCCACGCCGTATCGCGCATGCTCGTCGAAGTCTTGCTCACGGAAGAGTTCGGCGACGCGCCCCTGAACTCCGCTGCCTTCCAAACGCTGATCGACGAAGTCCTCGCCGCAATGGGGCGTTCGACCGTGATGGCGGCGGAGCTCGAGGAAGTCGTGGACGCACTGCTCGCTTCGAAGCCTTGAGCCGGTCGATGCGCAGGGGGCCGCAAGCCTGAAAGGCTCGCAGTCCCTACCAAAGCCTCGAGGTCCCTAAACAATTTCGCCGTCTGCTGGATAAATACAGCAACGACGGTTCAGGGAGATCGGCCGCCGCATGTCATGCATGCGGTCAGGCCAGCCGCCGTCATTGAATCCAGGAGAAACAAAAGATGGTGGCAATCGTGACCGGCGGTGGACTCGGCTTGAACACGAGTTCGGGTGCGCTTCTCGGCGCTCGGGGTGTTCTCGGAGATGCCCAACTCGGCCGTTCCAACGACCGCGTCTACGTGAACGGCACCACAGGCAATCTCGTCATCCAGACGCAAGACATCCTGTTGGACTCCCGCGGGGTCGACGACACCGTCTCGCGAACTTACAACAGCCTTGGCAGGCTCGCCGACGACAACGGCGACAACTGGATGCTCGGCACCGAGCGGCGAATCCTCGGTCTGTCCGGTGCGGCGAACACGCCCGGTTCCTCGGTCACGCGGCGCGATGCCGATGGGGCCGAATTCGAGTTCACATGGGACGACGCGAGGGCCGCCTACGTCAGCACGGACGGCGACGGCGCCTACAGCACCTTGCGCTACGACGCCGACACGCAACAATGGGCCTACACGAACGGCAGTTCCCGGGTCGTTGAAACCTATGACGGCAGTCAGGGCGGGCGCCTTGTCGGCATTTCCGATCCTGACGGCAACACGATATCGCTGACGTACGACGCCGCCACCGGGCTCATCGCCTCGGCCACTGACGCGAGTGGCGAAGTCACCTGCTACGACTACAACGGCGCGCGTCAACTGACGCAGGTGCGAACGGCCTATCGAAGTTCGGAGTCCGCGCCCGGCAACGACGTGACGTTGACGCGCGTACGGTATGCGTACGATGCAAGCGGTCGGCTCTCGCAAGTCATCGTCGACTTGACGCCTGAAGACAGCAACATTGCCGACGGCGACACATTCACCACCACGTACACCTACGACGGCGGCAGCCACCGGGTCGCTTCCATCACGGAAGGCGACGGAACGACTGTCTCATTCACCTACACGGGTGAGAAAGTCGCGACCATCACCGACGGGCTGGGGCGCGTCACTCGAATGGACTATGGTTCGTCCGGGGCCGATGCTTCGGGCGCGTCAATCGATCCCACCACCGTGGCGGCCGATGCGTCAGTGCTGTCCACCACCGAGACTCAGCCGAGCACGCAGACCTACGCGCTCGACGATTCGGCGGCGGTCGCTTCGGCCCCCGTGCCGCCGGACGCGCTGATCCCCGGCACGGTGCGCTCGGGCTTGTCGGCCGCCCAGGGGCAGATGCTGGTGTACCGCATCGAGGTGCCCGCGGGTGCACCGGTGCTGCATGTGCAGACCGACGGCGGCACGGGCGACGCCGACCTGGTGCTCAGTTACGGCCATCCCCCCGCGGCCGATGGGGCCGACTACCACTCGTGGGACAGCGGCCTGTCCAACGAATCGATCGTGGTCGACCAGCCCGCGGCGGGCACCTGGTACGTGGGCGTGAACGCGTACACGCAGATCGACGGCGTGAGCCTGGCAGCCTACGTTGACCAGAGCGCCGACGGGGCAGTGCTGCAGCCTGGGGTGGCGATCACGGGCATCCATGCCGGCGCCGACCCCGAGGGCGCCAATGACCTGTTCTACCGCTTCGACGTGCCCGCGGGTGCCAGCGATGTTCGCATCGTGGCCAAGGGGCTGTTCGGCGACGCCGACCTGTATGTCAACGAGAACGCGCCGGCCGATGTCAACCACTCCGACTTCGTCGACTGCTCCGAGAACTCGGGCTGCGACGAGGTGATCCAGCTGGGCGCGCGCGAATCGGCCACGAGCTGGTACATCCAGGTGCGCCCGTACACCGACGTGTCCGACCTCAGCCTGGTGGCGTATTGCAACCTGGGTGACAGCAACCCGCCGCTGGCCAATGCCGGAGATGACCAGTACGTGGGCGCGGGCAGTGCAGTGACGCTCAACGCCAGCGCCAGTGCCGACAACGGGGTGGCTACGGTGGCGTGGATGCAGGTGTCGGGGCCGGCGGTCACGCTCGACGGCGCAGACACGCTCACGCCCAGCTTCGAGGCGCTCTCGGTGCCGGGGCTGAGCACGCTGAGCTTCCAGGTGACGGTGACGGACACGCAGGGGCTGGTGCGCACCGACACGGTGGAGGTGGCGGTGTTCCCGGTGAGCCGCAGCTACACGGTGCAGGCCGGCGACACCTGGTCGACGATTGCGCAGGCGCTGTACGGCAGCGCGCAGGCGGGCGACGCGCTCGCGCAGGCGCTGGGCGAACCGGCGCTCGCCGAAGGCAGCAGCCTGCAGGATCTGCCCGAGCAGTTGTCGGTGCAGAGCACGAGCCCCACGACGGTGGCGGCCTACTACACGGTGCAGCCGGGCGACACCTGGACCACGATCACCCAGACGATCTACGGCACGACCGATCCGGGTGCCTTGCAGGCGCTGCAACAGGCCCTGGGCTCGCCATCGCTCGATGCCGGCATCCACCTGAGCGTGCCCCCCACGCTGGACTATTCCGCAGCCTCAGACAACGACCATCTGCCTGCGCCGTCCGAAGGCGCCAGTGGGCCATCGACGATGGTGACCGATGCACTCGGAAACGTCACTCGCCTGGACTACGACGATCTCGGACGTCTCACCCGGTTGACGGCGCCACCCGCGGCCGCGCAGGCGTCACCGCAGGTCGTCGAATTCGCCTACAGCAGCAACGGTGACCTGACGAGCGTCACCGATGGCAACGGCCTGACCACCGCCTACAAATACGACGCGAACGGCAACCAGATCCTTCGTCGCGATGCCGCTGGCAATACCGTGTTGCGCAGCTTTGGCGAGCGCAATGAATTGCTCGAGGAAACGACCTACGCGGTTCCCGATGCCGATGGTGCTGGGCCGGCCGGTCCAGCTGGCGCGGCCACGACCAGATACGCTTACGATGAAACGAATCACCTGCGATTCGAGGTCAGCAGTGAGGGTCGCGTCACGGAGCATCAATACGATGCCTTTGGCCAGCAGACCGCGATCATCCAGTACGACGGCGATTTCTATCCATCGACGCAAGCGGTCAGCGATGCCGCATTGACCGAGTGGCGATCGACCGACGGCCGCCAGGTGCGCGCGACACGGCAGGAATTCGGCTACGACTGGCGTGGCAATCTCGTGCACCAGATCCAGAGCGAGAGTCTGCGCGCCGACGGCCGGGTCGACTCCCAATTCAGCTCCGACGCCACAGGTGAAAGCTCGGTGAGCGAGCGCTGGTTTGTATATGACCCGTCCGGACAGTTGCTGTCGTGGCGGGAAAGCGCAGACGCTGCGTCCGAGCGAGATCTACACCTACGACGGCATGGGGCGCGTTCTGACTGACACGCAATCCATGCCGGGCACGGCCGGACTGCCGGCTTTCGATGCCACGACCGCCTGCGTCTACGACGACGCCGGAGGCAAGGTGAGCGTCACCACCGCGGACGGCCTGACCAAGGTCTCCGCCTTCGACCGTGCGGGCCAGTTGGTGAGCGTGGTCCAAGCGAATGGCCAGGCGACCTGGTCCGAGACGCGGTACTCCTATGACGCGGACGGCCGGCTCCGCATGACGCAAGATCCAACCGGCCTTCGCAGCTATATCGTCTACGACGGCGCAGGTCGGAAGGTCGCCGACATCGCATCCGATGGTGCGCTCACTGAATACACGTACGATCTCGACAACCAGGTCACCCGAACCCTGCGCTACTCCACTGCGCTGAATTCGCAGGCCTTGGCAGCTCTTCTCGACGCTGACGGACAGCCCACCGACGTGACCCTGGCCGATCCGGGGAGCGCGGCAACGAGTTCTTCGATCCCGCGCCCGGTTCCCGACGAGACGCGCGACATCGTCTCGTGGAATTTCTATGACGACGCGCACCGATTGGTCAAGACGGTCGATGCGCTGGGGTTCGTCGTCGAATGGACCTACGACGGTGCTGGCCGGCTCGTTCAGGAGACGCACTTCGCGAACGCCATCGATTCGTGGACGTTCGCGAGCGACCCCCGGTCGGAGAACGCGATGCCGTTCACCGACCCGTCCATCGACCGCACGACTCGCTACTTCTACGACGGCGACGGCATGCAGGTGGCCATGTTGGATCCGGAAGGCTACTTCTCGGAGACGACATTCGATGCGGCCGGACGCAAGGTCAGGACCACGCGCTACGAACTCCAGACGCCGCTGTCCTGGCCGCAGAGCGGTGTGACGAAGCTCTGGGCCGACGGAACGCTGGAGGAGCTCAGAGCCGCTCAGTCGCCGAGCGCCGGCGACATGTCCGAATATTTCGCCTATGACGCCCGAGGCAAGCTGCGATGGGCGGTGGACGGCAACGGGTACGCCACGGCATATGGCTACGACGCCAACGGAAATCTGACGCGCACGGTTCACAGCCCAACAGTCCTCGATCCGACGGACTTCTTCACGCCGCGCACAGGTCTTCCGCTCTCGTTCAATGCGCGCGCCGCTTCGGCCAGCGGTGAATGGCCGGTGGTGGAAGTCCTGTTGGACGGCGTTTCCGTCGGCACCGTCACGGTCGACTCCACGCTGAGCACCGCCTACACCGTGCCGATGCCCGAGCTGGCACTCGCGCAGGCCCATACCGTCGATTTTGTGTTCCAAAACGGCGGTGCGGGCGGCTCCGGCGATCCCCAGTTGTGGATCGACAGCGGCTTCGATCTCGACGGACCGAAGCTGTTCGATGCCGGCAGCGGCAGCGCGGCTCTCGACGGTCAGGACACATCGGAATACGGCCAATCCGGTTCCGAACTGGCGCTGACGGGCAGTGGCGCGCTGCGCGCCACATTGAACGGCGCCGTGACGCTCGGCGACCCATTCACCACTGCACCGGGCGTCGAAACGCAACTCAGCGGGTACGACGCCTTCGGCCGACTGCTGTATTCCGCGTCAGCGGATGGCACGGTCACCCAGTACGGCTACGACGCCGCGGGCCGACTGATTCTGCAGAAGCAGGCGCAGGGCACCAGCAACGAGCGCACGACCCGGTTCCGCTTCGACGTCCAGGGCCGTCTGGCCCAATCGCTCGACGCAGAAGGCTGCCATGCACTGGAGCAACTCGGTGCGGGCGCCACACAGGCACAGATCGATGCCGTCTGGGCTGCAAGTTCAGTCCGATACGCGTACGACGCGGCCGGCCGCCGCATCAGCACCACCGATGCGTTGGGCCATCGGACGCTCTTCTACTATGACCTCGACGGCCGCCTCGCGTACACCATCGACGGTGCTGGCGGCGTGTCCCGAACCGACTACAACGCCATGGGGCAGGTGCAGGCCAAGGTCGACTACAGCCATGCCTTGGCGGCGCAGGTACTGTCCGGCCTGCAAGGCGGCCGGGCCGATGCCGCGCTCGCCGTCGCGATCGACAGCATCGCCGACGGTGCCACCGATGTCCGCCAGTCGTGGCAATACGACGCCAAGGGCGAAATGGCCCAAGCCTATCGAGGCGACGGCGAATTGACGGCCTCGTACGAATACGACGCATTCGGCGAGCTCGGGCGCACGACGGTGTCCCTGCGCGAGGCCTACGACGTCGATACGGACATCGAGTACGACCGTCGCGGGCTGGTCACTTCGACCACCATCGACTCGAATGACACGTTCAGCCAGACTTCCACTGAATACGACGCCTTTGGCCGCGTGGTCGCCACGGAAGACGGTCGTGGCAACGTCACGACCACGCAATACCTGAAGAGCGACGGCACGCCGGACGGCGGGCGCGCCGTCGTCGTGACCGATCCGACCTCCGTGAGCCGAACGACTGTTTACGACTTCATGGACCGCGTCGTCAAGCGCATCGACGGACTCGGGCACGCGACGATCTATTCCTACGATGTGGCCAACCGGCGCTTGACGACGGTGACGCCGGAGCGGATCAGCACCGTCAGCGAGACGAACCGCGAGGGGCAGGTCGTGTCCGTGACCGATGGCACCGGCGCGGTCACGCGCTATGACTACGACCTCGACGGCCGGCTGCTCACCACCACCGATCCGCTCGGCAACGTCGCGCAAAACACGTACGACCTCGCCTCGAACCTGATCGAAGTCACCACGGGCCTGAAGGACATCCCGGGAGGTTCACCCATCGACGACGGGAGCGCTGTCACGACGCGCTACGAGTACGACGCCGCCAACCGCGTCCTTCGGCGCCGCGTCGATCCCGATGGCCTCGATCTCGTGACAGGCTACAGCCACGACGGGCAGGGCCGCATCGTCCAGACCACCGACGCCGACGGCAAGGTCCATTCCTACCACTTCAACGCCAACGGCGAACTGGACCTTGAAATCGCCGACGATGTCCCCGGCGGCTTGCGCTTGCAGACGGCATACAGCTACGACCTGCTGGGTCATACGCTGTCCGTGACCGAAGGCTACGGGACGCCACAGGCACGTGTCACGGCGTATCGCTACGACGGTGCAGGACGACGCACCGAAGAAATCGTCGACCAGTACGGCATTTCGCTGCGGACCACCTACGAGTACGACGAGGCCGGCAATCTCGTGCTGAAGCGCGACCCCCAGGGCCAGGCGGCGCGCTACGTGTATGACGAGGACAACCGGCTCACGTGCACGATCGACCCCACCGGCGCCGCGACTCAGCACATCTATGACGACGAGGGCCGGCTCGTCGAGACGCGCAAGCTCGCGCAGCGTCTGGGTGAAAACCACGCGGAGCAAATCTGGATGCAGCCGGGCACGAACAGCTCGGTCTCCAGTTTCCTTGGCCACTTCGCCGCGGGCGACGTCGTCACGGCCACCGTGCGCTTCAAGGCCGACAGCAGCGTGGTCGGGTCCATGTTCCTCGGTCAGGCCGACGGCGCCAATACATTTGATCCCGATACCTGGGCCTTGGCCTACGGCAGCACTGAAGCCGACGGCTGGCAGACCCTCACGGTCACGCGCACGCTCTCGCAGGACCAGGACCTGTGGATCTACCTGTACGGCGACCGGTACAACTCGCTCTCCGTTGCCGGCAACAGCGTGCTCTATGACGACGTCCGCGTCACCAGCGCGCAGAAGGGTCAGGTGTTCGCCGACGGCTTCGAAGGTGACGCCACGACCGGCAATGGGCCGGCGTGGTCGGTCGATGGTGAACCCGGTCAGCGCATCCTTGCGGGTTCGACGGCTGTTTCCTGGAGCGATGACGACATCGCGTCCGCACTGACCGCGCTTGCTGGCGATGCCGACGAGGTGACCCGAATCGCCTATGACGAGGACGGCCGAGCGCAATTCACGATCGACGGCGAAGGCGGCCTCACCGAAAGCCGCTACGACGATGCCGGGCGCGTCGTGGAATCCATCCGCTATGCCAAACCCGTGACGGGCGAATGGACCGAGCACTCCCTGCCGGCCATCAACGCGGCCGAAGACCAGCACACGCTGTATGTCTACGATGCCGCGGGCCAACCGCGCTTCACCATCGATGCATCCGACCATGTCGCCGAGGCGGTCTACGACCGCGGCGGCCGTGTCATCGAGACCCGCCGCTACGCCAGCGCGATCATCCCGCCAGCGGAACTCACCGTGGACACGGTCGCCGCCGCGGTCGCGGCGGTGGCCGACAGCCAGCACGATCGAGTCGACTATCAGGTGTATGACGCTGCCGGTCGACAGCGCTTTTTCATCGACGGTGAAGGCGGTGTCACCGAACAGCAGTTCGACTGGCTTGGCCGGGTCAAGGCGACCCTGCGGCATTCCATCTCGCTTGATTTCACGGAGTGTCCCACCCTCGAGCAAGTCAGCGCAGCCCTGAGCCAGGCGAGCGGTAACACCCCGGTCACGACCACACGCGAGTACGACGCCGCAGGTCGCCTCACCGACCTGGGCGATGCCGACGGCATCACGCACTATGTCTACGATTCAACCGGTCAGGTGACCGACGAGATTCACGCCTACGGATTGCCGGAAGCCACGACGATCCACCGTGTCTACGACAATGCGGGGAGACTCACCGAGGAGACGGCCGGTTACGGAACGGCCAGTGCCAGCACCACCCTCTACCGCTACGACGGCGCCGGGCGCATCGTCGCGAAGATCGATCCGCGAGGCGTCGCCGAGGCGGCTGCGCCCGGGTTGAGCCTGTCGCAGCAAGCGCAGGCGCTGGACCGCTACACCACGCGCTATGGCTATGACGCAGCCGGGCGCCGCACCACGGTCATCGATCCTGCCGGCGGCACGGCCACGACCGAATACGACGCGTTCGGCAACGCCGTGAAAGTCACCGATCCGCGTGGCAACAGCGGCTACACGTTCTACGACCGGCGCAACTTCGCCACACTCGTGGTCGATCCGGAAGGCTTCGCGGTCTCGAGCGTGTTCGATGGCCTGGGCAACAAGACCTCGACAACCCAATACGCGAATCGCTTGTTCGCAGTCGGTGACCTCCTCCAGACTGTCGCCGGTGCTGATGCCGCAGGTCTTCCGCTCAGGCCCTTCGTGTCATCGGATCCGGCGCACGACAGCACCATCGCGTACGAATACGACCGCCTTGGCCGCCTGTCCAAGCGCATCGACGCCGAGGTCCTGGACGGTACCGCAGACCGGGCCTATGAGACCTACTCCTACGACGCCTTCGGAAATCGAACCGCTTATCGCAACAAGGCCGGCGGTGAATTCAGCTACACCTACGACCGTCGCGGCCTCCAGCTGACCGAGACCCGTCCTGTCTCGACCAGGAATGCAGCCGGCCAGACGATTGCAGTGGTCAATCGAAGCGTCTATGACGCGCTGGGCAACCGGGTGCAGTTCATCGAGGCGGAGGGTGCGATCGAGCGGCGGACGACGCGCTTCCAATATGACGCGCTCGGTCGAGTGACTGCGACCGAGGGCGATGCGCTGACCCTCTACGAGCCCGGCGTGGGGTATGTCGACGGCGTGGTGCCTACGACCTCGACCGAATATGACGCGCACGGCAACGTCACCGTGCAAACCGATGCGAAAGGGCATCGCACGGTCTGCTACTACGACGCCCTGCAGCGCAAGATCGGGCAGGTCGACGCCGCCGGCGTCCTTTCGACCTGGGCGTACGACGCGGCGGGCAACGTGCTGGTCCAGAAAGTCTATGGCGACCCGATCGTCCTTCCTGCTCCTTCGTCGCTGCCCGCACCCGTGAACGCCGCCAACGTCCGCGAAACGAGGTTCACCTACGACGCGAACAATCGGCAGACGCAGACCCTGCTGGTCGGCGTGCTGACAGGCCACTTCGACGACTCCGAACTTCATACGTACATCGAAGGCGCGGCATACGGCCTCGACCACGTCCAGACCAGCCGCGAGTACGACGCCGCCGGCAATGTCGTCAAGACGACCAGCGGCAACGGCGGCGTCACCTATTCCTTCTACGACCGCGATGGCCAGAAGGTCTTCGAGGTCGATCCCGAAGGCTATGCCAAGGCCTGGGTGCGCGGCGTGAATGGCGTGACGGTGCGGGAAATCGACTTCGCGCAGCGCAGCGACCTGTCTGTCGACGAACACGCCAATCCCATCGCTCTGCTCGACAACTGGCCCACGAGCGCAGACGACCGCATCACCGACTACACCTACGACCGCGACTTCCGAGTGCTGAGCGAATCGCGTCGCAACGTCGCCTACGCGAACGTCGACGCCGGCAATGGCCAACTGAGCGAAGGCTCGGGCTCGGCCACCACGACCTACGCCTACGACGGACTCGACAAGAAGATCCGCCAAATCGATGCCAACGGAAAGGAGTCCGACTGGCACTACGACTCGACAGGACGACTGCAGACCCAGCAGTTGCCCGGGTTCACGGACTTCGAAGGTGACGCGGTGCGCTCGACCACGGAATTCGAGTACGACGGACTCGACCAACTCGTGCGCACGATCCAGCGCGGCAAGAACGGCGCGACCGAAGCCGATGACGAAATCACACGCTTCGTCTATGGCTCGGGTGGGCGCCTGTCGCAACGCATCGACGCCGACCAGTCGGCCACGAATTTCGCCTACGACGCCGCGGGCAACGTCACGCTGCAATTCCACGATCGCCGCGATGCCGACGGGAATGTCGTCACCGACGGCACGGTCTACGACTTCGACGCCTTGAACCGTGAGGTGAGCCGGCAATCGGTCACGATGGGCGCGACGTGGACCTATGGCGACCTCTACGAAACGCGCTACGACGCCTACGGCGAGGTCACCGGAAAGCGCACCAACGGCGGCAACGCGGCGGGCGAGTGGCAGGAATTCGCCGAGTACAACGCGCTGGGCAAAGTCGTGAAATCCAACTTCGGCACGGGCGTGACCAGCGCGTATGTGTATGACGCGGATGGCAACGAGACGCTCCGGCTGGAATCGGCCGGCGCCGACCTGCGCGCATTGCCGATTGACAACAACACCCTGAATCGCCCGGACGTCTACGAGACTTATTCGCTCTACGACCGGCGCGATCAGCTGCTGCAGACCAGCCAGCCGCACATGGACGCCACGCGAGACCAGGCGAGCGTGACGCAGATCCTGGCGCAACAGGTGAGCGTCTCCGCGAGCGGCGGCGAGAACATCCTCGCAAAAGGTGCCCTCCTCAGCACGACGCCCGCCGGCCCTGCGCAATCCCCCGCGCTGACCGACACCCAGCGCTACCAGCCCTTGTCGACCGTCGTCCACTGGGGCGTGAACACGGTCGCGAACGGGGAGGGCGGGTACGACGAGACCGGCACCCACATCGACAGCATGACCGTCAACCTGCCGGTCGATTCGATCGGGCAGCAGATGGGCAACTGGTCGGCCGTCCATGTGGTCGTCACCTACGCATTGAAGGGGTCGACGAACCGAACCGGCACGGCGGATGTCCGGCTGAATCGCGCCACAAACGGCCACGACGCGGCCACGACGGTGAACCTGGGCTTGATCGCCGGCATCGGGGATGTGAACTTCAACTACACCGTCACGGTGTCGTACGAGTACGCCGACGGCACGGCGCCCCTCACGGTCGCCTCCGCACGGGTGGGCAACGCGCTCGCGTGGGAGACCACCGCGCAGACGTCCGATGGCGAAGGCGGATACACCACCGCAATCGTCCAGAACTTCGCGGCGGCCAACGCGTTCGACAGCGCGTTCCAGACCGCCGATCTCGGTCAGTTCGCGACCATCGCGCCGAGTGCCGGTGTCGCGGTGTCTCAGGCCAGGGTGGGCACCGAGATCACGTCGGCAACGGCGGCGTGGGGACACGGCGCGGATCCGAGCGGATCGCAGGCGCCGGGACGGCAATTCGTCTACGTCCAGAGCGTCACGGTGCACGTCGACGCCGCATTGCTAGGACAGGTCTTCGGGACTGTCCAGGTGGTGCTGACTTATTCCCTCAATGGCGTGGTCACCCGAATCACCAACCCGGTGGCAGTCGACGTTTCGCAAGGAACTGCCACGTTTGCGCTGAACCTCAAGGCCTACTGCGATCCCCCGAGTCCGACCGTCACCTTCGGCTACACGGCCACGGTCCAGGCCTTGTACAGCAATGGCGGTCAGATCCTCGATCTGGCGACGGTCGAGCAGCCCGACACCGCCATGGCCTGGACCAGCTATGTGACCGTGAATGGCGGTCAGCAGGGGCCTTATCAGCAGGCGGTGGAGAATTTTGCCGCGACCAACGCCTTCGATCGCTCGGCCTACAGCAATGCCAGCGACAAGACGTTCTTCATGGGCCACGACCTGGTTGCGGCCACAAGAGCCTACCTTTACTACCGCACGTCCGCGGACGCGCCATACACCGGCATCATCCTGACCCGCGCGACGAGCGGTCTGTCGGACCTGGCAGCAGGCGGCACACCTGCAGCCGGCGTCTTCTACAGCGAAAACGCATGGCTGCCCTCGGGCATCGTCGACTACAAAATCGTGGCGATGTCGGGCACCGGCGCTGATCACGACGACACGCTGATCGGCAGCTTCAACGGGACGTCGATCACGTCGACGACAAGTCTTCCATCCCGAAGCCAGGCCGCGGTGGGCGAGATCTTCTTCGACAGCTATCCGGCAATCCACTTCTTCGACCAGCAGGGCGCAGACCGCCTGCGCATCGAGTTCCGGCGCACGGGCACCAATGACGGCTGGCAACAGGTGGAATTGAGCCCATACGAGAACGGCGGCTGGTTCTCATGGGCATGGCAGGCGGCAGGGCTGTCGGGGCAATACGACATGCGCGTCTTTCGCGAAGACGCGAACGGAAATGTCATTGCCCGCATGTTCACGCGGGTAGACCTCGACGCCACACCCACCGCCACGCCACTCGTTCCCTACACCGAAAGCGACATCGTCATCGGCGGCCTTCCGGCCAACACCGCCTCGGTGAATTTCCAATACCGCGTCGCTGGCTCCGGCGGCGGATACGCGTCCACATGGTTGGAAAATCGCGGCAGCAGCATGTTCGGCCGCGACTTCTCGCAAGACAATCTTCTACCGGATCCCACACGGGCCTACACGTACGAATACAAGTACACCGTCTACGACACCGGCGGGCAGATCCTGAGATCCGTGGGCGGCACGTTCGAGGTCGCCGCGACAGGCGGGAAGTTCCTGAGCAGCAATCCCGACGTGATGCCCACGGTGGTCCGTTTCAACGTGGCGGCACCCGAGGCGCTGGGCATGGACATCGCCTACCGCCCGCTCGGCAGCACCGGCGCCTTCACCGTCGCCCATGCTCAACGCGCCAGCAATGCCGACCCGTTCAAGTGGGATGTCAGCGCCATCACACCCGACAGCGGCAGCGTCACCTACGAGTACCAATATCGCCTGTACGACGCATCCGGCAATCCGGCCCTCAATCCGGTCGGCGACGCAGTCGTCGTCGACGGCGAGGTCACGCTCGGCGAGACCACGGACGGAACCAGTGAGACGGTGAAGACCGGATGGTCGGTCGATGGCTTGCTGACCTCCAACTTCATCCAACGCAGCCAGACCCACAATGCTTTCGGCGAAGTGGACTCCGAGACGGACGGGAACACCAACGTCACCCGCTCCTACTACAACACACTGGGCGACCTGGTGCTGCGCCAGGATCCGACCACCGACGTCACTGGAGAGAACGGCGTCACCGTGCGCGGGAGCCCCGAAACCCGCTACTACTACGACCTCGACGGCCGTGCCGTGGGTACCCGCGACGCCAACGGGAATCTCACGACGCGGATCTGGGTCGATGGGCTCGGAGACCCGAAGGTCGCCAAGGAGTTTCGCCCGGGCGCGGGAGGAGCGCCAGACGGTTCGAACGTGTCGATCAATGACTACGACCTGTTCGGCAACCTGCGCATGGCGCAGGATGGCGAAGGCCGCCAGACCCGCTACGCGTACGACTTGAAGAATCAGTTGACGCGCATGGACCTGCCTACGCGCGCCGCGGACGATTACCTCGCCGGACAGGCCGCGTTCGAGTCGTACAAATACGACAGCGACGGCAACCGGATTTCGACCACCGGCGTCCTTGGGCGCACGCGCACCTATTACGACCAGCAAGGGCGAGTCACCAAGTTCACCAGCGCAGAGGGCCGCGACACGTCCTATGCCTACACCTATGACAACACGATCACCGGTGCGGGCGGCAAGCAGGTCGGCGGCTGGCTCACCACGACGACGATGATCGGCGGGGTCCAGTCGCGTGACGCCAAGGACGTCTTCGGCCGCATGGTGTCACACCGCGACTTCGGCGGCCACGCTTATACCTACCGCTACGACCTCGCCGGCTGGATCACGTCGCAGACCTCGGTCATGCCCGACGGCGTCACCGCGGGCCAGAACCTGACCTACGCGTACTACGCCAACGGCTATCTCGCCCAGGAGGTCGACCATGTCAACAAGATTCAGTCGGCCTACACCTACGATAACAACGGCAATCGCGTTTCCGAAGACTATCGAGAGACCTTCGACAACGGCACGGTATTCCAGCACGCCACGATCAGCTACGACGAGTTGAATCGCGTCGCGCTGATCCACGATGCCAAGTACGACATCCGCTACAAGTACGACGCCGTCGGCAACCGGCGCAACGTCTTCAGCTACTACAACGACGGCGTCCAGGAGAACCGCGTCACGCAGGACCTCTGGTACAAGTACGACGCGCTGAACCGCTTCCTGGTGACCATGGGCACGCTGCAGAACGGCGTGATCGTGGCCGGACAGACGGGCAAGGCCATCACCTACGACAACGCGAACCAGCGACGCTTGGCCGAATATGTCGACCCGACCACTGGCGCCACGATCCGCGAGGCCTACACCTACACCAGCGACGGTTACCTGCAATCGACCAAGGTGCGAATTCTCGACGGTTCCGGCTGGCATGTGCAGGCCGACCCGGCAAGCTACCGCGCCAACGACCTTGCCGGGCGCGTCGTGGGCGATCTGGAGCGCAAACCCACCGACAACTCCGTACTGAGCGACCTGACGCGAAGCTTCGACAACGACAACCGGCAGCTGACCGAGACCGACGCTACGTCGGGCAGGTCAAGTCAATACGTGTACGTCGACAGCAGCGGCGTGGACGACGGCACGCTGCAAAAGATCATCACGTCGGGAACCGGTTCAACCCAGATCGAGAGCTTCGCCTACCAATGGTGGGATGCGGCCAAGCAGACCGACCTGAAACTGCAGGTCGACGGCGGCCCCGAGGGCTGGGCGCCCGGCGTCTCCCACTTGATCTACGACCTGAACGGAAACCTGTTCAAGTCGATCGACGACAACGCGCACAAGACCGTCCAGTACAGGACCGATGGTGAAGGGCAGATCCTGTTCCGCGAAGAAAAAATCGCGCAATCCGGCAGCGCACCCTACTGGGACGCGACCGAGCAGGTGGTGTCGCTGGCGTCCGAGGACCGTCGCCGCAGCTACTACTACGCCAACGGCCACCGCGTTGGCGATGTCAACAACGATGGCGGCCCGGCGAGCTCGATCGACTATGCGGTCCAGCTGTCGCAGGACAAGAGTGTTTCCAACGACGACCGATACAAGAAGACCGGCCCGACCGCGTACGCAAACTTCGACGAGAACTACCAGCCGATCAACGAGGCCTATCCCGGGACCGCGCCCACGCAGTACACGGTGGCCGAAGGCGACACCCTGGGCGCCATCGCGGCGCGGCTGTGGGGTGACCGCGCGATGTGGTACCTCATCGCCGAAGCCAACGGCCTGACCGGAACGGAAAGGCTCGTCGCCGGCACGCACCTGGTGATCCCCAACAAGGTCACCAACATCCACAACAACGCAGGCACCTTCAAGCCCTACGATGCGGGCGAGGCGATTGGCGATCTGACGCCGACGCTTCCGCCGCCGCCGCCACCGCCCGACAGGGATTGCGGCGGGCTCGGGACGATCGTGATGGTGGCCATTGCAGTGGCTGTCACGGCTTGGAGCGGAGGCACTGCGGCGAGCGCGCTTGGATCGTTCTTCGAGACGACAGCGGGCACGCTAGGCGGCGCCCTGACGACAGCAGGAGGGTTTGCGGCCGGCGGCGCGCTCGGGTCCATCGCTAGCCAAGGCTTTGCCATCGCCACTGGCATGCAGGACAAGTTCGACTGGCGCGCCGTGAGCCAGTCGGCACTTGCCAGCGGCATCACGATGGGCGTGTCGAAGTTCAACGTTGCGCGTAGCGTGGGCGGTTTTGCCAGCGAAAGCTGGCAGGGGGCGACCATCAATGCAGCCGCTTCTTCGGGCCTCAACATGGCCGTGCATGGAGACTGGAACTGGCAAGCATTGATGGCCAGCGCCGTGGGCGGTGCCATCGGAGAGAACGTGGGAAGCGGATTGCAGGGGACGCAACTCGGCCACGCGATTGGCAATTTTGGGCAACGTTTCGCCGGCGGATGGGCTGGGGCGGTGGCGGGGGCGGCTGTCGACAATGAGGGAGGGGCGCAGCTTCGGACCTCGTTTGTGGGAGCGTTTGGGAATGCGTTGGGCGAGTCGCTCGTTGACGCGGCGAGCAGCGGCAGCTACGGAGGCCAAGGCAGCTCGGCCAGCCCGTATGTCGTTCAGGAGACGGGCGAGCACATCGTGTTTGGCAGCCCGTATCAGCCGGACTTCCCGGACACCCAGCAGTTCGTCGGCGCGTTCGGTGACGGCTTGGTGCCGCAGCGCGACCCGAGCAACAACGTGCTTCTGGCTGCCGGTGATGGCTTCACGATGGGTCGCGGACGAATCTCCATATCACCGCCGATCAACCGCAAGGTCCACATCTCGGACGATCTCGCAGAGCTGTCCGACGCGGAACTCATCGCGAGAGCCAACGCCATGCTGGCGGCGTCAGGTGGAACGAACCTTAGCGCTGCGGGCGACGAAGAACTTGAGGCCAGCGTTCTTTACCAGCAAGGGCTTGGAGACATTCGCGAATCCGTGAGCGTGTTGAGTTCCCCCTCGTCGCCAGCAGATCCGTTTGCCACGCCAGACTCGGTGGCCGCAGAGGCAATGGGGCCTGCTGCCAGTTATGAAGACTCGATGCGCGCGCTAACGTCCACGGAGTCGTTCTTCACGTTCAACCCCGCGGGCAAGTTCCTGAGTGGTGTCGGCGAAGGCATAGTCGATCTTGTTGGTATGCCCGTGAAGTTGGCTCAAGAAGCTGTGCTGACCACCACCGACACGATCGGACACTCGGTGACCGGGACGTGGAACTGGCTCGCCAATAGCAGCCTTCACTATCGCTCCGACAGTGGTCTGTACAAGTCCGTCGAAACGAATGGCGTGATCGGCACTGCTGTGCTGGGCATCACGGGCACTGTCAAGGGATTGCTGTCACCAATAGATGCGCTATATCGGCATGATCCCGAGGCGCTGGGACGCAGCGGGCCGCTCACGATTCTGGCTGCTGCTGGTCCGCTGGGTTGGGCGAGCAAAGCTAGCGCTGCCGGCCTTTCCTTCGAGGATGCGCTCGTCCTGCAAGGCGACGCATCACGAGCGCGGATCGTGCAGCAGATCGGCGATGCAGCGCAGCCCACACTTCAGGCAATCAGGACACTTGATCCGAACGCTCGCGTTGGGTCCAGAGGCAGTCTCGCCAGCGGTCTGAAAAACGAAACAAAGCTTGGACTAAACGGAGAGCGGGTTCCGTTCGATGGATTTGTGAAGACCTGGTACGGCAAACCATACACCGGTCCACAGGGCTATGACGCCGATTACTTCATCGTGAGTGACAATCTCGCGGACCGGCTGGGCAGGCAACGCTTCATGGACGCTACTCGTCTAAAGGATCCCGCATTGCGTATGTCGTTGAACGCATTCGGCGATGCACTACGCTCGAACCCAGGACTGTCGGGCATGAAGCTGGGCAAGCCACAGTTCCGGGTATTCAGCACAGACGACATGCTTGGCAGGATTCCGCCGGACGATCCACAGTACTACTTCATCCTCGGGGGACAGCCGTGAGCGCGAAAGAAAAAAGGTACCTGCTTGCTCGCGTAGCAATGCCAGTGAGTGAATCGCTGGATGCCTTAATTGATCGGCTGAATCGACTGATGCCAGGATTCATTCTCCAGGAAGAGTTAACGGGCCGCTATGAAGAGGTGCCTGCCTTCGTTGCCGAGCAAGATGGGATGGAGTTCGTGCTGTTCGGCATACCGGCGGGTGAGCCTGATGGTGACGGATACGTTCTCGAATTCGATTGCGCAACCAACCTATCAATCGAGGCTCTTCTCGCACGCGATACAGGCGGGTTCCTGCGCCGGTTCGTGAGCGAAAAGCCCGTGGAGAACGGGGCGTTTATGGACTACTCTGAAGAACTTGCACAAGCGCTTGTCCAGCACGGCATCGAGGGCTGCAAGCCGATCCGGCCGGCGGTGAGATAGCGGCGCTGGGCGCGCTGGATGTTTCAACTGCCACGTAGCGCGCGCAGCATGTTGCAGAACAGGCGCCCCTTGCTCGATGGCGTCGTCGAGAGCCATATGCGTGTGCGGAAGCTTGTCGAACCAGTGCCTTGCGGCATGTTGCGCTTGGTGGCGTCGCGATAGCCGGTCTTGAGCAGTGCCATCGCGAAGGTCTTGATATCCAACGCCGAATGCGAGAACGGGCTCTCGCCGGCGAAGCGGATCAAGTACCAGTACACGAACATGAAGTCGTAAGCCGGCCGGGTAGCCGATGAACACCGGCTTACCTGGCAGTGCCTTGAGCCAGGCCACGTATCGCGGCATTGCCGTCTGGCGCGGCTCGCGGAGTTCGTACGCGATGCTTGCCACGCGGCTTCGGGCTGGGTCTGCCACCAGTCCATCGTCTCGGGTGCCCCGGGCTGCGGGCAGCGTGTGCAGATTCGCCGCGAACGTGCGCGACGAGCGCTTTGTCAGCCAAGTAGGCCGCCGAGCCGAAGCTGAGCATCGAGTGCGGACCGGGGATCGGGCCGTCGGCCTCGACATCGGTGCTGACGTAGATCTCCTGCTTACTCATGCTGCGGATCGCTTTGTCTCAGTGGTCTTGTTCTCGTCCCAGGGATTACTGTAACGAACTCGATCGGCCGTTCGTGCCGCAGCACAAAAGCAACTCAAGAATTTGCTGGTCTCGACCAGCTTTCAACTATTCATGCACACGCGCTCGAGGTCAAGTCTTGCTTCTTGCGTCAAGCCGCTGCAGCGCCTCGCGCGCAGTGACGATGGAGATCCCCTCGAACTGCCCGAGCACGAGCAGATCCTGATCGCCAGAGACGACGAGATCGGCCTGCGCGGCCAGGGCCAGGGCGAGCACGTGATCGTCGTCGGGGTCGCGGCACGCCGGCTGTGCCAGCGGCGCGGCACTGATGATCTCCAGCGCCGACACGTAATCTTGCACCACATCGGCGGCCTGCTTGTCGATCGTGGCCAGCTGCTTGACCAGCGACGGCCGCTTGAGCACGTCGGCCAGTTCCTCAAGCAGTGCGGCGCTGCTGTACAACTGCAGGTTCCCGTGCTGCCGCACTGCCTGCAGCAACTGATAAGGAACGCCGCGCCACAGCAATGCGGAGGTCACCACATTGGTGTCAAGAACGAGGCGCACCCGAGTCCTTGTCGCTGCTGCTCTCCTGGGCGGCTTCCCGGGCACGTCGCTCGGCACGCGCGGCGCGGATCTCCTCGGCGATCTCATTCTCGCTGAATGGCGGCATGCCGGCAGCTTCCAGCGCAGGGGCAATTGCCAGCAGCCGGTCGAGCGCGGCATTCTTACGCGACTTGGCCGCCAGGAATTCGACAAAGTCCTCTACTTCAGCCACCTGCTGCGGCGTGAGCGCGCGTATTTTCGACATCAGGGCTTGTTCAATGGTCGCATTCATCGGGGGCCACTCCTTCGTTGCTCTACCGGCCTTGCTGCTGCAGCAACGCGTCGATCATCTGCATGATCATGCGCGGCTTTGGGTTGGGTAATTGGCTGATGCGCCGCAGGTGCTGCTGCAACTGCGATACCGGGCCGCACTTGTGCGGCGAGGGCTCACCGTCGGCCAGCAGTTCGTCGAGCTTCACGCCCAGCATCTTGGCCAGTAGCCGCAGCATGGACACTGCGATGCGGCGGCGCCCCATCTTGTAGGCTTGTATTGTCTGCTGCGACAACGCCAATGCCTGGGCCAACTGCACCAGCGTGATGTTGCGCGTGTTACGCGCCTGCGCCGCCCGCTCGCCCAGGCCGGCAAAGAAGTTACGCTCGTCGTTGCTGTTGGTCATGGCGGACAGCTGGATCAGGGTCAAATCGGTCTCGCTTGCCGATACATTGTTGACAATACTACTCATGGTTGTAGCGCGCCGCCACTTTTTTGCCCGAACGCTTCCCGATCGACCGGGTAATGAAAAGCGGTGGCCTGAGGTTCCGCCACGCCGTGGAGATGCTGAAATCCAACCAGCATCGAGCTGGGCTTGAGCGCAGGCGCGATAGAGCGCGAACTCGGCGCGGCGCTCTGCTCAAACTCGAAGACGGCGAAGACTTGAACCGCTTGGCGCGCACTAGGCCGCAGTGACCCTCAAGCTCGATAGGCCGCCGGCGGTGCTGATCCAGAGGTCCATCGCGCCGGGTGAGTCCAGCCTGATGGACGGGTGCTGCAGTTTGTGCCCGAGGAGAGCGCATCTGCTGCTCGCCCCTGTGCCGCCTCGGAGAAGCCAACCTCCAATACAAAATCATCCCCCGATCCACGGGGTGCAGTGCGACTATCGTCATTCTTAGAATCCGGGCCTCAGCAGGGAGGGAAGCGTCGGCAAGTCGCGCTGCCTGAATGATTCAAATACAAAACAAATCCAGGGCAGGTTTCGATATGCATGGCCTCCATTCGTGCACGGCTGTAGACCTGCGTCGATTGCGACTCGCGCATGTGTGTTCGCGACGTCCAGACGGAGCCGGAGTCCTATTGGCGGACGAATGCCACCGAAATTACACCGGCAGTGAACACCTTCACAACGTCTACCGCTTCTGAAGGCGCATGTCCTTCCTGTTCAGCTACTTCGAACACCTGCGTCACTTCCGAGCCGCGGCAAGATCTATTGGCGGGCAGGGTGACATTGACCTCGACAGTTCCGGCATCGTCCTCCGATGCGGCGCGCGCGAGGTTCGATTCGTCGCCCAATTTCTGATCCGCACTCCGGACGGCGCGCTCACCTATTCGATGAGCTTCGACGAGTCCGCCGTAGGCTTCATCGGTTGGCTCCCGTATTTCAACAAGCGCTGGGTGGAGGCCTTCGACAAATTGGCCTTCAAGCGGCTTTGCGAAGGTGCTGGCTTGCCCATGTCGCCGTGGTCGCTCGACGCCGTCGACCCGGCCCTCGGCGACTTCGTCGTGAAAAGCGCGCGTGGATCCTCGTTCGGACAGCACGTGCGTGGCCCTTTTGCTGCTGCGAATGCCGAAGCACATGAACTTGCCCAAGGCGACTACGCGGAGAGTTTCGTCGCGGGACAAATCGGCAAGGCCTGGTACTGGAACGACCGCGTCGTGGCCATCGGTCTGCGCGAGCCGGCGCAGGCCGTCGGCGATGGCGTCTCCACGCTCGCGCAACTCGTGCGCCGCGCGCGGCACATCGCCGACGTGAGTGCTGAGACTGACTTCCTGCGATTTCGAGGGCTGCGCTGGTCTGACGTGCCGCGCCATGGCGAGACTGTCACGGTCGACTTCAAGTACGGCTCGCCCTACGAGACGTACACGGCAGCATCCACCAATCGATTCGCCGAATTGGCCGACACGCCTCTATTGCATCAGTTGAACGCCTTTGGCCCCACGTTCTGGGGGAGCGTGCCAGATGCGATTCGCGAAGGCACTCTCTACACTGTCGACTTCGTTTTCTCTGACAGTTTGGGCATTCGATTGCTGGAGATGAACTGCAATCCGATGGTCCCTCCTGAAACCTACGACATCATCGTGCGCGCGGCTTTCGCTGGCGCAGTCAGCGGCATGGATTCCGTCGATCAGATCATCTCACCACGGGCGCCGCGCATGTCGTCGACGATGCCAATTCCATTGCCAGTTCCAGTTCCAGTTTCAATTCCAATGGCAAATGCAAAGGCAATGCCGGCATCGGCGCCGGCACCTCAACCGCCCGCGCCTCGCGCGCCTCAGGCCACCTCTCGCGGCCCGACACCTTGATGGCTGCTTCAATCGCTGTGTCCCTGAACCCATGAGTCCTCTGGCGCTCGAAGCCGCTTTCAACGATCCGCGCCGCCTTTGTCCGATGCCCGCCGGGCCGGCTTCCCTCGATGGGCGTCGCTGGACCGTTCGTCTGGCCCACGGCGACGCGGTGATCGAGGCGCCGCGCAGCTTGCTCGCACGTGTGAGCATGGCATGCAACGGCGTGCAGTCGCTGCGCGAGATCGTCGATGCCACACGGCCGGCTGCGCTGCGGGGAAAGGTCGAAGCCTTCGTTGTCGACTTGCTTCGGTCGGGCGTCCTGGTCGACGCCACGCTTTTCACCGCCACGGCTCAGCGCTTCGCCTGGATTCCCAGCCCCTTCGGCAATGCCGCCGAACGCGCCGTGTGGAAGCAGGTGCCGCGGCGATTCGTGCTGGCCACCAACGACGATGGGAAGCGATTCGGTCCTCCTGTCTCCACGCCGCTCGACCGCTTCGTCTCGCAGCGCCGATCGGTGCTCACCTACGACGAGCGCCCGCTGCGCGAAGAAGACCTGCTTTCCTATCTGTGGCTGCTTGCAGGCATCGTCCAGCCCCTCAATCAACAGCGCCCGCACGCCGGGCCACGCCGCACGACGGCCTCGGGCGGTGCAGTGCATTCGCTTCGGCCCATGCTGGCGCTGCGGCAAGCCGTCGGACGATGGGCGCCCGGCGTCTACGAGGTGCAGTACCCCGCGCCGAGACGCGTCGCGTTGGTGCCGGTCGAGCGATCCGATGGCGTGAATTGGCTCCCGCGCGCCGTGCTGCATCCGTGGTATCTGGGCTTTGCGGCCGGCATGGTGTTCCTGGTGGGCGACCCGCGGCTGGGTGCCATCAAGTACCGTGCGCGGGCCTTGCAGTACATGTTCATCGAGGCCGGCGCGGCCCTTCAGAATGCGGCGCTAGCTGCGCCCGCCATGGGCTTGGCGATGAGTATCTATGGCGGCTATCTGGAGCAGGTCGTGGCAGAGGGTCTCGCCCTGTCACCGAACGATGTGATCGTCTCGTCCGCCATCTTCGGCGCCGCGCCGTCCGCCGATCAAGAACGGTTGGCCGAGCAGGCGGTCCACCTGGAGTTCGAGTGGTCCAACGCGCCGTCACCCACTTATTCGACGCCCTACCACGTCGGCCGCTGTCAGCTCATGTTGGGCGACGAGATGCAGGTCGAATCCTGGGGGCGCGACGCCGATCCCTGGCTGGCCTACGTGAAATCCGCGGTCGAATCGATCGAGCGCCTGGCGTTTCGCTCGCCGGCCAAGGTGCGTCAGGCTCGCATTGTGGAGTGGGATTGCGCCTTGGATCCGCGCAGCGTCATCCGCTATGCCGATGCCCAGTACCGCTCGCGCGAGTTTCCTCTCAAGCCCTTCGATGACCGAAAGCCATGTGGTTGGGTCCAGGGCCGCTCGCTGCTGACGGGGCGCGAGACCGCGGTCTTGGCCGAGCAGGTGTTCGCGGCGAGTTCCCTGAGGTCGCAGTGCCCGGGTGCCTGGGCCGAATACACCGAGGCCAATTCTTCGGGTTGCGCCGCGCATGTCGAGCCTGCGCAGGCGCTCGAAGCCGCCTGTCTCGAACTGGTGGAGCGCGACGCCTACATGCGAGCCTGGCTGCAGCAGGACCCCGGTGCCGGCCTGAAGCTGAAGTCGTTGCCCGGCGCGCTGCAGCGGCGCATCAAGGCGCTGGAGGCTCGTGGGTGTCGAGTGTCGCTGCAGCAGTTGGCGTCGCCCTGGGCGCCGGTGTGCGTGGTCTATGCACAGCACGAGGCCCTGCACTTCACTGTCGTGGGTGCGGCGGCTCGCAGGAGCGTGGCCGCCGCGGCCGCCTCGGCACTGGACGAGATGGAGACGCTCGCCTATTTCAACCTCAACCAGCCAGGGCCGCGGCGCGTCGCTCCGCGCGGGGTGAAGACGCCAAGCGATCACGCCTTCCTCTATACCTCGCGGCACCATTTCCGGCGCGCAGATGCCGTGCTGGTGCCTTCGACCGACATCGGTCTTGCGAAGGCATCGGCCGCATCCGATATCGCCGAGTGCGTGTCGCAGCGGCTGCTCGATCGCGGCTGTGAACTGGTGGTGGTCGACATTGCCGCGCCGGGCAGTTCGATCGACCAAGGGCGCACGCCTGTCTCCGTGCTGCGCGCGCTGGTGCCCGCGCTGGTGCCGATGTCGTTCGGATTCAATCGCGAGCCGCTCGGCTCGTTGTCTCGTGTTGACCCGCGCGGGCGGTTCCCGCATCCCTTTCCATGATTCCAGGAGGAGAACCACGTGAAGCAAAGCAACGAAGTGAAGTCAACGACCATCGCTCCCACGAACGCTCCCAAGAGCGTGGCCGGTCGCGCACAAGCCAAGGCGAAACAAAAGGACTGGTCGGTGAAGATGGCCGTGCGCCTGCCACACAAGGTGGGCTTGCCGCTGGGCAGTTCGGCCAGCGACGGCAGCAGCCTGTGATGGCACGGCCGCTGCGTCACGGCGGCCGCGCGCGATGCTGCATGAAGTTGCCATGGCGCTGAGCGCGGCGTTGCGTCGCATCGAACCGCATGGCGTTCGCGCGGTCGATGGCCTTTTCAAGGAATCGGAACTCGATGCGCTCGTGCGGACTGTCGGCGCGATCCCGTTGTACTACCTGAACCACGCCGAGCAGCAGAGCACGCATGAGTTGTACGCGCACTGGGCCTATCCCCTCGTCGATGCCGATCTCAAGGCGCCGCGAGACGTGGCCAGCGAACTCAGCGCCCTGGACGACACTCTGGCTCCGATCACGGCGGCATGGCGCAAGACGCTGCGACTACTGCCGCGCAGCGCCACGACGGTCAACTGCTACGTGAACGGCTACACCTATGGCACCGACGGTTTCCCGCACCGCGAAGTTCCGCCACCGCGCGCACATGAACAACGCTCCATCCTGATCTACTGCTGTCCGCGTTGGGAGCCGGCCTGGGGCGGCGAAACGGTGTTCTTCGACGAGGATGGCGACATCGCCGCGTCGATCCTTCCCAGGCCCGGCCGCGTGCTGGTGTTTCGAGGCGATGTGCTGCACGTGGCACGGGCGCCGTCGCGCTTTTGCCCGATCGAGCGTCGAGTGCTCGTGTTCAAGGCATGGACCTGCGGCATTCCAATGCCGGATGTTCGGGCTCGCACGCCGCGCCGTCCCTCGCCTTCATTCAAGCGCGCAGCCTGACCACCCGCCGAGCGCGCAGGCCGGCGCGCGCCGTGTGCCACCGACCCGCCTGCGCCAGCTCGACGATGCGCCTGAGCATCAATGGTGCCGCGTCGGCGCGGACGCTGCGCTCGAACGTAGCCGGTGCCTGGTCGCAATTCCATTGGCAGGCCTCCAGAATGGCCCGGTCCTGTTCGAAGATTTCGCCCTCTTCATCTGTCCAGGTGATTCCGGCGCTGTCCAGGCCCGCATGGTGAAGAAGCCATTCCATTCGGCAAGAGGCAGCGGACGTCGGCACGAAGTGCATGATCAGCACGAGGCCCTGGTGCGGGCGCCTGACGGTGATTCGGTCGGGCAGATCGAACCGCACGATCACCTGGGCATCGTCCGGTATGGAGTCCCTCGCAGACGGGGTGGGCGGTGCGAACACCAGCATTCCTTCTTCGTGAATCCGAATCTCGTAGGCGCTTTCGCTGAAGCCGTGCCTCTGAACACGCTCGCCCTGGGGATGGCTTGTCGGGTGCACGAAAGCCGGATGGCACCAGTCGATCGAGTTTTCCAGGGCGCGCAAGGCGGAGCATTGGCGCTCGCGGCTTCCCTGCAACCATCCGAGTTCGTGGAAGCCGGGCATGCCGGGCCAACGTGTCGGGGTCTGCCCGGCCGCAGACATCCAGACCCACACATACCCATCGCGCTCGACGCAGGGAAATGACGGCACGCGACATCCCCTCGGGATGCGCTGGTCGCTGCAAAGCGACGGGATGTGCACGCATTCGCCGCTGCCGTCGAAGCGCCAGCCGTGATACGCACATGCCACGGTGTCCTCGACGACACGGCCCATCGAGAGAGGCGTGCCTCGATGGCAGCATCGATCGAGCAGGGCGTGCGGCGTCAACGCGCTATCACGGAAGACCACGAGTTGTGCGTCGAGGACGCGCGCGGACCTGGGCGTGCGACCCAGCAGCAGCGAGGGGCAGGCGATGTACCAGAAGGAGGAGAGCATGGGCTGACGGAAGCGCGGCCTTCGAACGCCCGCGATTGTCTCTGCTGCCACTTCCATCTCACAGCGGATCGAACGGCACTCGAAAAGATTCCCTACCGAAATCGTCGGCCATCGACGACGCTGGCCGGCTCGACCTTCCTCTGTGAGAATCTGCGCCGGGGAAGAATGCGGCCCAGCCCTTCGTCAGGTTGGCGTCACCGGCGCATGGCATCGTGCCCGCGCTTCGGATCGGGGGATCAATGAGATACGGGGACAACGTGGAGCGCAGCGCCGAGCTGCTGCGCCTGGCATTGCCGTTGATGTCGCGCCAGATCGGCCGCGCTGCATCCGGTGAGCTATGCCGTGTGGTACGAGTACGTCGCGCAGACGAATCCGTCGTTGCGCAAAGCCGTCGACGCCGCGCTCGCTGGCGGCGGAACCCTCGACGAGGCGCTCACTCACGAGCTGTTCTGCCGCCACATCGCCGAGGTCGATCCGGAGAGCGGACAGCGCGTGATGGACGGTTTCCAGCGCGTGCTGGTGGGCATGGCGCGCTCCGCGGCCCAGGCGGGCGACCAGTCGGCGCGCTTCGAATCCTCGCTGTCGCGCCTGAACAGCGAACTCGTCGGCAGCGCGGCCGCCGCGGCCGAGGAGGCACTCGCCGAAACCCGCCAGATGCAGGACGCCGTGCAGCATCTTCGCCAGCGTCTCCAGGAAAGCCGCCAGGAAATCGAGACCCTGCGCGAGGAAGTGCAGCGCGCGCGCCACGAGGCGCTGGTCGACAGCCTGACCGGGCTGGCCAATCGGCGCGCCTTCGAGCGGCGCCTGTCCGACTGCCTGTCTGCCACGGAGGAGCCGGCCCATGCGCCGAGCCTCGTCGTCAGCGACGTGGACCATTTCAAGAAGATCAACGACAGCTACGGCCACAGCTTCGGCGATGACGTGCTGCGCGTGTTCGCCAACCTGCTGAACGCGGCGGCCGAGCCGAAGGGCCTCGCGGCGCGGACGGGTGGCGAGGAATTCGCGATCCTGCTGCCGGCCACCGCCATCGATGAGGCGCATGCAATGGCAGAAGGCGTTCGCGTGCGTGTGGCGTCGAGCCGTCTGCGGCGCCGAACCGACGAGAAGGTGCTGGGCACGATGACCATGTCGTTCGGAGTCACGCGGTACCGGCAGGGCGAGACGGCCATGCAATTCATCGAGCGTGCGGACGAAGCCCTCTATACGTCGAAGCGTGATGGAAGGAATCGGGTGACGGTGATCTGAGCGACAGCCGCCCATTCGCGCGGACGGCTCCGTCCTTCATGCGGTCAACCGCATCCGCCGCCTGACTTGTCACGCTTGATCTGCAGCACGATGCGCGCCTTGAAGTCGAGGTCCTCGTACTCGATGGGACTGGGCGCGCATGACGCGTAGCGGCTGCCCAGCGCTGCCGGGAAGATCCAGCGCAGCTGCTCGGCGCCGCCGTTCGGCAATGGCCGCAGCGACGCATCGTTCGCACCGAAGGTGGCGATCCACTGGTTGACCCCTCCTTCGAGCACGTAGACGTTCTGCACTCCCGAGGCAACCAGCAGCCGCCAGGCCTGGCTGGCAGCGGCTTCGTCGTTGCCGATGGTGATGAACACCGTGTGGGCCGGCGGCTCGCCGAGCAGCGCGGGCACGGCTTCGGCCAGGCGTTCCAGCGGAACGTTGATGGAATCGACGAGGTGGTAGAGGTTGTAGTCGGACTCGCTCCTCACGTCGAGGTAGACCGGCTTGATCGCCTGCAGGTAGCGCGTCTTGAACACTTCGGCCGGCGATGCGAACACCAGGCGCTTGTCCAGCATCTCGTCGGCGCTGTAGACACGGGTCACTGTCCTGGGCTTGGCCGGCGGTTGCTGCAGCGTCTCGGTGCGCTTGAAGGCAAGCCGCTCGTAGCGGTCCTCCAGCGAGGGGCTGCCCAGGAAGAGCACGCCCAGCGCCGCCGCCATCAGCACAGCCGCGCCGGCCTTGCGCAGTGCAGGCTCGCGTGCGGGATGCCTGCCGGAGAAGGCCCGCTCCAGATGCTCGCTTCCCCAGAACATGAACATCGCCACCGCCACGATGAGAGGCACGAGCGTCGAGGCGCTCACGCCGAACACCTGGTCGAGCGTCAGCCGGCCGAGATATCCGGCGGTGTTGTACCAGTGGTCGAAGTACGCTTCGGTCTCTCCGAACAAAAAGGCGCCCACGAAACCGCCGAGCATGAACAGCATGCCGTCGATGCGCCCTGTAGAAGCCGACGCCAGCGAGGTCGTCGGGCAGAAGCCGCCCACGATGAACCCCACGCCCATGATGAGGCCGCCCACCACGCCCGAGGCGAGATAGGTCGGGTTTACCCAGACCTGGGCGAAATCGATCCAGCCGAGGCCCACCGCGCCGAACAGCAGCGTCATCGCCACGGCGATGGCCGTGAACATGACCTTGAACACGGTCAGTTCCCTGAAATAGAACTGCGCGGCGAGCTTGCGGGAATCGCCGAACCCGGCCGTCTCCAGCGTGTAGCCGAAGGCGAAGCCGATGCCGGCGAACACGACGTAGGTCCACGGGTGCGCGGCACTCACCGCGGTGAAGGCTTCCAGGGGAAATTTCATGTGCTGCTCCTCAGAGCCACAGCTTTCTCACGAACCAGGCCAGGGCATACGCGCTGGCGAAGATGGCCAGCATGACCAGCCAGGAGCCGGCCGCCAGCGTCGCGCCACCGGACAGCGCCTGGCCCGAGGTGCATCCGCGCGCCATGCGCGCCCCGTAGAGAAAGATCACCCCTCCGAGAAAGGCCATCACCCAGCGGGTGCGCTCCGAGACGTTCGGGCCTTTCGTCGTGGTCAGCTTCAGCCGGCCGTTGCGGGCGCCCGACGCGAAGCCGCCGAGCAGGGCGCCGAAGAACACGGGCACGACCCAGTCGTCCAGCGGGTTCCTGTCGCCGCCGGCCATCTTCAGCAGGTACGGGGTGTTGTCCACGTGCGCGGGCGCGACCGCGTCGACCACGGCGGCATCGAGGCGGCTGGTCGCCCCCGACGAGCCCAGGCCGTTGCCCGTGATCACGAAAGCGAGGAACAGCACCACGCCGAGCGCGGCGCCGGCCAGATACGGATGCGCGTAGGGCCGCTGCGGCCGGTGGAATATCGCGTCGAGCCATTTCATGGTCATCTCCTGTGTGCGCGTTCAGGCCTTCCCCGCCTGAGCGTGCTCCTCGACTTCCTCGTAGCCGGTGACCATTCCTCGAATGGCCTCCAGCGGTGTGACTCCGGTGGTTGTCAGGTACACGTGCCCGACGATGAAGCTGGCGAACAGCCATGCCACCAGCGAGTGCAGCGGCCCGAGCAAGGGCAGGCCGCCCAGCGCGCCGGCGATCTGCGGCCACTGCTGCGCACCCCACATCAGCGCGCCCGTCGCGATCTGCAAGGGCAGCAGCACGTTCAGGATGCCGAAGTAGGTCAGCTTCTGGATCGGATTCATGCGATTGTCCGGCCGCTTCTCGAAAGGATGCGGTTCGCCCTTGAAGATTCCCGACACGTAGTACTTCGCCTGGCGCACGGCATCGTCGATGAAGCCATGCGGCTGCGGGATGTATTCGCGCATGCGCTCGGTCGCGAGGTGATAGAACAGCGACAGCGCGGCGTTGGCCACGAGGATCGCGGCCAGTACGTTGTGCAGCGATACGACGATCGCGAACGGCACCACGGCGAACAAGGCGGGCTGATGGATGACGAGGCCGGTCAGCAGGAGCGCCACGATGGTGATGGCCTGCAGCCAGTGCCACATGCGCCGGTAGGCGTCGTACATGCGCACGCGCCGGGTCGGTTCAGGCCCATGCGGGCGCCTGCGCCAGGCGAGGTAGCGCAGCGCGCCATGGCCGCTCACGCCGAGCACCGCGCCGATGAACGCGAGCGCGCCCAGTGCGTCGACCCAGCGCAGCCGGCTCGCGCCGAACACGTAGAGATGGTCGCGCACCGTCGCGGGCCGATACGACAGCGATCCGTCGTCATGCCGCAGCAGGTCGCCGGTGACCGAGGCCTCGTGGCCGGCGTCGAAGGCGGGCAGCACGGGCGCGAATGAAGCCAGCGCCATTTCGTCGCTCAGCCGCGAACTGCTCGCGTGGCAGGCCTTGCAGTCGCGGATCGCGTTCACGCCGCGCGCGACGTCGTGGTGGATGCCGTAGGCCTGCACGCGGCCTTCCATGCGCACCTGACGAAGGCCCTGGGCCGCGAAACGCGCCTCGACCGCGGCCTGCTTGCGCGGCGAGTCGATGCGCAGTTCCTGCGGCCCGACGCTGCCGTCGTGGTCGGCGTCGAACGCGGCCACGATGGCGGGCGCATAGGCGCCGTGCTCCAGGAACGCGGCCTGCAGGTCGAGCTGGCGCACAGGACGCTCGCGTCCACCAGCATCCACGTAGACCCAGTAGAAGGTGGTGATCAGGTTGTACGGCGCGAGCGGCGACGTGCCGTCCGCGTGGGCTTGTCTCACCAGCACCGGCTCGAAGCCTGTGACCAGCGAGTGCACGTCCCCGGGTTCGCCGTCCACTCCGCGGCAACTGCGAACCGGCTGGCCCACGCCCGTGACGACCGTCCAGTCGACGGACTGGATTGCCGGCGCATACATCTTCGGGATGTGGCAGCTCTCGCAGGAGAGGGCCGCCATGTGCTTGTCGAGGTAGGGAAGCCAGCGGGCGTGGGCCGTGGCGGCATCGTGGCAGTTCTCGCAGCGCCGCATCGTGCCCTCATGCCCTGGTGCGGCGCGGCTTCGCGCACTGGTACCGCGGGCGAAATCGTGATCGGGCCGCTGCAGGTAGTTGGCGATATCGAGGGTGCGCGGGTCGTACTGCAGGTGGCTCGGATTGCGGCCCGGCACCGGCCCGGCACGTGCCGGATTGTTCAGCGCGTAGTGGCAGTCGGTGCATTGCAGTTGGCGCTCGGCATGCACGTCCCACGACCGATGCAGCGCGTCCTTGCCGGCCAGGTTCACGCCCGAGGCGTTGATGCGCTGCGATGACACCACCTGGCCGGTGGTCGCCGTCTGCGGGTCGTCCAGGTCGCAGGCACTGAGCAGCAGCGGGGCCTCGCCGCCCTCGTGCACCTGGCCATGGCAGGCGGCGCAATTGGCGTTGGTCGGATCCTGGATGCCCAGGTGCCGGCTGTCGACCAGGCCCTCGGCATTGAAGGCCGCGCGGTTCCATGCCCAGCCTTTCGCGCCGGGCTGCACGATCTTCGTGCCGACCAGCGTCGCCGTGCTGGCGTCCGCAAAGCGCCCGGCGCGAATCGCGGCCGTGCGGGCGGCCATGTCGGGTTGCGCCAGATGGCACACGAAGCAGTCCATCTCGAGCGTGCCCGAGCGCGACCAGTTCCACGCGTCGCTGACGCCGGCGGCGTTCAGCAACGAGGTCTCGGGGTCGTCGCGTCCCGGCGTCAGGTCGGCCAGAGGCCGCCCCGAGCGCGAGGTGGTGGCCGGTCCGCCCCCCACCACGCGCTGCGCGTTGAACATGAGCCATCCCGGCGTTGAAAGGTCGAGACGCTCATCGCCGGCTTGCGACAGATAGCGATAGCGCAGGGGATCCCAGCGGCCGAACAGGCCCGGTCCCGCGTCCCAGGTGTTGCTCGACGGTGCCATGGAGGTCAGGCCGAGGTCCGCGTGGAAGGCATGCGAAGCGATGTAGTCGGTGTCGTGGCAGCGCCCGCAACTGTTCATCGTCGACACGGCCTTGCCGCTGGCCAGCACATTCACGCCGTCGGCGTCGAGCAGGGCGACATCGGGGTGCAGCTTCCCCGCCGCGGGCTGCGGCGCGGCGCTGGCGTGGCTTGCGGCCAGCGCGGCAGCGCCGAGCACCACGGCGGCGAGGATTCGCGTTCGGGCGTTCATGGCAGCTTCCTTCCGCCCCAGCGCATCGGATCGCCGGGATAGCCGAGCGCCGTCCAGTCCATGCGACCCGGCCGGCCGGTGGCGGAATGGCAGGCATCGCACTGCAGCGCCGCATCGGCGGGCTGGACCATGTGCGTGCTGGCCCAGTACATGTAGGTTTCGGTGAAGCCGTACTGGCCGCTGTAGGCCAGGCCCGTGATCGGCACGGCCAGTTCGAACGCCTGGTTCCAGTCGAAGTGGGTCCAGTAGCCGTCCTTGCCGGAGGTCACCGGTTGCAGCAGGTAGCCGTTGACCTTGTCGTAGGGCTGTTTCGCCACATGCAGCTTGAACGGGAAGATCTTCGCCTTCGGGTCGTGGATGCTGCCGGCGGGCTTGTTGATGTACGTCGGGCCCTGGCTGGCAATGCGATCGCCAAGCAGGTAGCGGTATTCGTTGCCGCCGTTGAACCAGAGATAGGTCGGCGCGAAATTCGACTCGTAGCTGAACCGGCCCTTGATCTTCAGGTACGTGTAGTGATCGTCCTTGCGCCCGGCCTGGCCGGCCTGCGACCAGTCCCAGGTCACCTTGGTCGGCTCCTCGCGCGCGATGGCGGGGATGTGGCAGGTCTGGCAGGCCACCGACTTCAGGTGCGTGCCGATGCGCTCGTCGGCGTGGATGCGGCCGACGTGGCACTGCTCGCACGACGCCTGCTCGGCCGGGTCGATCGTGTAGTTGTCGGCGACCATGCGCCCGAGCATCTGGTGGTTGCGGGCCACGTGGCAGTCGCTGCACTGCAAGTTCAGCTTGCCGCCCATGTGCACGTCCAGCGCACGGCCCGGGAAATACAGGCTCTCGTCGAGGTCGCCGTGCTTCACCCCGTTGCCGCCGCCGCCATCGAAATGGCACTTGCCGCAGTTCTCGCGCGTGGTCGCGCGCACGCTGCGAGCGGCGGCGAGCAGGTCGACCGATTCGGTCGGATTGCCAAACAGGCCCTTGCCATAGGTGGCGGGGTCAGCGTGGCAGGCCAGGCAGTCCACGTTCGCCGGATCGGCTTGCTGCACGGCCCGTCCGGCCTCCCATCCGTAGCCTGCGTGGCAGGTCATGCACTTGTTCTCGTTGCCCTGCGTGCCGATGCAGAAGTTGTTGATCTGGTTGATCTTGCCGATCGTGACCGGCTCCTTGCGCCACGGCACGGTGAACGGCTTGGACTCCCAAGTCCAGTGGCTGGTCTTCATCAACTGCGCCGCGGCGTCCTTGTGGCAAGCGAGGCAGGCGCGGGTGACGTCCTGACCCGACCTGAAAACGCCCTTGACGATGTCGTGGTGGTCGACGTGGACGCTCCTCACCGGCACCTGGGCGGCCGGATCAGGCGCGCGCGTCCTCGCCGGCTGCAGGTAGACGAATGGCACCAGGATGAGCAGCGCGATCACGAGCGCCCCGACCGTCCAGTGTGGAAATCGGTTTTTCATGTGGGTGCTCCGCAGTGCTGGAACACGCACCGCCTCTGCCCCGTGGGACAGCGCGGGCGTGAAGTTCTTCTCGCACGCCTATGGTCGGCCGCTCTAAATCAGTCCGCGCTGATATACATCAAGCAGCATGCATCGCAACCCATGCAAGCGCTCTCGGAAGCCGAACCTGCGGCCAGCCCGCCACAGACGGGGACGGAGATGCCCGGACTCACGCTTGGGCGCCTGATGCGGGTCGCGCGACAACCTGCACTTGGGCGCCCGGCACCTCCATGGCGAACCTGTCGCGTGCACCTGTGGCGCGAACCTGTCGCGCGAACCTGTCCGACCGCGCCGACGGGTCGCGCGGCAGATTACCGACCGTGCCAGCGTCCCATCGGCCCGCCGTTCCATGCCTGGCGCACGGCCCGCCACGCGCTGCGCGCCCACGGCGTGCCTGCTGCGGCCAGCCACGCGGCCACTGCCGCCACCGCGAGCGCACATTGGGTGGCGAGCACACCAATCTCTCCGCGCCATGCGACGGCGGCTCCGAAGGCGAGCGTCAGGGCGGCATAGCCCAGTGCGGCGCGCCAGGGGGAGGCGCCTTGCCGGCCGCGACGCTGCGGCGACCAGAGCTGGCCGCTCCAGGCCACGCCCCAGGCCGTGCCGTGCGCGCATGCGAGTCCCAGCAGGTTCCATGGTTCGGGCAGCGCAACAGCGGCCACCGCGCCCGCAGCCAGGCAGCCGGCGCACACGGTCGACAGCGTCATGGCGCTCCATCGCGCAATCGCATGTCTCAACACCCATGCCGGCGCGAACATGGCGCCCAGGTGCAGGAACACCATGGCTTGCGGTGCGACCGCCTGCGCCCTGCACCACGCGACCATCAGCGGCAGCGCGGCCATCATCGGCAGCATCGCGAGGCCGGCCAGCAGCGCGGGCCATTGGCGGATGTCGTGCCACGAGCCCACTGGCCATGCCGGCAGAGAGCAGTCGAAAAGCCCGGCGCGGCATCGGCCGCCGGCGGCCGGTTCGTGTGTCCCGCGTTGCAGCAGCGCCAGCGTGATGGCGGCCAGCAGCACCAGCACGCCCAAGCGAATGGTCAAGGATTGCGCATCTCCGGGGTCCCCGAGCGAGAGCGCGGCGCACACGGCTCCGAAGCCGGCCGCCCCGATCGGCGGACCCGGTTTCTCCGATTGGGCCAGCCGCAGGCGCCGCACCACGCCCGAGGCCAGCGCTGTCAGGGCGGCCCAGGCGGGCAATGCCAGCAGCAATGCAGCCAGTCCTCCTCCGCGCGTGGACGCGGCCAGCGCGACGGCGGCCAGCGCTGCGGAGGCCACCAACGCCATGCCGCGCGTCGTGCCGCGAAGACTGTCCCGCGTGGCCACCAAGGCCGCAATTCCGAGTCCGAGCAGCCACAACGCGATCAGCGCGAAGGCGTCGAACACGCGGGGCGCCAGCACGATGGCGAGGCTCCCCAGCCCGACCCAGCCGGCCAGCAGGAGCGTCCATGCGGCCGCGCGCGCCAGCGTCAGGGGCAGCATGGTGGAGGTCGGCGGGCTCGGGATCATGTCAGTTTTCCATGGCGCCGAAACGGCAGCCTCAACGCGCGAAACCCCCGTTCGCCCTGAGCAGGGGACTGAGCTTGTCGAGGTCCCCGTGTCGAAGGGTCCACCGCGTGATGCCCGCAGCGGGCTTCGACAGGCTCAGCCCGAACGGGTTGGGGTGCCTCAGCCAGAACGGGTCTGGGTGCCTCAGCCCGAACGGGTCGTGGTCGCAGTGCTCAAGTTTCATCTCAGCCTCGCGGCCGCTAGGGCAGGCGGCCATGACAGCGTATGGCCGGTGCTGGCGGCAAAACGATCCAGGTCCTCCGGCGTGTCGATGTCGACGCGGTAGCGCGGGTTGTCGGTGTCCAGCCAGCGCACGCGCTCGGGGTGGTCCTGTCGCCACCGCCGGCAGGCGGCATCGGTGTCGCCCGCAAGCCATTCGTCGCGCAAGGCCGCGTCGAAGATCACGGGGTTGCCGGGTTCGGCGTGCCCGCCAGCCGTGGCCACTCGCGGCACGACCATCGACGCGTTGCCGCGCTGCTTGAAGGCGCTGATCAGCGTGACGATGTCCTGCGCATCGATCAGCGGCTGGTCGGCCAGTGCGACGATCACCGCATCCAGCTTGGGTGACAGCGCCTGCAGCCCGATGCGAACCGACGAGGCCTGTCCGTCGTCGGGCGAGTGATTGCGCGCGAGCGTGATCGGAAACGGCCGCACTGCGGCTTCCACCGCATCAGCGTGGTGGCCCAGCACGACGACCACCTCGTCGACCCCCGCGCCCGAGAGCGCCACGAGTTGCCGCATCACCAGCGGCACGCCGCCCAGTTCGAGCAACACCTTGGGCCGCCCGCCCAATCGCGCGCCGGCGCCGGCCGCCAGCAGCACCGCGCCGACGCTCATGCGGCTGTACAGGCCGCTGTTGCCCTTGAGGAGACAGCCCATGTCAAGCTCCTTGTGCCGCAGGCCTCGAATTCGGATACCTCGAGACGACCCTGCTCGCGCACCTGTTCGCAAACCTGTATGCGCACCCACTCGAGCACCCGCTGGCGCACCCGCTGACGCACCCGCTAGCCGCTCCACCTCGCCCCGACACGTCGACCCCGAGAAAAACGTCAGAGCCCATCGCCACCCCGCCGATCGAAAGCAGCTCACCTCTCTGCAAAGCCGCGTGCGGGCAGGGCGCGGTGCGCCGTGTCGGGGGCGCCGAGAAGCGCAGGGCTCGTGGCCGCGCGCGCAGCGCGCTTCGTGCTCTGACTCGTCGCAGTTGTCTGAGCGCAGTGAGCGCAGCGAACGAAGCGAGTTCTGCGACGTGGCCGCGAGACCGAGCATCGCAGGGGAGTCGGCGCGCAGCGCCGACCGTCTCCGAGGTGCACCGCGCCCTGCCCGCACGCGGCTTTGCCGCGCCGACCGTCTCCGAGGCGCATCGTGCCCCGCCCCCAAACCGATTTGCTGCGCCGACATCCGCAGGCCGCCGATACACGCGACAGGCCCCACACCTCACCGGCCGAGCCGCATCAATCGTCAACTCAGTCAACGCCACATCCCCTGCAGGCCGGACGGCAAACCCATCGATGCCGCGTCTCATTTCAGCGCCTCGATCAACTGCGGAAGCACCGCCTTGATGCCCGCCAGATCACCCCCTGGCGCGAGCAGGTCCAGGTGCGGCAAGGCGGCCCGCATGCCTTGCGAGACCGGCTCGAACCCCGGATGGTTCCCGAGCGGATTGAGCCACACCACCCGCCGCGCGCGGCGCCGCAACCGCGCCAGCGCGTCGGACAGGCGGGCCGGCTCGCCCGTGTCGTAACCGTCGCTCATGATGAGCAACGCCGTTCGCGAATGGACGATGCGCGGCGCATGTTCGCGCTCGAACTGCGCGAGGCTGTCGCCGATGCGTGTCCCGCCGCCGAATCCCTGGGCGATCAGGTGCAGCCGCTCCTGCGCGCGCCACGGGTCGGGGTCGTGCAACGCCTGCGACACCGCCGTCACGCGGGTGTGGAAGATGAAGCTGTGCACGTCGCTCAGCTCGGCGCCGAGCGCGCGCGCCAGCCGCAGATAGAAAAACGCATACGGCGCCATCGAACGGCTCACGTCGATCAGCAGCACGATGCGCGGGCGAACTCGTCTGCGGTCCTTGCGCACCAGGTGAAAGGGCGTGCCGCCGCTGGCCACGCTGCGCCGGATGGTCGCGGGCAGATCGAGCCGCCGGCCGTGGCGCGCGCGTGCCTCGCGGCGCAGGCGCAGGTGCTTGAGCTGCCGGGCAAAGCGCCGCATCAGCGCCTCGATGTCCAGCGAATGCTCGCGGGCGGTCAGGTCCCGGAAGTCGGTCGTGCTCAAAACTTCCTGCGGGCTGGCTGTGCGTCGCGGGCGCGGATCGTCGCGCTCGGGCACGCTGTCCTGGCCGGCGTCGGCGGACTGCCCTGCGTCGTCGATCGCCAAGCCCGCCGAGGCCTCGCCGCGCTCGGGCGCCTGCCAGCGGTTCGGCGGCAGGAACCAGGCGTCGAATAGGCCGTCGAAGCGCCGCCATTCGTCGCCACGACCGCACAGCAGTGCCTTCAGGCTCCAGCGCAGGATCTGCCGGTCCAGCATGCCGACATGCCGCGCGGCGTGAAGCACCTGCACGGCGTCGCCGCCGCCCACGGCGAATCCGTTGGCGCGCAGAAATCCGGGGAACCCGGCGAGCCGTGCAGCCGCACGTGCCTCCAGCGATTCGGGTGCGGCGGGGTTCAGCATGCGGCCGCCAACCTGGCAACGACTTCGCGCGGAAAGGCCGCGCGGTCGTCGCGCGTCTTGATCAGCGCGCTCAGCGTGTCGCCGATGCGCTCGGCGCCGTTCACGTCGATCACCGAGATGCCCAGGCGCAGCAGGGCAGCCGTCCAGTCCAGCGTCTCGGCGATGCCAGGACGCTTCTGCAATTCCATGCGACGCACCGCCTGCACGAACGACACGATCTGCTGCGCCAGCGCGGCGGCGGCCTCCGGCGCCTTCAAGCGCAAGATGGCCAGCTCCTTCGCGTGGTCGGGGTAGTCGATGTACTGGTACAGGCAGCGGCGCCTCAGCGCGTCAGACAGTTCGCGCGTCCCGTTCGAGGTGATGACCACCCACGGACGCGTGGTGGCGCGCACCGTGCCGAGCTCGGGAATGGAGAGCTGGAAGTCCGACAGAAGCTCCAGCAGGTAGGCTTCGAAGGCCTCGTCCGCGCGGTCGACCTCGTCGATGAGCAGGACCGGCGGATTCTCGCAGCTGATGGCTTCGAGCAGCGGACGCTTGAGCAGGTAGCGCTCCGAGAAGATGTCCTGCTCCTTCTGCGCCAGGCCACGCTCGTCGTGCTCGAGCAGCTTGATCGCCAGCAACTGGCGCTGGTAGTTCCATTCGTACATCGCCGCGTGCGCGTCCAGGCCTTCGTAGCACTGCAGCCGGATCAGCCGCGTGCCCCGGACCGCGGCGAGCACCTTCGCCACCTCGGTCTTTCCCACGCCGGCATCGCCTTCGAGCAGCAGCGGCCGACCGAGGTCGTGCATCAGCAGCAAGGCGGCCACCAGCCCGGGCTCGGCGATGTAGCCGGCCGACGCCAGGTCATGCTGCCACGCGGCCAGGTCGTGGGCGCGTGCGGATGCTGTCGGTGCGGGCGCGCCGGCGGTGGCGCTCATGGCAGTGCCTTCCCTGGCGCCGCAGTCCTCATGTCTTCTTCGCGGCGAACAGCGAGCACAGCCATTGCCTGAAGACGGCCCAGGCCAGGGCCAGCCCGTTGAGCTGTGTCGATGCCTGTGGCGCTGCCTGCGCGGCCGAGGGGGGCGAGGCCGCGGACGCGGATGTGGAGCCGGACGCCTGCGCCGCCGCCTGCATGGCCTGCACCCGGTTCGAGAAATTGCCGGCGAACTGCTTGAGCACCTGCTCGGCCACCGGTCCGGCCATGCGCGCGCCGAACGTGGCGGCCTTGCCGCTCATCGACATCGTGCTCGATCCCACGAGATTGCAACTGGCGGCATCGACCGCCTCGACCTTCGCCGTCAGGTCCATCGAGGCACCCGAGGAGCCCGTCGTGTCCGTGCCCTTGCCGACGAGGCGCAGCGTGCGGCTCTCCGGTTCCAGCGACATCACCTCGACGGCCCCGCGGAACGACATGTTGGCGGGGCCGAACTTCACCGCCACCGTGCCCTTGTAGTGCCGCTCGTCGATGCGTTCGGTGATGCTTGCACCGGGCATGCACGCGGCCACGCCCTCGATGTCGCGCAGCAGCGCCCAGGCGATCTCCGCCGAGGCGGGCATCGGGTAGGTCTTGTCGAGCTTGACGTTCATCGTGTCGTGTCGTGCCGGGGCAGGAATCCCTAGCGCCGGTCGACGCCCAACGCGTGGCACTGCTGCCAGACGCGCCACGCGTTGTGCGGCATGTCCATGTGCGTGACGCCCAGGTGCGCGAAGGCATCGATCACCGCGTTGCTGAAGCACGGGATGCCGCCCACGTGCGGCGACTCCGCCACGCCCTTGGCGCCGATCGGGTGGTGCGGGCAGGGCGTGACCGTGTGGTCGGTCTCCCAGTGCGGCGCCTCCATCGCGGTGGGCAGGAAGTAGTCGACCAGGCTGTTGCCCAGGTGGTTGCCGTTCTCGTCGAACGGAATCTGCTGCCCCATCGCCACCGCAAAGGCCTCGGTCAGGCCGCCGTGGATCTGGCCCTCGATCACCATCGGGTTGATGCGCGTGCCGCAGTCGTCGAGCGCGTAGAAGCGGCGCACCTTGACCTCGCCGGTGAACTTGTCGACGTCGACCACGCACAGGTAGGCGCCGAACGGATAGGTCATGTTGGGCGGGTCGTAGTACGTCACCGCGTTCAGTCCCTGCTCCATGCCGGCCGGGATGTTGCCGGTGTGGGCCACCATGCAGATCTCCTTCATGGTCTTGGCCTGGCTCGGATTGCCCTTGACCTTGAAGCGGTCGATCTCCCATTCGAGGTCGCCTTCGGCCACTTCGAGCAGGTGCGCGGCGATCTTGCGTGCCTTGTCCTTGATCTTGCGCGCGGCCTGCGCGGTGGCGGCACCCGACACCGGCGTCGAGCGCGAACCCCAGGTGCCCGCCCCGTAGGGCGCATTGTCGGTGTCGCCTTCCTCCACCACGATGTCGCTGGCCGGCAGGCCGAGCTCGGTGGCGATGATCTGCGAATAGGTCGTCGCGTGACCCTGGCCCTGCGTCATCGTGCCCAGCCGCGCGATCACCGCGCCGGTCGGGTGCACACGTATCTCGCAGCTGTCGAACAGGCCGATGCCGAGGATGTCGCAGACCTTGGTCGGGCCTGCGCCGACGATCTCGGTGAAGGTCGAGATGCCGATTCCCATCAGCGTGGGGCACTTCGGGTCCGCGCGCTTTTGCGCCTGCTCGCGGCGCAGGCCGGCATAGTCGACCGCCTCCAGCACCTTCTCGAGCGCGGCGTGGTAGGCGCCGCTGTCCATGGTCCAGCCCAGCGCCGTCGTGTACGGGAACTGCTCGGCCGCGATGAAGTTGCGCTTGCGGATCTCCGCCTTGTCGATGCCCAGCTTCAGTGCGAGCACGTCGACCATCCGCTCGATCAGGTACACCGCCTCGGTCACGCGCAGCGAGCAGCGGTACGCCACGCCGCCCGGCGCCTTGTTGGTGTAGACCGCGTCGACACGTGCATAGGCATTCGGGATCGCGTACGAGCCCGTGCAGATCGAGAACAGCCCGGCCGGCAGCTTGGTGGCCGACACATGCGAATTGAACGCGCCGTGGTCGGCCAGCGCGCTGAAGCGCAGCGCCTTGATGCGGCCGTCCTGATCGGCGGCCAGCTCGCCCACGCAGTGGTAGTCGCGTGCGAAGCCGGTGGTGGAGATGTTGTCGATGCGCGACTCGATCCACTTCACCGGCACGCCCGTGACGATCGACGCGACGATCGCCACCACGTAGCCCGGATACACCGGCACCTTGTTGCCGAAGCCGCCGCCGATGTCGCCGCCGACCACGCGGATCTTGCTCTCGGCCACGCCCGACAGCATTGCCAGCACCGTGCGCACCAGGTGCGGCGCCTGCGTCGTCATGTAGACCGTGAGGTAGCCGGTGGCCTTGTTGAACGAGGCGACGCAGCCGCAGGTCTCCAGCGGGCAGGGATGGACGCGCGGATTGAGGATCTCCTCGCGCACCGTGACCGGCGCGCGGTCGAAGGCCGCGTCGGCGGCGGCCTTGTCGCCCGCCTCCCAGGTGAAGATGTGGTTGGGGTGGATGCGCGGGCCGTGGCCCACCTCTTTCTTCTCGGCGATGTCCTCGCGGATGATCGGCGCGTCGGGCGCCATCGCCTGCTTCGGGTCGACGATGGCCGGGAGCTCCTCGTAGTCCACCTCCACCAGCGCGGCGCCGTCGGCCGCGGCATAGCGGTCGGTGGCCAGCACCATCGCCACCTCCTGCATCTGGAAGCACACCTTCTTGTCGGCGAGCACCGCCTGCACATCGCCGCCGAGCGTAGGCATCCAATGCAGGTTCACGGGCTTGAGGTCGTCGGCCGTGAGCACCGCCACCACGCCCGGCGAAGCCAGGGCGTTCGTCTTGTCGATCCCCTTGATGCGCGCATGCGCGTAGGGGCTTCGCACGATGGCGCCGAACAGCATGCCCGGCAGCTTGATGTCGTCGACATAGTTGCCCTGGCCGCGAATGAACTTCGCGTCTTCCTTGCGCAGCAGCGAGGTGCCCATGCCCTGCAGCTTCTGTTCGCGTTCCTGGAGTTCGGTCATGTCGCCCATGGAGTTCTCCGGTGGGTTCGCGTGAATGGCGTCAGGCCGCGGCCGTCTGCGTGGACGTCTGCTTGGACGCTGCGCGAGCTTGCGGGCAGCCGACTGCACCGCCTTGACGATGTTCTGGTAGCCGGTGCAGCGGCACAGGTTGCCCGAGATGCCGTAGCGGATGTCCTGCTCGCTGGGGTCGGGGTTCTCCTGCAGCAGCCGGTAGGCGCGCATCAGCATGCCCGGTGTGCAGTAGCCGCATTGAAGGCCGTGCTCCTCGTGGAAGGCCTGCTGCAGCGCGTGCAGCACGCCGCCTTGCTCCAGGCCCTCGACGCTGAGCATCTGCGCGCCTTCGCACTGCACGGTGAGGACCGTGCACGACTTGACCGACATGCCGTCCAGGTCGACCGTGCAGGCGCCGCAGTGCGAGGTCTCGCATCCGATGTGCGAGCCGGTCTGGCCGAGCCGCTCGCGCAGCGTGTGGATCAGCAGCTCCCGCGGCTCCACGCTCACCTCGACCGGACGGCCGTTGAGCTGGAACGCCACCTTGTGCATGTTTGCCATGATGATGCGCCTCCGGGTTGGACCTATGACTTCATCGTGCGCGCATGCGCGGCCAGCAGTGCGCGCCGCGTCATCTCGCCGCACATCGCGGTCTTGTAGGCGACGTCGCCGCGCTGGTCGGGCGACGGGTCGCAGATGCTCATCGCGAGCCGCGCCGCCTCGGCGACGCTGGCCTCGTCGATCGCCCGGCCCGCGAGACTGTCCTCCGCCGCCCGCGCCCTCAGCGGCGCCGGGCCGGCGTTGGTCAGCCCGATACGCACCCTGGCGACGCGATCGCCTTTCATCTGCAGCAGCACGGCGGTGGCCGCGGTGGCGAAGTCTCCGGTCTTGCGCTTGAGCTTCTGGTACGACCATCCCGTGCCCGGCGGCGGGATGGGTACGCGGATCCGTGTGAGGATTTCGCCGGGCTCCAGCAGCGTGGAGTACAGGCCGAGGAAGTAGCCGTCGGCCTTGACGACCCGCTCTCCCTTGGGGCCCGCCAGCACGAACGACGCATCCAGCACGAGCATCAGCGCCGGATGGTCGTTGCCCGGATCGCCGTGCGAGATGTCGCCGCCGATCGTGCCCTTGTAGCGCACCTGCGGGTCGGCGATCCAGCCGGCGCCTTCGACCAGCAGCGGCACCTTGTCGGCCAGCAGCGGCGAGCGCAGCAGGTCGTTCTCGGTGGTCATCGCGCCGATGTGGATCTCGTCGCCGACCTGCGCGATGCCGCGCAGATCCGGGATGCGGCCCAGGTCGACGAGGTGCGCCGGCTCGGCGAAGCGCAGCTTCATCATCGGCAGCAGGCTGTGGCCGCCGGCCAGCAACCTGGCGTCGGGGCCGAGGCTGCCGAGCAGCCGAACCGCGTCGGCGACCGAGCGCGGGGCGTGGTAGTCGAAACCGGCTGGGATCATGATGGTTATCTCCTCGGTGCGCCGGCGGCCGGGCAGAGGCGGGCCGCAGCTCGAATCGAGCGGTCGACGTTAGCGACGGTGCAGCGCAACATGGCGCGGCGCTGCACGAATGGCGGCTCGCTTCTCACGAATGGCCCATCGCGTTGCACGAGGCTTCGGCGCCGCGGCGGCGGCCGACGCGCGAGGAGGGTGCTCCGCTCGATTGGGGCCCTGTCGGCTACCCTGAATAGCAGTTTTCCATGGCGCCGAAGCGGCATCCGCGACGCATGAAACACTCGTTCGTCCCTGACAACAACAACCGTTCGCCCTGAGCAGGGGACTGAGCTTGTCGAAGGCACGTGTCGAAGGGGCCGCGCTGTGATGTTCGCAGTGGGCTTCGACAAGCTCAGCCCGAACGGGTTGGGGGGTGGCTCAGCCCGAACGGGTTGGGGGGTGGCTCAGCCCGAACGGGTTGGGGGGTGGCTCAGCCCGAGCGAGTTGCGGTTTCAACGCTCAAGCTTCACTTCAGTTTTCCATGGCGACAAAGCACCGCCCGCGCCGCATGAAACACCCGTTCGCCCTGAGCAGGGGACTGAGCTTGTCGAAGGCCCCGTGTCGAAGGGGCCACTGCGTGATGCCCGCAGAGGGGCTTCGACAGGCTCAGCCCGAACGAGTTGTGGTTGCAACGCTCAAGTTTCACTTCGACCATGGCGCCGAGCGGCACCCCGGCGGGGTGACCACCCGACGGATCGAGCGGCCGCCGTGGCATCCGGCTTTGCCGATTCTCGCGGCGGCGCCCCCACGAGGGGAGCGCCGAAGGCGCTACGGGGGTGGTCCGTTTCAGTATCCGGCGGTCTCGATACCCAGCCGATCGAGCAGCCGCGGCACGCTCGCGCGCGCCACGGGCAGGCCGCGCTCATCGCCGACGAGCTTCAGGCTGACCTTGCCGTCGTCGCGCACGATCTGCTCGGCGAAGTCGAGGTTGGCGAGGTAGCTGCGGTGGATGCGCAGGAAGGTCCCGAGGTCAAGCCGGCCTTCGAGATCGCCGATGGTCAGGTTGCAGAAGCTCGAGCCCTGCGCGGTGTGCACCCAGGTGTAGTGGCCCTCGGCGCGCACGTACAGCACCTGCGCGGCGTCGACCAGCACGATGCGGTTGCCCGACACGGTCGGGATCTTCAGCAGCTGGCGCTTGGTGTCCGGGCGCAAGGCGCCGGGCTCGTCTCGAATGACGGCATCGGTGATGTCATAGAACACCAGCGTGTAGCCGAAGGTGTCGCCGCGCATGTCCGACATCTTCGTGACCTTGATCAGCAGCACCCGCTCGGGGATGTTGATGATCATCGTCATCGGCGGCGGATTGCTGACCGGGCATTCCGCCTGGTCGAGCAGGAACTTGACCTTGCTCTGCGAGCGCTCCGGGTGGAATGACAGCACCATCTTTTCGAAGGGCTGCTTGTCCTCGACCGGCAGCACGCGGCGCGCGAAACTGTTCATCGCGACCACCTTGAGCTCGGCGTCAAGTTGCACGAGCCCGACATCGCTGCGCTCGAGCAGGTACAGCGGGCTGCCAGCCGCGGCGCGTGAATCCAAGATGGTTCTCCTGGGTTGCAGAGCGATCCTGTGGGAATTGAAGCACCGGCCAGCAGCCCGCGCATCGGGCAAATCCCCGTCCACGATCGGGTGACCCGCCGGATCGCATCGGGTTCCGGGTTCGTCCGCGAAGTCGGGCAGACTATGCCCTTTTCCGCGTCGGGAGGAGGAAAAGGCCCGTGGCGCCGCTTGTTGCACGCCTGCGTTCCTTGCGAATGATGATCCGGTCGGCGACGGCAGGCGGTGGCAGCTTCTTCCTGGCCAAGCTGCTGCTCACCGCATCCGCGGTGGCGGCGCCGCTCCTGGCCTTGCACCTCTACACGCTGTACCGCCAGAAGTCGCTCGACGAGGCAACGGCGGTGTCCGCGTTGCGCACCCGCGCGGAGTCGCGGCGCGCACGCTCGACGCCGTGTTCACGCGGGTGGAGAACATCGTGCGGTTTCTCGCCTCTCGCCGCGAGATGCAGTCGCTGGATGCCGAGCGCTGCGGACCGCTGATCAAGAACCTCACGTCCGTGGACCCGATCCTGGCGAATATCGGAGCCGTCGACCTCGAAGGCCGCCTGCTGTGCCTGGCGGCCACGCCCACGGCGCCCCTGCACAACTACAAGGACGCACCCTGGTTCGCGGGCGCCGTGGCCCACGCCACCGACGCACACTGGTACCTGAGTGCGCCCTACTACGGCGATGTCTCGCGCAAGTACCTTGTCAACATCGTCGCCCCGCTGAACGATGTGTCCGGACGTCGCATCGGGCTGATTGCCGCGGCGCTGGATCTCGGCTACCTGTCGCACACCATCCTCACCACGGCGAACATGGCGCCGAAAAGCGTAGTCGGGCTGGTCGATGCGCGCGGCCGGTTCATCGCCCGCGAGCCTGCGCTGGAGCAATTCGTGGGAAAGCCCGTGGCGGCGGGCGTGATGCGAGCGGGCCGAGCGGGCAAGCGGGGCCGCATTCGAGGCCGTCGCAGTCAGCGGCGAGCCGATGATGGTCGCCGCGGTCAACCTGGAGCACTTCGGTCTTCGTGTCGGAGCGGCATCGTCCAGCGTCGCCATCGTGGCCCGCAGCGAGGCATGAATTCCAGCGCAGCGCATTGGCCGCACTCGTGGCCGCGGCCTTCGGGCTCGTGACCGCGCTCTACTTCGTGCGCCGCCTGAGCGAGCCGCTGCGCAGCCTCAGCCGCAGCGCGCGCGCACTGGCCGCTGGCGAATCCGACGTGCGCGCCGACGAAAGGCTGCCGGGTGAGTTCCATGATCTCGCGGTGGAATTCAACGCGATGCTCGATGCGCGGCGCGCCAGCGCGGCTTCGCAGCGCGCGCAGGCTGGCTGCCGAGGCGGCCAGCCGGGCCAAGAGCGACTTCCTGGCCCATATGAGCCACGAGATCCGCACGCCGATGAACGCGATCCTCGGGCTCACCAACCTGGCATTGCGAACCGACCTCACGCCGCAGCAGCTGAACTACCTCACCAAGGCGAAGGTCGCCGCCGATGCGCTGCTTGCGCTCATCGACCAGGTGCTGGACTTCTCGAAGATCGAGGCCGGCAAGCTCGAGATCGAGCACCACGAGTTCTCGCTCGACGAGCTGATCGGCCAGGTGACCGACATCGTCGGGCACCGAGCGCAGCAAAAGGGGCTGGAGCTGCTCGTGGGTGTGGCGCCCGACACCCCGCAACGCCTGGTCGGCGACATGCAACGGCTGTCGCAGGTGCTCGTCAACCTGTGCAACAACGCGGTCAAGTTCACGTCATCGGGCGAGATCGTCATCCGCGTGACACGGGTGAGCGGCGATGCCCGCGGCGCCGTGCTGCGCTTTGCGGTCAGGGACAGCGGCATCGGCATGAGTCCCGAGGACACGGCGCGGCTTTTCCTGCCTTTCAGCCAGGCCGATGCCTCGACCTCGCGCCGCTTTGGTGGCACGGGGCTCGGGCTGGCCATCAGCAAGCAGCTCGTCGAGCTGATGGGTGGCCGCATCGGGGTGACGAGCACGCCGTTAAAGGGCAGCGAATTCTTCTTCACCGCCGAACTGGGTCTTGCCGGCAGCGTGCCGCCACTCCCGGCCGCTGCGCCGCTGCCGGATGTGCGCGGCCTTCGCGTGCTCGTCGTGGACGACAGCGAAAGCGCGCGCGAAGTGCTGGGCGAGCTGCTGCAGCAGATGGGCTGCACGGTGACAGCCGTGCCGTCCGCGCAGGCGGCCCTGGACGAACTGTTGTCCTCGGCCGCGAGCCGCACCGCCTACACGGTCGCGCTGCTCGACTGGAAGCTGCCCGACATGGACGGCTTCGAGCTGGCGCGACGCATTCGCGCCGTGCCGGGTTTGCACGCGCCGCCCCGCATGATCATGGTGACGGCCTACGGCGACGAACGGGTCGCGAGACTCGCCGCGGAGGAAGGCCTCGATGCCTGCCTGACCAAACCCATGACCGCCTCGAGCCTGCTCGACGCGATGATGGGCGCGCTCGGCCGCCGCGGCCCGAAGGCATCGGATGCGGCCGCGACGCCGCCCGACGATGCGCAGGCCCTGGCCATGCTGCAAGGGCGAAGCGTGTTGCTGGTGGAGGACAACGACGTCAATCAGCTCGTCGCGACCGAGCTTCTCGTGGCGGTGGCGGGCATGTGCGTCGCGGTCGCCGACACCGGGCCGAAGGCCATCCAGGCCGTGCGCGAGCAGGGCTTCGATGCCGTGCTGATGGATGTGCAGATGCCCCAGATGGATGGCTACGAGACGACGCGACGCATTCGCGCCGACCCGGCAGGCGCGTCGCTGCCGATCATCGCGATGACGGCGCACGCGACCACGCGCGATCGGGAGATGTGTCTGGCCGCGGGCATGAACGACCATGTGACCAAGCCGTTCGACCCGAACGCACTGTTCGGCACGCTGGCCCGCTGGCTGTCCGATGCGAAGGCGCCGCCCGTGCCGCGCGCCGCCACCGCCGCGGCCGGCGGCGTCTCGTTCGAGCTGGGCCTGCAGCACTGCGCGGGGAAGGCCGATCTCTATGAGCGCATCGTCCGGCAGTACCTCGGGCAGGCGCTCGACGTGCCGCAGGCGATCCGGTCCGGGCTGACGACGGGCGACCTGGCTCGGGCGCTGGAGCTTGCCCACACGCTCATCTCCACGGCAGGCACCATCGGCGCGGCGGTGCTGTCCGGTCTCGCGCGCAACCTGCAGGCGCGAATCCAGGCCGGCGACCTCGCCGATTGGCCGGTGCAGGTCGACGCCCTGGCCGCCGAATACGACACCGTCGAAAAGGACTTGCGCCGCTACCTGGCGACTGTCGCGGCGGGCGCCGACGGGCCGGACGGTGCGCCACCCGTGGCCTGAGGACGCGTGCGGGCGCGGGGTCGGTTCGACGGGTCAGCCGGCGTGGTCGAGGTCGGTGCCGAGCGAGGAGACGAGCCTGTCGAGCACGTCATAGACCTCACGGGCAAACGCGACGCCCACGCGCGCCTCGATGTCGGCATAGACGGCTTCCACCTTCGGCGCCATGCGGGCGGCGAGCGTGCGGCTGCGCGCCGTGAGCGACACCCGAAGGCGCCGCTGGTCATGATCGAGGCGCTCGCGGCTGATCAGGCCGAGTTCCTCCATTCGGGCCAGCACGCCGGCAAGGCTGGGGCTGGAGATCCCGCACAGGGCGACGATCTCCCGCGGCTCCAGCGGGCCGGTCTCGAGCAGGGCGCGCACGATGCGCCATTGCTGCTCGGTCAATCCATGCGCCTTCAGGATCGGCCTGAAGCGCGAGATCACCCGCTCGCGCGCCTGCAACAGCAGCATCGGCAGGTTGCGATGGGTGAAGGCCGGATCGGGCGCGGCCTTCGATGAAAGCGGGATGGTCGGTTGACGGGTACGCATGAGTGCACCTATATTACTCACATATTAGTAATCTGCCGGCACGATGTCCATGCCTGTCCTGCGCCCGAGCCTGTCCCGCGCGCTCGAGAGGTCCGAATCCGTCGGTCGGCCGACCCTTCGCGGACGACCAAGGCGCTGCCTGCAGCCGCTAACCGTCGAACGCCACACCCAGGACCCTCGAGCATGCGCATCCAGCACCTCATCGGCGGCCAGACCGCCGAAAGCCACCGCTACTTCGAGACGGTGAATCCGGCCACCCAGGAGGTGCTTGCCGAGGTCGCGCGCGGCGGTGAGGCAGAGGTCCATGCGGCAGTGGCCGCGGCCAAGGCGGCGTTCCCGAAATGGGCCGGTCTGGCCGCACCGGAACGGGCGCGCCTGATGCGGCGCCTGGGCGACCTCATCGCGGCCCACGTGCCGCAACTGTCGCGCACCGAGACCATGGACACGGGCCAGGTGATTGCCCAGACCGGCAAGCAGCTCGTGCCGCGGGCGGCCGACAACTTCTACTACTTCGCCGAAATGTGCACCCGCGTGGACGGGCACACCTATCCCACGCCCACACACCTGAACTACACGCTCTACCACCCGGTGGGCGTGTGTGCGCTCGTCAGCCCGTGGAACGTGCCGTTCATGACGGCCACCTGGAAGGTCGCGCCGGCGCTGGCGTTCGGCAACACGGCCGTGCTCAAGATGAGCGAGTTGTCGCCGCTGACGGCCGCGCGCCTGGGCGAGCTGGCGCTGGAAGCCGGCATTCCGGCGGGCGTGCTGAACATCGTCCATGGCTACGGCACGGAAGTCGGCGAGCCGCTGTGCCGCCATCCCGACGTGCGGGCCATCTCCTTCACGGGCAGCACGGCCACCGGCAACCGCATCGTGCAGGCGGCCGGACTCAAGAAGTTCAGCATGGAGCTGGGCGGCAAGAGTCCGTTCGTGGTCTTCGACGACGCCGACCTCATGCGAGCCATGGACGCGGCCGTGTTCATGATCTTCAGCAACAACGGCGAACGCTGCACCGCCGGCAGCCGCATCCTCGTGCAGCGCACGGTCTACGACAGCTTCGCGAAGACCTTTGCCGAGCGTGCCGCCCGCATCGTGGTGGGCGACCCGCTCGACGAGCGCACCACCATCGGCCCGATGATCAGTCCGCAGCATCTCGCCAAGGTGCGCCGCTACATCGAGCTCGGGCCGACGGAAGGCGCCGTGCTGCTGACCGGCGGCCTCGAGGCGCCCGAGCTGCCGGCTTCGCTCGCACGCGGCAATTTCGTGCGCCCGACTGTCTTTGCCGACGTGGACAACCGCATGAAGATCGCGCAGGACGAGATCTTCGGCCCGGTGGCCTGCCTCATTCCGTTCGACGACGAGGCCGATGCCATTCGCATCGCCAACGACATCCCGTATGGCCTGTCGAGCTATGTCTGGACCGAGAACATCGGACGCGCGCACCGCGTGGCCGCGTCCATCGAGGCCGGCATGTGCTTCGTGAACAGCCAGAACGTGCGCGACCTGCGTCAGCCTTTCGGCGGCACCAAGGCCAGCGGCACCGGCCGCGAAGGCGGCACCTGGAGCCACGAGGTCTTCCTCGAGCCGAAGAACGTGGCGGTCTCGCTGGGCTCGCACCACATCCCCCACTGGGGCGCATGACCTGTCGCCGCGGAGGCCGGCCGCACCATGACCGCTGCAAAAGCCACGACAAGGACGCCATGACATGGGCAAGCTCGCGCTGGCCGCCAAGATCACCCACGTGCCCTCGATGTACCTCAGCGAGCTCGACGGCCCGCGCAAGGGCACGCGCCAGGACGCCATCGACGGGCATGTCGAGATCGGCCGGCGTTGCCGGGAACTCGGCGTGGACACCATCGTCGTGTTCGACACGCACTGGCTCGTCAACGCCAACTACCACGTCAATTGCGCGGCGGACTTCGAAGGCCGATACACCAGCAACGAACTGCCGCACTTCATCAGCAACATGGCGTTCGGGTTTCCGGGCAACCCGCCGCTCGGCCGCCTTCTGGCGCAGGCCGCCTCTGCGGCGGGGGTGGAAACGCTGGCGCACGACGCGACCACGCTCGCGCCCGAATACGGCACGCTCGTGCCCATGCGCTACATGAACGCGGACCGGCATTTCAAGGTGGTCTCGGTCTCCGCGCTGTGCATGGCGCACTACCTCAACGACAGCGCCCGCCTGGGCTGGGCGATGCGTCGCGCCGTGGAGCAGGACTACGACGGCACCGTGGCGTTCTTCGCCAGCGGCTCGCTGTCGCACCGCTTCGCGCAGAACGGGCTGGCGCCCGAATTCGCGTTCCGCATCTGGAGTCCGTTTCTGGAGACGCTCGACCACAGCGTCCTGCAGATGTGGCAACGAGGCCAGTGGAGGGACTTCTGCGAGATGCTTCCGGAGTACGCCTCGAAGGGGCACGGCGAAGGCTTCATGCACGACACTGCCATGCTGCTCGGCGCGCTCGGCTGGTCCGGCTACGATGCGCCGGCAGAGGTCGTGACGCCCTACTTCGGCGCATCCGGCACGGGCCAGGTCAATGTGGTGTTCCCGGTGACGCCGCAAAGCGGTGACTCGATTCCGGCAGCGCAGGCCTCGGCGGTTCACGGCTACAAGGCGTTCGCCCAGGCGCAGGCGCGCCTGTGAATTTGCGAATGAAAGGTCCCTATGCCGCATCTGGTCGTGCTCTACACGTCGAACCTCGACCGGCCCGCCGCTGAAGGCGGCACCGACATGAGCGCGCTGTGCCGGGCGCTGGCCGACACCATGATCGCGCAGTGCGACGAGGCCGGGCTGCCCGTGTTCCCGCCGGGCGGCGTACGCGTGCTGGCCTATCCGGCGGCGCATCATGCCGTCGCCGACAGTGGGGCGGCGGGCCGCGCCGTGGGCGGCAGCGGCGAGTACGCCTTCGTCTACCTCAACCTGCGCATGGCGCGCGGCCGAAGCGCCGCCGTGCAGTCGTCGGTCGGGCAGGCGCTCGAAGCGCGGGTGCGCGAGCACTTCGCGCCGCTGGTGGCAAGCCGGCACATCGGCGTCACGCTGCAGGTCGACGAGGGCGCGGAGGTCTTCGACGCCAAGTTCAGTTCGCTGCACCCCCTGTTCCGCAAGGCCTGAAAGCATGTTCGACTCCGCCACCTGCCAGGCCCTAGCGCGCCGTCTCTACGATGCGCGCAAGTCGCGCCAGCCGCTGCGCCATTTCTCGGCCGAGTTCCCCGGCATGACCGTCGCGGACGGCTATGCCGTCCAGCAGGCCTGGGTGAAGCTCGAACAGGCCGACGGCCACGCGATACGCGGGCGCAAGATCGGCCTGACCTCGCGTGCCATGCAGCAGGCCAGCCAGATCACCGAGCCGGACTACGCACCCCTCATGAGCGACATGTTCTTCGAGCAGGGCGGTGACATTCCGGCAGACCGCTTCATCGCCCCGCGTGTGGAGGTGGAACTTGCCTTCGTCATCGGCCGCGAGCTCACGGGTCCGCGGGTGAGCCTGTTCGACGTGCTGGCTGCCACCGACTACGTGTGCCCGGCCATCGAGATCATCGATGCGCGCATCGAACAGTTCGACCGCGAGACCCGCGCGCCCCGCAAGGTCTTCGACACCATCGCCGATTTCGCGGCCAACGCCGGCATCGTGCTCGGGGGTCGCCCCGTGCGGCCCGATGCGCTGGACCTTCGCTGGATCGGCGCCATGCTGTTCAAGAACGGCGTGATCGAGGAGACAGGACTGGCGGCCGGCGTGCTCAACCATCCGGCGAGCGGCGTGGCGTGGTTGGCCAACAAGATCGCGCCCCACGATGAACGCCTGAACCCGGGCGACGTGGTGCTGGCCGGTTCATTCACGCGTCCCACGCCAGGCCAGGCGGGCGACACGCTGCATGCGGACTACGGCCCGCTCGGCACGGTGTCGTTCCGGTTCGTCTGACCCGCTTCGCCCTGAGCGCCCAGGAGTCCACCATGACCACACCCTTCATCCGCCCGGAACGTTTCTCGGCCGCCGAATGGCATGCCCGCGTTCAACTTGCCGCGGCCTATCGCATCTTCGACCACCTCGGCTGGACCGAACTCATCTACAACCACATCTCGCTGCGCGTGCCCGGCGAGGAAGGCCACTACCTGATCAACCCGTTCGGGCTGCACTACCGCGAGGTGACTGCCTCCAACCTGGTCAAGGTGGACGTGCACGGCGCCATCGTCGGCCACAGCGACTGGCCCATCAACCCGGCCGGCTTCACCTTCCACGGCGCCATTCACGAGACGCTGCCCGACGCGCACTGCGTCATGCATGTGCACACGACGCCCACTCTCGCCGTGTGCTGCCTCGAAGAAGGCCTGTCGTTCACCAATTTCTATGCGGCGCAGCTCTGGGGCAAGGTCGCCTATCACGACTTCGAGGGCATCACCGTGCGCGCCGACGAAGGGCCTCGCATCCTTTCATCGGCGGCCGGCAAGCCGGTGCTGCTGCTGCGAAACCACGGGCCGGTGGTCATCGGGCACACGCTCGCCCAAGCCTTTTCGTTGATGTGGCTGGTGCAGCGTGCCTGCGAAATCCAGGTCACGGCGCAACCCCTTGGTGCCTTGCGCCGGATCCCGGTGCCGGTGCTTGAATCGTGTGTGAGGGACTCGCTGAACTTCAACCCCAGGTACGGCGCCGGTGAAGATGCGTTCGCCGCGCTGCAGCGCCTGGTGGATGCGCGCGATCCGGGCTACCGCAGCTGAGTGGAGGCGCGACGCACGTCGTGCCCGAAGCTGCACATAGGCCAGTGGTCCCGCAAGGCGCAGCCGCGTGCCAGGTGTGCCAGGTGTGCCAGGTGTGCCAGGTGTGCCAGGTGTGCCAGGTGTGCCATGGCGTGCCAGCGAGGCGGCATGAAGGGCGGTGTTCGCCAGCTTTGTGCGACTCTCGCCGATTCTCAACGGACATTGAGCTTTTGCCGGCCAAGCGTGAGAAGTTCCACTTCAGCCGGCATTCACACGCGTCGATACCCCAGGGCACTCATTGCCACGCTGCCGGCTTGCGAGCAGCAACAGTCCCTGGAGACATCCCATGAAGTTCAAGTCCCTGACCATCGCTTTCGCCATGATGTTCGGCGCCGCTGCCGCTCAGGCCGCCGCCGGGCACGCCACCTCCGACGAGGCCACGGCCATGGTCAAGAAGGGCGTTGCCTTCATCAAGTCCAACGGCAAGGACAAGGGCTACGCGGAAATCAGCAACAAGCAGGGCCAGTTCGTCGACCGCGACCTGTATCTCGTGGTCTACGGCCTCGACGGCGTGGTGCGCGCGCATGGCGCCAACCAGAAGATGGTCGGCAAGAACCTGATCGACCTGAAGGACGTGGACGGCAAGCCCTTCGTCAAGGAGCGCGTCGAGCTGGGCCAGTCCAAGGGCACGTTCTGGCAGGACTACAAGTTCACCAATCCGGTGAGCAAGAAGATCGAGCCCAAGAGCATGTATTGCGAGCGGCTGGAAGACACGGTCGTGTGCGGCGGCGTCTACAAGTAACGGCCCTCGCATCCCGAAACGCGTCCGCGCCGGCCCCGGGCGGCAAGAGGAACTCCATGAAGCTCGCCACCAAGCTGCTCGCCGCCCCCGTGCTGACCGGGTTCGTCGTGCTCGGCGTGTCCCAGCTCGAGAGTTGGGCCTCCGCGCAGCAGAACCACAGCCAGCGCGAGCAGGCGTCGCAGGACGCCGTGCAGTTCCGCCAACTCGCCGACGTGCAGGCGCAGCTCGGTGAGATCCACGGCCGCGTGTACCGCACCATCGCGCTGATGGCGTCGCTGGAGGCCGCCAAGGTCGATGCCGAGCGCGCCTCGCTGAAGACGCGGCTGGCCGACCTGGACCACCGCCTGCAGACGCTCGCATCCACCGATGCCGAAGCCGGCCTCGCCGACACGGTGAAGGCAGCGTCCGTGCGGCTGAAGGCGTATGCGCAGAAGGCCGATTCGGCAATTGACCTTGCCACCGTGGACAGCAACACCGGCATCGCCGCCGTGCAAGGCGCCGACGAGCGCTTCGCCCAGCTCGGCGAGACCGTCAACGCGCTGATGCAGCAGATGCAGAAGCACTCGGCCAGCCAGGCCGCCGTCGGCGACGCGCGCGTGGCGCGCAACCACCTGTGGTTGAGCCTGCTCGCCCTGTTCGCGGCGGTCGGTGCCGTGGCCGCCGCGTGGCTCGTGCAGCGACGCATCCTCGGCGACCTCAATCTTGCCGGGCGCAGTGCCGACGAGATCGCCGCGGGCCACCTGGACCGCCCGGTCGAGGGCACGCGGAACGACGAAGTGGGCGATCTGTTGCGCACGCTGGAGCGCATGCGCGTGCAATTGCGCCAGACGCTGAGCACGGTGCTCGAGTCGACCCAGTCGGTGGGCGATGCAAGCCGCGAAATCGCCAGCGGCAATGCCGACCTGTCCGCACGCACCGAAGAGGCTGCCAGCAACCTGCAGCAGACGGCCGCGTCGATGATGCAGCTCACCGGCACGGTGCGGCAGTCGTCCGAGGCCGCGGCCGAGGCGCACCGTCTGGCCACCGGCGCCTCCGACGTGGCGCAGCGTGGCGGCGAGGTGGTCGCGCGTGTCGTCTCCACCATGGACGAGATCAACGACAGCAGCCGCAAGATCTCCGACATCATCGGCGTGATCGACGGCATCGCCTTCCAGACCAACATCCTGGCGCTCAATGCGGCCGTGGAGGCTGCGCGCGCCGGCGAGCAGGGCCGCGGCTTCGCGGTCGTGGCCAGCGAAGTGCGTTCGCTCGCGCAGCGCAGCGCCTCGGCCGCACGCGAGATCAAGGCGCTCATCGGCGCCAGTGTCGAACGCGTGGCAGCCGGCTCACGCCTCGTGGGTGAAGCGGGGACCACCATGTCGGAGATCGTGGCCTCGGTGCAGCGCGTGTCGCACATCATCGGCGAGATCTCTGCGGCCTCTTCCGACCAGAGCACGGGCATCGATCAGGTCAATGGCGCCGTCACCGAACTCGACCGCATGACGCAGCAGAACGCCGCGCTGGTGGAGCAGGCGGCGGCCGCGGCCGAAAGCCTGAAGCACCAGGCGGCCCGCCTGGGCAGCGTCGTGGCGGCATTCGAGCTCGGCGAGCCGGCAGCCGCGCACTGACGCAACTGTTCGCTGCCGCGGTCGCGCTCGCGCGTTCCTCTTCTGAATCCGAGGGCCGCGGGGAACGCGCCGACACGACAGCCTGCGTGTGTACCGACCAGCGGAGCCGGGGCGTCGGCAAGCAGCCCTATGGCGTGCTGTTCGACAAACTCGTGCGCTTGAGCGCCATCGCGGCGATCAGCGCACATCCTATCGCCTGCGTTCGATGTCTGGCCGAATCGAGGTTGGCAGCTTGATTTCGCGGCTGCAGCGCACCCAGCGCACTGCTCACCAGACGCATGAATGGGCAGTCCGCATCGGACGTCTGATCCTTTTCGCGCATTTCGAGCAGACCATCGGGCATTCCCGCCCCTAGGTTGAAGCCCGTTCTACAACAGGGCCGGACGTAAGATGGTTCGACCTGGAACGCTTCCGGAGAGAGGGGAATGCAGAGCTTCGCCGCACGGCTCGTGCTCTTGCTTTGCCTTGGCGTTTCATCTGCGATGGCGCAGACAGGTGGCTCGACGCCCGATGCTTCGGCACCGCGCATCCACGTCACCGGCTTCAAGGTCACGGGCAACGCGCTGCTGCCGCCTCAGGCCATCGACGCGGTATTGCAGCCCTACCAAGGCGAGCGCTCGATCGATGAATTGAGGCAAGCCGCCGACGCCGTGCAGGAACTCTACGTCAAGGCCGGCTACGGCGCGGTCGTCGCTTTCCTCCCCGAGCAGTCCCTGCAGTCAGGCGACATCGAAATCCGGGTCGTCGAGGGGCGGCTGTCGGAGGTGCTCGTGGAGGGCAACTCTCACTTCAGCAGGCGCAACATTCTCAACAGCCTCCCGGCCCTTCAGATCGGTGCCACGCCCAATGTGCGGACGCTCGATGCCCAGGTGCAGATGGCCAACGAGAACCCTTCGAAGCTGATCCATGTGCTGCTGCAACCGGGGGCGCGCACGGGCGAAGTCCAGGCCAAGGTGCGCGTGGAGGAGCGCGATCCGCTTCGGTGGTGGGCTGGTTTGGACAATACCGGCGACGAGAAGACCGGCAGATTGCGGGGCAATGTCGGCGTACAGCATGCCAACCTGTTCGATCGCGACCATCTGCTGGCCGCCCAATTGCAGGCGTCGGTCGAGCACCCTGCAGATTCGTTCGTGATCAGTGCCGCCTATCGGGTGCCGTTCTACGACAGACGCTTTCTGCTCGACGCGCTGGCCGCTCGCGCTCGGGTGGATGGCGGCACCACGGCGACGCTGGCCGGAGGCTTGAGCTTCGCCGGAAAGGGTCGCCTGTTCGGACTGCGCCTGACGCGCCTGCTGGACCGCTGGGGCGAGAACGACCAGCGCCTGAGCATGAGCCTCGATCACCGGGACTATGAGAACAGCTGCGAGATTTCCGGTCTTCCGCCGGGTGCCTGCGGCCCTGCAGGCGAAAGCGTCGCCGTCCAGCCGCTCGGGCTCGAGTACTCATTGCGGGGATTCGGCGAAGTTCCCCTGGGATTTGCGGCGTCCCTGCAGCACAACCTCCAACTGGGTGGCGGCAACTCGACCGACGAACATTTCGAACTCGTGCGACCCGGGGCGAAGCCACATTACTCGCTGCTGCGAATGTCGGCGTCTGGCGGCGCGGTATTCCCCGCGGACTGGCAGTTGCTTGGACGGATCAACACCCAATGGACACACGACGCCCTGGTCCCTTCCGAGCAGTTCGGGATCGGCGGCGCGTACTCGGTGCGCGGATACGAAGAGCGCGAACTCGCCGGTGACCGCGGAGTGGGCGGGTCCATCGAACTCGCGAGCCCGAACCTGGCCCTGGCGGGCAAGGGCAGCCAAATGCGGCTGCTGGCATTCGGCGACGCAGGCCATGTGCAAAACGAGTTGTCGACGCCGTGCATGAACCAGAGTGCGGGCTGCACGCTGGCGTCCGTGGGCATCGGCGCACGGTATCTCGACCGTGCCTTCAAGGCTGGTCTGTATGTGGCGTATGCACTGAAGACTGCCGTGAGCACCTCCCGACACACCGTTCGGGCCCACTTTTTCGTCAGCTACGCCCCGTAGGGGCCTTGCAATCTCGCCGGGGAGCACGCTGTGAGCAATCGAGACGTACCGACGCCGCCGCGCAAGTCTTGCCGAGCGCTCCGATCCGGTGGGCAAGGCCGGTGCCACCTGGCGCCGCGCCCGATTGCTCTCGCGCTGTGGAGCGCGTCGCTGCTCTCCCTCGTCACGGTCGACGGTTTGCGCGCGCAGGTGCTGCCAAGCGGTCCCGTGGTGGTGTACGGGACGGCCACGGTGACGACGACAGGCAACAAGATGACTGTCGTCAACTCCAACAATGCCATCGTGAACTGGAAGTCGTTCTCCATCGGAGCGAACAACGGCGTGTACTTCGCCCAGCCTGGTGCGAGCAGCAAGGTGCTCAACCGCGTGACGGGCAACGATCCCTCCGGTATCTTCGGCAGCCTTGCCAGCAACGGACAAGTCTGGCTGCTCAATCCCAACGGAGTGCTGTTCGGCAAGGATGCCCGCGTGAACGTGGGCGCGCTCGTAGCCTCGACATTGCATGTCAGCGATGACGACTGGCTGGCTGGCCGCAACACCTTTGCGGTTCTGCCCGGGACGGTGGCGGGAAGCATCGTCAATGAAGGCGAATTGCGAAGCTCGATGGGCGGCCGAATTGCGCTCATCGGTTCGTCCTCGGGCGTCACCAACAGTGGCGTGATCGAAGCCAAGGGCGGTCAGGTGATCCTCGCGGCCGGGCAAAGCGTCGATCTCGTGGACACCGGCGTGCCCAACGTGGCAGTCCGCGTGACGGCACCGCAAGGTGAGGCAGTCAACCTCGGGAAGCTGCTCGCCGACGGCGGGCGCGTCGACGTGTATGCGGCGACCGTCAACCAGTACGGCCTGGTGCGCGCAGATTCGGTCGGGACCGGCCCGAACGGAGAAATCGTGCTGCACGCCTCCGAGGCGCTGAAATTGTCCGGCGGCACCACTGGCGGCGAACATGGCGGGCGCGTGGCGCTGGAGAGCGAAGGCAGCATCGACATCCGAGACGCCACGGTGGCTTCGGGCGTGGACATCTCGATCACCGCCGATCGCAGTGTTGTAGTGGATCACTCGCAGGTGAGGACCGGACCCGCTTCAGACGACTCTCCGGGCGGATCCATCTGCACGCCGGCCGGGAACGTCTCGATCCGCTCGGCATCCGGGGACATCAGCCTCAATTCGTCCCACATCCTTGGCGACCACATTGGACTGGCGGCTGCCGGTACCTTCAAGCTCGACGATGACGGCGCCAGCGCCCGGCAGCCGCTGGGGCCCAAGGACAACATCCATGGGCAGGTCGTCGACATACGAGCCGACGAAGTGGTGCTGGGGCAAGGCGCTCACATCGTGGCTACCGGGACAGGTGAAGCGATCACGATCGCAGGGCCGCTTCCGGACCAGGGCCTGCCTGAGGGAAACGTCAGCCGTTTCGTCAACCTGAACGACAGCGGAGCGCCACCGCTTCTGACTCCGCGTGGCCGCTGGCTGATCTACGCGAAGAGTTCCGGCCCCGATGCTTTTGCGCCTGGCAACCTGACGCCGGAATTCACGCAATATGACGCGAGCTTCGGGGACCGGACGGTCGTCGATGGACACATCGTGACGCCGAATCCGGGTAATGGCTTCTTGTTCAGTTCGACTGCACCTGCACCTGCACCCGCACCCGCACCGGCACCCGCACCCGCACCCGCACCTGCACCTGCACCTGCACCCGCGCCTGCACCCGCACCTGCACCCGCACCTGCCACCGCACCAGCACCAGCACCCGCACCAGCACCCGCACCCGCACCCGCACCGCACCCGCACCCGCACCCGCACCCGCACCCGCACCCGCACCCGCACCCGCACCCGCACCCGCACCCGCACCCGCACCCGCACCCGCACCCGCACCCGCACCTGCGCCCGCACCGGCGCCTGCGCCCGCACCCGCACCCGCACCCGCACCCGCACCCGCACCGCGCACCCGCACCTGCACCCGCACCCGCACCTGCACCTGCGCCCGCACCTGCACCTGCACCCGCACCCGCACCAGCACCCGCACCTGCGCCCGCACCTGCACCCGCACCTGCGCCCGCACCTGCGCCTGCACCCGCACCGGCACCTGCCCCGCACCCGCACCTGCACCCGCACCAGCACCTGCACCTGCACCAGCACCAGCACCAGCACCGGCACCCGCACCAGCACCAGCACCGCACCGCACCAGCACCAGCACCAGCACCAGCACCAGCACCAGCACCAGCACCAGCACCAGCACCAGCACCAGCACCAGCACCAGCACCAGCACCAGCACCAGCACCAGCACCAGCACCAGCACCAGCACCAGCACCAGCACCAGCACCAGCACCAGCACCAGCACCAGCACCAGCACCGCACCAGCACCGCACCAGCACCAGCACCCGCACCGCACCGCACCAGCACCAGCACCAGCACCAGCACCCGCACCAGCGCCTGCACCAGCACCGCACCGGCACCGCACCAGCGCCTGCACCAGCACCCGCACCAGCACCCGCACCAGCACCCGCACCAGCACCAGCACCAGCACCCGCACCAGCACCCGCACCAGCACCAGCACCCGCACCAGCACCCGCACCAGCACCCGCACCAGCACCGCACCGGCACCCGCACCGGCACCGGCACCGCACCAGCACCGGCACCCGCACCAGCACCCGCACCGGCACCCGCACCGGCACCCGCACCGGCACCCGCACCAGCACCCGCACCGGCACCAGCACCGGCACCCGCACCCGCACCAGCACCAGCACCCGCACCCGCACCCGCACCAGCACCCGCACCCGCACCAGCACCCGCACCAGCACCCGCACCCGCACCCGCACCGGCACCCGCACCAGCACCCGCACCAGCACCAGCACCGGCACCGGCACCGGCACCGGCACCGGCACCGGCACCGGCACCGGCACCGGCACCGGCACCTTCAGCGCCATCGCCTGCGAGTCCCGTGCCGGATGCGTCGAGCGAAACGGTGGTCCTTATCGACAAATCGCAGGCGCTCTTTGGTCAACCGGAGTCCTTTGTCGACCTGTCGCCCACCGCCTCGCGCGCCACGGCGCAGTTCCTGCCGCCATACGCCCGGGTGGTCGATTCAGTTTCGACGTTCCAATGGAGCGGGCCTGGTCAACCGTTGAGATATCGCCCGCTTGCCATCGGGACGATGTCGCCCGACGAGTTGCTGGCGGCCTTGACCGCGCGCAATCGCTACAAGGAGGAATTGCTGGCCGATGCGATCGCTGCGCTCTCGCAGGATCCGACGCTCCCGGATGTGGACGTCTGCAAATCCATGGAGCAACTCAATACCGGTGAATGCCTGGCCGATGCGATCGTTCTCGCGAGCGTGCACCCCACCGCATCCATCGGTTTCGTGACGACCGACAAGAAGCGCCCACCGGAAATGATGAGCAGCGCGGACGGCACTCGACCGCACGACACGGCGCCGCCGCCGCCCCCGGCTTCGCCCATGGTGCGAGCCGAGCCCGAGGCGACCGTCGCATCGATTTCGCCTTCGACGCGGCCGCCGGTGTTCATGCTGCCGAAAGTCGAGGCCATGCCGGCGTTTTCCGGCCTGCTCACCGAGCGCAAGGTGACGGCGGCCGCGCTCCCGCAGATCGAGCGGAAGTTTGCGGTGTTGATCGGCATCGACCGGTATGACGACGCGCGCATGCCACAGCTCGACAACTCGGTCCAGGACGTTCGAGCGATCTCGACCTTGCTCGAATCCACGTTGGGCTACCAGACACTCGTGCTCGAGAATGCGACGAAGCTGCAGATGGTCGCGACGCTCAACAGGCTGGCTGCCGTGTTGAGCCCGAGGGATTCGGTGGTGATCTACTATGCGGGACATGGCACGCTCGTACCTGCCACGGGGCTCGGCTACTGGCTGCCCGCCGATGCGGATCCCAAGAACCCGAAGACCTGGATCTCCAACGCCGACATTGGCCGGATCATGACGGCCCTGAGTGCATCCCAGGTGGCGTTGATTTCCGACAGCTGCTATTCCGGCTCGCTCGTGCCCGATGAGCGCATCCGTTCGAGCACCGGGAGAGTCGATCCCGACACCTTCCTGCGGCGCAAGGCCGCCGTGGTCATGTCCTCCGGTGGAAACGAACCCGTGTTCGACAGCGGCAAGAACGGGCATTCGCCGTTCGCGTGGAACCTGCTGCACTTCCTGGGACAGGTCTCCAACTGGCAGCCCGGTCAGAGCGTGTTCGAACATGTTCGCTTCGCTGTTGCGCGCGAGCTGCCGCAACGACCGCAGTACGGCGGAGCCATTTCGAGTGGCTACGAGACTGGCAGCGACTATTTGTTCGAGCGCCGACAGCTGGACGAAGCCCGCTAGCGGCAAGTCGATCGCCTCGGCCAGGCCACCCGCCTCGTGGACCTGGCCGAAGCGAGTCTGGAGTGCCGGCAAATTTGCCATGCGGGGACGCTCATGCCCGCACTGCGGCGAGCAAGTTCGCCACACGCGACCTGAACCTGAGGGTGTTCGAACTGAATCCGCGGAGTTTGGAAATACCATTGCCAGCCATGCTGCGCTACCACTCCCTGCCCGTCACGCCGTTCCAGCAGAACTGCTCCATCGTCTGGTGCGACGAGACCATGGAGGGCGCCGTCATCGACCCCGGCGGCGACCTCGCGCGCATCCGCGCCGAAGCGCAGCGGCTGGGCGTGCAGCTCAAGCAGATCCTGCTCACGCACGGCCACATCGACCACGCCGGCGGTACCGGCACGCTCGCACGCGAACTCGGCTTGCCCATCGTCGGCCCGCATCCGGCCGACCGGTTCTGGATCGACCAGCTCGCGCAGCAGTCGCGCATGTTCGGCTTCCCGCAGGCCGAACCCTTCGAGCCCTCGCGCTGGCTGCACGACGGCGACACGGTGCTGGTGGGGCACAGCACCCTCAACGTGCGCCATTGCCCGGGCCACACGCCCGGCCACGTCGTCTTCTACAGCCCCGAGGCCAGGCGCGCCTTCGTCGGCGACGTGCTGTTCGCAGGCAGCATCGGGCGCACCGACTTTCCAGGAGGTGACCACGACACGCTGATCGCGAGCATCACGCAGCGGCTATGGCCGATGGGCGACGACACGGTGTTCATTCCGGGCCATGGTGCCGAGAGCACCTTCGGGCGCGAGCGTCGCGCCAATCCCTTCGTCGCAGGAACCTGAGCGCGTCTGCGCACCGTCGAGCGCTGCGCGCACGCAGTTGCGCCCGGCCGCCTTAGCGGCGTACATCGCGGCGTCGGCACGTTCGGGCAGGTCCTTTCCTTCGGCACCGGCCTGCTCGGCTCCCGCCACGCCGAAGCTTCCCGTGAGCGACACCGACGCACCGCGCCAGGCGAGCGGCGCGGACGCCAGCCTGGCTCGCAGGCGTTCGGCCAGGCTGAGTGCGCCGTCGAGCGAGGTGTAGGGCATCAGCACGCAGAATTCCTCGCCGCCGGTGCGCGCGAGCAAGTCGCCGTCGCGGCACATCGGCGCCAGCAAGGTCACCACGTGACGCAACGCGGCGTCGCCCACGGCGTGCCCGTGCCGGTCGTTGACACTCTTGAAGTGATCCAGGTCGAAGGTGATGAGCGCGAGCGGCAACGCGTGACGCCGGCGCGCGGAGATCTCGCGTTTCAAGCGCAGCTCGATGGCGCGGCGGTTCCATGCGCCGGTGAGCGCGTCGCGCAGCGTGAGGTCGTGGGTGCGAGCGAGCTGGCGCGCGCCGGCCATCATGGCCAGCGCGAAGTTCACCGACAGAATGATCGCGAATGCCGACCACTGCAGCGCCGAGTTGGTCGCGCCCGGCTGCAACGAATTGGCCACATCGGGCATCGACGTGGCCAGTGCGATGGCGATGCGCGCGAGCTCCAGCACCGCGCCCAGCGCGCACGGGGCGGCCACGGCGAACATGGCCTCGCGTCCGAATTCGCTGCGCAATCCCTGCCAGGCGAGTCTCGCGCTCCCGGCAAGCAGCCATGCCGCGGCGCCCGCATACACGAGCAATCGGGTGCCGACGGCGCCGAGCCCGTAGAGCGCGGGAATGAGCATGGCGACCAGCATGAGCGGTATCGTCATTGCCCTTGCCTTGCCGGTCTGGCCGGTGAAGCGCATCAGGCCGCGCTGCAGTTGCCAGAACGCGAGCAGCTCGCACACGTCGGCGCCGGCCAGCACCAGCGCCTGCGGTCGGCCGACCCGCGCGAGCATCGCCACCGCCGCGCCGGCCAGCAGCAGGTTGGCGACGGTCCAGTGGCCGGCCGCGTCGTGCGGCACGCCCGCCGCGCGCAGACAGCGGCCATGCACGACGGCCGCCAGCAATGCCACGACGCCGGTGGCCAACACCAGCGTGGACGGGTCGCCCGGGATCGTCACGCGTCATGCCCCGGGGCGTCAGGCCCGCGCGAGCTCCGCGTTCACCGCAAGCCAGCGGCCAGCGAACGCATCGGCGGGCAGCGCCGCAGACCAGTGATAGCCCTGGCCTTCGTCGCAGCCCAGCGTGCGCAGCAACTCCAGCGTGGCCGCGTCTTCCACGCCCTCGGCAATGGTAGTCAGTCCCAGGCGGCTGGCCATCTGGATGATGGCGCCCACGATGGCCTGGTCCTGCGTGTCGTTCGTGAGCCGGCGCACGAAGGACTGGTCGATCTTCAGCCGTCCCACCTCGAAGCGCTTGAGGTAGGCGAGGTTCGAATAGCCCGTGCCGAAGTCGTCGATGGCGAAGCCGATGCCCATCGTGCGCAGGCGAGCGAGGGTGCCGCGCAGGTCGCGCGAATCTTCCAGCAGCATCGACTCGGTCAGTTCCACCTCCAGCCGCTCCGGTGCGAGCGAGCGGTCGTCCAGGGCATTGAGCAGCACGCGCTCGATGTCGCCGCGGCGGAACTGCACCGGCGACAGGTTGACCGACATGCGAAAGCGTTTGTCGAGGCGGTGTTCCCATTCGGCGGTCTGGCGACAGGCCTCGTTGATCACCCACGCGCCCAGCTCGACGATGAAGCCCGAGCGCTCTGCGATCGGCACGAAGCGCGCGGGCGGCACTGCGCCCAATGAAGGATGTCGCCAGCGCAGCAGCGCTTCCGCGCCCACGAGCTGGCCGCTGCGCAGGTCGAACTGCGGCTGGTAGTGGACCTGGAACTCGCCTCGCCCGAGTCCTCTGCGCATGCCCGACAGCAGCGCCGTGTGCTCGACGATGCCCGCGTTCATGCGCGAGTCGAAGAATCGGAAGGTGTGGCCGCCCGCATCCTTGGCCTGGTACATGGCGATGTCGACATTCTTGAGCACGTCGTCGAAGCGCGTGCCGTCGTCCGGGCACACCGCGATCCCCACCGACGCCGCGCTCGTCACCTCGATGCCGTGCACGACGAAGGGCAGGGCGAGCCCTTCGAGGACCTTGGTGGCGACCCCCGCGGCCGCGTCAGCGCCTTTCAGGTCAGCCAGCAGAACGAGGAACTCGTCGCCGCCGAGGCGGCATACCGTGTCGCCCGCACGCACGAGCGCCGACAGTCGCTGGCCCACCTGTCGCAGCAGCTCGTCGCCCGCCGCGTGACCCAGCGAGTCGTTCAGTGTCTTGAAGTGGTCCAGATCGAGGAACAGCGCTGCGCATTGCTTACCGGCGCGCTGCGCGCGGGCCAGCGCCTGCTCGAAGCGGTCGCGCGCCAGCAGCCGGTTGGGAAGCCCGGTCAGACCATCGTGGCTCGTCACGCGTTCGAGTTCGGCACGGGATTGCCGCACGCGCCGGTTCTCCTGCTCCAGGGCCACGATGGCGCGACGCAGGTCGCTGCTCACCAGCAGGATGCTGTAGGCCGTCACCGAAAGGATCGCGGCAATGTCGACGATGGTGCTGTAGTTCTCCGGCATGGCGCCGCTGCTGCGCCAGCCGTTCATGTCGGCGACGACCATCGTGACGGTCGACAGGCTCATGCCGACCAGCAGAATCAAGAGCAGGCGGCGCGCACCGAACATGCCCGCGAAGATCAGGATGCCGGGGTAGGCCATGATCGCCGCGTCGTGCGCCCCCCGGTTGTTCCATGCGAGGCCGGCGGCCAGGGCCGTGAGCGGCACCAGCAGCAAGGCCACGCCGGTCTCGCTGCGCCCTCGGCCTGCCTGCCTGAGCGCCAGGACCAGCAATGCGGCGGCACTCGCCATCGATGCGGCGTCGAGAGTCTTGCCGCGGGCGAGGCTGGCAGCGCTGCACACGGACAGCGCGACCAGCACGGCGCAGATGACCTGCCGAAGTCGCTGCAGCCGTGGCTGCAGGGCCGTGGCGGCGATGGGTTGATCGCCGGCCTCGGCGCCCGCGCGGATCATCTCGATTCGAGGCGGAACACGGCCACCGAGGTGACCAGCCGGTCCGCCTGATGGCGCAGGCTCTCGGCCGCGGCAGCGCTTTCCTCGACGAGCGCGGCATTCTGCTGCGTGACGCGGTCGAGCTCCGTCACCGCGCCCTCGATCTGGCCGATGCCCTCGGTCTGCTCGGCGCAAGCGTGGCTGATGGCGCCGATCAGCTGGTTGACCTCCTGCACGCGCGCCACCACATTGTCGATCGCGCGGCCCGCGTCGCTGACCAGGCGGGAGCCGACCTGGACCTTCTCGACCGAGCTCGAGATGAGGGTCCGGATCTCCTTGGCTGCTTCGCCGCTGCGCTGCGCAAGGGTGCGCACTTCGGCGGCGACGACGGCAAAGCCGCGCCCCTGTTCGCCGGCGCGCGCGGCCTCGACCGCGGCATTCAGCGCGAGGATGTTCGTCTGGAAGGCGATCGAATCGATGACGCCCACGATCTCCGCCATGCGGCCCGAGCTCGATGCAATCTCGCCCATCGTGGCCACGACATTGCCCACCACGGCACCGCCATCCACTGCGGCCGCCGACGCCTCGCTGGCCAGCAAGGCCGCGCTGCGCGCACTTTCGGCATTGGTGCGCACGGTGCCTCCGATCTGCTCCATCGATGCGGCGGTCTGCTGCAGGCTCGATGCCTGCGATTCGGTGCGCCGGCTCAAGTCGGCATTGCCGGTCGCGATCTGCGAAGAGCCCGTCGCGATCGATTCGGCAGCCCCGCGCATCTCATGCACGATCGTCACCAGGCTGGCGTTCATGCGTGCCAGGGCTGCCGTCAGTTGCGCAGTCTCGTCCCGGCCGCGTGCTTCGATGCGCGAGCCGAGGTCGCCGGACGCCACGGTCTGGGCCACGTCGACGGCGCGGCGGATCGGGCCCGTGATCGAGCGCGTCACGAGCCATCCAGCCCAGCCTGCGATGGCCACGGCGCCAGCGGCCAGGCCCAGCAGCAGCCACGCGACGCGCGCACGCAAGGCATCGAGTGCCGGAAGCGTCTGCTGTGCCCGGGCCAGCGAGCGTGCGCTGAGTTCCTCGCTGGCGGCCTCCATCGCGTGGATGTAGGACTTCGATCGGCTGATTTCCTGATTCGCGTCCTGGGTGCTCGTGATCGCCCCGGCGTCGATCTTCGCGATCGTGGATGCGAAGCCGGCGGCGTAGGCCTTCAGGTTCTCGCGCATCGAGGCCACCGAGGCGCGGTCTTCGTCGCGCAGGGGAAGGGCGTCGGCGTCGCCAAGCGCGGCCTCGAGGCTCGCATGTGCACCCTCCCAGTCATGCTGGTACTTGGCGCGCGTCTCGTGGGCGGCCATGTTGATGAAGGCATCCTTCTCGTAGCGCCGGTGCTGCAGCACGAGCGACTTGATGGCCGCGGCCCGGTAGGCCAGCTCGACATCTGCGCTGAGCGCGTGGCGCACCGTGGAGAACATCGTGCTCTGGCCCCAGATGCCGGCGCCGGCCACTGCCACGAGCAGGGCGACCAGGAATCCCAGCACCAAGGCAAGGCGCGCACCAATCTTCAAATTCTCAAGAAAACGCATGGACTTCTCCGCTTGACGCCGCCAGGACGGGGCGTGTCGAGGCTTTATCGGCTCTACCGGGGGGTGACTGTATAACGAGCAAAAGCTACAAATTGAATAATTTGAACGAACAAATTGGCGTTTTTTGAGAATCCGTGCGCGCCCCTCGCGGGCAGCCACGGGACGACACCCATCACGTCGGTGCCGTGCTCGGGCATCATCAGTGCGGCGATACGCCACGGAGGCTCTGCATGCCGACATCCGCCGCCCCGCCCCCTCAACCGGGCGCTTCCGCCGCCGTGCCGCCGGCGCCGTTCGACGAACCGGCCTCCCAATTGGCACTCGTGCAGGACGCGATGGGGATCGTGACCTGGATCTGGGAAGTGCCCGCCGATCGCGTGCAGTGGTACGGCGACCTGGCGCCGCTGCTCGGGCTTCCCCGCGGCGGCTTCTCCGGGCGCTTCCCGCAGTTTCTCGAATGCATGCATCCGGACGACGCCGCCGCATCGCGCGGGCGCTTCATCGCCTGCCTGAAAGGCCAGCTGCCGGACTTCCGCGCCGAAGAGCGCGTGGTGTGGCCCGACGGCACGGTGCGCTGGCTCGAGACCCACGGCCGCGGCACGTATGACGGCCATGGGCGTACCCTTCGGATGGCCGGAGTCGTCCACGACATCACCGAGCGCCGTCTGGCCGCCCAGGAACTTCGGGCGAGCGAATCGCGGTTTCGCAGCCTGATCGAAGACGCGCCGGTGGCAATCTCCATCTCGCGCGGCGAACGCATCATCTACGCGAACGCAAGCTTCGCGGCCATGTTCGGCTACAGCCATGGCCGCGAGGCCGTGGGGCGCGCGGTCGTCGACCATGTCGCCCCTCGCGAGCGGGCCGCGTTCGAGGAGCGCGGCCGCCGCCGCGAGCGTGGCGATGCCGAGCCTGCCTCGTACGACCTCCACGCCTGCCGGAAGGACGGAAGCGAGTTCACGTGCCTGGTCTCGCTCACGCAACTCATCCTCACCGACGGCCCGGCGACGCTCGTGATGTTGCAGGACCTCACCGACCGCGAGGCAGCCGTGCAGGCGCTGCGCCAGGAGCGCGATCGTGCCACGCGCTACCTCCAGATCGCGGCCGCGCTCGTGGTCACGCTGGACGTGCAAGGCCGCGTCACCATGCTCAACCGCAAGGGCCACGAACTGCTCGGCTACCGCGACGGCGAACTCGTGGGTCGGGACTGGTTTCGCACGGTGCGCCCGCTGGAAGACCAGGATGCCGCGGTGGCACGCTTTCGTGCCGTGATGGCCGGCTCGCTGGCGCCGGAAGTCGCGCGCGAGAACGACATCGTCACCGGCGCCGGAGAGCGACGGCGCATCCGCTGGCAGAACTCGCTGCTGCACGACGATGCAGGAGCGGTGTGCGGCGTGATGAGTTCGGGCGAGGACATCACCGAGCAGCACCGTGCACGCGCCGCGCTGCAGGCGCTGAACGCGAGCCTCGAGCAGCGTGTGGACGAACGTACAGCGCAACTTGCGCAAACCAACGCCGCGCTCGCCGAGGCGCGCGATGCCGCCGAGGCGGCCGTGCAGGCCAAGGCCCGCTTCCTGGCCAACATGAGCCATGAGATTCGCACGCCGATGAACGCCATCATCGGCTTGACCGACCTGACGCTGCGCATGCAGCACCTGCCATCCAAGGCAAGCGCCTACCTCGGCAACATCCAGCGAGCCGCCGCCTCGCTGCTGGAAATCGTCAACGAGATCCTCGACTTCTCGAAGATCGAGGCCGGCCACCTCGACATCGAGCACGACGAGTTCGACCTCGACGAAGTGCTCGAGCGGGTCACGTCGCTGATCGGCATCAAGGCCACCGAGAAGGGGCTGGACTTTCTCATCAGCACCTCGCGCGACGTGCCGCGCAGGCTCGTCGGCGACCCGCTGCGAATCGGGCAGGTGCTGCTGAACCTGTGCGGCAATGCGGTCAAGTTCACCGACGGCGGCGAGATCGTCCTGCTGACCGTGAAGGTCGAGCAGGTGCAGCCGCACCAGGTGACATTGCGCTTCTCGGTGCGTGACACGGGCATCGGCATCGACCCGGCGAACACCTCGCGCCTGTTCAGCCCGTTCGACCAGCTCGACGCGTCGACCACGCGCCGCTACGGCGGGACCGGGCTCGGGCTGGCCATCTCCAGGCAACTGGTCGAGCGCATGGGCGGGACGATCGGCGTGCGCAGCGAACCGGGCAAGGGCAGCGATTTCTTCTTCCACCTTCCTCTGGGCGTGGCGGAGGAGGTGGCGGCGCCGGCTGTGCCCACAGAAATCACGCCATTGAGCGCGCGCGTGCTGGTGGTCGACGACAGCGCCAACGCGCGGGAGATCTTCGCCGACCTGCTCGAGGGCCTCGGCTGCCGCCACCTGTGCGTCGCGTCGGCCGAGGCAGCGATCGACGAGTTGCGACGCGCCGCCGCGAGCGAACCGTACGATGCCGTGCTGCTCGACTGGCGGATGCCGGGCATCGACGGCTTCGAGGCCGCCGAGCGCATTCGCGCGCAGATGCCCACGAAACCGCGGATGGTGCTCGTCACCGCCTACGGGGCCGATGCCGTCGCGCAACGCGCGCGGCGCGAAGGCTTCGATGCCTACCTGACCAAGCCCGTGGACGCCATGGCCCTGCTCGCGGCGCTGGACGCCGGGCGCTCGAAAGCACTCGGAATGGAGCAGACGGCGGCCGCGGAGCGCAGCGCGCGGGCGGCGCGGCAGGATCCGTCGCAGGTCCTGCGCGGGCGCCGGATCCTTCTGGTCGAAGACAACGAGCTCAATCGCATCGTCGCCAGCGACCTGCTCGGCGGCGTGGCCGGTGCGATCGTCGAGTGCGCCGAAAACGGAGCCGTGGCCTTGCAGCGCCTCGCCCTCGAACCCTTCGACCTGGTGCTGATGGACCTGCAGATGCCCGTCATGGACGGCTTCGAGGCGACGCAGCGCCTGCGAAAGGATCCCGCGCTCGCGCACCTTCCGGTGATCGCGATGACGGCCTATGCCATGGCGCGCGACCGCGACCGCTGCCTGTCCGTGGGCATGGACGATTTCGTGTCCAAGCCGTTCGATCCCCGCGACCTGTTCGCGGTCGTCGCCCGTGCGCTGCGACGTGCCGTTGACCCGATGACAGCGCCGGTGCCGGCGCCGCCGGCCGGCTCCGCCGCCGCCGTGTCCGTCGAGCTGGGCTTGTCGCGCTGCCTGGGCCGGCGCGAGCTGTACGCCACCATCGTGCAGCGCTTCCTGGAGTCGCGCGCGGACGATCCCGAGCGGATGCGGATGGCGCTGCAGGCCGGGCGCGCCGACGAGGTGGCCCAGATCGCGCATGCGGTCGTTTCCACGGCGGGCACGATCGGGGCGGAGGCCTTGTCGAATGCGGCTCGAGAACTTCAGCTGGCCATCGACGTGGGCGAGTCCCCGCGCTGGGCGCCGCTGCTCGAGAACTTCGCGCGCCACCATGCGCAAGTGCTCGGCGAACTGCGCGCACTCTCCGTCGAAGCAGTCAGGGCCCCCGTTTAGACTGCATCGCGTGTCCACCGAGCCAAAGTCAGGGCGTCCAGCCTCCTATTCCACTGCCGACGTGGCGCAGCGCCTGGGCGTATCCGTGCCGACAGTTCAGCGCTGGGTCGATGCCGGCCACCTCAAGGCCTGGAAGACCGTCGGCGGCCATCGGCGGATCGAGGCAGACAGCGCTGAGCGACTGTTCCGTGCCCAGGGCGGTGGCGGCGCCGTGCCTCGAGAAGACCCTGTGGCGCCGCCCACGGTGATCGTCGTGGACGACAACCCTGATGATCGCGACTTGTTGGCCGCGATCGTGAAGGAAGCGCTTCCCCGCGCGGAACTGAGCCTGTTCGAGAACGGCATCCAGGCCCTCGTGGCCATCGGTCAGCGCGTGCCGACCGTGCTGATCACCGACATCGTCATGCCCTACATGGACGGCCTTGAAATGGTGCGACAGCTTTCGAGCCAGTGCATCGTGCGGCCCACGCTGATCGTGGCCGTGTCGGCGAACCTGGATTCGAAGGGGCGGCCGCCTCAGGACATGCCCGAGGGCGTGTGCTTCGTGGCCAAGCCGATCGATTCGGGACCGCTCATCGACATGCTGCGCGAAGCGGTGCATTGAGCACCGGGTTGGCGCTGCCGCCGGCAGCAGTTCTTGCGCTTCGGCGAACGGGCGCCTGACGGGCTCTCAACGGGCGCGACCGAACAAGGCGTCGAAATCCTCGGGCGCCAGGGCGTTGGTCGAATCGGTGACTTCCAGCCCCATGGCGAGATCGAATGACGACAGGAGCCATCCCGGCTCTCTGACTTCCTTCGGTGTCGCACGCACGCGCTCGACCGGAGCATCCGGATCGACGTACTCGCCGTACGGGGACAATTCTGAAATGCGCCAGACGATGCGCTGTGACCGTGTCTGACGAGTTGGCTTGGCCATCGATACTTCCCTTCCTCGATTCCCGTGCCCGGAGTCGCAGTGTGAGCGCGCTCGGCCGGATGCACAACGGGCACCCCCTAGCATTTGGGGGCTCGCTGCATAGGGATCGACCCGAGGTGGCGACGCTCGCCGATGGAGGCGAACCCGATTGACGGGCGGTCGGCTGCTAAAGTCACCTGGCCGCCACCATCGCCAGGCCATCGACTGGCCATCACATGACCTTCGCAGACGACGACGTCCATTTCTACGAACCGCGACACGGTCACGGGCTGACGCACGATCCGTTCAATTCCATCGTCGGCCCGCGGCCGATCGGCTGGGTGTCCACGCACGACGGCGCCGGCCGGCGCAACCTCGCGCCGTACAGTTTCTTCAACGCGTTCAACTACGTGCCTCCCATCGTCGGGTTCGCGAGCCTCGGGTACAAGGACAGCGTGCGCAACGCACAGGCCACCGGCGAATTCGCATGGAACCTGGTCACGATGCCGCTGGCGCAGCGCATGAACGAGACGAGCGCCACCGTGCCGCCCGAGGTCGACGAATTCGAACTGGCCGGACTCACGCCCGTGGCGTGCAGCCGCATCACGGCAAACCGCGTGGCCGAGAGTCCGGTCAATTTCGAGTGCAAGGTGACGCAGATCGTGCAGCTCCATGGCCTGGATGGCCAGGCCGTGCAGACCTGGCTGGTCCTCGGCGAAGTGGTCGCCGTGCACATCGCGCGTCGGTTGCTGGTCAACGGCATCTACGACACCGCAGCAGCCCAGCCCGTGCTGCGTGGTGGCGGCGCGGCCGACTACTTCGAGATCCGCGCCGAGGCGCTGTTCCGAATGAAGCGCCCGGCATAGCGCGCCAGGGCACGCGGGCGCGCAGACGGCGCCGGCGTGACTGCCGCGGGCGCCTGCGGCGCCGGGAGATGTCGGATCAGCCGTCTGCCCAGAGTTCGCTCATCGCGGCCGAGAAGCGGTCGGCAATGCCGGCGGCGTCGGCGTGGCGATGGTCCTTCAGGACCCAACGCCCGGCGACCATCACGTCGCGCCAAGGTCGCGACGGACTCGAAAACACCAGCGCATCGAGTGTTCGCGCCGCTGGAATGCCCAGCAGGCATCCGGCCTGCGGATCGGCGACGAGGGCGTCGGCGCGCGCGCCCGGCACCAGTCCCCATGCCGCTTTGCCTGCAGCTCTTGCGCCCGCGCGCACGGCCTCGTCGAACAGGCGTGCAGCGGTGGACGGCTGGCCCGCGTGCGGCGCTGCCGCTACGTTGCGCCGGCGCAGACCGAGGCGCTGGCCGTAGTCGAGCCAGCGCAGTTCCTCGAGCGCGTCGCGCGTGACGTGACTGTCCGAGCCGATGCCCACCGGCACGCCGGTGCCCAGCCACGCCGGCAGGTTCGGGAGTCCGTCGCCGAGATTGGCTTCGGTGCTCGGGCAGATGACGACCGCGGCACCGGCGGCCGCGACGGCATCGATCTCGCCCTGCGTCGCGTGGGTGGCATGCACGAGCTGCCAGCGTGCATCGAGAAGGCCTTCGCGCGCGAGCCATTCGACGGGCCGTGCGCCGGTGGCGCCGAGGCAGTCGTCGACTTCGGCGGTCTGCTCGGCCACATGGATGTGGATCGGTCCGTCCCACCCTGCGACGCCACGGTGCAGTTCATGGATCGAGGCCCCGCGTGCCGCCCGCAGCGAATGGATGGCCACGCCCGCATTCAGCAACGCTCGCCCGCTCGCGCCCAGCCGGCCGGCCGCCTGCCCCACGGCGTGCGCATCGGCGGCGAAGCGGCGCTGGTCTTCGCGCAACGTGGGTTGCGTGAAGCCGGCACGCTCGTAGAGCACTGGAAGCACGGTCAGTCCGATGCCCGATTCCTCGGCCGCGTCGGCGATGGCCCAGCTCGTCTCCAGCGGATCGGCGTACGGCCTGCCGTCGCGGTCGTGCTGCAGGTAATGGAATTCGCAGACGTGGGTGTATCCCCCCTGCAGCAATTCGACGTGCAGCTGCGCTGCCACCGCGCGCAACTGCGCTGGGGTGATGCGCAGGGCCACGCGGTACATGCGGTCGCGCCACGACCAGAAATCGTCGGCTTCGGTTTCGCGCCGCTCGGCCAGGCCCGCGAAGGCGCGCTGGAAAGCATGGCTGTGCGCATCGACCAGCGAGGGCAGCACCGGCCCGTCGGCCCGCAGTGCGTCCGCTGGCGGCGCGACATCGGGCGAGATGCGCGTCCAGCGGCCGTCCGCGCCGATCTCCAGCAGTACGCGTTCGCGCCAGCCGCCCGGCAGCCAGGCCTGCGCCGCCCACAGTCGTTCAATCATGCGGCTTCCATGCGAGGCAGGTGTCGAGCAGCCTGTGAAGCAAGGGGATGATCTGCCCGGCACGCGCCGTGTCCAGCGCATAGGGCGGTTCTTCGTGCGCCATGTAGGTCGACCAGCACATTTCCAGCTGCACCGCATGCACACCGTCGGCGGGCCGGCCGTACTGGCGTGTGATGTAGCCACCCTTGAAGCGGCCGTCGGTCACATGGCTGAACGTGGCCTGCGACTCGAGGATGCGCATCAGTGCCGAGCGCAGCATCGGCGCGCAACTCGCGCCTGCGGCGGTGCCGAAGTTCAGGTCGGGCAGCCGACCGTCGAACAGCCACGGAAGCGATGACTTGATGCTGTGACCGTCCCAGAGCACCACGTGGCCGTGCTCGTCGCGCAGGCGCTGGAGCTCGGCCGCCAGGGCGTCGTGATACGGGTGCCAGTATGTGTCGCGGCGGTTCTCGATCTCGGCGTCCTCGGGCGCCGCGCCCGGCTTGTAGAGCGCCTTGCCGTCGAACGAATGGGCCGGGACGAGGCCGGTATTGTTGGCCCCCGGGTACATCGGCGTGTTCTCGGGCGGACGATTGAGGTCGATCACGTAGCGGGAGTGAATCGGAACGATGAGGCTGGCATCGAGCTCACGGACAAACGCGTAGAGGCGCTCGAGATGCCAGTCGGTGTCGGGCACGGCGAGCGCGGGTTCCACGAGCCGCGTTCGCAGCTCCGCAGGAAGGTGCGTGCCGACGTGCGGCAGGCTCAGCAGCAGCGGCCGGTGGCCGCGATGCAGCGTGAAGATCTCGGTCATCGGGACACCTCGCGTCCGCCCATCACCACGCGGCGGCAGGGATTGCGGCCGATCCAGTACGACAGTTCGCTCGGATGCTCGATACCCCACACGGCGAAATCCGCCCGCAGCCCCGCGCGCAGCACGCCGCGATCGTGAAGGCCGAGCGCGTGGGCACCATGCTGCGTGAAACCGCGCAGCGCCTCTTCGGGCGTCAGGCGCATCAGCGTGCAGGCCATGTTGAGCATCAGCAAGGGCGACAGGACCGGTGACGAGCCGGGGTTGTGATCGGTCGCCACCGCCATCGGAACGCCCGCCGCCCGCAGTGCATCGATCGGGGGCAGCCGGGTTTCGCGCAGGAAGTAGAAGGCGCCGGGCAGCAGCACCGCGACCGTGCCCGCCTTCTTCATGGCGTCGACGCCGGCGTCCGACAGCCATTCCAGGTGGTCGCACGACAACGCGCCGTAGCGGGCGGCGAGCGCCGCGCCGCCCTGGTCGGAGAGTTGTTCCGCGTGCAGCTTCACCGGCAAGCCCAGTCGCTGCGCGGCGTCGAAGATCCGCCGCGTCTGGTCCGGGCTGAAGGCGATGCGCTCGCAGAAAGCGTCCACCGCATCGACCAGTCCTTCGGCCTGCAGTCGCGGCAGCCAGGTGCACACGGCGTCGATGTAGTCGTCCGGCCGGCCATGGAACTCCGGCGGCAACGCGTGTGCCGCGAGGCAGGTCGTGCGCACGGTGACCGGCAGTTCCCGGCCCAGGCGGCGTGCGGTGCGCAGGCAGCGCGCCTCGTGCTCGGCGGACAGACCGTAGCCTGACTTGATTTCCAGCGTCGTGACGCCCTCGGCCATCATGGCCAGCGCGCGTTCGCGGGCGCTTTCGAACAAGGCCTCGTCGCTGGCCTGGCGCGTGGCCATGACGGTCGAGCGGATGCCGCCGCCCGCGCGGGCGATGTCCTCGTAGCTCGCACCCTGCAGGCGCTGCTCGAATTCCCGGGCGCGCTGGCCGCCGTAGACGAGGTGCGTGTGCGCATCGACCAGCCCCGGAGTGACGAGCGCGCCGCCCAGGTCGTGTTCCTCGGCGATGTCGAAGGACAGGGGCATCGCCGCCTCGTCGCCCACCCACGTGATTTCGCCGGCGTGCGTGACGATCGCGCCACGTTCGATGAGACCGTAGGGGTTGCTCCCGGTCAGCGTGGCCACGCGCGCATGGCGCCACAAGGTGTTCATCGGGCGGTCTCCCTGGGCGTCGCCGCGATCCACCAGCCGACGGTGTCCGGCGCCGGCGCCGGCGCCGATGCCTCGAACGCCAGCCGCTGCGGCGAAGGGTCGAACCAGAGCAGCGCGTGCGCGGGGACGTCGATCGTGCGACCGTCCGCCCGGCATCGGCCGGACACGGCGCTGAACAGGCCTGCCACACGCGACATGGGCGCCCAATCGCCGGCGTCCGGCACGACGCGAGCCAGCATGCCCTCGGCGTTGCGCAACATGAGATTCAGGTCCCGTGTCGGGCCGTCGAGGAGTCGCGCAAACGGTGGTCTGGCGCCGTCGAAGACGATCGGCTCGTCGCCGAAGCGATGCCGCACGCGATGCTGCGGTCCGAAGAGCAGTTCCACGCCCGCACCGTCGAGCACCGCGAACCAGCGTTGCACGCCGGGATAGGCCGAGAAGGGCCCGGCCTCGGCGATGTCGGCCACGCTCAGGCGCACCTGCCAATCGCCTCGATTGCCGCCATCGCCGGCCGCGGACCATACGCAAAGCTCGCGAGTACGGCCTCCGCCGTTCTTCCAGGCCTGCGGCGCGACGTCGTCGAGGCGCCGCAGCACCGGGTTCGCTTGAGGTTCGATCGTGTTCATCGGCACACCGCCCGGTTCACGGGCTGAATTGACCTTCGAGCTGGTAGCGCGTGCCAGGGTGCACGAGCCGCGCCAGCGTGATCGGCACGCTTCGGCTGACCGTGCGACGCACCACCACCAGGCAGGGCTCGGCGCGTCCGATGCCGAGCAGGCGCGCCTCCTGCTCGGTGGGCGCGCTGGCCTCGATGGTGTATTGAGCCTCCCACAGCGGCGCCACCTGCAGCAGGTAGTTGGTCGGCGTGGTCTGGGTGAAGTCGACGGACAGGTAGTCCGGCGCCCAGGACGGATTGACATAGCGGTCTTCGCATTGCAGCGCGACGCCGTTGTCGTGGTGCACGATCAGCGAGTGGAATACCGGGGCGCCGGGCTCGAGCCCGAGCTGCCGCGCCAGCGGCTTGGTCGCACGCTCCTCGCGGGTGATGTGGACTTCGGCATGGTGCCTGTGGCCGCGCGCCTCGATTTCCTCGTGCAGGTCACGGATGGTCAGCGTGGACGAGATGCGGCCGAGCTGCGCGGCGAAAGTGCCCACGCCCTGGACGCGTTCCACCAGGCCCTCGGTCTGCAGCTCGCGCAGCGCGCGGTTGACGGTCATGCGGCTGACGGCGAACTGGGCCACCAGCTCGGCCTCCGAAGGCATCAGCGCGCCAGGGGGCCAGCGACCCTGCGACAGTTGCGACTTCAGCCACTGCTTGACGCGCACATAGGGCGCGGCGGCGGGGGGTGCGATCTCCATGCGTGGATGTTAGTTGCACATGCCTGTCTAGACAAGTTTGGGTGCGATCCTCCCGCCCCCGGGAAAACCCGCATCGGTTCTTGCTTGCCTGTGCTTGTCTAGACAACTAAAGTTGCCGCCATTCCAGACACCTGTCCGCAAGGCCCGCGATGACCGACCTTTCCCATCAACGCCAGCTCGCCCGGCCGCACCCCGTGCGTGCGCCGCGGGGAGACCGCCTCAGCTGCCGCAACTGGCTGATCGAAGCCGCCTACCGCATGATCCAGAACAACCTCGATCCCGAGGTGGCCGAGAACCCCGACGCGCTGGTCGTCTACGGCGGCATCGGCAAGGCCGCGCGCAACTGGGAGTGCTTCGAGGCCATCCTGGATGCGCTGCGGCGGCTCGGCGAGGACGAAACGCTGCTGGTGCAGTCGGGCAAGCCGGTGGGAGTGTTCCGCACGCATGTCGATGCGCCGCGCGTGCTGATCGCCAACTCCAACCTCGTGCCCAAGTGGGCCACCTGGGAGCATTTCGACGAGCTCGACCGCAAGGGCCTCATGATGTACGGCCAGATGACGGCGGGCAGCTGGATCTACATCGGCAGCCAGGGCATCGTGCAGGGCACGTACGAGACCTTTGCCGAAGCCGGCCGCCAGCACTACGGCGGCAGCCTGGCGGGCCGCTGGATCCTCACTGCGGGCCTGGGCGGCATGGGCGGCGCGCAGCCGCTGGCGGCGAGCTTTGCCGGTGCGTGCTCGCTGAACATCGAGTGCCAGCAGTCGCGCATCGACTTCCGGCTGCGTTCGCGCTACCTCGACGAGCAGGCCGCCGACCTCGACGACGCGCTGGCCCGCATCGCCCGCTACACCGCAGCCGGACGGGCCGTCTCGGTCGGCCTGCTCGGCAATGCGGCGGATGTCCTGCCCGAACTCGTGCGGCGTGGCAAGGCCGGCGGCATGAAGCCCGATCTGGTGACCGACCAGACCAGCGCGCACGATCTCGTCAATGGCTACCTGCCGCCGGGCTGGACGATCGAGCGCTGGCGCGCCGCCCAGTCCGACGCCTCGCAACACGACGCGCTTCGCGCCGCCGCCGCCGCGGGCTGTGCAGTGCATGTGCAGGCCATGCTCGAGTTCCAGGCCATGGGCGTCCCCACGGTCGACTACGGCAACAACATCCGGCAGGTCGCCTTCGATGCCGGCGTGAAGAACGCATTCGGCTTCCCCGGCTTCGTGCCCGCCTACGTGCGGCCGCTGTTCTGCCGCGGAAAGGGGCCGTTCCGCTGGGTCGCGCTGTCGGGCGATCCGCAGGACATCCGCAAGACCGACGCCAAGCTGAAGGAGCTGTTTCCGCAAGACGCGCACCTTCACCGCTGGCTCGACATGGCCGGCGAGCGCATCGCCTTCCAGGGGCTGCCCGCACGCATCTGCTGGATCGGCCTGGGCGAGCGGCACCGCGCAGGGCTCGCGTTCAACGAGATGGTGAAATCCGGCGAACTGAAGGCACCCATCGTGATCGGCCGCGATCACCTCGACAGCGGGTCGGTGGCCAGCCCCAACCGCGAGACCGAATCCATGAAGGACGGCAGCGATGCGGTATCCGACTGGCCGCTGCTGAACGCGCTGCTCAACACGGCAGGCGGCGCCACCTGGGTGAGCCTGCATCACGGCGGCGGGGTCGGCATGGGCTACTCGCAGCATGCCGGCGTGGTGATCGTGTGCGACGGCACCGACGCGGCGGCACGGCGCATCGAACGCGTGCTCTGGAACGACCCGGCCAGCGGCGTGATGCGGCACGCGGATGCCGGCTACGACGAGGCGGTGCAATGCGCCCGGGAGCATGGGTTGAACTTGCCGATGCTGCGTTCGAACAGCGAGGGAAAGTCCTGACATGCCCGGACTCACGCTGGTTCCGGGCGTCCTGACGCTCGACGATCTGCAGGCCATCCACGCCGGTGGCGTCACGCTGACCATCGATCCTGCCGCCGATGCAGTCATCGCCGCGGGCGCGGCCGTCGTGCGCGCCGCGGCCGAAGGCGATGCACCGGTCTACGGCGTCAACACCGGCTTCGGCAAGCTCGCCTCCACGCGCATCAGCCAGGCCGATCTCGACACGCTGCAGCGCAATCTCATCCGCTCCCACAGCGTGGGCGTCGGCGAGCCGCTCGCGCCTGCCGTGGTGCGGCTGATGCTCGCGCTCAAGGCCGCGAGCCTGGCACGCGGGCATTCCGGCGTGCGCCCAGGCGTGATCGACCTGCTGCTGCGCGTGCACAACGCAGGCCTGGTGCCCTATGTGCCTTCGCAGGGTTCGGTCGGCGCCTCGGGCGACCTGGCGCCGCTCGCGCACATGACGCTCGCGCTGATGGGCGAGGGCGAGATGCTCGTGCAGGGACGCCGCGTGCCGGCGCTCGGTGCGTTGCGCGAGGCGGGACTGAAGCCGCTCGTGCTGCAGGCCAAGGAAGGCCTTGCGCTGATCAACGGCACGCAGACGTCCGCGGCGCTCGCACTGCACGCATTGCTGCGCTTCGAGCCCGTGCTCGAAGCGGCCCTCGTGGTGGGCGCGCTCACGGTGGACGCCGCGCGCGGCAGCGATGGCCCCTTCGACCCGCGCATCCACGCGCTGCGCGGCCAGCCCGGCCAGATCGATGTCGCGCGCTACTACCGTTCGCTGCTCGCCGGCTCGGCGATCAGGGCATCGCATCGCGAAGGCGACGACCGCGTGCAGGACCCGTATTCGCTGCGCTGCCAGCCGCAAGTCGTGGGGGCCTGCCTCGACCAGCTTCGGCATGCCGCGCTCGTGCTCGTGCGCGAAGCCAACGCCGTCACCGACAACCCGCTCGTGTTCCCCGACAGCGCAGGCGACGGCGTGATGATCTCCGGCGGCAACTTCCACGCCGAGCCCGTGGCGCTCGCCTGCGACGCGATGGCGGTGGCCATTGCCGAGGTGGGTGCCATTGCCGAGCGGCGCATCGCGATGCTGATCGATGCCGGCGTCTCGCGGCTGCCGCCGTTCCTTACCGAAGAACCTGGGCTCAACAGCGGCTTCATGATTGCGCATGTCACGGCCGCGTCGCTGGCCAGCGAGAACAAGTCGATGGCCCACCCGGCCAGCGTCGATTCGCTGCCCACCTCGGCCAACCAGGAAGACCATGTGAGCATGGCCACGTTCGCCGCGCGCAGGCTGCAGCCGATGATCGCCAACACGGCGCACATCCTCGGCATCGAACTGCTCGCCGCGGCGCAGGGCGTCGAATTCCTGCGGCCGCTCACGAGCTCGCCTGCGCTGGAGACCGTACATGGACAGCTGCGCGCCGTGTGCCCGTCGATCGCGCGCGACCGCTACCTCGCGCCCGACATCGAGCGCGCCACCGAACTGGTCGCCGACGGGTCGCTGGCACGTGTGCTGCGCAGCCTCGACGGCTTGCCGGCGCTGTGGATTCCGGCCTGAATTCTTTCCCACCCGTTCCCAGGAGCCCTCATGAAGAAAACCGTTGCCGCAACCTGCGCTCTCGCCGCCCTGCTGGCCTGCACCTTGGTGCAGGCCGCGGACACCCCAGTCACCATCGCGATCTCCGGCTGGACGGGCTTCGCGCCGCTGACGCTGGCCAAGGAGGCCGGCCTGTTCAAGAAGCATGGCGTGGACGTGACGATCAAGAAGATCCCGCAGAAGGACCGCCACCTCGCCATCGCCTCGGGCGACGTGCAATGCGCTGCCACGACGGTCGAGACCTGGATCGTCTGGAACGCCAACGGCGTGGCCACGACGCAGATCTTCCAACTGGACAAGAGCTACGGGGCCGACGGCATGGTGGCCAAGCCGGGCATCACGAAGATCGCCGACCTGAAGGGCAAGACGGTCGCGGCCAGCGCGCCGGGCACCGCGCCGTACTTCACGCTCGCGTGGATGCTGAAGAAGAACGGCCTCTCGCTCAAGGACGTGAAGATCGTCAACCTCGAGCCGCAGGCCGCGGCCAACCTCTTCCTGGCCGGCAGCGGCGACGTGGACGCAGGCATGACCTACGAGCCCTATCTCGGCGCCGTGCGCGCCAAGCCCGAAGCGGCAAAGATCATCGCCACCACCCTCGACTACCCGGTCGTGATGGACACCTTCGGCTGCACGCCGAAGTTCCTCGCCGAGCATCCGCAGGCGGCCAAGGCCCTGGCCGACGGCTACTTCGACGCCCTGGACCTCATCAGGAAGGACCCGAAGAAGAGCTTTGCCGTCATGGGCGCCGACGTGAAGCAGAGCGCGGATCAGTTCGAAGCCTCGCAGAAGTACCTGCGCTGGCAGGATCGCGCGGCGAACAAGACCTTCTTTGCCGGCGAACACGCGGCGTTCAGCAAGGACGCCGCCGAGCTGCTGCTCGAATCGGGCATCATCCGCCAGTCCCCGACCTCGGCCACCTGGCCGACACGCGATTCATCCAGTGAGGCGGCGATGAACTCGACACCGTCCATCGGCGTGGCGGCGCCCGCTGCCGACACGCCGGCGCGGCCCGCGCGGCGAAGTGCATGGCGCATGAAGCCGCTCACGCCTGTTGCGCCCGGTACGCGCGTCGCGCTCGGCGTCGGCTTCTTCGTGCTGTTCTTCGCCGCATGGAGCGCCATCACGTTCGGTGGGCTGGTGCCGAAGACCTTCCTGGCCGATCCCCTGACCATGCTGGCGAGCGGCTGGCGCCTCGTGGCCGAATATGGCTTCGCACACGACGTGGGCATGACCGTGTGGCGCGTGCTGGGCGGCTTCCTGATCGCCGCGCTCCTGGCCATGCCGCTGGGCGTGGCCATGGGCGCCTACAAGCCGATCGAGGCTTTCTTCGAGCCCTTCGTCAGCTTTGCGCGCTACCTGCCCGCCTCTGCGTTCATTCCGCTGCTCATCCTGTGGGCAGGCATCGGCGAGGCGCAGAAGCTGGCGGTGATCTTCATCGGCAGCTTCTTTCAACTGGTGCTGATGATCGCGGTGACCGTGGGCAATACGCGCCGCGACCTCGTCGAGGCCGCCTACACGCTCGGCAGCAGCGACAGCAGCCTGATCCGGCGCGTGCTGCTTCCCGGTGCTGCGCCCGAGATCGCCGAGACGCTGCGCATGGTGCTGGGCTGGGCCTGGACCTACGTGATCGTCGCCGAGCTGATCGGCGCTTCCAGCGGCATCGGACACATGATCACCGACAGCCAGGCGCTTCTGGCGACCGACCAGATCATCTTCGGGATCATCGTCATCGGGCTGATCGGGCTGGTGTCCGACTTCGCATTCAAGTGGATGAACCGGCGCCTGTTTCCGTGGGCGCAACTGGGGCGCTGATCATCATGGGCACCATCCTCCACGTGCGCGGCGTCGAGCGTCGCTTCGACACCACCCTGGCACTGCAGGCCACCGACCTCGACGTGGCCGAGAACGACTTCATCACCATCCTCGGGCCCAGCGGCTGCGGCAAGAGCACGCTGCTTCGCATCGTGGCCGGGCTGGACCGTCCCACGGCGGGCGAGGTGCTGCTCGACGGGCGTCGCATCGATGGCCCCGGCGCCGACCGCGGCATGGTGTTCCAGAGCTACACCTTGTTCCCCTGGCTCACGGTGCGCGAGAACGTGTGCTTCGGGCTGGTCGAGCGCGCACTGCCGCGCGCTCAGCAGCTGGAGATCGCCGATGCCTTCATCGCCAAGGTCGGCTTGCGCGGCTTCGAGCACCACTACCCGAGGCAGCTGTCGGGCGGGATGCAGCAGCGCACCGCGATCGCCCGGGCGCTGGCCAACGGCCCGCGCATGCTGCTCATGGACGAGCCCTTCGGCGCGCTCGACCACCAGACGCGCGAACTCATGCAGGAACTGCTCCTGGGCATCTGGGAGGCCGAGCGAAAGACGGTGCTGTTCGTCACGCACGACATCGACGAGGCGGTCTTCATGGGCAGCCGCGTCGTGGTGATGAGCGCACGGCCGGGGCGGATCAAGCTCGACCGCACGGTCGACATGCCGCACCCGAGGCACTATTCGATCAAGACTTCGCGCGAGTTCGCGCAATGGAAGGCGGAATTGACCGAACAGGTGAGGGCGGAGGTGCGGGCTGCGCAGGAGAAGGTGGCCTGAGCCGTTCGGTTGCGAGCCGGGTAGTGTTCGGCCGTCGTCCAGGCGCGAATCAGTGACCCGGCGAGGCCGCGGCGAACGTGTCGCACTGGTTCGGGTCGCCGCCTTGCACGCCACGCTTGAACCACTGCACGCGCTGTGCGCTCGTGCCGTGCGTGAAGGTCTCGGGCACCACTTCGCCCTGCGACTTGCGCTGCAGCGTGTCGTCGCCGATCTGCGTGGCCGCGTTCAGCGCCGTCTCGATGTCGCCCGGCTCCAGCCGCCAGCCTTGTTCCTGCTGCGACCGGTTCGCCCAGACGCCTGCAAAGCAGTCGGCCTGCAACTCGAGCCGCACGCTCAATGCATTGGATTGCGCCTTCCCCGAATGCGCTCGCATGGCGTCCACCTTGCCGCTGATGCCGAGGAGGTTCTGCACGTGGTGCCCGACCTCGTGCCCGACCACATAGGCCTGCGCGAACTGGCCGGGCGCACCGAGTTGCGACTGCATGACCCGAAAGAAGCTCATGTCGAGATAGACGATGCGGTCGCCGGGGCAATAGAACGGGCCCATCGCTGCCTGCCCCATTCCGCAGGCCGTGGGATAGCTGCCGCTGAACAGGCGCAGCCTCGGTTTTTCGTAGGTCTTGCCGGCTGCGCGAAACACGTCGGTCCAGACATCTTCCGTGCTGCGAAGGACCTGTGAGACGAAGCGGGCCTGCGCGTCGGCGGACGGCGGCGCAGGCGCGTGCTGGGCGCTGCCTTGCGACGCCACCGGCGCGCCCCCGCCGCCGCTGAGCAGGCTCAGCACCGTCAGCGGGTTGATGCCGAAGGCCCAGCCCGCCACCAGGGCGATCACGACCGTGCCGATGCCGACCGTGCGGCCGCCACCGAACCCGAAGCCGCCGCCGCTGCCTCGCACGTCTTCGACGTTGTCGCTCTCTTGCTGGCCGTCCATTCGCATCACGGGCTCCCGGGGCTGGTCGCTCGGAATGGTAGCCGCAGGCCGGTGTCTGCGCGTTCAGCGGGCCATTGGCGACGCATTGTTCGCTCTGACCGCGCAGGCGCATTGGAAGCCCATGTCGAGGCCCCTGCACGGCGTGAATTCCTTACTCGACTCGCACGGTCGTGCGAAGACACACTCCGTCACCTTTTCACTGCAACCGGGAACCCCGCTTGCCTTCAGAGGAACATCGTGAATCGTCGACTTGCCTTGATCTCGCTGGCGGCTGCCAGCCTTGCTTTTCCCATGGCCGTGCTCGCCGAAGTGGCTCCAGGCAGCGCGGTTGAGGTGGGCGGTGTGCGCTTCGATCCGTCCGCCGTGGTGGCCGGCACCTCCTTGCAGCTCAACGGGGCGGGTGTGCGCTACAAGGCCATCTTCAAGGTCTATGCCGCCGGGCTGTATCTCGACGGGCATGCCGCCACCACCGATGCCGTGCTGAACGCACATGGACCGCGGCGGATGCATGTCGTCATGCTGCGCGACATCGACGCCGACAAGCTCGGCCGCCTGTTCACCAAGGGTCTCGAGGACAACATCTCGTCGGGCGAGTTCGGCAGACTGATCCCTGCGGTGATCAAGATGGGCGAGATCTTTTCGCAGCGCAAGCAACTGACGAGCGGCGAGAGCTTTTCGATCGACTATGTGCCCGGCGTGGGGTCGACCATCCTCGTCAACGGCAAGCCGGCTGCCGCGCCGATTCCCGGGCTGGAGTTCTTCAACGCGATGATGAAGATCTGGTTGGGCCGTTCGCCCGCGGATGCGCAACTCAAGAGCGCGCTGCTGGGGCAAGCTGCGTCACGCTCGCGTGAGGCCTTCTAGCCATGGCGGGGTATCGACACCGATGAGCAGCGCCCTCAGTCCATGGGTGGTGATCCCCTCGACGCCCGACGAAGTCGACGTGGTCACGCGGCGATGCCGGCGTCTGGTCAACAAGCGCGCGATGCTTGCCGCCTGCGTTTCGGCGGTGCCGCTGCCCGGCGTGGACTGGCTCACCGACATTGCCGTGCTCGTCAAGATCCTGCCGGAGATCAACGAGGCGTTCGGCCTCACGCCCGCGCAGATCGAACGGCTCGCGCCCGACCGCCGTGTCGCCGCCTACAAGGCCATATCGGCGGCCGGTGCAGTCGTGTTCGGGCGGCTGGTGACGCGCGACATGGTGCTGACACTGCTTCGAAAGGTGGGCGTGCGCCTGTCGACGCAGCAGGTGGCCAAATATGTGCCGGTCGCCGGACAGGGACTCTCTGCCGCGCTGACCTTCACGGCGCTGAAGTATGTATGCGAGCAGCACATCCGCCAGTGCATCAGTGTGGCCGAGCAGACGATGAGCCGTCCGGCAGGAAGGGCTGCGCGGTAGTCCATCCCCTCGATGTCGCGTCACGCCGGATGGCGCGGTCCGGGCAGCGCCCGGCTGCCGGCGCGAGTGCAAGCACATCCGGGCCGCTTACACGACAGCAACTCCCGATCAGGATTCGTTAACACTGGCGCGCGATAGTGGCTCAAACTCTGCAGCAACCCATGTCTACCAACCTGTACCCCACCAAGCGCTACGACGTTCCCAGCCTCATCTTCCATTGGGCCACGGCCATCGCCGTGACCATCGCCTTCATCCTCGGGCCCGGTGGATTCGGGCGCCTCATGCACCAGGGGGTCGACCCCGGCACGCGCAGCGACATCGTGTGGCATGAATCGCTCGGCGTTCTCGTGTTCGTGCTGACCTTGCTGCGTCTCGTCTGGCTCGCAGTGCGGCCGGCCGCGCCGAAGCTTGCGATGGCCGGATGGATGCACCTGTCATCGAAGCTTGTCCACTTCGGACTCTGGGCGCTGCTCCTTGCGCTGCCGGTCACGGCCATCCTGGCCCTCGGCAGCGAAGGGCATCCGCTGACCTTGCTGGGCGGCGTGCGGGTGGACCGGATGCCATTCATCGCCGAGTCGGCAATCGCGAAATGGGCCGACTGGGGGGATGTGCACAAGTTTCTGGGCGACGCGATCATGTGGCTCGCCGGGCTGCACGCCGTGGCCGCCCTCTTCCATCATGTGGTGCTCAAGGACGGCGTGCTGTCGGCCATGCTGCCGGGCGTGCCGGCGCGCCGGCCCACGCGCTGAAGCGCGGTTCATGAGGCATGGCTTCGGCGCGGATGGACGACACGATGTGCGCCTGAAGGTGTCTTTCTCGCGCCGTGGCTGCACAAGCGGGAGCTGCCACTAAAGCAGCGCTTGTCTGACGGCTGCCGCCACCGCACAGTCGGTGCATGCCTGCATCCACGATCCCACCCGCCACGCGGCACTCGATGATGCGCGGGGATGACCTGCGCGGGCTGACGCGCCTGGTCACTGACGGCGTGGTGGGCGCGGTCGGTGTGGTGGAGGCGATGCATCACACCATCGCCCAGCGGGCGGGCATGCGGCTGCTGATGCCTTCGGCGCAGCCGGTGGGCGTGACCGGCTTCGTCTACCGCAGCGTGCGGTCCGTCACCCGGCTCGCAGGCCGCGGGCTCGACGCCCTCTGGGCAATGGTGCCCTCGGACGTCATGGATGCCACGCCACGACGAGAAGCTTTCGTGGCAGCGTTGAACGGCGTGTGTGGCGACCATCTCACGTCGACCGGCAATCCGTTGGCGATATCGATGGCACTTCGCACGGGAGGCCGTGCGCTGAATGTCCCCCCGCCTGGTGCCACTGGCCGCATCGTGGTGCTGGTTCACGGCCTGGCCATGAACGACCTGCAATGGGAGCGCAACGGTCACGACCACGGCCAGGCCCTGGCGCGCGACGCGGGCTTCACGCCTATCTACCTCCACTACAACAGCGGCCTGCATGTCTCGCATAACGGGCGTGCGTTCTCCGTGCTGCTCGACGACCTCGTCGCGCGATGGCCAGTGCCTGTGCAGCAGTTGGTGATCGTGGGCCACAGCATGGGCGGACTGGTGGCACGCAGCGCCTGCCATGTTGGCGAACGGCGGCCGTGGCGGCGCACGCTGACGGCGCTCGTGTGCCTGGGTACGCCGCATCACGGCGCACCGCTGGAGCAGGCCGGACGGCTCGCGGAGGCGCTGCTCGGCATCAGCCGCTACGCCGCTCCGCTGGCTCGGCTGGGCCAGGCACGCAGCGCGGGCATCACCGACCTGCGCTTCGGCAACGTGCAAGATGCCGACTGGCAGCAGCATGTCGAGCGACACGCGCAAACGCAAGACGATCGTGTGCCGACCCCACTGCCCCGTGACGTGCGGTGCTGCCTGGTCGCCGCCACCAAGACGTCCAACCCCGCCGGCGTTCATGCAGCCACGGTCGGCGACGGGTTGGTGCCGCTGGCCAGCGCATTGGGCGAACATGCAGATACCCGGCTGTCGCTGCATGTGCCGCATGCGCGGCGGCTTGTGGTGACATCGGCGAACCACTGGGACTTGCTCGACGATGCCCGCGTGTACGCAAAGCTGAGACGGTGGCTGGATCGACCGGCAATGCCTCACGCGGGCGACGCGCCGGGCCGCCGATCAAGCGATGGCATGGCGCGGGCGACTCGAACCTGACCTTCCGGAAAGCTGTCACAGAAAGGCCCTCGACGTCGTGCTATCTGATTTCTTCGCGGCAAAGACTTCGCCGGCCGCACACAGGCGACTGAAAGAGTCGACCCCGACGCTCACTCCACGGTCACGCTCTTGGCCAGGTTCCGGGGCTTGTCGACATCGGTTCCGCGCGCGCACGCCGTGTGATAGGCAAGAAGCTGCAGCGGCACCACGTGAAGGATGGGCGACAAGGTGCCATAGTGCTCGGGCATGCGGATGACGTGGATCCCGTCGCTGGACTCGATGCGGGAATCTCCGTCCGCAAACACGAACAGTTCGCCGCCGCGGGCGCGGACTTCCTGCAGGTTGCTCTTCAGCTTTTCCAGCAAGGTGTCGTTCGGCGCCACGGTCACCACCGGCATCTCGGCGGTCACCAGGGCCAGGGGCCCGTGTTTGAGTTCGCCGGCCGGGTAGGCCTCGGCGTGGATGTAGCTGATCTCCTTGAGCTTGAGCGCGCCTTCGAGCGCGATCGGATAGTGCATGCCACGGCCGAGGAACAACGCATGCTCCTTGCGCGCGAATTCTTCGCTCCAGGCGATGACCTGTGGCTCCAGCGCGAGCACGGCCTGGACGGCGACCGGCAGGTGGCGCAGCGCCTTGAGATGCTCGGCCTCCTCCTCCTCGCTGAGGCGGCCGTGCACTTGCGCCAGCGCCAACGTGAGCAGGAACAGCCCGACGAGCTGCGTCGTGAATGCCTTGGTCGACGCCACGCCGATCTCGACGCCGGCGCGGGTGAGAAAGGTGAGCTCGCACTCGCGCACCATCGCGCTGGTGGGCACGTTGCACACAGTCAGCGTGTGGTTCATGCCCAGCGAGCGTGCATGCTTGAGCGCGGCCAGGGTATCGGCGGTCTCTCCGCTCTGGCTGATGGTCACGACCAGGGTGCGCGGGTTGGGCACGCTGTCGCGATAGCGGTATTCGCTCGCGATCTCCACGTTGGTCGGGATCTTGGCGATTCGCTCGAGCCAGTACTTTGCGGTCGATCCGGCATAGAAGCTCGTGCCGCAGGCAAGGATCAGCACTGAGTCGATGTCCTTCAGCACGCGATAGGCGCCGTCGCCGAAGAGCTCCGGCGAAATGCTGGTCACGGCGTCCAGCGTGTCTGCGATAGCCCTGGGCTGCTCGAAGATCTCCTTTTGCATGTAGTGCCGGTACGGCCCGAGCTCGGCCGCGCCCGAGTAGGCGCGCACAGTGCGCGCCGGGCGCTCGACCGGCACGTGGCGGCCTTCGGGCGTGCGCTCGGTGATCCACACCTTGCCGAGCTGAAGGTCGACCACATCGCCCTCTTCCAGGTACACGATCTGATCGGTGACGCCCGCCAGCGCCATCGCATCGGAAGCCAGGAAGTGATCGCCTGCGCGGTCGCCCGTGCCGATGCCCAGCACCAGCGGCGAACCCTCGCGCGCACCGATGACGCGATGCGGCTCGTCGCGGCAGAAGACCGCGATCGCATAGGCGCCGCGCAAGCGCATCGTGGCCCGTTGCACGGCTTCAAGGAGATCGCCCTCGTAGAGCTGGTCGACCAGGTGGGCGATGACTTCGGTGTCGGTCTGGCTGTCGAAGCGGTAACCCCGCTCGGTGAGTTCGGCGCGCAGGTCGTCATGGTTCTCGATGATGCCGTTGTGGACCAGGGCGATGCGGCCGCGTGTGATGGCGGCGTCTTTTGTCTTCTCGCCGCGCGGCGTGGGGCCGTGGGAGAAATGCGGATGGGCGTTGTGAACAGCCGGCGCACCGTGCGTGGCCCAGCGCGTGTGCGCAATCCCGGTGCCTCCCTGGACATGCTCGCTGTCGACGTTCGCCTCCAGTTCCGCCACCCTGGCCGTGCTGCGCGCGCGCCGCAATTCGCCGTCTTGATGAACCGCCACGCCGCAGGAGTCGTAGCCACGGTACTCCAGACGCTTCAGACCCTCGATGAGGATCGGAACGATGTTGCGGGTGCTGACTGCGCCGACGATGCCGCACATGGTGTCGCCTTGATCTGAGTGGGAATGGGCAGATCCTAGGGCTGGCGGTATGATCAAAGGATTCAAAAATTGCATCACTCTGAAGTATTTCTGCCAATAGGCCTCACATGGTGAGTGATAATTCAGCTTTTCCATCAGTTATGGAAGATTCAATCAGTCCGACCCCCCTCGATTCGGTGGACTTGCGCATCCTCGAGTTGCTTCAGCACGACGCTTCCCTGTCCAATCTCGCGCTCGCGCAAGCGGCGCACACGTCCGCGGCGACCTGTCTGCGTCGGGTCAAGCGCCTTCTGGATGCTGGCGTGATCGAGCGGCGGGTGGCGATCCTGTCGATCGAGCGAATGGGCGCGGGACTGACCGTCTTCGCCGAAGTCGTGCTCGATCGGCAGGGCGCCGAATACCTCGCGGCATTCGAGCAGCGAGCGGTGGCCGAGACGGCGGTGCAGCAGTGCCACCGGGTGTCGCCGGGGCCCGATTTCATGCTCGTGCTCCATGTGGCCGACATGCCGGCGTGGAACGCGGTGGTCGAGCGGCTGTTCACGCAGGACGCGAATGTGCGCAACGTGAAGAGCTATTTCAGCGTGCGCCGTGCGAAGTTCGACACCCGAGTGCCGCTGCCCGCGTCGGCGGCGCCTCGCGAGAGCGCAAGTCGAGCAGTGTGATGCGCGTGCTCTGCGGCATGCGCCCCCAGCTCGGCGGGCCGTGCTTCAGCGCTTGATGATGAGCAGTCCCTTGAGGTACTCAGCTTCGGGAAAGGTCACTGTCATCGGGTGGTCGGGCGCCGCACCGACGCGGGCATAGAAGAAGCCATCCACGCCGGCATCGAGCCCCGCGCCGGCGACGATCTTGTGGAACAGATCGGCGCTGATGCCGCCCGAGCACGAAAAGGTGAACAACAGTCCGCCCGGCGCCAGCAACTTGAAGGCGAGTCGATTGATGTCCTTGTAGGCGCGCGCTGCGCGTTCAGCGTAGGCGGCCGTGGGCGCGAACTTGGGCGGATCGAGCACGATGGCGTCGTAGGTGTCGCCGCGCTCGATGCCGCGGCGCAGCGTCTGGTTCACGTCGGCGTCGAGCGTGACATGTCTCGACGTGTCGAACCCATTGAGAACCGCGTGCGCTGCGGCGCGCTCGAGCGCAGGCGCCGAGGAGTCCACGCTGACGACCTCCTGCGCACCGCCGGCGAGGGCCGCCATGCTGAAGCCGCCGGTGTAGCTGAAGCAGTTGAGTACGCGGTGCACGCCGAATTGCCGCACCGCGTCGGCAAACAGCTTGCGGTTGTCTCGCTGGTCGAGGTAGAAGCCCGTCTTGTGTCCTTCGGCCACGTCGACCGTGAATCGCCAGTCGTGCTCGCGAATGATGACTTCGGCAGGGCCGTCGCCGCGCAACCAACCTTTGACCTCCGGCAGTCCCTCCAGTCCGCGCACGCTTGCATCGCTTCGTTCATAGAGGCGATCCAGGCCTGTGGCCTTCAGCAGTGTGTCGGCCAGAGTCACCTTCCATCGTTCGGCGCCTGCAGCGAGAAATTGCGCGCTGAGGACGTCGCCATAGCGGTCCACGACCACGCCCGGCAGGCCGTCGGCCTCGCCGTGGATGAGTCGAAGCCCGTCGCTGACGATCGGCATTCGCCCGCGAATCGCCAGAGCGTGTGCAACGCGCCGAACGAAGAATGCTTCGTCGATGCGCTCGGCCTCGTCGAAGCTCCAGGCCCGCACCCGGATCATCGAAGTCGGGCTGTAGGCGCCCCAGGCGAGGAAGCGTCCGTCATGCGCCTCCACGCGGACCGTCTCGCCGCTGTCCGCTCGACCGCGCGCGATGCTCCCCTCGAAGACCCATGGATGACGCCTCAACAGCGAGCGCTCCTTGCCCTCGCGCAGGCGGACGACTTTCATGGCGATGTGGGCGAGGGCACGGCGATGGGGAGGGCTTCAGCCACGCCGCTTCGCCCGTGGATGCGCGGCGTCGTACACCTTGGACAGATGGCCGAAGTCGAGCTGCGTGTAGACCTGTGTGGTCGCGATGTTCGCGTGGCCGAGCAGTTCTTGCACCGCGCGAAGGTCTCCGCTGGATTGCAGCAGATGCGACGCGAACGAGTGCCGCAGCATGTGCGGATGCACGTGGGTGGGCAGCCCTGCGAGCAGCGCACGCCGCTTCAGCCTGGAACGCACCTGGCTTGCGCTCAGCCGCGTTCCGCTTCGGCCGACGAACAGCGCTGCTTCGCCCGGCAGGGCCAGGCTGTGGCGCTGGTCCAGCCATGCCGCCAGGGCGATCAACGCCGGTGGCCCCACCGGGACGCTTCGCCGCTTGCTGCCCTTGCCGAAGACATGGGCCGTCGCGTCTGCAGCGTCGATCCAACCGGCGGATGCTGCACCTGCGCGCAGGTCCAGTCCCACCAGTTCGCCCACGCGCAGTCCGCAGCCATACAGAAGTTCGACGATGCACTGGTCGCGTGCCGACAGCGGCGGCGCGCTGTCATCGGCCTGCGCCGGCTCCGCGAGCGCCACCGCATGATCGACCGACAAGGCCTTGGGCAACGGCTTGGCCATCTTGGGCGCACGAATGCCGTCGACCGGGTTCGAGCTGACCAGGCCTTCGCGGCCGAGCCAGCGGTAAAGGCCTCTCCACGCCGAGAGCACCAGCGCGATGCTGCGCGGCGCGAGGCCCTGGCGATGCAGCAGTCCGGCCCAGCGTCGCACGTGGTGAGGCTGCACGTCGCGCACACTGAGGCGCGCATCCTCGACATGGCGTTGCAAGGTCGCGAAGGCCTGTTCGTACAGCGTGCAGGTGCGTGACGCGAGGCGCCGCTCGACCCGAAGCCAGGTGAGGTGACGGATGATGTCGTCGTGCGGGCCCATCGACTCCGACATGGTGCTCAGGTGCCGGTGGCAGCAGACGCGCAAGGCCCGCGCTGGCGATCTCGCCGATGCGCACGAGAAAGTCCGTGCCCATGTCCGCGGCATAGCGCGTGGGATCGGGCGACGCCAGCACGAGCATGCCGAAGGCGTCCGCCGCTGCCTTCCCGCAACGGGATCAGCGCGAGTGACATCACCGAGGCGGGCTCGTCAAGCCAGCGAGCCGCCTCGAAGCCGGAGTTGACGCCGCAATACGGCTGCGTCAGGCTCGACGTGAAGCTCTTGGCGTCGTCGCTCACCGATTTCGCGAAAGGCATCGAGGCAAATGCCGGCGCGGCGCCCCACAGGCGGATGCCGGCCTGCGGAATCATGAACTGGTGCATCAGCTCATCGACCAGCACACCGGGCAGCTCGGCGGGATTGGCCGTGAGCATGACGGCGCGCGTGAAGCGGTGCAGCCGGTCGGCGATGACCACGTTCTCCTGGCCGTGGCGGATCATCTCCATCACCTTCTGCTCGAGTCCCTTGATCTTCTCGCGCAGCATTTCCATCTGGCGCTCCTGCAGCGAGACGGCTCGCTGGCCGTGCGGGCTGGTGAGCTGGATGGCGCCGAGCAGTTCGGCGTGCCGCTCGAAGAAGCCCGGCGTGTTGGCCAGGTAGTTGGCAATGTCATGCTCGGTGATGCCCTGGATTCCATCGGCGGTGTTCACAGTTCGATCTCCCCTTCAAATACGGTTTGGGCGGGCCCGGTCATCAGCACCGGGCTCGTGCCTCCGGGCCATTCGATCGTGAGGCGACCGCCATGGGTGTCGACGTTCACGCGCGCGTCGAGCAGACCGAGCCGCCGGCCGGTCACGACCGCTGCGCAGGCGCCGGTGCCGCACGCCAGCGTCTCGCCGGCGCCGCGCTCGTGCACTCGCAATCGGATGTGGTCGCGAGTCACGACCTGCATGAACCCGGCGTTGACGCGCCGCGGAAAGCGGGTGTGGCTCTCGATGGCCGGACCCTGCTGGGCGACCAGCGCCGTGTCGACATCGGCCACCACCTGCACGGCATGCGGGTTGCCCATCGACAGCACCGACACCCAGGCGGCATAGTCGCCCAGGTCGAGCGGCCACTCCTGGAAGTCGCCGACGGTGCGCGGGGCAAGGCCCGAGCCATCGAACGGGATGGCGTCATGGGCGAACACCGGCGCGCCCATGTCGACGGTGACGCGGCCGTCGGGCTGCAGGCGAAGTTCAAGCAAGGTGTTCATCGTCTCGACGCGGATCGCGTCCTTGTCGGACAGGCCCTTGTCGCGAACGAATCGCACGAAGCAGCGTGCGCCGTTGCCGCACTGCTCGACCTCGTCGCCGCTGTTGTTGAAGATGCGGTAGCGGAAGTCGACACCCGGCGTCTGGCTGCGCTCGACGAGCAGGATCTGGTCGGCACCGACGCCGAAGCGCCGGTCGCCCAGACGGCGGTATTGCTCGGGGCTGAGGTCGATCGGCGCTTGGGTCGCGTCAAGCACGACGAAGTCGTTGCCCGCGCCCTGCATCTTGGTGAAGCGAAGTCGCATCGGTCGATTATCCCGGAGTGCGCGCTCTTGCGGCGCGGCGATCCTTCCAGCGGTCCTTGATCTGCATCCAGGTGTAGGCCGCCTGGGCAGCGGCCAGCCCGGCGACGCCGTGGCTGCGCGGCAGGCCGAAGCGATCGAGCCCATCGGGAAGCGGTTCGCCCTCGGCGATGGCCGCCGCAAGCAGTTCACCGGCAGCCGTCGTCGGTGCGACGCCGTGCCCGCCGAAACCCAGCGCATGCCAGCAGCCGTCGGACAGTCGGCCGATCTGCGGCATCTTGTGGCGCGCATAGCTCATCAATCCAGCCCACGCGTATTCCACGCGCGCGTTCTCGAGCGACGGAAAGACCTTGAGCATGTCCTGGCGCAGCAGTCGTGCGATTTCCCGAGGGGCACGTTCGCGCACCGAAATGCGACCGCCCCACAGCAGGCGCGTATCGTTGAGTCGCCGGTAGTAGTCGAACGCGAACCTCGTGTCGTAGATCGCGGCGTTCGATGGGATCAGCCTGCGCAGCTCATCGCCGAGCGGTTCAGTGGCGATCACATAGGTGGCGATGGGGAGCGCCGCGCGCGACAGGGCCGGGACGAGCCTGCCGATGTAGCCGCCCGCGGCGATCACCACGTGCTGTGCATGCACGCTGCCATGGGCGGTTTTAACGCGGTGCCCGATGCGATCCGGCGTGACCGCGGTCACCGGCGAATCCTCGAACACCCTGCCGCCGAGGCTCTCGATGGCGGCCGCCTCGCCGAGCGCGTACTTGAGCGGATGAAAGTGGAAGGCGTCGGGTTCGAGCAAGCCCGCCGAATAGCGCTCGCTGACGACCCAGTCGGGCAGCCGGGCCCGTTCGATGAAGCGCCCCTGCACGCCGTAGACCTCGTCCAGCAGCTGTTGCTCGCGCCGCAGCATGGCGTCATCGTCGAACCAGTTGACGAGCAGTGCGCCGCCTTCCACGAGGTCGCAGTCGATGGCATGACGCACGATGCGGCGGCGCATCAGGTCGACGGCCTGCCGCGTCAACGCGTGGAGTGCACGGGCCCGAAAGGCGCCGACGCGATCCGCCAGTTCGCCGGCGCCCAGGCTGTACCCGCCGAGGACGAAGCCGCCGTTGCGGCCGGACGCGCCGAACCCTACGCGCTCGGCCTCCAGCACCACCACGTCACGCACGCCGCGTTCGAGAAGTCCCAGGGCAGTGGCCAGGCCCGCAAATCCCGCGCCGATGACGCAGACGCGCGCGTCCAAAGCGGACCGTAGCGATGGGCGCTGCGGACGCGGGCCGGACGTGGCCTCGTAGTAGTTTTCTGGCGGTTGTTTGTGGCCGCCGCCCTTCCTGGTGTTGGCAGTCGCGGTGCCTCGTGCGGCCATGAGCGGTCCATGAGGCCCGGTGCGTCGCGAGAGCGACTGCCGCTCAGGCCGCCAGGCCGCGAACGCGCGCCATCAGCCCGACCAGGCCGAGCAAGGCGTCCAGGTTCGGCGTGGGCATCGCTAGGTGCTGGCCGATCTCGCGAACGGTGCCGAGCAGCGCGTCGATCTCCAGAGGGCGGCCCGCTTCGACGTCCTGCAGCATCGAGGTCTTGAATGCGCCGAGCTTGCGTGTCACCTGGTGCCGCTCCTCGGGCGTCTGGTCGATCTCGCACCCGATGCGGGCGCCGATGGCCCTGGCCTCGAGCATCACCGCGGTGACGAATCCGCGCACCAGGGGATCATCGAGCACCAGATCGGCGGTGGCGCCGGTGAGAGCGGACACCGGGTTGATCGTCATGTTGCCCCACAGCTTGTACCAGATGTCGCGCTGGATGCGCTCGCTCACGGTCACGCCGAAGCCCGCGCGGCCCAGCCACTGGGCGAGTTCGCGCACCCGCGCCGAACTGCCGCCGTGCGGTTCGCCGATGATCAGCCCATTGCCCATGACATGTCGCACGACGCCCGGCGACGGGCTCGTGCTGCTCAGGTGCACGACGCAGCCGATGATGTGGCGCATCGGGATCGAGTCGTGCAGGACGCCCGTGGGGTCGGCCGCCCTCAGACGCAATCCCTCGCATTCGCCCGCCAGGCCGTCGAAGAACCACCATGGCACGCCGTTCATGGCCACGAGGACTTGCGTGTCGGGCCCGAGCAGCCGGCCGATCGAGGGCGCCACCGCGCTCAGCGCCGGGGCTTTCACGGCCAGGATGACCAGGTCCTGCGACCCGAGCGCGGCGGCATCGTCCGATGCCCGGATCGGCACGCTGACGGGTTCCGCGCCCTGGCCTTGCAGGCGCAGGCCGTCGCGCTGCAGCGCGGCCAGCGTGGCGCCGCGCGCGAGCGCGCTGAGCTCGAGGTGGTCATCCGGCGGCCGCGAGCCCAGCCAGCCGGCGAAAAGGCCGCCAATGGCGCCGGCCCCGACGATGCAGACCTTCATGCGATGTGTCCTTGGTCTTCCCGGGAAAGTGCGCAGCTTACCTCCCTCCTCGGACCCCTCTTGAATCGCGCAGAATCGGCCTCACTTCCCTGCGCGTTGGCCAGCCGTGGGCCTCCGACCCGATCTCATACTCACGCCATGAACAAACAGACCCTTTCCTTCCAGGCCGAGGTCAAGCAGATCCTGCACCTCGTCACCCATTCGCTGTATTCGAACAAGGAGATCTTTCTGCGCGAGCTGATCTCCAACGCGTCCGATGCCTGCGACAAGCTGCGCTTCGAGGCGTTGAACCAGTCCGGACTGTACGAAGATCAGCCCAATCTCGAGGTTCGTCTCGCATTCGATGCGCAGGCCAAGACCATCACCATCACCGACAACGGCATCGGGCTGTCGATCGAGGAGGCGGTGGCCAACCTGGGCACCATCGCCAAGAGCGGCACCCGCGAGTTCGTGGCGGCCCTGCAGGGCGACCAGAAGAAAGACGCTCAGCTCATCGGCCAGTTCGGCGTTGGGTTCTACAGTGGATTCATCGTGGCCGATCGCATCACGGTGGAGTCGCGCCGCGCCGGCCTCAAGCCGGAGGAGGGCGTTCGCTGGACATCCGAGGGCGCCGGCGACTTCGAGGTCGAGTCCATCACGCGCAATGCGCGTGGCACGTCGGTCATCCTGCACCTGCGCGACGGCGAGGAGGAATTCCTCAGCACCTGGAAGCTCAAGTCGATCGCGGCCAAATACTCCGACCACATCTCGCTGCCCATCCTCATGCAGAAAGAAGAATGGGATGCCGAGAAGAAGGAGCAGGTCAAGCGCGACGAGTGGGCGCCGGTCAACCAGGCCGCCGCACTCTGGACGCGCAACAAGAGCGACATCACGCCGGAGGACTACAACGAGTTCTACAAGCACCTGAGCTACGACAGCGAGCCGCCGCTCGCCTACACACACAACCGGGTCGAAGGGCGCACCGAATATACGCAGTTGCTGTTCATCCCTGCCAAGGCCCCGTTCGACCTGTGGAACCGCGACAAGCGCGCGGGCGTCAAGCTGTATGTGAAGCGCGTGTTCATCATGGACGATGCGGAGGCGCTGATGCCGGTGTACCTGCGCTTCGTCAAGGGCGTGATCGACAGCGCCGACCTGCCGCTGAACGTGTCGCGCGAACTGCTCCAGGAAAGCCGCGACGTGAAGGCCATCCGCGAAGGCTCGACCAAGCGCGTGCTGTCGATGCTCGAAGCCATGGCCGACAGCGAGGACTCCGCCGAACGCGCCAAGTACGCCGCGTTCTGGAAAGACTTCGGCGTCGTCATGAAAGAAGGCCTCGGAGAGGATCACGCCAACCAGGAGCGCCTGGCCAAGCTGCTGCGCTTCGCGTCCACACAGGCAGACGAAGGCGTGAGCTTTGCAGGCTATGTGGGCCGGATGAAGGAAGGCCAGGATGCCATCTACTACATCACGGCCGACAGCCTTTCGGCTGCCCGGAGCAGCCCGCAGCTCGAGATCTTCCGCAAGAAGGGCATCGAAGTGCTGCTGTTGACCGACCGGGTCGACGAATGGATGCTCAGTCACCTCTACGAATTCGACGGCAAGCCACTGCAGAGCGTGGCCAAGGGATCGGTCGACCTCGGCAAGCTCCAGGACGAGGAAGAAAAGAAGCACGCCGAAGAGGCTGCCGCCGAATTCAAGCCGGTTCTCGATCGGCTGAAAGATGCGCTGAAGGATCGGGCCAAGGACGTGCGGGCCACGTCGCGCCTGGTGGACTCACCGGCCTGTCTGGTGGTCGAGGAAGGCGACATGAGTTCGCACCTGGCGCGACTGTTGAAGCAGGCGGGCCAGCAGGCTCCCGCGTCACAGCCCATCCTTGAGGTCAATGCGGAACATCCGCTGGTCAAGAGGCTGGAGGGCAACGCCCACTTCGATGACCTGGCCCACATCATCTTCGACCAGGCACTGCTGGCCGAAGGCGGACAGCTCGACGATCCAGCGGGCTACGTGCGGCGCGTCAATGCCCTGCTGACGAGCTGACTCGCGACCGTCGGCGGGCCGGTGCGCCGTTCACGCGGCGTCCTGGGTCATCGCCCGGGCCTGTTCGTCGAGCACCTGCGTCTGTTGCTGCCAGTACGCCGATCCGCCGAACCAGGGAAACGCAGCCTGGAAGGCTGGGTCGGTCCAGCGCTGCGCGATCCAGGCGCTGTGGTAGATCAGGCGCAGGGCGCGCAATGGCTCGATGAGGGCGATCTCGCGATCATCGAAATCCATGAACGCTTCGTACCCGGTCAACAAGGCGTTGAGCTGCATGCGCTGGTCCATGGCGTCGCTGTGCAGAAGCATCCAGAGATCCTGCATGGCCGGGCCGTTCATGGCGTCGTCCAGGTCCACGAAGTGCGGGCCGGCATCGGTCCACAGGAGGTTGCCGATGTGGCAGTCGCCGTGAAGACGGATGGTTCGGACCTTGCCGGCGCGCTCGAATCCTTCGTCGATGAGATCGAGCACGCGATCGCTCGCGCGCAGCCACCCTGGCAGCGCATCGGGCGGAACGAGGTCGTGCGCGCGCAACCAGTCGCGAGGCTTTCGGCCGAGTTCGTCGGGCGACAAGGTGCGCCGGTGCGCGAACGGACGCAGGGCGCCAATGGCGTGCATCCTGCCGATGAAGCGGCCGATCCATGCCAGGATGTCGTTAGATTCGAGCGACGGTGCGCGACCGGCACGGCACGGGCTCACGCCCAGGCGATGCGGTGCGAGCCCGCTTCGCTCGAACGTGGCCAGCGTCGGCGGAACTCCGCACAGCACCGGATGCATCGGCATGGCGGGGTCGACCTGCAGCGTCAGTGGCGCGACCACCGGAATCTCGGCTTGCGCCAACTCGGCGCAGAAGCCGTGCTCTTCGAGGATCTGCTCATCGCTCCATCGGTGTGGCCGGTAGAACTTCGCGACGACCGCGCTCCTGTCTTCGAGAAACACCTGGAAGACGCGGTTCTCGTAGGAATTGAGCTGCAGCATGCGTCCATCGCCGCGAAAGCCCACGCTGTCTAGCGCATCGAGGATGAAATCGGGCGTCAGGCCCGCGAATGGAAGATCGTCCGCCGAAAGACCGGGGCTGTCGCGATGGGGCATGGCGACATCGTACGGTAGTGACGCCGAACGCAGAAACAGCGTAGGTGCGAGAGCCTCGACGGACAGTCATCCACGACCAGGCTGCGCGGATGTCGGCGCGTGGCCGCAGGGCTGCGTCAATGCCGCGTTGGCCGTCCGGATGAATCGACGACCACACCACCGATCTCTCGACCCTCGCCGAAGCTGGCTTCGTCGCTCGATCTGGAACCCGATCCGATGCCGTGCCCGAGCGTCCCGAACTCGGAGGCCATGCCGTCGAGTCGGCTGTCAGGTGCGAAGAACGAGTCCTGGAAGAAGGTCGAGTCCTGCCACAGTGCTGTGCGTTCGGCCCGGCGCGAGGCGACCGCATGGGAGAGAGAACTGCGCGCCTGGTGGAATGTGGGCGTGGGCGCGGCTTGCGGGCCGCGAGCGGTGATCCCATGCTGCGGCACCAGCAACTGCAGCTCGGGAATCGTGGGAAGCCGATCGGGGGCGCAGCGCAGGTAGCGGACACGGCACGCGGCCAGCACCGACTGCTTGATCTGCTGGATCCGTCGGGAGCCCACTCGATCGGAGTCCAGGTCGATGGCGGCGAGCACCCGTCCATTGGCGCTGCACACGGCAAATGCCACATGGATGGTCCCGAGCAGTTCGTACCAGAAGCGGACTTCGTTGGGATCGGTGGGTTGGCAAAAGCGAACCAGCGGCAGCTTGGACAGCACGACATGGTGCGGCAAGGCCTCGCGCAGCAGTCGGTACACGCGCCGTTCGTCGCTGTTGAAGACCGGCCGTGCCGTCAGCGCCCATTCGGTGGGCAACGGATTGGGACTGCTCAACTTGCGGGGCCGCAGCGCCCACACCGTCACCAGCAGAACCGCCAGCGCAAGAAGCGTCGAGAGGATGATCCACGGAAGTGTTTGCATGGTCACGGCGCTTGGCGAGAGGCCGACCCTTCGCGATGGAGGGGCCGTTCAACCGCAGTTCTCAGAGGTATGCGATTGTTGCGCACAAGCGCTGCCGCGCCTCATCCCCGACATCGGGTGTGCGCGAGCGCCGCTCACGGCGATGGGGTCGGAGCGTCCTCCTTGAAGCGAGTCCTGACTCCAGTGAGCGTTTCCAGGAATTCCCTCATGAGGCGTGCCTGAACCTTCCATCTGTAGTCGATCTCCGCGGCCTCGTCCTCGAGAATTTCTCCCATCCGGGTGGCGAATGTGTCTGTGGGAACTGCCAGGTGCGCCTCGGACTCCGGTCCGTCCCGCAGGACGCTCGCGCCGGCCTTGCGTGCGATGCGAAGCATCGGCATGTTTTCCGAAAGGGCGTGGATGAACAGGGTGTCGACACCTCGGTTGCTTGCATGCAGCAGCGCACGTTCGAAGAGCCGCGACCCGAAGCCGCGTCCGCGGACCGAGTCGAGCACGGACACGCCGAATTCGGACATGCGCGGCCCGCCGGCGGCGTTCGGGCCGTGAGCCAGATGGGCCATGGCCACCACTTTCAGTCGACGGTTGAAGATGCCGAAGAGTTCGTCGCGGTCGAAGTCGAAGCCGTCGACGTATTGGTCGATGTGTTCGTCGATGGCGGGAAAGCCGAAGCGTAGATAGCGATCCCGCTCGTTCAACGCCTTCAGGTGTTCGCCGATGCGTTCGCGATGCCTTGGGGTCAGCGATCGGATCGGCACCCACGAGTGGGGTGAATGAACATGTGCATGTGCGGGGAGAGCGACGGGTTCCATGCTGGGAGCCTTTTTCTAGGTACTAACCCTAGTCTACTTCCCCAAGCGCTCCCTGTCTTTTGCGCAGGCACAGAGGCACGACGAGCGCGGAAGATCCGAATGATTCGTCTGCTAGAATGGCCGGCTTTTCCCGGACAGAGCCCAGGGAAAGATCGCGCGTCAGTGCCTTCTGGCCGTCGTGCGCACGTCGATCCGCCGGAGAGGCCGCCATGCAAAGAAGCGGCACCAAACGCGGGCGCGGGCTCGGAACCTACCAAGACATTTCATGAAGACCTTCAGCGCCAAGCCGGCCGAGGTGACGCATGAGTGGTTTGTGATTGACGCGACCGGCAAGGTCCTCGGACGGGTGGCCAGTGAAGTCGCCCGCCGTCTGCGCGGCAAGCACAAGGCCATCTACACGCCTCACGTCGATACCGGTGATTTCATCGTCGTCGTCAATGCAGACAAGATCGTCGTCACCGGCAACAAGGCCAACGACAAGGTGTACTACCGGCACACCGGTTACCCGGGCGGCATCTACGGCACCAAGTTCAAGGACCTGCAGGCCAAGCATCCTGGCCGCGCCCTCGAAAAGGCCGTCAAGGGCATGCTCCCGAAGGGGCCGCTCGGCTATGCCATGGTCAAGAAGCTGAAGGTGTATGCCGGCGGGAGCCATCCGCACACTGCCCAGCAGCCCAAAGTGCTCGAGCTCTAAGGAACGGCGATGATCGGAAATTGGAACTACGGAACGGGTCGCCGCAAGTCGTCGGTCGCACGCGTATTCATCAAGAAGGGCACGGGGCAGATCCTCGTCAATGGCAAGCCGGTCGACCAGTACTTCGGTCGCCAGACGTCGATCATGATCGTCAAGCAACCGTTGATGCTCACGGCCAATGACGCCGCCTTCGACATCAAGGTCAATGTGCATGGTGGCGGCGAATCGGGGCAGGCAGGAGCGGTCCGGCATGGCATCACACGCGCGCTGATCGACTATGACGCAGCGCTCAAGCCCGAATTGAGTCGCGCCGGGTTCGTGACGCGGGATGCCCGCGAGGTCGAGCGCAAGAAGGTCGGCTTGCATGGCGCACGCCGGCGGAAGCAGTTCAGCAAGCGCTGACGCATATCGCACGCAAGACATCACAAAGGCCGCTTCGTTGCGGCCTTTGTTCTTTCCGGATTACTTCCTGTCACGTCTCGGATGCGCTGGAAACTGATGCGTCGAAGGCTCTCGGTCAGCGCTCCGCGCATGATCGTCCGGAGCCATCTTCCGTGGCCGCTGCGGTGGGCCATCCTCGCCCTGGTGCTCGGCTTCTCCGCGGCCATCGCGATGTGGGCGTTCGAATTCGGGCAGGACATTGCGGGCATCGACCGACGGGACAAGGCCGAACTGGAGCAACTTCGGGCCGAAGTGGCGCAGATGCGCGCCGAGCGTGACCGCACGCAGGCGATCGTCAACACGGCCGACAGCATGCTCAAGACAGAGCGAGCAGCCCAGCAGCAGCTGACCCAGCAACTCAAGCAGCTCGAAGCCGAGAACTTGGCGCTCAAGGGCGATCTCGGGTTCTTCGAGCGCCTCCTGCCCACCAGCGGCGCCGACATCAGCATCCGCGCCCTGCATGCAGAAGCCGAAGGCCCCGGGCTTTTGCGATACCAAATGTTGGTGATGCAGTCCGGCCGGGTCCATGCCGTGTTCAAAGGCAGCTATCAGTTGACATTGAGCGGCACGCTCAACGACAAATCCTGGACTTTTGTGCCGCCCGACGGCAGTAAAAACCTTGAAATGAAACAGTATTTGCGGGTTGAAGGCACTGTCACGCATCCTGCGGCGGCCGTGATAAAAACGCTGCAAGTCAAGGTGTTGGACGAGCGAGGTGGGGTCAAGGCGACCGTCTCCACGCCGATTTCATAACCCATGAGCCGCCTACGTCGGCCGTCGTCGGGAGTACCGCAGCATGTTCAGCAAGAAAAAGCAGCCACCGATCCGCACGTTGATCGGCGAGGGCACAGTCATTCAGGGCGAAGTGCGCTTCATTGAAGGATTGCGCATCGATGGCGAAATCCATGGAGATGTGGTTGCCACGGGAGAAGGCCACAGCATTCTCGTCATCAGCGAGAAAGCCCGTATCCTGGGAAAGGTCAAAGCAGCGCACGTCATCATTAATGGATCCATCTGCGGTCCCGTGATTTCCGATGGCCTGCTCGAACTTCAACCCAAGGCGAGCATCGTCGGCGATGTGCGATACGAGGTCCTTGAAATGCACCAGGGCGCCACCATAGAGGGTGAGTTGAGGCCCTTGAAGGCCGAAGAGAAACCCGCATTGAAACTGGCGGCGTCAAACCACGGATAATGGTGATTGCCTGCCCGAGAAGGAGCCCCGATGAGTGTCTCAGCTGAACAACGCAATCCTGCCATTCCGAACGACGAGCCGCCGGCGCCGCTGGTATTCACGGACAGCGCCGCATTCAAGGTGAAGGAATTGGTCGACGAGGAAGGCAATCCGGAGCTGAAATTGCGTGTGTTCGTCCAGGGCGGCGGTTGCTCGGGCTTCCAGTATGGCTTCACCTTCGATGAAATCATCAACGATGACGACACGCAGATGACCAAGAACGGCGTCACCTTGCTGATCGACGCCATGAGCCTGCAATATCTGGTGGGCGCCGAAATCGACTACAAGGACGATTTGCAGGGTGCGCAGTTCGTCATCAAGAATCCCAACGCCACGACGACCTGTGGCTGCGGATCGAGCTTTTCGGCCTGACGCGCCAAATCCTCGACAACCCCGCTGAGGCCGCTTCGAGCGGCCTCAGTTGTTTCCGATGTCCGCCGAGCGCGCTCACCTTGCCGGATAGAGTGCGCCCAGAATGCGTTCGCCCCGCGCGCCCGTGACGGATGGAACATTGCCTGGTTGTCGATCCACGAATGCCTTCGCGAGCCAGGCGAAGGCTGCGGCTTCGACCTGCTCCGCCGGGAGCCCTGCATCGTCGCTGGCGCGCACCGACATGCCCGGCAAGTGAGCGGCAAGCCGCGCCATGAGATGCCTGTTTCGCGCGCCACCGCCGCACACCCACACTTGGCCGGCTCCGCCGGCATGCTGGCTCACAGCCTGCGCGCATGCCCACGCGGTGAGCTCGGCAAGCGTGCATTGAACGTCCTGGGCCGTCGGCTGTGGCAATTGAGCAGCCAGCATCGCATCCAACCAGTCGCGGTTGAACAAGTCGCGGCCCGTACTCTTTGGAGGTGGCTGCAAGAAATACGGCTCGCTTTGCAAGGCACCCAGCAGTGTCTGGGCGATGGCCCCGCTCGCGGCCCATCGGCCATCGGCGTCATACGGCATTCCGCGATGTCGAGCGGTCCACAGGTCCATCAGGGCATTGCCGGGGCCGCAGTCGAAACCGATGGTCATGCCGTCCGCTTGGAGCGCGGTCAGATTGCTGATGCCGCCGATGTTGAGAACCGCGCAGCCCTTTCCGGGACGACCGAACACAGCCCGGTGGAAGGCCGGTACCAGGGGGGCGCCCTGACCACCCGCGGCAAGGTCCCGCGGGCGGAAATCGCAGATGACGTCGATGCCGCACAACTCGGCGAGCAGGGCAGGGTTGTTGATCTGCACGGTGTAGCCGACCGAGTCGAACTCGAGTGGCCGATGCCGTACCGTTTGGCCGTGGGCTCCGACGGCAACCACATCGCGGCGGTCGACCCGCGCCAGTTTGAGCAGCGCCTCCACGACCCCGGCATAGCAGCGCACTAGCGCGTTGGCTGCGAGGGCTGCGCGGTGGATCTCGTCATGTCCCGAGGCGTTCAAGGCCAACAGCGCATCCGCGAGAGCGGCCTCGAAGCCCGCGTGCGCATGGGCGATGACTCGCATTTGCGCCGGTGGGCCGAACTCGACGAGCACGCCGTCCACGCCGTCCAGAGACGTTCCCGACATGAGACCAGCGAACAGGCGCGACATCGCGCCATTGTGCCCGTCCGAAATGGGAAAGCCCGCCGATGGCGGGCTTTCGCAGATGCGTGACGATGCGCGAGGATGCGCCGTTACTCTGCGACGTCGCCAGCGTTGATGGTCTCGGCAGCGTCGAGTTCGGCCTTGGCGCTTTGCGCCACACCCATGAACCTGACCTTGTCCTGTTCGCCCAGCGTCAGCGGTTCCGACGACTTCGCGATCATGAGCGGGTTGTCCTGGTGGCCATGTACGCGGAATTCGAAGTGCAGGTGAGGGCCCGTCGCCCAGCCGGTCATGCCCACGGCGCCGATGCGTTCGCCCTGTTCGACGCGCTGACCCATTTTCACGTCGATGCGGCTGAGGTGTGCGTAGACCGTCTCCCGGTCGTTTCGGTGCTTGATGTAGATGACGTTGCCGTAGCCGTTTTGCTTGCCGGCGAACTCGACGACGCCGTCGCCCACCGTGCGCACCGGGGTGCCCGTCGGCGCACCGTAGTCCACGCCGTTGTGCTTCTTCCAGATGCCCAGGATGGGATGGAATCGCATGGCGAAACCGGAGGTCACGCGCGAGAACGCCAGCGGGGCTGCCAGAAACGCGCGTCGCTTGCTTTGGCCGTCGAGGTCGAAGTAGCCGCCCTTGCCGTCCGCGCCCTTGAACCAGACGGCGTCGTAGGTCTTGCCGTTGTTGGTGAATGCGGCAGCAAGCACGCGACCCGACGCCTGGTTCCAGCTGATCGGCTCGCCGTCGGCGGTGAGCGCCTCGTAGATGACCCTGAAAGTGTCTCCGCGGCGAAGTTCGCGATGGAAGTCGATGTCGGTCGAAAAGATTTCGGCGAGCTGGATGGCGACCGGATCGGGAATCCGGGCCTCGTCGGTCGCGGCGAACAATGAGTTGCGGATGGTGCCGCTTCCCATGGCAATCTGGGCAACGAGCGGCACGGTCTCGGCCTGCGAGGTGAATCCGTCGCCCTCGCGTCGGATCGTCAGGCGGGCGAAGTGGGTATTGAACTGTTCAGGGCGCTCGGCGGGATATCTCGCGACGAGGTCGGACAGCTTGCCGTTGGCGTCGGTGCGAACCTGCACCATCTTCCCGGACCGTCCGGCCAGGAGCTTGCGGGCCAGCACGTCCGAGCGGATGAATGCAGCCGCCTGCGCATCGACGACGTTCAGTCGTGCGAGCAGCGTGTCGGCCGTGTCGCTGGACCGTGTGAGGTCGTTCCGGTAGAGCTCGATGTCGTGCGCGGCGAGGGCTTCGAGCTGCGAGGTGATGTCGTCTGGTGTGACGTTTTCCGTCACGATGCGACTCGGCAGGTCGGCGGCGTCCGGGGCGAGCGGCGCGATGCCGAAGGCGGTGACTGCAAACCCTGCGAGACCCACGACCACGGCCGTCGTGACCGTGCGGGAGTGCCGGTTGAGGAATTGCCCGCTGCGCTCGAGGCCGGTGGCCAAGGCGCGATCAATTGGGTCCAACGCGTCCAATTTTTGTCACCGCGCGCGTGCGTGCGGTCGGTTGCAGGCGCGCCCACGCAAGGCGGCCGAGTTGTTCGTCACGGCGAGGCGGTCCACTAGAATCCGCAACGCTCTACAAGTCCCCGATGGGGTGCCCGAGCCAGAACCGCCCTGGGCAAAGCAGCTTGCCAGTATACCGGTCGAAACCGGTGCAAAGTTCCGTACAAGCCCCATCCGGATCGCCTTTGAATTCCCCTCGCCGTGTTCCCATGAGCCAGCCCGCCGTCCTCGCGTCTGCCGTCACCACTGCGGCGCCGCAATTTCCCATCACCGATGCCGTGCTCGAGGCCCTGGCAGTGACCCGCCGTGGCTGTGACGAACTGTTACCCGAATCGGATTGGCTGGCCAAGCTCGCCAAGGCACAAGCAACGGGTGTGCCATTGCGTATCAAGCTGGGATTGGACCCGACCGCCCCCGACATCCACCTGGGCCACACGGTCGTCCTGAACAAGATGCGCCAGTTGCAGGAACTCGGCCACACGGTGATCTTCCTGATCGGCGACTTCACCTCGATGATCGGCGACCCCTCTGGGCGAAACACCACCCGTCCGCCACTCACCCGCGAACAGATCGAGGCCAACGCACAGACGTACTACAGGCAGGCCAGCCTGGTGCTCGACCCCCAGCGAACCGAGATCCGCTACAACTCCGAATGGAGCGATCCGCTGGGCGCGCGCGGCATGATTCAACTGGCAGCCAAGTACACCGTCGCCCGCATGATGGAGCGCAACGACTTTGCCGAGCGCTTCAGGGCCGGAACGCCCATCAGCGTGCACGAGTTCCTCTACCCGCTCATGCAAGGCTATGACTCGGTCGCGCTGCGCAGCGACCTTGAGCTCGGCGGCACCGACCAGAAATTCAATCTCCTCGTCGGCCGGGCACTTCAGTCTGAATACGGGCAGGAGCCGCAGTGCATCCTGACGATGCCGCTGCTCGAGGGGCTGGACGGCGTCGAGAAGATGTCCAAGAGCAAGAACAACTACATCGGCATCACGGAGCCGGCGAACAGCATGTTCGCCAAGCTGCTGTCGATCAGCGACGAGCTGATGTGGAAGTACTTCACCTTGCTCAGCCTGCGCTCGTCGGCCGACATCGACGGCTTGCGCGGTGAGGTGGCGCAAGGTCGCAATCCGAAGGAGGTGAAGGTCCTGCTCGCCAAGGAGATCACCACGCGCTTCCACGATGCTGCCGCGGCGGAAGCGGCCGAGGCCGATTTCAATCATCGCGCACGGGGCGGCGTTCCCGACGAGATCGCATCGGTGCGGCTGAACGGCGCGCCGCTGGGCATCGGGGCGCTGGTCAAGCAGGCAGGGCTCGCGGCGTCTACCAGCGAGGCGCTGCGCCTGGTAGATGGCGGCGGCGTGCGCATCGATGGCGCCGTGGTGGGCGACCGTGGGTTGAAGCTGGCGGCTGGAACCTATGTCGTGCAGGTCGGCAAACGCAAATTCGCCCGTGTCACCCTTGTCTGAACCTGCCTGCCCGTGACGCAGTGGCGTGCAGCACCGACGGGATTGTCGGTGCGAACCTTCCTGAAGCTGTCCGCATTGGCGGCGCTGGCCACCATCGTCCTGAAGACCGCGGCATGGTGGGTCACGGGGTCGGTGGGCCTCCTGTCCGACGCGATGGAGTCCTTCGTGAACCTCGTGGCGGCGCTGTTCGCCCTTGCGATGGTGACGATTGCCCAGGCGCCAGCCGACGAGGGCCACCCCTACGGCCACAACAAGGCCGAGTATTTCTCCAGCGGCTTCGAGGCCATGATGATCCTCGGCGCCTCGCTCGCGATCATCTGGACGGCGCTCGAGCGGTGGATCTCTCCGCGCCCGCTGGAACAGCTCGGCTACGGCGTGACGCTCTCGATCGTGAGTTCGATCATCAACGGCGTCCTCGCAAGGGCCATGCTGCGCGCCGCGCGCCGGCACGAATCCATCGTGCTGGAGGCTGACGCACGGCACCTCATGACCGACGTCTGGACCTCGGTCGGCGTGGCCGGTGGCGTGCTGCTGGTGCCGGTGACCGGACAGCTCTGGCTCGACCCGCTGCTGGCCATTGCGGTGGCGCTGAACATCCTTCGCGAGGCGGTCTCGCTGTTGCGGCGCTCGGTGGACGGCCTGATGGACCGCGCGCTGAGCGACGAGGAACGCGCACGCATCGACGCCGCGCTTCAAGGGTTCCGGGCCGGCGAAGTGCGATTCGACCACCTGCGCACGCGACGCGCGGCAGGGGCCAAGTTCTGCCAGCTTCACATGCACGTGCCCGGCTCCTGGACCCTCGCGCGTGCGGCCGCCGAGCGCGACCTGGTCGAGCGTCGACTGATCGATGCCGTGCTCGGCCTGCACGTGACGATCGAACTCCTCCCCACCGAGCTCGAGCCCGTGGGCGTGGGCACATAGGTACGCTGCCCTATGCTGGCATTGGTGCAACGGGTCACGCAGGCGCGGGTTGAAGTCGCCGAGCGAGTCGTGGGCGAGATCGGCAGCGGCCTGCTCGTGTTCGTGTGCGCCGAGCCCGCCGACACCGAGGCCCTGGCCGACCGGCTCGTCGCCAAGCTGCTGAAGCTGCGCATCTTCGCCGACGAGGCAGGCAAGATGAACCGCAGCGTCGTCGATGCGGGCGGCGGCCTGCTGCTGGTCAGCCAGTTCACGTTGGCGGCCGACGTTTCCGGGGGCAATCGACCCAGCTTCACCGCGGCGGCCGGCGCGGCGCTCGGCAAGTCGCTCTACGATCGCGTCGTTGCCACGGCGCAGGGCGCGCACGCGCCGGTTGCTGCGGGCGAGTTCGGCGCGAACATGCAGGTCCACCTCGTCAACGACGGTCCGGTGACGATTCCGATCGTGCTTCGCGATTGACCGGCACACCAACCGCGCCCGGCTTGCCCCCGCCTCAGTGGTTCGTGCGCGGGGTGTCTCCCAGCACGTCCTGCCAGCGTGCGATTTCGTGCGCCACGAAGCGACGATGCAACTCGGCGGTCCGCTGCGACGGCGGCGCGATGCGCGCCCCGATCTGCGATTCCCGACGCACGAACTCCGGCGATTGCAGTGCCTCCTGCAAGGCCGCGCCGAGCGTGTCGAGCACCGCGGCCGGCGTTCCCGCCGGGGCATACAGCGCGTGCCACACCATGATGTCGTCGAATCCGTTCGGGCCCAGTTCGTCGAACGTGGGCACGGCCGATAGTGTTGGCAGGGCGGGCGATTGGACACGCCGGCGGCCGGTCACGGCGTAAGCGCGGACCTTGCCTTGCTCGATCCACGCCATCGTGTCGGGCGACGCGTCGCACAGCAGGTCGACCTGTCCCCCGATCAGATCGCTCATGGCCGGCGCGATGCCGCGATAGCCGACCAGTCGAAGCTTGGCCCGGGTGGCGCGCTGCAGCACAAGAGCGCACAACTGCGACGACGATCCGGAGCCCGTGTAGGCCAGTGTCGCGTGCCCCGATTCGGTGTCGAGCCACTGCAGCAGATCCGCGAAGGTCTCCGCGGGGAGTGTGGGCCTGCCGATGAGCGTCAGCGGCTGTTCGTCGATCATGCCGACGAATGCGAAGTCGTCGAGTGCATTGAAAGGCAGTTCCCGGTTCAGCGCAGACGCGCTCGACATGCCGCTGTTCGCGAGCAGCAGCGTTCGGCCATCCGGCGCTGCCCTGGCCACGCGAGTGGCCGCGAGCGTGCCGGCCGCGCCGCCGACGTTCTCGACCAGGACGGCCGCACCATGCCTGGGTGACGTGCGAAACGCCTGCGCGAGGTCTCGCGCGGTGCGGTCGGTGCCGCTGCCCGCGGCGGTGGGCACGACCAGGGTCACGGGCTCGAACGCGGAGGCTGCCCACGCAGCCGACGCGATCAGCAACGCGATGGCGCTGCTCAGGAAGCGTTGCATGGCGGATCTTCGTAGTACACGACTCAACGGCGCATTGTTGGCCGCCCGAGGCGCCAATGCACGTCGGGTACTACGTAATCCGCGGACGCGAGCGCTCAGTCGTGCGGACGCAGGTCGTCGATCACCTTTCCGTCGTTGGGCAGGCTGCCGGGAGAGACCAGCAGCACATCCCCACGCAGCTTGGTCACGTCGCGAATCGTCTGCGCGATGCGATCGGCCAGGCCATCCGGCGAGCCGGCGACTTCCACCTGCAAGGTCATGCGGTCGTCCGCCATTTCGCCGTTCACGACCAGTCGGGCACGCGACACCTCGGGATAGCGTCTTGCGATGTCGGCCACTTGCGCCGGGTGCACGAACATGCCTCGCACCTTCGCCGTCTGGTCGGCGCGTCCCAGCCAGCCGCGGATGCGGGTGTTCGTTCGGCCGGTCGGGCATGCCCCGGGCAAGACGGCCGAGAGGTCGCCGGTGCCGAATCGCAGCAGCGGGTAGTCCGGGTTGAGCGTCGTCACGACGATCTCGCCCACGTCGCCCTCGGCGACCGGATCCCCGGTGCCCGGGCGCACGATCTCCACGATGATCCGCTCGTCGAGCACCAGCCCTTCGCGCGCTTCGGTCTCGTAGGCGATGAGTCCGATGTCGGCCGTGGCATAGCACTGGAAGGCGCCGACGCCGCGTTCCTCGAACCAGCCGCGCAGGCTGGCGGGGCAGGCTTCGCCCGAGACCAGGGCGCGGCGCAGGGACGGCAGGGGGATCGCCGTTTCGGCAGACTTGTCGAGCAGGATCTTCAGGAAGCTGGGCGTGCCGGCATACGCGTGCGGCCGCAGGTCGGCGGCTGCCTGCAATTGCTGCTCGGTGTTGCCCACGCCGGCGGGGAAGACCGTGCATCCGAGGGCGTGGGCAGCGGTTTCCATCATCGAGCCGGCGGGCGTGAGGTGGTAGCTGAAGCTGTTGTGAACGAGGTCGCCGTGGCGGAAGCCGGCGGCATGCATCGCGCGAGCCAGGCGCCAGTAGTCAGGGGCAGCACCCTCGGGTTCGTAGATCGGACCGGGCGACGCGAACACGCGGCGCGCCCCGTGCCGCGGCCGCCACCCGATGGCGGCAAACCCACCGAAGGCATCGCCGCCCTCCGCCCGCGCGGCCCGCTGCCTTTCGAGCAATTCGCTCTTGCGCAGCACGGGCAGGCGTGCGAGTGCGTCTCGCGTACAGACGGACGTCGGATCCACGTCGGCGAGCATCTGCGCATAGGCGGACGTGCTCGACTGCGCGTGCGCGACCGCCAGTGGCAAGGCGTCGAGCAACTGGCGCTCGCGCAGGTCTGGCGGTCGGGTCTCCAACTCGTCGTAGTAGACGGGCCCGGGCGCATTCATGGGTTCACTCCTCCGTCCATGTCGCCAGGCGCTTCTTCACGTCGTCGACGCAACGTCGAAGATCGGCGCTGTTCTTGAGCAAGCGCGTCTCGAATTCGGGCGTGCGCGCGGGTTGCTTGGCCAGCCGCACGATGATGGTCTGGGCATCGGATTCGAGTTCGATCACACGGCTGCCCTGCCAGTCGAACCCGTTGCCGCGCTCGGCCAGCGGGTGCAACGCGCGCAGGCTTCGCTTGAGTTGGATCAGCGTCTCGGCGGGCTTGAAGGGCGGCGGGGCGAAGAAATCGTCTGACATGGCGCATTGGGGTGCAGGCTGAGGGTAAGGTCTTCAGGACAGCCAGCGCTTGCGGCGCTTGTAGCTCTTCACGTCCTTGAAGCTCTTGCGGTCCGTGCCGCCCATGCCGAGGTAGAACTCCTGGACGTCCTCGTTCTCGGCCAGTTCACGGGCGCTGCCGTCCATCACGATGCGGCCGTTCTCGAGGATGTACCCGTAGTCGGCATAGCGCAGAGCCATGTTCGTGTTCTGCTCGGCCAGGAGGAAGGTCACGTTCTCCCGGGTGTTGAGGTCCTTCACGATCTCGAAGACCTCGTGCACGATCTGCGGTGCCAGCCCCATCGACGGCTCGTCGAGCAGGACCATCTTCGGATCGGCCATCAATGCACGGCCGATCGCGCACATCTGCTGCTCGCCGCCGGAGGTATACGCGGCCTGCGAGTGGCGTCGGGTCTTGAGCCGCGGAAAGTAGCCGTAGACCTTGTCCAAGGTGCGCTGGATCGCGGCCCGCCCGTCGCGCCGCGTATACGCGCCGGTCAACAGGTTCTCTTCGATCGTCAGGTGGGCGAAGCAATGGCGCCCTTCCATCACCTGGATCACACCGCGCTCGACCATGTCGGAGGTGGTGAGGCGCTCGATGCGCTCGCCGCGCAATTCGATTGACCCCTTGGTCACTTCACCGCGCTCGCCGGCCAGCAGATTGCTCACTGCGCGCAGCGTCGTCGTCTTGCCCGCGCCATTGCCGCCAAGCAGCGCCACGACCTTGCCTTCGGGCACCTGCAGCGACACCCCCTTGAGCACGAGGATTACGTGGTTGTAGATCACTTCGATCCCGTTGACATCCAGCAGCAAGCTCATTGGCGTCGTCCTTCATTCACTCTTGCCAGCGCCGCGCCGCGGCGCTGGCAAGAGGGCCCCAGCGGGGCCCGCCCCTCCCGCTTGGCGGGAGGGGATGGGGAGGGTGCGGTCCAGAACGGCAGTCACCGACTGCCAGCCCTGAGCCGCAAAGATGCGGCTCAGGACTGGCAGTCCGCCGGCGTGCGTGGCGTGACCTTCTTGTCAGCCGCATATTTGGCGGCAGCGGTCTTCACCAGCGGCTTGATGATCGACTCGTCGGCGTCGTACCAGTCGGACGTCACCACCCATTTCTTGCCGTCCCAGGTATGGATGCGCGCCGAGCGCGAGCCCTCGTGGTCGGAACAGGTCGTCGAGACCGGACGGATGATCCCGGCGAGCCCCAGGGCTTGGAGCTTCTTCTCGTCGAGCGCCAGGTTCTCGGCTCCCCACCGCAGTTGATCGCCGTTCATGACCTTGCCCTTGCCGAAGCGCTCCTGGGCGCGGCGCATGGCCTCGACGGCCAGCGCGGCCGAGCTCATGCCGCGCATGTACAGCGTCTGGCCGACTTCCTCGATCGGGCCTGTGCCCTGGCCCTTGCCATGCACGTACTTCTTGATGTCGTCGATGACACGCCCGTGGTCGCCGGTGACGACCAGTCCGTTGTAGCCCTTGGCCGCATCGCCGATGTCCTTCACGTCGGGCTCGCCGGCGGACCACCACACGCCGTACATCTTCTCGCGCGGGTAGCCGGTGGCGACCGCCTCCTTGATGGCGGCCGAGTTCATCACGCCCCAGCCCCACAGCAGCACGTAGTCGGGGCGCTGCTGGCGGACTTGCAGCCAGGTGGCTTTCTGCTCGACGCCCGGTGCCGTCACCGGCAGGAGGATGAGTTCGTAGCCTTGCAGCTTGGCGCGCTCCTGCAGGAGCGGGATCGGTTCCTTGCCATAGGGGCTGTCGTGATAGACGAGCGCGATCTTCTTGCCCTTGAGGCTGCCGTGCTCCTTCTTCGTGAGGTGCTGCATGATGATGTCGGCACCGCTCCAGTAGGTGCCCATCAGCGGGAAGTTCCACTTGAACACCATGCCGTCGCTCGACTCGGACAAGCCGTAGCCGGCGGTGATCAGCGGGTTCTTGTCATTGGGCGCCTTGGCGGTCAGCGCGAACGTGATGCCCGTCGACAGGGGCTGGAAGATCTCGCCCTGCGCGCGGCTTTTCAGGCGCTCGTAGCATTCGACGCCGCGGTCGGTCGAATAGCCGGTGTCGCACTCCTCGAACGTGATCTTCACGCCGTTGACGCCGCCGTCGCGTGCGTTGATGACCTTGAGGTAGTCGACGTAGCCATTGGCCCACGGCACGCCGTTGGGCGCATAGGCGCCGGTGCGGTAGGGCAGCACCGGGAAGAACTGTTCCTTGGCCTGCGCCTGCGCGACCCCGGGCGCCAATGCCGCCAGGGCCGAGGCCGCGATGGCCGCGACCAGTGCGAAAGATTTCAGCTTCATCTTCTGTCTCCAGTGGTGAACGCACCTGTCGGTGCTGTGTGGACCGGACGAAACCGGCACGTTTCGAAATTCGTGAGCGGCCTGACTCAGTGGGGGAAGGGCCATAGGCGCAATTTCTCCTTCGCGGTGGACCACAGCCGGGCCAGTCCGTGCGGTTCGACGATCAGGAAGAACACGATCAGCGCGCCGAAGATCATCGACTCGGTGTGCGAGACGAGCGCGGTGTCGATGTGCCATCCGATCATCTGGCCCAATGCGGGCAGCGTGCGGTTGAGCGCGATGGGCAGCACGGTGATGAAGGCCGCACCGAAGAAACTGCCCATCACCGAACCGAGTCCGCCGATGATGATCATGAACAGCAGCTGGAACGAGCGTTCGATGCCGAACGCTGCAGGCTCCCACGAGCCCAGGTGCACGAAGGCCCACAAGGCGCCCGCCACGCCGACGATGAACGAGCTCACTGCGAAGGCGGTGAGCTTGGCGTAGACCGGTCGAATGCCGATCACCGAGGCGGCCACGTCCATGTCGCGAATGGCCATCCACTCGCGTCCGATGTGCCCGCGCACGAGGTTCTTCGCGGCCAGCGCGAACACCACCAGGAACGCCAGGCAGAAGAGGTATTTCGACACGGGGTCGTTGATCTTCCAGCCGAAGACGTCGAGGGCGGCCACGGACACGGAGCCCGACGTCGAGTTCACGGTGATCCACGGCAGGCGCAGGCACGCCCATTCGACGAAGAACTGCGCCGCAAGCGTGGCCACTGCGAGGTACAGGCCGCGGATGCGCAGGCTGGGAATGCCGAAGATCACGCCGATCAGCGTGGCGAACACGCCTCCAAGCAGGATCGACGCGATCAACGGCATGCCTGCGAAGCGCACCGAGAAGTTGTAGGCCGCGTACGCGCCCACCGCCATGAACGCCCCCGTGCCCAGCGAGATCTGCCCGCAGTAGCCCACGAGGATGTTCAGGCCCAGGGCCGCCAGTGCCAGGATGGTGAACGGGATGAGGATCGCGCGGAACAGATAGTCGCTCGCCAGTAGCGGCACGCCGACGGCGGCAAAGGCGAGCAGGAGCAGCACGAACGCGCGATCCTGCGCGATCGGGAAGATCTGCTGGTCGGCGCGGTAGGTGGTCTTGAACTGGCCGTTTTCGCGATAGAGCATGGATATTTCCGATCGTCCTGAGCTTGTCGAAGGATCACACGCGATCGATGATCTTTTCGCCGAACAGGCCCTGAGGCCGGACCAGGAGGAAGGCGAGCGCGAGTCCGTAGGCGAACCAGATCTCGATGCCGCCACCGAAAAAAGGTCCGATGTAGACCTCCGACAGCTTCTCGCCCACGCCGATCAGCAAGCCGCCCACGATGGCCCCGGGGACTGACGTGAGCCCGCCGAGGATCACCACCGGCAGCGCCTTCAGCGCCACCTGCGAAAGCGAGAATTGCACGCCGAGCTTGGAGCCCCAGACGATGCCGGCCACGAGGGCTGCGAACCCGGCCACCGACCACACGATGACCCAGATGCGTCCGAGCGGGATGCCGATGGACTGCGCGGCCTGGTGGTCGTCGGCCACCGCGCGAAGGGCACGGCCCGTCCCCGTGTACTGGAAGAAGACTGCCAGTGCGGCGACGAGCAGGGCCGCAATGAGGGCGGCCATCATGTCTTCCTGATTCACGAGGATGCCGCCCTGGAATGTCTTCTCGAGCAGGAAGATCGGTTCCTTGGGCATGCCCACGTCAATCTTGTAGATGTCCGAGCCGAACAAGGTCTGCCCGAAGCCGTCGAGGAAGTAACTGATGCCCAGCGTCGCCATCAACAGCGTGATGCCTTCCTGGTTCACGAGCTTGGACAGGCACAGTCGCTGCACGAGCCAGGCCAGCGCGATCATGATCGCCATCGCGGCGGCAAAGGCCAGCGCGTTGCCCAGCACCTTGCTGTCGGTGTGAAGCGCCTGCGGAATCCACTCGGAAAAGCGCGCCATCGCGAGCGCGGCGAACAGCACCATCGCGCCCTGCGCGAAATTGAAGACGCCCGAGGCCTTGAAGATCAGCACGAAGCCGAGCGCGATCAGCGAATACAGCATGCCGGCCATCAGGCCGCCGATCAGTGTTTCTAGGAAGAAGCCCATGGTGTGCGCGCCTCAGTGGGTGGTGCCCAGATAGGCGGCAATGACCTCGGGGCTGTGGCGCACCTCCTCGGGCGTGCCGTCGCCGATCTTGCGGCCGTAGTCGAGAACCACGACGCGGTCGCTGATGTCCATCACCACGCCCATGTCGTGCTCGATCAGCACGATGGTGGTGCCGAACTCGTCGTTCACGTCGAGGATGAAGCGGCACATGTCCTGCTTTTCCTCGGTGTTCATGCCGGCCATGGGTTCGTCAAGGAGCAACACCTGAGGTTCCATCGCGAGCGCGCGGCCGAGGTCGACGCGCTTTTGCAGGCCATAGGGCAGCCGCCCGACGGCCGTCTTGCGCCAGGGCTGGATCTCCAGGAAATCGACGATGCGCTCGACCACTTCGCGGTGCGCGATCTCCTCGCGCTCGGCCGGGCCGATGCGAATGGCCTGCCAGAAGAGATTGGCCTTCATGCGCAGGTTGCGCCCGGTCATGATGTTGTCCAGCACGCTCATGCCCTTGAACAGCGCGAGACTCTGGAATGTGCGCGCGACGCCCATCTCGGCCACGCGACGGGAGTTCATGTGCTTGAACGTCTGGCCCCGATAGGTGATCGCGCCTTCCTGTGGCGTGTAGACGCCGTTGATGCAATTGAGCATGGAGCTCTTGCCCGCGCCGTTCGGGCCGATGATGGCGCGGATCTCGTGCTCTCGAACATCGAAGCTGATGTCCGACAGCGCCTTCACGCCGCCGAACGACAGGCTGATGTTGCGCACGTCCAGGATGACTTCACCGGTGCGCCTGGCATGAGCGCCTCGCGCGTCGATCGGGTCCGTGACGCCGGGTGCCGTCATCGTGAGCGGCGTCTTCAATGCGGCGGCGCCGGTCATGCGGCCCTCCGCAGGCTCGGGTAGGTGGCCGCATCGACGATGGGCAGGTCGGCCGAGACGACACCCGTGCGGCCATCCTCGAATTTCACCTGCGTCTCGATGAACTGCGACGTGCGCCCCGCATAGAGGGCGTCGACGAGCGCCGCGTACTTCTCGGCAATGGCTCCGCGTCGGACCTTGCGCGTGCGGGTGAGTTCGCCGTCGTCGGCATCGAGCTCCTTGTGCAGCACGAGGAAGCGGCTGATCTGGCTGCCGGCCAGCCGTTCGTCCTGTGCGAGATCCGCGTTGACCTTTTCCACGCATTCGCGCACCAGGGCCAGCACCTCGGGCTTGCTCGCCAGGTCGGTGTATCCGGCATAGGGCAGATTGCGCCGTTCGGCCCAGTTGCCCACCGCCTCGAAATCGATGTTGACGAACGCGCAGACCTTCTCGCGCCGGTCGCCGAATGCCACCGCCTCCTTGACGAACGGGAAGAACTTGAGCTTGTTCTCGACATATTTGGGCGCGAACATGGCCCCATCGCTGGGGCCGCCCGTCAATCGCCCGACGTCCTTGGCCCGGTCGATGATCTTCAGGTGGCCACCCGCATCGAGAAATCCGGCATCGCCGGTGCGGTACCAGCCGTCGGCGGTGAGCACTTCGGCCGTGGCCTGGGGGTTCTTGTAGTAGCCCTTCAGCAGGCCCGGCGAGCGAACGAGGATCTCGCCGCTGTCGAGCACCTGCAATTCGACGCCTTCGATGGGCACGCCCACGGTGTCGGCGCGTGCCTCCTGGTCGGGCTGCAGGCACACGAACACCGCGGTCTCGGTCGAGCCGTACAACTGCTTCAGGTTGATGCCGATCGAGCGGTAAAAGATGAACAGGTCGGGCCCGATCGCCTCGCCCGCCGTGTAGGCGACCCTTACGCGGCTCATGCCCAGGGTGTTGCGCAACGGACCGTACACGAGAAGATCGCCGAGCCAATACTGGAGGCGGTCGGCCATGCCAAGCGGCTTGCCGTCCATGCGCACGGGGCCGATCCGGCGCGCCACGTCCATGGAGCGGTGAAAGAGCCAGCGCTTGAACGCACCCGCATCCTCCATGCGGATCATGACGGAGGTGAGCAGACCCTCGAACACCCGCGGCGGCGCGAAGTAGTAGGTCGGCCCGATCTCCTTCATGTCGATCGTCACCGTGTTGGCGGACTCGGGGCAGTTCACCACGTAGCCGCAGGCCAGCCATTGCGCATACGAGAAGATGTTCTGGCCGATCCAGGCTGGCGGCAGATAGGCCAGCACTTCCTCGTCGTGGGTGAGCTTGTCGAACGTGGCGCCGGCACGCGCGCGGTCGATCAGCGTGAAGTGCGTGTGCACGACGCCCTTGGGGTTGCCGGTGGTTCCGGACGTGAAGAACATCGCCGCCACGTCGCCGGGCTTCGTGGCCTGCACGCGCTGGGCGAACCAGTCGGGATGACGCGTGACGTGCTCGGTGCCCGACTCGACGAGTGCGTCAAGCGGCGCGAGCCCCGGCTCTCGATAGTTGCGCAACCCGCGCGGATCGTCATACCAGATGTGGGCCAGCGCAGGGCATTGCGCCCGAACTTCGAGCAGCTTGTCGACTTGCTCCTGGTCCTCGACGACCGCGAAGGCCACCTCGGCGTTCTCGACCGGAAATGCGAATTCGGCCGCCACGGCATCCTGGTAGAGCGGCACCGGCACCGCGCCCAGCGTCTGCGCGGCCAGCATGGCTGCGTAAAGGCGGGGCCGGTTCTCGCCGACGACGATCACGTGCTGGTCGCGCAGCAGCCCCGCGCGCTCGAAGCCCGCCGCTAGCCGCGCCACCAGGTCGGCCAGCTGCAACCAGGTGATGGCCTGCCAGATGCCGTATTCCTTCTCGCGCAAGGCCGGTGCATCCGGGCGCTGTTGCGCGTGTTCCAGCAATAGCCGGGGAAAGGTCGTCGACATCGTCGTCTCCTCGCTAGGCTGCGCACCGGTGGGATGCGTGCCTTGTCATTGACGATGCATCGTAGAGAACAGTTTGACGCCTGGCTGTCGTTGTGACGACAATCTCAGGGTCACCCCTTTGCGGACTTTCCCTCGGTGCCATGGGCGAGATGTCTTCTGCCGTGCCGCTGTTGCAGCGCGCTCGGCACTTGTCGAGCGACGAACTGGCCAGCATTCCATGGCTCCCCATGCTGTCGTCGGCCGAGCAGAGCCATGCCAGCAATGCGCTGCGTGCCGCCGACGCGGAGCCGGGCGACCTGCTTTGCCGCATCGGTCGCCCGCCCACCTACTGGTTCGGCGTGATCGACGGGCTCCTGAAAATGAGCAACGACAGCTCCGTGGGGCCGCCGATCACCTTCACCGGCCTGCCGCCGGGCGCCTGGTTCGGCGAAGGAACGCTGCTCAAGCGCGAGCCGTACCGCTATAACATCCAGGCCCTGCGGCGAAGCACGGTGGCCGGACTGCCGATCGACAGCTTTCATGAGCTACTCGACAGCAGCCTGCCCTTCAACCGATTCGTGCTGCGACAGCTCAACGAACGCCTCGGCCAGTTCATTGCGGCCGTGGAGATCGATCGCCTCGAGGACACTGATTCCCGCGTCGCCCGCGGGCTGGCAGCCTTGTTTCATCCGGTGCTGTACCCAGGCGTGGGGCAGATGCTTCGCATCACGCAGCAGGAGCTGGGCTATGTCGTGGGCCTGTCGCGCCAGCGCGTCAACGAGGCACTCAAGCTGCTTCAGGACCGCGCCCTGATCCGCATCGAATATGGCGGAGTGCGCGTGCTCGACCTGGAGGGCCTGCGCAACGCTCTGTTCGTGCAGCCGACCGACGTCTGAGCGCTCAGGCGTGCGGCGGATTGCGAACGCCCGCGGCGACGTGGCCGGCCGGCACGTGTGCCAGCGCGTTCTCGATGTGTCCGGTCTGGTCGTCGAAGAAGAAATCGGGTTCGAACTCGCGCAGGAACTCGCCCTTGGGCAACCCGCCGAGGAACATCGCCTCATCGACTTCGATGTTCCATCCCATGAGCGTGCGCACCGCACGCTCATGGGCGGGGGCGCTGCGCGCCGTGACCAGGGCGGTGCGAATGCGCATGTGGCCGCCCGGCTCGCGCTGGAGGCGGTGCAAAGCCACGAGCAGTGGCTTGAACGGGCCGGCGGCCAGCGGCGTGCGCGCCTGATCGAGCTCATGAGTCTGAAACGCGGCGAGCCCGTGGCGCTGGAACACCTGCTCGGCTTCGTCGGAGAACAGCACCGCGTCGCCGTCGAACGCGATGCGGACTTCGTTCGGATGAGCGTCCGAGGCCCGTGCCGATTGCGGGTACACGCGAGCAGCCGGCACGCCGGCAGCCAGGGCCGAGCGCACATCCGGTTCGTTGGCGGACAGGAACAGGTTGGCGGCCAAGGGACGCAGGTAGCGCCAGGGCGGCTGCCCGCGCGTGAAGACGCCTCGCTGGATGGGCAGTCCGTAGTGCTTGGCCGAGCGGAACACCCGCATGCCCGAGACCGGATCGTTGCGCGAGAGGATCACCACTTCCACGCGCGGGGCGTCGTCCGTGTTGAATGCGAGCAGCTTGCGCACGAGCGAGAAGGCCACGCCTGCCTTGGCCGGCTCCTCGACCCGGTCGAGTTGAAGGCGCATGTAGGCGCGGTCGTCCGAGGCCTCGAAGACCTCGTTCTCTTCCTCGAAGTCGAAGAGGGCGCGCGAGGAGATCGCGACGACGAGTTGGCCTTCCAGCGTGATCGGCATGCGCGCGATGATACGGAAGCGCGCAACCGGCCCGCGTCGTCGCCACGGCGGCCAAGGCGCCGCTGGTCGTATCGCGCTACTGCACGAATCCGATCGTCGTCTTGCGCGAGCCGGCATCCGGCAAGTCGACGGGCAGCACGTGGTCTCGCCGGTCGAGCTTGGCGTTGCCGAAGGCCGTCATCCAGGCGCGTCGCATGTCGCGCGGGGCCATGTCGCTCATGCGGTCGAGCACGTCCTCGCGCGGCTGCGGCTCGAAGCGGGAACCCCAGTCATGGTCGGCGCGGATGCTGCGATACAGCTTTGCCGCGATGTGCCGCGCCGCCTCCCGATCGGGCGCCTGGACTTCATACACATTCATGCGGTTGAGCAGCGGATCGGGAATGCTGCGCGCGTCATTGGCCGTGGCCACCCAGATGACCTGGCTCGCATCGATGGCCACCTCGGCGAACTCGTCGGTGAAGACCTGGGCCGTGTCGTGTTCGAGCAGGCTGTACAAGGCCCCGAGCGGGTCGTAGGCGTGCTCGCCGCCGGCCTTGTCGATCTCGTCGACCACCATCACGGGGTTGGCGTACTGGCCGTCGACCAGGGTCTCGAAGACCTTGCCCGGACGGGCGCCCTTCCACTGACTCGACGCTCCCGACAGCACCCAGCCGGCGGTCATCGAACTCATGGACACGAAACCCAGGCCGGTGCCCAGCAGCAGCGACAGCGCGCGTGCGAAATGCGTCTTGCCCACGCCAGGCGGTCCCAACAGCAAGAGCGGCGTGATCTCGAGGGCGTCGCGGCTGTCCTCGCACAGGGCGAGCTGTCGCCGGACATCGTCGAGCACGTCGCCGAAGTTGGGAAGGTCGTCGTAGAGGTGGTCCATCACCGGCAGGCCCGCCGGCTTGACCTGGAAGCGCTCGGAACCCTTCTCGATCATGCGCTCGTAGGTGGCGCGCAGGCTCTCGTGCTCCTTGGGCGGGAGCTTGTCGAGCTTGCGGCCGACTTCGTCGACGCGATAGACGTGCCGCATGCGGGCGATCGGAATGCCCGTTCGCGTCAGTGGAACCAAGCCGTTGGAATCACCCATGCGTATCTCCAGACCACGAAGCGCTCGCGTCCATTGAACCAGAACGCGGCACACCGGACCGGTCAATAAAACCCTGATTGGCCGGCTATTGACATGCAGATACCATGCCTGGGTTGGAGTTCCTTGGGGTCTTTGCGATCGTCAGTGGACCCAGGTATTGAGCTGGATGATCGGCAAAAGCACCGCCAGCACGATCAGCATGACCACGCCGCCCATCGCGACGATGAGCAGCGGTTCGAGGATGGTTGCCAGCTGCAGGGCTCGGCGCTGCACCTCGGTGGAGAGCTGGCGCGCCGCGCGGTCGAGCATGCGCGGCAATTGCCCGGTTTGCTCGCCGAGCCGGCAGAACATGGCGAGCAGGCCGGGAAAGCGTTTCTTGCCGGCCAGCGCCGACGCGAGCGGCGCGCCTTCGCGGACCTGGATCAGCGCTTCGAGCGCATCCGCACGCATGGCGCGGTTCGACAGTGTCTCGGCGGCCGCCTGCAGGGCTTTCAGGATGGGCACGCCCGCACCGGCCAGCATGGCCAGCGTGCCGGCGAACCGGGCCGCGTTGTAGCCGCGCGCGAGGCGCCCGATCAAGGGCAGGCCGAGCCAGCCGGCGTCGAACTGCTCGCGGAAGACTTCGTTGCGCAGCATCACCGTCAAGGTGCCGAAGCCTGCGGCGATCGCCAGCACGAGCAGCCAGCCCCAATGGCGCAGGAAGCCGCTGACCGCCAGCATCGCGACGGTCAGCGCGGGCAGTGCGCGCTTCGAACTGGTGAACACGGACGCCACCTGGGGCACCACATAGGTGACGAGGAAGGTGACGATGACGATGGCAATGAGCGACACGATCGCCGGGTACAAGGTGGCACCGATCAGCTTGGCCTTCAGCGCCTGGCGTTCTTCGAGGTCGTCGGCCAGGCGCTCCAGGACCTGCCCGAGCGCGCCGCTTTGCTCGCCGGCTGCGACCACGCCGCGGTAGACATCGTCGAATTCGCGCGGCGCTCCCGCGAGCGCTCGGGCGAACGGCGAGCCGGCATTGACCTCGGAGCGCAGGTGCGCGACGAGCTCGCGTTGCCGCGGGTCCTCGGCCTCGTCGCTGAGGGCGGTCAGCGCACGCTCCAGAGGCAGACCGCTGCCCACCAGACCGGCGAGCTGGCGAGTCCAGACGGCGAGCCCGGTTGACGAGAACACGCGGCGAGAGAATCGGACGCCGCTGCCCTTGTCGCCGCTGCCCGTGACGATCGCCACATCGAGCGGCACCAGCGCCTGGGCGCGCAACTGGGCGCGTGCGGCGCGCGCGTTGTCGGCCTCCAGCAGTCCGGTGGTGGACTTCCCGGTGGCGTCGAGCGCTTCGAACTTGTAGGCTGGCACTAGGGTCGGTCCTGGTTCGCGACGGGCATCGCCGGAATGCTCATTCGCGCGTCACGCGCATCACCTCTTCGGGCGAGGTGATGCCTTCGGCAACCAGGCGTTCGCCATCTTCGCGCATGGAGCGCAGGCCGCTCTGCTCGGCGGCGACGAACAACTGCGATTCGGCGGCGCGGCTGTGGATCAGGGAGCGTACGCGGTCGTCGGCCACCATGAGTTCGTAGACGCCGGTGCGGCCCTTATATCCGGTCTGCCCGCAGGCTGCGCAGCCTACCGGGTGATAGCGCCCGCGCGCATCGGCCTTCTTGCACACCGGGCAGAGCTTGCGCACCAGACGTTGCGCCAGCACGCCCAGCAGGCTCGAGCTGAGCAGGAAGGGCTCGACGCCCATGTCGGTCAAGCGCGTCACGGTGGAAGGCGCATCGTTCGTGTGCACGGTCGCCAGGACCAGGTGACCGGTGAGGGAGGCCTGGATGGCGATTTGCGCGGTTTCGAAGTCGCGGATCTCGCCGATCATGATGACATCCGGATCCTGGCGCAGGATGGCGCGCAAGGACTTGGCGAAAGTGAGTTCGATCTTCGGGTTGACCTGGGTCTGCCCGATTCCGGCGAGCTCGTATTCGACCGGGTCCTCCACCGTCAGCACGTTCGTGGTGGCCGTGTCGATCCGGCCCAGCGAGGCGTACAGCGTGGTGGTCTTGCCCGATCCCGTCGGCCCGGTGACGAGGACGATGCCGTGCGGCTGGGCAATGAGCTGGTCGAACCTTCTGAGCACGTCGCCCGACATGCCCAGCGACTCGAGCGTGAATTTGGCCTCGCCCTTGTCGAGCAGGCGCAGCACCGCGCGCTCGCCGTGGGCCGAAGGCAGGGTGGAGACGCGCACGTCGACGGCGCGGCCGCCGATGCGCAGCGAGATGCGGCCGTCCTGGGGAAGGCGCTTCTCGGCGATGTCGAGCTCGGCCATGATCTTCAGACGCGAGATCAGCGCGGCATGCAGCGCCTTGTTGGGCTGGACGATCTCGCGCAAGGTGCCGTCGACCCGGAAGCGCACCGCGCTGGATCGTTCGTAGGGCTCGATGTGGATGTCCGACGCCCCGTCCTTGGCGGCCTGCGTCAGCAGCGCATTGAGCATGCGGATGATCGGCGCGTCGTTGGCCGCTTCGAGGAGGTCCTCGACGGCGGGCAGTTCCTGCAGCATTCGGCTCAGGTCGACCGCGCTCTCCACTTCGCCGATCACCGTGGCCGCACTCGATTCGCCTCCGGCATAGGCAGCAGCGATGCGGTGGCTCAGCGCGGCAGCCGACTGCCGCTCGAGCGCATCGACCGAATACATGCGCAACACCTCGCTGAGCGCGGGCAGTGCCACCGTCTCGGGCGCCCACAGCACGAGCTGCTCGCCATCGTCTTCGAGGAGCATGGTGTTCGCCTTGGCGAACCCGTAGGGAAGCGGATGACGCATCGTGCGCACTCCTGTGATCAGCGCGGCGGCGCGCTCGCGCCCGGAACAGCCGATGCAGGTGCCTCGGCCGGGCTCGGCGGCGGGGTCATGGGCTTCGTGGTCTTCTCGACCTGCGGTGTGGGCGGCAGGACCGGCGAGTTGTTGATCGGCACCATCAGGCTCGGCTTGGGTTGAGCCGACTCCTGGGTGGCGCGGATGAGGTCGTAGCGGTCGAGCGACACCTGGTTGGTGGTCTGCGCGTCACGCATGATCACCGGCCGCAGGAACACCATCAGGTTGGTGCGCGTCTTGGTGCGGCTCTCGCTGCGAAACAGGGCGCCCACGCCAGGAATGTCGCCGAGCAGCGGCACCTTCGCGTTGTTGTCGGTGTAGCGGTCCTCGATGAGGCCGCCCAGCACGATGATCTGGCCATCGTCGACGACGACCGTGGACTCGATGGAGCGCTTGTCGGTGGACGGTCCGGCATTGCTGGTGCCCGGCGCCACCTTGTCGCTCAGGCTGGAGGACTCCTGGAAGATCTTCATGCGCACGGTGCCGCCTTCACCGATCTGCGGCTTGATGCGCAGCGTGATGCCCACGTCCTTGCGTTCGATCGTCTGGAAGGGATTCGTCGTGGCCGTTCCGGTGGCCGTGAACTGGCCGGTGATGAAAGGCACATTGCTGCCGACGATGATCTTGGCTTCTTCGTTGTCGAGCGTGACCAGGTTCGGCGTGGAGATGATGTTGGTGTTGGTCTGGCTCTGCAGGAAGCGCGCGATCGCCGCCAGCGTGTAGGTGCCGGCGTAGTTGCGGATCAGGCCGATGTTCAGGCCTTCGCCGGGGGCGGCGCCGCCGCTGCCGGTGGCCGCCGAGGTGGCCAGGTCGATGATGCTCGGGCCGCTGTTCGAGTAGTTCGTGCCGGCGATGAGACCGGTCTTGTCGCCGTTGTGGCCGAGCAGGCCCTGCCATTGGAACCCGAAGTCCGCCGCGTTGTCGCCGGAGACTTCCACGATCATGCTCTCGATGTAGACCTGAGCGCGGCGCGAATCGAGCTGGTCGATCATGACGCGCAGCTGGCGGTACAGCGGCTCGGCGGCGGTGATGATCAGCGAGTTCGTGGCCGGGTCGGCCTGCACGAACCCGCCCGTGGACGGGTTGGGCGATTCGGCCACCGGTGCGGTGGCCTGGGGCGATGCGCCGCTCTGCGGGTTGGTCGCGGTCGTCTGCGTGGTGGCCAGATTCGACGTCGTCGTCGATGTGCCGCCGGCGCCACCGCCGTTGGCGCTGAACGCCGCGCGCAGGACGGTGGCCAGCTTCGCCGCATCCGCGTTCTTCAGGTAGACGACATGGATGTTGCCTTCGGCATCGGGTCCTTCGAGCGGCCGGTCGAGCTTGGCCACGAGCGAGCGGATCTCGAGCATGCGGGCCGGATTCGGCGCCCGCACGAGCAGCGAGTTGCTGCGCGGGTCGACCAGCACCGTGGCGGCCCCGCCCGAGCCCGGCGGCAGCCCCGGGACCGGTGTGGTGCCGTGCTCGCCGAGCCGCTGCACCAGCGCGGCGACGTCCGAGGCAATCGCGTGTTCGAGCGGGATCACTTCGACGCCGCCGCTGGCCGGTGTGTCCATCGCGGCAATGATCTTGGCGATCCGATGCAGGTTGTCGGCGTAGTCCGTGATCACGAGAGAGTTGCTCGACGGATTCGCGTTGATCGTGTTGTTCGGGCTGATCAATGGCCGCAGGACTGGCACCAGGTTGTTGGCATTCTCGTGGTTGAGCCGGAAGATCTGCGTGATCACCTGGTCACCGCGCCGGGCCACGCCGTCCACCGAGACAGTGCCCGTCTGGAGCTTGGCGTCGGCCTCGGGCACGACCTTGTAGATGCCGCCGGATTCGACGACGGTGTAGCCGAGCCCTCGAAGCGCGGCAAGGAAGTTCAGGTAGGCCTCGCGTGGCGAGAGCGGGTCTTCGCTGTAGAGGGTGATGGTGCCCTTGACTCGAGGGTCGACGATGAATTGCTGCTTGAGGATGGCGGCCATCGCCCGCGTGACACCCTCGATGTCGGCATTCACGAAGTTCAGCGTGACGGGGGCGCCGCGAAACTTGCTGGCACTGTCCGCCTGGGCCTGCGCGAGCGGGGCGGCGACCAGCGACAGGCTCAACACGGCTGCGAGGCCGTGCTCGGCGAGCCGACGCGGCAGGCGGCGCCAGGTGCTCGAAGGTGGGCGTTGCTTCATGGTCATCCGATCGAAATGACGGACCGCGCGCCGTCGCGGCGGCCGATGATGTTCAGGAGGTTGGACAGCGCAGCTTCATCGCCCTGAGCAGCGCGTGCCTCGCCGCGAAAGCGTGCGCCGCCGGCGCCTAGCGTGCCGCTGCCCGTGAGTTGCAAGGCGCCGTCGACCGTGGTGAGGTTCAGTTGCGATGTGCCTGCATTGCCCGGATCGCCGGACACCGTCAGGCGATACGTGCCGAGCGCATCCAGCGTGGACAGCCGCGACGACAGGTTCACGAATTCAACATCGGCACGGCCGCGCATCAGCCAGCGTCCCTGCACGGTTTCCAGAGTGAGCCCCGGCGTGCTCAGTCGCACCGCGCCGCCCAGCTCGAGCGTGTTGAACGGCGTGCCCAGGCCGCCGAGCCACGCACTGGGCCACTGACCGACCCAGCCGCCCGAGGGCGGCATGAGCGTGACGCTCAAGCGGCCCAGGCCCGGCTTCAGCAATACCGCGACGGTGCCATTGAGGCAGCAACTCTGGCGCGCACGAAGCTCGAACGCGAATCCTCTGAGGCCGACCGTCCATTCCAGGCGGCCGGGCAACGCGCTGGCGTCGCGGCTGCCCGGGCCGCCGGTGAGCACCGGCACGGCGCTGCCTGACCATACGGTCCCGCGCGCCTCGGTCAGCAGCACGCGCTGGCTCGTGGCCGACGCGACCGCACTGGCAAGCCACGCAGCGGGCGCAAACACGATCAGCGCCGCGATGATCCCGGCGACTGCCCCGAGGACGGCCCAGCGCATCGACGCGCCGCGGGACTTGCCCCAGGCCAGCTCGGCATAGGTCGACTCGCCCCAACCCGTGGCCGCCACGGTGTTGCGCCACGCGCGGCGAGAGCCTCTTCGGCGCAGGATCGAGGCCATCAGCGTCGCCTCCGCGGGCTCGCTGCGGATTCACTGGCTGCGTGCAACTGGCGGGTCATGGTCATCCTCCGGTCCCGAGGGTCAAGACCACCAGGCCGGCGTACCCCTCGGGCGTGCGGTTGAGTTGCACGTCCACAGCACGGGCGCGCGCGGCACTGCGCGCTTCATCGAGCCAGTCGCGCAGGGCCTGACCTGTCACGCCGTTCAAGGTGAGGGTGGCCCGTTCGCCCTGGAACGAGATGCTCGCCCGGTTGCCGAGACGCTGGGTGGCCACCCGCAGCGGTTCGGTGGCCTGCGCCGGCGACACCGACGGCGCTCCGCGCAAGGTCCTGGCCTCGGCGGCCAGCCGCTGCATGGTCTGCAATTGTGCTTCGAGCCGGTCGAGCTCGATCGGCGCGGTTCGCAGCGTGCGCGCCGCCGGCGCAATGAACAGCAGCCAGATGAGGTAAGCGACCACCACGAAGACCGCGGCCGAGACGAGGTAGCGTTCGCGCGGGGCCATGCCCCGCCAGTGCGTACGGGCCTGCGTGCGAAGGCTTGCCAATGCGGGCGGCAGGGAAGGGGCGCGGGCGCTCATGTGTGCCCCTGGTCCGACGAGTACGTCGGCCGATCCCCCGAGGGGATGCGGGCCGGCTTGGGAGCGGCCCGGCGCTCGGCCCGCTGCCATGTGTGCCCCTCGACCGACGAGTACGTCGGCCGATCCCCCGAGGGGATGCGGGCCGGCTTGGGAGCGGCCCGGCGCTCGGCCCGCTGCCATGTGTGCCCCTCGACCGACGAGTACGTCGGCCGATCCCCCGAGGGGATGCGGGCCGGCTTGGGAGCGGCCCGGCGCTCGGCCCGCGACAAGTAGATTGGCACAGGATTTCTCATGGCGTGACTCCGGGGCTGGCGCGGGTGATGGTCACGCGGCCTTCGCCGAGTTGCTCGGCCACCCAGCCTGCCGGCCTCAGTCGCGTCCGGAATTGCTCGAATTCCGGCTCGCGCCAGCCGGCGGAGGCCAGCGTGAGCTTGCCGGGTTCGTACTTGATGCTGTCCACGGGCGGCATCTGCGCCGGCCACGCCGCGGCAGCAGCCTGCAGCATGGGTTCGAAGTCGGTCTCGCCGGGCTTTCCGGCCTTCAGGCGCAACGCGTCGGTTTCGCGCTGCATCACAAGCGTGGGCGCGCGTCGGATGTCATTCGGACTGACGCGCGTGAACGTGTTCTTCACGAGCGCAAACATCGCCTGGCGCTTGCCCTCCACCGCGGCACGCTGGTGCAGAGCCCACAGGTTCAGTCCGATGAGATCGGCCGCGACCAGGAGCGCAAGGCCCCAGCGCAACGGACGCCACTCGGGCCGAAGCACCTGACGCCAGGCATCGCGCAGCGCGCGCGTGCCGCGGCTCTTGCGCGCCAGATCGAACTGGCGAAGATTCCACAAGGTGCGTGCCGCCTGCAGCAGGCGCTGCGCGTGGGGCATCACGTTGACGGTGGTGCCCAGCCACTGTTCGGCGGCGGCGGCCGCACCGGGGGTCGCGCTCCAGCGCGTGCCGTGTGGGGCGGGCACCGGCACGACCGCGCGCGGCAACCCGCCGTGCAAGCGCATGCAGGCCACGCCGTCAGGGTGTGCCCAAGTCAGCGAGACGCCGTTGGCTGGGCCGCCTTCGATCGAGTCGGCCTCGGCAAAATGCCCGCATGGCGGGTCGTCGGGCCAGGCGACGGGGACGATCCGATCGACGAACACGTTCGCTTTTTCGAGCGCGCCGAGCTCGGCGCGCAGCCACGCCCGGTCCATCGTGGCGATCCAGGCGGGCTGGCCACCGCTCGCCCCGGGGGCGACGGCAAAGTGAAGGAGATCCGTTTCTTCCAGCAGGGCTTCCTCGAGGACGCCGACAACCGCTGCCCGCAGTCGCGCTGCCGGCGCCTTGGGCAACGTGATGCGGTGCCAGCTGACATCCGCGTCGCCCAGGACCGCGACGACGGTCTCGGCCTTGGGCAACAGCGACGCCGCGCACTGTCCATGGGTCTGCAACGCCAGCCCGTCGGGGCTGAGCGCATAGCTGTATTCCTGCGTGATGGCCACGCCGTCGGGCGCCGGCGCGGCGCCTTGGCTGGCTCGCAGGCGCCGTCGCGGAGAGATCTGCAGGACGAGGGTGGTCATGAATGAACGGTATGGACGGCGCCGAGGCTAGCGCGATTGTAGTGAGGGGACAACCACAAACTCCGGCAAATCAACAACTTAGGACTCTTCTTTCCAGCGTGGACACAGCTTGCCATTCTCACGGGGGACTCGCGTGCTTCATGGCTCAGCCGCCCTCCTCGAGACTGTTTTCGCGCTGGCGAGTGAGCGTGATCATGTCTAGTCCACGGCGCTCGACGAGAGAGCTTTCTTCCAGTACGCGGTCGGCGAGCCGAAGGCGGCCCCGGACTTCAAAGAAACTCGAGCGCGTGTTGGCACGCACGGGATCGACCTTCACGCCTTCGGGCAACTGCTCCTGGATGTCCTGTGGCATCTTGAACGGCGTTCGCTGGCGCACTTGCACGAGGCGCTGGGCGGTACCGAGGTCGAGGCCCGGGATGGCCGCCAGCAGCACCTCCTTCGAGGCGGTGTTCACGTTCACCGGCGTGGGCACCGGCAACAAGACCACGTAGGGTCGGATCTGGTCGATCGTCTGGTCGTCGATACCGAGCCAGGCCAGTTGCGACACGGAGCGCGGCATCAAGGGCGGATTGGGCACTGATTCGGGCGAGCCTGCCGGCGCCAGCGCATGCGACAGCCCTTCGGCGATGCGCTGGGCCAGGTCGGGTGCGACATCGACCGCTTGAAACAAGCCTTGCAATGCCGTCACATCAGGGAGCGAGATCTGGTTCTTGGCGTCGACAAGGTCGCGCAGGTTGTAGCGCGATTGCGCGTCGGTGATGCTGCCGGAGAGGAAGGCCTCAGGGCCGTCGTCGTCCCCGCTGTGGTCCTTGTCCGCGGCGAGGAACGTGGACAGGCGTGCCTCGGCCAGCGGTGTGGCCCAGGGCTCTGTCAAGGCGGTGGGTCGGCCCGACTTCGCGTCCTCGCGCAGGATCAGCTTGGCCCAGTCGAGTGCCCCCGACAGGATCCAGGCGGCCTGCACTCGCGCGCGCTCGGCGGCCTCGACCTGCACGGCGCGCCACTGCTGCCAGATCATGGCCGATGCCAGGGTCGCCACGAGCGTGACGATGATCATGGCCGTCAGCAGCGCGGCGCCTCGTTGGCGTGAAGGCATGCGGGTCATGGTCCAAGCGCGACGTCACGCGTGAGTGCGCCGTTTTCGTCAGCGCCGCTGAAGGTAAGCACCAGGCGTACGCCATTCGGCAATGCCTGGCGCACGGCAGGCGCCGCCCCCGTGGCCTGGGCGGCTGCGACGGCCGCGGCCACGGCGGAAGGCCCGGTGGGTGCTTCGGCCGCATTGCCCGTCGACTGGCAATTGGCCCACGAACCCCAGTAGCAGTACAACTGCCACTGCGAGACGCCGTCCAGCACCCGCAATTGGCCAATCTCGGTGCCCTGGAACTGGTGCGTGCGCATCCAGATCTCCTGCAACTCGCTGCTGGTGACCACCACCGGGCTGGCCCAGCGCCACCAGGAGCCGCCGCCGGCCACCCCTTCGGGGGTCGGCCGCAGGGTCCAGGTGACAACCTGCATGCCGTGCTCGGCGCGACGCGTGAGCCGCACAGTGCCGCCGTCGAAGCTCAGTGCGGGCACCGCCGGGGTTTCCTGGAGGGCATCGAGATCGTGTTCCCACTGCGCCATGACCGTGTTCAGGCGCAGGGTCCGCTCGAGCCGTGACTGGCTCGCGTCGCGCGCTCGCACGATGCCGTCGACACCACGCCAGGCCATCATCGCGAGGATGGCCATGATCATCATGGCGACCAGCACCTCGACCAGTGTGAAGCCCTGGTCGGTGCGTCGTGGGTGCGGCATGGCCAACATGGTCATCGCGACGGCAGCACCGTGGAAATGTTCAGCACGGGAAAGCCTTCGGCGGTGAAGACCTGAGCATCGACGCGCCGGAAGTTGGGATTCGGCGTCGGGCGCACGACCAGTTTGCCGCCGTAGCGATGGCCAAGCTGCTCGCACGCGAACTCGCTATCGCCCACGGACAGCGTCGGCCTGGCCAGCTTGAGTTCAGTCAATTCGTTGTCGGCGCACCATTGCCCGAGCGTCACGTCGGTCAACCGCTCGGCGTTGTTGGACAGAGACCCGGCCGCCTTGATTCCCGCACCCAGCGTGATCGCGACGATGGCGAGCGCAACCAGCACCTCGATCAGCGTGAAGCCGCGCGCCGCAGTCCGGCCAACGGGCGCCGCGGCGCTCATTCGCTGCTCACTTCGAACGGCCCCAGCCCGTCGGTCACGAGAACGAGGCGGTGATCCTCGAGACTGAGCACGATGCGCTGTGCCGGGATGAGCGGTTCGGGCCCGAGCACGATCGAAGGAGCACCGACGACTTCGGCGCTCACGCCTTCGTTGAGCCAATTCTCCGGGAGCGCGTCCGAGGTAGGAAGGCCCACGAATCGAAAGCCCTGCTGGTCGGCCACGCCGCTGCGTGGTTGCCAGCGCACCGCAATGCCTGAAGCACGGGCGTCCGCGCGGGCCGACTCGAGGAGGGCGGCCAGGCGAGCGCCTTCACGCTCCAGATTCGTCTGCGCTGGGTCGCGCAGCGCCAGCGTGGCCAGGCCGGAGGCAATCGCGACCAGGGCAACGACGACCATCAATTCGATCAGCGTGAACCCGCGCTGCATCGCTGACCGGGTGGCTCGGGCGTCGTCAGACATGGTGAGCCTGCATGGCATCACTGCCAGGATCCGATCTCCGCGTCGTTGCCTTCGCCTCCGACGACGCCGTCGGCTCCCAGGCTGTACACGTCGATCTGGCCTTTGACGCCCGGGTTGGCGTACTGATAGGGGCGTCCCCAGGGATCGTTGGGCAGCTTCTCGAGGTATGGCTTCCAGTTCGGCGGGATGGGCCCGGCTGTCGGCTTGGCGACCAAGGCCTGCAGGCCCTGCTCGGACGTCGGGTAGCGCTGGTTGTCGAGCTTGTAGAGCTTCAGCGCCTGCATGAGGTTGTTGACGTCGGTGCGGGCAGCCGTCACGCGGGCCTCTTCGGCGCGGTCGAGCACGTTCGGGACGATGAGGGCTGCCAGGACCCCGATGATGACGAGCACGACCATCAGCTCGATCAGGGTGAAGCCGCGGCCGCGCCGCCGGCTGCTGCATGAAGTTGCAATCATGGGTTCGATTCCTGTGCGCGCCGGCCGGCGCAATGAGTCCGTTGAATCATAATCGCCGCATGCCCGCACGACTGTCTGCTTTCCTCGTCTGGGCCCTCGTGGCCGGCAGCGCCGTGTTCTGGGGGCTGCGCCTGTTTGCGGCCGGTCCCTCCGCTCCGCCGCAGACCCTGGCAGTGTCCGATACCGCGCCCGCGCATGCCGACCTGACCCACCTGTTGGGTGCGCCGCCAGAGGCCGCCGCTGCTTCGGTTCCGTCCGCGGCCGTCAGTTCCCGGTTTCAGTTGACCGGCGTCATGGGGCCCAAGGAAGGCGGGCACTACGGCATCGCATTGCTGGCGGTCGACGGCAAGATGCCCAAGCCTTACCGCGTGGGTGCTTCGATCGATGACGATATGGTGCTGCAGTCGGTGAGCCTTCGCACGGCGTCGATCGGGCCCGAAGGCGGTCCCGCGACCGTCGTGCTCGAGCTCCCGGCGCTGCCGCCTCCGGCCACCGGCAGCCTCCCGCCGACCCCGCCTTTCGGCGCCGCGGCGGCTGTCCCGCCGCGCCAGGGCGTCGCCAATTCGCGTCCCGTGCTCCCGCCCAATGGGTCGCCTCCCGCAAACGCGGTGCGAGGGCCCGCCGCGCGTCGGCCTGGTTCCACGCGCTGAGCGCGCCTCAGAACTTGCTGTTGCCGGTATCGGCCATACCAGCTGGCAGCGACGGACCGGGGTCCTCGCCCTCGGCCACCTCGGTCAGCAGCGCCGCGGCGCTTCGCACCAGCGGCCAGGCGAGCGTCGAGCCGGTCCCGTCGATGCTCTCCATCCCCAATTCGAGCAGTGCCGCCGTGTGGAACAGCGACATCGCGACATCCAGCCCCTGGTGACTGTGGCTGCGGCAGAAGACGCAGTAGTCGCTGACCGCCGGTGCGATTCGCGACGCGACCATGAGCGCCGCGCACGCGGGCATGCCGTCGACGAGGATGAGGTGGCGCTTGCTGCCCGCCACGAGCATCACGCCGACCATCACGGCGATCTCGAAGCCGCCGAATGCAGCCAGGACCTCGACCGGATCGGTGACATCCTTATGACGACCTTGGGCGCCATGCAGCACGACCTGCAGATGCGCGAGTTCCTCGTCCTTCATCGCCGGGCCCGAATTCACGAGGTCGCGCACGTTGGCGCCGGTCAGGCGCGACAGCACCAGGGCGGCGCTTTCGTTGGAGCCTACGCCGATGCCGGCGCACGCCAGCGCATTGCCGGGCAGTGCGTCGCCGATTTCCATGCCGGCGCGGATCGCCGCATGGGCCTGATCCAGTGACATGGCCGAGGTGACGCGCGAATTGCGCGTACCGTGTGCGATCTTTCGAGCGAGCAGTCGCGCGTGAGGCGCCACCGCCTCGGCGACACCGCAATCGACGACCGACAGTTCGAGCCCCTGGATGCGCGCGAAAACGGATGCAGGCAATTGCGACGTCAGTAGGCTGTTGACCAGACGTGCGGTGGAAATGCGTCTTGCCAGCCCGATGCCGTCGACCGCGAGGCCGTGATCGGCCGCGAAGATGGCGAGCTGAGGCGCGCGAAACCGCGGCTTGAGCGTGTTCTGGATGAGCCCCAGCCGGACGGCCAGCGGCTCGAGTTCCCCGAGTTCACCGGTCGTCTCGCTGCGCCGCTTGAGCTTGTCGCGCAGCGCCAGTTCAAGCGGGGGGTTGGAAGTCGGGGCGATCAGCGAACGATTGACGGACATGGGCCGGGAGGTCGAAGCACCGCTTCGTGCAGAAGCGGCGATTGTGGGGCTTGCGGCCGGCACTGCGCAAACATCGCGCGCGGCCTCGGGGCTGGCGCCGAATGCGCCGATCAACGCAGGAAGAGCTGATAGACGGGGTTGTCCGTCTCGTCCTCGCAAGGATAGGCCAAGGTATCGAGGAACTCCCGGAACGCCTTCTTGTCGGACTTCGGGACCTGAATTCCGACCAGAATCCGGCCATAGTCGGCGCCTTGGTTCCGGTAGTGGAACAGGCTGATGTTCCATTCCGGATGCATGCTCGACAGGAAGCGCATGAGGGCGCCGGGACGCTCGGGGAAGATGAAGCGATAGAGACGCTCGTCGTGCGCCAGGTCGCTTCGGCCGCCCACCATGTGACGCACGTGCTGCTTGGCCAGCTCATCGTGGGTCAGGTCGATGGTGGGAAAGCCGTGCCGTTCGAAGCTGCGAGCGATCTTGTCTGACTCGCCGCGGTTCGAAGTGGCCACGCCCACGAACACATGGGCCTCGTGTTCGTCCGAAATGCGGTAGTTGAACTCGGTCACCGACCGAGGCCCGATCAGTTCGCAAAAACGCCTGAAGCTTCCTCGCTCCTCGGGGATCGTGACGGCGAACAGCGCTTCACGCTCCTCGCCGACTTCGGCGCGCTCGGCCACGAAGCGCAGCCGATCGAAGTTCATGTTGGCCCCCGAGGTGATGACCACGAAAGTCTGGCCCTTCAGTCGCTGCTGCTCGCTGTACTGCTTGACGGCTGCCGCCCCGAGCGCGCCGGCTGGCTCGAGAACACCGCGTGTGTCCTGGAAGACGTCCTTGATGGCCGCGCAGACCGCATCAGTGTCGACAATGACGAAGTCATCGACGAGTTCTCGTGCGAGTCGGAATGTCTCCTCGCCGACGAGTTTCACCGCTGTACCGTCGGAAAACAGGCCGACATCGCCGAGTTGCACGCGCTTGCCTGCGCGGACCGACCGGGCCATGGCGTCGGAATCGGCCGTCTGCACGCCGATGACCTTGATCTCTGGCCGCACAGCCTTGATGTACGCCGCGACACCGGCGATCAGGCCGCCGCCGCCGACCGGCACGAACACCGCGTTCAGAGGTCCCTGATGCTGGCGCAGGATCTCCATCGCGATCGTGCCCTGGCCCGCGATCACGTCGGGATCGTCGAACGGGTGCACGAACGTCAGACCATGCGCACGTTCGAGTTCGAGTGCATGCAGGTATGCATCGGAATAGCTGTCGCCGTGCAACACGACCTCGCCGCCCATCGCCCGCACGGCGTCGATCTTCAGCCGAGGCGTGGTCACCGGCATCACGACCATCGCCTTGGCGCCCAGTCGCTTGGCGCCGAGGGCGACGCCCTGAGCATGATTGCCGGCCGACGCGCAGATCACGCCCCGCTGGAGCTGTTCCTGCCCGAGCTGCACGAGCTTGTTGTAGGCACCGCGCAGCTTGAAACTGAAGACCGGCTGGAAGTCCTCGCGTTTGAGCAGGACCTGGTTGCCCACACGCCGCGACAGGCTGCGCGCAAGTTCCAGCGGAGTCTCCAGGGCCACGTCGTAGACGCGTGCGGTCAGGATCTTCTGCAGATAGTCCGTGATCGACAGTGGCTTGGATGCCCGGCTGGTCTGCGGGCTCCGAGGGGTGCCTTCGCGGCCGGCCATCACGTTTTCTCCTGGGTCAACTTTTGCGGCGGTGGATGATACGTCAGCGTTTCTATGCCCCCCGGCCAGGCTGGCAGCGACAAAGAAAAAAGCCCAAGGCATTGCTGCCTTGGGCTGAATCCACCATAGAGGAGGTGGAGGAGACAATCGGCTGGTCAAGCGAGCGAATCTGGGCGGGAGCCCTCGCAGCGTCGAACCAATGGGCGAAGTGTAGTCGCTCTCGTGCTGCGCTGCAATATTTCCGATGCCAGCCGCCTGGGGAGAGGCATCAAAAATGCCACTGTTGCGTTGCACAATTCTCATTTCAACGGCGTGTGCTTACGCGCCATGTACCCCGCACAGGAAATGACCATGGAATGCACCGTGAACTGGCTCCCCGCAGCGGGAATGGCCTTCGTCGCCGAGACCGGCAGCGGGCATGTGCTCACGATGGACGGCGCGCCGGACGGGGGCGGGAGAAACCTGGCGCCCAGGCCCATGGAAACGGTGCTCTCCGGCACCGCCGGATGCACGGCCTACGACGTCGTCCTGATCCTCAAGCGCGGACGGCACGACGTGCGAAGCTGCCAGGTGAAGGTGACGTCCGAGCGTGCGCCGTCAGACCCGAAAGTATTCACGCGCATTCACATGCACTTCCTTGTCAGCGGCCGCGGCATCCCGGACACCGCGGTGGCGCGCGCCATCCAGATGTCGCACGAGAAGTATTGCTCGGCCAGCATCATGCTCGGCAAGACGGCCGAAATCACCACCTCGTTCGAATACGCCGATCAGACGTAGTAGGCAGTCGTCGTCATCACCTTGGCCGCCGCACGCATCACCCAGCGCACAGGGGCGGGCAAGGCCACGGCGCCGGCTTGTTCCGCGGCCAATGCGTGCTGTGCCTCGTCTTCTTTCATTTGCCGCACGATGGCCTGCGACCGGAGGTCGTCGCGCGGGAGTTTCTCGAGGTGGCTTGCAAGGTGCTGCTCGACCTGCCGCTCTGTCTCGACGACGAAGCCCAGGCTCACCGCATCTCCCACGCGCCCCGCGAGCAGCCCGATACCGAATGCGCCCGCGTACCAAAGCGGATTAAGCAAGCTCACCGAGCCACCGAGTTCGTTCAGGCGTGCCTGCGTCCAGGCCAGATGGTCGGTCTCTTCTCGCGAGGCGCGCTCGAAGTGCTGCTTGAGCGCATCGTCGCGAGTGCTCAGGGCCTGAGCCTGGTAGAGCGCCTGCGCGCAGATCTCGCCCACATGGTTCACGCGCATGAGGCCGCCGGCATGGCGGCGCTGCGCGTCGTCGAGGGTGTCGGTCGACGCCTCGACGGCATCGGCCGGATTCGCGCGGGCGGCATGGCCAGCGCCGGACAACGTGCGCAATGCGTTGTCGGCTGCGATGATCAATCGATCGAACATGTCCTGCGGTCCCGAACCTTCGTTGGTTTCAGCATAGCTCAAGCGGTGAACCGCACTCGCTGATAGACGCGTGCGCGACACGCGAAGCCACCATGGCCCTCGTTGTGCCCAGACAACATAAAGGCCTTTTGGGGTCCGCATTTCTTTGCATCGCCGCAGGGCGTCTGGTGCAATACATCCAACTTCCGCTGAGGGGGTTGGCCTGATCAGCCCTCGACGCAGGGCGCTCGCATCGGGGCCTCTTGTTCAACCTAGGAGATAGTCGCAATGAAAAAATCTCTGCTCGCTCTCGCAGTGCTGGGCGCGTTTGCTGGTGCCGCTTCGGCCCAGTCGTCAGTCACCATCTATGGTTCGTTGGACCAGTCGCTGGCCAAGGCGAACGGTGGCACGGCCGTGAACCAGGGCGCCCCGGCGGGCGAGGCCTGGACGGTGCAGCAGTCGCACCAGTCGCGTCTGGGCTTCCTCGGCAACGAGGACCTGGGCGGCGGTCTGTCGGCGCAGTTCCAGTTCGAGCATCGCTTCGCGCCGGACACCGGCGGCCAGGTCGGTGCCGTGATGTGGCAAGGCCGTTCGTACGTGCAGTTGTCCAGCACGACGATGGGCAAGGTCTACTTGGGCCGTGACTACGCTCCGGCATTCTGGCCGGCAGTGAAGTCCGATCCGTTCGGCTGGGACGGTGTGGGCCAGATGGGCGTTGACATGTACGCTGGCTATCTCAATTCGAGTGGCGTGCGCCAGAACAACAACATCGGCTACAAGTCGCCGAGCTTCTCGGGCTTCACGGTGCAAGCCGCGACCAGCCTGGGCGAGGCCGTGGCCAGCCGTGAAGACGGCTTCAACGTCGAATACGGCGCCGGCCCGATCTACGCTGCCCTTGGCTACGAGCGCATGACCGGCGGCCCTGTCACCTCTGACGGCAATTCGTTCTTTGACCTCGCCCTCCATTACGACTTGGGCATGGTCAAGCCGATGTTCTATTACGCCCGTGCCAAGACCAGCAATGGCCTCAAGGGCGGTGTGCTGTCCAACACCTACTGGATGCTCGGTGCGACCGCTCCGGTTGGCCCCGGCAAGCTGAAGGTCGCATACGGCCGCGACAGCTTCGAGGTGCCCGCTGCTTCTGACCACAAGCGTCAGAAGTTCGGCATCGGCTACGAGTACTTCCTGAGCAAGCGCACCGACATCTACTTCGACGTCGGCGCTGCGCGTGAAGACACTCTTTCCAACAATAACGCCTACGCTCTGGGCATCCGCCACGACTTCTAAGTCGAAGCGAGATTTCCTCGGCTTCCAAGGCCGCCTTCGGGCGGCCTTTTTCTTTTTCCGCGCGGATTGCGCTAATCGCCGCGGAGAATCCCATGCTGGGGCAATCCCCTTTGACGAGGGGCATGGGTTTTGCTCAGATAGGCGCCTTGTCGACTGCTCGTGAGTGCTGCGGGTTGATCCACCGGGCAGCCGATCGCTCGAAAGGCAACACCTGCCGAGCGGCGTTCGAGATCGATCACGCATCAACCCATGCTCGCGTTTGTCCTGCGTCGCCTGCTCCAAGCTGTCATCGTGATGGTGGTGGTCGCTTTTATCGCGTTCATGCTGTTCCAGTACGTGGGCGATCCAGTGACCAACATGCTCGGGCAGGACGCCACGCCCCAACAGCGAGCGGAATTGCGTGCCGATCTGGGGCTCGACCAACCCTTTCCAGTCCAGTTCGCGCGATTTGTCGGCCATGCCGCTCGCGGAGAGTTCGGGCTCAGCCTGCGTCTCGGACAAAAAGTCTCGACCCTGATCCTCGAACGTTTTCCCGCCACGCTGGAGCTTTCCGTCGTGGCAGCCGTGATCGCTCTGGTCTGCGCGGTGCCGATGGGCGTGTACGCCGCGCTTCGGCGAGGCAGCCTGACGGCACAGGCGCTCATGACGTTCTCGCTGCTGGGCGTGTCGCTGCCGACCTTCCTGATCGGAATCCTGCTGATCTGGGTTTTCGCCGTCATGCTGGGCTGGCTGCCGAGCTACAACCGCGGCGATGTGGTTCACATCGGGTTCTGGTCGACCGGCTTGCTCACGCTCGATGGCTGGCGCCATCTGGTTCTGCCAGCGACCACCCTGGCCATCTACCAGCTCACGCTCATCATGCGGCTGGTGCGCGCCGAAATGCTCGAGGTGCTGCGTTCCGACTACATCAAGTTCGCCAGGGCACGAGGGCTGACTGATCGCGCCGTCTATTTCGGCCACGCATTGAAGAACACACTCGTCCCCGTCATCACCATCACGGGCCTGCAATTGGGCTCGCTGATCGCCTTTGCAATCATCACCGAGCAAGTCTTCCAGTGGCCGGGGATGGGTCTGCTGTTCATCCAGGCGGTGCAGTTTGCCGACATTCCCGTCATGGCGGCCTATCTGTGCCTCATCGCGCTGATCTTCGTGCTGATCAATCTCGTGGTCGACCTGCTCTATTTCGCGGTGGATCCGAGGCTGCGGGTCGAGCGACTGGCAGGAGCACATTGAGGCATGACGCAGGCCCTGAACCTTTCCCGCTCCGGCATCTACCGGCGTTTGTCGGATTGGCAGACGGAGCTGACGGCGTTTCGCCGCGACCTGCACGCGCATCCCGAGCTGGGATACGAGGAACTGCGAACGTCATCGCGCGTGGCCGAAGCGCTGCGCGTGTGCGGCGTGGACGAGGTCCACACGGGCATCGCCAAGACCGGCGTGGTCGGAATCATTCGCGGCGGAGGTGCGAGCGCGTCCGTGCCGGGAGGTCCGAGCATCGGCCTGCGAGCCGACATGGACGCGTTGCCGATGCGCGAGGAAAACGACTTTGCGTGGCGATCGTCCTCGCAAGGATTAATGCACGGCTGCGGGCATGACGGGCACACGACGATGCTGCTCGGCGCGGCCCGCTACCTGGCGCAGACACGTCAATTCGACGGCACAGTCGTGTTGATCTTCCAACCCGGCGAAGAAGGGTACGCCGGCGCCAAGGCGATGATCGAAGACGGCCTTTTCGATCGATTCCCGGTCGACGCGGTCTATGCCATGCACAACTGGCCCAGCCTGCCGCCGGGCGTGATCGGCCTGAATTCCGGCCCGATGATGGCCGCGGCCGACCGGTTCGAGATCACCATCCAGGGGCGAGGCGGACACGGCGCCCATCCGTACCTGACGATCGATCCCGTGCTCGTGGCCGGACACATCATCACGGCGGCTCAAAGCCTGGTCTCCCGCAACGTCAATCCGCTGGACAGCGCCGTGGTCAGCCTTTGCGCAATGCAGGCCGGCGACATCGCGGCCTTCAGCGTCATTCCGCGCCAGGCCGTGCTGATCGGCACGGCACGCAGCTTCAAACGCGAAGTGCAGGACATGATCGAGGAGAGACTCGGTCGGCTGGCCGAATCGGTGGCACTGGGCTTTGGGGCGACCGCGCGCCTGGACTACCACCGCATGTATCCGGCCACGATCAACTCCGCGCGCGAGGCCAAGTTCGCGGCCGACGTGGCCGCCACGCTCGTGGGCGAGGACCGGGTCATCCGCGATCTCACGCCCAGCATGGGCGCCGAGGATTTCTCGTTCATGCTCCAGTCCAAGCCCGGGGCCTATCTGCGCATCGGCCAGGGGGGCGAGGGCGGCTGCTTCCTGCACAGCCCGCGCTACGACTTCAATGACGAGATCCTGCCGCTGGGCAGCGCGCTGCTGGCCAGTCTCGCCGAGCAGGCCATGCCTGCGTGATCATGAATTCACAAACAGTTCCGTTCGATGTGCCATGAAGGAGAAACGATGAAGCTCAAACCGATGATGGCGGCTGCCGCCTTGTTGTTCGCCGCAAGTTTGTCGCAGGCGGTCACGCTTCGCGTGGCCGATGTCGGCGACGTGCAGTCCATGGATCCGCATTCGCTCAACGAGACCTTGCAGCTGAGCTTCACGGGCAGCGTGTACGAGCCCCTGGTCGGGCGCGACAAGAAGATGAACCTGACACCCGCGCTGGCCACCAAGTGGACCGCGAAGAGCCCGACGGTGTGGCGCTTCGACCTGCGCCACGGCGTAGCGTTTCACGACGGCACGCCCTTCACGGCCGACGACGTGCTGTTCAGCTTCGCGCGGGCAGCCGGCGAAGGCTCTGACCTGAAACAACCGACCTCGTCGTTCAAGGAAGTCCGCAAGATCGACGACTACACGGTCGAGATCGAGACGGCCACGCCCAACCCCATCCTGCCCGACGTACTCACGACGCTCTACATCATGAGCAAGAAGTGGTGCGAGGACAACAAGGCCGAAAAGCCTGTCGACCGGCGCAAGGGCATCGAGAACACGGCCAGCTTCAAGGCGAACGGGACCGGGCCGTTCCGGCTCAAGGAGCGGCAGCCGGGAACGCGCACGGTGCTCGTGCGCAACCTCAACTACTGGGACAAGACCGAGACCAACGTGGACGAGGTGGTCTTCACGCCGATCGGCAATGATGCGACTCGTGTGGCCGCGCTCCTGTCGGGCGAGATCGACGTGATGGAACCTGTCCCGCTGCAGGACGTGGACCGCATCAAGGCGGCGGGCAAGTTCACCGTCCTTCAAGGGCCCGAGCTGCGCACGATCTTCCTCGGCATGGACCAGAAGCGCGACGAGCTCCTGTTCAGCAACGTGAAGGGAAAGAACCCGTTCAAGGACCATCGGGTTCGCCAGGCCTTCTATCAGGCGATCGACATCGAGGCGATTCATTCGCGTGTGATGCGCAATGCATCGACGCCGACGGCATTGATGGTGGGGCCGGGCGTGCGCGGCTTCCAGCCTGACATGAACAAGCGGCTGCCCTACGATCCCGAGGCATCGAAGAAGCTGCTGGCCGAAGCAGGCTACCCGAACGGCTTCGAGGTCGGCATGAACTGCCCGAACGACCGCTACGTGAACGATGCGGCGATCTGCCAGGCGGTGGCCGCCAATCTCGCCCGCGTGGGCGTGAAGGTCGACCTTCACACGGAAACGAAGGTCAGTTACTTTCCGAAGATCCTGCGCCGCGACACCAGCTTCTACCTGCTGGGCTGGACGCCGGCCACGGGTGACGCGCACGACGCCCTGTCTGCGCTGGTGGAAACGCCCGGGCCGAAAGGACAAGGTCAATTCAACCTCGGCTCATACAGCAACCCGAAGGTCGATGAACTGATCCACAAGATCCAGTCCGAGACCGACGACAAGGCGCGCAACGAGTACATTCGCGAGGCCTTCCAGCTTCACAAGGACGACATCGGCCACATCCCGCTTCATCAGCAGGCGCTGGCCTGGGCGTTCGCCAAGAACGTGCACCTCGTGCAGCTTCCCGACAACCGGATGTTCTTCAAGTGGATCACGGTGAAGTAAGCCTGCCCGCGCCGCGGCTCGAACGCCGCGGCGCATTTCGCCGCTTCCTGGAAGGCGACCTCTGGCACAGCTTCACGCATTCGCCGGTCGCGATGATCGCTGCGGCGATCGCCCTGTTATGCGTGCTGTGCGCCGTGTTCGCCAATGTCATCGCGCCTCACGACACGCAGAACCTCGCCACGCTCGAACTCGCCGATTCGCGCCTCCCACCGGCATGGGCGCACGGCGGCCGGTCCACATACCTCCTCGGCACCGACGACCAGGGGCGCGACATTCTTTCGGCCCTGATGTTCGGGGCGCGGATCTCGCTGTTCGTCGGTCTGGCGTCGGTCGTCGTGTCGATGGTCGTCGGTGTCAGCCTCGGACTGCTTGCGGGCTTCGTCGGCGGGCGCACAGACGTCTTCATCATGCGGGTGTGCGACGTGATGCTGTCGTTCCCGTCCATCCTGATCGCGCTGCTGATCGACGGCGTGGGGCGCGCGATCTTTCCGAATGCGCAGGACACGCTGGCGTTCGCCGTGTTGATCATCTCAATCTCTCTGCCGGGCTGGGTGCAGTACGCGCGCACCGTGCGCGGCTCCACTTTGGTCGAGCGCAACAAGGAGTATGTGCAGGCCGCGCGCGTGATCGGGGTCAGCTCGATGCGCATCATGCGCCGCCACGTGCTGCCCAACGTGATGGGACCGGTGCTGGTGCTCGCCACGATCCAGGTCGCGGCGGCCATCATCACCGAGGCCACGCTGTCGTTCCTGGGCGTCGGCGTGCCGCCGACGTCACCCTCCCTGGGCACCATGATCCGCATCGGCAACGACTTCCTCTTCTCCGGCGAATGGTGGATCACGTTCTTTCCGGGCGCAGCCCTCGTGCTGATCGCGTTGAGCGTGAACCTGCTCGGCGACTGGCTGCGCGACGCCCTCAATCCGCGGCTTCGCTGAACGCAAGCGCGCGCACCTTCATCGCATGAGCTCACCACTGCTTGAAGTCCGCGGCTTGCGGGTCGAGTTTCCGACCCGCGCCGGCACGCTGGTCGCGCTCGACGACATCTCATTCGACATCGCACCCGGCGAAGTCCTGGGCGTCGTGGGCGAATCAGGCGCGGGCAAGTCCCTGACGGGCGCATCGATCATCGGCCTGCTCGATCCACCGGGGCGCATCGCCGGCGGAGAGATCCGCCTGCAGGGACGGCGCATCGACAACCTTGCCTACGAGGAAATGCGCAAGATCCGCGGGCGGCGCATCGGGGCCATCTTCCAGGACCCGCTGACCTCGCTGAATCCGCTCTACACGATCGGCGCTCAGCTTGTCGAGACGATCCGCACGCATCTCGACGTGTCATCGACCGAGGCGCGCGCCAGCGCCATCCGGCTTCTCGAGGAGACCGGAATCCAGGCCGCCGAGCAGCGTATCGACCACTACCCGCATCAGTTCTCCGGCGGCATGCGCCAGCGGGTCGTGATCGCCCTGGCGCTCGCCGCCAGGCCGCAGCTCATCGTGGCCGACGAGCCGACGACTGCACTGGATGTCTCCGTGCAGGCGCAAATCATCGCGCTGCTCAAGCGACTGTGCGCCGACCACGGCGCCGCCGTCATGCTGGTGACGCACGACATGGGCGTCATCGCGGAGACCTGCGATCGGGTCGCGGTCATGTACGCGGGCCGGATCGTCGAGATCGGCCCTGTGCAGGATGTGATCCACGCGCCTGCGCATCCCTACACGGCCGGTCTGATGGGGTCGATTCCGGCCATGGACGAGGACCGCGAGCGCCTGCTGCAGATCGACGGCGCGATGCCTCGCCTGAACGCGATTCCGTCAGGCTGCGCTTTCCATCCGCGCTGCCCGCATGTGTTCGCGCGCTGCCATGTCGAACGACCGGACCTTCTCGACGCAGGTCCCACCCAGGCAGCGTGCTGGCTGCATGATCAGACCTCGCGGAGGGCGGCGTGAACGGCGCCGGAGCGGGCGGCGTGCCGGCACCGGCGCGAGCGGACGAAGTGCCGGCGCCTGGCCGGACCGATGCGACGCCGCTCGTGGAGGTTCGAGACCTCGCGCGGGCCTTCGATGTGTCCGCGCCCTGGCTCAACCGCGCGATCGAACGCAAGCCGCGCCAATACGTCCATGCCGTGGACGGCGTGAGCTTTCGCATCGCGCGCGGAAAGACACTCGCGCTGGTCGGAGAATCCGGCTGCGGCAAGAGCACGGTCGCGCGCCTGCTGGTCGGGCTGTACGCGCCAAGCGCGGGCAAGGTGCTTTTCGATGGCCGCGACATCGCCGGCACATTGTCCGGGCCCGACGCGCTCGCGCTTCGCCGGCGCATGCAGATGATCTTCCAGGATCCGTTCGCCAGCCTCAATCCGCGCTGGAAGGTCGCAGACATCGTGGCCGAGCCGCTCATCGAGCACGGCCTGCTGAAGGACGCGAGCGAACGGCGAGCGCGCGTGGCCGAATTGCTCCAGTCGGTCGGACTCGCCACAGCAGACATGGCGAAATTCCCGCACCAGTTCTCAGGTGGCCAGCGGCAGCGCATCTCCATCGCACGCGCCCTCGCCACGCAGCCCGAGTTTCTCGTCTGCGACGAGCCCACGTCAGCGCTGGATGTGTCCGTTCAGGCTCAGGTGCTCAACATCATGAAGGACCTGCAGCGCGCCCGAGGACTCACCTATCTGTTCATTTCGCACAACCTGGCGGTCGTGCGCCACGTGAGCGACCAGGTCGGGGTGATGTACCTCGGCCGGCTCGTCGAACTGGCCGACAAGCACGAGCTGTTCGCGCATCCGCATCATCCGTACACGCGCATGCTGCTCGATGCGATTCCCGACATCCACATGAGCGGCCGGGCACGCACGCCGGTCCAGGGCGAAGTGCCCAATCCGCTGAATCCGCCGACGGGCTGCTCGTTTCATCCACGCTGTCCTCATGCCAATGCGCGCTGCGTGAGCGAACGCCCGCTGCTGCAGCCCTTCGGGCGGGTCGACGTGGCTTGCCACGCGGTGCACGAGCGGCGCATCGACGTGGGTGCGGCGGCGTCAGGTTCGAGGCAAGAGGTGTTCGCCCCTGAAAAGTTCTGACGAGGATTCCCGATCCCGGATCAACCAGGCATTCGCGCCGCTGACCAGGAGCTCCGCGGCGCGGCCGCGCGAGTTGTAGTTGCTCGCCATGCTCATGCCATAGGCCCCCGCCGACAGCACGGCGAGGCAATCCCCCACGTGGGCATTGAGCGAGCGTTCGCGTCCGAGCCAGTCACCCGATTCGCACACCGGGCCGACGATGTCGTACAGCTGCGGCTCGCCATCGCGCAGGCGGCACGGCACGATCCCCATCCACGCCTGATACATCGCGGGACGCATCAGGTCGTTCATCGCGGCATCGACGATGCAGAAGTTCTTCGCTTCGCCGGGCTTGAGGTACAAGACCTCGGTCGCCAGCACGCCGGCATTGCCGACCAGCGCGCGACCCGGCTCGAAGAGGATGCGACGATGACCGTGGCCTCGCGCATCGATGCGCGCGAGCAAGGCCGCCACGAAGGCATCGACGGCAGGCGGCGATTCGTCCGTGTACGTGATACCCAGGCCGCCGCCCAGATCGAGGTGCTCGATGCGCAGGCCGTGCGATTCGACGCGTTCGGCCAGATCGAGCACGCGGTCCAGTGCATCGAGGTACGGTCCGGTGTCGGTGATCTGCGATCCGATGTGGCAGTCGATTCCGGCGACTTCGAGGCCTGGAAGGCGTGCAGCATGGAGGTAGGCCTGCACTGCACGGTCGTGCGCGATGCCGAACTTGTTCGCCTTGAGACCGGTCGAGATGTATGGGTGCGTTCCGGCGTCGACATCCGGATTGACGCGCAGGCTGACGCGCGCGGTGCGCCCCATCCCGTCGGCGACCGACGACAGGACGTCCAGTTCGGGCTCGCTCTCGACGTTGAAGCACAGCACGCCTGCCTGCAGCGCCTGGCGCATTTCCGCGCGTGTCTTGCCCACGCCCGAGAACACCACCCGGCCAGGATCGGCCCCGGCGGCAATCACCCGTTCGAGCTCGCCGCCAGAGACGATGTCGAATCCGCAGCCGGCTTCGGCGAAGGTCTGAAGCACCGCGAGGCTGGAATTGGCCTTCATCGCATAGCACACGAGATGCTCACGTCCCTCGAGCGCGCGTTCCCACGCGGCTGCCGCCTCCTGCATGGCCGTGCGTGAATAGACGTACAGGGGTGTGCCGTAGCGGGCGGCAAGTTCGGCGACGGCGCAATCGTCGACAAACAGCGTGTCGCCGCGATAGGCGACATGCGGCGAACCGGGAAGATTCATTTGGCGGGGGAGGGCGAAGAGGCGGGCGACACGGCTTGAGGCGGTGCTTCCGACGGGGTGGGCAGCATCAGCGGGCCCTTCTGGCCGCAACCGGCGGCCAAGGCGCCGAACAGGCTCAACAATGAGCCTGTTGCCAGCGTCACCAAGACGCGGGCGACTAAACTGCGGTGAACACGCCTTGACATCGCCCGATTCTACCGACCATGCCTGCACAGATCGTTCCGACGCCGCTCAGCGACAGCGATTACCACCGCATCACTGCCGAGATGCTCTCGAGCATCGAGGCGACCATCGACCGCCTGCTGCAGGACGACGTGATCGACATCGACACGCAGCGCACCGGGGGCCTTCTCGAGCTGGTGTTTCCGGACGGCAGCAGGATCGTGCTCAACACGCAGCCGCCCTTGCAGGAGCTTTGGATGGCCGCGCGAGCAGGCGGTTACCACTTCAAGCACGTCGAGGGGCGCTGGCTCGACCGCGAAGGCCGCGAATTTCTCGACGCCTTGTCCGCCTGCGCGTCCGAGCAGGCGCGCACGCCGCTGCGGTTCGGCCGCGCCGATTGATCAACGCTTGAACAGATCGAGGATGCTGTTGCGCTCCTGTTCGGTCGGCGTGGCGGGCAGCTTGTCCTCGAGACCGAGGCTGGCAATGCCCGAACCCTGCGTGTACTCGTCGTAGTACCACTCGCCGTCCATGTTCACGACGCCCTCGGGCGGCGTCAGCTCCTCGACCGGGATGTCCTTGAGCGCATAGCGCATGTAGTCGGTCCAGATGGGCAGGGCCAAGCCGCCGCCGGTCTCGCGGTCGCCCAGCTTGCGCGGGTTGTCATAGCCTATCCACACGACCGCCACCAGGTGCGGCTGAAAGCCTGCGAACCAGGCGTCCATCGAATCATTGGTCGTGCCGGTCTTGCCGTAGACATCTGTTCGCTTCAGGCGCTGCTGGGTGCCCGCTGCCGTGCCGGAGCGCGTGACTTCACCGAGCAGGCTGTCCATGATGAACGCATTGCGCGCGGCGATCACGCGCATGGACTCGTCGAGCTCGGGTGGCCTCGCCTGGGCGAGAACATGGCCCTGCTGGTCGGTGAGCGTGGAAATGAGCGTCGGGTTCAGTCGGTAGCCGCCGTTGGCGAATACCGAGTAGGCTGACGCCAGCTGAAGCGGCGTGACCGACCCCGAGCCGAGGGCCATCGTCAGGTAGGGAGGCTGCTTGTCGGGGTCGAACCCAAAGCGTGCGGCCCACTGCTGCGCGTACTCGGGCCCAATCGACTTCAGGATTCGGATGGACACGAGGTTCTTCGATTTCTTGAGCCCCGTCCGCAAGGTCATGGGTCCTTCGAACTTGCCGTCGTAGTTCTTCGGCTCCCAGGGTTGGCTGCCGGTCGTTCCGGCGTCGAAGAACAAGGGCGCGTCGTTGACCACGGTGGCGGGCGTGAAGCCTTTCTCGAGCGCCGCCGAGTAAATGAACGGCTTGAAGCTCGATCCCGGCTGTCGCCAGGCTTGCGTCACGTGGTTGAACTTGTTCTTTGCATAGTCGAAGCCGCCGACCATGGTCGGATGGCGCCGGTTCTCGGATCCATCGACACGAAGGCGCCTTCGACCTCGGGCAACTGCGTGATGAACCATTCATTCTTCGGCCCTGACTTCACAAGCCGGATGACCGCGCCGCGACGGATCTGCACCTTCGGATTCGCCTTCGAGGCGAGCCCGGATTCGGCGGGCCGCAACCCTTCCCCGGTGATCGTCACCGACTCGCCGCTCTGCAGCATCGCCACGACCTTGCGCGGACTGGCTTCGAGGACGACGGCAGCCTTGAGTTCGTCGTTGTCCGGATGGTCCGCCAGCGCCTCGGCCACACGCACGTCGAGTTCGCGGGCGTCGCCGGGCAGATCGATGTAGGCTTCCGGCCCGCGATAGAACTGGCGGCGCTCGAAATCCATGATGCCCTTGCGCAACGCACGGTAGGCCACCGCCTGTTCGCCGCTGTCGATCGTGAGGTGCACGTCCAGCCCGCGGGCATAGGCGTCGTCGCCGTACTGGCTGAAGACCATTTGCCGCGCCGCTTCGGCGACGTATTCGGCATGCACGGGCATGTCGCTGGCTTCCCGGTACTTCAGGTGCTGCTGTCGCGCCGCATCGTGTTCGGCTTGCGTGATGAAGCCGTTGTCGAGCATGCGGTCGATGATGTAGAGCTGGCGTACCTTGGCGCGTCGCGGGTTGGCGATCGGGTTGTACGCCGACGGCGCCTTCGGCAATCCCGCGAGCATGGCCGCCTCGGCCACCGTGATGTCCTTGAGCGGCTTGCCGAAGTAGATCTCGCTGGCCGAAGCGAAACCGTACGCGCGCTGGCCGAGGTAGATCTGGTTCATGTAGACCTCCAGGATCTGCGGCTTGGTCAGCTGGCTCTCGATCTTCATCGCGAGCAGGACCTCGTAGATCTTGCGTGTGAAGGTCTTCTCGGTGGACAGGTAGAAATTGCGCGCCACCTGCATCGTGATCGTGGAGGCGCCCTGGCTGCGCGCCTCGCCGAGCTGCGCGAACGCTGCGCGCACGACGCCCTTGTAGTCGACGCCGCTGTGCTCGTAGAAGCGGGCATCCTCGATGGCCAGCACGGCGTTCTGCATCACCTTGGGGATCTGCGAGATGGGCAGGAAGTTGCGCCGTTCCTCGCCGAACTCGCCGAGCAGCACGCCGTCGGCCGAGAACACGCGCATGGGCAGCTTGGGACGGTAGTCGGTGAGGCTGGCGATGTCGGGGAGGTTCGGGTAGGCCACGGCCAGCGCGATGCCGCCGAACATGACGCCCGCAAGCGCGGCGGCCGCGGCAAGCCCCGCGAGCCCGAGAAATACACGCACGGCCCACTGGCCGAGCGGCGGAAGCGACGACTTCGACTTCACGCGATCGTGAGATTTGTCGCGGGAATGCTCGGAAGCTTCACGCTCGGATGAACTCATGGGACTCCATTGATGTGCCTCGAAATTATAGGAAGGCAGTTACAGCTGTTTTGGGGTCTGCGTGAACTGGTTGGCAACCGGTCGTGAATTGGGTTCGGTATACCTCAGGGTAGACCCGAAAGGTGGTCCCGGACGGTTACGAACACGTCAGAGTTTCGCAACGGGAACGCGTTCCCTGAATCGGAAATCTCGTTGTCGCTCATAGGCTTTACTGCTAGCATTGAAGTAACTTATTAACAGTCCAGCGCACTGCGTGGCGCGTTGGGAGAGGGCGTCGTGAGCTTTCTGGACACCTTGCTGGGTCGCAAACACCCGCCGATGATCGGATTGGACGTCAGCTCGTCCAGCGTGAAATTGGTGGAGCTATCTCAAGCCACTTCCGGCGAGTATGTCCTCGAGCGCTTTGCGGCGGAGAGCTTCGAGAAAGGCTGGATTCAAGACGGCCAGATCGAGAAATTCGACGAAGTCGCCGATGCCGTGCGACGCGTGGTTCTCAAGAGCGGCACGAAGACAAAGAATGTGGTGATGGCGATGCCGCAATCATCGGTCATCACCAAGAAGATCATGCTTCCGTCGGGTTTGCGCGAAGAAGAACTCGAATTGCAGGTCGAGTCGGAAGCCAATCAATACATTCCATTCTCGCTTGACGAGGTCAGTCTCGATTTCTGCGTGGTCGGCCCAAGCCCCACGTCGATCGGCGACATCGAAGTCCTCATCGCGGCGTCGCGCAAGGACCGCGTGCAGGATCGCCAGGGCCTGGCCGAAGCGGCGGGGCTCAAGCCCATCGTGCTCGACATCGAGTCGCATGCCTCGCGCCTGGCCATGAGCCGCGTCATCGCCACACTGCCCAACGAGGGGCGCGATGCGCTGGTGGCCTTGTTCGAGATCGGCGCGGACACGACGAGCCTGAAGGTCCTGCGCGACGACGAAATGCTCTACGACCGCGATCAGGCCTTCGGCGGGTCGCAACTCACCCAGCTCATCTCGAGGCAGTACGGTTTCTCGTTCGAGGAAGCGGAGCAGAAGAAGCTCGCAGCCGACCTGCCCGACGATTACGAGTCGTCCATCCTCGCGCCGTTCGTCGACAGCCTGTCGCAGGAAGTCGGCCGGGCGCTGCAGTACTTCTTCACCAGCACGCCGCATCACAAGGTCCACTACATCATGCTCGCGGGCGGAACCGCCACCTTGCCGGGGCTGAAGGACCGCGTCACCGAGTTGACCGGCTTCGCCTCGATGGTCGTGAATCCGTTCGACAACATGAAGCTCGGCAGCGCAGTGCGCGAGAGCAAGCTGCGCCGCGAAGCGCCGTCGTACCTGACGGCCTGCGGTCTCGCGATGCGGAGGTTCCTGCAGTGATCCTGATCAACCTGCTCCCGCACCGGGAGGAGCGGCGCAAGCGTCGCAAGGCGGCGTTCTTCGCCGGCCTGGGCGCCGCGGCCATCGTCGGACTTGCCGCAGTAGGTGCCTGGTACCTCGTCCTTCAGCAGATGACCTCGGCCCAGCAGGAACGCAATGCGTTCCTGACCGCCAAGATCCAGGAGCTGAATGTCCAGATCAAGGACATCGCCACGCTGCGCAGCGAAATTGATGCCCTCAAGGCACGGCAGAAAGCGGTCGAAGACCTGCAAATCGATCGCAACGTGCCTGTGCATATCCTGAACGAGCTCGTGAAGCAGACCCCTGAAGGCGTCTACTTCAAGACCGTGCAGCAAAGCGGCCAGACGCTGAGCATCACCGGCGTCGCACAGACCAACGAACGCGTGTCGGAGTTCTTGCGCAACACGTCGAACAACTCCGAATGGCTGGTCAAGCCGGAGCTGGTCGAGATCAAGGCCGCGACGGAAAAGACTGCCGGCCGCGATCAGAAGCGCCTGTTCGATTTCAGCGTGCGCCTCACCGTCAAGCGCCCGCAGGAAAAAGGCGACGAGTCGGCCGATGGCGCCGCTCCTGGCCAGCGCGTTGCGGCTCCGGCCAAGAAAACCTGAGGTCGACATGGCAAGCAAGAAAGGGATGAACGTCGACCTGAACTCGGTCTTCGAGGGTGCCGTCAGCCAGTTCCGCGGCCTCAATCCGAACGAGCCCGGACAGTGGCCTGCACTGCCCAAGGTCGCGACGTTCGTGCTGGTCAGCATCGCGGTGGTGATCGTGGGCTGGTTCCTGCTGCTGTCGGGCGCCAACGACGCGCTCGACGCCGAGCGCGCGAAGGAGCCCAACCTCAAGAGCGACTATCGCGCCAAGCTCGCGCAGGCGGTCAACCTGGGCGAGTTGCGCAAGCAGAAGCTGCAGGTCGAAGAGTACGTGACGCAGCTCGAGAAGCAGCTCCCGGGCAAGGCCGAAATGGATGCCCTTCTGTCCGACATCAACACGGCCGGGCTCGGACGAGGGCTGCAGTTCGAACTGTTCCGGCCAGGCCAAGTGGTCGTGCGTGACTACTACGCGGAGCTGCCCATCGCCATCAAGGTGAGCGGTCGGTATCACGACATCGGCTCCTTCGCGGCCGATGTGGCCAACCTGTCGCGCATCGTGACCCTCAACAACATGAACATCACGTCCGGCAAGGACCAGAGCGGCGTCCTGACGATGGACGCCACGGCCCGCACCTACCGGTACCTCGACGCTGACGAGCTGGCGCAGATTCGCGAGAACAACGCCAAAGCCAAGGCCAAGGCCAAGGGCAAGGCGGGCAAGTGATGAACGGCAGATTCCTGATCCTGGCATCGAGCGTCGCCCTGTCGGCCATGGCGTTGTCTGCGTGCAGCGGCGACGAGGACGAGCTGCGTCAATGGATGGAGCAGCAAAAGCGCGAGGTCAAGCCGAGCGTGCAGCCTTTGTCGGCCCCGAAGAAATTCGATCCGCAGGCCTACACCGCCATGTCCGGCGTGGACCCGTTCAGCCCGCAAAAACTCACGGTCGCCCTCAAGCAGGAGGCGCGGCAGCCGAATTCCATGCTGGCGGCGGAGGTCAACCGGCGCAAGGAAGCGCTGGAAGCCTACCCGCTGGACAGCATGACGATGGTCGGCAGCGTCGTGAAGAGCGGACGCGAATATGCATTGTTGAAGGTCGACAACCTGCTGTACCAGGTGAAGGTGGGCGACTACCTCGGCCAGAACTACGGGAAGATCACCAAGATCACCGAGACGGATGTGACCCTGAGAGAGATCGTGCAGGATGCGGCGGGTGAGTGGATCGAGCGCCCAGGCTCTCTCCAGCTCCAGGAGAAGACGCGATGATGAGCATGGAGGAGACGACGATGATGGCCAAATGGCGAGCTGCGTTGATGGCGCTCGCGGTATTTATGCTGCCGGCGGTTCCAAGCCTTGCGCAGGCACAGAACGCGATCCAGTCGATCAACAGCAGCCAGCAAGCCGGCGCTGAAGTCGTGCGGGTCGAGCTGTCGCAGCCGCTGGCGAACGTGCCCAACGGCTTCACGGTCCAGTCGCCTCCACGGGTGGCCATCGACCTCCCTGGGGTGTCGAACGCGCTCGGCAAATCGAGCGTCGACATCAACCAGGGCAATGTGCGTTCGGTCAACATCGCGCAGTCGGGCGAGCGCACGCGTCTCGTGCTCAACCTCAAGCGCGCCGCGAATTACAAGGCGGAGATCCAGGGCAAGGTGCTGCTCCTCGTGCTTGAATCGCCGACCGCAACGGAAGCCACGGCCGCGGGCGCCGCGAATGGCGAGCCCTTGCACTTCGCGCAAAGCCTCAATGAAGCGCCGGCCGCCTTGCGCGACATCGACTTCCGTCGGGGGCCCGACGGCTCGGGCCGAGTCGTGGTCGAACTGCCCAACAACCAGGTCGGCGTCGACATCCGCCAGCAGGGGCAGAACCTTGTCGTCGAGTTCCTGCGCTCGACACTGCCGGAGAACCTGCGCCGGCGGCTCGACGTGACCGACTTCGGAACGCCCGTGCAAACTGTGTCGGCGATGCAAAGCGGAGACAACGTCCGCCTCGTCATCACGCCCCACGGCGCCTGGGAGCACAGTGCCTACCAGAGCGACAACCAGTTCGTTCTGGAGGTGCGCCAGCAGAAGATCGACCAGAACAAGCTGACCCAGGGGCCTGGCTACTCCGGTGAGAAGCTGTCGCTCAATTTCCAGAACATCGAAGTGCGGGCATTGCTGCAGGTCATCGCCGACTTCACCAACTTCAACGTCGTGACAAGCGACACCGTGACCGGCAACGTCACGCTTCGCCTGAAAGACGTGCCTTGGGACCAGGCGCTCGACATCATCCTGCAGGCCAAGGGCCTGGGCCTTCGCAAGTCCGGCAACGTAATCTGGATTGCACCGAAGGACGAGCTCGCCGCCAAGGAAAAGGTCGACCTCGAATCCAAGGCGCAGATCGCGGCCCTCGAGCCATTGCGCACGCAGTCGTTCCAGCTGAACTACACCAAGGCGGAGGAAGTCGCCAAGGGGCTGACGGGCCAGTCGTCCGGCCAGGGTGGCGGCACCAACAGCCGCATCCTGTCGCCGCGTGGCAGCGTCATCTTCGAAACACGCACGAACCAGCTGTTCGTCAGCGACATCCCTTCCAAGCTGGAAGAGATCCAGGCCATGATCGCCAAGATCGACATCCCTGTGAGACAGGTGCTGATCGAGGCGCGCATCGTGATCGCCGACGACACGTTCGGACGTTCGCTCGGCGTGCGCCTGGGCGGCTCCGACCTGCGCGGGATCCGCGGTGGCACGCCCGGATACAGCGTGGGCGGCGACAACCGCGTGACCATCGGCGGAAACATGAATGCCATCGGGGCGCAGACGCAGCAGACGACCGGTACGTCCGTCCCGTTCACCGACACGCAATTCGTCAATCTTCCCGCCGGAGGCCAGAACGGCTTCGATCCGGCGACGTTCGCGATCTCCCTGTTCGGTGCGGCATCCAACCGATTCCTGAACCTCGAGATCTCCGCCCTGGAAGCCGACGGCAAGGGCAAGGTGGTGTCCAGCCCGCGCGTCATCACCGCCGACCAGGTGAAGGCGCTGATCGAGCAGGGTGAAGAACTGCCCTACCAGACTGCGACCTCGAGCGGCGCGACCGCGCTGCAGTTCCGCAAGGCCAACCTGAAGCTCGAAGTCACGCCGCAGATCACGCCGGAAGGCAATGTCATTCTCGACGTCGACGTGAACAAGGACAGCGTGGGTCGGTCGACCGCGGCGGGCTTCGCAATCAACACCAAGCATGTGAAGACGCAGGTGCTGGTGGAGAACGGCGGCACGGTGGTGATCGGGGGCATCTACGAGCAGAACGACCGCGAGGACGTGACCAAGGTGCCGCTGCTCGGCGACGTGCCGTACCTCGGCAACTTGTTCAAGACCCGCACTCGCACCTCGAGCAAGACCGAACTGCTGATCTTCATCACGCCCAAGGTGGTGAGCGACCGGACGGCTGCACGCTGATCCTCGTGAAGTCTCAGAAATCCAATTGAACGGGTCGAATCGATGATCAAGATGAAATGGTGGGCCGCCGCGGCTTGCGCGGCCGTGTTGGGCGCCTGCGGCGGTGGCGGAGGGAATCCGGGGACCTCGCCGTTCGGCAGCGGTACCTCGACCACGGCATCCAGCGTGTCGAGTCTGGTCGTGCAACTCGGGCAGAACAGAGTCTCCGACAACCCGAGCGACAGCGTGAGCATCACCGTCACGGCAACCGACGCGAACAACAACGTCGTGGCGGATGCGCCTGTGCAGATCAGCGCCGATTCGGCGACCATCGTGGCGGACTCGCCGACGACCGATGCGAACGGAAAGGTCACGGGTAGCGCGGTGGTCGGCGCGAATCCGGCGAATCGAACCGTCACCGTCACCGCCAGCAGCGGCAGCGCGGTCGCGACGGCGACCTTCCAGGTGACTGGTGCCACCATCACCTCGACAGTCATCCCATCGACGCAACTGACACCCGGTACGAACGGCAGCGTCAACTACAGGGTTCGCGACACCAACGACAACCCGCTGTTCAACAAGACGGTCAGCGTCACCGCGTTCGGAGCCACGACCACCGGCACGACCGATGTGAACGGTTCCTACGTGTTCAGCTACACGGCACCCTCGGCGGCGGGCACCTATTCGATCGATGCGAGTGCGGTCGGCGCCACGGCATCAGACACCATCACCGTCACAACGGCCGCCACAGCGCCGCCTGCGGTGCCGGCCGACAGCATTCTCTCGGCGTCGGTACAGGCGAGCCCGAGCGTCGTGGCGGTGAACGCGACCGGCGGCACTGATAACCAGTCCGCCATCCGCGCACTGTTCCTCGGCGCCAACAACGCGCCCATTCCGAATGTGCGCGTGCGTTTCGACCTGGCCGGGGACCTGAACAACATCGGCGGCACGTTCACTACGGGTGGCACCAATCCGGTGTATGCCAACAGTGCCGGTGTCGCTACCACGGCCTACGTCCCAGGTGCGACCTCGTCTCCGACTGATGGCCTGACCATTCGGGCCTGCTACGGTTACACGGACGCCGACCTCGCCAACAACGCGTGCCCCTATTCCACGACCACGACGGTGACCGTGGCCAACGAACCAGTGTCGGTGTCCATCGGCACCGACCGCAAGCTGATCGACAACACGCTCACCTACATCCAGAAGTTTGTCGTGACGGTGGTGGACTCTTCGGGCCGTGCAAAGTCCGGCGTGCAGATCACGCCTTCGGTCGATATTCTTCGCTTCGGCAAAGGGCAATGGACCCGCTCGAGCAGTGCCTGGACCTTGCAGCCCGCGCAGTGGTTCCGAGATGCCAACAGCACGCCCATCTATCTCGAAGACCCGCGTCCGCTGGCCGAACAGATCAGCGACCCGGCAGGGGCGCCCACGATCGACCCGGCTGCGGCCTGCTGGAACGAGGACCGCAATCGCAATGGCGTGCTCGAAGCGGCTGAAGACAGCAAGACCTCTGGCTATTCGCTGGCTGCGGGTGGCAACGGCAACGGCAAGCTCGATCCCGCCAAGTCCGACATTGCAATCAGCATCGTCGGCGACAGCAAGACGGACGCCGCCGGCAAGGTGACCATACAGATCGAGTATGCGAAGAACCTCGGAAGCTGGCTCGAGTACAAGATTCTCGTCTCGGCTGGCGGCATCAGCGGCACCGAAGGGCGCGCGACCTGGACCGATGTGCTGGAGGTCCTCGACAGCGACGCGAAAGCCGAGGCCGCACCGCCGTTCCAGTTCAGCCGTTATGGGGTTCTGCCTGACTGCAGCAACCCGCAATAGGCAGTCTGCGATTTGGTTGGCCTGGTCGCGTTGGTCGGGATGCCCGGCAGTGGCAAATCCACTGTCGGGCGGCAACTGGCCAGGCGGCTCGGAGTGGCGTTCACCGATTGCGACCACGTCATCGAGCAACGCCTGCACGAGTCGATTCGCAGCTTCTTCGAACGTGAAGGCGAGGCCTCGTTTCGTGACCTGGAACAACAGGTCGTCGAAGAACTGAGCGGCCGCGGCAGCGGCGTCCTGGCCACCGGCGGCGGCGTTGTCCTCCGGGAGGCGAACAGGAAGGCCTTGCGTGCCCGCACGACGGTCGTCTACCTGCGCTCCACGCCCGAGGACCTTGCGCGGCGCTTGCGCCACGACACCGACCGGCCTCTGTTGCAGGTCGCCGATCCGCTCGCCAAGCTGCGAGTGCTGTTTTCCGAGCGAGATCCTCTGTACCGTTCGACTGCACACTACGTGGTGGAAACCGGCCGGCCGTCGATTTCGAGGCTGGTCAACATGGTGCTCATGCAACTGGAACTCGCCGGTCTGGTGAGCCCTGACGGCGCAGCGCCCGCACCAGCACCGGCGCCCGAAGACGGCTGAGACTGGGCCCGGGCGCGCGGCACAGCAAGCCGTAAACTCGCACCATGAGCGTCACGTCCGTCGAGAAGGTCCATATCGCGTTGGGAGAAAGAAGCTACGACGTGCTGATCGGCTCGGGCCTGTTGGGCCGTGTCGCTTCATACGCGCAGCTGCCGCGAGCAAGCGACGCCCTGATCGTCAGCAACACCACCGTTGCGCCGCTGTATTCGCAGGCCTTGCGCGCGGCGCTGTCGCCGACCTTCGCGCGGGTGCATGAAGTCATCCTCCCCGATGGCGAGCGGTTCAAGGAGTGGCCGACGCTCCAGCAGGTGTTCGACGCGCTCTTGAAAGCAGGCTGTGACCGGCGAACCATCCTGTTCGCGCTGGGCGGCGGTGTCGTCGGAGACATCACCGGCTTCGCCGCTGCCTGCTACATGCGAGGCGTTCCGTTCGTGCAGGTGCCCACGACGCTGTTGGCGCAGGTCGACTCCTCTGTCGGCGGCAAGACGGGGATCAATCACCCGCTGGGCAAGAACATGATCGGCGCGTTTTGCCAGCCCGTGCGGGTAGTCGCCGATCTCGACGCCTTGAAGAGCCTCCCGCCGCGCGAAATGTCCGCAGGCCTGGCCGAGGTGATCAAGTACGGGCCCATCGCCGACATCGCGTTCCTCGACTGGATCGAATCGAACTTGCCCCGGCTGATGGCGCTCGAGCCCGACGCCATGGCACATGCCGTCAAGCGATGCTGCGAGCTCAAGGCTGAAGTCGTCGCGGGCGACGAGCGCGAGGCCGGACGGCGCGCGATCCTGAACTTCGGGCACACGTTCGGCCACGCCATCGAGACGGGCCTCGGCTACGGCGAATGGCTCCATGGCGAAGCCGTCGGTTGCGGCATGGTGATGGCGGCCGAGCTGTCGCGGCGGCTCGGCCTCGTCGACGAGCCGTTCGTCGCGCGCCTGAAGTCGATCATCGAGCGGGCGGGGCTCCCGGTGCAAGGACCGCCGCTGGGCATCGATCGGTACATGGAACTGATGCGGCATGACAAGAAGGCCGAAGGCGGGGAAATCCGATTCGTCGTCATCGATGGTCCCGGTCACGCCGTGGTTCGCCCTGCACCGGACGACATCGTCCGGCATGTGATCGAAAACTGCTGTGCCTGAGCAGCAGGCTGCCGGCGGTTCGCGGCTGCGGTCCTGCGCCAGCGATCCGGCCTTCTCGCGCGGCCGGCGTCATCCTGAACCGCCTGCACCCACGCGCGACGACTTTCAGCGTGACCGTGACCGTGTTGTGCACAGCACGGCGTTCCGGCGCCTCGTCTACAAGACGCAGGTGTTCCTCAATCACGAGGGCGATCTCTTTCGCACGCGCCTGACGCACTCGCTCGAAGTGGCTCAACTCGGGCGCTCCATCGCCCGATCGCTCGAGTTGAACGAAGATCTGGTGGAGACGATCGCACTGGCGCACGACCTCGGCCACACGCCCTTCGGCCACGCGGGCCAGGATGCGCTCAACGAGTCGGCCCGCCGTGCCGACCCGCTCGACGGCGGCTTCGAGCACAACTTGCAGAGTCTGCGCGTCGTGGACGAGCTGGAGGAGCGATATCCGCAATTCGATGGCCTGAACCTCACGTTCGAGTCGCGAGAAGGCATCCTCAAGCACTGCGCGCGCCGCGACGCCCGACGTCTTTGCGAACGCGAACCCGGCGGCGTGGCCCAACGGTTCCTGGACGGCACGCGGCCCAGCCTCGAGGCGCAGCTTTGCAATGTCGCCGACGAGATCGCCTACAACGCCCACGACATCGATGACGGCGTGCGTTCGGGGCTTCTGCAACTCGAACAGCTGGCCGACGTGAGGCTGTTCGGCATCCACGCGGGCGAGACGCGCCGGGAATACCCCGACTTGCGAGGGCGCAGATTCCTCTTCGAGATCGTGCGCCGGATGCTGTCGGCGCAGGTCTATGACGTCATCGCGGCCACCGGTGCCGCATTGCAGGAATCGCATCCGCGCAGCGCCGACGAGGTGCGGCGCATGCCGGCCCTTGTCGGCTTCAGTGCCGACATGCGCGAGGCCACCGCACAGCTCAAGAGCTTCCTGCGCGACAACCTCTACCGGCATCCGCAGGTCGTCGACACGACGGAACGTGCCAAGATCGTGGTTCGCGAACTGTTCAATGCCTACATCGAGCGCCCGGCCGAGATGCCGCGGGGCTTCGCCGCTCGCCCCGACCGGGCGGCCGCCGTGACGGACTACATTGCCGGCATGACCGACCGCTTTGCGGTGAAGGAGCATGTCAGGCTCACAGGCCGTCACCTCTTCTGACCCGCTCCTGCGCCCTTGCGCGGAACGTTCGCCGGCCACATGTCCCGACGGCCACTCCTCTGCCATGGCAAGACTTCCCCGACTCGTGATCGCCGGCCAGCTGCACCTAGTCGTGCAGATGGCGCACGGCGCCGATCCCGTCTTTCGCGACGATGCCGATCATGAAGGCTATCTCCAGACGCTGATGGCATCGGCCAGGGAGCAGCGGGTGGCCGTTCATGCCTACGCGCTCCTGGCGTCGGGCGTGCTCTTACTGCTGACCCCGTCGTCTGCCGAGAGCCTGGGTCGAATGATGCAGGCGGTCGGGCGCCGGTTCGGGTCGGCATTCAACCGCCGTCACGGGCGCCGTGGCTCTCTGTGGGAGGGTCGGTTTCGCGCGTCGGTCGTCGACGCCAAGCAGCATCTGCTCGATTGCATGCGCTTCGTCGAGTCGGCACCGGTGCGCGAAGGACTGGCGTCCGAGGCGTCCGAATTCCGCTGGTCCAGCGCGGGCCATCACGTCGGTCGCCGTGTCGATGCGGGCATCACCGAGCATCCGCTGTACTGGTCGATCGGCAATACGCCGTTCGAGCGCGAGGCGAACTACCGCCGGCTGCTCGATGTGCCGCTGCCTGGCGGCTTGCAGGCGGCCCTGCAAGCCAGCGCCCACAAGAGCTGGGCCTTCGGGTCGAGCGATTTCGTCGAATCGATCGCCTCGCAGACCGGCCGCAGGCTCGTACCCGCCGCCCGCGGTCGCCCACGCAAGCTCATATGATATGTCCCCATTAATTTTGGCATGGCGAAACACTCAAATTAAAAGGGGACAGTCCCCGATTAATTCGCTTGAGGCAATGCGTCGCGAGGGTTATCCTGCGGGCTTCCCCTTAGTTGACTGGAGAACGCCATGCAAGAGGCGGTCCAAGGCGCTGCGACGCCGGAAGAAAGGCAGCAAGCCACCGAGCTTGGCTTGTATGCGCCTGCCCACGAGCACGACGCCTGCGGCGTGGGCTTCGTCGCCCACATCCAGGGGCACAAGGCCCACGCCATCATCGAGCAAGGGCTGAAGATCCTCGAGAACCTCGACCATCGCGGCGCCGTCGGCGCGGACAAGCTGATGGGCGATGGCGCCGGCATCCTGATCCAGATCCCGGATGAGTACTTCCGCGCCGAAATGGCGCGCGAGGGTGTGGAGCTGCCCCCTCCTGGGGAATATGGCGTGGGCATGATCTTCCTGCCCAAGGAGCATGCCTCCCGCCTGGCCTGCGTGCAGGAACTGGAACGCGCGGTGAAGGCCGAAGGGCAGGTTCTTCTCGGATGGCGCGACGTGCCGGTCGATCAGGACATGCCGATGTCGCCGACCGTGCGCGAAAAAGAGCCGGTCATCCGGCAGGTCTTCATCGGACGTGGCCCGGACGTGATCGTCCCCGACGCACTCGAGCGCAAGCTCTACGTCATCCGCAAGACCGCCTCCAGCGCGATCCAGGCGCTCAAGCTGACGCACAGCCGCGAGTACTACGTGCCGAGCATGAGCTGTCGCACCGTCATCTACAAGGGCCTGCTTCTGGCCGATCAGGTGGGCCGCTACTACAAGGACCTGCAAGACCCGCGCGTGGTCTCCGCGCTCGCGCTGGTGCACCAGCGTTTCTCGACCAACACTTTCCCCGAGTGGCCGCTGGCGCACCCGTACCGCATGGTCGCCCACAACGGCGAGATCAACACCGTCAAGGGCAACTTCAACTGGATGCGCGCACGCGAAGGCGTGATGAAGTCACCCGTGCTCGGTGACGACCTGCGCAAGCTCTATCCGATCACCTTCGAAGGCCAGTCCGACACGGCGACCTTCGACAACGCGCTCGAACTGCTCACGATGAGCGGCTATTCGCTTGCCCATGCCGCGATGATGATGATTCCCGAGGCATGGGAACAGCACTCGACGATGGACGAACGCCGCCGCGCCTTCTACGAATACCACGCGGCCATGCTCGAACCCTGGGACGGCCCGGCGGCCATGGTCTTCACCGATGGCCGCCAGATCGGCGCCACGCTCGACCGCAATGGCCTGCGTCCGGCGCGCTACATCGTCACCGACGACGACCTGGTCGTGATGGCCTCCGAATCGGGCGTGTTGCCGATTCCCGAGAACAAGATCATCAAGAAGTGGCGTCTACAGCCGGGCAAGATGTTCCTGATCGACCTCGAACAGGGTCGCATCGTCGATGACGAGGAACTGAAGAACCAGTTTGCGTCGGCGCGACCCTATCGCCAATGGATCGAGAGCGTTCGGGTGAAGCTCGAGGAGATCCCCGCCGAGGGGCTCGCACCCTCGTCGAGCGAGTCGCTGCTCGATCGGCAGCAGGCCTTCGGCTATACGCAGGAAGACATCAAGTTCCTGCTGAGCCCCATGGCGGTGGCTGGTGAGGAAGGCATCGGCTCGATGGGCAACGATTCGCCGCTGGCCGTGCTGTCGGACAAGAACAAGCCGCTCTACAACTACTTCAAGCAGCTGTTCGCCCAGGTGACCAACCCGCCGATCGACCCGATCCGCGAGGCGATCGTGATGTCGCTGGTGTCGTTCGTCGGGCCCAAGCCGAACCTGCTCGACATCAATGCGGTGAACCCGCCGATGCGACTGGAGATGCCCCAGCCCATCCTCGACTTCGCCGACATGGCCCGCCTGCGGAACATCGAGCGGCATAGCCATGGCAAGTTCAAGACGTACGAGCTGAACATCACCTATCCGCTGGCCTGGGGCTACGAGGGCGTCGAGGCCAAGCTCGCTTCCATGTGCGCCGAGGCGGTCGACGCGATCAAGAGCGGGCACAACATCCTGGTGATCACCGACCGCCGGGTGGATCGCGACCATGTCGCCATTCCCGCCTTGCTGGCGTTGTCGGCCGTGCACCAGCACCTCATCCGCGATGGACTGCGCACCACGGCGGGGCTCGTCGTCGAAACGGGGTCCGCGCGCGAGGTGCATCACTTCGGCGTGCTTGCAGGGTACGGAGCCGAAGCCGTGCATCCGTACCTGGCCATGGAGACGCTTGCCAGCCTGCACAAGGATCTGCCCGGCGAGCTGTCGGCCGACAAGGCGATCTACAACTACGTCAAGGCGATCGGCAAGGGCCTGTCGAAGATCATGTCGAAGATGGGCGTGTCGACCTACATGTCCTATTGCGGCGCCCAGCTGTTCGAAGCCATCGGCCTGGAGCGCGGCCTGGTCGACAAGTATTTCCGCGGCACGGCCAGCCAGGTGGGCGGCATCGGGGTGTTCCAGGTGGCCGAAGAGGCCATCCGCATGCATCGCGCCGCGTTCGGCGACGACCCGGTGCTGGCCAACATGCTCGATACCGGCGGCGAATACGCGTGGCGCGTCCGCGGCGAAGAGCACATGTGGACCCCTGACGCCATCGCCAAGCTGCAGCACAGCGCGCGCGCGAACAAGTTCGAGACGTACAAGGAATACGCGCAGATCATCAACGACCAGTCGCGCCGGCACATGACCCTGCGCGGCCTGTTCGAATTCAAGTTCGATCCGAGCAAGTCGATTCCCGTGGACGAGGTCGAGCCGGCCAGCGAGATCGTCAAGCGATTCGCCACCGGCGCCATGTCTCTCGGCTCCATCTCCACGGAGGCCCACACGACGCTGGCCGTGGCCATGAATCGCATCGGCGGCAAGAGCAACACGGGCGAAGGCGGCGAAGACCCGGCACGTTATCGCAACGAACTCAAGGGCATCCCGATCACCGACGGCACGCGCCTGAGCGAAGTCGTCGGCGAGAAGGTCGTCGAGGCCGACTACGAGCTGAAGGCCGGCGACTCGCTGCGCTCGAAGATCAAGCAGGTCGCCTCCGGCCGGTTCGGCGTGACCACCGAATACCTGATCAGCGCGGACCAGATCCAGATCAAGATGGCCCAAGGGGCGAAGCCTGGCGAGGGCGGCCAGCTCCCGGGTGGAAAGGTCAGCGAATACATCGGCTTCCTGCGTTACTCGGTGCCCGGGGTGGGCCTGATCTCTCCACCGCCGCACCACGACATCTACTCGATCGAGGACCTCGCGCAACTCATCCACGACCTCAAGAACGCCAATCAGCGCGCGGGGGTGAGCGTGAAGCTCGTGAGCGAAGTGGGCGTGGGCACCATCGCGGCAGGCGTGGCCAAGGCCAAGGCCGACCACGTCGTGATCGCGGGCCACGACGGCGGCACCGGCGCGTCGCCCTGGAGTTCGATCAAGCATGCCGGCACACCGTGGGAACTGGGGCTGGCCGAAACGCAGCAGACCCTGGTGCTCAACCGGCTTCGCTCGCGCATTCGCGTGCAGGCCGATGGCCAGATGAAGACCGGTCGCGACGTGGTCATTGGTGCGCTGCTCGGCGCGGACGAGTTCGGCTTCGCCACCGCGCCGCTCGTCGCCGAAGGCTGCATCATGATGCGCAAGTGCCACCTGAACACCTGCCCGGTGGGCGTGGCCACCCAGGATCCCGTGCTGCGGCGCAGGTTCCAGGGGCGTCCCGAGCACGTGGTCAACTACTTCTTCTTCGTGGCCGAGGAAGCGCGCCAGATCATGGCGCAGTTGGGCATTCGCACGTTCGACGAACTGATCGGTCGCGCCGACCTGCTCGACACGAAGAAGGGCATCGCGCACTGGAAGGCGCGCGGACTCGACTTCAGCCGCATCTTCCATCTGCCGGCGGTACCGGCCGAAGTGCCGCGTCGCCAGGTCGAGGAACAGGATCACGGTCTGGCGCGCGCGCTCGACGTGAAACTGATCGAGAAGTGCCGGCCCGCCTTCGAGCGCGGCGAGAAGGTGCAGTTCATGGAGGAGGCCCGCAACGTCAATCGCACGGTGGGCGCCATGCTGTCGGGCGAACTCGTGCGACGGCATCCGCAGGGGCTGCCCGATCAGACGATCTTCATCCAGTTCGAAGGTACCGGCGGCCAGAGCTTCGGTGCGTTCCTCGCGTCGGGCATCACCTTCTACCTGATCGGCGATGCGAACGACTACACCGGCAAGGGCCTGTCGGGAGGTCGCATCGCCATTCGCCCCAGCATCGAGTTCCGCGGTGACGCCACCAAGAACATCATCGTGGGCAATACCGTGCTCTATGGCGCGACGAGCGGCGAGGCGTTCTTCCGCGGCGTGGCAGGTGAACGGTTCGCGGTGCGCCTGTCAGGCGCGACCGCGGTGGTCGAGGGCACCGGGGACCACGGCTGCGAGTACATGACCGGCGGCACGGTGGTCGTGCTCGGCAAGACCGGGCGCAATTTCGCTGCGGGCATGAGCGGGGGCATCGCCTACGTCTACGACGAGGACGGGCGCTTCAGTGAACGCTGCAACACCGCCATGGTCGCGCTCGACAAGGTGCTGGTTGCCAAGGAGCAGGAGAGCGCCGTGCCAAGGGCCGTGTGGCACAAGGACCAGGCCGACGAAGTGCTCTTGCGCCGGCTCGTCGAGGAACACCACAAGTGGACCGGCTCGCTGCGCGCCCGCGACATCCTCGACCACTGGGCCGAGGCGCGCGGCAAGTTCGTGAAGGTCTTCCCGCACGAGTACAAGCGCGCGCTGGGCGAACTGCACGCCTCGAAGGAGGCGGGCGAAACCATCGCACGTGCTCGCACGTCCGACAAGAAGGGCAGGACGATTCCCGCCAAGTAATCGCCACGGGCTGCGGGCCGGCCCATGGGTCTGCCCGCGCGTCCGACGTGCCACGAACATTCACACGAGTCACGCGTCATCATGGGAAAAGTCACCGGCTTCATGGAATACGAGCGCCTGGACGAGCATTACGAGCCCGTCGAGCTGCGCGTGAAGAACTACAAGGAGTTCGTCTCCGGGTTGAGCGAGGCCGAGGCCAAGGTCCAGGGCGCGCGCTGCATGGACTGCGGCATTCCGTTCTGCAACAACGGCTGTCCGGTCAATAACATCATTCCGGATTTCAACGACCTGGTGTACCGGGGCGACTGGAAGAACGCGTTCGCGGTCCTCGACTCCACGAACAACTTCCCCGAGTTCACCGGACGGATCTGCCCCGCGCCGTGCGAGGAAGCCTGCACGCTCAACTTCAACGACGATGCGGTGGGCATCAAGAGCATCGAGCACGCGATCATCGACCGTGCCTGGAGCGAAGGGTGGGTAGTGCCGAGGCCGCCGAAGTCGAAGACGGGCAAGAAGGTGGCCGTGGTCGGCTCCGGCCCTGCCGGACTGGCGGCCGCACAGCAGTTGGCGCGCGCCGGCCACAGCGTGACGGTGTTCGAGAAGAACGATCGCATCGGCGGCCTGCTGCGCTACGGCATTCCGGACTTCAAGATGGAGAAGTCGCACATCGATCGTCGCATCGAGCAGATGCGCGCCGAAGGCGTGGTGTTCCGCGAAGGGGTGCTCGTCGGCCGTTTGCCCGAAGGCAGCAAGGTGACGAGCTGGGCCCGCGAGACCGTGAGTGCGGAATCGCTGCAGTCCGAATTCGATGCCGTCGTGCTCACCGGCGGCGCCGAGCAGCCTCGCGACCTGCCGGTGCCGGGCCGCGAACTCGACGGCGTGCACTTCGCGATGGAGTTCCTGCCCCAGCAGAACAAGGTCAATGTCGGCGACAAGGTCAAGGGCCAGATCCGGGCCGACGGCAAGCACGTGATCGTCATCGGCGGCGGCGACACCGGCAGCGACTGCGTGGGCACGAGCAATCGGCATGGCGCGGCCAGCATCACGCAGTTCGAGCTGCTCCCGATGCCGCCCCAGCAGGAGGACAAACCTCTGGTGTGGCCGTATTGGCCGATCAAGCTGCGCACCTCGTCCAGCCATCAGGAAGGATGCGAGCGCGAGTTCGCCATCGCCACCAAGGAATTCATCGCCGGAGAGGGCAAGGACAAGCAACGCGTCAAGGCACTGAAGGCCGTGCGGGTCGAATGGCAGGGCAACAAGATGGTCGAAGTGCCGGGCAGCGAGCAGTTGCTGCCGGCCGACCTGGTGTTGCTGGCCATGGGATTCACCGGCCCGGTGGGCAGCGTGCTGGATGCCTTCGGCGCGGAGAAGGACCCTCGCGGCAACGCGCGGGCCGGCACCGATGCACAGGGCGGCTACGCGACGAGTGTTCCGAAGGTGTTCGCGGCGGGCGACATGCGGCGCGGCCAGTCGCTCGTGGTCTGGGCGATCCGCGAAGGTCGCCAGGCAGCCCGTGCCGTCGACGAGTTCCTGATGGGGCGAAGCGAACTGCCTCGCTGAACCACCCCGTTCAGTACGTGCCGCTGCCGTCGGCGACGAAGCGCACACGCACCTTCAGCTTGGCAAGGGCCTGTGCGATGGCCGGCGCGTATTGCGCAAAGCGCGTCTCGTCGAGCATGGCGCGAACGGCCGCTTCCGCCGCGGTCGGAACCCCTGCATCCAGCGCGGTCAGGTCGATCGCGCGCCCTCGTTCATCGAGCGTCAGCATGAACGTGGCCTGTGCCGGCGCAGGCAGGGCAAGGCCGGGCATGCGCACGACGAGTTCGTCCGGCCACATCGGTGTGTCTTCGGCTGAAGGCAGGAGACCCGCCGGCGATGCCGACTGAGATGGTGCGGGCGCCTGGCCGCGCAGCGAAGACCGCAGCGCTTGGCCCGCTGAACGTGGACTATCGGGGCGCAGGTGTTTCGCCCGGGACGCCGGCTCTGGTGGTTCGGCAGTGTCGGAGACACCGGACCGCGGCTTCATGATCGGACCGGGCCGCAGCGTGTCGGCCGGGTCGGGCATGTCGACAGGCATCACCCAGCGCATCGTCAATGCGGCCGGCCTGTCTCCCATCGATGGCGGCATGGCCGGGCGAGCCGTGGGCCGACCGCCCGACGCCAGCAGTGCGGCATGCAGCGCAATGGCTGCGGCGGTCGCCCAGGCCAGCCCTCGGTGCGCCTGCTGTGTCATGGCCGGCGCGCGCACGCGCAGCCGTCGCCTATTGTTCGGTCGGCAATTCTCGCCATGACGTGCGCCGGGTCGAGTTCGACGGCTTGTTGATCGGCAGCGACTCTTCCTTGGGCGGCTCGCCGGTCGCCGGCTGTACGAACTCCTTGCAGGTGCCGTTGGCGGTGCAGGCCACGTCGGGCCGGCTCGACAGGTAGTCGCTTCGCAAGCTCACGAGGCCATCGGTGGACGAGATCGGCGCGCCGGTGCGGTAGTCGAAGAAGTTGATGAAGCTGTAGCCGTTGGCCACGCAGGCACTCGGATCGAGGACGTTCGTCGTGAACACCAGCGTTCCCAGTGTGAGCTGCGGATCGGTGTTCGCGCGTTCCCGGCTCGCGGGCAGGTCCACGAACCAGCCGTCGTTGGTGTTCACGTCGACGACATTCGAGGTGCCCGAACGCGCCGTGCGGCCCGGGGTGCAGAACGTCGAGCCCGACGGACAGGTGGTGTCGGTCAGGGTCTGCATGACGAAGCTGTTCGCCGACGATCGCGGGCTGCCGTAGCTGGTCGTGCCCAGCTTGTCCTTGATCGCGTAGATCGACTGCGGGGTGCTGTCGGTGAGGTCGCTGATGCCCAGATAGCGTCCGGTGCCCACATAGACCATCGCATTGCCGTTCACCAGCGCGAGTTCCGGGCGGGTCGTCACGGGCTGGGCGTTGCCGGCGGGCCCGATGAGCGTGGCCAGCAACTGGGCGTCGTACCCCGACACGCCGATGTCGCCATTCACGTCGAATCGCCAGACGTTGCCGAGCAAATCACCGCCATACACGCGCAGCGTGGTGTTGTCGACGGTCGCCGTGTCGACCCAGGCGCGGATCTGTGCGAGGCCGCTCGGTGTCGCGGTGGAGCCGGCATTCGTGTCGATCTTGCGGATCACCGAACCGTTGGCGGCATTGATGACGTACAGGACGCCGTGTCCGCTGCCGCTGCTCACGTTGTTGTAGCCCGAAGCGAACAGCACGACCCAGGTGCCGTCCTTGAGCTTGGTGATTTCCGGCTTGCCGAAGGTGTAGCCCAGGTCGGTGTCCGTGAACTCCCACAGGGCCTTCGGCGAGGCCGGGTCCGTCACGTCGAGTGCGTAGTACCCTCGACCGCCGGCAGACAGCCCGCCCACGAGGATCGTGCGCCACTGGCTGTTGATGTAGACGTCACCCTGGATCGGCGAGCCATCCACGAAGAACTGGTGCCGGTTGCCGTAGTCCTTGTCCGCCAGCTTGTACAGCGACGGCAGCAGCATGTGCGGAATGTAGGCCCAGGATTCCTGGCCGCTGGTGGCGTCGAACGCATGAAGCATGCCGTCGTTCGCCCCCACATAGACCGTGCCCGCGCGCGAGGTCTGCGCGGTCTTGTAAGCCCCGTAGCCGGCGTCGGCGTAGCTGAACTTCGGCACCTTCACGTAGGTGGCTTCGGAGTCGACGATGTCGCCGAGCACGTGCGTGCGCTGGCGGTAGTACTTGGAGGTGTCGATCAGCGAGCCTTCGTTGCTGCGGTCGCCACGCAGGAAGTCCACCAGCTTGGTGCCCGCGGCGTCGGCCTGCGAGGCGGTGTCGAGGCAGGTCGAGCCGAAGGCGCAGAACTGGCTCAGCGCGCCGGCGGTGTTCATGTGCGAGATCTGGAAGTTGGCCTGCTCCGAGCTGTCGAGCGTGGCCCAGGTGAAGAGCTTGAGGTGCGAGGCGGCGCCGGAATCGAAGGTGTAGATGGTGCGGGCGCTGTTGGCGTCCAGCAAGGCTTGCGCGCTCCAGTCGATGACATTCGACAAAGAGGCCGTATTGATGTCGATCTGCCGCCGCTCGAGTTCACCGGTCCACTCCTGCGATCGGAAGCTCGAGCTGAAGATGAAGTTGTCGCCGGAGGAGACGTTCGGGTTGCTCGTCGTCGCCGCGGCGGAGGCGCCCTTGCGGTTCTGGATCGAAGACAGCGCGCTGCTCAGCCCCGAGTACAGCGAGGCAGGGTCGCCGGCACTGAAGTAGGTGCCATGTCCGTTCACGGCGGCGTGCCAGAGGTCGTCGATGGCGGTTTGCGAATTGTTCACCGGCACCGGCCAATTGCACACGCCGCTGGTTTGCCAGGTGCACACGGCGTTCAGGGGATCGGCTGCCAGGCCGTTCTTGACCGTGTAGTAGTCGCCGCTGGCGGCCGAGAGGTAGTCCTCCTGGAACTGCATGTAGCCCGATGCGCCCAGACCCAGCGTGAAGGTCGTCATGTGCTGGTGATTGGCCACGTCGGAGGCGCTGGCCGGCACTTCGTTCGCGCACACGTCGACGCCCGAACCCAGCGCGCCGGTGCAATTTCCGAGAGTGGGCGTGCGCAGGTCGGTGTTGTAGTAATACGCGGCGACGTCGGCCAACGTGTTGGCCGTGGCATTGCCGTCGAGGTAGGGGCGCGACAGCGTGCTGTCCTGGTCGCCGATGTCGGTCGACTTGTCGAGCTGCTTGGGCGTGTTCGTCTCATTCCAGTAGCCGTCCGTCGACAGCAGCGTGAAATTCTGCTGGCACGAGTACTGCTGCGGATCGGAGGCAGTGACGGTATTGACCTTGCTGAGCTTGCCCGCATACAGCTGCCCGACGGTCGAGAGGGCGCCGCGCAGGGGTGTCGAGTTGTTCGGCTTGGCGTGCGTGAGCTTGCTGAACCAGTTGAGCTTGTCGGTGCTTTCGAACTTCGACAGGTTGTAGAAGTCGCTGCCGGTGTTGTTGTTGATGCTCATGTAGCCGACGCGGAACTGGTTCGACAGACGCGCGAATGCAATGCTCGCCGACGTCTTCATCGTCTGCATGCGCGTGTGGTAGTACGTCCACCAGTTGGCGAAGTTCGTCATCTCCTCGTCGTAGGTGCACACGCCGGGGGTGGTGGCGCAGTCGCTGCGGGCGCTCGCGCGTGGATAGGTGGGCGTGGTCGGGACAATGTCGGTGCGGGCGAACGAGCCGTACCAGCCGGCGGATGTGCCGCTGGTGGCAGGCTGCGCCGGGATGTAGCCGCCGAATTGGACTGGAGTTGGGCGAACTGCTGAAATTGCAACTGCCGTTGGACGTGGCGGCGCCCGTGACGGTATACGTGATGTTGCCCGCGGAGACCGGTGCAATGATGACGACCTTGGCGCTGCTCCGCGTGGCCGAGTAGCCGGTCGTGGCCGTGTTGGCATTGATGCCGTTCTTGATGTCGTTCGCGAGGCTACTGGCACTGCTCTCGTTTGCGGTTGGCGTGCCATCCAGCAGGTCGACGCCGTTCACGAGGATCTGTGTGACGCGGGCCTTGTGGCCGCTGTCACAACCCGATGCGCTCAACGTGAAGGTTGCCGTGGCCGCCACTGCCGCAGTAGCGGGCGTGCCTGCCGTGGCGGGGGTGAAGAACTTCGTCGGGTACCTGGCGTACGAGTAGGTCCCGGTGCGCACGGCCTGGCACGCATTGACGGCGGGCGTCGCGGCACGCGAGTTGGCGTCGGAGTTGCACCAGCGCAACGGCGCCGGGTACTTGAAGACCGAGTTCTGGGTGGTCTGGCAGTTGCGAAGGTCGATGCCCGAGCAATATTCGGCCGGATGGATCGTGTAGTAGTGCGGCCCGAAAGTGCGCGCCGCCGTCAGCGGCGCATCCGGTGCGTCATAGGCGACGAAGCCGCTGCCCGTTGCCGTCGTGATGTGTACCGTCGTATAGGATTTCGAGTTGACGGTGCCCGGCAACACGTAGTTGTCATTGCGCAGGCAGTCGGTGTAAGTGCTATCGGTGCAGTACTCGACGTCGCGAAAGCCCGTGAGGAGGTTCGTCGACGACGTGCTCTGGATGCCATAGGCATCGTCCTTCACCGAAGTCCAGCCTGAGCGTGTTCGCCGATGTCTGCGACATGTAGCTCGCGGCATTCGAGTCCAGCGGCGGCAGGTAGGTGATGGCCGGGTTGTAGTAGACCCCGTTGAAACCGGCACTTCGGAACGGCGGCTGCGGGCCGTAGCCGGTGCCGTCACAGGCCCGGCTGAAGCTGCCGCTGCTCGTGGAGGTGGCGCCTGCGCTGCGGCAGAACGAGTCGTTCACCCAATCCGGCAGATAGTCGTAGTCCATGCTCCCGGAATCATCGAGCACGAACATCAGGTTGGGCAGCACCGACGAGGGCGAGGAGATCACCAGCGGCATCGAGGAGATGTCCGTCGTGGCCGCTTGCGCGCCGATCGCCGAGACCAGGACGAAGCCGGCCGCGAGCAGCCACGGTTTCAGGATCAGTCTTCGTGCGTTCATCGAGAGGCCTCCCTTGGATGCGTTCATGGCGTGGACCCGCCTTGTGTCACATGGCCACCACGACCTGGACGAAACCCACCGCATTGCGAGGGCCCGTCACCCGGGCGGTGATCCGGTAGTACTGCTGGTTCGGCAAGGTGACGGGCAGCACGCCCGATCCCTTGCTGTTGCCTTCGGAGCCGACCACGGCGGGCGCGACCGCGCAACCGATGCCCGAGGCGGGGTCGCCCGCGCTCTGGCACAGGCGATGGATCACGTATTGCACGACATTGCCCGCCGCGTCGGCCGGCATGGTGTGGAAGCGACCCGCGCCGACGATGGCGGTGTTCCAGAAGGTGTCCCAGGACACGCCTGCGGCCGGATCCTGGCGCGTTGCCCAGTAGCCCAGGCCGGCGGCCGCGCTGTCGGTGAACAGCGTGGCGCCGACGTTGTTCGTCTCGAGCCACGCGATGGCGTCCTCGACGCCGGCATCGGCCGACAGGGTGGCCGACTGCTGGAAGGCGAGGTTGCCGGCCACGCGATTGCCGGTCGACGTCGAACGCATCAGCGCGATGCCGGCCAGCGTCATGGCCACGAGCACGATGAGCGCGACGATCAGGACGATGCCTTGCTGCCCGCGCACGCGTGCACGGCAGGCCGCTCGGACGGGCCGGGACGATCTCACGGACATGAGGGCTGCACTCCTTGCCAGGCCATGTTGCGCAGCGGGACGGTGGTCTCGAAGCTGCGATAGCGGTAGTTGCGCCAGTTCGCGCCGCCGCTCAGGTCGATGGGCGCTGCCGAGGCTCCGCTCCATGCGGGCGCTGCCGTGGTCACGGTCGCCTTGTCCATTTGCGTGTTGCGCGCCACCAGCGCGAGGCGCAGCGCCGAAATTCGCGTCCAGGTACAGGCGTCGGTGCCTGCAGGCGCGGTCTGGTCGTAGACGTCGACCACGCCGTCCATCGGTGCGGCCGTGGTGTCCCGGCCATATTCGGCTCGCAGGCTGACGATGTTGTCGCCGATCGGCACCCACACCGAGGTGTCGGCCACCTTGGTCGCATCGCGGCAGTCATTGGTGAAGAAGTCGCACACGGTGAGCGCGCCGGTGCGAACGGCATACACCTTGATCTGCGGGCGGGCGCCGAGGTTGAACAAGGTGCCGTCGGTCATGCCGTTGGTCCCCGTGGCCACGGACACGTCGGGTGGCGTCGTCGTGCGCGTCGCCACAGCCTCCATCGAGACGTTGCACGGACTCGGGCGCGGACTGAGCTTGGGCACGGCGAGGATCCAATCGCCCACGTTGAACGATGCGGGCGTGGTGACCGTGAAGACGCCGGGGCTCGCGGGCGGTTGCGTGATGACTCGGTCGCCTTCGGCCGACCCCGCGCTGTTGCCGAAGCCGATCATCAGCACGTCGGTGTTGGCATCACCGGCCGGGATGCCGGCCGGGTTGATCGCCACGGGCGCCATGGCCGGCACTGTCCATCCGGACGGCAGGATGGTCACGTTGCAGCCGATCACGGCGAAATCGCTGATGCCGTAGCCGGCCTGACGGATGTCGCGCTGCAACGCGGTCAACGCCAGTGCGCCGCTGGTCTGCGCATCGTCGTTGCCGGTCGTCGTGCGCTTGTTGCCCTCGGACAGCGCGAACACCTGCATGACGACGACGACCGCGATCATGCCGATCACCAGTCCGACCATCATCTCGATGAGGCTGAATCCAGCCTGGCGCTGCGCCTTTCGGCGGCGTGGGTGCACTTTCAAGCGGGCTCCTACTTGATCTGCGTGACGACGGTGAAGTTGTGCACCGGGTCGGCCGGCGGCTCATTGGGCGCCTTCCAGAAGATGGTGACCGTGACACGGCTGCTGGGCGCGCCGCCCGGCGCGCCCGCCGGGATCGAGGCCACCACGATCGTCGGCGGATTGGCGACGGCTCCCGGCAGCGTGGTCTGCACGGTGGGCAGCCAGTTCATGTATTCGCCGCCGCCCGCGACGAAGTTCGCGCTCAGGGTGGCGAAGGTCTTGTCGGTGACCCACATCCGACCGATGAGGTCATCGGCCAGCAGGGTGGCGTCCATGCGGTACTTCGATGCGGTGGACTGCTTGATCGAGTTCACCTGCAGGCCCACGACCGACAGCACGCCGATCGCGAAGATCAGGATCGACACCAGGACTTCGAGCAGCATGAAGCCCGACTGTGTGGCCTGGCGGCCACGACTCGGACGGCCCATGGATGGCGGGGCTCTTCGCGAGTGCACACCGAAAGCGCTTCGGGGATGGTTCATGTTCAGCACCCTTGGGGATCGGGCAGGGCGAACCTGGGGTTGCACATGCGGATCTGGCCGGCCGGCGACACCACGATTCGCAGGCACGTCACCGGTCCGCCAATGACGGCACAGTCGCCCCAGCTCGGGTTGGTCACGTCGATGTTGACCGCGGCGGGAACGGTCGGCCTGCCCAGGCCATTGAAGGAGATGCTCGTCACGCCGCCGGTGTTCACGACCATGCCGGTCGGTCCGGGCCGACCATCGTGCTTGCGGATGATGAACGGCGACGCGGAAGCCGCGTCCGACGCCGGGACTGCGCAATTGCCTGCCACGGCGTTGGGATCCGGATCGGTGTTGATCACCCAGAACGCGCTGGTCGAACTCAGGGCGCAGCCGTTGTCCATGCTGGACGTGAACTGCAGGCGCACCACCGCATTGCGGTTGACCGCCTCCGACTTGGCGATCTGGAGCCCGGAAAGCATGGACTCGGCCGCCGAGCGAAGGCGCAGGTTGCGAAGCCAGCTTCCGATGCTCGGGCCGCCCATGGCGAGCGCGAACGCGAGGATGGTCATCACGACCATCAGCTCGATCAGGCTGAATCCGCGCGCGCCGGCGGCGGTTTTCAGCATACCCCGCCCTTTCGCGTCACCCAGCAGGTGTTCGGGCTCGGCAGCGACCAGCCTGCCGGCACGCCGACCGTCACCTTCGTGTTGGTCTCGTTGACGGTGTAGACGAATCCGGCCATGGCAGACTTGCCGGTGGCGCGCACGGTGAAGGTGGTGGCCGTCTGCACCGAGCAGTCGAAATCGAAATTGTGGCCGCCCGCGTTGGCCACGCAGGCCGGGTTCGTGTTGGCGCCGTCCGCATAGGTGCGGTTGTCCTGGAAGAACTGCTCGGCCTGCACCTGCCGGGCCGCCAGCTCGGACGTGGCTTCCGGTATCTTTCCGCGCGTCACGTAATCCTTGTAGGCGGGCACGGCGATCGTTCCGAGGATCGCGACGATGGCCACCACGATCATGACCTCGATCAGCGTGAAGCCGTGCATGGCGCGAACGCGGCGAACGGGAGGGCAAGTGGGCATGACGGTCCTTTCTGCGCTGTCATTCTCGGTGTGCCTCCCGCGCATGCGACAGCCGTACGTCTTATCCAACCCGCCGTTCGTCTTCGACCTGAACGCACGACCGGCCGGCGTCAGGGTAGTCCCCAGGCTTGTCCGTGACGCATGCCACAATAGGGCGGCCTCTGCGCGGGGTTGTCCCGCAGGGCCTGCAAGAACAACCCTTCCAACGCCGAATCGCTCGGCGCGATACCCGATTGAAATCCGACAGCCTGATTGAAATCGATCATGTGACGTTCGGCTATGACGCGAGCCGAGTCATCCTGAAGGACGTGAACCTGCGCTTCGGACGCGGCAAGGTGACGTCCATCCTCGGCGGCTCCGGCTGCGGCAAGACGACCCTGCTGCGCCTGATCGGCGGCAGCAATGCGGCCAATGCCGGAGTCGTGCGTTTCGATGGGGAAGTGGTCGATCGGCGCGACCGCGAGCGCATGTACCGGATGCGGCGCCGGATGGGCATGCTGTTCCAGTTCGGTGCCCTTTTCACCGATCTGAGCGTGTTCGAGAACGTGGCCTTTCCGTTGCGCGAGCATACCGAACTGCCCGAGGCGCTGATCCGCGACATCGTGCTGATGAAGCTCAATGCGGTGGGGCTGCGCGGCGCCGCACCGCTGCGCATCTCGGAGGTGTCCGGCGGCATGGCCCGTCGGGTCGCACTGGCACGCGCGATCGCTCTCGACCCCGAACTCATCATGTACGACGAGCCGTTTGCCGGCCTCGACCTGATCTCCATGGGCGTGGCGGCCAACCTGATTCGCACGCTCAACGACGTCACCGGCTCGACCTCGCTGGTGGTCTCGCACGACGTCCTGGAATGCATGAAGATCAGCGACTACGTGATCTTGATGGCTCCTGGCGGCCGCATCGTCGCGCAAGGCGTGCCCGACGAACTGATGAACTCGACCGACCCCGAAGTTCGCCAGTTCGTCCGGGGCGAGCCCGACGGCCCGGTCAAGTTTCACTACCCGGCGCGGCCCCTGGCCGAGGACTTCGACGTGCAAGTCGGAGCAGGCGCATGAATTTCGTCGCGACGGTCGGCGCACGCACGTTGTCCGCGCTGAGGTCGATGGGCCATGCGGCCTTCTTCTTCATCGAACTGTTGCGCGCCGTGCCTGCGGCGATGCGCCGCTTCAGCCTCGTGATCGCGCAGATCCACGCGATCGGGAACCTGTCGCTCGTCATCATCCTGGCATCGGGCATGGCCGTCGGATTCGTCCTGGCGTTGCAGATGTACTACGCACTGGAGACCTACGGCGCAACCGAGTCGCTGGGGCTGATCGTCAACCTCGCGCTCGTGCGCGAACTGGGCCCCGTCGTGGCCGCGCTTTTGTTCGCAGGCCGCGCCGGCACATCCCTGACAGCCGAGATCGGCCTGATGAAGGCCGGCGAGCAGATCGCCGCCATGGAAATGATGGCCATCGACCCGAAGAGCCGCGTGCTGGCGCCGCGCTTCATCGGCGGGTTCATCTCCATGCCCTTGCTGGCCATCCTGTTCTCCGCCATTGGCATACTTGGCGCCTATGTCGTGGCGGTGCTGCTGCTGGGGATCGACGCAGGCAATTTCTGGTCGGTGATGCAATCGCGCGTGGACGTCTGGCGCGACGTCGGCAATGGGGTGATCAAGAGCGTCGTCTTCGGCGCCATCTGCACGGCGGTGGCCCTCTATCAGGGATATGAAACCGAGGCCACGCCCGAGGGCGTGGCCTACGCCACCACACGCACGGTGGTGATCTCGTCGCTGGCTGTGCTCTGCACGGATTTCGTGCTCACGGCGCTGATGTTCACGACGCGCTGAACGCGGCGTCGATGGAGAAGAATGATGTCGAAGAAGGGAATTGAAACTCTGGTGGGGCTGTTCGTCCTGTTGGGACTGGCCGGACTCGTGTTCCTGTCGCTCAAGGCCGCGAACCTGGCGAGCTTCGGCCACCGCGACAGCTATCAGGTCAGCGCACGCTTCGACAACATCGGCGGACTCAAGCCACGGGCGCCGGTGCGAAGCGCGGGCGTGACGGTCGGGCGGGTCAAATCCATTTTGCTCGACCCAAAGACATACCAGGGCGTGGTCGTGATGGACCTCGACCGCGACGTGAGATTCCCGAAGGATTCGTCGGCCAAGATCCTCACCTCCGGATTGCTCGGCGACCAGTACGTGGGCATCGAGCCCGGCTACGAGGAAAAGACCCTCGTGGCAGGCGACGTGATCAAGCAGACGCAGTCGGCCGTCGTGCTGGAGAACCTCATCAGCCAGTTCCTGTTCAGCAAGGCGGCTGAAGGACCTTCCAACGACAGCGCGTCAGGGGCGAAGAAGTGAATGCCAGGCTGCTGCGCATGACCGGCACGCTCGTGCTGGTGGTCCTCGCCGGCGCGCTGCAGGCCTGCGCGACACCGCCGGGGGCCACCCCCGCGCAACGCGCCGACCCTTGGGAAGGCTGGAATCGCAAGGTCTACACGTTCAACGAAAAGCTGGACGAAGCCGTGCTCAAGCCGGTGGCCACGGGCTACACGAAAGCCGTGCCGCGCCCCGTCCGGCGTGGCATCGACAACGTCTTCGGCAATGTCGGCGACGCATGGTCGGCGGTGAATAACTTCCTTCAGGGCAAGTTCGCAAACGGTCTGCAAGATGTCACCCGCGTGGGCACGAACACACTGTTCGGCCTGGGCGGGATCATGGACGTCGCGGGCGAGGCTGGGCTGGACCACCAGAACGAGGACCTCGGCCAGACGCTCGGGCGCTGGGGTTTCGGACCCGGCCCGTACGTGGTCTGGCCGGTGTTCGGGCCGTCCACCGTGCGCGATTCCTTCGCACTGCCGCTGGATCGCTCGGTGTCTCCCGCGCTGTTCGTCCATGATGGTGTCGTGCGCTGGGAGATCGTGACCTTGCAGCTCGTCAATGCCCGCGCCAACCTGCTGGGGGCATCGAACTTGCTCGACAGCATTGCGCTGGACAAGTACACCTTCGTGCGAGACGCGTACCTGCAACGGCGCCGCAGCCAGGTGTATGACGGCGATCCGCCACCCGAGGACGACGACGCCGGCCCCGGCGCGCCCGAAGACCAGAAAGAGCCCGCACCCGCGAAGGGCGGCAGTCCGGCGCAGTAGCATCCGGTCAACGACCGGGACCTGCGTTGCGCTGATGGGGGTGCAACTCGATGGGCGCCCGAATTGAAAGGACGATGATGTTTTCGAGACGTTTTGTTCTGATTTTTTCCATTGGAATCATGGGCATGATGGCGGCCCTGCGAGCGCAGGCGGATGCGCAAGCGCCAGACGAGCTGATCAAGCAGGTGACGAACGATGTGCTCGACGCCGTCAAGGCCGACAAGTCGATCAAGGCCGGCGATGTCAACAAGGTCATCGCGCTGGTCGATGCCAAGGTCATGCCGCATGTCGACTTCCGCCGCATGACGGCGTCGGCCGTCGGTCGCTATTGGCGGCAGGCGACGCCCGAGCAGCAGAAACGGCTCGAGGAGGAATTCAAGGTGCTGCTGGTGCGCACCTATTCAGGCGCCCTGGCGCAGGTCGGCGACCAGACGGTGCAGATCAAGCCAATGCGGGGCGGCGTCTCGGGCGACGAGGTGGTCGTACGCACAGTCATCCGCGGCCAGGGCGAGCCGGTGCAACTCGACTATCGGCTCGAGAAGGCCACTGACGGCTGGAAGATCTATGACGTGAATGTACTCGGCGTGTGGCTGGTGGAAAACTACCGCAACAGCTTCGCCCAGGAGGTCAGCGCAGGCGGCATCGATGGGCTCATCAGCAAGCTGGCCGAGCGCAACAAGGCTGCCCGCAGCTGACGCGACGCTTCACGATGCTGCTGCTTCCGCCGACGATCACGAACCAGGAGGCGCTCGACGCGCTGGCCATGCTGTTGCCGGCGCTGCGGCGCGAGCCTGACGCGGAGGTGGCCATCGACGCGTCGAGCCTCCAGCACTTCGATTCGGCCGCGTTGTCGGTGCTGCTCGAATGCGAGCGACAGGCGCGGGCCTGGGGCAAGGGGCTGGTCGTGCGAAACACGCCTCCCAAGCTTTGTGCACTCGCACGGATGTATGGCGTCGAATCGTTGCTGCGCCTCGAGGGGCAGGGCGCTTTGACGGCCTGATCGGGCGCCTGCGACCGGCCTTGCCTCAGGTGGCAACCTGCGTGTAGCGTTTTGCCCGCAGGTTGCGCTTGATCTCCTGCAAAGTCGGTCGCAACTGTTCGCTGGGCAGCCGCAGCGCCACCGCGGTGGTCAGGATGTCGATCACGATCAGGTGCAGCAGACGCGAAACCATCGGGCTGTAGCGGTCATAGTCTTCGGGGTGGTCGCAGGCGAGAAGGATCTGGTTGCTGCCCTGAGCCATCTGGGCCAGCGGCGAACCGCTGGCGGTGATGAAGATCGTGGTCGCGCCCTTGCGCCGAGCGATGTCCGCGGCGTCGAGCAGGTCTCGGCTTCGTCCGGAATTGCTGATGATGACCGCGCAGTCGCCGGCCCTGAGCATCGTGGCGCTCATCACCTGCACATGGCCGTCGCTGATCGCTGCCGTGTGGATGCCCAGGCGAAAGAACTTGTGCTGCGCGTCCTGGGCCACGATGCCTGAATTGCCCACCCCATAGAACTCGATGCGACGGCCGGCGGCGGCAGCGCCGGCGAGGGCGACGATGGCGCGCTCGAAAGCGTGGCCGGCCGCGTCGTTGCGATACTTCAGCAGGGCCGAGACGGCGTTGTCTATCACCTTCACGATGACGTCGCCCGGCTTGTCGTCCTCGTCGACCGAGCGGTGGACGAACGGCACGCCCTCGTTGACGTTGCCTGCGAGCTTGCGCTTGAAGTCCGCCAGGCCGTCGTACCCGACGCTGCGACAGAATCGCACCACCGTAGGCTTGCTGACGTGGGAACGCTCCGCGAGTTCGCTCACGGGCAGGCTCGCAAAGCTTCGCGGGTCGGCAAGCACGAGCTTGGCCACCCGCTGCTCGGCCGGGGGCAAGGCCGGGATGGACGCCCGGATTCGGTCGAGCATGAGACTTACTGTTCCTCGGCCCAGGCGCAGCCGTCGCGGGCCACCAGCGCGCTGGCGGCGGCCGGCCCCCAGGTTCCGGCGGCATAGGGCCGCGGCTTTCCGCCGGCGTCGTTGTCGCGGCTCCAGGCATCCAGGATGGGCTCGACCCAGCGCCACGCCTGTTCCTGCTCGTCGCTGCGCACGAACAGGTTGAGCCTGCCGCCGATCGCATCGAGCAGCAGCCGCTCGTAGGCGCCCACTCGGTTCTCCGCGAATGCCTTGTCGAAGTCGAGGTCGAGAAACACAGGCGACAAGGCTTCGTACTGCCCGGCGCCCTTGGCCGCGAGCAAGTGCAATTCCAGTCCGTCTTCGGGCTGCAGCTTGATGACCAGCTTGTTCGGCTGATTCACGCCGGGAAAGATGCTGTGCGGTGTCGGGCGGAAGTTGACGACGATCTGCGCATCGCGCGCGGCCAGGCGCTTGCCCGTGCGCAGGTAGAAGGGCACGCCGGCCCAGCGCCAGTTCTCGACCTCGGTGCGCAGCGCGACGAAGGTTTCCGTCGTGCTGTCGTCGGGTACCTTGAGTTCCTCGAGGTAACCCGCGACCGAGCGCCCTTCAGCACTGCCCTTGCGGTACTGCCCGCGAATCACGTCGCGCGCCACGCTGCCGTCGGTGAAGGGCTCGAAGCGATCGAAGCACCTTGAGCTTTTCGTCGCGGATGGCGTCGGCGTCGTTGCGCGACGGGGGTTCCATGGCCACCATCGTCAACAGCTGCAGCGCATGGTTCTGGATCATGTCGCGCAAGGCACCGGTGCGGTCGTAGAAGTCGCCGCGGGTGCCCACACCCAGGTCCTCGGCGAGCGTGATCTGGATGTTGGCGATGCTTTCGCGTCGCCACAGCGGCTCGAACAGCGCATTGCCGAACCGCAGTGCCATCAGGTTCTGCACCGATGGCTTGCCGAGGTAGTGGTCGATGCGGAAGGCCTGGGTTTCGCTGAATACGGAGCTGACGACATGGTTGATCTGCTGGGCGCTTTGCAGGTCGTGGCCCAGTGGCTTCTCCAGCACCACGCGCACCGTCGGTTCATTGAGACCCACCCGGCCCAGCTGCTCGCAGATGACCGGGAACAGATGGGGGCTGGTCGCCAGGTACAGGACGGCGGTATCGGCTCGGCGGTCGTCGATCCACTTCTTGAGACCCTGGTAGTCCTCCGGCTTGGACAGGTCCATGCGGCGGTAGTGGACCAGTTGCGCGAAGCGCTCGAATTCCTCGTCCGAAGGTCGCTTGGCATCGACCACGTCCTGGAACCGGTCCTTCAACCAGGAGCGGTACATCGCGTCGCTTTGTTCGTCGCGTGCCACGGAAAGGATGCGGCCGTCCGCCGGGAGCTTTCCGTGCCGGAAGGCCTGGAACAAAGCGGGCATCAATTTGCGCCAGGTCAGGTCGCCGGTACCGCCAAAAAACACGAGATCGAAGGACATGTCCGGAGATATGATGTAATTTAGTTTCATGCGAATGATGCCCAAGTTTCTTCCGCTGGTCAACGCCGAAGGCGCACCGATCCACGATGTCGGGCGCGCTGCGCTCGAGCAGCCGTGCACTCCGCTGCGTCTGTCCGCACCGAGCCGCCACAGCGGTCGCCTTCGCGGGACGAATGGTCGATGCGCTCGTCACAGCGCCTCGCCGTCGCGGTCTAATCGGCCTACCGAACCCGGATCCTGCCCATGAACCAACTCGAGCAGCTCAGGCAATTCACCACTGTCGTTGCGGATACCGGCAACTTCAGGCAGCTCGCGCAGTTCGCTCCGCAAGATGCCACCACCAATCCGTCGCTCATCTTGAAGGCCGTCCGCCAGCCCGAATACGCACCCGTGCTGGCAGAGACGGTCGCCCAGTTCAAGGGCTGGCCGCACGAGGAGGTGGTCGACCAGATGCTGGTTCGCTTCGGCCTGGAGATCCTGAAGATCGTGCCGGGACGTGTCTCCACCGAGGTGGATGCACGCCTGAGCTTCGACTGCGCGGCTACGGTCGCGCGCGCACACCGCATCGTCGAGCTCTATGAAGCCGCGGGCATCTCGCGCGAGCGGGTGCTCATCAAGATCGCGTCGACATGGGAGGGCATCCAGGCGGCGCGGCTGCTGGAGCACGAGGGCATCCACTGCAATCTCACGCTGTTGTTCTCGCTGTGCCAGGCGGTGGCCTGCGGAGATGCGGGCGTGCGCCTGGTGTCGCCGTTCGTGGGGCGCATCTACGACTGGTACAAGTCCGACGCCGGTACGGCGTGGGACGAGGGCGCCCATGCCGGCGCCAACGATCCGGGAGTGCAGTCGGTGCGCCAGATCTATACGTACTACAAGAAATTCGGCATCGACACCGAAGTGATGGGTGCGAGCTTCCGCAACGTCGGACAGATCCTCGCACTCGCCGGTTGCGATCTGCTCACTATCAGCCCCGAACTGCTGGCCACCCTTCAGGCCAGCGATGCTCCCGTGGCGAGGGCGCTCGACCCCCAGTTGGCGGCGGCCGCCAACATCCATGCCGCCACCTACAACGAGGCGAGCTTTCGCTACGCCCTCAACGACGACCCGATGGCCTGTGCGAAGCTGGCCGAGGGAATCCGTGCCTTCGCGGCCGATGCCGCGCGGCTCGACCAGATGATCCAGACCCTGCCATGACCTTGACCCGCTGTGACCAAACCGAAGCCTGGGCTGCCTTGCTCGGCCACTACGAAGCCCATGGGCGCGACTTCGACCTGCGCGAAGCCTTCGTGCAGGATGCCGGTCGCTTCGACGCGCTCACCGTCGAGGCGCCGAGCGTCTTTGCGGACCTGTCGAAGAACCTCGTCGATACGGCGACAATGCACTTCCTGGTCGACCTCGCCCGCGAATGCAAGGTCGAGGCGCGGCGCGACGCCATGCTGCGCGGCGAGGCCATCAACACCACGGAGGGGCGCGCGGTGCTGCACACCGCGCTGCGCGCGCCGCGCGGCGTGGGCCCGCACAGCGCCGAGGTCCACGCCGTGCTCGATGCCATGCTCGGCTATGCCGAGACCGTGCGCGACACGGCCGCGAGCGGCATCCGGCATGTCGTGAACATCGGCATCGGCGGCAGCGATCTCGGGCCGCAGATGGTGGTGCCGGCCCTCGACGCCTTCGTGCACCCGGGCCTTCGCATGCACTTTGTCTCCAATGTCGACGGCCACGACATCGCGCCCGTGCTGCGCCAGCTCAAGCCCGCCGATACGCTGTTCATCATCGCAAGCAAGACGTTCACGACGCAGGAGACCATGGCCAACGCGCAGGTCGCGCGCGCCTGGTTCACGGCGAACGGCGGCACTGACATTGCGCGCCATTTCGTGGCGACCACCACCAACGTGGCCGCCGCCGCCGAATTCGGCATTCAGACGACGTTCGGCTTCTGGGACTGGGTGGGCGGACGCTACTCGATGTGGTCCGCCATTGGCTTGCCCATCGCGCTGGCGATCGGCGCAGACCACTTCCGCGCATTGCTCGCCGGCGCGCACGCCATGGACGGCCACTTCGCCGAGGCTCCCCTGACAAGGAACCTGCCGGCATTGCTGGCGATGATCGACGTGTGGTATCGGAACTTCCATCGCTTCACGAGCCGCTGCATCGCGCCGTACCACCAGGGGCTCAAGCGCCTTCCCGCCTACTTGCAGCAGCTCGAGATGGAGAGCAACGGCAAGTGCGTCGACCTCGACGGGCAGGCGTTGCCCTACGCGACGAGCCCGGTGGTCTGGGGCGAACCCGGCACGAACGGGCAGCATGCGTACTTCCAGATGCTGCACCAGGGGACCGACGTCATTCCGGTCGAATTCATCCTGGTCAAGCGGCCGACGCACCCCTTCGCCGACCTTCATGCCAAGCTGCTGGCCAACGGGCTGGCGCAGTCGCAGGCGTTGATGCTGGGCAAGTCCACGCAGCAGGCCCTGCGCGAGAAGGCGCCCACCGCATCGGATTCGATCGACGCGCAAACGCTCGCGCGCCACCGCACCTTCCCCGGCAATCGCCCGAGCACGACCTTGCTGCTCGACGAACTCACCCCCACGAGCCTGGGCGCATTGATCGCCTTGTACGAGCACCGCGTCTTCGTGGCCGGCACGCTGTGGGGCATCAACAGTTTCGACCAGTGGGGCGTCGAGCTTGGCAAGGCGCTGTGCAACGAGTTGCTGCCGCGCCTGGCGAACGGGCGCACCGACGGGCTCGACGCCTCGACCGCGGGGCTGATGCGCCGGCTTGTGCGGTGAATGTCGTCTTCGATTTCGGCGGCGTGCTGTTTCACTGGCAGCCGCACGAGTTCCTGCCTCGCGTGCTGCCGCACCGTGCGGTCGGCGAGGCGGCGACGCAGGCGCTCGTCGCCGGGTTTTTCCAGGGCTACGAGGGTGACTGGGGCGAATTCGATCGCGGCCGCATCGACGAAGTCCGGCTCGCGCAGCGCATTGCCTGGCGCACCGGCCTGTCGCCGAGCGAAGTCATGCAGGTCATCGATGCCGTGCCCGCCGAACTCAGCCTCATGCCTCATGCCGAGCCACTGCTGACGCGGCTGCGCCAGCGAGGTCACCGGCTTTTCTACCTGTCGAACATGCCGCGGCCCTACGCCGCGCACCTGTGCGCGACTCATCCCCTGGCGCAGTGGTTCGACGATGGCCTGTTCTCGTCGCATGTCGGTCTTGTCAAACCCGAGCCGGCCATCTTTCTCGAGGCGGCCCGGCGCTTCGAACTCGGTCGCCACGACACGGTCTTCGTCGACGACTACATGCTCAACATCGGGGCCGCGAAGGCATGGGGCTGGCATGGCGTCCATTTCCTGAGCGGCGCCCAATGCGAGGCCGATCTGGACGCGCTCGGCCTGCTGTGATCCCGGTCACGACGCCAAGGCGCGCCTGATGGCATCACGTGGCGAGCCGCCGAAGCGTCGCGACCACGCGCGCCGCAGCTGCAGGTCGGAGGAGAAACCGGCGACCTCCGCCGCCCGACTCACGCTCGCGCCGCGCTGCAGCGACTGGCGCGCGTGTTCCAGGCGGATCCGCTCGAGGTATTCCAGCGGCGAGACCCCCGCATGCTCCATGAACAGCCGCAGCAGGTGGCGTGGTGTCACATGGGCAAGTTCGGTCAACGCCACCATGTTCCAGTCGTTGCCGGGCTGCGCGCTCACGGCGTCCTGCACGCGGTGCACGCCCGGATGGATGTGGTTTCGGTGCGCGAGCATCGGCGACAACTCCGGATCGTGCGGCGTGCGGCGCATGTAGACGACCATGTCCGTTGCCACGGCGGCGGCCACGGCGTCGCCGCAGCGCTGGGCGATCAGGTGCAGTGTCAGGTCGATGCCCGCGGTGACGCCGGCACTGGAGGCCACCGGGCCGTCCACCACGAAGACCCGGTTGCCGACCACCTGTGCGTGAGGCGCCAGCGCGCGCAGCCGGTCGAGCATGTCGTGGTGGGTCGTGCAGCGTCGCATGCCGAGCACGCCGGCTTGCGCGGCAAGCAAGGTCCCGGAGCAGATCGTGACGAGGCGGTGTCCGGCGTGCTCGTCGTCCAACGCGGGGCCGACACATGCGCTCAGCCACTGTGCAGTGTCCAGCCAGGCACGCTGCGGTCCTGCCTTCAATGTCTCTGACGGCTGGCCCAGCAGGAATGTCCAGGTAGGTGTCTCGAACGCGGCGGGCAGGGGTTCGATGCGGCCGAGGACGAGGCCGACCGAGCTTTCCGTCTCGTGCTGAAGCCCGGCGTATCGAAGGCGGAACGGCGCAGCCCGCCCCGCGCGCCGCAGATGCTGATTGGCCAGGCGCAGCGCTTCGGCCGGCCCGGCCAGATCGAGCAGCAACGCCCTGGGCGTCAGCACGAACAGGGCGTCGATGGCGCCCGGTTCAGGTTGCACGCGACAGCGCCTGCGGGATCGAGCAGATCGTTGCGAACCGGTCCTTCAGCACGGCGCAGGTCCGCGCCACGATGTCCTGTGCAGGCAAGGGCGTGCCGTCCACATGCGTCATGTCGAAGGTCAGGGTGGCCTGCGGCACGAAGTCGACGACAAAGCCTTCGTCGCTCGCGTGCCGTGTGGTCGTCTCGCAGCACTGCTCCGTACGGATCCCGCAGACGATCAGCCGGCCGATCCCGTGCTGGCGCAGCCACACCGGAAGCCCGGTGCCGACCAGGGCACTGTGGCGATGCTTGATGAATTCGGCGGCCGCCTGCAGCGGCGACAGTCCCTCCATTGGGCGGACATGGCCGGACTCCATCGCGAACGGATTGCCGGCTTCGGCCGGACCATCGGAATGCAGGATGCGCACGATCGGAATGCCGCGACTCGCGCAGCCGTCGACGAGTGCGTTCACATGCTCAAGAAAGGACTTCGCAGCCGCAGCTTCGAAATAGGGGCGATGGCGAAACGATTCCTGCACATCGATCAGCAGCAAGGCAGTGTTCATGGGGGCTCCGGGTCAATTGGAAGCCGCAACGATAGGCGTGCGCGACTCGCGTGTCGCGCCGCAACGCGACAGGTTCCGATCATTTTCGGACATTCCGAAGAACGGCGCGGCGCGAGGCGCACCGGCCATGCCGCGCGTCAGGACGTCAAGCCCTTCAGGGCCAGGTGGGCCGCGTCGAAACCCTGCTCGATCACCTGCGCCTTCCAGTCGTCCTCGTCGATATAGAACGCGTCGCGCACGCTGCGCTTGATCCGGTGCTGCAGTTCGGGATCGGCGTCGGGATGGTTCTCGATCCACTGGTCGGCGCGCAATGCATCCAGGACGTCCATCATGGGGACGGTGCCGTACTCCAGCGCGATCCCGGTGTACTCGGCCTGCGGGCACTCTTCATAGACGGCGTTCCACATCAGGCCGGTCAGCATCGCCGAGGTCGAACTGCCGTCGTAGATGGAGGTGACCTGCGGACCCCACCAGGCGCGAGCGCGCGTGAGCGCAGCGGCATCGTCGCGGCAGGCGAAGATGCGCTCGCCGTGCCCGCGCGGCCCCAACCCGGTGTGCAGGTCGATCCACGCAAGCCGGGTGCAGTGACGACCGTGATCGCGCAGCACGTGCCGCAGCGTGACGTTGCTCCAAGTCGGATTGCGCCCGCCAAAGAACAGCCCCTCGGGATGGCCGTGTTGGCCGCCAGACACCGCCGCCTGCAACTCCGTCATGCCACGCTCGGCGATGAAGCGGGCGGTCTGGGCATTGATGTCGTCGCTCGGCGGCCAGGTGGGCGGTACCAGCATCGCCGCCACCTCGTCGTAGGCAGGGTTGGCAGGCAGCGGACCGGAGAAATCGTGAAAGTTTCGGTTGAGGTCGACGTTCTCGTGCGTCACGCGGCGCCACCACGAGAACCCATACGGGTTGAGCGCATGGACATACAGCACCGCCACACCGGCGTCATGCGCCTGCTGGCGCCAAGTCCCATCTTGCAGAAAGGCGTGCTGCAGACCGGAACCGCAAAAGCCCTCGACGCCGTGGCAGCCGCTGGTGATGATCAGCAAACGGGACGCATCCCTGGCGCCATCGAGGGCAATGTCCATCGCCAGCGCCTCGCCGTCGCGGCCGAGCATTGGGTGCAGGTGCGGTTCGACGTCGAGCCCGGCTGTCTCGGCGGCCGAGACGAATTTCGCGCGCGCCTCGGCGTAGCTCTGCGCAAAGTGCGATGAGTGGGAGTCGCCCCGCATGGCCGTGCCCGCTCAGCGCGGTGTCCCGAGCCACTGCTCGGCCATGCGCACCCACAGCGTGGCGCCCAGCGGAATCAACTCGTCATTGAAGTCGTAGCTCGGGTTGTGCAGCATGCAAGGGCCCATGCCGTGGCCGCCTTCGCGATGGCTGCCGTCGCCGTTGCCGATCAGGAAGTACGCCCCCGGCTTGTCGAGAAGGAAGTAGCTGAAGTCTTCTGCGCCCATCGTCGGCTCGAACTCCAGCACGTTCTCCGGGCCGACGACCTCGCCCATCACGCGGCGGGCGAACTCCGTCTCGGCGGGGTGGTTGATGGTCGGCGGATAGTTGCGCACGAACTGGAATTCGCAGCGCGCGCCGAAGGCGGCCGCCGTGTGCTCGGCGATTTCCTTCATGCGGCGCTCGATCAGGTCGAGGACCTCGAGCGTGAAGGTGCGGACAGTGCCTTCCATGACGCAGGTGTCGGGAACGACGTTGGTGGCTTCGCCGGCATGGATCATCGTCACGGAGATCACGCCCGCGTCGATGGGCCGCTTGTTGCGCGTGATGATCGTCTGGAAGGCCTGGACCATCTGGCAGGCGACCGGCACCGGGTCGATGCCGTTGTGCGGCATCGCCGCATGGCCGCCCTTGCCGTGGATGGTGATCTTGAACTCGTTGCTCGATGCGAAGCACGGCCCGCTCCTGACCGCGAACTGCCCCACGGACATGCCGGGCCAGTTGTGCGCGCCGAAGATCGCTTCCATCGGGAATTTTTCGAACAGCCCGTCGCGGATCATTTCGCGCGCTCCGCCGCCGCCTTCCTCGGCCGGCTGGAAGATCAGGTAGACGGTGCCGTCGAACTGGCGATGCTTCGACAGGTGCTTGGCAGCGGCCAGCAGCATGGCGGTGTGCCCGTCGTGGCCGCAGGCGTGCATCTTGCCGTGGTGCTGGCTCGCATGGGCGAAGGTGTTGCGCTCGGTCATGGGCAGGGCGTCGATGTCCGCGCGCAGGCCGACCGCGCGATCGCCGGGGCCGCCTTTCACGATGCCCACGACACCGGTCTTGCCCAGCCCTCGGTGCACGGGGATGCCCCATTCGGCCAGGCGCGCGGCGATGACGTCGGAGGTGCGACGCTCCTCGAAGCACAGCTCGGGGTGGGCATGGATGTCGCGGCGCACTGCCGCAATGGAGGCGGCATCCGCAAGGATCGATTCGATGAGGCGCATGATGGGCTCCCTGCAGTCGGGCACCGCACCCGGGCGCCTCGAGCAGAATTGGAGCGGCCCAGTTTACCGCCGGGACGCCGCGGCGCGTGAGCCCGTGCCCATGCGGCCATGGGCGGCCATCGCGCGCTTGTCCGGGCTCGACGGCGCGCCGGGCGTAGCGGGTCAGGTGCGCACTCGACCGTCGGCCGTGAGGATCACCAGGTCGACGTATCTGGAGCCCGTGTGCTTCTGCGTATTGAAATCGACGTAGAAGCCGCCGAGGTTGTAGTCGTGCAGCGTTTCCATGGCGTTGATCAGGCTTTCGGAGCTGGCGTTCGGGCCGGCGCGCCTCAGGCCTTCGACCAGCGTCTTGGCTGCCGTGTAGCCCTCGATGCTGCCGTAGTTGGGTTCGAACTTCCCGCCCAGCGCGGCCTTGCCTGCGGCCAGGTACTCGCCCGCCAGCGGGCTCAGCTGGGCAAACGGGAACGGCATCACCTGGCTGACCACGACACCCCGTGCGTTCTCGCCCAGCTCCTTCGCGAGCGCCTGGGTACCGACGAACGACACGTTGTAGAAGGCGCCTCCGTAGCCCGCCTTGCGAGCGGCCATGATGAACGCGGCGCAGGACTTGTAGGCGCTGATCTGGACGATCGCATCCGGCTTGGCTGCGAGGATGGACTTGACCGCCGCATCGACCGCCACCGTGTTGCGCTCGACCGTCCCCAGGCCCGCGGGCGCGAGGCCCTGCGGTTTCATCGCCCGTTGCACGCCTTCCAGGCCTGCCTTGCCGTAGCTGTCGTTCTGGTAGAACACGGCGATGCGCTTGATGCCCATGGCGGTGAGCTGCTTGACGATCTCGCCGGTCTCGTTGAAATACGACGCACGCACGTGGATCGCGTAGCGGTTGAACGGCGCGCGCAGCGCCTCCGCGCCGGTGAACGGGGCGATGAACGGCATCTTCGCCGCGGTCGCGAGCGGCAGCGCCGCCAGGCTCGTGGGCGTCCCGATGTAGCCGAACAGCGCGAATACGCCGTCGTCGAGGAGCTTCTTGGTGTTGGCTGCACAGCGATCGGGCTCGTAGCCGTCGTCCAGACTGCTCAGTTCGATGCTGCGACCATGCACGCCGCCGTGGGCGTTCACCCGGTCGAACACCAGTTGCGCGCCCACCTTGAACTGTTCGCCCAGCGCGCGAGCGGGCCCCGAGAAGGCAGCTGACTGGCCCAGGATGATGCTGCGGCCGGATTCACCGAACGAGATGGCAGGAAGTGCCAGGGCCGCGCTGGCCGCGCCGATCCGGCGTATCGCATGACGACGTTTCATGATGTTCCTCAGAGCCATCCCAACATGGCTTTTTTGCCGTAGCGCCGCAGCATATCCAGAGCGAGATGCGGCACGTCCGAGGTTAATCCCGGCTTTGGCACCTGCGCCACAGTGGGTTGTGCAATAGTGGCGCCCATGGACGATTCCGTCACGGTGCGCGCCGCCTGCCCTCACGACTGCCCCGACACCTGCGCGATGCACGTCACCGTGCGCGGCGGGCGCGCAGTCAAGGTCCAAGGGCGATCCGAACCACCCGACGACGCACGGCGCGCTGTGCACGAAGGTGGCACGCTATCCGGAGCGCACCTACCATCCCGAGCAGGGTCCTCCACCCCCTGAAACGGGTCGGACCGAAGGGCCGCGGCGCATTCCGGCAGGTGGGCTGGGACGAGGCCCTGGACGACATCGCTGCGCGGTTGAAGTCCATTGCGGCGCGGGACCCGCAGGCGATCGTTCCGTACAGCTATGCCGGCACCATGGGGCTGTTGCAAGGCGAGAGCATGGACCGCCGCTTCTTCCACCGCCTGGGCGCATCGCTGCTGGATCGCACCATCTGCTCGAGCGCGGGCGGCGAGGCGCTGGCCGCGACCTACGGCGCCAAGATCGGCATGCACGTGGAGCACTATGCCGAAAGCCGGTTGATTCTGGTGTGGGGCAGCAACTCCATCGCGTCGAACCTGCACTTCTGGACGTTCGCGCAGGCGGCCAAGCGGCGCGGCGCCAAGCTCGTGTGCATCGACCCCCGTCGCACGGAGACGGCCGACAAGTGCCACCAGCACATTGCCTTGCTGCCGGGGACAGACGGCGCGCTGGCCCTGGCTCTGATGCATGAACTGGTCGTCAATGACTGGCTCGATCACGACTACCTGACTCGCCACACCGAGGGCTGGCCATCACTGCGCGAGCGTGCGCTGCAGTGGCCGCCCGAGCGGGCAGCCGAGGTGTGCGGCATCACCGCCGACGAGATCCGGGGCCTGGCACGCGACTATGCGACCCTGTCGCCGGCTGCGATCCGGCTGAACTACGGCATGCAGCGCGTGCATGGCGGTGGCAATGCCGTGCGCCTGATCGCGATCCTGCCGTGCCTGATCGGGGCCTGGCGCCACCGTGCCGGAGGCATGTTGCTGTCGGCCTCCGGCTGGTTCCCGGTAGACCGGTCCGCGCTGCAGCGCCCCGACCTGATCGGCGATCGCCGCCCGCGCACGATCAACATGAGCACCATCGGCGACGCCTTGCTGCGCGAGGCCTCGCCTCAGTTCGGCCCCCGCGTCGAGGCGCTCGTCGTCTACAACAGCAACCCGGTGGCCGTGGCGCCCGAATCGCGCAAGGTGGTGCGCGGCTTTGCCAGGGAAGACCTGTTCACCGTCGTGCTCGAACACTTCCTCACCGATACCGCCGACCATGCGGACTATGTACTGCCGGCCACCACCCAGCTCGAGCACCTGGACGTGCACACGAGCTACGGCCACACCTATGCCCTGATCAACGAGCCGGCCATTGCACCCCTGGGCGAGGCAAAGCCGAACACGGAGGTGTTCCGCCTGCTGGCGCGTCGCATGGGATTCGACGAGGCATGTTTTGCCGACACCGACGAGGCCATGGCGCGTACCGCTTTCGGCAACAAGATCTCATTCGACGAGTTGCGTCGCGACGGCTGGGTGAAGCTGCCGCTGCCCGATGCACCCCTGGCCGAAGGTCGCTTTCCGACGCCGGGCGGCAAGTGCCTGATCGACTCGCCGGGCCTGGGCGTGCCCGACTACGTGCCCAACCACGAGGCGCCCCGCAGCGAAGCGGCGCGGCGGTTCCCGTTGGCGATGATCTCGCCGCCGGCGCGCAACTTCCTCAATTCCACCTTCGTCAACGTGAAGAGCCTGCGCGACATCGAAGGCGAGCCCTTGATCGAGATGCACGAGTTCGACGCCGCCGCCCGCGGCATCGTCGACGGCCAGCCGGTGCGGGTGTTCAACGACCGCGGCGAATACCTGTGCAAGGCGGTGCTGTCCGGACGCGCCCGTCCCGGCGTGGTCAATGGCCTGGGCGTGTGGTGGCGCAAGCTCGGCCCCAACGGCACGAACGTCAACGAACTGACGCATCAGCGGCTCACCGACATCGGCCGCGCGCCGGCGTTCTATGACTGCCTCGTCGACGTGGCGGCCGCCGATCAGCCATCGGCGTGAAGCGCTGGCAGATGGCGAGCCTGGGTCTTGGCGGCGCGGCGCTCGTGGCCGTGGCCGCCGCGTGCGCCACGACGGGTTGCAGCACCGCGGGCTATCTCGCGCATTCCGTGTCGGGCCACCTCGCGCTGCTCGAAAGCGCCCGGCCGGTCGGTGCGTGGATGGACGATCCTCGCGCCAGTGACGCCCTGAAGGCGCGTCTGGCGCTCACGCAGCGCATCCGCGACTTCGCCGTCAGCGAGCTGGACGAACCCGACAACGCCAGCTATCGGCGCTATGCCGACCTGCATCGCAGGGCAGCCGTCTGGAACGTGGTCGCGGCGCCGCCGCTGAGCCTCCAACTCAAGACCTGGTGCTTCCCGATCGTGGGATGCGTCGGGTACCGCGGCTACTACGACCTCGCTCGCGCACAGGCGGAGGCGCAGGAACTTCGAGCGCAGGGACTCGAAGTCTCCGTCTACCCGGTGCCGGCCTATTCGACACTGGGCCGCATCCCGGGTGATTTCTTCGCCGATCCGCTGCTCAGCACCTTCATCCAGTTTCCCGAGGGCGAATTGGCTCGCCTGATCTTTCACGAGTTGGCGCATCAGGTGGCCTATGCGAAAGGTGATACCGAATTCAACGAATCCTTTGCCACGACGGTCGAGCGCATCGGCGGGCGGCGGTGGCTCGACGAACACGCGTCGCCGAAGGCTCGCGAGGAGTACGAGGTGTACGACGGCCGCCGGCGCGATTTCCGCGCCCTCGTCAAGATCTATCGCGACCGTCTCGAGGCGCTCTATGCCAGCGACTCCGACACCGACTCGAAGCTGCGCGCCAAGGGTCGGCTGATGGCGCAGATGCGTGCCGACTACGAGACCATGAAGCGCGAGCGCTGGGGCGGGTTTTCAGGGTATGACGCGTGGTTCGAGCAGGCCAACAATGCCTCGCTCGGCGTCCTGGCCGCATACACCGACCTGGTGCCGCAGTTCGAACGCCTGTTCGAGCGCGACAAGCACGACTTCACGCGCTTCTACGCGGACGTGAAAAGACTCGCCGCGCTGCCCAGGGCCGAGCGGCGAGCCGAGCTGGCTTCCCTGGGAGAGTGACGAATGGCCGACATCCGCATCCATCGCGAGCACACGTTGGGACTGGCCAGGGCACGCAAGGTCGCGTGGCGATGGGCCGAGGACGTCGAGCAGAAGTTCGACATGTCGTGCACCGTGATCGAAGGCGAGACCAGCGACACCGTGGAATTCAGCCGCGCCGGACTGAAAGGCCGGCTGATCGTGGCCCCGAACCACTTCGACCTCGACGCCCAGCTCGGCTTCCTGCTCGGGGCGTTCGCCAGGCGCATCGAGGTCGAGATCGAGGGGGAGCTCGATCGGTTGCTCGCAAGCGGCGCGGCCCCGAGGAAGTCGTCAGGCAAGACCGGAAAGAAAGCGTCGAAGTGACCTCCAGTGCGTCACTTCAGCGATTCGATCAGGTCCACGTATTCCTGCATGGCGTCCTCGCGCGACTTGCCCTTGAGCGCGTCCCACGCATCGTATTTCGCGCGACCCACCATGTCCGAGAAGCCCGGGCGCTTGCCTTCCACGTCGCCCTGCGTGCCCTGCTTGTACAAGGCGTAGATCTTGAGCAGCGTCATGTTGTCGGGCTTCTCCGGCAGCTGCTTGGACTCGGCCACTGCTTGCTCGAACAAGGTCTTCAGATCGGCCATGGCGTGCTCTCCTGTGCGTCAAAATGGACATCGATGGCGAACATGGTAGCGACGATCCGGCCGCCGACGACGAGCCGACACCCATCACACGCCCTGAAGGAGACACTCCATGCCCCGAGCCGCCGTGCGCATGTCCCGCGTGGACACGGCCTGGTTGCGAATGGACAACGACGTCAACCTGATGATGATCATCGGCGTGTGGCTGCTGGAACCGGCCATTGACCTGGACTCGCTGAGGAAGCGGGTCGGCGAGAAGCTCCTGCAGTACGACCGGTTTCGCAGCAAGGTGGTGCAGGACGCCATCGGCGCGAGCTGGGTCCCGGACGAGGATTTCGACATCTCCCGGCACGTCGTCGCGCATCGTCTCGCGCGCCGGCGCGGCCAAAGCGAACGCGATGCGCTGCAGGCGCTTGTCGGGCGGCTGTCCACCACACCGCTGGATCCGGCGCGCCCGCTCTGGCAGTTCCACCTCGTGCAGCGCTACGACGGGGGCAGCGCCCTGGTGGCTCGAATCCACCACTGCATCGCCGACGGCATCGCGCTGATCTCCGTGATGCTTTCCATCACCGATGGCGACGAGCACGCCCACGACGACGCCAATGAGCACGCCGAGGGGCCCGGTGTACACCGTGCCGCGCCCGAGCCCGACGATGCCGGCGGCGATTGGCTTGCCGACATGATCGTGCGGCCCATCACCGATCTCGCCGTCAAGGCCATCGACCTGTCGGGCGCCGGTGTGGCGAAGTCGCTGGAGATGCTGGCGAATCCGCGACAGCCGCTGTCGGGCTCGATCGGCATCGCTCGCTCGGGCTACCAGGTGCTGAGCGATGCTGCGGCGCTGGCCCTCATGCCCGACGACTCGCCCACGCGCCTGAAAGGCATGCCCGGAGGAACGAAGCACGTTGCCTGGGGTGAGCCCATCGGGCTCGATGGCGTGAAGGCCGTCGGCAAGGCTCTGAACTGCTCGGTCAACGACGTCCTGCTGTCGTGTGTCGCCGGGGCGATCGGCCAGTACCTGCGCCAGGAGGGGGACGATCCGTCGGGCAAGGAGATCCGGGCGATGGTCCCGGTGAACCTGCGCCCGCTGGAGAAGGCGCATGAACTGGGCAATCGATTCGGCCTCGTGCCGCTGGTCCTGCCGATCGGCATCGACAATCCGATCGAGCGGGTCTACGCCGTGCGCACGCGCATGAGCGAACTCAAGGGCAGTTATCAGCCCATGCTCGCCTTCGCCGTGCTCGCGCTCGCGGGCCTGATGGTCAAGCCCGCCCAGGACATGCTGCTCAACCTGTTCGCCCGCAAGGCGACGGCGGTGATGACCAACGTTCCCGGGCCGGCCAGGCCGTTGCGATTCTGCGGGGCCACCTTGCGCCAGACGATGTTCTGGGTGCCGCAGTCGGGCCACATCGGCGTGGGAGTGAGCGTGCTGTCCTACGGCGGGGGCGTTCAGTTCGGGCTCATCACCGACGAGAAGCTGTGCGCCCGGCCGCAGCGCATCATCGACCGCTTCGAGCCCGAGTTCGACAAGCTGCTCATGCTGGCGCTGATGCTGCCGTGGGACGAAGCCGCGTAGGGCGTCAGTCTTCGAGTTCGGCCTTCGCCATTTCCACGTCGAGGCGTTCCATCGCGTCCAGCGGCTCGCAGGCGGCCGCCCGGGCGTACAGCTTTTCGGCCTCGTCCATTCGCTTGTCGCCTTCGAGCATCACGAGACCGTTGGCGTACTCGATCATCGCGATCGCCGAGTCCGGGTTGAGCTTGAGCGCCTGCTTGTACATGGCCAGTCCGGTTTCCTTGCTGGCGCCTTGCGTGCGTGCGAGCAGCGAACCGACCTTGTCGATGACCTCGGCGTGGAAGGCGCCAAGCGCGATGTGCGCGTCGGCATGCTTGGGGGCAAGCTTGATCGCCGTCTCCAGCGCCGTCTTGACCTTGCCGCCCAGGCCCTGCGCCAATGCCTTGACCACGCTGATGCTCTGGCTGTAGCGGCCGAGCGCGTAGGCCATCAGGTAGTGCGCGTTGGCGTTCCGGGGCTCGGCGGCGGCCTGCGCTTCGGCACGCTCGACCACTTCCATGAACAGCGCGAGCTTGTTCTTCTCGCTCTTCTCGAGGTAGTTGGCGTAGATGGCCTGGGCCTTGTTGGCGGCCGTGATCCCCGCGCCGCCTGCGGCGAGGCCGGCGTCGCAAGCCTTGTGGAACTCACCCGCATGGAACAGTGCCCACGCCGCGCGGACGGCGTCGTCCTTCGGATAGGGCTCGACGTCGCCGGCATGAAGGCGCGCCCAGCGCGCCTTCAGCGTGGCCGGGTCGTAGCGGTAGTCGGCGTCGTCGTAGGGAAAGGCAGTCCACTTGGCCATCGTGTGTCTCCGTCAGTCCGGGGTGTTGTATCTGGCAACGAGCTCGAGCAGATGTTGCTTCTGCGCCGGTTCGAGATAGGGCATCAGCAGGCTCAGCACATGGAACGCGCCGCGCAGCAGGGCGGTCTGCGCGCGCTCGGGTTCGAGTGCGCGGCGCGGGTCTTGCACGTACTCGTAGCTGAGCCAGTAGGTGAGGACGACCACCATGGCAGCGGATACCGGCTCTGCCTCGCTCGGGCCGAGCGTCATGGCCTGTCCGCGCCCGAGCCCGTCGAGGATGCTTCGCACCGCGGCGGCCTTGTTCTTCAGGACCGACTGGAAGTGGGTCTCGAGGCGCCGGTTCTTGCTGAGCAGGTCGTTCAGGTCGCGGTAGAGAAAACGGTACTGCCAGATCAGTTCGAACAGCATGTGGAAGAACAGCCATGCGTCTTCCACGTGCCGCACGTTGTCGGCGGCCTGAAGCAGTTCGTTGAGCGCGCGCTCGTAGCGATCGAACAGGCTGTTGATGAGCTCGTCCTTGGCCGGGTAGTGGTAATACAGGTTGCCCGGGCTGATGTGGAGCTCGGCCGAGATGAGCGTGGTCGAGACATTGGGCTCGCCGAAGCGGTTGAAGAGGTCGAGCGTCACCTCGAGGATGCGCTCGGCCGTGCGGCGCGGCCGCTTCGCCTGGGTGGCCATGGAAGATCTCGTGCCTTTCGTGTGTCGTTCCCCGCTCGCCGGGCAATCTAGCATCAAACTGCGCGCGCCCGCCAACGCAGGCATGCCCCGCCACTGCACGATCCGGCGCCGCTGCCTACAATGGCGGCCCCCATGCCCGCGATCTCGTTCCAGGAAGTCAGCAAGACATACCATGCCGCCGCCGGCGCCGTCCATGCGCTGGATCATGTGAGCTTCGATATCGAGAGGGGCGAATTCTTCGGGCTGCTGGGCCCCAATGGCGCCGGCAAGACGACGCTCATCAGCATCCTGGCGGGGCTCGCCCGCGCCAGCGGCGGGCGAGTGCGCGTGCTGGGCCACGACGTCATCGACGACTATGCGGCTGCCCGGCGCAGCCTGGGAATCGTGCCGCAGGAACTGGTGTTCGACCCATTCTTCACCGTGCGCGAGGCCTTGCGCATCCAGAGCGGCTATTTCGGCGTGCACGGCAACGACGCCTGGATCGACGAACTGCTGGCCAATCTGGGCCTGGCCGACAAGGCTGACGCCAACATGCGCCAACTCTCCGGGGGCATGAAGCGGCGCGTGCTGGTCGCGCAGGCGCTGGTGCACCGCCCGCCCGTCATCGTGCTCGACGAACCCACCGCCGGAGTCGACGTCGAACTGCGTCAGACGCTGTGGCAGTTCGTCTCCAGGCTGAACAAGCAGGGCCACACCGTTCTGCTGACCACGCATTACCTCGAAGAGGCGGAGGCGCTCTGCGAGCGCATTGCCATGCTCAAGCTCGGGCGCGTGGTGGCGCTCGACCGCACCTCCGCGCTGCTCGCGGGCACGGCGAGCACGATGATGCGCTTCAAGATGGACCAGCCCCTGCCGGCATCACTCGCGCCCCGGTCGCGTGTCACCGGCCGGATCGTGCAGGTCAAGGCGCACGACGCCCAGGAGGTCGAGGCCGTGCTGGCCGCGCTGCACGCCGCCGGCTGCCGCCCCGAAGATCTCGAGATAGGCCGCGCGGACCTCGAGAACGTCTTCCTCGAGATCATGCAAGGCGAGGTCAAGCCGCTTCCGCTCGAGCAGGCCGCATCGTGATGCGCGCCGATACCGGGTCGCTCGCCGGTGCGCGCACGCTCCTGTACAAGGAGGTGCTCAGGTTCTGGAAGGTCGCCTTCCAGACCGTCGCGGCCCCGGTGCTCACGGCGGTGCTGTACCTGCTGATCTTCGGCCACGTGCTGTCCGACCGCGTGAAGGTCTTCGAGAGCGTGGGCTACACGAGCTTCCTCATTCCCGGCCTGGTGATGATGAGCGTGCTGCAGAACTCGTTCGCCAACAGCAGTTCGTCGCTGGTACAGAGCAAGATCACCGGGAACCTCGTGTTCCTCCTGGTGGCCCCGCTGTCGCACTGGGCCTGGTATGTCGCCTACGTGGGGGCAGCCATGGTGCGCGGCATGGCGGTGGGCCTGGGCGTGCTGCTCGTGACGTTGTGGTTTGCGCCTTTGCGCGTGGCCGAGCCGGGGTGGATCGTGGTGTTCGCCCTTCTCGGCGCTGCCATGCTCGGTTCGCTCGGGCTCATTGCCGGCCTGTGGGCCGACAAGTTCGACCAGATGGCCGCATTCCAGAACTTCATCATCATGCCGATGACCTTCCTGTCCGGCGTGTTCTATTCGGTGAAGTCACTCCCGAGCTTCTGGCAGGGCGTGAGCCATCTCAATCCATTCTTCTACATGATCGACGGCTTCCGGCGCGGCTTCTTCGGCGTGAGCGACGTGTCGCCGTGGGTCAGCCTGGCCGTGGTGGGATCGAGCTTTGCACTCGTCGCCACGATCACGCTGCACCTGCTGCGCATCGGCTACAAGATTCGTCACTGAGGCGGGGGCTGTCGACGAGCGAGCGCCGGCGGCAGCGGCGTGTCGAGCAGGCGACAGGCGAGCACCAGCGCCTCGGTCACGGACGGGCGCGACAGCCAGGGGGCGGGCGTGGCGTCCACCCATGCCCGTGCGATCTGCGGCCTTTGCATCGGATGCAGGCTGCGCAGTCCGAGCGCGACGCGAAGCGATACGCGACAGCCCGCTGCGGCTTTCATCCCCAGGCCGCGCAACGCCTTGGCCTGCCATCGGGACGCATCGTCGAGTGAGACGTCCATCGCCAAGGGCAGCAGTGTGCTGGCCGCGACGACCGCCTCTGCCAGCGCTCCCAGCGGGCGCGATTCCTGTGTCCGGCCGGCATCGCCGCGCAGGAAATGCCGCATGGCAAGCTGCCGCCACAGTGCGGCCGGCGAACGGCCGGCGTCGCGTGCCTGGCGGACCAGGCCGCGCCGAATGTCGCCAGGCGCCCGAGCGAGTCGCCCGGCCAGCAGTTCGAGTGCACCCGCACGTGCTGCCGGGCCGAGTGCGGCCAGGTCTGCCTGCGCTGCCTCGCGCAACGGCTCGGGACAATCGGGTGGTAGTGGTGCATGCACGAGCACGAGCAGCGCCGTGCGGCATTGGCCCGGTCCATGCCACCGCCCGATCCGCTCCAGCGCATCCGCCTCGCGAGCGTCCGCCCCTTGCCAGGCGGGGTTCTGCACCGCGTCGTCGCGCGAGGCTTGCGGTGCGGCGGGCACAGTGCCGCCCGGCGTCGCCATGCGCCCGGGCGCGAACGCCGACCACGGCTCCTCCGCCGCAGGCAGCGGCAAGACCGGAGCTGGCAGCGGATCGACGTCATGGCCATAGAGACGCAGCAGTCGGATCTCGATGGGTGGATGCGTTGACCACCACGCCCAGCGCGGCGTCGTGCTGAGCATCATGTGCGCCAGGGCGGGCGCCGCGCCGGCCTGCAACGCCTTCGTGCCATGCCGCGCCTGGTGCGCGATCTTGCGCAAGGCGCCGCCCAGGCCATGCACCACGCGCGTGTACTGCACGGCCGAGGCATCGGCCAGGAACTCCCGCTGCCGCGACACGGCCGCCTGCAACAGGCGGCCCGCGGCCCAGCCTGCCGCGCCCGTGGCCGCGAGCGCGAGACCGAACAGCGTCGTGGCCGGCCGGCGGCCATGTTCGTCGGGACGCGACAGCGAGCGGCCGAAATTGAACAGCATCTGCAGGCCCCACACCATGCCCAGCAGGCGCATGTTCAGCCGTGCGTCGCCATGGGCGATGTGGCTGAACTCGTGCGCCACGACGCCTTGCAGTTCCTCGCGCGTGAGGCGCTCGAGGGCGCCGCGCGTGACGGCCACGACGGCGTCGCGCGTGTCCCAGCCTGCCGCCAGTGCGTTGATCGACTCCTCGCGCGGCATCACCCAGGCGGCCGGCTGGGGCATGCGGCTGGCGATCGCCATCTCCTGGACGACGTTGGCGAAACGGCGTTCGAGCCGATCACCCGCCGAAGAGCCCGATACCTGCGCCGGGCGCCCACCGGCCAGCCTGGCCACGCGCGCGCCGCCCTCACGCAGGCGAAGGCTTTCGAGCCAGCATCCGCCGAGGACATAGAGCAGCACGATGGCCGTGTTCGTCTCGAAGAAATAGGCCGGGTAGCCTGCAAAGTGAAAGCTGAGCTTGTAGACGAGTGCGAGCGCGCCATTGACCGCAGCGACCAGCGCCAGCACGATCACGCCGAACAGGGCCAGCAGCCCGGACGTGGACGTCTGTGCCGATTCCTGGTGTCGCCGAAACCGCATCGCGCCGCCCGAGTCAGAGGCTCACGCGCACGGCCTCGCGCTCGATCTCGCTCGTCGTGGCCTGCAGCGCGGCCGCGGGGCGAAAGCCGAACAGGCCGGCCACGAGATTGGCCGGCGCCTGCTGCGCCATGTTGTTGTATTCGAGCACCGAATCGTTGAAGGCCTGGCGCGCGAAGGCGATGCGGTTTTCGGTGTGGGTCAGCTCTTCGCTCAGGTCGCGCAGCGTGGCGTCGGCCTTGAGCTGAGGATATTGCTCCACGACTGCCAGCAGCCGGCCCAGGCTGCCACCCAGAACGCGCTCCGCGCCGGCCAGCGCGTCGATGCGTGCGCCATCGCTGGGGCGCTCTCGCGCCACATCCGCGGCGGCGCGCGCCGTGTTGCGCGCGGCAATGACGGATTCCAGGGTCTCGCGTTCGTGCTGCAGGTACTTGCGGGCCGTCTCGACCAGGTTGGGAATCAGGTCGTAACGGCGCTTGAGCTGCACGTCGATCTGCGCGAAGGCGTTGCCGATCTCGTTGCGCCGGCGCACCAGCCTGTTGTAGCTGGCCACTGCCCAGACCGTGGCCAAGGCGGCCAGCGCCCAGCCCAGGAGTTGCGGCATCCCCATGGTCCCTCCAAGTCTCGTCGGTGCGCGGCACTGTAAGCCATGCCCGGGGTCGGGGCGCGCCTCAGGCTCGCCGCAGGCGCCGGGCGGCCCGTACAATTGCACGAACCATGGCCGAACCGACGCCCCAACAGGTCCGCGACTTCATCACCGCTGCACTCGCTTGCGAGCACGTCGAGGTGGAGGGCGACGGGCGGCATTTTTTCGCGACCATCGTGTCCGCCGAGTTCGAGGGCGCCAACCGCGTGGCGCGGCACCAGCGGGTCTTCAAGGCCCTGGGCGATAGAATGCGCGAGCAAATCCACGCCCTGTCGATGAAGACGCTGACCCCGGCCGAGTGGGCTTCCACGTCGACCGACACTCATCACCACTGACCAACGCCGCAGTGTTCACTGCGGCTGGCGGGCCTGCACCAGCGGGCTTGCGAGTCGTGGATGAATGGGCCCCCACACGCTCATGGACAAACTTCTGATTCGCGGTGGCCGTCGCCTGCAAGGCGAGGTGACCATCTCCGGCGCCAAGAATGCCGCGCTCCCCGAGTTGTGCGCCGCGCTCCTGACCGACGAGAAGGTCACGCTCACCAACGTCCCTCGGCTGCAGGACGTGACCACCACGCTCAAGCTGCTGCGCAGCATGGGAACGATCGCGCAGCGCACTGAAGCGGCCCCTGATGCCGTGACCATCGACGCCAGCCGCATCACGAGCCCGCAGGCTCCTTACGAGCTGGTCAAGACCATGCGTGCGTCCATCCTCGTGCTCGGCCCGCTCCTTGCGCGCTTCGGCGAAGCGACGGTGTCGTTGCCCGGTGGATGCGCGATCGGCTCGCGTCCGGTCGACCAGCACATCAAGGGCCTGAAGGCCATGGGCGCCGACATCACCGTCGAGCATGGCTATATCCTGGCCCGCGCGCGGCGGCTGAAGGGCGCGAGCATCACGACCGACATGATCACGGTCACCGGCACCGAGAACCTGCTGATGGCGGCGACGCTGGCCGAAGGCGAGACCGTGCTCGAGAACGCGGCGCAGGAGCCCGAGATCCCCGACCTCGCCGAGATGCTCATCAAGATGGGCGCCAGGATCGAGGGCCACGGCACCGGGCGCATCCGCATCCAGGGCGTCGAGCGGCTCCACGGCGTGTCCCACGAGATCATTCCCGACCGCATCGAGACGGGGACCTTCCTGTGCGCGGTGGCGGCCGCGGGCGGCGACGTGCTGTTGCGCCGTGCGCGCGCCGGCCACCTGATGGCGGTCATCGACAAGCTGCGCGAGGCCGGCATGCCGGTCGAGTCCGGCGACGACTGGATCAGACTGCGAAGCGACCGGCGCGCGACGGCGGTCAGTTTCAAGACCAGCGAGTACCCTGCCTTTCCGACCGACATGCAGGCGCAGTTCATGGCGCTCAACTGCGTGGCCGAGGGCACGGCGATGGTCACCGAGACCATCTTCGAGAACCGCTTCATGCACGTCAACGAGCTGCTGCGCCTGGGCGCGCAGATCGAGGTCGACGGTCACACGGCCATGGTCCGTGGCGTGCCCCGGCTGTCTGGCGCCACCGTGATGGCCACAGACCTGCGCGCCTCGGCAAGCCTCGTCATCGCGGGCCTCGTGGCCGAGGGCGACACCGTGGTCGATCGCATCTATCACCTCGACCGGGGTTACGACCGCATGGAAGCCAAGCTGCGCGGCATCGGCGCCGACATCGAAAGGGTCCAATGACATCGACGTCACCGCCACGCGTTGCGAGATGTCCGACGAGCGTCGCCGTGCGCGCGTTCGCGTGCCGGGCCTGCCCGGCCGAAGTGGGGTCGCCATGCTGACCCTGGCCCTGTCCAAGGGGCGCATCTTCGACGAGACGCTGCCGTTGCTGACCGCGGCGGGCATCGAGGTCGCGGAAGACCCCGAAAAGTCCCGCAAGCTGATCATCGGCACCAGCCGGCCCGATGTCCGGCTGGTCCTGGTGCGCGCGACCGATGTGCCGACCTATGTGCAGTACGGCGGCGCCGACCTGGGCATCACCGGCCGGGACACCCTTCTCGAGCACGGGGGCGCGGGGCTTTACCAGCCCCTCGACCTGCAGATCGCCCGCTGCCGCATGAGCGTGGCGGTGCGCGCCGACTTCGACTACGCCGCGGCCGTGCGCCAGGGGTCGCGCATTCGCGTGGCCACCAAGTACACGGCCTGCGCGCGGGAGCATTTCGCCGACAAGGGCGTGCACGTCGACCTGATCAAGCTGTACGGTTCGATGGAGCTCGCGCCGCTGACCGGCCTGGCCGACGCGATCGTCGACCTGGTGTCCACTGGCAGCACGCTCAAGGCCAACCAGCTCGTCGAAGTCGAGGAAATCATGCCGATCTCCTCGCGCCTGGTGGTCAATCAGGCCGCGCTGAAGCTCAAGCGCGAACCCATCCGCAGCCTCATAGACGCCTTTGCCGCCGCCGTGGGCAAGACACCATGACGACCGTCCAGCTCCGCCAGCTCACCACCACCATCACCGCCTTCGAGGCCGAGTTCGAGCGCGTGCGACATTGGTCGGCGCAGCAGGACCAGGCCATCGAGACGCGCGTGGCTGCCATCCTCGACGACGTGCGGCTGCGCGGCGACGCAGCGGTGCTCGAATACACAAAACGCTTCGACGGCGTCGACGCGGCTTCGGTCGCCGCCCTCGAAATCTCGCAGGACGAGCTGCACGCGGCAACGTCACACATCACCGCCGCGCAACGCGAGGCCCTGTTGGCTGCGGCGGCCAGGGTGCGCGACTATCACGAGCGACAGCTCGACGCCTGCGGCCGATCCTGGAGCTACCGCGATGGCGAAGGCAACCTGCTCGGCCAAAAGGTCACGCCGCTGGATCGCGTGGGTATCTACGTCCCGGGTGGCAAGGCCGCGTATCCGTCGAGCGTGCTCATGAACGCCGTCCCCGCGCAGGTCGCGGGCGTCGGCGAGATCGTGATGGTCGTGCCCACGCCCGGCGGCGAGCGCAATCCGCTGGTGCTCGCGGCCGCCGCGATGGCCGGCGTTACGCGAGCCTTCACGATCGGCGGGGCGCAGGCAATCGCGGCGTTGGCGTACGGCACGGCATGTGTGCCCGCCGTCGACAAGATCACCGGGCCGGGCAATGCCTACGTGGCCAGCGCCAAGCGACGCGTCTTTGGCAGGGTGGGGATCGACATGATCGCCGGGCCGAGCGAGATCCTGGTGCTGGCCGACGGCACGACACCAGCCGATTGGGTGGCCATGGACCTGTTCAGCCAGGCCGAGCATGACGAACTCGCCCAAAGCATCCTGCTGTGCCCCGATGCCGCCTACATCGCCGAGGTCAAGAAAGCCATCGACCGGCTGCTGCCGTCGATGCCGCGCCGCGATGTGATTCGCGCCTCCCTCGAAGGACGCGGGGCGCTCATCCACACCCGCAGCATGGAAGAGTCGTGCGAGCTCAGCAACCGCATCGCTCCGGAGCACCTCGAGGTGAGCTCGCACGATCCGCATCGCTGGGAGCCGTTGCTTCGGCATGCCGGTGCGATCTTCCTCGGCGCGTACAGCAGCGAGAGCCTGGGCGACTACTGTGCGGGGCCAAACCACGTCTTGCCCACCAGCGGGACGGCCCGCTTCTCGTCCCCGCTGGGCGTGTACGACTTCCAGAAGCGGTCCAGCCTCATCGAAGTGAGCGATGCCGGAGCCCAGGTGCTCGGGCCGATCGCCGCGGAACTGGCCCACGGCGAGGGGCTGCAGGGACATGCGCGAGCGGCGCAGATGCGACTCCATCGGGGAGACGAACGATGAGCACCGGACTCGAAGAGCGCATGAAACGGATCGTGCGGCAGGATATCCAGTCGATGCACAGCTATGCGGTGCAACCCTCGGCCGGACTCATCAAGCTCGACTCGATGGAAAACCCGTTCCGCCTGCCCGTGCCTTTGCGCGAGGAACTCGGGCGGCGCCTGTCGGAGGTGGCACTCAATCGCTATCCGGCGGGCGGCGGCGACGTGCTGCGCGAGCGCCTTGCACGCCACGCGGGCATGCCCGAGGGCTGCGACATCGTGCTCGGCAACGGCTCGGACGAACTGATTTCGCTGCTGGCGATGGCCTGCGATGTGCCGGGCGCGACGATCGTGGCGCCGGAACCGGGCTTCGTGATGTACAGGATGTCGGCGCAATTGCAGGGCCTGCGATACGTCGGGGTCCCTTTGACGCCGGATTTCGAGCTCGATCTGCCGGCCATGCTGGCTGCTGTGCGCGCGCATGCGCCGGCGCTGCTGTACCTGGCCTACCCCAACAACCCGACGGCCAACCTCTGGAACGACGAAGCGATCGACGCGCTCATCGAGGCCGCGCCGGGGCTCGTGGTCATGGACGAGGCGTATCAGCCCTTCGCCTCGCGCGACTCGATGGACCGGCTGCGTCGCCATGAGCATGTCCTCGTCATGCGGACGATGAGCAAGTTCGGACTCGCCGGAGTGCGCATCGGCTACCTGCTCGGGCGCCGCGCGCTGATCCAGGAAGTCGACAAGGTGCGCCCGCCGTACAACATCAGCGTCCTCAACTGCGAGGCTGCTCTGTTCGCGCTCGACCACGTCGACGAGTACGCGCGTCAGGCCGCGTCGATCCGCAGCGAGCGTGACCGGCTGCTCGGCCTGCTGGCCAGCGTGCCGGGCGCGCGCCCCTTCAGGAGCGAGGCCAACATGATCCTGGTGCGCGTGCCCGATTCCCGGATGGCATTCGAAGGCATGCGCGAGCGCGGCGTGCTTGTGAAGAACATCGCCTTCCTGCATCCTTTGCTGCACGACTGTCTGCGCCTGACCGTGGGCACGCCCGACGAGAACGTGAAGATGATGGACGCCCTGAGGGCCAGCCTGTGATGACCACATCCCGCAAGGCCGACGTACGCCGCGACACTGCCGAGACGCAGATCCACGTCATCGTCGACCTGGACGGCACCGGCGTGTCCCGGCTCGCCACCGGCATCGGCTTCTTCGACCACATGCTCGACCAGATCGCCCGCCACGGCCTGATCGACCTCGAGATCGACGCCCGCGGCGACCTGCACATCGACGGCCACCACACGGTCGAGGACGTGGGCATCACCTTCGGCCAGGCCATGGCAAAGGCCGTGGGCGACAAGAAGGGTCTGCGCCGCTACGGGCATGCCTACGTGCCGCTCGACGAGGCGCTGTCGCGGGTGGTGGTCGACTTCTCGGGGCGCCCCGGCCTGCATATGCGCGTGAACTTCAGGAGCGGCATGATTGGCACGCTCGACACGCAACTCGTGTACGAGTTCTTCCACGGCTTCGTCAACCACGCCGGCGTGACCTTGCACATCGACAACCTCCATGGCGACAACGCCCACCACCAGTGCGAGACGATCTTCAAGGCGTTTGCCCGCGCGCTGCGCATGGCCCTGGAAGTCGACCCGCGGGCATCGGGCGTCATTCCGTCGACCAAGGGCTCGCTTTGAAGTGAACCACCCCCGTAGCGCCTTCGGCGCTCCCCCTCCAGGGGGCGCCGCCAGCGGACCGGCCAAGCCAGCTTCGCGGCGGCCGCTCGATGCGTCGGTTCATGCCGCTGGGGTGCCGCGCGGCGCCATGGAAAACTACGATGAAGCGTCCGGGTTTACCCATGGGGCCCGCCTGCAAGGGGAGTTGCTGACATGAAACGCGTCGTCGCCATCGTCGACTACGGCATGGGCAACCTGCGCTCGGTGTCGCAGGCGGTCATTCACGTCGCCAAGGGCGCCGAGGTCGAGGTGATCGTCACCTCCCGTCCCGAAGAGGTCTTCGCGGCCGAGCGCGTGGTCCTGCCGGGCCAGGGGGCCATGCCCGACTGCATGCGGGAGCTGCGCGATTCGGGGCTGCAGGAGGCCGTTCTCGACGCGGCCGCGCGCAAGCCGCTGATGGGCGTGTGCGTGGGCATGCAGATGCTCCTGTCGCGCAGCGAGGAAGGGCCCACGGACGGCCTGGCACTTTTCGCGGGCGATGTGCGGCGGTTTCGCCTCGAAGGGCGGCTGCAGCCCGACGGCAGCCGCTACAAGGTGCCGCAAATGGGCTGGAACGGGGTATCCCAGGCGCGGCCCCACGCGATCTGGGCGGGCGTGCCCGATGGCGCCTACTTCTATTTCGTGCACAGCTTCTATGCCCATCCGAGCGATCCGCGGCACAGCGTCGGGGAAACCGAATACGGCGAACGCTTTACCTGCGCCCTGGCGCGGGATAATATTTTCGCCACTCAGTTCCATCCCGAGAAAAGTGCTGAACACGGCCTTGCGCTGTATCGGAATTTCCTGAACTGGAATCCCTGACCACCTTCTCGGGCATCGATTCCTCCTCCTCCACAGCCTCTCCTCGGCCATGCTGCTGATTCCCGCGATTGACCTGAAAGACGGCAAGTGCGTTCGCCTGAAACAGGGCGACATGCGCGACTCCACGACCTACGGTGACGATCCCGCTGCCATCGCCCGGCGCTGGGTCGAGGCCGGAGCGCGCAGGCTGCATCTGGTCGATCTGAACGGCGCCTTCGCCGGCAAGCCCATCAACGAGCCGGCGATCAGGGCGATCCTGGCCGAGATCGGCGACGAGATTCCTGTGCAACTGGGCGGGGGCATCCGCGACCTCGACACGATCGAGCGCTACCTCGACGACGGCCTGAGTTTCATCATCATCGGCACGGCGGCCGTGAAAAGCCCGGGGTTCCTGAAGGACGCCTGCAGCGCGTTCGGTGGGCACATCATCGTCGGCCTGGACGCCAGGGACGGCAAGGTCGCCACCGATGGCTGGAGCAAGCTCACCGGCCATGAGGTCGTCGATCTCGCCCGAAAATTCGAGGACTATGGGGTCGAGGGCGTGATCTACACGGACATCGGCCGCGACGGGATGCTCAGCGGCATCAATATCGATGCCACCGTGAAGCTGGCGCAGTCGCTCACGATCCCGGTGATCGCCTCGGGCGGGCTGAGCAGCATCGCCGACATCGAAAAGCTCTGCGCCGTCGAAAGCGAGGGCATCGAGGGCGTCATCTGCGGACGGGCCATCTACACCGGCGACCTCGATTTCGCGGCGGCGCAGAAGCGTGCCGACGATCTGGCGGTCTGACTCGCGCGATCGGCGCATGCCCCCGACCGTCCGGCACGCCGACGAACATCGCTGTCCATATCCCTCGCCGCGCAATCGCACCCCGGACTTCGTCTGATTCACCATCCCATGCTGGCCAAACGCATCATTCCCTGCCTGGACGTCACCGGAGGGCGAGTCGTGAAGGGCGTCAACTTCGTCGAATTGCGCGACGCAGGCGATCCCGTCGAGATCGCCGCGCGCTACAACGACCAGGGAGCTGACGAACTCACCTTCCTCGACATCACTGCCACGAGCGACGAGCGCGACCTGATCCTGCACATCATCGAAGCCGTCGCCTCCCAGGTGTTCATTCCGCTCACCGTGGGCGGCGGCGTGCGCACGGTCGAAGACGTGCGCCGCCTTCTCAATGCCGGGGCGGACAAGGTGAGCTTCAATTCGGCGGCGGTCGCCAATCCACAGATCATTCAGGACGCATCGGCCAAGTACGGGGCGCAGTGCATCGTCGTGGCCATCGACGCCAAGCGACGCCATGGCGACGACCTTGCAGCGCGAGGCGACGGCTGGGACGTCTACACGCATGGCGGCCGCCGCAACACCGCGATCGACGCCGTGGGCTGGGCTCGGCGCATGGCCGATCAGGGCGCCGGCGAGATCCTGTTGACCAGCATGGACCGCGATGGCACCCGCACGGGCTTCGATCTGGAACTCACCCGAGCCGTCAGCGACGCCATCGATGTGCCCGTCATCGCGTCGGGCGGCGTCGGCACGCTGGAGCATCTCGCCGACGGCATTCAACAGGGCAGGGCCGACGCAGTGCTCGCCGCGAGCATCTTCCACTACGGAGAATTCACGATCGCGCAGGCGAAGGCAGTCATGGCTGCACGCGGTATTCCGGTTCGCCCATGACGGCCCGGCCTCGGCGGGCGGTGCCGCACGAGGTGCGCATCATCGGCGGCATGTGGAAGCGCAGCAAATTGCCGGTGCTCGATCGCCCGGGGTTGCGGCCCACGGGCGATCGCATTCGCGAGACCTTGTTCAACTGGCTCGGGCAGGATCTCGGCGGCTGGCGCTGCCTCGACGCGTTTGCCGGCAGCGGCGCGCTCGGTTTCGAGGCTGCGTCCCGCGGTGCAGAAGAGGTCGTGCTCGTCGAGCGGGATCCGACGCTCGTGCGGCTCCTGCTCGACTCGAAACGCCGCCTGTCCGCCGATGCGCTGCAGGTCGTGCCCGCCGATGCGCTGGCCTACCTGCGTCGCTCGCCTGAAGCATGCTTCGATCTGATCTTCCTCGATCCGCCATTCGGGGACGACCTGTTCATGCCGGCGTTGATCGAGGCGGCTCGCGTCGTGCGTCCTGGAGGATTCGTCTACCTGGAGGCGAATTGCGCCTTCGATGATGCGGCCGTCTCCCCCGTCGGGATGACGGTCCATCGCTACAGCCGAGCCGGCGCAGTTCATTTCCACCTTTTGCAGAAACCGTAGCCGGCGCTCCGGATCGACACCGGGCGATACACTGCCGTCGAAGATCTGCGCGAGGGATGCCGCCTTGACTACCGCGACCCGACTCACTGCCGTCTACCCCGGAACCTTCGACCCCATGACCTTGGGGCACGAAGACCTGATGCGCCGCGCCAGCCGGTTGTTCGAGCGGCTCGTGCTGGCTGTCGCCGCCGGTCACCACAAGCGCACGATGTTCACGATCGATGAACGGCTGGAAATTGCCCAGGAATTGGCCGCCCCGTACGGGAACGTCGAAGTGATTGCCTTTCGGGGGCTGTTGCGCGATTTTGTAGTCGCCCACGATGGCAAGGTCGTCGTGCGGGGCCTGCGCGCCGTCAGCGACTTCGAATATGAATTCCAGATGGCCGGGATGAATCGGCAACTGATGCCCGAAGTGGAGACTCTGTTCCTGACCCCCAGCGACCAGTATCAGTTCGTGTCGGGCACCTTCGTGCGCGAGATTGCCGGGCTCGGCGGAGATGTGTCCAAATTCGTGTCGCCGTCGGTGAACCAGCGCTTGAAGCGACGCGTCAAACACAACCAGGACTGAACAGGCTTCACGCCCCGCGGAAATCACCATGGCCCTCAAGATCACGGACGAGTGCATCAATTGCGACGTCTGCGAACCGGAATGCCCGAACCAGGCCATCTCGATGGGGCCGGAGATCTACCAGATCGATCCCGCACGCTGCACGGAGTGCGTTGGCCATTTCGACGAACCGCAGTGCGTGCAGGTGTGCCCGGTGAGTTGCATCCCGGTGGATCCAGCTCACGTGGAGTCGCGCGAGACGCTCTGGGAGAAGTACTCGCGGCTTCAGAAGTCGCAGGCCGAGGCGCCGCCCGTCGCTGCTCCGCCGCCCGGGTAGAGCGCGGCACCATGGCAGGCTAATGTCTGCCTGGCGGCGCATTCGCGGGCGCGACCGCAACGAAATCAGTGGTACGGGATGCCCGGTGGCGCGCATGCGCGCGGTGCTTTCGCACGGGCGCGTAGGCGTCTTCGGGATGCGGGCGGGCGCGTGCATCGAAGCCCGTGGCCAAGGCGGGCGAGCGCGGCTCCATGGCTTCACGCTCGTGGACCAGCCGCTCGGCGAGTTGCTGTTGTTCAGTCGCGATTCGCCTGGATTCGGCACGCTGCCCGTCATCGCGCGGGTCTGACACCTCCATGACGCGCGCGTCGGCACAGGGTGTCTGCGAATACGTGTGTCCGCAGCGGTAGATGGTGGCCGCGGACGCTGCGAAGGTCATGCACAGCAGCAGGGCTGCAGCGCCAAGTCGGAGCGGGCTCATGCCGCGGGCCCGTTGCCGGTTGGCTCGTGCGCCTTGCCGGGCGCAGTGGGCTCGGCTGGTGTGCGTTCGGGCTTGGGCCGCGGCGGCTTGGCATGGACCTTCATCATGGCTCGCTCCATGTCGCCTGCAAGGACGAGATCGAGCGACTGCAGCGATTGGTCGATGGCGTGCTCGATGGCCTCGCGCTGTTCTTGCGGCGGCTTGCGCAGCACGTAGTTGACGACTTCCGCCTTCACGCCTGGATGGCCGATGCCGATGCGCAGTCGCCAGTAGTCGGCGCTGCCCAGTTGTGCGTGGATGTCCTTCAGGCCGTTGTGCCCGGCATGGCTGCCGCCAAGCTTCAATTTGGCGTGGCCCGGCAGGAGGTCGAGTTCGTCGTGCGCGACGAGGATTTCATCGGGTGCGATCTTGAAGAACCGAGCGAGCGCCGCGACCGCCTTGCCCGACAGGTTCATGAAAGTCATGGGTTCGAGCAGCCAAAGGGGACCCGCAGGGCGGTTCACGCGGGCGACGAGCCCGAAGTAGCTTCGCTCAGGCACCAGATGGGCACCGAGCTTTCGGGCCACCTCGTCGACCCACCAGAAGCCGGCGTTGTGCCGGGTCGCCTCATATTCTGGGCCCGGGTTTCCGAGGCCGACGAGCAATCGAATCATGCGTGGATTATCGAATGTGCGCCCCATGAAGAAAGCCCCGCCGAGGCGGGGCTTGACAGGCAGGCATGCACGGAGGCGAGTTCAGCGCTTGTTTTGCCTCTCGTCCTTCTTTCCCTTGGTCGGGGCCGGCGGTGCGGCGACGACGACCGGCGTCTCGGCCGGCGCTTCCTCCTCGGCGGCCGGCGTCGTGACGGAAACGAGCACCGGATTGGGCTTGCCGTGCGTGACCACCTTCGTGCCGGCGGGCAGCTGGACATCGTTGACGTGCAGCGACTGGCCCTTTTGCAGGCTGGACAGGTCGATGGTCAGGAACTCCGGCAATTGCGAGGCCAGGCACTGGACCTGCAACTCGGTGACCACGTGGTTGACGAGACACTTGTCGGTCTTGACTGCCGGGGAATTTTCTTCGCCGACAAAGTGCAAGGGCACCTTCTTGGTGATCTTTGTCGTTGAATCCACGCGCTGGAAGTCGATATGGAGCACATGCGGCTTGAACGGATGCATCTGGTAGTCGCGCAGGATCACTTGCTCTCCCTTGCCGTTGAGCTCCATCTCGAGGACGGTGGCGTGGAAGGCTTCTTTCTTCAGCGCGAAGAACAGCGCGTTGTGGTCCAGCTCGATCATGGCGGCCTGGCCGGCGCCGTAGACGATGCCAGGCACCTTGTCGGCGCGGCGCAGGCGGCGGCTCGCTCCGGTCCCCTGCAGCGTGCGCTCGTAAGCGACGAATTTCATGGTGTGCTCCAAATGGAATGGCGCCCGCGACCAGGCGCCGAATGAACGGACCCGATGGGCCCGCAACCGGTCATCGGGCCCGGTCCGGGCCCGTCGAATGTCTCTTGCTCAGAAGTTGCTGTTCTGCTCCGCAAACAGCGAGGTGACCGACTCGCCGTCGGAGATCCGGCGGATCGTCTCGGCGAACAGGAAGGCCACCGACAGCGAACGCACCTTGGCGCACTGCTTGCCGTCCTCGCTCAGTGGAATGGTGTTGGTGATGACGACCTCGTCGAGCGCCGACGCCTTGATGCGCTCGATCGCGGGGCCGGAGAAGACCGCGTGGGTGCAGTAGGCATAGACGTTCTTGGCGCCGCGTTCCTTCAGGACCTCGGCTGCCTTCACCAGCGTGCCCGCCGTGTCGATCATGTCGTCCATGATCACGCAGTTGCGGCCGTCGATCTCGCCGATCACGTGCATGACCTCCGACACGTTCGCGCGTGGGCGGCGCTTGTCGATGATGGCCAGGTCACAGCCGAGCTGCTTGGCGAGCGCGCGGGCGCGGACCACGCCACCCACATCGGGCGAGACGACCACGAGGTCGTCGTAGCGCTTGGTCTGCAGGTCCGACAGGAGCACGGGCGACGCATAGATGTTGTCGACCGGAATGTTGAAGAAGCCCTGGATCTGGTCGGCATGCAGGTCCATGGTCAGCAGGCGCTCGACGCCGACGGCCTCGAGCATGTTCGCCACGACTTTTGCGCTGATCGGCACCCGCGTGGACCGGGGCCGGCGATCCTGCCGGGCATAGCCGAAGTAGGGGATCACGGCGGTCACGCGGCGTGCCGAGGCGCGCTTGAGCGCATCGACGATGATGCACAGCTCCATCAGGTTTTCATTCGTCGGCGCGCAGGTAGGCTGAACGATGAAGATGTCGCGTGCACGGACGTTCTGCTGGATCTCGATGTCGACTTCGCCGTCGGAGAAGCGTCCGACCTTGGCCTTGCCGAGCTCGATGCCGAGGTGCGATGCAATTTCCTGCGCCAGCGCGGGATTGGCGTTGCCAGTGAAAAGCACGGTATTGAAAAGCACGTTCCCTCCGTCGAGGCCTCAGGGTCAGGCAAGCCACCCGCTCGTTTCAGCCCCGGCGTGCGCGGCGTCGGCCACAGGCCGGCGGCGCACCGGGAATGTCAGCGAAGCATTTGGCAGGGGAGGAAGGACTCGAACCCTCGAATGTCGGAATCAAAATCCGATGCCTTAACCAACTTGGCGACTCCCCTACACAGGTTTCCCGCTTGCGCCGGACACCTACAACTTCTCGCTTGGAGCCCAACCGTCCAGCGGATGGCGCTCCAGGCTGCGGCACATCCGACCGGTCCAACCCGGCGGGAGATCCGTCGGCATCGTCGCCTTGGGCTGGTCGTTCGTGCCCGCTCTTGCAAAGACCGCGCTGCCCGAACCCGTCATCCGGCTGTTGCCGAAACGGGCTTCGAGCAGCCGAGCGGCTTGCGCCACTTCGGGGCACGCGGCTTCGGCGGGAGGCTGCAGGTCATTGCGGCCGAACCCCTCGACGAGGCCTTGCATCCCTACGTCTGCAAGAAAGCCCGAAAGTATAACAGCATCGGTATCGCGAACGAGGTGCGGGCTGGTGAAGATCGCTTGCGTGGCGAGGCTCGCTGCGGGCTTCACGACGGCCAGCCACTGGCGGGGCACCTCAACGGGCGTGATGCATTCGCCGATGCCTTCGACCCAGGCGTTGTGACCCATCAGGAAGAACGGCACGTCGGCGCCGAGCGCCAGACCGATCGGCAGCAGGCGGGCCAGCGGCCAATTCAGGCCCCAGAGACGGTTCAGCGCCAACAACGTGGATGCGGCATCCGAGCTTCCGCCGCCCATGCCGGCTCCCCAGGGGACGGTCTTGTCGATGAAGACGTCCGCGCCATGAGCGCACCCTCCGGCCGCCTTCAGTGCGCGCGCCGCGCGCAGGCACAGATCATCCGTCGGCAGGGCGGCGCCCAGGTCGTGCCGCATCACGGCGCCGTCTCGCCGCAGCTCGAAATGCAATGTGTCGCACCAGTCGATCAGCACGAAGACCGACTGAAGCAGGTGGTAGCCGTCGGGCCTGCAGCCCACCACGTGCAGGAACAGGTTCAGCTTGGCCGGCGCCGCGACGTCGTAGAACGCGTTCATGGCCTGTCGAGCTTCGCGCGCACGGACACAGCCGGAGGCCGATCGCGCCGTGCCGCGACGAGGCCGTCGCCGAAGCGGGCAAGGCTGACGACCCAGCCGAGCTGTTCGAAGGCGGCGGGTTCGGACGGCGTGCTCGGCGCGCCGGACCAGGGACGCCCGTGCAGCCAGTCGAACAAGGCGGCGACCGGGATGCTCTCGCCCAGGACTTCGCGGGTGAGGTCATCCAGCGAGTCGAAGCTCGTCTCGCCTTTCGATGTGAGCAAGGCCACGTGGCCGGGGCTCCAGCGCGCTCGGGCGAGGACCGTTCCGAGCGGCGTGCTCAGGTCGAGTCGGCCGCGTTCCGGACTGCCCTGGAGCTCGAAGGACGCCGTCATGTCGCGCGCCTCGTTGCCGGAGGTTGGCGCCACGTGCACGCTCATGCGCCCGGACAATGACTCGCCGCCGGGCGGCGCGGGCTCCGGGCGCGTGGCGCAGCCGGCCATCAGGCCGAATGCGAGCAGCGCCGCCGCCAGCCTCACAGATCGCCGACGTGCAGCCGCGCCAGCGTTTCGCGCAGCACGTCGTTGTCGGCGTCGCGCTTGTGCGCCTCTCGCCAGACCTTGCGCGCTTCGTCGTGCTGGCCGTTCACCCACAACACTTCGCCCAGATGGGCGCCGATTTCAGGGTCGGGCCGGGCCTGGTAGGCGTTGCGCAGCAGGCGGATGGCCTCCGGCCGGTTCCCGATACGGTACTCGACCCAGCCGAGGCTGTCGGTGATGAAAGGCTCGCCCGGAGCAAGCTCGAGCGCCTTCTCGATCAATGCCTTGGCCTCGGGCAGCCGGAGGTTGCGATCTGCCAGCGAATAGCCGAGCGCGTTGTAGGCATGCTGGTGGTCGGGCTTCAGTGCAATGACGCGCCGCAGCAACTGTTCCATCTCGTCGAGCCGGTTCAGCTTCTCGTCGATCATCGACTGCTCGTAGAGCAGGTCGACATCGTCCGGATTCTGCTTGTTGGCTTCGGCGAGCACCTCGCGAGCCTGGGGCCAGAGCTTGGCCTCGCGCAGCACCTGCACCTCGGCCAGGATCTTGGCGCGCTCGTCCTCTTCGGTGCGTGCGGGCGCCTTGCGAACGAGCTCTCGAGCCTGGTCCACCTTGCCTTCGTGCACGAGCAGCGATGCATGGCGGGAGATGACTTCCAGCGCACGCTGCGGATCGTCGATCTTCTTCAGCCATGCCTCGGCACCGGCGAAGTCGTTCTTCTGTTCCGCGGCCTGGGCGAGCATCAGCCAGGCCTGCGTGAGACCCTGGTCGTTGGAGCTGACAACGATGCCGGAGTCGTCGACCGGTTCGCTGGCCGCGGGCGCCGCCTTGGCGCTGGCCTGGACGAGATCGACATAATGCTGGATCGCTGTGATGGCCTTGTCGGGGTCGTGCAGCTCCAGATGCAGTGCGCCCAGGGTCAGCCAGGGCGGTGCGAGTGACGGCGCGTTGGCCGTGACGACATCGAGCTGCTCGATGGCGTCGGCGAAGCGCTGCGACGCGGTGAGCACGCGGGCGTACACCATGCGAATCCCGTTGCTCTGCGGCTTCACCCGCAGGTGGTCGAGCACGATGGGCTCGGCGTCGGGGGTGCCGGGCAGCATCTCGAGTGCCAGCAGGGCAGGGCCGTCGGCCGCCGGATCCTGCGCGTGCGCGCGTTGCGCCAACTGCAGGGCGCGGGCATCGTCCTCCGCAGCCAGCCATGCCCGGCCCGAGCCCGACGCTCACGGCCGTGCGTGTGGCCGGTGCGTCGGCATAGGGCTGCAACACCTGGCCGAGCAGCTCCGCGGCCTGCTTGCGGTCCTTGCCTTGGCGGAAGAACCTCGGCAGGTTCATGATCAGGTGGGCGCGCTCGCTTTCGGGCGTGATGTTCAGCAGCGACGAGATCGGTTCGGCCGTTTCAGGGACCCGATGCAGCGCGATCAGGAGTTGGATGACGTAACGATGCGCCTCGATCGAATTGGGCAGGTCGTTGCGCCAGGCCTTCGCGGCTGCCAGGGCCTGGTCGCCCGCGCGCGCCTGCAGCGCGATGTCGGTGGCGCGGCGGAACAGCGCCTCGTCCTTCGTGCGGCGCGCCGCATCGAGCATGACCTGGTAGGCGGTGCCAGCATCGCCTGCACGCAGTTCGATCTCGCCGATCAGCAACTGGTAGAAGAGTTGCGAGTCGAGCTTGGAGTGCGTTGGCGGATCGTCGGAGCGTTGAGCCCAGGCGCACGAACTCAGCGCCAGTGCCGACGCGAGGATCGCCAGCGCGCAGGTTCGGATGGAAAGACGGGCTGGCATGCATGGACTCCTGTGGCTCGAACGATTCTAGTGGGACGCCTGTTGCCGGCCATCCGGCCGGCGCCGCAGCACGGATGCCGCCCGACAATTGATCGCGGGGCCTCACGATAATTCCCTTCATGCCCGAATTGCCCGAAGTCGAAGTCACCAGACAGAGTTTCTGCGAACGCATTCACGGTGCGCTCGTCACCGGCGTGCGATTGGGCAAGCCGTTGCGGTGGCCGCTGGGCGTCGAACCGCAGCGCCTCGTGGCGCGTACCGTGGGGCATGTGGTGCGCCGCGGCAAGTACCTCTGGCTGCCGCTGGAAGGCGGCGCAGACGCCGGCGGCCTGCTGATGCACCTGGGCATGTCGGGCTCGCTGGCGTTCAGCCCCGAGGCGGGCGCCGCTGGCGCGCATGATCACTTCGACCTGCTGACTACGCGCGGCACCTTGCGCCTGACCGATCCGCGCCGCTTTGGTGCGGTGGTCTGGTCCGCGGGGCTGACAGAAGGCATGGCCGCACGGCTGCTCGAAGGGCTCGGGCTGGAGCCGTTCGACGAACGGTTCACCGGAGCCTATCTGCATGCCGCGCTTCGCCGACGCCGCGTGGCCGTCAAGCTTGCCCTGCTCGGAGGCGAGATCGTCGTGGGAGCAGGCAACATCTACGCATGCGAGGCGCTGTTTCGCGCCGGAATCGATCCGCGCACCCGCAGCGACCGGCTCAGCCTGATGCGCTGTGAGCGCCTGGCCGACGCGGTTCGCGGCACGCTGTCCGAAGCCCTCTCGCTCGGGGGATCCACGCTGCGCGACTTCCGCGACACGCACGGCATGGAAGGGCGCTTCCAGGCGCAGGCCTGGGTATATGGCCGCGAAGGAGATCCTTGCAGGCGCTGTGGCCGGGCCGTGCGCCGAGTCGTCCAGGGGCAGCGGTCGACCTTCTTTTGCGCGGGCTGCCAGGCGCGCTGATGTTGCATGGTTGCGCCGCAGCGCTGGCGGCGCGGCTGCCGAGCGTCGAAAACGTCACGGCGCATCAGGATCGATTTCGTGTGCAGATGTTTCTCACGGCGTCCGTCGTGCCCCATCCAGTACTATTTCTTCGTCCTGCCGTCGGCGGGAGCATGCGGCATGTTGCCGCGCCCGAGCCGTTCCGATTCGCACGATCCGATCGTCCACCATGACGCCGACCTTCGCCAGCCAGTTCGATGCGCTCAGCGGCTGGCGCGCGGAAGTCACGCGGCGCCTGGGCGAACTCACCCGCTACCTGCTGGCGCATGAGCTCGCCGACGACCCCATCAACGAGGCCCTCGCCGCGCTGCTGCATCGGCTGGGCAGCGAGAAGCTGGTGGTGGCTTTCGTGGCGGAGTTCTCGCGCGGCAAGTCCGAGCTGATCAACGCCATCTTCTTCGCCGACGCGAAGCGGCGCGTGTTGCCGGCCACTCCGGGGCGCACGACCATGTGTCCGGTCGAGCTGGCTTACGACCCCGAAGAGCCGCCGACGCTGTGGCTTCTGCCCATCGAGACCCGCCTCGAAGGACTGTCGCTCGGCGAGTTGCGCCAGCAGCCCAGGGCCTGGGAGCAGATCACGCTGGACGTCGGCGATTCTCAGGCCCTCGCGAGCGCCTTGCAGAACGTGACGCGAACGCAATGGGTCACGAAGGACGAGGCGCGCACCCTGGGTTTCTGGGACATCGAGCGCCCGGATGAGAACCCGCCGCTGAACGAGCACGGGCACGTGGAAGTGCCCCAATGGCGCCACGCGCTCATCAACTACCCCCATCCGCTGTTGCGCCAGGGCCTGGTGGTGCTCGACACGCCGGGTCTCAATGCCATCGGCGCCGAGCCCGAGCTCACGCTCAGCCTGCTGCCCACGGCGCACGCCACGGTCTTCATCCTCGGTGCGGACACCGGGGTGACGAAGTCCGACATGGCCATCTGGCGCGATCACCTCGACACGCACAATCTGTCGCGCTTCGTGGTGCTGAACAAGATCGACGCGCTGGTCGACCCGCTGGCCTCGGCCGGCGAGGTGGATCGACAGATCGAGTCGCAGCGCCAACTGACAGCGCGCACGTTGGACATCGACGCCAGCCGGGTGTTCCCGCTGTCGGCCAGGCAGGCGCTGGCCGCGCGCGTGGCTGGCGACGAGCAGGGACTTGCCGACAGCCGCCTGATCGAACTCGAACAGGCACTGTCCGCGCAACTGCTGCCTCAGCGGCAGCAGGTCATGCAGGGCGTCGTGACCGAATCGGTGGCCCACGTCGAGCAGCACGTCGCGCGCAGGCTCGGCGACGCCCGGCGACAGCTTGCCGAGCAGATGCTCGAGCTGCGCGGCATTCGGGGCAAGAGCAGCGCCAAGGTGCGCCTGATGCTCCAGCGCGTCGAGAACGAGACCGCGGAATTCGAGGCCTGCACCACCCGGCTGCAGGCGCTGCGCGTCGTCCACACGCGCATGCTCAAGGATGCGCTGGTCGGGCTGTCCAGCGATCGGCTGCGAGAAGAAGTCACTCGCATGCAGAACGAGATGAACGCGACCTTGCTCAAGCTCGGGGCCAAGAAGGCGTTCATCGCGCTTTGCGCACGGCTTCGCGACCTGCTGGCCAGCGCCCAGCGACGCGGCGACGAGATGCGGGACATGCTGGCCGCGTCGTTCGGCAAGCTCAACGCCGAGTTCGGCTTCGGCCTCGCATTGCAGCAAGGGCCGCAGCTCGAGCGGTTCAGCCTCGAGCTGGGGCTCATCGAGCGCAACTACGCGCAATACCTCGGCCTCACGCAAGCGCTTCGGCTGTCGCAACCCAAGTTCATGGAGCAATTCCGCCGCATGCTGGTGTCCAAGCTGCGCGTGGTGTTCGAGAACGCGAGCGGCGAGGTCGAGTTGTGGAGCAAGGGCGCCTCGGCGCAGATCGATTCGCAACTGCGCGAGCGGCGGCGCGGTTTCCGCCGCCGCCGCGAGGCGCTGGAACGTATCCAGAGCGCCGCTGGCGATCTCGAGCAGCGTCTGGTCGAGATCGACTCGCAAGAGGAGCGCCTGACGCAATTCGAGTCGCGCGTGGCCGCACTTTGCGGCGCGTTGCGCTTGCCGGCGTACACGTCGGACGACAGCCTGCTGCACCTCGATCTACCTCCCACCGACGAGCCGGTTCCCATGCTGCTGCGCCACGCGCGGGGCTGACGTGGCCGCGGGCGATTTCGCCGAACGTGTGATCACGTGGCAGCGCAGCCACGGGCGTCACACGCTGCCATGGCAGGGCACGCGCGATCCCTACCGCGTGTGGCTCTCCGAGATCATGCTGCAACAGACGCAGGTGACGACGGTGCTCGCATATTTCGAGCGGTTCGTGCAGCGATTTCCGGGTGTTCGCGACCTGGCGGCCGCACCGATCGACGACGTGCTCGCGTTGTGGAGCGGACTGGGCTACTACAGCCGCGCGCGAAACCTGCATCGATGCGCCATCGCCATCGTGCATGAGCACGGCGGAGAATTCCCGCGTGAAAGCGCCGTGCTGGCCACGCTGCCGGGCATCGGCCGATCGACGGCTGCTGCCATCGCCGCGTTCTGCTTCGGCGAACGCGTGGCCATTCTCGATGGCAACGTCAAGCGCGTGCTGTCGCGCGTGCTCGGCTTCGAGGGCGACCTTGCCGCCGCGCCGAACGAGCGTGCCTTGTGGGCACATGCCACCGAATTGCTGCCCGAGCGGGGCATCGAAGCCTACACGCAAGGGCTGATGGACCTGGGTGCGACCGTGTGCACGGTGCGCTCGCCTGGCTGCGCTGTCTGCCCGGCGCGCCCGGGCTGCACGGCATCGGCGCAAGGCGATCCCCGTCGCTACCCCGTCAAGACACGGCGCATTCGACGCAGCCGGCGCGAGCACCTGTGGCTGTGGCTGTGCTGGCAAGACCGCCTGTGGCTGACGAGACGCCCGGACACCGGTGTGTGGGCCGGCTTGTGGAGCCTGCCGGAATTCGAGTCAGGCGACGCGTTCGATGCGCTCGCCGCCGAATGGCCGGGCGCCGGCGAGCACCTGGACAGCTTCACGCATGTGCTGACCCACCTGGATTGGCGCTTGCATCCGGTTCGGTGGACATTGCCTGCACGAAGCTCCCCGGCTCACGTGGGTGGCATCGTCGCTGCACTTCCCGCCGGTCGCTGGTTTACCTTCGCCGAGGCACTGGCGGCCGGCCTGCCGGCGCCCCTTCGCAAGTTGCTGCTTGATCACGCACCAGGGGCGTGATGCTCGTGCAGTGTCCTGCACGAGGCGGCGCTACTTGACGACGCCCTTGCTGCGCAGGAACTCGTCGACCAACTGCAGCCGCACCGTCGCATCGGGCAGCTCCATCAGCTTTTGCTTGGCGGCCAGCGAGATCGGCAGGATCTCGCACCAGCGGTTGGCGACCCAGCCCGCGTTGTCGAACTGATAGGGTGGCAGGAAGGGCTCGGTGCCTTGTGCCTTCAGCGTGGCGATCGCATTGGCCAGCCCGCGCACCGTCTCGGTCATCGACTCGGCAGGGGCCAGAGGGTCGTCGTCGGGAGCCATGTGCGCCGTCGCGATCCACAGTCCGTCGGGCTGCTGGCGGCTCGCAGCAATGTCGAAGCGCTGGCCGCCACGGCATCGCACCTGGAGAATGCCGGCCTGCGCGCTGTCGGCGTCCAGCAGTTCGGCGATCGTGCCGGTGTTCTCGAACGCCACCGATTCGTCCGTCCGGCGCACCTCGTTGCCCTTCTTGAGCGCGACCACGCCAAACGGCTTTCGCTCGCGCAGGCAGGTGCCGATCAGGTCGAGGTAGCGTGCCTCGAACACCTTGAGCGACAACAGTCCACCGGGAAAGAGCACGGTCTGCAACGGGAAGAGCGGAACGTCGAATGGGGACGGGGTGGGCATCTTTGAAACGCGGCGAAAACGGCGTGCGACGTGAAGCGGAAGTCGTCAGTCCCGGGCGTCCAGTTCGCGATGACGAACCAGCGTCATCGTGCGCGAACCGAAGAGCCGGGAGAGCCGGTCGACGAAATAGACGGACCGATGCTGGCCTCCGGTACAGCCGATGGCCACGGTGAGATAGCTGCGCTGGCCGTCTTCGAAGGCCGGCAACCAGCGTGCCAGAAACGACTCGATCTGCGCGAGCATCTCGCCCACCTCGGGCTGCTGTTCGAGATAGGCCGCGACCGCGGCATCCAGACCTGTTTGCGCCCGGAGCTCGCGCACATAGTACGGATTGGGCAGCACCCGCACGTCGAAGACGTAGTCGGCGTCCAGCGGCACGCCGTGCTTGAACGCGAACGACTGGAACACCAGTGTGAACCGGTTGCCCGGCACGCCGACCATGTCATGAATCCAGCTGCGCAGCTGGGCCGGGCGCAACTGGCTCGTATCGAGCACGATCGACGTCTCGCGCAACTCGGCGAGTAATTCGCGCTCCAGTTCGATGGCGTCGACCAGGGCGCGATGCAGGTTCGATGCGAGCGATGACTCGTGCGTCAGCGGATGCAGGCGGCGCGTCTCGGAGAACCGGCGCACCAGCGTCTCGGTGCCAGAGTCGAGGAAGATCGAGCGGATCAGCACGCCTTCGCCGCGGAGTTCCTCCAGCAGAGGCAGAACTTGCGGCAAGGAACCGGCGCTGCGCGAATCCACGGCAACCGCCACGCGCCGCTCGAATCGTTCGTTCTCGATGCGCAGGAACTCGCGCATCAGTTCCGGCGGGAGGTTGTCGACGCAGAAGAATCCTGCGTCCTCCAGCGCGCGCAATGCCACCGACTTGCCGGAACCGGAGATCCCGGTCACGAGCACGACTTCGCGCGCGGCATGCTCGCCGTTGGCAGCATCGCCGGCCGCGGAATTCATCGGACTACCCTTCGCGCTACGCGCTTGGGGACGAGCGCTTGGGAGCAGCCCGGCGTGGTCATCGGATTACCCTTCGCGCTATGCGCTCAGAAATGAGCGCTTGGGAGCGGCCCGGCACGCTCATGACCGAGGCCGCGCCCGCGGCGAAAGCACGCGTTCGCCCACGGAGAGCATCTCCTGCGCATGGGCCAGGCTGGTGCCCGACAGGCGCTCACCGGCGAGCATGCGTGCGATTTCCCCGACGCGTGCTTCGCCGCTGGCTCGTTGCACGTCGCTGGTCGTGCTGCCGCGTGCAAGCGACTTGGACACGACGAAATGGTGATCTGCGCATGCGGCCACCTGCGGCAGGTGGGTGACGGCCAGCACCTGGCGCTCGCGTCCGAGCTGCTTCATGAGGCGACCCACGGTCTCGGCCACGGCGCCACCGACCCCGGCGTCGATCTCGTCGAAGATGAGTGTTCCGGCGGCCGACCCGGATTGCTCGAGCTGGCAGGTCGTCACCGCGATGGCCAGCGCGATGCGCGAGAGCTCCCCGCCCGAGGCGACCTTGGCGAGCGGCCGCGGCGTGCTGCCGGCATGGCCGGCCACCAGGAACTCGGCCGACTCCAATCCGAACGATTGCGGAGCGTCCTGGGCTGTGAGCGCCACCTCGAAGCGCCCGCCCGCCATGCCCAGCTGCTGCATGGCCTGCGTGACCGCAGCCGCCAGCCGCGGCGCGGCCTTGCGCCGAGCGACCGATATCTGCCTGGCTTGAGCGTCGAAGGCCGATTGCGCCTGCGCGAGCGACCGTTCTAGGCCTTCGAGGTCGGCGGCGGCATCGATCTCGGCCAGTTCGCGCTTCCATTCGCCGAGCAATGCGGCCAATTCGGCCGGCGGGCGCCGATAGCGTCGCGCGAGCCCGACCCACGCCGACATGCGTTCGTCCAGGCTCTGCAACCTTTGCGGCTCGGGCTCGGTGTGGTGCAGGTAGCTGGTGAGGGTATGGGCCGCATCCTCGATCTGTGCCTGGGCGCTTCGCAGAACGTCGACGACGGCATTCAGCTGCGGGTCGAACGAGGCGACATCCTGCAGAGCATCGGCCGCGTGGGCGGTGAGCGCCGCCGCGTTCTCGTCGCCTTCGGTGATGGCGGCCAACGCGCCGCGTGCGGCGTCGATCAGCGCCTGCGCATGGGCCAGCCGCTGGTGTTCGGTGTTCAGCTCGTCCCATTCGACGTCGCCCGGGGAGAGCTTGTCGAGTTCTCCGATCTGCCAGGCCAGGCGGTCGCGCTCGCGCGACAGGTCGGCCTGGCGCGTGCGGGCCATCGAAAGCGCATCCGCCGCGGCCTTCCAGCTTGACCACGCCTGTGCCAGCGGCGCCGTGTCCAGGCCCCCATAGGCATCGAGCAGGGCGCGTACCGACGGGCTGCGCGTGAGACCCTGCCACGCGTGCTGCCCGTGGATGTCGACCAGGTGGTCGGCGGCCTCGCGCAGCTGCGCGACAGTGGCGGGGCTGCCGTTGATCCACGCCCTGCTCTTGCCGTTGGCGTCGATCGTGCGGCGCAGCAAAAGCGTATCGGCCGGTTCGAATCCCGCTTCGTCGAGCCAGTCCGCCAAGCCGGGCGGTGAATCGAACTCTGCGGTGATCTCCGCGCGGGTGGTGCCTTCGCGGACCAGACCGGCATCGCCCCGACTGCCCAGTGCGAGCTGCAGCGCGTCGACGAGGATCGACTTGCCCGCGCCCGTTTCGCCGGTGAGCACGGAAAAGCCCGATTCGAAATCGACCTCGAGGGCCGCGACGATGACGAAGTCGCGCAGAACGAGCCGGCGCAGCATCAGGCCACCCCTGCGTTCCAGCGCAGCTTGCGCCGCAAAGTGGCGTAATAGCTCCAGCCCAGCGGATGGAGGAACCGTACCTGGTGTGCGGAACGCCGCACCGTGATCCGGTCGCCGTGAAGCAGGCTGGCCAGGGATTGCATGTCGAAGCTCACGCTCGCGTCGCGGCCCGCGACGATCTCGATGCTGATCTCGCCAGAATCGGGCAGCACGATGGTTCGGTTGGACAGGTCGTGCGGTGCGATGGGCACCATGACCCAGCCGGCGATCCCGGGATGCAGGATCGGGCCGCCGGCCGACAGCGCATAGGCCGTCGAGCCGGTGGGCGATCCGACGATCAGGCCATCGGCCCGCAAGTTGGCGACGAACTCCTCGCCGATGTCGACCTTCAACTCGACCATGCTGGCCGTGGCACCGCGGCTGACGACCACGTCGTTCATCGCGAAGCCCTCGAAGATGCTCTCGCCGTCGCGCCAGACGCCGCCCTCGAGCATCGAGCGGCGTTCCTCTTCGTAGTCGCCGGCGATCATGGGGGCGAGCGCCTCGGCGAACTGCCCCACCGCCACATCGGTGATGAAGCCCAGCCGTCCCTGGTTGATGCCCACCAGCGGCGTGCCGTAGCGCGCAAGCTGGCGCGCGATGCCCAGCATGGTGCCATCGCCGCCCACGACGATGGCGAGGTCGCAGTGCTGGCCGAGCTCGTCGGGCGTCAGGGCGCCGTAGTCGACCAGGCCGGTGTTGAGCGCCGTCTCGCGTTCCATGGAAACTTCGAGCCCCTGGCGCAGCAGGAACGCGGCGATTTCGTCGAGCACCCCCCGGATGCCATGTGCGTGGTACTTGCCCACGAGCGCGGCGTGACGGAATCGGCGGTCCATGCGCGGGATTACACCACAGCGATTCGCGCCGGAGGGGGGTGAAGATCGGCCTCGCCCTACAATGAAAATCATGCTGGACGAGCGCGCAAGGAAACTGCTGAAGGCGCTGGTCGAACGCTACATCGCGGACGGCCAGCCGGTCGGTTCGCGCACCTTGTCCCGGGCCTCCGGCCTGGAGCTTTCGCCGGCCACCATCCGCAACGTGATGGCCGACCTCGAAGACCTGGGCCTGATTGCCAGCCCCCACACCAGCGCCGGAAGGGTGCCCACCGCGCGAGGTTATCGACTGTTCGTCGACACCATGCTGACGGCGCAGCCGCCGCCCTGGGGCGATGCGCCTCGCATCGACCAACCGCTGCAGCCGGACCAGCCGCAGCGCGTGATCGCACATGCGGCGCAGCTCCTGTCCAACCTTTCGAGGTTCGTGGGCGTCGTGACGGCACCGCGCAAGACGAGCGCATTCCGGCACGTCGAATTCCTGCGCCTGGGCGAGCGACGGGTGCTCGTCATCCTGGTGTCGCCCGATGGAGACGTCCAGAACCGCGTCATCTTCACCGCGCTCGACTACACCCAATCGCAATTGGTCGAAGCGAGCAACTTCCTCACTCAGAACTATGCCGGTCTCACACTGGAGGATGTGCGCGAGCGGCTCAAGTCGGAAGTCGAGCAGCTTCGCGGGGAGATTGCTGCGTTGATGCAGGCGGCGGTTGAGGCCGGCACCGAAGCGATGGAAGAGAGCCAGGAGCAGGTCGTGATCTCGGGCGAGCGCAACCTCCTCGCGGTGCAGGACTTCTCCAGCGACATGGGCAGCTTGCGAAAGCTCTTCGATCTGTTCGAGCAGAAGACGCAGCTCATGCGGCTGCTCGAAGTCAGCAGCCGTGCCGAAGGCGTGCGCATCTACATCGGAGGCGAAAGCATGGTCGTGCCCTTCGAGGAACTGTCCATCGTGTCGGCGCCCTATGAGGTCAACGGCCAGGTCGTGGGCACGGTGGGCGTGATCGGCCCGACGCGCATGGCCTACGACCGCATGATCCAGATCGTCGACATCACCTCCAGGCTGGTCACGAACGCGTTGTCGCAGAAGTAGAGCGTAGCTCGGCCCGCCCGCGCAAACCTACAATCGCGCCCTCGGGCCGTTAGCTCAGTTGGTTAGAGCAGAGGACTCATAATCCTTTGGTCGTTGGTTCAAGTCCAACACGGCCTACCAGTGAAGACTGTGAGATCGCGCTCCTGATTCTGTCGCGAGGTTACAAAGCAGTCGCCAATACAGGTCGCCATACGATGTTCTCGGCCGACATCCGGACCATCGGCATCATGGACCTGGAAAATGGCGGCGATTTCATCGTGGTCGCTTGCGGCTCGGTAGGCACGCGTCATGCCGACAACCGGCCGCCAGTACGGTTCTCGCGTTCGGCGATCGCGCGGACCAACCGGCGGGCATCGCGGCCGACGCCGTGGATCATCCCCGACGACATCGAGTGAAGGAAGTGCAGGCCGACGAAGTACAGCCCGGGTGCGCTCTCGACGACGCCGCTGCGATGCAGCGGATGCCCGTGGTCGTCGAAGATTGGCAGATCGATCCACGACAACGCCGGATCGAAACCGGTGCACCAGATCACGTTGGCAACGTCCAGCACACGACCGTCGTCGAGACGCGGCTTGCCGTGGTCGGTGCCGGTCGTGCGGCCGACACGGACCACGCCCAGCCGTCGCAGATCTCGGGGCAGCACGCGGATGAGCGGTCCGGCGCCAAGCAACTTGGGCCGTAGCTTGCGGCCGAGCGGATTGCCGACGCTGAGCACGCGCATGAACAACATCCGGAGCACCAGCGGAACGCCGATCAGCCGGCCGAACCGCCCCGCGATACGAAACGGTAGCGTGCCGGTCGACGGGCCCGACATCCACACCTGGTGCCGCGGCGTCAGCTCCTTGGCGAGCTCGGCGGCCGAGTTGCCGGCGCCGACCAGCAGTACCGGACCTTCCGCGAGCTGCGACGGTCTGCGGTAGGCGATCGAATGCAGCTGGACGATCTCGGGTGACAGCTCGCGCGCGAGCTTCGGAATGCGCGGACGCTGGTAGTGGCCCATCGCGACGACGACCTGGTCGGCCTCGAGCTGGCGTCCGCCGGCGAGGTCGAGCACATAGCGGTCGCCGCGCCGCCACAGCCGCTCGACGCGGACGCTGTTGACCACGGGCAACGAGAAGCGCTCAGCGTACGACTCGAGGAAGTCGGCCATCTCGTCCTTGGTCGGAAAGGCGGTCGCGGGCGCCGGGAACGCCATGCCGTCCAGACCGTCGTAGCGCGCCGGCGTGAACAGCCGCAGCGAATCCCAGCGCTGGCGCCACGCGTCGCCGATCCGTTGGCCGGCATCGAGGATCACGAACCGGAGATCGTGACGGGCGAGGTGATAGCCCACCGACAGCCCGGACTGCCCGGCGCCGATCACGACGACGTCGTGGTGATTTGCGTCGAGGGGGCGTCGTCGAGGCGGGATCGGCCCGGCCAGCTTGACGAACGTGGTACCCGCCTCGACGTACACGTTGGGCTCGGGACTGGGAAGTCGTTGTTTGGTGTCCATGGCTACACCGTAGCTCCCCGAGCGCCACCTCACTTCGGCAGGATTTCCCATTCTGGCGAGCGCGCCGTCATGGGTGGTTCTACGCATCGTCAGAGCAGGCTGTGTTCGTAGGCGTACGCGGTCGCCGCGGCTCGTGTCGACACGTGGAGCTTGTGGAAGATGTTGCTGACGTGGCGATCGATCGTCCGTTCGCTGAGGTACAGCTGATTGGCGATCTGCTTGTTCGTCTTGCCGCGGGCGACCAGGCGCAGGACCTCGAGCTCGCGCGACGACAGCCCGCCGGCAGTCTTCGCGGGTTTGCCATCGAGCGCGGCCAGGTCGGGCGCCGCGCCCAGCGCCTCGAACACCTGTCGCGCGCTCTGGCGCTCGAGTTCGGCGCCATCGCGATCGCCGAGCGCCTCGTAGGCCTGCGCCAGCTGGACGCGGAGCCGCGCGGCGATGTAGGGGGCGCCGACGGACTGCCAGCACTGGAACGCGCGACGCAGTGGCTCGACGGCGGCCTCCGGGTCTCCATCGGCCAACGACACGCAGCCGCGCGCCTGCGCGGCGAGCGCGTGGAGGATCTCGATGTCGAAGTCGCGCGTGAGCTGGTCGAGCTCGGCGGCGGCGATGCGCGCATCGTCGAGCTCGCCGGCGGCGAGCAGGATGTCGACGCATGCGGGCAGGAACTGCGGGCGTCGCCACGCCGTCGAGGTGGTCGCCAGGACGCGGCGGATCGCGCTGGCCGCGTCGTCGATCCGACCCTGTGCCAGCCGCAGCAGCGCGAGGCCGGGCTGCGGTTCGCGGCCGACCTGGCTGGCGTGACGGTACGCCGCCTCCGCCTCGGTCAGCTCGCCGCGCAACCGGTGCAGCTCGGCGCGCTCGTAGCACGCGTCGCCAAGCGCTTGCGGATCCTTGTCGGACACTCGCTCGCACGCGCGCTTCGCCTCCTCGAGGGCCTCTGCCCAGTCGCCCGAGATCTTCAGGATCTGCGACCGATGCACGAGGCATGCACCGGCGAACGAGGCGAGCTGCGATTCGCCGGCGCACCATGCGGCCAGCGCGGCCGTCCACTCGCGGGCGCGGTCGAGGGCCATCGCCTGCTGGCAGGTCGCGATGGCACTGCAGTAGACGAGCCCGGTCACGAGCGGCGATAGCTCGCCCGCTGCGACTGCGATCATCGACTCGTCGAGCACCGTCATCCCGTGCTCGATGTCACCGCGCCGCAGCAGCGCCCGGCACTCGAACTGGCGCGCGAACGCGGACAGATCGGCGTCGCCGAACTGCTCGCCGATCGCGACTGCTCGCGCGGCGATGTCCACGGCCGTATCGAGCTCCGCGGCGCCGAGGTGGCGGGCCGCCTTCGGTAGCAACAGGTAGCCGCGCTCGACGCAGTCGCCGTCGGCGCACTCGAGCGAACGCTGCGCTCGGGACAGCCACCCGGCGCTGCGCCCCATCTCACCCATCGCCATGAGGCGCATGCCCAGCCAGAACCCCCAGCGTGCGGCGCGGGCGTGCGCCCCGGTCTCGCCGCAGCGGCGGTGCAGCTGCTCGAAGCGCTCGAGGCACGCGTCGTCGTGTCCGCTCAGCGCCGCCGACCACGCCAGCATCTCGAGATCGTCGAGTGCGAGCGCAGCCGCGCGATCGGCGTCGGCCAGCGCGTCGAAGGCCTCGGCCCATGCGTGATGTCTGTACGAGCGGCGCCCTCTCTCCAGCGCGTCGCGCGTGGCTGGCTGTCTGCTGCCCATGGCGACAGCCTACGTCACTTCGCGCGCGGTTCGTAGATGCCGTAGGCGAGACCCTCGCCTACGGGATCGACGCGGACCGACACGGCCCACGCACGGCATCCGGTCACGCCGTTGTCGCGCGAGCGGTTGCCGAACGAGAGATCCGGCCCCACAGCAGAAGGTCCTTGCACTGGGCATGCGGCTGACCGCGCTTGGCGTCGCGACTGTCAATCAGGACCAGGCTATCGGATCGCCGCACCCACCCCCGCAGTGGGAATAACAACTCGAAGAATTCGATCCGTGGCTTGCCCTCGACCTTGTAGGCCACCGGAATCGTGCGAGCCAATTCCGTATCCTGAAAATCCTTTGCAGATTGTTCGGAGTCCCACAGATAGATCCCAGTGAACTCTCCAGATTGCTCTTCCAGACCGTAGTACTTCTGGACCAGGCCGGGCAAGGCGCGAAACCGCGGCGCTCGCTCTCGCATGACCCGTTGCACTTCGTCGTTGGCAAGGCTGCTCTTGAACTTCACGAACTGAACAATCATTTGTCGGTCTCCTTTACAACGCAGCCTGCGATTGCAATCTCGCATCGTGGCTGGGTACGAAATCGGTAGACCATCCGAGAACGCGTAGGTTCGATCCAAGACCGACATCGGACGCCAAGGAGTACGGGCCAGGCCGGACCTGATGTGCGAACCATCGATTCGGCGAACGGACGTAGCGACCGCTGGGCGCGATAGCGCTACCGGCCTAGACCGCCGAAACGACGCACCATTGCTGCGGGCAAGGAGATCTCAACGACGGATTCCATGGCTTCGACCATCTCGGCGAAGTTGGCGTGACCGTGGTCCTTGGGTTCGAAGGTGCGCGAAATGACAACGCAGCGAGCGCGCCGTACCATCGCGGCCATGACTGCTGGCCGCGACATCCGCTTCGTCACTTCACGCGACGGTGTGCAGCTCGCGAGCGCGCGCTACGGGTCCGGCCCGCCGCTGATCAAGGCAGCGACCTGGCTCACGCACATCGAGCGCGTGGACCCCGGCTCGATCCATGAAGCGCTCATCAAGGAGTTCGCTGCGCGCTTCACGTACGTCGAATACGACACCCGCGGCTGCGGCCTGTCGCAGCGACGTGTCGACGACATCAGCCTGGAGGCGTGGGTCGGCGATCTCGAATCCGTGGCCGATGCGCACGGGCGCGAGCCGTTCACGTTGCTCGCGTTCACCTGCGCCGTCGGCGTGGCCGTGGAATACGCGGCGCGCCATCCCGAGCGCGTGCGCAACATGATCCTGTTCGGCGGTTTCGCCACCTCGTACCACAGCACCAGCCATCCCGATCCGGCGGTGCGGCGCGAGGGCGACCTCATGCTCGAACTGGCGGCGCTCGGTTGGGGCAACAGCTCGCCCGCGTTCCGACAGGTGTTCGTGTCGCGCTTCCTGCCCGATGCGACGCAAGCCCAATGGAAAGCGTTCGACGAGCTCCAGCGGGCCACGGCGACGCCCGATGTGGCCGTGCGCCAACTTCGCGCGATGTATGCCATGAACGTCAAGGAAGCAGCCGTGCGCGTGCGCTGCCCCACGCTCGTGCTGCATCCCAGAGGAGACGAGATGGTGCGCTTCGAGCAGGGCCGCCGCCTCGCGTCGCTCATTCCCGGCGCGCGCTTCGTGCCGCTCGAAGGACGCAACCACATCCCCTTCCCGCAGGAGCCCGCGTGGCCCGCGTTCGTTCGCGAAACCCGCGAGTTCCTCGGCACGGCGGCCGAGACCGAAGAGGCCGTGGAGCTCACCGCGCGCCAGCACGAGGTGTTGCGCCGCATTGCCTTCGGCGAATCGGACAAGCAGATCGCCCAGGCCTTGCACCTGAGTCCGCGCACGGTCGAAATGCATGCGGCGCGAGCCCTTGCGGCGCTCGGCTGCCGCACTCGCGCCGAAGCCGTGCGGCGCGCAACCGAGCGCCGGCTGCTCGGCACTTGATCGTGCGACTACCGTAGTCGCACGATGCCGTCGCCGCGGCTACCGTAGTCGGCCGACTTGGCCGACCGCCTTCGGCCTCCGACACTGCCTGCATGGAAGACGGTCTCGCTCTGCAGGATGTGCTCAAGGTTCAATGCTTCGGCTGCGGCTCTCTCAACGAGCTGGGCCTCAAGATCAAGAGCCACTGGCAGGGCGACGAGCTCGTGTGCCGCTGGCGGCCGCTGCCGCAGCATATCGGCCATCCGGGCCTCGTGTACGGCGGCACGATCGCCTCGATCGTCGATTGCCATTCGATCTGGACCGCGCTTGCGACCTGGTGCCGCGAGACCGGGACGCACATCGCGGCCGGGCCGCCGCCCTTTGTCACCGGCAAGCTGTGCGTGAGCTACCTCAGGCCGGCCCGCATCGATGAAGTCCTCGAATTGCGCGCCCGCGTGGTCGACGCGAGCGAGCGCCGCTCGGCGGTGGCCTGCCGCGTGCTGCAAGGCGGTGACGAGTGCGCAGTCGCCGAGGTCGTCGCCGTACGCATGAAGAAAAAGGAGTGAACGATGAAAGCCATCCTGTGCACCGGGTTCAGTGACGACGCATCCCTGCGGTTCGGCGACGTGCCTGCACCGCGGCCGGGTCCGCGCGAGATCGTGGTCGACGTGCATGCAGCCGCCGTGAGCTTCATGGATTTGCTGATGACGCAAGGGAAATACCAGATGAAGCCGTCGCTGCCTTATGTGCCCGGAACGGACGCTGCCGGGGTCGTGAGCGCGGTCGGCCCGGAGGTCACTCGCTTTCGTGTGGGTGACCGTGTCGCATGCGGCTCCTGGTTTGGCGCCTGGGCCGAGCAGATGCTCTCGTCCGAGGACTGGGCCGCACTCATCCCGGCCCACGTGGATTTCGCCACGGCCGCGGCCTTTCGATATGCGTACGGAACGGCACGATACGCGCTGGTGACGACCGCGCACCTGCGGCCCGATGAAGTGCTGTTCGTGAGCGGCGCAGCCGGCGGGGTCGGCCTGGCCGCCGTGGACCTCGGCCGCCACCTCGGCGCACGCGTCATTGCCGGGGTGAGCACGAAGGAGAAAGCCGCCACCGTGCGCGAGTACGGCGCAAGCGAGGTCGTCGTGTACGGCGAGGAGGACCTGCGCGAACGCATCCGTTCGCTCACCGACGGCCGGGGCGTGGACGTGTGCATGGACAACGTCGGCGGGAAGATCTTCGACACCATGGCGCGCCTGATGAACTGGGGCGGCCGCCTGCTGCCCATCGGGTTCACGTCCGGTGAAATCTCCTCGGTTCCGGCGAACCTGCCGTTGCTCAAGAACTACGCGGTCGTCGGCGCATTCTGGGGCGCCTGGGCACAGCGCTTCCCGCGCGAGAGCGCCGCGGCCGACGAAGCGCTGCTGCGCATGGTGGCCGGCGGCGAACTGCGCCCGCTCGTCAGTCGCGTGCTGCCGTGGGACGACTACGCGGATGCGATCGCCGCCATCGGCGGGCGGCAGGCGCAGGGCCGTCTCGTGCTCGCCGTGCGGCGTTGATGGCCGGCGCTTCCTCGACTCTCGGAGCGTCGCCCGACATGCTTTCACTGCTGAAGGTCGCCTATGGCCTTGTGTGCTATCTCTTCTTTTTCCTGACATTCCTCTACTCGATCGGTTTCGTCGGCGGGCTGCCGCTGCCGCTGACGATCGATGGCGGCCCTCCATCGGGCTCCGCCGCAATGGCTGTCGCAGTCGACCTCTCGCTGCTCGCGCTGTTCGGAATCCAGCACAGCGTCATGGCTCGCATGTCGTTCAAGCGCTTCTGGACGAGGATGGTGCCGCCCGCAGTCGAGCGAAGCACGTACGTGCTGGCGAGTACGCTCGCGCTCGGACTGATCCTGTTGGAATGGCGGCCGATCACCGAACCGGTGGTGTGGGAAGCGACCGGCAAGCTCCGGCTGGTGACGCAGTGCCTGTTCTGGCTCGGTTGGGCTGTCAGCCTTTGGAGCTCCTTCATGATCGACCACTTCGAGCTGTTCGCCGCCATCTTCTGAAACGCCGTGCCGGTCAACCCGCGTTCCGCGCGCCACTGCTCTACAGGTATGTTCGTCACCCTCTCTACGTCGGCATGCTGCTGCCCAAACGAACCGGGTCGGCATCACGCGTTCGGGATGCTGCGCCCGCGCACGAATTTTCAAGCATCATCGAATGCCATGATCGCTTCCATGTCCTCGGCGGGCACCGTTGGCCTACCACGATTCGAATCTTCCAGCCGGCCAAGGCTGGCCGGCGCCGTCCGTGTCGGCTTCAGGCGCTCGACCTGCCATGGGAACCCGTGAGTTCCGGCGAGCTGCGCACCCTCGACCATCAGCGCCGCATCCGACGAAGCTGTCTTGATGTTTTCTTGATGCGCCGGCACCTGATCTTTTCGGCATCTTGATGCGCCGCCTCCTAGCATGCAGTGAACTTGCTGCCAGGAGGACGACGGATGGACGTCTTGTATCTCTCACTCGCTGCCGGGCTGTGGCTGCTGATGGTCGGCATGGCGCTGGGCTGCGCCAAGCTGGGAGGGTCAGGAAAATGACGTGGCTGCATGTGCTTGGAAGCATCGCGGCCGCGGGCCTGCTGGTCTACCTGGTGGCCGCGCTGCTGTACCCCGAGAGGTTCTCATGACGGCGCACGCCTGGACTCTGCTCGCGGTGTACAGCGCGGTGCTTACGCTGTTGGCGGTGCCGCTGGGCCGCTACATCGCTCATGTGATCGAAGGCCGCTTCGCCTTCGGCGCACGCGTGGAAGCGCCCTTGTACCGGCTGTGCGGCGTGAAGGCCGAGGCCGAGATGGGGTGGCTGCAATACACGCTGGCGATCCTGTTCTTCAACGGGCTGGGGTTCCTGGCGGTGTATGCGTTGCAGCGGCTGCAACGATGGCTGCCGCTCAACCCCCAGGGACTGGCCAATGTCTCGCCCGACTCATCGCTCAATACCGCCATCAGCTTCGCGACCAATACGAATTGGCAGGGCTATGGCGGCGAGACGACGATGAGCTATTTCACGCAGATGCTCGGCCTGGGCGTGCAGAACTTCCTGTCGGCGGCCACCGGCATCGTGGTGGTGATCGCGCTGGTCCGCGGCTTCGCGCGACACAGCGCGCAAGGCGTGGGCAATGCGTGGGTCGACCTCACCCGCGTGACGTTGTGGGTGCTGCTGCCGCTGTCGTTCTTGTTGGCTCTGGTCCTGGTGTCCCAGGGCGTGGTGCAGACCTTCGACGGATACGCGGAAGTGCAGACGCTGGAGGCGGTGAAGTACCAGGAGGCCAAGACCGGCCCGGAGGGTCAGCCGCTGAAGGACGCCAAGGGCGACCCGGTCATGGAGGACAAGAGCACTGACAGGCAGACGCTTGCGCTCGGTCCCGCGGCCTCGCAGATCTCGATCAAGCAGCTGGGCACCAACGGAGGCGGTTTCTTCAACGTGAACTCGTCGCATCCGTTCGAGAATCCGACACCCTTGTCCAATTTCGTCGAGACGCTGGCCATCCTGCTGATTCCGGCAGCGCTTTGCTTCACCTTCGGCCGCATGGTGGGTGACCGCCGACAGGGCTGGGCGATCTTCGCGGCGATGGCGGCGATGTTCCTCGTGGCCACGGTCGCCGCGATGCACTTCGAGCAGCAGGGGAACACACAGTTCACCTCGCTGGGCGTCGACCAGGCCGAGAGCGCGGTGCAGCCGGGCGGCAACATGGAAGGCAAGGAGGCGCGCTATGGCATTGCCGAGTCCGCGCTCTGGGCCTCGGCCACGACGGTGGCGTCCAACGGCTCCGTCAACTCGATGCACGACTCCTACACCCCGCTCGGAGGGCTCGTTCCTCTGCTCAACATGCAACTCGGCGAGGTGGTGTTCGGCGGCGTGGGCTCCGGCCTGTACGGCATGCTGGTGTTTGCGATCATCGCGGTGTTCATCGCCGGGCTGATGATCGGCCGCACACCCGAGTACCTCGGCAAGAAGATCGAGGCCTACGAAATGAAGATGAGCTCGCTGGCCATCCTGATCGTGCCGCTGGTGGTGCTGGGCGGCACCGCGATCGCGGTGATGTGCGAGGCGGGGCGCGCCGCCATCGCCAACCCGGGCGCGCACGGCTTCTCCGAAGTCCTCTACGCGTTCACGTCCGCCGGCAACAACAACGGCAGTGCCTTCGCCGGGCTGGGCGTGAACACGCCCTTCTACAACACGATGCTGGGCATCGCGATGTGGCTGGGCCGCTTCACGGTGCTGATCCCGGTCATGGCGATGGCCGGCTCTCTGGCCGCCAAGAAACGCCTGGCCGTCACCGCCGGCACGATGCCCACACACGGTCCGCTGTTCGTGGTGCTGCTGATCGGCACGGTGCTGCTGGTCGGCCTGCTGAACTATGTGCCCGCGCTGGCGCTGGGTCCTGGCATCGAACACCTGATGCTGGGGAAATGAGCGCCGGAGAACAAGCATGACACGCAAGACCTTTTCGCTGTTCGACCCGGTGCTGCTCAAGCCCGCGCTGGTCGAATCGTTCAAGAAGTTGAGTCCGCAGGCGCAGTGGCGCAACCCGGTGATGTTCGTCGTGTACATCGGCAGCATCCTCACGACCGCGCTGTTCTTCCAGGCCTTGGGCGGCCAGGGTGAAGCCCCCGCCGGCTTCATTCTGGCGATCGCGCTGTGGCTGTGGTTCACCGTGCTGTTCGCCAATCTGGCCGAATCTCTCGCCGAGGGTCGCAGCAAGGCGCAGGCTGCCTCGCTGCGCAGCCTGAAGCGGGAAACCTGGGCCAAGAAACTCGAGGCACCTCAATACGGGGCGAAGTGGCACCCGATCGAATCGTCCGATCTGCGCAAGGGCGACGTCGTGATGGTGCTGGCCAAGGACGTGATCCCCGCTGATGGCGAGGTGATCGAAGGCGTGGCCTCGGTGGACGAGAGTGCCATCACCGGGGAGTCCGCGCCGGTGATCCGCGAGTCGGGCGGCGACTTCTCTGCGGTGACCGGAGGCACGCGAGTGCTGTCCGACTGGATCGTCGTGCGCATCACCGTGAACCCCGGCGAGACCTTCGTCGACCGCATGATCGCGATGGTCGAGAGCGCCAAGCGCCAGAAGACGCCCAACGAGATCGCGCTGACCATTCTGCTCGTGGCCCTGACCATCGTGTTCCTGGGCGTCACGGTCACGCTGCTGCCGTTCTCGCTGTACAGCGTGCAGGCGGCGGGCGCGGGCGCGCCGGTGAGCATGACCACGCTGATCGCGCTTCTGGTGTGCCTGATTCCCACCACGATCGCCGGCCTGCTCTCGGCCATCGGCGTGGCAGGCATGAGCCGCATGTTGCAGGCCAACGTGATCGCCACCTCCGGTCGCGCGATCGAGGCCGCCGGCGACGTGGATGTGCTGCTGCTGGACAAGACCGGCACCATCACGCTGGGCAACCGCCAGGCCTCGGCGTTTCTTCCCGCGCCCGGTGTGAAGGAGGGCGAGCTGGCCGACGCGGCGCAACTCGCCTCGCTGGCCGACGAGACACCCGAGGGCCGCAGCATCGTGGTGCTCGCCAAGCAGAAGTTCAACCTGCGCGAGCGCGACGTGAATGCGCTGGGCGCTCATTTCCTGCACTTCTCGGCGCAAACGCGCATGAGCGGCGTCAATCTGCCACTGGCCGTCCGGATGCAGGAGGTCGTGGGCAGCGACGCCGCGCCCCCGGGCATGCGAGAGATCCGCAAGGGCGCTGCCGATGCGATCCGCAAGCATGTCGAGTCGCTGGGCGGCGTCTTCCCGGCGTCCGTGGCGGGCAGCGTCGATGACGTGTCGCGCCGCGGCAGCACGCCGCTCGTGGTCTCGGACGGCACGAAGGTGATGGGTGTCATCGAGCTGAAGGACATCGTCAAGGGTGGCATCAAGGAGCGCTTCGCGCAGATGCGGCGCATGGGCATCAAGACCGTGATGGTCACCGGCGACAACCGGCTCACGGCCGCAGCGATTGCCGCCGAGGCAGGCGTCGACGACTTCCTCGCCGAGGCCACCCCGGAGGACAAGCTGCGCCTGATCCGCTCGCACCAGGGCGAAGGACGGCTCGTGGCGATGACCGGCGACGGCACCAACGACGCGCCGGCCCTCGCGCAAGCCGACGTGGCCGTGGCGATGAACTCCGGCACGCAGGCCGCCAAGGAGGCCGGCAACATGGTGGACCTGGACAGCAACCCCACCAAGCTCATCGAGGTGGTGGAAACCGGCAAGCAGATGCTGATGACGCGCGGCGCACTCACCACGTTCAGCGTGGCCAACGACATCGCCAAGTACTTCGCGATCGTTCCGGCCGCCTTCATCACCACGTACCCGCAGCTGCAGGCGCTGAACGTGATGCGCCTGGCGAGCCCCGCCTCGGCCATCCTGTCGGCGGTGATCTTCAACGCGTTGATCATCGTCTTCCTGATTCCGTTGGCGCTCAAGGGCGTGAAGTACCGGCCGCTCGGCGCGGCGGTGCTGCTGCGCAAGAACCTGCTCGTGTACGGGTTGGGCGGCGTGGTCGTGCCTTTCGTGGGCATCAAGGTCATCGACCTGATCCTCGGCCTGCTGGGCCTCGCCTGAAAGGGGTCATGAACATGAAGACATTGATTCGCCCGGCGCTCACGCTGTTCGTGGCGCTGACCGCACTCACCGGCGTCGTGTACCCGCTCGCCGTGACCGCCCTCGCGCGGGTCGCCTTCCCGGACCAGGCCACGGGCAGCGTGATCTGGCGCGACGGCAAGGCGGTAGGCTCGTCGCTGATCGGCCAGAATTTCGCCGATCCCAAGTACTTCTGGGGACGCCCGTCGGCCACCCAACCGATGCCTTACAACGGTGGCAGCTCCAGCGGCTCCAACCAGGGTCCGTCGAATCCTGCCTTGGCCGACGCCGTGAAGGCACGCGTCGAGGCGCTGAGGACCGCCGATCCCGGCAACGCGGCGCCGGTGCCGGTCGACCTCGTCACTGCTTCGGCCAGCGGGCTCGACCCGCATATCAGCGTGGCCGCGGCCGAGTACCAGGCCGGCCGCGTGGCGCGCCTGCGTGGACTCTCACTGGACGCGGTGCAGTCGCTGATCCGGCGCCACACCGAGGGGCGCGTGCTCGGCGTCTTCGGCGAGCCGCGTCGTCAACGTCCTGCGCCTCAACCTGGCGCTCGACCGATCCGGCGCCCAGCCAGGCAAGTCCCCGTGAGCAGGGGTCCCGGACGGGCGCCGGCGGCGCTGGTGTCCATTGCTCCGCTGGCCCCTTCGCGTGCACTGGTGACCAGGAGCCGCGACACGGGCAAGACCCGGCATCGACGGGCAACGCCCGTGAGACGATAGCGGCCTGCCATGAACGAGGAAACCCGCCGGCCCGATCCGGATGCCCTGCTCGCGCAGATCGCGCAGGACGAGGCGCGCGCACAGCGCGGCCGGCTCAAGATCTTCTTCGGCGCCAGCGCGGGCGTCGGCAAGACCTACGCGATGCTGTCGGCTGCGCAGGCCGCGCGGGCCCAGGGCACCGACGTGGTCATTGGCGTGATCGAGACCCACGGCCGCGCCGAGACCGAGGCGCTCGTGAACGGCATTTCCCGCCTGCCGCTCAAGGATGTCACCTACCGAGATCGCACGCTGAAGGAATTCGACCTCGATGCCGCTCTCGTGCGCAAGCCGAGACTGGTCCTCGTCGACGAACTGGCGCACTCGAACGTACCCGGCTCGCGCCATCCCAAGCGCTGGCAAGACGTGGAGGAACTCCTCAACGCGGGCATCGATGTCTGGTCCACCGTCAATGTGCAGCACCTCGAGACGCTGAACGACGTGGTCACCGGCATCACCGGCATCCGCGTCTGGGAGACCGTGCCCGACCGCGTGTTCGACGAGGCCGACGAGGTGGTCATCGTCGACCTGTCCCCCGACGACCTGCTGCAGCGCCTGAAGGAGGGCAAGGTCTACATGCCGCAGCAGGCCGCCACGGCGGTGCGCAACTTCTTCCGAAAGGGCAACCTGATCGCGCTGCGCGAGCTGGCCCTGCGCCGCACCGCCGACCGCGTCGACGATGAGATGCTGGACTACCGGCGCACGCAGTCGGTGGCGTCCGTCTGGCAGACGCGCGAAGCGCTGCTGCTGTGCCTGGGCACCGACGAGCGCTCGGAAAAACTGGTGCGCGCCACGGCGCGCATGGCGTCACAGCTCGACGTGCCATGGCATTGCATCTATGTGGAGACGCCGCAGCTGCAGCGGCTGTCGGAACAGAAGCGCCAGAAGGTGCTGCGCATGCTCAAGCTGGCGCAGGACGCGGGCGCCGACACCGCCACGCTCGCCGGCAGCTCGCTCGCCGCCGCCGTGGTGAAGTACGCGCACGAGCACAACCTGTCGCGCGTGATCCTCGGCCGCGACACCGGCCGCTGGCGGCGGTCGTGGCGGCCCACGCTCGCCGAGGCGGTGGGGCGCATCGCGCCCGACCTGGACGTGATCCAGATCGCGCTGCCGGCAGGCGAAGCGACGACGAAAGGCGCGCCTGCGCCGGAACAGGGGGCGCAAGCCGCCACCTCGACCGAGGCATGGCCGCCGTATGCCTGGAGCGCGCTGATATGCGCGGGGGTCGCGCTGCTCACCGCACCGCTGCACGCCGTGCTGGACCTGGCCAACATCGTGATGATGTTCCTGCTGGCGGTGGTGTTCGTGGCCATGCGCTTCGGACGCGGCCCGGCGATCATGGCCGCCTTCCTTGCCGTTGGTGCATTCGATTTCTTCTACGTGCCGCCACGTCTGACCTTCACCGTGAACGATGCGCAGTACCTGCTCACCTTCGCGGTCATGCTGGTGGTCGCACTGGTGATTGGTCAGCTCACCGCAGGCCTGAAGTTCCAGGCGCGCGTGGCGACGCTGCGCGAGGAGCGGGTGCGCGCGCTGTACGAGATGTCGCGCGACCTTTCCGGCGCACTGCTGCCCGAGCAGGTGGCCGAGATTGCCTCGCGCTTCCTGAGGTCGGAGTTCGAGGCGCACGGTGCTTTGCTGGTGGCCGACCCTCAGGATCGCCTGACTGGGGCCCTCCCGGAGCCGCAGCAACCGGCCGGCGTGGACGCGAGCGTGGCGCAATGGGCCTTCGACCACGACGAGGCGGCCGGCTACGGCACCAATACCTTGCCGGCGGCGAGCATGCTGTACCTGCCGCTGAAGGCTCCGATGCGCATTCGGGGCGTGCTCGCGATCGAGCCACGCAACCCGTCCAGGCTCGCCGGACCCGAGCAACGCCGCCTGCTCGACACCTGCGCCTCGCTGCTGGCGATCTCGCTGGAACGTATCCACTACGTGAATGTCGCGCAGAGCACGACGGTTCAGATGGAATCCGAGCGACTGCGCAATTCGCTGCTCGCCGCCATCTCCCACGACCTGCGAACGCCGTTGTCGGCATTGGTCGGCATGGCCGACTCCCTGGCGCTGACCGAAGCTTCACCGGACGCCGCCGTGGGCCAGCTCGCACGGTCCATCCGGGAAGCTGCGCTTCGCATGAATTCCCAGGTCAACAACCTGCTCGACATGGCGCGTCTTCAATCCGGCCAGGTGCAGCTCAACCTGCAGTGGCTCCCGCTGGAGGAAGCGGTCGGGAGCGCGCTGCGCGCCTTGGAAGGGACGCTCGACGCACGACGGGTTCGTGTCAGCCTGCCGCCTGATCTGCCACTGCTGCATGTCGATCCCGCGCTCTTCGAGCGGGTCCTGTGCAACGTGTTCGAGAACGCCAGCAAGTACACGCCCCCCGATTCGCCGATCGAGGTCAGTGCCGCGGTGGCTGGCGATCGAGTGGAGATCATGGTCGACGACCACGGCCCCGGCCTGCCCAGGAACCGCGAGGGGGTCATCTTCGAGATGTTCGAGCGCGGACGCAAGGAAAGCGCCACACCCGGTGTCGGGCTCGGCCTTGCCATCTGCCGTGCCATCGTCCAGGCACACGGCGGCGCGATCAAGGCGGAAAATCGGCGCGGCGCAGGCGCGCGTTTCACCATCGAGCTTCCCTTGGGCGAACCGCCGGAGATCAAGGTGTTCGAACAAGACATGGCGCAAGAGTCCGCAAGATGAGCGAACCGACACCGAGAATTCTCGTGGTCGAGGACGAGGAGGAAATCCGCAAGTTCGTGCGCCTGGCGCTCGAGCGCGAGGGATTCGAGGTCCACGAGGCCGCGGGCGTGGAGCGCGGACTGATCCAGGCCGGAACACGCCGCCCGGATCTCGTGGTGCTCGACCTCGGCCTGCCCGACGGCAACGGGGTGGATCTCATCCGGGAACTGCGCACCTGGTCGGATGCACCGGTGCTGGTGCTGTCGGCGCGCACCGGCGAGGGCGACAAGGTCGAAGCCCTCGACGCCGGCGCGGACGACTACCTGGCCAAGCCGTTCGGTGCCAGCGAGCTGCTGGCCCGCGTCAGGGCGCACCTGAGGCGCCGCGTCGGCGCGATGCGCGCGAGCGCGATCATCGAGTTCGGCGACGTCAAGATCGACATGGCTCGGCGAACCGTCGAGTGTCGCGGAGAGATCGTCCATGTCACCCCGATCGAGTACCGCCTGCTGACGCACCTGTCTGCACATCCGCATTGCGTGCTCACTCACCGTCAGCTTCTCAACGCCGTGTGGGGGCCGAACCACTCCGAAGATACCCACTATCTGCGGGTGTACATGGGCCAGCTGCGCAAGAAGTTCGAGGCAGACCCGGCGAAGCCGAGGCACCTCGTCACCGAGACGGGGATCGGCTACCGCTTCGTTCCTTAGCGTGTCTCGGATCTCAGAGGGTATGGCTGGATCTGCGTCGTGGCATCGAGGGGCAGATGGAAGAATTCCGCAGCCGGCATGCAAGCGGCCGACATGAGCACGAACAGGAGCTTTCTCCAGGGCGCGAGGCCCGTGACCGAAGTCGCCGCTGCGCGGTCATCCACGACGTAATAGCGCGTCTGCGACGGATCGAGCGCGAGTCGGTCCACGCGGCTGAGTGCCCGCGGGACGTCGGGTTCGTCGTTGAAGCCGTAGTGGAGATCGACGATCTGCATGCCCGGTCCGAGCGTGGTGAGCCGGGTGCGCTGCTCGACCGGCAGATGCGGAACGTATGCCACGCGTGGCCGCACGAGCACCACCCGTTCGGGCAGGCCCCTCGCCAGGAGAAGCAGGCGCATCAACACTCCCGGGTCGATCTCTCCCACGGGGAACACCACGACGGCGTTGCCGGCCTTGCGGACGATGCCTTCGAGGCGCAGCGTGCGCAGGACGTCCATGGCCATGGTGACTAGATCTGCACCCGCGTGCCGAGTTCGATCACTGCATTGTTCGGCAGCTTGAAGAACTCCGCGACGCTGCCCGCATTGCGCGACATGGCGGCAAACAGCTTTTCGCGCCAGTGCGCCATGCCCGCACCCTTGGTCGGCACGACGGTCTCGCGGCTCAGGAAGTAACTGGTCTGGAAGGCATCGATGTGCAGCCCGTGCATGGCGCACAGCTCGAGCGCCTCCGGAATGTCGGGCGAGTTCATGAACCCATAGTTCACCCGCACCTGCCAGAAGCCGCGCACGAGCTTGCGCACGTCCACACGCTCGTGGAGCGGGATCCAAGGGACGTCGTGAAAATGCACGTTCATGATCACGTTCTGCTCGTGCAGGACATGGTTGTGCTTCAGGTTGTGCATGAGGGCCTGGGGCACCGTGTCAGGGCTGGCCACGGCATAGACGGCGGTGCGCGGTGCGCGCGGCAGGTCTTCTTCGGACAGGGCCCGGACAAACGGCAGGAGCTCGGGGTCCTCGTTGCCGATGCTGTCGATCAGGAGCTCGCGGCCTCGCTTCCAGGTCGACATGACCGTGAAGATCGTCAGGCCCAGCGCGAGCGGGAACCAGCCACCCTCGAAGAACTTCAGCGAACACGACAGCACCAGCACGATGTCGAGCGCGAGGAACAGGCTCGTCGCCAAGATGGCCAGCCACAGCGGATAGCGCCACGCATGCCTGACGACGAAGAAGGTCAGCACGGTCGTGATCAGCATCGTCGTGGTCACGGCGATGCCGTAGGCGGAGGCCAGCGCGGAGGAGCTGCCGAACCCGATCGTCGCCAGGAGCACCGCGATGAGCAGCACCCAGTTGACCTGGGGCAGGTAGATCTGGCCGGCTTCCTTGGCCGACGTGTAGAGCACCTGCATGCGGGGCAGGAAGCCCAGCTGCACGGCCTGTTTTGTCATCGAGTAGGCGCCGGAGATGACTGCTTGCGAGGCGATGACCGTCGCCAGGGTCGACAGGATGACCGCGGGAATGAGGACCGCCTGCGGAAACAGGCGGTAGTACGGATTCTCTATCGCCCCGGGATCGCGGATCAGCATCGCGCACTGGCCGAAGTAGTTCAAGGTGAGTGCCGGAAGGACGAGGCTGAGCCATGCGATGCGTATCGGCGCCTTCCCGAAATGGCCCATGTCGGCGTAGAGCGCCTCCGACCCCGTCACCGCCAGCACGATCGCGCCGAAGGCGGCGAAGAGTTGCCAACCCCGGTCCTGGATGAAGGCCACGGCATGGATCGGATTCAACGCCGCCAGGATCGAAGGCTCCTGCGCGATCTGAAAGATGCCGGTACCAGCAAGCATCAGGAACCAGACGACGATCACCGGTCCAAACAGCTTGCCGACGACGCCGGTGCCGTGGCGCTGCACCAGGAACAGGCCGATCAGCACGGCGACGCTGATCGGCAGCACGTAGGGCTTGAGGCCGGGTGCGGCGATCTCGAGCCCCTCGATGGCGCTGAGCACCGAGATCGCCGGCGTGATCACGCTGTCGCCGTAGAAGAGTGCCGCGCCGAACAGTCCGAACAGCAGCAAGACAGCGCGCCGCTTCGCGGCAGTCCCGGCGGAGGCCGCAGCCAACGCCGTCAGGGCCATGATGCCGCCTTCGCCCCGGTTGTCTGCACGCAGGATGAGCAGCACATACTTCAGGGTGACCACCGTCATCAGCATCCAGAAGATCACCGAGGCGGCGCCAAGCAGGTGTGCAGGGCTGAGCTGCACACCCGTGCTCGGGCTGAAGATCTCCTTGATTGTGTAGAGCGGGCTGGTGCCGATGTCGCCGTAGACGACGCCGATGGCGCCGAGAGTCAGCGGCAGCACCGCCCGGGTCTGTTCAGTGCGGCCCATGTTCGAACGACAGAAATTGGAGCCGGGGTTTTAGCAGCGCCGCATAAAGATTGCATAAAGACGCCACTGGATTTCCTGGGTATCCCGATGAGGAGCATGACAATCCACAGGCATGAATCCGCACCGGCCCGAGCCAGCCGAATGCGCAGGTGCGAGTCCGAGCGGCGAACCTCAGGCGGACACCGATGGCCACGGTCTCGACTCGAATGACCCTGATGCTTTCCCTGAGGCACCCCGTGGTGTCGGCGCCCATGGCATTTGCCGCCGGCGGCGCGCTCGCGGCCGCGGTCAGCCGCGCGGGCGGCCTGGGTTTGATCGGCGGCGGGTACGGCGATCCGTCCTGGCTCGACGAGCAGTTCGCTGCTGCCGCCGGCGCGCGGGTGGGGGTGGGTTTCATCACCTGGTCACTGCGCAAGTCGCCATCGCTCTTGACCGACGTGCTCAGGCATCGTCCCGCGGCGGTCATGCTGTCCTTCGGCGATCCGCGTCCCTTTGTCGATGAGATCCGCGCATCCGGCGCCCGGGTCATCTGCCAATGCCAGGACATGGGTCACGTGATGGACGCGGTGGACGTCGGGGCTGACGTCGTGGTCGCGCAAGGCGGCGAAGCGGGCGGGCACGGAGCGCTGCGTGGCACCCTGACCTTCGTGCCGGAGGCTGCGGACTATCTCGCCGGGCACGCCCCGGACACCCTGCTGCTGGCGGCAGGCGGCATCGGCGATGGCCGAGGCTTGGCCGCGTCACTCATGCTGGGCGCCGATGGCGTATTGGTCGGAACGCGCTTGTGGGCGTCCAAGGAAGCGCTGGTTCGTGAAGGGCATCACCGGGCGATCCTGGAAACCGACGGCGATGGCACGCTGCGGACGACCGGCGCCGAAATTGCGCGGCAGCTTCCATGGCCCCGCGGCTTCACCGCACGCATCCGCCGCAACGCTTTCACCGATCGCTGGCACGGGCACGAAGGGGAGCTCGAGCGCCAGGTCGCAGTGGAGGGGCCGCGCTACCGGCAGGCGTTTGCTGCCGGCGACCCCGAGAACACAGGGGTCTGGTTCGGGGAGGCGGCGGGCCTGATCGATTCGATCGAACCCGCTGCCGACATCCTCGAGCGGATGATGAACGAGGCGGCGGATCGTCTTGCGCGACACGGCGGCGCCCGGATTGCGTCGGCGTGGCAGGACGAGCGAACCGAATGACGGGCCGCACTCCCCGAACAGGCGTGTCTCGTACAGGGCCGAGTCGCGGCGCACCCCGATCAGTCCGCCCGCACGATGCGGACCGTGGTTTCGGCGAATCTGCGAAAGCCCATGTTCGCGTACAGCGTGAGCGCGCCAGCATTGTGCGAAAGCACATGCAGGAAGGGGATCTGCCCGAGCTGGAGCTGTCGGCGCATCAGGTGCAGCATCAGCGCGCGAGCGATGCCCTTGCCCTGACGGCGCGGATGAGTGCATACCGCGCTGATTTCGCGCAGCGCACGGCACTGCATGCGCTCGCCGGCCATCGCCACGAGCTCTTCGCCCTCGAAGATCCCGAAGTATTCGCCGAGCTCGAAGGTCCTGGGGCCGAACGGCCCCGGCTGCGTGAGCCTGGCCAGCGTCAGTGCCTGTTCGAGGTGGGAGTTGTCGAGACGCGCCGGCTTGAAGACCGCCGACGCCGGTGCCGGCGTGTCGGCAGCGTCCCACACCATCTTCACGATGCGCGCCTCTCTCTCGATGGTCCATCCCGTGGGCTGCGGGCCAGTCCAGCCGAGGCAGTAGAAGCGCTCGCTCTGCGTGCAATGCGGGCGCAACGCGGCGAAGTCGGGTGCCTGCGCGTCCGCGAAGCCGATCAGGTCGGTCACGCCGCGCTGATAGCGCCGCGCCCCACCCGCACCCTGCGCAAAACGCTCGTGTTCGCCCACCAGCGCATGCCAGACGATGTTATGCAATCGCTCGATCATGGAGGCCCCGACCTTGAACCGGCAAGGCATGAAGCGTACGTCAGGCCCGCGCATGGATGCCCACCATTCCCCGGGGCCCCGCCTGGACCGTGACCGCGAGTCCGGCGCGGGACAGGGTCTGCGCAATGAACGCAGGTGCGAGGCGCAGCTTCGGGTAGGCGCTCACGCGCATCGTCCACTCGCCGTCCCTGCGTTCGTGCAGCACGTCATGCACGATGATCCGCTCGCCGTCGTTCTCGACGAAGCAGGTCATGATCCTGTCGGCATCGAAGCGCACGGGGATGAAACGCGCAGTCCCCGCGAGCGCGCGCGTGTGGTCGCGAAAGGTCGCGACGAAGTGACCGCCGCGTGCGACCGATCGGGCCACTTCATGCAGCAATGCCCCGACCTGCTCGAAGTCCGGCAGGTGGGCGAGCGTGTCGCCCATGCACAGCACGAGGCGCGGACTGCGCCCGTCCAGGAACTGCGCGAAATGACGCAAGTCGGCGCTCAGCGCCCGGACCGGGAGCCCTTGGGCGAAGGTCCCGAGCTGGGCCAGCAGTGTCTGCGAAGTGTCGATGGCGACGACCTCCCAACCCGCGCGCGCGAGCGGGATCGCATGCATGCCGAACCCCGCACCGAGATCGACGGCAAGACCATCATCGCTTCGGATGTCTGGCGCAAGCGTCGCGAGGTCGGACTCGCCTTGTGCGAGCGCCGCCTCGATCCCGCCGGCCATCCACAGGTACACCGGCGCGAGAAGCGACGCGTAATGTTTCGCGACCGAAACGACGTCCATGGCATCTTCCTTGTCGGAGCATCTCGGCGAGGCGGAGGTCCATCGGCATCGCTGCATGCGCGCCTCGGGGGCTGCACGCACCGCGCTCGGGCCGGGGCGCGGCAGCGACGCCACGGACCGCCATCTCAGTGCTTCATTGCGCTTTGCGCCACCCGCGACGCATGAAACGTCCGTTCGCCCCTGACCAGGGGACTTTCCACGGCGCCAAGCAGCACCCCAATGGCATGAACCGAGGCATCAAGCTGCCGCCGCGGATCCGGCTTGGCCGGTCCGCTGGCGGCGCCCCCTGGAGGGGGAGCGCCGAAGGCGCTACGGGGGTGGTCCGCTTCACCCCCGCGTGACGACGATCTCGAGGTATTCGCCGGGCACGACCAGTGAACGTGCACCGCCCACGTTCAGTTCATTCAGCAACTCGGTGATCGCCTGCTCGAGTTTCAGTGCCTGGCTTGGCTCCAGGCTCGCGAAGGCCTTGTGGGTGGGACCGTACCAGGTGCGGAAAACCTGCAGCCAATGCGCCGCCGATTCGTAGCGGAATTTGAAGTGCCGGCGTTCGCAGCGGATCTTTCCGGCATGGGCGCCGAACAACTGGACGATGTAGGGCTCGGTGCCCCATAGCGCGGGCGACTTGACGCCCGCGGGCGGCGGCACGAACGAGCCCAGCACGCGAAACAGACGGCCGATGAAGCCGTCCGGCGTCCAGTTGGCAAGCGCAATGCGGCCGCCGGGCCGCGTCACGCGCAGCATTTCGGCGGCGGCGCGGGCGTGGTCGGGCGTGAACATCACGCCGAAAGTCGACAGCACGACATCGAAGGCCGCATCCGCATACGGCAGGTTCTCGGCGTCCGCCTGCTCGAAGCGAACGAGCAGGTTCTCGGACTCGGCCCGGGCCCGGCCCTTGTCGAGCAGCTTGGGCACGTAGTCGGTGGAGGTGACGCGGGCGAAGCGGCGCGCCGCGGCGAGCGATGCATTGCCGTTGCCGGCCGCCACGTCGAGCACTCGTTCGCCGGCACGGATGTCGGCGGCTTCGGCGAGCGTCTCGCCGACGATTTGCAGCGTCGTGCCGATGACGGCATAGTCGCCGCTGGCCCAGGTGGTCTGCTGGCGTTGCTTGATGGCGGCGTAATCCGGGGCGGATTGATCGAGTATCGCGTTCATGGTGACCTTTGATTGCGGGCTGGTGCAGGTGGGCGGCGACGCACCATTGCGTCGGCGCAGCCATTGTTCGATTCGCCCGTCCGTCGCGCTTCACCGAGCGTCGCCACTGTTTGATCAATGCTCCGGCAATTCGCGTCGGGCCATGGCGCTTCACGGCGATCGAAGGACACTGCAATCGCGGAGAAGCGCCCGATGAGCCTCGACCTGTTGTCCGATGTGCTGCGCAGCGTGCGCCTGCACGGAGCGATCTACTACTACGTGAGTTTCGGCGCCGAATGGGCTGCCGAGACCCCTGCATCGCCCGAACTGGCGCGCGCCCTGATGCCCGGCGCCGAGCATGTGCTCGCATACCACCACATCGCCAAGGGTGGCGGCTGGGCGGCCACCGAACGAGAGGCGCCGGTGCGCCTTTCCGAGGGCGACATCGTCATGTTCCCGCGCGGCGATCCTCATGTGATCTCGAGCGCACCGGGACTTCATGTGCAGCCCGACGACAGCGACTGGCGCGTCACCACGCGCGATGCGCCCAAGCCGATCACGGTGGCCTATCACCGCGGCGTGCTGCGTCCGGGCGCGCCGCTGCCCGACGGCGAGGCCGGCTCGGTGGTGGTATGCGGATTCATCGCCTGCGACCTGAGGCCTTTCAACCCGCTGGTCTCGTCATTGCCGCGACTGCTGCACTTGCCGGCCCGCGGCGTGGGGTCCTGGGTGGCACAGCTGCTGGACAAGGCGGTGGCCGAATCGCGCAGCGCCCGCGCGGGCAGCGCCGTGGTGCTCGAGCGGGTGAGCGAGGTGGTGTTTGTCGACGCGGTGCGCTGGTACCTGGAGTCGCTGCCCGAGGACGCCTCGGGCTGGCTCGCGGCCTTGCGTGACCGCCACGTGGGTCGAGCGATCGCGATGCTGCACGAGAAGCCCGCCGACCCGTGGACGGTGGACGAGCTCGGGCAGCGTGTGGGCTTGTCGAGATCGGCACTGCATGAGCGCTTCGTTCAACTCGTGGGCCAGCCGCCGATGCAGTACCTCGCGAACTGGCGCATGCAACTCGGGGCCGGGCTGCTGCGCGACGGCGATGCCAAGGTGGCCGCCATCGCACAGGAAGTGGGCTATGAATCGGAAGCGGCCTTCGCGCGAGCCTTCAAGCGCCTCGTCGGCGTGCCGCCTGCCACGTGGAGGCGGCAGCGGAGCGCAGCCGCGACGGGCTCCGTGCCCCGAGCCGCGCCGCATGAAGAATCCGCAGACCAAACCAGAACGGGAAGATGCAATGGATGACGACCTGGAAGCCAAGATTCGTTCGGGCAAGGCGCTCCTCGAATCGATGGGCAACTTCCACGTGACCGCCTGGGATCCGGAGCGAAGACTGCTGACTGCGGCGTTCACGGTTCGGCGCGAGTACTGCCACACCAACGGCACGATCGCCCAGGGCGGGTTCATCACGGCCTGGCTCGACGCTGCCATGGCGCATGCGGTCATGCATCACACGCAGCAGGCGCAGACCATCTTCAGCCTGGAGATCAAGGTCAGCTTCTACGAGAAGGTCGGCCCTGGTGAAGGCCGTGTCGAGGCGACGGTGGTCCGGCATGGCAAGCGGGTCGCGTTCCTCGAGGCGTCGCTGTACAGCCCCGAAGGCAAGTTGGCGGCGCGCGGGACTTCCACCGGTCTGCTGGCGGATCTCTAGGCACCCAGCTCATTCCCCCGGGTCCACCGTCATGCGCGCTGCCAGCGCCTGAAGCTCCTCGAACGGCGGGTGCTTCGCGGGCCACGTGAGCTTCACGCCGTCGTCGGCGTAGCGTGGCAGCACATGGAGATGGACGTGCGGCACGGTCTGCCAGCCGGCCGGCTTGTTGGCCTGCAGGATCGTGATGCCTTCCGGAGAGAATGCGCGGTCGACGGCGCGGGCCACCTTGGCCGCCGTCCTGAAGAGCGCGGCGGCCAACTCGTCGCTCAGGTCGAGGACCGTCTCCAGTTGCGCCTTGGTGGCCACGATGACATGCCCCGGGTTGACCTGCCCCGCATCCATGAAGGCGATCGTGTGCTCGTCCTCGTAGACCGTCGCGGCGGGGAGTTCGCCGCGGATGATTCTGGTGAATACCGAAGGGTTCATGGCATGGGTCTCCGAAGTGTCGATTCGTCGTGGCGACTGGCGAGGGCGTCATGGCCGCTGCCCGGCCGTCCGTGGTGCGCTCGCACGCGGGCCGACTGCGAAGAGCCGCCACGGGGTTTGTCTCATGCTTCATTCTCGCGCGGGCGGGTATCGTGGCGTCCAGCCCGAACCGGACCCATGCCATGGCCATTCTCAGCGACCAACCGATCCGCAACCGTGACGATCTGGCGCGGTTCGAAGCCGAACTGACACTGGACCAACGCCTTCCCGAGCGCAGCATTCTCGACGTCTTCATCGCAGGCGCCGAGCAGCGTCCGCACCGCACCGCGATCACGATGCTGATGAGCGGCGCGCCCGACGAGCAGCCTCGACGCGTCAGCTACAGCGAACTGCTCGGCCTGGTCCGGCGCGCGGCCAACCTGTTCGCGGGCCTGGGGGGCGTCCGACCCGGCGTGGCCTACATGCTGCCCAATCTCATCGAGACCCACGCGACCTTGTGGGGCGCCGAGACCGTCGGCTACGCCGTGCCGATCAATTTCCTGCTGCAGACCGAGCACATCGCCGGCTTGCTGCGTGCCGCGGACGTGAAGGTTCTCGTGACGCTTGGGCCGCATCCGGTGCTCGACATCTGGCAGAAGGCCATTGCGCTGCGCGAGCAGATTCCCGGCCTGCGCCTCGTGCGCGTGGCGCCGCCGGGCATGCCGGAGGAACCCGGAGTGACCGACTTCCATACGGCCCTGTCGAGCCAGCCCGATGACCGCCTGGTCTTCGGCGAGCCCGGCCGGGACGATGACGTGGCGGCCTACTTCCACACCGGTGGCACCACCGGCGCGCCCAAGCTGGTCGCGCACACCCACCGCAGCCAACTGGTGGCGGCGCTGGGCGGCGCGGTGCTGGGCGACATGCGGGCCAGCGATACGCTGACGGCCACGCTGCCGCTGTTCCACGTCGGCGGCACCATCTTCTCCAGCCTGAGCGCCTTCATGGCCGGAACGCATCTGCTCGTCATGTCGCCGGGCGGCATGCGCAACCCGGCGATGGTGCAGGGGTTCTGGCGGCTGGCCGCGCAGCACCGGGCGACGCTGGTGGGTGCCGTGCCCACCGGCATGGCAGCCGCGCTGGAGGTGCCGCTGGACGGCGCGGACATCAGCGCGGTGCGCGCCGGTTTCACGGGGGCGGCCTTGCTGCCGCCGGCGGTCGGCGAGCGCTTCAGGCAGGTGACGGGGCGCGTCCTCTACGAGGTCTATGGCATGACGGAGGCCTCCGGGCTGATCGCCCTCGATCCGGTGGCCGGCACGGGAGGCGTCGGCTCGGTGGGCTGGGCGCTGCCCTACACGCGGGCCGAGGTGCGGCGGCTCGGGCACGACGGGCGGCTCAGCGCGCCATGCGAGGCTGGCGAGGTGGGTGTCATCGTCGTGCGCGGCGCGCATCTGTCGCCGGGCTATCGCAACCCCGAGCACGACGTGGGCGTCTTCGAGAACGGCGAGCTCAACTCGGGCGACCTCGGCTATACCGATCGCGATGGCCGGATCCACATCGCGGGCCGCTCCAAGGACCTGATCATCCGCAGCGGCCACAACATCGACCCGGTGATGATCGAGAACGCCATGAGCACTCACCCGGCGGTCACGCTGGCCGCGGCCGTCGGCATGCCCGATGCCTATGCCGGGGAACTGCCGGTGTGCTTCGTCGCGCTGCGGCCCGGCGCCAGCGCGAGCCAAGAAGACTTGCGCGCACATGCCGAGCGCACGATCGGCGAGCGTCCGGCCTGGCCGAGGCACTTCTACATCATCGACGCGATCCCGCTCACCTCGGTGGGCAAGATCTACAAGCCGCGCTTGCGCTGCGATGCGGCCGAGTGGCTGGTCCGTGCCGTGCTGCGCGACAAGCTGGCGCTGCCTGACGCGGACGTGCGAGCCAGCGAAGGGGGCCGGCGCGGCATGCGCATCGACGTGACGCTGCCGGCCTCGGCGAAGTCGTCCGTGCCCGCAGTCGAGGATGCGCTGGCGGCGTATCTGTTCGAGTCGCAGGTGAGGGCCGCCTGAGGTCCGGCCCGGGGCGCCGGGCTCAGCCTTTCACGCACACGACCTGTCGGAGGGTGTGCACGACGTCGACCAGGTCGGACTGCGCCCGCATCACCGCATCGATGTCCTTGTAGGCCGCCGGCGTCTCGTCGATCACGCCCTTGTCCTTGCGGCATTCGACGCCCGCGGTCGCGGCGCGATGGTCTTCGAGCGTGAAGCGGCGCCTGGCATCGCCCCGGCTCATGGCCCGCCCCGCGCCATGCGAGCAGCTGTGGAAGCTCTCGGGATGCCCCTTGCCTCGCACGATGTAGCTGCACGCACCCATGCTGCCGGGGATGATGCCCAGTTGCCCGGCCCTCGCGCTCACGGCGCCCTTGCGCGTGACGTAGACCGATTCGCCGAAGTGCTGCTCCTTCTGCACGTAGTTGTGATGGCAGTTCACCGCTTCGACGTGGCTGTCGAAGGGCTTTGCGACGACGGACTTCAGCGCGTCGATCACGCGCTGCATCATCACTTCGCGGTTGAGCGCGGCGAAGCGCTGCGCCCAGCCCACCGCGCGCACGTACTCGCCGAAGTGGCAGCTGCCTTCCTCGAAGTAGGCGAGGTCGCGGTCCGGCAGGTTCGCCTGCTGCCGCATGGCGTCTTGCCTGGCCAGTTCGATGAACATCGTGCCGATGAAGTTGCCCACGCCGCGGGATCCGGAATGCAGCATCAGCCAGACGGCGCCGCCTTCGTCGATGCAGACCTCGATGAAGTGGTTGCCCGATCCGAGCGTGCCGAGGTGCTCGAGGTGGTGGGTTCGGGCGAGCTGCGGATGTTGTCGGCACAGCTCGGTGAACTCCGGCTCGAGTTGCGCCCAGGCCGCGTTCACCAGCGCCGGCGTCCTGCGCCACGCACCCGGGTCGTTGGCGCCGGGCGAGCGGCCATGCGGCACGGCACGCTCGATGGCGCTGCGCAAGGGGCCGAGCTTGTCGGGCAGGTCCCGGTCGGCGAGCGTGGTCTTGCAAGCCATCATTCCGCATCCGATGTCCACGCCGACCGCTGCCGGAATGATCGCCTTCAGCGTGGGAATCACCGATCCGACGGTCGCGCCGATCCCGAAGTGCACGTCGGGCATCGCGGCGATGTGCCGGAAGACGATGGGCAGGCGCGCGGCGTTGGCCAGCTGTCGCCTGGCCTCGGCCTCGACGGGCACGCCGTGCGTCCACAGCTTCAATGGCACGCCGCCTGGAACGTCTTCGTGAATGAACTGGTCTTCCATGGTGTCTTCGCCATGTTGAACCGTGCGGCGATTGGTTCCTGTTGCACCACTTCGGCCATCATGGCCTTGCCCGCGGGCATGGGCGGTGGCTCGCGCGGGCAAGGTGCGCGAACATCGGGCTTCGCATCGTCAAGGAGCCCGTGCATGAATCCCTTCAAGGCCTATGTGATCGACCGGGACGCGAACGCGAACGTGTCCGCCCGCATGTCCGTGCTGTCGCCGGAACAGTTCGACCCGGGCGAAGTCACGATCCGCGTCCGCTACTCGAGCATCAACTACAAGGATGCGCTGGCTGCCACCGGCACTGGCAAGATCGTGCGCCGCTTTCCCTGCGTGGGCGGCATCGACATGGCGGGGGAGGTGGTCGAGAGTGCGGACGCGAGGTTCGCCACAGGCGACGAGGTCATCGCCACGAGCTTCGACATCGGCGTGTCCCATCACGGCGGCTATGCCGAGTACGCCCGCGTGCCCGCACGCTGGGTCGTGCCTCTGCCGGAAGGCCTCGACCTGTTCGAGGCGATGGCGCTGGGCACGGCGGGCTTCACGGCCGCGTTGGCCGTGGTGCGAATGGAAGCCAACGGCCTCGCGCCCGGCAACGGTCCGGTCGTCGTGACGGGCGCCACAGGGGGTGTCGGGGGCCTGGCCATCGACATGCTGGCGGGTCTGGGCTACGAGGTCGTCGCGCTGACCGGCAAGTCGTCCGAGCGCGACTACCTGCTCGGGCTCGGCGCGTCGAAGGTCATGCTGCGCTCGGAGATCGACCTGGACAAGGCGCGTCCGCTGGAGGCCGCGCAATGGGCCGGCGCGGTCGACAACGTCGGCGGACCGATCCTGCATTGGGTGCTTGCCACGATGCGGCAGGCAGGAACGGTCGCCAGCATCGGCAACGCGGCGAGCCACGAGCTGCGCACGACGGTCTTTCCGTTCATCCTGCGCGGGGTCAGCCTGCTCGGCATCGATTCGGGCTACATGGACTTCCCCACCCGCGGCGTGGTCTGGGAGCGGCTCGGCAAGGACCTGAAGCCGCGCCATCTCGCCCAAGTGACACGCAGCATCGCCTTCGATGCGCTGCCGACCGCCTTCGACGATTTCATCCAGGGCCGCGTCAAGGGACGCACGGTGGTCACGATCGGTGCGTGAGACGTCCGGCAGCGCGCCGCACGCGCGAACGCTCAGCGCCGGTCGCGATCCACCCACCCGGCCAGGGAGGCGAGCAGCAAGACGACGGCCATCCAACCGAAGCCGGTCTCCAGCCGCGACAGCCAGCGCAGTGCCTCGGTCCACGTGGACCCCGACGCCGCCCAGACGGCGGTCTCGGCCGACGACACGAGCGGCAGCAGCAGCGCGAGCGAATAGCCGAAGGGGCTGAAGCCGGCATCGGCGGACAAGGCGGTGAGCGTGGCCCCGCCGAACTCCGTGGCCGCCCAGTAGGCGCCGCTGCACAGCAGCCACACGCCCGCCAGCCAGCCCACCAGCCGGAACGGCCGATAGCCGTAGCCAGCCAGCGCGCCGAGCAGGGCGTGGCCTGCACGCGGCAGCCAGCGCAGGGCGGGCGGCGCCCACGATCCCACCCAGCCGATGCGCCGCAGCCAGCGCTCGCGTCGCACGGCGATGCTGCCGGCGCGCCGGTCGTGGCCCATGCGGCGCAGCACGCGGATCAGCCGTCGCCACGGCTGCACACGGAACTGGCCCCTGAGGTGCGCAGGGTCCTGGCGCTCCAGCCAGTCGACACGGAACACGGTGTCCAGCGGCGCGCCATCGCCGAAGCGGCTGTAGGTGAAGCCGTCCAGGGCCAGCCGCTGGCCCCAGGTCGTCACGTCGTCGGCGAGCGAGCCCACTTTCGCGCCCACGAACGACGCCCCCAGCAGCGGCGAGCGCAGGTCGCGCAGGATCAATGCGCCGTCGATGCGGGCGCGGTCAAGGGCCAGCGATGCGCCATTGCCCCAGGAGGCATCGCCCAGCCAGTCGAAGCTCGCGCCCGTGGCATCGAAGTCGCCGCCGATGCGTGCGCGGCGCAGGCTCACGCAGCCGGCGGCACCGAAGCCGCTATCGAGCTGCAGCGAACCGGCCACCGCGATGCGGTCGAGCAGAAGCGCCGAACCGCGGCCGCCTTCGGGCACCAGATCCCCGTTGAAGTGGCCGCTGGCGAGGAAGTCGCCGCCCACGCGTGCACCGACGAAGCGGACTTCGCCGGCCGCCTTGAATCGCTCGGTGAGGCGCACGTCGCCGCCCACGCGCGCCGCATCGGCCAACAGCGATCGGCTCGACGACGATGGATCGTGGCCGCCGCCCAGCTCCAGTCGCGAGCAGTCCAGCTGGCCGCCGATGCGCGCGCGCCCGAGCCGCACGTCGTCGTCGACCGTGCAACCGGCATTGAGCGCCAGGTCGGCGGCGATCTCGCAGTTCTCGGCCAGCAGGCCGCGCAGGCGGCAGCCCCCGAGTGCGACGCCGCCGGCCACACGTGCGCCATCGAGCAGCACCGGAGAATCGAAGGTGCAGCGAAAGAACCAGAGACTGCCCGCGATGTCCGCATTGCCGAGGTCGAGCCTGCCTTCGATGAAGGCCCCGAGTACCTGGAGGCGCCGGGCCCGCAAGGCCAGGCCGCCGCGCAGGACGAATGACACGAACGCGGCACGCAGTGTGTTGTGAGACGACGGAAGCTCGGGCCTGCGCAGGCCGACCTTGGCGATGTCTCCGGACTGGCAGGCCTGCACGAGCAGAAGCTCTGCGCGCCGCAATGGACCGAACGCGGCCAGAGCCGCCGCATCGGTAGCGGTCGAAGGCGCAGTCGTGGTCATGAAACGCTGGGTGGCGAGACCTTCTTGGTGTAGGCCGTGCAATTCTCACGGACGCGCATGACGCCGCGCGGGCGCCGCCCCCCGCACTCGCGGGACCGGAGGAGCTTGCACGACGCCGTTCCCCCGCGATTCAGGGGGCAGGTTGTGCGGTACGCGAAGCGCGGGCCTCGCGCCTCGGTCCTGCGAGCGCGATCGGACCGTTGGCATGACTCATCGATGCGTCGCGCGCAGATCGCCAAGCACAGGCGGCGCGGTGCATGGGGGCGGCGACGCATCGATAGCGTGGACGGCATCTGCGCCAGCCTCGTTCGCGTTCACAGGTCATAGACTCGACAACGGTCGCCCGCCAGTCCGGCGGCGCGAGGAGCTTGTCATGGCACGACTGCTCGTCTTCGGCTCGATCAACCTGGACATCGGCATTTCCGTCGCGCGCCTGCCCGCGATCGGCGAGACACTGATCGGCAGCGCGGCTGCCCTCGCCCCCGGCGGCAAGGGGGCGAACCAGGCGCATGCGGCGGGCTTGTTCGGTGCCGACGTCGACATGGTCGGCGCGGTCGGCGACGACGCGTTTTCTGAAGTCGCGCTGCGCCTCTTGAGAGAGGCCGGCGTGGGACTGCAAGGCGTGCGCGCGCTGCCGGGCCAGGCGACCGGGATCGCGACGATCGCCATCACCGTGGGTGGCGACAACGCCATCATCGTGGCGCCCGGCGCCAACGACCTCGTGCGCGCGGACTGGGTGAGCGACGCCCTGCTGGCGTCATCGCGCATCGTGGTCCTGCAAATGGAAGTGCCGGTCGTCGAATCGTCCACGTTGGCCCGCCGCGCGCGTCGGGCAGGTTGCCGCGTGGTGCTCAATGCAGCGCCTGCTCGCTCGCTGGACATGCTCGACCTGGCCGATGTCGACTGGCTGGTCGTCAACGAAACCGAGCTTGCCAGCCTGAGCGAGGCCAGAGGTCACCCCGACGAGCCGCGGCGCGAGCGGGCGGCGCGCCTTTCCGCCGTCAGCGGCGTGGCGGTAGTGCTCACGCTCGGCGCGGATGGTGCTTGGCTCGCCCGTCCTACGGGTGGCGGAACGTCTTGCGAGGCATTGCGCGTCCCGGTGGTGGACACCACGGGCGCGGGCGACACCTTGGTCGGCGTGTTCGCGGCAGCGCTCGCCGAAGGCATGACGCCCGAGCGTGCGCTGCGCTGCGGCGTCGTGGCCGCGGGCCTGGCATGCCGCGCACATGGCGCGCAGCGGGCGCAGCCCGCGCGCGCGGAAATCGACGCCACGCTGGAGGCATCATGGCCGCACGCATCCGCCTGATCATCGATTGCGATCCTGGCATCGACGATGCGCTCGCGCTGTGGGTCGCGGCCGCCTCGGAGGAGTTCGAGTTGCTCGGTGTCACCTGCGTGGCGGGCAACCGCCCGGTGGACACGACGTCCGACAATGCGTGCCGCCTGCTCGACGCGGCCGGACGCGGCGACGTCGAGGTGTATGCCGGCTGCAGCCGGCCTCTCGCGTACCCGCAGCCTCGCTGCAACCTCGTGCACGGCGACAACGGCCTGGGCGGCGTGGTGCTGCCGCAGTGTCGCGCCGCCTCGTCGCTCCATGCCGCCGACTTCATCGAGCACACGCTGCTGGCGGCCGAACCCGGCCAGGTGACGCTGGTCGCGATCGGGCCATTGACGAACCTGGCGCTGGCCGAGATCAAGCGGCCCGGGCTGCTGCGTCGTGCGCGCGCGCTTCTCATCATGGGCGGCGCGGCGTTCTGCGAGGGCAATGTCACGGCCAGCGCCGAATTCAATTTCCACGCCGACGCGCTGGCCGCGCACACGGTGCTGTCCAGTGGCGCGCCGATGCATGTGTTCGGGCTCGACGTCACGCGGCAGGCGGTGATGGCGCCCGAATGGGTCGAGTCGCTCGCGCTGTTGCGCAACCACAGCGCCGCCGCCGCGTTCGCCATGTTGAAGGCCGATGTCGGACGCGAGCCCTTGCTGCACGACGTCTGCCCGATCGCGTGGCTGCTCGCGCCCGGGCTCTTTCACGCACAGCCGTGCGCCGTGAGCGTGGACTGGCGACCGGGCCTCACCGAAGGGCAGCTCGTGGCGACGCGCCAGCATGCCGGCGACCGCCCATCGAATGACAGCGTGGCGCAGGTCGTCATGGACGTGCAGGCGCAGGGGCTGTTCGCGCTGGTGAGGGAGCGCCTGGCTCGCCTGCCATGAGCGCATGGCGTGGGCGGCGAGTCGGAGCGCGGAACGGCCGACGGCGCGTCCAGCGGCAGGTCGATCAGGAGTTGCTCTGTGGGCGAGCTTGATCATGGTGGAACTCCTTGGGAATGAATGTCGGGACGTCGGGGGAGCCGACGGCGGTCAATCCAGGCCCGGGACCGGATTCGTGCCATTGCCGCGAATGACAACTTCGATACCATTCGCGCGATGAAGCTCGCCGTGCTCGCGCTCGATGGCGTATTCGACACCGGGCTGTCCGCGGTGCTCGACACCCTCAGCACCGCCAACGAGTTCGCGGCTCTTCACCGCATTCCCGTGCCGAGGTTCGAGCTGACGGTGGTCGGGCTCAGGCGCCGGGTCCACACCGCGCTCGGACTTCGGGTGCCGGTGCAGCCGGTGGTGGCAGCCGGCGATCCTGACTGGGTGGTCGTGCCCGCGCTCGGCACCAAGATGCCCGAGCCGCTCGTGCTCGCCCTGGCACGGCGCGAGGCGCGCGATGCCGCGGCGCGCCTGCGCCGGTGCCCTGCGCGACCCGTGAGCCAATCCGCGCGCGCCGGGTTGAATTTCGAACCGCGGCGGCTAGTCTTGTGCAGGCCTCGAACCGAAGGAGATGCGCATGGGAAGCAACGCGTCGAAGAATGCCGCCACGATCACCGAGCACGAGATGCAGCAGGTCGAGCGGGCGAATCTCACGGGTCGCCAGCCGGTGGTGTTCGTGCATGGCCTGTGGCTCCTGCCCAGCAGCTGGGACCGCTGGACGCAGGTCTTCGAGGAGGCGGGCTTCACCGCGCTCACGCCGGGATGGCCGGACGATCCGCTTACGGTGGCGCAGGCCAAGGCGCATCCCGAGGTCTTCGCCCACAAGACGGTGGGACAGGTCGCCGACCACTTCGCGCAGATCATGATGGGCCTGAAGCGCAAGCCGGCGGTGGTCGGCCATTCGTTCGGCGGCCTGCTGGCGCAGATCCTCGCCGGCCGCTCTCTGTCGGCCGTGACCGTGGCGATCGACCCTGCGCCGTTCCGTGGCGTGCTGCCGTTGCCGTTCTCCGCACTGAAATCCGCCTGGCCGGTGCTGGGCAACCCGGCCAATCGCAATCGCGCGATCCCGCTCACCTTCGACCAGTTCAGGTTCGGATTCGCCAATGCGGTCGACGAGCAGGAGGCCAGGGACCTCTATGAGCGCTTCGCGGTGCCGGCCGCCGGGGCGCCGCTCTTCCAGGCGGCGGCCGCCAACCTGAACCCATGGACCGAAGCGCGGGTGGACACGGAGAACCCCGAGCGCGGACCGCTGCTCATCATCTCGGGCGAGAAAGACAATACCGTCCCCTGGGCGATCGCCAACGCGTCGTTCAAGCAGCAACAGCGCAATGTCGGCCTCACCCAGATCGTGGAGATGGCCAACCGTGGTCACGCGCTCACCATCGACAGCGGATGGCGCGAAGTGGCCGACACGGCGCTGGCCTTTGTCGAGCGATTCACGCGCACGGTGGCGGCTCCGCCGGACTGAGCGTGTGGGGCGCCCCGGCGCGCGCGGCCCGCGCCCGGCAGCGCAGGCTGCGGTGATAAGCTGGCACGCCCACCGTCTTCCACCCGAAAGGAGGGCCTGTGCCTGGCCTGCTGCCCGAAATCGATCCTGACGGATTGCTCGAATACTCGGTCGTCTTCACCGACCGCGCCCTCAACCACATGTCGGGCCGGTTCCAGCGCGTGATGCGCGACGTGTCCGGCGTCCTCAAGGAAGCCTACAAGGCGCGCTCGGCGATCGTCGTGCCGGGCAGCGGCACGTTCGGCATGGAGGCCGTGGCCCGTCAGTTCGCGACCGATCGCAAGGTGATGGTCATCCGCACCGGCTGGTTCAGCTATCGCTGGACGCAGATCCTCGAGATGGGGCGGATACCGTCGGCGCAGGTCGTCCTCAAGGCGCGTCGCGTGGCGGCCGCGCGCCAGTCGCCGTTCGTGCCGCCGCCGATCGACGAGGTCGTCGCGACCATTCGCCGGGAGCGGCCGGCCATCGTCTTCGCGCCCCACGTGGAAACGGCCGCCGGCCTGATGCTGCCCGCGGACTATCTGCGAGCGGCCGCCGATGCCGTGCACGAGGTCGGCGGCCTGTTCGTGCTCGATGGCATCGCCTCGGGCGCGGTCTGGGTCGACATGCCTGCCTGCGGCGTCGACGTGCTCATCAGCGCCCCGCAGAAGGGCTGGAGCGGCTCGCCCTGCTGTGCCTTCGTGATGCTCGGGGAGCGCGCGCGTGCCGTCATCGACGGCACGACCAGCACCAGCTTCGCGGCCGACCTGAAGAAATGGCTGCAGATCATGGAAGCCTACGAGGGGGGGGCCCATGCCTATCACGCGACGCTGCCCACCGATGCCCTCGCGCGCACCCGCGACATGATGCTCGAGACGCGTGAGCGCGGCTTCGAGACCCTGCGTGCCCAGCAGCTCGAGCTGGGCCGGCGGGTGCGTGCCGTGCTCGCGCGGCACGGCCTGCCCAGCGTGGCCGCCGAAGGCTTCGAGGCGCCGGGCGTGGTCGTCAGCTACACCGACGACGACGGACTCAGCACGGGCCGCGCCTTCCTCGGCGTGGGCCTGCAGACGGCGGCGGGCGTGCCGCTTCAATGCGACGAGCCGGCCGACTTCAAGACCTTTCGAATCGGCCTGTTCGGGCTGGACAAGCTGCAGCATGTGGAGCGCACCGTGGCCAGCCTGGAACGGGCCCTCGAGCGCGTCGCTGCGCCCGTCACGCACACGGCAGGCGCCTCGGCCTGAGGCAGAGGCGCGGCGTCGCGCGACAGCGCCGTTCGGGCCGGGGCCGCGGGTCCGAGTCAGCGAAGTCGCGCGGGCGACATGGCCGCCGGTTCGACGCCGCACGCCGCCAGCGGCTCGGGGAGCCCGGCGCCGACCAGCAGCGACGCGGCCAGCATCGACGCACCGGCTGCACTCTGGATGCCATAGCCGCCCTGGCCGGCCAGCCAGAAGAATCCCGCGCAGCGCGCATCGAAGCCGATCACGAGTTCGCCATCGGCGACGAAGGAGCGCAGGCCTGCCCAGGTGCTGGCAGGACGGCGGATCGACAGCGTCGTCATCGCCTGGATGCGGTCGATGCCGGTGGCGATGTCGAGCGTCTCGGGCAGCACGTCGTGCGGCGTGGTCGGATCCGCATTGGCGGGTGAGCCCAGCAGGCGGCCGGCGTCGGGCTTGAAGTACCAGCCCTCGTCGATGCCGGCCACGCAGGGCCAGCCCGTCACGTCGACTGTGTCGGGCGCCTGGAAGGTGAAGGCGCTGCGCCGCCGGGGCGTCAATCCGATGGGCACGGCGCCGAAGGTCTGGGCAAGCTCGTCGGCCCAGGCGCCGGCCGCGTCGACCACGGTGCGCGCGCGCATGGGCTCACCCTCGGCGAACTCGAGCTCCCAGGCGTCGTCGCGTCTCTTGGCGGCCTGCAGTGTGGCGCCGAGCCGAAGCTCGCCCCCAGCCCGGCGTGCGCCGCTCAGGAAGCCCTGGTGCAACGCATGCACGTCGAGGTCGCGCGCATCGGCTTCGTACAAGGCGCCCAGCAGGCGCTCCCGGCGAAGGCAGGGGACCCGGTCGAGCGCCTGAGCACTGTCCAACTCGTCGATCACCGTGCTGGTGGCGCGCAGTTCGTCGCGCATCTTCGAGAGCAGTGCGGCCTGCCCCGAGGCGGCCACGTACAACGCGCCGCGAGGGACGAGCAGCGGCGATGACGCGAAGCCCTCCGGCGGATGCTCGTAGAACGCCCGGCTGGCGCGGGTCAGCGCGCGCGCCGCCGGCGGCCCGTAGCTCTCCATGAACATGGCCGCCGAGCGCCCCGTCGAATGCATGCCGGCTTGCGCTTCCCGCTCGACCAGCACCACGCTGCGCATGCCGGCCACTTGGTAGGCCAGCGAAGCGCCGGCGATGCCGGCTCCGAAGATCGCGATGTCGAACTCTTGCATGGGCGTCATTGTGTGGTGCCGGGCCGGCCCTGGGTTGGCGGACAAGCGAGCGCGGGCCACTGCAGGTCGAGGTCGAGACACTGCGTCACATCCCGCGCGGCGGCGAGCTGTTCCTCGACCATGGCCTGGACGTTGGCGACAACGATCCGGCCGATTACCCGTACCGCTGCCGGGCGCGGCGCTGCCGCGGTACGCTGGCTGCACCGCTCACCCCTTGAAGCCGATGTCCTCGCACCACACAACCGCACAGCCCGGTCGCCACGCGTCCGGAAACCGCGCGCCCGGAAGTCCGGCGCCCGCGGGCCACACGCCCGAGCGCTGGTCTGCCCATGGCGGCACGGCCGACGTCCTCGTCCTTCGCATCCCGCCCAGCTCGCAGCGGGCGCGGGTGTTCGAGATCGACGTTCGCTTCGTCGTGCGGGCAGGGGAAGCATCGACGAACCCGTGGCACGCGATGACGGTCGAGATCGATGGCGCACGCCAATGGACGCGCCGCATTTCCACCAGCAATCCGGGCCACACCGATTCGCTCGACTACCACTGCCGTTGCGAGGCCGACGTCGGCCATCCGCTGCGCGTGCGGGCGCTGACGCAGGTGGGCGGCTGTTCCCGCGTCGACTTGTCCATCGAGGCCGAGGAGGCGGCGACATGACGGACGCGCAGCTTCCGTTCAGCCCGGCCGCCGAGCGCAACAAGGATGTCATCCTGGATGCGCTGTCGCAGGTCCTGCCACGCGCGGCGGCGGTGCTCGAAATCGCCGCCGGCACCGGACAGCATGCCGCGCACTTCGCGGCCAGCCGCAGCGCATGGACCTGGCAGCCGAGCGACGCTGATCCGCGTGACTTGCCGGCCATCGATGCCCGCTGCGCGGGGCTGCCGAACGTGCAGCCCGCCATCGTCATCGACGTGCTGTCGCCGGACTGGCCCCTGCAGCGAGGCGGCTTCGACGCTCTCTACTGCGCCAACATGCTGCACATCTCGCCCTGGGCGACCTGCCCGGCATTGATGCGCGGCGCGGCCGACGCGCTCGGCCCGGGCGGGTTGCTCGTCCTTTATGGCCCCTTCATCGAAGACGGCATTCCCACCGCACCGAGCAACCAGGCCTTCGACCGCGATCTGCGCTCGCGCGATCCCGACTGGGGATTGCGCCGATATGCCGACGTCGAGCGCGAGGCGGCCCAGGTCGGCTTCGATGCCGATCGGCGCATCGCGATGCCCGCCAACAACCTCCTGCTGGTCTTTCGCAGGCGGGCCGGCCTCTACCCGGTGTAGTTCTCGACCGTGCCCGGGCTGCGCTCCTTCGCGGCATCGGGGTCCTGGTCGAATTCGCGCCGGGCGCGGCGTTGGCGCAGGAGGTCCCAGCATTGGTCGAGTTGCTCGGCGACGTGTGCGAGTCGCTGGGCGTGCTCTTCCGGGCGGGCCGGATCGTTGCGCAGGCGCTGCTCCTCTTCGACGAGGTCGTTGATGTGCTCCAGGATCGTCTTGTCGTCCATGACAGAACCTCCGCAGGAAAAGCCGGGCACGGCGCCCGTGGGGTTGTCGCGCAGCAATCCGCGCGCCCATGCAGACCGTCCAATCTTCAGGCCTTCAGACGGTACCCCGTCTTGAAGATCCACGCCACGATCGTCAGTGCGATCGCGAGGAACGCCAGGGTCATTCCCAGGCTCACGCCCACGTGCACGTCTGCCAGGCCGTAGAAGCTCCAGCGAAAGCCGCTGATCAGGTAGACCACCGGATTGAACAGCGCGACGGTCTGCCAGAACGGCGGCAGCATGTTGATCGAGTAGAAGCTGCCGCCCAGGAAGGTCAACGGGGTCACGATCAGCAGCGGCACGAGTTGCAGCTTCTCGAAGCCGTCGGCCCAGATGCCGATGATGAACCCGACCAGGCTGAACGTGACCGCCGTGAGCACCAGGAAGATCACCATCCAGACCGGGTGCAGGACATGCAAGGGCACGAACAGCCGCGCGGTGGCGAGGATGATCAGGCCCAGCACCATCGACTTGGACGCCGCGGCGCCCACGTAGCTGAGCACGATCTCGAAGGTGGACACCGGCGCGGACAGGAGTTCGTAGATCGTGCCGGTGAACTTCGGAAAGTAGATGCCGAACGAGGCATTGGAGATGCTTTGCGTGAGCAGCGACAGCATCACGAGCCCCGGCACGATGAATGCACCGTAGCTGATGTCGCCGACGCGCGGAATGCGCGAACCGATGGCCGCGCCGAACACGACGAAGTAGAGCGAGGTCGACACCACCGGCGAGATGATGCTCTGCATCAGGGTGCGGCGGGTCCGCGCCATCTCGAAACGATAGATGGCCCGCACGGCATGGAGGTTCATCGGGCGTCCTTCACGAGACTGACGAAGATGTCTTCGAGCGAACTTTGCGTGGTGTGCAGGTCCTTGAAGCGAATGCCGGCGTCGGTCAGGTCCTTGAGCAGTGCGGCGATGCCGATGCGCGCGCCGTGCGCGTCGTAGGTGTAGGTGAGGTCCTGGCCGCCGGAGGACAGCGCGAGGCCGTAGCCCGCGAGCGCGGGCGGCAGTTCGGACAGCGGCTGTTCGAGCTGCAGCGTCAGCTCCTTCTTGCCGAGCTGGCGCATGAGCTCTCGCTTGTCCTGCACCAGGATCAGCTCGCCCTTGCTGATCACGCCGATGCGGTCGGCCATCTCCTCGGCCTCCTCGATGTAGTGCGTGGTGAGGATGATGGTGACGCCCGTGGCGCGAAGTTCGCGCACCAGGGCCCACATGTCGCGGCGCAGTTCCACGTCGACGCCGGCGGTCGGCTCGTCGAGGAACAGGATCTGCGGCTCGTGCGACAGCGCCTTGGCGATCAGCAGCCTGCGCTTCATGCCGCCGGACAGCGTGATGATCTTGTTGTTGCGCTTGTCCCAGAGCGACAGCGCCTTGAGCGTCTTCTCGATGTGCGCCGGATTGGCTGATTTGCCGAACAGGCCGCGACTGAACGAGACGGCATTCCACACCGTTTCGAACGCATCGGTGGTGAGCTCCTGAGGCACCAGGCCGATCTGCGCGCGTGCTGCACGATATTCGCGCAGGATGTCGTGTCCTGCGACCATGACGGTGCCCGAGCTCGGGTTGACGATGCCGCAGATGATGCTGATGAGCGTGGTCTTGCCTGCACCGTTCGGGCCGAGCAAGGCGAAGATCTCGCCGCGGCGGACGGTGAGATCGATGTGCCTGAGCGCGGAAAAGCCCGACGCATAGGTCTTCGACAGCTGCGATACCGTGAGGACGTCTTGCATGGCGGCGAGCATACTGCCGCTGCACGCGGACCATCGCGCACGGTAAGGCATTCCCCTTCGCAACGTCAAATGGAACAACGCTGGCGACAGCGTTAATCGGCGAGTCCGCAAGGACCGTGTTACGGTTTCCGGGAACTTTTCGCCCCTACGAACGGCGCACCCCCGTGTTCAGCGAACAAGACATCCACCTCTTCCGAGAAGGCACTCACTCCCACCTGTTCGAGAATCTCGGCTGTCATCCGGCCGAAGACGGGCAGGGTGCACGCTTTGCCGTGTGGGCGCCGAACGCACGCTCGGTATCGGTGATCGGCGCATGGAACGGCTGGTCCTCCGATGCCGACGCGCTGCATCCGCGCTACGACGGCAGCGGCGTGTGGGAAGGCCAGGCGCCTCATGCACAGCCGGGCCAGTCGTACAAGTACCGCATCGTCACGCAGGACGGCCGCTCGCTGGACAAGGCGGACCCGGTGGCGTTCTATGGCGAGACACCGCCGGCCACGGCCTCGCGCGTGTGGTCGCTGGCCTACGATTGGCAGGACGACGGCTGGATGCGCACGCGCGCCGAGAAGAACGCACTGGATGCGCCGGTCTCGATCTACGAATGCCATGTCGGCTCCTGGCGCCGCCACGACGGCCAATTCCTCGGTTGGCGCGAACTGGCCAGGAGCCTCGGCGATTACCTGACCGACCTGGGCTTCACGCACGTCGAGCTCATGCCCGTCACGGAGCACCCGTTCTACGGCTCCTGGGGCTACCAGACCACCGGCTACTTTTCGCCGACCGCTCGCTATGGCACGCCGCAGGACTTCATGGCCTTCGTAGACCAGATGCACCAGCGCGGGATCGGGGTGCTGCTCGACTGGGTCCCGTCGCACTTCCCGAACGACCCGCACGGCCTGTACGAATTCGACGGCACGCACCTGTACGAGCATGCCGACCCGCGCCAGGGCTTTCACCCGGAATGGAATTCGGCCATCTTCAATTACGGCCGCAACGAGGTGCGCAGCTTCCTGCTGTCCTCGGCCATGTTCTGGCTCGACCGCTACCACCTGGACGGGATTCGGGTGGATGCGGTGGCGTCCATGCTCTACCTCGACTATGCGCGCAAGGAGGGCGAGTGGATTCCCAACCGCCACGGGGGCAAGGAGAACCTCGAGGCCATCGAGTTCCTGCGCAAGCTCAACGAGGCGGTCTACCGCGAGCACCCCGACACCATGAGCGTCGCCGAGGAATCGACCGCGTGGCCGATGGTCTCGCGTCCGACGACGATGGGCGGCCTGGGCTTCGGGCTCAAATGGAACATGGGCTGGATGCACGACACGCTGGCCTTCATGAAGGAAGACCCGATCCACCGGCGGCACCATCTCGACAAGCTCACGTTCTCGCTGGTCTATGCATTCAACGAGAACTTCGTGCTGCCGCTGTCGCACGACGAGGTGGTCTACGGCAAGGGCTCGCTGCTCACGCGCATGCCCGGCGACGAATGGCAGCAGTTCGCCAACCTGCGGACCTTGCTCGGCTTCATGTGGACCCATCCGGGCAAGAAGCTGCTGTTCATGGGCGGCGAGTTCGGCCAGCGCCGGGAATGGGCCCACGAGGGCGAACTCGACTGGGCGCAGGCGGCCACGCCGCTGCATGCGGGCGTGCAAAGGCTCGTGGCCCAGCTCAACCGCATGATGCGCAGCGAGCCCGCGCTGTACGAACTGGATTTCACGCCCGAGGGTTTCGAGTGGGTGGACAACCGCGATGTGGACGCCACGGTCATCGCTTTCCTGCGCAAGGCGCGCAACGGCGATCCGCTGCTCGTGGCCTGCAACCTCACGCCCGTGCCGAGGCAGAACCATGTCCTGGGCGTGCCGCGCAAGGGGCGCTGGGTGGAGCTGCTCAACACCGACGCGCACGACTATGGCGGCTCCGGCTGGGGCAACATCGGCGGCGTCGAGACCGTGCCGCTGGCTGCGCAGGGACGACGGCAGTCGCTGACCCTGTCACTGCCGCCCCTGTCCACCCTGGTGCTGAAACCCGACAAGAAGAATGGCCAAGGCTAAGCAACGATCGCCCTCCGCCCCCATGTCCGACGGCCGCGTTCGTGCGGTGGTCGATGCCGTGCTGCCGTGCGTGGACGGCGGGCGATTCCCCGTCAAGCGAATCGCCGGCGAGCCGGTGCGGATCCAGGCCAACTGCTTCACCGACGGCCACGACGTGCTGCGCGTGATGCTGTGCTGGCGCGCCGACGACGAGGCGGCCTGGCAGGAAGTGGAGATGGCCCTTCGCTACAACGACGAATGGTTCGCCAGCTTCACGCCACCGGCGCCGGGGCGCTATCGGTATACCGTGACCGCGTGGGTGGATCACTTCCGTTCGTGGCGCCACGACATGCGGCGCCGGGTCGACGCGGAGGACATCCGCATCGCCGCGACCGTCGGTGCCGGGATCGTCGCGGATGCCGCGGCGCGCGCCAAGGGCGCGGACCAGAAGGCGCTGAAGGACTGGAGCGCGAAGCTGGCCAGGCAGGCGGCTGCCGAGGCCGACGCCGACTCGCTCAAGGCCCTGGCGATGGACGAGTCGCTCGCGGTCTTCGCCGACCGTTATCCGGATCGAACCATGGCGGCGAACTTCGCGGTGGAACTCCCGCTCGTGGCCGACCGCGACCGGGCCCGCTTCAGCACCTGGTACGAGCTGTTCCCCCGTTCGGCCTCGGGTGAGCCCGGTCGCCATGGCACGTTCCGCGACGTCGAGGCCAGGCTGCCGTACGTGGCGGGGATGGGGTTCGACGTGCTCTACTTCCCGCCGATCCATCCGATCGGGCGCGTCAAGCGAAAGGGCCGCGACAATGCGCTGGACGCCCAGCCGGGCGACGTCGGCAGCCCCTGGGCCATCGGCTCCGACGAGGGCGGGCACAAGAGCATCCTCCCCGAACTCGGCACGCTCGAGGACTTCCGCAGCCTGGTGGCGCGCGCGAGCGACATGGGCATCGACATCGCGCTGGACATCGCCTTCCAGTGCGCGCCCGACCACCCGTACGTGAAGGAACATCCGTCGTGGTTCCGGTGGCGGCCCGACGGCACCGTGCAGTACGCCGAGAACCCGCCCAAGAAGTACCAGGACATCTACCCCTTCAACTTCGAGAGCGACGACTGGCAGGGGCTCTGGGCCGAGCTCAAGAGCGTGTTCGAGTTCTGGATCGGCGAGGGCGTGCGCGTGTTCCGGGTGGACAACCCGCACACCAAGTCCTTCGCGTTCTGGGAATGGGCGATCGGCGAGCTCAAGCGGGATCATCCCGGCGCTGGTCTTCCTGGCCGAAGCCTTCACGCGTCCCAAGGTGATGCATCGCCTGGCCAAGCTCGGCTACACGCAGTCGTACACGTACTTCACCTGGCGCAATACGAAGCAGGAACTGGTCGAGTACTTCACTGAACTGGCGCAGGGACCGGGGCGCGAATACTTCCGGCCCAATGTGTGGCCCAACACCCCCGACATCCTCAACGAGCACCTGCATTCGGGCTTGCGCCCGGTCTTCATGCAGCGACTCGTGCTGGCGGCCACGCTGAGCGCGAACTACGGCATCTACGGCCCCGCCTACGAGCTGATCGAGCACGAGCCGCGGCAACCCGGCAGCGAGGAATACCTTCATTCCGAGAAGTACGAACTGCGGCACTGGGACCTGGACCATCCTGACAGCCTGCGCGAGTTCATCGCCCGCATGAACCGCATCCGCCGCGAGAACCCCGCGCTGCAGGCCGACTGGCAACTGCGCTTCCTCGCCACCGACAACGAGCAGGTCATCGCCTACGCCAAGCGCACCGACGACGGCGCCAACGTCATCCTCACCGTCGTCAATCTCGATCCGCACCACGCCCAGTCCACCTGGATCGAGCTGGATGCGGCCTGGCTCGGCATCGAGGGCGACCGCCAGTACCAAGTGCATGACCTGTTGAGCGATCAGCGGTTCCTGTGGCAAGGTACGCGCAATTTCGTCATGCTGGACCCCGCGCGCTCGCCGGCCCATGTCTTCCGGCTGCGCAAGAGGGTCCGCAGCGAACAGGACTTCGACTATTTTCTCTAGGGGAGCCTGATCGATCGGACGGCCCACGATGCCATCCCACCCAATCGGACCGACGATGAACGCACCCCGCACGCCCCACCTCGAAGAAGCCGAACAAGGCGCCACCGTTCCGGAAGACGATGCGGCCCTCTGGTACAAGGACGCGGTCATCTACCAGCTCAACGTCAAGGCCTTCTTCGACTCCAACGACGACGGCATGGGCGACTTCAAGGGCGTGGCGGCCAAGCTCGACTACGTGAAGGACCTCGGGGTCAACACGATCTGGTTCATGCCCTTCTACCCGTCGCCGCTGAAGGACGACGGCTACGACATCGCCAATTACGACGAGGTCAACGCGCAGTACGGCACGCTCGACGACTTCCGCCTGATGCTGCGCGAGGCGCACCGCCGCGACCTGAAAGTCATCACCGAGCTCGTCATCAACCACACGTCCGACCAGCATCCGTGGTTCCAGGCGGCGCGGCGCGCGCCGCCTGGATCGCCCGAGCGGGAGTTCTACGTCTGGAGCGACTCCGAGGAGAAGTACAAGGGCACGCGCATCATCTTCACCGACACCGAGACCTCCAACTGGACCTGGGACCCGGTGGCCAAGGCGTATTTCTGGCATCGCTTCTTCAGCCACCAGCCCGACCTGAACTTCGACAATCCGGCCGTGCTGGAGGCGGTGTTCCGGACCATGAGGTTCTGGCTCGACATGGGCGTGGACGGTTTCCGGCTGGACGCGATTCCCTACCTCATCGAACGCGAAGGCACCAACAACGAGAACCTGCCGGAGACGCACGCCATCATCAAGCAGCTTCGCGCGGCCATCGACGCGAGCTACAAGAACCGCTTCCTGCTCGCCGAGGCCAACCAGTGGCCCGAGGACGTGCGCGACTACTTCGGCGACGGCGACGAATGCCACGCCGCGTACCACTTCCCGCTGATGCCGCGCATCTACATGGCCATCGCGCAGGAAGATCGCTTTCCGGTCGTCGAGATCATGAAGCAGACGCCGGAGATCCCCGACACCTGCCAGTGGGCCATCTTCCTGCGCAACCACGACGAGCTCACGCTCGAGATGGTGACGAGCAAGGAACGCGACTACATGTACAACACGTACGCGTCGGACCCGCGTGCGCGCATCAACCTCGGGATCCGCCGGCGGCTCGCACCGCTGATGGAAAACGACATGGACCGCATCAAGCTGATGAACAGCCTGCTGCTGTCGATGCCCGGCTCGCCCATCATCTACTACGGTGACGAGCTGGGCATGGGCGACAACGTGTTCATCGGCGACCGCAACGGCGTGCGCACGCCCATGCAATGGAGCCCGGACCGCAACGCCGGCTTCTCGCGCGCCGATCCGCAGCGCCTGTACCTGCCGCCCATCATGGACCCGATCTACGGCTACGAGGCGGTCAACGTCGAGGCGCAGCTGCGCGACCCGTCGTCATTGCTGCACTGGATGCGGCGCATGCTCGCCACGCGCAACACCCACCGCGCCTTCGGCCGTGGTCAGCTCGTGTTCCTGTCGCCGGGCAATCGCAAGGTGCTGGCCTACCTGCGCGAATTGGGTGACGAGGCCATCCTGTGCGTGGCCAACCTGGCGCGCTCGGCGCAGCCGGTGGCGCTGAATCTCGGACGCTTCAAGGCGCGCGTGCCGGTCGAGATGCTCGGGCGCGCCGCGTTTCCGCCGATCGGCGACCTGCCCTACCTGCTGACCTTGCCGGCGCACGGCTTCTACTGGTTCCGGCTTGCCACCGACGTCGAGGTGCCGAGCTGGCACGAGGAATACCTGCCCGCCGAAGACCGGCCGGTGCTGGTGCTCTTCGACGGATGGAACAGCCTGTTCCGCGACCATGTCGTGCCGTGGCGAATCGGCATGGCGGTCAAGACGCGCGCACAGTTCGAGAACGACACGCTGCCGCGCTACATCGAGGCGCAGCGCTGGTATGCGGCCAAGGGCGAGCCGATCCAGCGCGCGCGCATCGTCGATCAGGCCATGTGGGAAGAAGGTGCGTCCAATGGCTGGCTGCTCGCGCTGCTCGACGTGGAAGGGGGCACCGACACGGCACGCTACTTCGCGCCGCTGGCGATGGCGTGGGACGACACCGACGAAGAGCGTGCACGCACGCTGGCCGCCTCGGCCGTCGCGCGCGTGCGCCAGCAGGCCAACGTGGGCGTGATGGGCGATGCCTTCGCCGACGAGCTGTTCTGTCGCGCGGTAGTGCTGGCCATGGCGGCCGACCGCGAGATCCCGACCGCCTCGGGCAAGCTGTGCTTCACGCACACCTCCGCATTCGCCGAGATCGCCGGCGACGATCCCGCCGCGCTGCCGGTCGCACGGCCCAAGGCCCAAAGCAGCAACACGCTGGTCACGCTGGGTGATCGCCTCTTCCTGAAGGGATACCGGCGCCTGCGCACGGGGGTCAACCCCGAATACGAAATCGGCCGCTTTCTCACCGAGGTGGCGAAGTTCCCCAACTGCGTGCAGGTGGCCGGCGTGCTCGAACACCGGGCGAACGACGGCGCGGTGACCACGCTCGCCGTGTCGCAGGCCTACGTGTCCAACCAGGGCGACGGATGGGCTTACACGCAGGACTACCTCGTGCGCTTCTTCGAGCAGGCACGTCACAGCGTGGAGCCGATGCCCCATGACGTGCATGGCGCCTACCTTGAACTCATGCGCACGCTGGGCACGCGCACCGCCGAGATGCACCTGGCCTTCGCGACGAGCAGCGGCGACCCTGCCTTCGAGCCGGAGCCGCTTGCCGATGCGGACATGCAGGCCGATCTGCGCGCCGTGACGGAAGAGGCATCGCGGACCCTGGACATGCTGCAGGCCGCGCAGGATCGGCTCCAGGGACCGGCCGCCACGGAGGCCGGCGCGCTGCTGGCGATGCGGGCGGGCATCGAGCGGCGCATCACGCAATTCGCGGCGTCGGCGGCCGCGCTGCTGAAGACGCGCACCCACGGCGACTACCATCTCGCACAGGTGCTGGTCGCCAAGAACGACTTCATCATCATCGACTTCGAAGGCGAGCCGGGACGAAGCTTCGAGGACCGGCGCACCAAGCGCTCGCCCTTGCGCGACGTGGCCGGCATGCTGCGATCGTTCGGCTATGCGCGCGCCAATGGCGTGCGCACCGTGGCCCACACCGACGACGACACCGCCGCGCTGTCGCCGATGGCGCAGGAATGGGAGGTTCAGGCACGGGCTGCATTCCTGCACGCCTACCGCGAGCGCACCCAGGGCTCGGTGCTGGCCGCGGAGCTCGAGCCCGGCGAGGGCCTGCTCGGTCTGTTCGAGCTGCAGAAGGCGCTGTACGAGCTGCGCTACGAACTCGACAATCGACCGGACTGGGTGCGCATCCCCTTGCAGGGCATCCTCGGCCTGATGGGTCATGCCTGAGTCGCGCCAACACGAGGAGATCCCATGGACAAAGTCGACGTGATGCTCGAACCGGCGCGGGCATTCCTGCTGCAGATCGGAGCCTTCCTCCCCAAGCTCGGACTGGCCGCGCTCGTGCTGCTGGCGGGCTTCCTGCTCGCCAAGGGCGTGCGCTTCGCGCTCGAGAAGGGATTGCGCGCGATCAATTTCCACATCGTCACGCAGCGCTCGGGCATGGACGGCTTCCTGCAGCGCGGCGGCGCGGATTTCGACACCACCTGGCTGTTCGGCGTGCTGGTCTACTGGGTGGTCATCCTTGCCGCGCTGATCGTGGCCTTCAACAGCCTGGGACTCACCTACGTCACCGAGCTGCTCGGGCGCGTGATGTTCTTCGTGCCGCGGGTGATCGTGGCGCTGCTCATCCTGGCCTTCGGGACCTACTTCGCGCGATTCGTCGGCAATGCGGTGGTGACCTACTGCCGAGGCATCGGGGTGCGCGACGCCGTCCCGCTGGGCACGCTCGCGCGCTACGCGATCATGGCCTTCGTGATCATGATCGCCTTCGACGAGATGGACATCGGCGGCGCCTTCCTCGTCAATGCCTTCCTGATCGTGCTGGGCGGCGTGGTGCTTGCCATGGCGCTCGCCTTCGGACTGGGCGGGCGCGAGTGGGCAGCGGCACGCCTCGAACAGTGGTGGCCGACCTCCAAGGAGAATCGCCGGCCCTGATGCGGCGCCCTGCGGGACGGGCGATGCTGTCGCACAATGCGCAGCCATGAATCCGCTTCGCCTGCGCACCGCTCCTTGATCAACCAAGCCACCATCACTTCCGTCTGGCCCGGACGGCCGCATCCGCGTGGCGCCACCTGGGATGGCGAGGGCGTCAACTTCGCGCTCTTTTCGGAGCACGCCGAACGCGTGGAGCTGTGCCTGTTCGACGCGCAGGGCCAGCATGAACTCCAGCGCATCGAGTTGCGTGAGCGCACGGATCACGTCTGGCACTGCTACCTGCCCGAAGCGCGGCCGGGGCAGGCGTACGGCTATGTGGTGCACGGGCCCTACAAGCCCGAGGAAGGTCACCGCTTCAACCACCACAAGCTGCTGATCGATCCCTACGCGCGCGACTTCGTCGGTTCGCTGCGCTGGAACGATGCGCTCTACGGCTTCACCATCGGCCACAAGAAGGGCGACCTCAGCTTCGACCGCCGCGAGAGCGCTCCCTACGTTCCCAAGTGCCGAGTCCTGGAACCCGCGTTCACCTGGGGCGACGATCGCCGGCCGGACGTGCCGTGGCACGACATGGTCGTCTACGAGATGCACGTGCGCAGCTTCACGATGCGCCATCCGGACGTGCCGCCGGCCATGCGCGGCAGCTATGCCGCCCTGGGCTCGGCGCCCATCGTCACGTATCTCAAGCGGCTGGGCGTCACGACGGTCGAGCTGATGCCGGTGCACGCCTTCATCGACGAACGCCACCTGGCCGAGGAAGGCCTGCGCAATCACTGGGGCTACAACACGCTCGGCTTCTTCGCCCCCGAGATGCGCTACGCGCACTCGCGCAAGGTGAAGGAATTCAAGACCATGGTGAAGACGCTGCACAGCGCGGGCATCGAAGTCCTGCTCGACGTCGTCTACAACCACACCTGCGAGGGCAGCCACATCGGCCCGACCCTGTCGCTGCGCGGGATCGACAACGTGTCGTACTACATCCTGCGCGGCGGGGACCGTCGCTACTACGACGACTTCACCGGTTGCGGCAACACCGTCAACCTCGAGCATCCGCGCGCCTTGCAGATGGTCATGGACTCGCTGCGCTACTGGGTCGAGGAGATGCACGTCGACGGCTTTCGCTTCGACCTCGCCTCCGCTCTCGCGCGCGAGAGCGGCCACGTGAACCATTTCGGCGGCTTCTTCGACGTGATCCGCCAGGACCCCACGCTCAACACCGTCAAGCTCATCGCCGAGCCCTGGGACCTCGGCCATGGCGGCTACCAGGTCGGCAACTTTCCGCTGGGCTGGGCCGAATGGAACGACCGCTACCGCGACGGCATGCGCGCCTACTGGAAAGGCGACGGCGGCGTGATCGGCGAATTCGCCCGCCGGCTCACCGGCTCGTCGGACCTCTACGGGCGCTCGGGCCGCCGCCCGCACGCGAGCATCAACTACGTGACCGCGCACGACGGCTTCACGCTGAACGATCTCGTCTCGTACAACGACAAGCACAACCTCGCCAACCGCGAAGCCAATCGCGACGGACACAACCACAACCTGTCGTGGAACTGCGGTGCCGAAGGCCCGACGGACGACCCGCGCATCAATGCGCTGCGCGAACAGCAGAAGCGCAATCTCCTCGCGACGCTCCTGCTCTCGCAAGGGGTGCCGATGCTGCTCATGGGCGACGAGATCGGCCGCACGCAGCAGGGCAACAACAACGCCTACTGCCAGGACAACGACATCAACTGGGTCGACTGGACGATGACGCCCGAGCGCGAGGCGTTGCATGATTTCGTCCAACGCCTGATCTCGCTGCGGCACGCTCACCCGAGCTTCCGGCGGCGCGACTTCTTCGCCGGCCGGCCCTTGCATGGCAGCCAGCTCAAGGACGTGCTGTGGCTTCGGCCGGACGGCCAGGAGATGAGCACCGAGCAGTGGGAGCACGAGCATGCGCGCTGCCTGGGCATGTACCTCTCGGGCGCCGGCCTCGGCGACGTGGGGCGGCACGGCAGGCCGCTGGAGGACGACGACTTCCTGGTGCTGTTCAATGCCGGCGAAACCGACGTCGCCTTCGCCGTGCCCGCGGCCCACGGGGTGGCCTGGCAACCGCTGATCGACACCGCGCAGGAAGGTGGCGTGGCGCGTGCGATGCCGCTCGGCGCGGCCGACACATTCGCGTTGCGCGCCCGTTCGCTCGCATTGCTCACGCGACCCCACCGCGCGCCCTGAAGTTCTGCTGCGCGGCGCGCGCAATCCCTACACTGGCGCCGTCGCCGCTGCCCGGTGCCCACCGCACGCTCAACGCTCAACACTCAACACTCAACGGCCCAACGCTCAACGCGCTCAGATCGCGAAAGGATCCGATGACGTCTTCCACAGGTGACGACGCCCTGATCGCACAGGGCACGTCCCGATCGCTGCAACTGCTGCAGCGCAACCTCACGCCGCAGGGCATTCTCGCGGCGACCCGCAGCCCGGCGTCCGAAGCCCGCAGCTACACGCGCATCTTCGGCCGCGACGCGGCGATCTGCGCGCTGGCCATGGCCGGCAGCGGCGATGCCGCGCTCGAGCGCGGCGCCATCGCCAGCCTCGATGCGCTGGCGCAGGCGCAGGCGCCCAACGGACAGATCCCGAAATATGTCGACCCGACCGGCGAGGACGTGGACTTCTGGTATCTCGGCTGCATCGATGCGACCCTGTGGTGGCTCATCGCCGTCGAGCATGTATGCCGGGTGGGTGCCGAGCCCGGGCTCGCCGATCGCTGGTCGACGCAGGTCCGGCTCGCGCTGCAGTGGCTGCTTGCCCAGGAGCACCAGAGGTTCTTCCTGCTGCAGCAGAACGAGGCCAGCGACTGGGCCGACATCATGCCGCGTTCGGGCTTCGTCCTCTACACGAATGCGCTGTGGTTCCGGGTCAAGCGGCTCTACGGCCTGGCCCGACCGGAGGCCACGTTCACTCAGTTCAACGAAGTCTTCGACCCCTTTCGCCGCGAGATGCCCGAGTACCGGCGCAGCCGCCTGATGCGCCATTTCGCGCGGCGCGGCCGGCGCGGCTCCGGGCTGTACATCAGCTTCGTCAACTTCAGCTTCGTCGGCCACGAGGGCGATGTGTTCGGCAATCTGCTGGCGATCCTGTTCGGGCTCGCCGGCGATGCGATGGCCCACCAGATCGTGCGCGCCATGCTTGCGGCGCGCGTGGCCGAACCCTATCCGGTGCGTGTGGTCACCCACCCGATGGGCGTCGACGATCCGTTCTGGCGGATGTACATGAACCGGCACAAGCAGAATCATCCGTACCAGTACCACAACGGGGGCATCTGGCCTTTCGTCGGAGGCTACTGGGTGATGGCGCTCGCGCAGATGGGCATGCACGACCTCGCGGCCGCGGAACTGGCCAAGCTCGCCCAGGTCAACCGGCTCGACAACTGGCGCTTCACCGAATGGTTCCACGGCCGCACGCTGAAGCCGGCAGGCATGGGCGGGCAGAGCTGGAATGCCGCCACGTTCCTGATCGCGAGCAAGGCCCTCGAGCAGAACGTAGCCGCTGTGCGCCGGAGCTCGGCTTGAGCTCTCGGCTCCCAGGAGTTCACTTCACGCGCTGCTTGTCCAGCTTGCGCGCCAGCGTGCGCCGCTCGCGTAGCCGGTGAGCACGACGATGACCATGTCTTCATCGTGCGAATGCAGGATCTGCACGCAGGCGAGTCCGGAGGCGCCGCCGGCGAGCTTGAGGTCCACCACCGCGTAGCCGGGGCGGTGGTTTGCGAGCAGGGCGCGCACCTCCTCCGTGTCGGCTGCCCGCAGCACCGAGTAGCCGCGGCGCTCGAACGAGCGCGCCGAGGCGCCGCACGCTGGGCCTATTGGCGCTGCTGATCGCCGCGTTCAGCCTGTTCGCTCCGGTCCTGCTCGGCGGCGGCACGGTCGGACAGGCCCTTTTCATCCTCGTGGGCTTCGCGCTGCTGGGCCTGTCCTACGGCCAGGCGGCCGGGGCGGTGACCTCGAACTTCCTGCCGCGGCTGCGCTATACGGGCGCGGCGCTGACGGCCGATCTGGCCTGGCTGGTCGGGGCGGCCTTTGCGCCCCTGGTGGCGCTCGCGCTGTCGGCGCGCTTCGGCCTGCTGGCGGTCAGCATCTACCTGTTGTCGGGCTGCGCGTGCACGCTGCTCGCCCTGCGCGCCAACATGGTGTTCGCCTCGCGCGACTGAGCGTCACCGGCTCGCCGCGCGGTCGGCTCTCTTGCCGCCTCACAGCGAATCGGGATCGTCGCGATCGGACGCTCGTGCCGATGCGCGCGCGATTCCCGTCAGTTGCTGCGACTTCGAGGCAGGCCGCGCGTCGCCGGCCATCGTGACGGCCACCGTGCGGGTCCGTTCGGCATGAGAAGCCTCATGGCGGCCGACGGTTGTGACTGCCAGCTCGAGCACGACGACCGAGATCGCCGCGGCGATGCTGATCATGTGGAGCGGCCAGTGTCCGCGGCGAAGGTCCAGATGCATGGCGAGTGCTCCTCGGTCGTGAATGGCGGTCGGTCGACCGGCATCGCGGCACGGCGATGTCGCCGGCCGGCAGACATGGGTTGCGCCGACAGGCCGGTGGGTTCATCCCTCTTGACGCCGGCCCGGCGACGGCAGACGTGCGCCATTCGCCTGAACATGGGCAAACCCTGTCGGTACTTTCTCTGACTGCGGCGCTAGAGGGCTTTGCAGCGTCTCGGTCGTTCCTATACTCGTGTCCGACCCGTTGAACCACGTTCAACCTGCTGAACCACGGGATCGCTTGGCCGGAACGCCCGCAAAAGCGCCATTGCCCGCCAGTGCCCTGGACAGAGAACTTGGACCCTCAATTCCACATGCCCGTCCGTCCCGCATCGAGCGCCCGGCCCGCCCGCGCGGTCGGCGAAGGCGTTCGCGTGCCGGCCGCCCAGCGCGCGATGGCATTGCTCGATCTTCTGGCCGCGCAGCGCGGCCCGATGAGCCTCGCGCGCCTGGCCTCCGAACTCGCATTGCCCAAGAGCAGCGTCCACGCGTTGTGCATCACGCTGCAGGAACACGGCTATCTGCAGCGCCAGGCCGACGGTGCATTCCGCCTCGGCCCGCGCGTGATGGTACTGGCCGAATCGTTCATGTCGAGCACGGGACCGGTGCAGGAATTCCAGGCCCTGTGGCCGTCGGCGCCGCCGGACGAGACGGTCGTGCTGTCGGTGCTGAGCGGCACCGAAGTGGTCTACATCGGCGTGCTCAACGGCGACCGTCCGCTGGGCATCGCCTTCAACGTGGGCATGCGCCTGCCCGCCCACATGGCGGCGTCGGGAAAGGCGCAACTCGCGTTCGAGCCCGAGGACAACGTCAAGCATCGCTTCGGCACGGACACGCTGCCGCCGCGCCGCATGGCCGGGCTGATGCGCGAGCTCGAAGCCACCCGACATCGCGGCTACGGCATCGACGACGAGGAGATCCGCGCCGGCGTGTACTGCGTGGCCGCGCCGGTCTTCGATGCCAGCGGCAAGGCCGTCGCCGGGCTGGGGCTGTGTGCCAACAAGTCGGCCATGGGCGCCGAGGGCGCGGCGCAATACCGCGACGCCGCCCTTCGCGCGGCACGCGCCCTGACGCAGCGCCTGGGTGGCGCGGCGGCCAGGGCGCCGGCCGAGTCCGCGCCGGCCCGAACGACCGCGAGGCGATCGAGATGAGCAGCGACATCATTCTCGAGACGCACGACCTGACCAAGGAATTCAAGGGATTCGTCGCGGTCAGCGGCGTGAACCTGCGTGTGCGCCGCGGCAGCATCCATGCGCTGATCGGGCCGAACGGCGCGGGCAAGACGACCTGCTTCAACCTGCTCACCAAGTTCCTGCCGCCCAGCGCCGGGCGCATCGTGTTCGACGGCGCCGACATCACGAACGAATCGCCGCAGCACATCGCGGGTCGCGGCATCATCCGCTCGTTCCAGATCTCGGCCGTCTTTCCGCACCTCACTGTCCTGCAGAACGTGCGTGTCGCGCTGCAGCGAAAACTCGGCACGAGCTTTCATTTCTGGAAGGCCGAGAAGACACTGTCCGTGCTCGACGAGCGTGCGATGGAATTGTTGCGCCAGGTCGACCTCGACACCTTCGCCGGGCGCATGACGGTGGAGTTGGCCTACGGACGCAAGCGCGCGCTCGAGATCGCCACCACCCTGGCCATGGAGCCGGCGCTGATGCTGCTCGACGAGCCCACGCAGGGCATGGGCCACGAGGACGTGGACCGCGTGAAGGCGCTCATCAAGCGGGTGTCCGCCCAGCGCACGATCCTGATGGTCGAGCACAACATGAATGTCGTGGCCGACCTGTGCGACACCATCACCGTCCTGTCGCGCGGCACGGTGCTGGCCGAAGGTTCGTATGCCCAGGTGTCGGGCAATCCCGCCGTCGTCGAGGCCTACATGGGCAGCGCGGACGCCGAACTCTCGGGGGCGCATGCATGAGTGCGCAGGGCCGCTGCACGCGAAGGGAAATCCGATGAGCGTGACGGTCACCGAACGCGTCGCAGCGCCGGGGCAGTCCGCCGGCGCCCTGATGCTCGAGATCGCCGGCCTCCAGGCCTGGTACGGCGAATCGCACATCCTGCATGGCGTGGACCTGAGCGTGCGCGAAGGCGAAGTGGTGACGCTGCTCGGACGCAACGGCGCCGGCCGCACCACGACCATGCGGGCAATCATGGGCCTGGTCGACACTCGACGCGGCTCGATCCGCGTGCGCGGCACCGAGACGATCTCGTTCGCGCCGCATCGTGTGGCGCGACTCGGCGTGGGTTACTGCCCGGAAGAGCGCGGCATCTTCTCGGGCCTGTCCGCCGAAGAGAACCTCCTGCTGCCGCCCAAGGTGGGCGAGGGCGGCAACGGCGGCATGGGTCTGGACGAGATCTATGGCATGTTCCCCAACCTCGCCGAGCGCCGCACCAGCCAGGGCACGCGGCTGTCCGGCGGCGAGCAGCAGATGCTGGCCGTAGCGCGCATCCTGCGCACCGGCGCGCGGCTGCTCCTGCTCGACGAGATCTCCGAAGGCCTCGCGCCGGTCATCGTCCAGGCGCTGGCCGCGATGATCCGCATGCTGCGCACCAAGGGCTACACCATCGTGATGGTGGAGCAGAACTTCCGTTTTGCCGCACCGCTGGCCGATCGCTTCTATGTCATGGAGCACGGCCGCATCGTGCAGCAGTTTGCCCAGGCCGATCTGGCCGCCAACATGGACATGCTCCGCGAGTATCTCGGAGTCTGATCCGCGTCTTCGTCAACCAAGGAGTGCACATGAAACCCAAGCTCAAAGCTCTCTCCGCCGCTCTCGGCATGGCCCTGGCCGCCACCTTCGGCGCCACGGCGGCGCACGCGGCCGGCAACGAGGTCGTGATCGGCGACATCGACGACATGTCGGGGCTGTATGCCGACGTGATCGGCGAAGGCGGCGTGCAGGCCGCGAAGATGGCCATTGCCGACTTCGGCGGCAGCGTGCTCGGCAAGAAGATCGAATTCCTGTCGGCCGACCACCAGAACAAGCCTGACATCGGTGCCTCGAAGTTCCGCGAGTGGGCCGACCAGAACGGGGTCAACATGATCCTCGGCGGCTCCAACACCGGCGTGAACATCGCCATGTCGAAGGTGGCCGGCGCCAAGAAGGTGCCGTTCATCTCGATCGGCGCGGCCGGTGCCTCGCTGACCAACCAGGACTGCACGCCCTACAGCGTGCACTACGCCTACGACACCACCGGCCTGGCCAACGGCACGGCGACCACCATCGTCAAGAACGGCGGCAAGACCTGGTTCTTCCTGACGGCCGACTATGCCTTCGGCACGCAGTTGCGCACGGCGGCGACGAAGGTCGTCGAGGCCAACGGCGGCAAGTCGCTCGGCGAAGTGCGTGTGCCGCTGTCCACCTCGGACTTCTCCTCGTTCCTGCTGCAGGCGCAAGCCTCGGGCGCGCAGGTGCTGGGGCTGGCCAATGCCGGCGGTGACTTCACGAACTCGCTGAAGGCGGCCCAGGAATTCGGCATCACCAAGACGATGAAGCCGGCGGCGCTGCTCGCTTTCATCACCGACATCCACAGCCTCGGGCTGAAGACCTCGCAGGGCCTGTACCTCACCACCGGCTGGTACTGGGACCTGAACCCCGAGACGCGCGCCTTCGCCAAGCGCTATTTCGAGATCATGAAGAAAGAGCCGACCATGAACCAGGCGGCCTACTACTCGGCGGTCACGCACTACCTGAAGGCGGTCAAGGCCGCCGGCACGACCGATTCGGACAAGGTCATGGCCGAGATGAAGAAGTTGAAGGTCCACGACTTCTTCGCGAAGGACGGCTACATTCGCGCCGACGGCCTGATGATCCACCCGCAATACGTGATGCAGGTGAAGAAGCCCGAGGAATCGAAGTATCCCTGGGACTACTACAAGGTCGTGAAGGAGATGTCCGGCGAAGAAGCCTACGGGCCGATCACCGGGCTGTGCCCGTTCGCCAAGAAGTGATGCCCGTGGGGCGGGCGCCGTTCGCGGTGCCCGCCCGGTGTTTCAACGAATTCTCGCGACCATGCCCGAAGTCTTCGGCTACCCGCTGCCGGTGATCCTCGGCCAGCTCATGCTCGGCCTGGTCAACGGCGCGTTCTACGCCATGCTCAGCCTGGGCCTGGCGGTGATCTTCGGCTTGCTGGGCGTCGTGAACTTCGCGCACGGCGCCTTCTACATGCTCGGTGCCTATGGCGCCTACCTCAGCCTGCAATGGTTCGGCGTGAACTACTGGTTCGCGCTGGTCCTTTCGCCGCTGGTCGTGGCGCTGATCGGCATCGTGCTCGAGCGCCTGCTGCTTCGCCATCTCTACAAGCTCGACCCGCTGTACGGGCTGCTGCTCACGTTCGGACTGGCGCTGATCGCGGAGGGTCTGATGCGCGACCAGTTCGGCTCCTCCGGCCAGTCGTACCCCGTGCCGGAGTCGCTGCAGGGCGTCTTCAATCTCGGCTTCATGATCCTGCCGATCTATCGGGCGTGGGTCATCGTGGCTTCGCTCGCCGTGTGCTTTGGCACCTGGTTCGTCATCGAGCGCACGCGGCTGGGGGCGACCTTGCGCGCGGCCACCGAGAACCCGCGCCTGGTTCAGGCTTTCGGCATCAATGTGCCGCTGATCGTGATGGCAACCTACGGCGCGGGCATTGCGCTGGCCGCTCTGGCGGGCGTGCTGTCGGCGCCTGTGATCCAGGTCACGCCGCTCATGGGCTCGTCGCTGGTGATCGTCGTCTTCGCGGTCGTGGTCATCGGCGGCATGGGCTCCATCCTCGGCGCCATCGTGGGCGGCCTCGTGCTCGGGATGGTCGAGGGGCTGACCAAGGTGGTGTACCCGGAGGCGTCGAACGTGGTGGTGTTCGTGATCATGGCCGTCGTGCTCATCTGGCGGCCGGCGGGCCTGTTCGGCAGGGGTTGAGGCGATGCGCGCATCCATGATCGGCTATGCCTTGCTCGGGCTGCTTGCGCTGGCCGTGCCATTTCTCGGCATCTACCCGGTGTTCGCGATGCAGTTGCTGTGCTTCGCGATGTTCGCCTGCGCCTTCAACCTGCTGCTGGGCTTCTCGGGGATGCTGTCGTTCGGCCACGCGGCCTTCTTCGGCCTGGCCTCCTATGTGACCGGCTGGCTGGTCAACGCGCACCACTGGAACGCGGTGGAAAGCATCCTGGCCGGCATGGTCGGCGCCGCGCTGCTCGGGCTCGTGATCGGCGCGATCGCCATCCGCCGCCAGGGCATCTATTTCGCGATGATCACGCTCGCGCTGGCCCAGCTCGTGTATTTCGTGTGCCTGCAGGCGCCGTTCACCGGCGGCGAGAACGGCATCCAGGGAATCAAGCGCGGCACGCTCCTCGGCCTGGTGTCGCTGCGACCCGATCTGCACATGTACTACTTCGTGCTGGCGATCTTCGTGGCGGTGTACATGTTCATCCATCGCATCGTGCATTCGCCCTACGGACACGTGCTCAAGGCGATCCGCGAGAACGAGCCGCGCGCCGTCTCGCTCGGCTACTCGGTGGATCGCTACAAGCTGCTCGCCTTCGTGCTGTCGGCGGCGATCTCCGGACTGGCCGGCTCGCTCAAGGCGCTGGTCCTGGGCCTGTCCACGCTGTCGGACGTGCTGCAAGGGACCTCGGGCGAAGTGATCCTCATGACCCTGCTGGGCGGCACGGGCACCTTCTTCGGGCCGGTCCTGGGCGCGGGCATCGTCACCACGCTCCAGCAGTACCTGTCAGACCAGGTGGGCGATCTCGTCACGGTCATCATAGGCGTCATCTTCGTCGCCTGCGTAATGCTCTTCAGGCGGGGCATCGTGGGCGAATTCGTCGCGTGGCAGCAGCGCCGCGCGGTGCCGCGTTGAAGCGCCGCGCCGGCCGACTCAGCGGATCAGCCGGTCGAGGGCCGACGCCGGCAGGCCGATGTCCACGTAGTGGCGCCGCGTGGCCTCGATCTTCGTGAACACGTCTTCGTAGCCCTGCGCCGCGCCCTGTGGATCGACGTACGTGTAGCCGCCCGTCACATGGAACCACGTGATCATCTCCGGCACGTCGGGCGGCACGAACAGCGTGTGCGTCTCGCCGGCGGGCTCGAACGCGTAACCGCCTTCCTCGACGTGCTCGCCCAGCATCGGCTTGCGCGGAACGCCGCATTGCGAGCGCGACGGCCTCGAAGGGGCACGCGCGAGCGCGTTCCCGAGCGCGAATTCTGCGGCACGCGAGTGCGCAGGGCAGCCCGGTGAGCGACACGCGGTCCGCTTCCGGCGCGGCAGCCTTGCTCGATCGGCGAGACACTCTGCTCGCCTGGTACTTCGTGCTGGCATGGGGCTCGGGATACCTCGCGGTGCGCACGGGCCTTCGTGACGCGCCGCCATTCACTTTCCTGGTTCTGCGCAATGCGTTCGGGCTGCTGTGCATGGGGGCATGGCTGCTCGCGGCCAAGGCGTGCTGGCCTTCGGGTCCGCGTGAATGGGGCCACATCTGCGTGGCAGGCCTGCTCGTGCACGTCGTCAACCTCGGAGGCAGCCACTACGCGCAATACCTCGGCATGTCGGCGGGCGTCACCGCGCTCGTGCTGTCGTCGCCGCCGCTGCTGACCGCCGTCATCGCGCATCGCTTCATGCGCCAGCCCATGTCGGGTCGACAGTGGGCGGGGGTGGCTCTGGGCCTGGCCGGCGTGCTGCTCGTGGTGTGGAACAAGATCGATGTTCGGGCCGTGCGACCGCAAAGCCTGGCTGCGGTGCTGGTCGCGCTCGCGGGCATCACTGCCGGCACGCTCTACCAGCGCGTGTTCTGCGCTGGCGCCGACCTGCGCAGTTCCGCCTTCATCCAGTTCGGCGCGTCGCTGCTCGTGCTGGCCCCGCTGGCATGGGGCGTGGAAGGCTTCAAGGTGCATGCGACCTGGGCGCTGGCCGGCGCCATCGCCTATCTCGTCGTCATCGTGTCGATCCTTGCCCTCAATGCACTGCACGCGCTCATGCGCCGCGGCCACGCCACGAAGGTGACCAGCCTGTTCTTCCTCACGCCGGTGGTCGCCGTGGCGCTCGAATGGGCGATGTTCGGCGTGACGCACGGCGGCGTGGTGGTGCTCGGCATCGCCGCAGCGTGCGCGGGCGTGTGGCTGGTGTCGAGCCGCCGTCCTTGAAGCTCGGGCGTGCCTGCTTCGGGGCTCTGCGCAACCGGCGCACGGCCGGAAAGCCACGCAAGCCTTCCGATCGTGTTGACGGGCCCTAGCGGCAGCCGCCCGAGCCGCAGTGTGTGAGCGCCACCTCGGGCAGTGGGCGCGTCGCCACGCCGGTGGCCGTGTCGAATCCCAGGTCGGCCATGTGCTGCGCGAGTCCCGCGTCCATCATTTGGGCATGCAGCGGAAACCACTGGGTGAGCTCCGCGACGAGTGTGCCCAGAGGATCGCGCCGGTCTTCCTCGCGCGCGAGCCGGATGACCTCGCGCATCACGCGCAGGACCATCTCATGCTGACGCGTGTGGCAGTTCTCAGGCGAAAAACCGGTCGCCGCCATCCAGCGGTCTTCCTGTGCGAAATGGTCCACGGTGTGTTCGAGCAGGCGCTCGAACATCGTGAGCGCACCCGGGAAGTCGCCGCCATCGAGGGACGAACGGCACAGGCCGAGCAGATCCACGAACTCCTGATGGGTTCGATCCATCTGCGCATGGTTCAGGCAAAGGTCGTCGCTCCAGGCAAGTGCGGACATGGTGTGGTGGGCAGGCTGCTGAATCAGTCGCGCAGCCTACTCAGGGGCGGCCCGCGGCGTCTTTGCGCTATCGCAAAGACAGTGCGCGCGCGAACCCCTGGCCCGGACGGCCCGTGAAGCCTGCCTCGTTGGCGCGAACGAATGCAGTTCTTCCCGAGCACGCGGCGGACGCACGCCGCGCCTTCGCCCGTTCGGCATCGTTCGCTTCGCGCCTCAGATCGGAATGGGCTCGCCGTTGACGGCCCAGGGCGTCCCGAACCTGTCGACCAGCATGCCGAAGCGCTTGGCCCAGAACGTCGACTGCATGGGCATCGTGATCTTTCCGCCGTCGACCAGGGCGTCGAACACCTTCTGCGCCCGATCGACGCTGTCGAAGTCCACCGCGATGGAGACGCCCTTGATGCCCTCGTACGGAACGTTCGCGGGGGCGTCGCCGGCATAGAGCGTGCCCCCGCCGGGCAGGGCCAGGCGTGCATGAATGATGCGGTGCGCGAATTCCTTGGGCATCTGGTCGGCCATGGGGGAATCGGCGCCGCTCATCAGGACTTCGAGCTTGCCGCCGAGGGCACGTTCGTAGTAGCGCATGGCGTCGGCACAGTTGCCGTCGAAGGCGAGATAGGCGATGGCTTGGGTCATGGGAATTCCTTTCGTCGATGGAATGACAGGAGAGATCGAGGGCGCTCCTGCATTCGCACGACGTGTGGCAACGTCATGGATCGACAGAAAAGGCGTCGCTGTTACATCTCGCGGCCGATGACCACGTGAGTGACGCTCTCGGTCGCGACATGACGCATGCAGCGATAGCCCAAGGCCGGCAGATCGATTCCTGCCAGCAGGTGCTCTCCGCGACCGAGCAGCACCGGCGCGATCGCCAGGTGCATCTCGTCGACCAGACGGGCACGCAGGTACTGGCGCACCGTCTCGACGCCGCCGCCGAGCCGCACGTCGCGGCCCTGGGCGGCGTGTCGTGCGCGATCGAGTGCCGACTCGATGCCGTCGGTCACGAAATGAAAGGTCGTGCCGCCATCCATCTCGAGCGGCGCGCGCGTGTGATGGCTCAGCACGAAGACCTGCGTGTGATAGGGCGGGTTGTCGCCCCACCAGCCTTTCCAGTTTTCGTCGGGCCACGGTCCTCGCACCGGCCCGAACATGTTGCGCCCGAGGATCCAGGCGCCGATGTCTTCGAAGCCCCGCGCGGCGAACTCGTCGTCGACGCCTGTGCTGCCGCCTTCGCCGCCGAACAACTGCCGGAACGTACGGGTCGTGAAGACCCACTCGTGCAAGGCCTTGCCGCCGATGCCCAGCGGATTCGCCAGGCTCTGGTCGGGTCCGGCACCGTAGCCGTCGATGGACAAGGCAAAACTGTGGACTCTCAGCCTGGACATTCGCGTTCTCCGTGTCAGATTAGGCGCTGCGCATCGGCATCGAAGCCGCATGCGCCGAGGCGAATCGCGTCGCTCGCGAAGATACGACGAATGAAGGGGCCCGGGATCGACAGGGTTTCGATCGCTGCGGTGCGGGCTTCGCGCCGCGCCGCCGCAATCGGCACCTTCAGGTGCGCGGCCGCGCGCCTTGCATTTGCTGCAGCAGCCGCTTCAGTTCGCCTTGCACCAGTGCCGGAAAGCCGGCGCCGCCCCAGCGTGGGTCGTCGCACAGGGCCTGAAGGCTTCGCATGGACTGGACAGCGTCGCGCCAGCCGCCGGCGAGCCGATTGGCGACATGGGGAAAGCGATCGCATAGCGCCTTGGGACGGGCGTCCGCGGGAAACGCGATCAGCCAATCGATGGTCGGCCCGGCCAGCATGCGTTCGGCAGCGCTCGGCCGGGTGTCCTTCGCGCGTCCGAAGTTGATCGACAGTGGGTCATTGTCGAGTGTGTCGTCGACTGGCGCATCGGGCTTCGTGCCCGTGGCGATGGCTGCGGGCACGGGCGCCACGGCCTCGAACTCGATGAGCCCGGAAGCGTTGAATTCGTACGAGGAGTTCGACACGTGGCAGATCGTTGGAGGGGCGACTTGGCGCGATGCTGGAATTCTAGGAGTCGGCGCCGGACATGCCGTGTGCTGCGCGGCGCGGACCGTGCGGACCGTCACGCCGCGCGCCGTTGATTGGCGCTTGCGCGCGCGCGAGGCGTGCGTTTCGTCGGCTGAGAGCGACACGAAGCGGGAGCGCGGCAGCACGCAGCCGATGTGGCCCCGCGCATGCTCAGGTCGCCACCTCGGCGTCCACGCCGTCGAGGATCGCCACCGGGAAGTCCGCCAGCAGCGTTGCCAGCGGCACGTCGGCACCGTCTGTGCGGTGGTTGCGGCCGGTGATCGCGTCGGTCCAGGTCGACGAATTCGCTGATGTGCCGGGCAGCAAGTCGGGCCACGACACGGAGGTGCCGGCCCATACATCGCCGACTGGCGCCTCGCCGACGGCCAGGCCCAGCTTGGCAAACCAGCGCGCGGCGACCACGATGACCGCATGCCCGGCATGTCTTCGGGCGAACGCGACCACATGCGGCGCACGCTCGCCTTGCACATCCAGCGGCACATACTCGGCCTGCGCGAGCATCGACCCGCGCGCGCGGCGCAGCGCGAGTCCCTGCGCGATGACCCAGAACTTGGCTTCGCCGTCGGGAGCACGGTCGAGCAGCGCTCGCACGGCAGCGGCAAGGGCCGGGTCGGCGCGACGGGATTCCGCACGCGCGAGCCATTCCCGGCGCAGGCCGAAATCGATCGGCCGGCGGTTGTCCGGGTCCATCAATGACAGCGCGATCGTCTCGTGGCCCTGGTAGAAATCCGGAACGCCCGGCGACAGGCACTTGAGCGCCGCCATCGTCATGCCGTTGAGCGCGCCGTACCAGGCGAACACGGGTGCCGTGGCGATCAGGTCCTGCAGGAAAAGGTTGCTCTCGCGACGCGTCAGCAGTTCATGCACGTAGCCCGACAACGCGGATTCGTAGGGTTCGTTCGGGTTGATCCAGCTCGTCGCGGCCTTGGATTCGCGCGCCGACTTGAGCATGGCGGTCTCGATGCGGCGCGTGTATTCGGCCAGTGCGTCATCATCGGGTGCGGTGACGGGCCAGGTCCCCACGAGCGTCTGGTACAGGAGATATTCGTCATTGCGACTGGGGGCGTCCGCGCCGTCGACCGTGCGGCGGTGGCGGCGGTTCATGCGGCTCCATCGCCGCACGGTGAGGCGCCACGCGGCGGGCATTTCGCTGATCACGTCGATGCGTGCGCGCACGTCCTCGCTGCGCTTGGCATCGTGGGTGGAAGTGGCGAGCATCGTGTGGGGCCAGTGCTGCGCCCGGTCGCGGCTGGCGCCATGGAACGCATTCATGGACATGCCGAAGGCATCGGGCTCGCCGCCCACGTCGTTCACCGAGATGAGCCGATGGTGGCGATACAGCGCCGTGTCCTCGATGCCCTTGGCCGCCACCGGCGCGGTGTACTGCTGCAGCCGAATCGCGAACGCGCGGTAGCGCTCGCCCAGGCCCGCGGGTGCGCCCGGCAGAGGCTTGCCCAGCAGGACACGGCGAAGGAATTCGAACACGCTCGGGTCCGCGGCGCGGCTTCGCCGCCGGGCGCGGCCGATCGCCCAGTCGATGTGGCGCCGGTCCTGTGCGCTGGGCTTGTCGACGATGTAGGTCCGGTAGACCGGGAACGAGGCGACCATGTCCGTCAGCGCACGGTGCAAGGTATTGAGCGTGAAGTCCCGCGTGCGGCGGTCCTCGCGGGCAAGGCGGCGCAAGGCGCCGGCCAGCACGGTGAGCTCGCCGGCGAGCGCGCCGTCCATCACCGCGTGGCGGCATCGCCATGCGAGCTCGTCGAAGTCTTCGGCCTCGTCTTGCACGAAGGCGCGCCACGCGCGGTCCAGACGGCCCTTGGCGGTCGTGTCGATGAGCACGCCGTTGAGCACGTTGGCGAAGCGGTAGCCGGTGGTCCCGTGCACGGCCCAATCGGCAGGCACCTGTTCGTGCGGCGCCACGATCTTCTCCACCACGACATACAGCGGCTTGAACGGCAGCGGCTCGCCCGGCACGTCGTGCAGCGGCACGCCGGCCTGCTCCGCATAGCGCACCTGCAGACGACGGAAATAGCCTGCGGGGTCGGCCAGTCCGTCGGGGTGGTCGATGCGCAGCCCGTCCACGGCGCCGCTGGCCGCCAGCGAGAGAACCAGACCGTGCGTGGCCTCGAAGACCGCCGGGCGTTCCATGCGCAGCGCGGCCAGTTCGTTGATGTCGAAGAAGCGCCGGTAGTTGATCTGGTCGCCGGCCACTCGCCAGTGCGCCAGCCGGTACGCCTGCGCACCGAGCAGCGAATCCAGCGCATCGAAGCTGCTGCGAACGCCCACCGTGCCGTTGATCTCGTTCACGAAATCCGCGAGCGCGGGCACGAGCGAGGGCTGGGCCGACAGGAGTTGCGCGAGTTCCTGCTTGACCGCGGTCTTCTCGGCCTGTCGGCGTCGCCGCAGCAGCAGATCGCTGCCGTCGCGCGGCGGCAGCTGCTCGAAGCGGCCGGCCAGGCGCAGCATGTCCTCGATCGCATGGCGCGCCAGCGCGCGCGCCTTGCGACCCCACACCACCCGGCGCAGCAGCTCGCCGTAGGTGCCGGGGTCGATGGGCAGGTGGTGGTCGAAGTAGTGCAGCGTGAAGCGCCCGGTGGACGCGACGAAGCGTAGCTGCAGCTCGCCGCGTTCGAGCACGACGCCGTACTGATCGGCCAGCAGCGGCAGCAGCACGCGGCCGTTGAGGGCAGGGTCGGTCGAGTCCCAATCGATGTCGAAGAACTCGGCGTAGGCCGATGCACGGCCGTTCTCGAGCACGTCCAGCCACCAGGCGTTGTCGCCGCCGAGCACGCCCATGTGGTTGGGCACGAGGTCGATCAGCATGCCCATGTCGTGGCGGTGCAGCGTGGCGACGAGCATGTCGAGATCAGCGCGCGTGCCGATCTCGGGATTGATCTCGTCGTGCGCGACGACGTCATAGCCGTGCATGCTGCCCGCGCGTGCGCGCAGGAACGGCGAGCAGTACAGGTGGCTGATGCCCAGGCGCGCGAGATAGGGCACGAGTTCGGCGGCATCCGAGAACCGGAAGCCGCGATGCAGTTGCACCCGGTAGGTGGCCCGCGGAATGATGGCCTGCTGCTGGCCGGCGCGTGCTGTCGCAGTCATGATGGCGGCTCCAGCCACACGCACACCGACCAGGGCGGCCGTGCACCCGACGGCGTGCCGGGCCGGTTGTCGTACACGACACCGTCGCCCGGCGACGGCGGCGACGGCATTGCTGCCGGCGTGTCGCCCAGGTTGGCCGTCATGCGCCAGTGCGCGCCGTCGCCGAGGGGCCATTGCAGCGACAGGGTCTGCCCCGTGAGCTCGAAAACGCCGCTGCGCGCAGCCGCCAGGCGCGGCACGAGATGGGTGTGGCGCGCGGACAGCAGGGTGCGATAGAGCGCCAGCCAGACGGCGTGGGCCGGCTGTTCCCGCTCGTCCCACAGGAGCTTGCTGCGCTGGAATGTCGCGGGATCGTTCGGGTCGGGAATGCGCTCGCGCACGGCCGGGTCGGAAAAGCGCTTGAACCGGCCGAATTCGTTGCGCCTTCCGTTCGTCACGGCCTGTGCCAGGTCGCCGGTGAAATCGCAGAAGTACAGGAAGGGGCTCGATGCGGCCCATTCCTCGCCCATGAAGAGCATCGGCGGCGACGGCGCGAGCAGCGTGCAGGCCAGCAGTGCGCGCAACGCGTCCTCGCGGTGCTCGGCCGCGGCCAGTGTCGCGATGCGCTCGCCGAAGGCGCGGTTGCCGACCTGGTCGTGCGTCTGCAGCGAATTCACGAAGGCCAGCGGCGGGAGGCCGGTGGATGGCGTGCCCCGCCGCTCGCCTTGCCGATAGGGCGACGGATCGCCCTGATAGGCGAATCCCTCGGCGAGCGCCCGTCCGAGCATGAGTGCCGGGGCGTCGCGGTAGTCCAGGTAGTAGCCGTCGTCCTCGCCGGTGGACATGACATGCAAGGCGTGGTGCACGTCGTCGTTCCACTGGGCAGCCGACGCCACGACCGTGCCATCGGGCCGTCTCGCGAGGTGGCGCGCCTCGTTCGCGTCGTTCTCGAGCACGATGTGCACGTGGCGTTCGCGTCCGGGGCCTGCGTGCACGGCGTGGGCCAGTTCGTCGACGAAGTGGGTGGCCGACCTGTCGTGCATGGCATGCACCGCGTCCAGGCGCAGGCCGTCCATGTGGAATTCCTCGATCCAGTACAGCGCGTTGTGGATGAAGAAGTCGCGCACGGTGCGACTGCCCGGGCCGTCGAAGTTGATCGCGGCACCCCAGGGTGTGTGCACCGCATCGTTGAAGAACGGGCTCGCATACGCGTGCAGGTAGTTGCCGTCGGGCCCGAAGTGGTTGTAGACGACATCGAGCAGCACCATCATCTGCCGCGCATGGGCGGCGGCCACCAGGCGCTTGAGATCGTCCGGCGCGCCGTAGGCCGATTCGGGGGCGAACGGCAGCACACCGTCGTAGCCCCAGCCGCGCCGTCCCGAGAAATCGGCCACGGGCATCAGCTCGATCGCCGTGACGCCCAGTGCCGCCAGTTCGTCCAGACGGTCGATGGCCGCGAGGAACGTGCCCGCCACCGTGAAGCAGCCGACGTGAAGTTCGTAAAGCACCGCGTCATGCCAGGGCCGGCCGTGCCAGCGGTCGTCGGGCCAGTCGAAGGCGTGCGGATCGGTGAGGGCGCTCGGGCGGTGCACGTCTTCCGGATTGGAGCGCGAGGCCGGGTCGGGCACGACCAGGCCGCCTTCCAGGCGATAGGCGTAGCGCTCGCCGGCCGCGGCTCGCGGCACGGTCAGCTCGAACCATCCGTCGCCTTGAGCGCTCATGGGCGCCTCGCCGTCCTGCGGGCCGCCGCTGCGCAGCAGCGCGATGCGGCGCGCGTCCGGCGCCCAAAGACGAAATTGCGCGCCGCCGTGGGGCAGCAGGCGCGCGCCGAAGGGCATGTCGTGCAGGCGTTTCATGGAGCCATCCGTCGGGGAAAGCGCAGCAGGGCCAGGGCACGGCCGGGCAGCGAGAAAGGCTGCTGCGGATCGAGGCGAGTGCCGGGCTGGGGTGGGTCGGCGCGCGAGGTGTCCACCAGCAGCTCGCCGGCGGGCAGGTGCATCGAGGCGGGCAGATGAAAGTCCGTCGTGTCCGCCCCCGCGTTGAACAGCAGCACGAAGCTGTCGTCGCGCACGACGTGCCCGCGTGCGTCGATCTCGTTGAGACCGTCGCCGGACAGGTACACGGCCAGTGCGCGAGCATGCTCGTGCTGCCAGCTCTGCTCGCTCATCTCGGCGCCGTCGGGCTGAAGCCAGACGATGTCGCGCACCGCGTCGCCGATCAGCGGGCGGCCCTGGAAGAAGTCGCGCCGGCGAAAGATCGGGTGCGCGTGGCGCAGGCCGATCAGTTGCCGGGTGAACGACAGCAGCGAGCGATGCGCGTCGGACATCTTCCAGTCGACCCAGCTGATGTCGTTGTCCTGGCAATAGGCATTGTTGTTGCCCTGCTGCGTGCGGCCGATCTCGTCGCCGGCCAGCAGCATCGGCACGCCCTGCGACAGCATCAGCGTGGCGATGAAGTTGCGCTGCTGCTGCGCGCGCAGCGCGAGCACCTGCGGGTCTTCGCTCGGTCCTTCCTCGCCGCAGTTCCACGACAGGTTGTGCGAATGGCCGTCGCGGCTCTCCTCGCCATTGGCCTCGTTGTGCTTGTCGTTGTAGGAGACGACGTCGGCCAGCGTGAAGCCGTCGTGCGCGGCGATGAAATTGATGCTGGCGTAGGGCCGCCGGCTGCTGCGGTTGTACAGGTCGCTCGAGCCGGTGAGGCGCTGCGCGAACTCGCCGATGAGGCCGCCGTCGCCCTTCCAGTAGGCGCGCATGGTGTCGCGGTACTTGTCGTTCCATTCGGTCCAGCCGACCGGGAAGTTGCCCACCTGGTAGCCGCCCGAGCCCAGGTCCCAGGGCTCGGCGATCAGCTTCACGCGAGACAGCACGGGGTCCTGCCGCAGGACGTCGAAGAAGGCGCTGAGGCGATCCACTTCCATCAGCTCGCGCGCAAGCGCTGACGCGAGATCGAAGCGGAAGCCGTCGATGTGCATCTCGGTGACCCAGTAGCGCAGCGAATCCATCAGCAGCTGCAGCACGCGCGGATGCTGCATGTTCAGCGTGTTGCCGCAGCCCGTGAAGTCCTGGTAGTGGCGCGCGGCTTGCGGCACGAGACGGTAGTACGCGGCGTTGTCGATGCCGCGGAACGACAGGGTCGGCCCGAACTCGTTGCCCTCTGCGGTGTGGTTGTAGACCACGTCGAGGATCACCTCGATGCCCGCGGCATGAAGGCTGCGCACCATGGTCTTGAACTCGTTGACCTTGCCCGACGCGCTGTAGCGGTGCTCCGGCGCGAAATAGCCGATGGAGTTGTAGCCCCAGTAGTTGCGCAGGCCGCGCTCCATCAGGTGCCGGTCGTCGACGAACGCATGCACGGGCATCAGTTCGACGGTGGTCACGCCCAGGCGCTGGAAGTACTCGATGACCGGCGCGCAACTCAGGCCCGCGTAGGTGCCTCGCATCGAGGGCGGCACGGCGGGGTGGTGCATGGTGAAGCCGCGCACGTGCAGCTCGTAGATCACCGTCTCGTGCCAGGGCACGCGCGGCGCACGGTCGTCGCCCCAGCTGAAGGCCGATTCCACCACCTTGCAGCGCGGCATGTACGGTGCACTGTCGCGCCGGTCGAACGACAGGTCGCCTTCGGCGTGACCGATCCGGTACCCGAACAGGGCATCGTGCCAGCGCAATTTGCCGACGATGGCGCGGGCGTAGGGGTCGAGCAGCAGCTTGTGGGCATTGAATCGATGGCCCTCTCGCGGCCGGTACGGTCCGTGGACTCGAAATCCGTACAGCAGGCCGGGGCGGGCTTGCGGCAGGTAGCCGTGCCAGACCTGGTCGGTCTGTTCGGGCAGCGCGAGGCGCTTGACCTCGCTGCGCCCGCTGGGGTCGAACAGGCAGACCTCCACCCGCTCTGCCGCTTCGGAGAAGATCGCGAAGTTGACCCCCATGCCATCCCATGTGGCGCCCCGCACGTGCGGCTTGCCGGGCCAGACCGCGTCGATATCGAGCTCGCGGGCCATCAGCGCGGGGCTCCAGGCGCGACGCCCCCGCGCTGCGGCATCGGCATCGTCTCGGCGGATTCGGCGTGGGTGTTGAAGTGGGTCACGGTGCGGCCTCGTGGTGCGTGCGGGAGTCGCGGCACGTTCCGTGCCCGATGGCGGGCGCAACGGTCGCGCCGACACCGTGCCGCGCCTGCGGCGATGTGTCAATCGGCGGGTGAAAGCCCACCGCCCTCGACGGGCGATGCCAAGGTGCGGCAGGAAAGGCCGGCATGGCGGCGCCGGCGATTGAGCCGCGTCGTGTACCGGGAGCCGGGCGGCCGTCTTCGCTGCCTGAACGTACGATCCTAGGTCGTGTGGCTCAGCCGCCGCAGCGCCCTCGAATTGACGCCCTCGCTGGTCGATTCGATGCGATGCACGGCATCCTTGTAGACGGAGAACTGCGTCGCGGGCTTCGAGCAGGTGTTGTCGGACATTGAAAGCCGAGGCAGGTACTCGGCTGCAGGCTCTCCAGCGCGAAGCGCAGCGCCTGCACGTCGACGCCACTCAAGGTGCCGGCCTCGAGGCGCAGCACGGACGCCTGCTCGAAGCCTTCGCGCGCGGCCGCGTCCTCGGCGATCTTCAGCGCGCTCGCGGCCAGGCTCAGCTCATGCATCAGCTGGCTCCCGTGCGAGCCAGCGCTCGCCCCAGGCAAGCGCCTCGGCCAGGTTGGCGCGAGCGGCCGCGCCTGGCGGCTCGCCAAGTGCGAAGCTGTCGCCGCGGATGGCCAGGAGCGTGCATGCCGGCGGCTCGCCGCCGCCGATGTCGTGGAACACCTGCAGCAGGGCGGCCGGTGACAGCGCGTGGGTCGTGAAACTCCGGTCGCGCATGCCGGTGAGCGGCACGACTTCGAACGGCGGGCGGGCTTGCAGGCTCGCATCGACGAACAGCACGCGTTCGCGGCCGGCAAGGTCCAGCGCGTGCTCGACCTGGAGCTGAAAGTCGCTCAGCCATTCCACGTGACGGTCCTGCACGCGGCGGCTCAGTTCTTCCACGAACAAGGGGCCGAGCGCGTCGTCGCCGCGGCTTGGGTTGCCCCATCCGATGACCAGCACTGGCGCCGTGAACGCGGTCATGGCCAAACGCTCGTGTGCCGACCTGCCCACGCCGAGCGTTCCGGCGGCGTTCATTCGACACTACCATGGCGCAGTTCGCCGTCGGCCGACTTCAGCAACGGTCCAGCATTCGCCCGCCCGCGTCATGCAGCGTCACGTCCAGCGGCATCTGGCCGAGCGCATGCGTCGCGCAGGACAGGCAGGGGTCGAACGCCCGGATCGCCACTTCGACCCGGTTGAGCAGGCCTTCGGTCAGCTCGTGCCCGTCCAGGTATTGACGGCAGACCTGGCGCACGGCCTCGTTCATCGCCTGGTTGTTGTGCGTGGTGGAGACGATCAGATTGCAGAACGTCACGAGGTCGTCGTCATCGACGCGGTAGTGGTGGATCAAGGTGCCGCGCGGCGCCTCGATGATGCCCACGCCTTCGCGCTCGCCGCCCAGGCTGCGTTGCGCGTGTTCTGGGTCCAGGGCCAGCAAATCGCCGTCGAGAATGTGCGGGTCGTCGAGCAGTTGCGCGATGACTTCCACGCAATGCAAGGCCTCGATCATGCGTGCCCAGTGGTAGGCCAGCGGGGCGTGCAGCGGGCGGCCGTCGTTGCGTGCCACGAAGCGCTGCCGCTGCGCCTCGGCCAGCGGAGTGTCGATGCGATCGCAGTTCTGCACCCGCGACAGCGGCCCCACGCGATACCACCCCGCCTCGGGACCGAATGCGCGCAGGTAGGGGAACTTCATGTAGGTCCAGGGCTTGACCTCTTCCTCGATCAGGTCGAGATAGTCCTGGTCAGGGGCGCCGTCGATCAGGATCTGCCGATCGGCATCGCGCACGCGGATCGTGCCGTCGTACAGTTCCAGCGCGCCGCACGGCCCCACGAGCGACATCATGCGCGATGGAAAGCTCGCGAACCCGTCGTAGAGCTCGGCGTTCTGCTCATGCAGCGACTGCACGATCCCTACGGCGCCCAGGGCCCATTGCGTCATCTGAGGCAATTCCGCCGCAAGGCTGTCGCGGTCTTCGCGGCTCACATGCCGGTTCATGCCGCCGGGCACCGAGCCGGTACCGTGGACGCGCTTGCCGGCCGTCGCACGGATGATCTCCTGGCCGAACTTGCGCATCATGACGCCCTGACGCGCGATGTCCGGGTACGCCCGCGCCAGGCCGACGATGTTGCGGCGCTGCGCCTCGCTGTCGAAGCCGAACAGCAGGTCCGGCGACGCGAGATGGAAGAAATGCAGCGCGTGCGACTGCATGATCTGGCCGTAGTGCATCAAGCGGCGGATCTTGCCGGCACTGGGCGTCACCGCGCCGGAGCCGACCACCCTGTCCATCGCCTTCGAGGCGGCCAGATGATGCGACACCGGGCAGATGCCGCACAGCCGCTGCACCATCACCGGGATCTCCCAGTAGGGGCGGCCCTGCACGAATTGCTCGAAGCCGCGGAATTCCACGATGTGCAGGCGCACCTGGTGCACGCGGTGGGCCTCGTCGAGCAGGATCGTGACCTTGCCGTGCCCCTCCACCCGCGACAGGGGATCGATCGCGACGCGCCGCAGCGCGCTGCCCGGGGCGGCAGTCTCGAGCTCAGTCATAGCGGATCAGGCCGTGCCCGAGATGCGGCGTTCTCCCGGCCATCAGGTCGGTCAGGAAACTCCAGAACGCGTCGGCAGACGGGGGGCATCCGGGCAGGAAGTAGTCGACGTGCACGACCTCGTGGATCGGATGCACGTGGTTGAGCAGCAGCGGAAGCTCGGGATCATCGGGAATGCGCGCGCCGTCGCGCAGTCCAGGCCGCATCCGGTAGACGTCGGTGAGGATTTCTCCCAGGTCGAGCCGGTTGCGCTGCGCGGGCAGGCCGCCGGTGATGGCGCATGCGCCCACGGCCACCAGGGTCTTGCAGTGCCGGCGGAAGTCACGCAGGACCTCCACGTTCTCCGCGTTGCACAGTCCGCCCTCGACCAGGCCGATGTCGCAGCGGCCGACCGTCTTGATGTCGGTGAAAGGCGAACGGTCGAATTCGATGTGCTCGATGAGATCGAACAGGCGCTCATCGATGTCCAGGAACGACGTGTGGCATCCGAAACAGCCGGCCAGCGACACGGTGGCGACCTTCAACCGGGGCGTCTGGTCCATGGCGGTCAATCCAGCGCCATGCCGGCGTGCGGACGCACCCGAAGCGGCGGCCATGGCCGGCCAGGCGCCTGAAGTGGCTGATTGCGATGCGACATGGGGAGCGCGGACTAAGTGCCGAACAGCCATCCTAGGCAGCTCGCTTGGCCGACCCTTGATCAGGGTCAAGATGGTCAAGGCGGGTGGTACAGGATGCGCCGACGGCGCCAGGCGGCGTCGGCCGGCCGACCTTCAGACATAGGGGTGCCACGGCGGAGCCAATCGGATGTAGATTGCGTGGACTCGTTTTGCGGGACCCCTGCGGGATTGCGAATTCCCCCCACGAAAACGCATTTGCGATGCCGACAAGCGCCGAATCCCTCGACCTGGTCGACCCCGTCTGCGGGGCGCCCGTCCATGAATCTGCACGCCTGCGCGTCGCGCACGGCGGTGCGCTGTTCTGCTTTTGCAGTGCCACGTGCCGAGACAAGTTCACCGCCGACCCGTCGCGCTTCGCCGTCTCGGCCATGCTGGGCACTGTCCGCTCGATCGCGCCCCCGCTCGCCCCGCCGCCCCAGTTGCTCGAAGAACGCCTGACGACGACAGCGAATTCGACATCGGGGAAGCCGAGACGGTCGGTGATGCTGCGCAAGCCGCGCCCGGTCGAGCCGCCGCCGCCGGTCGAGCCTGACATCGACAGCACCTGGATGGAGGAACTCGCCCCGATGGAGCCGGCCACGGTGCCTCCTGACGCGGTGGCGCCCAGGGCGGCGCCCGAGGCATCGGAACCCACGCTGATCATGTCCAGGACGGCGGCCGCGGCATCGGAACCCACTCTGATCATGTCCAGGCCAATGCCGACCACGTCATCGCCTACATCACCGCCCACGATGGTCATGTCCAGGCCGGCATCGCCTGCAGTGACCGAGTCCAGGCCCGCACCGCCTCCGCAAGCGCCGACCGACCATGCTGCCGAAAAGGACGAGCGCCGCGGCCTCGCCCCGCTCGTGGCGTGGCGAGAAAGGCATTTCGCCGTCACGTGCTGCCGCGAGATGGTCAAGCTGTACCGTCAGGTCGCGACGAGCCATCCCCAGTTGAGTGGCATGGATCTGTACCGCCAGGTCGTGATGGCGCGCGCCGGCGTCGACTCGACCGCAGCCGATGCGATGCTCGAGCGCACGCGCGAGAGCTTCGCCGAATGGCCCGTGCCGCGTGCACTCAACTTCCGCGACGTCGTGCATTACCTCGCGGTGTCGGAGTTCGTCGCGACGCACAGCCAGTCGCGGTGGATCCAGTCCGACATGAAGCGCATCGTGGAGACGGCCGTCCCGCGCGAACTCTAGATCCGCGCGGCATCTCGCGCCGGCCAGCGCTTGCCGTCCGCGATGCGCGCCATGCAGGGCTGCTGCTCAGCGCGACAGCGCTGGCGACCCGGCATGCGGTTCGGCCACCACGCGGCTGCGGCCCTCGCGCTTGGCGGCGAGCAGGCGTTCGTCTGCAGTCTGCAGCAGCGCATCGGGTGACGCCGGCAAAAGAGTCAGGTCGGCCACGCCGGCCGAGAAACTGAGTCCGCGCAGCGTGTTTCCGTCAAGCTCGAAGGTTTGCGCACGCCAGTTGCGCAACAGCGTGCCGACCTTGCGCCGGGCGCCTTCCGCGGCGGTGCGCGGCATCAGGAGGCAGAACTCCTCGCCGCCGTAGCGGCAGGCCACGTCGCTGCGACGGCAGTGCCCGGCCAGCAGGGCGCCGAATGCCGCGAGCAGGCGGTCGCCGGCGGCATGCCCGTGCTCGTCGTTGATGCGCTTGAAATGGTCCAGGTCAATGATGGCCAGCGCCATGTTCTGCGATTCGCGCTGCGCCAATGCGAAAAGGGTCGGCAGCGCGTCGTTCAGGTGGCGGCGGTTGAACAGGCCGGTCAGCGGATCGCGGGTGGCCTGCTGGCGCAGCGCCTCCTGCAGGGCTTCGACCTCGGCGACCTTGCGAGACAGGCTTTCGTTCATCGTGGCGAGTTCCGCGCGCGCGCGCTCGATGCTGCGTCTGCGCGCATCGTTCTCGTCGAGCCGGTGCTGCAGGCGCAGCAGCTCAGTGTGCAGGGCGGCCGCCTGGTAGCGCGCCCGGGACGCGAGCTGCGCCTGCGCACGCTGCAGGCGCTGCCAGCTGCGAAGGGTCGCCAGCGCGCCGGCCGTATCGCCGTGATTCTCCCTGGCCTGGCTGAGGACGTCGAAGTACTGCGCCCGAATGCGCAGGCTCAGCCCTTCGACGTCATCGCGCTCGCGTCGGCCAGCAGGGGCTGCAGCAACTGCATGGCCTGCGCGGCGCGACCTTGGAAGAGCGCCAGCAAGGCTGCGGCCGTCACGCGCTCCATGCGTTCGTCGGGCAGGGGTGACTCGCCTTCTGCCGCTGCGCGCTCGACGAGTGCCGCGCCGAGGTCGAGCGCGCCGGCACGCAAGGCGGCGATCGCCAGCGTCTCGAAGTGCGCGGCCATGCGTCCGCGGCCGCTGGCGTCGGCGGGCCGGGATTGCACGGCGTCGATGTCGGCCAGGCTGTCCGCGGCGCGGCCGAGCTCGGTCAGGCAGATCACCCGGTTGATCCGCAGCACGCTCGCCAGACGGGCGTTGTCCAGGTCTGCGCAGCGCGCCAGGCCCTGGTCGACATGCTGCAGCGCATGCTCGTAGTCGCCGATCTGGAGCAGTTCGTGCGCGAGATTGCAATGCAGGACGGTGTCGAATCCGCGCCCGCCGCGCGGGCCGGCGTCGCGCAGCGCCTCGAACATGTAGGCGAAGGCCTGCGTCGACTGCCCTTGCGCCGAATAGCAGCCCGCAATGGTGTTGAGCAGCACGCCACGCTGCTCGTGGCGCAGCACCTGCATGCCTTCGTCACGCAGCGGCAGGACTTGCGACAAGGCCTCGTGCACGTGACCCTCGCGCCACATCGATCGCGCGATCCCCGCGGTGGCGAGCAAGGTTCCCGCACGGTCGCCGCAGCGCTCGAAGCATGCGCGCGCACGATGCAGCTCGACGGCCGCTACTGGCGCGGTGTCGTAGTAGAGACGATGGAACCCGACCGCCAGGCGGCCCCAGCCCTCGGCCAGCGTGTCGCCACATTCGCAGGCACTGTCGACGGCCTGCTCGGCCAGGATGCGCGCGCGAGTCGAATCGACGTGCAGCAGGTTCCATGCGCGACGCGCCTTGCGCAGCGCGGCCGAGGCGAGGGGCTGCCGTGCGGCCATGCGGGTGTGCGTGTCGTGCCAGCAGGCGGCACCGGGCGTCAGCCCGCGGCCTCCTGCCGGCCGGTGAACAAGGGGCCGATCTTCAGGATGGCGCTGGCCCGCGCGACGGGCGCGCCGTCGGCCGTGACCAGGCCCTGCGCGAAGACCATGGTGTGGGTCGTGCGGAGCACCTGCGCCTCGCCCTGGACCCAGGCGCCCGTGGGCGAAGGCGCCAGGTAGTCGATCTGCAGGCTGACCGTGGGCAGGAAGCGCTGCGCGATCGCGGGCACGAGGCGGTGAGCCCCGAGCGGCAGCAGCATGTCGCAAAAGCTTGCCATCATGCCGCCGTGGCAGATCCCCATCGGGTTGGTGTGGCGCGGCTCCACGCGAAACCCGAACTGCACTGTGCTGCCTTCATGCCGCACATAGATCGGCCCGTTGAGGGTGATGAAATCGCCGCCCGCCTCCAGCGGCACGAAGCCTGGCGGGATCTCGGCATTCGGTGGGCGCGCAGGTGCGCCTTGAACGTCGGCCATGGAGTGATTGCGCGAATGGAACTGTCGGCAAGCGTAACAGGGCCGCCGCCATCGTGCCCGCCGGCGGCGCCGTGCGCGTCACGCCGGATCGTCGTCGCCTTCGCCGGCGATCTGCGACACCGGCCTGATGTCGAAGCGCCGCTGGCCGATGGGCACGGCGAAGCCTCGTCGCTTGGGCAGGATGACTCCCACCGGGCACACCTGCATCGCACGATCGGTGAGCGCCATGTCGGTGTCGCCAAGCAGACCGCTTTCGCTGTTGACAAGAAGGTGCTCCCCGATGCCATGGCCGCCGATGGCGAAGACCGACTTGCCGTCGACGTCGCGACTGGCCCGCACGCACAGCTCGCAGAGGATGCAGCGATTGAAGTCGAGCAGGATGTCCGGATGGCTCGCGTCCAGCGGCCGGTCGGGGTAGAACTCCTCGAAGTGCGGACCTTCCATGCCCATCTCGTAGGCGGTGGCCTGCAGCAGGCAGTCGCCGCTCTTCTCGCAGGCCGGGCAGAAGTGGTTCCCCTCGATGAACAGCATCTGCAGCAGCGTCTTGCGATGGGCATCGAGTTCCTCGATGCGCGACTCGACCCGCATTCCGTCGGCCGCCTGCATCGTGCAGGCCGCGCCGGCGTGGCCGTCGGCGCGCACGATGCACAGCCGGCAAGAGCCGTGCGCGACGAACTGCGGATGCCAGCACAGGTGCGGGATGTAGCGCCCCGCGCGCGTGGCGGCAGCCAGGATGCTGTCGCCTTCGCGGAAAGGCACGTCCTCGTCATCGAGCGTGAAGACGCGTTCGTTCATTCGCTGGATTCCAGGTGGGCGGCAGGGTCGTCTCGCCCGGTCATCGAGCGGGCGATGGACAGCTCGGCATTCAGATCGAAACCGGGCTCGAAGTGCAGCGATTTCAGCCGCCGCTCGTAGGCCGGGCGGAATTTCAGGACCGTGTCGCGCAGCGGGTTGCAGGCCGCCGCGCCCAAGCCGCAGTGCGTGGCGGTGTGCATGAGCCGGTCGAGCTCGACGAGCACATCGACGTCACGGCGCGAGCCGCGCCCATCGGCGAGCTTGTCCAGGCGCCGGACGACCAGCGCGGTGCCCACGCGACATGGCGTGCAGAAGCCGCAGCTTTCGTGCGCGAAGAAGTGCGCGAAATTTCGCGCCACCTCGAACATATCGCGCGAGCGGTCGAAGACCATGAACGCGCCGGCGGTGGGCACATCCTCGAAGGCGATGCGGCGCCCGAACTCGAAGGCCGACAGGCACACGCCCGACGGCCCGCCCACCTGCACGGCCTGGGTGTCGCGCGCGCCGCAGTCTTCCAGGATGCGGGTGATGCTGACACCGAACGGGTATTCGTAGATCCCGGGGCGCTCGCAGTCGCCCGACACCGAATGGATTTTCGTGCCGCTCGATTTCGGGGTGCCCATGCCGGACCACCAGGCGCCGCCGTGCAGCGTGATGTGGCTGGCCGCGCAGAAGGTCTCGACGTTGTTGACCACGGTGGGGCAATCCAGGTACCCCCGCTCGACAGGAAAGGGCGGCCGAATGCGCGGCGTGCCGCGCTTGCCCTCGAGCGACTCGATCAGCGCGGATTCTTCGCCGCAGACGTACGCACCCGCACCGACGTGGATCTCGATGTCGAAGTCGAAGCCCGCGCGGCCGAGGATCTCGCGGCCCAGCAGCCCCAGTTCTCGCCTGCGCTGCAGCGCAGCCAGCAGCGGTCCGAGCAGGTAGCGGTACTCGCCGCGCAGGTACACGAAGCCCTGCGCGGCACCCACGGCGAACGCCGCGATGGTCATGCCTTCGAAGAGATCGTCGGCACGGCGCGAGAGCAGCACGCGGTCCTTGAACGTGCCCGGTTCGCCCTCGTCGGCATTGCACACCACCACGCGCCGTTCGCCGGCCGCCTGCCGGCACGACGCCCACTTGCGCGCAGTCGGAAACCCCGCGCCGCCGCGACCGCGCAGACGCGAGAGGTCGATCTCGTCGATCGTCTGCTGCGGGCCGCGGGCCACGGCCGCCGCCAACGCGCGGCCGACGGGCAATGGCGCGGCAAGGAGCGCGTCGGCGCGGAGGATGTGGTCGTCCACGCGAAACCACTCGGCGGGCCATTGCGCGACAGGCACCTGCGAGCAGATCAGTTCGGCCAGTTGCGACACGCGCGCGGCATCGAGCCGGGTGAGGACTTCGTGATGATTGATCAGCGCCGCCGGCCCCTGGTCGCCCAGGCCCGTGCACGAGGTGGCATCCACGCTCGCCAGTCCGTCGGCGCGGACCTGTCCGGGAGCCACGCCGAGCTGAGAGCACAACTGCGCCATCAACTGCGCGCTGCCTAGCAATCGGTCGGTGGCGTTGTCGCTGAACAGGATGCGATAGCGTCCGACGGGCTCGAGGTGCAAGAAGCGGTAGAAGCCCGCCACGCCGCGCACGTGCGCGAGTGTCAACCCGAGCGCAGCCGCGATGTCCGTCATGGCCTGGGGCGACAGCCAGTCCAGTTCGGCCTGGACTTCGCGCAGGATCTGCAGCAGGCGTTGCGGCTCGCATCCTTGGCGTTCCAGCACGGCCCGCACGGCCGGTCCGACGGCAACGGCTGGAGGGGGTGTCGCGCAGGAAGCCATGGCAGTTCGCACGCCAGAGTGTCGAAAGGTCGATCCTAGTCCACCGTGTCGTGGCTTGGGAGCCCGGCGACCGAGTCTCTTGCACTGGTCTCTTGCGCTGGTGCAAAAACCGTGTCGGCGACCGGCGAAGCGCGAGTCGCTTCGCACCCGCGAAGGATTCAGCGTCCGCGCGCGCGCATGCGGCGCAATTCGTCGAGGATCAGCAGTCCGGCGCCGATGGTGATCGCGCTGTCGGCCACGTTGAACGACGGGAAGAACGCGCTCCCGTAGTGCACCTGGATGAAGTCGATGACGTAGCCGTGCAGCAGGCGGTCGATGACATTGCCGAGCGCCCCGCCGAGGATCAGCGACAGGGCCCAGCCGAACATCTTCTGCTGTCCATGGCGCAGGAGCATCCAGATGATGAAGCCGGTGGCGGCAAGCGCCAGCGCGACGAAGAACCAGCGCTGCCACCCGTTGGCCGCGGCAAGAAACGAGAACGCCGCGCCCGTGTTGTGCCAGCGCACGATGTTCAGGAACCACGTGATCGTGTGGCTGTCGCCGAGCTGCAGGTTGTCCACGATCAGCGCCTTGGTGACCTGGTCGGCGACGATCACCAGCAGCGCCACGGAAAGCCATGGCCGCAGGCTTGCCAGTGTGCCGCGCGCGGGCGCGACGGTGTCCGCGTTCATCGGCGCCCCGCGGGAAGGGCCGGGCAGGCGGCGGGGAGGCTGTGTCTCATGCCGCCGCCCGAGGTTCGCCCTCGCCGTACAGGTTGCTCACGCAGCGGCTGCAGATCTTCGGGTGCCCCGGGTCCACGCCCACGTCGCTTCGCCAGTGCCAGCAGCGTTCGCACTTGGTGCCGCTCGAAGGCACCACCGCCACGGCGAGCGCGTCGCCATTGACGACCGTGGCGGCGGACGTGATCGTGACGAAGCGCAGGTCGTCGCCCAGCGACGCGAGCACCTCGAAGTCGGTGGCGTTCGCGGTGATCGAGACGTTCGCCTGCAGCGACGACCCGATGCGCCCTTCCACGCGCAGGTTCTCGATCTCCTTGTTGACCAGGTCGCGCACCTGGCGGATGAAGCGCCACTTGTCGCGCAGCGGGTGGTCTTCCCAGGCCTCGGTGTCGACGAAGGTCTCGGTGAAGATCGACGGCGAGCGGCCAGGCGCGAACACCTGCCAGGCCTCCTCGGCCGTGAAGCTGAGGAACGGCGCCATCCAGCGCAGCATCGCGTGCGTGAGGTGCCACAGCGCCGTCTGCGCGGAACGCCGCGCACGGGATTTCGGCGCAGTGGTGTAGAGACGGTCCTTCAGCACATCGAGGTAGAAGGCCCCGAGGTCCTCGCTGCAGAAGACCTGCAGCTTGGCCACCACCGGGTGGAACTCATACACCTCATAGTGCGCCAGCACCTCGTTCTGGAACTCGGCCGCCCGCGCGAGCGCGTAGCGGTCGATCTCCAGCATCTCGTGCAGCGGCAGCGCGTCGTGCGCGGGATCGAAGTCTGACGTGTTCGCCAGCATGAATCGCAAGGTGTTGCGAATGCGCCGGTAGGCGTCGACCACGCGCGCGAGGATCTTGTCGTCTCCGGCGATGTCGCCGGAGTAGTCGCTCGCCGCCACCCACAGCCGGATGATCTCGGCGCCGAGCTTGTTGCTCACCTCCTGCGGCTCGATGCCGTTCTTCAGGCTCTTGCTCATCTTCCGGCCCTGGCTGTCGACCGTGAAGCCATGGGTGAGCAGCCCGTTGTAGGGCGCGCGGCCCTCCACCGCGCAGGCGATGAGCAGCGAGGAATGGAACCATCCGCGGTGCTGGTCGTGCCCTTCGAGGTAGAGATCGGCCTCGGGCCCGCTGGCATGCCCGCCTTCGGCGTGCGAGCCGTGCAGCACGTGCGCGAAGGTGGAGCCCGAGTCGAACCAGACGTCGAGGATGTCGTTGCTCTTGGTGTAGTGCGCGGCGTCGTCGCCCAGCCACTCACGCGGGTCGAGCGTCGACCAGGCCTCGATGCCGCCTTGCTCGACGAGTGCCGCAGCGCGCTCGATCAGATCGAGCGTGTCGGGGTGCAGCTCGCCGGTCTCGTGGTGCAGGAACAGCGGCAGCGGCACGCCCCAGCTGCGCTGGCGGCTGATGCACCAGTCGGGCCGGTTGGCGATCATGTCACGCAGCCGGACGCGCCCGTTCTCGGGGTAGAAGGCGGTGGCCTCGATCGCCGCCAGCGCCGTCTCGCGCAGCGTCTTCGAAGTGCGCTCGATCGCGAACACGCCCTGCGTCTCGGGCGTGGGCTCGTCCATGCGGATGAACCACTGCGCGGCAGCGCGGTAGATCACGGGCGTCTTGTGGCGCCAGCAGTGCGGGTAGCTGTGAACGATCTTCGACGTGGCGAACAGCCGCCCGGCGTCGCGCAGCGCGTCGATGATGACGGGCACCGCCTTCCAGATGTTCTGCCCGCCGAACAGCGGCAGGGAGGCGTCGAACACGCCATTGCCCTGCACGGGATTGAGGATCTGGTCGACCGTCATGCCGTGCGCACGGCAGGAGTTGAAGTCGTCCACGCCGTAGGCCGGCGACGAGTGCACGATGCCGGTGCCGTCCTCGGCCGTGGCGTAATCGGCGAGATAGACGGGACTGGTCCGGTCGTAGCCCGGGTCCACCTCGGCGAGCGGGTGGCGAAAGCGGATCCCGTCGAGGCTGGCGCCCAGCGTCGTCGCCACCACCCGGCCGGCCAGACCATAGCGTTCCAGGCACTTCTCGACCAGTGCGGAAGCCAGCACGAGCAGCCCGCGCTCGGTGTCGACGAGCGAATATTCGAGCGCGGGGTTGAGATTCAGCGCCTGGTTGGCCGGCAGCGTCCAGGCGGTCGTGGTCCAGATGACCGCGAAGGCCTGCTTGGCGAGCGAGGGCACGCCGAAGGCCGCGGCGAGCCGGTCGGGCTCGGCGCACGGGAAGCCGACATCCAGGGTCTGCGAACTCTTGTCGGCGTATTCGATCTCGAACTCGGCCAGCGACGAGCCGCAGTCAAAGCACCAGTAGACCGGCTTGAGTCCACGGTACACGAAGCCGCGTTCGACGATGCGCTTGAGCACGCGGATCTCGCCTGCCTCGTTGCCGAAGTCCATCGTGCGGTACGGACGATCCCAGTCGCCGAGCACGCCCAGGCGCTTGAAGTCGGCCATCTGCTGCGCGATCTGCTCGGTCGCGTAGGCGCGGCTTCTGGCCTGGACCTCGGCGCGCGGCAACCCGCGACCGTAGGTCTTCTCGATCTGGTTCTCGATGGGCAGGCCGTGGCAGTCCCAGCCCGGCACGTACAGCGCGTCGAACCCGGCGAGCTGGCGGGCCTTGACGATCATGTCCTTGAGGATCTTGTTGACCGCGTGGCCCATGTGAAGCTGTCCGTTCGCATAAGGCGGGCCATCATGCAGGATGAATTGGGTCGCGCCGTGGCGTGCCTCGCGCAGCCTCTTGTAGATGCCTTGCTCGTCCCATCGCCTGACCCACCCCGGCTCGCGCTTGGGCAGGTCGCCGCGCATCGGGAATGTCGTGTCGGGCAGGTTGAGCGTGCTGCGGTAGTCGGTGGGGGCAGTCGTTTCGTCGGTGGACATGCTCGTTCTCGCAAGAGGTCGGACCCGCCGCGGCGGGAGCACCGGCGCAGAGTTTGCGCTCGCCGGTGAGACGAACCCCGTGTTCGGCGCGGGGCGGTGAGCGCGCAGGGCGTGCGCGCGGTGTCCGCGTCAAATTCGATCGCGCGTGGTCTGTCGACGCGTGGCGGCATGCCAGCGCGGCGAGCTCGGGCGGTCGGTACACAATGGCATGCGCGCGATTCTACCGGTCCGCTTGCCGGACGATGTCGTCACATCGCTTGCCCCTGCCGGCGGAGGCCTGCCTGCAGGATGCCTCGGGGCCGGCGCCTAGGCCGCGGCGGCGGACGACTCAGCCGGGGTGCGCTGCGAACCAGGCGCGCGCATCCGATTCGTCGCGCGCTATGCCTTCGCGAAGGGCCTCGATCGACGGATAGCGGCGTTCATCGTGCAGCTTGTGCAGCAGGTCCACGCGCACGCAGCGGCCATAGCCGCCCTCGGCGCCGAGCGCCGCGGGCCAGTCCAGGCAATGCACTTCCAGCAGCACGCGGCCCGCGTCCTCGACCGTCGGACGCACGCCCAGGCTTGCCACGCCGGCCACGGCATCGTCGGTCAGTCCGGCCACGCGCACGACGAAGATGCCCGAGGCGGCCGGCCGGGCATGATGAAAGCGAAGGTTCAGCGTGCGAAATCCGAGGTCACGGCCGAGCTTTCGGCCATGGACGACGTGCCCGCTGACGCTGTAGGGCCGGCCGAGCAAGGTTGCGGCACGTTCCATGTCGCCTGCGGCCAGCGATTCGCGCACGGCCGAGCTCGATACGCGCAGGCCGTGCACTTCATAGCTCATCATGCGCGCCACATCGAAGCCGCCGGCCGCCCCGGCGGCGTCGAGCATCGCATAGTCGCCCGCGCGCCGGGCGCCGAAGCGGAAGTCGTCGCCGACGAGCACGTAGCGTGCGTGCAAGCCGTCCAAGAGGACGTCGTCGATGAAGGCTTGCGGCGAGAGCGCGGCAAATCGCTGGTCGAAGCGCAGGACCACCACCTGGTCGATGCCGACGCGCTCGAGCTCGCTGAGCTTGTCGCGCAAGGTGGCGATGCGCGCCGGCGCCAGCTCGGGCTTGCCCGAAAGCCGCGCGAAATGGTCGCGCGGATGCGGCTCGAAGGTCAGCACGCAGGAGGGCACCCGCCGGTGCTGAGCCTCGTTGCGCAGCAGCGCCAGCATGGCCTGGTGCCCGCGATGCACGCCATCGAAGTTGCCGATGGTCAGCGCACACGCAGGCGCGATGCCCGGATGGTGGAAGCCGCGAAAGACGCGCATGCTGCGCATTATCGTTCGGGGTCAATCGACCCGTTGCCGAGGTGGCGGCGCACGGTGTCGAGCAGTGCCTCGATCTCGACGGGCTTGGCGATGTAGTCGTCCATGCCGGCCTGCAGGCATCGTTCCCGGTCGCCTCGCACCGCGTTGGCCGTCACGGCAATGATCGGCAGGCGTCGTCCCGGCGATTCGACGGCACGGTAGCGGCGCGTGGCCTGCCAACCGTCGAGCACGGGCAACTGGCAATCCATCAGCACGAGGTCGTAGCCGCCGGCCTGCATGCGCTGGACGGCAGACAGTCCGTCTTCAACGACGTCGGCGGCCAGACCGGCGCGCTCGAGCATCGCCGAGGCGACCAGGGCATTGACCGGGTTGTCGTCGACCACGAGCACGCGTCCGGCCAGGGCCGGCAATGGCGACAGGGGCGCATCTTGAGGTGCATTCGGGGTATCGGCCGGGTCGGCGGCCACGTGCGACGATGTCGGCACGAGGCACAGCGGCATGGCGAAGGCAAATCTCGCGCCGCGGCCCTCGTGAATCTCGCAGACGACGTCGCCGCCCATGGCTCTGGCGAGGCGGCGCGAGATGGTCAGTCCAAGCCCGGTGCCCAGGCGCCCGCGGGTGTTGGCCGTGGGGCCCTGTTCGAAGGCATCGAAAATTCGCTCGGCCAGCGCCGCGGGCACGCCTTCGCCGCTGTCCTGCACGCCGAAGCGCAGCATGACGGGCTCCTGCGGGTCGACGTCGACGCGGTCGACGGTCAGGCGCACATGGCCTTGCGATGTGAACTTGATCGCATTGCCCAGCAGGTTGTGAAGCACCTGCTTGATGCGAGAGGGGTCGCCGACGATCTCCGCCGGCAACCGGGAATCGAACGCCAGCGCGAAGCGAAGCCCTTTCTCTTCGGCCACCGGCTGGAGCAGCGCAGCCACTTCGTCGACCATGTCCCGCAGGGCGAACGCCCGTTCGTCGAACACGAGCTTGCCGAACTCGATGCGCGACAGGTCGAGCAGGTCGCCGATCACCGACTGCAGATGGCGCGACGAGCTCGCGATGATGCCCACCTGGGCGCGTTGTTCCGTGTCGAGTGCGGAACGTTGCAGCACCTGGGCCATGCCCATGATGCCGTTCAGGGGGGTTCGCATCTCATGACTTACTGCCGCGAGGAACCGGCTCTTGGCGGCGTTTGCATGCTCGGACAGCAGCATCGCGCGATGCCGCTCGTCGGCGATCCAGGCGTTCTCGAAACGCAGACGCAGCATCTCGATCACGCGCACTTCGCTGCGTTTGGCCTCCAGGCACATCATGCCGAGGTAGATGACGATGCCCAGGCTCGCGAACCAGCCGTCCGAGGTGTTGCGGTGCGCTTCGTAGATGGCCGCCGGCAGCAGCAGGGAAAACAGGAAGAGCACGCTGCCGCGCGAATCGCTCACATAGCTGAAGACGCCCACGCCGGCGATGCCCACGAGTGCCGCGAGCATGACCGCGCGGATGGCCGGCGCGTCGGCAGGCATGAACAACACGCCCATCGAGCCCCAGATCAGGCCGTCGGCCACCAGCATGACCAGCGCGCGGCGAGCCCAGGGAGTCACTGCCTCGCCCGTGGGCCTGGTCTGCATGAAGCGTCGTGTGTCGTCGACCCGGACGTATCCGACCGCGATCTTGGCGGTCAGCCAGGCGAGCATGAGCCAGGCGGGCCGATGCGGCCACAAGATCACGGTGACCAGGCAGGCGAAGCACATGCCGGCCAGCACCGGCGTGGCAGTGAGCGCATAGAGGGTTGCGACGCGCTCGTCGTTCACCTGTTGCGCGATCCTCGCGCGAGGGTCGGGCGCCGTGCTGTCGGGCATGGTCGGCGCCACGAGGCGTTCGTCCGCAATCGCGGTCGCAGTGTCGGGCATGAAGGTCGCGGGCGGCGTGAAGCACGCGCCCCTCGCCCGCGTGCCCGTGCCCTCGTTGTCGTTTATGCAGGGAAGGTACCACCGGCCGCCCGCGCACGGCGCATCGTCCGGCGCGCGGGCGTGGCGGACCTCACGCCACGGGCGTGATCTCGTCGGCGCTGTCGAGCCAGCGCCACGCTCCGGGCGCCAGGTCGGCGCTCAGCCGCAGTGCCCCGAAGGCGCTCCGGTGGAGTCGATCGACGCGATTGCCCACCGCCGCGACCATGCGCCGAACCTGGTGGTAGCGGCCCTCCGTGACGGTCAGCCGCAGGCCGTGCAATCCGCCCTCGGCATCGCCGGTCGGCTCCGCGGCGGCGGCACGCACGGGCACGGGATCGTCCAGCAGGGTCACGCCCTCCAGCAGCCGCCGCACCTGCGTGTCGTCGACCGGGTGGCGGCACCCCACTTCATAGACCTTCGCGACATGCCGCCTGGGCGAGGTCAGTCGATGGATCAGCGCGCCGTCGTCAGTGAACAGCAGCAGGCCGGTGGTGTCCTCGTCGAGTCGGCCGACGGTCTGGACATTGCGCCGGCGCAGCGGCGCGGGAAGCAGGCTGTAGACGCTCGGATGATGACGCGGCTTCTGCGAACACTCGTGCCCGGCCGGCTTGTTCATGACGAGCAGGGCGGGTTCGCGGTAGGGCCAGGTCTCGCCTCGCACGGTGAACGCGAGGCCCGTCGGCTCGACTTCGGCAAACGGATCGTCGACGGCCTTGCCGGAAACCCGCACGTGGCCCGAGGCGATCAGACCCTCGCATTCGCGCCGGGTGCCGAAGCCTTGCGTGAACAGGACCTGCGCCAGCCGCATCCGCCTTCAGTCAGTGAGTTCGAGAAAGACGACGTGGTTCTGCGCCGCGGGCCATGCGCGAGCCACCAGCCGCTCCCGATTGAAGTGGCCGGCGACCGCTCGGCCGGGTTCGTCGAGCACCTTGAGCTTGGCCACGGACACCGAAGGGACTCCCGGCGGGATGCCGCCCGGCGGCTCGCGGCCGTCGAGCCCGATGTCGTCGCGGGGAATGCCGAAATAGCCGCGCGGCCGCGTCAGGGTCACGACCGATTTCGCGTCGCGGTCTGCATCGGCGATGCGCTCGGCACGAAGATTGACGAGCGTCGACGAGCGAGGAAACGGCGATCGGTACACATGCGTGGTCGCGTAGCCGCGCGCCTGGATGACGAATTCGAGCGCGGCATTCGGGTCGGCGGCGAACGGGCCCCAGCGGCCATCGGGACCGATCGTCTTGCGGTGAATGGCCTCGCCCAGGCGCGCTCCCGTCGCCTTGTCGACCGCATACACCTGCACCGCCGCGCCGACCAGCGGAAGGTTGGTCGGGAAACTGCCGCGATCGGGGTCGTTGTCCAGGCCGCGACCCGACACCGTGCCGTCGAGCATGGCGCGTGCCTCGGGTGCGATGCCTGCCACGGCAGGATGCTGGCCGGTCAGGAACGGGAACATGGCGTCGAACGCCTGGAGCTGAACGATGTCTCGCGGTGGTCCACGCCGGGCAGCACGACGTTGTCCGCGCCGCGCAGCGCCGGCCCGTCGTAGCTCACGTGCGTGGGCACGCCCGGCATGCCGATGAACGCGCCGTCGGGCTGTGCGTACTTGTCGTTGCGGTCGGAGCGAATGGTCATCCACGCGACGCCGGGGGTGACCTCGAACTTGTCGGGGCCGCGCGGTGCGTTCAGGCGCTCGAGGAACGTGCCGGCGCCGTTGAATTCGTTGCCGGGGTTGCGATCCGGGTCGGCCCACACGCCGTGGTTCGGCGCGCCCCCGAGGATCGCGCGCGAGACTTTGGACGCACCACCGCCGTTCTCGATGTAGTGCCGGATCGCCAGGCCGCCGCGCGAGTTGCCGATGAGCATCGCCTGCTGCGCGCCGGTCGCGCCCAGTGCACGGTCGACCGTGGCGGACAGCGCATGCATGTAGTCGTCGATCGAGCTTCGGCCCGGCTGCGCACGGGATTCGTCGTCTCGCGCGAGCGGATACGGAAGGTCCAGCGCGAACAGACGATCGCGCGGCCAGCCATTGCTCTCGAAGCGCCAGACGGTCGAGATCCACAAGGCCGATGTGTCGCCGTTGCCGTGGGCGAACACGATCGGCGGGTGCGGATCATGCGCGCCGCCCGCGCGCGCGGGGTGGCCGGATCGCGTGAACAGGCTGCATCCAGGCAGCGCGGCAGCGGCACCGACGGCGAGCAGCCATTCGCGTCGCGTGAGAAGGCGGGGCATGTCGGAGGCTCCGGAAGGAATGTCGGGTGTCACGCGTCGGCGGCGAATCCGGACGCGCAGGGCAGGTCGGGCACGCCGGGTCCGCGCACCGGGGTGGCGAATTGGATGGCATTGAGCACCGCTCGCGCGACCACTTCGGCCGCGAGGATGCCGAGCACCGTGAGGTCGGCGGTCGTCCCCGCGGCGCCGCTAGACAGCGCGAAGATGGTGTCCCCGTCCACGGGCGTGTGCGCTGGAAGGAGCGTGCGCGCGAAGCCGTCGTGCGCCACCTGGGCGAGGCGCGTGGTCTTCGCCTTGTCGAGCACGGCGTCGGTGGCGACGATGCCCAGCGTCGTCGCGGCGGCGAGGGTGAGGTGACGCGGCCAGTCGCCGGCCGCCACGGCCCGCGCGGCACCCACGAAACGACGTCCGTCTGCGCTGCGTGCGCCGGCCACGATGCGTCCGGTGGTCGGATCGATCACGTCGCCAGTCGCGTTCACCGCCACCAGGGCCGCCACCGTGATGCCATGCGAACGGATCGACGCCGTGCCGATCCCGCCCTTCATGCCGCGGTCCAGCCCGAACAGCTTGCCCACGGCCGCTCCGGCGCCCGCGCCGACGCTTCCCTGCGCGGGCGCCGCGCTGCTCGCGGCCACGCAGGCCGCATAGCCGGCAGCGGCATCCGGACGCACCGACGGGTCGCCCATCATCAGGTCGAACAGGATCGCGGCGGGCACGATCGGCACGCGTACGGGGCCCACTTGCGTGCCGATGCCCCGCTCGTCGAGCCAGCGCATCACGCCGCCCGCCGCGTCCAGGCCGAATGCACTGCCGCCCGCGAGCAGCACCGCATGCACGCGCTCGACCGAATTCACCGGAGAGAGCAGGTCCGTCTCGCGCGTGCCCGGTGCCGCGCCGCGCACGTCCACGCCCGCGACCGCACCGGCCGGAGCGAGCACGACCGTGCAGCCCGTGGGACGGCGAGTCTCGGTGTGGTGGCCGCAGAGAAGGCCGGCGACGTCGGTGATCGCGCCGGTGCGCACGGCGCCCGCGGCGACGGGGTCGTTCATCGGGTAGGTTCCTGCAAGAGGCTCGCCCGATTATGGAACGCGGGCCGCCGTGCCGGCCGGCGGCCCTGACCTGGCCCTGACCCGACGGCTCGTTCAGGCAAATACGCCGGCCGTATCCTGCATGCGCGAGGACACCTCTGCGAGGTGGTGCATGGTGTCGCCGAAGGTCAGTTCCATGACCGTGAGCCGCTTGAAGTAGTGGCTGCCGGCGTACTCCTCGGTCACGCCGATGCCGCCGTGCAGCTGCACGCACTGCTGTCCCACGTAGCGCATCGAATGTCCCAGCTGAAGCTTCGCCTGAGACAGCGCGCGGCGGCGGTGCTCGGGATCCTCGCCGAGCTTCAGGCTCGCGAAATAGCTCATCGAGCGGCCGAGTTCGAGCTGCATCTTCACGTCGGCGACGCGATGGCGCAGGGCCTGGAAGCTCGCAATGGGGACGCCGAACTGCCGGCGCGTGTTCATGTACTCGACGGTCAGTGCCAGCAGCTTGTCCATGGCGCCCACCGCCTCGGCGCACAACGCGGCGATGCCGATGTCCACTGCATGCTCGAGCGCCGCATGGCCTTTGTCCGGCTCGGCGATGAGCGTGGCGGGCGCGTCGGCGAAGCTCACCTCGGCGGCACGCGCACCGTCCTGCGTCGGATAGCCGCGCGTGGCCACACCCGCAGCACCCCGCTCGACGAGGAACAGCGCAATGCCGTCGCGGTCGTCGGCGTTCCCGGACACGCGAGCCGGCACGATGAACGCGTCGGCTTGGTCGCCGGCCGGCACGATGCTCTTGGCGCCGCTCACGGTCCAGCCCTGGCCGGCCGCCTTGGCCGACGTGGTCACATGCTCGAGCCGATAACGCGCCGCGCGCTCCTGGTGGGCCAGCACGATGAGCGCCTCGCCGTCGGCGATCTTCGGCAACCACTGCGCCTGCACGGCCTGCGGCGCGTACATGGCCAGCGTGCCGCCGGCCATGAGCGCGCCCTGGGCGAGCGGCTCCAGCACGAGGCCGCGCCCGAGTTCTTCCATGACCACCATCGCATCGACCGGGCCGAAGCCCATGCCGCCGTGCGCCTCGGGCACGTACAGGCCCGTGAGGCCCAGACCGGCCAGCTCGCTCCACACGGCGCGCTCGAAGCCGCCGGCCTTCACGATGCCGCGACGGCGCTCGAAGCCGTAGCCTCGGTCGACCCACTTGCGCACGGAGTCGCGCAGCATGTCCTGATCGTCGGAGAAGTCGAAGTCCATGGTCAGGCTCCCAGCACGGTTTGCGAGACGATGTTGCGCTGCACTTCGTTGCTGCCGCCGTAGATCGTCGTCTTGCGATAGTTGAAATAGGTGGATGCGAGCGGCGCGCAGTGCGCGGCCGCCGACGTAGTCGCCCTGCCAGCCGGCTTCCATCGCCTCCTGGATGAAGGGCACGCTGTAGGGGCCCGCGGCCAGCATCATCAGCTCGGTGTAGCGCTGCTGGATCTCGCTGCCGCGGATCTTCAGCAGGCCGGCCACGTCCAGCGACTGCTTGCCGCTCTTCTCGGCCGACAGCACGCGCAGCACCATCATCTCGAGCGAGACGATGTCGACTTCGAGCAAGGCGATCTGGTCTCGAAAGCGCGCCTGGTCGTAGACACCCTCGGCGCGCGCGATCCGCTTGAGCCGCTCGAGTTCGCGCTTGGCGCGATTGACGTCGGCGATGTTGGTGCGCTCGTGCGCGAGCAGGTACTTGGCGTAGGTCCAGCCCTTGTTCTCCTCGCCGACGAGGTTTTCGGCGGGCACCTCGACGTTGTCGAAGAACACCTCGTTGACCTCGTGCTCGCCGTCCATCGTGATGATCGGGCGCACGGTGATGCCGGGCGACTTCATGTCGATGAGCAGGAAGCTGATCCCGGTCTGGGGTTTCCCCTCGTTGCTCGTGCGCACGAGACAGAAGATCCAGTCGCCGTACTGCCCGAGCGTGGTCCACGTCTTCTGGCCGTTGACGATGTACTTGTCGCCGCGGCGCTCGGCACGCGTCTTCACCGATGCGAGGTCGGATCCCGAGCCCGGCTCGCTGTAGCCCTGGCTCCACCACACTTCGCCGCTCATGATGCCGGGCAGGTGGCGCTTCTGCTGCTCGGGCGAGCCGAAGGCCATGATGACGGGCGCCACCATGACCGGTCCGAACGGAATCACCCTCGGCGCCCCGGCGAGCGCGCATTCCTCTTCGAACAGATGTCGCTGCACTGCGTTCCAGCCCGGGCCGCCGAACTGTTTCGGCCAGGCCCAGCCATGCCAGCCCTTCTTGCCCAGGATCTTGGCCCAACGCTGCAGGTCGTCACGCGACAGTCGCAATGCGTTGTGCACCTTGTGGCTGATGTCCTTGGGCAGGTTCTCGGCCACCCAGGCACGGATCTCGGCGCGGAAGGCCAGTTCATCGGGCGTGAAATTCAGGTCCATCGTTTGTCTCCGGGCAATTGCGAGGTTTTAGCACGATCGTGCTAATGCGGCCTGTCCCTGTCGTGACAAGGGCGGAGGAAACTGGACCAGTGGGACCGCGCTGCCGCGCCGGTGCGTCAGTTGCGCCGGTCGAGCGTGAGACGGTCGTTCTCGCGCTTCATCTGGAAGCGCGTGAGGAAACTGTTGCCGAGCAGCACGGTGTCGGTCATGGTGGGGACGACCACCGCATCGACGTTGTAGATCTGCACATCGCCCACGCGGACGCTGTCGAGCATGGCGCGGTGGACGACGACCTGGCCGTTGGCCGTGCTCATCACGCCGCGCGGATTGTCCTTGTAGGGCAGCCCGATACGTTGCGCGGTGCTCTCGCTCATCGCCACCATCGTGGCGCCGGTGTCGACAATGAACTGCACGGCACGGCCATTGATCGATCCCTCGGTGATGAAATGCCCGCCCGACCCGGCCGTCAGCACGATCTGGCTGCCTGCGCCCGCGCTCGGCGCCGCGCCGAGATCGACCGGCGCGCTGCCCAGGCGCAGCACCGTGCGCCTGCCGTCGAGCTCGACGAGTGCCTCGCCCGCCTCGACCTTGACGACCTTGACATTCTGGAAACTTCCACCCGCGGCGATCGTGCGAGGTGTGCCGTTGATGACCAGCAGCGCCTTGTCGCCCATGCTGCCGCTGAGCGTGACCGTCTGGGCCGACGCGGCCGCGGCCAGCAGCGCCATCAACGGCGCGAGGATGACACGCATTCGCTCAGTCCCTGAAGTTGGTGAAGGTCAGCGGCGCATCCGGCACGTCCTTGCGGATCAGTGCCATCGCGGCCTGCAGATCGTCGCGCTTGGCACCGGTCACCCGAACGGTATCGCCCTGGATGGCGGCCTGCACCTTGAGCTTGCTCTGCTTCACCAGGGATTGGATCTTCTTCGCGGTGTCGCTGTCGATGCCGTTTTTCACGGTCAGCACCTGCTTGACCTTGTCGCCGCCGATCTTCTCGATCTTGGCTGTGCGATCCATGTAGCGGACGTCCACGGTGCGCTTGGTCAGCTTGCCCAGCAGGATGTCCATCACCTGGCCGATCTGGAACTCGCTGTCGGCGTACAGCGTGAGCTCCTTGTCCTTGAGTTCGACGCGTGCCGACGAGCCCTTGAAGTCGAAGCGCGTGCCGATCTCCTTGGCGGTCTGGTCGACAGCGTTCTTGACCTCGACGAGATTGGGCTCGAGCACCGTGTCGAAACTGGGCATGGCGAATTCGCTTGTGACGGACGTGAAAACGATGCGGGCCATGATCGCATTGCGCGCCGGGCCCTTCGAATGCGCGAAAATTCTCGCATGCAACTCGAGTCAGGTGTGAGCCTGAAGCCCTACAACACCTTCGGCCTGCCCGCCGTGGCGGCCACGCTCGTGCGCGTGCAAAGCGATGCCGACGTCCGCCGTGTGGTCGATCATCCGGCGCTCGGACGTGCGCCCAAGTTCATCCTCGGCGGCGGCAGCAACATCGTGCTCACGAAGGACATGCCGCAGGTCGTGGTCAAGGTCGAGGTGCAAGGACGCCGCCTGGTGGAAGAGCGTCCCGAGGGCTGGGTCGTCGAGGCGGGTGCCGGCGAGAACTGGCATGAATTCGTCATGTGGACGCTCGCCCAGGGATTTCCAGGCCTTGAGAACCTCGCGCTGATCCCGGGCACGGTGGGCGCGGCGCCGGTGCAGAACATCGGCGCCTATGGGGTGGAGCTCAAGGACCGTTTCGAGTCGCTGGATGCGGTCGATCTCGTCACGGGGCGCAGCGTCACGCTGCGCGAGCACATCTGCGCCTTCGGCTACCGCGACAGCGTCTTCAAGCATTCGCTGGCCGGGCGCAGCGTGATCACACGGGTGCGCTTCCTGCTGCCGCGCCCCTGGCGGCCGGTGCTCGGATACCTCGAACTGGAGCGCAAAGTCGCCGAAACGGGCATCGCGCAACCATCGCCGCAACAGGTGGCGGACTGGGTGATCGCAATCCGCCGCGCCAAGCTGCCCGATCCCGCGCACATCGGCAATGCCGGCAGCTTCTTCAAGAACCCCGTGGTGACGCCCGAGCAATGCCGCGACATCATCGGCCGCGACCCGGAGATCGTGCACTACCCGATGCCCGACGGCAGCGTGAAGCTGGCCGCCGGCTGGATGATCGACGCCTGCGGCTGGAAGGGCAAGAGCGTGGGCGGCGCGGCCGTCTACGAGCGGCAGGCGCTGGTGCTCGTCAATCGCGGCGGAGCCATCGGCGCCGAAGTCATGACGCTCGCCCGCGCCATCCAGGAAAGCGTCTACGGCCGATTCGGGATCCGGCTCGAGCCTGAACCGGTGGTCGTGTAGGTCGCTGCGGGTCTTGACGCCTCAGGCGGCGGCGCGGCGGCGTCCGTCGCTATCCGGCTGCAGGGCCAGTTCGCGCAGGCGCTCGGACCTCAGGACGCGCAACCCGCGGTGCTCCAGCGCAATGACGCCCTCGTGAGCCAACGTCCGCAGGTGGCCATTGATGCGCGGCCGGCTCGCGCCCAAAAGATCGGCCCAGTCCTGCTGCGTCAGGCGCAGGCGGGCGCCACATGGGTCGCTGCCTTCGAGTGCGGCCATCGCGAGGATCTTGCCCGCCAGCCTGGCGCCCAGAGGCAGCGACTGGAGTTCCTCGATCAGCCGCATCATCTCCGTCAGCCGCGCGCAGCTCATCTTCAGGAGCGCCGGCAGCAGGGCCGGCTCCTGCACGACGATTCGTTTCATCGCGTCGCGGCGCAGCACGAGCACGGTGCTGTCCGAGTGGGCGACCGTGTCGATGCGCTGGGGCAGGGCGTCGGCAGCCGACAGTTCGCCGTACCAGTCGCCCGGCATGAGGAACGACAAGGTCATCACCTTGCCGCAGGCGAACACGGCGCTCAGGCGCACGCAGCCGCGGTGAACCGCGAACCAGTCGTCGCACGCCACGTCGTGCAGGCGCAGTGCGTCGCCGGCAGCCACGAACCGCGACCGTGCGTGGGCGAGCATGGCCTGTCGTGCGGCTTGCGGCAGGTCGTGGAACCAGCGGTTGTGCGGCAATGGGGCGCGGTCGTGTGCGAACAGCGCCGGCGAGGGCGCATGGCGTTCCGGGTGGGGTGTCGCGTTCATGCGATTCATGGTTTCGGCGCCGACGAGTCTTGACCCAAACGAGGTGGCCGTCACTCGCCGATTGAGACGCCATACTTGCAATTCGTGCCACGAACTCCGCGATCCATGAATCTTCGTCTCCCTCGAGATCTGCGCACGCTGTCTGCCGCGTACGTCGCGGAGGTGCTCGCGGCCATGGAAATCGAGCCTGCGCCACTGCGCGATGCGCTGGCGGAGTCGGGTCTGGGCAGCGGATGGCTTGCACAGCCCTCGGCGCGGGTCACGGAGCAGCAGTTCGGCGTGCTGTACCGGCGGCTGGCCGTGTGCTGCGATGATGAGATGCCGCACCTCTTTTCACGGCCGCTGCGCCCGGGGGCGCTGAAGTTCACCTGTCTGAGTCTGCTTGAGGCGAGAGACCTGCAGACCGCACTTCACCGCTGGACCATGGTGCTGCGCCTGCTGCAGGACGATTTTCGCCTCGAGGTCAGTCGCGACGCCGGACGCGGCTGCATCGCCATCGTCGAGGAGCCGGGTCGCCGCCCTTGCAAGCCGGTGGCGCTGGACCTCATGCTCAAGCTGATCCATGGCGTCGCCTCGTGGCTGATCGACCGTCGCATTCCTCTGGAACGCGTGGACTTCTCGTTTCCCGCACCGGCCTCGGCGGTCGAATACGATCTGCTGTACCCCGGGCCCGTGTCGTATGGCGAAGCGCGCAGCGCCTTGCACGTGGACGCCGACTATTTTGATCACCCCATCCGAAGAGGCCGCGCAGACTTGCGGCCTTTTCTGCTGCGCGCCCCTCAGGATTGGCTATTTGTGCCATTTCGAGAGCCGAGGCTGGAGCAGCGAGTGCGGGAATACATGGCCTCGCGACTGCCCGCACCGACCACGGGCGAGACTGCCGCGCGCGCGTTCCACCTGTCGATGCGAACCCTGCACCGCCGCTTGGCGAACGAAGGAACCAGCCTGCAGCAGGTGAAGGACCGGTTGCGGCGCGACCTTGCCATCCACCGGCTGAGCGCGACGCAGGAAGATATCGCCGCGATCGCCGCGCAACTGGGCTTCGACGGCCCCGCCTCGTTCCATCGCGCCTTCAAGGCCTGGACAGGGACGACGCCCGGCGTCTACCGGTCACGCTCGGGACGGGCCTGAAGCGCAGGACACGCACGACACGTGCGACACGGCCGACATGTGCGACCTGCATGACGCACGCGACGCGTGTGAGGTCGCGCAAGGCCATGGCATGGGCGGGCGAGCTCCCGGGCAGAGGCGGGCAAGCTCCGGGCATTGGCGGACAAGCTTCGTTGTGCAGCGAAGCGTCGTGACGTCGGTGCGAAGCAGACTGCGTGGCTCTGTCTTCTTCGCGTTCGAACGCCATGACTTCACTGCCGCCGCCCGAGTTGCCGATCCTCGAAGCCGCCTTCGCCGACGACCCGTATCCGTACTATGCAGCGCTGCGGGCACGCAGTCGCGGCACGGGTCTGCTGCGGGACGCGGCAAGCGGAGCCTGGATGGCATGCTCGGCAGCGCAGGTGGATGCCGCGCTCGCCGAACCGATGTTGCGGGTGCGGCCGCCGGGCGAAGCGATACTGCCGGGCATTTCCGATGGGCCGGCCGGCAAGCTCTTCGGCGCCTTGGCTCGCCACAACGACGGCGCCGCGCATGCCGGCGCCCGCGATCGGGTCGAGCTGATGCTTGCTGCGCTCCCGTCATGGTCGCCGGCACTGCCTGCCCTGCGAGCGATGGGCCTGTCGCCGAGCCGGTGCGAGATGGATTCGCTGCTTCTGCGGGCGCCGGTGGCGCTGCTTGCGCACGCGATGGGTGCACCGCCGGCTGCGCTCGGGGCCGTCGCATCGGACCTGTCCGATCTCGTTCGCGGCCACCTGCCCGCCAGCGGTCGGGACGAGCAGTCACGTGCGCATTCGGCGGCCGAACGCCTGCTCGCCCGCTGGTCCGAGCCGAATCGCGTGGGTCTGCTCGTGCAGGCCTTCGAATCGACGGCGACATTGCTCGGCAATGCCCTGGTCGCGTTGCGGCGCGAGCCTGATTGGTGTTCTCGTTGGCAGGCCGATCCGGCCCTGGACGAACCGCTGCTTGCCGAGGTGGCGCGCCACGATCCGCCGGTGCAAAACACCCGGCGCTTCGCGGCGACTGATCTCTCGCTGTGCGGCCAGGTGCTGTCGCGCGGCGACACGGTGATCGTGCTATTGGCCTCTGCCAGTCGCGACGAGGCGGCGGGCATTGACGCGCCCGATCGTTTCGATCCGCTGCGGGCCGCCGGGAGCCCATGGACCTACGGTCGGGGTGTGCATGCCTGCCCGGGCGCTGCGTTGTCGCGCCGCATCGCCGGCGCCTTGCTGCGTGACTGGTTCGACGACCCGGCCGACGCCGAGGTCCTTCGTCGATGCTGCTCGCGCTGGACCTATCGCCGGATCGCGAACCTGCGGATGCCGCTCTTTTCTGTCGATCTGGCCTGAATCGAACGACCGGGCCGGGCTTGCTCTGCGCTGCAGCAGAAAAAAGCCCGAGGCCCGGAGAGCTGGACGGGCCTCGGGCGGAAGAACCGGCCCCGAGCGGATGCCGGCGCGTGCCGGCGAGGGTCTATCGAGAGGGTCAGGACCGATGAGGGTCCGCCGGTTCAATGAGTGGCCTGGTCGCGATGCCCGGTGACGATGACGCGATCGAGCACGACGACCGGGGTTGCGGCCGTCGCCGCCTGCGCTGCCGCGGCGTTGTGATGCTGGTGCACGGTGGCGGCGAAGGCGAGGGAGGCGGTGGTCACGACGGCGAAGAGGGCGGCGAAGGCGCTGAGTCGGCTGATCATGGTGAACTCCTTGGGGGCGTGTCGTCTGCGATGAGACGAACTCTAGGAGTCACAAGGGGGCGTCGAAAGCGGATTGCGACGAAACGCCCGATGCCGCGACAGGCCGCAGCAGATCGCGACGAGCCGGGCGCCGCGCGCGCCCGCCATGCCCGGGCCGGGCGTCAGATCGGCTGTGTGCGGGACACCAGCCAGTCGAGGGCGGGCCCGTCGACCAGCGGCGCGAGGCGCTCGCGCACCAGGGCGTGGTACTGGTTGAGCCAGTCGATCTCGTCGGCCCGCAAGAGGCTGCGCTCGATGCAGCGCGTGTCGATGGGGCACAAGGTGAGCGTCTCGAATTCGAGAAACGCGCCGAACACCGCCGCTTCGGGCGTGTCGGCCGGCACGTTCATGACCAGATTCTCGATCCGAATGCCCCACTGGCCCGGCCGGTACAGGCCCGGCTCGATGCTCGTGATCATGCCCGGTTCCATGGCCATCGTGGCCTCGGGCAGCGTCTTGCTGATGGTTTGCGGGCCTTCGTGCACGTTCAGGAAATAGCCGACGCCGTGGCCGGTGCCGTGCCCGTAGTCGAGGCCGTGCGCCCACAGCGGCGCGCGCGCGATCGCGTCGAGCATCGGCGACAGGGTGCCGCGCGGAAAGCGCGTGCGGCTCAGCGCGATCGTCCCCTTGAGCACCAGGGTGTAGTCGCGACGATGTGCCTCGGTGATCGTGCCGATCGGCCAGACGCGGGTGATGTCGGTCGTGCCGCCGAGGTACTGGGCGCCCGAATCGATCAGCAGCAGCCCGTCGCCCTCGATCACCGCATGCGATTGCGGGGTCGCGCGGTAGTGGGGCATCGCGCCGTTGGCGTTGAAGCCGGCGATCGTGTTGAAGCTCAGGCCGACAAAGCCGGGCCGCTTCGCGCGCGCTGCGCTCAGCTTCTCGTCGATGGTCAGCTCGGTGATGGGCTCATGGCCGAGCGCCGACTCGAACCAGGCGTAGAACTCGCACATCGCTGCACCGTCCTGTGCCATCGCCGCACGCACGTGGGCGGCTTCGGCGGCGGTCTTGCGGCTCTTCAGGAGCGTGCTCGGATTGATGGCCTCGACCAGCGCGACCCGCAACGGCACGTGCTGCCGCAGTCCCAGGGTGATGCGGCGCGGGTCGACCAGCAGCACCGCGTCGGAGGGCAGGGCCGCGAGCGCGGCCGGCGCGGCAGCATACGCGGCGACCTGCACGCCGTCGGCGAGAAGTCGCCGGCACAAGGGCTCGTCGATCTTGCCTTCGCCGACGTACAGCGTGGCGCTTTGCGCGTCGAGAAGCGCATGGGCGAGGAAGACCGGGTTGTAGGGAACATCCGCACCGCGCAGGTTGAACAGCCAGGCGATGTCGTCGACAGTGGAGATGAAGTGGTGCGTGGCGCCATGGCGGCGCATCGCTTCCCGCACGGAAGCGAGCTTGGCAGCGCGCGTGGTCGGCGCCTGCGGCGCCAGATGCTCGTAGACCGCGGCAACCGGCAGGGCAGGCCGATCCGGCCACACGTCGCCGATGACGTCGATGTTCGTGTCCAGGCGCACGCCCGCCTTGTCGAGCGCCTGGCGCAGTAGCTGCGCTGCGGCAAGGCCCAGCACCGCTCCGTCGACCGCCACCGTTTCGCCCGGGCGGACATGCTGCGCGAGCCACTCCACATGCTGCGTGGCAGCACCCGTCGGAATCTTCACCAGGGCGATGCCGCTGCCCGCCAGTTCGCGCTCGGCCTGCGTCCAGTAGCGGCTGTCGGCAAAGACCGCTGCCTCGTCCTGCGTCACCGCCAGCGTGCCCATGGACCCGGTGAATCCCGACAGCCATTGCCTGCCTTGCCAGCGCTCGGGCAGGTATTCGGAAAGGTGCGGATCGGACGACGGCACGAGCACGGCCGACAGTTGCCGTCGCCGCAGGGCCTCCTGGAGTTGTTCGATGCGAAGGCGAAAGGGCGACGTGCGGCTGTCCATGGGTGCGGATCCGTATCGAAGTGGCAGGGGCCGCCGTGTCGGCGACCGCGCCGTGGCGGGGATGAGCGCGATTCTAGAAGTCTGGCGCAGCGGCTGCGGGCGGCTTGGCTGCTGCCTGCACCGCCGGCAAGGGCTCCCCCTGAGGCTCGGCGACCACGCGCGCATTGCGTTCGTAGGTCACGTAGGCCCAGGCCCAGTCGATCATCACCATCAGCCGGTTGCGAAAGCCGATCAGGAAATAGATGTGCGCGAACAACCAGAAGAGCCACGCAAGGAAGCCCCAGAAGCGAATGGCGCCGAGGACAGGCACGGTCAGGTCGACCACCGCCGCCTTGCGGCCGACCGTGGCGAGGCTGCCGTAGTCGACATAGCGGAACGCCCGGGTGGGATCGCCGCGCAGCCGCCTCAGCACGTTGGCGGCCGCCGCGCGCCCCATCTGCTTGGCCGCCGGGCTGACCCCGGGGACGGGTCGCGGCTCGCCCGGACCGTAGCTCATGGCGCAGGCGAGGTCGCCGATGACCTGGATTTCCGGGTGGCCCGCGATGCTCATGTCCGGCTCCACGACCACGCGCCCGGCACGGTCCAGCGTCGCGCCCGCCGTGGCGGCCAGCGAGCGTCCGAGGGGCGAGCCGGCGACGCCAGCGGCCCAGATCACGGTCTTGCTCGCCAGTCGGTGCGTCACCGCGGCGCCGCCCTCGTTCGATTCGTAGCTGACACCTTCTGCATCGATGTGCGTGACGCGGCTGCCGGTGCGCACGTCCACGCCCAGCTTCTCGAGCTGGTCGCGCGCCTTGCGCGACAGCTTGGGCACGAAAGCGCCGAGCACGCGGTCGGAGCCTTCGAGCAGGACGACGTGCGCACGAGTGGAGTCGATGCGTCGGAACTCCATCGGCAGCGTGTGGTGGGCGATCTCGGTCATCGTGCCGGCCATCTCGACGCCGGTCGGCCCGGCACCGATCACGACGAAGGTCATCCACGGCTCGATCTGCGCCGGGTCGGTGCAGCGTTCGGCGCGCTCGAACGCGCCGATCACGCGGGCGCGGATGGCGAACGCATCGGCAAGCGTCTTCAGGCCCGGTGCGTGGCGCGCCCATTCGTCGTGGCCGAAGTAGCTGTGCGTGGCGCCCGCAGCGACGATGAGGTGGTCGTATGCCAGCGACTCGCCGCCATCGAGCATGACGCGCCGTGCCTGCGCATCGATCGACACCACGGCGCCTTGCAGCACGGTGAGGTTGCCGTTCTTCATCTGCCGGCGCAGCGTATGCCGGATGGGCGCACTCACCGCCGGCGCGCTCAGCCCTGCGGTGGCCACCTGGTAGAGCAGCGGCTGGAACAGGTGATGGTTGGTCCGGTCGACCAGCGTGATCTCGACCTGCTCGCGCGATAGCGCGCGCACGGCTTCCAGGCCGCCGAAGCCGCAGCCGATGATGACCACCCGCGGTTTCGAGACATTCATGGGGTTCCCTCCTGTGGATTCTGCAGCCGGCGCCGCACCAGCTGGATATGGCTGCGCAGTGAATAGAGCTCGTCGGCATAGCTCAGCGGCACGGCCACGTGCTCGACCTTGGCCTCGATGGCGTCGAGCTCGCGCATCAGGTCGTCGGTGGCGCGTTCGCCCTGCTCGTTCTCCACGGCACGCAATTGGCCGTACCACCGGAAGATGCGCGAGCGCACACGGAATTCGTACAGCGGCGGCACCACGCGCGACAGCGGGATGACGATGGCGACGATCGACAGCAGCACCACCCACATCCGGTCGATGAGATTGGCGACCCAGAACGGCAGGTAGTGCTGCATCAGCGGCGGACCGTTTCGGTAAAAGCGCTCAGCCTCCTTCGACAGCGGCCACTCGGTGTTCTCCGCGTTCGGGAATTCGCCCTTGTGCTGGAACCAGCCGGCCTCGCCGTGGATGTTGCGAGCAGCCTGCACGAACAGCTGGATGAGCGCCGGGTGCGTGCCCGGCTTGGCCACCAGGGTGGCCGTCGGCGCGACCAGGCGCACGTCGGCGGGCGGCACGTCCGCGGCCAGGTCGACCACGCCGCGCGGCAGCGTGACCGGACTCATGAACGGAAACCGGCGCGAGTAGGCCTCGGCCTGCGCGAAGTCGAACAGCTTGATGCCCGGTGTCTGGAGCAGCATCTGGACCATCTGCGACTCGGGCGCGGAGGCGAAGACGAGCGCGTCGATGTCGCCGCCGAGCAGGCTCACGACGGCCGGCGTCTGGTCCAGGCGAAGCAGCGTGATCTTCGACGTGTCGATGCGGTTGGCCTCGAGCATCTTGCGTACGAGGTTGGGCGTGCCGCTGCCGCGCGCGCCGATGTTCACTTTCCAGCCCGCGAGCTGGGCGAGGCTGGTCAGCGTGTCGGCATTCAATAGGCGTCGTGCCGACGTGTCGCGATAGAACAGCCACACGGGCTCGTAGAACAGGCTGCCCAGCGAGACCAGCTCGTGCGCGTTCTCGGGATTTGCATTGCGTGCGCGTTCGCCCGCGCCGCCCTGCACGAACGCGATGTCGACGTTCGACTTCGAATCGAGCAGCAGGCGCAGGTTCTCCGCCGCCCCTTGCGTCGCGCGCAGCTGGACCTGGATGCCTTGCTTCTTCAGTTCGGCCGCATAGCGCTTGCCGAATTCGGCGTAGGCACCCTGCTCGGGCCCGGTGGCCAGCACGACGCGTCGCGGAGGCGTGGGATCCAGCGCGAAGTACGCAACGATCAACATCAGCAAGGTGACGAAGATGAACGGACCGGCCGTGATGAGCAGGTCTCGGACGGACAGCAGGGTATGGCGCAGGACTTTGGGCATGGCAACGGCGGGTCGACGCATCAGCGCGCACGATAGCCTGTTCGGCGCACGCGCCGCATTCGGGTGACGGCGCAGTGCTACGCACGAAGCGTGCCGGCGCGCGCTGCCGCTATGCTTGGAGGTCCTTGATGCACACCGCCCGATGCGCCTTCTCCTCGTCGAAGACGACCGAATGATCGGCGACAGCCTGCGCGGCGCCCTGCGCCTCGAAGGCTTCGCCGTCGACTGGGTACGCGATGCGGCGGCAGCCGCGGCGACGCTTGCCACCGAGCGCTTCGACCTCGTGCTGCTCGACCTCGGCCTGCCCGCCGGCAAGGCGCCAGCGGGTGCCGAAGGACCCGCCGACGGGCTCGACGTTCTTCGCCAACTGCGTGCACGACATGACCGCACACCCGTGATCGTGCTCACGGCGCGCGATGCGCTGGGCGACCGCGTGGCCGGGCTTGACGCAGGGGCCGACGACTATCTCGTCAAGCCTTTCGAGCTGGACGAGCTCAACGCGCGCATGCGGGCCGTGCTGCGGCGCCACACCGGCCGGGCGGAGCCGGTCCTGTCGCACGCCGGGGTGACCCTCGACCCGGCCACGCGCCAGGTCACCAAGGGCGGCCAGCCGGTGCTCCTGTCATCGCGAGAATTCGCGGTGCTGGAAGCCCTCATGCAGCGCCCCGGGGCGCTGCTGTCGCGCGCCCAGCTCGAGGACCGTCTCTACGGATGGGGCGAGGAAATCGAGAGCAACGCCGTCTCCGTCTACATCCACCAGCTGCGCCGCAAGCTCGGAGCCGACTTCATCCGCAACGTGCGCGGCGTGGGTTACTTCGTCGGCACGCCCGAATGAACTCGCTGCGGGTGCGTCTGCTGCTGGCGCTGCTGGCCATGCTGGCCGTGGCGGCGGCAGTCATGGGCGGCGTGATCTACCGCAACGTGCTCGCGCAGACGGAATCGCTGTTCGACTACCAGCTGCGCCAGATGGCCCTGTCGCTGCGCGACCAGGGCGCCATCGACCCCGACCAGGCCAACGCCTTCGCCGATGAGCAGCTCGATTTCGTCGTGCAGATCTGGACCCTGGACGGACGCACCATCTACTACTCGCGCCCGCACTCCGATCTGCCCGCACGCGCACTGCTGGGCTTTGCCGACGTGACCACCGTCAACGGCCAGACCTGGCGCACGTTCAGCGTGGCCACGCCCGGGCGCGTGATCCAGGTCGCGCAGCCGGTGGTGATCCGCCAGCAGCTGGCCGCGAACGCCGCCCTGCACAGCGTGGCGCCCTTATTGCTCATCGCGCCGCTGATGGCGCTGGTGGTCTGGTGGGCGGCTGCGCTGACGCTGCGACCGCTGCGGGAATTGGCCGCCGACGTGCGGCGTCGCGGCGAGGAGTCCCTCGAGCCCTTGCCCACCGAACGCCTGCCCGAAGAGGTCTCTCCGCTCGTGCGGGCGCTCAACGCGCTGCTGGCGCGGCTCGCGCAGTCGCTCGACACCCAGCGCGCTTTCGTGGCCGACGCCGCCCACGAGCTGCGCTCCCCGCTGACGGCGCTGAAGCTGCAGCTGCAGGTCCTGCGGCGCGCACCCGACGAGGCATCGCGGCACGCCGCCACCGACGCGCTGGCCGCCGGCATCGAGCGCGCGGTCAGGCTCGTCGAGCAGTTGCTGACGCTCGCGCGCACCGAGCCGGGCGCGCCGCCACCGCAGACGGGAGCCCTGGACCTTGCCGAGGTCGTGCGCGAGGCCGCCGCCGAGGCGGTTCCGTTCGCGGTGAGCCGCGGCATCGACCTCGAGCTGTTCGCCGACGCGCAGGTGCCGATGCACGGTGACCGTGCCTCCCTGAAGGTGCTCGTGCGCAACCTGGCCGACAACGCGACGCGTTACGCCCCGGCAGGCTCGCGCGTCGAGCTGCGCGTGGGGATGGAGTCCGGGGTGCCGGTGCTGCGCGTCGACGATGCGGGGCCGGGAATTCCGCCTGCCGAGCGAGAACGCGTGTTCGATCGTTTCTATCGGCGCGCCGGCAATGAAGAGGACGGCACCGGCCTGGGGCTGGCGATCGTTCGCAGCGTGGCGGTGCGCCACGGCGCGCAGGTCCTGCTGGCGAATTCACCGCTGGGCGGATTGCGGGCGGAGGTCCGGTTCCCGAAACGCTGAGCGCCGCTCAGGCGCCTCGCCGCAGCCACCACCAGGCGATCAGGGCCACGAACACGACGATCAGGACCCAACTCCAGTTGTCACCCGTGTGCGGGACCTCGCCCGGCGCGAGTCCGCTGCTCCCCGCGCGCAGGGCAGCCCACTCGGATTCGACACGCTCCTTGGCTTCCTTCAGGCCGAGTCCCGAGTGCTCGCGCAGCAGGCGGATCGCCTCGATCTTGCGATCCGCGCGGACAGCGTCGACCACGGCGGGCGGCAAGGGGCCCGACCACGACGATGGCCGCGCCGATGTTGGCGCGCTGGCCGGCATGCGCCCGTCGGGCGCACGCCGAGCCTGTCCGGAGGTGGCTGCGGCGGAGGCGATCAGCCGCTTGATCGCCTCGATGGGTTGCCCGCGCTGCAAGGCATCGATGACCTCGGCGGGCAGCGGGCGGGTCGACTTGGGCATCGTCGGGTTCTCCTTCGACACGGATCATGAAGGCGGCTGTCTCCATGGTCGTTCGAGTCGATTGTCTTCCCGGCGCGCACACGCGCCAAGAGAGCGACCGTAGTCATCGGCGCAACGTCACCGCGGCCGGACCGAAGGCATGACCCACCGCCTCGTCATGGGCAAAGGCCGATCGGCGTCATCCCGGTGTGCTAAAAGTGCGGCGGGGGCGAGTCCAGGGAGGATTCAAATGCAATTGCAGCTCTTGTCGAGCTGGCGCGCCACGGGCACTGCGATGCTCGTGGCCACGCTTGTGGCGGCCCACGCCGCCGACAACGCCCCGGCGACGTCACGGGCATCCGATGTGCCAGCGCCCGGCGCGCAGGTGTCCTATGTCGACGAAGCGGGGCACTCATGGTGCGCGACGATCGAAGCGCTCGACATCGGTGCCGATGACCGGCGGTGGGCGTGGCTCACCATCGATTCGGACCGGCGCCGAGTGGCCCACGCGCCAGTTGGTGATCTGCAAGGCGCGCAGGCGTCGTGCAGTCCGCGGGCACACCGCGGCATGGTCGGCGAGACAGGACGCTCGGCACTGCGACACTCGGCCACCGGACGCTGAGACGTCCGGTCAACCGTTGCCGCGGTCTCCTGGAGCCTGACTCCCGCCCGGCGGTATGCCGGGCGACGGCGGCACTCATTGGGCATGGCACCTGCCGGCGCTGCTCGCGCCTGCCAGCCGCGCTCGCCCTTGCTCAGGCGCTGCGTGGCAGTTGTCGCACGCGCGGCGAGTGACTACTAGAGACCGAGGTAGCCGAGCGCTTCGTGCGCCGCATCGGACATGTTTGTTTCCGCGGGCGGCGGCGCCTTGTCCGCACGCGCGGCATGGTGGGTCGCTTGCGCGACGATGGCGCCGATGGCTTCGCACACGCCCGTGCCGGTGCACACCTGTTCGTGCCGGGTTGCGATCACGAAATGAGCGTCGTCGCGGCCCACGGAATAGCGCACCAGGTCGGCAATGCCGCGCCTGTGGCAGGCGTGCAGGGTGCCTCGCATCCATTGCTGTGGACTGACGGCCATTGGCCTCAGGCACGTGATCACCAGTTCCGCGGCTTCGCTGCCGCCGACGGGCTCGCAGTTCATCGAGGCGCTCCAGGGAAACTCGGATTCGCCATTCTTGAGGCCATCCTCGAGGCGATGCGGCCATGCCGCGAACTCAGGTGGTCGCGGGCGAAGCGGCGTGCGAGGTCACGTCCTAACCTTCGCCTAATCGAGCGCTAACAGAGACCTAACCCTGCTTTCATATCGTTGCGTTCATGCGGAATGTCCCGCAGGTTTCCACACAGAAAGCAGGGGCCATCATGATGAAACCATTGACTGCCGCGCTCGTCGCGGGGGGTGTCCTGGTCAGTTCGGCCGGGGCCTTTACGTTGAACCCGGGATGGTTCAAGGGCCATGACGCGGACAAGGCCGCGGCGTCGCACGTGGCGGCCGCCGACACCGCCGCGGCGGCCGCGGTCGCGCCGGCAGCGCCGGTGCCCACCATGCAGGCGCCGAATTTCCGCGCCATCGTCAAGCAGGCGGCGCCGGCCGTGGTCGGCGTCACCGTCGAAGGCATGCACAAATCCAGCGCCGACGAGATGGGCCTGCCTCCGGGTGCCGAGAACGATCCGTTCTTCCAGTTCTTCCGCGGTCTGCCGGGATTCCAGATGGGTCATCCGTCGAACCCGGTGCCATTCAAGGGCCTGGGTTCGGGCTTCATCATCAGCTCCGACGGCCTGATCCTCACCAACGCGCACGTCGTGCGTGAAGCCAAGGACGTGACCGTCAAGCTCAACGACCGCCGCGAATTCGACGCGAAGGTCCTGGGCTCGGATCCGACCACCGACATCGCATTGCTGCGCATCGACGCCAAGGACCTGCCCACGGTGCGCCTGGGCGACGCGAGCCAGCTCGAAGTGGGCGACCCGGTCCTGGCCATCGGCTCGCCATTCGGCTTCGAGGAAACCGCCACGCAAGGCATCGTGAGCGCCAAGGGGCGCTCGTTGCCGGGTGACGCGGTCGTGCCGTTCATCCAGACCGATGCCGCCGTGAACCCGGGCAACTCCGGCGGCCCGCTGTTCAACGCAAGCGGTGAGGTCGTGGGCATCAATGCGCAGATCTACTCGCAGTCGGGCGGCTACATGGGCCTGTCCTTTGCCATTCCGATCAATGTGGCGCTGAAGGTCAAGGACCAGTTGATCAAGACCGGTCACGCAGAGCATGCGCGACTGGGCGTGACGGTGCAGGAAGTGAACCAGTCGCTGGCCGACTCGTTCGGCCTGCCGCATCCGGAAGGCGCGCTGGTGGCCAATGTCGCGCCGGGCACCGCGGCAGCCAAGGCAGGGCTGAAATCAGGGGACGTCATCACGCAGGTCGACGGGCGGCAGATCAACCACTCCGGCGAACTGTCCAGCGTGATCGGCATGGCCGCGCCGGGCGACAAGGTCACGTTGAAGCTCTGGCGCGACCGCAAGTGGCAGAACCTGGACGTGAAGCTGGGCAGCGCTGAAGAGCCGGGCACGCAGACCGCCAATACCAACGGCGGTGTCGAGAAGGGTCAACTCGGCTTGGCGTTGCGGCCGTTGTCGCCCCAGGAGCGGGCACAAGCCAAGGTCGAGTCGGGTCTCATCGTGGAGCAGGTGGCCGGTCCCGCCGCACGCGCGGGCATCCAGCCCGGCGACGTGCTGCTGGCCATCAACGGCCGGCCGGTCCAGTCGCTCGACACCGTCCAGGGCGTGCTGAAGACCAAGCCGAAGAGCGTCGCACTGCTGGTCCAGCGCGGTGACGAAAAGCTGTTCGTGCCTGTGCACCTGGGCTGAGTCCGATGCGAAGGGGTGCCCGTGCGGGCACCCCTCGGCAGCCGTCCTTCATTCCTTGAGCAGCGCCGTGTACCGGCGCTGCATTTCTTCGGGGGTCACGGTTTCGATCGAATGCCCGATGAGCCAGACATGCCCGAAAGGGTCGCGCAGTCTGCACGAGCGCTCGCCATAGAACTGGTCGGTCGGCGGCATCAACAAGGTGGCGCCCGCCTCGACGGCGTGAGCGGCCAGCGCGTCGGCGTCGTCGACATGCAGATGGATCGAACACGCGCTGTCGTGCCCGTCTTGCGGTGCGTGCAGGCCGTGCTCAGGAAACGCATCCGACAGCATCAGCACTGCCGGCCCCAGTTGCAGTTCGGCATGGCCGACGCGCCCGCTGGGCTCCACGAGGCGGAATCGCTCGTTGGCACCGAAGGCTCTTTCGTAGAACGAAATCGCTGCGACGCTGTCGCTGACGCGCAGATACGGGAAAACCTCGTGGATGACATGGCGGGCGTTCGGTGGCTTCATGGCGGCTCCTGCGGGTCGAGACATTGATGTCGGTCGCGAACGTGCACCGCGCCACGGCGTTGCTGCAGTGTCGTGTCGCTACAGGTCGGTGCGCAGCTTCCATATCTCGGGGAACAGCACGACATCGAGCATCTTGCGCAAGTAGCCGACGCCGCTGGTCCCGCCCGTGCCGCGCTTGAATCCGATCACGCGTTCCACGGTCGTGACATGCCGGAAGCGCCACAGTCGGAACGCGTCTTCCAGGTCGGTGAGTTCCTCGCCGAGCTGGTACAGGTCCCAGTGCGTATCGGGCTCGCGATAGGCGACGAGCCAGGCCTGTTCGACGGCATCGCTGGCGGCGTAAGGCTGCGTCCAGTCCCGCTCGAGGTGGGACACCGGAATGGCCAGGCCGCGTCGCGCGAGCAGGCGCAGCGATTCGTCGTACAGCGACGGCGCGCGCCACGCGGCTTCCACGCGCTGGAGGATCTCCGGCCGGTGGGCGTGCGGCTTCAGCATCGCCGCGTTCTTGTTGCCCAGCATGAACTCGATGCAACGGTACTGCCAGCTCTGGAAGCCGCTGCTGTTGCTGAGGTAGGGGCGGATTGCCGAGTATTCGGGCGGCGTCATGGTCGCGAGCACGTCCCACGCGTGCACCAGCTGCTCCATGATCTTGCTCACGCGCGCGAGCATCTTGAACGCGCTGCCCAGCTCGTCGGCGGCAATGCAATGGATGGCGGCCCCCAGTTCGTGCAGCATCAGCTTCATCCAAAGCTCGCTGGTCTGGTGCTGCACGATGAACAGCATTTCGTTGTGATCGGGCGATCGCGGATGCTGCGCGCCCAGCACTTCGTCGAGATGCAGGTAGTCGCCATAGCTCATTTCGCGGCTGAAATCCAGGCGTGCGCCTTCTTCGGCGACGATCTTCTCGGGGTCCGAGTCTTGTTGCATGCTCATGTCACGGCGGAGCGTCGATGGAAGCGGGCATCGCGCCATTCGCCGCTGTCGAGCACCTGGCGCAGGTGCTCGACAGCGTCCCACGCGTCGACGAAGCGGGTGTACAGCGGCGTGAAGCCGAAGCGAAGAATGTCTTTCGCGCCCGGTGCGCCGGAGCCATCGCCGGCACGGAAGTCGCCGATGACCTCGCGCGCGATGAGGGCCTGCATCACGGCATAGCCGCCCTCGCCGAGCGAAAAGCTGACCTGGCTGCCTCGCAGCGCATCCTCGCGCGGCGTTTCCAGCTCGAGGTCGTGCCCTGCGCAGCGTGACTCCACGAGCTGGGTGAACAACGCGGTCAGCGCCAGCGACTTGGATCGCAGGCCGGCCATGCCTCCATGCGGGTTCGCGGCCAGCACGCTGTCGACACCGCATTCCAGTGCGGCCATGGAGAGCACCGCGGGCGTTCCGCATTGGAAACGCGATATGCCCTGTCCCGGCCGATAGTCGGGCGTGAACTCGAAGGGTGCGACATGTCCGAGCCAGCCCGACAAGGGCTGACGCAGTTGTTGGGCGTCCATGCGCGCCGTGTGCCGGGGGTGCGCCCACACGAATGCCGGCGCGCCGGGACCGCCATTGAGGTACTTGTAGCCGCATCCCACCGCGAAATCGGCGTCGGCTCCGAGCAGATCCACAGGCACGGCGCCGGCCGAGTGGGCGAGGTCCCACACGACCAGGGCGCCCGCCGCATGGGCGCGACGGGTGATGTCGGCCATGTCGTGCATCCGGCCCGTGCGGTAGTTGACATGCGTGAGCATGAGCACGGCAAGGCCGTCGTCGAGCCGCGCCTCGATCTCGGCGGCCTGCACCAGGCAGAGCTCGAGTCCTCGCTCCTTGGCGAGGCTTTCCGCGATGTAAAGGTCAGTCGGGAAGTTGTGGCGCTCGGACACGATGCGCCGGCGAGCCGGAGCGTCGCTGCGTTGCAGGTCGAGCGCGGCCGTGAGTACCTTGTAGAGGTTGACCGACGTGGAGTCGGCAACGACCAGTTCGCCGCCACCGGCGCCCACCAGCGTGGCGATCTTGTCGCCCACGCGTTGCGGAAGGTCGATCCATCCAGCGGTGTTCCAGCTTCGGATGAGGCCGCGTCCCCATTCCTCTCGTGTCACTTGCTGCAGGCGTGCCGCGGCCGAGCGCGGCAAGGCGCCCAGAGAATTGCCGTCGAGGTAGACGACGCCGTCGGGCAGGTCGAACTGCTCGCGCAACGGGGCCAGCGGATCATCGGCGTCCAGCGTCAGGCAATGTTTTCGGTTCATCGGTGGTCGATCTCCCGCAGCACAGCGCGCACGGGACTCGCGCAGGCCTGCGTCAGCTTGAGGGGAAGGGCGATCAGCTCATAGTCGCCCGCAGCGATCTCGTCGAGGACGAGGTTTTCCAGCACCCGAAGGTCGCGGGCCAGCAGACGATGGTGACTCGGCAGGGTCTTGCTGTCGGCCGGGTCGACGGACTGGCTGTCGATGCCCACCAGCTGCACGCCGCGGTCGGCGAGCCAGTCGATGGTCTGCGGGGCGAACGACGAGAAGGTGGGTGACCAGTGCCGGGGCGCCGACTCGCAGGTGCGCACGAGCACCCGCGGCGGAAGCGCCTGCGCGAACGGTGCGATGTCGTCGGGCCGGATCAGCCGCGCCGGACCGATCGCGTCGATGACCCGGCACGGACCGAGGTACGGTTCGAGGGCCACTTCGGCAATCGAGCGCTCGCCGTCGGCATAGTGCAAGGGCGCATCGGCGTGGGCGCCGATGTGCGGCGACATCGTGATGGCGCTGAGGTTCACCGGGCAGCCCGGCCCGATGCGCGCGGTCCAGCGCAGCGTGTAGGCCTCATCGCCCGGAAAGAGAGCGGAGTCCGTGGCGACGGCGGGCGAGATATCCCACAGGCGAGTCATGGCATGGGGACGTTAGCACCGCGGCAACGACCGTGGTGTCGGTATTTTCGGACAGGCCATATATTTGACATCTAAAATATAGCGACCTAAAGTAGCGCATCGGCTTCGGCCGCGCCGCCCGATTTCACGCAACCCCAACCGGATCCAAGCCATGCGCATCACCTGCATCGGAGGCGGACCTGCCGGCCTGTACTTCGCGCTGCTCATGAAGCGGCAGGATCCCTCGCACCAGGTCACCGTGCTCGAGCGCAATCGCGCCGGAGACACCTTCGGCTGGGGCGTGGTGTTCTCCGACCAGACGCTTGCTGCGCTGCAGCGCGCCGACCCGACAACGGCCACGCAGATCCTCGATGCCTTCAATCACTGGGACGACATCGAGGTGAATTTCCAGGGTCGCCGCATCACGTCATCGGGCCATGGCTTTTGCGGCATCGGAAGGCGCCGGCTGCTGCAGATCCTGCAGGCTCGCTGCGTGGAGCTGGGCGTGGACATGTGTTTCGAGACCGACGTGGTCGACGACTCGACCGTCGAAGCCGATCTCATCATCGCGGCCGACGGGCTCAACAGCCGCATCCGCCAGCGCTATGCGTCGACCTACCGGCCCGACGTGGACTTGCGGCAGTGCCGTTTCGTGTGGCTGGGCACGCACAAGTTGTTCGACGCCTTCACCTTCGCCTTCGAGCACACGAGCGCGGGCTGGGTCCAGGCCCACGCGTACCGCTTCGATGCCGACACATCCACCTTCATCGTCGAGATGCCCGAACCCGTCTGGCGCGGACTCGGGCTGGACGACATGGGCAAGGAGGAGGGCATCGCCTGGTGCGAGAAGACCTTCGCCAGGTACCTCGACGGCCATCCGCTCATGTCCAACGCCGGCCACCTGCGCGGCTCGTCGCAATGGATCCGCTTTCCGCGGGTGGTCTGCGAAACGTGGGTGCATCCACGAGGCGGTGCCGACGGCCGCACGCCGGTCGTGCTGATGGGGGACGCCGCGCACACGGCGCATTTCTCGATCGGTTCGGGGACCAAGCTCGCCCTCGAGGACGCCATCGACCTGGCGGCCAGCCTGGGCGCGCGGCCCGGCGACCTCGCAGGCGCGCTGCATGACTACGAGGTGCGGCGCAGCGTGGAGGTCCTCAAGATCCAGAACGCGGCGCGCAACTCCACCGAATGGTTCGAGAACGTCGAGCGCCACGCGCGTCTCGCGCCGGAGCAGTTCGCCTACTCGCTGCTCACCCGCTCGCAGCGCATCTCCCACGAGAACCTGCGCCAGCGAGATGCGGGCTACGTGGGCGGCTTCGAGCACTGGATCGCCGAGCGCGCGGGGCTGCAGACCCCGGCCAGCGTGCCGCCCATGTTCACCCCGTTCAGCCTGCGCGGACTGACCTTGAAGAACCGCGTCGTCGTCTCGCCGATGGCGCAATACAGTGCGCGCGACGGTCTTCCCACTGACCACCACCTCGTGCACCTCGGCGCGCGCGCGCTGGGCGGCGCAGGGTTGGTCTTCACGGAAATGACCTGCCCGACGCCCGACGCACGCATCACGCCGGCCTGCACCGGCTTGTGGAACGACGAGCAGACGGCCGCCTGGAAGCGCATCGTCGATTTCGTGCACACCGGCACGACCGCGAAGATCGCGCTGCAGCTCGGCCACGCCAGGCGCCAAGGGCTCCACGCGCGTCCCCTGGGAAGGCGAGGACCGTGCCGCTGGAACACGACAACTGGCCGCTCATCTCGGCGTCGCCGCAGCAATACCTCGACGGTGTGAGCGCCTGGTCGCGCGCGATGACTCGCGACGACATGCAGCGCGTGACGCAGGACTTCGTCGCGGCCGCGCGGCGCGGCATCGAGGCCGGATTCGACTGGCTGGAGCTTCACTGTGCCCACGGCTACCTGCTGTCGGCGTTCCTGTCGCCGCTCACCAACCAGCGCACCGACGACTACGGCGGCTCGCTGCGCAACCGCCTGCGCTGGCCGCTGGAAGTGTTCTCGGCCATGCGCGCGGTCTGGCCGGCGGAGCGGCCGATGTCGGTTCGTCTGTCGGCGCACGACTGGGTGGACGGCGGCAACACCCCCGAAGATGCGGTGATGATCGCCAAGGCGTTCAAGGATGCGGGCGCAGACCTGATCGACGTGTCCTCCGGACAGGTCAGCAAGGAGCAAAAGCCGGTCTACGGCCGCATGTACCAGACGCCGTTCGCCGAGGCGATCCGCAACGAAGCGGGCATCGCCACGATGGCCGTCGGGGCGATCTTCGAGGCCGATCACGTCAACAGCATCATCGCGGCGGGCCGGGCCGACCTGTGTGCGATCGCCCGGCCGCACCTGGCCAATCCGGCGTGGACCTTGCTGGAGGCGGCCAAGATCGGTCACACCAGCGGCATCGGTGCGGACTGGCCGGTCCAGTACCTGTCGGGCAAGTCACAGCTCGAGCGCAACCTCGAGCGCGAGCGTGCCATGGCCGAGCAGACCGCCGGGCTGTCGCTGCAGGAGCGCGCCAACCTCGCGCTGGGGGTCTGAAGTGTCGCCCCTGCATGCGGTCGTCACCGGCGGAGGCAGCGGCATCGGCGCGGCCATCGCGCTCGCACTCTCGCGCGACGGCCTGCACGTGACCGTGATGGGCCGCTCGATGGCCCGCTTGCGCGGGCTCGACCTGCCCGAGGCGCAATGCATCGTCTGCGACGTGGCCGACCCCGGCAGCGTGCAGTCCGCGTTCGACCAGGCTGCAGGACGCGCGCCGATCGACGTGCTCGTGAACAACGCCGGCGCCGCATTGAGCGAGCCGTTCATGCGAACCACCGGCGACCACTGGCAGCAGATGCTCGACGTCAACCTGACCGGACCGTTCCTGTGCACGCGACAGGTGCTGCCCGGCATGCGCGAGCGAGGGTTCGGCCGCATCGTCAACGTGGCGAGCACGGCCGCCCTCAAGGGCTATGCCTATGTGGCGGCGTACTGCGCGGCCAAGCATGGCGTGCTGGGGATGACCCGTGCGCTGGCCCTCGAGGTCGCCCGCCAGGGCATCACCGTGAATGCGGTATGCCCCGGTTATACCGATACCGAGCTGGTCGCGCAGTCGGTCGAGCGCATCGCACGCAAGACCGGGCGCAGCCTCGACGACGCCCGCGCGCAGCTCGCGGCCGGCAATCCGCAAGGGCGCCTGGTCGAGCCGCAGGAAGTGGCGCAGGCCGTGGCCTGGCTGTGCCGGCGCGACTCGTCGGCCATCAACGGGCAGGCCATCGCGGTGGCGGGCGGGGAGGTGATGTGAGCGCCGCGCTTCCGGCCTTGCGCGGCGATCTCGAATCGCGCGTCATCGACGACCACCACCAGGCGGTCAAGCTGTGGTTGCGCCTGCTCGCATGCACCACCCGCATCGAGACGGTCGTACGCAACCGGCTGCGTGCCGAGTTCGGCACCACGCTGCCGCGCTTCGATCTGCTGGCCCAGCTCGAACGGGAGCCGGCAGGGCTCACGATGGGCGAGTTGTCGCAGCGTCTGATGGTCACCGGCGGCAACGTCACGGGCATCACCGACCAGCTCGAGGCCGAAGGGCTCGTCAAGCGAACGGCCCTGCCGGGCGACCGTCGGGCGGTCGCCGTGCAGCTGACTCCGGCCGGGCGTCGCCAGTTCCGCCGCATGGCGGCCGTGCACGAGCAGTGGGTGATCGAGTTGTTCGCGGGCTGGAACGGCGACGAGAAATCGAATGTGTACTCGTTGCTCGCCGCCTTGAAGCATCACCTCGCCGGCGTCGATGCGGCACCCCCCAAGGCAAGGCAGAAGCACAAGGAGAACAAGGCATGACACGTGCGATGGATTCCCATCTGACCGGCGGAAATCGCCAAAGCGCGGCCGATGTCGTCACCCGCCACGTGGGCTGGACGATCGAGGGCAAGGTCGGCGTCGTGACGCTCAACCGCCCCGAGCGCAAGAACCCGCTGACATTCGACTCCTACGCCGAGTTGCGCGACCTGTTCCGCATGCTGGCGCAGTCCGACGACGTGCGGGCGATCGTCATGCAGGGCGCGGGCGGCAATTTCAGCTCCGGCGGAGACGTCCACGAGATCATCGGCCCGCTCACCGCGATGACCACCCCCGACCTGCTCACTTTCACGCGCATGACGGGCGACCTGGTGCGCGCGATGCGGGCCTGCCCGCAGCCCATCGTGTCGGCGATCGACGGCGTGTGCGCGGGCGCCGGCGCCATCATCGCGATGGCATCGGACCTGCGCATCGGCACGGCGCGCAGTTCGGTGGCCTTCCTGTTCTCGCGCGTCGGCCTGGCCGGCTGCGACATGGGCGCGTGCTCGATCCTTCCGCGCCTGATCGGGCAGGGTCGTGCGTCAGAGCTGCTGTTCACGGGCCGTTCCATGAGCGGCGACGAGGCGCTGGCCTGGGGCTTCTACAACCGCATCGCGCGGTCCGAGGACATCGCCGCGCATGCCCTCGGATGGGCCGCCGAGATCGCGTCCGGCCCGACCTTCGGCCACGCGATGACCAAACGCATGCTCCATCAGGAATGGGCGATGGGCATCGACGAGGCGATCGAATCCGAGGCGCAGGCGCAGGCCCTGTGCATGATGACGCAGGACTTTCGCCGCGCCTACGAGGCCTTTGCCGCCAAGTCGAGGCCGGTGTTCGAGGGCGATTGACCATGGAGCGCGATCACCTCGACTGGCCTTTCTTCGAGGCGCCGCACCGGGCGCTCGCCGCCGAGCTCGACGCGTGGGCGTCGGCCCATGTCGCGCATGAACACGGCGCGGTCGACGTCGATGCCCAGTGTCGGCGCCTCGTGCGGCAACTGGGCGCGGCCGGCTGGCTGCGGCACGCGGTGGCCGGCGTCGATCACGGCGGCGCCGCTGACGTGATCGACACGCGCGCCATCTGCCTGCTGCGCGAGACGCTCGCGTGGCATCACGGCCTGGCGGACTTCGCCTTCGCGATGCAGGGCCTCGGTTCGGGCGCGATTTCGCTGCACGGCTCGCCGGCGCAGCGCGAACGCTATCTGCCGCGCGTGGCGCGCGGCGAGGCGATCGCCGCGTTCGCGCTGTCCGAGCCGCATGCCGGATCGGACGTTGCCGCGCTGCGCTGCAGTGCGCGCCGCGAGGGCGACGCGTGGGTGCTCGACGGCGAGAAGACCTGGATCTCCAACGGCGGCATCGCGGACTTCTACGTGGTCTTCGCCCGCAGCGGCGAGGCCCCGGGCGCGCGTGGCATCTCGGCCTTCGTCGTCGATGCCGGTACCGCGGGCTTCGAGATCGCCGAACGCATCGACGTGATCGCGCCGCATCCGCTGGCGCGGCTGCGCTTTCATGGCTGCCGGGTGCCCGATGCGCAGCGGCTGGGGGACGCAGGCCAGGGGTTCAAGGTGGCGATGCGCACGCTCGATGTGTTCCGCACCTCGGTCGCGGCGGCGGCGCTCGGCTTTGCGCGGCGTGCGCTGCACGAGGGCCTGCGGCGCGCGCGCGAGCGGACGATGTTCGGGCAGACGCTGGCCGACTTCCAGCTCACCCAGGCCCGATTGGCCGAGATGGCCACCGGCATCGACGCGGCGGCGCTCCTCACCTATCGCGCGGCATGGCAGCGCGACCAGGGACGCAACGTGACGCGTGAGGCGGCGATGGCCAAGATGACTGCCACCGAGACGGCGCAGCGCGTGATCGACGCGGCGGTCCAGCTCTTCGGCGGCGAAGGCGTGCGCCAGGGGCAGGTCGTCGAGTCGCTCTATCGCGAGATCCGCGCCCTGCGCATCTACGAGGGCGCGACCGAGGTGCAGCAGCTGATCATCGCGCGCGAACTCCTGAAGGCGCCGAGATGAACTCGCGCGCCTCACTCCACCGTCGGGCCGTCTCGCCCGGGCGCCCGACCATTTCAGGAAGACTGCCATGACCGCTTCCGCACACATCGACACCTTCTGCGAGCGCCATCTGCCGCCACGCGAGCAGTGGCCCGAGTTTCGCTACGACCTGCCCGAGCTGCAATTTCCGCCGCGCCTGAACTGCGCACACGAGCTCGTGGACCGCTGGGTCGAGCAGGGTCACGGCGACCGTCCATGCCTCGTGGGCAGCCAGACGCGCTGGACCTACGCCGAGCTGCAGGCACAGGTGAACCGCCTCGCCCGCGTCCTCGTCGACGAACTCGGCCTCGTGCCGGGCAACCGGGTCCTGCTGCGCGGTGCCAACACGCCGATGCTCGCCGCATGCTGGCTGGCGGTGGTCAAGGCCGGCGGCGTGGCGGTCGGCAGCATGCCCTTGCTGCGCTCGAAGGAACTCGTGCAGATCGTGCAGAAGGCCGAGATCAGCCACGCACTGTGCGACCAGCGGCTCGCGGCCGAGGTGCAGGCCGCCGCGGCACAGTGCCCCACTCTTCGGCAGGTCGTCTATTTCCACTCCGACGCGCCGGAGGGCCTGGAGGCGCGGGCGCGCGCCAAGCCGCCCCGGTTCGACCCGGTGCAGACCGCGGCCGACGACATCTGCCTGATGGCCTTCACGTCGGGCACGACCGGCACGCCCAAGGCGGCCGTGCATTCGCATCGCGACGTCATGGCCGCGTGCGCCTGCTGGCCCCGACATCACCTGCGCGCCCAGGCCGACGACCTGTTCATCGGCAGCCCGCCATTGGCATTCACTTTCGGGCTGGGTGGCCTGTTGCTGTTTCCGTTGTCGGTTGGCGCGGCCACGGTGCTGCTCGAGAAGGCCACGCCCGATGTGTTGCCCGCCGCCATCGCGACCTACCGCGCGACCGTGAGCTTCAGTTCGCCCACCGCGTACCGGGCGATGGCCGGCGCTGCGGCAGCGCACGACCTGTCCTCGCTGCGCAAGTGCGTCAGCGCCGGCGAGACCTTGCCGGCGGCCACGCGCAGGCTCTGGAAGGAAGCGACCGGCATCGAGATGATCGACGGCATCGGCTCGACGGAACTGCTGCACATCTTCGTCTCGCACACCGACGACGATGCCCGCCCGGGGGCCACGGGCCGGCCGGTGCCCGGCTACGTGGCCGCCATCCTCGACGACGAGCTGAACCCGGTGCCGCCCGGGCAGGTCGGGCGCCTGGCCATCAAGGGGCCGACCGGATGCCGGTACCTCGCCGACGAACGGCAGCGGCAGTACGTGCGGGGCGGCTGGAACCTCACGGGTGATGCCTACCGCGTCGACGAGGACGGTTGGTTCGTCTACCAGGCCCGCACCGACGACATGATCGTCAGCGGCGGCTACAACATCGCCGGCCCGGAGGTCGAAAGCGCGCTTCTGCTGCATCCGGCCGTGGCCGAATGCGCAGTGATCGGGGTCGAGGACGAGCAGCGGGGGCAGATCGTCAAGGCCTTCGTCGTGCTGCGCGCCGGGCATGACCCGAACGACGCGATGGTCAAGACGCTGCAGGACTTCGTCAAGCAGACCATCGCGCCCTACAAATACCCGCGCAGCGTCGCCTTCCGCGACTCCCTGCCGCGCACCGAGACCGGCAAGCTGCAGCGATTCCGGCTTCGGGGGGAAACGAGCCAGGCCACGGCAGCAGCGGGAGGCGCACGATGAAAGTTCTCCAACCCGGCAGTTGGCTGGCGCCGCGCGGTTACTCCAATGGCGTCGCCGCCCGCGGAACGACGGTATTCGTCGCCGGACAGGTGGGCTGGAACGCTCAGCAGGTCTTCGACAGCGACGACTTCGTGGAGCAGGTGCGCCAGGCATTGCGCAACGTCTGTGCCGTGCTCGCCGAAGCCGGCGCCGAGCCCAGGCACATCGCGCGCATGACCTGGTACATCCTCGACAAGCGCGAGTACCTTGCGCGGGCGAAGGAAGTCGGCCGCGTGTTCCGCGAGGTGATCGGCGTGTACGACGCCGCGATGAGCGCGGTGCAGGTTGTCGCGCTCATCGAAGACCGCGCGAAGGTGGAGATCGAGGTGACGGCAGTCGTGCCCGACTGAGGGGCGTCGACGGCGGGCGCCGCCGGAGCGAACATTCCGTGTGTTCCGTCGCGAGGAGCCGCGAGGCGGCGGAATCCCGCCCGTTCGCGGCGGCCGGCTTCGCGCAAGCGGCCCTTGAGGACCAGCCTGCACGCGGCGGAGTTATGCTGCGCGCTTTCCGCACGACCGTGCCAAATCACATCGCCACCGCCAGAGGAATCCGTCCGATGCCGCGCCGTCTCCTTCTCGCCCTGCTGATCACCGCCGTTCTTTCGGCTTGCGGCCAGCGTGCCACGCCGAATGCAGGTCGAGACGGCGAGCGCACGAGCGCGGCTGCGTCGGCCGACGCACCGACCTTGCTGATCGCGCCCGAAGACATGCGCACCGTGGGAGCCGGCGCGCAGGCGGCCGGGCCGGTGGTGTCCGGCTCCATCCAGCCCGAGCGCCGCGCCGACCTGCGCGCCGAGGTGTCGGCCGTCGTCCTGCAGGTGTTCAAGGAGAGTGGAGAACCGGTGCGCCGCGGCGACCTGCTGGTTCGCCTGGACGACACCGCCTTTCGCGACAGCCTCGCCTCGGCGGAGGAGTCGGCGCGCGCGGCGTCGCAGGCCTTCGAGCAGGCCGAGCGCCAGGTGCAGCGTCAGCAGACGCTGCAGGCCCAGGGCATGACCTCCATGCAGGCGCTAGAGGATGCGCAGGTGCGTCGCAACAATGCCCAGAGCGACCTGGCTGCCGCGAAGGCCCGGGTGGTGTCTGCGCGCCAGCAACTCGGTCGCACCGAGGTGCGTGCGCCCTTCGACGGAGTGGTGAGCGATCGCAAGGTCTCGGCTGGCGACACGGCCGCGATCGGCAAGGAACTGCTCAAGGTGATCGACCCCGCGAGCATGCGCTTCGAGGGGCTGGTGTCGGCCGACCGGATCCATGAAATCCATCCCGGGCAGTCGGTGCGCTTTCGCGTCAACGGCTATCCGGGCACCGAATTCGAAGGGACGATCAAGCGCGTGGATGCCAGCGCCAACGCCAGCACGCGGCAGGTCGAGGTGCTGGTGGCCTTCAACGGCGACAAGGCGCCGCGCGTGGCCGGCCTTTACGCCGAAGGCCGCATCGAATCGGGCGGGCCTGCGGCGCCGATGCTGCCGGAATCGTCGATCGTGCGCGACGGCCGGCAGTCATCGGTCTGGCGCGTGAACGACAGGACCATCTCCAAGGTGGCCGTGCGCCTGGGCGAGCGCGACGCGCGGCTGGGCGAGTACCCCGTGCTGGGCGGCGTGACGGCGGGCGACCGCGTCCTGCGCAACCCGGGGGCATCGCTGGTCGACGGGCAGCGCATCGAGTTCGCGAACGCGGCTGCTGCAAGCCGGGCGGCCACCGGAGGCTGATCGATGTTCCTGTCGAACTTCAGCATCAAGCGACCGGTCGCGACGATCGTGATCATCATCGCGCTGATGGGCCTTGGCTTGCTCGCGTTGGGCAAGCTGCGCGTGAACCAGATTCCCGACGTGGAGCAACCGGTGCTCGCGATCAGCATCGACTATCCCGGCGCGTCGCCGGAGACCGTCGAGCGCGAGGTCGTCGATCGGATCGAGAAGGCTCTGCAGAGCATTTCCGGCGTCGACGAGGTCCGGTCCACGGCCAGCGAGGGCAACGCGAAGATCGTGATGATCTTCAACTTCGGCAAGAACATGGTCGAGGCCGCCGACGAGGTGCGCAATGCCATCGGCACCGTGCGCTACAAGCTCCCGGTGGAAATGCGCGAGCCGGTGCTGCAGCGCGTGGACCCTGCGGCCCAGCCGATCATGCAGCTCGCCCTGTCGTCCACGACACTCGGCCACGCCGAGATCTCGCACCTGGCCGAAGACGAGATCGCGGACCGCTTCCGCGCGATTCCGGGCGTGGCGATCGTCTCTGTCAACGGCGCGCTCAGGCGCGAGCTGAGCGTGCTGCTGCATGCGGAGAAATTGCGCGAGTTCAACATCTCGGTCACCGAGGTCGTCAACGCCTTGCGCAACCAGAACGCGACCGCGCCCGTGGGCAAGGTTCGCGGCACGCTCGAAGACCAGAGCATCAGGCTGGTCGGGCGCATCGAGTCGCCGGCCCAGTTCGAGCAGATCGTCGTGCAGCCGCAGCGGCGACCAGATCGTGCGGCTGGGCCAGCTTGCCACCGTGAAGGATGGCTTCGCGGAGCTGACGGGCTTCTCGCGGCGCAGCGGGCGGCCCAACGTGGGCCTGTCGATCACGCGTGCGCGCGACGCCAGCACCGTGAGCGTGGCCAACGATGCACGAGCGCTGGCGGCGACGATCAACAAGACGCTGCCCGAGGGGACGCGGCTGGAAGTCACCCAGGACGGCGGCGAGAGCGCGCAGAACAGCCTCGAGAACGTCATCGACGCCCTGGTCTTCGGCGCGGGCCTGACGGTGTTCGTCGTCTACCTGTTCCTGAATTCCTGGCGTTCCACGCTGATCACCGCGCTGAGCCTGCCGACTTCGGTGATCGCCGCCTTCATCGCGGTGTGGCTGTGTGGCTTCACGCTCAACTTCATGAGTCTCCTGGGGCTGTCGCTGGCCATCGGCGTGCTCATCGACGACGCGATCGTCGTGCGCGAGAACATCGTGCGCCACATGGAGCTCGGCGCGGACCGCCGCACGGCGGCGCTGCGCGGCACGGCGGAGATCGGGCTGGCGGTGGCCGCCACGACCTTCTCCATCGTGGCGGTCTTCGTGCCCGGTGGCGTTCATGCCCGGCGTGGCCGGCGAGTGGTTCCGGCCGTTCGCGCTGACGGTGGTGGCCTCGGTGCTGGTGAGCCTGTTCATCAGCTTCACGCTGGACCCGATGCTCTCGGCCTTCTGGGGCGACCCGCCGGGGCACCACCATGCACCCAGGCGCGGGCTGAGCCGTCTGCTCGCCCGCTTCAATGCATGGTTCGATCGCAAGGCGGACGGCTATGGCCGTGTGATTGCCTGGGCGCTGCATCACCGGGTGTGGATGGCGCTGTTCGCAGTGGCGAGCTTTTGCGGCGCGATTGCGCTTCAGCTCACCGTGGGCGGCTCCAGTTTCCTGCCCGCGTCGGACTTCGGAACCATCGCCATCGACGTTCGCACGCCGTCCAGCGCGAGCCTGGAATATGCCCGGCGCAAGATCGAGAGCGCAGCCGCGCTCGCGCGCACGCTGCCCGAGACGAAAGCCACCAACAGCTACGTGAATGCCGGCGGCGGCCGCATCTACGTCGACATCGGCAAGAGCACGCATCGCAAGCGCTCGGCGCTGCAGATCGCCGCGCAATTGCGCACCCTGGTCGCGCGTCTGGTGGGCGCCGAGTACACGGTGCTCGACGATCTGAACAACGGTGCGCAAAAGCCGGTGCAGATCCGCTTTTCGGGACCCGACTCGCGGCGGCTGACGGCCATCACGAACGTCTTCATGGAAAAGCTGCGGCAGGTGCCGGGCGCAGTGGACGTGGGCTTGTCGGAGCTGGAGCCGCAGGACGAACTCAAGATCGAGCTGGACCGCGGGCTCGCGAATGCGCTGGGCATTTCCGTCAACGACGCGGCCCAGGCGCTGCGTGTCGCCTTCGCCGGCGTGGAGGTAGGCGACTGGATCGATCCGACCGGCGAGACGCGCGATGTCGCGGTGCGGCTGCATCCGCGACGACCGCGTCGATGCGAGCAACATCGAGCGCCTGCCCATTGCGGTGGCTGGCACCGGCATGGTGGTGCCGCTGGACCAGATCGCCACCGTCACCCTGGGCAAGGGACCGTCCCAGATCCAGCACGCCGGCGGCAAGCGGACGATCTCGGTGTCGGCCAACGCGCAGGGCCGCTCGGCCGGCGAGGTGACCGCCGATGCGCTGAAGATCGCCAAGGCGATGAACTTCCCGCCCGGCTACGGGCTCGAGCTGGCGGGAGCATCGAAAGACCAGCAGGAGGTCTTCACGCAGATGGGCATTGCCCTGGTGATGGGCGTGGGCCTGATGTACCTGATCCTCGTGATGCAGTTCGGCTCCTTCACGGCGCCGCTGCCGGTCATGATGTCGCTGCCGCTCAGCCTGATCGGCGTCGTGCTGGCGCTCTTGCTGACCGGCGGCACGATGAACCTCATGAGCCTGATCGGCGTCATCATGCTGGCCGGCCTGGTGGCCAAGAACGCGATCCTCCTGCTCGACGCCGCCCGTGTGCGCGAGGCCGAAGGCATGGCCTCGCGAGGAGGCGCTGATGGCCGCAGGACGCAAGCGGCTGCGCCCGATCCTGATGACGACCTTCGCACTGATCGCCGGCATGATGCCCGTGGCGATCGGCATCGGCGAGGGTGGCGAGTTCTATCGCCCGATGGCCGTGGCGATCATCGGCGGCACGATCACCTCCACCTTGCTGACGCTGCTGGTGATTCCGAGCTTCTACGACAGCATCGAGATCAAGCGCGAAGGAGCGATGGCCAAGCTGCGCGCGCGTACGCAGCGCTGGAACGCCTTCGCGGGGTTTGTCGTGACGCTGCTGGAGTCGCTGGCCACCTTGCTCCTTCTTCGCATGCTCTGGCGCGCGACGTTCGGCCGCCGCAGCTGGTCGGCCGGCTGAGGCCGGCCGTGCGCCGCGGGCGCGCCGCGTGTCGTATGGATCAAGGCGTGGGTGGGGGGGGCGCTTCTTCGACCGCAGCACGGTAAGCATGCCAGCTTGCATGGCCGAGCACGGGTCCGACGGCGAACAGGCCGAGGAAGCCCGGCAGCAGTGCCAGCACGACGAGCACCGTGATCAAGGCACCCCACCACACCAGCACGAGCGGCTGCGAGAGCACCAGCCGCATGCTGGTCAGGCCGGCATTGATCGCGTCCACCGGCCGATCGAGGATCATCGGGATCGACACCACGCTCATCGAGTAGATGAGCCCCGCGAAGACCGCACCGACCGCGAGATAAGCCACGATGAACCCGAGATTCTCCGGGTCCACCAGCTTCACCAGCGACCCCTTGAAGTCCGGCATGCCGTCGAAGCTCACCGCGAAGACCACGAGGGCCGTGCGACCCCAGAGCATTTCCAGCACCAGCAGGACGAATCCGAAGATGGCGAGCGCCCCGGTGCGCGTGCGCCAGGCCAGCAGCGAGTCGACGAAGTCGGGCTTGGCGCCTTGCTCGAGCTGCTGGCTCACCCGGTACAGGCCCATGCAAAGGAAGGGCCCCATCAGCAGGAATCCGGCCGACAGGGCCAGCACGTAGACCGGCGCGTGTTCGTAGACGGTCAACAGCGCCCAGCCCATGGCCACGAAGCAGCCGCCGTAGAACAGTCCGATGCTGGGCGCGCGGGCGAAGTCCCGCGTGCCCAGCGCGAGCCAGTGCCAGACGTCGCCCATGCGCAAGGTGCGCAGGCGAAAGTCGAACGTGCCCAGGGGCCGTTCGGTCTCGGGGGTGGAATCGGCAGCCATGAAGTGGCGGCGATCTTCGCGCGCGAGCCACCGCAGGACTTGATGCAGCGCAAGCGAGGACCATGCCGTGTCGGCCGGCCGTGTCCCCGGTGCGCTGTTCGCCGCCGCGTCAGCCGGCCGTCGACGACGCGCTGCCCGGTCCGCCAGGCGGGATCTGCACCGTGACCAGCAGCGAGCTGTCCTCGAGCGCGTCGACCCCGTGGGGCTGGCCCGGCCCGAGCAGCATGAGCTGGCAGGCTCCCAGCGGGTGCGGACCGTCTGCCAGGTGGACGGTCACGCGCCCTTCGATGCACTGCAGCGTGCATTCGCCGCTGACGCTGTGCGTGGCGATGCGTCCGCCCCGCCTCAGCACCAGGCGCATCAGTTCGAGCGAAGGCGTCTTGACGATGGCGTGCGATGTGCTGCCGGCAAGCGCGGCACCGAGGGGCGCCACATCGACCACCTGTCCAGGTCTGGCATGTGAAATGGCCATGGGCTCTGTCCTTGAAGCTGGCGGGTCTGCACGCAAGCGCAGTCAGCCCACAGCGTGCCCGAGGCCGGAAAGGTGGCCGTGCGGCCTTGCCAAAGGCCCCACCTGCGTCGATGCTTCGCGGTGACCCGCCGGGTCGAGTCGGTGGATGATCCCCGCAAAGCCGCTATCCGGCGGCACTTCACTCAAAGGAGCCCCCGATGGCTGCACAGGAGAGCGAGGTGAGCAAGAACGTGAAAGCGGCGCTCGAGGTCGACCCCCGGGTCGACCTGCACCGCTTTCCGATCAGCGTCGAGAGCGACGGCACGTCCGTGCGCCTGAGCGGCGACGTCGAGAACGTCGCGGCCAAGCGCGTGGCGCTGAGCCTGGCACGTCGGGTGTCGGGCATGCAGCGCGTGATCGACGCGCTCAGGCTCGTGCCGGTGGAGCCGCGCGGCGACGGCGAGATCCGCGACGCCTTCACCCGAGCCCTGCAGAGCCAGCCGGAGTTGCGCAATTGCACGGTGCGTCAGTGGGTGAAGGGGCGGCTCGAGACCGTGCAGGCCCCGGACGACGAGGAGCCGAGCGGCCGAGTCGAGGTGGCCGTGGTCGATGGCACCATCACCCTTCGCGGCAGCGTGATCAGCCTGTCCCACAAGCGCATGGTCGAGACGCTGGCGTGGTGGACGCGGGGCTGCCGTGATGTCGTGAACGCCGTCGAACTGGAACCGGCGGAGGAAGACAACGACGACGAGATCGCCGACGGCGTGCGCCTCGCGCTCGAGATGGATCCTTTCGTCCATGCCGAGCAGCTGAGCATTCGCAGCGAGCGCGGCGTGGTGACCCTCGCGGGCGTGCTGGGCCGCGACGATGAACGACGCATGGCCGAAATGGATGCCTGGACAGTCTGGGGCGTGGCCGACGTGCGCAACAGGATCGAGATCAGGACGCGTTGAAGCCGGCGCGTACCATCGCGCGCGGTTCGGCACTGGCTCGATCGGAGGCCGATTCGCCTCGCGCCGCGTGCCGACGAGGTGGATTCTTGGGCGGTCCTGCGGCCCGGCGGTCCGTTTCCTGGGCATGGCTTGGCGACTTCGATGACCGTCCGGAGGCACGGCGTTCGCGCCGATGCTAAGTTCGGGCCATGAGCGTGACTGCCGAAGACCGTTCGCCGCCTGATGTCGAGCGTCCCGCGTCCGCATGGACGCCCTTGTCGCTGCCCGTGTTCCGGATGCTCTGGGGCGTGTGGGTCACGGCCAACGTCTGCATGTGGATGAACGACGTCGCCGCGGCCTGGCTCATGACGACCCTGAGCGCCTCGCCGGTCATGGTGGCGCTGGTGCAATCGGCCTCGACGGCGCCGGTGTTCCTGCTGGGCGTGCCCAGCGGTGCGCTGGCCGACATCCTCGATCGCCGGCACTACTTCATGTCGACCCAGGTGTGGGTTGCCGCCGTGGCACTGCTCATCAGCTCGGTGGTGGTCTCGGGAGTGATGACCGCCCCGCTGCTTCTGGTGCTGACCTTCCTCAACGGCATCGGTCTGGCGATGCGCTGGCCGGTGTTCGCTGCGATCGTGCCGGAGCTCGTGCCGCGATCGCAGCTGTCGGCCGCGCTGGCATTGAACGGCGTGGCGATGAATGCCTCGCGCATCGTCGGGCCGATCACGGCGGGTGCGATCATCGCCAGCCTCGGAAGCCAATGGGTGTTCGCGCTGAACGCAGTGCTCTCGGTCGCGGCCAGCATCATCGTGTTTCGCTGGAAACGCGAGCAGAAGGTGAGTGCGCTGCCGGGCGAACGGTTCGTGGGCGCCATGCGGGTCGGGCTGCAGTACGTGCGGCAGTCCCAGCGCATGCATGCCGTGCTCATTCGTGTGGCGTTGTTCTTCCTGCAGTCGATGGCGCTGCTGGGGCTTCTGCCGTTGATCGCCAAGCACCTGCACGGCGGCGGCGCCGGTACCTTCACCTTGCTGCTGGCCAGCATGGGGGCCGGCGCGATCGTCGCCGCGCTGTTCCTTCCGCGGCTGCGCTCGTCGATTTCGCGTGACATTCTGGTCTTCTACGGGACCTTCCTGCACGCCGCCGCGATGGCCGGGGTGGGTCTCGCGGCGTCGGTCTGGGTGGCCGCGCCGGCCATGATCGTGGCAGGGGCCGCATGGATCTCGGTGGCGAACTCCCTGACCGTGTCGGCTCAACTGGCATTGCCCGACTGGGTGCGCGCCCGGGGCATGTCGATCTACCAGATGGCCCTGATGGGAAGCAGCGCCTGCGGGGCGGCGCTGTGGGGACAGGTGGCCAGCCTGTCGAGCGTGCGCACCAGCCTGTTCCTTGCGGCACTTGGCGCAGTGGTCGGCGCCGTGCTCACGCGCCGCCTGCGGGTGGAAGCCGTGGCCGAGGACCTGACCCCGGCGAATTTTGCACGGCCGGCGGGCACGGAAGTCGACGTGGATCCGTACGCCGGGCCGGTCTTGATCACCATCGAATACCGAATCGATCCATCGCAGGCTGACGCGTTCGACCAGGTCATGCAGGAGAGCCGCCGGCAGCGTCTGCGCAACGGCGTGCTGTCTTGGGGACTGTTCCGCGATGCATCGGACCCAAGCCGGTACATCGAGCATTTCGTGGACGTGTCGTGGGTGGAGCACCTGAGGCACTTCGAGCGAATGACCGCCGCGGATCTCGCCTTGCGCGAACGCCGCTATGGTTTCCATGTCGGCTCGACACCGCCGGTGGTGTCGCGCTACATCGGGCGACCTCTGAACCGCTGAACCGCGTCCGACGGAAGCCGCATCCTCGCGGTCCCGGACTTCAGCCGATGCGCCCGAGCAGCAGGTATTCCATGAGCGCCTTCTGCGCATGCATGCGGTTTTCGGCCTCGTCCCAGACCACCGACTGCGGGCCGTCGATGACCTCGGCCTCGACTTCCTCGCCGCGGTGGGCCGGAAGGCAGTGCATGAACAGCGCATCGGACTGTGCCGCGGCCATCATCTCGTGGTCCACGCACCAGTCGGCAAAGGCCTTCATGCGCGCGTCGTTCTCGGCCTCGTAGCCCATGCTGGTCCAGACGTCGGTCGTCACGAGATGGGCGCCCTGGCAGGCGTCGAGCGGGTTCTTGAAGATCTGCAGGCAGCCGCTGCGCATGGCCCCCGCGAGCGATGCGTCGATCTCGTAGCCGCTGGGCGTGCTCACGTGCAGGGTGAAGCCCAGAATGCTGGCGGCCTGCAGCCAGGTGTTGGCCATGTTGTTGCCGTCGCCCACCCATGCCACGACCTTGCCGGCGATGGCGCCACGGTGCTCGATGAAGGTGAAGATGTCCGCCAGGATCTGGCACGGGTGGTACTCGTTGGTCAGGCCGTTGATGACGGGCACTCGGGAATTCGCCGCGAAAGCCTCGAGCTTGGCCTGCTCGTAGGTGCGGATCATGACGAGGTCGACCATGCGCCCGATGACGCGCGCGGTGTCCTCGATCGGCTCTGCGCGACCCAGCTGGCTGTCTCCGGTGGTGAGGTTCACCACCGAGCCGCCCAACTGGTACATGCCGGCTTCGAAGCTCACCCGCGTGCGCGTGCTCGCCTTCTCGAAGATCATCGCCAGCGTGCGATCGACCAGGGGCGTGTACTTCTCGTAGTTCTTGAAGCGCTTCTTGATGATCGCCGCGCGCTCGAAAAGGTAGGCGTACTCTTCCGCGCGCAGATCCTTGAACTGCAGGTAGTGCTTGATGAGACTCATGCCGGGCTTCATGGGGCCTTGGCGGACAGGAAGTCCTTGATGAGCGGCACCAGGATCTCGACCACCTGCTGCGCTTCGGCCGCCGTGATGATCAGCGGCGGCAGCAGGCGCACGACGCGGTCGGCCGTGACGCTGATCATGAGGCCCGCCTCGGCCGCTCGCAGGAGCAGGTCGCCACAGGGGCGGTCGAGCTCGATGCCGATCATGAGGCCCTGGCCGCGGATCTCGACGAAGCCGGGCAGGCTTGCGAGTTCGCGCTGAAAGGCGTCGCGCAGCGCACCGCCCACGCGCGCGGCATTCTCGAGCAGCCCGTCTTCTTCCATGATGCGCAAGGTTTCCAGGCCCGCCCGCATCGCGAGCGGATTGCCGCCGAAGGTCGTGCCGTGGTTGCCGGGCTGCAGCACGTCGGCGGCACGCGGGCCGCAGACCACGGCGCCGATCGGCACGCCCGATCCCAGGCCCTTGGCCAGCGGCATCACGTCGGCCTGGACGCCCGCCCACTGGTGGGCAAACCAGCGGCCCGTGCGGCCGATGCCGCATTGCACCTCGTCGAGCATCAGCAGCCAGTCGCGCTCGTCGCAGATGCGGCGCACTTCACGCAGGTACTCCACTGTCGCGGGGTTGATGCCGCCCTCGCCCTGGATCACCTCGAGGAAGACGGCCACCACGTTGGGCCTCGTGGCGGCAATTCCTTCGATCGCCGCGGCGTCATTCAACGGCACGCGCACGAAGCCTTCGACCAGTGGCTCGAAGCCGGCCTGCACCTTCGGATTGCCGGTGGCCGACAAGGTCGCCAGTGAGCGGCCGTGAAAGGCCTTCTCGTAGACGATGATCTCCGGCCGGTCGATGCCCTTGTCGTGGCCGAACTTGCGCGCGATCTTGATGGCGGCCTCGTTGGCCTCCAGACCGGAATTGCAGAAGAACACCTTGCTCAGGCCGGAGAGCTCGCACAGCCTGGCCGCCAGTGCCTCCTGCATCGGCGCGGCGTAGTAGTTGGACGTGTGGATGATGCGAGCCAGCTGCTCCTGCAGGGCTGGCACCAGCTTGGGGTGCGCGTGGCCAAGCGTGTTCACCGCAATACCGGCCAGGCCATCGAGGTATTTCCTGCCATCGGTGTCCCAAAGCCAGCAGCCTCGCCCATGCGACAAGGCCATTGGCAGGCGGCCGTAGGTCTTCATGACATGGGGTTCGGAATTGACGGCGGGCGTGACGTGGGCGTTCATTGGGTGGGGTGGTGGCGAAGGCTGGAAGATCAGCGAAATCGGCAGGAGTCCGTCAGCGTGGCGCGCAATCATTCACGCTGGTGCCGGGCCCCGAGGCGGTCGATTCTAAGGGTCGGCCCGCTTGTGCCGAAGACCGTGAATGGGCGCCGTCGACGAATACCTTTCTCGTGCTGCAGTGCAACACATCCGCGGCACAATACGGCCTGCCGCTCGCCCGCTGCTGTGGACAGAGCATCCCCCGTGGGGCACCCGACCCCACCGACAGAGAATGACCGACTCCTCCCCGCGCCAGATCTTCATCCAGGGCATCACGCTGGAGGGCAAGCCGTTTCGGCCCAGCGACTGGGCTGAACGCCTTTGCGGGGCCATGTCGTGTTTTCGGCCCGAAGGCGTGCGCACCGGCATTGCGTCGTTCATCGGCTATTCGCCGTACTGCAAGCCGCGGGTGATCAATGGCGTGAAATGCGTGATCGTGAGCGAGAAACTGCGCGAGATCGAACCCATGGCCTGGGATTTCGTCATCAATTTCGCCCGCGACAACCACCTTCAGCACAGCGAGGCGTGTCTGCTTCCGGACGAGTCGCCGGGGCTGTCATCTGGCGACGGCTGAAGAGCAGGAATGCGCGGGTACCAAGGGCGCAGATGCAAGGAGTTCGCAGATATAAACGAAAAGGGCCCGCGGATGCGAGCCCTTTTCTTGCCACCCGGATGTGTTCGTGCTTCAGGCGGCGAGTGCCTTGATCTTGGCCGACAGGCGGCTCTTGTGGCGCGCCGCCTTGTTCTTGTGGAAGATGCCCTTGTCGGCCACGGAGTCAATGACGCTCTGGGCACTCTTGAACAGGTCGGCAGCACGGTCCTTGTCGCCGGAAGCGACGGCCTTCTGCACGTTCTTGACGACGGTGCGGAACTTGGAACGCAGCGCCGTGTTGGCGGCGTTCAGCTTCACGTCCTGGCGGGCGCGCTTGCGGCCCGACGCAATGCGGACCGTGCGTTTCTTGGCTTTGGTGGAAGTGGCCATGTCGGTGCGTCGAATCCGGGTGGACTTCGAATGAGGCAAAGACCGCGAGTATAGCATTCGCGTCGTGCTGCCCACCACCCGAATCCCTAAACGTTAGTGGGCACTTTCTATAATCGCCGCTTCCGAAGCCTGTCATCGCGGGCCGGCCACCACCCATGAACCTGCTGCGGGCTGCTTCCACCATCTCCTTGCTGACGCTCGCGTCGCGCATCACCGGCCTGGTCCGCGATCTGCTCCTGGCGAGCATGTTCGGCGCCGGTGCCTGGACCGACGCATACCAGGCGGCATTTCGGATTCCCAACATGCTGCGCCGGCTGTTCGCCGAGGGGGCGTTCTCGCAGGCATTCGTGCCGATCCTTGCGGAGACGCGCACTCGCCATGGCGAAGACGTGACGCGCGCGCTGCTCAATTCAGTGGCCACCATCCTGTTCTGGGTTCTTCTGGCGGCGTCCATCACCGGCATCGTCGCCGCGCCGATCATTGTCTGGCTGATGGCCTCCGGCCTGGTCGAATTCCGCGGTGCCGTGGTGATGACGCGGATCATGTTCCCGTACATCGCGTTCATGTCGCTCGTGGCCCTCTCGGCCGGTGTGCTCAACACCTGGAAGCAGTTTTCGGTGCCCGCGGCCACGCCGGTCCTGCTGAACCTGTCGATCATCGGCTGCGGGTGGCTTCTGTCGCCGGTCTTCCAGCGTCACGGATGGCCACCCATCTACGCATGGGCCGTGGGCGTGATGCTGGGCGGGGTGCTGCAGCTCGTCTGGCAGTGGCCGGCGTTGCGGCGCATCGGTTTCGTTCCGCGCATCGGGCTGTCTGCCTCGGCCGTGCGCCAGGCCTGGCACCACCCGGGTGTGCGCCGTGTGCTGCGGCAGATGGGGCCCGCCGTGATTGGCGTGTCGGTGGCGCAGTTCTCGCTGATGATCAACACGCAGATCGCCTCCCATGTCGGAGTGGGCGCCGTGTCGTGGCTGACCTACGCCGACCGGCTGATGGAGTTCCCCACCGCGCTGCTGGGGGTTGCGTTGGGCGTGGTCCTGCTGCCTCAACTGTCGTCGGCGCAGGCGCGCGGCGACGCGGCGGGGTACTCCGACCTGCTGGACTGGGGCCTGCGTCTGGTCCTCATGCTGGCGCTTCCTTGCGCGGCGGCGTTGCTGTTCTTTCCGAAGGCGCTGGTCGCGGTCCTGTTCCACTATGGGCGCTTCAGCGCCCACGACGTTCACCAGACGGTCATCGCGCTCATGGGGTATGGCGCCGGTCTCATGGGTCTGGTGGGGATCAAGGTGCTGGCTCCCGGCTTCTATGCCCGGCAGGATGTGCGAACTCCCGTGCGCATCGCCGTCACCGTGCTCGTGCTCACGCAGATGATGAATGCGGTCTTCGTGCCGCTGCTCGCGCACGCCGGACTGGCGCTGTCGATCGGTCTGGGCGCACTGGTCAATGCCGCCTGGCTGCTGATCGGGCTGCGACGGCTGGGCACCTACACGCCCGCGCCGGGATGGCGCGCTTTCTCATGGCGCGTGGTCCTCGCGACAGCGCTCCTGGCGGCATGGCTCGCCTGGGCAGGCCAGGCCATCGACTGGATCGGCCTGCAGGCGCACCGGCTGGAGCGCGTCGGCCTGCTGGCCGCCTGTCTCGCCGCGGCCGCGGCGTTGTATTTCGGCACCCTGGTGGCGACTGGCCTGAATCTTCGTGCTTTTGCGCGCCGAAGCTAAACTGAGTCCATGCCAGAGCCGCTGCAGTTCGCCGCACCCACTGCGCTGGAGTTCTTCTCTTCGCTGGTGGCCGACGATGCCAGCCTGTCGCTGGTCGAGGCGGCCGCGGCGATTGCCCAGGACGACTATCCGGATCTGGACACGCAGGCCGTGCTCGCGGATGTCGACCTGCTCGCCGACCGGCTCAAGCGACGCATTCCGGCCGATGCGGTGCCGGTGCAGCGACTGCGCTGGCTGAATCGCTACTTCTTCCAGGAACTCGGATTCGCGGGCAACGTCAACGACTACTACGATCCGCACAACAGTTACCTTCACAAGGTGCTGGACACGCGTCGCGGCATTCCGATCACGCTGGCCGTGCTCTACATCGAACTGGCCACCCAGATCGGGCTGGCCGCGCGCGGGGTTTCGTTTCCGGGCCATTTCCTCATCAAGCTGCGCATCCACACGGGGCGCCAACACGGCGAGGTCATCATCGACCCGTTCACGGGGCATTCGCTTTCACGCGAGGAACTCGACGAATTGCTGATGCCCTACAAGCGCAGCCAAGGCCTGCTCGGCGAGTTCGATGCGCCGCTCGGCCTCTTTCTGCAGGCAGCCGCGCCGCGCGAGATCCTCGCGCGCATGCTGCGCAATCTCAAGGAGATCCACCGCAGTGCCGCCGACTGGCCCCGTCTGCTGGCGGTCGAGCATCGCCTCGTGATCCTGCTGCCGCAGGCCTGGGAGGAGCGGCGCGACCGCGGGTTCGCGCTGGCCAAGTTGGGGCAGTTCGCGTCGGCCATCGACGATCTCGATGCCTACCTCCTGCAGCGACCCGATGCGGAGGACCACATCGCGGTCGCCGAGCGCGTGTCGCAGATGCGCGACGCGGGCCGGCCGCGGCTGCATTGAACGGCCTTCGCGACGCGGGCCGTAGAATTCTTCAACGCGGCGTGCGCACGCCGCGCGGCATTCCGGGCCGCTGCATGCCGGCCCTCCCGCCTGCCCCATGAACCTTTCGCCCGCACAACGCCGCACGCTCGCATGGATCGCGCTCGCACTCGTCGCGCTGGTCCTGCTCTGGCTGATGGCGCCCGTGCTCACGCCCTTCTTGATCGGGGCGGTGCTGGCCTATGCGCTGCATCCGGCAGTCGAGCGGCTGGCGGCGCGCCGGGTGCCGCGTCTGCTGGCCGTGGTCGTGGTGGAAGTCGGCTTTCTCGTCGTGCTGCTCGCGGTCCTGCTTCTGATCGTGCCGATCATCTCCAGGGAATTGCCGCTGTTGCGTGAACAGATTCCGCTGCTCGCCGATCGCTTGAACCGGACGCTCGCGCCGTGGCTGTCGCAACTGGGAGGCAATGTCGCGCTGGACGTCGCGAGCATGAAGGCATTCGCGTTGAAAACGCTGAATGCCAATGTCGAGGACTGGCTCGCTCGGCTGCTGAGTTCGGCGCGGATCGGCGGAAGCATCGTGCTGACGCTGGTCGGCAATGCCGTGCTCGTGCCGGTCGTGCTCTTCTACCTGCTGATCGACTGGCCGCGGCTCACGCGCCGCATCCAGACGCTGGTGCCGCCGAGATTGCGTCCGGCCTTCGACGGTTTCATCGATGAATGCGACGCGGTCCTGGGGCAGTACCTGCGCGGCCAACTGTTGGTGATGCTCAGCATGGCTGTGTTCTACAGCGTGGGGCTGACGCTGTTTCGCCTCGATCTTGCGGTGCCGGTGGGGGTGTTCACCGGCCTGGCGATGTTCATTCCCTACGTCGGCTTCGGGCTCGGGCTGGTGCTCGCGCTGTTCGCCGGCCTCTTGCAGTTCGGCGGCTGGTACGGCGTCGCGGCGGTGGCGGTGGTGTACGGGCTCGGGCAGTTGCTCGAAGGGTTCTATCTCACGCCGCGTCTGGTCGGCGAGCGCATCGGTCTGAGCCCGCTGATGGTCATTTTCGCCCTGCTGGCCTTCGGGCACCTGCTCGGTTTCGCCGGGGTGCTGGTCGCGCTGCCCGTCAGCGCCGTGCTGGTCGTGGCAGTGGCACGCGTGCGCGGCTGGTACCTGCAAAGCCCGCTCTACGGCGCCTGAAATCCATGAAGCAGATCCCGCTGGCCCTGGCGCATGACACTGCCCGCAGCTTCGACACGTTCCTGGCGGGGCCCAACACGATGGCGATGGACCACCTGCGCACACTGCGCAGCGGGTCGCCGCCGGTCTATCTTTGGGGGCCGTCGGGCAGCGGCAAGACGCATCTGCTGCAGGCCAGTGCCCATCGCCTGCAACAGCTCGGCGGCCATGTCGGCTGGTTCGACGCGCGCGATCCGACCCCCTGGCCGAGCGACGACACGCGTGCATTGATCGTGTTCGACGACTGCGAACGCCTGGATGTCCAGCAGCAGCAGGCGGCCTTCGCGCTGTTCGTCGACGCGACCGCGCACGGCATCCCCATCGCCGCTGCAGGGCGGTTCCCGCCGGTGGATCTCCCGTTGCGCGACGACCTGCGCACCCGCCTCGGGTGGGGGCATGTCATCGCATTGCATCCCTTGTCCGAGGCCGAAACCCGCGCCGCGCTGCGGCGCGAGGCCGACCGGCGTGGCCTCTTCCTCTCCGACGACGTGATGGACTATCTTCTGACGCGCTTCACGCGCGACCTCAAGCATCTGATGGCACTGCTCGACCGTCTCGACGAATACGCGCTGGCCAGCAAGCGTGCGATCACCGTGCCCCTGCTGCGCCAGATGCTGGCAGAGGAACGTCCGTGAGCACCCGACGCCGCAGCCTGTGCCTGTTCGACCTGGACGATACCCTGCTCCCGCTGGACTCCGACCACGCCTGGGGCGAATTCGTGGTCCGCCTCGGCTGGGTCGACGCCGACGCGTTCAGGCGCGAGAACAATGCGTTCTACGAAACCTACAAGGCCGGTCGCCTGGACGTGCACGCGTACATCGAGTTCTCGACGCGACCGCTTCGCGAACGCAGCGCCGCGCTGGCCGAGCAGGCGCACCGACAGTTCATGCGCGAAGTGATCGAGCCGCAAATCCGGCCGCGCGCGCTGGAGCTCGTGCACGCGCACATGGGGCAGGGCGATCTGATCGCGCTGGTGACCGCCACCAACGAGTTCGTCACCGGCCCCATCGCGCAGGCCCTGGGCATTGCCGACCTGATCGCCGTGAAGCTCGAACGCGATGCGGGCGGTACCATCACGGGGCGAATAGCCGGAGTGCCGAGCTACCGCGAGGGCAAGGTCACGCGCGTGGAGCAGTGGCTTGCCGAACGTGGCGCCGCCTGGCAGGACTTCGACCGCGTGAGCGTCTACAGCGATTCCATCAACGACCTCCCGCTGCTCGAGCGGGCCACTCATCCGGTGGCGACCAATCCCTCGCCCACGCTCGAGGCCGTCGCACTGGAGCGCGGCTGGCGCATTCTGAACCTCTTCAAATGATCAAGAAGCTCATCGACAAGCTCCTCGGCAAGTCCGAAACACCTGGCCCGCCCAAGCCCGTGCGCGGCAAGCGCGTCGAAGTGCCCAAGGATGAGCACGGGATCGATCCCGCCCTGGTCGATGAGCGCGCAGTGAAGGTCGTGCAGACGCTCAAGGATGCGGGCTACGAGGCCTACATCGTCGGGGGCGCCGTGCGCGACCTGCTGCTCGGCCTTCGACCCAAGGATTTCGACGTCGCCACCGACGCGACGCCCGAGCAGGTCAAGGCGCAGTTCCGGCGCGCCTTCATCATCGGGCGGCGATTCCGGATCGTGCATGTGGTCTTCGGCCGCGGCCGCGACCATGAAGTGATCGAGGTGTCGACATTCCGCGCCCGCATGGACGCGACGGCCACCGAGCAGGTGAGCGGCAACGAGAAGACTTCTCGCAGCGAATTGCAGGGCAAGACGCACGTGGTCGACGCCGAGGGCCGAGTGCTTCGCGACAATGTCTGGGGACCGCAGATCGAGGATGCTGCCCGGCGCGACTTCACCGTCAACGCGCTGTACTACGATCCCCAACGCGAGATCGTCGTCGACTACCACGGCGGCATCGCCGATGCGAAGAAGCGCCTGCTGCGGATGATCGGCGACCCCGAAACCCGCTACCGCGAGGATCCGGTGCGCATCGTGCGAGTGGTTCGCTTTGCAGCCAAGCTCGGCTTCGAGATCGAGCCCAAGACGCGCGCGCCCATCCTGTCCATGGCTGCTCTTCTCGACAACGTGCCGGCTTCGCGCATGTTCGACGAGATGATCAAGCTGCTGCAGACGGGCCACTCGCTTGCCAGCCTCGAGGAACTGCGCAAGCAGGGACTGCACCGCGGCGTGTTCCCGCTGATCGACGTCGTGCTCGACGAGGCCCATCGCCACGACGGCCGCGAGAAATTCGTGCAACTCGCACTGGCAGACACCGACCGCCGGGTTTCCGAAGGCAAGCCCGTCGCCCCCAGTTTCATGCTGGCGAGCATGCTCTGGCACGATGTGCTCGACCGCTGGCAGAAGTTCAAGGCGGCCGGCGAGGCGCCGTTCCCGGCATTGCAGCAGGCGATCGATTCGGTGTTCGATGCGCGCATTGGCGACATTTCCGGGCGGGGCAAGCTCGCTGCCGACATGCGCGAGATCTGGATGATGCAGCCTCGCTTCGAACGCCGCGTAGGCGGTTCGCCGTTCACGCTCGTCGAACAGACGCGCTTTCGAGCCGGCTTCGATTTCCTGCGCCTGCGCGCCGATGCAGGTGAGATCGCGGCGCCGCTGGCCGAGTGGTGGGAGGACTTCTCCCTCGGGGACGACGACGAGCGTGCGGCACTGATGGACATGGCGCGCAGCGAGCAGCACGCACGCCGCGCATCGCCGCCACCTCCGGCATCGTCGGCGCCATCGGAGGGCGGCAGCCCCACGGCAGCCGAAAGCGCGCCGGCAAAGAAGCGCCGCCGGCGGCGTCGCAAGCCGGCGTCCGCGCATGACGGTGGCGGACAAGGCGATGACGCGGTGGAACCGGCTGGCGAGGCGAGCGCGAGGACCACGCAAGGGCCGGTGGGCGGAGACGAGTGATGGCGCCGCCGGTCGCGCCGGACACCGCCATCGACCCTCGCGCGGCCGGTCTCGACCCCACCGGACTCGAGCGCCTGCAAGCGGCGATTTCGCAGCGCATCGACTCAGGTCGGCTGCCTGGCGCGGTCGTCATGATCTTCCGGCGAGGCGCCCTGGGTTGCTTCGACGCGCTGGGCACGCTCGATCCTGGCCTTGCGACGCCGATGAGGCGCGACGCCATCTTTCGCATCTACTCGATGACCAAGCCGGTGGTGTCGGTCGCCGCGATGCGGCTGGTCGAACAGGGCCGCCTCGTGCTTGCCGATCCGGTGGCCCGGTACCTGCCCGAATTCGCCCAGGTCAAGCTCGGTCTGGAACGCGATGGGCGGCTCGAATTCGTCACGCCCGCGCGGGCAATGACCGTGCACGATCTCCTGCGCCACACCTCCGGCCTCACCTACGAGATCCTGGCGCCGTCGGCGGTTCGCAAGCGCTACATCGAGGCGCGCGTGTGGGCGCTCGATCGCAGCAATGCCGAAGCTTCCGAGCAACTTGCCGGGCTGCCGCTGATGCACGAGCCCGGCAGCGTGTGGGACTACAGCCGCGCCACCGATGTCCTCGGCCGGGTGATCGAGGTCAGTCGGCGGCCAGACGCTCGCCCGGCATCTGCAGGATGCGGTGTTCGAGCCACTGGGCATGGCCGACACCGGGTTCGCCGTGCCGCTGGCCGCACACTCTCGAATCGCGGAGCCCTTTGCCCGAGACCCCGAAAGCGGCGCGCCGGTCCGGCTGATCGACCCGCGAAGAATGCCCGTTCGCGAGTCGGGTGGCGCGGGCCTGATGTCCACGGCGCTCGACTACGGGCGATTCCTGCAGGCCCTGCTGCAAGGAGGTCGCCTGGCCGACACGCGACTGCTGGGCCCCAGGACCGTGGAGTTCATGACGTCCGACCACCTCGGACACATTCCCGTGCTCGGCGACTTGTTGAGCGCCGGGCACGGTTTCGGTCTCGGTTTCGGCGTGCGCCTGGCGACGGGCATTGCCTCGACGCCGGGCTCCGCCGGGCAGTATCACTGGGGCGGTATCGCAGGCACGACCTTCTTCGTGGATCCGCACGAGCAGATGTTCGCCATGCTGCTGGCCCAGGCGCCGGGCATGCGGCTGGAGCTCGAGACGCTCCTTCGCAATCTCGTCTATGCAGCGCTCGAGGATTGAGCCATGGCAGGGCAGCTCGACCGCGACAGTGAGGTCTGCGCCTGGATCGGCCTGGGCGCGAGCCTCGGAGACGCGAGGGCCACCTTGCAGTCAGCGCGCGAGGCACTCGCTGCGCTTGCCCGCACGCGACTGACCGCGTTCTCGTCGCTGTACCGCAGTGCGCCCGTCGACGCTTCAGGGCCGGACTTCATCAACGCGGTCGCGCAGCTGCGTACGCGACTGTCGGCCATCGACCTGCTCGATGCACTGCAACGCATCGAGCTTGCCCATGGCCGCGAACGGCCGTATCGCCATGCGCCGCGCACGCTGGACCTCGACCTTCTCCTGTACGGCGATCAGCGCATCGATTCGGAGCGTTTGCAAGTGCCGCATCCTCGCATGCACGAGCGCGCATTCGTGCTGCGGCCGCTGGCCGAGCTCGCGCCTGATGTCGTCATCCCGGGTCACGGCAGCGTCCGGGCATGCATGGCCCAGGTGGGCGATCAGGTCGCACAACGCATCGACGACGATGCGCCGGAATGACGGCGATGCGCACAGCGGCCGGAACAGGCGCTTGACGCACGTATACACTGCCGTCGTTGCGAGTCGATCCACTATCCGCGAGGCCTACGGATGCTGCTGGGCAAGCTGCTGCCGCGTGAAGGCAACTTCTTCGAGATGTTCAATCGGCATGGGGAGCACATCGCCGAGGGTGCGCGCTCGTTCCTGCTGCTCATCGAGCACTACGCCGATCCGGCACTTCGTGAGCGCTACGCGAGCGAGGTCGGGCATGCCGAGCGACAGGCCGACCGCGTGACCGCCGAAGTCAACCGCCTGCTGCACAAGACCTTCATCACTCCCATCGACCGCGAGCAGATCCACGGCCTGATCAACGCGATGGACGACATCCTCGATCTGCTCCAGGACGCGACCGAGACGATGTCCTTGTACGACGTGCGCGCCATGAACGACGACATCGTCCGCCTGTCCGAGCTCAGCGCCAAGTGCTGCCAGCGCGTGCAGCACGCCGTCACGCTGCTGCCGCGCCTGAACGATCACGCCACCGCCGAGGCCGCCATCAAGACCTGCGAGGAAATCGACAAGCTCGAATCCGACGCGGACCGGGTGATGCGGGCGGCCATGTCGAGGCTCTTTCGCGAGGAAACCGACGTGCGTGAGCTCATCAAGCTCAAGACGATCTACGAGCAACTCGAGAACATCACCGACCGCTGCGAGGATGTGGCCAACCTGATCGAGGGCGTGGTCCTCGAGAATTCCTGACCCGCGCGCCCGGATGAGCCCGCTCCAGGCCGCGTTCTGGGTGCTCGCGCTGCTGGTGGTTCTGGCCGTGTTGTTCGACTTCATGAACGGCTTCCACGACGCGGCGAACTCCATTGCGACCATCGTCTCCACCGGCGTGCTCAAGCCGCAACAGGCGGTGCTCTTCGCGGCGTTCTTCAATGTGATCGCGGTGAGCGTATTCCAGATGAAGGTCGCCGCGACCGTGGGCAAGGGCATCGTCGATGCGGGAGTCGTCGATCACCACATCGTCTTCGGCGCGCTCGTGGGTGCCATCGTCTGGAACGTGCTCACCTGGTGGCACGGCATTCCGTCGAGTTCTTCGCATGCCCTCATCGGCGGCATCGTCGGCGCGACGATCGCCAAGGCCGGTCCTGCCTCGCTCGTTCTCGCAGGCCTTGGCAAGACGGTGCTGTTCATTTTCCTGTCGCCGCTCTTGGGTTTCATCTTCGGCGGCCTGCTGATGGTCGCGGTCGCGCACGTGTTTCGCCGGACTTCGCCGTTGCGAGTGGACAACTGGTTTCGTCGTCTTCAATTGCTGTCGGCGGGCCTCTACAGCCTCGGCCATGGCGGAAACGATGCACAGAAGACCATCGGCATCATCTGGATGCTTCTCATTGCGACCGGCCATGCCGCGATGGGCGACAAGATGCCGCCCTCGTGGATCATCTGGGTGTGCTACCTGGCCATGGGGCTGGGCACGCTCTTCGGCGGCTGGCGGATCGTGAAGACCATGGGTCAGCGCATCACCAAGCTCAAGCCTGTCGGCGGCTTCTGCGCGGAGACCGGTGGAGCGATCACCTTGTTCATCGCCACGGCCTTTGGTGTTCCCGTGTCCACGACCCACACGATCACCGGCGCCATCGTCGGCGTGGGGGCGGTGCGCCGCGCCTCCGCCGTGCGCTGGGGCGTTGCCGGCAGCATCGTGTGGGCCTGGATCTTCACGATCCCCGCGGCCGCCATCGCAGCGGCGCTGGCGTATTGGCTGAGCCTCTTGCTGTTTCCCTGATCACTGGCTGATCTTGCGGGCTTCTTCGATCTGGTATTCGAAGAAGCGCTGCCCGCTGAATGCGATGGTGGCCATCAGGACGCCCGCGCCGATCATGAGCGCCAGAATGACTCCGATGATGGCGGCCCAACCGCTGCGTGGCCCCGCACCGGACCGATTGAATCGGGCATCCCATTTCTCGTCGCTGGTCAGCCCGTAGACGATCGCCATCAGCATGGCGGTCGCCACGGCAAGCCCGAGCAGCGGGATGAGCGCCCAGGCCAGGCGATCGTCCTGTCCGAACCGGTCCACGCGGTCCAGGCCGTACAGCCCCAGGAGCGTGGGCCATGGAAAAAACCAGGCCCATCGGTCTCGCCAGCCGTGCAGATAGAAGCGGTGCAGTCCGAAGCTGCCCCCGACGAGGGCGATCCAGGTGGCAAGCGTCTTCGATTTCATGCGCCGCTCGCCGGAGCGCAGTCGGCGCCAAGGCCCAGTTGGCGCTGCATGATGACGACATCCAGCCAGCGCCCGAATTTCCAGCCGGACGCGCGCAGCAGGCCGGTCTGGTCGAAGCCGAGCGCACGGTGCACGCCGATCGAGCCGGCATTGGCGGAGTCGCCGATCACCGCCAGCATCTGCCTGGCGCCGGCGGCTTCGCATCGGCCCAGCAACTCGGCCAGCAAGGCCCGCCCGATGCCGCGGCCCTGGGCATCGGACGCGAGATAGATCGAGTCTTCGACGCAGAAGCGGTACGCGCGCCGGGGGCGAAAGTGATTTGCATAGGCAAAGCCGAGCACCCGGCCATCCGATTCGCCCACGAGCCAGGGCAGCCCCTTGGATGTCACGTCGTCGCGCCGGCGGGCCATTTCGGCCTGGTCGGGCGCCTCCAGTTCGAAGGTGCCCGTCCCGTGGAGGACGTTCCAGGCGTAGATCTCGGTGATGGCAGGGAGGTCGGCGGCCGTGCTGGGACGGATCAACAAGTTTGGCTTTGACATGAGGGGGACACCGCAACGGTGGCGCGAGTTTATAATGCCCGGTTTCGGTGACGGCCCGGGCGGCAAGCTCGACGGGCGTATCTACGGTACCGAAGGCGGCGGCCGGGCCTTGCCTTGCCGCGTATGTCGATCTGCTCGCCCTGAGTGTCTCCTGGTGCGGTGGATGTTTTCAAAGGTCAAGGAAACAGCATGGTCGTGATTCGACTCGCACGTGGTGGCGCCAAGAAGCGTCCGTTCTTCAACATCGTCGTCGCCGACTCGCGGCTGCGGCGCGATGGCCGTTTCATCGAGCGCGTGGGCTTCTACAACCCGGTCGCATCGGGCGCTGAGCAACCCTTGCGCGTCGCCTTCGACCGCATTGACTACTGGGCCGGAAAGGGTGCCCAGTTGTCTTCGACGGTGGTTCGCCTGGTCCAGCAGGCCAAGGCGGCCGCCTGATTCGGCTTTCGCGATCCAGCCCGCTGCTCCGCCCGGATTGAACACGTGGCGCTGGCGCTCTCGCCCTCTGGCGATACGCCGGCATGGCCGCAAGACGCGGTGGAAGTCGGACGGATCGTCGATGCCTGGGGTGTGAAGGGCTGGTTCAAGGTTCAGCCTTTCGCCGCCGACCCGCAGGCCCTTTTTTCGTCCCGGCGCTGGTTCCTGCGCGCACCGGCGCACCGGGCCGCTCCTGGCGCCGATGCGTCGCAGCGGCCAGGTCCCGTGCCGCCATCCCTCAAGATCACACAGGCGCGACGGCACGCCGACGGCGTTGTCGCGCAGGCACAAGAGGTCGAGGACCGCACCAGCGCCGAGGCATTGAGGGGCGCGAGCATCTTCGTGTCGCGCACCAGCTTTCCAAGCGCTGGCGTCGACGAGTTCTATTGGGTGGATCTCATCGGCCTGTCCGTGGTGAACCGGCAAGGCGATCTGTTGGGCAAGGTCATCGGGTTGATCGACACGGGACCCGGCAGCGTCCTGCGCATCGCGCCCGCCGACGCTTCCATCCCTGATGAGGCAAGCGAGCGACTCATTCCATTCGTCGCGGCCTACATCGACCGGGTCGACCTGCCTGGCAGAAAGATCACCGTCGATTGGGGCCTGGACTACTGAGCGAGCGACGCCATGCGTTTTGACGTCATCACGCTGTTCCCCGACCTGTTCGAACCGCACCTTCGGCAAGGTGTGACGCGCAGGGCGTACGAGTCCGGGCAGGTCGACGTGCGCCTGTGGCCACTTCGCGACTTCGCCGACGACAACTATCGGCGCGTCGATGATCGGCCCTACGGCGGCGGCCCCGGCATGGTGTTGCTGGCCGAGCCGCTGGATCGGGCGCTCGCTGCGGTTCAGGCCGCCCGCAATGCAAGTGCGCGTGTGTCGGTGGTGCATTTCACTCCGACTGGCCGCCGAATCGACCAGGCTGTCGTGCAATCGTTCGCCGCCGGCGACGGCGCCATTTTGCTGTGCGGACGATACGAGGGCATCGACCAGCGTGTCCTGGACCGTCACGTCGACTGCGAACTGAGCCTGGGCGATTTCGTCCTGTCGGGCGGGGAACTCGCGGCGCTTGCGCTGCTCGATGCCGTGGCGCGCCTGCAACCGGGTGTGCTGGGAGACCCGAAGTCGCACGCGCAGGACAGCTTCTCCGACGGGTTGCTCGACTGTCCCCATTACAGTCGGCCCGAAGTGCTCGACACGCCGCAGGGCCCCTTGTCCGTCCCGCCAATCCTTCTGTCCGGGCGACACGCCGACATCGCGCAATGGCGCCGGCACGAGGCGTTGGCCATCACGGCACGCCGCAGGCCGGACTTGATCGCGGCAGCCCGGGCGGCAGGCCGGTTGGGCGACGAGGACGAAGAGTTTCTCGCCCGGCTCGGGCTATAATCGCGGGCTTTTCGATCCTCTGCCGGTCATGGGCCGTCTTGCGAATCTGGTCTGCGAACCGGTTCTCTCACGAATCCCGACACACTCTTCCAACCACCCCGGACAAGATCGCACGGAGTCATCATGGACCTGATCCAGACCCTCGAGCAGGAAGAAATCGCTCGACTGAACAAGACCCTACCGGCATTTGCACCTGGCGACACGGTCATCGTGAGCGTGAAGGTCGTCGAAGGCACTCGCAAGCGGCTCCAGGCGTATGAAGGCGTGGTCATCGCAAAGCGCAACCGGGGCCTGAATTCGAGCTTCATTGTCCGCAAGATGTCGAGCGGGGAAGGTGTCGAGCGGACGTTCCAGCTCTACAGCCCGCTCATCGCCTCCATCGAGGTCAAGCGCCGCGGCGATGTTCGGCGCGCCAAGCTCTACTACCTGCGCGAGCGTTCCGGCAAGTCCGCCCGCATCAAGGAAAAGCTGGCCTGAGCCCGACGAGCGGCGACGGCCCAGGGCGACAATCTCTCCTGCGAAGCCCCATCTCCCGCACCGAAGCCGCCTGCAAGGCGGCTTCGTCGTTTCCGCGACGTCATGTCGGCGGTTGCATGGTCTCGCACGTTCACTCACACGTCCGGAGACACAATTAGCCATGGCATTGAGCTTCAAGCCCGAGGACCTTCCAGTCCTCGGAATCGACGATCACCTCCCTCCCATCGATCCGCAACGGTTGCAGCTCGATGCGCTGCGGAAGCGTTTCCGCTCCCCACCCGTGTGGGCGCCGGAGACTGCCGTCGAACGCAGGTTCACTGATCGCTTGCCGACGCAGGCGTCGGTGCTCGTGCCACTGGTGCAGCGCGACGCACTGACAGTGCTGCTGACACAGCGCACCGACCACCTCACGGATCACCCCGGCCAGATCAGTTTCCCTGGCGGACGGTCGGAACCCGAAGACCGTGATGCCGTGGCGACCGCGCTGCGCGAAGCCGAAGAAGAAATCGGGCTGCATGCCCGCCACGTGGAGGTGCTGGGGACGATGCCCACGTACACGACCGGGACGGGCTTCGTCGTCACCCCGGTCGTGGCCCTCATCGAACCACCGTTCACCGTCAAGCCGGATCCTCGCGAAGTGGCCGAAGTGTTCGAGGTTCCACTGGCATTCCTGATGTCCCCGGTCAATCACCGTCGGCACGGCGTCGAGGTGGGCGGCATCAGACGCGAATTCTTGTCCATGCCATGGTCGTCGTCAGGCGACTTGCCGCGCCAATACTTCATTTGGGGTGCGACGGCTGCCATGTTGCGCAACTTCTATCGGTTCCTGGCCGCCTGAGTCCGCGCAAAGCGCGCCGTTATCATCGGCGCGCATGAGTTTCTTCGCCGTCCTGTTCGCGCTGCTGATCGAGCAGCTCAAGCCGTTGCCTCGGAACAATCCGGTGCACGATGCGCTGACAGGCTGGATGCGTTGGACCGGACGAAACCTGGATGCCGGCATGCCGCACCATGCCTGGGTCGTGTGGTGCGTCACGACGCTGGCGCCAGCGCTGCTGTCGTGGGGCATCTACCTGGCGCTGCTCCAGGTGAATGTCTTTCTCGCGCTGCCATGGAACGTTGCCGTCCTGTACGTGACCCTCGGTTTTCGCCAGTTCAGCCATCATTTCACCGACATTCGCGATGCGCTCGAGCGCGCTGACGAAGACGAGGCGCGCCGGCTCCTGACGGAATGGCGTCATCTGGACGCGAGCGAGTTGCCACGGACAGAGTTGCTTCGCCACATCATCGAGCATTCGCTGCTGGCAGCGCATCGGCACGTGTTCGGTGTCTTCTTCTGGTTCGTCGTGATGGCGACCCTCGGCTTCGGGCCGGCAGGCGCCGTGATCTACCGGATGGCCGAGTTCGCAAGCCGCTATTGGGCATACAAGAACCGCACCGTCGGCGAACCCATCAACGAGCGCCTCATGGACCTGTCGCAACGCATGTTCACGGTCCTGGATCACCTGCCCGCGCGGCTGACCGCATTCGGCTTTGCCGTGGTCGGGAATTTCGAGGAGGCGATCAGCTGCTGGCGGCGGGATGCTGGACTGTGGAAGCACGCCAACGAAGGCATCATCCTCGCGGCAGCGGCCGGCGCCGTGGGTGTGCGCCTGGGTGGAAGTGCCGCTCCCGGCGTCACCCCGGACCGGTCCAAGACATTCGATCGCGGCGGCGGCTCGGACGTGGATGCCGAAGGCTCCACGCCAGGAGACGATCCCGTGCCCGGGCACCTGCGCAGCATCGTCGGCCTGGTGTGGCGCTCAGTCGTCTTGTGGATGCTCCTGCTGGCGCTGCTCTCATTGGCAAACCTGGTCGGCTGAGCCGCCACGCTCGACTCAGCGGCGCGGCGGCTGCGACAGGTCCTCGAAGATCTCGCAGTAGATCGCGTGACGCGTCTGGCTGATCTCGCCGCGCTCGAGCGCGGCGCGGACGCCGCACCCTGGCTCATGCAGGTGCGTGCAGTTGTAGAAGCGGCATCGAGATGCCGGCTCGCGCATATCGGGCATCAGGCTCGCGAGGGCATGCGCATCGAGCTGGCGCAGGCCGAATTCCTGGAATCCGGGCGAATCGATCAGAGCCGTCCGGTGCGCCGCGTCCAGCCAATACCATTGCGTGCTGGTCGTCGTGTGTCGCCCGGAATTCAAGGCCTGCGAGATTTCACCGACCTGCGCACCCGCGTCCGGGGCGAGCAGGTTGATGAGCGTGCTCTTGCCTGCGCCGCTGGGCCCGAGCACGAGCGTCACACGATCCGACAACAGCGGCCCGAGGCGCTCGCGCGCGTCCGCAGGCTGGGCTTTCAGCGCGACCTCATGCACGGCGTAGCCCATGTGCGAGTACGGCTGGAGGCGCTCTCGCGCCGCGGCCATGTCCGGCAGGTCGGACTTGTTCAGCAGCACACGGGCTTGAATGCCGACGCTCTCGGCGGCGATCAGCGCCCGCGCCAGCTGCGACTCGCTGAACACAGGCTTGCTGGCCACCATCACGACGATCTGGTCGATGTTCGAGGCAAAGGCCTTCATCTTCCATTCGTCCTGGCGAAACAGCAGGTTCCGGCGAGGTTCGAGATGCTCGATCACGCCTTCATCCCCGGCTCGTTGCCAGCGAACGCGATCGCCCACCACCAGTTCGCTCTTCTTGCCCCTGGGGTGGCAGATCAAACGGCGCCCTTCCGGCGTCTCGACGAGATAGTGACGGCCATGGCCGGCCACGACCAGCCCAAGGTCGAGCCCGTCGTCCGGGCCGAGGACCTTGCTCAACGCAGGGCCCTCGAGATGTCCTCAGGCCACAAAGGCAACGAGCGCGTTCACCTTGGCCGCGCAGATGAAGTCGTTGATGGATATGCCGCCCACCGAATGGGTGTTGAAGCGCAAGACGCAACGGCTGTAGGACAGCGCAACATCGGGGTGGTGGTCCTCGGTATGGCAGATCCAGGCCACGGCATTCATGAAGGCCATGGTCTCATGGAAGTTCTTGAATTCGAAGGTCTTCTCGATGGCGCCATGGCTGAAGTGCCAGCCGTTCACTTCATTGAGGTGACTTCGAATCTCCGCGTCGCCCATCGGGGCGCCGCCCTCCAGCGCTTCGCACTTCCTGTGGAGCAGATTGGTCATGGTTTCACCCCGCCTGGTGTGAAAGGGCCGCCAGCCGCTCGACGGCAGGCGGATGGGAATAGTAGAAGCGGACGTAGACCGGATCGGGTGTCAAGGTCGAGGCATTGTCCTCGTGCAGCTTGAGCAGAGCCGCGGCGAGGTCCCGCCCGTCGGCTTGCGCGCAGGCGTAGGCGTCCGCCTGGAATTCGTGGCGCCGAGACAACTGTGCGACCAAGGGCGCGACGAAGAAGCCGAACACCGGCACCACGAGCAGGAACAACAGGAGCGCCAGGGCATCGTTGGGCGCAGTCGGCGACGGCATGACGCCCAACGACGTATAGAACCACGTGCGCGTGGACAACCAGCCGAGCAGGGCGAAGCCGGCCAGGCTCATCGCAAAGATCGCGGCGATGCGCTTTTGCACATGGCGATGCTTGAAGTGGCCGAGCTCGTGGGCCAGCACGGCTTCGACCTCGCCGGCATTGAGCTTGGCCAGCAAGGTGTCGAAGAACACGACGCGCTTGGCCGCGCCCAACCCGGTGAAATAGGCATTGGCATGCGCCGAGCGCTTGCTGCCGTCCATCACGAACAGGCCGCGGGCTGCGAACCCGCACCGTGCCATCAGCGATTGCACGCGCGCTCGCAGCGATTCGTCGGCGAGCGGCTCGAATTTGTTGAACAAGGGTGCAATCACCGTGGGATAAAGAACGAGGGCAAGCACGTTGAAGACCATCCAGGCTCCCCAGGCCCACAGCCACCACAACGATCCCGCAGCGCCCATGATCCACAGGATGAGTGCGGCCACCGGCAGGCCGACGGCTGCAGCGACGATGACACCTTTCAGCGCATCGACGGCGTACAGGCGCAGCGTCATGCGGTTGAACCCGAACTTCTGTTCGATGTGGAAGGTGCTGTACAGGTCCAGCGGCAGGTCGATCAGGCCGTTGACGAGGACAAAGGCGCCCAGCAGCGCGAGTTGATAGGCCATGTCCCCCATGCGCGGCTGCACCCATTCGCGCACGGCGCCGTTGAGCGCGTCCAGTCCGCCAAGCAATGTCCAGCCCAGCAGCACCGCCGCTCCCACGGCTGTGCCCAGGAGCCCGAACCGGGCCTTGGTGATCGTGTAGTCCGCGGCCCTCTGGTGCGCCTGCAGGCTCACGTTGGCCGAGAACGCTGGCGGCACTTCGTGTCGATGAGCCGCCACATGCCGCACCTGTCGCGTGGACAGCCAGAACTTCACGATCAGTGAAGCGGCCAGCGCGGCGGCGAAAAGCATGGTGAGCGCAGATGAACCCATGCACCGGAGTGTAGGCTGCACCGCCCTGCGAGAATCGGCCCAAGGAGATACCCGAGATGACCGACAACCTTCTTGCCGCCAATGACCAGAATCTGGTGTGGATCGACCTGGAAATGACCGGGCTGTATCCCGACCGGGACAGGATCATCGAGATTGCCGTCGTCGTCACGGATCCGCACCTGGCCACGCGTATCGAGGGGCCGGTCTTCGCCATCCATCAGAGCGATGCCACGCTGGACGCCATGGACGCCTGGAACCGCGGCACGCACGGCAAGAGCGGGCTGACCGAGCGCGTGAAGACCTCGCGCATCGACGAGACGGCTGCCCAGACGCAGGTGATCGACTTCCTGAAGCAGTACGTCGCGGCAGGGAAGTCCCCGATGTGCGGCAACAGCATCTGCCAGGACCGCCGGTTCCTCGCGAACTACATGCCGGCGCTCGAATCGTTCTTCCACTACAGGAACCTGGACGTCAGCACGCTGAAGGAACTGGCGCGCCGCTGGAAACCGTCGATTATGGATGGCTTCAGGAAAGCCCAGGCTCACACCGCACTGGCCGACATCCAGGAGTCCATCGACGAACTCGCCTACTATCGCCAGCATCTCCTCGCGCTGACGTGAGTTCGGGTCCGATTCGCGTCACATTCCCTTCGTGTGCACAGGGAACGCGCCTGGCCTGCTAGAATCGCGGGCTGCGCTTTCAACGGCGCATTCGTTCATCCCCTCTGACCTCCAACGGGTGACTTCGCGCATCGTGCGGCTTGGCATTTCGCCGCCACACCGCGAATTGCGACTCGGTTGAATTTCCCGGCTGCCGGCGTCTTCGCCTGCGAACGGGTCCTGGTTGGCGGCGATGCCGTCGCTTCGACCGTTCTGACCGACGTTCTATCGCGACTTCACTCGACGCGTTCACGACGAACGCGTCGGTGCCCGTGCGCGCCGTGCAACTGCGGCGAGCGTGAGCACCGCACAGGAAGAGAAAACTCATGAGTTTCGATCACTTGGGCCTGCACACCGCCCTCTCGAAGGCCGTGGCCGATGCCGGATACGACGCAGCCACCGAAGTCCAGTCCCGCGCCATCCCGCCGGCGCTGCGAGGCACCGACCTGATGGTGTCGTCGAGCACCGGGAGCGGAAAGACAGCGTCATTCATCCTTCCCGCATTGCAGCGCATTCTCGATGCGCGCGCCGACGGCACGCCACGGCGCGACCGCGGCATCGTCTACGGGCCACGAATTCTCGTTCTCACGCCCACGAGAGAGTTGGCCTTGCAAGTGGCCAAGGCCGCCACGATCTACGGACGCCATGTTCAAGGCCTGCGTGTGGCCACAGTGGTGGGCGGGGTGCCGTATCCGGCGCAAATCAAGGCGCTGCGAGGCCCGCTGGACATCCTCATTTCGACACCCGGCCGGCTGCTGGATCACCTGCAAAGCGGCAAGGCGGTTCTCGATCACGTCGAGGTGCTCGTGCTCGATGAAGCCGATCGCATGCTCGACATGGGCTTCATCGACGACATCCGCACTATCGTGGACCACTTGCCTGCAAGTCGGCAGACGCTCATGTATAGCGCCACCTTTGCCGGCCACGTGGGCCGCCTCGCGCAGAACCTCCTCAAGGACGCCGAACGAGTCGATGTCGCCTCTCACACCGACACGCACGAGAACATCGAACAGCGCCTGCACTGGGCAGACGACCATACGCACAAGAACGCCTTGCTCGATCGCCTGTTGACCGGTCGAGAAGTCGAACAGGCGCTGGTATTCACGAGCACGCAGCGAGACGCCGACTGGCTGGCGGATCGCCTAGCCGACATGGGACACGCCGTGGCCTCGCTGCATGGCGGAATGCCGCAGGGTCGCCGCAATCGGGTGCTGCAAGGCCTGCGCCAGCGGCAATTGCGCGTGCTGGTGGCGACCGACGTCGCTGCCCGCGGCATCGATGTCCCGACCATCAGCCATGTCATCAACTATGGCTTGCCCATGAAAGCGGAGGACTATGTCCACCGCATTGGCCGCACGGGTCGGGCCGGGCGCAACGGGCTGGCGGTCACGCTCGCCGAGCGCGCCGATGCGGGCATGATTCGCCGCATCCAGCATTTCACGACCCAGGACATCCCCGTGGCCACGATGTCGGGTCTGGAGCCCAAGCGGCCGGCGCCGTCCCTGTTCGCATCCCGGCCGGCACCGGGCGTCAAGACGGCGTTCAAGAGTCAGGGCGCCAGGCGATTCGGCAACACGCCCCTCCAAGGCCGCAGCGACCAGCGCCCGTCAAGGGACCACGCCACCGGGTTCCCGCATCGCGACGCCACAACTTCGCATGCGTTCGAGCGGTCACGGGGCGATCGCGGTGCGGCAGTCTCCGCAGGAGGCCCTCGCGGCAAGGGTGGCAAGTTTGCGGCAGGTCGACCCCGCCGCGATCGTTAGCCCTGTCGCGCTCCTCCAGGCCCGAATCAAGGCCGCCGGATCGCGATTTCGTTCTTGACGTCCTTCACGCCGTTCACTCCACGCGCGATGTGGGCGGCCGTCTCGCGTTCGTCCTCGCTCTTGGCGAATCCGGACAACATGACGGTGCCGTTCAACGTCTCGACCTTGATGGCGCCCGCATCGACGTTGGTGTTGTCCACCATGCGCGCTTTCACCTGGGTGGTGATGGTCGCATCGTCGACATAGGATCCAACAGTCTCCTGGCCGCGCACGACAGAGCATCCGGGCAGGGCGACCAAGGCGCAAGTACAGGCGGCGGCGGCCAGGGCTGCGGACAGCATGGATCGGGTATTCATCGTGGTTCTCCTTGAGGCGGTTGAGGAAGCTGGGCAGTCGGATCAGGCTTATTCGTCGAGCAGGTCCCGAAGGTCATCGGCGTGCTCTTCTTCGTCTCCGAGGATGCCCTCGAGAACGCGTCGGGTGGTTGGATCCTTGTCGCCGATCAATTCGATCATCTGGCGATAGGTCTCCACTGCCACTCGTTCGGCGACAAGATTGGCCCGCAGCATGCCCCGCAGGTCGTTCGACGAGTCGTAGTCGGCGTGGCTGCGCGCCAGCAGCGTATCGGGCGCGAAATCAGGCTCGCCGCCAAGCTGCACGATCCTCTCGGCGAGCAGGTCGGCATGCTGCGACTCGTCATTGGCATGCTCGAGAAACTCCGCCGCGACCTGTGGCGATGACAACCCGTGCGCGGTGAAGTAGTGGCGCTTGTAGCGCAGGATGCAGACCAGCTCGGTGGCAAGCGCGTCATTGAGCAGCCGGACGATGTCTTCCCGCCATGGCCCATAGCTTGGCGTGACTGCCCCGGCATCGAGACCACGCTTTGCAGCCTCGATGGCATCGTTGTCCAGCATCAGTGTGTCTGTCTTGGCTTTCATACAAGGATCCTCGTGTGCGATGCGTCAAGAACGGGAGAGTCGTGTTGTTCGCGGTCCTCGGTCCTATTTCCGGACGGCGCCGATGCCCAGCAGGGCCAGTGCAATGAGGACGATGAAGACCACCAGCGCGAGCACGAACAGGAATTTGGCAATGCTCGCGGCGCCGGCGGCGATTCCGGTGAAGCCGAACAGCCCGGCGACGATGGCGATCACTGCAAAGATCAGAGCCCACTTGAGCATGGCGAAGTCCTTCGAGTTGATGGTGGCGAAGACGCGGATCGGAAACCCGCCGGCACAATGCTTTCACTCTAGGATGAGCGACGCATACGGAGCATCGGAGCGGATCGCGTCAGGCTGTAGGACGCGAGCCCATTGCACCGCGGCACCCACCATCAGGGCGCAATCTCGGCCTCCGATGGCGTCTGTGAATACGCCTGCGGCGCCATCTCGTCGTGCGATGATGGCGCGGGCGCTTCTCCCGTATCCTGCGTTGCGGAGCGGGAGCTGTCCTGTCGAGTTCGGGCGTACCCGGCGATCGCCGCAACCCACGATTCGATCGGCATGCGTGCCACCGCGCGCAATGCGACCTGGGAGACGATGCCCGCAAGCAGTGCGCGCTTGAACAGCCATCGCCAGGGTCTCGCGCGAACAACCACCACACCGAACAAGAAGGCGCCGCCCACCAACGCCAGAGGATGCCTTCGCACGATGGGTCTGAGCGCTTCGCCTGCGACGTCGGCTGCCAGGCTGGCCACCGGCTCGAGCGGGTGATGTGCCCACCACGACGACACGGCATCGACGACTGGTCCAACACCCGGCATGGCGCGAAGTGTGTCCATCAGCGGGCGCTCGGAGCCGCTGTTTTCTCCGCGGTTCGAATCGGAGTGCGACCCCCCTCGACTGTCTCCGAGCATGTGCTGGCGAAGATTTTCACGCGATAGCGCGAGGCGCTGCGCCGCCGAGACGACAGGCTGGCCCTCTGCGGGTCTGTTCATGGGGCGCTCACGCTGCGCAGCATGGCGGCATCAGCTGCCAACTGGTCGCGAATGGCTGCCAGGCCATGTTCCTGGACCGGTGCGCGCGCCGTCAGGAGACTGCCTACACCGATGAGCAGGAAGACGCCCGGAACCACAAAGAGCAGCCACGGCGCGTTCATCGACTGACCCGAGGCGGCGCCCCACAACATCAATGCGACGCAGGCAGTCACCAGGAAGATGACGAAGCTGCCCGCGGAAACTGCCATCAGCAATGCCCGTCGCTTCCAATGGCCGGTCACCGCCCCGATTTCTTCGGATACCAGATCGGTGTAGGCCTCGACATGATCGGCGATCAACTGGGGCTCTGACAGCAACAGGCGAAACATCGGATGAATCATCGCGAATCGATTCCCAGATGAATTTCGGAACGGCAGTCCGACACCTGAATCGGCGCGGCGGGCATCAGCCCACTGTGCGCCCGTCGGCTTGCATTCGCGTGCGCGACGGCCCGCGGCCAGCCAGTGCCGTCAACCGCGGGCGTCAAGTTGGCGCGTCAAATTCAAGCGTCGAACGGAAACTTCGATCGCAGGCGCTCAGTCACGGCGGCTCATCAGGCTGATCAATGCCATCAGCGCCGCCCCGGTCGCAGCCGCGATGAGCATAGCCTTCACGGGCTCGTCCTTGATGTATCCGATGGTCATGTCGCCGGTGCGCTGCGCACGGTCCTTGATCTGAGCCGATCCGTCGCGCACGACGTCGGCGCTGCGCCGGGCGAGCGCCTCGGCCCGGGCGGCCATGCGATTGAGGGCCGGCATCGCCTGATCGCGAACGTCGTCGACCTTGTCAGACAACGCATCGAGTGCCTGGTCCGTCGCGCGCTGGGCGCCTCTGACGGCGCCTTGCGCGCCTTGGGCTGCCTGGTCTGCCAACTGGTTGGTCGTCTGGTTGAAGGGCTCGGTCGTGGCTGTCATCAGGGTTCCTTTCTGAGGATCGCTTACCGCGTGCGAACGGCAGTAACGCGAGGTTGCGAGGTCAATGGAACAAGTCTACGAATCTGGACTCGTCGCCGCCATGAGAGGCGCCCGCGTCGCTCTGTCAGCAAGAGTGCGGAATGCCTGTAGGACAACGCCGACACCGGCGAACCTGGAAGGAGCCGGAGGCTTCAGGCAAGGCTGGGCAATGAGGCGCGGATCGACGTCCCGCGACCCGGCGCAGACTCGAGCCAGAAGCGGCCGCCTTCGGCTTCGACCCGGTACCGCATTCCCAGCAGGCCGTGCGACGAAGGCTCCCGCCGGCCGGGGTCGAAGCCGCAACCGTCGTCGCGCACGCTCACTTCCACCGTGTGCCCGTTTGCTGCAAGCCGTACCTGGACGTGTCGAGCCTGGGCGTACTTGGCGATGTTGGTAAACGCCTCCTGCACCAGCCGATAGGCCGTCAACTCGGCCGAGGGTTTCAGCTGGACCGGTTCGAGTTCGCACTCCACCTTGATCGAGGAGCGTTCGGCAAATTCGCTGGCCTGGATCTCCAGTGCAGCGAGCAAACCGAGATTGTTCAAGGAGGAGGGCCGAAGATCCTCGATGATGCGACGCTTCAGCGCGATGCCGTGGTTGAGCGTCTCGTTCAGGTGAACCAGCCGCTCGGCCGCCTCGGGCGCCGTGCCTCCCAATCGAGACTTGATGCGCGCGGCATCGAGCTTGGCCGCGGTCAGCAGGGCGCCGAGTTCGTCGTGCAATTCGCGGGCGAGGCGGCTGCGCTCGTCCTCCCGGGCGGTCTGAAGGTGCTGCGCAAGCTCGGTCAGCTGCTGTGCGAGTTCGGTCAGTTGCGACGTGCGGCGCGCGACTTCACGCTCGAGCTGGTCGCGCTCGGCCTCGACGGCCTCCTGCCGCTCGCGGCGATGGGCCTCGAGCGCCGCGGTCTGGCGCAGGTACATGGCCAGCGCGAGCAGGCTGATGGCGCTCATCGCCGCCACGCCGATGCGATTGAGCAGGAGCGTGTCATAGACGCCCTGGCGCCCGGCACTGCTCTTGCGCGACTCTTCCGCCAGGAGCTGATCGGAGACATCGCGGATCTCGTCCATCTGCTCCTTGCCGATGTCGGTGAGCAGCACGGTGCGCCAGGATTCGGTCCTGCCTTCGTCGTACAGGCGCATCGTGGCGTCGAGCTCCGACAGCTTGTGGTGCACGAGCGTGTCCAGCCGCTGCATCGCCTGGGCCTGGCGCGGCGTGGCAGCGTAGTAGCCGTGCAGCCATTTCAGCGCGCGGTCGATGTCCTGCGACGCGTCGCGGTACGGATCGAGGTACTCCTTTCGCCCGGTCAGCAGATAGCCGCGTTCGCCGGTTTCGGCGTCCACGATCCGGCGCGACAGGCTGAGCAAGTGATCGCGCGCACTGGTCACCGTGGCCAAGGCCTGCATCGCGTGCGTCGACTGGTAGTAGGCGGTTTCGCTGATGAAGATCAGGGCCAATGCCGCCAGGGCCGCCAGCGGGAACACGAAAGGACTGCGCTTGAATCGCAGCAAGACGTTCATGGGCTTGTCTTCCATCTACACTCCACGCCACGCGGAGGATGCACTGGAGTTGCACAGGCCATGATCCGAGTTGCCATCGTCGACGACCATGCCATTGTCCGCGCAGGCTTGCGCAATTTCTTCGCCGACCAGGTCGACCTGAAGGTCACCGGCGAGGCGGCCAACGGACGAGAGGCGCTCGACATCGTTCGCCGCGGCGAGGTCGACGTCCTGCTGATGGACCTTTCCATGCCCGACCAGAGCGGAGTCGATGCTCTGGCGGCGATCAAGGCGCGCGCGCCCGACCTTCCGGTGCTGATCCTGTCGGGCTTTCCGGAGAATCACTACGCGACCACGCTGCTGCGGCAAGGCGCGAGCGGCTACCTCAACAAGGAATGCGATCCCGAGGAGATCGTCAAGGCGATACGCACGGTGCATCGCGGCCGCAAGTACATCACCGCCGGCGTGGCCGAATTGCTGGCCGACGGTCTCGGCGGCGCGGGAGACCGTCCGCCGCACGAACAATTGTCCGAGCGTGAATTCCAGGTCTTCCTGCGTCTGGCAAAGGGCGAAACCATCGGCCACATGGCCGACAGCATGTCGTTGAGCGTGAAGACGGTGAGCACCTATCGCACGCGGGTGATGGAAAAGATGAAGCTGGAGTCCAACAGCGACCTGACGTACTACGCGCTGAAGAACGGGCTCATTCAATGAACGCGCGGTGGCGCTGCACGAATCCACGGCTCAGCCGACGGAATTCGCCTCGCTGCCATCCTCCCCCGAGGCCAGGCGCGCGCAGTAATTGATCAGCCCGTCGATCTCGTTGGACTTGTCGAAGACCTTGTCAGCGCCCAATTGCAGACACTTGCGCCGCATGTCGGGCGTGGCGTAGTTGCTCAGCACGACGAGCTTGCGGGCCCGCGCGCCATCCCGCGCTGCCTGCAGAACGCCAAGGCCCGAGCCGCTCTTCAGGAAGATGTCGATGATGACGAGGTCGCATGCGTTGTCTGTGCGGCTGAGCCACTGCGCTGCGCTCGACTCGTCATCTGCCGTACCCACGACCTCGACGGGCACCATCTCCTCGAGTGTTGCGATGAGGTTCTCGCGGATGACGGGACTGTCCTCGACGATGTAGGTTCTCAGGTGCGCCATCACTGCGTGGGCCGGAAGGATGGATGGGACTGCGAAGGGGCCGCATCGCTCGATCGGCGAGACCGTGGAAGGCGGTCGCGCAGCCAAAGCAAGCGGGACGACACCGAGCTTTGTATCCAGTGTGACCCAAGGTCAAGACCCCGACCATCGGTCGATTTCCCGGCGCGTCGTCAGGCATATCCTACAAATTGCGTGGACGTTGTCCTTGGCGCCTGCGGCGCGCGGACACATCGTGTATCCAGATGCTGTCGCATTTACCGTGCGCATCGCTGCGCTGCAGGATGACCTCCAGGCTACACGCCGAGCAGTTCCACTTCGAACATCAGCGTGGCGTTCCCGGGAATGACGCCGCCCGCGCCGCGCGCACCGTAGCCGAGATCGGGCGGAATGAGCAGCACGCGCGTGCCGCCGACCTTCATTCCCTGCACACCTTCGTCCCAGCCCTGGATCACGTGGCCACGGCCGAGATCGAAACCGAAGGGCTCGTTGCGGTCCTTGCTGCTGTCGAATTTGGCGCCTCTGGCGCCGTTGTCGTAGAGCCAGCCGGTGTAGTGCACGGTGACCTGTTTGCCCGCAGTGGCGGCTTCGCCCTGTCCTTCGACGGTGTCTTCGTACTGCAGACCGCTTTGCGTGGTGATCATGCTCTCTCCTTCGTTGGACCGCACATCATGCCACCGGGACTGCCCACTTCGAGCGCCACTGGGCCACGGCGCTCCCAAGCCAGTCAGAGACCGTGCGGCCACTGCCATGGATGGCGAGGACCTCGCCCGCTTGCCGCAGGGCGCCCAGAGGATCATGCAGGTCCAGTGGCATCGCCCCGTTCTGCTTGGACAGCTTCTCTCCGTTGGGGCCCATCACCAATGGCGTGTGCATGTAGCTCGGGGTGGGAAGTCCGAGCAGGCGTTGCAGATGGATCTGACGCGGCGTGTTGTCGGCCAGGTCCTCGCCACGCACGATGTGGGAAATGCCCTGGTGTGCATCGTCGACGACCACCGCGAGCTGGTAGGCCCACAGGCCATCGGCGCGCTGCAGGACATAGTCGCCGACGTCGCGTGCCACGTCCTGGGCCTGCGGGCCCAGGCGCCTGTCGAGCCATGCGATCCGCACGTCGGCGCCTCGCGCATCGATCGTGCGCACGCGAATCGCTCGGGCCGGCTTGCCGTGCAGGCCATCGCGGCACGTGCCCGGATAGACCAGCTCTGCGTGTCGCGGCACGGCGCGGCCCTGTGCGCGCAATGCGTCCTCGATTTCGCGGCGGGAGCATCCGCAGGGGTAGACCCGGTCCGCGGCCAGCAATCGCTGCAGCGCATCCTCATAGAGCGGCAGTCTGCGCGACTGCCAGTGAGGCGCCTGCGACGGGTGCATGCCGCAGGCGCCGAGTTGGGCCAGGATCTGCTCGGCGGCGCCCGGTATGCAACGCGGCGTGTCGACATCCTCGATGCGCACCAGCCATTCGCCGCGATGGGCGTGCGCATCGAGCCATGAAGCGAGAGCGGCGACCAGGGAGCCCGCATGAAGCGGGCCAGTGGGAGAGGGCGCAAAGCGGCCGACGTAGCCGGCACCGGGGAGATCGGATCGGTGCATGGTGGTTCAGGAGGTCACAGTCGGGCCATGACGGGTGGCCCGTGGTGTCGTTCGAGGAGCGCCTGGCGGGTGGCGGGGCTTTTCAGCTGGTCGAGCCACCAGCGAAGCGCCAGACCCATCGTGGCACCGGGGGAATCGCGCCAGGCATAGCCAAGCGGCGCTGCATGCTGGGCGCGATTCGTCTGCTTCACGACCAGGCGGCCCGCGGCCACATGCTCGCGGACGAGCGGCTCAGGCACGTAGCCGCACGCCAGGCAGCGCAGCTGCGCCTCGATCTTCGCCTGCGTGCTGGCGACGGTGAAGACGTCCTGTCCCGGCAGCAGGTTGACGGTCAGCGGGGCGAGGCGATGGGCGGAGTCTGCCACCGCCACGGCGCGATGCCGAAGCAGCTCCGCCTCGCCGATCGGCTCCGCCGCGCTCGCCAGGGGATGGTGCGGCGCCACGGCGAACACGAATTGAAGGTCTCCCAGCGGCTGCACGAGCATGCCCGCCGGCGGCGGCGTGTCCGGGCGCAGGCTGACCCCGATGGCGAGGTCGGCCTGTCCGCTGACCAGCGCTTCCCAGGTGCCGGCGAGCACTTCGTGGCGCAGGCGAAGCCGCGTGCCGGGTCCCGCTGCCCCATCGGGCTGCGGCTGCGGGCGCAGCGCAAAGAACGCCTCGCACAATTCGAACACCGTGATGGCCGACATGACGCTGTCCACGGCGATGGTGAGCTGCGTCTCCCAGCCTGTGGCCACGCGCCTGACCCGGTGCGCGACGGCATCGATCTGGTCGAGCAGGCGGCGTCCTTCGCTGAGCAGTTCCTCGCCTGCTGCGGTCAGCTTGGCTTGTCGGGAGCGTCGATCGAACAGCAGCACGTCGAGCGCGTCCTCGAGCTGGCGCACGTTGTAGGTCAACGCCGAAGGCACCTTTCCCAATTCGCGCGCGGCGGCGGCGAAACTGCCCGTGCGCGCGATGACATCCATCATGGCGAGCGCCTCCGGCGTGAGGACGTTGCGGGGCGTGCTCATGAGAAAGCGGTGGGTTGATTCGGCGAAGGATTCATCTTATTTGAACGTGCGGTTCAAGACGGCACCGTGGTTGATCCGGCCGGCGCCAACTACAGTGGATCGATCAGACAGGAGCGTGTTCAATGATCACCGTGAGGAAGTCGGCCGAGCGCGGCCAGGCAGACCATGGCTGGCTCAAGAGCCAGCACAGTTTTTCGTTTGCCGACTACTACGATCCGCTGCACATGGGATTCGGCAACCTTCGTGTCATCAACGAGGACCGCATCGCACCCGGCACCGGCTTCGGCACTCACGGACACCGTGACATGGAGATCATCAGCTACGTTCTCGAAGGCGAACTCGCCCACAAGGACAACATGGGCAACGGGGCGTCGATCGTTCCCGGCGACGTGCAGCGCATGAGTGCAGGGCGCGGCGTCATGCACAGCGAATACAACCATGCGCCACAAGAGACCACGCACTTCCTGCAGATCTGGATTCTCCCTGACCAGCAGGGTGTGACGCCGGGTTACGAGCAGCGACATTTCGGCGCAATCGACAAGCGGGGGCGACTGCGGCTGGTGGCCAGCCCGGATGGCCGAGACGAGTCCGTCCGCCTGCATGCGGACGCATTGCTGTACGCCGGACTGTTCGATGGCGACGAACGCGCCGAACTGGCGATCGACCGCTCGCGCAAGGCCTATGTCCAGATCGCGCGCGGAGAGGTGCTGGTCAATGGCCAGGCGCTCGCGGCAGGCGACGCCGCGCTCCTGATGGGTGAGCCGTCCGTGCGTCTGGAGCATGGACGCGGTGCCGAAGTGCTCGTGTTCGACCTGGCGCCCTAGATTTTCCCGAGGGCGTCAGGCTGCGTCGCGCGCCAGCCGCAGGCCGCTGAACTGCCACTGTGCGTCCGGCGGAAAGAAATTGCGGTAGCTCGCACGCACGTGGCCGGCGGGTGTGGCGCAGGAGCCGCCACGCAAGACGAATTGATTGCACATGAACTTGCCGTTGTATTCACCCACCGCGCCGGGCAGCGGCCGGTATCCCGGGTACGGGTTGTAGTTGGACTGAGTCCACTCCCATACGTCGCCGAACATCTGCACCGGCTCGTCCGCCGAGCTCGCGGGTGGAAGCGGGTGCAGTGCGCCCCGATCGGCGAAATTGTGCTGCGCATCGGGGCCGCGGATCAGGCGGCGCGCGGCGAGTTCCCATTCGGCTTCCGTGGGCAGCCGGGCACCACACCAGCGCGCATAGGCGTCGGCCTCGAAATAACTGAGGTGGCACACGGGAGTGTGCGGGTCGTTTTCGACAATGCCATGCAACGTGTGGTTGAGCCAGCGCTCGCCATCGGATCGCCAGTACAGCGGCGCGTCTCGTCGGGCCGCCCGGACCCAGTCCCAGCCCATGGAAAGCCACAGCTCAGGCCGCCTGTAGGCGCCATCGTCGATGAAGGCCTGGTATTCGCCGTAGTTCACCGGCCGCGACGCGATCTCGAACGGCTGCAGCCAGGTGTCGTGGCGTGGCGTCTCGTTGTCGAAGCAGAATTCTCCTTCGACCGCGGCGTCGTGGCCGACCGCGCACATGCCGCCGTCGTAGCGGTGCCAGCGCAACGGTTGCGGCCTGACGGCCCCGATCGGCCACCGCGCGCTATAGGCCGGCCCGGCGGGATTGCAGGAGAGCAGGTGCTTGATGTCCGTCAGAAGCAATTCCTGGTGCTGCTGTTCGTGGTGGAGGCCGAGCAGGACCAGCGCATGCAGTTCGGCATCGTCCGCGCGCGCGTCGAGCAGCAGATGCATGCGTTCGTCGACATGGGCACGGTAGCGCTTGACATCGGCCAGGCCTGGGCGCGTGACCAGACCCCTCTCGGGTCGCGGGTGGCGCTCGCCGATCCCGTGGTAGTAGCTGTTGAACAGCACGCGGAACGCAGGGTCGAACGGCTTGAACCCGGCCTCGAACCGTTCCAGCACGAAGGTCTCGAAGAACCAGGTGACATGCGCCAGATGCCACTTGGCCGGGCTCGCGTCGGGCATGGACTGGACCTGGCAGTCCTCCTCGCTCAAGGGCTGAGCCAGCTTCAGCGACATGCCGCGCACGCGCGCGTAATGCTCCGCCAGCCGCGCAAGCGGCCGCGGCAGCGGGTCTCGTGCATGGGTCATGGCGTGCTCCTGCTGGGCGCGTGCGAGGACCGTTCCTTGTAAGGGCTTGGCAGCGCCCGTGCAAGCGGTGTGCCCAATGACCCGTCAAGCCTCGCAGGTGAGCGACGGGTCGAGCGCCTGTCTTGCGTCGAAGACGAAACATCGGCCCTCGAAGTGCCGTGCATCCGTGGCTTCGAAATACTTCAGGATCCCGCCATCGAGCTGGTATGCGCGTTGGACACCGGACTCGGCGAGGAACAGGGCTGCCTTCTCGCAGCGGATGCCCCCGGTGCAATAGCTCACCACCGTCTTGCCCTCGAGCGCGCCGGCATGTGCCAGCGCCGCATGCGGAAATTCGCCGAATTGCCGCAGGCCCCAATCGATCGCGCCTCTGAAACGGCCTTCGGCGACCTCGAAGGCGTTTCTCGTGTCGAGCATCACCACGGGCCGGCCATCGTCGTCGTGACCTGCATCCAGCCAGCGTGCCAGTGTCTGCGCATCCACCGCGGGCGCGCGTCTTGCGTCGGGCCGGATCGTCGGCCTGTTCATGCGGATGATCTCCGGCTTGACCTTCACCCGCAGCTTGCCGAAGGGCACCGTGCTCGACCAGCTTTCCTTGGGTGCCAATGCGGCCAGGCGTGAATCGCGGCGCAGCCAGGCGAGGAAGTCGCGCAGTTCCGCGGGCGCGCCGGCGAGGAAGAGGTTGATCCCCTCGCCAGCGAGCAGCACCGTGCCTCGAAGTGCCCTTTCTGTCGCTTGTGAGCGAATGCTTTCGCGCAGAGCCGCCGTGTCGTTGAGCGGCGTGAACAGATAGGCCGAGATGTTCAGGAAGGACTTCACGCGGCGGATTCTACGAACCGCCTCGAACCTAGAATTGGTGAATGGCATTCGTTCACCTGCGCACCCACACCGAGTTCTCCGTCGTCGACGGCACCTTGCGGATCGACGAAGCGGTGGAGGCGGCTGCCGGCGATCGTCAGGCTGCCCTCGCCATCACCGATCTCGGCAATCTCTTTGGGGCGATCAAGTTCTATGGCGCCGCGCGCAAGGCCGGCGTGAAGCCCATCCTCGGTGCCGATGTGTGGATGGAGCCCGAGGCGGGCGAAAAGGCGCCCACCCGGCTGTTGCTGCTGGTGCAGGATCGCCGCGGTTACCTCAACCTGTGCGAATTGCTTTCGCGTGCATGGCTCGAGAACGTCCAGCGCAACCAGGCGTGGCTGAAGTGGTCCTGGTTCGACACGCTTGCAGACGGGCTCATCGCGTTGTCGGGCGCCGACTCGGGCGCCATCGGGCAGGCGCTTCTGACGCATGACGAGCCGCATGCCAGGTCAATCGCCGAGCGGCTGGCCGCGCTCTTTCCGGGTCGCTTCTATATCGAGTTGCAGCGCGCCGGGCAGTCCGGGAACGAAGCCCATGTGCGCGCAGCCGTGCCACTGGCTGCGCGGCTGAGGCTTCCGGTCGTTGCCACCCACCCGGTGCAGTTCCTCGGGCCCGACGACTTCGAAGCTCATGAAGCACGCGTGTGCGTCGCCGAAGGCGAGACGCTCACGAATCCGCGTCGGATCAAGCGATTCACGCGCGAGCAGCACTTCAAGACGCAGGCGCAGATGGAGGCGCTGTTCGCCGACATCCCGAGCGCACTGGCCAACAGCATTGAAATTGCGCGCCGCTGCAGCCTGACGCTCACCCTGGGCAAGCCGCGCCTGCCGGACTTTCCGACGCCGCTGCGCGACGGCGTGCCGATGCCCATGGAAGAGTACTTCCGCATCGCCTCGCACGAGGGCCTGGAATTGCGCCTCGCGCAGCTCTACCCCGACATCGCAGCGCGTGACCGCGAACGGGCGCGCTATGTCGAGCGGCTCGAATTCGAGATCGCGACGATCCTGAAGATGGGGTTTCCCGGCTACTTCCTCATCGTCGCCGACTTCATCAACTGGGCGAAGAGCAATGGGTGTCCGGTCGGTCCCGGACGAGGCTCGGGTGCCGGTTCGCTGGTGGCGTACGCACTGAAGATCACCGACCTGGATCCGCTTCGCTACAACCTGCTGTTCGAGCGTTTTCTGAATCCCGATCGGGTATCGATGCCGGACTTCGACATCGATTTCTGCCAGGGCAACCGCGACCGCGTCATCGACTACGTCAAGCACAAGTACGGCCGTGATGCCGTGAGCCAGATCGCCACGTTCGGCACGATGGCCGCGAAGGCCGCGCTGCGCGACGTGGGCCGCGTGCTGGGTATGGGCTACGGATACGTCGACAGCATCGCCAAGCTGGTGCCCGCGCCTCCGGGCAAGACGGTGACCTTGAGACGCCCGGGCGACAACCCTGACAGTGGCGTCATCTACGCACGCAAGGAAGCACCCGAGATCGAGGAGCGCGAGAAGAACGAAGAGGAAGTGGCCGAATTGCTGGCGCTGGCCGAACGGGTGGAAGGCATCGTGCGGAACATCGGCATGCATGCGGGCGGCGTGCTCATTGCGCCGGGCAAGATCACCGACTTCTGCCCGCTGTACATGCAGCCCGGCAGCGACAGCGCCGTCAGCCAGTTCGACAAGGACGACGTCGAGCAGGCAGGTCTCGTGAAGTTCGACTTCCTGGGGCTGGCCACGCTGACGATCCTGGAACTTGCCAAGGACTACATCCGTGCCCGCCACGCCGACCAGCAGGATTTCGCGCTCGAGGACATCTCCCTGAACGACCGTGCCGCCTATCAGCTGATGAGCGAGGGCAAGACGGTGGCGGTGTTCCAGCTGGAAAGCACGGGCATGCAACGCATGCTGCGCGACGCCAAGCCGAGCGTATTCGAGGACGTGATCGCGCTCGTGGCCCTGTACCGCCCCGGTCCGATGGACCTGATCCCCACCTTCTGTGCACGCAAGCACGGGCGCGAGGAGGTCGAGTACCCGCACCCCCTGATGAAGGAAGTGCTCGAGGAGACCTACGGGATCATGGTCTACCAGGAACAGGTGATGCAGGTCGCGCAGCGGCTTGGCGGCTATTCACTGGGCGGCGCCGATCTGCTGCGCCGCGCCATGGGCAAGAAGAAGGCCGAGGAGATGGCCAAGCACCGCGCGATCTTCGCGGAAGGCGCGGCGAAGAACGCCATCGCGGAGCCCAAGGCGAATGAGATCTTCGACCTGATGGAGAAGTTCGCGGGGTACGGATTCAACAAGTCGCATGCGGCCGCGTATGCGCTGCTGGCCTACCAGACCGCCTGGCTGAAGGTCCATTACCTCGCCGAATTCACCGCGGCCAACATGAGCGTGGCACTGGACGACACCGACAAGCTCAAGATCTTCCACGATGATGCGGTGTCGTTGGGCATCGTCTTCGAGCCGCCGGATGTGAACCGCGGCGGCTATCGCTTCGAGCCCGTGGGCGATCGCCTGGTGCGTTACGGCCTAGGTGCCGTCAAGGGAACCGGGCACGGCGCGATCGAGGCCATCATCCAGGCACGCGAGGCTGGCGGCCCGTTCAAGTCGCTGTTCGACTTCTGCACGCGTGTCGACCGCGCCCGCATCAACAAGCGCACCGTGGAGGCGTTGATCAAGGCCGGTGCATTCGACTGGATCGGGCAGGAGCGCGCCACGCTGGCGGCGAGCATCGGCCTGGCATTCGACTATGCGGACACGCAGCATGCCAACGCCGACCAGGGCGGGCTCTTCGACTTCGGCGACTCGCATGCGGCATCGAACCAGGAGCCCGAACTGATCGCAGCCCCGCCGTGGAGCATCAAGGAGCGGCTCACGCTCGAGAAGGGCGCGCTGGGGTTCTATCTGTCGGGTCACCTGTTCGACCAGAGCGCCGACGAAGTCAGGCAATTTGCCAAGCGCCGCAATGCGGATGTCATCGACAGTCGCGAACCGCAGTTGCTGGCCGGCATCGTGAGCGATCTGCGCGTGGTCAACGGACAGCGCGGACGCGTGGCGATCTTCAAGCTCGATGACAAGACAGAGGCGATCGATGCGGTGGCCAACGAAGATCTCCTCAATGCGCACAAGGACCTGCTCAAGGACGACGAATTGGTCGTCGTGCAGGGCAAGGTGCAGCCCGACAGGTTCTCGGGCGGCGTGCGGCTGAATGTGCAGCAGGTGTGGGATCTTTCCGCGGCACGATGCCGCTTCGGCAAGTACATGCGCGTCGAAGTCAACGGCAGCATTCCGCCCGTGGCCGAAGTGCTGCGCGACTTCCCCACGCGCCGGCTGCCCGCCGGGCAAGGCGAGCTCACGCAGGGTCTGGCCATCCGGCTCGTGGTCGAGCGCGAGGCAGCCAGCGGCGAACTCGATCTCGGCGATGAGGCCAGGTTCTTCCCCTGCGATGCAGCGATCGATCGGTGGCGTGAAGGAACGCACGGCCGGGCGCGCGTGATATACGAATAGTCACAGCTTGCGGGTGGCGATGTCCTCGAAGATCGCGGCTTGCCCGTTCATTGGGCACGACCACAGCGAAAGAGTGAACTTCATGAAGCGATTTTTCCTTGCGGCCGCAGTCGCCGCCACCGCTTTGCCGGCGCTGGCCGAACCGAACATCGGCGTTTCCGTGTCCGTGAACCAGCCGGGCTTCTATGGCCGCATCGACCTGGGAGACGTGCAACAGCCGCAAGTGGTCGTGGTGAATCCGCAGCCTGTCGTGGTGGCGCCCAGCCCGGTGGCGGTGTACCAACAGCCGATCTACCTTCGCGTGCCTCCGGGGCATGCGCGTCAGTGGAGCCGCTATTGCGGCCGCTACGGCGCCTGCGGCCAGCCCGTGTACTTCGTGCAGGAGCAGTGGTACCAGCAGCGCTACCTACCGGGCCACCGCGGCTATCGCGGCCACGACGGCCGGGACGACCGTCACCATGATCGCCGCGACTGGCGCGAAGATCACCACGATGACCGCGACCGCGACGACCACGGCAAGGGTCACGGCCGCGGGCATTGACCGCCTCCGCTGAACACATGCGCCGGGCGCGTGTGGGCAGTCGATTCCTCGGCCCTGCACCCCGGGCTGAACCTGATCTTGGCGGCAGTGTGCCGCGCCTACACTGCCGCATGTCCGCTGACGCGACGACCGGCCTGATCCTGACTGGTGGCGGCGCCCGTGCCGCCTACCAGGTCGGCGTTCTTGAAGCCATCGCGACGATCCGTCAGGCGCACCGACGCACCGAACGTCAATCCCTTCCCGGTGATCGCGGGCACCTCGGCAGGCGCCATCAATTCCACGGCGTTGGCCTGCGGCGCAGACGACTTCGACACCGCGGTTGGCGGCCTGAACCACATCTGGCGGAATTTTCACGCCGATCAGATCTACCGCGCGGACTCCATCGGAGTCATTCGCACCGGCGCGCGTTGGCTGACCATGGTGTCGGTGGGCTGGATGATCGCGCGTTGGCGGCGTGCGCGCCCGCGGTCGTTGCTGGACAACAGTCCGCTCGAGATCTTGCTCAATGAGCTGATCGACACGACGCGCCTGAAGCGCGTCATGCTCGAAGGCCATTTGCAGGCGCTCGCCGTCACGACGTCGAGCTACGGTTCGGGCATGCACGTGACGTTCTATGACGCGGTCAAGCAGATCGTGCCCTGGACACGCACGCAGCGGCTCGCGGTGCGCAGCGAGATCGGTGTCGCGCATCTGCTTGCGTCGTCGGCCATTCCGTTCGTGTTCCCCGCCGTGCCGCTGGTCATCGACGGCCACCTCGAATATTTCGGCGACGGCTCCATGCGCCAGTCCGCACCGATCTCGCCGGCGGTTCATCTCGGTGCCCAGCGCATTCTCGTCGTCGGTGCGGGCCGCATGAGCGAGCCGCGCGCGGAGCGGCCCAACAGCGGCGAATACCCGAATCTCGCGCAGATTGCGGGCCATGCGTTGTCGAACATCTTCCTGGACGCGCTGGCGGTCGATGTCGAGCGCCTGCAGCGCATCAACAGCACGCTGTCGCTGCTGCAACCCGAGGCTCGTGCGCGCACCACGCTGCGACCCATCGAGGTGCTGGTGATCGCGCCGAGCCAACGCATCGACGACATTGCCGCCAAGCACCTCCCCAGCCTGCCGGCGCCGGTGCGTGCGTTGCTTCGAGGCGTGGGCGTGTCAGGCAAGGGCGATGAGGCCAGGGGGGCCGCACTGGCGAGCTACCTGCTGTTCGAGTCGTCCTATACGCGCGAACTCATTGCCTTGGGGCGCTCCGACACGTTCGCGCGCCGCGACGAAGTGATGGAGTTCTTCGGTTGGTCGCCATTGCATCGCACGATCGCGCCGGGCCTGCGGCAACAGGCCGAAGACACGGTGCCCTCGAAATGACGACTGCGTGAAGCGCCACGCGGCACGAATGAAAACGCCCCGCGAACGGGGCGTCTGCGATGGAAGTTTCGGAACGCTCAATGAGCCGCTGCGGTGTCGTCTGCGTGCTTGCCTTTGCGGGCCGTGGCAGGGGCTGCGCCAGCCACGTAGGGCTGCCCATTGACGGTGAGCCCTGCACTCGACAACTTGCTCGCCTTCCCCGACTTGATGCCGTGGACCCGCTGCGTCAGGTCTGCCCAGTTCTTGAACGCGCCTTTCTGGCGTTCACTGATGATGCGCCCGGCGGATACGGCACCGAGGCCCTTGACGGCTTGCAGGTCGGCCTGGTTTGCCTTGTTGACGTCGACCGCGGCGAATGCGGTGGCAGCACACAGCGCCATCATGGCGGCGATGATCTTGCGATACATGGAGATCTCCCTAAGGACAGTTGGTCATGTGCGCGACACTTTCCTGCGTCGCGCTGGCGCGCACTGTACGGACCGTGCGCGGCGCTGTCGTCCCTCTTACGGGGGGGCTCAACCCTCACGGGCGAGCCGTTGCACGTACTGCTGAATACCGGTGCCCACGTCGGCGAACTCGTGCGCGCAACCGACGCCTCGCAACCGCGTCAGGTCGGCCTGCGTGAAGCACTGGTACTTGCCCACCAGCGCGTCAGGGAACGGGATGTATTCGATCAGCCCGGCGCGCACGAGTTCGGCCAGGGGCAGGGCTGCCTCGCCACCCCGGGCCCGTGAAGCGTTGACCGTGGCGACCGCCACGTCGTTGAAAGGCTGGGCGCGACCGGTGCCGAGGTTGAAGATTCCACTGGCCTGCGGATTGTCGAGAAACCACAGGTTCACCGCCACGACATCGTCGACGAAGACGAAATCGCGCGATTGCTCGCCCGCGCCGAAGCCGCCGTATTCGCCGAACAGCTTCACGCGCCCCGTCTCGCGAAACTGGTTGATGTGATGGAAGGCGACGGACGCCATGCGACCCTTGTGCTGTTCCCGGGGTCCGTAGACGTTGAAGTATCGAAAGCCGGCCACCTGGGCAATGGCCGAGTCGAGCATGCGGCGCACGACGTTGTCGAACAGCAGCTTGGAGTATCCGTAGACGTTCAGCGGCTGTTCGAACTCGGGCTCCTCGCGGAACGATGCACTGCCGCCGTAGGTGGCCGCCGATGACGCGTACAGCAGTCGAGTGCCCTGCGCCTGGCAGGCATCGAGCAGCTCTTTCGAGCACCGATAGTTGGTCTCCATCATGAAGCGCCCGTCGTGCTCCATGGTGTCGGAGCAGGCGCCCTCGTGGAATACCGCCTCGACCCGGCCGAATTCCGCCTTCGCGAATCTGGCATAGAACTCGCGCCGGTCGAAATAGTCGCTGACCTTTGCGCCGAGCAGGTTCCGGTATTTCGGGCCGTCGGTCAGGTCGTCGACCGCGATGACGTCGTCAATGCCCACGGCGTTCAGGCCATGCACGAGATTGCTGCCGATCATGCCGGCTGCGCCGGTGACCACCACTTTCATTCGAACAACTCCTCGTAGGTGACCCCGGCGGTCCCGAACTTGCCGACGACAATGCCGCCCGCCCGGTTGGCGATGGGCATCGCCTCGCGCAAGCTCAGCCCGCTGGCCAGCATGGCCGCCATCGTGGCGATCACGGTGTCTCCCGCGCCGGTCACGTCGAATACCTCTCGCGCCTGCGCAGGGACCTGCACATGGCCGGCTGCATCGAACAGCGACATGCCTTCGTCCGAGCGCGTCACCAGCAGCGCATCGATGCCCAGGCGCTCGCGCAGGGCCTGAGCGCGTTCGTGCAACTGGGCTTCCGTGTTCCACGGGCCGATCACCTGGGCGAGTTCGGCCTTGTTCGGCGTGACGAGCGTAGCGCCGGCATAGCGGGAGTAATCGTGGCCCTTGGGGTCCACGAGCACCGCCTTGCCCTGCGTGCGCGCGAGCTGGATCATCTCGGGAATGTGCTCCAGACCACCCTTGCCGTAGTCCGAGAACAGCACGGCATCATGCTCCGGCAGCACGCGGCGGAATTCGCCGAAAGCCTGGCGCAGCACTTCATGGTCGGGCTGGTTCTCGAAGTCCACACGCAGCAATTGCTGCGAACGACCGATGACCCGCAGCTTCACGATGGTGTAGAGCTTCTCGTCGACCCCGAGCAGCGTGGGAATGCCCTGCGCTTCGATCAATTGCTGCAGTCGACGCCCCGGCTCGTCGCGGCCCACGACCGTGACCAGCGAGGCCTGTGCGCCGATCATGCGCACGTTGAGCGCCACGTTGGCGGCGCCGCCCAGGCGCTCCTCCTCGCGATCGACACGCACCACGGGAACCGGCGCTTCCGGCGAAATGCGCTCGACCGCGCCGAACCAGTAGCGGTCGAGCATCGCATCGCCAACCACCAGCACGCGGGCGGCGGCGAGCTTCTCGCGGGTCGGGGCAGCCATCAGAGGTCCTCCAGTCGTTTCGTGGGGTAGCTGTCCCAGTTGAGGCACCCGGGGCATTGCCAGAAATAGGTCTGGACCTCGAAACCGCAGGCTGCGCAGCGATAGCGTTGAAGCGGTTGCGCCGCCTTGGCGATGGCCGCTTCGATGTCGATCACCTCGGGGTCGCTTGTCACCCCGTGTTCAGCCACGCGCAGGCGGATCAGCTCGCGCGCAGCCGACAGGCTGGGATGGGCACGCAGATGCGCGGCCACGCGAGCGTGCTGCTCGCACGGGGCCGCGTCGACCCGCGCCATCGCAGCCAGCAGGTCCAACGATGGCGCGCGGCGGTAAAGCGCGTGCAGTTCTTCCAGGGCCGCGGCGGATTCGCCGGCCGCGGCCGCGCTGTCGGCGAAATCGCGCGCCACGAGGGCGAACGCGTTCGGATGCGCCGCGAGGAGTTGTCTCCAATGCTGCAGCGCGCCGGCATGGTCGGCCGCCGCCCGCGCACGCTGCCCGCTCATCACCATAGGACGCGCGGCACCCGGGGCGGCTTCGCGCGCCTTGCGCAAGGCCGCCGCGGCGTCGTCGGTGCGGCCCTGTGCGTCGGCCTGCTGCGAAAGCTCACACCAGTAGTGCGCAATGCGCGATGCGTAAGACCCGGTGCCGCCGGCGCGCTCCAGCTTGAGCGCGTCGTCGATGGCGGCGCGCCAGTCGCGCGAGCGCTCGTGAAGGGTCAGCAAGGCCAGTCGTGCCTCGGTGTCGAAGGCCGTGCCCTCGAGCGCTTTCCAGGCCTCTTCGGCGCGATCGAACAAGCCTGCGCGCATGTAATCCTGCGCGAGCCCGTGCTGGGCCCGATCACGCTCGGCGGCAGGAAGATCGGCGCGGTTGAGCAGGTGCTGATGCACACGCACCGAGCGTTCGTACTCGCCGCGCCGGCGGAACAGGCTGCCCAGCGCGAAGTGCAGATCGGTGGTGTCCGGGTCGCCCTGGACGGCTTCGATGAAGGCATCGATGGCCTTGTCCTGTTGCTCGTTGAGCAAGAGGTTCAAGCCCTTGAAGTAGGCGCGAGGTGAATCGCGCTGCTCGCGCTTCCATTGGCGCAGGTCCAGCCGCGACGCCAGCCATCCGATGGCGAACGCCACCGGAAGACCCAGCAGGAACCACTGCAGGTCAAAGTCCATCGCGCGGGGGATGCTCGACTGCCATTTCAGGCGTCACGATCGGCGTGGCAGTCGGCCGCGCAGCTGGCTCTTGCGCGCTCGGCACGCGGCGCGCAATGCGCCAATGCCGCCACCAGCTCGGCACCATCGCAAAGACGCCGAACGCGCAGCCCGTGCCGAAGGCCGTGAGCACGATGATCACCATCGGCGCACGCCATTCCTGCCCGAAGAACAGCTTGACGCTGACGTCGTGTTGGTTGTTCAGCGCAAAGGCGAACAGGGCAAAGAAGACAAAGGCCCGCAAGAGCCAGATGAAGAACCGCATCGCATCTCCCGGGCCGATTCTATGGCCCATCGGCGGTGTCTCACCGGGCGCGCCAGGGATCAGGTGCCGGTCTTGGCGCTCTCGTCGGGCGGGTCGTCGTGCACCGGGATGTGGGCGTCCACGGACTCGCGCAGGGCCTTGCCGGGCTTGAAGTGCGGAACGAGCTTCTCGGGAATCACCACCTGCTCGCCGGATCGCGGGTTGCGGCCCATTCGAGGTGGGCGGCGGTTGATCGAGAAACTCCCGAACCCGCGGATCTCGATGCGGTGGCCGCGCGCGAGCGCATCGGACATCGCGTCGAGGATGGTCTTGACCGCGAACTCGGTGTCGCGGTGCGTCAGCTGGCTGAATCGCTCCGCAAGCTGTGCCACCAGGTCGGATCGGGTCATGAGGCCTTCATGCGCGCAGGCACGGCGCGCGGCCCCGCTGCCGCTGGCAGGGGGGTTGCACGGGGGCGTGCTGCGCGCCGTCCACGTCAGTCGCATCGGCAAAGGCGGGACAGGGCGGCGATCAGCCGTTGTCCTTCTGGTTGTCCAGCTTGGCCCGCAGCAAGGCACCCAGGCTGGTCGTGCCGGCGGTTTCGCGCTCGTTGCTCTGCGACAGGCGCTGCATCGCTTCTTGCTGGTCGGCGTTGTCCTTGGCCTTGATCGACAACTGGATCGAGCGCGTCTTGCGGTCGATGTTGATGATCATGGCCGAGACCTCATCGCCTTCCTTCAGCACATTGCGCGCGTCTTCGACGCGGTCACGGCTGATCTCGGAGGCACGCAGGTAGCCGGTCACGTCGTTGTTGAGCTGGATCTCGGCGCCGCGCGGGTCGACGCTCTTGACCTTGCCGGAGACGATCAGGCCGCGGTCGTTGACCGAGGTGTAGCTCGTGAACGGGTCGGAGTCGAGCTGCTTGATGCCCAGAGAGATGCGCTCGCGCTCCACGTCGACCGCCAGGACGATGGCTTCGACTTCCTGGCCCTTGCGATAGTTGCGCACTGCCGATTCGCCCGGCTCGTTCCAGGAGAGGTCCGACAGGTGGACCAGGCCATCGATGCCTGCTGCCAGACCGACGAACACGCCAAAGTCGGTGATGGACTTGACCGGGCCCTTGACGCGGTCGCCGCGCTGCACGGTCGCTGCGAACTCTTCCCAGGGGTTGGCCTTGCACTGCTTCATGCCCAGGCTGATGCGGCGCTTGTCTTCGTCGATCTCGAGCACCATGACCTCGACTTCGTCGCCCAGCGACACGACCTTGCTCGGCGCGACGTTCTTGTTGGTCCAGTCCATCTCGGACACGTGGACGAGGCCTTCGATGCCCGGCTCGATCTCGACGAACGCACCGTAGTCGGCGATGTTCGTGACCTTGCCGAACAGGCGCGTGCCCGTGGGGTAGCGGCGCGACACGCCCAGCCACGGGTCGTCGCCGAGCTGCTTCAGGCCCAGCGAGACGCGGTTCTTCTCGGCGTCGAACTTGAGGACCTTGGCGGTCAGTTCCTGGCCGACCTGCACCACCTCGCTCGGGTGACGCACGCGGCGCCAGGCCATGTCGGTGATGTGGAGCAGGCCGTCGATGCCGCCGAGGTCGACGAAGGCACCGTACTCGGTGATGTTCTTGACCACGCCGTGCACGATGGCGCCTTCGGACAGCGTCTCGAGCAGCTTGGCGCGTTCCTCGCCCATCGAAGCCTCGACCACGGCGCGGCGCGACAGGACGACGTTGTTGCGCTTGCGGTCGAGCTTGATGACCTTGAACTCGAGCGTCTTGCCCTCGAAGGGCGTCATGTCCTTGACAGGACGGGTGTCGAGCAGCGAGCCGGGCAGGAAGGCGCGGATGCCGTTGACCAGCACGGTGAGACCGCCCTTGACCTTGCCGGAGACAGTGCCGGTGACGAAGTCGCCGGATTCCAGCGCCTTCTCCAGGGACAGCCATGACGCGAGCCGCTTGGCCTTGTCACGCGAGAGGATCGTGTCGCCGTAGCCATTCTCGAGCGCGTCGATGGCCACGGACACGAAATCGCCGACCTGGACTTCGAGTTCACCCTGGTCGTTCTTGAATTCGTCGATCGGGATGTAGGCCTCGGACTTGAGGCCCGCATTGACCACCACGAAGTTGTAGTCGACACGGACGACTTCGGCCGTGATGACCTCGCCGCTGCGCATCTCCGAGCGCTTGAGCGATTCTTCGAACAGGGCGGCAAACGATTCGCCGCCATGGCTGGTGGCAGTTTGGGTTTGAGACATTGGGACTTTCTGTGCGGCCGGGGCCGCGGGGTTGGGTTGATGTTTCCGGCGCTTCGATGTGCCTGCGGGGAGCCCGGTGCAGCACGGGAGGGAAAGCGGCGGGGCTGTTTGCCTTTCGGCGGGTTTCCTCTTGCAGAAGGGGTTAGTGGACCCCGAAGGGCCTGCGTTGTTCCCAGGCTTTCAGGACCGCGTCGACCGATTCATCGATGCCGAGGTCCGAATTGTCCAGGAGCTGCGCATCCGACGCCGGCTTCAAGGGCGCAACGGCGCGGTTTCGATCTCGCTCGTCACGCGCTTCGAGGTCGGCGCGAAGGGTATCGATATTAGATGGAATTCCCTTAGAAATCAATTGCTTATGGCGCCGCTCGGCCCGCTTGGCGGCACTCGCGGTGAGAAAGATCTTCAAGTCTGCACCGGGGAAGACCACCGTGCCCATGTCTCGGCCATCGGCCACGAGGCCCGGCACTCGCCGGAAGGACAGCTGAAGCTGCCGGAGTGCGTCTCGCACGGCCGGAAGCGCAGCGACTTTCGAGGCCAGCGCGCCGACGGCTTCGTCACGCAGCATGTCGGCGACCTCTTCGCCGTTCAGGCGAATCTGGTGACCTTCGAAGGCCAGTTCGAGCGAGGCGGCGATGGATGCGACGGCGGGTTCGTCGGTAGCCGCCACACCCGCGCGCATGGCCGCCAGGGCGGTGGCGCGGTACACGGCGCCGGAATCGAGGAAGTGATAGCCGATGGCCTGCGCGACGGCGCCGGCCACTGTGCCCTTCCCTGAAGCAGTCGGTCCGTCGATCGCAAGAACAGGGACGCGTGCCGTGTCGGTCTGCACGACGGTGAACAGTGTCTCGAAGTAGTGCGGGAACGTCTTTCCCACGCAGCGCGGCTCCATGATGCGCACCGGCAGCGGCTCGTGACTGCCAGCGAGGGCGTTGAACGCCGCCAGCGAAAAGCACATGGCAATTCGGTGATCGTCGTACGTGGCAATGGCCGCAGCGCGCCATGGCGCGGGTGGCGCGACGGCCAGGAAATCCGGGCCCTCGGACACCTGCGCGCCGAGTTTTCGCAGCTCCGTGGCCATGGCAGCGATGCGGTCGGTTTCCTTGACTCGCCAGCTGGCGATGTTCTCCAGACGCGTCGTGCCCTGCGCGAAAAGGGCCATCACCGCCAGGGTCATCGCGGCGTCGGGAATGTGATTGCAGTCCAGCGTGACGGCCTTCAACGGCCACGCGCCGCGTTCGACCTCGATCCATCCGGGGCCGCTTCGCACGATGGCACCCATCTCGCGCGCGGCGTCGACGAAGCGCACATCGCCCTGGATGGAATCCTCGCCGACGCCTTCGATCCGGATCGGCTCGACCGTGGCGGCGATCGCGCCCAGGGCCACGAAGTACGAAGCGGACGAGGCGTCGCCTTCGACGCGAATCTCCTGCGGCGAGCGCAATGCGCTGTCGCGCGCGAGGGTGAACCTTTGCCAACCCTCGCGCAGCACGTCGACCCCGAACCGGCGCAGCAGGTTGAGCGTGATCTCGATGTAGGGCTTGGAAATCAGCTCGCCCTCGACCTCGATGGTCACCGGGCCGGTCGACGTGGCGAGCGGCAGCGCGAGGAGCAGGGCGGTCAGGAACTGGCTGGACACGTCCCCGCGCACGCGGATCGGATCCTGGGTGCGCAGCGCGCCTGAGCCGGCGAGGACACGCAGCGGAGGAAAGCCTTCGGCGCCGAGATAATCGATCCGGCAACCCAACTGGCGCAGTGCGTCCACCAGATCGCCGATGGGGCGCTCGTGCATGCGTGGCACACCGCTGAGCTCGAAGCGGCCACCCTGCTGGGCCGTGAGCACGGCGAGCGCGGCCGCCAGCGGACGCATGGCCGTGCCGGCATTGCCGAGAAAGAGACGGGCATCGCGATTTCTCAGCTGGCCGCCGATGCCGGTGATGGCCAGCGCTTCGCCTCTGGGCTCCATCGTGCAGCCGATGGCTTCGAGCGCGCCCAGCATGACCCGGGTGTCGTCGGACTCCAGCAGGTCACGCACGACGGTCGTGCCTTCGCTCAGCCCCGCGAGCAGCAGGACGCGATTGGAGATGCTCTTGGAACCGGGCAGGCGAACCGTGCCCCCCGCGCGCATCAGCGGAGGCAGGTCGAGGAACGGCGTCGTGTACATGGCAGGCGGATGCGGCCCGTCTGGGCAGGCGACTCAGCGGCTGGTGGCGGGTTTGGACGCGTTCATCTGCCAGTTGGCGCGCGAATCCGATGCGCTGCGGATCAGGTCTTCGAGCGCTTCGGCGTTGCCGCTCTTGATGACATGCTCCATCGCGTCCAGCGTGTGGCGAAACCGCATGGACTGACGCAGCAGCTCTTCACGGTTGGAGATGAGGATGTCTCGCCAGATTGCCGGGTCGCTGGCCGCAATGCGGGTGAAGTCGCGGAAACCGGGGCCAGCCAGCGACAGGAAGTCCCGGCCGGCAGGCTGACGCGCGACGGCATTGAAGTAGGCAAAGGCCAGCATGTGCGGCAGGTGGCTCACTGCGGCAAAGGCGGCGTCGTGGTTCTCCGGCGTCATGCGAAGCACCTGCGAGCCGATCGCCGCCCACACATCCGTGGCGCGCTGCACGAGGTCGGCGTCGGTCTGGGCGAGCGGCGTGAGAATGACCTGCCGTCCGGTATACAGCGCGGCGTCGGCATGCGCGATGCCGGCGGCTTCCTTGCCTGCGATCGGGTGTGCGGGAACGAAGCTCGTGATCCGCTCCTTGAGCACGCGGCGCGCCGCATCCACCACGTCGCGCTTGGTCGATCCCACGTCCATGAAGAGCACGCCCGGCTCGACGAGATGGCGGATGGCCTTGAAGGTGGCCTCGGTCGCCGCCACCGGAACCGCGATGAGCACGATGTCGGAACCCGACACGGCCAGCAGGGCCGATTCGGCCGCCAGGTCGATGACGCCGAGCTTTCTCGCCTTCTCGGTGGTCGATGGCGACTTGCTGTAGCCGATGACGCGCTTGACAAGCCCGGCACGCTTGAGCGCCAGCGCGAACGACCCTCCCATGAGGCCGCAGCCGATGACGCCGAGCTGATTGAACATCTTCCGGCCTGCCCTTCAGTGCACGTCGATCGGGTAGGTGCCGAGCACCTTGAAGAAGGCACACACGGCGCGAAGCTCCTTCAACGCGGCGGCCACATGAGGCTGGTCCGGATGGCCCTGCAGATCGATGTAGAAGTAGTACTCCCACTGCCCGGAGCGGGCCGGACGCGACTCGAAGCGCGTCATCGAGACACCGTGCTCCTTCAGCGGCACCAGCATGTCGTGCACCGCGCCTGGGCGATTCGTGACCGAGACCACCAGGCTGGTGCAGTCATGGCCGGACGCGCTCGGCTGCGGGTGACGATCCGGGCGGGTCAGGATCGCGAAGCGGGTGCGATTGTGCGGATCGTCCTGGATGGCAGGTGCGACGACATGGAGGCCGAATTCGCTGGCGGCGCGCTCGCTGGCAATGGCTGCAAGCGACGCATTCTCGCGCGCCAGGCGGGCGCCTTCGGCATTGCTGGCCACCGGGCGCCGCTCAGCGTTGGGCAGGTGATAGCTCAACCATCCGTGACACTGCGCGAGGGCCTGCGGGTGGGCGCAGACCGCCACGATGCCCTCGAGCGAGTTCTCCGCGCGCAGCAGGTTCTGGCGCACCGCAAGGCTGGTCTCGCCGATGATGAACAGGGGTTCGGTGAGGAACAGATCGAGCGAGCGAGCCACCACCCCTTCGGTCGAGTTCTCGACCGCGACCACGCCGAAGTCGGCGGCCCCGGCGCTGGTCGTGCGAAAGACCTCGTCCACGCTGGCGCAGCGCACCTTCACGATGGACGAGCCGAAGAAGCCGAGCGCCGCTTCCTCGCTGAACGTGCCGGCCGGACCGAGGTACGCCACGCGGGTGGGTGTCTCGAGCGCCCTGCAGGCCGACATGATTTCGCGCCAGATCGGTGCAACGCTCTCGGATTTGAGCGGGCCAGGATTGGCCGCCTTCAGTCCGTCGATCACCTGCGCCTCGCGTTCGGGCCTGAAGGCGACGGAGCCTTCCTGCTTCTTGACTTCGCCGATCTCCTGCGCGAGTGCCGCACGGCGGTTCAGCAACCCGAGCAACTCACGGTCGACCGCATCGATCCGGTCGCGAATCGCGAGCAGCGAAGGGTTCGTGGCAGGAAGATTGTCAGCCATGGCTTGCGCCGAATTCTCTCACGCGCTCAATGACTTGCGGGCTTTGCCGCGGGCGCTGCAGCACCTGGCTTGGGGCTGGAAGCGGGGGGCATGGCGGACTTCAATGTTTCGCTCATCTTGATCTGGAGCGATTTCAGCTTCGGGTCGAGTGCCGGGCTCGCGTCGGCGATCACTTTCTGCGTCATGGTCTGCATCAGCTCGGGGCCGATCGACTGGTATTTCTTGTTCACCGGGGACTGCAGCCACGCGATGATCTGCTTCAACTCGTCTTCGGTGAACTTCTGCTCGAAGACGGCCCCGAGCGCCTGGGGCGCAATCTTCATGGCCCGCTCGGTGACGATGGGCACGGCGTCGTCGACGAAGCTCTTGGCTTCGTCCTGCAGTGCCTTGACGGTCGCGTCGCGCTTGTCTGCGGGCACCTCATGGCGCACCGCGCCGCCGGCTTGCTGCAGCAACTGCATGACCGGCCGCTCGGCGATCTGTCGCGACATGTTCTCGATGGCAGGCTTGTGCAACTCGATCAGCTTGGCAATCAGTTCCTTCTTCGAGGCGGAGGGCTGTGCGTGCGCGAGCGCGGCGCTGGCCATCAGCGCGGCCAGGATCCAACGTTTCATCAAGGATTTTCCTCCGGATTGGGTTCGTCGCCGGACCCGTTGACATCGCCGACCGCCTCGTTGGCGTCGTTCTCGACGATGCGTTGCAAGCCGCTGAGGGTCGCGCCGTCGTCGAGGGCGATCAGCGTCACCCCCTGCGTGGCGCGACCGAGTTCGCGGATTTCGGACACGCGCGTTCTCACGAGTACGCCGCGATCGGTGATGAGCATGATCTCGTCATCGGGCCGCACCAGCGTGGCGGCAACGACCTTGCCGTTGCGCTCGCTTTGCTGGATGGCGATCATGCCCTTGGTGCCTCGGCCATGGCGGGTGTACTCCGCGATCGACGTGCGCTTGCCGAAACCGTTCTCGGTGGCCGTGAGCACGCTTTGCGTCTCGTCCTCGGCGACCAGCATGGCGATCACGCTCTGCCCCGGCTCGAGCATCATGCCGCGCACGCCGCGCGCATTTCGGCCCATCGGGCGCACGTCGTCCTCGGCGAAGCGAACGGCCTTGCCGCCGTCGGAGAACAGCATCACGTCGTGGTTGCCGTCGGTCAACGCGGCACCGATGAGGTAGTCGCCCTCGTCGAGATCGACAGCGATGATGCCGGCCTTGCGGGGGTTGCTGAATTCCTCGAGCGGCGTCTTCTTGACGGTGCCCTGCGCGGTGGACATGAACACGTAGTGGTCGGGCGGGAAGCTGCGGACGCCATTGGTCAGCGGCAGCACCACGTTGACCTTCTCGCCCGGCTGCAAGGGAAACATGTTCACGATGGGCTTGCCGCGCGAATTGCGCGAGCCTTGCGGGACTTCCCACACCTTGAGCCAGTACACGCGGCCCCGCGTCGTGAAGCAAAGGATGTAATCGTGCGTATTCGCGATGAAGAGCTGGTCGATCCAGTCGTCTTCCTTCGTCTGGGCGGCCTGCTTTCCGCGACCGCCGCGCTTTTGCGCCCGATATTCGCTGAGCGCCTGGCTCTTGATGTATCCGGTGTGTGAAAGCGTGACGACCATGTCGGTCGGCGTGATGAGGTCCTCGGTTCCGAGGTCCTGGGCGTTGTGCTCGATGACGCTTCGCCGCGCACCCGCCTTGGTCTGGCCGAACTCCTGCTTGATGGCCGAGAGCTCGTCGGAAATGATCGTGGTCACGCGCGCCGGCGTGGCCAGGATCTCGAGCAGGTCTGTGATTTCGGCCATCACATCCTTGTATTCGCCGATGATCTTGTCCTGCTCGAGCCCGGTCAGGCGTTGCAGGCGCATCTGCAGGATCTCGCTCGCCTGCGCGTCCGAGAGGCGGTACAGGCCGTCCTCCTGGAGGCCGAATTCCTTGGGAAGCGCTTCCGGGCGATAGGCCTCGCGACCGCCGGGCGTCTGCCCCTCGGCGCGAACGAGCATCTCGCGCACGAGGGAGGAGTCCCAGCTCTTGCTCATCAGTGCCGTCTTGGCGACCGGCGGCGTGGGCGAATTCTTGATGGTCTCGATGAATTCGTCGATGTTGGCCAGGGCCACCGCAAGGCCCTCCAGCACGTGGCCGCGCTCGCGTGCCTTGCGCAGCGCGAAGACCGTGCGCCGTGTCACGACCTCGCGGCGGTGCTCGAGGAAGATCTCGACCAGGTCCTTCAGGTTGCACAGCTTGGGCTGGTTGTCGATCAGCGCCACCATGTTGATGCCGAACGTGTCCTGCAGCTGCGTCTGCTTGTACAGGTTGTTCAGCACCACTTCGGGCACTTCGCCGCGCTTGAGCTCGATCACGACGCGCATGCCCGATTTGTCGGACTCGTCCTGGATGTGGCTGATGCCCTCGAGCTTCTTCTCGTGAACCAGCTCGGCCATGCGTTCGAGGAGGTTTTTCTTGTTCACCTGGTATGGAATCTCGTCGACGATGATGGCCTGGCGCTGGCCGCGGTCGATGTCCTCGAAATGGCACTTCGCGCGCATCACGACCTTGCCGCGTCCGGTCCGGTAGCCTTCGCGCACTCCCCCAAGCCCGTAGATGATCCCCGCGGTGGGGAAATCGGGCGCCGGAATGATCTCCATCAATTCGTCGATGGTCGCATCGGGGTTCTTCAGCAGGTGATGGCAGGCGTCGACGACTTCGTTGAGATTGTGCGGCGGGATGTTCGTTGCCATCCCCACGGCAATGCCCGCTGCGCCATTGACGAGCAGGTTGGGCAGCCTCGTCGGCAGGACCAGCGGCTCCTTCTCGCTGCCATCGTAGTTGGGGCCGAAATCGACGGTTTCCTTGTCGATGTCGGCGAGCATCTCGTGGGCGATCTTTGCCAGCCGGATCTCGGTGTAGCGCATCGCCGCGGCGTTGTCGCCATCGACGGAGCCGAAATTGCCCTGGCCGTCCACGAGCATGTGGCGCAGCGAAAAATCCTGCGCCATGCGCACGATGGTGTCGTAGACCGCACTGTCGCCATGAGGGTGATATTTACCGATCACATCGCCCACAATGCGCGCCGACTTCTTGTAGGGGCGGTTCCAATCGTTGTTGAGCTCGTGCATTGCAAAGAGCACGCGCCGGTGCACCGGTTTCAGGCCATCTCGCGCATCGGGCAACGCACGCCCGACGATCACGCTCATGGCGTAATCGAGATAGGAACGCCGCATTTCCTCTTCGAGGCTGATGGGCAGGGTTTCCTTGGCGAATTGGGTCATACGGGGTGCGCGAGCGTGACGCTGCGACGCGTGCGAAAGGCGAAGCCTTCGATTCTAAGTGCCATGGGATGTCGCAAGCGTGCAACACCGCCCTGCGCGACGTGGGTCCTGGGGGTGAAACCCAATCTCTGCTGGCACAATCGGTCGGGTGGCGGACCCTCGCTAACCCTAAGCATTCGCCAACAATTCCCGAATTCGGTTGGGATGTAATGCAGAACCAACTGTGCCTTTCCTCGAGAGGAGAATCATGAAGAAACTGAACAAGGTGGCGTCGCTCTTTGCATCGGCCACGCTCGCCATTTCGGCGTCGGGCGCATTTGCCCAGGCCTCGAACGAGAACAACTGGAAGAATTCCGACGGCGTCGTCTGGAAGAACGGCGGCAGCCAGCTTTGCTGGCGAGATGCGAGCTGGACTCCAGCCACTGCAAATCCTGATTGCGACGGCGCACTCAAGCCCGTGCCCAAGGCGCCTCCTCCGCCGCCGGCACCCATGCCTGCTCCCCCGCCGGTGACGCCGCCGCCCCCGCCGCCTCCGCCGCCCCCGCCGCCGGCCCCCGTGAGCGAAAAGGTGACGTACGCCGCCGACGCGTTCTTCGACTTCGACAAGTCGGTTCTCAAGCCTCAGGGCAAGGCCAAGCTGGATGATCTCGTCGACAAGATGGCGGGCATCAACCTCGAGGTCGTGATCGCCGTCGGGCATACCGATTCCGTCGGCTCGGACGCCTACAACCAGAAGTTGTCCATCCGCCGCGCCGAAGCGGTGAAGGCCTACCTGGTGACCAAGGGCGTCGAGAAGAACCGCGTCTACACCGAAGGCAAGGGCGAGAAGCAGCCGGTGGCAGACAACAAGACTGCCGAAGGACGCGCAAAGAACCGCCGCGTGGAAATCGAAGTGGTCGGCACGCGCATGCGCCAGTAAGGTCCGCCTGCACCCGAGAAGACCCCGCCGACGCGGGGTTTTCTTTTGTGTGCCGACGGCTCTGAGAGTGCACGGCCTTTGGGTAACATCGGCGAATGTCCACAGTCAATGCCGATCCCCAGGAGCTCGCCAAGTTCAGCGAGTTGGCACATCGCTGGTGGGACACTGAAAGCGAGTTCAAGCCGCTGCACCGCATCAATCCGCTGCGCCTCGACTGGATCGACCAACATGCCCGGCTGAGCGGCAAGCGCGTGCTCGATGTCGGCTGCGGCGGCGGCATTCTCTCCGACTCGATGGCACGCCGCGGCGCCAACGTGCTTGGCATCGACCTGGCGACCAAGGCCCTGAGGGTGGCCCAGCTTCATGCGATGGAAGCCGACACGCCCAATGTGGCCTATCGGGACGTGGCCGTCGAAACCCTCGCCGCCCAGGAACCAGGGCAATTCGATGTCATCACCTGCATGGAAATGCTCGAGCACGTGCCCGATCCGGCATCGGTCGTCCGCGCATGCGCCACGCTCGTCACGCCCGGCGGATGGCTCTTCTTCTCGACGATCAATCGCAATCCGCGGGCCTTTGCACTCGCCATCGTCGGCGCAGAGCACGTGCTCAAGATGCTGCCCAAAGGCACGCACGAATACGCGCGTTTCATCAGGCCCAGCGAACTGGCGAGATGGTGCCGCGATGCCGGCCTGAGCATGCAATCCACGCGGGGCATGCAATACAACCCGCTGACGCAGCGTTATCGACTCAGTTCCGACACCGGCGTGAATTACCTCGTCGCCTGCAGGAAAGACGAATGATCTCCCGCCGCATCGATGCGGTGTTGTTCGACCTCGACGGCACGCTGGTCGACAGTGCGCCAGATCTCGCCGGCGCGGCCAACGAATTGCGCGAGGCCCATGGCCTGCCGCCTCTGCCTTTCGAGAACTTTCGCGCCATGGTGGGCTCGGGTGCGCGCGGCATGGTCGGCGTGGCTTTCGACGTCGGACCGCAGAGCGAGCGCTTCGCGGCCCTGCGCGATGAGTTCTTGCAGCGATACGAGCGAAGGCTTTCGCACGAGACGCGCGTCTTCGCCGCCATGGAAATCGTCCTCGAGGCGATCGAGCGCGCTCAGCGACGCTGGGGCATCGTCACCAACAAGGCCGAGCGCTTCACGCTGCCCCTGGTGCGCGCCTTGGGCCTCGAATCGCGCGCTTCGGCGGTGGTGTCCGGCGACACGACGATGCATTCGAAGCCGCATCCCGCGCCGCTGCTCGAAGCCGCGCGGCGAATCGGCGCGGCCCCGCACGCGTGCATCTACGTGGGCGACGACCTGCGCGACGTGCAGGCGGGGCAGTCTGCCGGCATGACGACCGTCGTGGCAGCGTGGGGGTACCTGGGCGTGGGCGATCCCGTGGAGGCCTGGGGCGCCGATCACATCATTCGTCGCCCACCGGACCTCTTGAATCTCCTCGGTTTGGCCTAAACTCCATGATTCCTGGGGCCGACCCGGCTTCGACGTGGGTGCGGAGTTGGAACAGGGCATGCCGAGCACCAGTTCGCTCGTAAATCCACTGGATCAAAGTAACTGCGAACGACTCTTCGTACGCTCTCGCCGCTTAAAACCGGTGAGCTTCGCAACGGTTGGCCGATGGGCCGGGTCTGAGGGGCAACCCGAAGACTGCGAAGTCATTCACATTGGCTCGCTCTGAGCTGGGTCACTCAGCCCAGGGCTAAATCAAGTGACTCGGGATGAACGCAGCGTGCTGCTGCGCGACGTTCGTCCTCAAAACCAAATCAGCCAGCTAAGCATGTAGAACTGTCCAATGATGGCTTGCGGACGGGGGTTCGATTCCCCCCGGCTCCACCAGATCTGGCGCCATGTGATGACACACATGGCGCCTTTTCCTTCTTCATTCGGTACAGCGTCCTGGCACCGCACCGGACCCGGGAATGGCTGGGTTCAGTGCCGCTTGAAGTACTGGATCTCGCGTTCATGCTTTTCCGCCTTCTCGCGTGAAGTGAACGTGCCCAGATTGCGACGCTTTCCGGTCTTGGGGTCGGGTTGGCGCGAGTACAGGCGGTACTGGCCCGATGCAAGCTTGCGAATCATGATGGATCCTTTCGTGGCACGCGGTCTTGAACGCGCCGCCGTCGGCCGAAGATCAGCACCGCCAACGGGATCGTCGTGAGCGCCCCGATCGCAACCAGTGCCATGCCAGCACCCTTGCGCTGCTGATTGCTCAGCTTGTCGGCCAGCAAAAGCCCGATGCCAGCGCCCAGCATCCCGCGCGTTGCGGCGACCAGCGCCAGCTCGGACAGACGAAGTTCGGTTGCGATCATGGCGGTCCCTCGTGGCGGCGAACACGAGGAACCTCGGCAAACGACGTACCTGTCTCCAGCGCATGCCAAACCTCAACGCTCGTCGCCGGAAATCTCCCGGTCGCCGAGCGCCGCCCGACACAGCACCTCCATCTGGCGGGCCCACTGCGTCAAGCTCAGATCCGCAGGGTCCACGAGCAGCAGGTAGTGCCGGCCACCCCATGCCGCGACGGCGAGGGTACTGAGTGTCTCGGCGCTCGGCATCTGCGGCAAATCGTGGCACTGCGCCAGACTGGCGCGCCAGGCGCAGACCAGTTCCTCGTAGAAACGCCGATGGTGCGTGGGTTCGGCGATGTGCGTTTCCAGCAGCAGCATCTCGCGATCGACGACGGGCAGGCCTTCGTTGTCGGCGCCGGCGGTCAGTCGAACCAGTCCCGTCAGTCGGGCCTGCCAGTTCCCGGCGCAAGTCGGTTCGACCAGGCGGTCAAGCATTGCTGCCATGGCGTGCCGCACATACCCGGAGAGAAGGGCTTGCTTGCTCGGGAAATATTCGTACAGGGTTCCGACCGAGATCCCGGTTTCAAGCGCCACTGCGCGCGTGGTCAACCGAGCCCATCCGTCACGCTGCCAAATCCGAACAAAACGCGTCGTAGACCGCCTGAACGGTGAAGCGCGCGCGGGCCTGTCGAGGTCGCTTCAGCGGCTTGGCGCGGTGACAACGGCATGCGGGCGCGGCACGCGGCTCATGCGGCGGTTTCCGAACCCATTGCGAGCCTCGGCTCCATACAGTGGACGTTCATCGCTTGGAGCATGCCATGAACGACACACTGACCGTCACCCGATTGCTGACCCGCAAGACTGCGCTGGATCACGGCGTCATCGACACCGCGCCGCCGACGCAGATCGCCGCTGGCGAGGTGTGGCTGGCAATCGACCGCGTGGCGCTGACGACCAACAACATCACCTATGCCGCATTCGGCGATTCGATGCGGTACTGGGACTTTTTCCCCACCGGGGTCGACGGCTACGGCCACATGCCGGCCTGGGGGTTCGGTGACGTGATCGCTTCCAGCGTGCCGGGAGTCGAGGTGGGCGAGCGCTTCTATGGCTATTTTCCGCTCGCGAGCCACATCCGGATGCAGCCGCTGCGGGTGACATCGCGCGGCTTCTACGACGGCGCGGCGCACCGCCAGGGGCTGGTCTCCGCATACAACCAGTACACGCGCTGCAGCCAGGACCCGGTGTACGACCCGGCGCACGAAGACCAGCAGATGCTGCTGCGGCCGTTGTTCATCACCTCATTCATGCTGGCGGACTTCCTGGAAGACAACCACTTCTTCGGCGCGCGACGTCTCGTCTTCTCCAGCGCCTCGAGCAAGACCGCCTTCGGAACGGCATTCTGCCTGCGCGACCGAGACGATATCGAGCAGGTTGCGCTGACTTCGCCGCGCAACCGGGAGTTCGTCGCGAACCTCGGCTGCTATGGCCGCACGGTGACCTACGCCGAGATTGATTCGCTCGACGCCCAAACGCCGACGCTGTATGTCGACTTCTCCGGCGACGATGCGCTGCGCGCGCAAATCCACCATCACTTCGGCAATGCCCTGGTCTATGACTGCTTCGCCGGCTCCGCGCAGAAGGCGCAGGCTCCCGATCACCCCGAGTTGCCCGGACCGGCACCGGTGTTCTATTTCGCGCCAGTGCAGATCCGCAAACGCAATGCCGACTGGGGTCCGGCTGTCGTCAACCAACGCTTTGGCGATGCACAAAGGCGCTTCATCTCGGAGTCGAGCGCGCCGGACAACCGCTGGATGCGCGTGGTGGAGCATCGCGGATTCGAAGCGGCGCAGCGCCTCATTGCCCGACTCTATTCGGGCGCAGTCGAGCCGATCGAGGGCCACGTCGTGCAGCTTTCCTGATTCCGAGGCATCAAGGCCACGCGAACCGTGAACATTCGCCCCGACGCAGGACGCTGACCGAGTAGATTCACTCCTCCGCGGCGCGCCTTGCCATGTCGAGGATGAGCGGCGGTTCAGGCTCGCCTGCCATGTAGTCGGTTTCGTCGAGCGTGCCGACGGCCTTGAGTGCCCTGACCATCAACTTCCGGCTGTCGGGGTACACGCAGACCTCGTTTCGACTGTCCGCACCGATGCCCAGATACACCAGGTCGTCGCGTCCGGTGTTGGCAATCTGGTGCGCTACCTTCGTTCCCGCCGGGCAGGAGATTGTGTCGCCAGGCCGGATCGGAATGATCTCGTCGCCGTACCGCAGCACGCCGGTGCCTGACAGGATGTGGAAGAGTTCGTCATCCAGCATGTGATAGTGGAAAGGGCAGCCGACACTCCCGGGCGGCAGGCGGCTGACGTTCATCGTCAGGGCCCCGCCACCTGCCACCATGAACGGCGTCAATGCCCTGGACGTGCCCTTCCAGTGGCCGGAGTCGCCGGAGTGGATTTGTTCGGCCTCGTCGATGTTCAACACGGGTCCGCGAGAAGATTTCATGGCGTCTTCCTCGGCATGAACGACTGCGCCAGTCTAGCGTCGATGCCACGCCCGCGGCCGCTGAAGTCGCCTCACGCAGAGCCTGGCCATGGATGGGTCGGGCATGACGTATCCACTAAGATGCAATGGTGTTGCATGTTATTTCGCGGTGCACGGACTGACAATCCGGACCAGATGGAGCGTCCTGGATGAAGACCCCCGTGATGCGCCGGAATCACCGGGTGCGCCAAATCACCATGCTCGCGTTGAAGCCATGCGCGGCCCATGCCGACTGCCGGTTCGTTCGTTGGCAAAGCCGGGTGCATCCCGCGGCCTGAACCCTGAACCACGCAGTGTCTGCCAACCTCCCCGGCCATCGCGCACCCGGCGCCAGTTTCGAGGTGCCACTGGAGATGCTTTCGGCGTGCCACCATCGCATCGAGCGGCAATGCCTCACGCTGCGGCGGCTGGTGGCGCACTTGACGGCGCACGGGCTCGACGCTGATGCGCGCACCGCTGCGGCGGCGGTGCTGAGATACTTCGATACGGCAGCCAGGGACCACCACGCCGATGAGGAGGTCGACCTCTTCCCCGCGCTGCTCGAATCGATGGCGGGCTCCGACCCGGTCTGCATTCGCGAATTGGTCGACGTCCTGACGGCGGAGCATCGCGCGCTCGAAGACCATTGGCAACGCCTTCGTCCCACCCTGGCAGGGATTGCGGCCGGCGAGCCGCTGCCGCTCGCGCGTGACGATGTGGATTCGTGGCTGGCCTTGTACGAAGGACACATCGCGCGCGAGGACCATGAATTGCTTCCCATGGCTGCGCGAATCCTCGACGACGACGCGCTCGATCGGATCGGGCAGGCCATGCGCAAACGACGCGGCGTCGGCCGCGTGGACTGATCGCGCAGCGCGCCCCGATCCGCACCTCAACCCGGCCGGCCATCGACCCGCGGCTGCCCGAGCCATTGGCCGTGGCGCGTCGCCCACGTCGCCGACACGGCGAGCCATGCCAGTGCAGCGAGGGGCAGCAGCGAGGCGGCGGAGCCTGGCCACAGGGCGGCGACGACCCGAGCGAACACCGCGACCTGCAGCAAGGCATGCAGCAGCCGACCCACGCGATCGATCGACTGCGCGCGCCCGCTTTGAGTGCTGCTGATGCGGGTGGCCATCGCCAGCAGGGTGCCGCCCATGTACCCCAGCGTGAGCGCGTGCAGTGCAGCCATGGCAAATTCGGCGGCGATGATCGGATCGACGATCGGCAACCATGAGACAGAGCCCAGGACCAAGGCGGCGTCCCACCACAGCAGCGCTCGAAACAGCATCGCCACCAACGGCTGCTTCAATGCCGGTTTGCCCAGCCAGCGCAGCGACAGCCTCAGACTGAGCGTGGCGGCAAGCGCGAGATGGCAAGCCACGGCCCAGCGCCAGGCGGAAACGCCGCCCAGCCATGGATCGACGAGAGCCGCGACGCCCTGGACGAGTGGCACCGAAGCCACCAGCCACAACGGCCAATCGGGCCAGCGCACGTCCATGCGCTGCCACGCGCCGTCACCCAGGAATGGCAGCATGCGGTGCGAGACGACCAGGAACACGATGGCAATGCCGCACCACAGCCCCAGATGAACCAAGGCCGTCAGGCCGGCCGGGTGCCCGAGCGCCAGCATCCATGCGGATGCGGCCAGGCAGGTGGCGATGACGACGGATGCGGCGGCAATCGTGATCGCGTGTCGGCGGTCAGGCTGAGCGCTGTCGATCACCAGGCGCACGATCCGATGCGCCATCAGGCTCCAACCGAATGCGGCCAGTCCGAGGCCGGCAGCGGCCAGCATCGCACCAGCATGAAAGCCCACCACGGCGATGGCCCAGCCAACTGTGAAGGAGGCGACGGCGAGTTGCAGGCCATGGGCATCGATCGGCGAGTGTCGAAGCCACTTGGGACCGGCAGTGAACATGAAGCCCGCGATGAACAACGGCATCCCGCCCAGGCTGAACCACAGACCATGCGCGTGCGCCGCGGCCACCCGCCACGGCCACGTCAGCCCCAGGGCCTGCAAGAGAAGGTACGCCGCCCACCAGGCTGCCGCCAGCGCCCATTGGATGCCGGCCCAGAAGAAGCACAAGCGGTGCGGCGCCGACAGGAGCCGCGCGGCACACCAGCCGGGCACGTGGACGGGCGCAGGTGAATGCATGGGTGGGAGCAGGCCTGCCGACCGTTCGCCATGCTCGTGCGCGACCGCCGGCGGTGAGCGTAGATATTCGGTTGATTTTAGGTGCATGAACAATGCATGTTCATTCGATTGGTGTGCGAAATGTTCGTGTGTCGACGTTAGGTTGCCGTTGACCCTTGGAAGTTGTCTTCTGGCCGTACGCGTCCGAGCGAAACGTCCTGTCCGCGCAGGGGGCGCGGCCAAGCGCCTCATTCGCGACCGCCGCAGACGGGACGCGGGTGCGGCGCTGGGCTGGCTCCGGCTGGGCGGACCGGGCCAGCCGACGGGCAGCGCCTCCGCGAACGGGTGCGAATATCGGCATGCCATCGCATGCGACTGGCGTGCGGTTTGCCGTTATCCTCTGTCGGTGCCTGCGCCGTTGCAGCCGAGTGCATCTGCGCATACAGGAGTGCCTCTTCAATGCAACGAGCGTGAGCCGTATGTCCGAGTGCCCGGGAAAGACCGCCAGCGAGTCCATCTGCCAGCGCAGGCAGCAGCCGGGTCGCCGGGCGGACGGCAAGGCGTTGGATGCCTGGCGGCGTTCGATGGACACGCGCACCGACGTGTCCCCGCGTTGTTCGCCCATGAGGATCGAGCATGCTGGTTGAGTTGAAGTCCGCCGCCCGGCGCATGACGGCCCAGCGTGCGGTGCGCAACCTGCTGGTCGATTGCCGGCGCCTGCTGTCCGAACGCGGCGAGGCCAACGGCGTGGCCATCGCGCGGCAGCTCATCGCACGGCTGGATCATCTCCCTGACGAGGGCCAGGAGCTGTTCTTCCAGCGGCTCGCCCAAGAGTTCAGTCCCGATCCGCAGGCGGTGCTCGTCGGCGCGCAGGCTTACGCGCGCCAACCCAATGCCGACAACCTCGTTCGCCTGATGGAGCTGGTCGAACCGCCGCGCCAGGAACTGCTGCGGCGCATCAATCGATCGCCGGGCGGCACGCAGACCATCGTCCGCATGCGGCGTGCCTTGCTCGACAGGCTCAACGGCAACGACGAGCTTCGTGCGCTCGAGGCCGACCTCCTGCACCTGTTGTCGAGCTGGTTCAATCCGGGCTTCCTCGAGCTGCGGCGCGTCGACTGGAATTCGCCTGCGCAACTGCTCGAGCAGATCATCCGCCACGAGGCGGTCCATGAGATCGAAGGGTGGGACGACCTCCACCGGCGTCTGCATCCCGACCGGCGCTGCTTCGCCTTCTTTCATGCGCAACTGCCGGGCGAGCCGCTGATCTTCGTCGAGGTGGCGCTGCTGCCGCAGATGCCCACGGCCATTGCGCCTTTGATCGACAAGGCGGCCGAACCGCTGCCGCCGAGCCAGTTCAAGGTTGCGGCCTTCTATTCGATCAGCAATTGCCAGCCCGGCCTGCGGGGCGTGTCGCTGGGCAACTTCCTGATCAAGCGAGTGGCCGAGGAGCTCAAGCGCGAGTTGCCGCAGCTGCGCACCTTCTGCACGCTGTCGCCGATTCCGGGCTTTGCGGCCTGGCTGACCAAGACGACCGACTTCGCGGCGCTGCCCGGCATCGGACCGGCAGGGACCGAGCGCGCGCTCGCCGCGCGTGCGCAGCTCGGCGACCTTTCCAAGCTTGGCGCGGGTCCGCACGATGCGGCGCGGCAGGCCGCGCTGTCGCACCTCGCGGCCATTTACCTCGTGCGACACCCGGTGTCGGCCAAAGGGGCGGACCCCGTGGCGCGCTTCCATCTCGACAACGGCGCGAGGCTGGAGCGCCTCAATCCTGCCGCCGACCTGTCGCGCAAGGGCCTTCGGCAGTCGTTCGGGATGATGGTGAACTACCTGTACGACCTGAACAAGGTGGAGTCCTTCCACCAGGCGTTTCTCGACGGCAAGGTGGAATATTCGCGGGCCGTCGGCTCGCTGCTCTGATCGCCGCGGGTCACGGCCGGGCGGACCCGGCGGCGACCCGCGTGGGCCGCGCGGGCCGCGCGGGCCGGCGCGCCACTGCCGCTTCGTCCTCCGACGCGCCGCCGGCGGACGGTCCCCGCGCCGCCATGTCCGACGGTCCCGCTACCCCGCCCAGGCGAACGGTGCGAAGTGGCCGTTGCGCGTACCGGAGGTGTCGTTCCACTGGATGCCGAACACGTTGTAGAGACTGCGTGTGGCCTTGGCGAGGGAGAGCCGGCGGTTCACGGGGTGCGCCGTGTCGTCGATGGCGATCGCCTCCCCGGGCGCGACCGCGCTCGGCATTCCTTCGCAGGCCTGGTCGATCAGGTCACCCGCGCGAACCGTGCGCTTCAGGCCGTCGGCCTCGAAGCTGATGGGGCGGCGCTCTGTGCCGGCGATCTTGCCCACCAGAGGGCCGAGCGCCGCCATCGGGCCGCCCGCCGCGCCGGTGGCGATCGCGGTGATCGCCTCGACCTGTTGATCGCTCGCACGGTCGTCGATGATCAGGCCCACCGTCATGTTCCCGGCGCCCATCGCTCCTGGCGAATGCATCATGACGATGAACTTCACCCCATCGAGGGACACGCCGTCTTTCGAGCCCTTGTGGATCCGGAGCGCGACCGCGGCCTTGCAGTCGCCTTCCGTCGGAACGGCCGTGAGGTTGGTGGTGATGCACGGACACAGGAAGCTGCAATTGCAGGTTTCCATGTAGTCGCCGGTGATTTGCCAAGCTGCCATGCTCTACTCCTTGGCGCGTTCGGTGCCCGCGCATGTCGAGGCGACAAGCTTAGGACTGATGCCGTAGGGCACACAAGAAACCCGGCTGCGTGTGCCGGATTGGAGGTGCCGCGATGACCAAGCCAGTCGACTCGCCTCGATCCGATGGGTTGCTGCAGTGCAGCGCAACCTTTTTCGCCCCGCGACGCATCATGGGTCTTGGCGTGCTCGTGGCCAGCCTGGTCGGTTGGGGCGTGCTCGCGTGGATCGCTGTCGACATGAACGGCCGCGTCGCGCGGTGGATGATGCCCGCCAGCCGCGACTGGAGCGCCACCAACGTGCTGGCGGTGGGTGTGATGTGGGCAGTGATGATGGCCGCGATGATGCTGCCTTCGGCGTTGCCGATGATCCTTGCCTTCGTCGACCTCAGCGAGCGTCGAGGCGAGCATGCGCGCGGGCGCGGCTTCGTCGCTGCCTATGTGCTGGTGTGGCTCGCATTCAGCGCCGCCGCCACGGCCGCCCAGTGGATCCTCCAGGCGCAAGGTTGGGTCGATCCCATGATCGTCAGTACGTCCGCAGGGCTCAATGCCGGACTGCTCGTGATGGCGGGTCTGTACCAGTTCTCGCCGCTCAAGCGTCTATGCCTGTCGCACTGCCGCTCACCGATCGGGTTTCTGCTCGGGGAATGGCGCAGCGGGGTGGCTGGAGGCTTCGTGATGGGCCTGCGTCATGGCCTGTTCTGTGTCGGTTGCTGCTGGGCGCTGATGGCGCTGTTGTTCGTCGGCGGGGTGATGAATCTCGCATGGATTGCCGCGCTGTCGATCGCGGTGGCGATCGAGAAGATGGTCCCGCGGGGCGAGCGCCTGGCATCCGGGCTCGGGGTGCTGCTGATCGCAGTCGGCGCCTGGAAGCTGCTATCGCCCTAGGGCGAGCGGCTGAAGTGAACCACCCCCGTAGCGCCTTCGGCGCTCCCCCTCCAGGGGGCGCCGCCAGCGGACCGGCCAAGCCGGCTCCGCGGCGGCCGCTTGATGCGTCGGTTCATGCCGTTGGGGTGCCGTTCGGCGCCATGGAAAACTGAAGTGAACCAAGGATTGAAGGGGGTGAGGGCGGTGAAGCACGCGGTCGCGATCAGTAACCGCGCGCACGCTCCACCAGATGGGCAATCGGCTGCGCGGTGAACCAGGCCCGGATATTTCCTGCGGCCACCGCCGCCGCGCTTCGCAAGTCGGTCAGGGCGGCGGCATGAGGCAGCACGGTGACCCTGGGATGGCGCCAATACGGGTGATCCTGCGGGAGCGGCTCGTGCTGGAAGACGTCGAGCACGGCATGCCCGACCTGTCCACTCTCGAGCGCCGCAAGCAGGTCCGCGTCCACCACGTGGGCGCCGCGCGCCAGGTTGACGACGGCACTGCCGGGCCGCATCGCGCGGAAGAACCGGGCATCGAGCAATGAACGGGTCTCTTGCGTCAATGGCAGGAGATTGATCACGATGTCGCAGGCGCCACAGCAGCCCAGGCAAGGCGTCCGCACCTGGGCGCGCGTGGACACCGTGGATCTCGGTGATGCCGGCGGTGCGGCCCCACGCACTCACCGCGTAACCCTGGGCGGACAATCGCTGCGCCACGGCGCTGCCCATTTCTCCCCGGCCGAGGACCAAGACCGCCACGTCCTGCGCGCGGCGTTGCGGCAGCTGATGCCATCGGGCGTCACGTTGCTGCCGCGCATACGCAAAGAAGCCGCGATGCAACGACAGCACGGCCCACAGCGCGGTCTCGGCCATGGCGGCACTCATCGCCGGATCCACCATGCGGGCAATGGGCAATTGCGCCGGGATGGTGGGATCGGCCAGCAGGCGATCCACGCCCGCCCACAGCGACTGGATGAATCGAAGCCTGGGCATGCCGGACAGCGCGCCTGGCAGCGGATTCGCCACCACCGCCACTTCGACGTCCGGCGAGGCATCGAGGTGCCATGTGGCCTCGGGAAGTGCGGCTCGCAAAGACAGCAGCCATTCGGAACGCTCGGCAGTGTCGAAGGCGCCGGCAAGAAGGACGTTCAGCGGTCGCGCCGGATTCGATGGGCTGGCAGTGGGTTCAGGAGACATGGCTGGCGGAACAGAAGCAGGGCGGCCTTGAATCGCACGATGCGGACCACGCATTCGACCGCCATAGCGTAACGCCGCGAACCGTCCTTGCATGCCATGGAGGCGTGCGAATGCAGGACTCGCATCGACGCGCGTTCGACGCTCGCGCATAGACGCCTTCCTACAGCGACGCGACGCTCTTCGAATGCGCGACAATGGCTTGCATAGGACCGGCCACGGGTCGGCGGAGGCTCCCAGGCGGGACTGGACAGAGCTCTTATGAAGCGAACGCCGGGCATCGGCGCGAATACACGATCGGCAGTGCCTCATGCTGCTGTCGAAGGCGAGTCGCCGCCATGATCACTGCGTCACCTGATGCGCCTGCCATCTCGGCCGACCTGAGCGCCGCGTTGCGCCTGCAGCGTGCAGCTCATCAAGCCCATCCGGTGCCCACGCTCGACGAACGCAAGCGCGATCTGCGAACGCTTGCGCGCTTCATCCACGAGAACCAGCAGGCGCTGACCGAAGCCATCAGCGCTGACTATGGCCACCGGTCGGTGCACGAGACCTTGCTGACCGAGATCGGCCCGGCCCTGGCCGCCATTCGCCATGCCCTGCGCCATCTGGGCCGCTGGATGCGCGTGCAGCGCCGGGGCACCGACCGCCTCGCCTACGGGCTCGCGCGCAACTGCGTGATCCCCCAGCCGCTGGGCGTGGTGGGGGTGATCGTGCCGTGGAACTTTCCGCTCAACCTGAGCCTCGTTCCGCTCACCTGCATCTTCGCCGCCGGCAACCGCGCCATGGTGAAGATGAGCGAGAACTCGCGCCACCTGGCGCGCCTCCTGATCGATCGACTGCCGCAGTACTTCCCGCCGGAAAAGCTTCAGGTCTTCGACGAGACTGGCGGTGTCGGCATCGAGTTCTCGAGGCAGCCGTTCGACCATCTGCTGTTCACCGGCTCGGGCACGACCGGCCGCGCCGTGATGGCCGCAGCCGCTGCCAATCTGTGCCCGGTGACGCTCGAGCTCGGCGGCAAGGCGCCGGCGATCGTCTGCGACGACTTCGACATACACCTGGCGGCCGAGCGCATCAGCTTCGTCAAGTACCTGAATGCCGGACAGATCTGCACGACGGTCGACCACGTCTTCGTGCCGAGCGCCCACGTGGATGCATTCGTGCAGGCCGTGGGCGAGCTCGTGCGCCGGCGCTACGCGAACCTTGCCTCGCCCGACTTCACGTCGGTCATCGACCGCCGTGCCTACGAGCGCCTGAAGCAGATGCTCGACCAGGCGCGCGAGCGAGGGGCGACCGTGATCGCGCTGCTGGAGCCGGCCACCGACGATGCCAAGCACCGCCTCGCTCCACACATCGTCCTCGGCGCCCCCGCGGACATCGAGCTGATGCAGCGCGAGATCTTCGGCCCGATCCTGCCGGTGCTGCCGTACAACGCATTGGACGAGGTGATCGAGCGCATCAACGCCGGCCCGAGGCCGCTCGCGATCTATCCGTTCAGCAATCGGCGAGAGCGCATCGACCGCCTGATCGAGCACGTGATGTCCGGCGGCGTCACCGTCAACGATGCGCTGCTGCACGTCGGCCAGGAAGACCTGCCGTTCGGCGGCGTCGGCGAATCGGGCATGGGGCACTACCACGGCGAGGAAGGCTTCCGGACGTTCTCCAAGCTGCGGCCGGTGCTGCGCCAGTCTCGCTGGTCCACCCTCGCGCTCCTGATGCCCCCGTACGGCAGACTGGCCGACCGGGTATTGAAGTTCCTCACCCGCTGAACGGCAACACCAGATGGAATTCGATTACGTCATCGTCGGAGGCGGCTCGGCCGGTTGCGTGCTCGCTGCCCGTCTGAGCGAAGACCCACAAGTCAGCGTGGCGCTGCTCGAGGCCGGCAAGCCTGACACCAGCGTGCTGATCCGGGCGCCGCTCGGCTTCGCGCTTGGCGGTCCGCTGGGGATGAACACCGCACGCTACGAGACCGTGCCGCAAGCCGGGCTCGGCGGGCGGCGCGGCTTCCAGCCGCGCGGACAGGTGCTGGGCGGCAGCAGCGCGATCAACGCGATGATCTACATGCGCGGCCACCCGAGCGACTTCGACGCCTGGGCGGCGGCCGGCAATCCGGGCTGGGACTGGCGTTCGGTGCTGCCCTATTTCAAGCGCGCGGAGCGCAGCGAGTGCTTCGGCGCCGACGAATTCCACGGCGGCGACGGGCCGTTGAACGTGTCTTTCCTGCGCAGTCCGTTCGCGATCAACCAGGCCTTCCTCGATGCCTGCGAGTCGCAGGGGGTGACGCGCAACGCCGACTACAACGGCGCACGGCAGGAAGGCTGCTGGATGTCGCAGGTGACGCAGGTCGGGGGCGAGCGCTGCACCGCGGCGCGCGCCTATGTGACGCCGAACCGGGCGCGTAGCAACCTGGCCGTGCTGACGCGCGCGCAGGCGCAGCGCATCGCCGTCGAAGAAGGTCGGGCCACCGGCGTGCACGTGCTCATCGACGGGGCGCCGCAGTTCGTGCGCGCGCGGCGCGAGGTGATCCTTGCCGCAGGGGCATACGGCTCGCCGCAGCTGCTGATGTGTTCGGGCATCGGACCCGCCGCGCAGCTGCGCGGGCATGGCATCGAGGTCGTGCACGATCTGCCTGGCGTGGGGCAGAACCTGCAGGACCACATCACTGCCACCCTGATCTGGCGATCGCGGCGCAACGACGCGACGCTGGGCGCATCGCCTGCCGGCGCCGCGGCGATCGTGCGCGGCATCTTCGAGTGGCGGCGACAGCGGACCGGCCTCGTCTCGAGCAACGTCGCCGAGTCGGGCGCGTTCTTCCACACGCGTGCCGGCTTGCATGCGCCGGACATCGAGCTGCTGTTCATCGTCGGCATCGTCGACGACCACAACCGCAAGCTGCACCTGGGACACGGCTACAGCCTGCACGTCACGCTGGCGCGCCCACGCAGCCGCGGCGAAGTGCGCCTGGCCGCGCCCGACCCGCGCGTGCCGCTGGCGATCGATCCTCGCTACTTCAGCCACCCCGACGACATGCCCACGCTCGTGGCGGGCGTGCAGCGCGCCATGGGCATCATGGCAGCGCCGGCGCTGGCCCCGTTCCGAGGCCCGATGCTGCGCGCCGTGGACGCTGCGGACCCTGCGGACATCGAACGCGAGATCCGGCGCAGCGGCGACACCGAGTACCACCCGGTGGGCACCTGCCGCATGGGGCCCGACCCCGCCGCCGGCGCGGTGGTCGACGCCTCGTTGCGCGTGCATGGCGTGCAAGGTCTGCGCGTGGCGGACGCCTCCGTGATGCCCGCCCTCACGACCGGCAACACCAACGCCCCGACGATCATGATCGGCGAGAAGGCGTCCGATCTCGTTCGCGGGAGGGAGCTGGCGCCGCATCGGCCTGCGTAGGCATGCGTCATCGTGCACGCAGCCGCCGGCATCAGCGCACCCGCCAGGCCGCCACGGTCAGCGCGGACAGGCACAGCGCGGCCATCATCGAGTACTCGGTGAGGTGTCCTGCCAGGCCGCCCCCCTTGAGAAAGATGTCGCGGATCACGACGAGGTAGTAGCGCAGGGGATCGGCATAGCCACGGCCAGCAGGCCGAGGCGAACGACGGAAGGTACGGCAGTCGGACGCATGGAATCAGTGTCCTCGCGTCGCTTCACCGGATCCTGCTTTGCATCAAGATTGCGAGGGTTGCGTCGCCATCGCCGCCCGGCCGCCCGGCCGCACGTCCGCGGCGCCGCTCAGCCCGTGGCAGCGCCGACGGGATGCGTGCGTCGCGTATGCCGCAACATCGCTGCGAGCTCCTGGTTGAATGCCTTCGTGATCTTCTGCGGCGCAGGCACCAGGCCCGCGTCGGCGATCACGGTCAGGGTGACGGTGCCGCAGTAGCTGAAGATGCTGATGCCCATGCCGATCTGTTCGCCCGGGTGAGGGACGCAGAACATCATGCGCTCGATCTTCTCGCCGGCCAGACCAATGGTGTCGCGCGGACCGACGACGTTGGTGAGCACCAAGCTCGCCTTGCTGCCGAAGATCTCGCAGGCGATGTCCTCGATCACCTTGGGCGTGCGGCCGAAGATGTCCAGCAGCAGTTGCATGGCCGGCCCTTCGGCCGAGTGCTTGAGTGCGTCCATGCCGGCCTTCGTGCGGGCGAGGCGGTCCGATGCCTTCGATGCGGACACGGGCAGGTCGAGGATCATGAGGCCGAACCGGTTTCCGAGCTCTCCTTGCTGCTCGGGCGTGCGCAGGTCCAGTGGGACCATCGCGCGCAGCGACGCGCGGTCCACCTCCACGCCGCGGCGACGCAGGTCGCGCCGCAACGCGCCGGCGACCGCGGCCACCAGCACGTCGTTGATCTTGGCGCCGCTGGGTGCGCCGATCGACTTGACGTCCTCGATCGCCACCGGATCGGACCACGCGACGCTCTTGCCCGCAGCGAATTCGCCTTTGAGCGGCCACTTCGGGTCGGGCCACTTCACCAGGTCGGAGACCACGGCGCCCGTTTCGGCCGCCAGCGCGATCGCCTGGTCGAGCAGGCCGGCCGACGGCTCGTGCGCCAGGCGCTGTCGAGGCGGCGCGGCTGCGTGCGGCGGCATGTCGAACAGCCGCGTGGCCACCATCATCATGGCGCTGCCGTCGCCGATGCAATGGTGATAGCGCAGCACGAACGCGCTGCCACCCATCACGTTGTCGATCACATGCGCCTGCCACAGCGGCCGCGAATGGTCCAGCGGCTGGCTGGCCAGTTCCTGCACCAGGGCGCGCAGCGCGGCTTCGTCGCCTGGGGCGGGCAATGCGGCGTGACGCACATGGTGATCCAGGTCCAGGTCGGGCGCGTCTTCCCAGCGTGGAGAGGACCACAGCGTGCCCCGCTCCACCACCCGCTGCCTGAAGCGCTCGAAATGCAGCAGCCGGCGCCTCAGTGCTTCGCGCACGCGACGGTAGTCCAGCGGCCGCCGGGTGATGGCCAGGCCGGTCACGATGGCCGGGTTGGCGGGCCCGTCCATGTGATACCAGGCGGCATCGAGGGGATTGAGCGGCTGCGTGGTCATCTTGTTTCACTCGTCCCGGTGGGGCGCCGATGCGCGGTCGGTGCGCGCTCAATGCGCGGTCAGCAAGGGCAGCGGCATGGCTTGCAGGACCGTGCGCGTGGCGCCTCCGAGCACCAGCTCGCGTGCCCGGGTGTGCCCGTAGCAGCCCATGACCAACAGGTTGGCCCGACATTCACGGGCGAGCGACAGCAGGGCCCCGCCGGCATCCTCGTGCGAATGCGCCTCGCGATGCATGTTGGCGGTGACACCGTGGAGTCGAAGGAAATGCGCGATGTCGAGGCCGCCGCCGCCGCGCTGTGCCGAGGCGCCGTGCGACTCCAGCACGTGAACGTGGTGCGCCGCCCGCAACCAGGGCAAGGCGGCACCGACGGCGTGCGCTGCCTGTGCCGTGCCATTCCAGCCGATCAGGATGTCGCTTCCGAGCGCCTCGAATGACCCGGTGAGCGGCAGCACGAGTGCGGGTCTTCCCGTGTCGATCAGGGTCGATTCCAGGAAGCCGGCCGGTGCAGCCGTTCCCGCCGGCGCGTTCGCGTCGTGCTGGCCGAGCACGAGGAGGTCGGCGTAGAGCGCCTGCTGCCCGAACGACGCATGGAGGTCGGCGCCCGCCGGCTCGATCCAGTGCATCGGGATGCCGGCCGGGCCGGCGGCCTGGTCGAACTCGTCGCGGGCGCGGGCAGCGGCGGCGCGGTCGACCGTGTCGAGGAATGCAGCTGGACTCTCGGACAGGGCCAGCCCCACCGGCCAGTCGGGCAGCGAGGCGGCGAACATCACCTGCAAGGCGGCTCCGGTGTTCGATGCGACGGACCGGCCCACGCTCAGACGCAGCGCGCTCGACGGCGTGCCGTCGACATGCACGAGGACCGAGCGGATTTCCCTTGCTGGCAGGACAGACATGACCGCGACCTCGGCTCCTTTGACGCACTCTTGCGGCATTCCAGACGGCGCAACGGCCGGGCGAGCTTGATGCCGCGGCGGCGCCGCGCAGGACTTGCCGGCACGGCATGCAGTCGCGTTCATGCGTTTCGCGGACCTTGCGCTCGGTTCAGTTTAGGAGCACCCCACCGCTTGGCCTTGCGCAGCATCAAGCCCGCATTCCGGCGCCGTGCCTGTGACCCCCTCGCCTGCCGGTTCGCAGAGGACCATGAGCTGCCTGCGCAAGGCGGCGTGGCGCTGGCGCGGGGGGCCATACCTTCTCGCCCCGTGTGGACGAGAGAGGGCTGGGCGGCCGACACCTTCCTACAATGGCCGTTCGCACGAATTCCATGGAGCCCACGATGATCGTCGAGCGGATCTGGACCGGCAATGCGTACCGGAACTTCAACTACCTGATCGCCTGCCCGGAGACGGGCGAAGCGCTCGCCATCGATCCGCTGGACCACGAGAAATGCCTCGCCACGGCCAAAGCCCGCGGCTGGCACATCACGCAGATCCTCAACACGCATGAGCACCACGACCATACCGGCGGCAACGAGGCGGTGGTCGCCGCCACCGGTGCCAAGGTCATCGCGCACCATCGTGCCGGCGGGCGCATCGCGGGCGTCGACCGGGGTGTCAAGGCCGGCGACGTGATCAAGGTCGGCAGGCGGATCGAGCTTGAATGCATGGACACGCCGGGCCACACGATGTGCCACATCTGCCTTCGATCGCACACCGAGCAGCCCGCGCTTTTTTCCGGCGACACCCTGTTCAACGCCGGTGCCGGCAATTGCCACAACGGCGGCGATCCGGGCGAGCTGTACACGACCTTCGTGAAGCAGCTCGCCGCGCTGCCGGACGACACGCTGGTGTATCCCGGCCACGACTACATCGAGAACAACCTGAGATTCACGCTGGCGCGCGAGCCGGACAACTCTGCCGCCACCGATCTGCTGCCCCAGGTCGCCGGCCACGATCCCGCCAAATCGGGCGTGACGACCTTGCGCGAGGAAAAGCGGTTCAACACCTTCTTCCGCCTGACCAGCCCCAGCCTGATCGCGAAGCTTCGCGAGACATTCCCCGACCTGCCTGAGAATCCGGATCCGAAGACGGTCTTTCTCAAGTTGCGCGAGCTGCGCAATACATGGTGATCATGGTCATGCGGGCGGGCGCCGCGGCGTGTCGCGGCGGCGTGTTGCGGCGGCGCGCTCGACGCCTGAGCGGCGAGGCGCCGAGCCTTCACGATTCGCGTCGCTTGGGGCGCCGCACGGCTCGCACCTTCCCGCTCGATCCGCCGCCGCAATAGAACAGGTCGGCACCGTCGGATTCGAGCCCGCTGACCGCCGTGCCGCGGGGCATCTCCAGCCGCTCGAGCACCGCCCCGCTATCGGGGTCGACGCGCCGGATCTCGCTCTCATCGCCTTCCCACGTCCCGTGCCACAGTTCGCCGTCGACCCAGGTCACGCCGGTGACGAACCGGTCGGATTCGATGGTGCGCACCACCGCGCCGGTCTCGGGATCGATCTGCCGGATGTGGCGATCGCGGTACTGCCCGACCCACAGACTGCCCTCGGCCCAGGTGAGGCCCGAGTCGCCGCCGTGTCCGGGTGCCGGAATCGACGACACCACGTCGCCGGTAGCCGGATCGATCTTGTCGATCCGTGTCTCGGCGATCTGGTAGAGGTACTTGCCGTCGAAGGCGGTGCCCGCGTCGCAGGCCGTCGCGAGGGTGTGCGTGGCCTGGCCGCTTGCCGGATCGAAGGCGAGCAGGCTGCCTCCGGTGGCGGCCCAGACGCGGCGGCCGTCGTGGGTTACACCATTCACCCGATCGGCGCCGGCGAAGGGACCGTACTCGCGCACGATCTCGGCCGATCGCTTCGTCGGCTGGCGCGTGTCCTTGACTGTCTTGCGGTTCATGGCAGGGGCTCCTTGCAGGGCGCGTCGCTTCGGCGCTCCAGGGCCAATCTACTCGAGGGCGAGCGCGGCAGGGAGTAACAAGATCGTCGTGAATTCCGTCAGCGGAGGAGACAACCAGCGCCGCGCGCGCGCCCTGCCGATCGAGCGCACCTGCGCGGTCGCCTCGAGGTCGGCGAGCGCGCGCTGGACGGTGCGCTGGCTGGCCCCCAACGCCAGCGCCAGCGCCGAAGTCGACCAGGCCGCACCGTCGCACAGCAGTGCCACCAGCGACGCCTGGTCGCCGTCGATGGGCGGTGCCAGAACGGCCACTGCGCGTTCGCTTGCCGGCCGCAAGGCGAAGCCGTGCGGGGTCGCGTCGATGCCGGCCAGTGCGGCGACGAGCTTGCGCAGGCGGCCAATCTCGACTCGAAGTCGCGCCCGATGCGAGTCGTCCGGCCGGCGGTTGCGAAACGCGCATGCGATCAAGGCGTTCCGATCGACCTCGCCGGGCCAGGCCTCGGCAAGCGCGCGGGCCAGTGCGAACAGCACCGGCCGGCGCGCCAGTGAAACCCAGGCGCCGCCGGCGCGCAGCCCGCGACGGCAGGCGTCGACCACCAGCGCGCCCGAATCCATCAGCGATGCGACCTCGTCGAGGCGCAGGACGCGCTCGCCGCCGGCGACCAGCCGCCGGGCGGCGGGACGATCCAGCGTGACCCGGGCCTGCGCCACTTCCGCGATCAGCGCCGGCACGCGAGCGCGCGCGGCTGCGTCGTGCGCGCGTTCGAGCGCTGCCACGGCCTCGCCGAGACGAAGCGAGCGCAGCGCGAGCTCGGCCGCGGTCAGCTCGGCCACCGCCTGGATCGCTGGCGGAAGTCCGCGCGCATCGAAGTGCGAGAGCTCGGCAGCGGCCTCGTCGAGGCGACCGAGCAGCACGAGGCGGCGCGCCGCGATCAGCCGGCCCTGCATGGCGTTGGCGTGATCCGCGTGCGCACGGAGGATCGCCGATGCAGCCGCCAGCGCGCGCGGCGAGCCGGCGAAGTCGCGCATGGCCAGCGCCACTTCGGCCTCGGCCACGACACAGCGAGCTCGTGAGAGTTCCTCGTGACTGCCGAATGCGCGCGCCGCGCGCCGCAGCAATTCGCGAGCGCGCGCATGCTCGCCGAGCTGGGCCATCGCGATGCCGCGCAAGGCCAGTGCCGGCGGGTCGTCGCGCAGGGCGACCCGCTTGAGCGCGCCGAGCGCGTCGCCGGCGGCGAGGGCGCGCGCGGCGGCAGCGATCAGGGAGTCCATGCGGACAGACTACAACGCTGCATCGATCCCAGTCGGTGTCGCGGGCTGCGACGGCTGCAACGGCGGCATCGACAAGATGGCGCTAACGCTGCAGGAACCTCGGAATCGGCAGCCACGAGAAGAAGCGGCGTTCTTGTCGTTCGAGGTGCACGGCCTGACGCGGCTGCGCGCGGGCCGGGAGCGTTGGTGTGGCAGGCATGGGCACTTCGGCGCGCGACGTCGGTGTCGCGGCGGGCCCGGGCGCCTCGGCACGCGGCATCGGTGCCGCGGCACCGCCGCCCCGGCTTGCGGGACAGCTATCGATCGGTCGCCGGATGGTTTTGGCGGGTGGGGTGTGGCTGGAGAGCGCCGGTGACTCGGCCTGAAGCACTGGCGACAACCAATCGAGAATCGGTCTCCATTGCGCCATGTCGGCCTGCACCTGGGCGTGCGGCATGTCGAACAAGGTCAGGCCCTGTTCGATGCTGCGCACATAGGATTGGCTCTCTCGCAGCACGCCCACGAAGGGGAGCCGGTGCAGGTCGGCCCATGCGGCGAGCACTTCGGCCGCCTTTGTTCGTGCGTCGATGCGCATGCCCAGGGCCGCCATTCGGCAGCGACCGGTCGCCACGCGCGGCAACGTCATCAGCTCGGCGACGCATTCCGCCGCGGAGTCGCGGTCGAAGGCCGAATTGCACACGGGCATGAGAATCGCATCGGCGAACATCACGACCCGCGCCAGGTCGAAGCCGCGCAGACCGCCGGGTGTATCGAGGATGGCGTGCGATACGCCGGCGGGCGGTCGACGCACGTGAGTCGGATCGACGGTCCACCCGACGATGGGCGCACGCTGTGCCGGTTTTCGCTTCTCGCGTTCGCGCAGCCACGACTGCATCGACTGCTGGCGGTCGATGTCGCCGAGCATGACCGGCATGCCCTCGCTGGCGCAGTGCGCAGCCAGATGGGCGGCCAGCGTGCTCTTGCCGCTGCCGCCTTTGCGATTGATCACCGCGATGACTGGCATGATGGGTCGTGTGGCGAGACGAACCGGCTGCAGTGCCGGACGTCCACGCGACGCCGATTGCACCACCGAATCGGCTGTCGCGAACGCCGGAGAAGGCGAGGCCCGACCCTGCTAATCGCAGATCGCACACGGGCCGGACGCCACCGCTGCCGCACTGACGCGAACCGCCAAAGGGCACGGGCAAAGGCAGCGGCGTTCACGCCGCAGACGCCGGCCGACGCTGGGCGTGGTCCCTTTCGCCGATCGTGCGCTGCAGCATCCGCGACTGCTCGCGCATGCCTGATGCCGACACGGCACTCTCCATAGGGAAATGACCCTAGGCGCTCTTGGGCGAGCGGTTTATGGTCGACGCGTCGGCCCCTCGGCGGGCCTTCATCAGATGGAGCGAATCGATGGGCACGAACGACACCCTGCATTCCACGTCACGACGAGAGTTCGGCAAACTCGCCGGTGCGGCCGCCGCGGGCGCATCGCTCAACATGCTCCCCGCATTCGCACGCAGCGCGCTCGCCGCGGAGACCGCCGACCAGATCATCCCGGGCAAGACGCCGGAGATGATCATCCACAACGCCAAGCTGGGCGTGATGGAAACGCCGCTCACCTTGCTGCGCAAGTTCGAGCACACCCCCAAGGACATCCTTTTCTGCCGCTTCCACTACCCGCATGAGGGCGACGCCGCGTGGCTGGCGAGCCTGCAAGCTCCCAAGCGCGAGGACTGGACGCTGGAGATCGACGGCCTGGTCGCGCGGCCACGTCAGGTGAAGCTGACGGACATCGAACAGATGCCGCAGGTCAAGCGGGTCTCGGTCATTCAGTGCGCCGGCAACGGACGATCGTATTTCGCCGCCAAGCAGAAGGTCGGCGGCGGCCAGTGGAAGAACGGAGGCATGGGCAACGTCGAATGGGAGGGCGTGCCGCTGCGCCAGTTCCTGGCCGATCAGAAGGTGCTCCCTTCGGCGTCCGCGCATTGGCTGACCGCCGAGGGCTGGGACCAGCCGGCGACGCCGGAGGGCTCCGACTTCTCCAAGAGCTACCACCTCGAGGACGGCGCGCTGGACAACGCCATCCTCGCGCTCAAGATGAATGGCGAGCCGATTCCCGCCGCGCACGGCGGGCCGCTGCGCCTGATCATTCCCGGGTACTACGGCAACATGAACGTCAAGCTCCTGACCAAGTTGCTCTACATGTCCGAGGAGGCCCCCAGCGCATTCCAGTCGGTCGGGTACCGCTTCCCGCTGCGGCCGGTCGAACCCGGCCAGTTCAAGGCCAACGACTACACCGTGGAAAACAGCCGTCCGACCTACGGGCACCAGATCAAGAGCGTGATCTTCTCCCCGCTGCCCGAAGACAAGCCGGGCAGCGGCGCCTTGCGCATCAGCGGCGTGGCATTCAACGACGGCACGGCGCCCATCACGAGCGTTCAGGTGTCGACGGACGGCGGCAAGCACTGGCAGGAGGCCGCCATCAAGCCGGCCGAGAGTCCCTGGGCCTGGTACCACTGGGAAGTCGACGCGAAGCTCGACACGGGCACGAACCTGCTCATCTCCAGGGCCACGGACGCACTCGGTCGCACCCAGCCGCTGGACGGCCTGACGCGCTGGAATCCGCGCGGCTACGAATGGAACGGGGCCGACCGCGTCGTCATCGTCGTGTAGCAAGCTGCTCCGGGACGCCGTCATGGCGGCGCCCGGTTTTGTCTTCTCGCTCGATGGGAGGCACGGCACGATGCGTGTCGGATTCTTCTTGCGGCTTGTGGCGCTGGGCATCGCGCTGCTGGCAACCGGTGCACAGGCGGCGGACCGAATCGAATTGCCGCCGGGACCGAATCGCGACCTGGTCTACGCCAAGTGCCGGACATGCCACGATCTTCAATACGTGGTCGAGTCGGCCGGCATCACCGCGGACAACTGGGAGGCGCTGATCGACGACATGGGCCAGTATGGTCTGCGCATTCCGGCCGATGAACGCGATGCGATCGTCAAGTACCTCGTCACCTACCTCGGCCCGGATCCCCCCAAGGCCGTCGCCCACGGCACGGCGCCTGCGGCGGTCGATGGCGCCACCATGTACCAGCGCCAGTGCTCGGCATGCCACCAGGCGCAAGGCGGCGGCCTGCCCAGGACCTTTCCGCCGCTGGCAGGCAACGAGGACCTCTTCCTCGAGCGCCTGTTTCCCGTGTACGTCGTGCTGCACGGGCTGGAAGGCCCGCTCACTGTCGACGGGCAGCAATTCCACGGCGTCATGCCGCCGTTCGACCATCTGTCGGATGCCGAGATCGCGGCGGTCGTGGGCTACGTGCGTGGGGCCTGGAACAACGCGGCACTTCGGCCACCGGGCTTCACCGAGGTCGACGAAGCCGATGTCGCGCGGGCACGCCGCCAGCCGATGAACCCCGCGCAAGTGCACGCCTTCCGCGAGGCGCACAAGTGAGGTGGTGTCGATCCATGGGCATGCGTCGCTGACGCCGCTACGGCTTCGATGCCGGCTGGAATGCCGGGTCGCCCATCTGCCACAGCGCGAAGGACCACAGGTCGGCCTGCAGCGATTCGCGCTGCGAGGCACTCGAACCCATGCCGTGCCCGGCGTCATAGTCCACCCGCAGCAGCACCGGTCGGCCGCTCGCGGTCGCGGCCTGGACCCGCGCGGCCATCTTGGCCATCTGCCATGGCGGCACGCGGGGATCGTTGGCCCCGGTGCTGAACAGGACCGCCGGGTAGGCGGTGCCGTCGCGCACGTGCACGTAGGCGCTCATGGCGTACAGGCCGTGGAACCCGGCCTCGGTCGCGACCGATCCGAATTCCGGCACATTGGGCGGGCCGTTGGGTGCCGTCTCGAAGCGCAACGTGTCCGACATGCCCACCTCATCCAGGATGACGCCGAACAGGTCCGGGCGCCAGGTCAGGGCGCCGCCCACCGTGATGCCGCCGGCACTGCCGCCGTCGCCGGCCAGCCGCGCCGGCACGGTGTAGTGGTGGTCGACCAGGTATTTGCCGCAGGCGATGAAGTCGAGCACGGTGTTGAGCTTGTGGAGCTTCTGGCCTGCCCGATGCCAGTCTTCACCGTATTCGCCGCCGCCTCGCACGTGGGCGATCGCGATCACGCCGCCCCGTTCGATCCAGGCGAGATCGGCCGGATTGAATCGCGGTTCGAGCGACACGCCATAGCTGCCGTAGCCGTAGAGGATGGTCGGATGGCTGCCGTCGAGCGCGAGGCCTCGCCGGTGGATCAGCGACAAGGGGATGCGCGTGCCGTCGTAGCTCACCGCCTGCACCTCCTTGGCTTCCATCGCCGACGTGTCGATGGCCGAAGGCGGCATCAGGCCGGTGTCCACCGACGTCCGGCTGGACGGATCGAAGAACAGCACGCGCGACGATTCCAGCCAGCCGCGGATGGCGAACAACAGGCCGTCCTCGCGCGGGTCGGTCACCGGTTCGCCGGCATTGCCTTCGAACGGCACCGGCACGGCCTGCGGCTCCTTGCCGTCTTCCCCCAAGCGAAGCACACGCGAGACGGCGCCTTCGCGCACGCGAGCGTAAAGCGCATCCCGGGCGATGCTCACGCCGGTCAGCACAGCCGAACTCTCGGCCATGATGACCTTGGCGCGGTGCACGTCGGGCTGCGCCAGGGGCGTCGCAAGCAGACGGAACCGCGGTGCGTCCTTCTGCGACACGAAGTACAAGGTCGCGCCGTGCAACAGCACCTGGGTCGCGCCGTCTTGAACGTCGGCGACCTTGCGCCACGGCGTGCGCGCGCCATCGATCCTGGACAACGGGGCGACGTAGAGCGTCGATGGGCTGTTGTCCATGTTGCGGTTGGCCACCGCCACCGCATATGGAGAGTCCGGCGAGAGCACGAGATAGGTGCCCTGTCCCTCGGGCACGTCGACATCGCGCGACACGCCATGGCCGAACACCGCCACGTCTGCCTGGCCGTCGACATGTTCACCCACGTGGTGCAGGTACGTGCGTGCGTTGTATTCGCGTTCGGCCGCGGGCGTGCCGGACGAGACTTCGGGGTATCGCATGTAGAAGAACGAGCGGTTGTCGGCTCGCCACGCGACGATGGCGTCGTCGGTGCGATCGATCGCTTCAGGCCGTGCCTTGCCGGTCTCGACGTCGAGCACGTGCAGCACACTGGCCTCGGAACCGCCGGATGAGATCCCGTAGGCCAGCAGCCGGCCGTCCCACGACGGCTCGTAATAGTCGAGTGCGAAGTGCGTCGCCGTTGCCTGGCCGAGCGCGGCCGGGTCGACCAGCAGATGCTCGGCGCCGTCGAGCCCATCGCGGTAGTACAGCTTGGGCAACTGGGCGCCGGGCTCAACGACTTCGTAGAAGTAGCGGTTGCCGCGGCGCACGAACCCGCGGCGCGAGAGGTTGGCGTTGCGAAGCGCGTGGATGCGTTCGAGCAGCGCCTGGCGGCCCGGCAGCGCATCGAGCCGCCGGCGCGTGGTGTCCGCCTGAGCCTTCATCCAGGCCTTGACCTGCGGATCGTCCAGGTTCTCCATGTAGCGGTAGTCGTCGACCACGGTGGTGCCGAAGTAGGTGTCGCTGACCGGCTGCACCGGCGCCACGGGCAGTTCCTGCGCCAGTGCGGCGCGGGCGGCAAAGGCCGCCACGAGCACGGCAAATCCGAGGCCGGCCGCGAGCCGGCGTTGCGCAGAAGTCCTCATGTCCTGCCCCGACGATCCGAAGAGGAGGAGAGTCTAAGCGCGCCCGATGCCGGCAGCTCCTTACACTCGTCGGTGCACTGCCATGCGGGCTTCGCATGGACACGCTCACAGGAGTTCCTCGAATGAATCCACCGACGCCCTACACGCCTGCGAAGGTCTGGACATGGACCAAGGAAAGCGGCGGCCGTTTCGCGAACATCAATCGTCCGGTGGCCGGTGCGACGCACGAGAAGGAGCTGCCGGTCGGGCGACATCCCCTGCAGTTGTATTCGCTCGCCACGCCCAACGGCGTCAAGGTCACGGTGATGCTCGAGGAACTGCTGGCGCTCGGCCATCGCGGGGCCGAATACGACGCGTGGCTGGTGCGGATCAACGAAGGTGAACAGTTCGGCAGCGGCTTCGTCGGCGTCAATCCGAACTCGAAGATCCCTGCGTTGTGGGACCGCAGCGGCCCGCAGCCGATCCGTGTGTTCGAGTCAGGCGCGATCCTTCTGTACCTGGCCGAGAAGTTCGGTGCCTTCCTGCCGCAAGAGGCCGGCGAACGCGCCGAGTGCCTGTCGTGGCTGTTCTGGCAGGTGGGCAGTGCGCCGTTTCTCGGCGGCGGCTTCGGCCACTTCTATGCCTATGCGCCGGACAAGATCGAATACGCCATCGACCGATACGCCATGGAGGTCAAGCGTCAGCTCGATGTGCTCGAGCGGCGACTCGCGCAGAGCCCGTACCTGGCAGGCGACCACTACACCATCGCCGACATGGCGGTCTGGCCCTGGTACGGAACGCTCGTCAAGGGGCAGCTCTATGACGCGGGGGAGTTCCTGCAGGTCCAGGACTACACGCATGTCCTGCGCTGGACGGACCTCATTGCCCAGCGGCCCGCGGTCAGGCGCGGCCGAATGGTGAACCGCACCTGGGGCCAGCCGTCCAGCCAGCTCCACGAGCGCCACGACGCGAGCGACTTCGACACGAACACGCAGGACAAGCTGGCGCCGTCGAGCTGAATCGCCTGCGCACCTGGAGCATTTCCGGGATCGAAGCCCACGCCGTCGCAAGGCCGCGCTGTCTCTGCGTCGCCAATTCCGCCCCACTGTCTTTGCGCCGCCGTCTTTGCGCCGCTGTCGCGGCGCGACGCGTGTTCAGAAACCGCATGCGCTCATTTGGCCGCGCCGACCAGCACGGGCGTCGCCCGGTACACGGCGGGGAACTGCCGTTTCAGGTTCTCGACCTTCGGCAGGTCGTTGATGACGATGTACGGGTAGCGGGGATGCAGCGTCAGGAAGTCCTGGTGGTAGCCCTCGGCCGGATAGAAGCCCTTGAGCGTTTCGACCGTCGTGGCCAGCGGCCGTCCGAAGGTGTTCGCACGGTTGAGCTGGTCGATGTAGCTGTGCGCCACGCGCGCCTGGTCTGCGTTTGCCGCGAAGATCGTCGACCGGTATTGCGTGCCGCTGTCCGGGCCTTGCCGATCGAGTTCGGTCGGATCGTGGACCACCGAGAAATAGATCTGCAGCAGTCGGCCGTAGCTGATCTTCTGAGGGTCGTACACGATGCGCACGGACTCGGCATGGCCGGTCTGGCCTGTGCTCACCTGCTCGTACGTGGCGGTGTTCGCGCTGCCGCCGGCATAGCCCGAGACGGCATTCCTGACGCCCGCCACATGCTGGAACACGCCCTGCACACCCCAGAAGCAACCGCCCGCCAGTACGGCTGTCTGCGTGATCTGGCCCGTTGGCGCGGGCAGGTCGACCGCGGGCGCCGGCACGACGACCGCGGACTCCGCCGCGCGCGCCAGTGGACTCCAGGCCAGCGCCGCCGCGAGGAGCCAGCCCCATCTGACACAGCGCCGCGGAGGATTTGCTCGCAGTGACGCGGGCGAGGACAGGAAGGTTCGTGTCTTCATGACATTGCACTCCTTTGCACGACGGTCCGTCGACGTCTCACTCACGGCGCGCCTGCATCAGCTGCTTGCGCCGGAACTCGCCCTGGCGCTCGAGCATCCAGCCGGGGTATTCGGCCGGCAGTCGGCTTGCGTCGTCCAGGGTGGCCAGTTCGGCGGGCGTCAGGGTCAATTGCGTGGCCGCCAGGTTGTCGGCGAGTTGCTCGGGGCGCTTGGCCCCGACGATCACGCTCGTGACCTGGGGCTGATGCAGCAGCCATGCAAGCGCCACTTGCGCCACGGACACACCCCGCGCCTCGGCGATCGGCCGCATGGCGTCGATGCAGCCATAGGCGCGCTCGCGATCGACCGGCGGGAAATCGAACGTGGTGCGGCGACTGCCCGCCTCGGCCGACGCGTCGCGCCCGTACTTGCCGCTCAGCAGGCCTCCCGCCAATGGGCTCCACACCATCAGGCCGACGCCTTCGCTTCTGAGCATCGGAATCAATTCGCGCTCGAGGTCGCGCCCGGCAATCGTGTAGTAGGCCTGCAGGGATTCGAAACGCGACAGCCCCAGGCGCTCGGCGATCCCGAGCGCCTTGACGATCTGCCAGGCCGCCCAGTTGGACACGCCGACATAGCGCACGTGGCCCTGCCGCACGAGCAGATCGAGCGCGCGCACGGTCTCCTCGACAGGCGTGGCGGGATCGAAGCCATGGACCTGGTACAGGTCGATGTGGTCGAGCTGCAGGCGCTTCAGGCTTGCCTTGACGCCGTCCAGGATGTGGCCGCGCGAGGTGCCGCGCGAGTTCGCGCCCGGCCCGGTCTCGCCGAAGACCTTGGTCGCGATGACGACGTTCTCGCGAGGCACCTTCAGGTTTCGAAGTGCCTGGCCGGTGATCTGCTCCGAGGCGCCGCCGGAGTAGACGTCGGCGGTGTCGATGAAGTTGATTCCCGCATCGATGGCCTGGCCCACGAGGCGCTCCGCGTCCGATTGCTGCAGATTGCCGATCTGGCCCCAGATGCCTGTGCTGCCGCCGAATGTCATCGTGCCCAGGCAAAGTTCCGAGACGAACAGGCCGGTTCGGCCGAGCGGTTGATGACGCATGGTCAGGTCCTCATTTTCTCGTGCGTGCACGGATGGTCGATGGAAATCAGCATACGCGACCTCCCCCGCCCCGGACGCTGACCGGGCCAATGCCACTGTTCCCGTCCGCGCAACCTGCCGCCGCACGCGCGGGCAGCCACGCCCGTGCGGATCTCGCCCGTGGTGACATCCTGGAGCAGCGACGCATGGCAGGTACGCTGCCGCGCGGCGGTGAATGCGAAAGGCGGATCGAGCCGCCGCGCTCAATAGGTCTTGTAAGGCAGGAACTTGCCGCTCATCGTGATGAGGACGCGATCGCCCTTCGGGTCGGGCTTGCGCCTGATGTCGAGGTCGAAGTCGATCGCGCTCATGATGCCGTCGCCGAACTCCTCGTGGATCAGTGCCTTGAATGTCGTGCCATACACGCTGATGAGTTCGTGGAAGCGGTAGATCAGCGGATCGGTGGGCACGCTCGTGGGCAAGGATCCTTTGTACGGCACTTGCTGGAGCAGCATGATCGCGTCGTCGTCGAGGTCCAGTGCCTTGCCGACCGCCTTGGCCTGTTCGGCCGTCAGGGCCATCTGCCCGAGCAGCGCGGCAGTGGTCCATTCCTTGGACAGGCCGACGAGGCTGGCCAGTTCCGACCATGTCATGCCCTTCTTCATCCGGGCGATGACGATCATTTCGGTGACATCGTTGCGGTTCATGTCGGAGTCTCCTTGCGGTTCGGGCCGAGGCCGGTGGGGAACATGGTGGTGTGTGTCAATGCGCCCTGAGCAGGGCGTGCGCGAGAGCCAGCGCGACGACGGTCAGCGCAGCAGAAATGGATCTCCAGAACGCCACGGGATTGCGCCGTGCCCAGGGCACGTGGACGCCGGGGAGGAACTCGCGGCGCGGGTGGCGAAGGTCGTGGACGAATTCCGACAGCGCCTCGTAGCGCCTGGCAGGTTCGGGATGCACGGCCTTCATGAGCACGCCGTCGATCCATGCCGGGATGTCACGGTCGGCCTGCAGCACCGAACGGTATCGAAGCCTGGCCGCTGCGACTCGTGTGCGCAGGCGCGGCACCTGCGGGCCGTAGGGCAAGCGTCCCGACAGCATCTGGTAGGCGATCACGCCCAGCGAGAACTGGTCCGAGCGCGGTGAGGCGGCCTCGCCCAGGAAGTATTCGGGAGCGGCGTATTGCAAGGTGCCGAGGATGTCGGTGCGTTCCTGCGCGTTCATTTCCTCCAGGCCGGCCACTCGCACGGCGCCGAAGTCGATGATCTTCACGACGCCGTGGGCATCGACCATCACGTTCTCGGGGCGCAGATCCTGGTGCAGCATCTCGAGCCGATGAAAGGCCCGCAGCCCCTTGGCGACCTGCTCGATGATGCCGCGCACCGTCTCCACGTCGGGGCGCGGATGGTCGAGCATCCACTGGGCGAGCGTGCGGCCGTCGATGAACTCGTTGACGATGTAGATGAAGCGTCGTTCGCGTTCGGGCGGACGCGGCTTGAGCACGTGGGGGCTGTCGATGCGCCGCGCGACCCACTCTTCGAGCATGAAGCGTTCAATGCCGGCCGCGTCGCTGCGCAGGTCGGTCGAGGGCGTCTTGATCGTCACGGTCTCGCCCGTCGCGTCATCGCGTGCGAGATGGATCGAGCTGCGATGGCTCGTGTGCAGTTCGCGCAGGATCGTGTAGCCCTCGAAGGACATGCGCGCATCGAGCCGCGGCGGCATCCGGAGCGAGCCGAGCCGTTGGGCGAGCTCGTCTGCGCGCGGATCAGGCGCAGCGTCGGGCAGCGCATCCACGCGCACGATCAGGGCCGTCAGGTTGTCGCCGCTGCCGCGCCGCAGAGCCTCTTCGACGATGAGCCGTGCCGCGGTGTCGAGGTCGTCCGCGTGTGTGAGCACGGCGGCGGTCACGTCACGGGCGTCGATGTGTTCGTGCACGCCGTCCGTGGCAATCAGGAACGCGTCGCCGCAGGCCAGCGGCAGCGCGTGAAAGTCGATGTCGACATGCTGGTCCGCGCCGAGCGCGCGGCCCAGATAGCTGCGGCCGCCGCCGACATCCACGCGGTGATCGATGGTGAGTTGCTCGAGGTCGTTTCCGCAGAGCCGGTATACCCGCGTGTCGCCGACATGGAAGACGTAGGCCATGTGCGCCTTCAGGACCAGGGCGCTGAAGGTGCAGACGTAGCCGCGGTCCTGCGCGTGCCGGTACCGGCTGCGCTGAGTCTGCGCATGCAGCCACGAATTGATGGCGGTGATGACCCGCTCGCCCGATGTCTTCACCGACCAGCTGTCCGGCGTGCAGTAGTAGTCGGCCAGGAAACCGTCGACTGCAAAACGACTGGCCTCCTGGCTGACCTCGCTGCTGCTGATGCCGTCGGCAACGGCCAGCGCCACGCCCTTGACGGACAAGGCCGGCGGCGAGGGGACGCAGGCGCCGTGATGGTCCTGCTGCAGGCTCTTTCGCCCCTTGTCGGCCCATTGCCCGACCGAGATCTTCAGCCCGCCGTGAACGTTGGCGGCGGGCGTCCTTGCGGGTCGGACAGGGACGAACTGCGGCGCCGCCGCCATCGCCCGCGCTCAGGCGCTCACGCGCTTGGGGGCGGTGCGCACGTGCGTGGAGTACAGGGCCAGCCCCACGAAGGTGATGCCCCCGAGCAGGTTGCCCAGCACCGTCGGGATCTCGTTCCAGATGAAGTAATCCATGATCGAGAACTTGCCGCCCATCATCAGGCCCGAGGGAAACAGGAACATGTTGACCACGGAGTGCTCGAATCCCATGTAGAAGAACAGCATGATCGGCATCCACATCGCGAGCACCTTGCCGGACACGCTGGTCGACACCATCGCGCCCACCACGCCGGTGGACACCATCCAGTTGCACAGCACGCCGCGAATGAACAGCGTGAGCATGCCCGCGGCACCGTGCGCGGCATAGCCGAGGGTTCGGCTCTCGCCGATGGAACCGATCTTCTGGCCGACGATGTTCGGCTCGGTGGTGAATGCGAAGGTGAAGGTGATGGCCATCATCACCGCCACCGTCAGCGCGCCCGCGAAATTGCCGGCGAAGACCAGCCCCCAGTTGCGCAGGACGCCGCCCCAGGTCACGCCGGGGCGTCGGTCGATCACGGCGAGCGGACACAGCGTGAACACGCCGGTGAGCAGGTCGAAGCCGAGCAGATAGAGCAGGCAGAAGCCGACCGGAAACAGCACCGCGCCGACCAGCGGCTGCCCCGTCTGCACGTTGATGGTGACCGAGAAGGCCGCCGCCATCGCGAGGATCGCGCCGGCCATGTAGGCGCGGATGACGGTGTCGCGAGTGGACATGAAGATCTTGGATTCACCGGCATCCACCATCTTCGTCACGAATTCAGCAGGCATCAGGTAAGCCACGAATGCTCCTCGGGTTGTGAAGGGATCTGTGAAGCGAAAACGCCGGCTCCGTGCCTCTTTGTCGGGCACGCAAGACGGCGTTGTCTACCAGACCGACGTTGGCCTGAATGCCGGGAGTGCTAGCAATGACCGCGCCAGCGATCTGGCACGTGCGGCTGTCTCACGACGCCATCTCGTTCACCGCTTTGGCGCCTGCAGGTGCCGGGACGGCCCACGACGGTGCACCGGGGCGGCCAGCGCAGTGCGCAGGGCGCTGGAGCTAGAACACGCCCAGCGACAATCCGGCGGCCAGAGCGGCGCCGAGTTCACGGCAGCGAGCCAGGTCTTCGGGCGGCACGGTCTTCGCTGCAAGGATGCGCTCGGGCGTCTGGGCGTGCGTGCACACGATCAGGCCCGGCGCCACCCGGTTGAGTCTCCAGCCGGTCGCGATGCGGTCGATCTGCCTCATCGCGTTCTGCCCGTCGCTGCCTGCGCACACCATCGCCGCGTAAGGCCGCCCGTCGATGCGCTCGAGCGCGGCGTAGTAGGACCGATCGAAGAAGTCCTTCATCATGCCGGACATGGCCGCCAGGTTCTCGGGGGTCGCGAACAGGTATCCGCTGGCCTCCAGAAGGTCTGCCGGGCCGGCCTGCTGCGCGGTTCGCAAGACCGTCTCGACGCCCTCCTCGCCCGCCGCGCCCTCGGCCGCGGCAAGGGCCATCTGCCCGGTGCCGCCGGTCATGGTGTGATAGACGATGAGCAGTTTCTTCATGTTCGGCGCGTGGCGGGCGCTGCTGCGGCGCTGGCCTGTCTGCCGCGCGCACGCGGCTGCGCGCGCGTCAGGTTCGCGGTGACGACGGCCGCCGTCAGCGCCACCATCCACGACACATAGACCCACAGCAGGAAGGCGGGAAGTGCCGCGAAGACGCCGTAGACCGCCTTGTAGGTCGGGACCGTCACAAGGTACGCAGCGAAGCCGCGCTTGCCAAGCTCGAATCCGACGGCGGCGATCAGGCCGCCCACGAGCGCATCGCGCCGACGGACCTTCGCATTCGGCAGAACGTAGAACAGCGTCGCCGATCCGAGCGCCATCAGGCACACCTGGCCCAGCGTCATCGCCAGACTGACCGACGATGGCAACGCGCCCACGAGGCCCGCAGAGGCGCTCGCCAGATACGAGGTGGCGCACAGACTGGCACCGACGGCCGCCGGCCCCACGGCCAGCAGCGCGAGGTACAGGCCGAGGCGCTTGACGATCGGCCTGCCTGTCCTGACCCGCCAGATCCGGTTGAAGGCATTCTCGACCGTGAGCAGCATGGCCATCGCCGTCACGAGGACGAACAGCGAACTGACCCACGTCAGGCTGCCCGCGTTCTCGGCGAACCGCGTCACGTGCTTGAGCACTGGCTGCGCGATCTCGTGCGGCAGCAGCGGCTTGAGCAGGTCGTTCTCGATCGCCCTGCCGAATCGCCGGAACGCGCGTACGCGCGCGAACAGGGCGAAGCCCACCGCCAGGATCGGCACGATGGACAGCACCGTGGTGAGCGTCAGGCTGCCCGCGACCTGGGGCAGGCGCTCCTCCCTGGCGCGGCGCAGCGTGAGTCGGGCCAGGCTAAGCATGATTCAGGGGTTGAGTCCTCTGGCCATGCCATGAATCGCCGGCTGGCCGCATGGCGGCGAGTCTATCGCGGCCGTTCCCGGCAGACTGTGGCGTGTGCCACACCCGCCGCGCATGCGAAGCGGCCGATCCGCCCAGGCCGCAGGCGCCGCGACCGATGACCGGCTCGCCATGCTCGCGGGCTCAGGCCCTTTTCCTGACGCCGACTTTGCTCGATGGGTGTCGCCTGGCCGAAGTCGCCGCGCGCGGCGTCGCGACCGCCTGGACCGCGTCGTCGCGACTTTGCGCCCGCAAGGCCTCGAGGTAGTTGTAGATCGTGAAGCGGGTCACCCCGAGGGCGGCTGCGGCGCGCTCGACGCCACCTTTGACGATGAACAGGCCGCGCTGCATCATCGCCTGCACGGCCTGGACCTTCTCCTGCTTGTTCATCATGCTCACCGGCTTGCGCAAGCGCCGAACGGCATCGGAGATGATCTCGTTCATCAGGGCGTCCATCTCCGGTGGCTCGTCGAGCACCTTCTGCGGGGCGCGGTCCGAATGCAGCAGGCGCCCCAGCCACGCATGGGCCGCCTCCACGATCGAGAGGTCGGCATTCAGGCACAGGGCCGCATAGGGCTCGCCGTCGGCGTCGCGGAAGATGACCGTCGAGGACTTCAGCCGCTGGCCGGACCGCGTGAGCGTGGGATAGCCGTCGACGATCGAGTGTTCTGCCTCGCCGCCTTTCGTCAGCGACTTCTTGGCGGCCGTGAAGGCCTGATCGTCCTTCGGCCCGCTCAGGATCGACTGGCCCACCCGCCGGTTCGAGACATGACCGTGGGCAATGGCGACGATCGAATGCTCGGGCCGCGTGAGGTCGTGCAGGACCACCTCGATGTGGTCGCCGACGATCGTGCCGAGCATCTGAACGACCGGGTGCAGCGCCTTCATCAGCTGCTGCCGCTCGAGTTGCGTCGCGGGCGGCAGGCGGCGCGTTGCCGAGGAGCGGGAAGCGCGCGAAGCGGAGGCCTTCATGCTGGCGATGCCGCCTCCACGACCATCTCGATCTCCACGGCGATGCCGAAGGGCAGCTCGTGCGCGGCGACGGCGCTGCGTGCATGGCGACCGCGAGGGCCGAACACTTCCACGAGCAGGTCGGATGCGCCGTTGACCACCATGTGCTGGCGCTGAAAACCCTCGGCGCTGCGCACCCAGGCCAGCAGCTTGACGATGCGCGTGACTGCATCGAGCGAGCCGAGCTCCTGCCGCAGGATGGCCAGGGAGTTCAGGACGGTCAGCCTGGCGGCCCGGTAGCCATCTTCCTCGCTCAGCTCCGCCCCGACGCGTCCTTGCCACACGACCTTGCCATCGACGATCGGGCCCTGTCCGGAAAGAAAGACCAGGCTGCCGCTTCGGCAGGCGGTGACGTAGTTGGCCGCGGGCTTGGGAGCCTCCGGCAATTCGATGCCGAGCGCCTTCAGGCGCGCTTCCGGTGACGACATGCGTCTCCCCTCGTTGAATCCCGGCTTGACACGCGCAAAGCGTGCCGCCTACATTCGATTCTAAACACGATGTTGAATAGTTCAACAAGTCGTTCAACAGCATCTCGTTCAACAGCAAGTCATCAGCAGCGAGTCGTTCCGCAGCAAGTTCGACAGCCCGTTGATCAACCCTATCGACACGCGTCACGACGACCGCATACGGACATGGCCACCGCCGCTACGCCCACCCAGCTCCAGGCGCTGCGCGAGTCGTTTCCGCATGTTCGCGAGCGGATCTACCTCGACACGGCCGCGGCGGGACTGACCTGGCACGGGCACGGTCAAGCCGTCTCGCGCTTCTATGACGAGGTCAAGAGCCGCGGCTTCGATGCGCGGCCGCAATGGCTCGCCATGACGCAGCGGGTGCGTGCGCGGCTTGCGGCACTGCTCGCGGTCACGCCGCACGACGTGACGTTCGTCTCCAACACGACCGAGGGCCTCAACCTCGCGGCACACAGCCTGCACCTGCGGCCCGGCGCGCGCATCGTGCTGGCCGACGACGAATTTCCCTCGGTCGAGCGCATCTGGGATCCGGCCCGGCGCCAGGGTGCGCAGGTCGTGAAGGTGGCCATACCGTCGGAGCGCGAGCGAGAGGCGGCGCTCGTCGCCGCGCTGGATGACCGCACGCGCGTGCTCGTGGTGTCGCAGACCCACTCGAGCACCGGCACGACGCTCGATCTCGAACGCCTGGCTCGACGGTGCCGCGAGCACGACGCCTTGCTGATGGTCGACGGCATCCAGGCGCTGGGTGCCATCCCGAGCGACCTGTCCGGCGTCGACATCTACGCCGCCTCGTTCTTCAAGTGGATGCTCTCGGGATTCGGCATCGGCGTGCTCGTCACGTCGGCGCGCGCACGCGCGGCCATGACGCCGGCGTACCGCGGCTATGCCAACATGGAAGACGAGGCCGAGCTGCAGTACGCGCATGTCAACGTCCCCGGGATGTACGGCCTGGATGCCACGCTCGACTTCTTCGCCGGCATCGGGTGGGACCTCGTCCACTCACGTGTGCGCGAACTGGGCGCCTACCTGATCGAAGGCGCGGCCCGCCGCGGGCTGGATCTGGTCACGCCTGCCGCGCAGCATGCCGGCATCTTCGTGCTGCGCTGCGCGAACGGCGAGCACGTGCGCGAGCAACTGGCCCTGCGCGGCATCAGCGTTTCGGCACGCGGACCGGGCATCCGCGTGTCGCCTCACTTCTACAACACCCCGGAAGACATCGACCGGTGCCTCGACGCACTGGTCGAACTGGGCGTCCACCCCTGAGGAGACATCGATGCGACAGCTTTCCACACTGGTTCGCCTGCTGGCATTTGCTGCCACGGCAACCTGTACCGCGAGCGCCCTGGCCCAGGCGCCCGCCGCGACCACTTCGCCGACGCTCGCCGCGGTGAAGTCGCGCGGTGTCCTGACCTGCGGCGTGATCGGCAGCTCGCCCAACTTCTCGCTGCCCGACAGCAAGGGCGTGATGCGCGGCATCGATGCAGATTCGTGCCGAGCGATCGCGGTGGCGATTTTCGGCGACGGCAGCAAGGTGAAATTCGTCAGCCTGGCGCCAGCGCAGCGGCTGGTGGCCGTGCAGTCGGGCGAGGTCGACGTGGCGTACGCGAACATCACCTGGACCATGACGCGCGAGACCAAGTCGGGCGTGCAGTTCGCCGCGGTCAACTTCTACGACACCTGGGGCTTTCTCGTGCCGAAGGCATCCAAGGTGACGGCCACGTCGCAGCTCAACGGCGCCAGCGTGTGCATGCTTGCCGGTCCCGGCGAGTCCAATGCCGCCGACTATTTCGGCACGATCAAGGTCCGTTACAAGGCCGTGCCGTTCTCCGAGGGCGAGCAGATGCGCAAGGCCTTCCTCGCCAAGCGCTGCGACGTGATGTTCCACGACGTCTCGGCGATCGCCAGCTTCAAGTCGACATTGGGCGCGCAGGCGGACGACTACATGCTGCTGCAGGAGACCCATGGCCGCGAGCCGCTGGCCGGGGCAGTGCGCAAGGGCGACGACCGCTGGCTCGACATCGTGCGCTACACCTACAACGCGATGGTGGCGGCCGAGGAACTGGGCATCACCTCGCACAACGTGAAGACGTTCACCACGTCCAGCGACCCCGCCGTCAAGCGGCTGCTCGGTGTCGAAGGAGACCTGGGTCCCGTCGATGGGGCTCGACAAGGACTGGGCCATGAAGGTCATCGCGGAAGTCGGAAACTACGGCGAGATGTGGGAGCGCGCGTTCGCCGCGAGCGGAATGCCGCGCGGCCCGAACCGGCTGGCGTCGCAGGGCGGACTGCACTACGCCTTCCCGATGCAGTGAGACCGCCCGCATCGCCTGGACTTGCATCGGCATGACGCAGGCGCCGCTGCAGCGGGGGCGGCGTCCGCCCATGCCGGCGCGCCGCTTTCCATGGGCCGGCGTGCTCGCCAGGCGCTGGCATTCGCCTTGCTCGGCGGCGTCCTGCTGCTGATGTTCCACGTGACCAGCGCCAACCTGCAGGCGCGCGGCGTCCACACGGGATTCGCCTTCCTCTTCGAGCCGTCACGCACCCCGGTGAGCGACGCACCGCTCACGGTCGAGGCGGGCGTGGACACCTATGCGAAGGCCTTCGCCGCGGGCGCGCTCAACAGTCTCAAGCTGGCGATCGCCTCGATGGCTGCCGCTACCGTCATCGGCTTGGTGGTCGGGCTGGGCAGGCTGTCGTCGAACGGACTGGCCCGTGGGCTGTGCGCCGGCTATGTGGAGGTCATGCGCAACGTGCCGGTGCTGCTGCACGTCTTCCTCTGGTACGGGCTCGTCCTCCAGTTGCCGCCCGCCTCCGAGGCGAGTTCGTGGGCGCATCTTCTGCTCGCCACCAATCGCGGCATCTACGCCGCATGGTGGGGCAGCGGTCCCGACGGCGGCGTCGCGTTCATCCGACCGATGGTCGACGGCTTCGAAGTCAAGGCAGGCATGGTCGTGTCGCCGGAGTTCTTCGCACTCTTCGCCGGCATCTCGCTGTACACCGCCGCCTTCATCGCCGAGATCGTGCGGGCGTCGGTCGGTTCGCTGCCGCGTGGCCAGTGGGAAGCCACCGCGGCGCTGGGGCTGTCCCGTCGCACGAAGCTGTTTCGGGTGGTGATGCCGCAGGCGCTTCGCGTGGCCATTCCGCCCGTGACCAGCGAATACGTGGGCATCTTCAAGAACACGACGCTCGCCGTGGCGGTGGGCTTCCAGGATTTCATGGCGATCAGCAACACGATGCTGACCGACACCGGGCAGGCGGTGGAGGTCATGGCGATCGTGATGGCCTTCTATGCCGTGGTGAGCCTGCTGGTGAGCGCGGCCATGCACGCATGGGAACGCCGCAACATGCGATGGGGAGCGCGATGAGCTACGTCGCGCAGACCCGGATCCCGCCCGGTCCGCCGCCGCCGCTGCCCGGCGGATGGCGGCGCAAGGCGAGGGCGATGTTCTTCGGCTCCCCGGCATCGGGACTTGTCACGGTGCTGTTGGCGATTGCGTGCGGCGCGCTGGCCTGGCGGCTGCTGGACTGGGGCGTTGCTGACGGCCGTGTTCAGCACGAATGGACAGGGTCCGGCCGCCTGCCGCGCGCCCGGCTCGGGCGCGTGCTGGGCCATCGTGGGTGACAAGCTGCGCCTCATCCTGTTCGGCACCTACCCGTATGCCCAGCAATGGCGGCCCGCGGCGGCGACCGTTCTGCTGATCGCGATGTATGTCCTGTCGACGCTGCCGCGGCTTTGGAACTGGCGACTGCCGCTGGCATGGGTGGCCGCGCTGGCGGCATTGTCGGTGGTCATGTACGGCGGCGTGCCGGGACTGCCTTACGTGCCCGATGACGAATGGGGTGGCCTGCCCGTGACCCTCATCCTCGCGACGCTCGGACTCGCCGGTGGCTTCCCACTGGCGATCGTGCTCGCGCTCGCGAGGCATTCGCGGCGGGGCGGCGTGGGCAGGTCGCTGTCGGTCGCCTTCATCGAGCTCACCCGCAGCGTGCCCTTGCTGGCGGTGCTGTTCCTGGCCAGCGTGATGATCCCGCTTTTCCTGCCGCAGGGCATGGATGTCTCGAAGCTGTTGCGGGTGACGATCGCGTTCGCGCTGTTCAGCGCGGCATACCTGGCCGAAGTCGTGCGCGGAGGACTGCTCTCGGTTCCTCGCGGTCAGGTCGAGGCGGCCGTCGCGCTCGGGCTGAGCCCGTACGTCATCACGACCCGCATCGTCTTGCCGCAGGCCCTGTTTGCGGTGCTGCCCGCGCTGGTGAACGTGTTCATCGCCTTCTTCAAGGCGACATCGATCGCGGTGGTGGTTGGGATCTTCGAGCTGATGACGGCCGCCAAGCGCGCCACTGCCGATGCGCAGTGGCAGGGATTCGGCACGGAGGTCTACCTGTTTGTCGCAGTCATCTATTTCGCGTTCTGCTCGGCCATGTCGTGGTACAGCGCGCGCCTGCAGGCATCGCATGACCGGGGGCGCGCCCGATGAGTGCTGCGTCGGATGCGGCCGCGGGCGTCCTGCGCATCGATCGCCTGAACAAGTGGTACGGCCACTACCACGCGCTGCGCGACATCTGCCTCGACGTGTCGGCGGGCGAGCGGGTCGTGATCTGCGGCCCGTCCGGCTCGGGGAAATCGTCGCTGATCCGCTGCGTCAATGGCATCGAGGGGTTCCAGGCCGGCCGGGTCGAGGTCTGCGGCGTGCGTCTCGGTCCCGAGGCGCCGGAGGGCGACCTGCTCGCCGTTCGCCGCGACGTCGGCATGGTGTTCCAGGAGTTCAACCTCTTTCCGCACATGACTGTCCTCGACAACTGCACGCTCGCGCCCGTGTCGAACCATCGGCTTTCCGCGTCCGACGCGAAGGCGATGGCCATGGAACTGCTTTCTCGCGTGAGGGTGGCCGAGCATGCCGCGAAATACCCCGCCCAGTTGTCCGGCGGCCAGCAGCAGCGGGTCGCGATCGCGCGGGCCCTGTGCCTGCGGCCTTCGCTGATGCTGTTCGACGAGCCCACCTCCGCACTCGACCCGGAGATGGTCAAGGAGGTCCTCGACACGATGGTGGCGCTGGCGGAAGACGGCATGACGATGATCTGCGTCACCCATGAAATGGGCTTTGCCCGCCAGGTGGCTGACCGGGTGGTGTTCATGGACGACGGCCAGATCCTCGAAATTGCCGCGCCGCAGGCGTTCTTCGCCTCGCCAGGGCACGAAAGGACGCGCGCCTTCCTCGCCGAGCTGCTGCACGGGTGACTCGAAAGCCCCTTGCAGCGCGTGTTGCCGGTGGCCTGCCCTTCCGGCGACTCAGGGTTTTCACGGCCTTGGACATGTCGATGTCCGCCGCGTCCAATCGTCGTGCGCACAGAGGGCCTTCCTCTGCAACTGACAAGATCATGACCACGAACACCGTTCGACTTCACCGTGTGCTGCGGGCTCCCGCTGAGCGGATCTATCGCGCGTTTCTCGATGCCGACGCCATGGCCAAGTGGCTGCCGCCCGACGGCTTCACCGGCAAGGTGTTTCATCTGGACGCGAAGGTCGGCGGCACGTACAAGATGTCGTTCACCAATTTCACGAGCGGCCACAGTCATGCGTTCGGCGGGAAATACATCGAGCTCGAGCCTGGCAAACTCATTCGCTACACCAACGAGTTCGACGACCCCCACCTGCCTGGCCAGATGCAGACGACCGTCTCGCTGGTCGCGGTGTCATGCGGAACCGACGTGCAGATCGTGCAGGAAGGCATTCCGGGCGCCATCCCCGTGGAGGCCTGCTACCTTGGGTGGCAGGAGTCGCTCACGCTGATGGCCAGGCTCGTCGAAGCCGCCGTCCAAGGCTAGCGCCGCGATGCACTCACGGCGACGAGCCCAAACCAGTGAGGCCGGGGACCTTGCATCGTTGCCGGGGTCGCTCATGCGCACGATCGAAACCGAAGGCTTCGTCCTGGAACCCCAGGTCGCCGCGCACGCCGAGGCCATGTTCGTCGTGCTCAGCGATCCGGCGCTGTACGAACACGAGAACGAACCTCCCGTGTCCGTGCAGTCGCTGCGCGAGCGCTTTGCCAGGCTGGAGACGAGGCGCTCCCGACACGGAACGCAAGCCTGGCTGAACTGGGTGATTCGCCTTCCGTCGGGCGAATTCATCGGGTATGTTCAAGCCACCGTGCATCCGAATCGCCAGGCCATGATCGCGTATGTGCTGTCGTCCGTGCATTGGGGCAAGGGTCTGGCGCACCAGGCCGTGGCGGCCATGCTCGGCGAGCTAGTGGAAAATCACGACGTGAATTCGTTCTCTGCCGTGCTCAAGCGGAGCAACCAGCGCTCGTTGCGTCTTCTGCGCAGGCTCGGGTTCGTCCAGGCTCCGCCTGGGGCGCTGTCGGGCGATCCCATCGAATCCGATGAACTGCTGATGCTTCGCGAGGCTCACATCGAATGACCCGTCGTTGCGTGCACTCTCATGTCTGACATCGGTTTCACCCACATCGCGCTGCCCGTGCGGTCGCTCGAAGCCAGCTTGGCCTTCTACGAATGCTTTGCGGGCATGAGCGTGGTGCATCGCCGGCACAGCGTCGCATGGGTCAGCGACCGCACGCGCCCGTTCGCCATCGTGCTCATGGAAACCGCCGGCGAGATCAAGCCGCTGCTGCCTTACGCGCATCTCGGCGTCGGCGTGGCTTCCCGCGAGGAGGTCGACCGGCTGTGCACGCTGGCGCACGAGCGCGGCTGCCTGATCCGGGCCGCCGAGGACAGCGGCCCGCCGGTCGGCTATTGGGCGCTGCTGAAGGATCCGGACGGACACACGCTCGAGATCGCCCACGGGCAGGAGCTGGGTCTGGCCGTCGAGCACGGGCCGTGAAGCCTGCCGGAACGTGCGGGTTCGTGAAGTGCTCTCGTCTGGAGGAGGTCCAGGATTTGCGCGTCGTCTGGTTCACGGGCGTTGCCGCCCTTTCGATCTTCGTCGGCATGGCCTGGTATCTGGCGCCGCTGCGGCCAGGCCCCCTGGCACTGCAACTCACCTTCAGCCCGGCGGCCTTTGCCGCGGTGATCCATTCATGGTCCCCCGGCGATCTCGAGCGCTATCGTGCACACCTGCCCTGCGACTTCGTCCTCCTGGTCTGCTACGGCGTGTTCGGCTGGTCGCTCGTGTCCCGGACGCGGCTCTTCCAGGGCGTTCCGAAGTGGCTGCGCGAGATCGTTCGCTGGATGCTTCCCCTTGCCGCGTTGTTCGATGCCGTGGAAGACCTGCTCCATGGATGGCTCACCGCCATGCCGCGGTTCGGCGTCGTCCTGCCCTATGTCGTGTCGGGTTCATGCTCGGTGCTGAAGTGGATCCTGCTGATCGGCTTCGCTGTGGCGGCAGCGCTTGCGCTCGCTCGCGCCGAAGACAGATGACGTGTGTGCATGCGCGTCGTTGGCCGGCGCGGCAGCGCAGCGAGCCGATCGTGCCCAGAACGCCCCTGTCTGTCGTGCAGGAGGCGCTGCGATGACGACGAGCCGACTGGACGTTCCTCAGCCGCGGCGCACCTGTCCGCTGTGCGGCAGTGCCAACGAATGCGCCCCGGCCGCCGCCGGCTCATTCGAGGTCGAATGCTGGTGCACTCGCGTGAGCATCGATCCGCAGGTGCTGGCAGAGGTGCCTCCCGCGCTTCGCGGCATCGCCTGCCTGTGCCGCGCCTGCGCCGTGCGCCGGCGTGCCGGATCCGACGGATAGGCAGGCATCGGCGCCTTGCGTGTGCCGTGCCGCGCACGCACACTGCAATGCCCAGGGATTCCCGGAGATGCCATGGTCGTTCGTGTCGTCCGCCTCGGTACCGCGAGGCATCCCGAAGAAGGCCTTCGAATCGGCACGGTGCGCCGGCCGCCGCGTGGCGTGGCGAGGGCGGAATTTTCCAGGCAGGACTGGTACGACGTGTGGTTCCCGAACCTGGCGCCCAGTGCGCCGACCATGAAGCTCGGACTGGAGGCCGAGACGCCCGCGCAGTGGAGCGCATTCATCAGAAAGTACCGTTCCGAGATGGCAAGCCCGGATGCGGCGCACGCCATCGAGCTGCTGGCTGCGCTGTCGCGCCATTCGAACTTCTCGGTCGGCTGCTATTGCGAGAACGAGAATCACTGCCATCGCTCCGTGCTGCAGGCGTTGCTGAAGGAGAAGGGCGCCTTGTTCGCATGAGGCGTGCTGCGGGCACGCCGCGTCACCGAAATTTCCGGAGAATGTGGCGAACCAGCCGCGTACCGGCTGCATCGAATCGACACATGAAGATCCTGCTCCTGTCGGACCTGCACTTGTCCTTGCACCCGCTGGACCTGCCCGAGACCCGCGCCGACGTCGTCGTGCTCGCGGGCGATCTCGGGCGGCCGGACGCGGCCATCGAATGGGCGCGCCCGCTCGATCGACCGACCGTGTTCGTCGCCGGAAACCACGAGTTCTACGGATCGGACCTCGTCACCACCCATGAGCGGCTGCGTGCACGCGCGCAAGGCAGCTGCGTGCGCGTGCTCGAATGCGACGAATGGGTCTACGCCGGCGTGCGCTTCCTGGGCTGCACGCTCTGGTCCGACCATCGCCTGTGCACGGACCCCCAGGAGCGGGAGCAGGGCCTGAAACTGGCCGTCGAGTCGGTCCGCGATTTCAGCCGCATCCACACGCGCCCCGGGGGAGCGCCGCTCCTGACGCCTTCGATGGCGCGGCAATTGTTCGACGAATCCGTCGCCTGGCTCGAACGCATGTTCGCGCAACCGCATGACGGACCGACCGTCGTCGTCACGCATTTCGCGCCGTCGGCGAAGAGCATCCACCCGAGGTTCGCCGGCTCGCTCATCAACCCATGCTTCGTGAGCGACCTCGACGCGCAGATCGGGCGCTGGCAGCCCGAGCTCTGGCTGCATGGCCACACGCACGACACCTTCGACTACCGCATCGGTGCCACGCGCGTGGTGGCCAATCCGCGCGGCTATGCGCCGGCGGGGGTGGTCGAGAACATGCGGTTCGATCCGTCGCTCGTCATCGAGGTGGGCTGAAGCCCAGGCCGTCGGCGGCACGAGCGCGGCGAGCGTCGTCCGCTCGTGCTCACACAAAGATACAAGGACGCGATGGCACTGCGGGAAAGTCCGGAGGCAGTCAGTTTTCCGGGCAGCGTAACTTCGAGCGCCTGGCATGCGAGAGGGAGAGTATGCAGTCCTCCGACTTGACGCGGGCGCTTCTCGGCACCTTGGCCGACGCGTACCCCACATCCATGAAACTGTCGGCGCTGGCAGACGAAATCCGCTGCGAGCCGCAAGCGCTCCACAAGCACCTGAGATTGCTTCATGAACTGGGCGCCATCCACGCGAGCGGATGGGAGTCGAGTGTCGGATGCGCCTCGATCACCGATGCGGGCCTCGCGTTCATGCAGCGCGACCTCCACGCCTTCGCCGCGCGGCCGCTGCGCATGAATCCGCATTGATCCGCGTGCGTGCGGCGCGATGAACGCCGCACGCCGCCATGGCCTCTCGCGCCAGGCGCTAGGGCGCCCTGAACTCGAATCTGGCCTCGATTCGCCCGGGCACGCCCGGACGATGGATCTCGGCCGTGATGTTGTAGGCGTTGCCGCTGTCGAACCGGAAGTAGTTGCCGTAGCTCACGGTGTTGTTGACGGCGAACAGGCCGAGGTCCTTGGTCTGCGTGCTCATGCCGTCGGACACTCGCACCTGCACCTGCGCGTCGGTGACCGGCACCGTCGTCCCATGGTCGACCAGCGAGATGTTCACGTGGTAGTAGCCCTTGCCCTTCGGGATCGCCGGCTCGGCGCGCGGATGGGCGGGGTCCTGTTCTTCCCGGATCGCCGCGGCCGACATCATGCCGAAGTAGATGTCCGTGCCCGCAATGATCTTGTGGTGCGGGTCGTCCGGCGGGGCCGGTTCAGGCGCGGCTGCCTGGGGAGTGCCATTGTTGAACATGTAGATGATCGCGCCTCGGATCTCCGCGTCGCTCAGGTCGGGCAGGCCGCCGCGCGCGGGCATCGGCCCGTGGCCGTGGATCGCGGAAGCGACCAGCGCATCGAGGCCGGTCTTCAGTCGCGGAATCCAAGCCGCCTGATCGCCGATCTTCGGCGCGCCGTTCAAGCCGGCCTCGTGACACTGGGCACATTGGGTTTTCACGATCGTTTCGCTGGTGCGCGCGACCGCCGGCGACGCGCCGCTGATCGGTTCGACCCAGTGCCCGCCCGATTGATTGACCATGTACGTGATCGCGCGTGCGATCTCGATGTCGCTCACGCCCGGATTGCCTCCGTGGGCCGGCATGTTGCGGATGCCCTTGAGGGCATGATCGGTGAGCGCGGTCAGCCCCTGTGCCGAGCGGGCGGACCAGGCCTTTTCGTCGCCGATGCGCGGCGCATCGTTCTTGCCGGTCGCGTGGCACGGCGCGCAGACGGCATCGACCACTGCCTTGCCATGCCGCTCGCGGTGCTGGGCCGCCGCCTCGCTGACCATCGAGAACGCAGCCATTGCGGCGATCGCAGGCAGGCAGGCATGCGCCGCTCGGAACCATGCTTGGGTACGCATCGAACTCTCCTCGTCGGGGCGTCGAGCAGATGCGCGTCGTGGACAGCGCGACGTCTGCCCGACATGCATGCAAACTACTTCCGCCGCGACGCGGCCACCTTGACTTTCATCAACGAACGTGGCGTCTCGGCAGTGGCGAGCGCGAACCCGCATGCATCACCCAAGGGAGGATCATTCGTGAACAAACTGCTGCACATCGGCTACCTGGCCATTGCTTCGATGCTCGGGGGCTGCGCGAGCATCAGCGTGCTGGCACCTGCCTCAGGCGCTACGGTGTCTTCACCCGTCCCGGCCGACGTGTTCTGGAATGCGCAGATGCAAGCCAACAGCCTTCGCGTCGTCGTCGATCCGGGCGCGGGCGAGAGCGACGTGTCGAGCCAGTTCGCCGTGCCGAGCCTGTCGGCCGACGCTCATGCCACGGCCAGTCTCGGCCTTGCGCAGGGCGCGCACACGATTCGGGTCGATGCGAGGCTCTGGGATGCGCTGAGCCAGTCGTTCTCGGCCCGGACCGCGTCGCGTAGTTTCCAGGTGGCGAACGGCCCGGGCCGGCCGGTCACCTACACCGAAACCATCTTCAACTTCTCGCCGGGCTGGCCTGCGGGCCAGCTGGGCAATGTGTCTTTCGGAGGCAGCGATCCGCAGGCGCTTCATCGCAACGTCAACCTGGTCTTCACGTTCTCGGGCAACACCAGCGACGTGGTCGCCTATTTCGTGCCGAGGTCGAACCCGTCGGTGGGCAATGGCGTCGGCTTCGAGATCGTCGCGGGAACGGGCACGATCACCGTCGAAGACGCGGCGACGCACGCAACGATCGCGCAGGCCACGTTCCTGCCTGCCGCGGGCGTGTTCGTGAGCGTGGACAACGGCAACGGCGGTGTCGGCTTCGGCTGCCGGGGCGCGCTGCCGACGGATCCCGCGTTCCCGAACCACGGCGTCGAAGTGGCCTATCCGTATGCGCAATTCAGGGCCCCGCAGACCGACCTGAAAAGCAACTACACGGCCAGCGCCGATTGGGCGCTGTCGTGCGCGGGCTTCAACGGGTCGCCCGGCCAGGGCGCGCCGGGCAGCACATGCCACGTGCCCATCTCATTGCCCACGACGCTCGGTGCATTGACGATCACGCCGAACGACCAGCAGGACCTCGCCCCGGCCGGCGTGAATGCGGCGGTGTTCACCACCGTGCTGCATTAGGTGCCCATGCCGCCGCGCCGATCAGATCTCGGTGCGTTCGAGCAGATAGTCCAGCCCGCCGACCCGATACCAGCGGTATCCGTACGGCTCCATCAGCACGACGTGCTTGCCGCCGTCGTCGGCGCGGCTGTGATCTTCCGACAGCAGGTTCACCAGCACGCCGCTGCGTCCATGCGATTCCTGGGCCTCGAACGTCACCTCGCAGGGCTCACCGTCGAAGTTGTGGACGAACAGCACGGCGTTGTTGCGCCACACGTAGCGAACGATCAGGATCGCCCGGTTGTCCACCGGGATCACTTCGTAGTCGCCCCAGCCGATCTCGGGCACCTCCTTGCGCATGCGGATGAGGCGCTCCATCCAGTTCAGCATGGAGTTCGGATCGCGCCGCTGCGCGGCCACGTTGACATGTTCGAAGCCGTACGGCCCTTGCGAGATCACCGGCACGCAGGGTTTCTCGGCGCTGGTGAAGCCGCCGTGCGGCTCGGTGGACCATTGCATGGCGGTGCGCGTGCACTCGCGTTCGGGCAGGCTCAGGTCGTCGCCCATCGCGATTTCGTCCCCGTAGCGAATGACCGGCGTGCCCGGCAACGTGAGCATGAGGCTGTAGGCGAGCTCGAGCCGGCGGCGGTCGCTGCCGAGCATGCCGGGCAGGCGCCGCCGTATGCCGCGCTGGTACAGCCGCATGTCCTCGTCGGGCGCGAAGGCGTCGAACACCCGCTGGCGCTGCGCCGGTGTGAGCCGCCCCAGGTCGAGCTCGTCATGGTTGCGCAGGAACATGGCCCATTGCGATGTCGGCGGGCGCGGCTTGGTGGTCGCCATCGTCTTGAGCAACGGCCGCGTGTCGGCAGTGGCCAGGGCATAGAAGAGCCCCTGGTTCACCTGGAAGTTGAACATCATGTGCAGCCGTTCGCCCGCATCGCCGAAGTAGCGCAGGTCGTCCTTGGGGAGCACGTTGGCTTCGCCGAGGATGATGGCGTCGCCCTGCCGCCATTGCAGCAACTCCCGAAAGCTGCGAAGCATGTCGAATTGCAGCCTGGGCTTGGTCTCGTCGGGCGACTTGATGGAGATGACGAACGGGACGGCATCCATGCGGAAGCCCGACACGCCGAGCTGGGTCCAGAAGCCCATGATCTTGAGGATCTCGGCCTGCACGTGCGGGTTGGACGTGTTCAGATCGGGCTGGAATTCGTAGAAGCGATGGAAGTACCAGGCCCGCGCTTTCTTGTCGAAGGTCCAGGTCGACTTCTGCACACCCGGGAACACGATGCCGTCCGCATGGTTGGCGGGAAGCTTGTCCGACCACACGTACCAGTCACGGTACTTCGAGTTCGGATCCGAGCGCGCCGACTGGAACCACGGATGCTGGTCGGACGTGTGGTTCACGACCAGGTCGATCAGCACGCGCATGCCGCGCTGCTTGGCACCGTGCGTGAATTCGACGAAGTCGCCGAGCGTGCCGAAGCGCTCGTCGACGCTGTAGTAGTCGGACACGTCGTACCCGTTGTCGCGGCGCGGCGAGGTCTGGAACGGCATCAGCCACAGCGTGGTGATGCCCAAACCATCAAGATAGTCGAGACGGCGCGCGAGACCCTCGAAGTCGCCGCAGCCGTCTCCATTCGCGTCCATGTACCTGTCCACCGACAGGCAGTACATGACGGCATTCTTGTACCAGAGGTCCTTGATCATGGTTCGAACGAGCGCTTCGCGGCAGTATGCCGCCAACGAGGTCCAGGCGGCGGATCCCACCGCCTTGGCAAGCGACGCACCCGGGTCGGTGGCTGGACGCGCGGACAGCGGCGCGACGCCCGACACGTGGTGGAGGCATGGGGTCATCTACCAGGTCTATCCGCGCTCGTTCCAGGACAGCAACGGTGACGGCATCGGCGACCTGCAAGGCATTCGACGGCGGCTCGACTACGTGGCGTCGCTCGGCGCCGACGCGCTGTGGATCTCTCCGATCTACCCGTCGCCGATGGCCGACTTCGGCTACGACGTGGCCGACTACTGCGACATCGATCCGCGTTTCGGGACGCTCCAGGACTTCGACGCCGTGCTTGCCGAGGCGCACCGCATCGGACTCAGGCTGATCCTCGACTTCGTGCCCAATCACACCTCCGACCGGCACCCGTGGTTCATGCAGAGCCGACGCAGCCGCGACGACCCGAGGCGCGACTGGTACCTCTGGCGGGATCCGGCGCCCGACGGCGGCCCTCCGAACAACTGGCTGAGCAATTTCGGCGGCCCCGCTTGGACCTTCGATGCCGCGACAGGCCAGTACTACGCGCACGCCTTCCTCAAGGAACAGCCCGACCTGAACTGGCGCAACCCGGCAGTGCGCGCCGCCATGTACGACGTGATGCGCTTCTGGCTGCGACGCGGCGTCGACGGATTCCGCGTGGACGTGATCTACCACCTGATCAAGGACGCGCAGTTTCGCGACAACCCGCCGAATCCGCAGTTCGTGGCCGGCGGCGACCCGTCGCACCGGCTGCTGCCCCTGCACACCATCGACCAGCCCGAGGTGCAGGAGATCGTGGTGGAGATGCGGCAGGTGCTGCACGAATTCGGCGACGAACGCTCGGATCGCCTGCTCATCGGCGAGACCTACCTGCCGATCCAGCAGCTCATGGCCTACTACGGCCATCGGCCGGAAGGGGTGCTCGAAGGCGCCCAGCTCCCGTTCAACTTCCACCTGATCGGCGCGCACTGGGAGGCCTCGGCCATCGATCACCTGGTGCGCGACTATGAGCACGCCCTGCCGCCCGGCGCCGCGCCGAACTGGGTGCTGGGCAACCACGACAAGCCGCGCATCGCGAGCCGCGTCGGCCCCGACGGGGCACGCCTGGCGGCCATGCTGCTGCTCACGCTGCGCGGCACGCCGACGCTCTACTACGGCGACGAGCTGGGCATGACCGACGTGCCGATCCCGCCGTCCGAGGTGCAGGACCCTTTCGAGAGGAACGAGCCCGGCAAGGGCCTCGGGCGCGATCCGCAGCGCACGCCGATGCCCTGGAACGACGCGCCGAATGCCGGCTTCAGCACCTCACGCCCCTGGCTGCGCCTGGGCGAAGACGCGCGCACGTGCAACGTGCAGGCGCAGCAACGAGATCCCGCGTCGATGCTTCGGCTGTATGGCCGCCTGCTGGCGTTGCGCCGTGCGCATCCCGCGCTGCATGCGGGGACCTACGTGCCGCTCGGGGTGCATGCAGACGTGCTGGTCTACGCCAGGGTGCATGGAACGGACCGCGTGGTGGTCGCGCTCAACTTTGCAGACACCGCGGCCCCGCTGCCGCAGGCGCTCGCGTCGGACGTGGCGCATGCATCCTCCTGGCTGTCCACCGCCGCGTCCAGACACGAAGCGCCGAAGCCCGACACGATCCTGATGCCGCATGAAGGCCTGCTGCTGACGGCATGAATGCGTCTGGCCGCACGAGACATCGACCATGCGGCGCGGAGACGGACACGATCACGGCCAGCCCGGGAACGGAGCATCGGCGACCAGGATCTGTCCTGTCTGCGAATCGGTCACGAACACGAGCGACTTGTCGCGGCCGCCGAAGCACAGGTTGGTGAGCGTCCTGCCTGCGCACGAGACGATGCGATGCGTCGGCACGCCATGGCGATCCAGGCGCCAGACGCAGCCGTGCCCGGGGTTGGCCACGAGCACGCCGTCCTCGCGGTCGGTCGCCAGGCCGTCGGGGCCGCTCACGCCACCGGGCAACTGGCAGAACATCTGCGCCTTGGAGACGCCGGCATCGGCAGTGACGGGCAGCCGCCACACCTGGCATGCGCGCGTCAGCGCCACGAAGGCGAATTGCCCGCCGTGGTCCAGGACCACGCCGTTCGGACTCGGGCAGGTGTCGATCAGGCAATGCAGGCTGCCGCCGGCGGTGAGGCGGTAGACGCGGCCGGTGGGGTCCTGCAGTCCGGTCTGTCCCTGATCGGTGAAGTAGACGTCTCCACCGCTTGAAATGCATAGGTCGTTCAGGCCCTTGAAGCTTTCGCTGCGCACGGTGGCGAGCACGTCATGGACCGCGCCATCGGCGGGGTCGATCTGCAACAGCCCGCGACGATAGTCCGCGACCAGATAGCGGCCGTCGGCACGCACCTTGAGCCCGTTGGGCCAGCCCTCGTAGCGCGCCACTTCCTCCCAGTGCGTGCCGTCCGGGTCGATGCGCAGGATGCGCCCGTTGGGAATGTCGGTGAGCACCAGCCGTCCGTCGGCGTCGAAGCACGGGCCTTCCAGGAAGCTGTCGATGGCCGCGCCGGCCTTGTTCGCCTTCGACCATGCCGTGGTGCGTGGCATGCGCATCTCATCGGGCAGACGTGCCCACACGCGCGTGGGCACGTCCTTCGGCGCGGGAAACCAGCTCATGCCTGGCCGGTCCCCGGTTCGCGCGCAGCTTCGGGCGCGGGCTCGTAGGTGAACAGGAAGCGCTTGGGCGTGGGCCCCTTGTTGCGGCCGCCTTGCTGCATCTGTTCCCAGGCATGCGCCAGGATGCCCACCGAACGCGACAGGCAGAACAGGCCGCGCGCGAGTGCGGGCGCGAATCCGAGCTCCGCATAGATGACGGCCGTGGCGCCGTCGATGTTCATCGGCACGGGCTGCCCCTTCGCGGCGTGCAGTGCCTTCTCCACCGCCTGGCCGATGCGTGCGAAGCGTCCGGACACCGCGCCGGCAAGCCGGGCTTCCTCGACGCAGGCCATGAGTCGCGGGGCGCGCGGATCGACCGGCTTGTGAAAGCGATGCCCGAAGCCCGAGATGAACTTGCCGTGCCGTGCGCGAAAGCCGGCCAGGCCGTCGGCCACCGCTTCCTCGGGCGCCGCACCGCCGTCTTCGCGCCGCGCGATGTCCAGGTAGAGCTCGACCGCCTGCTCGCCCGCGCCGCCATGGACGTCGTCCAGCGTGTTCACCGCCGACGCGATGGCACCGTTGAGCGGCAGCCCGCAGGTGACGGCCATGCGCGAGATCGCGATCGACGGTGCCTGCGGACCATGGTCGACCGCGGCGACCAGCGCGCATTCGAGCAGCCTCGCCTGTGCGGGCGTGGGCCGGTCGGTGCGCACCATGCGCCAGATCATCTCGGGGAACGTGACATGCCCGATCAGGTCCTGGATCGGCACCCCGCGGAACGCGATCCGTCCGGGTGCCATGTCGATGATGGAAGTGCGCCAGTAGTCGGCAACCTCGCGCTCGATCGTCTTCGCATCGGTCATGGTCTCTTCCTTGCCAGAGTCGCCGCGTCGATGCCGAATTCGGCGAGGACGCGCGAAGTGTGCTCCCCGAGTTGCGGCGGTGGAGCGTCCACGCGCGGCGCCTCGCCGTCGAGCTTGTAGCCGCCGCTTGCCACGCTCACGTCGCGCTCGACGCCGGGCACGTTCTCGAAGCGCTCGATGAAGCCGCGTTCGTGCAGGAGCGGCGATGACAGCACGGTGTCCAGATCCCACACCTCGCCGGCGGGCACGCCGCGCGCGACGAGCGCCTGCGACCAGTGCCGCGCGGTGTTCGCGGCGAGCCGCTCTTCGATCAACGCGGTCAACTCGCGACGGTGTGCCAGGCGTGCCTCGCGGTGTGCGAAGCGCGCGTCGGACACCAGGTCCTCGCGCCCGATCTCGTGCATGAGCGCCTCGAACTGCTCCTGCTTGTTGGCCGCGATGTTCAACAGGCCGTCGGACGTGCGGAATGCACCCGAAGGGGAGGCCGTCATGTTCTCGTTGCCCGCCCGCGTGGCGTGCACCTGGGCCACCAGCGCGTTCGAGACAGCCCAGCCCATGGTCGCCAGCGTGGCTTCGAGCATGGACACGTCGATGAAGACGCCGCGCGAGCCCTTCGGGGCGGCCAGCGCAGCGGCGATGGCGAAAGCGCCGGTCAGGCCGCCCAAGGTGTCGGCCACCGGAAACCCCACGCGCAGCGGCCCCGACTCCGTCGTGCCGGTGATGGCCATCACGCCGGACATGCCCTGGATGATCTGGTCGTAGGCCGGCGCGTGGGCCATGGGCCCGCTCTGGCCGAAGCCGGAGATGGCGCAGTACACGAGATCGTCGTTCACCGTGCGCAGATGCTCGTAGGCCAGGCCCAGCCGCGCCATCACGCCCGGGCGGAAGTTCTCGACCAGCACGTCGGCGCGCGCCACGAGCGCGAGGAAGGCGGCCTTGTGCGCCGGATCCTTCAGGTCGAGCACGACCGACTCCTTGCCCGCGTTCTGCGCCAGGAACGACACGCCCATGTGGCGGGCGTTGAGTTGCGCGTCCGCGCCGAGCTGGCGTGCCAGGTCGCCGCCGTCGGGGGACTCGATCTTGATCACGCGCGCGCCCATGTGGGCGAGCTGGTGCCCGCAGAACGGACCGGCGAGCACGTTCGTGAGATCCAGGACGGTGTAGGCGGAGAGGGGGCGACGCATCGCGTTCACGTGGAAGGCAGTATGAGGTCGGGCAGCCAGAGCGAGAGGGCGGGCACGAGAATGACCACGATCAGCAGCGCGAGCAGGATGGCGACGAACGGCAGCACCTCACGGAAGATGCTGTCCAGCGGCACCTTGGCCGCACCGGCCAGCACGAAAAGGTTCAGACCGACCGGCGGCGTGATGAGCGCGATCTCGATGTTGAAGATCAGCACGATGCCGTAGTGCACGGGATCCACCCCGAGCTTCATCGCGATGGGCGCGAGGATCGGCGTGGTCATGACATTGAGCGACACGGCCTCCATGAACATGCCCAGCAGGAACATGATGCCGCTGACCACCACCAGGAACTCCCAGCCGTTCAGGTGATAGGCCTCGATGAAACCGAAGATCAATTGGGGTGCATTGAGAAAGGTCAGCACCTTCGACAGCAGCACGGCGCCCGCGATGATCGTGAACAGGTTGACCGTGGTGCGGGCCGTCTGCGTGACCACCGGCCACAGGTCGCGAAAGCGGATGCTGCGGTAGATGAACAGTGCCACGATGGCCGCGTAGATTGCGCAGGCCGTGGAGATCTCGGTCGCCGTGAAGCTGCCGGAGTAGAAGCCGTACAGCACGAACGCGGGCAGCATGAGCACCCAGAAGGCGCGTCTGGCGGCCGTGAACTTGGACTGCATGCCCGCGAATGACTCGGCGCCTTCGCGCTTCCAGCCGAGCTTGTCGGCGCGCCACACCACGAAGATCAGGAACGCGATGACATTGAGCACGCCTGGAACGATGCCGGCGAAGAACATGCGTCCCACCGACACGTTCACCATCGAGGCGTAGATGAGCATGGCGATCGAGGGCGGAATCAGGATCGCCGTGGCGCCCGAGGCGGCGATCAGGGCCGCCGCGAAACCTTCGCGATAGCCTTGCTTCTTCATGCCCGTGACGCCGATCTTGCCGATGGCCGCCGCGTCGGCCGCGCTCGAGCCCTGCACCCCTGCGAACAGGCCCGTGGCGACGACGCAGGCCGCGCCCATGCCGCCGCGCAGCCGGCCCACGAGCGCGCGGGCGAGGTCGAAGATGCGGTCGATGAGGCCACCCGCCGACAGCAGCTCGGCGGCCAGCAGGAAGAAAGGGATGGCCAGCAAGGTGAAGTGCTGCACGCTGTCTTGCAGCACGTCGGGGATGAAGGTGAGCGGGGCCAGTCCCAGCCAGTAGAGCGTGGCCACGGCCGCGGCGATCAGCGCGAAGCCGATCGGCATGCCCATGAGGATCAGCGCGATGAGGATCGCGAACGGGACGGCGATCATTCAGCATGCCTCGCCGCGGGACGCCAGATCGTCCAGACCTCCACCAGGAGGTGGGCGATCGTCACGGCCAGACCCAGCGGCAGGCCCGCGAGGATCAGTGCGGTGGGCAGCTCGAACAGTTCTTCGTCGGTCGCGCCGATGTCGATCTGCATGCGCACGATCGACAACGCGCCCGCGAGGATGAGCCCCAGCACGCCGGCGCTGATCAATGCGCACAGCGTGGCCGCCACTCGCCGCCAGCGCGGCGGCATGCGCGAGACGAACATGTCCGCCGCGACGTGGCCGCGCTCCGTCACGAGTGCGCCCATGCCGAAGAAGGTCATCCACACCAGCAGCAGTTCGGGCAGCTTCAGCGCCCAGTCGCCGGTGGAGCGGCCCATGTTGCGCGCAACGATGGCGTACAGCGTGATCAGGAGCGACACGACAAGCAGCGCGCCGACGATCGCGATCTCGAACCGCGCGATCCGACGGACGGCCGCGGGAGCGCGGCCGTCGTCAACGGGATAGTCCACCGGGAATCCGGCCGGTGGCGATCAGTGCGACGCCAGGATCGCGTCCACGGGCGCCTTGCCGAACTTGTCGCGCATCTTCTCGTACGTGGGGGCCATGGCCTCGCGGAAGGCCTTGCGGGCCCCGGGATCCTTGGCCGGGTCGCTGATCTTGCCGCCGGCCTTCTTGACCGTGGCCGTCAGCTCGTCGGCGGCGGCCCAGATGTCCTTGTCGTACTGCTTGGCCAGCTTCTCGGAAATCGTGTCGATGGCGTTGCGGTCGGCCTGGGGAAGGCTGTCGAACCAGGCCTTGTTGGCGACCCAGAAATACGCGCCGTACGACGGGATGATCATGACGTTGGGCGCCACCTCGTACATCTTCTCGTTCACGAACGCGTCGAAGGTGGTGTACACGCCGGAGATGGTGCCTTGCTGAAGGGCCGAATAGACCTCGTTGAGGGGAATCTTCACCGTGGACGCGCCCATGCCCTTGAGCCCGTCGACGACCACGGGGTGGCCCGAGGTGCGGATGATCTGGCCCTTGAAGTCAGCGGGCGAATGGATGAGCACGTTCTTGGTGGCGATCACGAACGGCCCTTCGTCGAAGAACGCCATGACGTGAAAGCCTGCCTTCTCGAGGTCCTTGCGGACCATGTCCGAGCGCTTGCCATGCAGGAACTCCTGGAACGCATCGGCGTCGGCGAAGCCGAAGGGCATCTCCATCAGGTCGGCGTTCTTGGTGTAGGCAGTGAACGCGCTGTTGGGCTCGTTGGTCATCTGCACGTTGCCCAGTTGCGCCGCTTTCGCGGCCTTGTCGCCGTCGTAGAGCTGGCCGCCCGGATAGATCGTCACCTTGTAGCGGTTGTTCGTCGCCTTGGCCAGTTCGTCGGCGAATTCCTGGTTCATCTTGCCGCGCAAGGTGGTGAGGTTGACCTTGATCGGCAGCTTGATCTCCGTTTGCGCGAGCGCCCGCGGCGCGGCCGTGGTCAGCGCCACCGCAGCCGCCGCGGCGGCAAATGACAGGGCGATCTTCTCGAACATGGTTGTCTCCTGGAATGGGTCGAAGGTGATCGATGCGGCGCTCTGCCTGCTGGAGCGCTGTTCTTTTCTTGACCGAATCAATGTAGTCGTGCGACGCAATGTGCGTCAATTCGGGAGACGCCTCGGATCACGGCCCGGCGCGCTCCGCGCGTCCTCGCTGAGATCAGGCGGCGATCTGATAGAGGTCGAGGTACTCGTTGACGGGCATGGCCTCGAGCGCCGAGGGGTCGAGGGTGGCTTCGAGGATCGCCTGTTGCTGGCGCACGGGGAAGCGGCGGGCGAGATTGGCGCGAAATTTCGCCTCGAGCAACGGTATGCCTTCGGCACGTCGCCGCCGATGGCCGATCGGGTACTCGACCACGACCTCGGGCAGCACGGTGGAGTCGTTCATCTCGATGGTCAGGCCGTTGGGGATGCCACGCCGCTCGGGATCGTGGTACTGGCGCGTGAACTCGGCGTCCTCGACGCAGAAGATCTTCTCGCGCAGCGCATCGATCCGCGGATCGCACGCGGCGTCGTCTTCATAGTCGGCTGCGGTGAGCCGGCCCCGAAGGAGCGACACGGCCACCAGATACTGGATGCAGTGGTCGCGATCCGCCGGATTGTTCAGCGGGCCGGACTTGTCGATGATCCGCAGGCACGCCTCGTGGGTGCGGATGGTGATCCTGCGGACGTCGGCTGCGCTGCGGCCCAGGGCGGCCAGCGTGCCGTGCAACGTCAATGCGGCTTCGACCGCCGTCTGGCCATGGAACTCGGCCGGATAGCTGACCTTGAACAGGACGTTCTCCATCACATAGGAGCCGTAGGGCCGCTGGAACCGGAACGCACGGCCCTCGAACAGCACGTCGTAGAAGCCCCAGGTGGGGGCGCTGAGGACGGTGGGATAGCCCATCTCGCCGGTCCGCGCGACGAATGCCAGCCACACGGCGCGGCTGGTCGCGTCGCCGGCCGCCCAGCTCTTGCGGCTGCCGGTGTTGGGCGCGTGGCGATAGGTGCGCAAGGGATGTCCGTCGACCCAGGCCAGCGACACGGCATTGACGATCTCGTCGCGGGAGAGCCCCAGCAGGCGGGCTGCCACTGCCGTGCTCGCCACCTTCACCAGGACGACGTGGTCCAGGCCCACCTTGTTGAAACTGTTCTCCAGGGCGAGGCAGCCCTGGATCTCGTGCGCCTGGATCATGGCGCCGAGCACCGCCTTCATCGTCAAGGGAGGTTTGCCAGCGGCCACCGCGGTGCGGCTCAGCCAGTCCGACACGGCGAGGATGGCGCCCAGGTTGTCGCTCGGATGACCCCATTCGGCAGCGAGCCAGGTGTCGTTGAAATCGAGCCAGCGGATCATCGTGCCGATGTTGAATGCCGCGGTCACCGGGTCGAGCCGATGCGGCGTGCCGGGCACCCGCGCACCGTGGGGAACGATCGTCCCCGGCACCACGGGCCCGAGCAGCTTGGTGCAGGCGGGGTATTCCAGCGCCTCCAGCCCGCAACCGAGCGTGTCCATCAGGCAGTGGCGCGCGGTCTCGTAGGCGAGAGGGGTGCCGATGTCGTGTCGCAGGACATGGTCGGCGATGTCGACCAGCACCTGGTCGGGCAGTCTCGCAGCGGCTGACGATTCGGTGGACATGATCTCGATTCGTTGCGGTCGTTGCGGCGTCAAGCCAGGCGCGTGAATCCATCGGCCGACCAGCGTTCGCTGCCCACGCCGTGGTGCACGATGAACAGTCCGTCCGGGTCGTAGCGGTCCTTCGTTGCAAGCAGTCGCGCGTAGTTCGTGCCCCAGAAGGCCTCTTGCCACCGCGACTCGAAGAAGTCGCTTTCCGACACGTAGGTGCCGGTCACCGGCACGTGTCGGCGCAACGCATCCATTGCGTCGCGCAGGGCCTGCGCATCGCGTCGCGCCGCGTCCACGCGGGGTTCGTGGCCCGGCACGCCGGGGCGTGCTGGCGGTCCTTCGGCCGCACAGATGACCAGCGCGAACGCGTCGAGCACGGCTGGATTCGTCGCGGTGTCCCTGGCCGCGGCCAGGGTTTCTGCCGAAGCGCCGGCAAGTCCCTTGTTCAGGTGCAGCGACAGGCGCGCGTGGCGCGAGGCGTCGAACAAGGCTTCGGCCAGGCCTTGCCTGCGGTCGTCGCGAAGCAGCGCCGCGGACAGCCAGCCCGAATGGAATCCGTGCAGGAACTGGCCCGCCTGGGCCTGGTCGCCGGGCCAGAAGACGTTGTCCGCGGGTGCGCCGGCACGGTCGTCGCGCTTGATGAAGCCGAGTGTGCGCTTGATCAGCGTCGGAGACCAGAATTCGCGGGCGGAGGTGGACACGATCTTCAGCGGCGAGAAGTCGATGGAGAAGTCGTGCGGCGATGCGTCGACCTGGTCGAAGAACGGTTGCCAGACCGCTTGTGCGTCGCTTCGGTCGAGTCCCTGGAAGACCATCGAGACGTTCAGTGCGTTGTCGGGCCGCAGCCGAAGCTGCTCGCCCCAATGCGGATCGACGAGGCTGCGGGCGCAGAAGTCGATCGTGATGCCCACGAGGCGGCGAAAGGCGGCGTCCGACGAGGCGCGCACCGTGAAATTGACCGCACCGAAACGTTCGGGGAGCGGGTGCAGGCGCAATGTCAGGCGCGTGACGATGCCGAAGCTGCCGCCACCGCCGCCTTTCAGGGCCCAGAAGAGTTCGGGATGGCTGCAGGCGTTCGCGGTGAGGATCCGGCCATCGGCGGTGACGACCTCGGCTTCGAGCAGGCTGCCCGCGGCGGTGCCGTACGCCTTCGAGAAACTGCCGAAGCCGCCGCTTTGCACCAGGCCCGCGACACCCACCGTCATGCAGCCGCCGCCTTGCACGTAGCCGCCGCCGCGCGTGGTGACGGCGTCATATACATGCGACCACACTGCCCCCGCGCCGACTGTCACGGCGCGCACCGGCTCGACGTGGCCTTCGCAACCTCGCGGCACGAAGGCCTCGTGCAGCGTCGACTCGTCCATGTGGCGTGTCCACACCAGCAGCGAGTCGGGTGCATTGGACCTGCCCTGGTAGCTGTGGCCGCCGCCCTTGACCACGAGACGCAGCCGATGCGTGCGGGCGAAGTTCACTGCCGCCGCGACATCGGCGGCATGGCGTGCGGCGACGGCCCACACGCTGGGCGACGAGGTCCATGCATCGACCCAGCCGTAGCTTTGGGTCAGTGCGAGGTCATCGCCCAGGAAGTACGGGTTCTGCGGAAACCTGAACAGCCGCGCACAGGCAGGGCTGTCGGCCTGCGCGAGGCAATCGGCCCAGGGCGACTTGACGGACACGAGCGCATCGCCGACCTGCTGTCGCAGCGATGCCCACTCGGCGTCCGACGGCCAGCCGTGCTCGGATGGCCGCACGCGCGAGACGGGCGGCACCTCGCCCTGTGCCGATGAAGACGTGCGCGAGGCGCCGACGAAGGGCAGGGAGGCTGCGAACTGCAGCCATCGCCGGCGGTGGATGGCGTTGGACATGGTCGCGTGCGGGCGTTGTGGGGCCGAGTCTAGGGCCTGCCGGCGGATTCGACGTTGTGCGATGGCGAGCATTCGGCGTGCCGCCGCGCCACGAAGCGAAGCCTTCAGCGACCACGGCACATGCGCAATCGTTCACGGAAAGACACGTGCATCGCCGGCAGGCGATGCTTCCGATCGGTCTTTGCTTGAACCCCCGCGTGCAAATCCTGCAACACAAGGAGGCTGGACGGCATGCCAAGACGGTGCGCCGGCATCGGCAACATACCCAACCATCGAGGCCATCCAAATGTTCGACGACGTCCTGAGTTCGGCAGTGTTCGCTCTGATCGCGGCGGTTGGCCTCGCCTGCGCGGCAACGGCACTGCAACCTGCGCATCACGCCGCGGAACACGGCGCCGTGATCGTCAAGGCATCCGTCGCGAACGACGCATTGCCGCCACGCCAGGTCGCTGCGGCAAGCGCATCGCAGCCTGTGGTCGTGATGGCCACGGTGATCGTCACGGGCCGCCGGGGCGACCGCGACGACGACCTTCTGTTTGCGCAGCGCGACTGAAGGCCTGTGACGTCACGCCAAAGGAGGGCTTGCGCCGGTGCCGTGCAGCACCTGATGACCGGCAGCCGGCGCCACCGAGCCCGGCTGCCGCGATTCGCGACGGCCGCAGCGGCGCCTCAACCGTTCTCTGACCGGGAGCGCCACGCTCCGTAAGTCGCTGCGCCTGCGGCCAGCAGGTTCGCGGCCATCTGCCAGAACGAGTGGTACACGACGGCGTTGTACATCCACAGCGCCGACACCAGCACCATGGAAAGGCGCAGCGCCGTCCCCCGGAAGTAGAACATCGCGATCGTCGCGATCAGCGAACCGAGCGTCGTGCAGATCGTGATGAGCCCGTGCCAGGTCAGGATGCCGATGAGCACCGTGACGACGGCAAACACGGCGCAGGCGACCGCCTTCAGGCGTTCATTGCGACCCTGGACTGCACCCGCCGATGCCTGTCGTCCCACCGTCAGCATGCTCAGTGCGGCCGCGGCGTCGGCTCCCATCAGCAGGTTGTTGAGCGCCCAAAGCGCCGATGCCCAGCCCGTGGAACTTCGAAGGGAGCGATCGCTGGTGGTGGCCATGCCAGTGACGTTGAGAGCCAGCGCGGCAAGGCCGGTGGCGTGGACCAGAAGCGAGGTCATCGGTGCAATCACGCGTGAGAAGAACAACAAGTTGGCAGCTACCGCGAATCCGGCAAATGGCGCACGCGACCGCCTGCGTGGTGGAGCATAGGGCCCGCATGCATCCGTCATCGCGCGGTCACGCTTTGGCGCATGACGGAAATCACGGCCGCGTGAGCACCGTCGCGGCGCGACAACACGCACGCCGTGCCGACTTCACGCGTCACGCGAAGTCCGCGCCATGCGCCATCGAGCGCCTGCGCGACAATGAAACATGCCTGTCCATCCCGACCGTATCTGGCGCCTGCAAGGCGCGAGCAACTTCCGCGATCTCGGTGGCTACCGAGGCCATGGCGGGCGCGCGACCCGCTGGCGAAGGCTGTTCCGCTCGGATCAACTCGGCAACCTGACCCAGGACGACCGCACCGCCCTCGAAGCGCTGGGACTTGGCGCATCGATCGATTTCCGCGGTGTCAGCGAGCGGGCGAGCGCGACTTATTCGCTTGCCGGCGTCGCGCAGCATTCGCTGGCGATCGAGCCGACCGTCGCGCAGCGCATGCACGAATTGGTGGCATCGGGCCGGCCCATCACCGCGCAGATCGCGATCGACTTGATGGGCGACCTCTATCGTGCGTTCGTGCACGACCAGGCACACCGTTTCGCCGAATTCTTCGAGCTTCTGCTGAACTCGCAACGGCCGGTGGTGTTCCACTGCACGGCCGGCAAGGATCGCACCGGCTTTGCCGCGGCTTTGTTCCTGCTGGCTTTGGGCGTCGACCGGGATGTGGTCATGCAAGACTACCTTCTGAGCAACGATGTGTTCAGGCCGCCGCCGCTGCCGCCTGGCAATGCCATGTCCGAAGCCCTGGCCGTGATGTGGCGCGTCGAGGCGGGGTTCCTGAATGCCGCGCTGCAGGCTGTCGACGCCGACCACGGCGGCGTGGACCGCTATCTGCAACAGCGCCTGGGACTCGGTCCTGCGGCGCTGGAGACCCTCGCGGACCGGTACCTGCAGATCGTCTAGGGTCCGTCAAGGCCAGCGGAGGGCTTGGCGCGAGGCAGGCCGATGCACATCTCGCGCAGGACCGACGCTATAGTGCCCGGCACTGGGCCGGAAGTCCGGTCGCCTGCGCCCCTCCGGGCGCATCACAGGAGAAGCGCATGCGGCGTGATCTCGGCATCCGGTTCGACGGCGTGGGCACCGATTACGACTGGTACGTCAGCGGCCAGGACGTTCTCACGATGGTCAAGTCTGCGGCAGACGGCATGTCCGGACACGGCACGCCGCCCGCGACCGCGGGAGGCACGAATGCCACGGCATGGGCGCTGAACGACTATTCGGCCTGGGTGGGCGCCTGGCAGCGACTTCTCACCGACAAGGCGCTCGTGACCCGCGACATCTTCTTCAGCGCCGGAGGCAGGATCCTGAAGAAGTCGGCCAAGCCCAACGGCGACGGCTTCTACATGTCGGACGTCCTGCTGGCCGGCACCGATCCCACGCAGGGCACGGTCTGGAATCGGCACGACGGTGCCAGCTACCGAGAATACGGCCGCTTCATGCACGACAACATGCCGGTTGCGCCGCTGGAGCAGGTGGCGTGGTCGAAGAAGATCGCCGGCAAGCTGCGCAAGGTGCTCAAGGGGGCCAAGGATTATTCCGGCAAGGGTTCGGGCGCTGCACAGAGCGCCCTGCCGGTGCTCGCCGTCACGATGTTCCTGGCCGAACCGGCGCGCAACCCCAGGGCGTGGGTCATCGGCCAGATGATGCTCGACCTGATCGGCGAGGAATACTCCGCGGCGACGCTGACGCATGGCCCGAAGCGATACCTCATGGACACGGTGCTTGCCCACCCGGACCGCATCGATCGCGGCAAGCGCTCGGCCTCGCCGCCGTCGAAGCCGCAGATGGGGCCCGATCGACAGCGTTATCACAAGGTGCGTGGCGCGAGGGTCGACGACCCGCAGGGCCTGGCGCCGGTGGCAGACGTGAATGCGCTGGCCAAGGTCGAGGGCAAGTATCCGCCCAGCCCTGGCGGCTCGGCGGCGACCTCGATGAGCATCGACGTGGCCGGCGACTACATCCAGATGAAGGAAGCCTCGATCGCCTGCCGCTGGGTCGCCTCAAGGCTCGAAGCGGGGATCTTCAAGGATCTCGACTCCTGGTCTGCGACACCGCTCAAGGCGGGCGTGCCGCTGGTGGGAAAGAGCGAGGTGAAGACCGTGGCACAGTCGGCCGTGTCGCCGACTCGAAAGGGTTGCGCGCAGGAAGTGCTGGATGAAGTGAGGCGACTGATCAACGACCGCGCGGCCCACTTCGACTGACCCATTCGGCGCGTGGACGCGCCGCGCTCAACTCGCGCTGCCGCCCAGCACAGCCTGGCGCCGCACGATCCCGCGTGCGCGCATCAGCAGCACCACCGCGATCGACAGATTCAGCAGGTTCCACGCGATGCCATTCAGGAAGGCCGCCGAATAGGAACCCGTGAGATCGAACACCTTGCCCGACATCCAGCCGCCCAGGGCCATGCCGAACAGCGTGGCCATCAGGACGGTGCCCACGCGCGCACCCGCCTCGGCGGGCGGAAAATATTCACGCACGATGATGGCGTAGCTGGGCACGATGCCGCCCTGGAACAGGCCGAACAGGGCAGAGACCACGTACAGCGAGACGAGCCCGTCGAACGGCACGAACAGCAGCAGAGCCGTGCCCTGCAGCACCGACCCGAGCAGCAGCGTGCGAACGCCCCCGATGCGGTCGCAGATGAGTCCGGAGACCAGGCGGCTCACGATGCCGCAGGCCAGCATGAGCGACAACATCTGCGCGCCGCGCGCCGCGCCGTAGCCCAGGTCGCCGCAGTAGGCCACGATGTGCACCTGAGGCATGGCCATCGCCACGCAGCACGCCACGCCCGCCACGCACAGCAGGGCCTGGGCCTGTCCCAGGCTCAGGCCGAAGGGCCGTGTCGAGGGCATGGCCGCGCCGCGAGCGGTTCCCGTTGCCGCCGAGGCCGCCGGCGGCCGGGCACGCATGGCCATGGCCAGCAAGGGCATCGACACCGCGCAGAACACGCCCAGCCCGATGTAGGTGTGGCGCCAGCCCGCGGTGTCGACGAAGTGCTGGACAACGGGCGGCCAGATCGCGCCGGCGAAGTAGTTGCCGCTCGCGCAGATGGCCACGGCGATGCCGCGGCGCCGCACGAACCACAGCGAGGCGTCGGCCACCAGCGGTGCGAACGTGGCAGCGCTTCCGACGGCACCGAGCAGCAGGCCGTGCGCCAGGGCGAACGCGAGCAGGCTGCCTGACAGTCCGGCGGCGACGAATCCGGTTCCGAGGCCCGCCGCACCGAGCAGCACCACGAACATCACGCCGAAGCGATCGGCCAGCCGCCCCATGGCGATGCCACCCAGGCCGAACCCGACCATCATCAGCGTGTACGGCAGCGAGGCATCCGCGCGCCCGACCCCGAATTCGGTCTGCACCGCAGGCAGCACGACAGAGACGACATACATCGCGCCGCTGCCGATCGTCATCAGCACGAGCGTCACGAGAAGTCTCGCCCACGCGTGGCGTGAGTCGGGTTCGTGGATCGTCATCGGCGGATTGTCGCTTTTCGCGGCCGTCCGCGCTCCGCCGCAGCCTCGCCATGCGCGCCACCGCATGCAGGCGTGGCGACCCGCCGATCCGGGCCGCCGAACCGACCCGCCGCGCACCCCCGCGTGGTGACGTGAGTGCCGTGCGCGACGCGTGCGCGGTGCGGCGAGCGCGCGACTCAGTGCGTCTGTGCCGTCACGCGGATGCCGCGGATCTGCCCGGCCGTGCGCGAAGCCGCGGGCCTGGGGTAAGCGACAGGATCGAAGCGGTGCAGCAGTTCGGCTTCGCGAAGGCGCGCCATGGCGACATTGGCGAGTTTCACGTGGCCGAAACCGCGCATCTGCAGCGGCAAGGCCGCAATGTCGGCGGCCACCTTGATCCGGTCGGGTGTCAGCGACGAGAGCATGGACTCCACGCGCTGGCGATAGCTCTCGATCAGGTCCCGCTCCATGCGGCGTTCCTCGCTGCGCCCGAAAGGATCGAACGCCGTGCCGCGCAGCCGTCGCCCGTGAGCGAGCAGCTTCATCGCGGGCAGCATCCATCCGCCCAGGCGAAGCTTGCGCGGCGGCTGTCCGTCGCGAGGACGCGCGAGGGCAGGCGGCGCCATGAAGAACTCCAGTTTCAAGTCACCCTCGAACTGCTGATGCAGCGACTGCGCGAAGCGCCCGTCGGTGTAGAGACGCGCCACTTCGTACTCGTCCTTGTAGGCCATCAGCTTGAGCAATGCCTGCGCCACCGCCCGGGTCAGCGGCAGCGCCGCGTCGGCCTGCAGGGACTCCTCCCGGCGGCGCACCGCCAGCACCAGTTCGGCGTAGCGGTTCGCATAGGCCGCGTCCTGGTAGCCGGTGAGGTGGGCGATGCCGCGTGCCACGACCGCGTCCAGCGACTCGTCGCGCGGGGTCGTGGCGCTCGCGCCTGCGCCTTCGAGCAGCGACGCGAGGGCCGGCGCATCGGCGGCGGCCAGCCGCCCGAGCGAGAAGGCGAGCTTGTTGTTCTCGACGGCGACGCCGTTGAGCTCGATGGCGCGCAGCAGCGCCTCCAGGCTGAGAGGCACGAGCCCGCGTTGCCAGCCGTAGCCGAGCTGCAGGATGTTCGAGACGATCGAGTCGCCCAGGAAGGCCTCCGCGAGCGACTGCGCGTCCAGCGTTTCCACCCGGTCCTCGCCGGCGGCAAAGCGCAGCTTGTCGAGCAGTTGGGGCGCCCTCAGCGTGGCGTCGGGGTTGTGCAGGCTCTCGGCCACCGGCACTTCATGCGTGTTGGCCAGGATGCGGGTTCGCCCGTGCCGCACGGTCAGCAGCGCATCCGGTGAGGCGCTGACCACGAGGTCGCACGCGAGCATCGCATCGGCCTGCTGCGTGTCGATGCGAACCTGGTTCAGACGCGACGGCACATCGGCCAGCCGCACGAAGCTGAGCACCGAGCCGCCCTTCTGCGCAAAGCCCATGAAGTCGAGCACGCTGGCACTCTTGCCTTCCAGATGGGCGGCCATCGCGACGAGCGCACCGACGGTCACCACGCCGGTGCCGCCGACGCCGGTGACCAGCATGTCGTAGGGGCCGGTCCAGGTGTGCGCCGCAGGCAGCGGCAGGGCGTCGATGCGCGCCGCGAAGCCGGCCGGGTCGGCGGCGAGCACACCCGCCTTCCTGCGTGGCTTGCCGCCCAGCACGCTCACGAAACTGGGGCAGAACCCCTTGGCGCAGGAGTAGTCCTTGTTGCAGCTCGATTGGTCGATCTTGCGTTTGCGGCCGAGCGGCGTTTCCAGTGGCAGCACCGCGATGCAATTGGACTGCACGGAGCAGTCGCCACAGCCTTCGCAGACTTGCTCGTTGATGTAGACGCGCCGCGCCGGGTCGACCAACTCGCCCTTCTTGCGCCGGCGGCGCTTCTCGGCGGCGCAAGTCTGCTCGTAGATCAGCACCGTGACGCCGGGCATGTCGCGCAAGCGCCGCTGCACTGCATCGAGTTCATCGCGATCGTGGAAGGTCGTGCCGGCGGGAAAGCGGCTCCTGATCGCATCGTACTTTCCGATGTCGTCGCTGAGCACGGCCACCTGCTTCACGCCCTCGGCCTCGACCTGGCGCGCGATGCCGTCCACGCTGATGATGCCGTCCACCGGCTGGCCGCCCGTCATGGCCACCGCATCGTTGAACAGGATCTTGTAGGTGAGTGTCGCGCGGGCCGCGACCGCCTGGCGGATCGCCAGATAGCCCGAGTGGTAGTAGGTGCCGTCGCCGAGGTTCTGGAACACATGCGGCACCTTGGTGAACATGGCGTGCGAGACCCAGTCGACGCCTTCGCCTCCCATCTGGATCAGGCCTTCGGTGTCACGTTGCATCCAGCTGGCCATGAAATGGCAGCCTATGCCGGCCTGCGCATGCGAGCCTTCGGGGACCTTCGTGCTCGTGTTGTGCGGGCAGCCGGCGCAAAAATACGGCAGGCGCTTGACCGCGTCGCTGTCGTTGGACAGCAGTTCAGGTGGCGTGAAATCACGCACCAGGTGACGGCGATCGAGGTCCGGGAAGTGCGCGGCCAGCCAGTCGGCCACGATGCGGATCAGGCGCGACGGCCGCAACTCACCGAGTTCGCTGACCAGTGGGTTCCCGTTCGCATCGCGCTTGCCGCTGATGCTCGGCCGTTCGCGGTCGTTGTACAGCATCGAGCGCAACTGCTCCTCGACCACCGGCCCCTTCTCCTCGATCACGAGGACCTCGCGCAGGCCTTGCACGAAGGCGTGCATGCGGGTGGGCTCGATCGGGTAGGTCAGGCCGAGCTTGTGGATGCGCACGCCATGCCGGCCCAGCGTCTCGGGAGAGATCTCCAGGCGGCGCAGGACTTCCATGAAGTCGTAGTGCGCCTTGCCGGCCGTGACGATGCCCACGCTCGCGTGTTCGCTCTCGACGATGTCGCGGTCGATGCTGTTCACGCGGGCGAAGGCGCGCACCGCATCGAGCTTGGCGTGCAGGCGCTGCTCGATGCCCAGCGAGGGCAGGTCGGGCCAGCGGTAGTGCAGCCCTCCGGCCGGGGGCTCGTAGCCCGTGATCGCTCGCACAGTCTCGCCGTCCTGCCAGGTCGCGGCACGGGCATTGATGCGATCGAGGTCGACCGTCGACGCGCTTTCCACCACTTCGCTGAGCGCGGTGAAGCCCACCCAGTTGCCTGAAAAGCGCGAGAGCGCCCAGCCGTACAGGCCGAATTCCAGGTACTCGGCCACGTTGCCCGGCGACACGATCGGCGCGTGCCAGCTCTGGAATGCCTGGTCGCTCTGGTGCGGCATCGATGACGACACGCAGCCGTGGTCGTCACCGGCCACCATCAGCACGCCGCCATGCGGCGAGGCGCCATAGGCGTTGCCGTGCTTGAGTGCGTCCCCGGCGCGGTCTACCCCCGGTCCCTTGCCGTACCACATGGCGAACACGCCCGCGCAGGTGCGCTCGGGATCGGCCTCGACCCGCTGGGTGCCGAGCACGGCCGTGGCGCCCAGTTCCTCGTTGATCGCGGGCAGGAAGCGCAGTCCCTGTTCGTCGAACCGGCGCCCCGCTTTCCACACAGCCTGGTCGAGCATGCCCAAGGGCGAGCCGCGGTAGCCGCTGATGAAGCCGCGGCTGTCGAGTCCGGCGGCGGCGTCGCGCTGCCGTTGCATGAGCATCAGCCGCACGAGTGCCTGGGTGCCGGTCAGGAAGACGCAGCCCCCGCCGGCCCACAGGCTGTCGGCCAGGCGGTAGTCGGGGCGCACGACGGGGGAAGGGGAGGTGGTGTCGGCCATGGCGTTGTCTCGGCGCGTTTGATCTGGATCAATATGGGTCAAGCTTATGCAGCTTTGCCGAGAATTTGCTTCTTTTTTCCTCCGTGATGACAATGTCTGTAGAAGCTTATTCCGCATCGAACGGAGTTTCAGGAATGACCTACCTCGACCGGCAGGATGTCGTGCTGCTCACCGAATTGCAGCGCGATTCACGCCAGACAGTGCAGCAGCTCGCCGCCGCGGCGGGCTTGTCGAGCACGCCGTGCTGGAAGCGCATCAAGGACCTCGAGGCCGCGGGCATCATCCGCGGCTACACCGCCATGGTCGATCGCGAGAAGGTCGGCCTGCCGCTGTGCGTGATCGCCGAACTCAATCTCACGCGCCACAACGACACCGATGTGCGACGGTTCGAGGAGGCGGTGGCCGACTGCCCGCAGATCGTCAGCTGCCACTCGACCACGGGCCAGGCCGACTACGTCATCAAGGTGCTGGCGGCTGACATCAAGGCCTACGAGAAGTTCCTCCATGACACCGTCTTCAACCTGCCCGGTGTCACACATGTGCGATCCAGCGTCGTGCTCAAGGAGGTCAAGTCGGAACAGCGGCTGCCGATCGACGTCTCGCCGCCGCAGGTCATGCCGCTGCGCCGCGCCAAGGGGTAGCCGGCGCCGGCGCGATCCTTGCGATCGCGTTCACTGGCCTTCGAGCTGCCGGGCCAGAGCCGCCTCGAACAGCGCCCGGGCCACCACCTTGAGCGCCAGCGTTTCTTCGGCGCCTTCGAAGATCGACAGCACGCGCGCATCGACGAAATATCGGCTCACGGGCGTCTCCTCGGCATAGCCCATGCCGCCGTGGATCTGCTGCGCCTCGCGCGTGACCATCTCGGCAGAGCGGCAGGCCAGCAGCTTCACCAGGCTCGCCTCCATGCGACCCGCACCCTGGTCCAGCAGGCGGCCCACGGCGTGGGCCAGTTGGCGGCAGGCGGCAAAGCGGGCGGCCATGCGCGCGATCTTCACCTGGGTGAGCGGGTAATCGATCAGCGGCGCATCGAACACCTTGCGGTCGCGGGCGTAGCGCACGGCGGCAACCAGGGCCGCGCGCATGACGCCCGAGGCCCTGGCGGCCGTCTGCATGCGCCCGCCCATCATGCCGGCCATCACGAAATAAAAGCCCTTGCCCAGTCCGCCTTCGCCTCCGATGACGTTCTCTTCCGGCACGACGAAGCCGTCGAAGCTGAGATCAAACGAGTGCATGCCGCGGTAGCCGATCGTCGGGATGGCGCGCCCCTGCAGTCTTCCGCCGCCGGGTTGCTCGAAGCTGAACTCGTGGCCCTCGTACGAGGGCTTCTCGACCAGCAGCACGCTCAGGCCGCGATGGCCGGCAGACCGGTCCGGATTGGTCCTGGCGACCACCATCAGCAGCCCGGCCTTGCCTGCGAAGGTGCACCACGTCTTGGCGCCGTCGAGCCGCCAGCCGCCGGTGCAGCGCGTGGCCCGCAGCGAGAGGCTTGCCACGTCCGAGCCGTAGTCGGGCTCGGTGATCGCGATGGCGCACAGCGGCTGGCCGGCGGCGATCTGCGGGAGCCAACGCGCCTTCTGATCGGCGGTGCCTCCAGCGAGCAGGGCGCGCGCCAGGATCTCCGGGCGTGTGATGAGGCTCCCGGCCGCGGCGAGCGAGGCTTCCGACAAGGCCTCGGTCACAGCGAGCATCAGCACGGTGTCCTCATGACCGCCCGTCGCGCTTCCGCCATATTCCTCCGGAATGGACAAGCCGAACACGCCCATGTCGCGCATCGGCTGCAGCAGGTTCTCGGGCACGGTGAGGTCGTGGCGATGAATCTTCTCGGCGATCGGCGCGACGACGTCCGTGGCGAAGCGGCGAAAGGCGTCCTGCGCCATGGCGACCTGTTCGTCGAGCGCCACCTGCCCGATCTCGCTGCCCGTCTCGGCCACGCCACGGCCCAGTCGCTCGAGCGCCCTCGCGCCCGCCGTCTCCAGGCGCAGCCGGGCAAATGCAGGGTCCGAGGCGAGCGCATGCAGCGCGCCCAGGTCCAGCCCCGTCTCGAGAAAGACGGGCTCGAGCCTGGCGAGGACATTGACGATGGCTTCGGACGCGAAGGCGAGGGCGAGTCCGGTGTCGAGGTCGGTGGCCTGCTCGCGTGCGACGACGGTCTGCGCTGCCAGCAGTTCCGCACATGCAAGGGCAAGCTCGTAGGAGATCCACTGGTTCTCGTCCAGGCGCTTGGCGTCGAGTCTGCCGCCGACGGCGCAAAGCTCGGCGGTGCGGTCCACGGCGTCGTCGAACAGGGCCCGCACGCTCCCCAGGATGAGCAGGGCAGCGGGCTTGTGATCGGTGATTCGGGTCGCCAGCGAGTCTGTCATGTCTTGCGTTCTCCAATTGAATCGTCCGTGGCGCATGCCGGCGGAAGTGCCTGCCGTGGGTCGCAGCCGTGGGTCGCAGTCGTGGGCCGCAGTCGTGGGCCTATGGTGCAATTCCCGCAGGCACGGACTCGACCGGAGGCGCGTATGCTCGCATTCGCGTCATCTCGCACGCGCCCCTCTGCCATGTCGATCCTTCAGCACACGGACATTCTCGGCTTCGTTGCGGCCACATTCACCACACTGTCGTTCCTGCCCCAGGTGTGGCACAGCTATCGAACACGCGATGTCAGCGGCGTATCCGGCGCCATGTACTGCCTGTTCACGCTGGGCGTGGCCCTGTGGGTCGCGTATGGCATCGTGCTGCACTCGCGTCCCATCGTCATTGCCAACGTGATCACCCTGTTCCTGGCATTGTCGGTGCTCGGGCTCAAGCTGAGCAGTCGCCGGCAGACCGAAAGGTCCTGAACGAGCCGGCGGGCATGGGGCCGGGCAGGTGAACCCCCACGTTCACCGCTGCGGATCGCCGCAGATCGCGGTGAAAGGCCTCGCCGGCAGATTGACATTCGATCTCTCGTGCTCATACAGTCGATCGTCATGTGGCCGGTCAGTGAAGCGATCGACTGCGCTCCCGATAATCGCTCACCCGGAGGACTTGCGTGCAGCTTCGTTCAAGCGTGTGCGGCGCGATTGCTGTTCTGGCGTCGCTGTTCCTTTCTTCCCTGGCCATGGCGGGCAACGGCGCGCCCGTCATCACCTTCGTCGACGGCACCGGCACGCTCATCTCCGGCGGTCATGGGTTTCTTCCGGCGGCTGGCGTGCCGCTGCATCAGTGCGACGTCGTGCGCACCGGTCCCAAGGGACTCGTGCAGGTCGAGTACGACGACGGCGGCAAGATCGAGCTGGGGCCCGACAGCGGCATGCTGTTCGGCGCGCCAGGCGGTGGTGACTCGGTGGCCGCATCGGCCATGCTACTGGCCGGATGGGCCAAGCTCGCCGTGCCCAAGCGCGACAACGGACCGCCCTACCGCCTCGACACACAGCACTTCGGGATGCTGGTCGATGCCGGTGTGACAGCGGTGCGTACCGCCGCAGACCACGGGCAATTCTTCGTCGAGCAGGGCGATGCCATCGTGCTCGAGTCGGGGGGGCGTCCGGGCGCGCGGGTGAACGTCGGCACCGGGCACACCTACTTGCGCAACGCCGACGACGAGCGTGGCAGCGTGACCGACGGCATCGATCCGAATTTCGTCAAGGGCATGCCGCGTGTGTTGCGCGACACCGTGCCTTCATTGCTCGCGCATCTCGAGGCGCGCGATCTCCGGCCCGACCCCGTTCCCGACTACAACCCCGCAGACACCGAGGCATGGCTGAAGACCGTGCCGCCGCTTCGCGCCTGTTTTGGCGATGTGACGGTGCTCGGCGCGCAAGAAGCGCTCAAGCGGGGCGGATTCAACGTCGGGCCGCTCGACGGCATCCTGGGTCCGCGCACCCAGGCGGCACTGCGCGCGTTCCAGCAGCAGCGCGGCCTTGCGCGAACCGGCCAGCTCGACCAGGACACGCTCGGGGCGCTCGGCGTGCCGGGCCGGCCTTGACGCCGCGCAGGCGCGCATCGCCTCGCCGTCCGGAAGTTCGTCCGCCGCTGGCCCTGCCTGAGCCGGCCGGCTCGTCGGGCTGCATCGCGCTGACGAGCCGCCCTTGGCCATGCACGCCGCGACGCTGCTCCTGATCGTGTTGGCCGCCGGCCTCGCGAGCCAGTGGGTGGCTTGGCGCGTGGGCCTGCCGGCCATCGTCGTGTTGATCGCCGTCGGTCTCGTGCTGGGCCCGCTGACCGGTGTCATCGAACTTGGCCTGCCGCAAGCCGAATTGGCCGAGCTGATCGGGTTGGGGGTCGCCATCATCCTGTTCGAAGGCGCGATGGACCTCAAGCTGGCCGAATTCCGTCGCGCGGGCCATGGCATCGGCCGCCTGACGATCCTGGGTCCGCCACTGACCTGGATGCTCGTCGGCTCGAGCGCGCATTTCATCGCTGGGCTCTCGTGGCCGGTGTCGATCGTGATCGGAGCCATCCTGGTGGTGACGGGGCCGACCGTCATCGTGCCCTTGCTGCGGCAGGCGCGGCTCAACAAGGATTCTGCGTCGCTCCTGAAGTGGGAGGGCATCGTCAACGACCCGGTCGGCGTCCTGCTGGCTGTGCTCACCTTCCAGTACCTCACCATCGGCGGCGGCCTGACGAAGACCCTGATCGGGCTTGGTGCTGCCATTGGCGCGGCGGCCGTGCTCGGCGGCCTGGGAGGATGGCTGACTGGCTGGCTCTATCGGCGTGGCGCCGTGCCCGAGCACCTGAAGCCACCCATCCTGATGGCGCTTGTCCTGGTTGTCTACTGGGCGAGCAACCTCGTGCAGCACGAGGCCGGGCTGCTGAGCGTCACGCTCATGGGCCTGGTGGTCGGCAACATGAAGCTCGTCGAACGCGAAGCTCTGCAGCGCTTCAAGGAGAACCTCACGATCGTCCTGCTGTCGGTGCTCTTCATCGTCATCCCGTCCCAGCTCGAGGCGGCGCAGCTCGTCATGCTGGATTGGCGGACCGCCGCATTCGTGCTGGCCGTGATGCTGATCGCGCGCCCGCTGACCGTCGGTCTGGCGACCTGGGGTGCGCCGATGCGGCACGAGGACAAGCTGCTGCTCGCGTGGATCGCGCCGCGCGGCATCGTGGCCGCCGCCACGGCCGGCATCTTCGGGCCCGAGCTGGCGGCAGCCGGCTACACGGATGCGCAGAAGCTGCTGCCGGTCACGTTCGCCATCATCCTCGCCACGGTGCTCGTCCACGGCCTGAGCATCGGAGTCCTCGCGCGGCGGCTCGACCTCGCCGCCAGGCAAGCCAACGGCCTGCTGATCGTCGGTGCTTCGGCGTGGACGCGCGCGCTGGCGCACGCACTCAAGAAGATCGAGGTCGACGTGCTGATCGTGGACGGCGCCTATCACCGACTGAAGGAGGCCCGCATGGAGGGCATCGAGGTGTACTACGGCGAGATCCTCTCGGAGCAGGCCGAGCACACGCTCGAAGCCCAGCATCTGAGTCACGTGCTCTGTGCGACCGACAACGACTTCTACAACGCACTGGTGTGCAAGGCGCTCGGGCGCCGCTTCGGCCACCACCGCACGTTCCAGCTCGCGACAGAAGCCTCTTCAGAGGAGGACCTCAAGCGGCTGACCCTGCAGCAGCGCGGCTACTTCGCGTTCGATACGCAGGCAGGCTTCGACTTCCTTCAGCACCAACTGCAGGAAGGCTGGACGCTGCAGACGACAAAATTCACCGACAGCTACGGCTGGACCGAATTCACCCAGCGCGTGGGCAAGCCGGGAGTGGATTGGCTCCTGCTCGGCGGCGTGGCGCCGTCGGGCACGTTCCGCGTCTATTCGAAAGAGCAGCGATTCAGGCTCGAGGCCGGGTGGACGGCGCTCTACTACGCGCCTGCCGGAACCCAGTCCGCGCAGGAGCGGGGCGATGGGCAAGCCAAGCAGGCGCCATCCGCACCAGATGGCGGCGAGCCGGCCGCCCAGGTGTCGACAGTGGCCTGAGAGCATTTACATAGACACCAATGCAATGTATAATGCATTGATGTCTATGCAGCTACCCGCCTCCCTTCAATCCATTTCCGCTTGCCGCCCCCACCCGGGCGCGAAGCCGCTTCAGGCCACGGGGCTCAGGCGCGAATCCCAACCAGCACCCGAGAGCTTTTCCTGCGGACGAATTTTCGACAGACCTGCGTCCGATGGACACGCGGCCCAGGCCCCAGGCTGGCCCTCGCGCGAGTGCGCGCTGTTCTTCGACTTCGAAGGCACGCTGGTTGAAACGGCGGCTTCGCCCTTGCGGGTCGACGTTCCTGGCCAGGTGCCGCGATTGCTCGCCGATCTGCGCAGCTTGCTCGACGGCGCGGTGGCCATCGTCTCGGGCAGGCCGGTGTCGCAGATCGACCATCACCTTCGCGAGGTCGTTCTGTGCGTCGCTGGCGTGCACGGTGCCGAACGCCGCGGCAGCGACGGCCGCTTTCGCCGCATGGCAGTGCCCATGCTGGACGATGCAGCAGTGCCGATCGCGTCGCTGTGCCGGCGCTTTCCGGCGCTGCAGATGGAGCGCAAGCCGGGCGCGATCGCCTTGCACTACAGACGAGCCCCGGAGCTCGAGGGACTCTGCCTTGCGGCCATGCAAGATGCATTGCAGCGCGTCGATGGCGTCGCTGTGCTGCGTGGCCGGATGGTCGTCGAGATCAAGCCCGGCCAGGCGAGCAAGGCGAACGCGGTGCGTGCCTTCATGGAGCAAGACCCCTTTCGATCTCGTGAGCCCTGGTTCTTCGGCGACGATGTGACCGACGAGAGCGCATTCGAGTACGTGCAGTCGATCGGTGGCGTCGCCGTTCGCGTGGGTGCCGGCCGGACGCGCGCCGCACACCGGCTTCTCGACCCTGCCGCACTGCATGGCTGGCTGCAGGGCGCGGTGCGGCAACTCTCGCCGCGGAGTGCCGCGAGGGTCCCGCGATGAGCCGCCTGGTGGTCGTGTCCAACCGCGTTGCCGACCCGCGCAAGGTGGCGGCGGGCGGTCTGGCCGTCGCGCTCGGTGATGCGCTGGCGACCTCGGGCGGGCTGTGGTTTGGCGCCGGCAATCGCGTCGGTGAAGACGCTGCGGCAGCTTCCGACGAGGTCAAGATCCAACGCGCGGGCAATGTGACGCTCGCCACCGTCGACCTGAGCCGCGAGGACCACGACAGCTACTACCGCGGATACGCCAACGCGGTGCTCTGGCCCGTGTTCCACGACCGGCTCGATCTGGCGCAGTTCGATGCCGGTCACCTCGACGGCTACCGCCGCGTCAACCGGCTGTTCGCGTCTCGCCTGCTTCCGCTGCTGCAGCCCGACGACATCATCTGGGTCCACGACTACCACCTGATCCCGCTCGCATCCGAGCTTCGAGCGCTGGGCTGCCACCAGCGCATCGGCTTCTTCCTGCACATCCCCGTGCCGCCGCCCTTGATCATGGCTGCGATTCCGGCGCACGAGTGGCTCGTGCGGGCCCTGTTCGCCTACGACCTGGTCGGGTTGCAGAGCGAGTCGGACGTGACGCACCTGCGTCGTTACCTCGTCACCGAAGCCCATGCCGAGGAACTGGGCGAGGACACGTTCGGGGCCTTCAACCGCATGCTTCGTGCGCGCGCCTTTCCGATCGGCATCGACGTGGACGACTTCGTCGAGCTCGCGCAGCGCGACGCGGCGCAGCAGACCCTGGCGACGATGCGCGAACAGTACGCGCAACGCGACCTGCTGGTCGGCGTGGACCGCCTCGACTATTCGAAGGGGCTGCCGCAGCGCATCCGCGCATTTCGCAAGCTGCTCGAACGGCACCCCGAGCGCCGCCATCGTGCGACGCTGATCCAGGTCGCCGCACCATCGCGAGAGGAGGTGGATGCGTACGGCGACATCCGGCGCGAACTGGAGGCGCTTTGCGGCTCGATCAACGGCGACTTCGGCGATCTCGACTGGATGCCGGTGCGCTACCTCCACCGGGCCATTGCGCGCCCGCGCCTGCCGGGGCTCTACCGCGCGAGCAAGGTCGGGCTCGTCACGCCACTTCGCGACGGCATGAACCTGGTGGCCAAGGAATACATCGCCGCACAGGATGCCCAGGACCCGGGTGTGCTGGTGCTCTCGCGCTTTGCCGGCGCCGCCGAGCAGCTGACCGACGCGCTGCTCGTCAACCCCTATGACACCGAAGGCACGGCCGATGCCATCGAGCGTGCCCTCGCGATGCCGCTGGACGAGCGCCAGATCCGACATCGGCGTTTGCTGGCCGAGATCCGGCAGCATGACGTCCACTGGTGGCGGCAGCAGTTCCTCCAGGCATTGATGGAAACATCGGGATGAGCGCTTCGCCCCGACCGCCGCGCTCGCGCGTGCAGCCCTCGCGTCCAGATCCGGAAGATGCCTTCGACGTGCCCAAGTCGCTGCCGCGGCGCTCTTCGCCGTCGCACGCAGGTGTCGCACCGGCATCCAGCGTGGCCGAGCCCGATGCGCCCGGCCGCGTGCTGCGGCAGTTCCGGGTCGTCTTCAATGCCGTGAAGACCCACTTCCAGCAGGTGGAGAGTCTGGCGGGCGCGTCCGGTACGCAGGTGTGGGCCCTGCACATCGTCAACGAGCGTCCGGGGCTGGGCGTCAGCGAACTGGCCCGCATCATGGACGTGCGCCAGCCCACGGCAAGCAGCTTCGTGAAGGCGCTGGCCACGCAGCGGCTGATCGACATCCGGCGCGAGGGGCCCGACCGCCGTGCCGTGCAACTGCACATGACGGCCGAGGGGCGAAAGGTGCTGCGCAAGGCGCCCGGCCCTTTCAGCGGCGTTCTTCCGCAGGCGCTCGGTGCGCTGAGCAAGCGCACGCTCGATCAGCTCGAGACGGGCCTGGCCGAACTGATCCGCCAGCTCGACGTGGACGAGAACGACTCGGCCACGCCCCTCGGAGGTCGCTGACGCCCCGGCGGCGCAGTGGCGGCGGCGTGCTCTCAGGCCGCGCTGCTCGCCGCCGCCGCCCTCGGCGAGCGCTCGCGGATCGGCAGGTGAACGATGGCGGCGCCGACCGCGAGCACGATGTCGGCGTACCACATCCAGTCGTAGCTGCCGGTGGCCTCGAACAGCCGCCCGCCGAGCCATGCGCCGAGAAAGCCGCCGGCCTGGTGCGACAGCATCACCAGGCCGAACAGCGTGGCCAGGAAGCGCAGGCCGTGCAGCTTGCCCACGAGGCCGACGGTCGGGGGCACCGTGGCCAGGTAGGTGAAGCCGATGGCCGCGGAGAACACGAGGAAGGTGAAGCTGGTCTTGGGCGCAGCGAGAAACACGATCACCACGACCGCGCGCGCGGCGTAGATCAGCGACAGCACCGACTTCATGCGCCAGCGTCCGATGGCCCAGCCCGACGCGAAGCTGCCCGCGATGTTGAACAGGCCGATCAGCGACAACGACCATGCCGCCACCGTCGGCGGCAACTGGCATGAGGCGACGACGCCCGGAAGGTGCGTGGCGATGAAGGCCACGTGGAAGCCGCACACGAAGAAGCCCGCGGTGAGGTAGCCGAAGCTCGGGTCGTGCAGCGCATCGCCCAATGCCTGCTTCATCGTGCGTTGCGGCGCATCCATCGGATGGCTCGCCTCGTTCGACGGCCGGCCACGCAGCAGCCAGGCCAGCGGAACGACCGCGAGCGTCATGGCCCCGAGCGCCGACATGGCGCCGACCCAGCCGAGCGCGCCGGACATCCACTGCGCGAGCGGTACCACCGCAAACTGGCCGAACGATCCACCCGCATTGACCAGGCCGCTGGCCGGCCCCCGCGCCTGGGGTGGCAGTGCTCGCCCGACGGCCGACATCAGCACGCCCAGGCCTGCAAGCCCGGCGCCGCCGGCCGCGATCACGCCGATGGAGGCGATCAATGCCCACGCGCTGCGCGCATGCGGCGTCAGCGCGGTGCCTGCGGCGACCAGCAACGCACCCAACGCAAGCACGCGCCCGGAACCGAAGCGATCCGCCAGGGCGCCGGCGAGCGGCTGCGTGATGCCCCACATCATCTGGGCCCAGGCGAAGGCGAGGCTGATGGTCGCGATGCCCAGTCCGGTGGCGGTGTTCAGCGGTCCGATGAACAGCGCCTGCGACTGACGCACGCCGAATACCAGCGCAAACACGAGAGCCGCGGAGGCGACCACCGCGATCTGCGATTTCTCAAGCTTCATGGGGCTTCTCCTCCTCGAATCGCGGCAAGAAATCGTCGATCAGTGCGTGAAGTGACGCGAGCGATTCGTCTCCGACCCGTTCCAGCACGCCGGCCTGGGCTCGCTTCCACAGCGGATGCGCGCTCTGGTAGGCCTGTTCCCCCTTGGCCGTCACGACGATGCTGCGGCTGCGACGATCGGCACCGGCAGCGACATCGAGCAGACCGGCATCCACCAGGGGCTTGAGGTTGCGCGTGAGCGTGGTCCTGTCGGTGACGAGGCGCCGCGCGAGTTCGCTCATCGTCCACGCCTTCTTGTCAGGTGGGCGCCGGGCATGGGCGAGCAAGGAGTACTGCGTGACCTTGAGTCCGCTCGGCGCGAGCGCGCGGTCGTAGAACTGCGTCACCTGCCGGCTCAGGCTGCGCAGCCTGAAGCAGGTGCAGCCCGCCGCGGAGCGGGGCGCCGGAAGCGGTGGATTCGCCATGCGCGCGAGTGTATTTGCACAGGTGCATCTACACGTATCAATGGCCCCAATACCAACACCGTCCGCAGGGGACAGTGTCCGCAGCCCGCCCCATGGGTGGCTCCCCGCCTTGCGTCCGGGGCGCGAATCGCGCAGCATGAAGCAGTCCCCAAAGAAGGAGCGGTCATGGGACGCAACGAACTGGCTAGAAACCTCGAGCTTCCCAAGCGCGCGATCGCGCTCGTCCTGGCCGGCGGAAGGGGCAGCCGACTCAAGCATTTGACCGATCGACGAGCCAAGCCCGCGGTCTACTTCGGCGGCAAGTTCCGCATCATCGACTTCACCCTGTCGAACTGCCTGAACTCCGGCATTCGCCGCATCGGCGTGATCACGCAGTACAAGTCGCACAGCCTGCTGCGGCATCTGCAGCGAGGCTGGGCCTTCCTCAAGAGCGAGATGAACGAGTTCGTCGACCTGCTGCCCGCGCAGCAGCGAGTGGACGAGGACTCCTGGTATCGCGGCACGGCCGACGCGGTCTGGCAGAACCAGGACATCATCGAGGGCTACAGGGCCGACTATGTGGTGGTGCTCGCGGGCGACCACATCTACAAGATGAACTATGCGTTGATGCTCAGCGATCACGTCGACAAGGGCCATCCGTGCACGGTGGGCTGCTTCACCGTGCCGCGCGAGGAGGCCACCGCATTCGGCGTGATGGCCGTCGATGCGAACAACAAGATCGTCGAATTCGTCGAGAAGCCCGCCGATCCGCCGTCCATGCCCGGGCATCCCGACAAGTCGCTGGTCAGCATGGGCATCTATGTGTTCGATGCCGAGTACCTGCGGCGAGAGCTGGAGCACGACATGGCCGAGCCGGGCTCCAGCCATGACTTCGGGCGCGACATCATCCCGCGTGCCGTGCGCAATGGCGAGGCGATGGCGCACTCGTTCGACATGAGCTGCGTCTCGACCTTCGACGAAGACGAGGCCTACTGGCGCGACGTCGGCACCATCGACGCCTACTGGGATGCCAACATCGACCTGACGGCGACCGTGCCGCAGCTCGACCTGTACGACACTCGCTGGCCGATCTGGACCTACCAGCCGCAGTTGCCGCCGGCGAAATTCGTGCACAACACCGACGAACGCCGCGGCATGGCCGTGGAGTCCATGGTGTCGGGGGGCTGCATTGTCTCCGGCGCGGTGACGCGCTCGGTGCTGTTCTCCAGCGTGCGCATCCATTCGAATGCCCGGGTGAACTGGTCCGTCGTGCTGCCTGGCGTGCAGGTGGGGCGGCGCGCCCAGCTCACGCGCGTGGTCGTGGACCGCGGTTGCGTGATCCCCGACGGCATGGTGATCGGCGAGGACCCGGTCGAGGACGCACGGCGCTTCTATCGGACCGAGCGTGGCATCACATTGGTCACGCGCGACATGCTCGCGGGGCTGGCTTGAGCCGCGCGTCGGGCGGCACACCGAGGGTCCTGCAGGTCGCCGCGGAGGTCTTCCCGCTGGTGAAGTCGGGCGGACTGGCCGACGTGGCCGGCGCTTTGCCCGCGGCGCTGGAGAAGGCGGGTGCCGACGTGCGTCTGCTGTTGCCGGGGCTGAGCGCCATCGTCGATGCACTGCAGTCGCCTCGCCTGGTGTGCGACCTCGGCCCGATGTTCGGTGCCGGCCGAGCCAGGCTGTGGCACGGCCGCCTGCCCCATGGCCAGGTGAGCGCATATGTCGTCGATGCCCCGTACCTGTACCGCAGGCCAGGAGGGCCCTACCAGGATGCGCACGGCGCTGAATGGGTCGACAACCTGCAGCGCTTCGGCTTGCTCGGATGGGTCGGCGCTCACCTGGCGGCGGGCGAACTCGATCCCGAATGGACGCCCGAGGTGCTGCATGCGCACGACTGGCACGCTGCCCTGGCCTGCACTTATGCGCGCGTCCATCCGGCGACGGCGGCGGCATTGGTCTTCACGGTGCACAACCTCGCCTACCAGGGGCTGTTCCCGATGGCCGACTTCGGGATGCTGGGCCTGCGCGCGGGCCTTCTGGCCCAGGCCGGCCTCGAGTACCACGGACGGTTCTCGTTCATGAAGGGCGGGCTGGTGTTCGCCGACCGCGTCACGACCGTGAGCCCGACCTATGCTCGCGAGATCACGACGCCGGAATTCGGTTGCGGCCTCGATGGACTGTTGCGCCATCGTGCCGCGGATGTGTCGGGCATTCTCAACGGCGTCGATCCGAACGTATGGAATCCCGCCGCCGACTCTGCACTGCCGGCCCCTTACGACGCCGCGCATCTGGAGGGCAAGGCCGCTTGCAAGGACGCGTTGCAGCGCGAGATGTCGCTCAAGCCTGACCCGCACGCGATCCTGCTTGGCGTGGTCAGCCGGCTGACCTCGCAAAAGGGGCTGGATCTGCTGCTGGCCGTGCTGCCGAAATTGCCGGCTCTCGACGCGCAGCTGGTCCTGGTCGGCACCGGCGATGCCGCGCTCGAGGCGGCGTTTCGTGCGCAGGCACAGGCGCAACCGGAGCGCATCGCCGTTCGGATGACCTACGACGAGGCGCTGGCCCATCGGGTCATGGGCGGCTCGGATGCGATCGTCGTGCCGTCGCGCTTCGAACCCTGCGGGCTGACGCAGCTCTATGGTCTGCGCTACGGAAGCCTGCCGGTCGTTCGCCGCGTGGGCGGACTGGCCGACACGGTGGTCGATGCCGACGACGAGGCGCTTCGTGCCGAGCGAGCCACCGGCGTCGCCTTCGAAGACGCCACGCCGCAGGCGCTAGCCAACGCGCTGGAGCGGCTCGCCGTGCTGTATCGGCAGCCCATGTTGTGGCGCGACCTCATGCGGCGCGCGATGGCCCAGGATTTTTCCTGGGACCGTGCGGCGGCACAGTACCTGGCGCTGTACCGCGAGATCCTTGCCGAGGAAGGGCGCCGTCGCGAGTGACACGCGAGTACAAGGGCACCGTCTACCGCACGCATCTGCTGCGACGCAGCTATCGCGAGGACGGCAAAGTCAAGAACGAGACCCTGGGCAACCTGTCGCATTTGCCCGAGCCGCTCATTGAGATCATTCGGCGTTCGCTGCAGGGCGAGACCTTCGTGCCGCTGGGCCAGGCATTCGATGTCATCGACTCACGCCCGCATGGCCATGTGCAGGCGGTGGCGCACGCCATGCAGCGCCTGGACTTCGCCTCGGTCCTGGGCAGCAAGTCCTGCCGCGAGCGCGAACTGGTCCTGGCCATGGTGGCCGCCCGCATCGTGGCACCGCACACCAAGCTGGCAACCACGCGCTGGTGGCACACGAGCACGCTCGCTTCGGACTTCGGTGTGGGCGAGGCCACTGAGGACGCCCTGTACGCGGCCATGGATTGGCTGCTCGCACGCCAGGACGCGATCCAGAAGAAGCTCGCTGCGCGCCACTTGAGCGAGGGCGGCCTGGTGCTGTATGACCTGAGCTCGAGCTACTTCGAAGGCACCACCTGTCCATTGGCCAAGCTGGGCCACAGCCGCGATGGCCGCAAAGGCATGCTGCAGGTCAACTACGGACTGCTCACCGATGCGCGCGGCTGCCCAGTGGCAGTGTCGGTGTACGAGGGCAACGTGGCCGATAGCGCCACCTTCATGCCCGAGGTGCAGCGGCTGCGCGAGCAATTCGGCATCGAGCACCTGGTGATGGTGGGCGACCGCGGCATGATGGGCCACGGCTCGATCGCCGAACTGCGCGAGATGGACGGCGTGGGCTGGATCACCGCACTGAAGAGCGCTTCCATTCGCTCATTGGTCGAGCAAGGGCAATTGCAACTCGGGCTGTTCGATGAGCGCAACCTGGTGGAGCTCAGCTCGCCGGAGTATCCGGGCGAGCGGCTGGTGGCGTGCCGCAATCCGCAACTGGCCAAGCTGCGCGCGATCAAGCGAGAGGCGCTGCTGGGGGCCACCGAGAAGAATCTGCTCGCTATCAAGGAGCGGGTCGATGCCGGCAGACTCCACGGTGCCGACGCGATCGGCCTGCGCGTGGGCAAGATCATCAATCAATACAAGGTGGCCAAGCACTTTGAGCTGGCTATCGGCGACAACAGCTTCACGTTCGCACGCAAGCAAGAGGCAATCGCCGCCGAAAGCGCGCTGGACGGCATCTACGTCATTCGCACCTCGGTCGGTGCGCGGCAAATGGATGCGTCCGACTGCGTGCGCAACTACAAGGCGCTGGCCAATGTGGAACGCGCGTTCCGCAGCCTGAAGACAGTGGACCTCAAGGTGCGACCGATCCATCATCGCACGGCCGACCGCGTGCGCGCGCACATCCTGCTGTGCATGCTGGCCTACTACGTTCCGGTCTAGCGACGCATCCGTGTCGTCATCCGGGCCGAGCCGGGCGGCGGGGAAATCTCCGGCCCGGGCGCGCCGGGGGAAATCTCGGGCTGGGTCGGGGGCAGCACTTCCGGCCCGCGTGTTGGCGGCTCGATCTCCGGCTGGGCAGGAGGCTGAACGACCTCCGGTCCGATCGGCTGCGGGACGACGTCCGGCGCCGGCGTGGGCGGTGGAGGCACGGGCGTGACGTCGGGTTCCGGGCTGGCAGCGACAAAGGAAGGCATGCTCATCATGGGACTCCTGAAGATGCGGCCGTCGTCCCGGCCGCTCCCATGGCAAGCAAGCGGGCCGCCCGCCCGTCGCCACGGCCCGCAGCGTGCAGCGTGCAGCGTGCAGCGTGCAGCTGCAGCATGCAGCATGCAGCATGCGGCGGCGCGCGTGGTCGCCTCGGACGGGGAGGCAACACGGCAGGCACCATCAGTGCCGATGCGCCGTCAGCGCTTCACATCCACTTCGAATCGCGCGGCCCCGTAGGCGTCGCAGCCCGGCTCGCTGCATTCCGCCCGGCCGGCGAGCACCGATCCCGGCCCCGTGAAACCGGCGGCGAGGTCCGCGGCGGTCTGCCCGGTGGGGAGCTTGAGGAACCAGCCGTCGCGGCCCTGCGAGATCGAGGAGAAGTCCCGCGCCGCGCGCGATACCATGACGAGGAAACGCTCCGGCCCTGGAGGCTCGGCAGTGTCGAGCAGCCACGATGTCTGCGGCAGTCGCAAGGTCTGGCCGGCGCGCACGCGGTTCTCGCTGGACGCGCTGTTCGGGAACAGAAGCATCAGCGAGCCGTCCGGGCCCTCGAGCAGCACGTACACGCGCCCAGCCTGCGACGACGTGATATTGAACGACAGGCGATCGCGCCCGATGCGCAATTGCGGGCTCGCCGCTTCGGCTTGCACGGCGAACCCGGGCGTGGCCGCCTGCACGATGCGGTCGAACTCGCGCCCGACGGAGTAGGGGAGCTGGGCCGCGGGTGGCGCCGCTGGCTCCGGCGCGGCCGTGGCCGGAGGAGTTTCGGCTGCCGCCGGTGTCGTCGTTGCAGGGCCGGTGGCAGGTGGCGTGGCAGGCCCGGGATTCACCGGAACGACGCCGGGTGACTGCACCGCCGGTGTTGTTGCCGTGTCACGCGAGGACACTGCAGGGGCGGGCATCGTGGGCGCTCTCAATGCATAGAAGGCAATGAACCCGATGGCCACCAGGGCGGCCGCGCCCATGCCGAGCCACATGCCCAGGCGGCTCTTGGCGACAGGGGCATGCGGCGTGCTTCGCTCAGCCTGTCGCGGTCCGGCTGCCGTGGTGGCCGCGCCGGGGCCGCGCGTGGCGGATTGCAGCGAATCGGCGAAGCTCGCGGGCCGGGTGTCGTAGTCGCCGATGTCGTGCTCGGCCATGCCCAGCTCGGCGCGCAGGGCACCGATCGACTGGGTGCGGTCCTCGGGTCGCACGCGCAATGCGTGGTCGATCGCCGTCACGAAACGTTCGCTGTAGCGGCCGCGCGCGCATTCGGCCAGCGGCACGTACTGGTCGTTCATCATGCGCCCGACCGCTGTCGGTGGCGTCTTGCCGGTGATCGCGTAGTACACGACCGCGGCCAGGGCGTACACGTCGGTCCACGGGCCCTGTTGCATGCCGGGCACCTCGGCGTACTGCTCCAGCGGCGCGTAGCCCGGCTTGAGGATCACGGTCAGCGCATGCGTCATGTCGCCGATCACCCTGCGCGCGGCGCCGAAATCGAGCAGCAGCGGCTTGCCGCTGCCGGCCAGCAGGATGACGTTGTCCGGTGCGATGTCGCGGTGATAGCACTGCTCCGCATGAATCACGGACAGCGCCTCGGTCAGCGGCGCAAGCAAGGCCATCAGCCACGCCTCGTCGGGCGGGGTGCCCAATTCGCGCAGCTTGTCCTTCAGAGTGATGCCTTCGTAGAACGGCATCACCATGTAGGCGGTGCCGTTGGCCTCCCAGAAGCGGTAGACCTTGACGAGCGACGGGTGGTCGAACTGCGCCAGCAGGCGTGCCTCGTTGACGAAGCTCCTGAGGCCCAGGGCGAAGGTCTCGCGGTGGCGCTCGGACTTGACCGAGACCTGTGTCGGCCCGGCGCGCGCGGCCAGTGCCGATGGCATGTACTCCTTGAGGGCGACCCGGCGCTGCAGCGAATGATCCTGGGCCAGGTAGACGATGCCGAAGCCGCCTTCGCCTACCATCTGGGTGATCTCGAATTCGCCGAGTCGCGTGCCCGTGGGCAAGGCATTGCCGTGGCCGATGTCCTGCGCGGCGGGCGCGGCTTCGGGCGTCGTGCGATCGGATGACTGTGGGGGCCGTATGACCGTGCGGTCTTCGTCGCCGGCAGGCGTGGGTGCGCGAGGCGGTGCGGTGCTCATGTCTGCCCCTCGACCGACGAGTACGTCGGCCGATCCCCCGAGGGGATGCGGGCCGGCTTGGGAGCGGCCCGGCGCTCGGCCCGCTGGCATGTGTGCCCCTCGACCGACGAGTACGTCGGCCGATCCCCCGAGGGGATGCGGGCCGGCTTGGGAGCGGCCCGGCGCTCGGCCCGCTGGCATGTGTGCCCCTCGACCGACGAGTACGTCGGCCGATCCCCCGAGGGGATGCGGGCCGGCTTGGGGGCGGCCCGGCGCTCGGCCCGCTGGCATGTGTGCCCCTCGACCGACGAGTACGTCGGCCGATCCCCCGAGGGGATGCGGGCCGGCTTGGGAGCGGCCCGGCGCTCGGCCCGCAACGAGCTGGTTGACGCAGGATGTCTCATGGGGCAGGCTGCAACTCCATGGCGGCATTGTCGTCCACGGCACCGAGCAGGCTCGTGACCAGGCGCCCGGTCTCCAGCCCGCGGGAGACCATCAGGCGTGGCGCGGACAGGCCGCTTTCGGCATACCAGAATGCCTGCCCGCGCTGGTGCGCGAGTCCCAGCGCCGCCGAGCGCGCGGCGATCGCGGCGGCGGCATGGCGGTGTCCGGCCAGCGGGATTTCGCGCAGGGGTTCGGGCGCCTCGGTATCGACGCTCGTCGGATCGCCGTGCGGCGGCGGCCCCAGTCGCTGCAGCTCTGCCTCCAGCGTGTCGATGTCCCAGTCGTCCTGGAGCGCATCGGCGGCAGCCTCGTCGAGCTGCAGCAGCCAGCGCCATATCGCGTCGAGCGCGTCGCCGGTCGTGGGCCAGGTCCCCATCGGGTGCGCCAGCGTCAGCGGATAGTAGCGGCCGACACGATCGACCGAGGGCATGAGCACGCCCGCCCATCCCTGTTCGCCGAGCGGGCCGGGCATCACCCCGGGCATCAGGATGAAACGCCAGCTCGGGCTGGCGAGGTAGGCCTGCAGCCAGTCGTCGCGCCGGCGCAGCGCTGCGATGCCTTCGGACAGCCACGCGTCCCACGGCTCGACGAAGTCCGGCCCGAGGCGCCGGGTGGCGAAGTCGCCAAGGGTAGGCAGCTTGCCATGCCAGCCGGCAGCGGCGAGCGCCTGCGTCACAGCGACCCCGGGCAGCGGAACTGCTGGATCTCGCGCAGCCTGAACGGATTGAACACGCTGTTCGCCGTGATCTCGAGCTGTGCATGCCGGCCGTCGAGGTTCATCGCCACGATGAACTTCTCGGGTTGCCCGGTCGGCTGCACCTCGAAGCGGTCGAACAGGCGGAACAGCGCCCACGGTCCGTCGAACACGATCGAACTGCCGGCGGGCACCGTGCTCAGCCGGATCTGCGAGGCCACGCGCTGGCTCGGCCAGGTGAGCGTGACCGGCGTGGAGTTGCCGGCCGTGAACTTCACGAGCTGTCCGTCGATATCGAGGTCGAGCTCCTGCAGGCCGTCCTTCAATTCCAGCGCACGCAAATCAAGGCGGAATCCCGGCGTGCGGCCGCCCGAGCGGAAGAACACTTCGCGGATGCGCGCGGCGCGCTGGAAGTCGGCCAGCGCGGCCGGCGCCGGCGGCCGAGTGCCGTCGGCCAGCGGCTTGTAGGTCCAGGGGTTGGTGCCCGTGTCGACCAGCGCCGCCAGTCGCCGCTGGTAGAAGTCGTCGAGCATGCCGCCGTTGCCGAAAAGCTGGCCGAAGTCCTCGGGCAGCACGTCGGCACGCGCGCCCGACACGAACGGATAGCGGTTGGCGACGGCGCGGCGGCAGAAGTCGGTGATGGGCCGCAAGTCGCCGGTGAGCGATTCGCGCTCGGCCGCGCGCCCCTGGCGCGCGCCCGCGGCGGCCAGGGTCTCGAGCATCGAACGGATCGGCTCGGGCTGCTGTCCGGCGGTGGCCCTGATCTTGTCGGTGCCGCCGGGCGGCGGGGGCGAATGGGATTTCTGCGCGGCGTCGATGGCCTGAAGCTGCGCGTAGACGTCGCCGAAGGTCTTGGCGGTCTCGTCGATCGGCGCCGGCTGGCCGGCGACCAGTCGATGGATGGCTGCGAAGTGGTCGTCGACGATGCGCTCGATCGGGCCCGCGTCGCCCGTGGCGTCACCGGCCGGTTCGGCCAGCCGGGCGAGGTTCTCCTTGGCCTTGCGCGCCTTGGCGGCCACCTGGTCGAGCGCATTGGGCGCCTTGGGCGGCGGCACCAGCGTGGTCTCGCGCGCCACGGCGCGCATGTAGGCCGCCAGGGGCGAGTCGACCCCCGACAGGATGCGCGCCAGCTCGATGCTGCGTTCGATGCCGGTGGGCTTGGCCAGCTGCACGTCGGCCAGGAAGGCATCCCAAGTCTTCACGTAGTCCTGCAGGTACAGGCGGCGCACGCGGTTGTCGAGGTCGTGACCGAGTGCCTGCGCGGCCACCTGCGAGGCGCTGCTGTGCCGTCCGAGCACCCACGACTCCTCTGACGCCAGCTGCGTCGCCGACGAGCCGACGCTCGCCTGGAAGGCCTTGACATAGCCTTCGCGGGTATAGAAGCCGGGCACGCCCTTGGACAGCGGCGCGCCGCTGGCGCGCTCGAACACCTGCGCGGCGTTGGGGCCGCCCGCCTGCGCCACCGTGAACTCGGGCAGGTCGCCGCGGAACTGGCGCTTGAGGCGGCTGTAAATTCGGTATTCGAGGGGGAAGGACGCGAGCATGTCGCGCACGCCGGCGACCAGCGACTGGTCCATCGGCGCGGCGGCCTGCGGCGCGCCGAGCGCCAGCATCTCGTCGAGGTGTCGATCGAGGGCGCTGCGCTGATCGGCGCCGAGATTGCGAAGTTGCGCGTCCCAGTCGATCGCGATCCACGCCTTGAGCGTGTCTGCGTCGAAGTGGTCCGGCGTGTAGAGCATCAGGTAGTTCTTCAAGGCCTCGTAGGCCTGCTCGAGGTTGTCGCGATTGGCCGCGCGCAACCGTTCTTCGAGGCGGCGGGCCACGCGAGGCATGAGCGCGTGCGACAGCAGCTTGTGATAGCCGAGCTGCGCACCCGCGTCGAGCTTGTCGCCCTGGTACAGGCCCAGTCCGTTGAGCAGCGGCGGATCGGCCAGCGCGAAGCTGTCCGGATGCGCGGCGTCGCGCACGGCGTCGAGTGCCGGCAGCAGAGGGGTCGGGTCGCTGTTGGATGCCGGCGGCAAGGCGTCCACGAGCTTCTGCAGCTCGGGCACGCGCGCGGCGACCTGCTCGGTGTATGCGCGGTTGCGCTGGTTGCTCACCGCCCAGCCGACGATGGCCGCGGTGGCGATGACGGCGACGCCGCCGAAGCCCGCAGCACGCAGGATCACGCGTCGCCGCTCCGCCTGCGGGTTGTACGACACGAGGTGCGCTTCCGGGAACACCAGGTCCTGCAGGAATCGGCGCAGGAAAAAGCTCTTGCCGCGCTGTCCGCCCGCTGCCGCCGCGGTCGCGCGCCGATCGAGCCCGAAAGACCGCGCGAGCTGGCCCATCACGCGATCGATGGGCGTGCCTTCCTGCGTGCCGCTGGTGAAGTACACGCCGCGCACGACGACCCGGTCGCGCAGCGTGCCGCCCGCGGCGAAGACGTCGCCGAGGAACTCGGCCAGGGTGGACTTGATCCCGGCGAATTCCTGCACGAAGCCGAAGATGGCCGCGCGCTTTCCCAGGTCGCGCTCGGCCTGCAGCCGGTCGGTGAGGCCCGCGCCCAGGCGCTGTTCGAGGGCGTGGAATTGCACATCGAAGTCGCGCAGCGGCTGGTCTGCGGAAGCCGACCCCGCATCGAAGGTGAACCCCCAGACCTGGTCGCGTTCTTCCTTGCCGAGCGATTCGAAGGTCTCCATGAAGCCCGCGATCAGGTCGGTCTTGGTGACCATGACGTAGACGGGAGCCCGCACGCCCAGCTTGGTCTGCAACTCGTGCAGCCGCTCGCGAAGCTTGGCAGCGTGCTCGCGCCGTTCGGTGGGGCCTTGCTGCAGGAGGTCCTGCACGTTGACGGTCAGCAGCACGCCGTTGATCGGCCGGCGCGGGCGCGAGCGGCGCAGCAGCGACAGGAAGTTGTCCCACGCGGCGGCATCGACCGCGCGATCGGACTCCTGCAGCGTGTAGCGCCCGGCCGTGTCGATGAGCACCGCATCGCGCGTGAACCACCAGTCGCAGTTGCGCGTGCCGCCCACGCCCTTCACCGCACCGCCGCTGTCGTCGAGGACGAACTGCAGCCCGGCGTTGAGCAAGGCGGTGGTCTTGCCCGAGCCGGGCGCGCCGATGAAGACGTACCACGGCAATTCGTAGAGCGGGTTGCCGCCGAACCAGCCGCGGCGTCGGCCCGGCGTCGACTTGAGCTTGTCGACGGCCTCGCGGAAACGTTGCGCGAGCACCTGCGCTTCGCGGTCGGCGGCGCTCGGGCCGGCGGCAATGCCCTGCAGCAGTGCCGCGTTCGCGCGCCGGCTTCGCCAGGCGACCCAGGCGACGCGCGCGATCCACGCCAGCCACATGAGCCCGATCAGCAGCACGCGCGACCACACGCCGTCCAGAGGGCGAGCGCTGCCGATCGCGATCAGCGGCCCGATCCACCACACCACGGCGCTGAGCGCCAGCAGCCCGAGCGTGCCCAGCACGACGGGACTGAACAACCACTTGAGGAAGCGCTTCATGCGCGGTCCACCTCTTCGTCCATGTGCTGCGAGTTCAGCCGTTGTTTTGCGGCACCAGCAAGGTGATCTCGACGCGCCGGTTCCGGGCGCGTCCCTCGGCGGTGGCGTTGCTGTCGATCGGTTCGCTGTCGGCGTGGCCCTCGGCGCGCAGGCGCGAGGGGTCGACATGCCGGGCCAGCAGGTTCTTCACCGACAGTGCACGTGCCTGCGACAGATGCCAGTTGGAAGGAAAGCGCAGGGTGCGGATCGGCACGTTGTCGGTGTGCCCGACCACCAGCACGCGGCCTGGCACCTTGTTGAGCGCGTCGGCAATTCGATCGAGCAAGGGCCGTACATCCGCGTCGACTTCGTCGCTGCCGGCATCGAAGAACCCGTCGCCGCGGATCACCACGACCGAGCGGTCCGCCAGGTCGTGCACTTCCACGAGCTTGGCTGCGATGTCGGCCTGCAGGAACTGCGACAGCCGCGGCGCCGGGGCCGGCATCGGCGCCGGGGGCGGCACGGCCGCGGCCTTCGCGTCCAGCGCCTCGAGCGCATTGAAGGCGGGATCGCTCCTGGCCTGGATCGCAAAGCGCAGGCCCACGAACACGAGCATCAGCACGAAGGCCCCGGCCGCCGCCACGACCCACACCGGCAAACCGTCGCGCAGCCGCGCATCGCCCGCATGCACGCCGGTCCACTGGGGCGACAGCTCGCGCTCGGGTGGCGGCGCATTGCCGCGAAGCAGCTGCGCGAGCCGCTCCCGAACGCTTTCGAGCTGCGCGCGGCCGTTGTCGAGCACGCGATAGCGGCCCTCGAGGCCGAGCGCGAGCGCGAGGTACATGAGCTCGAGCAGGTTGCGGTGGCGCGGCACGTCCTCAGCCAGCTTGCCCATCAGCTGGAACACCTTCTCGCCGCCCCAGGCCTCGTTGTGGAACAGCACCAGCAGGCTGTTCGATGCCCATGCACCCGAGCCGCCCCAAGGCGTGCTGGACGCGCATTCGTCGAGCAGCGTGCACAGTGTGTAGCGGCCGGCCACCACCTGCTCGTTGGGCAGCCCGGCCGTGCGCGCCTGGGTCTCGAACTGCCGGACGCCCTCGACCAGCGACGCCCGCAGGGCCGCCGGATTCGGATGCTGTGCCATCGCGCGGATGCGCGGGGCCGCGCGCAGGAGCGGCACCGCCGCCTGCACCAGCGGGTTCAGCCCGATGGCGCCGGGGACCGGCGGGAGCGCTGCGCTGTCGGTCGCGGGTGCGGCAGGCGAAGGCGTGCCTGCCGCGGCCTGCGTCGGCGCGGTCGGACGCGCTCCGCGGCCTGCGCTCGGCTTGATGATCGTGCGCTCGGATTCGAAGGCCGAGAAGGGATCGTTCTCGCTCATGTCACACCCTGGTCGAACGACGACGCGCGGGCCCGTGCGTCATGGCCGGATGGCCCAGAACTCCAGCTCGAGGCCGGGGAAGTCGCCTGCGATGTGCATCGCCAGGCTTCCTGAGGTCTCGAGCTGGCGCCACAGCTCGTTGCCGCGCGTCTCGAGCTCGAAATAGCTGCAGCCCGCGTGATAGGGAATCTGGCGCGGCGCGACGGGCAGCGGCCGCACCGTCACGCCGGGCAATTGCAGGTTGACCAGGTCGCGGATGCGCTCGGCCGGGCCGATCTTGACCTGCGTCGGGAATCGCGCGCGCAGGGCTTCGCTGGGCATCTGCGCATTCACCGCGAACACGAACTGCGCCGTGCGCTGCAGTTCGAGGTCGGGAATGATCGCCACGCGCACGCCGTACTTGCGGTCCTGCAGCTCGATGGGGATCGCCGACTGCTCGAGCACCATGGACAGCGACTGGCGCAGGTCGACCATCACGGCTCGAAAGCAGGTGGCAAGCTGCTGATGGTCGTAGGCGGGAAAGTCCACCCCGCGCTTGCGCTCGCGAAACGTGGAGAGATCGCCTGCCAATCCGAGCAGCAGCGTGTAGAGACGCTCCGGGTGCAGCACCGGCAGCGACGCCAGATGCGCAAGCACCGGTTCATGCCGGTTGCACACCTGCAGCAGCAGGAAGTCGGCAATCTCGCCGACGCCTGCACGACCGGGCTGAGCCAGGCGCGCCGCCAGCGCCTCCGCGCGCTGGTGCACCAGACCGTGCACTTCGCGCAGGTAGCCGTCGAGCACGAGCTGCGCGGGCACGTGCAGCGTGGGCGGAATGTACTGGGCGTCCAAGGTCACGCGGCCGTCCGCACGACGCTCGACGACCCTTGCCGCGCCGAGCGAAGTGAAGCCTTCGTTGGCGTCGCGCGCCAGCATCAGCCGCAGGTTGAGCCGGCCGATCTGCAGAGGCGCCTCGCGCAGGCTGGCGGCGTGGCTGTCGGCCGCGTCGATGTCGATGGCGTGAAAACGCGGCGGCATGGACGGGCTCGCGTCCTCGACGTCGCTTTCGGCCACGCCCGGGCGCGCCATCGCGACGGCCAGCACCACGAGTTCGTCGCGGGCGTCGGCCGGCACGTCGAGGGCCGGCGGTGCGGGATCGTGGGAGGGCACGGCGAAGGCCGTGCCGTCGGGCATCACGCCATGCGCCGACGACATCGCGATCTTGCCCTGCAGCAGCGCCGCATCGTCGAGCGCAAGGCCCTGGAAGCCGAAACCGTGCCCGGCCATCGCCTGGACCCGGGCATCGAGCAATCTCGTGAAGTAGCGGTCGTGCTGCTGGAAATGTTGCGGTTGGAGGAACATGCCCTCCGTCCACATCACCTTGTTGTGCCAGGTCATGGAACTCGTCGTGTCGGCAGGGCCGATGCCCTTCGTGGCATCCGGTGCTGAACCGACAGTCGGTGCCAGCAGGATCGGAAGCCGCCAACGATACACGCGCGAGGCACGGACGTCACGCAGGCAAGCCCGGGGATCCGTGACGGAACCGCTGTGCAGCGCCCGTCGTTCGCGTCCCCCGCCTTTCGGGCTGTCGCCGGTGCGGCGCTCGCGGCTACCATCCCCGCGCTCGTCGCCCGCTGCTGCTGCGGCACGTCGGTGTGCGCGCGCCTGGCGGCAAGACCGCGAAGCAGGAGCACACCATGAACATCCAGAGTCGTCGGAACCCGAGGGTCTTGCGGTGGATCGTCGCCGCCGCGTTCGTCATTGCCGCGCAGGCACAGGCAGATGACGCGATCGATATGGGCAGCAACGTGCCCGATGCGAAATCCGTCAAGGAAGGCCTCTTTCCCGACGACAGCTGCAGGGATCTGCAGAAGGCGGGCTTCAAGTGCATGGGTTTCAAGCCCGCTGTGCGCTATTCGCTGCCGGCGGCGACCTTCAAGGTCGGATCGGCGGAGCTGCCCGAACTGCTGCGCGAACAGCTCGACGTCTTTGCCGCGGTGCTGCGCGAGAAGAAGGGTTCCGACCAGACCGTGCTGATCGAAGGTCACGCCGACGCATCCGGAACGCCTGCGATCAACGATGCCCTGTCGCAGCAGCGGGCCGACGCGGTGAAGAACTACCTGGTCGCCAAAGGCGCGGATGCGGCCATGCTCGATGCCGTCGGCGTGGGCGCCAAGGAGCCCAAGGACGCGGCCCATCCGTATGCCCCCGAGAACCGGCGAGTCGAGATCGGCCGCAAGAACGGCAGCGGCGGGCACTGACACGAGCGGCCGCCAACGTGCGGCGGGCACTCTCGGGTGCCTCAAGGAATCATGTGCGTCATCTGCCCGGGGTTCGCGAAACTGATGACGCCACCCCAGATGCACATCAGCTTCGAGGTGTTGTCGAGTGCCGGCGCGTTGCACAGCATCACCGTGGGCGCCCCTGGAACCCACGGAGCGGGCGTGTTGGGCACGCAGGGCATCGGCGTGAGGACGCCCATCGCGGCGGCCGTGGCGGCGGCGACCTGCGGATTGGCCGGAGACGTGCACATGCCGAACGGCGTGATGTTGGCGATCGGGTTGTGATCCATGATGTTGCCGGCCATCATGTTGCTGGTCATGACGGTCTTCGGCGTGGGCATGAAGGTGCTCGGCGCCAAGCCGAAGGTGCACTGCATCATGCCTCCCATGCAGGTCTGCATCGGCATCGTCATTCCTCCTGGTGCGGGTCGGCGTCGCTGGCCCAGACGGCCAGCGCGGTGAAGTTGTCGTGGCTGCGCCGGTTCTGCGTGGCCTCGCGCACGGCCGCCTCGATGGCGTCGAGCCAGTCGTCGGGCGAGCTGGCCGCGGCGAGCATGCGCTCGAGTTCCTGATCGCTGACGTGCTCCCAGATGCCGTCGGTGCAGAGCAGGAATGCGTCTCCCGCGCCGATGTCGCGGGCGGGGCCGCAGTCGCTGATCTCGGTGTCGCGGTCCTCGCCGCCGAGCGCGGAGCGAAGCTCGCTTCGCTGCGGGTGCGTGCGCGCGTCGTCGGGCGGAAGCAGCCCGGCGTCCACCAGCGACTGGACCAGGCTGTGGTCGCGCGTGCGCTCGATCATGCGGCCCTGGCGAAAACGGTACAGCCGCGTGTCGCCGGCATGCGCCCACAGCGCGCTGTGCGCGGCGAAGTCGACCACCAGGCACACGACCGTCGTGTACATCTGCTCACGCTCGGTGCCCGGCTCGCGCGCCTCGCGCACGGCACGGTTGGCATCGAGCAAGCGCTCGGACAGCTCCGCCGCCGTGGCCGGCGGTTGATCGGCGATGCTTTGCAGCAGGTGCGTCACGGCCAGCCGCGAAGCCGCCTCGCCGCCTCCGTGGCCGCCCGCTCCGTCGGCCACGACACAGCACAACTGCTGCAGCGAGTTCCAGTGGCCGCAGGCGTCCTCGTTGTGCGGTCGACCTCCGCGTTCGGAGATCAGGGCGAGGTCCAGCGCAAGCATGGCGGTCAGGTTCACTCGTCGCCCCGAAGGCGCTCGATGTGGGACTCGTAGGCGCGCAGGAACGCCTTGCCGAACAGTTCGTGGAAGTCTTCGGCGGCCTCCTCGGACAGCTGCGCGTAGAGCGTCTGGAACTGCTCCCACAGTTGCGCCTTGCGTCCTCCCGCGAGCAGCCCCGACAGGCCCGAGCGCCTGGCGATGCGCCCTTCGAGCACGGCAGGGTCGAAGCGCTGCAGCACGCCCTCGAGCGCCGCGCGCATGCCGGCCATCACGCCCAGCTGGTGGGCTCGCAGGTCGTCGAAGGCATCCCGCATGGCTTGCGGCGCACTGAGGAAGCCCGGCGCCGGGGTGCCCAGCAGGTGCTGCAGGGCGACCTCGGTGCTCGGCGAGAACTTGAGCGGGTTGTTCTCGCGCGCGACGATCATCGTCACGTCAGCGCGCATCTCGCGCTTGAGGGCCGCACGCGCGATGAGCAGCTCCACAGTGCCGCGCGTGGCCTCGCGCAGAAGCTGGCCGATCAGCCGCATCGTCTCGGCGTCGAAGCGCTCGAGCCGGAGGTCGGAGGAGCCCAGGCCCTCGAGAAAGGCGCTCAGCAACGCATCGGGAGCCGCGGCCGGGCGCGCGATGGCGGCGCTCGGCGCTTGCATGGCCGGTGCCGCAGGCATCGGTTCGCGCACGCGTTCCGGGATGGGGGTACCGGGTGCTGCGGGCGGCGGACGCACCGCCTTGGACTGCCGCGAAGGCTGGCCCCACGACAGCACCGCACCGGCGGGCATCTGCCCCGGGGGTGCGGCTGCGGGCGTCGGCGCGGCCTGCCCTTGCCTCCAAGGTGTGTTGAGCTCCGACGCATGGTCGGGCACCGCTGCCGCGACCGGCCCGGGCGTGATGCCGAAGGCGCGCAACGGGTCGGCATCGGCGGCCGTGTTGGGCGGCGCCTGTGGAGCGGCGGCGGGGCTGCGCGCGAGCGGATCGGCATTCCCTGCGCCCGGATCGAGACCGAACAGCTGATCCAGTGATTCCTGCTGCGATGGCGCGGCGATCGGCAGGTCGGGGATGTACGGATTGGCCGAGGTCGCAGGCGCGGATGCGCCGATGCCCAGCTTGTTGCCTGGATCGTCCGGCGCGAATGGATCCCAGTCGTCGGGGATGCCCCCGCCGCCCGGCACAGGTGCATGCCGGCTGCGCGGTTCCTGAGGCCAGGCGGGCGGCGACGGCGTGGCGGGCGGTCCGGCCGCAGGTGCAGCCCCGAACAGCGGTGATTCCGCCTGCGGCGTCTGTCGGGCGTGAACGGCAGGTGCCGTCCGGGGAATCGGCTCGGTATCGTCGCGCCCGAACAGGTCGGCGAAAGGGTCGCGCGTGATCGTCTTGTGGCCGAACGACACGGCGATGCGGTAGCCGCCGATTTCCAGCCGGTCGCCGTCGCGGATGGGCTTCTCGATGCCGTTGCCCAGCGGTTGGCCGTTGAGAAGCACGGCATTGCTTCCGCGGTCGACCAGCGCATAGGCGCCGTTGCGGAACACGACCTGCGCATGGATGCGCGAGATCGTGCGTTCCGGGTCGGGCAGCACGAGCTGGTTGTTGTCGGCGCGGCCAATGGTGCCGCCGAGTTCGTCGAAGCTGGCCACGAGCGCGTCGACGGGCGCGCCGTTGAAACTTTCTACGGTGAGAACGATCATGACGGGCGTTGGATGCGGTCAGTGCTCAAGCATAGCCCCGCAGATCCGGCTGCGGCAGGGGTGCAGGACACGGGAATGGGTGGGCATGCCGGTTCATCGCACGATGTGGCACCGGCCATCGACGATGGCGACCCGGATCGGCCAGACATGGCTCGCCCCATCCGGCCCGGGTTCCGTGCGCAGCACGCCTTCGCCGGTCGGAGCGACGCATTCGATCAGGCGAGAGCCTGCGCACGGGCGCAACAGCACGTCATTGAGCGATGGCAGGACGGGCTTGAGCGCCTTGGTCGCGTGAAGCAGTTGTATGCGAGACCGCCAGCGCGCCACCAGGTCGGCGCTTTGCTGCTGGTAGGCGAGCCCGAGTTCATCGAAGCGCAGGCGCGCCGCCTGTGCGAACGGTTCAGCGTCGCCCTTGGCGAGCGAGATGGCCAGCGACTGCACGAATCGCGCGATCAGCGGCTGTGCGGCAGACACGTCCACGACCGGCGGCAAGTCGACGAACCGCCAGCGCGGAAACTTGACGGGCAGCATCACGCTGCGCTGCACTTCCACAGGCGGCGCGAACACATCGCCGTCGGCGGCGGCCCAGTCGATCTCGGCCAGGGTGCGCGCGGTCGATTCGCTGCCCACCTGCCCGACGCGCGGCAGCAGCATGCGCAGGCTGGCGCCGACGACACCATCCACGAGCCGCGGCGCGGCGGAGCCGCCTTCGGCGACCGGCCCCACCACGAGCGAGATTTCGTTGGCGCCCTCGAACACATACTCGTGTACCGGCAGGCTCAGCATGCCGCCCTCCGGCGGCGTGCGCGCCACGGGAATGTCGTTCACGCGCGCCTCGGCGGCACAGCCGAGCGAGCGAAGACGCAGCATCAGCAGGCGCTCCATCAGCCGAGGCTCCAGTCGAGCAGCGGCACGGCCGGCAGCAGTGCCAGCGTGCGGCGCGTGCGGCCCAGCACCGGGTCGTGCACCGTGACGGGCGCCAGCACCGGTTCGATCTGCATTCGCGCATACCACTGCCAGCCGCTGCCGCCTGAAAGCCGCGGACGCAGTCCCGCCTCGCCGACGACCGCGCCCGTGCACGGGCCGGCATCGTGCCAGATGGCGCCCTCGTCGGAGGCCAGAGGATCGTGGCTCAAGGCGAACGGAAACCGGAACCGCGCGACGGCAGGCATCAAGGCCTCGAGCACCGTGGGTTGCGGCAGCTCGCGCGTCAGGCTCAACTGCAAGGTCTGTTCGCCCTGCGCATGCAGCTGGACGCGTGCGCGCACGCCACCGGATTCGGCTTCGCCCTCGAGAAGCAGATCGAGCGAGCAGGCGAGTCGCAGGTCGCCCAGCACCCGCAGGACAGGGGTGCCGGCGAGTCCCGAGGCGCCTTCGCGCCAACCCCATGACAGCGCGGCCTGACCTGTCAGGATGCCTGGCGTCGCCTGCATCGACGGCTGGCGCACGTTGTCCTTCCACACGGCGAACAAGCGGTCGAGTCCCTGCGCAAGTCCCTGGCCAAGCATCTCGTCGAAACCGCGCACCCAGGCCGCCGAGTCGCGCGGCGCCCCGTCGCACTCGATGCGGACCCGGGTCGTCACCGCAGGCGCAGCGGCCGAGGCGTTCGCGGCAGGCGTCGCGGCGGTGGTCGCGGCACGGGGCCAGTGCTGCGCCTCGCCCACGGTGCGTTGCACCGCCACCAGCCATTGCTGCGCCGGATAGACGTGCACGGGCAGGTGCATCGCGCCTTGGGCGATGCCCTCGTCGCGCAGGCCGCAGCTCGGGATGTCGAGCAGCGACACGGCAGGTGTGGTTTCCTCGACCAGTGCCATGCCCAGGCCGTTCGCAGGCTCGGGCTGGCTCATCGCGCGCACGGGCCAGCTCACCGCGCGGGCTTCATGACCCTCCCAGCGCGACAGCCCGGTCGCATCGAGCCAGGTTGCGCCAGGATGGCGGCCGAGCGAGCATTGACCGTGCACGATCTGGCGCAGTTGCAAGCGCGCGGTCGGGCCCTCGTCGGCGGCATACGAGAGCATGCAGACGGCCGCAGGCGGCGGTGCGAGCAGGCCCGCGCGCAGCGGCGGCGGCAACGCCGGCAACGGCAGCCGCTGCCAGCCGTCGGCCGTGCGCGAGTACTGCTGGCGCCAGTCGCTGTCCAGCAGGCGCAGCTCGATGGCCTCGATGTCGCAGGCGGTCCGCGCCAAGGGCACCGCGTCGGCCCCGGCTTCCGCACGATCGCGGTCCAACGCGTCGAGCACGGCGAGGTCTGCGCGGCGCAGCGCGTCGGCATCGCCGCCGCGTCGCGTCAGCTCGCGAGCGGCACGAAGCACGAGCTGGTGCGCCTTCAGCCAGGGGGCGAGGCGGTCGTCGGCCAGGATCGCCAGTGCCCATTCGTTTTCCGGTCGTCGCTCGAAGCCGGGGCTGAACACGAAGCACAGGTTGAGATAGCGTGCGGTCGCGGCATCCTCGGATCCGAATCCGTGGCGGGCCGCATGCTCGCGCACGGCATCGAAGAAGGCGTCGCGGCGGTCGCCGAGCTTGTGGAGCATGGCCGGCCAATGGGCCGCGACGAGATCGTCGATGCGACTCATGGTTGGGCGCGCGGGCAAGCCAGGACGAATGCTTGCGAGTTCATGGCGCGGGCGATGGCCGCCATGCCCGGCGCGAGCCGCACACGTCCTGTGGAGAGTTGAGCCGCATGCGTGTCGTTCAACTCGCTTGCAGGATCACGAGCCGCTTGGGCGCGCCTGCCGTGGCTTCGGGATCGGCCAGCGACGCGGCAACCTCGGCGAGCACGTCCGTGGCGGTTGCGAAGTCTGCCGGTGCGGCATCGCGCATGCGTGTGTATCGTGGCCAGACGACGACGAAGCCGTTCTCGGCGCAAGCATCCAACCCTGACCACACGGAGTCCGAAAGCGCGTCCCAGCTGCGGTTTCCCTTGAGCGGAGGATCCAGCGGCAGCGTGGCCCGCACGGCATCGAAGAATGCCTGTCGGGAATCGATGCCCGCGGGCAGGCGAAACACGCGCCAGCCGTCGCGCGTGCGCGCCTGCGCGATGTCTTCGGCTTGCGACTCGTTCACGGCGTGGACGCCGGGTTCATCAATCATGTCGTGTCACCTGATCTGGACAAACGCCGGGCTCCCAGTGTCGCCGTAGTGCGTCCACGTGTAGTAGACCGCACCGGACTGCTGGTCGACGACGATGCGGTTGACACCCGCACCGGAAACGCCCGGAGACGGTGCGACCCGGTATTCCCTGTACGGTGATGCCGCACCACTGGGTCCGGGAAGGTCGCCGCCGCGGTTCTTGAATTGCGTTCCCCATTTCTTGGCCAACGGGCCGCTCGGCTTCGTGCCGTTGTCGATATGCTGCAGCGTCGCGCGGACCGATGCCTGGTCGGCGGCGGGCAGTGAATCGATGGTGGCCTGCGCAACGGACGCGGATGGGGGTGTGGGTGCGCTGACCTTCGGTGCGGCCGCAGGAGGTGGCGCCGACACGGGCGGCGCGCCGGAAGGTGCCTGCCGCGGCGTTTCGCCCGGACGCAGCGAAGACGGCGTCACCGCTTCTTTGGCCGAGCTGCTCGATCGCACGGCCGTGTTCGGCTGCAGCTTCGGGTTGCCCAGGAGCGTCGGCGCGTTGCCCTCGACCCAGGCGGCGAATCCGGATCCCAGCCTGCTGCGCCTGAGCATGGCGAGAAGCTCGCTCATCGATTCTCCGGCGCGGCCTGTCGCTGCCATCGCGGTGTTCTTCGACAGGTAGACGACGATTGCCATGAGCACCAGCTTGATGAGCTGCGCCGCGGAATCGGCCAGCTCGCGCGCGGCGTCTTCGACCTGCCGGCGCTCATCCGGCGCGTCGCAAGCGTTCCAGGCTCGGCGCACTGCATGCACGACGTGGCCCATCAGCGGCGGAATGCCGCGCGCCACAGCCGCCGCGAGGAAGCCGAGCCCGAGCCAGGTCAGCAGCGCCATGCCGGTGTCCAGGCCCGCCTGCGCTCCGATCGCAGCGCCCGGGGCCGCGCCGATGCCGCCCAGCAGGGCACCCACGGCCGCCCCGGCCGCGCCGCCGAGCGAACTCGTGGCCGCGAGCACGACGAGCATCGCCAGCAAGCCCGGCAGCAGGCCGCTCAGCAATTCGCGCAGGTCCATCTCGGTTTCGCGCAGCACCGCGCCGGGTGCCAGCGCGAGCGCCCGGCGATACGCGTTTCGAACACTCGCCGCGCGTCGCCACAGGGTGAGGGGATCGTCCCAGCTTGCCTGGCTCGGCGCGGCATCTGCCAACGGCCCAGGCCGACACGACGGCATGAGGCCGCCCGTGCCGTCGTCCACGCGCATCGCATGCCGCGACGTGCAGGTGGGCCCGGGCAAGCGATAGTTGGCCATCGTGCGTCGAGGCTGCCGTGGTGCCTCAGGAAGCGATCGGGTCGGTCGGCGGTTCGGGGGCCTGCGGCGCCTCCGGCGCCGTCGGGGTCTTGGGACTCGCGCCGCTGCCCGAGCCCGGTGCGCCGCCCGAATTGATGAGGACCTGCGAGCCGGTGATCGACAGTGTCGGACCGAGCACGATCGAGCTGCCGCCGCACTTGAGCGTGAGCATCGCCCCCGCCTCGATGACGACATTGGCGCCGCCCTTGATGTGCACGTTGGCGGCCGCATCCACGCCCAGGTTGGCGCCGACCTTCACGTGCGTGTCGGCACCCGACTTCAGCGAGATGACCGCACCCGACTCGAAGACGAGGTCCGCGGAGGTCTTGGTGTCCTGCTTGCCCTTGACCTCGATGGCGCGGTCGCCGACGACGCTCAGGTTGTCCTTGCCGCCCACCTTTTCCTTGCGGTCCTTGCCGATGGTGAGCTGCACGTTCTCCTTGATCTCCTCGTTGAGGTTCTTCTTGACGATGCGGAACTGGTCGTTGTCGATCAGCGTGAAGGAGTCGTGCTTGACGTAGTGGTAGAAGTCCTTCTGCGCCTGGAACCAGACGTACTCGCTGCCTTTCTTGTCCTCGAAGCGCAGTTCGTTGAAGTCGGCATCGCCGCCGCCCTTGGAAGAGCGGCTCTTGATCGTGCTGACGGTGGCGTGGTCGGGCAGCTTGTAGGGCGGCGTGCTTTCGCCGTTGTAGACGCGGCCGGTGATCAGCGGGTGGTCGGGGTCGCCCTCGAGGAAGTCGACGACCACCTCCTGCCCGATGCGCGGCAGCGCGATCATGCCCCAGCCCTTGCCCGCCCACGGATGCGACACGCGCACCCAGCATGAGCTCTTCTCGTTGTTCTCGCCGAGCCGGTCCCAGTGGAACTGCACCTTGACCCGGCCATGCTCGTCGGTGGTGATCTCTTCGCCGCTGTTGCCCACGACGATGGCGGTCTGCGGGCCCGGCACCGTGGGCTTCGGGGTGACGCGTGACGGCCTGAAGACATCGGATGCGCGCATGGCGCTGAAGCGGCAGGTGTAGTGCGAATCGCCGGTGCCCGACTCGTAGCCGCTGTAGCCGGCGTCGATCTGCGTGCCGAGGACGATGTAGGCGATGTTCTCCGAATCCGCGGGATGCTCCTTCAGCGTGAAGCGGTAGCCGGTGGCGAGCCCGCGCACGTTGGCCGAGCCCTCGGCGCGCAGGAACTTCGCATCCTGCTCCTCGACTCGCAGGCCGGCGTAGCGCTCGCCATCGCCCTTGACCACGTACCCACCCGGCGGGTCGTACAGCTCCATGCTGGCGGAGGCGCCCTTGCGCGTGGACGTCTTGCTCGCCAGCAGGCTGGTCTGCGGCTTGACGAAATCGAAGTCGCCGAGCGTGATCTTGGCCGGCTGGATCTCGCGCGTCGTGCGCCACTGGGTGATCGCCTCGAGATCGATGACGCCGTCCAGCGATTCGCGGTAGACGACGCTGTCGTGGCCCGGAAAGACCACGTGCTCGCTCATCTTGTCGACGATGACCAGCGTGTGCTTGCCCTGGGAGTGCTTGAAGAAATAGTGGAGCCCCTCGTGCTCCATCAGGCGGCTGACGAAGTTGAAGTCGGTCTCGCGGTACTGGACGCAGTACTCGGCCGTCGGGGTCGTGCCGACCTTGAATTCGACATCGCCCGCATAGGGCTGGAAGACCGCCTTGATGACGTCGACGATGGTCTTGTTCTGGAAGATGCGCGTGTCCGAGCGACGCGTCAGCAGCCACAGCCATGGACGCAGCACGAGGCGATAAGCCGCGAGCTTGCCGGTGGCGCCGTCGAGGCCGGCGCTGGTCACGAGTCCGTGGAAGTGGCGCTTGCTGCCGTCGGGAAGCTCCATCTCGACCGAGGCCGGCGTGCCCAGCAAGGCGTCGAGGTCGACCGTCTCCGACGCCAGCGCGCCGACCTGGAATTCGAACAGCCGGCTCAACTCCTCGTGCGCGGACAGGCTGCGAAAGCGCAGCTTGTCGGGGCCGAGCGAAGTGCTCAGCGTGAACAGCGCGGGGCTATCGGCAGGCATGGCATCTCCAGGACATGATTCAATTCGGCGCCGCGCGGCCCGCCGCCGCCCGTGCGGCCGCCAGCCATCCGTCCACCGGCTTGCCGCCCTCGTTGCGCAACACCACCGGGGACAGTTCGATCTCGTCGAAGCCGGCATCGGCCAGCACGCTTTGCAGATAGCCGTGCGCATGCGAGTAGCGGCCATGGGGCAGCAAGGCGAAGTCGCCGTCTTCGGCCAGCGCTTCGACGGTGAAGGCGAGCAGGCCCCCTGGGCGCAGCGAGGCGCGGCAGGCGGCCATCGCGGCGTCCAGCCGGCCGAAATAGCAGAGCGTATCGGCCGACGCGATCAGGTCGAACGCAGCCGGATGAGCCGAGATGAACGCCACCAGCTCGCCGTGTGCCAGCTGGTCGTAGTTGCCGCGAAAGTGGGCCTTCTCGAGCATGCTCTTCGAAAGATCCACGCCGACCAGTCGCCGTGCATGCGGCCGCAACCCTTCGGCGCACAGCCCGGTGCCGCAGCCCGCGTCGAGCACGTCGAGCGCGCCGCGCGGGCTGCCCAGGCGAGCGTCCACGGCCGAAGCGACGAGTGCCGGTGCTCGATACTCGAGCGCGGACAGCCGCTCGTCGAAGCTGTTGGCGAAGTTGTCGAACACATGGCTCACGTAGTCGTCGCTGGCGCGCTCGGGCACGCGCTCGCCCGTGACGGCCGCGAGGTGGTGCAATGCCTGGCTGTTGCCGGGTTCCTGCTGGAGCCATTCGCGATAGACGTTCGCCGCATCATCGAGCCTGCCGAGCTTGGCATAGATGGCGCCGAGCAGGCGGCGCGAGGGCGCATGCGAAGGCTGCAGCTCGAGGGCGCGCGCGAAATGAACGAACGCCTCGTCGATCTTCCCCACCCGCGTGAACAAGGTGGCGAGGTTGGAATGGGCGTCGGGGACTTCGGGCCAGCGCGCCACGGCCTGCCTGAGCAGGGATTCGGCCTCGTCGACGCGTCCCATCTGCCGCAGCAGGATGCTCAGGTTGGTCCGGACCTCGAAGTTGTCGGCGTCGAGTTCGATGCAGCGCCTGTAGGCATCCGCGGCCGCGGCGGGCTCGCGGTGCTCGAGCAGCACGTTGCCCAGGTTGTTGTGCCAGGCTGCGACCGTCGGGTCTGCGTCGAGGGACTGCCGGATCAGCGTCAGGGCCTCGTCCTGGCGTCCGCGCTGGTGCAGGAGCACGCCGAGGTAGTGCATCGGGTTGGGGTCGTCCGAATGCACCTGGCGGCAGGCGCGATACACGCGTTCGGCGTCGTCGAGCAGCCCTCTGCGATGCAGCGTCATCGCCAGGCGCACGGCATCGGCATAGGACAGCGAGTCCAGTGCCTGCGCGACCAGACCTTCGGCGCTCGGGACGGTGTCGTCGGCGGTCATTCGCTGGTGCATGTCAGCCGTTCATGCGGAACAGCTCGGTTTCCTTGGCAGTCGTGGGGGCCTTGAAGCCATGCGTGCCCTTGATCAGCACGATGGCGTATCCGAGGTGGCCCGTGCGCTTGTTCCCGTCGGGGAAGGCCTGGATCGTCACGAGGCTCACGAGGTAGAACATCGCGATGCTTTCCCACTGGGCGTCGCCGAAGTTCGGCCAGGTGGTCGCTCCGGCGGTCAGCTGGAACAACTCGTCGAGCAGCACGCCTGCTCCCACGGTGGACGGGTAGTGGACGTCGCCAGCCAGGTAGTTGAACCGGTTCGCGGGCGCATTGGGCACGGCCTGCTTGAAGATGCGCCGGATGTGCTGCGGCGTGATGCCCAGCGCGGCGCCCGCCTTTCCATGGTGTCCCGCCTGCGCGGGGATGTATTCGGCCAGCAGCGCCCGCGTGGCGGTCAGGGCGGCCGTGAAATCGCCGCACACCCAGTTCGCGGCCTGGTCGATGGCGAGTTCGCGTCCGGTGAGGCCCACGGCCCGCGGGTTCTTGTAGTAGTCGTTCGTCGCGCGCAGGCTGGTGCGCAGGGTGTTGCCCAGCGCGCCGCTTCGCGTGAGCGGCACCAGCGAGTTGACGTACTGGCGCTTGCCCAGCACGTTGCGATGCTCCTTGTCCATCAGGTCGGCGATGAGGTCGCGACCGACGGTGTCGATCTTGAGCCCGCGACCGACCAGCGAGTCATACACCAGCTCGAGGTATCGCTTGGCGGGCTCGCGTCCCATGGCCTGCTCGAGCTGTCGAAACGACGCGCGCGTGGTGGCGTGGTCCTGGATGCCCCGGCGCCACTTGGTGCGCGCGCTGGTGAAGATGCTCATCGTCTGCCCCCGTGTGCGGATGCCTGGATCCGCCGATTCGTTGTTCGCCGCGACCAGCCTGCGGCGCGGCGCGGCGTGAAGCCGCCGCAAGTCAATCGTCGTCGTATCCCATCGCGCGGCGCCGTCCCTGGATGGCCTGGCTGATCGTGAATTCGTTCGCCGTCGACGCATTGGCCGGCCGCTCGATGGCCACGCGCACGACCGGAATCGGCTGCGGATCGGTGTGCTCGAGCATGCGCCGGATCTCCTGCACGACCATCCCGAAGTGGCGCGGATAGATCCTGCAGCCGTCTTCGGCGGTGTTGTTCATGATGCTGTCGGTGGAGAACGCCGGCTTGTTGTAGACGCCGGCGTCCCACACAGCAGCCAGTCCGGAGAATCCGGTGCACAGGTATTCGTCCGGATTGCCGATCATGTGGCCGAACTCGTGGATGATGGCTTGACGATCGTCGGCGCCCCATTCCGCGAGGTGCGGCGTGCCCGAGCGCTTGGCCTGAGCGTTGGCCAGCTGCTGTGGTCGGGACACCGGCCCGCCCGCCGCTGCCAGCGGCGGCGGCTGGTGGATCTTGATCTTGTAGGCCGGGTAGGGATCGTCGGGCGCGACCCAGATGAGGTTGAACAGCAAGTCGTACTTGCGTTGCCCCACATAGATCACGGCGCAGTTCCAGGCCGATTCGCAATGGGTCTTCCAGTGCGACAGCACGGTCTGTTCGGGGACGTGCTCCGAGGCGCCGGCCTTGAAGCTCGCGAATGCGCGCACGTTGACCACGAACGCCGTGCCGTGGCGCACGATCCCGAAGTTGATCTTCATCGGGAAGGGCACCACATGGTTGCCGCCGAACCACTGGGTGCAGTAGGCGTCGTAGCCGGGCGACGGGTAGGTGAGCGTCTGCTGCCCGTCGATGGCGACCCGCCATTCCCCCTGGTTCCTGGCCATGATGCGCCGCACCGCGAAGTCTGCCGCCGCGCTGTTGACCGCCATACCTTGCCGCCGGCGCACGTAGAGCATGAGCTTGTCCACTGCGTCGGCGCGGATGCTGCTCTTCCAGTCATCCTTGGTCGAGGTCCAGTCCTCGATCGACTCGGCCAGTGCGTTCAGGCGCGTGGCGTTCGGCGACTTCTCGTAGGTCTCGAGTGCCTTGTCCACTTTCTTCAGCGCCGAACTGCGCGGCTTGGTGATGCCTTGCGCCGATTCCTTCATCCACTCCGAATAATTCATGGGCTTTCCTCAGGCTTCGCCGAAGGCGTAAGAGAAGGTCCCGTTGTCGGCCCCCACGCGCACTTGCCCGATCGGGTGGCCCTCCATCATGCGATTGAGAAACTCGCGGCTGATGTCGGGCAGCATCGTGTTGGTGAGGATCGCATCGATCATGCGGCCACCCGATTCGCTCTCGGTGCAGCGCGAGACGACGAGCTTGACGACGTCGTCGCCATACTCGAAGGGAATCTTGTAGCGCGCCTCGACCCGCTTCTTGATGCGGTCGAGCTGCAGGCGAACGATCTTGCCGAGCATCTCGTCGCTCAGCGGGTAGTACGGGATCGCGACCAGCCGGCCGAGCAGGGCGGGCGGGAAGATCTTGAGCAGGGGCTCGCGCAGCGCCTTGGCCAGGCCTTCGGCGTCGGGCAGCAGTTCGGGATCGCGGCACATGCTCGCGATCAGCTCCGTGCCGGCATTGGTGGTCAGCAGGATCAGCGTGTTCTTGAAATCGATCTGGCGGCCTTCGCCGTCCTCCATCCAGCCCTTGTCGAAGACCTGGAAGAAGAGCTCGTGCACGTCGGAGTGCGCCTTCTCGACCTCGTCGAGCAGCACCACGCTGTACGGCTTGCGGCGCACGGCCTCGGTGAGCACGCCGCCTTCGCCGTAGCCCACGTAGCCGGGCGGCGCGCCCTTCAGCGAGGAGACCGTGTGCGCCTCCTGGTACTCGCTCATGTTGATCGTGATGAGGTTCTGCTCGCCGCCGTAGAGCGCCTCGGCCAGCGCCAGCGCCGTCTCGGTCTTGCCGACCCCCGAGGTGCCGGCGAGCATGAACACGCCGATGGGCTTGTTCGGATTGTCAAGGCCCGCTCGCGAGGTCTGGATGCGCTTGGCGATCATCTCCATCGCATGGTCCTGGCCGATCACGCGCTGCGCGAGCATCTGCGGCAGCTTGAGCACGGTGTCGATCTCGTTGCGCGCCATGCGGCCCACGGGAATGCCCGTCCAGTCGCCGACGACGCTGGCCACCGCCTGGTAGTCCACGGTCGGCAGGATGAGCGGGGTTTCGCCCTGCAGTGCGGCCAGCCGCGCCTGCACCTCGTGAAGCTTGTCGAGCGCGGCCGCGCGATCGGTGTCCGAGAGCGGTGCCTCGTCGGAGACTGCGGCGACTGCGGGGACCGCGGCGACTGCCGGGGCGGCGGCGCCGGCCGCGGCCTCCAGCGCGCTTCCGGTGCCCTCGATCGGGCGGCGACCCGCCCGCAGCTTGGCGCGCAGCGCGAGCAGTTCGTCGACGAGGGTGCGTTCTTCCTGCCAGCGTGCCTCGAGCCCCGCCAGGCGCTCTCGCTCCTCGGCGAGATGCCCGCTTGCGACGGCCTCGCGCTCAGCGACGTCGATGCCCACGGCCTGCTCGCGGCCGATGATCCCGAGTTCGGTTTCCAGCGACTCGATGCGCTTGCGGCAGTCGTCGACCTCGGCGGGCACGGCGTGCAGGCTCACCGCCACGCGCGCGCAGGCGGTGTCGAGCAGGCTGACCGACTTGTCGGGCAACTGGCGCGCGGGAATGTAGCGGTGCGAGAGCTTCACCGCGGCCTCCAGCGCCTCGTCGAGGATCTGCACCTTGTGGTGCTTCTCCATCGTGGACGCCACGCCGCGCATCATGAGGATCGCCTTCTTCTCGTCGGGCTCGTCCACCTGCACCGACTGGAAGCGACGCGTCAGGGCCGGGTCCTTCTCGATGTATTTCTTGTACTCGGCCCAGGTGGTGGCGCCCACCGTGCGCAGCGTGCCGCGGGCGAGGGCCGGCTTGAGCAGGTTGGCCGCGTCGCCGGTGCCGGCCGCCCCGCCGGCACCCACCAGCGTGTGCGTCTCGTCGACGAACAGGATGATCGGCTTGGGGCTCGCCTGCACTTCCTCGATCACCGAACGAAGGCGCTGCTCGAACTCGCCCTTCATGCTCGCGCCCGCCTGCAGCAGTCCGACGTCGAGCGAACGAAGCTCCACGTCGCGCAGTGCCGGCGGGACGTCGCCGCGCGCGATGCGCTGCGCAAAGCCCTCGACCACCGCCGTCTTGCCCACGCCCGCCTCGCCCACGAGGATCGGGTTGTTCTGGCGCCGGCGCATCAGGATGTCCACGACCTGCCGGATCTCGTCGTCGCGCCCGACGATCGGATCCATCTTGCCGGCTCGCGCCTGCGAGGTCAGGTCGGTGGTGAATTTCTTGAGCGCTTCCTGCTTGCCCATGGCGGCCGGTGCAATGGCCTGGCTGGCTTCACCGGGCGCACCGCCCACGCCGCTGCCGTCGCTTGCCCCTAATGCATCTTCTGCGGATCCGGCGACGATCTTGGGCAGGCTCTCGCTGAGGTCATCGGGCTTGATGCGCTCGAACTGGCGCGAGATCGCGAACAGCGCGTTGCGCAGGAAGCTGGTCTTGACCATGCCCAGCAGCACGTAGCCGCTTCGCACCGCGCTGTCGCCGAACATCAGCGAACCGTAGACCCAGCCGCGCTCGACCGCGTTGGCGATGTTGTCGGAGAGATCCGAAATGGACGTGGCACCGCGCGGCAGGCGATCCAGTGCGGCGGTGATGTCGCGCGCCAGCACGGCAGCATCCAGCCCGTAGTGCTGGATGATCCGGTGCCAGTCGGAATTTTCGGTCTGCAGGATCTGCGAGACCCAGTGCTCGAGCTCGACATACGGGTTTCCGCGCAGCTTGCAGAACACGGTGGCGCCCTCGACGGTCTTGTAGGCCAGCGCGTTGAGCTTGCCGAAGAGGGTGACGCGGCTGATCTCGGCCATGGTCTTGCCTTTCAGTGCAGAGGGGTCGTTTCGCCTGGCCGGCGACGCGGCTTCGCACGCAGCGCCGCGGCCGGACGGAGGGTGAGTTCGGCCGGTTCGCCGGAGCGCGGGCGACCCAGCCAGGTGGTCCAGCCGAGGCGTCCATGCTGTCCCGGACGGGTTGGTTCGACGTCGGGCTTGTCCAGGGTGAGTCGCAGGTCCCAGCCGAACTCCTGCCCCAGGTACTGCTCGACCAGCGCCGACACTGCCGCGAGCGCGCGCCCGCCCGGCAGCAGGCTTTCGAAGCCATCGCGCGAAAGTGGACCGATGTGCAGCCGTATGTTGTGCTGGCGATCCCAGACGCTGCGGCCGAGGACCGCGCCGCCGCCCAGGCGTGCGCTGATATTGGGCCGGCCGGCGATGCTTCGTCCGACGCGCGTGCGTTCGCTGGGCGGCAACGGCAGCCAGGCGCCGACGAACTGCTCCACGCGCACCGGCCGGCGCAGGTAGCCCGACAGCAGGGTGGCCAACCCGTCGGCATGTCGAACCTGGCGCGACAGCGCGCCGGCGAAGAAGAGCTTCGCGTGGTCGGGCGCCGCATCGCGCCCGCGCAACGCCGGCGTGCCGATGCCGATCAGCGAACCGACGAAGTCGCCGAAGCGGTCTTCGCCGGGCCGGTCGAGGCCGGCGGTGGGCTGGGCCTGCGACCACGCGCGATAGAACAGCAGCAGCAACCGGTGGTGAAAGAGATCGGCGAAGCGCGCCAGCGTGGCATCGTCGTGATGCAGCAGCCGCTCGCGCGCGTACTCGGTCATGTGCAGCGGCAAGGGCCCGTTCGGGCCGAACAACCCGAAGAAGCGCACCTCCATGCGCGGCGGTCGGCTTGCATTGGCCGGCCACATGGCGTGCAGCGCGCTGGGAGCGAAACTCAGGTCGGGGGCCTGCCCCAGGCGGACCGGTTCGTCCTGCGGCCGCCGCGCGGTGCCCAGGCGAGGCAGGTGCGGGTGCTGCGCGTCGATCAGGCGCAGTGCGTGGAAGAAATCGAAGCGCCAGGGCGCCTCGGCCAGTTCGGCGAAGGTTCTTCCGGCCGCGGCCAGCTTCACAGGATCGCTCTCGACCCGCATCGCGGCCTCCCGTTCAAGATGGCGCCGCGCGTGGGCGAGCGCACATGCGTCTCGGTGAATCCGTTCATCGACACATGTCGCGCGAAGAAGCGCTCGAGCACGCTGCCGAGCACGAAGGCGCTCGCGCCCTGGAACGCGAGCTCGTCCACCTCGAGGTCGATGCGCACGCCGCGTCCGAACGCGATGGGGCCTGGCATCGAGAGACGGCGCACGACCTGCTCCGTGCGCACCGAGCGCAGCCCTTCGATCTGCCGCAGCGCCGCGGCGTCGGCCTCGCTCACGTACAGCCTGAGCAGTTCGCGCAGCGCGGCCGCACCATGCTCGGCATCGGTGTCCAGCAGCGACAGGTGATTCAGGCTGAGCTGGTTGATGAACTTCCAGGCCACGTTGCCTTCGCGCAAGGCCGACAGCGGCCGGGACGGTCCGCGCACGATGCGGATCGACGCGACCGGCGCCGTGCCGTCCAGCGTGAGCTCGCTGCCGCCCCCGGACCCCATCAGCAGGGGCAGGTCGCGGTTGCTGCAAAGCGCACGCACGCCGAGTTGCTGCAAGGCGCCGGAGTACGGCGCCTCGTGCGAGTCGACCACCGACAGGAACACCTCGGTGCCGATGTAGGACGAGCGCGGGCCGTCGCGGCGCTGTTGCGTGGACAGAAGACGCGGCTCGCGCTGCACCGCGAAGTACGCGTCGTGGCCGGGCTCCTCGGTGTGGAATGTCGCGTACAACGGCAGGAATCGCCTCGTGCTGTCCTGTCCGACGCCGTGGCCCTCGACCTCCAGGATGTCGTGGATCTCGTAGTCGAGGGGGCGGGTGCGATCGACCACGACATGGAAGTCGCTGGTCTGCGTCTGGACCTGGATGCGGTCGCAGCGCCGTTCGAACAGGTTGATGGCGCTCACGCAGTTCAATGCGAATGAGCCTGCATCCACCGATTGCTGCACGGCCGGGTCGCCGCGCGACAGCAGGATGACGATCTCCGCCTCGCTGCCGCCTTGCGCGCGCAGCGCCGCGCCCACGCCGCGCAGGTCGAACGACAGGAAGCGGTGCGGAAAGGCAAAGTATTCCTGCAGTAGCCGGTATCCGGCGAAACCGGGCAGGGTGACCGGCAGCAAGGCCTCTTCGTCCGAGAAGCCGGCGCCCTCGATCGCGTCGGCCGGCAGGGTTTCGGTGGCCGCCGCGCGGCGCGCCCCGAGCACGAATGCGCCGAGCGCATGTCCGCAGATCAGCTCGTGCAGGCGGAACGCCACCTCCTCCACGCCGCTGCAGTGCACGCGCAGGTCGTCGAGCTGAATCTGCGAGAAGTCCAGGCCCGCGGTCGTCCGCAGCTTCAGTCGCACGCCACCGGCGTACTGGCGCCAGCCCGGCACGGCGGCAAGCGGCAGGTTGGTCGCGTGCGTGAAATAGGTGGCGTCGGCGACCTCGACCGGCCACAAGGTCAGGTCGCGGGCAGTGCGGAACTCGCAGGCGGTCTGCGTGCCGCGAATGGGCGAGCTTCGCAGCACGCTGCCGCGCGGGACAGTCGCTCCGGCGGCCAGCCCCGCGTCACCCGGCTGCGGCTGCAATTGCGCGACGAGCATGGCCGGCGTGGGCGCCAGCACATTCGGATAGACGATCTCCAGCAGGCGCTGCGTGAAGCGCGGGAATTCAGCGTCGAGCTTGAGCTGCACCCGGCCGGCGAGGAACGCGAATCCTTCCATCAGCCGCTCGACGTAGGGGTCGGCGACTTCCAGCCCGTCCATGCGCAGGCGAGCGGCGATCTTCGGGAACTGCTGGGCGAACTCGGCGCCCATTTCGCGCAGGTGCTGCAGTTCCTGGTTGTAGTAGCGAAGCAGTCGTGGGTCCATGGCGACGGCGTGCGCGCTCAGCGCGCCAGTTCCTTCACCTCGACACGGCCGGTCTCGAGGTCGATGTCGGTGTGCAGCATCAGATCGAGCGGGACCGGCTGCGACCACAACTGTCCGGTGATGCGAAAGCTGATCTGATTGTGGTGGTCCATCAGCCGTTCGGGCGTCAGCGCCTCCACGCGCAGGGTCTCGGCCAGGATGCGCGGTTCGTGCTCGACGATGGCGCGCCGAACCTGGACCTCGAGCGTGGTCACGTCCACGCCGGAGGCCGTCTGGCCGGACAGCGACGGCAGGCCGAAATCGATGACCGAGCGCCGTGCCTGCGGATAGTCGTCGAGCGATTCGCTGTCGGACAGCCGGGTCGCGTTGAACAGCCAGCTCAGGTCGCGCAGCACCGCCTGGCGCAAGCGGCTGCGCGACATGACTGCGTTCTCGGGCGGCTCGACTGTGCTGGCCGGTTCGTCGTCGGTGAGACGGTCAAGCAGCGCAGGCTGCAGCCGGTCCTGGACTTTGACGACGCTCATCGGGACAGGCGCCAGCGTCGCATCAGGCGGTGGCGGCGAGCGTGACGCTGCGAACGTCCATCAAGGGCAGGTCGCCGGCGTCGGTGGTGAGCGTGCGCTGGCCGGTGCCGACGTAGAAACCTTGCAGCGGCTCGAGCCATTCGGTCTTGCGCGCGAGGGCGAGCAGTGGATCGTCGAAGGGCGTGGGCATGTACCGCGTGGGCACCAGCGCGACGGAGTCGCCGCCATTGCCGAATTCGAGATGTGCCGGCATCCAGACCTGGTCGCGAAGATCGACGGGCGCCTCGAATGTCACGGCGGCCAGCCGCGACCATGGCACCCAGTAGTAGCGACCGTTGATCACGGCCTCGAGCACCGGGCCGAGTCGCATGTCGGCGTCGGCGATCCATTCGAAGGCCTGGCCGTCGGCGTTGCCTGCGCATGCCGGCGCCTGCTCGAAGGCCTGGTCGCGCAAGCGGCGCGCGGCGTCGGCCTCGCCGCGGCCATCGCGCAGCAGCGCTTCGATCATCAAGGCCAGCCAGGGTTCGGGCTCGCCGAACAGCAGCGGGACTTTCTGGCCCTGGAACACCTGCTCTCGCAGGCGCTCGCACTGGATCGCCTCGCGGTAGGTCTGCACCATGGCCAGCGTGCCGGCATCGAGTTCGCCGGCGACATTGAGTTGATTGAGGGCGCGATCCCATTGACCCAGCACGCACAGCAGCTGGAACAGGAAGACACGCAACTTGGCATCGGAAGGCCGGGCCCGCACCTCCTCTTGCAGCAGCTTGAGTGCTTGCTGCGGGTCGCCGTCGCGCAGCGCGTGCTGGGAAGGAGACAGGTCGCTCATCTTGAAGAGGCCTCAGTTGGTTTCCGCGGCGAACGTGGAGCCGCCCTTTTTCTGTCCCTTGTCGTCCTGCGGGACATAGACGACTTCGATCTTCTCGAACGCGAAGGTCAGGTGTTCGATGACGTGCGGGCCATCGCTCATGTCCGAGCGGATGTCGAGCGAGGTGATGCGTCCCCGCTCGATCGTGATGATGAGGTAGTCGACAGGATTGCCGCCGGCCTTTCGCACGGACAGCACGCCCTTCTTGACGACATCGTTGGTTCGCATGACGGACATCAGTGCCGTCGTGGCGCTGTCGGCGCGCTTGTGGATGTGCAGCTCGGACAATGCCATTCTGGTGGCTGTGCCCGCGCCGCCCACCTGGTGTGAGCTCGTCATGCCCCACGACCAGTCGAGGACCTGGATCTCGTTGGGATGCGAGGCGTCGACGGACTCGCCTTTCACCACTCCTGCCCGGTTGGTTTCCAGGTACAGGAACATGTCGCCGATGGCCATGGTCGTGTCCGATTCGGTGGGGAACGCGGCGTCCGAGCGTGCGGCATTCGCAGCCGCACGTCACGGGACGCCAAGGAGATGCCAGGGTCGGCGGTCAACCTTCCTTCGTGTTGGCGGCGATGTCGTAGATGACGTCCATGGTGCCGCCCTTCTTGGCGCCCTTGTCGTCCTGCGGCTGATACGAGAACTTGAACTTCGAGAAGTTGAGGGTCACGTTCTCGGTGAGTCGATCCTCGCCGCCGCTGCCCCCGGTGCTCACCGCACTGATCAGCACTTCGGTCAGCGTGATCTTCAGGTACTCCAGCGGCGTGCCGCCCGCCTTGCGCAGTATGAGGGTGGCCGAGTCGTAGTGCTTGCCGGTGCAGCACGCCTCGATGAGCGCGCTCGAACCGGCATCCATGTATTTCGTGAAGGAAATGTCCTGGACGTTGGCCTTGCCGGCGCCGGCGCCGCCGCCCATGTGGGCCGAGCCCGAATTGCTCACGCCCCAGCTCCAGGCCAGGACGTCGATTTCTTCCTTGTGCTCCTTGTCTTTGGATTCGCCTTTGATGTCACCAATCTTGATGAACATGTCTACGGCCATGTGGTTCTCCTTTGGCTGTTTGCCCGGTCAAGGGCGGTTGGTCGCTGCGATCTCCGCCCGGGGAAGACCGGACGCCTCCTGCGCAGCCGCATGGAGGGGTGCTGCTCGAATGAGTTGCGTGTGTCGCCGGATCGGTTCAAGCCGCCTTCGCCGACGGCAGCTTGGACACCAGCCGCAGCGACACCGTCAGCCCTTCGAGCTGGTAGTGCGGCCGCAGGAAGAACTTCGAGGTGTAGTAGCCGGGATTGCCTTCGACTTCCTCGACGACGACTTCGGCGGCGGCCAGCGGCTTGCGCGCCTTGGTGTCTTCGGAGGAATGCGCGGGATCGCCGTCGACGTACTTGATGATCCAGTCCTGGAGCCAGCGCTGCATGTCGTCGCGTTCCTTGAAGGAGCCGATCTTGTCGCGCACGATGCACTTGAGGTAGTGGGCGAAGCGGCAGGTGGCGAACAGGTACGGCAGCCGCGCGGCCAGGTTGGCGTTGGCGGTGGCGTCCGGGTCGTCGTATTCGGCCGGCTTGTGCAGCGACTGCGCGCCGATGAACGCGGCGAAGTCGGTGTTCTTTCGGTGGACCAGCGGCATGAAGCCGTTCTTGGCCAGCTCGGCCTCGCGCCGGTCGGTGATGGCGATCTCGGTCGGGCACTTCATGTCCACGCCGCCGTCGTCGGTCGGGAAGCGTGTGCGTGGGCAGGTTCTGCACCGCGCCGCCCGACTCGATGCCGCGGATGCGCGAGCACCAGCCGTATTCCTTGAACGAGCGGTTGATGTTCACCGCCATGGCATAGGCCGCGTTGGCCCAGGTGTACTTGCTGTGGTCGGCCGAGCCGGTGTCTTCCTCGAAGTCGAACTCCTCCACCGGGTTCGTCTTGGCGCCGTAGGGCAGGCGCGACAGGAAGCGCGGCATCGCCAGGCCGAGGTACTTGGCGTCGTCCGACTCGCGCAGCGAGCGCCACGCGGCGTATTCGGGCGTCGTGAAGATCTTGGTCAGGTCGCGCGGGTTGGCCAGTTCCTGCCAGGAGTCCATCTGCATCACCGTGGGCGAGGCGCCGGTGATGAACGGCGCATGCGCGGCGGCCGCGACCTTGGCCATCTCGCCGAGCATTTCCACGTCGGGCGCGCTCTGGTCGAAGTGGTAGTCGCCCACCAGGCAGCCGAACGGCTCGCCGCCGAACTGGCCGTATTCCTCTTCGTAGACCTTCTTGAACAGACGGGCTCTGGTCCCAGGCCGTGCCCTTGTAGTGCTTGAGGGTCTTGCCCAGGTCCGTCTTGGAGATGTTCATCACCCGGATCTTGAGCATCTCGTCGGTCTCGGTGTTGTTCACCAGGTAGTGCAGGCCGCGCCAGGCGCCTTCGAGCTTCTGGAAATCCTCGTGGTGCAGGATCTGGTTGACCTGCTCGGTGAGCTTGCGGTCGATCGCGGCGATCATGGCCTCGATCGACTTGACGACGTCCTTGCCGATCAGCTGCGTCTGCGACAGCGCCTGCTGGGCCAGCGTCTGCACGGCCTGCTCGACGGCGCTCTTGGCTTCGTCGGTCTTGGGCTTGAATTCCTTCTTCAGCAGCGAAGCGAGGTCGCTGCCTTCCATGCTGACGCTCTCGAGGGCGCCGCCGGTGGTTTGGGTCTCTGCCATGGCGAATCTCCAGGAATCGGATCGGGGATCGGTTCTCAGGCGGCGCCGCCTTCTTCGGGCGGCTTGGCCGTGGCCGCCAGCGAGCCGAGCAGCGCGGGGTCTGCCAGCAGCTTCGAAATCAGCTCTTCGGCGCCGGACTTGCCGTCCATGTAGGTGACGAGGTTCGGCAACTGCTGACGCGCCTCGAGCAGCTTGTTGAGCGAGTCGACCTTGCGGGCGATGGCCGCCGGCGAGAAGTCGTCCATGCTCTCGAAGGTGATGTCCACGCTCATGTTGCCTTCGCCGGTGAGCGTGTTGGGCACCTGGAAGGCCACGCGCGGCTTCATCGACTTCATGCGCGAGTCGAAGTTGTCGACGTCGATCTCGAGGAACTTGCGGTCGGCGACCGGCGCGGGCGCCTCGGCCGGCTTGCCCGACAGGTCGGCCAGCACGCCCATCACGAAGGGCAGCTGGACCTTCTTCTCGGCGCCGTAGACCTCGACGTCGTACTCGATCTGCACGCGCGGAGCCCGGTTGCGGGCGATGAATTTCTGGCTGCTGCTCATGGAAACTCCTGTGGATGAGGGCGTGAAGAGTACCGGAGGTGCCGGGCCATGTCGTCCGGGCTGGACTAGGTCTCGTCGAGCTGGACTGAATCGGGATCCACGCCCATCACGCGCGCCACCTCGGCGAGCGCATCGGGTGCAAGATCCTTCATGAGCTGGAGGAAATTGCGGTTGATCATGCGCCGAGCGCGGCGCAACAGCAATGGTGCCGGGCTGGTGGGCTCGGTGCGCTCGAGGAACTCGCACACCATGTCGATGGCCCGCAGGGCATCGTCGCGGCTTCGCACGGCGCCGCTCAGGCCGGCGCGCGGTGCGCCCGCGCCGCCTGCAGCCGCATCGCCCGCAGCGTCGTCGGCATCGGCATAGGCGACTTCGTCGGCGGCCGGCGCGGGCATCACGCCGGCGATACCGTGCAGGAGCGACTGCAACGGCTTGAGATCGGGCGCGTCGATGCCACCGCGCTCGTCGAGCAGTGCGATCAGCGACTTCAGTTGTGCGATCGCCGAAGCCGGCACGACGGCAATCGCCGGGTCCTGGCGCACGGCGTCGCCGAGCATCTGGACGACCTGTTCGCGCGACAGGGCCGTTTCGCCGTCGCGAGCGGTCAGCAGGTTGAGCGCGATCTCGATGGCGCGCACACGCATCTCGCCAATGCCGCGAAGGCTGAACACGACGGCCTGGCGCAAGTCGCCGAGCAGGCCATCAGGTTCGCACAGCACCGACAACGCGTTCATCCGCGCATACGGGTCGTGGTCTTCCGGATCCGGCAGCGGATGCAGCGTGTCCCAGAAATTCTGCAGCAGACCGGTCAGCAGGCGCAGCCCCTGCGGGAGCGCGGCCAGGCCATCGAGGTGGACGACCGAGCGCACCCACAGGACCGCCACGCGCAGGTCGCGCGTACGTTCCATGAGTGCCTCTGCCCGTTCGCGAACTGCGCGCCAGTCCGGCGGCGTGCCAGCATCGAACTGTGTCTCGGGCTTGCCCGCGGCAGCCTGGTTCAGTTCAAGGAAATCGTTGTCGTACTCGAGATCGGCACCGCATGGGGCGGACGCATCGGACAAAGGCTGCAGCAAGCGGTCGACGACCGGTTCCTCGACTTCCTCCGCGCTCAACGAAGTCTCCTGTTCATTGTTCGCCACGGGCCGACGGCGCCGATTCCGATCGGCGTTTTCGCAGGCGTCCCCCGACAGCGAGGCCGAAGTGTCGCAGGCTTGCCCGGCGCTGAAAACCCCCTGATTCGAAGCATGCGCTCGGTTTCTCGACGAGGCAATGCACGTTGCACACGATCCCCCGCGAAGCGAGGGGCGCATCCACAAGAAAGCGCAGGCGGCAACGATCGGGCGTTGATACGATCCGCCCGCAATCACCGGGGGACGAGGGATGAAGGCATCGGGCCGGCTCGCCGGTCGCGTGTTGGTTGCGGCCTGCGCCATGGCAATGGCCGCGCACGTGCACGCGCAAGCCGCGGGTGCGCCGGTCGTGCGCACACCGCCCGTCGTGCCGCCCGCGTCGCAGTTGGCGCCGCCGCCGGCCATCCCTGCATCGCCTGCCGATGTGCTGCCGTCGCCGGCCGGCGCCGAAGGCGTTGCGCGCGAACTGGGCAAGCCGCAAGGCGAACTCAGCATCGATGTGAAGGGATACGTCGTCGATCCGAGTGCGCCCGCCGAACTGCGCGAAGCGCTGCCGCGCCTGACGGCGCCGTACGTGGGCGCGCATCGAAGCTACGAGGACCTGGTCGATGCCGCCACCGAAGTCACCCGCTTCCTGCAACGCGAGCTCGGCTACTACCTGGGGTATGCGTACATACCCGAACAGGCGCCGCACGAGGGCATCGTGCGCATTGGCGTGCTCGAAGGCCGGCTCGATCGCGTGGAACTGCGCTGGCACGACGGCATCCCCGTGCGCCGCGAGGTCGTCGAGGCCTACCTGAAGCGCCTCGTGCCGGGAAGCATCCTGCGAGTGCGCGATGTCGAGCGCGTGGTGTTCCTCGTCAACGATCTGCGCGGCATGAACGCGCGCTTCGAAGTGACCGCCGGCTCGAAGCCTGGCACCGCGTCGCTGGTAGTCACGCCGCAGGCGGAGCCTCGCTACAGCGGCAAGGTCGATGCCGACGTGAACGGCTCGCGCTTCCTCGGGCGCGAGCGCGTAGGCGCCTTGCTGGCGGTGAACAGTCCCCTGGGGCGCGACGATCCCCACGCCGATCCCGTCTATGCGCCGCTTCCGGGCGAGCAGCGGACATCGCCGCTGGGCGAGCCGCTGGCCTTTGCCGGCGATGTGGTGACGCAGGTCGCCGGCAGCCGGATCACGACCGCGCCCGGCGCCACGCTGACCGTGCAGGCCGATGGCGGCGGATCGCTGTCCTGGCGCGAGGATGCCAATGACTTCCAGGGCGGCCTCAATGTGCTCAGCGGCGCGCAATGGAACACGGCCTGGACCTCCCATCCGCGCGACGTCAACGGCGTGCGCGTGGCCGGTCAGAGCCAGGTGCGCATCGCGGGCGACCATTTGCAGATCGGCGAACTGGGTCTCGAGGCCGACGTGCTTGCCTTGCGCGCGAATCACATCGGCATGGCCAGCGACACGGGCGTGATCGCCGCGCGCATGCCCTACGACAACCCTGCAAGTGGATGCAGAAAACCTCCTCGTGGCCGCCGGCGTCGATCCAAGCGCCAAGCCGGATGTGCTGCTCAAGAGCAGCATGGTGCTCGCCGGCGATGTCGTCGCACGGTTTCCCGAGCGCAAGGATGGGTTGACGATCGCGGTGGTCGATGCGTGCCGCACCTCGATCCGCGCGGCGCTCGAAGCCAACGACGGGCTCAACCAGGTCGAGGCGCCGCCCGGGTGCCTCATTGCCTTTTCCACGGCGGCCGGCAAGCCTGCGATCGCTCCCGCGGTCGAGACCCAGAACACCTTCTACACGGCATCGCTCGTGAAGCTCCTCGATTCGTCCAGCGGCGAGATCAGCTTCTCGGACCTCTTCCGCCTCGTGAAGCTCGACGTTCAGGAGACGATGGAACACCATCCGCTCGAGGCGATCCGGCGCCTGGCGCAGTCCCCGTTCATCGCCGAGAACACGCAAGTCCGCGTGCCGCTCGAGCCGCGCGACCGCAGCGAGCCTGAGGCCCGCACGCACTTCGCCTCGCGAGACGAAGAATCCGACTGGAAGACGCTGCAGTCCGAGTTGTGGCCCGAAGACATCGTGCGCCTGGCCGACGCGTATCTCGCGCAGCATCCGGACAGCCGATATGTCGCCAGCGTGCAGGTGACGCGCCATGGCGCGATGGAGGCTGCCCGCATCCTGCGCCGCAACGACATCCACCTGTACCGGCGCTCCTTCGAGCCGCACCCGGCACTCGGCGAGAACTACCAGAACGACCTTCTGAAGGCGGCCCGCGGCGACAAGGACGCGGCGGCGCGCGTCGGCCGCCAATGGAGCACCCAGAGCGAAACGGGGGCGCGGCTTTCGCGCTACGAGGGCTGGATGCAATTCGCGGCCGAACTCGGCAACGGCATTGCAAGCTACGAGCTTGCACTCCACTACCGCCGCACCGACCAGCCGCAGCCGGCGGCGCGCTGGGAAGCACGCGCGCGCTCGCTCGGCTACACACCGCCGCCCACGCTCGACCACTTCCGCAAGTGACCGTTGGGGCAAGGGCCACCCGCTCGCCATTCCGGCAGGCAAGCCCTAGACTGGTCCGCGTCCGAGCACGGAGAACCCGATGGCGAACAAGGCAAAGCGGCACCCGGCACTGGACGCCGTGCGCGACAGCAGCAGCGGCAAGGTCAAGGTGGCCGTCAGCGACATCGATGGCATCCTGCGCGGAAAGTACCTGCATCCCGACAAGTTCTTCTCCGCGGCCGAAAGTGCGTTCGGTTTCTGCGATGTCGTGTTCGGCTGGGACAGCTCCGACGCCTGCTACGACAACACGAAGCTCACGGGCTGGCAGCATGGCTTTCCCGATGCGCTGGTGCACATCGACCTGGACACGTATCGACGCGTGCCGTGGGACGGCCAGGTGCCTTTCTTCCTCGGGGAATTCGTCTTGCCCGACGGGCGGCCGTCGCCGATCTGTCCGCGCCAGACCCTCAAGCGGGTGCTGGCGCGCGCCGAGCGGCTGGGAGTCAAGCCGATGTGCGGCGTCGAATACGAGTGGTTCAACTTCGCCGAAACGCCGCAGAGCTGGGCCGCCAAGCGCGGCGTCGGCCCCCAGCCGATCACGCCCGGCATGTTCGGCTACTCGCTGCTGCGCATGAATCACCGGCGCGAGTACCTGAATGCGCTGATGGACGAGATGCTCGCCTTCGGCGTGCCCATCGAGGGGCTGCACACCGAGACTGGACCGGGCGTGTACGAAGCGGCGCTGCAGTTCTGCCCGGCGCTCGAGGCTGCCGATCGCGCCATCCTGTTCAAGACCGGCGCCAAGGAGATCGCCGCGCGATTCGAGATCATGCCCAGCTTCATGGCGAAGTGGAGCGCCCAGTACCCCGGCTGCAGCGGGCACATCCACCAGAGCCTGTGGGACGACAGCGGCAACCTGTGCTTCGACGAGCGTTCCCCGCGCGGCATGAGCGAGATGTTCGAGCGCTATGTGGCCGGACAACTCGCTTGCCTGATGGAGTTCGCGCCGATGTTCTGGCCCACCGTGAACAGCTACAAGCGCCTCGTCGACGGCTTCTGGGCACCGGTCAAGCCCACGTGGGGCATCGACAACCGCACGGCGAGCTTTCGCGTGATCGGCGGCTCGGCCAAGTCGACGCGGCTGGAGACGCGCTGCCCGGGCGCCGACATCAACCCCTACCTCGCAATGGCCGCCCTGCTCGCCGCCGGCCTGCATGGCGTGGAAGCAGGCCTGAAGCTCGACACGCCTCCGATCACCGGCACGAACCAGGGCGCGGAGCATGTGCCTCGCGCGCCGCGCACCTTGATCGAGACGACGCGCATCTTCGAACGCTCGACAGTGGCGCGCGACTGGCTGGGCGACGACTTCGTGGAACACTTTGCCGCCACCCGCGAGTGGGAATGGCGGCAGTGGCTGGACGGCGTGACGGACTGGGAATTGAAGCGCTATTTCGAGATCATCTGAGGGCATTCCATGACAAGCTTGTTCGCTGCAATGCGCCGAAGCGCGGCCTGGATGCTGGTGCTGGCCGCCGCCTGTGCGGCACCCGTTGACGCGGCGACCTTGCGCATCGCCAGCGGCTTCGATCCGCAATCGATGGACCCGGATGCCTTGGCGCTGCTGTACCAGACTCGGGTGCTGACGCAGGTCTACGAATCGCTGGTCGGGCGCAATGAACAGTTCGGGCTCGTACCCGCACTGGCGACGTCCTGGCGGGCGCTGAACCCGACGACCTGGCGCTTCGAACTTCGCCAGGGGGTGCGCTTCCACGACGGTGCGCCCTTCACGGCCGAGGACGCCGTGTTCTCCATCGAGCGCGCACTGGCTGCGCCATCCCAGCGCGCGTTTCAGCTCACCGGCGTGCGCGAGGCGGTGAAGGCCGGCGACCACGCCATCGAGCTGCGCTTGAGCGCGCCCGATGCCGTGCTGCCCGAGAAACTCTTCCTGGTGCCCATGATGAGCAAGGCGTGGTGCGTGCAGCATCATGTCGAGCGTGCCCAGGATTTCAACGCCGGCCAGGAGTCCTATGCCATGCGGCAGGCCAATGGCACCGGCCCGTTCCGGCTCGAACGCTATGAGCCCGACGTGAAGACGGTGCTGCGCGCCAATCCTGCCTGGTGGGGGCGAAGCGACCCGGGCTTCGGCAACGTCGACGAGGCGGTGTTCGTGCCCATCCGCTCCGATGCCACCCGGCTCGCCGCGCTGGCCTCGGGCGAGGTCGATCTGGTCCTCGATCCGCCTTTCCAGGACGTGGCGCGGCTGCAGGATGATTCGCGGCTCAGGCTGATGCAGATCGCCGACCTCGGCCAGCAGTACCTCACCTTCGACCAGGCGCGCGACACGCTTGCGCATGGCCGGGCGTCGGGCAATCCGTTCAAGGACAGGCGCGTGCGCCAGGCGGTGTACCAGGCGATCAACGTCGACCTCATCGTGGAGAAGGTGTTGCGCGGCCAGGCCACGCCCACAGGCGGATTCCTCTCGACCCGAGTGGACGGCGTGCCGGGCGAACTCAACCGCAGGCTCCCGTACGACGCGAATGCGGCACGCTCGCTGCTTGCCGAGGCGGGCTATCCGAACGGCTTCGACGTGACGCTCGATTGCGTGAACATCGCGTTTCGCGAGCACGTGTGCCAGGCGGCGGCCGCGATGCTCACTCAAGTGGGCATCCGCACGACGCTGCGTTCCTCCGCCACGAACCAGTTCTTTCCAAAGCTGAGCCAGGCCAGCGCCAGCTTCATCGAGTTCGGCTGGACGCCCACGCTCGATGCGTGGTCGTCGTTGAATGCGTTGTTCCACACCTGGCAGCCGGGCGGCGCCGGCAGCTTCAACGCCGGGCGCTATTCGAACCCGGCGCTCGATGCGCTGATCGAGCGCATCCGCGTCGAGCCCGACATGCCCGAGCGTCGCAAGATGATCGGCGAAGCAATGCGCATCCTCCACGACGACCTTCCCTACATCCCTTTGTACCGGCGCATGCTGACCTGGGCCATGGCGGTGCGGGTGCATGCGGTGCAATGGCCGAGCGACTGGATCGAACTTCGATGGGTACGCATCGACGGCGCTGCCAGGAAGAGTCCATGAGGCATCCATGAGCATCCACCGTTTCGCCTTTCCCACCGACATCCGCTTCGGCGCGGGCGCGCGCCGCGAAGTCGCCCGGCACTGGCGCGACATGGGCTTGTCGCGACCGCTGATCGTGACCGACCGGGCTCTGGCAGCGCTGCCGGTGTTCGCAGAGTTCCGCGCATTGCTGGACGGCCTGCAGCCGGCCGTGTTCGATGGCGTCTCGGGCAATCCGCGTGCGTCGCAGGTCATGGCCGGTGCCGCTGCCTACAAGGCGCACGCCGCCGATAGCGTGATTGGATTCGGCGGCGGCGCGGCGCTGGACGTCGCCAAGGTCGTCGCGCTCATGGCGGTGCACGAGGGCGACGTGATCGAGTACGCATTCGATCATCCGCAAGCCCGCTCCATCGGCCGCACCCTGCCATACCTCGGTGCGCTGCCGACCACGGCCGGCACCGGATCGGAAGTCGGCCGCTCGAGCGTGGTGTCCGAAGACGACACCCACGTCAAGCGTGTCGTGTTTTCCGCCAGCCTGCTGCCGCGCATCGTGTTCGCCGATCCCGAGCTGACCCTGGCCCTGCCGCCGGCGGTCACCGCGGCCACTGGGATCGATGCGCTCACCCACCACATCGAGTCGTACCTGTCGCCGGTCTACCACCCGCTTTGCGACGGCATCGCGCTCGAAGGCGCGCGCCTGGCCGCGCGCTCGCTGCCAAAGGTGATGCGCGAGCCGTCGGATCTTGCCGCTCGAGGCGACATGCTGATGAGCGCGATGATGGGTGCGATCGCGTTCCAGAAAGACCTCGGGGCGGTGCATGCATGCGCGCATGCACTGGGTGCCGTGTGCGACCTGCACCACGGCCTGGCCAATGCCCTGATGCTCGAGCCCGTGCTCGCGTGGAACCGCGAGGCCGTGCCCGGGAAATTCGACGAGCTCGCCCATGTCTGCGGCGTGGCCGGCGGCGGCGAGCAATTCGTGCCGTGGCTTCGCGCGCTCAAGCACAGCGTCGGCATCGCCGGCGGCCTGGGCGCGCGCGGTGTCACGGTGCAGCAGCACGCCCGTCTGGTGGCACTGGCCGCGGCGGACGTGTGCCACCAGACCAACCCTCGCCCCTGTTCGATGGCCGACTTCGAGCGCTTCTTTCGCGAAGCGATGTAAGGCGAGCCCGATCGACGCCGGCACGATCTGACCAGGAGCCCGCATGACCGTCTTGAAGATCTTCAATCCCGCCACTGGCGAACAGATCGCCGAACAACCGGCCGACGATGCGGCGAGTGTGGCCGACAAGGCGCGGCGCGCGCGCGCCGCGCAGCCGGCATGGCGTCACACGCCCATCGAAGAGCGAAGCGCCTGCGTTCGCCGCTTTCGTGACGCGCTCCATGCCCAGTCAGAGGCGCTGGCGATCGCGCTCACCGCCGAAATCGGCAAGCCCATTTCGCAGTCGCGGCACGAGGTCGAGGGCCTGCAGACGCGCATCGACTTCTTCGTCGCGCAGGGTGAGCGCAGCGTGGCCAGCGAAACGGTGCTGGCCGAGCCGCAGATGACCGAGCGCATCAGCCACGAACCGCTCGGCGTGGTCGCCAATGTGTCCGCGTGGAACTACCCGTATTTCGTCGGCGGCAACGTGTTCGTGCCGGCCTTGCTGACGGGCAACGCCGTGCTCTACAAGCCCTCCGAGTACGCCACCCTGACCGGATTGCACATCGCCCGTCTGTGGCGCGAGGCCGGACTCCTGCCCGACGTGTTCGCCACGCTGGTGGGAGACGGCGAGGTCGGTGCAGCGCTGGTGGCGCAAGCGGTCGACGCGATGTTCTTCACCGGCTCGTACCGCACTGGCCGGCGCATTGCCGAGATCGTCGGGCCGCGCATGATCAAGATGCAGCTCGAGCTGGGCGGCAAGGACCCGACCTACGTCCGGGAGGATGTCGACATTGACACCGCGGCCCGCTCGGTGGCGGAGGGCGCGATGTACAACACCGGGCAAAGCTGCTGCTCCGTCGAGCGCGTGTACGTGCATGAGCGCATCCATGACGACTTCGTCGATGCGCTGGTCGAGGCCGTGCGCGAACTCAAGGTCGGAGACCCGATGGACGAGTCCACCTCGATCGGGCCGATCACGCGTGCGCCTCAGATCGAGGTCCTCGAAACGCAGGTGGCCGACGCGCTCGCCAAGGGAGCGCACCTGCGCATCGGCGGCGCGCGCATCGAGCGCCCGGGGCACTGGTTCGAGCCCACCGTGCTGGTCGACGTGGACCACTCGATGGACGTGATGCGCGAGGAGACCTTCGGCCCCATCGTGGGCGTGCAGCGCGTGCGCGACGACGACGAGGCCATCGCACGCATGAACGACACGCGCTACGGCCTGACCGCGGGCGTCTACACGCACGACGAATGGCGTGCAAAGGCGCTGCTGGCGCGGCTGAACGCAGGCTCGGTGTACTGGAACTGCTGCGACCGGGTGAGCCCTCGCTTGCCATGGTCCGGCTATGGCGATTCGGGTCTCGGGCTGACCTTGTCGACCTATGGCATCCAGACCTTCACCCGGCCCAAGGCGTGGCATCTTCGCCATGTCTGCTGAAGCGCAGGTTTTCGTCCGCGCCGCCGATTCGTGTCGCCGAAGACATCGCAAACCCTCAGCAATTCGGCGCGACGCTCCCTAGACTGGATGCTTCGCAATCGCCGCGGAGGCAAGCATGCGTGTCGGAGTTCCCAAGGAGATCAAGGTCCAGGAGCATCGCGTGGGGCTCACGCCGATGGCGGTGCGCGAATACTCTGCCCATGGCCATGAGGTGCTGGTGCAGTCAGGCGCCGGGGCGGGCATCGGTGCCGCCGACGACGCCTATGTGGCGGCCGGCGCGCAGATTGCATCCGACGCCCAGGAGGTCTTTGCCAAGGCCGACATGGTCGTCAAGGTCAAGGAGCCGCAGCCGGCCGAGTGGAAGATGCTGCGGCCCGGCCAGATCCTCTTCACGTACCTTCATCTCGCGCCGGACCCGGAACAGACCAGGGGCCTGATCGAATCGGGATGCATCGCCGTGGCCTACGAGACGGTCACCGATGCGCACGGCAGCCTGCCGCTGCTGGCGCCGATGAGCGAGGTCGCCGGCCGGCTGGCGATCGAAGCCGCGGCCTTTTCGCTGCGCAAGTCTGCCGGCGGCAAGGGCCTCCTGATCGGTGGCGTGCCCGGCGTGGCGCCGGCCCGCGTCGTCGTGATCGGCGGTGGCGTGGTGGGTCTGCACGCGGCACGGATGGCCGCCGGGCTGGGGGCGGATGTCAGCATCCTGGATCGGTCGCTGCCGCGGCTGCGTCAGCTCGACGAGATGTTCCTCGGCCGTGTGCGCACGCGTTTCTCGAGCGTCGCGACCATCGAGGACGAACTGCTCGGCGCCGACGTCGTCGTCGGGGCGGTGCTCGTGCCCGGCGCCAGCGCGCCGAAGCTGGTGAGCCGCGCCATGCTTCCGCGCATGAAGCCCTTGTCGGTGCTGGTGGATGTCGCGATCGACCAGGGCGGCTGCTTCGAGACCTCGCGGCCGACGACCCATGATGCGCCGACCTACGAGGTGGACGGCATCATCCACTATTGCGTGGCTAACATGCCCGGTGCCGTGCCCAACACGTCCAGCCATGCGCTGAACCATGCGACCTTGCCTTTCGGGCTGGCCCTGGCCGCGGCCGGCGAGCAGGCGCTGGTCGACGACCCGCATCTTCGCAACGGGCTGAACGTCCATCGGGGACGCGTGACCTGCGAACCGGTCGCCAGGGCGCTGGGGCTCCCGTACGTCGACGCGCGCGACGCCCTCGGCATGGCCGGCTGACGTCCGGGCGGCACACTTGACGGGGCCCCTGGCACGGGGCAGCCGTACCGGTGTGCGTCACTTGTGCTTGAGGAGCCTGGCGATTTCTTCGGTCGCAGCGAGAAGCTTGGGCAGGAAGCGCTCGATCATCGTGCCGGGTGAAGTCCGATTCGCCTGGCCGCTGATGTTCATGGCGGCAATCGGGCGACCCGTGCGGTCGCGAATCGGCGCGGCCAGCGACACCAGGCCTTCCTCGAGTTCCTGGTCGACGATGCACCAGCCCTGGCGGCGCACGGTGTCCAGTTCCTTCTTGAGTTCGCCCACGTCGGTGATGGTGCGCCTCGTGCGGCGCTGCGGCGGATAGTCGACGAGCAGCGCATCGAGCGCGGCCGGCTCCAGCGAAGCCAGCAGCGTGCGGCCCATCGACGTGCAGTAGGCCGGAAGCCGGCTGCCGATGCCCAGGTTGATGCTCATGATCTTGTGGGTGGGAACGCGCAGCACATAGACCACGTCCGGCCCGTCGAGCACGGCCGCCGAGCAGGATTCCTTGATGTCCTCCACCAGGCGCTCCATGACGGGCTCGGCAAGGTTCCACAGCGGCAGCGACGACAGGTAGGCGAAGCCCAGGTCGAGGATGCGCGGTGCAAGGCTGAACTGCCGGCCGTTGCACTTGACGTATCCGAGCGCCTGCAAGGTGAGGAGAATGCGACGCGCCCCGGCGCGGGTGAGGCCCGCGCGCTGGGCGACTTCAGTCAGTGTCTGCTGAGGTGCCTGGGCGCTGAACGAGCGGATGACCTGGAGTCCGCGCGCGAACGACTGCACATAGGTGTCGCCCGGACGCGGCCCGCCCGGGGCAGGGGCCGTCTCGGCGGGCACAGGCTCGGGGGCGGCGGGGTCGTCTTCGCGCATGCACGAGTCTATCTCCGCCCCCTGCGGTGCGGGTTTGTCCAGACGCTAACATCCGCCGGTTTCGACCTCGGGAGATGACATGGCAATGGACGTGGTGGACTACGAAATCAAGGGCTCGGAAATGCAGTTCGTCGAGGTCGAGCTCGATCCGGGCGAAGCCGCGGTGGGCGAGGCCGGCAGCATGATGTTCATGGATGCGGGCATCCAGATGGACACCGTCTTCGGCGACGGCTCGGCCAACCAGGGCGGGATCCTCGGCAAGCTGCTGGGCGCCGGCAAGCGGCTGGTCACGGGCGAATCGCTCTTCACCACCGTGTACACGAACCAGACATCGGGCAAGGCGCGCGTGGCGTTCGCCGCCCCCTATCCTGGCAAGATCATGGCCATGGACCTGCGCAAGCTGGGCGGCACGCTGATTTGCCAGAAGGATGCATTCCTGTGCGCGGCGCGCGGTGTGTCGCTGGGCGTGTATTTCCAGCAGAAGATGTCGGTCGGGTTCTTCGGCGGCGAGGGCTTCATCATGCAGCGGCTGGACGGCGACGGCCTGGCGTTCGTTCACGCCGGCGGCACGGTGGTCAAGCGCGAACTCGCGCGCGGTCAGACGCTGCTGGTGGACACCGGTTGCATCGTCGCGCTCACGACCGACGTCAACTTCGAGATCCAGTACGTCGGCAAGGTCAAGACGGCGCTGTTCGGCGGGGAAGGGCTGTTCTTCGCGAAGGTCACGGGACCGGGCACCGTCTGGCTGCAGACCCTGCCGTTCTCGCGGCTGGCCTCGCGCGTGTTCGCCGCGGCGCCGCAGACGGGCGGCGGCGGGCGCGGCGAAGGTTCGGTCCTCGGCGGATTCGGCGCCGGCGGGCTGCTGGGCGCCGTGCTCGGCGGCGATGACGACTGAGCGGCGTACAAATCCGCCGAAGCCGCCATGAACCTGTTGATCGACTCCCTCTGGCGCGCAGCCGCCTACTGCGTGCATCCGCGCGTGATCCTCCTTTCGCTGGCGCCGCTCGCGCTGATGGCCGCGCTGGCCCTGGTGCTCGGGTACTTCTTCTGGGATCCGGCCATCGATGCGATGAACGGCCTGATCGCTTCGTGGGGCGTCACCTCCACCGTGGCGCATTGGCTCGACAGCATCGGCATGACAGCCACGCGCGGCGCGCTAGGCCCCATGCTGGTCGTGCTGCTGTCGACGCCGATCATCGTCGTGGCCGCCCTCCTGGCAGTGGCCTCGACGATGACGCCGGCGATGGTGCGGATCGTCGCGTTGCGGCGCTTTCCTCTGCTCGCGTCGCGTCACGGAGGCTCCCTGACCGGCAGCGTGTGGCTGGCGATCTGGACATCGCTGGCGGCGCTCGGGGCATTGCTGGTCTCGGTGCCCCTCATGCTCGTCCCGCCGCTGATGCTGATCGTGCCGCCCGTGATCTGGGGCTGGCTCACGTACCGCCTGCTGAGCTACGACGTCCTGGCCGAACATGCGAGCAGCGAGGAGCGGCGCGCGCTGATGGCCGAGCATCGCGGCCCGCTGTTCGTGATCGGCCTGGCCACGGGCTATCTCGGCGCTGCGCCTTCGCTGGTGTGGGTGTCGGGCGTGCTCGCGGTCGTGCTCGCGCCGGTCCTGCTGCCTCTGGCGATCTGGGTCTACACGCTCGTGTTCGCCTTCTCCGCGCTCTGGTTCGCGCATTACGCGCTCGCAGCGCTGGAATCGATGCGCGAACACGCGCGGGCATCGGGCGCGAGGGCAGATGCGACTTCAGCGAGCCCGGCGCAGGCACCGCCGCCTGCACTGCCGCCCGCCGGCGCTCCGCGTTGAGGGATTCCGCATGAACTTCGGTCTGATCATCATCGGTGACGAGATCCTCTCGGGCAAACGTGCCGACAAGCACCTGCCCAAGGTCATCGAGTTGCTGTCCGAGCGCGGACTCGCGCTGTCATGGGCGCACTACGTCGGAGACGACCCGGACCACATCACGGCCGAACTCGGCGCCGCCTTCGCAAGTGGCGACGCGGTGTTCTCTTGCGGCGGCATCGGTGCCACGCCGGACGACCACACTCGCCAAAGCGCCGCGCGTGCGCTGGGGCGGCCTCTGGTGCTTCATGTGGAGGCGCGCGAACTCATCATGGAACGCGTGCGCAAGATGGGCCTGGAGCAGGGCACCCCGGTCGACGAGGACCATCCCGACACGCGACGCCGCCTCGAGATGGGGGTCTTTCCCGAGGGCGCGCAGATCATCCACAACCCCTACAACAAGATCCCGGGCTTCTCGATCGGGGACGTGCATTTCGTGCCCGGCTTCCCCGTGATGGCGCATCCGATGATCGAATCGCTGCTCGACACCCGCTATGCGGCATTCCAGCGCCAAGGCGCCTGGCAGGAGCGCTCGGTCATCGTCTACGGGTCGATGGAGGCGACTTTGACGCCGCTGATGGAGTCGATCGAACTGCGCTTTCCTGGTGTGAAGGTGTTCAGCCTGCCGAGCGTGGACCATCCCGACTACGGGCGCCACATCGAACTGGGCGTGAAGGGCGCGCCCGAAGTCCTCGATGAAGCCTTCCCTGCGCTGCTGTCCGGGCTGGCAGAGTACCCGGTGAAGCTCGGCCCGGAAATGGTGCGATGACGCTGGATCAAGGCACCATCCTGGTGACGATCGACGCACGCGTATAGTGCTCGTCCTGAGCGGAGCCTCGTCCAGGCATTTTGCTGCGGCGCGCCATGCACCAGACCGCACCGACCGCGCATCTGCAAGCAGGGTTGCCGGCATGGTTTCTGCTACATTCCTGGGCGCATTTTTGAGGCCCCCCTGCGGGCATCGGGCCTTGTCGATGCCGTTCCCCTCCCACCCAACACCAAGAGCGTCCCCCAAGGAGATTTTTTGATGGCAGCCAAGACCGTCGCCGACGTGATGAAGATGGTGTCGGACAACGAAGTGAAGTTTGTCGACTTCCGCTTCACCGACACCCGCGGCAAGGAGCAGCACGTGTCCGTGCCCGTGTCCGCGTTCGACGAGGACAAGTTCACGTCGGGCCACGCATTCGACGGCTCATCGATCGCCGGCTGGAAGGGCATCGAGGCTTCCGACATGCTGTTGATGCCCGATCCCAACACCGCCAACATCGATCCGTTCTACGAAGAGCCCACGCTCATCCTGAGCTGCGACGTGATCGAGCCCGGCGACGGCAAGCCCTACGAGCGCGACCCGCGCTCGCTGGCCAAGCGCGCCGAGGCCTACCTGAAGTCCTCGGGCATCGGCGACGCCGCATTCTTCGGGCCCGAGCCCGAGTTCTTCGTCTTCGACAGCGTGCGCTGGAGCGTGGACATGTCGGGTTCATTCTGCAAGATCGAATCCGAAGAAGCGCCGTGGAACACGGGCAGGGAATACGAGCACGGCAATTCCGGCTACCGTCCTGCCGTCAAGGGCGGCTACTTCCCGGTGCCGCCGGTCGACAGCTTCCAGGACATGCGCTCGGAAATGTGCCTGATCCTCGAATCGCTGGGTGTGCCGGTCGAGGTCCACCACCATGAAGTGGCCGCAGCCGGCCAAATGGAACTCGGCACGAAGTTCAGCACCCTGGTCCAGCGCGCCGACTGGCTGCAGCTCCAGAAGTACGTCATCGCCAATGTCGCGCATGCCTACGGCAAGACCGCGACCTTCATGCCCAAGCCGGTCGTGGGCGACAACGGCTCTGGCATGCACGTGCACCAGTCGGTCTGGAAGGACGGCAAGAACCTGTTCGCCGGCGACGGCTATGCCGGGCTGAGCGACTTCGCGCTGTTCTACATCGGCGGCATCATCAAGCACGCCCGCGCGCTCAACGCCATCACGAATCCCGGCACCAACAGCTACAAGCGACTCGTGCCGGGCTTCGAAGCCCCGGTCAAGCTGGCCTACAGCTCACGCAACCGTTCGGCCTCCATCCGCATTCCCTACGTGCCCAATCCCAAGGGCCGCCGCATCGAGTGCCGCTTCCCGGATCCCCTGTGCAACCCGTACCTCGGGTTCGCCGCCATGCTGATGGCCGGCCTCGACGGCGTGGAGAACAAGATCCATCCGGGCGAAGCTGCCAGCAAGGACCTCTACCACCTGCCGCCGGAAGAAGACGCGAAGATCCCGACCGTCTGCCACAGCCTCGACCAGGCGCTCGAGTACCTCGACAACGACCGCGCCTTCCTGACCAAGGGCGGCGTGTTCACCGACAGCTACATCGACGCCTACATCGAACTGAAGATGCAGGAAGTGACGCGTTTCCGCATGACCACGCATCCGCTCGAATTCGACATGTACTACTCTTCGTGATCCTGTTCACGAGAAAGCCAGGGGACGGCGCATGCCGTCCCTTTTTTCTTGGGCGACGACCATCCGCCGGCTGGGTGACAATGGGGCGAGTCAACCGCGCGGGTCAGCACTCGCGTTGTGGCGGGCAGGAGAGTCGTCGAATGAAACCAGTTCAAGTGCTCGGCATGTCGATGGCGGCCGCCGCCCTGTGGGTGGCCACGCCGGCTTCGGCCGAGTCCACCCCGGGCCGCGAGGTGTACCGCTGCCCTGGCAATCCGGTGCTCTACACCGACGCACTCACGCCCAAGGAAGCGAAGGAAAAAGGCTGCCGGACGCTCGAGGGCGCGCCCGTCACGATCGTGCAATCGACCAAGCCTCGCCCGAACAGTGCCGAGGGCGCGGCGAGTGCCGCAGAGCGCACACCAGGCCAGCGGGTCGATCCCCAGCAGCAGCGTGCGCGCGACAACGATGCCAGGCGCATCCTGCAGGATGAACTTCGGCGCGAAGAAGAGCGGCTCGCGGCGCTCCAGAAGGAATACAACAACGGCCAGCCCGAGCGGCACGGCGACGAGCGCAACTACCAGAAGTATCTCGATCGCGTGGCTGAACTGAAAGCCGGCATCGACCGCAAGGAAGGCGATATCGCCGCCCTCAAGCGCGAGCTCGCCAAGCTGCCGCAGTGAAACGCAAGCAGGCGAGCGAACCGACGATCGCCCGGGGTCTGGAGGACGCGGACGCGTCGGGATACAACGCGCTGGACCACCTGGCCACCATGGTGGCCATCGTCGAGCCGAGCGGCCGATGCCTGTTCGCCAATGCGGCCTTCGAGCATGTCCTGGGCCTGCCGCGTCGAAGCGTCCTGCGGGGCGCGTTGTTCGACTGGTTCGTGGACCCGCAGTGCCTGCGCGACACCGTGGCCGCCGTCGTGCGCAACGACTATTCCACCAGCCGCCTCGAGGCGCATCTCAAGCGCCCGTCGCCGGCCCATGGCGAGCCGCTCCCGGTGCACGTCATCGTCAATCAGATGGAGCGCTACGGATCGGTCATCGTCGAGCTGGTGGAGATCGAGCAGCAGACGCGGCAGGACCGCGAAGAGCGCGCGCTCGATCAGGCGCAGGCCAACAAGGAGCTCATCCGCAACCTCGCGCACGAGATCAAGAACCCGCTGGGCGGCATCCGCGGCGCGGCGCAACTGCTCGAGATGGAAGTCGAGTCGCGCGCGCTCATCGAGTACACGCAGGTCATCATCCAGGAAGCCGACCGGCTCCAGGCGCTCGTTGACCGGCTGCTCGCACCGCACCGCCGCCCGCACGTGGTGGGCGACGTCAACATCCACGAGGTGTGCGAGCGGGTTCGTTCGCTGATCCTTGCCGAATTCCCGCGCGGCCTCGATGTCCACCGCGACTACGACATCTCCATTCCGGACTTTCGAGGCGATCGCGAGCAGCTCATCCAGGCGGTCCTGAACATTGCTCACAACGCGTCCCAGGCGCTGGCCGAGCGCATGGTCGCGGGCGACGCATGCATCACGCTGCGCACCCGCATCGCTAGACAGGTCACCCTCGGCAAGCAGCGATATCGTCTGGCACTGGAATTGCATATCGAAGACAACGGCCCGGGAATCCCCGAGTCGATCCGGGATCGCATCTTCTACCCGCTGGTGTCGGGGCGCGATGGCGGGTCGGGTCTGGGGCTCACGCTGGCGCAGACCTTCGTTCAGCAGCACCAGGGGATGATCGAATGCGACAGCGTTCCCGGCAGGACCAACTTCAAGATCGTCGTTCCGTTGCCTTGAGGCCTTCGAGACCAGCCCTGGGCCGCCGGTGCGGGACACCGATCGAGCACACAATGAAACCTCGCGGTTTCCAGGGCAGGGAATGAAACCGATCTGGATTGTTGACGATGACCAGTCCATCCGCTTCGTGCTGGAGAAGGCACTGGCGCGCGAGGATTTCCCGGTGCGAAGCTTCACCAGCGCACGCGAAGTGCTCAACGCGCTGGAGGACGATTCGCCGCAAGTCCTGGTGTCGGACATCCGCATGCCGGGCGGATCGGGCATCGAACTGCTCAGCAAGGTCAAGGAGCGCCACCCCGGGCTGCCCGTCATCATCATGACCGCGTACTCGGATCTGGACAGCGCCGTGAGCGCATTCCAGGGCGGCGCGTTCGAATACCTGCCCAAGCCGTTCGACCTGAACAAGGCCGTCGAGCTGATCCGCCGCGCAGTCGACGAAAGCATGCGCGAAGAGGTGCGCGACAACGGGTCGTCCGAAATGCCGGAGATGCTCGGACAGGCGCCCGCGATGCAGGACGTGTTCCGCGCCATCGGGCGGCTGAGCCAGAGCATCGTGACGGTGCTGATCACTGGCGAATCGGGTTCCGGCAAGGAACTGGTGGCGCGCGCACTGCACAAGCACAGTCCGCGGGCGAGCGGGCCGTTCGTTGCCATCAACACGGCGGCCATTCCGAAGGATCTGCTCGAGAGCGAACTGTTCGGCCACGAGCGCGGTGCCTTCACCGGCGCGCAGACCATGCGCCGCGGCCGATTCGAGCAGGCCGACGGCGGCACGCTCTTTCTCGACGAGATCGGCGACATGCCCTTCGACTTGCAGACGCGCCTGCTTCGCGTGCTCAGCGACGGCCAGTTCTATCGCGTGGGCGGCCACAACCCGCTGCGCAGCAATGTGCGCGTGATCGCCGCCACCCACCAGAACCTCGAGGAACGCGTCAAGCTCGGCGCGTTTCGCGAAGACCTGTTCCATCGACTGAACGTGATCCGGCTGCGCCTGCCCGCGCTGCGCGAGCGTCGCGAGGACGTGTCAGCGCTCACACGATTCTTCCTGCAGAAAAGCGCCAAGGAGCTGGGCGTGGAGGCCAAGCGCATCACCGATGCGGCGCTGGCGCAACTGATGAACTTCGACTTCCCGGGCAACGTCCGGCAGCTCGAGAACATCTGCCATTGGCTCACCGTGATGGCGCCGGCCCAGGTGATCGAGCCCAAGGACATGCCGCCCGAACTCCTGGCCAGCGCAGTCCCGGCGGCGGCGGTCCCGATGGCTGCGGCGGCTGTGCCCGCCGGAGAACATCATGCGCCTACGGAACACGGCGCCATGCCCGCGGCCGCGCCACTCGGCGCTTTCGCGCCACTGGTGCCGATGGGCGACAGCGCGGCAGCGCGTGCGATGCCGCCGGCCACATGGCTGGCCGACCTCGAGCGCGAGTCGCGCCGCATGCTGCAGTCGGGCACGCCCGAAGTCTGGGACACGCTCACGCGCAAGTTCGAAGCGCAGCTCATCCACACCGCACTCGAGGTCACGCGGGGTCGGCGCATCGAGGCGGCACAGAAGCTGGGCATCGGCCGCAACACGATCACCCGAAAGATCCAGGAGCTCGGCCTGGACGAGTAGCCCGGCGCGGCCGGGTCGGCGGCTCAGTCCAACTCGACGATCACCGGCGCGTGGTCGCTCGGCCGCTCGTTCTTGCGCGGCAGCTTGTCGATGACGCAGGACGTGACGCGCGGCTTCAGGGCCTCGCTCACGAGAATGTGGTCGATGCGCAAACCCTGGTTGCGTCGAAAGGCGAGCATCCGGTAGTCCCACCAGCTGTAGAGCTTGGGCGCCTGGTCGAACAGGCGAAACGCGTCGTGCAGGCCGAGGGCGAGCAGCTCGCGAAACTGCGTGCGCTCTTCCACCGTGCAATGGATCTGCCCCTCCCAGGCCACAGGGTCGCAGACGTCACGGTCCTCGGGTGCGATGTTGAAGTCGCCCATGAGCACGAGTTGCGGGTGGGCCACCAATTCGGCTTTCACCCATTCGCGAAGCGCGTCCAGCCATTTCATCTTGTAGGCGAATTTGTCGCTGCCGGGCGCCTGCCCATTGGGAAAGTAAGCGCCGATCACGCGCAGGCCACTGACCGTGCCCGCGATGACACGGGTCTGCTCGTCGTCGAAGCCGAACATGTTGCGCACCACGTCGGCGGCCGGGCTGCGCGACAGCAGCGCCACGCCGTTGTAGGTCTTCTGCCCGAACCATTGCGCCTCGTAGCCGGCAGCCTTGAACTCGGCATGGGTGAACTTGTCATCGGGGAGCTTGGTTTCCTGCAGGCAAAGCACCTCAGGCTGGTGTTGCGCGAGCCAGTCGAGGACCTGGGGAAGGCGCACTGCCAGCGAATTGACGTTCCAGGTGGCGAGTTTCAATGCAGTCCTGCTCACACCCGAGCGACGGCCGGCCAGCCCAGCACGCGGCGCGCGGGGGGGCGGCCAGACCGACGACCACCGCCGCGCGCGAGCCCGCGCGCCGCAGCGCCGCCACCCGCGCGAGCACACCAACGCGCCACGCAGCCCAGGCACCGCCGCGAGCGACGGCCCACGCGCATCGTCTCGCCGCGTGCGGTCCCGGCTCGGATGGATTCGCAACCGTGCCTGGAGCTGGTCTTCTCGTCCGTCGAGATGACGAACTCGTCCGCACGCAGCGGCTGCCCTTGCCAGCGCCGCTCGTACAGGTCAAGGATGCGCCCGGCCTTGGCTTGGAAGTGCGGATCGCGCGGGAAGATCCAACAGCGGTGCTGCCGAGGTCGGATGGCGTCCTCATGCAGCCATCGCCAGACGGTGCTGTCGCTGATGCGCGAAGTTGCCGTTTCTCCGGGCTGAGGCCGAAACCTGCAAGCATCGGCCCCTGCGGGGGAGTTTCGGAGTGGGAGGGTCAGACCGTCTTCAGCATTTCGGTCGCGATCGGCAGAGTCCGCACGCGTTTCCCCGTCGCGGCGAAGATCGCGTTCGTCACCGCCGGCGCGATCGGCGGCGTGGCCGGCTCGCCCATGCCGCCGGGCTTCTCCTTGCTGGTCACGATGTGGACCTCGATCTTCGGACACTCATTCATCCGAAGCACCGGGTATTTGTCGAAATTGCCCTGCTCGACGCGGCCGTCCTTCAGGCTGATGCGTCCGTAGAGCACGGCCGACAGGCCGTAGACGATCGCGCTCTCGGCCTGCCGCTCCACGATGGCCGGATTGACCGTCATGCCGCAATCCACTGCCGCGACCACGCGATGCACGCGAGGTGCACCGTCGCTGCCCACCGACACCTCGGCAACCTCGGCCACGTAGGTCCCGAAGCTCTGCGCCACCGCGATGCCGCGATGCAATCCCGGCGCAAGCGGGCGTCCCCAGCCGGCCTTTTGCGCCGCCAGTTCCAGCACGCCCTTGTAGCGGGGCTGCCGCGAGAGTAGCGAACGCCGGTATTCGAACGGATCCTGCTTGGCAGCGGCCGCGAGCTCGTCGATGAAGCTCTCGATGAAGAAGATGTTCTGCGAATGCCCCACCGAGCGCCAGAACCACACCTGCGGCCCCGGCTCGACGCGGCCATAGACCAGCCGCTGGTTGTCGATGTCGTATGGATTGTCCGCGATGCCCTCCATCGCGAAGCTGTCGACTCCGCTGTCGGGAATCTTCATGAATCCGGAGGCTTCCATGATGGACGGGCAGCCCACACCGGCCTTGAGCATGACCGGACGGCTCTTGTCATCCACGCCTGCCTCGAATTGCACCACCGAGGCAGGCCGGTAGAAGCCGGCGGCCATGTCGTCCTCACGCGCGTAGATGAGCTTGACCGGCTTGCCGCTCATCTTCGACAGCAGTGTCGCGTCGATCACGAAGTCAGGCGCGAAGCGGCGGCCGAAGCCTCCGCCGAGCATCATCGTGTTGACCTTGACCTTCTCCGGCGTGACCGATGCGACCTGACCGAGGATGCCCTGCACGGGACCCTGACTTTGCGTGCCCGCCCAGATCTCGACCTCGTCGCCCTTGACCCACGCGGTGCAGTTCATCGGCTCCATGCAGGCATGGGCGAGGTAGGGCGCCTCGTAGCGGGCGGTGAGGCTGGATGCGGCATTCGCTGCCGCGTCCAGCACGTTGCCGTCCTCGCGCGCCACGGCACCTGCATTGGCGGCGCCTTCATCGAGCATGACCGTGATCTTGTCCGAGGACAGGCCCTCGCGCTCTCCGAAGTCCCAGTCGATGACCAGCGCGTCGCGCCCCTTCTTGGCAGGCCAGTAGCCGTCTGCGAGCACGGCCACGCCCGAGGGAATCTGCAGCACGTCGCGAACGCCCTTCACCGCGCGGGCCTGGGTGTCGTCGACATGCCGGACCTTGACCCCTGGCAAGGGCGCGCGCGCCATCACGGCCACGAGCATGCCCGGCACCTGCACATCGATGCCGAAGCGGGCGCGGCCGTTGACCTTCAGTGCCGTGTCCAGCCGCCGGGCCGGCTTGCCGAGAATCCGGAAGTCCTTGTCGTCCTTGAGCTTCGGATGGGCGGGCACGGGTTGCTGCGCCGCGGCCTCGACGAGCGAGCCGTAGCCGGCACGCCGGCCCCCAGGGCCGATCACCTCGCCGCGTTCGGTGCGCAGGGTCGATGCATCGACCTTCCATCGCTCGGCCGCCGCGGCGACCAGCATCTCGCGCGCCGCGGCGCCCGCTTTTCGCATCGGCTCCCAGTGGGCGCGCACGGTCGTCGAGCCGCCGGTGGCCTGGATGCCGAAGATCGGATTGACGAAGGCCTTGTCGGCAGGCGCCTGCTCGAACCCGACCTTGCGCCAGTCGGCGTCGAGCTCTTCCGCGACGAGCATCGGGATGGCGGTCAGCACGCCCTGGCCCATTTCGGAGGAACCGACCACCACGGTGACGCGGCCATCGGGCGTGATGCGAAGGTAGGCGCTGGGCTGGAATGCGGCGGCGGCGGCGTGCGCGCGGCTTGGCACGGGCAGCGAGAATCCGACCACGAGCGCAGCGGCGCCGGAGGCTTCCAGGAAGGCGCGACGGCTGACTTGCAATGATGCGTCCATGCTCAGGCCTCCTTCGCAGCCTTGGTGCCCGTGCCGTGGCCGCCCAGCCGGGCGGCGGCGTCCTTGATGGCGGCTCGAATCGGGTTGTAGGTGCCGCAGCGGCAGATGTTCCCGCTCATGGCGTTGTCGATGTCGGTGTCGCTGACCTGCTTCCTGGCGGAGAGCAGCGCGGCGGCGCTCATGATCTGGCCCGACTGGCAATAGCCGCACTGCGGCACGTCATGAGCGACCCAGGCCGCCTGTACGGCACGCCCCGTGGCAGACGACCCGACGCCCTCGATGGTGACGACTTTCTTGCCCGCCGCCGCCGACACCGGCGTCGAGCAGGAGCGCACCGGCTGGCCATCGAGGTGAACGGTGCAGGCGCCGCAAAGCGCCATGCCACAGCCGAATTTGGTGCCGGTGAGCTGCAGCTGCTCGCGCAGGACCCAGAGCAGCGGTGTGTCGTCCTCCACATCGACCGACACCTTCTTGCCGTTGACCGTGAACGAAGTCATCGAAGGTCTCCTTTGCTGATGCTGCCCGCCGGCTTCGAGAAACGACCATGGGACCGCGCGCGGCCGGCTGACAAGCCCGGGCAGGTGGCCGCGACGAAGCAATTCCTTGCGCATATCGATCAGGCGCGGCCGGGAGCGTAGCGCAAAGGCCGCATTCATGCACGGCTGCCGCATTCGTGCACGACGGCGGCAGTGGGCGGGTGCTCGATGCTGGGCGGGCTGGAGGTGCGCGGCTTCGGGAATGGCACTGTTCGGGCGCTGCTCGCCGCACGGCGGAGCAAGGTCCTCAATCCGCGATGCCCGCCGTTTGACGTCTTGTGCTCTGCGGCAATGCGACCTACCGCAGCCGCACCGCGAGCGTCTGCGTGGCCCGGCCGATCAGGCCCGCCTCGTCGTAAAGCACCGATTCGGCAAGACCGCAGCCGTTGCCGCCCAGGGCGGTGCGGGCCTGCAGGCAGATCCACTCGCCGGCAGGTCGCCGCAGCAGGTTGACCGTCAGGTCGCAATTGACGAAGACATAGCGATCGAAGTCCAGCGCCGCGCTGATGCCGTTGCCCGAATCCGCAGCCACGACCACCCGCTGGTAGGGCGAGGGCTCTTCACCTTCGACGAGCGCATGGCGCATGCGAAACCATGCGGCGCATGGTCCGTCGAAGAACTTTCCTTCGGCCAGGCGGTTCTCGACGAAGTCCCCGTAGCCGGTCTGGCGGCCGGCGAAGGGCATGTGGCATTCGGGGCACTCCTGCGGCGGTGGAGGACACCGGGGCAGCGGATGACCGGGAGTGCCGTCGGGGACGGGCAGGTCGTCCTCCCGCTGCATCAGCGCCGTGAAGCGGGCCACCTCCTTGCCATTGGCAACGAGCCGAGCCGAGTAGTGACCGGCGTTGCGCCCCACGTAGTCGGTCTCGACCTCCACGCGGCATTCCCCGATCGCCACGGGGCGCAGCAGGTTGCCGGTCAGCCGTCCGAGGTGCGTCAGGCCCCGCGCGGCAGCTTCTCGCTCGATGGCCCGGCACACCAGTGCCGAAGGTGGGCCAGCATGCTGGTGGTCCGGGTGCCAGGGGCCCCGAGTCAGGGGGCCGGCTCTGAACACCGCGCCGTCTGTGCTCGTGTATGCCGATGAATGAGGGGTCATGGTCGTGCCGTCAAGGTCGCGATGCCCGCGATCATCTCGCGTTCAGGCGCCGCGGACGTGCGGGTCGCGCGAATGGCCTCACCGTTCGTTCCGCGATTGATTGGGATGAAACTGGAGCGTTGCAACCCCAACCCGCTCGGGCTGAGCCACGCCAACCCGTTCGAGCTGAGCCGCCCCACCCCGTTCGGGCTGAGCCGCCCCAACCCGTTCGGGCTGAGCCTGTCGAAGCCCAGCGCGAGCATCACTCCGTGGACCCTTCGACACGGGGCCTTCGACAAGCTCAGTCCCCTGCTCAGGGCGAACGGATGTTGTTGTCAGGGCGCACGGATGTTTCATGCGTCGCGGGTGGCGCAAAGCGCGATGGAACACTGAGATGAAACTGGAGCGTTGCAACCCCACCCCGTTCGGGCTGAGCCTGTCGAAGCCCACCGCGAGCATCACGCGGTGGACCCTTCGACACGGGGCCTTCGACAAGCTCAGTCCCCTGCTCAGGGCGAACGGACATTGTTGTCAGGGCGAACGGCCGTTTCATGCGCCGCGGGACGCGCGAAGCGCGATGGAGCACTAAGATGGCTCGCGACCTCGCGATCTCGCGAGACTTCGCATCCGGCGCTGGCCAAGCCCGGCGCCATCGGGCGGCAGTGAGACAAGGAGACAGCGCGCCATGATGCTCAGCGACCAGCAGATCGACCGCTTCCACACCACCGGCTATCTCTTCTTTCCCGGGTTGTTCTCGGCCGAAGAGGTGGCGGCGCTCTCCAGCGAGGTGCCGGCGCTGTACGCGCGCCGCGAGGCCTACAACGTGCGCGAGAAAGGGTCCGACGCCGTGCGGACGAACTTCGCCGCTCACCTGTACAGCGCACCCTTCGCGCGCCTGGCGCGCCACCCGCGCATGGTCCTGCCGGTGCAGGAGCTGTTCGGCGAGGCGGTGTACATGCACCAGTTCAAGATCAACGGCAAGATGGCCTTCGAGGGCGACGTGTGGCAGTGGCACCAGGACTACGGCACCTGGAAGAACGACGACCTCATGCCGACCGAGCGCGCCATGAACGTGGCCATCTTCCTCGACGAGGTGAACGAGTACAACGGGCCGCTCATGTTCATACCGGGCAGCCACCGCCAGGGCGTGCTCGACGCCCAGCACGATCTCACCACCACCAGCTACCCATTGTGGACACTGGACCCGCCGCTGATCTCGAAGCTCGTGGAGCGCGCCGGCGGGCGCCACGGCGGCATCGTGTCGCCCAAGGGGCCCGCGGGCTCGATGATCCTGTTCCACTCCTGCCTGGTGCATGCCAGCAGCAGCAACCTCAGCCCCTGGAACCGGGTCAGCGTGTACCTCAGCCTGTGTGCAGTGTCCAACCACATCCGCCGCTTCAAGCGGCCGGAGTACATTGCCCACCGAGACTTCGCGCCCATCGAATGCCTGGCCGACGACTGCCTGCTGACCCGCGCACCAGTGTCTCTGCCTTGGGAAAAAGGCATGCCGGCGAGCGCGCTTCACACGTCGTTCGAGCCCTTTGCCACGGAGTCCCTTTCATGATGAAGAGCAGCCTGCACCGCCAACTGCAGCAACGTGCCGCCGAAGGCCGGCCCATCCGCGTGGGACTGATCGGCGCCGGCAAGTTCGGTTCGATGTACCTGGCGCAGATTCCGCGTACCCCGGGCGTGCACCTGGTGGGCATTGCCGACCTGGATCCCACGGGTGCGCGCCGCAACCTGCAGCGCGTGGGCTGGGAGCCGCAGCGCGTCGAGGCCACCAGCCTCGACGCCGCGGCGCGCGACGGAACGACCCACGTGGGCGACGACTGGCACGCGCTGGTGCGGCACCCGGCCATCGACGTCATCGTGGAGAGCACCGGCGCGCCGGTGGCGGCGGTGGACCATTGCCTGGAGGCTTTCGTGCAGGGCAAGCACGTGGTCAACGTGACGGTGGAAGCCGACGCCTTCTGCGGTCCGCTGCTGGCGCGGCGCGCGGCCGAGGCGGGCGTTGTCTACTCGCTGGCCTTCGGAGACCAGCCGGCGTTGATCTGCGACCTCGTCGATTGGGCCCGCACCTGCGGCTTCCCGGTGGTGGCCGCGGGCCGCGGCCACAAGTGGCTGCCTCACTTTGCGCAAAGCACACCCGAGACGGTGTGGGGCTACTACGGGCTCACCCCCGAGCAGGCCGAGCGCGGCGGCCTGAATCCCAAGATGTTCAACAGCTTCCTGGACGGCAGCAAGCCGAGCATCGAGTGCACCGCGGTGTCCAACGCCACCGGCCTGGGCGTGCCCGCCGACGGCCTGAAGTACCCGCCCGCGAGCGTGGCCGACATTCCCTTCGTGACGCGGCCGGCCAGCGAAGGCGGCGTGCTCGAGCGCAAGGGCATGGTGGAAGTGATTTCGTCGCTCGAAGCCGATGGGCGGCCCATTCACTATGACATCCGCATGGGTGTGTGGGTGACGGTGGAAGGCGAGACCGAGTACATCCGCCACTGCTTCGAGGAATACAACGCCCACACGGACCCCAGCGGACGTTACTTCACGCTCTACAAGCGCTGGCACCTCATCGGGCTGGAGGTGGGGTTCTCGGTTGCCAGCGTGGCGCTGCGCGGAGAAGCCACCGGCGCTGCGGTGGGCTGGAATGCCGACGTCGTCGCCACGGCCAAGCGCGATCTGCGGCAGGGCGAGATGCTCGACGGCGAAGGCGGCTACACCGTGTGGGGGAAGCTTCTGCCGGCCGACACCTCGGTGCGTCTGGGTGGCGTGCCGCTCGGCCTGGCGCACCAGGTGAAGCTCGTGCGCCCAGTCAGGCAGGGCCAAATGCTCAGTTGGAACGACGTGGCCATGGACACGTCGACCCGCGCGTACCAGGTACGCAAGGACATGGAGAAGCTGTTCGGCGCGAATTGCAGATGACGAGTCGCAGCGGAATCCGATTGCCTTCAGTCGCGCAGATCCATGTCGTCCCGTCGATTCCGGAGCCAACTGCGGCGCTGCTTCTTCTCGCCGGGCTGCCCATGGCGACCTTGGGCATCGCGAGGCGGCGGCGCGAGCTCGCCCCTCAGTCGCCTGCGCGCCGGCGGTAGGTCACCCAGCGATAGCGATGCCCGTCCTCGCTGACGCGCGGCTCGCTGGCCTCGGCGAGAAACGCGGAGCGATCCCATGCCGGAAAGAATGCGTCGCCGTCGAAGTCGGCGTCGATCTCCGTGAGCACGAGTTCGTCGGCCAGCGGCAGTGCCTGCGCATAGATCTCGGCCCCGCCGATCACGAAGACTCGCGGCGAGTCGCTCAGCCGCGCCAGGGCCTCGTCCAGCGAGCCGGCTGCCTCGGCGCCTTCGGCATGCCAGGCTGGATTGCGGGTCACGACGACATTGCGCCGGCCGGGCAGCGGCCTCCCGATCGAGTCCCAGGTCTTGCGGCCCATCACGACCGGGCTGCCGAGCGTCGTGCGCTTGAAGAAGCGCAGGTCCTCCGCGATGCGACACAGCAGCGCGTTGTTGCGGCCGATGGCGCCGTTGCGTGCCACGGCGGCGATGAGGGCGACGATTGGAGGGCTCATGTCCGCATTGTCGCTGCGCGGCGCGGCCGATTCGCCGGCGGCCGCGGCGACGTCAGTCCTGCGAGGCGGCATCCTTGCCATGGGCGAGGTGCTGCTGCATGAGGCGACGCGCGGTGTCCGCGTCGCGCGCGCGCAGGGCAGCCATGATGCGGCGATGTTCCTTCAATGATGCGATCAGCCGCCCTTGCTTGAACAGCGAATGGTGGCGATACAGCTTCATCACCTTGCGCAGGTCGGCCACCATCTGGCTGCGCCAGCGGTTGTCGGCCAATGTGAGCAAGCGCATGTGGAAGCGCTCGTTGGCGGCGAAGAAGGCATCGCGATCGCCGACCGTGTCCTCGAGCCCGCGATGCAGATCGGCCAGCTCGGCGAGTTCGGCGTCGCTGGCGTGCTGTGCGACGGCCGCTGCGGCATCGCTTTCGAGCAGCGCGAGCAGGTGGAAGACCTCGTCGAGGTCGCGGTCGGAGACCTCGGTCACGTAGGCGCCGCGGCGCGGCTTCATCGTCACCAATCCTTCGGCGGCCAGGACCTTCAGCGCTTCGCGCAGCGGGGTGCGGCTGATGCCCAGTTCGGTGGTGAGGACTTGTTCGTCGATCCAGCTTCCTGGAGCGAGGCTGTGCGAGACGATGCGTTCGCGAAGGCGCTCGGCCACGCGCAGATACATCGGCCCATCGGCCAGGACTCGGCCGGAATCGGCGGGGAGCGCTTCAATGCGCGGTGCGGGCATGGCGCGTGGGCGTGTGGGGGTCGATGACAACCAGGCCATTGTAGCTATAATTCAATTTTGAATTATGAGCGACGCCAGCCACTGTATCAAGTGCCGGGTCGCGGTGAACCGCAGAGGCCACTCATGTCAGACGAGCTGTTGAATTCGAACGCCATCGACTCGTGGCGAAAGCTGGCCGCCCGGTCGGCCCCCGGCGGTGCCGTGGAGGCGCTGAACTGGGTGACGCCCGAGGGCATCGTGGTCAAGCCGCTGTACACCGCAGCCGATGTCGTCGGCCTGCCGCATGCGGACACGCTGCCCGGCCTCGCGCCGTTCGTGCGCGGACCGCAGCCCACGATGTACGCCGTGCGGCCCTGGACCATCCGGCAATACGCCGGCTTCTCCACCGCCGAGGCTTCGAACGATTTCTACCGCAAGGCGCTCGCCGCCGGAGGCCAGGGCGTCAGCGTGGCGTTCGACCTGGCCACGCACCGCGGCTATGACAGCGACCATCCGCGCGTGACGGGCGACGTCGGCAAGGCCGGCGTGGCCATCGACAGCGTCGAGGACATGAAGATCCTGTTCGACGGCATTCCGCTGGACAAGGTCAGCGTTTCGATGACCATGAACGGCGCGGTGCTGCCGGTGCTTGCGGGATACGTGGTGGCGGCCGAGGAGCAAGGCGTGCCGCAAGACCAGCTCTCCGGGACCATCCAGAACGACATCCTCAAGGAGTTCATGGTCCGCAACACCTACATCTACCCGCCCGAGCCGTCGATGCGAATCGTGGGCGACATCATCGAGTACACGGCCCGGCACATGCCGAAGTTCAACTCGATCTCGATCTCCGGCTATCACATGCAGGAGGCCGGGGCCAACCAGGCGCTGGAGCTCGCCTTCACCCTCGCCGACGGCAAGGAATACGTGAAGACCGCCGTCGCCAAGGGGCTGGATGTGGACGCCTTCGCCGGGCGGCTCAGCTTCTTCTGGGCGATCGGGATGAACTTCTATCTCGAGGTGGCCAAGATGCGGGCCGCTCGGCTGCTGTGGTGGCGCATCATGAAGGACTTTGGCGCGAAGAACCCGAAGAGCCTGATGCTGCGCACGCACTGCCAGACTTCGGGCTGGAGCCTGACCGAGCAGGACCCGTACAACAACATCGTGCGCACCACCATCGAGGCCATGGCGGCCGTGTTCGGCGGCACGCAGTCGCTGCACACCAACGCGCTCGACGAGGCCATCGCCCTGCCCACGGAGTTCAGTGCACGCATTGCACGCAACACGCAGCTGATCATCCAGGAAGAGACGCACATCACCAATGTCGTCGACCCGTGGGCGGGCAGCTACATGATGGAGAGGCTCACGCAGGACATGGCCGACCAGGCCTGGGCCATCATCGAGGAGGTCGACGGCATGGGCGGCATGACGCATGCTGTCGAGAGCGGCTGGGCCAAGCTGAAGATCGAGGCCAGCGCCGCCGAGAAGCAGGCGCGGATCGACTCCGGGCAGGACGTGATCGTGGGCGTCAACAAGTACCGGCCTTCACAGGAGGAGCGCATCGACATCCTCGACATCGACAACCACGCGGTCCGCGAGAACCAGGTGAAGCGCCTGCAGGCGCTGCGCGCGTCGCGCGACGCTCGCGCCGTGCAAGCGGCGCTCGATGCGCTGACCGAATCCGCCCGCTCGGGCCGCGGCAACCTGCTGGAACTGTCGATCCAGGCGGTACGGCTGCGGGCCACGGTCGGCGAGGTGAGCGATGCGCTCGAGAAGGTCTGGGGGCGCCATCGCGCCGATACGCAAAAGGTGACCGGTGTGTATGCAGCTGCCTACGACAGTGCCGAGGGCTGGGCCATGCTCCAGCAGGAGATCGCCGACTTCGCGGAGCGCCAGGGGCGGCGCCCGCGGGTGCTGATCGCCAAGCTCGGGCAGGACGGCCATGACCGGGGCGCGAAGGTGGTGGCCACGGCCTTCGCGGACCTGGGCTTCGACGTCGACATGGGGCCGCTCTTCCAGACGGCCGAGGAATGTGCGCGCCAGGCGGTCGAGAACGACGTGCACGCCGTGGGCGTGAGCACGCTGGCGGCCGGGCACAAGACGCTGGTGCCGGCAATCATCCGGGCGCTCAAGGAGCAGGGTGCGGACGACATCATCGTGTTCGTCGGCGGCGTCGTGCCGCGCCAGGACTACGATTTCCTCTACGACGCGGGCGTGAAGGGCATCTACGGGCCGGGCACGCCGATCCCCGAGAGCGCGAAGGATGTGCTGGAGCACATCAAGAAGGCCGTGGGCGAGTGACAGCGGATCTGCCTCTCGGGTGAGCGATTGAAGCCGTTCATCGTCTACATGCTGCGCTGCGCCGACGGGACGTACTACGTGGGTCATACCGACGATCTCGAGGCACGGGTTGCGGCCCATGCGGCCGGCGTCCTGCCGGGCTACACGCAGCGTCGGCGCCCGGTCGAACTGGTGTGGTCGCAGGAGACTGCCTCCCGCGAGGAGGCGTTGGGCGCGGAGCAGCGGATCAAGGGCTGGGGCCGCGCGAAAAAGGAAGCGCTTGTGCGGGGTGATTGGGACGAGATTCGCGCACTTGCGAAGTCGCGGGAGGAGAGTGCGGGTGTGAGCTCGAAGCAGGTGACGGGGCTTCGACAGGCTCAGCCCGAACGGGGTGCTAAATGGCCGAACGACGGACTGCCAAGTCCGAACGGAGTGTCGAGGCCGACTGCGCTGCCGTCCGACCGGCTGCAGCCCGCGGGGGCTTCCTCCGTTCGCCCTGAGCCTGTCGAAGGGCCCGCACCGACTCGCCGGCCCACCAGCCCACTGCATCCCGGCAGGCCACTTCCTCCGTTCGCCCTGAGCCTGTCGAAGGGCCCGCACCGCACTCGCCGGGCCACCGCCTCACTACACCCCGGCAGGCCGCCTCCTCCGTTCGCCCTGAGCTTGTCGAAGGGCCGGCAACCCCCACGCGAGACCCTCTCCTGAGCCCCCTCCTGAACGGCGAACGCCGAGCCATCGCCAAGACCATCACCCTGCTCGAATCCACCCGCCCCGACCACCGCTCGCGCGCCGACGCGCTCCTCGACAACCTGGTCCCCCACACCGGCCGAGCGCTTCGCCTGGGCATTTCCGGCGTTCCGGGCGTCGGCAAGTCCACCTTCATCGAAGCCCTCGGCCTCGCGCTCATCGCCCAGGACCACCGCGTCGCCGTGCTCACTATCGACCCGTCCTCCAGCCTGTCCGGCGGCTCGATCCTCGGCGACAAGACCCGCATGGAACACCTGTCCACGAACGATTCGGCCTATATCCGCCCAAGCCCCGCGGGCCGCACGCTCGGCGGCGTGGCCGAGCGAACGCGCGAGACCATGCTCGTGTGCGAAGCCGCCGGCCATGACGTGGTGATCGTCGAGACCGTGGGCGTGGGCCAGAGCGAGACGGCGGTCGCCAACATGACCGACATGTTCGTGCTGCTGCAGCTCCCCAATGCGGGAGACGACCTCCAGGCCATCAAGCGCGGCGTGACGGAGCTCGCCGACCTCGTCGTGATCAACAAGGCCGACCTCGACCCCGATGCCGCGCAGCGCGCCGAAGCCATGATCACCAGCGCCATGCGCGTGTTCAGCTTCCACCGCCGAGCCGACCACCAGGCGCCGCCCGTCATGCGGCTGAGCGCGCTGAAGGCCGAGGGCATCGATGCCTTCTGGCAGCGCGTGCAGCAGTTCATCGACACCCGCCGTGCCAGCGGCGAATTCGACGCCCGTCGCAAGAAGCAGGCGCTGTCGTGGATGTGGGAAATCATCCAGGCGCGCCTTCAATCGGACTTTCGCCAGCACCCTGCCGTGCGCGAGGCGCTGCACCGCACGCTGCACGAGGTCGCCGAAGCGCGCGTGGCGCCCTCGTCGGCAGCCCACGCGCTGCTCGGGCTGTTCGAGCAACGCGAAGACCGACAAGGCCCAGAAGAATCAAGCCGGAACGAATCAAGCCAGCACTGACGACGCCAAGACCCAGAAGGAACACAGAACCATGCACGACATCATTCAACAGCTCGAGGGGAAGCGCGCGCGGGCGCGGCTTGGGGGCGGCGAGAAGCGCATCGCCGCCCAGCACGGCAAAGGCAAGCTCACGGCCCGTGAGCGGCTCGAACTCCTGCTCGACGAGGGTACCTTCGAGGAGTGGGACATGTTCGTCGAGCACCGGTGCCACGACTTCGGCATGGCGGACAACAAGGTGCCCGGCGATGGCGTCGTGACGGGCTACGGCATGATCAACGGCCGCCTCGTGTTCGTCTTCAGCCAGGACTTCACCGTCTTCGGCGGCGCGCTGTCGGAGGCGCATGCGGAGAAGATCTGCAAGGTCATGGACCAGGCCATGAAGGTCGGCGCGCCCGTGATCGGCCTGAACGACTCCGGCGGGGCGCGCATCCAGGAAGGCGTGGCGTCGCTGGGCGGCTATGCCGATGTGTTCCAGCGCAATGTGATGGCCTCGGGCGTCGTGCCGCAGATCAGCATGATCATGGGTCCGTGCGCGGGCGGCGCGGTGTACTCCCCGGCCATGACCGACTTCATCTTCATGGTAAAGGACAGCTCGTACATGTTCGTCACCGGGCCAGAAGTGGTGAAGACGGTGACGCACGAGGAGGTGAGCGCCGAGGACCTGGGCGGCGCGGTCACCCACACCACGCGCAGCGGCGTGGCCGATCTCGCGTTCGACAACGACGTCGATGCGCTGCTGATGCTGCGCCGGATGTTCAACTACCTGCCACTGAACAATCGCGAGAAGCCTCCGGTGCGTCCCAGCAACGACCCGGCCGAGCGGGTCGACTACTCGCTCGATACGCTCGTGCCCGACAACGCCAACAAGCCCTACGACATGAAGGAGCTCATCGTGAAGACCGCCGACGACGGCGAGTTCTTCGAGCTCCAGAGCGAGAACGCGAAGAACATCGTCATCGGCTTTTGCCGCATGGAGGGACAGACCATTGGCGTGGTGGCCAACCAACCCCTCGTCCTGGCCGGCTGCCTGGACATCAAGAGCAGCATCAAGGCGGCTCGCTTCGTGCGCTTCTGCGATGCCTTCAACATTCCGGTGGTGACCTTCGTCGACGTGCCCGGCTTCATGCCGGGCACCAGCCAGGAGTACGGCGGCATCATCAAGCACGGCGCCAAGCTGCTCTACGCCTATGCCGAATGCACGGTGCCCAAGATCACGGTGATCACGCGCAAGGCCTACGGGGGTGCGTACGACGTGATGAGCTCCAAGCACCTGCGCGGCGACGTGAACTTTGCGTGGCCCAACGCCGAGATCGCGGTCATGGGCGCCAAGGGCGCGGTGGAGATCATCTTCCGCGAGGACAAGAACGACCCGGCCAAGCTGGCCGCGCGCGAGGCGGAGTACAAGGCGCGCTTCGCCAATCCGTTCGTGGCCGGGGCGCGCGGCTTCATCGACGACGTGATCCAGCCGCACGAGACACGCAAGCGCATCTGCCGCTCGCTGGTGATGCTGCGCGACAAGAAGCTCGAGAACCCGTGGCGCAAGCACGGGAACATTCCGCTGTGAGCACGATGGAGCCCGACCGTGTTTGACAAGATCCTCATCGCCAATCGTGGCGAAATCGCCTGCCGCGTCATCAAGACGGCGCGCAAGATGGGCATCAAGACGGTCGCGGTGTATTCCGACGCCGACCGCGACGCCCGCCACGTCAGCCTTGCAGACGAGGCGGTGCACATCGGCCCGCCGCCTTCACGTGAGTCCTACCTGGTGATGGACAAGATCATCGATGCGTGCAAGCGCACTGGTGCCCAGGCCGTGCATCCGGGATACGGATTCCTCAGCGAGAACGAGGAATTCGCTCGCCGCGTCGAGGAAGAAGGCATCGTCTTCATCGGCCCCAAGCATGCGGCGATCGCGGCCATGGGAGACAAGATCGCCTCCAAGAAGCTCGCGAAGGAAGCGCGGGTGAACACCATCCCGGGTCACAACGCGGCCATCGACACGGCCGAACAGGCGGTGGAGATCGCCCGCGGCATCGGCTACCCGGTGATGATCAAGGCGAGCGCGGGCGGCGGCGGCAAGGGCTTGCGCGTGGCCTTCAACGACAAGGAGACCTTCGACGGCTTCACCTCCTGCCGCAACGAGGCGCGCGCCAGCTTCGGCGACGACCGCGTCTTCATCGAGAAGTTCGTCGAGGAGCCGCGCCACATCGAGATCCAGGTGCTCGGCGACGCGCACGGCAACACGGTCTACCTGTGGGAACGCGAATGTTCCATCCAGCGCCGTCACCAGAAGGTGATCGAAGAGGCGCCCAGTCCTTTCCTCGACGAGGCCACCCGCAAGGCGATGGGCGAACAGGCCGTGGCACTCGCCCGCGCCGTGAAATACCAGTCGGCCGGCACGGTGGAGTTCGTGGTCGGAAAGGACCGCAGCTTCTACTTCCTCGAGATGAACACCCGGCTGCAGGTCGAGCACCCGGTCACCGAAAGCATCACCGGCCTCGACCTGGTCGAATGGATGATTCGCATCGCGGCGGGCGAACGGCTGCCTTTCGAACAGAAGTCCATCGCGCGCCGCGGATGGGCCATGGAATGCCGCATCAACGCCGAGGACCCGTTCCGGAACTTCCTTCCGTCCACGGGCCGCCTGGTGAAGTACATGCCGCCGCCCGAGACCGGCGGCGTTCGCGTGGATACCGGGGTCTACGAAGGCGGCGAGATCCCGATGTACTACGACTCGATGATCGCCAAGCTCATCGTGCACGGAACCGACCGGAACGACGCGATCGCGAAGATGCGCGAGGCGCTCAACGGATTCGTCATCCGCGGGATCGGCTCGAACATCCCCTTTCAGGCGGCCTTGCTCGCGCATCCGCGCTTCATGGCCGGCGATTTCAACACCGGCTTCATCGCCGAGCACTATCCGAGCGGCTTCTCGGCCGAAGCGGTGCCGCATGACGATCCGGGCTTCCTGCGTGCGCTGGCCGCCGTGGCCAATCGCATCCACACGCAGCGTGCGATGCGCCTGAGCGGACAGATGCCGGGCCACGAATATCGCGTCGGTGACGACTTCGTCGTGGTGACTTCGCGCAACGGCGACAAGCCCGAGCAAGCCAGCGTGAAGCTGCGCCTGGACGGACCGGTCTTCGATGTCATGGTCGACGGTCGACCTTATCGCATCGAGATGTCGACTTCCCTTCGCGACACGGTCGTGCGTGGCACCTGCAATGGCGAGGCCTTCTGCGCGCAAATCGAGCGCGTGGGACTCGCCTACCGCGTCATGCACAACGGCGGCGCGGTCGAGGCGAAGGTCTTCACGCCGCGCGCGGCCGAGCTCAATGCCCTCATGCCCTACAAGGCGCCGCCCGACTTGTCGAAGTTCCTGCTGTCGCCCATGCCGGGCCTGCTGGTGGACGTCGCCGTGGCGGTGGGACAGACAGTGCGCGCGGGCGAGAAGCTGGCCGTGATCGAAGCGATGAAGATGGAGAACATCCTGCTCGCCACGCAGGACGGCGTCGTCGGCGAACTGGTGGCCGGCAAGGGCGAGAGCCTCGCGGTCGACCAGGTCATCATGAAGTTCCAATGAGGAGTGCGACGATGAACCACCCTTTGTCAATCTGTCTCCACGGCGCCGCCGCGCCGGGCCGCCCCAAGCAAGGCCCGACCCTCTCGGAGGGTCGTTCGACGTACCCGGCGAACGGGGTGTCCCTATCTGTCCACCGGGCCGCCGCGCCGGGCCGCCCCAAGCAAGGCCCGACCCTCACGGAGGGTCGTTCGACGTACCCGGCGAACGGGGTGTCCCTATCTGTCCACCGGGCCGCCGCGCCGGGCCGCCCCAAGCAAGGCCCGACCCTCACGGAGGGTCGTTCGACGTACCCGGCGAACGGGGTGTCCCTATCTGTCCACCGGGCCGCCGCGCCGGGCCGCCCCAAGCAAGGCCCGACCCTCACGGAGGGTCGTTCGACGTACCCGGCGAACGGGGTGTCCCAATGACCGATCGTCCGTTTCGGGTCCTGGGCATCCAGCAGGTGGCCATCGGCGGTGCGAGCAAGGAGCGGCTGCGCTCGCTCTGGGTCGACAAGTTCGGTCTGGAGACCACGGGCCGCTTCGTCAGCGAACGCGAGAATGTCGACGAGGACATCTGTGCGATGGGCACGGGCCCGTTCAAGGTCGAGGTCGACCTGATGCAGCCGCTGGACCCCGACAAGAAGCCGGCGGTGCACGCCACGCCGCTCAATCACATCGGACTTTGGATCGACGACCTGCCCAGGGCGGTGGAATGGCTGAGCGCCAATGGGGTGCGCTTCGCGCCGGGCGGTATCCGGCGCGGCGCCGCCGGCCACGACATCTGCTTCATCCACCCGAAAGGCTCGGATGAATTTCCCTTCGGCGGCGAAGGGGTGCTGATCGAGCTCGTGCAGGCGCCTGCGGAAGTCGTGGCGGCCTACACGGCCACAGGCGCCTTGATCGCGGGATGATGGTCGTAGCCCTGCACCTCGAAATCCTCGTAGTCGTACCCGAAGATCGATGCCGGCCGCCGCCGGATGTGCAGCGTGGGGTAGGGATAGGGCTGGCGTGACAGCTGCAGCGCCACCTGCTCGGCATGGTTGCTGTAGATGTGGCAGTCGCCGCCGGTCCAGATGAAGTCGCCGACCTGCAGGTCGCACTGTTGCGCGAGCATGTGCGTGAGCAGTGCGTAGCTGGCGATGTTGAAAGGAACCCCGAGGAAGATGTCGGCACTGCGCTGGTAGAGCTGGCAACTCAGCCGGCCGTCGGCCACGTAGAACTGGAAGAACGCATGGCAGGGCATCAGCGCCATCTTCGGCAGGTCTGCCACGTTCCAGGCGCTCACGATGATGCGCCTGGAATCGGGGTTGGTGCGAAGGGTCTTCACGACTTCGGCGATCTGGTCGATGTGCCCGCCTTCGGGTGTCGGCCAGGAGCGCCATTGCACACCATAGACCGGGCCAAGTTCGCCCTCGGGGCCGGCCCACTCGTCCCAGATCGTGACGCCGCGCTCCTGCAGCCAGCGTGCGCTCGACTCGCCGCGCAGGAACCACAGCAATTCGAGCATGATGGACTTCAGGTGCACCTTCTTCGTGGTCACGAGGGGAAAGCCCTCGTTCAGGTCGAAGCGCATCTGGTAGCCGAACACGCTCTTCGTGCCGGTGCCGGTTCGGTCGGACTTGAACGTGCCATGCGTGTCCACATGGCGCATGAAGTCTTCGTACTGGGAGCGGATGGGGCGGTTCAAGGCGTCGGCTTTCGGGGAAATGAATCAGAGTCCCGGCGGGGCCGAGTGATTATCCCTGAGCAGGCACGGCAAGTCGGAGGACTGCGAAAGGCACAAGCCGCGCGACGCAGGCGACCACCCGCGCCGCGCGTCGCGGTTCGTCGCGACTCAGGCGGCCGGCTCTCGCAGGTAGATCTCGACACGACGGTTCTTGGCCCGGCCGGCGGCCGTGTCATTGCTGGCGATCGGTTCGCGTTCGCCGCGCCCTGCCACTTCCATCTGGCCGGCCGGCACGCCGCGGTCGGTGAGATAGTCGCGCACGCTTTGCGCGCGTGACAGCGACAAGGGATTGTTCACCGACTCGGGTCCCGTGCTGTCGGTGTGCCCGATGATCGAGATGCGTGCGCCCGGATCGCCTCGCAAGCTTTGCGCGAACGGGTCGAGTACCTGTCGCAGCGCCGGCTTGATGGCGGCGCTTCCGGTGTCGAACGAGATGTCGTTGGGGATGTTGACCTTCAGCTGGTTGTCGGCGGTGCGGCTCACCTCGACACCCGTGCCCTGGGTCGCCTGCTCGAGTTGCGCGCGACGCTCCTCCTGCTTCTTGGACCACACGTTGCCGGCCACCGCGCCGAGCGCGCCGCCCACCACGGCGCCAGTGCCTGCCTTTCCCCCGGTCGCACTGCTGAGCACCGCACCGGCGGCCGCGCCGATGCCAGCACCGATGGCCGTGCCGCGCTGCGTTTCGTTCATGTTCTCGCACCCGCCGAGCAGCATGGCGGCGCTCAAACCGAAGGCGCTGAATCTGAAGAGGGCATGTTGCAACATCTTTTTTCTCCTGCAATGGTGTCGATGCGGGTATGAGGCCCGATGCGGGTCTCCCAGTGTCGCGCCTTGGCGAGACCGTCGCTGTCGGACCAGTCCTACGGCCCGTGTCAGCCGGCGCCTCTAGCCGCCCCTTCTGCCGATGCGGGCTGCATGTCGAACTGCATTGCGGCAAGACGTGCATACAAGCCTCCGGCGCCGGCCAGTTGCGCATGTGTGCCCGCCTCCACGATGTGTCCCGCGTCGAGCACCACGATGCGGTCCGCGCGCTGCACCGTGGCCAGCCGGTGCGCGATCACGATCGTCGTCCGGTTCTTCATCGCAGTCTCGAGCGCGGCCTGCACCATGCGTTCGCTTTCCGCGTCCAGCGCGCTGGTGGCCTCGTCGAGCAGCAGCAGCGGCGGATTCTTCAGGATCGCCCGCGCGATCGAGATGCGCTGGCGTTGACCGCCCGACAAGCGCACGCCGCGTTCGCCGAGGAAGGTCTTGTAGCCTTCGGGCAGCGCCGTGATGAATTCATGCGCAAAGGCGGCGCTGGCGGCCGCGATCACTTCGTCGTCGCTGGCTTCGGGCTTGCCGTAGCGGATGTTCTCCATCGCGTTGGCCGAGAAGATGACGCTGTCCTGCGGAACGATGCCGATGCGATGGCGCAGGTCGTCCAGCGCGAGATCCCGCACCGAGACACCGTCGATGCGCACCGAGCCTTCGGCGCAGTCGTAGAAGCGCAACAGCAGCTGGAACACCGTGCTCTTGCCCGCGCCGCTGGGCCCCACCAGCGCGACAGTCTCGCCTGCACGAACGTGCAGGCTGATGTCCGACAGCGCGGCGTGCTGGGGCCTGGACGGATAGCGAAACCCGACGTGCTGCAGTTCGACCGTCGACCCCCCGTGCACGGGCGGCAGGGGTTTGGGCTGCGCCGGCGAGGCAATGGGTGAGCGGGCGGCAAGGAGTTCCATCAGGCGCTCGGTGGCGCCGGCGGCGCGAAGAAGGTCGCCATACACCTCGGCCAGGACGGCCACCGAGGCCACGAGGATGATCACGTACACGACCGTCTCGCCCAGGTGGCCGGCGCTGATGTCGCCGTGGATGACCGCCTGCGTTCCCTGGTACAGGCCCCACAGCAGCGCGCCGAACGTGGCGCTGATGATGAAGGCCACGAGGAAGGAACGCATGCGCGAGCGCCGCACGGCGGTCATGAAGGCGCTTTCAGTGGAAGCGTCGAATCGCCGCGCCTCACGCTGCTCCTGGACGTAGCTCTGCACCACCGGCACCGCATTCAGCACCTCGGCGGCGATGGCGCTCGAATCTGCCACGCGGTCCTGGCTGGCCCGGCTGAGTTTGCGCACGCCCCGACCGAAGTACAGGGAAGGCAGCACCACGATCACGAGAATGCCGAGAACCTGCGACATCACGTAGGGATTGGTGATGATCAGCATGGCCATCGCGCCCAGTCCCATCACGGTGTTGCGCAGGCCCATGCTCAGGCTGGAGCCCACGACGGTCTGGACCAGCGTCGTGTCGGTGGTCAAGCGCGACAGCACCTCGCCGGTCTGCGTCGTCTCGAAGAATTCCGGGCTTTGCGCCACGACATGTGCGTAGACCGCATTGCGCATGTCGGCCGTGACCCGCTCGCCCAGCCAGCTCACCATGTAGAAACGCGAGGCCGAGAAGATGCCCAGCGCCACACCCACGCCGAAGAGGGCGAAGAAATGCTCGCGCAGCGCCATCATCCGCTCGCCCGGATCGGCCGAGACCAGCCCCTGGTCGATCAAGGAACGAAGGGCGACCGGAAAGACCAGCGTGCTCACCGCCGCCATCACCAGGAAGAGGCCCGCGAGCGCGATGCGCAGGCGATACGGCCGCAAAAAAGGAAGAAGGCCGGCCAGCGGCTTGACCGACTTGGCGCGCGGCGGCGCAGCCGCCCGAGGATCGGCTGGATGTCCCGATGGGCGGGTGAGGGCGTCTTGGGGTGTGGACATGCCCGAAGTCTAGGACCGCCGGCTGGCCAATTCCCCGCCCCTTGCAAGGAAATAGCTGCCAGAGCAAAATTTGCCTAAGCAAACATTGCCTAAACAAGCGAGTTCCATGTCCCTGACCAAGTCCCCTCGGCGCCAATGCTTCTATGCAGGCCATGACTACGACATGGGCCAGAGCATGGGTCATCTGCTGTTCTCGCTCATGCTGAACATGCGGCGCGAGATCGAGTCGCGCATGAACGCTCTGGGCCTGACCGATGCCCAGTGGAAGCCGCTGTGGCTGCTCAAGACGGGACGGGCCGCCACCGCGTTCGAGCTGGCCCGCGAGATGAGCATCGATGCCGGCGCCATGACCCGCCTGGTCGATCGACTCGTGGCCAAGGGCCTGATCGAGCGGGCCCGCTCGGAAACCGACCGCCGCGTCGTGAACCTTCGGCTCACGCCGCAAGGCGACGAGGCCGCCGCGCACGTGCCTGACGTGTTGGCCGATGTGAATAACGATTTCCTGCGTGGGTTCACCAAACAGGAATGGTCGCAGCTCAAGGAATTCCTGCATCGCATGCTCGAGAACGGGCAGTGCCTGCAGGCGGATGAAGAAGATGGGAAATAACAGAATGCTCGACAACGCCTCGTGCCCTCGCGCGCCACGCTGCGCGCGCGCGCCCGATTCGAAAGATGGCGATGCCCGTGCCGCCGCGCGCCATGCTCCGCGCCGGCGCGGCGTGCCGCCCACCTGGTGGACTGCCGCCACCGTCGTGGGTGCGGTCCTCGCGACGGCCGCGCTGCTCGCCGGCTGCGCCAGCACCACGGGGGCTGTCGCGTCGTCTCAGCACCTGATGGAACCGGCGCAGGCCGGCGCCAACGAGCCGGATGCGCAGACCACCTGGCCCCGCAGCGACTGGTGGAACGCCTGGGGCGATCCGCAACTGGACACGCTGATCGAACAGGCGCAGGCGGACCAGCCCAACCTCAAGACCGTCCAGGCCCGGCTCGTGCAGGCCCAGTCGGCCGTGGACGTGGCCGGCGCGGCGCGCCAGCCGCAGGTCAACGGCTCGCTCGACATGACCGACCAGCACTTCACCGAAAACGGCCTTTATCCGCCGCCCTTGGCCGGCAGCATGCGCTGGAACAACAGCGCGCAACTCGGTGCGAGCTGGGAATGGGACCTGTTCGGGCGCCAGCGCGCCGCCGTCGATGCCGCGGTCGGGCAGCTGCGCGCCGCGCAGGCCGATGCCCAGGCCGCGCGCGTGCTCCTGGCCGCCAATGTCGCAGGCGCCTACGTGAACCTGGCTCGCCTGATTGACGATCAGGCGGTGGCGCAGCGCGCGCTCAAGCAGCGCGAGCAGACCGTGTCGCTGGTGCACCAGCGCATCGATGCGGGGCTGGACACCAACGTCGAAATGCGGCAGGCCGAGGGCTTCATCGCGCAGACCCAGGTCGAGCTGGAGTCCCTCTCCGACGGGATCGCCCGCGAGCGCCATGCGCTGGCAGAGCTGGCCGGCAAGGGCCCGCATGCCCTCGACGAGCTGACGCCGCACCTGGCCGACGTGAAGGCGATGCCGCTGCCCCACGGGCTGCCGGCCGACCTCGTCGGGCGGCGTGCCGACCTCGTGGCCCAGCGCTGGCGCGTCCAGGCCGCACTCAGGAACGTCGACGTGGCACGCGCCCAGTTCTATCCGAACATCAACCTGATGGCCTTCGTCGGCCTGTCCAGCCTCGGCCTCGACAGTTTTCTCAAGAGCGGCAGCCTGACCTATGGCGCGGGCCCCGCGCTTCGCCTGCCGATCTTCGAGGGCGGCCGCCTGCGGGCCAACCTGAGCGCTCGCAATGCCGAGGTCGATGCCGCCATCGACGGCTACAACGCGGCCTTGCTGCATGCCGTGCGCGAAGTGGCCGATGAAGCCGGGACGCTTCAGTCGCTGGAGCGCCAGGTCTATTCGCAACAGCAGGCACTGGACGCCGCGGAAGCGGCCTATGCGCTGGCCACCCAGCGCTATCAGGCGGGGCTCGGCAACTACCTGGTGGTCCTGACGGCGGAGACCAACGTGCTGGCGCAGCGGCGCGCGCACGCCGACCTGAAGGCACGCCAGCTGACCACGCAGGCCGCACTCGCCCGCGCGCTTGGCGGGGGCTACGAGAGCGATGCACCGCCCCCCGAGCTGGCACAGGCGGCCACGACCACACGATGAGAAGATGACCGGGATTCAAGGATCACCATGAGCAACTCAGACCAACAAAATGCGCCGGCCGCCGCACCGGCCCCCGCGGTTCCCGCCAGCAAGCGCAAGCCCGCGCTGATGGCCGTGGCCGGCATCACTTTGCTGGCGGCCCTCGCCTACGGTGCCTACTGGGCGCTGTATCTGCGGCATTACGAGAGCACCGACAACGCCTATGTGCAGGCGCCGGTGGTGCAGCTCACCTCACAGGTGGGCGGAACGGTGATATCGATCCTCGCCGACGACACCGACAGGGTGAAGGCGGGCCAGCCGCTGGTCAAGCTCGACCCCACCGATGCCAAGCTCGCGCTCGATCGTGCCCAGGCGCAGCTCGCGCAGACCGTGCGTGAAGTGCGCACCATGTATGCCAACAACGGCGCCCTCGAAGCCAACATCCGCCTGCGAGAGTCCGAAGTGGAGCGCATGAAGGCCGACGTTGCGCGCGCCAACGAGGATGTCAACCGGCGCCGTCCTCTCATGGCCAGCGGCGCTGTCGCCGGCGAGGAAATGAAGCACGCCGAGACCGCGTTGGCAGCGGCCAAGAGCGGGCTGGCGGGTGCCGAATCGGCATTGGCGGCCGCGCGCGAACAGGCCGCCAGCAACCGGGCACTCACCGAAGGAACGAGCGTGGAGAACCACCCGAACGTGCAGCGCGCAGCCGCTGCCGTGCGCGAGGCCTACCTGGCCGTGCAACGCGCGGTGCTGCCCGCGCCGGTGAGCGGCCAGGTGGCCAAGCGCACCGTGCAGGTCGGCCAGCGCATCCAGCCGGGCGTGCCGCTCATGTCCGTCATTCCGCTGAGCGACGTGTGGGTCGAGGCCAACTTCAAGGAAGGCCAGTTGCGCCAGATGCGCGTGGGGCAGCCGGTCAAACTGCATGCCGACGTCTACGGCGGCAAGGTCGAGTACGACGGCCGCGTGGCCGGCCTGGGCGCGGGCACGGGTTCCGCGTTCGCGCTGCTGCCGGCACAGAATGCCACCGGCAACTGGATCAAGGTGGTCCAGCGCGTGCCGGTGCGCATCGAGCTCGATCCGAAACAGATCGCCGACCATCCACTGCGCGTGGGGCTGTCGATGGAAGCGGAGGTCGACATCGCGGAGCAGGCTGGCAAGCCGCTGACCGAATCGACGCCGATCGCCCATGCAGACCATACGAAGGCATTCGACGATGAGCATGCCGAGGCAGACCAGCTCGTGCACGACATCATCGCCGCCAATCTCGGCAGGCCGGTGTCCCGACTGTCGTCGGCCCGCTCCCCGCATCGGGTGGCCCTGACCGCAGCTCACTGAGGATTTCGCAATGAGCAGCGCATCTGCGGCTGCGCCGGCGGCGCCTGTGCCGGGCGCGCCCCGTCCGTCGGCGATCCCCCTCTCGGGGCCCCTGCACGGCATGCCGCTCGTGCTCGGCACGGTGGCCTTGTCCCTGGCGACGTTCATGAACGTGCTGGACACGTCGATCGCGAACGTGTCCATTCCCGCGATCGCCGGCGACATGGGCGTCAGCCCGGCACAAGGCACATGGGTCATCACGTCCTTCGCCGTCGCCAATGCGATCTCGGTGCCGCTCACGGGCTGGCTCACGCGTCGCTTCGGCGATGTGCGGCTGTTCGTGTCCAGCGTGCTGCTGTTCGTGATCGCCTCGTGGCTGTGCGGACTGGCGCCGAACATCGCCGCCCTGATCTTCTTTCGCGTCGTGCAGGGCCTCGTGGCCGGCCCGATGATTCCCTTGTCGCAAACGCTGCTGCTGGGCAGCTACGAGGCGAAGAAGGGCGGCAGCGCCATGGCCATGTGGGCCATCACCGTGCTCGTGGCGCCGGTGGCCGGGCCGCTGCTGGGCGGCTGGATCACCGACAACATTTCGTGGCCGTGGATCTTCTACATCAACATCCCGGTGGGCCTGGTCGCGGCCGCCATCACGTGGTCGATCTACCGCAAGCGCGACGCCGGCCCGAAGAAGATGCCACTCGACTTCGTGGGCCTCGGCCTGCTCGTGCTGTGGGTGGGCTCGCTGCAGATCATGATCGACAAGGGCAAGGAACTCGACTGGTTCGCGTCGCCTCAGATCGTGGCGCTCGCGGTCACCGCCACGGTCGGCTTTCTCTTCTTCCTGGCCTGGGAGCTCACCGAGACGCACCCCATCGTGGACCTGCGGCTGTTCGGGAAGCGCAACTTCACGCTGGGCACGCTGTCGCTGTCGCTCGGCTACGGCCTGTTCTTCGGCAACGTCGTGCTGCTGCCCTTGTGGCTGCAGCAGTACATGGGCTACACGGCCACCTGGGCCGGCATGGCGATGGCACCCGTGGGGCTGCTGGCGATCCTGCTGTCGCCGTGGGTCGGCAAGAACGTGAACAAGATCGATCCCCGCGCGCTGGCCACCGTGGCATTCCTCGGCTTCGGAGTGGTGCTGTGGATGCGCTCGCGCTTCAACGTGCAGACCGATTTCACCGGCATCATGATTCCCACGGTGCTGCAGGGCGCGGCGATGGCTTTCTTCTTCATACCGCTGCAGGCGATCCTGTTCTCGGGCCTTGCACCGGCACGCATGCCGGCCGCGGCGGGCCTGTCCAACTTCGTGCGGATCACCGCGGGGGCGGTCGGGACGTCCATCTTCACCACGGTGTGGGAGAACCGCGCCGCGTTGCACCATGCTCAGCTCGCCGAGACGATCAACCGTGGCAACGAGAGCGCGCAATCGGCCCTCTCGCAATTGGGCAGCGGCGGCTTCACGCACGAGCAGAGCCTGGCCGTGGTCAATCGAATGATCGACCAGCAATCGTTCACGATGGCAGCCACTGACCTTTTCTACCTGTCGTCGGCGCTGTTCGTCCTGATGGTGGCGCTCGTGTGGTTCGCGCGGCCGAAGAAGGGCGCGGGAATGGGCGACGGCAGCGGCGCGCATTGAGCGCGGCACGCGTTGAGCGCGACCACGTTGATGTCGGCTCAAATTGATGTCGGCACAAAGTTGATGGCGGCACAAGTTGATGGCGGCACGCGGCGCGCCGTCGATCCGGGATCAGCGGGCTACAGCTTGAGCGTCCCGGCGTAGCCCGTCATCTCGAGATAGCCGCGACCCAGCGGCTGCCCATCAGCGCCGAGCAGGTCGCTCAGGCCCTCCCAATAGATGGAGCCGGTGCTCGCCCGGCTGTCGAGTTCCTGGTCATCCAGACGCGCCTTCACCTGAAACCGGCCTGCGGGCGTGTCCACCGTCCAGGCCACGGGATAGGCCGCATGGGATGCCGGACTCGACCACGTGCGCCCCGGCAGGAAGCGGACCTCGTCATGCGAGAACACGCGAGCCGCTTGCCCGGGCTTGCGGAAGCTGCCGCCCGCCCACAGCGCACTGCCGTCCGCTCGCCGGAGCCGAAAGGCGGTCAGGGCGCTGCCGTCGTCCAGGTTCATGCCGATCCAGTCCCAGCCGACCGCCTGCGGGTCCAGCAGCGTGTCGCTCCATTCGTGGTCCAGCCACGCCCGTCCGGTCACGGCGACCGGGCGACCGTCGAGCTGCAGGTGGCCGCTGACGGCGAGCTGGGGTTCGCTGTAGTACATGCTGGCCTCGTCCGGACCCGGCCCCTTGCGCGAATAGCCTCCATCGCCTTGCAGGAGCACGGGCTGGGTGACGCTCAATGAGAGGTCGAGGCCGAAGCCGGCCGCGTCGCTGGCCGCGACGGCGCGATACCGACCGTGGCCCGGCTCGCCCGAACGCACGAGCGACCAGTCGTGCAGCCGCAGCTCCGTGTCGCCGACGAGCGCCTCGGCCACCCCGAAGCCCGCGCGCGCGATCCGCTGGTCGTGCCTGAGGCGGCGAGCGCGCATGTCGGTCACGGCGGCGTGCGCGAACACGAGCTGGGTGGCGGCGAACCGGCTCGGATGCGCGTGATCGGCCAATGCCGTGCGAGAGCGGAAGAACGTGAGCTGGAACCCGTGCGTCAGGCCAGCCGCGTCGAGAGCGCCCGTGACGTACCACCATTCGATGCGCGTGTCGGGATGCGAGCCGAAATCGGCCGGAAAGTGCAAGGGCCGTGGCACGAGGGCGGCGGCATGCGATGCGCGGGGCAGGGGCCACGCCGCGGCGGCGCCGGCGATGGCCAGCCAGGCACGACGCGTCAGCACGGCGACGTGGCCTGCTGGCGCACGCCTGCGTGCCTCATGCAGCGCTCGCCTGGGTCAACTCGTCGAGTGACGCCCGATCGAGGTCGAGTTGCGTGCCGGCGACGAGTTCGTCGAGTTGCGCCGCCGTGGTCGCGCTCGCGATCGCGCTGGTGATCGCCGGCTGGGCGAGCGTCCATGCGATGGTCACCGCTGCGGGTGCGCTGCCGGTACGCTCGGCGACCCGGTGCAGGGCTTCGACGATGCGCCAGCCGCGCGGGTTGAAGAACTGCTGCACGCGCCCGCCGCGGGCGCGGCCCTGGGCATCTTCCGGCCGGCGGTACTTGCCGCTGAGGAAACCCGCCGCGAGCGCCGAATAGTTGCACACCCCGAGGCGCTCGCGTTCGCACAGGGGCGCTAGGTCGCGCTCGAAGTCGCGCTCGACAAGGTTGTACAGCGGCTGCAGGCACTCGAAGCGCGCGAGGCGGTCGCGGCGGCTGACATCCAGCGCAGCCTGCAGGCGCGGTGCGCTGAAGTTGGATGCGCCGACGGTCCTCACCTTGCCGGCTTTCACGAGCCGGTCCATTGCCGCCAGGCTTTCCTCCAGCGGCGTGTCGGGATCGTCGATGTGGGCGTAGTAGAGGTCGATGCGGTCGGTCTGCAGGCGTCGCAGAGAATCTTCGACGCCGCGCTCGATCTGCTCGCGCCTCAGCCCCTTGCCCAGGCCGGCCATGTCCCAGCCCACCTTGGTGGCGATCAGGACACGGTCTCGCGTGCCGCGTGCCGCAAGCCAGCGGCCGATCACGGTTTCGGATTCGCCGCCCGAATGGCCCGGAACCCAGCCCGAGTAGGCGTTCGCCGTGTCGATGAAGTTGCCGCCGGCCGCGACGTAGCGGTCCAGGATCTCGTGCGAGCGGGCTTCGTCGGCCGTCCAACCGAACACGTTGCCGCCCAGGCACAGAGTGGATACCTGCAGGCCGGATCGGCCGAGGGGTCGCAATTGCATGTGGAGTCTCCGAGAGGTTCGCGCCACGATATGCCATGCACGGTGAGCACGGTCGGGGGAGGGTATTGCGTCGGCGCGCTACCAGTCCTCCTTGACGGCCAGCGCCATCTGCCGCGACGCTGCGCTGCGCGCGGCAAGCCATGCGGTCAGCGTGCCGGCCAGCATGACCGCGGCGCACAGCATGGCAAGGCGCCCCCAGGGCAGCAGGAGGTCCATCGACCAGTGGAAGCTCTGAGGATTGACCACCTTCACCAGCACCACGCTCACGGCCATGCCGAGCCCGAGCCCGAGCAAGGTGCCCGCCGCGGTCCAGACCGCGCCCTCCGCCGCGACGATCGACAGCACCTGCGCACGCGTGAGACCCAGATGCAGCAGCAGCCCGAACTCCTTGCGTCGCGCCAGCACCTGCGCCGAGAAACTGGCGGCGATGCCGAACAGCCCGATGCCGATCGCCACGGCCTGCAGCCAGTACGTCACGGCAAAACTCCTGTCGAAGATGCGCAGCGTGATGGCGCGTATCTCGCCGGGCGAGGCGAACTCCAGCAGCGCAGGGTCGAAGCCGAACGAGCGCGCGCGAGCGCGCAGTGAGCGCTCGACCTCGGCCGCGCGGGCGCCGGGCGCCAGCCACATCGCGATGTCGTTGATGCGCATGTCGCCGCTCATGCGTCGATAGTCGTCCAGCGAAAGGGCGACCGCGCCATGCTGCCGCGCGTAGTCACGCCACACGCCGCGCACGAACACCGTGAATCGGCCTCCCGAAGGCATCGGCAAGGTCAGGTGCGTACCGGGGTTGGCTGCGTACAGTGCCACCATCGCTTCGCTGACGTAGGCGGCGGTCTCGCCCTCCGGCACCGACCGCAGCGTCCCCACCAGCGGCAACTGCTGCTCGGGGTCGGGCAGCGCTCGCGCGATCAGCGCCACCGCCGGCCGCCGCGGGTCGAGCAGCACATGCGTGACGCGCTGGCTGTCCGCCCGCGTCACGCCCGGCAGTTCGCGCGCCGCGGCCACCAGCGCGGAGGGAAGCGCAACGGAATCGGATGCGTTGCCCGGCGTCGCGGCGCGGGCATAGAGGTCCGCGGGGAGCACCGTGTCCAGCCATTGGATGACCGATTCCCGAAAGCTCGCCACCATCACGGTGAGCGCGACCGCCAGGCTCAGGCTCGCCACGACGCCGGCCACCGCGATCGTCGCCGTGTGACGTTGATGGCGCGCCCGCTCGACGGCCAGCAGTGTCAGCGCGTGGCGCGAAGGCGCCACGCCTCGCAGCAGTGCGGACACGCCCGCCGGCACGCAGGCGATGCCGCCCAGCAGCAGGCAGGCCACCGACAGGTAGGCGGCCAACGGGATGTCCCCGGTCGGCGGCAGCAGCGCCAGCGGGACGCCCAGCAGCAGCAGGGCGGGACCGAACCACGCATGTCCTCGATCCGCATCGCGCATGCCCAGGCCCTTGAGTGCCTGCGCGGGCGCGAGCCGCTGGGCGAGTCGGGCGGGCAACCATCCGCCCACCATCGCTGCGGCCATGCCGAGCAGCCCATAGGCAAGGGCCGCGACCGGATCGAACTGCAGGGCCGGTGCCACGCCGGGAAAGTAGCCGCCGCCCAGGTCCCCTGCGAGCACGCGCAACGCCAGCGCCGCCAGCGCGGTGCCCAGCGCGAGCCCGATCGCGCTGCCGACGACGCCCAGCACGGCCGACTCGACGAGCACCAGCCGTGCCCGCTCGCGCGAGGACAGACCGAGGACGCCGAGCAGGGCGAACTGGGGCAGCCGCTTCGCCACCGACAGCGACAGGATGGAAAACACCAGGAACGCCCCGGTGAAGAGCGCAACCAGCGCCAGCACCGTCAGGTTCACGCGATAGGCGTGCGACACGCTGGACGCACGTTGCTCGCTCTCCCGCGGCGTGTCGGCCCGCACGTCCGGCGGCAGATGCAGGGCCGCGAGAAAGGCCGCGCGGTCGACACCGGCGCGCAGGCGAACGTCGACACGGCTGATGCGGCCGAGCCAGCCGAAGGTCTCCTGCACGCCGGCGATGTCCATGACCGCCAGCGGCGGTCCGCCCGCGGCGACGCTGCCCTGGACGGAACGCGTTGCCGCGCCGTCGGGCGTCTGCATGACCAATTGCCGGGGGTCGCCCAATCGCTGTCGCGCCGCCGGGTTGAGGTAGATCGCATCGGGATCGAGCATCGCCAGGCGGCCGGCATCAGGCCCCGGACGCGGCAGCAGCGCCGGCAGCACGCTCGCGGCCGACAACGCGTCCAGGCCAATCACCTTCAGCGGCACGCGCTCGCCGTGACCGTCGATCGCGAGCGTGTCGAGTTCGATCACGGGGCTGGCCACTGCGACCTCCGGCTGGCGCGCGACCCGGCCATACAGCGCTTCGTCAAATCCGCCTCGTTGGGCGCGCAGTTCGAAGTCGGGCTGTCCGTTGACGGCCCTCACGGCCGTGCTGAATTCGCTCAGCGCCGATTGATTGATCAGCTGGACCGAGAACGCCAGCGCCACGCCGAGCACCACAGCCACCAGGGCCGCCAATTGCCGCCACGGATGGTGTCGCCACTCGGGCCAGGACCATTGCCTGAGCAGCTCGAACGTGACGCCGCCGATGCGTGGCCGCGCGGTTGCCGCCGTCATGTCTCGATGCCCTGCGGCGTCAACGTGAGGACGCGATCCGCGCGCGATGCGGCGGCGCGCGAATGCGTCACCAGGATGCAGGACGCCCCCTGCTCGCGCACCTGCACCGACAACAGGTCCATCACCTTGTCGGCAGTCTTCGGATCGAGGTTGCCGGTGGGCTCGTCGGCCAGGATCAGACGTGGACGATGAACGAGGGCGCGGGCGATCGCCACACGCTGAAGCTGCCCGCCCGACAAGGTCTCCGGCAGCCGCGGGCCCAGGCCGCGCAACCCGACCGCGTCGAGAAGCGCCTGCACGCGCGCCATGTCGTGGCGCTTCTGAAGCAGCAGAGGCAATGCCACGTTGTGCGCAACGTCCAGATGAGGCAGCACATGGAAGGCCTGGAACACGAACCCGAGCTGCGTGCGCCGCAGCAACGCCTGCTGCGTATCGTCCAGCGCGGTGACCTCGGTGCCGTCCAGCCAGACTCGTCCCGCGTCCACCGTGTCGAGGCCGGCGATGCAGTTGAGCAGCGTGGACTTGCCCACGCCGGACTCGCCGAGAATCGCCACGAATTCGCCCGCGGCCACGCGCAGCGACACGCCTGCGAACACCGGCTCGTCACCGTAGCGCTTGGCCAGAGAATCGACTTCAAGCAGCATGGCCATCGGAGGTCGCGAGGCTGAGGGCCAGCTCGACCGTGGTGTGCGCCGCATCGGTCGCATCGCAAGCCACGGCATGGCGAACCGACATGCTGCGCAGCCACGTGAGCTGCCGCTTGGCGAGCTGGCGCGTCGCGGCGATGCCCTTGTCGCGCAGGCCGTTGAAGTGGCCGGCGTCGAGCGCTTCCCAGATCTGGCGGTAGCCGACGCAGCGCATCGACGGCAAGCCGGGGTGAAGGTCGCCGCGCGCGCGCAGTCGGCGCACCTCGTCGATGAATCCCGCAGCCAGCATCGCGTCGAAGCGCTGCTCGATGCGAAGGTGCAGCCAGCTCCGGTCGGACGGTTCAAGTGCGATGAGCGCGGGCGTCGCCCGCGGCGTCCTGGGACGATGGAACGCCGACAGAGGCCGGCCGCTGATCTGCCAGACTTCCAGCGCACGCTGGATGCGCTGCGCATCGGCGGGCGCGAGGCGCCGGGCGGTGGCCGGATCGACCTGCGCCAGCCGCGCATGCATCGCCGGCCATCCCACGCGCGCGGCCTCGGCGTCCAGCGTGGCGCGCACGGCCGGGTCGGAGGCGGGCATCTCGTCGAGGCCCTCGAACAGCGCCTTGAAGTAGAGCATCGTGCCGCCCACGAGCAAGGGAAGTCGCCCGCGCGCGCGGATCTCGCCGGCCAGCCGCGTCGCGTCCTGCACGAAGCGCGCGGCCGAGTAGGACTCAGTGGGATCGATCAGGTCGATCAGGTGATGCGGCACGCGGGCCAGTTCGTCGGGCGCGGGCTTGGCCGTGCCGATGTCCATGCCGCGATAAACCAATGCCGAGTCGACGCTGATGATCTCGATCGGCAGTTTCTCGGCGATGGCCAGTGCCGCCGCGGTCTTGCCCGACGCCGTGGGACCGGCCATGCACAGCATCGGGATCATGCGATCGCATCGGGCCGCCGGGCGGGCGGCCAGGCCGGGCGCAACACGTTCATGCGGCCAGCGCGGCCGCATGCGCCTGCGGCTCGCCGTGCCAGTGGACAAGCGTCCAGGCCACCAGCGCCACGCCGCACGAGATCACCCCGATGCCCAGCGTGAGAGGAAAGACCGTGCCGTTCATGCTCGCACCCAGAAACAGCCCGACGGCAAAGGAAGTCACGGTCATCAGGAAGCCCGACAGTGCCGCCGCTGCGCCGGCCTTGTCCGGAAAGGGTCCCACCGCACCGGCCTGCCCGCACGGCTGATGGATCCCGTGGCCCACAGAGAACAGCCATTGCGGCACCAGGATCGCGAGCACGTGCTGCACGCCGAGCAGGCTCAAGAGCGCCAGGCCCAGCCCGCCGCCCAGCGAGAACACCGCGCCCAGCCGAACCGTGCGGCGCAAGCCGCGCTGGACAAGCAGGCGGCGGCACAGCAGCGTGCCACTGATGTAGGCCACGGAATTCGAGGCCATGATCGCGCCGTAGCTGACGCGAGAGATACCGAGCACCTCGATGAAGATGAAGGACGATCCGGCAAGGAAGATGAACAGGCCACCGTAGCTCAGCGAGGTCAGCGCGGCCCAGGCGCGAAACGTGTCGTTCGATGCCACGGTGCGCCAGTTGTGCCACAGCGTGGCGACGCGAAGCGCCTGCAGATTTCGCTGCGGGACGGTTTCTTCGTAGCGAAGTGCGACGAAGGCCAGCGTGCCCGCGCCGAACAGGGCGAGCACGAGCAACGCGGCATGCCAGCTCACATACTGGACGAGGATGCCGCCGGTGAGCGGGCACAGCATCGCGATCACGCCCAACCCCGCGAAGGCGCGCGACATGACGCGCGCGCCCTCGTGCGGCGCGAACAGGTCGCGGACGATGGAGCGTCCGCAGGCGACTGCCGCGGCCATGGCCGCGCCCTGCAGCACGCGCCAGCCGATCAGCCAACCGATGGTCGGCGCGAGGGCGCTCAGCACACTGGCCACGGCATACAGCGACAGGCCGGCGAGCAGCACGGGACGCCGGCCGAAGCGGTCCGCCAGCGGGCCGCACACGAGTTGCCCGAGTCCGAAGCTGATGATCAGGGCCGACAAGGTCAGTTGCGTGGCCGCCATGCTCGCATGCAGCGCAGTCGACAAGGTCGGTAGCGTGGGCAGGTAGAGGTCGGTCGTGACCGGCTGGATGCCCAGGAGAAGGGTCAGCATCACGACCACGATGGCAGGTCGCATGGCGCGGACCGGGGCAGGCGAGGACGGCATTCCCCGAGCGTATCAGGCGGCGCATGATCGGGCCTGCGCGAAGGCCGGTTCGCCGGTGTTGCGCGTACGCCGCGCGACAGGCCGGATGTTTCAAACCGTGACGCCCGAGCCGCGCGCTCCTCGCTAGGATGGGCCGGCGCCGCGGAGGGCCTTGCTGCGGCGCGAGACCACAACGAACAGCATCGAAAGGAACACCATGAACACCAGGACCCGTTGGATCGCCCCGCTCGTGGCCGCCTGCCTGAGCTTCGCCGGCTTCATGCAGAGCGCGCAGGCTTTGCCCATCAGCACCGAGCAGGTGGCCGCCAGCCAGGGGGTGCGCACGCCCAGCGCCGAGCGCGCTCACGTGCTGTCCACGCTGGCGCGAGCCGACGTGGCCCACGCCCTGGCCGAGCGCGGCGTCAGTGTGCAGCAGGCACGTCAACGCGTGGCTGCCCTGACCGACGACGAGGTCGCCACCGTGTCGCATGCGATCGACACGGCACCGGCCGGCGCAAGCGACGTGCTGGGCATCCTCGTCACGATCTTCCTGGTCCTCCTCATCACCGACATCCTCGGCTTCACGAAGGTGTTCCCGTTCACGCGCTCCGTTCGCTGATCGCCGACGAAGGGCGGCGGCGCGGCCGCCCGCCGTATCTCATGCGACTGTCCGCACGGGTCGCGCGATGGCTTCTTGCCTGCGGCGCGGTCCTGTGCGCGGCCGGCTGTGCCGTGCAGACGGCGGCCCTGCGCGAACATCGTCCGCCCGATCTCGCGCCGACCGTCGAACTGACCGGCACGCCCTTCTTCGCGCAGACCGACTACCAGTGCGGGCCGGCGGCGCTCGCCACCGCGCTGGCCGCCCTCGGCGACGAGATCGATCCGTCGCGGCTCGCCGATGAAATATTCCTGCCTGCGCGAACCGGCACGCTCCAGATCGAGATGATGTCCGGCGCGCGTCGGCACGCTGCCGTGCCGACGCGCCTTCCGACCACGCTGGAGGCGGTGTTGCGCGAAGTGCAGGCCGGTCATCCGGTCGTGGTGCTGCAGAACCTCGGGCTGAGCTGGGCGCCGTTGTGGCACTACGCGGTGTTGATCGGCTACGACATTCCCCAGGCCGAGGTGTTTCTTCGCTCGGGCAAGACACGCCGTGAAGTGATGTGGATGCGCACCTTCGAGCACACCTGGACGCGCGCGGGCTCGTGGGCATTCGTCGCACTCCCGCCGGGCCAGTGGCCCGCGACCGCGAGCGAGAAGGCCGTGATCGAGGCGAGCGTCGGGTTCGAACGCGCGGCCACACCGGCGCAGGCCGTCCTGGCCTACCGAAGCGCGGCGCAACGCTGGCCGGACAGCCTGAGCCTGCAGATGGGCCTGGGCAACAGCCTTTACGCCTCGGGCGACAAGCAGGCCGCGGCGCAGGCGTTTCGCGATGCGGCCGAGCGCCACCACAGCGCACCGGCCTGGATCAACCTGGCCAGCACGCTGATGGAACTGGGCGTAGTTCCCGAGGCACTGAAGGCCGCGCAGCAGGCCGTCGCGCTCGACGACACGGCATGGAACGAGCAGGCGCGGGACATGCTCGCCCAGGTGCGGAACTCGCTCGGACATCCCACGCCCTGAGGCGGGCACACGCCAGCACGCTTGGGGCGCGCATCGTGGTTCGTTCATGCGAGGCCGTCAGCCCGGCGGCGGCGATCTCGGCACGCGCCAATGCCCTGAACAATGCCCTGAGGCCAACAATGGCATGATCGCGATGTCGCGCCGCCGTGCGCCCCGATGAGCAGGAGCGACCATGATCACGCAGTACGACATCACGCTGGCCGATGCCGCCGACGCGCGACCCATCTCCGAGTTGTCGCGCGACGCGATCGAGCATGGCCTCTCGTGGCGCTGGACGGCGCGCCGCGTGTCGCGGGCCATCCGCGATCTCGCGACCAACGTCGTCGTGGCGCGCCAGACCGGGCATTTCCTCGGCTTCGCGGTGATGAAGTACGACGAGGAAGACGCGCACCTGATGCTGCTGGCCGTGCAGCCCTCTCATCGGCACAAGGGCGTGGCGTCGGCCATGCTCGCGTGGCTAGACGCCACGGTGCAGGTCGCGGGGGTCGCGCGCATCCATCTCGAGACGCGTGCGGCCAACAGCGAAGCCATCGAGTTCTATCGCCGCCGCGGATTCGAGCACACCGGCAACTGCCCCGGCTACTACGAAGGCGTCGAGGATGCGGTGCGCATGGTCAAGACGGTGCGCGGCGCGCTGGGCTGACGATCAGCCAAAGCGTTCGTCGGCGCGCAGGTAGCGCCATTGCCCGGCAGGCAAGTTGCCGAGCGTGACCGCGCCGATGCGTACCCGCATCAGCCGCAGGACCTTCAGGCCGACCGCCTCGCACATGCGCCTGATCTGCCGCTTCTTCCCCTCGGTGAGCACGAAGCGCAACTGGTCGTCGTCGACCCACTCGACTCGCGCGGGCTTCAGTGGTTCGCCGTCGAGCGACAGGCCGTGATTGAGAAGGGCGAGGCCCGCGTCGGACCAGCGCACCCTGTCGACGGGTTCCACGCGAACGAGGTATTCCTTCTCGATCTCGCTGTCTTCGCCGATCAGTTGGCGCGCCACCCTGCCGTCCTGCGTCAGCACGAGCAGGCCGATGGAATCGATGTCCAGCCGTCCCGCGGGCGCCAGGCCATGCAGGTGCTCGCGCAGGAACCGGGTGCCCGTTCGATCGTCGCGCCATTGCGTCTCGGGACGCACGAGGACGACTGCCGGTTCGTAGCCGTCTTCGGCCTGCCCGCTGACATAGCCCACCGGCTTGTTCAGCAGGATCGTGACCTTCTGCGCCTGTTGGTGCCGTGCCTTCGCGTCGATGGTGATGCGCTGGTCCGGCTGCACGCGCGATCCGAGTTCGCTGACGACACGATCGTCGACACGCACCCATCCCACGCGCAATCCATTCGTCGGCCTCGCGGCGCGACGCCAGCCCGAGCTCGCTCATGCGCTTGGACAGGCGCATGCTGCCTGCGGCGTCGGCCTCCGGCTGCCTGTGCCGCGGCGGCTGTGGTTTGTTCATCGGTCGTGCCGGCGGGTGACCGCGATCGGATGGTGCCGCCTGCTGTCGGCGCGGCGATGCATTGCCACGAGCATCAGTTGCGCGCGGTGCGTCGAACGCGGTATTGGCGTTGCCGGCCGGCGGCCGATGCGCCGGCTTCGCGCGTGCGGGCACTTCGGGCGCGGAGGGTTTGAATTCGCGTGGCGGAGGCTCTGGGCGCTTCGGCGCACCGTGATCAAGTTCAGGCTTCTTGAACGCGGGCTGCTTGGTGGCAGGTCGCCTGGGTGCGGACGGAGTGGTGGCAGGTCGACGGGATTGCGCGTGCGGGAGGGGCGGCTGTTCGGCACCAGGCTGCTTCGTGCCGGCTCGCTTGAATGCCGGCTCCGGCGGCGCGCCGCGGGTCGACGGGTCGCGCGATGTCGAACTGGGCGGCGTGTCGCGCTCGGCCTGCCGGGCCGCCTGCGCTTCGGCCAGCGTGGGCCTTTTGCGTGGCGCCGAGCCTGCGCCGCGCACCGGCGGGCGATCGTCGCGTCGACGATTGCCGCCGGCGGGCGTGGACTTCTTGAGTTTCAGCGTGGCCATGCCGTCAACGCCCACGCCAGAACAGGCCGTCGAGTTCGCGCAGGGTGATCTGGCGCCAGGTGGGGCGACCGTGGTTGCACTGGTCCGAGCGCTCCGTGCGCTCCATGTCGCGCAGCAGGGCGTTCATCTCGTCGAGGGTGAGTTGTCGATTCGCCCGCACCGCGCCATGGCAAGCCATGGTGGACAGGATCTCATGTTGCGCCCGCTGGATGGCGGTGCTGGCGTCGTACTGCGCGAGCTCGGCCAGCACGCTGCGCGCGATGTCCACCGCGTCACCGCCCGCCAGCGCCGCCGGCTGAGAGCGCACGGCGAGGGTGGTGGGCGACAGTGTGGACACGTCCAGCCCGAGCGCGCGCAGGGTCTCGGCCTGCGATTCGGCAGTTGCGATCTCATGGGGCGTGGCGGTGAACGCGGCCGGAATCAGCAGCGGCTGCGCGTCGATCCGTGCGCTGCCGAGCCCGGCCTTCAGGCGCTCGTAGACGATTCGCTCGTGCGCGGCATGCATGTCGACGACGACCAGCCCCTGCGCAGTTCTCCGCGAGGATGTAGACACCCGCGATCTGCGCGATCGCGCGTCCGAGCGGCCACTCGTCATTCGCCGTTTCGCGGCCTCTCGGCTCTTCTTTCGCGTGCACGTCCGGTGGCGGGCCTTCGCGCATGGAGGCGGCGCCAAGGGCTGGCGCGGTCGCGGACGCCTGCCATGCCGGCTCGGGCTCGCGCGCGTAGAGCATGGCCGCCTGTTGCAGGCCGAGCGTGCCCTGGACGCGGTACGAAGCGGGGTCTTCGCGGCGCCAGCGGGTCGAAGGCCCTGTATCTCGGGGCAACGTCGAAGCAGCATCGCCATCGCCGCGCTCGAAGGCCGCGCCATGCACGGTGCCGGCCGCGGGATGAGCGAGGCCGTGCGCGCTGGAAGCATCCACGCCTGCGTGCCCGGCGCGCGGCACGGCAAGGGCCGCTTCCACGGCGCGCCGCACGAGCTGATGCACTTCGCGCGAGTCGCGGAAGCGCACTTCGATCTTCGTCGGATGCACGTTGACGTCGACCCGGTCGGGCGCGATGTCGATGAAAAGCGCGTAGCAGGGCTGCCGCCCGCCGTGCAGCACGTCTTCGTAGGCCGAGCGCACGCCGTGCGCAATCAGCTTGTCTCGCACGAAGCGGCCGTTGACGTAGACGTACTGCTGGTCTGCACGGGCCCGGGCGGCCTCGGGTGTGCCGGCCAGGCCATGCACCCGCAGCACGCCGGTGTCCAATGCGACTTCGCGGCTCTGGGAGACGAGTTCCTCGCCCAGCACGTCGCGCCGCCGGGTGTCCCCGCTGCCGCGGCGCCACTGCTGCACGATCCTGCCGTCGTGCCAGACGCTGAAGGCCACGTCGGGCCGCACCAGGGCATGGCGGCGCACGGCTTCGACGCAGTGCGCGAGTTCGGTGGCTTCGGTCTTCAGGAACTTGCGCCGCGCGGGCGTGCTGAAGAACAGCTCGCGCACCTCCACGCTCGTGCCCCGACCGCGGGCGGCCGGGGTCAGCTCGCCGGAGCGGGCATCGAGCCGCTGTGCATGCACCGCGTCTTCGGTGCGGCTGGCGATCGCCACCTCCGCCACCGACGCGATCGCAGCCAGCGCCTCGCCGCGAAAGCCCATCGTCGACACGCTCTCGAGATCGCCGAGCGATCCGATCTTGCTCGTGGCATGCCGGCGCAGCGCCATCGGCAGTTCGTCAGCGGGAATGCCGTGGCCGTCGTCCTCGACCACGATGGTGCGCACACCGCCCCCGATGAGCCGGACGGCGATCTCGGTGGCGCCGGCGTCGAGCGCGTTGTCCAGGAGTTCGCGCACCACCGACGCCGGGCGTTCGACGACCTCGCCGGCCGCGATCTGGCTGATGAGCTCATCGGGCAGATCGCGGATGGGGCGGCGCGGCGGAGCCAGCAGCACGGCGTTCATCGGAGCGATTGTAGGAGCCGTCGATAATCGTCGCCCATGGACTTTCTCGGCCCCTTGCTCGACTTCATCCTGCACGTCGACGTGCACCTCGTGAACTTCGTCGAGCACTACGGCGCATGGGTGTATGCGCTGCTGTTCGCGATCATCTTCGTCGAGACCGGCGTGGTGGTGATGCCCTTCCTGCCCGGCGACTCCCTGCTCTTCGTGGTGGGCACGCTGTGCGGCACCGGCCACCTCAGCCTGCCGCTGTCGATCGCGCTGCTGACCGGCGCCGCGATCCTGGGCAACCAGAGCAACTACACCATCGGGCGGTTCTTCGGGCCCAAGGTCTTTCACTGGGAGAACAGCCGCTTCTTCAACAAGCATGCCTTTCTCAAGGCACACGACTTCTACGAGCGCTACGGCGGCATCACGATCGTGCTGGCGCGATTCATGCCGTTCCTGCGCACCTTCGCGCCGTTCGTGGCGGGCGTGGCGATGATGACGCGCCGCAAGTTCACGTTCTACGACGTGGCCGGCGGCGCGCTGTGGGTGGCAGGCGTCACCCTCGCGGGCTACCTGTTCGGCAACATTCCATGGGTGCGCGGCAATCTCGAGAAGATCATCTGGGGCATGATCCTGCTGCCGGGGATCATCGCGATCTTCGGCGCGTGGCGGCACCGGCGCCAGGCCGCCTGAAGCGCTGACGCACCTGACTTCTCCGCAGCAACTACACGCTGCGCTGTCGCGCCAGCGGCGGGTTCTTCGCGAAGTAGCGCTTGATTCCCTTGGCGAGCGCATCCACCAGCTTGTCCTGGTATTGCGGGTCGCGCAGCTTCCGCTCTTCACCCGGGTTGGAGATGAACGCCGTCTCCACCAGGACCGAGGGGATGTCGGGCGCCTTGAGCACCGCGAACCCGGCCTGCTCGACGGCGCCCTTGTGCAGATGGCCGACCCTGCCGATCTGGCCGAGCACTTCCTTGCCGAGCCGCAGGCTGTCCTTGATCTGCGCGGTGGTGCTCATGTCGATCAGCGTGCGCAGGACGGTGTGATCGGTGGCCTTGATGTTCACGCCCCCGACGATGTCGGCCGCGTTCTCCTTGTTGGCCATCCAGCGCGCGGCTGCGCTGGTGGCTCCGCGATCGCTCAACGCGAAGACGGAGGCGCCCCGCGCCTCTGGCGTGAGGAAGGCGTCGGCATGGATGGAGACGAACAGGTCGGCCTGCACGCGCCGCGCCTTGCGCACCCTGTCTTGCAGCGGCACGAAGAAGTCCGCATCGCGCGTGAGCATGGCGCGCATGCCGGGGACGTCGTTGATGCGGTCGCGCAGCTTCAGCGCGATCTGCAGCACCACGTCCTTCTCGTGCAGGCCGCTTGGTCCGGTGGCACCCGGGTCCTCGCCGCCGTGGCCAGGGTCGAGGGCCACCACGATCAACCGCTCCATGCGCTGCTTCTCGCGCTCGGTGGGCACCACCGCAGGCGCCGGCGCGGGCGTGATCTGTGCCGTCGATGTCGCCGGCGCCTCGGGCGTGGGAGCTGCGGTAGGGTCCTTGTCCATGCGCTCGATGAAGTCCCCGAGCGCGTCGCGCACCGCCTGCGCGGCCTCTTGCTCGGCGGTTCGCTTGTCCTCGATCAAGGCGAGCAGCGGGTCGCGCTCCTTGACGGGATAGAGATCGAAGACCAGGCGATTGCGGTAAGCCGCGACCGGCGGCAGCGTGAACACCTGCGGCCGCGTGGGCTGTCTGAGATCGAACACGATGCGAACGACGCGCGGAAGGTTCTGTCCGACGCGCACGCTGGCGATGTAGGGATCGTCGGAGTGGACCTTGCCGACCATGTCGCGCAGCGTGGGGCTGAGCTCCAGGCCGTCGACGTCGATGACCAGCCGGGCCGGGTCCGCGATCATGAAGTGCTTGGCCGACAGGGGCTGGTCGGACTCGATCGTCACGCGCGTGTAGTCCTCCGACGGCCACACGCGAACGGCCACGATGGTCGCGCCGTGGGCGATGTCGTTCGCGCCGAGCGTCAGCACGAGCGCGCCCATCGAGCGCAGCGCATGCCGGCGCGACGCGACGCTCTTTTCGTCGCAGCTCATGACTGCCCCTCGGCCGACGAGTACGTCGGCCGATCCCCCGAGGGGATGCGGGCCGGCTTGGGAGCGGCCCGGCGCTCGGCCGGAAGTTTGCCCCTCGCCGACGAGGTCGTCGGCCGATCCGCCGAGGGGATGCGGGCCGGCTTGGGAGCGGCCCGGCGCTCGGCCCGGAATGTTTGCCCCTCGGCCGACGAGTACGTCGGCCGATCCCCCGAGGGGATGCGGGCCGGCTTGGGAGCGGCCCGGCGCTCGGCCCGCAGCGAGCAAGTCGACACAGGGTGCCTCATGCCAGCAGCTCCTCGCCCAGCGGCGTGAACGCCTCCAGGTCGACGCGACGGGATTCGTCGCTCGCGATGCCGATGTGAACCCGCAGGTCGGGCGTGGGCAGAAGGCCGGCGGCCTTCTGCGGCCACTCGACTAGCTTCAGGCCTGGCGCGGCGAACACGTCGCGGAATCCGGCATCCTCCCATTCCTGGGGATCGTCGAAGCGGTAGAAGTCGAAGTGCCAAGCATCGAAGCCGGGCAGGGAATATGGCTCCATGATGGCGTAGGTGGGGCTTTTCACTCGGCCCTGCACGCCCAGCGCCTGCAGCAGGTGTCGGACGAAGGTGGTCTTGCCCGCGCCGAGCGTGCCGTCAAGCTCGATGAACGCGCGGCCGATGCCCGCATGGGCGGCGAGGCTGCGGGCGGTGGCGGCACAGGCGGCCTCCTCTGGCCAGACGAGGTGCGCGGTTTCTAGAATCGGCGTATGGCTCAAAACTTGGACGTGCAGTCATTGCTGCCGCAACTGCGGGAATGGGCCACGGCGCTGGGATTTTCACAGATCGGTGTGGCCGATGTGAACCTCTCGGACGCAGAAGACGGCCTCTTGCGGTGGCTGCGCAACGGATTTCACGGCACCATGGGCTACATGGCCATGCACGGACTCAAGCGCGCTCGCCCTGCCGCGCTGGTGCCGGGCACGGTGCGCGTCGTCACCGCCCGCATGGACTACCTGCCGAGCCAGCGGGCCGACGGCTGGCAGGCCATCGAGTGGTCGCGGCTGCGCGACCCGCAGCATGCGGCCATCTCCCTGTACGCAAGGGGTCGGGATTACCACAAGGTCCTGCGCGCGCGACTGCAGCGCCTGGCCGATCGCCTGGCCGACACGGTAGGGCCCTTCGGCCATCGGGTGTTCACGGATTCGGCGCCGGTGCTCGAGGTCGAACTCGCGTCGCGCAGCGGCATCGGCTGGCGCGGCAAGCACACGCTGGCGCTGGACCGCGACGGCGGCTCCATGTTTTTCCTCGGCGAGATCTACGTCGATCTGGCGTTGCCGGTCACCGCGCCGGCGGAACCTCACTGCGGCAGCTGCAATGCCTGCATCGAGGTCTGCCCCACCGGCGCCATCGTCGCGCCCTTCCGCCTCGACGCACGGCGCTGCATCTCCTACCTCACCATCGAGCACGAAGGCCCGATCCCGGTGGAGCTGCGCGCCGCGATGGGTAACCGCGTCTACGGCTGCGACGATTGCCAGCTCGCCTGTCCCTGGAACAAGTTCGCCGGCCGCAGCAGCCTGCCCGACTTCGACGAGCGAGCAGCCTGGCGCGATGCGGACTTGCTGGTCCTGTGGCGCTGGGACGAAGCCGAATTCCTGCGCATGACCGAAGGCAGCGCCATCCGGCGCATCGGCCATGCCCGCTGGCTTCGCAACCTGGCCGTGGCATTGGGCAACGCGTGGCGCGACACCGGCTCGCAGCAAATCGCCGATGCCTTGCGAGCGCGGCTGCCGGACGCATCTCCCGAGCTTCGCGAGCACATCGAGTGGGCCCTCGCCCAGCGGGGCAAGACCGCATGAGGCCGCCGGTCCGTCCCGTAGGCGAAGACCCGAAGGCGCAGCCTGAAGGCGTATCGGCGAACGTCGTCGATGCCAGCCGCGAGGCGATCGACCAATTCGTCGACGCGCTGTGGATCGAGGACGGTCTGTCGGCCAACACGCTGGCGGCGTATCGTCGAGACCTCTCCCTCTACGCCCTATGGCTGGCGCAGGGCAAGGGGCGCCGGCTCGACGACACCACCGAGACCGACCTGCGCGAATACGCCGTCGTGCGGCATGCGTCGAGCAAGGCCACCAGCAGCAACCGTCGGCTGACGGTTCTGAAGCGGTATTTCCGCTGGGCCCTGCGCGAGCGGCTGGTGGCTGCCGATCCGACCTTGCGCCTGCAGGCGGCCCGCCAGCCGATGCGCGTGCCGAAGACGCTCAGCGAGGCGCAGGTCGAGGCGCTGCTTGGCGCGCCGGACACCGACACCGTGCTGGGCCTGCGCGACCGCACGATGCTCGAGCTCATGTACGCGAGCGGATTGCGCGTGAGCGAACTGGTGGGCCTGAAGACCGTCCACCTGAGCCTGACCGACGGGGCGCTGCGTGCCACCGGCAAGGGCGCTCGCGAGCGCCTCGTGCCGTTCGGCGAGGAAGCCCATGCGTGGCTGCAACGCTATCTCGCCACGGCACGCCAGCAGATCCTCGGCGCGCAATCCAGCGACGCCCTGTTCGTGACGGCCCGGGGCGGCCCGATGACACGACAGATGTTCTGGAAGCTCATCAAGCAGCACGCGCTGCGTGGCGGCGTTCAGGTGCCCTTGTCGCCGCACACGCTGCGCCATGCCTTCGCGACTCACCTGCTCAATCACGGCGCGGACCTTCGGGCGGTGCAGATGCTCCTCGGGCATGCCGACATCTCCACCACGACGATCTATACGCACGTGGCCCGCGAGCGGCTGCGCGTGCTCCATTCACAGCACCACCCGAGGGGTTGACGGCAACTGTCATCGTCCGGTCACGTGGCAGCCATGTCTGCGTCATGGCGGGCACGGATGATGCAGTTCCATGTCAAGCGATGCCGCCTTCCTTCGCGCATGGACCGACATCGAAGGTCCGGCCGGACGGATCGTCGGCGATCGCACGGAGGACCCTGCCACGCACCGCTATCGCAGTGTGTGGATCTCGGACCTGCACCTGGGCACGCCGGGCTGCCAGGCGGATGCACTGCTCGATTTCCTGCGGCATGTCGATGCGGAACACCTGTTTCTCGTCGGCGACATCATCGACGGCTGGCAATTGCGCCGCACCTGGTACTGGCCGCAGGCACACAACGACGTCGTGCAAAAGCTCCTGCGCAAGGCGCGCAAGGGCACCAAGGTCGTCTTCATCCCGGGCAACCACGACGAGTTTGCCCGCCGCTATGTCGAGCACAACTTCGGAGGCATCGACGTGGCGCACGACTGGGTCCACGTGACGGCCGACGGCCGTCGCCTGTGGGTCGTGCACGGCGATCTCTTCGACGGCGTGATCCAGTGCGCCCGATGGCTCGCGCATCTGGGCGATTCGGCCTATGAATTCACCCTCAAGCTCAATCGCCACGTCAATTCGCTGCGGGCGCGAGTGGGTCTGCCGTACTGGTCCTTGTCGCGCTACCTGAAGCGCAAGGTCAAGCGCGCGATCAGCTATGTCGGCGACTTCGAGGCAGCGCTCGCGCGCGAAGCGCGACGCCGCCAGGTGCACGGAGTCGTGTGCGGACACATCCACCATGCCGAGTTGCGCGACATCGACGGCATCCTCTACGCCAACGACGGCGACTGGGTGGAGAGCCTGACCGCGCTGGTGGAACATGCCGACGGGCGCCTGGAGATCCTCGACTGGTCGCAGTGGGACCAAGCCGCTTCTCGCGCAGGTTCCTGCGCCTCGGCGCCCGCGCCCGCGCGGGTGGTCGTGCCTGCCCCGCAGGCTGCCATCGACGTGGAGGTCACCGTCCCATGAAGCTCGTGCTGGTGACTGACGCATGGCTGCCGCAGGTGAACGGCGTGGTGACCACGCTGCTGGAATTGCAGCGCGGCCTGTGGGGACGCGGGCACGAGGTGCAGATCGTCGAGCCATCGGGATTCCGCCGATTCGCTTGTCCGGGCTATCGGGAGATCGAGCTGGCCTGGCGTTGCGGCCGCAAGGTATCCGCGCTGCTCGACGCAGCGCAACCCGACGCCGTCCACATCGCGACCGAAGGACCGCTGGGCAGCGCGGCGCGCGCGCACTGCCTGCGCCGGGGGTGGGCTTTCACGACGGCGTTCCACACCCGCTTTCCCGACATTCTTTCCAAGGCGCTTCACGTGCCCGAACGCTGGGGTTACGCCTGGTTCAGGCGTTTTCACGCGCCGTCTTCCGGTGTGATGGTGCCCACTGAAGGCATGCTGGAGATCCTTCGCGGCCACGGATTCGAGAAGCTGCGCCCCTGGTCGCATGGTGTCGACCTGCGGCTGTTCGAGCCGACACCCGGGGCGGACCTGGGGCTGCCGAGGCCCGTGTTCCTCTACGTCGGCCGGGTCTCCTACGAGAAGAACGTGGAGGCTTTCCTGATGCTCGACCTGCCCGGCTCCAAGCTGGTGTACGGCGTCGGCCCGTTGCTCGAGCGGCTCAAGCGCCGGCATCCCGAAGTGCACTGGCGCGGCGTCGTGCCGCGGCGCGAGCTCGTGCGGGTGTACGGCGGCGCGGACGTGTTCGTCTTTCCGAGCCGAAGCGAGACTTTCGGACTCGTCATGCTGGAGGCCATGGCGTGCGGCACACCCGTGGCGGCGTTCCCCGTGCCGGGGCCGCTCGATGTCGTGGGCCGTTCGCAAGGGGGTGTGCTCCACGACGATCTGCGCGCCGCGGCACTCGCGGCCCTGAAGCTGCCGCGCGAGGCTGCGCGTGAGCGCGCGGCGACCTTCGACTGGGCTGCGGCCTGCGCGCAGTTCGAGTCGTTCCTCGTGCCCACGCGGCAGGAGCGGCGAGGGCTCGTCCCCCAAGCCCTCGAAAGCTTCATAAACTAGGGCCCATCGAATCAAAGGCCCTCCAGCCGAATGAGCCCCGACATCGCCGCGGCAACTGCTGCACCTGCGCTTCTCAGCCGCGAGAGAGCCATCCTCGAATTCAACCGGCGCGTGCTGGCGCAGGTTCACCGGCCCGATGTTCCGCTGCTCGAACGACTTCGCTACGTGTGCATCGTCTCGTCCAACCTGGACGAATTCTTCGAGGTGCGCTTTGCCGACTACCTCGAGGCGGCGCGCCAGTCCGGGACGGCCGTCTCGCAGCGCGAGCTGCAGGACGTGGCCAGCGACGCGCATTCGCTGATCGACGACCAGTACGCCGCCTTCAACGACGAGGTGATGCCGCAGCTTCGCCGCGAAGGCATCCTGATCGTCAATCACGCCGACCGCGATCCCGACCAGCGCCGCTGGGTCGACAATTTCTTCCAGAAGCAGGTGCGTCCGCTGCTGGTTCCCATCGGGCTGGATCCGGCGCACCCGTTCCCGCAGGTGGCGAACAAGTCGCTGAATTTCATCGTGCGCCTGACCGGGCGCGACGCCTTCGGCCGCGAGAACATGATCGCGATCGTGAAGGTGCCGCGGGTGCTGCCGCGCGTGATCCGCCTGCCCGACGAACTCGCGCCACGCGGCAAGCAGGTGTTCGTGCTGCTCACCAGCGTGATCCGCGCGCACCTGAACGAACTCTTCCAGGGGCGTGACGTCGAGGCCTTCTCGCAGTTTCGCGTCACCCGCGACTCCGACCTCGACATCGACGCGGATGACGTGGTCAACCTTCGGCAGGCGCTGCGCACGGGGCTGACCACGCGCCACTTCGGGCAGGCGATCCGGCTGGAAGTCGTCAGCACCTGCCCGAGCGAACTGTACGAGTTCCTCCTGCAGCAGTTCAACCTGCCCGCGCAGGCGCTGTACAAGGTCAACGGGCCGGTCAACCTGGTCCGGCTGAACCAGCTCATCGACCAGGCGGATGCGCCGACGCTGCGTTTCCCGCCCTTCGAAGGTTCGTGGCCTCAGGGGCGGCTGCCCCAGCAGGAGTCCATCTTCGAGCAATTGCGCACCCACGACGTGCTGCTTCACCATCCCTTCGAGTCGTTCGAACCGGTGGTCGAGTTCCTGCGTCAAGCGGTGTCCGATCCCGACGTGCTCGCGATCAAGCAGACCATCTATCGCACGGGCAGCGAGTCGCCGCTGATGGACCTGCTGATCGAGGCGGCCCGCCAGGGCAAGGAAGTGATGGCGGTGGTGGAGCTCAAGGCGCGCTTCGACGAAGAGGCCAACATCAACTGGGCCGAACGCCTGGAGGCCGTGGGCGCGCAGGTCGTGTACGGCATCGTCGGGCTCAAGACGCACGCCAAGCTGCTGCTCGTCACCCGCCGCGAACTGGCACCCAACGGGCAATACCGACTGCGCCGATACGCCCACCTGTCCACCGGAAACTACAACCCCAAGACGGCCCGGCTCTACACCGACGTGGGCTACCTGACGGCCGATGCCGATCTCACCGCGGACGCCGATGCCGTGTTCCAGCAGCTCGCGAGCCTGGGCAAGATGAAGCCGCTGAAGCTGCTGCTGCAGGCGCCCTTCACGCTGCACAAGCGCATGCTCCAGTACATCGAGCAGGTGGCCGACGCAGCGCGCCGGGGGGCGCCCGCCCGCATCGTGGCAAAGATCAACGCCCTGACCGACCCGCCGATCATCGAGGCGCTCATGCGCGCGAGCCAGGCCGGCGCGATGATCGACCTCATCGTGCGCGGCGCCTGCATGCTGCCGCCCGGTATTCCCGAGGTCACCGAGCGCATCCGGGTGCGCTCGGTCGTCGGCCGCTTCCTCGAGCATTCGCGGGTGATGTACTTCCGCTGGGGGGCGACTGACGCCGACGAAGTGCTGCTGCTGTCGAGTGCCGACTGGATGAGCCGCAACATGTTCAGGCGCATCGAGGTCGCGTGGCCGATCCGCCAGCCCGCCATGCGCCAGCGCGTCATCGACGAGTGCCTGGTGCCCTACCTGCACGATGCCTGCGACGCTTGGGAACTCCAGCCCGACGGCAGCTACCAACGCTTGGGCACCGATGGGCTGAGCGCACAACAGGCCCTGATGAACCTCTACCAACCGGTCAAGCAGCCCTGATGGACCTGATCTTGTGGCGACATGCCGAGGCGCACCTGGCGAAAGAGGGGCAAAGCGACCTCGAACGTGCGCTCACGGCCAAGGGCGAGCGCCACGCGAAGCGAATGGGCGAGTGGCTGGGCCAGCGGCTGGCGCATTCGACGCGGATCCTGGTCAGCCCGGCGCTGCGCACGCAGCAGACGGCACAAGCCCTCGGCAAGCAGTTCAAGACCATCCAGGCAATCGGCCCGGGCGCCTCGCCCGAGGCCCTGCTCGAGGCAGTGCGCTGGCCGGATGCCGGCGAGCCGGTGCTGGTCGTAGGCCATCAGCCGACACTGGGCCTGGCGGCGGCCGGGCTGCTGTGCGGCCAGGCGCAGCCCTGGGCGCTGAAAAAGGGCGCCGTGTGGTGGCTTCGCAGTCGCGAACGCGATGGCGTCGTGCAGACCGTGATCCAGGCCGTGCAATCGCCCGATTGCCTCTGAGTCAGACCCCTCGCCGCTGCAGCCGCAGTCCGAGCGGGCCGCCGCGCTCCCAGGCGCCCACTTCCTCCTGCAGCAGGTGCAGTGTGCGCGGATGGGTTTCCGTCCAGACCAGGGGCGGGCGCAGCGTCGCCATGCCACCGCTGCGCTGAACGGAAAGTGCCCGCGGGTCGACGTCGGCGCGTGCATGGCACACGATGATGGCCAGCCGCAGGCACATCACCTGCCACGCGAAGTCTTCCTGCACCAGGCTCGTCTCGACCTTGCGCAGACCGCCGCGCTGGGCGAGCACGAGTTCGGCCAGCCGGCGCTGCTGCGACTGCGAGAACCCCGGCGCGTCCACATGGCCAATCACATAGGCGCTGTGTCGGTGGTGATCGTGGTGCGAGATCATCATGCCGACCTCGTGGAGCGCGCAGGCCCATTCGAGTTCGCGCCGCGCGTCGTGCGAGGCGTCGGGCCGGACGCCTTCGTAGAGGGAATTGGCCACATGATGCACGCGGGCGGCCTGCTGGGCATCGACAATGAAGCGGCGCTGCATCTCGCGCACCGACGCCTCCCGCACATCGTGCACCGCAGGCTCGTGCGCGAGCGCCTGCAGCCGGTCCTGGAGATCGAAGATCACGCCTTGCCGGAGGGCGCCGCGCGCGGGCGCCAGGATGTCGATGCCGAAGTGAACGGCCAGCGTGTAAAGGATGGCCACACCGCCTGCGATGACGGCGCGGCGGTCTTCCTTCAGGCCGGGCAGGCTCAGGCGGTCCACGCGGCCGGCGCGCAGGCACTCCTGCATCAGCCAGCGCAAGCCGTCGGGGGTGATCAGGCCGTCGGTGACCTGGCTCGCCGCCAGCAATTGCGACACCGCACCCACTGTTCCCGATGAGCCCAGTGCCTGCGTCCAGTTCTGGGGTGCGAACGGCTCCAGCGCTTCCTCGAGCTCGGCGCCCGCGGCGATCTGCGCCGACCGGAAACCGGACTCGGTGAAGCGGCCATCGCCGAAATACTTGAGCGACAGGCTCACGCTGCCGACCTGAAACGACTCGGCCTGCAGCGGCCGGCGTCCGCGCCCCAAAATCATCTCGGTCGAGCGCCCGCCGATATCGATCACCAGTCGCGTGTGGTCCGACGGCTGCAGGCGCGCGACGCCTGCGTAGATCAGGCGGGCTTCCTCGCGACCGGAGATCACTTCGATGGGAAGCCCGAGCGCGGCGCGCGCCCGCGCGAGAAAGGCATCCCGGTTGCGCGCTTCGCGCAGGGTCTGAGTGGCCACCGCCCGCACCTGCCACGGCGCGAAGTCATGCAATCGTTGCGCAAAACGCTGCAGGCATGCGAGGCCTCGCTCGGTCGCTTCGTCGGTGAGGAATCCCTGGGCGTCGAGCCCGGCACCCAGGCGCACGGTCTCCTTCAGGTAGTCGATGCGCCGATAGCGCCCCTGGTGCATCTGCCCGATCTCCAGGCGGAAGCTGTTCGAGCCCATGTCGATGGCGGCCAGTTGGCCGGGCCAGCGTGTCGGCGGGATTCGGTCTGGGGCGACATCCGGCCCTGGGGTGCGTGAAGCCATGGCCGGCATTGTCGCGGCAAACCCCGCGTGCGCACGGCGATGCAGGGGCGCGGCGCACGAGCGGGTTCGTTCCTAGAATCGCCGTCTCTCATCAGGAGCCGTCCATGGACCGCAGGGATCTCGACAGCCTCACGCCGACCCGCGATTTCTCCCGGCGCGATTTCGTGCGCACGACCGTGGGCAGCGGGTTCGCCGCCGCCGTGCTGCCGGTCGCGGCACAGACGATCAAGACCGACAGCGACGGCCTCGATGCAGGCGAGGTCACGATCCTGTCGGGCGATTTCAAGATGCCGGCCTACCGAGCCGCACCCGCTGGCCGTCGCGATTTGCCGGTGATCCTGGTGATCTCGGAAATCTTCGGCGTGCACGAGCACATCGCCGACATGGCCCGCCGCTTCGCCAAGCTCGGCTACCTCGCCATCGCGCCGGAACTGTTCGTCCGTCAGGGCGACCCGATGGCCTACGGCGAGCTCTCGAAGCTGCTGAGCGAGGTGATCGACAAAGTGCCTGACGCGCAAGTCATGAGCGACCTCGATGCCTGCGTCGCATGGGCGGGCGCCCATGGTGGCGACGTCTCGCGCCTGGGCATCACCGGCTTCTGCTGGGGCGGACGCATCGTCTGGATGTACGACGCGCACAGCCCGCGGCTGAAGGCGGCGGTGGCCTGGTACGGACGTCTGGTGGGTACTCCTTCGCCGCTGACACCCACGCACCCGATCGACCTCGCCACGCAGCTGCATGCGCCGGTGCTGGGCCTGTACGGCGGGGCCGACGCCGGTATTCCGGTCTCGACCGTCGAGCAGATGAAGGAAGCGCTCAAGAGTGGGAGCGCCGCGGCGAAGGCGTCGGAGTTCGTCATTTACCCCGATGCGCCTCACGCCTTCAATGCGGACTACCGGCCGAGCTATCGCAAGGCGGCCGCAGAGGACGGGTGGCGGCGCTGCCTGGCCTGGTTCAAGGGGCATGGCGTGGCCGCCTGAGGCGGCTTGCGATCCCTTGCAGAGCCGGGCTGCTGCGGCTCAGCGCACGATCAGCACCGGCACCTTGCTGTGCGTGAGGACCTTCTGCGTCTCGCTGCCCAGCAGCAATGCCGTGACGCCGCGCCGACCATGCGAGGCCATCACCATCAGGTCGCATCCCATGCGCTCGGCGTGTTCGATGATCGCTTCCCAGGGATGCAGGGCCTCCACCGTGTGGGCATCACAGGGCACGCCGGCCGCCTGTGCGGCGTCCGTCACCGCCTTCACGCGCGCACTGGCGATGCGCTCCTGCGCGTCGAAGAACTCCTGGGGCGGCGTGGGCTGCATCTCGGAAATGGCGCTGTACGGAAAGGGCTCCTTCACGCTGATGGTGTAGACGCGCGCGTTGAGCGTCTTGGCCAGGGAGATCGTCGTCTCCACGGCCTTCTTGGTGATTTCGGAACCATCGGTGGGAACGAGGATGCGCTGGAACATGATTCACCTCCATCGGGGGGCATGGGTCGAACGAACTCGATCCGAGCGTTCCGCAACAGCATGGGCTCGCCCTTGCGCTGCGTCAAGAATCGCGCAGCTCGGCGCCGCCCGAGCTTCTCGCGGACGGGGCCGGCGCCTGTTCAGCCCTGCGCGATGGGTCTTGACGGGTCGGACGACCATTCGCTCCACGACCCTGCGTAGAGGGCCGAACCCGGCATGCCGGCCACCTCCATGGCGAGCAGGTTGTGGCAGGCGGTCACGCCCGAACCGCATTGATGGACCACGCGCTCGGCCGGCTGGCCGGCGAGCAATGGCGCGAAATCGTCGTGCAACTGTGACGCGGCCTTGAAGCGGTCGTCGGCGCCGAGGTTGTCCTTGAAGAATCTGTTCAATGCGCCCGGGATGTGGCCGGCCTGCGGGTCCAGCGGTTCGGTCTCGCCACGAAAACGCTCGGGAGCGCGTGCATCGACGAGGCGAACTTGGCCGAGGGAAGACATCAGCGCATCGATCTCCATGGTGGGCATCGCAGGCTTGGAAACCGGGTAGGGCGGTTGCGGCGACCAGGTGGGCATGTCGGTCTCGAGCCTGCCGTCGAGCGCCTGCCATGCCTGGAAGCCACCGTCGAGCACGGCGACAGCGCGATGGCCGAGCCAGCGCAGCAGCCACCACGCCCGTGCGGCGTACGGGCCGCCCTGCCTGTCGTAGGCGACGACCTGCGTGCCCGGTGCGATGCCCCATGCGCCCGCCGTCCTGGCGAAAGCCGCACGATCGGGCAATGGATGGCGCCCGTTGCGACCAGTCTTGGTGCCCGACAGATCGCGATCCAGGTGCGCATAGCGGGCTCCGGGCAGGTGACCCTGCGCGTGGGCACGTTCACCCGCCCCGGTATCGGCAAGATCGAAGCCGGCGTCGAGGATCACGAGGTTTCCGGCCTTGCCGAATTCATCGCGAAGATCATTGGCGCAGATCAGCGTGTCGTAGCTCATGGTCGAAGCGGAATGTTCGTTCTAGGAATTCGCCGCAGGCGCGACGGGCGCGGCGACGCTTGCGCGCGCGCGGGCCGCGGCAATGCCGGCCGCCACGATCAAGGCCATGCCGCTGAGCGCGAAGAGGGTCACGCGGTCGCCGAACAGCAGCACGCCATAGGCGAAGGAATAGGCGATGCCGAGGTACTGGAGGCTGGCATTCATGAGCGTACTGCCGATGCGGTAAGCCTTTGTCATCAGCATCTGGGCGGCCGTTGCCAGCAGGCCCACCGCAATCAGCAGGGCCAGGCCGAGCCAGGTGTGCGCATGCCATCCGGTCAGGGCCGTCAGCGCGGCGCCGGCCACGATGCCACCCATCGAGAAATAGAAGACGATGCGGTGCTCGGGCTCCCCCGCGCGGCCGAGCGCAGTGACCTGCAAGTACGCCGTCGCCGACGCGATGCCCGAGGCGAGCGCGACCAGGCCGTAGCCGAACTGGTCGTGCTCGATGGTCGGTCTCAGGATCAATGCGACGCCGGCGAACCCCAGCAGGACCGTGAACACGAGCCGGCTGCTCACGTGGCCGTTGCCCAGCGCCATGGCACCCATGAGGAAGACCGCCATCCACACCGACGACATGTAGTTCAGCGTCATCGCGGTGGCGAGCGGGAGCTTGCCGATCGAATAGAACCACAGGCACAGCGCGGCCACGCCGGTGGCGCTGCGCCACACGTGCTTGGCGGGCATCTTGGTGGCCAGCGTCTGCCCGCGCCAGCGCGCGAGCGCCGCCATCACGACCACGCCCGTCAGTCCGCGGTAGAACACGATCTCGGCCGAGCCGTACCGGGCCGAGGCCAATTTCACGCACACGCCCATCGTCGCGAAGAGAAAGGACGCGACCACCATCAACCACGGAGCAGACATGCCCGCCATTGTGCCCCGCGCCCGGAGCACAGGCGGCCTGGCCGCGGAAAGACCTAGCGCGTTCGCCTCATCATTCGTCGATACCACTCGTGGAAGTGCTGCATGCCGTCTTCCATGGGGTGCTGGTAGGGCCCGGATTCGTCATCGCCCCGATCCATCAGCGCGCGCCGGCCGCTATCCATGCGCACCGCGATCTCGTCGTCCTCGATGCATGTCTCCCAATAAGCCGCCTGCTCGGCTTCGACGAATTCGCGCTCGAAGGCAGCGATCTCCTCGGGGTAGTAGAACTCGACGACGTTCATCGTCTTCTGGGGCCCCTTGGGGTAGAGCGTGGAGATGACGAGCACGTGCGGATACCACTCGATCATGATGTTCGGGTAGTAGGTCAGCCAGATCGCTCCATGCTCGGGCGGCACCCCGTTGCGATAGGCCAGCACGGCGTCGTGCCACTTGCGGTAGACGTCCGACCCGGCGCGGGCCAGGGCCTTGTGCGTGCCGACCGTCTGCACCGAATGGTGCTGGCCGAACTCCCAGCTGAGGTCTTCGCAGGTGACGAACTGCCCGAGCCCGGGATGGAACGGGCCGACGTGGTAGTCCTCCAGGTAGACCTCGATGAAGGTCTTCCAGTTGTACTCGCACTCGTGCATTCGCACGTGGTCGAGCACGTACCCGTTGAAATCGAGCTCCTTCTTCGGGCCGAGACCTGCCAGGTCGGCCGCAATGTCACGGCCGTTGTCTTCGAAGATCATGCCGTTCCACAGGCGCGTCTTGTAGCGCTGCAGGTGCATGCAGGGGTCTCGCTCGAAATGCGGCGCTCCCATGAGCTGCCCCTGCAGGTCGTAGGTCCAGCGGTGCAGCGGACACACGATGTGGTTGCCCGCATGCCCGCGCCCGCGCAGGATCACGGCCTGCCGGTGGCGGCAAACGTTGGAGATCAGTTCGATGCCTTGGGCGGTTCGAACCAGGGCCCGGCCCTCGCCCTCATGGGCCAGCGCATTGAAATCGCCGACCTCGGGCACCGACAGCTCATGCCCGAGGTAGCGAGGACCGTGCTGGAAGATGAGCTCCATCTCCCGACGGAACAGGTCCTCGTCGAAATAAGCGGCTACCGAAAGTTGCGAGCGATTGCGCTCCAGAGCGTCAAGGGTGAAGCTCAGGTCGGACATGATCCCCAGGATCTCCAAAAACCAATGTCGAACCGCCCCGGGGCCACCCAAGGCCCGTGGGGAAGAAGGGGGAAGAAAAAACGAACCCCGCTGCGCACCGGTGGCCCGATGTGGCGGGGGCAAGAATTGTATCCCCCGCTTGCCAACAGGCCCATTTCGCGGCCTGGGATACCCGCGGCGGCCTCGGGATCCGTCGCGGACGCCTCGGCACCGCGAGGCACGCCGGCTGACTACAATGGGGGTTTCACTTCGCAAAATGGCCAGCGCAACCTCTTCATCTCCTCCGCCGGACGTGGCCGCCACCTACGAGGATGCCATGGTCGAACTCGAAAGACTGGTCGCCGCCATGGAAGCCGGGCAACTCCCCCTGGACAAGCTGCTCGAGAACTACAAGCGGGGCGCGCAGCTGCTTGGGTATTGCCGCTCGCGCCTGGAAGCCGTCGAGCAGCAGGTGAAGGTGCTCGAAGAGGGTGAGCTCAAGCCCTGGTCCGCCGCATGATGGCCGACGAATTCGACGCCTGGGTTCGCGCCGAACTCGACGCGGTCGAGTCCGCACTGGAATCCTGGGTTCCGCTGGACGCGCCCGCGGGCCTGGGCATTGCCATGCGCTACGGCGTCCTCGACGGCGGAAAACGCCTGCGACCCTTGCTGGTGCTCGCGGCGTCGCAGGCCGTGGGCGGACTGCGCGAGGCGGCCTTGAGGGCCAGCTGCGCGGTCGAGCTGATCCACGCCTATTCGCTGGTGCACGACGACATGCCATGCATGGACGACGACGTGATGCGACGCGGCAAGCCGACCGTGCACGTGCAGTTCGGCGAAGCCCAGGCCATGCTCGCCGGGGACGCGATGCAGGCGCTCGCCTTCGAGGTGATGACGCCGACACCCGAGGACGGCGCCGCATGCCCGGGCGGTGCGGGCGTGCCCGCGCCATTGCAGGCACGCCTGTGCGGCCTCCTTGCACGTGCGGCGGGGCATGCGGGCATGGCCGGCGGCCAGGCCATCGATCTCGCCAGCGTCGGCCTGCCCCTGGACGAGCGCGCACTTCGCGACATGCACCGCCGCAAGACCGGTGCGCTGCTTCAGGCCAGCGTGCTGATGGGGGCTGCCACCGGAGCGCCGAGCGCGCACCAATGGACAGCGCTTGCCGAATATGGCGATGCGATCGGCCTGGCCTTCCAGGTGGTTGACGACATCCTGGACGTGACGCAGGCGTCCGAGACCCTGGGCAAGACCGCGGGCAAGGACCTGGACAACAACAAGCCGACCTATGTCAGCGTGCTCGGCCTCGACGCGGCACGGCGCCACGCCGACACGCTGCGCGACCAGGCACAGGCTGCGCTCGCGCGCAGCGGCCTCACCGATGCGGCGTGGCTGAGCATCCTGGCCGACAAGGTCGTCGAACGCGACAACTGACGCATCCCACCATGAATCATTCCCTCCTGCAGACCATCCAGAGCCCCGCCGACGTGCGGCGGCTCGGGCGCAACGAGCTCAAGCAGCTCGCGGTCGAGTTGCGCGATTTCGTCCTGCAGAGCGTGTCACAGACCGGCGGGCACCTGTCGTCGAACCTCGGCACGGTCGAATTGACCATCGCGCTGCACCACGTGTTCAACACGCCCCAGGACCGGCTCGTGTGGGACGTCGGCCATCAGACCTACCCGCACAAGATCCTCACCGGCCGCCGCGAGCGCATGGCCAGTCTTCGCCAGCTCGGCGGCATCAGCGGCTTTCCGAGGCGAGACGAGAGCGACTACGACACCTTCGGCACCGCGCATTCGTCGACCTCGATCTCGGCGGCGCTCGGCATGGCCATTGCGGCGAAGATGAAAGGCGAGTCGCGCAAGGCCGTGGCCATCATCGGCGACGGCGCGATGACCGCCGGCATGGCCTTCGAGGCACTGAACAACGCAGGCATGCCTCACGCATGCGGGTCGGCCGACCTGCTCGTCATCCTCAACGACAACGACATGTCGATCTCGCCGCCCGTGGGTGCGCTCAATCGCTACCTGGCGCGGCTGATGAGCGGCAAGTTCTACACCGCCGCGCGCGAGGGCGCCAAGCAGGTGTTGAAGAACGCACCGCCGCTGTTCGAGCTCGCGCGGCGTTTCGAGGAGCATGCCAAGGGAATGGTCGTGCCCGGCACGATCTTCGAGGAGTTCGGTTTCAATTATGTCGGCCCTATCGACGGGCACGACCTCGACTCGCTGATCCCCACGCTCGAGAACCTGCGCGACAAGCATGGCCCCCAGTTCCTGCACGTCGTGACCAAGAAAGGCTACGGTTACAAGCTCGCCGAAGCCGATCCGGTCAACTATCACGGCCCGGGCAAGTTCGATCCGTCCGTCGGCCTGCAAAAGCCCGCCAAGGCGCCCAAGCCGACCTTCACGCAGGTGTTCGGGCAGTGGCTGTGCGACATGGCCGCTCGCGACAAGCGCCTGGTGGGCATCACGCCGGCCATGCGCGAAGGCTCGGGGATGGTCGATTTCGAGAAGCGATTTCCTGACCGCTACCACGACGTCGGCATTGCCGAGCAGCACGCCGTCACGTTTGCCGCTGGCCTGGCGTGCGAGGGCCTGAAGCCCGTCGTGGCCATCTATTCCACGTTCCTGCAGCGCGCCTACGACCAGCTCATCCACGACGTGGCCATCCAGAACCTGCCCGTGGTGTTCGCGGTGGACCGCGCCGGACTGGTCGGCGCAGACGGCGCCACGCATGCCGGCGCCTACGACATCGCCTACCTGCGGTGCATCCCGAACATGAGCGTTCTCACGCCGGCTGACGAGAACGAATGCCGTCAGATGCTGTTCACAGCGTTCAAGCAGAACCATCCCGTGGCGGTGCGGTATCCCCGCGGTGCCGGCGTGGGTGCCGAAGTGCAGCAGGAAATGACCGAGCTTCCCTTCGGAAAGGGCGAACTGCGGCGCGAAGCGTCCCGCGGCACGCATGCCGGCAAGCGGATCGCGATCCTGGCGTTCGGCACCTTGCTCTATCCGGCGCTGGAGGCCGCCGAGCGGCTCGATGCCACCGTGGCCAACATGCGCTTTGCCAAGCCGCTCGATGTCGCGCTCGTGACTGAACTTGCGCGCAGCCATGATGCAATCGTGACGGTCGAGGAAGGCTGCACGATGGGCGGCGCGGGCAGCGCCGTGATGGAGGCCCTGCAGGCCGCCGGCATCGAGTTGCCGGTGCTTGCGCTGGGGCTGCCCGACGAATTCCTCGAGCACGGCGATCCGGCCAAGCTGCTGGCGATGTGCGGGCTGGACGCGGCAGGCATAGAGCAGTCGATCCTCAAGCGCTTTGGTGCACGACCTGCCCTCGTGCGCCCGGCGGTGAACCACTGATTTCGGGTGTGCGGGCATCGCGGCCTCGCGCGAAAGCGCCGGACCGGGGCATTTCCTTCGGCGCACCAAGGTCGGTGGATTGGTGAGATGCTTCGGGCTCGCCCGAGCCGAAGGGGTCGTGCGCCGCAGGGGTTTGCGCGGCGCCCGGGGGACGTCGAATGAACCATATGAGCAATCTGAAAGACGCACTGCACATTCCCGACACTCAAAGTGAACGCGACGAACGCCATCTGGCGATCCAGCGGGTCGGTGTCAAGGACGTGCGTTACCCCGTGGAACTGCGCCTGGGCAACGTGGTGCTGCCCACCGTCGCGCAGTGGGACCTCGACGTCGCGCTGCCCGCGCATCAGAAGGGCACGCACATGTCGCGCTTCGTCGCGTGGCTGGATGCGCTGGAAACGCCTCTGGACGCGTCGTCGTTGCGCACCGGCCTGGCCGCCATGCTCGAAAAGCTGAACGCAGAAGAAGGTCGCATCGAGGCGCGCTTCCCGTTCTTCCTGCGCAAGCGCGCACCGGTCTCGGGCGTGGAAAGCCTTCTCGAGTACCAGGGCCGCTGGATCGCCGAACAGCGGGGCGGGGCGGTCTGCGTCTGGGCCGAAGTCGTCGTGCCGGTCAAGTCGCTTTGCCCCTGCTCGAAAGAGATTTCCGACTACGGCGCCCACAACCAGCGCTCCCACGTGACGATCCGGGTCGAGTTGAAGCAGGACATCGGCTGGAGCGAACTGGTCCGTTTTGCCGAGGACAGCGCATCCAGCGAGATCTGGCCCATGCTCAAGCGCGCCGACGAGAAATGGGTGACCGAGCGCGCATACGAGAACCCGAAGTTCGTCGAGGACCTCGTGCGCGACGTCGCGCTGCGCCTGAATGCCGATGCCCGGGTCGGCCGCTACAGCGTGGACGTCGAGAACTTCGAGTCGATCCACGCTCATTCCGCGTACGCGCGCATCGAGCGCGCGTAGCAGAACATTCCGGTGCCAAGGCAGAGGCGCCGCACGCGCGGCGCGCCTTCGCTCAGACTGCAGCCACGGGGATCTTTGCGATCCTGGCCTGCCACTCCTTCGGGCCAGTCTCGTGCACCGACGTCCCGTTCGAGTCGACAGCGACCGTGACGGGCATGTCGTTCACCTCGAACTCGTAGATGGCTTCCATGCCGAGGTCGCCGAAGCCGACGACCTTGGCCGACTTGATCGCCTTCGAAACCAGATACGCGGCGCCGCCCACGGCCATCAGGTAGGCCGACTTGTGCTTGCGGATCGACTCGATGGCCACCGGTCCGCGCTCGGCCTTTCCGATCATCGCGATCAGGCCCGTCTGCGCGAGCATCATCTCGGTGAACTTGTCCATCCGGGTGGAGGTGGTGGGCCCCGCCGGCCCCACCGCTTCGTCGCGCACCGGATCGACCGGACCGACGTAGTAGATGACGCGGTTCTTGAACTCCACCGGCAGCGGTTCGCCCTTGGCGAGCATGTCCTGGATGCGCATGTGCGCGGCATCGCGGCCGGTGAGCATCTTGCCGCTGAGCAGCAGCCGGTCGCCCGGCTTCCAGCTCGCGACTTCCGCCTTGGTCAGCGTGTCCAGATCGACCCGACGGCTCTTGTTGTAGTCGGGCGCCCACTTCACGTCGGGCCACAGGTCGAGACTGGGCGGCTCGAGATAGGCCGGGCCGGAGCCATCGAGCGCGAAATGCGCGTGACGCGTGGCCGCGCAGTTCGGGATCATCGCCACCGGCTTGCCCGCCGCATGTGTCGGGTAGGTCGCGATCTTCACGTCCAGCACGGTGGTCAATCCACCCAGCCCCTGTGCGCCGATGCCCAGCGCGTTGATCTTGTCGCACAGCTCGATCCGAAGCTCTTCCAGCTTGCTGCTCGGCCCGCGCTGTCTGAGCTCGTGCATGTCGATGTCCTGCATCAGGCTTTCCTTGGCCAGCAGCATCGCCTTCTCGGCCGTGCCGCCGATGCCGATGCCCAGCATGCCCGGCGGACACCAGCCTGCGCCCATCGTGGGCACCGTCTTCAGAACCCAGTCGACCAGGCTGTCACTGGGGTTCATCATCACGAACTTGCTCTTGTTCTCGCTGCCCCCGCCCTTGGCGGCGATCTGCACGTCGAACTTGTCGCCGGGCACGAGGCTCATGTGGACGACGGCCGGCGTGTTGTCGCGCGTGTTCTTGCGATCGAAATGCGGATCGGCCACGATGCTCGCGCGCAGCTTGTTCTGCGGATCGAGGTAGCCGCGCCGCACGCCCTCGTTGACAGCCTCTTCGATGCTGCCGGGGAATCCGTCGAATCGCACGTCCATGCCGATCTTCAGGAACACGTTGACGATGCCCGTGTCCTGGCAGATCGGCCGATGGCCTTCCGCACACATCTTCGAATTGGTGAGAATTTGTGCGATGGCGTCCTTCGCGGCGGGGTTCTGCTCGACCTCGTAGGCGCGTGCAAGGTGTGCGATGTAGTCGGCGGGGTGGTAATAGCTGATGTACTGCAATGCAGCGGCAACGCTGTCGACCAGGTCGGCGTAGCGGATGGTGGTCATGGTGGGAGGGCCTCGAAGTGGAGCACTGGCGGATGGCCGGTGCGGCGAGACTGCTAGTTTACTGAACCCCGCAGGGGCAGCGCGGGCTGCCGTGCAAGGTCGCGGTAAGCTTGCGGTAAGGCGTTCGTAAGAGCGCTTCCCTATGGTTCGTTCATTCGTCCAGACCACGACAGGAGACATCGATGTCCGATCACGCCACCAAGCTGTATCCGCCCCCCACACGCTTGGCCCAGACCGCGCACGTCGCGGGAATGGCAGCCTACGAGAAGCTTTGCGCCGAGGCTGCCGCCGACTACGAAGGCTTCTGGGGCCGTCTCGCCCGGGAGTGCGTCACCTGGAAGAAGCCGTTCACCAAGGTGCTCGACACCAGCGGCGCGCCGTTCTTCAAGTGGTTCGAGGACGGCACCCTCAATGTCTCGTACAACTGCCTGGACCGGCAGGTCGAGGCGGGGCTGGGCCAGAAGGTCGCGATCATCTTCGAGGCGGACGACGGCACTGTCACGAAGGTCACCTACGACGATCTGCTGGCCCGCACCTGCAGGATGGCCAACGCGCTCAAGGCGCAAGGCGTGAAGAAAGGCGACCGCGTCGTCATCTACGTGCCCATGTCGGTGGAAGGCGTCGTCGCGATGCAGGCCTGCGCACGCATCGGCGCCACGCACTCGGTGGTGTTCGGCGGCTTCTCCGCGCACTCGCTGCGCGACCGCGTCAAGGACGCCGGCGCCGTGATGATCATCACCGCCGACGAGCAGATGCGCGGCGGCAAGTCGCTTCCGCTGAAAGCCATTGTCGACGAGGCGATCGCGCTCGGCGGCTGCGAGAGCATCAAGAGCGTGATCGTGTACCGGCGCACCGGCGGCAAGGTCGCGTGGAGCGAAGGCCGCGACCAATGGTTGCACGAGCTCACCGCTGCCCAGCCGGCGACTTGCGAACCCGAATGGGTCGGGGCCGAGCATCCGCTGTTCCTGCTCTACACGTCGGGCTCGACCGGCAAGCCCAAGGGGGTGCAGCACTGCACGGGAGGCTATCTCGTGATGGCGGCCCTCACCACCAAGTGGACCTTCGACCTCAAGTCCGATGACATCTTCTGGTGCACGGCCGACATCGGATGGGTCACCGGGCACACCTACATTGCCTACGGGCCGCTGGCGCTGGGCGGCACCGAGATCGTGTTCGAGGGCGTGCCGACCTACCCCGATGCAGGGCGGTTCTGGAAGATGGTCCAGGACCACAAGGTGACGGTGTTCTATACGGCCCCCACGGCCATCCGCTCCCTCATCAAGGCCGCCGAGGCCAATCCGGCCGCACATCCGCGTAACTACGACCTCACGAGCCTGCGCATCCTCGGTTCCGTGGGCGAGCCGATCAACCCGGCCGCATGGGAGTGGTACCACGAGAACATCGGCGGAGGCCGTTGCCCGATTGTCGACACCTGGTGGCAGACCGAGACCGGGGGGCACATGATCACCCCGATGCCCGGCGCCACGCCGCTGGTGCCGGGGTCCTGCACGCTGCCTTTCCCCGGCATCGATGCCGCCATCGTGGACGAAGCCGGCCACGACGTTCCCAACGGGCAGGGCGGCATTCTCGTCATCAAGAAGCCCTGGCCCAGCATGATCCGAACCATCTGGGGCGATCCGGAACGCTACCGCAGCAGCTACTATCCGTCCGAGTTGCGCGGCTACTACCTGGCCGGCGACGGCGCAAGCCGCGACGAGAAGACGGGCTTCTTCACGATCACGGGCCGCATCGACGACGTGCTGAACGTCTCGGGCCACCGGATGGGCACGATGGAGATCGAGTCAGCTCTCGTGTCGCACACCGAGCTGGTGGCCGAAGCGGCTGTCGTCGGGCGCCCCGACGAGACCACGGGCGAGGCGATTTGCGCCTTCGTCGTGCTCAAGCGGCCCCGTCCGACAGGCGACGAGGCCAAGGCCATTGCCAAGGAACTTCGCGACTGGGTCGGCAAGGAGATCGGCCCGATCGCCAAGCCCAAGGACATCCGCTTCGGCGACAACCTGCCCAAGACCCGCTCGGGCAAGATCATGAGGCGCTTGCTGCGCTCCGTGGCCAAGGGCGAGGCAGTCACCCAGGACACCAGCACGCTGGAAAACCCCGCAATCCTCGACCAGCTCGGCCAGGCCTACTGACAGGTGGGCCCAGCCGCAACGGCCACGGACGCCGAACGCGGCGGACATGAAAAAGCCCCGCTCCTGCGGGGCTTTCCTGTTTTGCCGACGGCCCCCGGCCGAGGGGAACTTCCAGGCCGATGGAGCGACGGCTTACTTGAGGGAGAGGATCCACTGAACGAGCTGCTTGGCCTCTGCCTCGTTCACCTGGGGATTCGCGGGCATCGGGACGGCACCCCAGACGCCGGAACCGCCCTTCATGACCTTGTGCGTGAGCTTGTCGACGGCGTCTTTCTGGCCAGCATACTTGGCCGCGACATCCTTGTATGCGGGGCCCACGACCTTCTTGTCGACGGAATGGCACGCCAGGCAGTTCTTCTGCTGGGCCAATTCGAGCGGGCCGGCGAATGCGGGAGCTGCCGCAGCCAGGGCAATGATGAACAGGGACACGGATTTCATGACTTCCTTTCGCACGGATTGCGGTTTTGCTGAGCTACAGTGACGTGAACGGATTGTACGAATGCCGGGTTGACGCCCAAGGGGCGGCCCGGCAAGAGGGACCGAATCTCATCATGGCATTCATCGTACTCGGCGTTGTGCTGCTCGTCTTGTGGATGGCCGACCTGGGGCCGGTCGGCGTCTGGCCGTGGTGGGCAGTGCTCTGGCCCTTCGCCGCGGCGGCGCTGTGGTGGTGGTGGGCCGACGCGACCGGCTGGACCAAGCGGCGCGAAATGGACAAGCTCGAGGCAAAGCGCCGCCAGCGTCGCATCGACAACCTGGACGCCCTGGGCATGGATGCCAAGGGCCGTCGAGGTCGAAGCGAGAGCGCCAAGCAGGCACGGCGCCGGTTCTGAGACGCCCGCTATTCGAACTTGTCGAGCACCGCACCCGAACTCGCACTCGACGCGCTCTTCGCGAACTTCGCGAGCACGCCGCGGGTATAGCGAGGTGCCGGCTGACGCCAGGCCGCTCGGCGTCTGGCGATCTCGTCGTCCGACACGTTCAATTGCAGCCTGAGCTTGTGCGCATCGATGGTGATCGAATCGCCTTCGTGCACGAGCGCGATATTGCCGCCTTCGTAGGCTTCCGGGGCGACGTGGCCGACCACCATGCCCCAGGTGCCGCCCGAGAAGCGCCCGTCGGTGATCAGGCCCACCGTCTCGCCGAGCCCCTGGCCGATGAGCGCGCCCGTGGGGGCGAGCATTTCGGGCATGCCCGGGCCGCCCTTGGGCCCGAGGTAGCGCAACACCATCACGTCACCCGCCTTGATCTGTCCGGCCATGATGGCCGCGAGCGCGGACTGCTCGTCGTCGAACACACGCGCCGGACCGGTGATCACGGGGTTCTTCAAGCCGGTGATCTTGGCCACGCAGCCCTCCGGCGACAGGTTGCCCTTGAGAATGGCGAGATGCCCTTGCTTGTACATCGGGCGATCGATGGGGCGGATGACGTTCTGGTCGGGCGAAAGATCAGGCACGTCGGCCAGCGACTCCGCCACCGTCTTCCCGGTGATGGTCATGCACTGCCCATGCAGGAGCCCGGCCTTCAGGAGCACCTTCATGACCGCGGGGATGCCGCCCGCGTGATGCAGGTCGACGGCGAGATGCTGCCCGCTGGGCTTCAGGTCGCACAACACCGGAACCTTCTTTCGCACCCGCTCGAAGTCGTCGATGGTCCAGGGCACGTCAGCCGCATGGGCGATGGCCAGGAAGTGCAGGACGGCGTTGGTGGACCCGCCCGTCGCCATGATGACGGCCACGGCGTTCTCGATGCTCTCTCGCGTGACGATGTCGCGCGGCTTCAGGTCTCGCTTGACGGCCTCGACGAGCACACGCGCCGACTCCCTCGTGGAGATCACCTTCTCGTCATGGACGTTCGCCATCGTCGAGCTGTAAGGCAGGCTCAGGCCGAGCGCCTCGAAGGCCGAGCTCATGGTGTTCGCGGTGTACATGCCGCCGCAGGAGCCGCTGCCGGGAATGGCGCGACGCTCGATCTGGCAGAAATCCTCTTCGCTCATCTTGCCGGCGCTGAACTGTCCCACCGCCTCGAAGACGCTGACGATGTTGAGTTCCTCGCCCTTGTAGTGGCCCGGCAGGATCGTGCCGCCGTAGACGTAGATGGCCGGGACGTTCGCGCGCAGCATTCCCATCATGCCGCCGGGCATGTTCTTGTCGCAGCCGCCGATCACGATCACGCCGTCCATCCACTGGCCGCCCACGCAGGTCTCGACGCAGTCGGAGATGACCTCGCGGGACACCAGCGAATACTTCATGCCTTCGGTGCCCATCGCCATGCCGTCGGAGATGGTGGGCGTGCCGAAGACCTGCGGATTGGCTCCGGCGGCCTTCAAGCCCTCGATGGCGGCATCGGCCAGGCGCTGCAGCCCGGAATTGCACGGCGTGATCGTCGAATGACCGTTGGCCACGCCGATCATCGGCTTGGAGAAGTCGTCCTGCTGATACCCCATGGCGTAGTACATGGAGCGGTTGGGCGCGCGCGCGACGCCCTCGGTGATGTTCTTCGAGCGGCGATTGAAGCTCATGATGGGTCTCGGTCTCATCAAGCGGGAGGCGGGTCGTCGATGATAGCCCGCCGCTTATCATCGCGGCTTCTTTCGAATGGCGCGGTGCATGATCGTCCTACCCAGGTTCAACCCCATCGCCCTGCAACTCGGGCCGATTGCCATCCACTGGTACGGGATCACGTACCTCGTCGCGTTCGGCCTGTTCCTGTGGCTGGCCTCGCTGCGCGTGAAGCAGCCCCAGTACGCGGAACGCGGGTGGACTCGGCGAGACGTGGAAGACATGTTGTTCTTCGGGGTGCTCGGCGTCGTGATCGGAGGACGCCTGGGATACGCGGTGTTCTACAAGCCGGAGTTCTACGCGACGCACCCCCTGGAGGTCTTCGCGGTGTGGAAGGGCGGCATGTCTTTCCATGGCGGCCTGCTGGGCGTGCTCGGCGCGATGGCGCTTTTCGCATGGCGCCGCGGCCGACCGTTCCTCGAGGTCACCGACCTGATCGCGCCTTGCGTGCCCACTGGACTGGCGGCCGGGCGCATCGGAAATTTCATCAATGGCGAACTGTGGGGACGCGTGGCCGACCCGCATCTGCCATGGGCCATGGTGTTTCCGATGGCGCCCGACCGGCTGCCGCGTCATCCATCACAGCTCTACCAGTTCGGGCTCGAGGGGCTGACCTTGTTCGTGCTGCTGTGGCTTTACGCGCGACATCGGCGGCGCATGGGCGAGGTGTCCGGCGCCTTCCTCGTGGGCTATGGTGTCTTCCGTTTCGCGGCCGAATTCTTCCGCGAGCCGGACGACTTCCTCGGATTGCGCGCGCTGGGCCTGAGCCAGGGCCAGTGGCTGTCGTTGCCGATGGTGATGGCCGGCATTGCACTATGGTGGTGGGCCCATTCGCGCCCGCAATCGCAAGACAAGACATGAGACAGATCTTTCTTGATACCGAGACCACGGGCCTCAGCCCGGAGTCGGGCGATCGCATCATCGAGATCGGTTGCGTGGAGATGGTCAATCGGCGCCTCACCGGCCGCCATCTCCATTTCTATCTGAACCCTGAGCGGGCCAACAGCGAGGATGCTGTCAAGGTCCACGGATTGACCGACGAGTTCCTGGCTGACAAGCCTTTATTCGCCGCGGTGGTCGACGAACTGCTCGAGTACGTGGATGGCGCCGAGATCGTGATCCACAACGCAGCGTTCGACGTCGGGTTCCTGAACGAGGAATTGCGCCGGCTCGGTCGGTGCCGGTTCACCGACTGTGTGTCGCAGGTGACGGACAGCCTCACGATGGCGCGGGAGATGTTCCCCGGCAAGTCCAATTCGTTGGATGCGTTGTGCAAGCGCCTCGAGGTCGACAACTCGAATCGGGCGCTGCACGGAGCGCTCCTCGATGCGGGGCTGCTGGCCGAGGTCTACATCCACATGACGCGAGGGCAGAACTCGCTGGTCATTGATGCAGTGGAAACCTCGACGGGCGAATTCGCAATCGCATCGATCGATTTAGCGGCCTTCGAACTGCCCGTGCTCCTGGCGTCGCACGAAGAGGCCGCTGCACACGAGGCGGTGCTGCTCGACCTGGACAAGGCGTCTGCCGGAAGGACGGTCTGGCGCTCGCTTATGGCATAATCGCGAGTTTTCCGGGCCATGTTCGGAAACCGCATCAAAAGCGCGAGTCGGCATTTTTTCAAGTCGATACAAGTCGATATCAAGTCGATATACGGCCCAGCGAATGCGGGCGGTTAGCTCAGTGGTAGAGCACTGCCTTCACACGGCAGGGGTCGCAGGTTCGAACCCTGCACCGCCCACCAGCAAAATCAAAAACTTAGCGGCGTCTTCGGGCGCCGCTTTTGTTTCCGGTGCAAATCCTGGTGTAATTTTCCAAGCTAGTCCAAAGCCGCTCGTTGCGGTTCGACCATCACGTGTGCGTACCGCTCGGTTGTCTTCACCGACGTGTCCGAGGTTTTTCGCGCACCACGTGCAGTTCCACGCCCAGTTGCAGCAGGATGGTGGCGCACGAGTGCCGCAGGTCGTGGAAGTGGACGCGGGGAATCTTTGCCGCCTCGCGCGCTCTGCGAAAGCCCGACTTGAGACCCTCGAAGTTGATGGTCAGCGGCAATTACCTCAGCCATGGCCGCAGCGCCAGGACGATTGGCATCTCTCGATAGCGCCCGGCGGGCCCCGGCTAACCCGAAAGGCGGATGCGATGGGCCTGTCATCGAGCTTGTTTCTGCTCTCCGCTGACGACAAGGTGCACGCGCTGGCCAGCACCACCTTCATGCGAATGCTCCGGCGCGAAGACGAGGCTCGTGTTCCCGACTTTGCCGGACAGCGCGTTCAGCAGCGTCGTCGAAGTGGTAGGCGGCAGACCGTCGCGAATGGTGCACTGGACCTTCTCCGTTCTCGACATCGATGCTCACGGTTTGCTGGATGTCGGGCGCCTGCACACCCAGCAACTCGCCCGTCTGGACGCCCGGTTCGAACCTTCAAAGCCCGCGGATACTGGTGGCCCCATCGTCGACGCGACGAGTCGCTTTGTCGCCCGAGGTGGCTCCTGGGAGCCCGACGAACGCCTCCTGCGTTGCATCGAGGCTGCCGCACTGGGGCAAGTGTCGTGTCCGCGAGTTCGGATAGTTCGATGAGCCCGGTTGCCTGACCGGAGGCGATCTGGGCTGCTGAGTGGACTTGCCGAGCTTCACGCCTGCACGTCGGCGACTCGCCTTCTCCCGGTTCGACCGCGAACGACGGCTTTCCGGCGCGGCTGCGAACTGGCGCTGCCGGCCAAGCGGATTTTGTCGAAAGGCAGTGCTCGGGCGAGCCAGCGCCGCCACAGGACGCGCGCCCGCGCACCGGGCAGACAATGTCGAGTCGGCTTGCTTCCGTTCGTCGTCGAGGTACGAGGCGCCCTCAGTGCGGGTGCGTCGACTGGTCAACCCAACAGGAGTAAAGGCATGTCCTACATCGACGGTTTCGTGATCGCGGTTCCAACCGCCAACAAGCAGAAGTTCATCGAGCACGCGCGTCATTTCGACCCACTATTCATCGAGTTGGGCGCGATCCGTGTGATCGAGGGATGGGGCGACGATGTCCCCGACGGCAAAGTCACCGATTTCCGTCGCGCGGTCCAGGCCACGGCCGAGGAAACGGTGGCCTTTGCGTGGGTCGAATGGCCTGACAAGGTCACGCGCGACGCCGCCATGAAGAAGATGGTGGAAGACCCACGCATGGACCCGTCCACACCCGGCAATCCCCCCATGCCCTTCGACGGCAAGCGCATGATCTTTGGCGGCTTCGAACAGGTGGTCGAAGTGAAGGCCTGAATGGCGGTGCGACTCCGCACCTAGAAGTGCGGTGCCCCACGGCGGGCGTTTGTAGACCGTGGGCGCCCAGGCAAGTGGTCCCGGGCCAGCGCGCAAGTTGCCCGTTCCCCGCCCGCGTCGATGCAGGTCCGACCGACTGCTCCAGGTCGCCGATTTCATGGCAGCGGATGTCGGCAGATGGTCGCTATGGAAGGCTTTCCATAGCGACCCATCAGCGACTCGCCCGACGCATGGTGAGCCACGAAGCCGAAGATCACCCGGCGCTTTTGGCCACCACCGCCGCGAACAAATTGTTCGACGCAGCAGCGGCGGTCGTCGGTGAAGTCAGGCTCGCACCGCCAAAACGCTTACCACCGTCGGGGGCCTACGACCCGGCGAGGGACTCTCGCCGCTGTGCGCGCACCCGACGGCGCAGGTCCACCGCGTCGGCCGGCGCGCCGGCGCCGCTGCGACGCGTGCGGAACACCTGCACGGAGGCCTTCATCGCCTCGGCGCGGCCCTGCAGCGACACCGCCGACGCGGCCAGTTGCTCCACCATCGCGGCGTTCTGTTGCGTGATGCCGTCGAGCGAGGCGACGGCTCCACTGATCTCGGTGATGGCCTTCAACTGCTGCTCGCTGGCCACGTGGATGCCACCGACCAGGTCACGCACTTCGGCGACGCTGTGCGCGGTGTGGCCCATGGCCTCGGTCGCGCGCCCCACTTCCGCGACCCCGGCATCGATGCATTGCTGCGAGTGCTGGATCAGCGCCTTGATCTCGCGGGCGGCGGCGGTCGTGCGGCCCGCCAGGGCGCGCACCTCGCCGGCCACGACGGCGAAGCCACGGCCCTGCTCGCCGGCGCGCGCGGCCTCCACCGCGGCGTTGAGCGCGAGCAGATTGGTCTGGAACGAAATCGTGTCGATCACCTGCGTGATCTCGGCAATCCGCCGCGACGACTCGCTGATCGCCTGCATCGTCGACTGCGTGGCCTGGATCGTTGCCTGGCTCTGCGCGGCGACACCGGCCGTTCGCTCCACCAGCTGCGCGCTGTCGCGTGCCGCGCCGGCATTGCTGCGCACCGCGCCGGTGATCTCCTCCAGCGACGCGGCCGTCTGCTGCAGGCTGCCGGCCTGCGCTTCGGTGCGTCCGGACAGGTCGGTGTTGCCGGCCGAGATCTCGCGGATCGAGCGCTCCACCTGCTCCACCTCGACGCAGGCGTCGCCCACCACCGTCTGCAGGTTCACGTTGAGCTGGTTCAGCGCCTGCTGCAGGTGGCCCGGCAGGCCTGGGTGGGTCCTGTGCACGCGCTGCGTCAGGTCGCCCGCGGCCATGCGCTGGGCGATGCGCAGCAGAGCCCGCAGCGGACCTTGCGCCAGGCGCCGCTGCAAACCATAGGCCACGGCGGCCAGCGGCAGCGCCAGCGCGAGTCCCCACGTCAGCCCCCAGGCCGCGGTGGCCGCGGCGGCGCCGCAGGCCGCGCCCACGGGCAGCAGCACGCCGGCGCGCTCGGTCGCCGCCTCCCACCAGCGTTGCCAGCTGCCGGCCGGCCCGGCACGCCGGAGCACTCCGCCTCCGAGTCGGAAGCTTGCGGGCAGGCCTTGGACCTCCTCGCGCCGCATCTGCGCATACAGCGCCTGTGCGCGTTCCACCTCCGCACGTTCGACCGGGGTGCGAACCGACATGTAGCCGATGACCCGATCGGCGTCGATCAGGGGCGTCACCTGCGCCTGCACCCAGTAGTGGTCGCCGTTCTTGCGCCGGTTCTTCACCGGCATGGACCATGGCTGGCCGGCGGAGATCGTGGCCCACAGGTCGCGGAATGCCTCCTCCGGCATGTCCGGATGGCGGATCAGGTTGTGCGGCTGCCCGAGCAGTTCCTGCCGGTCGAAGCCGCTGGCGGCGACGAAGGCGGCGTTGCAATGCAGGATGCGGCCCTTCAGGTCGGTGGTCGACACCAGGTTCTCGTTGCCCGACAGAAGGAACTCGCGCTGCGTCACCGGACCGGTATCTCTCATCCCATGCCTCAAGTTTGTGACCCCGTTCACGGCGCGCGAACGACCCGTCATCACTCGGGTCATTTCGGGTGAATCGACGGATAGCTTGAGTGCACGCCGATTGATCTATATCAAGAGGAGGGCGCCTTTGCGCGCCAGCGTGGTCAATGTGACCGACATTCGCATCCTCGATCCGGGCTTGACAACGCGCAGGCGCCATCGCGCAGGCGCCATGCAGTGCCGACCAGGGCCGGCACTGTCGCCTCGTCGCTGATCGCGCAACGATCGCCCGGACGCCGACGGATTCAGTGCCCTTCGCGCTGGCGGCGTGCCTCGGCGGCCTGCAGGTGGCACCAGGCCTCTCGCAGCGGGCCGGGCGCAAGCCCAGCGGCGCGCGCGCGTTTCAGCATGTCGCCCACGATGTGCGCACTCTCGGTACGGCCGCCGCCTTCGAGGTCGCGCAGCATCGATGCCGTCATCGTCGAGTGCCGGTCGGCGAACATCGCGCGAAAGCTCGCCATCGCGGCGTCTCGCGGAACATGGCCGGCGGCGCGTGCCGTGCCTTCGCAGGCGGCGTAGGTTTCGGCGAAAAGCGCCGCGCCGTCGTCGGCGGCCAGGATGTCGCCGACTGCAGCGCGCATCAGGCAGGTCATCGCGGCCAGCGTCGCCAGTGCGACGAACTTTTCCCACAGCGCGAGCATCATCTGATCGCTCAGCTCGACGTCGACCGGTGTCGCCTCGTAGAGCTGGCGCAGCGCGGTCAACTTCGGCATCGCGTCCGCCGACGTGCCGTCGAGCGGGCCGAAGACGATGCGGTGGAAAGGCCCGAGCTGATGCACCTCGCCGTCGGCGCTCAGCGTGGCCGGGATGCCGCAGCTGCCTCCTGCGACGCGACTGCTGCCGAACGCTTCGCGCAGGCGGTCGATGTGGGCCAGTCCGTTGAGCAGCGGCACGATGTGCGTCGCCGGGCCGACCGCCGGCTCGATCGAGGCGATCGCCGAGCCCAGGTCGTATGCCTTGCAGCTCAGCAGGACCAGGTCGGCAGTGCGGTCGATCTGCGCGCGGGTCAGTGCGCGGGCCGATACCGTGAAATCGCCATGCGGGCTGCGCACGACCAGGCCACGCTCGCGCAACTGCGCCGCACGCCGTTCGCGCACGAGAAATGAGACATCGGCGCCGGCCTGCGCGAGCCGGCCGCCGAAATAGCCGCCGATGGCGCCGGCGCCAAGAACGAGGATCTGCATGGCTGGTTCTCCAAGAAGGGGCGCAAGGAGCCGGCTGGCCCTGCCGGCGCTTCATTTCTGCCGAGGCGCCGGGGTCGCCCCGTGCCTTGGAAAGTCTCTTGAATCTAGGAACCAAGAGCGCGCACGCCCCCTTGAGCGCTCTCGCGGAGATTCGCTTCCCGATCGGCGCCATGGATTCGAACCAGCGACTTCCGCCATGTCAAGAACGTGGAGTTGCCCTGCGGTTTGCTCCCCGCGACGTCACTGTCCCCTTGCGCGCGATCGAACACGCTGACGCGGCGCGCGCCATGGTCGTGTCCGGTCAATAGATCGCCATGGCCAGGACGATGGCTACCGCATTGGTGAGCATGGGCGTCACCACGGCCAGCATGAAGATCGGCTTGTAGGCTTGCTTGTGCGTCAGCCCGACGACTGCGAGTGCCGTGATGACGGCGCCGTTGTGCGGCATCACGTCGAGGCCCGCGGTCGCTAGGCTCGCGATGCGATGGATCACCTCCGGGTTCAGCCCCAGCGCCAGGAATTGCTTCGCGAAGAGTTCCATCGCGATGCCAAGACCTCCGGAGGCAGAACCCGTGATGCCGCACAGCAGCTGCGTCGCCAGCGACAGCGAGATCAGCGGCGTGCCGGGAATGCTCAGCAACATGTGGGAGATGGACTTGAAGCCGACGACGGATCCCACCACGGCCCCGAAGCCGACGTCGGCACAGGTGTTGATGACGGGCAGCGCACAGTTGGTGGCACCTCCCGTCAACGTCTTCAGCTTCTCGGGCAGGTGTCGCGTCAGAAGAATCATCCCGGCGACGATGCCACCGAGCAGGGCCCAGACGATGTCGACCTTGACCACATTCAGCAGGAGCAGCAGGACGACGGAAGGCATGAACGCCAACCAGGCGTTGGGAAGCGCCTTGTCTTCGCTCGCGGAGCTCGGTGCAGCCTTCGCCGCCGCGGGATCCGTCCCTTCGTAGCCCTCGCCCTTGTCCTTCGATCGCCTGATCATCCAGCCGAGGAGCACATAGTTCGCGGTGATCACGAACACCGACGCGATCAACCCGAGGGCTGGCGCCGCCATGGCCGTCGTTCCAAGGTACTTCGTCGGGATGATGTTCTGGATCTGGGGGGTTCCGGGCATCATGGACATCACGAAGGTCGCGACGCCAAAGAAGTAGATGCCGGGGAACAGGTGCCAAGAGAGATCGATCTCCTTGAACAGGGGTCGCGCAATCGGCACGATGACGAAGAGGATGACAAAGACACTGACGCCGCCGTAGCCGAGCAGACCACAGACTGCGACGATGGCCATCGCCACGTGGAGTGGATTGGCCTTGCCAGTCAGCTTCAGAAGGAAGTCCGCGATCTTCCGGGCTGCGCCGCTGTCCTCCATGACCTTGCCGAAGATCGTTCCCAGCAAGAAGAGAAGGAAGAACTTCATGGCAAAGGAGCTGAACCCCTTCATGTAGGTTTGGCTCAGGCCTTGCAGAAGATCGACCTGGGAACAGGCCAGCACGATCATCGCGGAGATCGGCGCAATGAGAATGATCGACCACCCTCGCAGGGCAAGCGTGATGAGCGTGGCGAGCCCCAGGACGATTCCAAGAATGCTCAGCAGTTGCGGGTCCATGTCGTTTCCATGTGTTCGTTGGTTTGGCCATCCGGCGTATGAGCCGGAGGCATGTGGGGTGTCTCGAACCGTCGATCGATCACGTGACGGCGGGCGCGCCGCCGAGCAAGAGAGCGAGGTCCGTGCGAACGGGCCTCATGCGCCGCTGCCGATGTCGATGACGATGACGATCTTGCCGAACTGCCTGCCGGAGTTCAGTCGGTCGAGCGCGCCATGCACGTCGTCCAGCGCGTATTCGCTGTCGATCACCGGCTTCAGGCCGCTGCGCTACACGAGCGAGAGCAGATCGCGGAACTCACCAAGGTCGCCCATCGCCCAGCGGGCGCATGGATGTGCACAGGGTGTCGTCGCCGCGCAGGCAGAACTCGCAGCGTCCGCAGGCGATTCCGGGATGCACGGCCACGCATTGGCCGACACGCAGCGTTCGTTCGTCGCCGTCGATCTCCTCGACCGCGCCGGCGCCGTCGAGACCCATCACCATCGGCAACGTGTGCGTGATGCCGGCGCCGCTGTCGCGCATGTAGCGGTCGACGCGGTTGAATGAGCCCAGCGCCCGTCCGCCCGAGACGACGATCCTGGCCGCCGTGAGTTCCTGGCGGTCGAGCCTGGCGATCTCGGCCCCGACGAAACGGCTGATGCCGCTGTTGGCCACCGCCTCGACGGTCGCGACCGCGCCGCTGCCGCGCGAGGCGGGGGCAGGATCGAATCCGGTGGTGCGCACGGTGATCACCTTGATCGCATCGCTGGTCTGCACGGTGGCGATCGCCCGGCACTGCGTCGGGGCGGCTTGGCCACCTTGAGCGTCCTGATGCGCGGACCCACGTCCACGCCCAGGTCGGAAGGGCTGACCACCTCGAGCGGCTTCTTCTTGGCCTTCATGATGTGGGGCAGCGTCACGTAGCGCGGCTCGTTCAGGCGCAAGTCGGTGGTGAGCTCCGCCGGCAGGTCGAGTTCGATGGTCCACCCGCTTCACGGGCACGAGAATCTTCATGGGAATCGTCCTTTCAGTGGGCTTCGGCTGCTTGTGACGCTGTCCTGCGGCGTCACGCCGACGCGCGCTGCGTGCAAGTAGCGTCAGCGCCGCGCCATGCGAATCGCCTGCACGGCCTCCGGGTTGATCAGAGTGCTCAGGTCACCGGCCTCCTCGCCGAGCCAGGCGGAACGGACGACGCGCCGCATCAGCTTCATGTTGCGGGTGCGTGGCAGATCGGGGACGAACACCACGGCGGCTGGTTTGAAGGCGCCGCCCAGGCCCGCGGTCACTGCGGCCGAGAGGGCCTTGACTGCCGACTCGCAATCGGTTTCGGGCCGTGCGACGCACAGGCAGACCACGGCAGTGCCCTTGATGGGGTCGGGAACGCCGATGGCGGCCGCGTCCTCCAGCAGCCCCGTGCCCATCAACAGCGCCTCGATTTCGGCAGGCCCGGTGCGTTTGCCGGCGATCTTGAGGGTGTCATCGGAGCGCCCATGGACGTACCACATGCCGTCGGCATCACGGCTCGCGAAGTCGCCGTGCACCCACAGGCCGGCCAAGCGCGACCAGTAGCTTTGCGGGTAGCGCTCGCGGTCGTGCCACAGCCCTCGCGTGAGGCCGATCGTGGGCGTGCGCATCACCAGCTCGCCGGTGACTCCGATGCCCACGGAAGCACCGGTGTTGGCGTCGACCACATCGGCGCCGGTGCCCGGCACGGGGCCAGAGAAGGCGCAGGGCTTGAGCGGATGGATCACGGTGCCGGTCAGGATGCCGCCCATCTCCGTGCCGCCCGAGAAGTTGAGCAGCGGCACGCGACCCTGCCCTATCTGCGCGAAGGTCCAATGCCAGGCCTCGGGCGTCCAGGGCTCGCCGGTGGAGATCATCACCCGCAGCGAGCCGAGGTCCCGCTCGGCCAGGACTTCGTCGGGCAGCGACATCGACAGCCGCGCGATCGTCGGCGCAAGGCCGAGGTAGCTGACGCGGTGGCGCTCGACCAGCCGCCAGAGGCGGTCGGGTTGCGGATAGTTGGGCGCGCCTTCGGCCAGCACCACCGTGGCGCCGACGAGCAGGCCGCCGAACACGAGCATCGGCCCGACCAGCCAGCCCATGTCGGACATCCAGAGGAAGCGGTCGCCGGGCCTGAGGTCCATGCAGATCGACAGGTCCAGCGCCGTCTTGATCGGAAACCCGCAGTGTGAGTGCACGACGCCTTTCGGCTTGCCGCTGGTGCCCGAGGTGAACATCAGCAGGAAGGGATCGTCGGCCGGCAGGTTGGCAGTCGCCACGTCGGCCACGCTGTCGGGCGCCCCTGCAGCGAGTTCGTCCCACCAGTGATCACGCCCCTGCGTCCATTCATGGGCAGCCGCGAGATGGCGCAGGACCACGATATGACGCACGCCAGGGCAGTGGGCCAACGCCGCGTCGACGACCGTCTTCGCACCGACCGCCTTGCCGCGGCGCAGCGACCCGTCGACGGTGATGACGGCCACCGCCCGCCCGTCGTTCAGTCGCTGCGCGATCGCGTCCGCACCGAAGCCCGAGAACATCGGCAGCACGATGGCGCCGATCTTCGCCACGGCAAGCATCGCGGCGGCGGCATGGGGCAGGTTCGGCAAGTACATGCCGACCACGTCGCCGCGGCTGATTCCGAGGCGGCGCAAACCCCAGGCGAGGCGGCAGGTCTCGCGGTCCAGATCGGCGAAGGTCCAGGTGGACACCGCACCGTCTTCGCCTTCCCAGACCAGCGCGGTCTGCGTGTAGCGCTCGGTGCCGCGCCAACGGTCGAGGCAGTTGATCACCACGTTGGTCTCGCCGCCCACGCACCAATGCGCGAAGGGCGGTCCTTCGCTGAGGTCCAGCACCTGTTCGTAGGGACGTTCGAAGCGGTAGTCGAGGAAACGGATCAGCTCGTCGTGAAACCAGGCCGGGTCCCGGCTCGCGCGCTCGTTGAGCGCCTCGAAGCTGTCGACGCCCAGGGCACGCATGAAGCGGGTCAGGTTGGCCTGTTCGACCATCTCTGCGTCGGGCCGCCAGACGACGCCAGGGGAAGGGGAAGGATCGACTTGCATGATTTGCAGTCCCGTCAGGAGGGAAGGAGTGACGTGGCGGCCCCGGCTTCAGTTGAACGCGGCAATGCCAGTGATCGCACGGCCGAGGATCAGCGCGTGCACGTCGTGCGTGCCCTCATAGGTGTTCACCACTTCGAGGTTGACCAGGTGCCGCGCCACGCCGAACTCGTCGCTGATGCCGTTGCCGCCAAGCATGTCGCGCGCGACGCGCGCGATGTCCAGCGCCTTGCCGCAACTGTTGCGCTTCATGATCGAGGTGATCTCCACCGCCGCCGTGCCTTCGTCCTTCATGCGGCCCAGGCGCAGGCAACCTTGCAGGCCGAGCGAGATGTCGGTCAGCATGTCGGCGAGCTTCTTCTGTATGAGCTGGTTGGCCGCAAGTGGGCGGCCGAACTGCTTGCGGTCGAGAACGTATTGGCGCGCGCGCTGGTAGCAGTCTTCAGCGGCACCCAGTGCGCCCCAGGCGATGCCGAAGCGCGCGCTGTTCAGGCAGGTGAACGGGCCCTTCAGCCCGCGCACTTCGGGGAAGGCGTTCTCCTCGGGGCAGAACACCTCGTCCATCACGATTTCGCCGGTGATGCTGGCGCGCAGCCCGACCTTGCCGTGAATGGCCGGTGCGGACAGGCCCTTGGCGCCCTTGTCGAGCACGAAGCCACGGATGGCGCCTTCGTCATCCTTGGCCCAGACGACGAACACATCGGCGATCGGGCTGTTGCTGATCCACATCTTGCTGCCGCTGAGGCTGTAACCGCCCGGCACCTTCCTGGCGCGGGTGATCATGCTGCCGGGGTCCGAGCCGTGGTTCGGTTCGGTCAGACCGAAGCAGCCGATCCATTCGCCGGAGGCAAGCTTGGGCAGGTATTTCTGCTTCGTCGCCTCATTGCCGAATTCGTTGATCGGCACCATCACGAGCGAGGACTGCACACTCATCATCGAGCGGTAGCCCGAGTCCACGCGCTCGACTTCGCGCGCAATCAGGCCGTAGGCGACGTAGTTCAGCCCGGAACCGCCGTAGGTTTCGGGAATCGTCGGCCCGAGCAGGCCGAGCTCCCCCATCTCGCGAAAGATCGCCGGATCGGTCTTCTCCTGGCGGAACGCCTCCTGCACGCGCGGCAACAGCCGCTCCTGGCAGTAGGCGTGTGCCGCGTCACGGATCGCGCGTTCGTCACCACTCAGTTGCGCGTCGAGTGCGAGCGGGTCGTCCCAGGCGAATGTGGGGGACGTGGAAGTTGAAGCCATGTGGATCTCCTAGGGCCGGTTCATCAGCTCGCGGCCGACGATGATTTGCTGGATTTGCGTGGTGCCTTCGTACAGGCGGAGCAAGCGAACGTCGCGGTAGAAGCGTTCCACCGGGTACTCGTTGATGTAGCCCGCTCCGCCGTGGACCTGCACGCCGCGGTCGGCCACGCGGCCTGCCATTTCGGTGCAGAACAGCTTGGCGCAGGACACGCGCATCGAGACGTCCGTGTCGGATGCATGCGGGGGTTTGCGGTCGAAGCGCTCGGCCACCTCGCGCACCAGCGCCCAGCCGGCGAGCAGTTCGGCCTGGCTGTCGGCCAGCATGGCCTGGACGAGCTGGAACTCGCCAAGCGCCTTGCCGAACTGCTTGCGTTCGCGCGCGTAGCGGGCCGATTCGTCGAGCACGCGCTGCGCGATGCCACAGGCCACCGCCGAGATGTTCAGGCGCCCGCGGTCGAGCACCTTCATCGCGGTCTTGAAGCCCTGCCCGGGCACCCCGCCGATGATGTTGGCCGCGGGCACGCGCACGTTCTCGAGGATCACGTCGCAGGTCATCGTGCCGCGCTGGCCCATCTTCCTGTCCTTCTTGCCGAGCTTGATGCCGGGCAGGTCGGCCGGGACGATGAAGGCCGACACGCCGATGCGCCCGGCCCGCCGGTGCGCGCCATCAGCGTGAAGGCCCCGGCGCGCGGCGCATTGGTGATGAAGCGCTTGGTGCCATTGAGGAGGTAGCCATCGCCGTCGGCGTCTGCCCTGGTCTTCAGCGAGGCGGCGTCCGAGCCGGCATCGGGCTCGGTCAGCGCGAAGGACATGACCAGTTCGCCGCTGGCCACGCGCGGCAGGTAGTCCGCCTTCTGGTCGGCCGTGCCGTCCATCAGGATGCCCTGTGAGCCAATGCCGATGTTGGTGCCGAACACCGAGCGGAAGGCCGGCGCGGTGCGACCCAGCTCGAAGTTGACCTGCACCTCCTGGCTGACCGACAGGCCGATGCCACCGAACTCTTCTGGCACCGTGAGGCCGAACATGCCCATCTCCTTCATGGCGTCGACCATGTTCGGGTGGCACCTCGTCGTGCTCCTCGAGATGGTTCTCGGCGGGCATGAGCCGCTCGCGCACGAAGCGCTGGACGGTGGCCAGCAGGATGTCGAAGGATTCGTTGTCGAGTGCCATGGCGGCTGTTCCCTTTTGTGCAGGTCGTCTTCACCGATGCGCGAAAGCGGGCTTGCGTTTCTCGAGGAAGGCCTTCATGCCTTCGTGGGCGTCTTCGCTCGCAAAACGTGAATGCAGCTGGCGGCGCTCGAAGCAGATGCCTTCGCTCAGCGAGGCCTCGTAGGCCCGGTTGACCGACTCCTTGATCGCCATCAGCGCAGGCAGCGAATAGCCGGCCACTGTCGCGGCCAATGCGAGGCTCTGTTCGCGCAGCTGCGAATCCGGCACGACCCGCGAGATAAGTCCGTAGCGATCGGCCTCGGCGGCATCGAGCACGCGCGCGGACAGGCACATGTCCATCGCCTTGGCCTTGCCGATGGCCCGCGGCAGGCGCTGCGTTCCGCCCGCGCCCGGCAGCATCGCGAGCTTGATCTCCGGCAGTGCGAACCTGGCACTTTCGGCGGCGATCACGATGTCGCAGGCCAGCGCCAGCTCGCAGCCGCCGCCCATCGCGAAGCCGGCCACGGCAGCAATCACCGGCTTGCGCACGCGGCGGATCGTCTCCCAGTTGCGCGTGATGAAGTCGCTGCGATAGACGTCCATGTAGCTCCAGTCGGCCATCGCGGCAATGTCGGCACCGGCCGCGAAGGCCTTGGCGCTGCCGGTGATCACGATGGCACCGATGCCCTCGTCGGCATCGAGGGCGAGCAGTGCGGCGCCGAGTGCGTCCATCAGCGCATCGTTGAGCGCATTCATCTGCTTCGGGCGGTTCAGCGTGATCACGCCGACGCGGCCGATGGTTTCCACGAGCACGGGGTGTTCTTGCATGGTGTTTTCCGCCACCTGTTCAAAGGCTCGGGTGGTTCCCGCCGGAGACGGCCAGAATCTCGCCCGTCATGAACGACGACTCGTCGCTGGACAGGAAGGCGACGACGTCGGCGATCTCTTCGGGCCGGCCGAGACGCTGCAAAAGACTTCGATCGACGAAGCCCTGGCGCTCGCTGTCGGCCAGCCGCTCGACGACACCGGTCCGGATGAGGCCGGGGGCGATGCAATTCACGTGAATGTGCGGCGCGAACTCCTGCGCCAGGCTGCGTGTCAGCGAAGCCACTGCCGCTTTGGCGGCGGCATAGTCCGCCTGCCCGCCCTCGCCGGCAAAGACGACCGACGACACGTTGACGATCTTGCCGTCTCCGCGCTCGAGCATGCCCGGCGCCACCAGCTGAATGAAGTGGAAGCCCGGCTTCAGGTTCAGCGCGAAGGTGCTGTCCCATTGCGCCTCGTGCAGCTGGAGGAAAGGCGTGTAGAGACTCTCGCCGCGGACACCTCCAACCACATTGACCAGGATGTCGATGCGCCCGAATCGCGCCAGTCCGGCATCGACGACCGCTACCGCTTCGACTCGATCAAGGGCATTCGCGCGCAGGGCCACGACACGATCCTCACGAGTGGCCGCATCACCCGCAGCGGCTTCGAGTTTCGTCACGGTGGCATCGAGGCGGCCGGCAGAGATGTCGGTCAGCAGCAGGCGCGCGCCTTGCGCCGCCAGATTGAGGGCGATGGCTTGCCCCATCGGCCCGCCGGCGCCGCTGACCAGGGCGATCCTTCCTTCCAGGCGACGAGGCGGCGCGGTCATTTCGCGGCCTCCTTGATCATCTCGCGCAGCTTGAACTTCTGGACCTTTCCGGAGGGCGTGGCCGGCATCGCATCCAGCAAGATCAGGCGCTCGGGGATGTACTGCAGCGCCACCTTTTGCACCTTGAGGAAGTCGACCAGTGCGGCGAAATCGAAGGTCTGGCCGGGCTTGGTGACCACCACCGCGCAGGCGCGCTCGCCCAGGCGTTCGTCCGGATAGGCCACGATGGCTGCTTGGGCCACCGCCGGATGACGGTAGAGAAGCGCCTCGATCTCGACCACAGGAATGTTCTCGCCGCCGCGAATGATCACGTCCTTGCTGCGACCGGTGATCCGGATGTAGCCGCGTTCGTCGATGCGGGCGAGGTCGCCGGTGTCGAACCAGCCCTGCGCGTCGGTGTTGTTCCATTGAGGTCGGCGCAGGTAGCCGCCGAAATTCGAGCAGGAACGCACCAGCAGCTTGCCCACCTGAGTCGGCGGCAAGGGTGCACCCTCCACATCGACGACCTTGACCTCCACGCCCGGCAGCGGGCAGCCGTCGGTCGTGAACGCGAGCTCGTCGTCGTCGTCCAGCTCGATCAGGGTCACCGCGCCGTTCTCGGTCATGCCCCAGGCCGAGACGATCTTCGTACCGAGAACCCTGCGCGCTTGCTCGACCAGGGCGCCGGGAATGGGCGCGCCGGCGCAGAGGAAGGTGCGCAGCGTCGGCACACTGTCGCGGGTCTCGGCCACGGTCTTGGCCAGGTCGGTCAGGAACGGCGTCGAAGCCATGGTGAAGCTGACACCTTCGGCGCGGATCAGCTTGATCGCCTTCCTGGATTCCCAGACATCCTGCAGCACCACGCCGGCGCGCAGCATGATGGGCATCATCAATCCGTACATGAATCCCGTCTGGTGCGCCATCGGCGAGGCCATCAGCACCACGTCGCTGCTGCCCAGGTGCAGCCGCTCGGCGTACGGAATGATGTTGGCCATCAATGTGTTGGCCGAGTGCTGCACGCCCTTGGGCTCACCCGTCGTGCCCGAGGTGTAGATGAGCTGTGTCACGTCGTCGGGGCCGGGCCGGCTGCGGGTCAGGATATGCGTCGCGTCCGGCTCGCTCTCCCAGGCCGGGCCCGCCAACAGCGCATCAAAGCTGTTCGCACCTGTGCCACCGACGACCACAATGTGGCGCAAGGCAGGCAAGGCCGTGCGGAGAGACTCGACCATCTGCTCGTGGTCGAAACCACGGAACACCTTGGGGACGATGACGACCTTGGCCTCGCCGTGCTTCAGCATGAACGACAGCTCACGCTCGCGGAAGATGTGCATCAGCGGATTGATCACGGCGCCGATGCGCGAGCAGGCCAGGTAGGTCAGCGTGAACTCCCACCAGTTCGGAAGCTGCATGGCCACCACGTCGTTGCGGCCCACACCCAGGCGCGACAGCCCGACGGCAATGCGGTCGGCCATCGCCGCCATTGCGCCGTAGGTGAAGCGACGGACCGATCCGGATTCGACCTGCAACGCCGTCAGCGCGACCTTGTCCGGGTAGCCCGCGGCGCAAGCGTCGAGATCGTCGTTGATGGTCCGGTCGTGCCAGAGTCCCTGCGCAATGCTGGCGGCGCGGCGCGGCGGCAGCAGGACGGCGTCGAATTCCATGTTTGTCTCCTTGTCTCGGGCGTGGTTCTGTGGCGCTTGGTCAGGCCGGTACGGCGCCGCGGCCGGCGCGGGCGCGGGCAATGACGGTCTTCATGATCTGGGCGGTGCCGTCGCCGATCTGGAAGCCGAGCACATCGCGCAGGCGCTGCTCGAGCAAGCCACGGTCGTAGCCGCCATGGCCAAAGCTCAGCAGGCACTGGTGCACGACGTCATAGGCCAGCTTGGGTGCCCACCACTTGCACATCGCGGCCTCGGTGCTGTGCGGCGCGCCCTTGTCCTTCAGCCAAAGCGCCTGCAGGCACAGCAGGCGTGCCGCCTCGACCTGCGTGTCGTAGTCGGCCAGCGGATGCGATACGCCCTGGAAGGCTGACAAGGGCTTGCCGAAGGCCTGGCGTTCGGCCACGTAGGCCCAGGTCTCCTCGAGCGACGCGCGGGCGACGGCCAGCACTTGCAGACCGATCAGCGCGCGCGAGAAGTCGAAGCCCTGCATCACCTGCACGAAACCCTTGTTCTCGTCGCCGAGGCGGTGACTCGCCGGCACACGCACGTTCTCGAAGAACAGCGATCCGCGGCCGATCGCGCGCTGGCCATGGCAGTCGAAACGGTTGCGGGTGATGCCCGGCAAGTCCATCGGCACCAGCAGCGCCGTGACACCATGCGCGGCGGATTCGACAGTGCCGGTGCGACCGAAGACCACGGCTGCATCGGCCTGGTCGGCCGCCGAGATCGAACTCTTCTCGCCGTTGAGTACGTACTCGTCGCCCACGCGCTCGACGCGAAGTCGCAAGTTGGCAGCGTCCGAGCCGCCGCGCGGTTCGGTCAGCGCGATGGCCAGCAATGCCTCGCCTTGCGTCAGGCGCGTCAGCCAGGGTTTCACGACCTCGAGCTGGCCGTGGTGCGCGAGGATCTGGCCGTTCAGCGACGCGAGCAGGTTGATGTACGAGATGCTCAGGTCCGCGCGCGCGACCTCCTCATGGATGACGCCCGCTGCCAGGCAGCCCATGCCCTGGCCGCCGAACCGCTCGGGCAGCTCCGGCGCGATGAAGCCCATCTCGCCCATCTCTCGCATCAGCGCCCGGTCGAGCACGCGCGTCTTGTCGCGCTCCAGGAAGCCCGGGGCGATGCGGTCGGTCGCGAAGCGGCGCGCGTGGTCGCCGAGGCTGACAAGGTCTTCGTCAAGATAGGGATTCATGAACTCGTCTCCTGCCGTGGTCGCGTCAGGCCGCACTTCGTCAGGGCGCCCGTCGCTGCGTGGGGAATCGGATGGCCGGTCGCGGCCCGGCCCTACTTGGCGTACTTGCGGAAGTCGGGCTTGCGCTTGTCCTTCAGCGCATTCACGCCCTCGCGCGACTCGTCGGTGTCGTAGTACAGCTTCAGCGCGTACATGCCCATGCCGGCGATGCCGCTCTGGTGCGCGGTGTCCATGTTGAAGCTGCGCTTGGCGATCGCGATGGCCGTCGGGCTGCGCTCGCAAATTGTCTCGGCCCATTGCTGGACCTCCGTGTCGAGTTGCTCGTGCGGCACGCAGGCGTTGGCCAGGCCCATCGCGACGGCCTCGGCGCCGGTGTAGCGCTTATTGAGGTACCAGATCTCGCGCGCCTTCTTCTCGCCCACCACGCGGGCGAGGAAGGCGGTGCCGTAGCCCGGATCGACCGAGCCCATCTTCGGGCCGACCTGGCCGAAGATCGCCTTCTCGGAGCAGATGGTGAGGTCGCAGATCGTGCACAGCACATTGCCGCCGCCGATGGCGAAGCCCTGTACGCGGGCGATCACCGGCTTGGGCACGTCGCGGATCGCGGTGTGCAGTTCCTCCATCGGCAGGCCGATGGTGCCGCGGCCGTCGTAGTTGCCGTCGTGCGCAGACTGGTCGCCGCCAGTGCAGAAGGCCTTCTCGCCGGCGCCGGCGAGCACGATGCAGCCGACGTTGCGGTCATAGCCCGCCTTGTTCAGTGCCTTGATCAGTTCGTCGCAGGTCGTGCCGCGGAAGGCATTCATCTTGTCCGGGCGGTTGATGGTGATCCAGGCCACGCCGTTGCGGATCTCGTAGAGGATGTCTTGGAAGTCCATGTCGAAAATCTCCAGGGGTTGGGGTGGCTGGGGTCAGCCGTTCATCGTCAGGCCGCCGGATACGCTCAGCACCTGGCCGGTGACGAAGGCGGCGTCTTCGCTGGCGAAGAAGAGGATCGCGCCGGGCAGGTCGTCGGGCTGCCCGATGCGGCCGAGCGGAATGGAGCGCGTGAACGCTTCCATCAGCTTTTCGGGGTTGCCGGCGCCTTCCTTGTATTCAGCGAAGAGCGCGGTGTCGGTAGGGCCGGGGCAAACGACGTTGACGGTGACGCCGTGGCGGGCGTGCTCGCGGGCGATGGTCTTGGAGAAGGAAACGAGGCCACCCTTGCAGGCCGCGTACACCGCCTCGCCCGAGGAGCCGACACGCGCCGCATCCGACGCGATGTTGACGATGCGGCCTTTCTTGCGCGCGGCCATGCCGGGCAGCACCGCGTGGTGCATGTGTAGCGCGCCGGTCAGGTTGATCGCGATCAGCTTGTCCCACTGCGCAGGTTCGGTCTTCGTGAACGGCTTGAAGACGTCCCAGCCGGCGTTGTTGACCAGCACGTCGATGGTGCCTAGCGACTTCTCCGCCTCAACGAGTGCGGCATCGACGCTGGCGCGGTCGGTGATGTCGCAGCGGAAGGCCCGCGCGCGGCCACCTTCGGCCCGGATGCCGGCGGCGACTTTCTCGGCGGCGTCCAGGTTGAGGTCGAACACGGCGACCGATGCGCCTTCGCCGGCGAACCGACGGCAGGTGGCACCGCCGATGCCGCCGCCACCTCCGGTGACGATCACGGTCTTGTTGTCGAATCGCTGGCTCATGGGGCTCTCCGTTGCAAAAGTGGGTCGATTGAGTGAACATGTGTCGTACCCGCTTGCTCAGATACGTCAATGTATTGACGCAACTATAGGCTAGGCAGCGGACAATCTCAAGCGGCTTTTTCCCTCGCAAACTAGTGGAAAACCCCATGAACTCGACGCTGAACACCAAGCTTGATCTTGCCAATAGGTTGTTCTTTCGGCTTTATCAGTGCGCAAATATGTTGCATAAAACGGGCACCCGAGCTGTCGAGGAAGAAGGGCTGACAACGCAGCAATGGGCAGTCTTGGGCGCCCTGTCGCGCGAGAAGTCGCAGGGCGGCATGAGCATCGGAGATCTGGCCCGTTACCTGATGGTGAGCCGGCAGAACCTCTCGGGCCTGATCAGCCGCATGGAGCGCGACGGGCATGTGACCGTCGCTGCGAGTGGGCAGGACCGCCGATCACGCGTGGTCACCATGACGGACTCGGGACGCCATGTGTGGCAAGACCTCGCCTTGCCCAAGATCCACGGCTACTACGACGCGATCCTGGCCGACTTCTCGGTCAATGACGTCACGCACACGCTGCACTATCTGCTCAAGATCCTCGAGAACATGGAGCGGCTCGACACAGAGCGTCTCTCCGCAGACGATGGTGACGAAGCAAAGGCTTTGGCGTAACGGTGGCGGACGCGGTCCAGGGCGTGCAAGCGCGGCGGATTAACGTGCCTTTGGCAGGCGCTGATTCGCGCGGCTTGGCCGAAGCACCGCGCCCGCCTGCGGGACTGTGCGTCCACTCGCATGCACGCGCCCTCCAGGCTATGCCTCTTGTCACGACATCGGGTCGTACATGAACTCGCGCAGTTCCTGATCGCACCGACACGCCGCCGCGATCTTCGCGGCCCATGCCACCGCCGCCTCCCGCGAGGGCAATTCAAGGATCGTGTACCCGCCCTCGATCCGCCGCGTTTCCGGGTAGGTGCCTTCGACCACCGAGCCGTGCGCCGTCACCTTGACGGGCGCCAGGTCCTCGTTGATCCCACCGCCGAAGACGTAGACGCCGTCGGCCTTGGCCTCCGCGATCACCGCGTGTGCGGCGTCGGCCACCGCCTGGAACTCCCCCTGTGGGATGACCATCGCGGCGCTGGGAAACGAGATCAGGTACTTGGTCATGCTGTGCTCCTTGTGTTTGCGACTATGGAATCAGCCGGCAAGTTACGACGATGCACGGGCCGGACGTTCGACAGTCCGTGCTCGGTGTTAACCCTGGAAGCTCACCGTCGACGAATGTCGGCAATTCTTCTTAGCGTGTATCGTCGAGTGACCGGTCCGGGTCGCTGCTGAGATTCGACCCGCGAGACCGAATGTCGGAAGTTGCATAGCGACCACAGCGACCTTCCCAAAGGGCAAGGTATCTCATCGCGCACCTGCAGTCGTGACTCGTCGGCGCACGCACCCCGGCTCCCAGCTCCGTCGGCCTCAGCATGAACGCAGGGTTGTCGGCCAGCCGCTGGATTGCCAGATCGAGGAACGCGCGCACCCGCCTTGGCTGCGCGGCGCGGGATCCGTAATACTTCAACTCGTCCGCAGGCTCAGACGTCGGGCTGAGCTGCGCGCGTGGCGCCCGCCGAAGCAGCTACCACCGACAGCACCGCAATCCACTGCGACCAGTTCAGCGTCTCGTGGAGCACGATGAGGCCAATGAGGGCCGCCATCGCTGGTTCGAGACTCATCAGGATGCCGAACACGCGCGGTGGCATCTTGCGCAATGCCTCCAGCTCGAGCGAGTACGGAATCACCGACGACAACAGTGCCACGCCGAGGCCGGCCAAGAGAATCCAGGGCTGAAGCAGTGCTGCTCCGCTGTCAATGACGCCAAATGGCACGACCACCAGATGCCGCAACGAGCATTCCCAGCGCGAGCCCATTGCCTTGCGCGGTATGGCGGCCCAACGCCACGCCGACCAGGATGTACAAACCCCAGAAGACTCCTGCGGCAAGTGCGAATAGAAAACCTGCAAGATGGAGTTCGCCACGTCCCTCCATCAGCAGCGCCACACCGCCTCCTGCGAGAAGAGACCAGAAGACGTCCATCCATCGCCTCGACCCGGCCAGGGCGACCGCGAGCGGGCCGAGGAACTCGATGGTGACCACGATCCCCAGTGGAATCCGGGCCAAGGCCAGGTAGAAGCACAAATTCATCAGGCCAAGAATCACGCCGTAGCAGAGCACCACTGTCCACGCGCGACGATTCATGCGCAGTGACGGTCGCCACAGCATCATCAGCACCGCCGTCGCGAATGACAGTCGCAACGCGACCGCACCGAGACTTCCCACTGCGTCGAACAATTGCTTGGCCAACGCCGAACCCAGTTGAACGCTAACGATGCCGACGAGCACCAGGGCCGATGGTGGGATCGCGCCGAAGGCACGGCCGCCCACTGCGGTCAGTGAAGTCCGGTGGGACGGGGCCTGATCGGTCTTGTTAGCGCTCATGGGGGCAAATGGAAGGCACCGGACGAAGTTCACGCATGTGGCATCCAAAGGTTCCGAAATTCGAGTTCACCCGCCTGCGCGTGTGAGCACAGCTCGCTGTGGCGGGGTGGATGCATCGAGGGCCGAGCCAATGGGTTGGCCTGGATTCTGAGCCATCGCTTCGCATCGAAGATGGCCGTGCCGATACCCCGTCAATGACCTGGGCAGCCGCATACAGGATCAGTCTGCCGGACAGCCGACGTCGAGGCGGGCGTTCGAGTTTCCGTTCGATGCGGTGAAAGCGGAGTTCTTGCTCAAGGCCGCGTAGCGTTGACGCTGCGTCGGAACGGCTGCTCAGCGCTGCACTTCGACGCGTCATATGACTCTCGCGGGTCGACTCTCGCCGGCGAGTGACTGAGGAAGCTGTCGTTCGACCCGCAGCACCGCAGCACCCGCCGGCGGCAGCAGCCACCGCGGCCGCCTGTTACTCGCGGTCCCGGCCAGGAGCGAACGCTGCCTTCAAGCGGAGCGGTTCGCGTGCAAAGCGGCTGCTCGTCCGCGACGCTTGGGCCGTCTACTACCATCCGGACGGCAAGGAGACGGCATGACAGTCAAGCGAATGGACAACGTCGGCATCGTGGTGGAAGACATCGATGCCGCCATTGAGTTTTTCGTCGAACTTGGCCTGACGCTCGAAGGCCGCATGCCCGTCGACGGCGAATGGGCCGGCCGCGTCACTGGCGTGCGAGGGCAACGCGTCGAGATCGCCATGATGCGCACCCCAGACGGCCACAGCCGCCTCGAGCTTTCGCGCTTCGACGCGCCCGCCATCGCGTCCGATCACCGCGCAGCGCCGGTGAACTCGTTGGGATACCTGCGCGTCATGTTCGCCGTCGAGGACCTCGACGACACTCTCGCCCGACTCAGCAAGCTCGGTGCGACGGTGGTCGATGAAGTCGTCAATTACCGCGATGTCTACCGGCTCTGCTACATCCGGGGACCCGAAGGGATTCTCATCGGGCTTGCCGAACAACTCGGGCAATAGATCTCCCTGGTCGCCAGGCACTTTCTATTGACTGCCGATCTCGCTGGTCGGCTTGGCAGTGTTCCACGCGTCGCTGTGCTTTGTGTTCGCAGACAGCTTCGAGGCGGTGCCCGACGCGGTCACAGCGGAGACCGCCTGGTATCGGGCAACCTCATACCGGCGGTCGAATGGCATTGTGGCGGCCCAGCGAGACGGCGTTCGATCCGGTCTTCAGGTCCACCGGCACGTCCCACATCAGACGCTGGTCACCCGCGGCGGCGAACGACAGCACGTAGAAGCGACCGGCGGGCAGGTGCGCGAAGGCAAGGTGGCCCTTGGCATCGGTCCTGCCCATGCCGGCAGGGTTCGCGACCATGGCCTGCATGCCAAGCTGACACGCCGGCGCTCTGGTTTGGCAGGCGCTGATCCATGCCTTCAACGGTGTCGGCTCGCGAAGACCCGCAGAGGCCAGTGCCTCGTCGAGGCTGCGCGACATCAGCAACACGCTGGCTCCGGCCACCGGGACTTGTACCCCGGTGCCTGCCTGCAGGCCGGCGGTGACAACGAGGGCCGCGCCATTGCCGAGACCTGCTGTGGGCGAATCCTGCGCGCCGCTGGAATCGGTCCTCCCGTGGCTCGCCAGCGCGCCAGCAGCGCCAGCGCGCTGCAAGCTGCATCCGAGCACGCGCGCAACGGCCCGATCGCCGTGGACGTCGAAGACATACAACCCCGGCAACGTCGGCTCGTTCGACAGCACAGCGATGGCCTTGCCGTCGGTGCGGTACTCGGCGGCCATCGCAGCACGTTCACTGCCGTCGGGGCCGAGATTGACGAGCGCCTTCGGACGGAAGTCGACCAGACCCGGCCCGAACAGGTTGCGGCAGCTCGACCCATGGATCGAACTGGCCATTTGCTTGGCCGTCGCCGCCATTTCCGGGCCGAACAGTCCCGCCAAGGGACCGAGGTTGGGTGCGGCACTCATGTCTACCCCCACCAGCCGCCAGTGGCCCAGGAGCGGGTTACTTTTCTCCGACACACGCCGAGCCGTTCGCCACGATGCTGCCGCGGCTGCGGCTGAGCCACCGCCACCGCCGCCGCCGGCCTGTGCAGGCGGCGCGGCCGGACCGGCCGAGGGCTGCCCCCAGGGCGATGGCTGCGGGCGCTGCAACTCCATGCTTCCCTTGTAGGTGGACGGGTCGGGGATGGCCCCTGGCACCGAGCCATGCTCTTGCGCCAGTGCGCCGCCGAAACCGAACGCCGTTGCCAGGATCATGGTCGAGAACGAAGTCGATTTCATTGCGCGCTCCCATGAGGCGGAGAGAACTCAAGCCGCCGGCATGCCGAGATAGTCTGTCCATCCGGCCTCGACGGCCGCGATGTTGCGCGAGGCGCGTAGGCACGTCCACGCGCCGAAGATGGTCAGTGGAATGCCGAAGATCGCCAGCAAGAGGGTGAGCGTGCTGATGATGCCGGTGACGATGCTGAGGATGCCGTACAGCCGCAGCCGCTTGGCACGCTGCAGCAGTGCCTGCTTTTGCATGTGCAGCACATCAGGATCCCTCGAACCGGTCAACTTGAGCATGCCGACCACGACGCTCCTGTCCAGCTTGGCATACGGATTACCTCCGTTCTGTTGCACGTTGAAGCCCATATGCGTTTCCTTCGGTGATGGCGGTTGGAGAGGAGGGCCCGAAGCGAATCTAGTCAGCGGCCGTTACCGCGCCGTTACCGCCCGCGCCGGACGCGGAAGCAATCACGAGGGCCAGTAACCTGCTGGTAACGGCAGCGCGTCTAAAAGACAATCCGTCATGCCTTTCGGATGCCGCGGCCCCGTCGCGCGGGACGGTATGGCATTGAGGGGACGACGATGCCGGCACACACCAGGCTCAAGGTGTCCAACGCGGTCGAACACGAGGGCTGGCAACTCGTGCTGCTCGGGCTGCCCAGGCTCGCGAAACGGCAGCCGGACGTCGCCGTGCGACTGTCTCCAAAGGATGCAGCATTGCTCGCGATCGTGGCACTCGACGGGCCGTTGGCAGCCGAGCGCGTCGGCGCGCTGGTCTGGCCGGACGTGGAGTCTCGCAAGGCCGACACCAATCTGCGCCAGCGGCTGTTCAGGCTGCGCCGCGAGTGCGGCACGAGTGTGGTCGCGACGGGCGGCGCTTTGCAACTGGAACCTGGCATCGACACCGACCTGGGCTCCACGTTGGCGCTCATCGCCAGCGATCCGACCGCGGGTGGTGAGGAGTTGCTCGGCGACCTCTCGTTCGACGACTTGCCTCGACTGGCCGAATGGCTGGCTCAGGCTCGCGCACGTTGGCGCGAAGAGCGCGATGCGGCCTTGGCCGCGGCCGCAGAGCACTGCGCCTCGAGCGGCGCGATCGTCCGCGGCCTCGTGTATGCCGCCCGCCTTGCCGACAGCCATCCGCTTTCGGAACACGCCCACCGCCGACTGATGCGCCTGCACTATCTGCGCGGTGATTGCAGTGCCGCCGTCGAAGTGTTCGAGCAATTCGAGCGGCAACTGAAGGACGAGCTCGGATCGCGCCCTTCGGCCGAAACGATCGAGCTGCTGTCCACGATCGAACGCGGAGCATCGTCGTTGCCCGTTCGCCGCGCCGTCGTGCCGACGAGTCTCGTTGCGTCCGCCGCGAATGGTCGGACGTACGGCCGAATTCTCAGCGATGGCCGATGCGTGGAGCGCCCAGCGCGTGTTCGTGCTCAAGGGCGAGGCCGGCATCGGCAAGACTCGCCTGTTGCAGGATTTCGCGACTCAGGGGGGCCAGGTCGTCGTGATTCAGGCGCGTCCCGGTGACGACGGCGTCGCCTACGCCGTCCTGGCGCGTCTGTTGCGAGTTGTTCTCGAACGCTATGCCGCCGTCGATGACGACGACCGCCGCCGGGCTCTCGCGCTGGTGCTGCCCGAACTCGGCGACCCCTGCGCGCTGGCAGGCGAAGCGCAGCGGCTGCTGCTGCAGCGCGCGGTCGAGGCGACGATGACCGAATCGCTGCGGACGGGTCTGGGCGCTGTCATCGTCGACGACCTGCATTTCGCCGACAAGGCGAGCCTGGAGTTTCTGCAATCGCTCATGCAGACCGAGGCCCTGTCCATGCTGAACTGGGGACTCGCGCAGCGCGCCGCCGAATCCGGCGCGGCGACTGCAGCCTTGCATGCCGCCCTCGTGGAAGCCCGCCGCGTCGAGTCGATCGCCCTGGGTCCCTTGAACCTCGCGCAGATGACCGAATTGATCGAATCGCTGGCACTGTCCGAGCTCGACGCGACGCATCTCGCGCCGGCGCTGTTCAAGCACACCGGCGGCAACCCGATGTTCGCGCTCGAGACGTTGAAGGACATGGTCCTGGGAGGCGTGTCGCGCAAGGCCGACCGGCTGCCGCAGCCGAACACCGTCGGCGCCCTCATCGAGCGCCGCCTGTTGCAGCTGTCGCCACAGGCGCTCAAGCTCGCCCGCATTGCGGCCCTTGCCGAAGCGAACTTCACGGCCGACCTCGCGGTGGTGGTGCTCGAGGCGCATCCGCTGGACATCGCCGAGCCGTGGCGCGAACTCGAATCGGCCCTGGTGATCCGCGACGGCGCCTTTGCGCACGATTTGATCTTCGAGGCCACGCGCGCGTCCGTTCCGCCCCCTATCGCGCGGCTTCTGCATCGGCGCATCGCACACTTCCTCGTGGCGCAGGGCGCGAAGCCGGCGAGCATCGCGCCGCATTGGGCCGGCGCGCAGGAATGGGTGCTGGCGGGCGATGCCTATGTAGCGGCCGCGCGCCAGGCGCAGGCCGCTTCGCAGCGAGGCCACGAAGTCGAACACTGGCAGGAGGCGCGCAGGTGCTTCGATCGCGCGGGTGCCTTGGATCGATCGTTCGATGCGGGCTGCGAAAGCGTTCCCGCGCTGATCGTCGTGCAAGGGGTCTCTCACGCGCACGGGGTGATCGATGCGCTGCTGTCGCAGGCGCGCACCGACCGCCAGCGCGTGACCGCGCTCACGGCGCGCGCGACGGCGGCACTGATGGCTGCCGACCATCCGACCGGCGTGGCTGCTGCCGTCCACGCCAGCGAGCTGGCCCGCAACTTCGACTCCCCCTGGCCGCGCTTCGAAGCCGCACGTCTGCATGCGGTCGGCCTGGCGCAGGGTTCGCGCGCGACCGAAGCGCTGGCCGTCATCGAGCCTTTCCAAGAGGTGGTCGAGCGCGAGGGCAGCATGGAGCACAAGGCCCATTTCTGGTCCGACTACGCCTACGTGCTCAACGCCGCGCGACGGCTTCGCCCCACGGCCTTTGCGCTCGAGCGCGCGATCGAAGGCGCACGCGCCATCGGCGACCTGGCCGAACTGGCCACCCTCACTACCAATCTCGCCACGGTCAAGGGCAACCTCGGCAACGCGCAGGAGGCGCTGGAGCTGGCACAGCGCGCTTTGACCATCCAGATCCAGCTCGGCATGACGGACGGGCCCTCGGGCGGCGTCGTCGAGGCGTATGTGGGTCTGTACTGCGGCATGTTCGGGCGCTACGGCGAAGCGCTCGAGCGGATCGATGCGGCGATTTCACGGTTCGAGCGCGACCGCCAGACCACCTGGATCGCGGTGGCCAACAACCAGAAGGTGTGCCTGCTGATGCAGCTGGGCCAGTTCGCACGCGCGCGCCGGGCGCTCGGCTATGAGGCTTCGCCGGTGGAGTCGGTACGGGCGCGCGCCGCGGCGCTGACCGCGAGACTGGAGCGGGCCCTTGGCCAGGCCGGCGGCGAAGCCGCGCTGCAACCCGCCCTCGACATCTTGGGCCCCGGCATCGATCCTCATATACGTATGCACACGCTGCTCGATCGGGCCGAGCGTCTGGAAGCGGAACGAGCCGTCGACCAGTGCGACGAGGTTGTGCAGATGGCCGAGGCCCTGGAGTTCGGCGGCGTGGCGATGCGCGCCAAGCTGCTGCGCGCGCTGTGCCTGCATCGTGCCGGCCGCACCCTCGAGGCTGCGTCGCACTTGCGCGTCGTGCTGCCGGCCCTCGACACCGTGGCGCCGGCAGACATGTACCTGCCCGACGCATGGTGGATCGCGTTCCAGGTGTTCGATGCCCGCGGCGCGAGCGACGAAGCGATGATGGCGCTTGCCCAGGGAATGCGATGGATTCGACAGGTCGCGCTCCCCAATGTGCCAGAATCGTTTCGCGACAGCTTCCTGCAGCGCAACCCGACGAATGTCGCACTGGCCGCGGCCGCGAGCCGCCGCTAGTTTCCGCTGAAGCATTGAATTGGCTGTATATGCTCCATCTTGGAAGGCATGCACAGAACGATGTTGACGGCGGACGAGCGCATGGAGTTCGAAGCCCAGTTCCTGAGGCCGGGTTCCCTCAGCCGATGACCCATCGCCGCAAGTGCGCGGCGTACGACAGATGGCGCCAGCCGATTCGTTGAAGCTGTTGGGTTTCGTCGAACTGCGAGGCGAACTCGCAGGAATCGAGGATTGCATTCGCGGCGCATCCCTCTTGCGGGGCGCGGCGCAGGGAGACCGGAGAAAGCCAACAAGGAATCACGCCTCGAGTGGCCGAGGGCAACGCCGTCAAGGTAGTGCCCGTGCATGCCGAACTGACGACGTAAGAGGCGGCGGACAACTCAACGAGCAGCAGAGGGAGCGCTGAGGTCGGCAACTCGACTTGGTGGGCCTGGTTCTTGTCGTTGACAGTGGGCGAAATGCGATCCTCATTCTGTACAGAGACGCTCGGATGTATAGAATGGGAAGCACAATGCCAGCTAAAGCGCCACCCGTAGGCGACGTTCTTGCCATCCGCCTCAGGGCCTTGGGCGAGCGCATACGTGCCCATCGGGAACGTCAGAAGGTCAGCGCCACGGTGGCCGCGGAGGCCGCAGGCATGTCACGGGTGACCCTGCACCGCATCGAGCGCGGCGAGCCCTCGGTGACCATGGGAGCGTACCTGAGCGCCATCGATGCCGTGGGGCTCCAGTTGGAGCTTCGCGATCCGCAGGCACCCCCGGCCACTGCCGACATCGCCAGCCTGCCGCAGCGCGTGCGGCTGGCGGATTTCCCGCAACTCAAGCGTCTGGCCTGGCAACTGCACGACGTGGACGAACTCAGCCCCGCTGACGCCTTGAACCTGTACGAACGCAACTGGCGGCACATCGACCGGTCCCGCATGGACCCGGCCGAGCGTGCATTGCTGCAGGCCCTGATGGATCAATTGGGCGGAGGGCGACTGCTTGTTTGAGCGGCCACATCACCGTCGGATCGCGGCGATCCTGGAGGCACTGGATGCTGAAGTGCTGGCGGCGAACGTCTGCCTCTTCGGTGGCGGCACTGCCATGGCGCTTCGCTACGGCGAATATCGCGAATCGGTCGACATCGACTTCCTGGTCTCCAAGGTCGAGGGCTATCGTCAGCTGCGCCAGCGCTTGACCGGTCCTGACGGCATGCGTGGCATCACCCGACGCGGCCATGCGCTGAGCCAGGCCCGCGAGGTACGTGCGGACCAGTACGGCATCCGCACCATGCTGAAGGTCGACGGTGTCGACATCAAGTTCGAGATCGTGCTCGAGGGCCGGATCGATCTTGAAGCCCCCGGTCCGGACGATGGCCAGTGCGGCGTGGCCACGCTCACGCCGCTGGACATGGCCACGTGCAAACTGCTGGCCAATTCCGACCGCTGGCGCGACGATGCCGTGATGAGCCGTGACCTCATCGACCTGGCGATGATGGCGCCATCCAAGGCGCTGATGACGCAGGCCGTCGCCAAGGCCCAGGGCGCCTACGGCGACAGCGTGGCCGCCGACTTGGCCAGCGCCGTGGAGCAGCTGCGTGTGCGACCGCATCGACTGGACCAGTGCATGCAGGCGATGGCGATGACCACCGTGTCGAAGGCGGCGCTATGGGCGCGCATCAAGGCGCTGGTGCGCTGAAAGAGCTGGCTTCGACGGAGTGACTCAGGACGCAGTTGCGCGTTCCGCCCACGCACGGACCTGGGCAACCTGGGATTCGTCGAGAGGCAGTTGCTCCCGCCGCCTGAGTTCGAGCACGCTGTCGATGAACCGTTGAGCGAGGGTCTTTGGATCGTCGGCCCCTTCGCCAAAGGGATGGCCTCCGAGCACGATGCCCTTGAGGACGAAGCTCACGTCAGCGCGGCTGATGGCATGCCCCGCCTCGCGGCACTGGTCACGGACCCGCTTTCCCGTGTCGGCAAGCTGGAACGGTTGGTCTTGGAGGTCTGCTGACAGACTGGCGAGCACTGCACGCAACTCGACCGGCGAGATCCGTCGGCTGGTGGGCGAACTCGCGACCACGCTCGAACAGCAGCGGCGCTTTGTCGCCAACGCTGTCCACGAACTTCGCTCACCGGTGGCCGCGCTCAGCATCCAGGCGCTGCTGGAGCAACTGCTGTCGATGGCGCGCGCACAGTTGGAGCGCCGCGAGGGGTCAAATGGAAGACGCGCTCGAGCAGCCTCAACGCTTGTGGGCGGTGACCACGTGCATCGGCATGTCGAATGCGACGCCCCCGTCGGCCGGCGCGAACGCCGCCAGGTCTTGCTGCGCACGGTGGCGCAGCAGCGCGAACTGATCGGCGTCGAGCAGTCCGCCGAGGGTCCAAACGCAGGCGCGTTCGGTGCTGATCATCGCGTCGATCGACGCGAAGCGCACCGTTCCGTGTTGTGTCGTGATCGTGACATCGACGACGCCCGCGTCGACGAACAGCGCATGCAACCGGGCTTCGTCACCGAGTGCGAAGGGCGGCCGCATCGCATCGGCGATGGCGCTGCCGAACAGGTCATGCAACAGTTCGGTCAACGCCAGGTAGCCGGGAGAGTTCTCCAGGCGGTCCGGAACGGCCACCGCCAGCCGACCGCGCGGGCGCAGCACGCGCCACATCTGCGCAAGCGCACGTGACGGCTGCTCGAACAGCATCAACGCGACTTGGCTGAGCACCTTGTCGAAGCTCGCGTCATCAAAGGGCAGCGCCTCGGCCTTGCCGCGCACCCATTCGACGGCGCTCGACTTGCGTCGCGCGACGCCGAGCATCTCCTCGCTGGCGTCCAGGCCGACGACGCGGCCCGACGGCAACGCTCTTTCAGCCGCGGCAATGGCCAGCACCCCGGTGCCGCAGCCGACGTCGAGAACGTGCTCGCCAGGCCCGACCTGCGCCGCAGCGGCGACGCGCGCACCCCATTGTGCGAACAGTGCGGGGACGAAGAATTGTTCGTAGACCTCGGCCGGATTGACGCTGGCAGGGGTGTTCATGGCCTCGTCCTCGGCCTTGATTTCGGTGTGATCGCGGCGGCGAAGGTCTGCCAACGGATCAGGCCGTCAACGACGAACAGCGTGTCGGTGGCAAACGAGTAACGGTTTGCCGGTGTTTCGGCAGACCAGGTGACATGGACCAGCGGTCCCACCACTTGCCGATGCTGCAGGGTCAGCGTGGTCTCGGGTGCGGAGAACTCTGCCAACAGGCCTTCGAACAGCGAACGGATCGCCGACTTGCCCTCGAACACGCCAAGCGGGGCCACGAAGACGGAGTCTTCGCCATAGTCGGCCATGATGGCGTCGATGTCGTGCCGAGCGAACGCGGCGAGGTGACGGTCGAGCGCTGCTGCGCCGGCTGACGGGTCGACGGCTGTTGCGGGGTTCATGAGGGGATCCTCCTGCGGGTGATTGCCATGCGCGTAGCATCGACCGTGCAATGAACGAAGGCCATGATCGTCCGTCCGAACCGGCTGCTGCAGCGTCCGGCGTCGATGTGCTGTCCGACGTGCTCGGCTCGGTACGACTGACCGGGTCGATGCTGTTCCTGGTCGATGCGACGACGCCGTGGGTGACGTGGGCGCCGCCGGCCGAAGCGTTTCGCCCGGCCGTGCTGCCCTCGGCGCAGCAGCTGATCTCGTATCACGTCGTCACGCAGGGCAGTTGCTGGGCCGGCTTGCGCGGTTCGGCGCCCGAACGCTTCGAGACCGGCGACGTGCTCGTCGTGCCGCAAGGCCACGCGTACTTTCTGGCCGAGCCCGCAGATGCGCCTGATAGTTATGGGCACGAGCAGGCGGTCGATTTCTTTCGCTGCATGGCTGCCGGCGAGATGCCGACGACGGTCAACGCGGGTGCGGGTGGTGCGCTGCGCACGCAGTTCATCTGCGGCTTTCTTGGCTGCAGGTCCAGGCCGTTCAACCCGGTGCTCGCGGCGCTGCCGCCAATGATTCATTTGCGCGCCGGGACGCCTGGCAGCGCGCGCATGCAGCCGCTGATCGACTTCGCGATCGCCGAACTGCGCGACAGCGCGAAAGGCACGCGCGGTGTGCTGCTGCGGCTCGCCGAACTGATGTTCGTCGAAGTCGTGCGGCGTCAGCTCGAGGCCACTGCGGGCGCGCCTGCCGGGTGGCTGGCCGGACTGCACGACCCGCTGGTTGCGCGCGCGCTGGCCGCACTGCACGGCGAGCCGGCGCGACACTGGACGCTCGATGCGCTGGCGGCGCAGGCCGGCACTTCGCGTTCCGTGCTGGCCGAACGTTTCGCTCACTTCGTCGGCCAGCCGCCGATGCAATACCTGATGCAATGGCGCATGCAGCTTGCGACGCACGAGCTCGCGCAGCCAGGATCGAAGTTGGTCGCGGTCGCACAGGCGGTGGGCTACGAATCGGAAGCCGCGTTCAGCCGCGCCTTCAAGCGCGCCGTCGGGCAGACGCCGGCAGAGTGGCGACGTCACCAGGCGGCCTGAAGACCGCACCCGTCTTGCGCCCTCAGTCGATCGCGCGGGATGTCGCAGGCCATGGATCTGCCGACCTTCCCATTTCCGTTGTCCTGCGGGCGCTCGAATGCTCGTGTCGCTCGCTTTCAGGTTGCGTTCGCCACCGCATACCGCTCGCCGTCGTCTGCCTGTCAGAACGATACTACGCGTTCCGGACGCTGTCGCAGAGCATGCACGCGCGCGATGACAATTGCATGAGATGGATATGTCGCATGGGCAACGGCGCTGGTCGTATTCTTTGCCGGCTGCGGCGACGAGCTGGATCTCCACGCTGATCAGCTCAGGAGAGAGGTCATGGATGTTGGATTCATGTTCGAAGGCTTCCACGTGGAGCCCGGAGGCAGGCAACGACCTGATGGGTCATGGCAGCCGGTGGCGAAAGTCACGAGCACGGCCACTCACGAGCCGCTGGCGTTGGAGTTCGAGGGCAGCTTCGCAACGGAGGCTGAAGCTGTCGAAGAAGCCACGAAGCAGGCAGAAGGAAAGTTGAGGCAATCGGCTCCAAGAAGTGATCAGGGGAATTGATGCCGCCAATCCGTCGAACTGCGGTTCCGTGGGCATGTTTGATCCTCAGGCCGCACGTTCGCTTTGCACGAGGCCATGCCGGACGCCGGCTCTTTCGATACCAACAGGGAACACCGTATGAGCGACGACACGAAAGTCTGCCCGGTCTGCGGGGAAACCATCAAGGCGGCGGCCATCAAGTGCCGGTTCTGCAACGCAGACCTGCTCGCCTTCGCGGCGGCAAAGGAAGCCGAGACCGAGCGCCCGTTGTTCACCGGCCACCCGGTCGTGATCTACAGCGGCTGGCAATGGGTGATCGTGGTGGTCACGCTCGGCATCGCCTACCTGGTGTACTGGCTCCGCAGCATCTCCACGAACTACGAAGTCACGACCCAACGCGTGCGCATCGAGCGTGGCCTGTTCTCCAAGATCAAGGAGAACGTCGAACTGTTCCGAATCGATCACTTCGAACTGCACAAGCCGCTGGGAATGCGCCTTGTCGGTCAATGCCTGCTGCACCTGCGCTCGTCGGACCCGAGCTTCCAGACGGTGGTGATCCTCGGCATCCCGAATCTCGAATCCCTGGCCGACACGTTGCGCGAATGCTCGCTGCGTGCGCGCACCGCAAGGCGGGTGACGACCTTCGTGCAGGCATGAACTTGGCGACCGCTTGGCTGCGGGATTGGACGCGATTTCGCGATCGTCGCCGTCCTCCGTCGACGCAGTTGCTTGCGGTGGGCTGTTATCGTCCTGCCGCGCAGACATAACCGGCGCGCCCGACACCCGCTGGAGCAAAGCCATGCCCTCATCCTCCGGAGCCGACACGGGCCGCGACGCTCAGAAGCAAGCCCACGCTCGGGCCATCGCGGCCGCGCCGCACAGCGACTCCGCGGCCGTCATCGCCCTTGCCGTGCTCGGCATCGTCTACGGCGACATCGGGACCAGCCCGATATATGCGTTGCGGGAGTGCTTCTTCGGCCACAGCCCGATTCCCGTGACGCCGCAGAACGTGCTGGGGATCTTGTCGCTGATCTTCTGGACGCTGATGCTGGTCATTTCGCTCAAGTACATGACCTTCGTGCTGCAGGCCGACAACCGCGGCGAAGGCGGCACCTTTGCCCTGCTCGCCCTGCTGCGACCGGAGCGCAATCAAGACCAGACGCGGCGTCGCGTGCTGATCCTGGCCGGCATCCTGGGTGCTTCGATGTTGTACGGCGGCGCGATGATCACGCCGGCGATTTCCGTCCTCAGCGCGGTCGAAGGCCTGCAGGTCGCGGCGCCCGGACTGCAAAGCTTCGTGATTCCGATCACGGCCGTGATCCTCGTGCTGCTGTTCGCGTTCCAGCGTCATGGGACAGCGGTGGTCGGCGCGGTGTTCGGTCCCGTCACCTTGCTCTGGTTCAGCGTCCTGGCCTTGCTTGGGCTGCACGGCATTTGGCAGGCGCCGCAGGTGCTGCTGGCCATCAACCCCTGGTACGCGTACCAATTCTTTCTCGGCAATGGCTGGAGCGGCTTCCTGGTGTTGTATGCGGTGTTCCTGGTCACCACGGGCGGCGAGGCGCTGTACGCGGACCTGGGTCATTTCGGGCGCAAGCCGATCCGGCAGGTGTGGTTCGCGTTCGTCTTGCCGGCGCTGCTGATCAACTACTTCGGGCAGGGCGCACTGATGCTCGCCGACCCCCTCCACAGCGGTCACCCGTTCTTCCACCTTGCGCCGACATGGGGCCTGGTGCCGCTGATCCTGCTGGCCACCGCCGCGACCTGCATCGCCTCGCAGGCCGTGATCACAGGCGCCTATTCGCTGACGCGCCAGGCCGTCCAGCTCGGCCTGCTGCCGCGGCTGCTGGTGGAGCAGACATCGGCCGAAGCGCGCGGACAAATCTACATGTCTTCGGTCAACTGGGTCCTGATGATTGCCGCGATCGGCCTGGTGCTCGGATTCCGCTCTTCGGGCAACCTGGCGGCGGCGTATGGCGTCGCGGTGAACTCGACCATGGCCATCACCACCGTGCTGGCTTTCAATGTCGCACGTGAGCGCGGTGGGTGGAGCCTGCCGACCTCGTTGGCGTTCCTGCTCGCATTCCTGTCGATCGACCTCGCATTCCTGGGCTCGAACATGCTCAAGATTCCGCAGGGCGGCTGGTTGCCCCTATTGATCGGCCTGCTGCTGTTCACGCTGATGACGACCTGGCGCACCGGCGCGGGCCTGCTGGCGCGCGAGATCGCAGCGACCACGCCTGCGCTGGAGTCCTTCCTGGCGCGGATCGGGAAGGAACAGGTGCCCCGCGTTCCCGGCATAGCGGTGTTCTTCACCGGTCGGCTCGAGCAGACGCCGCCCGCGCTCCAACAGCTTGTCCGTCACACCGGGGTGTTGCACGAAAAGATCATCCTGCTGACCGTCGTCGTGGAACCGGTGCCGAAGATTCCCTTGAGCGAGCGCGTGGAATTGACTGGACTCGATTTGGGTTTCTGCCGCGTCGTGTTGCGGTATGGCTTCATGCAGGGTCCCAACGTGCCTTCCGATCTGGCCACCTCTGAGGGCCTGGAACTGCGCGATCGGCTCGACATGGTCCACTACTTCATCGGCCATGTGGACCTGCTTGCCGGCCGCAAACGCCATGGCATGGCCAGTTGGCGCGACCAGCTGTTCGTCTTCATGGCGAGCAACACCGAAGATGTGACCGCCGCTTACCACATACCGGTGGCGCAGACGATGAAGGTTGGCCTGCAGATCGGTATCTGACGCCACCGTCCGAGGTGCAAACGACATCCGCCTGGTCGCATCGCTGTCGACCGTGGAGTCAATGATCAAGGCCGTGCTCGATACCATCCAGCGCCTGGCGTATCGCGCCGAGAATCAGCCGGTCGGCCGCTGCCTGGTCGACCTCCGGCACGTCCCAGTCGAAGATGGCGCGGTACTTCTCGACCAGCTTGCCGACATCGGTCGCGATCTGATGGCGGTGGTTCTCCAATTCAGCGATTTCGATTTGTCCCATTGCATCGATCTCCTCAAATTGAATAGCGCGGCATGGTCCTGCGGCGCATCTCTCCTGAGCTTACTCGAACAGCCAGGGCTCGAGGGCGCGACGGCCTTGCTCGTAGTCTGGAATGGCCTGGGCATGCTGAATTCGGCGCAATTGCGGTCGAGTGTTTCCACCCGTGCCCATCTTGTCTCCGAGTTGAAATCGGCAAGACACGGATCCTCCGCCGCGCCTGGCTCGGTAGTTTTCCCCTTGGCGAACCCGCTAGGTTCGCATGTCATTGACACATCCTTGACCGCCGAACGGCGGAACGCCTGTGCAGCGCGCGTGAATCGCCCAAAGGGGAAGACGATGCTTTTCCTGGATGAGTCCGAAGTGCGGCGACTTCTTGACATGAAGGCACTGATCCCTGCCATGGAGCGCGCCCTGCGCGCGCTTTCGGCAGGCGAAGTCGCGCAGCCTGTACGCGTGATGGTTCCGGTCGCAAGGCATGGGGGCTTCCTGGGCAGCATGCCTGCCTATGTCGATGGGCAACTGGGAGCGAAGCTGGTCACTTTCTTCCCCGACAACCATGGTGTTCCGACGCACCATGCGCTGATCACGCTCTTCCGACCGGACAATGGCGAGCCGCTCGTGGTGATGGACGGGCGCCTGGTCACGGAAATGCGAACCGGGGCAGTCTCGGCCGCCGCCACCAAGGCGCTCTCGCGCCAAGACTCTGCGGTCCTCGCCATTCTGGGCTCTGGCGTTCAGGCGCGAAGCCATCTCGAAGCGCTGCGGCTGGTTCGCAACTTTCGCGAGGTCCGCGTCTGGAGTCCGCGCAGCGCAGGTGCGTTCGCAGAGCGTTTCGGCCTGATCCTGGCGCGATCGGCAGAAGAAGCCGTGCGCGGTGCCGATGTCGTCGTGGTGGCGACGACCTCGCGGGTTCCGGTCCTGTCAGGTCGATGGCTGTCGCCGGGTACGCATGTCAATGCCGTGGGCGCACCTCGCCCCGACTGGCGAGAGCTCGACGACGAGATGCTGCGCATGGCGAAGCTCTATGTCGAGTCGCGGGAGGCCGCCTCGCGTGAATCGGGCGACGTCATCGCGGCTGGAGCCATCTTCGCAGAGGTCGGCGAAGTCCTCGACGGACGCATCGCTGGTCGCCAGTCTGAGGACGAGGTCACCTTGTTCAAATCCGTCGGGGTTGCGGTCGAGGATCTTGCGAGCGCCGACCTCGTGTATCAAGCGTCGCTCGCATCCCGTCAAAGCTCCCAGGCTCCAACGTGGGGCGCCCGGGATGATGGCGACTGAACAACCCAGGAGAGAGGAGCAGATCGTGTCGAACGCGATACCTGAAGTCACCATTGAAGTCCTGCAGGCCTTTGCCGATGCGTGGAATCGCCACGATGCCGATGCGCTGATGTCGTTCATGAGCGATGACTGCGTCTTCGAAGCCTCTGCCGGTCCGGATGTCTGCGGCACCCGGTACGCGGGCCGCGAGGCCGTGCGGGCTGGCTTCGCTGACGTCTGGGCAGTTTTCCCCGATGCGCATTGGGGCGACGCCCGCCATGTCGTCCATGGCGACAGGGCAGTATCTGAATGGACGTTCACGGGAACGCGTGCGGACGGCACCCGCGTCGAAGTTCACGGCTGTGATCTTTTCACCTTTCGAGGCGGCAAGATCGCGCTGAAGAATTCGTATCGCAAGAACCGACCGCCTGTCGTGGCCCAGAGCGCCGAGAGCGCCTGAGCCAGCCCAGCCCCTATGGGGAGAGTCGAAATGCGCGCTTGGAATGCGGACGACCGCGTCGCCGCAATGACCGAGCGAGTGTGAGAACGGCAAGTCCTACGCCAAGCAGCACCGAGCAGCTTGGCTCGGGCACGGCCGACACGGGTGGAGGCAGCAAAGGCGCAGCCGGAAGCGCGAGCACCGGCGGCAGCAGGCCCGTGGGCAAAGGTGCAGAAGACAGCCAGAAAGGACCGGTCGGCCAGCTCCAGCCAGGAGGCGACGTTGCCGGAGGCGCGGAAACCGGTGGCTGTTCCCCGAAGAACGTATCGGGCGCGCCGGGAAAGGGTGGCTGCAGTTCGTCGCCCGGCGGCATGATGGCGCCGGGCGGCTCGAAGACCAGTTCACCGGGTGTTTCGGGCGTCGGCTGTCCTGGCCCCGGAGTCAATCGCGATATGCGGCTCAGGTTGCGACACACGCTTGGCACGAGCAGGCAATAACCTTGTTCGCAGTACACCAGCCCGGACTCCTGCATGGACGAGTCCCACGATGCTCGGCTCACCGACGCACAGACCTTTCCCGAACCGAATTGCATCGACGTGATGTCGGGCGCATAGCTCTCCTGACCCTCGATGGCATCGCGCGTGATCACCACCAGGTCGTCGAAGGCATGGTGCTCGAGACGCTGCTTCAGCTTGTCGCGGATCGGCTCCGGGATGTCCTTGTAAACATCGACAGCCTGCGCAAGATCGTTCATGAATGGATCGCGCCCCGGGTGGTCCCAATTGCACGATGCCGGCGCCGAAGTCGATGCGGCGGCGACCGTCATGAGGGTGGAGAGGAGGACGCTCATCTAGGGCGACATGCTGTTGCAGTCGAGCGCTGCAAGCGTGGCCTGCACGCAGGAGCCCTTCATGGATGGAGTCAGGCGCAGCAATCGGTGTACCCGTTGGGTGCGTTGCCTGCTGTTCCGGGCGATGGCGCGATAGCGTTTCGAGTCTGTGCTCTTCGCTGGAAGAAGTCAAAGGCGCTCGCGCCCCGTCACACAGCCACGCGCACAGGAATCCGCCGTCGGCCGAAGTGCTCGGGCGCCGCATCGAAGCGCCCCGCGATCGCCGTGCCGCATGCAGGGCACGCGCCATGCGCGTCGAGCGCATAGCGCCGGATCTCGTGCCAGTCTCGGCTGATCAATGCCTCTCGGCAATTCGGGCAATACGTGGTGCCGCCCTCGGTGTCGTGCACGTTGCCCGTATAGACGTGGTGCAAGCCCTGCGCCAGCGCGATCTCGCGGGCGCGGCGCAAGGTCGATGCCGGCGTCGGCGGCACGTCGGTCATCCGGTAGTCGGGGTGGAAGGCGGTGAAGTGCAAAGGGACGTCGCAGCCGAGCTTGTCGGCCACCCACCGCGTGAGCGCCTCGATCTCCGGGCTGCTGTCGTTGTGCCCGGGGATCAGCAGCGTCGTGATCTCCAGCCAGCATTGGGTGTCGTGATGGATGTACTCGAGCGTCTCGAGCACCGGCGCCAGGTGCGCACCGGTTTGCTGGAAGTAGAACGACTCGGTGAATGCCTTGAGGTCGACATTGGCCGCATCCATCTTGGCGTAGAACGCGCGCCGCGGCTCGGCGTGGATGTAGCCCGCGGTCACCGCCACGGCCTGCACGCCGCGCGCATGACATGCATCGGCGGCGTCCATGGCGTACTCGGCGAAGATCACCGGATCGTTGTAGGTGAACGCGACGCTGCGACATCCCGTCTCGACGGCCACATCGGCGATGCGCTCGGGTGACGCCTGGTCCATCAGCCGGTCCATCTCGCGGCTCTTGGAAATGTCCCAGTTCTGGCAGAACTTGCAGGCCAGGTTGCATCCCGCGGTGCCGAACGAGAACACGCGGCTTCCCGGATGGAAGTGGTTCAGTGGCTTCTTCTCGATCGGGTCGATGCAGAAGCCCGAACTGCGGCCATAGGTGGTCAGCACCATCTCGTCGCCGCGGCGGGCCCGCACGAAGCACAGTCCGCGCTGGCCGTCGTGCAGCTTGCAATCGCGCGGGCAGAGGTCGCACTTCAGCCGGCCGTCATCGAGCCGGTGCCACCACTGTGCGGGGCGGACTGAATCGAGCGCGTCGTCCCGTGGATTCATGCTGCCTCCGCCACGGCGTCGGATGCAAAGTGCCGCACGCGGTATCGGTGCAGCCTGAGGTCCTCGGCCCAGAACCCCGGCGACAGACCGGCCTTCTCCAACAGGGCCGAGATGAAGCCTTCCGCCGTGGGCAACTGTTCCCAGACCTGCGGCAAGAAGGTGCTGCGGCGGCCCTGCCATTCGAGAATCACGCCGTCGACGTGCGGCTGCAATTGGCTCAACGCCTCGAACCGGGTGCGGGCAGGCGGAAGCAGCTGCGAAGGCCCGAGCAGCGAAACCCCGACCTGCAGACCGTGCCATTCGTGGGCCTGAAGCGGTAGAAAGCGCGGATCCTCGAAGGCCGCGCGCGCTGCGTTGCGGCGCACGTCGTCGTCGAGCCGGCCGGACGCTTCCAGGCAGCCGATGCAGCCGCGCAGCGCGCCCGTGGCGTCACGCAGCGTGACGAATGTGGCGCCGGTACGGGGCAGCGCCGGATGATGCGGTTCGGGCTCCCGCGTGAAACCCAGCGCTGTGGCGATGCTATTGCGGGCGCGGCTGAGCAGCGCAGCGCCCAGTTGCGCCTCGTCGTCATCGGCGACAGTCGCGCCCTTGCGGGTCTGTGTCAGCGCCAGTGCCGCGTAGCCGACGACGCGGCGGCGGTCACCGGCCGTGTCACCCGAATTGCGCAAGTCCAGCAATTCCGCCTTCAGGCCACGGCGGCGCGCCACGCGCAGCGCGCCGTTGAGCGCATATGCGCCGCATGCCTCGTGGGGCTCGATGTCGCTCTCCAGATCGACGATGCGCGCGACGGTCGTGCGGTCGAGCGCGCGCGACTGCTCGTAGGAAAGATAGTGCGACAGGTCGGTGCTCACCACGATCAACGTGTCATCGCCGCCCCACACGCGGTCGAGGACTTCCGCCACTTCGTCGGGGTCGGCATCGCCCACGGCGAGCGGCAACAGCGTGAACCGGTTGCCGAGCACGGCCTGAAGGAAGGGGAGCTGGACTTCGATCGAATGCTCCAATGCGTGAGGCCGGTCGTCGCGCACGACCTGCGCGAGATCGGCCAGCGCATCTCGCCCTGCATCGTCGATGCGCACACTGCCAAGGGGAGTCTCGAACGCGTCGACGGCAGGGACTGCCAGTCCGCGCACGGCCACGCGATGGGTGGGGCCGGCCAGCACCACGCGACGAATGCGCGCCGCCCAGGGGGCAATGCGGGCATACGCATGCGCCGCAATCGGCCCCGAATAGACATAGCCGGCATGCGGCACCACCAGGAGTTTCGGCGCGGCGGCATCGGGCTGCTGCGGCACGCCATGCAGGCACTCATCGATCTGCGATCGCAGCGCGCCGGCATCGGCTGGATAGAACGTGCCGGCGACGGCGGCCGGTCGGATTGCAGGCATGGGTTTACCTCCCGCTGATCGATATGCGTCCTCGCGCATCCATTTCAATCCGTCGATTGGAGGGAACTGCCTCGGCCGCGGCGACGGCAAGGCCCTCGCGGCCGCGGATCCGATTGTGCGCTGCACGATTTCCGTGTGAAAGCCCATTCATGCGCTCGGGTTGCGGGTACCGGAGGGCATCACGCGGCCTGCGTGTCGTCTTTTCCGTGGCCGCTCCGATTTGCCTGATGCAAGCGATGCCCCGACTGCAAGTTGCGCTGGTCCTTCGCTGCGAATCCAGTCTTACATCCACGGCCTTCAGGAACATCCATGCAAACACAGGCTTACCTTTCCCTGGACATGAACACCCGGCTTCTGCGGCAGTCCGACATCGATGCGCTGTCGGCGCAACTGCGCGGCGGCACGCTGAAGGCAGGCGATGCCGGCTACGACGACGCGCGCAAGGTGTGGAACGGCACGGTCGATCGCCGGCCTGCGCTCATTGCGCGTTGCATGAACGACGGCGACGTCCAGGCGGCCGTGCGCTTCGCCGCCGAGCATCAGATGCTGCTCAGCGTGCGGGCCGGCGGCCATCACATTGCGGGCAATGCAGTCGCCGAAGGCGGCCTGATGATCGACCTGTCCGGCATGCGATCGATCAGCATCGACGTCGCCGAGCGCACCGCGCGCGTCTCCGCCGGCGCCCTCCTGGGCGACTTCGATCAGGCGGCCCAGGCGCACGGCCTGGCGACGCCGCTGGGCATCAACTCCACGACCGGCGTGGCAGGCCTCACCCTCGGCGGCGGATTCGGCTGGCTGACGCGCCGCCATGGGATGACGATCGACAACCTGCTGGGCGCCACGATCGTGACGGCCGACGGCGTCGTGCGCCAGGTGTCGGCCACTTCGGAGGCCGACCTCTTCTGGGCCTTGCGCGGCGGCGGCGGGAACTTCGGCGTCGTGACCTCGTTCAAGTTCCAGTTGCATCCCGTAGGGCCCGAGGTCTATGCGGGCCTCGTCGTCTACCCGTTCGCGCAAGCCCGCAAGGTCCTGCGCGCCTGGCGCGATTTCACCGCCCGCACGCCCGATGAGCTGAGCGTGTGGACGGTCATTCGGAAGGCGCCGCCGCTTCCCTTCCTGCCGGAGTCGGCGCATGGCACCGACGTGGTGATCTTTCCGCTCGTGCACTGCGGCGATGTCGCCGCGGGCGAACGCGCCGCAGCGCCGGTGCTGCAGTTCGGCGAGCCCATCGCCAGCGCATTGGGCCCCACGCCGTATGTCGGCTTCCAGACGGCGTTCGATCCGCTGCTGGCGGCGGGCGGACGCAACTACTGGAAGTCGAACAATTTCAGCGCATTCAGCGATGCCGCCATCGACCTCACGATCGCATCGGCCGCTCGCCTGCCGGGGCCGGAATGCGAGATCTTCGTGGCGCAGCTCGGCGGGGCCATGGCGCGCGTGGCGCCGTACGCGACCGCATTCGTCGGACGTGACGCGCGCTACATCATGAACGTGCACGGCCGCTGGTCGGATCCGGCCGACGATGTTCGCGTGCGCACCTGGGCGAGACAGGTCTTCCAGGACATGGCGCCGCATGCGACAGGCAGCGGCTACGTGAATTTCCTGACCGAGGACGAGGCCGAGCGCGTCGCCACCAGCTACGGTGTGAACTACTCGAGACTGCAGTCCGTCAAGCGGCGGTTCGACCCGGGCAACCTGTTCCGCATGAACCTGAACATCGAGCCTGCCGCCGCACCGGCAGCGCCGACGCCGGCATGAGCGCAGTCGACGCACACGGATGCCGAGTCACGGGGGCCACGCCGGCGGCCCTCGCGGCGTACGAGCAGGGGCTGCAGGCATGCCTTTCCTGGCATGCCGGCGCCGAGCCGCATTTTGCGACGGCGCTGCGCGAGGCACCTGCCTTCACGATGGCCCACATCGCTCAAGCCTACCTGCTGGTGCTCGGGCGCGATCCGCGGCGCATCCGCGCGGCCAGCGCCGTTCTCGCCCGCGTCAAGGCCCTGCGGGCGAACGAGCGCGAGCGCATGCACATCGGCGCGATCGCCGCGCTCGTCCACGACGATCACGAGCGCGCAAGGACGCACCTGGGCGACATCCTGGAGCGCCATCCTCTCGACGTGCTCGCGCTGCACGCTGCCCATTCGGTCGACTACATGACCGGCGACGCAGCGCGACTGCGTGATCGCGTCGCGGCGGTTCGCCACGCGTGGTCGGACAGCCTGCCGGGCCACCATGCCGTGCTGGCCATGCATGCCTTCGGACTCGTCGAGTGCGGCGAATACGATCTGGCCGAGGCGATGGCGCATGCGGCGCTGGCCGCCAACCCCACGAACGCCCGAGCCCACCATGCACTGGCCCATGTGTTCGAGATGACGCAGCGTGCCGAACATGGGGTGGAATGGATGAACGCTCACGCTTCGGCCTGGGACGTCAACACCGTGGTCGCCACGCATTGCCGTTGGCATCTGGCGCTGTTTCATCTGGCCGTGGGCCGGCGCGAACACGCGCTCGCTCTTTACGATGCCCGGCTGCGCAGCGGGCATTCGGCGGAACTCTCCGATCTGATCGATGCCGCCGCGCTCCTGTGGCGGATCGAGCTCGCGGGCGGAGACGCCGGCGCGCGGTGGATCGGTCTGGCCAATGCTTGGTCGCGCCACATCGGTGACGGCTTCTGCAGCTTCACCGACATCCATGCCATGCTCGCGTTCGTGGGTGCACGCGACTGGGTGCGCGCGCGGCAACTCGAGCAGAACCTCGCCAAGGCGCAGGCCCTGCGCACACGCCACGGTGCGACGACACGTCTGCTCGGCCTGCCGGCATGTCGCGCGCTGATGGCGTTCGGCCGAGGCAACGAAGGCCTGGCCATCACGCTGTTTGCAAGCCTGCCTGCCATCGCGCATCGACTCGGAGGCAGCCATGCGCAGCGCGATGTGCTGCACCTCACCTTGCTGAACGCGATCGACCGGACTCGGCGGCCGATGCGGTCGCGGTCACTGCGCCGCGAGGTGTTGCACTAGGGGTTGTTAACGCTATCGGCGCGCAAGCCCTCCGATAGCGTTAACAGGCCCTAGCGGCCTGCGCATCGGGTGCAAGGGGCATCCGTTCCGCGTGGAACGGCGCTCCCGCCGCCGCGCACCCGCATCAGGCGCCACAGTGCCGACCCGAGCGCGCCGCGCGCAGGTGTGGGCAACCGAGCGCACCGAGATGCGAGGTCGCAGGGCTGCCAGGGCTGCCTCTGATTTCGCAGCTTCAGATATTCTTCGTCGCTCATGCCGAACTCCAGATGCGAGACGTCCCCCAGCGGGAGGTCTTCGGCATGGAAATCGGAATCGAGCGATGCAATGCGACATGCGTCCGCGTGGCGACATGCGTCCGCGTGGCGTCGGGCGGGCGCTCCGAAGGCGCCGTCGCAACGGCTCAACTCAATGCACGGTGCAGCAGCAGTCGGGCCTTGTCCCATTGGCGCTGGACCGTGCGCTCCGACACGCCATGCATGTTGGCGATCTCGGCCAGGGTGAAGCCGCAGAAGAATTTCAGTTCGACCACGTTCGCCAGCACGGGCTCCACCACCGCCAGTTCGTCGAGCGCTTCGCCGATGCCCTCCAGCTCCTCGGGTTGGGCCGCCTGGTCGAGGTGACTGGTATCGAGCGACGTGATCACCAGGCCCCCGCCGCGCTTTTGCGCGTGATGCGCGCGCACGCGGTCGATGACGAGGCCGCGCATCGTTCGCGCGGCGTAGGCGAGAAAACGGCCCGGCTCTTCGAAGTCGAGTGCCGGCCGCCGGCTCATGTCCAGCCAGGCTTCATGCACCAGCGTGCCGGTGCTGACATAGTCAACCGCGCCGTTGCGGCGCGCTTCACGCCGTGCCAGCCGGCGAAGATCGTCATAGAGGCTCGTGAAGAGCGCTTCTGCCTGCTGGCGGTTGTCGTCGGCAATCTCTGGCGCTTCGGTGTCGGCTTCAGAACAGGGCATTTCGCTGCTCCTTCAACGTCGGTCTCGCAGGCGGTCGGCAGGGCGCTGGCATCCCCGCGCGCCCGGACTCGCGGGCGCAACAGTCTATTGGATTCGGCGCCCGATGCCGCCTCCGCCGCGAAGTGTCCATGCGCGCCGAAATGCGATCCGGGACCGGTGTCGGGTTCTCGAGCCGGATTGCGATTGGCTCAGGGCAACCGTTCACGTCATCACCCCGCACAGGACGATTCAATGCCATGACACCGGTCAAGATCCGATCCCTTTCCGTCGCTGAACTCGAGTCCGACCTGAGCGTCTTCGTCGACCTTCTCAAGGATGCCGTCGACGGCGGGGCTTCGCTCGGCTTCGTGGCGCCGCTGCCGGCCGACGAGGCGGCAGAGTACTGGCTGTCCCTGCGCGGCGACATGCTTGCAGGTTCGCGCATCGTGCTCGCCGCCCGTGTCGGCTCCCAGCTCATCGGTACCGGGCAACTGCAGTTTCCGCGCTGGGCCACCGCGACGCACCGGGCGGAGATCCAGAAATTGCTGGTCGACGGCAGCGTGCGCGGACGCGGTGTCGGGCGCCTGCTGATGCATGCGCTGCACGATGCAGCGCGCGCCCGGGGCTGCTCGCTGATCGTCCTGAGCACCCGGCACGCCGAACCCCCGGAGCGCTTCTACAAGGCCCTCGGGTATCGGATGGCGGGAATGATTCCCGGCTACACTCGCGACGCGAACGGCAAGCGCTACGGCACCACGACGCTCTATCGCGAATTCGCGACCTGAGCACAACGGCGGGCAAGCGCAGGCGACTGCGCGGATCGGTCGCCACGGCCTGTGTTCCATCGCCCCCGCTACTCGGGGCGGACCGGCGATTCGCGCGGTGCAGCGGAGGTGGTCGTCGTGGCACACATCGATGGAGCGCGCTGGCAGCTCATCAGCCCGTTGCTGGATCAACTGCTCGACACCGACCCCGGCGAACAGCGCGCGCGCCTGGATGCCGTTCGCCGCGACGACCCATCACTTGCCGCCGACCTCGAAGCCTTGCTGGCCGAGCACGATAAGGTCCGGCGCGAATCCTTTCTCGAGGGCCAGGCGCTGGACACCGCCGAGGCGCTCGAAGGCCAGACGATCGGCGCCTACACGCTCGACAAGGCGATCGGGCACGGCGGCATGGGCAGCGTATGGCTCGCCCATCGCAGCGACGGGCGCTACGAGGGAACGGTGGCGATCAAGTTCCTCAACATGGCACTGCTCGGAAAGAACGGCGCCGACCGTTTTCGGCGCGAGGGCAGCATCCTGGCGCGCCTCGTGCATCCGCACATCGCCCGGCTGCTCGATGCCGGCCTCGCGCAGGGCAAACAGCCTTTCCTGGTGCTCGAGTACGTCGCGGGCGAACCGCTCGACCTCTGGTGCGACGCTCGCTCTCTCGCCGTCGATGACCGGGTTCGGCTCTTCCTGGATGTGCTGGGCGCGGTGGCGCATGCGCACAGCAATCTGATCCTGCATCGCGACTTGAAGCCGTCGAACATCCTGGTCACCCATGACGGCCAGGTCAAGCTGCTGGATTTCGGTATCGCCAAGCTCCTCGACGATGCCGATGGCCAGGCGTCGAACCCGACGCCGACCCTGACCGTCGCGAATGCCTTCACGCCCGACTTTGCCGCGCCCGAGCAGATCGAAGGCCGCGACGTGACGACGGCCACCGACGTGTACGCGCTCGGCGTCCTGCTGTACCTGCTGCTGTCGGGGCGCCATCCCACGGCGGTCGGTGGCGCGACGGCGGTCGAACGCCTGCAAGCCGTGATCGAACACGAGCCTGCTCGCCTGTCGACGCTGGTGCGACAGGACACTCGCGAGAAAGCGGCCGGCATGCTCGATGCGGGCGAACTCGCCGCGCGACGCGCAGCCACGCCGAGCGAACTGGCGCGGTTGCTGCGCGGAGACATCGAGAACATCGTGGCCAAGGCGCTGAAGAAGTCGCCGGACGAGCGCTATGCCACGCCTGCCGCGATGGCGCAGGACCTGCGCCGCTACCTGGACCACGAGCCCGTCAGTGCGCGTGCCGACACGCTGCGCTACCGGACCGCGAAGTTCGTGGCTCGCCATCGATGGGGCCTGGCGGCCGCCGGATCTGTCCTGCTTGCGATCTGCGTGGGTGCGGGCGTCGCCGTGTGGCAGGCGATCGAGGCGAACACGCGCCGCGCGCAGGCCGAGCTCGATGCCAAGCGGGCCACCGCCAGCCTGGACCTGCTCTACCTGGTGCTGTCCGACTCGAGCGCGACGCCGGACAAGACGATGCTGGAGCGACTGTCGAAGATCCGACGGGTGATCCGGGACAACAGCGAAGAGCCGCAGGTCAAGCTGATGCTTCTGGGCCGGCTGGGGGGCCGCTACCTCGAACTCGGTGCCATGGACGAGGTGCTCGCGGTGCTCGGCGAAATGCGCGAGCTCGCACGGTCCGTGACTGATCCGTCCGAGCATGCGGGCATCGCCTGCGGCTATGCCAACGCCTATGTCGTGCTCGGCCGGTTCGACGACGCCGACAGGGAACTGGCCGCGGCAATGCCCTACCTGCGGCAGCAACGCGGGCCGGACCTCGGGGCGCAGGCCGAATGCTGGCAGGCGGAGGCCGAAGGTGCGCTGCTGCGAGGACAGTCCGAGCACGCGATGCGAGTGTCGAAGAACGCCGTCGACGTCTTCGAAGCGCGCGGCCAGACGCATGACGCGATCTACATGTCGGCCATCAATCAGCTGGCGCTCAGCGAGGCCGACCTGGGCGACTTCCGCCAGAGCTATCTCGATGCACGCAAGGCGCGGGCGGCGCTCAAGCGTCTCGGACTGCAGGGCACGCAGCAGGACCTCACGATCGCGATGCAGGAACTGAGCATGCTCATCAACGCAGGCAAGCCGCTTGCGGCGCTGTCGATGCATGCGCAGCTCGTGGCTGATCCGCACATTGCCGTGGACCATCAGGTGCCGCAATTCGCGCTGGACCAGCGCAAGGCATTCATCCTGGAACGGCTGCACCGACATGCGCAGGCCCTCGTGGCCTTCGATGCGAGCACCGCCGGCGCGCATGCCGCCGGCAACCGGCTTTTCGAGCAGCGAAGCCGCATCCAGGCGATCCGCGCGCTGACGGCCGCAGGCCGCGTGGACGAGGCGCGTTCCCGAATGGACGCACTGCCCGATGTCGATGCGGAGATCGAACGTGCCAGCCCCTGGGGCGTGTCGTACCTGCTCGCGCAGTCCGAGATCGCACTGGCGCAGGGCGAGGCGTCGCGGGCCGACCGGCTGGCGGGCAGGGCGCTGGAGATGCTGAAGGCGAAAGGACCGTCGCATCCCTTGCTGCGCGAGGTGCTCATGGTCGCGGCGCGCGCTGCCCTGGCGGTCTCGGACACTTCGCGTGCGCTGGATCTTTCGCGCGCGGCACTCGAGAAGGCACGGGCCGAAGCCATCGATCCCGCTTCCTCGGCAACCGTCGGCGAGGCCTTGCTGCTCCAGGCGCAGATCGAGGCGGTGCGCGGCAAGCCGTCGAATGCTGCATCGCTGGCCAAAGACGCGCTGGTGCACCTGGAGGACAACATCGGCGCCTCGCAGCCGCTCACGACACAGGCGCGCTCGCTGGCGTCAGGGTCCGTTCGGGGATAAGTTGTGCACTTGGCCGCGCGCTGACGCGGGCCGGTCCGTGCGCGTTTCAGCGCCGCCGACGATTCAGGCTGAAGGGTGCGATCCCCTCCAGGAAGCCTGCCGCCGCCGCGTGACGCGACGATCGCAACAGGGACTCGACCTCGCCGGCCAGACGCTCGTCGCGTAGCCGCAGCTCGGCGAGGCGTCGCGCCTGCGAGCGCGCGTCGAGATCGAGCAGCTCGTCGAGCAGCGGGCTGAGCTGCCTCCATCGCTGGCGATCCGGAAGCCTCATGGTCTGAGCCCTTTCTGGACCGGCTGCGTACGGAATGCACCCGCCGCGCCGCAGCCCTGGGGCGCATGCGCGGCGTGGTCGCAAGAATCCCATGGCACGCAACGCATTCGGATCTCCAGGTCGCCACCTGCGGGAAATCGCAATGGCGCCCGCGAAACAGACACCTGCCGCGCGAGCTGTCGGTGCATCCATTCGATCCGGACCGAAGCATCACTCGGCGGCGCAACGCCAAGATGCCGGCGTCATCCCTGTGAGAAAGGCCCGATTCATGGCTTCCGACACGCCGATGCCCGCCGCAGGCTTCTTCGGGCCCTGGGTGGTCCGCTCCGCATTCGTGCTGGCGGTCCTCGGCTGGGGCGTGGGTTTCTATGGCCCTTCCATCTATCTGGCCTCGGTGATGGAGAGAACGGGTTGGCCATTGAGCCTGGTGTCGTGGGCGGTGACCGTGCATTTCCTGGTCGGGACCGTCGTCATTGCCAATCTTCCCCGCCTGTATGCCCGCATCGGCCTGCCCACCACGACGATCGCGGGGGCCGTCATCACTGCGCTGGGCGTTCTTGGCTGGGCCGTGGCGCAGCATCCCTGGCAGCTGTTCGCGTCGGCGCTCGCCACCGGCGCCGCATGGGTCACGATGGGCGCCGTGGCGATCAATGCCATCGTCTCGCCCTGGTACTCGCGCGACCGGCCCGCTGCCCTGAGCAAGGCCTACAACGGTGCCAGCATCGGCGGCGTGATCTTTTCGCCCCTGTGGGTGGCCTTGATTGCGCGCCTTGGATTCGCCGGTGCCGCCGCAGCGGTCGGCGTCGTCACGATCCTGGTCACGCTGCTGCTGGCTCGCCGCGTATTCAGCCGGACACCGCAAGGCCTGGGTCAGTGTCCGGATGGCCTCGCACGGCCGGACGGCCTATCGCATGCCGCTGGCATCCGGTGCCCGGAGCTCGCGAGCCGGCATCTGTGGCGCGATCGCGCGTTCGTCACGCTCGCCGGCGGAATGGCCATCGGCCTGTTCGCGCAGATCGGCTTGCTCGAGCACCTGTTCGATCTGCTGGTGCCGGCGCTCGGGGCGCAGCACGCCGGTCTGTTGATCGGCAGCGGAACAGCCTGCGCGATCGTCGGCCGATGGGCGGCCTCGCGTGCAGCCTCGCATGTGGGCGACAGGCGCGCGGTCGCTGCGGCGAGCTATGCGATTCAAACGCTCGGCGGGCTCGCGCTGCTGATATCGGGACCCGATCGGACGTACAGCATCGTCCTCGGCGTGCTGCTCTTCGGGGCGGGCATCGGCAACGCGACGTCGCTGCCACCATTGATCGCGCAGGCCGACTTCGCCGAAAAGGACGTGCCGCGCGTCGTCGCGTCGATCGTCGCGGTCGCTCAAGCCACCTACTCGTTCGCGCCGGCCTTCTTCGGCCTGCTGCGGGGCGATGCCCTCGCAGGGGAAACGGCCGGCATCGGAGGTCATTCACGCATGCTCTTCGCCACCGCGATGGTGATCCAGCTCGTCGCCGCCGGATTCTTCCTGGCCGGACGCGGGTCCGCGCGCAACCGTCGAATCGTTGCCTTCGGAGCCGGGAAGGCGAGCCGGCAAAGATGATCCGCTCCACCGCGCGGCGAGGGCCATCACGGTGTGCGGCGCGCGCGGCGGCCGGGCGGTCTTGATCGCGTCCGCGACGAGAACTCCATCCACCGTGCGAGGCCCGCCGCCGATGCCACTGGCGCCGCGTCCTCGAAGCGACGGGCAGAGCGGATCGGCGCGACCGGGATCGCCGTCGCCGTCAGAGGCCGGTGAGTTTCTCGAGCCGCTCGGGGTAGCGCGCGCCCTGCACGGGAATCTTGGAGGCGGCCTCGTCCAGCGCGGCGAGGTCCTGCGTCGACAGCGCCAGTTCCGCCGCGCCCAGGTTCTCCTCGAGCCGATGGAGCTTCGTCGTGCCTGGAATCGGAACGATCCAGGGTTTGCGCGACAGGAGCCACGCCAGCGCCACCTGCGCCGGCGTCGCGCGCTGCGGTTCACCGATGCGGCGCAGGAGGTCGATCAGCGCCTGGTTGGCGTCCCGGGCTTCGGGCGTGAAACGCGGGATCACGTTGCGCAGGTCGCCCGGCGCGAACGTGACCGTTGAATCGATCCTGCCCGCGAGGTAGCCCTTGCCCAGCGGGCTGTAAGGCACGAAGCCGATGCCGAGCTCCTCGAGCGCGGGCAGGACTTCTGCCTCGGGGCCGCGCGTCCACAGCGAATATTCGCTCTGGATCGCGGCGATCGGCTGGACGGCATGCGCGCGGCGAATCGTCTTCGCCGAGGCTTCGCACATGCCCCAGTGGCGCACCTTGCCCACCGCGATGAGGTCCTTCAGCGTGCCGGCCACATCCTCGATCGGCACCGCGGGGTCGACGCGATGCTGGTAGAAGAGATCGATCACCTCCACGCCGAGCCGCTTCAGCGACGCGTCCGCCACGGCCCGGATGTGCTCGGGGCGGCTGTCGAGTCCGGCGAGACCAGACTTCGACGGGTCGATGCGGAAGCCGAACTTGGTCGCCATCACCACGCGGTCTCGCACGGGACGCAGCGCCTCGCCGACCATCTCCTCGTTCGTGAACGGACCGTAGACCTCGGCCGTGTCGAAGAAGGTCACGCCACGATCCACCGCGGCGCGAATGAGCGCGATCCCTTCGTCCTTGGAGACGGCAGTTCCGTAGCCGAAGTTGAGACCCATGCAACCCAGGCCGAGCGCGGAGACCTCCAGGCCGCTTTGACCGAGCCGTCGCTTCTGCATGACATTGCCTTTCGGGAAAGAGGGAAGGTGCCAGCCACGCCGGTCGACTTTGCTCGGCTGGCGCGGCTTGCTCGCCGTGCGGCGTTCCAGCCGATCGTACGCCGCGCGACCTCAGTCTGCGCGCCCGCCCTTGCCGGGGGGTGCCGGCAGCACGATGTACGAGACCGCGCCTGCGGCGAGCAGGGCTGCCATCGCGGCCAGCGAGGCCGCATAGGGGTCGGTGCCCAGCGCTTGTGCGCGCTCGGCGACCCAGCCGGTGAACCACTGCATGGCCGCGACGCCGAGGAACATGGCCATCGTGAAGAGCGCCAACGCGCGTCCGGTCAGCGATGGCGGATACGCGGCACGCACATCGGAGTACTGCAGCACCAGGACGCCCGACACGAGGCCGAACACGAGCGACAGGCCGACGTCGGCAGCCGCCCCCGGTCCCAACGCCATCAGCATCAGCAGGCATGCCATGCCCAGGACGCCCGCCACCAGCCAGCGGCGTCGAGTGGCGGGGCCCGGGTCGAAGCGGCCGAACAGAGGCGGTCCGATCATCGACACCACCGAGATGGCGAGCGCCACATTGCCCACGCGGACCAGCGAGAAGCCATGCCGTGCGACCAGCAGCGGCCCGAGCCACAGGCCACGCAGCGTGATGAAGGCGGCATAGCCCACGACCGCCAGCCCGACGATGCCCCAGGTGTGGGGCAATGCGAACAGCGCGGCGAAGCGCCGCATGGCGACACCCAGCGACTCGCGCTGCGGGGAATCGTCGCGCGGTGGTTCGGCCACGCAGAACCAGATCGCGATCCAGGCGAGCGTCGAGCAGGCTGCCAGCACCACGAAGCCGGCGCGCCACGAGGACGCGTCGATCAGCCATGCGAGGGGCGTGCCGGTCGCGAGCAGGCCGACGCCGCCCAGGCCCATCACCAGGCCGGAGACCGCGGCGAAGCGCTCCTGTGGAAAGCGGCGCACGACGAACACCGTGCACACCAGGAACGCCGGCGCGCAGCCCACGCCGATCAACGCCTGCCCCAGGATCAGCCACTCGAAGCGCGGCGCGAGCGCGGCCACGAGCGAGCCGGCTATGGCCAGCGGAAAGGCGGCCAGCACCGTGCGCCGGATCCCGTGCAGGTCGATGCCGATGCCCACGAACATCTGCATGGCGCCGAATGCGAAATGGAAAGCGCCCGCAAAGGCACCCAGCGCTTGCGGGCTGGCCGCGAATTCGGCCTGCAGCGGCGGCGCCATCAACGCAGCGACCGTACGATAGGCCTGGCTGAGCGCGAAACCGAGGGTCAGCGCCGCCAGCATGACCGCGCGCGGCGTGCGGCGCCCGTTCACATCGACGAGTCTGCGCGTGGGCATGGCAGGTTGTTCATGCGGGTTGCGTATGGCCTGGACGCGGCGCGTGGCGCACGCCGCGAAGGCTTTGCATTCTCATGCAGGCACGTCGCGACCTGGCTGGCATCTTGCAGATTCGTGCGCATGCAGGACCGACATGACGAAGGCGCGGCGCCGCCATGTGACAAGGCCGGTGCGAACGGTGACCAGGAGCGGCGACCAAGGAAGCCGATCCGAAGCGAATGCCACGACATCCGACAATGGCGGATCCGCCTGTTCACGGGAGAACGCTTGAAGACCTACGACATCGAATTGCAGGGCCTGAAGTCGGTGAAGCACGACAAGGGTTTGATCGAGCTCGGATGCGAGGTGCTGGTCCTGCCCAGGGCGGCGCGTGATGACGCCTCGGCAGGCAGTTGCCTGCGCCTGCCGGTCGAACACGCGCGCACCTTGCTCATCCTGCTCAAGCAGCAACTCGTCGAGCTCGACAAGCTGCAGCCCCGCAGTCGGCGTTCCGGTCGATCCTGAGGCGACGCTGCTTCGCGTCTGGGCGCCGCGGCGGACCTGCCATGCACCGGCCTCCTTGTGACGCGGGTTCCGAACCGACATCCTTTGCGCAGGGTCAATGTCGCAGTGCTATCTTCCCGCCGCGGACAAGCCTGCTGACGCAGAATTCGGCGGTGCGAAGTGGACAAGACCCGCTGGACGGGCGCCGCGAGGAGGCAGTACGGAATCAGGTGCCTTGAACGCTGTCGTGCGTGGCAGCGCAAGAGGCGAGCGCAAGCCACTGTGGGGAAATCAATGATGTTCACGCGAACCTTGGCGCAGGCTGTCTACCTGGACTCGTCCCTGGACGTCGTGCAGGATCTGCCGCGGGCAGGGTCGGCCCTCGAGCACCCTTATGTGTTCGATGCGGCGGCCCGCGAGTTCAAGCAGATGGCCGACCAGGGCATGGTGGAGATCGTCAGCGAGCATGCCATGCGCTCGGGCGAGGACGTGCTGATCGACAAGCTGCGCTTCAGGCGGGTGCGCTGAAGCGCTGAACGATACCGGCGGACAGGCGCCGCCGGAAGCGCGTCATCAGTCGTCGCGATCGTCGCGATCGTCGCGATCGTGGTGCGCGTGGCGCAGGTCCGCGGGCACATAGCCCGGCAGGTCGGCATCGTCGAACGCGAAGACGTACCAGACATTCGGATTGGCCACGAGACCGCGCGTGGGGTCGCCCGGCTGCTTCAGTGGGTCGGCGACCATCGACAGGAAGTCGTTGTCGTTGCCGATGTACAGGGTGTGCCGCTTCGCGCTGCCCATCTCGATGTCGGGCCCGAAGGCCACGCCCTCGATCTTCGACGGAATCAGCCGCGGGTCGATGCCTGCGCCCGTCAGCTTGGCCACGAGGTCGAGCAACGGCGCGTCCTGCTTCTTCACCGCGTAGGCCGAGAGATCGCCGCTGAGCGCCGTGACGTCCATGGCGCCCGCCAGATCGACCACATAGAGCTTCTTCACCTTGGCGGCCGACGCGCTGTCGGTGAGCAGCGGCGAATCCGCAAAGCCATTGCCATCGCGCTCGTCGACCAGCATCTGGTGGTCGTTGACCGCGACGATCTCGCTCACGCCCGACCCGTCGGTGAGCTTGTACGCGAATTCCTGCGTGGCGCCGCTGCGCACATCGATCGTGACGATGCGAAGGCTGCCTTTCTTGTCCTGCTCCAGGTTGGCCTGCATGATGCCCACCAGCGTGCGGCCATCGGGCGTGATCGCGAGCCCTTCCATGCCCTTGTTGGTGACGCGTCCGGTGACGTTCGACGAGATCTCCACGTCCTTCTGCGGACTCAGTGCGGCGATCGACAGGTTGGACGGCAACGCATAGCTGCGCATGCGTCGGCCGCTGGCACGGTCGAACTGGTAGACGAATGGACCGTACTCGTCGGAGATGAAGACCGAGCGCCCGTCCGGCGAGACGCGGATGCCTTCGGGATCGAGGCGGGCATCGGCGGGATCGGTGGAGGGCATGCCGGGCGCGAAGTTGTCGGAACGGCCAGTGAAGAAATGGGTGTGCCGCAGCGCATTGAGGGCGGGCGCACCGCTTCCGAGCGGGGTCGAGCCGTCGATCTGGAATCCGAGCCCCGAGCCGCCGCCATAGGCCAGCGGGGTGGCGCTGGACAGCAGCGTCGTGCGGCGCAGCGTGGGCGTCAGCACGAACGGCAGGGCGGACCCCGCGTCGCTCGGCGCGAGTCGAAGGTCGAAGGTCTGGAAGCGCGCGATGTATGACACGGTGTCGTCGACGAGCCCGTCGTAGGCCTGCGCGTTGGGGCCGCGGTCGGGCAGCGCGAGGAACGTGCTGCCGCCGGCGTGCGCAAGGCCCGAGCCGAGGCCGCCGAGCCGGTTTCCGGCCACGCCGTTCTCCAGCGGAGCGCGTGTGTCATGCGCGAGGTCCTCGTAGGTTCCGCTGATGCTGCCGATGGCGATGAGGTCGACGCTGGCGCGGGCAGCGGGCAGGAGTGTGGCGCAGACAAGTGCCGCGAGCAGGCTTCGTTTGAGCATCGGTTGTTCCATGTGGGCGAAGTCGCGAACTATCGAAGCCATGGATGACGCACGTGTGACGACGTGCATTGCCCGAACGGCAGGCGAACGACGCGCGCCCCGCCGGTGCACGGGACAAGGGGCCTGCCGCCGCACAGACGTCGCTTTCACGCGCCTGTCATGTGCTCGTCACGCGTTGGCGCAATCCTTCCGCTGGCGAATCGCGGACCACTTCGATGTTGGCCCCGACCCTCGCCGACCTGCCGTGCCGATCTGGCGCGGTCAAAACCTTCACGGAGAAAAGCCGCTGTGCGCAAGAACATCCTGACCCTTTTCCTGGCCTGCAGTCTGTGCGTCGGTGCCTCGGCCGTGGCCGGCGAACGTGACTTCACGGTCGCTGTCTTCGGCGATTCGCCATACGGATCGAACAACGCGGACACGGCGCAGTTCGATGCCACCCCCGCCTTCATCGCCGGCATCAATGCCGACCCGGACGTGTCGCTCGTGATGCACGTGGGCGACATCCATTCAGGCAAGCAGTTTTGCCTGGCGTCATACGACGGCGACGTCTACGCCATGTGGTCCGGCTTCGTGCACCCCGTGCTCTACACACCCGGCGACAACGAATGGACGGACTGCCACAAGTCCAAGGAAGGCGGCGGCGCCTACAACCCAGCCACCGGCCAGATCGACTATGTGCCGGGCGGCTCGTATGCCAATGGGAACCCGGTGGACAATCTCGCGCTGGTGCGCAGCATCTTCTTCGCGAATCCGGGTCATTCGACCATTGCGGCCCACAAGGAGGTGATCTCGCAAGCGAAGGTCTCTCCGAGGCATTCGAGCAATGCGGCGTATGCCGAGAACGTGGTCTGGGAAGATGCCGACGTCTTGTTCGCCTCGGTGAACATCCCGGGCGGCTCCAACAACGACACCGATCCGTGGTATGGCGTGCCGGCAGACCAGATGAGCCAGCAGCAGAAGGACGAGGTCGCGCAGCGCACGAAGGCCGATCTCGACTGGATCGACTTCGCGTTCAGCCGCGCGCAGCGCGAGGGCGCGAGGGCAGTGGTGATCCAGGTGCAGGCCGACATGTGGGACCTCGACGGCAACAGCCCTGGCCACATCGCCGGCTACAGGCCGTTCATCGACCGCATTGCCGCACATGCCAGAACCTATGGCAGGCCGGTCCTGCTGCTCAATGGCGACTCGCACGGCTACCGCTCGGACAACCCGCTGATGAAGAACGCGCCTTGCCTGGTCCAGGGCACCGGCGCCGCCCAGTCCGAAGTGGTCGCATGCAGCGACGATGCCTACGACAACCAGGCAGCCAATGGCGGCGACTACCACGTGCCGAACTTCCATCGCATCGTCGTTCACGGCAGCAACCCCGATGGCGAGCACATGGAATGGCTCGAGCTGACCATCGGCCGCGGCGAACACCGGGGCCGCAGCGCGGCGTTCCGGTTCGGGCCTTTCAGCTGGCAGCGGATGGTCACGTCCTTGCCCAACTGATCGGAGACACACGCACGCCGACGCAGACTGGCCACCTGGCCCGGTCGGGTGCGGCGTGCGGCGAGACAACGGAAGGTGCGGGTCGAAGACGTGATCCTGGCGATCGAGGCCCGGACAGACCCGAGCCGATGTCCGACTCGGCCCGAGCCTCGCTACAGCGCGTGCGTCACCAGCTTGAAGTCCGGGTCCTCGTCGAAGGTCTTCATGGAGAAGCCCAGCGCGCGCATGAGCTTGAGCATGCCCGCGTTGTTCGCCAGCACCAGCCCATCCATTTCCGTCAGCCCCTTGTCGCGCGCGACTTCCATGATGCTTTCCATCAGGCGCGAGCCGAGGCCGCGGCCGTTGAAGTCGTCGGCCACCACGAGCGAGAACTCGCAGCTCGACTGGTCGGGATTGGTGATGTAGCGCGACACGCCGATGATGCGTTCGCGCTCGACGATCTGCCCGTTCGAATCTTCGCTGCGCTCGCGCATGACCGCCACCAGCGCCATCTCGCGGTCGTAGTCGATCAGCGTGAAGCGCGCCAGCATGGACGCGCGGCAATTCGGTCATTGCCGAGGCGAACCGGAAGTAGCGGCTTTCCGGCGACAGGTCGCTGCACCAGCTCCTGCAGCATCTGCGCGTCGTCCGGATGGATCGGCGCGCACCATGTACTCGCCGCCCCCGCGCATGGGCCATGCCTGCTCAGTAGCGCGCGGGGTAGGGCAGGATCGCCAGATGGCCGTAAGGGCTGGAGCGCCCGCCGGTGGAGGCCGGCATGCCGCCGATGACGATGCGCGCGTCCACGGCCACCGCGCCGCCCTCGTCGACGATGACGGGGTTGATGTCCATCTCGCGCAGCTGCGGCAGCTCGCACACCATCTCGGACACGCGCAAGCAGGACGCGCTCGAGCGCGTCCATGTCGACTGCCGGTGCGCCGCGCCACTCGTGCAGCGTCTCGGCCACGCGGGAACGCTCGATCAGCCGGCGCGCCAGGAACTGGTTGAGCGGCGGCAGCTCCATCGCGCGGTCGTCGATCAGCTCGATCATCGTGCCGCCGGCTGCCGAAGACGATCACCGGGCCGAACGGGTCGTCCGTCTTGAGTCCCACGCACACCTCGCGGCCGCGCCGTGCACCGGCCATGTGCTGCACCGTGACGCCGTTGATGCGGGCGCCCGGCTGCAAGCGCTTCACGCGTTCGACCATGTCGGTGTAGGTGTCGCGCGCCGTGGCGCTGCTGGCAATGTTCAGCGCCACCCCCTGCACGTCCGACTTGTGGCTGATGTCGGGCGAATCGATCTTCAGCGCCACCGGAAATCCCAGTTGCGTGGCGATCATCATCGCCTCGTGCGGGCTTCGCGCCAGCATCGTCTGAGTCACCGGGATGTGGAAGGCCGAGAGCAGCGTCTTCGACTCCATCTCGGTGAGCACCTTGCGCCGCTCGGCCAGCACGCTCTCGATGACCAGGCGCGCCCCCTCGATGTCGGGCTTGGCCAGGGTGGACAGCGGCGGCGGCGTCTGCTGCAGCAGCAGCTGGTTCTGGTAGAACGAGGCGATGTTGCCGAAGGCGCCGACCGCCGCCTCGGGCGTGCGAAAGCTCGGAATCGAGGCCTCGTTCAGCACACTGCGTCGCCGCGGCCACCGACTCCTCGCCCATCCAGCATGCCAGCACCGGCTTGCCGGTCGACTTGCGCGCCTCGGCCACCGCCCGCGCAATCGCCGTGGCGTCCACGCCGGGCTTGGGCGAATGAATGGCCAGCACGCCGTCGACCTGCGTGTCCTGGTGTGCCGCTTCGATGGCGGCGCGCGTAGTGCGCGGGTTGGGCCTGCTCGGACAGGTCGAGCAGGTCGGTCAACGACGCCGATGGCAAGAGCCGCCCGGCCAGCGCCAGCGCCGCGTCGGCCGACAAGCGGCCGAGTTCGAGCCCGATCTCGTTGATCCAGTCGGCCGCCAGCACGCCGGGGCCGCCGCCGTTGGTCACGACCGCCAGCCGGCGGCCCACAGGCCGGTAGCGCGACGCGAGGCACTTCGCCGCCGAGAACAGCTCGACGAACGAGCGCACGCGCACCGCACCCGCGCGGCGCAAGGCGGCGTCGAAGACCTCGTCGCTGCCGACGATGGCGCCACTGTGGGTCTGCGCGGCCTCGTTCCCGGCCGCCTTGCGCCCCGCCTTGAGCACCACCACCGGCTTCGCATTGGCCGCCGAGCGCAGGGCGCTCATGAAGCGCCGCGCACTGTGGATGCCTTCGAGATAGACGACGATGCTCTGCGTGAGCGCGTCGTTGGCGAGGAAGTCCAGCACTTCGGCGATGTCCACGCTCGTGTTCGGGCCGACCGAGACCACGGACGAGAAGCCCACGGCATTGCGGCTGGCCCAGTCGAGCATCGACGAGGTCAGCGCGCCCGATTGCGACACCAGCGCCAACGGGCCCGGACGCGCCAGCGGTCCGAGCGCGCTGGCATTGAGCTGCGACTGCGGGCGCTGCAGGCCCAGCGAATTCGGACCAAGCAGTTGCATGCCCTCGCGCTGTGCGATCTTCTTCAGCTCCGACGCAGCCGGCGCTGCAATGCCGCTTCCGATCACGAGCGCGCTGCGGCAGTTCATGCGCCCGGCGATCTCCAGCGCGGCGGGCGTGTCCTGCGCAGGCAATGCCACGATGGCCAGGTCCGCGCGTGCCTGTGCGAGATCGGCCAGCGTACCGCTGGTGCCGATGTCGAGGAATTGAAGCGTTCCGGCAAAGCGCTGGGCACGCAGCGCCTCGTGCAGCGCGCGTGCGTGCGGGCCGAGCGAGTCGCCGTGCGCGTCGCCGGCAAAGACCACGATGGACTCGGGCGACAGGAGCGGTGTGAGGTAGTGCTTGTCCATCTTGGCTGGGGAATCGGTGCGCCGGGCGTGCGGAGCATCCGGCGGCGGCAAGCTCGATGGCGCAAGCGTACACGAGGCGAGTGCGCCGCCGTGAGGGCAGACCAGCCGCGGTTGTCATTCGTCAACGGGCAGCCCATCTTGTCGCATGCAACCTCGATTTCGCACGGATCCGGCCGGTTCCTGCCGAGCCGTGCGGCTGGCCACAAGAGTCATGCCGCGATGCCGACGCTCGTGCCGCCGCGCTGCCTCAAGACGCATGCGTCGTCATTGATCGACCGCAAGGTATGCGTGCCCTTGTCCGCGCACGATGACTTGACGACACCGGCAGAAAGGCGTTCACTAGCATCATGAAGCGGTCGATCCCAGGGACAGGTTCCCGCCGGTGAGACCGCATCTGGTCAACGTGAAAGGAGGGCAGTTTTATCGGCAAGGCTCACCAAGACACTGACCCCATCACCGGCATGAACATGCCGGCTCACATCACGCCCATGTGATGTCGCGATGCCACCGAGCGTGGCGTCGAGGAATGCCCTGCCACGCAGGGCATTGCCATTTCCGGGGCAAGCCAACGTCGGCGTAGGTCGCCTTCGGCGGCATCACCTCGATCGCCAGGCCGCGACGCGCGCATTCGGCCTGTAGCGTCGCGGCGACGTCAACGGCGCCGACCGCCAGTGCGGCCGAGTCACGTGGCACGTACACCGTGATCGCGCTCATCGAATGGCCATTCGGATCGCGCGTTTGCGCGATGGGTGATGGGGAGCGGGCCAGCGGCCTGAATGGGGCAAGCATCGGCCGATGTGTCGCCGGCAGGTCAGTCCTGCGCGACCGATCGCCGCCTCGGCATGCGGCTTCTTCGGTTCGCAGTACATTGGCCGCATGGCGCCGCGATCGATCATTCGCATGCCATGCGCATCACAGCATGGCCTGGCGCCTGACCAATCGGCGCTCTCGTCATCCGGGCAGGCCGCGTGATGCCAGGTGCCGGCGATGTCTCCATCCGCGCGCTTGTCGGCAAACGCGATGAAATGGCCGAACTCCAGCGCGTGATCGAAGGGGCGCCTGGATACGCTCACCTGATCACCGGGGTGCCTCCCGGGCCGGCCGATGCCCAGAGCACGTTTTCGATCCTGCCCGAGGGGGTGTCGTACGAAGACAAGTTCGTCTTCGGCATCTACCGCGCATCCGACATGGTGGGTTGTGCCGACCTGATTCGATCGTTCCCCACACCGGGAGTGGCCCACCTCGGCCTGTTGCTGATATCGGAGGCATTCCAGGGGCAGGGCATCGGTCGGTCGGCCTACCGGCAGATCGAGAACGTCGTGCGTTCCTGGCATGAGTTCTCCATGATGCGGATCGGGGTCGTACGCGCCAATGCGCAGGTGCTTCCGTTCTGGTCAAGGCTGGGTTTCGCGCCCACCGGCGAGGTCAAGCCCTATCGCGCGGGCAATGTGGTGTCGGAGGTCATCGTTCTCACGAAGCCGCTTGCTTGGGTAGCGGAGTGAGATGGCAGCAGGCGCCGAATGCACCTGAACCGACACCGAAGCCACAGCGTGGCGACGGCACGTGAAGCGACGGGAACGTCGCTGCCGTGTCGTCCATGGAATGTGGGCGACCTGCCCACGGGACCAGGTTATCCCGGCGTGGCCTTGCTGGCCGTGACGCGCCACACCGTATTGCCCACATCGTCCGCGACGATCAGCGCGCCGGTGCGATCGACTGCCACGCCGACCGGGCGGCCGCGGGCTTTTCCGTCCTTGACGAAGCCGGTCACGAAATCCATGGGCTTGCCGACGGGGCGGCCGTTCTGGAACCGGATGAACGCGACCTTGTAGCCGTTCAGGTCCGGCCGATTCCAGCTGCCATGCTCGCCGATGAACGCCCCGCCGCCGAACTGCGGCGGAAAAGACGTGCCGGTATAGAAAGCAAGGCCGAGCGGCGCCACATGCGAGCTGAGGCCGTAGTCGGGCGGGATCGCCGACTTCACCAGCTCGGGTTTTTGCGGCCGCACGCGTGGATCCTCATGCTGCCCCCAGTAGCTGTAGGGCCAGCCGTAGAAGGCGCCCCGCTTCACCGACGTCATGTAGTCGGGAACCAGATCGGGACCCAGCTCGTCGCGTTCGTTGACGACTGCCCACAGGACGTTGCTGCCCGGATAGAAGGTCAGGCCGTTGGGGTTGCGCAAGCCGCTTGCGAATACGTCGAAGGCGCCGGTCGACGGGTCGACCTCCCAGATCGCCGCGCGGTTGGTCTCGGCCACGCTGCCACGTTCCATGACATTGCTGTTCGATCCGACTCCGACGTAGAGCTTCGATCCGTCGGTGCTTGCCGTCAGGCTTTTCGTCCAATGGTGATTGATGGGTCCCGCGGGAAGATCGATCACCTTGACCGGTACACCGCCGACTTTCGTGTCGCCCACCTTGAACGGAAAGCGCAGGATGGCGTCGGTGTCGGCCACGTAGAGCGCATCGCCCACGAGCACGACCCCGAACGGCGAATTCAGGTGGTCGATCAGGACGCTCTGCGATTCGGGCTTGCCGTCGCCGTTGCTGTCGCGAAGCAAAAGGATGCGGTTGCTCGGCTTGTTGCCGCTGCCACCGTGCGCCTTCGCTTCGATCCAGTCCATGACCGGGCGCTTGGGCCGCTCGATCGGTTCCTTGGCATTCTTCTTGGATTCGATCACCAGCAGATCGCCGTTGGCAAGCGGGTAGACGTTCCGCGGGTTCGACAAGCCGCCGGCCATCGCCTCGATCCGAAAACCCGCCGGCACTGTCGGTGTCTCGCCCTTGTCCCACCCGACCACCTTCGGGACATCCATGCGCGGCAGCAATCCGCGCGAGGGCTGCGGAAGATTCGGAGCGGGCCCGTACTGCGTCGCCTTGTCGAAACGGTCGCTGCTCTGGCAGGCAACGAGGGCCAGACAGGCTGACAACATGGCTGTCGTTACAGGCTTCATGGCCGTACCTCCGAATGCCCGACCCATGCGATCGGTAGGCGAAAGAGGGTGCCTGCTGCGGCGACAGCGGCGATCGCACCGATGAACGACAGGGTCATTCCGCTCGGCACCACCGCCGTCCAGCCGTCGATGGTGTGGATAAACGAATTGCACAGTTCGACGACGAGGGCGCCGTAGAACAGCACAAGGTGCGTCCACCCGAACGCGCCCGTGCGGATCGCCCGGCTCGCGAAGAACTCGACCAGGAGCACCAGTGCCGCGAGCGCTCCGAACGCAAGTCCCGCGGCGATCAGCCACTCGGAAAAGTGCAGCCACATCAGGAACGCAGTTTTCGAGTACGCGATGTCGGTCACCAGCGCCCCGACGAAACAGACCACAGGAATCGGAAACAGCAGCAAATAGATGGGCGCCGTCACGCTTTCGACGCCGCTCTCGATGGGTCTTGCGATTTCAGCCATGGTCCTGCCTGCACGGTGGTTGGGAACTGCCAGGCGAGTGGCATTTCCTGTGCCCGCAATGCAAGGGGCGAGGACGCGCGATGTGCGGCCCGGACTCGACGATCAATGTGCAGTCGTTTCATCTCCCACGGGGGTCTCGGTGTGCATGACGCACAGCCATTGCCCGTCCTTGCGCGTCCACACGGAAGAATCCATCATCTCCTGCCGGATCTCATCGGACGCTCCCCGGTGGCAAAGCGACTGCTTCACGCGATAGATCATCACCGCCGTGTCATCGTTGGGAAACACGACGTTCATGTCGCTGAGCTCGAAATCCTTCACCACCATGGCGCCTTGCTCGGCCATGTGCCGATACGCCGAATGATCGAATTTCAGCGCTCCGTGCGAACTGACCATCAAGGCAGGTTCATCCAGGAGTCCGATGGCAGTGTCCGTGTCCGCGTTGACAAGCGACATCCAGAACTTCTGCTCCAGGGCGATGAGGTCGGAGGCTTTCGACTGCATGTTCATGCTCCTATGCCGTGCACAATGCAGCCAATATGCGGCCGGGCTCATTCAGTGAACATCGGAACATCCGGCGTCATGCGGTCAGCGATTTCCTACGGGCAATCGCGGCGCGCAGTTCACTCGGGCCTCGCGGACCCATTCGGGTTGCAGCAACGACGACCGATCACAGGGCATTGACATGAACGATCCGGACCAGGCCATCACACGCATCATCGAGTCGTACAAGGCGGCCGTCTTCGCGAAGGACGCCGAAGCCTTCCTTCGCTTGTACGACCCTGGCGTGAGAGTCTTCGATGCGTGGGGCGTGTGGTCTTACGAAGGGGCGCCAGCCTGGAAGACCGCCATCGACGGGTGGTTCACGTCATTGGGAACCGAGCGGGTAAAGGTCACCTTCCAGGACGTGCAAACCTTGCCGGGCCGGGAGCTGGCGATGGTCAGCGCCATCGTGACCTACGCCGGTACCTCCGCGCAAGGCGAGCCCCTGCGCTCCATGCAGAACCGGCTGAGCTGGGTGCTGCGCACGACGGGGCATGTCCTGCGCATCGTTCACGAACACACTTCCGCCCCCATCGGTTTCGACGATTCCAAGGCCATTCTTCAGCGCGAGGGGGCCCGTGACAAGCGAGCCGCCAGTTCATTCACGCGCGCCTGATCTCGATCGCGAAAGGAATTCGCGCCAAGGCTGAACGCAGCGATTCTTCGACCTCCGGCGTGGCGTCGGCGCCGACGATCGCGATGACGCGCTCGCCTTGCAGCTCGACGAGCGCAAGACCCCGGCACACCGTCTCGACGACGCCGCGCGCAACCGCACTCGCCGCGATCGCGCGCAGTTCGGGCTTGTAGATCTTGCCCACGTTGGTGGTCGGCATGCGTTCGATGATCGTGATGCTCTTCGGGCGCGCCGGCGCCTCGTCCACGCGTGCGGAAGTGAACGCGAGCAACTCGGCCTCGGTGGCGCTCGCGCCGGGGCGCAGCAGCGCGAACGCGACCGGAAGCTCGCCCGCATAGGCGTCCGGCGCGCCGACCGCGGCGCACAACTGAACGGCGGGATGGCCGCCGAGAGCGTCCTCGATCACCTTGGGATCGATGTTGTGGCCGCTTCGGATGATCAGGTCCTTCGAGCGGCCGCTCAGGTGCAGCATGCCTTGGCCGTCGAGCCAGCCGAGATCGCCGCTGGCCAGCCAGCCGTCGGGGGTGAATGCGTTCGCGGTGTCTGCCGGGTCGACGAAGCCGGGGATCACGTTGGGCGCCTTGAAAAGCACCATGCCGGCCTCGCCGGCGCCGACCTCACGGTCGGTGGCATGGCCATGCTCGTCGAGCGCCACGATTCGCAGTTGCGAGTAGGGCAGCCGCCAGCCGACACAGCCGGCCGGCGCGATCACGCCGGGCGGCGTGATCGTCGAGATGCCGGCCATCTCGGTCATGCCGAGCGCCTCGTGCACGTGCAGGCCGGTCAGGCTCTCGAAACGCGCGGCGAGCTCGGGCGCCAGCGGCGCCGCACCGGTGCGGCAGTAGCGAAGCGAGGAGATGTCGGCGTCGACCGGCACGTTGGCCAAGGCCGCGAGCACGGTCGGCACGGCCGACAGCACAGTGGCGCGATGCCGCTCGACGAGCTTCCAGTAGTGGGTGATGACGTCCCGGTTGCGATAGAGGCCCGTGGTCGGGATCACGACCTCGACGCCCGCGGCGAGCGAAGCCAGCGAGCCGGGGAGCACGCCGGCGACGTGGAAGAGCGGAAAGCCGTTGATCGCCACGTCCCGTTCGCTCACGCCTTGCAGCTGCACGCAGGCCCAGGCCGTGAAGACCTGGTTGCCGTGGCTGTGCATGGCGAGCTTGGGAGAACCCGTGGTGCCGCCGGTGTGAAAGTAGGCAGCGATGTCGGCGGGCGCGATGTCGCGACGGCTGACAAGATGGTCGGCAGGCTCGCGAACGCGCTGGGCGAAATCCACCACGCCATCGGGCATCGCGGGCGTCGAGACCTCGTCGAAGGGCGCCACGCGCAGCACCGCCACCAGCGTCGGCACCTGAGTGCGAAGCCGCATCGCCTTGCTCCAGTACGCGGAATCGCCTTCGGCGCCGTACGCGATCAATGCCTTGGCCTTTCCGGCATTCATCAGGGCCACGAGCTTCTCGTCGGTGAGCAGCGGATTGAGCGGCTGCACGATGCCGGCCGCCTCGCCGCCCCACAGCGCCAGGTGGAATTCCAGGCACGCAGGCAGCAGCACCGCGACGGCATCGTGCGGTCCGACACCGACCCGGTGCAGCAGGTTCGCGGTCTGGTGGATCCCGGCCAGGAGCTCCTTGTACGACCAGCGAATGGCATCGTCCGCCGGATCGGCGCTGCGCAGGAAGGTGAGCGCGGCCTTGTCGCCGAACGCCTGCGCCGAATTGCGGAAGATCTCGAGCGTGTGGTGCGCGCTCATTGCCGCGGCCAGCGGCTGCTCCTCGAGGCGACGGATGTCGGCAAGGCTGCGGATGGGGAATGCAGCGGCGAACGGCCTGGCAGTCATCGATCACTCCTGTTTGCGGCGCGCGTCGGCAGCGCCATGGCGTGGATCTTCCCGCATGTCGGGCGGATGTGCTCGGCCTCCCGGTTCGCAGCGTGGTCGTCGCCGCCCCCGGCAGGAATGCTTGACGTCCTGCCTGCGACCAACAAAACACGTGGTGCTGATTGCCACGCGGCTGTCGTCGCGCGCCGCATGACCGCGGTCAATGGGCCCTCGCAGGCGATGCCTAAGATCCCGGCATCGCTTTGACTGGCGCGGCAGCCCGCAGCGTGGCCGCGAACGTGTCCCATGTTCAATCCCGCAGCCGTCATCGGACGCAGCTACCTCGGGCGCTACGTTGCCTGGAACCGTCCGACCAATCACGACTTCCGCAGGATGCCCCAGCGTGAGCTTGCGCCTGCCGAGGCGCCGCAAGCCTTGCCCATCGCAAGCTCTCCCGTCGATTTCGACCGTCTGCCGGTGTCGCCGCGACGCGGCGAGGCGCCAGTCGAGCTCGCGACCCTGCTGCGCGACACCGGAACGACCGCGTTGCTGGTGCTCGACGGGGGCCGCATCGTGTGGGAGCACTACCCCGCCGGCAGCTCGCGCGAGCGAGCCAACCGCTGCTTCTCGGTGACCAAGTCGATCGCCTCGGCCCTGGTCGGCATCGCCATCGCCGAAGGCGCCATCGCATCCATCGACGAACCGATCGGTCGCTGGCTGCCCGGCCTGCGCGATGCGCGACTGGGCTCATTGACGATCGCGCATCTGCTCGAGATGCGTTCGGGCATCCGCTTCACGGAAGGGCTGCCGCCCTGGCGGGACGAACCCCGCACCTACTACGCGACCGATCTGCGCTCGCGACTGCTCGCCTGCGAACTCGGCGACCCGGTCGGCACCTTCTTCCACTACAACGACTGGCATCCGCTGCTGCTTGCGATGGTGATCGAGCGCGCGACAGGGATGACGGTGACGCAGTGGATGCAGACGCGCCTGTGGACCCCGCTCGGCTGCGAGTATCCCGCCAGCATGATGGTCGATCGGGCAGACGCCGCGGGCGTGGAACACCTCGAGAGCGGTCTCACGGCGCGGGCGGTCGATCTGGCGAAGTTCGGCTTGCTCTACCTGCAGCGGGGCCTGTGGCAAGGCCGCCGCCTGCTTCCTGCCGCATGGATCGATGAGACGACCTCGCCCGACGGCGCACGAAGCGATGCCGACTGGTTTGCGCACTATCGCGACCGGCCCTGGGGCCGATTCCTGGCCAGTGGCAAGGTGTACTACAAGCGCATGTGGTGGGGCGTGAGGATCGACGACAGCCGGCACGACTACTTCGCCATGGGCGTGCTGGGTCAGCACGTCTACGTCTCGCCCGATACCGCGACGGTGATCGTTCGGATGTCCGACCGTTTCCCGCCCGGCATGTGGTGGCCGCCCGTCTTTCGGCAGATCGCGCAAGCGACTGCGTCCGCACGCGCGGGATGCGTGCGCGCGCAGGGCGCCTGACTGCCCTGGCGTGTCTGCCTATGCTGTCTTGACGTCGATGTGATACAGACCCCACGGACACAGGCCGAACCGCTCCTTCAATGGCTTGTCCTTGAAAGGCGCCAGGCGGTCGGCGTCGTAGACGGCCCATTGCGGGCCGAGTCCGCCGAGCGCGAGCGGCCTGCCGTCGAGTTGCAAGGCCACGAGCATGCGGTAGCGGCGTGCATCGGACAGCTTCACGATCACGTTGTAGCCGTCGACGGCGCGCAGGCCCAGCAGCGCATCGGTGCGCGGGTCGACGCCGGCAGTGTGCAGCACGGTCTCGAGAAGCGGGCCTCGCAGCGTGTGCTGCTTCGCGTCGTATTCAAGCGTCGGCTTGATCGTGACGGCCGCCAGTCGTGCGAGGTCGGCCGAGTCGAAGGTCCAGGCCTTCGAGAATTCGATCCCGTGCTTGACCATCATCTGGTCGAGCGCATGGTCCAGCGGACCGCGGTTGCTCTTGCCGATGGACCCGCTCACGGTGAGCAAGGCGGGGCCCGCCGCGACGGGGGGCGCGGCGCTCGCCCGGGGCGCCCATGCGGCCGGCGCGAGGCCGGCCATCGCGAGAAAACGGCGCTTGTCCATAGGTGGCCTCCTCATTCATCTTGGCGGGACATCATACGAAACGCGGCCTGCGGGTGTTCTTCTATAGTCCCCTGATCCGAAGGCGATGCATGACCGGTCGACCGGTCGACCGATCGGCCGGAAGCCACGAGGAGGCAACGCATGGATTCACCCGCTCGGCAAGCACGCCAGTACCCGGCGAAGCCTTCGGACGTCTATCTTTTCGCGACCTGCCTGATCGACCAGTTCGCTCCCGAGGCGGGGCTGGACAGCGTCAGGCTGCTGGAGCGCGAGGGCATCCGCGTGCACTTTCCCGATCGGCAGACCTGTTGCGGGCAGCCCGCCTACACCAGCGGCTACCCGGACGAGGCCCGCCTCGTGGCGCGTGTGCAGCTCGATCTGTTCCCGCAGCCGTGGCCGGTGATCGTCCCGTCGGGCTCCTGCGCGGCGATGATGCGGCACCACTATCCCACGCTGTTCGCCGACGAGCCGGCCATCAGCCGTCAAGCCCTGGCGCTCGGCGAACGCATCTACGAACTGACCGAGTTCCTCGTGCATGTGGTGGGGTTTCGGCGTTCGGATCTGGGCCCGCCGAAAAGCGTGACGCTGCACACTTCATGCCATGCGCGCCGCGAGATGGGAGTGGCCGAGACCAGTCACGCCCTGCTCGCGGGACTGGACAACGTCACCGTGCGCAAGCAGGCGCGCGAGGAGGAATGCTGCGGCTTCGGCGGCACGTTCTCGGTGCGACATCCGGTGATCTCCGAGGCGATGGTGAGCGAGAAGGTCGAGAGCCTGCGCGCGACCGGTGCCGACGCCATGGTCACCGCCGACTGCGGCTGCATGCTCAACATCCTGGGCCGGGCCGAATTCCTGGACCGTGAAGCAGGCTCCGCGACGGCGTCGCTTCCTGGCACGCACATTGCCACCTTCCTGTGGCAGCGCACGGGTGGAGCTGGTTCATGACCCCCCGCGAGCGAATCCTGGAGCGGCTGGCGAAGTCGGGGCCCGGTGAATCGCGGCCCGCGCCCGATGTCGCGGCCTTCTACCGTGCGCATCGCCGCGACGAATCCCCGGCGCAGCGCGTCGCGCGTTTCACTGCCGCCATGGTGGAAGCGCACGCGGAAGTGCACCCGACCGATACGGAAAGCTGGCCTGCGCTGCTGTGGCGCCTGGCCGCGGAAAAAGGCGTTCGGCGGCTGCTGACCGGCGCTCGTTCGCAGCCCGTCGAGCGGCTGGCGGCCAGCGTGCCGGAGCCGCTTCGGCTCGTCGCCTACGACCGGCCCGTCGAGGCCTGGAAGAGCGACCTGTTCCAGGGCATCGATGCCGGCCTGTCCGTCGCACGCAGCGCCATCGCGGAGACGGGCACGCTGGTGTTGTGGCCGGGCCCGGACGAACCCAGGCTCCTGTCCCTCGTCCCGCCCATTCATTTTGTCCTGCTCGATGCCGGCGCGATCCACGCCGACTTCCACGCCGCGATGATGGCCGAAGCCTGGGCCGAGGGGCTGCCGACCAACGCGCTGCTGATCTCCGGCCCGTCGAAGACGGCGGACATCCAGCAGGTGCTGGCCTACGGCGCGCACGGGCCGCGCGAGTTGATCGTGCTCCTGTGCGCAACGCCGGGAAGTGCGCAGCCATGAGCCGGCACGTCTACCCGAGGCCCGACGACGGTTTCGCCGAACGCGCCCGCGCGGCCACCGCCGATGCCAATCTGCGCCGCGGCTTTCGCGGTGCGATGGACTTCCTGCAGGCCAAGCGGCTGGCACAGTTTCCCGACCCTGCGGAGCTTTCTGACCTGCGCGACCTCGGCGAAGCCATCCGCCAGGACAGCCTGGCCCGACTGCCGCAGTTGCTGCTCGAGCTCGAAGACAAGCTCGTCGCGCGCGGCGTCAAGGTGCACTGGGCCGAGAACGCCGCGGCAGGCCAACGACATCGTGCTGGACATCGCCCGCAGGCGCCAGGCCAGGCTCGTGATCAAGGGCAAGTCGATGGTCAGCGAAGAGGTCGGCTTGAACGACGCGCTGGAGGCGGCCGGGATCCAGGCGCTTGAATCGGACATGGGCGAGTTCATCGTCCAGCTGGCCGGCGAGGGCCCGTCGCACATCATCATGCCGGCGATCCACAAGACCCGGCAGGACATCGCGGCGCTGTTCGAGAGCAAGCTGTCGCAGGCCTACACCGAGAACGTCGACGAGCTGATCCGGATCGGCCGCCAGACCCTGCGGGCCAGGTTTGCCGACGCCGACATCGGACTGTCGGGCGTGAATTTCGCGGTGGCCGAGACCGGCACGCTGTGCCTGGTCGAGAACGAAGGAAACGGGCGCCTTTGCACCACCGCGCCGAAGGTGCATATCGCCATCACCGGCATCGAGAAGGTGGTCGCCAGGCTCGAGCACGTGCCGCCGCTGCTGAGCCTGCTCACCCGTTCGGCCACCGGCCAGTCGATCTCGACCTACTTCAACCTCATCAGCGGCCCGAGAGGCGACGGCGAACTCGACGGGCCCGAGGAAGTGCACCTGGTCCTGCTCGACAACGGTCGGACCCAGGCCTGGGCGGACCCGCAATTGCGCAAGACGCTGCAGTGCATCCGCTGCGGCGCCTGCATGAACCACTGCCCGGTGTATGCGCGAATCGGCGGGCACGCCTACGGCACCACCTATCCGGGCCCGATCGGCGCGATCATCTCGCCGCACATGCTGGGCCTGGGCGCCACGCATGCGCTGGCGACGGCGTCCACGCTGTGCGGTGCCTGCGCCGAAGTCTGCCCCGTGCGCATCCCGATCCCAGAGCTGCTGGTGCGCCTGCGCAACGAGGCGCAGGCAGCGCCACGGCAGGCCACATCGCTCAGGGGTGCGGGGGAATCGCGCAGCGCGCTGATGAGCGTGGCCTTTCGCGCGTGGGCCATGATGTACAGCCACCCCGCGCTCTACCGCATCGTCACCTGGCTCATGAGCCGCGGGCGATCGCTGATGCCGGTCAACCAGGGCGCCTGGACGGGCATCCGTACGCCCCTGATTCCTGCGCGCAAGCGCCTGCGCGATCTCCTCGCAGACCGCCGGCGATGAGCATCTCCGGCCATGAGCGCTATGCGCCCAGGCTGAAAATCCAGCCGACGGTGACGGCGCACAGGATCACCACCAGCACGGCAAGGGTGCGTGTGCGCCAGGTATCGCTCGATGCCGGCACGCCCGGCGGCAGTGGCTTGTCACCGAACACCATCGGGCCGATCAGGCGCTTGCCTCGCACCGTCCGGTAGAACACGATCGCGCCCAGATGCAGCGCGATCAGCGAGAGGATCAGCCCCTGGCCCCAGGTCTTGTGCCAGCTCGTCAGGACGCTGGCGACCCCGCCGGACACGAAGCGATTCAGTGGCCCGACATTGGAGATCTCGTCGTCGGCAAACAGCCCCGTTCCGACCTGCAACGACAGGATCGCCAGCAGGGCGAGCACCGACAGGGCGCCCAATGGACTGTGCCCGACATCGAGGTGCTCGTCGGGGCGGGTGTTCCCTCGCAAGTAGCGCGCGAGCGTGGCCGGTGAATGGATGAAGCTGGCAAAGCGCGACCACCGCCCTCCCACCACGCCCCACACGAAGCGAAATCCCAGCAGCGTGAAGGCAAGATAGCCCAGCCGGAAGTGCCACGTCATGAAGTCGCCGCCGATGTTGGCAGTGACGACCGAGGCGACCACGCTCACGGCGAGCGTCCAGTGGAACACTCGCGTGGGCAAGTCCCAGACGCGCACGGGCTGCATCGTCTCTTTCATCGGGTGGCTCTCTTGCAGCGGCTGCGGGCTGCGGCAGCCCGGACTCGACCAAAGCATCAACGATACCCGCAGACGGCGCCGGCTGCCTTTATCGGACTTTCCACTGGGAGTTTCCCGATGCATTGGAATGGACGACCGTGCCCGAACGTAGACTTCGCGGCGCTTGCCTGCAGCGTGGCTGTGCAAGGCGCCGACCTTCCAACCGTTCGGAGAACCTGAATGAAAAAATTGATCTGGGCCGTCGCAGCCGCTGGGCTGTTCAGTGCGCTGCCGGCCGCTGCGCAATTCGCGAAACCCGAGGATGCGATCAAGTACCGCCGCTCGGCGATGTTCCTGATGTCGCAACACTTCGGCCGCGTGGGCGCGATGGCCAACGGCAAGATGCCGTTCGACGCGAAGGCCGCCGCCGAGAACGCCGATCTGGCAGCGATGCTCTCGAAGCTGCCGTTCGCCGGCTTCGTTCCCGGCAGCGACAAAGGCGAAACCAAGGCCAAGCCCGAAGTCTGGACCGAGAACGACAAGTTCCACAGCGCGGCGAACAAGATGCAGGAAGAAATGGCCAAGCTCGACACGGCAGCCAAGACCGGCGATCTCGCGCAGATCAAGGCCGCCTTCGGCCCGGTCGGGAAGGCGTGCAAGGACTGTCACGACAATTTCAGGGAGAAATGACGCGCAGGCGCGCGCATCCCGCACTTCCCGGGGATGCGCACGGGCAGCGCGCCCGAACGGTGCCCAGGCAGGCTTTGGCGCAGCGCCTCCGCCCGATCAGGCGGCTCGCCGCAGCGACGCCGGCTCGGCCTGATCGTCTCGCGCCGGCGCCGGCGCGACCACCTCTTCGGCGCCCCTGACCGACTCGACACCCGAGCGCTCACGCAGCACGACACGCTCGCCGGGCGTCTTGTCCAGCAGCAGCCGCGTCACGTCGGGCCGAGCGTAGTGGCCGGCCGGATCGGCGGCTGCCTTGGCCAGCGAAATCATGCCCAGGTCGAGATCGGCGTAGACGATGCCCTCCGTGTCCTCGGGAAGCGGCTCGTGCATCAGCTGGCCGTCGGGTGCGTAGATGGCGGTGAATCCGCCGCCGGTCCGCAGCAGCTGCCTCTTCATCGGGTCGTCGCCGCACAGCATCTGCACCATCTCGTCGGACACCGTCGCGCACGGCGCGAGCACGAAGCACTGGCCTTCGACGGCATAGATCCGGCTCGCCGCGTTGTTCACCTCGGGCCCGAGCGCATAGGCGCCGCCGCGGTACAGCGAGAAGCTCGGCCATGCCGCGATGTGCACCTCCTCGTTCTGCGCATACATCGCGTACTTCGACAGGGGCTGCAGATGCTCCCAGCAGCACAGGGCCCCCACGCGGCCGAGCGCGGTCGGGTACACGCTCAGGTCGCTGCCGTCGCCTTCGCCGAAGATCGTGCGCTCCACATGGGTGGGCTTGAGCTTGCGGCGCCGGGCCACCGTCTTGCCTTCGGCGTCGATGATCCATTGGCCCATGTACAGGCTGCCGCCTTGCTTCTCGCTCAGGCCCATCACGACCATGATGCCGTGCTCCCTGGCGGCCTGCGCGATCCGCTCGGCCTCAGGCGTGTCGTAGACGAGCGAGTTGTCGTGGTAGCGCTGGATGAACTGCATGCCCCAGGCGGGCGAGTCGAGCCACGCGAACCACGGGTAGCCGGGCAACCAGGTCTCGGGGAACGCGATGAGCTTGGCCCCTTGGGCGGCGGCCTGCGCGATCAGTCCGATCGCCTTGTCGATGGACGCGTCGAGATCGAGGAAAACCGGCGCGGCCTGGATCGCGGCGGCGCGGAACTTGGGGTGGCTGGCTGGCATGCTGGACTCCGGCAGGGTGAGGTGCGCCATCGTAGAAAGCGCCGCGTCCGCCGGCTTGCCTGAGCGTCGCGCAGACCTTGTCTGCAACGCGCAGCGCCATTGCAGGTGCCGGCCGGCCGGCCTATGCTGCGCCGCATGTCCACCACGCTCACCACGCACAACGTCGCCGCCTCGCGCCGGCTGGCGTTCTGGACAGACCTGGTGTGCCACACCTACGTGCAACTGTGCTGCGATGCACCACGAGGCGCCGATGTGATCGACGGCGAGATCGTCAGCGACGAGTTGGCCTCGCTGCAGTTGTCCCGGGTGACGGCCACGGCGCAGTTCGTGAGGCGCACGCCCGCGCTCATCGCGCAGGCGAGTGAAGACCACTTCCTGGTCAGCATCCAGACCCGCGGCAGCGGCGTCGTCTCGCAGGACGGGCGCGACGCCGTGCTCGGCCCTGGCGACTTCGCGCTCTACGACAGCACGCGCCCCTACCAGCTCACCTTCGAGGACGACTTCCAGCAGTTCGTGCTCAAGCTCCCCGGCCCGACGCTGCGCACGGCCTTGCGCGATACGCAGCGGCTGACGGCCACCACCGTGCGCGGCGACCGCGGCGCCGGCCATCTGATGATCCAGATGATCCGCACGCTGGCCGAAGACATCGACGCCCTGGCGCCCGGGTCCGCCGCAGCCGTGGCCGACAGCGTGTCCCAGATCCTCGTGGCCGGGCTGGCCGCGCTGCCGGCGGCGAGGCAGGTGCCGGTGTCGCAGCTCACGGCCTATCACCGCGAGCAGATCAAGGCCTTCGTGCGCTCGCGGCTGGCCGATCCCGAGCTCGGCGTGACGCAGATCGCGCACGCGCTCAGGCTCTCGCCGAGCACCTTGCACCGGGCCTGGGCCGGCGAGCCGTGTTCGCTCAGCGACTGGATCTGGAGCCAGCGCCTGGACGCCGCGCGGCGCGATCTCTGCGACCCTTCGCGCGCGGCACGCACGGTCAGCGAGATCGCCTTCGCCTGGGGCTTCAGCGACGCGGCGCACTTCAGCCGCGCGTTCCGCTCGCGCTTCGGCTGCTCGCCGCGCGAGATGCGCAACGCCTGAGGACGGGCAGGGTCTGCACCGCGACCGGCGGCGCGCGCATCGCGAGATACTGGGCTTTCCATCCGCCTCGAGCCGCCGACATGACGAACGCGACCTACTGGAACGCCGAGCTCGAGACCCTCCCGTGGGTCGAAGTCGAGCGCTGGCAGGCGGCCCGGATCTCGCAGGCCCTGCCGGCGGTGCGACGTCGCTCGCGCCTTTACGCGCGCCTTCATGAAGGGTTGGCAGCCGAGCCTGCGCTGCGCAGCCTCGGCGACCTGGCGACGCTGCCGTTCACCACGAAGGAAGACCTTCGTGCCGCGCAGGCGGCGCCGTCGGAGCACGAGCCCTTCGGCGACAACCAGGCCGCCGGCCTGTCGGACATCGTGCAGGCGATCTCGTCTTCGGGCACCACCGGCCAGCCCCTGTACTACGCGCTGACGCGACGCGACGCGGACATGTTCGCCGACGCGATCGCCAACGTGTGGTTCACTGCCGGCATCCGCCCCGGTGATGTGGTGGCGCATCTCGTAGGCCTGCCGATGGTCGCCGGCGGACTGCCGTATGCGGACGGCTTCCGGCGCGTGGGCGCCGCGCTGTGCTGGCTGGGTGGCTTTCCCACCGAGCGGATCCTGCGCGAAATGCGGCGGCTGCGCGTGACGGCACTGCTGGCCACGACCTCGTTCGCGCTCTACCTCTGCGAGCGCTGGGACGACGTGGGGCGCGACACCGGCATGGCATCGTCGTTGAAGAAAGTGCTCGGCGGCGGCGAGCCCGGGCTGGGCCAGCCCGACATCCGGGCGCGCATTCGCTCGGGGCTGGCGCTGGAGCACCTGCGCGAGACGATGGGGCTGGGTGACGTGCTGCCCTCGATGTGGGGCGAATGCGAAGTGCAGGACGGCATGCACTTCAACGCCCAGCGCTACGTCGCGGTGGAGCTGATCGACCCCGACAGCGGACAGACCTTGCCCTGGGCCGATGGCGCCAGCGGCGAAATCGTCTACACCGCATTCGAGCGCGACGCGACGCCGGTGCTGCGCTATCGCTCGCGCGACCACGCGCTGGTCGTGGGCACGCGCTGCGCCTGCGGGCGCACGAGCCCGCGCATCCGTTGCATCGGCCGCACCGACGACATGCTGATCTACAAGGGCATGAACGTATTCCCCACCGCGATCCGCGACCTCGTCGTCCAGCGCTTTGCCGGCCGCGTGGAACCGATGTTGCGCATCTGGAAGGAGCGCCAGGAACAGGTCCGCTTCGAAGACGCGCTGCCCGTCGACGTCGAATCCGCGCAGCCCGCCGACGATGCCGAGCGCACCGCGCTCGGGCGCGAGATCGAAGCCGCGGTGCGCGAGCATCTGCAGGTGCGGGTGGCCGTCACGGTGATGGGGCCGGGCAGCCTGCCCAGAAGCGCCTACAAGAATTCGCTGCTCGCCGTGCGCGGCAGCGCCTGAAAGGAGCATCCATGAAGTTCCAACGCGCCGCCTTGAGTGCCCGCCACGTCTGGTCGTCGCCGTTCGTGCGCTGGCAGGGCAGCCTGGCCGACGCATCCAGTCTCGACGTGGCCGCCGCGGTGACGCGCGATGCGCTGGCGTCGAGGCATGTCGACCTGGCGCAGGTCGACCAGCTCGTGCTGGGCACGACCATCCCGCAAGCGGGCAGTTTCTATGCCGCGCCGTGGCTCGCGGCCCGGCTCGGCATGCCCGGCCTCACCGGGCCGCACATCGCGCAGGCCTGCGCGACCTCGGTGGCCTGCCTCGTCGCGGCCGCGTCCGCCGTGGAGACGGACGCGGGCACCTGCTCACTGGTCGTCACGGCCGACCGCACGAGCAACGGTCCGCTGCTCGTGTATCCGCGCCAGCGTTCGATGGGCGGCAGCCCCGCCGTCGAGAACTGGGTGCTCGACAACTTTGCGGCCGATCCGTGGACCGGCCAGTCGATGGTGCACACCGCGGAGGCGGTGGCGCGCGAAGGCGAGATGTCGCGCCAGGCGCTCGACGACCTGACGCTGCTGCGCTATGGGCAGTACCGGCACGCCCTGGCCGATGATCGCCGCGTGCAGCGTCGCTACCTGCAGCCGGTGGTGATCGACCAGGGGCGCTCGCGCCTCGTCGTCGAGCAGGACGAAGGCGTGCACGAGTATTCGTCCGAGGGACTGAAGTCGCTCAAGCCGGTGAGCGATGGCGGCGTCGTCACCTTCGGCAGCCAGACCCATCCGGCCGACGGCGCCGCCGGAACCCTCGTGCTGGCCGAAGAAGGCGCGCGCACGATGGCCGGCGGCGACGGCGCGGTGCGCCTGCTTTCGGCCGCCTTCGCACGCACCGAGAAGGCCCGCATGCCCAAGGCCGCGACCACGGCGGCGCAGCGCGCGCTGCACGACGCCGGCATGAAGATCGCCGACGTGCACGTCGTCACCACGCACAACCCGTTCGCCGTCAACGACCTGTGGTTTTCGCAGCAGACGGGTTTTGCACTGGAGCGAATGAATCCCTACGGGTGCAGCCTCATCTACGGGCATCCGCAAGGGCCCACGGGCCTGCGCGCCGTGGCCGAGCTCGTCGAGGCGCTGCGGGCGCGCGGCGGGGGCGTCGGCCTGTTCACGGGTTGCGCCGCCGGCGACACGGGTGCCGCGATCGTCATGCGACTCGGGTAGGAGGCAGCATGGCCACACGACCCGCCAGACCGCTTCGATCTCGCCTCATCGTCGAGGGCCTCGACCGCGTGCCCCATCGCGCCTTCCTGCGCGCCGTGGGCATCTCCGACGACGACTTCGGCAAGCCCATGGTGGGCATCGTGAGCCAGCACGGCGAGAACACGCCATGCTCGATGTCGCTCGGCCCGCAGGCCGACGCGGCCCGCCTGGGCGTGGCCGCGGGGCAGGGCATCGCGGTGCCGTTCACGACCATCTCGGTCTCCGACGGCGTGTCGATGAACCACAAGGGCATGCGCATGAGCCTCGTCTCGCGCGAGCTGATCGCCGATTCGATCGAGGCGGTGATGCAGGCGCACTGCTACGACGCGCTCGTGGGCTTCGCCGGCTGCGACAAGACGCTGCCCGGCGTGATGATGGCCATGGTGCGGCTGAATTGCCCGAGCGTGTTCGTCTACGGCGGCGCCATGCTGCCGGGCCGCTGGCGCGAGCGCGACGTGACGATCCTCACCGCCTACGAGGGCGTCGGCTCGGTGCTCAACGGCACCATGACCGAGGCCGAGCTCGATGAACTCGGCCACGCCTGCGCGCCCACGCTCGGCTCGTGCCCGGGGCAGTTCACCGCCAACACGATGGCGATGGTGGCCGAGACGCTCGGCCTCGCGCTGCCCGGCTCGGCCATGATGCCCGCTGCCTACTCGCAGCGGCTCGCGCTGGCGCGTCAGGCCGGGCGGCGCGCTGTCGAACTGGTGAACGAAGGCGGCCCGCTGCCGCGCGAGCTCGTCACGCGGCGCTCGCTCGAGAACGCCGCCGCGGCGGTGGCGGCCACCGGCGGATCGACGAATGCGGCGCTGCACCTGCCGGCGATTGCCCACGAGGCCGGCATCCGCTTCACGCTCGACGACGTGGCCGAGGTGTTCGCGCGCACGCCGCTGATTGCGAGCCTGCAGCCCGGCGGCAAGTACCTGGCGGTCGATCTGCATCGCGTCGGCGGCGTGGCCGTGGTGCTCAAGTCGCTGCTCGACGGCGGCCATCTGCATGGCGATGCGCTGACATTGTCGGGACGCACGCTCGCCGATGAACTGGCCGGCGCCGGCGCACCCGACGGCGAGATCGTGCGCAGCAGCGCGAAGTCGCTTTCGAGCACGGGCGGCGTGGTCGTGCTCAAGGGCACGCTGGCACCCGACGGCGCGCTGATCAAGGTGGCCGGCCTGGGGAGCTCGGTGTTCGAAGGCCGGGCACGCGTGTTCGAGTCTGAGGAGGACGCGTTCGAGGCGGTCAAGGCGCGAGCCTATTCGGCCGGCGATGTGCTCGTGATCCGCAACGAGGGGCCGCGCGGCGGACCGGGCATGCGCGAGATGCTGGGCGTGACGGCGCTGGTCTACGGCCAAGGCATGGGCGAGCAGGTGGCGCTGCTCACCGACGGCCGCTTCTCGGGCGCGACAAGAGGACTGATGGTGGGCTACGTCGGCCCCGAAGCGGCGCGCGGCGGCCCCATCGCGCTCGTGCGCGATGGCGATTGCATCCGCATCGATGGGGTGGCACGCACCCTCGACTGGCTCGTCGACGACGAGGAAGCGGCGCGCCGGCGCGCCACCTGGCAGGCGCGGGCGGGCGAGCGGCTGAACGGCGTCCTGGAGAAATACGCGCGACTCGTCGGTCCGGCGCACCTGGGTGCGGTCACGCATTCGGGCGGCTTCGGCGGCGAGCCGGAACCGGCGCCGGACTGACCTGCGCAGGCGCCTCCCGAGTGCATGGAGGCGATGCCTGCACTTGATTGAGGCCACGGTCGGTGTTCGAGCATGCCGCCGGCAACGTGAACGCATGCGAGATGCCCTCTGCGGAGCCCGCGACGCGCACTCGTCGCACACGTTCTTCCATGCAGCGCGTCCGGGATGCATTCCCCGATTGACTGCGCGCGACGCTGCGCATAGCGTGGGCGGCCGTTGCACACAGTCTGGAGGGTCACGTGGACCTGGCCTCTCTCACTCTCTGTGAAGCCGCCGCTGCACTGCAGCGTGGCGACCTCACGGCCGCCGCCTACGCCGAAGCCTTGCTGGGCCAGGCGGCGCGGCGCGCATCGCTCAATGCCTTCATTCACCACGATCCCGATCAGGTCCGCGCGGCAGCGCGCGCCGCGGACGTGGCGCGTGCACGCGGCGGATCGCTGGGCGCGCTGCACGGCGTGCCTCTCGCGCTGAAGGACAACCTCGACACCGCGGGCATCGTCACGACAGGCGGCACGCCGGGCCTGCGTGCCAATCGTCCGGCGCGCAATGCCCCCGTGGTGCAACGCCTGGTCGACGCCGGCGCGCTGGTCTTCGGCAAGGCGAACATGCATGAACTCGCCTACGGCATCACCAACCACAATGCCGCGTTCGGCGCGGCCCGCAACCCTTATGACCCGGCCCGGATTCCGGGCGGTTCCAGTGGCGGCGTGGGCGTCGCGGTGGGAGCGCGCATCGTGCCCGCGGGCATCGGCTCGGACACCGGCGGCTCGGTGCGCATCCCCGCGGCGCTTTGCGGCATCGCCGGGTTCCGGCCCACCACGGGGCGCTGGTCACAGGCCGGCATCGTGCCGATCTCGCACACGCGAGACACGGCCGGGCCCATGGCGCGCTCGGTCGCCGACTGCGTGCTGCTCGACCGTGTCGTCACCGGCAGCGTCGAGGCGCCGGCCGTCGGGTTGAAGGGCTTGCGGCTCGGCGTGCCGCGCGGTCACTTCTGGGAGTCCCTCGATGCCGAGCTTGCCCGCCTGATGGCGTCTGTCCTGTCGACGCTGAAGGATGCCGGCGCGGTCCTGGTCGAAGCCGACATCCCCGATGCCGCGCGCCTGGACAACGAGGCCGGCTTCCCGATCGCGCTCTACGAGACCGTGGTCGACCTCGACGCGTACCTGGCGGAGCATGGCTCGTCGATGCGCTACGCCGATCTGGTCGAGCAGGTGGCCAGCCCCGACGTGAAGGGCCTGCTGCAAAGCCTGCTCGGGCCGAATGCCGTTCCCGAGGCCGTCTACCAGACGGCGATGCAGCAGTTGCGTCCGGCGCTGCAGCAGTCCTACAGCGACTACTTCCGCCGGCACGAGGTCGCGGCCGTGCTGTTCCCGACCACGTCGCTGCCGGCCGCACTCATCGGCGAGGACGAGACGGTGCAACTCAACGGCCAGCCCGCGCCGACCTTCGCCACCTTCATCCGCAATACGAGCCCGGGCAGTGTCGCGGGCATCCCGGGCATCAGCCTGCCGGCGGCCATGACCGCAGCGGGGCTGCCGGTCGGCCTGGAACTCGACGGACCAAGCGGCGACGATGCCCGTTTGCTGTCCATCGCGCGTGCCGTCGAATCCGTGTTGCCCAGGACACCTGCCCCCTCACTCTGAAGACCAACGAGGAAGCCACCATGACCGCACCGTTCCGTCCTTCGCGCCGCCGCATTCTGTCCGCGGCGGCCGGCTCCGCCGTGCTCGGCGCAGGGTTCATGCGGCATGCGCTCGCGCAGTCCGGGGAGTTCAAGGTCGGGTTCTTCATCGCGCTCAGCGGTCCGGCGTCGCTGTTCGGCCCGACGCAGCGCGCCTGCGCGGACCTCGCCATGGAGAAGATCAACAAGGCCGGCGGGATCATGGGCCGCCAGGTGAAGCTGCTCTTCACCGATGCCGGCGGCCCGCCTGCCGAGACGGCGAAGTCCGCCGTGCGCCTGATGCTCGAGGACAAGGTGGACCTGTTCATCGGCTCGCATGACAGCGCCACGCGCGAAGCCAACATCGCCACGATCAAGAGCAAGGTGCCCTATATCTACTCGCCGGTGTACGAGGGTGGCGAATGCTCGCCGAACGTCTATTGCCTCGGAGAGACGCCGCCGCAGCAGGTGCAGCCGGCCGTCGACTACCTCGCCCGGGAGCACAAGGCGAAGTCCTTCTACCTCATCGGTGACGACTACGTGTGGCCCCGCAAGTCCAACGAGCAGGTGAAGAAGTTCGTCGCTCAGCATCGGGGCAAGGTGATCGGCGAAGAATATGTGCCCTTCGGCGCGCCCAACAAGTTCGAGGAGGCCGTCACCCGCATCAAGGGGGCGAAGCCCGACGTGGTCGTGAGCACGCTGGTCGGCGCCGACAACGTCAACTTCAACCGGACCTTCGCCGGTTTCGGCCTGGACAAGTCCATGTCGCGCATGGCGTTGCTGCTGGAAGAGAACACGCTGCTGGGCATCGGTGCCGAGAACAGCGCGAACCTCTATTCCTGCATGGGCTACTTCGCCAACAACACCACCCCGGCCGCGAAGAAGTTCAAGGCCGAATACATGGCGCGCTACGGCGACAAGGCCCCGCAGCTCAGCACCATCGGCGCGGACTGCTATTCGGCCCTGATCTTCGCCAAGGCCCTGTTCGACAAGGCGGGCTCGACCACCATGCGCAAGCTCACGGCGGCATCCGAGGGGCTGTCGTTCGAAGCGCCGTCCGGCCGCGAGACCATGCACGGGCGGCAGGTCGACAAGGACATGTACCTCGCGCGTTGCAAGGGCACCGAGTTCGAGGTCTTCAAGACCATCAAGAACGTCAAGAGCGGCACGGCCTGCCGGGCCTGAGGCCGGCCGCGGCAGCGCCCTGGTGATGGAGCCCGTGCTCGTCGCCCAGGCGCTCAATGCGCTGTTCGCCGTCGCCGTGCTGGCGCTGGTCGCGCTCGGGCTGGCGGTGCTGTTCGGGCTGCTGGGCGTGCTCAACCTCGCGCACGGCGAACTGGTGATGATCGGCGCGTACTCGGCCTACGTCGCGCAGGCGAACGGCTGGCCCTTCGTCGCCGCGCTGCCCCTGGCCGTCGTCGTGTGCGGCGCGCTCGGCTACCTGGTGGAGCGCTGGATCGTGCGCGGCCTGTACAGCCGGCCCTTCGACACGCTCGTCGTCACCTGGGGCCTGAGCCTGCTGCTGCGCAAGTGCGCCGAGGCGATGTTCGGGCTGGGCTACAAGAGCCTGGCCGAGCCGCTCAGCGGCACGGTCGACGTCCTGGGCGCGCCTTATCCGCGCTATCGCCTGTTGCTGATCGTGCTGATCGCCGTGTCACTGGGTTTGCTGATGCTGTGGTATCGCCGCAGCCGCACAGGCATCCGGCTGAAGGCCATGGTCGACAACCCGGACCTCGCCCGCGCGATGGGCATGCCGGTGAGCCGTTTCGCGTCGGCCACGTTCGTCGCCGGCACCTGCCTGGCGGGCGTGGCCGGCGTGCTCATCGCGCCGCTGGTGCCGGTTCAGCCCTTCATGGGGCTGGACCATGTGCTGATGTCGTTCTTCGTGCTGGTCGTCGGCGGCCTGGGCAGCGTGAGCGGGCTGCTCACCGGCTCGGCCGTCATTGGAGGAACGAACAGCATCGTCTCGGCCGTCAGCGACAGCACGGGCGGCTACTTCTGCGTTCTGGTGCTCGCCATCCTGTTCCTCTGGCTGCGGCCGCGCGGCATCCATGCGCGCCGCTAGCCTCGCCATCGCCGCACTGCTGCTCCTGCCGTTCGCGGCCGGAGACTTCTGGGCCTACCAGATGAGCCTGCTGTACCTGTACGCGATCGCCGCGCTTGGCGTGGGCCTGTGCTGGGGGCGCGTGGGCTTTCTGCCGCTCGGGCAGGGCCTGTTCTTCGGGCTGTCGGCCTATCTCTCCGGACTGGCGCTTATCGCGTTCGAAGATCGGCCCGCGCTCGTGCTGCTGCTCGTCGTGCTGGCCGCGCTGGCCTCTGGCGTGCTGGCCTTCGTCGTGGGCACGCTGGTGTTCCGCCGGCGTGGCGAGAGCGGCCCCTACTTCTCGATGATCACGCTCGCGCTGGCGTTGCTGGCGAGCCAGGTGGCGAACAACTGGGAATCGGTGACGGGCGGCTTCAACGGGCTCAAGGGCATTCCCGGGCTGCCCGGCCTGGACAGCTACACGGCCAACTACTACGTCGCCGCGGCGGCGCTGGTGCTGGCCTGCCTGGCCGTGCGGTGGCTGTACGAGGCGCCGCTGGGCGTGCTGTGGTCCGCCCTCTCGCACAACGAGCGGCGCGTGGTGCTCTTCGGCGTCGACACCAACCGGCTGAAGGCCGTGGCGTTCGGCGTGAGCGGGCTGCTGGCGGGCGTCGGCGGCGCCCTCTACGCGCCGCAGCAGGGCCTGGTCACGCCGCAGCTGTGCGGCTTCGTGCTGTCGGCCGACCTGGTCATCTGGGCCGCCGTGGGCGGGCGCGGCCGCCTGCTCGGGCCCGTGCTGGGCGCAGTGCTCGTGGGCACGCTGACGAGCGCGTTGCGCAACAGCTTCCGCTTCTGGGAGATCACCATCGCGGTGGTGTTCATCGTGGTGGTGCTGGCCTATCCGCAAGGCCTGATCGGCATGCTGGCGCCGCTCGAGAAGTGGCTGGCGCCGCGGAAACGTCGCGGCTCGCCGATCGAGGCGCCCCCTCGCGAGCAGCCAGGCGGCGCGGCGAACCTGTCCGTCGAGGGCGTGGTGGTGCGGCTCGGCGAAGTCGTGATTCTCGACAAGCTTTCGCTGGCGATCGATCGGCCCGGCATCTTCTGCATGATCGGCCCCAACGGCGCGGGCAAGACTTCGACATTCAACATGCTCAGCGGCGAGCTGCGCGCCCAGTCCGGGCACGTGCGGCTGGACGGCCGCTCGATCGAGAGGTTCCACACCCATCGCCTCATGAAGCTGGGCATGGGCCGCAAGCTGCAGATCCCGTCGGTGTTCGCGCCGCTGCCCATCGCCGATCACCTCGCCATCGCGCTGTGGAGCGGGCGCGCCAGGCCGCTCGACCTGCTCATGCCGAGCTTGCGGCGCTGGGACGCGCCCGTGCTGCAATTGCTGCGCGAACGCTATGCGTTCCTCGCGGACGAGCAGCGCACGGCGGCGCAGCTCGCGCACGGCGAACGGCAGATCCTGGAGCTCGCGCTCGCACTGCTGGGCGAGCCGCGGCTGCTGCTGCTCGACGAGCCCTGCGCGGGGCTCTCGCCCAGCGAGACCGCGCAAGTGATCGACGTGATCCGCTGGGCCAGCGAACGGCGGGGCGCGACAGTCGTCGTCATCGAGCACGACATGAGCCTGGTGCGCGAACTCGCCGACCATGTGTTCGTGCTGCACAACGGCCGCCTGCTCGCGCAGGGAAGCGTCGCGCAGATCCAGGGCGACGATGCGGTGAAGGCGATCTACGCCGGGTCGGAGAAATGAGCACCGTCACGGCTGATCCGCCCGCCTCGGCGCCGTTGCGCCTGGCATTCGACGGCCTGGCCGGCGGCTATGGCGAGGTCGAGGTGGTGCGAGGCGTGTCCGGCCGCGTCGCACGCGGCGAGGTGCTGTGCGTGATCGGGCGCAACGGCGTGGGCAAGAGCACGCTGCTCAAGCTGCTCTTCGGCGAATTGACGTGCCGCGCCGGCAACGTGCGCTTCGAAGGCCGAGACATCGGCCGGCTCGGGACATGGCAGCGTCGCGCGCTGGGCATCAGCTACTGCCCGCAGGAGCGTCCGGTGTTCGACGAACTGAACGTGCGCGACAACCTCACGCTGATGCGCCGTGACCGCCGCCTCGACGACTTCGAGCCGCTGTTCGCCCGCTTTCCCATCCTGCCCCGGCGCCTCGCCCAGCACGCCGGCACCTTGTCGGGCGGCGAGAAGAAGATCCTGTCGTTCGTGCGCGGACTGGCCGAGGCTCAGCCGCTGCTGTTGATCGACGAGCCCAGCGAAGGGGTGCAGTGGGAAAACATCGAGCACATGACCGGCGCGATCGCCGAGGCGAAGGGTCGCGGCATGTCCTTCGTCGTGGTCGAGCAGAACCTCGCGTTCGCCGAGCGCATCGCCGACCGCTATCTGGTGGTGGACCAGGGCCGAGTCGTGCGTGAAGGGCGGCATGGCGAGATCGGCCGGGAGCAGTTGCTCGCGCATCTGCACGTCTAGGTCCTGGTTCCAACGACTCGTTGGAGCGGGGTGCCTCGCAGGGAATTGGCAAAGTGCTTGACAACAGAATATATGAAAAGTAATGTATATCTGTCGTCGTCGACATCGGGTCGACAGCGCCGCTCGCTTCAACCTCGAGGACCGTACCGAGCATGAACATCGCCATCCTGGGTGGAGGACACGGCTGCTATGCCGCTGCCGCCGACTTGTCCGAAGCCGGCCATCATGTCCGGCTGTGGCGTCGGGACGCGGCCGCGCTGCGCAGCGTCATCGACAGCGGCAGCATCGTGCTGAAAGACGCCGACGGAGCGCGCGAGGTGCCCATCGCTCGAGCCACGGCGGACATCGGCGAGGCGATTCGAGGCGCGGGTCTCATCCTGATTCCTTCGCCCGCCATCGCACAGGCCGACATCGCCCGGCTGATGGCGCCGCACCTGTCGGATGGCCAGGTCGTCTTCCTGTCGCCGGGCACCTTCGGCAGCTATGTCATGGCCCAGCTGGCACGCGAAGCCGGCAGCCGCGCCGCGGTGGCATGGGCCGAGACCGGCACGCTGCCGTACCTGGCGCGCAAGCACGGAGACCGCGAGGTGAATGTCACCATCCGCGCCGTGCATCTGCCCACGGGCGTCTATCCGGCCCGCGACGCCGAGCGGGCGCTGGCCGTGATCCGCGAGGCCTACCCGAGTGTCCACGGCTGCGGCGACGCGCTGTCGGGCGCGCTGATGAACGCCGGCCCGATCATCCATCCGCCGCTGATCGTGATGAACGCGGCGCCGCTGCAGCACTTCGAGCGATGGGACATCCACAACGAGGGCACGCAGCCGGCGGTGCGCGCGGTGACGGACCGCCTCGACCAGGAGCGCATCGCCGTGCGCGAGGCGCTCGGCTACGGGGCGCCGCACTATCCCTTGGCGGATCACTATCACAACGACCGGTGGATGTACGGCGATGCGCACAAGAAGCTCGTGAAGTCAGGCGACTGGCGAGAGCACATCGACCTGCACACGCATCGCTACATCGTCGAGGACTGCGAGCTCGGCCTGGCCTTTCTCGCCTCCGCAGCCCGCTACGCCGGCGTGGACGCGCCGCTGGCTCACGGACTGCTGGCCGTGGCCGGAGGCTTCCTCGGGCGCGACCTTCGCCGCGGGCCGCGCAGCTTCGAGACCCTGGGCCTGTCCGAGCTCGGCCGCGAGGCGCTCGCGCAGCGCCTTCACGACGCGCCCTGACGCCATTCGCCGGAGACGCCAGTGAATCCATCGCCACGCTTCGCCGCCGTCGGCGCCGGCCGCATGGGCCGCGGCATCGCGATCGCCTTCGCCTACGCAGGGCATCGCATCGCACTGGTCGACCTCAAGCCGCGCAGCGCGCAGGCCTGGGAACATCTGTGCGAGCAGGCCCGAGGCGAGATCGCCGGCAGCCTGCGCAATCTCGCGCACCTGGGCGCGCTCGATCCGGCCATGGTCGACACGCTGGTGCAGCGCATCGTGTTCGTGAACGAGGCCGGGGCGCCGGAGGCCCTGGCCGCCGCCGACCTGATCTTTGAAGGCGTGCCCGAAACGCTGGATGCCAAGCGCGATGCCTTCGAACAGATCGGCCGCCATGGCCGCGCGGACGCCATCGTGACGTCCACCACCAGCAGCATCCTGGTCACGCAGCTGGCCGAACTCGTGCCGCGGCCCGAGCGCTTCTTCAACATGCACTGGCTCAACCCGGCCTACCTGATCCCGGTGGTCGAGTTGAGCACACACCCGCGCACCGAGCCGGCCGCCGTGCAGCGCGCCTGCGAGGTGATGCGCTCCATCGGCAAGCTGCCGGTCGTGTGCGGCGTCGCGCCCGGCTACATCGTGCCGCGCCTGCAGGCGCTGATCATGAACGAGGCCGCACGCATGGTGGAAGAAGGCGTGGCCAGTGCCGAGGACATCGACACCGCCACCCGCTACGGGCTGGGCCTGCGCTTCGCGGCGCTGGGCGTGGTCGAGTTCATCGACTTCGGCGGCGCCGACATCCTCCACCACGCGAGCCGCGAGATGTCCGCCTCGATCGACGCGGCGCGCTACGCCGCACCCGCGGTCATCGGCCGGATGATGCAGGAGCATCGCCTCGGATTGAAGACGGGCAGCGGTTTCTACGACTACACCGGCCGGGACGTGGACGCCTATCGGCGCGACGTGCTTTCGCGCACGCTGGGCATGCTCAGGCATGCGGGCCTGTGGCGTCCGGCCGTCGAGACGGCGCTGGACTGAGACCGCCTCAATCCACGTTCTCGGTGTCTTCTTCGGCGGACGAACCGGCATGCATCTCGATCATCTTCTTCAGGGTCGCCTTCAGCTCGGCCGCACGCTTCAGGCCGAACGGCTCGAGCACGCGGTGCTCGTGCTCGCGCGCGAGCTTGATCAGGCCGGCGACCATGCGGCTGCCGGCGGGCGTGATCCCCACCAGCGTGACGCGCCGGTCGGTGTCGTGCGGAAGCCGCCGCACCTGGCCGCGCGCCTCCATGCGGTCGAGCAGCCGGGTGACCGTGGGCTGCTTGGTCACCGAGATCTCGGCCAGCCGCCCGATGCTCATCGGCTCGCTGCTGGCCAGCGTGGCCAGCACGCGCCATTCGGACACGGTGAATCCCTTGGCACGCACCACGCGATGGAATTCACCCGAGATCAATTGGCTCGCCTGCGCCAGCAGCGCGGGCAGGTAGTCGTCGACGAAATGCGCTGCATCGGCCGCCATGTCGAGCTTGCTCATGCGCCTATTGTTGCCGCGCCGGGCGGCGGGCCGCGCTAAGGGTATTTCCATAGCGCAGATTGCATGACTTTTCATAGATTCCAGCGTAAATTGATCAGACCGGAAGCAAGTTGACCCCAGTCAATCTGCGCACCGCGGAGAGCTTGATGGCAGAGCGTTCATTCGTCGAAGAAGTGAAGAAACTCAGGCTCGGCGCCGGCGAGGTGTTCCGCGGCGAGGGCATCCTGGCCGTCACCAAGGCGTTGCTGGAGTCCGGCGTCGCCTACGTCGCCGGCTACCAGGGCGCACCCATCTCGCACCTGATGGACGTGCTTGCCGATGCGCAGGACATTCTGGCCGAGTACGGCATCCGATTCGAGAACAGCGCAAGCGAAGCCACCGCCGCGGCCACGCTCGCCGCCTCGGTGAACTACCCGTTGCGCGGCGCGGTGACGTTCAAGTCGACCGTGGGCACGAACGTCGCCTCCGACGCCCTGGCCAATCTCGCCTCGGGCGGCGTGACCGGGGGCGCGCTCATCGTGGTGGGCGAGGACTACGGCGAAGGCTCGTCGATCATGCAGGAGCGCAGCCACGCCTTCGCGATGAAGTCGCAGATCTGGCTGCTCGATCCGCGGCCCAACCTGCCGAGCATCGTGAGCGCGGTCAAGCACGGCTTCGAACTCTCCGAGGCCAGCCACACGCCTGTCATGCTGCAGCTGCGCATTCGCGCATGCCACGTGCACGGCGAATTCGTCGCGGCCGACAACCGCGCGAGCGTGTTCACCACGCGCGACGCGCTGGAGAACCCGCGCCGCGACACCAGCCGCATCGTGCTGCCGCCGGCGAGCTTCGAGCACGAGCAGGAGAAAGTGCGCGAGCGCTGGCCCGCGGCCGTTCGGTACATCCAGGCGCACGGGCTGAACGAGTTCTTCAGCGAGCGCGACGACGACATCGGCATCGTCGTGCAGGGTGGCAGCTACAACACGCTGCTGCGCGCGCTCGAACGCCTCGGCATGGCCGACGTGTACGGCCGCAGCCGCGTGCCGCTGTACGTGATGAACGTGGCCTACCCGGTGGTCGATGCCGAGGTGCTGCGTTTCTGCGAGGGCAAGCGCGCCGTGCTGATGGTCGAGGAAGGGCAGCCCGAGTTCATCGAGCAGAACATCGCCGCCCTGCTGCGCCGCGCCGGTTCGCCGACTGCCTTGCACGGCAAGGACATGCTGCCGCGGGCCGGCGAATACACAGCCGCCGAACTGCTCAAGGGCGCGCGCACGTTCCTCGAACGCTATGCGAGGCTGTCGCCCGCCGCCGCGCCGCGGGCCGCGAGCGCACGTGCCGTCATCGCGCTCAAGCCGCTCGACGACAGCGTGCAGGGCCGGCCGCCGGGCTTTTGCACCGGCTGTCCCGAGCGGCCGATCTTCACCGCGATGAAGCTGCTCGAGCGCGAACTCGGGCCGCATCACGTGAGCGCCGACATCGGCTGCCACCTGTTCTCCATCCTGCCGCCATTCAACCTGGGCAATACGACCATGGGCTACGGCCTCGGTGCGGCGGGCGCAGCAGCGCTGAACGCTCCGGCGCGCAAGCGCGCCATCAGCGTGATGGGCGACGGCGGCTTCTGGCACAACGGGCTGACCAGCGGCATCGCCAATGCGGTGTTCAACCGCAGCGACAACCTCACCATCGTCGTCGACAACAGCTACACCTCGGCCACCGGGGGCCAGGACATCATGTCCTCGACCGCGGCCAACCGGACGCGCAGCACCGGCCACGCGATCGAGCAGGCAGTGCGCGGCGTGGGCGTGCGCTGGGTGCGCACGGTCCGGCGCACGTACGACGTGGCCGGCATGCGCGATGCGCTGCGCGAGGCGCTGACCACGCGCGAGAAGGGGCCCAAGGTGCTCATTGCGCAGTCCGAGTGCATGCTCAACCGGCAACGCCGCGAGAAGCCGCTGCAGCGCAAGGCGCTGGCCGATGGCCGGCGCGTGGTGCGCGAGCGCTTCGGCGTCGATGCCGACACCTGCACCGGCGACCACTCCTGCATCCGGCTGTCGGGTTGTCCGTCGCTGTCGATCAAGCCGAACCCGGACCCGCTGCGCACCGACCCGGTGGCCACCGTGCTCGACTCGTGCGTGGGCTGCGGGCTGTGCGGCGAGGTCTCGCATGCGGCGGTGCTGTGCCCTTCGTTCTTCAAGGCGCGCATCGTCAGCAACCCCACGCGCTGGGACCGGTGGCGCGAGCGCGTGCGCGCTGCGGTGATCGGCAGCCTGCAACGGCGCGCGGCGCGCTCGAGGGAGCGCCATGCCTTCTGAGGCCATGACTCCCCAGCCGATCAAGATCGCCATCCTCGCGATGGGCGGCGAGGGCGGCGGCGTGCTCGCCGACTGGATCGTCGACCTGGGCGAAGCCAACGGGCACATCGCGCAGACGACCTCCGTGCCCGGCGTGGCGCAGCGCACCGGCGCCACGATCTATTACGTCGAACTCTTTTCGCGCGAGGCGGCCGAACGCGATGGCGCCCGGCCCGTGCTCGCACTGATGCCGCTGCCGGGCGATGTCGACGTCGTGCTCGCGTCCGAACTGATGGAAGCGGGCCGCGCCGTTCAGCGCGGCCTCGTCACGCCCGAGCGCACGACGCTGATCGCCTCTACCCACCGCGTCTACTCCATCGCCGAGAAGACGGCGCTGGGCGACGGCCGCGTCGACCCGGCGCAGCTCCTCGCGCACGGCCAGGCCGCGGCGCGGCGCTTCGTACGCTTCGACATGGCTCGAATGGCAGAAGACCACGCGAGCGTCATCAGTGCCGTGCTCTTCGGTGCGCTGGCCGGCGCGGGCGTGCTCCCGTTCAGCCGTGCTCAATTCGAGGCCACGATCGAGCGCGGCGGTGTGGGCGTGAAGACGAGCCTCGAGGCATTCGGCGCCGGATTCGATCAGGTGGCGCAGGCTGCGGCGATGCCGCAGAAGAGCGTGCCGGCGGGCGGGCACGACACGCCGGTGGCATCGGCCGCACCCCGTGATCCGCAAGTGAAGGCGTTGGTGGACCGCGTCCGAACCGAGCTGCCGGAACAGGCGCAACCGTTCGCGATCGAAGGCCTGCGCCGGCTGATCGACTACCAGGACCCGGCGTATGCCGCCTTGTACCTCGACCGCCTCGCGCGTCTGGGCCAGGCGCCCGGCGGCGGCCACCTGCCGTTGCTGATCGAGACCGCCCGACACCTGGCGCTCTGGATGTCGTACGAGGACACGATTCGCGTGGCCGATCTGAAGACGCGTTCGAGCCGTTTCGAACGCGTCGGATCGGAAGTCAAGTTGCAAGCCGGCCAGTTGCTGGCGATCGAGGAGTTCATGCACCCGCGCCTGGAAGAGATCTGCGACACGCTTCCGGCGCGGCTCGGGCGCTGGCTGGCCGCGTCGGGCGCGCCGCGGCGCTGGGTCGAGCGCCTCACGCGCAAGGGGCGCGTCGTGAACACGACCTCGCTGCGCGGCTTCCTGATGCTGTATGCGCTCGCAGGGCTCAAGCGCTGGCGCCGCGGCACGCTGCGCTTCATGCTGGAAGACGAGCGCATCCGGCAGTGGCTGCGGCGCGTGGAGGCAGCGGCCGCGCTCAACCCGCAACTCGCCGTCGAGGTGGCGATGTGCCAGCGCCTGGTCAAGGGTTACGGAGATACCCATGCGCGCGGCCTGCGCAATTTCGAGACGCTGATGGCCGCCGTCGAGCAAGCGGGCCGCGCGATCGCGCCGGTGGTGCTGGGCGACTTGCGCGAGGCTGCACTGGCCGACGACCGCGGCGACAAGCTGCGCGCAGCGCTTGCGCGCCATGCACTGCTCAAGGAGGCCGCCTGATGTTTTCTTCTCCGGCCTCGACGCTGTCCGTGCGCGTGCTCCATGCGCAGGCGCTGAACCCGTTGATCCGCGAGTTGCGTCTGGGCGCGCCGGACGGCCGAGCGCTGCCGGGCTTCACGGCCGGCGCGCACCTGCGCGTGCAGGTCGGCCTGCCGGACGGCACGACCGACTGGCGCCACTATTCGCTGATCGACTTCTCCACGGCGACCGATGCCACCCGGGCACCGCGCGAATACGTGATCGCCGTGCGGCGCGAGGACGCGGGGCGCGGCGGCTCGCGCTTCATGCACGAGCAGGTGCAAGCCGGCGACCTCATCACCATCGAGACGCCGAAGAACGAGTTCACGCTGCGCGAGCTCGACAGCCGTGCCGTGCTGATCGCCGGCGGCATCGGCATCACGCCGCTGGCGAGCATGGCCGCACGGCGCCGTGCCGAGGGCCGCCCGGTGCGCATGCACTACGCCGGCCGCAGCCGGGCGCTGATGGTCTTCGTGCCGCAGTTGCGCGACCTGCTCGGCGCCGACCTCGAGCTGCACGTCGACGACGACGCCGGTGCGCCGCTCGACGTCGATTCGGTCATCGACCGATGCGCGCACGACGATCAGCTCTATGTATGCGGACCCAAGCCCCTGCTCGACGGCGTGCTTGCCAAGACGCAGGCGCGCGGCATCACGCACGAGCGGGTGCACTTCGAGCTGTTCACCACGCCGGTGGCCGAAGCGGGCGACAGGCCCTTCGAGGTCGTGCTCGCGCAAAGCGGCCGCACGCTGACCGTGCCGGCAAACCAGACAATCCTCGACTGCCTGATCGAGCACGGCTGCGATCCGCTGTTCGACTGCAAGCGGGGCGAATGCGGCGTGTGCTCGACCACCGTGATCGAAGGCGAGATCGACCACCGCGACTATGTCCTGAGCGATGCCGAGAAGGCGTCGAACAAGGTGATGCAGATCTGCATCTCCCGCGCGCGCGGCGCGCGGCTGGTGCTCGACCTCTGATGCGAGGCCCTCCCATGAAGACGACCTACCGCGACAACCCCGAGGCCGTGCGTGCGCTGGTGAAGCCCGACCAGGTGCACCGCGACCTGTACATCGATCCCGAGATCTTCGAGCTCGAGCAGGAACATTTCTTCGCCAACACGTGGAACTACCTCGGCCACGACAGCCAGATCCCGCACGGCGGCGACTACCTGACCGTGGACATCGCCGGGCGGCCGCTCATCGTCGTGCGCCACACCGACGGCAGCGTGAAAGTCATGATGAACCGCTGCGCGCACAAGGGCTCGCGGCTGGTCAGCCAGCCTTGCGGCCACACCGGCAAGTTCTTCCGCTGTCCCTATCACGCCTGGACCTACAAGACCGACGGCTCGCTGCTGGCCATTCCCCTGAAGAACGGCTACGAGGGCACGCGGCTGCAGGAATGCGAGGCGGCCAAGGGGCTCGCCACCGTGAAGAACGTGCGCGTCTATCGCGGCTTCATCTTCGCGCGCCTGAACGACGCAGGCCCGGACTTCGACGAGTACTTCGGCGAGTCGCTCAGCTCCATCGACAACATGGCCGACCGCTCGCCCGAAGGCGAACTCGAGATTGCCGGCGGCTGCCTGCGCTACCTGCACGACTGCAACTGGAAGATGTTCATCGAGAACCTGAACGACACCATGCATCCGATGGTGGCGCACGAGTCCTCGGCGGGAACGGCCAAGCGCATGTGGGCCGACCAGCCGGCCGATGCGCCCAAGCCGATGGCCATCGAGCAGTTCGTGCCCTTCATGTCGGATTACAAGTTCTTCGACGACATGGGCGTGCGCGTGTTCGACAACGGCCACAGCTTCTCGGGCGTGCACTTCTCCATTCACAGCAAGTACTCGGCGATTCCCGGCTATGACGAGGCGATGACAGCCGCCTACGGTGCCGAACGGGCGCGCCAGATCATCGGCCTGACTCGCCACAACACGGTCTACTACCCGACGCTGACGATCAAGGGTGCGATCCAGGCCATCCGCGTCGTGCGCCCGATCGCCGTGGACAAGACGCTGATCGAGAGCTGGACCTTCCGCCTCAAGGGGGCGCCGCCGCAGTTGCTGCAGCGCACCTGCATGTACAACCGCCTGATCAACTCGCCGTTCTCGGTGGTGGGCCACGACGACCTGCGTGCCTACCGTGGCATCCAGGAGGGCCTGCATGCCAGCGGCAATCCTTGGATCAGCCTGCACCGCGACTTCCACGAATCGGAGGTGGGACAGGCCGATGCCACGACCAACGGCACGAGCGAGATCTCGATGCGCAACCAGTACCGCGCCTGGGCACGGTACATGACGGCCACGATGTGAAGGAAGGGCAGCACATGGTCACCCGACAGGACTTGATCGACTTCGTGGTCCGCGAGGCGCGGCTGCTCGACGAGAAGCGCTACGAGGAGTGGAACGCCCTGTTCACCGACGACGCCTTCTACTGGGTGCCGCTCGCGCCCGAGCAGGAGGACGGCATCAACCACACCTCGCACCTGTACGAGGACAAGCTGCTGCGCGAGCTGCGCATCGAGCGGCTGAAGAGCCCGCGCGCGTTCTCGCAGCAGCCGCCGAGCCGCAGCCACCATCTGCTGCAGACGCCCACCGTGGAGGAGTTCGACGAGGCGGGCGGGCGCTTCGTCGTGCGCAGCGAATTCCACTACACCGAGGCGCAGGGCGACCAGGTGCAGTTCTACGTCGGCACCTGCTTTCACCATCTTGCATGGCAGGACGGCGCATTGAAGATGACGCTCAAGCGCGTGAACCTGCTCAACTGCGACGCCGCCCTGCCGGCCGTGCAGCTGTTCATCTGACGGCGCGATGAGTTCGGTCCACGCACTTTTCCAGGCGACCGCACGGCTGGCGCCGGCCGACGACTTCCTGTTCGTCGATGCGGTCACGGCGGATGCCTATGGCATCGCGCCGGGCAGCATCTCGTGGGGCGACGCCGCCGTCGAGGTCGAGCGGCTGCGCGAGGGCTATGCGGCTGCGGGCTACGGCCACGGCCATCGCGTGGGCCTGCTGCTGGAGAACCGTCCCGCGTTCCTGTTCCACTGGTTCGCCCTCAACGCGCTGGGCGTGAGCGTGGTGCCGATCAATGCCGAGATGCGCTCGGCCGAGCTCGAGTACCTGATCGGCCACAGCGAGATCGTCCTGGCAGTGAGCCTGCCGGAGCGGATCGAAGCCCTGCGCCTGGCGGCGGCCGTCGCCGGCGTGCATTGCGAGACGACATCCTCCGATGCCGGCGGCGCGTGTACCGCGTGTCCCGCGTGCGCCGCATGCGGCTGCACGCACGGACCGGACGCCTGGCGCCGACACCGAATGCGCGCTGCTCTATACCTCGGGCACCACCGGCCGACCGAAGGGCTGCCGCCTGAGCAACGACTACTTCCTGCGCGCGGGCCAGTGGTATGCCGGGCTGGACGGCGTGTGCTCGGTGCGGCCGGGGCGCGAGCGCATCATCACGCCGCTGCCACTGAACCACGTGAACGCGATGGCGTTCTCCGCGATGGTCGTGCTGACGGCCGGCGGCTGCCTCGTGCAGCTCGACCGTTTTCATCCGCGGCACTGGTGGGACAGCGTGCGTGCCAGCGGCGCGACCATCGTGCACTACCTCGGTGTGATGCCGGCGATGCTGCTGGCCGCGCCGGTCGACCCGCGGGATCGAGCGCACAGCGTGCGCTGGGGCTTTGGCGCCGGCGTGGACCGCAAGAACCACGCGCCGTTCGAGGAGCGTTTCGGCTTTCCGCTGGTCGAGGCCTGGGCCATGACCGAAACGGGTGCCGCCGCCTGCGTCATGGCCAACCGCGAGCCGCGTCGCGTGGGCACGAGCTGCTTCGGCAGGCCCGAACCCTTCGTCGAGCTGCGCCTGGTCGACGATGCGGGGCAGGAGGTGCCGCCCGGCGTGCCCGGCGAGCTGCTCGTGCGCTCGTCCGGCCCCGATCCGCGGCGGCACTTCTTCTCGGGCTATCTGAAGGACGAGGCCGCCACCGAGGAGGCGTGGCAGGACGGCTGGTTCCACACCGGCGACATGGTGCGGCGCGACGAAGAGGGACTGCTGTACTTCGTCGACCGCAAGAAGAACGTGATCCGGCGCAGCGGCGAGAACATCTCCGCGGTCGAGGTCGAGAGCGTGCTCAACCAGCATCCCGCGGTGAAGGCCTCGGCGGTGGCCGCCACGCCCGATCCGTTGCGCGGCGACGAGGTGCTGGCGTGCGTGGTGCTCCATGATCCGGTCGCCGACGGGCAGCGCGGCGAGGTGGCCGCGGCCATCGTCGGGCATGCGCTTGCGCAGCTTGCCTACTTCAAGGCGCCGGGCTACGTGGCCTTCATGGACGCACTGCCGCTCACGCCGTCGCAGAAGATCCAGCGCGCTCAGTTGCGCGACCTGGCACGCGCCCTGCCGGGGCAGGCCTGCTGCGTGGACACGCGATCGATGAAGAAACGCCAACCGTCGGAACGACCGGCGACAGGCGCAGGGGCGGAGGTGCTTCGATGACGAAGCGCGCCTCCTACGAAGGCGTGGCCGTCGCCGTGCCGGTGACGGTGCCCTACGTGCGCTATTCCACGCACGGCGCGCACTGGTTCATCGGCCAGGCGCTGCAGGCGCTGGTGAGCGAGTCGGGCATCGCCAAGGACGAGATCGACGGGCTCACGATCAGCAGCTTCTCGCTCGGCCCCGACACGGCGGTGGGCGTGACGCAGCACCTGGGCGTGTCGCCGCGATGGCTCGATCACATTCCCAACGGCGGTGCTTCGGGTGTGATGGCGCTGCGGCGCGCGGCGCGTGCGGTGCAGGCAGGCGACGCGGACATCGTGGCCTGCATCGCGGCCGACACCAACCATGTCGACTCCTTCCGGCTGATGCTCGGCGGATTCAGCTACTTCGCCCGCGACGCCAGCTATCCCTACGGCTCGGGCGGCCCGAACTCGATCTTCGCCTTCATCACCGCCAACTACATGCGCAGCTTCGGTGCCACGCGCGAGGATTTCGGACGCATCGCCGTGGCGCAGCGGGCAACGCGCTGCAGAATCGCGAATGCGCTGTTCAAGAAGCCGCTCACGCTCGACGAGTACATGGACGCGCGGCCGATCTCGGACCCGATCCACCTGTTCGATTGCGTGATGCCGTGCGCCGGCGGCGAGGCGTTTCTCGTGATGCGCGAGGAACGGGCCCGCGATCTCGGCTTGCCCCACGCCCGCGTGCGCGGCGCCATCGAGCGGCACAACGCCTATGCCGACGATCCGATCATGGTGCGCGGCGGCTGGCTCGTGGATCGCGACGACCTCTATGCGCAGGCCGATGCCACGCCGGCGGACATCGACTTCGTGCAGACCTACGACGACTACCCGGTGATCGTGATGCTGCAGTTCGAGGACCTGGGCTTTTGCGACAAGGGGGCCGGCGCCGCCTTCGTGCGCGCACGCTCGCTCACGCACGACGGCGAGCTTCCCCAACAACACCAGCGGCGGCCAGCTCTCGTGCGGGCAGGCCGGCGCGGCCGGCGGCTTCATCGGCATGACCGAAGCGATCCGCCAGCTCACCGGCGCGGCCGGCGAGCGCGCCGTGCGCGATGCGACGCTCGGCCTCGTCGCGGGCTTCGGCATGGTCACCTACGACCGCTGCCTGTGCACCGGCGCGGTGATCCTGGGAGCGGCCGAATGAAGCGCCGACTCGCCGAATGGCCGCCGCGTCGGCACGCTGCGGGGACGCGACATGACGATGCCGCTGATGAAGCCCAAGCGCAAGAACCCGGTGCTGCGCACCCGGCAGATGAACCTGCCGCCGTGGTCGCGCGGGCGCGTGGCGCTGGGCATGACGGCCGCGGCGGCCGAGGGCCGCTTCGAGCTGCAGGTGTGCGAGCAGTGCCACGCCGTGCAATACCCGCCGCGCGAGGCCTGCCACCGCTGCCTGTCGCCGCGGCTGAAATGGCGCGCGCAGGACGGCGCGGGCACGCTGCTCGAGCCAGACGCAACTGCACCACAGCAACGACCTGTTCTTCAGGGAACGGCTGCCGTGGCGACTGGGCCTCGTCGAACTCGACAGCGGCCCCACGGTGATCGTGCACCTGCACGACGAGATCGGGGTGCCGCCCGAGCGCGTGCACGTCGGGGCACGCCTGGACCGTGCCGGTCAGGCGGTGCTCATCGGATTTCCCTTCGAAGGGAGCGAACACATGTCAGACGACAGGATGCTGCGCGAAATGACCAGCGACCCGAAGTTCCGCAAGGTGCTGGTGACCGATGGCAAGACGGCCGTCGGGCAGGCGCTGGCCAAGGCGCTGGTGAAAGCAGGCGCGGAGATCGTGTGGGTGGGCCACGCCGAACCGTGGAAGAAGCTGCCCGGACTCGACGACATCACCGCGATGAAAGAAGTCACGCTGGTGCCGCTGGACCTCACCAACGAGCGCTCGGTGAGCGAACTCGCCGGAGAGATCGGCGGCAAGGTCGACATCGTGGTCAACAACGCCGAGCTGCATCGCGGCTTCGGCATCTCGGCGCGGCGCGGCACCGACGTGGCGCGCGCCGAGATGGACATCAACTACTTCGGCCTGCTGCGCCTGGCGCAGGGCTTCGGGCCCGCGCTCAGGGCGCGCTCGGCCGACGGCGTCACGCATGCCGCCGCGTGGGTCAACCTGCTGTCGATCTATGCGCTGGCCAACTATCCGCCGCACGGCACCTTCTCGGCGTCGAAGGCGGCGGCGCTGTCGCTGTCGCAGTGCCTGCGCGCGGAGATGCGGCCGGCGGGCATCCGCGTGATCAATGTCTTTCCGGGCCCCATCGACGACGAATGGAACCAGAACGTGCCGCCGCCCAAGGTGCTGCCGGATTCGCTGGCCGGCGCCGTCGTCAAGGCGCTCAAGGAAGGCGTGGAGGACGTGTACCCGGGCGAGGTCGCGCAGGAGTGGCTGGAGCGTTGGCGGGAGAACCCCAAGGTGCTCGAACGCGAACTGGCGGCCGGAGGCGGAAATTGAACAAGGACCACGACATGGCCGACACCTCGGTCCTCGCCAGTCTCGCGCTCGCCATGGCCGGCGGCCGCATCCGCGTCGTCGACCTCGACGCAGACGCTCACGCCGGACTTCCCGCAGATCGCGCTGCCGCCGGAGATGGGCCAGTGCTGGGCGTTCCGCGTCGAGGAGATCTCGGCCTACGACGAACGCGGTCCGGGCTGGTACTGGAACAACTTCTCGTGCGGCGAGCACACCGGCACGCACTTCGACGCGCCGATCCACTGGATCTCCGGTCGCGACCTCGCGAACAACTCGGTCGACACCATCCCGCCGCAGCACTTCGTCGCGCCGGCCTGCGTGATCGATTGCTCCGAGCAGGCCAAGGCCGATCCGGACTACCTGCTCACCGTCGAGGACATCGGTCGCTGGGAGGTGCAGCACGGCCGCATCCCCGCGGGCGCCTGGGTGCTGATGCGCACCGACTGGTCCAAGCGCAGCGATCCGCAGGCCTATCAGAATTTCGACGAGACCGGCCAGCACACGCCCGGCCCGAGCAGCGAGGCGGTGCAGTTCCTGGTGGACGAGCGGCAGGTGCTGGGCTTCGGCTCCGAGGCCATCGGCACCGATGCCGGCCAGGGCTATCACCTGCGCCCGCCCTACCCATGCCACTACTTCATGCATGGCGCGGGGCGCTACGGGCTGCAATGCCTGACCAACCTCGATCTCCTGCCGCCGACCGGGGCGGTGCTGATCTGTCCGCCGTTGAAGATCCAGAAGGGCAGCGGCAGCCCCTTGCGAGTGCTCGCGCTCGTGGAGGACCGGGCATGAGACACGGGTGGGTATTGTCGAGCGGGCCGATGCGCGCCGCGCGCCGCACGTCTTCCGGGCCGGCCTGCGAATTCACCTGCGCACGGGCGGCGGCCGCGGACGAGGAGTTGTCATGAGTGCATCGAACAGGGTCGCCGCCGTGACCGGCGGCAGCGCCGGCATCGGCCGGGCCATCTGCGAGAGCCTGCTCGCGCAGGGTTGCGAGGTCGTCTCGCTCGCGCGGCGGCGCAGCGACATCGACCACCCGGCGATGCACAGCCTGGAGGTCGACCTGAGCGACCGCGCGGCCACCGGGCAGGCGGTGCAGGAGCTGGTGCGCCGCTTCGAGGTGACGACGGTGGTGCACAACGCCGGCGTCATCCGGCCGGCCCTGCTGCCTGACGTGAAGCTGGAGGACCTGGACGCGCTGGTGGACCTGCACCTGGGCTGCGCGATCCAGCTCGTGCAGGCAGCCTTGCCGGCCATGCGCCAGCGTCATTTCGGCCGCGTGGTGCTGCTGTCCTCGCGCGCGGCGCTGGGGCTGGCGACGCGCACGGCCTATTCGGCGACCAAGGCCGGCATGCTGGGCATGGCCCGCACCTGGGCGCTGGAGCTGGCACCGCAGGGCATCACGGTGAACGTGGTCGCGCCGGGGCCCATCCGCACGGACATGTTCTACGACGTGGTCGAGAAGGACAGCGAGAAGGAACGTGCGATCGCGGCGTCGATTCCGGTCAGGCGGCTCGGACTGGCCGAGGACGTGGCGCGGGCGGTGGCGTTCTTCGCCGACCCGGGCAATGGCTTCGTGACCGGGCAGGTGCTGTATGTGTGCGGGGGAACGAGCGTGGGGAGTCTGGTGCTATGAGCGGCAGCGGGGGTCTGCTTCGAGCGTCTGGCGTGGCGTGGTGGAGCGCGGCGCTTCGACAGGCTCAGCGCGAACGGTAGGGGGAGTTCCGTGCGGCGCTTCGACAGGCTCAGCGCGAACGGTAGCGGGAGTTCCGTGCGGCGCTTCGACAGGCTCAGCGCGAACGGTGAGGGGAGTTGCGAGGTTCCGCAAATCCCCGTTCGTGCTGAGCTTGTCGAAGCACACGTGCGCAGTCCCCCCACCGTTCGCGCTGAGCCTGTCGAAGCGCCACCTCCTCGCGCCCCGCAGTTCCCCATCGGAGGTCGCCGCGTGAGCCGCACCACCGCCGACATTGCCGCGCTCGTGCAGGACGATCGCGTGCACCGCGATCTCTACATCGATCCCGAGCTGTTCGAGCTGGAGCAGCGCCACTTCTTCGCCAACACCTGGAACTTCGCGGGCCATGCGAGCCAGGTGCCGCATGCCGGCGACTACGTCGCCGTCACCATCGCCGGCCAGCCCCTGCTCATGGTGCGCCAGCCCGACGCCACGATCCGCGTGCTGCACAACCGCTGCGCGCACAAGGGCTCGCAGCTCGTGACCGATGGCAGCGGCAACGCCGGGCGCTTCTTTCGCTGCCCGTATCACGCGTGGACCTACAAGCTCGACGGCGCGCCGCTGGCGATTCCGATGAAGAGCGCCTATGAAGGCACGCGCCTGAAGGAATGCGAATCAGGCCAGGGCCTCGAGGCGGTGAAGCACGTGGCGGTCTACCGCGACTTCGTGTTCGTGAAGCTCAACGACGCCGGCCCCGATTTCGAGAGCTATTTCGGCCAGGCGCTGCGCGCCATCGACAACCTGGTGGATCGCTCGCCGGTCGGCCGCCTCGAAGTGGCCGGCGGCATCCTGCGCAGCGTGGTGCGCTGCAACTGGAAGATGTACCTGGAGAACATCAACGACACCGTGCATCCGATGTCCACGCACGAGTCGGCCACGAGCGCGGCCCACTCGGTGTGGAAGGGCCGGCCGGCCGATGCGCCCAAACCGATGGCGATGGAGCAGATCCTGCCGTTCGGCGCGGGCTACGACTTCTTCGACAAGATGGGCGCTCGCGTCTATCCCAACGGTCACAGCGTGCTGGGGATCCATTTCAGCATCCACTCGGGCTATGCGCAGGTGCCCGAGTACGAGCAGGCCATGCGCGAGGCGCACGGCCCCGAACGCGCGGCCGAGATCCTCGAGCGTTCGCCGCAGAACGCCGTCCTCTTCCCGAGCCTGGCAGTCAAGAGCTCGCCCCAGGCCATCCGCGTGATCCGTCCGCTTGCGGCCGATCGCACCTTGATCGAGGCGTGGAGCTTTCGAGTCGAGGGCGGACCCGACCTGCTGCTGCAACGCGCACTCACCTACAACCGGCTCGTCTTCTCGCCGATGTCCATGGTGGCGCACGACGACCTGCATCTGTTCGAGAGCATCCAGCGCGGCCTCGCCTCTGGCCGCAACGACTGGGTCAGCCTGCACCGAAATTTCGACCGTGCCGAGCTCGATGAGCCCGTGCGAGAGGTCAACGGCACCAACGAGCAGTTGATGCGCAACCAATTCCGCGCCTGGGTCCGGTTCATGACCCTGGACTTTCCCTCGTAGACCTGGAGATGCAAGCCATGAATCGCTTTGTTCGCCGCGCCGCCGGTACTGCAGTCGCACTGGCCTTCACCACCGCCGCGATGGCGGCCGATCTCAAGGTCGGCTTGAGCGTGTCGCTGTCCGGACCGAACTCGTCGCTGGGCGTGCCCTACGCCAAGGGCATGCAGGCGGCGCTCGCCTACAAGCCCGAGATCCAGGGCCACAAGGTGCAACTGATCGTGCTCGACGACGCATCGGACCCGAGCACGGCCGGGCGCAACGCGCGCAAGCTGGTCGAGGAGGACAAGGTTGACATCCTGATGGGCTCCTCCGGCGTGCCCGCCACCATCGCCATCTCGCAGGTGGGACGCGAGGGCAAGACCCCGATGGTGGGCCTGTCGCCGATCTCGCTGCCGCCGGGCGAGGGCGACTGGACCGTCACGGTCGCGCAGCCGCCCAAGCTCATGATCGACGCCATCGTCCAGCGGATGAAGCGCGACGGCGTGAAGACCGTGGGCTACATCGGCTTCACCGATGCCTGGGGCGACCTCGTCTACAACTCGCTGACCAAGGCGGCCGAGCCGATGGGCATCAAGGTCGTCACCAATGAACGCTATGCACGGGCAGACACCTCCGTGACGGGGCAGGTGCTGAAGATCATCGCCGCGCATCCCGACGCGGTGATGACCGGTGGCTCGGGCACGCCGGGCGCGCTGCCTTACCTGGCGCTGGCCGAGCGCGGCTACAAGGGCAAGATCTACGGTCAGCACGGCTTGATCAACCCCGACTTCGTGCGAGTGGCCGGCGCCGCAGCCGATGGCAGCTACATGCCCACGGGACCGGTGATCGTCGCCGAGCAGTTGCCGGCGGACAACCCGACACGCCAGATCGCGATGGACTTTCGCAATGTGTACCAGAAGGTCAACAACGCGCCGACCACCGATGCGTTCTCGGCGTATTCGTTCGACGGCTACCTCGTGTTCGCCGATGCGGCTTCGCGCGTGCTGGCCAAGGGCGGCGAACCCGGCACACCGGCGTTCCGCGCGGCGCTGCGCGACGCCATCTTCAGCACGCACGAGGTGGTCGGCACGCATGGCGTCTACAACTTCAAGCCGGGCTCGCTGTACGGCGTGGACGACCGCGCGCGCGTGATCGTCGAACTCGAGCACGGGAAGTGGAAGCTGGTGCCCTGATGAGGCATTCCCGACGCGCCCGTGCAGCCTCCCCTTGCGGGAAGGCCGCAGGCGCATCGGCGCCGCCGCGACGGCGGTCGCCGGTTGAACTTGGTGCGCCGAAGGTGGCACTCGCCGGCGCGGAGCAGGCCCGATGAATCTCGACGTTGCACTCATTCTCGGCATCGACGGCCTGGCCAACGGGGCCGTCTACCTGCTCGCCGGGCTCGGCCTCGTGCTGATCTTCTCGGTGACGCGCGTTGTGTTCGTGCCCTTCGGCGATGTCGCCGCATTCTCGGCACTGTCGCTCGCGGCGTTCGAGACCGGACGCTTGCCGCCCACCGTGGGCCTCGTGCTGACGCTGGCGCTGCTGGCCGTCGTGGTCGAGGCGAGCAGCCTCTGGCGGCGCGGCGAGGCCAGGCGCATTCCGCGTGCGGTGCTCGGCTGGGGCGTGCTGCCTGCGTTGCCTTGTGCGCTGGCCTGGGGCCTCGCCGGACACGAGGTGCCGCACGCGCTGCTGATCGTGGGGTCGATCCTGCTCGTGCTGCCGATCACGCCGCTGGTCGCGCGACTCGCGCTCCAGCCGATCGCCGATGCCTCGGTGCTCGTGCTGCTGATCGCGTCGCTCGCGCTGCACTTCCTGCTGTCGGGCCTGGGGCTGCTGTTCTTCGGTCCCGAGGGATTTCGCACGGCGCCGCTGGCCACCGGCTCGCTCACCTTGCCGGGAGGCTTTCCGGTGAGCGGGCAGGTGATGCTGATGCTCGGCTCGGCCGTCGTGCTGAGCGCGCTGTTCTTCCTCGCCTTCGAGCGCACGGTGGCCGGCAAGGCCTTGCGGGCCACGGCCGTCAATCGCGTGGGTGCCCGGCTGGTGGGCATCCGCCCGGCACGCACCGCGATGCTCGCGTATGGCTTCGCGTCGCTGCTGGCCGGGCTGATCGGCGTGCTGGTCGCACCGGTGACGACCATGTACTACGACTCGGGCTTCCTGATCGGACTGAAGGCCTTCGTGGCCGCCATCATCGGCGGCCTGGTGAGCTATCCGCTGACGGCCGTCGGCGCGCTGGCGGTCGGCGTGGTCGAGAGCTTCGGCTCGTTCTTCAGCGGCGCGCTCAAGGACGTGATCGTCTTCAGCCTGCTGATCCCGGTGTTGCTGGCCCGCTCGGCGATGGCGCGCCACACCGAGGAAGAGGCCGAGGAGATCGACGCATGAGATGGCGTTCGATGCTGCTCGCGGCGGTGCTCGCCGCCTTCGCGCTCGCGCCGGCGCTGGTGGGCAAGTTCGGCATCTCGCTGCTCAACGACATCGGCATCGGCTCGCTGGTCGCCCTCGGTCTGGTGATGCTCACCGGCGTGGGCGGCGCCACCTCGTTCGGCCAGGCGGCATTCGTGGGCATCGCGGCCTACGCGACGGCCTGGCTGTGCACGACGCAAGGGCTGTCGCCATGGCTTGGCCTTGTGTTCGCACTGATCCTCACGGCGCTCGCGGCGCTCGTCATCGGCGCGCTCACCCTGCGCCTGAGCGGACACTTTCTGCCGCTGTCGACCATTGCCTGGGGACTGTCGATCGCGCTGCTGTTCGGCAACATGGAGGCGCTGGGCAGCCACACCGGTCTGTCCAACATCCCGGCGCTCGACCTGTTCGGCTGGTCGCTGGCCGATCCTCGAAGGGTGTACTACCTGATCTGGGCGCTGGTCGGCCTTGGCATGCTGTTCTGCCGCAACGTGTTGCAGTCGCGCGCCGGGCGTGCCATCCGCAGTCTGCGCGGCGGCGGGGTGCTGCTGGCCAGCGTCGGCGCGGACGCCTTCGCCGTGCGGCTGACGCTGTTCGTGCTGGCCGCGCTCCTGGCCGGCGTGGCCGGCTGGCTGTACGCGCATGCCAACCGGTTCGTGAGCCCGGCGCCTTTCGACGTGCGCTCGAGCATCGAGTACCTCCTGATGGCCGTGGCCGGCGGATTGGGTCACCTCGCCGGCGCGATCGTCGGCGCGGCCGCCGTGCTGCTGATGAAGAACGCCGTGCAGGATGTGCTGCCGCTGTTCACCTCGCGCGGCGGTCAGTTCGAGGCCGTGGTGTTTGCGGTGCTCTTCATCCTGCTGCTGCAGCACGCACGCGGCGGGGTGACGGGACTGGTGGCACGCTGGACACGCTCGCGGCTGCCTCCCGCGCCGCCGCAGACGACGCCGAGCACCGCCACCCCGCTGCCTCGCCGCACGCTGCCCGCTCGCGGCGAGCGCGTGCTGTCGGTGCGCCATGCCGTGAAGCGCTTCGGCGGCCTGGTGGCCGTCAACGACGTCGGCTTCGATGTGGATGCCGGCGAGATCGTGGGACTGATCGGACCCAACGGCGCGGGCAAGTCGACCATGTTCAACCTGTTGACAGGCACCTTGTCGATGACCAGCGGCCAGGTCGAGTTCCTCGGGCGCGACATCACGGGGTGGACGCAGCGCGCTATCGCGCGGCGCGGCATGGCGCGCACGTTCCAGCACGTCAAGCTCAGGCCGCAGATGAACCTGCTGGACAACGTGGCGCTGGGCGCGCATGCCCGCGCGCGGGCCGGGGTGCTGCGCGCGGGCCTGCGGCTGGACCGGCGCGAGGAGGCACAGATCATGGCCGATGCGCACCGCCAGCTCGACCGCATCGGACTGTCCGGGCGCGCCCACGAGCTGGCCGGCAGCCTGCCATTGGGCACGCAGCGCATTCTCGAGATCGCCCGCGCGCTGGCCGGCGATCCGGTGCTGCTCGTACTCGACGAACCTGCGGCAGGCCTGCGCCGGCAGGAGAAGCACGCACTGGCCGAGCTCCTGCGCAAGCTGCGCGCCGAGGGCGTGACCATCCTGATCGTCGAGCACGACATGGATTTCGTGATGAAGCTCGTCGACCGGCTGGTGGTGATGGACTTCGGCTCCAAGCTGGTCGAGGGGCTTCCTGCCGCGGTTCGCGCTGACACGCGCGTGCAGTCCGCGTACCTCGGTGCCGCCGCCGAGCCTTCGCGGCCGGCCGATTCGCTCGCGACCAAGGCGGGCGTGGAACCGCACGAGCCGCCGGCCGAGCCGTCGCCGAGCCTGGCCGGCGCCACGCTGGAGCGACCGCAATGACCGCGCCCATGCTCGAGATCGGCGACCTGCACGTGTCCTACGGCCAGGTCGACGCCGTGCGCGGCGTCTCGCTGGCGCTGATGCCGGGGCAGATCGTGTCCGTGATCGGACCCAACGGTGCGGGCAAGACGACGTTGCTCGGCGCGGCGATGGGACTGCTGCCTTCCAAGGGAACGCTGCGCTTCGAAGGGGCGGACCTGCACGGCATGGACGTGGAGGACCGCGTCGAGCTCGGCCTGTGCCTCGTGCCGGAGAAGCGCGAACTCTTCGGCGAGCTTACGGTGCTCGACAACCTGATGCTCGGCGCCTTCTCGCGGCGGCTTCGCGGCGGCGCGATCAGGCTCAAGCTCGACGGGGTCTATGCGCGCTTTCCGCGTCTGGCTGAACGCCGCGCCCAGCGCGCCGACACCTTGTCGGGCGGCGAGCGGCAGATGCTCGCGCTCGGACGCGCGCTGATGTCGCAGCCGCGTCTGCTGATGCTCGACGAGCCGAGCCTGGGACTGGCGCCGCTGATCGTGCAGGAGATCCTCGCCATCGTGCGCGGGCTGCGCGATGACGGCGTGTCGATCCTGCTGGTCGAGCAGAACGCGCGCGCGGCGCTGCAGAGCTCCGACCACGGCTATGTCATCGAGACGGGCGAGATCGCGCTGTCGGGTGCATCGCAGGCGCTGGCCGACGACCCGCGTGTGCGCGCCACCTATCTCGGAGGGGCGACCGATGAAGATTGAGCTCTCGCCTCACGAGCGCACGCTGCCTGCGCTGCTGACCCGGCAGGCGCGGGAGTTCGGCGTTCGCAGGCTTGTCGACATCGGTCCTCGGCAGTGGACGCATCGGGAGGCTGGCGAGCTGGCGGCCCGGCGAGGAGCGGCCTTGCGAAGGGCCGGCGTGCAACGCGCGGACCGCATCGCACTGATGTGCTCCAACCGGGCGGAGTTCCTGGAGACCTTCCTCGGCTGCGGCTGGATCGGCGCCGCGTCGGTGCCGATCAACACGGCAGCCATGGGCCCGCAGATCGACTACGTGCTCGCCGACAGCGGGGCCCGGCTGCTGGTGATCGAAGCCTGCTTTGTCGAGCGCCTGGCCATGTCCGACCTGTCGCGTACTGCGCTGCAGGCGATCTGGATCGTGGGCGAGGTCCCGGCGGACCTGCGTGCCGTCGGCATCGCATGCGAACCCTGGCCGGCCGCCGCCGATGCGGTGCCGGCCGAAGGCGTGCTGCCCGAAGACACGCTGGCGATCATCTACACGTCGGGCACGACCGGGCCGGCCAAGGGCGTGATGTGCCCGCATGCGCAGTACTACTGGTGGGGACGGCACACGGCACGCATCCTGGGCGTGGGCATGCAGGATGTGCTGTGCACGACCCTGCCGCTGTTCCACGTCAATGCGCTCAACACGTTCGCACAGGCGGCGGTGAGCGGTGCGCGCGTGGCCTTCGAAGCGCGGTTCTCCGCATCCGGGTTCTGGCCGACGATGTGCCGGCACGAGGCCACGGTGGTCTATCTGCTCGGGGCGATGGTGCCCATCCTGCTCGCGCAGCCGAAGGGACCGGCGGAGCAGGACCATCGCGTTCGCATCGGGTTGGGCCCGGGCGTTCCGGCCACGGCCGCACAGGAATTTCTGGAGCGAACGGGCGTCGACCTGATCGAGGGCTACGGGTCGACCGAAACGAATTTCGTGATCGCCACCGGCGCGAACGCCGGCGCGAATGGCGGCATGCCAGCCGGCACGACGCGACGCGGTGTGATGGGATGGCTGCAGCCGGGCTTCGACGCCCGCGTGGTCGACGAGCACGATGTCGCGCTGCCCGATGGCGTGGCCGGCGAGCTGGTGCTTCGCGCGGATGAACCGTTCGCATTCGCCACCGGCTACTTCGGCCGGCCCGACAAGACCGTCGAGGCCTGGCGCAACCTGTGGTTCCACACCGGCGACCGCGTCGTGCGCGAGACCGACGGGGCATTCCGCTTTGTCGACCGACTGAAGGATTCGATCCGCCGTCGCGGGGAAAACATCTCGTCGTGGGAAGTCGAGCAGGTGCTGGCGAGCCATCCGGCGGTGGCCGAGGTGGCGGTTTATCCGGTGCGCTGCGAACTCGCCGAGGACGAGGTGATGGCCGCACTGGTCCTGCGCGAGGGCTCGGCCCTCGATGCCCAGGCGCTGTGGACGTTCTGCGAGCCGCGCCTTCCTCGCTTCGCGGTGCCCCGGTATGTCGATGTCGTCGATGCGCTGCCGCGCACGGAGAACGGAAAGGTGCAGAAGTACAGGCTGCGCGAACGCGGCGTGACTGCGACGACCAAGGATCGGACGGGACGCGGGGACGCGCCCGCCACGCCATGAGCACCGCGATGTTCAGCCTGTCGAACCGCAGCGCGCTCGTGACCGGCGCCGCGCGCGGCCTTGGGCTCGCGATCGCCCGCGGCATGGCCCGGGCCGGGGCCCGCGTGGTGCTGACCGATGTCGACATGGACAGTGTGGAGTCGGCCGCCCAGACGCTGCGCGGCGAGGGACACGACCTCCACGCGCTGCAGCTGGACGTGCGCGACGAGGCCGGCTTCCAGCGTGCGTTCGACGCGGCCGCGTCACGCTTCGGCGGCATCGACATTCTGGTCAACAACGCCGCCGTCACCGTTCATCGTGCGGTCTGGGACATCACGGCTGACGAATGGGACGAGACGATGCGGGTCAACCTGCGCGGATGCTTTTTCGGCAGCCGCATCGCCGGGCGACACATGCGCGAGCGCGGCTGGGGTCGCATCCTGAACCTCTCGTCGCTGGCGGGCCAGCAGGCGAGCGCCGTGACCGGCGCGCACTATGCGGCCTCGAAGGCGGGGCTGTTCGCGCTCACGCGCAGCTTTGCGATGGAGCTCGCCCCCCACGGCATCACCGTCAACGCGATTTCGCCGGCCGCGGTGCGTGGTCCGTCGCTCGATGAACTGGACGAAGCTTCGCAGCGCCGGTTCCTCGCAACGCTGCCGGTGGGACGCTTCGGCGAGGAGACGGAAGTGGCAGCGGCGGCGGTCTATCTTGCCTCGGACCACGCCGGCTTCGTGACGGGCGCCACCCTGGACCTGAACGGCGGGCGCCTGATGCGATGAAAGCCTGCCCGCGCCGCCGCGCCGAGAGTGCGACATCATGCATTGAGATGAAGCCTGAGCGCTGCAATCACAACCCGTTCGGGCTGAGCCTGTCGAAGCCCACTGCGGGCATCAAGCGGTGGACCCTTCGACACGGGGCCTTCGACAGGCTCAGTCGCCCTGCTCAGGGCGAACGGTTGTTGTTGTCAGGGCGAACGGATGTTTCATGCGTCGCGGGTGGCGCTTCGGCGCCATGGAACGAGATGAACCAATGACCATTCCTGAACATTGCCGCCAGGCTGCGCGCCTCAGGACGCCATCATGAGCGCGAGGCTTGCCGCGAGCCGCGGCCCCGGTCACGAGGCGCGTGCGCAAACCGGCGACCATGCCGTGCTCAAGCTGTGGCTGCGCATGCTCTCGTGCGTGACCGAGATCGAGGCCGAGATCCGACGCCGGCTGCGCGAACGCTTCGGGATTTCGCTCGCGCGCTTCGACTACCTTGCGCAATTGCACCGGCACCCCGCGGGCCTGAAGATGCGCGACCTCTCGCGCTTCCTGATGGTGACGGGTGGCAACGTGACCACGCTGACGGACGACCTCGAGCGCGACGGGCTGGTCGCGCGCGAAAGCAGCCCGACCGACCGAAGGTCCTGGATCGTGCGCCTCACTCCGCAAGGGCACCGCGGCTTCGAGGCGATGGCGCAGGAGCACGAACGGTGGGTGCTGGAGCTCTTCGAGGGCCTGGACGTTCGCACTGTGCAGCAACTTCACCAGCAGCTCGGGGCGCTGCGCGTGCACCTCGCAACCATCCAGGCCGGTACGTGAACGACATCTTCGCCAAGGTGGCCGCAGGCGCTTGGGCGTTCAGGCCCTTGAACACATCTCCGCGGTGCGCGGACTGTCTTGCGATCCATGCCCGAGTACCCCTGCTTCGCGATGCGGGCGAGGGCTTGCGGGAGGAGTGCCGGTGAGCCGGTTCGCGCGCGATCGCCGCATCCGCTTCTCCGATTGCGATCCAGCCGGCATCGTCTTCTACCCGCAGTATTTCGTGATGTTCAACGGGCTCGTCGAGGACTGGATCGAGGAGGAACTGTCGATCGGATACAGCCGCCTCGTGGTCGGGCGCCGGGTCGGCCTGCCCACCGTGCGCCTCGAATCCGACTTCAAGGCGGTCAGCCGTCTGGGCGACCCGGTCGTGCTGTCGCTCGAGGTCGAGCGTCTCGGGCGGCGATCGCTCAGCCTGCGCCTGCAATGCACCGGCCGCCCCGAAGGCGACCTTCGCGTGGCCATGCGCCAGGTCATCGTGACGACCTCCCTGGATACGCACCGCGCCATCGAGCTTCCGGACGACCTGCGCGCCGCGATCGAACGCTTCGATCCGTCGCGCCGCCTCGATGCGGACGCGTGAACCCGGGGCGCGCGCCATGCGCCCCAGGGCCGACCAGTCGTCGCTTGGATGCGCCATCCTGATCCTCCGATCGTGTTCACAGGCCCTAAACTTGCAGCAACACCAGGAGGCTCGTGTCATGAGATCGACGGTCTGCATCGCATTCGGCGCCGATGAGGTGCTGGTCCACCTTCCTGCCGATGGCCCCGAGTGGTCGCACGACGATGGCCGCCGATGGCTCGACGAGAAGTTCGGCGCGTACGAATGCGAACCCTTGCGAGCCAGCGGCAAGGTGCTCGTGCGCGACAAGCTGCTGGCCGTTGCCGAGGCCATCGGCAAGCAAGGCTTCGAGGCCGACGAACCGTTGCGGATGGCCTTTGCACGCGCCGCCGCAGCCGTCATGTCGAGCCCGGTCGTGCGCGTCGACATGGGTGCTCGAACCGTGTCGGCCTGAGCGGGCGAAGACGCGAAGGGCTCGGCCGCACGACCACGACGATTTCCTACGCGGCCGCGCCAGCCGCGCGCAAGGCGGCATAGGCCGCCGCGATGCCCGCCGCCAGTCTCGCGTTGTCGAGGACGAGTTCGATGTTGCTCTGCAGGCTGTCCCCGCCGGTGAGTTCATTGATACGTTCGAGCAAGAAGGGCGTGATGGCCTTGCCGGTGACGCCTGCGGCCTGCGCGCCGGCCAAGGCTTTCTCGATGGCGTCCTCGACCACGGCGCGCGGCAGGGCATGCGCTGGGGCAATGGGATTGGCGATCACCAGCCCGCCGCCCAGGCCGAGCGTCCATTTCGCCGACATGACGCGCGCGATCGCGTCCGGCTCGTCGAGGCGGACGTCGACCTCGAAGTCGCTGTCGCGACAGTAGAAGGCGGGCAGGCGATCGGTGCGGTAGCCGATCACCGGCACGCCGTGCGTCTCCAGGTATTCCAGCGTCAGCCGCAAGTCCAGGATCGCCTTCGCGCCGGCGCACACGACCGCCACCGGCGTGCGGGCGAGTTCCTGCAGGTCGGCCGAGATGTCGAAACTCTGCGGCGCCCCGCGATGGACGCCGCCGATGCCGCCGGTGGCGAACACCGCCACGCCGGCCAAGTGCGCGATGACCATGGTCGCCGCCACGGTGGTGGCGCCGCTACCGCGGCCGGCCACCACGATCGGGATGTCGCGCCGGCTGAGCTTTGGCACTTCGCGCCCGCCACGACCCAGTCGCTCGATCTCGGCCGGCGCCAGCCCGGCCTTCAGTCGGCCATCGAGGATCGCGCATGTGGCTGGCACGGCGCCGTGCGCGCGCACTTCGCGTTCCACGGACAGGGCGGTCTGCGCGTTCTGCGGCCATGGCATGCCGTGCGAAATGATGGTGGATTCCAGCGCCACGACCGGCAACCCGTCGGCGAGCGCCGCCGCGACTTCGGGGTGAAGGTCCAGGAGATCGTTCATGGCTGCTCCTTCGTCGTGATCGATGTTCACAGCGGTAGAGTAGCCGCATGAGCAAGACGATCGCGCGATGTACCTGGGCAGGCGAGGATCCCCTGATGCAGGCCTATCACGATCACGAATGGGGCGTGGCGCAGCACGACTCCCGTGCGCTTTGGGAGATGCTGATGCTCGAAGGCTTCCAGGCGGGCCTTGCCTGGATCACCGTGCTTCGAAAGCGCGAGGCGCTGCGCCGGGCCTTCGCCGGATTCGATCCGGCGCGGGTGGCGCGCTTCGGCGAGCACGATGTGGCCCGCTTGCTGCAGGATCCGGGCATCATCCGGTCGCGCGCGAAGATCGAGGCGACCGTGGCCGGCGCCCGCATCTACATGGACATGGCCGGGCGCGGCGAGGACTTCTCCGAATTCTGCTGGTCGCTGGCCGGCGGGCAACCCTTGCGCGGCGACGGCGTGACTGTTCCCGCCTCGACCGAACTCTCGCAGCAGATGTCGCGTGAATTCAAGCGCAAGGGTTTCAAGTTCGTCGGGCCGGTGATCGTGTATGCCTGGATGCAGGCGGTGGGCATCGTCGACGACCACAACATCGGCTGCTTCCGACGCGCCGCCGGCGCCCGGCGTCGCACATCGTCCGGGCCAGCGGCCTCGCCTCGCTGAGCGTGCCGCCGTCGGCGGCATGGGCTCGCGGCGGTGGGGGCATGCGGCGGACGTCCTGGCGAGATGCCGGCAGGCGACGCAGAATCGGCGCCATCCCCGCCGGTTTTCGAGCCGCACGGGCGGACCGTGCAAGGAGCGACCCCATGCTGTTCAGGCAACTCTTCGAACCGCTGTCGAGCACCTATACCTACGTGCTGGGCTGCGAGGACACCGGCAAGGCGATCCTCGTCGATCCGGTCGTCAACTCGATGGACCGCGACCTTCAGGTGCTGCAGGAACTGGGCCTCACGCTCGCGTTCACGCTCGACACCCACATTCATGCAGACCACGTCACGGCGGCGCGGCACCTCAAGGAGCGCGTGGGCAGCCTCATCGCCGCCCCGGCGATCGACGCCCTGCCGTGCGTGGACCACGGCCTCGTCCATGGCCAGCCGTGGCAGGTGGGCAGCGTGCGCTTCGATCCCATCCACACGCCCGGCCACACCGACGGGCACTTCGCGTATCGCGTGGGCGAGCGCCTGTTCAGCGGCGACGCGCTGCTCATCGACGGTTGCGGCCGCACGGACTTCCAGAATGGTGATGCCGCGACGCTCTACCGCAGCGTGCGCGAGCGGCTGTTCACTCTGCCCGGCGACGTCCTCGTGTATCCGGCGCACGACTACCAGCAGCGGCGCGTCTCGACGATCGCGCAGGAGCGCGCACGCAATCCGCGGCTGGGCGGCGAGCGCACGCTGGAGGACTTCATCGTGCTCATGTCGCAGCTCAACCTGCCATACCCCAAGTTCATCGACTACGCCGTGCCCGGTAACCGGCAGTGCGGCGTGTGTCCGACCGACCTGCCGGAGCGCCTGAAGGCTTACTGCGACCGAATGACGGAGAGCCTTCAAGGCTGAGGCGTCGCGTCGTTCCGGCAGTCGGGGGGCCTTCATGGCGCGGGCGCCGAGCCGGCGCCGGCCTTGGCACGAGCGGTTCGAGCGCCGTGGCCAGGCTCGCCGCCGCCGCCGGCAGACGATTCGAGCCGTGCTCCGTGCGAGACGGCCGCCTCCTCGCTGATCAACCCGCGCGGACGGAACAGCAGCATGAGGATCAGCGCGACACCGATCAGGATGATCTGCAGCGCGCCGCCCTTGATCTGCCATTGCGTGGGCAGCAGGGCCTGCGCCGCGCTCCCGCTGAGCGTCCAGGCCGCCCACATGATCAGCGCCCCGACCACGGCGCCCTTGTTGTTGCCGCTGCCGCCCACGATGAGCATGGTCCAGACCTGGAAGGTCAGGATCGGCAGGAAGTCCTCGGGGCTGATGAAGCCGATGAAGCTCGCGTAGAGCGCGCCGCCCAGGCCCATGATGGCCGAGCCGATCACGAAGGACTGCAGCCGCAGCGCGAACGGGTTCTTGCCCAGCGAGTCGGCTGCTGCCTCGTCCTCGCGGATGGCTCGCAGCGCGCGCCCCCACGGCGAACGCACCATCGCCTCCAGGGCGACGTACAGGACGAGCACGATCGCGCACATCATCGCCAGCATCAGCAGATTGCGGCCCAGCACGGTGTGCAACAGGTCGGGCAACGGACGGGGCAGGGCCGAGATGCCCCGGCTGCCGCCGGTCAGGCCGCGCAGGTTGAGACAGAGCAGCTGGAGGATGCTTGCGATGCCGATGGTGACGATTGCAAGATAGTCCTCGCGAAGGCGCAGTGTCGGGATGCCCACGATGAAGGCCACCAGCGCGGCGGCCGCGGCCGCGCCGGCCAGGCCGATCGGGTAGGCGGCGTCCCAGCCGCCGGCGTGGCTGGCGGTCGGCGGCCCGCACAGGAGCGCGAAGGTGTAGGCCCCCACCAGGAAGAAGCCCGACACGCCGATGTTGAAGAGCCCCGTGTAGCCCCATTGCAGGTTCAGCCCGAGGCACACGACCGCGAAGATCAGCGCCTGGATGAGAAAGAAGACGAGGTACGACTCGACACCGCTCACGATCGTTCTCCGAGGATGCCCCTGGGGTAGACGAGCAGGATGAGGAACATCAGCGCGAAGGCCACCGCCGGCTTGTAGGCCGCGCCGATGAGCGGCACGGACAGCGATTCGGCCAAGCCGATGACGAGCCCGCCGAGCACGGCGCCGTAGATGCTGCCGACGCCGCCGAGGATCGCGGCGGCGAACATCGGGAGGATGAGGTTGAAGCCCATCTCCGGCGAGACCTGGACGGTCAGGCCGAACAGCACGCCCGCCACGGCCGCGAGCCCGCCGCCGATGACCCATGTCCAGCGGATCACGCCGCGCACGTCGATGCCGGTCACGCTCGCGAGCTCGGGGTTGTCGGAGACCGCGCGCATCTTCTTGCCGAGCGTGGTATGGCGCAGGAAGAGGTGAAGGCCCAGCATGAGCGCCGCGGTCACGACGATCACGAAGACCTCGTCCGCGCTCAGGCGCACGCCCGGCAGCACCTGCTGCGCGATGGCGATGTCGTGCGAGTAGTACCGCGGCTGCGAACCCGCCGCGAAGACCACCGCGTTGCGCAGCATCAGCGACGCGCCGAAGGAGGCGATCACCAGGGCCACCGCGAAGTCGCTGCGCCGCAGCGGACGGAAGACGAGCCAGTCCAGCAGCAAGGCGAGCCCCGCCGTGAAGAGCACGGCCACCGCGATCGCCAGCAGGAATTCCCAGCCGAAGGTCAGCGGACCCAGCGAGCTGCTGCCGGCGAACCAGCCCGAGAACACGAGCACCACATAGGCGCCGAATGTGAGGAATTCGCCATGCGCAAAATTGGCGAAGCGCAGGATGTTGTACGTGAGCGTGAGCCCGATTGCGCCGAGCGCCAGCGTCGCACCCAGGATGATGCCGTCGGCCGCGTATTGCGCGATCACGACAGCCCCCGCCGCACGCCGAGGTAGAGCTCGCCGACCTCGGGGTTCGCCAGCAGCGCGGCCGACTCGCCGCTCACCCTGTCGCGGCCCTCCGACAGCACGTAGCCGCGATCGGAGATCGCCAGCGCCGCGCGCGCGTTCTGCTCGACGATCAGCATCGTCACGCCGAGTGACCGCACTTCGCGAACCTTGTCGAAGACGACGGAGACCAGCTTGGGCGACAAGCCCGCCGACGGTTCGTCGAGCATCAGCATGGTCGGCCGGGCCATCAGGGCCCGCGCCACCGCGACCATCTGCCGCTCGCCACCCGACAAGGTGCCCGCAGGCTGAGACCTTCGCTCGCGAAGCCGCGGAAACAGCTCGAACATGCGAAGCAGGTCCGTGCGGGCGGCGTCACCGTCCTTTCGGGCGCAGGCGCCCAGCTCGAGGTTCTCCTGTACGCTGAGTCGAGGGAACACGTTGGCCGTTTGCGGCACATAGGCCAGGCCCTGGCCGACCATGTGGTGGGCGGGCACGCCCACGATGCTGCGGCCGAACAGCTCCACGCTGCCGCTGCGCACGCCGACCATGCCGGCGATCGCCTTGATGAGCGTGGACTTGCCCGCACCGTTGGGCCCGAGGACGGTGACGATCTCGCCTCGGTGCACCTCGAGCCGCACGCCGCGAAGAATGTCCACCTCGGGCGTGTAGCCCGCGAACAGCTCGCTCACGCGCAGGGCGAGCGCGTCCGGTCCGGAAGGGGCGGCGGTGTGCGTCATGCGGGCACTCCACCGAGATAGGCTTCCAGCACGCGGTCGTCCTCGCGCACCTGTGAAGGCGTTCCTTCGATCAGCAGCCGGCCTTGCGCCATCACCAGCACGGGATCGCACAAGGACATCACCAGGTCCATGTTGTGCTCGATGATCAGCAGCGTGATGCCGCGCGCATGCAATTCGCGCAGCTTGTCCATGATCGTCTCGAGCAGCGTCGGGTTCACGCCCGCGCCGGGCTCGTCGAGCAGGATCAGCCGCGGCTCGGCCATCAGCACCCGCGCGAGCTCCAGCAGCTTCTGCTGTCCACCGGACAGGTTCTTCGCGAACTCTCCCGAAAGGCGCGCCAGTCCGACGAATTCGAGCGCTTCACGCGCCCGTTCCCGGCACATGCGTTCCTGCTCGCGCACCGCCTTGCGCGACACCCAGTTGCGCCAGAACTGTTCGCCGAGCTGACCGCTTGGCACCAGCATCGTGTTCTCCAGCACCGTCATGCCGGCAAAGGGCCGCGGAATCTGGAAGGTCCGCACCAGCCCTTCATGGAAGATCCGGTGCGGTGGCGCCGCGCCGATCGAGCGCCCACGAAAACTGATCGTGCCCGAGGTCGGGCGGTGCACGCCGGCGATGGTGTTGAACAGCGTCGTCTTCCCCGCGCCATTGGGCCCGATCAGGCCGGTGATGGTGCCTTCGCGCAGCGTGAAGCTCACCCCGTCGACCGCGCGCAGGCCGCCGAACTCCTTGACCAGTCTGTCGACTCGAAGCATGGGAAGAGACTTCCGTTGGCGCGCGCGTGGCAAGGCGCGGCCGCACCCGGCGGCCGCCTCGCCCGGCCGTCGTTCAGGAGGTCTTCGCGTGAACCTTCTGGATCTCGTCGACGGTGATCATCCCTGTCGTCGCGACCTTGCCTTGGCCGTTGACGCTCCACACCACCATGGGCGCGTCGATGTCGCCGTGCTTGTCGAAGAGCAGCGGCCCGGATGCACCGATGTACTGGATCGCCTTTCCGCCGGCCAGCAGCTTGGCGGCCTTCTTGAGCTCGGCCGCGCCGGCGTAGATCTTCTCGCCCTTCGGGTCGGTGACCTTGCGCAGCGCATCGCGGATCGCCGTGCCGTTGTTGCTGTTGGCCTGTTCCATCGCCAGCCCGATCAGCACGGTCGCGTCGTACGCGTTCGGTATGTAGGCCTGGGTGGGCAATGCGCCGAACTTGTCCTTGAACTCCTTCTGGAAGGTCGCCAGCGACGGCGTCTTCGCGGAGCCGGCCGCCGTGCCATGAACGTTGTTCGTCATGTATTTGGCCCCGACGTCATTGACGAAATCCTGCGACTCCAGGCCATCGGGGAGCAGGAACTTCTTCGGCCCTCCGGCGGCGATCCACTCGCGGGCGATCGTCGTGCCGTCGCCGGGATAGCCGATCAGGAACAGCGCGTCGGGTGCCGGGCTGGCGGCCTTGCCGACCTCCGAGCGGTACGAGGCCTGTCCCGGGTTGTAGACGACATCGGAGGTCACCTTGCCGCCCAGCGCCTTGAACGCGGTGCTGAACTCCTCGCTCAGACCCTGCCCGTAGGCGTTGTTCAGGTAGAGGATGGCCACGTTCTTGATGCCCGCGTCGTGCGCCACCTTGGCCATCGCCACGCCCTGCAGCGCATCCGAGGGCGTCGTGCGGAACCAGAAGCCGCCGGTCTTTCCCTCGGACGCCATCTGGGTGAATGTCGGCGACGTGGAGGCCGGCGAGATCTGCACCACCTGGCTCGGTGCGGTCACCGAGCTCAGGATCGCCGCGCTGACCCCGCTGGACAGCGCCCCCACGATGGCGGGCACGTGCTGCACATCGACCAGCTTCTTGGCGGCATCCACGCCCACCGACGGATTGGTCTGTGCGTCCAGCAGCGACAGCTTGAGCGTGCAGCCATTGACACCGCCCGCGGCATTGAGATCGGCGATGCCGAGCTGCGCGCCTTGCGCGATCTTCTGGCCGAGCGCACCGAGCGAGCCGGTCAGCGACATGACACTGCCGATGGTCGTGGTGCACTCCGCAAACGCCGGACCACTGCCGAGCGCGAGTGCGGCCGCGGCGAACACGATGGATTTCGAGAACATGGTGCAGAGCCTCCAACTGAATGAAAGCTTCGAGTCGACGATCAGGCGGGGCCGTGGACCTGCAGATATTCGAAGAACATGAGCGCGAGCACGGCCAATCCCCGTCGGATCAGGCGAGGGGAAGCAATTGCAACGAATGATTCAGGAACAGGTATGAACGCGTGCGTTACCGACGGTTCCCATTCGTACCCATTGCCCCCGACGGGACAATGGGCACCGCGAATGCAGGGTCGCGTGTGGTGCCATTCATCGCGTGCCAAGGTGATGAGTTTGCCGTGCCCGACGCGCCGCGGTGCCGGGCTTCGCTCGCGCCCGGCCTTGCCTCAAGCGACCCTCAAGCCCTCGCGGTGATTCCGATGCGGATCGGCGCAAGCGGGGCGGTGTCGTCGAGTTCGGCGCCACCGGTCGAGGATCGCCGAACACCCAGTCTCGAAAGCAGGCCGACGAGGTCGATGCGCGCGGGCTTCAGGGCCATTTGCGCGTACAGCTCGCTCAACACCGTGGTTCGGGTGGCGCGATCACCTGTCGACAAGGTCTGCTCGATCGACCAGTCCGCCGTGTTGCCCCCGCTCGCGTCGCGGATGGCGCGCAGAGCCGTCTGAATGCCGCGCAGGTTGTTCGTGGCTTCGCGCAGGCGCACGTCGGCGAGCAGGCAGAACAAGGCGCCTCCCCAATAGGTGCTGGCCCAGGTGCGCGTCTGGTCGAGGCCCTGGTCCGTCGGGGCGGGGAGTCCCTTGGGCAGGTCGTCGAGCAGGTCGGTCCACATCCGGGCCGGCGTCAATTGGCCGGCCTCGATGCGCGCAATGGGCTCGACATACGTGGCCGATCCTTCCTGCAACCAGAGGTGGCGACGCCTCAGATCCGGAAAGCCCAGGTGCACGAACTCGTGCGTGAGCACCCAGTCGTCGTCCAGCACCGCGGCGGTGGCGTCGACGCCGACATCGACCTTCACGGCCGAGCCATCCAGTCCGAAGCTGACGCCGCCTCGGACACGCGAGCCCGGCACGGCGCGCACCAGCAAGCCGGTGCGATCGACGGGAAAGCGGCCGAAGTACGCGCTGACGGCAGCGGCCGCTCGGCGAATCCAGCGCTCGATCCCGGCCTGCCATGCGGCGTTCGCGTCGCCGCCATGGACCACGAGGTGGACGGTCCCGCCGTGCAGTTCGAGCGTGCGGCCCGTTTCGCTCGACAGCGTTGCATAGAGGTCGCGGCCCGACATGCCCTGTGCCGTCGCCAGCGAGGGCGCGCAAAGCGAGGCACAGACCGCGCCCATCGTCATCAGGACTCGTCGTCGTTTCGCGTTCGGCATCGTGCAGATCCCGGTCGTCCCGGTGTGGGCCGCACACATCGTGCACGTCGCGAGCGCCGCCGGCAAGCAGTTCAGGCATTGAAGCCTTGCGCCCATGTGCGTGCCCGCGTGGCGTGTCGGCGAAGGGAGGAAGCCTTGCGGGTATTCGCTAGTGGGAAGGCTTCCAGATACTTCATAGCATTAAGTAATTCAACCACCGTGGCGATTTCAGGAGACATGCCATGAACTGCAGGACCGTCACGTCGAGCGTGCTTGCTCCATTCATCCTGTGCGCCGCGTGGAATGCCCATGCCGCACGGCCCGTGGCCTGCGACGCATTGCTCGGCTCCACCATCGAGGGGGCGACCATCTCGGTGGCACAGCTCAATGCCGCGACCGACACATTGCCCGAGCACTGCGAAGTGATCGGCGCCATCGACGAGCGCACCGGAGTCGACGGCCTGCCCTATGCGATCCGCTTCCATCTGCGCATGCCCACCGATTGGAATCGACGCCTCTACTACCAGGGCGGCGGCGGGGCCGACGGGAATCTCGGCGGCGCGGATGCGGCGCAGATCCAGCAGGGGTACGCCGTCGTATCCACCGACAGCGGCCACGACAACGCAGTCGACACCACGGCACTGGCCGGCTCCTACGAGTTCGGCTACGACCCGCAGGCCCGCAGCGACTACGGGTACAACGGGCCGGCCCGCACGGCGCTCGCGGCCAAGGCGATCACCACGCGCTTCTATGGCAAGCACGCCTCGTATGCCTACTTCCAGGGCTGCTCCGAAGGCGGCCGCGAGGGCTTGATGCTCTCCCAGCGCTACCCCGATCTCTTCGACGGCATCATCGCCGGCAACCCCGGCCTGGACCTGCCCAAGGCCGCCGTCGCCGAAGCGTGGGATTCGCAGGCATTCGCCGCCGCGGCGCGGTCCATGACGCCGTTTGGCAACCCGGATCTCGCGAGCGCATTCACGAACGATGAACTGGCCGCGGTGGGCGACGCCATCCTCGGCGCCTGCGACGCGCAGGACGGACTGGTCGACGGCATGGTGTTCGATCCGCAGGCATGTCACTTCGATCCGCAGACGCTGGGTCCGGCCGGCTCGGGCCGTCTGTCCGCGCAGCAGGTGAGCGCGCTCGAGAAGGTCTTCGGCGGGGCCAGGAATTCCCAGGGACAGGCGCTCTACGCGGGCTGGTTCTGGGATCCGGGCATCGCCGCGCCGGGCTGGCGCGTGTGGAAGCTCGGGCCTTTGCTGCCGGTGCCTGGCAACACGTCGCTGAACATGACGCTCGGCGGCGGCGCACTGCCTTTCATCTTCACCACGCCACCCAACACCATGACGGCGGGCACGGCCATGCAAGCCGGTACCGTGGTGACCTCGGCGGGCCCGAATCCGGGGTTCGCCGGGCTGAACGATGCTTTCGTTCCGTGGGTTTTGAGCTTCAACATGGACCTGGATGCGCCCAAGATCTATGCCCGGTCTGCGCCGTTCACCGAGTCGGCCATGGATTTCATGGGCACGCATGCCACCGACTACCGGCACTTTCGTGAGCACGGAAGAAAGCTCATGGTCTACAGCGGGCAGGCCGACCCGGTGTTCTCATCGAAGTACCACATCCGGTGGTACCGCGACATGGCCGACGACAACGGCGGCATGGACAAGGCGCGCAAGTTCGCGCGGCTGTTCGTGGTGCCCGGCATGAATCACTGCGGCGGCGGCCCGGCGCCTTCCCAGTTCGATGCCTTCTCGGCGCTCGTGCGATGGGTGGAGCACGGCAAGGCGCCCGACAGCCTGGTGGGCACGGCAGGCGCCGACACGCCGTGGCCGGGCCGCACGCGTCCGATTTGTGCCTATCCGCAGCAGGCGCGCTACGTAGGACACGGCAGCATCGAGGATGCCGCCAACTTCGTGTGCGTGGCACCGCACGACGATTCGCACGGCGGCCACGACCACGGACGGGGCCACGGGCGGCATTGACCGGCCCTGACGCGGCGAGCGTCGGTACGCTCGCGCGTCCCGGCGTCGCCTGCCGTGCGGGGCCGTTACGCCATTCGCGGCCCGCGCCATGGTGGTGACACGGTTTTCGCTGCGGGCGCTATCCTTCGCGGCGATCCGTCAGGGGTGCCTTGCGGCACGGCCTGCGGCCCACCTCCAGCCACAGAGGCCGCGATGAACGACACCCGGGACTCATCCACATCGCCCGCGACGGCGCTCGAACTGTCCCGGCGCGATTTCGTCGCCCTGTCCGTCGCCGCGGGCGTAGGTGCGTCGAGCAGCGCCGATGCGGCGCCGCTGCCGCTGGAGGAACGCGACGTCTCCATCAAGACGCCCGACGGATCCTGCGACGCGGCCTTCATCCATCCGTCGAGCGGCGCCCATCCCGGCGTACTGATCTGGACCGATGCGTTCGGCCTGCGTCCGTCCATGCGCGACATCGGCAGGCGACTGGCGGCCGAGGGCTACTCGGTGCTCGTGCCCAATCCGTACTACCGTGTCGCCCGCGCGCCGGTCTACGAGAGCGCGGCATCGGTCGATTTCAAGGACCCTGCCACCCGCGCGAAGCTGCAGCCGCTGATGAGCTCGGTCACCGGTTCGGGAGCCGCCGAAAAGGACGCGAAGGCCTACGTCGCTTTCCTCGATGACCAGCCGCAGGTCGACAAGTCGCGCAAGGTCGGCACGCAGGGCTATTGCATGGGCGGCGCCCTGGCCGTGCGCGCCGCCGCCGCGGCTGCAGCGCGCGTGGGCGCTTGCGCATCCTTCCATGGCGGCGGTCTCGTCACGGACAAGCCCGACAGTCCCCACCTGCTCGCGCCGCGCATCAAGGCGCGGATGTACTTCGGCATCGCGTCGAACGACGACGAGCGCCAGCCGGATGCCAAGGACCGGCTCAAGAAAGCGTTCGAGGACGCGAAGCTGCCGGTGCAGGTCGAGGTCTATCCGGCCCGGCACGGGTGGTGCGTGCCGGACATGCCGCTGGACAACGGCACGCCGATCTACAGCCGGCCGGACGCCGAGCGTGCATGGGGCGTGCTGCTGGCCCTTTACAGACAGGTGCTGGCCTGAGGATCCCCGATCGGGAACGGCGTTCGCGGTGCCGGCATCGGTTCCGATCGCTCCACCGCATCAGCGCTCGAGCCGACGGTAGGCGTTGAAGTGCCGCAGTGCGAGCTGCACGTGGCCCAGTTGTTCGTGCAGCCGGGCCGCATTGAAATGGGCGTCGGCAATGTCCGGGTCGAGGTCGAGGCACGCCTCGTAGCTCGCGAGCGCGGATTTCGAGTCGCCCGTGTCTTCGTAGGCCACCGCGCGATTGAAATGCAGCAGCGGCACGCCGGGACAATTCTCGACGGCCGCCCCATACAGGGCGATGGCCTCGTCGCTGCGGCCAAGCTCGCAGAGCATCGCACCAAGGTTCAGGTACGCATCGGCATGGTCCGGCGACAGCCTCAGCGCCTGCTGGTAGGCAGCCTCGGCTTTTGCCGGATCGGAGTGTTCGAGACGCTGGCCTTGCGCGAACCAGTCGTCGGCGCTCGCCTGAGCCTGGCGGCCCGTGCGCGTCATCATGACCACACTGCCTTCGGCCGGGGCCAACTCGAAATCCATCAGCAGCTGGCCCGACTCGGGCTCCCAGCGGGTGTCGCCTTCGTGCACCGCGATGTCGTTGCCGATGGCGGTGATGCGCAATCCGGTCAGCGGCAGCTGCCCGGGCAGCGAGGCCTTCAGGCGCTGCAGCGAACGAACGATCTTTCGGGAGGGGATCTTCGCCGCCTGCAACTCGTAGGCGGTGCGCAGCAGCACCACGTCCTGGAACGAGAAACGGTATTCGTTGCGTGGTCCTCGCGACGGCGCGACGAACCCTGCGTCGATGAGCCCGGAGATCACGCGACGGGAGATGCCCAGCATCTGCTGGATGCTGCGCATGGTGTGCGGCGTCTCGACCAGCGTCGGTGTCACTTCCTGGCCCGTGCGCGCGCGGGTGCCGGTGCCTCTTCGGACTTGGCCGCCCGCTTGGGCGCCTTGCGCTCACGCGCGGGCGGCGCGGCCTGATCGACCGGTGCGGCCGGTGCGGCCGCTGCGGCCGGCGCGGCCTTCGCCGACTTGCGGCCCAGGCTCGCGCGCAAGGCATCCATCAGGTCGATCACCTCGGCCCCGGCGACAGGCTCGTGCTCCTCGTGGACGACGATGTGCTTGCCGGCGATCTTCTCGTCGATGGCGGCCAGCACCCGCTTGCGTTCCTCGTCCTGGAACTCGGCGGGGTCATAGCTGTCCTGCGAGATCTGGTCGATCAGCTGCAGCGCGAGCTTGAGTTCAGCTTCGCTGACGGTGGTGTGCTCGATGTCCAGGTCTTTCAGCGAACGCACCTCGTCGGCGTACAGCAATTGCTGCAGCACCAGTCCGCCGTCGCCGGGCCGCACCTGCACGACGTACTGCTTGCCTTTCCAGGCCCACTTGGCCAGCGCGCAGCGCGCGCTCGTGCGCATCGCTTCCATCAGCAGGTTGTAGGGTTTCGCGCCACGTTTGTCGGGAGCGAGGAAATAGGGTTTGTCGTAGTAGAGCGGGTCGATCGCATCGCCAGGGATGAATGCGACGATCTCCACTGCGTGGCTCGGGCTTTCCTGGAGAGCCTTGAGCTCGTCGGGCGTGAACAGGACGAAGCGATCCTTGTCGAACTCGTAGCCCCTGACCATCTCGCCGCGCTCGACGACATGGCCGTCGCGGGCGGACACGTACTGCTGCTTCACCCGCGAGCCATCCTTGTCCAGCAGGCTGAAGCTGACGGTGCCCGAACTCTCGGTGGCCGAGTAGAGCTTGACCGGAATCGAGACGAGCCCGAAGGTCAACGACAGCGAGGCGATGGAGCGTGCGGCCATGGATCTTCCTTCTGTGTGCAGGCGACCGCCTTGCGGCGCTCGCGCAGCGCGACATTACACCCGCCGGCGCGAGCGCGGTGGGCCAGGCTCGAATCCCAGGCGCTTCATGGGGGCCGCCAGCGGCTGACGCGCCTGGGGGTAGTCGGCCCAGGGATCGCCCTGCTGAAAACTCAGGTACTCGCGCGCCGTCGCGATCGTCCACTGCGCGCCGCCCTTGATCTGCGAGAGCTGTTCCCATTCGATGGGCATCGAGACACCCAGGCCCGGCCGCGCGCGGGCGCAGAACGCGGCCGCCGTCGTCTGCCCGTGGCCGTTGCGCAGGTAGTCGATGAAGATGCGGCCGGTGCGGTTCGCGCCGCCCGACACGGCGACGAAGCGTTGCGGAATCGTGCGCGCGATGTGCTGCACCACAGCGCGCGAGAAGCCCTTGACGACGTCGTAGTCGAACTTCGGCGCCAGCGGCACGACGACGTGCAGGCCCTTGCCGCCGCTGGTCTTGAGCCACGCGCGCAATCCGAGTTCGTCGAGCAGCGCGCGCACCAGCAGAGCCGCCTCCTGCATCTGCTGCCAGACCACGCCTTGGCCGGGGTCGAGATCGAACACGATGCGATCGGGCTGGTCGATGTGCGCGATGGTCGAATTCCAGGTGTGGAACTCGACGACGTTCAACTGGGCCGCGGCCGCCAGCGCATCGGGCGTGTCCACGGCCAGCAGCGGTGAGTGACCCGGCCACAGCGAGCGGTCGAGCGCGGTGAGGCCGGGCATGGCCGTCTCGGGATGCTTCTGGAAGAACAGTTCGCCGGCAATTCCCTGCGGTGCACGCACCAGCGACACCGGGCGGTCCTTCAGGTGGGGCAGCATCCGCTCGGCGACGCTCTCGTAATAGCGCACGAGGTCGATCTTCGTCAGGCCCGTGGACGGGTCGACCACGCGCTCGGGATGCGTGATCTTCAGGCGCGATTCGCGCAGTGCCGGCGCGGCACTGGGCTCGCGCGTGATCTCGCCGGCAGCCTTGTCCGTGCGGATGCCCTTGAACGTCGAATGGCGGATGTGCCCCTCCGGCGTCCATTCCGAGAACGCCACCTCGACCACCACCTGCGGCTTCACCCAGCGTTCTCCGCCGGGTGCGCGTCGGGACCACCGTCCGGGCTTGACCGCAACAGGATCGATCGGTGGCTCGGCGACCTGCAGGGCCGACAGGCGCGCATGGAGGTCTCTGCCGGTGGCGGCGTCCCAGCCCGTGCCGACGTTGCCCGCATAGCACAGGCGGCCGTTGTCGTGATAGGCCAGCAGCAGGCTGCCGACCTCCTTCTTCGAGCCGCTTCGGTCGACGAAGCCGATCACGATGAACTCCTGCCGACGCTGGCATTTCAGCTTGAGCCAGGTGTCGGTGCGCGCCGATGCATAGGGCGCATCGGCGCGCTTGACCATGAGACCTTCCAGTCCCGAGGCGCATGCGGCCTGCAGCATGCGCGCGGGCGCAGCGTCGAAGTGACGGCTGAGGCGAACGCGCTCGTCCGGCGCCGACGCCAGCAGCCGCTCGAGGACGGCCCGCCGCGACCACAGCGGAACCCCGCGCAGATCCAGGCCATTGACATAGGGCACGTCGAACGCGAAGTACACGATGTCCCGATTGCGACGTCCATCGATGGCGCGCTGCAGCAGGTTGAAATCGGGCACGCCGTGCTCGTCGAGAACCACGATCTCCCCATCCAGCCAGGCCGAGTCGATGCCCAGTTCCTCGATGGCCTGCGCCACGGGTTGCAGTCGCGATGTCCAGTCGTGGCCGGCGCGCGTGAGCAGCGTGGCGCGGCCGTCTTCGATGCGCGCCATCAGGCGGTAACCGTCGAACTTGATCTCGACGATCCATTCGCCGGGCTCCGGCGGGGCTGCCGCCAGCGTGGCGAGCTGCGGTGCCAGCCGCTTGGGCAGCGGACCTTGCACGGCGGCCGACAGATCGGGCTCGGACGGCCGCGCCAGTGCCGAGGAAGGCGACGCCGGCGCCTCCCGCGCCTCCAGCAGCCCCAGTGGATGGGCGACGACGCTGTCCGGCAGGGCGGCCACGACGTCGTAGTCGGCATGTGCGCGCGCCCACGCGTCGCGCTTCTTGAACAGCATCCAGGGGTCCTGCCTGTCGCCGGGCTTGGCGATGCGCACCAGTTCCCACCGGCCTGCGAGCTTCTGGCCGTGCAGCTCGAACACGAGCTTGCCCTTGTCCATGCCCTCGCGCGGATCGCCCACCGGTTCCCAGCTGCCCCGATCCCACACGATGACCTGGCCCGCGCCGTATTGGCCCTTCGGAATCGTGCCTTCGAAGTCGGCATAGCTCACCGGATGGTCTTCGACATGGACGGCCATGCGCTTGTCGGTGGGGTCGAAGCTCGGGCCCTTGGGGACCGCCCATGACAGCAGCACGCCGTCGAGCTCGAGCCTGAAGTCGTAGTGCAGGCGACTGGCCCAATGCTTCTGGATGACGAACGAGAGCGCACGGGTGCGCCCGTGCGGCGGGGCGTCCGCGGGTTCGGGGGTCGCGGCGAAGTCGCGCTTGCTGCGATAGCGCGCAAGTGCGGGCTCCGCACCGGCAGTATCTCCGGGGCTGGTGCGAGCGCTGGTGCGAGCGCTGGTGCGAGCGCCCTTGTTCGCGGTCTTGTCGGCGGTGGTGCGGGGCACGGTGTGCGAGAGCGTGTCGTTTGGGGTTGGATGCCTGCGGCATCAAGCATGCCCGAATCAGGGTCTTGGCGGCAGCCCACGGTCACCGCCGCGCTGTGCACGGCCATGGCGAACGCGTGAGGGTTGTCCGGCGCAGATCAATAGGGAAGGTACCGATGTCCACCCATGCGGTGCGCTCTCCAATGGCCGCTTGCGCATCATCCAGACCGGGGGAGCCGCATGAATCACCACGCACGCCTGACGCTGCGCTTTGCCGCCGCGTTGATCTGCATGTTCGCGCTCGCCACGGCGGGCGGCGCTGCCTGGGCCGGTTCGCCTGGCCACGGCCATGGGCGCGGCCACGACGGCCGGCCGTCGGACGACTTCGAGATCCATACCCTGTCCAACCGCGCCGACCTGATCAGCGACGGCGATGCGCTCGTCGAGGTGCAGGTGCCACGCAACGTGCCGCTGCATCAGGTGGATCTGACGCTCAACGGCATGGACGTCGCAGCGGCCTTCAAGGCAGATTCGCGCGAGCGCACGCTGCGAGGCGTGGTCACCGGACTGCGCGTGGGCAAGAACCGCTTCGTTGCGGCCGCCCACGGCCGCGGCCACGGGCGGCCGTGGGCCGAACTGACCATCACGAACCATCCGCGCGGCGGCCCCATCCTGCTGGGATCGCAGACCATGCCCTGGGTCTGCGCCACGCCGACGGGCACCCCCGAGTCCGGCGACACGCCGGCGACGAACGCGAGCGGACTCAGCACCTTCGCCGTAGACGCGCAGTGCAACATCGCCACCGAATACAAGCTGTTCTACCGGACGACCGCGGTCGACTGTTCGCATGCCTTGCCCGATCCGAGCCCGCCGGCCACGCCGGCCGCGAACAACTGCTTCCAGCCCTATGACCCGGCCAGCACGCCGATCGACATGGCGACCACGACCACGACCACCGGACGACAGGTGCCCTACATCGTGCGCGTCGAGCGCGGCACGCTCGATCGCGGCATCTACGACGTCGCCGTGCTGTTCGACCCTCACAAGCCGTGGTCCGCGCTCGCGCCGCAGCCGCAATGGAACGGCAAGCTTCTCTACAGCTTCGGCGCCTCGACGGGACAACCCCGGCTGCAGTTCCGCACCGAGCAGAACTGGGCCGATGACGCGGCACTTTCGCGCGGGTTCATGGTCGTCGACAACAGCATCACCGATTCGCTCTACGACTCCAACCGCGTCCTGGTGGCCGAGGCGGTGATGATGATGAAGGAGCACATCACGGACCGCTATGGCGAGATCGCCTACACGATGGGTAACGGCTGCTCGGGCGGCTCGATTCAGCAGAACACGGTGTCGTCGATCTACCCGGGCCTGCTCGACGGCATCCAGCCCAGTTGCGACTACCCCGATTCGATCACCACCGGACTCGAAGTGATCGACTGCGTGCTGCTGGTCAACTTCTATGCGGGGCCCGACTGGGCAGCGCTCACGGCGGGGCTGACGCCGGACCAGATCAACGCGAAGAAGGCGGCCATCGACGGTCACCTCGACCAGCGCGGCTGCCAGTCCTGGAACAACTTCTTCGGCTTCAACAACAAGCCGGGCAACTATGTGCCCACGCTCGTCATCGATGCGACCACAGGCGCAATCGCGCCGGTGGGCGCGCCGCGCAACAACTGCCGGCTGCCCGCCTCGCTGGTCTATGACCCGGTCACCAATCCGAACGGTACGCGCTGCGGCGATCCCGATCTCGCCACCGCGGTGTGGGGCACCACCGCGGGCATTCCGCCGGGCAGCACGCGAGCGCGCCAGACCGGCGACAACGTCGGGATCCAGTACGGATTGAAGGCACTGACATCGGGTGCGATCACGCCCGAGGAATTCGTCACGCTCAACGAGAAGATCGGCGGCGTCGACGCCGACTCCAATCTGACGGCCGAGCGCTCCACGGCCGACCTGCCTGCGCTGGGGATCGCCTATCGCAGCGGCATCGTGGCCAGCGGCAAGAACCTCGGAAAGGTGCCGATCATCGATTCGCGCGGCTGGGACGAACAAGGCATCCACTACATCTGGCGATCGTTCTCGGAGCGCGCGCGCATCGACGAGGCCAACGGCGGCAACCATGCCAACCAGGTGATGTGGCGCTACGGCACCGGCCTGCTGCCCGCCACGCCCGAGCAGGTCGCGGCAGTGACACTGCAGTCGTTCCTGACCATGGACGTGTGGCTGTCGAACCTGACGATGACCGCGCCCAAGGACAACCTGAATTCGCCGCGCCGGCAGGCACAGGTGATCGCGGCCAAGCCGGCAACGGCCTTCGATCTTTGCTACCTGACCGGCGACACGTCATTCACCACGCCCGTCACCGATTTCTCGGTGTGCGACGCCGATCCCCGACTGGCGGCGCACTCGTCGCCTCGCCAGGTCGCCGGAGGACCGATCGAGGAGAACACCCTGAAGTGCCGGCTCAAGGCGATCGACTGGAGCGACTACGCCCCGGCTTCGTTCACGCAGGCACAAATGGGGCGGCTGCAGGCGGCTTTTCCGGGCGGCGTGTGCGACTGGAGCCGCCCGGGCGTCGGCCAGCACGAGGCCATCTCGCCGCTGACGTTTGCGGGCGGACCCGGAGGCGTGCCTCTGCCGCCCGCGCCGCGGTCCCACGAGGAGTGACGTTCCGCGGGAAGCCTTGCCCCCTGGCCGCGCGCGCGGCGGCGCGCCGCGGTCAGAAACGCCCGATGACGAACACGCCCATGGGCGGCGTGCCGACGTAGCCGATGGCGCCCGGCGTGTCCTTCACGAAGGCCATCACCTGGGCATCGCTGGCACGTACCGGCGGTGGGTTCACGCCGTCGCGAAAGGCTTTCTTCGTCCACCACGCCGCGTAGCGGTCGGGACGCATCCTGAGCACGCGTTCCAGGAAGGCTGCCTGCGCCGCGCCGTTGTCGATCGGCACGAGCCGGGTCGAACCGGCGAACTGCACCTCCCCGAGAAACACTTCCTTGATCTCCTCGGGTGACAGCGCGAGTTGCGCGTTGGAGATCACGTACAGGTCGTCCGAGGCGAAGGCGGCGGCGCACAGCCGCGCCAATGCAAGCCCCGCGCACGCGCGCAGCAGGCTTCGGCGGGCAGGGCAGCGGACCATGGCGTGGGCGAGGCTCTCGCGCTAGAACCCGATGGCGTACTGCAGGCGCAGTTCGTCCAGGGACGAGGGTGCGCCTCGGGTTTTCGTGCGGTCGACTTCCAGCTTCACCACGGCGCGGGGATCGGCGTTGTAGCGAATGCCCAGCACGTGGCGCCCGTGGAAGTTGCCGCTGCCCAGCGCCGCGAAGTAGTTGTCGGTCGGGTCGAGCGATGCCCGTTCGAGACGGTAGTACGGTGCCCAGCGCTCGTTGAACGTGCGTCCGACCTGGGCATAGGCGGACCAGCTGTGGTGGGCGCCGGTGCCGCCGCTCAGGTCGTGATTGCGGAACAGGTAGGCCTCGGAGAGCAGTTCCCAGTTGTCGGTCTCGTACGCCGCATAGCCGCCGAAGATGTTCAGGCGTGTGCGGCTGGCCAGTGCGCCGGCCGCGTCGCGTGCGTCGACCACCTGGGTCAGTGCGTTGCCCCCGACCGTGAGTCCCTGGAGCGAGCCGCCCAGCCGATCGTCGAGCGCGACGCCGAGCACCTTGTTGCCGTTGTCGTCGCCGCTCGCATTGGGGTCGAGCTTTCCGTCGGCGATGCGCGTGCCGTTGCCGGCGTAGGCGTGGTAGAGGACCCGGTCGCCGCCCCAGCGTGCCGCGCCCGTGGCCCACAGTCCCACGGTGTGGGCGGGCATGAACCCGCCCGTCGTCCTCGAAATCGAGCATGCGCGGACGCAATATGGTCGGCTGGATCTGCGCCCCATGGTGGAAGGCCATGTTCCAGTAGCCGAACGGCGAGTGAAAGCGCCCCAGCCACAGCGTGAGCGCATCGTTGAACGCGTAGCCGATCTGCATGCGTTCGATGTCCGACCCGGTCTCGCCCTGGTCGTCCACGCCGAAGTTCAGCTCCACCAGCGTCTTCACGTGGTCGCCGAACTCGGGCGTGAGATAGAAATCCAGCGTGCCCAGCATGAAGCCGCGGCGCTGTCCCGGCGACGGGTTGCGAATGCCGACGGCCTGGGTGTCGGCGAAACCGTGCATTGCCATGCCGGCATTGCCGTGCAGCGGGCCCGTGCTGGCGGAGGCGAGTTGCGAGACCGCCGTCTCCACGGCCTCCAGGCGCTGTGTGGTCGAGCTGTCGGACGCCTGCGCCACCGCCGCGGCGCCCGCGTGCGCGCCGTCCGTGGCAGCGGGTGCCTGCGCGGCGACTGTCGCAGGCGTCGATGCCGTTGATGCCGTCGATGCCGTCGCCGACTTGGCGCCTGCCTGTGGCGTCGCTGGCGCCGCATCGCGCGCGGCAGCCTGGCGCTCGAGCTCGCTCACCCGGGCGGTCAGCGCCTTGATCAGGTCCAGGCTCTGCTCGAGACGCCGTGCCAGCTCAGCGTTTTCCGGCGTCATCGGCGAACGCGTCTGCGCGCTCGCGGGCACGCCGGCCAGATAGGTGGTCCCGCCCACGAGCAGCGCGAGCACGCCCACGCGCCAAGGCGTTCGACGGTTGCGGGGACGTCGTTCGGGCATGCAGTACTCCACGGAACAGGGGCGTGCCCAGGACTGGGCATGGGCCGAATTCTTGCGGGGAGGCACGCCGGCAATTGCCCGGAACACCGCGTGAAATACCTTGTTCATCGATGGAACGGCGCGGGCGCCGCCACGCCAAAGTTCGACCTGTTGTCCTGTGCCCTCTCTGGGTTCCATCCGTACCGTCGTCGATGAAGAAGTTGCGCGCCGATTCGCTCAAGAAGCGCCTGATCCTGCAGGTGCTGGCGATTCTGTTGCCCGTCACCGCGCTGCTCGGCTACCAGTCGTGGGCGGACATCCGGCGGGCCGAACTGGTCGAGCATGCGTTCATGCTCGACACCGCCGCGAAGAAGGCCCAGGAGCGCTATCACGTCTTCGTGCAAGGCGCCGCGGACGCCGTGGACAGCGGTCGCCTCGGACGGGACGCGATGGCCGCACTCGACGAGTCGCACACCCGGCTGGACGAACTCGCCCGGTACGAACCCATGCCGGACATCGCCGCCATCTCGGACACGCTGGGCGAACTGGCCAAGGTCCTGGCGGCCGACTCGTCGGTCGAGCGCGCCGTGGCGTGGCGCGCGAAGATCAATGCCGCCGACAGGCAGCTGTCCGACCTGGCGCGCCGCCACGACAGCGATGCCCAGGCCGCCATCCTCGGGTCCATCGCCACGGCGAAGCGGCAGCACACGATCGTCCAGATCGCCGCCGCACTGACCTTGATCGGGGCGTCCTTCTTCCTGTTGAGCATGATCCGCGGCGTCACCGCGCCGCTGGCGCATGCCGTGGCCACCGCGCAGCGCATCGCGCGCGGCGACTGGTCGGCTGGCCGGCCGGCCCAGGTCCACCGCGACCTGGACGGACTGCTCGCATCGCTCGCGCAGATGGAGCGCAGCCTGCTCAACTACCGCGACGAGGTGGAGCAGCGCACACGGGAGCTTCACCAACTCAGCGTCGAGGCGCAGCGGCTCGCGCTCGAGGCCGACGAGGCCAATCGCGCGAAATCGCAGTTCCTCGCCAACATGAGCCACGAGATCCGCACGCCGATGAACGGCATCCTCGGCATGACCGAACTGCTCCTGGGCACCGCACTGGAACCTCGGCAGCGGCGCTTCACCGAAACGGTGTACCGCTCGGGCGAGGCCCTGCTGCAGATCATCAACGACATCCTCGACTTCTCGAAGATCGAGGCAGGCAAGCTGGAACTCGACCCGCTCGAATTCGACATCCGCACGCTGGTGGAAGACGCCGTCGAGCTGCTGTCCGCCCACGCCAATGACAAGGGCGTCGAGCTCGTGTGCCGCATCGGCGGCAGCGTGCCCGACACGGTCATCGGCGATGCGGGCCGCATCCGGCAGATCGTGACCAACCTCGTGGGCAATGCCATCAAGTTCACCGTGCATGGCGAGGTGATGCTGCACGTGGATTTCACGCCGGAGGGCACCCTGGCGTTCACGGTGCGCGACAGCGGCATCGGCATGAGCGAGGAGACCATCGCCCGGCTATTCCAGCCCTTCATGCAGGCCAACGGATCGACCACTCGGCGCTACGGCGGCACGGGGCTCGGCCTGGTCATCACGCGCCAGCTCGTCGAGATGATGTGCGGCTCGATCGAGGTGCACAGCCGGCTCGGCGTGGGGACGACCTTCCGCTTCGTGCTGCCGCTGGTGGCCGGCGAGGGTGGCTTGTCACAGCCCGTCCCGCTGGACCCGAACCAGCTGCATGGCAAGCGCGCGCTGGTGGTCGAGGACAACACCACCAATGCCGCCGTGCTCGAAGAGCATCTGCGACGCTGGGGCGTGCACGTGGAGCTCGCCTGCAACGGCCAGCAGGCACTTGCCACGCTGCGCGGCGCGCTGGAGCGGCTCCAGCCGTTCGACTTGGCGCTGGTGGACATGAAGATGCCGGTGATGGACGGCATCGAACTGGCCGAGGAGGTGCGCCGCCTGCCCGAGCTGGCCGGCTTGCGCATGGTGCTGCTGACCTCCGTGGCGACCGACAAGGACGCCCGGCGTGCGCGGGCCGCAGGCATCGACGTGTATGTCGCCAAGCCCGTGCGCGAACAGGAGCTCATGCGCGCCGTGCTGCAAGTGGCCGAACCAGTGCGCACCGAGCAGGTCGCGAGCGCGCCGCTGAACTTCCATGTGCTGGTGGCCGAGGACAACGCGGTCAACCTCGAGGTCATCAAGGCGATGCTCGAGTCGACGGGATGCACCTGGCAGGTGGCGACCAACGGCGTCGAGGCCCTGAGGGCGCTGGCCCGCGAGCGCTTCGACGTGGTCTTCATGGACTGCCAGATGCCCGACATGGACGGCTACGAGGCGGTGACCCGCTTTCGCGCCGGCACGACGCAGGAGTTCTGCAACGAGTCCGACCTGCCGATCATCGCGCTCACCGCGAACGCCCTGGTCGGCGATGCACAGCGCTGCCAGGCCGCAGGCTTCACCGACTACCTGAGCAAGCCCTGCAGCCGCCGGGAGATCGAGACGGCGATTCGCAAGTGGGCGCGCATGCGCGAGCCGCTTTCGTCCTTGCATCTGGCCTGACTCGCAAGGCAGCGCGAACATCGTTGGCTGATCAGCCGACGAGCACACGGGCCGAAGGGATGAGGCTGCTGGCTGATGGACTATGACTCACGGGCTTCCAGCACAGCGGCCAGCGGTGCCGCCCAGCCGACGATGCCGCCCTGCGCCACCATCATCTCGATCGTGGCGGCCTTGAAGGCCGGGAAATAGCTCGCCGTGCAATCCTCGACCAGCAGGCATTCGAAGCCGCGATCATTGGCTTCGCGCATGCTGGTCTGCACGCAGACCTCGGTCGTGACGCCCGCGATGATCAGGTGCGTCGTGCCGGTGCATCGCAGCTGATGTTCCAGGCCGGTGGCGTGGAACGCGCCCTTGCCCGGCTTGCGCAGCACCGTCTCGCCCGGTTGCGGCCGGCACCCTGCGACGAAGTCGCTCCCCGGCTCGCCCTCGACGAGCACGCGTCCGAGCGGGCCGGGATCGCCGATGCCGCAGCTCAGGTGGCCGCGCGCGCGCTTGGACGGCGGGCAGTCGCCGAGATCGCGCGCATGCGCCTCCTGCGTGTGCACGATGCGCATCCCCGCCGCGCGGGCCCACGCCAGCAGGCGCGCGCACTGCTGCTCGACATCGCCGAGCTGCGAAATGTCATTGCCCAGCATCGCACCGAAGCCTCCGGGCTCGAGGAAGTCGCGCTGCATGTCGATCATCAGCAGCGCACTGCGCGCGGGATCGAAGGTGTACGGCTCGGGACGGGCGGCGACGGTCGGCATGGGCATTCCAGTCAGGACATGTGGCTCACGTGGGCCGCGACGATGCGCCAGCCTTCGGCCATGCGCACCCAGGTCTGGCTCTGCCTGCCGATGCGGTCGCTGCCCTCGCGGCGGAACGCCGTCATCGACGTGGCGGCATCGCGGCCGTAGGTCGTGATCACGGTATGTTCCAGCCTGCGCGCCAGGCCGTGCGGCGAGCGTGCGGCGCGGAATGCACGGATGGCCTCGATGCCGAGCAGGTTCTCGCCGGTGCCATAGCGAACCGTGTGCGGGCTGGCCCAGAACAGCTCGTCGAGCACGTCGACCCGGTTGTTAACCAGGGCATCCTCGTAGCGCGCGAACGCCGATTGCACTTCGGCCACGATCTCCGGCAGATTGATCTGCAAGGCGTCGATGGTCATTTGAGCACCCCGTTCGCCGGGTACGGCGAACGACCCTCCGAGAGGGTCGGGCCTGGCTCGGGGCGGCCCGGCGCGGCGGCCCTGAAGTGAAACTTGGGCACTGCAACCCCAACCCGTTCGGGCTGAGCCACCCCACCCCGTTCGGGCTGAGCTACCCCACCCCGTTCGGACTGAGCTACCTCACCCCGGTCGGACCGAGCTACCTCACCTCGTTCGGGCTGAGCTATCCCACCCCGGTCGGACCGAGCTACCTCACCTCGTTCGGGCTGAGCTACCCCACCCCGTTCGGGCTGAGCTACCCCACCCCGTTCGGGCTGAGCCTGTCGAAGCCCAGCGCGGGCATCACGCGGTGGACCCTTCGACACGGGGCCTTCGACAAGCTCAGTCCCCTGCTCAGGGCGAACGGGTGTTGTTGTCAGGCCGAACGGATGTTTCATGCGTCGCGGGTGGCGCTTCGGCGCCATGGAAAACTAGGATGAAACCTGAGCGTTGCAACCCACCCCGTTCGGGCTGAGCCACCTCACCCCGTTCGGGCTGAGCCTGTCGAAGCCCAGCGCGAGCATCACCCCGTTCGAACTGAGCCCGACCTCATCCCCGTTCGGGACTGAGCCACCTCACCCCGTTCGGACTGAGCCACCTCACCCCGTTCGGACTGAGCCACCTCACCCCGTTCGGACTGAGCCACCCCACCCCGTTCGGGCTGAGCTACCCCAACCCGTTCGGGCTGAGCCTGTCGAAGCCCAGCGCGAGCATCACGCGGTGGACCCTTCGACACGGGGCCTTCGACAAGCTCAGTCCCCTGCTCAGGGCGAACGGGTGTTGTTGTCAAGGCCAACGGGTGCTTCATGCGTCGCGGGTGGCGCTTTGGCGCCGTGGAAAACTGAAGTGACAGGTCGGTACAGGTTTTCTCATGGCACGAGCGGCGCGATCGGTGCGCGCGCGGCGCCGGCCGCTTCGAGCGCTGCGGCCGCGCGCAGCGCGATGTCTTCGCGCCAGGGCGCGGCGATCAACTGCACGCCGATGGGCAGTTGCGGATGCGCGCCCCACACCGGCACGCTGACCACCGGCACGCCGATGCTCGAGACCGGCTGCGTCAGCAGCCCGAGGCTCGCGCGGGCCGGAAGGCGTTGTCCATCCAGTTCGAGCCACTCGGTGCCGAGCTCCGGTGCGGGCACCGGCGTGGCCGGCGCGACCAGCAGATCGAATCGTCGCAAGAGGGTCGCGGCCTCGGCTGCCGCAAGCCGCCGCACGCGCTGCGCGCGAAGCACCCAGTGCGCGGGCAGCAACGCGCCGGCAAGGAAGCGGTCGCGCGACAGCGGCTCGAAGTCGCCGGCACGTTCGCGCAGCCGCTCCAGGTGCAGGCTGCCGCCTTCGGCATTGCTGATGACGAAGGCAGCGGCCCGCGCCGCCTCCGCAAGCGGCCACTCGACCTGCTCGGTGGCCGCGAGCGCCCGGGCGACCCGCGCGACGGCATCCCGCGCGTGGGGGCCGGCCATGCGATGGAACCAGCCTCCGAGGATGCCGATGCGCAATCCGCGGGTGCCCTCGCGGAGGGTCGGCAGGGTGGGTCGGGGCGCACGCTGCGCGCAAGCCGGGTCTTGCGGGTCGGGCCCCTGCATCGTGTCGTAGACGAGGGCCAAATCGGATGCGCTGCGCGCGAAGGGGCCCAGATGGTCCAGGCTCGCGACGAACGGGTAGCTGCCGCTGCGTGGCAGGCGCCCGAAGGTCGGCTTGAGGCCGAACACGCCGCACAGCGACGCGGGCACGCGGATCGAGCCGTTGGTGTCGGAGCCGAGCGCGAACGGGACCTGTCCGGCCGCCACGCAGGCGCCCGAGCCGCCCGACGAGCCTCCTGCGGTTCGCGCCAGGTCATGCGGATTGCGCGTCGGACCGTAGTGCGTGTTCTCGGTCGTGAACCCGTAGGCATAGGCATCCATGTTCAGCGCGCCCACCAGCACGGCGCCGGCCGCCTCCAGCCGCCGCACGAGCAACGCGTCGCGCGTCGCGGGTGCCGCGTCGGCCTCGACGCGTGCGCCGGCAAGGGTAGGCAAGCCTTCGATGTCGAACAGGTTCTTCACCGCGAACGGCACGCCGCGCAGCGCCCAGCCGTCGACCGACGGCGACGCGTCGAGCTGGCGGGCACGGCGGCGCGCCCGTTCGCGCAACCGATCGGTGAATGCGTTGACTCGTCCATCGGTCGCGTCGATGCGCGCAAAGGCGGCGTCCACGAGTGCAGCGGCGTTCACCTCGCCGCGCCGCACCGCGTCGGCCATCGCGCCCGCCGTCGAGGCGAGAAGGCGTTCAGCCTCGACCATCGGTCGCCTCGGCGTCGACGGGCAGCCACACGGCGCCGGACTCGTCGTCGCGGCCCAGCGGCACCGCGAGCACCACCTGCGCCATCGATCGGGCCAGCGCGTAGAAACGGATCACGCCGGCCCGGTGCTCGGGCGCGATGGGCAACCCGATCATCGCGGCGGCCGCGTCGACGGCGTTCGCCGTCGCCTGTTCATCCGGGGAGTCGTTCATGCAAGGGTCTCCGCGGCGGCGAGCCAGGCGCGCCAGCCGCCGTGGTGCGAGATGTCGGGTGCGTCAGCCAGTGCATGGGCTTCGCAGAGAAAGCCGTGCACCCGGCGGCCGTCGGCGAGTTCGATGGAGCCCAGGCCCAGCGGTGCAGCGATGCCTGCGAGAAAGGCGCCGACTGAACGCTGAGGCAGGTCCCACACCTCCAGCGCGATGGCGTGGCCGTCGTGGGCCGTTCGCACCAGACCGGGCTTGGGCGGCCGAGTGCCCGGCAGCGCGTGCAGCCGGTAGTGCGGCGCGGTGGTGGTGGCTTCGCGAAGGCGCGCCCCCAGGGCCAGCAGTTGCGGATTCAGCGGCAGGCCGCTCAGGTGCGCCCCCACCACCGCGATGGCCAGCGTGGGCTCGCTCGCGGGCCACGGGGTGATCGCCGTGTCCGAATCGCGGCCTTCCCATGCGAGCCCGAATTGCGCCAGCGCCGCATCGTGTCCGCCCGGCGCGATCAAGGTGACACCGAAAGGCAGGCCGCCGGGCACCGGTGCGGCAGGCAGCGCGAGTGCGCACCAGCCGAGCAGGTTCACGAAGTTGGTGAAACGCCCCAGCCGGGCATTCACGCCGATCGGGTCGGCGTCCACCTCGTCGAATCGCGGATGGCCCGGCGCGGTGGGCACCATGAGCGCGTCGACCGTCTGCCACAGCGTCGCGTGACGCCGCTGCGCCGCGCGAAGGCGGTACATCGCACGAAAGGTGTCGGTGGCACTGAAGCCGCGGGCCGCCTCGATGATGCGGCGCACGGTGGGGTCGAACGCTTCGGGCTGCGAATCGAGCAAGGGCTGCACGGCCGCATGGCGCTCTGCCACCCAGGGTCCGCCGTAGAGAAGCTCCGCCGTCTCGTGCAGCGGATCGACATCGAGCGGGACGACGATAGCGCCAAGATGGCGGAGACGTTCGAGCGCGGCGGGCCACGCCTGCGAGTAGCCGGCGTCGCCGAAGAACCCGGGCGCCACCGGGACGCCGATGCGAGGTTGCGGGGGCAGGCGCGCCGGACCGGGCATGAAATGGCTGTAGGCATCGCCGGGGTCGTCGCCTTCGATGAGCGACAGCACCTGCGCCGCACCGGCCACGTCGTGTGCGAACACCGAGACGCAGTCCAGGCTGCGGCACGCCGGGACCACGCCCGTCGTGCCCACGCGCCCTGGCGTCGGCTTGAGACCCACGATGCCGTTGAATCCGGCCGGCACGCGCCCCGAGCCGGCAGTGTCGGTGCCCAGCGCGAACGGCACGTCGCCGCGCGCGACCGCGACTGCCGAACCCGAACTCGACCCGCCGCTCACCCGCGTCGGATCGGCGACGCTCGCCGGCCGGCCGTAGGGCGTTCGCGTGCCGACGAGGCCGGTGGCGAACTGGTCGAGATTGGTCTTGCCCAGCCACACGGCACCCGCATCGCACAGTCGCTGGACGACATGGGCGTTCCCGCTGGGCGTGTACGCGAACGCAGCACAGGCGGCGGTGGTGGGCACGCCCGCCACGTCGATGTTGTCCTTCACGGCGAACGGAATGCCGTGCAGCGGGCCTCGTTCGCCCCGTGCGGCGGCGAGCTCGATCTGCCCGATCTGCGCCTCCAGTTCGTCGTCGGTGGCCAGCCGGATCCACACCGGTGCGGCGCCGGCGGCCCGCAGCGATGCGAGACGTTCGCGCAGCAGCCTCGGCATGTCGAGGCCATCGCGCAGCGCCTGCTGCCATTGCGCGAGCGTGGCCGGCATGCAGGTCATTGGCGCACGAAGGGCTGCGTCAATCCTGCCGGTGCGCTTTGCCGGCCCATCACGCCGGCAACCGCGATCAGCGCCAGCACATAGGGCAGCATGATCAGCACCGCGTTGGGGATGTTCACGCCCAACGCGGGCAGCTGGAACTGCAGTGCCGTCGCGCCGCCGAACAGCAGGCAGGCCAGCGCCGTGCGGCCGACCTTCCAGCTGCCGAAGATGACCGCGGCAATGGCCAGGTAGCCCGCGCCGTTGGTCATGCCTTCGGTGAAGGTGTGGATGTCGCCGATCGACAGGAAGCAGCCCGCCAGCGCGGACATCACGCCGGTGAACAGCACGGCGCCGTACCGGATCGCCATCACCGACAGGCCCGACTTGTCGGCCGCGCGCGGCGCGGCGCCCGCCGCATGCAGCGCCAGGCCCAGCGCCGTGCGCCGCATCACCCAGGCGACTCCCAGCAACGCACCGAGCGCGACATAGAGCAGGGCGACCTGCCGGAACACCTGTTCGCCCAGCACCGGCAGGTCGCCGAGGCCAGGCGGCGCCCACTTGGACAGGCCGGGGATCTCCGCGCGCGAACGGCCGCCGAAGATGGCGCGGTAGGCCAGCGTGGTGGCGCCCAGCGCGAGGATGTTGATGCCGATGCCGGTGACGATCTGGTTGGCGCGCAGCGTGATCGACAGCCATGCCTGCAGCAACGCCACTGGCAGCACCGCCAGCACGCCGGCGGCCAGCCCGATCCATGGCGAGCCGGTGGCCCAGGACACGACCGCGCCGGCGAATGCGCCGGTCAGCATCATGCCCTCCACGCTCATGTTGAGCACGCCGGCGCGCTCGCTGACCAGCTCGCCGGTGGAGGCCAGCAGCAACGGTGCGGCCAGCCGCAGCGTCGAGCCGGCAAAGACCGCCAATGCCAGGCCCGCATTCATCGCGATGCCTTTCGACCGTCGATCAGAAGCGACGCGCCCGCGAGCGTGACGATGATCAACCCCTGGATCACGACCACCAGGGCGGTCGGGACGCTCGCGACCATTTCCATGTTGATGCCTCCGGAGCGCAGGAAGCCGAACAGCAGCGCGGCAGCGACCACCCCGAGCACGGAGCCGCGCGCCAGCAGGCCCACGACCAGTCCGTCGAAGCCGTAGCCCGACGAGAAGCCCGCCTTGAGCACCCACTGCTCGCCCTGCAACATGAACGCGCCTGCCAGGCCACCGAGCGCGCCCGCGGCTGCCATGACCGCGACGATGGCACCCGCGATCGGGATGCCCGCGCGCCGCGCGGCATCCGGGTTCAGGCCGACGGCCCGCAATTGCACGCCGATGACGCTTCGATGCAGCACGAGCGCGACGACGACGCACAGCAGCAGGCCGATGGGCAGACCCACGTGCAGCGGCAGCCCCGAGTCGGCCCCGCCGAGGGCGGGAAGCTGGGTCGAATCCGGAATCTGCAGCGATTCGGGCAGCGTGCTCGACGAGGTCATGGGCTGGCGCAGCAGCTCGGTGGATTGCACGCTGCCATAGAGCATCCACACCGCGATGAACGACAGCAGCAAGGTGCTGATGACTTCGTTCGTGCCCACGCGCGCCTTCAGCAGCCCGGGCAGCGCTCCCCACAGGGCGCCGCCGATGGCGGCCGCGACCATCGGCAGCACGAAGGCCAGACCGAGCGGCAGCCCGGCAACCCAGGGGTTGAGCGCGCAGGCGGCCGCGGCCATGCCGCCGATGGCGATCTGGCCTTCGCCGCCCACGTTGGTCAGGTTCGCGCGTTGCGCGAGCACGAAGCCGAGGCCGACCAGCGCGAACGCGAGACTGCGGTTCACCGACGCGCCAATGGCATAGGGCGAGCCCCAGGCACCGTCGGCAAAGGCGGCGACGGCGTCGCCCACGCGAACGCCCATCAGCTCGACCAGCAGTGCTCCCACGAGAAGCGACGCGCCCACCGCCGCGAGCGATACCCACACGGCCAGCGGCGGGCGCCAGCGCCGGGGAGGCGACATGGAAGCTGCAATGGCGGTCATGGCGTGCCTCTTGCGTTCATGAGTCGTGTCCGGCCATCCAGGCGCCGATGCGCTCGCGTTCGGCCGGGTCGGCCCGGCAGCCGCCCATCAGGCGACCGCGGTACATCACCACCACGCGGTCGGCCACGCGCAACAGCTCGTCGAGCTCCGACGAGATCAGCAGGACGCCGACGCCGCGCTCGCAGGCCGCACCGATGTGGCCGTACACCGCTTCGACGGCGCCGACGTCGAGTCCCCGTGTCGGATGCGCGGCGAGCAGGAAGCGCAGCGGTTCGAGCGTCAGCTCGCGCGCCAGCACGGCCTTCTGCTGGTTGCCGCCAGACAGGCTCGAGAAAAGTGCACCGGGCCCGGCTGCGCGCACATCGAAGCGCTGCATCAGCATGCCCGCTTCGCGCATGAGCGACGTGCGGTCGAGCAGGCCGCGGCGCCGAAAACGGCGCAGGCGATCCAGGAACATGTTCTCGGCCACGCTCATGCCGAGCACGCAGCCGACGGCGTGGCGGTCTTCGGGCACCACGCCGACGCCTGCCGCGCTGAGTTCGCGCGGCGATGCGCCGGCCAGCGGCCGCCCGTCCACGAAGAAGCGGCCTTCGGTCGGCGCACGCATGCCCGACAGGACGGCGGCCAATTCGCTCTGGCCATTGCCCTCGACACCGGCGATTGCGACGATCTCGCCCGGCTCGACGGTGAGCGTCACGGCATCGACGCGGGTCACGCCGTCGGCGTCGCGCACGCTCAGGCCGTCGATCATGAGGGCGGCCTCGGGCTTGCGTTCGCCCGGCTCGACCGCGGGCGAACGCGTCCGCCGTGCGGACGGCGGGGCCGCGTCGAGATCGCGCTGGATCATCGCGCGCACCAGCGCGTCGATCTCGGCGGCCGGCGCGTCCGAACGTGCGACCACGCGGCCGCCGCGCAGGACGGTCGCGCGCTGCGCGGCTTCCCGGATCTCGGCCAGCTTGTGCGTGACGAGCACGACGCCGCAGCCCTGTGCGGCCACGCGCTGGCAGACCTCGATCAGGGCGCCGATCTCGCCGGGCAGCAGCACGGCGGTGGGCTCGTCGAGGACCAGCAGGCGCGGCTCGCGCATCAGGCACTTGACGATTTCCACGCGCTGGCGCTCGCCGACCGACAGCGTGTCGATCCGCGCGAAGGGTTCGAGCTCGAGCGCGTAGCGCGACGAGAGTTCGGCCACGCGTTCGGCGCACTCGCGCCGGCGCAGGATGCCGCGCGCCTGGCCCAGCAGCAGGTTGTCGACCACGCTCAGGTCGCTGACCAGGCTGAAGTGCTGGTGCACCATCGCCACGCGCTGCGCGAGCGCGTCGGCAGGGCCCTGCGGCCGATACGGCCGCGCGCCGATCTGCATCGTGCCGCTGTCGGGTTGGTGGATGCCGAAGACGACGTTGCACAGGGTCGACTTGCCCGCACCGTTCTCGCCCAGCAGGCAGTGGATCTCGCCGGCGGCGATCTCCAGCGACACGTCCGACAGGGCCTGCAGGGCGCCAAAGCGCTTGGAGACGCCGGCGATGCGCAGCAACGCGGGCGCGATCGAGCCCGCCGCGACCGCGTCCACGATCGGCGCGGCGGCGTCGGACCCGACCGGGCGCTCCAGCGCGACGGCAGTCATCGGGCCGGCCTTCAGCCTTCGAGCACGTGGATCTTGCCTTCGAGGATGGCCTTCTTGATCTCCTCGAGCCTGGCCTTCATCTGCGGCGTGGCATTGCACACGACCATGTCGGAGGCCTTCGGCCCCATGGCCAGGCCGAAGGCCTTGTACCCTGGCTTCCAGGTGCCGCCGACGAACTCCTTGATCGCGTATTCCACCTGGTACCCCACCCCCGTGATGCTGTAGGCGGTGTAGAGCGGATCGGTGCCGCAGCGGTCGGTGTAGCTGCCGATGATGTGCGTGCCCTTCTCCTTGGCCGCCTGCTCCATGCCGCGCAGGCCGAGGTTGAGGATGTGGTAATGCACGTCGGCGCCCTGGGCGATGGCGGCGAGCGTCGCCTCCTTCGACTTGGCCACGTCGTCGAAGTCGCCGGTGTAGTTCTCGAAGTACTTGATGCCCGGGTTGATGAACTTCGCGCCGTTGCCGAACTCCTTGCCGGCGTTGACGATGGAGGGGATCTCCATGCCGCCCACGTAGCTCACGGCGCCGTTCTTCGACAGCATGGCCGCCGCGGCGCCGGCCACGAAGGCAATCTCCGCCTGCTTCACGTCGTACCCCGCCACGTTGGGCAGCGGATCGCTCTTGTTGCCGCCGACGATCGAGAACATCGTCTTGGGGAAGCGCTTGGAGACCTTGAGCACGGCGGCCTGCGTCTGCCCGCCCACGCCGATGACCAGCTTGTTCTTGCTGGCGAGGTTCGTCAGCGCCTGCTCCATGTCGGCGTAGTTGATGTTCTCGATCATCTGTACCTTGATCTTCGCGCCCATGTCCTTCTGCGCGGCCATGAGGCCGTCGTAGCCGGATTCCATCCAGCCCTTGTCGGACTTGGATCCCGGGATCAGCACGCCGACGGCCACGGGGCCTGCGGCTTGGGCGCTGCCCACGCCCGCAATGGCGACGAGCAAGGCGAACTGGATCAGGGGGCGGCGGCCGGGCAGTGTGCGCATTGGCATTCCTTTCGCTTGAGAAGCCAGGTAATCAGTTGATTACTTCCTGAGCGGTCGCAGGATTGCAATATCGATGCCAATGTTCCTCACAGTCCCACGCTGCCCCGGCGCGTCCCCACGCTGCGCCCGTTCCCGCCCCGTGCCTGGCTCATGGCAGCGCCGGGAGCGCCATGCCGGCGACGCTGCCGCGCCGAGCCTCGACACGGTGAGTCGTGCGCCAGCGTGGCGCGCGCCGTGCACCAGCTTGAATCGTTCCCGCCATGCCAACCCGACACGGAGAAGCCGATGAACACCACCTCGCCGCCGCCCGGTGCGCTGGGCGTCTCGCCCAACACTTGCTGGCTCGCCACGCCTGACGAAGTCGACCTCGCGCCGCCGCGGCCGCCCGAGCGGCGCATGCGGCTGCATGCCGAGCCGCAGGGCGTCGTGCTCGATCTGCAGCGCACGGCCATCGTCGTGATCGACATGCAGAACGACTTCTGCACGCCCGGCGGTTGGGTCGACCATGTCGGCGGCGACCCGCGGCCCGACCGTGCGCCCATCGAGCCGCTGCGTGCGCTGTTGCCGGCACTGCGCCGCGCGCAGGTGCCGGTGATCTGGGTTAACTGGGGCAATCGGCCGGACCTGGCCAACATGCCGCCCAACCAGATCCACCTGTACAAGCCGCATGGCCACGGCGTCGGGCTCGGCGATCCCTTGCCGGGCAGCGGCGCGCGCGTGCTCGAAAAGGGCTCCTGGGCCGCCGCGGTCGTCGATGAATTGCGCCCGCTGGCCGGCGACATCGAAGTCGACAAGCATCGCATCAGCGGCTTCTGGGACACGCCGCTGGACAGCATCCTGCGCAACCTGGGCGTGCGGTGCATCCTGTTTGCCGGCGTCAACACCGACCAGTGCGTGCTGCATTCGCTGACCGACGCCAACTTCCTGGGCTATGGCTGTGTGCTGCTGTCGGACTGCTGCGCCACCACCTCGCCGGCGTTCTGCACGGAGGCGACGCTGTGGAACGTCAAGAAGTGCTTCGGCTTCGTCAGCGACTCGCACCGCGTGCTCGATGGGCTCGCCGCTGCGGGCAGCACATGACAGCATCGAACGGCGCGAGGCACACGATGACCGGCGTCCGTGCCGATGCCGATGCCGATGCCGATGCCGATGCCTGGGGGGCATTCGTACCGGGCTCTCGTGCGCGTGCTCGCGCGCTCGGCCGCGGCCCGCTCGACGGCTTGCGCCTGGCGGTCAAGGACCTGATCGACGTCGAAGGGGTGACTACCACCGGCGGCAATCCCGACTGGACCGCCTCGCACGGCCGGGCGGATCGCCATGCGCCGGTCGTGCTGGATCTGCTTCGCGCCGGGGCGATCCTCGTTGGCAAGACCGTGACCGACGAACTCGCATTCAGCCTCGAAGGCGAGAACGCGCACCATGGCACCCCGTGCAATCCGGCAGCGCCTCACTGCCTGCCGGGCGGCTCGTCGAGCGGCTCGGCCGTGGCGGTGGCCGCCGGCATGGCCGACATCGCGCTGGGCACCGACACCGGCGGGTCGGTGCGCATTCCTGCGGCATTCTGCGGCGTGTACGGCATGCGGCCCACGCACGGCCTCGTCAGCGTGGAGGGCGTCGTGCCGTTCGCACCGAGCTACGACTGCGTAGGCTGGATGGCGGCCGACGGCCGGGTGCTTGCGGCCGCCGGCGACGTGCTGCTGCCGCCGTGCGAGTTGCCTGCGCGATTGCACCTGTACTGGGCCGACGACATCGCGGCGCTCGCGCATCCCACGGTACGCGACGCCGTGCGTGCGGCCGCGGACGCGGCGCTGCCGATGTCGGGCGTGAAGGCAGCGTTCGACGGCCCGCCGGCTGCCTCGCTGGAGGCCTACACAGTTCTTCAAGGCAACGAGATCCGTCGCTCGCTCGGTGCATGGATCGCCGAGCGGCGGCCGCGCTTCGGCGCCCGGATCGCTGCGCGCTTTGCCGCTCTCTCGCGGATCACCGATGAACAGGTCGCCCGGTGCACGGCCTGGCGCGCCGCCGAGCGCGAGCGCTTGCGCGGCCTGCTCGGCTCGAACGGTGCGCTCGTGTTCCCGACGGCGGCATGCACGGCATTGCCCCGGGGCGCGAGCGACGAGGCTCGGGGCCGCTTCTACGAGACCGCGTTGGCGGTCAACGCCATCGCCGGGCATGCGGGCCTGCCGCAGGTCACGCTGCCGTGCGGGCGGGTCGACGGCGCTCCCGTGGGCCTGTCGATCGTGGGGCCGCCCGGAAGCGACAGCTTGTTGCTGGCGCTGGCCACGGCATGGCCGCGCCCGATAGCATCCGCGCCATGACGAAGACGAAGACGAAGCGCGTCGCCAAGCGCGACCCCGAGGCAAGCCGGGCGCGCATCCTTCACGCGGCCGTGGCCGAATTCGCCGCGCGCGGATTCAGCGGCGCACGCACGGCACGCATTGCGCGCCGTGCCCGTGTGAACGTGCGCATGCTCTACCACTACTACGGCGGCAAGGACGCGCTCTACATCGTCGTGCTCGAGCATGTGTTCGAGAACCTTCGGCGCGAGGAACTGCAGCTGGACTTCGAGAACGTCGCACCGCTGGAGGGCCTGCTGCAGTTGTTCGACTTCATCGACGATCATTTCGCGCGCCATCCCGAATTGCGCGCGCTGTTCGCCTTCGAGAACCTCAATCGTGCGCAGCACCTGCGCCGCTCCAGGCGAATCCCGACCATGTCCTCGCCGGTCATCGGCGTGATCGAGCGGCTGCTGACGCGCGGACAGGCGTGCGCACAGTTCCGGCCCGGCATCGATGCGCTGCGGCTGTACGTCACGATGGTGAGCCTGTCGTACTACAGCAAGTCGCACGGCCACACCTTGTCGCGCATCTTCGGCGCGGATCTGCTGTCCGCCGAGTGGCAGCGCGCGCACCAGCGTGACATCCATTGCATGCTCTCGCGCTTCCTGACGACGGCCGATGATGTCGATCAGGATGCCGCGCCGCCGCGGACCCGCGTGAAGGCACTCACGTAGAACCCACACGCGGTGACCGTGCCGCGTGGCGGCTGCTCGATCGGCACGCTCACGGCGAGGTGCACGCGCGCCGAAGCGGCGACGAAGCGTTTCGGATGCGGGAGCACCTGATCAGGCCGCCCGCGCATGGCCCGCATGTGCCACGCACGAGCGGCGCTCCCGATCAGCGAAGCGGTTCCGGCGCTCGCCAGCCGCCGCCCAAAGCCTGGATCAATGCCACCACGGCGGCCTGGCGGCTGGACACGAGCTGCACGACGGAGCGGCGCGCCGTCAGCGCCGAGACCTGCGCGGCGACGACTTCGCTGTAGCTCACCTGACCGCTGCGATAGCGGTTGAGCATCTGCTGTTCCGCCTGGTCGGCCGCTTCGGAGGCGACGCGTTCGAACTCGACCTGCTGCTCGAGCGCCCGGCCGGCGGCGAGCTGGTCCTCGACGTCGCGGAACGAGTCGAGGACGGTCTGGCGATATTGCGCGACGGCCTGTTGCCACGCGGCGCGCGCCGCATCCACCTGAGCCGTCGTCGCGCCGGCATCGAAGAGCGTCTGCGCCAGCGAGAGCCCGAACGACCAGGCCCCGGCGCTGAACAGCTTCGCCAGCGTCGTCGATGAGAACCCGCCACTGGCGGTCAGGGACAGGTCCGGGAAATAGGCCGCGTGCGCCACGCCGATCTGCGCGTTGGCGGCGGCCACGCGACGCTCGGCCGCGGCGATATCGGGGCGCCGCTGAAGGAGGGACGACGGCACGCCCGGCGGCACGTCGGGCAGCGCGCCTGGAGCCCACGGCGCAGGCGGCAGGGTGAAGCTTCCCGCCGGTTCGCCCACCAAGGCGGCAATGGCGTGTTCGAGCTGGGCCCTCTGCCGCGCGAGTCCGGCCTGCTGCGACTGTGCGCTGGCGAGCTGCGTCTGCGCCTGGAGCAGGTCGCTCTTGGGCGCAACGCCGGCGTCGTAGCGATGGCGCGCGATCTCCAGCGAACGCTGATAGGCGGTGATCGTGTCGCCCAGCAGCGCCATCTCGGCGTCGGTCTCGCGCAGGCTGAAGTAGTCGGTGGCCAGTTCGCCGGTGAGCGACAGCTGCGCGGACGCGAGGTCGGCGCCGCTGGCCTGGGCGCGAGCCTCGGCCGCGCCGACGCTGCCGCTGATGCGGCCCCACAGATCGGGCGCCCAGCGCGCGCCGACGCTCGCCTGGTAGCGGTTGCCGCTCTGGCTCAACGACGATCCGCTGCCACCGCTTCGCGTGGCGCCCGCGTCCAGCGTGACGGCGGGGAAGAGCGACGCGCGCTGGACGCGCACGAGGGCCTGCGACTGCGCGTAGGCCGCCGCCGCCGCGGCCAGGGTCTGGTTCGCGGCGCCGACCTTCTGCGCGAGCGTGTCGAGCTGGGGATCGCCGAACAGTTGCCACCAGGGACCGCGGTCGAGCGCATCGGCTGGGGCGGCGCTCGTCCATCCCGCGGGGGCTTCCTTATAGGCGGACTGCATGGGCACGTCGGGCGCGGGCTGGGGCACGGATGCGCATGCGGCCAGCCCGAGGATCGGCAGCAGGAGGGTGAGTCGCTTCATCTCGTGGGCGCCTCGGGCAGGGCCGAGCTGCGGGCAAGGTGGCTTTCGTCGCTGCCGCGCCGGCGGAAGCGGTCGAGCAGCAGATAGACGACCGGTGTCGTGAGCAAGGTGAGCAGCTGGCTGGCGATCAGGCCGCCGATGATGGCCACGCCCAGCGGACGGCGCAGTTCGGCGCCTTCGCCGAAACCGATCGCCAGCGGAAGCGCGCCCAGCGCAGCCGCCAGCGTGGTCATCAGGATCGGACGCAGCCGCAGCAGGCACGCCTCGCGCACGGCCGCGAGCGGCGACACGCCGCGCGCGCGTTCCGCCTCGAGCGCGAAGTCGATGATGAGGATCGCGTTCTTCTTGACGATGCCGATCAGCAGGAAGACACCGATCAACGCGATGATCGAGAACTCCATCCTGAACAGGAGCAGCGCCAGCACGGCACCCACGCCGGCCGACGGCAGCGTCGACAGCACGGTCAGCGGATGCACCAGGCTTTCGTAGAGGATGCCCAGCACGAGGTAGATGACCACCAGGGCGGCCACGATGAGCAAGGGCTGCTGCCCCTGGTTCTGCTGGAAGCTGCGCGCCGTGCCCTGGAAGCTGCCGCGCACGTTGATCGGCATGGCGATCTCCGCCACCGACTGCTCGATGGCGGTCTGCGCGTTGCCGAGGTTGCGTCCTTCGGCGAGGTTGAACGACACGGTCGTGGCCAGCTCGCCGTCCTGGTGGTTGACCGAGGCAGGCGCGGGCTGCTCGCCGAAGCTGGCGATGGCGGGCAAGGGCACGGCCGGCTTCGCCAGCGTGTTCAGCGCCTGGCCGCCGGACGCATCGCGCAGCGCCGGATTCACGCTGGTGCCGGGCAGGGCGGTCGTGGCGGCGGTGCTCGTCCCCTTGCCCGGCACGTGCACATCCTTGAGGGCGAGCGGGCTGGTGGTGAACGTCGGCGCGGCCTCCATGATGACGTGATACTGGTTCAGCTCGTCGTAGAGCGTGGCGACCTGGCGCTGGCCGAACACGTCGTAGAGCGCGTTGTCCACGTCGCGCGAGGACAGTCCCAGCCGCGCGGCGCTCTCGTGATCGATGTGGACATAGGCCTCGACGGCGCTGTCCTGCTGGTCGGTGTCGACATCGGTGAAGACATCGGTGTGCAGCTTCATGCGGTCGGCCAGGCGCTGCGCCCAGAGCTTGAGGTCGGCGGCGTTGTCGCTCTTCAAGGTGTACTGATAGGTCGCGTTGCTCTGCCGCCCGCCCATGCGCAGGTCCTGCACCGGGATTGAGGAAGAGGGTGATGCCCGTGACCTGCTGCAGTTGCGGCCGCAGTCGCGCGATGACCGCGAGCGAGCCTTCGCTGCGCTCGCTGCGCGGCTTGAGGTTCACGAACATGAAGCCGCCGCCCGCGCGCCCGCCGCCGGTGAAGCCCACCACCGTGTCCACCGCGGGATCGCGGCGGATGATGTTCACGAGCTGGCGCAGCTTGCCCTGCAAGGCCTCGAACGAGATGCTCTGGTCGGCGCGCAGCCCGCCGCTGATGCGTCCGGTGTCCTGCTGCGGGAAGAAGCCCTTGGGCGCGGCCGCGAACAGGTAGACGTTCAGCGCCACCACCGCCAGCAGGATGAACATGACCAGCGCCTTGGCATGCAGCGCCCAGTCGAGGCTCGCCTCGTAGGCGCGCAGCACGCGGCGCCAGGCCGCATCCGCGAAGCGGGACAGGCGACCCGGTGGCCGCCGCGCGGCTTGCGGCCGCAGCAGCCAGGCGCACATCATCGGCGTGGTCGTCAGCGAGATGACCAGCGAGATCATGACCGAGGCCGACAGCGTGACCGCGAACTCCTTGAACAGGCGGCCGACGATGCCGCCCATGAACAGCAGCGGAATGAACACCGCCACGAGACTCAGGGAGATCGACAGCACGGTGAAGCCGACTTCGCGGGCACCCAGCAAGGCGGCCTGGAAGCGGTCCATGCCCTGCTCGATGTGGCGGCTCGTGTTCTCGAGCACCACGATCGCGTCGTCGACCACGAAGCCCGTGGCCACCGTGAGGGCCATCAGGCTGAGGTTGTTCAGGCTGAAGCCGAGCAGGTGCATCACGCCGAACGTTCCCAGCAGCGAGACGACCGTGGCCGCCGCGGGCACGAACGTGGCGCGCGCGCTGCGCAGGAAGAGGCTCACGACCATCACCACCAGCACGATGGAGATCAGCAGGGTGATCTCGACCTCGTGCAGCGACGCGCGGATCGAATTGGTGCTGTCGCTGGCGACCTCGAGCGTGATGTCCGGAGGAAGCTGCGCGCGCAATTGCGGCAGCAGTGCCCGCACGCCGTCCACCGTCTCGATGATGTTGGCGCCCGGCTGCCGGGTGATGAGGACGATCACGGCGGGCATGCCGTTGAACAGGCCGAGCGTGCGTCGGTCCTCGGGACCGGAGTCGACCGTGGCCACGTCGCCCAGGCGCACCGGCGCGCCGTTGCGCCAGGCGACCACGAGGCTGCGATCTTCGACGGCCACCTGATCGACGGTGCTCGAGATGGCCGCGGGTGTCGCGGCCACGGCGGGGCTGCGGGAGAGGCCCGTGTAGATCTGCAGGCGGCGCTCGGGGCCGTCGAGCGCGCCCTTGGGCCGGTTGGCGCTGGCCGCCTGCAAGGCCGCGCGCACGTCCTCGAGCGCGACACCGTAGCGCGCCAGGCTGAGCGGGTTGAGCTCCACGCGCACGGCCGGCAGCGCCGCGCCGCCGAGTTCCACGTCGCCCACGCCCGGCGCCTGGGCGAGCTTCTGCTGTACGACGTTGGACACGGCGTCGTAGATCTGTCCCGGCGAACGCGTGCGCGACGTGAGCGCGAGGATGATGACCGGCGCGTCGGCGGGGTTGGCCTTGCGGTAGGTCGGGTTGCTGCGCAAGGTGGCCGGAAGGTCGGCTCGCGCGGCATTGATCGCGGCCTGCACTTCGCGTGCCGCGCTGTCGATGTTGCGCTCGAGATCGAACTGCAGCGTGACGCGCGCGGAGCCGTTGCCGCTGTTCGAGGTGATCTCGTTGACACCCGAGATCACGCCGAGGCGGCGTTCCAGCGGCGTGGCCACGCTGCTGGCCATGGTCTGCGGGCTCGCACCCGGCAGGCGCGCCTGCACGAAGATGACGGGGAAGTCCACCTGCGGCAGCGGCGACACGGGCAGCACGAAGAACGCGGCCACGCCGGCCAGTGCGATGCCGATGGTGAGCAGGACCGTGGCGACCGGGCGTCGGATGAACGGCTGCGACAGGTTCATGCGCTGCCCTTCGCATTGCCCGTCGCGTCACGCGGGCCGCGGTAGTCCGACGGGTCGCGCGACGGCCGATGCCCGAAACGACGTCCGAGGCGATCGAACCACAGGTAGATGACCGGCGTGGTGAACAGCGTGAGCATCTGGCTCACGACCAGGCCGCCGAAGATCGCGAGCCCCAGCGGCCGGCGCAGCTCGGCACCTTCGCCCCAGCCGAACATGAGTGGCAGCGCCGCGAACAGGGCTGCCGCCGTGGTCATCAGGATCGGACGCAGCCGCAGCAACGCGGCCTGGTGGATCGCCTCGCGCGGCGGCATGCCCTCGGTTCGCTCGGCGTCGAGCGCGAAGTCGATCATCATGATCGCGTTCTTCTTGACGATGCCGATGAGCAGGATGATGCCGATGATGCCGATCACTCCCAGGTCGTGGCCGGTGAGCATGAGCGCCAGCAGCGCACCCACGCCCGCCGAAGGCAGCGTGGAGAGGATCGTCATGGGGTGCACGTAGCTCTCGTAGAGCACCCCCAGGACGATGTACACGCACACCACCGCCGCGAGGATCAGCCACAGCTCGTTGGCCAGCGACGCCTGGTAGGCGGCGGCCGCGCCGAGGAACGTGAGGCTGACGCTGGCCGGCAGCGCGACGCGTTGCGCCGCATTGCGCACCGCCTTGACGGCATCCCCGAGCGAGACGCCGGCAGCCGCATCGAAGCCGATCGTGCTGGCCGGGTACTGGGCCACGTGGGTCACCTGCAGCGGCGCGCGCACCTCGCGGATCGTCGCGATCGCCGACAGCGGGGTCGAGCCGCCGCTCGTGGTCTTCAGGTGCAGCAGCTTGAGGCCCTCGGGGCTGACGAGCAGGTCCGGCCGCGCCTCGAGGATCACGCGGTACTGGTTGGTCTCGGTGAAGATCGTCGAGACGATGCGCTGGCCGAACGCGCTGTACAGGGCATCGTCGACCGCCGCGGCAGTGATGCCCAGCCGCGATGCGGTGTCGCGGTCGATGTCCACCTGCAGCGCCTGACCGACGGCGCCGGCGTCGGACACGATGTGGCGCAAGGCCGGTTCGTCCTGCATCGCCACGGCCAGCGACTGCGACCAGCGGCGCACGGCGTCGTCGTCCGCGCCTTCGATCGACACGCGGTAGGGCGTCGGGCCGCCCTCGGCGTCGATGGTGAGATCCTGCGTCGGCTGCAGCGTGAGGGTCACGCCCGCGACGGCTTCGGCCGCGTGCTGCTGCAATCGAGTCATCACGGACTCCTGCTCCTCGCTGCGCGGACGCTTGAGCTGGATCAGCAGCCGCCCGGTGTGCAGCATGGTGTTGTTCTGCGCGTCCACGCCGACGAAGGAGGCGATGTTGTCGACGGCCGGGTCCTTCAGCAGGGCCTGCACGACGGAGCGCTGCAGTGCGGCCATTCGCGCGTACGACACGTCGACCGCCGCATCGACGCGGCCTTGCAGCTGCCCCGTGTCCTGCACGGGGAAGAGTCCCTTGGGGATCGCGATGTAGAGCAGCACCGTGAGCGCCATCGTGCCCAGTGCGATCCAGAGGGTGAACGGCTGATGGTCCAGCACCCATCGAAGGGCACGGTCGTAGCGGCGGTTGAGGCGGTCGAGACCGCCCTGCAGCCGCCGGCCGATGCGTCCGCCCGCGGGCGAATCCTTCGCGTGCGCCCTCAGCCAGCGGCCCGACATCATCGGCACGAGCGTGAGCGAGACCACGGCCGAGATCAGGATCGTGATGGCCAGCGTCACCGCGAACTCGCGGAACAGCCTGCCCACCACGTCGCCCATGAACAGCAGCGGGATCAGCACCGCGATCAGCGAGACGGTCAGCGAGATGATCGTGAAGCCGATCTGCGTCGCGCCGGTGAGTGCCGCGTCGAGCGCGCGTTCGCCGCTTTCGATGTGGCGCTCGATGTTCTCGATCATCACGATCGCATCGTCGACCACGAAGCCCGATGCGATCGTCAGCGCCATCAGGCTGAGGTTGTTCAGGCTGTAGCCCAGCAGGTACATCGCGCCGCAGGTGCCGATCAGCGAGATCGGCACGGCCAGGCTCGCGATGACCGTGGCGCGGACGTCGTGAAGGAACGCGAAGATCACGAGCACCACCATGAGGACCGCCAGCACGAGTTCGAGTGCGACGTGTTCGACCGATGCGCGGATGCCGAAGGTGCGGTCGGCCATCACCTGCACCTGCACCGAGCCGGGCAGCGAGGCCTGAAGGTCAGGCAGGCGCTGCCTGATCGCGTCGACGGTGGCGATCACGTTGGCACCGGGCTGGCGCTGCACGTTCAGGATGATTGCCGGCGTCATGTCGGACCACGCGCCGAGCTTCACGTTCTCGGCGCTTTGCACGACGCGCGCGACCTGTGCCATGCGCACCGGCGCGCCGTCGCGGTAGGCGACGATGAGGTTGCGGTAGTCGTCCGCGCTCACGAGCTGGTCGTTGGCGTTGATGGTGTACGAGCGCGAGGCGCCGTCGATGCTGCCCTTGGCGGCGTTCGCGTTGGCGGTGGAGATTGCGCTGCGCAGCGCGTCCATCGCGATGCCGTACGAGGCGAGCGCCTGCGTGTCGGCCTGGATGCGCACGGCAGGGCGCTGGCCGCCGCTGAGCGTCACCAGGCCGACACCGGATACCTGCGAGATCTTCTGCGCGAGCCGCGTGTTGACCAGGTTCTGGACCTCGGTCAGCGGCAGGCTGGCCGAGGTGATCGCCAGCGTCAGCACCGGCGCATCGGCCGGGTTCACCTTCGCGTACACCGGGGGCGCGGGCAGGTCGGCCGGCAAGAGGGAGCCGCCCGCGTTGATGGCGGCCTGCACCTCCTGCTCGGCCACGTCCAGCGACAGCCCGAGCCCGAACTGCAGCGTCACGATCGACACGCCCGCGGCGCTGCTCGAACTCATTCGCTGCAGCCCGGCCATCTGCCCGAACTGCCGCTCGAGCGGCGCCGTGACGGTCTGCCCCATCACCTCGGGGCTGGCGCCGGGGTAGAGCGTCTGCACCTGGATGGTGGGATAGTCCACTTCCGGCAGCGCCGACAAGGGCAGGAACTTCAGGCCCACGATGCCGGCGAGCGCGATGGCCAGCATCAGCAGCGAAGTCGCCACCGGACGCTGGATGAACGGACGCGACGGACTCATTGCGGCGCGGGGGCGGAGGCAGCGCGATGTCGCATCCAGGCCCCGGAAGCAGGCCGGCTTGCGCCTTCGGCGGCCGCCGCGGCCCCGCGCGGGGCGCTGGCACCCGAGGCGCGCTGCCGGTGTGCGCGTGCGCCTGCGCCGGGTGGCGCGGGCTGTTCGCCCGGCAGGGTCACCCGCGCGCCGTCGTGAAGGCGATCGGCGCCTTCGGTCACGACCTTCTCACCGACTTGCAGCCCGCTGCGCACGGTGACGCGGTCGGCGGTGGACAGGCCGCGCGTGACCGGGCGCTGCGTCACGGTGTGGTCGTCGTTGAGCACGTAGACGTAATCGCCGTTGGGTCCTTCGCGCACCGCGGTCACGGGCACCGTGACGGCGCCCTTGACCGTGTCGACCAGCAGACGGACGTTGACGAACTGGTTCGGGAACAGCGTGCCGTGCGCGTTGGCGAATCGCGCCTTGGCGCGCACGGTGCCGGTCTGGGTGTCGACCTGGTTGTCCAGCGTCAGGAACCTGCCCGTGTCCAGCAGATTGGCGCGCGTGCGATCGAGCGCGTCGACCGGCATCTGGGCACCCTTCGCGACGCGGGCCTGAATGTCGGGCACGCGGTCCTGCGGCACGGCAAAGGCCACGTCGATGGGGGCCACCTGCGTGATCACCGCGATGCCGCCCGCGTCGCTGCTGGACACGAGGTTGCCTGCGTCCACCGGCCTCAATCCGACACGGCCGCCCACCGGCGCCATGATGCGCGTGTTGTCGAGGTTCAGACGCGCCGTGCCTTCTGCGGCCCGATCGATGTTGATCGTGCCTTCGAGCTGGCGCACCAGCGCGGCCTGCGTGTCCACGTCCTGCCGCGCGATCGAATCCTGGGAGAGCAGGGTGCGATAGCGCTCCAGCGTCAGCTTCGCGTTCTGCAACTGCGCCTCGTCGCGCTGGCGCTGGCCCTGTGCCTGCAGGAGCGCCATCTGGAACGGCTGGGGGTCCACCGTTGCCAGCAACTGACCCCTGCGCACCATTTCGCCTTCGGCGTAGAGCACCTGGGTCAGCACGCCCGAGACCTGCGGACGCACGGTCACGGTGGCCGTGGGCGTCACGGTGCCCAGCGCCTCCAGCCATTCGGGCACGTCGGCGCGTTCGGCCGTCGCCAGGCCGACGGTCACCGGCGGCCCGCCCCTCGGCCCGCTCCCCCGTGCGCTGCCCGGCGCGCCCGGCCGGGCGCCTTCGGCGGCGGGGCGATGCGTCAGGTGCCAGGCGAGGGCGCCCAGCGCCAGCAGCGCGAGGATGGCGATGATCGTCCCGAGCCAGTGGCCGCGGCGAGTCATGGTTGCCCCGCGTCCGACGAAGACGTCGGTCGATCCCCCGAGGGGATGCGGGCCGGCTTGGGAGCGGCCCAGCGCTCGGCCCGCGGCAAACAGCGGGCGGCGCGGGGTGCGGTCGAAGTGGTGTCGTTGGTTTTCATTCGAGGGTGTCGCTGCCGGGAACGTCCGGCGCGGACGGTCAATGGGCACACCGGCGTGGACGCATTGCAGCGCGCGGACATTGCTGCTGTGTTGCCGTTGCGTCACGGAGCCGGATTCGCCGTGGTCGCGTCGCGTCTGCCGGCCGCGACGGACGGCGAACAGCGCCCGGGGTCAGGGTGCTGCGTCCGCGTCCGGACGAGAGGAAACGTAGGGCACGACGTTGTCCTGCTCGCGCGGATCGTTGCGGGCGACGATCGCGCGGGCGGGCTCGGTCGTGCTCAGGTTGATGGCCTCGTGCGGCACGTCGGGCGGTATGAAGAGGAAATCGCCCGGTTCGCTCACCACGGACGATTCGAGCCCGGGGCCGAAGCGGGTCTCGACGCGTCCCTCGATCACATAGATGGCGGTCTCGTGGCCGCGATGAGCGTGCGGCTCGGCCCGCGCGCCCGGCGGGATCACGACCAGGTGCATGGACAGTCCTTGCGCGCCCACCGTTTCGCCGGAGAGTCCGATGAAATACGGCAGTCGCTGGCGCGTCAGGATTTCGCGGTCCGGCCGCACGGCCTGGACCCGACGCGGCGAAGTGGAAGAGACGTCCATGGCGCTGTCCCCGTAGTGCGTGCGCCCCGATGCTATGCGATGGCAGAGGATTCCATCGTCGCATCGGCCGGCGGACATCCCTGAGAGAAGGGAAGGCCGTGGCGGCTGGGTTCGCGCACAATGAGCCTTCGCCGAGCGCGGTGGCGGGTCGACCGCGGCCGCGTGGCTGAGGACCGATTGCCTGCGCCGACCACCTGATTCATGAACGCCGCTCCTGCCGACGACGACCGCACGATCACGAACCCTACGGGTCGCGCGATCCTGTCGTCCAAGGCCGACGGAACCGACGGCCCGGGCTCGCCTTCGCAGTGGGGCCACATGCTTCCCGAGGGCACCCGCATCGGCGGGCTGGAGATCACCGGTCTCGTCGGGGAGGGCGGTTTCGGCATCGTCTATCGCGCCTACGATCCGAACCTCGATCGCCAGGTGGCGCTCAAGGAATACATGCCCTCGTCGCTCGCCGCGCGCGCGAGCGGGGGCGTCACGGTGTCGGTCAAGTCCCCGCGGCATGCCGAGACCTTCGAGATGGGCCTGCACAGCTTCGTCAACGAGGCGCGGCTGCTCGCCCGGTTCGACCATCCGGCCCTCGTGAAGGTGTATCGCTTCTGGCAGGCCAACGGCACGGCCTACATGGTGATGCCCCTCTACGAAGGCCCCACGCTCAAGCGCGCCCTGTCCGACCTGGGCCGTCCGCCCGACGAGGCGACGCTGCGCGAATGGCTGGCACCGCTGCTCGACGCGGTGGCCGTGATGCACGAGGCCCAGTGCTACCACCGCGACATCGCACCCGACAACATCCTGCTGACCGCGCGCGGCCCGCTGCTGCTCGACTTCGGCGCGGCGCGCCGCATCATCGGCGACATGACCCACGCGCTGACGGTCGTGCTCAAGCCCGGCTACGCGCCGATCGAGCAGTACGGCGAGGTGCCCTCCATGAGCCAGGGGCCCTGGACCGACATCTACGCACTGGCCAGCGTGGTGTACTACGCCATCGTAGGCAAGGCGCCGATGCCGTCGGTCGAGCGGCTCATCGACGACCGGCTCGTCCCGCTGTCGACCCTCGCGGTCGGCCGCTACGACGCGGGATTCCTGCAGGCAGTGGACCACGCGCTGGCCGTGCGTCCGGCCGGGCGGCCGCAGGACGTGGCCGCGTTCCGCGCGCTGCTGGGCATCGAGCAGCGCGACAGCGGCTGGTCGATGAGCGTGCCTGCGGCGCTGGCGCAGGCCAGCCGGCCCGCGCCTCTGGAGACGTCGATCCGGACCGTGCCGCGCACGGGCGCTGCGACGATTCCGATGACCGTGCCCGCGACCGCTCCGGCTGCGCCTTCTGCCGGCGCGGCACGGCGGCTGCCGTACGTGGCCATGGCGCTGGCGGTGCTTGCTGCCGTGGTGGCGGGCGCCTATGCACTTTGGCCCGAGTCGCACCCCGCCGGATCAGCGACGCCGCCGTCCGCGCAGGCGCCGGCATTGCAATCCGCGCCGGCTGCGGCGCAGACGTCGCCCGCTCAAGCGGTGCCGGTCGCGCCCCTCGAGCCGCTGCCCGCGGAGCCGGTTCGGCAGGCATCGCCCGCGCCGACGCCCGATACGATGGCGCCGCTGGACGCGGCAACGGCGCCGCCGGACAGCAGGCCATCCGTGCCGGCAGGGATGTCGACGTCGACTGCGCCGATCGCCGGGACAACATCGCCGTCGACATCACCTTCACCGTCGCCCGCGCCGTTGCCGTTGCCGTCAGAACCAGACATGGCAGCGCGTCCCGCCCAAGCAGCCGACACCGTGCCGTCCCCGACCATCTCCGAGCGCGCGCAAGCACCACGTCCTGCGGTGATGAATGCATCGCCGGCCGTCACCGCACGGCCGTCGGGATCTGTCACTGACCATGCCGCGCCGGGCAACGCGGTGGGCACGCGTGCGACGGCAGCGGCAGCGCCACCGGCAGCCGTCCCCGTGCATCGTCGAGCGGTTCGCGCCGACGAGCGTGCGCGCACCGAGAAGCCCGCGGCGAATCCGCCGCGCTGTACCGACATCCTGATGAAGGCTTCGCTGGAGCCGCTCACACCCGAAGAGTCAGCCTACTTGAAGAAGGAATGCCGATGAGACACCACCTCACCCCCTGGAGCCGCCGCGGTTTCATTGCCCGCATGGCGAGCGTCGCCGCCGTGCTGCTGGCCGGCTGCGCCGCGCCGCCGCAGGCCACCAACGTGAGCAAGGAACTGTCCTTCGACGAGGCCGTCGCCGAGGCGACCGACGGGCTGGCCGGGCAGACTCAGCGGCTGCCCGCATTCCTCGCGAAGGTCGAGTCCAAGCTCGTCAAGAAAGGCGTGGTCCTCGATCCCATGATCGATGCCAATTCCGGCGAGCAGACCGCGGTGACGCAAAAGCTCGAGCGGGGTGTCACGGGCCGGCTCACGGAACGCTTTCCCCAGTTCGAACTGCTCGCCTTCCAGGCGGCCAATCTGGCCAAGGCGCAATATCTCCTGACTGGCACCGCCACGCGTTCGCAGGCGAGCGGGCATGCGGTGTTTCGCATCGACCTGGCGCTGACCGAACTCAAGACCGGCAATGTCGTGGCACAGGCCACGGCTCTGGCCAGCGGCAACGGGCTGGACGACACCCCGCTGCCCTACTACCGAGACAGCCCGGTGCTGGTGAAGGACAAGGTCGTCGAAGGCTACATCCGCACCTCGGCCACCCCACCAGGCCAGCATGGCGACGCCTACTACCTCGAGCGCGTCGCGGCGGCGACGCTCATCACGCAGGCCACGGACTCGTACAACGCCGAGCGCTACCAGGATGCGCTGGGCGAGTACCGCAGCGCCCTGGCCACGCCCGCCGGACAACAGCTTCGGGTGCTCAGCGGCATCTACCTGACGAACGCGAAGCTCGGCCGCAGCGCCGAGGCCGAGCAGGCCTTCGGGCGCCTGGTCGCGCTGGGCATCGAGTCGAACAAGCTCGGCGTGAAGTTCCTCTTCAATCCCGGTTCGACCGACTTCTGGCCCGATCCTCGAATCAACGGGCCGTACCCGATGTGGCTGCGCCAGATCGCCCACGTCGCCAGTGCGTCCAAGGCTTGCATGGACGTCGTCGGGCACACCAGCCACACCGGAAGCGCGCAAGCCAACGACGTGCTTTCACTGCAGCGCGCCGAGGCGATCCGCCAGAAGCTCACGACCGAATCATCGGACCTCGCCCCACGCATGAAGGCGATCGGAAAGGGATTCAGGGAGAACATCGTGGGCAGCGGGACCGACAACGCGGTCGACGCCCTGGATCGGCGCGTGGAATTCAAGATCGTGCCTTGCGGCTGAAAGACCGCTGACCTCGTCGCGTTCCTTGCGAGCCCGCCCGGACAGCGGCGGCGTCGCAGGGGCGACGCCGGCTCGTTCGCGCCTTGTCGACGTCACCCACCCGTCGCGGTGCCGGTGTCGGCTTTGCCATGTGATGTTCGCGTCCGTTCCACACGGCATCTGCGTGTCGGGCTGCCGCAGCGAACGTCTTGTGCTCGACCTCCAGCAAAGCTAGGCTGGGCGTGTTGCGGCAGCGCCGCGCGGTGCTCGACGGAAGAGGCCCATGAACGAACTGCGGGTGGACACCTGGACCGACTTCAACGCGTTCGCCGCGCGACGCGACGGGTGGGCCTTTCGTGGCGAGCGCGACGCGGCCTGGCCGTTGCTGAGCTCGCTGTCGCGCCGGCTGATGCGCACCAATGCCGAACGCGCCGACTGGCAGCAGCGCGAGGAGCGCGCCATCCGGGTGTTCAGGCGCAAGGCCCACGTCTACCTGCCTGATCGCAGCGTCCTGGCCGACGACCTGCGCTGCCTTGCGATGATGCAGCACCACGGCGCGCCGACCCGGCTGTTCGACTTCACGAAGTCGCCTTACGTCGCCGCCTTCTTCGCGCTCGAACAGGCGAGCCAGGATGCCGCAGTCTATGCCCTGAACACACCCGCGCTCTGGGAGCTCGCGCCGCGCGACGAGCCGCGCCTCACCCGGGACGAAGTCGATCCGCGCCGGCCGGGCAATTTCGAGCGCTACTTCGCCGTCAACGGCCATGCCGTGGTGTGGTTCGGCGAACCGGCGGAGATGGACCGACGGCTCGTCGCTCAATCGGGCCTGCTGGTCGTGCCCGGGCTGCTCGACATGCCTTTGGACACGCTGCTGGAGGTCTACGACCGCGGCGTGCCGTTGCTGGAAAAGGTCATCCTCGGGCCCGAATTGCGCGCCGAGGCCCTGCACGCGCTTTACCGCATGAACATCACGCAGGCGACGTTGTTCCCGGACCTCGAAGGGCTGGCGCGCTCGATCGCCTACGAGCTCGACGAGATGTGGCCGCACGGGCCGGTGGCGGCGGGTACATCACTGCCGTGAAGGCGTTTGCGGGCCGCGAACGCGGCCGATCCGCACGCGACGAGTGTCGGGCCGTATGTCGATTCCGGCGCCTGTGGTTCGTCGTGACTTCGAGTGGCCGCCAGTGCCGGCCGCCATCTGACCGACAAGGAGACCGCCCGGCACGCTTCAGGCGGCCAGGGGTTGCGCTTGCGCCGATGAGTGCGACGCTTCGATGCCGGCAGGTTGCGGCTGGAGTTCGCCGCCGAGGGCATCGACCAGCCCGGCGATCATCGGGCCGAGCTCGCCGGTGGTCAGTGCCACGTCGGCGTCGAAGCCGCCGTCCTGGTGAGCAGCCTTGCCCCGGTCACGATCGCCGGGCACGTCGAGCACCTTGATCTTCTTCAGGCACAAGGCATCGGTGAGAACGAACGACACGCGGGAATTCCACGTCAGCGCGAGTTGCGTGGGAACCTTGCCCTGTTCGATGTGCGCGGCGATCTCCTCCAGCTCCAGTGAATGTCGCGCATAGCGAACCGCGGACTTCTCGCTGTCAGGCTGCTTCAGTTCGCAGTCGCGGTCGAGCGTGAATCCGGCAGGCGCCTCGCGCGCGGCGAGCCAGCCGGACATCGCCGTGGCCGGCGACAGGGCGGTGTTCAGCGGCCGCAGGACGACGCCGGGCCCCAGCACGTCGAGCAGCCGCGTGACGACGCCGTCGGCCTTCTTCACGCTGGCGGCGCCGATCACGACAAGGCGGGCACGCAGGTCGAGCCAGACCGGCACGAGCGCGCGCTTGGGAAAGGCGCGCGGCAGCAGGGCGTGCACGATGTCCTCCTTGAGTTCCTTGGCACGCTTGCCTCTGGGCTTGCGGCCGGTGTCCGCCTCGATCTGCTGCATCTGCGCTTCGAGTTGCGTGCGAACGACCGAAGCGGGCACGGCCTTGGTTTCGATGCAAAGCTGCGCGATCCACTGACCGCCGATGCTTTCGGCCAGTGGGCCATGCCTCTCGCCGCGGGGTTCCAGCCAGCCGGCAGACTCCCGTTGCGATGCGCCGCATTCCACGAAGCGGTGGGCGGCGAGGCGATCTTCGAAATTCGAGAAGGCAGGTGCTTCCGAGTGGTCGATGCGATAGACGAGGGCGTTCTTGATCATGCGGGGCCTGGGGCCGAGGAGATGTTGGGACGATGGGGAGACAGGGCGAGGGGCGGATTCTATGCAGCCGCCCGGGTCAAGCCATTCTCGGGATCGCGCGCACTTCGCGGTCGTCTTCGCCAGATTCAGAACTGCAGGAAGCTCACGCCGACGCCCAGGCTCGTCTGGCGGAAGTTGTAGTCGGTGAGCGTCTCGCCGTAGCCGCTGAACGCCTGCACGATCCAGCGCAGGCCGTCGGGCCGGCTCGTGGACACGGGGTAGGTCCATTCGAACTGAAGCGCGCCGTGCCGGGCGCGCGTGAGCGGATTGCGATAGAGCAGCGACGCGGTGTGCAGGCCTTTCACCCAGTTGACCCGAACCTCGGCGCGGCCGACGAAATCCATCAGATCGGGGTTGTTGTCGCTGGCATAGACCTCGTTGAGCCGCTGGGTCACGCGCGCGATGAGCGACCATGGGTCATGCTCGAATCCGGCGCCGAGGTACACGCGATTCCAGCTGCGCGACAGCGGGTCGGACTGGCCGTTGGATTGGTGCGCCAACCCGAGCTGCACGTAACGCCAGGTCCAGCCGAGCGGCATCGGGCGCAGTGATGCCGGCGTGGGCACGATGTAGATGGCCTCGGGCTGGTAGTCGGTGTTGCGAAAGGGCTTGGAATCGGCGCTGTTGTAGACCTGCCAGGTGGCCTGGAGCGTGAAGGCAGCCCACAGATCGGCATTGGGAAGGAACAGGCCCTCCGCGACCTTGGTGCGCAGCGAGATCTGGAACTTCGCTTCCTCGTGGCGGTAGTCCGGCAGCGGCACCGCGGCCTGCGTGGGGGTCTGCGGCGCGCGATTGATGCGGCTCGTCAGGTGCACCGGCATCACGTAGCTGGGCCAGTAGCCGACGAAATTGAAGATGCCTCGCTTGTCCGCGGGTTCGAGCTCCCAGTAGCGCGACAGGAGGCTGTTGGCGTCCGTGCGGTCCGATCCTGGAGGCTTGGCAGTGCTCTTCGCGTGAGGCATGGCGGGCGACGCGGGCTGCAGACTCCGATGGTCGAGCGATTCGCGTGACGCGGGCAACGCTGCGCGGCCGGACAGCTCGTCGTAACAGGCCAGGCGGTCGGCCGCTGCATCGATCCGGGCGCAGTGCGCGAGACTGCCGGGCTCGGCCGCCGCCGAGGCGGCGAACGCTCCCAGCAGCGGCACGAGCAAGGCGATGTGGGCAGTCGACATTCGAGGCGCATTCTCGCCTGCTCGGGCGTTTTCGATGACGCGTGGCGGGCCTTGACGATCGGCGCCCGGATTGATCTTTCGCAATCGCCCGTCGTTTTTCGCGAGCCGCCGCTCTCAACCCGGTCATGAAGCGGTCGAAAGATCCGGCCTGAACCGGAAAAGGAACCGTGCCGTGAAGTTGACCGTAGGGAGAAGATTGTCGATGGGGTTCGGGCTCACGCTCGCCCTCTTGCTGAGCGTGGCGGGGCTCGGAGTGCATCGCATGTCCTCGATCGAGAACAATCTCGAGGAGATTGTCGATTCGAACAATGCAGAGGCGCGTCTGGCCGTGGCGATGCGCATCGCGGTCAACCAGGCGGCGGCCGCCACGAGGAACATGGTCCTGCTCGAGAAGGGCCCGGCGATGGCCGAGGAAGAAGAGCGGCTGAAGCTGGCGAGGGAGCATTACAACGCCGCGGAGGACGAACTCGGCCGAAGGCTCGCGGCGAGCACGAACAACGCCACCGGCGAACTCGCCCTGTTCGAAAAGATCCGTTCGCTCAAGGAAGTGGTTCGCCCGCTCAACGACAAGTCGCAGGCCCTGGGCCGCGCCGGCAAGCCGGCGGAGGCAACCGCCGTCCTCATGAACGAGCTCGACAAGCCACAGCAGGAGTGGTTCCATGCCCTCGGCGACCTCGCCGACCTGCAGGCCAAGCTCACCGCCGCAGACGAAATGCAGGCCAAGGCCAGTTACCGGACCGCGCGGCTGGGCATGCTGGGCCTGGCCGGCTTTGCACTCGTCGTGGCCGCGGCGGCGGGAGTGCTGATCACACGCCGGCTGCTGGCCCAGCTTGGCGGGGAACCGGAACTCGCTTCGGAGATTGCCAGGGCCATTGCCGCGGGCGACCTGTCCACGCCGATTCCCCTGCGTGCGGGTGATACATCGAGCATGCTCCATGCCATGCGCCAGATGCAGATCTCGCTGGGGCGCCTGGTCAGTTCGATCCGCGCCGGCGCCGATTCGATCGCCACTGGAACCACGCAGATCGCCACCGGCAATGCCGACCTGTCGCAGCGCACCGAGGAGCAGGCTTCCAACCTCCAGCAGACCGCGGCGTCGATGGAACAGCTGACGCAGGTCGTCAAGAGCAATGCCGACGCGGCCAGGCAGGCGACGCAACTCGCTGCGCATGCCAGCGAATGCGTCACGCAAGGCAACGATGCGGTGGCCAAGGTGGTCACCACGATGGGCGGCATATCGACGTCGAGCGCGAAGATCGCCGACATCATCGCCGTGATCGACGGGATCGCGTTCCAGACCAACATCCTCGCCCTCAATGCGGCGGTGGAGGCCGCAAGGGCCGGCGAGCAGGGCCGCGGCTTCGCCGTCGTCGCGGGCGAAGTGCACAGCCTGGCCGGGCGCTGCTCGCAGGCCGCCAAGGAGATCAAGAACCTCATCGAGGACAGCGCCTGCAAGGTCGCGGTCGGCGGCGACCAGGTGGCCGAAGCCGGCGAGACGATGCACGACATCCTCGCCAGCGTGCGAAGGGTCTCTGACCTGATGGGTGAAATCGACGCCGCCACGAACGAGCAGAGCCGAGGCATCTCCCAGGTGGGCAACGCCGTCGGGCAACTCGACCAGGTGACGCAGCAGAATGCGGCGCTGGTCGAGGAATCGGCCGCGGCCGCCGACAGCCTGCGCAGCCAGGCGGATCGTCTGGTGCAGAGCGTGGCAGTGTTCAGGCTGCCGGCCGACGACAACTCGGCATTGCGCGCGCAGCGCGCAGCATGAGGGCGTGGCGGCCGCCCGCGCGCCGCCGCGGCGATCACCATCTCGCCGCCAGACCAGCGGACTTTCCAGGTTGACGGCGACAGCTCGCCGGGCCAGCGGCCCGCGAGCCCCGCGCCGCATGGCGCGATGCGCAGGTCGCCCGGCCGATGCCGAGGCCATGGACGGGTGTGGTCCGTCGCCTCAAAATGGCCTGACTCGGCGGCCCTGTGCAGGTGCCGCCGACGCTCTTGCGTCGAGGTTCATCTGAGGAGACACACCATGGCCGAGGCCTACATCGTCGCCGCTGCCCGCACGGCCGCCGGGCGCCGCAACGGACGCCTTTCCGGCTGGCACCCCGTCGACCTGGGCGCGACCTTGCTGAATGCGCTGGTCGCGCGGGCCGGCATCGACCCCGGCGCCGTCGATGACGTGATCATGGGTTGCGTGAGCCAGGTCGGCGAGCAGTCGACGAACGTCGCACGCAATGCGGTGCTGGCGTCGAAGCTGCCCGAGTCGGTGCCGGGCACCTCCGTCGACCGTCAATGCGGCTCGTCGCAGCAGGCGCTGCATTTTGCGGCGCAGGCGGTGATGGCCGGCACCATGGACTGCGTCATCGCGTGCGGCGTCGAGAGCATGTCGCGGATGCCCATGTTCACGCCGAGCGAGTTGCCCCGCAAGAACGGGCTCGGGTACTACATGAGCCCGCAGATGCAGGCGCGCTATCCCGATGTGGAATTCAGCCAGTTCATGGGGGCCGAGATGATGGCCGGGAAGTACGGGCTGTCCAAGGAGCAACTCGATCGCTACGCATTCGAGAGCCACCAGCGCGCGATCGCCGCCACGCGCGCGGGGAGTTTCGATGCCGAGATCGTGCCGGTCCCCGTGCGGCGTGCCGACGGCAGCACGGATGCCGAGATGCACCGTGTGGACGAAGGCATCCGCTTCGATGCATCGTTCGAGGGCATCGCGGGCGTCAAGCTGCTGGCCGAGGGCGGCCGCATCTCGGCGGCCACCTCCAGCCAGATCGCCGACGGCGCCACCGGGGTGATGGTCGTGAGCGAACGCGGCCTTCGGGCGCTGGGCTTGAAGCCGATGGCGCGTGTCCACCACATGAGCGTCCTGGGCCACGACCCGGTCATCATGCTCGAAGCTCCCGTGCCTGCCACCGAACGCGCATTGCGCAGGGCCGGCATGAAGATCGACGACATCGGCCTGTACGAAGTGAACGAAGCCTTCGCACCCGTGCCGCTGGCCTGGCTGAAGGCCACGGGGGCCGACCCGGCCCGGCTGAACGTGAACGGCGGCGCGATTGCGCTCGGGCATCCGCTGGGCGCCTCGGGCACCAAGCTGATGACCACGCTCTTGCATGCGATGCAGCAGCGTGGTGCGCGCTATGGCCTGCAGACCATGTGCGAAGGCGGCGGCATGGCCAACGTGACCATCGTCGAGCGCCTGTAGCGCGCGCGTGTCGGTGCATCCGGCCGATCGCGGGCGGCTCGCCGGACGCGGTCGTCAATTGGAAATGGGAGCCACAGGAATGTCCGGTCCGCTGGCGGGTTTGAAGGTCGTGGAGATGCTGGGCCTGGGGCCTGCGCCGTTTTGCGCCATGGTGCTGGCCGACCTGGGCGCCGACGTGCTGCGGATCACGCGGCCCGGCGTCGCGCCCGAACCGGCGGATGTGACCGGTCGAAGCCGCCGCGCCTTGGCACTGGACCTGCGGCAGCCCTCGAACGCCGCTGCCGCGCTGTCGCTGATCTCGAGGGCCGACGTGCTGATCGAGGGTTTTCGGCCGGGCGTGATGGAGCGCCTCGGCCTCGGGCCCGAGCCCTGCCTGGAGCGCCAGCCCCGCCTGGTGTACGGCCGCATGACGGGCTGGGGCCAGAGCGGGCCGCTGGCGAGCGCCGCAGGCCACGACATCAATTACATCGCCATCACCGGCGCATTGCACGCCATCGGCCGCGCCGGCGAGCCTCCCGTGCCGCCGCTCAACTACATCGGCGACTTCGGTGGTGGTGGCATGCTGCTCGCCGTGGGCGTGCTCGCCGCTCTGCACGAGGCGCGGGCGTCGGGCCGCGGCCAGGTGGTCGATGCCGCGATGACCGACGGCGCCGCGCTGCTCTCGGCCTTCATGTATGCCCACAAGGCTGCCGGCCGATGGAGCAACCGGCGTGGCGAGAACATGCTCGACGGCGGCGCCCATTTCTACGACACCTACGCCTGCGCCGACGGCAAGTACGTGGCGATCGGCGCCATCGAGCCGCAGTTCTATGCCGAATTGCGCGAACGCTGCGGCATCGAGGACTCGCTGTTCGATGCACAGCAGGACAGCGCCTGCTGGCCCTTGCTGAAGGTGCGCCTGGCCGAACTGTTCCGCACGCGCTCGCGCGACGAATGGTGCGCGCTTCTCGAAGGCACCGATGCCTGCTTCGCGCCCGTGCTCGACTGGGACGAGGCGCCGCAACACCACCACAACCGGGCGCGCGAGACCTTCATCGAGGCGGGCGGCGTGGTGCAGCCCGCGCCCGCGCCGCGCTTCGCGCGCACGCCGGCTGACCGGCCCAGGCCGCAGACGGCGGTCACGCTGGACGATGCGCTGCGCGACTGGGGCGCGGCCGGGCCCGCCGCGCCGGTCTGACGAGGCCGCTCGCGGCCAGCACCGATTTCCTGGAGCGACTCGATGCCCTTGTCCTTTCATCGGTCCTGGACCGACCCTTCCCTCGATGTGCTGCGCGATTCGGCGGCGCGCTTCATCGACAGCGAAATGCTGCCCGCACGATGAGCAGGCGCGGCGCGACGGCCACGTCGGCCATGGGCTGTGGCGGCGCGCGGGTGAACTGGGATTCCTGTGCGCCGACATTCCCGAGGACTACGGCGGCGCCGGTGGCGATTTCCGCCATGAGGCGGTGTTCTACGAGGAGATGGCGCGGCGCGGCCTGACCGGCATGGCGACGTCGGTGCATTCCATCGTCGCCCATTACCTGCTGAACCACGGGACCGACGCGCAGAAGCGGAACTACCTGCCGCGCATGGCGCGCGGCGAGTTGGTCGGTGCCATCGCCATGACCGAGCCGGGCGCAGGCTCCGACCTGCAGGGCGTGCGCACCCGTGCGCAGCGACAGGACGACCGCTACCTGATCAACGGCAGCAAGACCTTCATCACCAACGGCTTTCTCGCCGGCCTCGTCCTCGTCGTGTGCAAGACCGATGCGACGCAAGGGGCGCGCGGCATCTCGATCTTCATCGTCGAGACGGCGGAGTGCGCGGGCTATCGGGTGGGCCGCATGCTCGACAAGATGGGCATGAAGTCGCAGGACACGTCGGAGCTGTTCTTCGACGATGTTGCCGTGCCGGCGGAGAACCTGCTCGGCGGTCGCGAAGGTCAGGGCTTCTACCAGCTCATGGGCGACCTGCCGTACGAGCGGCTCATCATCGGCGTGTCGGCGATCGCATGCCTCGAGGGCGCGTATGAGGCGACTCTTGCCTACGTGCGCGAGCGGCGAGCCTTCGGCCAGCCCATCGCCGACTTCCAGAACACGCGATTCCGCCTGGCCGAAGCCGCCACCCAGATCATGGTCGGGCGCGCCTTCATCGATCGCTGCGTCGAGCAGATCGTGGCGGGCACGCTGGACACGGCCACCGCATCGATGGCCAAGCTGTGGGGTTCCGAAGTGCAAGGCCGCGTGCTCGATGATCTGCTGCAACTGTGGGGCGGCTATGGTTTCATGAACGAGTTCATGATCGCCCGCATGTACGCGGACGCCCGGGTCCAGCGAATCTACGGCGGGACGAGCGAGATCATGAAGGAAGTGATCTCCCGGGCGCTGTGAGGCCGGGGCGGCGGCATGCGTCGCGGCGCGGCGCACCGCGCCCGACACGCCGGCCACATGCTCACACACCGATCGTGTGATTGCCGATCATGGTATGAATGCGGAGACCACGTACCTCGCGCGTGGCGCTCGCACGGAGACATCCCATGGACCATCGCGCGCTTCTTGGCGTCGAACTTCCCATCATCCAGGCGCCGATGGCCGGCGTGCAGCTCGGCCGCCTGGCGCTGGCCGTCACGAATGCGGGCGGGCTGGGATCCCTGCCGGCCGCCATGTTGTCCACCGATGCCCTCACCGCCGAAATGCGTGCGCTGGCAGATGGCACGTCGCGGCCCTTCAACGTGAACTTCTTCTGCCATGTTCCGCCGGTGCCCGACGAGGCGGCCGAGGCACGCTGGCGCAGTGAGCTGGCGCCTTACTACGCCGAATTCGGCATCGATGCCGCGGCGGTCGCGGCCGGCGCCGGTCGGCAGCCGTTCACGTCCGCGCTGGCCGATCTCGTGGAGCCGTTCGCGCCGCGGATCGTCAGCTTCCACTTCGGTTTGCCGTCGAGGGCGCTGCTCGACCGGGTGAAGCGCTGGGGAGCGACGGTGCTGTCCTCCGCGACCACGGTCGAGGAAGCGCGTTGGCTCGAGGCGAACGGCGCGGACGCCATCATCGCGCAGGGCCTGGAGGCCGGCGGCCACCGCGGACACTTCCTGCGCGACGATCTCACCTGGCAGCTGGGCACCTTCGCGCTGCTGCCCCAGGTCATCGATGCCGTGACCGTGCCGGTGATCGCCGCAGGCGGCATCGCCGACGCACGCGGCGTGCGCGCCGCACTGGCGATGGGCGCGTGCGCCGTGCAGGTCGGCACCGCGTACCTGCTGTGCGCCGAGGTCCAGACCACTGCCATCCACCGGGCGGCCATCGCCGGACCCGACGCGGCGCACACCGCGCTCACCAACGTCTTCTCCGGCCGTCCCGCGCGCAGCATCGTGAATCGCGCGGTGCGCGAGCTGGGACCGCTCAATCCACGAGTGCCCGCGTTTCCATTCGGCGGCGCGGCCATTGCGCCGCTGCGAGCGAAGGCCGAGGCGAAGGGATCGGGCGAATTCTCACCGCTGTGGGCCGGGCAGAACGTGAGCGGCTGCCGCGAGATCGGCGCCGCGGCGCTCACGCGAGAGCTGGCCGGACTGAGCGCGTCGAAGGGCGGTTGACCGGGCGGCCGACGCGGAGACTGCGCAGGGTCAGCGCGCGCGCACGACCATGCAGGTGGCGCTCGCCGTCGCCACGACGCGCCCGGCCTGCAGGAGTTCGCCGGCGACGTGGCAGACGTCCTTGCCCCGGCGCACGAGGCGTGCGCGGCCATGCAGATCGCCCGATGAGGCGGGTCGCAGAAACGACAGGTTGAGGTTCAGCGTGGCGCAGAACTCGCCCGCATCCAGCGTGGCGGTGACGAGAAACGCCGTCACGTCGTCGAGCATGGCCCCGAGCATGCCGCCTTGCACCTGGCCGGCGGGGTTCAGGAACTGCGCGGTCGCCACATAGGCCGATTCCAAGGTGCCGGCCTCGAGGTCCACGGCGGTGATGCGGCCGCCGAGCGTGGTCGTGACGGGCGGCGGCTCGACCTCGCCGCGCTGCAGCCGCGCGAAATAGCTCGCTTCGGGTTCGGAGGCCATCGGTGTCGTCCTGGCGGTGGGTGGTCGATTCATTGGCCGCGGAACACTGGCGCGCGCTTTTCGCGCCACGCGGCCACGCCCTCGCGCACGTCGTCCGACGCGTCGGCGCACGCGATGTCCCGGGCGAGCTCGTCGGCGTCGAGCGTGCCGGCGGCGATGCGGTTGAGATGCTTCTTCATGCCCAGCAGGGCCAGCGGCGCCATGCCAGCCAGGGAACGGCCCAGGTCCTGGGCCTGTGCATGCAGCGCCTCGGGATCGGCAGCGAGCTGGTCCAGGAAACCGCAGTCGCGCATCTGCGCTGCGTCGAGCTTCTGGCCCGCGAGCAACACTCGCTTGGCGGTCGCCAGGCCCAGGCGCGACACATAGCGCTCCAGCCCGCCTCGGTAGAACAGCAGACCCAGACGCGCGGCGGGCACCTGCATCTCGCTGACGGGGCAACCCAGGCGAAAGTCGCAGGCGAGCGCGAGGTCGGTCGCGCCGCCGTAGACGCCGCCATGGATCTCGGCAATGGTGACGGCTCTTGCCGATTCGAGCGCAGCGGCCAGTGCCTCGAATCGCGCGCCGGCCTGCGCTCCCCCGTCTTCGCCGGCCACCTGGCCGATGTTGAAGCCGCTGCAGAAGTGCCGGCCTTCGCCGCGCAGGTGCAGCACCAGCACCTCGCCGCGCGCGTTGACTTCGTCGATGCAGCGCATCAGCACGTCGAGGTCGGACAGCTCCAGGCGGTTGGCCACGCCCGGGCGGCGCAAAGTCAGGCTGGCCTGTGCGCCGTCGACATGCAGGGACGGCGCTTGCCCCGCGTCTCCCGTGCGCGCTGCGGTTGAGGTGCCCGACGAGCCATGGGTCGTTGCCATGCTCAGTGGAACCCGTAGACCTGCATCGTGCTCTCCCCAGAACGCAGACGTTCGAGGATCGCCGCCTCGTCGGATTCCCGGCGGCACGCCTTGTCGACCACACCGGCCGCCTGCTCGCGCGGCAGGGCCACCACGCCGTCGCCATCGCCGACGACGAGATCGCCGGCCGCGACGACGATGTCGCCGACGAGCACGGGCTCATTGAGCCAGCCCATCGCAGCGTAGTCCTTGCCGGTGCCGCGGATGCACAAGCCTCTGGCGAACACCGGAAACCCGATCTTCGCGAGCAGCGCGCCGTCGCGCACGCAGCCGTCGATGACCAGTCCGCCCAGATGCCGGGCCTGCGCCATCGTGCTCATGATCTCGCCCCAGTAGCCATGCTCGTGCGCGCCGCCGACATGCACCACGAGCACGTCGCCGGGCTGCGCCAGGGCCAGCGCGCGATGCAGCCAGAGGTTGTCGCCGCCGGGCGAATGCACGGTCAGCGCCGGACCGCAGCAGCGCATCGACGCGGCCACCGGCTTGATGGCCGAGGGCAGGGCGCCGATCCGGCCGGCGGCTTCGTGCAGCGTGGCGGCGGGCAAGTCGCGTGCGGCCGCGACGGTGGCGGCATCGACGCGTTCGATGCCGGTGCGCGTGGTCGTGCGCGGGTCGTGTTCTCTGGCGCCCATGCTCAGGTCTTCCGGGTCTGGAGTTGGTGATAGCGGAACTGACGCCGCGCGTCGTCCAGCCGCATGCCCCCGCGGACCGCCTCGCGGATCGCGTTCTCGGCCTGCTCGATGGTTTCCGCCGCGTCGAGCACCGCGGCTTCGTGCTGCCGGGGAATCACCAGCACGCCGTCGGCGTCGCCGCGCACGATGTCGCCCGGCTGCACGCGTGCGTCGCCGATGTTCACCGGCACGTTCGTGGCCTCGACCTGCACCCGGTCCTTTCCGGTGCGCATCCAGTGGTCCTTGGCGAACACCGGGTAGCCGATCGACATGCACAGCGCGACGTCGCGGCACACGCCGTCGATGACCGTGCCGGCCAGGCCGCGGCGATGGGCGATCTCGGTGAGGATGTCGCCCCAGACAGTGACGTTGTCGCGCCCGCCGTTGTCTAGCACCACCACGCTGCCCGGCGGCACGTCGTCGATGTAGTCGCCCACGGTGCCCGGCGGGTTCGCGGCGGGGCCGTAGAGCAGCGTGAAGGCGCGGCCGGCGAGCCGGAAGTCGGCGCTGCGCGGCTTGATGCGATGGCACTGCCCGGCGATGCCGAGCTTGTCCAGCGCGTCCGAAAGGGTGGCGGTGTCGAGGCGGCTCGCGCGCTCGACGTTGCGGTCGGGTTCCATGGTGGTTCAGGCCTCGAGCATGTGTTCGTACTGGCCGCCCATCACGTCGCCGATGGGCGTGCGCGCGAGGATCGCCTTGGCCATCGCGGCTTCGCGCGCGGCGATCCGCTCGGCGGCGTCCAGGACGCGTTCGATGTCGCGCGCGGCGACGAAGACCACGGCGCTGCGGTCGGCCAGCAGGTAGTCGCCGGGGCGCACGGTGACGTGGCCGATCTCCACCGGCACATGGGTGCCGCGCTCGACCACGCGCCCGCGTGCCGTGAACGCGGTGAGCGACCGGCTGAAGACCGGAAAGTCCATCGCGGCGGCCTCGTCGATGTCCCTCACCGGGCCGTCGGCCACCACACCCGCCACGCCGCGCACCTTCGCGCCGAGCGACAGCAGTCCGCCCCAGCATCCGGCCTCGACGCCGCTGCGTTGCTCCACGACGATGACGTCGTCGGGCCCTGCCGATTCGATGGCGGTGCAGCCCAGGTGCCTCGGCGGGCCCGCTGCGGGCTGGCCGGTGTCGAGCTTGACGGTGACGGCGCGTCCGGCGATGCGGCCCGTGCCGCAGCGTTGGGGCAGATCCGGTGACGGTGCCGGCGAGCTGCAGCTTGTCGAGCGCGTCGGACAAGGCGCAGGCATCGAGCCGGCGCAGGCGCGGGAGGTAGGGATCGGTCATGTCGATGGGGCTGTGTTGGAGTGTGAGGTGCAAGGAAGAGTGCAAGGTGTGTTGCAAGGGCCGCCCAATCTCAGTTTTCCATGGCACCGAAGCGCCACCCCGAGACGCATGAAACACCCGTTCGCCCTGACAACAACACCCGTTCGCCCTGAGCAGGGGACTGAGGCTTGTCGAAGGCCCCGTGTCGAAGGGGCCGCGGCGTGATGCTCGCGGAGGGCTTCGACAGGCTCAGCCCGAACGGGTTGGGGTTCGCGGAGGGGCTTCGACGAGCTCAGCCCGAACGGGTTGGGGTGGCTCAGCCCGAACGGGGTGGGGTGGTTCAGCGCGAACGGGGTGGGGTGGCTCAGCGCGAGCGGGTTGGGGTGGCTCAGCGCGAGCGGGTTGGGGTAGCTGCCCAGGTTTCATCTCAGCCTGGCGCCGAACGGCACCCCAACGGCATGAGCCTGACGCATCAGCGGCCGCGCGGAGCCGGCTTGGCCGGTCCGCTGGCGGCGCCCCCTAGGGGGAGCGCCGAAGGCGCCACGGGGTGGTTCACTCTCAGTTTTCCATGGCGCCGAAGCGCCACCTGCGACGCATGAAACATCCGTTCGCCCTGACAACAACAACCGTTCGCCCTGAGCAGGGGACTGAGCTTGTCGAAGGCCCCGTGTCGAAGGGTCCACCGCGTGATGCCCGCGCTGGGCTTCGACAGGCTCAGCCCGAACGGGTTGGGGTTGCAATGCTTGAGTTTCATTTCAAGGCAGCGTGCGCCAGGCCGCGAAACACAACCCGGTGCCTGTCAGCGCGGGGCTGCGGTAGCCGGCGACGTAGCGCACCCAGTCGAGGTCGAGGTCCCGGGCCGTCTCGGCGCCGATGAGCCAGTTGCGGATCTCGGAACTGCCCGCCTGCAGTCGCTTCGGGTCGAGCGCGGCCAGCCAGGCGCTGTCCTTGCGGCGGATCGCGTCGATGACCGCGTGGTCGAGTTCCTCGTCGACGACGAAGTGGCTCAGACCGCCGGAGGCGAGCACGCCCACGCGCAGGTCCTCGGGGTAGGCGGCGATCGACTCGCGCAATGCGGCGCCGAGCTGAATGCAGCGGCGAGGCGTGGGCTGATTGGGCGGGTCGAAGGTGTTGACGATCACCGGCACGATGGGCAGGTCGGTGCCTTGCAGGTATCGACGATGGATGAACGAGAACGCGTGCCCCTCGAACTGTCCACGCTCGAGGCCGTCCATCGCGGCGATGTCGAAGTCGCGGTCGCACAGCGCGCGGATCAGCCATGCCGCGAGCTCGCTGCGCACGGGGTACTCGCGGTCGGCGTGGGGCTCCTGGCGAACCATCCGCGCCGTCTTGTACCAGTTGTCGCCTTCGGCCGTTTCGCGCTTCGCGTTGCGGATGGTCTGGCCGTAGAAGATCGCGAACGTCGGGTTGTTCGTGGTGCGGAACAGCTCGGTCTGGTCGTCGCCCACGACGACCAGCACGTCGAGCCGGGCTGCGGCAATGCGCTCGCGCAAGGCGTCCATCGCAGCTTCGGATTCGTCCCAGCGCTCGCCCATCTTCTCGGGCGTGACCATGGCCTCGGCGTCGTTCGGAGCGGCGGCCAAGAGCGCGGCGTAGTCGGTCTTGCGGCCGTCGCGGTCGTAGTAGTGGGGATTCTTCGGGTCGACGACGCGAAAGCCGTGCTGCCAGTCCTCGCGCTGCGAGACCAGCATGATGCTGTGGGAGGAGCCGAAGGCGGCGACGAGTCGGGCCATGGTGTCGAGGTGTCCGGTGTTCAGTGCGTGAGGGCGATGCCACGCGGCACGCCTGGCGTGCGGGAGTTCATACGACGAGTCCTGAACGCAGCTCCGCAATCCGTGCGTCCGAATAACCCAGCTCGCGCAGGATCTCGTCGGTGTTCTCGCCCTGCAACGGCGCCGGGCGGGCTTCGCCTTGTCGCGGAAAGCGCGAGAAGCGCATGGGCTCGCCGACCAGCGAGATCGCGCCGAGCTGCGGATGCTGCATCGGCCAGCGAATGCCGAGGGCCTTCACCTGCGGGTCCTCGAACACGCGATCGATGGTGTGGATCGGACCGCAGGGCACGCCCACCTGCAGCAGGCGCTCGGTCCATTCGGCGGTGGTGCGACGGCGGAAGGCTTCGCCGATGGCGGCGTTGACGCGGTCGCGGTTCTGCACCCGTTGCGGGTCCGATTCGAAGCCGGGCTCGTCGACCAGATGCGGCATCTCCAGCGCCTGGCACAGGCGCACCCACATCGTCTGGCCGATGGCTGCGACGTTGAGGTAGCCGTCCTTCGTCTCGAAGACGCCGGTGGGCACGGTCAAGGGATGCTCGTTGCCGTGCTGTGCTGGCACCTTGCCGTCGATCAGCCATTGCGCCGCCTGGAAATCGAGCATGGCGATCTGCGATTCGAGCAGCGAGGTCTGCACCCATTGCCCCTCGCCGGATGCCTCGCGCTCGAGCAGGGCGGTGAGGATGCCCATCGCGCAAAAATGACCGGCGCACAGGTCGGCGATGGGAATGCCCACGCGCATGGGCCCCTCGCCGGGCTTGCCGGTGACGCTCATGAGGCCGCCCATGCCTTGGGCGATGGAATCGAAACCCGGCCACTTCGCATAGGGCCCATCCTGCCCGAAACCGGAGATGCTGGCATAGACCAGGCGCGGGTTCACGGCGCGAAGCTCGTCGGGACCGATGCCCAGGCGGTGCTTCACGTCGGGGCGGTAGTTCTCGATGAACACGTCGGCGTGCCGCACCAGCTCGTGCAGGATCGCGATGCCCTCGGGCTCCTTCATGTTGAGCGTCAGGCTCTCCTTGTTGCGGTGCAGGTTCTCGTAGTCGGCGCGGTTGTGATCTCGCCCGCCGATCATGTCGTCGCCGCCGGGCGCGCCAGGCGGTATCTCCAGCTTGATGACGCGCGCACCCATGTCGGCGAACAGCCGCACGGCGGTCGGGCCGGCGCGCACACGGGTGGCATCGAGGATGGTGAAGCGCGACAGGGCGCCTGCTCGGGAGAGGGTGGGCATCTGCATTCCTCAGGCCGGCTTGAACATCGGCACCGCATGGCCGCCGTCGCTGGGCACGAACACGACCCTCACGCGCTGTCCGATGGACAGCTCGCGTGGGTTGCAGTCGACGAGGTTCGACATCATGGTCACTCCTTCGTCCAATGTGACCAGGGCGATCGTGTAGGCCGACTCGCCCTTGCCCATGGTGCTGAACGAATAGACCGCGCCGCTGCCGGCTGCCTCGCGCCATTCGGTGCGTGTGCTCATGCAGTGCGGGCAGACGTCGCGCGGATAGAAGTGGTTCCTGCTGCAGTCCAGGCAGTGTTTGAGCAGCAGGCGGCCCTCGTCGGCGGCGCTCCAGTACGGCAGGCTCTCGGGCAGCACGCGCGGGGCGGGAATGCGCCGCGGCGCGGGCGTGGTGGGCGTCTTTTCGGTCGGATGGTTCATCGGTTCAGACCCGTTCGAGGATCAGCGTGGCCGCGGTGTGCCGCGACGCGAGCGCGCCGCCGATTCCGCTGGCCAATGCCAAGGTACAGCCGGGCACCTGCACGGCCGGATGGGCTTCGCCGCGCAATTGGCGCACGGCTTCGATCACCTTGGTGACGCCGCCGCGGTTGGCCGGATGGTTGTTGCACAGGCCGCCCCCGTCGGTGTTGAAGGGCAGGCGGCCGACGCCGGAGATCAGGTTGCCGTCCTGCACGAAGCGACCGCCTTCGCCCTTCTTGCAAAAGCCGAGATCCTCGAGCTGCATCAGCACGGTGATCGTGAAGCTGTCGTAGAGCGAGGCGTACTGGATGTCCGCTGGCCTGACACCGGCCTCTTCGAAGGCTCGCGGTCCGGACCAGGCGGCGGCGGAAAAGGTCAGGTCCACGTTGCCGCCCATGCCGTGCTTGGGTGCCTCGCCGGTGCCGCGCACCTTGACCAGCGGACGCTTCAGGTCGCGCGCGATCTCGGGCCGGGCGACGATCAACGCGCCGCCGCCGTCGCTCATCACGCAGCAGTCCAGCCGGTGCAGCGGGTCGCTGACCAGCGGCGACGCCAGCACCTCCTCGACAGTCACCACGTTGCGCAGCAAGGCGTGCGGGTTGTGCTGCGCATGGTGCGACGCGGCCACCTTGATCCACGCGAGCTGCTCGCTCGTGGTGCCGAACTCGTGCATGTGGCGCCGGGCCACCATCGCGTAGAGGTTCTGCGTGGCCGGGCCGTAGGGCAACTCGAACGCAAGCTCGGGCGCATCGGGGTCGGGCGGCTTGAGCGCCAGCATGGGCGGGCGTCCGGCCTTCGCCGCCGCGGCGCTGGCAGCGCGCGGGCGCCCGGCCAGAGTGATCAGCGCCACGTTGCAGCGGCCCGCGGCGATGGCCTCCGCCGCATGCGCGACGTGCAGGATGGGCGCCGAGCCGCCGCACTCGGTGGAGTCCACGTGGCGCAGCTTGAGGCCGAGGTATTCCGCGACGGTCGTCGTGCCCAGGCCCGGCGCATCGCCGGCGCAGAAGTAGCCGTCGATGTCGGACTTGGCAAGACCCGCGTCCTCGAGGGCGCCGCGCGCGACGTCCGCGTGCAGGCGCACGACGGACAGGTCGTCGGCCTGCCGGGTCGGGTGCTCGTAGGCCCCCACGATGAAGGCCTTGCCGTTCAGCGTCATGGCGAGTTCCTCACTGGTCGGGGCGAAAGCCCGATGCCTTGATCACCGGAGCCCAGTAGGCCAGTTCCTTGCGCTGCAGCTTGTCCATGTCCGCGGCCGACTTGAAGTCGGGCTGCAGCGTCTTCTGCTTGATGAGGATCTCGCGCACTTCGGGCGACTGCAGCACCTTCTGCACGGCTGCACTCATGCGCGCGATCTCCGCGGGCGGGGTGCCCGCGGGTGCCCACAGGCCGGTCCAGGCATCGCCGGTGTCGATGTCGTAACCCTGCTCCTTCATCGTCGGCACGTCGGGCATCAGGGGCGAGCGTTCGCCGCCGAACACACCGAGGATGCGCACCTTGCCGTCCTTGGCGAACTGCGCGACATCGCCTGCCGTGAGGACCGCGGCGGGGACTTGGCCGCCGAGCAGGTCGTTGAGGAGCGGTCCGTTGCCCTTGTAGGGCACGACGTTCAGTTCCACGCCGGCGGCCTTGGCGAGCTGCAGCCCGCTGAAGTGGGTGTGACCGCCCATGCCGGCGGTGCCGAACATCCCGCGCTCGGGATGACCCTTGACCCACGCGACGTACTGCTTCAGGTCGTGCACGCCGGTCTGCGTGCCCACGGCCAGCGCCAGCGGATAGGACACGACGACCGCGACCGGCGTCAGGTCCTTCAGCAGGTCGTACTTGAGCGTGGACACCGGATAGAGCAGGGCCTGGAACAGGCCAGTGGCGTTGGGCGCCATCATGTAGGTCGAGCCGTCGGCGGGACTGTCCTTGAGCGCCTGCGCGGCCACTCGCCCGCCCGCGCCTGGCTTGTTCTCGACGATTACCTGCTGGCCCAGCGGCTCGCGCAGCTTGTCGGCGAGCACGCGCGCCACGGTGTCGGTGGAGCCGCCGGGCGCGAAGCCGACGATGAGGTGGATGGGCGGCTTGTCGGCCGCGGCGGCGGCGAACGACGCGCACAGCGTGGCACCGGCCAGCAAGGTCTTGAGCGATCGGGTGAGGGCCATGGAGTCTCCAGGTGAATGGCTGAGGGTGGAATGGAAGGCCATCAGCTCTGCGGCTGATCGGCAAGGCGCTGCAGGTGATGCGCGGCATCCCCGAACAGCTGTCTGATGACGAGCAGGCGCTTCGCGTAGTGGCCGACCCGGCATTCGTCGGTCATGCCCATCGCGCCGTGCATCTGGATCGCGTCGTGAGCGACCTGCCGGGCCGCCTGGGCCGTGACGACCTTGGCGGCCGACACGAGGCGGCGGCGTTCGGCCGCGTCGGCGCTGTCCACGCCCATCGCCGCCGCGGCCGCCATGGAGACGACCTGTTCGCGGGCGATGACCATGTCCGCCAGGCGATGCTGCAGCACCTGCAGTCGTGCGAGCGGAGCGCCGAATTGAGTGCGGGTCAACAGGTGCTCGACCGTCATCCCGATGAGCGCGTCGATCGCGCCTGCTGCCTCGGCGCACGACAGCGCAGCGGCGCGATCGACGGCCTTGTCCAGGCAGGCGAGGGCCTTTCCGGCGATGCCGACCACGGCATCGTGCGCGACCTCGACGTCGTCGAACACGACCCGCGCGGCACGGCGGCCGTCGAGCGTGGAAAAGCCGCACACGGTGATGCCCGGCGCGTGCGCATCGACGATCAGCAGCGTGAGGCCCTGTGCGTCGCGTACGTCCCCCGCGCTGCGCGCGAGCACGATGAAGGCGTCCGCTGCTTCGCCGCCGAGCACCAGCGCCTTGTGCCCGTCCAGACGCAGGTTCTCGCCGACCTTGCGAACACGCGTCGTGCAATGCTGGAGCGCGTGGCGCGACTCGTCTTCGGCGTGGGCCAGGGCCAATCGGGCCTGGCCCGAAGCCACCTGTGGCAGCCAGCGGCTGCATTGCGCGGGGCTGCCGACGTCGGCGAGCAACTGCGCGGCCAGGGCAGCGCAGGGCAGCCAGTCGCCGCCGGCGAGCGCGCGGCCCAGTTCCTGCGCGACCAGCATCGCTTCCACGGTGCCTTGGCCACTGCCGCCGAGTTCCGGGTCCAAGCCGAGGCCAAGCACGCCCAGCGCTGCCAGGCCCGACCAGCGCCGACGCGCGATTTCGGGCGACTCGGGATTGCCGCGCTCTTGCGGCGCGTATTCGCCGTCGCAGAAGCGGCGCACTGCGTCCTGCAGCGCGCGATGGTCGTCGTCGAGGGAGAAGTCCATCGCCGCTCCTCAGGCCAGCATCGCACGCGCGATCAGGTTGCGTTGCACTTCGTTGGCGCCGCCGTAGATCGACAGCTTGCGGGCATCCAGCGCGTTGGCAGCGATCGCGGCCAGGCCCGCGTCGGTGGCGAAGTCGTCCGCACCGTCGAGTGTCATGGCGCTTTCCTCGAAGGGCACGGCCGACGGTCCGGCCAGATCCACAAGCAGGTCGAACAGCGCCTGCCGCAATTCCGTGCCGCGCACCTTGAGCACCGAGGCCTCGGCGCCCGGCGCGCGGGCGTCGGGGTTGGCGCCCAGCATGCGAAGGCCCGTGAACTCCAGGGCCATGAGCTCGGCGTCGAACTGCGCGAGGCGCTGCCGCAGCACCGGGTCGGCATCCAGCGACAGCTGCCGTGCGAGCGCCTTGGCGCGCTGCAGCTGCTGCTTGCACGAACCGATGCCGGCAATGCCGGTGCGCTCGTGGCCCAGCAGCACCTTGGCGCAGGTCCAGCCTTCGTTCAGGCGGCCCACGAGATTGGCCGCGGGGACGCGCACGTTGTCGAGGAAGACCTCGTTGAGGTCCGTGCCGCCGTCGAGCATGCGGATCGGACGCACCTGCACGCCCGGCGAGCGCATGTCGATCAGCAGGAACGAAATGCCTTGCTGCGGCCGGGCGGCCTGCGGGTCGGTGCGCACCAGCGCGAACATCATCGAGCACCAATGCGCATAGGAAGTCCACACCTTGTGCCCGTTGACCACGAAGTGCTCGCCGTCGGCGTCTCGCTGCAGCACGGCGCTCGTGCGGAGCGACGCGAGGTCGGAGCCCGCGCCCGGCTCCGAAAAGCCCTGCGCCCACCAGACCTCGCTGCGGCGGATCGCGGGAAGGTGCTGCGCCTTCTGCGCCTCGGTGCCGAAACGCATGAGCACCGGCCCGAGCATGTGGATGCCGCTGGCGATGATGCGCGGTGCGCCGCCCAGCAGCGTCTCCTCGTCGAACAGATAGCGCTGCAGCGGCGTCCAGCCCGGGCCGCCGTGCTCCACCGGCCAGGCAGGCGTGATCCAGCCGCGCTCGTACAGGCTGGCGTACCAGGCGAGGTAGTCGTCCTTTTCCAGGCGAAGTCCGAGTTCGACCTTGCGGCGGATGGAGGGCGCGAGCTTGGCGGCGACGAATGCGCGCACCTCGTCTCGAAAGGCGCGGTCGGCGGCGCTGGGTTCGAGTCTCATCGGGCGGTTCCTTCGCCGCGGGACGCCACCAGCGCGTCGAGTGCGAGCACGCCCTGCGGGTAGGCGACCAGAGGGTTGATGTCGATCTCGGCGATGGACGGGTTGGCGCGCATCTGCGCACCGATGATGGCGACCACCTGCGCGATCGCGGCAGTGTCCACCGGGGCCGCGCCGCGGATGCCGCGCAGCAGCGGCGCGGCCTTCAGCCGTTGGAGCTCGACGGCGATGTCGGCCTCGGCGAGGTCCGCCGGCAGCAGCCGAACGTCATGGAGCGCCTCGATCCACACGCCGCCCAGGCCCACCAGGACCACGGGTCCCCAGTCGGGGTCGCGGCGTGCGCCGACCACGAGCTCCAGCCCGCGCGGGCCCATGGCCTCGACGAGCACGCCGTCGAGGGCGAGGTCCGGCCGGTGGGTGGCGATGTTGTCGTGCAGCCGGCGCCACTCGCGGCGCAACGCCTCGGCGTCGGACACGCCGACGATCACGCCGCCCACGTCGCTCTTGTGCGGCAGGGCTCGCGACTGGGCCTTGAGGACCACCGGCCAGCCAATGCGCGCGGCGACGACGATGGCGTCCTCGACGCTGCGTGCGAGCGCGCCCGCGGGGACGGCCAGGCCCGCGCGTGCGAGCCACGCCTTGCCCTCGTGCTCCGCCAGCAGGCACGCGGCTGTGCCTTCGCATGTGGGAAGCTGAAGCGGCACGGCCACGGCCGGCACCGACGACGCACGCTGCGCGCGCTGCAGCGACTCGCCGTACGCGGCGACCTTCGCCAGTGCACGCAGCGCGCGGTCGGGCGAGCGGAAGAAGGGCACGCCGGAGTCGCGGATCGCGTCGACGAAGAACGGCTCCATCGGGCCGTTGTCGCCAGTGATGACCAGCACGGCAGGCTTGGCAGCGCGGGCGAGCACGGGCAGCAGGTGAGCCGCCTTGTCGCGCTGCGCCACGGCAGGGCCTGCCGGGATGCTGAGCACCAGGTTGCCCACGGGCGCGTCGGCAAGGACGGTCTCGAGAATCTCGCCGATCAGCCCCGGCTGGCGCACGCCGATGGTGGTGTAGTCGAGCGGGTTCTCGGCGACTGCGTAGGCCGGCAGCATCTCGCGCAGGCGCCGCGTGGTCGCGTCGCTGAAGACGGGCAGGGCCAGGCCGATGTCTTCCGCGAAATCCAGCGCGATGTTCTTCATCGCGCCCGAGCCGGTGACGAAGGCCGTCCCGTGCGCCGACGGCACGGGAAAGCGCGCGAGGATCGCGGCCGTGTCGAACAGCTCGTCGAGCGAATCGACCACCACCACCGCCTCGCGTCGCAGCAGTGCGCAGGCGGTGGCGTGGTCGCCTGCCAGCGCACCGGTGTGCGATTGCGCGGCGTCGCGTGCGCGTGCGCTCTTGCCCGGCATCAGCAGCACGATGGGCTTGCCGGCCTCGCGAGCGTGTCGGGCCAGCGACAGGAACAGCGCGGGGCGGCGGATCTGCTCGGCGTACATCGCGATCAGCCGGGTCTGATCGTCGGCGATGAAGTGCGCGAGCACGTCCTCCACGCCGACCACCGCCTCGTTGCCGGTGGACACGGCAGCCGTGAGCACCTGGCCGCGGCCGAGGAAGGCGTCGCGCAGGTTGGCTGCCATCGCGCCGCTTTGCGCCAGCACGCCGATACCGGGCCGGCCTTCGCTGCGCCACGGCGCCACCGGCTCGAAAGTGAGGGCGATGCCGTCCTGGAAGTTGGTGTAGCCCATGCAGTTCGGGCCCAGCAGCAGCATGCCGGCGTCGCGCGCCGCCTGTGCGAGCTGCTGCTGGCGCGCTCGGCCATCCTCGCCGGCCTCGCCATAGCCCGAGGCGTAGACGACGCAGGCGCCCACGTGCCGTGCGCCGAGTGCCGTCACCGCGTCGAGCACGCCGGATTCGGGGATCGCGAGCACCGCCACGTCCACGCCTTCGGGGAGCGCGTCGATTGACTTCACGCAACGGCGGCCGTTGATCTCGTCGCTGCCGCGGCTGACCAGGTGGATCTCGCCGGGGTAGTCGAAGCGTTCGAGATTGCCTAGCACGAAGCTGCCGAAGGAGCGCGGGTCCGATGAGGCCCCGACGATGGCGACCGTGCGCGGACGCAGCAGACGGTGCAAGGGCAATGTGGCGCCTGTGGTGTCTGGCAAGGTGGTCTGCATGGAAGATGGCGGGTTCTGGAATTCGTTGAAGCAATTCTGGCATACATAAAAGCCGTTTTCAATACGCCAGAGATTCGTTTTTCAATTACTTTGATGAAGAGTTCAACCCAGAAGTCGATCTTTCTACGAGAGGAGAGTCGCCTTCGCCGGCCTGCGGAGCGCGGCATGCGAAGATGCTGACCGGTGGCTCATTGTTTGACTTTTCTTGTCGACTTTGCGTTGCCTATTGCATACCACAAGCCAAATGTTGCATACTTAGTGCCGAGGGACACCATGGACCGACCAGTGACCACCGCATCCGCAGACACCCTTCCCATTGCCGCCGACGACGCGCGTCCGCGCCCAGGCCGCGCCAACGACATCCGCGCGACGCTTCAGGACGAGATCGAAAGCGGCAAGCATCCGCCCGGCGCCGTGCTCGACGAGCGGGCGCTCGCGGCCCGTTTCGACGTGTCGCGCACTCCCGTGCGCGAAGCGCTGCAGCAGCTCGCCGCGCGCGACCTGGTGCGCATCGCGCCGCGCCAGGGCGTGACGGTGGCGCGCATGTCCATTTCCAGGGTGCGCGCCATGCTCGAGTTCATCGGCGAGTCCGAAGCCGTATGCGCCAAGCTCGCCGCGCGCCGCGTCGACGATGCCCTGCGCCAGTCGCTCGACGAAGCGGTGCGCCGCTGCCAGCAGGCCGCGGTCGAGGGCGGTGCGGCCGACTACGCCATCGCCAATGCGTTCTTCCACGAGGCCATCTACGCCGGCAGCCACAACCAGTACCTGGCCGAGCAGATTCGCCTCGCGCGACGCCTGCTCCAGCGCTACCGCGTGAAGGACTTCCAGAACAAGACGCAGATCTCCAAGTCGCTGCAGGACCACCTGCAGATCGCGCGCGCCATCCAGGCGGGTGACGAGGAGGCGGCGGCCAAGGCGATGCTCCTGCACGTGCCGGCGGGCACCACCGGCTTCTCCGAATTCCTGGCCACCGTGCCCATGAACTTCTTCGAGGCCGAGGGTGGCCCCGACCCTTCCCACTGAGCGCAGCGCCGCCATGCCTCGTTCCATCGACGTCGAGGGCCTTGCCCACAACGCGCCCATCCCGCTGGCATCGCGCGCCGGGCCGCTGCTGTGCTCGTCGGGCATCGCCGGCAAGGACCCGTCCACCGGCCGTCTGCCCTCGGACGCGGCCGAGCAGGTGCGTCTTGCCTTCGCCAACCTGCAGCGCGTGCTGGTCGGCCGGCGGCGGCGGACCGGGACGACGTGGCCCGCCTCACCATCACCCTCGCCGACAACGGCCTGCGCGACGCCGTCAACCGCGAATGGCTCGCCTGCTACCCCGATCCCGCGCGGCGCCCGGCCCGCCACATCGTCATGCACGAGCTGCAGCACGGCATGGCGCTGCAGCTCGAGTTCATCGCTTTCATCGAGAAGGACCACCCGTGATCATCGATTCCCACGCCCACATCGTGATGCCGCCCGAGAGCTTCCGCTACATGGCCGAGCTCGTCGGCGGACGCGCCAACCCGTCTACCTCGCCGAAGATTCCGGACGCGTCGGTGCGCAAGGTCGCGGAGGAGCTGGTGCGCACGATGGACAGCGTGGGCACCGACATGCAGTTCATCTCGCCGCGGCCGTACCTGCAGATGCACTCGGTCAAGCCCGGCCGCGTGGCCGAGCTGTGGTCGCGCCACTGCAACGACCTGATCGCTCGCTTCGTCGAGATGTTTCCCGACCGCTTTCGCGGCGTGGCCGGCCTGCCGCAGTACATGGACGAGGCGGTCGACGTACGTGCCGTTCCGGAGCTGCGGCGCTGCGTGAACGACCTGGGATTCGTGGGCTGCCTGATCAACCCCGATCCCACGGAAGGCGCCGGTCCGACGCCGCCTGGCCTCGGAGATGCGTTCTGGCACCCGCTGTACGAGGCCATGGTCGCATTGGACGTGCCGGGCCTGATCCATTCGGCGGGCAGCTGCAGCGCGCGCGAGTCGTACACGCTCAAGTTCATCAACGAGGAGAGCATCGCGGTGATCTCGCTGCTCGGCGAGAAGGTGTTCGACAAGTTTCCCGCGCTGAAGATCGTGGTGGCGCACGGCGGCGGCGCCATCCCCTACCAGATGGGCCGCTTCCGCTCGTGGAGCGTGCGCCGCGGCGATGCACCCTTCGACGAGCAACTGCGCAAGCTGTACTTCGACACCTGCAACTACTCGAAGGACTCGATCGAGCTGCTCCTCAAGGTCGCCGGCACGGACAACGTGATGTTCGGCACCGAGAAGCCCGGCACCGGCAGCGCGCGCGATCCGCTGAGCGGGCGCGACTACGACGACATGAAGCCCGTCATCGAGAGCATCGAGTGGCTGAGCTCGAAGCAGCGCGGCGACATCTTCGAGTGCAACTGCCGCCGGGTGTACACGCGCGCCTTCAGGCGCGACGACCAGGCCTGAGGCGCGTGAGCGCGAGAAGAGGACCTAGAAGAGGACCCATCATGGCGATGACCCACGAAGACAACGAACTCCTCACCCGCGTCGAGAACGGCGCGCCCATGGGCGAGATGATCAGGCAGCACTATTGGCTGCCCGCCGTTCCGTCGAGCCTGCTCGAGGCCGACGGACGACCGGTGCGCGTGCGGCTGCTCGGCGGAGACTACGTGGCCTTTCGCACGACCGACGGCCGCGTCGGCGTGATCGACGAACACTGCCCGCACCGCCGTGCCTCGCTCGCGCTCGCGCGCAACGAGGACAACGGCCTGCGCTGCCTCTATCACGGCTGGAAGGTCAACATCCACGGCGAGGTGGTCGAGGCCCCCAATCACACGGGCGACCAGCACAAGTTCTGCGAGCACGTGCGCGTGAACCGCTATGGCGTGCAGGAGCGCGGCGGCATCGTGTGGGTGTGGCTCGGGCAGGGCGGGAGTGCGCCGAAATTTCCGAACCTGCCCTTCGTGGACCTGCCCGCATCGCATCGATCGGTGACGAGCCAGCAGGTGCCCACGAACTGGGTGCAGGGCGTGGAGGCGTCGATGGACTCGTCGCACGTGGGCGTGCTGCACGAGTCGACCACGCAGATCACCGCCGGCGGCGGCAACGAGCGCATCCTCATGACCAAGGCGCTCGCGCCGCGGCTGGAGTTCGAGGACAGGCCTTACGGCTACCGCTATGCGGCACTGCGCGCGCTGGAGGACGACAAGGTCTATGCGCGCGTCAACAACTTCGTGATGCCCTGGTACGGGATCATCTGCCCGCCCGATGCCAACGGCCCGAGCACGGTGTTCTTCTCCACGCCGGTGGACGACGTGACGCACCGGGCCTGGTTCGTTCACTTCAACCCGCATCGTCCGCTGGGCATGACGGTGATGTCCGCCTCGCCCGACGTGTGGAACTTCCCGCCGCTGCCGCCTGGCGGACCCGACGACAACTGGGGCCAGAACCGCGCCATGATGAAGCGCGGCCATGCCACCGGCTTCCCGCAGCACCTGGGCACCGAGGACTTCGCGATGTTCCTCAGCCAGGGGCCCATCTACGACCGCACGCAGGAGCAGCTTTGCTCGGCCGACGGCGCGGTGCTGCGCGTGCGCGGCCTCCTGCTCAAGGCGGTGCGCGAATTCCAGGCCGGCAAGGTGCCCGCGCTGGCCGACAGCCCCGAACTCGACTACGCCAAGGCCGTCTCCGTGGGCGGCGTGGTCCCTGCCGGCACGCGACTGGCGCGTGCTCACCGAGACCGCCTGATCCCCCGCGACGCGACTCAACACCAAAGGAAGAAACATGACGATCACACGCAGACGACTGCTCGCCGCCGCGGGTGCCACCCTGGCCGTGCCGACGCTGGCGCGCGCGATCGACGGGCCGGTCATCAAGGTCCTGCTCGGGCTGCCGCCGGGCGGCGGCACCGACGCCATCGCCCGCGTCGTCTGCGAACGGCTGCCTGCCGAACTGGGCCAGCCCGTCATCGTCGAGAACAAGCCCGGCGTGGGCGGACGGCTCGCGGCCGACGCGCTCCTGAAGGCCGAGCCCGACGGCCTGACCTACATGGTCGCGCCCAACGCGACACCCACCTTCCAGACGCTGGTGTTCGGCCCGCAGCTCAAGTGGGACATCTTCCGCGACTTCGCCCCCGTGGCCGGCATGGCAACCTACCCGCTGGGCATGGCGGTGTCGCTGCAGACCGGTGCCAAGAACGCGCGCGAATTCGTCGAGTGGGCGCGCACGAGCCCGGTGGCCACCTTCGGCACGCCCGGCCTGGGCGGTCAGAACCACTTCCTCGGCGTGCAGTTCGCAAAGATCGCCGGCATCGACCTGCCGGTCACGCCCTACAAGGGCACGCCGCCGCTGATCAACGACCTGGTCGGCGGCCATGTGCCCGCGGCCATCACGCTGATGGACCAGATGATGCACTTCCACCGCGACGGCAAGGTGCACGTCATCGGCATCTTCACGGAGAAGCGCTCCGAGCTGATGCCCGACATTCCCACGATGGCCGAACAGGGGTTCCCGGTGACCTCCGGCGAAGGATGGACCGCGATGTGGGCGCCGCGCGAAGACGCCCGCGGCCCAGATCGCGCGCATGGAGGCCGCGGTGCGCAAGATCCTGTCGAAGCAGGATGTGCGCGACATCCTCATGAAGAGCCTGTCGGTCATGCCCGCGTTCATGGATGCCCAGCAGGTCGAGCGTCGCCAGCGCGAAGAGATCGCGACCTGGGCGCCGATCATCAAGGCCTCGGGCTTCAAGCCGACCTAGCCGCCGCGCCGCGGCTTTCGCCCCGCGCCGGATCGACCACCACGGCGCGTGGCGGGCAGCCCGCGCCGACTGCAATGAGCCTCTCACCGCCGCGCCGCATCACAGCACAAGCCCATGGCCTCCACTGCCGACACCTTCCAGGTCCGGGTGAAGTCGATCACCTGGGAAGCCGAAGGCATCCTCTCGTTCGAGCTGGTGCCCATGCCGCCGCGCCGCGAGCTGCCCGCCTTCACGCCCGGCGCGCACGTCGACGTGCACCTGTCCAACGGCATGATCCGCAGCTACTCGCTGCTCAACGGCTGCGAGGAGCGCCACCGCTACATGATCGGCGTGAACCGCGACGCGCAAAGCCGCGGCGGTTCGCGCTTCATGCACGAGTCGGTGCGGGCCGGCGATGCGATCAGCGTGAGCGCCCCGCGCAACAACTTCGCGCTTGCCGAGGACGCGCCGCTGTCGGTGTTCATTGCCGGCGGGATCGGCATCACGCCCCTGCGCAGCATGATCGCGCGGCTGCACTCGCTCGGGCGGCCATGGCGGCTTCACTATGCCGCGCGCACCCGGCAGAACGCGGCCTTCGTGGACGCACTGCAGGAACTGCGCGAGCGCAGCGGCCAGGAAGTGCACTTCAGCTTCGACCGCGAACCCGGCGCGCGCATGCTCGACATTCCCGGCATCGTGGCCGCGCTGCCCGCGGGCGCGCATGTGTACTGCTGCGGCCCGCTGCCCATGCTCGATGCCTTCGAGGCGGCTACGAGGACGCTGCCACCCGAGCGCGTGCACGTGGAGTATTTCGCTGCGCGCGAGGCGGCGGCCAACGAAGGCGGCTTCACGGTGGAGCTCGCACGCAGCGGCCGCACCATTGCCATCCAGCCCGGCCACACCATCCTCGACAGCCTGGAGGAGATCGGCGTGGACACGCCGTACTCGTGCCGCGAGGGCATTTGCGGCACCTGCGAGGTGCGCGTGCTCGACGGCGTGCCCGACCACCGCGACCTCGTGCTCGGTGCTGCCGAGCGCGAGGCCAACGACCGCATGATGATCTGCTGCTCCGGAGCGAAGAGCGCCAGGCTCGTGCTCGACCTGTAGCGACCTTTCTTTGACAAGCCCATGACACCTGAACTCGTCACCTGTGAATTCGATGGCCCGATCGCCCTGATCGGCCTGAACCGTCCCGACAAGCGAAACGCGATCAACGAGAACGTGATCGACGCGCTGCGCGACGCCGTGCGCCGCGCGGGCGAGGACGCCGACGTCGCCGTGCTGTTCGGGCACGGCAGCAACTTCTGCGCAGGTCTCGACCTGGCGGAAGCGCTCGGCCGGGCATCGGGGCAGGTGGCGCCGCCACGCAAGCGCCGCCGCCATTCGTGGCACGAGGTCTTCGACACGATCGCGCGCGGGCCCATCCCGTTCGTCGCGGCGCTGCACGGCGCGGTGGTCGGCGGCGGGCTCGAACTGGCCACGGCCGCTCATGTGCGCGTGTGCGACGAATCGGCCTTCTTCGGCCTGCCCGAGGGCCAGCGCGGCATCTTCGTCGGCGGCGGCGGCACGGTGCGCATCCAGCGCGTGGTGGGCTACACCGTGATGGCCGACATGATGCTCACCGGCCGCCTGCTGTCGGCCGCCGAAGGCGAGCGCGAGCACATCGTGCGCTACGTGGTGCCCGAAGGCCAGGCGCTGGCCAAGGCGCGCGAGCTGGCCGCCAAGATCGCGAAGAACACGCCCGAGACCAACTGGCGCATCACCAACGTGCTGCCGCGCATCAACGACCTGTCGCACGACGACGGCCTGTTCATGGAGTACCTCAACTCCAACATGCAGCGCTCGCCGGAGTCGGCGCAACGGCTGCGCGACTTCGTCGAGGGGCGCGCGGCGCCGCTGGTCGATCCGAACCAATCCACCTCTTGATGCATCGCAGGATCCGCCCCATGAATCCCTTGCTCGACTCCCCCGACGAATCTGCCCGCGCCGACGCAGCGGCCTATGTCGAACGCGCCCGGCGCGACGCCGCTCACATTCCCGGACTCGCGGCCGACACGACGCTGCGCACCATCGACAAGGCCGCGGTCATCGGCGCCGGCACGATGGGTGGCGGCATCGCCATGGCGCTGGCCCAGATCGGCGTGCCCGTGGTCCTGATCGACGCCGACGCGGCATCGCTCGACCGGGGCCTGAATCGCGTGCGCGGCAACTACGCCGCCAGCGTGTCGCGCGGGCGCCTCGCCCAGCAGGCGATGGATGAACGCCTCGCCCTCATCCGCGGCTCGCTCTCGATCGAAGACGCGCGGGACGCCGACATCGTCATCGAGGCCGTGTTCGAGGACCTCGCGCTCAAGCAGAGGCTGTTCGTCGAACTCGACCGTGTGGCGCGGCCGGGCGCCATCCTGGCGACCAACACGTCGGGGCTCGATGTCGACGCCATCGCCGCGTCCACGTCGCGACCCGAGGACGTGGTCGGTGCGCATTTCTTCAGCCCGGCGCACGTGATGAAGCTGCTCGAGGTGGTTCGCGCGGCGCGCACCTCGAACGATGTCGTCGCGACCTTGATGGAACTCGGACGCCGCATGGGCAAGGTCTCGGTGCTCGCGCGGATCTATCCGGGGTTCATCGGCAATGCGCTGTTCCGCCAGTACACGCGCGAGGCGCATTTCCTGCTCGAGGAAGGCGCGCTGCCGCATGAAGTGGACGCTGCGCTCACGCGTTTCGGCTACGCGATGGGCGTGTTCGCCGTGCACGACATGGCCGGCAACGACGTGGGTTACCAGACACGCAAGGCCCAGATGGCGACGCGCGCCGCCGATCGTCGCTGGAACGACCTCATCATGAAGCTGGTCGAGAAGGGCCGCCTCGGGCAGAAGAGCGGTGCCGGGTGGTACCGCTACGACGAGGGCGACCGCACGCCCAGGCGCGATCCCGCGGTCGAGGCCTTCATCGTCGAGGAGTCGAAGCGGCTGGGCTTCGAGCGCCGGCCGATTCCCGAGGACGAGATCCTCAAGCGCTGCCTGTACGGCATGGTCAACGAAGGCGCGAAGCTGCTCGAGCAGGGGATCGCACTGCGTGCGAGCGACATCGACATCGTCTACGTGACAGGCTACGGATTTCCCGCGATGCGCGGCGGGCCGATGTTCATGGCCGATCGCATCGGCCTCGCGCAGGTGTTCGACGACATCCAGCGATTCCATCGCGAGCATGGCCACTGGTGGCAGCCCGCGCCGCTGCTGGAGCGGCTGGCAAAGTCGGGCGGACGCTTCGCGGACTGAGGAAGTCTGCACCGGCTGCCGCGGCTGCAGGCCGCCGACAGACCGGTGCGTTGCCGCTCGCCGTGTTCCCCGGCATGAACGCGGCAGCCGCGCCCGCGGCGTCACGCCCGCTGCAGCAAGTCCAGCGCCACGTCGACGATCATGTCCTCCTGGCCGCCCACCATGCGCCGCTTTCCGAGCTCGACCAGGATGTCGACCGTCTTGAGCCCGTACTTCTTGGCTGCCGCTTCCGAGTGCCGCAGGAAGCTCGAATACACGCCCGCGTAGCCCAGGGCCAGCGTCTCGCGGTCCACGCGCACCGGCCGATCCTGCAGCGGGCGCACGATGTCGTCGGCGGCGTCCATCAGCTTGTAGAGGTCGCAGCCGTGATGCCAGCCCAGGCGCTCGGCCGCTGCGATGAAGACCTCCAGCGGCGCGTTGCCCGCACCGGCGCCCATGCCCGCCAGGCTGGCGTCGATGCGGTCGCAGCCTTCTTCCACCGCCACGATGCTGTTGGCCACACCCAGGCTCAGGTTGTGATGCGCGTGCATGCCCGTGTGCGTGGCCGGGTCGAGCACGTCCTTGAACGCACGGAAGCGCTCGCGCACGTCGTTCATGCCGAGCGCACCGCCCGAATCCACCACGTAGACGCATCCCGCGCCATAGCTTTCCATCAGCTTGGCCTGACGGGCGAGCGCCTGCGGTGTCGTCATGTGGCTCATCATCAGGAAGCCCACCGCATCCATGCCCGAGTTCGCGGGCGAGCTCGATGTGCTGGCGCGAGATGTCGGCCTCGGTGCAATGGGTGGCGACGCGCACGATTCGTGCGCCGGCCGCGTGTGCCGCCTTCAGGTCGTGCGCGGTGCCGATGCCCGGCAGGAGCAGCGTGGCGATCTTCGCGTGCGTGACCACGCTGGCCACCGCCTCGATCCACTCGAGGTCGGTGTGCGCGCCGAACCCGTAGTTGAAGCTGCCGCCTTGCAGGCCGTCGCCGTGGGCGACCTCGATGGAGTCGACCCGTGGCGTCGTCCAGTGCGCGCGCAATCGCCTTGGCCTGCTCGATGCTGTACTGGTGGCGGATGGCATGGCTGCCGTCGCGCAAGGTCACGTCGGAGATGTAGAGCTTCTTGTCTCATGGCGATTCCTCAGGCGACCAGGGCGTCGTGGAGCAGTTTCGCGGCGATGCGCTCGGCCGTGGCCAGGGCGGCGCTGGTCATGATGTCCAGGTTCCCGGCGTACGAGGGCAGGTAGTGTGCCGCGCCTTCGACCTCGAGGAAGATCGATGTCTTGAGGCCGCTCATGTGCGGGCCCACGCCGGGGATCCTGATCGGGCGATCGGTCTCGATGCGGTCGAACTGCAGCTTCTGCTTGAGCCGATAGCCCGGCACGTAGTCCTGCACGGCGGCCGCCATGCGCTGCACGGACTCGGCAATCGCGTCCTCGTCGGCGAAGTCGCTGAGCGTGTAGACCGTGTCGCGCATGATGAGCGGCGGCTCGGCCGGGTTGAGCACGATGATGGCCTTGCCCCGGGCCGCGCCGCCCACCACCTCGATGGCCTTCGATGTCGTCTCGGTGAACTCGTCGATGTTGGCGCGCGTGCCGGGGCCCGCGCTCTTGCTGGAGATCGACGCGACGATCTCCGCGTAGTGAACCTTCGCCACGCGCGAGACGGCCGCCACCATCGGGATGGTGGCCTGTCCGCCGCAGGTGACCATGTTCACATTCGGCGCGTCGAGGTGATCTTCGCCGTTCACCACGGGAATGCAGTAGGGGCCGATCGCCGCGGGCGTGAGGTCCACCAGGCGAATTCCGGGCCGAAGGCCGCGAAGGAAGGCGTCGTTCTTCACATGCGCTGACGCGGAGGTGGCGTCGAAGACGATGTCGATGTCGTCGAACACCGGCAGCCGCGCCAGGCCCTCGACGCCTTCGTGCGTGGCAGCCACGCCCAGACGGCGTGCCCGGGCGAGGCCGTCCGATGCCGGGTCGATGCCCACCATCGCGCCCACCTGCAGGTGGCGTCCATGGCGAAGGATCTTGATCATCAGGTCGGTGCCGATGTTGCCGCTGCCGATGATGGCGGCCTTGAGTTTGCGTGCGGTCATCTGTTCGTTCTCCAGGATGGGGTGGCGTGCTCAGTCGCGCGCGAAACGGGCGCGCACGGTGCCCACGCCCTCGATGCGTGCCTCGAAACGGTCGCCCGGCTGCACGGGCACCATCGGCCCGAGCGCGCCGGTGAGGACCAGGTCGCCCGCGCGCAGCGGGTGCCCGAGCGAGGCGAGCTTGCGGGCGAGCCAGCAGGCCGCGTTCAGCGGGTGGCCGAGGCACGCGGCACCATCGCCTGCACTGACCTGCGTGCCCTCGCGCGTCATGGTCATGGCCGAGAGCTTCAGGTCGAGGCCGTTCAGCCGCGTGGGCACGCCGCCCAGGACGAGCAGTCCGCTGGAGGCGTTGTCGGCGACCGTGTCGACGAAGCGGATGTTCCAGTCGGCGATCCGGCTGCCCACGATCTCGATGGCCGGCAGCACGTAGTCGATGGCGCCGATCAGGTCGACGAGCGTGGCGTCGGGCCGGTCCAGGTCGCGCGACAGCACCAGCGCGACCTCGGCCTCGACCTTGGGCTGCAGCGTGCGGTTCAGCGGCACGGGCTCGTCGTCGCCGTAGACCATGTCGGCGAACAAGGTGCCGAAGTCCGGTTGGTCGACGCCGAGCTGTTTCTGCACGGCCGGCGAGGTCAGTCCGATCTTTCGGCCGATGATCCGGCGCCCTTGCGATTGCCAGTGCGCCACGTTGGCCTGCTGCACGGCATAGGCGCATTCGCCGTCGCCGGGCATCTCGTCGCGCAGCGGTGCGATGGGCTGCCGGATTTCCTCGGCCGTGCGCAGGCGTTCGGCCCAGGCGGCGATCTGTGCGGGGGTGGGCATGGGTATCGTGTCCTTGACTGGAATCAGGCGTCGCGCAGGAACATCAGGCCGTAGCCGGCGATGAACTCCGGAATGGCGCGGTAGTAGCGCAAGGGGCAAGGCAACGAGATGCGCGGCAGGCAGGGCGGCGCGCGCCACCAGCCACGTCTTGGATTCGTGGGCGGACAGCCCGGCGTCGCGTTCGATCGCGGCCTCGTCCAGCCGGGTGATCGCGTCGAGGTCGCCGCCCGCGAGGGCATCCATCCAGTCGCGGTCCCAGGCTTCATTGAGCGGCTTCATCGAGGGGTCGCCCGCGGCCAGCGCCATGCCGGCGGCCTTCACGCGCTCGGTCTTCGCATCGCGCTCGGCGGCCGTCGGCTCCCGCCTGACGGTGATGCGCTCGCGCACGGCGGCGTCCGCATGGTCTAGCGTGGGCACCGGCGGCTCGTGCGACAACCCGCCGCTGCCGATCAGCAGCGTGCGCCTGGGCAGGTTGTCGAGAAAGCGGCCGATGGCCTCGCCGAGTGCACGGCAACGGCGCAATCGCGCGATGCCCGGCTGCGCGACCGCGTTGAGAAAGATCGGCAGCACCGGCGGCGTGTCCAGGCTTCCCCACAGCATCTGCAGCGATTGCGCGAAGCCGTGGTCCACGCGCATGCGCCGCGACAGCGCGATGTCGAAGTCGCTGTCCATCAGGTGCGTGGCCAGGGCGAGCGCGGCCGCGGCGTCGACCTTGAGCGCGCCCGCTGGCGTGAGGTAGTCACCGACCGAGCTCGCCTGGGTGCCGATGCAAAAGGGCGGCATCAATTCGTTGAAGAAGCCGTTGTAGTGGTCCGGCCCGACCAGCACGACGAGTTCGGGATCGAACGCGCTCACCTGCGCCCGGGCGGCCTCTACCGCGGTCTGCAGGTCGTCCGTGACGTCGCTTGCAACCGGGTTCAAGCCGATCAGCGGCGAGTGCGACATGCCGAGGAAAGCGCGCGCGGCGGTCATGGACGAGTCCTCCGGCCGTCAGACGTCCGCTGATGAAGCGTCGCGCAGGCCGGCAGCTTGCGGACCCGGCGCAGCAGCCTGGCGGACGCGCTCACGCGACCACCCTCAGCGGCGCAGCGACGGTGGCATGCGGCTCGTTGCGCAACGGCGCCTGCGCCGACAGGTCGAGCGACATGCGGCGCGCCAGCTCGCGCAAGGTGTCGCTCAGCTCCCAGGTCTGGCACACGGCGGCCACGACGCGGTCCGGGCGCAGGATCAGCACGCCGCCGGGGGCATCGTCGAACCAGCGCTTGAAGGAGCCGTCGATGTCCGACAACACGACGCCGCCGGAGGGAGGTTCGCGATCCAGCGATTGGCAGTCCGGCCGCACGACCACGGGCAGCGCGCCGAGCGTGGCGAGGATCGCGCGCGCCTCTTCGTCGATCCACGCATCGGGACGCGCACTCCACGCGATCAACGCGAAGCGAAGCCCGATCACATCGTCGAGGCGCTGCGGGCGACCGCTCGCGTCCGCCACGCGCGGCTGCATGAAGACCTTTCCGACAAGGCCCTTCACGTCGGGCTTGCCGCGGTGGACGATTGCGCCTTCGCTGAAGAAGGGCATGGGCTTGAAGCGCATTTCGGCGATGTACTGCCGCAGGCTCGGCAGCTTCGACAGCCATGGAGCGATCACGTTGCGCAGTGCACGCAGCATCGGGTTGGCGGGCACGAAAATCTTTCCCACCAGCACCGACAGGTCGATCATCGCGCCGGCGTGCGCGTGGCGCTCCTGCGTGTAGGTGTCGAGCAGCGCATCCCCGGCGTGCCCCTGCACGACCATCGCGAGTTTCCATGCGAGGTTGGCCGCGTCGCGGATCCCGGTATTGAAGCCCTGGCCCTGCCACACCGGCATCAGGTGGGCGGCGTCTCCGGCCAGCAGCGCACGGCCCTTGCGGAAAGTGGGCGCGATGCGCGCATGGTGCATGTAGACGCGGCGGCGGATGATGCGCGGCTTGACCTGCGGCGGCAACACCCGCGCGAGCAGGCGCTGCACGTTCTCCTCGCTCTCGAACTCGGAGTCTTCCATGCCCTTGGGCACCATGAACTCGTAGCGCAGCACGCCGTGCGGCAACGCGAGCACGACATGCGGAAACTCGTCGTCGAGCACGAAATGCACGTTGGGCCGGCCCACGGGCTCGTCGGCGATGTCCATCACCAGCCAGCGGGTCGATTCGCTCTTGCCGTCGAAAGGCAGGCCGAGCGCGGTACGCACCGGGCTGCGCCCGCCGTCGCAGCCGACGAGATAACTCGCGCGCACGGTGTAGGCCGGCCCGCCGGGCTCGCCGTGCTCGTTCACGGGCTGGACCTGCACCAGCACACCCGCGGGCGTTTCGGTGAAGTGGCCGACGCTGCGTTGCAGCTCGAGCCGGACATGCGCAAACCGCTTCAGTCCTTCGGCGAGTTCGCCGTCGACCAGCGGCTGGATGAAGCCGTTTCGGCGCGGCCAGCCGAAGGGCTGCGCCGTGGGTGCGATGGCCGCGAGGATGCGGCCGCGCCTGTCGACGAAGCGCATGATCTGGTTGGGGACCGTGTGTCGGCGCACCTGGTCCACCAGGCCGACAGCCTGGAAGCTGCGCAGCGCCTCGTCGTCCACGCCCACGCCGCGCGGATAGTCGATGAGTGCCGGCAGTTGCTCCAGCACCAGCGTGCGCACGCCCAGCGTGCCCAGGTGGTTGGCAAGCGTGAGGCCCGTGGGGCCGGCGCCTGCAATGATGACGTCGACGTCGACGTCGGTGGATGCGGTGGTGCTGGCCATGGCAGGTCTCCTTGCGGCGAAGCCGGCGTCAGGCCAGCGGCGCCGAAGCGTCGCGGCCGAGCAGGAAATTGATGTGCAGGCGGTTGAAGGTCGGCACATCCTCCCATTGGGGCCAGTGCCCGCAGTCGTCCATCACCACGAACTGCGAGCCCGGGATCATCTCGGAGATGCGCCGGCCTTCGCCCACGTCGGCCGTCGGGTCGTCGGAGGTCCACAGCACGAGCGTCGGAGCCTGGATGCGGCCGTAGTCGTCGGGGCGCATCAGGTTGCGGGTGCGGACCTCCATGTCCTGCAGCACCATGGCGTTGGCCATCGCCTGCCTGAAACCAGGCTGCGAGTAGATGGCTTGCCGGCACGCGACGAGGTCGGGCGTGGCATCGGACTTGTCCTTCATCAGCCACTCCACGCGCGCCTTGATGAAGTCCCAGGTCGGATCCTCAGCCGCCTGCGTGGAGATGCTCTTGAGCCGCGCCATCACGCTGGGCTCGGCGCGCGAGCCGCCCGCCGTGTTGAGCACGACGCGGTTCACGCGATCGGGATGATGCGCTGCCAGCCAGGAGGCCACCCAGCCGCCCAGCGACTCGCCGCTCACGTGAGCCTTGTCCCATCCTTGCGCGTCCATGAATCGCAGCAGGTGGTCCACATAGTGGGGCAGTTCGTAGGGATGGTCGGGCTTGTCCGTCCAGCCGTGTCCCAGCATGTCGATGGACCAGGTGTCGAAATGCCTGCCGTGCGCGTCGAGATTCCTCGCGTAGGCCTCGGCGTGCCCGCCCACGCCGTGCAGCAGGATCAGCGGGGGCAGCGCGCGGTCACCCGCGTGCAGGTAGCGCGTGCGCGTGCCGCGGGCGTCGAACCAGCCTTGCGAGAAGCTGGTGGAGCGCAGGTCCTGCCAGAGACTGGCGGGTCGGGTCGAGGGCGAAGTGGGTGCAGCGGCGGATACAGCGGTCATGTCGAGCTCCAGGGTCGGGTCGGCGGCCTGTGCCGCGATGTGCCCACTGTCCGCTTTCCGGGGCAGCGAATAAACTGTGTGCACTGAGTGCACACCTGCTCTCGGGTTAACCCGGACGGCGAAGCGTCATGACGCAAGGCGGACCTCGGGGCACGGCCCCGCAGTACAAGGAAGTGCGCGGCCTGTCGCGCGGACTCGATGTGCTCAAGGCCCTGAACAGGCTGCCCGGCAGCGTGGGCTCGACCAGCGAGCTGTCGCGTGCCTGCGGCCTTGACCGCACGACCACCAAGCGGCTGCTGGAGACGCTGAGGCGTCAGGGCTTCGTGCGCCAGGGCGAACGCGAAGGGCAGTACCGCCTGACCTTCGAGGTGCGCCGCCTCAGCGAGGGTTTCGAGGACGAGGCCTGGGTGGACCGCGTGGCCACGCCCGCGATGCAGGCGTCGGTGCGCGAACTGGTCTGGCCGTGCGACCTCGGCACGGCCGAGGCCGGCTTCATGGTCGTGCGGGAGTCCACGCATCGCTGGAGCGCTCTGTCGCAGCACGGCGCGATGATCGGCGAGCACATGCCGGCGCTCGTCACGGCGCTCGGTCGCGCGTATCTCGCCGCCTGCGACGAACCCGAGCGCGAAGGCCTGCTCGAATTGCTGCGCCGGCGCGAGGACTGGATCGGCGAGCAGGCGCGCGACAAGGCCTACGTCAGGCGCATCCTGCGCGAGACGACGCGGCGCGGATACGCCTACAACGACGGCGAGTGGATCCGGGAAGCGAGCTTTGCGGCCGTGGCCGTGCCGGTGTTCGCCGGCACGCGCCTGCTGGCGGCCGTCAACCTCGTGTTTCCCAAGGCCGCGGTGTCACGGCGCGATCTCGACGAGCGCTTCGTGCCGGCACTGAACCGCCTGGCCCAGTCGATCGGCAAGAGAAGCAGGGCATGGATCGAGCGTTGAGGGCGGGAACCTGCGGGCCGATGGACCGGCCTGCCCGCGCCTCCATCGTCAGGCTTCGCGGTCAGGCCCGATGCCACGAAGCGCGGGGCCAGCTTGAGCGAACTGTTGCGTGTGCCCAAGAAGACGCTCTACGACAAGATGCGCAGATACGGCTTCTCGGCCGAGGAGTTCCGCGGCGGCGGATGACCCTGCGGCGGTTCATGCATTGAGCGTTTTCCTTGGACGGCGCCGTGCTCGTTTGACAGAATCGCCACGCGGCAGGCAGGGCGGCTGTGCCGCGATCGGGTGCCGCACCCCGGGCAAGGCCCTTGCGCCGGAGACTTCGCTCACCGAACCGAGGAAACCGCTTTGGACGCCTTGCTGCTCTCGCGGCTGCAGTTCGTGTGGGTCGTGGCCCTGCACATCCTGCTGCCGGCCTTCACCGTGGGTCTGTCGTGCTTCATCGCCACGCTCGAAGTGCTGTGGTGGGTGAAGAAGGCCGACGTGTACCGGCGCCTGTCGGCCTTCTGGATCAAGATCTTCGCGGTCTCGTTCGGCATGGGTGTCGTCTCCGGCATCGTCATGCCCTTCCAGTTCGGCACGAACTGGAGCCGCTTCGTGGACGCCACCTCCAACGTCGTGGGCGGCCTGATGGCCTACGAGGTGCTCACAGCGTTCTTCCTCGAATCGGCCTTCCTGGGCGTGCTGCTGTTCGGGCGCCGTCTCGTGCCACAGTGGGCGCACGTGATGTCCGCCGTGCTCGTCGCGCTGGGCACGCTGCTGTCGTCGTTCTGGATCCTGGCGGTCAACAGCTGGATGCAAACGCCTCGCGGCTACGAGATCGTCGACGGCCGATTCTTCCCGCGCGACCTGCTGGCCGTGATCTTCACGCCGTCCTTTCCGTATCGGCTCACGCACACGGTGATCGCCTTTCTCGTCACCACGGCGTTCGTCATCCTCGGCGTGGGTGCACGCTACCTCCGACAGCGTCGGCACGAGGAGGAGAGTCGGGTGATGCTTCGCATGTCGCTCGTCTTCCTGACCTTCATGGTCCCTGCTCAGATCCTGGCGGGCGACCTTCACGGGCTGAACACGCTCGAGTACCAGCCCGCGAAGCTCGCTGCGATGGAGGGACTGTGGGACAGCGGCCGCGGCGTGCCGGCCTCGATCATCGGCATTCCGGACGCGCAGGCCGAGACCAACCACTACGAGATCGAGATCCCGAAACTCGGAAGCCTCTACCTCACCCACCACTGGGACGGCGAAGTCAAGGGCCTCAAGGCGTTCGCGCGCGACGAGCGGCCGCCGGTGGCCATCGTGTACTTCGCGTTCCGCATCATGGTCGGCGTGGGGCTGCTGATGCTCGCCATCGTGCTGGCAGGTTGGTGGCAGCGCCATCGCGGCCGCCTGTACGACTCGCCCGGCTACCTTCGCGCGCTGCAGTGGGCCACGCCGCTCGGCTTCATCGCGGTCATCGCGGGATGGACCGTCACCGAGGTGGGGCGGCAACCCTGGGTCGTGTACGGCCTCATGCGAACGTCGCAGGCGGTGTCGCCGTCGCTCACCACGGGCGACGTGGCGCTTTCGCTTGCCGCCTACATGGTCGCCTACATCGGAATGTTCGGCGGTGGCTTCGTGCTGTTGCGGCGCATGGTGCAGCGCGGACCGGCGCTGGCGTCCGAAGACGAGCGCGGCGACGCACCGCACGCGCGTCCGGCGCGTCCGCTGTCGGCGGTGACGGACAAGCACGGCGCCACCGATCCGGCGGGAGCAGGCCATGCTTCTTGACCTCGTGCCGCTGTGGGCCGGCATTCTCGCGCTGGCCGTTTTCATGTACGTCCTGCTCGACGGCTTCGACCTCGGCGCGGGCATGCTGTTCGCGCTGCGCCGCGATCCGGCCGAGCGCGATCTCATCATCGCCTCCGTGGCGCCCGTGTGGGACTTCAACGAGACCTGGCTCATCCTGGGCAGCGGCGGCCTGCTGGCCGTCTTTCCGCTCGCCTTCGCGGTGGTCATGCCCGCCCTGTACTTTCCGGTGCTGCTGATGCTGCTCGGCCTCATCTATCGCGGCGTCGCGTTCGAGTTCCGCGAGGTCGAAGGCGCGGCCCGCGGCCTGTGGGATCGCGGCTTCTTCATCGGCTCGCTCGTCGCGACCTTCGCGCAAGGCGTGATCCTCGGCAACTTCATCCGCGGCTTTCCCGTGCATGACCGCGTGTTCACCGGCACGAGCTGGGACTGGATCGCGCCGTTCCCGCTGCTCACCGGACTGGGGCTGGTGTTCGGCTATGCGCTGCAGGGCGCGACCTGGCTGGTGATGAAGACCGAAGGCGGGTTGCAGGCATGGGCGCGCACCATCGCGTCGCGTTGCCTGTGGGGCGTGTTGGCCTTCATCGTGCTGATGAGCGTGTGGACGCCGCTGGCCGACGCGCGCATCGCGGCACGCTGGTTCAGTCTGCCCAACCTGCTGTACTTCCTGCCGGTGCCCGTGCTGACCGTGGTGCTGGCCTTCGTGCTCCACCGCGGCCTGCGCACGGGCCGTGAAGTGACGCCCTTCCTGTGCTCCATGGGGCTGTTCGTGCTGGCCTTCACCGGGCTGGTGATCAGCCTGTGGCCCTACATCGTGCCGCCGTCGATCACGCTGTGGGATGCGGCGGTGGCGCCCAAGGCGCAGGCGTTCATGATGGTGGGCACTTTGCTGCTGCTGCCGGTGATCCTGATGTACGTGGCCTGGTCGTACTGGGTGTTTCGCGGCAAGGTGCGAGCGGGTCACGGCTATCACGCACTGTGACGGCCGTCCCGTACGGGGCCGGGGTGGCGTCGCGAGAGGTGCGGGTTTTCGCCGGGAGTTACGATGGCCCGCATCCTGGTGCATGTTCGGCGCCATGCGGTTCCATGAGCACCGCACAGCTGACAGCCCCCGGCGCACACCCGTCATCCACCTTCATGAACGACTCCATCCAGACCACCACCTCCACCTCCGACGTCCCCGGCCCGGCCACGCGTGGCCCGACACCCCTCATCGACAGCGACCACGCAGGCGTGCAGGCCTTCGCGCACCGGCACGCGCAGGGTGCGGACGATCGCGAGCGCGCCGTGGCGCTGTACTTCGCGGTGCGCGACGGCTTTCGCTACGACCCGTATCGGATCGATCTCTCGGCGGCCGGCATGCGGGCGAGCACGGTGCTGTCGCTCGGATATGGCTGGTGCGTCACGAAGGCCGCACTGCTCGCGGCGGCCAGCCGCGCGGCCGGCATCCCGGCGCGCGTGGGTTACGCCGATGTCCGCAACCACTTGTCCACCGAGCGCCTGCGGCGCGTGATGCAGACGGACCTGTTCATCTGGCACGGGTACACCGAACTGTGGCTGGACGACCGCTGGGTGAAGGCCACGCCGGCGTTCAACGTCGAGCTGTGCGAACGCTTCGGCCTGCACCCGCTGGACTGGGACGGGCGGGAGGATTCGCTGTACCACCCGTTCGACACGTCGGGCCGCCGTCACATGGAGTACGTGCACCAGCGCGGCAGCTTCGATGATGTGCCGCTCGAGATCATGGTCGAGGACTTCACCCGCACGTATCCCGCCTGGCTCGGGCCCGAGACGCAGCAGGCGAGCTTCGAGGTGGACGTGGCACGCGAGGCCTGAGCCGCCGGCGCGCCCGTCAGGCCTCGACCGTCGGTTGGAGCAAGTGCCCGAGCCGCAGCCGCTTCGTGCGCAGGTACGTGTCGAAGGCTTCGACAGGCTCAGCCCGAACGGGTTGGGGCGGCAACGCTCAGGTTTCGTCTCAGGGCGCCCGGATGCGAGACGCCAGCGACTCGGTGCGCGCCGACGGCTTCAACCCGAGCACGATCGACAGCAGTTCGCGGCAACGCCGATACGCATTGAGCGCCTGCGCCATCTCGCCGCGCGCGATGTGGCAGGCGATCAGCCGCTGGTAGAACTCCTCGGCGAGGTTGTCGTGTTCCAGTGCCGAGAGGTACAGCGCGATTGCGTCGTCCTGGCGGCCGCAAGCCTCCATCCGCTGCCCGAGCGCGTCGACCGACCGGATGAAGCGTGCGCGCAACCGGTCGCGCAATGCCAAGCCCCACGGGGGCACCTCGGTCTGGCCGAGGAAGTGGCCTCGATAGAGCGACATCAGTTGGAGGCGGCGTCGATCGAGTTCACCGTCATCGACCGATCGCGCCGCGGCAGTCGAACCGATCAAGGTTTCGATCCGGCTGGCCACGTGCTCGAACGCCCAGGTGTCGACCCAGACGATCTCCTCGTCGAAGGACACCTGCCCGTCGCGCACGATGATCGCATCGTCGCCCAGCAGCGAGCGAGCCCGGTGCAGCATCGCCTTGAGCGACTCGCGGTCGCGGTCGCCTTCGGCTTCCGGCCAGAGGATCGAGGCCAGCCGCGACGTGTCGACCTGGCGCGCACCCAGCGCGACGATCAGGCGCAGCAGATCCAGGAGTCGCTTGGGCGCCTTGCGGCCGAAGCGCAGTGGTTCGCCGTTGCGCTCGACTGCCAGCGTGCCGAGCGTGCGTATCTGTAGCGGCCACGGCCAGCGGGCGCTGCCTGGGTCCGGGCAGGTCAGCGTGCGGGTGGTGATCGCCTTGCGTGCGAATTCGGCGTCGGCGTCGAGTTCGAGGGACGCGTCGCACAACTCCGCCGCGACCTTGGGCAGCGCACGGAAGAAGGCAATCATGTCGATGCTGCGCGCCTGTGCGAAGCCGGCCAGCAACTCGGCGCGGGCTTCGGCAAACGAGCCTGTGCGCCAATGAGCGAGGGCGCGCGTGAGGTGCACATGGCACAGGCATGGCGTGGCCTGGGCACCGCTGGACAAATCGCCGGCGCGGGCGAAGGCCGACGCGGCTTCCTGGCAGCGCCCGAGGGCGGTGAGCACGAACCCCGACTGCATGATCACCGGCGTGAACGCCGATTCGGGTGCATGGGCCTGGGCGGCCTTGGCCAGGCCGAGTTCCACATGCGCGAGCGCCGACTCCGCTTCGCCACGCTGCAACGCGAGGCGCGATTTGAAGAAATGAAAGAGCGTGTAGTCACGGGCATAGCGCGGTTCGAGCAGCGGGTGCGCCGTGTCGAGCGCCTGTGCGCCGGCCGCGAGGTCGCCTTGCCCGAGCGCGAGCGCGGCGCGCAACAGCCACGCGCGGGCCTGGATGGCGCGTGCGCCGACGCTCAGGGCGGCATCGACGGCCGCGTCGAGCTCGACCTGGAGACGTTCGGCCCACGCGCCGTCATAGAAACGCGACTCGGCGACGAACAGGTGCCACAGGCCCCGGCCGTAACCCCCGACCTTCGGCAGCGCCGCGATGGCCGCGCCGGCGACGAGGAAGTCGTCGCCGCGGACGCGATCGAGTTCGAGGCCGAGCGTGTGAAGCGATGCGATGGCCAGGCGCAGACGCAATTCGGCGTCGAGTGGGGATTCGATGAGCGAAAACGCGCGCGCGACGGCTGCGCGTGCGGCGCTGCTCGCATCGCTGCGCTGCGGCGCCAGCAGCAAACGTGCGACATCGCAGAACACCGCGAGCGGGGCCGTCGGCTCGGCATCGATCAATGGCATCGCGACGACGCGCCCCGCACGGGTGTCGAATCCGTCGTAGTCCTGGTTGTCCAGCAGCACGGCCTGCAAGAGGCCGCAGGCCGCGAGCTCGAGCCCTTGGGCATCGTCGGCGCTCTCGAAGAGTTGCTCGGCCTGCAGCCAAAGGTCGCGGGCGCGCGCGAGGTCCTCGAACTGGTGCGCATAGCCGAGCCAGAAGAGCGTCCAGCCGTCGGCCCGATCATCGAGCTCGCCCCCCGCAGGCAATGCGGCACGCAGTGCGGCCAGGCCGCCGGTCCGCACGAGCGCCTCGCCGGCCTCGCGTCCGAGTCGTGGTGCCGTCGGGCCGGCCGACTTGGCCAATGTCAGGGATGGGGGTCGAGGCGCCATGACCGATTCACGCTGATGAGGGCAGCATATCCGGCCGAGCCTCTGCGAAAGCGGCTTTTTCTCGAATTCGTACCCGATCCGTCACCCGGCTGCCGCTACCTTCACTCCACGGACACGCGAGGCATCGACCAGACCAGGGCCTTCGGAACGGCAGCGGCGCAGGTCGCAGGCATCCCCGGGGTCACTCAGGACGACGCGCGGTTCCGCGGATTCCGTAGCTCGACTGTGAGGTCTGCCATGCCAAGAAGTCTCGCGATCCACGTTGCCTTGTTCGTTCTGCTGACCGGCACCACGGCGCTTGCCCATGCTCAAGGCGCCGTCGCGGGCGGCGCCAGCCAGGTCGATTGCAGCGCGCTGGCCGCCACGCCCAACTCGCCGATGAGCGTGGAGACCTGCAGGCAGATGATGTCCGGCGCGCAGCAGTCCGAGGCAGCACTGAAGGACCCGCGAGGGGCGCGGCCCGGGGACGAGGCGATGAGCTGTCAGGACATCGCCAAGGAGATGGGCACGATGCACGGCATCGGGTTGTCCGATGCGAGCAGGCGCGAAGGCAGTACGGCGGCAAGCCAGTACCAGGCCGTGGTCGGATCCCAGATGGCCCAACTCCACGCGCAGGGCGTTGCCGGGGCCGTCACGACCTCCGCCGCAGCCGCCGCGGACCTCGCGGCGCAATTGGCCACCGGCGGCCTATTCAACCCCCATGCCGCTCAGACGGTGCAGCAGGCGGCACTTGCCCAGAGCCGGGTGCAGGGTGAGCGCATGGCCGAAGAGCGACGGCCGGCGGAGCAGCGGATGTTCAATGCCGCGGGGAACAACACGGCGGAGATGGCGCAGCAAATGCAAGCGAATCCCCGCTTCTCCCGGCTGGTGAACCTGGCCATGGCCAAGGATTGCAAAGAGCCCGGTGACGCCGCGACTTCAGCGCCGTCACCGATGCTGCAGGGGCCCGCGCCCATCGGGCGCTGATTCGCATCTCCCCCCATCTTTCGCCGACGGTGTGCTGCCCGGCGGGGGGGGCGGCGCGCGCGCCTGCAGACCGTGATCTTGGGAGGGGCTGTGCTGCGGTCTATTGGACCCATGTCAGTTTTCCATGGCGCCGAGGCGCCACCCGCGACGCATGAAACGTCCGTTCGCCCTGAGCAGGGGACTGAGCTTGTCGAAGGCCCCGTGTCGAAGGGTCCACCGCGTGATGCTCACAGGGGGCTTCGACAGGCTCAGCCCGAACGGGGTGGGGTGGCTCAGCCCGAACGGGGTGGGGTGGCTCAGCCCGAACGGGTCGCGGTCGCAGTGCGCAAGGTTCATCTCAGGTTTCCATGGCGCCGAGCGGCACCCCAACGGCATGCACTGACGCATCAAGCGGCCGCCGCGGAGCCGGCTTGGCCGGTCCGCTGGCGGCGCCCCCTGGAGGGGGAGCGCCGAAGGCGCTACGGGGGTGGTTCACTTCAGGAGAAATCACATGAATAGCCATTCGAGATCGGCGAGTTCGCCGGCATCGGGACTGACCATGGTGCGACTGCTCACCCTGGCAACGGCCGTCACGTTGGCTGCGTGCGGCGGCGGCGGGGGCGGCGGCGGACAGCAGGTTGTGCAGGGGCCATCGCCCAGCCCGTCGCCGAGCCCCGCGCCGAGCCCCGCGCCGAGCCCCGCGCCGAGCCCTGCGCCGAGCCCCGCGCCAGCGCCTTCCGTCACGCCTCAGCCCACCGCCGTCGGGACCGCGACCGGGATTGCGGTGACGCAAAACATCGGTGCAGCGGGCGGCACGATCGCGACGGCGGACGGCAGTGTCCAGTTGACCTTTCCGCCAGGGGCGCTGAGCGCGGACACGACGATCGGCATTCAATCCATCACCAACAACGCGCCCGGAGGCACTGGCGATGCCCTGCGGCTCACGCCTGAAGGCTTGACCTTCGCCGCGCCGGTCACGCTGACGGCGAACTTCACCGCGGCGGACCTCGCGGGCTCCAGCCCCAAGGCCATGCAGGTCGCATTCCAGGACGCCGATGGCTACTGGAACATGATGAACAACGTGACACGCGACCTGGCGGCCGGGACGCTGACGGTCGACATTGCGCATTTCAGCGACTGGTCGCGGGTTCACGGCTACCAGATCGACCCCGGTTCGGCGCTCGTGCGGGTCGGCGACAGCGTTCAGCTGAATGTGACGTACTGCACCGAGCCGCAGGATTTGCTGTCTTCACCGAGCGGTCCGTACGAATGCCTGCTGGACGACGGGTTGCCCGGCGTACCGAACTTGCCCGGAACCCGGCCATGGTCGGTCAACGGTGTGGATGGAGGCGACCCGACTGTCGGCACGGTCGTCGAGGCCGGAGGATGGGGCGTCGCGAAGTACACGGCCCCGGCGCAGAAACCGTCGACCAACCCGGTTGCCGTCAGCACGGCGTACCAGGAGACTGCGACGGAAACTGACGTGCTCGTGTCGAACATCACCATCGTCGGCGACGGCTATTCCGGGACTCTCGACATCCCCGCCGGCGACCAGGGCGGCACGTTCGGCCCGCAGCACCTCGCCGTGGACTGGACGCGCGCCAATCCCGACCCGCTGCAAAGCAGCGGCGGCGCGACTTACTACGGTTCGGGCCACTGGCTCATCAAGGTCACGCCGGAAGGATGTGACGGCCTGAATGTCGGCCTCGACCTCTCGACGACCAACGGCGTTCCCGACAGCACGCTGGAGGTCTTTCCACCCACGACGAGCAGCCCCGGGCACTACCGCTTCACGATCACGAGCGAGCCGATGCCTGTGACCTTCAGCTGCTTCAACGGTCAATTCCAGGCCGACTTCACGGTCGCGCAGAACGCCACTGTCGGGGAATGCCCCTCAGGGCAGCCTGCGAGCACGGGTGTGCCCACCTACACGAACGCGGCCGTGCTGGAGCAAACCTCCGCGTTCGACGTCTCGACCGGACTCGTGCCCGATCCATGCGCCGCCAAGATGAAGGGCACCTGGAGCTTTCTCAGTCAATGAACCGCGCCATGAGGGCTGAAGTGAAACTGGAGCGTTGCAACCCCAACCCGTTCGAGCTGAGCCACCCCAACGCGTTCGAGCTGAGCCACCCCAACCCGTTCGGGCTGAGCCACCCCAACCCGTTCGGGCTTAGCCACCCCAACCCGTTCGGGCTGAGCCTGTCGAAGCCCCCTGCGAGCATCACGCCGCGGCCCCTTCGACACGGGGCCTTCGACAAGCTCAGTCCCCTGCTCAGGGCGAACGGGAGTTTCATGCGTCGCGGGTGGCGCTTCGGCGCCATGGATCACTGAGGTGCGCGGCGACCTTCAACCGGTCTTGAGCTTGCGTCCCAACCGTTCCTCGACCTTTGCAGTCTTGGCCTGGAGCCGGCCGGCAGGACCCGCGCGATAGTCGACCTTCAGGTGCACGCCGATGCGCGGGCAGTCGGCCTCGAGCGTGCGAAAGCACGCGGTCACCACGCCCATGACCTGGTCCCATTCGCCTTCGAGGATGGTGCCCATCGGCGTGAGCTGGTAGGGCACGCCGCTGCGGTCGATGACGTCGAGGATGCGCGCGACATGTTCGCTGAGGCTTTCGCCTTGCCCGGTCGGGGCCATCGAGAATTCGAGCAGAACCATGGTCAGGTCTCCGTGGGGTGGACGTGAGGCAGCACGACACGGGCGAATCGCTCGGCGATCGCGTGCGCGAGTTGTTGTTCGAGGTCGGCCGGCGCGGCCTCGTGACGATGGGCCACGCTCCAGGCGTGCGCCATGCTCGTCAACGCTTCGGCGCGATAACGGCGCGTGCTGCCCGCGATCGCCTCGAAACGGTTGGCGGCATCCGTGATCTGTTCGGGGTCCGCAGACGCCACGATGACCGCATGGGCCAGCACCATCGGCCGCCCGTCGACGCGCCGCCAGGCCTGTGCAGTGCCCACGAGCTTGCGCCCCTGCGATGCGAGGTTGTAGCGGCCGTCGCAGAAGGAACCTTCGACCGCCTGAGGTCCGGCCTCGACGCCCAGCGACGCGAAGGCCTCGGCCAGTTCGTGGGTGAGCGCGCGATAGATTGCATCGGTGCCCGTGGGCGATGCGCTGTCGGCAGGCCAGACCAGGCTCAGGTTGAGCATGCCCGGACCCTGCGGCACCAGCCCACCGCCCGAGGCCCGCACCTGAACCGGCCAGCCTGCCGTGGACGACTGCACGCAGGCCGCCGCCCAGCGCGGCAGACGCTCATAGCTTCGCGGCACCACGAACCCGGCCGGCCCGTGCCACAGGTGCGCCAGGGCGCGGCCGGACTGCGCGGCGCGCGCGAGCCATTCGCCTTCGCATGCGATGCCGTCGGGCAACGGTGCGCGGTGCACGCTGACGAAGCCGAAGGCAGGAAGCGTCATGCCACCTCGTCGCCGATGCCTGCGACAGGGCCCGGCATGGCGTCGCGCCCGGTCCTATGTGCCGACATGGCGCCTGATGAGCCTGTTCACGTCGCTCGCCCTTTCCATCATCACCATGTGGCCGGCGCCATCGAGGACCTCGACCGTGCTGCCTGCGGGGGCGTGATCGGCATGGCTGGCGGGGATGATCCGGTCCTCGCGACCCCACACCACAAGGATCGGCATGCCCGCACGTTCCAGTGCGAGGCCCGGCTGCGCGGCCTGGCGACCCGCGGGGAACAAGCTGTCGCCGAGCGTGCTCAGCGCCTCGGTCACGCCGTCCAGCCGCTTGTACCTGAGCAGGTCGTCGAGCAGCTGCCGCGTCACCAGGCCGGGGTCGGCGAACAACTGCTCGACCACGGGCTTGAGCTCGCGGCGCGACGCGGCAGCGACGAAGCCGTTCGTGTAGTCCGTGTTGATCTCCTCGCCGAGGCCGGCGCTTCCGATCAGCGTCAACGAGGCCACGCGCGCGGGATGATCCAGTGCCATCTGCGCGGCGATGGCGCCGCCCATCGAGTGGCCCACCGCGTGCACCCGCTCGACGTCGAGCCGGTCCAGGAAGTGCACGACGAACGCGGCCAGATCCGGCAGGCTCGTGCCCGCCAGGCGCGGTGTCGACTGGCCGTGTCCGGGCAGGTCCAGCGAGATCACGGGCGCCACCTCGGCGACGGCGTCGAGGTTGAACAGCCAGTTGTCGAGGTCGCCGCCGAAGCCGTGCAGGAACAGCACCGGCGTGCCCCGGCCTTCGCCGCGCCGGGCGTAGCGCACGCTGAGTCCGTCGACTTCCAATGTCGAGTAGGCCGACTCGGCGTCGTCCTCGTCGCTGTCCGCGGGCGGCACGACGTAGGCGGCGATGAACGCGTCGATCTCGGCATCGCTGGCCGACGCGTCCGCCAGCACGCCCAGCAGCGCCTTGACCGGCAGCGTCTCGCCTTCGCGCGCGACCTTGCGGCGCAGCACGCCGGGATCGGGCGCCTCGACCGCATTGCTGATCTTGTCGGTCTCGACGTCGAGAATCGGCGTGCCGACGGCGATCTCGGCGCCCTCGTCGACCAGCCATGCGGTGACGTTGCCCTCGCGCATTTCGAGGCCCCACTTGGGCATGATGATCGGCGTGATGTTGCTCATCCGGAAGACTCCTGCGTTGGAAGATACACAAAGGGGCGTGCGCACGCCGCGTGTCGGCCGCCGCACGCCATCAGGGGAACGGAAAGCGGAAACGGAAACGGGAAAGGACATCCGCGAGCGCAGCGGCCGCCGCGCTCGCGATGCCCGCGCTCAGTTCGCCATCGTCCGCTTGACCGCCGCGGCAATCTGCGCCGCGCTCGGGATGTAGAGGTCCTCGAGCACCGGCGAGAACGGCACCGGCGTGTGCGGCGCGGTCACCATCTGGATGGGCCCCTTGAGCGAGCGGAACGCCTGCTGCACGACCTGCGCCGAGACGTCCGCGGCGATGCTGCAGCGCGGGTTGGCCTCGTCCACGCAGACCAGGCGGCCGGTCTTCTCGACGCTTTCGATCACGGTGTCGAGGTCCAGCGGGCTCAGCGTGCGCAGGTCCACCACCTCCGCATCGATGCCTTCCTTGGCCAGCTGCACCGCGGCATCGAGCGCCCGGTGCACCATCAGGCCGTAGGCGACGATCGACACCGTCTTGCCTTCGCGCACGACATTGGCCTCGCCGAAGGGGATCGCGTAGCTCGCCTCGGGCACTTCGCCCTCGAAGCCGTAGAGGTTCTTGTGCTCGCAGAAGATCACCGGGTCGTTGTCGCGGATGCTCTGGATGAGCAGGCCCTTGGTGTCGTAAGGCGTGCTCGGGCATACCACCTTCAGGCCGGGAATGTGCGTGAACAGCGGCGTGAGCATCTGGCTGTGCTGCGCCGCCGCGCGGAACCCCGCGCCCACCATCGCGCGGATGACGACCGGCGTCTGCGCCTTGCCGCCGAACATGTACTTGAACTTTGCCGCCTGGTTGTAGATCTGGTCGAAGCACACGCCCATGAAGTCGATGAACATCAGCTCGGCCACCGGGCGCATGCCGCAGGCGGCCGCGCCGATGGCGGCACCGACGTAGGCCGATTCGCTCAGCGGCGTGTCCATCAGGCGGTCGCCGTGCTTGGCGTAGAGCCCCTTGGTGACGCCGAGCACGCCGCCCCAGGCGTCGCGCTCGCCGTCGCCGCCGGCGCCTCCGACGATGTCCTCGCCCATCACGATCACCGTCGGGTCTCGTGTCATCTCCTGGTCGAGCGCCTCGTTGATCGCCTGCTTCATGCTGATCTTGCGGGCCATGATGTGTTCTCCTGTGGGTTTCAGTAGGCGACGTAGACGTCGGTGAGCAAGTCGGCGGCCGTGGGCAGCGGGGCCGACTTGGCCTCGCCGACGGCCCGCTCGATCAGGCCCAGCACGTCGTGGTCGATGGCCTGCAATTCGGCGGCGCTGATCACGCCGGCACCGGTCACCGCGGCCGAGAACTTCTTGATGCAGTCGCGGTTGGCGCGGATGTCGTCGAGCTCGCCGGCGCCGCGGTAGGTCTGCGCGTCGCCCTCGAAGTGGCCGTAGAAGCGGACCATCTTGCATTCGAGCAGCGCGGGGCCGCCGCCCTTGCGCGCGCGGCCGATGATCTCGCCCGCCGCCTCGTGCACCGCGAAGAAGTCGGTGCCGTCGACGGTGACTCCCGGCAGCCCGAAACCGGCGGCGCGGTCGACGTAGCTGTCCACGGCCACGGCATAGTCGCGCGAGGTGCTCTCGGCGTAGCCGTTGTTCTCGACGACGAAGATCACCGGCAGGTTCCACACCGCGGCGAGGTTCAGGCTCTCCAGGAAGGTGCCCTGGTTGCTCGCGCCGTCGCCGACGAAGCTGATCGCCACCTCGCCCTTGTTGCGGAACTTGGCAGCGACCGCCGCGCCGCATGCCAGCGGCGCGCCGGCGCCGAGGATGCCGTTGGCGCCCATCATGCCGCGGTCAAGGTCGGCGATGTGCATCGAGCCGCCCTTGCCCTCGCAGGCGCCGCCCTTCTTGCCGTAGATCTCCTTCATCATCGCCACCACGTCCACGCCCTTGGCGATGCAGTGGCCGTGGCCGCGGTGGGTCGAGGCGATGCGGTCGCCTTCGCCCAGGTGCAGCATGATCCCGGTGCCGGCCGCCTCCTCGCCGGCATAGAGGTGAACGAAGCCCGGAATGTCGCCGCGGCCGAAGTCGATGTGCAGGCGCTCCTCGAACTCTCGGATCGTGCGCATCGTGCGGTAGGCCTGGAGCAATTGCTCCTTCGATTGCGGGAACGGATTGCCTGCCATGGAGTGTCTCCTTGTTCAATGGGTCGGACGGGAAAGATGCGGACGCGGCGCCACTCGCAGGAGCCCCTGCTCGGCGGCCACCGTCATGCAGCGGCCCACGTCCACCGTGAGAAAGGCGTTCTCGCGCAGCGTCATGCGCACGGCCTGCCCGGGCTCGAAGGCCAGCTCGCGCTCGCCGTCGAGCGCGACCGTGCCCGCTTGCGCAGCCACCCGCAGCGGCTCGCCGGCGACCATTCGCTGCCAACCCGCGATGGGCAGGCGGCAGACCATGCCCGGCGCGATCGGCGCGTCCAGCGACAGCAGCGCTTCGTGGTCGGCATGCGCGAGCTGCACCGCCAGGCCGCCGGCTTCGCGGCGACCCACGGGTTGCAGCAGGCCGCCGATGGCCGACAGGCCGATCGACTGCGGATCGGCGAACGCGAGGTAGGCTGCGTCGAGCGAGGCGGTCTTCCACAGCGCGCGTGCGCCGACGCTACGGTCGTGCGTGATCACCGCGTCGACGATGGCGATGTCGCGGCGATCCTTGCCGCGAGGATCGGCGATGTGCACTTCGACCAGCTTGTTCGCCGCGAGCGCGTCGTGCGCGGCGATGAGGCCGCTGGCCAGAAGGCCGACTGCCATGCCCGTGATCGTCGGCTCGCGCATCTCGGGAAACGCATTGTTGGTGCCGGTCGACAGGCCCGCGATCGGGATGCGGCTGCCCGCGTCGGCGAGTTCGCGCACGACCGCGCGGTGCGTGCCGTCGCCGCCCAGGACGACGATGGCGGCCACGCCCGCGCGCTCGAGCAGGCGCGTGGCCGCGAAGGTGTCGTCGACCGTCGAGGTGGGGACCATGTCGAGAAACTCGATCGCGGGGTAGGCGGTGTCGGGCTCGTGCGTGCGGTGAAAGTGACGCTCGAGCAGTGCGCGGATGCCGCCGCGGTCGGGCATCACCAGGGCGCGCTTGACGCCGCAAGCCGCTGCAGCGCTGAGCATGCGCAGCACGATGTTCACGCGCTCGGTGATCTGCAGATTGCCCGCATTGGCGACGATGCGGCGGATGTCGCGCGCGGACACCGGGTTGGCGATGATGCCGATGGTCGGTTCGGTCAGGCGGGTGGCGGTGGGCACGCGAGGTCTCCATGCGGCGAGGCGCGGTCCTGCAACGCAACCGCCGTGCCATTGCGCGCGCCGGCCCGGCGCTTCCTCGTGGCGTGCCGCTGCCGTGCGGGAGAACCCTCGTCGCGCGCGCCGTCTCGGCGAGACAGGTGTCACAGGTCGACCTGTGACACCTGTCGTGGCGGCCCTCAGCCGTCGAGGCGGTTCGGAGGCTGGATGCCCCAGCGCTTCATGCGCCGGTAGACCGTCATGCGCGCCAGTCCCATCTGGTGCGCCACCGCGCTCACGTTCCAGCGTGCCGCGCGCAGGTACTGCAGAAGCAACTGGGCTTCTGCCGGCAGCATGCCGGGGATCGCCGCGGCGCCGCCGGATGCGGCGGCGGCCAGCAGCCGGTCGGGCAGGTCGTGGATGTCGATCACGCCGTCGCGGCAGACTGCACGCGCGAATTCGATGACGTTGTGCAGTTCTCGCAGGTTGCCGGGCCACGCGTGCGCGCGCAACAGCGATTCCGCGTCGGGCGACAGCGTGGCTGCCGGCTGGCCCTGGCGCAGCAGCGTCTGCAGCAGCCACGACAGGTCGTGGCGCTCGCGCAGAGGCGGCAACTGCAGGTGTGCACCCGCCAGCCGGTAGAACAGGTCGTCGCGGAAGCGGCCCGCGCGCGCCAGCGCTTCGAGGTCGCAATGGGTCGCGGCGATGACGCGGATGTCGACCGCGATGGGTCTCGTCGCGCCCACCGGCAGCACCTCGTGCTCGGCCAGCACGCGCAGCAGTCGCGCCTGCAGCGGCATCGGCATGTCGCCGATCTCGTCGAGGAACAGCGTGCCGCCGTCGGCCTCCTGGATCAGCCCGCGCTTGCCCTTGGCCGCCGCCCCGGAGAAGCTGCCAGGCAGGTGCCCGAAGAGCTCGCTCTCGATCAGCGACTCCGGGATCGCCGCGCAATTGACCGCCACGAAGGGCTTGGCACGGCGCTGGCTCGCCTCGTGCAGCGCCTTTGCGAAATACTCCTTGCCGCTGCCGGTCTCGCCATGCAGAAGGATGCTCACGGGCGTATCCACCAGGCGCGCCGCGCGCTGGATCTGCCGGTCGAGCTGCGGATCGCCGCCCGACAGCCGCGCGAGCGCCGGCGGGATGCCGGGCTCGGCCACCGCGAGCGCGGACACCGCGTGCCGCTGCGGCGGCGGCACGGCATGCAGGAACAGCACGCGACCGCTTCGCTGCATGCGCACCGCCCGGCGGTCGCCGGGGGCCGAGCGCACATAGCGTCCGAGCTCGTCGAACGGCGCGCTGAAGAAACGGTCGAAGGGCAGGCCGAGCACGTTGGTTCCGGCCTCGGCTTCGAGAAGCTGCTGTGCCTCGCGGTTGTGGCCGATGATGCGCCCGCTCTCGTCCAGCGCGAGCAGGTGGTCGGGACTGATCTCGACGAACTCCGGCGAGCGGTGCAGCTTCACGACCCAGTCGTTGCGGAACCAGCGCAGGAAATTGGCATTCTCGACCCGGCTCGCATACACCTTCACGAGCTGCAGCGCGAGGTGCTGGCTGCTCTTGGCCTGCGGCGATGTCAGCGCAGAGATGTCGAGGATCGCATTGAGCCGGCCGAGTGGGTCGAACACCGGTGCGGCGGTGCAGGTGAGCGGAATGTGGGTGGCGTCGAAGTGATCGTCCTGGTGCACCGTCAGCGCCTGCCCGGTGGCGATGGCGGTGCCCACGCCGCAGGTGCCGGCGTGTTGCTCGCTCCAGTCGCTGCCCAGGTACAGCCCTGCCTTGCGAAGGCTGGCGTCGATGTGCAGGTCGCCGATGAAGTCGACCGTGACGCCGCGCGCGTCGGTGAGCAGCACGCAGTAGCCCATGCCGGCCACCTGCTGGTAGAGCGCCTCCAGCCCGTGGCGGGCGATGCGAAGGAAGTCGTCGATGCGCTCGCGATGCTCGCGCACGAGGTGCTGGGGCAGGATGACTGCCTCCTGCATGTGGGATGGGTCGAGCCGGTACTGCTGCACGCAGCGTGTCCACGAATCGCGGATGATGTCGTCGGGCGCATCGAGCGACGCCGGCACGCGCCCTTCGGCGGCGAGCTGGATGACGCTGCGGATGTGCTGCTGCTGGCGTGCGTGCATCGATGTCTCCTGGACCGGGCGGACACTGCATCGGTGTCCGGGGTCAGGCTGCCGACTTTAGCGCCGGGCCGGTCGGCCGGATAGGGACCGGCGGCGATCGCGGCGCGGCGGCAGCTCAGCACATGCGCTTCAGAGTGCGCTCGAACAACGAGAACAACCGCTCCCAGTGGCGCTCCGCCGCCGGCTGGTTGTAGATGCCGGCGCGCAACGGGAACACGAATCCGTGCTCCACGCCCGGATACCATTCGATGCGGTGCGAAGCACCCGCGTCATCGAGTGCCGCCTGCAGCACTGCGATGTCCGCCGGAGGGGCCCACTTGTCGACCTCGGCGCACGCGAAGTAGCTCTCGCAGAGGATCCGGTCGGCCATCCGGTGCGGCGAGTCAGGCTTGTCGGTGGCCATGTTGGCGCCGTGGATCGACGCGATGCAGCTCAGCCGCTCGGGGAACGCGGCGGCTGCCCACATCACGAACGGCCCGCTCATGCAATAGCCCACGGCGCCGATTCGCGATGAATCGGCTGCCGGATCGTCGTCCACGAAACACATCATCGCCCGGGTGTCGCATTCGGTCGTGTTCGCATCGAGCGTGGCCATCAGCGCGAACATGCGGGCCATCGCGGCCTGGGCGGTGAGGGCGGACGTGGCACTGATCCGTTCAGGCCGTTGTCGACCCATGCCCTGCTCCCCATGTCGCTGGCATGCCGATGCTGCCGGCCACATACTGCGGCCCTGGACGACGGCGCCGCGCCGCGTGCAGCCGCGAATGCTGTCGGCACGCATGGCGTGCACGGCTTCCTCGCGCTCCCAGTGACACTGAAAGGCCTGCCCATGAGACTGCGATCGGTGGCTTGCGTGCTGTGGTTCTTCGCTGCCGCGTCCGCACTCGCGGCGCTCAAGCCGGGCGACATGGCTCCCGTCTTCACCGCGCCGGCGTCGTTCGCCGGGAAGTCGTTCAACTATTCACTGCAGGACGATCTCGCCAAGGGACCGGTGGTCGTCTATTTCTATCCGTCGGCTTTCACGACAGGATGCAACGTGCAGGCCCATGCCTTCTCCGTGGATCATGCGAAGTTCGTCGCCGCCGGCGCGAGCGTGGTCGGCGTGTCGCTCGACAGCATCGAGCGCCTGAACGCCTTCTCGGTCGATCCCGAGTTCTGTGCCAGCAAGTTCGCAGTCGCGTCGGATGCCGACGGGCGCATCGCCCGGGCGTTCCAGATCAAGGTGTCGGGCCCCGTGAGCGGAGCCAGGGACACGCGCGGCCAGGAAATCCCCCACGGGTTCGCGCAGCGCACGACCTTCATCGTGGCGCGCGACGGCACGATTGCGGCCACCATCGGCGGGGTGGACCCTCAGACCAATGTCGAACGTGCGCTGCAGGTGGTCCAGCGGCTGTCGTCCGGGCGTTGATCCGCCGTCCACCGGATCTCATGTGAACGGGGGGGAAGACTCAGGCATTGCGTTCAACGCGCCAACGAGCGCCTCACGACCTTGCCGATCGTCAGCCCCTGGGCCAGGATCGAGAAGATCACCACGCAGTAGGTGAGCGCGAGCAAGGTCACGCGCTCGGGCCCTTCAGGCAGCGACAGCGCCAGCGCCACCGAGATCCCGCCTCGCAGGCCGCCCCAGGTCAGCACGCGCCCGGCGCCCTTCGGCAGCCGCAGCGCCCGGTGCCACATTCCGAAGGGCAGCCCCACGGTCAGCCAGCGGGCGAGCAAGGTGATCACGACAGCCAGCAGCGCGCCCGTGGCAATGCCCGACGGAAAGCGGATCACGATCACCTCGAGGCCGATCAGCACGAAGAGCACGGCATTGAGGATCTCGTCGAGCAGTTCCCAGAACAGGTCCACGTGATGGCGCGTCATGTCCGACATCGCCAGCGATCGTCCATGGTTGCCGATCGTGAGGCCCGCCACGACCATCGCCAGGGGGCCCGACACATGCATGCGGTTGGCCAGCGCATACCCGCCCATCACGGCGGCCAGCGTGATGAGCACTTCCACCTGGTAGTGGTCGATGCTGCGCAGCAGACGGAATGTCGCGTAGCCGAGCACCAGGCCGAACAGCACGCCGCCGCCCGCCTCGTGCAGGAGCAGTTCGCCCGCATGGCGAAGCGTGGGGACGTCGCCGCTGGCCAGCATGCCCAGCAGCAGCGAAAAGATCACCACCCCGATGCCGTCGTTGAACAGCGATTCGCCGGCGATGACGAGCTCGAGATTCCTCGGCGCGCCAGCCGACTTCAGGATGCCCATGACCGCGATCGGGTCGGTCGGCGAGATCAGCGCGCCGAACAGCAGGCAGTAGATCAGCGGCACCGGCAGCCCGATCCATGGCAGGGCCAGCCACAGGCTTGCGCCCACCACCAGCGTGGACAGCGCGGTGCCGATCACGGCCAGCGCACCGATCTGCCAGCGGTACTCGCGCAACTCGCTCAGGTCCACGTGCAGCGCCCCGGCGAACAGCAGCAGCGACAGCATGCCCTGCATCAGCACGTCCGAGAAATCGATCGAGCGCAGCAGGCTCTGCTCGTAGTCGCGCAGGCCGTACGCGACGCCGAACGCGTCCAGCACCACGAGCAGCAGAGACAGCCCGAGCGCCGACACCATCACGCCGATCGACGTGGGCAGGCCGATGAAGCGGTGGTTGAGGTAGGCCAGCAAGGCGGTGACGACGAGGCAGGTGGCGGCGATGTCGAGCATGGGCAGGTCGGCGTTGAGGGATGGGTCGAGCGTAGCCGAGGCGGCGGGGCGAAGGCCGCACGGGGCGAGCGCAGCGCGCGCAGCACTTGGCGCTTCAATTCGGCCCTTCACCTCGGGCCTTAACATCGGCAGCCTCTTGTTGCCCACACCTGCCTGTCCCGAGTGAACCGTTCGATGTCCGATTCCGCGCCGCACGCCGTTCGGGCCGTCGCATGGTTGCGCCCGCTTGCGTTGCTGCTGTTCGCCACGGTATGGCTGGGCGAACTCGCCACGCGCTCGCTGATCGGGGCCGACGAAGGGCGCTATGCGTCGCTGTCGCTGGCCATGCTGCATTCGGGCGACTGGATCACGCCGCGGCTGAACGGCTTCCTCTATTTCGAGAAACCGCCGCTGCAGTACTGGGGCGGGGCGCTCGGCATGGCGGTGTTCGGCGTCAACGAATTCGCGGCCCGGCTTTGGCCTGGGCTGTGCGGCCTGGCGACGGTCGTCCTCGTGGCGGCCACCGCCCGGCGGATGTGGGGCGAGCGCGCGGGCTGGCATGCATTGTTCATTGCGGCATCCACGTCGTGGATCGTCTTGAACAGCCATTTCCTGTCGCTGGATGCGGGCCTCACGGCAGCGCTCACGCTGGTGCTTTGCGCCGTGCTGCTGGTCGCAGAGCCGGGCCTGCTGACGAGCCGTGCGCGGCGGCGCTGGATGCTTGCCGCCTGGGCGGGCATGGCGCTGGCCGTGCTGAGCAAGGGGCTGATCGGCATCGTCATCCCGGGTGCAGTGCTCGTCCTGCACAGCCTGTGGCGACGCGATGTCGGCCTGTGGCGGCAACTCGAATGGTGGCGCGGCACAGCCTTGTTCCTGTTCATCGCGGCACCCTGGTTCGTGCTCGTGGAAATGCGCAACCCGGGGTTCGCATGGTTCTTCTTCGTGCATGAGCATTTCGAGCGCTACCTCACCACCGTGCACCGGCGCGAGGGAGCGTGGTGGTACTTCCTGCCCTACCTGCTGGTCGGCTTCCTGCCCTGGACCACGACCCTGCCCTGGCTGGCCCGCCCGCGCACGGTGCGCCGCAGCGACCAGCCGCAATCCTCTGTCGGGCTGCTCGTGACCTGGGCGCTCTTCGTGCTCGTGTTCTTCAGCGCCTCCAGCTCGAAGCTGCCTTCGTACATCCTGCCGATGTTCCCGGCCCTGGCGCTGCTTCTCGCCCGGCGCACGGCCGCCCTCGGCGCCGACTCGCTGCGCTGGCACCTGCTCGCGCCGGCCGCGCTCTGGCTCGCGGCACTGCTGGCGGCACCGTTCGCCGGGCGGCTGGCCAATGCCGACACGCCGCTCGAGGCCGTGCAGTCGCTGGCCTGGGGCGCCGCCATCGGCGCGGTGCTTTTTCTTGCCGGCGTCGGCGTGGCCTGGGCCCTGCAGCGTCGCGGCCGGTCCACCGCGGCGCTGGGTGTGGTGGCCTGTGCGCACCTGGCCGCCACGCTGGTGCTGCTGACCTCGCACGATGCGTATGGCCAGCTCAAGAGCAGCGATGCCATCGTGCGACGCCTTGCACCCGCGATCGACGCCGGCACGCCGGTGTTCTCTGTGCAGTCGTACGACCAGACGCTGCCGTTCTACCTCGGGCGCCCGGTCATTCTGGTCGACTACCACGACGAATTCGCCTTCGGCGAGGCGCGCGACCCGCAACGATGGATCCACGATCTGGACGGCTTCGTCGACCGCTGGCGCCGCGAGCCGCGCGCCGCGGCGTACATGTCGAAATCCACCTACCGGACCTTGCGCGAGCGCGGCCTTGCCATGCGGGTGGTCTACGAAGATGCCCGGCGCCTGGCCGTGGTGAAGCCTTGATCGCCCGCGGGCGCGACAATGGCAGATTGACTCCCGGAGCCCTGCTGCATGAAGTTGACCGATCTGCTCATCGTCCTGTCCGGCGTGCTGCTCAATGCCGTGGCGCAACTGATGCTGAAGGCCGGTGCCGCCGCCGTGGGCCCCATCGCCGGCTGGAGCGCGCTGCAGCGAGCCGCGCCGGTGCTTGCGCTGCATCCGGGCGTCCTGGGCGGGCTCGCCTGCTACGCGCTGTCGGTGGTGGTCTGGATCGTCGCGCTGTCGCGCGTGGACGTCAGCATGGCCTACCCGATGCTCTCGGTCGGCTATGTGGTCAACGCGCTGCTCGCGATGTGGTTGTTCGGCGAGGTGGTCTCGGTGCAGCGATGGCTGGGCATCGCGGTCATCCTGGTCGGCGTGACGCTGGTCGCGCGTTCGGGGGCCACGGCATGAAACATCCTGTGTCAACCTGCTTGTCGAGGGCCGGGCGCCGCGCCGCGCCCGAGCCGGCCCGCTTTCCCTTGGCGGACCGGCCGGCACACTCGTCGGCCGAGAGGCAGACATGGCGGGCCGAGCGCCGGGCCGCTCCCAAGCCGGCCCGCATCCCCTTGGGGGATCGGCCGACGTCTTCGTCGGCCGAGGGGCAGACATGGCGGGCCGAGCGCCGGGCCGCTCCCAAGCCGGCCCGCATCCCCTTGGGGGATCGGCCGACGTCTTCGTCGGCCGAGGGGCAGACATGAGCTCCGTGCCGTTCCTCCCATTCACGCGGCCCTCGATCGACGAGGAGACCATCGCCGACGTCGGCGAGGTGCTGCGTTCCGGCTGGATCACCACCGGTCCGCGGTGCAAGGCGCTCGAGGCGGCCTTGTCGGCGCGGTTCGGCGGACGGCCGGTTCGCCTGGCCAGTTCGGCCACGGCGGCGCTCGAGATGGCATTGCGCCTGGTCGGTGTCGGCGCGGGCGACGAAGTGGTGACCACGCCGCTGTCGTGGGTGGCGACGGGCAACGTGATTCTCTCGGTGGGCGCGAAGCCGGTGTTCGCCGACGTCGATCCGGCCACGCGCAACATCGATCCCGACGCTGTCGATTCCGCCATCACCTCCCGCTCGGTGGCGCTGCTGCCGGTGGACCTCGCCGGCCTTCCGGCCGACCGCGACCGTCTCTACACTACCGCACGCCGCCACGGCCTGCGCGTGATCGAAGATGCCGCGCAGTCGATGGGTGCGCGCTGGGGCGGCCGCGAACTCGGCACTTTCGGCGACCTCGTCTCGTTCAGCTTCCACGCCAACAAGAACATGACCACCGCCGAGGGCGGCTGCCTGGTGTTGAACAGCGAGGAAGAGGCCGAGCGCTTCGAGCGCCTGCGTCTTCAGGGCGTGACGCGCTTTCCCGACGGCGAGATGGACGTGGACCTCCTGGGCGGCAAGGCCAACCTCACCGACGTGGCCGCGGCCATCGGGCTCGGGCAATTGCGGCGGCTGGACGCCTTCAACGCGCGCCGCGTGGCGCTGGCGCGGCGCTACTTCGACTGCTTCCCGCGCGACCTCGGTTTCGAGTTGCCGCCCGCCGATTTCGAGAGCAGCAACTGGCACATGTTCCAGCCTCTCCTGCCCGAGGGCGGCATGAGCCGCGGCGCGTTCCTCGATGCCATGCGCGCCGAAGGCATCGGCGTGGGAGTGCACTATCCGGCCATGCATCTGTTCTCGCTGTACCGCGAGCTCGGCTTTCGCGACGGCGATTTTCCGCACGCCGAGCGCATCGGGCGGACCATCGTGACGCTGCCCTTGTTCCCGGCGATGGCCGATTCCGATGTCGAGCGCGTCTGCGACGCGGTGCGGCGCGTCATGCGGCGGGGCGGGGCGGCGCGATGATGACCGGGCGCGATGCGGTGGACCTGAGCGGCAATCCGGCCGCGGCGTGGCTTTCCGAAGCGGCCGACGCGATCTCGGTGAGCGTCGTGATGCCTGTCTACAACGAGGAGCCCGGCCTGCCCGCGCTGTTCGAGCGGCTCTACCCGGCGCTGGACGCGCTGGGCGTGCGCTACGAACTCATCTTCATCAACGACGGCAGCCGCGATCGCTCGGCGCAGCTGCTGGCCGCGCAGTTCGAGCAGCGACCCGACGTGACGCGGGTGATCCTCTTCAACGGCAATTTCGGCCAGCATCGCGCCATCCTCGCCGGCTTCGAGCATGCGCGCGGCGACAGGGTGGTGACGCTGGATGCCGACCTGCAGAACCCGCCCGAGGACATCGCGCGCCTGCTCGCCGCGATGGACGAGGGGCACGACTATGTCGGATCGATCCGCCGGCGGCGCAAGGACTCGGCCTGGCGCCGCGTGGCCAGCCGCAGCATGAACCGGCTGCGCGCACGCATCACGCGCATCCAGATGACCGATCAGGGCTGCATGATGCGCGCCTACAGCCGCAACATCGTCCACCTGATCAACCAATGCGGCGAGATGAACACCTTCATCCCCGCACTGGCCTACCAGTTCGCGCGCACGCCGACCGAGATCGAGGTCGGCCACGAGGAGCGGCATGCGGGCGAATCCAAGTACTCGCTGTACAGCCTCATCCGGCTGAACTTCGACCTCGTCACCGGCTTTCTCGGTGGTGCCGCTGCAGGGTTCTCGATGCTGGGCATGGCCGTGTCGCGTGGGCGCAGCGCTGCTGGTGCTGCTGCTCGTGGGGCGGCGCATCGTGATCGGCCCGGAAGAAGGCGGCCTGTTCACGCTGTTCGCGATCGCCTTCCTGCTCATCGGCCTGGCGCTGTTCGGCATCGGGATGCTGGGCGAATACATCGGGCGCATCTACCAGGAGGTGCGGGCGCGCCCGCGCTACGTGATCAGCGCGATCCTGGAGCGCAAGCCTTGAGTGCCCGCGCCTGCCCGCGCCGTGGTCTTCGCCTATCACAACGTGGGCGTTCGCTGCCTGCGGCGCTGCTCGACGCGGGGCGTGGACGTGCGGCTGGTCGTCACGCACGCCGACAACCCGCTCGGAGGCGATCTGGTTCGACAGCGTCGCGCGCACGGCGGCGGACCACGGCCTGCCATGCATCGCGCCGGACGACGCGCAATGCCGGCCGAGGTCGTCGCGCGCGTGCGCGACGCATCGCCCGACTTCCTCTTCTGCTTCTACTACCGCCAGATGCTCGCGGCCGAGCTGCTCGGCGCTGCCGCGGCGAGGCGCCTTCAACATGCACGGTTCGCTGCTGCCGCAGCTACCGTGGCCGCGCGCCCGTGAACTGGGCCATCCTGCACGGCGAGCGCGAGACCGGCGCCACCTTGCACGTGATGGACGTGAAGCCCGACCACGGCGCGATCGTCGACCAGTGCGCGGTGCCCATCCTCGAGGACGACACCGCGCGGCGAGGTCTTCGACAAGGTCACGCTGGCCGCCGAGATCGGTCATGTGGCGCTGCGCGCCGCGGCTCGTCGACGGCACGGCGCGGCTCACGCCGCAGGAGCATGTGCCCGGGCAGTACTTCGGCGGTCGCCGCCCCGAGGACGGGCGCATCCCGGCGACGCGCCGGCGCGAAGCAGATCCACGACCTCGTGCGCGCCGTGGCGCCACCGGATACCCCGGCGCCTTCTTCGATGCCGGCTGGCCGGCGCATCGTGGTGGCGCGCACGCGCCGGCTGCCCGGCGTTTGCGCCGTGCCGCGGCGATCGCTTCTGCCTGACCTGCCATGACGGCGGGCTGAGGCTGCAGGCTGCCGACGGAGAATGTCTCCAGGTGCTCGCCGCGACGCATCGACGGCACAGCCGCTCGATGCGGCATCGTTTCCGTTCGGACCAGGCCGGGCCGGCCTGACGCCGGACACCTGAAATCCCGGCCCCGCCATATCCACTGCCATGCTCAAAGTCCTCATCCTCGGCGTCAACGGCTTCATCGGCCACCACCTGACGCGACGCATCATCGAAACGACCGACTGGCAGGTGTACGGCATGGACATGCTGTCGGACCGCGTCGCGCCGTGGCTCGATCACCCGCGGTTTCATTTCTTCGAGGGCGACATCACGATCAACAAGGAGTGGATCGAATACCACGTGCGCAAGTGCGACGTCGTGCTGCCGCTCGTGGCGATCGCCACGCCGGCCACCTACGTGCTGGAGCCGCTGCGGGTGTTCGAACTCGACTTCGAGGCCAACCTGCCCATCGTCCGCCACTGCGTGAAGTACCGCAAGCGCGTGGTGTTCCCGAGCACGAGCGAGGTCTACGGCATGTGCGACGACGAGAGCTTCGACCCCGAGAACTCCAGCCTTGTCTACGGCCCGATCAACAAGCCGCGCTGGATCTACGCCTGCGCCAAGCAACTGCTCGACCGGGTGATCGCACGCCTACGGGCAGCAGCAGGGTCTGGAGCTACACGCTGTTTCGACCCTTCAACTGGATCGGGCCGGGGCTCGACAGCCTGCACACCGCCAAGGAAGGCAGCGAGCCGCGTGATCACGCAGTTCCTCGGCCACATCGTGCGCGGGGAGTCCATCCAGCTCGTCGACGGCGGCGCGCAGCGGCGCTGCTTCACCGACGTGAGCGACGGCATGGACGCGCTCGTGCGCATCCTTGCCAACCACGAGGGCCGCGCGAACGGGAACATCTACAACATCGGCAATCCCGAGAACGACCTGTCGGTGCGCGAACTCGCGCAGCTCATGCTCGAGATGGCCGCGCAGCGCCCGGAATACCGCGAGCACGCGGCCCGAGTGCAATTGCGCGACACGTCTTCCGGCGACTACTACGGCCGCGGCTACCAGGACGTGCAGCGGCGCGTGCCCTCGATCGAGAACACGCGGCGCGACCTCGGCTGGACACCGCGCGTGGCGATGCGCCAGGCGCTGGAGCGGCTGTTCGACCATTACCAGGGCGAGCTCGAGACCGCGCGCCACCTGAACGACTGACGCGGTCGCGGCACGCGTGGCGCGCATTGCACTGAAGGTCGACGTCGACACGTGGCGCGGCACGCGCGAAGGCGTGCCGGCCCTGTTGCGGCTGCTCGAGCGCGAAGGCGCACGGGCGAGCTTCCTGTTCAGCCTGGGGCCCGACCACACCGGGCGCGCCATCCGGCGCGCGCTGCGGCCGGGCTTCTTCGGCAAGGTCGCGCGCACGTCCGTGCTCGAGCACTACGGCCTGCGCACGCTGCTGTACGGCACGCTGCTGCCGGGTCCCGACATCGGGCGGCGCGAGGCGGCCACGCTGCGCGCCGTGGCGCGCGCCGGCCACGAGACGGGCGTGCACACCTGGGACCACGTGCGCTGGCAGGACGGCGTCGCGCAGGCCGGCGAACGCTGGACGCGTCGCGAACTCTCCCGCGCCACCGACCGCTACGCCGAGGTCTTCGGCCAGCGGCCCACGCGTGCACGGCGCCGCCGGCTGGCAGATGAACGAAGACGCCTACCGGCTGGAATCCGAGCTCGGCTACACCCTGGCGTCCGACACGCGCGGCACGTCGCCGTACTTCCCCGTCGATGGCCGTGGCGAGATTCTCGGCCCCTTGCAACTGCCTACCACCTTGCCCACGCTCGACGAACTGCTCGGCCGCGACGGCTGGGACGAACGCAGCGTGCACCGCCCGGTCATGGAGGCCACGGACACCGGCGCCGGTCTGCATGTGTACACGCTGCACGCGGAGCTCGAAGGGCAGAAGCTGCTGCCGTGCTTCGAGCGCCTGATCGCCGGCTGGAAGGCCCAGGGCCACGTGCTGGTGAGCCTGGGCGATGCGGCAGCGGCGCTGGACGGCCAGGCGCTCCCGAAGTGCATCGTGGCGACCGGAGCCGTGGAGGGTCGAAGCGGCGACCTGGCGGTGCAGGGGCGGCCGGTGCACGCGGCCGCAGCCTGAGCGACTTCATCGCATCGGACTGCGGCGCAGCGAGCACGGGCGTGTCGTCCTGCGGGAGCCTCGAGGACGGGTGCGTGGTCCTGCGGGCGCCGCGAGGACGGATGCGTCGTCCGCCATCCGCCGTCAGCCTTCGCCGCCGCGCAGTCCAGGGAAGTCCTCGTCCCGGAATTCATTCTCCCCGCGTTCCCCGCCGGCCTGTCGCTGCGTCTCCTGCGCGCGCAGTTGCACGCGTCGGATCTTGCCGGAGATCGTCTTGGGCAACTCTTCGACGAACTCGAGCCGGCGCACCCGCTTGAAGGCCGCCAGCCGCGAGCGACAGAACCTGAAGATGTCTTCGGCCAGGACGGGCCCGGCCTGCGCGCCGGCCACCAGGATCACGTAGGCCTTGGGGACCGCCAGTCGCAGGGGGTCGGGGCTGGGCACGATGGCGACCTCGGCGACTGCATCGTGCTCGATCAGGGCGCTCTCGAGCTCGAAGGGGCTGATGCGGTAGTCGGACGCCTTGAACACGTCGTCGGCCCTGCCCACGAAGGTGATGTAGCCGTCGGCGTCGCGTGCGGCGACGTCTCCCGTGTGGTAGTAGCCGTCGCGCATCGCCTGGATGTTCTGGCTCTCGCTGTCCTGGTAGCCGGCCATCAGGCCCAGCGGACGCGCGGCCAGGTCCAGGCACACCTCGCCTTCGTCGGCGGGCTTGCCGTCCACGTCGAGCAGCGCCACGCGGTAGCCGGGCAGCGGCCGGCCCATCGAGCCGGGCTTGACCTGCTGACCCGGTGGGTTGCCCACCTGCGCGGTGGTCTCCGTCTGGCCGTACCCGTCGCGCAGGGTGATGCCCCATGCGTTTCTCACCTGCTCGATGATCTCGGGGTTCAGCGGTTCGCCCGCGCCGATCAGTTCGCGCAGGTGCAGACGCCCGCGATGTGCGGCCAGGTCTTCCTGGATCAGCATGCGCCACACGGTGGGTGGCGCGCACAGGCTGGTCACGCGGTGCTTCTCCAGCGCGGCGAGCAGGCCCTGGGCGTTGAAGCGCGCGAAGTTGTAGATGAAGATGCACGCGCCCGCATTCCACGGCGCGAAGAAGCAGCTCCAGGCATGCTTGGCCCAGCCCGGCGACGAGATGTTCAGGTGCACGTCGCCCGGCTTCAGGCCGATCCAGAACATGGTCGACAGGTGTCCCACCGGATAGCTCTGGTGGGTGTGCAGCACGAGCTTGGGCTTCGAGGTCGTGCCCGACGTGAAGTAGAGCAGCAACGGGTCGTCGGCCGGTGTCGGGCCGTCCGGCTCGAAGTCGGGCGACGCCTGCTCGGCGTCTTCGAAGCGCGACCATCCCTGCACCGCTGCACCGATGCTCACGCGGGTGTAGTCGCCGGGCAGCGGCGCGAACTTCTGGGCCTGGCTGCTGGCCGTCACGACGTGGCGAACGTGGCCGCGCTCGATGCGGTCGCGCAGGTCCTCGGTGGTCAGCAGCGACGTGGCGGGAATGAGGACGGCGCCGAGCTTGATCGCCGCGAGCATGGTCTCCCACAGCGGCAGCTCGTTGCCGAGCATCAACAGGATGGCGTCGCCGCGTTTCACGCCCAGGCCGCGCAGGTGGTTGGCCACCTGCGACGAGCGCCGCGCCATCTCGCTGAAGCTGCGGCGCACTTCACTGCCGTCCTCCCCGACGATGTGCAGCGCAGGCCGGTCGTTGCCGCGCGCCATGACGTCGAAATGGTCGAGCGCCCAGTTGAAGTGCTCGAGCACCGGCCATCGGAAATCGCGATACGCGGTGTCGTAGTCGTCGCGGTGCCGAAGAAGGAAGTCGCGGGCCTCGAGGAAGCTGGGGTGGGTCATGGTGGTGAGGTGAAGCGTAGAGGGCGTGCACGAGCGCAGGCGGCTCGCGGCAGGGAAACCTTATTCTGCGGCGATCACCTCGCGCTGCATTGGGGTAGACCCTGTGTCGGCGACGACGCGGCGCACGGCTGTGCGACATGGTGCGCTGCGCCAGAATCCGGGCATGGATTCCATCGATGCGGTCGTCGTGGGTGCCGGCGTGGTCGGCCTTGCAGTGGGACGTGCGCTGGCGCAGCGCGGGCTGGACACCGTCGTGCTCGAGCGTGCGGATGCCATCGGAACGGCAACCAGCTCACGCAACAGCGAGGTCATCCACGCGGGCCTGTACTACCCGACGGGCACGTGGAAGGCGCGGCTGTGCGTGCGCGGGCGCGGCATGCTCTACGCCTATTGCGCGTCGCACGGCGTGGCCCATTCGCGCTGCGGCAAGCTGCTGGTCGCGCAGGGTTTGCAGCAGGGCGTCAGGCTCGAGGTGATCGCGGCACAGGCGGCACGCAACGGCGTGGACGATCTGCAGCCGCTGGACGATGCGCAGCTGCATGCGCTGGAGCCTGCGCTGCGCGCCGACCGCGCGCTGCTCTCGCCATCGACCGGCATCGTCGACACGCACGGCCTCATGCTCGCGCTCAGGGGCGACCTGGAGTCGGCCGGGGGCGCAGTGGCGCTGCGGTCTGCGGCCGAGCGCATCCATCTGGGGGATGCTCGCCATGTGGTCGAGGTGGGCGGTGCCGACCCGATGTCCCTGGCCGCGAGGGTGGTCGTCAATGCCGCCGGGCTGTGGGCGCCTTCCGTGGCATCCCGCATGGACGGGCTCGCTGCGGTGCATGTGCCGGGCGCGCATTTCGCCAAGGGCAACTATTTCGCGCTCGCCGGACGGTCGCCGTTCTCGCGCCTGATCTACCCGATGCCCGAAGAGGGCGGACTCGGCGTGCACCTCACGCTCGACCTCGCAGGACAGGCACGCTTCGGTCCGGACGTCGAATGGATCTCGCCGGCCACACCCGACGACATCGACTACCGCGTCGATGCCTCGCGTTCCGACGCGTTCGTCCGCGCCATCCGAAGCTACTGGCCGCAGTTGCCCCATGGCGCATTGCAGCCGGCGTACAGCGGCGTGCGGCCGAAGCTGACGGGGCCAGGCGAGCCTGCCGGCGACTTCGTCCTGCAAGGTCAGCACGACCACGGCGTGCAAGGCCTGGTGAACCTCTTCGGGATCGAATCGCCGGGCATCACTGCATGCCTGGCGTTGGGCGATTCGGTGGCCGAGGCCGTCGGCTTCGAGCGGCTCGCGCGGGCCGTCTGAACGCAGCGCTGCGTTTCGGGCGCGGGGGGAGTCAGTCGTCGTCCGCGCGCGGATCCATGCGCACCCACTGGCCGTCGACGAGCTGCTCGTGCGGGCGGAACTGCGCCTTGTAGGCCATCTTGCCGCTTTGTCCGATCCAGTAGCCGAGGTACACGTGGGGCAGCTTCAGCATGCGCGTCTGCTCGATCTGCCAGAGCACGTTGTAGGTGCCGTAGCTGCGGTGCGGCTCGGGCTCGTAGAACGTGTAGACCGCCGACAGGCCGTCGTTGAGGATGTCGAGGATGGAGACCATTTTCAGCGCACCCACGCCGCCGTCGGGCCGGCGCTCGCGGAATTCCACCAGCCGGGAGTTCACCCGGCTTTGGAGCAGGAATTGCGTGTACTGGTCGATGCTGTCGTGGTCCATGCCGCCGCCGCTGTGGCGACCGGCCTGGTAGCGCAGGTAGAGCTGATAGTGCTCGGGCACGAAGCACAGCCGCAGCACGCGGGCCTGCAGTTGGCAGTGCGCCTTCCAGGCGCGGCGCTGGCTGCGGTTGGGCACGAACGAGGCCACCGGCACGCGCAGCGGCACGCAGGCGCGGCAGCCGTCGCAGTAAGGACGGTAGGTGAACATGCCGCTGCGCCGGAAGCCGTTGGCGACCAGGCCGGAATAGGCGTCGGCGTGAATCAGGTGGCTGGGCGTGGCCACCTGCGAACGCGCCAAGCGGCCCTCGAGATAGCTGCACGGGTACGGGGCCGTGGCATAGAACTGCAGCGAAGCGAGCGGAAGTTCTTTCGGGTGAGTCACGGGCCAGCTTCCTTGGGCGCCGCGGCATCCGCCTCGCGGGCGAGGAGGTGCCGCCACATCGCCGGATGATAGGTCCAATCGCGCGGCGGCGTCGCCCCTAGACTGAGGGCCAGGCGTTCTTCGAATTCACCGCGTGCGATTTCGCGCGCGCCGAGCGAAGCCAGGTGATTCGTGCGCTGCTGGCAGTCGACCATGGCGATGCCATGCTCGCGGCAGAAGCACACGAGCGCCGCCAGCGCGATCTTCGACGCGTCCGTCCGGTGCGTGAACATAGACTCGCCGAAGAACATGCGGCCCAGGCTCACGCCGTACAGGCCGCCGGCGAGTTCGCCGCCGATCCAGGTCTCGACGCTGTGCACCGCGCCCAGACGATGCCATTGCCGATAGGCATCGACCATCTCCGCAACGATCCATGTGCCCGACTGCCCCTCGCGCGGCGTGGCCGCGCAGGCCGTGATGACCCGGTCGAAGGCCGCGTCGATGCGGATCTCGCAGCCCGGCGTGCGCACGAAGCGGGCGATCGTCTTGCGAAGCGAACGGGAGAGCCTGAATTCGTCGACCATCAGCACCATGCGCGGGTCGGGTGACCACCACAGCACCGGCTGGCCGTCGCTGTACCAGGGAAACACGCCTTTTCCGTAGGCCTCCGCGAGCCGTTCGGGGGTGAGTTCGCCGCCGGCGGCAAGCAGGCCCGGCGCGTCGGAGTCGGCAGGCAGTGCGAGCCGCGTATCGGGAAGCCGGTCGTGTTCAGCGCGAAGCCAGCGGATCATCATCCATTCACTCGCGCACGGTCGTCGGGGCGCCGCAAGCGGCCCGTGATCTCGGTGTCGGTTCGGTTCTCGTTCACTGCAGTGCCCGATGCGCTCACGGCCCTGTCCATCGGCATTTTCCGTGCCCGGCATGGGGCACCGCGACGCACGGCGAAGTGCATGCGGAAGTTGGCATGGTCGGCAGTGTCGCGCAAGCCGCGAGTCGTTGCACGCCCCCGGGCCGGTGCGGCGCACTTATCATCGCGGCTTCCACGGTGCAGCGGTTCGGTCCATGCCCGACTTTCCCTTTTTTTCGGCGGCCCGCGCTGCCATGCAGGTCCTGGCGTTTTGCGCCGCCGCGGCGCTGGCGGGCGGTCCTGCGTGGGCGCGCACGCCTGCACCGCCTCGCGCGGTGGCCGGTCGCGGCCCGCTCGACGCGGAAGAGGTCAACAACATCGCGGTGTTCAAGTCTGCATCGCCGTCGGTGGTGCACATCACTGCGCTGTCGGCCGAGCGTGATCTGTTCACGCTGAACGTCCAGCAGGTGCCCAGCGGCACCGGCACCGGCTTCGTCTGGGACGACAAGGGCCATATCGTCACGAACTTCCACGTCATCCAGGATGCCAGCGGCGCCCGCGTCACCCTGGCAGACCAGTCGACCTACAAGGCCGAACTGGTGGGCGTGTTCCCCGACCGCGACCTGGCGGTCCTGAAGATCGAGGCGCCCGCCTCCAAGCTGCCCCCGATCGCGGTCGGATCGAGCCATGACTTGCGGGTGGGGCAGAAGACGTATGCCATCGGCAATCCCTTCGGCCTGGACCAGACGCTGACCACCGGCATCGTCAGCGCACTCGGCCGCGAGATCGAATCCGTGACGGGCCGCACGATCCGCAACGTGATCCAGACGGACGCAGCGATCAATCCAGGCAACTCGGGCGGCCCTCTGCTGGATTCGGCCGGCCGCCTGATCGGCGTGAACACCTCCATCGCGAGTCCTTCGGGCGCGAGCGCAGGCATCGGCTTCGCCATTCCGGTGGACGAGGTCAACCGCATCGTGCCGGCGCTCATTCGCGACGGGCACATCGCCCGTCCCACGCTCGGCGTCGGCGCCGGCCCGGACGCGCTGGGCGAGGCGCTTCACCTGCCCGATGGCGTGGCCATCGTGCGCGTCGCCCCTGGCGGGCCGGCTGCGCATGCCGGGCTCAAGCCGTTCCGCCGCGGCAGCGGGACGGGCATCGTGGCAGGCGACGTCATCACGGCCATCGACGGCCGCCCGGTGAAGGACTTCGATGATCTGCTCAACGAACTCGAACGCTACCAGCCCGGCGATCACGTCACGCTCACGGTCTGGAGCGCCGGCAAGACGCACAAGCAGGTGGTGACGCTCGGCGAGCTGAAGGACTGATGGTCGCGCCCGCGACGGGCGCGCACCGAGCCAGGCCGGTTGCAGGCCACGAGGGCCCGACGCCTGCATGCCCGGCCTCGTGCCAGGGGCCGTTCGGCGTGCACGATGATACGCGGGCTGCCCGGATCGCCATGCCCGTGGCGACGGTTGCGCGCAGGGTCCCATCCGGCAAGCACCTCGAGGCCTCGCCGATACACTCCGTGCTCTCCCAGGCTTCTCCTTTGCGACCCGTGTCCGACCGTCTCGCCGTCCTGCCGCAGTATCTCTATCCGAAGGTCGCGCTCACCGAATTGATGGGCCGGCTGGCATCCGCCCGCGCCGGGCGCATGACCACCGCCGTGATCCGTGCCTTCGTGAACCGCTACGGCGTCGACATGACCGAGGCGTCCGAACCGGACGTGGCGAAGTACGCCAGCTTCAACGACTTCTTCACCCGCGAGCTCAGGTCCGGATCACGTCCGCTTGCCCAGGCAGATCTCGTCTGCCCGGTGGACGGCTCGATCAGCCGCTTCGGCGCGATGGACCGCGACCGGCTCGTGCAGGCCAAGGGACATCACTACACCGCCACCGCGCTCGTGGGCGGAGACGAAGCGCTGGCCGCTCGATTCGAGCATGGCAGCTTCGCCACTTTGTACCTCAGTCCGCGCGACTATCACAGGGTTCACATGCCCTGCGACGGACGCCTGCGCCGCATGGTCCACGTGCCGGGCGACCTGTTCTCGGTGAACGCGCAGACCGCGCGCGGCGTGCCGGGCTTGTTCGCCCGCAATGAGCGGGTGGTCTGCCTGTTCGACGGCCCACACGGTCCGTTCGTGATGACGCTGGTCGGCGCGACCATCGTGGGGAGCGTGGCCACCGTGTGGCACGGTGTGGTGACGCCGCCGCGATCGGGGCAGGTCCGCGACTGGCACTACGGCGAAGACCGCGATGTCGCGTTGAAGAAGGGCGAGGAGATGGGCCGCTTCCTGCTCGGCTCGACCGTCGTGCTGCTGTTCCCGAAGGGCGACCTTCGCTTCAATCCCGACTGGGCACCCGACAGGCCGATTCGGCTGGGTGAGGCCATGGCGAACCTGCCGGGCCCCTGAGCCCGGGGTGAGTCGCCTTCACTTCCATCGTTCGGGCTCCAGGTGAACGCTGCCTGCGCCGCTGCTGATCGTGAGTGCGCCGTCGTGCACCGTGGCCTGCAGTTGCATCGTGCGTTCGGCCAGCGCCGCGAGCGCCTGAGTGCCGTCGGCGTCGAATCGCCACACCGAGAGCTTGTCCAGCCGGCTGAGCTTGTTCTCGATGCCGCGCCACCACACGGGCGAAGCATGATGAAACGCGTACACGCGCACCGCATCGGCCTGGCTGCAGGCGCGTGCCAGGGGCTTGTCCTCGGGCTGTCCGACTTCGATCCACAAGCGTTTTCGGCCGGTGAAGTCGGTGAGCGAGACATCGGGGTCGTCCGGCGAGGACAGCCCTGCGCCGAAGGCCAGGGTCGCATCGCCTTTGCACAGCGTCTGCAATTCATGCGCATTCAAGGCCAGCGCGGCCAGGCGAACCATCATGCGCTCGTCGGTCTCGCTGGGATGGCGGGCCAAGGTGAGGGCGTGGTCGGCGTAGTAGCCATGGTCGATGTCCGCAATCTGCAGATTCGCCTTGAAGATGGTCGATTTGAGTGCCACGGCGCAATGAGCTCGCGAAGAGAAGGCCGACACTATAGGCCCGCGCCCGGAATGACCGCCGCGGCGAAGGTTCGCCCCGCGGAAGAACAGGTTGAAGGGATCGATGACGAAGGTTCCGGTCAACAGGAACAGCCAACCGGCGGTGCCGATGCCGTAGAGCACCGCTTCGGCCCAAGGGTCAGTCACATGCCTTCGCCTCTGCAAGGAATTCGAGGACCCGCTCTGTCGTCATCGGCGGGCACCTGCGTCCACCGGAGGTTGACGAAAGCCGGGATAGGCGAAGGCCCGTGCGATGACTTCGCAATCACGCCCGGAGACACCAACAGCGCGCGCCGTGGCGTACCAGGTATTGCGCACCTGTGCTTCCATCGTGTCGATCATGGCGGTGGCTTGACCGGGTTCGAGCAGGAAGCGCGCGCTTTGCGAGAGCAGGTTGGCCGCGTTCGCGAAGCGGCCAGCGTCGCCACATTCCAATGCCAGATCGCGCCGCTCCATGCTGACCGGCACTGCCGGGGTCAGGTCATAGGCTGGCGAGAGCTTCCACTCCGACTTCCTTTGCAATCAGCGCGTGGTTGCGCGGGTGATCGTCGATGTTCGAGATCAGCGCGTTGAAGCACATGCGGCGGAACAGCTCAGCAGCGTTTTGCGCCGGGTCCGCGCAGACGCGTCGGACCTCTTCGGCCAGCAGCACATAGGACCACTTGTCGCGAGACTGGTAGGTGTCTTCCGTGCGCAGCAAAGTCAGCGCGGAGATCATTCGGGCACGCAGGTATCCGGCTTGCGTCTTTTCGCGGTCGAAGCGCTTGACCAGCAGAACGTCGCGCCCGGCAACTTCGACGACGCGGCTTTCCGCTGTGGTCAGGCCACAGGCCCTTGCGAGGATCAGCATCGCGTGCTCGACCCGCGCGCTGTTCCAAGCGTCGTCGGGGCGGTTGAACTTTGCGATCCATAGGCCTGCCTCGTCTTCGACGACGGCCTTTGGCCGCGCGCCGCCCATCGAGGTGCCGATCACCATCAACTTCTCAACCTGGTCGCGATCATCATCATGATCAGCAGCACCTGTAGCAGCGCGATCACCATCATGACGATCATCGTCGGCGACGATGGAATCCGCGATGGCCTGGACCTTCGCAAGATCAAGGGTCTGGTTGAACGTGCGCTTGGGGGCTGGTGGAGTCTGGTTGAGGCCAAAGCCAAGCGCACCCGCACGGTCATCGGGCGAGTACAGCAGGTATTCCATCTCGACCGGCTGCGCCTTGCCGAGATGGCGCTGAATCACGCGGCGGCCCCAATAGTCGGGGCTGGCATCGCGCAGCGCGCCGAAGACGCCGTTCAGCGATGCGGTTGAGTAAGTACGTGGTGAGAGCTTGAGCTCGACAGGATCGAGCGCGACGGCGTTCGGGCGCTCAAGGTAGCTGCGGCCATAGACGAAGCGCCCTTCGGGACTTCCTCTGCGGTCTATCGTGAGCGCGAAACGGCCAGCCGTCACCGGCTCGGTCTGCCCGGGCAGGGTGATGTAGACGAAGCACTCGGCTGGGGCTTCAGAAGTCATTGTCCAGTCCCGTCTTTGGCCGTGCGCGTGCCCGTTCCCGGGACAATGCGAGGGTCTGGCCTTCCTCGTCCTTTTCCGGCGCGGCAACGTCGGCCACCTGATCGAGAAGATCGAGCGCCCACAGCATCGCGGCGTACACGGCGATGCCGGTTGAGGGCTTGCCCTTCTCGGCGTCTGCAACGGCGCGCTCTCCTGTGCCGATCTTCTCCGCCATGTCGTCAATCGTCAGGTTCCGGCGCAGGCGTGCCGTGCGCAGGTTCGCGCCCAGCCGCTTGAGCGTCTGTTCTACGGCGTAGGGCGGTGCAGTCAGCAGCTTGTTGCGGGCGGTCATGGGTCACCGATGAAAAAGGGTGGCGCTCCCAACAGATAGCATGCCGGGCTAGGCTGTAGTCAAAGAAATAGCCCTCAAGGGCATTCTAACCGGACATAAACAGCTCTTGAGAGCAGTTATGTGCTGAAGTTTCGGGCCATCCGGGGGTGCCTTCAGGGGTGCCGGCGACGGCAAAGAGGCAATGCGCAGCACGCTATGAGCACGTTGGGGAGTGCGTACATGGTTGTGTACATAACGGGGAAAGCGCTGGCGATTACCCTAGCCGCGGTCGAAGTCGGAGGGCCGCAACTCGATCGGTTGGCCGTGCGTCGTTCGTTGCGCCGCATGATCCCAGGCATCGCGGCAGCGAGCGAGTTCGTGGGCCGTGGCCGCGCCCTTGGATGCCACCACGGTTTCCAGGGCAGCCAGCCAATGCCTGTAATAGGTGTCGCCGAGGTCCACGTCGCCCCCTGCCTGTGCGGTAGCGATCTGCGCGCCAAGGGCATCGGCCCATTCGCGCCAGCTGAACAGGCCGCGTTCATGCAGCGACAGCACCATCGCGAAGGCGTGGGCCTCCCACGGTTCGCGAAACACGGGCGAGTCGATCGGCCCGTCGGCATGGAGCAGCGCCATCAGCCGTCCTCCAGGTATGGCTCCCAGGCGTCGATGGACACGCGCAGGCCGCGGCTCGCCTCGGACCACAGCTGCGCGCCGTCGAAGACCACCGTGTAGAGCCACTGCGGATCCTCTCCGGCGCCTTGCGCATGGGCGTCGGCGAACACGTGCATGCCGTTCAAGCGTTCGATCACTCCTTGCTTGCCACGCGCATAGCCGGGCAGGCGCGTGTGGTGCTCGGCCGGCAGGTCGCGCATTCGCACCGTCTGGCCCGGCGCAAATCGTGCGGGCCGGGTGATGGTACGTTCGGTCGACGATCCTTTGGCGAGCGCGCCCGGCACCTGGTCTGCCGAAAGCCAGCGAGGCAATGGTCGCCCCGGGCGAAAGGCGTGCCCCGCGGCGAGTTCGTCTGCGTGGACCAGGCCGTGCTCGAGCAGAAGCGCACACAGCGCCTCCAGCCAGATCGCGTAGTAGCCGAGTCGCTCGTACTCGGGCAAGGTCTCGCGTGCGGCGCGGCTCATGTCGAGGTTCCAGGTGCCGGTGGCACCCATGGCCAGGGTGAGCGCCAGCACGCGTGGCTCCCACGCGGCATGAAAAAGCTCGCCCTCGGGTTCGGGCACGACGGGCACGCGGCCGAGTGTGCCGCCGAGATCGGCGTGACTCGTGTAGGTCATCGGGAAGCGGACATTCCGGGAACCAGCGCCTGGCCCGCGCCGATCATGCTGTCGCGCGTGACGAGCGCTGCGAGTGCGGCTTCGTCCATCGCGGCGGTCCCCGGCGGCCTCATGGGCAGAACGAGATAGCGCAGTTCGGCGGTCGAGTCCCAGACTCGAATCTCGGTTTCCTCGGGCAGGTGCACGCCGAAGTCGGCAAGCACGCCGCGAGGATCGCGCACCGCGCGCGCCCGATAGGGAGCGCTCTTGTACCAGGTGGGTGGCAGGCCGAGGACCGGCCACGGATAACAACTGCACAACGTGCACACGACGAGATTGTGATGACCGGGTGTGTTCTCCACGACGCGCATGTGCTCGCCCTGGCGCCCGCTGTACCCGAGCGAGGCAATGGCCGCCGTGGCGTCGCGCAAAAGCCATTCGCGATAGGACGCGTCGGACCAAGCACGGGCGACGACACGGGCCCCATTGCGCGGACCGATGCGGGTCTGGTAGGTGTCGATCAGGACGTCGAGGGCGGCCGGGTCGATGTAGCCCTTCTGCGCGAGCACGGTCTCCAGTGCGCGCACGCGCAGGTCCATCTCGCCCAGTTCGCTGGGCTCGTGGTCGTGATCGTGGTGGCCAGGATCTGACATGCCACCATGCTACGCGCCACGTCGCGAATTCGACAGGGGGGAGGGCAGCTCGCTCGAATTCGCGCGGGCCTTCGGCCGGCTAAATGGCCCGTGCCGCGTACCACGCCTCGAGCCCGGGTGCGGGCATTTCCCACGACGTGACAGGAGCGTCCTCGGTGCGGCGACTCATGTGATACGCGTGAAGCCGCAGCAATTCGTCGACGATCGGCGAAGGGACCGCGCCGCAGCCCTCGCCAAGCAGGATCTCCTCGAGCAGCGTAGAGGTCGCCGATGCGTCCTTCCAGGCGGCCGCGAGATCGTTCGCCAGGCCGGGGGCGGCCCCGACCAGTGCCCGTATGCGAACGTCCGCCGGCAGCGATGCCAACCAGAGTGCCGCATCGGGCGTCAAGTTGCCCTGCGGCGCTGGCGGCACCCGCGTGCCGCACTGTGCCACGGCGCCGGATTTGCCGGACTCGGGCTGCCGATGCGGGCGGGTCGACTTTCGACCCCGGGGTGCAAAGAACCACATGCCGACTCCCTTCCCTCGCCACGCCATGTTGGCGTTGACAAACTGTAACCATGCGGAGAGGGCTTCGTGCGTGTACGAATTCACGTCGCCATGAGGCGGTCCGCCCGGCCCCGCAAATGGGGGGTGGATGGGTCGCAACGTTCCCCTTGAATGCGGGGCCGAAGTCCCGACACAAGTCCGAGCGAGTCGCCCACACTGGACCTCGGTTCGAGCGCGAGGAGTGAATCATGCTGTTGAGCGAGCGGGTGGGCACGGGGGAGCGGAATGCTCCTGGGGAGTTGGATGACTCGGGCGGTCTGGCCCCGTGGCGTCGCGTTCCACGCTTCTACCGTGTCCCTGAATTCGAAGGGGTGGCGCCGAGCGCGCGCGGCAATGTCCTGAGGCAGGCCCTCGCCTGGACCGATCGCGGCTGGCCCATGGTTCGACAGATAGCGTTCGGTCTGCTGTGTGCGGTGTGCGTCGTGCTGCTGCTGCAGCTCAACGCAACGTCATCGGTCGTGACGGCCCTCGCCACGAGCGCCGTGTTCGTCCTCGCCTTCCTGCTCACGCGTCGCGACAACGTGCGGCGCTTCGTCAGACGCCGCCTGAGCTCGCGGCGGGGTTAGTCGCTCGGGCGGCGCTTGGCCGGGCTCGCCCGGTCGGCGCCGTCCCTTCGGTACTGTCACCCTTTGGCGTGGAACCCCCCGTCGTCCGCGACAGCGGTGCGCGACGCGTTCCATGACTGCGCACCGTTCGCGCGATGCAGCCTGCGTGTTCGGGTCGACTACGACACGATGTAGGCCGCGGAGCCGGTGGAAAGAAGCTTGCCATCGGTGCCCAGGAATTCCATGCGCGTGGACGCCACGCGCGAGCCCAGTCGCATCGTTTGCGCGCGCAGCTCGAAGCGCTCGCCGATGGCCGGCCGAAGGTAGTCGACGCGAAGGTCGATCGTTCCCAGCTTGCCGAAGCGGTGCAGCCGCTGCAAGGGCGGCTCATCCATGTGCCGCGCGCCGATGGCCGCCATCACGGCCAGACCGCCCATCGCGTCGAGTCCGGCGCTGATCACCCCACCATGCAGGCGCTGGTAGGTGAAGTGCCCGATCAGTTCGTGACGCATGTCGATGTGACCGGTGACGCCCTCTGGCGTCATCGAGTCGATCTGCAGGCCGAGCAGTCGATTGAAGACAATGTGTTGCTCGAAGACTTCCTTGAGCCGCTCGATGAATTCGGCCTCGAAGGCCACCGCCGCGTGAGGGCCGCTCACGGCGCTTCGCGGCCGCGGGCCGGTGCAGGAAATGAGTGCTTGGTGTTCATGGCTCGGGCCGTGGACGTGTGGTGATTGTCATGTTGCCGTGCTGCTCGACTGGCCTCACGTCCTGCTGCCGCGGCATCGAGAGCCATCCGGGCGGAGGGCATGTCGACGCGATCGATTCATGCAAAGCAGATGCTTTGCATAAAGTATAGATGGCCGGGCATGCGAGGCCATCGCCGGCGCCCGCCGTCGCATCGCCTGGGCGGGCTCTAGTCTTCGCCGCGCGCGAACTGGAATTCGTCTTGCGCCATGCGTTGCCCGCCTGGGTTGCGCTCGACGGTTTCGCTGAAGAATCGGATCATCTCGCGCGAAGCGTCGGGGCCGAGCGGGTCGGCATACGACCCGGCCTTGCTTCCGCCGGACCATGCATGGCCGGCGCCGTGGATGACCCAGTGCTCCGCGTCGATTCGACCTCGGGCATCGCGGTGGATGGTCCTGGTGAACGCGCGGCCGCCGGGCGATTCGCCCTGCATGCGACTGACCGACTCGAACACGGCTTCGTCGTTGCCGGCCCCGAACGCGCGCCAGCGCAACTGCGCGATGACCTCGTCGCCATTGCACGGGTGCACCGTGGTGTCGAGGTCGCCGTGGAACACGATGGTCGGCACACTGCGCGAGGCGCCGCCGGATCCCGCCGGGCCGCGTGCACTCGGCCCGTGCTTCATGGCGCGCAGGGCGGTGACCACGTCATTGGCCGCGGCGTGCGGCAAGCCGCTGTGAATGCCGCACGCCGCGTACAGATCCGGGTACGTCGTGGCCATGATCGCGGCCATGGCGCCGCCGGCTGACAGTCCGGCCACGAACACGCGCTTCGGATCGACGGGGTGGGATTCGATGACCAGGCGCGTCATCTCCGCGATGATCGACGGCTCGCCTTCATCGCGTGTCTGGTCGACTTGCTGGAACCAGTTCCAGCAGCCCATCTGGTTGGCACGACGCGATTGCCCCGGGTACAGCACCATCCACCCGTGCTCTTGCGCCAACTCGTTCATGCGGGTGCCCGCCGCGAAATCGTCAGGGTTCTGCTTGCAGCCGTGGAGCATGACCAGCAAGGGCATCGGTTGTGCGCGAGCCACGGCGGGGACGAACAGCTTGTACGCGCGCGACCCAGCGTGGTTGGTGAATTCCGCCCGCGTGAATTGTGCTGGCCCGCGCTTCTGAAAGGCAGGCCGTGTTGCAGCCGGCGCGGGTCCATGAGCTCGCTCGAGCGTCGAGGCAGCGCTCGGTTCGGACCGCACTGGAAGCGAAGGGATCTCGGCAGGCCCCGTCTCGATGCGTGGACTGTCGGCCGGCATGACGCGAGATGCCTTGTCGCTTCCCATGCGTCGCCGAAGCGATCGCCACCATTCTCGCCATCGCTCGATCAAATCAGAACCTCCTGCATGAGCGGATCACATCGAAAGCATGTCGACGCAGAGCGGCACGCACCCGATCGCCAACCGGGCATTACCACCTGGGAGTGCGCTGTCGGTCAAGCCTGCTGATCCGCGAAAGAGGCAAGTGCGCGCAATCTTGTTGCGCAATGAGTTTGCCGAACGCGTTCATGAAACATTCTGCAATTCCCCTTGCTGCGTCATGGCCCCGGGGAGGGCCCGCTGCGGCAAGAGGACTTGGTCATCGAAGTCAAGGTTTTCGGCCGAGGCGCCGCGCGTTGGCGGTGGCGCGCGCATGCACCGGAGCCAGCCCGCGCCGCCCCAGATGCGCGGCCGCCTGCGACGCGCGTGCCGCTGATTGGGCAGTACGAGCGAGATGACCCACCAGGGCGGCCTGCCGCTCGAGCGCCTGCGGCAGCGTGAGGCTGGTGGCCAGCGCCGCCCACGCCGTGGAGGCCGCAGCCCAGTCCTGCCACGCGCGCACGCTCGCCTGGCTGTTCATGGTGGCGAGATGCTTGCCCATGGCCAATGCGGACTCGCTGGCGGCGGCGATCTTCTCCGTGCCCATGCGCGTGAACTCACGACGGTCGCGTGCGTTGGGAGACGGCCCGGCCCGGGCCATGCGGGCGGTGCGGTGGCCGATCACCTGCGCGGACGCGACGAGCATCTCGGCCGTTCGAAGCGCCAGATCGTTCCACGTCTTGAAGGGCGCGAAGGGCACGACCTTCGGCAGCACGGGGTACTTGCGGCGCATGGTTCTTCCTCGTTGGATGGCAAGCAAATTGTGAAGCATGCGCCGATAAGGCGCTCCTTCGCCCACTGCCAGCAAACGGCATGCGCTGGTCGTCAGGAAAGTTTGCGCAAGTGCTCGCCGTTTTCGACTCCAACGGGCAGGCTGCGCCACCCCCATCACCAAGGTGCGCGGATTGCCCTCATGACCATGCGCCGCAGCGGAGGCCCTCATGGAAAAGCAGCAGACGGTTCACTTGTTCGTGTTCGACAACATGTCCGACTGGGAGCCGGCCTATGCCGTCTGTGCCATCAACTCGCCGGAACATCAACTGCACCCGGGCCGCTACCGCGTGAAGACGGTGGCTGAGGAGTCCCGGCCCATCGTCACCGCCGGCGGCCTGACCCTGTTGCCCAACATGACGCTGGATGAGCTGGATCCTCGAGAAAGCGCCATGCTGATCCTGCCGGGCGGGCGTCTCTGGGACGACGGCAAGAACTCGCCGGCGGCGGCGAAGGCCCGCACCATGCTGGCCTCGGGCGTGTCCGTGGCCGCCATTGGGGGCGCCACCCTGGGCCTGGCCCATGCCGGCGCACTGGACGTGATGCGACACACCAGCAATTCGCCGGAGTACTTGCGGCCCTCGCGTTACCTCGGAAGCGCCCTCTATCTGGAGCAGCTCGCCGTGACCGACGGGAGGCTGATCACCGCCTCGTCGGCGGGGGCGCTGGAATTCGCATGCGAAATATTCAAGCAGCTGCAGCTGTACCACCCCGCCAGATTGGACACCTGGTATGGTCTGTTCAAGAGCGGGAACCCGGCTTATTTCTCCGCCTGGTCTGGGTCTTGAAGACGAATCCGAGCGAAATCAAGTCCTTGCAAGGCGTTCTGCTCGGATAAATCGAGGCTGTCGAGCGTGACTTGCGCGCGTGCCTCACAATGGAGGGTCGCGCGAAGGCGCCGACTCTGCCTGTGTCGTACTGCAGAGGCGGCCTGACTGGAACTATTTGTTTCCGGCGCCATCTCCCATTCTTGCTGTTGAAAAAGGAGCTGTACACAACCATGGCCAAAGACGATGTCAAGACATCCATCGATTCCGACGGACTGCGCTACCGCTCCAAGCCAGCCGGCTCGCCTTTCGGCTCTGCCGGCGCGTTCACGACCGCGACCATGTCGTGCTTCCTGTGCGGCAAGCATCGGCCCCGTGCCTCGCTGAAGGGAAGGAAACTTCTCGGACGCACGCAGTTTGTCTGTGCGCCATCGTGCAAGGAACTCTCCGACGCGGAGCAGTCCGGAAAACGGTGAACCACACCGGGCATGCCTGCCGGTGCCCATGACAAGGGCCGCATTGCAAGATGCGGCCCTTTTGCATGGTTCTGGCGCAAATCGGCCCATTCGGCCATTCGGTGCGCTGACCGCACTTCGATCGGCCCGGAAAAGACGCGAGCAGGAGGTCTTCGTGGCTTCCTCTGAGAATCCAGTGATGCGTTGGCTATGTTGGTGGACGTGGCAATGGATGTCGGAACGGTTTCGGGCGACGCCGCTGTCGCCCGCGTTCACGAGCACCTTCACGCGCGCAGTCGCGCTCGCTGGGGCGCTTTCGCTCGCATGCGTCCACGCGCAGGCCGCCGCGTCGTCGGACTGGTTCGACGGGTCGCATGCATCGCCGCTGGCCTTCCAGGCCGTCGGCATCCTCGCCGGCGCGGCAGGCCATGGGCTGGAACCGGCAGACTACGACGCAGCGCAACTGAGCGAGGCGCTCGAACGCCTGACGGGCGAGCGCGCGCCCGCGCCGGCACAGATCGTCCACATCGACCAAGCGCTCGATGCCGCAATGACGAGGTTCCTGTCTGACCTGCATTTCGGCCGCATTGATCCGCGCAAGATCCATCACGACTTCACGCCCCCTGCGCGCGCCGACTTCGACGCCTCCGCCGTGCTGCGCGATGCGCTCGCCGCACACGACTTGAACATTGCTGTGCGCCGCGCTGCCCCGAACTTGCCGTTGTACTGGCATCTCATGGAGGCACTCGCCCGGTACCGGAGTCTGGCCGCCGATCCTGCGTGGGGCACTCCATTGCCGCCATTGCCGGGGCCGGCATCCAGGAGCGGCGCGACGGGAAAGCTCGAGCCGGGTCAGGCCTATGCGGGGTTGCCCGCGCTGGCACAGCGCCTCGAAAGCGTCGGAGACCTTGCACCGGACGCACAAGCCGTATCGCGCTACGAAGGGCCGCTCGTGGAGGCGGTGCGAATGTTCCAGCGACGGCACGGCCTGAGCGACGACGGCGTGATCGGCCGTGCGACATTCGCCCAGTTGCAGGTGACACCCGCTCAACGGGCGCGGCAGATCGAACTGACCATGGAGCGGCTGCGCTGGACCCCGTTGTTCGAGGGCCGCAGGATGATCGTCATCAACGTGCCGGAGTTCGTGCTGCGCGCCTATGAAGTGCGCGATGGCCACATTCGCGTGCACGAGCAGATGAAGGTGATCGTGGGCAAGGCGCTGGACACGCGCACGCCGCTGTTCGATGAAGACATGCGATTCATCGAGTTCAGTCCGTACTGGAACATCCCGCCGTCGATTGCCCGCAAGGAGACCGTGCCCCGCCTGCGCCGGGACCCGGGTTACTGGGCGCGCGAAGGCCTGGAGTTCGTCGGTCCGGGGGGCATCGTCGACACCGCGCTGTCTGCGAGCCGGCTCGACGGCGTCCTGGCAGGCCCATGGCGCATGCGACAGCGGCCGGGCCCGCGCAATGCCCTGGGCGACATCAAGTTCGTGTTCCCCAACAGCGACAACATCTACCTTCATCACACGCCGGCCACTGAACTCTTCGCGCGCGACCGTCGGGACTTCAGCCACGGCTGCATTCGCGTGGAGAATCCGGTCGCTCTTGCACAGTTCGTGCTGCAGGGCATGCCGCAATGGACCGAATCGCGCATCCGGGAGGCCATGACCGCGGGTCATTCCAGCACGCTTGCGCTTGCCGAGCCCGTTCCCACCCTGATCGCCTACGGAACCACCCTGGTCAAAGGCGGTCGGATCTTCTTCTACGACGACATCTACGGGTACGACCGTCTGCTCGACCAGGCCTTGCGCCAACGCGAGCATCAGCCGCACCCCACCCCATGACATGAATGACGAGCACGCACACGCCCGCCGCCGGTTCCTTCGCCATGGGGCTCGTCTCGCCGCAGTGTCGGTCGCGCCGGCGCTGCATGGCTCAGCCCGGGCCGCGCTCGCGACCTCGCCGAACACGCCGGGTGCGCGGTCGCTCTCGATGAGCAACACCCACACCGGCGAGCGCATCGATCTGGTGTATGCCGTGGGCGAACGCTACGTGCCTCAGTCTCTGATGTCGCTCAACCATTTCCTGCGCGACCACTACACCGGCGAAGTCGGCCGCATCGATCCCCAGGTGTTCGATCTCCTGCATTCGGTGCAGCGCGAGCTTGGCAGCGACGGCGCTTTCGAAGTCATTTCGGGCTACCGCTGCCCGGCCACCAACTCGCGGCTGCACCTCACACGGGGAGGCGGCGTGGCGCCCCACAGCCTTCACATGGAAGGACGTGCAATCGACGTGCGACTTCCCGGTGTTGCCCTGGCCGACCTGCGCGACGCGGCTTTGTCGCTGCGTGGGGGCGGTGTCGGCTTTTATGCGCGCGAGCAATTCGTGCACATCGACAACGGGCGCATTCGCCACTGGTAGCGTGCGCCGGGCTTTCCGGCCGATCCGTTCGAACCACCCGCGACAGGCCCGTCGAGGTGGGCCCATGCCATCGGTGCGGCAGGCGCCAGGGCGACATCCACCATTTTTTATGGTCGCCCGAATGAGCGAGCTCGCACTTGACCACAGTCAAGCCGCGCTGGCGCAGCGCCCACTAGATTGCGCACCATGAAGCTGTCCCACTGGCCGCTGGCCTCGAAACTGCTCGCCATCGGGTGTGCTTTTCTCGTGCTGGCGCTCGGCTCGATCGCGCTGACCCTTTGGGTGTCGTGGCAGATGGAAGGCGGCGCGGCGGCCGTCAACGAGGCGGGTCGCATCCGCATGCAGACCTACAGGGTCGCCATGATGATCGGCCAGGACCGCCCCGCGCCGCAGCGCGAGGCGGCTGCCAAGGCGCTCGACGCGAGTCTGGAGCGCCTGCGTACCGGAGACCCGTCGCGGCCATTGTTCGTGCCCTGGAACGCCGAGACACGTGCCCGCTTTGCCGACGTGCGCCAGGGCTGGCTGGCAATGCGCGCAGCCTGGCTCGCCCCGGGTGCCGCGGCGCCCGGCATCGACGAGGTCGATCGTCACGTGCAGCGCGTCGACGGGTTCGTCGCCGCGGTCGAGCAGCAGCTTTCGGACTGGACGGCCCTGCTTCGAGGCGTGCAGCTCGCACTTCTCGCGCTGGCCGTGGCCAGCACGGTGGCCTTCTTCTATACGGCGCACCTGTTCGTGCTCGAACCGCTGCAGCGCATCGGCAAGGCCGTGGCACGCATTCGCGACGAGGATTTCTCCGCCCGTGCCGACGTGCAATCGCACGACGAGTTCGGCGAACTCGGGCGCGCGTTCAACACGATGGCGTCGCACCTTCAGGGCCTGTACCGCCAGCTCGAGGACAAGGTGGCCGAAAAGACCGCGCACCTCGAGGTCAAGCGGCAGCGGCTCTCGGCGCTCTACGAGGCGAGCGACTTCATCTCGCGCAGCGACTCCTTGTCGACGCTGGCCGACGGCGTGGCCCGGCGCGTGCGCCAGATCGCCGGCGCCGACGCTGTCGCCGTGAGGTGGTCGGATGCGGGCAACGAGCGCTACGTGATGCTCGCGGCAGACGGCATGCCGCGTGTCCTGTGCGACGACGAGCAATGCCTCCCGACCGGTGGCTGCCTCTGCGGGCAGGCCGCCGCCGACGCGCGCACCCGGGTCTTCCCGATCATCGACGTCGACCAGGCGGGATCTGGTGCCGACCCCAAGGTGCGCCCCTGTGCGCAGGTGGGCTATCGCATGCTGCTGTCGGTGCCGATCGCGCTGCACGACCGCGTGCTCGGCGAAATCGACGTGCTCTTCCGCGAGGCGCGCGACATCCAGGACGAGGAGCGCTCGCTGTTCGATGCGATGGCGCGCCACCTGGCCAGCCGCATGGAAAGCCTGCGCGCCGCAGCGCTCGAGAAGGAGACGCTCGTGGCGCAGGAGCGAACCCTGCTGGCGCAGGAACTGCACGACTCGATCGCGCAGTCGCTCGCTTTCCTGAAGATCCAGATGAGCTTGTTGAAGGACGGCCTGCGGCGAGGCGATGGCCAGGCCGTGGACAGAAGCGTGGGAGAACTCGAGGTGGGAGTGAAGGAAAGCTATGCCGACGTGCGCGAACTGCTGCTGCATTTCCGCACGCGCGCGGTCAGCGAAGACATCCAGTCGGCGTTGCGCACGACGATGCAGAAATTCGAGCACCAGGCGGGAATCCGTGTCGAGATGACGTCCCGCGGGCACGGGCTGCCGCTGCCGGCGGATGTGCAGATCCAGGTGCTGCACATCGTGCAGGAAGCGCTGTCGAACGTGCGCAAGCACGCCCATGCGTCGGAGGTGAACGTTCTCGTCGAACAAGGCGCCGCAATGGCGCTTCGAGGTGAGCGACGACGGTTGTGGCTTCGATGCCGACGCGGTGCGCCGCGAGACCCGCGTGGGCCTGAACATCATGCGCGAGCGCGCCGCACGCATCGGCGCCAAGGTGCAGGTGCGCTCCGCACGTCGGCGCCGGAACCACCGTGACCTTGACGCTGCCTGCCACCGCGGCGTGGGCCATGTCGCCCGAGGCCGTGCACTCCATCAACGAAATGAACATGCCGATACGCCTGCTGGTCGTTGACGACCACACCCTGTTCCGACGGGGCCTGATTGCACTGATGGCGCAATACGCCGAACTTTCGGTGGTCGGCGAGGCGGCCGACGCGGGTGAAGCCCAGCGGCTTGCGCAGTCGCTGCAACCCGACGTGTCCTGCTCGACAACCACCTGCCGGGCGTGCTCGGCATCGATGCGATCAAGGGACTTCGAGAGGCCGCCCCGCCGCCAAGGTCCTCATGCTCACCGTCAGCGAAGACGAGCAGGATCTCTCGGCCGCCTTGCAGGCGGGCGCCAAGGGCTATCTGCTGAAGACGGTCGACGGCGACGTGCTCGCGCACAGCATCCGCCGCGTGGTTCAGGGCGATTCGGTGGTCAGCCCTGAAATGACGAGCAAGCTGGTCACGGCATTCCAGGCAAGGAACCGCCCGCAAGGCGACGACGGCGGCAGCGAAGAGGCGCTGGTCGCGGACCCACTCGACGCGCTGTCGCCTCGCGAGCAGGAGATACTTCGCTGCATTGCACGCGGTGCGAGCAACAAGGAGATCGCGCGCGAACTCGGCATTGCCGAGACCACCGTGAAGATCCACGTGCAGCACGTCCTGCGCAAGCTGAACCTGAATTCGCGCGTCCAGGCCGCGGTCTACCTGACCGGGAAGACGACGCCGAGCGTGGCGTAGCGGCGATCGATTTTCGCCGGCGGGCAGCGCGTCCGCCTTGACCTCGCGCAAGCGATCCACACGAATCCCCGCGGGTAGTTCCACGGAACGATGCACCGCACGGCGGCATCGTTCTTCCGCTGCCCGGCCGCACACCGTGCGGAGGATGCCGCGCAAGCCGCGCGTCGGACACAGTGTTGCCATCGAGAACAACAGGAGTCCCTCGATGGCTTCCGCCACCGCCGTCCACAGTGTTGCGACACCCGCCGCCTCCGAAGCGCAAAGGCGCCGCCGCCAGGCGGTGTCGGTGCTCGTCGTCAGCACGCTGGGCTTCACCGTGTGTTTCATGGTCTGGATGATGTTCGCCGTCATCGGCATCCCCATCCGCAAGACCCTGGGCCTGAATGCGACCGAGTTCGGCCTGCTCACTTCCATGCCCGTGCTCAGCGGCTCGCTCGCGCGCGTGCCGCTGGGCATCTGGACCGACAAGTATGGCGGCCGCATCGTGATGGCCGCCGTCATGGCCGTCACCGTGCCCGCCATCTGGCTGATGGCCCACGCCACGCAGTACTGGCACTTCCTCACGATCGGTCTCGTCGTCGGCCTCGCCGGCGCGTCGTTCTCGGTGGGCACGCCGTACGTCGCGCGCTGGTTTCCGAAGAAGCAGCAAGGCTTCGCGATGGGCATCTTCGGCGCCGGCAATGCGGGTGCGGCCCTCAACAAGTTCATCGCCCCGGCGCTCGTCGTCGCCTTCGGCTGGACGATGGTGCCCAAGGTCTATGCCGCCGTGATGCTGGGCACGGTGATCGTGTTCTGGATGTTCAGCCACTCCGATCCGAAACACCTCGTTCCGAGCCACGTGCGCTTTCGCGAACAGCTCAAGTCGCTGAAGGACCCGAAGGTGCTGAAGTACTGCCAGTACTACAGCATCGTGTTCGGCGGCTACGTCGCGCTGAGCCTGTGGATGGTCCAGTACTACGTCGGCGAATACGGCCTCGACATCCGCGTCGCCGCGCTGCTGGCCGCGTGCTTCTCGCTGCCCGGTGGCGTGCTGCGTGCCATCGGCGGCTGGCTGTCCGATAAGTACGGCGCGCACAGCATCACCTGGTGGGTGATGTGGGTGAGCTGGGTGTGCCTGTTCCTGCTGTCGTATCCGCAGACCGACTTCAGCATCGTCACCGTGGCCGGCGTGCGCAGCTTTCATCTCGGCCTGAATGTCTATGCGTTCACGGCGCTGATGTTCGCCCTGGGCATCGCCTTCGCGTTCGGCAAGGCGAGCACCTTCAAGTACATCAGCGACGAGTACCCCCACAACATCGGCACCATCAGCGGCATCGTGGGCCTTGCCGGCGGCCTGGGCGGCTTCGTCCTGCCGATCATGTTCGGCGCCCTGCTCGACATCACGGGCATCCGCTCCAGCGCGTTCATGCTGATGTACGCCGTGGTGTGGGTCTCGCTCATCTGGATGTACTTCACCGAGGTGCGCCGCACTGACGTGATGGGCTCGCGAGTCGCGGCCTGAATCTCGGCACCCCTTTCAACTCCCAGGAGCATCACATGGCTTCTTCCGCCTTGATCGCGCACTGGAATCCCGAAGACAAGGGATTCTGGCGCGACACCGGCGCCGCTGTCGCGCGGCGCAATCTGTGGATCTCGATTCCCGCATTGACCCTGGCCTTCGTGGTCTGGATGGTCTGGTCGGTGGTCGTGGTCAACCTGCCGGCCGTCGGCTTCAAGTTCTCGACCAACCAGCTCTTCTGGCTGGCGGCGTTGCCCGCGCTGTGCGGTGCGACGCTGCGCATCTTCTATTCGTTCGCGGTGCCGATCTTCGGCGGCCGGCGCTGGACGGCCATCTCCACCGCCTCGTTGCTGCTGCCGGCGGTGGGCATCGGCATGGCCGTGCAGAACCCGACCACGCCGTACGAGGTGTTCGTCGCTCTCGCGCTGCTGTGCGGCTTCGGCGGCGGCAACTTCGCCTCCAGCATGGCCAACATCAGCTTCTTCTATCCGCGTGAGCAGAAGGGCACCGCGCTGGGCCTGAACGCCGGCCTGGGCAACCTGGGCGTGTCGGTGGTGCAGTTCGTCGTGCCCATGGTCATCACCGCCGGCTCCTTCGGCCAGTGGGGCGGCGAAGGCCAGGTGGTGATGAAGGCCGGCCACGCCAGCACGCTGTGGCTGCAGAACGCCGGCTACGTATGGCTGCCGTTCATCGTGCTGAGCGCGATCGCGGCCTGGTTCTGGATGAACGACCTGGCCGAGGCGCGCGCCTCCTTTGCCGACCAGGCGGTGATCTTCAAGCGCAAGCACAACTGGCTGATGTGCTGGCTCTACCTCGGCACCTTCGGCAGCTTCATCGGCTACTCGGCCGGCTTCCCGCTGCTGATCAAGAGCCAGTTCCCCGGCATCAACGCCCTGCAGTACGCCTGGCTCGGCCCCTTCCTGGGCGCGGTCGCACGCCCGCTGGGCGGCTGGCTGGCCGACAAGGTCGGCGGCGCGCGGGTCACGTTCTGGAACTTCATCGTCATGGGCCTGGGCGTGGTCGCGGTGCTGCAGTTCCTGCCGCACGGCGGACAGGGCGGCAGCTTCTACGGCTTCCTCGGTGCCTTCCTGGTGCTGTTTGCCGCCTCCGGCATCGGCAACGGCTCCACCTTCCGCATGATCCCGATCATCTTCCTGACCGAGCGGCAGCGCGAGGCCGCCGGCCAGCCGGCCGCGGCCCAGGAGCAGGCCGTCAAGGACGCCAACAAGGAAGCGGCCGCGGTGCTCGGCTTCAGCTCGGCGGTGGCGGCCTATGGCGGCTTCTTCATCCCCAAGAGCTACGGCACCTCGATCTCGATGACCGGCGGCCCCGACGCGGCGCTGTACTGCTTCATCGTCTTCTACATCACCTGCGTGGCAATGACGTGGTGGTACTACAGCCGCAAGAACGCGGAGATGCCGTGCTGAACGTGACATCCGCACGCGCGCGGCCGCTGAAGCTGCCAGTTCACGCGATGTTCACCGCGCGTTACGGAAGCGAAGCCCGCGATTCAACGTTGATTGACGCACCTGCTTCAAGCTGCCCGCACCACTGGAGCCTGCACCGATGAGCCACTTTCTGGACCGCCTCACCTTCTTCAAGCAGCCCAAGGAGAGCTTCTCCGGCGGGCATGGTGTGACCACCGGCGAAGACCGTACCTGGGAAGACGCCTACCGCCAGCGCTGGTCGCACGACAAGATCGTGCGCTCCACACATGGCGTGAATTGCACGGGCTCGTGCTCTTGGAAGATCTACGTCAAGGGCGGCATCGTCACCTGGGAGACGCAGCAGACCGACTATCCGCGCACCCGCTGGGACCTGCCCAATCACGAGCCGCGCGGGTGCGCACGCGGCGCGAGCTACAGCTGGTACCTCTACAGCGCCAACCGTGTGAAGTACCCCATGGTGCGCGGGCGCCTGCTCAGGCAATGGCGCGAAGCGCGCGCCACGATGGACCCGGTCGACGCATGGACGTCGATCGTCGACGACGCCGACCGCAGGGCAGACTACCAGCGCCAGCGCGGCCTGGGCGGCTTCGTGCGCTCGAGCTGGGACGAGGTCAACGAGATCGTCGCGGCCGCCAACGTCTACACGATCAAGCGCTACGGCCCGGACCGCATCATCGGCTTCTCGCCGATCCCCGCCATGAGCATGGTGAGCTACGCCGCGGGCAGCCGCTACCTGAGCCTGATCGGCGGCGTGTGCATGAGCTTCTACGACTGGTACTGCGACCTCCCGCCGGCGAGCCCCCAGACCTGGGGCGAGCAGACCGACGTGCCCGAGTCGGCCGATTGGTACAACTCCACCTACATCATCGCCTGGGGCTCCAACGTGCCGCAGACGCGCACGCCCGACGCGCATTTCTTCACCGAGGTGCGCTACAAGGGCGCGAAGACGGTGGCGGTGACACCCGACTACGCCGAGGTCAGCAAGCTCGCCGACATCTGGCTGCATCCGAAGCAGGGCACCGATGCGGCGATCGCCATGGCCATGGGCCACGTGATCCTCAAGGAGTTCTATTTCGACTATGGCGCGCGCCGGGCTGCATCCAGCGCGGTCGATGGCGACGCGAACGCTGCAAGGCTGACCGGGAACCTGGACGCGTCGCCGTACTTCGACGACTACGCGCGCCGCTACACCGACCTGCCGCTGCTGGTCCTGCTCAAGGAGCAGACGCTTCCCGACGGCCGCACCGTCATGGTCCCCGACCGCTACCTGCGTGCGAGCGACTTCGAAGGCGCCCTCGGGCAGGGCAATCATCCCGAATGGAAGACTGTGGGCTTCGATGCTGCTGGAGAAGCGGTGCTGCCCAACGGGTCCATCGGCTTTCGCTGGACCGGCGAGGGCAGCCCGGACCAGGGCAAGTGGAACCTCGAGGACAAGGAAGCCCGCGAGGGCAACACCGTCAAACTCAAGTTGTCCGTGCTGGAGGCCGAGGGCGGCGAGCAGCCGCACGAGCTGGTCTCGGTCGGCTTTCCGTACTTCGGCGGCATTGAGTCACCGCAGTTCACGGCCAATGTGCAAGGCGACGTGCTCGTGCGGCGCGTGCCCGCAGCGGCGCTCACGCTGAACGAAGGCGGCCGTTCGCGGCGCGCGATGGTCGCGACCGTGTTCGACCTGCATGCCGCGCACTACGGCATCGACCGCGGCTTTGCCGGCGACGACGTGCCGCGCAGCTACGACGACAACAAGCCCTATACGCCGGCATGGGCCGAGAAGATCACCGGCACGCCGCGCGACCAGATCGTCACCGTGGCGCGCCAGTTCGCCGACAACGCCGACAAGACGCATGGCAAGTCGATGGTGATCATCGGTGCGGCGATGAACCACTGGTACCACTGCGACATGAACTACCGCGGCATCATCAACATGCTGATGATGTGCGGTTGCGTCGGCCAGAGCGGCGGCGGCTGGGCGCACTACGTGGGCCAGGAGAAGCTGCGCCCGCAGACCGGCTGGACCGCGCTTGCCTTTGCGCTCGACTGGATCCGCCCGCCGCGCCAGCAGAACAGCACCAGCTTCTTCTACGCGCACACCGACCAATGGCGCTACGAGAAGCTCGGCGTCGACGAAGTGCTGTCTCCGCTGGCCGACAAGACGGCGTTCGGCGGCAGCATGATCGACTACAACGTGCGCGCCGAGCGCATGGGCTGGCTGCCCAGCGCGCCGCAGTTGCAGACCAATCCCTTGCAAGTGGTACGCGACGCCGGCGACTCCGACGTGAAGCAGCATGTGGTGCAGTCGCTCAAGGACGGCACGCTGCGCATGAGCTGCGAGGACCCGGACCATCCTGCCAACTGGCCGCGCAACATGTTCGTGTGGCGCTCCAACATCCTCGGCTCCTCGGGCAAGGGCCACGAGTATTTCCTCAAGCACCTGCTCGGCACCGCGCACGGCTTGCAAGGCAAGGACCTCGGGCCGCAGGACGCCAAGCCGCAGGAGGTGGTCTGGCATGAGCAGGCGCCCGAAGGCAAGCTCGACCTGCTGGTCACGCTCGACTTCCGCATGAGCACGACCTGCCTGTACTCCGACATCGTGCTGCCCACGGCCACCTGGTACGAGAAGAACGACCTCAACACCAGCGACATGCATCCGTTCATCCACCCACTCAGCGCGGCAGTGGATCCGGCCTGGCAGGCCCGCAGCGACTGGGAGATCTACAAGGGCTTCGCGAAGAAGTTCAGCGAGGTCTGCGTCGGACACCTGGGCGTCGAGAAAGAGGTCGTCCTCACGCCGCTCATGCACGACACGCCCGCCGAACTGGCCCAGCCCTTCGGCGTGCAGGAGTGGAAGAAGGGCGAGATCGATCTGGTTCCGGGCAAGACGGCGCCGCAGGTCACGGTGGTCGAGCGCGACTACCCCAACACCTTCAGGCGCTTCACCGCGCTCGGCCCGTTGATGAACAAGCTCGGCAACGGCGGCAAGGGCATCGGCTGGAACACCGACGACGAGGTGCGCCAGCTCGGCGAGCTCAACGGCGTGGTGCGCGAGGCGGGAGCCTCGCAAGGCCGGCCGCGCATCGAGACCGACATCGACGCGGCCGAAGTCGTGATGATGCTGGCGCCCGAGACCAACGGCCACGTGGCCGTGAAGGCCTGGGAGGCGCTGTCGAAGCAGACCGGACGCGAGCATGCGCACCTGGCCTTGCATCGCGAGGACGAGAAGATCCGATTCCGCGACATCCAGGCGCAGCCGCGCAAGATCATCAGCTCGCCCACCTGGAGCGGACTGGAGAGCGAGAAGGTCAGCTACAACGCCGGCTACACCAACGTGCACGAGCTGATTCCCTGGAGAACGCTCACCGGCCGGCAGCAGTTCTACCAGGACCATCCGTGGATGCGCAGCTTCGGCGAAGGCTTCACCAGCTACCGGCCGCCGGTCGACCTGAAGACCATCGACGAAGTCCAGGGGCGCAAGCCCAACGGCGAGAAGGAGCTGGTCCTCAACTTCATCACGCCGCACCAGAAGTGGGGCATCCACTCCACCTACAGCGACAACCTGCTGATGCTCACCCTCAATCGCGGCGGACCCGTCGTGTGGATGAGCGAGGACGACGCGAAGAAGGCCGGCATTGTCGACAACGACTGGATCGAGTTGTTCAACATCAACGGCGCCATCGCGGCGCGCGCGGTGGTGAGCCAGCGTGTGAACCCCGGCATGGTGATGATGTACCACGCGCAGGAGAAGATCATCAACACGCCCGGCTCCGAGATCACCGGGCAGCGCGGCGGCATCCACAACTCGGTCACGCGCGTGGTGCTCAAGCCCACGCACATGATCGGCGGCTACGCGCAACTGAGCTACGGCTTCAACTACTACGGAACCATCGGCACGAATCGAGACGAATTCGTGGTCGTGCGCAAGATGCGCAAGATCGACTGGATGGACGGCGAGGACGCAGCCAAAGCGTCGCAGCCCACGCACCCACGCACGCAAGGAATCAACGCATGAAAGTCCGCGCACAGATCGGCATGGTGCTGAATCTCGACAAGTGCATCGGCTGCCACACTTGCTCGGTCACCTGCAAGAACGTCTGGACCAGCCGGCCGGGCATGGAGTACGCCTGGTTCAACAACGTCGAGACCAAGCCCGGCATCGGATACCCGAAGAACTGGGAGGACCAGGGCCGCTGGAACGGCGGCTGGGTGCGCAACGCCGACGGCTCCATCGAGCCGCGCCAGGGCAACCGGTGGAAGCTGCTCATGCGCATCTTCGCCAATCCGAACCTGCCGCAGATCGACGACTACTACGAACCCTTCACCTTCGACTACGACCACCTGCAGTCCGCGCCCGAATCGAAGGCTTCGCCCACCGCCCGGCCACGCAGCCTGATCACCGGCCAGCGCATGGAGAAGATCGAATGGGGCCCGAACTGGGAGGAGATCCTCGGCGGCGAGTTCGCCAAGCGTTCGAAGGACACGAACTTCGAGGAGATCCAGAAGGACATCTACGGCCAGTTCGAGAACACCTTCATGATGTACCTGCCGCGCCTGTGCGAGCACTGCCTGAACCCCGCGTGCGTGGCGTCGTGTCCGTCGGGCTCGATCTACAAGCGCGAGGAAGACGGCATCGTCCTGATCGACCAGGACAAGTGCCGCGGATGGCGCATGTGCGTGAGCGGCTGCCCGTACAAGAAGATCTACTACAACTGGGAAAGCGGCAAGGCCGAGAAGTGCATCTTCTGCTATCCGCGCATCGAGGCGGGGCAGCCCACCGTGTGCAGCGAGACCTGCGTCGGGCGCATCCGCTACCTCGGCGTGCTGCTGTATGACGCCGATCGGATCGAAGCAGGCCGCCAGCGTCGAGCACGACCGCGATCTCTATCAGGCGCAACTCGACGTCTTCCTCGATCCTCACGATCCGAAGGTGATCGCGCAGGCCCGCGCTGACGGCATTCCCGACGCATGGCTCGACGCGGCCAAGGTGAGCCCGGTCTACAAGATGGCGGTGGACTGGAAGGTGGCATTGCCGCTGCATCCGGAGTACCGCACGATGCCGATGGTGTGGTACGTGCCGCCGCTGTCGCCCATCACGTCGGCCGCGCAGGCCGGGCATGTGGGTACGAACGGCGAAATCCCCGACGTCGACCAGCTGCGCATTCCGGTGAAGTACCTGGCCAACCTGCTGACCGCAGGCGACACCGTGCCGGTGGTGCGCGCGCTCGAGCGCATGCTCGCCATGCGTGCCTATCAGCGCAGCGTGCATGTGGACGGACAGGAGAACCTCGCCGCGCTGAAGCAGGTGGGTCTCAGCGTGGCCGAGGTGCAGGAGATGTACCGCATCATGGCCATCGCCAACTACGAGGACCGCTTCGTCATCCCGAGCTCGCACCGCGAGTACGCGGAGAACACCTTCGACATGAAGGGCGGCTGCGGCTTCTCGTTCGGCAATGGCTGTTCCGACGGCGCGAGCGAGACGAGCCTGTTCGGCGGCAAGAAGCGCCGGACGATTCCCATCCAGGCCACCGTCTGAGAAAGGTCGACGAGATGACACACTCCCTGACGCTGCGCGCCCTCGCGCGACTGCTGTCGTATCCGGATGCGCACCTGCTCGCGACCTTGCCCGACATCGGCGGCGCGTGCGCCGAGGCCGCAGGGCTGAGCTTCGGCGCTCGCGGTGCGGTCGTGGCGCTGATCACCGAGCTCCTGGGCTGCGACACCCTCGAAGCCGAGGCGCGCTACGTGGACACCTTCGACCGCGGTCGCCGAACGTCCTTGCATCTGTTCGAGCATGTTCACGGCGACTCGCGCGAGCGCGGCCCGGCGATGATCGACCTTCGCCGAAGCTACGAGGCAGCCGGCCTGTTCCTGGCCGACGGCGAGTTGCCGGACTTCCTTCCCGTGGTGCTCGAGTTCGCATCGACGCAGCCGCCGCAGACGGCGCACGAGTTCCTCGGCGAAATGACGCACATCCTCAACGCGCTGCACCGCGCGCTGATCGAGCGGGACAGCCGATACGCCTGTGTCGTGGCCGCCGTGCTCGAGCTGGCCGGCGAAGTGCCGCACGCCGTGGCCCTGGCCGACGAGCAACCCCTGGATGCGAGCTGGGCCGAGCCCGAAGCCTTCGGCGGCTGCAACTCGGCCGGCCAGCAGGCGCCAGGGCAACCCCAGCCCGTGCACATCGTGCGCCCCGCCTCTTCGCGGCAAACCGGAGCCGTGGCATGAATACCCTCCTGTTCGGCATCTACCCCTACGTGTGCCTGGCCGTCTTCCTGGTCGGCAGCCTCATCCGCTTCGACCGAGACCAGTACACATGGAAGAGCGACTCCTCCCAACTGCTGCGCACCGGCAGCCTGCGCTGGGGCAGCAACCTGTTCCACATCGGCGTGCTGTTCCTGCTGGCAGGGCACAGCGTGGGCATGCTCACGCCGCACTTCCTGTATGAGCACGTCATCAGCGCGGGACAGAAGCAGCTGCTCGCGATGGTGTCGGGCGGCATCGCGGGCCTGCTGGGCTTCGCGGGCGTCAGCCTCCTGCTGCACCGTCGCCTGTCTGACCCGCGCATTCGCGCCACGAGTCGCCGCAGCGACATTGCGCTGCTGATCCTCTTGTGGGTGCAACTGGCGCTCGGCCTGGCCACCATTGGGCTGTCGGCCCAGCACCTGGACGGCGCGATGATGATGAAACTGGCCGGATGGGCTCAGCGCGTGGTGACGTTCCGGCCCGGCGCGGTCGAATTGCTCGATGGTGCGAGCTGGGTCTTCAAGCTGCACATGGTGCTGGGCATGACCGTGTTCCTCGTGCTTCCCTTCACCAGGCTCGTGCACGTGTGGAGCGGCTTTGCCTCGGTGGCCTACCTCGTGCGTCCCTACCAGGTGGCGCGCAGCCGGCGGCTGAACCTGACGGGGCAGGGGGCGCCCGGCGCTGCGTCAGGCTCGCAGACCGCTGCAGTGTCTTCCGCCACGCAGATCGCGACAGCGGGGCGCGCCCGCGGCGAAGCCGGTGTCTCGGCACGCACGGCATGAAGGACGAGCTCATGCAGACGCAAGACACGACCGCGGCGGACCAGGAGCGGCGAATCACGGCATTGCTGCGCCGTGAAGCGCAACGCTGCGGCCTTCTGGAAGACGACGCCGGCGATGCGGGCGATGCCGCACCGGACGGCGCGATCGATGTCGCCACCATGCAGGCGATCGAGGCCCTGATCGAACGCGATGTGCAGGTGAGCGAACCCGATGAAGCGGCCTGCCGGCGCCACTACGCCGCCCAGGCGGCACGCTACAGCACGGGCGAGCAGGTCAAGGCGCGGCACATTCTCTTCGCGATCACGCCCGGCATGGACCTGAACGCGTTGCGCAAGCGAGCAGAACAGTGCCTGCTGGACCTGCGGGCCGACCCGCAGCAATTTGCATCGCAGGCCGCTCGCTTGTCGAACTGCCCGAGCGGCGCGCAGGGCGGCGAACTCGGCTGGCTCACGCGCGATGACTGCGCGGCGGCATTCGCTCGCGAGTTGTTCGGTCATGTCGAAGTGGGCGTCCTGCCACGGCTGGTGCACACGCAGTTCGGATTGCATGTGGTGGAAGTCCAGGCACGCGAGCAAGGCGCCTTGCGGCCCTTCGAGCAGGTTCGGGCGGCGGTCTCGATGGCATTGAAGCAGCACAGCTTCGCGACGGCCCTGCATCGATATGTGCAGCGCTTGTCGCGCGACGCCGGCGACGATCAGGAGTGGGTACCCCTGCAGCAGTGAACATGCGCGACAGTACGACGCTGACGCGTCTCTCCCTTTGCGGGCGAGGGCGTCCCGCCCGTAGTCGCTGACGGCGCTTCGCCCGTTGTCGCAGAACACGACTCGCCCGCCGCCTCGACCATCGCCGCGGCCGGCGTCTCGCCCATCGCCATGCCCCATGCCTGGCGATGGCCGTCCATCCAGGCGCACAATGCGCGGGTCACCGGCCGGGGCTCGGGCATGAACCGATGGACTGAGTTGATGGAGCGGGTCGCGGCCGGCGAGCACGGCGCACGCGACGAACTGTTTGCCGCCGCCTACGGCGAACTTCGAAAGCTAGCGCATGCCCGGCTGAGGGACGGCGGCCGCAACACGGTCCTGCAGACGACCTCCCTGGTTCACGAGTCGTACCTGCGCTTCGTTCGTGCGGGCAAGCTGGGCCTCCAGGACCGGCAGGCGTTCTTCGCCTACGCCTCCAAGGTCATGCGGTCGGTGATCATCGACGCGGTGCGCGAACGCCGGGCCGAGCGGCGCGGCGGCCTCGCCCAGATGCTGACGCTGGACACCCAGGCGGCCGACGCCGCACCTTCGGACGAAGCCGAGATCCTGCACGTGCACGAGGCCTTGCTCGTGCTGGAAGCGGCGGAGCCGAGGCTGGCCAAGGTCGTGGAAATGCGCTATTTCGGCGGGTACAGCGAGGTGGAGGTTGCCGAGGCACTCGGGGTGACCGAGCGAACCGTGCGTCGCGACTGGGACAAGGCCCGGCTCCTGCTGCAGGCCGCCCTGAAGGCGTAGCGGCCAGCGCCAACCGGGGCTTGCTGGCCACCTCCATCGATGTCCGGTTTCCGCCGCGCAGCGCGTCGTAAGAGCAACCGCACCGATCCGCCCGAACGCTCGCACCATGAGCTCTCGCCTCGACGATCTTCCGCTGCTCAGCCGCCTGCTGGACGAGGCGCTCGACCTGTCGCCGGAGCAGCTCGATTCCTGGCTCGCGGCACTGCCGCCCGAGTATGAGCGCCTGCGTGCGCAGCTGAGCGCGCTGCTGGCCTTGCATCAGTCGCCGGATCAGGCCTCGTTCCTGGCGACCGGGCCGAGGCTGGCCGCCGGTGCGAACGATGGTTCGTCGGCACGGCCTGGCGACCGGGTGGGCCCGTATCGCCTGATCCGCGAGATCGGCCGGGGCGGCATGGGCGCGGTGTGGCTGGCCGACGGGGAGCACAGCGCATTGAAGCGCCAGGTGGCGCTCAAGCTGCCAAGAATCGCCTGGGGTGAACGTGAGCGGCTGGCCGAACGGATGGCGCGCGAGCGCGACATCGGTGCCTTGCTCGAACACCCGAGCATTGCGCGCCTCTACGACGCCGGCATCGACGACGCCGGCCGTCCCTACCTGGCATTGGAATATGTCGACGGCCAGCCGATCGACGTCTGGTGCACGAGCCGCGCTCTTTCCATTCCCCTGCGACTGAGCCTGTTCCTGCAGATCGCGCGCGCGGTCGCCTACGCACACGGACGGCTGGTCGTCCATCGCGACCTCAAGCCCTCCAATGTGCTGGTCACGGCCGACGGGCGCGCGCACCTCCTCGACTTCGGCATCGCCACATTCCTGCGGGAGACGGCCGGCGACGACGAGCGCGCCGCGCTGGAGGCGGAGCGCGCCCTGACGCCGCTCTACGCCTCGCCCGAACAGCTTCGCGGCGAGGCCATCACGGTGGCGTCGGACGTGTATTCCCTGGGCACATTGCTGTTCGAGCTGGTCACGGGATGTCTTCCGCACCATCCGCTGGGCAAGAGCATCGCCGCGCTCGAGGTGGCCGTGCTCGAGGGCGAGGCACCGTTGGCCAGCAATCGTGCGTCCGAGGATCGAACTGCCCGGGAACTGCGCGGCGAGATCGACTCGATCCTGGCGAAGGCACTGAAGCTCGATCCGGCCGAGCGGTATTCCTCCGCCGATGCGATGGCAGACGACATCGAACGCCATCTGTGCGGCGAGCGCGTCCTTGCGCATCCGGACAGCCTCGGGTATCGGCTGCACAAGACCGTGCGCCGGCACGGGACGGCATTCGCCGCGGCCGGTGCGGTGCTGATGGCGGTGCTGGGCGGCACGGGCGTCGCGGTCGTCGAAGCCAGGCGGGCCAGCGAGGCGGCTGAACGCGCCCGCGTCGTGAAGGAGTTCGTGCTCGACGTCTTCAAGGTCTATGGACACGGCGAGCCGGCCGATTCCGAGTTGCGCCGCCTGCCCGTCGAGTTGCTTCTGCAGCGCGGCGGAATGCTGATCGCAAGCGAGTTCAATGGCCAACCCGCATTGCAGGCTGAGCTGTACGGCGTCGTGGGCGGCATGTTCGCCGGCGTGGGTGCCTACGAGCAGGCAGCCGGCTATGCAAGGCAGCAGCTCGCCACCCAGGGAGCCGTCGGTGCGGGCAAGTCTGATCGGGCGCAGGCGACGCTGTTGCTGGCGCAGGCGCTGCTTGCGCAGGGCAGGCTGGTCGAGTCGCAGTCGATGGCGCGAGACGCGCTCGTGCTGGCCGAGTCCGACCCGCTGCTGCGGCCGAAGATCCAGTTGCTGCTCGCCCATCTGCTGATCCAGCAAGGCCGCCGGGACGAAGGAATGCATGCCCTGGACGAGGCCGAGCATGGCATGGCGGGCCAGCCCGGGCTGGTCATCGAATCCTCGCGGGCCAAGGCCTTGCGGGCCGGGCTGCTCGTCTTCGCGGACCGGTTCGACGAAGCCGCATCGATCTACGACTCGGCGCTCGAGGACGCGGTCGCCGCACAGGGGGCGCTCTCGCCCACGGCCATCGACATCCGCCTGGTGGCGGCCCGCAACCTGGCACTGAAAGGGCGCATCGCCGAGGCGCGCCGGTATCTCGACGGCGCCCTGTCGGCACTTCGGTCCAGCGGCGGGGCTGGCGAGGTCCGGGCTGCCCTGGCGGAATCCAATTTCTACTCGACGCTCTTCCTGGCGCGGCAGATTCCTTTCGCCGACGCCAAGGCTGCCTTCATCGACGCGAAGTCCACGCTCGATGCGCAAGGCGCCCTGGTGCCGTTGCAAGTCAAGGCCAAGGTCGACTTCGACCTCGGTCGGGCCTACCTGGACTGGGGCGATGTGCAACGCGCCGAGCCCCTGATCTTGCAGAGCGTGCGCACGCTGAGGCCCGGGGCCGAGTCCGTTCTTGACCGCTTCGTCTATACCGACGTCCTTGCGGTCGCGGCGATGTATGCCGGTCGACACGACGAGGCCGAAACCTTGTTCCTGGACGAGCTCGAGATGCAACGGCTGATCGGTGCCGATCGCCAGCCCGATCGGGTGTTCGACTATGCGCGACGCGCCTTGAACCGCAGCATGCAGGGCCGCTTCGAGCAGGCCGAAGCCATCCTGGCCAAGGCGCCGCGCGTGGATGCGACCGGCGGAGCCGACGAACCCACGATCGCGGCCTATCGTGAGGTGGCTCGACGGGTGCTGGCGCGGGTCAAGGAGGATCGCGGCGAGGCGCTCGCCGCGATGGCGCTGCTGCCCGCGTCTGATCCACGAATGACCGCGCCGTACCCGTTCGACCACCTGTTGCTTCGGGGCGAAGTGCTGTGCGATCTAGGCCGGCGCGGCGAGGGCCTCGCGTTGATGGAGCGCTCGCTGAAGATGCACCAGGACACCGACTACGAACACAGCCCCCTGATGGCGCGGGCGCAAGGCGTGGCCGGATTGTGCGCCCTGGCGGCGGGGCAAAGAGACCGTGCCGTCGAACTCGCTGCGCTGGCCAGGACTTCGCTGCTCGAGCAGCCCGGGGCGGGCAGCTACTTCAGGCGGCCTTCCGAGCATCTGGACGACCTGCTGAAGGCGACGGCGGGTGCTGGCGTCCCACGCGCGCAAGCGGTGAGGGCAGTGCGGCGCTGAAGCGGCCCCGCGGCTGAACGACAATCGCTGCGTCGCCGCCCATCCGCCCCGTCGCATGACCCGCCCCGCCAAGAAGACCTCGCGATCGTCGTCCGAACCGCGCCTGTCGCGCACGCGCCAGCCAGACACCATGTCGGTGGAGGACTGGCAGGCCAGCCTGCGGCGGCAGTTCGGCCGAGAACAGCCGTTCGTGCTCGAGCGCCTGGGTGCCGAGCCGGAGTTCGTGGTGATCAACCCTCAAAGCAAGGGGCGCTACCGCGTCGCAATGCGCGGCATGGAGCCGGGAGACAACTACTGCTCGTGTCCCGATTTCGCGACAAACGACCTCGGCACCTGCAAGCACATCGAATTCGCGCTGGGCAAGCTGCTAGCGCGGCGCGACGGCAAGGCGCTCACGCGCGGCTTCCAGCCGCCGTACAGCGAGGTCTACCTTCACTATGCCGGTGCACGGCGGCTGCGCTTTCGCGCGGGCACCGAGTGCCCGCGCGCGCTGGCGAAGAGGGGGACGGCGATGTTCGACGGCCACGCTGATCGCGTCACCGAGCTCGATGACTTCCTGCGTGCCGCGCGCAAGGCCGGCCACGAGGTGCGCTGCTATGACGACGCACGTGCCTTCCTCGCCGAACAGCGCGACGCCGAGCGGCGCCGCAAGGCATTTGCCGAGGCCTACCCTAAAGGCGCGAAGAGCGCCGCGCTGCGCAAGCTGCTGCAGGTGCCGCTTTACCCGTACCAGGCGGAAGGGGCACTCTTCGCAGCCACCGCGGGCCGCTCGCTGATCGGCGACGAGATGGGCCTGGGCAAGACGATCCAGGCCATCGCCGCGGCCGAATTGCTCGGCCGGCACTGCGGCGCCGAGCGGGTTCTCGTTGTGTGTCCGACGTCGCTGAAGCACCAGTGGCAGCGCGAGATCGCTCGCTTCAGCGGGCGCGAGGCCCAGGCGATCCATGGCCTGCGCGCGGCGCGCCAGCAACAGTGGGCCGACGTGTCGAAGCAGGGCGCCTCGGCCAAGATCACGAACTACGAGACGCTGGCACGCGATCTGGACTTGATCAACGCCTGGGCGCCCGACATCGTGATCGTCGACGAGGCGCAGCGCATCAAGAACTGGAACACCGTCGCGGCGCGCGCGCTCAAACGCATCGCCAGCCCCTACGCGATCGTGCTGACGGGTACGCCGCTGGAGAACCGGCTCGAGGAGCTGGTCTCGATCGTCCAGTTCGTCGATCAGCACCGGCTGGGACCCACCTGGCGGCTGCTGCACGAGCACCAGGTACTTGACGAGTCGGGCCGCGTCGTCGGCTACCGCGACCTCGACCGCATCGGCGCGACGCTCGCGCCCATCATGTTGCGGCGGCGCAAGGCCGAGGTGCTCGATCAGCTGCCCGAGCGCGTCGACAACACCTTGTTCGTGCCGATGACCGAGGCGCAGCTCGTGCACCATGCCGAGAACGGCGAGACCGTGCGCCGCATCGTGCAGCGCTGGCGCAAGACGGGGTTCCTCTCCGATGCGGACCAGCGCCGGCTGACTGCGCGCTGCAGAACATGCGGATGTCCTGCAACAGCACCTACCTGATCGACCACGAGACCGACCACGGCACCAAGGCCGACGAGCTGGTGACGCTGCTGGAGGAGCTCTTCGAGCAGCCCGACGCCAAGGTCGTGGTCTTCAGCCAATGGCTGCGCATGCACGAGCTGATCGTGCGGCGCCTGGCATCGCGCGACTGGGGCCACGTGCTGTTCCACGGCGGAGTGCCGAGCGACGAGCGGCCAGCGCTGATCGATCGCTTCCACGAGGACCCCGATTGCCGTGTATTCCTTTCCACCGACGCCGGCGGCGTCGGGCTGAATCTGCAGCATGCCGCGGCGACAGTGGTCAACATGGACCTGCCTTGGAACCCGGCGGTGCTCGAGCAGCGCATCGGCCGTGTGCATCGTCTGGGGCAGCGCAAGAGCGTGCAGGCAGTCAACTTCGTCGCACAGGGGACCATCGAGGAAGGGATGCTGTCGGTGCTGGCGTTCAAGAAGTCGCTGTTCGCCGGCGTGCTCGACGGTGGCGAGAGCGAAGTCTTCCTGCAGGGCACGCGCCTGTCGAAGTTCATGGAAGCGGTCGACGAGGTGACCGGCGCGATGGGGACTGCCGAACCGGCCGAGCCGCCACCTGACGAACGTGAGCGCGCGTCGAGCGACGAGGCGCAGGCCGCGGCCACGCCGGCCGATCCCTGGGCGCCGCTTGTCGACGCAGGGCTCGGGCTGCTGCAGATGCTGACGCAGCGTGGCGCAGACGGCCCGAGCGGTCTGGGCGGCCTGGGCGCATCGATCGAGCGCGATCCTCAGAGTGGGCGCGGCATGCTCAAGGTGCCGTTGCCGCAGCCGCAGACCGTGCAGCGTCTGGCTGAGGCGCTCGGAGGGTTGCTGGCGGAACTGAGGGAAGGGGGACGGCCGTGACCGGGCACTTCCACGCACACCACGAACCGGTTCATCGGCAAATCGTCGGCTTCGATGTGCACTGCGGTCTCCAGCGCAGCGAGCGAGATCGACCCCGCGCAGTACACCACCGGCTTTCCCTTGCGGTTCCAACGTCCGCCTGTCGCCTCTGCGCCTTTGCCCGTCAGGTCATGCGCCTCCCACTCTGGCGCGTCGGACGCGATTCGCCAGAGAAGGAAGGTCACGAGTACGCGCCCGACTGGGTTCGGCTGAGCAAGTTGGAAACGATGCCTTGGCCTTCAGCGGTGTCCATCAACTCCGCAGGCTTCATTCCACCCAGTGCCGGAACAGGCCTCTCCAGCCAGCGGGCGACCCACGCTGCGGCGTCGAATCCGTCGGGTTGCCCTGACTCTTCCACCATGCGCTGCACCTGACCGACCAGATGCCCGATGCCGAGCACGCGTGAACTCTCGTCTGGCGACAGCGGTTTCGATTCACGGGCTTTGCGCTCTACCGTGGCCCGAGGCAATCCCAAGGTGACGTACAGCCGTTCCTTGCTCATGCCCATGCGTGAGGCCATGTCCCCGGGCAGGGTGGCAGGCAGTCCCTGCTTGATCACCTGCACACGCTGCATGGCGTCGAATTCGAAGATCTTGACGAAGCTCCAGGACTTCGAAAACGCACTGCGCCGGCTTCGTGTCTGTGCGACCGTCGGCTTGACCGTGGTCTGCTGTCGCCGGATGCCTCTCGTCTCCGGCGCCGCCTTCCCCGAAGCAGGGTGCGCAAGCGCCCGACGTCCCACGCTCGTCGCCATTTTCGCTCCTTCATGTAAGCGAAAATAGTATCTCAAATGAGCGCAGGCGGCGAGCAGCCGGGTTCGGGCGTACGCCGTCCTCGATGGCGCCTGTCGCGGATTCGCAGCCGCTGCCATGTCCGGTTCTCCGCCATGAAGACGTCGGAGAGGTTGCGCGGGATGGCCGGCTGCGCCGTCGAGTGCTTCGACGCATCCGCACGCGTGCCGCGTGAATGCCGATCTCGGGACATCCGACAAGGGACACTGTCATGAAGCTGCTGTTCAAACTCAATCTCGTGTTGCTGCTGCTGTTCGCGGTCGCCATCGGCACCACGGGGGCGGTGTCGCGGGCCCTGGTGCAAAACAACGCGCGCGAAGAGATCTTCTACGACGCCAAGCTGCTGATCGACAGCGCCTCGGCCGTGCGCGCCTACACGCTCAAGCGGATCTATCCGTTGCTCCTGACCCAGTCGAAGTACGAATTCCGGCCGGAAATGGTGTCGGCGTTCTCCGCCATCGAAGTCCTGAAGATCCTGCGAGAAGGGAACGCCGAGTACAAGCAGTTCATGTATCGCGAACCTGCCCTGAACCCGACCAACCTCGAGGACAGGGCCGTCGATTGGGAATCCGACATCATCAGCCAGTTCCGCAACGGGACGGCCACGCCGCCCCTGTCGGGCGAGCGCGACACGCCCAGCGGCCGCATGCTGTTCGTCGCCAAGCCGCTTCGGGCATCCGCGGGCTGCCTGTTCTGCCACGACACGGCGGCCAAGGCCCCGGCCACGATGGTGTCCATCTACGGCAGCAGCAACGGGTTCGGATGGAAACTCGACGAGATCGTCGCTGCGCAGATCGTGCAGGTGCCGCTCGCCGTGGCCATGGCGCGCGCAGAGCACACGTTTCGTGTGTTCATGATCTCCCTGACGGCGGTGCTGGTCACGGCGGCGGTCACGCTGAATCTGCTGCTGTGGTGGATGTTCATCCGCCCCGTGACGCGCATCTCCGCCCTGGCCGACAAGGTCAGCCTGGGCGCCGTCGACGCACCGGACTTCGTGGCCCGCAGCCGCGACGAGATCGGGTCCCTTGCGCACTCGCTGTCGCGCATGAGGCGCAGCCTGATGCAGGCCATGCAGATGCTCGATGCCTGAACCGCCAGCTTGGCGACAGGGTGAACCGCCAGGCTGAAACTTTACTTGCCGCTGGACGCGGCGGCCGATGGCGGGGCCGTCTCGTGCATGGCCTTGAGCTGCGAGAGCCAGTTCGTCCAGTCCATCGGCCCGCTGTCGAAGCGCTTCTTGAGGTTGCCGAGGACCATGCCCCAGGCGTGGTCGAAGTAGCGGTATGCCTTGTCCCATTCGCCGCCGTCGCCCCAGCCGGTGTGGTGAATGGCCACGCGCGTGTGCGCCGCGTCGATCGACTCGAAGCGCACGATCACGAACGTGCGCTGCTGGCGTGCTTCGGGCAGGCTCGGCGGCGCATTCCAGTCGAACGACAGCATCTTCCCGGGCTGAAGCGCCATGAAGTGCATGTCGTCGGCACCCTTCATGCCCGGCTCGCCCATCGGATCCATGTAGATGTGGAATGCGCCACCCACGCGCGGGTCGACCTGTGCATCGGGCGCGAAGAAGCTGGTGATGCCCTCGCGGGTGGTCCAGCTATCCCAGGCCTGTTCGACTGTCGCCTTGATGTCGATTTCCTTGTCGATGCTGCGCTCGGCTGCCTGCGCGGCGCCCATCGCGGCCAGGGCGAGCACGAACCCGAGAAACGTTGCAGAGCGACGCTGGACCATGACGATTCTCCTGGCGAACGAAGAGGCGCTGATGGTGCGGTGGCGCCACGCGATTGGCAAGTCCTCTGCGTTGCCTCGCCTCGTTGCCGGCAGGCGCCGGGCGACACGCTCGCAGGCGTCAGTCGAAACGCACTTGAAGCCCGTCGCAGTCGATGCCGCGCAGCGCCGTGGACCAGGTCTGTCCCGGCGCGATCGGAAACGCCCTGGTGAGTGTGCCGGTCGTCACCATCTCGCCTGCGCGCAACGGTGGCTGCCGGGGATCGGCCTCCAGCACGTCGACCAGATGACGCAGCGCGGGCAGCGGCCCGCCGAGCACGTTCGTCGCATGGCCGCGATCGACGACCTGATCGTCCAGCGACAGGTCGATCTCGAAGCGCGTCAGCGCCGTCAGCCAGCGCGCAGCATCTTCGCCAACGGGATGCCGCGGTCCGACCAGCAGTGCACCGTGCAGGCCGAATGCCACGATCGTGTCGGCGGCCGTGAACACCCATCCCGGAAAGATCGACTGGACGATCTCGAAGCCGTGCGCGACCCAGCCGATGCATCCGAGCAAGGCGGCATCGTCCATGCCCGCGGCCGGCGCCCTGGCCAGGCCGAGCACGACCTCGGGCTCGATGCGCGGCTCGACGAAGGCGTCGAGGCGAACGGTTGCACCGCGGGCCGGAATGTCGCGCGCGGTGTCGTCGTACACATCGCCCCAGATCGGCGCATACACGCCGTACTCGGCCCAGATGTTCCGGTTCGTGAACCCGATCTTGCGACCCACCGGCTTTTCGCCGCGCGCCACGCGAATCGCGCGCACGCGTGACGCCGCCGCGTACGCGGTGGGCAGGTCGAGGCCCGGCTCGCTCGCGCTGAACGGTGCGATCTGCCGGCGTCCATCGAGCGCGGCGATGGCTTGCGAGGCCAGCGCGTCGGGTTCGGCGAGTGGTTTCGGCGGTGTCATGGCATTTGCGGGGCAAGGGCAGTCTGGGGCGCCGGCCGCGTGCCGCGCCGGCAGAAGCACGACGATACGTCGGATCGAGCCGGCGTGCCGGCGTGAGCCGGTCGGGCACGTGCTTCGCACCGATGTCCGAGCGGTGCACGCTGCCTGGCGCGGACGATCCGCAGGATGGTCGGCGCGGACGGGCGCAGCGCTTCAGCCGGGCTTGCCGTCCAGGCGCGGCCGCAGCAGCCAGCGGCCGTAGCGCAGCGCATACAGGCCGAAGCCCAGCGACCACAATGCGGCGGAGCCCACGATGGCCGGGATGTACGCGGCGGGCATCACCAATGGCAGACCCACGCGCAGGATTGCCGCGCCGAGCACCAGCAGGTACATGGCAACGTCGGCACGGTCGGCCAGCAATGGCCGGGCCGTGTGGCCGCGCGCGGTGCGCGTCATCATGCCGATCACCATGCAGCCGACCGCGCCGGCCGTGAGCGCGTGCGTCGCCAGGCTGGGTGCGATCCAGCTCCATTGCGCCGACGCACGCAACGCCAGGTGCAGCGGGATCCACGCATATGCAGCGTGCAGCACCCAGACCAGCGGCGTGCGCCAGACTCGCCACGGCTGCCACAGCCACAGGCGCAGCGCGTGTGCCGCCGCGGCCAGCGCCAGCACCCCCGCGAACGCGGCACCGTGCAGACCCGCCAGATCGCCGGCCAGGACGGCGAGCACCGTCCCGAGCGCGGCACGCTCCACCCATGCCACCCGGCGCGCCTGGGCGCCTGGCACGCCGTTGTTGGTGAACATGGGGATCACGCGCCCAGCCATGACGGCCATGATGAAGAGCACGATGTCCAGGCCCAGTTGAAGTCCGGCCCAAGGCGGCAGCGGCAGCAGGCCCCGCTGCGCCAGGTGCACGGCCAGCGACGCCAACCCGAGGGCCACGAGCAGGCCCACGAAGAAGAAGTTGCGCCGGTTGCCACCCGCGCGCAGCGCGCGCCACAGCGCCCAGGCGCTCCACCAGGCGAAGGCCAGGTTCGCCACGGCGGCGGCTCCATCGAGCGGCGTGAGCACGAGCACGCGTGCCGCCACCCACAGTGCGGCCAGCGCCATCAGTTGCACGCCGGATGGCGTCGGCTGGCCGGACCAGTTGCGTCCCGCGGTGAACAGGAAGCCGACGATCACTGCCAGCGCGAAGCCGAACAGCATCTCGTGGGCGTGCAGCACCGGGCCGGGCAGGTAGCTCCAGGGCATCAGCCCCGCGCTCTGCACCGCCCACAGCGCGATGGACAAGGCCGCGAAGCTGCTGGCCAGCAGGTAGAACGGACGGAAGCCGAGCTGCCACAGCGCGAGTCCGCCGGGGGCGAGGCGTGGAGACGGTTCGTCGATGCGAAGAATCGTGGTCATGGTCGGGTTTTCCGAGGCGGGGAAGGGCTGGCCGTAGGCGCGCCGTGCCGTGCGCGCCACGCCAAAGTTCCGCCTGCCAGCGTGATGATGAAAAGGGCGATCGCCGCTGCGTTCAGCGCGGCACCCACTGGCAGAAGACGGGGGTCCAAGGGCGCGCCTGCCAGCCTCAGACAGAGCGATGCGTGCAGGGCCAGCACGGGCAGGTAGAACGCGCGTCCGAAGGCAATCTTGATGCGGGCCACGGCAGGCAGGATCACCGGCGCGTGGCCCATCACCATGCTGAACACGAAGCCCAGTCCGAGGGCATGCAGCGCAGCGTCTCGAGCCCCGGCATGGCCGAGCGACATCGAAGCCCAGGCCAGGCCGCCGACGGCCAGCCACGCATAACCGCCCAGCAGGCACAGTGCCATGTAGCGTGCAAGCCCGTCGCCGTGGACGGTGCGCCGGGCGATGTCGAACCTCGCCAGCCATGCGGCCAGGCCGACCAGCGCCGCGCCGTACAGCGCGCCGCCGGCACGCGGCCAGGGCCACGATGACGCCGCGCCGACCAGCAGCACAAGCACGAGTGCGAACAGCAAGGGCGTGGCACCCCGGCGCTGGCGCATCAGGCGCGTCATTTCCAGCCGCTCGGCCGTGATGGTCAGCACCAGGAATGCGAACCAGGCCGCCAATACCGACACGTGCCCGGGAAACGCGACCTGCCACGCGCAACCCGCGAGCCACGCGACGGCGGCCATGAGCAGCAGCGCGGTGTGGGCCGCGGGCTGGCGCCGCACGATGGCCGCGTTCGCCATCACGAACGCGAGGGCGGCGAAGACGAACATCAACTGCGCCGCACTCGCTTGCCCGTACAGCAGCGCCATCGCGCCCAGCGCGCTCGCCGCGGGCGCCGCCCACGCCGCGCGATGCTTCAGGGCCACGGCGCGTTCAATGCCGATCACGGTGCCGAAGAACCCGCAGATCATCAATGCCGCATGCCACGCAACCGCGTGGCCGAGCCACTCGGCTGGTGCGGCGGGTGTCCAGGCGCCCGCGCGGATCAGGCCGGCGGCGATGGCAGTCACGAAGGCCGCGACGCCAAGACCCAGCAACACGCGGGACACGACAGCCATCACCAGCCCATCTGCCGCCGGCCTTCGGCGGTGATGCGATCGGGCGACCAGGGCGGCTCCCAGCAAAGCTCGAGTTCCACGCGTTGCTCGGGCGGGACGACCGCGTCCAGGCGGCGCTCGATCTCGTCCATGATGTCGTCGGCCACCGGACAGGCCGCGGAAGTCATCGTCATCAGCACATGCACGCGCTGCTCGGCGGCAGTCACCTGGTAGATCAGCCCGACGTCGACGATGGACAGTCCCACTTCCGGGTCCAGCACGCGTCGCAGGGCCGCCGTGATCGGCAGGCGCAGGGCTTCGTTGCCGACGAACGGGAATGGCTGCGGTTCAGTGAAGGTGTCGAGTGTCAAGGCGTGGTCCTTTAAGGCGCACGCAGTTTCCATCTTTGAATGGCGCGGTGGATTGATTTGGCGCAAGCCGGCGGGGCTGATCTGGATCAAATCCATGCCGCTTTTAAACATGCATAGTTTATGCATGTTAACCAAGACTGCGTGCTGTCATTGCGCGCCAAGACCATGAAATCCACTGCAAGGTTGTGGAAGTGGCTGGGGATCGTCTGCTTCCTGTCCTTCTCGGCCCTGGCCTATCTCGGCTGGGAGATCTACCTGAGCAAGCCGCCGATTCCCGAGGCGGTCGTCACCGACAGCGGCCAGACCCTGTTCACCGGCGAGCAGGTGCAGCGCGGCCAGCAGGCCTGGCTGGCCGCCGGAGGCCAGCAGCTCGGAACCGTCTGGGGGCATGGCAGCTATGTCGCCCCCGACTGGTCGGCCGACTGGCTGCATCGGGAGGCGAGCGCGCTGCAGGAGATATACGCCCGCCAGCACGGCCACGACAGCTTCGCGAAGCTCACGGCAGCCGAGCAGGGTGCCGTGAACGCGCAGGTGAAGGCCACGATGCGCACCAATACGTATCGCGCCGACAGCGGCACGGTCACTGTGTCGCAGGAGCGCGCGCAGGCCATCCGCGAGACGGCGTCGCATATCGAGGGCCTCTTCGGCGACGACTCGCGGCTGCAGGCACTGCGAGAACAGTACGCGATGGAAGACAACGCGTTGCCTGCCGCCAGCGATCGCGTGGCCGTGGCCGCCTTCTTCTTCTGGTCGAGCTGGGCCGCGGCCACGGATCGGCCGCAGCAGACGGGCCTGTCGTACACCAGCAACTGGCCGCACGAGCCGCTCGTGGGCAACACGATGAGCACGCAGGCCGCGCTGTGGTCGATCGCCAGCATCGTGCTGCTGATCGGCGGCATTGCGGCGATGCTGTGGCTGCAGGGCGCGCGCGAGGAAGACGCCGATCCGCAGCCGCCCAAGGCGGACCCGCTGTTCGGCGCCACGCCCACACCGTCGATGCGGGCCACCCGCAAGTACTTCTTCGCAGTGATCGGCCTGCTGCTGCTGCAGATCGGCATGGGCGCCATCACGGCCCACTACGCCGTGGAGGGGCGCGCGTTCTTCGGCATTCCGCTGGCCGAAGTCCTGCCCTATGTCGTGAGCCGCACGGTGCACACGCAGATGGGCATCTTCTGGATCGCCACGGCATGGCTGGCGACCGGCCTGTACATTGCGCCGCTGCTGTCCGGACATGAGCCGCGGCTGCAGCGGCTGGGCGTGGATGTGCTGTTCTGGGCGCTGATCGCGATCGTGGTGGGCTCCACCGCGACCGGCTGGCTCGGCCATCTCCAGCGAGCCGGCACCGACTTCTCGTTCTGGATCGGCAACCAGGGGCTGGAGTTCACGAGCATGGGCCGCGTCTGGCAGATCCTGCTGTTCGTGGGGCTCCTGTTCTGGCTGCTGCTGATGGGCCGCGCACTGTGGCCCGCGCTCAAGCGACCGCACGAGACGCGCGGCCTGATCGCGATGGTGTTCCTGTCGGCCGCGTGCATCGGCGGGTTCTATGCCACCTCGCTCACCTGGGGCCAGCACACGCACTATTCGATGATCGAGTACTGGCGCTGGTGGCTCGTCCACCTGTGGGTCGAGGGCTTCTTCGAGGTGTTCGCCACGGCCGTCGTCGCGCTGATCTTCACCCGGCTCGGCCTGGTGCGCGCGGCCAGCGCCAATCGCGCGATCATCGCCGAGACCATCGTGTTCCTGTTCGGCGGCATTCTCGGCACGCTACACCACCTCTACTGGACGGGCACGCCGACGGCGGTCATCGCGGTGGGCGCCGTGTTTTCTGCGCTCGAAGTCGTGCCGCTGGCGCTGATCGGGCTCGAAGGCTGGCACACCTACCAGCGCACGCGCGCCGCACCCTGGGTGGCGGCCTACAAGTGGCCCATCCTCTGCTTCGTCGCCGTGGGCTTCTGGAACACGGTGGGCGCCGGGCTGCTCGGCTTCGCGATCAATCCGCCGGCGTCGCTCTACTACGTGCAGGGCCTGAACCTCACGCCTGCCCACGGCCATGCCGCCTTGTTCGGGGTCTACGGCATGCTCGGCATCGGGCTGCTGCTGTTCTGCCTGCGCGGCCTGTATGCCGGCGCCCTGCATGCCGACCGCCTGCTCAAGCCGGCGTTCTGGGGCCTGAACATCGGCCTGGCCATGATGGTGTTCATGTCCTTGCTCCCGGCGGGCATCTACCAGGCCTGGGCCAGCGTGTCGGAGGGCCTGTGGTACGCCCGATCGCCGCAGATCGTCCACTCTGCCGTGATGCAGACGCTCGTGTGGCTGCGCGTGCCGGGGGACGTGGTGTTCGCCGCCGGGGCAGTCCTGCTGGCGGTCTATGCCCTCAAGCTGCTTCGACGGGCCCCGGCCCCGGCCGCTGCCGCGACCGGCATCCCCGCACAGGCTGGCGCTTGAAACGGTCGCAGGTGCTGGACTGCCGGCACCTGCGATCCATCGTTGCGCGCGGGCGGGAACGTCCTGGTCGCGCAAGGCGCCTGCGAGGCGCTCGCCCGGTGGGCGAATGCTCAGGCCTGGTCAGTGCGGGTCCGCAGGCCCCACCAGCGCGGAAGGAGCGAGATCACATCCGCTCTGAGAAACGCTCGTCGAGCAAGTGCAGCGTGCCGCGATCGCTCGGCGTGCGGATCACGCGGCCGGCGGCCTGCACGACCTTGCGCAGTCCCGGAAAGAGGTAGGTGTAGTCGTAGCCGGCACCGAACGTGGCGTCGAAGCGGCGACGCATTTCCTCGTTGACGGGGTTGACCTGCGGCAGGCCGAGCGTGGCGATGAAGGCGCCGACCAGCCGCGTGCCGGGCAGGTCGATGCCTTCCGCGAAGGCGCCGCCCAGCACGGCGAATCCGATGCCACGGCCATCGGGCACGAAGCGGGCGAGGAAGTCAGCGCGCTCGGCATCGTTCATCCGGCGTGCCTGCTGCCAGTGCGGAATCTCGGTGAAGCGCGACGCGAACACCGCCAGCGCCCGTTCGAGGTAGTCGAAACTGCTGAAGAACGCCAGGTAGTTGCCCGGTCGATCGGCATACTGACCGGCGATGAGCCGGGCGATCGGCTCGAGCGATCCGGCACGGTCCCGAAAGCGTGTGGACAGCGAGCGGGCGATGTGCACGGACAGCTGCGCGGATTCGAACGGGGGCTCGACCTCCAGACACGCCGTGTCCGCAGGCAGGCCGAGCGTGTCGGCGTAATAGTGCGATGGCGCCAGCGTGGCCGAGAAGAGGATGGTCGTGCGCGACGCGGCGAAGCGCGGTGAGAGGAACGGCGCGGGAAGGAGATTGCGGATGCACAGCGTGCTGGCGCGCCGCCGCGTTCTACCATCGGCGGGCGCCGGGTCGAGGCTCACGTCGACCAGCGAGTGCGAATCGAAACGCTCGAGCATGGCGTTGAAGTGCAGGGCGTCGAAATAGAACTCGAGCAGCGGCGACTGCCCGGTGGGCGCAGCCTCCGCGAGCCAGTCGTTGGTGGCGGACACGAACTCGCGCAGCGCGGACACGACGGCGCGAGGTGGCGCGTCGTGCACCTGGTATGCAACGCCCTGATCGCGCGTGCCCGCCCGCCATGCTCGCTGCAGCCGATCCAGCGGCCTCCGGAGCGCGGGCGGGGCCGAGCGTCGGGCCGCGGCGAGTCGCGCCTGCGCCAGCGGCGCGGTGTACATGTCGCGCGCACGCTCGACGAGGTTGTGCGCCTCGTCGACGAGCACCGCCACGCGCCATTGGTTGGCCTGCATGAACGCATGCAGCAAAGCACTGCCGTCGTAGAAGTGGTTGTAGTCGGCGATCACGACATCGGCCCAGCGGACGAGTTCCTGGCTGAGGTAGTACGGGCACACCGCATGCGCCAATGCCACCGCGCGGATTTCGGATCGGGTCAGTTGTGGCACGGACACGGCGGCTTCGCGGGCGGCGGGCAAGCGGTCGAAGAAGCCGCGCGCCAGCGGGCATGAATCGCCGTGGCAGGTCTTGTCCGGGTGCTCGCACGATTTGTCGCGAGCAATCAGTTCGACCACGCGGATCGGGAGCCCCGGCGCTGCCGCGCGCAGCGCGTCGAGGGCTTGCAATGCAGGTGCACGCCCGGAGCCCTTGGCGGTCAGGTAGAAGATCTTGTCGAGTTCCTGCGACGGGCAGGCCTTGAGCAGCGGAAAGAGCGTGCCGAGCGTCTTGCCGATGCCGGTGGGCGCCTGTGCCATGAGGCATCGCCCGAGCCGCGCCGCCTTGAACACCGATTCGGCCAGCTGACGCTGCCCGGGCCGGAACGACGGGTGCGGGAAGACCAGAGCGTCGAGTGCAGCGTCGCGCTCGCGGCGATGGGCGAGTTGCCGCGCCGCCCATTGCTCGAAGCGCTCGCACAGCGTGGCCGCGAAGCGCTGCAGCTCGTCTGCACTGCAGTGCTGCACGAGCGGAGTTTCCTCCTGCCGGTCGATGTCGAAGTAGACGAGCGCGACCTCGATCTCGGAGAGTCCGTGCTCGACGCACAGCAGCCATCCGTACACCCTGGCCTGTGCCCAGTGCAAGGCGCGTTGATTGGCGGCCTGGCGCGACAGATCGCCCCTGAAGGTCTTGATCTCTTCGACCCGACACGCCTGGGCGTCGTATCCGTCTGCGCGGCCGCGCAGGAACAGGCTGCCGCAGCGGCCGCTCAGCGTCACCTCGGTGCGGTACGAGGCGCTGCGCCGCAGCGTCACGGCACGGTGGCCGGCCATGCCTTCCTGTGCGGTGGGGGCGGGCGTGAAGCGAAGGTCGAGGTCGCCGGCCGTTGCGGCGAACGCGCAAAGTTCGCGCACCGCGACGGCGTAGCAGCCCGCCGGCGCGGCGCTCATCGGCCGCCGAGCACGCCCAGCTGCAGCCACTCGAGCGCGGCTTGCTCGGGCGAGACCCGGCGGCGCTCGGGATCCTGCCAGAGCTCTGCGGCGACTTCGTCGAGTTGGGCAGGCTCGACCGTGCGCCACTGCGCCTGCAGGCGCTTGGAGCAACGGTCGATCCATTCGCTGGCGGGCGGCACGTCCATGGTGGCTCTCCGGGAGGCTGGCGGGAACAGCACGCTGAGCCAGGCTGTGCGCTCAGGTACTGGATGTTCATCCAGTACCGATGTTACTTCGTTTGCAACGGCCGCGGGAGGCGTCCCCTGCCTCGCGAACCCCGTGCCGGCTGCGCGTTCGCGTCAGCGCAGGGCGAGCGCGGGTTCGGCGGCCAGCGCCGACAGGGCGTTGCGCTCGGGGCGCTTGAGCGTGCACAGGAAACGCGCGCTGGCGTCGGCCGGGCTGGCGTCCTGGCTCCAGGCGGTGGCGAGCGCGCGCAGCGCGTCTCGCGTGTAGCGCGCAAGCGCCCCGCCGATCGGATCGTCGACGTCGGACAGGAGCTTCTCGCAATAAAGCAGGCGCGCCTCGCGATGACAGCCGATCAGTTCCATCAGCGCGCGCGCGACGGTGTCGAACTGGGCCGATGTCAATGCGCGCGCCGGCTCGCTCTGCGCATGCCAAGCGCAGACATACTCCAGCGGCCCGAGCGAGCGCGTGCTGCCGTAGGCGGCATAGGAATTCATCGGTGCGCTGGAGCCCCAGGCGCTGCGGCGGCCGCTGGGCAGGCGCCCCGTGCGCAAGGCATGCACCAGGGCCCGGGCGATGGCTGCCTTGGCGGGATGATCGCCTTGCTGCCCGACCGTCCACAGCACGCGGATGAACGCCGGATACAGCTCATCCCCGAGGCCGTGGCACACCGCGGAGAGCAACTCCACGCGGTCGTCGTCGGTGGGAAGGTCGACGCAGCCCTCGACGAGCGCGCGCGCGGCGCTCACCCAGTCCGGTTCGTTCAGCAGGGCGGCCATGATCGGTCTCGCAGGCTCACGGCCTCACCTCGCCGTCGCCGCACAGGAAGGCGAGGACGCGGCTGGCATGCTGCTGGACACTCAGGCCGCGCGAGGCCGGGCTGAGATCGGCGCCGATAGGCTCTTGCACGCTCGGGTCGTTGCCGTCGAACCAGGCGGACGGATCCTGCGCTTCGCTGCGCGAGGGTGTCGCCGCCGGGCGCGCCCAGCCCGAAGCGATGTGGAGGTCAGAGGGTCGGATCATGATCGTCGGGTCCTTTGCTGGCATCCAGCTTAGCGCCGCCGGCCGCTTCGGGCGAGTGCGGCGCGTCCCAGCTAGGGACGCTCCCAATCGCGGACGCCGGGCTCTGCCCAGCCTGCGGAATCGAGGGGCGATGCGCGTGGCGGTCGTGCTCCTGCGCGCGCTCGTCGGCCTCGTCGATGCGGTTGCGCACGCACAGGTCCCAGGAGGGGTTGTCGCGCTGGTATCCCAGCGTGCAGGCTTGCCAGTCGTAACCCTTGAACACAAGCTGCAACGGCGACGGCATCGCTTCGGCCTGGCACTGCAGGGTCGGCGAATCGGCGTCGCCGGTGCCGGTCGCGTCGGCAGCTTCGGGGGCGTCGGCGGTGCCAGGCGGCGCGGGTGACGCTACCGGCTCCCACTCATACACCGGGATCTGGACGTACCAGATGTTGTATGAAGTCTCGAACGGTAACGACATGATCGGGTCCCTTTCAACGCGTGTGCGCCATGGTTCAGCGCACGGCAAGGCCGCGCGCGTCGATGTGCATGCGCTCGGGCTCGAACTTGAAAAATTGCACGAGGTAATCGTGTGCGGCTTGACGCGTCGCCATGGCGAGCTTCGCGTCGGGGTGCTGGCGCAGGCCTTCGCGCTTGAGCGTGACGAAGGTGCCGACGATGGCCAGCTCCTCGTAGAGCTGCTGCTTCTCGGCGTTGGTCGCGTGGCGCAGCGGCGCGATGCCGCCGAGCACGCCATGCATCTGGCGGACCAGCGCGTGAAATGCGTCGTCGGGCACGGTCTGGTCGTGCCAGGCGTAGTAGTTGCATGCGATGAACGTGGCCAGCGCGCCGGCCAGGTCATTGGGGTGCAGACCTGCCTTCTTTTCGAGCGCGTGGTAGACGGTGAGCGTCTGCTCGAACATCTGCCGCGCCTGTGCTCTGGCGGCCGGTTGGTACGCTGCGGCCATCTTCGCCGGCGCGATCGGGGCGCCGGGCACGAACGTGATGCCCGTGCCGCGCGTCGATGGACTGCGATCGGGGTGGCGCCCATGGGCCGCCGCGCCGCTGGCCACCTGTTGCGCCAGGACATTGGATGCGAGGAAGCTCGACATCGGCGCGCCGTACGTGCCATAGCCGGGCGTGAAATAGCCCTGGCCTGACGCGCCGGCGGCCGCGGTCGCGGCCACCACCAGGGTTGCCAGGCGCAGGAGCGTGTGGGTGCGAGACATGGCTGGCCTCCAACGGTGCGGGTTCGACAGGGGCTGCAGCATACGCCACCGCAGCCCCGTCCGACACACCAGGGATCAGCCCTTGCGCGCCATCGTCGCGGCGCCTTCGCCGATGCCCTTGATGGCGTTGGAGAACGCGCTTTGCAGCATGTTGAACTCCTGCGAAGCGGCCTGGAACTGCGCGTTGATCTTCATCTGGTCTTGCGCGTCCTGTGCCTGGTTGCCGCTGCCGATGTTGTTCAGCTGCTGGCTGAGGTCGACCATCTGGGACGCCTTCTTGCCGGCCGCTTCGCCCATCGCAGAGGCGATCGCCTGCATCCAGCTGCCGGCCGACGCCTTGCCGCCGCCCTTGCCGCCGCCCTTGCCGTGGCACTGGTCGTTCTGCTGCATCGTGTTCTTGACGGCGTCCTGGATCTGCTGGGTCAGTTCCTTGATCAGGTCGCCGATGGTGCCGCCGCACTGCTGGTTGACGGCCTGGTCGCATGCCGGGTGCGAAGGCTGCGTGAGGCCGCCCACGACACTCGAGACCAGCTTGGCGATGTCGCCGAGCAGGAAGCTGGGCATGCCGGCCTCCTTGCACAGCCCTTGCATGGCCTGGTTGACCGCCTGGCCGACGCCTTGCGTGAGCAGGTTGGCGGCGCTGGTGGCCAATCCCAGCGGGGGGAAGGCCATGCCCAGCGCCATCGACGCCAGGCCGCCGACTCCGCCGAGCGAATCGGCTGCGCCGGCGGCGGTATGGGCCACGTCGCCCACGAGATCGGCCGCTCCATGGGCCACAGAGCTCACGACATTTGCGATATCACCAAAGATGGACATGATTTCTCTCCGTTGATGGGCGCTTGGTTGAGATTCACGCCCGGACTTTCAGAATGAATCCGCAGCGAACCATTCGCTGTGGAACCTTGATGCCGCGCCGTTTCTGCTATTGCATTTGCGTCGCTGGCCTGAGTTCATTAAAGGCGATCGTTCGGTTCAAATTAAGTGGGGCGTATCGCAGTCAGGATCGTCCCTAATTAGGGATGCCCCTCATCGGCCGCGCGCAGCGCCGCCTCGCGCGAGGCCGCGGCGTCCGCGGGCCAGTGCGCGATCGAGTTGATCCCTCCAGCGGTCACGCCGAGCATCCAGCGTTCGCCTCGATGCTCGACGATCACGACACGCTCCTTCGCGCCCACGGGCAGCGCGCGAATGAAGCGAAGCGATTCATCGGTCGCCGTGCCGGGCGCCGCGCGCGAGGCCATGCGCGAGCGCATGAGGCGCAATGCCAGCCACGCGATGCCGATGACCACCGCCAACGCGAGCAGCATGTTGGCAAAGCTCTGCAGGAAGGAATCCATGGTGGCTCATTCGTAGTGGGTGAGGTCTTCGCCGGGCGCCGCGATGCGGCGTGTCGGTGGCGGCTCGACGAGTTCGCCCGCGGCCGCGCGCCGTTGCGCGTCGACCTGGGTCCGCACCTCGCGGGCCCACAGGATCACCTCGGCGATGATCTCGAAGAGGTCGCCGGGGATGATCTCGCCGACTTCGCCGCGCGCGAGCAGGTCGCGCGCGAGCGGAATGTTGCGCACGATCGGCACGCCGGCTTCTTCGGCCGCCTCGCGCATCGCGCGGGCGACGTGGTCCTCGCCCTTGGCGGCGATGGTGGGCACGGGCGTGATCTCCTTGTCGTAGTCGATCGCGATGGCCACGTGCGTGGGATTGACGACCAGCACATTGGCCGTTCGCGCGGCCTGCGCCGCGCTGCGCTGCGACCATTCCCGCTGCGCGGCCCGACGCTGCTGCTTGACGTATGGGTCGCCTTCGCTCTCGCGCATCTCCTGCTTGATGTCGCGGATGCTCATGCGCATCTTCTTGGTGAAGGAGTGGCGCTGATACACCGCATCGAGCAGCGAGACGAAGGTGAAGATGCCCAGCGTCCACGCGACGGTCTTGACCGTGAGGCTCCACACGAGGGCGCCGATGGTCTGCGGCGGCAGGTCGGGCGAGCGCGCGAGTCCCACCAGTTGCGGCAGCGCGGATTTCACGACGAGCCAGCCGACGAGGAACAGCAAGGCGGTCTTGATCAGTGCCTTGAGCACCTCGACGAGGTTGTCCATGGAGAACATGCGCTTGACGCCCTCCACCGGATTCATGTGGTCCAGCTTGGGCGTGAGCTTCTCGAAGGTGAGCACCGGGCCCGCCTGCAGGAAGTCGGTGAGCAGACCGACGGCAGCGGCCGGAACGAGCAGCATCGCCACCAGCAGCACCCCCAGTTCGATCGCCTGCATCCCGATGGAGCGCACGGCGCCGGCGAAGCCGGTCGCTTCCCAGCCGCGGCCGAGCGTCACGAATACCGACTCGAACAACGTGGAAATGCGCCCGGCCGCGTAGCCGACCGCGAGCGCGCCGATGCCCAGCCACACGAGCAGCACGACGGTGCTCGTCACTTCCTTGCTCTTGGCGACGTCGCCCTTCTTGCGCGCGTCCTCGAGCTTCTTGGATGTCGGCTTCTCGGTCTTGTCGCCGCCATCGTTCTTGTCGGCCATGGTCGAGGTCCCCTCACGAGGTTGGATGCCGTTGGGTTGCGGCGCGCGCCGATCAGGTTCAACCCTGGCTAGGGTCACTCCCGATCGTCGTCCGGCGAGGCATCCCAGGCCGGAGCGGGTCTCGCCGGTCGGGAGCGGACCGATTCGGGTTGAACCGGATCGGTAACAGCCGCAACACACCGCCACACGCCGTTTCGTGGCGCGCGTGTTCCCGCAAGGAGGCGGGCCGACCATGTCGCACCGAGCAGATCTTCGTGAAGCGCCGATCCGCCCGACGAGGGGCTGGCATGCACGTGCCGTCCTGGCGATGTCCGTGGCCGGCGCACTCTCTATATGGAGCAGCGCCTCGCAAGCCCAGTCCTGCAACGGTCCTCTTGCCGAGCCTGGCGCCGCCATGGCCGACGACGGCGTGAAATTCAAGCTGATCGGCCGGCAGTGCGATGTGCTGGAAGCGCCCGAGCGCGTGCAGCACGCCAGCGAACTCGACATCTACGACCGCGGTGCCTCGATCGAGATCCGCATGGCGCCCGAGGCCGCGGCACCCCGGCCGGCCGCCGCGCCCGCCGCGCCTGCCGAACCCGCCCGGCCGCTCGGCCCGGCCGGCCGGCGCATCCTGGCCGTGGCACCCGACCTGACCTATGCCGCTCGCCTGTACGGCATCGATCCGCTGCTGCTCCATGCGATCGCCCATGTCGAGTCGCGCCACAACGCCGGTGCCGTGTCGCCCGCCGGGGCGCGCGGCGTCATGCAGGTCATGCCTGCCACCGCCCGCCGGTTCGGCGTGGACGACCCCGAGCGCACGCTGATGGACCCTCACACCAACGTCCAGGCGAGTGCGGCCTACCTTGAGGTGCTGCGCAAGCGCTACGGCGACGACCTGCGGCTCGTCCTGGCGGCCTACAACGCCGGCGAAGGGGCGGTGCAGAAAGCCGGCGGCGTGCCGCCCTATCCCGAGACGCGCGCCTATGTGCACGACGTGCTGGCCGTCTACCGGCGACTGACGGCCGCCTTCCGCGTGCTTCCCGACGGCGAGATCGCCATGCGCAACGACGGCCCGAGGAGCTGACCATGACGATGTCTGCCTACTTCCGCAGCGCCTCGCACGCCCCCGAGAGCGTGCTCGCGCGCTACAGCGACCTGCTGCTCGTGGCCGGCGTCGTGGCCATCGTCGCGCTCATGGTGCTGCCGCTGCCGCTGTGGCTGATCGACCTGCTGGTCGCGGCGAACATCGCCTCGGGCCTGCTGCTGCTGCTGCTGGGGATCTACATCGGCTCGCCGCTGGAGTTCTCGGTGTTCCCGAGCGTGCTCTTGATGACCACGCTGTTCCGGCTGTCGCTGTCCATTGCCACCACGCGCATGATCCTGCTGCGCGGCGACGCCGGCCACATCATCGACACCTTCGGCAAGGTCGTCGCCGGCGGCAATCTCGTCGTCGGCCTGGTGGTGTTCCTGATCATCACCGTCGTCCAGTTCATCGTCATCGCCAAGGGCGCAGAGCGCGTGGCCGAAGTCGCGGCGCGCTTCTCGCTCGACGCGATGCCCGGCAAGCAGATGTCGATCGACTCCGACCTGCGCTCCGGGCTCATCGACAAGGACGACGCACGCCGCCGCCGCCGCTCGCTCGAACTCGAGAGCAAGCTGCACGGCAGCCTCGACGGCGCGATGAAATTCGTCAAGGGCGACGCCATCGCCGGCATCGTGATCATCGCCATCAACCTGCTGGGCGGCCTGGCGGTCGGCGTGATGCAGCAGGGCCTGGACATCGGCACGGCGATGTCGCACTACTCGATCCTCACGGTGGGCGAAGGCATGGTCGCGCAGATTCCCGCGCTGCTGGGTGCGATGTCCGCCGGCCTGATCGTCACGCGCACCGCCGACGAGGAAGACAAGCACCTGGGCGACTCGATCCGCAAGCAGATCACGGCCAAGCCGCGGGTGCTGATCGTGGCTGGCGGCATCTGCATCCTGATGTCGCTGGTGCCCGGCTTTCCGATCGGCGCCTTCTTCGGGCTGGCCGTGATCCTCGCCGGCGGCGGGCTGCTGCTGACGCCTGGCTGCCGCGAGCGCCTGCGCCGCATGCGCCACCCCGCCGTGCGCCGCATCGTGCGGCGCCTGGACGATGCGCCCCAGGTCGCGGCCACGGCCCTGCCTCAGGCCCGGCCCTCGGTGCCGCTGCTGCTGCGCGTGCCCGCCGACGTGCTGGCCGACGACGGTGGACAGCACCTCACGCGGGCTCTCGAGAACGTGCTCGAGGAATTCCAGCTCGGCCTGGGCCTCGCGCTGCCGCGCATCAACCTGCATGCCCAGCACGGCGACGACGCCTGGCAACTGCTGGCCTTCGAGGTGCCGATCGCCGACGGCCGCGTGCCCGCCGACGAGCCGCATGAAGAGCTCGCCGACGCGGTCCGCCAGGCCCTGCGCCGCAATGCACCGCTGTTCGTGGGCATCCAGGACGCGACCCACCTGCTCACCCGCGCCTCCAACGACATGCCCGACGTGGTCAAGGAAGTGCTGCGCGCGCTGCCGCTGGCGCGGGTGGCCGAAGTGCTCAAGCGGCTCGTGGCCGAGTCGGTCTCGATCCGCAACCTGCGCGACATTCTCGAGGTGCTGTCCGAGGCCGGCCAGCGCGACAAGGATGCGCTGTCCCTCACCGAGTTCGCCCGCATCGCGCTCAAGCGCCAGATCACCCACACGGTGGCGCCGCAGGGCGCGCTGGCCGCCGTGCTGGTCGAGCCGGCGCTCGAAGACCTGCTGCGCCAGGCCGTGCGCGCCAGCGGCGGCGTCTCGCAGCTCGCGCTCGAGCCGCAGGATGCGAAGGCCGTCAGCGAAGCGCTCGCCTCGGCGATCTCCCGTCACCGTCCCGGCGCGCTCATCACGTCGGTCGACATCCGTTGGCACGTGCGCAAGCTGATCGAGGCCGAGTGCTTCGACACGCCCGTGCTGTCTTATCACGAGCTCCTGCCCACGCTGCGGCTGGAGGTGCTCGACCGCGTGGGGCCGCCCCCTTCGCGCCTGCTGGGGGCTGCGTGATGGCTGCATCGTTCTTCCGGCGCGCGATCCGCGCCTCGTCCTGCGCGCTGATCGTCGCCGCGGCCTGCGCCGCGCAGGCCGCTCCGGTGCCCAACGCGATGCGCAACGTGTCCATCACCGCGCGCGAGCAGCCTGTCGCATCGTTCCTGCAGAACCTGTTCGCCTCGATCGACGTGCCGGCCGACGTGAGCCCGAAAGTCAGCGGCAGCGTGAACGGAAGCTTCTCGGGGCCGGCCGGGCGCGTGCTGCGCGACGTGTCGCGCGTGTACAACCTCGTGCCCTACTACGACGGCGCAGTCATGCATGTGGTGCCGGCCTCCGAACTGGCCACGCGCACGTTCGCGGCATCGGCCGGCGCGGCCGACCGCGTGCTGCGCGAGGCGGGTGAACTGGGCCTGCCCGACAGCCGCAACACCTTGCGCAGCGTCGGCGACGGCAGCCTGGTGGCGGTCGGAACGCATCGCTTCATCGACCAGATCGACGAGCTGCTGCGCTCCGCGCTCGCCTCGCAGGCCGCGGCCAGCGCGCCGCCCGCGCCGGGCATGCTCGATTTCCGCGTGTTCTACCTTCGCTACGCCTGGGCGCAGGACATGACCATGAACATCGGGGGCCGCCAGGTGGTGGTGCCCGGCGTGGCGTCCATCCTGCGCTCGCTGGTGGGCGGACGCGCCTCGACCAGCGGCGCACGCGACGTGGCCCTTCGCCCGACGGTGCCCAGCCTGAAAGGGCAGGGCCTGGCCAGCCAGGGTGTCCCTGCGAGCGCTCCAGCCAAGGAAGGCGGGCGCGACGGCGCGGCCGTCGACGCGCTGGTCGCCGCCCTGGGGCGCACGGCGCAGCCCGCCGCCGATGCGGCGCCCGCCTACGACCCGAGCCAGGTGAGCATCGAGGCGGATCAGCGCCTGAACGCGGTGATCGTGCGCGACACCTCCGAACGCCTGGCGCGCTACGAACAGCTCATCGCGGCCCTCGACGTGGAGCCGCAGTCGCTGGAGATCGAGGCGACCATCATCGACGTCAACACCGACCGCCTGCGCGACCTGGGCGTCGACTGGCACTGGAACAACGCCGGCAATTCGCTGGGCTTTGCCGGCGCGGTGGCGGGCACGGGCGCGGGCGGAGTCGCCACCGCCGTGCTCGGCTCGATCGGGCAGTTCGTCTCGCACATTCGCGCCCTGCAGTCCGAAGGGGCCGCGCGCGTGGTGTCCAGCCCGCAGGTGGTGACGCTGTCGAATGTCGAGGCGGTGTTCGACAACAGCTCCACCTTCTATGTGCGGGTGGCCGGCCGCGAGCAGGTCGACCTGTTCAACGTCAGCGCCGGCACCTCGCTGCGCGTCACGCCGCACGTCTTTCGCGACCGCGACAGCACCCGCATCAAGCTGATGGTCAACGTCGAGGACGGCACGCTCACCTCGCAGCAGGTCGACAAGATTCCGGTGGTCGAGCGCTCCACCATCAACACGCAGGCGCTGATCACCGAAGGCGAGAGCCTGCTGATCGGCGGCATGGTGCGCGACAGCACCTCCAAGGGCGAGGACAAGGTGCCCGGCCTGGGCGACGTGCCGGTCTTCGGCAACCTGTTCAAGACCCGCACGCAATCGTCGAACCGCGTGGAGCGCATGTTCCTGATCACGCCGCGCCTGGCAGCGACCCGCACGGCCGCGAATGCCACGACGCAGGCCGCACCCGCACCGGCACCTGCGCCCGTCCGCGTGACCGCCCAGGCGCCTGCGGCGCAGGTTGCAGACAGCGGCTCGCCGCTGCCCGGCCGGCCCGTCGCGCCTTCGACGCCGGTCGCGCAGGCGATCCCGGTAGCCACGGCCTACACGCCCGAGCGGCCCTCGATCGTGCTGGACCTCGACGCAATGCCGCAAGGCACACAGGGGCGATGAGATGAATGCGATGTCCCAGGCTTTCGAACAGGACCATGGTCTCGAACTGCGCGTGCTTGCCGGCCCGCAGGCCGGGGCGCGCACACCGCTGCCCGCCGGAGCGATGTTCGTGATTGCCGCCACGGTGAGCGACGAGGGCGAGCCCGCCGACATCGTGCTGCGCGACGGCGGCGCCGAGCCGGCGCGGGTGCGCATCACGCCGCAGGGATCGCAGGCCCTGCTCGAAGTGCTGGAGGGCACGGCCGTGCTCGATGATCAGCCCGTCGCCGCGGGCAGCGGCGCGATCTGGACCATGCACTCGCCGCTGCGCGTGGGCGGCGCGACGGTGGCCTTCGGACATGCCAGCGACACCGCGTGGTTCGATCCGGCGCGCCCGGCCGGATCTGCCGGCGCCGAGGCGGGTTCCGATGCGCCGGTCCCCGTGGCGGCCGTGTCCAGGCACCATGCGCCGCGCTGGCTGATTTCGCTGGGCATCGCGATGGCCGTCGGCTGCGCGGGCCTGCTGGGATTCGTGCAGGTCGTCTCCGCAAAGCGCGGCGATGCGGTGCAGGCGCCGACCTTGGCCGAAGCCCTGCACGGCACCGAGTTCTCGTCGCTCGTGGCCACGCGCGATGCCGTGGGTCATCTCGTGCTGCGCGGCAGGCTGTCCACCATGGCCCAGCGCACGCGCCTGGACGCCTGGCTGACCCGGCGCCAGTTCGCACCGACCATGGAAGTGGATGTCGACGAAGCCCTGGCGCGCGACGTGACCAGCGTCTTCCGCGTCAACGGCGTGACCGTGCAGGCGCACGTCGAGGCGCCCGGCATCGTCGTGGCCGACGCCTCCGAGCCCGATTTCGACCGCCTCGCCCGCGCACAGGACGTCGTGCGCCGCGACGTGCCGGGCCTGACGCGCCTGTCCGTCGTCAACCATGCCGTGCCGCCGCCGCCGCCGCGCCCCCCGGTGCCCGACGACCCCGGCAAGCGCATCGCGTCGGTGGTGCCCGGCGACCCCGCCTACATCGTCACGGCCGACGGCTCGCGCTACTTCCTGGGCGCCATGCTGCCCACCGGCGACCGCATCACCGCCATCGAACGGCAGAGCGTCACGCTCGAGCGCGACGGACAGGTGATTCATCTGAACCTTTGAGCCCCCAACCGCAACTGCAAACCTGAAGGAGCAGCATCATGAGCAGCAACTACGTCGACAACAGCAACCTCCTGGCCCAGATCGCGGCCACGCCGATGACGTCGGACAAGTCGTCGAGCGGAACCGCCTGGTTCGAGGCCATGGCCAAGTCCTGGGGCGACACGCTGGACGCCCAGGCCAACCGCATCACGCAGCAGTCCGATGCGATCAGCGCCGGCGACAACACGCCCAGCGCGATCACCCAGCTGACCACCCTGTCGCTGGAAATGGGCTTCCTGTCGAACAGCTCGCACTCGTCGATCACCTCGGTCGGCGAGGCGCTCAGCACGACGGCGCGCAAGCAGTGAGGCCGTCATGACCATCGAGATCGCAGCCTTGTCCGCACTGGCGCAGAGTGCCGGCGCCTCGGGCGCCGGCGGCGCACCGGTGCAGGTCGGCTACGGCGTCTCGCTGTCGGACCTGAGCGGCTTCCAGGGTGCGCTCTCGCGCGCCGGGACGCATCTGGAAGCCCGGCCGGTCGATGCGGGCTCGCAAGCCGCCGCCCAGTTGATGAAGCCCTTCGAGCACATCAACAGCGAGGCCGCGCGGCTGTCCGCCGACGCGAAGGCGTCGCAGGTGTCGGGCCGCGAGATGACGCCGGGACAGATGGTGATGCTGAGCGTGCGCTGCCAGGAATTCATGTTCCATTGCCAGCTCACCTCCAACATCGCCAACCGCACCTCCGACGGCCTGCAGCAGTTGTTCCGCCAGCAGGCCTGACGAGGCGGGAGACATCGCCATGCCCACCCGCCGCGTCGCCGTCCTCCTGCGCCTGCATCCGGGGTGTCCGGTCCCTGCCGTCGCCGGCGCGGGACCTTGGATATGCCCGGTCGAACACAGGTGGCCCGACGCGGCCGTCCAGAACCTCTTCGGCATGTGTCCGTTGCCGGGCCATGTCTGTTTGCCGCACGGCCATCGACCGCGCGCCGTCCCGAGACTCTTCCAAGCCCCATCCACGGGAGTTGCACCATGAGAACCGTCCGAGCCCTGTTCCGCCCGCTGCTTGCGCTGCCCTTGGCGCTGGCCTTGCTGGCGGGGTGCACCGACCAGGAGCTGTATTCGCAGCTCTCCGAGCAGCAGGCCAACGAGATGGTGGCCGTGCTGCGCGGTGCCGGGATGGCCGCCGACAAGGAGGTCAAGGACGGACAGTTCTCCGTGCTCACCTCCGGGGGCGACTTCTCGCGCGCCGTGCAGATCCTCAATGCGCAGGGCTACCCGCGCGAGAAATTCGACAGCATGGGCAAGATCTTCAAGCGCGAAGGCTTCGTGTCCTCGCCGCTGGAAGAGCATGCGCGGCTGGTCTACGCACTCCAGCAGGAGATCGCCAACACCATCGCCAGCATCGATGGCGTGGTGACCGCGCGCGTTCATCTGGTCGTGCCCGAGCACAACCCGCTGGCCGACAAGCCCCAGCCGGCGGCGGCGGCCGTGTTCATCAAGTACCGGCCGGACAAGGACATGAACGCCCAGGTGCCGCAGATCAAGGCCCTGGTCGTGAACAGCCTGGAAGGCGTGCCCTACGGCAACGTGACGGTCGCGCTCTTCCCGGCCGAAGACATGCCGCCGGCCAGGCAGGTGGCCGTGCAGGGCCGCAATCCGCTCGAAGTGCCGCTCATGGCCGGCACGGCCTTGGGCATGCTCACCCTGGGCGGCGGCAGCCTGATGTGGTGGCGCCGCCGTTCGACGGCGGTCGCAGAACCTGTCCCTGCGCGACCGGCCCTGCATGCACGCCCTGAACCGCCGCGCCCGGCTGTCGCGAAACCCGATTTCCAGGCGGCGCTGCGCCGCGCGGCGGGTCAGCGATGAACACCGCCTTGCATGAACGCCGCGCGTCGCGTGCCACGCTCGCGCAGCGCGTGCTGGCAAGCGCGCCCGACGCTGCCACCAGCCTCGACTGGGACGCGCTCGACGCCGCCCCGCCCTGGCTGTCCTTGCCGGTGCCGGCCCTGACGGCACTGCAGCGTCGCCTTGGCGCCTGGATGTGCGCACCGGTCGTTCGCCTCTGGATCGACAGGCCTCGCCTGGCCGCCGCCGCCGAAGGCGTGGGGGCCGCTTTCCTGAATGCCGCCCTGGCGCAGGCCGAGGCACCGCGACTTCCACCCCTGGTGACCGCGCGCCTGACGCTGGCCACGGCCGAACAGGTGCCCGCCCTGCTGGAGGCCGTCGGCGGCGCCGTGCTGCTGGCCACCCTGTCGCGCGGGCCCTGGCAGCGCGTGGCCGCGAATGTGCTGGCGCCGGTCTCGAATGTCGACATCGACCGCGACGCCGCGCGTGCATTGCTGGCCCGCGTGCAGTCGGTGGCGGGCGAGGAGTACGCGTCATGAGTCGCGCTGTGGCGGGGGATCGGGCGGCGTACTCGCCGGACGAGGGGCAAGCATGACTTTCCTGGTGTGGCAACGCGGCGAGAAGGTCAGCGTCGCATCGCCGCGGCGCGTGCTTCGCGCCGCCGAAGTGCCCGTGCTCAGCGAGGCCGTGTCCCTGTGCGAGCGGCTCGGGCATCTGCATCGCGGCGAGCACGAGCGCATCGACGAAGCCGAGCGCGACGCCGCCCGGCAAGGCTTCGAGCGCGGACTGGCCGAAGGCCGGTGCGCCGCGCGCGATGAGCTGGCCGCCGCCTTGCTCGCCACATCGGCTTCGGTCGAAGGCGAACGCTCGCGCTGGCGGCGCGAGGTCGCCGAACTGGCGCTGCAGGTCGTGCGCAAGATGCTTGGGGCCATGCCCGAGGACGAGCTTCTCGCGGCGCTGGCCGACACCGCCGCGCGCGACGCGATCCCCGACCAGCCGGCCGTGCTGCTCGTGCACCCGGATCTCTGCGACGACGTGCGCCGTCACCTCGAGGCTCGCGAGGGCGGCGATGCCAGCTCGGCCTCGGTGGCCCCGCGGCTGGAAGTGCGCGGCGACCCGGCCTGCGCGCGCGCGACCTGCCGCCTGGAGACCGTGCACGGATCGGTCGACGCATCGCTCGACGAACAACTCGCGCGCCTGGCCCAGGCATGGGCGACATCCTCCTCACCCGACACGGACGCTGCCCGATGAACCGCATGCCGCCTTCCGAGACCCAGCACCTGCTGAGGACGCTGCAGAGCACGCGCACGGTCGTCGAGCGCGGACGCGTCGTGCAGGCCGGCGGCACGGTGCTGCGCGCCACGGGCCTGCGCGCGCGCATCGGGCAGCAATGCCGCATCGACGACGACACGGGCGCCGGATCGGGCCTGATCGCCGAGGTCATCGGATTTGCCGGCGCCGAGGCCATCCTCGCCCCCTATGGTCCGCTGCAGGGCGTGGCCGTCGGGGCCACCGTGCAGGCGCTGACGGATGAGGCGCAGGTGCTCGTGGGCCCGGCGCTGCTCGGGCGCGTCGTCGATGCCTTCTGCCGGCCGCTGGATGGTCGGACGCTCGAAGGCGCGGGCCTGCGCGGCACGCCGCTGTATGCGGATGCGCCTTCTCCGTTGGAGCGCCGCCCGATCGACCAGCCGCTGCCCACCGGCGTGCGCGCCATCGACGCGGCACTCACCGTGGGCGAGGGCCAGCGCGTGGGCATCTTCGCGATGGCCGGCGGCGGCAAGTCCACGCTGCTGGGCATGCTCGCCCGGCGTGCGCGCGCCGATGTCAACGTGATCGCGCTGGTCGGCGAACGCGGCCGCGAGGTGCGTGAATTCCTCGACGACAGCCTGGGCGAGGACGGCCTGGCGCGCTCGGTGGTGGTGGTGTCCACGTCCGACCGTCCCGCGCTCGAGCGCGTGCGCGCCGCCTACGCCGCCACGGCGATCGCCGAGGGCTTCCGCCGCGAAGGCAAGCGCGTGCTGCTGCTGGTGGATTCGGTGACGCGTTTCGCGCGCGGCCTGCGCGAGCTCGGCCTGTCCGCGCTCGAGCCGCCGGTGCGGCGCGGCTATCCGCCCTCGGTGTTCGCCGAGCTGCCGCGCCTGTTCGAGCGCGCGGGCAACGATGCCCATGGGCTCGATCACCGCGTTCTACACCGTGCTCGCGGAGGACGACGACAACAGCGATCCCGTGGCCGAGGAAGTCCGCTCCATCCTCGACGGGCACATCGTGCTGTCGCGCAAGCTGGCGCAGGCCCACCACTATCCTGCGATCGACGTGCTCGGCAGCGCGAGCCGTGTCTTCACGCGCGTGACCGATGCCGCGCACCGCGAGGCGGCCGCCAGGCTGCGTGCGCTGCTGGCACGCCATGGCGAGGTCGAGTTCCTGTTGCGCGTGGGGGAATACCAGGCCGGCAGCGATCCCCTGGCCGATGCGTCCATCGAGCGCATGCCCGCGCTGCGCGAGCTTCTGACGCAGCGATCCGACGAAGCCCCCGGGTTCGACGACACGATCGCGCGACTGCGCGAGGTCGTGTCGTGACGCGGGCCGCCACCAGCGACGCGAGGCAGCTGCTGCGGCTGCGCGGACTGCGCGTGCAGCGCGCGCGCGAACAGGTCGCGGCCGCCCAGGCGGGTGTCGAGCGCGCCCGCGAGGCCATTCGCGAGCGCGAGCTCTGCATCGAGCGCGACCGGCGTGCAGTGGACGATCTGGCCGACCAGGTCACGCGCACGCTGGCGCCCTGCATGCCGCGCTGGGCCGAGGTCGCGGCGGCAGAACGCGAGCGCCGGGCCGAGCAGCTCGAGCGCGACGAATACGCGCTCATCAGCGACGAGCACGATCTCGAGCAGGCCCAGGAAGCTCTGCAGCAGGCCCGCGCCGCACTCACCAGGGCGCTGGCGCGCGAAGAGGCCGTGCGCGGCATGGCCGACGGCCTCGCGCACGCCGACCTGCTGGCCCGCGACCAGCGCGCGGAGCTCGAACTCGAAGACCAGTCACGTCCGTCAACCCGGAGAACGCCATGACCATCGGTCCCCCATCAAGCATGCCGAACGCGTCGCCTTGCAGCGCTGGGCCGCACGCCTCCTGTTTGTCATCGCCGGCCCCGCAACCGGCGGATGCGCGCGACGTTCGCAGCTTCGAGCAGGCGCTGCAGGCCAAGGCCCGCCCCGGCAACGACGCGCAAAACGCCCAGAAACCGCAAAACGCGCAGAAACCGCAGGACGCACTGGCGCGCCGACCGCTCGCGGATCACCCATCGTGCCGGGACCGCGACACCGATGCCCAGGACGCGCGGCCGCAGAAGAAGAAAGACCGCTCGCAGACGGATGCGGGCGAGTCCGGTGACGGCGGGACCGGCTCCGGATCGGCTGCCGCGGGATGGGCGGCGATGCAGGCCGCACCGGCGCTTCAGCCCTGCGAGGCTGCGCCCGATTGGCGTCCGGCGCCGCAGGTGGCGGCCGCGGCACCCGTCATTCCCATGGACATGGCACCGGCACTGCCCGGCGATGAGGCTCCGCAGGCCTTCGAAGTCACGCTCAACCCGCATCTGGGCGTGCCGATGTCGCTGCGCATCGTGCGTCCCGGCGCGCCGACGGCCGGGGCGCCGGCAGCGTGGACGCTGTCGATCTCCACGAACGGATTGAACCAGGCCGCCGTGCGGCGCAACACAGGACGACTGGAAGCGCGACTGCGCTCACGCTCCCTCCAAAGCGAAGTACGCATCGAGACCGACGAGCCACCGTCATGAACCACACCACCGATCGCCACGTCGCAGCCGCCGCCCAGGCGGCGCTTCCCTGGGGCCGCATGCCGCGCCTCGCACTGACCCGGATCCTGTGCGAGGGCGAACGCCGCCCCGACGTTCCGGTCGGTTCGGGCATCAGGCGCAGCTGGCATGCGCAGATTCGCGACCTGCACATACGCCGCGCCGGCCAGGCGGGGCCGGAGGTCCGGTCGTGAAGGCGCGCGTCACTGCCCGTGCGCTGCTGCACGATGCATTCGAACAAGCCATGGCGGAACCCGGGCTGGACGACGCCCGCGACGACATGCCCGCACTGACGATCCAGCGTGCAAGCCGTCCGCTGGCGCCTGCGATGCTGGCTGCGAGCCACCCCGGCGACGCCGGCGCGCGGGCGGAGATGCGGGCCATGTACGAGCGGTGCCTGGCCTACTACCGCCAGAAAGCCGATGCCGAGCCGGGAAATCCCGGCGTCGATGACCTGGGCGCCGCGGCGGCATGCTTCGTGGCGGCCAATCTCGCTGCGCTGCGCGAGGTCGACTGGACGATGCCGGCCTTGCTGAAGCTGGAACGTCAGCTCGCACGCCTGCTGCGTTCGAGCACGGGATGGGCGCTGCTGCCGGCGCGCGAGCGCCAGGTGCTGTTCGAGAAGCTCGCCATCCTGGCCGTGCTGGTGCGCGAGACCTCGGTGCACGCCGCCTCGCAAGGCCCCGAGGCGGTCGACAACGTCCGGCGCGCGGCACGCGGCTACCTGGTCGAACTGCTGGGGCTCGACCCCGACCACATCCAGGTCGGCACCGACGGCCTGCGCGTTCAGCTGCACGCCACGGGAGCCTGACGCACCATGGACACCGGCGGCATCGCCCCGCACCACCGCATCGCCGACGCCATCGCGACCGCGCTCGCCCGGGCCGCCGAGACGCTGGCCCAGGCTGCTGAAAAAGTGCGCGCGGATGCGCAAGCAATCACCGGCACGGTCTCGTCGAGCCCGCCTGCGACGACGGCGATGGAAGCCGCGACGACGACGGCCACGGCGATGGAGACCGCGACAGCGACGACGACGGCGATGGCGACTCCCGGCGCGCACCTGCTGGCGCACGAAGGCATTGCCGATAGGATGCTCGCGCCCGAGCCGGCGTCGCCCGGCGAGCCCGCGTCGCCGGGCACGCACACCGACGTCGGCAGCAAGACGGGCGTCGCGCAGAACTTTGCCCGCGCCAACCCGCCCGTGGCCGAGGCCGCACCGCGCATCGACCCGGCGCTCCCTTCGGCCGACCATGCGTTGAGCGATTTCGCCTTGCCGGCGGCCCAGCTGATCCAGGACGCCTGGATCGGGTTGCAGGTGGAGCAGGCATGGACGCGCCCGCTGCCGCAACCTGCGTTGCAGCCTTCGCGCGAGAAGGACGACGACCAGCCGAACGCTCACGAGGGACCTCGGGCGCGCACGGACGCCGACGAAGATTCCGGCGCCGACACCGACATCCGAGGCGGCTGCCGGCGATGCCGAAGCGGCCCCCGAGACGCCTGCCGTGCCCGATGCGATCGTCGACGCTCCCGACGAGACCGATTGCGAGGCCCTGGCGCAGGGTCTGCATGCCGCCTGGGTTGCGTTGCCTCGGCCTGCGGCCCTGGCGGCTGCCGTCGAGCAGTGGCTGCGCGGACGCTGCGTGCTGCTCGCGTTGCCGAGGACGGCCGATCCTGCCGGTCCGGCCTGGGCCTTCGTGCTGTGGTCGCGACATGCCGCCGGCGAGCCCTTCGACGCCTTCGCATTGCACGGCCGGCGTGTGGACGTGCGCCTGCAGTGGCGCGACGGGCCGCAGGCGGCGCACTGGTGCCATGCCCGGCTGATGAAGGAACACCATCCGCGCCATGGCCGGCAGCTCGTTCCCGTCGACGAGACGGGCAGCGGCGCTGCGCCGGCATGCCGCGTGCAGCTCGGACCCGTCGTGGTCGCATCGCGCAGGGCCTGCGAGGTCTGCGTCCGCATCGACGCCGTGCAGCGCGCGTGGAACGCGCTGGGCACGCAGTGGAGCGTGCTCGTGGTCGTCAGCCCGGTTCCGCTGGCGGGAACCGCACCCACTCATCTGGAGGAGCCGACATGCTGAGCACGATCGACACCGCGCCGATGGCATGCCAGGGCTTCGAGGGCTTCGAGGCCTTCGAGGCTTTCGGCGACGCGGTGGCGCTGGTCGACCGCCGCGCCCGCGTGGTCGGATGGACCAGCGCGGCCTGGCTCGCGCTGCAGCCGCGCCTGCCGCAAGGCACGTCGCTGCACGCGCTCGAACTGGCGCTGCCGGGCCTCTCGGAAGCGCGTCTCGCGCACGCCGACACGAGCGCCGGCCCGCGGCTGCTGGGCGCGAAGCAGGAGTGGGAGGCGCAGGTGGCCGTGCTCGACGATGACCGTCGCATGCTTCGCCTGGCCGATCGCCGAGAACAGGGCCGCGCGCTGCAGCGGCAACTCGACGACCGCGAGCGGCTGCTGTTCACCTCGCGCGTGATTTCGGTCGGCGAGATGGCGACCACCCTTGCCCACGAGATCAACCAGCCCATCGGCGCCGCGGCGAACCTGTTGCGCGGCCTTCGCTCGCGCCTCACGCGTCGTGCCGTTCGCATCGACGCCGAGGAATCGAATGCGCTGGAGCGCGCGATCGACCAGGTGATGTTCGCGTCGCGGATCATCGCGCGCATCCGCGAGTTCACCCACAGCCATCGGCCCAGCCAGGTTCCGCTCGAGATCGTCGCGCTCATGCGCGCCAGCGCCGCCTTGCTCGACTGGGATCTCCAGCGCAGCCGCACGCGGCTCGTGCTGGACCTTCCCGAGCGCGGCGTGTGCGTGCGCGGCGACGAGGTGATGCTGCAGCAGGTGCTCGTGAACCTGATGCGCAATGCACTGGACGCACTGCGCGAGGATCCGCCGGCCGACCCGGAGCTGACGCTGCGCCTGGCCGTGCACGACACGGAACTCGAGATCCAGGTGCGCGACAACGGCTGCGGACTCAGCGACGAAGCCCAGGCCCGTCTGTTCGTGCCCTTCGCGTCGAACAAGCCCTCGGGCATGGGCATCGGGCTGTCCATCTGCCGCTCCTTCGTGGAGCTTCAGCAGGGAAGCCTGTGGTTCAGTCGCAACCCCGAGCGCGGCACGACCTTTCACATCACCCTGCCGCTGATGGCGGCGTCCGACACGACCCCCTCCCTGTGGAGCGAGCCATGACCCTGCGCACCATCTACATCCTCGACGACAGCCCGGAGTTTCGCGACTCCACGGCCTTCTGGCTGAGCGGCGCGGGCTACACCGTGCAGGCCTGGGGCGATCCGCACGAGGCGATCGCCGCCCTGAGCGAACGCGACCAGGGCGAGAACGCCTGTCTCATGCTCGACGTGCGCATGCCCCGGCTGTCCGGCCTGGACGTGCACGATGCGCTGATCAAGCGCGGCTCCCGCCTGCCGGTGATCTACATGAGCGGACACGCGGACGTGCCGCTCACCGTGCAGGCCATGCGCAAGGGCGCGGTCACTCTGCTGGAAAAGCCCTTCGACGACGAGACGCTGTACGCCGCGCTGGAGACCGCCTTCACGAGCACCGCACGACGGGTGCCGCCGCCGGCGCCCGTCGTGCCGGCGGCATTGCCGGCCGCCACGGACGATCCGGAGCAGCAACAGGCGCACGCGCGATTCGTGACCCGTGAAGCAGCCCTCACGCCGCGCGAGCGGGAAGTGCTCGGCTTTGTCATCCAGGGCATCTACAACAAGAACATCGCCGACCGCATCGGCCTGTCGATCAAGACGGTGGAGCTGTACCGGGCACGCGGCATGGCCAAGATGCAGGCGCGCTCGGTGGCCGAGCTGACCCGCATGATGGTGAGCCAGCGGGTGTGAACATGGACACCGCCATCGACATCCCTCTTCCCGAGTCCATGGCCGCGTGGCCGCGCTCGGACGATGCGTCGCCGAGCACGGCGAGCACCTTCTTCGCCGCCGGGGCACCGGGCGGGCCGCTGCGTCTCGAAGTGGCCTGCCGCGAGGCGCGCCACGCGGTCGATGCCGTGCTCGCGCTGGCTGCCTGCGAGGAATTGCTGTGCGAGTTGCAGGCATGGACCGGACTGCCGCTCGATTGGCGCTGGGCGGCCGCGCCGCGGCGCCATGCGGGCGCGCCTGGCCTGGCCAGTGCGAACTGGTCGGTGTCGCGCACGGATGACGATGTTCACGCCGTGCACGGCGTGCTGGAAGTGCCCTGGACGATGCTGCGCGAGCTGCCCGAGCCGGAAGGCGTGTTGGGACGGCGGCTGCAATGGACGGCCCGGCCGGCCATGCTGGCCATCTCGCAGTGGTGTGCCGATGATGGCGAGTTCTCGCTGCTCGAGCCTGGCGGCGCGATCGTGCTCAGCGAGTCCTTCGACGAAGGCTGGCACGGCCTGATGCGTGCCGCCGACGAGCCCGCGATGCACGGACTGGGCGTGCCGTTCGCGATGCCCTGGCCGCGGCCCGGCGTGGTCAGCGCCGGGCGCGCCCGTCCGATCCTGCCGAGCGACGCCCATCCGGCGTGGGTGCCCTGCGAAGTCCGCATCAACATGCCGCCCCTGCACGCCGATGTCCTGGCCGGCTGGCGCGCGGGCATGGCATTGCCGGCCGCCGGACCTCGCGCCAGTCTGTGGCGCTGCGACGGCGACCACGGGGCGGCGAAGCGACTCGCCGACGGCATGCTCATGCCCTGGGGAGAAGGCTGCGCTCTTTTCATCGACACGGTGTGCGATCGCACGGCCGCGGCCTGAAGGACGCCAGACATGGACCTGACCCAGTTCACCCCATCGTCGGCGCTGATCACGGTCGTCGTGCTGGCAATGCTGCCGTTCGTGGCCGTCATGGTCACGTCCTTCACGAAACTCGTGGTGGTGCTGAGCCTGCTTCGCAATGCACTGGGGCTGCAGCAGGTGCCGCCCAACGTCGTGCTCAACGGCCTGGCCCTGGTGCTGAGCATCTACGTGATGTATCCCACCGGCACCGAGATGGCCCAGCGCGTGGACACCGCGCACCTGGGCAACAGCAGTCAGGGCCTTCTCCAGGCGGCCGATGCGGCCAAGGAGCCGCTGCGCGAATTCCTCGTCAAGCACAGCCGGCCGCTGGAGCGCGCGTTCTTCATGAAGACGGCGCAGAAGGCCCTCAAGCCGGAGCAGGCCGCCAAGCTCACCGACCGTGACTTCCTGATCGTCGTGCCGGCCTTCACGGTGAGCGAGCTGTCGGTCGCGTTCGAGATCGGCTTTCTCATCTTCCTGCCGTTCATCGTCATCGACCTCGTCATCTCCAACATCCTGATGGCCATGGGCATGATGATGCTGTCGCCCACGACCGTGTCCATGCCGTTCAAGCTGCTGCTGTTCGTCCTCATCGACGGATGGGTCAAGCTCACGCACGGGCTCATCCTGACCTACGTCTAGCCGCAGAGAAAGGACGCCGCCATGGACCAGGGCCAAGTCATCCAGCTCACCCAGCAGGCACTGTGGTACGTGCTGCTGCTGTCGGCCCCGCCGATCATCGTGGCCGCCGTCGTCGGACTGCTGATCGCGTTCGTCCAGGCCGCCACGCAGCTGCAGGAACAGACGCTGCAGTACGTCGCCAAGTTCTTCGCCATCGTCATCACGATCTTCATCACCGCCTCGCTGCTGGGCGGCGGGCTCTACCAGTTCGGCGACCGGGTGTTCAGCGGCTTCGCCGGCATGGTGCGCTGATGGAAGCGTTCGGCATCGTCGGTCCCTTGTCGGACACCGCGCTCCTGCTCGGCCTGTCGGCCACGCGGGTGGCGGTGGCCTTCCTGCTGGTGCCGTTGTTCACGCCGGAGCTGATTCCCGCGCTCGTGCGCAATTCGATGTTCCTCGCCATCGCGCTGCTCGGCCTGGCGGTGCAGCCCTCGTCCGGGCCGGTGTCGCTCACGGGCTGGCAATGGGCCATCATGTTCGGCAAGGAGGCCTTCATCGGCGGCACCATCGGCCTGCTCTTCGGAGGCATCATGTGGGCCTTCCAGGCGGCCGGACAGATGATCGACACGAAAGTCGGTGCCACGCAGGCGCAGGTGACCGACCCGATGTCGGGCCAGCAGACCTCGCTCAACGGCGCCTTCTTCGGACGGCTGGCGAGCTGGGTCTTCATGGCCGGCGGCGGCTTCATGATGATGATCGGCACGATCGTGGAAAGCTTTGCGGCGTGGCCCGTTCGCACGCCCATCGCAGGCCTGGCGGCCGGCGGTGCGCGCATCTTCGAGGGCGAGCTCGGGCGCATCATGCTGCTCACACTGCTCGTGGCCGCGCCGGCGCTCGTGCTGCTGTACGTCATCGAAGGCGTGCTGGGGCTGGTCAACCGGTTCGCCCAGCAGCTCAACGTGTTCTCGTTGTCGATGTCACTCAAGGCCGTGGCCGCTACCTGGATCATCCTGATCCAGATCGTCACGCTCACGCAGCTTCTGCAGGACGACCTGCTGTCGCGCCACGGCGTGGTGATCCAGGCGCTGCATCGGCTCATCTCGGGCTGACGGCTCTTGGCGAGCGATCTGCCGAGCGATCTATTCCCCCGAGTGAAGCGGCGGATCGATCTCGAAAAGTTTGATGCAGGAATTGCGGGAGCCGCTCTTGCCCAATTCGCGAGGATCGGGCTGCGATCGGCAGCTTTTCAGTACCGGAAACCGCGCTGGGGCGGACAACTCGGACAACGTGGACGGGCGCAGGGTCTCTGCGCCCTTGTCGGGGATCGGGACCTGACCCGGATACTCGTGCTTCGACATGCAGACCTGCCTTCATGGCAAGTCTGTCTCGCTCCTGCGAGGGCGCGCGGTGGCGCCACGAAGGGAGGTCGCCGAATCCGAATCCCCGCGCGTCAACGTGGCCGCGCCTGCAGCGAATCCTGCGCCAGCGTGCCGCCGCTCACGCGGCTGAATGCCTGGCGGACCTGATCGAGGCTGGCCACCGCCAAGGGCGTGAAGTCGGCCACGCCGACGCCGGCCGGCAGTTGCGAGAGCACGTCGCGCTCGGTCGCGAAGCACGACACCGTCTCCTGCCTGCCCCGGCTGTTGAGCTGGATCTCGAAGCGCATCTTGCCGGGCAGCCGAAGGCCGGCCGCATCGATGCGTGAATCAGGCTGGAAGCGGTTCGGGAAGAACCGCATGATCTGCCGGTTCTCGTCCTGCAGGAAGCAGTAGACATGGGCATTGCGCGTCGGTCGCACCCAGAGCTGGATGCGCTGGCCGCGATGGAATTGCGTCGTGTCGCTGGCGACCTGCAGGCCCAGCGGTCCGGGCTGAGGTGCAGTGGATGGCCGAGCGCCGGCGGCCGCAGTGGCGGTGACAGGCGATGTCGTCGCCGGCGCCGCCGGAGTTGTCGCAGCGGGAGTCGTCGAAGCCGGAGCCTGCGCGGGAGCGGCGGCGGACGGCGCGGCCTGCTGCAGTTTCGCGACGGCCTCGCGTCGAGTCGTGCGCAGGTGCGCGGCGAACAGTTCCTCGGTGAGCTTGGGTTCGCTGGACAAGCCGAGCGCTGCGCGGTAGCGCGCCACCGCCGACTTGAATTCCGCGTTGACGGCGCCATCCACCGGGCCGTCGTAGGCGCCACGCAAATGCAACTGGCGCTGAAAGTATTCGATGATCTCGCGCGGGCGGGCGGCCATCGCGTCGTACCAGTCGCGGATTTCCGCCGCGACCGCATGGTCCTGGTCGTTGCCGCCCACGCAGCTCCAGTAGGGCACCTTGGCGGCTCGCCCGAACAACTGGATGGCGCCCAGTTCCACCAGGGCGCGCCGTACCGCGGCATGCTCCTGCTGGCTGCCGGCCGGTACGCGGAAGGCGCGGCCGAACTTGACGATCTCGGCGTCGGCAGCCGAACCCGCGCCGCGCCTCGGAAGGGTGGCCTCGTTGCGTGCGACCGCGCCGGGCACGATCGTCATGTCCTGCGTGGCCAGCATGCGGAAATCCGAAACCAGCGTGTGGTCGTCGGCCTGGCTGATGGAGCCGCGCACCGCGAATTGGGGTGCGAGGGCGTGTGCCGATGGTGCTCCCGCGTCAGGCCCACCCGCCACGAGGCGGATGACGCGGCTGCGCTGGGACATGTCCGACACCGCGGCGATGAGCACGTCGCGCGAGCCGTCGTCGAGCTGTCGTCCCTGTTCGGTCAGCGTGTCGATCGCCACGGGCATTTCGCGGGTGCCGTAGTCGAGCAGCAGGTTGTCCATGCATCGCAGGCCCGCCGAGAAATCGGCGGCGCTGCCCGCGGCCAAGGGTCCTGGGGCGGCTGCCCTGGGCGTGGCCGGCGCCTGTGCCGGTTGTCCTGGTCCCGGCGCGGCGCAGCCAGCCAAGGCCGCAATGCCCAGCGAGAGCGCCGAGCGAGCGAAATACCGGCGGGAAGAGATGGTCATCGCACTGAACCTTTCCTCTGGCGGCCCGGCTGCGGCAGGATCCACCCATGGCGGGTTGCCCTTGCCGCGGCCATGCCGCCGCTGAGCCTTCGCGTCAGGAACGGGCCTGACTCTTCGCTCAGTTGCAGTGCAGGAGGTTCAGGTTCACGGATTTACGCCGCTTCGCGCCGGTTCACGCCGGTCTGCGCTCTGCGAGCCCCTGCCCGCAGCGGCTGGCCCGGCGGCATTTGCCGGGCAACCCACCGCAGGCACGTCGTCGTCGTGCTCCGTCTCAGCGGAACCACGCCGGCGGCAGGAAGTCGGCCAGGTCATGCTTGACGATGTCGAAGCCCGGCCCGCCGTGGCTCTTGTCGTGCCCCGCGCCGCCGTCGAGGTAGTCGTTGCCGCGCCCGCCGTGCAGCGAGTCATTGCCCGACCCGCCGAGCAGGACGTCGTTGCCGCGCCCGCCGTGCAGCGAGTCGTTGCCCGATCCGCCGAGCAGAACGTCGTTGCCGCGTCCGCCGTGCAGCGAATCGTTGCCCGATCCACCGGAGATCAAGTCGTTGCCGCTGCCGCCGTGGATGCAGTCGTTGCCCGACCCGCCCAGCAGGACGTCGTTGCCGCTGCCGCCGTGGATGGAATCGTTTCCGCCCCGCCCGGCGATGAAGTCGTTGCCGCTGCCGCCGTTGAGCTGGTCGTTGCCGTTGCCGCCGATCAACACGTCGTTGCCGCTGCCGCCGTTGGCGTGGATGTTGGCGTTGACGTTGCTGTCGGCGACCAGCGTGTCGTTGCCGGCCCCGAGGTTGAAGGTCGTGTTTTCCAGCTGGCTCTTCGTCATGAACTGCACGTTGCCATTGACATTGACTTCGAACATTCCGAGGGCGCCGAGCAGGCCGGGTGCCTTGGAAATGTGGACGTTGTCATTGCCGGCCGTGCCGTTCACGGTGTTGCCGCCTGAGAGTGCGCTGATCTGGGTCATGATTGGGCTCCAATTTGATGAGTCGTGCCGAGGTGTCGAGGTAAAGCGAGAGGGAATCAAATCCTGCATCGCTAGGCTGCATTGAAGACCTTGGAGAGGCATGCGCCAAGACGGGACGCGTGCTAGCTGGGAGTCGTCCCATTGGGAGCGATCCGAAGCCGATCGCGGACCTTGCGGCTTCCGGCGACGCGGCCCGATGCGGCTCGAACGCCGTGCCGGAATTCACGCTTCGCACATCACGCTCGCCGTGCGCGACGGGGAGTTCATGCGGACCCCCAAGACGCGGGATAACCACGCGCTGCGCGCGCGCATAGCATGTGATCGACGGTGGCAAGGCGACTTCAGAGCATCCTTCGCCGAGTAGCCCGGCAATGGGGGTCGTGCCGGCACCGTCTCCACCATCCAGCGGTGCGCGGGTATCGTTCGGCATGGGCATCCGCGTGCACCCTGGTGCGCCGCGGCGCCATCGCATCATCATCCGTTGCAGTCATCCGTTGCAGCACACATGCCTTCGCGGCATGTGACAGCTCGCCCGCGCTGTTCCACCCGACCGGAACAGCGAAGTGTTCCATCCCGTGACAGTGCTGTACCACGGCGGCCGTCCATTGCCCCCCAGCATGAGCCTGGCTTGCGGGTTTCGCCGTAGACATCGGTGCCTGCGACCCTCGCGGGGCAAGTGGCATGGCTATTGCGGATTGGATCGCAGTGACCCGGTGCAGCGCCTCTGCTCTCCGGTGACCTTGTCGCAGATCCCATCCATCGCAGGAGACGTCCATGCTCTATTCAAGCCCACAGACCGCCGGCGCCCCGGTTGCTTTCAAGGCGCAGTACGACAACTTCATCAACGGCAAATTCGTCGCGCCCGTGAAGGGCGAGTACTTCGACGTCATCACGCCGATCAGCGGCAAGCCCTACACGCGCGCCGCACGCTCGGGCGCCGAGGACATCGAGCTCGCCCTCGATGCCGGCCACGCCGCGGCGGCACGGTGGGGCGCGACCGCCTCCGGGCGAGCGCGCGAACGTGCTGCTCAAGATCGCCGACCGCATCGAGCGCAACCTGGAACTGCTCGCCTACGCCGAGTCGGTGGACAACGGCAAGCCGATCCGCGAGACGCTGAACGCCGACATTCCGCTGGCCGTCGACCACTTCCGCTACTTCGCAGGCTGCCTGCGCGCCCAGGAAGGCGCGCTCAGCGAGATCGACGTCAACACCATCGCCTATCACTTCCATGAGCCGCTGGGCGTCGTGGGCCAGATCATTCCCTGGAACTTCCCGATCCTGATGGCCGCATGGAAGCTCGCGCCGGCCCTGGGCGCGGGCAACTGCGTGGTGCTCAAGCCCGCGGAGAGCACGCCCATCAGCATCCTCGTGCTCACCGAGCTGATCGCCGACCTGCTGCCTCCCGGCGTGCTCAACGTCGTCAACGGCTACGGGCGCGAGGCCGGCATGCCGCTGGCATCGAGCAAGCGCATCGCGCAAGATCGCCTTCACCGGCTCCACCGCCACCGGCCGCGTGATCGCGCAGGCGGCCGCGGGCAACCTGATTCCCGCCACGCTGGAACTCGGCGGCAAGAGCCCCAACATCTTCTTCGACGACATCGCCGCCGCTGACGACGCGATGTTCGACAAGGCCATCGAAGGCCTGGTGCTGTTCGCCTTCAACCAGGGCGAAGTCTGCACCTGCCCGTCGCGCGCGCTGATTCAGGAATCGGTCTACGACAAGTTCATGGAGCGCGCGATCAAGCGCGTGGCGGCGATCAAGCAGGGCAACCCGCTGGACACCGACACGATGATGGGCGCGCAGGCCTCGGCCATGCAGATGGACAAGATCATGTCCTACCTGGAAGTCGGCAAGCAGGAGGGCGCGAAGGTGCTGATCGGCGGCCAGCGCGCCGAGCTCGGCGGCGAACTCGCCGGCGGCTACTACATCCAGCCCACGCTGTTCAAGGGCCACAACAAGATGCGCATCTTCCGCGAGGAGATCTTCGGCCCGGTGCTCGCGGTGACCACCTTCAAGACCGAGGCAGAGGCCCTGCAGATCGCCAACGACACGCCCTACGGCCTCGGCGCCGGCGTGTGGACGCGCGACGGCAGCCGCGCCTACCGCATGGGGCGCGCCATCCAGGCCGGCCGGGTGTGGACCAACTGCTACCACGCCTACCCGGCGCACGCGGCCTTCGGCGGCTACAAGGAATCGGGCATCGGGCGCGAGACGCACAAGGCCATGCTCGACCACTACCAGCAGACCAAGAACCTGCTGGTGAGCTACTCGCCCAGCGCGCTCGGCTTCTTCTGACCGACCCCTGCGTTCCCGCGGCGAGGCCCTGAGGGGTCGGGGCCCCGCCGTTCCCTGTCGCGAGCCTGCGGGCTCGCGTGCCTACCCACGCCCCGAAGAAACCCCGGCGGAAACGCCGGGTTCATCCAGAGCCCATCCAATCCAGGAGACGACACATGGTTCATCCACACCTTGCACGCCTTGGCCGAGTCGCCGCGGCCGCATGCGTTGCCGGCGCCTTCGGCATCGCGGCCCACGCCGACGACGGCATGGCCCGGGCCGGCGATCCCAATGCATGGCCGATGTACGGCCGCGGATACGACAACACGCGCTTCTCGCCGCTCAAGCAGATCAACGCCGGCAACGTGGGCAAGCTCAAGCTCGCGTATTCGTTCCAGCTCGGATCGCTGCGCTCGAACGAGGCCACGCCGATCGTCATCGGCGACACGATGTACGTGAGCACGTCCTGGGGCCCGAAATACGTCTATGCGCTCGACGCGAAGACCGGCGCGCGCAAGTGGACGTACCAGCCCGACGTCCCCGACGACACGCTGCAGTACGCCTGCTGCGACGTGAACAACCGCGGCGTGACCTATGCCGACGGCAAGATCTTCGTCGGCCGGCTCGACGGCAAGCTCTCCGCCGTGGACGCCGCCACCGGCAAGGAACTGTGGACCACGACGGTCGTCGACTACAAGCAGGGCTCGGTGATCACGTCGCCGCCGCTGGTGGTGGGCAAGAAGGTCATCACCGGCTTCGGCGGCGGCGAGTACGGCGCGCGCGGAAGCCTGCAGGCCTACGACGTGGACACCGGCAAGGAGCTGTGGAAGACCTACACCGTTCCCGGCGCCGGGCGAGGCGAACAACGACACCTGGAAGGGCGACAGCTGGGAGCATGGCGGCGCCGTGCCGTGGCTGGTCGGGTCGTACGATCCGAAGACGAACACCGTCCTGTGGGGCACGTCCAACCCCGGGCCGTGGAACTCCGCCGTGCGCAGCACCGGCGACAACAACTACGGCAAGCTGACCAACCTCTACTCGTCGAGCACGGTCGCCTTCGACGCGGACACCGGCAAGATCAAGTGGTGGGTGCAGGCCACGCCCGAGGACGCCTGGGACTATGACGGCGTCAACGAGCTCGTGCTGGCCGACCTGAAGCTCTCGGGCGGCAAGACGCCGGTGTACATGAAGGCCGACCGCAACGGCTTCTTCTACGTGGTCAACCGCGAGAGCGGCAAGATCATCTCGGCCGAAAAATACGTGCCGACCAACTGGGCGTCGAAGATCGACGTGGCCACCGGCGCGCCCGACGGCGATCCCGACAAGCGGCCCGGACCGAACCACCCCGTGAAGGGCGTGTGCCCGAACCTGATCGGCGGCAAGAACTGGCAGCCCATGTCCTACAACCCGGGCACCGGTCTCGTCTACATCCCGACCAACAACGTCTGCATGGACTGGGCGGTGTCGGAGGTCAACTACCGCAAGGGCGTGTTCTACCTCGGGGCCGAGTTTCCCGACCATGCCCGGCCCCGGCGGCTACATGGGCGAACTGATGGCCTGGGACCCCGTGGCGAAGAAGAAGGTCTGGGGCGTGAAGACGGACCTGCCCTTCAACGGCGGCACCTTGACGACCGCCGGCGGCCTCACCTTCTGGGGTGACCTGCACGGCCTGTTCCACGCCTACGATGCCAAGAACGGCAAGGAGCTCTGGAAGCACGTCGCTGGGTTCGGGCATCGGCGCGGGACCGATCAGCTACTCGGTGGACGGCAAGCAGTATGTCGCGATCGTGGTCGGCCGCACGGCATCGATCCCGGCCTTCCTGGGCGACGTCGGCAAGAAGATGACCGAGGCGACGCCTGAAGGCGGCGCCATCTTCGTCTTCACGGAGTGACCCATGCGCGCTGTCAAGTTCATCGGCTTGATGGCGGCCATGGCCTGCGCGGCGGCTGCCGCGCAGGCTGCGGTCCCGCCGTTGCGGTTGTGTGCCGACCCCGCCAACCTTCCTTTCAGCAGCAATGCGCCCGAAGCCGTTGGCAAGGGCTCGCCGGGCCTTTATGTGGAGATCGGCCATGCCGTGGCCGACGCGCTCGGCCGACCGATGCAGACCGTGTGGTCGCTCAGCTACTTCGGCAAGCGCAACATCCGCACCACGCTGCTGGCCGGGCAGTGCGACCTTGCCGTCGGCCTGCCGGCCGTGGCCGACTTCATGGGGCCGCGCGTGATCTTCTCGCGCCCGATCCTGAAGCTCGGCTACGCGCTGGTCTCGCCCAAGTCGCATCGCGCCGCGGGCCTGGACGACCTCAAGGGCAAGCGCGTGGCGGTGCAATTCGCCTCGCCTCCGCAGAGCCTGCTGGCCACGCGAGACGACATCACCTCGGTGACCATCATGGATCCTGAGGAAGCGATGCGCCGGCTTGCCGCGGGCGAGGTGGATGCTGCCTTCATCTGGGGACCGAGCGCAGGCTACATCAACCACGAGACGATGCACGACGCATTCGACGTGGTGGCCATCGATGCGCCGCAGATGCAGTTCGAGGCGGCCATCGGCTTCTCGAAGGACAAGCCTGCGTTGCGCGACGAAGTCAATGGCGTGCTCGAGCGCCTCGCTCCGCGCATCCGCGAATTGAGCGCCAAGTACGCGGTGGCCGCCGCCGGACCGGTGGTCACGATGACCGACTCCGGGCCGGTCGCGATGGTCGCCAAGGACACGACGGCGGTCGCGGCGTCGGGCGCGGGTGGGGGTGCCGGTGCGGCCGAGCAGGGGAACGCGGCCGAAGGCAAGGAGATCTTCAACGGAACCTGCGCGCACTGCCACGGCCCCAATGCGATCGTCGAGGACCGCAAGATCAACCTGCGCCGCCTGCAGCACAAGTACGGCGACCAGATGGACGAGGTGTTCTTCACGACCGTCACCAACGGCCGGCCCGCCAAGGGCATGCCGACCTGGAAGGACGTGTTCAAGCACCAGGACTTCGTCAACATCCTCGCGTACCTCAAGACGCTGCAGGATAAGTGATCGACGTGACGACCCACACGAGCGGGCCTGCGGCAGTGCGCGGGCCCGCCAGCAAGGAGACCGGAATGAAGAAGCTCGACATCGCGGCCTGCGCGCTGCTGGCCGCGGGACTGGCTTTCGGCGACGGCAGCACATGCCGCCGACGCCGCCGAGGGCAAGGCCCTGTTCGAAAAGACCTGTGCGAACTGCCACTCCACCGACGCCGGCGTCAACAAGGTCGGACCGACCTTGTTCGACGTGGTCGGCCGGCCGATCGCCTCGATCAACGGCTACCAGTACTCGAGCAAGATGCGCTCTGTGAGCAAGCAGTGGAAGGTCTGGGACGCCAAGCGCCTCGACGCGTACCTCACCAACCCGAGGCAGGTGCTGCATGGCGTCAAGATGTTCTTTGCCGTGCCCGATGCGCAGGCGCGCGCCGACGTGATTGCGTATCTCGGCACCCTGCGATAGAGGTGCGCGATGGTGTCGATCGTTCATCCCGCCCCGGCGTGTGCCCGGCACGCCGCTGCAGACGTGCCCAGGACACGTTACGACCGCGTCGCGATCGCGCTGCACTGGCTGATCGGGACACTGCTGCTGGCCCAGATCGTGTTCGGCTTCGCGCTCGATTCGATCGCGCCGCGCGGCACGCCGGCGCGAGGCGCGGTGGTCAACCTGCACAAGTCGATCGGGATCGTGCTCGCGGTGCTGATCGTGTGCAGGCTGGCGTGGCGTCTCACGCACCGCCCGCCGGCGATGCCCGCGGGGCTGCCGCGTTGGCAACATAGCGCGGCCGCACTGGGCCATCGCGCCTTGTATGTCTGCATGGTCGCGATGCCCGTGTCGGGCTACGTGGCCTCCAACTTCAGCCGTCATGGCGTGCGGTTCTTCGGCACCGTGCTGCCGCCGTGGGGGCCCGACCTGCCGCAGGTGTACGCGTCGCTCAACGGCTTGCATGTGACGACGGCCTGGGTGTTCGCCGCGCTCATCGTCGGGCACGTCGCGGTCGCGATCCGGCATGCCCTGGTCGACCGCGATGGCGTCGTGTCGCGCATGTGGCCCTAGCGGCTCGCGTGTTCTCGTCACCGCGTCATCACTCCATCACGTCTTGCTGCATCGGACTCATCCCATGACACGCATCGCCTTCCTGTGCGCCTGCGCCGTGGCCGCGATCATTCCGACGGTCGCGACGGCTGCGCCGTTCGCCTATGTTCCCAACGAAGGGTCCGGCACGCTGAGCATCGTGGACACGGCGACCGATCGCGTCGTGGGCGACATCGCCGCAGGCGCCAAACCTCGCGGTACGGTCATCTCCATCGACGGCCGCACCGCTTATGTCAGCGACCAGCCCGGCAACCAGCTCGTCGTGGTGGACCTCGCCTCGCGCCGGTCGACCGGCGCGATCCCGCTGGGCGAATCGCCCGAGGGCGTGGGCATCTCGCCCGATGGGCGCTGGGTGGCCGCGGCGGTCGAGGAAAGCAACGACGTGGCCTTCGTCGACACGCACAGCGGCAGCAAGGCCTTCGTCGTCAAGGTGCGCGGCAAGAACCCCGAGCATGCGGTGTTCAGCCCGGACGGCCGGCATGTGTTCGTGAGCGCTGAAGAGGGCGAGGCGGTCGACGTCATCGACGTCGAGCAGCGTCGCGAAGTGGCGCAGATCCCGGTGGGCGCGAGACCTCGCGGCATCGGCTTCTCGCCGGACGGTCGCGTCGCCTACGTCGCGGCCGAGAACGCGAGCGAGGTCTACGTGATCGACGCGGTGTCGTTCAAGGTTCGCGCCAAGGTCAAGGCGGGACTGCGCAGCAACGGCATCGCGGTGCATCCGGACGGGCGGCGCGTGTTCATCTCCAACGGCGGCGCCGCGAGCGTGTCGGTGCTCGACACCGCCACCGACACGATCGTCGCGACGATTCCTGTCGGCCAGCGTCCGTGGAACATGGCGCTGACACCCGACGGCAGGAAGCTCTACGTCGCGTGCGGACGGTCGGGCAGCGTGTCGGTGATCGACACCGAACGCAACGAGCGTGTCGCCGACGTGCCCGTGGGCAAGCTGCCCTGGGGCGTGGCGATCCGGTGATGGACCGCCGCCTGCTCCTGGGCCTGGCCTGCGGCCTTGCCTGGCAGGCGAGCCGCGCGGAGAACCCCGCCGAGGCGGTGGAACTGCAGAAGGTCGAGGTCGTCGCGATGACGCCTCTGGCAGGGCTGGGCACGCCGTTGAGTGAAGTGCCGGCCAACGTGCAGGTGTTCGACGGCAAGGACATCGCCCGCCAGCACCAGGGCAACCTGGCCGCCTATCTCGAGTCCAGCCCGAACAGCGTCGCGGCCAACGCGGCGCAGGGCAATCCGTACCAGACCGACATCAGCTTTCGCGGCTTCACCGCCTCGCCGCTGGTGGGCGTGCCGCAGGGGCTGTCGGTGTTCCAGGACGGCGTGCGCATCAACGAGCCTTTCGGCGATGTCGTCAACTGGGACCTGCTTCCCGCCTCGGCCATTGCCGGGCTGCAGATCATTCCGGGCTCCAACCCGCTGTTCGGCCTGAACACGCTGGGCGGCGCGCTGGCCGTGTACACCAAGAGCGGCAGCCGCTACCCCGGCACGTCCGTCGAGATGTCGGGCGGGTCGTTCGGGCGGCGCACGCTGGAAGTCCAGCACGGCGGCACGGCGGGACCCTGGGACTGGTTCGTCACCGGGCATGCCGCCACCGACGGCGGCTGGGCCGAGCACAACGCGAGCCGCATCCGCCAGTTCTTCGGCAAGCTCGGCTACCAGACCGATGTCGACGATCTCGACGTGACGCTGACCGCGGCGGACAACCGGCTCGAAGGCACGCAGACGCTGCCGGCGTCGTTCTCGAACGACATCCGCCAGGCCTATACCTACCCCGACACGAACACGAACCGGCTGCTCATGTTGGCCGCCAAGGGCAGCCATGCCGTCGACGCCGACATGCTGATCGCAGGCAACGCGTATGTGCGCCGCTACCGCAACGGCAACCTGAGCAGCAACGTCAATGACGACTACGGAACGGTCGATCCACTGACGGGTGTCGTCGATCTCTCTCAGGCCCTCAACGACCGTTCCTCCGTCGTGCAGACGAGCTACGGAGGCGGCCTGCAACTCACCCTGCGCCGGCCGGTGGGCGGCCTCGCCAACCAGTTCGTCATGGGCGCCGGCGCCGATGCGGGATCGGCTCGCTTTCGCCGCGATGCGCAGCCGGCCGACTTCGATGCGGGGCGGGGCACGGTGCCCACGGGAGACTTCGAGCCGGACACCGACGCCCGCACGCGCACGCGCACGCTGTCGGTCTACGCGAGCGATACCCTCACCTTGAACGAGCGCTGGAGCGCCACCGCGAGCGCGCGCTACGACGATGCACGCGTGACGATCCGCGATGCCAGCGGAAGCGACCCGGCGTTGAACGGCGATCACCGCTTCCGGCGGCTCAATCCGGCGCTCGGACTGACCTTCCATCCGAGCGCTGCGCTCACCGCGTACGCCAGCGTCAACGAAGGGATGCGCGCCCCGACCGCGATCGAGCTCACCTGCGCCGACCCGGCGGCGCCGTGCAAGCTGCCCAACAGCTTCCTGGCCGACCCGCCCTTGAAGAAAGTCGTCGCGCGCACCATCGAAGTGGGCGCGCGCGGCAAGCACGGCGACACGACCTGGAGCGCCGCGCTCTACCGGACCGATCTCGCCGACGACATCCAGTTCGTCAGCAGCGGCAACGCCATCAATGCAGGGTACTTCCAGAACGTGGGGCGCACGCGCCGGCAAGGGCTGGAACTGTCCGCCGCCTCGCGCTGGGGACCGATCCAGGCCAGCATCCGCTACAGCGTGCTCGATGCCACCTTCGGCAGCGGCTTCGTCGAGCACAGCCCGGCCAACTCCAGCGCCGATGCGGCCGGCGACATCGTCGTGAGGTCCGGCGATCGCATTCCGGGACTGCCGCGCCAGTCGCTGAGACTGCGCGCTGGACGTGCAGGCGAACGAGTCCTTGTCCGTGGGAGCCAGCCTCTCGGCCAGCGCGTCGACGCGCCTGCGCGGCGACGAGAACAACCGCGACGCGCACGGCTCTGTGCCGGGCTTCGCGCTGCTCGACCTCGACGCGACGCAGCGCATCGCGTCGAACGGCGAAGTGTTCGCGCGCATCAGCAATGTGTTCGACCGGCGGTACGCGAACTTCGGAGTGCTGGGGGAGAACGTGTTTGCCAATCCGTCGCGCCAGTTCGACCCGGCCCATGCGGTCGCCGAACCCTTCCTCGGACAAGGTGCGCCGCGCGGCATGTGGGTGGGGTTGCGGTGGGAATGGCGTTGAGCTTTGTGAAACCCCGTTCGCCCTGAGCAGGAACTGAGCTTGTCGAAGGCCCGTGTCGAAGGGCAGCGCAGTGCGAAGGGGCTTCGACAAGCTCAGCCCGAACGGGGCGGTGGCCCAAGAGACTCAGCCCGAACGGGGCCGTGGCTCAACGCTTGCTCGGGAGCCCGAATGAGGCGCCGGTCGAAAGGAACCCTTTACGCGGCGGTCGGCACGGACATCGCCAGCGAATTCTCATCGCACCGATACAGCAGCCCGGCCCGCTGTGCGGCGCCGGGCACGAAGCGCATCGGCTGCTCCGGCAATGAGGTGCTGCAGGCGGCGGCCAGCACGCTGTCGATCCGGTCCCGGTGCTCGCTCTTCGGGCATACCGGATCGGTGGCAGCTGCGTCTCCGGCGACCAGGTAGGCCTGGCAGCGACAGCCGCCGAAGTCCTTTTCGCGGTCGTCGCAGGTGCCGCAGGTCTCGTTCATCCACGCCTGGCCGCGATAGCGATTGAACGCGTCGCTGTCGAACCACGCCTGCCGCACCGAGCCTTCGCGCAGATCGGGAAAGTCCAGGTCGGGCAGCATCCGCGCGCTGTGGCAGGGCAGGGCCGTGCCGTCCGGGGCCACGACCAGGAACACCGCGCCCCAGCCCGCCATGCAAGGCTTGGGCTTGGCATCGGCATAGTCGGGCGACACCCACAGCACCTTCATGCGGCCTTCGAGGCTTTCGCGGCGCGCCATCACGATGGCCTCCGCGTCGCGCAACTCGTCCACCGTGGGCATCAGCGCCATGCGGTTGAGCCAGGCCCAGCCGTAGTACTGCGTGTTGGCCAGCTCGAGGTAGTCGGCGCCCATGCGCTCTGCCATGTCGATGATGCGGCCCACGTGCGGCAGGTTGAAGCGGTGCATGACGCAGTTGAGCACCATCGGGTAGCCCTGCGCCTTGATGATCGCGGCCACGCGCGACTTCAGTTCGAAGGTTCGCGTGGAAGTGATGAAGTCGTTGAGTTCGCGCGTGGAGTCCTGGAACGAGAGCTGGATGTGGTCGAGTCCCGCGGATTTCAGCGCCGCCGCACGCGCTTCGGTCAGGCCCACGCCCGAGGTGATGAGGTTGGTATAGAAGCCCAGGCCGCGAGCGTGGTCGACCAGCTCCTCGAGGTCGTCGCGCAGCAAGGGCTCGCCGCCCGAGAATCCGAGCTGCACGGCGCCGAGGCTGCGCGCTTCTCGCAGGATGCGCTTCCATGTGTCCGTGTCCAGCTCGCGATCGTGCCGCGCATAGTCCACCGGGTTCGAGCAGAACACGCAGTGCAGCGGACAGCGGTAGGTCAGCTCCGCGAGAAGCCACAACGGGGGCTGTACGCCGCGTGCGCGCGCGTCCTCCATGTCGTGCCCCTATTGCAGCCAGCCGCGCTGCCGCGCCTGACCGAGGAAGTTGCACACGTCGTCGCGAAGCGCCGACGGCGCGAACGCCGCTTCGAGTTCGGCCACGATCTCGTCGACCGAACGTTGTCCGTCGCAGCGCCGCAGGATCTCCGCGGCCGGCATGTTGAGCTTGACCATGCCCTCGGGATAGAGAAGGACCCAGCAGTCCTGCGCGGGCTCGAATTGCAGTCGGTACATCGTGGCGACCTGCGGCCGGTCGAGTGCGTTCATGGCCTGGATTCCCTGGGCAAGTCGTCGGGGTAGGCGTGCTCGATGGCATCGAGCATCGACCACAGCACATCGAGCTTGAAGCGCAGGATCTCCAATGCCCGCTCCTGGCGCGAGCGAGTGCAGCACCAGCGGTGCGCGACCTCGAGGCCGTGCTCGACGTCGCGTGTGGCCAGCGGGATGCGGCTGCGGAAGTAGGCGAGCCCGTCGGGCTCGATCCATGGATACAGGGTCGGCCAGCCGGCCAGTCGGTCGGCGTGGATCTTCGGCGCGAACATCTCCGTGAGCGACGAAATCGCGGCTTCCTCCCAGGGCGCGCGCCGCGCGAAGTTCACATACGCGTCGACGGCGAAGCGCACGCCGGCCCGCACGAAGCGGTGCGACCACAGGTCCTCGCGCTTGAGGCCCACCGCCACGCCGAGCCGGCTCCAGGCCTCGATGCCGCCGGCCCGGTCGCCATTGAAGTCGTCACGGCCATCGTGATCGAGGATGCGCTCGACCCAGCGCCTGCGTTCGGCGCGGTCGGGGCAATTGGCCAGGATCGCGGCGTCCTTCTGCGGGATGTTGACCTGGTAGTAGAAACGGTTGGCGACCCAGGCGCGCACCTGGAAGGGCTGCAGTTCGCCGCGGTTCAGGCGCAGGTTGAACGGGTGGTACATGTGATAGTGCGTCTCGCAGGCGCGCAGGCGCGCCTCGAACTCCTCGGGGCTCCAGGCTTCGCGGGAATCCGCGGCCGGCGGGGCCGTCATCGCCAATGCCATGTTCACAGTGCGATCTCCATTCCGTCATAGGCGACCTCGATGCCGTGGGCGGCCAGCGTGCGTCGCTGCTCGCTGGACTCGTCGAGGATGGGGTTGCTGTTGTTGATGTGGATGAGCACCTTGCGCGAGGCGCCGGCGGCCTGCAGCATGTCGATCATGCCGGGGCGCTCGCCGTCGCGCGATTGCGGCAGGTGGCCCATCTCGCTGGCGCGCGCGGCGCTCAGGCCGGCGTCGCGCATCTCGTGCTCGTCCCAGAACGTGCCATCGACGAGAAGGCAGTCGGCGCCTTGCATCCAGCGCATCTCGTCGTGGCCGACCTCGGCCAGGCCGGGCGAATAGAACAGGCGCCTGCCGTCGCGCAGGTCCTCGACGAGCAGCGCGATGTTGTCGCCCACCATCTGCTCGCGCCGATGCGGCGAATACGGCGGCGCCTTGCCGGGAATGGCGATCGCGGTGAAGCGCAGCGTGGGGAAGCCGTCGATCTCGAATGGCGCGAACGCGCGTTCGCCGGCCACGGGCAGCATGTGCCAACGCGTGCCGCAATAGTGCTCGAGCACGTTGAGCAGTGGCAGCCCGGTGGTGAGGTCCTCGAACACGCAGGGTGTCGCGTAGAGGTCGATGCAGGGGCCCTCGCGCAAGCCGAGCAGCCCGGTCACGTGGTCGATCTGCGCGTCCATCAGCACGACGGCCTTGATGGGCGTGTCGCGCAGGCCGTGGCGCGGCCTGAGTGCGGGCAGGGTGCGAATTTGCTGGCCGATGTCGGGCGAGGCGTTGAGCAGCACCCATGCGTCGCCGTCGGCGGAGACGGCGATGGAACTCTGGGTCCGGGCGCTGGCCGGCACCTCGCCGTCGCGATGGCCGGCGCACAGCCGGCAATTGCAGTTCCACTGCGGGAAGCCGCCTCCGGCACCCGAGCCGAGCACGAGAATCTTCATGGTCGTGGGGGGTTTGGGGTGGCGGCGCGCAGGTGCCGCGCCGCCACGGGATGGTCAGCGGTTCGAGATGTACATCGTGATCTCGAAGCCGAAACGCAGGTCTTGGAAGGCGGGTTGCGACCATTGCATGGTGGGAGTCTCCTCGGGGTTGCGATCAATGCCCGGGCAGGATTGCCGTGACGGACACCTCTCGATTTGCAAGTCGCATGCCGGTCCGCGGAAGCGGGACGCAGGCCCGGATTTCGCGGGGTTGCCCTGATGGGCGCGGCCATGGCTGGCACGCGTCGGCGCGTTCGAGCGTGCCGTTGTACCAACCAGGGACACACCTGCGCCGCGCGTGGTACAGGGATATCCCGACGTAGCGTGTTCCGGGGACACGTGCCATGCGTCTGCCGCGGCCGATCAGGTCTGGCCGGTCAAGTGCGGACGAGTGGCAGACCAGTGCTGGCGGTTGACTACACGCGGTCAACTGCATGCGGTGATTCACACGCGGCTCGATCACATGCGGCCGGATCACATGCGGCCGGATCACACGCGGCGTCACACGCGGTCGATCAGTCGGGCTTGGCCCAGCGAAGCTTGCGGTAGATCGTGTTGCGGCTGATGCCCAGCCGTTTGGATGCGGCAGAGATGTTGCCGCCTGCTTCGGCCAGCGCGGCGCGGATCAGATCCACCTCGGTCTCGCCCAGCGTACGCGCGGGCAGCGAGGCGGATGCGCCATCGCGTCTGCCACGGGGGCGCCCGCTGCCGCAGCGGCGGGCTCGGATATCGCCGGAACAGGCTGAACCTTCCCCGGCGGGGCGACGGACACGGCTCTCGATTCGTCCGCCGAATGCACGGCCAGGTCGCGCCGCGCGTCGTCGAGGAAGTCGTCGGAAAGGTGCTGCTCGGTGATCTGCGCTTCGCCGGCCGCCATGACGGCCGCCGTGCGCAGCACGTTCGCGAGCTGCCGCACGTTGCCGGGCCAGCTGTACTTCTCGAACAGGTCCATCACGGCGGTGCTGATCTGCGGCGTGGCCCGAGGGCATTCGGCCTGCAGGATGCGCTGCGCCATGACCGCCAGATCGCTTCGCTCGCGGAGCGCCGGGAGCTTCACGACGAGCCCGTTCAGGCGGTAGTACAGATCCTCGCGGAAAGTCCCTGCGGAGATCATCTCGCGCAGGTTGCGGTGCGTGGCACCGGTCACCGCGATGTCCACGTCGATCGACTTGTGGCTGCCCAGCGGCGTCACGCTGCGCTCCTGCAGCACACGCAGCAGCCGCGCCTGCAAGGTGAGCGGCATGTCGCCGATCTCGTCGAGGAACAGCGTGCCGGCATTGGCCTGCACGATGCGTCCTGCCGCGCCTTTTCTGCGTGCGCCGGTGAAGGCGCCATCCTCATAGCCGAAGAGTTCGGCCTCGATCAGCGTCTCGGGGATGGACGCACAGTTGACCGCGACGAACGCCTGCTTGCCGCGGTCCGAGTCGTGGTGCACGGCACGCGCGAGCAGTTCCTTGCCGGTGCCGGTCTCGCCGAGGATCAGCAGCGGGATGTCGCGGTTGAGCACGCGCTCGACCTTGCCCAGCACGGCGTCGATCTGCGCATCGCCGGTGCGCCAGGTAGTGCAGCGCCGACATGCGGGCGGACGAGAGTGCTGCGCCGGCGCCGGGAAAGGCCGTCTCGCCGGATTGCCGCAACGGCGACCGCGCGAGGGGCCGGCGTCTGCGGGGCCGCTTCGGCCATGCTCGGCGAGGCCATGATCGGCCGCGCCGGCCCGTTGAATCGGGCCACGGCGTGGAATGTCCGGCCGTTGGGCAGGGCCAGGCCCATCGGGGCCGGCAGCGGACCGCGGAAATGGTCGAACAGGGCCGAGGCCGTCGTGCCGAACAAGCTGGGCAAGGTCTGCATGCGCAGGGCCGCGCTGCTCATGTCGAGCTGGTCGAGCGCACTGCGATTGGCTCCGATGATGCGGCCGTCCGGCGCCGACGACGACGATACCCTCGAGCAGGGTGCCGATGAACTCCGCGCGGCTGTGGAAATGCAGGCGCAGCCGGTCTCCGTAGTCGTCGGTCAGCCAGTGGTTCTCGATCATGCGCGCGGACATGCGCACCAGGCCCATCGTGTGCTGGTGGTATGAGCGCTGGTCGCCGGTGACGTCGAGCACGCCGAGCATGTTGCCGCGGGGATCGAAGATGGGTGCCGCCGAACAGGTGAGGAAGCTGTTGGCGTGCATGAAGTGTTCGCTGCCGTGCACCAGCGTCGGCGACTCTTCGAACAGGGCCGTGCCGATGGCGTTGGTGCCCTTGGATTGCTCCGCCCAGTTGACGCCGGGCGACAGCGCCACCTTGCGGGCGCGCTCGAGGAAGTCGTCGTCACCTACCGAATGCAGGATGGTGCCCTGCGCGTCGGTGAGCACGATCATGCTCTGCGTGTTCACGATCTGCTCGAACAGCAGTTCCATCACCGGCGCGGCGTGCACCGACAGGCGCTGGTTGCGCTCGCGTGCGACGCACAGGTCGCTGCGGTTGAGCGGCGTGAAGTCCGGCCGCTCCACGCGTGACAGGCCCAGCGCCGTGCAGCGCAGGTGCGACTGCTCGATGAACTCGGCACGTTCAGCCTCGCGTTGGACGGACTGGGCCGAGGGCGTGCTCCAGGTCTTCGCGGACGCGACCAGGGCACCTTGGTTTGCGGGCATCGTCTAGATTCCTCTGCTCCTGCGCTGGCAGGTTGTCTCCGTGAATACCCGCATGTCGTGCCGATGTGGCCGGTTCTTCGACGCCGCGGACTGCTCCTTCTTGACACAGCGTTCACAGGCCGCTTGCCGTGCCACGCGATGGAGCCAAAGATCGCCTGGGTTCGGCTCCAGGGATTTGATGTAGCGCAAATCGCTGCCCTGTGTCACGCAATTTATGTTCCAGCGAGCAACAAAGGAGCTGACGCGGCGCAAGGGCGGTCGACGACATCATCGCCGGCCGGACTGACCTCAACCTGAACGGAGCGTAGAACTGGCTGCCATCCGCGTCCATTCAGATTTCCCCCATCGACGGCTGTGCGCCGGACGACCCTGAGGCCAGGAGCAGAAAGGCCCGGCTCGGTATCCTCGCGGCTCGGCGCTCACACGCCGCCACGCTCGAATCTGCAACCAGGAGACGTTCAATGCACCCGTTTCGCATTCAGACATGGCTGGCCGTCGGCTTGGCCGCATGGAGCCTCGCGGCGTCCGCACCGGCTGCGGCCGAGCCCTCGAACCGCCTCGACGAGATCGTCGCGCACGGGGTGCTGCGCGTGGGCTCGACCGGCGACTACAAGCCGTTCAGCTACCGGCCGGCGCCGGATGCCGAGTTCGTCGGCCTGGACATCGAGCAGGCTGGCGACCTCGCCAAAAGCCTGGGCGTGAAGCTGGAGATCGTGCCCACGAGCTGGTCCAACCTGATGAAGGACTTTGCCGCCGACCGTTTCGACATCGCCATCGGCGGCATCTCGGTCACGCTGGACCGGCAGAAGAAGGCGATGTTCTCCATCGCCTACATGCGCGACGGCAAGACACCCATTGCGCGCTGCGCAGACCAGTCCAAGTACCAGACGCTGGAGCAGATCGACAAGCCCTCGGTGCGCCTGATCGTCAACCCGGGCGGCACCAACGAGCGATTCGACCGCGCCCACGTGCCGCACGCCAACCTCGAGGTCTACCCCGACAACGTGACCATCTTCGAGCAGATCGTGGGCGGCAAGGCCGACGTGATGATCACCGACGCCATCGAGACGCGGCTGCAGCAGCGGCTGCACCACGAGCTGTGCGCCGTGCATCCGGACGCGCCGTTCGACTTCTCCGAAAAGGCCATCCTGCTGCCGCGCGACTGGGTGCTCAAGGAATACGTGGACCAGTGGCTGCACCAGCGCATCGCCAGCGGCAGCTTCCAGAAGACGATGGACCACTGGCTCGACTACGACTGGGCGCAGTACGCGAAGAAGCACTAGCCGGCAACGCGTCGGCCGACAGTCGGCACACCGTCATCGCGACCCGGCAGGCGGGTCGTGCTCGGCCGCGAGTTCATTGCGCAAGCGCAACGACGGGATCCGAGCGCGCAGTCGCCGCTGACGATCGTTTCCTTGAATTTGCTGCCGCCGGCGCCGGCTTGGGTCTCGGCAGCCGATGCGCGTGGCGTCGGTAGAGACGACCCTTGGCGACGCCGCGACATGTCGAGGTCCCGAACCGCCAATGTGTTGACAGGCGTCAACGGCCGGCCGTGCGCTGCGCCGAATCTTCGTCCACAGGCGAAGTCCAATGCGATGCAGGTGGCTGCAGCCTGCGCATTGTTCAACGAACCAAGAAGGATCAATTCATGAATGCGAAGCGCTTTTGGATCTTCGCGGCGGTGGGCGCGGTCGTGGCGGTGGCTGCGTATGCGCAGCCCTACGGCATGGGTCCCGGCATGATGGGCGGCTTCGGCGGATTCGGCATGGGGCCCGGCATGATGGGCAACGGCCCCGGCTTCGGCATGGGGCGCGCGATGATGTGGGGTGGCACGAACGACGGCTATGCGGGCCTTGACCTCAGTGCCGACCAGCGCAAGCAGATTGCGCAGATCGAGGAGCAGACCTCTCAGGCCATGTGGCAGCTCATGGGATCCGCGCGCAGCCAGGGCTTCCCGATGCAGGGCCCATACGGTTCGGGATCGCAAGACGAAGCCCAGGCGCGCCAGGCCTTCGATGCGATGACGCAGACACGCCAGGCCATGTTCGAGATGCGGCTGGAGGCGCGCAAGCGCATCGAGGCCGTGCTGACCGACGCGCAGCGGGCGCAACTGAGCAGGCGCCCCTGAACGACGAGGCAAGCTTCGCGGCGGTTTCTCAGCCGCGGGCTTCCTCCAGCTGATCGGCCACCAGCTCCAGCAGGCTTTCGGGCGCCTTGTCCCAACCCGCCTGGCGCGCGCCCATGTCCAGCGTGATGCGGCACTGACCGCAACTCGTCACGAACCGCGCGGCACCTGTCGCATCCACCTGCTGCCTCTTCAGTTCGAAGACCTTGTGCCGCAAGGGCGCGGCTCGTGCATTCGAGACGACACCACCGCCGCCTCCGCAGCAGTAGCCGATGACGCCGTGGTCCTCGAGCTCGCGCAGCTGCAGGCCGAGAGCGGCCAGGACGCGCCGCGCCGCGCCTTCGAGTCCGCCCCGGCGCACGATCTGGCACGGGTCGTGGAAGGTTGCCGTGTCGCCGATGGGTCGCAGCCGCAGCCGGCCCGACGCGATGGCCTCGTCGAGAAATTCGGTCATGTGGACGATGCGCACGGGCAGGGCCTTGCCGTACCAGCGCGCGGCCTCCCAGCGGGCGGCGCCGTAGGCGTGTCCGCACTCGGGCAGCACCACCGTGCCCGCGCCGATCTTCACGGCGGTATCGACCAGGGCGCGCGTGAGCTTCTCCTGGAGTTCCAGGTCGCCGTTGTTGAAGCCGACGTTGGAAGCGTCGAAGCCGTCGCGATGCATCGTCCAGCGCACGCCGAGCCGATTGAAGATCTTCGCAGCGGCCGCCAGGGACTTCGTGTGCTCGACCAATTCGGCAGGCGCGGCGGTCACCAGGATGTCGGCATGCTCCAGATCGCAGGGGATCTCGACACCGTGGGCGGCAGACACCTCGGCCAGGATGTCGGGCAGATCCTCGCCCGGCGTCGCGGTGCTGCCCCACTGCCGGGCCGCGCGGTCCATCAGCGCCAGCCGCTGCGGCATCAGGCCTGCCTTGAACATGCCGTGGCGCGCCTCCTTGACCAGCTCGGCGATGTCGATGCCCATCGGGCACGCCATGGTGCAGCGCCCGCACATCGTGCACGAGTCGTAGAGCAGATGCTGCCAGCGGGCGAAGTCGTCGATCTGCGGCTCGCGCACCAGGCCGAGCGCGCGCACGAGCGGCGCCAGCGGGCTCACCTCGCGCCAGTAGGCACGGCGCAAGGGTTCGAGCTTGCGGATCGGGGTGTACTGCGGATCACCCGTCGTCACGTAGAAGTGGCATGCGTCTGCGCACAGGCCGCAGCGCACGCAGGACTCCAGGTGCAGTGCGGCCGTGGCACTGAAGTCGTCCACGAAGCTGCGCATCGCGGCGCGCGCACGTGCCGCATCGGGCATCTCGCCTTGCCGGTCGAGGACGGCGGCATCGGTGGCGGAAACGGCCGTGTTCATCGTTCAACCCTCGCTCAAAGTTCGACGCCCCGGTGCCCCAGGCGAATCCCCGTCGCCGATCGCGCAAAGGCGAAGAGGAATGCGTGCATCAGCTTGCCGAACGGGAACCAGATCAGCAGCAATTCCAGGCTCAGCAAGTGAATGGCCAGCGGCCCGGCGTAGGTCGCCTGCCCGTGCACGAGCCATGCCGAGGACGGCTCGCGGATCACCGCCATCCCCGTGATGAACGGCAGGAACACCAGCGTCCAGGTGATCATGTCGTCGGCGGTCGAGATCGAGCGGCGCACGGGATTCGATATCCGCATGGCCAGCGCGAGCAGCAGCGACACGATGGTGACGGCGCTGGCCGCGACCATCACGGCATCGGGCAACGCCGGCCAGTGCAGTCCGATCAGCCGCCGAATGAACGCGATGTGGGGTGCGTAGCCCAGGAAGACCACTGCCAGCCCGATGTGGAACGCGTAGCCGTTGAAGGCGATTGCGCGCGCGCCGGGGCCGAACGCCTCTCGCGGCCACATGGCGCGAATGTTCATGCGCCACGCACTTCGCATGCGCGAAGCAGCGCCTTCGCGCGCGGGTGAGAGATCGGGCCTGCGCGGCAGCCGCAGCACGGCCGACACGCGCCACAGCGTGCCCAGCACGAACACCGCGCATGCGAAGGCCAGCGCCGGCCCGCGCGCGAATTCGAGCAGTTCCATGGTTTGCACCTCCTGCGGCGCCGGCTGCGGATGCGAAGGCCATTTGAAGCAGGCGAATGCCCACGGCGCGATCAGGGTCCAAGCTAACGCTGCGGGAATTCGGCAGCTTGACGCCCGTCAATGCGGCGAAGCAGGTCGATCGTGAATCGCCAGGTCGGCTTTGATGCTCCCTTCGATGGAGCGGGTCCGCCCGGCGGCGGACAATGTGCCGCGAGTCCATCAACAAGAAGGAATGCCGAGCCATGAAGCACCCGATGCTGTGCGAACTGCCCGAGTCGCTGTCGATGCTGACCGACCTCGCCCTGGACCTGAGATGGACCTGGAACCACGCGAGCGACGCGCTGTGGGCCATGCTCGACTCGGGCCTGTGGGCGCGCACCCGCAACCCGTGGCTGATCCTGCAAAGCGTCTCGCAGCAGCGGCTGGACGCGCTGGCAGCAGACCAGGCGTTCATGGCCGAATACGAGCACGCGCTTCAGCAGCGCGAGGCCTACCTGCACGAGCCGACATGGTGGGATCGGCAGCACCCTGGCGAGCCGCAACCCACCATTGCCTACTTCAGCATGGAGTACGGCATCGGCGAACCGTTGCCGATCTATTCGGGCGGCCTGGGCGTGCTGGCGGGCGATCACCTGAAGACTGCGAGCGACCTCGGCGTGCCGCTGGTGGCGGTGGGGCTGCTCTACCAGGCGGGCTACTTTCGCCAGATGCTCGACGCGCACGGGCGCCAGCTGGAGCTGCACCCGGTGAATCTGCCCTACTACCTGCCCATCCGGCCGATAGACGACGGCGACGGCCTGCGGCTGACCGTGCCGGTCGAGCTGCCCGGGCGCGTGCTGCGGCTGAAGGTGTGGCTGGCCCAGGTCGGGCGCATTCCGCTCTACCTGCTGGACAGCAACGATCCGCTCAACACGCCGGCGGACCGCGGCGTCACGGGCGTGCTCTACGGCGGCGACCTGGAGACGCGGCTCGCACAGGAGATCGTGCTGGGCGTGGGGGGCTGGCGCGCGCTGGCGGCGCTGGGCATTCGGCCCGACGTGTGTCACCTCAACGAGGGACACGCCGCGCTGCTGACCATCGAGCGGGCGCGCGCCTTCATGAACGAGCACAGCGTGAGCTTCGCGGCCGCGCTGTGGGCCACGCGCGCGGGCAATGTGTTCACGACGCACACGCCCGTGGCCGCGGCCTTCGACACATTCGCGGTCGACCTGCTGGCCCAGTACGGCCACGAATACGCCGCCGAACTCGACACCCAGGCGCAGGACCTGCTCGGCCTCGGCCGCGCGCCGGGCGGCAACGAGCAGGACCTCTTCAACATGGCGTACCTGGCGGCGCGCACCTGCACGAGCATCAACGCCGTCAGCCGGCTGCACGGCGAGGTGAGCCGGCGGATCTTCCAGCCGCTGTTTCCGCGCGTGCCCGAGTCGGAGGTGCCGGTGGGGCACGTCACCAACGGCGTGCACATGGCCTCGTGGGACTCCGCGACCGCCGATGCGCTGTGGACGCAGGCCTGCGGCAAGGACCGCTGGATGGGCGCCAACGAGGCGCTCGCCCCGCGCCTGCAGGCGCTTGGCGACGAGGTCATCTGGCGCAGCCATGGCGTGCAGCGAGCGGGACTCGTGCACTACGCCCGGCGGCGACTCGCGGCGCAGTTGGGCCAGCGCGGTGCCGACCGACAGACGATCGAGCGGGCCGAAGACGTGCTCGACCCGAACGCGCTGACTCTGGGCTTCGCGCGACGGTTCACGGAGTACAAGCGGCCGCATCTTCTGCTGAGCGATGCCCAGCGCCTGGCGCGGCTGCTCAAGGACCGCTCGCGTCCGGTGCAGCTCATCGTGGCCGGCAAGGCCCATGCACGCGACACCGTGGGCAAGGACATCGTGCAGCAGTGGGCCGAGTTCACCCGGCGGGAAGACGTGGCCGCGCATGCGGTGTTCCTCGAGGACTACGACATGGCGCTGGCCGTGGAGCTCGTCCAGGGCGTGGACGTCTGGATCAACACGCCGCCGCCGGCCGTGGGAGGCGTGCGGCACGAGCGGCATGAAGGTGCTCGTCAACGGTGGGCTCAACCTGTCGTCGCTGGACGGCTGGTGGGCCGAGGCGTATTCGCCGGAAGTGGGCTGGGCCATCGGCGGCACGGGGCCGGCGGACGACACCGCCGACGCGCAGATGCTGTACCGGCTCCTCGAAGAGGAAGTGGTCCCCACGTTCTACGACCGCGACGCAGCGGGCGTCCCGCGACGCTGGATCGCCCGGATGCGCGACAGCATGGCGCGCCTGGCGCCGCAGTTCGCCAGCAACCGCATGATGTTCGAATACGTGCAGGACGTGTACATCGGCGCCGCCGCACGCTATCGGGCACGCAGTGCCGACGGCGGCGCGCGCGCGCTGGAGCTCACGCGCTGGGAGCACATGGTGCGGCACCATTGGCAGGAGATACGCATCGACTCGGTCCAGGTGCAGCGCGATGCGCAGGAATGGGTTTTCCGGATGCACCTTTACCTGGGCGAACTCGCGTCCGACGCAGTGCGGGCGCAGGTCTACGCCGAGCCGTTGGCCGCGGGCAGTGCCGGCGTGCACGACATGCAGCGCGTGGCCGCGATCGATGGGGCGATGAACGGGTTCATCTACGAATGCCGCGTGCCTGCCTCACGGCCGGCCGAGGACTTCACGCCCCGCGTGGTGCCCTACCACCCCGATGCGCGATGGCCGCTGGAGCTGCCGCTGGTCCTCTGGCACGGCGCGTAGGGCGGACCGACTCGCACCATCGGAGGGCTCGCCCCGCTATCGGGCAAGGCCGCGAAGCGTGCGCGGCCGTTGACCTTCAGGCACGAACCGCGACAGGTCCGCCCGGCACGCCGGCTGGCGCCTCGCACCAGTACCGGTTGCGGCCGTGCTTCTTGGCCGCGTAGAGTGCCTCGTCGGCACGGCGCAGCAAGGGGTCTTCGGTGTCGCCCTCGCGAGCCATCGCGATGCCGATGCTCGCGGTGACCTGGAAGCACCGGCCGGCCAGCGCAATCGGCTCGCTCAGCGTCGCCACGAGCTTGCCGGCGACCGCCTTGGCGTCATGCACGCCGCCGAGTCCCTCGAGGATGATCGTGAACTCGTCGCCCGCCAGGCGCGCGACGGTGTCCGTCTGGCGAACCGTAGATGTCATCCGCTGTGCGAACACTCTCAGCAGCTGGTCGCCGGCTTCGTGGCCGAGCGTGTCGTTGATGTGCTTGAAGAAGTCGACGTCGAGGAACAGCAGGGCCATCGGCCCCGTTCTCGAGGCCCTCAGGATTGCCTGCCGCAGCCTGTCGTAGAACAGCGACCGGTTGGGCAGGGACGTCAGCGAATCGTATTCGGCCAGGTGTCGAAGCCGTTGTTCGGCGAGCTTCTGCTCGTTGATGTTTGCGTAGGTTCCCGCGAGTCGCAGCGCACGGCCGTTGGCGTCTCGCTCGACCACGCGTCCGCGCGCCCGCACCCACACCCAGCCTCCGCTTTTCGTGCCGATGCGGAATTCGGCCTGGTACACCGCTGCGCTGCCGGTCAGCGCGGCCTTGAGGCCCGCTTGCATCGCGGCGAGGTCCTCGGGATGGATGTGCCGGTTCGCCTCGTCGGCGGTCGTGACCGCCTCCATGCCGGCTTCTCCGCGCAGTACCGCGCCCTGGGCGCTTCGGTAGAGCCTGTCGCGCGCGATGTCCCAATCGAAGAGGGCCAGCTGTGATCCTTCGATCGCCAGGCTCAGGCGCTCCTCGCTGAGGCGCAGCCTGGCGGCGGCATGCGCCAGCACTTCCTGCGTGCGCTTGCTTTCGGTGATGTCCATGTGCGTGCCGATCACGCGCAGGGCCGAGCCGGCGGCGTCCCTTTCCGTCACCATCGCGCGGCTGGATACCCAGATCCAGTGGCCGTCGCGGTGGCGGACGCGGTGCTCGCAGTCGAACGTGGCACGCCTGCCCGCCAGGTGGGCCGCCATGGCCCTCCTGACCACCATGCGGTCGTCCGGATGGATCAGCTCACGCCAGTTCGCGACGTCGGGCGCATCGGAGTCGTCGATCCAGCCGAGCATCTGTCGCTCGCGGCGATTCATGACCAGCTCGTTGCCGGGGAATTGCAGGTCCCACAGGCCCAGGTCGGCCCCTTGCAAGGCAATCTCGAGTCGCTTGGCGCTGCGCTCGCGTTCGCGCGAACGCTCGGCCAGCAGCGCGGTCATCACGTCGCGCCGACGCTGGCTGTACAGCAGGCCTGCGCTGCAGGCAATGGTCAGGATCAGCACGAACGCGGTGCCACGGATCGCCTTCGAGCGCCATTCGTAGAACACCTTCGCCGGATCGCGGCTGATCAGGACGGTCAGCGGCTTGTCCATGTGCAATGACGGCTCGTTCACCTGGGCCATGGCGACGATGCGGTCCTGGCCGGTGAGCGGGTCGGCTCCCCATGCGACGCCGCCGTCGGCGTGTGCCGAGCGATAGCGGGTTTCGAGTGCCTCGGCGTTGCCCACGTCCTTGCCGAGCGTGGCGTCGTCGGCCGGCACGTTGACGAACACCTGGCCGTCGCCATGGACCAGCGACACGCGCATGTCCGGTGCATAGATCACCGAACGCAACAGGACGTCGAAATAGGCCGGGTTCAAGGTCGCCGCCACGATGCCGCCGAAGCGGCCGTCACGATCGTGCAGGGCCTGGCAGAGAAAGACGACGAAGCCGTCGAGCGAGGCCTTGATCGGCGCCGAGACATACAGCGTGTCGGCGTCCGCGGATCTGGCGGGCACCTCGAAATAGCTCCGGTGCCTGAAGTTCTTGCCCAGCAGCTCGGGCCTGGCCGACGCGACGATCTGGCCATCGGCGTCGAGCACGGCCATCGTCCGCACGCCCGGAATCGCTTTGTTCAGCAACGCCAGCTTCGCACTGGCCAGTGCCAATGATTCGCTCGAGCGCATGCCGCCCAGGCTGTCGCGCATGCCGGCCAGCGCGTGCGCGACCCCCTGGAGCTGACGTTCCAGATTTTCTTCGACGACCTTGGACTGTCCGCGCAGCCGCTGCTCCTCGTGAGCAGCGATGAATCCGTGCTCTCGGAAGAGCGCTCCACCGATGACGAGGGCGACGACGACAAGGAGGGTGCCCAGGGCCAGCCATTCGAGGCGTCGGCGGCTTGGGGTCACCGACAGGTACGACAGCATGAAGAGATCGCGGCAGGTGTGATGGAAATGCGGGCCTTGCACCCAGTGTCACCTGCCTTCGATGAGACGTGTCGGAAGAACTGCATGGTCTTCGCGGCCCAATTCGCTCGTGGAGCCCGCAGACACGACAATTCGGCGGCGCGCGATGCCGGGCATGCGTTGCCAGGCTGAACTTGCAGGGCCTGCACTGATGCGCGTCAAGCGGCAGCCCGATGCCCGCCCGTAGACTGCAGCACCCCCCATCGGAGCGCCGGATGCCACTCGAACTCTTTCGAGACGATCGTCACCTTTGCCTCATGTTCAGCGACATGAGTGGCGCAGATGGCGAGGCTGTCCAGGCCAATCAGTTCCTGGTGGTCGACGAAGACACCGGCGCCATCATCGATCCGGGCGGCAATCTCGCCTTCAACGAGCTGCAGCTGGAGATGCTGCGTCATTTCCCGCCACAGAAGCTCACGTGCATTCTTGCCTCGCACGCCGATCCTGACATCATCGCCTCGCTCGATCGGTGGCTGACCAGCACGCCGGCCAAGCTCTACATCAGTGTGCTGTGGGAGCGTTTCGCGCCTCATTTCTGCAAGCCCGGCAAGACGGCCGGTCGCATCGTCGGAATTCCAGACGCGGGCATGCGCATCCGGGTGGGACGCACCGACCTGGTCGCGTTGCCGGCGCATTTTCTGCATGCGGAAGGCAATTTCCAGTTCTGGGATCCTCGCAGCCGTATTCTTTTTTCCGGCGACCTGGGCGTGTCGCTGGGCGGCGACCCGCGCGAGTTCATCACCTCGCTGCAACCTCACTTGCCGCGCATGGAGAAGTTCCATCGGCGATACATGGTCAGCAACAAGGTGCTTCGCTTGTGGGCGAACATGGTGCGCCGTCTTCCGATCGAGATGATCGTGCCGCAGCATGGATCCCCCCTCCGCGGCGCGGCGGTGCAGGAGTTCATCGAGTGGGTGCCCACGCTGAGTTGCGGGATCGACCTGATGAACGAGCGCGACTACGCGATCCCGACCTAGCGCCGATCCTGCGCTCGGGGATGGGCCGTTGCGGTTGGCGCTGGTGGTGGGCCTCGATGTGTTCGTGAACGGCGACACGCCGGCCGCGGTCCGGCTGGCCGCGGTTCCGCGTTCATCGAGCTTTGTTGAGCTTCGCGGCTGACCGGTGCTCTCCAATCTCGGCACTTTCCACTGCCGATCGGACTGCAATGAACTACACGGTCAATGTCAATCTCACGTGCGACGTGCAGTCGTTGAAGGACGCACACGACACGCTCGCGCGCCTGGCCATTTCATTGCCCGAGCTCGTCAAGGTCCTGTCCTTTTCGGTCTGGTCGCCCGATTCCGCCGCCGAATCCCAAGCCGCGGCGCTGCAGCCTGCGCCATGTGGCCAGGACGAACGCTGGCTTGCTGAACTGCAGGAGATGGCCCGCGGCATCGGCTCGGGCCACACGCGGCGCACCAAGCCCCGGCCGCACTGAATGTCGGACGGCCCTGCGCATCGGCACCGCAGCCGGTGACGACCGGCGCGCGCTCAGGGAGCCTTGGAATCGGGCATCTCGTTCACCATCGCGGCAGCTTCGCTGATGCAGTCCATGGCGCGCAGGGCCATCGGCGAGGGCGACCTGTTTGCGAGCGTGACGATGCCCATCTCGGAACGCAGCGCCGGCAGTCCTTCCACGTCCAGTGGCACCAGCATGCCGGACTGCACTTCCTGAAAGACGCCCGCATCCGTTGACGCGATGGCGGTGTCGGTGGACATCGCGACCGTGCGCAGCAGTGCGACGTCGTCGCATTCGAGGGCCAGGCTGATCGCCTGTCCCGGCGGCAATCCGAGCATGGCGGCCAGGGCGGCCTTGACCGGCCTGGGCAGCTTGGTCGCCGCCACGCCGAAGCTCCAGACTTCGGGCAACCGGCAGGTCTTGCCAGCCAGCGGATGCCCCGCCCGCACGAAGAAATGCCCTCGCTGCCCGCCGAGCGAGGCGATGCGCGTGCGTTCATCCGCAGGCAGGTCGCGGATGTCGGACACGAAGAATTCGATGTCCTCGGTGTGCAATCGATCGAGCAATTGCTGCCAGTTGCTGATCTCCACGCGAAGTCCCACCTGCGGATATTTCTGCCGCAGCCGCGGCATCGCCTGCAACACGAACGTGGCCGCGGGAAACGGGCCCACCCCGAAGGCCGTGTCGCCGAGCTGACTGTCGCGATAGAGGGCCACGTCGCGCTGAAGGCTGCGTGCGTCGAACAGCAGCCGGCGCGCCCGCTCGATCAGGAACATGCCGGCCGGCGTGGGCTTCACCTCGCCCGTCTCGCGGTCGAACAGGCGCAAGCCGACATCGCGTTCGATGGCCTGGATGCTGCGGCTGAAAGCCGGCTGACTCAGATGCACCCGCTGCGCGGCGCGCGCGAAATGGCATTCGTCGGCCAGCATGACCAGATGACCCAGGCGCTTGACGTCGAGCATGCGGCAATGCTCCGCATGCATTGAAGTCTTGTCAACAATGCATTGGAAACATCGCCCGGCATTCTCTATAAATCCCGGACCGGCTCGCAGAAGCCGCCCGATTCGACAACCACCCGGAGACCAGCCCCCCATGAGTTCCATGCTTCAGAACTTGTTGGTGTTAACCCTGATGCTCGGTTTCGCCGGCATGGAGTTCGCCACGCGCCGCTACCAGCAGACCGTCCGCGCCAACGCCAACGCCAACGATGCCAAGCTCGAATTGCTGATGTTCGTGAGCCTCGTGGCAATCGCGCAGCCGCTGTCGCTGCTGGTCACCCACAAGCTGTGCGCCTGGCTGATCCCGGGCCAGCACGGCGCATGGGAACATCTGCCGTGGTGGGCGATGGTCGCCGTGATGCTGGTCGCCGACGACCTGACGCAGTACCTCTGGCATCGCGCGTCTCACACGCCGTTGCTGTGGCCACTGCATCGCGCGCACCACTCGGCGAGCTACATGAGCGTGCGAGTCACCTACCGCAACAATTTCTTCTACTACCTTCTGATGCCCGGGCTGTGGCTGGCCGGCGTGCTGCTGTATCTCGGGTTCGCCAAGGTGTACGGCTTCTACTTCGTGTTCAAGATCGCGGTGATCGTGGGCTCGCACTGCGCATGGCGCTGGGACGAACCGCTGTATCGAATCAGGGCGCTGCGTCCGGTCATGTGGGTCGTGGAGCGGACGATCTCGACGCCCGCCACCCATTGGGCCCACCACGCGCTCACCAACAACGACGGCATCGGGCATTACAAGGGCAACTTCGGCAACCTGCTCTTCATCTGGGATGTGCTTTTCGGCACGGCTCACATCACGCGCCGCTATCCGGCCGCGGTCGGCCTGCAGGACGATGCGCTGTTCGGCGAAGAACATTGGGCCGACCAGATGTTCTATCCGCTGTCGCAGTCGACGAGGGAGCACTCCGCGTTGCGCCCCGGCGGCCGGCCCTACGAGGAAGCGGCGAGCCCGGCGCTGGTCGGACAGGCGGAAAGCATCGGCGGCTGAGCCGGGTCGGCACCGAGCGGGGCGGGCGCGGGGTCTACCGCAGCGTGACATCATGGCGGATCGTCAACGTCACACACTGCCCCGAAGGAATTCCCCATGAAGATCGCCTTTCTCGGAACCGGCCTGATGGGGTCCGGGTTCGTCCGCCGTTTTCTCGCCACCGGTCACGAAGTCCATGTATGGAACCGCAGCGCTGCGAAGGCGCGTGCGCTCGAGGCAGACGGTGCGAAGGCGTTCGAGGCCGCGGCCGCTGCAGTCGACGGCGTCGACCGGATTCATCTGTCGCTGTCCGACGACGCGTCGGTCGACGCGGTGCTCGAGCCCCTCGAAAAGGCGATCCCCAAGTCGACCTGGATCGTCGACCACACGACGACCGCCGTCACGCCCACGGCCGAGCGCGTCGCGCGCTGGAATGCCCGCGACCGCGTCTTCGTCCATGCGCCGGTCTTCATGGCGCCCGCGAATGCCCTGGAAGGCAGCGGCATCATGCTCGTGTCGGGCGAGCAGTCGCGCCACGACGCGCTGCTGCCCTCGCTGCAGCAGATGACCGGCAAGGTGGTCTACCTGGGCGAAGCCCCGCAGCGCGCGGCCGCATTCAAGCTGTTCGGCAACATGACGCTGATCGGCATCGTGGGCGTGCTCGGTGACGTCAATCGTCTGGCGCACGCCGTCGGCCTGTCCACAGCGGAAGCCTTCTCGCTGTTCAAGCAGTTCAACCCCGGACAACTGCTGCAGGCGCGGGCCGAGCGGATCGCCGGCGGCGTGTTCTCGCCGGCATCGTTCGAGATGTCGATGGCACGCAAGGACGTGCAACTGATGATCGAGGAGGCGCGGCGAGGCGGTGTCGACCTGTTCGTCATGCCGGGCGTGGCGGCCATGTTCGACGCCGCCATCGCACGCGGCGAAGGCGCGCTGGATTCGGCTGCCGCGGCACGCATTGCGGACTGACATCCGCACGGCAGGGCGCGAGCTGTGCCGGCGCCGCAGCGTGGCCGCAGCGGCCCGCTGTTCAGTGCGGGCTGCGCGTGGCCTTGGCCTGATACCAGGCGACGCCGTCGTCGTCGATGGACCGGCTGACGAGTTCCTTGTGCACGAGGTGATTCAGGCAAGCGATCGCCTCGCCCGTCGCCAGTCCGAACTGGGTCGCGTCCGCCTCGGCGATCGCTCTGCCGAAAAGTGCCGGGAACACATCCACCACGCGCTTGCGTTCACGCAGGGTCTGCTGGAGGCGCTCGAACACGTGGTCCTGCGATGCGACGAGGTAGTCCAGTCGCGCGTGCAGGCCACGGAAGCACTCGTTGTGGGAGGGCAGCACGAGGACGTCGTCGCCCACCTCCTTGCGGATCTTCCCCAGCGACCGGTACCAGTCGGACATGGGGTCGGCGAACGGCTCCATCGGGTACACGGACACATTGGACGAGATCCTCGGCAGCACCTGATCGCCCGAAATGAACAGACCCAGGTCGGGACAGTGCAGGCACGCGTGTTCCGGCGAATGGCCGCTGCCCACGACGACGCGCCAGGTGCGGCCGCCGATGGACAGTTCCTGGCCGTCGCTCAGGCGACGGTAGCTGTCGGGCAGCGCGTGGATGAGCGTGCCGAACGCACCGAAGCGCGCGCGGTAGCGCTCGATGGCCGTGTCGCTCCACGCCGCGTTCCGGTAGAACTCCAGGGCTGCGGCCGGCGCCTCGCGGCCAGTGTCGGCCACCGTCGTGCGGCAGGTCAGGTATTCGAGCCGGGTCATCCAGATCTCGGTGCCCGGACGGCGCGCAAACCAGCCGGCCATGCCGACATGGTCAGGGTGCATGTGCGTGACGAACACCCTGCGCACGGGACGCCCGCCGAGGACGCCCGAGAACAGCTTTTCCCAGACGGCCGCGGTCTCGTCCGAACGCACGCCGGTGTCCACCACGGCCCAGCGCTCGCCGTCTTCGAGGGCCCACAGGTTGATGTGGTCGAGCTTGAAAGGCAGCGGCATGCGGATCCAGTGCACGCCGGGAGCGATCTCGAGCGTGTTCGAGCGCGCCGGAACGGTCTCGAACGGGTATTCCAGCGTCGGTTTCGCCAGCGTGTCAGTGTGGTCAGCCATGGTCCGGAGTGCCGTTGACGCATTCGATGCCCGGACCTTACCAGGGATCGCGCCGCCGGCACGGACCAGGTTCATTGCACGGGGCCGTACGGCAGGGACGGCCTGCGCGCCCGACTTTCGCCGTGTGATGCAGCCAGGCAAATGGATAAAGCGGCGCCGGCAATGCGCTATCGTCAGAGCATGAGCGTCCAATTCGATGTGCAGATCGGCGATCGATTGCCGCGCATCTGCTGATGCGAGGCGATGCACGGAATCGGCGTCGACTGCGGCATCGTGGCGAACTGGCACGGCCTTCGGACGGCGCTTGCGTGCCCTGCGATGGTGCCTCGTCGCGGGCGATCAACGCAACGGCTGGGACATGGCGAAGCAATGGGGGGGCTTGATGTGCGCGATTCGTGATCGTCTCGACACCGCAATCCTCACCGGTGCCGTGCTGCAACGCGGTGCGTCCGAGGATGCTTCGCGGGCGGAGACAGGCGCATGACCGCCCTGACGATCCTGGTGGTCGGGCTGCTGCTCGGCATGAAGCATGCCACGGAGGCCGACCATCTGGCGGCCGTGGCCACCCTGGCCGCACGCCAGACCTCGCTGGCGCACACGATCCGTCTGGGCGTGGCCTGGGGCGTGGGTCACACGGTGACGCTGATGGCATTCGCCGGTGCCGTGCTGATGCTGGGCCAGGTGGTGCCGCCGAACATCGAGCGCGCCTTCGAGACTGGCGTGGGCGTCATGCTGGTGCTTCTGGGATGCGACCTGCTGCGGCGTCTGTGGCGCGAGAGGATTCACGTCCACGTGCATGCGCACGGATCGATGCAGAAGCATGTCCACTTTCACAGCCATCACGGCGAGGGTCGCCACGCGAGTTCGACGCATGCGCATCGGCATGCGGATGCGGGGTGGCCGCTGCGTGCACTGGCCGTGGGCATGATGCACGGATTGGCGGGGTCGGCAGCCCTCGTGGTGCTCAGTCTCCAGGCGGTGTCCTCGGTGGGACTCGGCCTGGCCTACATCGCGCTGTTCGGCATCGGGTCGATTGCCGGCATGGCCGCGCTCTCGGCGGCCATGGCCGTTCCGATGCGGATCGGCGCGGCTCGCCTGGCTCGCGTTCATCGGGCCATGGTGGCGTCGGTCGGCGTGTTCAGCTGCGCGCTCGGCGCCTTCACCGTGTGGGAGATCGGCTACTGGAGGGCGTTGCTCTCCAGCTGACGGCCAGGCGCCGGCCTGTTCGTGACCGCGGACAGTCTCAACAACGCTCACACCGACGGCAGAACTGCTCGCGGCGTCCGACCGTGACGCGACGCAATCCGCTCGGCGGCTGCTTCGCGGTCTACATTGCCGCACCCCGAGGCGGGCGGCGAGGCATCGGGTCGGCGCGCTGCCCGGCGAAGTGTTCGCGACCGTGCCGGCGCCCGCGCCGGCGATGGGGCCGCGATCGACTCCGCGGCACTGAAGCCCGCGCGTTCGGCCCAACGATCCAGGAGAACCGCGGATGCTCGTGTCAGTGCCTACGTCAGAATGCAGCGACTTCGTCGCGCGAGAGGACATCGAGCCGTGCGTGCCTCGACAGGAGACCTTCCTGCGCCGGCTGGCCGAAGCGCTCCCGGTGCACATCGCCTACATCGACCGTGACAGCCGCTATCGCTTCGTCAATCGGCTCCAGTGCGAGCGCTTCGGCCTGCCACCCGATGCCATCCTCGGCCGCACGCGCGCCGAAATGCCGTGCGGCGTCGGCAATCCGCCCTTGGAGCGGCATGTCGAGCTGGTGTTCGCGGGCCAGCCGCAGGTGTTCGAGTGCGAGGAGATCGTCGATGGCACACGCCGGATCTTCGAGTGCAGGCTGGTCCCCGACATGGACGATTCAGGCCGCGTCCGCGGGTTCTTCTCGGCTGCCTTCGACATCACCGAGCGAGAGCACGCTGCGCGCTCGCTGGAGCGTGAAAGCGCCACCTTGCATTCGATCACCGAAGCCGTGCCGGCTGCCATCATGGTCGTCGATCGCCAGATGCGATGCCGCTTCGTCAACGAGGCGTTCGAGCGCTGGCGCGGCGTGCCTCGCGGTCAGGTCATCGACTGCCCGATGGAGGAAGTCCTGGGCGACAGCGATTACCTGCGCATCCGACCCTGGGCCCATCGCGCGCTTGCGGGCGAGACAGTGCAGTTCGAGCGCGACTACGGCGGCCGTGGACCGGCGACACACCTGTCCTTCACCTGCATTCCGCTGCGCCTTCACGACGGGCGGATCGACGGCTTCGTGGGTGTGGCGCGCGACGTCACGGCCGACCGGCTCGAGCAGGCGCGCCTCATGCATCTGGCCAGCTGCGATCCGCTGACGGGCCTGCTCAATCGCGCGGGCTTCGACGAGCGCATGAGGGAAATGGTGGGTTCGCGCCATGCCGCGCCTGTGGCGCTCCTGTGCATCGACCTCGATCGCTTCAAGCCGGTGAACGACCTGCACGGCCATCCGGTCGGGGATCAGCTGCTGCGCCTGGTGGCCGATCGGCTGCTGCATCTCGTGCGTCCAGCCGATGCGGTCGCGCGCGTGGGCGGTGACGAATTCGCCATCCTGCTGGGCGGCATGCGCGAACGCACGCATGCGCTGGCGGTGGCCGACAAGGTCGTCCAAGCCGCCGGCATGCCGTTCGAGCTCGGTTCGGTGATCGTGGAAATCGGTGCCAGCGTCGGCGTGGCCTGGGGCCATGGTGATCCAGCCGAATTGAACGCCCGAGCCGACACCGCGCTGTACGAGGCCAAGCGGGCAGGGCGAGGCGTCGTGCGCTGCGCGCCGGACCCGATGACGGGCGGTCGGTCGCCGTTTGCATCGGGCTGAGCAAGATCGGCCCCGCAAGCCGATGCCGATGAATCAGTCCTTGTCGGCATGCCGGACCACTTCCTTGCCGATCGAATTCCGGCTGAGGAAGACCGCCACGATCGCGGCGGCGACCAGGAACGCGATGGCCAGCGGGCTCTTGAAGAAGAACCAGGGATTCGCGCCGGACACGGCGAATGCCTGGCGAATCAGTCGCTCCAGGTCGTCGGCGAGGATGTAGGCGATGACAAAGGGCAGCACCGACATGCCCAGCCTGCGCATCAGGTAGCCGATGAGACCGAATCCCACCGCGACATAGACCGAGAGCATCTTCGCTTCCTGCACGTAGATCGCGGTGAGCGTCACCAGCAGCACGACGGGCATCAGGATGCGAGCGGGGATGTGCTGCATGACGCCCAGGCTGCGCATGAACACGCCGCCGATGGTCCAGTTCAGGACATTGGCCAGCATCATCAGCGAGAACAGCCCGATCACCATCACCAGTTCCGGGTTGACCGCGTCGGTCGTCATCCGGAACACGTTCGGCCCGGGGTTGAGGCCGCCGATGCTGTCCATGGCCAGCAGGATGAAGACGGCGGCGACATTGCCCGGAATGCCCAGGCTCAGCACTGGAATCAGGTTGGAGCCGGACACGGCCGCGTTGGCCGCCTCGGTGGAGGCGACGCCCTCCATCGCGCCTTTGCCGAAGGGGATCTTGCCCTTGTGCATGCGCTCGCCCGCGGTGTAGCCGAGCGTGGCGGCAAGGGTGGATCCGATTCCAGGCAGCGCGCCGATGATGGTGCCGATCACGGCCGAGACACCGATGTAGGGTGCGAGTCGGCGCACGTCGCGCAGGTGCAGCTTGTTGTCCCCGTGCTGCCGCACCGAGGGCAGGGCCTTGTCTTCCCGATGGCTGAGCGCGATCTCTTCGATGGACTTGAAGATCTCACCCAGGATGAGCACGCCCAGCACCGCCGCCACGAGAGGAAAGCCGCCGGCCAGTCCGGCAATGCCGAACGTCAGGCGCGGCGTGGAGTCGTCGCCGGTGCCGATCGTCGCGATGAACATGCCCAGCAGCGCCGACAGCAGGCCCTTGATCACCGACGTGCCGACGACCGCGGCGATGAATGCCATGGCCAGCACGATCAGCGCAGCCTTCTCGGGGTAGTCGAGGAACCGCTCGACGAGCACGGCCAGGAAGGGGGCGCAGGTGATCAGCACGAGGTCCGAGAAGGTGTCGCCGGCAACGCACGAGAAATGCGCCACGCGCAGCGCCTTGCCGGCCTGCCCGTTCTTGGCCATCGGATAGCCGTCGAGCGTGGTCATCAGCGAGTCCGGCGTGCCCGGTGTGTTGAACAAGATGGCCGGCACGGCGCCGCCGAGGGTCGAACCCTTCATCAGGCCGATGAGGAAACCCAGCGTGGGCAACAGTGCCGACGCACTGAAGCCGAAGCTCGACAGCAGGATCGGCAGCGACACGGCCATCGCGAACGGCCCGGAAAGGCCCGGGATGGCGCCGACGACGATGCCCCCCAGAAGCCCCGAGAACACCATCACCAGCGTGATCGAGATCGGCACCCCCAGGGGCACGGCGACCGGGTCCGCCGTGAAGACCGCGTGCAGGCCGAGTTGCACGTAGTCCAGCAGGTGGTAGGTCATCAAAGGTCCCCGTTGGGCGGAAGCAGGAGGTTCTTGAACGGGAGGTCGTAGGCCAGTGCCATCGCGATCACGACCAGCGCTGCCACCAGTGCTTGTCGCCAACTGAACCGGTGCGTGATGTAGGTCATCAGGCCATAGACCATGCAGAAGCCGCCGCCGCAGTAGCCGATGTACTTCCATGGCCGTGTCGCGCGCAAGGCGCGATAGCTGTCAACGTCGGAGCCGAGCGTGTGAGCCAGCTTCACGGCGAGCGGCCCGGCCCACGTCATCACGACCAGCGAGCCGAAGACGGTGCCCAGCAGAATGCCGAGGTAGCGCAGGTTCGCGAGCGTGGGCCCCCCGGTCGGTGCCTCATGGACGCCCTCGCGAAGCTTGAGCAGGCCTTGCACTGCCAGCAGCAGGCCCAGCAGCCCCATGCCGACGGCCCAGACCGTGGGCGCCATGGCGTCACCGACGACCGTCTGCCGGCGCACCTCGACGATGACGCCGGACTCGACGCTCGCGGGAATCCACCACAGCAGCGCGAACAACGCGAAGCCGGCGCTGATGACCCCGAGGATCGCATTCCAGTGATGACGGGTCATGAGCGGTGTCCTTCATGCGACGCAGCGCACGTCCGGCAAACCCGGACTCACTTGAGCGCAGCGTCGAGGAGCGCCTTCGACTTGGCGAGGTTGGCGTGGATGTATTGCTGCAGGTCGCCGTCGGAGATGGTCTTGGGCTCGCCGAAGTTCTTGACGATGAAGGCATGCGCCTTGGAATTCGGGTCGTTGACGATGTCCTTGATGGCGTCGGTGATGGCGGCACGCGCGTCGTCGGGCAGCCCCTTGGGCGCCACGAACATGAAATACACGCCGTAATCGGCATCGAGCCCGAGTTCCTTGACGGTGGGCGCATCCGGCGAGGCCTTCAGGCGCGTGGTCTCGCCGGACGCCAGATTCACCAGGTCTCCGGATTGCACGCCGCGCGTCTGCAGGCCCGCGACCCAGCCGATGTCGATATCTCCGGCCGTGATGGCATCCATCACCGCCTTGCCGCCCTTGAGGTTGACGATGTTGTACTTGACGCCCTGCGCCTTGCCCAGCAGGTAGGCGCCGTCCGCGAGTTTCTGGCTCATCGCGCCGAACGAGATCTGCTGCCCCTTCTTCATGGCGCTGGTCACGTCCGACAGGGTCTTCCAGCCCTTGTTCGCGCGGGCCACGATGCCCATTTCCGTTCCGGCGGTCGTGGTGAGGTACGTGAAATCGTCGGCCGTGTAGCCGGGCTTCTTCTCCGCCAGCATGTTGTAGGTCACGGTCTCGCTGACGATCATGCCGAGGGCCGTGCCGTCGGCCGGCGCCTTGGCCAGGCGCGCGGCGAGGACGCCGCCACCCTTGCCGAGCACCGGCTCGGGAATCACTTTCCAGCCCTTTCGCGCCTCGAGTTCGTCGGCGATCAGGCGCGCCTGCGTGTCGGCCGAGCCGCCGGCGGTGAAGCCGATCATCATCGTGATCGGACCCTTGGGCTTCCATTGGGCCTGCGCCGCGGGCGCAGCCATTGCCAACGCGGTGGCCAACGCGGTCGTCCATGCGAGGCGGAATGTCGAGGTTCGAATCATGGCTGTTTCCTTCTGGTCGAATGTCCAAGTGCGCGCATTCAGGCCGTGCCGACCGGAACGCGGACGGGCCCGGCATCGGCCGGGCGCGCATGCACGAGTGCGGTGAGATGGTCGCGCAATGCCCTGTGGGCAGCGTTGTCGAAAAGGTTGTGCATCTCGTGCGGGTCGCTCTCGAGGTCGTACATTTCCCCCGCGCCCGACGCGAGTTCGAGGGTCAGCTTGGCGCGGCGTGTCCGCACGCAGCGCAGGCTCAGCCCGACGCCGACACGGCCGGGAAGGAGTTCCCACTCGCTGCGCGCACACGCGCGTTCGGCGATGCCGCCCTTCGAGAAACGGACGCAGCGACGACCCGTGCTGCGCCAGCAGAGGCGTGGCGCCCGCGAGATCGAGGAAGGTCGGCGCCAGGTCGATCGTCGATACGGGTTCGTCGATCACGCGTCCGGCCGGCACACCCGGACCCTTGACGATCATTCCCACGCGCAGCAGCCCTTCATAGAACATCGGGCCCTTGAGCACGAGGCCATGGTCGCCGAGCCAGTCGCCATGGTCCGACGTGAACACGACGATCGTGTCCTCGGCGAGCCCGGCTTCTTCGAGGGCGATCAGGATGCGCCCGACCTGATGATCGATGAGCGAGATCTGGCCGTAGGTGTTGGCGATGATCTCGCGCAATTGCGCATCGGTCTGCGGCGGCAGGCGGCTGTACTGCTTGCGCGTCATCACGTTCTCGGCGGGTCCCTGCGGCTCGTTCTCGATGGCGGCACGGTGCCACCATGGCCTGTCGTCCAGGTCGCGTGAACGATGCAGCGGCAGGTCGACGTCGGCGGGCCGATGCAGGCGCGACCAGGGCTCGGGGCAATCGAAGGGATGGTGCGGATCGGGAAAGCTCACCCATGCGCAGAAAGGCGACCTCGCGCGTTCGGGACGCTTGAGCCAGTCGATGGCGCGGTCGGCCGTCCATGTCGAGTTGTGCCATGCCACCGGCAACTGGGAGTGCCAGGTCTGCGCAGCGCCCCGCGTGTCGCCGCCGTTCATGCGGTACAGACGGTTCTTCTCGTCGCCATCGCCGTCCGCGTGATACCAGCGCTCGTAGTGAAGGCCGCGCGGCGGCCTCTCCGGCAGGAACCAGTTGTGGCCGACCAGCATCATCTCCACGTGCCGAAACCCCATGTACGGGCCGAACCAGTCGGGCCCGAATGCAGCCGAGGAATCGACGCACTCCGGTGTGCCCGTGGGCTCGAAGGTGTGGTAGGTGGAGAAGTGCGCCTTGCCGAAGAAGGCCGTGTCCCAGCCGTGGCGCGACAACGTGCCCGCGAAGCCCTTGTGACCCACGGCCGGATCGAGATCGATGCCGTTGTCGTGGACGCCGCAGGTCAGCCCGAGCTGGCCGGTGAGGATCGACGCGCGCGCGGGCTGGCACACCGGGCTTGGCGTGATGCATGCGGAGAATCGCAGCCCGTGCGAGGCCATGCGATCCAGGTGCGGCGTCCTGACCTTGCGGCCCTCGAATCCGAAGCAGTCGGCACGCTGCTGATCGGAGGTGATGAGGAGGATGTTCGGCGCAGTCACGGACGCGACAGGCATGGGTGGTTCATGCGACCGATTGTTGGGATCGTTGATCTGGATCACAGTCACCGCGGACACAGAGATGCGAATCCGCGGGAAAACCCCGAGGGCTCAGCGTCCGGACTGTACGAACCACTCGCGGTCGACGATCTCGATGGTTCCGCGGCCCAGGCGCAGACGCCCCGCATCTTCCAGACGTTTCAATTCCCTGGAGAGCTTGGGCCGGCTCACGCCGCAACGGGCCGCCAGGGCTTCGTGGGTGGCCGAGATCACGACTCGTCCGTCTTCGAGTTCGGGCATCGACAGCGCAATGCGCGCGATCGATGCGCACACCCGCTCATGCACGCCGCGCTCCAGCCAGGCGCGCTCTCTGGCCTGCACTTCCCGAAGGCGTTGCGACAAGAAGCGCACCAGCATGACCAGGAGCGCCTGGTGCTGCGTCAGGCAGTGCTCGACTGCGGCGATGGGCAGCCACCGAAGGACGGTGTCCTGGCTCGCAATGACATCCGCGCCGGCAGATTTCGGCGCGAACAGGTGCGACACCATGGCCAGCTCTCCGGCCACCCAGGTGACCGGCACCACCACCTGGCCTGCGTCCATCGAGAGCTGGATCACGGCATCGATGGACCCGCTGATCACCAGCGGCACGCGCGTCATGTCCTCGCCGGTCCGGATGAGCTGACGGCCCGCAGGAACCTGGACCGGCGGCCACGCGGACACATCGAGTTTGCGCAGCAGGCACTCGACGAGTGTCTTGTTGATGTCGCGGCTCGATGTGGGACGTGCGCGGATGTCCATGGACCCTTGATACGTCGCGCCCATGTGACGCTTCATGGAAGCCGACGGACGATCGAGCGGGTCAATATACCGCCTGGATTGCGCGCCTGCGCCAGCGTCGCAGGTGGGTTAACCCGAGGTCCGATGCGACGAAACCTGGGCATGGGCGGACACATCCGCGCACAGGTTCGTGAGCTCGAGACGATCGCCTCGGTACCCACGGAGACTGAATCTCGCCCGGGCCGCGAACACAATCGCCGCGGGGCCGAAACAGCACGTCGATGGCGGTGTGCCCCTTGCGACGCAGGCCTGCCGTCGCGCCGGTCCATCGCACCATGGAGCCGTGCTTCACGGAGACTTCACCACGGAGCCCACATGTCCCGACGCAACGTCATCATCATCATGTCCGACGAGCACGATCCCCGCGTCATGGGATGCGCCGGGCATCCCATCGTCAGCACGCCGCACCTCGATGCGCTGGCGTCGCGCGGCGTGCGCTTTTCCAGTGCCTACACGCCCAGTCCCATCTGCGTGCCTGCGCGTGCCGCATTCGCCACCGGGATGCGCGTGCACGTGACCCGCCATTGGGACAACGCCATGCCCTACACCGGCACGCCGCGCGGATGGGGCCATGTGCTGCAAAGGCACGGCGTGCGCGTGGAGAGCGTCGGCAAGCTGCACTATCGCCAGTCGGGAGACGAGGTCGGTTTCGACCATGAGCACATTCCTATGCACGTCGTCGGCGGCCACGGCATGGTGTGGGCGTCCATTCGCGACCCATACATCGACAAGGGGCCGAGCGGCAAGCGAATGCTGGGCGAACGGGTAGGCGCCGGTGAGTCGCCGTACACCAGCTATGACCGCTCGGTGACGCAACGTGCGGTGGAGTGGTTGCGCGAATCGGCTCGACGGCCCGGAGAGCCGTTCGTGCTCTATGTCGGCCTGGTGGCTCCGCACTTCCCGCTGGTGGCGCCCGAACAGTTCTTCGCGCTGTACGAGCCCGAGGCCATGCCCGAGCCCAAGCTGCACCCGAAGACCGGCTACCGGCGCCATCCATGGGTGCAGGCGTACGCCGAATTCCAGCGCAACGAGGAACTGTTCAAGAGCTCCGAAGAACGTCTGCAGGCATTCGCTGCCTATTACGGGCTGTGCAGCTTCCTGGACGACAACGTCGGCCAGATCGTGCAGGCACTGTGCGAACTCGGGCTGGAAGACGACACGACGGTGGTCTACACCTCGGACCACGGCGACAACCTCGGCGCGCGCGGGTTGTGGGGAAAGTCCACGCTCTACCAGGAGAGCGTGGGCGTGCCCATGATCGTGGCCGGACACGGCTTGCAGCGCGGCGTGTGCGCCACGCCGGTGGATCTGCTCGACCTGTTCCCCACCATCCTCGAAGGGACGGGCATCGATCCTCGCCCCGAGATGGGCGATCGGCCTGGCCGATCGCTGTTCGCAATCGCCGCCTCGCCTGTCGAGCCCGAGCGGGTGATCTTCAGCGAATACCACGCAGCGGGCAGCAACACGGCGGGATTCATGGTGCGAAAGGGTCGCTGGAAGTTCCACTACTACGTGCGTTTTCGGCCCGAACTGTTCGACCTCGAGGCCGACCCCGAGGAACTCGTCGACCTGGCAGGCGACCCCGACCATGCGGACGTCGTACGGACCATGGAGGCCGAATTGCGGCGCATCTGCGACCCCGAAGCCATCGATGCGCTTGCCAAGCACGACCAGCGAGAGATGATCGAACGCCTGGGCGGCGTGCAGGTCGCCTCCACAATGGGCGCAGGAGGCGCGACGCCAGCGCCCGCCGTCCACTGACACGGGAGCGATGGCAACGCACGCTCCCATGGCCATCGAGGAGCTCGAATGCAAAGCGGTGAACTCGAACGACTGCAGGAGTTGCACGATGCGCTCGCGAGCGCGCTGGGCGTCAATGGCGTGACCTCGGACGCGGGTGTCGCCCAGGCCCATTCAGGCGACTGGAGCGAGGCGGCCAGGCATGCACCGGGGCTGGTGGTGAGGCCGAGGACGCCCGAGCAGGTGGCGCTTGCGCTGCGCGTGCTGTCGCGGTTTCAACAGCGGGTGGTCGTTCAAGGCGGACTGACGGGCCTTGCCGGCGGGGCGACGCCGCAACCCGGCGAAGTGGCGCTGTCGCTCGCGCAACTGAACCGGATCGAGGACTTCGATCGCGTCGGAGGAACGATCACCGTCCAGGCCGGCGTGATCCTGGAGCAGGTGCAGGCGCATGTGGAGGCGCAAGGGTGGTTCTTTCCGCTCGACCTCGGCGCCCGCGGTTCGTGCCAGCTCGGCGGCAACGCGGCGACCAACGCAGGCGGCAATCGGGTCATCCGCTACGGCACCATGCGCGAACGGGTGCTCGGCATCGAGGTGGTGCTCGCCGACGGCAGGGTGCTCCGGATGCTCAACCGGGTGACGAAGAACACGACCGGACCGGACCTCAAGCATCTGTTCATCGGGTCCGAGGGGACGCTCGGGGTCATCACACGACTCGTGCTCAAGCTGTCGCCGAAACCCCATGCCGGCAGTGCGGCGCTGTGCGCGGTCGACTCCTTCGACGCCGCTGCCGGTCTCCTGCACGAACTGCAGGCCTGCCTGCCGAGCTTGTCGGCCTTCGAACTCATGTGGGACGACTTCATGCGGGCGTCCTGCGAGATGGGCGGCCTGAAGGCCCCGTTCGCCGCGCCGCACCCGCTCTACGTGCTCGTCGAGACGATGGGCGCTTCCGCAGAGGAAGAACGCTCGCGGCTCGAGGCGGTCCTCGGGCGCGCGCTGGACCGCGCGCTGATCAAGGACGCGATCGTGGCGCAGTCGATGGGCGACGCGCAACGGCTCTGGCAGTACCGCGAGACCGTCGGCGAGATGCTGTCCCGCATGAAGCCGCACGCGGCGTTCGACGTGGGCATTCCGATGGCGAACATGGACCGCTTCGTGAGATCCGTTCGTGCCATGCTCGAACAGCACTTTCCGGATCGCAGGCACCTGTTCTTCGGCCACCTCGGTGACGGCAACCTTCACCTGCTGTCCGGCCCGCACGAGTCGCCCGAGGCGCTGCATGCCGTCGAGGACCTCGTGTACCGCGCGGTGGCCGAAGCCGGCGGCTGCATTTCAGCGGAGCACGGCATCGGGGTGGTGAAAAAGGAATTCCTGCCTTTGAGCCGATCGGATGAAGAGCTCGACGTGATGCGCGACCTCAAGAGCCTGTTCGATCCGTCTCACCTGCTGAATGCGGGGCGCATCGTCGATGCTGCGAACCGGCAGCCGCCGCCACCCATCCGTTGAGCCGTCTCGCGCCGGTTCCCGCGTGCAGCGGCGGACTCATTCGCGGGAATGGGCCGCCTAACGCCGGGTCGGATCGCGGTCCGCGCCGGCGACGATGCCGGCATCGTGCAGCGCGCCGATCGCTGCACCGCTCAGGCCCAGAAGCTCGTGCAGCACGGCGTCGGTGTCGGCGCCGAGCAGCGGCGCTGGTCGTGTAGCGGCACGCGCAGCGCCGCCCAGGCGCACCGCTGCGCCGGCGGACAGGTGCGTGCCGACGCCGGGCGTGTCGGCTTGCTCGAAGACCGAGTTGGACAGGCTCACCCGCGGGTCGTTCGCCAGCGCCTCGCGGGCACTCTGGTACGGGCCCCAGCAGACGCGGTGCGAGTCCAGCACCTTCGCGGCATCGGCAAACGTGCGCGCCGCGAACCACGGCTCGAGCAGGCCGGCGATGGCTTCGCGCGCCTCGTACCGCTGCGCTTCGTCGGCGAGGTCGAGCCCCGTGCGCTGCTGCAATGCGGCCACCGGCTCGGCAAGCGCACAGGCACGCATGAGCGCCTGCCACTGGCCGGCCGAGATGCCGGCCACCATGATGCGCCGGCCGTCGGCCGTGCCGAAGTCGCGCCCGAAGGCGCCGTAGATGTGATTGCCGATCGACGGCCGCTCCTGTCCGAGCACCTCGGCCTCGGCCAGCACGCCCAGGTGCGACAGCATCGAGAAGGCCATGTCCGAGAGGGCCAGCATGAGTTCCGCGCCTTCACCCGTGCGCCGGCGCCGGTCCACAGCGGCGGCCACGGCGAAGGCGGCCTGGTAGGCGCAGGCGATGTCCCAGGCCGGCAGCACCTGGTTCACCGGGCGCTCGGGCGTGGCGCCGCCCGTGATCTGCGGGTAGCCGGTCGCGCAGTGGACCGTGTAGTCGACTGCGGTGCTCCCGTCGCTGTTGCCCTGGATGGTGCAGCTGATGAGGTCGCTGCGGCGCGCGGCCAGCAGCGAGTGCGCGAGCCACGGCGTGCCGATGTTGGTGAGCAGCACGCCGCCGCCGGTGCCGGGTGCCGTGACCAGGGCCTGGACGAGTTCGCGGCCCTCGGGTCGGCGCAGGTCGATCGCGATCGAGCGCTTGCCCTTGTTCAATCCGGTCCAGTAGAGGCTGCGGCCCGGGCCGTCGGCCGTCTGCATTCGCGGCAGGCGGCCGTAGTCGATGCCGCCTCCGATCATGTCGACGCGGATCACGTCGGCGCCGTATTGCGCCAGCGTCAGACCGGCCAGCGGCGCCGCGATGAAGGCGGAGCTTTCAACGACGCGCAGTCCGTCGAGGAGGGGATAGGTCATGGCGTGCTCTTATCGCGTTCCGGCATGTGGCGTCTGATCGCTGCTTGTCTTCGATGCCGGCGTGGCGGCAAGCGCGCGCTGCAGTTCGGTTCGGGTGTGCACGCCGAGCTTCGCATACACGCTTTGCAGCTGTGTGCGCACCGTCGATGGCGAGGAGCCGATCTCGCGTGCGATTTCCTTGTGGCTGAGCCCGTCGACGAACGACCGGGCCACCTGCCTTTCGCGTGGCGACAGCATGGCGCCGGGACCGCAGCGGGTCGCCTGCACCAACAGCCACGGACTGGCCTGCTCGGCTCGCAGACACAGCCCATGCGCCGCTGCGCCATGGAATGCAGGCAAGGCACCGGCCTCGCGCTCGAAGCCGGTGACGATATTGCCGCGACGCAGGCCGGTCATCTCGCTGAAGCCGGCCTCCGCGGCATGGATCAGCCCCGAGCGATCGCACAGTGCCACGGCGGCACCGGCAAGCGCATGGTCGCGGGCCAGGCGGTCCATGTGCCGCGCCAGGCACAGCGCACGCGCCTGGTTCCACAGCGGAAGCAGCGCCTGCAGTCCTGCCACCTCGCGTCCATCGAACGGCTCGGCGGATTCCCGGTAGGCGGTGAGCCAGCGGCGCACGCCCGCGTCGCCGCTTGTCTGGCCGCGCGCGTTGGCGCCGTCCGCTTCTGCCGTGCCCACCAGCAGCAGGTGATCGACGTGGTGTCGATGGAGATACTCGCCGACCGCGGCGCTGGGCCCCACCCGGTAGTAGTCCTCCGCGCTGGCGGCGATCGGCCGGTGAGGACCGGACAGGAATTGCCGCGTGACCGGGTCCAGTGCCGAGACCTCGGCGTATTCGCCGAGCAAGGTGGCCGGCCGGTCGAGCACGCTGGCGTGGGTGATCGAAAAGCGTGCGCCCGGACTGTCGCCGATGACGCCGCTGCCCCAGACTGCCCCGTCGAAGCCGATCAGGCGTCCCAGGCTGCGCAGCGCGAACGATTCGAAGGCATCGATGTCGTGCGACAAGGTGGCATCGAACAGGGGCGGCAAGGCTGCCAGGGCGGCGGACAGCAGGGCCGCATTCATCGGCGCGGATCCGCTGGCACCGGCATCGAGGCGGATCGGCTTGAAGACCATGGCGTGGGTTCGGCGGTGGGGGCAGTCGCTCCTGCATTTGCAGTATAGGCAGGTGCCCACATGAACAGTGAGCATTCGGGCGCGCCGCTGCTTGGCGGCGAACCACAAGGAGACGATCGTGCACATCCTGAGATTCGTGCTGGCCGCCGCGATCGGCGTGGCCGGCCTTCTGGCGCCGGCGTGGAGCGAAGCGGCGCCGAACACGCCCACCGCGATCGGCACCTCGCTGCCGGCGGACTTTCCCGTCATCCGCAACCCCTACGTCGGCACGCCGGTGCTGGGCTTCGGCGCGCGCGGTCACGTCGAGCGCGTGCCGGTGATCTTCCTGCACGGCAATAACGACACGCCGTTTCCCACGGCCTGCAACCCGTTCGGGTACATCCGCAATCTGGCCCAGTACCTGCTCGACTCCGGGTATCGCCCCTCGGAACTGTGGGGCCTGGGCTACCAGGGCGACCAATGTGACCTGGGCCCGGAAATCACCCGCAAGTCGGGCGTGTCGCACAGCACCGCGGCCGCCGTCGCGCTGATCCGCCCCTTCGTGCGTGCGGTCATGGCGTACACGGGTGCACGGCACGTCGACATCGTTGCGCACAGCCTGGGCGTCACGGCAGCACGCGAGTGGATGATGCAAGACCACGCCTACGGCATCGTGCGCTCGCTTGTCGCCATCGACGGCCCCAACCACGGCATCATCTCGTGCTCGCCGGACCCGGCCAACTTCTACCAGTTGCGCGCCAACGGCGGCTTCGTTCCCGACAGCGCCATCTGCGAGGAGTACGGATCGGACCAGACCCAGCTGCTCAGCACGCTCAATGCGGCAGGCGAAACGCCCGGCCCCACGCACTACCTCGTGATCCGCAACGTCTTCCAGGCCGATCCGCCGAGTGGTGACTTCGTCTACATCTCGGCGCCTGATGGTCCGTACCTGCCCGCAGTGCCGGCCAAGGACCGCGACGGCAACGTGCACGACTTCTCGGACAGCGCGCTGCTCGAGGGCGCGCCCTCGATCGACCTGGTCGGCCAGGGGCAGTTCGATCCCGTGCTCAATGCATCGCACCTGGGCATCGTGAATTCGCCCCAGACGTGGCAGGCGGTGCAGCAGTTCCTCGCACCGCCGCACCATCACCACTGAGCGCGCGGCTACCGCGGCGGCGGCGCGTCGCGGCGCACCCAGGCGCCGTCCTTCATGATGGCGTCGATGCGGGCCGTCGCGCCGCAAAGGACGCTCAGGTCCTTCAGCGGATCGCCGTCGACCAGGAGCAGGTCCGCCTTGGCCTGGGGCGCCACGACGCCCAGCGTGCCCGCCAGCCCGACCACTTCGGCGCCGACGAGGGTGGCCTGGCGCAGCACCTCCAGCGGTCCGAGCACCTGCGCGCGGATGAGCAGTTCGTCCGCCTGCAGCGCATGCATCTCGCCGAGCAGGTCGGTGCCCAGGGCCGTCTTCACGTCGTGTCGGCGCAGGATCTCCAGGGCGTGCAGGCCGTGGGCCCGGACGCGTTCGTTCTTCTGCAACGCCTGCGCGGAAAGGCCCTGCTGCGCCCCCAGCCGTCTCATGGCGTCGTAGGTGACGAGCGTGGGCACCATGAAGGCGCCGGCGCGCGCCATCGCGGCGGCAGTCTCGTCGTCGACCAGATTGCCATGCTCGACGGTGCGCACGCCCAGTTCCACGACGCGCCGCACGGCCTCGCTCGTGTAGGCATGCGCCATCACGTAGCGGCCTTGGCGGCCAGCCTCGTCGACCATCGCGCCGATCTCGTCGGCGCTGAACTGCAGGTGGTCGATGGCGCCGATCGGCGAGGCGATGCCGCCCGAGGCCATGACCTTGATGTGATGCGCGCCGCCGCGCAATTCCTCGCGCACGGCAAGGCGCACGGCATCGACCCCGTCGACCACGCGCCCGATCGCGCCCAGCCGCCGGCTGCAGCTGCACGGGTCGGGGCCGGCGGGATCGTCCCGATCCCGGAAGTCCGCATGGCCGCCCGTTTGCGACAAGGCCTTGCCGGCCACGAACAGGCGAGGGCCTTCGATCACGCCTTGCGCCACCGCCTGCGCCAATGCATGGTCGGCGCCGCCGGCGTCGCGCACGGTGGTGAAGCCTCGATGCAGCATCGCACGCAGGATGGGGACGGCGCGCAGGACTGCCAGCGTGTCGGGAAGTCGCGCATTGGCGCCGAGGGCGGCGACCGAGGCGACCACGTGCACATGGCAATCGATCAGGCCGGGCATCAGCGTGCGACCGCGGGCATCGAGCACGTCGGCATCCGGCCAGTCGCGGCGCGCGGTGCCGAGCTCGCGAATGCAGTCGCCCTCGATCACGACGTCGTGGAGCCGGTCGTCGTCGGGATGGTCGAGATCGAGGACGCGCGCGTTGCGGATCAGGGTGATCGGCATGGCCGGCCCGCGTGTCAGGCGGCTTCGTCTGCCGGGTAGTTCAGCTCGACGACGATGCCATGCGGGTCGTGCAGGAACAACTGGCGCAGGCGCAGTCCGGGCACCTCGCGTTCGCGGGCATCGATGCCCAGCCGCCGCAGGCGCTCCCGCATGGCCGCGAGCCCGGTCGCCGCGAAGGCGATGTGGTCGACGGCACCGCTGCCGTGCAGCGCGGCCGTGTCGCGGCCGCCGAGGTAGCGCTGCAGGCCCTCGGCATCGTCGGGATCGATGCCGATCACATGCACGACGGCATTCGCCGTCGACGAGGTGTCGCCGGCATAGAGCCAGAGACCGGGAAACGGGAAGTCCGGCCGCGGTCCCAGTTGCAGGCCGAGCACCTCGACATAGAAGCGCCGGCAGGCGTCGAGGTCGGCCGTCCGGATGGACACATGGCTGAGGTTCATCGATCGCTCCTTGGGCGGGGCAGAAGGGCGGCTCAGTGGCACAGGCGGCCGAGCACGAATCCCAGGACCACGCCGAAACCGGATGAGACCATCGCGATGACCCACGGCGCAAGGGCCGGCGCCTGGCGTGCGCCGGCAGGCGTGGGCGCGGCGGCCGTCGCTGAGCCAGCCATTGCAGGCGTCGCGGGCGCTGCGGACGTTTGGGCCGTTGCGGCCGTTTCGGCGATCCTTGCCCCTTCGACTTCGGCCGGCGGCGCGAGGGGCGCGCCACCGAGGCGCGCTGCGAAAGCGGCGAAGAAGTCGTCCGCGTTCTTCTTCGCCACCGCCTGCACCAGGCGGCTGCCCACCGCGGCCAGCTTGCCGCCGACCTCGACCTCGGTGTCGTAGTGCAGCGACGTCGCTTCGCCGTCGGCAGCCAACGACACGCGTGCCTTCATGCGCGCGAAGCCCGCTGCGCCGCCCTGGCCCTGGCCGGTCAGCGTGTAGCTGTTCGGCGGATCGAGGTCGCGCAGTTCGACATGGCCGCGGAAGGTGGCGCTGATCGGTCCCACCTTGGACGTCACGACGGCGGCGAACCGGTGCTCGGACTCGCGCACCAGCTCCTTGCAGCCGGGGATGCAGGCCTGCAGGACGACGGGGTCGCTCAGGGCTTCCCAGACCGCCTGCTGCGGCGCGGGGATTCGGTAGTCGCCGGAGATGTCCATCAGCGCGCCGCTCAGCCGCCGTAGGCCCTGAACAGCACTTGCGTGCCGGCGCGGCCATGCCCTTGCGCTGCGAGGCGGTCGTAGAGTTGCTTGGCCAATGCGGTGCCGGGCAGTTCGAGGCCCATGCGGGCCGCCTCGTGCAGTGCGATGCCGAGGTCCTTGATGAAATGCTCGGTGAAGAATCCAGGCGCGAAGTCACCCGCGAGCATGCGCGGGCCGAGGTGGCTGAGCAGGAAGCTGCCGGCGGCGCCACCGCCGATCGAGGCGAGCACGGTGGCCGGATCGAGTCCCGCGCGCGCCGCATAGGCCAGGCCCTCGCAGACGCCCAGCATCGTCGAGGCGATGACGATCTGGTTGCTCATCTTGGTGTGCTGGCCGCAGCCCGGTCCGCCCTGGCGCACGACGTTCGGGCCCATCAGGCGCAGCACCGGCAATGCGCGCTCGAACGCCACCTCGTCGCCGCCGACCATGATCGAAAGCTTCGCATCGCGCGCGCCCACGTCGCCGCCGGACACGGGCGCATCGAGCGCATGGAGACCCCGCGCTGCAGCGGCGGCGGCCACGCGTTGGGCCAGCTCGGGGCTGGAGGTCGTCATGTCCACCAGCACGCTGCCGGCGCGGGCGCGCTCGACGATGCCCCCCGCGCCCAGGTAGATCGACTCCACGTCCGAGGGCAGGCCCACCATGGTGATGACCATGTCGCCGTGCGCGGCCGCCTCGCCCGGGCTGTCGTGCCAGCGCGCGCCGGCGGCGACGAGCCCGTCCGCGCGGCTGCGCGTGCGGTTGTAGACGTGAAGCCGATGGCCGGCGCGCAGCAGGTGGCCCGCCATGTGGCTGCCCATGATGCCCAGGCCGATGAAGCCGATGTCCAGGGTCGGTGCGTCGCTCATCTCGAATTCTCCGGTTCGTGCGGGCGCCGCCCGCGCAGCAGTTCGCGAAGGTGCATGGGCGTCAGCGGTTGCCGTTCCACCACCACGCCGTAGGGCGCGATGGCGTCGTTGACGGCGTTGGTGACCGCGCCGATGGCGCCCATCACGCCGCCTTCGGCCATGCCCTTGATGCCGGCCGGCGTCGCGCGGCTGGGCGTGTGCATGGGGATGATCTCGAAGTCGGGCAGCTCCGCGGCAGTGGCGAGGAGGTAGTCGGACAGCAGGCCGCTCAGGTTCTGCCCGTTCTCGTCGTAGACCACCTGCTCGTAGAGCGCGCCCGACAGGCCCATTGCCACCGCGCCGTGCTGCTGTCCTTGCACGACCACCGGGCTGAGCACGGTCCCGCAGTCTTCTGCGACCACGTACCTCGCGACTCGAACCGCGCCGGTGGCCGGGTCGAGTTCCACCTCGCACGCATGCGCGGCGTTGGAATACGTCATCGGCGGCGGATCGAACGTGCGGTTGAAGTCGAGTCCGGGTGCCATGCCCGCGGGCAGCGCCAGCGGATCGAGGTAGGCCGTGCGGGCCACGTCGGCCAGCGTGACGCCGGTGTCGCGCCATTGCCCGCCCTCGCTGCGCTCGATGCGGCCGTCGATCATGCGCAAGCGTGTCGGCGCCTTGAAGGCCGAGGCGATGGGCGGCGATGGCCAGTACCTTGGCCCTGGCGTCCTGCGCGCACAGGTAGAGCACGCCCCCCCGGCGGTGCCGCCGCGCGCGCCGCGGCTGCCCATGCCGTAGGGGGCGATGTCGGTGTGCCCGAGAAGGATGCGCACCGCGTCGGCAGACACGCCCAGGCCCTCGCCGACGGCCTGCGACAGCGCGGTCTCGTAGCCTTGTCCGGTGGCGCCCAGCCCCACCGATGCGTTGACCGCGCCCGACGGCTCGATGCGCAGCCACGCAGCCTCGTGGCCCGACCCGGGGATGCCGGCCGACTTGTAGAACGCGGAGCCGTAGGTGGTCGATTCGACGACGTTGCACACCCCCAGACCGAGCAGGCGCCCGTCGCGGCGCGCTGCGCGCTGTCGTTCGCGGAAGGCCGGGAGGTTCATCGCGTCGACCACCGCCTCGAAGGTCTCGCGCGGCGTGATGTCGTCGAGCACCTCGCCGGTGGCCATCGTGTAGGGCAGCTCGTCGCGCGTGACCATGTTGCGCCGGCGCACCTCCATCGGGTCCAGCCCGAGTTCGCGCGCGACGGTTTCGAGCGTGCCGTCCATCACCCAGCTCGTGATCGCCATCGGCGCGCGCATCGGCGCGTTGCCGACCTTGTGCGTGAGCACGATCTTCACGTCGTAGCGATAGTCGCGCACCCGGTATGGTCCGGTGAGGATCATCGCGACGACGCGGGCAAGGTAGTTGGCGGGGTAGAAGCAATACGCGCCGAAGTCCTCCAGCATCTCCAGTTCGAGCGCCAGCAGCCGGCCGTCGGCATCGACGGCGGCCCGCGTGCGGCAGAAATCCTCGCGCGCCTGCGCCGAGGCCGTCAGGTTCTCGATGCGGTCCTCGCGCCAGCGCACGGGTCGTCGCAGTGCGCGCGCGGCAGCCGCCACCGTGAGTTCCTCGCGCATCAGCGTGATCTTCTGGCCGAAGCCGCCGCCGACGTCGGGGGACATCACCGTGACCTGCGACTCCGACAGGCCCAGGCGGGCGGCGAGCATGGTGCGGTAGGGGTGCGGCACCTGGTTGCCCACATGAAAGCTCAGGTGCTCGCGGCCTTCGTCCCAGACGGCCAGGCAACCGCGCGTCTCGATCGGCACGTGAGTCTGCCGGTGCTGCGAGAACCGGCTCTCCACCACGCGGTGCGCCTCGCGCATGCGCGCATCGACATCCCCGAAGGCGGCCCGTTGATGCGCCACGAGGTTCGACGGCAGCGTCTCGTCCACCCGCACCGAGCCCGGCTCGAGCGCACGGTGCATGTCGGTCACCGCCTCCAGCGGCTCGTAGTCGACGAAGATCTGCTCGGCGGCATCTTCGGCCAGGTAGCGGTCGCGCGCGATGACGCAGGCCACCGGGTCGCCATGGAAGCGCACGCGATCGATGGGCAGGCTGTCCATCTCGACCGGCAGAAGACCCGGGATGGGCGGGGCCATGCGGTGGCGGGTGGTCCAGGCGGCCATGTCGCGCCCTGTGACCACGGCCACGACGCCGGGCATTTCGCGTGCGGCCTGCGCGTCGATGGACAGCACCCGTGCATGCGCATGCGGCGAGCGCACGAAGCACGCGTGCAGCGCCGAGGGCGCCTCGATGTCGTCGGTGTAGCGCCCGGCGCCGATGAGGAGGCGCCGGTCCTCCTTGCGCGGCCGGGCCTGGCCGATCACGCGGAAATCAGCCTTCGGCATGCACGTGGTCCTCGCGCATGCGCTGCGCCGCCTTCCGGATCGCCGCGACGATGTTGTGGTAGCCGGTGCAGCGGCACAGGTTGCCCGACAACGCCTCGCGGATCTGCTCGTCGCTCGGATCGGGATGGCTGCGCAGGAAGGCCTCGAAGGTCATCACGATGCCCGGCGTGCAGAAGCCGCACTGCAGCCCGTGCTCCTCGTGCAGCGCCTGCTGCAACGGCGACAGGCGCCCCTCGGCCGCGACCGACTCGATGGTGCGGATCTCGTGGCCCTCCATCTGCACCGCGAACGCGAGGCATGAACGGGTCGGGCGCCCGTCGACGAGAACGGTGCAGGCGCCGCACACGCCGTGTTCGCAGCCGACGTGCGTGCCGGTGAGCCGGCAGTCCTCGCGCAAGGTGTCGGACAGCAGCTTGCGCGCGGGCACGTCGACATCGACGTCGCAGCCGTTGACTCTCAGGCGGATCGCTTGGTGTTCCTTCACACATTGACTCCGATACGGGACAGGGCGGCCGTCAGCGCGCGCTGGACGAGCACGTCGATCAGCTCGCGGCGATAGTCGTGGGAGATCCGGGCGTCGTCGGCCACGTCGACCGCTTTCCGGGCGGCAGCGGCCACCCGGGCCACCCAGGTGGCGTCGGGGACCTGGCCCGCCTGGGCATCGGCCAGGGCATGCAGGGTCAGCGGCGCCGACGCGACGCCGCCGATGGCCAGGCGAAGCCGCGCGATGCGGGCGCCGTCGAGCCGCACGGTGGCGGCCACGCTCACGATGGCGAAGTCGCCATGGCGGCGGCTGAAATGCCGGAAGGCGACGCCCTCCTGCGGCGCCGTCACCGGAAAGCGCAGAGCCACGATCAGTTCGTCGGGTGCCAGCGAGGTGGTCATCACCGACTGGAAGAACTCGGAAGCGGGGAGCCGGCGATGCCCGCGCAGGCTCGCCAGCTCGAACTCGGCGTCCAGCGCGACGGCCACCAGCGGCAACTGCGCCGCCGGATCGGCATGCGCGAGGCTGCCGCCGATCGTGCCGCGCTGCCGGATCGCGTAGTGACCGATCGTCGCGGCCGCCTCGGCCAGCAAGGGGCAGGCACGCTGCACGAGGGCCGAATCGGCGAGGGTCTGGTGCCGCACCATGGGACCGATCTCGAGCACCGGCCCGGATTCGCGCACGAAGTCGAGACCGTTCACCGCCTGCATGTCGATGAGCTGGCCCGGCTGTGCAAGCCGCAGGTTCATCATCGGCACGAGGCTCTGGCCGCCGGCCAGCGGCTTGGCGTCGTCGCCGTGACGGGCCAGCAGCGACAGGGCGTCGTCCAGGGTGGCTGGGCGGTGATAGTGGAAGGTACAGGGCTTCAAGAGCGTCACCTCCTCAACGGCGCAGGCTTTCACCGGTGCCTTTGTCGAACAGGTGCAGGCGGTTGGTGCCCACGGTGAGCGCCACGTTCTCGCCGTCGCTGTAGCGGCGATCCTTGCCCACTCGGAGAAAGACCTGGCCGGCGTCGGTGCTCAGGCCGAGGAACTGGTCGGAGCCGACCGGCAGCACCGACTCGACACGTCCGTGCAGCGTGCGCAACGCGTCGCCCGGCTGTTCGGCGACGTCCTCGGCGCGCAGGCCCAGCACGACCTCGCGCTCGCCCGTCATGGCAGCGCGCTCGGTCACGCTGGGCGGCAGCGCCAGGCGCAGTCCGCCACGCACGAACACCGATTCGCCCGCGCTCGTCTGGACGCGGCCTTCGAGGAAGTTGATCGGCGGGTTGCCCAGGAAGGCCGCGACGAACATGTTGCGCGGCTGCTCGTAGATCGCGTCGGGGGTGCCGATCTGCTGCACGACGCCGTCGCGCATCACCACGATGCGGTCGGCCAGCGTGAGGGCCTCGGCCTGGTCGTGGGTGACGTAGACGAAGGTCGTCTGCATCGCGTGATGCAGTTGCTTGATCTCCGCGCGCATCGAGATGCGAAGCGCCGCGTCGAGATTCGACAGCGGCTCGTCCATCAGGAACACGGCCGGTTGCCGGACCATCGCGCGGCCCAGGGCCACGCGCTGGCGCTGGCCGCCGGAGAGCTGGCTGGGGCGCCGCTCGAGCAGGGATTCGATCTCCAGGCGACGCGCCGCGTCGCGCACCCGGGCATCGATCTCGGCCGCGTCGTGGTGGCGCATGCGCAGGCCGAAGGCGATGTTCTCGTACACCGACTTGTGCGGATACAGCGCGTAGCTCTGGAACACCATCGCCACGTCGCGCTTGTGAGGCGGCACGTCGTTGACGACGTCCGCGCCGAAGCGCAGGTGCCCTTCGGTGATCTCCTCCAGGCCGGCGATCATGTTCAGCGTGGTCGACTTGCCGCAGCCCGACGGGCCGAGCAGGACCAGGAACTCGCGGTCGGCGATGTCGAGGTCGAGGCCGGCCAGCGCGACGAAGCCGTTGGGATAGCGCTTGCCGACGCCGGAGAACTGGATGCGTGCCAAGAATGAACTCCTTCAGCCCTTGACCGCGCCGGCGGTCAGGCCGGACACGATGTAGCGCTCGAACATGATGGCCAGGATGACCGGAGGCACGATCGCCAGCACGCCCGCGGCGTTGATGAACGAGAAACTGATCGTGAAGTCCGAGGTGAACGATGCGACGACGATGGGCATGGTCTGCGACGCCGGCGTCTGGGTGAACATCAGCGCCAGCAGGAATTCGTTCCAGCTGGTCAGGAAGGTGAACAGCACGACGGCCACCAGCGAGGGCAGCGCGAGCGGCAGGAAGACGCGCAGCAGGGTCTGCAGGCGCGAGCAGCCGTCCACGCGGGCGGCCTTGTCGAGCTCGTCGGGCAACGATTCGAAATAGCTCACGAGGATGAAGATGCTGAACGGCACGGTGATGGCGAGGTACGTGATCACCAGCGACGCGACGTTGTCCAGCAGCCCGAGCTTGCGGATGAACAGGAAGAAGGGCACCACCAGCGCGATGTCGGGAATGACCCGCGTGGTGAGCATCAGGTAGATCGATGCGGAGCGCCCGACGAACCGGATCTTGGCCATCGCGTAGGCCGCCGGCACGCTCACCAGCAGGTTCAGCACGACCACCGACAGCGCGACGATGAGGCTGTTCCACATGGCGGGCAGCAGGTTCTTCGCGGTCGACGGGATGTAGCCGCCGGTGGCCGTGTCGCCCTGACGGCGGTTGGCGTAGGTCACCTCCCGCGTGTCGGCCTTGAAGATGGCAGCGAAGTTCTCGATCGTCGGGTGGTGCGGGAGCCAGTGGGGCGGCTTGGAGGTGATCTCCGATTCGGGCTGGAACGACGACGACACCAGCCACGCCACCGGCGAGAGCACGTAGGAGAGGAACAGCACCGAGGCGAGGGCCAGCAGCGCCGTGCGTGCAAGGCGTTCGAACTTCATGACGCGCGGCTCCGGCACGCGGGGAAGGCGGCGGCGTTCATCACAGCTTCTTGCCCACCGTGCGGATGATCGAGAAGGCCAGGAAGAACGTGACCAGCGCCATCACGTAGGCGAGGGCCGCGCCGGTGCCGAACGAGAGCTTGCGGAAGGTCTCGACGTAGACGTCCCACGCGAGGACATGCGAGGCGTTGGCGGGACCGCCTTCGGTGAGGATGAAGAACAGGTCGAAGTGGCGCACCGCCATCATCGTCTCGTAGATGATGACCAGCGCGAAACCCGGCCGCAGCGACGGCAGCGTGATGTGCAGCAGCCGCTTCCAGACGTTGGCGCCGTCGACCTTGGCGGCGCTGTACAGGTCGGCGGGGATCGACTTCATCGTGACCAGCAACAAGATCGTGGCCAGGGGTACTTCCTTCCAGACGAACGCGTTGGCGATCAGCGCCAGCGTCTTGCGCGAGTCGCCGAGCCACACCATGTACTTGTCGATGAAATCCATCTGGTAAAGCAGCCCGTTGAGCGCGCCATAGCCCGAGTCGTAGATCCACTTCCACATCAGGCCGTTGGCCACGTAGGGGATGGCCCAGGGCACCAGCAGCATGGCCGACAGAAAGCGCCTGCCGCGGAAGTCCTCGTTGAGCAGCATCGCCATCAAGGTCGCGATGACCATGATGGCGGCCACCGACATGACGGTGAACGACGCCGTGCGCCCGACCGATTCCCAGAACAGCGTGTCGTGGAAGACCTGGACATAGTTGGCCAGGCCCACGAACGGCACGCGGTGCGGCCGCGTGAGCTTCAGGTCGAACAGGCTGATCCAGAACGAGTACGCGACCGGGAACACCGCGACCACCGCCAGCACGGCCATCATCGGCACGAGCAGCAGCATCGCGCTGCGCTGGTCGTACCGGCTGACCGGGAAGCGCAGGCGGACCGCGGCGGCCTGTGCGTTCACGGGCGGGGACTCGATCGAGCGGGCGGTCAAGGCGTCCTCAGCCCTTCTTGAGGTCGTTCCAGGCCTCGGCCGAGCGCTTGAGCGCATCGGCGACAGACGACTTGCCCACGATGGCCGACTGCCAGGCCGTGCCGTTGACCTCGTCCCATTCGCCGAACCAGCGCGAGATCACGTCCTTCTTGCGCGCGAGCTTCTGCTGGCGCTCGTACATGTCGATGTCGGAGTACTTGGCATAGGCGGCGCGGATGTCCGCGTCCTGGAACAGCGGCTTGACGCCGAAGCCGCTGCCGATGTCCATGAACATCATCTTCTGGAAGGCGTACTTCCCGTCGGCCTTGCCGCCGAACCATTCGATGAGCTTGACGGCGTTGGCTGCGCGCGCCTTGCTGGCCGCGGCCTGCACGGTGAGGCCGTAGAAGCGCATCCATCCGACGGTGGCATGGCTGCCGCCGGGGCCCGCGGGCATCAGCGCCTGCAGCGCGTTGCCCGCGATCTGCGATTGCTTCGGGTCGTTGAGCGTTCGCACGCGATACCGCCCGAGCAGGGCGAACGCATGGTTGCCCGAGGTGAACGACTTCAGGCCGTTGAGCTCGCCGATCTCGACACAGGCAGGCGAGACGATCTTGTGCTTGTTGACCGCGTCGACAATCCACTGCAGGGCCTTGTGCGCGCCGCGCTGGGGATCGTTCATCAGTGCGTTGCCGGCGTCGTCGACGAAGCGCCCGCCATTGGAGAACACCATCGCCGACAGGAACTCGACCAGCCAGGTCTCGCGGGCCATCGACAGCATCATCGGGTATTCGCACACCCCGGCCTTCTTGAGCTGCAGGGACTGCTGCAGCACCTCGTCCCAGGTGGCGGGCGGCGCCGCGATGCCGGCCTTCTTCAGCTTGCTGTCGTCATAGAAGAAGGCCATGTAGTCGCTGTAGTACGTCAGGCCATACTGCTTGCCCTTGTAGCGCATCGACTGGTTGCAGAAGTCGTCGACTTCGGCGTTGTATTTCATGAGCTCGGGGTAGCCGTCGACCGGGGCGAGCCAGCCGGCTTCGGCCCACTCGGGCAGCCAGCTGTCGGAGACCCACAGCGTGTCGATCGGGGCATTGCCCACGAACTTGGTGACCATCGTGTCGCGGTACTGCGCCCACGGCGCATTGCTGTAGTTGACGGGAATGCCCGTCTTCTTCTCGAAGGCGCTGATGTGGCTCTTGACCTGGTCGACGCCGGCGGACCAGGCAAAGAAATTGACCGCCTCGGCCGCGTGCGCACCGTGCAGCGGCAGCAGGGCGGCCGAGCCGGCGGCACCCGCCAGCTTCAGGAAGTCCCGGCGGCTCGCGCCGCGCTGTTCGAACTCGCTCATATCCCCTCCAACAGTGGACGCCCGGGTCGGCGGCGTCAGGCCAGCGGCCGTCACCCCGCGCGACCGATGTCCGAAGTATCACCTTGCATCCAGTTTATCGTCAACTGACGATAACCCGGTGTCGATGTGCGAAGGCCGCGCTCAGAGGGGGGCGAGCATCGCCTGCAGGCCGCCCAGGAACGCGCGCACGTGCATCGCGATCACGTCGTCCACGGGCATGGGGTTGGCATTGCCGTAGATGTGCCGGCGAATGGCCAGGTGCGAGACGGTGCCGTGCAGCATCCAGGCCAGCTCCTGGCGCTCGGCAGGATCGTCCGGGGCCTTCAGTCGGAGCTCCAGCAAGGCCTCTTCGGCGACGATGTCCAGCGTGTGGGTGAGGATGGTGGCGATGTAGGCGGGCGCCATCGACACGTCGGCCAGCGACGCATACAGGAACAGCCGCAGCCAGCGCCGGGTGGTCACCGTCTCGTAGTACGCCCGGTAGAAGCGCAGCAGCCGCTCGGCCGACCGGCACGCTGCGGTCCTTCAATTCGGCGAACCATACCGCCTTGAATGAGCCCGCGATCTCGCTGCGGTAGACCTCTTCGAGCAGCGCGGCCTTGCTCGGGAAGAAGCTGTAGAGCAGCCGCTGGGAGACGCCGCAGGCCTCGGCCAGTGCCCGCGTCTGTGCGTTCAACCCATGCTCGGCGAAGAACTTGTATGCCTGGGCCAGAAGCTGGGCACGACGGTCTTCGCGCGCCAGGCGCACCGAGCGTGTCCTGCGGCGCGGCGCGGTGGCCGCTTGCTTGGCGGCGGGGGTGGAAGTCTTGGTTTTCATCGACGTCGTTCGGCGTTTCTGATGCTCGGGTTCGGGCCTGGTGCGACCCTATTTGTCGTCAAGTGACGATAATGATTATCGGTGTGCGGCGCGTCGGCTGCACCAAACCCCTCAGGAGGCGAATGTGATTCTCGAGATGCGCACTTACCAGATCCAACCCGGACAGGCCGGTGAATTCCTCAAGGTCTACGAGGCTGGGGGTCTGCACATCATCACCCGCTATGCGCGACTGGTCGGCTGCTGGACGAAGGATTCGGGCACGCTCAATTCGGTGGTGTTCCTCTGGGCGTACGACGACTACGGCCATCGCAGCCGCCAGCGGGCGGCGCTGGCTGGCGACGCCCAGTGGACGGCGTTCGTGCCGAGCATCCTGCCGTTCCTCGTTCATCAGGAAAGCGTGTTCCTCAATCCGGTGTCGTTCTCGCCGATCAAGTAGCGCCAGGTCGTGCGGCGTTGGGGCGGTTCCTCGGCATGAGGACGCTCCTCCTGCGGGCATCCGAACACCTGAAGTAGCGCTGTCTCACGCGGGCACTTGACTGCGGCACTCGCGGACACGGCAAGGTGACCCAATGTGCAAATCACCTGAGCTACATCAATCGTCATCGGTGTAAACCCGCATTGAAGCGCTTCCCTGGCCGCTTAAGATAGCGCTATCTCAACTCCAGCCAGCAGCCGATCCCGGCGGCGCTTTCTCCATGTCCGTGGCATTGCCTGCGTCGCCCTACGTGCGCTCGATCGTGGTCATGGGCGTGGCCGGCAGTGGCAAGTCCACCGTGGCGCAGGAAGTGGCCGCGCGCCTGGGCATGCCGCTCATCGAGGGCGACGATTTCCACTCGACTGAAAACCTGCAGAAGATGCGCCAGGGCATCCCGTTGACCGATGCGGATCGTGAAGGCTGGCTCGATGCACTGGCGAACGAACTGCGCCATGCGCGCCATGGGGCCGTGCTGGCCTGCTCGGCACTCAAGCGCGGCTACCGCGACCGGCTGCGTGCGGCGGTGAGCGGTCTTCGTTTCGTGTACCTGCGCATTGACGAGCCCGGGGCGCTTGCCCGCGTGGCCGCTCGTGCGGATCGGCACCTGTTCCCGCCCAGCCTGGTGGCCAGCCAGTTCGCGGCGCTGGAAGATCCGAGCGCCGAACCTGATGTCCTTGCGCTCGGCGCCGATCAGCCGCCGTCGCAACTGGCCGCCCTCGTGGTCGAGTGGCTGACCCGGAAGGACGCCACATGAACGATCGCGACGAATCCGCGGCGCCCCTGAAGGCCTGGGAGTGGGTGGCGAACGCCCTGATGGCGGGGTGCCTGGCGGTGATGGCGGTCGCCGTCTTCGTGAACGTGGTGCTGCGCTACGGGTTCGGCATGGGGATCGCCTCATCCGAGGAACTGTCGCGCCTGCTGTTCGTGTGGATGGTGTTCATCGGCGCGACGGCCGCCTACCCGCGCGGGCAGCACATGGCCTTCACGAGCCTGCTCGTGCCGCTCGGTCGCCTGTGGGGAGGCCGCATGCTGAAGGTCATGACGCGCGTCATCCATGCGCTGGTGGTGGTGGCATGCGCCATCGTCGCCTGGGGCGCCTGGCAGCAGGTGGTGGTGGGCACGGGCAGCGTGAGCGTCGTGATCGGCTATCCCGTGTACCTGCTGCCGCTGCCCGCGTTCATCGCGGCCATCATCATCGGCCTGTTCGCGCTCATGAACCTGATCAGCGGCAAGACCATCGATCTCGGACATGACGAATCGCCGCCCGAAGCTCCGGCCACCGACGCCGCCCCGCCGGGCAGCGTCCCCCTGTCAATCACCCGCGGCCTGCAGCCGCCGGAAGGTACGCCATGAGCCAGGGAGGCGCCACGCTCGTCTTCGTCGTCGGCATGCTCGGATTCATGGGCATCGGCGTGCCCATGGCGTTCGCGCTGATCCTCACGGGCGGGTCCATGGCCTACGTGCTCGGCTTCTGGGACACGCAACTGTTCGCGCAGAACCTGGTGGCCGGCGTCGACAGCTTCCCGCTGCTGGCCGTGCCGTTCTTCATCCTGGCGGGCGAACTGATGAATGCGGGCGGCATCAGCCGCCGCATCATCGACATGGCGCAAGCCTGGGTCGGGCACATCCGCGGCGGACTGGGATTCGTCACGATCGGCGCGGCGGTGCTGATGGCGAGCATGTCGGGCTCCGCGCTGGCCGACACGGCCGCGCTGGCCACCATCCTGCTGCCGATGATGCGCACCAACGGCTACCCGATGCACACGTCGGCGGGCCTGATGGCCTCCGGCGGCATCATCGCGCCCATCATCCCGCCATCGATGCCGTTCGTGATCTACGGCGTCACGACGAACACCTCGATCGCGTCGTTGTTCATCGCAGGCATCGTGCCCGGCCTGATCATGGGGGCGGGCCTGATCTTCGCGTGGAAGCTCGAGCTGCGAAAGATCTCGCTGCCGCACGGCAAGCCCATGCCCATGCGCGAACGGTTGCACACCTCGGCGCGCGCGTTCTGGGCGCTGCTGATGCCGGTCATCATCATCGGCGGCATGAAGTCCGGCGTGTTCACGCCCACCGAAGCGGCCGTGGTGGCTGCGGCCTACGCGCTGGTCGTCTCGCTGTTCGTGCACGGAGAGATGAAGTTCGCCGAGCTGTACGGCGTGTTCCTGCGCGCGGCCAAGACCACCGCCATCGTGATGTTCCTGTGCGCCGGCGCACAGGTCGCCTCGTACATGGTGACGCTGGCGGATCTCCCGGCCACGCTCACCGAGTGGCTGGGCCCGATGATCCACAGCCCGCGCCTGCTGATGGCCGCGATGATGGCCTTGCTCGTGGTGATCGGCACCGCGCTCGACCTCACGCCGAGCATCCTGATCTTCGCCCCGGTGATGCTGCCCATCGCGCAGAAGGCCGGCATCGACCCGGTGTATTTCGGCTTGATGTTCGTCCTCAACGGGGCCATCGGCCTCATCACGCCGCCGGTGGGCACGGTGCTCAACGTGGTCGCCGGCGTGGGCCGCATGTCGCTGCGCGAAGTCATCCGCGGCGTGAATCCCTTCCTCGCGACCTACCTCGTCGTGCTCGCGATGTTCACCCTTTTCCCCCAGTTCGTGACGCTTCCAGTGGCCTGGATGCGCTGACGAACTTCCACCCGAGAACCCGGAGACCCCCATGAAGCGCAGAACCCTGACCGTCGCCCTTGTGGCCATTGCCCTGTCCGCCGCCGCCACCGTCCAGGCGGCCGACATCAAACCCCATCTGATCCGCTTCGGCTATGGCCTGGCCGAGCAGAGCAACCAGGGCCGCGCGGTGAAGGTCTTCGCCGACGAAGTGGCCAGGTTGTCGGGCGGCAAGATGAAGGTTCGCGCGTTCGGCGGCGCGAGCCTCGGGTCGGACGTGCAGATGCAGCAGGCCCTGATCGGCGGCGCCCAGGAGATGATGGTGGGCTCCACCGCGACGCTCGTGGGCATCACCAAGGAAATGGCGTTGTGGGACACGCCCTTCCTGTTCAACAGCACCGAGGAGGCCGACGCCATTCTCGACGGTCCGGTCGGACAGAAGGTGATGGCGACCTTGCCCCCGAAGGGCCTGCAGGGCCTGGCCTACTGGGAGAACGGATTCCGCAACACGACGAACAACAAGCGCCCCATCGAGAAGGCCGACGACTTCGACGGCATCAAGCTGCGCGTGATGCAGAACCCGGTCTACCTGGAAGCCTTCAAGACGCTCGGCGCCAACGCCATTCCGATGGCCTTCTCCGAATTGTTCTCGGCGCTCGAGACCAAGGCGGTCGACGGCCAGGAGAACCCGTACAACACGATCCTGTCGAGCAAGTTCTACGAAGTGCAGAAGTACGTGAGCGCGACCAATCACGTCTACAGCCCGTGGATCCTGCTGGTGAGCGAGAAGTACTGGAAGAGCCTGTCGCACGACGAGCAGGACGTGCTGCATCAGGCGGCCATCAAGAGCCGCGACTACGAACGCAAGGACACGCGCGAGGAAGCCGACCGGGCCCTCAAGGAACTGCAGGCCAAGGGTATGAAGTTCAACAAGATGCCGCCGGCCGAAACGGCCAAGCTGCGCGCGAAGCTCACGCAAGTGGACGCGACCATCGCAGACACTGTCGGCAAGGACCTGTGGAGCGAAACCCAGGACGCGCTGAGCAAGATGCGCGGCAAGTAAGCCGCGGGCGGGTCTTTGCCTGCGGGGGCCGGTCGAGCACCGGCCCGTTGCCGTTCGGCAATTTTCGCAGCGTGGTGTGGCGGTTTTGCCGCGACAATCCGGGCTTCGATCTTTGCAGGGACGGCGGCGCCAGGCCGCATCCCTGGTTCGGAGAAGTCCAATGCATCTCGAGCCGGGAATCGCCGCCATGGCCGCGGCGAGCTCCAGCGCGTCGCGCTTGATCGTGGCGGGCGCGCTGGGGGCCGTGGCCGTCGAATGGGTATTCATCCGGCTTGCGCGCCACGCGGCGTACCCGCTGCGCGAATCGGCCATGTCCATCCTGATGGGCCTGGGCTATGCCAAGGTGACCGCACTGGCCGGATTCGTCTGGGGCTGGCTGTACTTCCTCTGCTACCAGCACCGCATTTTCGAGTTGCCGGCCGGCGCCTGGTGGAAGTACCCGCTGCTGTTCGTGCTGGTCGATTTCTGCTTCTACTGGCAACACCGTTATGCACACATGACCCGGCTGGGCTGGGCGTCGCATGTGCAGCATCACTCGGTGCAGGACATCAACATGGCCGCCCCGTTCCGGCTGTCGCTGACCAGCACGATCTCGGGCTACCAGGCCTTCTACGCGCCGCTGGCGCTGCTGGGCTTCCACCCCGTGGCCGTGGCGGTGATGGTGCTGGTCAACGTGGGCCTGCAGTGCCCGCTGCATACCGAACTCGTGCGTCGGCTGTGGTGGCCGATCGAATTCATCTTCAACACGCCCGCACACCATCGGATCCACCACGCCTCCAACACCGTGTACCTCGACAAGAACCTGGGCGGCATGTTCATCGTGTGGGATCGCCTGTTCGGCACCTACCAGGACGAACTGCCCGAGACGCCGCTCGTCTACGGCCTGGTCAAGCCCTTGCCACCGATGGGCTTCGCGCGCACCGTCTGGACATTGTGGTTTTCGGAGTGGCGGCGAATGGCCGGTGATGCCTGGCGCGCCAGACGCTGGACCCACAAGCTGGGGCATGTGTTTCGCCCGCCCGCGTGGTCGCCGACACCCGACTGATCGGTCGATCGGCCGTCGCTCGCTCGATCGGTCGCCAGGATCCCCAAGCACCGGGACGCGCGCGAGTCAGCCTTGCCGGGCGGGCACGGCCGCCTGACCGCCCCGGCGCGCCGCCGGAGCGGCATCGACCGTAGGTGTGCGAGACGACCCCGGCGCATCCGCTCCCGGGATCGGTGCCTCCATGGGCGCGGCATCCATGTGCCGTGCGCTGACCACGCCCACGGTGATCGCGATGCAGAACGCTGCCACGGCCAGCACGCCCAGGCGCCAGCCGAGGGCGCGGTTGTCCGCGGGCGCGTCCTTGCCGGTCGTCTTGCGCGCGGCTCGCAGGGGCGCGAGGCCCTGCGCGCGGCGTTCCTGCTCGCGCACCTCGTGGCGGTCCCACAATTTCAGCAGCAGCAAGGCGGCCACCACGAACATCATGCTGCCCGGGATCCAGATGATGAGCCCGCCGAGTTGCTCGTCGCTCATCGCATCGAGCCCGCCCAGGCGGCCGGCGGCGTCGTAGATGGGGTAGAGGGCATCGCTCTTGAGCGTGGTGTAGGCGCCCAGCAGGATGTTGGCGGCCAGCGCGCCCCAGACGATGAGCATGCGCTGGCGCACGCTCGCGCCGATCGGCTCGGGGCGCGGGTCGAACACGCAGTGGAAGAAGAGCAGCCCGGCGATGAGCATCGTGACGTGCATCAGATAGTGCACGCCGTCGTCGGAGACCGCCAGCTGATGCCAGCGCGGGACCTCCCAGAAGTACAACGTGCCGACGAACAGCAGGAGCGCCGGGGCCGGCCGTGCGAGCGCACCGACGACCCGGCGCACGGGCGCGCTCGACAGCGGGCGGACCAGCCACGGCCGCCACGACACGGGAACACCGGCCACCATGGGCCCGTGTGGCGCGGCGAGCATGATCAGCATCGGCCCGAGCGAATGCAGCAGCAGGTGCTGCACCTGATGCACGGCAAAGGAATGGTCGGCCGCGGAATCGATCGGCGACGCCAGCGCGAGGAACACCAGCAGCACGCCGGCGGAAAAGGCGATCGCGCGTCCGGCTCCGGGCGCCGAGCCGCGCCCGCGCAGCCGACGCCATCCCGCGGCATGGAGTGCGAGGGCGAGCACGGTGGCGAGCACGATGTCCGGCGTGAACGACCATGTCCACGCGCTGGCTGCGAAAGTCTCATCCGCATGGGCAAAGGCCGGCAGAGGCCAGGCGAGGACCGATGCGCCGATCAAGGCGAATGCCCAGCCGGCGGGCGCCCACCGGCGGGGCGGGGCGGATGTGAATGCATCGAGAATCAATCGTGGCTCCAAGTCGTTCCGGGGAAGGGGTCTGCAGGGTCATCGCGCGGGCACGTTCGTCATTCGCACCACGGGTGACCGCGAGCGTCGGTGTTCGTGCGTCGCGAGGCCGGTCGGTTCCGCGCCTTGGCGCGGCCGAAGCGGCACATTGCAGAGCCTCGTTTCGGCGATGCAACGCCAGGACAGCGCAGTACGTCACGTTTGCACGCCGGTTGGCAGGCCTTGCGCAAGCGTGCGGCAGCGATTCGCCGATATCGTGATCTGGAAGCGACCTGCCGCCGGACCGGCGGCGACATGACCATGCCGGCGCCAGCCAACGAGACCCCCGACGCGCAAGACGAATCTGCGGCGCCCGCCTTGCGCGAGGCTCGCCGCAGCGCGCAACGCCAGGGCGTCACGCGGGCCATCTTCGCCAGCTACTGCGTCGACGCGGCGCTGCTGGCCGCGCTGTGGCTGGCCGGCGCGGTACGGGTCGAGGCCGTGCTGATTTGCGCCATCGGTGGCGCCTCGACCAGCGCGTTCTTCTACACCATCTTCAAGCTGCGCTTGAACCAGCGCTCGCGCGATCCCTATCTCGCTGTCCAGCAATTGACCCTCGCAACGGCCCTGCAGTTGCTGATCGCCGCACGGGCGCCGGAAATCGGCCTGCTGGCCTTGTCGGTCCTGTTCATCATCCTGGCGTTTGCCGCGCTTCGCCTGTCGGCCAGGGAGGTCCTGCTGACCTGGCTCGGCGTGTCCGCCGGCGTGTTGTTCGTGCTGATGGCGATACCGCGCGCCGCATCGGCACCGCACGCCGACGCGTTGCAATCGCTGCTGTCGGCGGTCTGGATATCGCTGGTGCTGGCGCGCTGCGCGCTGGTCGGACTCTACGGCTCGCGGGTGCGTCAGCAACTCGCTCGGCGCACGCGCGAGCTGGCGCTGGCGACCGGCAGGCTCGAACACCTCGCAACGCGCGACGAGCTCACCGGCACGCTCAATCGGCGCGCCATCCTGGAGGCGCTTTCGTCGGCTCTGGCGCCGACACCGGGCGCGGACGGCGGCGCCGCGGTGCTGCTGGCGGACCTCGACCGCTTCAAGTCGATCAACGACCAGTACGGGCACGTCCTCGGTGACGAGGTGCTGCGTCGCTTCAGCCTCGTGGCCGCGCGCACGCTGCGCGGCTCGGACCGCATGGGCCGCTACGGCGGCGAGGAATTCCTGCTCGTGCTCGATTCGCTGGCCGGAGCGGATGCGGCCGTGACCATCGCAGAACGGCTTCGCGACGCCGTGGCCCGCGACCGTTGGGACGATCTCGCACCAGGACTGTCCGTCACGGTGTCGGTCGGCGTGGCATGCGCCAGCCCCGGAGATGCGCCGATGGCGCTCGTCGAGCGGGCCGACCGCGCGCTTTACCGCGCCAAGCGGGCAGGGCGAGACCGCGTCGAGCTCGCGCTGGCCGACGAGGCCGACTGACTCGGCGCGCCCTGCGGCTTGACGCAGGTCAATCGGCGCACCCGCGCCGTCCCGCGCGGGACACGCGCCCGCCGCGCATCCATGGAAGATGGCATGCACGATGGTCATGGATTTCGAAGCCTCCCCCCGCTCGCAGAAGTTGCACGCTTCCCTGCAGCGCTTCATGGAAGACCTCGTGCTGCCGTCGATGCCCGAATGGCATCGCTACGCCGACGCGGGCGTGTACCCGTTGGACGTCGTGGAACCGCTGAAGGAGCGCGCCCGCTCGCTGGGCCTGTGGAACCTGTTCCTGCCTTCGCTGCGCGACGACCAGCCGGGCACGCGGCTCACGCACCTCGACTACGCGCCACTGGCCGAGACGATGGGGCGCGTGCCCTGGTCTGCCGAGGTCTTCAATTGCGCGGCGCCCGACAGCGGCAACATCGAGCTGCTGCAGATGTTCGCCACGCCGATGCAGCGCGAACGCTGGCTCGACCCGCTGCTGCGCGGCGATATCCGCTCGTGCTTCGCGATGAGCGAGCCCGATGTCGCCTCCTCCGACCCCACCCAGCTGCAGACACGCGTCACTCGTGACGGCGATGGCTTCATCGTGCGCGGCCGGAAGTGGTTCATCACCGGCGCGGCGCATCCCTCGTGCCGGGTTGCGCTCGTGGTCGGGCGGCGCGAGCCGGCGTCGCACGACGATCAGCACCACGCGCACTCCATCGTGATGGTGCCGATGGATGCGCCGGGTCTCGTCGTCGAGCGGAACATTCCTGTCATGGACCACCAGGCGGTCGAAGGTCACTGCGAGCTCGTCTTTCACGACGTGCGCGTGCCCCACGACCATCTGCTCGGAGAAGAGGGGGCGGGATTTTCGATGGCGCAGGCGCGGCTGGGGCCGGGACGCGTGCATCACGCGATGCGCAGCATCGGCCAATGCGAACTGGCGCTGGAGTTGATGTGCGAACGCGTGCTGGAGCGCCGGGCCTTCGGGCTGCGCGTGGGTGACTTCTCCAACGTGCAGGATTGGATCGCTCATTCGCGCCTGGAGATCGACCAGGCGCGCCTGCTCGTGTTGCGAGCGGCCTGGAAGATGGACCGCGAGGGCAACGCCGCCGCGCGCACGGATGCCTCGGCGATCAAGTTCGTCACCGCCCAGCTTCTCACCCGCGTCGTGGACCGCGCGATGCAGGCCTTCGGCGCCATGGGCCTGACGCCCGACACGCCGCTCGCCCGGCTCTGGAGCTGGGGCCGTGCGCTGCGATTCCTGGACGGTCCGGACGAGGTCCACCTTCGTACGGTGGCCCGCAGCGAACTCAGCCGGGCCAAGACGCGCCACGGCAGGAACGCGCTGCACCTGCGACGTTGGCTGCCACCAGTCTGAGGCCGCCCTGCGACTGGCGCCCGAGAGCGCGTGCGACGTGAGGAAGCCTGCGATGGGAGTTGCGCTGCAGGCGTGGCGAAACGTCCGTGTCGAACAGAGTCGGCATCGAACGGAGGATTTCATGGCGACTGGATATGCGGCCGACGACGGCGCTGCGCTGCACTTCCAGGGGCGGAACTGGCCGAAGCGGTGGCTTCGCGAAAGAACGCGGCAGCCTATCGGGTCGCCATCGTCGACGGGGAAGTCGTGGAAACGCGCCTCGCGGTCGCTACCTGGGAGGCTGAGGCGTCGCACCGGCCGCAGCCGCGATCACGGTGATGGGGCGCCGAAGTTGCCTTGCAGCATGGTCAACAGACGATCCTGCGCCGCGGGGTCGAGCAGTCCTCGGCAGCCGTCGACGACCACCAGGTGCGACCTGCGTTCGCTGTGGGACCAGCCGATGTCTTCGGCGTCGACCGCGACCCATGCCGACGGTTGCAGCCAGGCGGCGTGGATGCGCACGATGGCGCACTTGTCCAGTCGCCAGTAGTCGTCGCTGCTCAGCGCCTGGCGCTGCGGCCCGCGCCGCACCCGTGTCGTGATGTCGTCGAAAGTCGAACCGATCACGCGTTCGGACAAGCCGGGTCCGAGTTTCTCGAGCACCGTCTCCAGGCCCAGTTTCGAGGCCTTCATCGATGTGAGCACGATGCGCGCCCGCGGCCACGGCGACAACAGCCGTTCGAGCACGGGCGCCGCCTCGTAGTCGAGATGACCGTCCGCGCTCGGCGGCTTGGAATGGGCGAGCAGATACCGTGACCGGCTGGGGTGCAGGACCCCGCTGATGCCGAGGTACACCACCTGCTGGCCGGCTGCAGGGGCGGGCTCTGAATCTGTTCCGTGGCGCGCCGCTGAGTCCATCGGGGAAATGTATCAATTTCTTTCCGCCGGGTCTCGCCGACGCCTGCGCCGCGATGCTGCCACGGCCGCCATTCGCTCACTGCGCGCAGTGCGGGATGGGTGGACGCCATGCCGCAGCGGACCCTTGCGCGTGACAGCACGAACGATCCTGGGCATGCTGATACGCTCTCGACACCGTCGCCCGCGAGGTCATCAAGATGAGCAGCCACCACGCCAAGCTGATTCGATTGATCTTCCAGGATCCGCCCAGCCGCAACATCCATTGGCGCGACGTCGAGTCGCTGATTCATCATGTGGGCGCCCAGCTCGAACCACTCTCTGGTGCGCGCGTCAAGGTGACCAAGGATCGTGTGGAAGCGATCCTTCACCGGCCGCACCACCACGGCAATGAACTCGACAAGGAAGGGATCGCGCGCCTGCGTGAATTCCTGGCACGCGCCGGCGTCACGCCGTCAATGTACGAAGCGGGCCGCGCGAGCGAGGACTGAACAGTCGCCTGGCAAGGGGCGAGCCCTTGTCGTGCGCAGCGACAGTCGAAGCTGGCATCGAGCCGGCTTGCCGCTCGGCGTGGAAACTGGGATTGAAACCGGAGTCCAGTGGCGCCGCTTGAGCGAGGTCAAGCGCTTGCATGCGCATCTCGCTACGCTGAAGGCGTACTTCTACGTTCACCGGAGTCCGACCATGTGGGCCACCTACACCCTGATGCAGTGGAGCGGCAATGATCCCCTTCACCTCCTGGCAATCCTGGTGGCCAGCGCCATCGGACTGAGGTGCTTCGCCACGTTCTTCGAATGGCTGCGTCACACGGCCGATGTGGGCGCAGGCAGCCCACGTCTGCGTGCCCTGGACGTCCTGGCCCAGTGTGAGGACGATGTCGGCCGAGACCCGCGCGGACAGTCACGACGTGTCCATCGGCGCTGAATTCGAAGTGGGCAACCTCGCCGTGGGCTGACTGAAGCCTGCGTCAACTGCCGTTGTCCTCGTCGCGCCGGCGATCGTCGCGTTCGTGGGGCGAGTGCGGCCTTTGCGCACGCGCTTGCTCGGCGGCACGGCGTTCGGCCTGCTGTTCCTGACGCTGGTGCTGCTGTGCGTGCTGTTTCTGCTCACGCACTTGCTGCTCGTGCTGCTGACGAGCCTCACGCGCCATTTGCTGTTGTTGCTGCTGCCGGTGCTGGGCTGGGCTTGTTGCTCGCGCGCGCGAACCTGCTCCGCGCGTTGCTGCTGTTGCCGGCGTTGCTGCTGCGCCTGCTGCTCGTGTTCACGCGCCCGCTGCTCGCGCTGCTGTTGCTGGCGCATGTGGTGCGCCCGGGCCTCATCCCGCGCCCGCGCCTCCTGCGCCTTTTCACGCGCCCGCTGCTCACGCTGCTGCTGTTGCAGGCGCAACTGCTGCGCCTGCTGTTGATGCATGCGCGCTTGGTGTTCCCGCACCTGTTCCTGAACCGCTCGATCGTGCGCTTCGCGTTGCTGTGTTCGCTCCTGCCGAGGCGTGGTCTGCTGACCATGCGACGTCTCTCCGCCGCGCCTGCCTCGCCAGGCGTCACCGCGCGATTCGGTTCGCAGGCGCTCGCGCACGTGCGGATCGTGCGGTTCGAACCGGTAGTGCCGCTCGCGAATCGCGTGTTGCTGTTCGCGCGACGGATAGCGGTCGCCTCTGTATTGGCGCTGATAGACCGGCAGGGGTGCCCGCGGCGGCGCGTGGCGATGGTCCCAATGGTCCCAATGGCGGTGCCGCGCCTCCCATCGCGGACCCCAGTGGGCACCCCAGCGCGGTGGCTCGGCCGGCATCCAACTCCGGAAGAAAGGCGGCGGCGCCCGGTAGTAGCGCACGGGCACGCGCAAGATGAATATCGGCACGGCGGCCGGCTGGACCGGATACCACGGACCGTTGTACCAGGTACTCGCATACCAGGCGTCATTCACGTACACCCAGTACAGGCCGTCATAGAAGAAGTAGTTCGCCGGCAACCCCGGCGCGTAGTACACGGGATATCCGGGGACCGGCTCGAGGTCGGGATACGCCGGCACGTTGATGCCGATTTGAAAGCCAGGCAGGCTCACGCCGACGCTGACGTCTGCCGCGGCCGATGCTGATGCCGGCGCGATCCCCAGCGCCAGCGCCCACGCCAAAAACAGATGTCGACCACGCATGATGTGCCCCCGTCCGTGGATGGACCTGAACGCCCGAACTCGGGCGCCTTTCACGCTCCCACTGTAAGAACGCGCGTCGAATGGGCGCATCGGCGAGGCGTCCTTCCCCTTGTAGGACCGCAGGCCGTGACAAGGGAACGGCCTCGGCGGGAATGCAGTTTGCTACTGAGATAGCCAAACGATTCCAATCTACAAGGCCGCTCGATCGCGCGGGCAGTGGAGTGCGCGACCTCACGAGCAGCCTGAAAGGCGAGGTCGACTGATGAGTGCGACCGCACGGGCTTTCACTCACGTGACCATTCGGCGGCAGGCGCTTGCTGGTGCTGTGTCCATGCTTTTCCGTGCGGCCGTGGTGAACCCTGCTGCCGGACGGGCATGTGGGCTCGCGGTGTTGCTCGCTCTGCTGTGCATCGCGAACAGTGCCAACGCGCAACCGGCACAACCAGCACAACCCGCACAACAAGCACAAGGGGCACAAGGGGCACAAGGGGCAACGGTTGCCGACGCCGAAAAGAGCTTCGCGATCCCGGCGCTCGAGATCGTCGGCTTCGACTTCCTGCTGAGCAATTACAACCGGCACTTCAGCGGCAGCAGCGACTACGACGTCACCGGATCATCGATCAGGCGCAATCTGCGCGGGCCGTGGGTGGTCGACAACGACCCATTCCGGGTCAACCAGTTTCTGCATCCGTACCAGGGCTCGCTGTACCACGGCGCCGCGCGCGCCTCGGGTCTGAGTTACTGGCAGGCCTCGGCACTCACTTTTGCCGGCAGCGCATTGTGGGAGATCGCCGGCGAGAAGACACCGCCGGCGCGCAACGACCAGATCGCCAGCGGCATTGCCGGCAGCTTTCTCGGCGAACCGTTGTTCCGAATCGCGCGTCTGGTCACTGACCGCAGCGACCTGCCCTACCCCTGGCGCAACTGGGTCGCCGCGGCAGTATCGCCCCCGGTGGGCTTGAACAAACTCCTGTTCGGCACGCGGTTCGACGGTGCCTTCGTCGACCACAACCCGGCGTACTACGGGCGCTTGCACCTGGGCGCGAGCCGGTCCACGCAGCCAGGCTTCGAACCATCGGAGCGCTTTCGTCGCAACACCGCCGACCTCGACCTGGCGCTGGAGTACGGCTTGCCCGGTCAGGCCGACTACGCATACAGGCGCCCGTTCGACTACTTCAGCGTGCAGGCTCAGTTGTCGAGCGCGAATGCGGTAGAGGCACTCAGCACCCGGGGCCTCCTGTGGGGCACCGACTATGCGTTGCGCGGCCACACGCGCGGCATCTGGGGCTTATATGCCAACTACGACTACCTGGCGCCGCAGATTTTCCACGTGTCCACCACTTCGCTATCGATCGGCACCACGGCCCAATGGTGGGCCACCAGGCATCTCGCGGTGCAAGGCACGGCGCTGCTTGGGCTTGGGTATTCGGCCGCCAGCACGGCACGCGGGGTGGGTGACAGTACCGAATACCACTACGGCACCGCGTCGCGGGGCGAACTGGCGCTGCGCGTGATCAACGGCACGCGTGCGTCGCTCGACGTCACTGCCACGATCGTCTCAGTAGGCCGCATCACGCGTCGCCCGGCCGGCCGCGACGAGATCGCTCGCATCGGCACTGCATTGACCTGGCGCCTGCACGGGCCGCACGCCATCGGCATCAGCTACGTGTGGTCGCATCGCAGCGCCAGCTTTCCGGGCACCGACGGGCGCAGGCAATCGCTGGCCAAGGTGGGTCTTTTCTATGCACTGCTGGGCCAGCAGGCGTTCGGCGCCGTCGACTGGCGCGATCATGGCGCCGAGTGAAGCTGCGGCTGCGATGTTGATGAGCTAGGTAATCCGCTGCGGTCATCGACCGGCCCGAATCGCAAGCCGCATGGCGCTCCCATGATGTGCCGGCAATGATCGGCTGGACGACGCATGGCAGGCCCATGCGCTTTCGGGTCGTATATCGACTCGTCCGGATATGCGCTCGAATTGGGCCATGACGACTCGGTGTCACTCCAAGTCGAATTGGCATGGCCAAATCAGGATGTGAACCTCTCGCATTGCCTTTCGTAAATTCGCGCGGCATTTCGGGATTTTCATTTCAATTTTCCATGGCGCCGAGCGGCACCCCAACGGCATGAACCGACGCATCAAGCAGCCGCCGCGGATCCGGCTTGGCCGGCCCGCTGGCGGCGCCCCCTGGAGGGGGAGCGCCGAAGGCGCTACGGGTGGTTCACTTCCGTCAATTCCAGTCAGGGTTTCGGCCGAATCCCCGGTCACGGACACAAAAGCTTTACACAGTCTTTGCATTGTGTCCGTCGCATTCGCCCGCATGCGCTGAAAAGATGTCGCTGCCATCGACTTCGTTTGATTCCAACCGAACGTGCCGATCGTGAGGAAAAGATCCAGCTGCATTTGATCTGGGCCAAAGTTGATCAATTAGGCGAACCGACAATGACCGCCCATCAAGGGTGTCCCGATGCACAAATGAGGAGACAGAAATGACAGATCGAAGAGCCTGTTCATTGCGCCTGGCCCTGGCGGCTGCGATCGGCATGCTGCTGTTCGCTCCACTGGGCGCGCAAGCCGTTCCGAGCTTCGCGCGGCAGACGGGCTTCGCCTGCGAGGCCTGCCACACGGTCTTTCCCGAACTGACGCCGTTCGGCCGACGTTTCAAGCTGTATGGCTACACGATCGACAACCTGCCGCAGGTCAGCGGCATCAGTGCCGGCAAGGACCAGACCCTGGTGCTCAACCAGATCCCGCCGCTGTCGCTCATGCTGCAGGCGTCGGTGACATCGACCAAGGGCGCGATACCCGACTCGCAGCAGGGCGTGGGCAGCGTGCCGGCCGATGCCGTCGCGAAGAACAACCAGGTGCTCCTGCCGCAACAGGCGAGCCTGTTCTACGCCGGGCGCATCGCTCCCAATTTCGGTTCCTTCGTGCAGATGACCTACGACGGCACGAGCGGCAGCTTCGGCTGGGACAACACCGACATCCGCTACGCGCGCCCGGTGAACGAGCAAGTGGCTGTGGGGGATCAGTTTCAACAACAACCCGACCGTGCAGGACCTGTGGAACACGACGCCGGCCTGGCAGTCACCGTTCGATCAGCGCAGCGCGACCGCGCCCGCGCCCGCCGCGGCGACGATGATCGATGGTGGCCTTGCCGACGCCGGTGTGGCGGGCCTGAGCGTGTATGCATCGTGGGCCGACCAGGTCTACGCCGAACTCGGTGCCTACCGTTCGGCGCCGGCTGCGGCGCAGATCGACAGCACGAGCGCCAATGTGGTCAGCGGCATGGCGCCGTATTGGCGGCTCGCCTACGAACGCCAGTGGGGGCGCCACTCGTGGGAAGCCGGCCTGTATGGAATCGATGCCAAGCTGTACCCCGGCGACGGCACGGCATTGTCCGGCTTGACCAACCACTACCGCGACATCGCGTTGGATTCGCAATACCAGTACATCGGCGACGAGCATCTGGTGACAGTGACGGCGACATACATCGACGAGCGTCAGACGCTGGATGCCGCATTCGCGGCGGGCGCCTCGTCCAACCTGAACAACACGCTGAAGACGACGCGCATCGCGGCCAGCTACTTCTACCACCGCACTTATGGCGGCGCTCTTGGCGTCTTCTCGACGACCGGGTCGGCCGATGCAGGGCTGTACGCGCCGGCGGCCTTCGGCGGCTTCGCGAACAACAAGCCTGACAGCCGCGGCCTCACCGGCGAGCTCGACTGGGTTCCCTACGAGAACACGAAGTTCGCGTTGCAGTACACCCACTACAGCAAGTTCAATGGCGGCGGCGCCAACTACGACGGCGCGGGGCGCAGCGCGAGCGACAACGACACGATGTACCTGCTGGGCTGGATCAACTTCTAGGAGGGCCGAGCGATGAACACGATGTCGAAGATCGCGCTCTGCGCCGTTCTCTTGTCCGCCGGTGCGGCGACGGCTCAGCAGCAGGATGCCAAGGCGCTGGCCGCGGGCGTGTGCTCGGCCTGCCATGGCCCCGAAGGGATGAGCATCTCGCCGGTGTTCCCGCGTCTGGCCGGCCAGCAGGCAGCCTACACGATGCTCCAGCTCGAGGCTTTTCGCCGCCACGAGCGCGGAGACCCGAACGCGCAGGCCTACATGTGGGGCATGGCATCGCAGCTCGACGAAGCGACGATCAAGGCGCTGGCCGACTACTACGCGGCGCAAAAGCCCGCGCACGAACCGGCCGGCGATCCGAAGCTGATGGCCGAGGGCGAGAAGATCTACGCACAGGGCATCCCGGCGCAGAACGTGCCGGCCTGCGCGACCTGCCATGGCCCCAAGGCCGAGGGCAACGCGGCGTTTCCGCGCCTCGCGGGCCAGCATGTCGAGTACCTCGTCGCGCAGTTGCACGGGTTCCAGTCGGGCATGCGCTCGAACGCTCCGATCATGCTCAATGTCGTTCGCACGATGAGCCCGGAGCAGATGCAGGCGGCGGCGGTGTATGCGGCGTCGCGCTGACGGACACGGTGGACTGCGGCGCCAGGTCGCCGCAGTCCTCGTCGGTCTCGGCGGCTGCGGCCTCGCGTGTGCAGCGGGCGCCGCACAGAGCGAGCCGCAGAGTTGCGCCGACTCGAACGCGCAGATCCAGGCCCTGCGCGCCGAGGTGCAGTCGCTGCGGGCTCGCGTCGATCGGCTCGAACATGGCAATGCGCCGGAGGTGGCGCCCGCCGCGCCGCAAGCGCACGGGCCCGCACCCGCGCCCACATCCGGTCCTTCGCACGAGGCCGGAACCGCTTCCGGGCTGGGCGCCCCGCTCGCGGCGTTGCGACGGGCGTGGTCATCGATCGCAGCCGGTGCCGACCGCGCCGATGTGGAACACCTGCTCGGCGCGCCGGCGCGCAGGCTCGACATCGACGGGCGGACTGCCTGGATCTATGTGTACCCCGATCAGGGCACCGGCTCGGTGTTCTTCACCGACGCTGGCCGCGTCTCGAGTCTGCAGCCGCCTTTCGGATGGGGCAGCATGCGCTGAACGCTGTCCCAGCGCCATGTTGCGACGGTTGCAACGGTTGGCCAACGGTCTCGTGGCGGGGCGGCATCCTGCGGGCGGCTCGGCGCAGGCCGCGACGAGGCTTGACGGCGCCCTCCCGGCAAGGCCCGGCGAAACCGTCCTTGACACCAGTCCGGCGCGTGAATATTATGAGCATCATATTCAGCCAGATGCACATGAGCCGAACACCCAACAGCCGCAAGGAAGAGACGCACGAGCGGATCGTCGACGTGGCTGCGCGCGCCCTGCGCCGGCAGGGCTATTCGGGCGTGGGCGTGGCCGATGTCATGAAGGAAGCCGGCCTGACGCACGGCGGTTTCTACTCGCATTTCGAGTCGCGCGATGCGTTGCTCGTGGAAGCGCTCGAGCGTGCCGGGAGGGACAGCTTCGAGGCAGTGCGCCGGACCACCGAGCAGCGTGCTGCGAAGGGCGTGAGCGCCTTCCGCTCCCTGGTCGAGACCTATCTCGCGGATCGTCACCTGTCCTCGCTCGAATCCGGCTGCCCGGTGGCTGCGCTCGGTTGCGACATGCCGCGCCAGTCGCCCAGCGTGCGCGAGGCGTCGTCCGTGCGTGTGCAGCGTCTCATTGCGGCCGTGCGGGTGGCGCTGCCCGATGCGTCGCGCGCCGCGGCCAGTGTCGTGGCCGGGACGCTGGTCGGCTCGCTGCAACTGGCGCGCGCACTCGGCGACAACGCCGAAGGAAAGGCCTTGCTCACAGCCGCCCGCAAGTCGTTGATCCAACAGCACGACACACCGACAGCGCGCTGACCGTGTGGTCGGCGCAAGACACATTCGCCCTGTTTCCACCCAAAATATGATGTACGTCATATTCAAGCATCGCAACCCCAGCACAAGGAGCCTCTCATGAAGATTGACAACGCCATCGCTCTCGTCACGGGCGCCAACCGCGGTATCGGGCTGGCTTTCACGCACGAGTTGCTCGCCCGAGGTGCGCGCAAGGTGTATGCCGCGGCGCGCGATCCATCCACCGTCACGCAGCGCGGCGTCGAGGCCATCCGCCTGGACATCAACAGGCCCGAGGACGTGTCCGCGGCCGCGGCGCTTGCCGGCGACGTGACGCTGGTCATCAACAACGCGGGCGTGGCGCGGCAGGGAGGCTTTCTCGCCGCCGACAGCGAAGAGGCGGCCCGGCAGCAATTCGAGACCAACTTCTTCGGCATGTTGCGCATGAGCAAGGCGTTTGCGCCGGTGCTGGCGGCCAACGGCGGCGGCGCGCTGCTCAACGTGCTCTCGATCGTCTCGTGGATCAACGGTGGCACGCTTGCCGCCTACGCGGCCAGCAAGTCGGCCGCCTGGTCGCTGACCAACTCGCTGCGCCATGAACTGGCCGCGCAGAAGACGCAGGTGCTCGCGCTGCACATGGCTTTCGTCGACACCGATCTCGCGCGCGGCCTGGACGCCCCGAAGTCCAGCCCGCAGGAGATCGTGCGGCGCGCGCTCGACGGACTCGAATCGGGCCTCGACGAAGTCCTTGCCGACGAACGAACGAGGCTCGTCAGGCAAGGCCTCACGGGCTCGACGCCCAGTTACCTGCCGCAGCAGGCATGAACGCGCGCACCCCATCCACGACCGAGAACCTGCCATGACCCTTGCCACGCTGCCGGCCGAGGCGACGAAGATTCCGCAGCGAGCCGCATCGCCATGGCCGGTGTTCTGGGTCGCCAGCGTCGCCGCTTTCCTCGTCTCGCTCGACGGCACGATGCTGTACGCGGTCTTCGGTGCGCTGAGCACCAGCTTCCCGCGGGCGAGCCCGGCCGACATGTCGTGGGTCCTCAACGCCTACACGGTCATCTACGCGACGATGCTCATTCCCGCCGGCGGCCTGGCCGACACCCACGGGCGCAAACGGGTGTTCCTGGTCGGCGTGGCGATATTCCTCGCGGCGTCGGCGGCGTGCGGCATGGCCGGCAGCCTGGGATGGCTGGTCGCCGCGCGCGTGCTGCAGGCCGCCGGGGCGGCGTTGCTCACACCGGCGTCGCTGTCGATCGTGCTGGCCGCCTTTCCCCAGGACAAGCGTGCGCTGACCGTGAGCCTGTGGGGCGCGGTGGCCGGGTTCGCGGCAGCCGTCGGGCCGAGCCTTGGTTCCTTCGTCGTCCAGACCGTCGGCTGGCAATGGGCGTTCTTCATCAACCTGCCGATCGGCGGCATCTCGCTGTGGCGCGGTGCGCGGCTGCTGAACGAATCGAACCGGGCAGCCACGCGCCGCAAGCTCGACGTCGTGGGCATGGCGCTGCTCATCGTCGCGGTCGGCGCCATCGCGCTGGGTATTGTCGAACTGCACGCTCCCGGCTGGACGAGCGCCGGCTCGGCAGCCGCCGCGGCCACCGGCGTGACAGCACTCCTCGCGTTCATCGCCTGGGCCCGAAGCGTGCGCGAGCCGATCGTCGACCTCGGCCTCTTCCGACATGGCACCTACAGCGCGGTGAACGCGGCCACGCTCTCGTTCGGCATCGCCTTCGCCATGATGTTCTTCGCCTTCTTCTTCTACATGAGCCATGTCTGGCACTACGGGCAGGCGCGCGCCGGCCTGGCCATCGCCCCCGGACCGCTGATGGTGATCCCCGTGGCCGCGCTGACAGGCCGCCTCGCAGGGCGACACGGACACCGGCCTTTCCTCGTGGCCGGTGCGCTGCTGTACGCGGCCGCCGGCCTGTGGTTCATGCTCGTTCCCGGCGTCGAGCCCGCATATGCCACGCAGTGGCTTCCCGGCCTCCTGCTCAGCGGCACGAGTGTGGGGCTCGTCCTGCCGTCGCTGTCGGGTGCCGCGGTCAGTCGATTGCCGGTGCAGCACTACGCGGTCGGCAGTGCAGTGAACCAGGCCACGCGCCAGATCGGTGCCGTGATCGGCGTGGCCGTCACGGTGATGCTGCTCGGGCACGATGCCGTGCAGCGCAGCGACTTCGACAGCATCTACGGCCTGCACATCGCGTTGGCGCTGCTGACGGCCTTGCTGTGCGCAAGAGTCAACACGCGTCCATCGCCGTAGGAGGTCGACCTTCAGTTCTACTTCACGCGCCAGAGTTTTCCGCACAGCCCCCGGTAGACGAAGGGCGGCGTCGGAGTCTGCGGCGTGATGCCCGCGGTCTCCATGCTGACGGCCAGTTCGACGGCGCGCGCGAATGCGGCTTCGGCGGGCTCGTCGAGCGTCATGCTGACGAAGCCGCTGTCCAGCCCGGGCAGCGGCCCCACGGCGCGCGCCGTGCCTTTCGCGTCCAGCGTCCAGAGCACGAGCACCTTGCCTGGAGGCAGGGCGACGGCGTGCACGACCTTGAGATCCACGGTGCGACCCCGGCGCAGGCTGGACACGATCAGGCCCGGGCGGCCGGCTGCTTCGGCCAGCACGCCGACATAGCTATCGGGCAACTGGGTGTCGTGGACGTCCTGCTGCAGCACGCGCCAGGCGAGGGGTACGCCCAGGCCCAGCACCAGTCCAAGCGAGAGTGCTGCGGCAGGCACCGGTGCGAACAGGCGCTGAATGCGCTGCACCCAGCCGGGCCGCGAATGCGTCGCCGACACGGTGCCGAAGCTGCTGCGTTCGATGCGCGACCACAGCGCCCCGCCGGCATCGAGCGGCGGCAGCTCGGCCCCCATGGGTTCCAGCCGCGTCGCCCAGCGTGCGGCCGCGCGCGCCACCGCCAGCTCGTTGCGCATCACGGCCTCGAAGCGCCGCCTTGCACCGCCGGCGAGCGTGCCGAGCGCGTATTCGGCCGCGAGACGGTCGAGCAGCTCGGGTGAACGGTGCCAGTTCACAGTGCGTCTCCGAGGCAGTCCTTCAGCCGCTGCAGGCTGCGCCGGATCCAGGCCTTGACGGTGCCCAGCGGCTTGCCGAGGCGCTGCGCGAGCTCGTCATGCGTGAGGCCGTCGAAGTACGCCAGGCGCAGCGCTTCGCGCGGCTCGTCGTCGAGGCGTCCCAGGCATTCACCGAGCTGCCCGTCGGCCTGGCGCGCGATGAGCGCATCCACCGGGGTGCCGCTCGCATCGGGTCCGTCGTGGTGTCGCTCGCGGCCATCGGCGTCATGCCAGTGCAGCGGTGTCTCGGGACGACGGCGGCGCAGCACGTCGATGGCGCGATTGCGCGTGATCGAGGTCAGCCAGGCCATCGGGCTGGCCCGCAAGGCCGGGAACTGAGAAGCGCGCGACCAGACGGTGACGAAGGTCTCCTGGACCACGTCCTCGGCCGAACCATGATCGCCGAGCAGGCGTGATGCCACGGCCAGCAGGCGGCCCCCGGCAGCGCGGTACAGCTCCTGCAAGGCCGTGCGGTCCTGCAAGGCGATGCGGCCCAGCAGGCGATGCAGCGTGTCTTCGTCGGTGGTGTGCACGGCCGACTGGGGGTCAGTGCAGGTCGATCGTGCCCAAGGCCACCGGCTCGTGTGCCACGGCTTCGAGCATGCCGCGAAGCTGTTCGAATCCGTGGATCGCGTTGAGGGCCTGGAAGTCGCCCCAGCGCAGGGCGGCCGGCACGTCGTTGTAGACCTCCCGGCGGGCGGCCAGGCAGGCCACCGATCGGGTCTTGCCGGCTTGCAGCCGGAACGGTTGGGCGCCGGGCAATACGAGGGGCTGCTCGGGGGTCACGCGCGGGTCGCTGACGAAGCGGTTGGGGAAGATGCGCTGCACGGCACCGTCCACCGGCTGCGCGTAGCAGTACACATAGGCGGGCTCGCTCGGGCTCACGGTGACGCCGAGGTCAGCGTCCGGTGCGGAGCCGCTTCGCGACAGCGCAAGCTGCAGCCGGATGCCCGCGGCACGCGCCGTCGCGGCGCCGGATGGCGGGGCCTTTGCCGCCGGCGGCAAAGGGGGCGGTGGCGGCGCGGCCGCGACATCGCGGAACGGCTGAGCGGGCGGCGCAGGGAACGGGGCGCCGATGAATTTCGTGAACAGGGGCAGGTCGACCAGCCCGGCGTCGCCCAGCCCCACGCCGCGGCGGTATGCGGCCACCGCCTGACGCAATGCCGGCGTGACGCGGCCGTCTGCCGGACCGTCGAAGAAGCCGCGGTTGCGCAGTTGCACCTGGAAGAACGGCGTCAGCTCGCCCGACCGTTCCATGCCGATGAACCAATCCTCGACTTCGTTGCGCACCTCCGGGTTGTCGACCCCGGTGCCGATGCACGACCAGTAGGGCAGCTTGAGCAGGCGCCCGAACAGTTCCACCGACGACAGCTCCACCATGTTGCGCAGCGCCTGCGCCGTGCCGTCGGTGCGCTGGAACGAGGTGCTGAAGTTGATGCCGACCTTGCTGATCGTGGCCTGCGAATCGAAGGCGTCGCCTTCCTTGATGATGGTCGTGAGGTTCTTCGACACGGCTCCCGGCACGAGGGCGAGCTTGCGGGTGTCGACCATTGCCACGTCCAGCCCCAGCACGTTGAGCTGCCGGCTGCGCGAGGCGCCGACGCCGAGTGCGGAGCCGAGCGACGCGCCTGCGTCGGCCTGCCGCCGCAGCACGCTCTCGTCGAGCTGCGTGATCGAACCGCGCAGGTCGAAGCGCGGCACCACGGCGAAGGGGCTGCGCTGCTGCGCACTGTTGAGGAAGGCCACGATGTTGTTGGCGTCCGGACCGAAGGCGATGACCTCGATCGCGCGGCTGCGGCGCGTCATGTCGGAGATCGCCGACATCATCATGTCGCGCGTGCCGGCATTGACCTTCTTGGTAGCGTCGGTCAGGTCTTCGACCAGCACGCTGACGTCGCGCGTACCGTAGGCCAGGTACAGGTTGTCCATGCAGCGCAGCGCGTCGGAGAAATTCGTGACGTTGCGCTGCGGTGTGCTGTCGGTCGACTGGACGGCCGCTGCGCGATCGGGTGCGGCGGGGGGCAGCTTCGGCAGCGGCGCGCACGCGGCAAGCGTGATGCAGCACAGCCAGCACAACAGACGTTTCATCGCAGCACCCCCGCCCGATTCTTGAGCTTGTCGTTCAGCGGCAATTGTTGCCGACCTGGATCACGTCACCGGTCACGATCACGGTCGTCTCGCGCCGGGCCGAGGTGCTGATCGCACCCTTGTCCTCGAACACGTTGCCGATCGCGATGTTGCAGCCGTCGCCCAGCGCCCCTCCGCCGGCCTTGGCTCCCCCCGTGGCGCCGAATGATGCCACGCCGTCGACGCTGGCCGCGTCGTGCGCCCGTCCGGCCGCGGCAATCGCGGTCTGGCTCTTGGTGCGCGCCAGGCGGGCGTTGATCTCGTCGGGCACGTCAGGGGTGCCGGCGCGGGCGGCGGCAGCGAGGATCAGCAGCAAGGCGGCGAGGGGGATGCGACGCATGATGGTCTCCGGGTCGTCGGGTTCGAATTGCGGCTGGGGGTCAGTTGCCGGACACGCCGCCGATGAGGATCTGCTGGTTCTCCTTGCTCACGCTGGTGGCCACCTGGGAGAGGGTGCCGGCCACCGTCACGTCGGTGTGCACGGTTTGCGCGCCGGTGTTGAGGGCGCTGCCGATGACGATGCGCTGCGAGCCGAAATCCCTGCCGCTCGTGCTGGACTGCGAGACGGCGCCGCTCACCGTGGCGCGCGTGGTGACCAGGCCGCCGGCCTGCTCGACACTGCCGATCGAGATCTGCTGCGTGCGTGAAGTGCCCGGGCCCTGCAGGTCCTGCGACAGGGCCGCGTCGACCGTGACGTCGGTGGAGATCTGGCCTGTCGAAGCCTCGATCGATCCGATGCCGATGCGCTGCGACCCGTTCGTGCCGGTCGTGATGCTCTGGTTCACGCTGCCCCCCAGGACGGCACGGGTCGTGGCGTTGCGCGGCGCGCCACCGACGACGGCGCCGACCAGCAACTGCTGGCTGCCGGCATTGGCAAGCTGCGACACCGGCGCGGTGACCGTGCCCGACGTGGCGATCGTTCCGGCCGCGTCCGTGCCGTTGACCGAGCCGATCTCGACCGTCTGGCTCGCATTGCCGTTCTGGTTCTGCGTCTGCGTCAGGTCGCCGGTGAGCTGGCCCTGCGTCGTGACCGACAGCGCCTGCGCGTCACGGATGCTGCCCACGCCGATGCGTTGCACGGTGGACGTGGAGCCGGTCGCGGCCGACGTGTTCGACTGCGTCACCAATCCGGAAACAACGCCCTGGGTCTGCGCCGTCTGCAGCTGCGAGCCGCTGATGCTGCCCACTCGAAGCTCCTGACCCGTGAGGTTCCCGGCGCGCTGGCTGATGCCGCCGCCGGTGACGATGCCCGACGTGGTGAGGGAATTGCCCCGTGTGTCGCTCACACCACCGACGTCGACGATCTGGCTGCCCAGGCCCCGCCCGGCGGAGCTTCCGTTGGAGTTCTGCGACACGTTGGCGTTGACGAGCCCGTTGGCGCTCACGCTGGCGGCTGTCACGGTCCCCGCCAGGCCTCCGATCGTCACGCGCTGCTCCGCGCTGGCTGCATTGCCGCTGCTGCCGGCACGAAACTGGCTGATGTCACCCACGAGCGACCCGTTGGCGGTCAAGGTGCCGCCCGAGCTCACCAGGCCCCGTGCTCCGCCGATCGACACGGTCTGGCGAGTGCTGACCACTGAGTTGGCATTGCTGAACTGCGTCACGTTGCCGGACACGTTGGCGATCGTCGTGAGGCTGTCGCCGATCGGCTGGCCCACCTGGATCGTATTGGACGTGCCGTCGACGATGCCCGGCTGTATCTGCCGCACGGAGCCGTCCGCCGGCGCTGCGCCAGCCCCCGCCGCAACGCCACCGGCTGCCCCGCCGGCACTACCCGCTGCGGAGCCGGCCGAAGCTGCGCCGCCCGCTGTGGCGCCTGCACCGCCAGCGCCCGCCGTGGATCCGGCCGAAGCGCCGGCACCGCCGGCCGCCGCACCGCCTGCACCGGCCGACCCACCGGCCGCGGCGCCGGCCGACGTGCCGGCACTGGCGGCGATCGGCGCCAGCGACACGAGCGACAAGGATTGCGCGTGAGCGAACGAAGCACCGAAGGCGAGAGTCAGCACGACGGCGAGCGGGCGAAAGGTCAGGTTCATGGCGATCTCCAGGGGCGGTGGCCGGCTGGGAATCAGCCGGATCTGCTGCCCTGACGTCGCCATGTCGGGTTTGGATGCACCGGGCCCGAATTTTTTTTGCCCCGGCCGCGCCGGGCCGTCGAAACCGGGAAATCGTCACGAATCTCGCCGCCACGGCCATCAGGTGTGCTCGGCCATGCTGGGTCGCGCCGCCTGCCGACCCGAGTCCTTCCATGGGCGCCGACGTGCGAGTCGTGTCTGTCGGGTGGCCACTGCTGCGACCCATGGCGAGGTCGTGGCGCGGGCCGATCGGCTCGAACAGGACGGATGTCTCAGCCAGGTCCGTGGTGACCTGGTCGAAGGGCTGTCCGCATAGGGTATCCTGCGCATCTGCAAGGGGTGCGCTGGATGTGACACCACCCCGACCCCACTGCTTGAAGCGCCACCGGCGGCAGCGTCGCCCGTTGACAGGACAAGTCCCACCGCGGAGCCGTCCTGTGTCGTCATTTCCTTCCGATTCCATCTTCGTTCGCCCAATGATGGTGCCAGCAGAGCCACAGCCCCGTGCGTTCATCGCGGCGTTCAGCGCTGGCGAGCGGGCAGAGCTCCGTCGGCAGGGCGCCAAGGCAGCCGCCCGCGGTGAATGCGCCTCGACGAACCCGATGCTCAGCGACATCAACCGGCCGGGCCGGACCGGCGAAAGCAGCCGCGTATGGCGAGTCCGTCTCGATGCGTGGCAGCGAGGCCATGCGTCGCAAACGGGCAATTCAACATCGTGCGTCCGCGCCGACCTTGGCGCGAACGCGCCGGCCGAATGAATGCAGCCGTGACGACCCGCACAGATGGCCGTGCGGCCGGGAGGCCGGCTGACCGCATCGAGCCGCGAGCGGAACCGCAAGTCCGCGCCGGATCCGAAGCGATGAAAAGCGAGCGTCCGATGGACGAAGCGCTGTTCGGTGTCACGCGGGTGCTGACCTTCAGCGGCGGGCGCGGACTCACCACGGCGAGCGGGTTCTACTTCGAGCGCGAAGGCCGGCTCTTTCTGGTGACCAGCCGGCATGTGCTGTTCGATGCGCCAACCGCACATGCACCCGACCGCATCGAGATCGAGCTGCACACCGACACGCGCGACCTGACGCGGCTGGCCACCTTGTCGATCCTGCTCTACCGGGGCGGCAGCGCGGCGTGGCGGCAGGCGCGCGACGGTGGCGGCGAGGTCGACGTTGCCGTGCTCGAACTCGATCGCGGCGAGATGCCGTCCGGTTGCGTGCATGCGGCCTTCGGACCGCAGCACCTCCCGGGGGACTACGACATGTTCAATGTCGGCGACCCGCTGGCGATTCCCGGCTTTCCGCTCGGCTTCTTCGACACCGTCCACCACCTGCCGGTGGTGCGCCAGGCCTCCATCGCTTCATCGTACGGAACCCGCTTCCAGGGCAAGGGCTACTTCCTGACCGACGGCCGGATGCACCGCGGAAGCAGCGGCTCACCGGTCCTGGCGCGGATCGCGCATGCAGACGCGAGCGCTGCCGGCGTGGCTCGCTGGTGTCTTCTCGGCGTCCATTCCAGCCGGATGGACATGGCGACCCGCGACGCGGAACAGGACGAGTCGCTCGGACTGAACTGCGCCTGGTACGCCGACATCTTGCTGACGCTCACTTCACCGGCGGCCGACCCCACGTGATCCAGGCCGCGCTGCAGGCAGGCGTGCACAGACTGACCATTCCCCTCCCGACTGCGAGGCGCACTCGCTTCCCAATGTCCGCAAACGGCGACCACCCGGAGGCATCCGGCACCAACGCGAACGAGGTGTAAGGTGGAGCATTACCGGAGTTCTCCATGAATACACATAGCACACCGCGCCCTGCGGCCACCACGGCCACTCGGGCGACGCGAACGCCGCCGATGTCCAGGCGCGACCAGTTGCGCATGGCATTGCTCTCGACCGTCGACTTGCTGCAACGCAGGCGGGCCGACCTCATTCCCGAGGGGTTCATCGAGGACTACGTGGCGCTTCACTGGCTGGAGTGGAACGGCGGCGCACTGCGCCTGACCGTCACGGGCACCAACATGTGCGCCCAAATGCGCGCCGAGTTGGGTTGACGGATCGCCCGCGGCCAGACATCGTCGTGCCAGGCCCACCATGATCAGACTGCGTCTCGCGCTCGAACTCGACTACGGCATCGGGGAGCATGGCTGCGATTTCATCTTCAACATCCATGCTGCGCATACCGAGCGGCAGCAGGTCATCGAAGAACGGCTGACGCTCAGCCAGGACGTGCAGCCGCTCGTGCAAGCCGATCCGTTGACCCGCAACCGCTACCTGCGCGTGAAGGCCCTCCCGGGCCCGCTCAAGGTGGCCTACGGAGCGACCGTGGACCTGTCGCACCACATGGCGGACCCGAGCTCGATCAGCGAGGTTCCCGTGGCGCGGCTTCCCGCGCCCGTGCTGAACTATCTCTACCCCAGCCGCTACTGCCAATCGGATCGACTGCATCGGTTCGCGATGCGCGAATTTGGCCAGCAGTGGCAGGGCTACAGCCGCGTCCAGGCCATTCGCGACTGGGTGCTTCAGCGCACGACCTTTTCATCGAACACATCGAATTCCAACACGTCGGCGATCGATACGCTGCTCGAAACCGTGGGCGTGTGCCGCGACTTCGCGCATCTCATGATCGCCCTGTGCCGTGCCATCAACATTCCGGCACGCTTCACGACGGGGATCGACTACGGCGCCGATCCTGCACTGGGCCCCCCTGACTTCCACGCCTATGTCGAGGTCTATGTCGGCGAACGCTGGTACCTGTTCGATCCGTCAGGGACTGCGATCCCGATGGGCTTCGTTCGATTGGGCACCGGCCGCGATGCAGCCGACGTCGCGTTCGCCACGATCTTCGGGACCGTCACGTCCTCGGCGCCGCGCATCACCATCGAGGCCATCGCCGGCGCGGATGGGAATCTGGTCGTGCCCCGGCACTGTACCCAGGCGCTGTCGACAGACGACTAGATGCGGCGCTGGCTTGCCTGCGATGAGGCATGCCAAAATCGGCCGCCGTGACGTACTGAAATCGCCGGCGAGTCGCGCATGGCGCTCGAGAAAGCCTTCCCGACGTGTTCCCGTCATTCTTCCCGAAGCCACGAATATTCTTCTTGTCCGCGGCCGCCTGGTCGCTGATCGCGATCCTGGCCTGGTACGCAGGAGGCGAACATCTGGGCGCGTATATCGGGCTTCCACCGCTTCCTGCCGGCGTGGCACCGGTCGTCGGCGTGTCGCTCTTCTGGTCCACGCCGTTCCTGTGGTTCTATGTCTACTATGGCGTCGCGGTGGCCGCATTCGCCGGTTTCTGGTTCTTCCACAGCCCGCATCGCTGGCAGCTTTGGTCGGTGCTCGGCACCGCGCTGATCGTCTTCAACACGTATTTCTCGGTCCAGGTCAGCGTCGCCATCAACGCCTGGTACGGGCCGTTCTACGACCTGATCCAGAAGGCGCTGGCCAAGACCGCTCCGGTGACGGCGGCGCAGCTTTACAACGGCATGCTCGGCTTTGCCGGCATCGCCTTCCTTGCGGTCACGGTCGGGGTGCTCAACCTCTTCTTCGTCAGTCACTGGATCTTCCGCTGGCGCACCGCCATGAACGAGTACTACATGGCGCACTGGCCTCGGCTTCGCGAGATCGAGGGCGCCTCGCAGCGCGTCCAGGAGGACACGATGCGCTTCTCGTCGACCATGGAGCGGCTCGGCGTCAGCCTGGTCAGCTCGGTGATGACGCTCGTCGCCTTCCTGCCCGTCCTGTTCAAGATCGGCGCGGGCATCACCGAACTGCCGATCATCGGCCACGTGCCTCATGCACTGGTGTGGGCGGCGTTGTCCTGGTCGATCTTCGGGACCTTCTTCCTGGCCCTGGTGGGCATCAGGCTGCCGGGGCTGGAATTTCGCAACCAGCGCGTCGAGGCCGCCTACCGCAAGGAACTGGTCTACGGTGAGGACGACCCCGAGCGCGCGCAACCCCCGACCGTCACGGAACTCTTCGCCAACGTCCGGAAGAACTATTTCCGGCTCTATTTCCACTACATGTACTTCAATGTCGCCCGCATCTTCTATCTGCAGGCGGACAACCTGTTCAGCCTGTTCGTGCTCGTTCCATCGATCGTCGCGGGAAAACTGACGCTCGGGCTGCTCACCCAGATCACCAACGTCTTCGATCAGGTCCGCAATTCGTTCCAGTACCTCGTGAATTCATGGACCACGATCGTGGAACTGCTGTCGATCTACAAGCGCCTGCGGACCTTCGAGGCCGCGCTCTACGACGAGCCGATGCCACGCATCGATCGGGAATTTCTCGTCGGCGGCGAATCCACTTGACTCGCCGCGGGAGTCGCCACGCCATGTGCTGACCTATGCGGCACTCGCCGTGAAGGTCTCTGCATGGTCTGCGTGCTTGAGGCTGAAGACGAGACCGCGCTGAGCGCATTCAATCTCGCAACGGCAATGCAAGGCAATGTGCGCTCCCATTCGCTGCGGGCCTATTCGGCCGCGGAGATGGAAAAGGTCCTGGCGAAGCTGCCGTAAGACCGATGCACGTGGCCTAGGCCGGGGCCGGCCTGGGCGGCTTTGTCGCATCGAGCCGCTGCGACAGGAGCTAGAAAAATCCGCCGCTTTCGCAGTTGGAGTCGCGCAGGCGAGCGGGCCTCAAGCCGATCGCCTGAAACAGCTTTCAAGTGGATTCGGCTGAAGGCAACACGACGGCTTTTCCCACCAGCTTGCGCTGCATGAGCGCGGTGAGCGCTTCGCTCGAGTGCGCCAGCGTGCACCGCATCGGGATGAGCGGTGAGATCGCGCCGGCGCGGTACAGCGCGACCAGTGCCTGGATGTCGTCGTCCGCGTGCGCAGGTTCGCGTCGCACGAAGCAGATGCCATCGTTCATCCGCAACGATCCGGCCACGTCGAACGGAAGACCGTCCAGCAGTGCGATCAGTTGCGCTGCCCGGGCAGATCACGAACGCGCTGTTCGAGGTGGGCGGGCAATACCGGCGCAGCATGTGAGCGGACATGCGCGCCAGGCAGGCGGCATCATGGATGTACTCTTCGTGATGGCCAGCCTGATCAATCACCTTGGCGGCACAATGGAGCAGCAGCGGGACCGAACCCGCGACGCCTAGATTGGTCAACTCGTCTCTGCTTCATGATTACCAGGAGATTGCCATGACTGTCCGCGACATCTACGTGGTCGGCGCCGCCCGCACCGCGATCGGTACCTTCGGAGGCGCGCTCAAGGACGTGCCGCTGTCCCAGCTGGCGACCACCGTCGTGCGCGAGGCGCTGGCACGCAGCGGTGCCGAAGCCGGCAGCGTCGGCCACGTGGTCATGGGCAACGTGATTCCCACGGACACCCGCGACGCCTACCTGGCACGCGTGGCCGCCATCGAGGCCGGGATTCCGCAGGAGACACCGGCGTTCAATGTCAATCGGCTTTGTGGCTCCGGCCTGCAGGCCATCGTGTCGGCAGCACAGACGATGATGCTGGGCGACGCGGACATCGCAATCGGCGGGGGCGCCGAGTCGATGAGCCGCGGGCCGTACATCATGCCGAGCGCCCGCTGGGGCGCCCGCATGGGCGACGTGCAGACGGTCGACTACATGCTCGGCATCCTGCACGATCCCTTCCACGCGATCCACATGGGCATCACCGCCGAGAACGTCGCACAGCGTGACGGCATCACGCGCGAGATGCAGGACGCGCTGGCCGTCGAGAGTCAACGGCGTGCCGCGCGCGCGATCGCCGAAGGGCGATTCAAGTCGCAGATCGTGGCGGTGGAGATCGCGTCGCGCAAGGGCACGGTCGTGTTCGACACCGACGAGCACGTGCGTGCCGACACCTCGATCGAGCAATTGGCCAAGATGAAGCCGGCGTTCAAGAAGGACGGCACGGTCACCGCGGGCAATGCGTCCGGACTGAACGATGGCGCGGCGGCCGTGGTGCTCGCGACCGGCGACGCATTGAAGTCGTCGAGCATGAAGCCGTTGGCACGCCTGGTCGCGTATGCCCATGCCGGCGTGGACCCGAAGCTGATGGGGCTCGGGCCGGTGCCGGCGTCGCGCCTGGCGCTCAAGCGTGCGGGCCTGACCACCAAGGACCTCGACGTCATCGAGTCGAACGAGGCGTTCGCAGCCCAGGCCTGTGCAGTGTCGCGCGCGCTCGAATTCGATCCGGAGAAGGTCAATCCGAATGGTTCGGGCATCTCGCTGGGTCACCCGGTGGGTGGCACCGGTGCCATCATCACGACCAAGGCGATCTACGAGCTGCAGCGCATCGGCGGGCGCTACGCGCTGGTGACGATGTGCATCGGCGGCGGGCAGGGCATTGCCGCGATCTTCGAGCGCGTCTGACCTTCCAGGGCGGCGAAAGGGAGGCGGAGAAGTCGCCCTTCGGTCGCCTCCGTTCGCCTGACTGGAGCGCGATGTCAGTTGTCTATCCCGAGCGCATCGTCTGCCTGACCGAAGAGCCGACGGAAGTGCTGTATGCCCTCGGCGAGGAGCATCGCATCGTCGGCATCTCGGGCTTCACGGTGAGGCCGCCGCGTGCCCGGCACGAAAAGCCGCGGGTCTCCGCGTTCACCAGCGCCAAGATCGATCGCATCCTCGCCCTGGCGCCGGACATGGCGATCGGCTTCTCCGACATGCAGGCCGACATCGCGCAAGCCCTGGTCAAGGCCGGCGTCGAAGTGTGGATCAGCAATCATCGCTCGGTCGACGCGATCCTCGGCTACGTGCACCGGCTTGGCGCGATGGTGGGTGCCGATGCCAAGGCCAGGGCATACGTCGAGCGACTCCAGGCAAAGATCGACGATGTGCGTGGCCTCGCTGCCCGCCTGCCGCAACGGCCGAGGGTGTATTTCGAGGAATGGGACGAGCCGCGAATCAGCGCCATCCGCTGGGTCAGCGAACTGATTTCGATCGCCGGCGGCGACGACATCTTCCCCGAACTCGCGGCGGCGCCGCTCGGCCGCGACAGGGTCGTGGCTGACGGTGCACAGGTCGTCGCGCGTGCACCCGACATCGTCATTGGGTCGTGGTGCGGCAAGAAGTTCCGGCCCGAAATGGTGGCGTCGCGCGAAGGCTGGGACCGAATTCCCGCCGTGCGCGACGGCGAACTGCACGAGGTGAAGTCGCCAATGATCCTTCAGCCGGGACCAGCGGCGCTGACGGACGGACTCGACGCGCTCCACGCGATCATTTCACGATGGGCGACGGGCCGGAAAGCAGGCACCGGTGCGGCCTGACGAGACCCTCGCTTCTCCTCCGCATAGGTTCTCGAGCCGTCGGCAGTCCGCGGCAGCGCTGGCATGACCGAAGTCAATGTCCGCTGGTCACGCCGATATCAAATGGGACCCAGGCGGGCCGAGGTGACAGACACTCCCTCTGCTGCCGCGACCAGTGTCGTTTCGATGTCCGTACTCCCGGGGATTCAACGGTGACTGCAAGTCCGGACGCCCGTCTGGACGATCGCGATCGGAGGTGAATGTGGGTACGCATCGAGACTCGTGGAATGCCATCGTGATCGGCTCCGGCATGGGTGGACTGAGCTGCGCCGCAGCCCTGGCAAGGCTCGGACAAAAGGTGCTCGTCGTCGAACAGCATCATGTGGCCGGCGGTCTGACGCAGACCTTCTCGCGCGAGGGCTTCCGCTGGGATGTCGGCGTGCACTATCTCGGCGAAGTCGGACCCGAGGGTGAGGCCCATGCGCTGCTCCAGTGGCTCGTCGGCGATGACATCTCGTTTCGCTTCCATGGGTGCCATCTACGACACCGTGCATTTCCCGGGCGACTTCGTCATTCAGTATCCCCGCACCCAAGCCGCCCTGCAGATCGAACTCAAGGAGCGATTCCCTTCGTCGGCGAAGGACATCGACGCGTTCCTGGCCGCGCTGGTCGAGGCGGAGCTCTCTGGCCGGGCGTTGTTCGCCGAACGGGCGATGCCGCCTCTGCTCGGCAGGATGCACAGGCTGTGGCATGAACGCGGCTTTCGCAAGTGGTGGGCGCGCTCGAGCGCCGACGTCCTCGAAGAACTCGTCGGCGACCCCAAGCTTCGCGCCGTGCTCCTCGCGCAGAAGGACAACTATGGTGGCACCAGCGCCAGGACATCGAGCTTCGGAGTCCAGGCAATGGTCATGCGCCACTACTTCAACGGCGCCTACTACCCGGTGGGCGGTGCCCAGGCCTTCGCGCGTGCGCTTGTGCCGGTCATCGAACACGCCGGCGGCACTGTGAAGCTGGGGGCGAAGGTGCAGGAGCTGATCGTCGAGGGTCCGGGTGTCGTCGGGGTGAAGCTGGAGGACGGCACGCAGCTGCGCGCGCCAAACGTGATTTCCGATGCGGGCGCGCGCAATACGGTCGAGCTGCTGCCTGCTGCACTGCGCGACAGTGACTGGTCGCGCGAAGTGCTTTCCTTCGCCCCTTCGGTGTGCCATCTGGGGCTCTACCTGGGACTGGAAGGCGACATCCGCGCCAACGGCGCGACCCCATCGAACCATTGGTTCCACGAGAGCTGGGATATCGATGCCGGCGTCTGGGCCGACCCGGCCGGCAACCAGCCGGCGCCGAGACTCTTCGTTTCCTTCCCGTCGCTGAAGGATCCATCACACGTCCCTGGCGAGCGTCGGCGTCACACGGCCGAAGTCGTGGCGATGACGAGCTGGGAGCCCTTCGCGCCATGGAGCGGCACGAAGCTTCATGATCGCCCCGCGGCCTACTCCGACTTCAAGGGCGCCATCGAACTCAATCTGCTGGATCAGTTCGAGCGCTATTTCCCGGCGCTCGCGCCCCTTGTCGTGACACAAGAGCTGTCGACGCCGTTGACCACGAGCGCCTACATCGGCTCGCAGCATGGGGCGAGTTATGGTCTCGAGGTCAGCCCGCGCCGATTCATGTCGGACTGTCTGCGTCCGAAGACGCCGATCCCCGGCCTGTTCCTCGCGGGTCAGGACGTGGTCACGCCTGGCGTTTCAGGCGCGATGATGGGCGGCGTGCTGGCCGCGGCTGCGCTGGAGCCTCGCGTCTTCCCGCATCTGTGAGGGCAGTTCGCGATGCCTGTCCACTGCGGGTCGGCACCACGGGTGCACATGTGGCTGACCACCTCGGGAGCCTCATCGCTGGGGTCGACCCTAGCCAGCACCAGCCCCAACTAGGCGTAGACGGCCGCGTCTGCTCGAATTCGCTTCGACAGCGAGTCGGCGCCTTTGCGACAGGGTCGACGTCGCGACGCCGAACGGAGCAATTCATGATCACTGCCCTGTACAACAGCGCGGCCGCCAATCTCCTGCCGTCGAACGACGCCGCCGAATCGGTCGAAGCGCGAGAAGGAACCGCCGGCCCGTCGGCAGGCGAGGCGCCGCATTCGAGCGGCGCCTTGAAACCATTCGCGACCTTGTTCCAACTGGCGCGGCATGCGCCGGGGCACACACGCACGCCGAATGGCGGCGCGGTCCACAACGGCTCCGGCAAAACCGGAGGGCCGCAGTCCGACGCCAAGAAAGACGTGCAAGGCGCCGAAGGAGTCGAGGCCCACGACAGCTGTCCGATGCCCGCATCGGGGGTCTACGACGTGGCCACCACCGACGACTGCGTCATCAAGCAGCTCGAGAACAGCAAGTCGCCGCAGACGCGGCGCCTGGGTTTCACGATCGAGCATGCGAAATCCTCGTATGGCGACCTGCTGGCGCTCAACCCGCCCGCCAGGATCATCGTGATGCGCAGTGGCGGCAATGGCGGCGAGCCGGTGATGGCGATCACGGGGCCGCAGTTCAATCGCGACGGCGACGCGCATGTCTACACCCACTACCATGGCGACAACGCGACCGTGGCCGATCCGCTCGGCTCGAAATCGGGCATGAATGCGCGCATCCGCGCAGTCATCAACGGCGAAGACAAGCAGGCCGTGTTCGTGCTGCCCGAGTCGGCGAACGCACCGCCGCGCGTCGACGCGCCCGGCAAGAGCCTTGACTACAGCGCGAGCTGGAACCATGTGAAGAGCCAGTCGCGCACGACGCACGAGGCGCTGGCGGCCATGGGCGTCAAGTCGGTCACGGACCGGATCGTTTCGGCGCACTCCGGCGGCGGCATGGCGCTGGTCAATGCAATCGAGGGCGATCGCAGTGGCAAGGGCATCGAGGCGGACCGTCTCGAGCTCTACGACTGCGTCTACCACTTCCGCACGAGCGACCCGAAACACCCGGTGATCTCCGAGCGCTTCCTGCGCGACTGGGGCAAGACCGCGAACGGCCAGGCCTGTGGCCAGGTCATCTATTACCGCGGCACCAACGCGACGGACGACGGCCGCGCCGACACGATCCGCGAGGGGTTCGGCGGGGCAGGGCGGTTCACGTTCGTCGATGTCGCGAATGTGCCCGAACCGGCCACGCGCACCTACAAGCACGACTCGCACTACCGCACGGTCGGTCAGTTCCTCGGGTCCACGCCTTCGACCACGCCGTAATGGCCTGGCGCATCGCGGGTTGCGCGCGGATCAGGCTGCCGCCGCGAGCCGCGGCGGCGTGTCGAGGGCATCGGGCCAGCGCAGCTGCACCACTTCTTCGAAGCGGGCGCTGGCCGCGCGCATGAAGCGGGCGTTGATCCTGCGCATGCCCCCGAGCACGCGGACCAGGTCCTCGGCGGTCGGTGGCGGCTCGTCGCGGAAGAGCTGTTCGCGAGCGTCGGCCCATGCTTCGGCGAGCCTGGCCATCTCCGCCTGCTCGGCGGCACCTTCGAACACCAGTGATGCGGCGTCGGCTTCGACGTGCTCGGCGCCTCGCGAGCGCGCATCGGTCTCGATCACCTCGATCGCCTCGCGCAGTGCCGCCAGCGTCTCCTGCGGAACATCGCGCGCCGGCGTGCCGGCGGGAGCCCGCTGTCCCAGCGCGCGGAACCTCTCGATCACTTCGTAGCGGAAGCGCAAGCCGAGCCGAAGCAGCGTCACGAGCGACACGATCTCGCTCGGCACGCCGGCGGTCGGCGCGACGACGGTTTCGATCAGGTGGACATGGAAGCGCGTGGTGCCGCCGCGCAGCACATCCTTGCGCGCAAGCTGTGGCTGGAACGAGCCATGATCACCGTGGAAGACTGCCTGCACCGGCCGAAAGACCCGGTTCATCCCCGCCTCCTGGATGCAGCGTTCGAGCTGGCGAACCCAGCGGGTGTCCGGCTGCTGCTGTGCTGCATCGACCACGTCGCGCCAGCAGCGTGGCACGGCGGCTGTGAGCCCGAACAGCCGCAGGGTCAGGTCATCGGACTCGACCGTTGCGTCGTCGGGAATCGCCGGCCGCCCCAGCGCTTCGGCCGGCACCGTGATGTCGAGGTAGCGCTCGTACTGCTCCGTGCGAATGCTGCCGAGCTGTTCCTCGAGAGCGTGGATGCGTTCGAGCAGGCCCGCGGCATCCTTCGGCCCGCGCGGCTTCGTCAGGCCGAGCAGCGAGCTCACTGCCAGGTACAGCCGCTTGATGCCGGCTTCGGTGCCCAGTTCGAGACCCTGCAGCCGTGACAGCGGCTCGTCGAGGTCGATGAGACGCAGGCCGGAGTGGCACACCGGAATGATCGGAATCTCCTTCATCCACGCCGCGCCGACCTCGAACTGCACCCAGGGCCGGTGCACGGAGGACTTGCTGCACAACACGACGACGGCAACGGCTTCGGCCATCGCACGCTGAACCGCGTCCAGCCAGTCGTCGCTGGTGTTGATCGCGCCGACATCCGACGACGCGAACAGCTCGACGGCACCCGCGAAGTCCTCCTCGATGCTTTCCTTCAGCAGCGCGGCAACCTCGGCCTCGTCGGTGATGTGGCTGACGAAGATCCTGGCGGGCGTTCCCATGTCGTTCTTTCGTGTTCCGCATGTGGCGACGGCAACCCTCCGCCGCAGGGGTCCGACGCGTGCGTTGCGATGAACGCAAGGTCGTCTGCCGGGGCGGCGTTGCGCCCGTCATGTTTCCTACCTCGTCGGTTGCTGCGGCTGCGTTTCGCGTTCATTCCCGTTCCAACGCATGCCGGTCATCGTGACGAAGTTCACGCCGCGGCCGCGCAGAATGCGGCGGAGCAGTTCAATCGCCATCGCTTGCAATGGCGCCACGCCCGGCCGGCGCCACTGGCGCGAGTCGGAATGGGGCCGCTCAACGCCCTGACACTGTTCAGGACGCCAGGTAGTCCGGAAGCTCGATGTCGTCGCGAAGCGCGCGCGCCATGAGAGGTTTTGCGAGGAGCGGAAGCGCGAACGCATGCACGGCGACATTGCGCACGGCGAGGCCGAGATCCGTCTCCGGCGCAAAGAAGCCGCGGAACCACACGGCGGAATCCTGCTTGGCCGTGACGAAGCTTCGGAGTCGCCGTTCGTATTCAGCGAACGCGACCGAGACAGCGCCATCGGCTCGATGCAGTTCCCCGGCCAGGATGTACGCCTCGAGCATCGCAAGCCCGGTACCTTCGCCGGCCAGCAGCGAGGGGCAGGCCGCCGCGTCTCCCACCAGGGCCACGGAGCCGGTGGTCCAACGCGGCATGTGGATCTGGCTGACGCGATCGAAGTAGAAGTCAACGGCATCGTCCATGGCGGCGAGCAGCTCGGGCGCCTCCCAGCCCACATCGCCGAAGGCGCGCCGGACCGCGGCATGTTGCTCCTGGCGGCCCTGCGGCACTTCGAGCGTGCCGGGCTCGCAGCGCCAGACGAGCAAGACCAGCGTCTCCCCGTTGCGCAACGACACGCGCCCGACCTGCGCGCCCTTCACTGTGTGAGACACATGGGTCAGCTCGTCGCGATGCGGGTAGCCGCTCACACGAAATGCAACGACGTAGCAGTCGAGAAATCGCTCGAACTGCGATTCGGGGCCGAAGGCCAGCGCCCGCACTGCGGAATGCAATCCGTCCGCGCCGATGACCACGTCGAAGCGCTCGCGGCTTCCGTCAGAGAGCGTCACGAGCGACCCGTCGCCTTCGTTCTCGATCCCGACAATCGAGACGCCGAATCGAGCTGGAATGCCGTCGCAAGCTTCGAACAGAGCGCGGGCCACATCCGATCGCGCCATGCTGAAGAAGCGACCACCCACCGCCTCACGCATCGGCAAAAGGTCCACATGCGCCTCTTCGCGGCCGTCACGATTGACCATGCGCATGCGCTGCATCTCGTAGCCTTCTGCGCGCAATCCCGCGAGGATTCCCATGCGCTCGGCGATGTCATAGCCGCAGCCCCAGAAATCGATGAGATAGCCCCCCGTGCGAAGGGCAGGCGCCTTCTCGAACATCACGGGCTCGTGCCCCAGCCGTCTCGACCAGTAGGCAAGCGCCGGCCCGGCCACACCGATTCCGTTCACTGCGATCTTCATGATTCAACCTTGGCGCATCGTTCGCAGGCATCAAGTATGAATCACCGAGATATGCTCCGTGCCGCTTTCAGGCAACCACACCTCGCCGGGTCGGCCCTGGATCTCGCGCACGGCGCCATTCGGGTGCGGCAGCGCGTAACGCTCGAACTGCTCGTGCCCCGGGTCGAACCGATAGATCGCGTTGCCGGACCACTCGCTCACCCACACGAAGTCGCGCTCATCGACCCAGACCGCGTAGACCTGCGGGCTGTCGCCGGGCAGCTTCCAGGCGCGCCAGCTTCCGTCGGCCGGGTCGTGCATCGACAGCTGTCCCGCATTCCATTCACTGACCCAGATCCGGCCGCGGCTGTCGCTCCATACCCGGCGCGCCCCTTGATCCTTGGTCGGCGGACGCACCACGGTCGATTCGCCGGTCTGCGAGTCGATTCGAGCGATGAAGGATCCGGCCAGCGAGGCCCACCAGATGTTGCCGCTCGGGGTCGAGCACATGCCGTAGGGCCCGAATCCGTGCGGCGCTTCCTTGGCCGTCACGACGCCGGACTTCGTCGCGACCTTGCCGATGATGCCGCTCTGGCCCGTGAACCACAGATCGCCCGCCCCGTCGAACGCGCACGTGTTGAGATTCGCGTGGCGAGTTGCAGACGGCAGCGCAAAGCGGGTGAGCCGACGCTGCGGCCAGCTCACGCGCACGATCGCCTGCTGGCCGCCATCGGTGATCCAGGCCGCACCGTCGGGGCCGCGGATCACGCCGTGCGGCGCTGACCCTGGTCCCAGAGCGACCAACTCGGTCCTGCCGCTGACCGGGTCGAACCAGCCCAGGTGCCCGCTGCGCTGCGCGGTGAACCACACGCCGCCATCAGGTGCAGGCGCGACGTCATGGATGCCGGTGGGCTCTGGCGTTTTCAGCGGCCACGATTGCAGGCCGCTGCCGCGTGCGCGCACCGCGGTCCACGGCAGCGCCAGTGCGGCGGCGCCGGCAAGGATGAGGCGGCGCGAGATCGAGTCCATTGCTGAACCTCCTTCGAACCTGAAACTGCGCGGGCTGGGCCGCGGCGACAGGATCGATTTTGATCATCGCGCTTTTGACGCCGTCATGGCGAGGCAACCGCGGTCTGGCGCAATGTCAAGAGTCGTTTCGGAGCCCGTCCAGTGAGCATGCTGCCGGGCCGCGGCTTCCGGGCGCCGACGCGGATCGGCATTTGGACACGCGCGTGCGCCACAATAGGGCAGGTGCCAAGTCGCACCAGCCTGAGCTGATTGCCGAGATACTTCGTTTTGCGAATTCGCCCCAGGCGGACGGGGAGCCCATGAGTGCATTGACCCCCAGCGAAGCTGCCGACATTGCCGACGGCGTCTACGTGCTGCTCGACCATTCGGTGTCGGAGTTGCGCGAGCGGCATGAGCCCATCGGCTGCGAAGGCATGTTTGCGCCCGACGATCACGGCAAGCTCAGCGGCAAGAGCGGTGCGCTGATGTTCAGGAGAATGTCGGGCTTCGGCTACGTGGCGGCCGGCGAAGGCGCACGCGCCGGCGAGCTGCTGGTGGCCACGCGCGGCACGATGTTCAACATCGACTGGCTGAGCAACGTGAATGTCGCGATGCAAGCGGGCCCTGGCGGCTTGCCGGTGCACGCCGGATTCCACAAGGTATGGAAGACCATCGCGCCCGACATCCGCGAGATGCTGCGCGGCCGCAATCCCAGCTGCATCCACTGCGTGGGCCACAGCCTGGGTGGCGCGCTGGCGGCGTTGAGCGCCGACTTCTTCTCGGCCGGTGCGGTGGCCGAGGTGATGCTCTACACCTTCGGGTCGCCGCGTGCCGGCAATGGCGTGTTTGCGCAGGCGTTGACCCGGCGCGTGACGCCGCAGCGCGTGTTCCGCGTGTCGCACCCGGCAGACCCGGTGCCGATGATTCCGCTGTTCCCGTTCTGGCACCTGCCGTTCGGACAGGACGGCATGAAGATCGCCAGGACCTCCAACTCGCTGATCTCGGCCAGCGCGCACTCGATGAAGCTCAGCTACTCGCCGGGCGTGGCGGGACAGAGCTGGGCCGGCTTGAGCCACGGCGCTGGGCCTGCAGCCGATGAGGCACAGCGCGTGAAGACCTGGCTTTCGGGCGCGGCCGCAGGGCACGGCGGCGTGGCGATGGGCTCGGCGTCGCTGCTGGCGATGATCGGCCGGGCCCTGAAATGGCTGCTGGGCCGGGCCGGCACACTGGTAATGGGGCAGGTCGGTGCAGCGTCGATCGCTGGGGTCACTCTGCTGGATCAGCTCGCCTGGATGCTTGGGCAGGCAGCAAACCTGTCGAAGGAGATCGGCCGCCACATCGGCAGCCTCATCGCATCGATCTTCAGCTTTCTGGGTCGCACGTGGACGGGCATTCCGGACATCAGCGTGGCCTTCGTGCGCTGGGTCCTCGAACTGTTGTTCGAATCGCTGCGCGGCGTCGCGCACCGCGCACTGGCGCTGCAAGGCTGAGCAGGAGCGCTGGCTGCATCGTGCGACGGCGGCGGTCGTCATGCGTCCCACCGCACGTGCCAGTCCGCTCGGCGGCGGGATTCCGCGATGCGCCGAGCATGGACGCTCCGGACTGCTCCTGCTACTTCATGTGCATCTGTTGCCCGGAGGGCATTGCCTGCTTCATGACCTGCATGTCGACGTTGACGTCGCCTGCCTTTTCGAAATGCAGCGTGATCGGAATATGCTCACCCACCTTCAGCGGCTGCTTCAGGCCCAGGAACATGATGTGGTAGCCCCCGGGCTTGAGTTCCACCGACTTGCCCGACGGCACGTCGATGCCGGACACCTCGCGCATGCGCATCACGTTGCCTTCCATCTTCATCGTGTGCAGCTGGGACTGTTCGGCCACGTCTGAGCTCACGCTGGTCAGGCGATCGGGCGTGCTCGTGCCGACGATGGTCAGGATAGCCGCCGCCGGAGTGCTGGCCTTGCACGGTGGGCCGAGCCCACGCGGACTCGATTTTCGGTGCGGACTGGGCATGGGCGCCGAGTGCCAGCATGCCGGCGGTGGCCATGATGGCGACGGTGCGGATCAGGGTTGACATGTTCTCTCCTTCTGGGTGGTGAAAAAGGACGGGGTCGGGTCGATCGAATGGAAGTTCGCGGCGTGGATCTCCAACAGGAGCACCAGCACGGTGTCTAGCGCATGGGCGAGGTGACCTGTCGGCGGCACGTCGCCGCCCGAGAGCGCAGCGGCCAGCGACTCCAGGTCTTCGAGGCACTGCGCGCAGTCGGCTCGAAAGCTCGCGCTCCAGCATGGCTGGCGCAACGCCAATGAGAACGTGATGCGCGCAAATTCGAGCGTGGCGAGGACGGTCCCTGCGTGGTGGGCGGCTGGCATCGATCGGCTGCGCTCGAAGAGGAATTTTGCGATGAGCCGGAAGCTCGATCGCAGGAACAGCGCCATGACCGCCGTCTCGCGCTGCTCGTGGCGCCATTCGATGTGGGGACGCTTCGAATTCGGCGTGGCGTTGACATGGGCAGGGTGGCCGGAAGCGATCGAAGCGGCGCCAATGGGTGCTCGAGCCGGAATGTGCTCGGGGCATTCGATGATGTTCACGGGGAAGCTCCTGATGGCCGGGCGTGGCCCGGCAACTCGAGATGTCGCGGCGCGGCCTCGACGGCCCGGCACCGGACAGCGATCAAGATGTCAGGAGAACAGTGGCGGAGCCCGCGGCTGCGCACTCACCCACGCATGCAGCGTGACGGGTGCCGCCCGAAATGCGATCGGGAGGTCGTGTCCAGAGAGGAGGGCGGGCACGCCGGTCGCAGGTGCAGCCGGCAATGCCACGCCACCGGCATGGAACGAGCAATAGGGGCAGTGCTCGAACTTGTGTGCGTCCAGCGGCGACGGCACATCGCCGTTCGAGCCGGCATGAGCCTGCACCCACCTCGCGCCGTCCGACGAACAGATCTCCACCCACGGGGCAGCTTTCTTCAGCGCCATGGCATGCGAGATCGATGGCGCGATGGCGGCCATCAGGATTGCCAGAATGGCGAGCCAGGACGTCAGGACACGCGTGTGGCGACGAAGACGCATGAGGCGATTCTACGGATGAGCAGGACCGGCATGCGACCCCTCGAACAGACTGGGTAGGGACCCCCCAGCCGTGTTCGCGTCGGCGATCGATGTCCCGAAGTGCTCTGGATGTCCGCGTTCGTAAAAGTGCCGCGTCGGCCAGGCCTGACGGGCCCTGTCGGAGCGCGCCTCGGTTAGGATCCGCCTTCGACCCATGCGCTCCAGCCGCCGCCCTCATCGCCTGCCCGGCCACTTCGCGTGGCTGTTCTGGCTGGCGCTGCTTCTGCCTGTCGGGCAGGGCCTCGCGGCAGCGCACGAACTGTCCCACGTGGAGTTTGATGGGTCAGACGGCGCCAGGAAGTCGTTGCATATCTCGCACTGCGAGTGGTGTCCGATTGCCGCCGCCATCTGTTCGGGCGCGCTTCCTTCGCACTTGCCGGTGGCGATGGCGCCGGGGAGCCAGGCCGACGCGGTGCCGATGTGGTCGTGCAGCACCCGCGCGTCGGCCACGGTCCTCGGGTACTGCAGCCGCGGACCTCCCCTGGCCTGAAGTCGGTCCCGCAAACGGCGGGACCTTGATCGTTCAGCCCGTAGTTCCCGTGCCGATCGACTGCACGGGCGCCGGTTCGACGTACTTCAGTTCAAGCCAGACATCATGAAAAAGCTCTTGCCGGCGAGCCTCGTGCTCGCCATGGCCGCGCCCGGCTGCGCGCTGGCCCAATCCGCCCCGGACGTCCAGGCGCTGCGCCAGGAGATCCAGACGCTGCGTGCAGACTACGACGCCCGACTGCGTGCACTCGAACAGCGACTCGATGCGGCCCTGGCCTCGTCGACCCCGCCACCTTCCGTATCCGGCACAGTTCCAGCGCCCGCGGCCGTTGCAGCGACTGCGCCCCCCGTCGTGGCGCCGCCGTCGCCCCTGCCGTCGCCCGCACCGACGCGAACCGCAGCGGGCCCCAATGCGTTCAATCCCACGGTCTCGTTGATCCTGTCTGGCGTGTATGCGCGCACCTCGCAGGACCCCTCCGACTACGCCATCACCGGCTTCCCCGTGTCGGCGGCCGCCGAGGTCGGACCCGGCACGCGCGGCTTCAGCCTCGCCGAGTCGGAGCTGGGTCTGGCGGCCAACATCGATCCGTGGCTGCGCGGTGCTGCCAACATCTCCTTCCACCCGGACGACACCGTCTCGGTCGAGGAGGCCTACGTGCAGACCACGTCGCTGGGCCAGGGCCTCGTCCTGAAGGCGGGGCGCTTCTTTTCCGGCATCGGCTACCTCAATTCCCAGCACTCTCACACTTGGGATTTCGTCGACGCGCCGCTGGCCTACCAGGGCATGCTCGGCGGTCAATACGGTGACGATGGCGTGCAACTCACCTGGCTGGCGCCCATCGACCAGTATGTCGAGTTCGGCGTCGAGCTCGGCCGCGGGCGCAGTTTTCCGGGAAGCGACTCCAGCTTCAACGGCGCGGGCATGCGCGCACTCACCCTGCACGGCGGAGGCGACGTCGGCGACAGCAGCAGCTGGCGCGCCGGTCTGTCCGTGCTGAATGCCCGGGCGGCCGACCAGCTGCTGCCCGGCGCAAACGGCGCCGACCCGTCGACCTCCGACGCGTTCAGCGGGCGCACGCGCGTGTGGGTGGCCGATGGCGTGTGGAAATGGGCGCCGCACGGCGACGCGACGCGCACGAACTTCAAGCTGCAGGGCGAATACCTGCAATCGACGCGTGACGGGACGCTGGTGGGCGATATCACGGGGGCGGCTCTGGCTGCGGCGGATCACCGCGTGCAGTCGGGCGGCTACATGCAGGCGATCTACCAGTTCATGCCGCGTTGGCGCGTCGGATGGCGCGGCGAGCGCCTCACACCCGGCGCGGGCATCGACTACCACCCCGAGCGGCAATCGTTGATGGTGGACTTCAGTGCCAGCGAGTTTTCGCGGGTGCGACTGCAGGTCGCCCGCGACAAGGCACGCGAGGGCGCATCGGACAAGCAGCTCTTCGTGCAATACCAGATGAGCCTTGGCGCCCACGGCGCCCACACCTATTGAAATGAACCACCCCCGCAGCGCCTTCGGCGCGCCCCCTCCAGGGAGCGCCGCCAGCGGACCGGCCAAGCCGGATCCGCGACGGCCACTTGATACGGCGATTCATGCCGTCGGGGTGGCGCTCAGGGCCATGGAGCCATTGAATTGTTGAAGGAGAACCTCATGAAGACCCGTGCCTTTCTCGCATCGCTGGCCTTGCCGCTGATGATCGCCGCGGCGCCGGCGCACGCTGCGCTGCGCGTGTTTGCCTGTGAACCCGAATGGGGCGCGTTGGCCCAGGAACTTGGCGGTGACCTCGTCAGCGTGACGGTGGCCACCAACGCGCTGCAGGATCCCCACCACATCCAGGCCAAGCCCAGTCTGATCGCGCGGGTGCGCAATGCCGACCTCGTGGCGTGCACCGGAGCGGAACTGGAAATCGGCTGGCTGCCGGTGCTGCTGGAGCAATCGGGCAATGCGCGCGTCCAGACGGGGCAGCCCGGAAACTTCGCTGCAGCCGACTACGTGCGCAAGCTCGAGATCCCCACGCGCCTGGACCGCTCGGAAGGCGATGTGCACGCCGCCGGCAATCCGCACATCCAGACGGACCCGCGCAACATCGCCGCCGTGGCGCCTGCACTGACTGCACGACTCGAGCAGATCGACGCGGCCCACGCGGCAGCGTACGCGAAGCGACTGGCCGAATTCACCAGCCGATGGCAGGCGGCCATGTCCCGCTGGAGCGCACAGGCCGCGCCCTTGCGCGGCGTGGCTGTCGTGTCGCAGCACAAGAACTTCGTCTATCTGTACGACTGGCTCGGCTTGAAGGAGGTGGCGGTGCTCGAGCCCAAACCCGGTGTCGAGCCGACGGCGTCGCATCTGCAGGAAGTGCTGGCCGCGCTGAAGGGTTCTCCGGCGCGCATGGTGATCTCGGCGGCCTACCAGGACTCCCGTCCCTCGGACTGGCTCGCCAGCCACGCCGGCATCGCCGAGGTGAAGCTGCCCTTCACGGTGGGCGGCACCGAGCAGGCCAAGGACCTCTTCGGCCTGTTCGACGACACCGTGTCGCGCCTGCTGTCGGCCGGAGCAAAGCCGTGAACTGGAGCGGCCTCGACTGGACCATCCTGGGGCCCGCGCTCGTCGCTGGCCTGCTCGTGCTCTCCACCCATGTGCCCCTTGGCATGCAGGTGCTCGATCGCGGGATCGTCTTCATCGACCTGGCGATCGCGCAGATCGCCGGCCTGGGCGTGATCGCGGCCGATGCCTTCGGCCTCCCGGAGCACGGGCTGGCCGTGCAGGCCGCCGCCGTATGCGCCGCCTTGCTCGGCGCGCTGCTGCTCACCTGGACAGAGCGCAGGGCGGCACAGCAACAGGAGGCGCTGATCGGGGTGATGTTCATCCTCGCGGCCTGCGCCGGGATTCTGCTGCTGTCGCGCAACCCTCACGGCGGAGAGCACCTCAAGGACCTTCTCGTCGGCCAGATCCTGTGGGTCAGCACGACACAGTTGCTCTGGCTCGGTGTCGTGTCGTTGCTCATCCTGGGTTCGATGGCCGTCGGTCTCACGCGCCGGCTCGGACGTTTCGGCTTCTACGGCGCATTCGCCATTGCCGTGACGGCCTCGGTGCAACTGGTGGGCGTCTACCTCGTGTTCTCGAGCCTCATCATTCCGGCGCTCGCGACGCGTGGCCTCGCGGGCTCGAAGCGCCATGTCGCAGCGTATGCCATCGGTGCGCTCGGCTACGCCGCCGGGCTCGCATTGTCCGGTGTGTTCGATCTGCCGTCCGGCGCGGTGGTCGTGTGGACGCTGGCCGCATGCGCATTGCTCGCTCCGGTAGCTTCAGGTGTCGTGCGACGCCCGCGACCGACGGCCGGTGCGATGCAGCGATGAAAACTCATCGACCGAGTCGCCGGCACGAAGTCGACGCGAGCTTCGAGCACCACCAGTGCATTCCCACCTCACGCCGAAAGCCGGCCACTGCCTCGCCACATGGGCAGCCCGGGTGCAGTCAGCCCGGGCGCGACGCGGTGTGCCGGCGACGGTAGTCCGCTGGCCCACGACCGAAACGCGCCGAGAACGCACGGCTGAGCGTCGAGACGCTGCCATAGCCGCAGTCCTGCGCGATATGAATCAGGGCCATGGTGCCCGTTCGCAGCAGGAATTCGCTGCGTTGCAGACGCAGTTCGGCGACGTACTGTCGAAGAGACAACCCGGTGGCGGCCAGCAGCCGCCGCGAGAGCGTGCGCTCCGACAGGCCCACCCGTACGGCCAGGTGCGCCATGGCGGGCAGTTCATACAGCTCTTGTTCGACGATCTGCTGCACGGCCAGCACCTGTGGGTCGCGGTGCCGCTTGTAGCGGGCGCTCCACAGTGCAGTTTGCTCGGTGGCTGGCAGGACATCGGCGCTGGTGTGCCGCAGGAACCGGCGGGCCAGTGCCGCACCGTGGAAGCGCTCGATCAGATGCGCGCAGGCGTCCGTCGTCGGGCTGATGCCGCAGGTCGTGATGATGTCTGCGCTGGAGACGATGCGGCGTGAGGGCAGGAAGCGCACTTGCGGGAATCGGTTGCGGAAGATCTCCTTTTCGCTGACCAGTCCTGTCGCCTCGCGCCGATCGAGCAGCCCGGCCTTGGCGAACAGCAGCGAGCCCGCCAATCCCACCAGAACCGCGCCATGCGAATGTTGCCTCCGCAGCCAGATGCCATAGCGTTCGTCTTCGCGGCTGACGTCGGCAGTGGCCGCGAATTGCGCGGGGGCGATGACCACATCCGTGCAATCGATGTCATCGATCGTGGCTTCCGGCTTGAGCACCGGCCCACCGAAGCTGGCGACCGGCCTGCGGTTCAATCCCGCCAGCTCGACATGGAACAGCGCGCCGGCGCGGACATCCGTGCTGCGCGCGCCCAGCGTCCCGGCGACCTGCAGCAACTCGCGCACCAGCATGACGGACCCGGCCCAGTGCCGCTCAAGCAGAAGCACGGTGACGCGCGGACGGCCAGGCGCGCGTCTTGTCATGTCATCAAGATGGCGGGTCATGTCAACCGATTGTGCCCTGGCGATGATGCAATGGCGCCATGAAAGATCTACGCAACCTCCTCAGCCGCGACCAGTGGAACGCCCTGCAACGCAAGTCCGTCCCGCGTGCTGCATGGGCCCTGTGCGTCAACTGGAGTCTGGTCGTCGCGGCATTCGCGCTCGCGATCGGTGGGCCAGGTGCGATGGGCATCCTGATCGCGATGATCCTGCTCGGCGGCCGACAACTCGGCCTGGGCATCCTGATGCATGACTGCGCACACCGCGGCCTTCTGCCTTCCGCGAAGGCCAACGACTGGGTCGGCCAGTGGCTGTGCGCGGCGCCCGTGTTCGCTGACCTCGACGTCTACCGCAGGTATCACATGACGCACCACCGGCATGCCGGAACCGACCAGGACCCGGATCTGCCGAACTACCGCGGCTACCCCGTGTCGCCAGCCTCGTTCGCGCGCAAGGTGCTGCGCGATCTGCTGGCGCTGACCGGCCTGCGCGCGGCCTTGGCGCTCGCCGTGCTGTACTCGCATGCCGATCCCTGCACCGTGCCGTTCGGCTATTCCTATCGCCGGGAAGCCGGCAGCAAGCGCGCAGAGCGATCGCTCTGGCAGCTGCTGTGGAACCTGCGCCGCGTCCTGCTCGTGCAAGGCATCGGTTTCGCCTTGTTGTGGGCTCTTGGCCATCCGCTGGCCTACCTGCTGTGGCCCGCGTCCTGGCTGACGAGCTACATGTTGTTCAGCCGCATTCGCAATGCCGCCGAACACGGTGGCCTGCCGGGCACCATGAGCACGGACCACTGGTTGAACACGCGCAGCGTCAAGGCGGGCTGGCTGGCGCGGCTGACGGTTGCCCCGAATCATGTCAACTGGCACTTCGAACACCATCTGGCGCCGGCCGTGCCCGGATACCGCCTGCCGCAGTTGCACTGGATGCTTGTTCAGGAGACGTTGCCGAACCCCTTGCCACTGTGGCCTGGCTACGCTGCCGTCGTTCGCAGCCTCGTGCAGCGCTCACCCGTGGCGTTTCGGCATGGAAGTTGATTTGGCGGCTCTGCTCCACATGACTGTGAATGCACAGGCACTGGTTTCCCCGGCGTGGCTTGAGCGGATGCCGGACCGCCCGCCGCGGGCGACGTGACACTCGGGCCCTGCGCGGACAACCGGCGGCCCGAAGCTGCTACTGCACGGAGATCGCCTTGGCGGTCGGCGTCGCGTCGAAGATCAGTTTCGACGGCCATGCCGGCCATGTCACGCCGAGGGCCTGAGGCGCGTTCGGATCGCCATGGCGGGCAAAGGCGCCCAGGCTGGCCATCATCGCCTGCGACAGCGCCAGGCGACCGGGGCGATTGGCGCTGCTGTTGACCACGTTGGAGAACAGCGACGGCCCGAAAGTCCCGAAGATGAACGGCAGGTCGAAGGCGTGCGCCGCACCGTAGATGTCGTTGAACGGCGCAGGCTCCTCGTCCCAGTCGAACCGGTAGTACCAGACCTCGTTCTGCTGCGACTTGAGCGTGGCCAGCGCGTTGTCGGCGGCGGCGACGAGAAAGAGCTGGTTCAGCAATTCGGTCTTTGCGTTGAAGCCGGTCACGGGTGTCGTGACCGGAAGGTAGGCCGGCGGAATCCACTGGTCGATCGTGATCTGCGGCGCCGCGTCGGGGTCATAGCCGTACTGGATGTCGAACAACTGCTTGTCGGTGACGAGCCGTCCGCTCGGCCCGCCGAACAGCGTGAGGAAAGTCGGGAAGAGCTTGCCCTCGTCGCGGGTGTTGCCGGCGAGCACCGGCACGTGGAGGTAGTTGCCCGCGGCGATCGCCGAGATGGGATCGACCGGAAGGACCGTGCCGTCCGGGATCGGCCCGGACCCCGCCAGGCCGAGCGGGGCGAGTTGAGTCAGCAGCGTGAGCAGCAGCGTCGCGGGGCTCTTGCCGCGCAGATAGGCCGCCACATGCTCGGGCGGTTGGCTGGCAGCCCAGGCGGCGGCGCCGGCAGCGTCGGCGGCCAGCCCGTCGGCGATCGCGAGGCTGTAGAGCAGCTGATTGCCTTGCGCGAGGTAGAACGAGGCCGGATTGAGCGTCGGGAGTCGTCCCGGCGGCAGGTTGCTTGCGAGCGAGATGCCGCCGCTGAGCGGCACGGCGCGGTGGATCAGCCGCGGATGGGCATCGACGGTCGCCGGGGTCGTGAGCAGCGCGTAGACGTTGATGGCTCCGGCGGACTGGCCCATCAGCGTGACGTTGCTGGGGTTGCCGCCGAATTGGGCGATGTCGTGCCGGATGAACTTCAGGGCCTTGATGATGTCGAGCAGCGCGAAGTTCCCCGAATCGCCTTGCGGATCTCTGCCCGACTTGAGCTGTGGCACGTCGAGGAAGCCGAAGATCCCGAGGCGGTAGTTGACCGTCACCACGACGGCATCGGCGGCCTTCGCCAGGGCCGCGCCGTCGTAGACGGGATCGGCGGTGTAGCCCGATACGTTGCTGCCGCCGTGCACGAAGACGATCACCGGTCGACCGCCGCGACGGTCGGCCGGGCGCCAGATGTTCAGGTACAGGCAGTCCTCGCTGCCGACGGCCTGGTTCAGCGTCGCGCCGATCGTCGGGTCGTAGCGATTGTCGGCCCCGGGGCCGTAGATGCGCCCGTACTGGACGCAGGCGTTGCCGAACTGCTGTGTTGCCAGCGGCTTCTTCCAGCTGTGGGGATCGACCGGCGCCTTCCAGCGCAGGTTGCCCACCGGTGCCTTGGCGAAGGGCACGCCCTTCCAGGCATAGGTGCCCGTGGCGATCGAGTCGTCGATGCCCACCACCGGGCCGAAGCGGGTCTGCCGCTCCACGGACGATCGCGCGTCATGAGCCAGGACCGAGGCCTGGCAGGCAAGGGTCACCACCGCGACCAGAAGCGAAAGATGGCGCATTTGCTGTGTCTCCTGCTGTGTGTCCGGGGCCGGGCCCCGGCATACCCTGCCGCACCCCGATGGACGGGGAGGGAGAGTTTTTCGTGTGGGCTATGCTAGATGCGACGAAGCCGCAATGCACTGGCCCTGGCGCACCAGTTTATTGACCTTGCAGACCATTTCAGCTCTCGGGCTCGCAAGGACAGATGCATGAGGACGAATGCAGGAGACGACCATGATTGCGCGAACCAGTTCCTCCGCGTGGGTGCGAGGCGTGGTCGGCATGTTCCGTGCGGAAGGCCTGGACGCACAGGCGCTGTTCCATGAAGCTGCACTGGACATCGGCGCCCTGGACGACCCGGACGGACGCTTCTCGATCGACGACGTGAGCGCCCTGTGGGAGATCGCGGTCACGCGGTCGGGAAAGGACACGCTCGGGCTGTCGAAGGAACTCGCCATCACGCACGGCAATCTCGGGCTCGTGCGCTACGCGATGATGGCGTGCCCCACGCTCCTTGCCGCGCTCGAAAGACTTGCCCGGTACATGAATGTGGTCAGCAATGCGGCGACGTTCTCATTGACCGAAGACGTCGACGGCCATTGGTTCGAGCTCGGCCATCAAGGCGGCGACATCCCTGTGCCGAGACAGCGAGTCGAGTTCGGCATGCTCACGCTTCTGACTTCCTGCAGTTGGTTCACGGGTCGCGAACTGGTCGCGGAGAGGGTGGAGTTCGTCTATCCCGAACCTGTCGATCCACGTGCGCATCAGGCAGCGTTCGGTTGTCCGATCCGCTTTGGCCAATCTGCGAACCGTGCCCTCCTGCGAAAGGCTGACCTGGCTTTGCCGCTGTCCGCTCGCGACACCGCCATGCTCAAGTTGCACGAGCGGCTGGTCGAAGAGGAACTCGAGCGGCTCGAAGGGTCAAGGACCAGTCAACAGGTGCTCAGGCTCTTGAAGGCCGCGGCGCTGCATCCCGAACCTCGACGCGATCAGGTCGCCGCGGCCTTGACCATGAGCGATCGCACCCTTCAGCGCAGGCTGCACGCCGAGGCGACTTCGTTCCAGCAACTTCTTGACGCGACACGCCGGGAAAGGGCCCAGGAATACCTGAGAAAGCCCAGCCACTCGTTGAAACTCGTGGCCGAATTGCTCGGGTTCGAAGATCAGAGCAACTTGTATCGAGCGTGTCGCCGCTGGTTCGGTGAGTCGCCCGGCCAGTACCGCGCCAGACTGTCGGTTGACGGCCCGCGTGCGGCCAAGGTGCGCGAACATCGGCCGCAAGGATGAGCCGCAGCAGCGTGCTCATCCTCAACGGAGACGTCCGCACGAATCACACGCATGCGGCGATCCGATGATGCCGATCAGCCCCTCGGCAGCGGCTTGATCATCGCGACGCCCGCTCCCACGGAATCGAGCAGGATCGCGATGCGGCCGACGCCGGGAATGTCGTGCGGCGCCATCACGACCTGTCGCGCACCCAGCTTCTGCGCCTTGGCCACCGTTGCATCGCAGTCGGACACATGCACGTAAGGCAGCCACATCGGCGGCGCCTCCGGCATCGACGATTGCGCCAGGCCCGCCCGGCTCTGCGTGCCGACGCTCTTGAGGATGTGGTACGCCTTGCCGTCGCCCATCGGCATCGTGTCGTGCGTGTACCCGAAGACGCCTTCGTAGAAGGCGAGGGCGCGCGCGGCGTCCGGCGTCCAGAGTTCGTTCCAGACCCAGCCGCCGACCGGGACGTCGCCGTCGGGCGCATCGCCATCGGGGCTCTTCCAGAGGCAGAAGGCGGCGCCGGTCGGATCGACCAGGCCCGCGCCACGGCCCACGCCGGGAAAGTCCATCGGCGCGAACGTGCCCTTGGCACCGGCGGCGAGCGCGGCCTGATAGCGATCGTCGACATCGGTCACCGAGAGATAGCTGATCCAGTGGTTCGGAACACCGGCATCGGCAGTGCGCAACCCGCCGATGCCCTGTGCGCCGTTCATCAGCAGCGAATAGGGCTGGCCGCCCATCGGCATGTTCTCGACATGCCAGCCGAACAGCGGTTCGTAGAAGGCGCGTGCCTTGGCGGGATCGTTCGAGACGTGTTCGAACCAGACGAACTTGCCGGGGATATGCGGGGTCGTGGTCATGTCGGTTCCTTTCGGTTCACTGGGCCTTCGGGTCGGTCGCGATGAAGCTCGGGCGCGCGCGCATCGCGGCCTGTGCGCGGCGCAGGTTGGGCATGTCGGTGAACAGGCGCTGGCCCTCGGGCATCTGTTCCACGTACGCGAGGATGGGAGCGACGAAGAGGTCGGCGAACGACAGGGCATTCCCGGCGAGAAAGTCGCTGCCGGCATAGGCCTTCTCGAGCAACCCCAGTTGCAACGCCATCTCGGGCACTGCCTTGTCGATCACGGCGCGGTCGGGCTGGCCGCCCTCGCCGCGCGGCATCACGTATTGCAGGACATAGCGGCGCACCATCGTGTCGTACAGGTGGCAATGGACCATGCTGATCCAGCGCTCGCACACCATGCGTGCGCCGATGCTCTGCGGCGTGAGCAAGGGGCCGTCGCCGAAGCATTCGTCGACGTAGCGCACGATCGCGCTGGTCTCCCAGATCGGGGTGTCGCCATCGAGCAGCGCCGGGATGCGTCCGAGCGGATTGACGGCCAGCACCTCGGGCGTATGAGGCGCAAACGGTTCGAGCGTGACCGACACACCCTTTTCGGCAAAGGCCATGCGCGCGGTGCGCGTGTAGGTGCTGCGCGGGTCGCCGAGCAGACGCAGCGTGCCGGCGGTACCCTGCGGATCGAGCACGTCGTTGAGCCGGTTCAGCACCGAAGCCCAGCCCTGTGCGTGGCTGTCGCGCACCGCGGCGGCCGCGAATCCGCTGTGTTGCATGCGCAGCTCGGTGCCGCCATCGCGCGGCGTGAGCTCGACCACGACCATCGTCTCCTGACCTTCCGGGATCGGTCCACCGCCTTCCCACGCCCAGGTGTAGCTGACTCGCCGCGCCGGCTCCAGGGCCACGTAGCGGCCGATGGCGACGAAGGTCGAGCCGTCTCGTGCGCGCATCGCGATACGGTAATGGCCACCGACGCGCGCATCGGCGCTCACTTCCGAGGTCATGCCGCGCGGACACTGCCACCGCGCCAGCAGCTCGGGCTTCACGAAGGCGTCGTACACCTGCGCCGGCGTGGCGCGAATGAAGCGCGTCATCGTGGCTTGAAAGGTCTCGTTCGGTGCGTTCATCGGCGTTTTCCCCTTGGCGCCGGCACGGCGCGCTCGGTTCGAAGGCGCCGCTTGCGCGGCGGATGGGCGGGCGCCTTCTCGAGCAGCTCGGTCAGGCGGTCCAGGCTTTCTTCCCAATAGCACTTGTACTGATCCAGCCAATCGTGCGCGGCGCGCAGGGCGCCCGGGCGCAGGCGGCAGATGCGCCATCGTGCGTTGATCTCGCGCTCGATCAGGCCGGCATGCTCGAGCACCCGTAGGTGCCGCGACACCGCCGGCGCCGAGATCGCGAACGGCTCGGCCAGGTCGCCGACATGCGTGTCGCCCCGTGCCAGGCGCGCCAGGATGGCGCGTCGCGTCGGGTCTGCAAGGGCGGCGAACGTGGCGTCGAGCGCGCGGGCTTCGGCTTGATTCGGCATGCGCTCATTTAACGACTGCGTTAATCGATAGTCAATCACCCTCGCGACGACAGGGGCGAGCGAGTCGCGGGGGGCGCGGATCCGACGCTTCCCTGTGCGCGTCGTCAGTCGAGAAGGTGCGCGATGATTCAGCCTTCGCCGCCATCGCCAAGGGCCAACGCCATGATCCGACCTCTGGCCATCTCGATCGTCACCGCGCCCGCGGGCGCCCCGCATGCGCGGAAAAGGGCGAGCCTTTCCGCCCGGCTTGTCCTTGAGACGCCCGCACCACGAGCCGCTGGTCGGCGCTTGCCGGCGGATCGCCTCTAGAAGACATGGACGCCCTGTCCGAGGTGTTGAAGGTCCTGCACTTCAACAGCGCAATCTTCTTCAAGGCCCGATTCACCGCACCGTGGTGTTTCGCCTCGCCGCAGGCAGAAGCGGTCGCCAAACGGGTGAACGCCGGATCGCAGCGGCTGCTCTTCTATCATTTCTTCGTCGATGGTGCGTGCACCGTCAAGCTCGACGATCTGCCGGCGCTCGAGCTTCGGGCCGGCGACATCATCTTGTTTCCGCACGGCGACGCGCACACGATGGGCTCTTCCGGGACGGACGGCCCCGGTCCCCTGCTCGACGTGCACTCGCTCCTGCGCGAAAAGCCCGACGAATTGCAGCTGGGTGGCGGAGGCGTGCCCACCCGCGTCATCTGCGGCTACCTGTCGTGCGATCCCATCCTGTGTCGACCGCTGCTGCAGGCGCTGCCGCGCGTGGTGACCGTCGCGTTGCGCGACGACAGGACCGACTGGATCGAGCGATCGTTCGTGTATGCGGTGGCCGAGGCCGCCGGCACCGAGCCGGGAGGTGAGGGCGTGCTGGCCAAATTGTCCGAAGTGCTGGTGGTGGAGACGCTGCGCCGCTACATCTCCAGCATGCCCGACAGCCAGACCGGATGGCTCGCGGGCTTGCGCGATCGCGCTGTCGGCAAGTGTCTCGCGTCGATGCACGAGAAGCCGGCGCATCCGTGGACGATCGACGGACTGGCTCGCGAGGCGAGCACCTCGCGCTCGGTGCTGGCCGAGAAGTTCACGCACTATGTCGGACAGTCGCCGATGCAGTACCTGACCAGGTGGCGCATGGCGATCGCCTCGAACCTGTTGCGGCGCAGCGCCTTGAACATGCTGCAGATCGCGCTGGAAGTCGGCTACGAAACCGACGCTGCCTTCAGTCGCGCCTTCAAGCGCGAGTTCGGGATTCCGCCGGCTGCGTGGCGCCGCGAGCACGGCGCCGAGACTTCCGGCTAGGGCCTGTTATCGGCCGTAGTTCATGGCCACACGATCATCGCGATCAGCGCGCCGAAGCACAGAAACTGCACGAAATAGAACGTGAAGCGCACCGACACCACGCGATCGGTCTGCACGAAGCTCACATGCGCGAGCGACTGTAAGACGCGTGCCACCAGAATTGCCACGCACAGCGGGCCCACCAGTCGGGTACTCGACGCCGTACGCGCGCAGCGCGTAGACCACCACGGCGAAAACCGGCAGGTTCTCGATGCAGTTGGCGTGCGCGCGCATGGCGCGCGCGTACCAGCCGTCCCCTTCAACCCGGTCGGCAGGGAAGCTGGCAAAGCCCGCTTGCCGGCGGAAGATCCGGTTGAAGCGGTAGGTGCCCACCGTGGCGAGCAACAACAGCAGCGTCCAGGCGGCGAAGCCCAGCAGCATCAACTCGGGTAGATGGCTCATGGTTGGTGTCTCTCGCGTGGGTGGGTCGAACCAGAATGCCGTGATGGTCGTGGCGCCGCCTCAGTGGCGCGACGTGGCACCCGCTGCCATGGGCATCGCATAGCCAAGCGGCTGCAATGCCGCTGTCACGCGAGCTGCCTGCTGCTCGTCGAGCACACCGAACAGCACCTTCTGAAAGCGCGGCTCGTTCACGCCCGACATGATGTACTGCCATCGGTACGCCTTGAGGATCCCTGCACCGATCGCACTGCGTTGAGCGTCGCTGTAGCGTTGCCCGGCCATGGCATTGAAGTACCCGGCGTCGGCGCGCGCCTGAGCCTGGAGAATGCCGTCGACCGCTCCCACCAGGTCGATCAGATCGCCCACGGCCGCCTCGCGTTCGGCGGCGGTCACCCGCGCGTCTTCGCGCAGGAACTCGAGCTCGTCGAGCACGGCGTGCTGCGACTCCTCCTTCCAGTGCGCCCGGAACACGTCCTTCCACAGCTCGCAGAGGTCGTTCTGCGGATCGATGCTGGCGCGATAGTGGGCCAGCGTGAACAGCTCGATGTGGAGCGTCAGGGCCAGCACCGCCCACGTGCTCTTGCTCAGCACGGCGTCTGCGACGGCGTTCGGCTCGGCCGCTGGCATATAGCCGTCGGGCATGTCCTCGGCCATCAGTTCCTCCAGACGCCGAAAGAGCTCCTGGTGCTTCAGCTCTTCGTCGACCATGCGCACCAGGGCCTGCATGGCGGTCTGGTCGGCCAGGGCGTGCTGCCGGCTCACATCGAGCACCTTGGCGCCGATGAACCGCTCCACCAGTCCGAACAGGTATGCGTAGCTGCGGCCTTGCACCTGGCTCAGCAGCCGCTGGTCGGCGGGCGTCAGAAAATCGAGTTCACTGACCAGAGAGAGCCCGGAGGGCAGGAACGTCTTCGAGAGATCGAATCGCCGCTTGCGAATGACATCTTCGTCGATGTCCCAGCGGACACGCTTGGAATTCGCGATGACCTGCGAGTACCGATCCGCGCTCGGGGTGGTGGTTTGCATGAAAGCCTCTTTCGAGATTCGTTGAAGAGGTGGTCATGGTCGCGGCGAGAGGCAAACCGAGTCAGTCCACGCGTCCGGAAGTCTTGTCCGGGATTCCGCGGCGTCGCGTTCCGTCGCCGTGGCCGGCGGTGCGTGGTCAGCAGGGCCCCATCGGTTGGCTCAACGGTGCGCACCACTGTTCAAATTCACATGAACTGGAAACGCGCCTTCGAGCCACCCGCCACGGTCGCCTTCACCCCCTTCGAGGTCGTCGTTTCACTGCATGGTGTTCGTCCGGGGTTGACCCGGCCTGCCGCGCGCACTTCAATCGATCGACCCGAAAGGAGACGATCATGTTCGAGCTGAGCGGTGCCAGGGCGCAGCGTGCGTCCACGATGATGAGGTGGCTGCTTTGTGCACTGGCCTTCTCACCCATGGCCGTCCATGCGGGGGACGGACACGATGAGCGGCGAGGCAAAGGGCCCGAGTTCAGGGCCCGCTGCGATGCCGACAGCATCGTCAGGGTTTTCAGGCACGACTCGCAGACCAGCGTCCTGCTGGTCAAGGAATTCAGGGCCGGCGATCCGATCGCCCTGTCGGGCACACCGGCGACACCTGCACCACCGGTCGCGGCCAGCGATATCTGTTTCGTCAAGTTGCTGGTCGGGCCGGGCAATCCCGGCACGCCTGGCGCGCCATCGACATCGCCTGGCATTGGCATCGAGGTGTGGCTTCCGTCCCAGGGCAACTGGAATCGACGCATCCGCAATCTGGGCGGCGGAGGCTGGGCGGGCGGACAGCAGACTTCGACCACATTGATCGGAAACGCGCAGGGTGCAGCGATGGCTGGCGCGGGCTTCGTGACCGGGACGACGGACACCGGACACTCCATCGGCAACGGCTCGTTCGCCATGCGCGAAGACGGCGGCATCAACACCAACTTGTGGCGCGACTTTGCCCAGCGCAGCCTGCATCAGCTGGCATTGAAGTCGAAGGAACTGGCCAAAGGCTACTACGGCAAGAAGGAGAAGTACGCCTATTGGGACGGTTGTTCGACCGGCGGACGGCAGGGCTACAAGATCGCCCAGACTCACCCGGACGACTACGACGGCTACCTCGTGGGCGCGCCTGCGTTCAACTGGACGCGTTTCATCACGAATGAGCTGTACCCGCAGATCGTGATGCAACAGGACCTCGGCGCGGCGATCGACGTGTCCAAGCTGAACGCGGTCAGCGCAGCGGCAACGCAAGCCTGCGATGTCGTCAACGGCCAGCACCTAGGCTTCATCCTGGACCCCGACCAGTGCCGCTACGACCCGACCCGGGATGCGGCGGCCCTGTGCAACGGCGTGGCGGGCAATGGTGTCATCGGCACGAATACCAGCGCCTCGTGCGTGACGCTCAAGGAGGCGAGCGCGATCAACAAGATCTGGTACGGCCAGACGTTCGATGGCAGCTACCCCGACCCGGCGCAGGACAACGGCAGCGGCATCTTCCTCGCGCCGGATCAGCTGTGGTGGAACCTCGCGCGCGGATCGAACCTCACGCTGCTCGCCGGCAATCCAGGCGCACCGCCGTTTTTCGGTCCCTTCCCGATCGCCACCGACATGGTCGCGCTCGAATTGCAGGACCCGACCTACGCGACACCGTCGTTCATGAATGCAACGGGCAACGGGGCGAACAAGTGGCAGCAGCTGACCTATGCCGGATTGGCCGGCGCGTACCAACAGGGCCTTGCCTTGCAAGACTACTTCGGCAACATCAACACGGACAATCCGGACTTGCGTCGTGCCAGGCATCTTGGCGCCAAGATCCTGACCTATCACGGCTGGTCAGATGTGCTGATCCCGCCTCATGGCTCGATCAACTACTACAACCGCGTCTCGCAGGTCGTGGGTGGCGTGGGCAGGACCAACGCTTTCAATCGCCTGTTCATGATTCCGGGCATGGGGCATTGCTCTGGCGTCGGATCGGTCGGACCCAACGCCAACGCCAACACCATTCCACTGCCGGCGACGAACCAGTTCTTCGACGCACTGATGACTTGGGTGGAAGAGAGACAGCCGCCGAACGTGCTGGTGCTGAATTCGGCCGACTCCAGCAGCTCGCTGCCGGTCTGCCCCTATCCGCAACGGGCCAACTACCAGGGCAGCGGGCCGATCAACGCGGCGTCGAGCTACAGATGTGAATAGGTCGGCTGGAATGCCTGTTCCGTGACGTCGGCGCAGGCACTCAGGCGCTGTTCCACTCGGCCGGTCCGATGCCGCAGTGCCAGGGTTGTATGTCCACGCTGGCGTAGACGCCGGCGTGAGAGTAGGGGTCGTCGTCCAGGAAGCGGCGCACGGCATCGGCCGATTCGGCCCGCACGATGAGCAGCGTGCCATTCATCGCACCGCCCGGGCCACCCGTCATCGGACCGGCGAGCAACACCGTCACCGCATGCGGCGCGGGCGCGCGCAGCCGCACCCGGTGCGCCTCGCGCACGCGCTGCCGATCAGCGAGCTTGTCGGGCCGATCGCGTGCCCAGACGGCGAACAGCGACACGCTGCGCTCACGTCTGCGGCGCGAGCACGAAGCGCTGCGCCAGCGTGCTGTAGGGCACATCCGCCAACGGACCGCGATCGTGGCGTACGAAGTTTCCGATCAGGGACGATCGCACCCCGAAGACAGCGTCGGAGTCCAGGTAGGGATCCGGGTCGCGGAAGATGTGCGTGATCAGGGTCCGCCATCCGTCGGCGCGGATCATGAAGTGGATGTGCGCCGGCCGCCATGGGTGCCTGCCCGTCGCCACCAGCATGCGGCCTACCGGCCCGTCGGTGGGCACCGGATATGCCACGGGCACAACGGTACGAAAGCGCGTGCGCCCGTTGGCATCGGTGCGCAGCACGCCCCGGGCACGCCGCCGTTCACCGAGTTCTGGCCGCTGAACGTCGTACAGCCCCTCGTCGTCGGCCTGCCAGACGTCGACCTCGGCATCGGCCACGGGTGCGCCGTCCAGCCCCACGACTTCCACATCCACGAACAGCGGATCGCCGGGTGCGCCGTCAGCCATGTCGGCGCCGGCCTCCAGCCGCGGCGCGTCATCGACATGGAATGGTCCGAATACCGTCGCTTCGGTCGCGCCGGGTGGACGCGCCTGGTTCAATGCCACCACGAGCATCGACACGCCCAGCGTATCGGACAGCAGGATGAACTCCTGCCGCTTCTCATTGCACATCTGGCCCGTCTCGGTCAGAAAGCGAATGCCTTGCATCCACTCCTCTTCGGTCAGCGCGACCTCGCGCACGAAGTCGTGCAAGTGCGTCACCAACGACGACAGCACGGTCTTCAGGCGCGGGTTGTCACAGCCCGCCAGTCGGTCCAGCACGGCCTCGGTGATGTTGTCTTGATTGATGTTGCGCATCGCTATCGCTCCAGTTTGAGATGACGCCGGGTCGGAAACAGGCTCAGGCCCCAACGGTCCTGCACCCAGCCCCACAGACCCTGCTTGAACTTGATCGTGACGACGATCGCGAGCAATCCCAGGCCCAACAGGTACCAGGTGCCGTAGTCGCTGAGGAACTTGTTCAGCGCCCAGAAGATCAGCGTGCCGACGATCGGACCTTCGATCCTTCCGATGCCGCCTATCACGACCATGAAGATCGCGAACGCCGTCCAGTTGACGCTGAACGCGGCGTCCGGGCTGATGCGCAGGTTGCCGACGAAGTACAGCGCACCGGCCAGCCCGGCCCCGAACGCGGCGACGACGTAGACCGCCAGCTTCATGCGACCCACCGCCACGCCCTGGCTTTCGGCGGCCACCTCGTTGTCGCGAATGGCCAACAGCGCCAGCCCGCGCTTGCTGCGCAGGAACAGGTACACCAGCGCGATCGCGGCCACCGCGCATGCGAGCGCCATGCCGTAGGTGAAGTTTTCGCGGGTGCCGCGCTCGATGCCGCGCAGCGCCGTCAGGGTGGTGCCCGATCCGCCGCCGACGATGCTCATGTTGGCGAACGAGAGCCGGAACACCTCGGCAATGACCCAGGTGCCGATGGCGAAGTAGCCCCCCTGCAGCCGGAACGCGACCCAGCTGACCGGCACTGCCACCAGCGCGGCCGCCAACGCCGCGAGCGGGATCGCGACGAACGGATTGACGCCGGCCAGGTTGCCCAGCATCAGCATCGCATAGCCCCCCAGGCCGAAGAAGGCCTGCTGCCCGATCGACACCATGCCGCCATAGCCGGCCAGCAGGTTCCACATCATCGCGAAGACGAAGTAGCAGGCGATCTCGACGAACTCGCGCATCCAGGCGGGGGCATCGTCTTCCGGCGCCCACCACGGCAACGTGGCAGCGATCACGAGCAAGGCGATCGACGCCACCAGCGCAACGCGGCTGGCCCGCGTGCTGCGCTGCACCTGCGGCGGCGGAAGCGTCACGGTCATGATTCAGCCTCGCGTCTTGGGGAACAGGCCTTGCGGGCGAACCACCAGCAGCGCCAGGAACATCACGTGGCCGGCCCACAGGCCCCAGCCCGGATCGATGCGAAAGCCGATCTGCTGCGTCAGTCCGAGGACCATCGCGCCGACGAAGGTGCCCCAGAACGAGCCCATGCCGCCGATGATCACCGCCTCGAAGGCGAACAGCAGCAGCAGCGGTCCGTCGCTCGGGCTGATGGTGGTGCGCATGGCCTGCAGCACGCCGGCGATCGCGATCAGCACGAAGGCGATGGCGGTGGCCAGCGCGTACACATGACCGGCATTCAGGCCCATCAGCTCGGCGATCTCACGGTCGTCCGACACGGCCCGGAAGGCGCGCCCGAGCGGCGTGCGGGCGAACAGCCACTGCAATGCGGCCGTGCAAGTGACGGCGATCGCGAAGATGAGCAGCGGCAGGACGCCCAGCGCCAATGGCCCGACCGACACGCTCATCGTGTTGAGCCCACCGGAGTCCAGCGAACGTGGATCGGCCGAGAACACTTCCAGCAGCGCGTTCTGGATCACGATCGCCAGGCCGAATGTCACCACGAGCGAGGGCAGCGGGTCCTTGCCGAGCGTGCCGTTGAGCACGTAGCGTTGCAGCACGTACCCGGCGCCGAAGGCCAGCGGCAGGAGCAGCAGCGCCGCAAGCGACGGATGCAGAGAGAAGGTCGTGACGCCTGCGATGGCGACGAAACCGGCCAGCACGATGAAGTCGCCCTGTGCGGTGTTGGTCAGCCGCATGACGCCGAACATCAGCGACAGGCCGAGCGCAAAGAGGCTGTACAGCCCGCCGAGAAGCAGCCCCTGCACGATGGTTTCCATCGCAGCCTCTTCAGACGCCGAAGTAGGCGGCCGAGATCTGCTCGCGGGTCAGGCGGTCGCTGGCGCCCTCGAGCGAGACGCGCCCCTCCTGCAGGCAGACCATGCGCCTCGATACGCGCTGCGCGACGGTCACGTCCTGCTCGACGATGACCACGCTCATGCCCTCGCCCGTGATGGCCGGCAGCGCGTCGTAGATCTCCTTGATGACGATCGGCGCCAGCCCGAGCGACAACTCGTCGCACAGCAACACGCGCGGGTTGCTCATCAGCGCGCGGCCGATCGACACCATCTGCTGCTGCCCGCCCGACAGCGCCGTACCCGGATTGCGGCGCTTTTCGCGCAAGAGCGGGAACATCTGGTACAGGCGCTGCAGATTCCACGGTCCCGGTCGCGAGGCGAAGGCCCCCATCAGCAGGTTCTCTTCCACCGTCAGCGACGGAAACAGGCGCCGGCCCTCGGGCACCATCGCCAGGCCGCGCCTGACGATGTCGCCCGGCGGCAGGCCGCCGGTGGCCTGGCCATCGAAGCGCACGCTGTCGCGCCGCACCTTCAGCAGCCCCGTCAGGCACTTCAGGAGCGTGCTCTTGCCCGCGCCATTGGCCCCGATCACGGCCACCACTTCACCTTCGGCGAGTCGAAAGTCGATGCCGAACAGGGCCTGGGCATCGCCGTAGAAGGCCTCCAGGCCGGAAGTCTCGACGATCGCTTTCATGACTCCAGGCCCATGTAGACGCGCCGAACTTCCGGGTCATTCATCACCGTCTGCGGATCGCCTTCGGCCAGCGGCTGCCCGAAGTTGATGACGAACAGGCGGTCGGCCACCGACAGCAGCGCATGCACGACATGCTCGATCCACAACATCGTCACGCCGCTGGCCTTGATGCGGCGCAGTTCGTCGACCAGTTCATGCGCCTCATGTTCGGTCAGGCCCCCTGCGATCTCGTCGAGCAGCAGCAGCTTCGGGCGAGTGGCCAGAGCGCGCGCCAGTTCGAGCCGCTTGCGGTTGAGCAGCGTGAGGGAGCCGGCGGGCTTGTTGGCTTGTCCGAGCAGGCCGGTCGTCTCGAGCACTTCGTAGGCCGTGGCCCAGGCCTGGCGCTCGCCTTCGCCGGCACCGAAGCAGGCGGCAGTGACGAGGTTCTCGAACACGCTCATGGCCCCGAAAGGCTGCGGCACCTGGTAGCTGCGGCCGATGCCGGCGTGGCAGCGCCGGTGCGGCTTGAGCCCGCTGATGTCCTGGCCGGCGTACTCGATGCGGCCGGCGTCGGCCCGCACGTCACCGCTGATCAGGTTGAACAGGGTCGTCTTGCCGGCTCCGTTGGGTCCCAGGATGCCGAGCGTTTCGCCTTCGGCCACCGACAAGCTGATGCCGTCGGTGACCTTCACGGCCCCGTAGGACTTGTGCACGTCGTGCAGCGCAAGCAGGGCCATGGCCGTGGGAAAGGGTCAGAGCAGCGCCAGCTTGCCTCCGGTCGGGATGTTCGGCGCCGCCTGGTTGTCGACGATCACGAGGTCGAAGGGGTTCTTCCTGCCCTTGACCCATTGGCCCAGTACCAATGGCGTCTTGCTGACGTTCTTGAACGGCCCTTGTCCGCCCCACTTGACGGGTCCGACCACGGTGGCCATCGAGGTCGCCGCAACGGCGTCGCGCACGTCGGCCGCCTTGGTCGACCGGGCCCGCTGCAGTGCGTTCGCCGCCACCTCGAACAGCGCATGCGCGAAGCCGATGGGCTGCGTCCACTGCTTCTTCGTGCTGGCCTCGTAGGCGCCGGCCAGGGCGGCTGCGCTCTGCCTGGTCAGGCTGGATGTGAACGGATGCGAAGGGCTCCACCAGACTTCCGTCGACAGACCCTGTCCCAGCTCGCCGAGCGCCTCGATCGCACCGGGGAACAGCAACGCCTTGCCCAGCGTGATGACCTTGGGCCTGTAGCCTTGCTGGCGTGCCTGGGTCAGGAAGGTCTTGGCGTCGGGCGGAATCACGACGCCGGTGACGATCTCGCAACCCTCGCGCTTGAATGCGGCGATCTGGGCGCTGAAATCCTGTGTGCCGCTCTGGAAGCGGCCCGGGTCGGTGAGCGAGTAGCCCATGGCCGCCAGCGGCTTCGGAAACCCGAGCTCCTTGTCGCCCCAGGCGTTGCCGTCGCCGTCGTTCGGGAACAGGCCGCCCACCTTCTTGTTCGTGGCGACGCTCTTCCAGCCATTGGTGTAGTTGGCGATGACGTCTTCGAGGCCCCAGAACATGTGGTACGTCCAGGCGAAGCCCTTCGCGGGATCGCCCTTGCGGCCGAAGAACCACGGCTGCCAGGGCACCACGCTGCTGATGCAGGGCACCTCGTTGAGCTCGCACGCATCGCTGACCGGGTTCGCGGTCTCGGGCGTGCCGGCGGTCAGCATCAGCGCCACGCGATCCTTCAGGATCAGGTCGTTGGCGACTTCGCCGGCGCGGTTGGGGTTGGACTGGCTGTCCTTCAGCACGATCTCCACGGCAAAGGTCTTGCCGCCCACTTTCAGGCCGCCCTTGAACGCCTCGGCCATGCGGTCGATGACCCACTTGTCGCTCTCGCCGAAAGGTGCCAGCGGTCCGGTCTGCGGTGACACGTAGCCGATCTTGATCTTGTCGGCCGCCCACAGCAGAGGGGCTGCCGATGCGGCGGCCAGCGCGGCCGAGCCTTGCACGAAGTGGCGACGGTTCAGTGTCATGGGAGTCTCCGGTGGTCAGTGTTGTGGTGGGAGGCCCTCGAAGGCCCGTTGGAGCAGGGAGCGAATGGCGGCCCGCTCCAGCGGCCGCGGGTTGGGGTAGGGGTTGGCCACGGCCAGGTCGGCGGCTCGGTCGAGTCCATCGGCGGGCATGCCGATCGCCGCCAACGACGTCGGAGCTCCGTGAGCTTGCGCCAACTCGAACAGCCCGCGCGGGCCGTCGCCGGCCTTCAGCGCGTTCGCGATGCGCCGCATTGCCTGCGGCGCGGCAGGGGCGTTGTAGGCCATGGCATGCGGCAGGATCACGGTGTGCACCTCGGCATGCGGCAGGTTGAAGCTGCCACCCAGCGTATGGCACAGCTTGTGGTGCAGGCCCATGGCCACGCTGCCGAGCACGCTGCCGCAAAGCCACGCGCCGTACAGCGCGTCGCCGCGAGCGTCGAGGTCTGCGGAGTCGACCCACAGGCGCGGCAGGGCACCGGCGAGCGCACGGATGCCTTCCTCGGCCATCAGGGCCGTGACCGGATTGCCGTCATGCGCATACAGCCCCTCGGCCGCATGCGCGATGGCATTGAGCGCGCTGGTGACCGTCAAGCGCAGCGGCAGGGTCAGCGACAGCTCGGGGTCGTAGATCACGGTGCGCGGCAGCACGCGAGCATCCCGGCCGGTCTTCTTGACGCCACCTTCGGTCAGGCCGTAGATCGGCGTCATCTCGCTGCCGGCGTAGGTGGTCGGGATGGCCAGGATGGGCAGCCCTGCATCAAGCGCGATAGCCTTGCCCAGGCCGGTGGTCGATCCGCCGCCGATGGCCACCGCGCAGTCGGCGCCCAGCCGGCGCGCCTCGTCGCGGGCAGTGTGCGCCGTCTCGATCGGCACGTGCATCAGCGCCTGCGCGAAGATGCCAACGGCGCGCGGGCCCAGCAATTCGGCCACCCGCTCGGCAGAGGGTCGTTGCTCCGGGGTGCTCAGCACCAGTGCATGGTGCGCGCCCAGGCGCTCGATCTCGTCGCCGAGTTGCTGCAGCGCGCCGGGGCCGAAGACAACGCGCGACGGGTTGGCGGTGTAGACGAACGCTTGCATGTCGCGATCTGGTTGCGATCAGCGTGGGTACCAGGGCGGGATCTGCGCGTCGACGTTCACCCAGACGCTCTTGACTTGCGTGTACTCGCGCATCGCGTCAAAACCCATCTCGCGCCCGTAACCGCTCTGGCCGACGCCGCCGAACGGCGAGCCCGGATTGACGCGCTTGTAGCTGTTGATCCACACCATGCCAGCGTGAAGCTCGCGCGCCAGCTTGTGTGCGCGCTGCAGATCGCGGGTCCACAGTCCTGAACCCAGGCCGTAGTCGGTCCCGTTGGCGATGGCCAGTGCCTGCGCATCGTCCTTGAAGGTCAACACCGTGACGAAGGGGCCGAAGACCTCCTCCTGGGCGATGCGGTCGCGCGGCGTGCGCGCCTTGACGATGGTCGGCTCGACATAGCAGCCCTGGGCCAATGCCGGATCGGACGGCGCTTTGCCCCCCGCGATCACTTGGCCGCCCTCGTCGCGCGCGATGTCGACATAGGCCAGCACGCGATCGCGGTGCTGCGCGCTCGTCAGCGGGCCCATCTCGGTGCGTTCGTCCAGCGGGTTGCCCTGGCGGATGCTGCGCGCCAAGGTGGCGAAGCGATCCAGGAACTCGTCGGCGATGCGTTCGTGCAGCATCAGTCGGCTGCCGGCGATGCAGGCCTGACCCTGGTTGTGAAAGATCGCCCAGGCGCTGCCGTTCACGGCGGCGGTCAGGTTGGCGTCTTCGAAGACGATGTTGGCGCCCTTGCCGCCGAGTTCCAGCTGCACCTTCTTCAGGTTGCCGGCACTGGCAGCGACGATGCGTCGCCCCGTGGCGGTGCTGCCGGTGAAGGCGATCTTGGCGATGTCCGGGTGCTCGGCCATGTACTGGCCCGCGACCTGGCCCAGGCCAGGCACGATGTTGACGACTCCATCGGGCATGCCGGCCTGGCTCATCAGCTCGGCGATCTTCAGCGTCGACAGCGGCGTGATTTCAGCGGGCTTGAGCACGACGCAGTTGCCCGCTGCCAACGCCGGCGCCATCTTCCAGCTCGTGAACATGAGCGGGAAGTTCCAGGGCACGACCTGGCCGACCACGCCCACCGGTTCGCGCAACAGGTAGTTCAGGAAACCGGCTTCGACCGGAACCACGTCGCCCTGGAACTTGTCGGCCATGCCGCCGAAATAGCGAAAGCACGCCGCGGTGCGCGGCACGTCGAGCGCGCGGCTGTCCTTCAGCGGATGGCCGGTGTCCAGGCTTTCCAGGCGCGCCAGCTCCTCGGTGTTCGCTTCGATCAGGTCGGCCAACTTCAGCAGGATGCGCCCGCGCTCGGCTGCCGCCATGCGGGCCCACGCCGGGAACGCGCGCGTTGCGGCCTCCACCGCCTTGTCGACATCGGGCCGGCCGGCCATCGCGACATTCGCGATGACGCTGTTGTCGTGCGGGTTCAGCGTCGCGAGCGTCTCGCCGCTTTCGGCATCGATGAAGCGGCCGTCGATGAAGAGCTGGTGGCGGATGGGCAGGCGAAGCCCCGCCGCGGCCTGGATGTCCGCGAGGTCCATGATGGTCTCCTGAAGGGAGGCGCTCCACCGGCGGGAGCGCCGTGGGGCGTCAGAACTGCACGGGGACCTCGGGCGCCTCGCCCTTCTGGATCTCGTAGACGAGGTTCGGGCTGCCGTTCTCCCACACGAGCAGCATGCTGCGCTTGGGGCTGTAGCCCTGGTGGCGGCAGTAGGCCGGCATGGCCGCCATGTCACCCGCCTTCATGATCACTCGGGCCAGCGGCTTGCCCGACTCCTTGTGTGCGCAGTCCCAGTGGATCTCGTCGGTCATCTGGAAGAACCATTCGACGCGGTCGTTGCCGTGCACGATGGGCAGGATGTGCTCCTCGGTCGTCGGGCACATGAAGCTGTATTTCACGACGCTGGTGAAGCTCGGGTTCCAGGTCACCTGACTGCGCGAGAGGAAGGCGAACAGGTTGAAGGCGTGCACTTCGTTCTCGAATCCCGGCTCGGGGTGCAGCTCGGGCTGGTCCTGCGGCACGTCGGCAAACGCCCGGTTGACGGGTGCGCCGCGCGCATCGGTGCGCAACGGCAGGTCGTCCTTGAGCCCGACACATCGGGTGGCCAGTTCGCGCGCCCTGGTGATCCGGGCGGTGTTGTTGCCGTTCTTGCGTCCATAGGGCGAGCCGGTCTCCTGCGGCGCGCAGAAGGGGTCGAAGGTCTCGTTGGTCCAGTCGTCGAGCATCTCCTTGAAGGTGTTGCCGATCTGCTCGGTCGGGAAGTTCTCCAGCAGGTCGACCTTGGCCGCCTTCATGGTCTCGTTGTAGCTGCCCGCGAAGAGGTCCACCGTCTTGTAGCGATTGACGGTGCCGATGACGTGATCGAAATTGACCCAGCCGTAAAAGAAGCCCCATGCCACGTCGCGCATCAGTGCGCGCAGGTAGTTGCCCACGTCCATCGTGTGACTCAGCGGGCGACCGTCGCGCGTCGTCCACTCGATGTGGGCGAAGTACTCGTCACGGCGGAACTTGAAGCTGCCCAGGGTGAAACTCCTGTAGCCCAGCGTGGCATCGGGTCGCGAGGCGATGACCTTGGCGACATCGGCGGGTGCGTTCATTTGCTTCTCCTTGAGTGCTGCCCAGGGTTCAGGCGGTTTGGCAGATGTCGGCCCAGCGTTCGACGCTGAGTTCGCCCTTGCAGGTCTGGATGATCACGACCGAAGGCCTGGCACTCTTGAAGCGGTAGGCCGTGTTCTTGGGCAGCAGTGCCTGGTGGCCGCGGCGGATCTTCAGCCAGCCCATGCTGGCGCCCTGCGGTTCGCCCTTGACCAGGACGGCGCCGAAATGCTCCACATCGGGCACGGCCTGTTCGGCCCCGATCTTCACGAAGTGGATTTCGACCTCGCCATCCATGCACAGCGCGAACTCGTCGTGCGCGCAGGTGTACCAGGGCGATTGGCCCTCGGCGCGCATGGCTTCGAGCACATAGATCTGGTTCTGGCCGAAGACCACCCGCTCGAAGGGCCTGGCCCTGGAGGCGATTTCGAAGCAGTTGGAGAAGGCATAGTGCTTGACGTTGTCGTCGATGATCTGCACGCCGCCCTTCTCGAAGTGGTCGAGCGATCCGAATTGGGTCTGGTACGCGGTGGCTGGCATCACGTCTCCTGTTTGTGCGCCGAGAATGATGTCAGTCTAGGAGCCGGACCACGCAGTCGGTAGACGCCAGATGCCGAGTGCATTGTTCGGCGATCGAGAACAATCCTGCGGGTTTACCCCATAAAAGAGCGGTCTCGGCCCGTCATTCGATCAATGCACTCGACAATAGGTGGCGGTCGAAGAGCGCCTGATCCCACGGCGGCACGCCCGCGAAGTTGTGCTTGAGCATGTCCAGGAACAACTTCAGCTTGAGCGCGCTGCGCACGGTGGTCGGGTAGAACACCGAGAGCCAGAACGCGCTCAACGGGTAGTCCGGCAGCACGAGTTGCAGCCGTCCGTCGAGGATGGCGTCGGCCGCAACGAGAGTAGGCACGCACACGATGCCGGCATGTTCGAGCGCGTACTCGCGCAGCAGGTGAACGCTGTTGGTCAGCAGAACTGGTTTGAGTTCGAGTTGCACGGTGTCGCGGGTGCCATGAAAGGCCAGCTTCTCGCGCGTTGGGTAACCCGAATACCACCCGATGCGATGTCCGAGCAGGTCGCGCGGGTGACGCGGCCACCCATGCTGGCGCAGGTAGGCCGGCGTGGTGCAGAAGACCCGACGCACCGGAAACAGGCGCTGGGACACGAGTTCCTCGGAGCGTGGCGGAAAGATCTGGAGCGCGCAGTCGAAGCCCTCTTTGACCGGGTCGAGCGCGGCATCGCTGACGACCATGTCGAGCACGATCTGCGGGTAGCGTGACTGGAACTGCTGCAGCAACTGCGCGAGATGGCCCAGAACGAAACCCGGCAACGCATGGACTCGCAGCCGCCCGACCGGCGAGGTCGTGACTTCACGCATCTGATCGACCACTTCGTTGGTTCGGCCCATCAGCTCGATGCAGTCGCGAAGAAACGCCTGTCCGAGTTCCGACAGACGCACGCTTCGGGTGTTGCGATGGAAGAGCGGCGCGCCGACGAAGCCCTCGAGTTGCTGGATGCGCGTCGTCACGACCGAACGTGACACACGCATCTGGCGCGCCGCTTCGGCAAAACTCTGCGTCTCGGCAACGCGGACGAATGCATCGATGGCGAGGAATCGGTCCATGGCCGGGGAAGTCTAGCCCGCCGGGCATCGCCTTCGGTGGCGCCACATCGCTCAGGATGCGCCCGGCGCGCGATGATCGGCTCCGCGCTCTGGACGCAGTCGAGTTCGTTCCTGGGGGCCCGAGCGCAAGGCCCGTGCGTTCGGCCAGCAGCGGGCGACCTGTGTCATCGACCGCCCTTCCGGCGGTCCACGCAGATTTCCTTCAGCCCGGACGCGTCGCTTCGTCCGTGGCCAGCGCCGCGTGCACCAACGAGCCGAGATTCTCGAAGGTGTGTTCCTTCTCCATCACGGCGCGCACGCCGAGCTCCTGGGCGTTCGCGCGCAGTTCGTCCGAGATGTAGCCGGAGCTGATGGCCACCGGCAGGTTCGGCCGCAAACGGGAGACGGCGCGCGCCACGTCGAGCCCGGAGCACTTGGGCATGTTGAAGTCCGTGACGACCAGGTCGATGCTCTGCGGATCGCGTGCCACGATGGCAAGCGCTTCGCGCGCGTCCAGCGTGCAGGTCGCGCGGTAGCCCAGCCGCTGCAGCAGGCTCTGAACCAGCAGCGCCATCATCTCGTCGTCGTCGACATAGAGCACGTGTTGACCGCTGCCGCGCGGCGGCTGCGCCCTGGTCGACTCCAGCGGCATGGGCGCACTCGCCTCGTCGACCAGAGGAAGGAAGAGCTCGAAGGTCGACCCTTTTCCAGGCGCCGTCGTGACCGTGATCGCACCGCCATGCGTCTCCACGATGCCACGCGCGACGGCGAGGCCGAGACCGGTTCCCTCGCCGACGGGTTTGGTCGTGAAGAACGGCTCGAAGATGCGTTGGCGTGTCTCGTCGCTCATGCCGCACCCGTTGTCGCGCACCCAGAGGCGGGCATGAGGGCCCGGCGAGAGGCCCGCCGGCCGCGGTGCATTCATTTCTGTGAATTCGATGTCGTCCAGGCCGATTTCTATCCGCCCCGCCGCGCCCGCCAGGGCATGCCACGCGTTGGTGCCGAGGTTCATCAACACCTGCTGCAACTGCGTCGCGTCGGCCATGACCCGCAGCGGGTGATCGGGCACCGTGAGGTGCAGCTCGACGCTGCCGCCGAGCAACGAGCGCAGCATGCCACCCGTCTCTTCCACCAAAGGGCCCAGCGAATAGGCGGCGAGCTCGCTTGGCTGTTTTCGGCTGAAGGCCAGGATCTGCTTGACCAGATTCCTGGCGCGTTGGCCAGCCTTGTTGATCTGCGCCAGGTAGCTCAGGGCCCTGTGGCTCTCGCCGATGTCTTGCTGCGCAAGCGCGACATTGCCGAGAATCGCAGCCAAGATGTTGTTGAAGTCATGGGCGATGCCGCCGGCCAGCGTGCCGATCGCCTCGAGGCGCTGCGCTTCGCGCAACTGCGACTCGAGTTCACGCTGGATGGCGTCGGCCTGCTTGCGTTCGGTGATGTCGCGATTGGTGCCCACGGCCCGCCGCACCTGTCCGTCGGGTCCGCGATCGACGACGCGACCTTGACTGAGGATCCAAAGTATCTGACCGTCGGCCTTGACCACACGGTGTTCGACCGAATAGCACGACGTCACGCCGCGCAGCGCGTCGCCCATGGACTCGGCGATCCTGGGTTGATCTTCGTCGGGAACCATGCGGGTCAATGCGTCGAAAGTCGTCGTGGTCGGTGCACGTGGCCCACCGAGCATTTCCGACCAGGCATCCGACAGGTAGATGTGGCCGGACGTCAGGTCGAAGTCCCACAGCGCGAGGCGAGAAGCTTCCAGTGCACGCTGCAGGCGCTCCTCGCTGTCGCGCAGCGCTCGATAGGCCGTCGCCTGTTCGTTCAGCGTGCGGCGCGCGAATCGCAATCCTGCCAAGGTCATGATGGCTGCCAGCGACAGGTTCACGGCGAGCAGCAGGCCCTGCGTCTTGCGTGACGCGATGCCCAGTCGAGCCGAGAACTGTCGCTCGAGCGAGGTGAGTTCCGCGTTGAGCGCCGGCAGGCGCGTGGACAGCGCTCGCGCGGCAGGTGCATCGAAGTCGCCCGCGGCGATGCGTTCGTGCGCCAGATCCACGAGCGAAGCGAGTTCAGCGATTCGATCGTCGCCCCTGGCCCAGATGCCGATCGCATCGGCCATGAAGGGCACACGATGGAACCCACGGTACAGGCGGATCATGCCGGGCACGTCATCGGGATGGCTGCCTCCGGCGACAAAGGCGCCCGCGACGAGCACGAGGTCGGGCTCAGGGCGGTCCAGTCCCTGGCGAGCGCGGCGATCGGCCAAAGGTGCGGCAAGCGCGCTGTGAAACGCCCGATAGTCTTCTTCGGCGCGGGTCCGGACATACCGTGTCGAATAGAACCATGCGTCCTTCTGCCCCTTCGACCACAGGCTCTCCCCGTGGACGTAGGCGCGCACGGCGGACAGCACGTCGACAGTGACCACGCCCAGCGCCAATTGCGACATCACGATGCCGACGAACAGCGCCACGATGGCCCACTGCCGTCGTTGCGCCACCCGCTCCCTCGCGGAACTCAACGCGACATCTGCCGTTTCGACATCGAAAGCGCGACCGGCTGCCGGTCGGTTTCTCTCGACTCTGTGCGCGTTGTCGATCGTGGGCTCCTGAATCATGGACAGTTGCAAGCCGTCTCGTAGCAGTCTCGTTTCAATGCCGCCGACGGAACGCGCGGCAAGTCACGACGTCCGACGTTATCGGATCCTGAGCCGCGGTCTTGAGTGTCAGTGCCGGCTGCTTGCGTGCAGCCTGGTGGGCGAGGCGGTGGTGGTGGAGATCCGCTCGCTTGACTTGAACAACGTCCTGCATGGGTCCGACGGCACGATGCAGTACTAGGCCGTGTCCGAGCTCGACCGCCACGAATTCGACGCCTTCGTGCGTGCATGGCAGACCTTTCTGCGTCGGCCAACTTGCCTCACCGTGAAGGAATCCGCAATCGGAGCCTTCAAGAGGATTGTTGAGATTCCGAAAACCGAACAGGCCCGCAGGAATTCCTGGCTGCGAACAAGTCATTCGAATCGGGCCGGCTGTGTTTCGCGCGGCATTCTTGGTTGTGCATGACCCATACAAGCGGGAACTCCACATGGGATCGCTTTACACCACGCTCGATCGGGACGGGATGAGCGATTTGCCCAGTGACAGCAAACCGGAGCGTCAGGCAAAGAAGATATTGCTTGTCGAAGACAGCTTCGCGAACCGCGACATGCTGACCAGGCGACTGCAACGCCGCGGCTTCGCGGTCTGCAGCGCTCCGGATGGTTCTACCGGCGTTGCCATGTCGGTTTCGGAAATGCCCGACGTCATCCTGATGGATGTGGCCTTGGGCGAGATGGACGGCTGGCAGGCCACCCGACTCATCAAGGCCGACGTCAGGACATCACATATTCCCATCATTGCGTTGACCGCCCATGCGCTCGCGAGTGATCGGGAAAAAAGCGTCGAGGTGGGCTGCGCCGACTTCGATACCAAGCCTGTCGATCTGACACGCCTGCTGGGCAAGATCCAAGACTGCCTGGCCGGCGCAACAGCGGGTCAATCGCAATTTCAACAACATCGCTACGTTGCTCGTCAGGAGCATATTGAAGGAGTGCAGTGTGATGTCGACAATTGATCCGGTGCAAGCTCTCACGGGCAGCATGCGCGACTTTCGCGAGCTTCAGGGAACGGACCTGATGGCCCGAGTCGGCTCCTTTTACGAATGGCAGGAGTTGCGCCGCCAAAGACGCCTGTGGCCCTATTCGAAATCGACGCAAAAGGCACCTTTGTCCGTTTGCACGGCTGTTGACGACAGCGGATTGAAGTTCACGGGCCTGAACTTCGGCACTCAGGATTATCTGGGCCTGTCATCGGATCCCGAGATCAAGGAGGTCGCCAAGGCGGTCATCGACGAGTACGGCGTTCACAGCGCCGGGTCATCGGCCTTGGCGGGAAACACCAAATACTCCCTGCGCCTGGAGCAGACGATCTCCGAGTTCCTCAGGCTCGATCACACGCTGCTCTATCCAACGGGTTGGGCCGCCGGTTACGGGGTCATCAAGGGCCTGGTGCGGCCGTCCGATCACGTGGTGATGGATGGACTCTCCCATGCGTGCCTGCAGGAGGGCGCCTATTCGGCGACTTCCAACGTGCACTTGCACGGCCACCTCAACCTCGATTCCGCTCGCCGCCATCTGAAACGAATCCGCGCGAAAGACACGACAAACGCCATCCTCGTGGTGACCGAAAGTCTGTTCTCGATGGATTCCGACACGCCGGATCTTGAGGCGCTGCAGAACCTGTGCAAAGAGTATGAGGCGACACTGCTGGTCGACGTCGCGCATGACCTCGGTGCCATGGGACCGGGTGGACAAGGGTTCATTGGCGAGCAGGGCATGCTGGGCAAGATCGACATCGTCATGGGAAGCTTCTCGAAGACGTTCGCGTCAAATGGCGGATTCGTGTCCTGCAATTCGGCGGCCGTGAAGCAATATCTCAAGTTCTACGGCTGCTCGGCGACCTTCTCGAACGCGCTTTCGCCGGTCCAGGCCGCCACCGTCACGAAGGCATTCGAAATTGTCCAGTCTGACAAGGGGCGGGATCTTCGCTCCGTGCTCATGAAAGGGATCGGCCAACTGCGCGAAGCATTGTCCGCCGAAGGCCTGAAGTACATGGGCAATCCGTCTCCAATCGTTCCCGTGCGCGTCGGCGACGAAGCCCTGGCGCGCCTGGTGAGCCGGCGCCTGCCGGAGTTGGAGGTGATCGCCAACCTGGTCGAGTATCCGGCAGTCGCCAAAGGCGACGCCCGCCTGCGTCTTCAGATGATGCCCTCGCACACCTTCGAGAATGTGCGGACGCTGGCCTCGAAGCTGCGCACGGCAATGGATCACGCGCAGATCGAGCATGTGCGATATCGGGCCGCCATGACGGACCCCGCTCGCACCTGCGTCACGGTTGCCTAGTCGGTTCATACGCTGCGAGGCACAACAAGTGGCAATCACCGATCGCCTGATACGCGCCGTCGATTGGTTCGTTCCGACCGAGTTGCAAAAGAGTACCGCAACTCTTTGGCGGGCGAGAATCTTCGTCATCAGCCACTTCCTGGGGCCCTTCAGCGCAGTCGCGATCCTGGGCTACCTCTATCGCGTGCAGGCCGCGCACGATTGGGTCTTCTGGCTCCTGTGCGTCATGTGCGGGTCGTTCTGGACCTTGCCGTTCGCGCTCAAGCTGGCGCGCAACCTGTTCAAACCCGCCCTGTTTTCCTTCTGCGTCCTGACCGCCATCAGCGTATTCGGATCCTTCTTCTACGGCGGAGTGAGTTCCCCATTCCTGCCGTGGTTCCTGACAGCGCAGATGCTCGGATTCTTCTATCTGAGCGATCGGCCGCGTTCTGGTGCTTGGCACCATCGGCGCCAACCTGGCCGCCTTTGCAGCGGCCTATCTCGTGAATGGCTCGTTTCCCGAGCGGGTGCCGATTGGTGATCTTTCCACCGTCGGCATGATCTCCGTCTGCGCTGCCACGCTCTACAACTCGATGATGGCGATCTACTACGCCTACGTCATGGTCGCGCAGTCGGCGCTGCAACAGGAAATCAAGAAGCATCTCGAGACGGCGGCGAAGCTGCGAATCGCCAAACACGATGCAGAGCGCGCCAATGAAGCAAAGGCCATCTTCCTGGCGAAGATGAGCCACCAGCTTCGCACCCCGCTGAATGCCATCATCGGCTACAGCGAAATCCTGCTGGAGGACACCGAAGCAAGCGGGCAGGCGGTGGATGCCGATGAATTGCAAGTCCATCAACAATGCGGGTCGCCACCTCCTGTCGCTGGTCTCGGATGTGCTCCACATGCCGAAGATCGACTCTGACGACATCGATGTCAGGCTTCAGCCGGTCGATCTCGACCGATGCCTCGATGAGGTGTCCGCAACGTGTCGAAATCTGATTTCGCACAACGGGAACACATTTGCCCTTGAGAAGCACGACGAACTCGGAATGATCCAGACCGACGAGACAAGATTGCGCCAGATCCTGATCAATCTCCTTGGCAACGCGGGCAAATTCACCAAGAACGGCAAAGTGGTGCTGCACGCAAGGCGCCTGGAAGAAGGAGATCGGGAGCAGGTCCTGATCTCTGTGCAAGATACCGGGATAGGCATTCCACCGGAGTCCATTCCGAGTCTTTTCAAGAGCTTCAATCAGGTCAACTCGAACCTGTATGGAGGAACCGGATTGGGCCTCGCCGTGAGTCAGAACCTCGCACAACTGCTCAACGGTGAAATTTCGGTAGAAAGTCGCCTGAGTCACGGATCGGAGTTCACTCTTCGACTTCCGGCCTGCGCGCAGGAAATCGCCGCTGTGGCGTGACGCCTCCCATCAACCTGATCGGGTGAATTCGATGCGAAACAGGCTCACCAATTTCGTTCCGAGACTCAACGCGTCGGTCGATTGGTTCATTCCAGAACGCCTGAAGCAATCTCGGGACACCGTGCAAGCCGTGCGGATGTTTCTGTTCAGTCATCTCTTCGGCCCCTTGCTCGGGCACACGATCTCCCTGTCCATGCTGTATGTCGGAGGGGAAGCCGATCTTTCATGGTGGATATTCTTTCTTGCCGTCACGGCCTTCTGGCCTTTTGCCTTCATCTTGCGATTGACGGGTTGGTACGTTCCGCTGGCGCTGATCTCGATTGAAAACCTGATGTTTTGCATCTTCTGGGGTTGTTACCAGTACGGTGGCATCAGTTCACCGATCATGCCGTGGCTGGTCACTGTTCCGCTTCTCGCCTTCTTCTACTTGCCCGAGCGCTCGACCAGAATCATCGTCGCAGTCCTGATCGTCGCCAACCTCGCGCTGTTCTATGGTGTGTACAGCACGATGGGGTTTCGCGAGACCGTGGCGCCCCACGGCCTGGTCATCCTCGGCTTGGTATCGACCCTTTGCGCCAGCGTCTACGTCTCGATGATGGCGCTGTATTTTGCGAGCATCGTATCTTCCCAGGGCGAACTCGAGCAGGAAGTTCAGCGCCATGAGGCGACGGAACGGCAGCTTCGAGATGCAACTGGCCAGGCACAACGCGCTCTGCTGGCAAAGTCCGAATTCCTGGCCAAGATGAGTCATGAATTGAAGAATCCGCTCAACGCGATCATCGGGTACAGCGAAGACCTCATCGAGGACGTCGACGGGACGGAAACTCAGGAGTGCAAGGACCTGAACTCGATCAGAAGCGCCGGCTACAGGTTGCTCGGGCTGATCGAAGACCTCCTCGAATTGTCGAAGCTGGAAGCCGGCAAGGTAGAACTTCGCATCAAGGAATTCGACTTTGCCGATTTCTTCGACGGATTGGTCTCGCAATTTCGCGCATCGATTGAAGCAAGTGGGAACAAGTTGATCGTGCAGCCGCCTCCTGCGGGGTGGATCTCCTGCGATTCGCAGAAATTGCAGCGCGTTGTCGAGGGCCTCTTGAGCAATGCCGCGAAGTTCACGAAGAACGGCCACATTACGTTATCGGCTGCGCCGCGGGACGACGCATGGATCGTGTCGATCGAGGACACCGGAATCGGGATCGCACAGACGCAAATGGCGAGCTTGTTCGAGACCTTTGGCAGGTCCGAAGACGAAACCGCAAGCAAATACGGCGACGAAGTCAGGCTCGGGCTTCCGCTGGCATATCGGTACTGCCAATTGATGGGCGGCAAGCTTGCCGTTCACAGCCAGCTGGGTCTGGGAACCACGGTCACGGTCACTTTGCCGAGGCAATCGAGCGGCGTCGAGGAACGTTCAGACGCCACCATGCAATTCCGGATGCTAGCCGCCTGAGGATGGGTGACCACAAATGCACACCAACTACGCAGTCCCGAGTCGAAGCGCCGAGATCCCGGCGATCGGTCATTCACGCGACGACAAGCACAACCCGGCGAACGTCGGCAAGGTGCGGCTTCTTATCGTCGACGATGTGCGCGATAACCGCGAGATTCTCAGGCGCCGCTTCGAACGTCATGGGTTCTGCGCGACCGAGGCCGACGGCGGTGTTCAAGCACTGGATTTGATAGAGCGAGAAGTCTTCGACCTTGTCCTTCTGGACATGATGATGCCTGACATCAGCGGGCTCGAGGTTCTGACGCGCATTCGCTCGAAATACTCGCCTGGAATCTTGCCTGTCATCATGGTGACTGCCAAGAGCCAAAGCGAAGACATCGTTGAAGCGTTGAACCACGGCGCCAACGATTACATCACCAAGCCGGTCGACTTCTCCATTGCGCTGGCTCGCGTCATCACGCAGCTCGACAGAAAGCGAGCGGAGGAAAAGATTCACCAGATGAATGAGGAGCTTTCCCGCGCAAACGAGGCACTCGAGTGCCGTGTTGAAGCCCGTACGAAGGACCTCGTTCAAGCCAATCAGCAGCTTCGAAGCGAGATGGAGCAGCGCGAGAGGACGCAAGCAACGATCGTGCACCTGGCGCACCACGATCCGCTGACGGGCCTTGGCAATCGGTTGCTGTTCCACGAACAGCTCAGCGATGCGCTTGAGCAGAGGCAGCGTCACGGAGGTGATCTGGCGGTCCTGTTCATTGATCTGGATGGCTTCAAGACCATCAACGACACTCTTGGGCACGGGACGGGAGATTCCTTGCTCAAGCACCTGGCGTACCGCTTGCGAAATGCCCTTCGTGAAAGCGACAAGATTGGACGACTTGGCGGCGATGAATTTGCCGTCATTCAATTTGGCAATGAGCAACCGAAGGAAGCCACGGCACTCGCCACGCGCTTGATTGAACTCATTGGTACGCCATTCAGCATCGATGACCAGAGGCTTGTCATTAGCGCAAGCATAGGCATTGCCGTCGCAGACGGCGACTATCAGGATTCCGCTCAGCTGCTCAGAGCCGCGGACTTGGCGATGTATCGAGCCAAGGCTGATGGGCGTGGTCGGTTCCGGTTCTTCGAGCCGGAGTTCGATCGGCAGGTGCAGGAGCGCCGGGATCTCGAGGTCGCCTTGCGTGCAGCTGTCGAGCAAGACGCTCTCGAGATTCACTATCAGCCGTTGGTCAATCTGCGGACCGGTCGAATCAGTGGCTTCGAGGCCCTGTCACGTTGGAACGATCCGCATCGCGGATTTGTGCCACCGAACACATTCATCCCGTTGGCCGAAGAAATCGGACTGATTGGCGTCATCGGCGAGAGGGTTCTCCAACGCGCGTGCGCAGAGGCAGTAGGTTGGCCGCAACAGATCTCGGTCGCCGTGAATCTCTCTCCTGCGCAGTTCAAGAGCGGGCATTTGGTTTCTGCAGTCAAGGATGCGCTTGCCGCCTCCAGGCTGCCGCCAAGCAGGCTGGAGTTGGAAATCACGGAATCGATCTTTCTGCAGGACAGCGAGGCAAATCGTGCGCTTCTCAGCCAGCTTGGAGAGCTCGGCGTGAAGATATCGATGGACGATTTTGGAACGGGCTATTCGAGCCTGAGCTATTTGCGCAGTTTCCCCTTTGACAAGATCAAGATCGACAAATCCTTCATTCGCGATCTTTCGACAAGTCAAAGCAGCATTGCCATCGTGCGGGCAGTTTGCGGATTGGCGCGCAGCTTTGGCGCCTCCACGACGGCCGAAGGCGTCGAGACTGATGACCAGCTCACGCAGATCATGGCTGAGGGGTGCACCGAGGTGCAAGGCTATATCTTCAGCATGCCCCTGCCCGCGGACGAGATTCCAGCCCTGCTGGCGCGCCTGCTTCCGGCGCCGAAATAGTCGTCGCGCGCCTGGAATGGATGAGCCGGGGTGGGGCTCGCGTGGTCGCCCTTGCGGGTGACTTGCGCGGCGCCTTGTTCAGCGCAACGAGGTCCCCCATCGATGGCGCCTATGTGGTGCGCCTCGCCGTCACGCCCGACTTGCGCGGTGGTGACGTCGACGCTGTCCGTGTGCAGGTCCAGGCCGACGTGCAGCGTGATAGATTTCTCCGTGTAGCGGGGTAAAGGAACGGAACGTCACGCCTGACTCTTCTACAAGGACTTCCCTCTCGTGAGCCGGCGCAGAAGGGCTTGCATCCAAAGGAGATCGAAATGCATGAAGGCTCGTGCCACTGCGGCGCAGTTCGAATGAAGCTACCGTCCACTCCGGAGGTGGCAACCGATTGCAATTGCTCGCTTTGCCGCCGCATCGGCGGGCCATGGGTTTATTTCGAGTATGGCACCGTCGCGATTGAGGGGCATCCGCAGGCCACCGCTGAATACATCTGGGGCGACAAAACCCTGCGAACGATCCATTGCAAGACTTGTGGCTGCGTCACTCACTGGGAGCCGTTGCAGCCAACGCCTGGCTGCAAGCATGGGGTCAACCTGGGAAACTTCGATCCCAAGCTCATAGCGTCAGTGCGAGTTCGCAGGTTCGATGGAGCCGACACATGGAAGTTCATCGACGAGTGAACGCCTGGAATCGATTCCTGGCGAAGGCGCCGCCTTTCAAGAGATGCCCACGAAAAAAACCTCTGGATAGTTGGACTCCCGGGAAGGATCGCGTGTACCACCGACGCAGGTCTGATGCCGGCCAGTCGCGCCGCCCCGGGGTATCGTGTCGCCATGAGCACAACCTACTCCATTCCCGGCGCCGTGTTGACCGAGCGCGAGCACGGCGTTCCGTTGGTTCATGGCGACCCGCAGCGCGGCAGGATCAGCGTGTTCACCCGCGAGGTGGCAGCACCTGACGGCCTTAATCGCCCCTACCTGGTCTTCTTGCAGGGTGGCCCGGGCTTCGAGGCCACACGCCCCACGAGCCCGCCCTCCGGCTGGCTGGCGCGGGCGCTGGCCGACTTTCGTGTGCTGCTGCTGGATCAGCGAGGCACCGGGCGCTCCACGCCGGTCGGACCTGTCCTTCCCGGTGCAACGCCGGCTGAGCAGGCCGAGTACCTCACCCACTTTCGCGCGGACTCGATCGTGCGCGACCTCGAACTGATCCGCGCCGACCTCGGCGTAGAGCGTTGGAGCCTGCTCGGCCAGAGCTTCGGCGGCTTCACCTCGCTCACCTACCTGTCGCTGGCCCCCGAGGGCCTGCGGGAAGTGCTGATCACCGGCGGCCTGGCGCCGGTGTCCAACCGGCCGGTCGACGAGGTCTACGCGGCCACCTGGGCGCGCGTGCGCGAAGCCAACCAGCGCTACCACGCGCGATACCCCGGCGACCTCGATCGTTTGCGTACCATCCTGCATCGGCTCGACGACGAGGACATCCGCCTGCCCAACGGCGACCGCCTGACGGCGCGCCGGTTCCGCCAGATCGGGATGTGGCTGGGCGACAGCGGCGGGTTCGAACGGCTGCATCACCTGCTCGAGCTGCCCTTCGGTTCGGCGGCGTTCCTCTGGGACGCGCAGGAGGCGTCGGCCTGGGAGCGCAACCCGATCTACGCGACGCTGCACGAGTCCTCGTATGCCGATGGCGGCGCCACGCGCTGGTCGGCGCACCGCTTGGCCCCCGAGGACGCGGTGACCGGCGAGCTGCTGAGCGCAGAGCACGTCTTTCCGTGGATGTGGGACGACTACGCGGGGCTGCGCGCGCACCGTGAGGCCGCGCAGCTGCTGGCCCAGCATCCCTGGCCGCGCTTGTACGACGCCGACCGACTCGCGCGCAACGAGGTGCCGGTGGCCGCGACGGTGTACGTCGACGACGTGTACGTGGAACGGTCATTTGCCGAGGACACCGCGCTTTGCGTGCGTGGGTTGCGTGCCTGGATCACCAACGAGTACGCGCACAACGGGCTGCGAGCCGATGGCGAGCGCATCGTGGGCCGCCTGCTCGACATGGTGCGCGGCAGGGTGTGAGCCTTGCACGCAAAGGCGTAGCGGTAGCCGAGGCTCCACTGCACCACTGCTCGGGGCAAGGCGGCCGCTGATCAGGTTCGGGCCTGCCGACTGGCTGAACTTCGCGTGGCTGGTTCGCGTCACTCGAATCCGCCTGCCGGCAGGGATGTAGCGTCGGGTTTGGCTTGTTGCGCCTCTGCTCGGTGACCAGGCGATGGCGCGCTGCCGAGCCAGCGCTTCAACGCCGCTCAGGCTCGTGCCCTCATCGCGACCTGACTGCCTTCCCGTGGCTACCGAACCTTGACGACGACCTTGCCTTTGGCGCGGCCCGCTTCGACGTACGCCATGGCCTCGTTGGTTGAGGCGAACGGATAGACCTTGTCCATTACCGGGCGAATGACGCCGGCATTGAAGAGGTCGGTAATTTGGCGGAGCTGACTCCCGTTCGCCTTCATGAAGAGGAACGAGAAGCCGACGCCACGCTTCTTGGCCTTGCGCCTGATGCCTGAGCTCAACAGCCGCATCACGAGCTTCACGAAGCCCGGCGCCGCGATCGCCTTGCCGAAGTCAGGATCGGGAGGCCCGGAAATGGAGATCAGCTTGCCTCCGCGCTTGAGGACGCCGAGGGACTTCTCGAGCGTCTTGCCGTCCTGGCTGTTCAGCACGACGTCGTAGTCGCGCAAGATGTCTTCGAAGTTCTGGGTCTTGTAGTCGATGACGACGTCTGCGCCCAGGCCTTTCACGAGCGCCACATTGCCCGTGCTGGTCGTCGTGGCAACGGTTGCGCCCAGATACTTGGCCAGCTGGACGGCGAAGGTGCCTACGCCGCCCGACCCGGCCTGGATGAAGACCTTCTGTCCCTTCTGCAGGCCGGCCTTCTCGACGAGCGCCTGCCATGCCGTCAACCCCACCAGCGGAATGGAAGCGGCTTCCTCCATCGTCAGGCCCTTGGGCTTGAGCGCAAGGGACGCCTCCTTGACCGCCACGAATTCAGCGAACGTTGCCGATCCGGAAATCATCGGCGCGGGCATAGACCTCGTCACCCGGCTTGAACTGGCGCACGCGCATGCCCACCTTGACGACGACGCCCGCCACGTCGTGACCGAGGATGAGAGGCAGGCGATAAGGCAGGATGAGCTTGAACTCGCCGCGCCGAATCTTGGCGTCGAGCAGGTTCACGCCGGCGGCATGGACCTCGACCAGGACCTCGTCTTCCTGGGGCTCAGGAGTTGGCATGTGCGCCAGGCGAAGAGCGGCTTTCTTCTGATAACGATCGACGACGAATGCCTTCATGATTTCACCGCCGCCGGCGGTGCATCGAGTCGCAGATCGCGTCGAATACCGGCATCCATCAGTCCGGCAGGCGCAAATCTGCGCAGCCACGTCAGCCGGCCAGCGAGCCCGCCGGCTGCGTAGCGCAGTCGCGGCCGGACCGCGTTGGCGGCTTGCAGCACCGTCTCAGCCACGACGCCCGGCTGGTCCGCAGTGGCCATCACTTCCTTCACGCGCTGGGCGACGGCAGCGCGAGCCTCCCGGTACACATCGAGCTTGGCGTCGGGCTGCAGGAAGTTCGCGTCGAACGGCGTGTTGGTGTAGGCGGGCTCGATGACCGTGACCCGGATGCCCCTCGTACGCAACTCATGGTCGAGCGACTCGGAGTAGCCTTCGATCGCATGCTTCGTCGCGGCGTAGAGCGCGCCGTACGGCATGGGCAACAGACCCAGCACCGAGCCGATGTTGATGATGCGCCCGGCACCCTGTTTGCGCATGTGCGGGAGGACGGCGCGCGTCATCCGCACGATGCCGAAGAAGTTGGTGTCGAAAATCGACTGCGCCTGTTCGATCGAGCTCTCCTCTGCCCCGGCAGGAGCGACCCCGAAGCCGGCATTGTTCACGAGGAGGTCGATACGCCCCTCCTGCTGCATCAACTGCGTGACGGCATCGGCGACGGATGCATCGCTGGTCACGTCCAGGGTCAGCATCTCGAACGCTCTCCCGGTTGCACCGCCGCCGCGTCGACTCGTGCCGTAAACCGTGTAGCCAGCGTTTGCCAGCAACTCCGCAGTGGCTTGTCCAATGCCCGATGAGGCACCTGTCACAAGGGCGACCTTGTTGCTCTGGTTCTTCATGTTCATGATGCTTCTCCGTGGGGCTGTGGGGTTGCGAAAGTCGAGGGCTGAGCGAGCCAGCAGCGCTTGAAAGACGGATTGGACCTTGTTCGCATGATTAGCATCATGTGTAATGACGAACGAAGAAGGCTGTAGGCATCCAAGGCTCAGTGCCCGATCGAGGCCAGATGCTTGAGTGCCGCTTCGCGCAGGTTGTCCGAGAGGCCGGGTTCATCGACCGCGCGAGCCAGCATCACGGCGCCCACCATGATGGAAAGCGTCACGAGCGCCCTCTCGTGGGCGCCGTGCTGCCCCCAGTCTGGCGACTGGCGGGCCAGCAGGTCGATCATTTCCTTGATGTGCCGGGTGGTCGCCCGGCGCACTTCGGGCGTCTGGCGTGCCGTCTCCGAGCCCAGAGAGGCCAGCGGGCAGCCCGTCTCCACTTGCTCCAGATGCTCCGGCGAGAGGTACATCCCCAGCATGGAGGCCAGAGCCTGGTCAGGCGGTACCCTCGCAATGACTTCCGCCGCCACAGCCGCCGACTCCGCGCACGCGCGAGCCGCTGCCTCGGCCAACATGGCCTCGCGGGATGGAAAGTGGGCGTAGAAAGCACCGTGAGTCAGGCCTGCCTCCTTCATGATCTCGGCGACACCCGTTCCGTCGTAGCCACTGCGACGGATTGCGCGGGCGGCGGCCGCCACGATTCGATCATGTGAGGCTTCCTTGGCCGCCGTTCTCGCGTTGCGCTTTGTAATTCGCATGACGCGCATCATACAGACATTCAAGGCTTCAGACACGAGACAAGATGTACAGGCTTGGTACCACTTTCAACGCAAGACGCGCGCAGGAGGAATATCCATGCGCAGTTCGTCGATTGCCGGCAAGACCACCGCCTTTGGCGCCGGCAAAGGCCAAGATCGATGCCGGCCACCCTTTGAAGGTGCATCAATGACGTCAGCGACCGGACCCGTGCTCGATTCGATCTTGACTTGCCCCCAGTGCGGGCACGCGGAGCATGAACTCATGCCCATCGATGCCTGCCAGTTCTTCTATGTGTGCAAGCAGTGCAAGGCGATGCTGCGGCCCAAGGCCGGAGACTGCTGCGTATTCTGTTCGTATGGCTCGGTCAAATGCCCGCCGGTGCAGATGCAGCGGGGCTGTGCGAACTGCGGTGACTGACGCCCGAAAGTGCTGCACGGACCACAACCGATGCTTCATCGGCGAACGCCAGTTCGGTCTTCGGTGTTGGAAGCTGCGAACTGGCGCGGCCGACCCCGACGAGATCTCAATGGCCTCCGGCGAGGCCGATGATGGACTCGAAGCCACCCCAGAACATGCGCTTGCCGTCGAAAGGCATCTTGGAGGGGTCCATCGACTCCTTGAGTTGCGGGTCCTCCATCACGGCCTTGTTGATGCGGTCGCGATCCTCCTTGCTCTGATACACGACCCACGCCAACGCAATCACTTCGCCGTCCTTGAGCTGCACGGCCTGCGGAAACGACGTGACCTTGCCGGGCTGCGCGTCGTCGCTGATTGAGTCGGAGTAGTAAAGCGCACCGTGGCGCAGGTGGGCTTTGCCCCATTCCTCGGACATCCGTTTGTAGGCATCGAGGTTGGCCCTTGGTACAGGCATAACAATGGCGTCGAAATACTGTGACATGTGACCTCCGATGGAAGAAAGCTGCTTGGACCTGCTGCGCCCGCCGCCGTTCCGCTCGAGCAGTGGCAAAGCTAGTCCATGCCGCACACAGGTTCCGCAGGCCGCGGGGCAATGGCCGGCACGACTGGTGACGAGAACCTTGTAGCTCGGGGTGCAGGCCTGGCCGGGCGGTCCCGAAAGCGAATCGGTCGTTGACTCTCTATGCTGCCTGCGCGTTCTGGGCGACACTGCCCGAGTCGTGAATCACCTTCGATTCGCACGCGAAAGGGATCAGCATGGAAAGCGCGCCACGGCCCAGGCATTTTCGTCCCGGTGAAGGCACGACTTACGAGCTCGGACGGATGAGCATGACCTTCAAGACGACCGCGACCGAGGGCTGGAACGCCTACACCGTTTGTGAAGCGATCGAGCCGCCCGGATCTGGCGCGGGCCACCATCGACACCCGACGTACGACGAGACGTTCGTCATCTGCGAAGGCCACTATGACTTTCGGCTCGACGGCACGCTGCTCAAGCTGGGGCCCGGCGACGTGGTGTTTGTGCCGCGAGGAACGCCACATGGCTTCGTCAGCACGGGTCCCGAGACAGGGCGCCAGATCATCATCAGTTCGCCCGGCGGCATCTTCGATGCCATGCTCGCCGAAGTGACGATGTTGGATACCGGCAGCCCGACGCGAGCAGCCTCCGACGAAGCGAGGGCCGTCGCGACGAAGTTCGGACTCGAGTTCCTTCCTTCATGAGAAGGGCACGTGGCGTAGAGGAGCGCTCGCGCGACGTGCTTACTCACCGAGAGCGCGCGCGGGCAACACGGTGGCGCTGCAAGCGCCGAAACCTATGCGACGCGCACCGCTTCGCTCGCAGAAGCCGCGCAACGTGAGCGTGTCACCGTCCGCCAGAAAGCTGCGGGTCTCACCATTGGGCAGCGTGATCGGCTCCTTGCCGCCTAGTGTCAGTTCCAGCAACGAACCCGCCTGATCGGGATCCGGCCCCGACAGCGTGCCCGAGCCGAACAGGTCCCCCGGCTGCAGGTTGCAACCGCCCGAGGTGTGATGCGCGACTAGCTGCGCCGGCGTCCAGTAGGCCGCCTCGCTTGTATTGCTGCGGGTCAGCCGCACTGCGCTCTGGCCTGCCTCGCGCATCGCAGCGGTCTGCAGCCAGACTTCGAGCTCGACATCGAGCGCCCCGCGCGCGCGGTCTTGTACCGCGTACAGGTACGGGAGCGGATCCGGGTCGTCGGACCGCCGCGTGAGCGATGCGCGGAACGGCGCCAGCGCCTCCATCGTCACCACCCAGGGCGACAGCGTGCTGCCGAAGTTCTTCGACAGGAAGGGCCCGAGCGGCTGATATTCCCAAGGCTGGATGTCGCGCGCCGACCAGTCGTTGAACAGCGCCACGCCGAAAAGGTGTCGTTCGGCTTCCTCGATGGCGATCGGCTCGCCGAGAACATTGCCCGCGCCGATCAGGAAGCCGAGCTCGAGCTCGTAGTCGAGCTTTTGGCTCGGGCCGAAGAGCGGCTTCTCGGCCGTGCCCTTGGTCTGGCCCGACGGCCGGCGGATCGGGGTGCCGCTGACCACGATCGACGAGGCGCGACCGTGATAGCCGATCGGAACCCACTTGTAGTTCGGCAGCAGTGGGTTGTCTGGGCGGAACAGCTTGCCCACCGTTGTCGCGTGGTGGATGCCCGTGTAGAAGTCGGTGTAGTCGCCAATGCGCGCCGGCAGCGTGTATTCGGCATCGGCCTGCGCGACGAGGCAGGGCTCCATCAGCGCGCGTGCGCGCGAGCCTTCGCGCAGGGCGCGAGACAGCGCCCTGCGCAACGCCGACGAGGCCGCTGGGCCGAGTGCCATCAGCGCGTTGAGCGAATCACCGGCCGCGGCTTCGGCCGGTTGCACGGCGTCGCCCTCGAAGACACCGCGGGCGAGCGCAGCAGCGAGATCGACGATCTGCTCGCCAATGGCCACGCCACCGCGGAAGACCTCGTTCGTGCCGCGCCGCCGGAACACCGCCAAAGGCAGGTTCTGGATCGGGAACTCGGTGTCGGCCGTCTGGGCCGACGCGACCCAGCTGCGCAGCGCCGGGTCGTGGGTTTCATTCAGCGATGTCATGGCGTCCTCAGCGTGCCGCTGCGGCAAAGCTGCCGTCGTGCATCCACGCCGCGTGCTTGGGCGCCCGCTTGGTCCTGGCCCACTCATCAAGCATGTCCCACTTGACCTCGTCGAGCTTCTTCATCATCTCCGGCGTACCCGTATTGGCCGCGAGTTCCACGCGGTGGCCGCTCGGGTCGAAGAAGTAGATCGACTTGAAGATGGTGTGGTCGGTCGGACCGAGCACCTCGATGCCAGCCGCTTCCAGGCGCTGCTTGGTAGCGATGAGCGTCTCCACCGAGTTGCACTCCAGGGCCAGGTGCTGCACCCACGCCGGCGTGTTGTGGTCGCGATCCATCGGCGGTTGGCCGGGCAGCTCGAAGAAGGCGAGGACATTGCCCTGCCCAGCATCGAGAAAGACGTGCATGTAGGGATCGGGTGCCTTGGTCGACGGCACCTCGTCCTCGGCGATCGCCAGAACGAACTTCATGTCGAGGTGCTTCTGGTACCACTCGACTGTCTGCTTGGCGTCGGTGCAGCGGTAGGCAACGTGGTGAATCTTGTTGATCAGCATGGCGAATTCCTCGGTGTATTGATTTGCTGTCCGCGGCGCATCACAGGTCCCGCAACGCGGCCTGCAGGTGCTGCTGGAACCGCTCAGGGTGGCCAAGCGCATTGGCGTTGAGCAGCGCGAGCTTGACCAGGAACAGCTCGGTCTTGTCGGCGCCGGCCTCATCGATCGCGCTGGCCAGCGCGTCGTAGACGGCTTCCAGGCCGGGGATGGTCAGGGCTTTCTTTGTGGCAGTCATCGGGCTCTCCTTAGTGAGGCAAGGCGGTGTCGAGGGCTGCGTTCAGGCGGGTGGCGTCAAGCGTCAGCCAGCGCGCGCAGACATGCTGGTCGGGACGCAGCAGATACCCCGCGCCGCTCGTCTGCACGCCGTAGCGGCTGCGGAAGTGGCCATCGCTGTCGGCAAAGGTCAGGTCGGCGCCGGACACCGGGTGGTCGGCACCGACGGCGATCACGCGCAGGGGAACGCCCCGCGCGCGCGTCGCGGCGACAACGGCTTGCAGCGGCTCGGGAATCGTCGCGGCCTCGGTGAAGTAGATGAGCTCGAAGCCGCCGCCCAGATGGTCGAGCAGGAAGTCGTCAGCCGAGAGGCGAATGTTCTGCGGCGGCGCGCCGTGCGCTGGGCCGGACCTGAACAGGGTGTCGTCGTCGCCGGCGCTGTTCAGGAACGACTCGGTGTACTCGTGCGGACGCGACGTGCGCCAGTGATACAGCGGGCGCACGAACTCTTCGCTCAGCGACAACGACAACACCGCGTCGCGCAGGAGGCGAAAGCCCCGGCTGGGCGGCGCCATGAAGCGCGTGCTCTTGCCCGCCTCGTCGATGATCTCGCGCGCCGCGCCGACGCGCTCGGCGCTGTAGTTGCCGAGCAGCTTCTCGCTCGCCAGCCCGTTGGCGACGAAGGCCAGGTGCCAGCCGAGCGACTGTGCGTCCTGGAAGGCGGTGTTCGCGCCGCGCACGCCGAAGATCGGCAGCAGGTGCGCGGCGTCGCCCGTGAAGAGGACGCGGCCGTGCACGTAGTCTGGCAGCGTGAGCGTGCGCGCCGAGTACACCGAGCACCAGTCCATCTCCCAGCGTGCGCCGACGTGGCCGATCATCGCCAGCTGCGCGTCGACGCGCGCCTTGAGCGACTTCGGCTGCAGCGCCTGCTCGGGCGTTTCGCCCGCGGGCAACTGGTAGTCGACGCGCCAGATGCCGTGCGGCTCGCGGTGCATCAGGATCGTGTTGCCCGGGTTCCAGTCAGGATCGAAATAGGCCAGCCGTTCGGTCGGCAGCGGCAAGTCGATCTTGATGTCGGCAATGACGAAGAAGCCTTCATAGGAAGCGCCTTCCATCTGCAGGTTCAACGCGGTGCGGATCGGCGACCGGCCACCGTCGGCAGCGACCAGCCACTCGGTCTCGAGCGTGTAGGGACCTTGCGGGGTGTCGATGTCGACGCGCGCGAAGTCCTCCTCTTGCTCGACGCCGATCACCTTGTTGCCCCAGCGCAGCTCGATGAGCGGGCTCGCCGCGCAGGCGTCGAGCAGATACTCCTCCATGTACTGCTGCTGGATGTTCAGCATCGGAAAGAAGCGGTCATCAGGGTCGTGCGGCGCTTCCATGCGAAAGACCCGCTGGCCGCGGTAGTAGGAGTTGCCGAAGCGCCAGGGCAGGCCGTTCTCGGTCATCCGGTCGGCCGTGCCGACCTGCTGCAAGATCTCCATCGAACGGCGCGTGAAGACGATCGCGCGGCTGCCTTGCGATACCTGCAATTCCGACGTGACGATGACGCTGGGGACGCCATGGCGGGCCAGCTCGAGCGCGGCGACCATGCCAGCGGGGCCCGAGCCTGCGATGACAACCTTCTTCCGCTCCTGGTTTGCATGGGGCGACGGCAACCAGGGCTTGTGGACCTCGTAGTCGTAGTAGATCGAGGGACGGGCTTCGGTGGTGGGGCGGTGCATGCTCGCTGCTCCTGCGCTTGTGGCGGATGAAAGGATCGGCGTCGACGCTGCGTCGGCGCTCACGTGTTGATGCGCGCGGGCTTCGCGGCTTTGGGAATCGGCAGGATCAGGGCGACCGCGCAGCCGACCACCAGCATGACCGATGCATAGATCAGGCCGGTGGCGAAGCTGTGCGTCAGGTCCTTCAGCCAACCGACGATCAGCGGGTTGAACGCCGAGCCGATGTTGCCCACGGCGTTGATCACCGCGATGCCTAGGGCGCGCGCCCCGAAGCTCAGCGCATGATCGGGCGTGGTCCAGAAGATCGACATGGCGGTGTAGGCGCCCGTCGAGGCGAAGCAGACGCCCAGCAACTGCACGGCGGGCTGCGAGGACCAGGCCGTCATCAGCCACCCGACAGCGGCGAACAGCATCGGCAGGACGAGGTGCCAGCGGCGCTCCTGCGCACGATCGGAGCGGCGGCCCCACCAGATCATGCCGACGACGGTGCAGACCTGCGGGATTGCGGCCAGCAGGCCGATGTTTGTATTGCTGGCCCCACCGCTGAAGCTCTTGACGATCAGCGGAGTCCAGACGGCAACCATGGCCAGGCTGTTCACCAGGCAAAAGTAGGCGACCGAGAACTTCAACACCGTGGCCGAGGTCAATTCGGAGAACAGGCTCTTGCGTGCGCTGCCGACCTTCGGCACCGGGTCGGACTTGTGTTCCGCGATCAGCATGCGCGACAACGTGGCCTTCTCGTCGTCGGCCAGCCAGCGCGCCACCTTGGGCGAGTCGGTCAGGTAGTAGTACGCCACGACGCCGAGCACGGCGGCTGGCAGTCCTTCGAGCAGGAACAGCCACTGCCAGCCCGCCAGACCGTAGGTGCCGTCCAGGCCGAGGATGAGGCCCGACATCGCAGAACCGAGACCAGCGGTCACCGGCATGGCGATCATGAACAGCGCATTGGCACGCGCCCGGTACGCGGCCGGAAACCAGTACGTCAGGTAAAGCAGCATGCCGGGCAGGAAGCCGGCCTCGGTGATGCCGACGAGCACGCGCCAGAAGTACAGCGATTGCGCGCTGGTCGCGAACATGGTGGCGGTCGACGCCAGCCCCCACGCGACCATGATCGTGCCGATCCAGCGGCGTGCACCAATCCTTGCCAGGGCGATGTTGCTCGGCACCCCACACGCGATATACGCGAGGTAGAAAAGCGTCGTCGCGAAGCCGAACTGAGTGCTGGTCAAACCCAGGTCCTTCATCATCGTCAGGCCCGCAAAGCCGATGTTGATGCGGTCGAGGAAGGACACGACGAACAACAGGAACAAAAACGCCAGCAGGTGCCGGGAGACCTTCCTGATGACCTGCTGGTCAGGGCTGGACGTGGTACCCGACGCAGGCGAGGGCGCGTGAGCGGGTGCGGAAATGGCTGGAATCGGCGAGCTCAAAGGTTGTCTCCTGTGCCCCGGTCGTGCCGCTGGGCGTCGTGGTCGTGGTCGGGTGCGGCGACTCCGCAATCGGGCTTGGTCGGCGCTGCGCTGCCCGACGCGATCAACTCTCCTGGAGAGGAAGAGCTATGTCGTTGCGAGCGCAACCATTATGGTCGACCGTACGGGCCAATGCACCCAGGGGTTTGCACCAGTTGCGCGCGCAACTAGAGCGATGTATTTGGTTGCGCACGCAACGGCATAAGCGTATACTCCGACGGCATAAAACCCAGCCGGCAAGGACACCTCGGTGAGTTCCGCCAAACGCAGCCCTACTTCGTTGGATCGCACCATCACGCATCGACTGCACACGCTGTCGAAGACCACCGACCGGGTGACCCAGGCGGCCTACGAGTCCGATGCGGGCATCCCGTTCAGTGAAGGCCGATGCCTCGCCGCGATCGGCGCCTTCAGCCCGCTGTCGGTCAACGATCTCGCGCAGCGCGCGAACCTGAACAAGGGCCAAGCCAGCCGCGCTGCGCAGTCCCTGGTTGATCAGGGACTGGTGCGCAAGGAGGCCAGTGCCACGGACGGCCGCGGCGTGGTTCTCACCCTGACGGCCAAAGGCGAACGCGTTTGCCAGCGAGTGATGCTTGTGATTGAACGTCGGAACGCCGAGATCGTCTCCTGCCTCAACGCCCCTGAGGTCCAGCAGCTCAGCGCGCTGCTCGACCGCCTCATCGAACACGCTCTAAGCAGCGCCGGCGAAGGCGTCGCTCCTACTGAGTAGGTCGCGCGCTCCCGTAGCATGAGTGGACGGTCACCAGGGTGGCCGCCTGGAGCGCAAAGCTCGACAAGAAAATCGCGCCTTGGGGATGCCTACCTGCCTACCGCCTACCGCCTGGTCGCCTACGCCGCGAGGGCGACTGGGTCAGAAACCGGGAAGCCGCCCTTCGGAAGGTTGGCACCGCTGGCGTCAGGCGTCAGGCGTCAGGCGTCAAGCGTCAAGCGTCAAGCGTCAAGCGTCAAGCCGCAGGCGTCAGAAGTAATACCGCGCGTAGAACTCGAGCTTGTGCGACAGCTGCTTTTCGCCGAAGTCGGTGCCGCTGCCACCATGCAGCAGAAACAGCCGCAGGCGCAACTCGAGGTTGTTGATGCCCGTGTACTGCAACTCGGGCGTGAGCTGGTAGCTGCAGTCCTGCCAGTTCACCATGGCGGTGAGGGCCGGAGTGAAGTAGACGATCCCCAGCGCGTCCTTCATCTGCGCGCGGAAGTACAGGTAGTCCTTCCCCACATTGGGCCGACCGTAGCTGGCTTGACTCAGCGTCAGCGCCTTCTGGAACAGCGCGCTGCTTCCGGTCTGCTGAATCTGCGCGTATCCCGCTCCCACCAGGTTGTAGAACTGCTGCGCTTCCTGGTCGGAGTATCCGGCGCCGTTGCGGTAGTACTCGACGATGTACGTGGTATCGCCAGCGGTGAGATAGCGGGCGCCGATCAGGTAACTCGTGGCATTGGCGACCACGCTGGTCACCGCGCCCGCCGAGTTGACGACTGGCCGAGTGAATTGCTGGATGCGCGCCCATTCACCGTGTATTTCGACGTTCGACGCGAGATTGCGCGAGAAGTCGATGCCGTATCGCGAAGGCCGGCTGCCCTTGGCCTGCCAGGCGAAGTCGATGTCGGTGTCGCGATACAGCAGGTAGAGCTTGGCGGCGGGATTCAAGTGGCCGCGCGCGCCGAAGTCACCGTTGACATCGCCACTCACCGGCAGCAGCACCGGGGTGAAGGCGATCGTCTGCAGGTCGCCTCCGGGGCTCACGATCCAGTCGGCGTCCGCCATCACGAAGCCCTCGCGCGCAAGCTGCGGATCGTTCGGATCCTTGGGGCGGTCGACGAAGCCGATCGGGTTCCACGCGTAGCCCTTGCCCCATTTGAGCGAGCGCTTCCCGGCTTCCAGCGTGAAGCCCGGGCTGGGGCGAATCGAGTAGGCGGCCTCGTAGACGCTGCTGTCGTGATCGTGGGCGAGTTGATCGCGCTGCACGTCCGCGTTGAGGCGGAAGTCGAAAGTGCCTATGGCCCGCCGCCACTTGCCGACCAGTTGCAGCGTCCCGGTGCTGCGGTCGAGACTTTCGCGTTGCACCAGGTTGTAGAAGCCGAGCTTGTAGAAGGCCGCGTCACGGTTGAGGGAGAAGCTCTCCTGCTTGAGCTGCACGTAGCCGCCGAGTTCGAAGGCCTTCTTCTCGAACTGGGACGCGTCGAAGCTGTAGTCCTGTGCGTGCCCGGATACGGTCCAAACCAGCAGCAGCAGGGCCGCCGGCCAACGCCACAGTGCCGTGGGCCTCATTTGCGCAGCTCTTGGATCCGCGGCAGGTAGTTGAGCGTGAAGATCTCGTCCGCAACATCGCGCTTCTTGAGGCCCGACCACAGCATCACCGACTTGTAGCCCTTCTGCAGCGGGCTGTCGGTTTCCAGGGTCGCCGGGCGCTTGATGCCGCCACCGAAATCCTTGATGTCTTTGAAACGCAGCGTCTTGATCAGCAGGCCGCTGGCCGCGTAGCACTCGATGGTCACGGGCAGCATCAACTTCCTGTCCACCCACATCTTGAGTTTGTCGTAGGCAACGTCGCCGGTCTTGGCCTTCAACGACAGCACCAGCGCGTCCTTCTGGTCGTCGACCGCCTCCACGTCGTACTCGGCGGTGTAGTCGATGCGCAGGATGTCGGCATTGTTGAAGACGCTGCCGGTCACGGATTGCAGGCTCGTGATGCGGATCGCGCGGCCCACGTCGGGCATGTACAGCCACATGTTCTCGCCCAGCCGCAGCGTGACCCGGCCCTTGTCACTGGGCGGCAGCAGGAACAGCGCCACGACCTTGTCGCGGCCCTTCTTCATCGTGTAGAGAACGGATTCCTTCTGGCTGCCGTCGGGCTTGATGTCGATCAGCTTGCGGTAAGACTCGTAGGTTTCGGGCTCCAGGTTGCGGTCGACCTGCTGGAGGATCTGCGCCCCATCGAGCGCCATCGCCGGCAGTGCAACGAGGCACAGCATGAGGCACAGTAGCTTCTTCATGATCGATGCAGCCGGGTCATACATGGCCGAGGGCCGTCACCGGGTCCATGCGCGAGGCCTTCCATGCCGGCTGCAGGCTGGCCAGCGCCGACACGGCGATGACCAGCGCGGCGATGGTCCCTACGTCGGCCACGCTCACCGAAGGAGCCAATGTCACGGCGGCGGCCTGCATGCCGAACTGGAACGCCGGCTTCCAGATGTTCAGCGCGTAGATCGCCACCAGGCTGATGGCCGTGCCGATCGCGGTTCCGCCCACACCGAGCAGCAAGCCTTCGGTGAGAAACAGGGAGAGGATCCGCCGGGGCGGCGTGCCGATGGCGGCGATGGTCCCGATCTCGCGGATGCGCTCGTAGACCGCCATCATCATCACGTTCATCACGCTGATCAGCACGATCGAGACGAGCATGATCTTGATGAAGACCGCCAGCAGGTCGATCATGCGCACGATGCTCGCGAACGGAGAGAGATCTGCCCAGGTGTGCACCTCCAGGCCCGCGCCGCTCCCCGGCTTGGCGCCTTGCGCGCCGGAGGCGCCGGGCTCGACGGGCTTGCCGGCGACTGCACCCAGCGCGTGGCTGAGGTCCGCGTAGACCTTGTCGAGCTGGGCCGGATCCTTCAGCCGGATCGCGAACTCGCTGACCTCGGGTTCCTTCATGCGCAGCAGTGCCCGGGCATCGTCGATGGCGATGTAGCCATCCTTGCCGCTCGGGCCCGATGCGCTTTGCAGGACGCCGCCGACCGTGAAGGTCTTGCCGTTGACCGAGCCGTCGCGGTTGGTGGCGACCAGGACCACGGTGTCGCCGACCTTCACCTTCAGCCCGCGCGCGATCAATTCGGGGATGAGGATCTCGCCTCGCTTCAGCAAGGGCTCCTCCTTCTTCTTGCCGCCGATCAATCGACCGGGCAGCAAGGGCGTGGTGGCGGCTTCCTTGGCCGGGTCCACGCCGTTGATGCGCACGCTGGTCGTTTCGGTGAAGTTGCTGAACATGGCGCCCAGCTTGACGCGCGGCGAGTAGGCCTCGACCGCGTCCATGCCCTTGAGCACCTGCTCCACCTTGTCGACCATCTGAGGCCGCATGTTCAGGTTCAGCGGCAGGCTGTCGATCGACGCGACATAGCCTTTGCGGTGCACCTCCAGGTGTCCCAGCATCGAATCGGTGAACTGGCCGATCATGATGCGCTTGAACGAGCCGGTGGTGGCGACGAACAGCAGCACCGCGACGATGCCGAGCGTGATCAGCGCGGAGGTGAGGAAGGTGCGCCGGCCGAAGCGCGCGAGGCTGCGCGCCGCGATCTTCAGGACCTTAAACATGGAGGGCCGCCTTTCGATCTGGCTGCGACTGCCGGCCGATTCGGCCGTCCTCGAGCTCGAAGATGACCTCGGCCTCGCCCATGATCTTCGGGTCGTGGGTCGAGAAGACGAAGGTGGTGCCGAGCTCGTCGCGCATCTTCTTCATCAGCTCGATGATGCGAAGCGCGGTGTCGTGGTCGAGGTTGGCGGTGGGTTCATCGGCCAGCACGAGTTGCGCGTTGGTCGCCAGCGCACGCGCCACCGCCACGCGCTGCTTCTGGCCGCCGGAGATCTGGTCCGGGCGCTGGCGGGCCTGCTGGCTCATGCCGACGGCGTCGAGCAGCCGCTCGACCTGCTCGCGCCGCTTCCGCTCGGGCCAGTCCTGCACCATGATCAGCGGGTACTCGACGTTCTCATAGACCGTCAGCACGGGAATCAGGTTGAAGTTCTGAAAGATGAAGCCGACGTGCTGCCCGCGGAAGTCCGCGGCCGCGCGACGGTCCAGCGTGCCGATGTCGGTGCCTAGCACCGAGAGTGTTCCGCTGGTCGGGTGGTCGAGGCAGCCGATCATGTTCAGCAGCGTGCTCTTGCCGCTGCCCGACGGGCCGACGAAGGCGACGAAGGATCGCGCATCGATCGTGAAGTCGACGCCCTTGATCGCCTGGACCTCGACCTCGCCGGCGCGGTATGTTTTGACGAGGTGCTCGGCACGGATCAGCGGCGCGGGCGATGCGAGCTGGGCGACCGTGGCGGGCGCATTCATTTGTGCCCCAGGGCGGCGCACGCCGCATCGAGCGCGAATACGGAACCGAGAAATCGTTTCATCAAAGCATCTCCATCGTGGAGCTGAGAGCGCTGATCGAGTATCAACGCGCGCCACCCGCGCGCATTGACCCAGCGCAAGCGACACCGGACGCGCGCAGCCGGGCAACGGACTTCGCGTCAGTGGTGCTGCATGTGCATGTGGGCAGCGTGATCGGAGCGCTGGGCCGCGAACCAGGCGTGGACTGCCGTCACCACGGCGGGGTCGGGGCTCGCAAAGGTGAGGCGCGCGCCGCTCGGAACCTTCGCGTACAACACCCGCAACTTGTCGCCTGCGCGAGCCATCTCGGCAAGACCCGGCATGTCCTGGCCGTGAATCTGCGCCGGGTCGGAGAAGTCACCGCGGCCGAAGCGCTTCGCCTCGTCGGCCAGATGCGAGCGAATGAGCGCGGTCTGGTGCGCGTCACGCGCGTCGTTGGAAGTGATGGTCTCGATGCCGCCGCTCGGCGTGTCGTCGAAGAAGTGCGTGGTGCGCGCCAGATCGAAAGGCATCACCGACGCCCCCTTGCGCGCCACGTCCTCCTGTCGCGATGTTGAACCTTCGGGCTCCGCGGCAAAGGTGACCGATGCTCCGATCAGGGCAGCCGCCGCGGCGGCGATGATTTTCTTCATTGCGTTGCTCCAGTTCGACGAGGTCCGAGCCGCGCCAACGATGGCGCCCGGTACTGTGCCCATTGGAGCAAGAGAGGGCCGGCCCGCTGATGTCCGCGAGCGGCCGTTTTGTATCGCAGTCTTGCGGACGGCGCCGTAGTGACGCTGCGTGGGAATCGCCTGTGCATCCGCGCATCAGGTGAGCTTGAATGCCGAGGTCACCAGCAACTTGAACTGGTACAAGCTCAGGCTCAATGCCGCGGCCGTGATGCTGCGCATGCGCCAGACGCTGGGCGTCGCCGAGGGGCGGTGTGCTTTCGGCGCTCGTCAGACCTTGGGCCTGCTCCGGCGCAGCGATCGCAGTGCCTGACATTTCCGACATCTGCACTGACGCCTGGGCCATTGGACGAGCGTAGGCGGCAGTGGCGCCGGCACGCTTGACAGCCATCATCCCGAGGAGGGCGTGGGTCAGGTCCAGTTCATTTGCAGTTGTTGTGCAGCTTCCACTTCTCTTCGTGGCCCATGGCCTTGGCGAAGTCTGGAACCTTGCAGCGCTCGGCCTCGGCCGGGTCGACGGGCGATGCGGGCGTCATCGCGGCCGGTGCCTGCAGGGCGGGCGAATAGGGGTCGTGTCCCGCGACCCATATCGCGACAGCACCCACGAGTCCAGCGAAGGCCATAACGATGGCGCCGCCCGCCATGCCGCCGCCACGGCGATCTGCAAGGGCCACCTCGCACACGCCACCCGGGCACAGTTGCGCCTTGTCGCTGCGGAACAGGTTGTAGACCTTGCAGCCGATGCAGATGCCGAAGGACGACTCGAAGAACAGCAGCACCAGGCACGCCGCGCAGACAATCAGGTTGATCGGGCCGATCACATGCTTGATGACCACCAGGTACAGCATCGTCAGCGCCAGCACGAAGCCGATGCCCCAGGCGAAGCGCTTCTGCGGAGCCCCCACGTACTCCGGCTGCTGCTTGCGCACCACCCACTGGCCCAGGATCAGGCTCGGGGCATAGCGCGGGTTCACGAAGATGCGCAGCGTGAAGTCGACCAGGAACGCGACCACGAACACGCGCGTCGGCTGGAAGTTGCCGATCAGCCATGCGTTCATGAACGAGACGATGGCAAACAAGAAGACGATGCCGGCCGCGGCGCGCACGGCGCGCTCGTTGAGCACCGGGACGGAATAGCCTTCCAGACGTTCGCCGAAGGAAAAGAGGGTGGTCATGATGAATGGGTGAGGTTGTGCAGCGCAGGGCTGTGCAGCGCAGATCAGTCGCGCTGGTCGGAAGAGCCAGCGGCCGCATCGCCGCGATTGAAGCCGGGACCCATGCCGAGGCTCATGCCGGGGCCCATGCCCGGCCTCATCGCGCCCGGGCCCATGGCGATGCGGCTCATCATGCCGCGGCGCATGGCCGCCATCCCGTCCCGGACCAGTTCGGTGACCTCACCGGCATGCGCCTGCAACGCCGCCACCACCTTGGCATCCGTGGACGTTTGAGTGACGACCGCGCCATTTTCGGTCGTCTCGAGCCTCGAGACGATCTTGTCCCGGTTCTCGAACAGCACCGGCAGGGAGTGGCTGAAGATGTTGAACTCGCGCCCATCCTGCAGTCGCTGGGACATGCTCGCCACGTGGGCCTTGATGGCCTGCGCGACTTCGCGGTCATCCGACTCGGTGACCGTGCGGATGCCATCAGGCAGATTGGTGACCGTGCGCCTGATCTTGGTGTTGTTGAACAGCATGTCGTGCACCAGGCCCATGTCAGAGGCAGAGCCGGCATCCTGCTTCGTCAGCATGGCCGTCGGGCCGGCCATCGGGCCATGACCGCCCGCCGCCATTGCGTGGCCGAAGCCTCCCATGGCGTCGTGGTTCATGGCGAAGGGCTGGCCCACAGCGGCGGCGACGACCAGGCCGAGGCCCAGTGTGGCAGCGACAGCCGCCGAGAGCTTCAAAAGTCGATTCATCGCGTACCTCCTGACAGAACCAATGGCGTGCCTCCCGGTGCCGGAAGGCCACGAACTGGCCGCTTGCGCATCCGAGCAGACGTCTGTGCGACCATGGCCTGCATTTAACGCACGCGAGCATCGCCGGCTGCTGTCTGAGCAAGTGGGAATTGCATCGCCTTCTTGCGAATCCGGCACATGCAACACTGCGATACAAGACTCCCGACGCCTCGGCGACGAGGCTGGACGACGCTTATGCCCGTGGACAACAAAGACCGCATCCTGATCGTCGACGACGACCCCGAGATCCGCCAGATGCTGGTGAGCTACCTTGAGCGCAATGGCTTCGACGCCGTGCCCGCGGCCAGCGGCCGCGACCTATGGCAAGCGCTGGAGCGCCACGCCATCGACCTGGTCGTGCTCGACTTGATGCTGCCCGACACCGATGGCCTGGTGGTGTGCCGCGACCTGCGCGCCAAGTCCAACCTGCCGGTGCTGATGCTCACAGCGCGCGGGGAGGAAGCCGACCGCATCGTGGGCATCGAGATGGGCGCCGACGACTACCTCGTCAAGCCCTTCAGCCCGCGCGAACTGCTGGCGCGCATCAAGGGCATTCTGCGGCGCACCCGCGCGTTGCCACCCAACCTGAAGCCCGACACCCAGCGTTGCCTGGCGTTCGCCGGCCGGAAGCTGGACACGGCGACCCGCGTACTCACCGGCGCCGACGGCGTGGCGACGCCGCTGTCGGGCGCCGAGTACCGCCTGCTGCGCATCCTGCTCGACCACCCGAACCGCGTGCTCAACCGCGACCAACTGGTCGAACTGATCCACGGCCGCGAAGCCGAGCCTTACGATCGCGCGATCGACGTGCAGATCAGCCGGTTGCGACAGCGCCTGCAGGACGACGGACGAGAGACGCGTCTGATCAAGACCGTGCGTGGCGAAGGCTATGTGCTGGCCGCGGCGGTGGAGGGTCTGTCCTCATGCGACTGAAACTCTCGAGCTGGCTGCCGAAGTCCTTGTTCGGGCGCATGACGCTGATTCTCGTCGTCGGACTGCTGGCGGCACAGTTCGCGAGCCTCTACCTGCACCTGCAGGAGCGAACCAGCCTGATGGCCGCGGGACATTTCCACCCCGGCATGCCGGGGCTGGATGCCGTGCCCTCGCGTTTCTTCTGGCATGCGTCGCTGACGCTGGTGGCGGTGATCGCCGTGTCGCTGATCGCGGTGAGATGGATCACCAAGCCGCTTCAAGACATGGCAGCGGCGGCGACCGCGTTCGCTCATGACCTCGATGCCGCGCCCTTGGAAGAGTCCGGCCCCGTCGAAGTGCGACGCGCTGCAGAGGCGTTCAACTTCATGCAGAGGCGATTGCGGCAACTCGTGGTCGAGCGCGGGCGGGCACTTGCGGCCGTGTCGCATGACCTGCGCACTCCGCTCACGCGCATGCGGTTGCGAGCCGAACTGGTGGACGACCCCGAGCTGCAGCGCAAGCTGAACGCGGATATCGACGCGATGCAGGCGATGGTCAACAGCGTGCTGGCCTACCTGCGCGGGCTGGAGGATGCCGAGCCCGCGCAGACCATCAACATGGAAGCCCTGTTGCACAGCATCGCCGAAGACGAGCGCTCGCTCGGGCGCGCCGTCACACTCGTCGAGCGCGGACCAGGAGAAGCCGCGCCCGCTCCGTATGCGGGCAAGTTGTCTGTGTTGAGGCGCGCGATCGGCAACCTGGTGGATAACGCGGTGGCTCACGGCCGGGCGGTGACCTTGCGCCTTCAGGACTCACCGGCCGAGTTGCGCATCCTGGTCGAAGATGACGGCCCCGGGATTCCGCAGGCCGATCTGGTGCGCGTGACCGAGCCGTTCGTCCGGCTCGACCCATCACGCAGCCTTGACACCGGCGGCGTCGGATTGGGGCTGGCCATCGTCCGCGACGCCGCAGCCTATCACGCGGGGCAGTTGGTCCTGGAGAACCGAGCCGAAGGCGGATTGCGGGCCACCCTGGTGCTTCCGCGATCTCCGTCGTAGTTGCTGCTGCCGTCCGTGAAAGTCGGCTACGGGAAGAGTCCGAGGCGGCTAGCTCGCATCGCCCACCGAGGCCGCCGTATCGATCCGAGTAGGCGGAAGGTCAGGCCGCTGAGCGAGCGTAAGACCACGGCCAGAAATGCGCGCCGTCGACTAGTCAGGATCCACATACCAGGGATGGTGACAACGGGCACGGCCACGCCTGAAATCGCGGCTCAAAGAATGAGGGCGTCCCTTGCTGCTCCTGGCATTCGACCTGGGCCGCTCTCTGTATGCCGGAGTCGCTACTCGCAACCAACCGAAGCCTGGCAGCCCGATCCAAAGCTGTACGCCGATCTCGTCTGGCCTCCGGGATCGGACTTGCCGGGGAGCATTCCGCTGGGAACAAAGGTTTTCGCACAGCGCTGCGCCGTGTGCCACGGCCCGGATGGATGCGGCAATGGACCTGCCGCTGCGACCCTGATTCCCCGACCGCGCGATTTCACTCTCGCCGACTTCAGGTACAGATCGACCGCCGCGGGCTCGCCTCCCGCAGACTCCGATCTCATCCTCACGGTGAGCAACGGCCTCTCGGCGAGCGCGATGCCGGGGTTCAAGGACATCCTCACCGACGCGGAAATACGAGCGGTGGTGGGACGGGTGAAGGACCTTTCCGGCGTCTTTGCCGGCGCGGCCGCGCGCGATCTGATCGTTCCACCCGGCAGCCCGGCGAACGCGGACAGCTTGGCTCGCGGCAAGGGGCTCTACCAATCGCTGGGCTGTACTGCTTGCCACGGCGACGATGGCCGCAAGCGGATGTTGCTCGCCGACCAGAAGGGCTACCCGCTGCGATCGAGGGACCTGACTGCCCCGTGGACCTTTCGCAGGGGGTCCGATCCCAGGGAAATCTGGCTTCGGATCGCGACAGGCGTCGGACCCATGCCGTCGTCTGCTCAGACGGCCACTCCGGAGCAGATCTGGGATGTAGTGAACTACGTCAGGTCGCTCGCGCGCATTCCACCATGGGAGCCCGGCGGTGCCTTGGCCGGCCCCGGATACTCGGCCGACAAGCTTGCGCGGGGCGATTACCTGGTCCACGCCATGATGTGCGGTCTATGTCACAACCAGGTCGACAAGACCGGCATCTATCGCACTGACGACGCATTCCTGGCAGGCGGAATGCGGGTCGGGCTTTATCCCGATGGGTTCTTCGTCAGCGGCAACCTGACGCGGGATCTGGCGACGGGGCTCGGGCAGTGGTCAGTAGCGCAAGTGGCCGATGCGATCCGCAATGGCCGAGCTCCCACTCGTACGCTCAACGTCGTCGCCATGCCCTGGAACCTGTTCCACGCACTGTCCGGGGCTCATTGAACAGTCCCGTCCAGTGGATCACCGGCGCGACGGACACGATGCCGTCGAAGTCCTGTGGATAGCGCTGCGCCATCGTGAGACCTTCTCGCCCGCCTTCTGACCCGCCGTAGAAGTATTGCTTGGCCGGCGTACGCACGTAGTACTGCTGCATCAGCACGTGCGCGACGTCCTTCACCTTTTTGTAGGACTGATGCGCGAAGTTCAGCAGCATCTCGTCGTTCAACGCGAATGTGGCAGGGTCGGTCGTGTTGCAGCTCGTGGAGTTGTGGCATTGTGGACCACACCCCGATCACTGCCACCCCGCGTCGCGCGAACGGCCAGCAAATTCCGATCTGTTCAGTCTCGACGGTGCGAAGCAACTGCTTGAGGTCGCGTGCGGACTGCGCCCCCGCGAGCCCATCACAATCAAGTGGGCGCGGCCGCGCAACGAGGCGGCCCCGCTGACCTCCGCCTGGCCGCCGAGCGCATACCTCGCGCGGGCCGCGATGCCAGTCAGGATCTTGATGGCACCAGTTCCCCGGCGCCGGCAGACATGGGGGGCGCGTCGGTCGCGACACGCAATTGTTCTTCCGCCAGGCGGCCGACTCGGTCGGCCGCGCGGTCGATGGTGCTGTAGGCATCTGCACCGATCTGCACCACCGTCGCCGCCAGCGCGCCGTGCATCTGCACCTGCATGACGCAGTACGAATCCTGGCGGACGCTCCTCTGTCCGTTCTCGCCGAACCGCACCGAAATGTGCGCAACACGCTCGCTGCATCGACACAGGCGCAAGCGAAGCCGGCGACGCGCACGGTCCGCCAGTTCGCCAGGGGCGCCCTGGCCAGCGCTTGCTTGGGCAGTGAACCGGATCTTCATGGCTTGCCTTTCTCGACGCGCGGGCGCTTTCAGTGCCTCGAACTCTAGGAGCTTGAACGGTAGGGGTAAACTCGATTAATCGCATTTGTTTGATCGAATAAATCTGATACCGGCCATGAACTACAAGCACCTTCACTACTTCATGCAGGTGGCCGAGACGGGCAGCGTGGCGGCGGCGAGCCGCCAACTGCACTTGACGCCGCAGACCATCAGCGGACAGATTCAGCTGCTGGCTGACCGCCTCGGAGGGCCGCTGTTCGAGAAGGTCGGGCGGCGCCTGGTGCTGACCGACACGGGCCAGCTCGCGCTGGACTACGCACAGGAGATCTTTTCGCTCGGCTCCGAGCTGGAGGCAGCGGTAAGGGAGAAGACTCGCCAGGGCCGAACCGTGGAATTCCGTGTTGGCGTAGCCGATGCCGTGCCCAAGTCCATCGCCTACCATCTGGTGGAGCCGGCCCTGTCGGTCAAGCAGCCGCTGCGCATCGTGTGCCGGGAGTGGCGCCTCGATCGCCTGCTGGCGGAGGTGGCAGTGCACGCGCTCGACCTGGTGATCGCCGACGCGCCCCTGCCCGCCAGCGTCAGCGTCAAGGCCTTCAGTCATCGCCTGGGGAGCTCGCGGATCGGAGTGTTCGCAGCCCGAGACTTGAAGTCGCGCTCGCGCAGGTCCTTCCCCGACTGCCTGGACGGCGCGCCTTTGCTGATGCCCGGCGAGGACTCCGCGGTCGGGCAGCGGTTGCGCGTTTGGTTCAAGTCGCAGGGGCTGCATCCGCGCGTCGTCGCGGAGTTCGACGACAGCGCGTTGGCGCAGGAGTTCGGCCGGCAGGGCGTGGGCTACCTGCTTGCGCCGGACGTGCTGACCGACGAGATCGAGTCGCGACTGCAGGTCGGGCGAGTGGGCACGATTGACGATGTCGAAGAGCAGTTCTTCGCCATCTCCGTCGAGCGGCGCATCACCCACCCTTGCGTGTTGGCCATCACCCGGGCAGCGCGTGGCGATCTGTTCCAGCCTGCAGCGCGATCCCGGACCGGGAGTTCGGGCTCGCGCCGCAATGGGGCATGACGAACCTTGCCATCGAAGCACAGGGAACTTGGCCATGAAGCGACTGAGGAACTGGCTGCCTCGTCCCGAAGCCATCCGCGACAACCGTTGGCTGCGCTGGTTGGGTCCCACGCTCTATCACCCGCGGCTGTGGCACATGAGCCGACGGGGAGTGGCGCTGGGCACGGCGCTGGGCTTTTTCTTTGGCTTGCTGATCCCGCTGGCCCAGATTCCTCTGAGCGCGGCGGCTGCGGTCGCGCTGCGCGCCAACGTCCCCGCCGCAGTGGCGAGCACGCTGGTGTCTAACCCACTGACCTTCGGTCCGATCTACTACGCCGCCTGGCGAGTGGGCAGCGCCATTCTGGGCGAGCCGGCGCAGACACCGGCCGCACTCGCCGAGCCCGAGGAAGTCGCACCAGACGGCGAGCTTTGGTGGGAGACGGCGACGCGGCGCATGCTGAAGGTTGGAAAGCCGCTGCTGCTCGGCTTGGCGATCATTTCCACAGCCGCGGGCATCACAACCTATTTTCTCGTCTCGGCGGCGTGGAAGCTGGCCGTGCTGTGGAAGCGGTATCGCCGCCGACACTGAGCACCGCTGCCGTCTGCCTCGAACTTCATTCGACCGCCAGCAGTGCCGCCGGCTCGATGGCGTGGCTCGACACTGCCTCGTCGTTGAACTCGACCGCCGGGTCATCGCATTGCCGCCATGGCCCGCGCCTCTTTCGTCAATATCCAGAATCTCGCATGATGGCGCGCGCAACCATGGTGTCGGTCACGCCCCAGTGGCTCAGAAGCGAGGCATAAACAAGGCGCTCATCACCGGTCACGCGGCCGTCGGCCGTAATCACCGCCGCGGACAGGCGGCAGACCATCAGGCGCAGCGCCGGATCGTCCACGGCGAGCTGATGGGCGAGCAGGCGCGAATAGTCGCTCAGGCGCAGCGTTTGAGACTGGCTCAGCGCAAGCCCGACCTCCTCCAAGGCTGAATGGGCGAGCGCCAGGAAGTCACTGCGCCGCATGCCCAGGCGCTCGAAGGCGCGCAGCCGGTCCAGTTCGGCGACCTCGCGGGGGTCGATGCGTCCATTGGCGGACACCACGATGGAAAGCAATGAGGCTGCGGCCTCGCTGGCCGCGGACCAAGTCGACGGCATCGTCATCTCTCCTGTGTGCAGCGTTCCGAAGCAATGTACTTCGGCTTCGAACGTCGAGCGCTCGAATATTTGTTGACCATCCATCGGAGAAATCTGCGCTTCACAAGCGCATCCACGCTGCGAAGTGTGCTGCCGGCTCAGGCGCGAAGCGCGCGGCCGTTTGAGGCGCATCGCAGGGCCGCTCGGGACTTGCCGGACTTGAGGCTGACGCTGCGATTGCGTTGGGCCAAGGCTTGCTCCATCATTCGTTGCGGAATGTGGCGCCGCATTCCACCTTGCCACAACGAGTCGTCACCGGAGCGCTTCGCGCAATTGCTTGCTGAACCCACCTTCGCGTCGGTCGCGGAAACTGGTGAACGACTCGTCGGGTTCATCCTACTGCCCGCGCCGAACCTACTCGCATTTCTGTTCATCGACAGTGTTCGATGGGGACCATCTGCATGCCTAGCTTGGCGGCGCGTTGCGACAGCGCGCGCAGCACACGCTCGCGGTTGCTTTCCTCGTAGTAGTCCTGGCCTTGATCGGTGTACTCGTCGCCCTTGGCCAGCATCATGTAGATCAGCCGCGCGAGCTTGTGGGCGGTGGCCGTGACGGCCTTGGGTTTGTCCCTGCGTGCGCGCAGGCGCCGGAAGTACGCGCCAAGCGCCGACTTGCTGCTGCGCAGCGCCGCGGTGGCCAGGCGCAGGGCCTGGGCTGCACGATTGGCGCAGCGCTTGGTCTTGCCGCTCATCTCCTTGCCGCCGGTGATCTTGGTGCCTGGGCACAGGCCGAGCCAGGACGTGAAGTGCTTGACGGTGGGGAAGCGCGGCATGTCCACGCCAATCTCCGAGACCATGGCGAGCGCCGTGGTGACGTCGATGCCATCGATGCGCGTGCGATCGACGCCGCACATCTGGAACAGGTGCACGCGCAGATCGGTTCATGACGGCCAACCGGCCAATGGCAAGAAGCGCAGCCGCACGCGCAATGCGCCGAAGTTCGGGTCCGGCGCAGCGTTGTACTGCGTCGCTCAACGCAGCAGCCGAGGTTCTACATGGACGAAAGTGAATCAATGCCCTGGACCAAGGTCGTTCCAAGAAACAACCGATGATGCGGGCAAGACGAAGACGGTGGCCTTCGCGACGTAGGAACCCGCCGTCAATGTCGCGCGCCGATGCGCCGCCACCACCGTTCGACTTCAGCAAGATCTGCCACGCCGCGAAGTCGGGTCACCTTCCCATCGGGCGCGATGAGCAAGGTCCTGGGAAGGTCGCCGATCCATGTCGGGTCGATGCTGGCCCGCATGAATTCGTCAAGCGGCGCGCTGACATTCCAATGTTCTGCTGCCCCGAGGCCGGCCTGCTGAAGGACACGGTCGCTGTCGCGTACCGGTGCCTGATCGGCCTGGACAAGCACGAGATCCATCGCAGGATGCCTGCGCAACAGGTCTCCCCAGCGCGGCAGTTCCGCCAGACACGGCCCGCAGGTCACGCCCCATACATGCACGATGATCGCCTTGCTGGCGTGGGCCGAACGAATTCGGGCCAGGCTGTCGGTCGTGAACGACTTGGCCGGACCGGCGTAGCCCGCGGGCGTCAGGCACAGCAGGAATGCCAGCAGCGCAGCGGTCGCCGCGACTTTGGCTCGCTTCATGGCTCCTCCAGCGCAATCAGTCGATAGCCCTCGTCGTGGGTAATCCACGACAGGTAGACCCGCGCCAGCCGCATCGATGGCAAGCACGGCATGGTCGCGCACGCCCTGGCCGAAGATTGCGCGAAACGAGCGGCGCCGGAGATTGTTAGTTACCTACCGGACCCCTTGCTAAAGAAACTACGTTGGCTTGAGATCCACCCAGCCGATCTACAACCTTGGTCATGTACCCATCGATGGTCGCGCATTCAGAGACGCCGGCGACTTCATTTTCGCCACACATTGACCGACATCCCTGATCCCCGACCCTGAAGAGACATTCGACGTGCAGATCTTGCCACCGCAAAGCTGCTGGCTGGAGCGCTGAAAACTGCCATTCAATGCGCCTCAAGCTTTGGTTTTGTCGCGTCTGGCGCGAGACTCCGCCTCCGGAGGCGATCGAGTCAGCGGCCGAGGTGCTCAGCCGCATCTGCTTCAGATCCCGCTGCCGCGCATTGATCGCCTCGGTCTGGCGCGCGAACTGCGCGAAGCTGCGTCGCGTCGTGCCGTTCTCGTCCTCGGGCAGGTACTCGGTCACGTCGAGGCAGTTGGGCGCAAGCGAAGCCAGCAATGCATATCGGAATTCACCAAATTTCGGGTCCCGGCTGACCGTGTCGACGATGTTCTGCAGGTTCAGATCGCTCAACAGCATCTTCGAGTGGCGGGCTCGGGCACGGCACGGTTGTAGTTCTCCTTCCTGTCTGGACTGAAGGCTTCGGGACTGGCGAGCTGGTAGCTGCGCTCGAGCCACCTGTAGCGCGGATGCGTCGACTGTTCGCGCAGGTAGGCCTGCAGCCCCTGCGCCTGCTGCGCCGTAGGGTGCGCGCCCGTACTGTTCGCCATAGGCCCCTGGCCATGCGGGATAGGCGTCCCAGATCGGACGAGGCCGATCCCCGTGGCAACTCAGGCACTTCGGCCGATTGATCGCCGACAGCTCAACGGTACCGTCGTCGAGAAAGCGCGCCTCCTGAAAGGAAAACGTCTTGGACGCTGGGTCGAACCGCATCACCTCGAGGGAGGAGAAGCCGCGCTGCTGCCGGCTGCCATTGAACGTGACGACGAGCCTGCCGCCTGGCACATACATCAACACCCGGGGGTTCTGGAAGTCGCCTTCCTGAAGGCTGCGGCTGCGAAACATCAGCACATAGTTCGAACGCAGCGATACCAGTGCGTGCTCGAGGAAGTCCTCGATCGACCTGGTGTCGCGGACCCCGGCCAAGTCCGGCACATCGGCACCATTCGCACGGAGGGGCCATGCGACGACCGCGAGCGACAGGGCCCAAGCCAGTAAGAAGCCGGGCATCGGCGCAGCGCAAATTCGATCGAACATCTCCCGCCATGACATCCGGCAGCGCCAGATTGTGTGTCAACGCCCCGTGGCACGAGCGCAGGAACATCGGCAGGTTTAGGGCTCTGATTCGCCGCTGCTTACCTTGCCCAAGTGGCGATGTGATCTGCGAGGCCGAACTCGCGGTGCTCGGCGAGCTGCGCGGCAAGCCCGTCGGCACCATCCGCATCACCGCCACCGAACACGCCGCGCGAACGCTGATCTGGCCCAGGCTGCTGCCACCTCACCAACCGCACCGCGGGGATCGCTCGCCAGGCGCCGAGTGGATCCACGATGAGCTCATCGTTGGCAGGGGCATCTGCATGCCTATACTCGACCAACGGCTGACCGTCGCCGCGGTTTGCGTGGAGGTCGCGAATGGGTCGCGTGGTGAGATGTATCAAGGTCGGGCACGATGCAGAGGGGCTCGACTTTCCGCCCTACCCGGGCGAGCTCGGCAAGCGAATATTCGAGAGCGTGTCAAAGGAAGGCTGGAGGCAGTGGCTAGAGCACCAAAAAATGCTGGTCAACGAGAACCAGCTCAACCTGTCCGACAAGAAGGCTCGCGACTACCTCGTGCAGCAGATGGAGAAGTACTTCTTTGGCAGCGGCGCCGACGTGGCTGCAGGCTATATGCCGCCATTGAAGAAGTAGGCCGCGGCGGCGCGCAAACAGCAGCCTGAATCACCCGGTGGACACCACGCCGCATCCGACCGAAATCAAACTGCACCAGAAATCGCGAGTCATGGAGCTCGTGTTTTCGGATGGCAGCCAGTTTGAGTTGAGCTACGAGCTGCTGCGCGTGTACTCGACTTCGGCCGAAGTGCAGGGGCACGGACCCGGCCAGGAGGTGCTGCAGGTCGGCCAGCGACGCGTGGATATCGTGTCGCTCGAGCCGGTCGGCAACTACGCCGTTCAGCCGACGTTCTCCGACGGCCACAGCACGGGTATTTACTCCTGGGAGCATCTGTTCTGGCTGGGCACCAACCGCGATGTGCTGTGGCGGCAATACCTCGAGCGCCTGGAGGCGGCCGGGGCAAGTCGCGATGCGGGTGCAGCGCCTTTCGAGCAGCGACCGAAATCGAAATAGGGAGCCGCCCCGAGGCTGTTTCCATCGATGTGGCCTATGCCATTGCCCGCAGCGACGTCGCCCTTCGAGGTCGTCCTCATCAATCCGTATGAACTGGGACAGCAGCCGTTCGGGCTTGGTACTGTGGCGCCGAGCCGACCGACCAGCAGTTGCTGTCCGTCTGAAGGCGCCGATCCATGAAGCGCGTCCTGCTGCTGCTGCCCACCGCCGGCTACCGCAACGACGACTTCGTGGCCGCTGCAAGGACGCTGGGTGTTGAGATCCTGGCGGCGGCCGACTACTGCCACCGACTCGCGCCCTCCTGGGGCCTGCCTCCCATCATGGCCTTGCATTTCGATCAGCCGCAGCAGGCGGTGGAGATCGTTCTTCGCTCGCTCGAGCGCAGCGTGGATGCGGTGCTGGCGGTGGACGATTCGGGCGTCGAACTTGCAGCCGTGCTCAGCGAACGCCTTGGCCTGCCGGCAAATCCTGCTGACGCAGTGCGCCAGGTGCGCGACAAGTTGGCGTTCCGCCGACTTCTCCAGCAGCGGGGTTTTCCGTGTCCTGAATTCCGCCACCTGGCGAACGGCGAAGATCCCGGGAAGTTGCTTGCGAACTTGAAGTTTCCAGTGGTCGTGAAGGCGAGGCGTCTGTCGGGAAGCCGCGGCGTGATCCGGGCCGACGATTCCGCCGCGTTGGTGCGCGCGGTGGACCGGGTGCGCGCCATCCAGTCGCAGGCCGACCGCGACGCCCAGCAACTGGGTCTGATCATCGAGGACTTCATTCCCGGGCGGGAATATGCGTTGGAAGGCAGCCTGGAGCGGGGCGAGCTCACGACGCTGGCCCTGTTCGACAAGCCCGATCCGCTGGACGGGCCGTATTTCGAGGAGACCCTCTACGTCACGCCGTCCCGGCTGGGGGCTGAGCTGCAGGCCGACATCCATCGCACAGTGGCCCGGGCATGCCGCGTGGCGGGGCTCGTGACCGGGCCGGTGCATGCCGAGGTACGCGTCAATGCGAACGGCATCTGGCTGCTGGAGATCGCGGCCCGCTCCATCGGCGGCTTGTGTGGGAGGGTGCTCACGCATTGCCTGGGCATGAGCCTGGAGGAGTGGATCCTGCGCCAGTTGGTCGGCAAGCCCCTGGCCGGAGCAGAATCGCGCGCCCTCGCCGGCGAAGGCGGCGCCGCAGGGGTCATGATGGTCCCGATTCCGCAGCGCGGCATCTACCACGGCGTCGAAGGCCTGTCCGCTGCGCAGTCGGTGCCCGGGGTCACCGGGGTGATCATGACGGCGCAGGTCGGCCAGATCGTTGCGCCGCCGCCCGACGGGGCCAGCTACCTTGGTTTCATATTCGCCCGTGGTGTTGATCCCGCGCACGCCGAAATGGCGCTGCGCATCGCTCATCGCAGTCTGAACTTCGATATCCGCCCCCAGTATCCGGCGGTGACGGCGCACGAGGCCGAGATGCCTTGATGCGGGGCTCGCGATCCAGCAGCGTCAGCAGCAGTCCCATGCACGACACCGACCAGATCGAGGCGGCAATGCGCTATCACGAGCGCACCAAGCATCAGTTCAACCGCTATGCCGACGGCCCTGGACAACTCGATTGGGCGAACCAACCGAACCCTTTCCGCTGCTATGAAGGCGCGCCTATGGTCCGCCTGCCGCTCCTCGCTGCGCACGAAGCGCCGCGGTCACCGTACTACGACGACCTCTACCATCGCGGTTCGGTGCCGAGCGCGCCGCTCACGATCCACGCCCTGTCGCGCTTGCTGCAGTACGCGCTGGCCATATCCGCCTGGAAGCAAGCCGGCGCCACGCGCTGGGCGCTGCGCTGCAATCCGTCGAGCGGCAACCTGCATCCGACCGAAGCCTACCTGCTGATCGGCGCGCTGCCCGGCCTTGGCGACGCGCCGGGGCTGTACCACTACGCTCCACGCGAGCACGGGCTCGAAAGGCGAGCGGACTGCAGCCCAGCGCTGTCCACGGCGCTGATGCGCGAGTTCCCGGCGCAGGCGTTTCTGGTCGGCTTGTCGTCGATCCACTGGCGCGAGGCGTGGAAGTACGGCGAACGTGCCTTCCGCTATTGCCAGCATGACGTCGGACACGCGATCGGCGCGCTGCGGATCGCCGCCGCGACCCTGGGCTGGAGCGCAGTGCTCCTGCATGGCTTGGCCGACAAAACGATCGACGACCTGCTCGGTCTGAATCGAGCCCAGGATTTCGCAGGCGCCGAGCGCGAGCAAGCGGATGCCGTGCTGGCGGTCTGGCCGACCGACCCCGCCGAGGACAGGCAGGCCGGCGTGCAGCGCACGATTGCGCACCAACTCGATCCTGGCCTCGCGCTCCAATTGACTCGGGAGCGTTGGCATGGCACCGCCAACCGGCTCAGCCGCGACGACCCGGTGCGCTGGCAGGTCATCGACGAAGTCGCCGGCGCCACACGCAAACCGGCCAGCGAGGCGCACGGGTTCAGCGCGCTCGAAACGCTGGTGGTCGAGCGGAACGACCGCGCAAGCACCGACGGCCCCTTGGCCGGACGGATCATCCTGCAACGGCGAAGCCTGCAGGCCTGCGACGGCCGCACGTCGATCGCCGCCGATCGCTTTTACCGGATGCTCGACCGGTTGATGCCGCGCGTCGAACTGACAGCGAGCCGGCGCCCGATGCCTTGGGACACATTGGCCTGGGATCCGACCATCCACCTCGGCTTGTTCGTTCATCGCGTCGATGGGCTCGAGCCGGGGCTGTACCTGCTCGCTCGCGACCCCACCAAAATGGACCGGCTGAAGCGCGCGATGCACCGGCCGTTCGACTGGTCGACGCCGCCGGGCTGTCCGGCCGATTTGCCGCTGCGCATGCTCGAGGCCGGCGACGCGCAGCGGCTTGCGACGCAGCTCAGCTGCCACCAGGACATTGCAGGCGACGGCGCCTTCTCGCTGGCCATGCTCGCCGAGTATCAGGACGCGTTATTCACGCACGGGGCCTGGTTCTATCGACGGCTGTTCTGGGAAACCGGGCTGATCGGGCAGGTCTTGTATCTCGAAGCCGAGGCGGCGGGCGTACGGGCCACGGGCATCGGATGCTACTTCGATGACCCGGTGCATCGGGTGTTCGGGCTCGAGGACCTTGCATTCCAGTCGCTCTATCACTTCGCAGTCGGCGGCGCGGTCGACGATCCGCGCCTGACCACGCTGGCGCCCTACGGCATCGACGCTGACGCGCAGGGCCACGGCATCGACCCGCGGTGAACGCCAGGTTCAGGACAAGGACTTCAGCAGCGACTCGATGTCGGCGACGGGCAGCAGGCACTGCGACCCGCGACAAACCCAGGCATGCGGGCGCGCGTCGCCCGGTCGGACCAGCCGTCTTCGAAGCATTCGTGCGCCATCACGTGGCACCAGTGGCACGCCGAATAGTCGACCGACAGCAGGAACGGTCGGTCGGTGCTGCGCGCAGCGGACAATGCCTCGGACCCCAGGGGTACCAGTCGACCGGATTACTGGCATGCTGTTGTCGATTCTCGAGCCACTGCGCGCGCGTCAGCGCCGCACGCGCGATGAGCCTTGCGGCAGGCCTGCCCGACTGCATCGCGCGTGATCGGCCGGTTCGCAACGATCGCCGCCAGTACTTTGGCGCGCCGAGCCGGAGTTTGACAAGTCCTGTCAGCTTGGCCCGGAATTGCCGGCCGCGATAGCGGTCTGTCGCGGGCATCTGGAAGTGGCCGATACCAGGCGCCCGGGTGTCGTCAGATTCGATCCGGTGCGTTCAACGATCCGACCTCTCGACGATGACCTCGCTGAACTGAAGCACCGGCGCGATGTCGGTGTAGTTGGCGATGTCGCCCCGGATCTCGGCGCCGTGCTCCTGCATGGCGGCCTGGTAGCCTTCGGCCGAATCACAGATGAACGCGCACATCGCCACGAAGGCGGGCGGTGCACCGGGTGCTCTGCCGGCCAGGCCTTTTTCGACGGTGTAGTAGGCGCAGGCACTGCCCAGCCTGGCCTTCACCATGGGCATGTGCCGGTCGCGGTAGTAAGCGTGGTCGAAGCGCGCGCCTTCGGTGTAGGGGTACATCACGTTGACCTTGATCATGCGATTCTCCTTGCCATCATTGGCGGCGTCGTCTCCCAGGAATTCTCGTGACCGCCGACGATCGTACCCTTCTTGCGGTTGACGGCGCCTGGGACTTCCGTCCCGGCCGACGGAGTTCAGCCACGCCACTCGCTGACGGCTTCCGGCGGCGGCTGAGGGGCCGGTCTCCGCGGCGGCGCGCGCCATCCCGACGCATCGGCGACATCCGCGGTTCTGAACATGCCACCTCAAGGCTGCCGGTCAGGCTCGCACACAGCCTCCCGCGGGGAGTGCAGCGAGGAGGCGTTGCTCACGGTCGGGAAGCACCGTTCGCCCCGTTGCGGCGACCGCCAACGTTCAGGAGCCGGCGCCAGCCACAGGAGGGCGTGTCTGGCTTCTCAACGGCGAATCGTCAGCAACTTCCAAAGCCTCGAACTCGACCCTGCGCCTTGCGTCAAAGCTGATCCGCAGTTCCGGCAACGCGGCTCGCGGTGCACGCGTCGCTGGGAGATGGAGACAGCCCACTCACCAGCCGCGCCGCCAGATGGCCGGCGATATCGGTACCCGCGCGAGCATCGAAGCCGAGAAACATCGGCGAGTTGTTCAGTTCCAGGAAACGCAAGGTTCCCGCGGCGTCCCGCTTCAAGTCGATGCCTGTGAAGCGCAGGCCGATCACCTGCGCCGCGTGTATGCACTGGCGCTGTACCGCGGCGGGCAGGTCGATGCTCAGGCACCGCTCCTCGTGCCCGCGAAAGTCCAGCGCGTGCGAGACGATGTGAATGGCGGCGATGACCTCGCCGTCGAGCACGTACACGCGCACGTCCTCACCGGGCAGCAGACGCTGGAACGTGACAGGCGCGTGACCGAGCAGTTGCAGCCGCGCCGGCGCCAGGTCGTCCTTCCCCAACTCGCGGGTCGCCGCTCCGCCCGAGACCGGCTTGTATGCGACGCGCCCGCCCACGGCGAGGGCGGTGACAGCCTCCGGATCATTGGTCCAGCGCGTAGTTGGCACCGGCAGCCCGGCCTCCCTCAGCAACGCGAGCTGGAACGGCTTGGTCATCCGGGGGCTTGCCGCCAGGCCGTTGTAGATCGGGACGCCGCAGTGCTCCCAGCGACTCAGGACGGCCGTGATCACGTCGGCGCGTTCGCGCCCGACGAGCCAGTTCTGGAACCGCAGCGCGGCCGAGTCGCTCGCAGTGGTGCTCACGGCCTGCAGCGCGCCGGCCCCGGCGTTGCGCACATAGACCGCGCTTGGCCGCACCGGGATGCCTTCGACGCATACGTCACTCAGTTCCTCACCCAGTGTCAGCCGCAGGCGATCGGGGAACCGGCCGACGTCCAGCAGCAAGGCCTGGGCGCCGAGCGCGCGCACGCGACGGGCGATATCCGCGACGTGCGCATCCTCCGCCGCGCCGACGATGACGACGGGCGTCTCGGTCACCGGCAGAAGTCCCGAATGAACAGTTGCAAGAGCTGCTCGAGGCCACTCATGTCGCCGTCGAGTTCCGGCTGGCCGCCACCGTCCTTGCCGCCCGGCATAGGGGTGACCTCGCAGCCGCCTTCCTCGCCCACGTACATGCTGGTCATCCCGCCGCCGCCGATCGGGTCTGAGCCACCGCCTTCCTCGCCCACATACATGCTGGTCATGCGTGAGGGCGAGTTCGCGATCTTGACCACTGCCGGAAAGAAGCCCATCAGCGTGCGTACGCTGGCGGGCTGGGCGCATGACCTCGTCCGCGATTCGATTGAGGGGTTTCAGCTGAAGCGGATCCGATCCGGTGTCGAGACGCTTCTTGACGCGCAGGGCGTCAGTCGCGAAGTTCGAGGCTACCTTCAATCCCACGGATTGACCGGCGTGCAGGCCCGCCACGATGACGGCCACGACTACATGGCCGAGAAGCGCTCGGCGCTCGACATCTTGTGCCGCGAAGTTCGTACGGCGGCCGTCTCGTAAGCCGGCGCCCGCCGGTACCGGCCTGCGGCCAGAAGAAGTCAGTTGCGACCGGCCGGCTCAGAGCAGCGAAAGTTTCGCGCGTCACATAGGCGCCGAACCACGTGCTCGTGCTGCCCGACACATGGACCAGGCGGTAGACGCGCTGATCGCCTCGGCTTTCGGCTCGGCCGGCGAGCGTTGCATGGCCACTTCGCTGGTGATGCGGACTTGCGTCCAGGCCTCCGCCAAAGTTCGGGCTAACGCTAACCGTGATCCCGCTACAAGTCCCGGTATATGTGCCCGTCGGCCAGCAGCATTTCATGATGACCGCGGCCGGCGGGGATCATGGGATAGCAGTTCTCCTGGGGCGCCACGCGGACATCCAGGAAGAACGGGACTACAGAATCGATGCAGCGTGCAAGCGCAGAAGATAACTGCCGTGGGTCATCGGCCACTTCAGCTTGCCAACCGAATGCCTTTGCCAGTGCGACAAAGTCGGGTAGCGCGGCGTTGCGGCTGTGGCTAAGCCGGTTGCCGTGGATCAATTCCTGCCATTGGCGCACCATGCCCATGTAGCCGTTGTTGCATAGAACGACCTTGACGGGCGTGTTGTGCTGCACTGCGGTCGCGAGTTCCTGGATGTTCATCAGGATCGAAGCATCGCCCGACACGCACACGACTTTCCTCGCCGGATAGGCCACCTGTGCACCGATGGCCGCCGGGAGGCCGTAGCCCATGGTGCCTGCTCCGCCGGACGTGAGCCAGCGCCGCGGTTGATCGAACTTCAGGTACTGCGCGGCCCACATCTGGTGCTGGCCGACATCCGTGGAGACCACGACGTCACGCCCTCGCAGGCAAGCCTGCAAATCCTGCATCAGCTGCTGGGGCAGGATGACGCCGGCGCGTGGCTCGAACGCGAGACTTTCCTTTGCACGCCAGGAGTCGATCCGGCCCCACCAGTCCGCCAGAGCGTGCCCGGGGCCTTTGCCGGGGAGCGCGGACAGCAGATCATGCAGGATGTCTGCGCAGTCACCTACAAGCGGGACGTCGACCTCGACCGTGCGGTTGATGCTGGCCGGGTCCACGTCGATGTGGATCTTGCGCGAGTGGGGGCTGAAGGACGACAGCTTGCTGGTCACCCGATCGTCGAAGCGCGCGCCGACGCAGATGATCAGGTCCGCGTTGTGCATGGCGAGATTCGCTTCGAGCGTGCCATGCATGCCCAGCATTCCGAGGAATTGCGAGTCGGATGCGGGAAACGCGCCCAGGCCCATCAGCGTCAAGGTGACGGGCAAGTTGAAGCGGCGCGCGAGTTCGGAAAACGCAGTGCAAGCGCTGTCTCCTGAATTGACCAGGCCACCGCCGCCATACAGGACGGGTTTGCGTGCGAGGCAGATGAAGCGGGCCGCGTCCCGGATCGATGTGGCGGGGGCCGAGCGCGGCCGTTCCTTGGCCACCGCTGTGCACGGGGTCGCATCGCAGCGTTGCAGCTGGATGTCCTTCGGCACGTCCAGGAGCACAGGGCCGGGCCGGCCCGAAACCGCGATGTGCAGCGCCTTCTGCACCGCTTCCGGGATCTGGTCCACGCATCGCAGCTGATGATTCCATTTAGTCACGGGCCGCGACATCCCAAGCGCGTCGCTCTCCTGGAAGGCCTGGGTGCCGATCACGGGCGTCGCGACTTGGCCGCTGATGCATACGATGGGGATCGAATCGCTGATGGCGTCGAGGAGCCCCGTGATCGTGTTGCTCACACCCGGACCGGACGTGACAAGCACCACGCCAACTTTTCCCGTGCTGCGCGCATAGCCTTCCGCGGCATGGACCGCCGCCTGCTCATGGCGAACGAGGATGTGCCGCAGACCGGGCCGCGCGTAAAGGGCGTCGTACAACGGAAGCGCCGCGCCCCCTGGGTAGCCGAAGATCGTGTCCACACCGCACGCAATCAGCGTGTCGAAGAACAGGTCCGCGCCGTTGCGCCGCGCGGGCGCTGCGTTGACTTCGGCGAGGGCGCAGCCCTCGGGGGCGACAGTGTTCATGCTGTACATTCTTCCGCGGCAGCGCCGGAACTGCCTTTCGACAAGCACGACCTCGCGATCCTGCAGCTGCTCCGCAATGACTCGCTCATCTTCCTGCAGGACTTCGGCGCTTCAGTTCGTCTCTCGTCTACCAGCTCCTGGAGCCGTGCAAGGAAGCCATGCTGCCGCCGCGCCCGTTCGTTGCACGAAGCTGCGATGAAGACTCAATCTCGCACCGATATCAAGCCGACCCCCAGGACATCGCAGCGAGGTCGTTGCATGAGATCGGCATGTCTTTCCACAGGCCCCTCAGGTTCTTGTTGGCCACAGTGATCCACTGCGGCTGGTACAGCCATTCGAGCACGCAGTCCTGTGCCACCAGGCGCTGAATATCCCCGATCAGTTCCTTGCGGTCCGTTTCGCGTGCGGCATTCCTGTACTGGTTATATAGCTCGTCGAATTTTGCCGAGTGGTAGCCCCAGTAGTAATTCGGATCGGCGAAGTGGAAGAGGTCAAATGGTTCCACATGCGAGATGATCGTCAGGTCGTAGTTGTGCCCATTGCGGAACGTGTTCGCGAGCCACTGCGCCCATTCGACGTTCTCCAGCTTCGCGTGGATGCCGACCTTGGACAGTTCGGCCGCGATCACCTCGCCGCCCTGGCGCGCATACGGCGGCGGTGGCAGCACCAGCGTCAGTTCCAGCGGCGTGGCGATGCCCGCTTCCTTCAACAGGGCCTTTGCTTTTTCAGGGTTGTACGGATTGATGTTGGTCGTGTCCACGTAGCCGAACGCGCCCGGAACGTAGTGGCTGCCGATCGGCACCCCGTAGCCGTCGCCCGCTGCCTGGATGATGTCCTTGCGGTTGATCGCGGCCGCGATGGCGCGGCGCACGCGCACGTCGTCGAGCGGCTTCTTCTTGTTGTTGATCGCAAGCAACGTCTTGGCCCGCGACCCGGACACGATCACCTGGAACCTCGGGTTGCCCTTGAACTGCGGCACGCTTCTCGGCGAAACGCGCGGGAACGCGTCGATGTCGCCCGCCTGCAGCGCCGCCACCTGCGCGGCCGGGTCCGAAATGAACCGGAACGTCGCGCGCTCCATCTTGATCTGCGCGGCGTCGCGGAAACCGCCCCATTTCGTCAGCGTCACCGACGATCCCTTGCTCCAGTTCTCGAGCTTGTACGGACCGGTGCCGACCGGATTCGCCGCATTGCCGCCCGCGCTCTTGGGTTCCACGATCGCGGCCGCAGCCTGCCCCATGAGGAACAGGAAATCGGGATCGAGTTCCTTGTTGACGATGACGACCGTTTGATCATCGACCGCCTGCACCGTCTGCATGCCGGCAAACGTGCGCTTGTCCTTGTTGGTACTCTTTTCGCCGCCGGCGCGTTCGAACGAGAACTTCACCGCATTCGCGTTGAACGGTTCGCCGTTGTGGAACTTCACGCCCTTGCGCAGCTTGAACGTATAGGTGTGCCGGTCGGGCGAGACTTCCCAGCTCTCGGCCAGCAGCGGCGTCACCGTGCCGTCCGAATTGATCTTGGTCAGCGACTCGAAGATGTTGTACTGCGTGATCTCCGCAATGGCCGATGCGGCGCCGGTGGACTGGTCCAGCCCCGGTGGCTCCAGCTCCATTCCCAGCACGATCGTGTCCTTGCGGCCCTGCGCCAACACTTCGCGCGAAACCACCAGTGGGACGCTGGCCAGTGCGGCCAAGGAAGCCGAGTGCGTGAGGACGGTGCGACGCTTCATCATGATGTGACTCCAGTCAAGGATGGGAGCGGAAGAACAAGAGATCCTTCTCGAGGACTGTCGGGCATGGCACAGGGGCTTCCTGCGCCAGAGCGCTCGTGTACAGCTGCGGTTCGCCTTTCGGCACGGCATCCAGCAATGCCTGCGTGTAAGGGTGTTGGGCCGCACGGAACAACTGCTCGGGCGGACCGTGCTCGACGATGCGGCCTTGCCAGAGCACGGCGACGTCGTCGCAAAGATGGTGCACCACGGCCAGGTCGTGGCTGATCAGCATGTAGGTGATGCCGAATTCGGTCTGCAGGTCCTGCATCAGGTTGAGCACTTGTGCCTGCACCGAGACATCGAGCGCGCTCACCGGTTCGTCCGCCACGATCAGCCGCGGATGCGTGATCAGCGCGCGCGCAATCGCTATGCGCTGGCGCTGGCCGCCGGAAAATTCGTGCGGATACTTGCCCAGGTCGTTCACGCGCAGACCCACCGACTCCAGCACTTGCGCGGCGCGGCGGTGCTGTTCGGCACGGCTCGTATCGCCCTGCGCGGCGAGCGGCTCCGACACGATCTGCTCGATCTTCCGGCGCGGGTCGAGCGAGCCGTAAGGGTCCTGGAACACCATCTGGATGTCGCGTCGCGCCTGCCGCAATTCCTCGCGCGGCAGCCGGTGGAGATCGCGCCCCAGCAGCCTCACGCTGCCGGACGTGGGCCGATCCAGCGCCATCACCAGGCGGGCCAGCGTCGACTTGCCCGACCCCGATTCGCCGACCACCCCGAGGCTGCGGCCCGATTCGATGGTGAAGCTCACGTCGTTGAGGGCATGCACCATCGGATTCGGCGCGAACAGTTTCTCGCGCGGCAGCAGGTAATGGCGCACGAGGTTGTCGACCTGCAGCAGCGGCGCGTTCATGCGGTCACCTCCTCTTCGCGCGTGGCCGCGACGGCGTCCAGCCGGATGCAGCGTGCCCGGTGACCCGGTTCGATGAAGACCGGCGGTGGCACCGTCACCTGGCATTCGGGAATCGTGAACGCGCAGCGGCCGGCGAAGGGGCAGCCCGGCGCCAGGTCCACCAGTTCAGGAACGGTGCCCGGGATCGTGGCCAGGCGCTTTCCCTTCTGCATGCCCAGCACGGGGCGCGCGGCGAACAGACCGAGCGAATAAGGATGAATGCGGTGCGCGAACACGGACTGCGTGGACCCGCTCTCGACGACGCTGCCGCCATACATCACGAGCATCCGCGCCACGTTCTGCGCGATCACGCCCAGATCATGCGAGATCAGCATCAACGCCATGCCCCGCTCGGCCACCAGTTCCCGGATCAGGTCGAGGATCTGACGCTGGATGGTGACGTCCAGGGCGGTCGTCGGTTCGTCGGCGATCAGCAGGTCGGGTCCGCACGCAAGCGCCATGGCGATCGTGATGCGCTGACGCTGGCCGCCCGAGAACTGGTGCGGGAAAGCGTCGATCCGCCGCGCGGCATCCGGGATGCCGACGCGGTCGAGCAGCGCGATCGCCTCCTTGCGCGCAGCCGCCGCAAACATGCCGCGATGCAGCCGCAGCGGCTCGGCGACCTGCCGTCCGATCGTGTGCACGGGGTTCAGGGCTGTCATTGGCTCCTGGAAAATCATGCCGATGCGGTCGCCGCGAATACGGCACATCTCGCGGTCGGTCTTGCCGATCAGTTCCTGACCTTCGAAGCGGATGCTGCCGGTGACTTCGGCGTTTTCCGGCAGCAGTCCCATCAGCGCCATGACGGTGATCGATTTGCCGCAGCCCGATTCGCCGACCAGGCCCAGAGTCTCGCCGGCGTCGAGGCGAAAGCTCACGTCGCGCACCGCGTACGCGGGCCCGCGGTGCGTCTGCAGCCGCACATACAGGTTGGTGACTTCGAGCAGCGGCATGGGCGGACTCAGCGTTTTCTGGCCAGCCTGGGATCGAACAGGTCGCGCAGACCGTCGCCCAGCAGATTGAGCCCGAGGACCGCCAGCGCGATCGCGATGCCGGGGAAGACCGCGAGCAGCGGTGCCTGGAACATCAGCGTCTGCGCTTCGCTCAGCATGCGTCCCCACGACGGCCGCGGCGGCTGCGTTCCCAGTCCCAGATATGACAGGGCCGCTTCGGCCAGGATGGCGATCGCGAACCGGATGGTCGTCTGCACGATGAGCACGGACGAGATGTTCGGAAGCACGTGCTCCAACGTGATCGAGAACGCGTTCTTGCCGCACGCGCGAGCCGCCAGCACAAATTCGCGCGCCCACACCGTGTTGGCCGAGGCGCGCGTGATCCTTGCGAAGGTCGGGATGTTGTAGATGCCGATGGCGATCATCGCGTTCACCATCCCCGCTCCGAACACCGCGGTGAGCATGATCGCCGACAGGATGGCGGGGAACGCGAACCCGAAGTCCGCCACGCGCATGATGATTTCCTCGACCCAGCCTCGTTTCGCCGATGCCAGCAGGCCGAACGCCGTCCCGATGACCAGGCCGATACTCACCGCGACCACGCCGACGACGATGGATGCCTGCGCGCCGACCAGCAGCTGCGAGGCCACGTCGCGGCCGTAGGCGTCGGTGCCGAACCAGTGCTGCGCATCCGGCGGCTGGAGTTTCGCGGCCATGTCGATCTCGTACGGCGAGTGGGGCGCCCACACGAGCGAGAGCAGGGCTGCGACGACGAGCAGCAGCGTCAACACGGCGCCGACAGCGAAACTGCGATGACCGAACGCCCGCTTCCAGAAGCCCGGCCCGTGCACCAGGGGAGGAACGTCGACCGGCATCGCGCTCGATGGCGTGCTCATATGTCACTCGCCTTCACACGAGGGTCGATGGTGGCGTAGAGCACGTCCACGACGAAGTTCACGGTCACGACCATGGCCGCGAGCAGCATGACGCAGTTGCGAACGACGATGAGATCGCGGTTGGAGATCGACTGAAAGATGAGCCGGCCCAGACCTGGCAGGTAGAACACGTTCTCGACCACGATCGTGCCGGCGAGCAACTCGGCGAACTGCAGACCCATGATCGTGATCACCGGGATCATCGCGTTGCGCAGCACGTGGCCCCACAGCGTCCCGCTGCGCGACACGCCCTTTGCGCGCGCGGTGCGCACGAAGTCCTCGCGCAGCACTTCGAGCACGGCGGAGCGAGTGATGCGGGCGAGGATCGCGGACTGCACCACGGCCAGCGCGATGGCCGGCAGGAGCAGCGCCTTCAGTCCTTCGAAAATGCCGTCGTGCCACCCCGGGAAGCCGCCGGCGGAAAACCATTTGAGCTGCACCGAGAACAGCAGGATCAGCAGGATCGCGAACCAGAAGTTGGGGATCGCGATCCCGATCTGCGACAGACCCATGATCCCGACATCGCCGAGCTTGTTGTGGCGGGCGGCCGCGAAGATGCCGGCGCCGAGCGCCACGATGGTGGTGATCGTCATCGCCATCAGCGCGAGCGGAACGGTCAGCGATAGACGCTCCGCGATGAGTCCGGCCACGGGCGTGCTGTACGCGTAGCTGAGGCCCAGGTCGCCGGTGACAAGGCCGCTGACCCAATTCCAGTATCGCTCGACGGCCGGGTGGTTCAGCCCCAGCTTGACCGCGAGCGCCTGCACCGCTTCCGGCGACGCGTCCGGTCCCATGAGGATCTGCGCCGCGTTGCCCGGCAGGATCTCGAGCACCAGGAACACCACGATCGACGCGCCCACCAGGGTCGCAACGAGGGTCATCAGGCGCTTGAAGAGAAAGACGCTCATGGAGTGTTCGCGGTGTTCGACGAATTGCGCGGCGCGGTCACATCGCGGTGGCCCTGCGCGGCCGCTTGATCTCCCCTCGGTCCAGCCCGAGCAGCTCGCTCAGCACGGCTTCGGTGTCGGCGCCCAACGCCCGCGAGAAGGCTGAACCGCGCGGGAGTCACCGACAACAAGGGCACGGCGGCGGGAATCACGACCTCGCCCGCGACATGCCCGTGGCGCAAGCCGGGCCGGACACGCTGAAGTTCATGATCAGCTGGGCCCAGACCATCTGCTGCACGCTCGTGACCGGCGTCCGCCATGAGGCAAGCGTACACCGAGCCCATTGCGCCGCAACCGACAATCGCTACCTTGGTCATGTGGATCTTCCTTCGGAATCACCGGCGTTAGGAATGCCTGTCTCCCTGTGCCCCTATCTATGGCAAGTCCGGCCGGCGGTCCGCAAGCCCCAATGAGGCTTCCAGGAGTGCCGCCGCGCGAAGCAGGTCGGTCTCGCACCTGAACCGGCCGATCAGCTGAATGCCGATCGGCAGACCGGCGCTGCCGAATGCACATGGCAACGTGATTGCCGGATGGCCTGTGAGGTTGAACGGCATCGTCCACGGGAACCAGTTCGGGCGGACTTCAGGCAGCACCGCGCCGTCGATCTCGATCGTGCCGAACAGGTCCTGCTCGATCGGCAAGGCCACGCGCGAGAGCGTCGGCACGGCAATGAGATCGTTTTCGTCGAGGAGCGACTGCACATGGCGGAACAGCTGCGTGCGCTCGAACATGGCGCGCAGGTAATCCGTCCCGCTGACATCGCGTACCAGCGCCAGCTGCTGCAGCAGCGACGGGCTCATGAGGTCGCCGTGCAGCGCCGCCATTTCGCCGAACCTGGCGCGCCAGACGGTGTGATTGATCGTTCGCCACAGCGGTTCGATGTTGAATCGATCCCCGGCCATCTCGATCAGTTCGGCACCCAGTTCCCGCAGGCGCGCCAGCGTGGAGTTGAAGGCCGCAGCCACCTCGGCGGAGATTGGCCGGCCTGTTGGCGCGGCGCAATAGAGCACGCGCTTGCCGCGCAGGTCGCCCTTCGCCTTAGCGGCTTGGACGTAGTCCGGCACCACGAGGCCGATCGACCAGGGGTCGGAGCGGTCCTCGCCCGCCATCGCCTGCAGCATGAGGGCCGTGTCCGGCACGTCGCGCGTCATCGGCGTCACATAGGTCAGGTTGCCGAACACGTCGTCGACTTGGCTGTGGGGCACCACACCATTGCTCTGCTTGAGGCCGACCACACCGTTGCACGCCGCCGGTATGCGGGTCGATCCGCCGCCGTCGCTGGCAACGCCGATGGGTGCGATGCTCGCTGCAACCGCGACAGCGGCGCCGCCGCTCGAGCCGCCGCTGGTGTGATTGGCGCTCCAGACGTTGGGCGTGCGCCCGAACAGCGGCGCATCGGTCAGGCACTTGGCGCCGAATTCCGATGTCGTGGTCTTGCCCACCAGGATCGCACCCTGGCGCCGCAGCCGGGCAATCGCCTCCGCATCCTCGGCCGGGACGTTGTGTTCAAACAAGCGTGAGCCAAACGTGGTACGAACCCCGCGCGTGTTCACGAGGTCCTTGCAGGTGTACGGGATGCCATGCAGCAGTCCGACCTGCTCGCCGCGCATGAGGGCCTGTTCGGCGGCCTTGGCTTGCGCCAGGGCCTCGTCCGCGCAGATCGTGATGAAGCAGTTCAACCGTGGCTGCAGCCGGTGCGCGCGGTCCAGCACCGCGCGGGTGATTTCCACCGGCGAGAGCTCGCGGCGCAGGATCTTCTCGCGCAGTACCGTCGCCGACAGGAAACACAGTTCATCGTTCATGGGCGGTCATCTTGGTGTTGCGCAGTGGCGGGGCCGGGGCCAACTGCCGATGCCGCGGACCCAGAACAGCGGCTCCGAGGTTGGATGCTAGGCAGTCCATGAGCGCGCACCGCAGCGCGCCTGCAGGGGATAGAAGAAGGCGCATGATCGTCGGTCCTTTGCCAGTGGTCTCACGCGGCCTTTGGCAGGGGCGGGGAGAATCGCCCGTCTGCCGCGGTCCAGCCGCCGTCGACCAACAGCTGCGAGCCCGTGATGTACGAACTCGCGTCGGATGCCAGGAACACCACGGCGCCCACGAGTTCGGACGGCTGCGCCCAGCGCCTCAACATGGACTTGTCCGCATAGGCGCGGTACCAGGATTCGTTCTTCTTGATCTGCTCGGTCAGAGGCGTTTCGACGACGCCGGGCGCGATGACATTGACACGCACGGCCTGTTCGCCGATCTCGGCCGCGAGCGCCCGCACCATCTGCAAGAGGCCGGCCTTGGTCGCACCATAGACGCCTTGCCCGGGCTCGACCGCCAGCGCGCGCACGCTGGAAAACGCGATGATGCTGCCTTTGCCGCGTTGCGCCATGCCCGGCGCGAAGGCGCGGAACACGCGGAAATTGCCTTTCAGGTTCAAGTCGATCACGCGGTCGAACTCGGCATCGCTCACGTCGACCAGGGGCTTGCGCACGTTGATGGCCGGCGTGATGACCAGCATGTCGGGGGCGGGGACCAATTCGGCTGCCCGGCCGATGCTCTGCACGTCACGCAGATCAACATGCAGCGCGTGGGCCGCACCGCCCGCACCGGTGATCGCGTCGACCGTCTCTTGGGCATGAGGCGAGTCGACGTCGGCGCAGAACACTTCCGCGCCGAACGCCGCCAGACCGAGGCAGCTGGCGCGTCCGATACCGCTCGCCCCGCCGATCACCAGCGCGCGTTTTCCCGTCAGATCAAACATGGACGCATAACTCTGCACTGTGTTCTCCAGTTGATGGAACGGAGGTCCTCAGATCGACAGCCAAGTGCGCAACTCAAGTCTTAGTAATATATTACACATCACACAGCACGAGTCAAGGGGAAAATCATCGCAGGATCCGCACGTACCGTCGCGCACGGAAACGGAGTCGGTCCAACTTAAAGATCGGCTTGGCCGAAAGGGGGAGAGGAGTAGCGCAGCCGAATCCTCGACATCGCCGAATGCGAGTCGTGGTGGCCAGAGCCAGCGCGGGTCGGCGGTGTTCGAGTCGCCGTTTGCTTGATTACCCCGCGAAGCAAGAAACCGCGGGCAGCGCCTGGATGCGAAGGCTTTCTCTTACGTGCTTGATGCGCGAGAGCGCCATCCCATGGCGTGACACCGCCATCGGGTCAATGCGCGAGATCTTGCGTCGCTTCAGTCTGGTCGTCCTGCGTTGCCGGACTCGGGGCATTTCGCTGCACGCTCGCGGCCCACAGGTCCCGCGACCTTTCGAGATGGTGCTTCATCATTGCAGCGGCGCCGGCCGGATCACGACGTTCAACAAAGTCGAGCAGTTGAAAATGCTCGGCCGAGGACGTGGTGAGGTGTTCTTTCGTCTTGCCGTCGGAGAAGCCAAACAGTCGGACCCGATCACGCAACGCAGCGACCAGCTTCGAGAGTGGCTCATTGCCCAACATGTCGATCAGCGCGATATGGAATTTGCGATCCGTGTCGAGAAAGCTGATCAAGTCGCCTGCAGCGGCGGATTGCCGAATCGAGTCCGCGAGACGGCGCAGCTCCTGCAGTTGTTCGGGGCTGCCACCGCAGCGGGCGACTTCGGCCATGCTGGGTACTTCCAGCAGCAACCGGATGGCGAAGATGTCGCTCAACTCTTTGGACGTCAGGGCGACCACGCGGAATCCCCGGTTGCGAACCGGCTCGAGCAGCCCCTCTCGCGCTAGGTCAAGCAAGGCCTCCCGAACCGGCGTTGCCGACACCTGCAATTGGGCAGCCAGGCGCGGAACGGAATAGAGCTCGTCCCGCCGCATCTGCCCGGTGACGATGAGGCCTCGAATGAATTGACGAGCCTGTTCGCGGAAGCTTGGGCCCGAAACCATCCCCTCAAAACCGTCTGACACTTTTGCCATTTGATCCCATGAAGCGGGCCCGTAGCCCGATCAGTAATATGTCACATATTTTAGCACGCGTTGCGGGTGCCGGATTTCAGGCTGGGAACCTTCAGCCATGGGTGGTGCGGAAGGAGGACCTTGATTGCTATGTGATGTGTGATATATTACATCAACGTTCATCGAAGGAGCCAACCCATGTCAATCGAGAGAATTCTGTTCGTCATCGCCGACACGGCCCGCTGGGACATGCTGGGATACAACAAAGGCACGGTGCGGACGCCGCATTTGGATCGCCTCGCGGCGCGCTCTATGGTGTTCGATCGCCACTACGCGAGCAGCTTTCCCACCGTTCCCGCGCGCTACGACTTCCTCACCGGCAAGGCTGCCTACGTTGATGTCGGGTGGGGCCCGCTCCCGCGCGAAGACCATTCGATTGCTTCTGACATGGCGGCGGCGGGCTATACCACTCTGGGCGTCGTCGATACGCCGTTTTACCAAGTCAACGGCTACAACTACGACCGCGGGTTCCATTACTTCTACGACACAAAGTCGCAGTTGCTCGGCACGCCTCAATACAACGCGTATTCGGCACCCGGAGAAGAAAAGCGGCAAGGCCGGGGGAAGATGCCGCAATGGCCAATCACGGGCAAGATCACGCCTGACCCGCGCCAAAGCGAGATGGATTGCCCCGCGGCTCTCACGATGATCCAGGCCGCCAAGTGCCTTGAACACATCTACGACCAGAAATTCTTCGCCCTCGTCGACACCTGGGATCCGCATGAGCCGTGGGACCCGCCGAGCTACTACATCCAGCGCTACATGCCCGAGTACAAGGGCGAGCATGTGCATCCCCCCTATGGAGACTACCGCAAGCATGGCTTGACCGAGCGCGACGTTCAGGTATCGCGTGCGTGCTACAGCGGCGAACTCGAACTGGTTGACCGATGGATCGGCTATCTCATTGATCACCTCGGCTATATGGGCATCGCCGATTCCACCGCCATCATCTTCACCACCGATCACGGTTTCCTGCTCGGCGAACATGGGCTGATGGGCAAGCTGGTGCGCCGCGCACCGGGCGAGGCGACGTGGATGCGCTCCCCGCTGTACGAAGAGATCGCGAAGATCCCCTTGATCGTCCATGTGCCCGGCGCAAAGCCTGGCCGCACCTCGAAGCTGACCTGCGCGCTCGATATTGCCCCGACCCTGTGCGAGATGGCCGGCCTGCCGGCCAGACCCGAAATGCACGGCATGTCACTGATGCCTGCTGTTCTCGGCAAGGCCTTTGCAGGCCATGACCACGTGCTGACGACACTGCCGTTTGCCAATCCTGGCGACAAGGTCGAGGTTGTCGACGACCTCATGCGCACCGTCGCCGAATGGCAGCCTGTCACGATAACGACCGAGCAATGGTCGCTCCTGTATGCCACGCCCGACGAGAAAGTCGAGCTCTACGATCTGCGCACCGATCCGCAGCAAGCCAGGAACGTGGCGGAACAGAACCCTGAAGTCGTCAGGGATCTGCTGGCCCACTACGCAGGCGACTTGCGGCTGGAGAAGGTCGCCAACCGCTACTGCAAGCCGCGGCTGCCGCAGTTCTTCTCTGAAGCGAGCTGAGCGCGGCGCACAGAGGCGTTGGGGACTTGGCACGACATCATCGTGGATGCACATGGATAGCAAGAACATCTTCATCGCCAACCGCTGGGTGGCGCCGTCCACGGAGGAGACACTGCCGGTCACCGACCCTTCGACCGGACTTGAATACGCCCGCATTGCGCGCGGCCGAGGGCCCGACATCAATGCTGCGGTGATCGCCGCGCGCGCGGCGTTCGATGGAACATGGGGAAAGCTCGCCGCTGCCGACCGCGGACGCCTGCTCATGACGCTCGCGCTTGCCATCGCCGATCACCACGAAGAGTTGGCGCAGATGGAGGCGCGCAACTGCGGCAAGCCGCTGAAACAGGCGCGCGCCGATGCTAGCGCTTGCGCCCGCTATTTCGAGTTCTATGCCGGCGCTTGCGACAAGCTGCACGGCGAGACCTTGCCTTACCTGCCGGGTTACACGGTGCTGACACTGCGTGAAGCGCACGGCGTGACCGGCCACATCATTCCGTGGAACTATCCGATGCAGATATTCGGCCGAAGCGTGGGCGCCGGACTTGCCGCGGGTAACGCCTGTGTGGTCAAGCCCGCAGAGGATGCATGCCTGTCCCTGCTGCGCATCGCCGAACTTGCCGTCGCAGCGGGCTTGCCCGCGGGAGCACTGAGCATCGTGCCCGGACTGGGCGGCGAGGCCGGCGCCGCACTCGCTGCGCATCCGGGGATCGACCATATTTCATTCACCGGCTCACCGGCCACCGGCACCGCAGTGGCGCAAGCAGCCGCCGTGCATCATCATCCGGTGACACTGGAGCTCGGCGGCAAATCCCCGCAGATCGTGTTTGCAGACGCCGACCTCGAGGAGGCGCTTCCTGTGCTGATCAACGCGGTGGTGCAGAACGCGGGCCAGACCTGCTCGGCGGGCAGCCGCCTCCTGGTGGAGCGTTCGCTGTATGAAACGCTGCTGCAGCAACTCGGGGCGAAGTTCGACGCGCTCCGGGTGGGACCCTACCAGATGGATCTGGATTGCGGTCCCTTGATCCGCGCCAGCCAACTCGAGCGCGTCAAGGGTTTTCTCGCCGGCGCCGCAGCGGACGGGATTGCCACCGTGGGTGCGGGCAGCCTTACGCCGCAAGCACCGGCCGGCGGTTTCTATCAGGTGCCGACGCTGTTGCGCGATGTACCGGTCAAACACCGGATGGCCCAGGAGGAAGTATTCGGTCCGGTGCTCGCGGCCATGCCCTTCGAGGACGAAGCTGACGCCATCCGCATCGCCAACGCGACGGCCTTCGGCCTCGTAGCAGGCGTCTGGACGCGCGACGGCGGCCGCCAGATGCGCATGGCGCGCGCGCTGCGCAGCGGCCAGGTATTCATCAACAACTACGGTGCAGGCGGCGGCGTGGAACTCCCCTTCGGCGGCGTGAAATCGAGCGGCTACGGCCGTGAAAAAGGCTTGGAGGCGTTGCTCGGATTTACGACGCTGAAGACGATCGCAGTCAGGCACGGCTGATCGGTCGTGATCATGACGTCGAGCTAGTTCCAGTTTCAAGCGCCTTCAGATCCAGATTTTCGGTGACGAAGCACGCGAAACGCAGTTCCAGACGGCTTTGACAGTGGCTGGTTCGTCCTCGGACAGAGGCGGCTCTCCCGATGCGCAGCAGCGCATCATCGCCCTCAAGCAGATGTTCCGGGGCACCACGGTGACGCGGACCTCGGTGTATCCCCGCGAGGTGGTCAAGGAAGCGCTCGGGGTGAACGCCGCGGCGGTGATCCTGGCGCACAACCACCCTTCGGGGGAGGTCGAGCCGTGCCGTGCCGACGAGTTCCTGCGCAGACGCTGAAGGCGGCGCTGGCCGAATTCGGCTGCCCGATTACCAGTTCTTGGGCAACCTTCGAGACGTATGAAACACCCGAAGAATCTCCACGCGGTCTCGGCGCACGCGGTAAGGGACGACGTACCGGGTCTTGAGTACGATGAGCTCGCGAGTGCCGGGCACCCGGCCGGGGCGGCCCAATCCGGGTTGTTCGACCAAGGCGGCGACGGCTTCGAGCACACGCGCCACAAGGAGGCGCGCCGCGGCAGGATCCTCAGCAGCGACGAAGGAAGCTTCTTCGTCAAGGTTGCGCAAGGCCGTGCGCAACCACCTAACGTGCATTCACCTTCCATTTCTTGGCCAGCGCCGTGACATCCTTGTCAGTGGCGAAGTCGCCCGCGTCGGCTTCCTTCAGCGCTGCGCGGATCTCAGCGATCTGCCACTCATTGTTCTCGACGAAATCGCGGATGGCTTCGGCAGCGAGAAACGACTTGCTGCGCTGGGTCGATTCCGCCAGACGCTCGAGGCGATCTTTGACTTCATCGTCCAGGCGGATGGTCATGGTGGTGGACATAGGACCAAGTCGCTGTGCTAGGGTGTACACATGTTACTACAGGAGGTAGGTGGGGCTCAGGCGCCGACTTGGCGGCCGTGGCGGCGGACACGACCGTTGACCCGGCCGTAGATCTCGTTGACGCGCAGCGCCGTGGTGCTCCGGTCTCGGGCAATCCCGCCCGACACAGACCGGAGTTCGCCATGTCATTCAGTCGGCTGCGGTCTTTGAGCAGCTTCCAGCGCAGGCCCTTCAGGCACTTGTCGGTGCGTTGCTCGATGCGGCGCATCTTGTCCACCGCGGCGTTGGCATGCCAGACGACGTGGAACTTGGTCGTTCGTGATGCGCGCATCGGACAGGTGCTCGGTGCGGCCCTTGATGAACGCGGGCGACATGTCGATGCTCACCGACTCGATCTGGCTTCACCCGCGGTGTGCGCACCCGCAGCTTGCACTCGTGCTGGAAGAAGCGGTTTCACGCAGGCACTCGTCAAGCTTCAGGAAGCAGCAGCGTCATGAAGCGGTAGCGCACCGCCTCCAGCGCGGCCCGGCCCGCCGCGCCGATGTCGTTTCCGCGCAGGTCGAGGTAGGTGAGCCTGAGGTTGGCCGCCAAGGCGATGGCGCCCTGCTCCCCGATGCGGTTCCAGCCCAGGCTCAGCGAAGTGATTCGCGGATTGGCAGCCAGGTGCTGTGCGCCTGCATCCCCGATGTTGTTCCAGGCGAGCGACAGTGAGGTGATCGAGGGGCTGCGCGCCAGGTACTCGGCGCCCGTGGCACCGACATGGTTCTCATCCAGCTCGAGCGAAGCGAGCGAGTCGCTGGCCCCCAAGAGCTCGGCGCCGCGGTCCCCGATGTTGTTCTGGCTCAGGACGAGAGAAGTGAGTCGAAGGTTGGCCCCCAAGAGCTCGGCGCCGCGGTCACCGATGTTGTTCTCGCTCAGGACGAGAGAAGTCAACTGGGGGTGGGCCGCCAAAAGTTCCGCGCCTCGATCGCCGATGCCGTTCGCACTCAATTCGAGCGAAGTGAATCGGGAGTTGGCCACCAGGCGCCCCACGCCTTCATCTCCTATGCCATTGCCCCTAAGCTTGAGCGAGGTGATGGTCGGGTGGTCCGCCAGTGTCTGCACTCATCTCGGCTGAGATTGCAATTCTCCGCTCTCAACGTTTGGATGCCCCCCGCTTCAAACAGGCGCAAGGCGTCTTTGAGATCCTCTCGGCGTCGGATCACGACGCTCTTCACCGCGACCCCGGCATGGATGCGGCCCGCCCTGTGGACCAGGCGATAGTGCTTCAAACTCGGCTGATCCACGTAGCCGACGATCTTCTGCAACAGTTCACCCGGCATGCGGTAGATCGGGCCGGGCAGAACGCTGCGACTCGGCTCGCCGGCGTTGAAGACATCCTCCCTCCCTTGGCCCCGCAGCACGAGAGCATCCAATGCGCGGCGCTCCGCAGATGAGTCGGGGATTTCGATCCCGATTTCGCTGTCCGACGTGTCGTCGCTGCCTTCAGCGCGCATCTTTCCTATGTGATCGGCGGCCTTCTCGCCGGAGCTGCATGTCACGGACGGGGACGGCACGGGCGGTGTCCGCGCGGTGAGGCGAGTGGTCCCGAGTCTGCCGCGAGACTCGTCCCGCTTGCACGGTCCGGCTTGGTGCACTCAGCACGCATCAATGGTCATGATCCCTACGCTTACCTGAAGGACGTGCTCGAGCGGTTGCCCGGCCTGCAAGCCGCATCGGCTCACGAATTGCTGCTACACCAAGCCTTGGCCGGCCGCGCGGGCATCGCTGGCCAGGACATGCGGCTTTATCGTGTCCGCGCCGCCACGGCCAGCATGGCCTTCGACAGATGGTCTATCGCCCACGCCAATGCCAGCCCCGCTGCCCACGACAGGATCACATCGACCGCCAGATCGGGCTTCGCACCGGCGCCGACGTACGCCGACGCCGCCATGAAGGCCGCGGGCACGTACGAGAAGAACTGGATGCCCGACGCCGCCACAATCAGGAAGGCCAGCAAGGCCACCAGCAGCACCAGCGGCGCCAGCCCGCCGCCGAGCCGGCTCACCACATACAGCACGACGACGGTCAGCACGATGCCCAACGTGCCGGCGGCCATTGGCTTGGTGAGGCCCGGTGCGCCGCCGCCCGCGGTGAAGTAGGCGCCAGCAGAGATCAGGCTGACCCACGCGAGCAGACCGAGCGCCGGGACTCCGGCGCTCAGCGCCATGAAGCAGCCTACGAGCAGCGATGCGCTCAAGGCCAGAGCAAGCAAAGGGTTCATCTGTCGTCTCCGTATCGTTGAACATGTTTGGAATGGCCGGAAGACCAAGAGGTGGCCAATTCAGCGTTGTCAGGCCGGTGGCAACTCCGCCACCACCCTGAATTCGCGCGGAATCTTGTACCTGGCCAGTCGCTGGGCCAGACTGCTGCGCAGTTCGCCGATCATTCGCTGCGATGCGGGTCCGGCATCGGCGACGATGTACGCGACGACCATCTCGCCCCACTTCTCGTGCGGCTCGCCACGCACGAGAACACGACTGATGCCGGTCATCTGCGCGATCGCAGCCTCGATCTCGTCCGGATAGACGTGGTAGCCGGTGTTAATCATGCGGTCGAGCCGCTTGACGTAGTAGAGATAGCCATCGCGATCGCGCCGCATGACATCGCCCAATGAACACCATCCGTTGGAGTCGTCGAATTCGCCACTCGTCATGTCGCTGGCAACCAGCAGTTCGCCCCATTCGGGCAACTCTCCAGACGACGGCTGCTCGAACTGCTGAGTCGGCAGCGGCCGCAGCTTCACCCGGACTTCGTCGATGGGGCGGCCGCAACTTTGTGACAGCTCTGGGCGCTGACTCATCAACGCGGCATGGTCCGCGGTGTCGAGGATGGAAAGCGGCCAACCCCCTTCGACGCGTCCGTAGACCTGGGTCAGCACCGTGCCGAGCCGGCACACTGCGGTCTGGATCTGCTCCGTCGACACCGGGCCACCCCCGTACAGCAAATGGCGCAGCGAACCGGCCGCGTTTGGTCGATGCGCCAGGGCATCGACGATGCCGTTGAGCATGGCCGGCACGAACATCGTCGCCGTCACCTGCTGCTGCTCGATCGCATCCAGCACCGAATCGACATCGAAGGCATCGACGACGATCTGTGGCAGGCCCATGGTCAAGAACGGAAAGGTGCCCACGAATCCGGTGCCGTGCATGATCTGCTGCGCCGACAGGTACAACTCGGTGCGCTCGTCCCAGGCACCGTAGCGGCCCGAACGGTACAGGGCCATGTTGGTTCGCATCGTGGCGTGCCAGTTGCGATAGGACAGCGCGACGCCGAATAGTCGGCCTGCGGTGACCGAGCGTGGGTAGATCATGAACGGGGCATCGGCCACATAGTCTGCGATGCTCGTGAGGGAGCTTCCGGCAAGTGCATGCGCATCGTCGTGCACCAGGCATTCGCCTGTCAGCAGCCGGCTGTGCGCCAGATCGGCCAACACCACGTCGACGCCAGCAGCGTCGAACACGGCCTTGGCCTCGGCCATCGACGCGCCGGGGTCCACCGCGATGCGGGTGCCGCCCAGCCACTCGACCGCGAGGAAGGCCTCGATGGCCGAGACGCTGTTGCGGTACCACAGGCCGACCTTGGGGCGTGGCCGGTAGCCATGCGCGAGCGCCCCCGCGACGCCATCGATGCGCTGGGCCAGTTCGGCGCCGCTGCGGTGCAGGCCTTTCAAGTCGCTGACCAAAACCCGATCACCGGCAGCAAGCAGCGTCTCGCGCAAAGCGACAGTGGGCGAGGTCACTGTCAGCTCTCCATCGCACGCAGGCGCTGCTGCAGCACCTCGCGCTGCACTTTCGCCCCACCGAGCACGGTCGGCAATTCTTCGACAAAGCAGACGCGAACCGGTCGCTCGTGCTCCGGCAGCCCCACCGCCGCCTGGGTCATCTGGCCGGGATGGGCGCGGGCCCGCTCGACTCGCCCCGGCAGGCGCTCGTCCCGTCCGGCTGGACGATGTCGGTGTTCGCCCGCGTGCCGTCGGCGCGGCTCGAGGCGTGGGCGCCGGACGGCGCGCTGCTGGTGTCCGTGCCCGGCGCAGGGTTCGGTGGTGCGGCTGGTGCCCGACGGCCGCGGCACGGCGGCCGCCTCGGTGCTGCTGGCGGGACTGAACCAGCCGCACGGGCTGGCGTTCTCCGGGTCGACGCTCTACGTGGCGCAGAGCGACCGGGTGGACGCCTACTCCTACGCGTCCGGCACGGCGCTCGACCCGCGGCCGGTCGTCACCGGCCTGCCCGACGCGAAGAGCCCGGAGCTGGGCGGGCAGTACGCGCACGCGCTGAAGAGCGTGGCCATCGGCCCGGACGGCGCCGTCTACGTCTCGGTCGGCTCCACCGGCAACGTCTCCGTCGAGGACCTCGCGGCGAAGCCGCCCCGGGCGTCCATCCTGCGGATCCCGCCGGGCGGCGGGCGCGCCCGAGCCGTTCGCGGTCGGCGTGCGCAACGGCACCGGCCTGGCCGTCGCCCCGGACGGCGCGGTCTGGACGGCGGTGAACAACCGGGACAACATCGGGTACCCGTTCGACCGCCCGTACGGCGACGGCCCGCCGGTCACGTCGCTCGGCGAGGTGATCGGCGACTACGTCCGCGACCACCCGGCCGAGCCGCTGGCGAAGCTGACCCCGGGCCGGAACCTGGGCTGGCCGTACTGCAACCCGGACCCCGATGTCGAGCCCGGCGTCGCAGGTAGCCCGCAGGACCTGTCCGACGTCGGCGTTCACCGCCGACGTCCAGCTCAACCCCGGCGGCCGGAAGCTCGACTGCGCGTCCCTGCCCCGCGTCGAGCAGGCGCTCGGCGGTGCACTCGGCGCCGCTGGGCCTGTCGTTCGTCGACGGCGGGCTCCCCGGCGCCTACGCCGAGGGCGCGCTGGTCGGGGTGCACGGCTCGTGGAACGCGTCGCCGCCGCGGGCGCCGGAGGTGTCGTTCTTCCCGTGGAAGGGTGGTGCGCTGGGCCCGCAGCAGACGCTGGTCGGCGGGTTCCAGGCCGCCGACGGCTCCCGTTGGGGACGGCCCGTGGCCGCGGTGGCCGGGCCCGACGGCGCCGTCTACGTGACCGACGACCAGGCCGGTGCGGTCTACCGGCTGGCCCCGCCGGGGCGGTGATCACCCGGGCAGCAGCGGGCGCAGCTGCCCGAGCGCGTCCCGGGCGGCCTCGCGACCCCTGTCCACGAGCTCGTCGAGCCTGCCGAAGTCGAACAGCCCGAACCCGTCCAGCCGCGGGGTGAGGACGGTGTGCGCGAGCTGCCGTCCGGGGTCGTCGCGGCGCGAGCTCGCGATCATCATCGAGCGGCCGATCGTGTCCACGATGGGCGGCAGCGGTCCCGGCCCGACGCCGAAGGGCTGGGCGACGTCGACGGCCACGACCGGTCCCTCGCCCTCCGCGGCCATCTCCCGGATGGGGAGGTTGTCGAGCACGCCGCCGTCGACGTGCAGCCGCTCGCCCACCCGCCGGGGCGGCACGATCCCGGGTATCCGGGCCGAGAGCGCGACGGCGTCGGCGATCGGGCCCCTCCGGTGCACGACCCGCTCCGCGGCCACCAGGTCGACGCTCACGGCGAACATGCGCCGCCGCTGGTCCTCGATCAGGGCACCGCCGAACATCCGGGCGAGGGTGATCTCCGCGCGGCGGCCGCGGATGAGGGCGTGCCGGGGCCACCCCACGTCGCCGAACAGCCTGCGCGGCACCAACTCGGCGCGGGCCAGCTCGAGCAGCTCGCCGGGGGACACACCGGTGGCGAACAACCCCGCTACGACCGCGCCCATGCTCGTGCCGCCGATCCGGTCGATGCGGGCCCCGGCCCTGACGAGCTCGTCGAGGACGCCGATGTGCGCGAGCCCACGGGCCCCGCCGCCGGACAGCACGACGCCCAGCGACCGAGCCATGACCCGGCGCGCCATCCGCGCGACGTCGGTGCTGGATCCGGGCTCGACCAGGTGGTGGGCGACCGGCTCGATCGCGTCGAGCCACCGGGACAATCCACCGGACCTCCGCGCGACGATGCGGACGGCGGCCGGGAGTTCCGCGCGGGGCGGTGGATCGCGGTCCGGGTCGACCACGAGCAGCGGCCGGTCGGCCTGGCGGAGGCAGTAGCCCGACCACGAGGTGTGGGGCTCGTCGGCGACCAGCAGCACCGGACGTCCCTCCGCAGCCGTCTCGGCGGCGTCGAGACGCGCGGGCCACTGCGCGGGGTCGGGACCGGGTTCCGGACAGGCGACCGCCGCCGGTCCGCCGAGCGCGGTGACGAGCTCACCGGCGAGCCACGCGATGTCCGCTCCGGGCGTGCCGGCCACCAGCGCGAGCACCGGGCCGGCCGTGCGTGCGGGAGGCCGCGCCGGCTCGGTGCCGGGCAGCCGAATGGCGAGCTGGCGGACCAGCGCCGCGGAGAACGCCGGTTCGGTCGCGATCAGCCGGTCGACATCGGTCCGGTGCAGGGCGAGCAACTCGCTGTCGCGGCGGGCGCGTACGGTGGCGGACCGGCGTCCTCCGGTGAGCATCGCCACCTCGCCGAACGACTCGCCGCGCCCGTGCACCCTGATCACCTGGTCGTCCAGGACGATCTCGATCCGCCCGGAGCGGATCACGTACAGCTCGTCACCGCGATCGCCGTGCCGGAACAGCACCTCGCCCGCCCGGATCGTGACGGGCCGGGCGGTGCCGGCGAGCTGCGCGTACCGGTCCGGGGCGAGACCGGCGAGCAGCGATACGCCGGCCAGCAGCGTGGCGACCTCCGCGGTGTCGGCTATCCCGTCACCCCCGTGACGGCGAAGCGTTCCACCTCGGCGATGTGCCCGCCGGTCGACACCACGACGGTCATCGTGCCGCGCGCGGTGCCGGTGAGCGGAACGGTCGTCGTCCACCGCGTGGCGTCGCCACCTGCGGGGAGGCAGCACGACTCCCCGACCTGGCCGGTCGGGGCGATCACCCGGACCCGCAGGTTCTCGTCCACGCCGGTGATGGCCCCGCCGACGGTCAGCGGTGTGCTCGCTGTGCTGCCGTAGGGCGGGAGGTCGAGGACCAGGGTGGTGTCGCGGGTGCCGGCGACCTCCCACGGTGCGTCGGTCCCGGTGCCCCAGCGGGTGAGGTGCACCGCGGCCGCGGTGGAGAGCCGGCCGTCGGGCAGCGCGAACCCGACATCGACCCAGGCATCGTTCCCGCTGGTCGTGGTCGTGACGACGCGGTCGATACCGCCGAATCCCAGGTAGCCCTGGGTGAACGACAAGGCTGTCGCGCCCGCATCCAGGTGCCACGGCTGCTGTCCGCCGGCTCGGTAGGCGTCCTGCCACGCCCGGACCTGTGTGGCGTCGGCGAACGGCCACAGTGGCTGGTGTGTGAACGCCACCGGTGCCGTGGGCTCGGCGATGGGGGAGGGAGCCGGGGACGACGGAGCCGCGGATGAGGTCGGCATGGTCGGGACGGGGACCTCGGCGGCGGGCTGACCGCAGGCCGCGAGCAGCGCGGCGGCCAGGAGCGTGCCGGCGACGGCACGGCGGGCTCGGGCATCGTTCATGGTTCTCGCACTCCTCGCCGGTAACGGCGACAAGTACACCCGGCCGCGGGGTGAGGCACCAGGGCCGATCGGCGCGGCCCGGGACCAACGGCCCCGGGTCGCGGGACCACCGCCGCTGTCGCCGGCGTGTCCCGGCGGGGCACCATGGGACGTCCGACACGACAAGGAGATCCCATGACCAGCGACAACCCTGCGAACCGCCCGATTCTGGTCGGCATCGACGGGTCCAGGTCGGCCACCGACGCCGTGCGGTGGGCGGCCACCGAGGCACAGCGTCGCCACACCGGCCTGCGACTGGTGGAGGCGTTCGGCTGGCTGCCGGCCGATGACGGCTTCGACGCGGTCCATTTCCAGCCGTCCTACCGCGAGACCCTGATCCGAGGCCGCTCGCGCATCGCCTCGCCGCCGCGGCGGCGGTCGCCGCACAGGTGGCGCCGGACGTCGAGGTCAGCACCGACGCGCTGGCCGACTACCCGATACCGCGACTGGTCGCCGAGTCCCGCACCGCCCAGCTCGTCGTCGTCGGGGATCGCGGCCTGGCCGGCATCACCGGCATGCTGATCGGTTCGTGGCCGCGGGCCTCGCCGCGCATGCCGCCTGCCCCACCGTCGTCGTCCGCGGCGTCGAACCGGGCGGCCCGATCCCGACCGACGGGCCGGTGATCGTCGGGGTCGACGGCTCTCCCACCAGCGAGGCCGCACTGGCCTTCGCGTTCGAGGCTGCGTCCGTCCGGTCGGGCGCCGCTCGTGGCCGTGCACACCTGGCACGATGCGATGATCGACACCTCGGTGTCGCTGCTCGTCGACTGGGACGCCGTCCAGGTCGAGGAGCACCAGCTGCTCGCCGAGCGCCTCGCCGGTTGGGCCGCCAAGTACCCGGACGTGGCGGTCGAGCGGGTCGTGACGATGGACCGTCCCACGCACGCACTCCAGGAGCGCTCGGCGGGCGCTCAGCTGCTCGTCGTCGGCTCCCGCGGTCGCGGCGGGGTGGTGGGCACGATCCTCGGTTCGGTCAGCCAGACCCTGCTCCACCACGCAGCCTGCCCCGTCGTGATCGTGCGGCCCGACATCCGGTAGTGGACCGGCCGACGCAGCCCCACAGCGCGGTTCGAGCGGCGCGATGAGGGTCGGCGCGCTGACTGTCCGGCGGCGGGAGGACGTGGGCGGCAGTGGCTTCAGCTGATGGCACCGGCCCCTACTGGGGCGCGCGCTACACACGGACCTGGTTCACGCACGCTGGCCGGGCTCCCGCTGCTGGCCGGGCATCTTCTTCGCCGTGCTGGGCGGCATCGATGCCTGGATCGTGCTGGCCCCGCTCGCGGCGGTGATCGTCGCGGTCATCTGGCTGGTTCCGTTGTCGGTCGTGTCGAGCGCAGGCATCCGGCTCGTGCTCCAGCGGGAGGTGGTGGCGTGGCCGGACGTCGCCGCGGTCCTCGATCCGCGGACCGGTGACGAGGAGGTGCGGATCGAACTCGTCGACGGCCGCGTCATGGCGGTTCCGGGTGTCCCGCCGCGCGCCGTACCAGCTCTCCGCAGCCTCCACGCCGCGGATCGATGAGGTCCGGGAATCAACCCGGTGCAGATGCCCGCCTCCGTCCGGGAACCTCCCGGGCCACGGTCGAGCTGCGCGAGTTCAGAACAGCGAGTAACCGCCGTCGATGACGAGCACCTCGCCGGTCATGAACGCCGACGCGTCGGAGGCGAGGAACACGACGCTCGGCCCGAGCTCCTCGGGCGTCCCCGAGCGGCGCATCGGGGCGTCCTCGATCCAGTGGCGGCGGAACCGCGGCTCGTCGACCGGGCTCATCTCGGTGCTGATGTACCCGGGAGCCAGGGCGTTGACCCGCACGCCCAGCGGCGCCCACTCGGCGGCCAGCGAGCGGGTCAGGTGGTGCACCGCGGCCTTGGAGGCGTTGTAGGCCGGTTGCCACTGTGGGCGGTTCACGATGTTGGCCGACATCGAGCCGATGTTGACGATCACCCCGCTGCCCTGGGCCACCATCTGCCGGCCGAAGGCCTGAGCGCAGTTCCACACGCCGTTGACGTTGACGTCCATGACCTGCCGCCACTCCTCGGCGGTGACCTCGAGCGCCGGGCGGTGGATGCAGGCTCCGGCGTTGTTCACCAGGATGTCGACCCGGCCCAGGGCGTCGGTGATCCGGCCGACGGCGTCGTCGACCTGGTCCACGCTGGTCACGTCGGCGGCGACGGCGACCGCCCGGACGCCGAGGTCCGACACCTCCGCCACCACCTCCGCCGCCCGGTCGGGGTCGCGGACCAGCAGCACGACATCGCTTCCCGCCTCGGCCAGCGCGCGGGCCAGCGCACGACCGATCCCACGGTTGGCTCCGGTGACGACGGCGACCTTGCCGGTCAGTGAGAACGTGTCGAGTACGGCCATGGTGACTCCTCGGGTACGGGTGAGCTGATCATGATGCAGCCGGTTTCGTGCCCGTGTTGCGCAACGACCCGAGCTTCGACAGCGCCTCGAACCAGAACGGCGCCCCGAAGGACACGGCGAACGCGGTCAGGGACCAGCCGAGCAGCTTGAGCAGCAGGTCCCACCAGTGCAGCGGGGCGGTGTCCGACCACGACAGGCACCGCGCCAGGTCGGTCCCGCAGCCGCTCGACCAGCCGATGGGCAGGCCGCCGACCTTCAGGGTCGACAGCTCCTGCGTCGCGCACGCGTTCCGCGCAGCCGCGTCGGTCTCGCCCTGGCAGAGGGTGCCGGCGTTCGCGGTGGAGATGACAGCCTGCTGCAGCGGCGCGTCCACGTAGAGCGAGTGCGTGACCTGCACCGTGTCGATGTTGGCGAGCACGGCCACGACCAGGCCCGTGATCCCGAGCGCGACGCGTGCCCAGCGCTTGTACCAGCCGCTGATCTTGGCCATCTGCTCGTCGTACCACTGCTCCACCGCCTGCTCGAACGCGTCCAGGTCGGTGCCCGTACGGCCGAGGAACGACAGCAGCTGGCGGCGGAGCGGCAGGGATGGCGGAAGTCCCCGCACCGCCTCGCTCACGTTCTCGATCGTCACGGTGACGGGAACCCTGTCCTCGCCCTCGGCGGGCACGAGCAGGTCGACCAGCGCGCGGGCGAACGTCGTGCTGGACAGGTACTGCGGGTTGCGCAGTGTGCCGTTCCGGAGGGCCCCGACACGCCGGCTCTGGAGCGACCGGAGCAGCGGGCTGTCGAACAGCGCGGTGGTCAGGACCGGCTCCGCCGGCGGTGGAGGGTCTGAGGCCAGTTGCCCGACGCGGTCCGCGGCGGCCTTGGTGAGCGCCGGATCCTTGACCCGGTCGTTCAGGGTGTCCGTCCGCGCCTTCGGGGACCGGGCGGCCGTCTCGGGCGCGTCGAGCATCGCCCGCAGCCCGGTGAGCAGGTACTTGGCCCGCAGTTGCAGGAGGTTCGACAGGCTCTCGGTGATGGCGGAGCACAGCAGCGAGGTGGTCGCGAACATCAGGACGAGCCCGACGGCCGTGCCGAGCAGTGGCGATCCCAGCATCGGAGCAACCTACTCGCCCGCTCGGGGCACCCCCCATGCCCCGAGCGAACGAGCGAGCCGGCTCAGCGCGGTGCGCCGACCGGGAGGCCGAGGAAGGTCTGGCTGTCGTGGCAGACGGTCTTGCAGCCCTTCTCCGTCGTGCAGCACAGCGAGCAGAGACCGGGCCTCGTGGAACGAGCAGTCGACCATGTCGGGCCGCTCGTAGGTCTGCCCGCAGACCGCGCAGTCCAGCTTCGTGGTGGCCGGGGTGCCGTCCGGGGTGAACCGCGCCTCGGGCTGCACGTCCGGCCGCTTGATGTAGTACTTGCCCTTGGTCGCGAGCGCGATCGCCGGCGTGGCGATGATCGCGACGAACAGTGCGATGAAGGGCGAGAAGGAGCGCCCGAACTCGCCGAAAGCGCCGAAGAACGCGACGATCGAGACCCCGGCCGAGATGATCATCGAGCCGAAGCCGACCGGGTTGATCGGCGTAGAGCATGCCGCGGCGGAACTCCGGGCTGCAGCGGCGAGATCTTCAGCAGGTACTTGTTGATCGCGATGTCCGAGGCGACCACGACGACCCAGGACATCCCGCAGTTGGCGTAGAAGCCGAGGATGGTGTTGAGGAAGTCGAACATGTTCGCTTCCATCAGCACCAGCGCGATCAGCAGGTTGACCCCGAGGAACACCAGCCGGCCCGGGTAGTGCTTGGTGACGCGGGTGAAGGAGTTGGTCCAGGCCAGCGAGCCGGAGTAGGCGTTCGTCACGTTGATCTTGATCTGGCTGATCACGACCAGGACGACGGCCAGCGTCATCGCCAGCCACGGCGGCATGAAGTTGCGGTAGATCTCCAGGAACTGGTGCACCGGCTGGTTGGCCACGGCGGCGCCGTCGGTCACGTTCGCGATGATGTAGACGGCCAGGAACAGCCCGACGACCTGCTTGATCGCACCGAAGAACACCCAGCCCGGCCCGGCCAGCACGACCGCGGTCCACCAGCGGCGGGAGTTCTCCGGGCGTCTTCGGCGGCATGAACCGCAGGTAGTCGATCTGCTCGGCGATCTGCGCGATCAGCGACAGGCACACGCCGGCGGCCAGGAACACCGCGCCGAGGCTGAGCGCGCCCTGCCCGTTCTCGCCCTGGTAGGCGAAGAAGGTCGCCGACCGACTCGGGGTGGCTGATCAGCAGGTAGACGAACGGGGCGACCATCAGCACCAGCCACAGCGGCGTCGTCCACAGCTGCAGCTTGCGTCAGCAGCGACATCCCGTACATCACCAGCGGGAAGATGATGATCGTCGACGTCGGCGTAGCCCAGCCACAGCGGCATGCCCAGGCCGAGTTGGAGGCCCTGGGCCATGATCGAGCCCTCGAGGGCGAAGAAGATGAACGTGAACGTCGCGAAGATGACGTTGGTGACCACCGAGCCGTAGTAGCCGAAGCCGCTGCCCCGGGTGATCAGGTCGAGGTCGAGGTTGTAGCGGGCGGCGTAGTAGGCCGAGCGGGAAGCCCGGTGACGAAGATGACGACGCGCGAACACGCCGATGCCCCACAGCGCGTTGACGGTGCCGTAGGAGATGCCGATGTTGGCGCCGATGGCGAAGTCGGCCAGGTAGGCGATGCCGCCCAGCGCGGAGATGGCGACCGTCCCGGTGCCCCAGCGCCGGTAGCTGCGGGGCGCGAACCGGAGGGTGTAGTCCTCCAGCGTCTCCTTGGCGGCGCGGCCGCTGCTGGTGGGCGGCGGCCGCGTGTGTCCGGTGTGCTCGATATCCTGGGTCGCCGTACCTGGGTGCGACGCTGCGGTCGGCTCGGCGGCCGCTTCGGTGGCCACTGCCCAGGAGCGAACTACGCCCGGATCGCTAAACGACGGCCAAGCAACTGACCAAACGCCCCGTGCGCCGGCAGCAGGGAAGCTACCTGCTGCGACTGAACATCGGCAGGTGATCGCCTGTCCGACCCCGGGGGCTCACCAGCGGCGCAGGGCGAGCGTGACGCGCTCGTGCTCGGCCGCGATCTCGGCCACCACCGGGGCAGGTCGGCCGCCGGCGCCGTGCGCCTCGGCCCGCCTGGCACAGCCGCGCCATCGCCGTGGCGCCGAAGGTCGCGCCGAGGCCTTGCAGGGTGTGCGCGGCCCGGTGCGCGCGCCCGGGATCGCCGGCGGCGACGGCGGCGCGCAGCGGCGTCGAGCAGCGGGGGGTCTCGGTCAGGAACTCCGCGACCAGCCCGGACAGCGCCGCCGGATCGTCGCCGACGAGCTCCGCGCAGCGTCGCGCGCTGGCCGGGTCGAGCGATCGGCACGGACGGCCGGTGCGCAGCGGCCGGCCAGCACCTGCGGCGAGGTCCGGCAGCCTCAGCGGCTTGGTGAGGTAGTCGTCCATGCCGGCGGCCGGCAGGCGTCCCGGATCGCCGGGCAGCGCGTTGGCGGTCACGGCGATGATCCACGGGCTGCGGTCGCCCAGCAGCTCCGCGGATCTGCCGGGTCGCGGCCAGCCCGTCCAGTTCGGGCATCTGGACGTCCATCAGCACGACGTCGTAGTCGCGGCGCCGACCGCCGTCACCGCCTCGACCCCGTCGCTCACGAGGTCGGCGTGGTGGCCCAGCTTGGCCAGCAGCAGCAGCACCAGCCGCTGGTTCACCGGGTGGTCCTCGGCGACGAGGATGCGCAGCGGCGGGCCGGAGTCGGCCGTGGACGCGACGGGGGGATCGGCGCCGCGGTCCTCCCGGTACCCCGCCGCGGCCGTGGCCCGGACGGTGAACGTGAACGTCGAGCCCGCTCCGGGCGTGCTGACGGCGCCGATGCCCCCGCCCATCAGCTCGCACAGCCGCCGGCAGATGGCCAGGCCCAGGCCGGTGCCGCCGTAGCGCCGGGCGGTCGAGGCGTCGACCTGCGTGAACGACTCGAAGATCGGCTCGAGGCGGTCGGCCGGGATGCCGATCCCGGTGTCGCGCACGGCGAAGCGCCACTCGTCGGCGCCCTGTACGCCCACGGTGACGAGCACCTCGCCGCGCTCGGTGAACTTCACGGCGTTGCACAGCAGGTTGAGCAGCACCTGCCGCACCCGCGTGGCGTCGCCGACCAGCGCCTCGGGGCGTGCCGGGCTCGATCACGCACAGCAGCTCGAGGTCCTTGGCGCGCGGCGTCGGCGGCCACCAGCTCCAGCGCGGCCTCCACGCACTCGGCGACGTGGAACGGCACCTGCTCCAGGTCGAGGCGGCCCGGCCTCGATCTTCGAGAAGTCCAGGATGTCGTTGATCAGCAGCAGCAGCGAGTGGGCGCTGTCGTGCACGACTTCGGCGAACCGGCGCTGCTCCGGCGCGAGGCCGCTGTCCAGGAGCAGCCCGGACATGCCGATGACGGCGTTCATCGGCGTGCGGATCTCGTGGCTCATGCGTGGCGAGGAACGCGCTCTTGGCGGTGTTGGCGCTCTCCGCCGCCGCCGCGGCCGCCCGGAGCGCATCGGCGGTCCGGACCCGGTCGCCGACCTGCCCGAGCTGCGCGGCGACGTCGGACAGCAGGGCCAGCAACGCGGTCGTCCGGCGCGGTCGGCCTGCCGGGGAAGAACTCCAGCACCGCGACCACCTCGTCGCCCGCGAGCCGGGGCCAGCCCGGCACCCAGGTGCGCACCGGGACGGCGAGTCGGGTCGCGCAGCCCGTCGCGGTCCAGACCGGCGCGCCAGAGCGAGCCTCGCCCGGTGCCCGAGCCCGCCGGCTCGGCGATGCCTCGGTCGCGGACGGGTCGCCGTGCCGCCCGCCAGTCCGCAGCACCAGCCGCTCGCCGTCGCGCCGGTACCCCCGCCCGGCCGCCCAGCCCGTGTGCGCGCAGACCAGCTCGAGCACCTCGCGGGTGGCCGCCGGCAGGTCGGTGGCCCGGTGCGCGGCGGCGGCCACCCCGTGCAGCAGCCGCAGCTCCGCCGTGCGGGCCCGCACCCGTTCGGCCATCTCGTTGAACCGCCGCGCCAGCGCGCGCAGCTCGCTCACGCCCGCCACCCGGGCGTCGCCCGTCGGCCGTCGCCCGCGGCGATCCGCGCGGTCGCCGCGTCGAGCTCCAGCCACCGGCCGCAGGACCGCCCGTCGCGTCACGGCCGCGAACACCGCCATGCCCGCCAGCAGCAGCAGCGCCACCGCGATCGCGGCGACCGACCAGGCGCGGGCCCGGCCCGCGGCCTGCGCGGTCTCCCGCGCGGTGCGGGTGTCCACGAGCGGTCAGCACCTGCCCGATCGGCTCCATGATCTCGGCCTTGGCGTGCAGGTAGGCCGGCGCCGTACAGCATCGCGGTGGCCCGTCGGGTCCGGGTCGCCCGTCCCGACCAGCGCGAACGCCTGCTCCTCCAGTCCGGGCCAGCGCGTCCGAACGGGCCTGCGCGGTGGCCAGCAGCCCGAGCTCCTGCGGGGCTGAACCCGCCCGCGCGGCCGAGACGGCGAAGGCTGCCGGGGGACCGAACGGCGTCGGCCGCACCCCGGTGTCGCTGACGACGTCCCAGTAGATGCCGTCGTAGTCCACCGGCCGGGGCGCGGTGCCCGCGCGGATGGCCAGGATCTCGTGGAACCAGGCCAGGTAGCGGCGGCTCGCCGGTGGCGACGTAGCTGCGCGCCATCCGGGTCAGGTCGTCGGAGGTCTGGCGCAGCTCGTAGGCCAGCCGCAGCGACTCGGACCGCCGGGCCTCGGCCGCGGCCGCGTCCTGCATGCTCTGCTCGGCCAGCAGGCTGACCAGCAACAGCACGGCCAGCAGCGACCCCGACCCCACCCCGACCGGGACCAGCCGGCGCAGCGAGGTCCGCCCGGGCGTCTCATGCGCGGGCCCGGCGATCACGGCGCGCAGTGCCGCGATCTCGTCGCGCAGGGCGGCCTCGCGGGCGTCACGTCGTCGGTCATCTGCTGCAACCGGCGCGCCAGCCGGCCGACCACGTCGTCGCGTGCCGTCTCGCCGTCGAGCCCGGCCGGCTCGCCCGCGACCACCGCCTCGACGCCGGCGCAGGTGGTCGCGCTCGACGTCGCGCAGCCGTTTGGCGGCGAGCGACGAGCGCAGCCGGGCCCGCAGCACCGCCGCGCTGAACGGCTTCGGCAGGTAGTCGGTGGCGCCCAGCTCGATGCAGCGCACCACGCTCTCCAGCTCGGGCACCGCCGACACCATGATCACCGGCAGGTGGTCGAGCGCGCGGGTCGGCCTTGATCGCCGCCAGCGTGGCGTAGCCGTCCATGCACCGGCATCATCAGGTCGAGCAGGACGACGTCGAAGCCGCCGTCGCTCGCGCAGCAGCTCCAGCGCGCGCCGGCCGTTCTCGGCGGCGTGCACCTCGTGGCCCGAGCTCGGTCAGCGCGGCGACCAGCAGCCGCCGGTTGACGCCGCTGTCGTCCACCACGAGTACCCGCCCGCGGCTCGTCGCCGCGGCTCCGCGGCGACCGCAGGCGGCACCACCGGGCTCGGGGGCTCCCAGGCCAGGTCCGGGTCGTGGCGCAGCACGGCCTGCTCGCAGCGCCCGCAGCCGCGCTCCCGGCTCCAGCCCCAGCTCGTCGCGCAGCACCCGCCGGCCCGCGCGGTACGCCGCCAGCGCGTCGGCCTGGCGCCCGCAGCGGTAGAGCGCGAGCATCAGCTGGGCCCGCGGCCGTTCCCGCAGCGGGTGCAGCGCCCACCCGCTGCTCCAGCTCGGCCACCACTGCCGTGTGCCGGCCGAGCGCGAGCTCGGCGTCCACCCGGTCCTCGGCGCAGCACAGCCGCAGCTCCTCCAACCGGGCCGCCTCGGCCTGCGCGAACGGCGCGTCCCGGACGTCGGCGAGCGCCGGGCCGCGCCACAGCGCCTCGGCGCGGGCGAGCACCTCGGCGGCCCGCTCGGGATCCTCGTCGTCGAGCGCGGCGCGGCCCTCCTCGGCGAGCCGGACGAACTCGTCGCGCGTCGATCGCCCCGGGCTCGGCGCGCAGCACGTAGCCGGGTGCGGAGGTGACGAGCAGCGTCGCCGGTGCGCCGCGCGGCCGGTCGGGTTCCAGCGCCCGGCGCAGGTTGGAGACGAAGACCTGGACGGTGGCCGCGGCCCGTGCCGGCGGCTCGTCCGGCCACAGGTCGTCGATCAGCTGGTCCAGCGACACCACCCGGCCGGCCCGGACGAGCAGCGCGGCGAGCGACGGCCCGCTGCTTGCGGCCGCCCAGCTCCACCCGGCTGCCGTCACGCCACGCCTCGACCTGGCCGAGCAGCCGGAACTCGATCAGTGCTCCGCCCTCCCGCCGGTCGCCATCGCCGATGAGTGAAATACACGGGCGCTCCAACCATGTGTCGCCCGTGTTACGCGGCTGGCACAAGTCGTGGGGGGACCACGTGCCGCTCGCCGCGGGGAGGGTCCTGGAGGCTAACCCAGGCCTTCGACCAGCACCCGTGCGACGACAGCGGGGTCGAGCCGGTCGGAGTCCTCGATCGCCGACGCCGCGGTGAAGAGCAGTCGGGCCGCCACGAGGTGGTCTGCGGTGGGGGCGCCGCCGCCGGTCGCGGCCGCGAGATGGTCCGCCACGCGGTCGATCGTCTCGGTCTCGAACCGCCGCGACCGCTCGCGGAGGTCGGGGTGGTTCTCGCGCTCCCGCATGACGATGCGGTGCATGCGCGACGGCGGCGCGAGGTGCTTGCGGAGACGGCGCCACAGGTCCGCGATGGTCGCGCGCAGATCGCCGGCCGGCGCGGGCAGGTCCAGGGCGGCGAGGGTGGTGTCGGCGCGCTCCCGCAGCAGGCTCAGCAGCAGCTCCTCCTTCGTCGCGAAGTGGTAGAAGACCAGACTGGAGGGCACTCCTGCGGCGCGGGCGATCCGCGCGGTGGAGGTCCGGTCGTAGCCGTGCTCGGCGAAGAGCTCCTCGGCGGCGGCCAGGATGCGGGAGCGGGCGGGCTCAGAACTCGGTGACACCGGCGTCGGGCGCGATCTCGTGGGCGGTGATGAACTTCGACTCGTCGGAGGCGAGGAACAGCACCGTGTCGGCGACGTCCTCGGGCTCGGTGGTGTCGACGGGCAGCATGTTCATGAACATCGCGCCCAGCCGCGGGAACGTGGCCATCGCGGCCCCGATCTCGGCCTGCATGCCACCGGAGCCCATCGGGGTGTTGACGCCGGTCGGGTGCACGCTGTTGACGCGGATGTTGTGTGCGGCGAGCTCGGCGGCGAAGGCCTTGGCCATGCCGCGGACCGCGAACTTGCTGGTGGTGTACGGGACCATGAACGGCTGCACCTTGATCCCCGCGGCCGAGCTGATCAGGATGATCGACCCGCCGCCCGCCCGCACGAGGTGGGGCGCGCCGGCCATGACCGTGTTCCAGACGCCCCGGACGTTGATGCTGATCGTGTCGTCGAAGATGGTGGGGGTGACCTGGTCCCACGCCTTGGGCACGCAGATGCCGGCGTTGGCGACCACGACGTCGAGGCGGCCGAGCTGCGCCACCCCGTCGTCGACGGCGCGGGCGAGCGCGGCGAGATCGCGCACGTCGAGCTGCGCGGTGACGATCCGCCGGTCCAGCTTCTCGACGAGCGCGGCGGTCTCGGCCAGTTCCTCGGGAGTGGCCGAGTCGTAGGCGACGCTCGGCAGCGGCCCGGCGATGTCGACCGCGATGATGTCGGCGCCCTCCCGGGCCAGCCGCACCGCGTCGGCCCGCCCCTGCCCCCGCGCCGCCCCGGTGATCAGTGCGACCTTGCCCTCGACCCGTCCCGTCATGACGGTCAGTGTCTTCCTGACTGACTGATCAGTCAAGTGGAGCGATCCAGGAAGTCGCGCAGGGTTCCCGTCCGGTGTCGCCGGACCGCCGCCTCGATCTCGGCAGCGGGCGTGCCCCGCTCGACCAGCGTGATCAGGACGTCGTGCTCCTGGACGCTCACCGGTGCCCGCTCGGGCACGAAGCTGAACGTCGAGCGCCGCAGCATGTCCAGCCGGTCCCACTCGCCGTGCACGGCACGCAGCAGGCGCGGGTTCGGGCAGGCCCCGAACAGCACGGTGTGCAGCTCGCGGTTGAGCGCGGTGAACCGGATCGGGTCGAACGTGTCCAGGCAGGCCCGCAGCCCGTCGTTCAGCGCGCGGGCCCGCCGCAGGTCGTCGGAGGTCAGCGCGGGGGCGGAGAGCGCGGTCGCGGCGGCCTCCACCACGGCCAACGCCTGCATGACGTCGGCGTACTCGCGCTCGTCGACCGCGGCGACGCGGGCGCCGACGTTGGTCTCGAACGTGACCAGGCCCTCGGCCTCGAGCCGCCGGACCGCCTCGCGCACGGGTACGGCGCTCACGTCGAGCTCGCCGGCGATCTGCCCGAGCACGAGGCGGTAGCCCGGGCTGAACCGGCCGTCGAGGATGCGGGCCCGGGTCCAGTCGTAGGCGACCTGGGCCTTGCTGGGTGCCGTCACCGGTTCGATCATATACGATCCTGTACATGTTCGATGTGCGTCCCGGGAAGATCGTGGCCGTCCACCTCAACTACCACTCGCGCGCGGCGCAGCGCGGCCGCGCGCCGGTCGCGCCGTCGTACTTCCTGAAGCCGTCGACATCGCTGGCCGCGGACGGGGGCACCGTCGAGCGCCCGGCCGGCACCGAGCTGCTGGCGTTCGAGGGCGAGATCGCGCTGGTCATCGGCACAGCGGCCCGTCACGTCGCCCCCGAGGACGGATGGGCGCACGTCGCGGGTGTCACCGCGGCGAACGACCTGGGCGTCTACGACCTGCGCGTCGCCGACCGCGGGTCCAACCTGCGATCGAAGGGCGGTGACGGGTTCACCCCGGTCGGGCCGTCGGTGATCCCGGCCGGGCAGGTCGATCCGGCCGCGCTGCGCGTACGGACCTGGGTCAACGGCGCGCTGGTGCAGGAGGACACCACCGCCGACCTGCTGTTCCCGTTCGCCCAGCTCGTCGCGGACCTCTCGTGGCTGGTCACCCTGGAGCCGGGTGACCTGATCCTCACCGGCACCCCGGCCGGATCGAGCGTGGTCGGGCCGGGCGACGTCGTCGAGGTCGAGGTGGACGGGTCCGGTGTGAGCACGGGCCGGCTGCGCACCACCGTCGTGGACGGCGTCGTGCCGGCCCCGGCGGGGAGCGCGCGTCCCGAGGTGGACGACCGCCAGCGGGCCGAGGCCTGGGGGAGCGAGCCGTTCCTGCTCACCGACGAGCTGCGGCGCAAGCTCGGCTCGGTCGGCACCGCCACGCTGTCCGCGCAGCTGCGCAAGCGCGGGCTCGACGACGTCTCGGTGGACGGTGTGGCGCCGCTGCGGCCGGGCACCCGCATGGTCGGACGGGCCCGCACGCTGCGCTTCGTGCCGTTCCGCGCCGACCTGTCCCGGAGCCACGGCCTCGGCTACAACGCCCAGAAGCGCGCCTTCGACGCGTTGCGCCCCGGCGACGTCCTCGTCGTCGAGGCCCGGGGCGAGACGGCGACCGGCACCGTCGGCGACATCCTCGCGTTGCGCGCGCAGGTGCGCGGCGCGGCCGGGATCGTCACCGACGGGGGCGTGCGCGACAGCGCCGCCGTCGCCGCGCTGGGCCTGCCCGTCTACAGCAGGGGGGCGCATCCCGCGGTGCTCGGCCGCAGGCACGTGCCGTGGGACGTCGACCTCACCGTCGCCTGCGGCGGCGCCACCGTCCAGCCCGGCGACGTGGTCGTCGGCGACGACGACGGCGTGCTGGTGATCCCGCCTGCGCTCGTCGAGGAGGTCGTCGGCGCCGCGATCGAGCAGGAGCAGCAGGAGCGCTTCATCGCGGCGCGCGTCGCCGAGGGCGAGTCCGTGGCCACGCTGTACCCGATGGACGAGGCCTGGACGGCCCGCTACGAGGAGCAGAAGTGACGCCGTCGATGCGCGGGCCGGCAAGCGGCCCGTCGACCTACCGCACCCGTCCGCACGACATCACCGGCTCGATCGCGCCGGTCGTCACGCCGTTCACCGCGGGTGGGGACGTCGACCACGCCGGCCTGACCGCCCTGGTGAACTGGCAGATCGACCAGGGCTCGAACGGCATCTCGATCGGCGGCTCCACGGGCGAGCCCAGCGCGCAGACCATCGAGGAGCGGGCCGCGGCGATCCGGACGGTGATCACGGCCGTCGGCGGCCGGGTGCCCGTCGTTCCGGGCACCGGGTCCGCGAAACTCGACGAGACGATCGCCCTCACCGGAGCGGCGTACGACGCGGGCGCCGACGCCGTCCTGGTGATCACCCCGTACTACGCGCGGCCGACGCAGGAGGCGCTCTACCAGTGGTACCGGACGGTCGCGGGGGAGTACCCCGACCTGCCGGTGCTGGCCTACAACGTGCCGTCGCGGACGGCGGTGGACCTCGCGCCGGAGACGGTCGGGCGGCTGCGGCGCGGCGTGCCCAACTTCGTCGGGATCAAGGAGACGACGAAGGACTTCGAGCACTTCTCCCGGGTGATCCACGCGGGAGGGCGCGACCTCATCGTCTGGTCGGGCATCGAGCTGCTGTGCCTGCCGCTGCTCGCGCTGGGCGGCTCCGGGTTCGTCAGCGCCACCGCCAACATCGCGCCGGCGGCCACCGCGCAGATGTACCGGCTCTGGATGGACGGCGAGCACGAAGCCGCCCGCGACATCCACTACGGCCTGCACCCGCTGGTGGACCTGCTCTTCGTCGAGACCAACCCGGCCCCGGTCAAGTGGGTGCTCGCCCACCGAGGGCTGATCGACTCCGGCCACGTGCGCCCACCGCTCGTCCCGCCCTCCGAGGCGGGTCTGGCGAAGATCAAGGATCTCCTGCTCGAAGGCGAGGCGTACCTCTCATGACCGCAACGAGCCCGCGCGACGCGTCCTGGGGGACTGCCTTCCCACCTCCGCCACGTGATCGGGGGCGCGTCGGTCGACAGTGTCTCCGGAGACTCGTTCGACGTGATCGACCCGGTCAGGAACACGACCTACCTCACCGCCGCCGCGGGTGGGCCCGAGGACGTCGACCTCGCCGTCGCCGCCGCGAAGGCGCGTTCGAGACGGGCCGTGGCCGCGGATGCTGCCCCGCGAGCGCGCCCGCGTGCTCACCCGGATCGCCGATGTCGTCTCCTCGCGCGACGCCCGGCTGGCCGAGTGGGAGATGCTCGACACCGGCCTGCCGATCACCCAGGCGCTCGGCCAGGCCCAGCGCGCCGCGGAGAACTTCCGGTTCTTCGCCGATCTCGTCGTGGCGCAGACCGACGACACCTACAAGGTGCCCGGCCGGCAGGTCAACTACGTCAACCGCAAGCCCAAGGGCGTCGCCGGACTGATCACGCCGTGGAACACCCCGTTCATGCTGGAGAGCTGGAAGCTCGCGCCCGCCCTCGCGTCGGGGTGCACGGTGGTGCTCAAGCCTGCCGAGTTCACGCCGCTCTCGGCCAGCCTGTGGGACGGGATCTTCCGCGAGGCCGGGCTGCCCGACGGCGTGTTCAACCTCGTGCACGGGATCGGCGAGGTGGCCGGCGACGCGCTGGTCAGGCACCCCGACGTCGCGCTGATCTCGTTCACCGGCGAGTCACGCACCGGCGAGCTGATCTTCGCCAACTGCGCGCCGGGACTGAAGGCGCATGTCGATGGAGCTGGGCGGCAAGTCGCCCGCCGTCGTGTTCGCCGACGCCGACCTCGACGCCGCGCTCGACTCCACGCTGTTCGGTGTGTTCTCGCTCAACGGCGAGCGCTGCACCGCGGGCAGCCGGATCCTCGTCGAGCGCCCGGTCTACGACGACTTCGTCGCCCGGTTCGCCGAGCGCGCCCGCAACATCGTGGTCGGGGACCCGCGCGACCCGGCCACCGAGGTCGGCGCGCTCGTGCATCCCGAGCACACGGCCAAGGTGATGCGCTACGTCGAGCTGGGCCGCCGCGAGGCGCGCCTGCTGGCGGGCGGCGGGCCCGCGGAGGGGGAACTTCGTCGCGCCGACGGTGTTCGCCGACGTCCCACCGACCGCCCGGATCTTCCAGGAGGAGATCTTCGGCCCGGTCGCGGCGATCACGCCGTTCGACACCGACGCCGAAGCGCTCGCGCTGGCCAACGACACGCGCTACGGCCTGGCCGCCTACGTCTGGACGTCGGACCTGCAGCGCGCGCACACGTTCGCCCACGGCATCGACGCCGGGATGGTCTGGCTGAACTCCCACAACGTCCGCGACCTGCGCACTCCGTTCGGCGGGGTGAAGGCGTCCGGCCTGGGGCACGAGGGCGGGTACCGCTCGCTGGACTTCTACTCCGACCAGCAGGCCGTGCACATCGCGCTCGGCCCCGTCCACACCGCGCGCTTCGGAGCGGCCCGATGATCACACCGCCCGACGTCCTGCGCTGCGCCTACGCCGAGCTCGTCGTCACCGACCTCGCCGCGTCCCGGGCCTTCTACGTCGACGTGCTGGGGCTGGTCGTCACCCACGAGACCAACGACGTGATCTGCCTGCGCGCGTTCGAGGAGTTCATCCACCACAACCTGGTGCTGCGTCGCGGCCCCCTCGCGGCAGCCGCCGCGCTGGCGTTCCGGGTCCGCGCGCCCGAGGACGTCGACCGCGCCGAGGCCTGGTACTCCGACCGCGGCTGCCGCACCGAGCGCCGGGCCGACGGGTTCGTGCGCGGGATCGGCGATGCGGTGCGCGTCGAGGACCCGCTCGGGTTCCCGTACGAGTTCTTCCACCACGTCGAGCACGTGCCGCGCCTCGCCTGGCACTACGAGCTGCACGGCCCCGGCGCGCTCGTGCGGCTCGACCACTTCAACCAGGTCACCCCCGACGTCCCCGCCGGTCAGGCCTACCTGGAGGAGCTCGGGTTCCGGGTCACCGAGCGGATCGCCGACGCCGACGGCGTCGTCTACGCGTCCTGGCTGCGACGCAAGGACACCGTGCACGACACCGCCCTGACCGGCGGCGACGGGCCCGGCCTGCACCACGTCGCGTTCGCCACGCACGAGAAGCACAACATCCTGGCCATCTGCGACAAGCTCGGCGCGCTGCGGATCTCCGACCGCATCGAGCGCGGCCCCGGCCGGCACGGCGTCTCCAACGCCTTCTACCTGTACCTGCGTGACCCCGACGGTCACCGCGTCGAGATCTACACCCAGGACTACTACACCGGCGACCCGGACAACCCCGTCGTCACCTGGGACGTCCACGACAACCAGCGCCGCGACTGGTGGGGCAACCCGGTCGTGCCGAGCTGGTACGCCGAGTCGTCGCCCGTGCTCGACCTGGACGGCGTCGTGCGCCCGCGCGTGGCGCGGGAGGAGCCGAGCGAGATGGGCGTGACCATCGGCGCCGACGGCTTCTCCTACACGCGTCACCAGGAGAGGACCTGGTAGTACTTTGTCAGGTGTGTCGCTACCGATGATCCGGCCCGTCGTGTGATCTTGTTCGATCCGTGACTCCGGAGGAGATGGAGCAGGTCAGGCCGCGTCTGGAGCAGCGGCGGGCGCGACGGAGGAAGTCCTCGCAGTCCCTGCGTTGCGATCGCGGATCGTGCTGGCCTGCAGCCAGGGCCACGACAACAAGACGGTAGCGGCGCAACTGGGCTGTGCGAGCGCCACGGTGGGCCGGTGGCGGTCCCGGTTCATCAGCCACGGTCTGGACGGGTTGACCGACGAGCCCCGCCCGTGTCGTCCGCCGACGATCAGTGCCGAGCAGGTCGAGGACGTCGTGGTCGCCACTCTGGAGAGCGTTCCGCGGAACGCGACGCACTGGTCGCGGGCGAAGATGGCCGAGCGGACCGGGATGTCGAAATCGACGATCGGGCGGATCTGGCGGTCGTTCGAGCTCAAGCCGCCCGGCAGTTGCCGCCTGGTGGGCGGCAGGGGGTCGTCACCGGCTTTGTGAGGGCGGAGAGGCAGGCGAGAGTGCGTTCTCGCCAGCTGAGCGGTGCCGATCGAGCTCGCCGCGCTACCGGCCCGGCCGGGCGACCTCGCCGGATGCTTGAGATGGTAAGCGCAGTCGCGTAGTATCCCATGCACGACGACACAGGAGGACGCCGTGAGCGATGTGGCCCAGCGGTTGCGACACGTCCTGGCCGGTCAGCGTTTTCCCGCCCAGCGGTGGGAGCTGATCAGTGGTGCCGAGCACTACGGCGCCGACGCCCGGTCCCGGCAGGAACTGCAGTCCCTGCCCGCCAAGCAGTACGCCAGCCTCGCCGAGGTCCTGCTGGCGCTGGAGCGCAGGCCGACCCGCGCCCGGGCCGCCTGATCCCTGCGTGATCCGCTGACGATGGCCCTGCTGGAGCGGGGTCCGGAAGGGTTATGGTCGCGGCGTGAGCCAGGCTGTCACCGGAGACATCGCCCATCGCATGGCCGAGGCGGCTGCGGCCTGGCTGGAGACGCTGTCCCCCGAACAACGCGCGATCGCCGTCGGTGCCGCGCCGGAGCCCGATCCGCAGGCGGACGCGGAGCGGCGACGCTGGTTCTACACCCCCACCGACCACGGCGGGCTGACGATGCACCAGCAGCGGCCGGCCCAGCAGCGGAAGGCCATGCAACTCGTAGCGACCGGACTGTCCCGCGCCGGGTACGGCGGCGTCGCCACCGTCATGGGCCTCGAGAACGTGCTCGACCACACCGAGGGGTTCACGATCACGTTCGGCCGCGAGCGCGGCCGCGACCCCGGGCTGTACTACCTGCGGGTGTTCGGCGAGCCGGGTTCCGCGGCATGGGGGTGGCGTTTCGGCGGGCACCACGTCTCGGTCAACACCCTCGTCGTGGACGGCGCGGTGGTCGCGACCACACCGTCGTTCCTCGGCGCCGATCCCGCCGCGTCGCCACTGCCCGGCACGGTGCTGCGCCCGCTCGCCGGCCCCGAGGACCTGGCCCGGGAGCTGGTCCGCTCGCTCGAACCCGAACTCGCGGCGCAGGCCGTGCTGCTGCCCCGCGCGCCGTCGGACATCGTCGGCGGCAACCGCACCCGCATCGCCGACGGCGACGAGGTCATCCCGCTCGCCGGCATCTGGCGTGGTGGCTTCGCCGACCCGGACGAGCAGCGGGCGCTCCAGGAGCTGAGCGACCGGGTCGACGACGCCGCCGGTCTCGGCGTCGACGACCACCGGACCATCGCGCTGTCCGGCGTCCCCAAGGGTGTGCCCGGTTCCGCCCTCGACACCGGACAGCGTGAGTTGCTCCATGCCTTGCTGGCGACCTACCTCGGCCGCGTCCCCGACGCGCTGAGCCCGCTGGGTCGCTACGACCCGGGCACCGCTGACGGTCGGGCCGCGCTCGACGCCGTTCACCTCGTCTGGGCCGGTCCGACCGCGGCGGGGGAGCCGCACTACTACCGCCTGCAGGGCCCACGCCTGCTCGTCGAGTACGACAACACCCAGCGCCGGGCGAACCACGCCCACGCGGCGTGGCGCGACCCCGACGCCGACTTCGGGATCGACGTCCTGGCGTCCCATCGCGCGACTCACCACCGCTGAGCGCTGATCCGTCCGGACCTCGCCCACATCCACAGCGGCGGGTGACGAGGCCCCGTTCCGGGGCCCCGGGCGCGTCACCACATCGGGCACGAGCGCTCAACTGTTGCACTCCCCGTGAGACCCGGGCTGGTTCCGCGGCACTCATCACGGTCAGTGTCCGGGAAAGCCGGGCAGGACGCTCACACGGCGTGGTCGGCCGCGCCATGTCCTGGGTCCCGGGCGTCCGATGTCACGATTCGTGTGCGCCGACGCTGCACTGGACCCACAAGCACCACGCGCCCCGACCGTCCCGGTCGCACCACCGTCACCTGCTGGCCCACGGTAGTCGGAGCACCGCAAGTGACACGCGCGGGTCCCACCCGAAGCGGTGAGAGCCGGTTCGCCGGTGACCTCTGCGGCCATAGCGTCCGCCCCGCAGCTTCGGTTGATCCACATGGAGGACCCGTGAAACGTTCGGTGGCGATCGGCATGGCCGTCGCGACAACGATGCTCTGCAGCACGACCGTGGCGGTGGCGGCCACCGGGGCGGCAGCCTCCACGGGCACCAGCGCCGCGGAGACCCTCGGGTGGGGTGCTCCCGACCGCGTCGAGGAGTTCTCCGGGCCGCTCGGCAATGCCTGGAGCCTGTACGACGGACCCGGTCACGACGGGAAGGGGCGGCGCACGCCGTCGGCCGTCTCGATCGCGAACGGGGTCATGACCATCACCGGCGACTCGGCCGGCAACACCGAAGGCATGGCGTGGGGCCCTGGCCGCAAGTACGGGCGCTGGGAGGGGCGCGTCCGGGCGTCGGTGGCCGATCCCTCGTACAACGCGGTGATGCTGTTGTGGCCGGACGCGGAGAACTGGCCGGTCGGTGGCGAGGTCGACTTCATGGAGATGCTCGACGACAGCCGGCAGCACACCAACATGTTCCTGCACTACGGCGCGGACAACTCGCAGGTCAGCGGCGAGGTGGCGATCGACGCGACGCAGTGGCACGACTGGGCCGTCGAGTGGGCGCCCGATCACATCACCGCCTTCGTCGACGGCAAGCAGTGGTTCACGACCACGGACACGTCCATCCTCCCGCCGGGCCCGATGCACCTGTGCATCCAGCTGGACTGGTTCCCGGAGGGCGGCGCGGTGAAGCCGACCACGATGGAGGTCGACTGGGTCCGCGAGTACCCGTACCTCGACAAGCCGGTGGCCACGCCCCCGAGCACGACGGAGCCGACGACGGAGCCGACGACGGAGCCGACGACGGAGCCGACGACGGAGCCGACGACGGAGCCGACGACGGAGCCGACGACGGAGCCGACGACCGAGCCGACGACCGAGCCGACGACGAGCCGACACCGAGCCGACGACCGAGCCGACGACCGCGACCGAGCCGACACGAGCCGACGACCGAGCCGACGACCGAGCCGACGACCGAGCCGACGACCGAGCCGACGACCGAGCCGACGACCGAGCCGACCACCGAGCCGACCACCGAGCCGACCACCGAGCCGACGACCGAGCCGACGACCGAACCCGCGGTTCCCCCGGCGCCGCCGCTCCCTGCGCCGGCGGCTGCTCCGGTGCCACCGGTCGCGGGGCCGGCGATCGACCCGTCCACCGAGTTCCGCATGTGGCTGCACTGGATCATCGACCTGTACCGCCTCCGGATGATCGAGGCGCTCGGCATCGGCAACCGTCCGTGATCGCGGGCGGCCGGAGGCTCCGGCGACGTCCCTGCTACATCGATCCCGGAGCCGTCGCGGGTGGAGTCGTCACCGGTGGGCCCGGCACGGGTGGGGCCGGCACGGCGGGGCTGGACTGCTGGACGGGAGGGGAGCTGCTCGGCGGGGGGCCGGGATCGGGCGCCCGGTCCGGCTCGACCGGCTGGACCGGTGCGGACACGACGGTGGGCTCGACCGGCTCCGTCCGCTGGACCGGGGCGGCGGCGTGGGTCGCCGGGGCCGTGGTGGTCGGGCCGGCCGGCCGGTGCTCCGTGGGCGGCGGCACGGCGGCGGCCGGCGGCGCCGAGGTCAGGGCGACCGGCACCGCACCGGTAGCGGCGCCCTGCGGGCCGGCCGCCGGCGGCCGCGCCCGCTGCGGGACGGCCACCGCGGCGGGTGCGCCCGCCGGCGCCGGGCTCGACGTGTCCGCCATCGGGATGTCGACGCCCACGCCTGGGGCCGGGTATCCGAGCAGGACGGAGGTCACGATCGCGGCGGCGGCGACGACCGCCGTCGCTGCGCCCAGCGCGACGAACCCGGCGACCGTCCATCCGGTCATTCGGGCCGGCGGGCCGGGGTCCGGGACGATCCAGTCGGCGGCCGCGGGCGTCACCACCGGCCGGGTGGGGCGGATGGTCCCGGCGACGGGCACGGTGCCGGTCGCCTGCTCGGGCTGCCGCGACCGTGCTGGAACGGAGCCTGCGTGAGCGGGGTTCGCGGTCGGCATGAGGGCAGCGCCGCGGGCGGCCACGGAACTGGGATTGCCGTCGACGGCCACCGGCCGGTCGAGGCGTTCCGACACCAGCTGCGACACGAGCGGGATCCGCGAGGATCCACCGACGAGCAGCAGGTCGGTCAGATCGCGTGGCTTCAGGCCTGCGGCGGCGATGGCGCGCTCGAGACAGTCGACCGACCGCTCGACGAGCGGGCGGACGAGGTGCTCGAACTCGGAGCGGTGCAGGCGCACCGTGGTCTCCTGCCCCGACAGCGCCACGGGGATGGACGCCTCGGTGTCGGAGCTGAGCCGCTCCTTGGCCGCGGTGCAGGCGTGGCGGATCCTCGCCATGGCCGCCATGTCGGTGACGGCGGTCTCGTCGACCCCGGCGAACAGGTCGGGAAGGGCGGCCTTGACGTGCTCGAAGACGACGTCGTCGAAGTCCGCCCCACCAAGGCGGTCGTCGCGCTCGGCCGATCCGAGCACGTCCGGTGGCCCGCCGTCGGTCGCGGTGCGAACGACGGCGGCGTCGAAGGTTCCACCGCCCAGGTCGTACACCCCGACCGTCGAGCCGGGAGCCAGCCCGCGGTCGGCGACCATCCCCGACACCGCCGCCTGCGGCTCGCCGAGCAGTACTGCGGTGAGCCCTTGGTGTTCGAGAGCCCGCCGCAGCAGCCCGCTGGTGTGGGCTCCCCAGGAGACGGGGTGCGTCACGGCGATGCGGTCGGGGAGGCCGCCGAACCCAGGGGCGATCCGGTCGACTGCCCACCGGGCCAGCCGCGCGGTGAGATCCTCGGGATTCCACGGCTTCCCCGCCACGATCACGGGGGTGGGGTCGCCGACCCGGCGCCGGAACCCTCTCACCAGGCGAGTCGGGTCGAGCTGCCCCGCCTCGACCGCAGCGCGGCCGAACCGCAGTTCGCCTCCGGCGCCCACGAACACGGCGGTGGGCACGGCGGCCCGGCCGTCGTCCAGCGTCACGAGCTCCGCTGGGAGCGGCCGATCGCCGTCGGTGCGCCGGACGGCGGCGACGGTGAAGGTCGTGCCCAGGTCCAGGCCGACCTGGTAGCGGGTCGCGGTGTCCGGCGCCGCCGCACCGGTCGATCGTCCGACAGGCCGGGCGACCGTCGGGCTGTCAGAACGCATGGGCCACCATCCCGGCGAGGTCGAGGACGTCGGTCGTGTGGTGGACCCAGTCGCCGGCGTGCCCGCACGTACATCGGGTGGTGGTCAGGGCGTAGTGCGATCTCAGGAGTGCGGGCAGCAACGACATCGGCGTGCGACCGCGGAGGACCTCGCGAACCACGGATCGGATCGCGTCCCGCAGGGCGTCGTCGATCTCGACCACATCACGCCGATCGAGTGGAACGGCTGCCGTCATTTCGATCCTCCACACAGTGTTGCCGAAACGATTCGCCGTCTCCTCAACGACGGCCCCGGCGCCGGAGAAACGTGCGCACGCGGCGCCCCGGGGTGTCCGGAGAGGGTCCGGCGAGAGTCGTACCCGCACCGGGTGTCTTGTCGTGGCCCGACTCTGGCCATCGGTCGTCTTTCCGTCTGCAAGGAGCGCTGCGCGTCGTGGAGATCGTCGGAGTGGTCGTCGCGACGCTGGCCTGCTGGTCGCTCCTGGCGTTCTCGACGGCCCTCGTCGTGGAACGGATCTGCGCTGCTCGCCACAGCAGGCAGCGCCGCCCTTCCGGCCCGCCGCGCGGTCGGAGAGGTCACCGGTCCATCCGGGTCAGCGCCCGCTCCGGCTTGATGAGGGGTGGGCTGCGGCGCCGATCCGGAGCATTCGGGGAAAGCTGTCGCGGAAATGAGGGGCGGTCATCTGCGCCCGAGGGCACTGCGTAGGTCCATGTCCTTCATCAGCCGCTCGACGGTGCACCTGGCGACGGCGATGCCCCCGTCGTTGAGCGCGCGCCACACCCGGCGCGGTCCGTAGGTTCTACCGCTGCCTTCGAAGGCCTCCTCGATGTGCGGACGCAACTGTTCGTCGCGCACTGCCCGCGCGGACGGCCGGCGCGTCATCGTCTCGTAGTACGTGGACGGGGCGATCCCGATCCCGTGCTCGGTGAGCACGGCACAGATCGACTCGACACCCCATCGCTGACCGCCGTCGGCGCGGTCCTTGTGGTCGTTGACGAACGTCACGAGGCGGACAGTGGCCGGTCGAGTTCGGCCCCGAAGAAATCCGCTGCGGCTCTCAGGATCGCGTTCGTGCGTCGGAGCTCGGCGTTCTCCCGGCGTAGCCGCTTGATCTCCGATTCCTCGAGCGAGGTCGTGCCCACGCGGCGGCCGCCGTCGACCTCCTCCCGGCGCACCCACTTCCGGAGCGTCTCCGCTGTGCCGATCCCCATCTCGGTGGCGACGGCCTCGATGGCTGCCCACTGGGAGGGGTGGTCGCCGGCCGATTCCAGCACCCGCCGCACCGCCCGCTCGCGCAGCTCGGCGGGGTACCGGCCGGCCCGCCGGTGCTTCATCGCACCTCCTCCCCCCGCCCGCTGACATCGGCGGATCGCCGTTTCGTCCATGAACCGATCGCCGACTTCGCCGGCTTCTCGACGAGGAACCAGCTCGCGTAGGCCAGTGGAATCGTTGTCACGATGCCGACCAGAGCGAAGATCGCCACCCCGTACCGGGCGACACCGGCCAGCTGCAGGCATTGCTGGACGACGAAGGCATAGATGTACATCCCGTACGAGATGTCGTTGTGCCGGAAGGCCCGTTGCAGCGGCAACCTGGTCGCCAACCACATCATGAGGTAGGCCGTCGGCAGCTGCCCGAAGACGTCGACGGAGCTGGTGAGGCCGCACCCGACCAGGGCCAGTGCCGCGGCGACGGCGATGCCGCCGTGCATGATCACGCGGTCGCGGAGGACGAACAGGACGACGCCGCTGGCGAAGGCGGTGCCCAGCCACAGGATGCTCTCCACGATCGGCGGGCCGGCCCCGAACGCCCAGAGCAACGCGTTCAGCCCCGTCAGAGCGACGAACGCGACGACGAACGGGGCGGCGCGGCGACGGAGCATCGGAACCGACATGGCCACGCCGATCGCGATGTAGGCGAGGAACTCCCACTTGAGCGTCCACAGCGAGTCGTTCCAGACGTCCGGGTGCGGCACTCCGCTCAGGGTGTCGCCGACGCTGGGCCGGACGATGACGAGCGTCGCGTTGCCGAAGACGTATCCCAGCGCCCCGCCCAGCGTGTAGTGCCGCCCGGTCAGCCACGCCGTGAGCGGTGCCACGAGGAATGCGGTGAAAGCCAGGCACGCCCAGAAACCCGGCAGGATCCGCGCCGCCCGTCGCAGCAGGTAGTTCCGGAGATCGAGGCCCACCCGGCTCCCCGTGACCAGGAATCCGGAAATGGCGAAGAATCCTGCCACGGCCCAGTGCCCGATCCCGGAATCGCCGAACCGCGGGTCGAATCCGAAGCCACCGACCGGCCACGCGTGGGAAATGATCACGCCGACAGCGAGGACGACACGGAGGAAGTTCAGGCTGTTGTTGCGGGGGTCGAAGACCTGGTCGATGGAGGGCCCGAGCCTCTGCGCCGGCCGCTTCCTCAAGAGGGTCACGCTGGTCTGTCGCTGTGCAGATCCCGCCTCGTTACCGATGTGGGGCCGATTCAACAGATCCGGTGGTATCGGCCGGACAATGGCGACGGTGCGTCATTCGCCGCCGTTACGTCACCCTTTCAGGCGCGGCGGGCGTACGCGTCGATCACGCAGTACACCCCGAAGGCTGCGATTCCCGCACAGATCGCGAGCAGCCCGGCCAGCCCGGCAGTCGTGTTCATGAGCGAGTGGAGCACGCCGTTCACCCCGGCCGAGCGTGTGGGATCGGCGGTCAGCGCGGCCGCCGCGAAGGACAGGCCGACGCCGGTGAACGCCGCCGCCCGCGCGAAGTTGCCGGCGCTCCCGCAGACCACCGCGACCCGTCGGAGCCGCGGGGAGAGGCGTGCGCGGCGGAGGTCTCCCATGAACGTGGCGCGGGCTCCCGTGTACACCATGGAGCCGGCCACGACGAGCGCCACGGCGGCGACCAGACCCACGACGAGGCGGCCGGCGGGCAGCCCGAGCAGCGTGGCCGTGACGGCGCGGGCTCCGCCGCTCGATCGGTCCGGCGGCTCCCCGAACGCGACCGGCACCGCGATCACCGCGACGGTCAGGACCGCGATCGCCTTCGCCGCGGCGCCGAGGCGTTTGCGCGCGCGCTCACCACCGGTCACCCAGCGGAAGCCGCCCGCGGCCGCGCAGATCTGCCAGGCCCCGAAGGCCACCAGACCGGCGGCCGAGACGCCGAGCAGGACCGTTCCGGCCGCGCCCGCTCCGGCGACGAGCGCGACAGCACCGTCCTGGTCGATGTCGATCTCGTCGCGAGCACCGAGGACGGTCCTGATGATCAGCGCGGCGAGCACCGCGTGCAGGGCCCCGTAGGCGACGAGACCGACACGCCCGAGCATCTCGACCCACCGCCCCGGTGCGTCGCCACCTCCACGTACCGCCCCGGCGACCGCGTGCCCGACGGTGGCGACCAGCTCGCCCGCATCCGGCTCCGCCGTGGCCTGACCCGACTCCTTCACGTCCACAGGGTCTCATCGCGGGTGATCGCCCGCCCGGACGGCCGGTCCGTCGAAAGCGCTCCGGATCGTCGTATGCCCTCATAACACCGACCAGCTCGACGCGTGGGTGCGCCCGCGCCGTCACCGTCGAGGCCCTCTTCGTCTGATCACGACCCGGCCCACTTCTCGATCTCCACGAGCGCTCGGCTGCCCGCGCACCCCTGCGACAGCCGCGACGATCCTACGTCGCGGGTCAGGACGTTGACGTTGCCCGCAGCGCACAGCACGGGTTCCACGCCGGGGACGGGTGAGAACCAGGAACCCGTCGACATCTGCGCCACCCCGGCGCTGATGTCGGCGTCCACCACCACCCCGCCGATGCAGGCGCCGCGGTCGTTGAACACGCGCACGAGGTCGCCGTCGGCCACCCCGCGCGCCGCCGCGTCGTCGGGGTGCATCCGCACCGGCTCCCGGCCCTGGATCTTGGTCGATCGGCTGTGCGGGCCGAAGTCGAGCTGGCTGTGCAGCCGGGCCGCGGGGTTGTTCGCCAGCAGCACCAGCGGGTAGCGCGCCGCGCGGGCGGAGCCGTGCCACTCGACCGGCTCCAGCCAGGTGGGCTGCCCCGGGCAGTCGCGGTAGCCGTAGGAGTCGATCGTCGCCGAGTGCAGCTCGATGCGGCCGCTCGGGGTCGCGAGCGGGTGCGCGGCCGGGTCGCGCCGGAAGTCGGCCAGGAGCACGCCCGGCGGGGTGGGCTCGACCGGGACCCGGCCCGCTGCCCAGAACGCGTCGAAGTCGAGCCGGGCGCCCGCCCAGCCCTCGTACAGGTGCCGCAGCCACCGTCCGGCGTCGCGGCCCTCCGTGTAGGCCTTCCCCGTCCCGAGGATCTCGGCCAGGTCCGCGAACGCCGTGTAGTCGTCTCTGGCCTGCTCGTACGGGGTGGCGCAGGCCTTCATGGCGGTCAGGAACGGGTCGGTGCGCGACGCCCCGATGTCGTCGCGTTCCAGAGTGACCGTCGCGGGCAGGACGATGTCGGCGTGCCGGGCGGCGGGCGTCCAGTACGGCTCGTGGACGACCACCGTGGACACCCGGCGCCACGCCGCGCGCAGCCGCGCGAGGTCCTGGTGGTGGTGGAACGGGTTGCCCCCGCACCAGTACACGAGCTCGATCGACGGGTAGCGGCGGCGCTCCCCGTCGTAGTCGTACCCGGCCCCGGGGTGCAGCAGCATGTCCGCGATCCGGGCCACGGGGATCCGCTCGCGGACCGGGTTGACGCCCTGCGGGAGCGTCGGAAGCGCGCCCGTGTGGGCGGGGTGGCCGATGTCACCGACCGAGCCGTAGCCGTGGCCGAACCCCCCGCCGGGGAGCCCGATCTGGCCGAGCAGCGCCGCGAGCAGGATGCCCGCCCACACGGGCTGCTCGCCGAACTCGGCCCGCTGCAGGGAGAACGTCACCGTCACCATCGTGCGGCGGGCCGCCATCCGCCGGGCGAGGGCCGTGATCGCCGACGCGTCGATGCCGCACAGCGAGGCGGCCCACGCCGGGGTGGCCGCCAGCAGCGACGGCAGCACCCGGTCGAAGCCCGTGCAGTGTGTCGCGACGAAGGAGGAATCGTGCAGGCCCTCGGTCACGAGGACGTGGCACAGCGCCAGCATCAGCGCCGTGTCGGTGCCGGGCCGGGCCGGGAGCCAGGTCGTCGGGAGGTGGTCCGGCAGGTCCCGGCGGTCCGGGCCCACGAGCACGAACTCGGTACCACGCGCCGCCATCGCCCGCAGGTACCCGTCGGTGAGGTGCTGCGTGACCCCGCCGGGGGCCACGGCTGTGTTCTTCGCCGGCACCCCGCCGAAGCTGACCATCAGCTCGGTGTGCGCGGCGAGCACCGGCCAGCTGGTGAGCGACCGCAGGATCTCCGGACCCGCACCGAGGACGTGCGGCAGCAGCACCTCGGCCGTGCCCGCGCTGTAGGTGTTGACGGACCCGACGTAGCCGCCCAGGGTGTTCAGGAACCGGTGCACCTGGCCCTGGGCGTGGTGGAACCGGCCGGCGCTCGACCAGCCGTAGGAGCCGCCGAAGACGGCATGAGGACCCGGGCCGTCGTACACCCGGCGCAACTCCGCGGCCAACCGTTCCAGCACCTCGTCCCAGCTCACGCGGACGAACGGCTCCTCGCCGCGGCGCGCGTCGGGGCCCGGCCCCCTGCGCAGCCAGCCCTCCCGCACCATCGGCTGGGGCACCCGCAACGGGTGCCGGAGCGACCCGACGACGTTCCCCAGCAGCGGCGACGGGTCCGGGTCGAGCGGGTCGGCGTGCACGGCGACGACCTCGCCGCGCGCGTCGACCTCGGGGGTGAACGGGCCCCAGTGGGACGTGTGGGTCACATGCCTGATCGGAGCACGCCGAGCGTGCTCCAGGCCCGCGTCGCCAGGTGCAGGTTGAACCAGGTCTCGGGGTCGGTGAGATCGAGGTCGCCGATCTGCCGGATGCGCTGCAGCCGGTACTTCAGGGTGTTGCGGTGCACGATCAGCGACTTCGCCGTGAGCTCGTAGTTGCCACCCCGCTCGACGTGGTGGGTGAGCGTGCGTACCAGCTCGGATCCGCGTTGGGCGTCGTACTCCAGCAGCTTGCCGAGCCAGCGCTGGACGAACCGTTCCACCTCGCCGAGGTCCTCGATGCCGGCCAGCAGGCGGTACACGCCCAGGTCGTCGAAGCGGATCGCGCGGTCGTCCCACTCCGCCTGCGCCGGCAGCCGCAGCGCCAGCTTGGCCTGCTGATACGAGCGGGGGAACTCGCCCACCCGCTCGCAGCACTCGCCGACGCCGAGCCGGGCGCGCCCGCCGCCCAGCTCGCGCATCACCGACCGCCGCAGGCTCTCCCAGTCGGCCTCGCAGTCGGCGAGCAGCACCACCTCGGCACCGCGTGCCACGAGCAGGGTGCCAGCCGGTTCGTCGCGGGCGGCCCGGCGTACGGCCTGGAAGAACGTGTCGTTGTCGCGCGTCCGCCCCCGGCCCTCGACGACCACGACGCGGTGCGGGCGCTGCAGGTCGTAGCCCAGCGCCGTGGCGCGGGCGAGGCCGCTCTCCTCGTCGGTGCCGCCCAGCAGCTCGTCGACGAGATCGCGGCGCAGCCGCAGCTCGCTCTCGGCCAGGCTGCGGACCCGCGCCAGCTCCATGGCCAGGATCGTGGCGCCGTGCTCCAGCGCCATCAGCTCCTGGTCGCCTGCACGGTGGTGGGGGTCGACGAGGGCGATCACCCCGAGCGTGTCGCCCTGCGGATGGGCGACGGCAACGACCCGCGAGCCCTCGCGGACCGGATGGGCCTCCCGCTTCGCCCGGCAGACGAGCCGTTCCCGGCAGGCGGCCGAGTCCTTCGGGTACGGGTCGGGGCGGCTCGGGCCGGCCCAGGCCTGCAGGTTCCCGTAGCGGTCCTCGATCGCCACCTGGAGCCCGGTCAGCTCGTGCACGGCGCGGGCGATGCCCTCGCGGCCCTCGCCGGACACGGCGACGGCGGTGAGCCGGGTGTGGATGTCCATGCTGTGCTGCAGCGCGCCGACGCTGCCGCGAAGGCGGTCGTTGACGACCGACAGCGTGGCCGCCGTGGCCTGCTCCTGCGCGTGCAGCCGCCGGTTGGCCAGCGCGCCGCCGGTCTGCTGGGCCAGCGCCCGCAGCATGAACTGTTCCTCGCTCGTGGGCTCCTCGGCCGCCCCGACGACGAGGTGACCGAGGTGGCCGGTGGAGCTGCTCAGCGGATACGCCCATGCCCAGCCGGCGTCCGGGAGCTCCACCGCACCTCCCGTGGGGCCCCGGTCGCCGTCGCCCATCTCGACGTACACCCGGCTGCACCGCGCCAGCGAGGGGGCGGCCGTGGTGGCGAGCTGCAGGATCTGGTGCTCGTCCGCGCCCTCGGTCATGAGCTGGCCCAGCACGAGCAGGCTGCGCATGCTGGAGAGCAGGCCGCGCTGGGTGCCGGTTTCGAGAAGCGTCATGCCGAGTGCTCCGCGACCGGTGGCGCGGCCGGCATCCGGGCCGTGGTGGTGGTCGGCGTGATCACGGAGTCGCCCGAGCCAGGTACTCGTCGGGCTCCATGTACCAGGGGTTGTCCAGCATCTGGCCGCTGAGCAGCACCTTGGGGTGCGTGCGCAGGATCTCGAGCAGCACCTGCCCGTCGGAGAACTGCTCGAGATCGTAGAGGCAGAGCAGCACCACCTCGGGGTGCCGGGGCAGGAAGGCGTTCAGCTTGGCCTCGTAGGCCAGGAGGTGCTCGACGCCCGGCAGGTCGCGCAGCGCCCATGTCATCTCACCCGCGGCGCGCACGAACCCGAACCCGTCCCGGAGCAGCGCGCCCTCCCAGAACCCGATCATCCGCTCGATCGAGAAGTAGCCACCCTCGAGGTAGGTGTCGCCCGAGCGCATCGGCCGCAGGGGGCCGGTGGTGACGGACAGATCGAGGTCGAACTCGACGGCCAGCGCGCGCACCGACGTGTCGGCGCCCGGGTCGTCGGTGACGCAGACGCACTTGTCGCCCGAGCGCAGCCCCTCCCGCAGATACGGGACGAGCAGCTCGTCGCGCTGCGCGGAGCCGCGGTAGAACGCGCAGATGTGGTCGCCCGGTGCCAGGTCGACGCCCGGGAGACCCATCGCCAGTGATGTCGTCATGCGCGGCCTCCTGCGGCTGCTCGCGTCGACGGTACCGGCGGACCGGCCCCGCGACCAGGCTGGGATCCGGTCAGCTCGGAGCGCACGATGGCGGCCCCCTCGGCCAGCGCGCGCAGCTTCCCGATCGCGATCGTGCGCGGGAGGTTGATCAGCCCGCAGTCGGTGGTGAGCGCCAGCCGGTGCGCGGGGACGTAGGCCAGCACCTCGCGGATCCGGTCCGCGACCTCGTCGGGCGTCTCGGTGATGGTCGTCTTCACGTCGATCACGCCGGCGACGAACGGGCGGTCCCAGCCGTGCTCCACCAGCGGCTTGAGGTCCTCGGGGCCGGTGCGGCCCACCTCGTAGTTGAGCGCGGTGATGTGCGTGCCGTTGACCTTGGGGAACAGCGCGGCGGCCCGGGCGGGCGCGTGGCCGGGGGTGCCGGAGTAGTTGCCCCAGCAGGTGTGGACCCAGAACTGGCAGCCGATGCCGTCCATCGCGGCGTTGACGGCGTCGACCTCCCAGTCGCCCATCCCGAACGGCCACACCGACTCGTCGAGCTGGATGATGTCGCACCCGTTCTGCTCCAGCTCCGCGAAGTCCTCGTGGAACGCCCTGGCGATCGCCATCCCGAGCTCGCGGGTGCTGCCGTAGTAGGTGTTGGTGGCGGCCGCGGCGAGCACCTGGATGCCGACGTAGGAGATCTTCACCGGCTTCGCCGTGGCCTTGCGCGCGGCGCGCAGCGTGGCCAGGTGGAAGGAGTGCATCCTCTTCACCTCGCCGACGACGGCGGGGGAGGAGAGCGTCGAGAACACCGGTAGGCCGATGCTGCCGCCGGACGGCTGGAAGCCCGTCATCCGCTCGTAGTAGTGGTAGATGATCTGCGCGTACGGGGAGTCGCCGCCGTAGACCTTGCCGTCGGCGATGACGTCGAGCCCGGCCTCCTCCTGGTCGTGCACGATGGCCAGCACGGCGTCCTCGAACGCCTCGCGACTGATCGAGTCGTGGATGAACTCGCCCTTCGCGAACTGGGCGAACGCGTGCCCGTCGTACCAGCGGGGGTTGGGGTAGTTGCCGACCATCGTGGTGGGCAGCAGCACGTCGTGCGGGCCCACCAGCATGGGTCCGGACGTTACGGGGCGTGGCGGTGCTCGTCCTCGGCCTGCGCAGCCAAGGAAGGTGACCGGGCTCTCGTCCTGTCAGGACGAAAACTTCCAGTCCACCGCGATCGCCCCGTCCCGTGTTGCCAACACCGGGTTGAGGTCGAGGCCGCCGATGTCGTCCGCCGCCAACAGCACGTCGCCCGCCGCCACGACCACGCCGGCCAGCGCGTCGAGATCGACGGGATCGGCGCCGCGGGCCCCGGTGAGCAGGGGGAACCCGCGCAGCCCCGCGAGCAGCTCGCGCGCGCCGGTGCGGTCGAGCGGGGCCATCGCGAAGGCGACGTCGGCCAGCACCTCCACCCAGATCCCGCCGAGACCGACCATGACGACCGGACCGAAGACCGGGTCGCGCAACGCGCCGACGGCCACCTCCACGCCGGTGAGCTGCGGTTGGACGAGAACCGGTCCGTGAGCCAGCAGGTCGGCCGCCGCCGCACGGACCGCGCCGGGATCGGAGAGCCCGAGGCGCACCCCGCCGGCATCCGTTCGGTGGGCGGCCTCCGCGAGCTTGACGACGCAGGGGAAGACGGTGGCCGCGGCCACCGCCTCGGCGGCAGTCCGGCACAGGGTCGACGACGCGGTGCGCACCCCGAACTCCGCGAGCACCGCCGCTGCGCCGCCCGAGTCCGTGGGGGTCGGGCCCGTTCGGGGCGGCGGTCCCTCGGGCGCCGGTACCGTGCGTTCCCGCGCGCGGGCGTAGCGGCGCGCGTGCCCGAGCGCCCGAGCCGTGCGCGCCGGCCACTCGAAGCACGGCACCCCGGCCTCCTGCAGCAGGTCCGCGTTCGGCCGGGCGTCGCGCGGGGCGATCCAGCAGACGTGCACCGGCACGTCCACGCCGTCGGCCCGCAACCCGGCGACCGCACCCCTGAGCGCCTCGGCCGTCGCCCGGTCCATCGCGGCGCGCTGGAGCAGCACCGGCACCACCGCATCGACCTCGCCGGACCGTGCGAGCAGGTCGGTGAGCGCCGGGTAGAGCTCCGCGAACCGCTTCCACACCGGCGTGACGTCCACCGGGTTCACCGGGCTCGCGAACGCAGGCAGCATCGCGCGGATCTTGTCCTGCAGCGGGCCGGACAGCGCGGGCACGGCGAGGCCCTCGTCGGCGAGGAGGTCGGCGAGCTCGACCCCGACCCCGCCGGAGTTCGAGATGATCGCGACGCGGTCGCCGGCCGGGAGCGGCTGCCCGTCGAGGGCACGGGCCACGTCGAGCAGCTCCTGGCCCGACCCGACCTCCACGATCCCGGCCTGCGCGAACACTCCCCGCCACATCGCCTCGCGTCGAGGCCAGCGCGGCGGTGTGCGACGCGCGGCCCGGGCCCCGGCCTCGGAGCGGCCGGTCTTGGCCACCACCACCGGCTTGATGGGGGTCGTGCGCCGCGCCTGCTCGACGAACGCGCGGCCGTCGGCGAGCGACTCCAGCAGGAAGCAGAGCGCGCCCGCGGCCGGGTCGTCGGCCAGCTCGGTGAGCAGCTCGGCGATCGTCACGTCGCAGGTGTTGCCGGGCGCGAGGATCTTCGCGAAGCGGGCCCGCTCGTCGGTGGCGAGCGTGTAGATCGCCATGCCGTAGGCGCCGGACTGGCTGACCAGCCAGATCCCGCCGCCGCCCTCGGGGAGCCCGGTGGCCATCGAGGCGTTGAGCGGGAGGTCGCAGTTCTGGATGCCGAAGCAGTTCGGCCCGATCACCCGCACCGGCCCGGCCGCCGCCACCAGCCGTGCCTGCAGTGCCGCCCCGTCCGGCCCGGTCTCCGCGAACCCGCCCGACAGCACCACCATCGCGTGTACGCCCTTGGCCGCGGCGTCGGCGGCCACGCCGGGCACCGCGCCGGCGGGCACGGAGACGACGGCGAGGTCGATCTCGCCGGGCACGTCGCGCAGTGACTCGCCGGAGCGCACCGGCACGACCTCGCCGGGGAACGACTCGAGGTTGCGCCTCAGCAGTTGTCCCAGCTTCCCGGCGCGTCGGACGCGCCGACGAGCGCCACGCGGCGGGGCGAGAACAGGGCGTTCAGCAGGCGCACGCGGGCTCCCCGTCGCGCTCGAAGGATCGTTTCAGCTCGTCGGGCCCGAACTCCGAACGCCGCACCCCGAGCGGGTCGACCGCGCGCACCGCAGCCAGCTCGGCGCTGCTCGGCGGGTGCAGGAGGCCGTGTTCGAGCTCGACGCGCAGCTCGAAACCCGTGGCGTCCCGGACGTCGGAGACGGTGACGTCGGGCCAGCTGGCGCGCAGCCGGGCGTGCCCGTCGGCGGCGTAGTCGAAGATCCCGAGCTCGGTGACCAGCCACTGTCGGCCCGCCGCCGGTGTAGCCCAGCTCCTTGCGGGAGCCCGCCGGCGTGACGTGCCCGATGTCGGTGAGGTAGTCGAGCCGCCCCGACCAGCGTCCGGCCGGACCGGTGCCGGGTGGTCCACAGCGTCAGCGCGCGGATCGTCGCCGAGATGTTGCAGCCGCCGCCACCGCCGCCGAGCTTGATCTTCGGCCTGCGCGAGTCCGCCGACCGCGGTCACGTTCGTGTTGCCGTAGCCGTCGATCTGCCCGCCGGACAGGAACATGCGATCCACCGCGCCCCGGCAGGCGGCGTCGAACAGCTCCTCGAACCGCATCACGTAGACGGCGTCGCGGTGCAGGGCCAGGTCGTTGCAGGTCGGCGGGATGAACGCGGGCTCGGGGTCCACCGCGTAGGTCGCGCCCTCCACCAGCAGCATGTGCGGGCGTGCGTGCGCTTGGCGACGTGCATCGCCACCTGCGCGCACGGGCTCGCGAAGCCGTGGAAGACCACCTCGCCGTCGCGGATCGTGCGCGCCAGCGCGACGCACGATCCACTCGTCGATCGTGAAGCTCGCCGTCGGCTCATGCCATCGGAACCGCTCCTGCCGCTCCTCGATCGACGCTCGCCCAGCCCGCGAGCTGCTCCGGCCGACGCGCGTCGAGGTAGGCGGGCTCGCCCGCGCGCACGTACCCGTCCAGGTAGGCGGCCACGCCGTCGCCGTCGCGCGCCGCCGCGACCTACGTGGGCAGGTGCGCGTGGTCGTAGGCGTAGCCCGGATAGCAGGAGGTCGGATGGGCGCCGAGCGGCGCCTCGACCACCGCGTCGACCAGGAGTACGGCACCACGATCCCGGCGGCGGCCACCTCCTCGGTCGACGCGATCCCCTCCACGGTCGACGACCATGCGCCGAGGCGGCGGCGAAGCGCTCGTCGAGCACGAGGGGCGCCGAGGTGCACGTTGCCGCGGCGGTCCGCGCTCGGCGCGTGGATGAGCGCGACGTCGGGCGCCAGCGCCGGCACGGCCACGAGCCGCTCGCCGGTGAACGGGCACGTGATCTCGGCGTACTCCGGGTGCAGCTCGCGGATCCCCGTCCCCGCCACCCCGCGCACCGGCATGAACGGGAGCCCGTACTCCGCCGCCCGCAGCTGCTGCAGCAGCGTGTAGCAGCACCTCTCGCGCACGACGACGCCGCCCGACTCGGCGGCGCGGCGGTACGCGGGCGCCAGGCCGAGGTCCTGCTCGAAGCCGACGTAGCTCTCCTCGACGATGCCGGCCGCGCCGGCGCCGACGAGGAGGTCGACGTCGATGCCGTGCGCCGAGCCGACGAGCCGCAGGTCGCGGCGGCCCTGGCGGACGAGCTCGCGGACGAGCGCCATCGGCGGCCGGCGGTGCAGCGCGCCGCCGATGGCGACGGCGCGCCGTCGGCGACGAGCGCGACCGCCTCGGCCAGGCTGCGGCGCTTGTCCGGGGCCGGTCGCGCGGTCATTGGGCGGTCATGCCGCCGTCGAGGTGTAGCTCGAGCCGGTGACGAACGCCGCGTCGTCGCTGGCCAGGAACAGCGCGACGTTCGCGATGTCCTCGGGCCTGCCGAGCCGCCCGACCGGGTACTTCACCATTGTCATCGCGAGCCCGGGCTCCAGGTCGCCGCCGCCGCGCTCGCGGATCATGTTCTCCATCAGCGGCGTCTGGACGGTGCCGGGGCAGATGCAGTTGACGCGTACCTTGCGCGGCGCGAGGTCGAGCGCCATCGCGCGCGTCAGCGAGACGACCGCGCCCTTGGCGGCGCAGTAGGCGGCGAAGTCGGATCCCGACGAGCGCCGCCACCGAGCCCTGGTTGATGATCGCCCGCCGCGGCCGAGCGCTCCATCGGCGGGACCGTGCTTGGAGCACAGCTAGGTGCCCTTCACGTTGACGTCGAAGAGCGGTCCCAGTCCTCCGCCGTGGCGCTCGACCGTCGCCGGGCCGTCGACGCCGGCGTTGTTGTAGAGGCGTCGAGCCGGCCCACGGCGCCGGCCCCGCCGACGACCTGCGCGCGGGCCCGCGTGGAGACGTCGCCGGTGAGGCGATCGCCCGCCGCCGGCCGCGCCGATCGCTCCGCGATCGTCCCGGCGGCGTCGGAGCGGATGTCCGCACGCCGACCCGGGCGCCCTCGGCGGCGAACAGCCGCGCCGCGGCGCGCCGATCCCCGAGCCCGCCCCGGTGATGAGCGCCACCTTTCCGTCGAGCCTCATACGACCGTCCACCCTCCGTCGACGACCAACGCGTGGCCGGTCATGTAGCCCAGCCGGCCCGAGGCGAGCACGGCGATGGCGTCCGCGATGTCGTCGGGCTCCGCGACCCGCCCGACCGGGATGTGCGCCTCGACCTGCGCGCGCAGTTCCGGGATGTCGAGGCGCCACTGCGTCATCGGGGTGCGGACGAAGCCCGGGCACACGGCGTTCGACCGGATGCCCAGATGCGCGTAGTCGGCGGCCAGCGACTTCGCGAACATCAGCGCCGCCCCCTTGGACGCGGTGTAGGCGCAGCGACCCGGGAACGCGACCTGCCCGGCCACCGAGGCCACGGTGATCACGTGTCCGGCGCCCTGGCTCAGCATCACCGGAAGCGCGGCGCGCGAGCACAGGAACGGGCCGCGGGTGTTGATCGCGTGCACGCGGTCCCACTCCTCGACCGGTGTCTCGTGGCAGATCGTGGCCTCGGGCCCGCCGCTGATGCCGGCGTTGTTCACCAGCACGTCGATCCGGCCGAACGCGGCGACGACCTCGGCGAACGAGCGCTCGACGTCGCCCGCATCCGCCACGTCGGTGGCACAGGCGAGCCCGTCGGGCCCGGCGGCGCCCTTGGCGCTGTCCAGGTCCAGGTCCAGCACCGCGAGGGTGAAGCCGTCGGCCGCCAGCCGGCTGCACGTGGCCCGTCCGATTCCGGACCCGCCGCCGGTCACCACCGCCACCCGGAGTTTCACGATGCCTCCACCGCCGGCCGGACGGCACTGCCGCCCGGCGCAGGGGACGAGAGTGCTGCTCGTCGGAGTGGGAGAGGGCGGCCTGGGCCGCGACCAGGAGGGGGTCGTAGACCGGGGAGTAGGGGGGCGCATAGCTGAGGTCCAGTGCGGCCAGGTCGTCCAGCGTCAGACCGGCGTGCAGCGCGGCCGCCACCACGTCGATCCGCTTGGCCGCACCTTCCCGGCCCACGAGCTGAGCGCCCAGCAGCCGGCCGCCTGTCTCGTGCACGAGCCGGACGTGCAGGGGCGCGGCCCCGGGGTAGTACTTCGCCCGGCTGCGGCTCACCACGTCGGTGGCAGTGGCGTGGAGCCCGGCTGCGTGGGCCTCGGCCAGCGTCAGCCCGGTCCGTGCGACCTCCAGGTCGAACACCTTGACCACGGCCGTGCCGACGATGCCGCCGAAGCTCGCGTCGCCACCGGCGGCCACCGTGCCGGCGACCCGCCCGGTCCGGTTGGCGGCCGGCCCCAGCGGCACGAACGCCGGACGGCCCAGTACCCGGTGGAACGGGGCGATGCAGTCGCCCGCGGCCCAGACCCCGGGGAGGCTCGTGCGCATCCGGTCGTCCACCAGCAGCGCGCCGCCCGGCCCGGTGCGTGCACCTGCCGCCGCGGCCACGGTGGCCTCGGGCCGTACGCCCGCGCACACGACGACGGCGTCGGCGTCCTCTTCGGGGAGTTCGGCTTCGCCGAGCCGCAACGTCACGTGCTCCCGCACGTGCTTCTCGACGAGCGCCGCAACCGGTTCGTCGAGGTTGGGCAGCACCCGGTCGAGCCGCTCGGTCACCGTCACCTGCGCTCCGCGGGCGTGCAGCGCCTCCGCCATCTCCAGCCCGATGTAGCCGGCGCCGACGACGAGTGCGCGCCGCACCTCGCCCGCGTCGAGCAGCGCCCGCAGCGCGATCGCGTCCTCCATCGTCCGGACCGTGAACGACGGCCCGGGTTTGTCGGCACCCCGGCCGGGGCGCCGCCTGCGGCGACCACGACGGACGACCACTCGAGATGCTCGACCCGGCCGTCCTGGACGAACCGCACGGTGCGCCGCTCGAGGTCGAGACCGGTGACCTCGGCGTGCAGGCGCAGGTCGAGCCGGCGTCGCTCACGGAAGAACTCCGGCGGGTACGAGACGAGGTCTTCGGGCCGCTCCACCAGCCCGGACAGGTAGTAGGGCAGCCCGCACATGCCGTATGCCGCGTACCCGGTGCGCTCCAGCACCACGATCTCCAGTGCCGGGTCGACCCGGCGCGCGGCCGACGCCGCCGACATGCCCGCCGCGCCGCCGCCGAGCACCACGAGCCTCATCCCGGTGAAGGTACGGTCCGACCTGTGGCGGCGAACACATCCCGGCCCGCCAAAGTCCGGGTCCGGGTTGGTCCGCTCAGGACGACGCCGCAGGCCTGCCCGCCACCTACATTTCCGAAGATGTGGGACCGTCCCGATTTCCTCCGCCTGCCTGACCGGACCACCAAGCCGAGGTCGACGGGCGTCACGCACGTCCTCGACAAGGGCACGCCCGTCGCCGTGATCGAGGGCCTGCTGGCCTCGGCGGCGGACGTCGTCGACGTCGTGAAGATCGGCTGGGGGATCGGCTACGTCGACCGGTCGCTCAAGAGCCGCGTCGCGGCCTACCAGGGCGCCGACATCCGCGTGTGCCTCGGCGGCACCCTGCTCGAGATCGCGGAGGCCCAGGGCGAGGTCGCGGCGCTCGCCCGGTGGGCGGCGGCCGAGGGCATCGACACGCTGGAGGTCTCCAACGGGCTGGGCTGGATGGCGGACGGCCGGCAGCGGGAGCTGGTCGCCGAGCTGGCCGCCGACTTCACGGTGCTCGCCGAGGCCGGGGTCAAGGACGCCGCGGTGCCGGTGGCCGCCGCGGCCTGGGCGGAGGAGATGAACGCGGACCTCGCCGCGGGAGCGACCTGGGTCGTCGCCGAGGGCCGGGAGTCGGGAACGGTCGGACTCTACGACCCCGACGGCGGGATACGGGCCGCGTTCGTCGAGGAGCTGGTGCGCTCCGTGCCCCTCGGCCGGGTGATCTTCGAGACACCGGGCAAGGCCCAGCAGACGTGGTTCGTCCGCCGGTTCGGGGCCGACGTGAACCTGGGCAACATCGCGGTCGACGAGGTCGTCGCGTTGGAGACGCTGCGGCTGGGGCTGCGTGCGGACACGGCGGTCCGGCCGTGATTCCCGATCTCCCTCCCAACTCCCGCGCCCATCCCTACCGTGGTCTCTCGGTGCAGGAGGTCGGCTTCGCACTGACGGAACCGGCGATCCTGTCCTATCTGGATGGACGGGAGGTCTACCGCCGCACCGACTTCCTCGCCCTGCGCCACGGGGACGCCACGGCGCTCGTCGAGGTGCGGAAGGCGAGCCTGGAGCCGCTGTTCTCGCCCGTGGTGGACGCGCGCGTGGTGTCCGGACCGGACCGGACGGCGTGGGTGCACGACCCCGCCGTCGACGTCGGCAACGCCACCGCCCTGGCCGGCGCGGCCGTGGCCGGCGCCGACACCACCGTGGTGCTGGGCCGGTTCGAGCACGTCAACTTCATCCACCGGCCGGCGCCGATCCGCGTCCGGGTCACCGAGGTCGTCCCGCCCGAGCCCGCGAAGCTGCTGGCCCAGGCGCGACAGGCGGTCGAGTTCGACGAGGACCTGCCGCCCGTCGAGCTGGTGCTCGACGCCGTACGCGTCGAGGAGGTGGCAGCCGCACATCCCTCGCCCGACTACCTGCTGCCGTGCCGCGGGTCTGGGGCCGACCTCGGCGGCGCGGTCGTGTCCTATCTGGACACCCGCCCGGCCGAGCGGGCGGACTGGCTGATGATCGGCTGCGAGCGTTCGCTCCAGTTCCACCGCCACTTCTACGGCGACGAGCCGCCGCGCGTGGACCTGTGCCCGCGCAACCGCTCGTCGGAGTGGGACGGGCCGACGCTCACCAAGTGCTGCCTGATGGAGCGCGGCCTGGAGGTGGACGACCGGACGGCCGTGGTGCCGTGGGGCGCGAACCTCGACGAGGTGCGCGAGGGCCTGCGGAAGCTGCTCCTGTGACCGCTGCTCCTGTGACTGCGGCATGACTGCGCACCTCACCGACTCGACGATCTACGGCCACCTCTGGACCACTCCCGAGCTGCATGCGCTGTTCGACGACGCCGGCCGCACCCGGGCCTGGCTCGCGATCCTCGTGGAGCTGGCGCGCGCCCAGGCCGAGCTGGGGCTGATCCCGTCCGATGCCGCGCGCGACATCGCGTCGCACGCGCGGGTGGAGGACCTGGACCTGGACGCGGTCGGGGCCGGGACGCGCGCCACCGGGCACTCCACGCTCGGCCTGATCCGCTGCCTGCGGGAGATCCTGCCGGAGTCGGCCCGCGAGTTCGTGTACTACGGCGCCACCGTTCAGGACCTGTCCGACACCTGGTTCGGCTGGGTCATGCGCGCGGTCGCCGATGTCGTGGAGCGCGATCTCGCCCGCTGCCACGCCGCCGCGGTGGACCTGGCCCGCCGGCACCGGGACACCGTGATGTGCGGGCGGACCCACGGGCAGCCCGGGCTGCCGATCACGTTCGGGTTCAAGGCGGCGGTGTGGGCGTCCGAGCTGGCCCGGCACCGCGAGCGGCTCGCGCAGGTACGGCCACGGGTCCAGGTCGTGCAGCTCGGCGGGGCGCTGGGCACGATGGAGTTCTGGGGTCCGGACGCCCTCGCCCTGCTGGACGGCTTCGCCGCACGGCTCGGCCTGGCAGCGCCCGACCTGCCGTGGATCACCGCCCGCGACCGCGTCGCCGAGTTCCTCGGGCTCATGGCCCTCGTCACCGGGACCCTGGCCAAGATCGGCAACGAGATCTTCGAGCTGCAGCGCCCGGAGATCGGCGAGGTGAGCGAGCCGGTCGTCGCGGGGGCGGTCGGCAGCATCACGATGCCGCACAAGCGCAACCCCGAGATCTCCGAGCATCTCGACACGCTCGCCCGGATCGTCCGCTCCGACGCGGGGGTCGCGATGGAGGGCATGGTCGCCCTGCACGAGCGGGACGGGCGCGGCTGGAAGGCCGAGTGGCTCGTGCTGCCCGAGGCCTGCCAGCTGACGGGCGCGGCGCTCGGCTTCGCGGCCCGGCTGCTGGAGGGCCTTGTAGTGCACCCGGACCGCATGCGCGCCAACCTCGACGACCACGGCTCGTCGATGGTCTCCGAGCCGCTGATGGCGGTGCTCGCGGGCCGGATCGGGAAGCACCGGGCCCACGAGGCCGTCTACGCCGCGGCCATGGCCGTGCGCGACGAGGGCGGCGACCTGGCCGAGCGGCTGGTCGCGGACGGCCTGCTGACGAAGGAGGACGTGACGGGGGTGGCCGACCCGTTGCGCGCCCTCGGCGCGGCACAGGCCTTCGTGGACCGGGTCATCGAGCAGCCGTGACCGCCCACCCGACCCACCGCAACGAGCCCGCGCGATGTCGTGGGGGAGGGCCTCGGAGCAGCATCGCGCCCGCGCAATGCGGTGGGGGGCGCGGATGAGGGGGTTGTTGGCGCAGCCTCGGGTCCGGTTGGGCACCTTCCCCACGCCGTTGCTGGCCGCGCCGCGGCTCTCGGCCGAGCTCGGCGTCGAGGTGTGGTTCAAGCGTGACGACCTGACCGGACTCGGTCTCGGTGGGAACAAGGTCCGCGGGTTGGAGTTCCTGCTCGCCGACGCGGAGCGGCTGGGCTGCGACCACCTGGTGACCGGCGGCGGGCCCGGTTCCAACTGGGCGATGCTCGCCGCGCTCGCCGCTCGCACGCGGGGGATGGACACGACGCTGGTCTGCTACGGCGATCCCGTTCCCCCGGTGGGGAACATGGCGCTGGCCGCGTCCGTCGGGACCGAGATCCGCTTCACCGGCGACCCCGACCGCGGGTCGGTCGACACCGGGGTGGCCGCGGTCGCCGACGAGCTGCGCGCGGTCGGGCGCCGTCCCTACCCGCTGGGCCGGGGCGGGGCGAACGCGGTGGGCGCGCTCGGGTACGTCGCCGCGAGCCAGGAGCTGGCCGTGCAACTGCTGGGGGAGGGTCTCGCCCCGACCCGGGTCTGGCTGGCCACCGGATCGTGCGGCACCCAGGCGGGCCTGTTCGCCGGCCTGGACTGGCAGTGCCCTGGGGTGGAGGTCGTCGGCGTGACCGTGTCCCGGCCGGTTCCGGAGTGCGTCGAGCGGGTTGCGGCGATCGCCCGTGACGTGGCCGGCCGCATCGGCCTGCGACCGCCGTCGGGCGAGCCGACCGTGCTCGGCGGCCACATCGGACCGGGCTACGGCCGCCGCTCCGCCGAAGGCGACGCCGCGTCGGAGCTCGTGGCGCGCTCCGAGGGCGTGTTCCTCGACCCGATCTTCGCAGCCAAGGCCATGGGCGCCCTGTGCGCCGTCGCGCGCCGCGGCGGGGTCTCCGGCCCGGTGGTCTTCCTGGTCACCGGCGGGGCCCCGACCCTCTTCACGACGACGTAGAGCGGTCTGAGCCCGCCTCACACACCCCGGTCGCACTCACACCCCCGAGCGACGGGGGGTTCGGAGCCGCACGGGGGGTGCGGGTAGGTGGCGAGTTCGCGGTCGCGGGCTGAGCGACCTCCCGGGGCGGGAGCCGTACCGGGCACCGCTGGGCGTCGCCGTTCGTCGGCCCTCCGCACTCCACCGGAACGTGCCGCCTACAGGCGCTTCTCGGCCCAGTAGTCCGCGATGTGGTTGCCGTTGTACTTCGCGATCTCCGCGTAGCCGGTCGCGGCGAACAGCATCTTGCTGTGTTTCTGCTCCGGGCCGGCGTCCAGCCGGACGCGCTCGTAGCCCCTGTCGCGGCCGGCCTGCTCGAGCGCAGCCAGTAGCGCGCGGCCGACGCCGTGCGAGCGGGCGTCGGGTACCACGTACATGCGTTTGATCTCGCAGATCCCACCTCCCAGGTCGCGCAGGCCGCCGATCGCCACGGCACGCTCGCCCTCGTAGCCGACGAGGAACGCGCCGGTCGGCGCCACCATCTCGTCCGGGGCGGTCACCGAGCCCGGGCGCACCACCCGGCCGACGTACTGCTCGTCGAACAGGGCGTTGAGCTCCACCATCAGCTCGCGGCCGGGTGAGGCGTCGGATCGTTCTGCTCGGAACTCCACCATCTCCTCCATCGTCGCCCGCTTGGCCGTTCAGGACGAAGGGGCTGTCCCCGAGGGTCAACAAATCTGCGGACCACCGGCCGGGGAGGCTAGCTTCCGTGATCTGCCCCACACCGGAAGGGAATCTGATGCGAGTCGGAGACCAGGACATCCTCATCCCCACGTCGATGGTCGGCAACTACCCGAATCCGCGCTGGTGGGACGCCGGACCGGCCCGCACCTGGCACGGCGATCAGGAGCCGCCGGACTCGTTCACCCAGGAGTCCTTCGAGGACGCCATGAGCGCGCTGGTGGCCGACCAGGAGCACGCCGGGCTGGACATCATCTCCGACGGCCGGCTGCACGGCGACAACTACGCCGACCAGGCCGTCTACTACTACCACCGCCGGCTGGGCTACGACCTGCACGGCGGCTACCTCGGCTTCCCGATCTACAGCCGGCTGCACGCCGGTACGGCGGCCCAGGAGATCAAGCGCCGCGGCGCGATCATGGTGGAGCAGGCCCGGGCGCTGAAGAAGGCCACGCGCAAGGCCACGAAGGTCCAGTACACCGGCATCCAGGTGCTGGCCCAGACCACCAACGACCTGCACTACGACAACGCGCGCGACCGGGCGATGGCCATCGCCGCCGCGATCAACGAGGACATCCTCGAGGTCGACGCGATGGGCATCGACTTCATCCAGCTCGACGAGTTCACCTGGCCCTACTTCTACGAGGACTGGGCCATCGAGGCCTTCAACCGCGCCGTGGAGGGCGTGCAGCACGCCCAGATCGTCTGCCACGTCTGCTGGGGCAACTGGGGCGGCACGCCCGCCTACATGCCCGACGACACGGCCGCGGCCGGGGAGATCTTCGATCTGACGCAGCGCAGGGGCGAGCAGCCCTCGGCCACCGCGTCGATCATCCCGAAGGCGTACGAGGGCAACATGAACGTCCTCAACCTGGAGAACTGCGGCCGCCGCTCCGACGACCTCTCCGGGCTCGACGTGATCAAGAACCACCCGCTCCCGGACGGCATGACGTTCTGGGCAGGCGTGATCGACGTGAAGTCGACGATCACCGAGACCGCCGAGCAGGTCGCCGACCGGATCCACCGCCTGCTGGAGTACATCCCGGCCGACAAGCTGGGCGTCACCACCGACTGCGGCCTGATCCTGCTCCAGCGCTACATCGCCGTCGACAAGCTGCACGCGCTGGTGGAGGGCACGGAGCTGGTCCGGAAGTCGCTGGGCTGATCGCGATGCCGGTGCTGGACCTGCGCTGCCCCGACTGCGGGCACGAGTTCCGGTCGCTGGTGATGGAGGGCTGCAAGGTGCCCGAGGTGTGGGTGTGCTCGGCGTGCGGAAGCCGCCGGGCACACCCCACCCGCTCGTCGGAGGTGACCGACCACCCGTGGTCGGGCGGGCCGTCCTGCGGCTGCTGCGGCTGACCCACCCCCCGCGCGAGTCGACGAAATGAGCACGCCGTCTTTGCCGATCCGGCACGTGCCGGATCGGCAAAGACAGCGTGCTCGATCGGTCGACTCGCGCTCGGCTATAGGTGAGTCAGGCGTGACTTCCCGGCCCGGAGGCGGGAGAGCTGCACGAAGTGCTCCGGGTTGAGGAACAGCTCGTTCATCCAGCCCAGCGTGTCGATCGTGAGGCCTTCGGGGCGGTGGATGAGGTAGTCGAGGTACTGGAAGGCGTCCTTGGCCCCGTAGCCGACGTGGTGCGCGCCGACCACCTTGCGCGTCGCCGCCGTCGATCACCAGCTTCTGGAAGCCGGAGAGCTCGGGCTTGCTGAACGCGTAGAGCATCGTGCCCTCGGCGCACGGCAGGGGCAGGTTCGGGGTGTCCAGTCCCTCGACGTACGGCGGCATCTGGATGATGATCACGTCCTCGCGGCGTAGCCCGCGCCTCCTCCTCGGTCAGCCCGACCCACGTGACCTCGTAGGTGGTGTGCAGGAAGTCGGGGAACTCGGTGAAGTCGAACTCCAGGTCCTCGCCCATGATGTTGCGGGCCGCGCATCACCCCGGACTTGCGGGCCTTGAACATCTCCATCGGCCCGTCGATCATGTCGCCGATCGCGTAGACGCCCGGCACGGACGTCTGCATCCGCTTGTTGACCACCACCCGCCCGGTCGGGCCGACCTCGATGCCGAGCGCCTCCTGCGCCTGCGCGACGTTCGGGCGCTCGCCGGTGCCGAGGAAGACGAAGTCGGTCTCGAGCTCCATCTCCTCGCCGGCCGCGAGCCGAACGGTGACGCTGCGCACCGACCACCCGTCCGTTGACCGAGATCGGGACCGCCCTCGAGGATCGTCATGCCGCGCTGTGCGCATCCCGCCGACGACGTAGTGCCGCAGGTCCTCGTCGACGTGGTGCAGCGCCTTGGTGCGCATCAGCTGCGAGCGCGACACGATCGTCGTGTCGCAGCCGGTGGCGTGGAAGAACGACCCGTACTCCATGGCGACCTTGCTGCCGCCGATGATCACGCAGCGGGCGGGCTCGTAGTCGAGCTCCTCGACCAGCGAGACGAAGTCGTAGACGCCATGCAGGTCGAGGCCCGGGATGTCGGGCGTGACCGGGCGAGCGCCCATGCCCAGCACGAGGTTCTTCGTCCGGAACGTGCGCCCGGCCGCGGTGACGGTGTTCTTGTCGATGATCGTGGCGCGCGCGTTGAGGACGTACTCGACGTCGAGCTGTTCCTTGGTCTGCCAGTTCATGAACGCGTGCGCGCTGCCGCGGCCCGCCAGGAACAGCTTGACCAGCTCCAGGATGCTCGCGCGCGAGGCGTCGAACTTCGGGAAGAACAGCTCGTCGGAGAACCACCGCATCCGGTCGAGCTCCTCGGCGGCCTCGGAGAACAGGTGGTGCGGCACGCAGGCCTGGTGCGGGCACGACCCGCCGAGGAACGGCCACGCGTCGATGATCAGCGGGCGGCCGCCCATGGCCTTCATGTACGACGAACCGAACCGCCCGCCCGCGCCGCCGCCGACGAAGATCGCGTCGTAGACGCGGATCGGCTGTCGCCCTCGAGGTTGAGGATCGGCTCCGAGTCGGGGTCGTCGAGGCTGCGCTCGATCAGCTCGTTCCACTCGCCGAGGTTGAGGTGCTCGTCCCGGATGTCCATGCTCAAGTCCTCCCTCGGTGGCCCCGACCACGCTGATCAAGGCGCTGCTGTCGTTCTTGGAGATCAACTCACGACGTCTGTGCCGTGATCAGCGGGGTGCACGGCGCCGGTCGCCAGCACGCGGACCGCGGTCTCCGCCCGCTCGAAGCCGGCCCGCCGCACCCGGATGGTCGTGAGCACGGCGGCGGCCGCGTCGGCGCACTCCTTGGCCATGCCCCGCACGACGTCAGGGGCGGCGCCGCCGCGGGAGCGCCGGGAGCGCACGATCGTGCCGGGGTCGAGCACCGCCGCGAGGTCGGCCCCGCTGAACACCGGCCGTGCGCGGGAACCGTCGCCAGGGCGACGGTTCCCGCGCACGAGGGCGTCCCAGGCGTCGTCGAGCATGGCGCCGGTGATGTCCACCCCGCGCAGGCCCTGCGCCGCCGCCTGCCGCACGCAGGCGCCGACGACGTCGTAGGCGGAGCGGTAGTCCAGGCCCCCGGTGACCATCAGGTGCTCCGCGAGGTCCGCCGCCTGCGAGAAGCCCGCCTCCAACGCCGCGTACATCCGATCGGCGTCGACGGTGAGCCCGGCGACCACACCGGCCATCAGCCGGGTCGAGCGGGTGGCCAGGTCGAGGGCCCGCGGCACCTCGCCGTAGGCGAAGATCAGGTTATCGCTCCGCGCCGACGGGCTCTTGGCCAGCGCCAGCATGCCGGTGGCACGTCCGATGAGGACGCCGGCCTCGCCGCGCACCATCGTCAACGCGTACGGGTTGCGCTTCTGCGGCATCAGCACGCTCGTGCGGGTGTGGCCGTCGGCGAGACTCACGTAGCCGAACTCGCCACTGCTCCAGATCTCCAGGTCCTCCGCGAGCTTGGCCAGCGTCGTCACCAGGCTCGCCGCCGTCACGACCAGCGAGGTGAGCCCGTCGGCCTGCCACATCGCGTCGCGGGTGTGCTCGATGACGCCGTCGAAGCCGAGCAGCGCGGCCATGCGGTCGCGGTCGCCCGTGAGCGGGCTGCCGTTGACCCCGCCCGCGCCCGCCGGGCTGAGGTTGATCCCGTCCAGCTCGGCGGTGAGCCGCCCGATCTCGCGCAGCACCGGGTAGACCATCCCCAGCAGGTAGTGCCCGAACGTCGAGGGCTGGGCGTGCTGCAGGTAGGTCTGCTCGGCCATCAACGTCTCGGCGTGCGCGTCGGCGACCTGGGCGGCGGCGGCGGCGAACTCCGCGGCCGCCTCGATGAGGTCGGCGGTGTCGCGGCGGACGCGCAGCCGCAGCGCGATCCGGACGGCCTCACGGCGTGGCCGCCCGGCGTGCAGCCAGCCGGCGTCCCGTCCGATCTCGGCGGCGAACCTGCGCTCGCGGCAGTTGTAGACCTCGCCGTGGGCCGGGTCGTAGCCGAACTCCGCGACGGGCGTGCGCGTCGCGCCCAGCACCACGGCCAGCAGCCGGGCGCCCGCCTCCTCGGGCACCACGCCGCGCTCGCGCAGCACGAGCACGTGGGCCAGGTCGGCGACGTTCAGGCCGTCGTGCAGCAGCGGCGCGTCGGCGACCTCGATCGCGAAGCCGCCCTCGACCAGCTCGTCCGAGTAGGAGGTCACAGCCGGGCCAGCAACGCGTGCGTCCGAGGGTCCCCCGCGGGGAAGACGGCGGGCCAGAGGTCGGTGACGCCGACGTCGGCGTAGCGCCTGAGCTGCTTCTCGACGTCGGCCTCGGTGCCCACCACGGCCAGCTCGCCGACCGACGACACCCCCTCGCGCTCGAACAGCCTGCGGTAGTTCTCCATCCCGTTGTAGCGGCCGAACGCCGCCTCCGCCTCGGCGCGGGCGGTGTCGGGATCGTCGGTGACGGCGACCGGGAGCGCGGCCACCACACGGGAGGCCGGGCCTGCCGCGTGCAGGGTCGGAACGATCGAGCCGGCGAGCGTGCGCGGCCCGGCCAGCCATGTGATGACGCCGTCGGACAGCTCGCCCGCGGCCTGCACCATCCGTGGGGACAGGGCTCCGACCAGAACGGACACCGGCGACGTGCCGGGCACCGCGAACCCGCCGTCCACCCGGTAGTGCTCGCCCTGGAACGACACGGTCTCGCCGCGCAGGAGCGGCCCGAGCACGGTCAGGTACTCGCGCATGTGGGCGGCGGGGGAGGCGTAGGGGAGCCCGTGGATGCCCTCGATCACCGGCCGGTGCGAGACGCCGACGCCCAGTGTGAGCCGGCCGGCGCAGAACGCCTGGGCGGTGGCCGCCTGCTGCGCCAGCGCGAGCGGATGGCGCGGGTAGGTCGGGACGATCCCGACGCCCAGCTCGATGCGTGACGTGACCGTGCCCGCGACGGCGAGCGTGGTGAGCGCGTCGTAGGCGCGGGAGAAGTGCACGGACCAGGCGGTGGTGAAGCCCTCGTCCTCCGCACGGCGGGCATCGGCGACGACCTCGGCCGGCGTGCTCGGGCGCGCGAGGACGTCGCCCCCGATGGTCATCCCGATGCGCACGGTACCGAGGATCTCCCCATGCGGGCACCGGCGACCATGTCCGCCGGGGACGAATCCCCGGGGTGAACCTGGCCGCCGTCCACCCGGCCGCCGACGATGGAGGACATGGCCTTCTCCGCCTACGGCGCCGAGATCTACGCGCGCGGGCACCCGCCCGACCTGCCGACCGATCCCGGACGGCTCGAGGAGGCCGCGCGGGCGGTCATGGCGGAGACCGCGTTCGCCTACGTCGCGGGCGGGGCGGGCTCCGGAGCGACGATGCGCGCGAACCGGGCCGCGTTCGACCGGTACGGCCTGGTCCCGCGGATGTTGCGCGACACGACCGTGCGCGACTGGTCGACCACCGTGCTGGGCACCGCGATGCCGGCGCCGCTGCTGCTCGCCCCCATCGGCGTGCAGTCGATCGTCCATCCCGACGGGGAGCTGGCCACCGCGCGGGCGGCGGCGGAGCTGGGCGTGCCGATGGTGCTGTCGACGGCCGCGTCGCACACCACCGAGGAGGTGGCGGCCGCGTCCGGCGCCGGGCCGCGCTGGTACCAGCTCTACTGGCCGATCGAGGACGCCGTCACGATCAGCCTCCTGCACCGCGCGCGCGACGCGGGGTACACCGTCCTCGTCGTCACGCTCGACACCTGGTCGCTGGGTTGGCGGCCGCACGACCTCGACGGCGCCTACCTGCCGTTCCTGCGGGGGATCGGTGCCGCGATCCCGTTCTCCGACCCGGCCTTCCGCGCCGGTCTCGCCCGCCCGCCCGAAGACGACCTCGCGGCGGCGGTGCGGCACCGGCAGCGGATGTTCCAGGGAAACGCCAAGGTCTGGGAGCGGCTGGACCTGATCCGCCAGCACTGGGACGGCCCGATCGCGCTCAAGGGCATCCAGCACCCCGACGACGCGCTGCGCGCGCCTCGACGCCGGGATGGACGGCGTGATCGTCTCCAACCACGGCGGGCGGCAGATCGACCGCTCCGTCGCGTCGCTGCACGCGCTGCCCGCCGTCGTCGCGGCCGTGGGCGGCCGCGCGCCGGTGCTGTTCGACTCCGGCATCCGCACCGGCGCCGACGCCGCCGTCGCCCTCGCCCTGGGTGCCGACGCGGTGCTCTTGGGCCGCCCGTACGTCTACGGCCTGGCCCTCGACGGCGAGGCCGGAGTGCGCCACGCCGTCCGCTGCGTGCTGGCCGAGCTGGACATCACGCTGGCGCTGGCCGGCTACGCAACGGTCGCCGACCTCCGCGCCAACCCGTCCCCCCTCACCGCGAGTTGACGAAATCGGCGCGCCGAATGTGCCGAGAGCACGTTTTCGGCGCCGACTCACAGGGCCTTGCGGACCTCGTCGGCCGCCTGGCCCATGTTGCGGAGTTTGGCGTAGGCCGTCGTCCGGCTGAAGTAGCCGAGCCCGCAGTCGGGCGCGACCAGCAGCCGGTCCGGCGGGGACCACCTCGAGCGCGCGGCGGATCCGGTCGGCGATCTGCTCGGCCGTCTCGACGATCGTGTTCTTCGCGTCGACGACGCCGACGCCCGAGCACCTTGTCCTTCGGGAACGTCCCCGAACGCGTCCAGCTCGCCGAACTCCGTGCTGGTGAACTCCAGGTGGATCACGTCCGCGGGCGACGCCTCGAACAGCGGCATCATCTCCGCGGCGTGGTCGTCGAAGACGTCGCGCTGGCCGTCGACGCTGCCGTAGCAGACGTGCCAGAACTTGATCATGTCGATGCCCTCGAACATCGTCTTCTGGCACTCGATCTGCCACATGTCCTGGGTGTAGGGCGGCAGCACGTCGATGAGCTGGACGGCTTCGCAGCCCCATGTCCTGCAGGTACCGCAGCTCCTTGTTCAGCGCGAGGGCGATGTCCTTCGCGAGCTCGACGCCGTCGCCGTAGTGCTGGTCGTCGACGATGACGCTCTGCTGCGCCGGCCCGAGCATAGGCGACCTTGAACGGCCGGTCGGTGGCCCGCTGCATCGCGTAGACGACGCCCTCGAAGATCGGCCGCACCCACTCGATCTTGCTGTTCACGGTGCCCTTGTAGAACGGCTGGTACTTCGCGCCGTCGCCGGGCGGGCCGTAGTTCTCGAAGCCGCCAAGCATCTCGGGGATGAAGTGGAAGATCGGCTCCAGCTGGAACCCGGGTGCCTCCCACTCGTAGTACTGCGCGCCGTCGCAGAGGATGTCCAGCCCGCGCCCGCTCCTGCTCGCGCGCGCACGAGCTTGCACGCGTCCTCGTAGGTCACGCGCAGGTTGTGGCTGCGGTAGGTCGGCTCGTGCTGGCTGCCGAACACCCGGCCCTGCAGCCAGTGCGGCCGCGGGAACGCCGACACCGCCGACGTCGGGAGCAGGACGTCCTTGCCTCGATCTCCATCGATCCGTCCTTCCGTGCTCGCTGTTCGGGACGTGCGTTGCTGCGTGGAGCCGCGAAACCCGGCCAGCAGCCGCTTCGCAGTCGGTGGCGACCGCGCGCTCGGCCCGCGACCCGGCGACCGCTGACCCCCCGCGCCCGCTGACGGCGACCTCCGCCTCGGCCGGCGGCGAGCGGCACGTTGCCCGCGCACACCCGAGTCACCGGCGCGGCGAGCGTCGTCGAACGCCTCCTCGCCGACGATCGCGGCCAGTGCGGCCGCCCACCCGAGCTGACCAGGCCCCTCCTCGACGACGACCACCCGCCCGGTCCGGTCGACCGACTCGAGCACGCGCCCGCGTCGAGGGGGACGAGGCTGCGCAGATCGATCACCTCGGCGTCGATCCCTTCCCCCGCCAGGCTCCGCCGCGCCCGTGGCAGTGCCGACCGTGCGCGACGAGCCCGACCAGCGTGACGTCCGCCCCGTGGCGCCGCACGTCCGCCAGCCCAGCGGCACGACGTGCTCGCCGTCCGGTACCTCGCCCTTCGCCGCGTACAGGCCCTTGTGCTCGAACACCAGCACCGGGTCGTCGTCGCGGATCGCCGCCGCCAGCAGGCCCACCATGTCGGCGGGCTGGACGGCGAGACGATCTTCAGGCCCGGCACCACATCGCCCAGCTCTCCAGGCCTGGCCGTGCTGGCGCCGAAGCCCAGCCGCGCCGCCGTTGCTCCCGCGCACGACCAGCGGCATGCTCATCTGCCCACCGGTCATGTACCGGGCCTTGGCGACCTCGTTCACGACCTGGTCCCAGCACGTGGCGTAGAAGTCGGCGAACATGATCTCGGCGACCGGGCGCAGTCCCGCCATCGCCGCGCCCATCGCGGCACCGACGATCGCCTGCTCGGAGATCGGCGTGTCCCACACCCGCTCGGCGCCGAACTCGCTCGCAGCCCGGCGGTCGCCTTGAACACCCCGCCGGACGCGACGTCCTCCCCGATGACGACGACGTCGTCGTCCCGGCGCATCTCCTGCGCCAGCGCGGCCGCGACAGCGTTGCGGAAGGTCAGCTCCGCCACTGCGAGCCCCCGTCGCTCCACACGTCCGTCCACGCCGCGGCCGCGTCCGGCCGTGGCAGGGCGAGGACGCGCTCGGTGAGGGCGTCGACGTCGGCCCGCACGCCGGCCTCGATCGCGTCGAGCGTCGTCTCGACACCGCGCCCGGTCAGCCGGGACCCGCTCAGCAGTAACGGCTCCCGCGCCTCCACGCTCGACCTCCTCGGCGGGGCGGTAGGCCGCCGTCAGCGCACGGAGTGGCCCGCAGAGCCGGTAGGTGTCGCCTCGACGAGCGCCGGGCCCCCCCCGCTCGGGCCACGTCGACGCACCCGGGCGACCACGCGACGCACGCGTCCACGTCGTTGCCGTCGACGACGACCGCTCGAGCCCGTACGCCGACGCCTTGTCCGCTGCCGGCCGCTCGATCGGGATCACCGTCGCGATGGGCGTGTACTCCATGTACTGGTTGTTCTCGCACACGAACACGACCGGCAGCCGCCAGACGGCGGCCAGGTTGACCGCCTCGTGGAACGCACCGATGTTGACGGTCGCCGTCGCCGAAGAAGCAGACGGTCACCGCCTCGGTCCGGCGGATGCGGTCGGCCCAGGCGAGGCCGACGGCGATCGGCAGGTGCGCGCCGATGATCGCGTAGGAGCCGTAGTAGCCGTGCTCGACGCTCGTGATGTGCATCGAGCCGCCCTTGCCGCCGCAGATCCCGCCGACGCGCCGAGCAGCTCGCGCATCACGGCCTCGGGTCGGCGCCCCGGGCCAGCGCGTGCGCGTGGCCGCGGTAGGTGCCGATCGAGTAGTCGTCGTCGCGCAGCACCGACGCCACCCCGACCGCGATCGCCTCCTGCCCCATCCCGAGGTGGGCCGGCCCGTGGACCTGGCCCTGCCGGTACAGCACGTCGACCTTCGTCAGGAAGTGGCGGATCGACTGCATGCGGCCGTGGAGGTCGAGCGCCTGCTCCTGGGCCGACATCGTCCCCGACTCGCGTACCGACACCCGGGCAAGCTAGGCGATCACAGGTGGCCCTGGCTTCGTCCGCGGAGGCCAAGATTCCGGCCGCACCTTCGGCCTCGGAGCAGGTCAGGTAACGAGAACGAGGCCGTCACGGGTCCCGCAGCAGGACGCGGTCGACGGGACGGCGCGGGGTGGGCGGCAGCGGTGGGCTGCCCGGTGCCGGCCGTCCGACGCGGATGACCAGCTGCGGGTAGAGGCCGGCGCCGACGATGTGCTCGCTGATCCACCGGCGGGTCTCTTCGACCTCGAGCGGCTGGCTCAGCGGCGTCGTCGCCAGCCCCAGCTCGGTGGCCGTGAGCAGAACGGCTCCGGTGGCCTCGCCGGCGCAGAGGGTCCCGAGCCGGTCGTCGGTGCGGGCCGACAGCACCATCAGGGTCGAGGCGTCCTCGTGCCCGAGGCCGTGGCCGGGTTGCGTCAGCCCGGGTCGCGTGAACCTCCGCATCGGGACGTCACCGGGCAGCGGTGCGCCACCCGCGACGGTGCTGGACTCGATCCCGTCGCGCGCGGCGCCGTACCGGCCGGTCCACCGGGCCAGCTCGGCGGTGTAGCCGGCCTGCTGACGCTGCAGGCTCGCGGACCGGCTGATCGTCGCGATCAGCCCGGCCCGGGTGGTGCCCGCGGTGACGACGTGCATCTCGGCCCCGCCGTCTCGGGCCTGCTCGACGAGGTCGTCGAGCAGCGCCGGTGGGACCGGCTCGGAGCCGAACCGCCTGCGGTCGGTGCGGCGCAGCGGGATGGCGCCGGCGAGCCGGGCCAGTGCCACAGGAGGGACGTCCGCCGAGGGGGTCACGTGGGCGAGATGCTCGGAGTCCTCGGGGTCGGGGAACCGGTCCACCCGGGCGGACCAGCCGAGACCGGCCAGCGCGACGACCAGGTGGCGCAAGGCCGCGCCGCAGCTCAGCAGCAGGTCCCGGCCGGCGATGTCGATCGTGGTCAGGTGCCGGTCCCGGTCCGCGAAGAGGTCGATCCCGGAGGCGCTGTCGCCGCGCCAGTGCCACGGCTGCGAGTTGTAGACCGACGGGGCCAGCACCGCCGACTCCAGCGCCCGCCGCAGCGTGGCCTCGTCGGGTAGCAGGGTCGACGGCATGGCCGTCACTCTTCCCGCCGGTCGCGGTCGGCTGAAGGGGCGTTGGTCCCTCGGAGCGAGGACCTTCGCCCGCTGCCACACGGCCTGCCGCTCCCTAGGGTCGGCGAGCGACGAGGAGGCCGGATGCCCGACGCCTGGACGCTCGAGCTCGACGGCTGGAACCCCGCGGACGAGGGTCGCCGCGAGGCGTTGTGCACGCTGGGCAACGGCCGCTTCGCCACCCGCGGCGCGGCGCCGGAGGCGCCGGCCGACGGCGTGCACTACCCGGGCACCTACGCGGCCGGCGTGCTACAACCGGCTGCAGCGACGAGATCGGCGGGCGGCTCGATCGAGAACGAGAGCATCGTCAACCTGCCCGACTGGCTGCCGCTGACGCTTCCGCGATCGAGGACGGCGACTGGTTCGACTGCCGCGGCGTCGACCGTCCTCGACTACGCGCAGGAGCTGGACCTGCGCCGCGGGCGTGCTGACCCGCCGGTTCCGCGTTCCGGGACGCCGCGGGGCCGGCGCACCGCCGTGGCCCAGCGCCGCTTCGTGCATCATGGCCGACCCGCACCTGGCCGCGCTGAGACGCGTGTTCACCGCCGAGAACTGGTCGGGCCGGCTCGAGTCGTGCGCTCCGGCATCGACGGCCGCGTCGCCAACAGCGGCGTGGCCCGCTACCGGGACTCGGCGACCGGCATCTGACGCCGGTCGAGACCGGCGAGCCGGATCGACGCGACACCGTCGCTGCTGGCCGCCGCGACCACGCCAGTCGGGGGTCCGGCGTCGCCGATGGCCGCCCGACCCGCGTGTGCGCCGAGCGACGAGCCGGTCGCCGGCGGCCGCGCTGCGTCGAGGAGGCGCGGCTCATCGGTCGGACCATCGCGCTCGACGCTGCGCCGGGGCGAGCCGGTCACCGTCGAGAAGGTCGTCGCGCTCTACACCTCCCGCGACCGGGCGATCTCCGAGCCGGCCGGCGCCGCGCGTCGAGCGACTGGCCGCGGCGCGCCGGCTTCGACGACCTGCTCGCCCGGCACGAGCTGGCCTGGGACCACCTGTGGGAGCGCTGCGACGTCGACCTGATCGGCGGCCACGAGCGGGCGGACCTGCGTGCTGCACCTGCACCTGTTCCACCTGCTGCAGACGCTGTCGCCGCACAGCGTCGACCTCGACGTCGGCGTCCCGGCGCGCGGGCTGCACGGCGAGGCCTACCGCGGCCACGTCTTCTGGGACGAGCTGTTCGTGCTTCCCGTGCTGAACCTGCGGCTGCCCGAGCTGACCCGCGCGCTGCTGCTCTACCGCTACCGGCGGCTGCCGCAGGCCCGCCGGGCGGCCCGGGCGGCCGGCCACGCCGGGGCGCGATGTACCCGTGGCAGAGCGGGCAGCAACGGCCGCGAGGAGACCCAGCAGCTCCACCTCAACCCGCGCTCCGGCCGCTGGCTGCCCGACCCCACCCACCTGCAGCGCCACGTCAGACTCGGCCGTCGCCTACAACGTCTGGCAGTACTACCAGGCCACCGGCGACCCCGAGTTCCTCGCCGACCACGGCGCCGAGATGCTGCTGGAGATCGCCCGCTTCTGGCCGAGCCTCGCCACCTACGACCGCGGCCGGCGACCGCTATCGACATCCGCGGCGTGATGGGCCCCGACGAGTACCACGACCGGCTACCCGGGCAGCGACGAGCCCGGGCTCGACAACAACGCCTACACCAACGTCATGGCCGTCTGGGTGCTGCGCCGGGCGCTCGACGTGCTGCGACGTGCTGCCCGACCGGCGCCGCGGGCGAGCTGCTGGAGGCGCTCGGCATCAGCCGCGGCGGAGCTCGAGCGCTGGGAGCGACATCAGCCGCCGGATGTGCGTGCCGTTCCACGACGACGGGATCATCAGCCAGTTCGAGGGCTACGAGCGAGCTCGGCCGAGCTCGACTGGGACGGCTACCGGCAGCGGTACGGCGACATCCAGCCGGCTCGACCGCATCCTCGAGGCCGAGGGCGACACGCCCGAACCGCTACCAGGCTGTCCAAGCAGGCCGACGTGCTGATGCTGTTCTACCTGCTCTCCGCCGACGAGCTGCGGCGAGCTCCTCGAGCGGCTCGGCTACCGCTGCGACCCGGACGCGATCCCGCGCACCATCGACTACTACCTGCGCCGCACCTCCCACGGGTCGACGCTCAGCGCGGGTCGTGCACGCCTGGGTGCTGGCCCGCGGCGACCGCGCGAGGCGCTGGAGCTACTTCCTGCAGGCGCTGGCGCAGCGACGTCGCCGACGTCCAGGGCGGCACCACCGCGGAGGGCATCCACCTCGGCGCGATGGCCGGCACCGTCGACCTGCTGCAGCGCTGCTTCGCCGGCCTGGAGACCCGCGGCGACGCGCTCTGGTTCAACCCGCACTGGCCGCGCCGCTACGGCCGGCCTGGAGTTCACCGTCGAGTACCGGGGCCAGCCGATGACCGTCCAGGTCACCGGCCGGGAGGTGCTGGTGGCGGTCCACCCCGGCCCCGGCGCGCCGGTCCGCGTCGGCTGCGGTGACGAGGTCCGCGAGCTGCGGCCCGGCGACACCGTGGAGTTCCGGGCGGCTGCGTGCTCGCGGCACCGACGGGGGGCTGACGGGCAGGCGGCGGCCCCGGGTCCCGTCGGGACCTTCGCCTCTGCCGACCCGGCCGGGCCTCGGTGATGCTGATCCGATGACGACTTCGGGAACGACGATGACGGATCGGACCGTGCTGGACCGGCTGATACAGGCCGGGATCACCGAGGACCGTGCCCGCGACCACCTCCGGGACCGCTGGGTGCGGGTGGACGGGCAGATCATCACCGATCCTCAGCACGCGGCCACCCCGCCCACGCAGGTCGAGCTCCGGTTCAGTGTCCTGTCGGAGGCCTCCGGCGACTCGCGGTGACGGAGCTTGCTCCCGCGGTGTTATCGGCATCGGTGATGAGCAGAACTGCGATCCGCGCTTTCCCCGTTCGGCCCCAGGCGGTTTCCTGAGGGGTGCAGTAGCGACGTCCGGGAATGTTGACGTAAGCCCGCGGCGTACATGTAGTGCGAACCTTCTCCCTTTGTGAGGAGTACTGGAATGAAGTACGTTCCGCCTGGCCATGCCGACAGCATCGTCACCGTCGCGCCGCGATACGAGAACTTCATCGGCGGCAAGTGGCTGGCCCCGACGCAAGGCAAGTACCGCGCCGACCTGTGCCCGGCCACGGGACGACCGATCACCGAGGTTGCGCACTCCACGCCCGAGGACGTCGAGCTCGCGTTGGACGCCGCGCACGCGGCGAAGGACGCGTGGGGAGAGACGTCGGCGACCGAGCGCGCCGCGGTGCTCAACGCCATCGCGGACGCGATCGACGCGAACAAGGAGATGCTCGCCGTCGCCGAGAGCTGGGAGAACGGCAAGCCGGTCCGCGAGACGCTGAATGCCGACCTGCCGCTGGTCGTCGACCATTTCCGCTACTTCGCGGCGGCCGCCCGCGCGGAGGAGGGCTCGTCGACCGAGATCGACAAGGATCTCGTCGCGTATCATTTCCGCGAGCCGCTCGGCGTGGTCGGACAGATCATTCCGTTCAACTTCCCGCTGCTCATGGCCGCATGGAAGCTCGCCCCGGCGCTGGCCGCCGGGAACTGCGCGATCCTCAAGCCCGCCTCGCCGACCCCGTGGTCGATCCTGAAGCTGGTCGAGGTGATCGAGGACGTCGTCCCGCCCGGCGTGATCAACGTCATCACCGGGCCCGGCGCCGAGATCGGCAAGGCGCTGGCCGCGAACCCGCGCATCGCGAAGATCTCCTTCACCGGTGAGACGGTGACCGGACGGCTGATCATGCAGTACGCGGCGCAGAACATCATTCCGAGCACCGTCGAGCTCGGCGGCAAGTCGCCCAACATCTTCTTCTCCGACGTCATGGCGCAGGACGACGACTTCCTGGACAAGGCGGTCGAGGGCCTCGTGCTGTTCGCGTTCAACAAGGGCGAGGTCTGCACGTGCCCCGTCGCGAGCCCTGGTTCAGGAGGACATCTACGAGGCGTTCATGGCTCGGTGTATCGAGCGGATCGCCGCGATCAAGCAGGGTGACCCCCTCGACACCGACACCCAGCTCGGCCCGCAGGTGTCCGCGCAGCAGATCGAGAAGATCGCCTCCTACGTCGAGATCGGGCGCAACGAGGGTGCCGAGGTGCTCATCGGCGGGCGAGCGGACGGACCTCGGTGGCGAGTTCGCCGACGGCTACTTCTTCCAGCCGACGGTGCTCAAGGGCGACAACAAGATGCGCGTCTTCCAGGAGGAGATCTTCGGGCCGGTCCTCGCCGTCACCACGTTCAAGGACGACGCCGAGGCGCTGGCGATCGCCAACGACACCCTCTACGGCCTCGGTGCCGGAGTCTGGACGCGCGACGGCACCCGCGCCTACAAGATGGGCCGCGCCATCAAGGCCGGCCGGGTGTGGACGAACTGCTACCACCAGTACCCCGCAGGCGCCGCGTTCGGCGGATACAAGATCTCCGGCATCGGCCGCGAGAACCACCGGATGATGCTCGATCACTACAGCGAGACGAAGAACCTGCTCGTCAGCTACGACCCCAAGCCGCTCGGGCTGTTCTGAGTCGCGTGTCTGACACACCGCCTCAGCCGCGGATCTCGGCCACCCCGGCGGCGGGCCAGGCGATCACTCGCCTGCTCGCCGACCGGGGTGCGCCGGTGATGTTCGTGCAGTCCGGTGGCTGCTGCGCAGGCAGCACGCCGATGTGCTTTCCCGCCGGCGAGTTCCTCGTCGGTGACAACGACATGCTCCTCGGCGAGATCGAGGGGTGCCCGTTCTACATCGATGCCGCTCTCGACCGCGCATGGCACCAGGACAGGTTCATCCTCGACGTCGCCGCCGGCCCGGCTGAGGGCTTTTCGCTGCCCGCCGGCGACAACCTGCATTTCATCATCCTTTCTCCCGCGTGCGAGACCGCCGCACCGGATGACGCGGACCACGTGTCTCAGGAGGCTTCACATGACCGTTTACGCCCCCCCCGGCCGACCGGGAAGTCCCGCCGACGTCCAGGCCCGCTACGACAACTTCATCGGCGGCGAGTTCGTCGCGCCGGTCAAGGGCAAGTACTTCGAGAACCCCTCGCCGGTCACGGGCCAGGTCTTCTGCGAGGTCGCCCGCTCGACGGCCGAGGACATCGAGCTGGCTCTCGACGCGGCGCACGAGGCCGCGCCGGCGTGGGGCAAGACCTAGGCCGCGGACCGCGCCCTGGTCCTGAACAAGATCGCCGACCGCATGGAGGAGAACCTCGAGCAGCTCGCCGTCATCGAGACGTGGGACAACGGCAAGCCGGTGCGCGAGACGCCTCGCCGCCGACATGCCGCTGGCCATCGACCACTTCCGCTACTTCGCCGGCGCCATCCGCGCCCAGGAGGGCGGCCTGTCGCAGATCGACGAGGACACGGTCGCCTACCACTTCCACGAGCCGCTCGGCGTCGTCGGCCAGATCATCCCGTGGAACTTCCCGCTGCTGATGGCGGTCTGGAAGCTCGCTCCCGCCCTCGCCGCCGGCAACGCGATCGTCCTCAAGCCGGCCGAGCAGACCCCCGTGTCGATGCTGGATCTGATGAAGGTCATCGGTGACCTGCTGCCGCCGGGCGTGCTGAACATCGTGAACGGCTTCGGTGTCGAGGCCGGCAAGCCGCTGGCGTCGAGCACCGGACGCGCAAGATCGCCTTCACCGGTGAGACCACGACCGGCCGGCTGATCATGCAGTACGCCACCCAGAACCTCATCCCCGTGACGCTCGAGCTCGGCGGGAAGAGCCCGAACATCTTCTTCGCCGACGTCATGGCGGAGAACGACGACTTCCAGGACAAGGCGCTGGAGGGCTTCACGATGTTCGCGCTGAACCAGGGCGAGGTCTGCACCTGCCCGTCCCGGTCGCTCATCGACCAGTCGATCTACGACGAGTTCCTGGCCGCGGCGGTCATCCGCACCAAGGCCGTGAGGCAGGGCAACCCGCTCGACACCGACACCATGATCGGCGCGCAGGCCAGCAACGACCAGCTCGAGAAGATCCTCGCCTACTTCGACATCGGCCTAAGGAAGGCGCGAAGGTCACCACCGGCGGCGAGCGGGCCGACCTCGGCGGCGACCTGTCAGGCGGCTACTACATCCACCCGACGATCTTCGAGGGCACCAACCACATGCGGATCTTCCAGGAGGAGATCTTCGGCCCGGTCGTCGCGGTCACCAGCTTCGACGGCTACGACGACGGCATCGCCAAGGCCAACGACACCCTCTACGGGCTCGGCGCCGGGGTCTGGGCGCGCGACGGCAACACCGCCTACCGCGCAGGCCGCGACATCAAGGCCGGCCGGGTCTGGACGAACTGCTACCACCCCTACCCGGCGCACGCCGCGTTCGGCGGGTACAAGCAGTCGGGTGTGGGCCGGGAGAACCACAAGATGATGCTCGACCACTACCAGCAGACCAAGAACCTGCTGGTGAGCTACTCGCCGAAGCCGCTGGGCTTCTTCTGAGCCGATGACGAGAAAGAGCAGTGCGGTCGTGAACGGGTCGCCGCCACCCCGGAGCCGGCGAGGTGCTGCGCAGTTCGACCGCAGCACGGCCCGCTGATGTTCCACCAGTCCGGCGGCTGCTGCGACGGGTCCTCCCCGATGTGCTACGGCCGCGGCGAGTTCATCATCGGTGACGCGCGACGTCCTCCTCGGCCTCCTGGGCGACGGGCCGACGGCGACGCACCGGTGTGGATATCCGGACCGCAGTTCGAGTACTGGACGCACACGCAGCTCATGATCGACGTCGTCCCCGGCCGCGGGGCCGGCTTCAGCCTGGAGGCGCCGGAAGGGTTGCGGTTCCTGACCCGCAGCCGGGTGTTCGACCCGGCCGAGCAGGCGTGGCTGGAGAACTGCCCCGCTCTGCGCGGCCGGGACGTGCCCTCCGCGTAGGGCCCGTCCCGGATCCCCTACTTCCGCGGTTCCCGGGTGAAGTCGGGCGGGATGATCAGGTCGTCCCGGACCAGGTCGTGGATCGACGAGCGACCCAGGCCGAGCAGCGCCTCGTCGATGCCGCTGCGCAGGATCTACAGGACGTTGGTGACGCCCGCCTCGCCGCCCGCGGCCATGCCCCACAGGTACGCGCGGCCGATCAGCACGGCCCTGGCGCCGAGGGCCAGCGCCTTGACCACGTCGCCGCCGCGGCGGATGCCGCCGTCGAGCAGGACCTCGATCTGGTCGCCCACCGCGTCGACGATCCCCGGCAGCGCACGGATCGAGGCCGGGGTGCCGTCGAGGTTGTTGCCGCCGTGGTTGGACACCGAGATCGCGGTGGCGCCGATGTCGACCGCACGCCGCGCGTCGTCGGGGTGCATGATCCCCTTGACCGCGAACGGGCCCCCCCATTCCTCGCGCAGCCACCTGACGTCCTCCCAGGTCGGCAGCGGCGTGCCCATCCACTCCCCGTAGGCGCCGAAGAACGTCGGAGCGTCCTCGCCGGGGCCGGCCAGGTTGGGGCAGGTCAGGTCGGGCAGCTTCCCGCTCCGGAGCCAGCCGAGCAGGTACTGGGGCCGCATCATGGTTTCCGGGCGCGAACCGCGCCATCGCCTTGAGGTCGAGCTTCTCCGGGATGGCCGGGCTGCCCCAGTCGCGGCGGGTGGCGAACGACCAGTCGAGGGTGACGATCAGCGCTTTCGCGCCGGCCTTGCTCGCGCGTTCCACCCGCTGCAGGATCCGGTCCCGGGTCCCGACCCAGTACATCTGGAAGAACGTCTTCTCGTTCGCCGCCGCCACGTCCTCCACCGCCCGGCTGGCGAACGAGCT